>NZ_CP150262.1:4677500-6070648 GCF_037976155.1 Pseudomonas sp. FSL L8-0168 | reverse complement strand
CTTACTTTGCCGCTTTTGCAAAGTGAGCCGCCGTCAGGGCGGAACCCTAAGTGGCCGTTACCTAAATAATGGATATGTACCCGGTCCAACTGTGTTGACTGCCAGGCCGCCTTCGCGAGCAAGCCCGCTCCCACAGTTGGATCTTAGGGTGTCAGCTAGAGAAGTGTCGGCTGGCGGGCCGCCATCGCAGGCAAGCCAGCTCCCACATTTGGAACTCGAAAGGTCAGCTAAATCACCAGATAAGCCCGACCCATATGGCAAGTAAGGTTGGCACCGACTTCGGCATTGCCCAGGTTGATGCCCAAGGCACTCAGCAAGGTATTAACGATGGGGTCGAGAATCGGCGACAACACATTCTGGATCAGCCCCACCACCGCCGTAGTGATAGTCGCCAACAACCCGGCGACCCCAGCCAACGCACCATTGGAGACAGTGCCGCTAGGCGGTGCGTAAGTCACCTGCAAGCCATTAAGCGTCGACACCAGGCTGCCGACGATATTGGCGGTGCCCGGCGCGAACTTGTAGGTGGGCGGCGCATTCATCTCGGCCACCGGCGCAAACACCATCGTGCTGGTTTGCGCGGCAATGGTGGAGTTGGCTTTCAACAGCAAACCGCCCCCCACATTAGGCGTACGGTTGGGGCTGCACAGCAGCGTCAGGACCACACAGTAGCGCTCGCCAAAATCGATCAATCTGACGGGCTGTACATTGACTGCTGCGGAGGAAGAAAAAGCCGCCGCCGGATCCACCGTACCGACGGCCAAGGTAGCCAGGGACGTGGTGGTTTTCACTGTCAAGGACTTGGAAGCCGGCGAGTCGCAATTGAAATCCGTGACATTGGTTTGCGCACTGCCGGCTTCGATGTAAATGCCTAGCGATGTTGTGACATCGACGTCAGCCACATTGCAGGCCACCAGGCACAACACACCGCCAACCACCGCCGGCAGGTTGAGATTCAACAAGCCCTTGACCACCTGGGACACCGGCGTGCCCAGGCCCGTCAATATGGACGCCACGCCAGAAACCGCCTTGATGATCGGCGCCTGTACAGTCACCAACGTACGCACTTGCGCAGTGCGTACAAAAATCTGATCGGTCGGCGGGGTATTCAATAAGCCCTTCTTCGCCAACGCTGGATTGCCAATGGCCGACAGCTGCGGCGGTTCGATGACCTTGGTCTGGATCGACACATTGCCCACTAGCGGAATCGCGACCTGCGCCGCCGCACTCACCGCATTCTTGCTACTGGACAACTGCGCTACCGCTTCCAGCAGTTGAAACAATTGCACGTTGCTGTTCAGCGCCGCTGTCGGCGTGCCGGTGGCGATGTCGACCAGGTCTCCCACCGTTAACAGCTTGCTGTTAGGTGCAATGGCTTGAATCGAAATCACGTCATTGATGACCGCCGTGGCCGCCGCGCCGTTTTTCTGCAAGACCTTCACAGCAGCGTCGATCAGTTGAGTCGCCGAGACCGCGGTACTGAGCAAGGCATCGTAGTCACCGGCCTTCACGTTCAGGTTGATCGCCAGTTGGTCGAGGTAACTGAGCAGGTTGACGTTGGTCTGCAGCAAGCCGTTCCAACCCGCCGCCGTGAGCGACAGGTTACCGCCGAGCAGGTTGCCGATGACCAGGTTAAGTAGTGGGGATTTGCCTGAATCGACGCTGGCCAGGCTGCTGCGGATCGACAACTGCGCCACGGGCGGCGGTGTCGCCGCGACGGCGGTGGCGCTCAAGTTGATCTGCGGGTTGATCGGCGCGCCGCTGAACAGGTTCCACAGGCCATTGGCGATGCTGGTCAGGACGGTGCGCGAGGCCACCACGCGGATTGCGTCACTCTTGGTGGCATCGGCGCTGAACACACGGGTGTTGAGGGCGTTGGTCGCCAGGGTGCCGCATGTCACCGCCAGGGTGCTGCCATTACCGACCACAAAACCGTTGCGCGCCGCATTTTGCGTGGCATAGGCGTTGGCGGTGGTGTTAGTGCCGCATTGGCCACCGAGACCGGCTGCCTCCAACGCCGAGGTATCGGCGACGGATTGCAGCTTGCGCTTTTCCAGATACAAGCGCCCGCTGTCGACCGCCAGCAACGTAAACACCAGAGCCAAGGCCAAGGTGCCTGCCGCCATCAAGCCTATTGCACCACGCTGCCTGGAACCAAATCGGGGAGACATCGAAGCACTCCTGCGCTAACTCTCCGTTGCACTGGAGTGTAGACAAGGCTTCGGCAGGTTGCTGGCAACTCGCCACATTGGCGACTGGCGGAGATGCCCTGAATGTCGGCCCCCTAATACAACTCAGCTAAGCAAACGCTATGCTCAAAACACTGAAGATCAAATGTGGGAGCTGGCTTGCCTGCGAAAGCGGTGTGTCAGTTACTGAAGCAGTGACTGACACACCGCTTTCGCGAGCAAGCTCCCACAGGGGTGAGAGGGGGTGATCAGCGCGGCGGGTAGTTGGAGAGGATCTTGGTCACAGTGCTGCGGATGGCCTTGTTGCGATCCTCGGGGTTTGGCGTGCTGGCCATCATTTGTTCGTCGCTGCCGCGCCACACCAGTTTGCCGTCCTTGCCGTCGAGCAGGTCGATCTGGATGGTCGCCACTTTGTAGGTGATATTGCGCGTTTCGTTGTACATCGGCGCGCCCCAATAACCATTCCACGGGCCGCCCCAGGCACCGCCATAGTTGGTGGTGACTTGCTGCTGGCGGTCTTCGACAATCAAATAGGCCTGCACATTCAGGTCTGCCTTGGTACCCGCCGCCGCAGGACGCAAACCGCGCTGATCCAGCTGTTCGCCCACGGCCTGGCGGATGCGTTGCTCGGTGAGGTCGCTCTTGATTCGCGGGTCATCGGGACGGTACTGCAACGCCGGGTCTTTCCAGGCCCAATTGCGATAGGCGCCGAAGTCTCGGCTGGCGTCGAAATCATGGTTGACCTGGTTGCTCTGGCAACCGCCCAGCAACATGACAACAGCAAGTGCAGCGATGCGACGAAGCATGGTGTTCTCCAAAAAACAACGTGGGCCTGTAATGAGAATAGCTGCTAACTGGGCGGATAGGCGGCCATTGCCTTCTGCATCGCCTTGCGCAAGCTATCGGCGCGTTCGCTCAGGCTGCCCTGGCTGGTGGTTTCGGCGCTGGTGCTCCACACCGGCTGGCGGGTGCGCGCATCGAACAGGCTGATACGCGCCACGGCCACTGTCACTTCATAGGTACGCACCACAGGCACGCTGTTGTACATGCCATAACCATTGCCATAACGGTTGTAGCCACCGTAGCCATACCCGTAATCATCCTGGACCTGGCGCAGGCGTTTTTCCAGGCGTACATCAGCGCTCACCAGCAGGTCGGGCGCACGCTTGTCATGCAAGGGACGCAAGCCACGCTGGTCGAGAGCGCTGCTGACCGCCTCGGCAATCTGCGCCGAATCGGCCCAGGCCGTACCCGCCGGCAACTGGCCGTTGAGCCAGCCCCAACTGCGGTAGGCGCCATAGTCGCGTACCGGCGCGGGGTAAGCGCTGGCATCAAAGGTAGTGGCCGCCTGGGCGGGCGCCGGCGGCATCGGTGCCGAACTGGCGACGTAAGGGTTGGGGCTCGAGCACGCCCCAAGGCCTAGAGACAACAGGATTAAACCGAGACGACGCATGTCGACCTCCCACGCTGGGCCGCTTAAACCGGGCGGCAGATCCAGTGCAAATATCGCCCAAGCCCGGCAAAGCTTGGGTGACGACGGTGAGCGAGCTCCATCTCCAACAAGTCCTGCAGGTTGGCGCGCGCCTGGAATTCCACCGGCATATAGTCGTGGAACACCCGCACGCCACTTTGGCTTTCGACCTGCCACAGCCCTTCGAGTTGCGTCGCCAACTCCCGTGGGTCCAGGGGTTGTTGCGGCGTCAGGCTCTGCTTTTCGCCGGCCATGTCGTTCTTGCGCATTTTGCGGAAGTGGCCTTTGAGCAGGTTGCGGTAGATCAACGCATCACGGTTGTAGAAGGCCAGGGACAACCAGCCCCCCGGCAGCGTCAGTTGGTGCAGCACCGGCAGGATGGCGTGGGGCTCGGCCAACCACTCCAGCACGGCATGGCACAGCACCAGATCGTAAGGCTCGGTGAGTTGGCCGAGCAAGTCCTGCCACGGTGCATGAATAAAGGTCGCGGTCTGGCCGGCGTCAGCAAAGCGCTGACGCGCCCCTTCAAGCATCGGCGCAGCGGGTTCGGCCAGGGTTACCTCGTGGCCCTGCTCGGCCAGCCACAGCGACATATGCCCCAGGCCTGCACCGATATCCAGCACGCGCAATGGGCGTTGCGGCAAGGCTTCTACCAGGTCGGCCTGGAGCACCGCCAGGCGAATCGCGCCCTTGGCGCCGCCGTAGATCTTTTCGGCAAAGCGCGTGGCCAACTGGTCGAAATGACGATCACTCATGGGCAAACCGCCGTTCGCTATCGGCCAGTTTGGCGCGCACCACTTCGTTCATATCCAGGCCCAGTTCACTGCACAGCAGCAGCAGGTACAGGACGATATCACCGACCTCTTGGCCCGCATGGGCGAGTTTATCGGCGGGCAGTTGGCGGGATTGGTCTTCGGTGAGCCATTGGAAGATTTCCACCAGCTCGGCCATTTCCACGCTGGCAGCCATGGCCAGGTTTTTCGGGCTGTGAAACTGTTTCCAGTCATTGGTATCGCGGATGCGGTGCAGGCGTTCGGTGAGGTGTTCGAGGTTCATGCGCGGGCTCCTGAATGGGTATAGCTTACCCCATGACGGGACGCGGAGCGTCCCAGGCGGCGTTCCCACGCAGAGCGTGGGAACGATCAGCGATCAGTCGACAACGCTGAACTCGAGCCTGGCGGTTTGACCGGCTTCATCCAATACGCTGAGCTGATAGCGGCCCAGCCGTTCAAAACTGGCATTGATGCTGTCCTGACTGGCGCTGTCGCCCAACGGCGCACCATTGAGGAACCACCAACGCCGGCCACTGCCGCCCAGGGCGGAGATGTTCAGGCGCAAGGCTTGCTGACTGGCAGCGGGCAGACGCAATTGATCGCCCTCGCGTACGCCTACGATGGACAACGGCGATGACGCGGCCAGCGCCGGTGGCGGGCAGTCCGGGTCAGCCGGCGGGATGCGCGCTTCGCGGCGTTCAACCCTGGGTACCCAAGGCTCCAGCGGTGCCGGCCATAGGGCAATGCTTTTGGAGGTTGCGCCAGGACAATGGGCATCGACCCGCAAGCCTTTGGTGTTAACCCAGATGCTTTCCATCAAGCCCACACTCAAGGGTTGATCCAATGCCTGCAAGGTCGGCGGCGTGGTGTTGTCCAGGGTCCAGGCAAAACGCTGGCGGCGGCAGTTGGGGTCGCTGCGGCTCATGGGCTGGCCCAGCGGCCAACAGATCGCCGCCACGCCGATATTGGCAGGCACCGGTTTGACCGGCGCACTGATGCCGCGCTGGCTGTCGCGGTTGGTCAGCACGTCGTGCACCTGCAGCATCAACGGCGCTGCCGACGCCAGGCCGAATTGCCCGGGTACCGGCGTGCCATCGGGCCGGCCGATCCATACGCCGATCAGGTAACGCGGGCCTACGCCAATCGCCCAGGCATCGCGAAAGCCATAGCTGGTACCGGTCTTCCACGCCAGCACCGGGCGTTGGACCAGCTCGGCACGCGGGTCGCGGTCGGGCCGCGCCTGGCCGCTGAGGATGCGCCGCACAATCCAGGCGGCGCCGGGCGACAGCAAAGGCCGCTCCCTGAGCGCATCGTCCGGTTGCAACCGCAGGGTGGCGCTCTTGCCATCGCGGGCCAGGGCGCTGTAGCCACTCACCAGGTCCTCCAGGCGACTGCCCGCACCGCCGAGGATCAGCGCCAGGTTCGGCTCGGCCAATGCCGGCAACGCCAACGGCACGCCACCGATGCGCATCTGCGCGGCAAAGCGCTTGGGCCCGTAGGCTTCCAGCAGTTGCACCGCCGGCAGGTTCAACGAGCTGGACAACGCCGTGCTCGCAGGCACCGCGCCGGTAAAACCCATGGAAAAGTTGCCAGGGCGGTAGTCGCCATAACGTCGAGGCACGTCCTGCAACAGCGATTCGGAGTGAATCAGGCCGTCGTCCAACGCCATCCCGTAGAGAAAAGGTTTCAAGGTGGAACCGGGCGAACGCAGTGCGCTGATCATGTCCACATGGCCAAAGCGCTTGGTGTCGTTGATATCCACCGACCCCAGGTAGGCGCGCACCGCCATGCTTTCTTCTTCCACCACCAGGATGGCCGCCGAGGTGTGTTCCGGCAGGCGTGCGCGCCAGCCCAGCAACAGGTCTTCCAGACGGCGTTGCAAGGTGGCATCCAGGGTGGTGCGGATCAGCGGCGGGCTGTCGGGGCGGTTCAGCCGGCGTGCGAGCAGAGGCGCCAGGCTAGGTTCCAAGCGTGGGGCGAGCAGCAGGGGTTCTTCCAGGGCTTCATCAACCGCCGATTGCGGCCATACCTGAAACTCGGCCAGGCGGCGCAGCACTTTGTCGCGGGCCTCCTGGGCGCGCTGCGGATGACGGTCCGGGCGCAAACGGCTTGGCGCCTGGGGCAACACCGCGAGCAACGCGGCTTCGGCGTGAGTCAGCTGAGACGGTGACTTGCCCAGGTACGCCCAGCTTGCCGCCGCCACGCCCTGCAGCGTGCCGCCGAAAGGTGCGCGGTTCAGGTACAGGTTGAGGATTTCGTCCTTGGACAGGTGCCACTCCAGCTGCGCGGTACGCCACAGCTGGCGTAACTTGCCGTGCAGGGTGCGTGAATGTGGGTCGAGCAGGCGCGCAACCTGCATCGACAAAGTGCTGCCGCCGGACACCACCCGCGCGCCGCTCAGGTTTTGCCAGGTCGCACGCACCAGCGCCAACGGGTTTACGCCGGGGTGCTGGTAGAACCAACGGTCTTCATAGGTGAGCAACGCGTCGAGGTAATAAGGCGATACTTCGCTGGTGTGTACCGGGTAGCGCCATACGCCATGGGCATCGGCAAATCGCCACAGTGGTGTGCCATCTTCGGCCAGCACTACCCGGGCCAGGTCATCCTGGGGCAGGGGCAAGGGCCAGATACGATCGGCCAGCCATAGCAGGGCAACCACCAACACCACACAACCCAAAGCCCAGCGCAATAACTGTGGGAGCTGGCTTGCCTGCGATAGCGCAGGATCAGTCAACTTATCCACAACTGCCCCACCGCTATCGCCGGCAAGCCAACTCCCACATTGGGCCGCGTACATTCGGAAGTGATTAAACTAAAACTCAAACGGGCAAACCTCTATGCTTGCAGGGAACTCGCCTGCGTTATCGACAACCAAAGGCACAGTTACGCCCACCTTCTCATCAGGACACGCACATGCAGGTAGAAAGCTTTTTCGAATGGTTGGGCCAGGCGCTCGGTTCCGTCATCCGTTTTATCGTCGACGGGCTCAGCGGTTTGTTCGGGGCCTTGACCCACGCCGGCGGCAACTTTATCGACGGCCTGTCACGCACCTTGGGCATGGACACCTCGATCATCAGCATCATTACCCTGATTGTCGGGTTGTTGTTCCTCTACTCGGCGGTACGCGCCTTTATGCGGGCCTCGATTATCGTGGGGATCATCTGGCTGATGCTGGGGCTGTGGTTGCTGAGTTGGGTTGTGCACTGACGGGCAAACGCTCGATTCCCCCTGTAGGAGCGAGCTTGCTCGCTCCTACAGGGATTCAACCATTGTCTTTCAGCGGCCCTTGATCACCATATCCACCGGCGTCTCGCCCACCGCCTGCCAGTTCGGCCGATACATCGACTCTACCTGCGGCGGCGGCACGCGGTAGGTTCCCGGTGTCACCGCGCGCGCCAGGTACAGCAAGTGCGTGGTGCCATAGCCATCCAGATTCATCGCGGCCACATAGCGATCGTCCCTGAACTCCTGATGCTTGAGCGAGGCATTCTGCATCGACTCACGCCACTCCTTCACCTGGCTGCTGGCGTTCTCCAGGCTCGCCGCGCTTTGGGCCAGGTTCTGGTTTTCCAGTTCCAGGCCGGCAGGCAACAGGTCGACCACCAGGGCATCCGGCACCCGTTGCTTGGCGCTGACCGCCAAGTGCACCAGCACCAGATCACCGCTGTTGAGGTTACGCAGGTTCAACGGCTGGCCGTTCATGCCCAGGTATTCGCGGCGGATACTCAGGTTGTTGCCACCGGCCGCTGGCGGCACGTGTGGATAACCCGAGACCGTCAATTGCTGGTACACCGGCGCTTCACCCTGATTGCTCAAGGCCAGGTCGCTGGACAACAACTTACCGTCCAACTCCAACGTCGATTGCTGGTTGTTCAACTCACGCACACCGCCGCTGCCGGTGAGCGACACTTGCCAGTTCGCTTGGGGCTTGGCGAACCCGAGGCGCCCGGCCAGGAACAGTGAATTACGCTCCTGGGTCGACAGGTACGGGCTGGCGGCCAACTGATCCGACAAGGTGAACAACCGCTCCTCGCGCTGGCCCTTGGCCAAGTCGTTCTCCTCCAGCAACGCCAGGATCATCGCCTGGTCGCGCAGCGGGCTACCGTAGTCGGCCAGCCACTCATTGGCATTGCGCTGCGCCGCCAAGCCGGCCAACAACGCCTGATCCGCACGGGGCTGGTCACCCATTTTCTGCAGGGCAATGGCCAACTGCACCAGCGGTAAGCCGGAGCGTGCGTCGCTGCGCCGTTCGAACAGGCTGCGCAACGCGCCCAATGGCGCCTGCTGACTGCGCGCCAACACCATGCCGGCATACGCCTGCACGGCAAACCGGGTGTGTTCGGCGTTGTCGCTGTAATCCACCTCGATCAGATTACGTTCCTGCACATACCGCAACAGGCGCTCGCTGGCCTTCTTCAAGGCTTCAGGCGGGACGGCAAAACCCTGGTCGCGGGCGCGCAGCAGGAAGTCGGTGACATAGGCGGTCAGCCAATATTCTTCCTCGCCATCGGCGCCCCACAAACCAAAGCTGCCGTTGTAGCGCTGCATGCCCAGCAGGCGCTCAATGCCCAACTCGATCTTGCGCTTGCGCTCGGCATCCGGCTCGCCCTTGATACTCAGGCGCTTGAGCAACGCGTCGTCGGCGTACAGCGACGGGTACAAGCCACTGGCGGTTTGCTCCAGGCAACCGTAGGGGTACGCCTTGAGTGCACTGATCTGCGCGCCCAGGTTCAACGGCGGCCGGCTCGACAGGCTCAACAACGCCTCACGTCCCGATGCATCGAATTGATCCAGTGCGCCCGACGGCAAGCTCCACGGCTGATCCTTGAGCACTGCGCGGTAATGCTTGAGCAAGGCCGGGTACGCCGGGCGTACGCCCAAGGTCCATTCGCGGCTGAACGGCGGCAGGTTTTCACCCGGCAAGTCCAGGCCGTTGACGGTGACCGTGACCTTGCCCTGGCCGAGCCCGCCCCAGGCTTGTACCGGAATACGCAGGGTGGTGCGCTGACCTTGCTTGAGCTCAACCGATTGCGCGCCACTGTTGACCAACTGCAGCTGACCTTGCGCGGTCAATTGCACATCGAGTTTCTGGGCCTTGCCCGACAGGTTGGAGAGGTCCAGGGCCAGGGTGGTCTGGTCGCCTCCTGCCAGGAAGCGCGGCGCCGACAACTCGGCAATCAGCGGGGCGGCGATCACGGTCTTGCCTTCGGCCATACCGTAGCGATCATCGCTCCAGGCTTGGGCCATCAGGCGCAGTTCGCCGTTGAAGTCGGGAATATTGACGCTGACTTCACCCTCGCCTTTGTCGTTCAGAGTCACCGGGGCGCTTTGCAGGGCAACGATGGTAACGCTGGTGTCCGGGCGCTTGCCGCCTTTGGCCAATGCCGCGTCGCCACCAAATGCCAGGCTGGCCAGGCGCCCTTGACCGGCTTCGATCAGTTGCCCATAGATGTCGAATTGGTCGACGCCATAGGCTTTGCGGCCAAACAGGCTGGCGTACGGATCGGGCGTTGGGTATTCGGTGATATTGAGGATGCCCACATCCACCGCCGCCAGCAGTACGTGCACCTGTTGGGGCACGCTGCCATCGGCGTTTTTGGCGGCGATCTTCACCGTCAGCGGTTGTTTGGGGCGCATTTTTTCTGGCGCGGTGAGGGTCAGGCCGAGTTTGCGCTGGGTACGATCCAGCGGCAGGTGCAGCAAGCCCACGGCGCGTTTAGGCGTGATGTTGGCTTTGCGCTCGCCCGGACGAATCACCAGGGCGCTTACATACAGATCGTGGCGCGACCATTTCGGGTCGAGCTTCACCGCAAAGCTTTTGCCTTCGGCCGGCACGTCGATTTCCTGCCACCACAGCGGACCTTCGGCAGACTCCACCAACAGGTAGCCTTTACCGGCAGCCGGTGGCGTGACGGTGACGTTGGCGGTGTCGCCATCACCATAGGCGGGTTTGTCCAACGCCAGCTTGACCTGGTCGGGGCGCACGGCACCGCCTTCGGTGTTGTCCTGGGCCTGGTAGCCGGCCCAGAAACGCAGGCTGCTGACCAGCCCGGTCTGCGGGTCTTCGACCTCCACGCGGTAAGGGCCCCACTCCACCTGGAAGCTGACCTTGGCGGTGTCGCCAGCCTTGATGTTCAGGCTCTGCTCATCGAGATTGAGGAATTTCTCGTTGAAGTGGTAGCTCCAGCCGTCATTCTCCGAGTAGTTCCAGTAGTAGTCGCGGCGCTCACGCACCAGGCGCACCTTGAGGTCTTGTGCGGCCAGTTTCTGACCGTCCTGGTTGGCCACCAGCACTTCGAATTCCACCGGGCCATCGCCGTTGGTTTCCTTGCCATCAAACAGGCCACGCAGGCCCGGCAACTGCTCGGCCGGCCAGATCGGCTGCACCAGGCGCCGGGTAATCGGCCGCCCGCCGGACTCTTGCAGGCTGGCTTGCACGATCAGTTGCAACGGCGATTTGGCCTCGGCCCACTTGCTTTCCAGGGTCAGCGCTTGCTCGCCATTGGCGTCGAGTACGCTTTCGTCCAGCTCGAAATCCTGGCTCAGCTCTTCTTCCGTCACGGAACCGAACTGGTAGCCCGGCAGGGATTTGACCGCCTCACGCAGTGGGCGCACGTACACCTGGCCACTGACGCGGTTACCGGATGCGGGCGCGCCGTAGAGGTAACGACCGTTGACCTGGATGACCGGGTTATCCGCCGGGCTCAACGCCGTGTCACTGCCCTTGAGTTCCAGCGCCAGGCGTTCGGGCAGGAAGTCTTCGACGAGAAATTCATACAGTTGCGGCTTGCCGTCACCGAGGTCGAATACCAACTGCCAGCGACCGGTCGGCGCCTCGCCGGCCAGTTGCAACGGGTATTGATACAGGCCGGACGCGTCGGCCTCCCACACGAACTTGCGGCTCACCTGTTCATCCGGGCGCCGTACTTCGACGCTGACCGGTTGCGGCTTTACCGCCTTGCCATCCTTGTCACGCAACAGCGCGTTGAGCAGCACGGTTTCGCCGGGGCGATACAGGTCACGCGGGCCGAACACAAAGAACTGCAACGGGTGAGAGGGCTGCCCGCCGATATCGAACTCGGCGAGGTCCAGCGCGGCGCTGTCCAGGCGCAGCAGGCTGGTTTGCTCGCCCTGCTTGGCCAGTAACACCTGGGCTTTTTTCGGCAGTGGCAACTCGGCGTGGCCACCGTCTTCGGTCTTGCCCTGGCCGAGCACGCGGCCTTCGGCATCGAGGATTTCCAGTTCGACGCCGTTGAGCGCCTTACCGCCTTCCAACGCCTGGGTAAACACATCCAGGCGATTGGCATAGCGGTGCACCGACAGACCGATATCACTCAAGGTGAACAGGGTGGCCGGTTGCGAATAGTTATAGGTGCCCGAAGCACGCATCACCGCCAGGTACACGCCCGGCTGCTGCAACTGCTTGAGGCCGGCAATCGGCAGCAGCAGGGTTTCGCGGGTATTGCGCGCCGGGTTCAGGTCGAAACGCCCGCCGTAGACCAGCTCGGCCATTGGCAGCAGTTCACGGGACTCATAGCTTTGCAGGCTGGTATTACGCCCCCACTGCGCCAGGAATGACGGCAGGGATTCGGGTTTGATCCGGAAGAATTCCACGTCGATCTTGTCGACGTTCAACGCGATCACCGGCAGGCCCTCGGCCAGGCGCGTCGGCAACAGGGTGCCGCGGCTGGCGAAGCCGACGGTGGCTTGCAGGTCGCGGGTTTCCAGGCGGGCGCTGTATTCGGCGGCGAGGGTGTTGCCGTTGACTGCCTTCACCCCGGCGTCCACGGTCAGCACCAGCTTGCGCTGCGGCTCAAGGTGGCGCAGGCGCAATTCCATCAGGTTATCGGACAGTTCCCAGGCGCCATCGACCTTGCCGGACTTGCTGTCTACCAGGTGCAGCTTGTCGGCGAACTTCTGATCCGGATCCAGAGGAATGGAAAAGCTCACCGACAAGGTGCTGGCCCCGTCCAACTGCACCTCGGACACGTCCACCACGCTCAGCTCGCGCCCGGCATAGCGTTGCTTCAACGCTGCCACGTCCACCGCAGCTTTCACCGGCTTCGGCGCTGCCGCCACAGTGGGCGCAGGCGGTGCAGCGGGTTTATCGGAAGAATCGCAAGCGCTCAGCAGGGCCAGCGCGCAGGCCAGGAACAGTCCTTTGTTAAGCATGGGGCACTCATAGTCAGAGGGAACCGAGGGGTGAACTATATATCAGCGCCGACCAAGCCGCTGCGGCACCGGTCACATTGACCGACGGAGGGGCGGTTGGTTCTTGGTGGGGCATGAAGCCAAGCCAAATCCCACAACCATTGGCGATCAAGATCAAAATGTGGGAGCTGGCTTGCCTGCGATAGCGGTGGGTCAGTCACCGGATGAGTTGGCAAAGAGTCCGTCATCGCAGGCAAGCCAGCTCCCACATTGGGCCTGCTGTACAACTGATGGCCGGGTACAATGCCGCTCCCCCGAAGGAGACTGCATGTCCACCTTATTGTCCGACTGGCGCCACCGCCCTACCCACCGCCGCGTCTGGGCCCTGGCCGCGCCGATGATCCTGTCGAATATCTCGGTGCCCTTGGTGGCCCTGGTGGACAGCATGGTCATCGGCCACCTGCCCCACGCCCATCAACTGGGCGCCGTGGCTGTCGGCGCCAGCCTGTATACCTTCCTCGCCTGGGCCATGGGCTTCCTGCGCATGGGCTCCACCGGCTTCGCCGCCCAAGCCGCCGGGCGCAACGATGGCGCGGCGTTGCGGCAGATCCTGTTGCAAGGCTTGTTGCTGGCGCTGGGCCTGGCGATGCTGCTGGGCACCGCGGGCATTCCCTTGAGCCATCTGGCCCTGGAATGGATGCAGCCTTCGCCAGAACTGAACCAACTGACCCGCGAGTTTTTCCACACCCGTCTGTTCGGTCTGCCAGCCGCCCTCGCCAGCTATGCGCTGGTCGGCTGGTTCCTCGGCACTCAGAATGCGCGGGCGCCGTTGGCGATTCTGCTGACCACCAACCTGGTCAACATTGCGCTTAACCTGTGGTTTGTAATTGGCCTGGACTGGGGCGTGGTCGGCTCCGCCCGTGCCTCGGTGATCGCGGAATGGACCGGCGCCCTGCTCGGCCTGGCGCTCACGCAAAAAGCCCTGCGCGCCTATCCGGGGCATATCGCCTGGGCCGCGTTGAAACTGTGGCAAAGCTGGCGCCCGTTGCTGGCGGTCAACCGCGACATCTTCATCCGCAGCCTGGCGTTGCAGTCGTTGTTTTTCATGATCACCGTGCAAGGCGCAAGGTTGGGCGATGCCACCGTGGCAGCCAATGCGCTGCTGCTTAACGGCCTGTTACTGACGGCTCACGCATTGGATGGCTTGGCCCACGCGGTCGAAGCCCTCTGCGGCCACGCCATCGGCGCCCGTGACCGGCAGGCGTTGCGTCGCTCATTAGTCGTGGCCTGCGGTTGGTCACTGATCGCCAGCATCGGCTTCGCCCTGCTGTTCACCTTCGGCGGCCATCTATTTATCGCCATGCAAACCGATATCCCCAGCGTGCGCGAAACCGCCGATATCTACCTGCCCTACCTTGCGGTATTGCCGTTGATTGCGGTGTGGAGTTATTTGCTCGATGGCTTGTTTATCGGCGCAACGCGCGCGCGGGAGATGCGCAATGGGATGTTGCTGACGGTGCTGCTGGTACTGCCGATTGCCTGGGCGTTGCAGGGCTTGGGTAACCACGGGTTGTGGATCACCTTCCTGCTGTTCATGGCGGTGCGCAGCCTGACGCTGTGGGCAATTGCCTGGCACTTGAATCGGCAAGGGCTGTGGCTGGGCGGGAACTGAAGGAACGCAGACCCAAATGTGGGAGCGGGCTTGCCCGCGATGGCGGTGGGTCAGCCCCCTAACGGTTGCCTGACACTCCGCCATCGCGGGCAAGCCCGCTCCCACATTTTTATTACGAGGACAGGTACGAAGAACGGGTCAGGCCCAGGCGCAACGCATCCAGGAACTGGGTGCGCTCCGAGGCCGAGATCTTCGCACTGGCGCACTTGTCCCGGTAATGAGTCATCAACTCCTCCGGCGACAAGTGCACATAGCGCAGCATGTCTTCGATGGTGTCGTGGGTCTCGATCCCGGCGCTGTACACCGAACCGTCTTCACGCTGGTAGATGTTCACCGAGTCGGTGTCACCGAACAGGTTGTGCATGTCGCCCAGGATTTCCTGATAGGCGCCGACCAGGAAGATCCCCAGCAGGTAGTCCTCGCCTTCGTTCAAGCCGTGCACCGGCAGGCTGGTTTCGATGCTTTGCTCGTCGACGTATTGCTTGATCTTGCCGTCGGAGTCGCAGGTCAGGTCTTGCAGCACGGCGCGGCGCAGCGGCTCTTCGTCGAGGCGGTGCAGCGGCAGAATAGGCAGGACCTGGCCGATGGCCCAGGTATCCGGCAAGCTCTGGAATACCGAGAAGTTGCAGATGTACTTGTCGGCCAGCTTGTCATTGAGTTCGTCCAGCACCTGGCGGTGCGAGCGCTGGCGGGCTTTCAACGAGTTGTGCAGGCGGCGGCACACCGCGAAGTAGCACTGTTCGGCCAGGGCTTTTTCGGCCAGGGTCAGCTTGCCGTCGGCGTACTGGGCCGCCACATCGCTCATGTAGTGGGTGGCGCGCCAGTAGGTTTCGGTGACCATCTCGATGTCGGTCGGGCCCAGCAGGTCCACCAGCCATTGCACGGTTTCGGGCAGGCTTTCCTTGTTTTCGATGGTCGGGATTTCGTCGTTGTGCTTCTCGACGTCAGTGACCTGTACCACCAGCATGGCGTGGTGAGCGGTCAGGGAACGGCCGCTTTCGGAGAAGATGTTCGGATGCGGCAGGCTCTGCGCGTCGCAGAATTCCTTGAGCATGCCCACTACCACGCCGGCGTAGTCGTCCATGTCGTAGTTGATCGAACTGGCGTTGCGCGAGTGGGTACCGTCGTAGTCCACGCCCAGGCCACCACCGACGTCGATGTGGTCCACCGGCAGGCCGAGGTTGCGCAGTTCGCCGTAGTAACGAATGGCTTCCTTGAACCCGTGCTGGTAGTCGGCCAGGTTGGCGATCTGCGAGCCCATGTGGAAGTGCAGCAGGCGGATGCCCTGGTCCAGGCCGGCCGCGCGGAAGCGCTCGACCACTGACAGCAGCTGCGCTGCGGATAAGCCGAACTTGGATTTCTCGCCACCGGTGTCCGCCCACTTGCTCGATGCCAGGGACGACAGGCGCACACGCAGGCCCACCTGCGGCTTGACCTTGAGGCTCGCCGCCTCTTCGATCACCAGCCCCACCTCGGACTCTTTCTCGATCACGATGAACACGTTGTGGCCGAGCTTCTGGCCCATCAGCGCCAGGCGGATGAACTCACGGTCTTTATAACCGTTGCAGACGATGGTGCCGCCCTTCGGCGCCAGGGCCAGCACGGCCAGCAGCTCAGGCTTGGAGCCGGCTTCCAGGCCGATGGAGACGTTCTGGGTGGCAATGATGTTCTCGATCACCGCTTCTTGCTGGTTCACCTTGATCGGGTACAGCGCGGTGTACTTGCTCTGGTATTCCAGGCGTTCGATGTTGGCATCGAAGGCACCGGTCAATTGGCGCACGCGGTCTTGCAGGATATCGGGGAAGCGTACCAACAGCGGCAACGACAGGCCGCTTTTGCGCAGCTCATCGACTTGCTCGTACAGGTCGACGGGCGTGCTGTTCGGGCCGTTCGGACGAACTTCTACGCGACCGGCTTCATTGATCGCGAAATACCCGGCCCCCCAATGGCGAATCCCGTAAACACTGCGGCTGTCCGCAACTGTCCATTGGCTGCCATCGTCTTTGCGTGTGCGTCGTACGGACATCGAAGTCCCCTATAAATGAAGGCGAAGGCGCCACCTCTCGCGGAGGCTGGCGCAGTCTAAAGAATGAAAATGACGATTTGCCTGCAAGGGAAGTAGACCCCACTGGCAGGACAGAGTTTAGCCACAGGTTGGGAAGAGGCTTTCAGCCGCCGGACTTCTTGGCCTTGTACCCGAGCTTGATCAGCTCGGCCAACAGCAACTCGACGTGATCGCCCTGGATCTCGATAACCCCGTCTTTCAACGCGCCACCGGTGCCACAGCGCTTTTTCAGCGAAGTGGCCAATTCCTTCAGGGCCTCTTCAGCCAGGGGCACGCCGGTGATGGTGGTCACCGTCTTGCCGCCACGGCCTTTGCTCTCGCGACGCACGCGGGCAATACCGTCGCCTTCAGGGATCAGGGTCTGTTTGCAGGTGCACGAATCCACGGGCTGACGACAGTCCGGGCAGTGTCGACCTGCGTCGGTGGAAAATACCAGGCCACCAAGGGCGGCGAAGGATGCGGCTTTTTTGGCCACCGGCAATCCTCTTGGGAGGATGAAGACTGATCGGCGCCGCACAAGGCGGTGACCGACCGCGAAGCCCCACTCAGGCAGGGGCAGCGCTACCGAACCGCTAATGTGGTTCGGGTGAAAAGGCGCGCAGTGTAACGGCAAAAAGCCGACTTGCTAAGAGCCAAATGGCGCCATTTTTTGCAACTTTAGCGACGCGAGGCCAGATAGCGCCGCAAGCCTTCCTGGGCGTCCGGGCAGTAGGGCTTTTGTTCGGCCTCTTGCTGGATGATTTCGATGCTTAAAAACCGCGCTTCCATGACCTCCTCGGGCTGCAGGCGCAGGGGGCCGTCCCAGACGGCAGAGTAGGATTTGCACCAAAGCCGACTGTCGCCATCCTCAAAATAGAAATGGTCATGTTCGGTCAAGGGCACACCGCTGACGCCCAATTCCTCTTCCAGCTCGCGGGCTGCCGAAACGGCATAACTCTCACCTTCGGCCACCATCCCACCCGCCGCCGTATCCCAATACCCTGGATACAACGCCTTGCTGAGCGTGCGCCGGTGCACACACAACTCGCCTTTGGAATTGAACAGGAAGATAAACGTGCAGCGGCCAATCAAGCCGCGCTGGCGCAGGTCGGACCTGACCAGGTGGCCGAGCAGGTGGTCCTGCTCGTCGACCCAGCAGATCAGTTCAGCATCGGAAGCCGCTCGGTGTGCGGCCTCCTTTTGAGTAGCGTCCATCATCAACCCTGGTTGAGGAGCTGACGCAAGTCGATCACTGCAGCGTTTGCCCGGGAAATGTAGTTGGCCATCACCAGCGAATGGTTCGCCAGTACGCCGAAGCCACTGCCGTTAAGAATCATAGGACTCCATACCGGTTCCTGCGAGGCCTCTAGCTCACGAATGATCTGGCGCACGCTGACGGTGGCGTTTTTCTTGGCCAGTACGTCGGCAAAGTCGACTTCGATGGCACGCAACAGATGGGACAGGGCCCACGCCTGGCCGCGCGCTTCGTAGAACACGTTGTCGATTTGCATCCATGGGGTTTCCACCACTTCTTCATCAACCTGCGGCACTTCACCCGGCGCCAGCGCCTCGGTTTTCAGCGCAGTGTTCAACTTGACCCGGCCTACGCTGGCGGACAGACGCTGGGACAACGAACCCAAACGGGTGGCCACATCACCCAGCCAGTTGTTGAGGTTGTCGGCACGCGCATAAAACAGCGCGCCGCGCTGGTTCGGGTCAGACAGGCGCGCTTCGTAGCGGCTCAGGGAATTGATGCCTTCCTGATATTCCGACTCACTGGAAGGCAGCACCCAGCTCTTGTTATCGAAGTTGAAGCGCGGCTCGGCCTTGGCCAAGTCAGCGTCTTCAGCCGACTGCGACTGGGAGCGGGCGAAGTCTTTACGCAGGGCGCGGGTAAGGTCACGCACCTGCACCAGCACGCCGTACTCCCAGCTCGGCATATTGTCCATCCACAAGCCCGGAGGGAAACGGTCGTTGGAGATGTAGCCGCCTGGCTTGTTCAGCAAGGTGCCGACCACGGTCTTGAGTGTTTCAACGGTGGTGTAACCCACCACCATCTGCTTGCCTTCCTTCTCGGCGGCAAGCTGGGCGTTTTGCTGCACCGGAAACAGCGCCGGCTCCTGGCTCCAGTACCAACCCAGGCCACCGGTGACCAGCAGGTACAAGCCGATGATGCTGAGCAACGCCCGGCTCATCAGCAGGTTGCGAAAATAGCTGCGGTTGGCCGACTTGGGCTCAGGGGCGGGGCCTTTGGCACTGCCTTCGCGGTTTTTCCAGTCCAGCATGGCGATATCCTTTCAATCACTTGAGTTCATGCACGTCAATTGTCCGGGTGCGTTCAGACATTCCGACCACAACCCTACCCCATCGTGCCCATCGGTGCGGGGCTTTTACACGAAAGTGGCGCACCGGGCCGCTTGGACTATAAAGGATGCACACCTTTTACGCTGGGCGACCAGCCGGTCAATAACTGAATCTCTGGCATGCAGACTTAATTGACGTATGACACTCATCTATCAGAAAAGAGGTGCTAGCATAGAGCCATCAGTCGACCTCAGCATGCACCCTCACAGTAGTCAGGATATGACCGAGTCAGAAGACCCCAGCCGCGAGCGTCTCAAGCAGCACTTTGCCCAGCGGGTAATTCATCAGGCACGTCAAATTCTTGAGATCTGGCAGCGCCTGCAACGCAGCGAGTGGTCGAACGCCGACTTTTCCGAACTCAGCGAAGCCAACCTGCGCCTGCAGCGCTTCGCCGAACGCTTCGAACAGCCCGAACACACGCAACTGGCACGGCATATCAGTGAGTCCCTGCAAGCCGTGGACGAGAACCGTGGCCGCCTGAGCAGCCAACTGATCACCGAGCTCAACCGCTTGATGCAACGCCTGTCCCGCACCGGCCTGCGCCAGGGCGACCAGCTTGAGCAAACCTTCCTGCCGCCGATGCGCAAGCCGATCTATGTGATGCTCGCCGACCATGACCGCGCCGAGCGCCTGGCCAAGCAGCTCGAATTCTTTGGCATGAGCGCCCACGCCCTGGACAGCGTCGCCGCCTTTCGCGCGGCCATGGCAGAGCGTTTGCCGTCGGCGATCGTGATGGACGTGGACTTCTGCGGCACAGGCCTGGGCCTGAAGCTCGCTGCAGAAGCCCAAGAGGGCCTGGAGCACAAGCTGCCACTGTTGTTTTTCAGCCTGCACGAAACCGACACCCCGACGCGCCTGGCCGCCGTGCGCGCCGGTGGCGAAGAGTTCCTGACCGGCACCCTGGAAGCCTCAAGCCTGCTGGAAAAGATCGAAGTGCTGACCTGCGCGGCCCAGTACGAACCGTACAAAGTGCTGATCATCGACGACTCGCGGGCCCAGGCGCTGCACACCGAACGCCTGCTCAACAGTGCCGGGATTATCACCCGCACCTTGATCGAACCGATCCAGGCCATGGCCGAGCTGGCGGATTTCCAGCCCGACCTGATCATCCTCGACATGTATATGCCTGCCTGTACCGGCACTGAACTGGCCAAGGTGATTCGCCACAACGACCGCTACGTCAGCGTGCCGATCATCTACCTGTCGGCTGAGGACGACCTGGATAAGCAGCTGGATGCGATGAGCGAGGGCGGTGACGATTTCCTCACTAAACCGATCAAGCCGCGTCACCTGATCACCACTGTGCGCAACCGGGCGTCGCGTGCGCGCAACTTGAAGGCACGGATGGTGCGCGACAGCCTCACCGGGCTGTACAACCACACGCATATCCTGCAACTGCTCGAAGATTGCAGCTTCCGCGCCCGCCGCGAGAACAAGCCTCTTAGCTTTGCCATGCTCGATATCGACCACTTCAAGCGCGTCAATGACAGCCACGGCCACCCCATGGGCGACCGGGTGATCAAGAGCCTGGCACTGTTTCTCAAGCAGCGTTTGCGCAAGACCGATTACATCGGCCGCTACGGCGGTGAAGAGTTCGCCATCGTGATGCCCGACACCGACCTGGAATCGGCCTGCAAGGTGCTAGACGACATTCGCCGGCGCTTTGCAGAAATCCACTACCCCGCCCAACCGCAGGATTTGTGGTGCACCTTCAGCGCCGGCCTGGTGGAGCTGTGCGACGATTCCGACAGCCTGATGATGGCCGCTCAGGCTGACGAAGCGCTCTACCGCGCCAAGGACGCCGGACGCAACCGCGTGCAAGCCGCTCGCACATCAAAGCAAAGTGCCATCTTTTCACCAGAATCCACCGATTCGGTCATAACGCTGTAATACAAACGCAATAAATTCAGGCGCTTATCTCTTGCCGTCGGTTGAAACCCCGCATGCGCCTGAAGCTGCTGACCAATCTCAATACCCTTCTGCTGGTGGCCGTGTGCCTGGCCCTCGGCGCGACGCTGTGGTGGTCGCAACGGGCACTGGAGCGCCCGTACTTGTTGATGGAGCGCTATCTGGGGTTGTCCCAGATCTTTCAAAACCAGGCTGCCCGTAACATCGAGGACTACTTGGCCAGCGGCGATGCCCTGCGCCTGAGCAGTGCCACCCAGAGCCTGGAAAGCCTGCAGCTGCAACTGGGCGAACTGCCGCCCGAATTGGCGCAAAGCCTGCGACCCAGCCTCGTGGAGTTGGAGACCTTCAGCAAGACTGACCTGTTGGCCGCCGGTAAATTGGCTGGCGACCCGCAAGCGCTGTTGCTGCAAGCCGAACGTGAACTGGGCGCAAACCTGGAACAACTGAGCCAGTACGCCAGCGGCGTCAATTCCGCGGAGGCTGCGCGCTATATGTCGCCGCTGCTCGCCGCCTCGCAACATTTGGGCAAACTGTCCCTGGCCCGCGACAAGCTGGTCAGCAGCGGGCGCGCCGAGTTGGCTGCTGATGTCGAGCGGGAGGTGACTAACCTGCGAACCCAGGCCGACCTGCTCGCGCAACTGCCCCTATTGGGAATAAAGGCCAGCGCTGAATCCAACACCGATGATTTTTCCGCGCTGATGGGGCTGGAAAACACCGAAAAAACCGAAGCTCAGGACACCGGCGTCGACCTCAAGCGCGAACTCAACAGCCTGCTGACCCGCTACCCCGCCGAGCTGCAGCGCACCCGTGAACAGATCCAGCAACGCGCCGATCTCGCCGCCAGCACCCACCTTAAAATCACTAACGTGCAACAAGCCATCGCCGGCCTGGAACCCGTGGTGCGCGCGCAACATGCCAGGATCCAGGGCGAAGTACGCGTGATGCAGGGCGTGATGACTGGCCTGATCCTGCTGATCGCATTGCTGATCGACACCCTGCAACGCCGCCTGGCGCGCGTACTGACCAACCTGGCACCCGCCTTGTCGACCTGGGCCGAAGGCGACTTCAGCCAACCGATTGCCCTGGGCAAGACCAACCGTGAACTGCACGATATCGAGGCCGCCCTCAACCGCCTGCGCGCCTACCTGGTGGATTTGGTAAGCACCATCCGCGGCAATGCCGAAGAAGTGGCGGGCAGCAGCCGCGCCCTGGCCGAACTGAGCAGCGGCCTGCACGACGGCGCCGAACGCCAGGCCGGCGACACCGCGCAAATCCGTGATTCCCTGGGTGAGTTGGAAGCCACCATCCAGCAAGTTGCCGGGGATGCCAGCCAGGCGGCCGGCGCCAGCCGCAGTGCGGGCCAGGCCGTGGAGCAAGGCCAGCGTGTGATCGGCCTGAGCCTCACCGGGCTGCATGCGCTGGTGGGCGAAGTGCAGCAAAACGCGCAGATGATCGAGAAACTTGCCGAAGAGTCCGCCACCATCGGCGGCGTGCTCACGGTGATTCGCTCGATTGCCGACCAGACCAACCTGCTTGCGCTCAACGCCGCCATCGAAGCCGCCCGCGCCGGTGAGGCCGGACGTGGTTTCGCCGTGGTAGCCGACGAAGTGCGTTCCCTGGCCCAGCGTACCGCCGGTGCCACTGCCGAAATCCAGGGCCTGATCGCCGGCCTGCAAACTGCCGCGCACCAGTCGGTAGAAGGCATGCGCGCCCAGGTCGAACACGCCGAAGCCACCGCCCAGCAGGCCCAGGCGGCGGATGGCGCGCTGGATGAAATCGTCGGCGCGATCCAGACCATCTCGGATACCGCCGTACGCATTGCCGATGTGACCGCGCAGCAAAGTGGAGCCGTGAGCGAGATTCGCGACAACAGTGAACGGATACATCAATTGGGTGAGGATAATTTACTGCGCATTGGCCAGGGCCGTAGCCAGGGCGAACACCTGCTGGTACTGGGCGGGCAACTGACTACCGCCGTGCAAGCCTTCCGCGTCTGACCCGATATCCCGACCGGTGTGGACCAAATGTGGGAGCGGGCTTGCTCGCGAATGCGGTGTGTCAGTCAATGCATCTTTAGCTGATCCACCGCATTCGCGAGCAAGCCCGCTCCCACAATGAGTCTCCAGCGATCTCAGTGCCGTATTAGCGATGACTGGATCTAAGACCACAGTCACAAATTTTGCGCAATCCTCGCTAATCGTGCCGGCTACTGCATAGAACTGGACAGTCACAAAGGCTTTGCGGCATAGTCGCCGGGTTCTGACGTACCCACACCAATAACAAGGAACAGCCAATGGCGACCTTACTGGTTCTTCACGGACCCAACCTGAACCTGCTTGGCACCCGCGAACCGGGCGTCTACGGGGCAGTAACCCTCGATCAGATCAACCTCGACCTGGAACGACGGGCACGTGAAGCCGGCCACCATTTGCTCTACCTGCAAAGCAATGCCGAGTATGAATTGATTGATCGCATCCACGCCGCGCGTGGCGAAGGCGTGGACTTTATTCTGATCAACCCCGCCGCTTTTACGCATACAAGCGTTGCATTACGTGACGCGCTGCTGGCGGTGAGCATCCCATTCATCGAAGTGCATTTATCGAACGTGCACAAACGCGAAGCTTTCCGCCATCACTCTTACTTCTCCGACGTAGCGGTAGGAGTGATCTGCGGCCTTGGCGCCAGCGGTTACCGACTGGCCCTGGAGGCCGCCCTGGAACACATTGAAGAACAGGCTAAACGCCCCTGACCGACCCTTGGGAGTTGATGATTCATGGATATCCGTAAAGTTAAGAAACTGATCGAACTGCTGGAAGAATCCGGTATCGACGAGCTGGAAATCAAGGAAGGCGAAGAGTCCGTACGGATCAGCCGTCACAGCAAGACCCCGGCCCAACAGTTCTACGCGCCACAGATGCAAGCACCGGCTCCAGCCGCTGCAGCTCCAGCTGCCGCGCCTGCCGCCGCCACTGCACCTGCCGCCCCAGCCGCGCCTGCGCTGAACGGCTTCGTGGTCAAGTCGCCAATGGTCGGTACGTTCTACCGCACCCCGGCACCGACCTCGCCAGCCTTCGTTGAAGTGGGCAAAACCGTGAAAGTGGGTGACACCATCTGCATCGTTGAAGCGATGAAAATGATGAACCACATCACCGCGGAAAAAGCCGGCGTCATCGAATCCATCCTGGTAGAAAACGGTCAGCCGGTTGAGTACGACCAGCCGCTGTTCACCATCGTTTGAACCGCGGAGCGCCTTCGATGTTGAAACCTGCGAAGAAACTGCAAAAAGTCCTGATCGCCAACCGCGGCGAGATCGCGCTGCGTATCCTGCGCGCCTGTAAGGAAGAGGGCATCAAGACCGTCGCTGTTTACTCGACGGCCGATACCGAATTGATGCACGTGAAGCTGGCGGACGAAAGCATCTGCATCGGCCCGCCACTGGCCACGAACTCGTACCTGAAAGTCTCGAACATCATCGCTGCGGCAGAAGTGACCGGCGCCGATGGCATCCACCCCGGCTACGGCTTCCTCGCGGAAAACGCCGATTTCGCCGAACAGGTGGAAAAATCCGGGTTTGCCTTCATCGGCCCGAAAGCCGAAACCATTCGCCTGATGGGCGACAAGGTCTCGGCCAAGGACGCCATGATCGCGGCCGGCGTGCCCACCGTTCCAGGCTCCGACGGCCCACTGCCTGAAGACGAGGAAACCGCTCTGCGCATTGGTCGCGAAGTCGGCTACCCGGTGATCATCAAGGCCGCCGGTGGCGGTGGTGGTCGCGGCATGCGCGTGGTGCACAAGGAAGAAGACCTGATCGAAGCCGCCAAGCAGACCCGCTCCGAAGCGGGCGCCTGGTTCGGCAACCCGATGGTCTACCTGGAGAAGTACCTGACCAACCCACGTCACGTGGAAGTCCAGGTACTGTCCGATGGCCAGGGCCACGCTATCCACCTGGGCGACCGCGATTGCTCGCTGCAACGTCGCCACCAGAAAGTCCTGGAAGAAGCTCCGGCTCCGGGCCTGGATGAAAAGGCGCGTCAGGAAGTCCTGGCACGCTGCGTCAAGGCTTGCATCGATATCAACTACCGTGGTGCCGGCACCTTCGAGTTCCTCTACGAGAACGGCCGTTTCTACTTCATCGAGATGAACACTCGTGTGCAGGTAGAGCACCCGGTATCGGAGATGGTCACCGGTATCGACATCGTCAAGGAGATGCTGAGCATCGCCGCCGGTAACGTGCTGTCGTTCACCCAGGACGACGTGAAGATGCACGGCCACTCGCTGGAGTGCCGCATCAACGCCGAAGACCCGAAAACCTTTATCCCAAGCCCTGGCCTGGTCAAGCATTTCCACGCGCCCGGCGGCAACGGCGTACGTGTGGATTCGCACCTGTACAGCGGCTACAAGGTTCCGTCCAACTACGACTCGCTGATCGGCAAGCTGATCACCTGGGGCGCCACTCGCGACGAGGCCATGGCCCGTATGCGCAACGCCCTGGACGAAATCGTGGTCGACGGCATCAAGACCAACATCCCGCTGCATCGGGATCTGGTTCGTGATGAAGGCTTCTGCGAAGGTGGTGTGAACATTCATTACCTGGAACACAAGCTGGCCAACCAGTAAGTGCTCCACCCAACAAAGCCGCCTTCGGGCGGTTTTGTTGTTTATGGGCCACCGACCCCCGATCGTTCCCACGCTCCGCGTGGGAACGATCGTCGGCGCAGTCGTCTTCTGGCTTGCTCTCGCGTAAACTTGCGCGCTTTCGCGGCCTGCCCGCCGCACATTCATTTTTTTTCAAAGGTGCCCGCCATGCCTTGGCTGCAAGTCCGTCTCGCCATCAGCCCAGAACAAGCCGAAACCTACGAAGACGCGTTCCTCGAAGTGGGTGCCGTGTCGGTGACCTTCATGGACGCCGAAGACCAGCCGATCTTCGAGCCGGAACTCAATACCACGCCGCTGTGGTCCCACACCCACTTGCTGGCCCTGTTCGAAGACGGCACCGACGCCGCTGCCGTTCTGGCCCATATGGAACTGCTCACCGGCAGCCCGCTACCCGAGCATCACAGCGAAGTCATCGAAGACCAGGACTGGGAACGCAGCTGGATGGATAACTTCCAGCCCATGCGCTTCGGCCAGCGCTTGTGGATCGTGCCAAGCTGGCACGCTGCTCCTGAGCCAAACGCCGTCAACCTGCTGCTGGACCCGGGCCTTGCGTTCGGTACCGGCACGCACCCGACCACCGCCCTGTGCCTGGAATGGCTGGACGGCCAGGACCTGACCGACAGCAACGTACTGGACTTCGGCTGCGGCTCGGGGATCCTGGCCATCGCCGCCCTGCTGCTGGGCGCCAAGGAGGCCGTGGGCACCGATATCGACGTGCAGGCCCTGGAAGCCTCCCGCGATAACGCCGGGCGCAACAACATTGCCGAAGGCAAATTCCCACTCTACCTGCCTGAGGACCTTCCCCAGGTTCAGGCCGACGTACTGGTCGCCAATATCCTCGCCGGGCCACTGGTGTCGCTGGCGCCGCAACTGTCGAGCCTGGTCAAGCCGGGCGGGCGCCTGGCGCTGTCGGGCATCCTCGCCGAGCAAGGTGAAGACGTGGCTGCGGCCTACGCCAAGGACTTCGAGCTGGACCCGATCGCCAACCGTGATGGCTGGGTACGCATCAGCGGTCGTCGGCGCTAGAATGAGCGCTTGCCTGAATCGGATGGCCGCATGACCGACAGTTTCGTCACCCAGTGCCCACATTGCCAATCGCGTTTTCGCGTCAACCACGCTCAGCTGAGCGTGGCTCGCGGCGTGGTGCGTTGCGGCTCGTGCCTGCAAGTATTCAACGCCGCTCGCCAGTTGCTGGAGCAACGGGCCCAGGCGTCTGCGCCGGAGCCTGAAGTGCCGACCACCGCCGAGCCGGCCGCCGAACCGACTGTCGAAATGCCTCCCGAGCCATCGCGGGCCATCAGCCAGAAGCAGTGGACGGCCGAAGAGCTGGACCTGGATAACCTGGACAAGGAACTGGCCAGGCTGGAACGTCGCGAGATCCAGCACACCCAGGCAGTGGGCGCAGAACGTCGCCAGCCAGGCGCCGACCGTCGGCAAAAGGAAGAGTCCTTCAGTGCCAGCCGCGACACGGTCAAGGCCGAGGAAGAAAAATGGGCGGCCAGCCTGTTCAGTGAGCCACCCGAAGAGCGTGCACAGGCACCAGAAGAAGAGCCCGAGCCGGTTAAGGCACCTGCGTCCAAACAGCGCACCGAACCGTCCATGTCGGCCCACGTCGACGAACTCGATGACGAACCAGCTCTGCACGCCACTACCGTGGATGACGACCTCGACCCGCCGCTGACACCCACCCGCGACGAGCACGATGAGCCTGAACCCGAAGACCGCGCGTTCGCGCGACGCAAGCGCGCGCGAACGGAGGCCGGTGTACACGATGAGTTGCTCCAGGACCTGGAAGACGACCCCCTGCACCTGTATGCGCAGAAGCGTCCGTCAGGCTGGGGTCGCCGTCTGCTCTGGATATTGTTGGTCGTACTCGCCGCCGCCGGCCTGGCCGGCCAGTACATCGCCTACCAGTTCGACGACCTGGCCCGCCAGGACGCCTATCGCCCGTGGTTCCAGACGCTATGCCCGAAACTGGGGTGCACCGTGCCATCGCGGGTCGACATTACCCATATCAAGAGCAGCAACCTGGTGGTGCGCAGCCACCCCGAGTTCGCCGGGGCACTGGTGGTAGATGCCATCCTCTATAACCGCGCGACCTTCTCCCAGCCCTTCCCACTGCTGGAGCTGCGCTTTGCGGACTTGAACGGCGGCCTGATTGCCAGTCGTCGCTTCAAGCCCGCCGAATACCTGAGCGGCGAGTTGGCCGGCGTGAGCGAAATGCCCTCGCAGACGCCGATCCACATCTCCCTGGATATCCTGGACCCCGGCAACAAAGCCGTGAATTACAGCCTGAGCTTCCATTCACCCGAGTGAAACGGCGCGCCCACCGAGGTTTGACGGCGGATTATTGACTTGGCCATCGTCAACCAAACCGATGGCGATAAAAAAATAACTGTTCAGATTTTATCCAATTCAGCCTTTAACCCGTCATCGAGAGCGGGTATCATGCCAACCCTTTTTCGAACTCTAATGATCCGGCCCCACAACAGGGAAGTCCTATGTCGGCGGTACGCATCGGCCCATACACATTGCAGAACGGCTTGATCCTCGCCCCGATGGCGGGTGTCACCGACCAGCCCTTTCGTCAGCTGTGCAAGCGTTTGGGCGCGGGTCTAGTAGTCTCTGAAATGGTTACCAGCGACATGAGTTTGTGGAACACCCGCAAGTCGCGGATGCGCATGATCCACGAAGGTGATCCCGAGCCACGCTCGGTGCAGATCGCCGGTGGCGATGCGCAGATGCTGGCGGATGCAGCCCGGGCCAATGTGGAGCTGGGTGCACAGATCATCGATATCAACATGGGCTGCCCGGCCAAAAAGGTCTGCAACAAGGCCGCCGGTTCCGCGCTGTTGAAAGATGAGCAGTTGGTCGCCGAGATCCTGCAGGCCGTTGTCGGCGCAGTAGATGTACCGGTGACCCTGAAGATTCGTACCGGTTGGGACCGGGACAACAAGAATGGCCTGACGGTGGCGAAGATCGCTGAACAGGCTGGTATTGCAGCGCTGGCGGTGCATGGCCGCACCCGCGCCGACCTTTACACCGGTGAAGCCGAGTACGACACCATTGCCGCGATCAAGCAGGCCGTGTCGATGCCCGTCTTTGCCAATGGCGACATCGACAGTGCCGAGAAAGCCCGGCGCGTGCTGCACGCGACCGGTGCCGATGGTTTGTTGATTGGCCGGGCCGCCCAGGGGCGGCCGTGGATTTTTCGTGAAATCGAGCATTTCCTGCGTACTGGTGAAGTCTTGCCGGCACCAGAGTTGGTCGAGGTGGAACGTATTCTGCTAGAGCATCTGGCCGCCCTGCACACCTTCTATGGGGACGTGATGGGAGTACGCATTGCTCGCAAGCATGTCGGCTGGTATCTCGCCACCTTGCCGGGCGCCAAGGAATTCCGCGCTCAGTTCAATCGTTTGGATGAAACGCAGGCACAGGTCGCCACCGTTCGTGAGTTCTTCGCCGGACGCGACAAGAGCCTGGGAACAGGGGATGGAGAAGGGGTGGCCGCATGACGATGATGACCGAGACTTTAGTGAGTGGAACAACACCCGTGAGCGACAACGTCAATTTGAAACAGCACCTCAACACGCCTAGCGAAGAAGGCCAGACCCTTCGCGGGAGTGTCGAGAAGGCGCTGCACAATTATTTCGCCCACCTTGAGGGCGCTTCCGTCACGGATGTGTACAACCTGGTGCTCTCCGAAGTCGAGGCGCCCTTGCTCGAAAGCGTGATGAACTACGTCAAGGGCAACCAGACCAAAGCCAGTGAGCTGCTGGGCCTCAACCGTGGCACCTTGCGCAAAAAGCTCAAGCAGTACGATTTGCTGTAAGCATTCAATCAAACCAGAAAGGCGCCCGCGTAAAACCGGTCGCCTTTTTTGCTGACTTCCTTTGCTTTTGATGGAAATTGAGATGACCGACCAGACCACCCGCCTGCCGATCCGCCGTGCCTTGATCAGTGTTTCCGACAAGACCGGGATCCTTGAATTTGCCCGGGAGCTGGAAGCCCTGGGTGTGGAAATCCTCTCCACGGGCGGGACCTTCAAACTGCTGCAGGACAACGGCGTGGCCGCAGTGGAAGTCGCGGACTACACCGGTTTCGCAGAAATGATGGACGGTCGCGTCAAGACCCTGCACCCGAAAATCCACGGCGGCATCCTTGGCCGTCGCGGCATCGACGACGCCATCATGACCGAGCACGGCATCAAGCCGATCGACCTGGTGGCCGTTAACCTCTACCCGTTCGAAGCCACCATCAACAAGCCAGGCTGCGACCTGCCGACCGCCATCGAAAACATCGATATCGGCGGCCCGACCATGGTGCGCTCGGCGGCCAAGAACCACAAAGACGTGGCCATCGTGGTCAACGCCAGTGACTACGCCAACGTCCTGGAAAACCTCAAGGCCGGTGGCCTGACCTACGCCCAGCGCTTCGACCTGATGCTCAAGGCGTTCGAACACACCGCCGCCTACGACGGCATGATCGCCAACTACATGGGCACCGTGAACCAGGCGGCTGACACCCTCAGCACCGAAGGCCGCAGCCAGTTCCCGCGCACCTTCAACAGCCAGTTCATCAAGGCCCAGGAAATGCGCTACGGTGAGAACCCGCACCAGAGCGCGGCGTTCTACGTGGAAGCCAAGCCTGCCGAAGTGGGCATTGCCACCGCGACCCAACTGCAAGGCAAAGAACTTTCCTACAACAACGTGGCCGATACCGACGCCGCGCTGGAATGCGTGAAGAGCTTCGTCAAACCGGCCTGCGTGATCGTCAAGCACGCCAACCCGTGCGGCGTGGCCGTCAGCCCGGACGCTGAAGGCGGTATCCGCCAGGCGTACGAACTGGCCTACGCCACCGACACCGAATCCGCATTCGGCGGCATCATTGCCTTCAACCGCGAACTGGATGCCGAGACCGCCAAGGCCATCGTCGAGCGCCAGTTCGTCGAAGTGATCATCGCCCCAAGCGTCAGCGAAGAAGCCCGCGCCATCGTCGCCGCCAAAGCCAACGTGCGCCTGCTGGCCTGTGGCGAGTGGTCGGCAGACCGCGCCGCGGCCTGGGACTACAAGCGCGTCAATGGCGGCCTGCTGGTACAGAGCCGCGACATCGGCATGATCGGCAGCCAGGACCTGAAAGTCGTGACCAAGCGCGCGCCGACCGAGCAAGAGATCAACGACCTGATCTTCGCCTGGAAAGTGGCCAAATACGTCAAGTCCAACGCCATCGTCTACGCCAAGAACCGCCAGACCATCGGTGTCGGCGCTGGTCAGATGAGTCGCGTGAACTCGGCGCGTATCGCCGCGATCAAGGCTGAGCACGCCGGTTTGCAGGTGGTGGGTTCGGTGATGGCTTCCGATGCATTCTTCCCGTTCCGTGACGGCCTGGACAACGCTGCAAAAGCCGGCGTGACCGCCGTGATCCAACCGGGCGGTTCGATGCGTGATGCAGAAGTCATCGCCGCCGCTGATGAAGCTGGCATTGCGATGGTCTTCACCGGCATGCGCCACTTCCGCCACTGATTGATCGTTCCCACGCTCCGCGTGGGAACGCAGCCAGGGACGCTCCGCGTCCCTCGGACGCAGAGCGTCCGTAGAGGCATTCCCACGCAGAGCGTGGGAACGATCATCCTAACGAGGTTTTTGAAATGAATGTTTTGATCATTGGCAGCGGTGGCCGTGAACACGCCCTGGCCTGGAAAGTAGCCCAGGACCCACGCGTGCAGAAAGTCTTCGTGGCCCCCGGCAACGCCGGCACCGCCATCGAAGCCAAGTGCGAAAACGTCGCCATCGACGTGCTGGCCCTGGAGCAACTGGCAGATTTTGCCGAGAAGAATGTTTCCCTGACCATCGTCGGCCCGGAAGTGCCACTGGTGGCAGGCGTCGTCGATCTGTTTCGCAGCCGTGGCCTGGACTGCTTCGGGCCTACCGCGGGCGCCGCCCAGCTGGAAGGCTCGAAAGCCTTCACCAAGGACTTCCTGGCTCGCCACAAGATCCCCACGGCCGACTACCAGAACTTCACCGAGATCGAGCCGGCCCTGGCTTACCTGCGTGAGAAAGGTGCACCGATCGTGATCAAGGCCGATGGCCTGGCTGCCGGTAAAGGCGTGATCGTCGCCATGACCCTGCAGGAAGCCGAAGACGCCGTGCGCGACATGCTCGCCGGCAATGCCTTTGGTGACGCCGGCTCGCGGGTGGTCATCGAGGAATTCCTCGATGGCGAAGAAGCCAGCTTTATCGTGATGGTCGACGGCAAGAACGTATTGCCGATGGCCACCAGCCAGGACCACAAGCGCGTCGGCAACGGCGACAGCGGCCCGAACACCGGCGGCATGGGTGCCTACTCCCCGGCACCCGTCGTAACCGCCGACGTGCACCAGCGCGTCATGGACCTGGTGATCTGGCCAACCGTGCGCGGCATGGCGGATGAAGGCAACGTATACACCGGTTTCCTCTATGCCGGCCTGATGATCGACAAAGCAGGTAACCCCAAAGTCATCGAGTTCAACTGCCGCTTCGGCGATCCGGAAACCCAACCGGTGATGCTGCGCCTGCAATCGAGCCTGGTGCTGCTGGTGGAAGCCGCCCTCGCCCAGGCCCTGGACAAGGTCGAAGCGCAGTGGGACCCACGTCCTAGTGTTGGGATTGTGCTGGCGGCCGGTGGCTACCCTGCCGACTACGCCAAGGGCGATGTGATCGAAGGCCTCGACGCCGCCGCTGCGCTGGAAGGCAAGGTGTTCCATGCGGGCACCGCGCTCAAGGACGGCAAAGTTGTAACCGCCGGTGGCCGCGTATTGTGCGCCACCGCGATGGGTGCCAGTGTCGATGCCGCGCAACAACAGGCCTACAAACTGGCGGCGAAAATCGACTGGAAAGGCTGCTTCTACCGCACCGACATTGGCTACCGTGCCATTGCCCGCGAACGTGGTGAGAACAACTGAGCAGCTACACTTGCAGTAGCTATCCGTTCGGTTAGGTAAGGGCCTTTGGCCCTTGCCGTACCCTGTCGCCCCGCGCATAGTTAACCCGTGCATCCACCTACCGAAGGGATTTCGCCGTGCGCTGGCTCAGGATCGCCATAGGTTTCACAATCAGTCTACTGACCCTGCTCTGCTTGCTACCGGCCCAGGCCGCCGCACAAGGCAGTGGCTGGGCGGTATTGCTTGATGAACAGGCCGACCTGCAACTGAGCGACATCCGTTCCGCCCGCTATACCAATCAATTCAGCCCCATCGAACTGGACCGGATCACTGCCGCGCAGCCGGACGGTGCGTTGTGGGTGCGCTTCAGGCTGCAACCCGGCAAGCACGAACAAGTGCTGCGGGTGTTTGCCCCGGACCTGTCCAGCCTGAGCCTGTATGTACTGGACGGCGACACCCTGGTGGAGCAGCAAATCACCGGCACTCGCCAACCCCAGGCTGAGCGCCCGTTGCCCAGCAGTGACTTCATGTTACCGATGCCCCAGAGCCCGCGGCCCCTGGAGGTGTATTTGCGCCTGGTCTCGGAACACGAACTGCGCCCTTACATCACCCTGGAACCGGCGGTGCTGGCCGCTGCCAACCAGAACCAGACATTGATCTACGGTCTGCTGTTCGGCGTGCTGTCGATGCTGATCCTGCACAACCTCACGCGCTTCGCCTACCACCGCTCGCGCAGTAGCCTGTGGCTGGCCGCGTGCGAATTCCTGTTGATGCTCAGCCTGGCGCTACTGCTCAACCTGGTGGGGCCGTGGCTGCCGAACTGGCACGCGATCCAGACCCCCGGCGCCTACCTGGCCCTACTGCTGACCGCACCCTGCGGGTTGATGTTTGCCTACCGCTTTTTCATGCCACTGGGCCCGCATCCGCTGAACAAAGTGTTGATGGCGGACATCCTGCTGATCGTCCTGTGCGGCTTGCTGTTGTTGTTCGTCAACACCTTGCCGCTGAACATCATCACCTATGCCCTGGTCGCGCTGGCGGGCCTGAGCATGCTGTTCGTCTCGGCCTATCATTGGCAAAAAGGCTACCGCCCGGCGCGCTTGTTCGTGGCGGCCATGGTGGTGTTCAACATCGGCACGCTGATCATCCTGCCCGCCCTGCTCGGCCTCACCCTGGTGGCGCCACAAGGCCTGATCGTCACCCTGCTGAGCTTTATCTGCCTCAGCGGCCTGCTGATGAGCCTGGCCCTCGGCGAGCGCCAGCGCGCCATTGTCGAAACCCGCTTCAGCCTGAGCCGCGACCTGGCGGCCAGCAACGCCGAAATCGCCGCCAAGGCCGAGTTCCTGGCGAAGATCAGCCACGAAATCCGCACGCCCATGAACGGTGTGCTGGGCATGACCGAGTTACTGCTGGGCACGCCGTTGTCGGTGAAGCAACGCGACTATGTGCAGACCATCCACAGCGCCGGTAACGAGTTGCTCACCCTGATCAACGAAATTCTCGACATTTCCAAGCTCGAATCCGGTCAGATCGAACTGGATGATGTGCAGTTCGACCTCAATGCATTGATCGACGACTGCCTGAGCATCTTCCGCGCCAAGGCCGAGCAGCAGAATGTCGAGCTGATCAGCTTTATCCAGCCTCAGGTGCCACGGGTGATCAGCGGTGATCCGACGCGGCTGCGCCAGGCGCTGCTGAGCCTTTTGGAAAACGCCCTGCACAAAACCGATGAAGGCGAAGTGCTGATCGTCGTCGCCCTGGATGAGCGCAGCCCCAAGCCACGCCTGCGCATTGCCGTGCAAGACAGCGGCGTGCCTATGGAAGCCGCCGAACGCGACGCCCTGCTGCACAGCGAACTGCACAGCAAGAACTTCCTCTCGGCGACGCGTTTGAGCGGCCACCTGGGCCTGGTCATTGCCCGCCAATTGATCCTGTTGATGAACGGCGAGTTCGGCATCAAAAGCGGCAGTCACCAGGGCAGCACCCTGTGGCTGACCCTGCCCCTGGACCCGGAACGCCTGGAGCATCCGACCAGCGACCTCGACGGCCCGCTCAAGGACGCCCGCGTACTGGTGGTGGACGATAACGACACCTGCCGCAAAGTGCTGGTTCAGCAGTGCACGGCCTGGGGCCTGAACGTCAGCGCCGCGCCTTCGGGCAAGGAGGCCCTGGCGCTGCTGCGTACCAAAGCGCACCTGCGTGATTACTTCGACGTGGTGCTGCTGGACCAGAACATGCCCGGCATGACCGGCATGCAACTGGCGGCGAAGATCAAGGAAGATCCGAGCCTGAACCACGACATACTGCTGATCATGCTCACCGGCATCAGTAACGCGCCGAGCAAGATCATTGCGCGCAACTGTGGGATCAAGCGCATTCTCGCCAAGCCAGTAGCGGGTTATACCCTCAAGACCACCCTGGCCGATGAGCTGACCCAGCGCAGCAAAGGCGCCCTCGTTGCACGCCCGGCCCCCAGCGCACCGGCAGCCATTACCGTGCCCAGCGATTTCCGCATCCTGGTAGCCGAAGACAACAGCATCTCCACCAAAGTGATTCGCGGCATGCTCGGCAAGCTCAACCTCAACCCGGACACCGCCAGCAACGGCGAAGAAGCGCTGCAGGCAATGAAAGCCCAGCGTTATGACCTGGTATTGATGGACTGTGAGATGCCGATCCTCGATGGTTTCTCCGCCACGCAGCAACTGCGGGCGTGGGAAATCAGCCATCAACGCGTGCGCACGCCGGTGGTGGCGCTTACCGCGCATATCCTGTCGGAACACAAAGAACGCGCACGCCAGGCGGGCATGGACGGGCATATGGCCAAGCCGGTGGAACTGTCGCAACTGCGCGAGCTGGTGGACTACTGGGTGGCGCAGCGCCAACAGCGCCCTGAGCACAGCACCCTTTCCTGATGATCGTTCCCACGCTCCGCGTGGCAACGCCGCCCGGTAAGCTCCGCGTCCTGCTTGAACGCGACGCAGAGCGTCACTGGATGCATTCCCACGCAGAGCATGGGAACGATCAGCAGAGCGCGGGAACGATCAGCCAGCTCCCACATTTGATCTGTGTCGGATAGACTCCTCCACACTTTCCCCGCCCGCGAGCCGCCCCCATGCTCCATGTGTTGTTCAGCGTTTACCTGAAGATGCTGGTGCTCTACAGCCCGTTCTTTGTGCTGTCCTGCTTTATCAGCCTGACCCGTGGCTACTCCAGCAAGGAGCGTCGGCGCCTGGCGTGGAAAGTTGCACTGGCCACCCTGGTATCGAGCGTGTTGCTCTACCTGTTCGGTCGGGTAATTTTCAGCGTGTTCGGCATTACCGTGGATGCGTTCCGTATCGGCGCCGGCAGCGTGTTGTTTATCTCCGCATTAGGCATGGCTCAGGGCAAGTCGGCGGTGCAGACCGACAACGTGCAGCAGGACGTGACCATCGTGCCGCTGACCATCCCGCTCACCGTCGGCCCCGGCACCATTGGCGCCTTACTGGTGATGGGCGTCAGCCAACCGCACTGGGACGATAAGCTCACCGCCATCCTCAGTATTGCCCTGGCCAGCCTGACGGTGGGCGTGGTGCTGTACCTGTCCAACCGTATCGAACGCATTCTCGGCGACCAGGGCTTGCAGATTGTCAGCCGGTTGATGGGCCTGTTCGTCTGCGCCCTGGCCGCGCAAATCATTTTTACCGGGGTACGCGGCTACCTGGTGCCCTAGATCCGGTATTTGGCGATAGCCATTTCCACTTTGTCACCGGCGCTTTCGCGCATCAATTTGATGGTTTTCTCGTTGACCATCGAGGTATTGAGCACCAGGCAAGTCTGCCCGCTGAAGGCCTCGAACGAGGAGCTGTCCCACTCCAGGAAGGGCAGGCCCACCTGTTTATCCACACCATGGGTGCTGTAGGTCACCAGCACCATGATCAACTCGCCGTCTGTTTCAACGCAGGAGGCCAGGCCGAAATCGCCGCCCTCACGCACTGCGCAATTGCGCTTGAACAGCTCGAAAGATGCTGGCTGGCGCTTCAGTGCGTCCAGCGCATCGGCAGCCAGCTTTGGCAATGCGCTGAGCAGTGGCCCGGACAGCGCCGTCGACGTCAGCATCGAGGCGATGATATTCAGCGCCGCCAGTTGCACCGTCAGGCCCTTGCCCGCACGCGAGACTCGCTCAAAGCGACTGCGCAGCGGCAGCCACCCCAGGCTGACCATCACCTTGATAAATTCCTCGTACCACGCCTCGCTGCCTCGCTGGACGTTCAGCACATCGCTCACATAACTGCTGGCCAGCAGATAGCTTTTGCGCACGTATTCCCGATTCAACGCCGACAAGCCTTCGGCAAACGAAATCACGCCGTTGTTGACCACGGCCGCATTGCAATCATCCTCGCTATCCAACACTGCCGTGGCCTGCCTGGCAGGTGCGCCCGGTAACTTGTAGGCGGCAATCAACTTGCGCCTTTTTTTGCTGTTGATCCTTTTGTGACGTCGCTCCATTTTCTGTTCTCCACAAGCACCCCACATGGGGCTTGCTTCCACACTAGTCCAGGGAGCGGCGGGGTTTCCATGCGACAAACATCCCTTGGCCTGCCCCGCCCAAAACCAGCGTCCAGCAATGACAAGGCGCGGCGGGCAGGCGTGCGGTTTTCATCGCATAAAAAAGAAAAAGCTCCGAACAACGCCAGGGGAATCCCTGGGATATTCGGAGCTTTCCGGCAGCCAACGGGGCTGTTTCAGGAGTTGGGTTTGTTGCCATACCAACGTGGCGTGTACACCCACTCGCCGCCACCCGCACGCGGGAACACACAAGTGGTGGATGAACCGATCAGTACCATGGTGCGCATGTCCACCTGCTCGGGCGTCAGTTGCCCCAAGGTGGTGACGCGCAGTGTCTGGCCTGGGCGGCCGATGTCACGGCCCAGCACCACTGGCGTCTGTGGCGTGCGATGCAGCGCGACGATTTCCAGGGCGCGCCCCAGTTGCCAAGGCCGCGACCGCGAGATCGGGTTGTAGAACGCCAAGGCCAGGTCGGCCTGGGAAGCCAGGTCCAGGCGTTTTTCGATGATAGACCAAGGCTTGAGGTTATCCGACAGCGACATCACACAGAAGTCATGCCCCAGCGGCGCGCCTGCCTGGGCGGCGGTGGCCAGCGAGGCGGAGACCCCTGGCAGGATTTCCAGGTCGACCTGATGCCAGGCCGGCTCGCTGGACTCGTGCAGCGCCTCGATCACCGCCGCGGCCATGGCGAATACACCCGGGTCACCAGAGGACACCACCACCACCGAGCGGCCTTGCGCAGCTAGCTCGAAGGCGTGGCGGGCGCGCTGCATTTCTTCGCGGTTGTCGGTGCAGTGTTGCACTTGATCGTCACGGAACGGCCCGGCCATGCGCACGTAGGTTTCATAGCCCAGCACATCGGTGCAACGCGCCAGTTCCGCCTTCACCGCCGGCACCATCAGTTCTGCGGCGCCGGGGCCCAGGCCAATCACCGCCAGCCGCCCGCGCGGGCGCCCAACCTGTGACAGGTCCAAGGGCTGCTCGGCCACGGTAATACTGATGTCCGCAACGGGTGTCAGCGCGGCAAAGCGCAACGGTACACCCAAGGCCGACGCGGCCTCATGCAAGGACGCGTCAGCCATCTGCAGGTCGCTGGCCAGCAGGCAGGCCAGGGATTGCACGGCCACGCCCGCCTCCTGCAACGCCGTGCGCACACGCTCGGCCAACTGCGCACCCGGCCGGCAGGTGACGTAGACATTCTGCGGGTAAATCAGCAACTCGTTGGCTGCCGGTGTGCGCTCGGCACTGCCTACATGAATCGCCAGGCGCGCTTGTTGATCCTGAGGCAGGTTAGCCTCCTCCAGCCATGGCGCCGCGCCTTCGATGCGCACGCTTTCGCCGGCCAGAAGGTCGGAGACAAAGCGTTTGCCCAACTCGATGTCGGCCAGTTGATAGCCCGCTGGCGGGTTGAGCAGGCAGGTGCCAAAACGCAACTCGCCGCTGGTGGTGATGGCGGCAGACACGCCGAGTGCTGCGCCAATGTCGCGCGCCATCAGGTTCACGCCACCCAGGCCACCGAGCAACGGCACCACCGCGCTGCCGTCTTCGGCCACGGCCAGCACGGCGGGCTCTTCGCCCTTTTCCAGCAGCAACGGCGCCAGGGTGCGGATCACAATGCCCGCGGCGCACAGGGCAATCAGTGGCGTGCCCTGCTGATAAAGCTGACGCAAGGTCGCGCCGAATTCGCTGTAGGTGCGGTCTGCACCTTCAACCCGTGTGGCCAAACCGTGGATCAACGCGCCGGGGTAAACCTGCTGAAGCTTGCGCGCAGTCGCCAGGCTGCCCTGGCCCAGAATCACAATCGCCGGGGTCATCAACCTTGCCACCGTTCACCGGGCACGATGATCAGTGAGAAATACGGCGACGACATCGGCTCCACCTGATCCAGCGGCACGATCTTCTGGTTGGCCATGGTCGCGCGTTCCACGTACAACGCCCGCTCGGCCAGACCCAGTTCTTCCAACACCTGGCGCACTTTCGGAAAGTTGCGCCCCAGCTTCATGATCACTGCGGCATCGGCGTCCGCCAAGCGGCGCTTGAGATCCTCGTGGGGCAACACGCCCGAGAGCACCGACAAGCTCTGGTTGCGATACACCAACGGCGCGCCGAGTACCGAGGCACCACCGAGCATCGAGCACACGCCTGGAATCACCTCGGCGTCGTAGCGCTCGGCCAGGCGGTCATGCAGGTACATGTAGGAGCCGTAGAAAAACGGGTCACCTTCGCAGATCACCGCCACGTCGCGGCCCGCGTCCAGGTGCGCGGCCACGTCGAGGCTGGCGTTGTCGTAGAAGTCGCTGATCACTTGCTCGTAGGACAGCGGCGCGGGCAGCACTTCGGTGGTCACCGGGTACACCAGCGGCATCAGGGTCTGTTGCGGCACCAGGTGGTCCTCGATGATGCCGAAGGCGTTGCCCTTCTTGCCCTTGGCCACGAAGTACGCCACCACCGGCGATTCGCGTAGCAAGCGCAGAGCCTTGACGGTGATCAGTTCCGGGTCGCCGGGGCCTACGCCCAGGCCAAGCAAACGTCCGCGCACCTGCATTATTCGACCTCCGTGGCCAGGGCATTGACGGCGGCGGCAGCCATGGCGCTGCCGCCCAGGCGACCTTGCATGATCACGAACGGCACCCCACGGCTGTCAGCGGCGAGCATGGCCTTGGATTCGGCGGCGCCGACAAAACCCACCGGGAAACCGAGGATCAACGCCGGTTTCGGCGCGCCGGCGTCGAGCATTTCCAGCAGGTAGAACAACGCGGTCGGCGCGTTGCCGATCACCACCACGCTGCCCTCCAGGTGCGGGCGCCACAGCTCAAGGGCGGCGGCGGAACGGGTGTTGCCCAGCTCCCGCGCCAGCTCCGGCACGCTGTCGTCACGCAGGGTGCAGATCACCTGGTTATTGGCCGGCAGGCGTGTGCGAGTCACGCCTTCGGAGACCATCCGCGCATCGCACAGAATCGGCGCGCCAGCGGCCAACGCGTCACGCCCGGCCTTGCCGGCGCCTTCGGAGAATTGCAGGCCGTCGATGGCTTCGACCATGCCGCACGCATGAATCACCCGCACCGCGAGTTTTTCCAAATCAGCCGGGATGCGGTCCAACTTGGCTTCCGCGCGAATAATGGCGAAGGAGTTGCGATAGATCTCCTGACCGTCGCGGATGTAATCAATCATCGGTGTTGCTCCGTGGACGAGCGCGCAACAGGGCGCCCGCCGCTTCAATGGAAAGAGTGCGCGCGTGCAGCCGGCCAAAACCAGGCTGGGCTGCATCGCGAAAATAGAGGTCGTAGTGGCCGGGGCTCACCGCCAGCAAGGTGACTGGCGCGGTGTGCGCGGCAGCACAGGAGCGCGGGCAGCCGGACAGATGCACCTCAACGCCCGATTGCAGAGCGGCCAGTTGCACGGCGTCGGCCTTGGTGTCGGCTAGGCCTTTTGCGCAGCCGCTGGAACCGGTGCAGGCAATCATGCGCGCCAGCGGGTGGCCGAGCGAGCAGATAAAGCCCAGTTGCGCCAGGCGCTCGGTCACGGCGTGAGGCTTTTCGACGTTGGGCACCAGCACACCTTGCCAGGGGGTGAAGCGCAAGGTGCCGTCCCCATAGTCGCTGGCCAGTTGTGCGGCGCCCTTGAGCATCGTCGGGTCCAGGCGGCCCAAGGGCGCGAGGGCGGCGACGTAGAACTGATTCTTTTGCACTTGTGGATAAGTGCCCACCTGGAGCGACGCGTCGCTGCGCGGGCGTGTGAAGCCGTCGGCTGGCAGCAACGGCAAGCGCAAATGGCTCAATACGTTATCCACAGGCAAATGACGCATACGCGTTTGCTCTGGGGTGGCGAGGTCCAGAAAGGCTTCCAGCACAGCCACTACCAAGTCACGGCCTTGGCCCAATGGCACGGCGGCCAGGGGCGCATCCAGGCCCGGACAGCCGGCCAGGCCGAACGCGAGCAGGGTTTCGCCGTGGCGTACGAAGGCCGATAACCACAGGTCGTGGTGATGTTCGAGCATCGCCAGGTCCTCGCCACCATCGAGTTGCACCGCGAACTTGGCCGACAATTCATGGAAACGCGGATGGTTCTCCAGAGTGGCGAGGATCTGTGCGGCCAGCGGGCGGGTGTCGAACAGCATCTGCGGGTCGATGCCGGCGCTGGGGCTGAGCATCAGGTTGCGCACGTCGTCACCGCCCGCGTTGCTGGGGCCCAGGCCCGCCGCCAGCAGCCGGGCGATCAACGCCTCCTGCTCGGCGCCGATGCCGCGGATCTGCAGGTTGGCGCGGTTGGTCGCCTCGATCACCCCGCCCGCATACGCCTGGGCCGCGTCCGCCACGGCGTGGGCCTGGGCGGCAGTGATCGCGCCGCCCGCCAATTTGACTCGGCAAATGCCGCCGTCCAACGCCTGCACAATACGCAGCAACCCCGGACAAGCCGAGGGGCGCAAGGTATTCACAGCGGGCGTTGGGTTCACGGGGCTACCGGTTGACGGGTAAAGGCGCGGTATTATGCCTGCTTTGTCCGGCGGCATGAAAAGCCTGCCCGTCGGATGTCGTTCAAGGAATTGATATGTCGCCCTGGCTGACGGTTGTAGGCATCGGTGAAGACGGCTTCAAAGGCCTGGGCAGGAATGCCCGGCATGCCTTGCTGCGCGCCACGCGGATTATAGGTGCTCAGCGCCAGTTGGACCTGCTGCCGCAGTGTATTGGTGGCGAGCGCCAGCTGTGGCCGAGCCCGTTTTCCCTGGAGCCGGTGTTGTCGCGGCGTGGAGAGCCTGTGTGCGTATTGGCCAGTGGCGACCCGATGTTCTATGGCGTCGGCGCCAGCCTGGCCCGGCAAGTGGCGGCTGAGGAGTTGACGATTTTGCCAGCGCCCTCGTCGGTATCCCTGACGGCGGCGCGCTTGGGCTGGCCGTTGCAGGAGGTGGTGACATTGTCGGTAGTGGCGCGGCCATTGGCGGCAATCAACGCGCATTTGGCCAGTGGCGTGCGCTTGTTGGTATTGAGCAATGACGGCAGCAGTCCCGCCTTGATTGCTGCGTTGTTAACCGAGCGCGGTTTTGGCCCCAGCCGCATCAGTGTGTTTGAACACCTGGGCGGCCCGGCTGAACGGCGTATCGACGGGCACGCGCAAGCGTGGGAGCACACCGCGGTTGCTGATTTGAACCTGGTCGCCATCGACTGCCTGGCGGATGCGAACGCACCGCGTCTGTCGCGTCTTGCCGGCTTGCCGGACTCAGCCTTCAAACACGATGGCCAACTGACCAAGCGCGATGTGCGCGCCATGACCCTCGCCCGCCTCGCGCCCATGCCGGGCGAACTGTTATGGGACGTGGGCGCGGGCAGTGGCTCCATCGGTATTGAATGGATGCGCACCCATCCCAGCTGTCGTGCCTTGGCGATTGAAGCCGACACCGGCCGCCAAGGCCTGATCGAACACAACCGCGACGCCCTCGGGGTGCCCGGTCTGCAACTGATTCGCGGCAAGGCGCCGGAGGCGTTAAGCGGCCTGGAAACACCAGACGCCATCTTCATCGGCGGCGGCGTCACCCGCGACGGCGTGCTCGATACCTGCTGGCAACACCTGCGCCCCGGTGGCCGCCTGGTTGCCAATGCCGTGACCCTGCAAAGCGAAATGACCTTGATGAACTGGCGTGCCGAGCATGGCGGCGAACTGACCCGCATCCATGTGGCCCAGGCGCAGCCCTTGGGCGAGTTCGATACCTGGCGCCAGGCGCTGCCGATCACGTTGCTGGAAGTGATCAAGCCGCTATGAAAAGAATTCTGCTGCTGGGCGGCGTCACGGAAGCGCTGGCCATCGCCCGCACCTTGGGGCCTGAACACGTCTACAGCCTGGCCGGCGTGGGCCGCGTACCCACCGACCTCACCTGCCAGGTGCGGGTCGGCGGCTACGGCGGTAGTGAAGGCCTGGCGCAGTTTGTACGTGCCGAACGCATCAGCCTGATCCTTGATGCTACGCACCCGTATGCGGCGCAGATCAGCCGCAACGCGGCCGAGGCTGCAAGGGCATGCGGCGTACCTTGCTGGGCATTGCGACGCCCGGCCTGGCAGCCGCAGCCGGGGAATGACTGGCGAGAGGTCGCCGACTGGGCCGAACTGGTCGAAGCGCTCAAACCCTTCAAGCGCCCGCTGTTCACCTTGGGTCGCGAACCCTTGCAGCACCTCGACGAAATCCCCGCCGAGCAGTTCTGGACCTTGCGCGCGCTGGATGTGTATCCGGGCAACAAGCGCTGTGAAGTGATCGGCGCACGCGGGCCGTTCCTCATCGAGGACGAGCGGGCGTTATTCGAAGAACGGCGAATTGATGTGCTGATCAGCAAGAACAGCGGCAGCACCGCCACCGAGCCGAAGCTGGAAGTGGCGCGTGAGCGTGGGGTGCCGGTGTTGGTGTTGAAGCGGCCGATGTTGGCTCAAGTAGATAGGGAATTCCTGTCGTCTGAAGAAACACTCAGCGCGTTGGCAAACTTCACTCGATGAGTCAGGATCGCTCGCTTGCTTGATTAGTAACCTATTTGTTACCTTCAGGACGGCTAATGATTGAGATCGAAGAATACCAACGCGACAACGATTCCAGTCCGTTCGATGAGTGGTTTTCATCCTTGAGTGTCCCAGCGGCAACTCGAGTTTCAACCGCTTTAGTTCGGCTTGAAACAGGCAACACCAGCAACATCAAGTGGTTCGATGGGCTAGGCGAATACCGTATCGACTGGGGACCCGGCTTGCGAATCTATTTGATACGAGAAGGACATCGATTAATCATCCTGTTCGGTGGTGGTGATAAGTCCAGTCAAAAGCGCGATATCAAGGTCGTAAAGTCGCTGATTAACGAGTATCAGCGTGACAAGAAATTGAAACAAAAGAGGTGACCAGCATGGCGCTTACCCGTAGCTACAAACACACCATCGCTGAACGTGCCCAGCGAGACCCTGCATTCGCCCAAGCGCTTCTCGACGAGGCCGCTACGCTATTTCTCAATGGCGAGCCGGAAATCTCTCGCGTGATCCTGCGTGATTTAGTCAACGCCACAGTAGGCTTTGAAGGCCTTGCGAAACAAACCGCCAAACCTAGCAAAAGCCTGCACCGAATGCTTTCGGCCAGCGGCAACCCCAGCATGGATAACCTTGCGGCGATTTTTGCCGTGATTAGAAAAGCCCTGGGTGTCGATATGCAGGTCCACGGCGTACCCGCTGCATAATTTGGGAGCGGGCTCGCTCGCGAAGGCAGTGTGTCGGCCAAAACATCCAGCGACTGACACACCGCTTTGCGAGCAAGCCCGCACACACTTTGGAATTGCGTTATCAAATGACGGTAGTAGATCAGCCAGCCAAGGCGCTAGCTCAATCAACTGCGCAACCATTGGCTGGAAAAAGCCCTATACCTGACTTGATCGTTCCCACGCTCCGCGTGGGAATGCATCCTGTGACGCTCCGCGTCACGGCTTTAAAAGCGGACGCAGAGCGTCCAACGCGGCATTCCCACGCAGAGCGTGGGAACGATCAGCCCGCCTGGTACGCTGCGTCCCTTCTGCAAAATTGGCAAGCGGCCGTTCTCGTCTATCCTCAAACCCACCACTGCGACACCAAACCACACCCGCCCTTTTTACTTATCCCCCCCGATCAGGCTAAATACCCGCCTGATCGTTTAACCCTACGGATTATCCGCCATGGCCCGTCAACGCTTTGCAATTGCCTGGATCGCCTGCCTTGCAGTGCTGTTCAATGCGTTTGCCATGCCGTTGGCCAGTGCGATGCAGCAGACGGATGACCCGATCAAGCGTCTGATGTGGGGCGGGTTCTGTTCGTCCAATGGCGCGAGCCTCAAGGCGATTGCCCTGGGCAAGCTGGAAATCCCGGCGCCGCCGGATGATCACTCGGCTATGCAGCATTGCTGGTGTTGCTCGGGTTCGGCGCCGTTGGTGGCGTTGCCAGGGCATGTGCCGCAGTTGTATGTGACGCGCTTCGAGGCGGTGCAGAGCCTGCCGCCGCGCTTATTGCGCAATCCCACCCCGCGCCAGCAATGGCCAAGCCTTAACCCCCGCGCCTCTCCAACGGTCTGAGCTTCTTCGCAAGTGAACTGCGTTTAGAACCGTTCTGGAGAACTGCCATGCTTAAATCTTCCCTGCTTCTGGCCGCGTTGCTGCTGCCGGTGTTCAGTGCTGCCAATGCCGATGACTACAAGGCCGGCGACTTGGAGGTCAGCAATCCCTGGTCCCAGGAATTGCCGCCGAATGCGCCCACCGTCGCGGCGTACTTTGTGATTCACAATACTGGGGAGACGGCAGATCGCCTGCTCAGTGCCGAGACGCCCTTGGCGGAGAAAGCCGAATTGCATGAGCACGTAATACAAGGCGACCTGATGAAGATGCAACAGGTGCCCAACGTGGCCGTACCAGCCAAGGGTGAACTGACCTTCGCGCCAATGGCCTATCACGTCATGCTGCTGGGCCTCAAGGACCGCAGCCTGCTCGCCGATGGCAAGCAATTCCCGCTGACCCTCACCTTCGAGAAAGCCGGCAAGGTCGAGGTGCAAGTGTCGGTGCACAAAGCGCCACCGATGGCTGGCCACGAGCATATGCACGCTCAGTAAGCCAACCTCGATGGGCGCTCCTCGCGCCAGGTTGTCTCCCCACTACCGCGTGAAGCGCGGCAGTTGGATCAGCCTGTTCGCCATGCTGATGATCTTTATCGGTCCGCTGATTTCCCAGGCGATGCCGATGGATCATCACGCCGGTATGTCCATGGAAATGCCCATGGATATGCCGAGCGACCACGGTGAATCCCATCACACCCAAGCTCCAGCCGAACACCACGCACTCTGGGCCAAGTGCGGCTATTGCGACCTGCTATTCAGCTGCCCGGCCCTGCCCGGCAGTGTGTCGTTCGTGGCCCTCGGCACCCCGCCGCCCGCCAACGCCCTCACACCCGCCACGCGCCTGGGCCATGCCCGGCAGAGCATCTTCCCCGGCGCCCGTAGCCGTGCGCCGCCCATCGTTTCGTAAGCCCTTCACAGCATTACTTCACCCCGGCCGACTTTAGACAGACAGCCGCAGGCTGCTGGCCGTGTTGTTTACGATTGATTGATGGAATTTGTCATGTCCAGGTTTTCTGCTGACACCCGTTTGGGAAGTACTGCCCTGCTCACCGCGTTATGCGGTGCACTATTGGCTGCCCACGCTCACGCCGACGAGCATGAGCTGAGCCCCACCGTCATCACCGCGATCGCCCCTAGCTCACCGCTGACCGTGGTCACCAACCCCAAAGACCCTCGCCAACCGGTGCCCGCCAGCGATGGCGGCGACTACCTCAAGACCATCCCCGGCTTCGCCCTGGTGCGCAACGGCGGCACCAATGGCGATCCGGTGCTGCGCGGCATGTTCGGCTCGCGCCTGAATATCCTCACCAACGGCGGCATGATGCTCGGCGCCTGCCCGGGCCGTATGGATGCGCCAACTTCGTATATTTCGCCGGAAACCTACGACAAGCTCACCGTGATCAAAGGCCCGCAAACCGTGCTCTGGGGCCCGGGCGCGTCTGCCGGCACCATCCTGTTCGAGCGTGAGCCGGAGCAGTTCGGCGAGCTGGGCACACGGGTCAACGCCAGCGTATTGGCCGGCTCCAACGGGCGTTTCGACAAGGTCATCGATGCCGCTGCCGGCGGGCCATTGGGCTACGTGCGGGTGATCGGCAACCAGGCCCATGCCGACGATTACAAGGACGGCAACAACGACACCGTCGCCTCGCGCTATGACAAGTGGAACGGTGACGTGGCCGTGGGTTTCACGCCCGACGCCGACACCCTGCTGGAACTCACCGCCGGGCGTGGCGACGGCGAGGCGCGCTACGCCGGGCGCGGCATGGACGGCTCTCAGTTTCTGCGCGAAAGCCTGGGGCTGCGTTTCGAAAAGTCCAATATCGGTGAGGTGCTGGATAAGGTCGAGGCCCAGGTCTACTACAACTACGCCGATCATGTGATGGACAACTACAGCCTGCGTGTCCCTTCGGGCACCGGCATGATGGCGGGCCCCATGGCGTCCAACGTCGACCGCCGCACCCTTGGCGCACGCATCAAGGCCACCTGGCACTGGGCGGATGTGCAATTGATCAGCGGCCTGGATGCGCAGACCAATGAACACCGTGCGCGCAGCAGCATGGGCATCGACACGTATAAGGATTTGCCGCGCAACAAGGACGCCAATTTCCACAACTACGGTGTGTTCGGCGAACTGACCTGGTACGCCGCCGACAACGATCGCCTGATCACCGGCGCGCGCTTGGACCGCGCCTCGGCCAAGGACTTCCGTCAACGCACCGGCTCGGGAATGATGTCGCGCCCGAACCCGACCGCCGGCGACACCCGCGCCGATACATTGCCCTCGGGCTTTGTGCGTTATGAGCACGACCTGGCGGACAGCCCCACCACGCTGTATGCCGGCCTGGGCCACGCGGAACGTTTCCCGGATTACTGGGAGCTGTTTTCCCCCAACACCGGCGCGGCCGGTTCGGTGAATGCCTTCGACGGCGTGAAGCCCGAGAAAACCACCCAGCTCGACTTCGGTGCCCAGTACAAGAGCGCCGACCTGGAAGCCTGGGTGTCGGGCTATGTCGGCCAGGTGCGCGACTTCATCCTGTTCGACTACAGGCCCGGCATGATGGGCACCACCTCCCAGGCGCGCAATGTGGACGCACGCATCATGGGCGGCGAAGTGGGCGCAGCGTACAAGCTGAGCCAACACTGGAAAGCCGACGCCAGCCTCGCCTATGCCTGGGGCAAGAACAGCAGCGACGGCAAGGCCCTGCCACAAATGCCACCGCTGGACACGCGCCTGGGCCTGACCTACAGCGAAGACGATTGGAGCGCTGGTGCGTTGTGGAGGGTGGTCGCGGCGCAACACCGTATCGACCCGAACAAAGGCAACGTGGTCGGCAAGGACTACGACAAGAGTGGCGGCTTCGGCGTGTTCTCGCTGAACGCGGCCTACCGCATCAACAAGCACTTCAAGGTCAGCACCGGCGTCGACAACTTGTTTGGCAAGGCCTACGCCGAGCATCTGAACCTGGCCGGTAACGCAGGCTTCGGTTACCCAGCCAACGACCCGCAGGCCATCAAGGAGCCGGGGCGTACGCTCTGGACCAAGGTGGACATGAGCTTCTAAAAGCATCGCAGGCAAGCCAGCTCCCACAGGTGCAATACAGTCCCCTGTGGGAGCTGGCTTGCCTGCGATGACGGTGTAACAGACCAAGAAAAATCAAAAGCCTTATGCGGAGCAGCCGATGACCACACAAAAAATTTCCTTCTACAACCTGGCCTGGCGCTGGCACTTCTACGCCGGCCTCTTCGTCGCCCCCTTCATGGTGCTGCTGGCCCTCACCGGCATCATCTACCTGTTCAAACCCCAGCTCGACCCGCTGATGTACGGCCACCTGCTCACCGTGCCCGCCGCCGAACATGCGCTGAGCGCCGACGAGCAACTGCAGCGCGCCCAGGCCGCCTACCCCCACGCCGCGATCAGCAAATACCTGCCCCCTGCCGGCGCCACTCGCAGCGCGCAGTTCGTGATGCGCAACGATGCCCACGAGGTGACGGTGTTCATCGACCCCTATCGCGGCACCGTCCTCGGTGAGCAAGACGCAAACAACAACCTGCAAGCCATCGTCCGCGCCCTGCACGGCGAACTGATGATCGGCACCGTGGGCGATCGCCTGATCGAATTGGCCGCTGGCTGGGGCGTGATGCTGGTGGTGTCCGGCCTGTACCTGTGGTGGCCGCGGGGCAAGTCCTCGGCCGGCGTGTTATGGCCGCGCATCGGCAGCCGTGGCCGCTTGTTCTGGCGTGACCTGCACGCTGTCGCCGGCTTCTGGGGCGCAGCGTTCCTGCTGGTGATGTTGCTCAGCGGCATGACCTGGACCGGCTTCTGGGGCAAGCAATACGCCGACCTGTGGAACACCTTCCCAGCCGCGATGTGGAACAGCGTGCCGCAGTCCGACCAGCAGGCCCGTGTGCTCAACACGGCCACCCAGCAAACCGTGCCCTGGGCCCTGGAAAACACGCCGATGCCAATGTCCGGCGACCACGCCGAGCATATGAATCACGGCGCAATGCACGCAGGCCCGGCCGCACCCACGGTGCGCCTGCAACAGGTGGTCGACCTGGCCAACACACGCAAGGTCGAGCCCGGCTACAGCATTACCTTCCCCACCACCGCCTCCGGTGTATTCACCGTCGCGGTGTTCGCCGACGACCCGCGCAACGACGCCACCCTGCACGTGGACCAGTACACCGGCAAGGTCCTGGCCGATGTACGCTGGGATCATTACAACCTGGTCGCACGCGCCACCGAGACCGGCGTGATGCTGCACGAAGGCAAGATGTTCGGCTGGGTCAACCAACTGATCGTGCTGGTGATCTGCCTGATGATTCTGCTCAGTGCGGTCAGCGGCGTGGTGATCTGGTGGAAGCGCCGGCCCCAGGGTGGACTGGGTGTACCGCCGCTGCGCCACGACCTGCCCAAGTGGAAAACCGCGATGGCGATCATGCTCGGGCTGGCGATCATTTTCCCGTTGGTAGGGGCTTCGTTGGTCCTGGTGTGGGCGCTGGATCGCTTGCTGCTGTCACGCATTAGCGCAAACGCCTGAAGCATTGTCGCCCAACGCCCTCTTTTGAAGCCTGCCGTGCACCCAACGGCCTCCGTGGCGCCAACCTGGTGCGCCACGGAGCGGCTTTACCTCCCGAACCCGCCGGTAAACCCGTGTCTGGCGTAGCAGGCACAGCCCTTGCAAAGCCCTGTGTATCTGCCCCACAACAATTATCGGTACACGGAGATCGCACCATGAAGCGTCGCAGCTTGATCAAGGCTTTCACTTTGTCGGCATCCATTGCCGCCATGGGTTTGACCTGGACCGTCCAGGCCGCCGAGACCATCAAGGTCGGCATCCTGCACTCGTTGTCCGGGACCATGGCGATCTCCGAAACCTCGCTCAAAGACATGGCGCTGATGACCATCGACGAGATCAACGCCAAAGGCGGGGTGAACGGCAAGATGCTCGAACCGGTGGTGGTAGACCCAGCGTCCAACTGGCCGCTGTTCGCCGAGAAAGGCCGCCAACTGCTGACCCAGGACAAGGTCGCCGTGGTGTTCGGCTGCTGGACCTCAGTGTCGCGTAAATCGGTGTTGCCGGTGTTTGAAGAACTCAACGGTTTGCTGTTCTACCCGGTGCAGTACGAAGGTGAAGAGATGTCGCCCAACGTGTTCTATACCGGTGCGGCGCCGAACCAGCAGGCGATCCCGGCGGTGGAATACCTGATGAGCGAAGAAGGCGGCAGCGCCAAGCGTTTCTTCCTGCTCGGCACCGACTATGTGTACCCGCGCACCACCAACAAGATCCTGCGCTCGTTCCTGCATTCCAAAGGCGTGGCGGATAAAGACATCGAAGAGGTCTACACCCCGTTCGGCCACGCCGATTACCAGACCATCGTCGCCAACATCAAGAAGTTCTCCGCCGGTGGCAAGACGGCTGTGGTCTCCACCGTCAATGGCGACTCCAACGTGCCGTTCTACAAAGAACTGGCCAACCAAGGCTTGAAAGCCACCGAGGTACCGGTGGTGGCGTTCTCGGTGGGTGAAGAAGAACTGCGTGGCATCGACACCAAGCCGTTGGTGGGCAACCTCGCGGCCTGGAACTACTTCCAGTCGGTGGAAAACCCGGTGAACCAGAAGTTCGTGGCCGACTGGAAAGCCTACGCCAAGAAACACAACCTGCCGGGCGCCGACAAAGCCGTGACCAACGACCCGATGGAAGCCACCTATGTGGGCATCCATATGTGGGCGCAGGCGGCGGAAAAAGCCAAGTCCACCGACGTCGACAAAGTGCGTGAAGCCCTGGGCGGCCAGACCTTCGCCGCGCCGTCGGGCTTCACCCTGACCATGGACAAGACCAACCACCACCTGCACAAGCCGGTGATGATCGGTGAGATCCAGGCCGACGGGCAGTTCTCGGTGGTGTGGCAGACCGAAGCGCCGATTCGTGCACAGCCGTGGAGCCCCTACATCCCGGGCAATGACAAAAAGCCGGACTATGCCGTGAAGAGCAACTAACGCCCCCACAGCTCGAATGTGGAACATGGTCACTGTGGGCGCTGGCTTGCCTGCGATGCAAACAACTCGGTGTGCCTGACACACCGCAGCGATGCCATCGCAGGCAAGCCAGCCCCCACACAGCCTGCTCCCACACTGTCCCCGCATGATCAGGACATTTTGCTATGCCCACTGCCCTCCACCGCCTCATCCTCGCCGTGCTGCTGTTGCTGCCCTTTGGCGCACACGCCAGCGACGCCGAAGACTTCCTTGCCGCCAACCCGGTGCAGCAAGCCAAACTCCTGCAGGACTGGGCCGCCCACCCCGACCCAACGCGTATCGAGTTGGTGGACGCCCTTGAGCAAGGTCAACTCATGCTCAACGGCGAAACCAAGACCGTGCGCCTGAACAACCGCCTGCGCGGCTTGATCAATAACGTGCAAGCCAGCCAGCAACTGCTCGCCGCCGACCCCAAGGTACGCCTGGACGCAGCGCGCACCCTGCAAAAAAGCGCGGTGCCTGCACAACTTAAATTCCTCGACCAGCAGGTCGCCGCCGAAACGGATGAGCAGGTGCACAGCGCCCTGAGCCTGGCCCTGGCCAACCTGCAATTGGTCGACCCCGACCCGGTGGTGCGCCTGGCAGCCGTGCGCTTGCTCGGCAGCACCGGCGACCCGCTGGCCCGCACGCGCCTTGAAGCGCTGCTGGCGCCAGGCGTGGAAGCCGACGCCGCCGTGCACACCGCCGCTGAAACCAGCCTGGCCCAGGTCAAACGCAAACTGATGATGGGTGAAATCCTCGGCCAGGCGTTCAGCGGCATGTCCCTGGGCTCGATCCTGCTGTTGGCGGCCCTGGGCCTGGCGATCACCTTCGGCCTGCTCGGCGTGATCAACATGGCTCACGGCGAGATGCTGATGCTCGGCGCCTACTCCACCTATGTGGTGCAGTTGATGATGCAGCGCTATGTGCCCCAGGCCATCGAGTTCTACCCGTTGATCGCGTTGCCGGTGGCGTTTTTTGTCACCGCGGCCATCGGCATGGCGCTGGAACGCACAGTCATCCGTCACTTGTATGGCCGCCCCCTGGAAACCCTGCTCGCCACCTGGGGCATCAGCCTGATGCTGATCCAGCTGGTGCGCCTGGTGTTCGGCGCGCAGAACGTCGAAGTGTCGAACCCGGCCTGGCTGTCTGGCGGCATCCAGGTACTGCCCAACCTGGTGCTGCCGTACAACCGCATCGTCATCATTGCCTTCGCGCTGTTCGTGGTGGTGCTCACCTGGCTGCTGCTGAACAAGACGCGCCTGGGTCTGAACGTGCGCGCCGTCACCCAGAACCGCAACATGGCCGCCTGCTGCGGCGTGCCCACCGGGCGCGTGGACATGCTCGCCTTTGGCCTCGGCTCCGGTATCGCAGGTTTGGGCGGCGTGGCGCTGAGCCAGATCGGCAACGTCGGCCCGGACCTGGGCCAGAGCTACATCATCGACTCGTTCCTGGTGGTGGTGCTCGGCGGCGTCGGCCAGTTGGCCGGCAGTGTCATGGCCGCCTTTGGCCTGGGGATCGCCAACAAGATCCTCGAACCCCAGATCGGCGCCGTGCTCGGCAAGATCCTGATCCTCGCGCTGATCATTCTGTTTATCCAGAAACGCCCGCAAGGACTCTTCGCACTGAAAGGACGGGTGATCGACTGATGAACCAGCCATTGATGCTTACGGCCACGCAAAAGGCCGGCCCCAAGGTCACGATTGCAGTCGGTGCAGTCATCCTGCTCCTGCTGCTGGCGTTGCCCCTGTGCTCGCTCTTGTCTGCCGACAACCCGCTGCATGTGTCGGCCTACACCTTGACCCTGGTGGGCAAGATTCTCTGTTACGCCATCGTCGCCCTGGCGCTGGACCTGGTGTGGGGTTACGCCGGGATGTTGTCCCTGGGCCACGGTTTGTTCTTCGCCTTGGGCGGCTACGCCATGGGCATGTACTTGATGCGCCAGGCGTCCGGGGATGAGTTGCCGGCGTTCATGACCTTTTTGTCCTGGACCGAATTGCCCTGGTACTGGGCCGGCACCGACCACTTCCTGTGGGCGTTGTGCCTGGTGGTACTGGCCCCCGGGGTGCTGGCGTTGGTGTTCGGTTTCTTCGCCTTCCGCTCGCGAATCAAGGGCGTGTATTTCTCGATCATGACCCAGGCCCTGACGTTCGCGGGGATGCTGTTGTTCTTTCGCAACGAGACCGGGTTCGGCGGCAACAACGGCTTTACCAACTTCCGCAGCATCTTAGGTTTTGGCATCACTGAACCGGGCACGCGGGCGGTGTTGTTTTTCGCCACGGTGTTGTTGCTGGTGGCCAGCCTCTACATCGGCTGGCGCCTGGCGAAGAGCAAGTTCGGGCGCGTGCTCACCGCCCTGCGCGATGCCGAGAATCGCCTGATGTTCTGCGGTTACGACCCACGCGGTTTCAAGCTGTTCGTGTGGGTGTTGAGCGCAGTGTTGTGCGGCCTTGCCGGTGCGCTGTATGTGCCGCAAGTGGGCATCATCAACCCCAGCGAAATGTCACCAACCAACTCCATCGAAGCCGCCGTGTGGGTAGCGCTGGGCGGGCGTGGCACGCTGATCGGGCCGCTGCTCGGCGCCGGTGTGGTCAATGGCATGAAGAGTTGGTTCACCGTGGCCTTCCCCGAGTACTGGCTGTTCTTCCTGGGGGCGCTGTTCATTATCGTCACCCTGTACCTGCCCAAGGGCGTTATCGGCCTGCTGAAGAAATGAGGAACGTCATGCTTGAACCTATTTTCGACGCAGGCAGCGGCCGCGATGCGATTGGCATCGGCCAGGTCGCGGGCAAAGGGCTCAACACCCGCCACGGTACCATTCTGACCCTGGAAGATATCAGCGTCAGCTTTGACGGTTTCAAGGCCCTCAACGACCTGAACCTGTACATCGGCGTTGGCGAATTGCGCTGCATCATCGGCCCCAACGGCGCGGGCAAGACCACGCTGATGGACGTGATCACCGGCAAGACCCGGCCCAGCCACGGCAAGGCCTGGTTTGGCGAAACCCTGGACCTGACGCGCATGAGCGAAGTGCAGATCGCCCAGGCCGGCATCGGGCGCAAATTCCAGAAGCCCACGGTGTTCGAAGCCCTCAGCGTGTTCGAAAACCTGGAGCTGGCGCAGAAGACCGACAAGTCGGTGTGGGCCAGCCTGCGTGCGCGCCTCAACGGCGAGCAAAAAGACCGCATCGAGGAAGTGCTCGACACCATCCGCCTCACCGCCTCGGTGCATCGCCCAGCCGGTTTGCTGTCCCACGGCCAGAAGCAGTTCCTGGAAATCGGCATGTTGCTGATGCAAGACCCGCAACTGTTGCTGCTCGATGAACCAGTGGCGGGCATGACCGACGCCGAGACCGAGTTCACCGCCGAACTGTTCAAGCGCCTGGCCGGCAAGCACTCGTTGATGGTGGTGGAACACGACATGGGGTTTGTCGGCTCGATTGCCGACCATGTGACTGTGTTGCACCAGGGCAGCGTGCTGGCCGAAGGGTCGCTGGAACAGGTGCAGGAAAACGAGCGGGTGATCGAGGTTTACCTCGGCCGCTAACGCTGACACGAACGGCTGTATGTGGGAGCTGGCTTGCCTGCGATAGCGGTTTACCTGACACACCGGGTCGCCTGCATCGCAGGCAAGCCAGCTCCCACAGTTGATCCGGTTCCCGCAGGGGGATTGAGGAGGTTTTGAGAATGCTGCAAGTCGACAAGCTGCACCAGTATTACGGCGGTAGCCATATTCTGCGCGGGCTGTCCTTCGACGTGAAGGTCGGCGAAGTCACCTGCCTGCTCGGGCGTAACGGCGTGGGCAAGACCACCCTGCTCAAGTGCCTGATGGGTCTGCTGCCAGCCAAGGAAGGCGCGGTGAACTGGGAAGGCAAGGCCATCACCGGCTTCAAGCCGCACCAGCGCGTACATGCCGGCATCGCCTACGTGCCCCAGGGCCGCGAGATTTTTGCGCGGCTGACCGTGGAGGAAAACCTGCTGATGGGGCTGTCGCGCTTCCCCGGCGCCGAAGCCAAAGAGGTGCCAGCCTTCATCTACGAACTGTTCCCGGTATTGCTGCAAATGAAGCACCGCCGCGGCGGCGATTTATCCGGGGGCCAACAACAACAGTTGGCGATTGGCCGCGCCCTGGCGAGCCGCCCGCGCCTGTTGATTCTCGATGAGCCCACCGAAGGCATCCAGCCGTCGGTCATCAAGGAGATCGGCGCGGTGATCAAGAAGCTCGCGGAGCGCGGCGACATGGCGATCCTGTTGGTGGAGCAGTTCTATGACTTTGCCGCTGAACTGGCTGACCAGTACCTGGTGATGTCCCGTGGCGAAATCGTGCAGCAGGGCCGTGGTGAAAATATGGAAAGCGAGGGTGTGCGTGGGCTGGTAACCATCTAATCTGTAGCCTCCTAACGATAAGCACACGCCATGAACCTGCCCATTACCCCTGCCCTGTTCACGCCCAGCTGGCACGCCGAGCTGGAACTCGGCTACGCGCGTGTCAAAGACACCACACGCCCGGTATTGCGCCGCCACCTTGGCCCGCTGCGCGTGCAAAAACACCTGTACGCCGAAGGCCCCGAGGTGTGCCAGCACATCATCGTGCACCCACCCGGCGGGATTGCCGGTGGCGATCGCCTGGACATCAGCGCCCATGTGGGCACGGGTGCCTGGGCACAACTGACCAGCCCCGGCGCCGCCAAGTGGTACCGCGCCAGCGGCCCGGCGTATCAGCAACTTGAACTGACTGTGGAAGCCGGCGCGACCCTGGAATGGCTGCCTCAGGAAACCATCGTGTTCAGCGCGGCCCAGGCCGAACTCACCACGCGAATCGAGCTGTTGGGCGATGCACGGTTGTTCTATTGGGATGTGGTCGCCCTGGGGCGCCCGGCCAGTGGCGAACGGTTCGACCTGGGCCATTTTCAATCGCACCTGGACATTCGCCGCGACGGCCAGTTGCTCTGGCATGAGCGCCAGCGCATTGTGGGCGCCGATGGGTTGCTGGATTCGCCTATCGGGCTGGATGGGCAGCCGGTGTTTGCCACATTGTTGGTGACCGGTGAGATCGAACCTGAATTATTGGAACAATGCCGCTCACTGCCCCACGCGGTGCGCGGTGACCTGACCCAACTGCCCGGCTTGCTGGTGGCGCGGTGCCTGGCCAGTGAAGCGCTGCTGGCGCGGGGGTGGTTGATTGATTTATGGCGGCTTTTGCGACCGGCCGTACTCGGCAGGGAAGCGATATCACCAAGAATCTGGAGCACATGAAGATCAAATTGTGGAGCCAGCTCCCACATAAATCAGCTTCACATGGGATCTTCTATGTATTTAAGAATGAATTTTATGAAGGACCCTGAACCATGGACCTGACCCCACGGGAAAAAGACAAACTGCTGATCTTCACCGCAGGCCTGGTCGCCGAACGGCGCCTGGCACGCGGAGTGAAGCTCAACTACCCGGAGACCATCGCCTATATCTCCGCCGCCCTGATGGAGGGCGCCCGCGATGGCCGCACGGTGGCCGACCTGATGCACTACGGCACCACCCTGCTCAGCCGCGAACAGGTTATGGAAGGCATCCCGGAAATGATCCCGGATATCCAGGTGGAAGCCACGTTCCCCGACGGCACCAAGCTGGTCACCGTCCACCAGCCCATTGCCTGAGGCGCAGCCATGATTCGTGATGCAACCGAACACGACCTGCCGGCAATCCGCGCCATTTACAACGACGCGGTGTTGAACACCACGGCGATCTGGAACGAGCAACCGGTGGACCTGGCCAACCGCCAGGCCTGGTTCAGTGCGCGCCAGGCGCAGCAATCCCCGATCCTGGTGGCGGTGGACAACGACGAAGTCACCGGCTACGCCTCATTCGGCGACTGGCGCCCTTTCGAAGGCTTCCGCTACAGCGTCGAACACTCGGTATACGTGCGCAATGACCAGCGTGGCAAAGGCCTCGGCCCACACCTGATGCAGGCCCTGATCGAGCGCGCCCGCAGCTGCGGCAAGCACGTCATGGTCGCCGCCATCGAAAGCGGCAACCTGGCCTCGATCCGCCTGCATGAGCGCCTGGGCTTCGTGACTACCGGGCAAATGCCGCAAGTGGGCATCAAGTTCGGCCGCTGGCTGGACCTGACCTTTATGCAACTGACCTTGAACCCGGGCGCACAACCGCCCAAGGAGTGACATCGATGAGCGCTGCACAACTGCGTCGAGTCAATGCGGAAAGTTTTGCCCACTACCGCCGGGGCTTGATCGAGCTGTTGCTGGACGCGGTGCAGCACGGCGCGTCGGTGGGCTTCATGGCCGACTTCGATGAGGCCCAGGCCCGGGACTACCTGAGCGGCGTGCAAGCCGGTGTCGAGGACACCAGCCTGCTGCTGTGGGTGGTGGTGCGCGACGAGCAGGTGATCGCCAGCGTGCAATTGGCGTTGTGCCAGAAAGCCAACGGTCTGAACCGCGCCGAGGTGCAAAAGTTGCTGGTGCACAGCAGCGCCCGTCGCCATGGCCTGGGCCAGCAATTGATGAATACCCTGGAACTCGCCGCGCGCCAGCACAAGCGTGGCCTGCTGTACCTGGACACCGAGGCCGGCTCCGGCGCCGAAGCCTTTTACCAGTCGCTGCGCTACACCAAAATCGGTGAGCTGCCCGACTATTGCCAAAGCCCGGACGGGCGCTACAGCCCGACCGCCATCTACTTCAAGACCCTGGGGCAACCTGCATGATTCCTGGTGAATATCAGATCCAGCCTGGCGAGATCGAACTGAATGTCGGCCGCCGCACCCTCACCCTCGGCGTGGCCAACAGCGGCGACCGGCCGATCCAGGTGGGCTCGCATTACCACTTTTTCGAGACCAATGACGCGCTGGAATTCGACCGAGCGGCCAGCCGTGGCATGCGCCTGAATATTCCGGCGGGCACGGCGGTGCGGTTTGAGCCGGGGCAGCGTCGGGAGGTGGAGTTGGTGGATTTGGGTGGTGGGCGGCGGGTATTTGGGTTTGCAGGGCGAGTCATGGGCGACCTTTAGGGCCTCATCGCAGGCAAGCCAGCTCCCACAGTTGAAATGCAACCCCCTGTGGGAGCTGGCTTGCCTGCGATAGCGATTTCACATTCAACACCTATTCTTCAGGGCACACACATGAAAATCACCCGCCAAGCCTACGCCGACATGTACGGCCCCACCGTCGGTGACAAGGTGCGCCTGGCCGACACCGAACTCTTCGTCGAAGTGGAACAGGACTTCACCGTCTACGGCGAAGAGGTCAAATTCGGCGGCGGCAAGGTGATCCGTGACGGCCAGGGCCAGAGCCAGTTGCTCGCCCATGAAGTGGTCGACACGCTGATCACCAACGCGCTGATCATCGACCACTGGGGCATCGTCAAGGCTGACGTGGGCCTCAAGAACGGCCGCATCCACGCTATCGGCAAGGCTGGCAACCCGGACATCCAGCCCGGTGTGACCATGGCCATCGGCGCCAGCACCGAAGTGATCGCCGGGGAAGGCATGATCCTCACGGCGGGCGGCATCGACTCCCATGTGCACTTCATCTGCCCGCAGCAGATCGAAGAGGCCCTGACCAGCGGCGTCACCACCATGATCGGCGGCGGCACGGGGCCGGCCACCGGCACCAACGCCACCACCTGCACCTCCGGCCCGTGGCACCTTGCGCGGATGCTGCAGGCCAGCGATTCGTTCCCGATGAACATTGGCTTTACCGGCAAGGGCAACGCCAGTTTGCCCGAGCCGCTGATCGAGCAGGTCAAGGCCGGTGCGATCGGCTTGAAGCTGCACGAAGACTGGGGCACCACGCCGGCGAGCATCGACAACTGCCTGAGCGTCGCCGATGCCTACGACGTGCAGGTGGCGATCCACAGTGACACCCTCAATGAGTCGGGCTTTGTCGAAACCACCCTCGCCGCGCTCAAGGGCCGCACCATCCACACCTACCACACCGAAGGTGCCGGTGGCGGCCATGCACCGGACATCATCAAGGCCTGCGGTTTCCCCAATGTGCTGCCCAGCTCCACCAACCCGACGCGGCCGTTCACGCGTAATACCATCGACGAACACCTGGACATGTTGATGGTGTGTCACCATCTGGACCCGAGCATTGCCGAAGACGTGGCCTTCGCCGAAAGCCGCATCCGCCGCGAAACCATCGCCGCCGAAGACATCCTGCACGACCTCGGCGCGTTCTCGATGATCAGTTCCGACAGCCAGGCTATGGGCCGCGTCGGCGAGGTGATCACACGCACCTGGCAGACCGCCGACAAGATGAAAAAACAGCGTGGCCCGCTGCCCGGCGACGGCCCCGGCAACGACAATTTCCGCGCCAAGCGCTACATCGCCAAATACACCATCAACCCGGCGATCACCCACGGCATCAGCCATATCGTCGGCTCCATCGAAGTCGGCAAATGGGCCGACCTGGTGCTGTGGCGCCCGGCTTTTTTCGGCATCAAGCCCACGCTGATCCTCAAGGGCGGCGCCATTGCTTCGAGCCTGATGGGCGACGCCAACGCCTCGATCCCGACGCCGCAGCCGGTGCATTACCGCCCCATGTTCGCCAGCTTCGGCAGCTCCCTGCACGCCACCAGCCTGACGTTTATCAGCCAGGCCGCGCAGGCGGCCGGACTGCCCGAGGCCCTGGGCCTGAAGAAGCAGATCGCGGTGGTCAAGGGTTGCCGCGATGTGCAGAAAACCGACCTGATCCACAACGATTACCTGCCGGATATCGAGGTTGACCCGCAAACCTATCAGGTCAAGGCTGACGGTCAGTTGCTGTGGTGCGAACCGGCCGAGGTGTTGCCGATGGCCCAGCGGTACTTCCTGTTCTAGAGAATGGCGCTGATCGCTTGATCGGTCAGTGTCTGGTTCAAGGTGATCAGCTCGGCATTGATGCGGCCAAAGGTGTCATCGTAGTCTTGCTGGGGCATCAGTTGCCCCGGTTCACTTTCCGAAGCCGATCGGCCCAGGCGCCGGGCTGTCTGGCTGATGGTTTGACGCAGGGCCTGCCTCGCTCTCTCGGGGAGGTGGGCAGCGGCGGCCCATTGTGCCTGCGCGGCCTCATAGTCGATCAGGGCGTCGAATTTTTCGGCAATCAGCGCGTAATCAGTTTGATGCGCACGCTGCAGGAAGTCAGTCCACATCGGCTGCTCCAGCAGATTGTCACGCAACTGCGCGCCCTGATCCTGCAGCTGTACGCGCTGGAATGCCGCCTCCACCATCGGCGCCGTGACATAGTCCTCGCGAAACATCATGCTTCTGGATTGCCAGGGCAAGTCCAGCCGGGTGGCCAGCGGCACCGTATACGCCAGATAGATTTCGACTTCGTCGATATCGGCGATCACATTACCGGCGCCATCGTAATGCTCAATGCGCAGGCCCTGGGCATCATACTCGGGAAACCTGGCGCCCTGCTCCTGCAACTCGGCGACGCGAGCATGGGCAATACGCCCCAGCTCATCAAGGCGCCATTTCCTCCTGGCTAGGTTGAACACGGCCCTGCGCACGGCGTCGACATCCTCGCTGAAGTAGGCTGACCAATGCAGCACGGCAACGCCCATCGAATTGAACAACTGCGCCCCGGCGTCCACGCAGGCCGCTGGGTCCCGGGCCATCAGGAACAAGTGCTCGCGTAATTCGGCGTCTTCGCCCATCGCCTCAAGCATGCGCCAGACTTTGGCGGTCAATTCCGGCAACCATACGCCGCCCCTGCCTGTCGAGTCCCCGGAGTGCCTGACGGCACGAAGAAGATTGAAAAAGCCCTCAGAGCCAAACGAGCCTTCAAGCATGTCCCATAACACTTGCCTGGAGGGCCATTCCTGCGCCGAATAACCGGTTTTCCACTGCTCGCTGTCGAGCGCGCCCCTTTTCGGCAATTGGCGATCCGGATCCCGGCCAGCGGCCTCGATGTACCGCTTGAATTGAGCAAGCAGTTCAGGCGTCAGCTCTTCACGGGTGAGGAAGGTTTTCGCCACAATCAGTGCCTTATCCGAGCCCGGCGCGAACTCGGGAATCCGCGCTATCGGGTTCTGCCGCATATCCAGAATGAAATTTTCCGGCCTGGGCACACGGAACACACTGGCAGGCCACTCCTCCAGGCTTGTGTCATTGAGCAGCAAGGTCTGTAAGCGCGGCATGCGCCCAACATCGGGTGGCAAGCCGAGTGGGTTCATGTCCAAAAACAACTCCTTGAGACGCACCCGATCTTTCAAGCGCAGGACGTCTTCAGGCGTCAGGACAATATCGTTGCCGCCCAAATGCAACCGCTGCAAATGCGGCATCTGTTCGATGGCTGACGGCACGCTTGTCAGTTGAGCAGCCTCGATCCCTAATCGACGCAGACCGCGAAAGTTGGCGAGCAGTGGCTGCACATCCGCATCCGTCAGCTGCGAGCCTTCGGTTCCCACAATGCCCAAGTAGCTGACATGGTCGAAGTTTGCAGTCAGTGCGGGCAAGGTTCTGAGCTGCTGTGCCAGGTCGTCTTCCAACCATTCGATTTTCTGCCCCAAAAGGCGCCCATTTCGATCGTAGTGCCGTGGGCCGACCTTTCTCCAGGCGTCATCCAGCGCCGTATAAATCTTGCGCCTGGCCCTCAGCACCTGGCGTTGCTGGTCACCGAACGCCTCCATGCCCTGGGGCGGTGTGCTCAACCAGTTGTGCAAGGTGGCCTGCAGGGTCTTGTACTCTTGCTCCAACGCACGCAGCCAGCTCAGGTCCAGCGCGCCGCGCTCGTTGATCAGGGCGAGCATTTCGTCCCGGGTGATTTGCGGGTACAGGCTGCGGACCCGCTCGCGCGTGATTTTTTCCCACTCAGTGCCACCCCGCCCGCTCAATGGATAGCCGCGACGCTCACCCGGCAACACGCTGGGCGGTCGAAAAAAAGGCAGTTTTTCCGGCGACATGCCCAAGGCTTTGCGCAACGGTACTCGGCCTATTGCATGCTGCTTGATCAACCCCTTCAATTGCTCACCCTGGCCGACGTGGGGCACGCCAATCGCGTTGCGATGGGCATCGGTCAACGCATGCTGCAAAGCACCATAGAAACCATTGAGCCCATGCAGGTGCTGGCCGCGCTCATCGAAGGCTTGGTAACGCCCATCCTCCATGCGTGCCAACACCTTGCGACTACTCGCCTCCAGGGGGCCGAAGCTGGCGCGCAATGGGCCTTCAAACCGGCCTTCGCGAACTTCCAGGCGCAAATTGTCCGACCAGCCGGGCAGTGCCGGCAGTGTGTGGAGGGCCAGGGTTTCGGTGTCTGGGCCGGCCAACGCGTCGAGGTACAAGCCTTCATACGCGAGGGTCAGGCGCATTTGCTGCTGCGCCCGGCGCGCCTTTTCAGCGAGGCGCAGGGGAATGCGCTTGGCGCGGTTCATCGTGTCGCGCTCGCTCGGCGTCGCGTCCACCAGCACTTCGCGCGCCAAAATCGTCGGCACGCCACTGAAGTCGCGCTGGATCAGCATAATCGCGGTGTCGGAGGGTGGCTGCTGCTCGACGTAGATACTCTTCATCAACCGCTCGCGCACCTCGATGGCCCTTTGTTCGAGTTTCAATCTCAGGGCCTCGGTTCTCGCCTCGGGTGTGCGGGCGGTGTAACTGCCCACCAGAGCATCGCGCTGAGGTTCGCTGAGCGCTTCGATAATGCGTATGGGCAACTGGCCGCTCATCAAATCGGCGCGGTGGACCTGCACGGTGTCCGCCCCCGCGGCCTGCTGATTACCGTATTTGATCGACGGTCCGCTCAACTCGGTGCCGGCAAATGCCTCGATCGCCTTGCTCGCTGGCCATCCCGGCAACTCCACCGCCAGGGATGCGGCATAGCTGCACAGTGCGCTGCTGAGCGAGCCCTGGCGAATGCCCTCGGCGACGTTCACCGCATCGCGATACGCCCTGAACTGGCGCAGGGTGTCGAGCAGGATCGCCGGTACCGCCTCGCCTTCCACATGCACGCGGCGCAGCACGTCCTCACTCACAGCCGCCACGCTGCGCGCCTGCTCCAACTCGGCATCGCTGAAGCCCTCCGTCACCGGGCCCAATCGCCGCATCAACGTGGCGCCTTCCCAGGTGTGCGGGCGTTCCACTTCATGGTTCCAGAGGCCAGCGCTGTTGCTCTTCAATATCGGTTGATAGGCCTCGGCACGTGTGGGATGGAGGATGCGGAATTGCTCGGTCAGCGGGTCTTGTTGCACGGCATAGCGTTTGCCCTCCAACGGCAGCACGGTCTGGCCGTTGTGCCGGTGCAGGCCTTGCTCATCCGCCGCCACTGAAGGGAGGGACGCGGTGTGCTCATAGGCCGACAAGTCGGGTTTCCAGAGCCGAGTCTTGCCACTGGGCAGGGTAACGGCCTTGAGCTGCTCGATAAACGGCGACACGGTGAAGTGCACCACGGCTGCCTGTACCGCCAGCGCCGCCAGGTTTTCCACCACGTCGGTGATGTGCGCCCAGCCCGCTTCGCGGTCGCCTTCGCTCAGCTCGATAACACCGTCGATGACTTCGTAAAGTAGTTGCCCGGCCATCGCCACAGCCATCACCACACCCAGCGGCGGCACCGCCATGGCCACCAGGTTCAGGCCGAACAGGCCGATACTCAGGTAATGCGCAGCGCGCAGTGAACGCGAGGCCTCATCGACATCGGAGGTGCTCACCGCACGATGCCGGGCGTTCTCGAACAGCCGCGTACGCAGGCTGCCCAGGCGATAGGTCCACAGGTCTGCAACTTGCCATAGGTCCGTCAGGGTGTGGGCGCGAATGTTGAATTCAGGGGCAGCGGCATGTACGCGCACGTAGGGCTGGGGTTCGCCCAGTGTCGAAGGCGTGGCAAAGGACGGAGAAGTCAGCAAGCGCCCCCACTCCGATCGCAAGGCCTGTGCACCAAACGGCTGGGGAGGTGCGTCCAGCACCAGTTCGGTCAGTCGTTTGTAGTAGTAGGCGCGGTCTTTGTCGGCAACGAACCGGGCAAAAAAATGCTGGTTCGGCGTAGCCTTCCAGCCTTGGGAGCGGTCAGCTTGCTGGGTGGTTTTCGCGCTCAGGCGCTCGGTCAAATCATTGCGAAAGTCATTGAAGCTTTCATAACGCTTGATGGGATGGTCGGGGTCATCGGGAATATAGACGATGACCCAGCAGGTGTAGCCAGGCTTGGCGCAAGTGTCGATGACCAGGCAATCGCGCACATGCAGGTTCATCAGGCTCAGGCTGCGATACCCGATGGGCTTATCGTCGCTGCGGATGTTTTTTTCCCCGGCCGCCACCCGCATCAGCAGCGCGTGGTCGCTGTCGCCAATGTCGCCTTTGAGCAATGCCAGGTACGCCGCCGCCTTGAAGGCGGCTTTCTGATGCCGGACATAACGTTCGCGCAGTTCGGCTTGGGATTTGGCGTCGTCAGGTTTCAATTGCGCCCGCAGGTGAGCCTGGTACTGCTTGCCCAGGTCCAGGTCTCGGCACAGCTGGGTGAACGCATGAATCTTCAGGGTCGTGGTGTGGCGCTCGAAATGATCGCGCACGTCCGGTTGGGTAATGAAACCTGAGGCGCTGTTGAAATAGCCCTCTCGAGTCTCCCGTTGCTCAAAGTTGCCGAGGGCAGCGTGCAGCAGGGAGAACGTTTTGACCCTGAAGCCACCGGTCTTCACGCCAAAGGCATCTTCGACCGGTACATACAGGCGCAACCAGGTTTGATTGACGTCCAGCTCGTGGCCGATAGCCTTTAGCTCGGCTTCCAGCAAGGGTTGGGCAAACGCTTGCTCCGAGCGTATGGGACTGAAGGTTTTCTCCAGTTCGTTGAGCGACTCGCAACGGGCGTCCAGCAACACTTTGAGCTGATCTTTGCGTGCCTGGGAAGCGGCGTCATACCAGCGGGGAATAGCCGGCGGCGTGTCCTTGAGGGCCTTGCGACGGGAGGGCGAACTGTTGACCAGGCAAGTGGGGATCGCCTGCTTGATCAGTTCGTAATGCTGGCCCTGCTCACCAGGAGGCGGGGTGGCGGGGTCGATGACCTGAAAGTCCGGCATGGGATGACAACCTTTTCTTGGAAGAGGTTGTCATCCTAGGCACGCCGTTTTTGCGGCTGGCGCTAACTAAATCAATGATCTGTTCAGAACTGCTCGCGCGGATTGAACGCAGCCTTTTGCGCCAGGGCCTCCCACAACGCCTTGACCTCATCATCCGCCGCCTTGGGCATGACAGCCTTGAGCTGGATGAACAGATAACCGCGCTGCCCGGCCTTGTTCAGCAAGCCATGGCCCTTGGCGCGCATGCGCTGGCCGTTCTGGCTGCCGGCGGGCACCTTGAGATTAATCTTGCCGGTCAGCGTGGGCACCGCGACTTCCGTACCCAGCGCCAACTCCCACGGCGCCAGCGGCAGGTTGATGATCAGGTTTTCACCATCCACCTCGAACTTGGCGTGTGGTGCAAACTTGATGATCAGGTACAAGTCGCCATTGGCCCCACCACCAATGCCAGGCGCACCCTGGGCCTTGAGGCGAATGCGCTCGCCATCGGCCACACCGGCCGGGATCTTCACGTTCAGGCTCTTGACGGTGTTGCTGACGTGCCGGCCGGAGGCATCGTACTGGGGCACCTGGAAGCTGATCTGCTTGGACTCGGTCGACAGGGTTTCTTCCAGCGACACCGTCAACTGCATCTCCACATCCTGGCCCTTGCGCCCGGCGGGACGGCGCTGGCCGCCACCGAAAGCGTCACCGCGCGAGCCGAAGATCGAACTGAAGAAATCCGAGAAGTCGCCCGCGTCCTGGCCACCGCCAAAGCCGCCACGGCTCTGCCAGCCCGGCGGCCCCTGGAACGGCTGGCCATGCTGGCCGTATTTACGCAGCTCGTCGTACTCGGCGCGCTTGTCGGCACTTTTCAGTGCCTCATAGGCTTCGGACGCGTCCTTGAACTTGGCTTCGGCATCCTTTTCCTTGCTCACGTCCGGGTGATATTTACGCGCCAGCTTGCGATAAGCCGACTTGATCTCCTTGTCGTCAGCCGTTGGCTCGACACCGAGAATCTTGTAGTAGTCTTTGAAATCCATGGGGGCATCACCATCCGTTATCGATATCGCGCAGCCCGCCACACGGCACGCCATGGCTGGCAGCCTGGGAATTGATGTCAGGGCGCGTCATAAGTTAAATGGCGATACACGGCATCAATGCAATGGCTGTGTACCGCCTGGATATGCCCACAAGATTGGGGCAAAACATGGACTTTCAAGATAGGACGCGTCTATTTACGACGACAGACGCGTTACCCGCAACGCAAGAATCAGGCAAATCGGCCTCTTATCATGTCTTCGGTGTACTGGTAGTCCAAACGCAACTCGGTGCCAGCGGCGATATCTTCGGTAGCGAAAATGGCATTGAGTAAAAATAGCTTGCGCTTGATCTGCGCGTCAGGCCCCACGCCCAGCCACATGTCGGCCTCGACGTCGAAAGCCACGGTCTCAACGTTGTAGCCTCCCAACGCCTGGCGCAGGGGTGTGCCGTTGGTGTCGTACTCAAAGTGGGTGTTGATTCGCGACAGGATGTTGTCACCCGACAAGTGAATCGGTTCTTCCACCAGCGTGTTCCCGTGGGCAACCCTCTGGCTGCCCACCTTCATGGTATAGGTCTGTTCGCCAGGCCCGAAGATACCGAACGGCAGCACGGTACCGCCGTACACACCGACGATTTCGCCTTTGGCGATTCGGCGGTTGGCCACCACCATCGACTGGCCGATCAACGCTTTCTCGCCCGGCACTTTCACGTCTTGTTCGGTGAACGTGCGCAGTTGCAGTTGCGCTTCATAGCGCGCGCCGACCTGTTCATATCCCTCGAACTGGATGTAAGGCTTGATCTGCGCCGAGGTGTAGTGGGCGCCCGAGTCCTGGGTCACCTGCTTCTCCAGCGACCTGATTCGAATAGGCCGTCCCTGATAATCCCTCAGCGGATACTTGCCGTTGTTGGCACGGACGTAGCTGCCGGCCGGATTGGGATTGGCCGTGAAATGGATTTCACGGCGCATATAGCTGAGTTCGCCCGCCGTGTATGGCCGCACCGGCATGGACTCCGAGGCCTCCACAAATTCATCGTCCGAACCTTGCGGTACCATCCCGCCCCTCAGGCCCCGGCGCTTCCAGACCCCGGTGATATCAGGCTTGGCAATCACACCGCTGCTGGTCAACAGCAACGGATTGTCCACCGCCTGTACCCACAGCACGTAGTACTCACCGTCGCCCGCGTCGGGCATGCTCGCGACAAAATATTGCTTGCCATTGAATTCAATGGCTTGCGCCTGGGAAAGTTGCAGGTTCACGGAGGTGCTTTCCACCAGCGCCTCAAGCGTTGCCGTGGGTACCAACGCCTGCGCCACTTCATCGCGGGTCAAGGTTTCAATCAACTGCGCTTCTTCAATCGCAAACTGTGCCTGCAACTCCTCGGCCTTGGCATCGTAGGCTGCGCGCGATAACGTCCCAGCCTCGAAATCACGCCGCAAAGTATCCATTTTTTGGTGATGGGGCTCGTTCTGTACTTCAAACCGTGCGCGGTATTTGTTCGCCACATAATCTTTCCAGAAGTCCCTTGAAAGCACGGCCTGAAACTCCTGTGCGGAGTTATCGAGGCTGATGACTCGCTGATAGGCATCATTAAGCATCTCCAAGGAGACATTACCCAGACGGGCGAACCGTGGCTGTTGCGGCTGGCCCGGCAACTCAAGGCGATCCTTCAGGCCATGACGATACGCCAGCCGAATCTCCACCTCTTCCAAGCGGCTGAACTCCACCTCGCGCTGAGCGGGGGTCAAGTCGTCGCGCTTGCGGATCGCAGTTCTACGCTGATCGATATCTTGCAGTGCGATCTTCTCCAGCTCCTCCAGGCGCAACAACCCTCTGGACAGTTTCAGCAGCGCCGCTCCCTGGGACGCGTCCAGTGCGAGGGTCCTGGCGTTGTGGGTCATCAGCAGGATCTCAAGGTTGCTGAAGGTCAGGGCCGCGCGATCACAACAGGCCGCCCTGCCCGCCCATTCAAACATTTCCTTGCGCAACTGCTCGGACTCGGCGCTGTTTTGCGTGATGCCATCGATCACGTCCCACACGCGCCGCTGCAAGTCTGCATGGCCTGCTGGTGCGACTTCCAGGTCACGCAGCACTTCGAAGAAACCTTGCGCACCGGGCAGGGCCTGCAGGGCGGCCCATTGAAGTCTGCGCTGCGCAACCTGTTGCGTGGAGAACCCGGTGGACCAGCGCCGGAACGGAGCATCAGTGGCAGCCAACACCACAGGACGATCAGCCACCCGCATGACGCTGGCGACCAGCCTGTTAGTGGCTCGTTCTCCCGCACTTAGCCGGTTGCCGTAAGCGACTATGCGTTGTCGCGTCTCGACCGACAACGGGTTCAAATCCAGATCGGTCACACGGGTGACGCGCAGGGTCTGTGCCAGTTGCTCGTCCGGCGGGGCTATCAGCGAATCGGGCAATGTGGAAATATTGTTAGCTCTGAGGTACACCGCATCCAGGCTTGGTTGGCCACCCAAGCCCGTCGGCCAGCTATCAATGCCGGTTGCCCCCATGCCCAATGAACGCAGATCCGACATTTGACTGAAATCCGGCGTGATACCCAGTGGGTTTGAATTGAGCAGCAACGCCCTGAGCGTGGTGCGTGACGACAGCATCGCTGCAGAATCGGGGGGCAGGCGTATCCGGTTGTTTTGCAGGGACAGCCGGGTCAAGCCCTGCATCTGCCCCAGCGCCGGTGGCAATTCGCGCAACCGGTTACTCGACAGGTCCAGCCAGCGCACGCCTCGAAAGCCAGAGAGAAAACCTTCAGGCGACGTATTGAGGTTCATGTTGCTCAATTTGAGTGAACCGACATGGCTGAAATCCGCATCCAGATCAGGCAGGCTCGGCAGGTTCAGGCCACTGAGGTCCAGCTCCAGACCGAAGGGGTCACCCGCGTGGGTGAGTTGCTGCGGGGTTTCCCTGCGCCAGCAACTCAAGATACGTTGCTGGGCCGTTGCGCGATCACTCAGTGCCGCCACCTCGGTGGAACGTTGCCCAACCCGCACATAGCGCTGGCGCTCACCGCCGCCGGAGAACCGCCAGCCCTCCAACTGACGCAGCAGCGTGTCAAATGCCTGCTCACGCGACGCCAGTTCTGCCTCGGAGGCCTCGCCCAACGCCCAAATCATCCCTCTGGAAAACTGCACGCTGTTGTTCGGGTATAGTTTCTGCATAACCCGAAGCCTTGGATTCGCGCTGTCGAAGGCGTCCTCAAGGGCGCCTCGCAGGAGCCGCGGATGGTTCTGCGTCAGGTTCTTCCAATACTGGTCGAACTTCTGCCAATAGTCGGCCGCAAAGGGGTTGCCATGCACGATGGTGACGTTATTCGTGCGCACGACCGCTTCGAGCTGATCCGCCGGCGGCGTCAAGTGTTGCGCGGGGACCTCCTGCAGTCGGTTATTCGACAGGTCGACACGCTTTAATCCGGTCAGGCTGGTTAATCCAGAAGGCCACCGGTCAATCTGCGTACCGCGCAAGTTCAACTCCGTGAGGTTTGGCATACCACTGAAGTCGGGCAATGTACCTAACGGGTTATGCATCAGGTCCAGGTTTTCAAGCGCGCTGAGCCGGCTTAACAAGTGCGCACTGTGCGGTGTCAATCGAAGCCCGCTGAAGGTGATGCTCAACGAAGTCAGATTTTTCATTTCCCCGATCACAGGCGCAAATTCGGCAACGTCGCCATTGAAGATCTTCAAACCCTCCAGATGCCTGAAGTTGTCGAGAAACTTGCCCGCGTTGCTCGACCAACTGATGTCGGACAGCTCAAGGTGTTGCACATGACTGAAATCTGCACTCACTGGCGGCAAATCAAACCGTTCCCCCCTGCCGTAATGCAGCTTCAGTGACGCCCCGGTTTCCCGCCGCCAGCAACGCACGACTTGATTGACCAGCTCTGTCTGAACGCTGTAGGCATTCATGGCTTGCGGCCCTTGGGCGCGCCACCACACCTTCAAGGTTTTTTTCAGTGCCCGAAACTCTTCCTCCCGCCGCGCTAGTCCCCCAGTCACGTCATCACCCAAGGATTGGATAAACGCGGTGATTTGCTCCTCGTTGAAGCTGGGAAACAACTGCCGTACACGCCCTCTGTCCGTGCGCAACGCGTTGCCAATTTTCCTGAACAGACGAAACCCCGGCCCGCCACCCAACAGACGAACCATCGGGTCATACTCCGGTTTGCGCAGTGGGTTGGCCTCCAGCACCGTAAGCAGCTCCGTGCGTGGTAAAGGGCTGCGCTGAATCGCCTGCTTGAGCTCAGCGGCGCTGCCCAGGCCCAGGCGCTGACGCTCGTCGAGCGCCAGTTGCTCCCAGATGGCACTGTAGAAATCGCCGGGCATGGAAGCCTGGAATTCGCCGCTCTCCAGCAGCACCAAGGTTCGCTTGTGCGGGAAATCGGGTGAGCCGATGGCATCGAGCACCGTGCCCTCAGGGGAATACTGGCGTAACTCCAGCCGCGAACCTCGGTGCCATCCTGGCAACGTTTCCAGGGTGCGCAAGGCCAAGCGATGGCTGTCGAGTCCGGTCTGAGTGTCAAGGTGCAGGCCCTCGTAGGCACGCGCCACACGGGTTTGCTGGGCACACCATTTCGCTTGCTCGGCCAATCGCTCAGGCAAGCGACCGCTGCTGCGCAAGGCCTCCAGTTCGTTTGCCGCAGCCCCTTGCAACAGCCGCTCGGCCGCCAGGGTCGGCAAGGCCGGGAATGCGTCCAGCACACGTTGTACATCCGCATCGGGCGCGGGGTTCAGCGCTCGGTAGCGTTCTTCCAGCAATGGCCCCTTGAGACTCTGCACGGCATCGCCGAGGTACTGGCGCAGTTGGCCGCAGCGAACGTCCAGGGATTGATCGGGGCTACCCGGGAACTCCTTGAGCTGCGGGTCGACACCCTGCAAGGTGTACAGCAACTCCCTGAGCAAGCGGCCCTGAGCCACGGTGCTTTCGGTCAGCACTATCACACGCTTGCGCACTGAAGTTGGCGCATCGGCGGTTTCCCACAGCACATCGCCGGTGGGGCCAATGACTTTAAGCGGTACGTTATCGGGCAGCAAACCGCGGCGCTGGAGCATGTCAAATTGCAGCACAGGATCGGCTTTCAGGTACACCAGCGGGTCGCTGCTTTTGATTTGCTCGACAAAGGTGCTGAACTGCCGGTGCAGTTCGAGGCGCTTGAGGGTGTCGTCCAGCAAGAGCGGCAGCGGCTCATGATCGACCATGGTCTGGCGCAACGCATCGGTCTCGACGCCGCTGATACGTAGCGGTTCGGACTGTCCGACGAGGCCCAGGCGCTTGTGCAGCGTGGGCTCGTCCCACGTCAGCGGTTGCTCCAGTTCATGGCTCCAGACCCCGTTATGGTTGTGCTCCAGTTCCGGCGCATAGGCATTGGGACGGCTCGGATGCTGGATGCGGTATTGACCTGTGTGTGGGTCTTGCTTGACCTGATAATGGGAGTCGTCGAACGGCACCAACTGTTGGCCTTCGTGCTCGTACAGGCCCAACGCATCGGGCTTGGCCTCGGGCAAGGGTTTGAGTGGCGATGCATAGGGCGCAAGATCAGGGTTCCACAGCACCTGCTTGCCTGTTGGCAGCGTCACCGGTTTGAGATGATCCACCGCACTCTGCCATTTGACGGCAGGCAACACCTTGGAACCGGCGGCGATGAAGGCAACGTTCAGCGCCACGGAAGCGAAATGCGCCCACATCTGGCGCGGCTCGCCCTGTTCGTAGGCCTCAATGCCCTCGAACACTTCGTAGCACATTTGCGAAGCACCCACCGCGAGCATGATCGGCCCCAGCCCCGGCACTACAAAAGCGGCCAGGTTGAACACGCTGACAGCCGCGTCGAAAAAGCTCTCCAAACGTTCGAGCCGAGCCTTGCGGTCTTCATCTTCAGTGGGCACGGCCACGGCACGTGCATCACTCAAAATCTTGCTGATATGTGCTTGGCGACTGCGCTGCCACAGGTCACCGGCAACGACCCAGTCTTGCATCGGCAACCGCGCTAACGGTGTGCGCAGCGGATAGTCTGCCCCGCCATTTCCGTTGTTGGCAGGCTGGTACAACCGATTGAACCGGGCGAAAAAACCGCCTTGGTCGCGCACCGGCACAAAGCGGCTGAAAAAGCGTCGATACGATGCGCTGTGCAGGCGTGTGCGCAAGTCAGCCATGAACTCGCTACTTGACGCATATTCCTTGACGGGCTGCTGGGGGTCACCGGGGATGTACACCACCAGCGGCTCGGAGCGGCTCGTATTTTGACGATCGGGCCCGATCAAAAGCGGCCCTACCAACACGCTATCGAATACTTTAAGTGCGGCATAAGTCACCGGTTTCCCACCAAGCCTGGGGATATCAGAACCGGTCACCACCTGCTTGAGCATTCGATAGGCATCGGCACTCAGCGCTCCGTTCAACTGCAGCCTGGCAATCTCGATGCACACTGCAAGCTGCTGGCGCTGGTGCTCCTCGAGTAGCTGCTGCAGTGCCTGGCGCTCGCCGGCGTCTGCAGGTTCAACCACCGCCTTGATATGCGCCTGGTACAGCGCGCCCAGGTCCAGAGTGCGGCAGAGCTTGGCGAACGCGTGGGGGGCGATTGCTACAGCTTGGGCATTGACCGCCGCGAAGCTCGCAATGATGTTGGGGTTTTGCGGGTTGAAGGTGGTGATCAGTTGGCAATCGGTGCACGCGCAGGGCTGTTCTTCATCGGCCTCGAAATTGGCCAGGGCGGCTTCCAGCAATGAAATGCCGCGGTATGTGTAGGTCAGCGATGCGTCATTTTGTTGTTCGAAAACAAAGGCACCGTAGAAGTCATCGCGAGCGCCTTTGGAGCCATACTTGCGCACGAAGAACACATTGCGTACATCCAGCTCCAGATTGAACTCGTTTTTGATCGCATCTTTCAGCGGTTGCTCGGCGAATGTCAGGACGTCTTCAATCTGGCCCAGGTGCGCCTCAATCGAATTAAGCGTTTCACGAAAGCGCGAATGCTGCGCCGCCAGGGTGGTTTTGTCCGTGTGGGTGGCGGCCAGGTACCACGCAGGAATATCCATCTCGTGCTTGCCCAGTTCTTCCTGGCGTTGCGGCGTACCTTCCTTGAACCAGTTCGGCACGCGTTGTTTGAGAAAGTCGTAATGCACGCCGCGCAGGTCGGCATTGAAGGTTGCATCAGGCATAGCAGTTCGTCCGTGAGGGCAGTAAAACCGCAGCCTAACCAAGCCCCCGCCGGTTCAAGACGTAGCTATGTAGCGCGATTACGCACTGATTTACGGATCACCGGTCTACGCATCCGCTCGCGAGTGACATACACTGCGCGGCCGTTTTTTGACCGGAACCTGTTAGACATGAAAAACGAATCTCCAGCCCGTGCCTGCGGCATTGACTTCGGCACGTCCAACTCCACCGTCGGCTGGATCCGCCCCGGCGAGGAGACGCTGATCGCGCTGGAGGACGGAAAAATCACCCTGCCGTCAGTGGTCTTCTTCAACTTCGAGGAACGCCGCCCGGTGTACGGTCGCCTGGCGCTGCACGAATACCTGGAGAACTACGAAGGCCGCCTGATGCGCTCGCTCAAGAGCCTGCTGGGTTCCAAGCTGATCAAGCACGACACCAGCGTGCTCGGCACTGCCATGCCCTTCACCGACCTGCTGGCACTGTTTATCGGCCAGCTCAAGAGCCGCGCCGAAGCCAACGCCGGTCGTGAATTCGAAGAAGTGGTACTGGGCCGCCCGGTATTCTTCGTCGATGACGACCCGATGGCCGACCAGGAAGCGGAAAACACCCTGGTGGATGTGGCGCGCAAGATCGGCTTCAAGGACATCTCGTTCCAGTACGAACCGATTGCAGCGGCGTTCGACTACGAGTCCACCATCGAGAAAGAAGAGCTGGTGTTGATCGTCGATATCGGCGGTGGTACCTCCGACTTCTCCCTGGTGCGCCTGTCGCCGGATCGTCGTCACAACGACAACCGCCAGAGCGACATCCTCGCCACCGGCGGCGTGCACATCGGCGGCACCGACTTCGACAAACAACTCTCGCTGGCTGGCATGATGCCGCTGTTCGGCTACGGCAGCCGCATGAAGAGCGGCGCCTACATGCCCACCAGCCACCACATGAACCTGGCGACCTGGCACACCATCAACTCGGTGTACTCGCAAAAATCCCAGCTGGCCCTGGGCAGCATGCGCTACGACATCGAAGACACCGGCGGCATCGACCGCCTGTTCAAGCTGATCGAACAGCGTGCTGGGCACTGGCTTGCCATGGAAGTGGAAGAAACCAAGATCCAGCTCACCCATCAAGACAGCCGCCACGTGCCGCTGGACCGCATCGAAGCGGGCCTGAGCGTAGACCTGAGCCGGGCGCTGTTCGAATCGTCCATCGACAACCTGCTCGAACGCGTGCGCGGCAGTGTCACGCAGTTGCTCAATGACGCCTCGGTGAGCGTGGCCCAGGTGGATACGGTGTTCTTTACCGGTGGTTCCAGCGGCATTCCGGCACTGCGCCACAGCATCTCGGCAATGCTGCCGAATGCGCGGCATGTGGAAGGTAATATCTTCGGCAGCATTGGCAGTGGTTTGGCGATTGAGGCGAGCAAGCGTTACGGCAGCTGAGTTTTAGCTGAAACCGTGGCGCGCCCTTCGCGAGCAAGCCCACATAGTTGGATCGTTGGGGTTTCAGGTAGATAGGCTTCGGCTGGCAGGCCGTCATCGCAGGCAAGCCAGCTCCCACAGGTGATCGCATTTCAATGTGGGAGCGGGCTTGCTCGCGATGGCGTCAGCCCAGGCGGCACAAGGCTTAAACCATCCCACCCAGCTTCAGCTCGCTTTTCAGATAGGCATAGTAAATCGGCCCCGCCACCACCCCCGGCAGGCCGAACGCTGCCTCAAACACCAGCATCGCCAACAGCAATTCCCATGACTTGGCACTGATCTGCCCGCCGACGATTCGCGCGTTGAGGAAGTACTCGACCTTGTGGATCACGATCAAATACCCCAGCGCCGCCACCGCCACCCAGATCGACAGCGACAGCGCCACGATGGTGATCAGGGTGTTGGAGATCAGGTTGCCGATCACGGGCAGCAGACCGAGCAGGAAGGTCAGCACGATCAGGGTCTTGGTCAACGGCAGGTGAATGCCACACAACGGCAGCACCACTGCCAGGAACACCGCGGTGAAGGCGGTGTTGAGCGCGGCGATCTTGATCTGGGCGAAGACGATGTTGCGAAACGCCTGGACCAACAGGTGCAGGCGGTCGAACAGCGCGGCGGCCAGGGGTTTGCGCTTGGTCAAGTCGGGCACGCGCTGCAAGGCGATGATCGCACCCAGCACCATGCCGATCAGCAAGGTGACGAACATGTGGGCGGCGTCTTTGCCAACCAGTTGCAGTTCGCTCAGGTGCTTGCTTAGCCAATCACCGATGGCCACGCGAAACTCCGCGGCGCTGGCGGGCAGGTAAGCATCGATGGACGGCGGTAATTGCCCGCGCGCGCGGTCGACCACGCCCATGAATTTGTCCAGGGAAGCCCCGGGGTTTTCCGCTTCGTGGAGCAGGAAGCTGATGGCGCCGGCGAAGATCAAGGCCAACACGCTGACGATCAAGGTGCCCAGCAAGGCCACCGCCAGCCAGCGCGCGCGCCGGCCTTCGATCAGGCGTTGCAGTTGAGGGGTGAGCATGTTGACCAGTTCATAGACCAACAGGCCGGCCAGCAGGCTGGGTAGCAATTTCAGCGGCAGTACCAGCAGCAACCCGCCGAAAATGATGATGTAGCTGGACAGCAACAACACATGACGCTGAGAAAACGTTGGCATACAGCCTCAAAACAAACGGCGTTGAAGGATGGGCAGTCTGCCAGCCTTGGAAGAATCAAGCGAGAGCGGGTGTTGTGAATACGATCAAGTGTGGGGGCTGGCTTGCCTGCGATGCGGGCACCTCGGTGTATCCGTCATACCGAGGCAGGCAAGCCAGCTCCCACAGGGGTTCTGCAGCATTCGTGAACTCGCGATCAGCCCTTGAGGCAGGTGCTCATGAATGTCTTGCGCGCATCACCGGTCAACGCCTTGGTTTTCGCCGACGCATTGCAGTCTTTCATCTTCTGCTGCTGCGGGGTCAGGGTCTTGGCGTCGTTGGCGGCAGGTGCCGACAGGCAGGTCTTCATGAAGGCCTTACGGTCATCGCCCTTGAGCGTCTTGGTGGTGGCCTCGGCATTGCAGGTGGTCATTTTGTTTTGCTGGGCAGTGGCGGCAAAACCCTGGGCACACATCAGCAGGCCCATCATCAACAACGGAATACGCAGCATCTTCATGGAGTTTTCTCCCTGTTACCGTGCCGACGGGCACGGCCTACAGCGCAGTGTAGTCAAAACCTGTTACAACTTCACCGGCCACGAATGTTCGCCCGCCGATATTGCTCCGGCGTGCAGCCGGCGTGGCGTTGGAACATGGCGATAAACGCTGAGGCGGTGCTGTAGCCCAGATCAAACGCCACGTGTTGCACACTGCGGTCGCTGTCCAGCGCTTCGATGGCCGCCAGGTAGCGCAAGCGCTGGCGCCATTCGCCGAAGCTCATGCCCAGCTCGCGCACAAACTGGCGCGCCAGGGTGCGCTCGCTCACATGCACCTGCTCGGCCCATTGCGCCAGAGGGCGGTTGTCTCCCGGTTCTGCCTGCATGCCCTCCAAGACCCCAAGCAATCCCGGGTGGCGGGCGTAGGGCAGGAAGCAGTCGTGGACCGGCGCCTGCCTGAGCTGGTCCACCAGCACCTGGGCCAGGCGGATATCGGCATCGGTGCGCGGTGCATTGACATCGCGCAGGGCGAAATCCTTGAGGATCGCCTTGAGAATGTCGCTGATCGCCAGGGTGCAAGGCTGCTGCGGCAACTGCTCGCACAGCTGCGGCGCCAGCCCTACGGAGTGGTAGACAATCGCCTCGGCATTGTAGGAGCTGTGCTCGGTAAGCGGCGGCACCCACACGGCGTATTGCGGTGGCGACATGAAGCGATTGCCCGCCACTTCCATGCGCATCACACCGCTGGCCGAGTAATCCAGCGAGCCCCATGTGTGCTGGTGGGGGGTGCATTCGGTGTCCGGGGCAAAATCGGAATACCGAAAGTACACCGGGCTTGGCAGGCGGGCGAAATCGGGCAGGCGTACGGTGTGTCGGGACATATTGTCTGGATTCAACGCTCAGTTGTCTGGATCGCAGTATAGGCTTCGATCCAGACAGAGGATAATCCTGCCTCGTCAACACACTGGGTTTCTTTTCAATGCAATACGCGTATCCGCTGCTGGCTATCTTTATCTGGGCCGGCAACACCGTGGTCAACAAATTGGCCGTGGGCTCGATCTTCCCGGCTGAAATCGGCTTTTACCGCTGGCTGTTCGCTGCGTTGCTGTTCACGCCGTTCATGCTCAAACCGGTGGTCGCCCACTGGCCGCAGATCCGTCCCAACCTGGGCAAGATCTTTATCCTCGGCGTGCTCGGCATGGCGGTGTATCAGAGCCTGGCCTATTACGCCGCGACGCTGACCAGCGCCACCAATATGGGCATCATCCTGTCTCTGATGCCGTTGATGGCGCTGACCGCCGCGATCATCAGCCTTGGCCAACGCCTGACCTTCGGTGCGCTGACCGGCGCGGTGCTGTCGTTCGCAGGCGTGGTCGTGGTGGTGTCGGCCGGCAGCCTGGGCGCGTTGCTGCAACATGGGGTCAACCTGGGCGACGGCATGATGCTGGTGGCAACATTGGCTTATGCGGTCTACAGCACCCTGCTGAAAAAATGGCAGCTGCGCCTGCCGCCGTTGGTGCTGCTGTATTTGCAGGTGCTGGTCGCGGTGATGGTGCTGCTGCCGCTGTATCTGTTCTCGGCCAAGGCCGGTTTGGGCTGGGCGAATATTCCGCTGGTGCTATATGCCTGCCTGCTGGCTTCGATGCTGGCACCGCTGGCGTGGATGCACTCGGTCAAGACCCTGGGGCCCAGCCGTACCACGTTGTTCTTCAACCTGCTGCCGCTGATTACCGCGCTGATTGCGGCGGTGGTGCTGAAGGAAGAGTTGGCGCGGTATCACCTGGTGGGTGGCTTGCTGACCCTGGGTGGAGTGATCCTGTCGGAGCGCTGGACCACACCGGTCAGACGCCCTCAGGACGCATCCTGTTAAATCCGATAAAACTTTTCGCCTGGCCCGGGACTCACAACCAATAGCGATCACGCCGGCAGAGCGTGGCGTACAACCGGATTAGCCCCAGGAGATTGAAATGACTCAAGCACAACTGACTGACGTTGCGACCCTGCGCAGCCGCGCCCGCCAGAACGTCGAAAACGGTGCCGTGACCGAAGGCTACGACGCCGACCGTCAGGAAATCATCCGACTGCTCAACGAGTCGCTGGCCACTGAACTGGTCTGCGTGTTGCGCTACAAGCGTCACTACTTCATGGCCAACGGCCTCAAGGCCAGCGTGGCTGCCGATGAGTTCCTGGAACATGCGACCCAGGAAGCCGAGCACGCTGACAAACTGGCCGAGCGTATCGTGCAACTGGGCGGCGAGCCGGAGTTCAACCCCGACCTGCTGTCGAAAAACTCCCATGCGCAATACGTGGCGGGTAACACCTTGAAGGAAATGGTCTACGAAGACCTGGTGGCCGAGCGGATCGCAGTAGACAGCTACCGCGAGATCATCCAGTACATCGGTGACAAAGACCCGACTACCCGCCGCATCTTCGAAGACATCCTGGCTCAGGAAGAAGAACACGCGGACGATATGGCGGATATTCTGCAGGATCTGTAATAACTAACACCGCAACATCCCCCTGTGGGAGCGGGCTTGCTCGCGATAGCGTTGGATCAGTTGATAAATCATTGACTGATACCCCGCTATCGCGGGCAAGCCCGCTCCCACAATTACTTCACGGTCTTGGGCGCCTTGCCTTCCTTCATCTGTTGCAGCAACGGTGCGCACTCATTGGGCTCGCCACCGCTTGGGGCAACCAAGGCGAGCAAGCCGGCGGCCGGCCCGGCGATCACGCCCAGGGCGACCATGCCTGCACCACGTAGCGCCAACGGAATGGCTTTCACGCCAGCATTGGGCTTGATGAAAGGTCCATTGACGTAAAGCGGTGAACGCAGGGAGAACAGGCGAAAACCCTTGGATTCCGGCGTGATGGTCAGGTCCAGTTGCTCGGTGGCCATATTCGCGGTGCCGTCGATGTAGATGATCGCGTTCTCGGTATCGAACACAAACAACCGTGTGGTCGCCAGGCCCGTCTTGATGCCGAAGTCCGCCGCCGCGCAGTTGATCTTTACCTCTTCGTCGCCGAACAGGCGGCCGACCACGTAGTTGCCCACGTTGAGCCCGGCGATTTCCATCAGGCTTCGGCTGATGGCACCATCGTTGATGAGCATCTTCAGGTCACCGTTGGATGTGCCCAACAGTGCCGCCACCGAGTTACCGCGCCCGGTAATATCAGCATCGCCGTTGAGTTCACCGAAGCTGGTTTTCATCGGTTCGAAAGTCGGGAACAACTGCTTGAGCTTGAAGTTGCGCGCCGTCAGCTTGGCGCGGCCCTCCATCGGCGTAGTGCGGCCGTTCAAGCGAATCTGCGCATCGAGCTTCCCACCGGCCACGCCAAAGCGCAGGGGTTCAAGGCTCAGTTGGCCGTCGTTGAGCACCAGGTGGGTGTAGAGGTCGGTAAAGGGCAAGTCGGCACTGTGCACGATACGCTTGCCGGTGAACTCCACATCGGCATCCATATCGCGCCAACGCTCGGTGCGGAACTCCTCAACCGGCAGCACTTTGGTCGCCGGTTGCTTGCTTTCACCGCCACGGGCTTTTTGCTTGGCGTTGGAGTCCGCGCCAATCAAAGGCGCCAGGTCATCCATCAGCAGTTGGTTGGACACCAGCGCGCCACTGAGCTTGGGCCGTGGCTGGCTGGCAACATAGGCCAGGTCGCCGTGGATGTCGCTGTTGCCAATCTTGCCGTTGAAGTTCTCGTAGCGAAAGGAGGCGCCGCTGGCTTCATGCAGTTTGGCGATCAGGTGGCCGTCGGTGGAATAGGCCGGCGAATCCGGCAGGGTCACGCCGGTCAGCGGATACAGGTTGCCCAGACTGCTGCCTGAAAGCTTCAGGCGCAGGTCCAGGGCGCCGAGGTTCAGCGGGTCGGTCAGGGTGCCGGCCAGGGCGATGCTGGTGTCCGCGATCTTGACCTGGGCTTGCAGCGGGAACGGCTTGGCCGCGTCCTGCAAGGCCAGCAAGCCACCGATCTTGCCCGTGCCCGCGAGCTTCTGACCATGATATTGACCTTTGACCTTGAGGCCGAACGCGTAGTCCTGGGGCGCCGAGCCTTTTTCCAGGGCCTTCTTGGCATCGGCGTCGCCGACGATTTCACCGAAGGGGATCGGCTTGCCCAGCGGGTCGATGATCACCTCCAGCTGGGTCTTGAGGCTTTGATCGTCAAGGGTCACATGGCCTTTGTCGAAGCCGATGGCGCCAATGTCCACCACCCAGTTGGACGGTTCGGCGTTGGGGTCCTTGGGGTCGAACTTGAACGTCCAGTTGGCGCGGCCATCCGCCAGGCGCTGCAACTGGGCACTGGGTTCGGTGAGGTCGATGCGGGGGATCACCACACGCTGCACCAGCAAGGCCAGGGGCGAAATGCGCAGCTCAACCTTCTTGAGCGTGACCATCTGCGGTTGTTTCGACCAATCGGGGTTACCCAGGGTCAGGTCTTCGGCAATCACATGGGGCCACGGCACCCAGGCGCGCCAGCCGCCTTCATCGGGCTCACGCTGCCACACCACCGCGAGGTTGCCGTTAATGGCGAATGGACGATGCAGTTCTTCGGAGACTTTGGCATTGAGGGGCGGCTTGATGCGGTTCCAGTCGAAGAACACCAACACCAGTACCACGATGGCAATCAACAGAACGAAGCTGGCGCAGCTCCAAGCGAGAATTTTACGAGTGCGCGTCATTGCACAGGACTCCTGAATACGACTGGCTGGGCAACAGTCTTTTAAACAGCTTATAGGACTACGACTGGCAAAGTGCCTGGGGGTTTAACGCAACGGCGGATTTAGCCGAAAAAAGCGATTTTCCTGATCAACCAGACAATTTTCCCCATCGACGACGCACCATTGTTACCCAGGTTCGTGTCGAAAATACCCACATCGGTGCAAAGCCGCGGGCTTGAGAGGCTCGATCTAGAGCCTCCCGCGAGAACAATCAATTCTGTTGATTATTACCATTGTGTTTATGAACTTTTATATCGACTTATCAAGGGTAACATTAGCCCTGTACCCACTTTATCGCCCTCCCTAGGAGCAACCATCATGAAACGCCAATTACTCGCTACCGTTCTGTTATCTGTCCTGGCTTCCAGCGCCTTTGCCCTGCCAGCTGCCGAACAGGCCACCCCACAGAACAAAGCCCAAGCCGTGCAAACCAGCCAAACCGTGGCTCGCAGCGGTTCGCAAGAAGACGAAAACCGTGATTACGCCAAAGGCGCCGTAGCTGAAAATGGCTACAACCGTCTGCAAGAGAAAGGTTTGGTCGAAGGCGGTGCTGAACAAGCCAACAAACGTGCCTACACCGAAGGCGTTGCTGAAGGCGGTGCCGACCGTCTGCAAGAACTGCATCAAGCACAGAGCTAAGCCTGTGGTGGCCCAGAAAAAAGCCCGATCTGCCGATCGGGCTTTTGCTTTTATATAGACCGCGTCACGCCCCGCCCCTGCCAAGTTCGACGCCGGCAAAGCGCTTTTGCTAGAGTGCGTCGCTGTACTTGCCGACAAAGCTCATCCGCTCATGCTGCCCCGCGCCGAACAGAAGCAACAGACCCGCCTCGCCCTGATGGACGCAGCCCGCCATCTGATGGAGTGCGGCCGTGGGTTTGGCAGCCTGAGCCTGCGTGAAGTGGCCAAGACGGCGGGTATCGTGCCCACCGGTTTCTATCGCCATTTCGCCGATATGGACCAGTTGGGGCTGGTACTGGTCAGCGAGGTCGGCCAGACCTTTCGCGCCACGATCCGCCTGGTGCGCCACAACGAATTCGTGATGGGCGGCATCATTGATGCCTCGGTGCGCATCTTTCTCGATGTGGTTTCGGCTAACCGCTCTCAGTTCCTGTTCCTGGCTCGCGAACAGTACGGCGGCTGCCTGGCCGTGCGCCAAGCCATCGCCGCCCTGCGCGAAGACATCACCCGCGACCTGGCCGCCGACCTGACGCTGATGCCCAAACTCCAGCACTTGGATGCCGAAGGTTTGCATGTGATGGCCGACCTGATCGTCAAGAGCGTGTTCGCCACCCTGCCCGATATCATCGACCCACCGGCCCACGCCCTGCCGGCCCACCTTACGCCCCAAGCGAAAATCACCCAGCAACTGCGCTTTATCTTTATCGGCCTCAAGCATTGGCAAGGGCTGGGCAGCACCGAATAAAGCAATCAACCCGCCGTGTGGAACCGTTTGGCGGTGGTGTAGTGCTTGTTCCAGTAGCTATTGCTCAATGAATCGATACGAATGGTTTTGCCGGTGCGCGGCGAATGAATGAATTTGCCGTGGCCAATGTAAAGCCCGACATGGCTGACCTGGCCGCGCCCGTTGCCTTTGAAAAACACCGCATCCCCAGGCTTCAACGCATTGCGCTTGATGGTCGCCGCCGATGAACGGTGCATGGCCGTGGTGGTGCGCGGTATCTGGATATTGGCCTGGGTCTTGAACAGGTACACCAGGAAGCTGCTGCAATCGAAGCCCTGCTCCGCCGAGGTGCCGCCCCACTTGTAGGGCGTACCGAGCAACTCATGGGCGCGGTCGATCACGTCGTCGATGGAAGCCGGCTTGAGGCTTTGCAGCGACGAGCCGAAGCTGGCGCGGGGCTGAAAATTGGCCGATGCCGATGAAATAAAGAAGGTCAGGCTGACCAGGCATATACAGAAAATTGATCGAAGCATGATGAACGTCGCGGTGGTATTAAACAGGGCGCATAGCCTAAAGAACCCTCAGGTAATCTCATGAACTCCAAATCCTCATGATTCGTAGGACAAATCCTAAAAACTGCCTACAGAGAAAAAGATGAAAGAAATTTCATCAAGACAAGCGCCTCCATCAACGCAAAACGCCCTTCGCCGGTGCTATAAACCTCGCCACGCACCAAATTGATTCACGCACTGAATTATCTGACGCCCTATTGAGCAGCATGCCTGCCTGACTACAGGGAATTCCGACTCAATTCCGTGATTGGCAAGCCCCTTGCTCTAGGTCTTTCATCGCTCACAGCTGGAAGCTCTCTGATGCTGGTGATACATCGCCGAATCGCCCCCCAAGCCCTCTGGGCCGCCGAGTTGCTGCTCAATTACGAAGCCCGCAGCAAAAGCCGCCTGCGCTGTTTCAGTGCCGACGGTGAAGACGTCGGCCTGTTTTTGGAGCGGGGCCAGCCGCCCTTGCACGATGGCGAATTCCTACAGGCAGAAGACGGACGCGTCGTACGGGTGTACGCCCGCCCTGAACAACTGCTGCATGTCACCTGCCGCAACGCGTTCGAGTTGACTCGCGCCGCCTATCACCTAGGCAACCGCCATGTAGCCCTGCAAGTCGGTGACGGTTGGCTGCGCCTGCTCGATGACTACGTGCTCAAGGCCATGCTTGAACAGCTGGGTGCCGATGCACAGACCATCGAAGCGCCGTTTCAACCCGAGCACGGCGCCTATGGCGGCGGCCATCATCATTCGCGCCATGGGGATGAAGACTTCAACTACGCCCCCAAGCTGCATCAGTTCGGCGTACGTCTATGAACCCAGCCTGGGCGCTTCTACGCCTGGCCAGTCCGCAATTGCCGATTGGCGGCTACAGCTATTCCCAGGGCCTGGAAATGGCGGTGGACAACGGCCGCGTACAGGATGCCGCGAGCGCCCGACGCTGGATCAGTGACCAGTTGCTGCTCAACCTGGCGCGTTTCGAAGCACCGCTGTTGCTCGCCCATTGCCGCGCAGCCATCGAGCAGGACTGGGCACAACTGGCGCAGTGGTGCGACGAGCATCGCGCCAGCCGTGAGAGCTGGGAGCTGTATCAGGAAAGCCGCCAGATGGGCTACTCCCTGCAACAGTTGCTCAACGGCTTGCCGGAACTGGACGACAGCGCCCGTGACTTTCTCGCTCAACGCGACGAACCGCACCTGGCCCTTGGCTGGGCCTTGGCCGCGCGCGCCTGGCACATCAACGCCGACGACGCCCTCGCCGCCTGGCTGTGGAGCTGGCTGGAAAACCAATTGGCCGTGCTGATGAAAACCCTTCCACTGGGCCAGCAAGCCGCCCAGCGTCTAACCAGTGAACTGCTGCCGCTGCTGCAACAAGCCCAGCAGGATGCCGAGCGCATTAACCCTAACCATTTGGGCAGCGCTGCTTTTGGCCTGTCCCTGGCGTGCATGGCCCACGAGCGCCAGTACAGCCGCCTGTTCCGTTCCTGATTCTGGAGAAGCACATGAACACACAACCCCTGCGCGTCGGTATCGGCGGCCCGGTAGGCTCGGGCAAGACCGCCCTGACCCTGGCCCTGTGCCTGGCGCTGCGCGATCGCTACAACCTGGCGGTGGTGACCAACGACATCTATACCCGTGAAGATGCCGACTTCCTGGTGCGCAACCAGGCCCTGGCGCCGGAGCGCATCATCGGCGTGGAAACCGGCGGCTGCCCACACACGGCGATTCGCGAAGATGCCTCGATCAACCTGGAGGCCGTGGACCAACTCAACCGTCGTTTTCCGGGCCTGGACCTGATTCTGGTGGAGTCCGGCGGCGACAACCTGTCGGCCACCTTCAGCCCGGAACTGTCGGACCTGACCATCTATGTGATCGATGTGTCTGCGGGCGACAAGCTGCCGCGCAAGGGCGGGCCTGGCATTTGCAAATCCGACCTGCTGGTGATCAACAAAATCGACCTGGCCCCGCTGGTCGGCGCGTCGCTGGACCTGATGAACAGCGACACTCAACGCATGCGCAACGGCAAACCCTTTGTGTTCAGCAACCAGAAAACCGGGGTCGGCCTGGATGACATCGTCGCCTTCATCGAACGCCAGGGCCTGCTGACCGCCGCCTGATCAACCCATAAGGAACCTGTCCATGAGACTCAACAGACTTTTCGCCGCCGCCGCGCTGCTGCTCGCGCCTGCCCTGGCCTTCGCCCATCCGGGCCATGGCGACAATGGCCTGATGGCCGGTATCAGCCATCCCCTGGGCGGCCTCGATCACTTGCTGGCCATGCTTGCGGTAGGCCTCTGGGCGGCCCAACAAAAAGGCGCCGCGCGCTGGGCGCTGCCATGCACCTTTGTCGGCACCATGCTGATCGGCGGCGTGCTGGGTTTTGAAGGGCTGCAACTGCCGGCGCTGGAAAGCGGGATTGCTGCTTCGGTGCTGGCCTTGGGCCTGGCGGTAGCATTGGCGGTGCGGCCGCCGCTGTTCGTGGCCGTGGGCGCCACGGCGTTGTTTGCGCTGTTTCATGGCGTGGCCCATGGCCTGGAACTGCCGGATATGACCAGCCCTTGGGCGTATGCCGCTGGGTTTGTGGGGGCGACCGCGGCGTTGCATGCAGCCGGTTATGCAGTCGTGCGCTTTTTGCCAGCTGCTGCTGCACCCTTGGTGCGAGTGGCCGGGGCGGCTTCGGCGGCGACTGGGGTGTGGTTGCTGGCGGGCTGATTTGCGGCACTGCTGAGGGCCTCTCGTTCCCACGCTCCGCGTGGGAACGCAGCCGAAGACGCTCTGCGTCCCAAAGCATGACGCAGAGCGTCATAAAATGCATTCCCACGCAGAGCGTGGGAACGATCAGCCTGCTACCATGCGCGCCTACACCCCTGCCGTGACGACGCCAGCCAATGCCCATCGCTTCCCCCTCTTCCCTGACGCCTGTGCTCACGCACTTCCATGACCTGATCGTGCCTCTCTGGCAAGGCCCGGGCTGGAATGCCGACCTGGCACTGCCCTTTGAGGCCCTGGACGCCGACCACCAGCCACTGCCCCCCCAGCGCTATCGCGCCATGGCCTGCGCCCGGCAGCTGTACCTGTTCGCCAGCCTGATCGGCGAACCCGGCGCGGCTTTCGCCGAAGAACGTGCGGCAGCGCTGTTTCGCTCCCTGCAACGGCACTTCCATGATGCCGAACACGGTGGCTGGTTCTATAGCATCGACCCCGCCGGCCAGCCGCTGGACAAGCGCAAAGACCTCTACACCCACGCCTTCATTATTTTTGCCTGCGCCCATTACTGGGCCAAGATGCGTGAGCCGTTGGTGGAATCGGTGCTCAACGCTGCCCTGGAAGTCGTCGCCCAACGTTTTGCCACCGGTGACGGCTTGTACGAGGCCGTACTGGAGCGCAACTGGGCCTCGCTCGACTCCGGCCCGTTGCAAAACCCGTTGATGCACCTGGCCGAAGGTTTCCTGGCCACCCTCGCGGTGCGTGAGGACGCCCAGGTACAAGCGGCCCTGCTGGCACTGGCGACGGCCATGCAGCAACGTTTCATCGACCGCGAGCACGGCGTGATGATGGAAAAACCTGTGGGCGCTGTGGATAACTGGTTTGAGCCGGGGCATCAGTTCGAATGGTTCTTTTTGCTCGAGTCTTCAGCTGCGCTACGCGGCACCGCGCTGCATGGCTCGCTGACACGGGCATTTGCCTATGCCGAGCAAAAGGGTGTGGATAAGTTAAGCGGGGCGGTCAGCGGCATGCTTGCGCTGGATGGCACGGTGCGCGACGGTACCCAACGGATCTGGGCACAGGCGGAGTACCTGCGGGCGTTGACCTTGCGGCCAGGCAGTGAAGCGGTGCTGCAGCGTCAGTTGCAGGCGCTGCAACAGCGCTTTTTGCATGCCAAGGGTTGGCATGAATGCCTGGATGCCGAGGGTAAGGTGAGCCGACGGGATATGCCTTCGACTACGCCTTATCATTTGGCGACTTGCTATCAGGGCTTGGTCCAGCATCTGGGCTGACCTGCTGGGCCCATCGCAGGCAAGCCAGCTCCCACAGTTGATAGTGTTCGCACATTTAAATGTGGGAGCTGGCTTGCCTGCGATAGCCTCACCTCGCTCTAACAGACTTTAGGCAATCCACTTGCGATCCCCGGTAAAACTGATCGTCAACCACCGCGCCGCATCCGCCGCCCCAAGCCCTGTGGATATCTCTTCCCGCAGCCCATCGAGAGTCGCGACGTTATCCACCGGGTAATTCGCTGGCAGCACCACATGAATTTCGATAAACCGCGCACGCCCGTGCTTCTGCACATAGGACACATAGTCGTCGAAACCATGCTTGGCCTGCGCCGCGTCCATCACTTCGCGAACCTTGTCGTCCAAGTGATCCGGCGCGATGCCCAACACTTCGCGCAGCGCCGGGCGCAGGATCTTGAATGCCGGCGCCAGCATGCTCAGGGCCAGCAGGATCAGAATCAACGGGTCCACGTAGACCGCCCACTCGCCATAGCCCTGGGACTTGAGCAACAGTGCGGCCAGGAAGCTGATCAGCAAGCCCACCGACAGCATCGCGTCCACCAGCCAACTGATGTTGTCGAACTGGATCAATGACGATTTGAGTGTGCGATTGCGGTAGCGCACATAGAAGAAGTAGGCGAACTCCACGACGGTAAACACCGCCGCATAAATGATCACCAGCCCCAACTCGATTTCGCGCCCGCCATTGATAATGCCGAACACGCCATTGAGGAACGCGTAGATGGCGATCAGCAGCAGGAAACTGCCTTCGATCAACAGCACCATTGGCTCCAGGTGCCAATAGCCGAACTGGAAACGCTCGTTGCTTTTCTTGGCGATCAGCTTGGCCGTGATCAGCATCAGCACCTTGATGGCGGTGGCGATCAGCGAGAAAAAGCCGTCGAACAGAATGGATTGGGCGCCGGATATCACACCCGTGACAATCCCGGCGATCGCGACTGCGAACATCAGGATAGTCGATTGTTTGAGCAGTGCCTGCTCACCTCGGTTACTCACATTGCCTCCTGTCAAAACCTTTAAACCGCTGGGTGCGGTGGGGTTTTCAGGCGGGCAGTGTACCTTATGCCGCATTTTGGCCGATTTGCCGCCATCGCAGGCAAGCCCCCTCCCACATTTGGATGTGTGAATACCGTCAAATGTGGGAGCTGGCTTGCCTGCGATGGCAGCGACGCGGTCTTAGCCTTTGGCCCCACGCTCAATCGCAAACCCAGCCCAGGTCTGGCTCACCGGCATCAACTCCAGGCGGTTGATGTTCACGTGCGCCGGGGTGTTCATCACCCAGAAAATCGTATCGGCAATGTCCTGCGGCTGGATCGGCTCGGCACCTGCGTAGGTGGCGTCATAACGCGCCTGGTCACCGCCGAAGCGCACCAGGGAGAACTCGCTTTCACACAAGCCCGGCTCGATATTGGTCACGCGCACGCCGGTGCCTTGCAGGTCGCAGCGCAGGTTCAACGAAAACTGCTTCACGAACGCCTTGGAACCGCCATACACATGGCTGCCCGGGTACGGGTAGTTACCGGCGATGGAGCCCAGGTTGATGATCCCGGCCCCGCGGCCATGGGCAATCAGGCGCGGCAACAGCAGGTTGGTGGTGGTCAGCAGGCCCTTGATGTTGGTATCGACCATGGTTTCCCAATCGTCGAGGTCGCACTTGGGCGCAGGGTCGGTGCCCACGGCCAGGCCGGCGTTGTTGATCAGGCCGCGCAGCGTGGCGAACGACGGCGGCAGGTTGGCGATGGCCTCCTCCATGCCTTTGCGGTCGCGCACATCCACCACCAGGCCATGCACTTCGGTCTGCTTGGAAAGCTCTTGGACCAAGGCATTCAAGCGCTCGGCACGACGACCGGTGAGCACCAGTTTCCAGCCGGCCTCGGCAAAACGACGGGCACAGGCTTCGCCGAAACCTGAAGTAGCGCCAGTGATAAACAGCGTGTCGGACATGGTGTTCTCCTTGCGGGCATCGGGAAAAAAACAGCCAGCAGAATGCCCTTACGCCGCGTTTGCGGCAACCGCTGTGCACACACGCGCATGCTTGACTGATCACTTTTTAATCAAGCGACGCAAAGCCTTATAAACCGTAGCTTGCAGCCATATGCGCGCAGGTTATCCACAACTGCGCCCACAGTCTTTGGGGGCAAGTGCAAACGGCTCAAAGCCACTGTGTACAAGGGTTGCAGGCGGTTTTATAAAGTTTTTTGCTTGACCTGGGCAAGCGCCTATGTAGCCGGCGACAAATGCTGAAAAACACAACGATGGCTCCAGGCCAGTCATTGCGGCCCCTGCGCGCGTCTTTCCAGAGTTTAATCACAGACTTATCCACAGGCCGGAACGACTTATTTCGTTCATATACCTGTGTCTTTAAACAGGTTGACAAACCCTTGAGACGGTCGCGAAAAACACACTGATCGAAAAACAACCAACACGCTACAAGCCACGTGGTTAAAGGCTTTCAGCCAGCTACTCCCACGTTACCCACAGCCGGTTCCACAGTGGATGGGGACAAGTCAAAACTGTGACAAAACAGGGATTTGCGGCGACTATATGTCGCGCTTTTGAGGTGGGCTGGATTTGTTTTCCACAATTTGGTTGAGCGCTTGTGGACATCGCAAAAACAAATGTGGGAACCGGCTTTGGGTGGGAGCTAACTTGCCTGCGATGCGGCCACCTCGGTATGTCAGCTAAACCGAGGTGATGCTGTCGCGGGCAAGCCCGGCTCCCACATAAGGCCCGGTTCCCACAGGGTTGATGCGCCTGGATCTTAGGTCAGTGGCCGCCCAGGTAGGCGTTGCGCACGTCCTCGTTCACCAGCAACTCCTTGCCGGTGCCGGTCAGGCGAATCTCACCATTGACCATCACATACGCTCGGTCCGACAGGCGCAGCGCATGGTTGGCGTTCTGCTCCACCAGGAAGATGGTCATACCGGTGGACGCCAGCTCGCGCAGGGTGGAAAAGATCTGCTTCACCACAATCGGCGCCAACCCCAGGCTTGGCTCATCGAGCAGCAACAGCTTGGGCCGGCTCATCAGCGCACGGGCGATGGCGAGCATTTGTTGCTCACCACCGGACATGGTCATCGCCCGCTGGTTGCGCCGCTCCTTGAGCCTGGGGAACAGCTCGAACATGCGTTGCATGTCCTCGCTGGCGAACTTGTCGCCAATGGGGATAGTGCCCATCAGCAGGTTTTCCTCGACGGTCATGTCGGGGAACACCCGCCGCCCTTCCGGCGACTGCGCAATGCCGTTGGAAGCGATGTAGTGGGACGATTTGTGGGTAATGTCGACGCCGTTGTAGAGGATCTGCCCCGACTCGGCCCGAGGCTGACCGAAGATCGACATCAGTAACGTGGACTTACCCGCGCCATTGGAGCCGATCAGGCTGACGGTTTCGCCTTCGTTGATGTGCAGCGAGACTTTTTTCAGGGCCTGGATCGGGCCGTAGAACACGTCCAGGTCCTTCATTTCGAGGATAGGTGCACTCATACCAACTCCTCTTCATCCGCGCCCAGGTAGGCGGCGATCACTTTCGGGTCGTTGCGGATCGCATCCGGGCCGCCTTCGGCGATCACGTTGCCGTGGTCCAGCACCACAATGTGGTCGGAAATACTCATCACCATGCCCATGTCGTGTTCGATCAGCACCACCGTAAGGTCGTGTTCGTCGCGCAGCAGGCGAATCATCGCGCTGAGGGCTTCGGTTTCCTGTGGATTGAGGCCCGCTGCCGGTTCGTCCAGGCAGATGATCTGCGGCCGCGTGCACATGGCGCGGGCGATTTCCAGGCGGCGCTGCTGGCCGTAGGAGAGCTCGCCGGCCAGACGGTTGGCGCAGTCCACCAGGTCGACTACTTCCAGCCAGTAGAATGCGCAGTCCAGCGCATCGCTTTCGGCCTTGCGGTAGCCTTTGGTATTGAGGATGCCGGCAAGCATGTTGCGGTTGACCCACATGTGCTGGGCCACCAGCAGGTTTTCCAGCACCGACATTTCCTTGAACAGGCGAATGTTCTGGAAAGTGCGCGCCAGGCCGGCACGGTTCACCAGATGGGTGCCGCCGAACATCTTGTAGTACACGCGGCTGAGGAAGCTTTTGGGCGAGACAAAGTCGGTGGCCTCAAAGCGCTCACCCAGCAACTGAATGACGTTGGTTTGCTTGCCCCGCACGTTGAGCTCGATCTTGCCGCCACTGGCTTTGTAAAAGCCGGTGAGGCAGTTGAACACCGTGGTCTTGCCGGCGCCGTTGGGGCCGATCAGGGCGAAGATCGAGTTGCGTTTGACCTGTAGGCTCACATCACTGAGGGCCTTGATGCCCCCGAAGTGCATCATCAGGTGTTCGACAGACAGCACGACTTCCTTGCTCATGGCGCTACCCCCTTGCGTGGCGTCACACCGGTACGACTAATCCGAATCAAGCCACGCGGTCGCCAGATCATCATCACCACCATCAACACCCCAAACAGCAGCACACGGTACTCGGAAAAACTACGCAGCAGTTCCGGCGCCACGGTCAACACGAACGCTGCGATCACCACGCCGACCGTCGAGCCCATGCCGCCCAACACCACGATGGCGAGGATCAACGCCGACTCGAAGAAGGTAAACGACGATGGGTTGACGAAGCCCTGGTAGCTGGCAAAGAACACCCCGGCCAAACCGGCGGTGGACGCGCCGATGGTGAAGGCCGAGAGTTTGACCAGCACATGGTTCAGGCCCATGGAACGGCAGGCGATTTCATCTTCGCGCAGGGCTTCCCAGGCGCGACCGACCGGCATGCGCGTCAGGCGATGCTTGATGTACAGCACGGCCAGCACCACCAGAAACAGCACGATGTAGATGAACATGAACTTGATGTTGGGGTTGTAATCGATGCCGAAAAACTCGTGAAACGGAATGCCGCCATCCTTCGCACGCTTGCCGAACTCCAGGCCCAGGAAGGTCGGTGACGGCACGGGCATCCCGTTCGGGCCGCCGGTGAACGACAGCCAGTTGTTGAGCACCAGGCGTATGATTTCACCAAAACCCAGGGTCACGATGGCCAGGTAGTCACCGTGCATTCGCAGCACCGGGAAGCCGAGTATGCACCCCGCCAACGCCGCCGCGATGGCCGCCAGTGGCAGCACCGTCCAGAAGCCCAGGCCCAGGTATTGATAACCCAGCGCCAGGCCGTAGGCACCGATGGCATAGAACGCCACGTAACCCAGGTCGAGCAGGCCCGCCAGGCCCACCACGATGTTCAGCCCCAGGCCGAGCAATACGTAGATCAGCCCCAGGATCACCACGGTGAGCAGGTACTTGTTGGCAAAGATCGGGAACACGATGGCGATCACGATCAACGCCGGGATGATCCAGCGCAGCCGCGACTTGTAGTCCGGTGGCAGCACGTGCACGCCGGAGCCGCTGCTCTCGAACCCCTGCAGGATCTTCACGCCCTTGGAAGTTTGCAGGAATAGGCTCAAGGCAAAGCGCCCGGCCATCACGATAGCGACCAGCACGGCAACCCGCGCAGGTTCCAGGTTGAAGCTGTAGCCGTCGAGCACCACGCCGACAATCGGGCCGAATACGATCAGCGAAATCAGCCCCGCGAGGACCGTATCGACCACACTTTTCTTGATATCAATGGATTTGGCAGCAGACATGTTTACACCTTCGCCACAAGTGGGCGACCAAGCAGGCCCTGGGGACGGAAAATCAGAATCACCACCAGCAGGGAGAAACTGAACACGTCTTTGTAGTCAGAGTTGATCAACCCCGAGAACAGCGACTCGGAGATACCGAGGATGATCCCGCCCAGCATCGCCCCAGGCAGGGAGCCGATGCCGCCGAGGACCGCCGCGGTAAACGCCTTGATGCCGATGATGAAGCCGGCATAGAAGTCGAAGGTGCCGTAGTTGAGGGTGATCAGCACGCCGGCCAGGGCAGCCATGGCTGCGCCGATGACGAACACGTAGGAGATCACTCGGTCGGTGTTGATGCCCAGGATCGAGGCCATCTTGCGGTCTTGCTGGGTGGCGCGGCACATGCGGCCGAGCTTGGTGTATTTGATGATGTAGGTGAGCAAGGCCATGCCGGCGAACGCCGCCACGAGGATGAACACTTTGGTGTAGGTCAGTTGCACGAACCCGGTGCCGATATCGACGCGCCAGGCGCCGGCCAGCAGGGTGGGAATGCCTTGTTGCTTGGCGCCCTGGGCGATCTGCGCGTAGTTCTGCAGGATCAGCGAGATACCGATGGCGCTGATCAGCGGTGCCAGGCGGGTGGAGTTACGCAGGGGTTTGTAGGCGACACGCTCAATCACCCAACCGTACACGCCGGTGACGACTACGGTGAAGATCAAGGTACCGAGAATGAGCAGCGGGAAGGATTCGATGCCGAAGTAAGCCAGCAGTGCCAGACTGATCGCCGCGAGGTAAGCGGAAATCATATAAACCTCGCCGTGGGCGAAGTTGATCATGCCAATGATGCCATAGACCATTGTGTAGCCGATGGCGATCAGGCCATAGACCGACCCGAGGGTCAGGCCGTTGACCAGTTGCTGCAGGAAAATACCATCCATAACGCAATCTCACGCGGTGAGCACCTGCACACCGGTGGGTGTGCGGCGCTTCTGGAGGAAAAGACAGGTTTGTTGCAATAGAGCAGGCAACCAGGCCCTCTGTGGGAGCTGGCTTGCCTGCGATAGCGGTTTCACATTCAACACAGGGTTGGCATTGAGTCCGTCATCGCGGGCAAGCCCGGCTCCCACAGGGATCAAGGTGTTCAGGCCGTCGCGTTATTACTTCTGCTTTTCCAACTGATGGTATTTGCCGTCTTTGTCCCACTGGTAAACCACGTAGTCAGAGACTTTCAGGTCGCCCTTGGCATCCCAGGCTTTTTCGCCCATGACGGTTTTAACCGGGTTGGCCTTGAGCCACTTGGCAGCGTCTTCGCCCTTGTTGGACTTGGCACCGTTGAAGCCGGCGGCCAGGGCCTGGATCGAGGCGTAAGCGTACAGGGTGTAGCCTTCAGGCTCGGTACCGTTCTTGCGGAACTCTTCCACGACCGTCTTGCTGTCTGGCAGCAGGCGCGGGTCGGCGCCGAAGGTCATGTACACGCCATCAACGTACTGCGCGCCGCCGGCGGTGGCTACCAGTTCGTCGGTGACCACGCCGTCATCGGACATGAACTTGACGTCTTTGAGGCCCGCTTCGCGGATCTGGCGCACCAGTGGGCCGGCTTCCGGATGCAAGCCGCCGAAGTACACGACGTCGGCGCCCAGGGAACGGATCTTGGTAACCAGGGCGCTGAAGTCTTTCTCGCCCCGGGTCAGGCCCTCTTCCAGCACCGGCTTGACGCCGCGCTTGGTCAACTGCGCAGCGGTGGCGTCGGCCAGGCCTTTGCCGTAGGTGTCCTTGTCGTTGATCACCGCGACTTTCTTGCCCTTGAGCACGTCGACGATGTAGTCGCCGGCGACGATGCCTTGCTGGTCGTCACGCCCGCACATACGGAACATGGCGCCCAGGCCGCGTTCGGTCACTTGTGGGTTGGTGGAGCCTGGGGTGATGGCGATGATGCCCGCTTCGTCGTAAACCTCAGACGCCGGGATGGTGTTGGAGGAGCAGAAGTGCCCGACCACACCGATCACTTTGTCCTGGTCGGCCAGGCGGTTGGCCACGGCCACGGCCTGCTTGGGTTCGCAGGCGTCATCGCCCGCCACCAGCTTGATCTGCTCGCCGTTGATGCCGCCGGCCTTGTTGATAACGTCGGCTGCCGCCTGGGCACCCTTCATGTACTGCTCACCGAAAGCGGCGTTGGCACCCGTCATCGGGCCCGCCACACCAATTTTCACATCAGCTTGAACAAACGTAGAAACACCCAGCGCCGCAGCAACGGCGAGGGCCAGAAAACCTTTCTTGTAAAACGTCTGGGACATGAGTGGTGCTCCGATATTTTTGATTTTTGGCACGACAACTTGCATTCAAACTTTTCACTGAAAGCTCAGAGCAAGCCGCGTGCCATTACTTTTTTATTCTTCAAAAAGACACGGTGTCATTGTTATTACAGGCGTTTCGACGCCTTTTGCCAGGACGTGCAACCGTCTAGCGTCTACGGGTGCAACCAGCACTGCAAAAAAGTACAACCCTGGTAGGTCGCACCTGCAACCACAGGCATAAACGACAGTTCCTACAGCTGTAACAATGTGCGTAACGGAACTGCACATTTACAGTGCGTGATTGCTACGACTTGCACCAATACAGATGGGTAGCCTGCTAAGAAAACGCAGGCTTCTGAGGAGTATTTCGCTGATCAGATCACGATCCTCAGGCATTGCCCGGCGTGATAGAGCGAGAAGCCGGCTTCATACAGGCAACTGCGCAGGCCCACAGCGGCCAGAGGTTGCATAGGGGCAAAAGGGATCGGTAAGGCTTGGGGGTCCTGGTGACACAGGTAGTCGGCAAACGCCTTGCCCACTACGCTGCCGGTGGTCACCCCGCGCCCGTTATAACCGGTAACCGCCACCAGGCCGGGGGCCGGTTCGAACAGGCGCATCAAGTGGTCGGGGGTGAACGCGATGCAGCCGGTCCAGGTGAATTCCCATTGCACCGGTTTGAGGTACGGGAAGTAGTGTTGCTGCACCCGATCGGCCCATGCCTTGAGGAACCACGCCGGCTTCTGGTTGCCGTTACCCAGGCTGCCCAGCAACAGGCGCCCGTCGGCATCGCGGCGAATACTGCTCAGGACCTGGCGCGTGTCCCACGAACCCTGGCCGCCGGGGAGGATCTGTTTGGCCGCGTCATCGGTCAGCGGCGCCGACGCCACCTGGTAGTAATAGCCGGGGAAGAAGTTACGCCGCAGTTCAGTCCATTCGCCTTCGGTGTAGGCGTTGGAGGCGATCACCACCTGCGCGGCCTGCACCGCGCCCTCGGCGGTCTGCACCGACCAATCGGCGCCTTGGCGTTCAAGCTGGGTGACCGGGGAATGATCGAACAACTGCCCGCCCAACGCTGCGGCGGCATTCGCCAACCCAGTGGTGTAGGCCATGGGGTTCAAGGTGCCGGCGCGCCGATCCAGCAATGCGGCGGCGATTTTCCGAGTACCGGTGGCTTGCTCGCAAGCCTGGCCGGTGAGTAACTCAACCGGTGCGCCACGGCGTTTCCACTGCTGCTCACGGCTGCGCAAATCCGCCTCGCCACGGGCGTTGTGCGCCATGTGCAAGGTGCCTTCACGGCGCAATTGGCAGTCGATGTTGTACTTGTCGATCAGGCTGAACACCAGGGACGGCGCCGCACCCAACATGCGGTTGAGCTGGCTGCCCACCGCCGTGCCGAAACCGGCCTCGATCTCGTCCGGTGGAATCCACAGGCCGGCGTTGACCAGCCCGACGTTGCGCCCCGAACCACCGTGACCGGTGCGATGGGCCTCCAGTACGACGACGCTTTTACCCTGTTCCAGCAAATGAATGGCCGCCGACAAACCGGTGATGCCGGCGCCGATCACGCACACATCCACCTTGACCGCGCCCTTGAGCGCGGCTCGGTCGGGACGGCCTGGGGTGAGGTGTTCCCATAAACATGTTTCGCGCAGTGCCATTGCCTGACTCCGGGATGAATTCACCACCGCTCGTTCCCACGCTCTGCGTGGGAATGTAGCCTTGGACGCTCCGCGTCCGCATTGTCGTGACGCGGAGCGTCACAGAATGCGTTCCCACGCAGAGCGTGGGAACGATCAGTCTGGTCAGTCGAACGTGATGCCTTGTGCCAACGGCAGTTCCAGCGAGTAGTTCACAGTATTGGTTTGCCGGCGCATATACCCGCGCCACGCATCCGAGCCCGATTCACGCCCGCCGCCGGTTTCTTTTTCACCCCCGAACGCGCCACCGATCTCCGCGCCGCTCGGGCCGATGTTGACGTTGGCAATGCCACAGTCACTGCCCACCGCCGACATGAACTGCTCGGCTTCACGCACGTCGGTAGTGAAGATGCAGGACGACAAACCTTGTGGCACGGCATTGTTCAGGCGCAGGGCTTCGGCGAAGTCGGTGTAGCCGACCACGTAAAGAATCGGCGCGAAGGTTTCGCTGCACACCACGTCGCTTTGCTCGGGCATTTCCACGATGGCCGGCGATACGTAGTAGGCGTTGGGGAATGTGTCTTGCAGTTGGCGCTTGCCGCCGAACACCTTGCCGCCTTCGCTCAAGGCTTGCTCAAGGGCGTCCTGCATGTTGTCGAAACTGTGCTTGTCGATCAGCGGGCCGATCAGGTTGCCTTCCAGGGGGTGGCCGATGCGCACTTTGGAATAGGCGGCCTTGAGGCGGGTGACGATTTCTTCCTTGACCGACTCATGGGCGATCAGCCGGCGCAGGGTGGTGCAGCGTTGGCCGGCGGTGCCCACCGCGCTGAAGAGGATGGCGCGCACGGCCATGTCCAAGTCGGCGCTCGGGCCGAGAATCATCGCGTTGTTGCCGCCCAGTTCAAGGATGCTGCGGGCGAAACGTGCGGCGACTTTGGGTGCCACTTCACGGCCCATACGCGTGCTGCCGGTGGCGCTGATCAGGGCGACGCGCGGGTCATCCACCAGCGCAGCGCCGGCGTCACGGCCGCCGATGATCACTTGGCTGAGGTACTCGGGGGCACCGTCGAATTTTTTCAGTACGCGCTCGAACAAGGCCTGGCAGGCCAGTGCAGTGAGCGGGGTCTTTTCCGACGGTTTCCAGATCACCGCGTTGCCGCACACCAAGGCCAGCGCAGTGTTCCACGCCCACACAGCCACCGGGAAGTTGAAGGCGCTGATCACGCCGACCACGCCCAGCGGGTGCCAGGTTTCACGCATATGGTGGCCTGGGCGCTCGGAGGCGATGGTCAAGCCGTACAACTGGCGCGACAGGCCGACGGCGAAGTCGCAGATGTCGATCATTTCCTGCACTTCACCCAAGCCTTCCTGGGTAATCTTGCCCGCTTCCCAGGAAACGAGTTCGCCCAGGTCGGCCTTGTACTCGCGCAATACGTCGCCGAACTGGCGCACCAGCTCGCCACGTCGCGGCGCCGGCACCTTGCGCCAGGCCTCGAATGCATGCTCGGCGCGACTGACCTGTTGCTCCACCTCGGCGGCGCCTTCCCAGTGCACACTGCCGATACGGCTGCCATCAATCGGTGAATGCACGGGTTGTTTTCCAGCCTGGTACAGCGCCGGGTTTACCCCGAGACGATCAAGCAATGCGGCAACCATGGGTCACTCCTTCAATCTGCAGACAAAAATTCGCGCCGCAATACGCACGGCGATCCTGGCCCTATTTGTAGCTGGCCCAAGACTTGCCAACAAACGACGATTAGGCGAGATATCATTCCCTTTATTCATGCAAAGAATAAAAAGAGGCATGCCGTGCTGAACAAAAGACATTTGCCCTCGATCACCGCCCTGCAGTGTTTCGAAGCGGCCACCCGCCACCTGAGCTTCACCCGCGCCGCCGAGGAACTGAACCTCACCCAAAGCGCGGTGAGCAAACAAGTAGCGCAGCTGGAAGAACTGTTGCAACACCTGCTGTTTCGCCGCGTGCGCCGCCGCTTGCAGATGACCCCGGCGGGCGACCTGTACCTGGTGGAAGTGCGCAAGATCCTCACCCAGGTGGAAATGTCCACCCACTACCTGCGCTCCTACGGGGGCGAAACCGAAGTGCTGCGCGTGTCCACGCCCTACACCTTCGGAGCACGCTGGCTGGTGCCGCGCCTCAAAGGCTGGCGTTTGCGCCACCCGCAGATCCACCTGGACCTGTGCAACGAACAGGACCCGGACGAGTTACTGCAAGGCAAGGCCGACATGGCGTTCTATTTCGGCCAGGGCGCACGTCCCGGCACCGAGAGCCTGAAACTGTTCAGTGAAGAGCTGGTACCGGTGTGTTCGCCCGACAGCCTGCCCGCCCAGCCTTTCACCGACCCCACGCAACTGAGCGACCTGGTGCTACTGCAAAACGCCTCGCGGCCCCAGGGCTGGCATGACTGGTTCGCCAGCCAGGGCTTCCATACCGAGCACAGCTACCATGGCCCGCGGTTCGACACGTTTTATATGTGTATCCGTGCGGCGCAGGTGGGATGCGGCGTGGCGTTATTGCCGCGCTTTCTGGTGGAGGAGGAATTGGCCGAGGGCAAGTTGGTGATCCCCTGGCAACATGCGATGCCGAGCCAGGATGCTTACTACCTGGCGTATCCTGAGCATTCGGCAGAGGTGCCCAAGGTGCGCGAGTTTGTGAAGTGGATGATGGAGCAGGTGCTTTAGCGCCTGGAGAATCGCCATCGCAGGCAAGCCTGCTCCCACCGTTTGGAATGCACTTCAAATGTGGGAGCTGGCTTGCCTGCGATGGCGCCAGTGGCCTTACTGAAAAAATCACTGGCAAAACCCCACAAGTCTATGCGCCACTAACCCCCTTCCTCAATTGTGCGTAAAGGCCGGCCTCCACCGCCGACCCGTCTGGAGATTCCCGTTATGAGCGAGAGTGTGTTTGCCGATCGCATCGTGCAGAACCTGCTCGACACCGACTTCTACAAGCTGACCATGATGCAGGCGGTGCTGCACAACTACCCGAACGTGGAAGTTGAATGGGAGTTTCGTTGCCGTAACAGTGAAGACCTGCGCCCTTACCTGGCGGAGATTCGTTACCAGATCGAGCGCCTCGCCGAGCTGAGCCTGAGCCCCGATCAACTGGGGTTCCTGGAACGCATCAGCTTTATGAAGCCGGATTTTCTGCGTTTCCTCGGGCTGTTTCGCTTCAACCTGCGGTATGTGCAAACCGGCATCGAGAACGGCGAGTTGTTTATCCGCCTGCGCGGACCGTGGCTGCATGTGATCCTGTTTGAAGTGCCAATGCTGGCCATCGTCAGCGAGGTGCGTAACCGCTACCGCTACCAGACCGTGATCCTCGAGCAGGCCCGCGAGCAGCTGTATCGCAAGTTCGACTGGTTGACCGCCAACGCCAGCAGCGATGAGCTGTCGGAGCTGCAAGTGGCGGACTTCGGCACGCGTCGGCGCTTTTCCTACCGGGTGCAAGAGGAAGTGGTCAGCGTGCTCAAGCACGATTTCCCTGGCCGTTTTGTCGGCACCAGCAACGTGCACCTGGCGCGCGAATTCGATATGAAGCCGCTGGGCACCATGGCCCACGAGTGGATCATGGCCCACCAGCAACTCGGCCCACGCCTGATCGACAGCCAGATCGCCGCCCTTGATTGCTGGGTGCGCGAGTACCGTGGCCTGTTGGGTATCGCCCTCACCGATTGCATCACCACCGACGCGTTCCTGGGCGACTTCGACTTGTACTTCGCCAAGCTGTTCGACGGCCTGCGCCATGACTCCGGTGATCCGATCCAGTGGGCAGAAAAAGCCATCGCTCACTACCACAAGCTGGGCATCGAACCGATGAGCAAGACCCTGGTGTTCTCCGACAGTCTGACATTGCCCAAAGCCTTGGAAATATTCCGGGCGTTGCGCGGTCGCATTAATGTGAGCTTTGGCATCGGCACCAACCTGACCTGTGATATTCCAGGGGTGGAACCGATGAGCATCGTGCTTAAAATGACCGCCTGCAATGGCCAGCCCGTCGCAAAAATTTCCGATGAAGCGGGCAAGACCCATTGCACCGACCCGAATTTTGTCGCCTATTTGCGTCACGTTTTCAAAGTACCTGCCCTATCCAGCAAGGAGTGAATCATGCAAGCCGTACAGCGTGAGATTGCACAACAGCTCAAGGTGCAAGCCCCGTTCAAGGACCAGGCCGCACTCGAAGCCGAGGTTGCCCGGCGCGTGGCCTTTATCCAGGACTGCCTGCGCAATTCCGGGCTCAAGACCCTGGTGCTCGGCATCAGTGGTGGTGTCGACTCCCTGACCGCAGGCCTGTTGGCCCAACGTGCGGTGCAGGAACTGCGCGCCAGCACCGGCGATGAGGCGTACCGCTTTATCGCCGTGCGCCTGCCCTACGAAACCCAGTTCGACGAGCACGACGCCCAGGCCTCGGTGGACTTTATCGAGCCGGATGAACGTCACACCGTGAACATCGGCCCGGCGGTTAAAGCCCTGGCCAATGAAGTGGCCGCCTTTGAAGGCAAGGCCGCGGCGTCCCGTGACTTCGTGCTGGGCAACACCAAGGCGCGCATGCGTATGGTGGCGCAGTACACCATCGCCGGCGCGGCCGGTGGGCTGGTGATCGGCACCGACCATGCGGCGGAAGCGGTGATGGGCTTCTACACCAAGTTCGGTGATGGCGCGTGCGATCTGGCACCGTTGAGCGGGCTGGTGAAGCATCAGGTGCGGGCCATTGCCCGTCACTTTGGCGCGCCGGAATCGCTGGTGGAGAAGGTACCGACCGCCGACCTGGAAGACCTTTCGCCGGGCAAGCCGGACGAGGCGTCACATGGCGTGACCTATGCCGAGATTGATGCGTTCCTGCAGGGTGAGCCGGTGCGTGAGGAGGCGTTCAGGATTATCTGCGAGACCTATCGCAAGACTGAGCACAAGCGGGTGATGCCGTTTGCGCCTTGAGGTGAACCTGATCGTTTTGCATTGATTGTCACATCGCCATCGCAGGCAAGCCAGCTCCCACACTTGACCGGATTCCAACATGGGAATGCGGTCGAATGTGGGAGCTGGCTTGCCTGCGATGAACGATAACGCGGTCTTACTTCAGAACCACAGCACCTTTCATCATCGAGATGTGGCCTGGGAACGAGCAGAAGAAGCTGTATTTCTCATCGGCCTTCAGCTTGGAGACGTCGAAGGTCACCGAATCTTTCTCGCCGGCACCGATGATCTTGGTGTGGGCGATGATGCGCTCATCACCGGCTTTCAGGTAATCCTTGTCGATCCCCGCAGCCATGCCGTCGGTTGCCACCGGTTGCATATTGGCTTCGGTAGTCAGCACCCAGTTATGGCCCATCACGTTCTTGGGCAGGTTACCCGAGTGAGTCAGCTCAACGGTGAACTGCTTGCAGCTCTTGTCGATTTCAATCGCTTTGGTGTTGAACGACATTTGGTCGGTGGAGTCGACAGTGACCTTGCACTCTGCAGCAAGCAACTGGCCGCTCGCCAGAGTCAGCAGGGAAACAGCAACGAGTTTGGCAAACATGTGAATCTCCAAGGCAGGGTTTTAAAAACGCGGATTGCGGTAAGGGTGCCTCAATCAGGCTTGAGTTCTTATGATCTGAATCAACAGATTGTATACAACTTTAGGCTATCAGCTTCATCAACACAATCAACCAGCCAAACTGCCGCACCCTGATTATGATCGGCCCATCACTCACGGGAGTTCATGCCATGCACCTCAATCACCTGTTCAACGGCCTTCTGGCTGCCTACGCCTGCGGTAAGTGAAAGCAAAGGGCCCCCTGAAGCTGCTACCATGACGACCCGAGGCAGCTGCGCGCCGCCCACCCTCACCTTCGACCCTAGAGGATCGCCCATGGCCAAACCTAATTACTCCTTCGCCAAACGTCAGAGAGACTTGGCCAAGGAACAGAAGAAAGAGGAAAAGCTGCAACGCAAGAAAGCCGCTGCAGAGGAAGAAGCCGGCGCGCTGACCCCGGATGCCGAAGGTGAAGCGGCAACTGACGAGACCGAAACCCTGAAAGACCCAGCTGAATGATCGTTCCCACGCTCCGCGTGGGAATGCAGCCCCGGACGCTCCGCGTCCCGCACCAGGCTTGAAGCCAGCGCAAGGGTGACGCAGAGCGTCACAGCAGGCATTCCCACGCAGAGCGTGGGAATGATCGTTTTTCATTCCAGCGGCATCACCGTCACCCGCACCTCCGGGTCGTGGCTGCCTCCCCCCAGAATCACCCCCCGCAATGGCGACACATCAGAAAAGTCCCGGCCCCAGGCCAGGGTGATGTGCTCCAGCGCCGGCTGCACATTGTTGGTCGGGTCAAAATCCACCCAGCCTGATACCGGGCAAAACACCGAAACCCACGCATGGGAAGCATCCGCGCCAATCAGCCGTGGCTGGCCGGGCGGTGGCTGGGTGAGCAGGTAGCCGCTGATATAGCGCGCCGCCAGGCCACGGGAACGCAGGCAGGCAAGCATCAGGTGAGCGAAGTCCTGGCACACGCCACGACGGCGCTCCAGCACTTCAACCAGCGGCGTGGCGACCTGGGTGGCTTCGGCATCGAAGGTAAATTCGCTGAAGATCTTCTCCATCAATGCCTGCGTGCCCAGCAGTAAAGGCTCGCCGGGCGGGAAGCAGCTTTCGGAGAACTCGACGAAGGTTTTCTTCAGATGGACATAGGGCGACTCGAAGCGATAGCGGCAGGCTTCGATCAGCTCGGCGCTCAAGGCCTGGCTGCTGTAGGTCAGGCTGTCGCGGGTGTGGTCCCAGGGCGGCGACCGCTGGAAGTCCAGAGCGGGTCGTGCCAGCACTTCCACGGTGAGCCCGGCGTTCACTAGCAATTCATCATGGGGCCGTTCGAACGCCAGGCGAGTGATCGGGTTGCCGAATACGTCCAGTTCGTCGCGGCGCGAGGTGGGTTCCGGGCTAATATCCAACTGCTGCCAGGTGCACTTCTGCCAGGCGCACGGCCTTGGCCACAGGTGCGCCAGTTGCTGGGCCAGGGACACCGGGCTGTCATAGTGGTAATGGGTATCGTGGAAAATCTGATAGCGCGCGCTCATTACACCGAAACCGTTTGCTGGCTGACATCATCCACGTGGGCAAAATGGCGCAGCGCCAGGCGATCCGACACCTGCCCGCTTTCATCGGCCACCGCTTGCAGCAAGTCGGCCAGGCCGTCCAGCGCGGCACGCACGCTGGTTTCGCCAAACAGGCCGTCCTCCAGGCAGCCCAGGTCAAAACGCGCCAGGCACTCGACCAAAGGCACCAGCCCGGTTTCACGGGGCACGCCAAAATCATCATTGAGACGGCGCAGGGTGCGGCTCACCAACTTGAGCTGGAACAGCACCGCATGGGGGTTCTGCTCGTCGAGCAGCAGCAAGTCGAGCACCGGGATCAACTGCGGCACCGCCAGGTAGCGCGAGCGGTAGGTGATGCTGCTGTTGCCCAGCTCCAGCAACCATTCCAGCCCGGCCTGATCGAACACGGCCACGCCACGCAGGAACGCCGCTAGGCTGCTGCTCAGAAACTGCAGACGCTCGATACGCCGGCCCATCATCAAGAAGCGCCAGCCCTCATCGCGGGTCATGTCGTCCAGGGCAAACCCGGACAGTGCCGCCAGGGACATCACCAGGCGGTTGAGAAAGTCGAGCAGCTCGCCAAAGTCTGCAGTGTCGCTTTCCAGTTCCATGGCTTCGCGTTGCAGCTCCACCAGGGCCTGCCAGTTTTCCCTGGACAACTTGCCGCGCACCTGGGACGCCGCCCACTGCAAGCGCTGCAAATTGGCGCGCAGGCTTGAAGGCCAGTCATCACCCAGCAAGGCGGCGAGCAGGCGCTCCGGCAGCTCGCCCTCCTCCGGCAACAGGCGCAGGCTTTCGCCGAGTTCGACGGCGGCCTGCAACGCCAGCGGATCGTCGCCATCGACATACCGCGCCAGTACGATACGCAGCCAGCGCGCACTGTCGTCGCAGCGCTCGCAGTAACGACCGAACCAGAACAGGTTTTCCACCACGCGCGAGGGCAAATAGGGATCGCGGCGCACCAGGTCATAGGCGCCAATGGTGCGTTGGGCGCGCCATTGCTCGCCACCCGGCGCGCGCTCACCGAGCACCCAGGTGTCCTTGCTCGCCCCGCCGCGCTGCATCGACACCACCTCGGCATCGGCGTCGGCCGCCACGCGAGTCAGGCCGCCAGGCAGTACCCGATAACCGTCTTCACTGGCCACGGCGTAGACACGCATACCAATGGCACGGTGTTGCAGGTGGTCATCCACGGTGTGCCATACGGGCGCCTGAGACAGTTGCGCCAGCTCTTGGGCGACATAGGCATAGGGCCGCGCACGCATGCGTTCGGCCAGGGCCTGGCGCTGTTCGTCGTCAAGGTCGCGACCAAACACCGGAGCGAAACTTTGTGAGGGAAATGCCGGCTTGATCAGCAGTTCCGGGAGTTTTTCCAAGGCTTCGGCAAGCACCGGCGCTTCGCCGCACCACCAGGTGGCAATCGACGGCAGGATCAAGGTTTCACCGAACAAAAATTCGTTGATCTTGGGCAAAAAGCCCAGCAGCCCCGGGGACTCCAGCACGCCACTGCCCAAGGCATTGGCCACCAGCACGTTGCCTTGACGCACGGCGTCGAGCAGGCCCGGCACGCCGAGCGCCGAGTCAGTGCGCAGTTCCAGCGGGTCGCAGAAATCATCGTCGAGGCGACGCATGATCGCGTGCACCCGGCGCAGGCCGCTGAGCGTTTTCAGGAACACAGTGCTGTCACGCACGGTGAGGTCGCCGCCCTCTACCAGGGGGTAGCCGAGCTGACGCGCCAGGTACAGGTGTTCGAAATAGCTTTCGTTGAAACGCCCCGGCGTGAGCAGCACGATCAGTGGCGGCTGGTCATCGCCAGGGGCCTGGCGCGCCAGGGTTTCCTGCAGCGTGCGAAAGAAACCGGTGAGGTGCTGCACCTGCATATCCCGGTACAGGTCCGGGAAGGCGCGGGACACAATGGTGCGGTTTTCCAGGGCGTAGCCGGCGCCCGACGGGGCTTGGGTGCGGTCGGCGGTGACCCACCAGCGGCCATCCGGCGTGCGCGCCAGGTCGACTGCGTACAGATGCAGGAACGCCCCGTCAGGCGGCTGAATGCCCTGGCACGGCCACAGAAAATTGTTATGCCCGAACACCAGTTCGGCCGGCAGCAAGCCTTCCTTGATCAGGCGCTGCGGGCCATACAGGTCGGCCAGCACCGCATTGAGCAGGCGCGCACGCTGGGCGATGCCGGCCGACAGTTGCTGCCATTCGTCAGCGGCCAGCACATGGGGCAATAAGTCCAGCTCCCAGGGGCGGTCGGCGCCCTTGGGGTCGGCGTAGACGTTGTAGGTCACGCCGTTTTCCTGGATCTGGCGCGTCAGCAACGCCTGGCGCTGGGCCAGTTGTGCGGGCGTGCTGCGTTGCAGGTGATCGAACAAGCGCCGCCAATGGGCACGCAACGCGCCGCTGGCGTCCAGCAGTTCGTGATAGGTGCCCGCGGTGAGCGGGTAACGGTCGAGCAAGTCGGACATGGAACGCTCGGCAGAGGCAAGGGAAGTCAGGTTAACTCAAATTCACTACGATCCAATGTGGGAGCTGGCTTGTTGTGGCGAGGGAGCTTGCTCCCGCTCGACTGCGCAGCAGTCGCCTGCTATTGGGGGCGCTTCGCACCCCAGCGGGAGCAAGCTCCCTCGCCACAAAAGCCCTCCCACACTTGGATCATGTTCATTCCTTATTTTTTGTGAAACGCCGCAAATCCAGGGTCATTGGCAACTCATCGTTTACCGTTACAGTCGGCACCACAAGCTTGCCCGGGCTATGCCCCAAGCGGAAAAACCGCGCCATGCGCCGGCTCTCCGCCTCATTGGCATTCACCGGCAGGCTGTCGTAATTGCGCCCGCCCGGGTGCGCCACATGGTATTGGCAGCCGCCCAACGAACGCTGCATCCAGGTGTCGAGCAGGTCAAATACCAGCGGCGCATGCACGGGGATGGTCGGTTGCAGGCAGTTGGCCGGTTGCCAGGCGCGATAACGCACCCCCGCCACGAACTCACCGACGCGGCCGGTCGGTTGCAGCGGCACCGGCACGCCATTGCAGGTCAGCAGGTAACGTTGCGGCGGCAACCCGCTCAACTTCACTTGCAGGCGCTCCAGGGACGAATCCACATAGCGCACCGTGCCACCCACTGCGCCCTCCTCGCCCAGCACATGCCAAGGCTCCAAGGCCTGGCGCAGTTCCAGTTCGATACCGCTGACGGCGTAGTCGCCCACCTTGGGGAAACGAAACTCCAGATGCGCCGCGAACCATTCGGCACGCAGCGGGTAACCAGCCGCGTTCAGCTCGACGATCACGTCGGCAAAGTCCTGCTCGATAAAGTGCGGCAACAGGAAACGGTCATGCAGTTCTGTGCCCCAGCGCGCCAGCTTCGACGGCGCATAGGGCTCGCGCCAGAACCGCGCGACCAGCGCCCGCAGCAACAACTGCTGGGTCAGGCTCATGCGCGCATGGGGCGGCATTTCAAAGGCGCGCAGTTCCAGCAGGCCCAGTCGGCCCGTGGCGCCGTCGGGTGAGTAGAGTTTGTCGATACAGAATTCGGCGCGATGGGTATTGCCCGTCACGTCGATCAGCAGGTTGCGCAACAGGCGATCCACCAACCATGGCGGGCACTCCTCGCCCGGTGCCGGCATCTGCGCGAAGGCGATTTCCAGTTCATACAGCGCATCGTTGCGCGCCTCATCCACCCGGGGTGCCTGGGAGGTGGGGCCGATAAACAGGCCGGAGAACAAATAGGACAACGACGGGTGGTTATGCCAGTAGCTGATCAGGCTGCGCAGCAGGTCCGGTCGGCGCAGGAAGGGCGAATCCTTGGGCGTCGCGCCGCCGAGTACGAAGTGGTTACCGCCACCGGTGCCGGTATGGCGCCCGTCGATCATGAACTTCTCGGTGGTCAGGCGGGTTTGCCGTGCCTCTTCGTAGAGGAATTCGGTGCGTTCCACCAACTCGTCCCAGGTGGCGGATGGCTGTACGTTGACCTCAATGACACCGGGATCTGGCGTGACGCGGAAATTGCTCAGGCGCGTATCCGCTGGCGGCTCGTAGCCTTCCAGCAGTACCGGGCAATGCAGCTCTTCGGCGGTGGCCTCAATGGCAGCCACCAGCTCCAGGTAATCCTCGACGCGCTCCAGCGGCGGCATAAACAGGTAGAGGCGCCCTCCCCGTGCTTCGGCGCACAGCGCGGTACGGGTCAGCCAGTCGGCGGACTCGTCGACCTTGGGCACACGCTCATCACCCGGCGCGGGCTCGCCATGGTTTTGCAACTGGGCGCTGGTCGGCAGCTCCGGCTGATCCTGGTTAGGGTCGGTCGGATGCACAAACGGATACTCCGCCGCCGTCACCCAGGGCTGCGAAGCGAGCGGCAGACGATAGCCCAGCGGCGAATCCCCCGGCACCAGGCGGCAATGGTTGTCGCGCAGGTACCAACGCCCACTCTGCCAGCGGTCATTGGCCGCCGTGCGTGCCAGCGGCAGCACTTGGCCGATGATTTTATCCAGGCCCTGGCTGAAGACTTTGCGCAGGCGCTCACGCTCCAGGTCGTCGCTCAGGCGCGGGTCTTGGGCAGTGACGTTCTGGGGCAGCGCCCCTTCGCGCCACAGGTAGTAGAAATTGTCTTCGAACGCCGGGAACACAAAGCGCGCCGGCAGTTTTAGGCGTTCGGCGACGCTGGCCAGGAAACGCCCGGCCATCACCCCATCGGCGCCGTAGTCCTCTTGCTCATCGGCGATCAGCGCGCTGTTGTGCCAGATCGGCACGCCATCGCGGCGCCAATAACAGTTGAGCGACCAACGTGGTAATTGCTCCCCGGGGTACCACTTGCCTTGGCCGAAATGCACCAGGCCCTTGGGCGCATAGTGCTGGCGCAGGCGCTGGAACAGCTCGGCGGACAGGCGACGCTTGTCCGGGCCCAGGGCTGCGGTGTTCCATTCGGCGCCGTCTGGGTCGTCGATAGAGACGAAGGTCGGCTCGCCGCCCATGGTCAGGCGTACGTCGTCCTTGAGCAGGTCGCCGTCGATCTGCCGGCCCAGAGCCTGGATCGCCAACCATTGTTCTTCGGTGTAGGGCTTGGTCACCCGTGGCGCTTCCCAGATGCGCTCCACCGACATCTCATGGGTGAACTCGCATTCGCACGGCTCCACCAACCCGCTGATGGGCGCGGCGGACGATGGATCGGGGCTACAGGCCAAGGGGATATGCCCTTCACCGGCGAACAACCCGGACGTGGCATCCAGGCCAATCCAGCCAGCGCCGGGCAAATACACTTCACACCAGGCGTGCAGGTCGGTGAAGTCCACCTCGGTACCGGACGGGCCGTCGAGGGCTTTGACGTCGGCGGTCAGTTGAATCAGATAACCAGAGACAAATCGCGCCGCCAATCCGAGGTTGCGCAGCAATTGCACCAACAACCAGGCCGAGTCGCGGCAAGAGCCGGATGCGTTTTCCAGGGTAAATTCCGGAGTTTGCACGCCCGGTTCCATGCGAATCAGGTAACCGATATCGGCGGCCAGGCGCTGGTTGAGGCCGACCAGGAAATCCACAGCAGGCAGCGGCGTGCGGTCGATACCGGCCAGGTACGCAGCCAACCTTGGCGTCAGCGGCAAGGTTTCCAGATACGGCGCCAGCTCGCGCTGCTCATCGGCGGCGTAGCTGAACGGGATATTTTCGGCGTAGGGCTCCAGGAAAAAATCGAACGGATTGAACACCGCCATCTCGGCGACCAGGTCGACTTCAATGCGCAACTCGTCAGTCTTTTCCGGGAACACCAGGCGCGCCAGGTAATTGCCCTGGGGGTCTTGCTGCCAGTTGATGAAATGCTGCTCGGGCAACACCTTCAACGCGTAGGACAGTATCCGCGTACGGCTATGGGCCGCCGGGCGTAGCCGCACGATCTGCGGGCCGAGTTCAACTGCACGGTCGTAGCGGTAATGCGTAACGTGGTGCAACGCGACATGAATCGACACGGCGGCCTCCTGCGAGCCAGGGCATAAGCACAACGCGCGCAAGACTTATGCCACAGCAGCAGTCATTGCACTAAAACGTCAGGCCCGGTGCAGTACAGCACCAAAACAGCGCCAACGTTGCGGCTATGGTGCAGGCGCTGCACACATTTGTAGCGCCGGGCTGAGTGCAGGTGGTGAATCTACCCAGTTAAGGCGTAGTACGCCTGGTATTCAGGGCTTGGCGCAGTTGACGGATTTGCACAAGTTTTGCCCGCATCTCTCGCTGCCCGCTGCTGTTGAGCACCAGCAGGCCGAACAGCGGGAAAATCAGCGACAGGCTATAGAGAACCCTGTGTGGGTTGTACTGAATCATGGGGAGCACAAACAACAGACAGGCAGCGTAGATGGCGACCATCACCCATGCCCATGAAGGTTTGCCCCGCAGGATCATAAAGTTGCTATGGACCGTCAACAAGATAAGCAATGCACCTGCGACCAGGATCTTGAGCCCGACTTGAGCAAGGGGCGCATCACGAAAATAGGTAACGAAAGCCAGCGCCACTGCAAGTGCCAGCGAAAAGTACGCAGCAAATACGCCGCCCAGAAACGTCAAGAAGTGACGCCTGAAGAAGTCGCGCAGCGTCATCAGCTCACTCATTCGTTTATTTCCTCGTACAAGCCTATCGCAATGGTATTGACGTTCCCAGAGTAGGCGCTGCCTCCGAACCCGACGGTCGCTCCCAGGATATCTTTGATCTGAGTACTGGTGCTTTGCTTGAGTTGCGTCGGGGTGAAACGCTTGGAGAGCTCACCCGATGCCTGCCTGAGCTTGAGCATCTTCGAGGTCAGGCTGGGATCATTGATGCTCAGTAGTTCCTTGGTCAGCTTGGTCCTCTCCTGACGGTTCAAGCCGCGTAGCACTTCCCGCAGGCTCTTGCCCGTCGATGCCTTAGCGACCTTGACCAGCTTGACCGTCGTCAGGGCTGAAGCGCCCACACCGGCCAACGATACCGCGTCCAGCACAATGGATGCATTCTGGTACCAGCCTTCACTGTCGAGCCAATCGTTTACCTAAGGCTTGGCCACCTCAAGGGTCGTTCGGGCAATGCCATTGAAGCACTGGAGCGAACTCGCGCCTGCGGCCGCATACCCCACCACCACAATGACTGAGCTCGCGCCGGCACTGAAAGGAACCAGAATAGTACCGCTGGCAATCGCAGCCCAACTGATGACAGCACCCAGGCAAGAGATTCCGGTATTTACGGCCTCGCCGATCAGCCTGGATTCCCGTGGATTGTTTACTACGTGATCAGCGAATTGTGTCGGCGCGATGTATTTCTGCGCCTCGCGCAGGATGACACGCTTTGGCTTGATGCTGCAGATGGGCTTGAATTCGCGCAGAGTGACGATATTAAAATCGGCATCGATATACACCACGCCAGCACCGACAACGCCGGGGTCAGCATCGATGGCCGCAAACAGCCGTGGCAGATTGATCAGGCTCTCGATGCGCTGGCGCGCCATAAATTGAGAGCGGTTGGAATCCATGCCGATGTTGAACAAGGAGTTGCCCATAAGTGTTCTTCCTTGACATTGAAAGTGCCCAGACCGGCCTCATCGCAGGCAAGCCAGCTCCCACACTTGAAATGCATTCCCCTGTGGAGCTGGCTTGCCTGCGATAGCAATCTGATGGGCGCCACCCTAACAAACAGGCCACCTACCGCCAATAAACCTACCTAATCAACGGGCCTTGCGTTGCGCAATCACCGCCCGACGCAGGTGACGTATTTCGAGTAACCGCTGGCGCATTTCACGATGGCGCTTACTGTTGAGCAGCAGCAAGCCCAGCAGCGGAAACAGCACCGCCGAGCCGTACACCAGGGTATTGAGGCCGTATTGAATCATCGGCAACACGAACAGCAGGCAACACACCAGGTAGCCCGCCACCAGCCGGGTCGCCCAGGGATACCCGCGTGCAATCATCACATTGCCAAACACCAACACTGCCACCAGCACCAGGATTGCAGCCCCGGAGTAGTTGGCCTTGAGCGCCGGCTCAACACCGCGCAAATAGGTCACGCCCGCCGTGGAGACAGCCACCGAACCAGAGAAAATCGCCATGAAGATGGTGCCCATGAACACCGGAAAATAACGCGCAAGGAAACTGCGCCTATCGGGAAACCCCTTCATTCCGTCAGTTCCTCATACAGGCCAATGGCAAGCGTCGATGCCGAGCCAACGTGACCGGTTCGATAGCTGCCCCAGATACCCAACATGCCGCCCAAGGCGTCCTTGAGCTGGGTGAGCGTGGCATGACGAATTTCCGTGGAGCTGTAGCGCTTGGGCAACGTGCCGGCGCGCTGCTGCAACTTGAGCAACTTGGGGGTCAGGCTTGGGTCTTTGAGACTAAGCAATTCCTGGGTCAACTTCTTGCGCTCCTGGCGATTCAAGCCCTTGAGCAATTCATACCAGCTCTTGCCCAACGCAGCGGCTTTTTTGGCCTTGAGTAGCCTTAATGTGGTGAAGGCTCCCGTTCCGATCCCGACCAACGACGCGGCATCGAGAATCGGTGACACCGCGCCATACCACTGGGCGTCGTCCATGCGGTCGTTGGCTTGCGGGTCAAGGATCTCGTTATAGGTACGGGCCACGCCAAACCCGCACTGAGCACTGCTGGCCAGCGCCGCTGTGACACCAATACCCACCACAAAAGCACTGGCGCCGGCGGTGAAGGGTACGGCGACGCTGCCACTGAACACCACGATCCAACCGATCACCGCCGCCCCACAGGAAAGCCCCATATCAAAGGCCTCCTTCTGGAGTCGCCCTTCACGGGGGTCGGTCTTCACCTGCTCGACGAACTGCGCCGGCGAGATGTACTTCTGCGCCTCGCGCAAAATGACGCGCTTGGGTTTGATGCTGCAGATGGGCTTGAATTCGCGCAGGGTGATCACGTTGAAGTCGGCGTCGATGTACACCACGCCAGCGCCGACGATGCTGGGGTCCGCGTCAATGACGGCGAACAGCCGCGGCAGGTTGATCTGGCTCTCAATGCGCTGGCGCGCCATGAATTGGGAGCGGTTGGAGTCCATGCCGATGTTGAGCAAGGGGTTGCCCATAGTGTTCTTCCTTGAAATTGAGAGTGCCCAGACCGGCCTCATCGCAGGCAAGCCAGCTCCCACAGGGGAATGCGTTCCAAGTGTGGGAACTGGCTTGCCTGCGACAGCAATCTAATGGGCGCCACCTTACCAAACAGCCTCACCTCCGACCAGAAAGCAAAACGCCAGCACGAGGCTGGCGTTTTGCATTTCAGGCGTCGATCAACGCGGCACAACCGGCTTGCGCGTAGGCTTGCCGCCCTTGCCCTTGGCCGCATCGCTGCGCTCTTTGGCCGCCTGCTTATTGCGCGCCTGGGCCGCAGCCTTGGCTTGCTCGCGCTTGTCCCACGGGTTGCTGCCGTCGCTGCCACGGGGTGGCAGGCCGGTGTGCTGGGTGAGGATCTTGGTGGTGGTTTCCTTGGCGACCTTATGGCTGCCGGCCGGCGTCGAGTTCTTGCGCCGGGCGCTCTGGTAGCTGTCGGTGGACGGCTGTTGCAGCGGGATCAGTTGGTCCTTGCCCGACCCGATCAGGTCGGCACGGCCCATGCGGGTCAATGCTTCACGCAGCATCGGCCAGCCCTTCGGGTCGTGGTAACGCAGGAACGCCTTGTGCAGGCGGCGCTGCTCCTCGCTCTTGACGATGGTCACCGCGTCGCTCTTGTAGGTGACCTTGCGCAGCGGGTTTTTGCCCGAGTGGTACATCGCGGTGGCGGTGGCCATCGGCGACGGGTAGAACGCCTGCACCTGGTCGGCACGGAAGCCATTGCCCTTGAGCCACAGGGCCAGGTTCATCATGTCTTCATCGGTGGTGCCGGGGTGGGCGGCGATGAAGTACGGGATCAGGTACTGCTCCTTGCCCGCTTCCTTGGTGTACTTCTCGAACATGCGCTTGAACTTGTCATAGCTGCCAATGCCCGGCTTCATCATCTGGTTGAGCGGACCTTCCTCGGTATGTTCCGGGGCGATCTTGAGGTAGCCACCGACGTGGTGGGTGACCAGCTCTTTGACGTACTCCGGCGACTCGACGGCCAGGTCGTAGCGCAGGCCGGAAGCGATCAGGATCTTCTTCACACCCGGCAACGCACGGGCACTGCGGTACAGCTGGATCAACGACGAGTGGTCGGTGTTCAGGTTCGGGCAGATGCCAGGGAACACGCACGATGGCTTGCGGCACGCGGATTCGATTTCCGGGCTTTTGCAGGCGATGCGGTACATATTCGCCGTCGGGCCGCCGAGGTCGGAGATCACGCCGGTGAAGCCCGGCACTTTGTCGCGGATCTCTTCGATTTCGCGAATGATCGACTCTTCGGAACGGTTCTGGATGATGCGGCCTTCGTGCTCGGTGATCGAGCAGAAGGTGCAGCCGCCGAAGCAGCCACGCATGATGTTCACCGAGAAACGGATCATGTCGTAGGCCGGAATCTTCTCCTTGCCATACGCCGGGTGCGGTACGCGGGCATAAGGCATGCCAAACACGTAGTCCATTTCTTCGGTAGTCATGGGAATGGGCGGCGGGTTGAACCACACGTCCACTTCTCCGTGTTTCTGCACCAAGGCACGGGCGTTGCCTGGGTTGGTTTCCAGGTGCAACACGCGGTTGGCGTGGGCATAGAGCACCGCGTCGCCGCGGACCTTTTCCACCGATGGCAGGCGGATCACGGTCTTGTCACGGGTCATACGCGGGCTGGCGAGGATCTGCACAACCTTGGCTTCTTCCGGATCGTCGACTGGACCTTTTTCCTGCTCGATGGCGCAGGCCTGGGTGTCTTGGGTATTCACATACGGGTTGATGATCTTGTCGATCTTGCCCGGACGGTCGATGCGCGTGGAGTCCACTTCGTACCAGCCCGCCGGCGTGTCACGGCGAATGAACGCAGTACCGCGCACATCGGTGATGTCTTCGATCTTGTGGCCCCACGACAAGCGCTGGGCAACTTCGACGATGGCCCGCTCGGCGTTGCCGTACAGCAGGATATCGGCGGTGGCGTCGATCAGGATCGAGTTGCGCACGCGGTCTTGCCAGTAGTCGTAGTGGGCGATGCGGCGCAGGGAAGCTTCGATGCCGCCGAGTACGATCGGTACATTCTTGTAGGCTTCCTTGCAACGCTGGCTGTACACCAGGCTTGCACGGTCGGGGCGTTTGCCAGCCATGCCGCCGGGGGTGTAGGCGTCGTCGGAGCGGATTTTCTTGTCGGCGGTGTAGCGGTTGATCATCGAGTCCATGTTGCCGGCCGCGACGCCGAAGAACAGGTTCGGCTCGCCGAGCTTCATGAAGTCGTCTTTGGACTGCCAGTTCGGCTGCGCAATGATCCCGACGCGAAAGCCCTGGGACTCCAGCAGCCGGCCGATGATCGCCATGCCGAACGATGGGTGGTCAACATAGGCATCACCGGTGACGATGATGATGTCGCACGAATCCCAGCCAAGCTGATCCATCTCCTCCCTGCTCATCGGCAGGAATGGCGCAGGACCGAAACATTCGGCCCAGTACTTGGGATAGTCAAATAACGGCTTGGCTGTTTGCATGACGGTGACCGGTGTGAAGATGAAAAATCGCGGGCGCGGAATATAGCACAAATTTTGACCAATTCCGACGGTAGTAGTCGGAATTGTGGTGACCCCATCGCAGGCAAGCCAGCTCCCACAGGAGAGCGCATTCCACATGTGGGAGCTGGCTTGCCTGCGATGAGGCCCTTACAGGTGCTTGAAACTACTCGTCGTCGTCGAAGTTGTAGCTACCCGGCGCCAGGTTCTCGAAACGCGTGTACTTGCCGATGAACGCCAACCGGATAAACCCGATCGGGCCGTTCCGCTGTTTGCCGATGATGATTTCGGCAATGCCCTTGTGTTCCGTCTCGGGGTGGTACACCTCGTCGCGGTACACGAACATGATCACGTCGGCGTCCTGCTCGATCGCTCCGGATTCCCGCAAGTCGGAGTTCACCGGACGCTTGTTGGGACGTTGCTCCAGGGAGCGGTTGAGCTGGGACAACGCTACCACCGGGCAGTTGAATTCCTTGGCCAGCGCCTTCAAGGAACGAGAGATTTCAGAAATCTCGTTGGTACGGTTGTCACCACTGGAACCGGGGATCTGCATCAACTGCAGGTAGTCGATCATGATCAGGGCGATGTCGCCATGCTCACGCACCAGGCGCCGGGTACGCGCGCGCATTTCGGACGGGCTGATACCGGCGGTGTCATCGATAAACAGCTTGCGGTCGTTGAGCAGGTTGACCGCCGAGGTCAGGCGCGGCCAGTCGTCATCCTCAAGTTGACCGGAACGCACCTTGGTCTGGTCGATACGGCCAAGAGACGAGAGCATACGCATGATCAGCGATTCACCTGGCATCTCGAGGGAGTACACCAGCACCGCCTTGTCGCTGCGCAGAACGGCGTTTTCCACCAGGTTCATCGCAAAGGTGGTCTTACCCATCGACGGACGGCCGGCGACGATGATCAAGTCGGACGGCTGCAGGCCGCTGGTCTTTTCGTCGAGGTCGGTGTAGCCGGTGGAAATACCGGTAATAGCCGCGTCGGTGTTGAACAGGGTGTCGATGCGGTCGATGGCTTTGGTCAACAGGTCGTTGACGCTGACCGGGCCGCCGGTCTTGGGCCGTGCTTCTGCAATCTGGAAGATCTGCCGCTCGGCTTCGTCAAGGATCTCGGCAGCAGTGCGGCCTTCGGGGTTGAAGGCGCTGTCGGCGATTTCAGTGCTGATGCCGATCAACTGGCGCAGGGTGGCGCGCTCGCGGACGATCTGGGCATAGGCCTTGATGTTGGCGACGGACGGCGTGTTTTTCGCCAGCTCACCGAGGTAGCCCAGGCCACCCACTTGGGAGGTCTGGCCTTCCTTGTCCAACTGCTCGGCCAGGGTTACCACGTCGATCGGTGAGTTCTGGTCGGCCAGCTTGGCGATGGCGCGGAAGATCAGGCGGTGGTCATGACGATAGAAGTCACCGTCCGAGACTTGATCCAGCACGCGTTCCCAGGCGTTGTTGTCCAGCATCAAGCCACCGAGCACGGCCTGTTCGGCCTCGATGGAATGCGGCGGCACCTTCAGGGCAGCGGTTTGCAGATCGTATTGCTCAGGAGCGGAGATTTCGTTCATGGCCACTTGGAATTTGGGGTGTGTAGAAAAACAAAAGGCACGACCTGTAAACAGGATCGTGCCCGATGTTAACCGGCTGGCACGCGAGGTGCCAGTCAGTTAGGTGCGACTTAAGCTGCTACCACGACAACGCGTACGGTGGCTTCAACTTCGGCGTGCAGGTGCACGGCTACGTCGAATTCGCCTACGTTGCGGATGGTGCCGTTCGGCAGACGAACTTCGCTCTTCTGCACTTCAACGCCGGAGGCGGTCAGTGCATCAGCGATGTCGTGGGTGCCGATCGAACCGAACAGCTTGCCTTCGTCACCAGCGGTGGCAGTGATAGTCACTTCCAGCTCAGCCAGTTGGGCAGCGCGAGTTTCGGCCGACGCTTTTTTGTCTGCTGCGGCTTTTTCCAGCTCAGCACGACGCTCTTCAAACGCAGCCAGGTTGGCAGCGGTTGCAGCGGTGGCTTTGCCGTATGGCAGCAGGTAGTTACGACCGTAGCCGGCCTTAACGTTCACTTTGTCGCCCAGGTTGCCCAGGTTGGCGACTTTTTCCAGAAGGATCAGTTGCATGTGAAAATCCTCTAACTTTTAACCTTCACCGTTCGCGTTATCGGCGTCTTTCGACGCCAGACGACCGCGAAAATCAATCAGGCTGTCAACAATGGCCAAGACCACGAGTAACGGATAGATCAGCTGCATGAACAGCAACAGCGTGACGTACAACCCCACCAGCCAGAACCTGGCCAGGCGCTTTCGCGCAACCAGCCCATGAATCAGGGCCAGCCCGGCAAACACCAGCGGTACGCTGCAAATCGGCGCCAGCAAGGCCATCTGTGGGCCGAAGTTCGGCCCGACAACCATGCACGCCAGCAGCAACATCGCCGGCCCCGCTGGGATTCTGATACTGCGAAACTCGCGACCAAAACCACCCGGGTTGTACAACAACGCCTGCCAATAACGCCCAAGAATCAGGCTCAGCACGCTGACGACCTGCAACAAAGCCGCAATCAGGCCAGTCAGGACCGGGGCAATCAGTGACGCAAACCGCGCTCGCTCATCTACCGACAACTGCTGGTAGAGATCCCCGAGGGCCAACGGCAGGATCTTGACGATCTCCTGCGCCAGCGCCTCGATCTGCGGGCGGAAAGCCGCGCCAAGCATCACTGAGTACACCAACCCCAATGCCACGCTGACCAGCAGCGTACGGACCCAGGACTCACTTGCGCGCAAAACCAACGCAAGGCTCGATGACCCCAGCAGTACCAGAAGTACCCGTGGATCACCCATTTGCAGCCACCAGATCAAGGCCGGCAACAAACCCAGGGCAAGAACGCCAAGGGCGTCCTTCAAACCGCGCCGCAGCAGCACAAGGCAACCTGCGGCAGCACCCAACCAATAAAGCAACGGCAATGCCGCACATCCAGCCACTACCAGAGTGGCCTGCACGCGACCGCGCATGATGAACTCAGCTAAGGCGCGCATGCATTCAATCCCTTACTACTTGTCGACTGCCCGGTCTCAGCGGCCGTGGCTGTCGGTGTAGGCCAGCAGGGCCAGGAAGCGGGCGCGCTTGATAGCGGTGGCCAGCTGACGCTGATAACGTGCTTTGGTACCGGTGATACGGCTTGGAACGATTTTGCCGGTCTCGGATACGTAGGCTTTCAGAGTGTTGAGATCTTTGTAATCGATCTCTTTCACGTCTTCAGCGGTGAAGCGGCAGAATTTACGACGACGGAAGAAACGTGCCATTTGATAGGCTCCTTAATAAGGTCCGTGGATTACTCGTCAGCGTTATCGCTGTCGTTCTCTTCGCCTTCAGCGCTTTCAGCGCCTTCGTGCTCAGGACGATCGCGACGCTCACGGCGCTCACTGCGGTTTTCTTCAGCCTTGAGCATCTCGGATTGGCCGGTAACGGCTTCTTCGCGACGGATGACCAGGTTACGGATCACTGCATCGTTGTAGCGGAAGTTGTCTTCCAGCTCGGCCAGGGCCTTGCCAGTGCACTCAACGTTCAGCATCACGTAGTGAGCCTTGTGAACATTGTTGATTGCGTAGGCCAGTTGACGACGGCCCCAATCTTCCAGACGGTGGATTTTGCCGCCGTCTTCTTCGATCAGCTTGGTGTAACGCTCAACCATGCCGCCGACTTGCTCGCTTTGATCCGGGTGGACCAAAAAGATGATTTCGTAATGACGCATGAATGCTCCTTACGGGTTGTAGCCTGCCGCTCAAAAACGGTCAGACAAGGAGTGAATGACACTTATGGATCTTGCCGCAGGGGAGGCACATCGGTGCCTGCCAGGAAGGCAAGGGGCGCAATTGTAGAGAAGGGGGAGAAGCGGCGCAAGGCAATTGGTGATTATTTGAACAATCCTGAATAAACACCACAGAACCAATGTGGGAGCGGGCTTGCCTGCGATGACCATGGCACCGGCAACATCTCTGCCACCTGACGCTCCGTCATCGCGGGCAAGCCCGCTCCCACATTTTGATCACTTCTTGGGCTTGGCCTTGGCTTTCGCGCCACGCTGACGTTGGGCTTCAAACAGGCACACGCCCGTCGCCACCGACACATTGAGGCTGCTGACGCTACCGGCCATCGGCAGGTGCACCAGGTAATCGCAATGCTCACGGGTAAGGCGACGCATGCCCTTGCCTTCGGCGCCCATGATCAAGATGGTCGGGCCAGTGAGGTCCTGGTCATAAATGCTGACCTCAGCCTCCCCCGCCGTGCCCACGACCCACAGGCCGCGCTGCTGGAGCTTCTCCAGAGTACGCGCAAGGTTGGTCACGGCCACCAGCGGAATCACTTCCGCCGCACCGCAGGCGACCTTGCGCACCACCGGCGTCAGGGTCGCGGACTTGTCCTTGGGCACGATCACCGCCAGCGCACCGGCAGCATCCGCCGAACGTAGGCAGGCGCCGAGGTTGTGCGGGTCGGTCACGCCGTCCAGCACCAAGAGCAACGGTGCACCTTCGGTACGGTCGAGCAGCTCGTCGAGCATCGCCTCGCCCCACACCTGGCTCGGACTGACGTCAGCCACCACACCTTGGTGAACGCCTTCGACCCACACGTCCATTTCACGACGCTCGGCCTGGCCGATGGCAACCTTATTCTGCGTAGCCAACTCGACCAGCGCCTGTACGCGCGGCTCGCTGCGACCTTCGGCCAACCACACCTGCTTGACGCGCTTGGGATGGTGACGCAGCAGTGCTTCTACGGCGTGCACGCCGTAGATTTTTTCCAGACTCATGACTTGGCCTTAGGTTTGCGCGACCCGCCGCTTTTTGCGGGAGCCGAACCCGCTTTTGGCGGGCCTTTACGGTGTTTACTTGGCTTGCTCGACGGCTTTTCCGCCCCGTGAGACTTTCCCCCAGACGCCGCTTTACCACCGCTTTTGGCTTCGTTGAGCAACTGCTGCTTCAACTCGCGGCTCTTGCGCAGCTCGGCGTTTTTCGCCGCAGCGTCGCTTGGGCGGTAGGCTTCAGGGGCCTTGTCCTTGGCAGAAGAACGACGACCGGCCTTGGCAGGTGCAGGCTCGGCCGTGGTTTTTGCAGCGGTCGCTTTGCCTTTGGACGCAGGCGCTGTGGTTTCACCACGTTTTTTACGACCCGCAGGCTCTGCCGGCTTGTCAGGCATGCCGAAGTCGATCTTGCGCTCGTCGAGGTCGACACGCATGACCTGCACTTCAACGGTATCGCCCAGACGGAAGCTGCGACCGGTGCGCTCGCCCGCCAGGCGGTGATGCACAGGATCGAAGTGGTAGTAATCACCCGGCAAGGCGGTGACGTGCACCAGGCCCTCGACGTAGATGTCGGTCAGCTCGACGAACAGGCCAAAGCCGGTCACGGCGGTGATCACACCCGGGAACGATTCGCCCACGCGATCCTTCATGAACTCGCACTTGAGCCAGTTCACCACGTCGCGGGTGGCTTCGTCGGCGCGGCGCTCGCTCATGGAGCACTGCTCACCCAGCTGTTCCAGGGCCGCTTCGTCGTACGGATAGATCCGTGCTTTCGGAATGGTCATGGCACCGGCGCGCTTGACGTGCGGGGTGTTCTGCTTGGAATGGATCACGCTGCGGATCGCCCGGTGCGTGAGCAAGTCCGGGTAGCGGCGAATCGGCGAAGTGAAGTGGGTGTACGCTTCGTAATTCAGGCCGAAGTGGCCCTGGTTATCGGCGCTGTACACCGCCTGGCTCAGGGATCGCAGCATCACGGTCTGGATCACGTGGTAATCCGGACGGTCCTTGATGCTGGCCAGCAGGGCCTGGTAATCCTTCGGCGTAGGACCATCCTTGCCTTTGTGCAGGGACAGGCCGAGCTCGCCGAGGAAGGCGCGAAGTTTTTCCAGGCGCTCCGGCGGCGGGCCGTCGTGCACACGGTACAACGCAGGAATTTCGTGCTTCTTGAGGAACTCGGCAGTGGCCACGTTGGCCGCCAGCATGCACTCCTCGATCAGCTTGTGCGCGTCGTTACGGGTGGTCGGGGTGATCGCCGCAATCTTGCGCTCGGAGCCGAAGACAATCCGGGTTTCCTGGGTTTCGAAATCGATCGCGCCACGGGTATGACGGGCACCCAGCAACACCTTGTACAGCGAGTACAGCTGCTTGAGGTGCGGCACCACGCCAGCGTACTCGGTACGCAGAGCCTTGGCTTCGCTGGTCTTCGGCGTTTCCAGGATGGTGCTGACCTTGTTGTAGGTCAGACGCGCCTGGGAGTGGATCACCGCTTCGTAGAACTGGTAGTCGGTCATTTCGCCGGTTTTGGAGATGGTCATCTCGCACACCATGGCCAAACGGTCGACTTTCGGGTTCAGGGAGCACAGGCCGTTGGACAGCTGCTCAGGCAGCATCGGGATCACGCGCTCTGGGAAGTACACGGAGTTGCCGCGCACCTGGGCTTCGTTATCCAGGGCCGAACCGATCTTCACGTAACTGGAGACGTCGGCAATCGCGACGTACAACTTCCAACCGCCGGAGAACAGGCGCAGCTTGCCAGGCTTGGCTTCGCAGTAGACCGCATCGTCGAAGTCGCGGGCATCTTCGCCGTCAATAGTGACGAACGGCAGATGGCGCAGGTCGATACGTTTTTCTTTGTCTTTCTCTTCGACTTCCGGCTTGAGCTTGGCGGCTTCCTTGAGCACGGCATCAGGCCAGACGTGAGGAATATCGTAGGTGCGCAAGGCAACGTCGATTTCCATGCCCGGCGCCATATAGTTGCCGACCACCTCCACGATATCGCCCTGGGGCTGGAAGCGCGCAGTAGGCCAGTGGGTGATTTTCACCTCGACGAACTGGCCGACCTTGGCGGCGCCATTGCGGCCCGGGGTGATCAGCACTTCCTGCTGGACCTTGGGGTTATCCGGCACAACGAAGCCGATGCCGCCTTCTTCAAAGTAACGGCCGACGATAGATTCGTGGGCACGGGACACCACTTCGACGATCACGCCTTCACGACGACCACGGCGGTCGAGGCCAGAAACCCGCGCCAGGGCACGGTCGCCATCGAACACCAGACGCATTTGCGCCGGGCTCATGAACAGGTCGTCGCTGCCATCGTCCGGTATCAGGAAGCCAAAGCCGTCGCGGTGGCCGGCAATGCGGCCCAGGATCAGGTCGAGCTTGTCTACCGGCGCGTAAGTGCCACGACGGGTGTAGATCAATTGAGCATCGCGCTCCATCGCACGCAAACGGCGGCGCAGGGCTTCGAGCTGGTCTTCGGTGGTCAGACCGAATTCTTCGACCAACTGCTCGCGGCTAGCAGGCGAACCACGATCGGCGAGGTGCGCCAGGATCAGTTCGCGGCTAGGAATAGGGTTTTCATATTTTTCCGCTTCACGAGCGGCCTCGGGATCGAGGGACTGCCAATCGGCCATTAGAGAGTTTTCACCTTGTCTATATGTGGGTTAGTTTGGCATACGCGTATTGAAACGGGAAATTTCAGGTATCAACAAGCGTTTAAAAGACCTTTACGACCCCCGCCACGCACCTTGCACGACCGCTGGTGAAATTTTCCAGGCTTTTTTCATGGCAGGGGTTTACAGCTCAAATATCGCTCCGTATAGTGCGCGCCATCGACGACGGCAACGTTGTTGATGCTGCCCAGGTGGTGAAATTGGTAGACACGCCAGCTTCAGGTGCTGGTGATCGCAAGGTCGTGGAAGTTCGAGTCTTCTCCTGGGCACCAAATTCAGATCAAACCCGCGAAAGCGGGTTTTTTCGTTTCAGACCTTTGATTTTTAACGGAAAAATTGATTTATATTTTTCGAATCAGGGGTTTACAGATTAAAAACCCCGCCGTATAGTTCGCCCCATCAACAGCGGCAACGTTGTTAGATAATGCCCAGGTGGTGAAATTGGTAGACACGCCAGCTTCAGGTGCTGGTGATCGCAAGGTCGTGGAAGTTCGAGTCTTCTCCTGGGCACCAAATTCAGATCAAACCCGCGAAAGCGGGTTTTTTCGTTTCCGGGGTTTGAAAACTTCCCCAGTGATTTCCCCCTCATCCGCACTTGAGAAGATTTATCGTTTATCCTTGCAATGATTTGTTGCATATAAGCGAGGAACACTTCGGATGATGATCCGTGACAACCGACTCAAGACATCCCTTCTGCGCGGCCTGACCCTCACCCTACTCAGCCTGACCCTGCTCTCGCCCGCCGCCCATTCTGCCGACAAGGTCTCCCTGACCTTATACAACGGCCAACACAAAGAAGTCGGCGATGAACTCGCCAAGGCCTTCGAAGCCAAGACCGGCATCCACGTCAACGTGCGCAAAGGCAGCAGCAACCAGTTGGCCAGCCAAGTCGTCGAAGAAGGTGAGCGCTCCCCTGCCGACGTCATCTACACCGAAGAATCACCGCCCCTGAACAAACTCGGCGAGCAAGGCCTGTTGGCAAAAATCGATGCCAGCACCCTCGATGTCCTGCCCAAGGATTACGTGGGCAAAAACGGCAACTGGATGGGCGTGACCGCACGCACCCGCGTCGTAGCCTTCAACCCCAAATTGATTGCGGAAAAAGACTTGCCCAAATCGGTACTGGATTTCGCCGGCCCCGAATGGCAAGGCAAGGTCGGTTTCGTGCCCACCAGCGGCGCGTTCCAGGAACAAGCCGTGGCAATCATCAAGCTGCACGGTCGCGAAGCCGCGGAAGAATGGCTGACCGGCCTGCGCGCCTTCGGCAAGGTGTACAGCAACAATATGGTCGCCCTCAAGGCCGTGGAAAACGGCGAAGTGGCCACCGTGCTGGTAAACAACTACTACTGGTTCGCCCTGAAAAAGGAAAAAACCAACCTGGATTCCCAGCTGCATTACTTCACCGATGGTGATGCTGGCGGCCTGATCACCGTGTCCTCCGCTGCCGCACTCAAATCCAGCAAGCATCCCAAAGAAGCTCAGCAATTGCTGGCATTCATGGCCAGCGAAGAGGGCCAGCGCGTGATCACCAACACGTCGGCCGAGTACCCGCTGCGCAAGGGCATGGAATCGAACCGCGGCCTCAAGCCATTTAGCGAGCTGCAGCCACCAAAGGTCACCCCCGCAGACCTGGGTAACGCCGAAGAAGCCCTGGAGCTGGAACGTGACGTTGGCCTGAACTGATGAACCCATCGCTTTCCGTCACGGGGTTCACCCCCCGTCGCAAACGCCCGTCAATCTGGCTGCTGCTGCCTGTGCTATTGCTGGTTGGCCTGAGCCTGTTGCCGCTCGCCTATGTCGGGCTCAAAGCCTGGCAGGCGGGCTGGACGGAGGCGGTGCATCTACTGTGGCGACCTTATGTGTTCGGGCTGCTGCGCAACACGCTGGCATTGATGGTCGGCGTGACCCTGACCTGCGGCGTGATCGGCCTGTCCCTGGCCTGGCTACTGGAACGCAGCAACCTGCCAGGACGGCGCATCTGGGGCGTGATCCTGTGCCTGCCGTTTGCGGTGCCGGCGTTTGTCAGCAGCTTTACCTGGGTGTCGCTGAGCGCTCAGTTCGAGGGGCTCGGTGGCGCGATCCTGGTGATGAGCCTGTCCAAATACCCGCTGGTGTTTTTGCCGGTGGCGGCAACACTGCGCAATCTAGACCCCTCCCTGGAAGAATCGGCCCGCACGCTGGGGCTCAACCGCTGGGGCGTGTTCTTTCGCATCACACTCCCGCTGCTGTGGCCATCGCTGCTGGCCGGCTCACTATTGATCGCACTGCACATGCTGGTGGAATTCGGCGCGCTGTCGATTATCGGGTTGCAGACCTTCACCACCGCGATCTACCAGCAGTTCGAACTGGAATTCAGCAATGCCAATGCGGCAATGCTCTCGGCAGTGCTGCTGGTGATGTGCCTGACCCTGCTGTGGCTGGAGCTGCGCGTACGCGGCAAAGGCCGGCATGTGCGCATCGGCCAGGGCGCGGCGCGGCACGCCGAGCAGGTTCGACTCGGCAAGTGGGCGCCATTGGGCCAGGTGTATTGCCTGGCATTGGCGATCATCGGCAGCGGCATCCCGCTGGGCATGCTCGGCTATTGGTTGGCCGTCGGTTCGTCAGCGGCGTTTCCGATGGCCGAGATCAGCGAGGCGCTGCTGTCATCCCTGGCGCTCTCCCTGGGCGGCGCCGCACTGTGCCTGGTACTGGCAGTGCCGGTTGGGCTGCTGGTGGTGCGCTACAAAGGACAGTTGGCACTCTGGGCCGAACGCTTGCCGTATCTACTGCATGCCCTGCCCGGCCTGGTGATTGCGCTGACCCTGGTGTATTTCGCCCTGCATTACATCCCCGCGCTGTACCAGACCTCTGCGTTATTGCTGATTGCTTATGCGCTGCTGTTTTTGCCGTTGGCACAGGCGCCGATTCGTACAGCACTGAACAAGGCGGCGCCACAGCTGGAAGAGGCTGCGCGCACGTTAGGCGCATCGTCCTTCAGTGCGTTTTGCCGGGTGACGTTGCCAATCATCTTTCCGGCGCTGGGGGCGGCGTTTGCCTTGGTGTTCCTGGATGCGATGAAGGAATTGACGGCGACGTTGCTGCTCAGCCCGACCGGGTTGAATACCTTGGCGACGGCCGTCTGGGCACATACCTCGAATGTGGAATTTGCGGCGGCGGCGCCGTATGCGGCGTTGTTGATAGTGGTGTCGGGGTTGCCGGTGTATCTGCTCACGACTCGGATGTATCTGAGTCGCTGAAACAGCTATCGCAGGCAAGCCAGCCCCCACAGTGACCGAGTTCCAACTTTGGAATGCAGTTGAATGTGGGAGCTGGCTTGCCTGCGATGAGGCCAGTCCAGACAACCTCACGCCCTGAACTGCCCCAAACTCGCCTTCAACTGCGCCGCCAACCCATCCAACACCTTGCCACTGGCCGTCGTCTCCACCACCGCTTGCGCCGCACGCTCGGCCTGGGCATGAATCACCTCGACGCGCCCACGCACCGCATGCGCGCCCTGGGCTTGATGCTCGGCCGCGCGCGTCGCCAGGCCAATCGCCGCATGCACCTGCTCCACAGAAGCCTGCACCGTCTGCTGCAAGCGCACGCTATCGCGCAGCACCAGCAAGCCCTCACTGGCCTGGCGCCCCGCCTTGCCGATGGTTTCTACGGCCTCACGCGCGCCCTGCTGCAACGCAACAATATGCGCCTGGATATCGCCAGTGGAGCTTTGAGTCTTGCTGGCCAGCGCACGCACTTCATCGGCCACCACCGCAAAGCCGCGCCCAGTCTCGCCAGCCCGTGCCGCTTCGATGGCCGCGTTGAGAGCGAGCAGGTTGGTTTGCTCGGCGATACCGTGAATCACGGTCAACACCACTTCAATTTGTTCGCTTTGCTGCGCCAGCCGTTCGATCACCTGGGAACCGGCCTGCACCTGCCCCGCCAACGCCTCGATCAAGCTGCCAACTTCGGCCGAGGTCCGTGAGTTTTCATCCGTGGCCTGGCGAATATCCACCACCTGCTGCAGGGCCGCCTGCATGGCGTGGCTTTCGGCCTGGGCCTCATCGGCCATTTGCGACAAAGCGCGCAAACTCTCGGCCACTTCATCACGCTGCAAGCCCGCCGCCGCATCGGCGCCAGCATTGCGCAACGTCATGGCGCCGATTTCCACACCAGTACGCTGGGCCACGTCGCCTGCCTCCCGCACGATGGGCTGCAACTTATCCACAAAGCGATTGACCGCCGAGGCCATATCACCGATTTCATCCTTGCTGTTGATCTGCACGCGCTTGGTGAGGTCGCCTTCGCCGGCCGCCAGGTCATCCATCGCGGCAATCAGCAGCTTCAGACGATTGACCACGCGCCGGCCCAGCACAATAGCGATCAGCAGCAAGACCCCAAGCCCCACCAGCGCCAGACCCATGCCGATACGCCAGCGCAGGGTGCCCGCCGCGTCTTGCACAGCGGCGGCCGTGTTGGCCGTCATTTGCGTGGCAGTGGCTTGCGCCGATTGCAGCCGGGCGCCCATGGCGTTGGCGCTGTCAGCAGCGGCTCCCTTGAGGCTGTCACCCACCAGCTGATCACCGCTGGCGATCAGCGCGGCAAAGCGCTTATCCAAGGCTTGCAGGTCGGCTTCAACCGTCGCGGTCGACACGCCCATGCGCACCTTGCCGATTTCCACACCGTTGGGGCTGATGGAGGCTTCGACGTAATACACGGAGGGGTCTGTCTTGGCCGCGTCCAGCACCTTGTCCAGGGCACGTTCCCCTGCGCCCTTTGCCAGCAGGGCCTGGTTGATCGGGTTTTCGCGGTTCAGGTATCGGGTCAGGTGCTCGCCTGCGGCGTCGTCATATACCACAAACAGCACATTGGGGTTGCGCTGGGCCCGGCGGGCAAACTCAGAAAGGGTCGGCACGTCACTGTCCCACATGGCACGGGGCGCGACCGAGGCCAGCAGTTGCGCCATGTCGTTGGCGGAGTCCTGCAGGTCTTTTTCCAGCGTCGCACGCAACTGCTTTTGCTCTTCCTGCAAGCGCGTGGAAAGCCCGGCTGTGAGGCGCTGGCGCGTGCTGGCGGAGAGGCTGTCCAGGCTGGACGTGACTTCCTTGCCAGCCTGGGCCAGTTCGCCAGACAACTTCTGGCTATCTATGCCCAGACGATTGCCCAAATCGGCTTCCAGCGCCGTCACCGTGCTCCGCGTCAGCGCGACGGCCACCAGCACTTGCACCAAAAGAGCGATACCAAGGGTAACGAACACCGGCCGCAACAGACGGCTTTGTAACAACGAGAGAACGGCAGACACTGGAAATCCCTCCACCACGGGTGCCACTAATTTGATAGCACCTCGAAAGAGGGAAACACAGCAAGGGTCGTGCCGTTTGCCAGGCAGAAACGACAAAGGGCTCCCGAAGGAGCCCTTTGCTTTTTACATCAACAGCTTATTACGCGAACGGGTGACGCAGAACGATGGTCTCGTTGCGGTCCGGGCCGGTCGAAATAATGTCGATCGGTGCACCAATCAGCGCTTCGACGCGCTTGATGTAAGCACGAGCGTTGGCTGGCAGCTCTTCCAGGGTCTTGGCGCCCACGGTCGATTCAGTCCAGCCCGGCACTTCTTCGTACACAGGCTGCAGGCCCACGTAGCTGTCAGCATCGGTCGGAGCAACGTCGTTACCTTCAGCATCTTTGTAGCCGGTGCAGATGTTGATGGTTTCCAGGCCGTCGAGTACGTCCAGCTTGGTCAGGCAGATGCCCGAGATGCTGTTCACATCGATAGCGCGACGCAGGATAACGGCATCGAACCAGCCGCAACGACGAGCACGGCCAGTGGTGGCGCCGAATTCGTGACCTTGCTTGGCCAGGTGCGCACCGACGTCGTCGAACAGCTCAGTCGGGAACGGGCCCGAACCTACGCGAGTGGTGTAGGCCTTGGTGATGCCCAGGATGTAATCCAGGAACATCGGGCCAACGCCAGAACCGGTCGCAACGCCGCCAGCGGTGGTGTTGGAGCTGGTCACGTACGGGTAGGTACCGTGGTCGATGTCCAGCAACGAACCCTGGGCACCTTCGAACATGATGTCCTTGCCAGCGCGACGCAGGTCGTGCAGCTCGGCCGTCACGTCGAGCATCAGCGGCTTGAGCAGCTCAGCGTATTCCTTGCACTCGGCCAGGGTCTTTTCAAACTCGATGGCCGGCTCTTTGTAGTAACCCACCAGCATGAAGTTGTGGTAATCCACCAGTTCACGCAGTTTGTCTTCAAAGCGCGGCATGTTGAGCAGGTCGCCCACACGCAGGCCACGACGTGCGACCTTGTCTTCGTAGGCCGGGCCGATGCCGCGACCGGTGGTGCCGATCTTCAGCTCGCCACGCGCCTTTTCACGGGCCTGGTCCAGCGCAACGTGGAAGGACAGGATCAGCGGGCAGGACGGGCTGATACGCAGGCGCTCGCGCACCGGTACGCCTTTCTCTTCCAGCTTGGTGATCTCGCGCAGCAGGGCGTCAGGTGCGACCACCACGCCATTGCCGATCAGGCACTGCACGCCTTCGCGCAGGACACCCGACGGGATCAGGTGCAAGACGGTTTTTTCGCCATCGATGACCAGGGTGTGGCCAGCGTTGTGGCCACCTTGGTAGCGCACTACGGCGGCAGCATGTTCGGTCAGCAGATCAACGATCTTGCCTTTGCCCTCATCACCCCATTGGGTGCCCAGGACTACGACATTCTTACCCATAACACTTGTCCTCATTCGCGCAAACTTGGTGCCGGCGATGGCCGGCAGGAAAACTCAAGAAGCCAGTGGCGATACTTGCCAAAGCCCGTTCTGCTGAATCAATTGCCGGTCGCAGTCCGCTTCACGGGCGGCGGCCAATGGCTGCCCAGGCAAGGCCTGGACTACACGCTGACCCTCACGGCGTAACTGGCAAACCTGCTGCCAGAGCGCTGCGTCCGTACTGTCGGGCATCCAGATGCCACCAGACGGCAGCTCGACCTCAGCACGCCCCAGGGTCACCAGGGTTTTCAAATCGGTGGAAAAACCAGTGGCCGGACGCGCACGACCGAAGTCGGCGCCGATATCGTCATAGCGACCACCTTGGGCGATGGCCTGGCCAACACCCGGAACGAACACCGCGAACACCACACCGGTGTGGTAGTGGTAGCCGCGCAATTCACCCAGATCAAAATACAGCGGCAGCTGCGGGAACCGTGCCGACAAGCGCTCGGCAATCGCCAGCACATCATCCAGTGCCGCCAATACCGGTGCCGGCGCATTGGCCAGGCGCTCACGCGCAGCCACCAGCACTTCACGGCCGCCGCACAGGTCTACCAGCGCGCGCAGCATGCCAGCCAGCTCAGCAGGCACACCCTCGGTGAGGGCGATCACTTCATCGATCGCCTTGCGCTGCAGGGCATCGAACAACTGTTGCTCCACTTCACCGGACAACCCGGCAGCGCGCGCCAGGCCACGGTAGATACCGACGTGGCCCAGGTCCATGTGCACATCCGGCACATCCGCCAGTTGCAGCATGGCCAGCATCAGGCTGATCACTTCAACATCGCTGCTCGGGCTGGCATCGCCGTACAACTCGGCGCCCAACTGGATCGGGCTACGGGAGGACGACAACGCACGTGGCTGGGCATGCAGTACGCTGCCGGCGTAGCACAGGCGGCTCGGGCCTTCGCGACGCAGGGTGTGCGCATCGATGCGCGCCACTTGCGGCGTGATGTCGGCACGGAACCCCATTTGTCGGCCCGATTGCGGGTCGATGACCTTGAAGGTGCGCAGATCCAGGTCCTGGCCCGCGCCGGTCAGCAGGGATTCCAGGTACTCGATATGGGGAGTCACGACAAACTCGTAACCCCAGCTCTGGAACAGATCCAACACCTGGCGACGCGCTACTTCAATGCGCGCAGCTTCTGGTGGCAGTACTTCTTCGATGCCATCTGGCAGCAGCCAGCGGTCTACCGTTGCCATTACGCCATTCCCCTTTGATCCGGGCGGCCAGCCCTCGGCCGAGCCTTGAGTGAAGCAGAAAATACCCGCCCCTTGCATAAACCACGCGCAAGAGCGACGTGACGAACGGCCTGCAAACGGCCTCGTCGGGCACTTTCCTCGAAAAACCTGTCACGCCTGCCGAATCAAACATGCAGACGCAAAAAAGCCGGGAATTTCCCGGCTGCCGCATCATACACCCGTTTTCTGAAAGGATCACCCCGCCAGGCATTTTAGCCGCCCGACGGAGTGCGCCTTACAGAATCACGGGCTGGTTACTTGGACTTTTCCAGGTAGCGGAAGAAGTCGCTGCTTGGGTCCAGCACCAGTACGTCGGTTTTGTTCGCGAAGCTTTCACGGTAGGCACGCAGGCTACGGTAGAACGCGTAGAACTCCTGATCCTGGCCATAGGCCTTGGCGTAAATCGCCGCGGCTTGAGCATCGCCATCACCACGCGCCTCTTCAGACTCACGGTAGGCTTCTGCCAGCAGTACACGACGCTGACGGTCGGCATCGGCACGGATACCTTCAGCCAACTCGTTACCCTTGGCGCGGTGCTCACGCGCTTCACGCTCACGCTCGGTGCTCATACGCTCGAACACGCTGCGGTTCACTTCCTTGGGCAGGTCAATGGCCTTGACGCGAACGTCGACCACTTCAATACCCAGCTCTTTTTCCGCCATGGTGTTCAGCGAACGGGTGATGTCAGCCATCAGCGCATCACGCTCACCGGATACCACCTCGTGCAGGGTGCGCTTACCAAACTGGTCACGCAGCCCCGATTCCAGACGACGGGACAAACGCTCGTCGGCAATCTGCTTGAGGCCGGAAGTCGCGGTGTAGAAGCGCTCGGCATCCTTGACGCGCCACTTGGCGTAGGCGTCAACCATCACGGCTTTCTTTTCCAGGGTCAGGAAGCGCTGTGTCGGTGCATCCAGGGTCATCAGGCGGGCGTCGAACTTGCGCACCTGGTTGACGTAGGGGACTTTCACATGCAGGCCCGGCTGGACATCCGCCTGGACCACGCGACCGAATTGCAGCAGCACCGCACGCTCGGTCTGAGCGACGATGTAGAAGCAGTTCCAGGCAGCGATGACCACGACGACGCCCACAATCAGGGCGGTCAGCGATTTATTGCTCATCAACGGCTCTCCCTGGTACGTGTTTGCTGTTGCAGCAAGTCAGCGGCCGCACGGGCACTCGCTTCGTTGGCAGCGGCATTCGAACCGGTGGACGGTGCACTGGCGCCGCTACGACCACCTTCGATCATCTTGTCCAGCGGCAGGTACAGCAGGTTGTTCTGCCCACCTTTGCTGCCGGTCACGAGAACCTTGCTGGTGTTGCTGAAGACTTCCTGCATGGTGTCCAGGTACAGACGCTCGCGGGTCACTTCAGGAGCCTTGCGGTACTCGGCGACCAGCTTGGTGAAACGATCTGCCTCACCCTTGGCGCGGGAGACCACTTCATCGCGGTAACCGTTGGCATCTTCAAGGATGCGCTGGGCCTGACCACGGGCTTCCGGCACAACGCCGTTGGCATAGGTTTCAGCCTGGTTGCGCGAACGCTGCTCGTCTTCACGGGCACGGATCACGTCGTCAAAGGCTTCCTGCACTTCACGCGGTGCCGCTGCGCTCTGTACGTTCACCTGAGTGACGGTAATACCAGTGCGATAGGTATCGAGGAACCGTTGCAGACGCTCCTTGATTTCGCTGGCCATCAACTCACGACCTTCGGTCAGCACCTGATCCATGGCGGTGGAACCCACCACGTGGCGCAGGGCACTTTCGGTTGCGTGTTGCAGGCTGATTTCCGGCTGATCAACGTTCAGCACGAAGTCTTGCAGGTTGCTGATCTTGTACTGCACGGTCAGCGGCACTTCGACGATGTTCTCGTCTTCGGTCAGCATCTGGCCCTGCTTGGTGTACGCACGCTCACGCGTCACGTTCTCCATGTACTTCTTGTCGATCGGCGGGAAATAGATGTTCAGGCCTGGCCCGACAGTCTCGTAGTACTTGCCGAAGCGCAGCACCACGGCTTGCTCCTGCTCGTCCACCACGTAGACCGCGCTGTACAGCCATACGGCCGCGAGCACGACAAGACCCAGGCCCAGCAGGCCATAGCCACCGCCCTTGCTTGTGCGACCGCCGTCGTCACCACCACGTTTTTTTCCACCACCGAACAACCCATTCAGGCTTTCCTGCAGCTTTCGGAAGGCCTCGTCGAGATCCGGTGGCCCCTTGCGGTCGCCGTTATTGCGGCGCTTACCACCCCAAGGATCCTGATTATTCGAGTTGCCACCCGGCTCATTCCAAGCCATAGCGCTCTCCATCTGATAAAGCAAAGACGCACCCACGGCGCGCCGACCAATGCTACAGAATGCCTGCTACTGCGGCACAACCGCTTTCTCAGGCTTTTATTGCAAAGTGTGTTGTTCGATAAACTCTGCCGGTACAACACCCTCTCGGCTGACCAGCCGATTGAGTTCCGAGCGTGGCAATCGAACGGCCAGCAAGCTGACACCTTCTTCGTCGTGTTCTTCTTTCTGTACAGCGCCCAACTCGAAAAACTGTGCACGCAGTCGAGCAAAACGCTGCGGCAAGCGCAAGGTGCCGACGAACAAATCGCTGCCGAGCAATTCGGCAATGGCTTGTTCCAGCAACTCCAAGCCACTGCCATCTCGCGCCGACAACCAGACCCGCTGGGGCTTGCCGTTCTCGTCGCGCTGGATCTGTGGCTCAACGCCTTCAAGCAAATCGAGTTTGTTATAGACCTCGAGGATCGGCAAGTCCTGGGCACCAATCTCGCCCAGCACCACCATGACCTGTTCAATCTGCAACATGCGATCCGGTTCGGCCGCATCGATCACGTGCAACAGCAAGTCGGAATTGCTCGACTCTTCGAGCGTAGACCGAAATGCCTCGACGAGCTTGTGGGGCAGGTGACGAATGAAACCCACGGTATCGGCCAGCACAATCGGCCCCAGGTCGTCGATGTCCAGACGCCGCAGGGTCGGGTCGAGGGTGGCGAACAGTTGGTCGGCCGCGTACACATCCGACTTGGTCACGTTATTGAACAGCGTGGATTTGCCGGCGTTGGTGTAGCCCACCAACGACACCGTAGGGATATCCGCACGGGAACGGCCACGTCGCGACTGCTCGCGCTGGCTGCGCACTTTTTCCAGGCGGCCCTTGATCTGGCGCAGGCGAACCCGCAGCAGACGCCGGTCGGTTTCCAACTGGGTTTCACCCGGGCCACGCATGCCGATACCGCCACCCTGACGCTCAAGGTGAGTCCAGCCGCGAACCAGGCGGGTGCTCATGTGATCAAGCTGGGCCAGTTCGACCTGGAGCTTGCCTTCATGGGTACGGGCGCGCTGGGCGAAAATGTCGAGAATCAGGCCGGTACGGTCGATCACGCGACACTCGAAAACACGTTCGAGGTTACGTTCCTGACTGGGCGTGAGGGTGTGATTGAAGATCACCAGATCGGCTTCTTCGGCATGAACCAGGTCGCGCAGTTCCTCGACCTTGCCGCTGCCAATCAGGTATTTGGCGGTTGGCCGATGACGCGGTACGTTAAAAAACGCAACGGTCTCGGCGCCGGCCGAATTTGCCAACTCCTGAAACTCCTGCGGATCTTCGCGCGCCTCAGGGTCCTGTCCATCCAAGTGAACGAGGATTACTCGCTCACCACCACCGTGGCGCTCAAAGAACAAAGGAGACTCCTATCAGGCGTTACCTGGCTCAGCGTCACCCTGTTCATCACCGGCTGCGCTAGGCAGACGGATTGGACGAACTGGAACGACTGTCGAGATAGCGTGCTTGTAAACCATCTGGCTGACGGTGTTTTTCAGCAGGATAACGAATTGGTCGAACGACTCGATCGTACCTTGCAGCTTGATGCCGTTGACCAGATAGATGGAAACCCCAACTTTCTCTTTACGTAAAGTATTCAAGTAAGGGTCTTGTAGCGAATGCCCTTTTGACATGTGCCGCACTCCTTTAAGGATCAATAATAAAAAATCGGAAAATAGATAGCTTATGGCCGTCACACCCCCAAGGATAGACGGCAATTGCAAGGACTCAGCTCAATATGGAGACCGTTCCCAAGTATTTCAAGGCGCGTGACAGATTGTCGCTGTCCAGGCTGTCCAACCAGTGCAAATCGCTCCAGCTGCGCAGCCAGGTGAACTGGCGCTTCGCCAACTGGCGCGTGGCGATGATGCCGCGCTCCTGCATTTCGGCTGACGTCAGCTTGCCATCCAGATGATCCCAGACTTGGCGGTAGCCTACAGCACGTATCGAAGGCAGCCCTGCATGCAGGTCACCTCTTGAACGCAGTGCTACGACCTCGTCCACAAACCCCTGTTCCAACATAATTGTGAATCTTTGTGCAATTCGTTCATGCAGCACCTGACGATCTGCCGGAGCGATGGCCAGATTCGCCACAGTATAGGGCAATTGTGACTGTCCAGATGCGCCTGCATCAGTACTTTGCGCACTTTGTTTCAGCCGATGTTCAGTCATGGTCTGGCCACTGACGCGCCAGACTTCCAGGGCGCGTGTGAGCCGCTGGGGGTCATTGGGGTGAATACGTGCCGCAGACACCGGATCTACCGCCGCCAACTGATCATGAAGGGCCTGCCAGCCAAGGCGCGCAGCCTCTTCTTCAAGTTCGGCGCGCACCTGGGTATCGGCAGGCGGCATATCGGCCAGGCCTTCCTGCAACGCCTTGTAGTAGAGCATGGTGCCGCCCACCAGCAGCGGGATATTGCCGCGCGCGGTGATCTCGGCCATGGCCGCCAGGGCGTCGGTGCGAAAATCCGCCGCCGAATAGCTCTGCGCCGGATCGATGATGTCGATCAACTTGTGCGGATACTGGGCCAACAGCGCCTTCGACGGCTTGGCCGTACCGATATCCATGTCCCGGTAAACCAGGGCAGAGTCGACGCTGATCAACTCGCAGGGCAGCACCTTGGTCAGCTCGATGGCCAGGTCGGTCTTGCCGGCGGCCGTGGGGCCCATCAGGAAAATGGCGGGGGGCAAGGCACTCATCAGCGGCCGCGCAAGAACAGTTTGTCCAGATCATCCAGGCCCATCTGGGTCCAGGTCGGTCGGCCATGGTTGCATTGGCCGCTGCGCTCGGTGTTTTCCATGTCGCGCAGCAGGCCGTTCATTTCCGGCAGGGCCAGGCGGCGGTTGGCGCGGATGGCGCCGTGGCAGGCCATGGTGCCGAGCAATTCGTTGATATGCGCCTGGATACGGTCACTGGTGCCGTACTCCATCAGGTCTGCCAGTACGTCGGCCACCAGGCGGTTGGCCTCGGCCTGCTTGAGCAGCGCGGGAATCTGGCGGATCGCCAGGGTTTCCGGGCCCAGGCGTTGCAGTTCGAAGCCCAGCTTCTGGAACACACTGTGATGTTCTTCTGCGCAGTCGGCTTCACGCTGGCTCACCGCCAGGGATTCGGGCACCAGCAGCGGCTGGCCGCTGAGGCCTTCGCTGGCCATGGCGATCTTCAGGCGCTCGTACATGATCCGTTCATGGGCAGCGTGCATGTCCACCAGCACCAGGCCATGGGCGTTTTCGGCGAGGATATAAATGCCTTTGAGCTGCGCCAGGGCATAGCCCAGCGGCGGAATATCACCGCCGCCTTCGGGCAACGCCACAGCAGCACCCGGCTCGGCACCCGGCAACGGCGCGAAAAACTCACGGTACGCCGCCTGGGCTTCGGCCACCGGCGCCGTCGATTGCGGGCGCGGTGTGTATTGGTACTGATAACCCGCACCGGCACCCGAATTCGGCGCCGTGTAGGCTGGCTGCGCCTGCGGCGATTGCAGCAGGTTGGCCGCCAGGCTCATTTCACCTTGCGGCCCGAACTCACCGGCCTCGGGACCGCTCGGGCGCACCACCGCGGTGACGATCGGCGCCGACAATTGATCATCCGGGCGCACATCACCCAGGGCACGGTGCAGCGTGCCATACAGGAAGTCATGCACCATGCGCCCGTCACGGAAGCGCACCTCATGCTTGGTCGGGTGCACATTGACGTCGACCACCGAAGGGTCAACCTCAAAGAACAGTACAAAGGTCGGGTGTCGCCCGTTGAACAGCACATCGCGATAAGCCTGGCGTACCGCATGGGCCACCAGTTTGTCGCGGACCGCCCGGCCGTTCACAAAAAAATACTGCAAGTCGGCCTGGCTGCGGGAGAACGTCGGCAACCCGACCCAGCCCCACAACCTCAAGCCATTGCGCTCGATCTCAATCGGCAGCGCCTGTTCCAGGAACCCGCTGCCACACACCGCTGCCACCCGCCGAGCACGCGCGGCGTCGTCGTTGGCTTCGTGCAGGCTGAGGATGGTCTTGCCATTGTGGCGCAGGTGAAAGGCCACGTCGAAACGGGCCAGGGCCAGGCGCTTGATGACTTCTTGCAGGTGATCGAATTCGGTTTTCTCGGCCTTGAGGAATTTGCGCCGCGCCGGGGTATTGAAAAACAGGTCGCGCACTTCCACTGAGGTACCCACCGGGTGCGCCGCCGGCTGGACCCGAGGCGCCATGTCGCGGCCTTCGGTTTCCACCTGCCAGGCCTGCTCGGCGCTGCGGGTGCGGGAGGTCAGGGTCAGGCGGGCCACGGAGCTGATGGAGGCCAGGGCCTCACCACGAAAGCCCAGGCTCATGACCCGCTCCAGGTCTTCCAGGTCGCGGATTTTGCTGGTGGCGTGACGGGCCAGGGCCAGGGGCAGGTCATCCGAAGAGATGCCACTGCCATCGTCACGTACCCGCAGCAGCTTGACGCCGCCCTGCTCCACATCGACATCAATGCGTTTGGCGCCGGAGTCGATGCTGTTTTCCAGCAACTCCTTGATTACCGACGCCGGGCGCTCAACCACCTCACCCGCAGCGATCTGGTTGGCAAGGCGCGGGCTGAGCAATTCAATGCGCGAGCCGCTGTTCAAGGTGGATTCGCTCATCACTGCGCCGCCAATGAGGTGCCGGGGATGGTCAACACCTGGCCGATCTTCAACTCGTCGGTTTTCAGGTTATTGGCGCTGCGCAAGGCTGCAGGCGTGACCTGGAAACGGACCGCCAGCATGGCGACGGTATCACCGGGCTGCACACGATGGTCACGCGGGCCCTGGGCGATTTTGCCGGAGTCGCGCAGCCAGGCGATATAGGTGCCCGGCGGCGGGTTCTGCTGGAAGAACTGGCGCACACCGGCGCTGATGGAGCGCGCCAGCGCTTGCTGGTGGCTGGCGCTGGCCAGTTTCGACGCTTCGTTGGCGTTGGAGATAAACCCGGTTTCCACCAGGATCGACGGGATATCCGGCGATTTCAACACCATGAACCCGGCTTGTTCTACGCGCTGCTTGTGCAGCGAGGTCACGCGGCCGATATTGCTCAGGACTTTCTGGCCCACGTTGAGGCTGGAGGTCAGCGAGGCGGTCATCGACAGGTCGAGCAGTACGCCTGCGAGCATCTTGTCCTTGTCATCAAGGGAGACGTTGCCGGCCCCGCCGATCAAGTCGGAACGGTTTTCACTGTCGGCCAGCCAGCGCGCAGTCTCGGAGGTAGCGCCGCGATCCGACAGGGCAAATACCGAGGCGCCAAAGGCAGCGGTTGAAGGCGCGGCGTCGGCGTGAATGGACACGAACAGGTCAGCGCCCTTCTTACGGGCAATTTCGGTACGGCCACGCAACGGAATGAAGTAGTCACCGGTACGGGTCAGCTCGGCGCGGTAGCCTTTCATGCCGTTGACCTGGCGCTGCAGTTCACGGGCGATGGCGAGCACCACGTCTTTCTCATGCTGGCCGCGGGAGCCGGAAGCCCCAGGGTCTTCGCCACCATGGCCGGCGTCGATCACCACGATAATGTCGCGCTTGCCTGCAGGGGCAGGCGGCGGTGGTGGCAGCTTGACCTGGGGTTGCGAAGGGTTGACCGGCACCGCAGGCACCGTCGCCACGCTCGGCGTTGGCGCAGGCGGCGGTGCGGCGTCGGCGGGGTTGTCGAACAGGTCGACCACCAGGCGGTTGCCGTACTGGGCGTTGGGGGCCAGGGAGAAGCTTTTGGGGGTTACGGCCTTTTTCAGGTCGATGACCACACGCAGGTCGGTCGGCGTACGCTGGGCCGAGCGCATGGCGGTAATGGGCGTGTTGGCGGTGGAGACTTTCAGCGGCGCGGCCAGGCTGGCACCGTTGATATCGATCACCAGGCGATCAGGCGCCGTCAAGGTAAAGACGCTGTGCTGGACCGGGCCAGACAGGTCGAACACCAGTCGCGTGTTATCCGGCGCTCGCCACAGGCGAACACTTTTCACCTGTGAAGCAGCCAGAGCATTGACAGTCATTGCCGCAAGCAACACCCCCACGACAGCAACCAACGCGCGAAAGCGCATACCTAACCCCACCAATTATTTGAATTCCAATGCCAGAGCAGCACACCACGACTCAGCGCGTGGGCTCTGGGGCAACAACTTCAGCTGACGTCCGTGCTCATGCGGCGTAATGGTAATGGTCAGGTCCGGCTTTGGCAAAAAGCCTGTGCCTTTATTTGGCCACTCGATCAGGCACAGCGCATCATCGTCGAAGTAATCACGGATGCCCATGAACTCCAACTCTTCCGGATCGACCAGGCGATAGAGGTCGAAGTGGAAAGCACGCACGTCGCCGATCTCGTAAGGCTCGACCAACGTGAAGGTCGGGCTTTTTACCGCGCCGGTATGGCCAAGGCCGCGAATAATCCCCCGGGACAATGTGGTTTTGCCTGCGCCCAGGTCGCCCTCGAGAAAGATCAACCCGGCCCCTTGCGTGACCTGCGAAATACGCTGACCCAACGCGACCATGGCCTCTTCATCTGCCAGGAAAAGAATTACTTCAGGCACGGCGACTGCTCCTCCAGCAATTGACGAATGGCGGGCATCAGGTCGCTGGCGGCCAAGCCGCGACCAAAACTGCCCTGGCGGTCTCCGGCGGTCGCGTGCAACCACACGGCCAGGCAGCTCGCTTCGTACGCGGGCATACCCTGAGCCAATAGTGCCCCGACCAGACCGGCCAAAACATCACCGAGCCCAGCTGTTGCCATCGCCGGGTGGCCTTGATCACACCGCGACACACGCCCATCCGGGCTGGCAATCAAACTGCCTGCACCCTTGAGGATAGTCACGGCATTGAATCTTTGGCTCAACGCGCGCGCCACCTTAAGGCGATCAGCCTGAACCTCGGCTGTCGAGAGCCCCAACAAACGCGCAGCTTCGCCCGGATGAGGGGTAATTACACAGTTGGCCGGCAGCTCGACGCTGCCAGTGGCCAGTTGATTGAGCGCATCGGCATCCCACACCTGCGGCTGGCTGGCATTGGCCGCGACCGACAACAGGCTCTTGCCCCAGGCGGCATCGCCCAGGCCTGGGCCAATGACGATCACCGAGATTTTTTCCAGCAGGCCCATCAACTGGTTGGCCGAGCTCACGCCGACGGCCATGACCTCCGGCAGCCGAGCCAGAGCGGCCGGTACGTGTTCCGGCCGCGTCGCCAGCGAGACCATGCCGGCGCCGCTGCGCAAGGCGCTTTCGCTGCTCAGCAACGCCGCGCCGCCAACGCCACGGTCACCACCGATGACCAGCAGGTGGCCGAATTGGCCCTTATGGGCGTCCGGGGAACGCGCAGCCAGTTGCGGCAAATGGCCGGGCAACAACAGCTGAACGTCGGTAATTGGGTGTTTTGTCTGAGGCATGCGTCTTCAAGCTCCGATGTCTGGCAGAATTATACGCATCTAACCTGTGGTTTCCCGTGTCTCATGCCTGCTATTACCTCCGATCTGCCCGCCCTCGCCCAATCGATCAAAGACTGGGGTCGCGAGCTGGGCTTTCAGCAAGTCGGCATCAGCGGCCTCGACCTGGCTGAGCATGAACAGCACCTGCAACGCTGGCTCGACGCGGGTTACCACGGCGAGATGGAATACATGGGCGCCCACGGCAGCAAACGCTCCCACCCCGACGAGCTGGTGCCCGGCACCTTGCGCGTGGTGTCACTGCGCATGGACTACCTGCCCGGCGACACCCAGATGGCGCAACTACTGGCCCAGCCGGAAAAAGCCTATATATCGCGCTACGCCCTGGGCCGCGACTACCACAAGCTGATCCGCAAGCGCGTGCAGCAACTGGCCGACCGCATCCAGGCGCAGATCGGGCCGTTCGGCTTTCGCGCCTTTGTCGACAGCGCGCCCGTCCTGGAAAAAGCCATTGCCGAGCAAGCGGGCCTGGGCTGGATCGGTAAAAACACCCTGGTTCTCAACCGCAAGGCCGGCAGTTATTTCTTCCTGAGCGAACTGTTTGTCGATCTACCGTTGCCGGTAGACCTACCCCACGCCACAGAACACTGCGGCCGCTGCACGGCGTGCCTGGACATCTGCCCCACCAACGCCTTCGTTGGCCCTTACGTGCTGGACGCGCGACGCTGCATTTCGTACCTGACCATCGAACTCAAGAGTGCCATCCCCGAAGATCTGCGCCCACTGATCGGCAACCGGGTATTTGGCTGCGATGACTGTCAGATCGTTTGCCCGTGGAATCGTTTCGCTCGACCTACCGCCGAAAGCGATTTCAAGCCACGGCACAATCTGGATAACGCAGAACTGGCCGAATTGTTTATGTGGGACGAGGATAAATTCCTCAGCAGCACCGAGGGCTCGCCCCTGCGCCGCGCCGGTTACGAGCGCTGGTTGCGCAACCTGGCGGTGGGCCTGGGTAATGCGCCCTCCAGCATTCCAGTGCTGGAAGCCTTGAAGGCGCGGCGGGACTACCCGTCGGAGTTGGTACGCGAACACGTGGAATGGGCGCTGGAGCAACACGCTGCGCGCTAGTGCACATCGTCGTTGTAGACGAACTTGGGCATTTCCCAGTGAAACCGGATCGCCAGCAGGCGTAACAGGAAGCCACTGAACAGCGTCAGCAGAATCGCTTGCTCGCTGGGCAGCTCCAGGTACAGGCACAGCAAGTAGAACCAGGCAGCCAGGAACGACACGCTGGCATACAGCTCGCGGCGGAAGATCAGCGGGATGTCGTTACAGAAGATATCCCGCAGGATGCCGCCGAATACCCCGGTGATGACCCCGCTGACCGACGCCACCAACATACCGTGACCCATTTCCAGGGCGGTCATGCAGCCGATCAGGGTGAAGGCCACCAACCCCACCGCATCCAGCGCCAGGAACAGCGAGCGCAGGTGGCGCATCAACGGCGCGATAAAGATCGTCACCAATGCCGCAACGGAGGTCAGCACCAGGTACTCCGGGTGTTTGACCCAGGTCAGCGGGTAGTGGCCGAGCAACACATCGCGCACCGAACCGCCGCCCAGGGCTGTCACGCAAGCGATCAGCACCACGCCAAACCAGTCCATGCCACGCCGCCCCGCGGACAGGGCGCCAGTCATGGCTTCGGCGGTGATGGCGACGAGGTAGAGCATCAGCAACATGATGGCGATCCTGACAGAGAGGCCGGCAGTCTAATCATTTGCCGAGGGCACCAAAAGGGGGCACTTGGCGATAAACCGCGTCGCCTGTATCGCAGGCAAGCCAGCTCCCACACTTTGAATTTACGAATGCAGCCAAATGTGGGAGCTGGCTTGCCTGCGATGGCACCTTCACTGGCGCCGTAGAATCAAGCCTTGATGAAATGCTTGCGGTAATGCTGCAACTCGGCAATCGACTCGCGAATATCATCCAGCGCCAGGTGCGTGCTGCCTTTATGGAAGCTGTCTTTGACTTCCGGCGCCCAACGCGCAGCCAGTTCCTTCAAGGTCGACACGTCCAGGTTGCGGTAGTGGAAATAACTTTCCAGCCCCTTCATGTGCGTATAAAGGAAGCGACGGTCCTGGCAGATGCTGTTGCCGCAGATCGGCGATTTGCCCTTGGGCACCCATTTTTCCAGGAAGGCGATGGTTTCGGCCTCGGCTTCGGCCATGCTGATGCGGCTGTCGCGCACGCGCTGGGTCAGCCCGGAGTTACCGTGGGTGCGGGTGTTCCACTCGTCCATGGTGGCGAGTACGGCGTCGCTGTGGTGGATGGCGATCACCGGGCCTTCGGCCAAGGTGTTGAGGTTGCTGTCGGTGACAATGGTCGCCATCTCGATGATGACGTCGGTGTCGGGGTTCAGACCGGTCATTTCCAGATCGATCCAAATCAGGTTCTGTGGGTTTTGCATGGCTTGATTCTCTTGGCACCTTGGCGTAGCCGGGCAGTTTAGCAGGCGGGGGCGTGCTAGACTCGCGACCGTTTTACCCAACTTTTGCATTATCGACACGGAACACCAATGGCCAAACGCCAGCTCAACCGTCGCCAAAACTGGCGCATCGAAAAGATTCAAGGTGAACGCGCCGCCCGCGCCGCCAAACGTGAATCCTCCGCCGTGGAAGCGCTCGAGGGCGGCGACCTGGGGCCCGAACAAACCGGCTTGGTGATCGCGCACTTTGGTGTGCAGGTCGAAGTCGAGGCGCTCGAAGGCGAACTCGCGGGCCAGGTGTTCCGTTGCCACTTGCGCGCCAACCTGCCCGCACTGGTCACCGGCGACAAGGTGGTGTGGCGTGCCGGCAACCAGGGCATCGGCGTCATCGTCGCCCAGTTGCCGCGCAGTACCGAGCTGCGCCGCCCCGACAGCCGTGGGCAGCTCAAGCCGGTGGCGGCCAACGTCGACATGATCGTGATCGTGTTCGCGCCACTGCCCGAGCCCCATGCCAACCTGATCGACCGCTACTTGGTCGCGGCCGAGCATGCTGGCATCCGCCCGTTGCTGCTGCTGAACAAATTCGACCTGATCGACGAGCAAAACGCCCCGGCGCTCAATGCGTTGCTGGCGGTCTACCGCACCCTGGGCTACCCGGTGCTGGAAGTGTCGGCTCACCACGGCAACGGCATGGAACAACTGCAACAGCAGTTGGACGGGCGGATCAGCGTGTTCGTCGGCCAGTCAGGCGTGGGCAAGTCGTCGCTGGTCAACAGCCTGTTGCCTGAAGTCGAAACCCGCGTGGGCCCGCTGTCGGAACTGTCCGGCCAGGGCACCCACACCACCACCACCGCGCGGTTGTTCCACTTCCCGGGCGGCGGCGAGTTGATTGACTCACCGGGTATCCGTGAATTCGGCTTGGGCCACGTCAGCCGCAGCGATGTGGAAGCGGGCTTCATCGAGTTCAACGACCTGATCGGCACCTGCCGCTTCCGCGACTGCAAACACGACCGCGAGCCGGGTTGTGCGTTGCTCAAGGCACTGGAAGATGGGCGCGTGCAGCAGCAGCGGATGAACAGCTATCGGTCGATTATTGCGAGCTTGCCTGAGAGCAGCTATTGACGGTCAATTTCTTGATACACATAAACCAGCGGGCTGAAAGCCCTAGCCCATTGATTTAACAGGAGCAGGCATCAAGAATTCGAGTCAACTGGGTGGCTGATACGCACATGCCAGCTTGTATTCGGATTTCCTGATGCTCATAATTGCTCCGTCACCAGCGAAAGCTGGCAGGAGTCTGGATCCTTTTCGGAGTTGATCCAGCGGCGCAGAAGGGGCGAAGCAAGCTCCGCTGCGTGTCGAATGAAGCCGCCTTCGGGCGGCTTTGCTTTTTGCGGGGAATTAACATTTGGCTCTCTACTATCACCCCAAACAAGGCGACGTTTTGCTGTGTGACTTCACCCGAGGCTTTGTCGCCCCGGAAATGCTGAAGATCCGCAAAGTCGTAGTGATATCTCCTACCGCGACCCACAGTCGCAAGCTCTGCACCGTGGTGCCAATCTCGTCTACTGCACCAGCGACCCAATACGACTGGCACCATTTGCTACGCACCAATCCACTTCAATCCGATGGCTATAAAGAGCTATGGGTGAAGTGCGACATGATTTATACCGTCAGCTTTGAGCGCCTCGACAAGTTGCATAGAAAGACTCGCTCCAAAGGTCGAGAGTACTTCGTCCCACGCCTGTGCGCCGACGACATGCGAGGCGTAGTCAGTGGTGTCAAAGCGTACCTCCCACTTTGAACACACATGAAAACGCCCCGAATGATCGGGGCGTTTACGTTTCCAGCGCTTAGATCAACTATGACCCCGGTGCAGGCGCCGTAGGATCCTTGACGCCCCCGTCATCAAACAGGTTCAGCTTCTGGCGCAGCTCATGGGCTGGCAGCGGTTCCTGCTCCGGAGGCAGCGCGTTCGGGTCGGCCGGCACTTCGCCTGGCGCACCGTCGCCCTGGGTCGGTGCCGGTAGCGGTGGTTGATCGCCTTCAATCGCACGCTGGGCTTTTTTGGTCAGCACCACGATGTCGATACGGCGGTTGACCGGGTTGTACGGGTCTTTGGGATCAAACAGCTGCGAGGAGGCAAAGCCCACCACCCGCGCCACTTGCGGGTCCGGGTAGCTGCCGGCCACTAGCGCACGCCGGGCAGCATTGGCGCGGTTGGCCGAGAGCTCCCAGTTGCCGAAATCACCCTGGCCCGCGTAGGGTTTGGCGTCGGTGTGCCCGCTGATGCTGATCTTGTTGGGCACCGCCTTGATGGTGTCAGCCATGGCCAGCAGGATGTCTTCAAAGTACGGCTTCAAGCGCGCACTGCCCGAGTCGAACATCGGCCGGTTGGCGGCATCGGTAATCTGGATGCGCAGCCCCTCGGGGGTGATCTCGAAGGAAATCTGGTCCTTGAACTTCAGCAACTGTGGGTTTTCTTCAACCTTGTTCTGCAATTCCTGCAGCAACAGTTCCAGTCGCTCCTGTTCGACCTGCTCGGCCATGGATTCGACAGTGTCGCGCTCGATCGGGATTTTTTCCTGAGGCGATTCAGTTTGCACTTCCGGGTTGATGGTGCGCTCGGGCGCCAGTTCCGGCGAGCCGCCCAGGTCAATGACAAACGGCGTACCGCTTTCCGAAAAGCCAATCGGGTCCTTGAAGTAGCCGGCGATGGCGATTTTCTGTTCTGGCGTAGCGGTGGACATCAGCCACAACACCAGGAAGAACGCCATCATCGCCGTGGCAAAGTCGGCGAAGGCGATTTTCCAGGCGCCGCCATGGTGCCCCGCAGCGAAGCGCTTGACGCGCTTGATGATGATCGGCTGGTTGTTTTCCATGGCTTAGCGACCGCGAACCGCTTGTTCCAGCTCGGAGAAACTTGGGCGGTGTTTCGGGTACAACACCTTGCGCCCGAACTCCACGGCCAACGACGGCGGCATGCCCGACGCCGATGCCACCAGGCACGCCTTGATCGCTTCGTAGAGGTTGATCTCTTCCTTGGCATCGTGGGCCAGTGAGGTGGCGAGCGGGCCGAAGAAACCATAGGCGGCGAGAATACCGAAGAAGGTCCCCACCAGCGCCGCACCTACGTGCATGCCGATGGCCGCCTGATCGCCTTCGCCCAGGGACGCCATGGTCACCACGATACCCAGTACCGCCGCGACAATACCGAAACCGGGCATGCCGTCGGCGATGCCGGTCACGGCGTGGGAAGGATGCTCCAGCTCTTCCTTGAGGCTGAACAACTCCATGTCGAACAGGCCTTCCAGCTCGTGGGGCGCCATGTTGCCGGAGGACATGATGCGCAGGTAATCACAGATATACGCGGTCATGCGCTCGTCTTTGAGCACGGCCGGGTACTTGGCAAAAATCGGGCTGGCCGCGGCGTCTTCGATATCGCCTTCGATCGCCATCATGCCTTCGCGGCGGCTTTTGTTGAGGATCTCGTAGATCAGCCCCAGCACTTCCAGATAAAACGTGTGGGAGAAGCGCGAGCTGAACATGCCCAGGGACTTCTTGACCACGTGCATGGTCATATAGCCTGGGTTGGCCTGCAAAAATGCGCCGAACGCTGCACCGCCGATAATCAGCACTTCGAAAGGCTGGATCAGTGCGGCGATTTTACCGTGGGAGAGGACGTACCCTCCGAGCACACTTGCGATGACGACAATGATGCCGATAATTTTAGCCATAGGAGAGGGGTACTTGCGCCGTCGGGTTCATGGACATATTGGGTGCAGCAGAAAACTCTTGTTCTACTTATCGGCAAAACTGCGCCAGACTATAGCCCGTTAAGGCGAAAAGCCAATTCGGCCCGTTCCGGGCGTGTTGAACGCAAGTGATGATCGCGCCCCAATCATGGCAATTGAAACGACAACCCCAACAAACCGCCCCACTACCCTCGCCGCTTGGATCAAGTGCCTGGACGACGTGCTGCTGCCCGTGCCCCAGGCCAGCCACGAACGCGTGTGCAAAGCTATTCGCGATAGCCGCAGTTCATTGCGAGATATTGCTGAGTTGATGCAAAACAGTCCGGCCCTGGTGCTGAGTGTGATGCGCGAAGCCAACAGCCAAGCCCACGGCAGCCTGGCCGAACCTGCGGAAAACCTTGAAGTCGCACTTAACCGTCTTGGCCTCAAACGTGCCGAAGAGCTGTTGGCGCGCCTGCCTTCGGTACCCGCCCGGGAAATCCCCGTGGCCTTGCGTCAACTGTTGCTAATCAGCCAGCACGCATCCCAGCAAGCTAACGGTTTGTTCGGCAGTCGCCTGGCGCGGTTGTGGCAGGACATCCACTGGGGCAGCCTGCTGTTTTTGTCGCCACTGTGGCCGATGGCCGTCGCCTACCCCAAGCTTTTGGAAGAGTGGGAGTTGCGGGTGATCCATAAAGGCCAATCGGCACGCCAGGTCGAGCAACAGCTGTTCGGCGTGCGCTTGCTCGACCTGTGCCTGGGCCTGACCGAAGCCTGGCACCTGCCGATCTGGGTTTCACAGGGCTACAAGTTGCTGTTGGCCGAGCAACGCCTGCTGGTCAAGGCGCTGCACATTGCCCGTCAAGACGATGCCCTGCGTCACCAGCAATTGCTCGATGCCGAGCCCAACCTGCGACGCTGGCTGAACCAGCCGGCCAATACCGTATTGCTGGCCAATGGCCTGGCGATGTCGGCCCAGGAATCCTGGACCTGCCCGCACACAGAGCGCTGGCAATACCTGACGTCGCTGTACCTGCAAACGCCATTGAGCGATGTGCAACAGCAAGCCCACCAGCAAGCGGTGACCAGCGCTCGCACCACCTTGATGCCCGATCTCTGGCACCCGGCGCTGTCGCTGATCTGGCCGTGGCATGTGCACAAAGTCCATCGCGGCTTGCTGCCTGCACCACCGCCCACGGCCGAAGCCTTGGCCGTGTGGCGCACGCGCTGCACCGAGTTGCTGGTGGAGCCGAGCCGCTTTGCCAACGCCATGCACCTGACCACTTGCGCCAAGGAAGCCCTGGTCGCCAGTGGCATGCAGCGGGTACTGATATTCATGGCAGATCGCGCCTTGAGCACCTTGCGTGTACACCAGGCCGACGGCCTGCCCAAGGACGCGGCTCACCTGAGCCTGGATGTGGTGAACAGCACACTGCTGCAACGCCTGCTGGAAAAGTCCGCCCAGGTACGCCTGAACCCCGACAACCATGCGCAGTTTTCCGCATTGCTGCCACCGATCCTGCGTCGTCTGTTTATTGGCGAGCATCTGCTACTGCGCTCACTGAGCTGCAACGGCCGTGTGGTCATGCTGATCGTGGCGGACCAGGGCGGCGGGCCGTTCTCGGAAACCACCGTGCAGGCGTTCGGCAAAACCGCCCAATGCATCGAGAAAGCCCTGCACAGCTTTACCAACCGCAGCGCCTGATGCTTGCGCTACAATCACCGGCCTTTATCGCCAACATTTGTGCCCAGGAGACCTCACATGCCTGACTTCTCTGGCTTGCCGCTGGTGATCGAATCCGCCGACCTGTTGGGTCGCCTCGATTCCAAGCTCTTGATACTGGTAGACCTCACCAGTGTCGCCCGCTACGCCGAAGGGCATATCCCCGGCGCGCATTTCGTTGACCCCAAGCGCACCCAACTGGGACAGCCACCGGCACCCGGCCTGCTACCAAGCAAGGCCGACCTGGAAAAACTGTTCGGCGAACTGGGCCACACCCCGGACGCCACCTATGTGGTCTACGACGACGAAGGCGGCGGTTGGGCCGGGCGTTTTATCTGGATGCTCGACGTGATCGGCCACCAGAAATATCACTACCTCGACGGCGGCCTGCTGGCTTGGCTGGAGGAAGGGCACCCGCTTTCCACCGATGTGCCCCCAGCAGCCGGCGGCCCGGTCAGCCTTACGCTGCACGACGGCCCCACAGCCACCCGCGAATACCTGCAAAGCCGCCTCGGCGCGGCCGACCTGGGGATCTGGGACGCTCGTGGCCCGCTGGAGTATTCCGGCGAGAAAGTGCTCGCAGCCAAGGGCGGCCACATTCCCGGCGCGGTGAACTTCGAATGGACTGCCGGCATGGACAAGACGCGCAACCTGCGTATCCGCCGTGACATGCCGCAAATCCTCGAAGACCTCGGGCTGACCAAAGACAAAGAAATCATCACCCACTGCCAGACTCACCACCGCTCTGGCTTCACCTACCTGGTGGCCAAGGCGCTCGGTTATCCGCGAGTCAAAGGTTATGCCGGTTCCTGGGGCGAATGGGGCAACCACCCCGACACCCCCGTTGAGATTTAAGGTTTAAGGACAGTTATGAAAAAGCAGTTGTTTATCCTCAGCCAGTACTTGCTGCCGCACCACTTGCTGTCGCGCCTGGCTGGTTGCATCGCCGAGTGCCGCGTGCGCTGGTTCAAGAACGCCTTCACTGCCTGGTTCGCCAAGCGCTACCAGGTGGACATGTCCCAGGCCCTGGTGGAAGACCTGAGCGCCTATGAGCACTTCAACGCCTTCTTCACCCGCGCGCTGAAAGACGGCGCCCGCCCGTTGGATCCAACCCCAGGTGCAGTGTTGAGTCCTGCCGATGGCGCGGTCAGCCAGCTAGGCCCGATCGAACATGGCCGTATCTTCCAGGCCAAGGGCCACAGCTTCAGCGTGCTGGAACTGCTCGGTGGCGATGCCGCAATGGCTGCGCCGTTCATGGGCGGCGAGTTCGCGACAATTTACCTGTCGCCCAAGGACTACCACCGGGTGCACATGCCACTGGCCGGTACCCTGCGCGAGATGGTGTATGTGCCAGGGCGGATTTTCTCGGTCAACCAGACCACCGCCGAAAACGTGCCGGAACTGTTCGCCCGTAACGAGCGCGTTGTCTGCTTGTTCGACACCGAACGCGGCCCGATGGCCGTGGTGTTGGTAGGTGCGATGATCGTTGCGTCGATTGAAACCGTGTGGGCCGGTTTGGTAACGCCGCCGAAACGCGAGCTGAAAACCTTCCGCTACGACGAAGCGGCCCGCGCGCCGATTCATCTGGACAAGGGTGCGGAACTGGGTCGTTTCAAACTGGGCTCCACTGCCATCGTGCTGTTCGGGCCGGACCAGGTGAAGTGGGCTGAAGAACTGGCAGCGGGTACGCCGGTGCAGATGGGCCAGGGTATCGCCGCCGCTAAAGCCTGATATTGCAGTTGATCGTTCCCACGCTCCGCGTGGGAATGCAGCCCGAGGCGCTCTGCGCCCAAAGCGTGACGCAGAGCGTCACTGGAGGCGTTCCCACGCAGAGCGTGGGAACGATCAGTGACAGTGAGATCGGCTTATAGCTGACCGTCGCGGTCACGCAAGCCCAGCAGATACAGCACGCCATCCAGCCCCAGTGTCGAAATCGCCTGCTTGGCCGATTGCTTGACCAACGGTTTGGCACGGAACGCTACGCCCAACCCGGCAATCGCCAGCATCGGCAAGTCATTGGCGCCGTCGCCGACCGCAATGGTCTGCTCCAGGCGCAAGCCTTCCTTATGGGCCAATTCCTTGAGCAGGTCGGCCTTGCGCTGGGCGTCGACAATCGGCTCCACCGCGACGCCAGTCACTTTGCCATCCACCACTTCCAGCTCGTTGGCGAATACATAGTCAATGCCCAGCTTGGCCTGCAACTGCTTGGCGAAGTACGTGAAGCCGCCGGACAGGATGGCGGTCTTGTAGCCCAGTCGCTTGAGTTCGGCGAACAGGGTTTCGGCGCCTTCAGTCAGGCGCAGCGACGCGCCGATCGAGTCCAACACGCCCACGTCCAGGCCCTTGAGCAGCGCAAGACGCTCCTTGAAGCTGGCACGAAAATCCAGCTCGCCGGCCATCGCGCGCTCGGTAATCTCAGAAACTTGCTCGCCCACACCGGCCGCCTTGGCCAGCTCATCGATGACTTCGGCTTCGATCAAGGTGGAGTCCATGTCGAACACCGCCAAGCGGCGGTTGCGACGGAACAGGGAGTCTTCTTGGAAGGCGATATCGACATTCAGTTCCTGGGCCACGCTCAGGAAGTCGGCGCGCAGCGCTTGCGCGTCAGCCGGTTCACCGCGCACGGAGAACTCGATGCAGCCCTTGCCTTTGTCAGCCGGGGTGTCCAATGGCATGCGACCCGACAGACGGTCAATATGGTCGATATTCAATCCGTATTGCGCGGTGATCGAACTGACGCGCTGCAGTTGCTCAGCCGTTACCTTGCGGGTCAACAGGGTGACGATATGGCGTTTTTTACCCTGGCCTTCGACCCAGTGCTGGTAGTCAGCTTCGGACACCGGGGTGAAACGTACCTGTTGATCGAGCTTATACGCCGTAAACAGGATGTCCTTGAGTACCGAGGAGGCCTGTTCGGTGCTGGGTATCTCCACCAGGATGCCGAACGACAAGGTGTCGTGGATCACTGCCTGGCCGATGTCGAGAATGTTCACACCACCCTGGGCCAGGACGCCGGTAATGGCTGCAGTGAGACCCGGTCGGTCTTCACCCGTGATGTTGATCAGGACAATTTCGCGCAAAGCGCACCCCCAGGCTGGAAAAAAACCGCATTCTACCCACTTTCAGTGACCATCGGGCACAGGCAGCGCTTTGCCGGCCAGGGGCCTGTCGCTATACTGCGCGTCAACTTCACGGACCAAGAGCCGAGCGCAAGTGAACCGGCCCACGCCAGTAAAAACCGATAACTTCTTCCTGCTGATCTTCCGGGCACTGCGCCATCGCCGTGTACCGATTGCATTGCGCATCGCCAGCCATAACGTGATCCTGGTCGCTCTGGCCCTGGTGATCTACGCCTGCGTGATGGGTTTGCAGTTCAAGCAGGCCATGCACGAGCAAGCTGACGCCCTGGGCGCGAGCCTGACAACCCAGACTGCCACTTCGGCGACTGAGTTGCTGGTGTCCAACGACATCCTCAGCCTCAACGTATTGCTCAACAACCTGACCAAGAACCCGCTGGTGGCCCACGCCGCCATCTATAGCGTGGACAACCGGATCATGGCCGAGGCCGGGCAGCGCCCGAAAAACGGCCTGCTCGGTGAGGCCGAAGGCCTGTATCAGAGCAATATCACGTTCCAGGACGTGAAGGCCGGCCAACTGCGTATCAGCCTTGATATGCAACAGTTCCAGCAGCCGATGACCATCAGCCTGCAAAGCATGGGCATCCTGAGCGCGATCCTGCTGGCCTTGGCCCTGGCCTTGAGCCTGCGCCTTGGTCGGCATATCTCCACGCCGTTGATGCAACTGCGCATCTGGCTGCGAGATATCGACGAACACACCCCGGCCACCGATCGCCAGGACGAAATCGGCGACCTCGCGCGCCAGCTCCACACCAGCTTTGCCCCGGAGCCGAAAGCGCCTGAAGTCGAGCCCGAGCCTGAGTACGACGACACCGAGGACTACAACGACGAGCCTGAGTTTGAAGTGCGCGACCTGCGCGACCCAGGCTTCGACGAAAGCGCCCCGGTGGCCGGCCTCAAGCCTGCGCCGCGCCATGTGATCAAGGCCGAGGAAGACGAGCTGGACGACGAAGACCCGTTCGCCGACCTGCGCGACACCTCGGCAGCCGCCCCAGTCGCTGCGCCCAAACCGGTTGCGGTCAAGAACGCCGAGCCACAGCACAGTGCTGTACTCGCCGTGCAACTGGGTGCCCAGGAGCAACTGCGCCGCCTGCCCCGCGCCCGCCTGACCGAACTGCTCGAACGCTACCGTGACTGCCTCGACCAGGCCGCTTCGCTCTACCAGAGCGAACTGCACACCCTGAACGATGGCAGCACGCTGATGCTGTTCCACAGCGAAGACAGCGGCGAGGACTACCTGACCAATGCCATCTGCTGCGGCGAGCTGTTGCGCGCCCTGGGCCATGCCCTGCAGATCGAAGTAGCCGACAGCGGCATTACCCTGCAACTGCAGCTGGGTCTAACCGTGGGTGACGACCTGTTTGGCATCAGCCAGATCGACCTGCTGCTGACCGAAATCGCCCAGGATGCCCTGGCCTTGTCCCAGCACAGCCGTAACCTGCTGCTGGTGGAGCGCAAGATCAGTGAGGACACGCTGATCCGCCAACGCGCACGTATCCGCCCGATTGCCAGCCCTGAAGGGGCCAGTTGTGTGGAGCGGTTGATGGAGCCGTATCCGTCGATGCTGGAGCGTCAGTTGGCGCGGATGCATGAGACCCGTAAGCCCTGAGGCATAGCGTTATACCTACTGTGGAGCTGGGCTTATGTGGGAGCGGGCTTGCTCGCGAAGGCGGCGTGTCAGTCAGCTGATGCGCCCCTGACACACCTGATTCTCGAGCAAGCCCGCTCACACACAAGCCCCCCCCATTTGGGTTGTGGTGCAGCTTAAATCGCAGCCCAACAAAAAGGCCCGCTTATTCAGCGGGCCTTTTGTTTGTGCGCCATTCAGATCAGAATCTGAACACTTCCAAGTCCGTACGAATCGGCGTGGCCATCGGCATCTTCGGTTTTTCCGGGGCCGCAGGCTTGGCCTGGGCGGGGGCCTGCTTACGCGGTTGCGCTTCGGCAATCGGCGGCTGGTTGGCCAATGGTTTGAGCGCCACCGACAACTGCTGTGCCAAGTGCTGCAACAGCACACCCTGGGCCTGGACCTGGGACGCAGTGGTGCCGGCGTGCTCTTCCTGCAGATGCACAATGCGGTTGTCCCGCACCTGCCCGCGACGGTCGATCAGGCGCCACTGTGCATCCAGGATCGCCGGTTGCGACTTGCCGGAATCCAGCCGCGTAATGGTCAGCAACACCTGTACATCCGGGGTAAACCCGGAGGGTCCCGGTGCCAGGACCACACGCTGGCTGTCCAGCTGGCCGGCGACCTGACGCAACATCAACTGGTTGATATCCGACGACAGGCTACCGGCCCAACGACCATCTGTGGAACCTTGCAGGCTGCCGTCGTTCTGACGTTGAAGCAGGGTTTCGCGTTGCAGGTAATCGGCAACCACTACCGGCCCCAGCAATACGGCCATGCCAGCGGTTTGGGCTGGCTGAGCCGGACTTCCGCTGTCCAGCTGGTACAGCGACACCGGTTGATGTGTGCTGCAACCCGCCAACCCCAAAAGGCCAGCGAGCATCAAAAATAGAGGAAGGCGTGGAGCAGTCATCATCCCATCCAAGTGGCTGCCACAAGGCGAACCACAATGTAATACTAAAAATAACCTGAACACGCTCGGCCACGCCGGCGCTGGAAAGGCCATATCATCCGTGAATATGCGCCATGACTCCAGCGCGAAAGCATCGATCTACGCGTTAAATCGTAGATCGAGGCCTCTAGTACCGCTTAAACCGGCGTTTCGACCAGCAAGGCATCCACTCGCTGGAAGCCTCGTGGCAGTTTGTTACCTCGCCGGCCACGCTCACCCTTGTAGTGTTCAAGGTCGTCAGGGCGCAATGACAACGTGCGCTTGCCGGCCTGGAGCACCAGGGTAGAACCTTCCGGGACCACGGCGATGTCAGTCACATACTCCTCGCGACTGGCCACCCGGTCACCGGGAATCCCGATGATCTTGTTGCCTTTACCCTTGCCCAGCTGCGGCAAGTCGCTGATCTTGAACACCAGCAAGCGCCCTTCGGTGGTCACCGACGCCAGCCAGTTACTCTCCCGATCCTCCACCGGCCTTGGCAGGATCACCTTGGCATTGTTCGGCAGGCTCAACAGCGCCTTGCCCGCCTTGTTCTTGGCCTGCAGGTCTTCACCCTTGACCACGAAACCGTAACCGGCGTCGGAGGCGATGACATACAGCGAATCATCGTCCGGCAACAGCACGCACTCGAAATTCGCCCCCGGTGGCGGCGTGAGGCGCCCGGTCAACGGCTCGCCCTGCCCCCGTGCAGACGGCAGGGTGTGGGCCGGCACCGAATAACTGCGCCCGGTCGAGTCGATAAACACCGCGAATTGATTGGAACGCCCGGCGGCAGCGGTCTTGAAGCCATCACCGGCTTTGTACGAAAGGCCGGTGGCGTCAATATCATGCCCTTTGGCGGAGCGAACCCAACCCTTTTCCGACAGAACGACGGTAATTTTCTCGTTGGGCAACAGCTCGGTTTCGGTCAGTGCCTTGGCTTCAGCGCGCTCGACGATAGGCGAGCGACGGTCATCGCCATAGGTTTCGGCGTCTTTGATCAGTTCGCTGCGCACCAGCTTCTTGAGCTTGGCTTCGCTGCCCAGCAGGGCTTGCAGCTTGGCTTGTTCCTTGAGCAGGGCATCCTGCTCGTCGCGCAGCTTCATTTCTTCCAGGCGAGCCAACTGGCGCAAGCGGGTGTCGAGGATGTAGTCCGCCTGGATTTCGCTCAGCTCGAAACGCGCGATCAGCTCGGCCTTCGGATGCTCGGCGGTACGGATGATATGGATCACTTCATCCAGGTTGAGGTAGGCGATCAGCAAGCCGTCCAACAGGTGCAAGCGGCGCTCGACCTTGTCGAGGCGAAATTGCAGGCGGCGACGCACGGTCTGCACGCGGAATTCCAGCCATTCCACCAGCAGATTGCGCAGGTTCTTCAACTGGGGCTTGCCGTCCAGGCCGATGATATTGACGTTGACCCGGTAGCTGGACTCCAGGTCGGTGCTGGCAAACAAGTGCTGCATCAGCACTTCATGATCCACCCGGCTGTTGGTCGGGATGATCACGATGCGGCATGGGTTCTCATGGTCGGACTCGTCACGCAGGTCGGCCACTTGTGGCAATTTCGACGGCTTGGCCTGCATCAACGCGGCGATCTGCTCCAGCACCTTGGCACCCGATACCTGGTGCGGCAGCGCGGTCACAATAATGTCGCCGTCCTCGATGTGGTACACCGCGCGCATACGCACCGAGCCCTTGCCCGTTTCGTACATCTTCAGCAGGTCCGCGCGCGGCGTGATGATTTCTGCTTCGGTCGGGTAATCCGGGCCCTGGATATGCTCGCAGAGCTGCTCGACCGTAGCTTTGGGCTCATCCAGCAAGCGCACGCAGGCAGTGGCGACTTCGCGCAGGTTGTGCGGCGGCACATCGGTGGCCATGCCGACCGCAATACCGGTGGTGCCGTTGAGCAGGATATTCGGCAAACGCGCCGGCAACACCAGGGGTTCGTCGAGGGTGCCGTCAAAGTTCGGCCCCCAGTCGGCAGTGCCCTGGCCCAGCTCGCTGAGCAGCACTTCGGAATAACGCGACAGCCGCGCCTCGGTGTAACGCATGGCGGCGAAGGATTTGGGGTCATCCGGTGCACCCCAGTTACCCTGCCCGTCCACCAGGGTATAGCGGTAGCTGAACGGCTGGGCCATCAGCACCATGGCTTCATAGCACGCCGAATCACCGTGGGGGTGGAATTTACCCAGCACGTCACCGACGGTACGCGCCGATTTCTTGTGCTTGGAATCGGCGTCCAGGCCCAACTCACTCATGGCGTAGATGATGCGCCGTTGCACGGGCTTCAGGCCGTCGCCGATATGCGGCAAGGCACGGTCCATGATCACGTACATGGAGTAGTTGAGGTAGGCATTTTCGGTGAATTCAGCCAGCGACCGGCGTTCTACGCCATCTAAGCTGTCTGCGAGGATGTCACTCATGCGGGCCTCATCATGGGGTAAGGCGCAGCGGAACTGCCGCTGCGCTGATTCAATTCAAAAAAATCTCGACTCATGGCTGGGCACTCCAGCCACCATCCGGAGCGGCAAAACGATAGACCATCGGACGCTTTTCACCATCGGCACGCGGGCCGAAATTGTTGTCGATCCCGACCCAGGCACCGTCGGCATCCACCAACAGGGCTTCAGCCAGGCCATACGACTGTGGGTAACGTCGCTGCGGCGTCAGGGCTTCGTCGGCAAACGACCAGCACAGCTCAACCTTGGCCGTGAGCGGGTCGCGCCGGCAGATCTGGAACGCATTGCGCTCCAGGGTAAACAGCTTGCCGTTGAACAGCGACAGGTCAGCAAAGTCCTTGGACACGGCCTTGGCGTTGGGGAACTGCGCCGGTTGCACTTCCTGGCCGGCCTCGCTCAACAATACACAACGGCCATCGCAATCCCATACGCTCTGCCCACGCTTGATCGAGACCAGGCCACGGCGTTCGCGCTCGGCAGCCAGCCAGATCTGATTGCCTTCAGGGTTTACCGCCAGGCCTTCGAACAAGGCATTAAAGTGCAGCAACATGCCACTGGCCCTGGCTTCACGCACCATGCCCGGCGCGATTTTCAACCACTCGGGTGCGCCCGTTGCGGGTACCTGCAACACCGCGGCATGGGCTTCGCTGACAATGTAGCGGTTGCCTGCGGCATCACAACTGATGCCTTCAAAGTCCAGGTCACCACCACGTATGAACGAAGCGGCCTTGGTGCGCGAACGCAAGCCCCAAGGCAGGCCGGACTCGGGCACGGGCGGCACGTCGATCGTCAGCGCTTGCGCGCTCCAGGTCGGCGCACGGGTATCCAGGCGGTAGATCTGGTCGTCATCGCGGTCCGAAACCGTCCACAGCTCGTTGCCACACAACGCCAGGCCCGACAGGTTCCCACCGCGCATGCCGTCAACCGGGTGTTCCGAGACCAGTTTGAGCTCTGCCACGCTGGCTGCGGCCACCTGGGTGACCGCCAGCCCGCTCAACATCAGGATCGCCAGGGCGACGCCTGTGCGCATCAGCCCAGTACCTCGGCCAGGTTGCCTTTGGATTCAAGCCAGGTCTTGCGGTCGCCGGCGCGTTTCTTCGCCAGCAGCATGTCCATCATTTCCGAGGTGGCGGCGAAGTCTTCCAGGGTCAACTGCACCAGGCGCCGGGTGTTCGGGTCCATGGTGGTTTCGCGCAGTTGCGGCGGGTTCATTTCACCCAGGCCCTTGAATCGCGTGACCTGTGGCTTGCCGCGTTTCTTCTCGGCCACCAGGCGGTCAAGGATGCCATCGCGCTCGGCTTCGTCCAGGGCGTAGAAAATTTCCTTGCCCAGGTCGATGCGGTACAGCGGCGGCATGGCGACGTAGACGTGACCGGCATCCACCAACGGGCGGAAATGCTGGACGAACAACGCGCACAGCAAGGTAGCAATGTGCAGGCCGTCAGAGTCGGCGTCGGCGAGGATGCAGATCTTGCCGTAGCGCAACTGGCTCATGTCTGCCGCGCCCGGATCGACGCCGATGGCGACCGCGATGTTATGCACTTCCTGGCTGGCGAGCACTTCGCTGCCATCGACTTCCCAGGTGTTGAGAATCTTGCCGCGCAACGGCAGGATCGCCTGGAACTCCTTGTCCCGCGCTTGCTTGGCGGAACCGCCGGCGGAGTCACCTTCCACCAGGAACAGCTCGGAACGCATCGGGTCTTGCCCGGCGCAATCGGCCAGTTTGCCCGGCAGTGCCGGGCCCTGGGTGATGCGCTTGCGCTCGACCTTTTTGCTCGCCTTCAAGCGCCGGCCGGCGTTGTTGATCGCCAGCTCCGCCAGGGCCAGGCCCAGTTCCGGATGCTCGTTGAGCCACAGGCTGAAGGCGTCCTTGACCACGCCAGAGACAAACGCCGCTGCCTCGCGGGACGACAGGCGCTCCTTGGTCTGCCCGGAGAATTGCGGTTCCTGCATCTTCATCGACAGCACGAACGCGATGCGCTCCCACACGTCTTCCGGCGCCAGTTTGACGCCGCGCGGCAACAGGCTGCGGTATTCGCAGAACTCACGCATGGCATCCAGCAAGCCTTGGCGCAAACCGTTGACGTGGGTGCCGCCCTGGGCCGTGGGGATCAGGTTGACGTAGCTTTCCTGCACGCTGTCGCCACCTTCGGGCAACCACAGCAGCGCCCAGTCCACCGCTTCTTTATTACCCGACAGGCTGCCGCAGAACGGCTCGTTGGGCAGGCGTTCGAAGTCGCTGACCGAGTCTTCCAGGTAAGAGCGCAGGCCGTCTTCGTAGTGCCACTCGACCTTCTCGCCGGTACCTTTGTCTTCAAAGCTGACCAGCAGCCCCGGGCACAACACAGCCTTGGCCTTGAGCACGTGCTTGAGGCGGCTGATGGAGAATTTGGGCGAATCGAAATACTTGGGGTCCGGCGCAAAGTACACGCTGGTGCCGGTGTTGCGCTTGCCCACGGTGCCGATCACTTCCAGGTCGGTGGCTTTGTAGCCATCGGCGAAAGTCATCTGGTACTCGTTGCCATCGCGCTTGACCTTGACCCGCACCAGGGTCGACAGCGCGTTGACCACGGAAATACCCACGCCGTGCAAACCGCCAGAGAACTGGTAGTTCTTGTTGGAGAACTTGCCGCCGGCATGCAGTTTGGTGAGGATCAGCTCGACGCCCGGCACACCCTCTTCGGGGTGAATGTCCACCGGCATGCCACGACCGTCGTCGGACACTTCCAGGGAATGGTCGGCGTGAAGGATGACTTGCACCGACTTGGCGTGCCCGGCCAAGGCTTCGTCGACGCTGTTGTCGATGACTTCCTGGGCAAGGTGGTTCGGCCGACTGGTGTCGGTGTACATGCCGGGGCGTTTGCGCACCGGGTCGAGGCCCGAGAGGACTTCGATGGCGTCGGCGTTATAAGAGCTAGCGCTGGGAGTGGCCATGGGGTCTCGTCGTGAGTCGTTCGATTAAAAAGTGACCTGCGATTTTCTACAGTGACGAAAAATCGAAGGATTGAAACTGATCTGCGCCAATGCCGGCAAAGCACAACAGTGCCGGCAATTGCTGGGCGAACCCCTGGTAACCATGGTCGCCACCGGCCTGGATGCGCAAGGCGCAGGCCCGGTAATACTGTTGGGCCAGGCGATAATCCAGGGTTTCGTCCCCGGTCTGCAACCACACCTGATAACGCGCGGCATCCTGGGGCGCCGGTACTTCCAGCTCGGCCAAGGCCGTGACGTGGTCCTGTGTCAACTCCCAGGTCTCATCGGTGTAGAGGTTCTTCTGGGTGCCCAGGTAACCGTCGAACATCCGATGGGGACTGACCGCCGGGTTGACCAGCAACGCCTTGAGACCATGGCGTTCGGCAAGATGGGTTGCATAGTAGCCGCCGAGCGAGCTGCCGACCAGCAGTGGCCGGCCCAGTTGCGCAATCGCTTGCTCCAATTGAAGAATTGCCTGACGAGGGTGGTGATGCAGCGCCGGTACGCGTAACTGGTCGGACAGGCCGAGGGTGCCCATCACGGTGGTCAACTGGCTGGCCTTGTTGGAAGCCGGCGCACTGTTGAAGCCGTGGATATACAGGATCGAAGCGGACATGCCGGGCTCTCCGTGCTGGGGCCAAAGAGGCGCAGTTTACAGGGAATGCAGGCAGAAGCGGACCCAATGTAGGAGCTGGCTTGCCTGCGATGGCGGCGATTGAGTCAACGAGCCAGCGCCAGGTACACCGTCATCGCAGGCAAGCCAGCTCCCACCTTTTGATCAGTGTTTGCAGGCCTTAATAGCCGTTGCTGCCGTAATCGACCGTAAAAGCGAAGCCTTTGACCCGCTCCACCCCCGTTTCCAACCGTCCGTCGCCATGCAAGCGCAACCAGCGATAACCCGGTGCCTGCTCGCTGACCTGGAAATCCTCACTCCCTGGCGCAAACTGGATACAGGTGGACGGCGAAGCCAGCAGTCGCACACCGTTGCGCTCGCCGTCGATTTCCTGATGCACATGGCCCCAAAGCAATGCCTTTGTCTGCGGGAAGCGCTCAAGCACGGCAAACAGAGCCTCGGGGTTGCGCAGGCCAATCGGCTCCATCCATGCACTGCCGATGGGCACCGGATGATGGTGGAAACACACCAGGTGATGGCGATCCGGCGCTTCGCTCAAGGCCTGCGCCAGCCGTTGCAGTTGCTCGTCTTGCAAGTAACCCGGCACCGACCCGGGTACCGCCGAATCCAGCAGGGTGATACGCCAGTTGCCGATATCCACCACCGGTTCGAGCAAATCACTGTGCATGGCAGCCTGGGCCATGACCTGCGGTTCGTCGTGGTTGCCGGGAATCCAGCGCGCCGGGGCGCCAAGGGGAGCGGTCAAATCGCGAAACTGTTGATAGGACGCCAGCGTGCCGTCCTGGGACAAGTCGCCGGTCGCCAGTATCAGGTCGATGGCCGGCTGTTGCGCACGCACCAGCTCGACCACCCGCTGCAGGCTTTCACGGGTGTTCATGCCCAGCAGCGTGGCGTCAGCGTCGGCAAACAGATGGCTGTCGGACAACTGCACCAGCAACACGGCATCAGGATTCACGGCGGATACGCTCGGCAAGGCGCTCTCCCTGGCAACTACAGGAATGGACATTTGGCGCGATTATGCTGGGGCAGGACACAAAGAGGAAACCCAAGGAAGCAGACGCAGTTCACCTCTACCGCACCACTTCAAACTCATGGCCCAAGGCCAGGCAGTGGCTGAGCCATTCACCGAGGAACACATTGAGCTGTGCTTTCTCATCGGGCTGGTGCATGAACACATTCGGGTAAGGATAGATGCTGCGAAAGCGTCGCGCATGCTCGGCGCTTATCACTTCGGCCATACGGGCGTCGTGGTAGACCTGTACTTCCAGTTGCGGCACCGGCAACCACGGCAGGCTGTGTTCCTGGCGCACCCGCAGGGTGGTGGTGTACGGGCAGGTGAGAATGACTTCCAGGGTCAGCACGCCGAGCATCTGGTCGCCATGGGTGACAGCAATGCGCCGCGCCTGGGGGGCGTGGCGCATGTCCGGGAGCAGGCGCATCAGCCGCGCATAGTTGGCCTCGCAGGCCGCTTGCAGCCCGATCAGGTCTACTCGATAACGTTCCCGTGCCTTTACTGCCATAACCCCCTCACTTCCGCGCGATTAAGCGCAAGCCATTGCAGGGCGATAATGCTGGCTGCGTTGGAAATCTTGCCATCGCGCACTGCCTGCAAGGCATCTTCGAAGGCCCAGGCGGTGACGCGGATATCTTCTGCTTCTTCTTCCAATCCATGGACGCCACCCGCGCCCGAGCTGTCGCAACGGCCCAGGTACAGGTGGACAAATTCGGTACTGCCGCCCGGCGATGGGAAATACTTGGTGATCGGCCACAGCGCGGAGAATGTCAGCCCAGCTTCCTCCTCGGCCTCGCGGTGTGCAACCTCCTCGGGTTGCTCATCCTTGTCAATCAGGCCGGCGACCATCTCCACCAGCCAGGGGTTATCGGCGCGGCCCATGGCGCCGACGCGGAACTGTTCGATCAGCACCACCTCATCGCGCAGCGGGTCGTAGGGCAGCACGCATACGGCGTCGTGACGCACGAACACCTCGCGGTTGATCACCCGGCTCATGCCGCCGTCGAATTTTTCGTGGCGCAGTTGCACGCGATCGAGCTTGTAGAAGCCTTTATAGGCATTGTCACGCTGAACAATCTCGATTTTGTTCGGCGTCGACTTCGCGATGTCCGTCATGGTGTCCCTCGTTAAGCTCGTGCAATGGGCGCCATCCTAACGCGCCGACGCCCGTTGATGCAGCCCCTTTGCGGTTGCCGGGAGAGGCGGCGAGCGTCAAACTCACTGCAATCAGTTTAGTGGCGAACTGGCGGCCACGTTGGCAGTCCAAGCGCTACTCTTTTCGCTTTCCATCGATTTACGAAGGACACACATGTCGCTTTTAAAAATCGCCTCCGTGGCCTGTATTGCCTTGACCCTGGGTGCTTGCCAGAGCCTGTTCCAACCTGCCTATCTCAAGCCGCTGGACGTTACCACCGACAAATCGGAGCAGATCAAGCCCGGCTGTGATAGCCCGGCCTGCCCGCTGGTAAACATCGACACCGTGCATTTCCCCACCGAGCCACAACTCGACAGCCTGGTGGAACAGCGTTTGCTGCAAATGACCCGCACCACGCCTGGCGCCAGCGTACCGGCGAGCCTGAACGCCTACCGGAACACCTTCCTGCGTGAGTCGCCTGACCGCCACGGCATGTACTTGCAAGCCAAGGTACGTGACCAGCATGACGGACTGGTGATCGTTGAAGTGTCCAGCTACCTGGACACCGGCGTCGCCCACGGCGAGCCAGGCCGCGGGTTTATCAACTATTCACGGATTCTGCATAAGGAACTGACCCTGGCCGACATGCTGCTGCCCGGCCAGGAGCAGGCGTTCTGGAATACCGCTAAAGTCGCCCACAACAGCTGGTTGATCAGCACCAAGATGGACCGCGATCCGGAGTTCGTGAAGAGCTGGCCGTTTCAGAAAACCCCGAACGTGGCCCTGACCAGCGGCGGCGTGGTGCTCAAGTACAACGTCAGCACCATCGCCCCTTACGCACAGGGGCTGATCGAAATCACCCTGCCCTATACGCGCCTCACCGGCGTGATCAAGCCTGAGCTGATGCCGGCACGCCGCTGATCGGTTGTTATTGCAGGGGAGAGTGGGTGTTTGTCGGATCGCTATCGCGGGCAAGCCCGACTCCCACAGGGGACCGGCTGTGAACACAAAATCTGTGTCCACTTAGGCCAACTGTGGGAGCCGGGCTTGCCCGCGATGACGGCGGTGCAGGCACCGCCGCCTATGGATCAGACCTTCTTGTAGAGCTGGCTACCTTCCTGCTTGAACCGCTCAGCCTGCTCGGCCAAGCCCTTGGCCACATCCACATCCACCGCATCGATGCGCTGGTTGGCCGCGTACTCACGCACTTCCTGGGTGATTTTCATCGAACAGAACTTAGGCCCGCACATCGAACAGAAATGCGCGACCTTGGCCGAATCCTTCGGCAAGGTTTCATCGTGATATGAACGTGCGGTATCCGGGTCCAGGCCGAGGTTGAACTGGTCTTCCCAGCGGAACTCGAAGCGCGCCTTGCTCAAGGCGTTATCGCGAATCTGCGCGCCGGGGTGGCCTTTGGCGAGGTCGGCCGCGTGGGCCGCGATCTTGTAGGTAATGATCCCGGTCTTCACGTCATCCTTGTTCGGCAAGCCCAGGTGCTCCTTGGGCGTGACGTAGCAGAGCATGGCACAACCGAACCAGCCGATCATTGCCGCGCCGATACCCGAAGTGATGTGATCATAGCCGGGCGCAATGTCGGTGGTCAGCGGGCCTAGGGTGTAGAACGGCGCCTCGTCGCAGCACTCCAGTTGCTTGTCCATGTTCTCCTTGATCAACTGCATCGGCACATGGCCGGGGCCTTCGATCATGGTTTGCACGTCGTGCTTCCAGGCGGTCTTGGTCAGTTCGCCCAGGGTTTCCAGTTCGCCGAATTGCGCGGCGTCGTTGGCATCGGCAATCGAACCCGGGCGCAAGCCATCGCCAAGGGAGAAGCTGACGTCATAGGCCTTCATGATTTCGCAGATTTCGTCGAAATGCGTGTAGGTGAAGTTCTCTTTGTGGTGGGCCAGGCACCACTTGGCCATGATCGAACCACCACGGGAGACGATGCCGGTCACGCGCTTGGCAGTCAGCGGCACATACCGCAGCAATACCCCAGCGTGGATGGTGAAGTAGTCGACGCCCTGCTCGGCCTGTTCGATCAAGGTGTCGCGGAACAGCTCCCAGGTCAGGTCTTCGGCGGCGCCCCCGACTTTTTCCAGGGCCTGGTAGATCGGCACGGTCCCGATTGGCACTGGCGAGTTGCGGATGATCCACTCGCGGGTTTCGTGGATGTGTTTACCGGTGGACAGGTCCATCACCGTGTCCGAGCCCCAGCGAATGCCCCAGGTGAGCTTCGCCACTTCCTCTTCGATGGACGAACCCAGGGCGCTGTTGCCAATGTTGCCGTTGATCTTCACCAGGAAGTTACGGCCGATGATCATCGGTTCCAGCTCGGTGTGGTTGATGTTGGCCGGGATGATCGCGCGGCCCCGGGCGATTTCTTCGCGTACGAATTCAGGCGTGATGATTTTCGGCACGCTGGCGCCGAAGCTGTGGCCGGCATGCTGCTGATCCAGCAAGCCACTGGCACGGGCTTCTTCAAGCTTCATGTTTTCGCGGATGGCGACGTATTCCATCTCGGCCGTGATGATGCCTTTGCGCGCGTAATGCATTTGCGTGACGTTGGCACCGGCCTTGGCGCGGCGCGGGTTCTTTACATGGGCAAAACGCAGGGCAGTCAGTTCGGCGTCGCTCAAGCGCTGCTGGCCGAAGTGCGATGTGAGACCGGGCAGGCGCTCGGTGTCGTCGCGTACTTCGATCCACGGCGAGCGCACGTCGGCCAGGCCTTTGCGCACGTCGATAATCACATTCGGGTCGGTGTAGGGGCCTGAGGTGTCGTAGACGGTAACCGGCGCGTTGATTTCGCCGCCGAAATCGGTGGGCGTGACGTCCAGGCTGATCTCGCGCATCGGCACGCGAATATCCGGGCGGGAGCCCTGCACGTAGATTTTCTGCGAGCGGGTAAACGGCTGCACGGAGCCGGAGTCGACCTTGGCCGATTCACTCAGGTGCACGGTATTTTTTAGTTTTGTACTCATCACGGGCTCTCCAACTTATCCAGGCGGTGGATTTTTGTCGGAGCGAACCTGTGACGGACGGACGCACTGTAACCAGTGCTGTGCTTGGCGCACGAGGGCTGTTCGATTGTCGAACAACATCCCGGACGAAGCACAAGAGGACTCGCCGGGTGACGAGAAATCTTGTTCCCTACGCAGGCGCTAACCTGATCAGGTTCAACGGGATCCGGTATTTACCGATCTCAGCCTTCCAACAAGGCACCCCGACAAGAACGCGGCCAGTCTAGACCATGGCGTGGGCAAATTGCCAATAGCGGTGCATTCAGCGTGATGAATGGCGCGATCGTGGGATTGTTGTGCGCAGGTCCGGCCACTACACTCGGGCACTGCTTCAAGGCTTGACGCCAGGAATGGCCAGCCTTAGCCTTGAGCGCTAAATTATAGTCGTAATATTAAAATTAGGGATCGCCTCATGCTGCGCAAACTCTCACTGGCTGTTGCCGTGTCTTGTGCGACCAACGGACTGGTCTGGGCAGCTGAAGCGCCCTTGTCCGCCAACACCGACCTGGTCAGCGTCTATCAGGAAGCGGCGCACAACAACGCCGACCTGGCCGCTGCCCGTGCGCAGTACGGCGCGCAAAAAGAAGTGGTGCCCCAGGCCCGCGCAGGTTTGCTGCCGAATCTGTCGGCCGGTGCCGACAGCAATAACGTGCGCACCCAGATCGATCAACCGGCCGCCACGGCCAACCGTGACGCCCACTCCTGGCGCGCCACCCTGAGCCAGCCGCTGTTTCGCGCCGACCGCTGGTTCCAGCTGCAAGCCGCACAAGCGGTCAACGAGCAAGCCTCGCTGCAACTGTCGGCCTCCGAGCAGAACCTGATTTTGCAAAGTGCCGAGAGCTACTTCGCCGTGCTGCGTGCCCAGGACAACCTGGCGTCGACCAAAGCCGAAGAAAATGCCTTCAAGCGCCAGCTCGACCAGTCCAACGAACGCTTCGATGTGGGCCTGTCGGACAAGACCGATGTGCTGCAATCCCAGGCCAGCTACGACACTGCCCGGGCCAACCGCATCCTGGCCCAGCGTCAGGTGGACGACGCTTTCGAAGCGCTGATCACCCTGACCAACCGCCAATACAATTCGATCCAGGGCATCGTTCATACGCTGCCGGTGCTGCCGCCGGCGCCGAACGACGCCAAGGCCTGGGTCGAAACCGCCGGGCGCCAGAATCTCAACCTGCTCGCCAGCAATTACGCGGTAACCGCCGCCGAAGAAACCCTTCGGCAGCGCAAGGCCGGCCATTTGCCGACCCTCGATGCGGTGGCGCAATACGAAAAAGGCGACAACGACGCCCTGGGTTTCAGCAACCCGAATCAGTTGCCCATCCCGTACGGTGGCGATGTGTCGCAACGCACCGTCGGCCTGCGCTTGAACATCCCGATCTATAGCGGCGGCCTTACCAGCTCGCAAGTGCGCGAATCCTATTCGCGCCTCGACCAGACCGAGCAACAACGTGAAGGCCTGCGCCGCCAAGTGGTGGAAAACACCCGCAATCTGCACCGTGCAGTCAACACCGATGTGGAGCAGGTGCAAGCGCGCCGCCAGTCGATCATCTCCAACCAGAGCGCAGTGGAAGCCACGGAAATCGGCTATCAGGTGGGCACGCGCAACATCGTCGACGTGCTGGACTCACAGCGCCAGCTGTACGCGTCGGTGCGCAACTACAACAACAGCCGCTACGACTACATCCTCGACAACCTGCGCTTGAAGCAGGCGGCCGGCACGCTCAACCCGGGGGATTTGCAGGATCTGGCGCGCTATCTCAAGGCTGACTACAACCCGGACAAAGACTTCCTGCCGCCGGACCTGGCCAAAGCCGCTGCCGAACAGCTCAAGGCCCGCCCCGGCTATTAAAATGTGGGAGCTGGCTTGCCTGCGATGCAGACACCTCGGTACATCAGGTACACCGAGGTGATGCTATCGCAGGCAAGCCAGCTCCCACATTGGGTTGGTGTTGTCAGTGTTTGATCAGTTTGTCCAAACCGTCCAGTAAACGCTTGAGCGCGCCCTGATTGGCCTGCATCACCTTGAGCCCCGCCTGCGCCATCTTGCGTGCGTCCTGGGGCAACTCAAACAACTGTCGCACCGCTTCGGCCAGCCCATCGGCATCGTCCACCTCTCGCAAAGCCCCGGCGTCGCGCATCATCGCGGTGATGTCGAGGAAGTTGAAGACATGCGGGCCCATGATCACCGGTTTACCCAGCGCCGCCGGTTCCAGCGGGTTGTGCCCGCCGGTCGGCACCAGGCTGCCGCCGACGAATGCGCTGTCGGCCAGGGCGTAAAGAAACAGCAATTCGCCCATGGTGTCGCCGAGCAGCACCGAGGTGTGCTCGGTAACCGGCTCGCCGCTGGAGCGACGCACGGTGGCAAACCCTTGCTGCACGCAGCGCTCAAACGTAGGGCCAAAGCGCTCCTGATGACGGGGCACCAGAATCAGCAGTGCATTGGGATAGTTCGCCAGCAACTGGCGATGAGCGGCCAGCACCACGTCGTCTTCACCTTCGTGGGTACTGGCGGCGATCCAGACCGGACGCTCGCTGGCGCCCCATTGTTCACGCAGGGCAGCGGCGCGGGCCGTCAACTGCGGGTCGATGCTCAGGTCGAACTTGATCGAGCCGGTCACTTCCACGGTTTCAGGACGTGCACCCAGGCTGCGCAAGCGTTCGGCCTCGGTCTCGGTCTGTACGGCGAACAGGCTCATTTCTGCCAGCATCGGCGCCGTCAGCTTGGCAAATCGCGCGTACCCCTTGGCCGAACGCGCCGACAACCGTGCATTGGCCAGCGCCACCGGGATACCGCGCTGGGCACAGGCGTGGATATGGTTGGGCCACAGCTCGGTTTCCATGATCACCGCCAGCGTAGGCTGCACGCGGTCGAGAAAACGCTTGGCGGCGCACGGTAAGTCGTACGGCAAATAGCAGTGCTGGATGCGCGGTTCGTTGGCGAACAACGCCTGGATCCGCTCGGAACCGGTGGGCGTCATGCAGGTGACGGTAATCGGCAGCTGTGGATAACGCTCCAACAAGCCGCGAACCATCGGGGCGGCGGCAATGCTTTCGCCGACCGACACCGCGTGCACCCAGATCCCGCCGGGCCGCATCACCGGAAAGCCATAGGAAAACCGCTCGCCCACCCGCTTGGCATAGGCCGGCGCTTTGCGCGCACGCAACCACAAGCGTAAAGCCACCAACGGCAGCGCCAGGTAAAACAGACAGCTGTAGAGAGTTCTATTCATGGCGGCGGAGTTTATCGGCTTTTTCAGTCGATCGCCTGCAAGCACTCGGCAAAACGTTTGGCCAGGAAGCGCGCGGCAGGCCCAAGGTGCTCGTCGCGGCGCCACACCAGTTCCACCACCAGGGCGGGCGGGGTCCACTCGCTGGCCAATTCGACCATCTGTTGCTGGTAGGTCGGGTATTGCACGATATGCCGAGGCAGCCAGGCCCAGCCCAGGCCACTCATCAGCCATTCGGCCAATACGTAGAAGCTGTCGGCGCGCCACACCAGGGGGCTGGCCGCCTCGCTGCCGGGGTAGACGCTGGTCTGGGTCGACATCAGCAACTGCCGAAACTGGGCCAGGTGTTGGCACGTCACGTACTGCTCCTTGGCCAACGGGTGATTGACTCCGCACACCGTGACCATTTCCACGCTGCCCACCACCCTTCGCTCCAGGGCTTCGGGAATCTGGTCGTGATAGAACAACAGCCCCAGGTCCGCCTTGCGCTCCACCAGCTTGCGCGCCACATCGCCCTGGGCCGCGCTGGACAACTGCACCTCCAGCAGCGGGTAGTGCACGGCCAGCGCCTCCAGGCTGTCGAGCACAGGCTGGAACAACATCGCCTCATCCTGAGCCAGGCGCAGGCAGGCTTCCTCGCCGCGGGTCAACGACAACGCCCGGCCCGTGAGGCGCTCACACTGGCGCAGCACCTCACGCGCTTCCTCCAACAACACACTGCCGGCCTCGGTCAGGCGCGGTTGCCGGCCGCTGCTACGTTCGAACAGGACAACGCCCAAGTCAGCCTCCAGCAGGGCAATACCACTGCTGACCGCCGATTGCGCCTTGCGCTGCCCACGCGCCACGGCAGAAAACGAGCGCTGCTCGGCGACGCTGACAAACAGGCGCATCTGCTCCAGATCCCATTGCACGCTCATGGCTCAACCCATCTCAATTCCAGATAGGTAATGACTTTACCCCATCTGGCGAACCTCTAGAATGCCGACCTTATCAAATGCGCATCACCTCGAGGATTGCCCCATGAATGCCGCCTACTACTACTTGGCCATCGCCATCTGCTCGGAAGTGATCGCCACCGTTTCCATGAAAGCCATCAAAGGCTGGAGCACCCCTATTCCGTTGTTGCTGGTGATCGTCGGTTACGGCGTGGCGTTCTGGATGCTGACTCTGGTGGTGCGCACCGTGCCGGTCGGCGTGGCATACGCGGTATGGGCCGGGATGGGCATCGTCATGGTCAGCATCGCGGCGCTGTTCATCTACGGGCAGAAGTTGGATGTGCCGGCGATGCTGGGGATGGGCCTGATTGTGCTGGGCGTGGTGGTGATTCAGCTGTTCTCGAAAACCGCCGGACACTGACCGCCACTCAACAGCCTGTATACTGCGCCTCTTGTCTTGAACACTGAGGTCGCCGATGCCATCCGTTATTTCCACCGACGTTCTGATTGTCGGCGCCGGGGTTGCCGGCCTCTGGCTCAATGCGCGCCTGCGCGGCCAGGGGTTTTCCACGGTACTGGTGGAAAGCGCCACCCTGGGCGGCGGGCAAAGCCTGAAGTCCCAGGGCATCATCCACGGCGGTGCGAAATACGCCCTGCATGGCGCCCTCACCGGCGCCTCCGAAGCCATTGCCGATATGCCGCGCCGCTGGCGTGAAGCCCTGGCCGGCAACGGCGAGCTGGACCTGTCCGGTGTGCGCGTGCTGTCCCAGGCACATTACTTGTGGTCGCCCGGGACGATTGCCGGCAACCTCACCAGCTTTTTCGCCAGCAAGGCCGTGCGTGGCCGCGTCGATCAGGTCAAGGGCGACGAACTGCCCCTGGCGCTGCAGGACCGTCGCTTCAAAGGCAAGGTCTACCGCCTGGCCGAGCTGGTGGTGGACGTGCCCAGCCTGATCAATCGCTTGGCGCAACTGGCTGGTGACAGCCTGCTCGCAGGTGTGCACATCGAACCGTTGCTGGAGGGTGACACCCTGGTGGGCTTGAAGGTCGATGGCCGTGAGATCCGCGCCCAGCGCATAGTCCTGAGCGCTGGCGGCGGCACGGCAGACTTGCTCGCCGCCCTGGGCCATAGCCAGCCGGCCATGCAAAAACGTCCGCTGCACATGATCATCGCCAAAGGCCCCGGCCTCAAGCCGCTGTACGCCCACTGCCTGGGCGGCGGCACCAAGCCGCGCCTCACCGTGACCACCCACCCGGCCGCGGATGGCAACTGGGTGTGGTACATGGGCGGTGATATCGCCGAGGCTGACGGCGTGGCGCGTACGCCGCAAGAACAGATCGCCACCGCGCAGAAAGAGCTGGCGCAACTGCTGCCCTGGATCGACATGAGCCAGACCCAGTGGGCCACCCTGCGGGTGGATCGCGCCGAGCCGCTGCAATCGGGGCTGAGCCGTCCCGATAACGCGTTCCTTGCCGAAGACGGCCGCCTGCTGGTCGGCTGGCCCACCAAACTGGCCCTGGCGCCGGACTTCGCCGACCGCGTACTGCACGCTCTGGAGCGCGACGGCATCCGCCCAGGCGCCAATACCCCGCTGCCCGAGCTGCCAGCACCGGCAATCGGCCAACCCGTCTGGGAGCACCTGTTGCCATGAGCCTGCCAACCCTGCACGACCTGCATCGCCCCCTGGGCAGCACCGGCCTGCTGGTGTCACCCCTGGGCCTGGGCACCGTCAAGTTGGGCCGCGACCAAGGGGTGAAATACCCCAACGGCTTTCAGATCCCTGGCGACGACGAGGCCCGCATGCTGTTGCGCCAGGCCCGCGAGCTGGGCATCAACCTGATCGACACCGCACCGGCCTATGGCATGAGCGAAGAGCGCCTGGGGCCGCTGCTGCGTGACCAGCGCAAGGACTGGGTCATCGTCAGCAAGGTTGGCGAAGAGTTTGCCAATGGCGTGTCCCACCACGATTTCAGCGCGGCCCATACGCGAATGTCGATCGAACGCAGCCTGAAACGACTTGAAACTGATTTTATCGACCTGGTGCTGGTGCATTCCGACGGCAACGACTTGCATATCCTCAACGATTGCGAGGTTTACCAGACCCTGGAGCAGTTGAAGAAAGACGGCAAGATTCGCGGTTTCGGCTTCTCCGGCAAAACCGTCGAGGGCGGCGTGAAAGCGCTGGAACAGGGCGACTGCGCGATGGTCACCTACAACCTCAACGAACAGGCTGAGAAGGCCGTGATCGACTATGCGGCCGCCCACGGCAAGGGCATCCTGGTGAAAAAGGCGCTGGCCAGCGGCCACGTATGCCTGGAACCGGGAATGGATCCAATTCAGGCCAGTTTCACCTTGTTGTTCGCGCAAACGGGCGTCGCCAGTGCTATTGTCGGGACCATTAATCCGCTGCACCTGGCCCATAACGTAGCAACTGCTGCCCGGGTCATTCGTCAACTCTGATGCCGCCCACGCGGCCGACCCCGTCGCAAGAAGGAGCCGACATGCCGCGTACGCTCATAAGAAAGAACCCCAGCAACTTCAAGACACTGCCGCTGCACGTCGAAGCCACCCCCGAAGGCCTGAGCTACCAGAGCGTCGGCATGCCGCTCAACTTCGCCCAGACCCTGCAACGGCGCAAGCCGGTCGAGGTACCAGATGCCGAACGCTTCGCTCTGGAACTGGCGAACCTCGGCGTCTCGGTACGCCTGACCCTGCACTGGCAAAACAAGGACTACTGGGTGCTGGTGCGCCAACGCCGCCAGGACCGTGGCGATGTGGTGCTCAAGCTGATCTCCGGCTACGTCCCGGCCCATGAACTGAACCTGCCGCTGCACACCGCCATCCAGGAAATTGCCGAAGAGTGCCTGCTCGAAACACCCGAAGGCTGGCTCGGCGGGCGCTTCAACGACACCTGGCTGCCGGCGCCCTACTCCGCCGCCCTGCATTACCGCGAAGCCCTACCGTTTCGGCTCAGCCCCTTGTCCGGCGCCGCACGCCCGGTACGCTGCGCCACCATGCAACTGATCGAGCGCCCACGGGCCTACGTGCACCTGCCGACCGCCTCGCTGCAATTGATTTATGACCTGCGCCTGGAAGTGCCGAAGGAGGCCAAGTCCCTCAGTTTGTTTCATGTGGATGAGCGTTTGGAGGGCGACCAACTGGTGGCACGCCTGGATCGTCAGCGTCCGGACCTGTACTTGATGCCGCTCAAAGACGGCGAGCCGCTTGCAGAGTTGTATACCGTCAAGAAGGATCAGCTGTACCCGGCCAGCACGCGCGGCCTGTATCTGGCGGAAAGTTTTGCCCAGCAAGAAGGCTGGCTGGTGCGCGATGAGCGCATTCGCTGGAAGGACTGGCTCAGGCAGCAGGGCCTGGCAGAGCCGGAAAAAGACTCCAAGCTCAAGCGCTTGACCGGCAAGGCGCGGCAGATGCTGCGCAAGATCGTGCCGAAGAAAAGCTAGGGGCGAGCAGGCTCGCCCCACGGGGTATCACTCGTTGTTGCGGATCTTCTCGACAATCGCGGTGGTGGAGCTGTTTTCAACCAACCCCAGCACTTTGACCGTGCCACCGTAGGCACTGACGATGTCCGCACCGACCACTTGGTCGACGCTGTAGTCACCGCCCTTGACCAGCACGTCGGGCTTGACCTGGGCCAACAGATTTTCCGGCGTGCCTTCAGAGAAGCTGATCACCCAGTCCACCGCACCCAGGCCCGCGAGTACCGCCATGCGCCGGTCAACACTGTTGATCGGGCGGCCAGGGCCTTTCAAGCGGCTGACCGACGCGTCATCGTTGACCGCGACGATCAAACGGTCGCCTTGGGCACTCGCCTGCTCCAGGTACGTCACATGCCCGGCGTGCAGGATGTCAAAGCAACCGTTGGTGAACACAATGCTTTCGTTGTGAGCCCGGGCATCGTCAATCGCCAGCAGCAATTGCTCCAGGCCTAGCACACCGCGCTCCGAGCCTTCCGAGCGCTGAATCGCACGGCGCAACTCCGGTGCGCTGATGGCGGCGGTACCCAGCTTGCCCACCACAATGCCCGCCGCCAGGTTGGCCAGGGCCACGGCGTGGGGCAGTTCTTCACCGGCAGCAATGGAGGCTGCCAGGGTAGAAATCACGGTATCACCGGCGCCGGTGACGTCGAACACTTCACGGGCACGCGCTGGCAGGTGCATCGCCGGATGGCCCGGACGCAGCAGGGTCATGCCGTGCTCGCCACGGGTCACCAGCAAGGCGCCCAAGTCGAGATCGGCCATCAGCGCCGCGCCCTTGCTCACCAGTTCGTGCTCATCAGCGCAACCGCCGACGATGGTTTCGAACTCACTGAGGTTGGGCGTGAGCAGGCTGGCGCCTCGGTAAACCGAAAAGTCCTTGCCCTTGGGATCGGCCAGCACCGGAATGTTGCGGGCCTTGGCGGCCTGGATCAACACCTGGTGATTCTGCAAGGCGCCTTTGCCGTAGTCGGACAACACCAGCACCTTGATACCTTCGAGCAGTGCCTCGACCTGGTCGCCAAGGGCCAGAGCGTCGGTGGCGAAGGGTTCTTCAAAATCGATACGCAGCAACTGCTGATGACGGCTCATGACCCGCAGCTTGACGATGGTCGGCTGATGGGCGATGCGCTGAAACAACGCACGCACGCCGGCGCCCTGCAGGCTGTTGGCCAGGCTTTCGGCCGCTTCGTCGTCGCCGGTCACCCCCACCAGGGAGGCCGGGGCGCCGAGGGCGGCAATATTGAGCGCGACGTTGGCAGCGCCACCTGGGCGGTCTTCGATTTGCTCGACCTTGACGACCGGTACCGGAGCCTCAGGGGAAATCCGTGAGGTACCACCATGCCAGTAACGGTCGAGCATGACATCGCCGACCACCAAGACAGCGGCTTGATTGAATCGCGGCATGGACAACTTCATGGAGCAACCCACATACAAAATGAACAGGGGCGCGATATTAGCACAGGGTTTGCGATGGCTTGCGACCGCCGCAGGGCAAATGTGGGAGGGGATTTGCTCTCTGTAGGAGCGAGCAAGCTCGCTCCTACATTTCATTTACCCCGTGATGCCGGGTGGATCAGGTGATATCAGCCTGCACCGGTGCATCCAGGCCCATGGCATGCAGGCGGGCGTAATAGCCGTTCTGCGCCAACAACTCGCCGTGGGTACCACGCTCGACAATCCGCCCGTCGTCCATCACCAGAATCAGGTCAGCCTTCTCGATGGTGGACAGCCGGTGTGCGATCACCAGAGTCGTGCGGCCTTGCATGACCTTATCGAGTGCCGCCTGAATATGCCGCTCGGACTCGGTGTCGAGAGCGGAGGTGGCCTCGTCGAGAATCAGCAGCGGCGCATTCTTGAGCAAGGCGCGCGCAATCGCCAGGCGCTGGCGCTGGCCGCCCGACAACAGCACACCGTTCTCACCCACCTGAGTATCGAAGCCCTTGGGCAACTGATCGATGAAGTCCTTGGCATTGGCATCCGCCGCCGCCGCTTCGACGTCGGCGCGAGGCGCACCGGCCAGGTCGCCATAGGCAATGTTGTTGGTCACGGTGTCGCTGAACAGGGTCACATGCTGGGTGACCTGGGCAATATGCTTGCGCAGGTTGAGCAGCTTGTAGTCTTCGATCTCGATGCCATCGAGCAGAATTTCACCGCTTTCATGGTGGTAGAAGCGCGGGATCAGGCTGGCCAGGGTCGACTTGCCACTGCCCGAACGCCCCACCAGCGCAATCATCTGCCCAGGCTCGGCGGTGAAGCTGATGTCCTTGAGCACATGGCGATCGGTGCCAGGGTAGGTGAAGTTCAGGTGACGCACTTCCAGACGACCGCTGACCTTGTCGCGTTCGAGAGTGCCGTGGTCGACCTCAACGTCCTCGTCCAGTTGTTCGAAGATGCTTTCGGCGCCCGCCACGCCTTTCTGGATGGTCGAGCTGACTTCCGAAAGTTGGCGGATCGGCTTGGGCAGCAAGCCCGCCAGGGTGATGTAGGCCACCATGTCACCCGCCGAGGCGTCGCCACGCAGGTACAGCACCAGGAACATCAGCACGGCCATGGCGGAGTAGATCACCAATTGCAGCGCCGGGGTGTAGATCGCCCCGGTGCGGGTCATGCGCAGTTGCTTGTTGGTGTTGCTCTGGCTGGCCTTGAAAAAGCGCTTCTGTTCGTAGACTTCGCCGCCGAAGCTGCGCACCACGCGGTAGCCCTGGATGGTCTCCGAGGCCACGTGGGTCACGTCGCCCATGGCCACCTGGATCTTCTTGCTCTGCTTGCGAAATTTCTTGCTGGCGGTACTGACCATCACGGCAATCAACGGCAGGATCGCGATCATTACCAAGGTGAGGCGCCAGTTCATGTACAGCAAAGAAGCGAACAGGAAGATCACCGTCATGCCTTCGCGAATCACCACCTTGATGGCATCGGTCGCGGCACCCGTGACCATGGTCACGTTGAAGGTAATGCGGGAAATAAGGTGCCCGGAGTTGTGGTTATCGAAGTAACGGTTGGGCAGCGTCAGCAGGTTGTTGAACAGTTGCACCCGCAGGTCGTGGACCAAACCCAGGGAGACCTTGGCCAACAGGTAGTTGCCCAGGAATGAACCCAGGCCCTGCCAGGCCGCGATCAGGATGATCAGCAGCGGCACCGCCTGCAGCAATTGCAGGTCGCGCAAAAAGGGCACGGTCGGGAACAGCACAGCTTCCGGATTGGAAAGACCGTCGACAAAGTACTTGAGGATGTAACCCAGCATCGGTTGGGTCGACGCGAAAATCAGAAATCCAAGGATACTCAACGCGAACAAGCCCATATAGGGCTTAACGTAACTGAGCAGGCGGAAGTATATTTTCAAGCTCGAAGGGCTTGCGCTCGGACTGGAGTCGGTCATATCACGCGGCGTTTTGAAAAAGGAGGCTGACTTTAGCACAGCTTCTCTGTTGTACTTGCACCCGGCGTAAGCCGCGGCCCGGTTGGATCCTACCGGCGACATTACTTAGCCACTAGCTTAAGATGGTCGGCTTTCTCTTTCTGGAATGGCTTTACTGTATGCACTCCAAGCGCCTTACCTATGGCTCAAATCGCGTTTTCGACTTCCTGGTCCTATGGATTTTGCCTGTTGGCTTGTTGCTGCTCCTGAGTGCACTGTTCTTTGTCGGCAATCGCAATGTACTGCACCGAATTGTCTACATCCTGTTCAGCGTACCGACCTTGTTTCTGTTGTGCATGCGTCCTCGGGAGTTCAAGGACCTGCTGCGCGAACCCCTGGCGATCGCGTTCCTGGCGTTCTCCGCCTGGGCGTTGACCAGTCTGCTCTGGAGCCCCGCGCCCAGTTCCGATACCGACCTGTTCAAGCGACCGCTGAATACCTTCATGCTGTTTGGTGGCTGCGGTCTGCTGCTGCATTACCGTAACGAATTGTTCAAACCGATCTTCTTCAGCGCTGCGGTGATTGCGCTGGTGGTGAGCCTGGGTAATCTGGTGGCGTTCGCCAAGGGCTATCAACCTGGCATGCGCATGATCGGTGGTCTGGGCGCCCTCGACAACCCGCTGCTCAGCTCGCACCTGTTTGGCTTTTTCACGGTGTACTGGCTATACGTCTGCATGACCACCCAGCGTCTCAACGTGTTGTGGTTCAGCGTACCGTCCCTGGCGATCATGACCGCTGCGGTGCTGGCGACCGGCTCACGCACGCCGCTGGTGGCGCTGACGCTGGCCATACTTTGGATGAGCTTTGTCAGCCGCAATCGACGCTCAATGCTACTGCTCGCCGGCACCGCCTTGGGCATCGTCGGGCTGATGCTGTTCTATCCTGAATCAATCATTATGCGTGGCAGCTCGTTCCGCTTGGAATTGTGGAGCATGTCTTTGCAGCTTATCGCCCAGCACCCGTGGATCGGCCATAGTTACGACTCCGAGTTGTTCCTGACCTTGGCGGACGGTTATCAACTGCGCGAGCCCCACAGCTTTGCCCTCGGCGTGCTCTATTACGTCGGCATCATTGGTTTTATCCCCTGGGCCTTCATGCTCGGCTGGGGCCTATACAAAGGTTTGAAGGAGCGCGCCCAGCCGCTGTTCATCCTGGCATCGTCCCTGCTGGCCTATGGCATCGGCGCAGGCCTGACCGAAGGCGGCGGCATATTGTCGCGCCCCAAGGAACACTGGTTCCTGCTGTGGATTCCCCTGGCAATTATCACTGGCCTGAGCCTCGCCCAACGCCACCGCAGCCTGCTGCGCATGAAGGTGCAGAACCTCAAGCCCGCGGCGTTTGAACAGCTGTGCAGCAACGCCCACGTGATTGAAGCCGATGGCCTGGGGCCCAAAGTCCTGCGCCTGGAGGACGGCAGTTTCCTCAAACTGTTCCGCCCACGCCGCTGGTACACCTCCGGCAGTTTCAACCCGTACTCCGAGCGCTTTGCCAGCAACAGCGAGCAACTGCGCACCCTGGGCATTCCCACGCCGCACATCCTTGGGCTCTATCGCCTCAGCGATGCCAGCAGCGCCGTGACCTACACACCACTGCCCGGCCTGACGTTGCGCCAAGCGCTGCAAAGCCTGGACAGCAGTCTGCGTGAGTCACTGGTGGAGCGCTTTGGCCGGTTCATGGCGCAACTGCACGAGCGCGGCGTGTACTTCCGCTCGCTGCACCTGGGTAACGTGTTGTTGATGGACGACGGTGAGTTTGCCCTGATCGACGTGGCTGACCTGCGCATCTACCCGTCTTCACTGCGTCACGCCTTGCGCCAACGTAACCTGCGCCACATGCAGCGTTATCCGCAGGACCGCAGCTGGCTGTTCGAAACGCACTTCGAACAACTGCTCAAAGGTTACGCCTCGGTGGCAAGCCCAACCGCCACTGCGAAAATCCGCGAGCAGGTCCAAAGCCTGTAAACACCTGTAGGAGCGAGCTTGCTCGCTCCTACAGGGTGCGGTGCCGGTTCAGCTCTTCTTGAGCGGCGCCAGATACAACCGCACCAGCCCCCGCAAGGTCTTGCGCCCCCAGAACTTCATAGGGATCTGCTTGAGAATCTCCCGCGCCAACGGGCGGTCGCGGTCGGCGGTCTTGAGGAACATCGAGTTCAGGAAGTTGTAGCGAACCGCGTCATAGGCCGGGTGCTCGCTGAACTTCGCGTAGGTCTTGAGGATGTTCTGGATCATGTAGCGGTGGTTCTTGTACGTGTTGTTAGCGTGCTGGCGATACTTGGCCATCACCACGTCAAGGGCGTCGATGGTATAGCCCGCCGCCGTGATCTTCAGTTGGATCAGCAAGTCTTCCAGGGGAATCTGTGGGTCGAAACCACCGACCTCCTCCAGCACTTCGCGACGTATCAGCATGGTCGGCGCCGGTGGAAACGGTTTGCGGTCCAGGAACAGGTCGTCGAAATCCAGACAGCGAAACGGCACGTCGCGACGCTGTTTCTTCTCCGGGTGCAGGTTGCCATCCCCGTCGATCAGCTCGATATTGCCAGCACACATGCCCACCTTCGGCTTGCCGTCCATATACGCCACCTGGGTGGCAATACGGTCCGGCAACATGATGTCATCCGAGCCGAACGGTGCGATCAGGCTGCCCTTGGCGCGAGCAATCGCACCGTTCAAGGTGGCGCTGAGCCCTTGATTCTGCTGCACCTGGAAATCAAAGCCGTGCTCGGCCTGCAAGCGCTGGATGCGTTCGACGCTGTCATCCTTGGAGCCGTCGTCGACCACCAACAGCTCGATATTGGGGTAGGTCTGCCCCAGCACACTAAGAATACTTTGCTCGATGTACTGGCCATGGTTGTAGGAAGCGATGATCACCGAGACCAGGGGTTGTGGCTGATTCATGCTCTACCTACTTCACGCAAACCGGTTTCAATCAGGGTCAGGTACTTGTGCTTGAACTCGTCGAGGGTGTGGTTGGCCTCCAGATAGCGGAACACCTCCTCCCCCTTGGCGCGCAATTGTTCATCGCTCAAGGCCAGGTAAGTATCCAGGGCCGCAGCCAGTTGTTCGACATTGCCCGGGTCGTGGGACAAGCCGCCCGCGCCCTGCACCAGCGGCAGCATCGCCGGGCCGTTGGAGGCAATCACCGGCAGATGGCCGCTCATGCCTTCCAGCAAGGCCAGGCCCAGACCTTCGAACAGCGACGGCATGGTCCAGATATCGAAGCCACGCACGTACTTCATGCCGTCTTCGCGAAAACCCAGCAAGTGCGCACGGCCGGTCAGGCCCAGGCGCTCGATGTCGGCGCGCAGGTCGGCTTCGGCACGGCCGGAACCAATGATGCCCACCTGCGCCTCAGGGTATTTGTCCTTGAGCGTGGCGAAGGCTTGCAGCAGATGGGTATGACCCTTGATCGGCACGAGGCGGCCCAGGGCACCAATCATCCGTGCATCCATGGGCAGGCCCAAGGCCTTGCGTGCGTCTTCACGGGACAGCTGCAAAGCCTCTGCCTGGGGAATGTCGATCGCGTTGGTGACGTAGGTGGTGTTCTCACGGGTGAAGCCGCAGTTGAGGTCTACCAGGTAGTCCTTGACCGCTTCGGACACACCGACAAAGCGCCACGCCGGGCTGACCCAGCGCTGGGTCTGACGTCGACGGTAACCACGGGCGTACTCGCCAAAGCCGTGGGAGATGCCGATGCACAGCGGGATCTTCAACCAGCGGTTGAGCGACAGCATCATGTTCACCGACTTGAACCGGTTACAGATGACCACGTCGAACTTCTGCTCACGGCAGTATTTGTAGATCTGCCACATGGCGCCAAAGCGAATACCCTTGAGAGACTTCTCCGGCAGCTCGAAATAGTGGGAGTGCTCGGCCACGCTCAGGGGCTGGCCGGGCAGCGGGCGCCCACTGAGAAATCCGGAGGTCACCTCGAAACGCTCAGCCGGCAGGGATTTGACGATTTGCTCACCCAAGTCCGCGAAGTCATGGGTCTTGACGTTGTAGTCCGGCTGTAACTGCAAAACCTTGAAACGAGGCTTCATAACTCTCCATGCAGCGATCTGGCTACGGGCACGCAGCCCGGTAAAAAGGGCGGCAGGCGCATAACGGCCCGCCTTCAATCGGCTCTCAGTCCTGCTTCAGGACCCACAACAGCTCGTGGCGGCGCACGGCCTTGCGAAAGAATTCGTTCTCGCCATAGGGCGATGGACTACGGCCCGCCAGCAGTTGCTGCAACCACCTACGCACTCGACGCTTGAACGGCGCTGGCGGCTGCAGGTCGTGCATCATGCCCAGGGCCATGGCCTTGTCCTGCTGCTGGCTCAAGGCGAGGGCGAAACTGCACGGCACCAGCTCCACAGCGCCATCGAAACGCGGCGGCAATGCTACGCCAGCGCCGGAATCGCCCATGGGCCAACGGTCGTTATCATGCAGGTGATTGGCGTAGCCGAGCAATGTGTCGGGCTGCCACGCCAGGCCCTGCAAGGCTTCCAGCACTGCCGCATGGGCGCAGATATGGTCGGCGTGGGGGTCCAGCAACGGCGTGGGCAACACGATGACCTGGGGCCGCGCCTTGAGCAGCAGCGCCCGCAGATCGGCGATCAGGTTGTGCCAAGTCGGCGCGCCATCAGCATCGCCAGGCAGGGCAAAACCATTGAACTGGCGAAACAGCCGCGTATCGGCCAAATCGGCTTCGCGCGAGGCTTGAGGCTGATCCGGCGCGACCTGCATGGCTTGCAACTGCATGCAAAAGTAGCCCAATTGCACGCACTGCGCCTCGGGCACGCCCGCCCAGCGGGGCACGGCGACGCTGTCCCAGGCGCGCAAACGGCCCTTGAGGCGCGCAGCTTCAGCCTTGGGCAGGCCCATGTGCTGATAATGCTCGGCTTCGATTTCACCGGCCGTCAGCGTGACGATCCAGCTTTCAGTCGCCTGGCTGTAAAGGCTGAACGCAGCCAGCTCGGCATCGTCGGCATGGGGCGCGATCACCATCACACGTTGCTGGCGATAGTCGGGCTGGCGAAAGCGCCACAGCGTCGGCTGCCCCTTGATCCGGCAAAAACGCCCGCGCAAGTGGAGCTTGCCCGCCGCCAAGTCTTCGGCGGCGCCGGTCAGGTTCAGATAACGCCGCCCAGCGACGCCGCGTTCGAAGGTTTGCCGGTCCGGGCTTGCCAGGCCCGACAGGTCTACCGCAGGGTCGAAGAAACGCCCCAGCCAGGTACTTTTCAACTCAATGCCGACGATCAGGGTTTCCTCCGCCGCCAACGGCGCATCCAGCAACAGTCGGCCCGCCTCCAGGCGCAAGCCGGGTTGTTCGCTGCCGGCCGGGAACGCGTACTCATAGCTGTCTTTGGGCGAGTAAAACAGGTGATCGGCAAACCAGGCCTCATGGGCGGCCCACAACAGCACCGCAAGGATCACCGGCAACCACCAGGCAACCAGTACGCCGGTCGCGACCAACACCAGCACGCCGATCAGCAGCGCAATACGTTTGTTACGCCGATGGCGCTTGAGCAGTTGCTGTTTGCGGCTCATACGCTGAACACCGGCACCGGGTTGCACCAGCGTTCCTTGTATTCACGGTCGGAACGCCCGAAGGAGAAGCGCAGTGACTTGTTCGCCGCCCGCGCCTGTTCCCAGGCACTTTGGGTATTGAGGAAACTCAGCACACTGCCAGGGCTGAATGCACGGGTTTCAGGGTCGACGCCGCCGTTGACATACTCGGCGCTGAACCACTCGTTGGACTGCACCTGATACACCAATTGCACTGCAATCGGCGCGTCGTTCAGAAACAGCACCGAGCCGAACAGGAATTCCTTGAGCAACTCCAGCACCTCGGCCAGACGCGCCGCGCCCGCCGCCGGGAAGCCCCAACGACGCTGGAACAGGTCGCAATAAATCGCCGCCAGTTCTACGCTGGAAAACTCACTGACCGCCCGTACCACGCCGCCCGCCTCTTCCAACAGGCGCAGTTCACGCCGCTGGTTATAGCGAAACTTCTTCGACAGGTCTTCGGGCGTACGCGCCATGGCCAATTGCTCGGCCTGAGGCTTGAGGGTGCTCACGCGCCCCTCGTTCAGCGCCGAGAGGTAGCGCGCACGGTGCCGTAACGGTACCTGCGCATCGGCGGCAATCGGCAGGATGATCTCGGCGTTGCCCAGGTCAAACAGGCCTTTCTTGCCGCTGCGCTTGAGCACGTCCTTGGACAGCGCCAGGTCGCGCCCCCAGGTGGCGATCGCCCCCTTGAACTCACCCCCTTGCTCCCAGCCCAGGTAGCGCACGGGTATCTGCGCCAGGCCGGCCAGCCGCTCGATCACCTGGGGATGGGTCGCCACGCTGCCGCCGTAACGCTGCCAGGCCTGGGCGTAAACCTCGGCCTCGACAGGCGCCCAGCCACGTTCACGCCAGCCCTGGAAGCGGTTCAGCATTTAAACCACGGCGTCATAAGGGTCCACGCCGTCCTTGACCACCAGGATGTCTTCCATGATCAGGTACTGCAGGTCCGAGCCGAAGAACATGTTCAGCGCGTCGGTCGGCGAGCAGATCATCGCTTCGCCACGACGGTTGAGCGAGGTGTTCAGGGATACGCCGTTACCGGTCAGCACTTCCAGCTCTTTCATCATGTCGTAGTAGCGCGGGTTGTATTCGCGCTTGAGCACCTGGGCACGGGAAGTACCATCTTCGTGCACCACTTCCGGTACACGGGTCTTCCACTCTTCGGCGACTTCAAAGGTGAAGGTCATGAACGGCGCCGGGTGATCGACCTTGATCATCTGTGGGGCCACGGTGTCGAGCATCGACGGGCAGAAAGGCCTCCAGCGCTCGCGGAACTTGATCTGGTGGTTGATGCGATCCGCCACGCCGGTTGCACTTGGGCAACCGATGATCGAACGACCGCCCAACGCACGCGGGCCAAACTCCATGCGGCCCTGGAACCAGGCTACCGGATTGCCGTCGACCATGATCTTGGCAATGCGCTTAGGCATGTTCTCGATCTTGCGCCAGTTCGGCTTGCTCTCGTGCTTGGCGCACGCGGCAATCACGTCTTCGTTGCTGTAGGACGGGCCGAGGTAGACGTGTTCCATCTTCTCGACCGGTACACCACGAGCATGGGACACGTAGGCCGCCGCACCGACGGCGGTGCCGGCATCGCCGGAAGCCGGCTGTACGAACAGCTCTTTGACGTCGTCACGGGCAATGATCTTCTGGTTCAGCTTGACGTTCAGCGCACAGCCGCCGGCGAAGGCCAGCTTGCCGGTGTCCTTGAGGATGTCGCCCAGGTAGTGGTCGATCATCTGCAAGGCCAGTTTCTCGAACAGCGCCTGCATGCTGGCCGCGTAGTGGATGTACGGCTCGTCGGCGATGTCGCCTTCGCGTTTCGGCCCCAGCCACTCGATCAGTTTCGGCGAGAAGTAGAAACCCTTGCCCTTCTCTTTGTAGCGGCGCAGGCCGATGACATTGGCGTAGTCGGTGTTGATCACCAGCTCGCCGTTTTCAAAGGAGGCCAGGCGCGAGAAATCGTACTTGCTGGCATCGCCGTACGGCGCCATGCCCATGACCTTGAACTCACCGTCGAGCATCTCGAAACCGAGGAACTCGGTGATTGCGCCGTACAGGCCGCCGAGGGAGTCCGGATCGTAGAATTCCTTGATCTTGTGGATCTTGCCGTTTTCGCCGTAGCCGAAGAAGGTGGTGGCGTACTCGCCCTTGCCATCGATGCCCAGGATCGCGGTTTTTTCCTGGAAGCCCGAGCAGTGGTAGGCGCTGGAAGCGTGAGCCAGGTGGTGTTCAACCGGTTCGATCTTGATTTTCTTAGGATCGAAGCCCAGTTGCTCCAGGCACCAGACGATCTTGTTGCGATAGCGTTTGTAACGACGGTTGCCCATCAAGATCGCGTCGAGGGCGCGGTCCGGGGCGTACCAGTAACGCTTGGCGTAGTGCCAGCGCGCCTCGCCGAACAGGCTGATCGGGGCGAACGGGATCGCCACCACGTCAACGTCCGAAGGCTTGATGCCAGCCTGCTCCAGGCAGAACTTCGCCGACTCGTAGGGCATGCGGTTCTTTGCATGTTTGTCGCGTACGAAGCGCTCTTCTTCGGCGGCCGCAATCAGCTTGCCGTCGATATACAGGGCTGCGGAAGGATCATGGCTAAGGGCGCCGGACAGGCCAAGAATCGTCAATGCCACTGGGGTCTAGCCTCTTTTAGTCTGCATGCAGGCGCATCGCGCCTGAAAAAAGTGTGCCTCTCGCCTGGGCGAGAAACAGCTAAAGGGCGGGATTATAGCTTAAAAGCAGAGGGAAGCTGTTAGCGGCAAGCGCCGAGAGGGGCTAGCGGAAGATCTCGATGCTGCCGTCCTTGTTCTGGCGGTAGATCGTGTAAGGCAGCATCAGGGTGTCCATGACACCAGAGGCGACAAATTCAATCGCGATGATCGGGAAGGCATTCCCTTGGCGATCCAGCAGGCTTTGGTCCTTCAGGCTTTTGTCCGGTGCGGGCTCGCCATTGAGGGTACAAAAGCCGTAGATCACCCCACTGTAGATACGCGGCACGTTTTCGCAGTGACTGCGCGACTCCTTGAGATTCTGGCTGGCCACGGCATCCGGACGCAAGACGGTATTGATCGTTCCGCAACCGGAGGCCATTAACAAGGTTGAAACCAGCAGTACTTTGAAACCACGACTCACGGACTACTCCTTTCGCCCAGTAAATGGGCTGGGCAGGTGCTTTTATACCCATAGGCTTATGAACGGCCTGGACGCCAATAGATGCTGATATTACCGTCGGCCGATTGTCGATAAATCGTATAGGGCAAAACCACCGTATCGGCAACCGCGGACACCGCAATATCTACGAGCACGAAGGGTATGAGGAACCCGGTGGGGTCCGGGGCCGCGTGCAGCATGCAGAAATCAAACGCCACGCCGCTGTAAGCGCGGGGAATGGATTGGCAATAGGTTTTTACGAGCCTGAGTTCACGCGCCGTGTCGCCCTCTTTGCGCATGACGCTATTAACGGTTCCACAACCGCTTAATAACAGCGCAACGACAGTTATACCCAGCGCAGCCATTCTTTTTCTTTTCATATCCGAGCCTCGCAAACGGTCAGCCACGCTAGCACCGAGAGATTGGCTCATTCATGCGAGAAGCACCGCCACATTGCGTGGGAAAAATCCGAAATGGTAAAACTTACCTGACTGTTTAAACTTGCGCACTTTTTGCGCGCCTTCACTATGCGTGCCCGAGACTCTGGCTGCCTCATGAAAAAAACGCACGCTCGCTTTTCCCTCTTGCTGCCTGGCCTGCTGGCCTTGAGCACCACAGCGCAAGGCGAGGACTCGCCACTGATACTTGACCCCAGCGTGGTCACCGGTTCGCGCAGCGCCAGCCCAACGTTTGATTTGCCCTACTCCGTGGACGGCATCAGCCGCGAACAGATCAGTGACGGCCAACTCGGCATCAACGCCTCCGAAGCCCTGTCCCGCGTGCCCGGCCTGGTGGTGCAGAACCGCCAGAACTATGCGCAGGACCTGCAAATTTCTTCCCGAGGCTTCGGCGCCCGTTCAGCATTCGGCGTGCGCGGCATCAAGCTGGTCGCCGACGGCATTCCCGCCAGTACCCCGGACGGTCAGGGTCAAGCCGCCACCTTCAACCTCGACACCGCCGAGCGCATCGAAGTGCTGCGCGGCCCGGCGGCGACGCTGTATGGCAGCAACGCCGGGGGCGTGATCCAGATGTTCTCCCGCGACGGCGAGGGCCCGCCGCGCATCGGCGCCGAAACCCTGGTGGGCAGCGACGGGCTGAACAAGAACCACCTGAGCGCCGAGGGCGCGGCGAATGGCGCCGGGTTTGTGCTCGACGCCTCGCGCATGGACACCAACGGCTACCGCGATCACAGCAGCGCGCGCCGCGACCAGACCTTCGCCAAGCTCAATTTCCAGCCCGATGACGACAGCAAGCTGGCGCTGATCTACAGCAGCCTGGAGCAGAACGGTACGCAAGATCCACTGGGGCAGACCTGGGCGGCGTACAAGGCCGACCCGCGTTCGGTAAGCGCCAATGCGCTGAACTACAACACGCGCAAAAGTATCGATCATCAGCAATTGGGGATGAATTACGAGCGGTATTTCGGTGGCGCCACCTTGCAGGTCAATGCCTACACTGGGCGCCGTAGTGTGATTCAGTACCTGTCGATCCCCAAGGGCACGCCCGCCAACGAACGCGGCGGAGGCGTGGTGCAATTTGATCGAAAGTTCTACGGCGGCAGCGTGCGCTGGATGCAGCCCATCGAAAGCGCGCCTGGCGAGCTGATGATCATTACCGGCCTGGACTTCGACCAAAGCGAGGACAGCCGCCATGGCTATCAGAACTACAGCGGCAATGCCCTGGGCGTGAAAGGCCAACTACGCCGCGACGAAATCGACACGGCTCGCAGCCTCGACCCGTATATCCAAGCCAACTGGGCCCTCGACCGCTGGACCCTGCAAGCCGGCGTACGCCACAGCACGATGCAGATGGACGTTGACGACCAGTTCCTCAGCAATGGCGACGCCAGCGGCAACAAGACCTACCAGAAAAACACACCGTCGATGAGCGTGATGTATGCGTTCACCCCCGACCTGCATGGCTACATCAGCGCAGGCAAAGGCTTTGAAACCCCGACCCAGGCCGAGCTGGCCTATGCACCGGGCAACGCCGAGGGCTTCAACTTCGGCTTGAAGCCGTCTGAAAGTACGCAATATGAAATGGGTGTGAAAGCGCAACTGAACAACACGCGGATCAACGCCGCCGTTTTCCAGATCACCACCGAGGACGAACTGGTGGTGCAGCAATCCATCGGCGGCCGTACCAGCTACCAGAACGCCGGTCGCACATTGCGCCGCGGCTTCGAACTGGGCGTTGAAAGCCAACTGAGCGAGCACTGGAGCACCAGCCTCGCCTACACCCGCCTGCACGCCACCTACGACAGCGACTTTGCCAGCGGCGCCAACACCATCGACAAGGGCAACTACCTCCCCGGCGTGCCACAAACTACCCTGTTCGCCGAACTGAACTGGAAACCACGGGACTGGGTCAGCACCGCCATCGAGGGCCTGTACCGCAGCAAAGTCTACGTAGAAGACACCAACCAGCAACACGCCGCACCGGCCTACAGCGTCTTCAACTGGCGCGCACGGTTTGAGCAGAAGGTAGAGCACTGGACCTTTCACCAGACCTTGCGCCTGGATAACCTGCTGGATCGCCAGTATGTGGGGTCGGTAATTGTGGGCGACGGCAATGGTCGCTATTACGAAGCCGCGCCGGGACGATCCTGGTATGCGGGGGCTGGGGCGCAGTACCAGTTCTGAATACAGCGCCTGGACGGGCGCCATCGCGGGCAAGCCCGCTCCCACATTTTGACCGCGTTCACAGATCAAGTGTGGGAGCGGGCTTGCCCGCGATAGATTTAACTGCCGACACCCGCCTCTTTGGGCAAGCGCTGGTCAATCACCTGGTACAGCGCACTGCCCTGCGGCCAGTTACGCATAAATCGCGCACGGTCTTTGGCATACGCAGGGGCGAAGCTGGACAGCGAACCGTGCTGGCACATCGCATCCAGGTCAATCATCGCCCAGCGCCCGTCGCTCCAGAACAGGTTATGGCCCTTGAAATCCCCATGGCTGATACGCTCGCGGATCAGCTCGGCAAACAACTGGTCCAGCGCCTGCAATTCGCTCTCGGGCGCATCGCCGCTTTCAACATACGGCGCAAAGCGCTCGATGATGTCTGGCCCAGGCAGGTATTCGGTGACCAGGTAGGCACGGCTGCGCAACCACAGGAACCGTTTCTCCAGCACCGCCAGCGGCTTGGGCGTGGCGAAGCCCAGGAAGGCCAGGCGGTTGCCTTCGCGCCAGGAGTGCCAGGCGCGGCTCGGGCGCCAGAAGCGCTTGAGCCAATGGGCAAAGCCCTTGATGTTGTAGCGTTTGATAACCAGCGGCCGGCCAGCCACGTCGACCTTGGCCACGCTCGCCGCGCCACCGGTCTTGTACAGGTGACCCTGGTCGAGCAACGCATCGGCCTGCTCCAGCACCGGCACCATGGCGGCTTCTTCTTCGCGGCGGATCGCACGCAAGCCAAAAGCGCCGCGCACCACGCTGAACAGCGTGCATTCGCGGCCGGTCTTGTCCAGGTAGTCTCTCAAACGCCAGGCGCTGACTTTACGCACCTGCTTTTCCAAGGCTTGCATTGGCAAGGCGTGTTCGCCGTTGGCCAGCAAGTAATACACCAGCAACTCTTCGGTAAAGGGCTCGAGGTTCTTGGGCAGTTGGGCGAAGAACACACCGAGGTTCTCCAGCACTCGATTGCGCGACAACGGCTTGCCCGCCTCTTCGACACGAATACCGGCGCCATCGATCAAATACAGCTTGCCATCCTTGCGCAGCAGGTTGTCCAGGTGCAGGTCTTCTTGCCACAGGCCCTTGGCATGCATCTGGGCAATCGCGCCCAGCGCTTCGGCGAGCACAGCGGTTTGTTCGTCCGCCAACGGCGGCAGGTTTTCGACGGCGAGCCAAGCGTCGGACAGGCTTTGGGCCCCCTCGATAAATTCAAACAGCAGCCAACCGCCCTCGCCGTCCTGCAAGCCATCGGCCAGCAGCAACGGCGTGGTCAGGCCCTGCTCAGCCAACAGGCGCACCCCCGTAAGCTCACGCTGAAAATGCCGCGCCGCCTTGTTGCCCACCAACAACTTGGCCAACACCGGGCGACCCCGCCACACGGCGGCGCCCACATAGCGCTGCCCCGGCAACACCCGCAAAAGGCTCAGCAATTGCAATTGCCCAGGGCCGGCGGCATCCGCCAGGTCGAGGGTCAGTGGCAGGCCGGGGGTACGCCCAGCCGATTTCAGCTCGGATAAACGCATCAGCGGTTCTCCTTGTGGCTGCGGCGCGCGGTCAGGCGCTGGTGCCAAGTGGACACCAGGGCACCGTCCTCGGGCTGCTCAAGGTACGCCGCCAGCAATTGGCGCACCTGCGCGTCCGACCATTGCGGCGCGCGGCGCAGCAGCGGTTCCAGGTCCTTGACCCGGTCACGCCAGCCAAACAGCAGCGGGCGGGTTTTCTCCAGGTCGATCAACTGCGCGGCATAACCCTCACCGGCAGGCTGCAGGAAAATATGCTTGGGGTAAAAACAGCCATGCACTTGCCCGACGCTGTGCAGATGACGCGCCAGCTTGCCGCACGCCAACAGGATCGCACTGTGCTGGGCTGCGCTCAATTGCGACCACTGCTCCAGCAACGAGTCCAGGTCATTCCAGCCATCCAGCGCACGGGTGAGCAGCATCGCCAGGCGCTCGCCCTTGACCTTGCGTTCACCGAAGAACGCCGCTTGCAGGGCCGGTATACCGAGCTTTCGATACAGGCTGATGTTGCGAAACTCGCGGGCAAAACTCGGCTCGCCGAACGGGCGGTGCAAGGTGCGCGTGAGGTAGTTGCTCTGGCGCTTGAGGTAGTAACCCTGCCCCTCAAGCTCCAGGCGATACACACTGCTCCAACCGTCGCCGCTGGTGTTCGGCTCGTCCACTGCATCCAGTTGCTTGGCCCACAGCGCGTCGAAGGTCGCCAGGCCGTTGCGCTCAAGCAGAGCGCGGTCTTCGGCCGCCAGGAAGTCACTCATTCGCGTCCCTCGAAAAACTTCACCACATGGCGAATTCGCTGTTTGTCCGACGCGGTCAGGTGCGCGCGCTGACGATATTGCAGGTAGAAGCGCAGGCGCTGGGTGGCCGACAAGTGATACTTGGCGACTTTGTCCAGGCAGGCCAGGTCTTTGGTGATGCGGTACTTGAGCCAGAAACCGCGCCAGAAATCACCGTTGGGGCAGTCGATCAGGTACAGGGTGCGTTGGTCGTCCACCAGCAGATTGCGCCACTTCAAGTCGTTATGGGTGAAGCGGTGATCGTGCATGGTGCGCGTGTATTCGGCGAGCTGGCGGCTGATGCCATCGACCCACCTGGGGTCTTTGAGGCGCTCATCGTGACGCTCGGCCAGCACCGACAGATCTTCGGTCTTGGGCAGTTCGCGGGTGATCATGGCGCCACGGTTATAGGCCAGGCCCTTACGGTCCAGGCCCCAGGCCACCACGTCGGCGGTAGGGATGCCCCACTTGGCGAAGCGCTTGAGGTTCTGCCATTCGGACTTCACCCGCGGCCTGCCCAGGTAACGACGCAGGCCCTTGCCGGCACCTACGTAGCGCTTGACGTAATAATTGACCCCGCCACGCTCCACCCGGATCACTTCCGACAACGGGTCGCGGGTCAGCCGCTCGCCTTGCAGGGCGAACACCGCGTCCAGGCTTCCAAAGTCATCCGCCAGGGCGGCGTAGGCAGGTTCCAGATTCCAACCCGCCATCAGATCGCATCCCCATATCGCTGTTTACGCGCATACAGCTTTGCTGCCATGCGTTCCAGCGCAGACAACAGCGCGGTTTGCTCTGCCAGGATCTGGCGCAGCGGCTGCTGGAAGTAGGCCTTGAGAAAACGCAGCTTGTCGCGCTGGGTCAAGCCGATCTCCAACGCGGAGTAATACAGGCCGGCCAGGTCTTTGTTGCGCCAACGCACGGGGATCGTCGCACGTACCTGGGCACGGTGCAGGTCGATCACCGACAGCTTGAGGTTGTCGACGCTGATAGGCCGGTCGGTGTGCAGCAGGAAATGGCACAGGTAGCAGTCACGGTGGTTGACGCCGCCGCGGTGCATCGCGCCCACGGTACGCGCCAGCTCAAGGGTCAAGGCATGCTTGATGGCCGGCACGGGCGGTTGCTTGACCCAGTCCAGGGTCAGGTCTTCCAGGCTGATGATGGGGGTCAGTTCCTGGGTGATGATGAACGAATGCTGGTCGGCCGGGTTGCTGCCTTTTTCACCGAACGCCACGGCGGTCATGGTCGGTACGCCAAGCGCCTGCAAGCGCTGGATCGCCACCCACTCCTGGCCCGCGCCCAACACCGGTAATTTGGCGGTGACCAGGTTCTTGAGGATTTCGCCCCAGCCGATCCCACGGTGGATCTTCACAAAATAAGGCTGGCCCTCGACCACCGTACGCAACGTACGGCGAGCGGCCAGCTCGCGGAACACCTGGCCTTCCAGCTTCTCGACCTCGGCGAACGCATCGCGTCCGGCCCAGAGGGTCTTGAAGGGTTCGGCTAGAATCAACTTCATCGGTTTGGCTCCGCCAGAATCAGGTCCGCAGCGTACTGCGGCATGCTAAAGAGGTCGGCCGTCTCGGCGAAGGCCAGACCATTGCGACTCCAGGTCGCACGCGCTTGTGGGTCGTCGAGCATATCGACCAGATACTGGTTGAGCTGGGTTTGCTCGAACGGCTCGTCCAACACCCGGCCGCTCTGGGCCTTGTCGATGTAGAACGCATAGCCGCACACCTGGCTCACCAGTACAGGGAGGCCGGCGACCACCGCTTCGACCAGCACCATGCCGGCCGCCTCGTTGTACGCAGGGTGAATCAACAGGTCCGCCCCCAGCAGGAAACGCGGAATATCATTGCGGCCCTTGAAGAACTGCACCTGGTCGCCCAGGCCCAGCGCCGCGCTCTGCAATTGGAATACTTTGGGGTCGTCCTGGCCGATTACAAATAGCCGGGTGCGTTTCTTCAGCCGCGAAGGCAGAGCGGCCAGCGCCTTGAGGCTGCGGTCGACGCCCTTGGTCTTGAACCCCGAACCGATCTGCACCAACAGCAGATCATCCTCGGCCAAGCCAAATTCAGCGCGGAACTCGGCGCGGATTTCGGCGGCGTTCGGCGGGGCGCGGCGGTCGCGGGCAATACCCGGTGGCAACAGGTGAAAACGCTCGGCCTGGGTGCCGTAATACTGGGTAAACAGCTGCTGCTGATGCTCAGACAACACCATGATCTGCGTCTTGGCGTTTTTATCGAACACGGCGCGCTCGTATTCGGCAAAGTGCTTGTAGCGCCCGAACCAGCGATACATCGGGTTGCGCAGGGTCTGGGCCTTGTCCTCGAACACACCGTCGGCGGCAAAGTACAGGTCCAGCCCCGGCATTTTGTTGAAGCCCACCACGCGGTCCACTGGGCGCTTGGCCAGGTCGGCCTGGATCCAGGCGTAGAGCTTTTCGTTGCGACGGTGGTTGACCAAGGCCTTGACCGGCGCCACCAGCACCTCAAAGCCTGGCGGGATATCACCTTCCCAGATCAGGGTGTACACCCGAATGCTGTGGCCGCGCTGCTGGCATTCCAGGGCGATGCGCATGAAGTCGCGCTGCAGGCCACCGAAAGGGAAGTACTTGTACAGAACAAAAGCCAGTTGCATCAGTGCTGCTCCTCGGCCAGTAACAACGTGCTCAGCCGGCTTGCAACACGCTCAGGGTTCAAGCGCGTGAAGCACAGGGGCGACTCGCGGGCGATGTCGAACCGCCGCAGGTCGTCGGCAGTGGGTTGATAAGTGCACTGTTTTTGCAGGCAAGGCGCGCACGGCCAGTCGCTGGCCAAGTGAATCTGGCCTTTGCCGTAGGCACCGGTAAGGCCTGGGTTGGTGGGGCCAAACAGGGAAATGGTCGGCACGTCCAATGCCGCCGCCAAGTGGCCAAGGCCGGTGTCGACGGCCACGCAGGCACGGGCGCTCGCCAAGACACGGGCAACGCCCGCCAGGTTGAGCTTGGGCAACACTTCGGTGTTGGGCAGGCCGAGGGCCAGGCGTTCGGCCCGCGCCTTTTCGGCGGCGTTGCCCCACGGCAGCTTTACGTCCACGCCCAGGCGGCCCATGCGTTCGGCCAGCTCGCGCCAATAGGCTTCGGGCCAGTGCTTGGTGTCCCAAGTGGTGCCATGCAACAGCAATACGAACGGTTTTTTCGGCGGCAGGCCGAGCAGCTTTTCAACGCTCAGGCCGTAGTCGCCCAGGCGTTGGGGCAGGTCGTAGCCCAGGGCCACGGCGAACAGCTGGCGCAAGCGCTCCACCGCATGCTGCCCACGGGCCACGGCCAGGCGCCGGGAATAAAAGCGCGCAGCCAGGGGTTCACGCGCAGAGTCTTTGTCGAAGCCAGCGATGGGCGCCCGCACATAGCGCGTCAGCCAGGCGCTTTTGAGCAAGCCCTGGGCGTCGATCACCAGGTCATATTTGGTCGACTGCACCGCCTGCTTGAAGCGCCGCCATTCACCGCTCTTGACGGTTTGCCAGAGGTTCTTGCGCCAGCGGCGAATCGCCACCGGAATCACCTTGTCGACCGCCGGGTGCCAGGTGGGGATTTCGGCAAAGCCTTCTTCCACCACCCAGTCGAACCGAATGCCGGGAATCGCCCGCGCTGCGTCGGTGAGGGCCGGCAAGGCATGGATCACGTCGCCCAGGGATGAGGTCTTGATTACCAGAACCCGCAACTCAATGAACCTCGACCACGTCGCCCTGCAAACGCTGCAGGGCATCGGTTACCGGCTGGGGCAGCAACTGGCGCAGGCAGTTGTAGTGGCCGAAGCGGCAAGTACGGTCAAAGCACGGGCTGCAATCCAGGCCCAGGCGCACCACTTCGACCTTGTCGGCTAACGGCGGAGTGAAGCCTGGGGATGTGGAGCCGTACACGGCCACCAGCGGACGGTTCAGCGCCGCCGCCACATGCATCAGGCCGGAGTCGTTGGACACCACCGAATCGGCGCACGACAACAGGTCGATGGCCTCGGCCAGGGACGTGTCGCCACTGAGGTTCACCGCCTCTTCACGCAGACCGGGAATCAGGCGCTGACGAATGTCTTCACCCACCGAATGATCGTTCTTGGAGCCGAACAACCACACCTGCCAGCCTTCGCGGATCTTGGTTTCGGCGACTTTGGCGTAATGCTCCGACGGCCAGCGCTTGGACTCGCCAAATTCGGCGCCCGGGCACAAGGCCAATACGGGCCGATCCAGGGTCAGGCCGAACTTGGCCAGCGCCGCGTCGCGGGTCACCGGGTCGATCTGCAAGCTGGGGCGCGGGTACGGCTTGGGCAGTTCAGTGCCCGGCTCGTAGGCCAAAGCCATAAAGCGTTCGATCATCAACGGGTAACGGGCTTTATCCAGGGTGCGCACGTCGTTGAGCAGCACATAGCGAAACTCGCCGCGCCAGCCGGTGCGCTTGGGGATACCGGCAAAGTACGGCACCAGCGCCGACTTCAGCGAGTTAGGCAGCAGGATCGCCTGGTCGTACTGGCCCGCCATGGACTTGCCGATACGTCGGCGGGTCGCCAACTCAAGGGCGCCGTGGCCGAGCGGGAAGCTCAAGGCCTTACGCACCTCTGGCATGCGCTCGAGGAGCGGCCGGCTCCACTCAGGGGCGAGCACGTCGATCTGGCAGTCTGGATAGCGCAGGCGCAGGCACTGAAACAGTGTCTGTGCCATCACCATGTCACCGACCCAACTGGGCCCAACGATCAGAATATTCATGTAGTTTCCACAAACGATGCGGGGAGGCCTATGCCTCCCCGCCTCGATAATAACTGTAGATCGCGGTGCGCCAGGGAGCATCTTTATGTGGGAGCTGGCTTGCCTGCGATCGCATCACCTCGGCATCACTGATAAACCGAGGCGCCTGCATCGCGGGCAAGCCCGGCTCCCACCTTAATCCGCATCCCATATGAAAATTGGCGTCGCCAATCAGTCGAGTTTCAATTTAAGCCCAGCGCCTGCCAGATTCGCATCACCTGTCGCCGCTCGTCGGCGAACTGGTCCCCGGCTACCGTACCGGCCTCGTTCTGCAAAGCCTGGCGGTGCGCGGCTGAGCGATAAGCCTTGTACACTTCACGCAGCAAATGGGCATCGGCGGCGGGCATCAGCCCGACCTGCTCCAGGCCCTCCAAAATGCGGATATTGTCGGTGTAGCGCAGCAACGATGGATGTTGCGCAGACCACGCCAAAGCCGCGTATTGCACCATAAATTCAATATCGACGATACCTCCGGCGTCCTGCTTGAGGTCGAACAGCGCCGTGGCCTCGAAGGCATTGGCGCCCCTGCCGGCAGTCGTGGCCTTGGTGCCCAGGTTGTCACGCATCTTGGCACGCATCTCGCTGACCTCCTGGCGCAGCTTCTCCAAGTCCCGCTCACGCCCCAACACGTTAGCCCGTACCTGCTCGAACGCCTGGCCCACATCCTGGCTGCCCACCAGTACCCGCGCACGGATCAGGGCCTGATGTTCCCAGGTCCAGGCTTCATTTTGTTGATAGCGATCAAACGCCCCCAGGGAACTCACCAACAAGCCCGATGCGCCGGAAGGTCGCAGGCGCATGTCCACTTCATACAGCTGGCCGGAGTTGGTCTGGGTGGTCAGCAGGTGAATGATGCGCTGGCCCAGGCGTGTAAAGAATTGCGCGCCATCGATCGGCTTGGCACCGTCCGTCTCGGCCTGGGGGTCGCCGTCATGGATAAACACCAGGTCCAGGTCCGAACCATGCCCCAGTTCGATGCCGCCGACTTTCCCATAACCGACAATGATGAACCCAGGATCGCACAGGGTGCCGTCCAGGCGCTGCGGCGAACCGTGGCGGGCGACCGTCTGGCGCCAGGCCAGGGCCAGCACTTGTTCAAGAATGGCTTCGGCCAGCCAGGTGAGGTAGTCGCTGACTTTCATCAACGGCAGGCTGCCGGCGATTTCGGAAGCGGCCACCCGCAGGCGGTGCGCCAGTTTGAAATGGCGCAAGGCCTCCATCTGCTGCTCAAGGTCATCTTCGGGAATGCGCGTGAGGCGCTCGCGCAACTCAGCGGCCAGTTCCGGCGCCAGCGGCGGCTTGAACAAGCGGCCTTCGTTGAGCAATTCATCCAGCAACAGCGGGAAACGGGTGATCTGTTCGGCGATCCACGGGCTGGCTGCGCACAATGTCAGCAGGCGACGCAGGGCGTCGGGGTTCTCGGTCAGCAACACCAGGTAGGCCGAACGCCGGGCCACGGCTTCCACCAGCGGCAACACGCGCTCCAGCACCAGGTCTGGGTTGGCATGTTCAACGGCCTGGGCCAGCAGGCGTGGGATGAACGCATCCAGGCGCTCACGCCCCAGGCGCTGCATGGCGCGCAACTGCGGGCTGGCGCGCAGGTTGGCCAAGGCCTTGAGGGCCTTGGGGGCATCGGCGAAACCGCCTTCACTCAGTTGGCGGCACGCGGCATCGTCATCCTGGGATTCCTCCCACAGTGGCAACCATTCACCGCCGACCACCAATTCGCTTTCTTCGCCCTCTTCTTCATCAGGGTCGGCAATCACTTGGCGAAAGTGCCAGTCCACACGGCCACGCCAGTACATCAGGCGCTCATGGAACGCGGCCCAGTCACTAAAGCCCAGCATAAAGGCAATGCGTGCCTGGTCTTCGGGGCTGTCCGGCAGCATTTGCGTCTGGCGGTCGGCAATCGCCTGGATCGCATGTTCGGTGTAGCGCAGGAACTCGTAACCGCTGCGCAGCTCGCTGATCACCGCTGCGGGCAAATAACCCTGGCCTTCCAGCGTGCCCAGCACGTTCAACAGCGGGCGTTGCTGCAGGCTGAGGTCGCGGCCGCCATGGATCAGCTGGAATGCCTGGGCGATAAATTCCACCTCACGAATGCCGCCCGCGCCCAGCTTGATATTGTCGGCCATGCCCTTGCGCCGCACTTCCTGCTGGATCAGTTGCTTCATGGTGCGCAGCGCTTCGATGGCCGAGAAGTCCAGATAACGGCGATAGACAAACGGGCGCAGCATGTCGAGCAGTTGCGCGCCAGCCGCCTGGTCCCCGGCCACCACCCGCGCCTTGATCATGGCGTAGCGCTCCCAGTCCCGGCCCTGGTCCTGGTAGTACTGCTCCAGCGCGTTGAAGCTGAGCACCAGGGCGCCGGCCGAACCGTAGGGACGCAGGCGCATGTCGACGCGGAAGACAAAACCGTCGACGGTCATCGGGTCCAGGGCCTTGATCAGTTTTTGACCCAGGCGAATAAAGAACTCCTGATTATCCAGGGCGCGCTTCACGCCCACCGTTTCACCACCTTCGGGATAAGCGAAGATCAAGTCGATATCCGACGACAGGTTCAGCTCCACTGCACCGAGCTTGCCCATGCCGAGGATGACCATGTGCTGTGCCTCGCCGCTGCGTGCGCCGGTCGGCGTGCCGAACTGGGCGCAGTGGCGCTGGTACAGCCATTGATAGGCCTGGTCGATGCAGGCGTCGGCCATGTCGGACAGATCGCGACAGGTTTGCACCAGATCAGCCTGCCGTGTGAGGTCGCGCCAGATGATGCGCACCTGCTGGCGCGTGCGTTGGCGGCGTAGCGCACGGCCCAGTTCATCTTCTGTTTCGGCCTGTTGCACGGCACCGGCTATCTGGCTGCACAGCTCGCCGGGCGCAAAGCCGCGGTCCAGCTCGCCCCAGGCCGCCAGTTCAAGCAACATCAAAGGGTCACGAACACTCTGTTCAATGACGAAATCACTGGCGGCGCACACGCGAGCGAAGTCGGCCCACCGTTGCGGCGTCCACGCAGAAAGGCCATGATCGTCGTCCAGCGCGGCCACCGCGTCACGAAATGACTGTTCGGCCCGGCTGGCGTAAGGCAACAGAATGGCCGGCAGTTCGGCCAGCGTTGGAAGGCTCATGGTCTATCCTTGATCGGCGTGTAAATGGCGTGTAGTTGTGAAGGCAAGAGCCATGCTCGGTGAAGGACTGTCGAACAAAGGTTAGAAATAGCTGAAATTAAATTAATCTTGGCAGGCAACATCAAAGTTTCACCTTTTCTTGTTCGCAATAGACCAACAATAACGATTATGCTCACCAGCAAGACCGAGCCATACGCTCAGTCTTGTGTAGTTTTACTACTCGTATATACATTCGAAAGGCTGAAATGGCCGACGATTTGTAGTAAAACTACAGGACGCCGAAGCAACCTTCGGCCATCCAAGAATTTATGTCGTCTGCCCACAAGGCCAGTCGCAAACTTCAGGCAACCGATTCTGGTAGCCTTTCCGCCCTGGAGCAAGCCATGCAAGACCTCGATCCCGTCGAAACCCAGGAATGGCTGGACGCCCTGGAATCGGTTCTCGACAAAGAAGGCGAAGACCGTGCTCACTACCTGATGACCCGTATGGGCGAACTCGCGACCCGCAGCGGCTCGCAACTGCCTTACGCCATCACTACGCCATACCGCAACACCATCCCCGTTACCCACGAAGCACGCATGCCTGGCGACCTGTTCATGGAACGCCGCATTCGCTCGCTGGTACGTTGGAACGCCATGGCGATGGTAATGCGCACGAACTTGAAAGATTCGGACCTGGGCGGTCACATCTCCAGCTTCGCTTCCAGCGCAACCCTGTATGACATCGGCTTCAACTACTTCTTCCAGGCCCCGACCGACGAACACGGCGGCGACCTGATCTACTTCCAGGGCCACACCTCGCCAGGCGTCTACGCCCGTGCGTTCATGGAAGGTCGCATCAGCGAAGAACAAATGAACAACTTCCGCCAGGAAGTCGACGGTCAGGGCCTGTCGTCCTACCCGCACCCTTGGCTGATGCCTGATTTCTGGCAATTCCCGACCGTTTCCATGGGTCTGGGCCCAATCCAGGCGATCTACCAGGCACGCTTCATGAAGTACCTGGAAGCCCGTGGCTTCATCCCTGAAGGCAAGCAGAAAGTCTGGTGCTTCCTCGGCGATGGCGAGTGCGACGAGCCGGAATCCCTGGGTGCCATTTCCCTGGCCGGCCGCGAGAAGCTCGACAACCTGATCTTCGTCATCAACTGCAACCTGCAGCGCCTCGACGGCCCGGTTCGCGGCAATGGCAAGATCATCCAGGAACTCGAAGGCGTGTTCCGCGGTGCTCAGTGGAACGTGACCAAAGTCATCTGGGGCCGCTTCTGGGACCCACTGCTGGCCAAGGACGTCGACGGTATCCTGCAGCGTCGCATGGACGAAGTCATCGACGGCGAGTACCAGAACTACAAAGCCAAAGACGGCGCGTTCGTTCGCGAGCATTTCTTCAACACGCCTGAACTCAAGGCGATGGTTGCCGACCTGTCCGACGACGAGATCTGGAAGCTCAACCGTGGCGGCCACGACCCGTACAAGGTCTACGCGGCGTACCACGAAGCGGTCAACCACAAAGAACAACCGACCGTCATCCTGGCCAAGACCATCAAGGGTTATGGCACCGGTGCCGGCGAAGCGAAGAACACCGCGCACAACACCAAGAAAGTCGATGTCGACAGCCTGAAGTTGTTCCGCGACCGCTTCGACATCCCGGTCAAGGACGAAGAGCTGGAGAACCTGCCGTTCTTCAAGCCAGAGCCAAACAGCGCCGAAGCCCGCTACCTGAGCGAGCGCCGCACTGCACTGGGCGGTTTCGTGCCACAGCGCCGCGCCAACAGCTTCAGCGTGCCGACGCCAGACCTGAGCACCCTCAAGGCTATCCTTGACGGCTCGGGCGACCGTGAAATCTCCACCACCATGGCCTTCGTGCGTATCCTCGCGCAATTGGTCAAGGACAAGGACATCGGCCCGCGCATCGTCCCGATCATCCCGGACGAAGCCCGTACCTTCGGTATGGAAGGCATGTTCCGTCAGTTGGGCATCTACTCCTCCGTCGGCCAGCTCTACGAGCCAGTCGATAAAGACCAGGTGATGTTCTACAAGGAAGACAAGAAGGGCCAGATCCTCGAAGAAGGCATCAACGAAGCGGGCGCCATGAGCTCCTTCATCGCTGCCGGTACTTCGTACTCCAGCCACAACCAGCCAATGCTGCCGTTCTACATCTTCTACTCGATGTTCGGCTTCCAGCGTATCGGCGACCTGGCCTGGGCAGCAGGCGACAGCCGTACCCGTGGCTTCCTGATCGGCGGTACCGCCGGCCGCACCACGCTGAACGGCGAAGGCCTGCAACACGAAGACGGTCACAGCCACATCCTGGCTGCCACCATCCCGAACTGCCGCACCTTTGATCCAACTTACGGCTATGAGCTGGCGGTGATCATCCAGGACGGCATGAAGAAGATGACCGAAGAGCAGCAGGACGTTTTCTACTACATCACCGTGATGAACGAGTCCTACCAGCAGCCAGCCATGCCGGCCGGTGTGGAAGAAGGCATCATCAAGGGCATGTACCTGCTCGAAGAAGACACCAAGGAAGCGGCGCACCACGTACAGCTGATGGGCTCCGGCACCATCCTGCGTGAAGTGCGTGAAGCGGCGAAGATCCTGCGCGACGAGTTCAACGTCGGTGCCGACGTATGGAGCGTCACCAGCTTCAACGAACTGCGCCGCGACGGCCTGGCCGTGGAGCGCAGCAACCGTCTGCACCCTGGCCAGAAGCCAGCCAAGAGCTACGTCGAAGAGTGCCTGGCCGGCCGTAAGGGTCCAGTCATTGCCTCTACCGACTACATGAAACTGTTTGCTGAACAAATTCGCCAGTGGGTCCCGTCCAAGGAATTCAAAGTCCTGGGCACCGATGGTTTCGGCCGCAGTGACAGCCGCAAGAAGCTGCGTCACTTCTTCGAAGTCGACCGTCACTTCGTGGTGTTGGCAGCCCTGGAAGCCTTGGCTGACCGTGGTGAGATCGAACCTAAGGTGGTGGCTGACGCTATCGTCAAGTTCGGGATCAACCCGGAAAAACGCAACCCACTGGACTGCTGAGGAGATTTTTTGTGAGCGAACTCATTCGCGTACCTGACATCGGCAGCGGTGAAGGTGAAGTAATCGAGCTGTTTGTGAAGGTCGGCGACACCGTCGAAGCCGACCAGAGCATCCTGACCCTGGAGTCGGACAAAGCGAGCATGGAAATCCCTGCTCCCAAGGCCGGCGTGGTCAAGAGCCTGAAAGTGAAGCTGGGCGACCGCCTGAAAGAAGGCGACGAACTGCTGGAACTGGAAATCGAAGGCGCTGCTGATGCAGCCCCTGCGGCCGCGGCTCCGGCCGCCGCTGCACCTGCACCTGCTGCTGAAAAGCCTGCCGCTGCCGAGGCTGCTCCAGCCCCGGCCGCCGCACCTGCCGCCGCGACCGTCCAGGACATTCACGTCCCGGACATCGGCTCGTCGGGCAAGGCCAAGATCATCGAGCTGCTGGTCAAGGTCGGCGACACCGTCGAAGCCGACCAGTCGCTGATCACCCTGGAGTCCGACAAGGCCTCCATGGAGATCCCGTCGCCGGCTGCCGGCGTAGTGGAAAGCATCGCGGTCAAGCTGGAAGACGAAGTCGGCACCGGTGACTTCATCCTCAAGCTCAAAGTACAAGGTGCTGCGCCAGCCGCCGCACCAGCACCGGCTGCTGCTCCGGCGGCCAAGGCTGAAGCGGCACCTGCCGCTGCTGCCCCTGCGCCGGCCGCAAAAGCCGAAGCTGCGCCAGCCCCTGCGGCGGCTGCACCTGCGCCAAGCGGTGCCAAGGTTCACGCCGGCCCAGCCGTGCGTCAGTTGGCCCGTGAATTCGGCGTCGAGCTGAGCGCTGTTGCAGCCAGCGGCCCGCACGGCCGTGTGCTGAAGGAAGACGTGCAGGTTTACGTCAAAACCATGATGCAAAAAGCCAAGGAAGCTCCGGCTGCCGGCGGCGCTACCGGTGGTTCGGGCATTCCGCCGATCCGTACCGTGGACTTCAGCCGCTTCGGCGAAACCGAAGAAGTGCCGATGACCCGCCTGATGCAAATCGGCGCGGCAGGCCTGCATGCCAGCTGGTTGAACATCCCGCACGTGACCCAATTCGACCAGGCCGATATCACCGACCTGGAAGCGTTCCGCGTTGCGCAGAAAGCCGTGGCCGAGAAGGCCGGCGTGAAGCTGACCGTACTGCCACTGCTGCTCAAGGCCTGTGCACACCTGCTCAAGGAACTGCCGGACTTCAACAGCTCGCTGGCGCCAAGCGGCAAGGCGATCATTCGCAAGAAGTACGTGCACATCGGCTTTGCGGTCGACACCCCGGATGGCCTGCTGGTACCGGTCATCAAGAACGTCGACCAGAAGAGCCTGCTGCAGCTCGCTGGCGAAGCGGCTGCGCTGGCTGCCAAGGCCCGCGACAAGAAGCTCACCCCGGACGACATGCAGGGCGCCTGCTTCACCATCTCCAGCCTCGGCCACATTGGCGGTACTGGCTTCACGCCAATCGTCAACGCGCCGGAAGTGGCGATCCTGGGTGTGTCCAAGGCCACCATCCAGCCTGTGTGGGACGGTAAAGCGTTCCAACCCAAGCTGATGCTGCCACTGTCGCTGTCCTACGATCACCGCGTGATCAACGGCGCCGCGGCTGCGCGCTTCACCCAGCGCCTGAGCCAGTTGCTGAACGACATCCGCACCATCCTGCTGTAAGTCGCAGGGCCTTCCTGTTACCGGGAAGGCCCCTGCCACACCGATTTCCGAGCGCCACGCTCGTACCTCAACCCCGCCACTTGGCGGGGCTTTTTTTGCCTGTATTTTGTAGGAGCGAGCTTGCTGTGGCGAGGGAGCTTGCTCCCGCTGGAGTGCGAAGCGCTCCCAAGATTTTGGGGCCGCTGCGCAGCCCAGCGCAAGCAAGCTTGCTCGCCACACGCAAGCACCCTACCTGCGTCAACGCACCACCGATCACCCCAATTACAGAAATCCCTCGCGCGGCCGATAACAGGCTTATAGCACTTAGCCTTCATCCTCTCTTGTCACTGCGTCCTGCATGATGCAACCTTGCCGCAGTCGACAGTCAAGAGGGCGTGAGCCCAGCGCAGTGCGCATTTTCCCAAGCGAGTTTCCCCATGAAAAGCCAACCCGATGTCGCCCGTATGGCGGCCGAGGTAGTGACGCAATTACCGGTGCCTTCGCGCCTCGGTATGCTGCGTTTCGAGCGGCTTAATGAGGCAAGCTGGGCCCTGCTCTACCTCGATCCCAATTGCGAACGCCAGTTCGGCCTGCCGGCGGTTGAACTCTGCGCCTTGATCGGCACGCCCTACGCCAGCCTGATGGAACCCCAGGCGCGCTACCAGTTGCACGATGCGATCCAGCAACAACTGGCCCACAGCCCCCATTATCTGGTGCGCTATACCCTGCACACCCATGACGGCCCGCTGAGCGTGCTGGAAATGGGCGAGGCCTACAAACAACACAACCGCCACCTGGTGCGCGGCTACCTGATGGTGGTCGAGGGGCTGTTCAGCGAGAACAGCGCACCCGCCCCGACGGTCGACCTGGAAAACCAGAACAGCCGCCTGCAAATTGCCCTGGAGCTCAATCAGCGAGCACAGCAGGAACAGTTGCAGCATCTGGAGCGAGTGCGCGCCCAGCAAGAACTGATCCTGCTGCTGGCGCGCCAACGCTACACCACGCCAAACTCCCTGCAAGAAGCCGCTGAACTGATCACGCGCAGCGCCTGCGACATTTACCAGATCGACTGCGCCAGCATCTGGAACCTCGAAGGCCATCACTTGGTACCGATCTCCGCCTATCACCGCGCCGATCAACAACACCACCTGCCTGAAGCCATCGATGCCAGCGGCTTCCCGGATTACCTGGAAGCCCTGCACTCCAGCCGCGCCATCGACGCCACCCACGCCATGCGCGACCCACGCACCCGGGAAATGGCTGAAAGCCTGCGCGCCAAGGACATCCACGCGATGCTCGACGCCAGCATCCGTGTCGACGGCCAGGTGGTCGGCGTGCTGTGCCTGGAACAAGGTGGCAGCCCGCGCGCCTGGCAGTCCGATGAAATCGCGTTCGCCGGCGAGTTGGCAGACCAGTTCGCCCAGGTCATCAACAACCACAACCGCCGCACTGCCACCAGCGCCTTGCACCTGTTCCAGCGCGCGGTAGAGCAAAGCGCCAACGCGTTCTTGCTGGTCAATTGCGACGGCGTGGTGGAGTACGTCAACCCCAGCTTCACCGCGATCACCCAGTACAGCGCCGAAGAAGTCCACGGCCATCGCCTGGCCCAACTGCCAGCCCTGGAGAACCTCAGCGAATTGCTGTTCGACGCGCCCTCGGCCCTGGCCAAAAGCAACAGCTGGCAAGGCGAGTTCAAGAGCCGCCGCAAGAACCTGGAACCCTACTGGGGCCAGCTGTCGATTTCCAAAGTGTATGGCGACAACCGCGAGTTGACCCACTACATCGGCATCTACGAAGACATCACCCAGACCAAGCTGGCGCAGCAGCGCATCGAACGCCTGGCCTACACCGACAACCTGACCAACCTGGGCAATCGCCCCGCGTTCATTCGCAACCTCGACGAGCGCTTTGCCCGCGACAGCGACAGCCCGATCAGCCTGCTGTTGGTGGACATCGACAACTTCAAGCGCATCAACGACAGCCTCGGCCACCAGACCGGCGACAAGTTGCTGATCAGCCTGGCGCGCCGCCTGCGCAACAGCTTGAGCAGCGGCGGCAGCCTGGCGCGTTTTGCCAGCAACGAATTCGCGGTGCTGTTGGACGACGCCGACCTTGAGACCGGCCAGCAGGTGGCCAGCCAGTTGCTGACCACCCTCGACAAGCCGATGTTCGTCGACAACCAATTGATCAGCGTCACCGGCTCCGTGGGCCTGGCCTGTGCGCCGCTGCATGGTCGCGACCCACAGACCTTGATGCGCAACGCCGGCCTGGCCCTGCACAAGGCCAAGGCCAACGGTAAACACCAGGTGCAGGTGTTCACCGAAGCCCTGAATGCCGAGGCCAGCTACAAGCTGTTCGTGGAAAACAATCTGCGCCGTGCCCTGACCCAGAACGAGCTGGACGTGTTCTACCAGCCCAAGCTATGCCTGCGCAGCGGTCGCCTGCTGGGCATGGAAGCACTGTTGCGCTGGAACCACCCGGAAAAAGGCATGATCCGCCCCGACCAGTTCATCAGCGTGGCTGAAGAAACCGGGCTGATCATCCCCATCGGTAAATGGATCGCGCGCCAGGCCTGCCGCATGAGCCGCCAATTGACGGCCGCAGGCCTGGGCAACTTGCAGGTGGCCATCAACCTGTCGCCCAAGCAATTCTCCGACCCGGACCTGGTGGCCTCGATTGCCACCATCCTCAAGGAGGAACAGCTGCCGGCCAACCTGCTGGAGCTGGAGCTGACCGAAGGCTTGCTGCTGGAAGCCACCGAAGATACGCGCCTGCAACTGGACCAGCTCAAGAGCTTTGGCCTGACCCTGGCGATGGACGACTTCGGTACCGGTTACTCGTCGCTGAGCTACTTGAAAAAATTCCCCATCGACATCATTAAGATTGATCGCAGCTTTATCCATGAAATCCCGGACAACCAGGACGACATGGAAATCACCTCGGCGGTGATCGCCATGGCCCACAACCTCAAACTCAAGGTCGTGGCCGAAGGCATCGAAACCGCTGAGCAGTTGGCGTTCCTGCGCCGGCACCGTTGCGACGTGGGCCAGGGCTACCTGTTCGACCGCCCGATCCCGGGTGCCGAGCTGATGCAGAGGCTTAAACGCTACCCGCGCGGGCCAATCGCCTGACAGCGCTGTAACACTCGGGCACACTGGCTGTCTGACAATTTACTGTTACTCAACCTGACGAGAGGACTGATCATGGTCTTGCGCTCGGAAATTCTGGTGAACAAAAACGTGCTGCCTACTCAAGAACAAGCGTTGCCTGGTCGTGAAACCCCGATGAAGTTGCCCGAGACGCACTTCGTCAACGGCAACCCACTGCTGGGCCCGTTCCTGGATGACGTCGGCTTTGCGATCTTCGGCCTGGGCTGCTTCTGGGGCGCGGAACGCAAGTTCTGGCAACGCGACGGCGTGGTCAGCACCGTGGTCGGCTACGCCGGCGGCTTCACGCCTAACCCGACTTACGAAGAAGTCTGCTCGGGCCTGACCGGCCATAGCGAAGTGGTGCTGGTGGTGTATGACCAGGCCAAGGTGAAATACGAAGACCTGTTGAAGATGTTCTGGGAACTGCACAACCCGACCCAGGGCATGCGCCAGGGCAACGACATCGGCAGCCAGTACCGCTCGGTGATCTACGCCACCACGCCGGAGCAATTGGCGGCGGCCAAAGCCAGTGCCGAGGCTTATCAGCAAGAGCTGAGCAAGGCCGGCCTGGGTGAGATCACCACGGAAATCGAAGAGGCCCCGACGGTGTACTTCGCCGAGGCGTATCACCAGCAGTACCTGGCGAAGAATCCCCAGGGTTACTGTGGGATCGGCGGCACTGGCGTGACCTGCCCGATCTAGGAAGCTACACAAACCAAAATGTGGGAGCGGGCTTGCTCGCGAAAGCGGTATATCAGTCAGCAAATTCAGTGACTGACACTCCGCTTTCGCGAGCAAGCCCGCTCCCACATTGGGTCCTGCGTTTGGATTGAGATCGGTTATTCGGCGATCAGCCAATCCATCTGCCAGCCACCCTGGGTCTGGCCCAGTTGCTTGGACAACCATGGCAGCAACTCACGCAATTCCTCTTCCAGGCCCCACGGCGGGTTGGCAATCGCCAGGCCCGAGCCGGTGAGGGTGTTGGGCGTGTCCAGCGGATGCACCAGCAACTCCACACGCAGCAGCTTCGGCGCACCGGTACCGGCCAGGTCCTGGTAGAAACGGCGCAACATGCGCTGGTCTTTCACCGGGTACCAGATCGCCGCGACCGTCTGGCGCATACGGCTGACGGCTTCCTTGAGGGACGCCGCGCAACGCTGCATTTCGTCGAGTTTTTCAAACGGCGGGTCGATCAGCATCAGCCCGCGCTTTTCCGGCACCGGCAGCAAGGCCCGTGGCACATGCCAGCCCTCGCCCAGATGCACTTTGACGCGGCGATCACCCTTCATGTTGTCCTTGAGCAGCACGCCATCTTCCGGGTGCTTCTCATTGAGCAGCACACGGTCCTGGGGCCGTGTGAGGCGGCGCGCCAGTTCCGGCGAGCCCGGGTAGTAGCGCAACTGGCCATCCGGGTTCATCTCGTGCAGCACGCGCATGTAGTCGGCGGTGAGCGGAGGCAGGTCGCTTGCGCCCCACAGGCGGGCTATGCCTTCCAGGTACTCACCGGTGCGGTTGGCCTGGTCGCCCTGCAAGTCGTACAAGCCAATGCCTGCGTGAGTGTCGAGGTAGGCGAACGGCTGTTCCTTGCGCGACATCAGGGCGATGAGGCGGGTCAAGGTCAGGTGTTTGAAGACATCGGCGTGGTTGCCGGCGTGAAAGGCGTGACGATAATTCATGGTTGCTCCTGCGCAGGGGGCGAAGTTTACCTCCTACCGACGCAAAGGTGCAGGGCCGCACGGCAGGCGGCACGGATGTCACGCTATTGCCAGGGGCTCAACTGAGTTGCGAGGCAAGGTAATCAGCCAATGCGCCATGGCTGACTTGCGGCCTGCGTACGAAGTAGGCGACCTTGTGCTGCAAGGTCGCTGGCGTAAACGCGGTGTAGAGGTCAGGGCGCTGTTCCTGGAGCCATTGCAACAGGTTGTCGACCAGCACCTGCGGTGACTGCTGGGCCATATGCATCAGCAACGATGCCGGTACCTGCCACCACGGACTGGTTGGGGCCGCAGTGACTGATTTGGGCGCCACCGACAGCGGTTGGCCGTTGACCAGGTAGCGCTGGAACACCGGCAACACGCGCGCCGCCTCGTCGCCTAATGACTGCAACATCGGCAAAAGGTGCGCGCCGTCCCAGAAGCGCAAAAACACCGGCTGGCTTTCCGGCAGGTACACCTGGGTCAACCCCTTCAAATGCGCGATCACCACCTCCAGCGGGCTGGATGAGACCGCCAGCCAGCCCCAGTCCGACGCTTGGGTGGTGGCTATCCAATCGAGAAAAGCACTGCTCGGCTCAACGACGCCAACGTAGGGCATGACCTCCTCCCAGTCAGCGTAGGCCGTGCCCACCCAGATCGGTCGCGGCATCTTCCCCGCAGCCGTGCCTTGCCAGGTGGCGAGCGGCTTGGCGTCGCTGGCATTGCCCAGCACGGCGTACAGCTGTTCATCTGGCTGCAACGGGTAGTGCGCCAGCCAGGCATTGGGCGTCAAGGGCGCGGGCATCAGGACGCACTCCGTGCATGGGCGCCGATGTCACACTGGCCGTTCTTGCAGCGCTCGCATTCTTCGCAGAACGGCGCGCTGCGTTTCAGGCTGACCACTTGTGCGCGGCTTAACGGCGCGGGAACCACGGTCAATAAAGTCTCGTTCAATCCAGGCATCAACGGTGCAGGTGTCGGAGCAGGCGCGCTGCCGAGCTGGATCGGCACACTGCTGAATATCCCGCCCGCTGACAACGTGATCGACTGCCCACCCGCCTGGATCGTCACGCTGGCACCCGCATCAATAATGATGTTTTGTCCGGCCCCCAACGCAATGGTCTGCCCGGCACGCATGTGCTGCGAACCGCCAACCACCAGATGGTCATCCTGCTTGAGCTGCGTCAAACGGTTGCCGTGGGTGATGCGCTGCTCTTCGCCCCGCAGCTCATGGCGCGACTCGCCGCCCACCTGCACGCGACGCTGGTTATCGACCTGTACCTGCTGGTCGTGCAACACATGCTGGGTCCAGTCCCGCTGGGCGCGCAGGTAGATTTCCTCAGCGCCCTTGCGGTCCTCGATACGCAGTTCGTTGTAGCCACCACCGCCAGGGCTGCTCTGGCTACGCCAGAGACTGCGGGTCTTGTCTGCGGGCAGGTCGAGGGGCACTGGCGTGGCGGCGTTGGGCAGGCACCCCACCACCAGCGGCATGTCCATGTCGCCATTGACGAACCCCACCAGCACCTCCATACCGACCCGGGGGATCAGCACCACGCCATAACGGTCATGGGCCCAGCCGCTGGCTACCCGCAGCCAGCAACTGGAATGGTCGTTGTGCTCACCGACACGATCCCAGGCCAGTTGCACCTTGACCCGGCCGTACTCGTCACAGTGGACCTCACTGTCAACCGGGCCGGTAACCACCGCGCTTTGATACCCCGACACCGTCGGGCGCGGCTGCTCTGGCAAGGGCGGACGAAACACCGCCTCCCATGGCGCGGCCACAAATGCGTTGCGATACCCCTGGTGCAGCTCCCCACCTTCTTCCTCGGTAACCGCCTCCTCCAGCACCTGAGGCTGTTTGCCTTCATGGCGCACCTGCGTCACCAGCCACAAATCATTCCAGTCCTCGCGGGGGTGCTCGCGCAACTGCAAAAACCGGCCACTGGCCAATGTCGGCTCATCGCCCTGGCCATGGGCACTGCGGTAGTCGCTGCGGTGCCGCTCCAAGCCACGCTGGGCAAGGTATCGGCCATGGGCTCGGTCGGAAAAATTGCCGGGGTAGTGCTGCGCTTCAAGCTTGGGCAAAGACTCATCGACGGCTGCGCTTTCCAGCTCGACATGGGGTTTGCGAAAGTCGTAATCGCGCAGGTTCAACGCCGTGGTCCGGGTCGCCAATTGCAAGGTGAAGCGCTTGATCCCAGGGGTATCGGCCACCATTCCCGAACCTGGCCGGTAAGGCGTAGGCTGATCCATCTGGGCAAACACCGTCTGGTCATCGCCAAACACCAGCAGATGCCCTTCGGGGGAATGCTGGAAGTGATAGTGAATCCCCAGTTCGGCACACAGGCGCTGAATGAACGCCAGGTCGCTCTCGCCGAACTGCACGCAATATTCACGCTCCGGGTAATCACCGCTCAACCGGAACTCAAAGCGATCACTGTGAATCCCCTGCCCGGCCAGCACCTGAGCAACAATCTGCGGCACCGTCTTATGCTGAAAAATACGCTGATGGCTGCTGTGCGCCAGGTACGCCAGATGCGGCGCAAGACTGAGTTGGTAACGCGTCAAGCGCCGGCCCGAGTCGCCCTGGGCTACCCGATACACCAGGCCATGAACGCCATGCCCCTGATCATCGAAGCCCAAGTACACCTGGCGATGCAGCAAGCCCTCCAGATCGATATCCGGTTGCTCGCAGACCAGCTCAAGTTCAAACCGGTAAGGCTGGCTGATGGCCTCGGTGCCGTTGAACGCGAACACCTTGAAGTCACTGGGCGACCCATCCAGGGCCAGGGTAAATGCGGGTTGGTTGGCAGGAGCGAACATCCGGTGTTTCTCTGCGAAGGGTGGGCGGCCGATTCTGCACCAGCCGTTCGCCTGGCCGAGCGCTGCCTCGGCAAATAAGTAAGGTCCTACGTGAGCACCGCTGGAATCCACGGGCATCGGCGGCTATTGCACCAATCAGCCCAGCAAAAAAAGGCCCAGCGTCCTTCGGACGTGGGCCTTTCTTGTTCGCTCAGCAGGCGTTAAACGCCCAGCGAATTACTTGTTCAAGTTGTAATCTTTTTCCGCCGCGTCAAAACGCTCGACCATACCCACCGTCGGTGCGCCCATCTTGCTCACGAAGTAGATCGCCAGGCTGGCGAAGATGAAGCCTGGGATGATTTCGTACAGGCCCAGCAATTCGAAGTGCTTCCACACGATCACGGTGATTGCGCCGACCAGGATGCCGGCCAGCGCGCCGTTGCGGGTCATGTGTTTCCAGATTACCGAGATCAGTACCACAGGGCCGAAGGCTGCACCGAAACCGGCCCAGGCGTAGCTGACCAGGCCCAGTACGCGGTTTTCCGGGTTGGCTGCCATGGCGATGGCGATCAAGGCCACGACCAGCACCATCAGGCGACCGACCCATACCAGTTCACGCTGGGACGCGCCCTTGCGCAGGAACGCCTTGTAGAAGTCTTCGGTCAGGGCGCTGGAGCACACCAGCAATTGGCAGCTCAGGGTGCTCATCACAGCCGCCAGAATGGCCGACAGCAACACACCGGCAACCCATGGGTTGAACAGGATTTTGGCCAGTTCGATAAACACACGCTCTGGGTTTTCAGTCACCGGGCCTGCTACTTCCGGGTGTGCCGAGAAGTAAGCGATACCGAAGAAGCCCACTGCCACGGTGCCGCCCAGGCACAGGATCATCCAGGTCATGGAAATACGACGCGCCTTGGCGATCGATTTCACCGAGTCCGCCGCCATGAAACGCGCAAGGATGTGCGGTTGGCCGAAGTAGCCCAGGCCCCAGCCCATCAGCGAAATAACGCCGATGAAGGTGGTGTTTTTCAGCATGTCGAAGCTGGTCGGGTCCTTGGCTTCAATGGCCAGGAAGGTGGTGTCTACGCCGCCGGTGGCCAGCAGCACGATGATCGGCGTAAGGATCAGCGCGAAGATCATCAGCGTGGCTTGTACGGTGTCGGTCCAACTGACTGCCAGGAAACCACCGATGAAGGTGTAGGCAATGGTCGCTGCAGCACCGGCCCACAGCGCGGTCTCGTAGGACATGCCGAAGGTGCTTTCGAACAGGCGGGCGCCGGCGACGATGCCGGAGGCGCAGTAGATGGTGAAGAACACCAGGATCACCACGGCGGAGATGATCCGCAGCAGGCCGCTCTTATCTTCGAAGCGGCTGGAGAAGTAATCCGGCAGGGTCAGGGCGTCGCCGTTGTGTTCGGTCTGCACCCGCAGGCGGCCGGCCACGAACAACCAGTTGAGGTAGGCACCGACGATCAGGCCGATGGCAATCCAGCTTTCCGACAGACCGGACATGTAGATCGCGCCCGGCAAGCCCATCAACAGCCAGCCACTCATGTCGGAAGCACCGGCGGACAAGGCTGTCACCACGCTACCGAGGCTGCGACCGCCCAGGATGTAATCGGAAAGGTTGTTGGTGGAGCGATAGGCCATCAGGCCGATCAGCACCATTGCTGCGATGTAGATCACGAACGTGATCAGGGTTGGATTGCTAACGCTCATAGGAGTGACGCCCTGGCTTTGTTTTTATGTAGCGACGGTCATGGGGACGGCCACCCGTGGATAACCGGATAGACGAACCTGCATGCCGCGCATTTATGACTGGCGTTTCCCCAGGAAAGCCGCCAGCCGATGAACCCACCCTGAGGGTTGGTTGCACCTTGGTGCGCGAATGCTATTCAACAAAGCAAATAAGGTGCAACCAGTTTCTGCCGATTAAGTTGCACCCAAGTATGTTTTAGGACAAACGCGCTTTTTTTGCTCCTTTTCGGAGCAAGAACAGCCGATCTCAGAAGCAAATGCACCAGCGCGGAGCGGATTCGGTCGCCTGTTTATTTTTTTCCGATCAAGCGTCGAACATTTAACCAACAAAAGGGTTGCACCCGGTTGCACCTCGGGATGGGCAAAGCTAATCTTGCCGCCAGCAGATGCCACTCGGTAGTGGCACCCATGAGGATAAAAAAATGGCAACGACCACCCTTGGGGTCAAACTCGACGACCCGACCCGCGAACGCCTGAAGGCCGCCGCGACCTCCATTGATCGTACGCCGCACTGGCTGATCAAGCAGGCGATTTTCAATTACCTGGAGAAACTCGAGGGTGGTGCAACCCTGTCCGAGCTCAATGGCTTGAGCAGCAAGGAGGCCGATGATGCAGGCGAGGTCCAGGCCGACCACGCCCACCAGTGCTTCCTTGAGTTCGCCGAGAGCATCCTGCCGCAATCGGTATTGCGTGCCGCAATCACCGCCGCTTACCGGCGCCCCGAGCCGGAAGTGGTGCCGATGCTGATCGAACAGGCGCGCCTGCCGGCGCCGATGGCCGAAGCCACCAACAAGCTGGCCGCGAGCATTGCCGAAAAACTGCGCAATCAGAAGAGTGCCGGCGGCCGTGCCGGTATTGTTCAGGGCCTGCTGCAAGAATTCTCCCTGTCGTCCCAGGAAGGCGTGGCGCTGATGTGCCTGGCCGAAGCGCTGCTGCGTATCCCGGACAAAGGCACCCGCGATGCGCTGATCCGCGACAAGATCAGCACCGGCAACTGGCAGCCACACCTGGGCAACAGCCCTTCGCTGTTCGTCAACGCCGCCACCTGGGGCCTGCTGCTGACTGGCAAGCTGGTGTCGACCCACAACGAAGCGGGCCTGACCTCGTCCCTGAGCCGCATCATCGGCAAGAGCGGCGAGCCGATGATCCGCAAGGGCGTCGACATGGCCATGCGCCTGATGGGCGAGCAGTTCGTCACCGGCGAAACCATCGCCGAAGCCCTGGCCAATGCGAGCAAGTTCGAAGCCAAGGGCTTCCGCTATTCCTACGACATGCTCGGTGAAGCCGCCCTCACCGAACACGACGCCCAGAAGTACCTGGCCTCGTACGAACAAGCCATTCATTCCATCGGCAAAGCCTCCCATGGCCGTGGGATCTATGAAGGCCCGGGCATCTCCATCAAGCTCTCCGCCCTGCACCCGCGCTACAGCCGTGCGCAGTACGAGCGTGTGATGGACGAGTTGTACCCGCGCCTGCTGTCGCTGACCTTGCTGGCCAAGCAGTATGACATCGGCCTGAACATCGACGCCGAAGAAGCCGACCGCCTGGAGCTGTCCCTGGACCTGCTCGAACGCCTGTGCTTCGAGCCGCAATTGACTGGCTGGAACGGCATCGGCTTTGTGATCCAGGCGTACCAGAAGCGTTGCCCGTATGTGATCGACTACGTCATCGACCTGGCCCGCCGCAGCCGCCATCGCCTGATGATCCGCCTGGTAAAAGGCGCGTACTGGGACAGCGAAATCAAGCGCGCCCAGGTCGAAGGCCTGGAAGGCTACCCGGTGTACACCCGTAAGGTGTACACCGACGTTTCCTACATTGCCTGCGCGCGCAAACTGCTGTCGGTGCCGGAAGTCATCTACCCGCAGTTCGCCACGCACAACGCCCACACCCTGTCGGCTATCTACCACATCGCCGGTCAGAACTATTACCCCGGCCAGTACGAGTTCCAGTGCCTGCACGGCATGGGTGAACCGCTGTACGAACAGGTTGTAGGCAAGGTTTCCGAAGGTAAGTTGAACCGTCCGTGCCGTGTGTACGCGCCGGTCGGTACCCACGAAACGCTGCTGGCCTACCTCGTACGCCGCCTGCTGGAAAACGGCGCCAACACCTCGTTCGTCAACCGCATCGCTGACCAGTCCATCTCGATCCAGGAACTGGTAGCCGACCCGGTGGCCAGCATCGAGCAAATGGCAACCCAGGAAGGCGGTTTCGGCCTGCCACACCCGCGCATCCCTTTGCCGCGTGACCTGTACGGCAGCGACCGCGCCAACTCGGCCGGTATCGACCTGGCCAACGAACATCGCCTGGCCTCGTTGTCCTGCGCCCTGCTCGCCACTGCTCACAACAACTGGAAAGCCGCACCGATGCTCGGTTGCGCCGCCAGCAATGAAGCGGCACAACCGGTGCTGAACCCGTCCGACCTGCGTGATGTGGTCGGCCAGGTACAGGAAGCCACCGTCGAAGACGTCGACAACGCCATCCAGTGCGCCATCAGCGCCGCGCCGATCTGGCAGGCCACCCCGCCCGCCGAACGTGCTGCCATCCTGGAGCGCGCCGCCGACCTGATGGAAGGCGAGATCCAGCCGCTGATGGGCCTGCTGGCCCGTGAAGCCGGCAAGACCTTCGCCAACGCCATCGCCGAAGTGCGTGAAGCCGTGGACTTCCTGCGTTACTACGCGGTGCAGGCGCGCAACGACTTTACCAATGACGCCCACCGCCCATTGGGCCCGGTGGTGTGCATCAGCCCGTGGAACTTCCCGCTCGCCATCTTCAGCGGCCAGGTAGCTGCAGCGCTGGCTGCCGGTAACCCGGTGCTGGCCAAGCCTGCCGAGCAGACGCCGCTGGTGGCTGCCCAGGCCGTACATATTCTGCTTGAAGCCGGTATTCCGGAAGGTGTGCTGCAATTGCTGCCAGGCCAGGGCGAAAGCGTCGGTGCCCGTCTGGTGGGTGATGATCGCGTCAAAGGCGTGATGTTCACCGGTTCCACCGAAGTGGCGCGCCTGCTGCAACGCAATGTCGCCGGTCGCCTGGATGCCCAGGGTCGCCCGATTCCGCTGATCGCCGAAACCGGTGGCCAGAACGCGATGATCGTCGATTCCTCGGCGCTGACCGAACAAGTGGTGATCGACGTCGTATCGTCGGCCTTCGACAGCGCCGGTCAACGTTGTTCGGCCCTGCGCGTACTGTGCCTGCAGGAAGATTCGGCAGACCGTGTGGTCGAAATGCTCAAGGGCGCCATGGCTGAATGCCGCCTGGGTAACCCGGAACGCCTGTCGGTCGACATCGGCCCGGTGATCGACGCCGAAGCCAAGGCCGGTATCGAGAAACACATCCAGGCCATGCGTGACAAAGGCCGCAACGTTTACCAAGTGGCGATTGCCGACGGTGAAGAGATCAAGCGCGGCACCTTCGTGATGCCGACCCTGATCGAGCTGGAAAGCTTCGACGAACTGCAACGCGAGATCTTCGGCCCGGTGCTGCACGTAGTGCGCTACAAGCGCAAAGAGATCGACCAGCTCATCGGCCAGATCAACGCTTCCGGCTACGGCCTGACCCTGGGCGTGCACACGCGCATCGACGAGACCATCGCCAAGGTGATCGACAACGTCAATGCCGGTAACGTCTACGTCAACCGCAACATTGTTGGCGCCGTGGTCGGCGTGCAGCCGTTCGGCGGCGAAGGCCTGTCGGGCACTGGCCCGAAAGCCGGTGGCCCGCTGTACCTGTACCGCTTGTTGTCGACTCGTCCTACCGATGCAATCGAGCAATCCTTCGTACGCGGCGACAAGTTGGCCGCGCCGGATGTGCGCCTGCGTGATGCCATGAGCCAATCGCTGACCGCCCTGAAAACCTGGGCCGACGGCAATAAGTTCAGTGAACTGAGCGCCCTGTGCACGCAATTCGCCGCCCAGTCGCAAAGCGGTATCACCCGCCAACTGGCCGGCCCGACCGGCGAGCGCAACAGCTACGCCATCCTGCCGCGCGAGCACGTACTGTGCCTGGCCGAAGTGGAAGGCGACCTGCTGACCCAACTGGCGGCGGTATTGGCCGTCGGTGGTTCGGCGGTATGGCCGGAAACCGAGCTGACCAAGGCCTTGTTCCCACGTCTGCCTAAAGAGATTCAGGCGAAGATCAAGCGCGTGGCTGACTGGACCAAGGACGACGTGGTGTTTGACGCCGTGCTGCATCACGGTGATTCCGACCAACTGCGTGCGGTGTGCCAGCAAGTGGCGCAGCGCGGTGGGGCGATTGTCGGGGTGCATGGCCTGTCGCAAGGCGAAACGGCGATTGCGCTGGAGCGTCTGGTGATCGAGCGTGCGTTGAGCGTAAACACCGCCGCGGCGGGTGGTAACGCCAGCCTGATGACCATCGGCTAACTGACACACCGCGGCTGATCGCGGCTGATCGTTCCCACGCTCCGCGTGGGAATGCAGCTTAAGGACGCTCTGCGTCCAGAAGCGTGACGCGGAGCGTCAAAAGAGGCGCTCCCACGCAGAGCGTGGGAACGATCTCGATGCCTCGCCAGCGTTCTGCCCCTCTATCACTTAGATCAATCTTGCTACCCACCCTCCATTCCCGCACTTAGACTCAGGCCAATTCCTTCAAAGGTAATCCGCCATGTCCGAGACGCTACTCAGTTCCCGCAATCTGGCTTTCGAGCTGTACGAAGTCCTCGATGCCGAGGGCCTGACCCAGCGTGAGCGGTTTGCCGAGCACAACCGCGAAACTTTCGACGCTGCAATCAGCACGGCGCGCAGCATCGCCGAAAAGTACTTCGCCCCCCACAACCGCAAGAACGACGAAAACGAACCGCGTTATGAGAACGGCCAAGCGATCCTGATCCCGGAAGTCAAACCCGCCGTAGACGCCTTCCTGGAGGCCGGCTTCCTCAACGCAGCACGTAGCTTTGAAGCAGGTGGCATGCAACTGCCGACCCTGTTGTCCCAGGCCTGTTTCGCGCACTTCCAATCGGCCAACGCCGCCTCGACGTCCTACCCGTTCCTGACCATGGGCGCCGCCAACCTGATCGAAAGCTTCGGCACCGAGGAGCAGAAACAACGCTTCCTGCAGCCAATGATCGACGGGCGCTTCTTCGGCACCATGGCCCTGACCGAGCCCCATGCCGGTTCTTCCCTGTCGGACATTCGTACCCGTGCAGAACCCGCGGCTGACGGCAGTTATCGGCTCAAGGGCAACAAGATCTTTATCTCCGGTGGCGACCATTCGCTGTCGGAAAACATCGTGCATATGGTGCTGGCAAAATTGCCGGACGCTCCCGCAGGCGTGAAGGGCATTTCGCTGTTTATCGTGCCCAAGTTCCTGGTCAACGAGGACGGCAGCCTGGGCGCTCGCAACGATGTGCTGCTGGCAGGGCTGTTCCACAAGATGGGCTGGCGCGGCACCACGTCCACGGCGCTTAACTTTGGCGATAACGGCAACTGTGTCGGCTATCTGGTGGGCAAGCCGCACCAGGGGCTGAGCTGCATGTTCCAGATGATGAACGAGGCACGCATCGGCGTGGGCATGGGCGCGGTGATGCTCGGTTACGCCGGCTACCTCTACTCCCTGGACTACGCCCGCGAACGGCCCCAGGGGCGCCTGCCTGATAGTAAAGACCCGAGCACCGCACCGGTGGCGATCATCCAGCACGCCGACATCAAGCGCATGCTACTGACCCAGAAAGCCTATGTGGAAGGCGCCTTTGACCTCGGACTCTACGCGGCGCGGCTATTCGACGACACCACCACCCTGCAAACCGACACCGAGCGCAAGCAAGCCCACGAACTGCTCGACCTGCTCACGCCCATCGTCAAATCCTGGCCGTCGGAGTTCTGCCTCAAGGCCAACGAGCTGGCGATCCAGATTCTCGGCGGCCACGGCTACACCCGCGAATACCCGGTGGAGCAGTACTACCGCGACAACCGCCTGAACCCCATCCATGAAGGCACCCACGGCATCCAGTCCCTGGACCTGCTCGGGCGCAAATTGGCGCAGAACGGCGGCGCCGGTTTAAAGCAGTTGATTCGCCTGATCGCCGAAACCGGAGCCCGGGCGCAAAAGCACGCTTCACTCACGGCACTGCGAGAGCCTCTGGAGCAACTGGTAAACCGGCTGCAAAGCGTCACGATTGGCCTGCTGACCGATCTCGCCCAAGGCAAGGTCAACAGCAGCCTGGCGAACTCGGCGCTGTACTTGAAAGTGTTCGGGCACACGGTGATTGGCTGGCGCTGGCTGGAACAGGCAGTCCGCGCCGAAGAAGGGCTGGCCAAGGGTGACGTGGCCGATGCCGCCTTCTACAAGGGCAAGCTCCAGGCCGCCCGGTACTTCCTGACCTGGGAAGTACCGAGCTGCCATCATGAACTGGCGATTCTGGAGGCACGCGACGATACGTGCCTGGGCATGCAAGAGGAATGGTTCTAGCCCTCAGGGCTGACCGATCACCTTGGAAATCACATCGACCGTGGCGCTGACTTGCTCTTGGTAACGGTCGAGTTCCTGCTGGTGCGCCTGTTGCATTTCAATCTGCTCGGCGCACAGGTTCAGCGCGGCCAGTACCAATAGCTTGTCACCGATCAGGGTCGGGTACTTTTTCTTGGTAACCGCCAGGGAGGCCTTGAGCATGGTCACGGCATGCATCAGGGTCTGATCTTCGCCGGCCGGTGCCTTGATCGAGTAATCCTCTCCGAGAATCGAAACGACCTTTATGCCCTCACTCATGCGCTGACAGGCCCTGCACTTACACGCTCAACCAGCGCCTGGATGCGGGCGGCGGTGGCGCCGTGCTTTTCTTCCTGTTCCATCAGGTTCAGTTGCAGGCTGTCGTTTTCGTCCTTGGCGCGGGCCAGCTCGGCCTTGAGGGATTCGTTGCTGCCCAGCAGTTCTTGATTCTGCTGTACGAGGTCGCTGACCAGTTGTTCCAATTGGCTGAGGGATGCTTCTAACATTTTGATTTCTCGGGCGTTTAAAAAGGGCGGTGACGATAAAGAAAATTCACCTCGGATGCCAGGGTTATCCCCGGCCGCGCAGCCCGATGTTGCAAGGCCGGGCCGCACTTTCGAGCCTTAGTGACTGCATTTACCCGATCTGGTTCCTGAACTCACCCAACCCCTGGTCCGATGCGACAAAAGCGCGCGCCCCCTTAAGACTTTAGTCGCAGGGCCGATAAGGCGGGCACACCTCGTCTCATGGCCGCATGGATAGCGCCTCCCCCAGGACTCCAGCATGTCTCTTCGTAATATGAATATCGCCCCGAGGGCCTTCCTTGGCTTCGCGTTTATTGGCGCCTTGATGTTGTTGCTCGGTGTGTTCGCCCTGAACCAGATGAGCAAAATTCGTGCAGCCACCGAAGACATCACCTCGGCCAGCGTGCCCAGCATTCGCGCCCTGGATGAATTCACCCAACTGACCCTGCGCCTGCGCGTGCTGTCGTACCGCTTGCTGACCAACCGCGAGCCAGATGTACAGCAAAAGACCCTGGAAGCCTTCGAACTGCGCAATCAGCAGATTCGCACAGCCCAGGACATCTACGAAAAACTGATCACCAGCACCGAAGAGCGCAACGCTTACAACGAGTACGTGCGCTTGCTGGGTCAGTACCGCCAGATTGAAGAGCGCATGAAGAGCCTGTCTCGCGCCAATCAGGTCAACGAGCTGCGCAGCCTGCTCAACACCGAGTTGCTGGACAACTCCGAGCAGGTCAATGCGGTCTTGACCCGCTTGCTGGATATCAATAACGACGACGCCAACGCCACCAACCAGCGCGCCAAAGACCAATACGACATGGCCTTTGACCTGGTAGTAGGCCTGCTGGTGGTTGCCACGGCGCTGACCTTGCTGTTCGCCTGGCTGCTGACACGCAGCATCACCCTGCCCATCGCACAGGCGCTAGAAGCCGCCGAAGAAGTGGCCGAAGGCAATCTGACGCGCCCGATCACCGTGGACGGCAACGACGAAGCCGGACGCCTGCTCGCGGCCATGGCCAAGATGCAACACAAACTGCGCGACACCCTGCAACGTATCGCCGGCTCCGCTACCCAGCTGGCGTCTGCCGCTGAAGAGCTGAATGCGGTCACCGACGAAAGCGCCCGTGGCCTGACCCAGCAGAATAACGAAATCGAACAGGCCGCCACTGCCGTCAACGAGATGACCAGCGCGGTGGAAGAAGTCGCACGCAACGCGGTGAGCACCTCCGAAGCCTCGCGCAACGCCACCACCTCTGCCGGCGACGGCCGCGACCTGGTGCAGGAAACCGTTAGCGCCATCGAACGCATGAGTACCGATGTGCAGGCCACAGCGTCCCTGATTGGCGATCTGGCCAATGAATCGCGGGATATCGGCAAAGTGCTGGACGTGATCCGTGGCCTGGCTGACCAGACCAACCTGCTGGCCCTGAACGCAGCGATTGAAGCTGCGCGCGCCGGCGAAGCCGGACGTGGTTTCGCCGTGGTGGCCGATGAAGTACGGGCCCTTGCCCATCGCACCCAGCAGTCCACCAGCGAGATCGAACGCATGATCGGCAGTATCCAGACGGGTACCGAACATGCAGTGGATTCGATGCGTAACAGCACCGAGCGGGCCGAATCGACACTCAACATTGCCCGAGGCGCGGGCCTGTCGCTGGACACCATCAACACGGCGATTGTGGAGATCAACGAGCGCAACCTGGTGATCGCCAGCGCGGCGGAAGAACAGGCCCAGGTGGCGCGGGAAGTGGACCGCAACCTGGTGAATATCCGTGACCTGTCGGTGCAATCGGCCACCGGCGCCAGCCAGACCAGTGCGGCGAGCGGCGAATTGTCGCGGTTGGCGGTGGACCTGAACGGGATGGTCGGAAGGTTCCGCCTCTGAAATAAGCCTTTGCTCACACCGCATACCCTGTGGGAGCTGGCTTGCCTGCGATAGCAATCTATCAGCTAACGCCCCTGGCGCCTGGCACACCGCAATCGCAGGCAAGCCAGCTCCCACATTTGATCGATGCGCAGCCACAAAAGCTTTTTGACAGCGCAGCAATTCAACAGGTTAGAATCCCTGGCACGCAGACTGCATGGTCAGTTTGCGTCCTGTCTTCCCCTGCCCTGGAGTACTGCCTTTGAATGCGACGACCATCAACAGCCTGTTCTTGATCGGCGCGTTGCTGGTGACTGCGAGCATTCTGGTGAGTTCGCTTTCGTCACGCCTGGGGATCCCCATCCTGGTGATTATCCTGGCCGTGGGCATGACCGCCGGGGTCGATGGCGGTGGCATCATTTTCGATAACTACCCGACCGCCTACCTGGTGGGCAACCTCGCCCTCGCCGTGATCCTGCTCGACGGCGGTTTGCGCACCCGGGTGGCGAGTTTCCGCGTGGCGCTGTGGCCGGCATTGTCCCTGGCCACGGTGGGGGTGTTGATTACCACCGGCCTCACCGGCATGGCTGCGGCCTGGCTGTTCGACCTCAATATCATCCAGGGCCTGCTGATTGGTGCCATTGTCGGCTCCACGGACGCCGCGGCGGTGTTCTCACTGCTGGGCGGCAAGGGCCTCAACGAGCGGGTCAGCGCCAGCCTGGAAATCGAATCGGGCAGTAACGATCCGATGGCGGTGTTCCTCACCGTCACCCTGATCGACATGCTCGCCAGCGGCCAGACCGGCCTGCACTGGAGCCTGCTCACGCACCTGATCCGCGAATTCGGCATCGGTGGCCTGGTAGGCCTGGGTGGCGGCTGGCTGATGTTGCAACTGGTCAACCGCATCAACCTGGCCAACGGCCTGTACCCGATCCTGGTGATCGCCGGCGGCCTGTTCGTGTTTGCCCTGACCAACGCCCTGCACGGCAGCGGCTTCCTCGCCGTGTACCTGTGCGGGCTGGTGATCGGCAACCGCCCGGTGCGCAGCCGCCATGGCATTTTGCATATGCTCGACGGCATGGCTTGGCTGGCGCAGATCGGGATGTTCTTGGTGCTGGGCCTGCTGGTCACGCCTCACGATTTGCTGCCCATCGCCCTGCCCGCCCTGGGCCTGGCGCTGTGGATGATCCTGTTTGCCCGGCCGCTGTCGGTGATGGTTGGCCTGCTGCCATTCAAAGCGTTCCACGGGCGCGAAAAGGCCTTTATCGCCTGGGTCGGCCTGCGCGGCGCGGTACCGATCATCCTCGCGGTGTTCCCGCTGATGGCCGGTCTGCCCCATGCACAGCTGTACTTCAACCTGGCGTTCTTTATCGTGCTGGTCTCGCTGTTGGTGCAGGGCACCAGCCTGCCGTGGGTGGCCAAGTTGCTCAAAGTCACCGTACCGCCAGACCCGGCACCGATCTCCCGCGCGGCCCTGGAAGTGCACGTCACCAGCGAGTGGGAGCTGTTCGTCTACCGCCTCGGCGCCGAGAAATGGTGCATCGGCGCGGCCCTGCGCGAGCTGAAAATGCCCGAAGGCACGCGCATCGCCGCGCTGTTTCGTGGCCAGCAACTGCTCCATCCGTCGGGTAGTACGGTGCTGGAAGTCGACGATTTGCTCTGTGTGATCGGCCACGAACACAACCTGCCGGCTCTGGGCAAACTGTTCAGCCAGGCACCGCAACGGGGCCTCGATTTGCGCTTCTTCGGCGACTTCGTCCTCGAAGGCGACGCCCAGCTGGGCGCGGTTTCCGCCTTGTACGGGCTCAAGCTTGAGGGTATCGACCCGGACATGCCGCTGAGCCGTTTCATCACCCAGAAGGTGGGCGGTGCACCGGTAGTCGGCGACCAGGTGGAGTGGAACAACACCATCTGGACCGTCGCCGTCATGGACGGGAACAAGATTGGCAAAGTCGGCGTCAGATTCCCCGAAGGAAGTCGCCCGGGCCCCGGACTCTTCCTCTAAACTGCGGGACAACGACGCCCCGATTCTTCACTTTGCAAGACCGGTCTCTATGCCAACCCTGCGTACTTTTCTCGCCACTGCCCTGCTGGGCCTGACCCTTTGTGTTGGCAGCGTATACGCCGCCGACCCGCCCAGCGCCGAAGCCGTCCAGCAAAGCCTGGATAAACTGCCCGACCGCAAGCTGCCTGACGCCGACATGAAGGCGCTGCAGGCGACCCTGCAACAGACCCTGACCTACCTGGGCAATCAGCAGGACTACGAGCAGCGCCTGGCCGACCTCAAGCGCCAGCTGGAAGAGGCCCCGCGCCAGACCAATGAGAACCAGCGTGAGCTGGCGCGCCTCAAGGCCACCAAAATCATTCCGGTGGCCCAACGCTACGCCAGCCTGCCGGTGCCGCAGCTTGAGCAGTTATTGGTGCAACGCAGCACCCAGCAAGGCGACCTGCAAAAAGAACTGGCCGACGCCAACAGCCTGACCATCGCCGCCCAGACCCGCCCCGAGCGCGCTCAGACCGAAATCAGCAGCAGCCAGACGCGCATCCAGCAAATCAACGCGACGCTCAAGCTTGGCAAAGACAACGGCAAGCCCCTCAGCAGCGATCAGCGCAACCAGCTCAACGCCGAACTGGCGGCCCTGAATGCCTTGATTCCCCTGCGCCGCCAGGAATTGGCCGGCAACAGCCAGCTGCAAGATTTGGGCAACAGCCAGCATGACCTGATCCAGGAAAAAACCGCACGCCTGGAGCAGGAAATCCAGGACCTGCAAACCCTGATCAACCAGAAACGCTTGGCCCAGTCCCAGCAGACGGTGACCCAACAGTCCATCGAAGCGCAGAAAGCCGGCGGCAGCAGCATCCTGGCCAAGGAAAGCGCAGACAACCTGAAGCTGTCCGACTACCTGCTCAAAAGCACCGACCGCCTCAACGACCTGACCCAGAAAAACCTGCAGACCAAGCAGCAACTGGACACCGTGACCCAAAGCGATTCGGCCCTGGACGAGCAGATCAACGTGCTCAAGGGCAGCCTGCTGCTGTCCAAGATTCTCTATAAACAAAAGCAGGCCCTGCCGCGTCTGACCGTGGACAAAGACCTGGCCGACGACATCGCCAACATTCGCCTGTACCAGTTCGAGGTCAACCAACAGCGAGAGCTGATCACCTCCCCCAGCGCCTATGTGGACAACCTGCTGGCCAACCAGCCGCCAGATGAAGTCACCCCGCAACTGCGCCGCACCCTGCTGGAAGTGGCGATCACCCGCAGCGACCTGCTGGAACGCCTGAGCCGCGAACTGAGCGCACTGCTCAACGAGTCCATCACCCTGCAACTGAACCAGAAACAACTGCTTAGCACCGCCAGCACCCTGCGCGCCACGCTCGACGAGCAAATGTTCTGGATCCCCAGCAACAAGCCGCTGGACACCGAATGGCTGGAAACCGTACCGGCGCATCTGAGCAAACAGGTCACCACCCTGCCCTGGGCGTCCAGCGTCAGCGAGCTGTATGACGGCCTGACCCAACGCCCGCTGCTGTTCCTGCCGTTGCTGTTGCTGATCGGCGCGCTGCTGTGGCGGCGCAATGCGCTGTATGTGCGCCTGAAAAAGGTTCACCAGGACATCGGCCACTTCAAGCGCGACAGCCAGTGGCATACGCCGCAGGCCATCCTGATCAACATCCTGCTGGCGATGCCCGTGGCCCTGGGCCTGGCGCTGTGCGGCTACGCGTTGCAGATCGACGCCCGCGGGCAAAACGCCAACCTGGGCGCGGCCTTGCTGCAGATCGCCCAAGCCTGGCTGGTGTTCTACACCGCCTACCGCATCCTCGCGCCGGGCGGCGTGGCGGAGCTGCACTTTCGCTGGGAGAGGCCGCAGGTCGAATTCCTGCAAGGCTGGATACGCAAGCTCGGGCTGGTGGTACTGGCGTTGGTGGCCGTGGTCGCAATTGCCGAACATCAACCGGCCGCGCTGGCTGACGACGTGTTGGGTATCGCCGTGGTGCTGACCTGCTACGGGCTGATGGCCTGGCTGCTGGGCCGCCTGCTGCTGAACAGCCCAACCCATGAAAAGGCCTCGTTGTTTCGCAAAGCAATCGGCGTGGTGTTCACCGCCCTGCCCATCGCGCTGTTTATTGCCGTGTGCTTTGGCTATTACTACACCGCGCTGAAACTCAGTGACCGGCTGATCAACACCCTGTACCTGCTGATGTTCTGGCTGGTGATCGAAGCCACCTTCGTGCGCGGCCTGGGTGTTGCCGCACGGCGCCTGGCCTACGCCCGCGCCCTGGCCAAACGCCAGGCAGCCAAGGAGGCCGGTGACGGCGAAGCGGTGATCGAAGAGCCGACCCTGGACATCGAGCAGGTCAACGAACAGTCCATGCGCCTGATCCGCCTGGCCCTGCTCGGCGGCTTTATCGCGGCGTTGTATTGGGTGTGGTCGGACCTGATCTCGGTATTTTCCTACCTGGACAACGTCACGCTGTACGAATACACCAGCGGTACCGGTGCGAATATCAGCATGGTGCCCATCAGCATCGGCGACCTGCTGGGGGCGTCGATTATCATCGGTATCACCTTCGCTCTGGCGCGCAACCTGCCCGGCCTGCTGGAAGTGCTGGTGCTGTCCAAGCTCGACCTGGCCCAAGGCAGTGCCTACGCCACCACCACCTTGCTGTCCTACATCATTGCCGGCGTGGGTTTTGTCACCACCCTTTCCACCCTCGGTGTGAGTTGGGACAAGCTGCAATGGCTGGTGGCCGCGCTGTCGGTGGGCCTGGGTTTCGGCATGCAGGAGATCTTCGCCAACTTCATCTCCGGCATCATGATTTTGTTCGAACGCCCGGTGCGCATCGGCGACACCATTACCATCGGCAACCTGTCGGGTACGGTGAGCAAGATCCGTATTCGTGCCACCACCATTACCGACTTCGACAATAAAGACATCATTGTCCCCAACAAGACCTTCATTACCGGGCAGTTGATCAACTGGTCGCTGACCGACACCATCACTCGGGTGACCCTCAAACTCGGCGTGGACTACGGCTCCGACCTCGACCTGGTGAAGGAACTGTTACTGAAAGCCGCTCGGGAAAACCCTCGGGTCCTGAAAGAACCGGAACCCCATGTGTACTTCCTCAACTTCGGCGAAAGCACACTGGACCACGAGCTGCGCATGCACGTGCGCGACCTGGGCGACCGCAACCCGGTGCTCGACGAGGTCAACCGCTTTATCAACCGTGAGTTCAAGAAACAGCACATCAACATCTCGTTCCGGCAGATGGAGATCTACCTGAAAAACCTCCACGGCCAGGAATACAAACTGGTGCCGGCCGAGGATGAGCGCAAGACCATCGTGCAGCCCGTCGACCAGCCCGACGCCCCAGAGCCACCTGCGGGCAAAGTGGTGGATGCGCCGGAGCCGCCACCCAGCAAACTCGACTAAATGCCCTATCCCCAGCAGAATGCTCGGACATTCTGCTGGAGATGGCCGGTGAAAGCCCTCGACGAACTGACCTTCGACAATCGCTTCGCACGCCTGGGCGATGCGTTCTCAACCCACGTTCTGCCCGAACCCCTGGACGAACCGCGCCTGGTGGTAGCGAGCAAGGCCGCCATGGCGCTGCTCGACCTCGACCCGGCCGTGGCCGAAACCTCCGTGTTTGCCGAACTGTTTGGCGGCCACAAACTGTGGGCCGAAGCCGAGCCACGGGCGATGGTGTATTCCGGGCATCAATTCGGCGGCTACACGCCGCAACTGGGCGATGGCCGCGGGTTGCTGCTGGGCGAGGTCTATAACGAGGCCGGCGAGCATTGGGATTTGCACCTCAAGGGCGCCGGGATGACGCCTTACTCGCGCATGGGCGACGGGCGGGCGGTGTTGCGCTCTTCGATTCGTGAATTCCTCGCCTCCGAAGCCCTGCATGCGCTGGGCATCCCCACCAGCCGCGCCCTGTGCGTGATCGGCTCCAGCACGCCGGTATGGCGGGAGAAACAGGAACGCGGGGCGATGGTTTTACGCCTGGCCCACAGCCATATTCGCTTCGGGCACTTCGAATATTTCTATTACACCAAGAAGCCTGAGCAACAGGCCGAACTGGCCGAGCACGTGCTGAACCTGCACTACCCCGAATGCCGCGAGCAACCCGAGCCTTACCTGGCGATGTTCCGCGAGATCGTCGAGCGCAACGCCGAAATGATCGCCAAGTGGCAGGCTTATGGTTTTTGCCACGGCGTGATGAACACCGACAACATGTCGATCCTGGGCATTACCTTCGACTTCGGGCCCTTCGCGTTTCTCGATGATTTTGACGCGCACTTCATCTGCAACCATTCCGATCATGAAGGCCGCTACTCCTTCAGCAACCAGGTGCCGATCGGGCAATGGAACCTCAGCGCCTTGGCCCAGGCGCTCACGCCGTTTATCAGCGTTGACGCACTGAAAGAAGCCCTCGGCCTGTACCTGCCGCTGTACCAGGCGCACTACCTGGACTTGATGCGCCGCCGCCTGGGCCTGACCACCGCCGAAGACGCCGACCAGCAGTTGGTGGAGCGCTTGCTCAAGCTGATGCAGAACAGCGGCGTGGACTACACGCTGTTCTTGCGCCACCTGGGCGATGAACCCGCTGCTCTGGCCGTGGCGCGGCTACGTGATGACTTTGTCGACCTGGCCGGGTTCGACGCCTGGGCCGAGCAGTACAAGGCCCGCGTGGCGCGGGACGGGGATTACACCCAGGAACAGCGCCGTGAGCGCATGCACGCGGTCAACCCGCTATATATCCTGCGCAACTACCTGGCCCAAAACGCCATCGCCGCCGCCGAATCAGGCGACTACAGCGAAGTGCGGCGGCTGCATGACGTGCTGACCAGACCGTTTGAGGAACAAGCGGGGATGGAGCAGTACGCGCAACGACCGCCGGATTGGGGCAAGCATTTGGAGATTAGTTGTTCGTCTTGACCTCTTAGATAAAGGTCTCCACTGACACCCCGAAACGCTCGGCAAGCCAACGAATCTGGCGCACGTTGAGCTGGCGTTTTCCGCTCAGTATCTGCGAGACAACCGATTGCGCCCCAACGCCAGGAAGGTCACTCTGGGTAAGATTGTGCTCGCGCATCATGTAGCGCAGCACATCGACCCCGCTGGCGACGGGCATTGGGCGATGCTCACGATCATAAGCTTCGATCCAGTCGCTCAGAATGTCGACCAGGCTCATCAGCGGGCTGTCCTCGTCTTCACCCACCAAGCTCAATAGCTCATCCAAACCGCATACCAATGCGTCGTAGTCTGCCTCGTTTTCCGGCTTGCGCAGCACAGGCGAAACGAACTGCCAGTGCTCTGCCGCCACTCGCATAAGTGCGCTCATCTGATTTTTTCCTTCCATTTGTTTTTCTCATAATCACGGTGGTCAAGCAGGTGTTTGATGTAAACGCGCTGCATTCGATACTGCACCGACGCAATCAACCTCAGCTTGTTACCGCCAATATCAAATACGTGAAATTCACCTACCTTGTCGGTGGCGGGAAACATGGCTTTCATTGCGGCAAAGTCCTTGGGGGCGTTGCGCTTGATCACGCGATACCACTGATCCAGAGCCGTTGCAGAGCGCGGCCATTTTCCTTTTGCTTCCCAGATCCTGCTTTCACTGATGACTCGCATGCAACGTCCTTATCGCATCTTGCTATGAAGGTTAAACCTGAATTCGAACTATCGCAATTTGCTATAGCCGCAAACAGACCGGTGGCGCCCAACAAAAAGCCTAGCCACACCGTTCACGCTGGCGAGGACGAAAATGTGAGCGAATAAGTATCTATATCCTTGATAAACCTCTGTCTCGACACCAAATACCCAACTGGCCAAACCCCAGGAGCCCCTGATGTCCGAACCTCTTGTCATCCCCTGCCCACATTGCAACGGACTCAACCGCATCCCCGGCGAACGCCTGGGTGATGCGCCCAAGTGCGGGCGCTGCAAGCAGTCGGTGTTGCTGAACAAACCCTTTGATTTGAAACAGGGTGACTATGCCAACCAGATCAAGGGCGACCTGCCGCTGCTGGTCGATGTGTGGGCCGACTGGTGCGGGCCGTGCAAGTCGTTTGCGCCGGTATTCGAACAGGCCGCCGGGCAGTTGGAAGGCAAGTGCCGGCTGGCGAAGCTGGACAGCGAGGCTAACCAGCAGCTGTCGGCGCAGTTGGGGATTCGCTCGATTCCCAGTTTGATACTGTTCAAGAACGGCCGCGAAGTGGCGCGCCAGAGTGGGGCATTTCCGTTGCCGCAGTTGATGAGTTGGTTGCGTAGCCAGGGGGTGTAAACATCCCCCCTCCATCAACTCGGTCAATGTGGGAGCTGGCTTGCCTGCGATGCAGGCGACTCGGTCTGCCTGGTACACCGAGGTGATGCCATCGCAGGCAAGCCAGCTCCCACATTAGATGCATTTCATGCGTTAGGTCAGCGGGGCTTCGCGGTCCATCATCTGGCTGACCAGCATGACGCCCAGTTCGCTTAACTGGTGGATGGCCAGCGCTACGTCGCGGTGTTCGCCGGTGAGGTCGTTGGACAGGTTGAGCAGCAAGGTGCGCACCGAGGAGAAGGTTTCGTAGCTGTTGAGTACGAGGGTTTCGGTGGGGAGGTTGGGTGAAACATTGAAAAGACGGATAGACATGCATTTGTTCCCTGATAGGGCCACTACCGTTTCGCTACTAAACGAAGGGTGGAAGCTGTACGCAGGTTAGTAGACCGGGGAACAAAGCAAAGACCGGCGCACCCGAAGGTGCCCTGCGCACAGCCACCATCAGATAGGCGATAAACGCCATGCTTTTGGAGCAGGTGCACATGCTTTGGTCGGTCGGGCTACTAAACCCGATCACTGAACATTCAGCGACCGGCAAACCTTAGAGACGCCCATCCAGACGCACAAGCCGGCGGATTCTGGCGTAGCTGTAGGCAAGGTTACAAGGCACAAGCCCAATTGCCAGACCCTTCCTACATACCTGGTGGGACAAATCCAACTGACCTGCCGGCATGCAATCCAAACTGTGGGAGCTGGCTTGCCTGCGATAACGGTGTTCCAAGCGACACATTGACTCAATGTGCCGCCCTCATCGCGGGCAAGCCCGGCTCCCACAGTGTTCGGTGTTGCCTGTGGGGTCAGGCGTTCTCAAGTAAGTTATGCAACTCCACAAACTGCTGCGTCAGCTTATGCCGTGGGTCCAGATGAATCAGCGGCTTGCTCTCCTGGTGCGACTCACGCATACGCACGGAGCTGGCCAGGTACACCGGCAGTACCGGCAGCCCTTCGGCAATCAACTCATCGAGAATCTGCTGCGGCAGGCTCGCCCGGGCCTGGAACTGGTTGACCACGATGCCTTCCACTTCCAGGCCTTCGTTATGGTCGTCCTTCAATTCTTCGATCTCTGCTAGCAGGCCATACAACGCCTGGCGCGAGAAGCTGTCGCAATCGAAGGGGATCAGCACCCGATCAGCGGCAATCAGCGCCGAAACCGCATAGAAGTTCAAGGCCGGAGGCGTATCCAGGTAAATCCGGTCGTAATCCTCGCTCAGCTCATCCAGCAGCTTTCGCAGCTTGTTGATTTTGTGCTTGGCTTCGAGCTTGGGCTGCAGGTCTGCCAGCTCGGCGGTGGCGGTGATCACGTGCAGGTTGTCGAACGGCGTTTCGTAGATATCTACCTTGTTCTTCTTCGAAAACGGCCCGGAAGACAGCGTCTGCTTGAAAAAATCCGCGATCCCCATGGGGATGTCGTCACCCGTCAGCCCGGTGAGGTACTGGGTTGAGTTGGCCTGTGCATCGAGGTCCACCAACAGGGTTCGATAACCTTCGCTGGCGCTGACCGCCGCCAGGTTGCAGGCGATGCTGGACTTGCCCACACCGCCTTTTTGATTGAACACCACGCGCCGCATGGAAAAACCTCCGTGTATCAATGAATCCCCCGAGTGTAGAGCGCAAAAGCGCCGGTTAGCTACCTCGTTCATCCTTGCGCGCTGTCTGGCTCACAAATGAATGGAAACCGCGTAACGATCGAGTCCGGCCTTTGATCGCCGATAATCTGCAAATTCTTCCAACTTATTTGTGATCATTAGTGAACAAACTTTCACCACTATTTGCTAGAACCCCACAGCACCGGGATAATGCGCGCCATACGGCCATTGCTCCCTGTCCCGGAATCCGGGGCCATTGGCCGCACATGGAAGCCCGCAGGGGCGGGATAACTTCTCAGTGATCAACTTCAACATCGCCCAATGGCGCGCCTGGGCTCCTGGCCTTGCGAGTGCGGACGACTGGTACGCCTGGTGCCGGGACCCGGTGTTGCCGCCTGTCAGCGAAGCGTCCCCCGATGTGTCATTTTTGCCAGCCATGCAGCGCCGCCGTCTGAGCCGGCTGGCGCGCATGGCGTTCAGCGTCGGCTGGCCGCTGGCCGAGGGCCTTGAAGACCTGCCACTGGTGTTTATTTCCCGCCACGGCGAAACCCCGCGCACCCTGGACATCCTCAGTGACCTGGCCAACGAGCAGCCGCTGTCGCCCACTCAGTTCAGCCTGTCGGTGCATAACGCGGTGATTGGCCTGTGGTCGATCCTGCGCAATGAAACCAGCGAGATGACCGCCCTCGCCGCCGCCGGCGATGGCCTCGAACACGGCCTGCTCGAAGCCGCCGCATTGCTCAACGAAGGCGCCGCCGCCGTATTGCTGGTGATCACCGAAGAACAACCGCCCCACGCCTACGCCAGCTGGATTAGGGATGTGCCCTTCCCCTACGCCCTCGGCCTGTTGCTCACGCCGGGCGACGAGTGGCAACTGGAACTCACCACCGGCACTGTCCAACTCACTCAAACCCAGTGGCCCCACGCCCTGAACCTGCTGCGCACCCTGCTGACCGAACAGGGCGCCTGCCAACATGCCTGGAAGAACCGAGTATGGAACTGGCAACGCAAGCCCTGACCCACAAGCCACGGCAGGCCTATTATTGGCGCCTGTTCGCCACGGCCCTCAGCTTTTGCCTGTTTGGCATCGGCGGGCTGTGCCTGCGTTTGCTGGTATTTCCGTTGCTCAGTTGCCTGCCGGGCGACGCCAGCCAGCATCAACGGCGCGCACGCCACACCATCAGTTGCCTGTTCTGGTTTTTCATTCGCCTGATGAAGGGCCTGGGCATTCTCACGTACCGCGTCGAGGGTGCCGAAAAGCTTGGCCGCCCTGGCCAGATGATCGTCGCCAACCACCCGTCGCTGATCGACGTGGTGTTCCTGATCGGCCTGATGCGCCAGACCAACTGCGTGGTCAAGCAGAGCCTGTTCCAGAACCCGTTCACCCGCAGCCCGGTGCGCGATGCCGGCTATATCAGCAATGACGGCAGTGCCGACATGCTCGATGCCGCAGCCGACGCCCTGCGCGCCGGCCAGACGCTGATCATCTTTCCCGAAGGCACCCGCACCACGCCGGGCGCGGCGCCGGCCTTTCATCGCGGCGGTGCGGCCATTGCGCTGCGTGGTGCGACAATCATCACGCCAGTGGTGATCAAGGTCAGCCCCACCACCCTGACCAAGGCCGAACCCTGGTATCGCATCCCCCACCGTCGATTTCACTTCAGTTTGCGCGTGGGGGCCGATATAGAACCACAGGCGTTCGCCGCGCTCGGCGCCGCGCCCCAGGCTTCACGCAAGCTCAACGATCACCTGCATCACTATTTCATTAAGGAGCTCGCCGAAGATGAGCGACCAACACCGCCTTGAGCACGACATAAAGACGCTGATCATCGAGGCCCTGGGCCTGGAAGACATCAGCGTCGACGATATTGGCAGCGACCAGACCCTGTTTGGCGAAGGCCTGGGCCTGGATTCGGTCGATGCGCTGGAATTGGGCCTGGCGATCCAGAAAAAATACGGCATCAAAATCGATGCCGACGCCAAGGACACCCGCAATCACTTCACCAACGTGGCCAGCCTTGCGGCGTTCGTCACGGCCCGACAGGCAGCTTGAGACCGTACCATGCAAACTCGTGACGATATCTTCAACACCCTGCGCGACGCCTTGGTGGAACTGTTTGAACTGCCCCCGGAACGCGTCACCCTCGACGCCAACCTGTACCAGGACCTGGAAATCGACAGCATCGACGCCGTGGACCTGATCGACCACATCAAGCGCCAGACCGGCAAGAAAATCGCCGCCGAAGAGTTCAAGGCGGTACGCACGGTGAACGACGTGGTAGAGGCGGTGTACCGTCTGGTCCAGCCCGCCGCATGAGCCGGCTGATCGGCCTTGGCCTGTTATTGGCGGGGCTGCTGTACCCCTTCGCCGTGTATTACGGCACCGAGCATTTTGCACCCTGGCAGTTCGGCTTGCTGCTGGGCAGCCTGTGGCTGTTGCGCGCGCTCACCGCTGCGCGGCGCCCGGGCAGCCGTTGGATGGCGGTGGTGGTGATCGTGTTTTGCCTGGCACTGGCATGGTTCGATAACCCGCAGTGGCTGCGCTGGTACCCGAGCCTGGTCAGCGGGTTCATGCTGGCGCTGTTCGGCCTGAGCCTGAAATACGGCCCGCCGATGGTCGAGCGCCTGGCACGCATGACCGACCCGCACCTGCCGCCCCACGGGGTGGTGTATACCCGCCGGGTCACCCTGGTGTGGAGTGTGTTTTTTCTCTGTAATGGCCTGCTCGCCGCCGCGCTCACCCTGTGGGCGCCGCTGAGCTGGTGGACGTTGTACAACGGCCTGATCGCCTACGGGCTGATGGGGCTGTTGTTTGCCGTGGAATGGCTGGTACGACAAAGGGTTCGAGGCCGCGTATGAAAGGGTTGAAACTTGAGCATTTGCTGCTTGAGCCACTGCAAGATCGCGGGGTGACCACCGAGCCCCTCATGAACCACGCGCAACTGTGGGAGCAGTCGCTGAGCCTGGCGGCGGGCCTGCAAGCCCGGGGTATCCGGCGCCTGGCCGTGCACCTGGAAGACGCCGGGCTGCTGGCGATTGCGCTGCTGGGCGCCTGGCGCGCAGGCGCGAGCGTGCTGCTGCCCGCCGACCTGCAACCCCAGACGCGCCAACGCTGGGCCACTGCCGTGGATGCCTGGCTGGTCGAAGCCAGCGACCTGGACGCGCTGTATCAAGTGCCCTTGAGCGCCGCCGCCCTCGACCTGGACACTTGCCAACTGAGCCTGTGCACCTCCGGCTCCAGCGGCGAGCCCAAGCGCATCGACAAGTCCCTGCGCCAGTTGGCCAATGAAGTAGAGGCGCTGGAGGCCCTGTGGGGCAAAGACCTCAAGGACGCCTGCATCATCGGCAGTGTCGCCACCCAGCATATCTACGGCTTGCTGTTTCGCGTGCTGTGGCCGCTGTGCGCAGGTCGCACCTTTGTGCGCAAACAACTGGCGTTCCCCGAAGACATGCAGCGCGCCAGCCGAGAGCACCGGCAATTTGCCTGGGTGGCCAGCCCGGCGTTGCTCAAGCGCATGGGCGACAACCTCGACTGGCCGGCACTGAGCCAGGTTGCGCGAGTGTTTTCCTCCGGCGGTGCATTGCCGATTGAAGCTGCCGGCAGCCTCTACGACCGTTTACAGCAATGGCCGACGGAAATCCTCGGCAGCTCGGAAACCGGCGGCATCGCCTGGCGCCAGGGTGCGCAACCCTGGCAGCCGTTTGCCGATGTACAACTGAGCCAGGATGCCGACGGCGCTCTGCGTATCGCATCAAAATACCTGCCCGAAGGGCACATCGAACAGACTGCCGACGCTGCACGCATCCATGCCGATGGCCGTTTTGAGTTGCTGGGCCGCCTGGACCGTATCGTCAAGCTGGAAGAGAAACGCATCTCCCTGCCGATGCTCGAACAGGCGTTGATGACCCACCCGTGGGTCGCCGAAACCCGCTTGGGCGTGGTGCAGGAAAACCGCGCCTCCCTCGGCGCGCTGGTGGTGCTCAGCAGCGATGGCTTGCATGCCCTGCGCAACCAGGGCCGCCGCACGCTCACCCAAACCTTGCGCCAGCACTTGAGCCAACATTGCGAGGCCCTGGCCTTGCCGCGCCGCTGGCGCTTGCTGCGCCAACTGCCGCTGAACAGCCAGGGCAAGCTGCCTCAGGCCGATGTCGAAGCCTTGTTGCTGGCGCCTCGCCCCAAGGGCCCAGAGGTGTTGGCGCAAGTCGAAACCGAAGGTGAATGGACCTTGCAACTGAGCATCCCACCGGACCTGGCCTATTTCAGCGGGCACTTCCCGGTCACCCCAGTATTGCCGGGGGTGGTGCAGGTGGAATGGGCGTTCAACCTGGGCCAGCAATTGCTCGACCTGCCAACCCGGTTCGCCGGCATGGAAGTGCTCAAGTTCCAGCAACTGGTGCGCCCGGGCGATCACATCGAACTGCACCTGCGCTTTGATCGGGAGCGTAGCAAACTGTACTTCGCCTATCGCAATGGGGTTGCGGCGTGCTCAAGCGGGCGGATCGTGCTGGAGGCCGCGCATGCATAAGCCGGGTGAGCACTTCGTGCTCAATCGCGGGCAAACCCGCTCCCACACTGGATCAGTGTCGGCCAACAATCTTGTGTGCACAGCAAATCCAATGTGGGAGCTGGCTTGCCTGCGATGCAGGCGGCGCGGTGTATCGGTTGCCCCCCATCATGCATAACCCCTGCGCTTTAATCCCGGTGTACAACCACGAAGCCGCCGTGCCGGCCGTGGTCCACAGTGTGCTGAAAAGCGGCCTGCCCTGCCTCTTGGTGGACGATGGCAGCAGCGCCGCCTGCGCAGCCGTGCTGGCGCACCTGGCGACGCTGGACAACGTCACCCTGCTGACCCTGCCCAGCAACCAGGGCAAGGGCGCCGCCGTGATGGCCGGCTTTCGCGAGGCAGCGCGCCTGGGCTACACCCACGCCCTGCAAGTGGACGCCGATGGTCAGCACGACCTGCGCGAAGTCGAGACCTTTATCCACACCTCACGCCAGCATCCCGACGCCGTTATCTGCGGCTACCCCGAATACGACGACAGCGTGCCCAAGGGTCGCCTGTACGCACGTTACCTGACCCACGTGTGGGTGTGGATCAATACCCTGTCGCTTGAGATTCGCGACTCGATGTGCGGCTTTCGCGTGTACCCGCTGGCGCCGACCCTGGCGCTGATGGACTCGGCCTACATCGGCACGCACATGGATTTCGACTCGGACATCCTGGTACGCCTGGCCTGGCGCAACCAGCCTATGCGCTGGCTGCCCACCCAGGTGCACTACCCCGCCGACGGCCTGTCGCACTTTCGCTTGTTGCGTGACAACCTGCGCATCAGCGCCATGCACACACGGTTGTTCTTCGGCATGCTCGTGCGTGCGCCGATGATCCTGTGGCGACGGTGGCAAGCATGAACGACAGCACCAAACATTGGGCCGACCGCGAGGAACGCGGCAGCTTCTGGCTGATGAAATTCACCGCGGTCGCGGTCAAAGTCCTCGGCCGTCGCCTATTGAGCCCGTTGCTCTACAGCATCGTCTTTTACTTCTTCCTGTTCGGCCGCACCGCACGCCACAGCGCGTGGCAATACCAGCAGCGGCTGGCGCAATGGAGCGGGCGCGATGACTTGCTGCCGAGCCACCGCACCGTCTTTGCCCAGTTCATGGCCTTCGCCGATTCGCTGCTGGACAAGCTGGACGTGTGGAACGGCAAGCTGCGCCTGGAGCAAATCGAGATCAACGACCCGGCGCAGTTGCGCAGTCAACTGCGTGGCGAGCGCGGGCAGATGTTGGTGGGTGCGCACCTGGGTAACCTGGAAGTGTGCCGCGCCCTCGCGGAGATTGGTGAGCAGGTCACCATGAATGTGCTGGTGCACACCAAGCACGCCGAGCGTTTCAACCGCCTGCTGGGCGAGGCCGGCGCGACCCATTTGCGCCTGATTCAGGTGAGCGAACTGGACCCGGCCACCATGCTGCTGCTCAGCCAGCGCCTGGACGATGGCGAGTGGCTGGCGATTGCCGGCGACCGCATCCCGCTGCACGGCGGGCGTACGGTGCGCGTGGACTTCCTCGGCCATACGGCGGCATTTCCCCAAGGCCCATGGCTGCTGGCGGGCTTGCTCAAGTGCCCGGTCAATCTGCTGATGTGTCTTAAGCACCAGGGCCGCTATCGCCTGACTATCGAGCCCTTTGCCGATTTGATCGAGTGGAAGCGCAGTACCCGCGAGCAGGTCATCGCCCTGTGGACCGCCCGCTACGCCGCACGCTTGGGCCAGTTCTGCCTGCAAGCGCCCCAACAATGGTTCAACTTTTACCCTTTCTGGAAGACCGATGACGACGCCTCTTGAGCCCATCACCTTTGGTGAACGCCCCCTGCGCATCGAAGACGTGCTGGCCCTGGCCAACCGCCAGGTACCCACTCGCCTGCAGGACGATGCCGCGTACCGCCAACGCATCGCCAAGGGCGCGCAGTTCCTCGACTCGCTGCTGGACAAGGAAGGCGTGATCTACGGCGTGACCACCGGCTACGGCGACTCCTGCGTAGTGGCGGTGCCGCTGGAGCACGTCGAAGCCTTGCCGCGTCATCTGTACACCTTTCACGGTTGCGGCCTGGGCACGTTGCTCGACGCCCAAGCCACCCGTGCCGTGCTGGCGGCGCGTTTGCAGTCGCTGTGCCATGGCGTATCGGGCGTACGCGTGGAGCTGCTGGAGCGCTTGCACGCCTTCCTCGAACACGATGTGCTGCCACTGATCCCGGAAGAAGGCTCGGTGGGTGCCAGTGGTGATTTGACGCCGCTGTCCTACGTGGCCGCGACCTTGTCCGGCGAGCGCGAGGTGCTATTCCGTGGTGAACGCCGTCCGGCGGCCGACGTTCACCGCGAGCTGGGCTGGGAGCCGTTGGTCCTGCGCCCCAAGGAAGCCCTGGCACTGATGAACGGCACCGCCGTGATGACTGGCCTGGCCTGCCTGGCCTTTGCCCGCGCCGACTACCTGCTGCACCTGGCGACGCGCATCACCGCGCTCAATGTGGTGGCGCTGCAAGGCAACCCGGAACACTTCGACGAGCGCCTCTTCGCCGCCAAGCCGCACCCAGGGCAGATGCAAGTGGCTGCGTGGCTGCGCCACGACCTGGCGATCGATGCACCGACCGCACCGCTGCATCGCTTGCAGGATCGCTATTCGCTGCGCTGCGCACCCCACGTACTCGGCGTGCTGGCCGATAGCTTGAGCTGGCTGCGCTCGTTCATCGAAATCGAGCTCAACAGCGCCAACGACAACCCGATCATCGACGCTGAAGAAGAACGCGTACTGCATGGCGGGCACTTCTACGGCGGGCATATCGCCTTCGCCATGGACAGCCTCAAGACCCTGGTCGCCAACGTTGCCGACCTGCTCGACCGCCAGCTCGCACTGTTGGTGGATGTGCGCTACAACCATGGCCTGCCGAGCAACCTGTCGGGCGCCCCGGCTGATCGCGCGATGATCAACCATGGCTTCAAGGCCGTGCAGATCGGCACCAGCGCCTGGACCGCCGAAGCGCTGAAAAACACCATGCCGGCCAGCGTGTTCTCACGCTCTACCGAGTGCCACAACCAGGACAAGGTGAGCATGGGCACCATCGCTGCCCGCGATGCGATCCGCGTGCTGGAGTTGACCGAACAGGTGGCCGCCGCGACCCTGCTCGCCGCCAACCAGGGCGTGTGGCTGCGCGCCCAGGCCGAGGATGCCCGCCCACTGCCACCGGCACTGGCCGCGATGCACGCGGAACTGGCCCAGGATTTTGCGCCGGTCATCGAAGACCGCGCCTTGGAAGGCGAACTGCGCCTGTGCCTGCAACGCATCGCCGCGCAACACTGGAGGCTGCATGCGTAGCCCCGGCGTGTTGCACAGCGACACTGAAATCCTCGTGCCGTTTTTCGACATCGACACCATGAACGTGGTGTGGCACGGGCACTACGTGAAGTACCTGGAAGTGGCGCGCTGTGCGTTGCTGGACAAGATCGGCCATAACTACACGGCGATGCTCGAAGCCGGCTACGCCTGGCCAGTGATCGACATGCAGCTACGCTATGTACGCGGCGCGACCTTCGGCCAGACCATCAATGTGCGCGCCAGCCTGGTGGAATGGGAGAACCGTTTGAAGGTGAACTACCTGATTACCGACCTGGCCAGCGGCGAACGCTTGACCCGCGCCAGCACCGTGCAAGTAGCGGTGGAAATCGCCAGCCGCGAAATGCAGCTGGCCTCGCCCAAAGTCTTCACCGACGCCGTAGAGAGAGCCTTGAAATGAGATCCCCTGTGGGAGCGGGCTTGCCCGCGATGGACGTTAACGATAACGCAGGTCGCCTGACGCTGCGCAGCGCCCTCAGGTTCTTCGCGGGCAAGCCCGCTCCCACATTGATCGCGTTGTTGCTGAGCTTCAGCGCCCACGCCTTCGACCTCCAGCAGTTGAGCGATCAGCTTGCCAAACCCTCCGTGATCCACGGCAACTTCATCCAGGAAAAACACCTGCGTGCCCTGCCCCAGCCACTGGTGAGCAAAGGCACCTTCGTGCTCGCCAAGGATCACGGCCTGCTGTGGCTGTTGAAAACCCCGCTGCAACAGGACTACCGCATTACAGCCCAGGGCATTGCCCGCCGCGATGCCAATGGCTGGCAACTACTGCCAAACAAGAGTGCCGGCGCCGAACAGAATCGTTTGTTCCTGGCAGTACTGCAGGGCGACAGCAGTGGCCTGCAGCGCGACTTCGACCTGCAACTGCAAGGCGAGGCCCAACAATGGAAGCTCACGCTGACCCCACGCTCACTGCTGCTCAAGCAAGTCTTCACCCAGATCAATATCGACGGCGGCGCACTGGTGCGCACCATTGAACTGCTGGAAACCCAAGGCGACAGCACGCTGTTGCGCATGCAGGACAATACCGCCGACCAGCCGTTGAGCAATGCGGAGCAACACGACTTTGCCCAGTGAGCGCCTGCTGCCGCGCCTGTTCCTGACCTTGCTGGTGGCCGTGCTGGCCCTGGCAGGCTGGCAGTGGCGTGATGGCGCGCCGTTGTCGGCCAACCTGATGGAACTGGTGCCCGGCAGCACGCCGGACGCCTTGGAACTGCAAGCCGAACAGCGCATGCAAGAGCCGCTCAACCGCGAAATGCTGGTACTGGTGGGGCATGCCGACCGCCAGCAAGCGGTGGCCGTGGCGCAGCAACTGGGTGAGCGTTGGCAGGCCAGCGGCCTGTTTGAAAAGGTGCAGTGGAACCTGCAAGCCGACTTGCCAGCGTTGCGCGAACAACTGCTGCGTGGGCGTTTGTCGATGCTCTCGTCCAAGGACCGCGAACAACTGATCCAGCAGCCTGAGGCGTTCATCCAGCAACGCGTGCAATCGCTGTTCGACCCCTTCACCGGCTTCAGCCTGGTGTCAAGCCAGGACGATTGGCTCGGCCTGACCGGGCGCATCCAGAACAGCCAGCCGCAACACGGTGCGGTGCAAATGGACATCGGCAGCGGCGCCTTGATCGCCGATGCCGACGGCAAGAGTTGGGTGCTACTGCGAGCGCGCACTACCGGCAACGCCTTCGACATGAAGCTGCCGCTGCAAGTGGCGGACTTGCTGAAGGCCAGCCGCGAGCAAGCCAGCGCACACGGCGCGCAACTGCTCGCCGCCAGCGGTTTGCTCTATGCGGCCAACGGGCAACAGCAGGCCACGCGGGAAATGACCTGGGTCGGCGGCGGCGCCACCCTGGGCATCCTGTTATTGCTGCTGCTGGCGTTCCGACGCTGGCGGGTGCTGCTGGCGTTCGTGCCGGTACTGGTGGGCATGCTGTTTGGCGCGGTGGCATGTGTGGCGCTGTTTGGGCATATGCATGTGATGACCCTGGTGCTGGGTTCCAGCCTGATCGGCGTGGCGGTGGATTACCCACTGCACTACCTGTCCAAAAGCTGGAGCCTGCAGCCGTGGCGCAGTTGGCCGGCGTTGCGCCTGACCCTGCCAGGGCTGAGCCTGAGCCTGGCCACCAGCGCTATCGGCTACCTGGCGCTGGCCTGGACGCCGTTCCCGGCGCTGACCCAGATTGCGGTGTTTTCGGCTGCCGGTTTGGTCGGTGCCTATTTGTGTGCCGTGTGCCTGTTGCCCGCGCTGCTCAAGGGCGTGGAACTGCGCCCGGCGCAATGGCCGCTGCGTGTCGCCCAAAGCCTATGGCAGCTGCGCACGGCCTTGCTCAAACGCGTGCCCAGTTCGGTACTGCTGGTGGGGGTGCTGCTGTTCTGCGCGGCGGGCCTCTGGCAACTGAACACTAAAAACGATATCCGCCAATGGATCGGTGCGCCGCCGCAGTTGCTGCAGGAAGCCCAGGCCGTGGCGCGCATCACCGGGTTCCAGCCCACCAGCCAGTTTTTCCTGGTGCGGGCGGACAATCAGCAGCAGTTGCTGGAACGCCAGGCCGCCCTGGGCAAACGCTTGGACCAGTTGGTGCAGATGGACAAGCTTCAGGGCTACCTGGCGCTCAATCAACTGGTCAACCTCCCCGCAGAACAACAACAGTTGCGCGAGGCGCTGAACAACCTGGCGCTACACTGGCAACCGCTACTGGACCTCGGCGTGCCCCTCAGTGCCCTGCAAGCCGAAGTGGCGCAATTGCAGGCGCTGCCTACCGCAGACATCGACGCCGCACTGCAAGGCCCGCTGGCCGAGCCGTGGCGCACGCTGTGGCTGGGCCCGGTGGACGGTGGCGTAGCGGCCATGGTCAGCCTGCAAGGCTTGAACAACCCGGCGCTGCTGCGGGTGCAGGCGCTGGACTTGCCCGGTGTGCAACTGGTCGACCGCCTGGGCGACTTGAACCGCGTATTTGCCGACACGCAGATCAGCGCTGCCGAATTGAAGTTGCTGTCTTGCGTGCTGATCGTGCTATTGCTGATTGCGCCCTTCGGCGTTGGCGGCGCCTTGCGTATCGTCGCCCTGCCGCTGCTGGCCGCGTTGTGCAGCCTGGCCAGCCTCGGTTGGCTGGGCCAGCCGCTGACTTTGTTCAGCCTGTTTGGCCTGCTGCTGGTCACGGCCATCAGCGTCGACTATGCGATTTTGATGCGCGAGCAGATCGGCGGCCCTGCCGTCAGCCTGTTGGGAACACTGCTGGCAGCGCTGACGACTTGGTTGTCGTTCGGCCTGCTGGCGGTCTCCAGTACACCGGCCGTGAGTAATTTCGGCTTGTCGGTCAGCCTGGGCCTGGCGTTCAGCTTTATGCTGGCACCCTGGGCCGGCCGGCAGAAACACGCCTTATGAATGTGATTAGCGCCTATGCGGCAAGGAGCCCTCGTGCCCACAGTTGAAATGGAACGTCGCCAGGTGGTGGTGATCGGTGCCGGGCCTTCCGGTGCCATCGCGGCCGCGCTGTTAAAGCGCAAAGGGCATGATGTATTGATCATCGAGCGCGAGCATTTCCCGCGTTTCTCGATTGGCGAAAGCCTGCTGTCGCACTGCATCGACTTTATCGAAGAAGCCGGCATGCTCGACGCTGTGCAAGCTGCAGGCTTCCAGGTAAAAACCGGCGCGGCCTTCGCCTGGGGCGAGCGCTACAGTGCCTTTGATTTCAGCGACACCTTCAGCAACGGCAAGCCCACCACCTTCCAGGTGCAGCGCGGCGAGTTCGACAAATTGCTGGCCGACCAGGCGGCACTGCAAGGCGTGGAAATCCGCTATGGCCAAACCATTGTCGGCGTGGATTTTTCTGCCGAGAGCCGGTATTTGCATGTGCGCCGCCAGAATGGCAGCGAGTACCACCTCAAGGCGAGGTTCGTGCTCGATGCCAGTGGCTATGGCCGTGTGTTGCCACGCCTGCTGGACCTGGAAGCACCGTCGAATTTCCCGCTGCGCCAGGCCGTATTCACCCACGTCGAGGACCGTATCGAACACCCAGGCTTTGACCGCAGCAAAATCCTGGTGACCACTCACCCGACCCAGCGCGATATCTGGTTCTGGACCATCCCGTTCAGTAATGGCCGTTGTTCGGTGGGCGTGGTTGCGGCCAAGGAGCATTTCGAGGGTGCCGACAGCGACCTCGACGCCTGCCTGCGCGGCTTTATCGAGCAAACCCCAAGCCTGTCCGGCGTGCTGCAAAATGCCGTCTGGGACACCCCGGCGCGCACCATCGGCGGCTACTCGGCCAACGTCAAAACCCTGCACGGCCCAGGCTTTGCGCTGCTGGGCAATGCGGCGGAGTTCCTCGACCCGGTGTTCTCTTCCGGCGTGACCATTGCCATGCGTTCGGCGAGCATGGCCGCAGGGGTGCTGCACCGCCAATTGAGCGGCGAAACAGTGGACTGGCAAACCGAGTTCGCCGAACCGCTCAAGCGCGGTGTCGATACCTTCCGTTGCTACGTCGAGGGTTGGTATGCGGGCACGTTCCAGGACGTGATTTTCCATCCTGGCAGTTCACCGGAGATTCGCCGCATGATCAGCTCTATCCTGGCCGGTTACGCCTGGGATGAACGCAACCCGTTTGTCAGCGAGCCGAAACGGCGCTTGCGGATGTTGTCGGATATTTGTGCGAGTGAAGCGGTATGAGCAGCCCGGGCGTCGAAAAAAACTACCTGAGTCAAAACTACGTCGAAGAAACCAAGTTCGGTTTCTGGTTCCTGCGCAGCCATACCTGGCAGCATCACGTGTTGCGCGTGGCGATCAATGACCTGCGCAGCCTGTTCAGCGAGCCGCTGCCGGTGGCGCCGGTGTTGCTGGATGCCGGTTGCGGCCAAGGCAAATCCTTCCAGTTGCTGCATCAGGTATTTGCGCCTTCGCGCCTGATCGGCCTGGATGCGGACCCTCACAGCCTGGCACTGAGCCGCGAAGAAGCCGCGCGGCTGGGCCTGGACGTCGAGCTGATCGGCAGCGACTGCGCAACCCTCAACCTAGCGGATGCCAGCGTCGATATCCTGTTCTGCCACCAGACCTTCCATCATCTGGTGGAACAACATCGCGCACTCAAGGAGTTCTATCGGGTGCTCAAGCCGGGCGGCTATCTGCTGTTTGCCGAATCCACCGAAGCTTACATCGACACCTGGGTGATTCGCTGGCTGTTCCGCCACCCGATGCATGTGCAAAAGAGCGCCGACGAGTACTTGGAGATGCTGCGCGAGCAGGGCTTTGAATTCGCTGCTCAGAACATTTCGTACCCTTACTTGTGGTGGAGCCGTTCCAGTGACTTCGGCCTGCTGGAACGCTGGGGCCTGCGCAAGGCACCGCCTGTGGGCCAGCGCGAGGAAACCCTGGTCAACTGCGTGGCCCGTAAACCTGTGGAGAACGCGGCCCCATGATGCGCCTGCTGTTGATAAGTTGCCTGCTGCTGCTCGGTGCCTGCGCCAGCCAGGCGCCGCTGCCGGAAAAAATGCCGGCCCTGGCCTTGCCGATGCAATTGCATGTGCAGCGCCTGGCAGACGGCCAGAGTCAGGACTGGCTGCTGGTGATCCAGCGCGAAGGCCGCGCGATTCGCTGGTCGATGATGGACCCGCTGGGCATTCCCCTGGCCCGGCAAAAACTGCTTGATGGGCAGTGGCAGGCAGACGGCTTGCTGCCGCCCAACCCCCAGGCGCGCACGCTATTTGCCGCGCTGCTGTTTGCCCTGACCGCGCCCGGTGACGTACCGGCGTTGTATCCCACTGCGCAGGCCATGGACCTGACGCGCACGCTGCCGGGCCACTGGCAGATCGTCTATCAGTCTTCGGAGGTGTTCAGCGTGAACATGGCCGACCCGCCGTTGAGTTACCGCATCACCCCGTTGGGTGTGAGCCGATGACCGCCTACCTCAATGCCCTTGGCGTGATCTGCGCCCTTGGCCGTGGCCAGGCGCAAGTCAGCCGCAAGCTGTTTGCCGGCGACTGCTCGGGCATGCGTGCCGAAAGCGGCTGGGTGCCGGAACGCGTAGTGCCGGTGGCCGCCGTACACGGCGAACTGGCGAGCCTGCCCCCTGAGCTGGCCCAGCAAAGCAGTCGCAATAACCAGTTGCTGTTGGAAGCGGCGCTGCAAATTGAAGATCAGATTCGTCAGGCCATCCAAACCTACGGCCCTGGCCGGGTCGGGGTTGTGCTCGGCACCAGCACCTCGGGCATTGACGAAGCCAGCCGTGGCATTGCCCATTACCTGCAAAACACGCAGTTCCCCGCCGACTACGATTACCAGCAACAGGAACTCAGCGCCCCGGCCAACTTCCTCGCCGACTGGTTGGACGTGAGCGGCCCGGCCTATGTGATTTCCACCGCCTGCACCTCCAGCGCCCGAGCATTGATGAGCGCCCAGCGCCTGTTGGACCTGGGGGTGTGCGATGCGGTGATCTGCGGCGGCGTGGACAGCCTGTGCAAGCTGACACTGAACGGGTTTACCGCGCTGGAAGCAGTGTCTGCCGAGCGCTGTAATCCGTTCTCGGTGAACCGCAACGGCATCAATATCGGTGAAGCGGCGGTGCTGTTCCTGATGAGCCGCGAGCCGGCCCCCATCGCCTTGCTGGGCAGCGGCGCCAGTTGCGACGCGCACCATATCTCTGCGCCCGAGCCCAGCGGCAAGGGCGCGTTGCTGGCCATGCGCAAGGCCCTGGCCAGTGCAAAGCTTTCGCCCGAGCAGATCGGCTACCTGAACCTGCACGGCACCGCAACCCAACACAACGACGCCATGGAAAGCCTGGCGGTCGCCAGCCTGTTTCCCGGCGGCGTCGCCTGCTCATCGACCAAGCCCATGACCGGCCACACCCTCGGCGCTGCCGGGGCCCTGGAAGCCGCGTTCTGCTGGCTGAGCCTGACCCATCGCCTGCTGCCACCCCACGTATGGGACGGCCACCCCGACCCGGCGCTGCCCGCGTTGCAATGGGCGCGCAGCGGCGACAGCTTGAAAAAACCCTGCCTGATGAGCAACTCGTTTGCCTTCGGCGGTAACAATGTCAGCCTGATAATCGCAGAGGCCCCATGATCGATTGGCCACTTGCCGAACTGCTGCCCCACGCGGGCGACATGATCCTGATCGACCAGGTGCTGTCGTTCGATGAAGAGCAGATCCACACCCGCGTCACCATCAAGCCCGGCGGCCTGTTCAACCGTGCTGACGGTAGCCTGCCCGCCTGGGTCGGCATCGAGCTGATGGCGCAAAGCGTCGCCGCCTATGCCGGTTGCCATGCACGCCAGCAAGGCAAGGCCGTGGAACTCGGTTTCCTGTTGGGCACACGTAAGTTCGAGTGCAACGTGGAGCACTTCCCGGCCGGTGCCGAGCTGAATATCCACGGCCTGCGCTCCCTGGAAGACGACAACGGCATGGGCGTGTTCGAATGCCACCTCACCGGCGACGGTATCCAGGCCAGCGCGCGCTTGAACGTATTTCGACCGCCCCAGGCGGCCAACTATTTAGATGAATCGAAGGACGAAACGCCATGACTGAATCCGTACTGGTCACCGGCTCCAGCCGTGGCATCGGCCGCGCCATTGCCCTGCGCCTGGCTCAGGCCGGCCATGACATCGTGCTGCATTGCCGCAGCGGCCGTGCCGAAGCCGACGCGGTACAGCTCGAGGTCCAAGCCCTGGGGCGCGAGGCACGCGTGCTGCAGTTCGACGTGGCGGATCGCGCTGCGTGCAAAGAGATCCTTGAGGCCGATGTGGAGCAGCATGGCGCCTATTACGGCGTGGTGCTCAATGCCGGCCTGACCCGCGACGGTGCCTTTCCTGCTCTGTCGGAAGACGATTGGGATGTGGTGATGCGCACCAACCTGGATGGTTTCTACAACGTGCTGCACCCGGTGATGATGCCGATGATTCGGCGCCGCGCCGCCGGGCGTATCGTGTGTATCACCTCGGTGTCCGGGCTGATCGGCAACCGCGGCCAGGTCAACTACAGCGCCTCCAAAGCCGGCTTGATCGGTGCGGCCAAGGCGCTGGCCATTGAATTGGGCAAGCGCAAGATCACCGTCAACTGCGTGGCGCCGGGCCTGATCGACACCGCGATGCTGGATGAAAACGTGCCGGTAGAAGAACTGATGAAAATGATCCCGGCCCAACGCATGGGCACGCCGGAAGAAGTCGCTGGCGCCGTGAACTTCCTGATGTCGGCCGAAGCCGGCTACATCACGCGCCAGGTGCTGGCCGTGAACGGGGGCCTGTGCTGATGAAGCGCGTTGTCGTCACCGGCATGGCCGGCGTGACCTCCCTGGGCAGCGACTGGGACACCATCGCCGCGAACTTTCGCGCCAACCGCAGCGGCATTCGGCGCATGGATGAGTGGGACCGTTTCACCGAACTGAACACCCGCCTGGCCGGCCCTATCGACGATTTCGTCGTGCCCGCTCACTGGACGCGCAAACAACTGCGCAGCATGGGCCGCGTCTCGCGCCTGGCGGTGTGGGCGGCGGAGCAGGCGTTGCGGGACGCCGGCTTGCTGGGTGACGAGTCGATCAAGGACGGGCGCATGGGCGTGGCCTGTGGCTCGTCCACCGGCAGCACCGATGAGATCAAGGCGTTCGGCAATATGCTGCTCAACTCGGTGGCCGAGGGGCTCAATGCCAACTCCTATGTGCGCATGATGCCGCACACCACGGCGGCAAATATCAGCATCTTCTTTGGCCTCACGGGCCGGCTGATTCCTACCTCCAGCGCCTGCACCAGCGGCAGCCAGGGCATCGGCTACGCCTATGAGGCAATCAAGTTCGGGCGCCTGCCGTTGATGCTTGCGGGCGGCGCAGAAGAACTGTGCCCCACCGAAGCCATGGTGTTCGATGCGCTGTACGCCACCAGCCTGAAAAACGATGCGCCGCAAACCAGCCCTCGTCCCTACGACAGCGGCCGCGACGGCCTGGTGATCGGTGAAGGTGGCGGCATGTTGGTGCTCGAAGAGTTGGAACACGCACTCGCGCGAGGCGCGCATATTCATGCGGAGCTGGTCGGCTTCGGCAGCAACGCCGACGGCCAGCACACCACCCGCCCGGAACAGAAAACCATGCGCCGCGCCATGGAGCTGGCCCTGGAAGACGCAGGTCTTGAACCGTCCGCCATCGGCTACGTGAACGGCCACGGCACGGCTACCGACCAGGGCGACATCGCTGAAACCCTGGCCACCAGCAGCCTGTTTGGCAGCCGTATGCCGATCAGTTCGCAGAAAAGTTTCCTGGGGCACACCTTGGGCGCGTGCGGGGCGTTGGAATCGTGGTTCAGCATCGAGATGATGAACCGCGACCAGTACGTGCACACCTTCAACCTGGACGCGGTCGACCCGCAATGCGGCGAGCTGGACTACCTGCAAGGTGGCTTTCGCCAGATGCACAACGACTACGTGATGAACAACAACTTTGCCTTCGGCGGGGTCAACACCTCGTTGATCTTCCGCCGCTGGGCCTGACTTTTTAATCGATTGGAGAAAACGGAATGTCTTCCCTGCTACGCGCTGCCCTGATCACCCTGGCCCTGCTGACCACGGCTGGCTGCACCAGCAAACCCGTGCTCAACACCCAGCATGAGTTACCGGCCACAAGCCAGGTCAGCGAAGAAAAAATGAAGCAAGTGATCGTCGCCGCCCTGCAAAAACGCGAGTGGACGGTACAACGCCTGAGCCCACAACTGGTGCAGGCCGAGATCACCGTGCGCGGCCAGTTCTACGCCGCCATCGACATCCGCTACACCCGCAACAGCTACGCCATCACCTACCGCGACAGCCGCGACCTGGGCTACAAGGACGGTAAGATCCATCGCAACTACAACCGCTGGGTGAGCATGCTGGATCGGGATATTCTGGCGGGGTTGCGTACTTACAGCGTGAATGAAGCAAATACTTCGCCCCAAAACTGACCCCCTTGTGGCGAGGGAGCTTGCTCCCGCTGGACTGCGCAGCAGGCCCATTTTTTAGGGCCGCTACGCGACCCAGTGGGAGCAAGCTCCCTCGCCACAGGTTATTGAGCGGCCTTACGCGTCAACAACTCCACAAACCCTTTCGCCATCGGCGTTTGCGCGCCCTTACGCTGCACCAGCCACACCGCCGTCACCGCCTGCGGGTCGAGCAAGGTGCGATAGACCACGCCGTCAATGCGGATGCGCTGGTAAGACGCCGGCAACACCGACACCCCCAACCCCGCCGCCACCAGGCCGATGATGGTCATTGCTTCCCCTGCTTCCTGGGCAAAGTGCGGGCTGAACCCGGCGTCGCGGGCCAGGTTGAGCAACTGCGCGTACAAGCCGCTGCCGTAACTGCGCGGGAAGAACACAAAAGGCTCCTCGGCCAATTGCTCCAGATGCAAGCCGCGCTCGCTGCCGTGGGCCAATGGGTGGCCGGCGCTCAGTACCGCGACTAATGGCTCGCGCATCAACTCGATCACGTTCAGTGAGTCGGGCAAGGGCAAAGGCCGCATCAACCCAACCTGAATCGACTCGTCCACCAGCGACTCGGCCACTTGGGTGCTGCTCATTTCTTGCAGGTTCAGATGCACCGCCGGGAATGCCTGGCGGAAGGCAAAGATCGCCTGGGGAATGCTGGCGTTGAACGGCGCAGACGAAGTAAAGCCGATCTTCAATTCACCCAGTTCCCCCAACTGCGCACGCCGCGCCACATCTGCCGCCTTGTCGACCTGGGCCAGCACCAGCCGTGCCTCTTGCAAGAACAAGCGCCCGGCCTCGCTCAGCTCGACCCGACGATTGGTACGCTCGAACAAGCGTGCGCCCAGCTCGTGTTCCAGCGCCTGTATCTGCTGGCTCAGGGGCGGCTGCGAGATGCCCAGCACCTGCGCGGCGCGGCCGAAGTGCAGCTCTTCGGCAACGGCGATGAAGTAGCGCAAATGGCGAAATTCCATGCAAGCCTCATTAGGTCGTAAAAGCTATCAAACAGGTCGAACAATATATTGGAAAGAATCATTAGCCAGCTATATTCTTTTTCGTATTGTCAGTCCTGGCAGACTTTCCTCCCCGAGGTCCCCCGTGAATCCTGCTGTTGCCCCACTTGCCCAACACACCTCGCCCTCAGCCCTTGATGACGTAGTGGCGCAGCTCAACGACGCGTACATCGAAAAAGGCACGCCGATGTTCATGCGCACCGTGCTGGCGCTGTTCTCCGGCGGGTTCGCCACCTTTGCGCTGTTGTATTGCGTGCAGCCGATGATGCCGGCGCTGTCCCACGAGTTTTCCATCAATGCCGCGCAGAGCAGCCTGATTCTATCCGTCGCCACCGCGATGCTCGCCTGCGGCCTGCTGATCACCGGGCCGATATCCGACAGGCTGGGGCGCAAGCCGGTGATGGTTGCCGCGTTGTTCTGTGCGGCGCTGGCCACCATCGCCAGCGGCCTGATGCCGAGCTGGGAGGGCATCCTGTTGATGCGCGCACTGGTGGGCCTGTCCTTGAGCGGCCTGGCCGCCGTGGCCATGACCTACCTGAGCGAAGAGATCCACCCACAACACATTGGCCTGGCCATGGGTTTGTACATCGGTGGCAACGCGATTGGCGGCATGAGCGGGCGCCTGATCATCGGCGTGTTGATCGACTTCGTCAGCTGGCACACCGCAATGCTGATCATCGGTGCCCTGGCATTGATCGCCGCCACAGTGTTCTGGAGGATCCTCCCCGAGTCGCGCAACTTCCGCGCCAGCAGCCTCAAGCCGCGCAACCTGGTGGACGGCTTCGTCATGCACTTCAAGGACGCCGGCCTGCCGTGGCTGTTCCTTGAAGCCTTCCTGCTGATGGGCGCCTTCGTGACGATGTTCAACTACATCGGCTATCGCCTGCTGGCCTCACCCTATGAGCTGAGCCAGGCGGTGGTTGGCCTGTTGTCAGTGGTGTACCTGTCGGGCATCTACAGCTCGGCCAAGATCGGCTCCCTGGCCGACCGCCTCGGCCGCCGCCGAGTGCTGTGGGGCACCATCGTGCTGATGCTCGCCGGCATGGCGCTGACACTGTTCACCCCGCTGTGGTTGGTGGTGCCGGGCATGCTGATCTTCACCTTCGGCTTTTTCGGCGCCCACTCGGTCGCCAGCAGCTGGATCGGCCGCCGGGCAGTGAAAGCCAAGGGTCAGGCGTCGTCGCTGTACCTGTTCTGCTACTACGTGGGGTCGAGCATTGCCGGGACGGCGGGTGGGTTCTTCTGGCACTTTGCCGGGTGGAACGGGATTGGCGGGTTTATCGTCGCGCTGCTGATTGGCGCGTTGCTGGTGGCGTTGAAGCTGGCGAAGTTGCCGCCACTGGGAAATATGCAGACCTGACGCGATTGGCTTTATGTGGGAGCTGGCTTGCCTGCGATGGCGGTGTTGAATTCGCCGCCGCCATCGCAGGCAAGCCAGCTCCCACAGTTTGTTTTGCGTTTTACTCGTGGTACTGCGCCGACAGTTCGTGCACTGCGCGCAAGAACGCACCCGCATGCTCCGGGTTCACTTCCGGGGTGATGCCATGGCCGAGGTTGAACACATGGCCGGTGCCTTTGCCGTAGCTGGCCAGGATGCGACCTACTTCGGTACGGATCGCTTCTGGCTTGGCGTACAGCACGGTCGGGTCCATGTTGCCTTGCAGGGCCACCTGGTTGCCGACGCGACGGCGCGCTTCGCCGAGGTCACAGGTCCAGTCCAGGCCCAGTGCATCGGCGCCCGCGTCGGCGATGCTTTCCAGCCACAGGCCGCCGCCCTTGGTGAACATGATCACCGGCACTTTACGGCCTTCGTGTTCGCGGATCAGGCCGCTGACGATCTTGCGCATGTAGGCCAGGGAGAACTCCTGGTACGCCGCCGCCGACAGGTTGCCGCCCCAGGTGTCGAAAATCTGCACCGCTTGGGCGCCCGCCATGATCTGGCCGTTGAGGTAGGACGTGACCGACTGCGCCAACTTGTCCAGCAACAGGTGCATGGCTTGCGGGTTGTCGTAGAGCATGGCCTTGGTCTTGCGGAAGTCTTTCGACGAGCCGCCTTCGACCATGTAGGTGGCCAGGGTCCATGGGCTGCCGGAGAAGCCGATCAGCGGCACGCGGCCGTTGAGCTCGCGGCGGATGGTGCTGACAGCGTCCATCACGTAGCCCAGGTCTTTGTGTGGATCAGGGATCGGCAGGGCTTCGATATCGGCCAGGGTGCTGACGACTTTCTTGAAGCGCGGGCCTTCGCCGGTTTCAAAGTACAGGCCTTGGCCCATGGCGTCGGGGATGGTGAGGATATCGGAGAAGAGGATGGCCGCGTCCAGTTGTGGGTAGCGGTCCAGCGGCTGCATCGTGACTTCGCAGGCGAACGCAGGATTCATGCACAGGCTCATGAAATCGCCCGCATTGGCGCGACTGGCGCGGTATTCCGGCAGGTAGCGACCGGCTTGACGCATCATCCACACCGGGGTGACGTCTACGGGTTGCTTGAGCAGGGCACGAAGGAAACGGTCGTTCTTGAGGGCAGTCATGTCGGCATCCGCAAAAAAAGTGCGGGCATTTTCTCAGAGCGCGACGCAAAAGGCACGGAATGCACCGTGCCTTTTGTCTATCGGGTCAATTTGTCGCGGCAATGCCGCCGCAGGATCGTTCCCACGCTCCGCGTGGTAACGCCTCCTGTGACGCTCCGCGTCATGCTGTTCGGGACGCGGAGCGTCCCTGGCGGCATTCCCACGCGGAGCGTGGGAATGATCATCAGACTTGGAGGTAGTCCAGGATGCCTTCGGCGGCGTTACGGCCTTCGAAGATCGCGGTGACCACCAGGTCCGACCCGCGCACCATGTCGCCACCGGCGAAGATCTTCGGGTTGCTGGTCTGGTGCTTGTACTGGCCTTGCTCCGGGGCGACGACGCGGCCCTGGCTGTCGGTCTGGATCTCGAACTGCTCGAACCACGGTGCCGGGCTTGGGCGGAAACCGAAGGCGATGACCACGGCGTCAGCCGGGATGATTTCTTCGGAACCCGGGATCGGCTCGGGGCTGCGACGGCCACGGGCATCCGGCTCGCCGAGACGGGTCTCGACCACCTTCACACCTTCGACGCGGTCTTCACCGACGATGGCGATCGGCTGGCGGTTGTAGAGGAATTTCACGCCTTCTTCCTTGGCGTTCTTCACCTCTTTGCGCGAGCCGGGCATGTTGGCTTCGTCACGGCGATACGCGCAGGTCACCGACTTGGCGCCCTGGCGGATCGAGGTGCGGTTGCAGTCCATCGCGGTGTCGCCACCGCCCAGCACCACGACCTTCTTGCCCTTCATATCGACGAAATCTTCCGGCGACTTTTCAAAGCCCAGGTTGCGGTTGACGTTGGCGATCAGGAAGTCGAGCGCGTCATACACGCCTGGCAAGTCCTCACCGGCAAAGCCGCCCTTCATGTAGGTGTAGGTGCCCATGCCCATGAACACCGCATCGTATTCGGCGAGCAGTTGCTCCATGGTGATGTCTTTGCCGATTTCGGTATTGAGACGGAACTCGATACCCATGCCGGTGAACACTTCACGACGGTGGCTCAGTACGGTTTTTTCCAGCTTGAACTCGGGAATGCCGAAGGTCAGCAAGCCACCGATTTCCGGGTTCTTGTCGAACACCACCGGGGTCACGCCGCCACGCACCAGCACGTCGGCACACCCCAGGCCAGCAGGGCCTGCGCCGATGATCGCGACGCGCTTGCCGGTCGGCTTGACCTTGGACATGTCCGGGCGCCAGCCCATGGCGAACGCGGTGTCGGTGATGTACTTCTCCACCGAACCGATGGTCACCGCGCCGAAGCCGTCGTTGAGGGTGCAGGCCCCTTCACACAGCCGGTCTTGCGGACACACCCGGCCGCAGACTTCCGGCAGGGTATTGGTCTGGTGAGACAGCTCGGCGGCGGCGAGGATGTTGCCCTCGGCCACCAGCTTGAGCCAGTTGGGAATGAAGTTGTGCACCGGGCACTTCCATTCGCAATACGGGTTACCGCAACCCAGGCAGCGATGGGCCTGGTCGGCCGAGTGCTGGGGTTTGAAGGGTTCGTAGATTTCCACGAACTCTTTCTTGCGTTGACGCAACAGTTTCTTCTTCGGATCTTTGCGCCCGACATCGATGAACTGGAAGTCGTTATTCAGACGTTCAGCCATGTTAAAACCTCATCAAACTGTTCAGGCGCATATCACTGCGGGTTGGCACGGATGCTGGAAAGCAACGATTTCAGGTTGGCAGCCTTGGGCTTGACCAGCCAGAAACGACGCAGGTAATCATCGAGGTTTTCGGCGAGGTTACGACCCCATTCGCTGCCGGTCTCTTCGACATACTCGTCCAGCACGTGCTGCAAGTGGTTCCGGTAGGACTCCATGGCTTCGCCGCTGATGCGCTGGATCTCGACCAACTCGTGGTTGACCTTGTCGACGAAGGTGTTGTCCTGGTCGAGCACGTAGGCGAAACCGCCGGTCATGCCCGAACCGAAGTTGTAACCGGTCTTGCCCAGTACCGCGACAAAGCCTCCGGTCATGTACTCGCAGCAGTGATCGCCAGTACCTTCCACCACGGTGTGGGCACCGGAGTTACGCACGGCGAAACGCTCACCGGCGGTACCTGCGGCAAACAGCTTGCCACCGGTGGCGCCGTACAAGCAGGTGTTGCCGATGATGGCGCTGTCCTGGGTCTTGTACACGCTGCCAGCCGGCGGGACGATGACCAGCTTGCCGCCGGTCATGCCCTTGCCCACGTAGTCGTTGGCGTCGCCTTCCAGGTACATGTTCAGGCCGCCGGCGTTCCACACGCCGAAGCTTTGGCCCGCAGTGCCCTTGAAGCGGAAGGTGATCGGCGCTTTCGCCATGCCCTGGTTGCCGTGCTTGCGCGCGATTTCACCGGAAATGCGAGCACCGATGGAACGGTCGCAGTTGCAGATATCCAGCGCGAATTCGCCACCGCTGGCGTCGTTGATCGAGGAGCCGGCCATTTCGACCATTTTCTCGGCCAGCAAGCCTTTGTCGAACGGTGGGTTGCGGTCCACCTGGCAGAATTGTGGCTTGTCTGCCGGGATGTGATCGCTGCCCAACAGCGGGGTGAGGTCCAGATGTTGTTGCTTGGCGGTCTGGCCTTCGAGGATATCCAACAGGTCGGTGCGACCGATCAGCTCTTCCAGCGAACGTACGCCCAGCTTGGCCAGCCACTCACGGGTTTCTTCGGCGACGTAGGTGAAGAAATTCACCACCATGTCGACGGTGCCGATGTAGTGATCCTTGCGCAGTTTTTCGTTCTGAGTCGCTACGCCGGTAGCGCAGTTGTTCAGGTGGCAGATGCGCAGGTATTTGCAGCCCAGGGCGATCATTGGCGCGGTGCCGAAGCCGAAGCTTTCGGCGCCGAGGATCGCGGCCTTGATCACGTCGAGGCCGGTTTTCAGGCCGCCGTCGGTCTGTACTCGCACCTTCCCGCGCAGATCGTTGCCGCGCAGGGTCTGGTGGGTTTCGGCCAGGCCGAGTTCCCACGGTGCACCGGCGTACTTGATCGAGGTCAGCGGCGACGCGCCAGTGCCGCCGTCGTAGCCGGAGATGGTGATCAGGTCGGCATAGGCCTTGGCCACGCCAGCGGCAATGGTGCCGACGCCGGCTTCTGCCACCAGTTTCACCGAGACCAGGGCCTGAGGGTTGACTTGTTTGAGGTCGAAGATCAGCTGCGACAAGTCTTCAATCGAGTAGATGTCATGGTGCGGCGGTGGCGAAATCAGGGTCACGCCCGGTACGGCGTAACGCAGCTTGGCGATCAGGCCGTTGACTTTGCCGCCTGGCAGTTGCCCACCCTCACCCGGCTTGGCGCCCTGGGCAACCTTGATCTGCAGCACCTCGGCATTGACCAGGTACTCCGGGGTCACACCGAAACGGCCGGTGGCCACCTGCTTGATTTTCGAGCTTTTGAGCGTGCCGTAGCGCGCCGGGTCTTCACCACCTTCGCCGGAGTTGGAACGCGCACCCAGGCGGTTCATGGCTTCGGCCAGGGCTTCGTGAGCTTCCGGCGACAAGGCGCCCAGGGAAATACCGGCGGAGTCGAAGCGCTTGAGGATCGATTCCAGCGGCTCGACTTGGCTGATGTCCATCGGCGTGTCCAGGGTTTTCACCTTGAACAAGTCGCGGATCATCGACACCGGGCGGTTATCCACCAGGCTCGTGTATTCCTTGAACTTGGCGTAGTCACCCTGCTGTACAGCGGCTTGCAGAGTGTTGACCACGTCGGGGTTGTAGGCATGGTATTCGCCACCGTGCACGAACTTGAGCAGGCCACCTTGCTGGATCGGCTTGCGCGCGCTCCAGGCCTCCAAGGCCAGGGCTTTTTGCTCGGCTTCGATGTCGACGAAACGCGCACCCTTGATGCGGCTCGGTACGCCACGGAAGCTCAGCTCGCAGACTTCTTCGGACAGGCCGATGGCTTCGAACAACTGAGCGCCACGGTACGAGGTGACCGTAGAGATGCCCATCTTCGACAGGATCTTCAGCAGGCCCTTGGTGATGCCCTTGCGGTAGTTCTTGAACACTTCATAGAGGTCGCCCAGCACTTCACCGGTACGGATCAGGTCACCCAGCACTTCGTACGCGAGGAACGGGTACACCGCCGAGGCGCCGAAACCGATCAGCACCGCAAAGTGGTGCGGGTCGCGGGCGGTGGCGGTTTCCACGAGGATATTGGAGTCGCAGCGCAGGCCTTTTTCGGTCAGGCGATGGTGCACCGCGCCGGTCGCCAGGGACGCGTGGATCGGCAACTTGCCCGGCGCGATGTGGCGGTCGGTCAGTACGATCTGGGTACGGCCGGCGCGCACGGCTTCTTCAGCCTGGTCAGCAACGTTACGTACAGCCGCTTCAAGGCCGAGGCTCTCGTCGTAGTTCAGGTCGATGATCTGGCGGTCGAAGCCTGGACGCTCCAGGGTCATCAGCGAGCGCCATTTGGCCGGAGAAATGACCGGCGAGCTGAGGATCACGCGGGACGCATGCTCAGGCGATTCCTGGAAGATGTTGCGCTCGGCACCGAGGCACACTTCCAGGGACATCACAATGGCTTCGCGCAGCGGGTCGATCGGTGGGTTGGTCACCTGGGCGAACTGCTGGCGGAAATAGTCGTACGGCGTGCGCACGCGCTGGGACAGCACGGCCATTGGCGTGTCGTCACCCATGGAGCCTACGGCTTCGTAGCCTTGCTCACCGAGTGGGCGCAGCACCTGGTCGCGCTCTTCGAACGTGACCTGATACATCTTCATGTACTGCTTGAGCTGGTCGATGTCGTAGAAAGCCGAACCGTGGTCGTTGTCTTCCATGGTCGCCTGGATGCGCAGGGCGTTCTTGCGCAGCCATTGCTTGTACGGGTGACGCGACTTCAAACGGTTGTCGATGGCGTCGGTGTCGAGGATCTGCCCGGTCTCGGTGTCCACGGCCAGGATCTGGCCAGGGCCCACACGGCCTTTGGCGATCACGTCTTCAGGCTTGTAGTCCCACACGCCGATTTCCGAGGCGAGGGTGATGAAACCGTTGGTGGTGGTCACCCAACGCGCCGGGCGCAGGCCGTTACGGTCGAGCAGGCACACCGCATAGCGGCCGTCGGTCATGACCACGCCGGCCGGGCCGTCCCACGGTTCCATGTGCATCGAGTTGTACTCGTAGAACGCACGCAGGTCCGGGTCCATCGTCTCGACGTTCTGCCACGCTGGCGGAATGATCATGCGCACGCCACGGAACAGGTCGATGCCGCCGGTGACCATCAGTTCGAGCATGTTGTCCATGCTGGAGGAGTCGGAACCCACGCGATTGACCAGCGGGCCGAGCTCTTCGAGGTCCATCAAATCGTTGGCGAACTTGGTGCGACGGGCCTGGGCCCAGTTGCGGTTGCCAGTGATGGTATTGATCTCGCCGTTGTGGGCGAGGAAGCGGAATGGCTGGGCCAGCGGCCACTTCGGCAGGGTATTGGTGGAGAAGCGCTGGTGGAACACGCAGATTGCGGTTTGCAGGCGCTCATCGCTCAGGTCTGGATAGAAGGCGGTGAGGTCCGCCGGCATCATCAGGCCTTTATAAATGATGGTCTTGTGGGAAAAGCTGCAGATGTAATGGTCGGTGTCGGCGGCGTTGAGCACCGACGAACGACGACGGGAGGTGAACAGCTTGATCGCCATGTCCTGGTCGCTCAGGCCATCGCCGGCGATGAACACTTGTTCGATCTGCGGCAGGCGCTCCAGGGCCAGACGGCCGAGTACGCTGGTGTCGATGGGCACTTTGCGCCAGCCGACGATCTTCAGGCCGGCGGCAACGATCTCGCGGTTCATGTTCTCGCGAGCGGCCTCGGCTTTTACCGGGTCCTGGTTGAAAAACACCATGCCCACGGCGTACTGCTTGGGCAGTTCGACCGCAAATTGCTCTTTGGCGACAGCACGCAGGAACTGGTCGGGCTTTTGAATCAGCAAGCCACAGCCGTCACCGGTCTTGCCGTCGGCGTTGATCCCACCGCGGTGGGTCATGCAGGTCAGGGCCTCGATGGCCGTTTGCAAAAGGGTATGACTGGGTTCGCCCTGCATGTGGGCTATCAGGCCGAAACCGCAGTTATCCTTGAATTCATCGGGTTGGTACAGACCTGCTTTCATAGACACTTTCTCACCAGGCTGCCTCTTATATCGAGGCAAATTTCTTTTCAATTCAACCGGTTACCTTCCACGCCGAACGTACGCCGGCTTAGCGGGGGCAAAAGGGAGGTCATTGTACACACCGACACAGACGCTCACAAATTTAGCGACGAAATGTCGCAAATCTATGTCGCATTTATGAAAGGTTTAAAGCGATATGCTGTGCTAGTCAAAACTTTTTTAATTCTGACCGCTACGACTCAAAAGCCACTGTGACGCAGACACCACAAAGCGCGCGGTCTCGGAAGACTGCACGCACTTGCGGATTTTTTTGAGGTGCCGGGAGGGCGGCCTGGGTAAGGCCGCCGGATCTTCAGCGAGTTGCTGCCAGTTCTTGTTGAACGCTGGCAACAGTGCGAGGCCAAGGTTTACCAGCCTGAACCTTCGCTGGCAAGGCTTTGATAGCAGAATCGGCTGCGGCGCGGCTTGGGAAGCTGCCGTAGGTGATCACGTAGAGAGGCTTGCCGTTGAGCACTTTCTTGAAATAACGGTACTGGCCGCCCTGCTCTTTGACGAACGCCTGGGCGTTAGCTTCGGAGCTGGTGCCGAGGATCTGCACCACGAAATTGCCGGTAGGCTGGCTGCTGTACCAGCTGCTGCCGGCGGCACCGGCCTTGGCCACGGTGGCGGCTGGTTTTTCAGCAGGCTTGGCGGCTGGCGCTGGAGCCGGCGCTGGTTTTGCTACCGGTGCCGGCTTGGCGGTGGCAACGGTCGGCGCAGGCGTTGGCTTGGCCACTGGCGCTACCGGTGTGACTGGCGCTACCGGAGTGGCTGGCGTGCCAGCCGGTACGCCCGCAGGTGGCGCGGTGGTGGTCACAGTCGGCGGCGTGGCGCTGGAGCCTTCCACCGGCACACCGTCGTCGCCTTCGGAGATGCCACCGGCTTCTTCGGCCAGCGGGCCGCGCATCACCGGTTGGCCGACCATCGGCAGGTTGGTCGGTTGGCCGGAGTTGGCAAATTCGACGTTTGGCGTGGGCTTGCCCAATGGCAACTGCGCCTGTTCGGTTGGCGCGCCGGTGGTTGTCGGTGCTTTGTTGCGGCCCGGGATCAACCAGGCGGCGGCAACAGCGACCACGACAACGGCGGAAATAGCCAATACGTGCTTCTTAGGCATAGTGAACCCCATCTTTGGACGCTTGACCGCAGAGCGGCTGGCAATCATGGCTTCGATCATCGCATCGCGGGCAACCTGGTTGATGTTTCCAGGCCAGCCATCGGAGCTTTCGTGAATATCAGAGATCTGCGCAGCGGTGAAAAGTTCGATACCCGCCCCGGCGCCTTCAAGGCGTTGTGCCAGGTATTCGCGGGTTTCTTCCTCTTCGTACGGCTGCAACTCGATGACGTGGAACAGCTCCTGCTCACCACTGATCTGCTCCAGATCGGCGATCAGCGACGACTCACCGAACAGGAACACATGCGGGCGACCTTCCGGCGTGCCCGCCGCGAGCGCCAGCAGCGCTTCGAGGGCGGATTCGTCGAGCTGCTCGGCGTCATCTACCAGCAGGTAGACTTCCTGGCCGGTCAGGCCCAACTGCACCACTTGCTTGAGAATCGCGTTCGGCTCGGCATTGGAGACGTCCAACGCCTGCGCTACCTGGCGCAATACGCCGGCCGCATCACCGGCACCGCGGGCCGATACCACCACGCTCTGCACCGATTGCTTGTTGGTGCTGGCCACCAGCGCCTGGCGCAGCAAGGTCTTGCCGCTGCCCAGAGGGCCGGTGACCACCAGCAGCAACTGGCTGTAGCGCGCGAGGTGATGCAACTGCCCCAGTACCGGCTTGCGCTGGGCGGGGAAGAATTTGAAACCCGGCACCCGTGGAGCAAAGGGGTCGTGGCTCAAGTGGTAATGGCCGAGGAACGCCTCGTCGGCATGCAAACTAGTCATCGGGTCTTATTAACCTTTGAGCTGGGCCAGGGCGCGGTAATCCGCTCCCAGCGTGGCCTGTAGAATCTCTTTTGGATAATCGTCGGTCACCACGGCTTCGCCGATGTGGCGCAGCAGTACCAGTCGAAGTCGACCGTCGATCACTTTCTTGTCTATCGCCATATGTTCAAGGAAATCCGCCTCGGTCATATCCGTGGGCGGAATAACCGGCAAACCGGCGCGCTGGAACAGGCGGATACCGCGATCACGCTCTTGGGCGCTGATCCAGCCCAGGCGCTGCGACATGTCCAATGCCATCACCGTGCCAGCCGCTACGGCTTCCCCATGCAACCACACACCATAGCCCATGTGCGTTTCGATCGCATGGCCGAAGGTGTGGCCCAGGTTCAGTGTGGCCCGCACACCGGACTCGCGCTCGTCGGCATTGACTACCAGCGCCTTGGCCGCGCATGAGCGGGAAATCGCCTCGGTAAGCGCCACCTGGTCGAGGCCGCGCAAGGCGTCCATGTGCTCTTCCAGCCAGGTCAGAAACGGCTCATCGCAGATCAGCCCGTACTTGATGACTTCCGCCAGGCCGGCCGACAGCTCACGCGGTGGCAGGGTGTTGAGGGTAGCAGTGTCGATCAGCACAGCTTGGGGCTGATAGAACGCGCCGACCATGTTCTTGCCCAGCGGGTGGTTGATACCGGTCTTGCCGCCCACCGACGAATCGACCTGGGACAGCAAGGTGGTCGGCACCTGGATAAAATCCACGCCGCGCTGGTAGCAGGCCGCGGCAAAACCGGCCATGTCGCCAATCACACCGCCGCCCAGGGCGACCACAGTGGTTCGACGGTCATGGCGTGCGGTCAGCAGGCCATCAAAGATCAGTTGCAGGGTTTCCCAGTTTTTGTGGGCCTCGCCGTCAGGCAACACCACGGAGATCACCGAGTACGCCGCCAGGCTGCGGCTCAAACGCTCAAGATACAGCGGCGCGACCGTTTCGTTGGAGATGATCGCCACCTGTCGGCCGGCAATATGCGGCGCAAGCAGTTCGGGCTGGTCCAACAGACCTGCGCCAATGTGGATCGGGTAGCTGCGCTCGCCTAGATCGACCTTAAGTGTCTGCATGTGTCCCCGCGTTGAAGATGTATTGACGACCGGCACTGTCGATATCTCGACACCGCCTAGTGGCTCTACGCCATACCTTACAGGGTGATGGCGCGCCGCCGAGAATAGCGCATTTCGGGCCAGGCTTTAACGGGGTGGCAACCGTTGCAGGCGCTCGAGGATGTCGAGCACGACCATCCGAGGTGGCCGCTCATCGGTTTCCACCACCAGATCGGCGATTTCCCGGTACAGCGGATCGCGCAGCGCCAGCAGGTCACGCAGGGTTTTGGCCGGGTCGGCAGTGCGCAACAACGGGCGATTGCGATCACGGGCGGTACGGCCCACCTGCTGCTCGACCGACGCGTGCAAATACACCACTCGACCACCGGCATGCAGCGCCCGACGGTTTTCATCGCGCATGACAGCGCCACCGCCGGTCGCCAATACCACGCCATCGCAGCCGCACAGCTCAGCAATCATCGCCTGCTCGCGGTCACGAAAGCCCAGCTCGCCTTCTTTATCGAAGATCCATGGGATATTGGCACCCGTGCGCAATTCAATTTCCTTGTCGGAATCTTTGAACGGCAGGCGCAGCTCTTTGGCCAGCAAACGGCCGATGGTGCTTTTTCCAGCCCCCATCGGCCCTACAAGAATCAAATTTCGCACAGAATCAACGACTCACAGCAATCGCCTGGTTATTCATGATACGCGGAGTCAGGAATACCAGCAGCTCGGATTTTTTCTCCGCCAGCACATCGCGCCGGAAAAGGCGGCCAAGATACGGCACATCGCCCAAAAATGGCACTTTATCTACCACTTTGCTCTGGGTGTTGGAGAAAACCCCGCCAATGACGATGGTCTCGCCATCCCTGACCAGAACCTTGGCGTTGACCTCGTTTTTCTTGATCGGCGGCACGTCATTGAGGCGATTCAGGTAGTCAGGCTCATCCTTGGTGACCTTGACCGCCATGATCACATGGTCGTCGGGGGTGATTTGCGGCGTGACTTCAAGCGACAGCGAAGCCTCTTTGAACGACACCGAGGTGGCGCCCTGGGAGGTGGATTCCTGGTAAGGAATCTCGGTGCCCTTGAGGATGCGTGCAGTCTCTTTGTCGGAGGTGACGACCTTGGGCTGCGAGACGATCTCACCGTTGCCGGTTTTTTCCATGGCGGTCAGCTCAAGGTCCAGCAACAGGTTGTCGGTGATATAGGCGATCCCCAGGCCCGAGGTTCCGGCCAGCGCCCCCAAGTCGACAAAGGGTGAACTGGGTGGGTTTTGCGGCGGCTCGGCACCCTCCGCCGGCGGCTTGGCAATACCGCCAACGCCGCCGTTGCCGCGGGTGAGCCGCCCACCCCAGCGCACACCCAGGCTTTTGTCGTAGTCGACATTGGCCTCCACAATTCGCGCCTCGATCATGACCTGGCGTACCGGGATATCCAGCTGCGCCACGATGCGCCGCAGCTCTTGGAGCCGCTCGCCAGTCTGGTAGGCGATGATGTTGTTGGTGCGGTCATCCACTGCCACCGAACCGCGCTCATCGGTGGCGCCCTCAAAGCCGGTCACCGACTGAAACAGCTTGGCCAGGTCGGCGGCCTTGGCGTAATTGACCTGCAGCAGCTCCCGACGCAAGGGCGCCAGCTCGGCCATCTGCTTGCGCGACTCCAGCATCAACAGCTCTCGGGCAGCCAATTCATCGGCGGGCGCCACCAGCAGCACGCCCGCCTTGACTCGCTTGTCCAAGCCCTTGGTTTGCAGTACCAGGTCCAGAGCCTGGTCCCAGGGCACATCCTTGAGCCGCAGGGTGATCGAGCCCTGCACCTCATCGCTGGTCACCAGGTTGAGCCCGGCGACATCGGCGATTTGCTGCAATACCGCACGCAAGTCGATGTCTTGGAAATTCAGGGTCAGTTTGGCGCCTGTATAGCTGACCGGCGGGGCGCTGTCGGGCGGCGGCAGTTGGATAAGGTCGAGGCGATTGGGCACAGCAGCAGCCATCGGTGCCGTGAACGCTATCCATAGCGCCACACCGAAGGACGAGAAGGTCCTTTTCATTGTTTGATTCCGTTATGAGTTGACGTTCAGCACAAGGGTTCGCGGGCGTTCCAGCCAGGCACCCTGTCCATCGGGAAACAGCTCCACCAGCTCGACAGCAGCGTCTTGAATGGCCGTGACCTGGCCATGGTCCAGCCCCAGGTAATCACCCACCGCCAGCCGATACACCCTGGCCCCAGCCCGCAACAAGGCAAAGGCCTGCGCACCACGGGACAACGTGCCGACCATTTCGAACTGATCGAGGCGCATACCCTCCAACAGTCCCCGTGGCCGGGTGAAATCCGGGGCAAGGGCCGGCCGGCCCGGAACGTGGGGTGCCTGCAAAGCGGGCGGCGTGAACGGGTCGCGCAAGGACGAGGGCTCGTAGACAAATTGCGGCCCTGGGTCGAGCACCTGGCGGGCCTTGCCGTTTTGCAGGGTGCTGCGATAGGTCTTGGCGAGCATGTTCAGACGCAACAAGGCACCCTGATGCCCGAGCGCAACATCCTGCACGGTAACGACCCGCGGCAACCCACCCAAGGCACTGACAAACGTCGCCAGGTCGTGGTAAACCCCGGACGCGCTTATCTGCATGGGTTGTTCGATATAAAGCTGCCGAGGCGCTTCATCCAGCACGGTGATGCCTTCGACCCACACCCCATGGGCAGCCGCCAGCCGGGCGATGTCTTCCAGCACGGCAGGCAGCTCGGACTCGCCGGGCAATTGCCCTAGAAGGCTGGCAAGGTTGTCTTCCATGCTCCGGACTTGCCGGGTGCGCAGCTCAAGGCTCGCGGCCAGGTCGGACTTTTCTGTGAGTTGCTGCTGCAGCGCCTGCTCCCGCGCCTCAAGCCCGTGCAATCGCTCCCGCTGCGGCCCCCCATGCGAAACCTCGCCCAGCACCAGCACCAGGCCGGCCAGCGCACAGCCAAGCAGCACCTTGCCCGGCAGGGACCATTTAGCAGCGTTGTAAGAGAGCGTGGAAAAATCGAGCCTGGGCAGGCTCATGGTTGCGCCTCGCTGGATTCTCCCTGGCGCACCATCAGCTGAAATTCGCTTTCGCCGCGCGCACCTTCGGCCTGCACGCGCTGCAGACGGGTCGAACTGGAACCCTGGGTTGGCTTGAGCTGCTGCATCAAACGGGCGATATCCTGGTTGCTTTCAGCCGTGCCGCGAATGCTGATGGTGTCGCCGTTTGCGACCACCTCATGCAGATGGACACCTTCAGGCACCGCACGCGCCAATTGCTCGAACAATCGAGCCCCGGAAGAGCGGGCATCGTGCAGGTCCTGAACCACCTTCATGCGTTCGGCCAGTTGCTGGCTTCGCTCCTGAAGATCGTCGATCGTCTTGATGCGCGAGTCCTGGGTGGCGATGTGCTCTTCCAGGCGGCTGTTGCGGCTTACCTGCCGGTCTATCGCCTGGTCGATCACTTGATCAGCCAACCACAATGCCGCGAGCGCCATGCAGGCAAACGCCAGCAATAGCACCAACAGGTATTTGCGCCTGCGCTCCGCCAGGGCCTGGCGCCAAGGCAAAAGATTGATTCGTGTCATCCAGCGAAACTCCTCAGGGCCAGCCCGCAAGCCACTCCCATCCCTTGGGCATCCAAGGCCCATTGTGCACCATCGACTCTGTGACCCGGCGTGAAGCTGGCAAAATCCTGAAGGCAAGCGCGCTGCAATGCAAACCCTTCTACATCAACCACCCGCGGCACCAGCCCCGCCAGGGCCAAAACCGCCTCGCGCGCTTCGACCTGCTCGCGCAGGCACGCCGCCAGCATCACCTCCACCCACTGTGGGCCTTGAGCCGATGGCCCTTGAACCTGAAAGTCGATGGCCACTTCATCCAATGGATAAGGGATGAACTGGTCGGCTTCCATCTGGATCTTCCAGGCCATTTCCTCGTCGCTGAGGCCTGCGTCCATGTCAATCAGCCGGGTAATTACCGACGGGCCCGCAACCGCCACGGCGGCGTACCGGGCCGAGGTACCCAGGCGCGACAGCGCCTGTTGCAGCCCCCGGCCCACACCCTCAAGGTCCAGCAGGGTGCCGTCGACCACCGCGTGGGGCGCCAGCACTTGCGTGGCGTAGCCCTGGACGCTGAAACCGCCGGATGAACGGCCCAGTTCGATCAGCTTGATGCCACTGTCATTGATATCGACCCCCAACACCGTGTCGACTTTTCGCCTGAAAAATCCCTTTCCCATAAAACTCCCCAAAACTTTCCCTGTCATACCGGCTGTCATCTCGCCTGATTGCTGCCAGGCACCTTGCATTCGGTCGGCTTGTTCAAGGCTCGCGAATGACGCCCCAAGCCGAAAAATGCTTTAATGCCCAGCGTTTTTTCCCGCTTTTTATCTGCTGCCCGGGTCGATCCATCGTTTGCCATGCATGCCCCGACGCGTAACTCTTTCTTTTCTCTGGAAATCCAAAAGCCTTGATTCGTCTGCTGAAGTTTTTCGGGTACTCCATTGTCGCCATCGTCTGCGGGCTGCTGCTCGTATTCAGCGGGGCCTACCTCTACCTTAGTCCGGGTTTGCCCTCCGTAGAGGCCCTCAGAAGTATCCAGTTGCAGATTCCTTTGCGGGTCTACAGCAGCGATGACAAGTTAATCGCGGAGTTCGGCGAAATGCGCCGCACACCGATCCGTTTCGCCGACATTCCACCCAATTTCATCAGCGCATTGCTGTCCGCCGAAGACGATAATTTCGCCAACCACTACGGCGTAGACCCCAGCAGCCTGGTGCGTGCAGCCACACAACTGGTAAAAAGCGGACACATTCAATCGGGCGGCAGCACCATCACCATGCAGGTGGCGAAGAACTTCTTCCTCACCAGCGAGCGCAGCTTTTCCCGCAAGGCCACCGAAATCCTGTTGGCGCTGCAGATCGAACGCCAGCTGACCAAGGATGAAATCCTCGAGCTGTACGTCAACAAAATCTACTTGGGCAACCGCGCCTACGGCATCGAGGCCGCGTCCCAGGTCTATTACGGCAAGTCGATTCGTGACGCCAGCCTGGCGCAGATGGCCATGATTGCTGGCCTGCCCAAGGCACCTTCGCGCTTCAACCCGCTGGCCAACCCGGCGCGCAGCAAAGAACGCCGCGACTGGATCCTGGGCCGCATGTACAAGCTGGGCAAGATCGACCAGGCCGCTTATGAAAGCGCCGTGGCCGAGCCGCTGAATGCCAGCTATCACGTGCCGACGCCCGAAGTGAATGCACCCTATATCGCTGAAATGGCCCGCGCCGAGATGGTTGGCCGTTATGGCAGCGAGGCCTACACCGAAGGTTTCCGCGTCACCACGACGGTGCCGAGCAACTTGCAGGAAATCGCCAACCATTCGGTACATGAAGGCCTGATTACTTATGACCAGCGTCACGGCTACCGCGGTCCCGAGTCGCGCCTGCCGGGCAAGACCCTGAGTGCCTGGACCACCGAACTGAGCAAACAGCGTTCGATCAGCGGCCTGGACCCGGCCATCGTTACCCAGGTATCGAAAGACGGCATCCAAGTGCTGACCCGTTCTGGCGAAGCCCATGTAGCCTGGGACAGCATGAAGTGGGCGCGCCCGTTCCTGAACACCAACAGCATGGGCGCGATGCCCAAGCAGCCCTCCGACGTGGCCCAGGTGGGTGATCTGATCCGCGTGCAACGCCAGAAGGATGACAGCCTCAAATTCAGCCAGGTGCCGCTCGCCCAGGGCGCCCTGGTGTCCCTGGACCCGCAGAACGGTGCGATCCGTGCGCTGGTCGGCGGTTTTGCCTTTGAGCAGAGCAACTACAACCGCGCTACCCAGGCCAAGCGCCAGCCAGGCTCCAGCTTCAAGCCGTTCGTCTACAGTGCGGCACTGGACAACGGCTACACCGCCGCCAGCCTGGTCAACGACGCGCCAATCGTGTTTGTCGACGAATACCTGGACAAGGTCTGGCGCCCGAAAAATGACACCAACACGTTCCTCGGCCCGATCCGTATCCGCGAGGCGCTGTACAAGTCGCGCAACCTGGTGTCGATTCGCCTGTTGCAGGCGATGGGCGTAGGCAAGACCATCGACTACATGACGCGCTTTGGCTTCGCCAAGTCGGACCTGCCGCCGAACCTGTCCCTGGCCCTGGGTACCGCAACCCTCACGCCGATGGAAATCGCCACCGGCTGGAGCACCTTTGCCAACGGCGGCTACAAGATCGCGCCTTACCTGATCGACAAGATCGAAAGCCGCAATGGCGACACCCTGTTTATTGCCAATCCGCCACGGGTACCGGGTGATGTGGTCAATGGCGTGGCGGCAACCGACGGCCTTGCGGCACCGAGCAACGGCGGTATCACCATCGAGCCGACGCCAGGCACGCCGTCGGCCGCAAACGCCAGCGCACCGGCCGAACCGCAAGCGCCAGCGGTTGCCGAGCGCATCGTGGATGGCCGTACTACCTACATCCTCAACAGCATCCTGCAAGACGTGATCAAGAAGGGCACCGGCCGCCGCGCACTGGCCCTGGGCCGCGCGGATATCGCTGGCAAGACCGGTACCACCAACGAATCCAAGGACGCCTGGTTCTCCGGCTACAACGGCGACTACGTGACCACCGTGTGGACCGGCTATGACCAGCCTGAAAGCCTGGGCCGCCGCGAGTTTGGTGGCACCGTCGCCCTGCCGATCTGGATGAGCTACATGGGCGCAGCGCTCAAGGACAAGCCGCTGCATACCCAGCCAGAGCCGGAAGGCATCCTCAGCCTGCGCATAGACCCGATCAGTGGCCGCGCAGCTTCACCGAGCACGCCGAATGCGTACTTCGAGCTGTTCAAGAGCGAAGACACACCGCCGTCGGTCAACGAACTGGGCAACGGCGCAGTGCCGGGCAGCCCACTGCCGGCGGATGAAGGCGCGCCGATCGATTTGTTCTGACCTGATCACGCTGATCGGCCGATCGTTCCCACGCTCCGCGTGGGAATGCATCCTGTGACGCTCTGCGTCACGACCTCAAAAGCAGACGCGGAGCGTCCAGGTGGGCATTCCCACGCAGAGCGTGGGAATGATCAGCCAAAGCCTCTCGTGAATCGCTACCCACAAAAAAGCCCCGACTGATCACTCAGCCGGGGCTTTTTGTTGGTGCGCTATAACGGCTTAGCCGTTGAACACATCATCCACGCTCTGCAGCGGGTAGTTCTTTGGATACGGCAGGGTAGCCACACCAGTCTCGATCGCGGCCTTGGCCACGGCATCGGAGATCAGGGTGATCAGGCGCTTATCCATTGGTTTTGGAATGATGTACTCACGACCGAATTCCAGCTTGGCGCCACCGTAGGCGTCGCACACGTCCTGAGGTACCGGCAGCTTGGCCAGTTCACGCAGGGCGTTGGCAGCGGCCACTTTCATTTCTTCGTTGATACGCTTGGCGCGAACGTCCAGGGCACCACGGAAGATGAACGGGAAGCCCAATACGTTGTTGACCTGGTTCGGGTAGTCCGAACGGCCGGTGGCCATGATCACGTCGCTGCGAGTGGCGTGGGCCAGCTCAGGAGAAATTTCCGGATCCGGGTTGGAGCAGGCGAACACGATAGGGTTCGGCGCCATGGATTTCAGGCCTTCAGCGCTCAGCAAGTTCGGGCCGGACAGGCCAACGAACACGTCGGCACCGTCGAGGGCGTCAGCCAGGGTGCGCTTGGAGGACGGATGGGCAAACATCGCCTTGTACTGGTTCAGGTCGGTACGCTCGGACTGGATCACGCCCTTGCTGTCGACCATATAGATGTTTTCCAGCTTGGCGCCCATGCTGATGATCAGCTTCATGCAGGAAATGGCCGCGGCACCGGCGCCCAGGCAGACGATTTTCGCCTCGCCCAGGGTTTTGCCAGCGATTTCCAGGGCGTTGATCATGCCGGCTGCGGTAACGATCGCGGTGCCGTGCTGGTCATCGTGGAATACCGGAATGTCGCACTGCTCGATCAGGGCCTTTTCGATCTCGAAGCACTCAGGTGCCTTGATGTCTTCCAGGTTGATGCCACCGAACGTGATGGAAATGCGCTTGACGGTGTCGATGAACGCCTGCGGGCTTTCGGAATCGACTTCGATGTCGAAAACGTCGATGCCGGCAAAGCGCTTGAACAGCACGCCCTTGCCTTCCATGACTGGCTTGGAAGCCAATGGGCCGAGGTTACCCAGGCCCAGAATCGCGGTGCCATCGGAAATCACTGCAACCAGGTTGCCTTTGCCGGTGTACTTGTACGCCAGCTCTGGGTCACGGGCGATTTCACGTACGGGTTCGGCAACACCAGGGCTGTAGGCCAGCGACAGGTCGCGGGCAGTGGCAGTGGCTTTGGTGAGCTCTACACTCAGCTTTCCTGGACGAGGATTGGCATGGTATTCGAGAGCGGCAGTTTTCAAATCAGACATATCGGCATTCCGCTTTTACTGTTGGTCGACGGACCGCCGAGGATACGCGTGTCGTAAAGTCCCTACAAGACTGGGCAGTCACAGGTGTCAAGGGCCCTGGGCTACGACTTTTGGCCAAGAGCCACGGGATACAAGGGCTCAACTGTTCACAATCGAAATAAAAAATGTCTACAATTTTTTATTCAAAGCGTCGATTTCAGCATGCGAGAGTCGGTTATTGGCAACAGCCAGCGTGCTTGGCCTTTTTTCAGGCCGCCACGGCGGGAACGATCCTGCACCCAGCCACGCGCCTCAAGGGTGCGGCCTTGCAGACCATTGAGCATGGCCGTATCGAACTGGCTGATCAGCTCGGGCGCAATGCGTAATACCAGTGAACCCTGCAGTTCAATCCAGATTCCGCCGCGATTGCGCTCGATCTTGCTGACCCGACCAGCCACCAGGGCAAACCCGGAGCGCTTGAGATTGGCCACGTTTTGCACCGGCGATTGGCGCCACAGGCCGAGCCGTGACTGGCGGGCGCTGTTTTCGGCCGCCTGCTGGCAGGCCACCAGGTCCACGTTCGGCGCCACGCCCACCTGGTACCCCAGGCCCTCGGCCAGCAGTTGCGCCTCCAGGTTCTCGCCATTGGCGCCGTAGAGGTAAGCCAGGGTGCGCCCGTAATGATCTTTGCCTTCGCGCCCCGGCACCAGGCCGACACGCCCATCACTGGCCTTGACCAACGCCTGCAGGCGCTGGCGTGCGGCGACGGCAAATGGCTCGTCTGGACGGCCCTTCTTGCCGGTTTCCGGCGCATTGAGGCCGATCATACGTACGCTGCGACCATCCTTGAGGCGTACTGTGTCGCCATCCACCACACGCTGCACCTCAACGCGGGCGATAGCTGCCGGGGCGGGGCAGAATGCATCGGCCTCAGCGGTCACCAGCCAAATTCCAGGCACAAAAAAGGCGCCCACAAGGGACGCCTTTTTCAACAGCGGGTAAAAGCCCATAAGGCTCTTGAACCTTACTCTGCTGGAGTAGCAGGCTTCTTGCCGAAAGCACCAAAGCGATCTGCGAAGCGCTGTACGCGGCCGCCGGTGTCCAGAGTTTTCTGCTTACCGGTGTAGAACGGGTGGCACTCGTTGCATACGTCAGTACCCAGTGGCTTGCACAGGTTCGAACGAGTTTCGAACTTGTTGCCGCAGCTGCAGGTGACTTGGATGGTTTCGTACGCTGGATGGATATCGGCTTTCATGGCACTTCCTCAGGCTAGCGTGCCGCCACTCGACACTATTGTCGAATACCGCACGTAATTAGGCCGCGGATTCTACCAGACCTTTTTAATCGCGCAAGCGGCGGTAATGGCCGAAAGCTCCCTTTCATCAGATATTCCTGACACACCGCCGTCAATGTGGGAGCCGGGCTTGCCCGCGAAGGCGGTGTGTCAGTCACTGCATCTGTTACTGCACTAGCGCTTTCGCAGGCAAGCCAGCTCCCACAAGATCCGGTTCCAGTACTGGAGACGTGACAACCCCGGTCTGCTAGGCTCCCGCCCCTGCGCCACCGCTGCCTTAATAGATGAGACTCCTCGCGTGCCCGACGCCATTTTGCGCCTAGCCCTGCCCTCGCCCCTGCGCCGCCTGTTCGATTACCGGGCCCCGCCCGGCGTGTCGCGTGCGCAGTTGCAGCCAGGCATGCGCGTGCGCGTGCCGTTCGGGCGCAGGGAAATGATCGGCATTCTGGTGGAAGTTACCGACCACAGCGAAGTGCCTGCCGAAAAGCTCAAGCCGGCTATTGCCCTGCTCGACGCCACACCGCCGCTGCCGCCCGCGCTGTTCAAGCTGTGCCTGTGGACCGCGCAGTATTACCAACACAGCCTGGGCGATACCTTGAGCTGGGCGCTGCCGGTGCTGCTGCGCCAGGGCGAACTGGCCGAAGCGCGTCAGGAGCGTTTCTGGTCGATGGCGCCCGGCGCACGCCTCGAAGACCCGCGCATCGCCCGCGCCCCGCGCCAGCGTGAGGCCCTGGCCACCTTGGCGCAGCATCCACACGGCGTGGCCCATCAGCTATTAAGCAAGCTGATGCTGAGCAAAGACAGCCTCGACCTGCTGCTGGCCAAGGGCCTGGTGCAGGTGGAAATCCGCAAGCACGCCCCGGACCCGCGCCACGAACACTGGCTGGCCCAGCCGGAGTTGCCGCTGAACCCCGAGCAACGCGCCGCGTATGAGGCGATTCGCGCCGGTTTCGACAGTTTCCACGCGTTCCTGCTAGCCGGCGTCACCGGCAGCGGCAAGACCGAAGTCTATTTGCAACTGATCCGCGAAACCCTGCAGGCGGGCAAGCAGGCACTGGTGCTGATCCCCGAGATCAATCTGGGCCCGCAGACCGTGGCGCGTTTCGAGCAACGCTTCAATGCCCGGATCGCCCTGGTGCACTCAGCGGTCAATGACCGTGAACGCCTGGAGTCGTGGCTGGCGGCGCGGGACGGCGAGGCCGACATTATTATCGGCACGCGCTCAGCACTGTTCACGCCGATGAAAAACCCCGGGCTGATCATCGTCGACGAGGAGCACGATGGCTCCTATAAACAGCAGGAAGGTTTGCGCTACCACGCCCGCGACCTCGCGCTGGTGCGCGCCCGCCAGGAAGACATCCCGATTGTGCTGGGCTCGGCCACGCCGTCCCTGGAAAGTCTGCACAACGCCTACACCGGCCGTTACGGGCTGCTGCGCCTGAACGAGCGCGCCGGCGGCGCCAAACAACCGCGTTTCCTGCGCCTGGACGTGAAAAGCCGCCCGCTGGACAGCGGGATTTCCGGCCCGATGCAACAGGCCATTGGCCAGACCCTGGCCGCCGGCCAGCAAGTATTGGTATTTCTCAACCGCCGCGGCTTTGCCCCGACGCTGCTGTGCCATGACTGCGGCTGGATGTCCGGCTGCGAGCGCTGCGATGCGCGCATGACCGTGCACCAGCGCCACGGCGAGTTACGCTGCCATCACTGCGGCCATGTGGAACGGGTACCGCGCCATTGCCCGCAGTGCGGCAAGGTGGACCTGCGGCCCGTGGGCGCCGGCACCGAGCGCGCCGAAGAACGCCTGGGCATTCTGTTCCCGGATTACCCGGTGCTGCGGGTCGACCGCGACAGCACGTCGCGCAAAGACGCTATGAACCAACTGTTCACCACCATCCACAAGGGCCAACCGTGCATTCTGGTGGGCACGCAGATGCTTGCCAAAGGGCATCACTTCCCACGGGTGACCCTGGTGTCGATCCTGGATGCCGATGGCGGGCTGTTCTCCGGGGATTTTCGCGCCAGCGAACGCATGGCGCAGTTGATCGTGCAGGTGGCAGGGCGCGCCGGGCGGGCCGAAGAGCCAGGCAGGGTGATTATCCAGACGCACCTGGCCGACCACCCGCTGCTGATTCAACTGACGGAACAAGGCTACTTTGCCTTCGCCGAGCAGGCCTTGAGCGAACGCCGCGCCGCCGGCCTGCCGCCCTTTGCGCACCTGGCGCTGCTGCGTGCCGAAGCCCACAAACCCGGGCAGGCCGAAGGCTTTCTTGATGAGGCCTGCAGCGCCGCCGAACGTTTATTGGGCGAACTGGCCCTCAGTGGCATCGAACTACTCGGCCCGGTGCCAGCGCCCATGGAGCGGCGCGCCGGGCGTTATCGCGCTCAGCTACTCTTGCAGGCAACCTCCCGCGCGCCGCTGCATCGGCTATTAAGTCGCTGGATGCTTGAGCTGGAGCAACTGCCCAGCGGTCGGCAGGTGCGATGGTCGTTGGATGTAGACCCGGTAGATTTGTATTGAGGGTAATTACGTCATCGCAGGCAAGCCAGCTCGCACATTATGAAATGTGAATACCCTTAAATGTGGGAGCGGGCTTGCCCGCGAAGAGGCCCGCAGGTCCGCCATATAGTCTGAACGGTTGGCAAGCCCGCCCTCGCCACGGATAATGCCCAGTTTTTCCACCTGCGCATCGCGCGCCGCCGCTTGCGGTCGAAAGAGAACACCATGAAAGACACCATTCGCCAGCTGATCCAACAAGCCCTCACCCAACTCGTCAACGAAGGTGTGTTGCCTGAAGGCCTGTCGCCGGCGATCCAGGTGGAGAACACCCGCGACAAGACCCATGGCGACTTCGCCAGCAACATCGCGATGATGCTGTCCAAGCCGGCCGGCATGAAGCCGCGTGACCTGGCAGAAAAAATCATCGCAGCCCTGCCGGCTGACGCGAGTGTCACCAAGGCCGAAATCGCCGGCCCTGGCTTTATTAACTTCTTTCAGAACACCCAGGCCCTGGCGTCACGCCTGGATGCTGCCCTGGCCGATGCCCGCATCGGTGCACGCAAGGCCGGCGACAGCCAGCGCGTGGTCATCGACCTGTCGGCGCCGAACCTGGCCAAGGAAATGCACGTGGGCCACCTGCGCTCCACCATCATTGGCGACGGCGTGGCACGGGTGCTGGAATTCCTCGGCGACACCGTGATCCGCCAGAATCACGTGGGCGACTGGGGTACCCAGTTCGGCATGCTGATGGCCTACCTGCAGGAAAACCCGATCACCAGCAACGAGCTGGCCGACCTGGAAAACTTCTACCGCGCCGCCAAAAAGCGGTTTGACGAGTCTGAAGAGTTCGCCGACCGCGCACGGGGCCTGGTGGTCAAGCTGCAAGCCGGCGACGAAGAGTGCCTGGCGCTGTGGAACCGCTTCCGTGAAATTTCCCTGTCCCATTGCCAGGAAATCTACGAGCTGCTCAACGTGAAACTGACCATGGCCGACGTGATGGGCGAAAGCGCCTATAACGACGACCTGATCAACGTGGTCAACGACCTCAAGGCCAAAGGCCTGCTGGTCGAAAGCAACGGCGCCCAGTGCGTGTTCCTCGAAGAATTCAAGACCGCCGACGGCGAGCCGCTGCCGGTGATCATCGTCAAGGCCGATGGCGGCTACCTCTACGCCACCACTGACCTGGCCGCCGTGCGTTACCGCAGTGGCGTGCTCAAGGCTGACCGTGCGCTGTACTTCGTCGACCAGCGCCAGGCCCTGCACTTCCAGCAGGTGTTCGAAGTGGCCCGTCGCGCCGGTTTCGTCACCCACCCGATGCATATGGAGCACATGGGCTTTGGCACCATGAACGGCGCCGATGGCCGCCCCTTCAAGACCCGCGACGGCGGCACCGTGAAGCTGATCGACCTGCTGACCGAAGCCCAGGAACGTGCCTACAACCTGGTGAAGGAAAAGAACCCGGAGCTGGCCGAGGCCGACCTGCGTAATATTGCCCGCGTGGTGGGCATTGGCGCGGTGAAATACGCCGACCTGTCCAAGCACCGCACCAGCGACTACAGCTTCAACTTCGACCTGATGCTCAACTTCGAAGGCAACACCGCGCCGTACCTGCTGTACGCCTACACCCGCGTGGCCGGGGTATTTCGCAAGCTGGGCAAGGACTTCAGCGAAGTCGAGGGCCAGATCGCGCTGGACGCCGCCCACGAACAGGAACTGGCGGCCAAGCTCGCGCAATTTGGCGAAGTGCTCAACAGCGTTGGCGAAAAAGGCACGCCGCACATCCTGTGCACCTATTTGTACGAAGTGGCCGGCCTGTTCTCCAGCTTCTACGAGAACTGCCCGATCCTGACCGCCGACGACGAAGCCCAGAAACAAAGTCGCCTGCGCCTTGCCGCATTGGCTGGACGCACCCTCAAGCAAGGCCTGGAACTCTTGGGCCTGGAAACTCTGGAGCGTATGTAAGTTGGCTGCCAAGAAAAAACCTGCACCCAAGCGCGGCGCCAGCCGCTACCAGGCCCCGGCGAAGCAACCGATTCCGGGTTGGTTGTGGATGGCCATCGGCCTGACGGTCGGCGCATTTATCGTGTTTCTGATGAAGCTGGAGCCCGGCCAGGGCGATGACGTCAAGCGCGTCAAACAGGAGCAGCAAAAGGCCACGAAAATCGCCGAAGCCAACAAGACCGCGCCGAGCCCGACCGCACCGGTAAAGCCCAAGTACGACTTCTACACGCTGCTGCCGGAATCGGAAGTGATCGTGCCGCCTGACGCCGTGCCGGAAAAAACCCTGCCGACGCCACAAGTGCCAACCACGCCGGTAACCCCAGCAGAAGCGGCGAAAATCGACACGGCGCGCGCCCAGGCCGCGCTGGCCGGTATCACGCCGCCGCCAGCACCGCCAGTGGCTGCAACCAAGGCGGCGCCGGTGACCAAGTTCTTCCTGCAAGCGGGCTCGTTCCCGAAACAGGCGGATGCGGACCGTGTACGCGCACAGATCATTCTGTTGGGCCAATCGGTATCGGTTGAGTCCGGCACGGTGAAGGACGCGACCTGGTATCGCGTATTGGTGGGGCCGTTCAGCAACCGCGAACAGCTGACCGTGGCGCAAAAGCAATTGGCCGGCGCCGGGTTTAGCAACCTGTTGTTACAACAACGCCAGAGCCGCTGACGCATACCCACTGATCGTTCCCACGCTCCGCGTGGGAACGTGCCCCTTGACGCTTTGCGTCACAGAGCAGGCGCAGAGCGCCCAAGGCGGCATTACCACGCGGAGCGTGGGAACGATCACCACTCGTCCGCACTGCCTCCCTACGGTTGAAATCCCCCTCGCCACCCCCATATGAGTTTCCATCAGGGCATTTTCGCCCCGCTGCGTGGAGACTCTCCCCTTGACCACCATCGTTTCAGTACGTCGCCACGGCAAAGTTGTCATGGGCGGCGACGGCCAGGTTTCCCTGGGCAACACCGTGATGAAAGGCAACGCCAAGAAAGTGCGCCGCCTGTACCACGGCCAGGTGCTTGCCGGCTTCGCAGGCGCAACCGCCGATGCCTTTACCCTGTTCGAACGCTTCGAAGGCCAGCTTGAGAAACACCAGGGCCACCTGGTGCGCGCCGCTGTAGAGCTTGCCAAAGAATGGCGCACCGACCGCTCCCTCAGCCGCCTGGAGGCTATGCTGGCGGTTGCGAACAAAGACGCTTCCCTGATCATCACCGGCAACGGCGACGTGGTTGAACCCGAGCATGGCTTGATCGCCATGGGTTCAGGTGGCGGCTACGCCCAGGCTGCGGCCAGCGCGCTGCTGAAGAAAACCGACCTGTCGGCCCGTGAAATCGTCGAGACCGCCCTGGGTATCGCTGGCGATATCTGCGTGTTCACCAACCACAATCAGACCATTGAGGAGCAGGACCTCGCCGAATAAGCCCTGGGCTTATTCAGGCTTGAGGCCGCCAAACACTATGTCCATGACTCCCCGCGAAATCGTCCATGAACTCAACCGCCATATCATCGGCCAGGACGATGCCAAGCGCGCCGTTGCCATTGCGCTGCGTAACCGCTGGCGCCGGATGCAACTGCCAGAAGAACTGCGCGTTGAAGTAACGCCCAAGAACATCCTGATGATCGGCCCTACCGGCGTCGGCAAAACCGAGATCGCTCGGCGGCTGGCCAAACTGGCCAATGCACCGTTCATCAAGGTCGAAGCGACCAAATTCACCGAAGTTGGCTATGTGGGCCGCGATGTCGAGTCGATCATTCGTGATCTGGCTGACGCCGCCCTGAAGATGCTGCGCGAACAGGAAGTGACCAAGGTCAGCCATCGCGCCGAAGACGCCGCTGAAGAGCGCATCCTCGACGCCCTGCTGCCACCGGCACGCATGGGTTTCAACGAAGACGCCGCACCTTCGTCGGATTCCAACACCCGCCAGCTGTTCCGCAAGCGCCTGCGTGAAGGCCAGTTGGATGACAAGGAAATCGAGATCGAAGTGGCCGAAGTGTCCGGCGTGGATATCTCTGCCCCGCCTGGCATGGAAGAAATGACCAGCCAGTTGCAGAACCTGTTCGCCAACATGGGCAAGGGCAAGAAGAAAAGCCGCAAGCTCAAGGTGAAAGAAGCGCTCAAGCTGGTGCGCGACGAAGAAGCCGGGCGCCTGGTCAATGAGGAAGAACTCAAGGCCAAGGCCCTGGAAGCGGTCGAGCAACATGGCATTGTGTTTATCGATGAGATCGACAAGGTGGCCAAGCGTGGTAACTCCGGCGGCGTGGATGTGTCCCGCGAAGGCGTACAGCGCGATTTGCTGCCGCTGATCGAAGGCTGCACGGTCAACACCAAGCTGGGCATGGTCAAGACTGACCACATCCTGTTTATCGCCTCCGGTGCCTTCCACCTGAGCAAGCCGAGCGACCTGGTGCCCGAGCTGCAAGGCCGCCTGCCGATTCGGGTGGAGCTCAAGGCACTGACGCCGGGCGACTTCGAGCGCATCCTCAGCGAACCGCATGCCTCGCTCACCGAGCAGTACCGCGAGCTGCTGAAAACCGAAGGGCTGGGTATCGAATTCCAGGCAGACGGTATCAAGCGCCTGGCGGAGATCGCCTGGCAGGTCAATGAAAAGACCGAGAACATCGGTGCCCGTCGCCTGCATACCTTGCTTGAGCGCCTGCTTGAGGAAGTATCCTTCAGCGCCGGCGACATGGCCGGTGCGCAGAATGGCGAAGCGATCAAGATCGATGCCGATTATGTGAACAGCCACCTGGGCGAATTGGCGCAGAACGAAGATCTGTCTCGTTATATCCTGTAAGCCTCACTCAATGTGGGAGTGGCTTGTGTGGGCGCTGGCTTGCCTGCGATAGCATCACCTCAGTGTTCCTGAAACACCGAGGTGCCGGCATCGCGGGCAAGCCCGGCTCCCACATTGGTCCCTCCCACATTTTGGGCCGGTTCCTTCAGGGTTATCTCCAATGTCGAAATTTCCTACCGCAGTAAACCTGCGTAAAACTTCCAACACCCTCGGCCTTACCTACGGGCCCGACGAGGTTTACCAACTACCCGCCGAATTCCTGCGGGTGCACTCCCCTTCCGCCGAGGTCCAGGGCCACGGCAAACCCATCCTGCAATTCGGCAAGCTCAACGTCCGGTTGATCAAGCTGGAACCGGCCGGCCAGTACGCACTGAAATTGACCTTCGACGACGGTCATGACAGCGGACTGTTCACCTGGGACTACCTCTATCAGTTGGCCGTACGTCAGGACGCTTTGTGGGCCGACTACCTGGCCGAGCTCAAAGCCGCTGGTAAAACCCGCGATCCGAGTGAGTCGGTCGTGCGGCTGATGCTCTAGCTCAACGGTCTTGCTGTTTAGAGCGCATTTTCTAATTTCATCTGCTTGAATGCCCTGTCGCGTGGCCAACGATTGGCCCGCTTGCGAAAAAAAATAAACTCGGGTAACCAATGGAGCTGGCAAGTTCCCTGCATTTGACGATGCGGTATCAACGGTCACCCGAGTCGCAGTACCAGGCTGGTGTCGTGTATCGAAATTGGGTGCGCAGCAATCGCCGGTACTCGTCTTTCGGACAATGGAGCGTCGTAGATGAGTAACAAGAATAACGATGACTTGAAACGCCAGGCCTCGGAAAACACCCTGGGGTTGAACCCGATCATCGCGTTACGCAAAAAGGATTTATTGGCCTCGGCCAAGATGGTGCTGACCCAAGCCATCAAGCAACCGTTGCACAGCGTCAAGCACGTCGCCCACTTTGGCGTTGAATTGAAGAATGTGATGTTCGGCAAATCCGCACTGGTGCCCGAGGGCGACGACCGTCGTTTCAACGACCCAGCCTGGAGCCAGAACCCGCTCTACAAACGTTATTTGCAGACTTACCTGGCATGGCGCAAGGAACTTCACGACTGGATCGACGACAGCAACCTGTCGGCACAAGACATCAGCCGGGGCCACTTCGTGATCAACCTGATGACCGAAGCCATGGCCCCCACCAACAGCGCGGCCAACCCGGCGGCGGTCAAACGCTTCTTTGAAACCGGCGGTAAAAGCCTGCTCGACGGTTTGTCTCACCTGGCCAAGGACATGGTGCACAACGGCGGCATGCCCAGCCAGGTCAACATGGGCGCCTTTGAAGTCGGCAAGACCCTGGGCACCAGCGAAGGCGCGGTGGTGTTTCGCAACGACGTGCTGGAGCTGATCCAGTACAAGCCCATTACCGAGCAGGTGCATGAGCGCCCGCTGCTGGTGGTGCCGCCGCAGATCAACAAATTCTACGTCTTCGACCTGTGCCCGGATAAAAGCCTGGCGCGCTTCTGCCTGCGTAATGGCCAGCAGACCTTTATCGTCAGTTGGCGCAACCCCACCAAGGCCCAGCGCGAATGGGGGCTATCCACCTATATCGAGGCGCTGAAGGAAGCGGTCGATGTGGTCACGGCGATTACCGGCAGCAAAGACGTGAATATGCTCGGTGCCTGCTCAGGCGGCATCACCTGCACGGCGCTGCTGGGCCACTACGCGGCGCTGGGGCAGAAGAAGGTCAACGCCCTGACTCTGCTGGTGAGCGTGCTGGATACCACCCTGGACACCCAGGTGGCGCTGTTTGTCGACGAGCAGACTCTGGAAGCGGCCAAGCGCCACTCCTATCAGGCCGGCGTGCTGGAAGGTCGCGACATGGCCAAGGTCTTTGCCTGGATGCGCCCCAACGACTTGATCTGGAACTATTGGGTCAACAACTACCTGCTGGGCAACGAGCCGCCAGTGTTCGACATCCTGTTCTGGAACAACGACACCACACGCTTGCCGGCCGCGTTCCATGGCGACCTGATCGAACTGTTCAAAAACAACCCACTGGTACGGGCCAACGCCCTGGAAGTGTGCGGCACGCCCATCGACCTCAAGCAGGTCACTGCCGATATCTATTCCCTGGCCGGCACCAACGACCACATCACGCCGTGGCAGTCCTGCTACAAGTCAGCGCAGTTGTTCGGCGGCAAGGTCGAGTTTGTACTGTCCAGCAGCGGGCATATCCAGAGCATCCTCAACCCGCCGGGCAACCCCAAAGCGCGCTACCAGACCAGCGAGGGTCTGGCCGGCAGTGCGCTGGAGTGGCAAGAAGATGCGACCAAGCACACCGATTCGTGGTGGCTGCATTGGCAGGTGTGGCAGGCGGAGCGGGCGGGAAAATTGAAAAAAGCCCCGACGACATTAGGCAATAAAACCTATGCAGCCGCTGAAGCGGCGCCGGGTACCTATGTACATGAACGCTAGGCATTCTTGTGATTGAAATGAGATCAGATGTGGGAGCTGGCTTGCCTGCGATAGCAATGGGCCTGCTCACTAATCGCGGCCTGAAAGAATGCCATCGCAGGCAAGCCAGCTCCCACACTGACCGAGTTCCTACAGACCAATAGCACCACTTCACAGGGCTTGAGCATGGCGCAACCGTTCATCTTCCGTACCATCGACCTGGATGGCCAGACCATCCGCACGGCGGTACGCCCGGGCAAGCCGCACTTGACCCCGCTGCTGATCTTCAACGGCATCGGCGCCAACCTTGAGCTGGTGTTTCCGTTCGTCCAGGCCCTGGACCCGGACCTGGAAGTGATCGCCTTCGACGTGCCCGGCGTGGGCGGTTCCTCGACGCCGAACCGACCCTATCGCTTCCCCGGCCTGGCCAAGCTCACCGCACGTATGCTCGATTACCTCGACTACGGCCAAGTGAATGCCGTGGGCGTGTCCTGGGGCGGAGCGCTGGCCCAGCAATTTGCGTATGACTACCCCGAGCGCTGCAAGAAATTGATCCTGGCGGCCACCGCGGCCGGGGCCTTCATGGTGCCGGGCAAACCGAAGGTCTTGTGGCTGATGGCAAGCCCCAGGCGTTATATCCAGCCGTCCCACGTGGTGCGCATTGCACCGATGATTTATGGCGGCTCGTTCCGCCGAGATTCCAAACTGGCCGCCGAGCACGCCAGCAAAGTGCGCTCGGCCGGCAAGCTGGGTTACTACTGGCAACTGTTTGCCGGGCTGGGCTGGACCAGCATTCACTGGCTGCACAAGATCCGCCAGCCCACCCTGGTGCTGGCCGGGGACGATGACCCGCTGATCCCGCTGGTCAACATGCGCATGCTCGCCTGGCGCATCCCCAATGCGCAGTTGCACATCATCGACGACGGCCACCTGTTCCTGATCACCCGGGCCGAAGCCGTGGCGCCGATCATCATGAAGTTTCTGGAGGAGGAGCGCCTGCGCGCCGTGATACATCCGCGACCGGCGGTGTGAAGGACCACACCACCGCGCAACTTGCCAGGAACCGACTATGGTTCTGGATTGGCGTGCCTGCTTGATGACTTGACGAAGGAGTGTTGGCTCATGCGAGAAAGACCCGTGACGAACCCGGCGCCCACCCCCGCTGCGTTCATCAACGCGCAAAATGCGATCACCGGCCTGCGCGGCCGGGACTTGCTGTCGACCCTGCGTACCGTCGCCGCGCACGGCCTGCGCAACCCGGTGCACACCGCTCGCCACGCCCTAGCCCTGGGCGGCCAGCTGGGCCGTGTGCTGCTGGGTGAGACTGTGCACGAACCCAACCCCAGGGACCATCGCTTCAGCGACCCCACCTGGAAGCTCAACCCGCTGTACCGCCGCAGCTTGCAAGCCTATCTGAGCTGGCAAAAACAGACACGGCAGTGGATCGATGACAGCGCCCTCAGTGACGATGATCGCGCCCGCGCGCAGTTCGCCTTCGCCCTGCTCAACGATGCCGTGTCCCCTTCCAACACCCTGCTCAACCCGCTGGCGATCAAGGAGTTGCTCAACTCCGGCGGCAACAGCGTAGTGCGTGGCGTGAGTAATTTGTTCGAAGACCTGCTGCACAACAACGGTTTGCCGCGCCAGGTCAGCAAGCACGCCTTTGAAGTGGGCAAGACCGTGGCGACCACCCCCGGCTCGGTGGTGTTTCGCAATGAGCTGCTGGAGCTGATCCAATACAAGCCCATGAGCGAAAAACAGTACGCCAAGCCACTGCTGGTGGTGCCGCCGCAAATCAACAAGTACTACATTTTCGACCTGAGCCCGGCCAACAGCTTTGTGCAATACGCGCTCAAAAACGGCCTGCAGACCTTTATGGTCAGCTGGCGTAACCCGGACGTGCGGCATCGCGAATGGGGCCTGTCCACCTACGTGGCGGCGCTGGAAGAAGCGCTCAACGTGTGCCGGGCCATCACTGGCGCCCGCGAGGTCAACCTGATGGGCGCCTGCGCCGGGGGCCTGACCATCGCCGCGCTGCAAGGCCACCTGCAAGCCAAGCGCCAGTTGCGGCGCATCTCCAGCGCCAGTTACCTGGTAAGCCTGCTCGACAGCCAGATCGATAGCCCCGCAACCCTATTCGCCGATGAACAAACCCTGGAGGCCGCCAAGCGCCGCTCCTACCAGCAAGGCGTGCTGGATGGCCGCGACATGGCCAAGGTGTTTGCCTGGATGCGCCCCAACGACTTGATCTGGAACTACTGGATCAACAATTACCTGCTGGGCAAGGAACCGCCGGCGTTCGACATCCTGTACTGGAACAACGACAACACGCGCCTGCCCGCCGCCTTGCACGGCGACCTGCTGGACTTCTTCAAGCACAACCCCCTGAGCCACCCTGGCGGCCTGGAGGTATGCGGCACGCCCATCGACTTGCGCAAGGTCGCGGTGGACAGCTTCAGCGTGGCCGGCATCAACGATCACATCACGCCGTGGGACGCGGTGTACCGCTCCACGCAACTGCTGGGTGGCGAGCGGCGCTTCGTGCTGTCCAACAGCGGGCATATCCAGAGCATCCTCAACCCACCGGGTAACCCCAAGGCCAACTACGTCGAGAACCTCAAGCTGAGCAGCGACCCGCGCGCCTGGTATTACGACGCCCAGCACGTCGAAGGCAGTTGGTGGCCGCAGTGGCTGGAGTGGGTGCAAAAACGCTCCGGTGTACAACGCGAAACCCTCACCGCTCTGGGCAACCAGAATTACCCACCGATGGAAGCGGCGCCGGGCACTTACGTGCGCGTGCGATGAGCTCAAACATCACATTAAGAAGACTGGATGAAGACCCGCGACCGTATCCTTGAATGTGCCTTGCAGTTGTTCAACCACAAGGGCGAACCGAACGTGTCGACCATGGAGGTGGCCAATGAAATGGGGATCAGCCCCGGTAACCTCTACTACCACTTCCATGGCAAGGAGCCGTTGGTACTGGGGCTGTTCGAGCGCTTTCAATGCGAGCTGGCGCCGCTGCTCGACCCGCCTGCCGATGCGCAACTGGAGGCTGAGGACTACTGGCTGTTTTTGCACCTGATTGTCGAGCGCATGGCCCACTATCGCTTCCTCTTCCAGGACCTGTCGAACCTGGCCGGGCGCCTGCCGAAGCTGGCCAAGGGGATCCGCAATCTGCTTACCGCGCTCAAACGCACCCTGGCCTCCTTGTTGGCGCGGTTGAAGGCTGCGGGGCAACTGGTCAGTGACACCCAGGCACTGGGGCAGTTGGTGGAACAGATCACCATGACTCTGCTGTTCTCCCTCGATTACCAACGCGTACTGGACCGTGAAGGCGAGGTACGAGTGGTGGTGTACCAGGTCATGATGCTGGTAGCGCCGCACCTGCTGTCACCTGCACGCCAGGCCACCGAACGCTGGGCCTTGCGCTACCTGGATGATCCGCTTTGACCGGTGCTTACTCAGGCCCGCCGAATTGCTGAATGAATTTGAAAAGTTCACTGTCATTGCGCACGCCCAACTTCCGATAAGCCGATTGTTTCTGCGTACTGATAGTACTTGCACTGCGGGAGAACTTTGCCGCAATCGAACTGACTGACATGCCATCGAGAAAACAGCGCAACACTTCGCGCTCTTTGGGTGTGAGCCCGGAGGTCAATGACAGCGTCGCTGAAACATTGACCGTCGACTTCACAGTGACGAGATCAAACGCAGAGTGTTTGCCCTGTAATGTCGCCAACATACAAGGTTGTATATAAAGCCGCCCTTGAGCGACAGTTCGGATAGCCGTGATCAGCTCGGTCAGATTCTGAGTCTTACCCAGAATGCCCCAACATCCAGCCTTGAGCGCCAGCGAGACTGTCGCAGGCGAATAATCCGAGGAAACGATCAATGCCCGGCACTGGCTGAAACGCCTGCCCAGCGTCTGGAGCAGACTGAGGCCGTCGATGTCTGACGGCGCCAGCACGAAGTCCATGACGACCACATCGACCCGCTGACGGGCCAGCGCCTCCAGCAGTTGCCGGCCCGTACCGTAGGAGCCGGTCACCTGAATGTCGGCCTCGGCATTCAATCCCAGTGCGATACCTTGGCGAACCATCTCGTGGTCATCCAGCAGCATGACGGTACAGATGGCCAATGGTGAAGTTGTCATAACGAGCCCCGCATAAATCAATGCAGTACTGCACGCTATAGACCAGCCTTATGCAGGGTTCAATAAGCGGACACAACAGTACTACATTTACTTACGGCAACTTCCTACAGAAACAACTGAGGAAACTTTACCCAACCAAAAATTCATACGAAAAAAACTAAACAAAACAAAACGCTTTCGAACAATCACGAACCAAAACTCGAGACTTCGCTATAGAGCGCATTCACTTTTAGATACAAATTATGCCAGCCCGCCCCATGAAAAAATTCGACAAGAACCTCAGGCACTGCGCTTAAACCTGCGGCGGATAACTTCAATAACTCGAGATCGAAAACAGAATGAAAGCCAACGTTTTACCTGCCGTTGCAACCGCCCTGGCCTTGAGCGCCACGATGACGTCATCGGTGTACGCCGCGGACGGCGTGATCAACTTCAGTGGACTGGTGACCGACGTGACCTGCACCGTCGAAGGCGCGGCTCCGGGCACGGGGGCTGTGGTCAAGGACGTGAACCTGGGTGGCGTCTCTGCTGCACGCCTGGCCACGGCAGGCAGCCGTGCCAACCTGACCGGCTTCACCATTCGCATCGGCGCACCGGGTGAGGGCAGTTGCACCAACGGACGCACCGCCATGGTTGCCTTCGATCCGACCAGCCCGGCCATCGACGTGGCCACTGGGCGCTTGAACATTGATGGTTACGACGATCCATCGGATACCACCAACGCCAAAAACGTCCAGGTTGAGGTCACCAGCCGCAGCGGCACGCCGATCAACGTGTACACCGAAAAATCCGAAGGCGTGGTGATCGCCGATAACCAGGCAACCATCCCATTGGCTGCACAACTGTACGCCAGCGGCCCGGCCACCGAAGGCAAGGTCAACACCCGGGTCGGGTTCATGATCGAGTACGCCGAGTAAAGCGCGAGCGAGCCTGCGAAGGCGGGCTCCTCCCTGGGTAAAGAGACCAGACGATGAAAACGAAGGCCCGTCTTACATTTGTCGCCGGTGTGTCTGGTGCAATGCTGCTGTTCATACTTGCCGCCGAGGCAGGCGTCATCATCCACGGCACACGGGTGATCTACCCTGCCGAACGGCAGGAAGTGATCGTACGCCTGGAAAACAAGGGCAATCGCCCGGCATTGGTGCAAACCTGGCTGGACGACGGCGACCGATACTCAACAGCCGCCACTGCAAAAGCGCCGCTGAGTACGTCCCCCCCAATCTTCCGCATTGAGCCGCACCAGCAACAGGCGTTGCGCCTGCGCTACTCGGGCGAGCCTTTGCCTGCCGATCGTGAAAGCCTGTTTTGGCTCAACGTACTGGAAGTGCCGCCGAGTGCCGCAAAGGGTGACGAGAATAACCAGATCGAATTGGCATTTCGCACCCGCTTGCGCGTATTCCTGCGCCCGCAAGCGTTGCCTTATGCGGTGGCAAACGCAGCCTCGAAACTGCAATGGAAACTGATCGCCCACGATCGCGGCTACGCCCTGCAAGCCACTAACCCGACGCCCTATCACGTCTCGCTTGCCTCTATCGAACTGCTCAGCGCCGGCCAGCGTTTTGCCAAAGCGCCGAACCAGAGCGCCAACGACAGCCTGCTGCTGCCGGCCGGCGATGTAAAGCGCTTTGCGTTGCCGCTGTTGCGCGAATGTCCGCGTACCCCGGCCAAGGTTGAGTTCACCAGCGTCAGCGATTTCGGTGCCCGCGTACGGCATTCGGCAGCGCTGCCTGGCTGCACGGGATAAACCACCATGAATGTATTTTCGATTTTTGCGCAGACCACCTTGCTGACCTGCACGCTGGTGGGCGCAACGGCGCTGCAGGCGAGCGTGATCATCAACAGCACGCGCGTGGTTTATCCGCAGAACGACAAAGAGGTCACCGTCAGGCTGGAGAGCAAGAACCAGGCACCGGTATTGGTCCAGACCTGGCTGGATAATGGCGATGAGCAGTCGACGCCACAGGTGGGCGGCATTCCTTTTGTGGTGACCCCGCCCATCTTCCGTATGGAACCGGGCAAGCAACAGGTGGTGCGCGTGGCCTATACCGGCGAATCCTTGCCGACCGCACAGGAAAGCCTGTTCTGGTTCAACTTGCTGGAAGTGCCTGCGCAATCTCCAAATGCGCAACAGGGCAACCAACTGCAGCTGGCGTTTCGCTCGCGGATCAAACTGTTCTTCCGTCCGCATAACCTGCTCTACGGAGTCGAAACGGCACCCGGAAAACTGCAATGGCGACGCATCTCAAGCGCACAGGGCCAGGGCCTGGAAGTCTTCAACCCGACGCCCTATCACGTGACCTTTGAAGCCGTCGAGGTGCTGGAGTCCGGGCAACGACATGCGCGTAAAACCGCGTCGTCGGGCAGTGAAAACATGGTACTGCCCGGCGGCCGCCTGCGCTTTGAGCTGCCCACGCTCAAAGCATCGGCCAATACCGAGGCGACCGTAGAGTTCCAGACACTCGATGACTATGGCGTGAAGGCCGTCCATAGCGCCAAGGCCCCGCCATGACAGCCCCCAGAACAGACCTTCCAGCGTAGGGCGCCCTGACTGGCGCTACCACGCCCCTACTTTTTCATGTCGATGCCCACTGACGCGGGTAGGGACGCCCTATGCCGACAGTCGACCGACACCTGTTTTTCGAGAATGCTGAACATGAGTTTCAACACGCCAACCGGCGTAAAAGCACGTCATCGCTTCAAGCGGACCCTGCATAGCCTGCTGTTGATCAGCGGCGCTCAAGCCGTCAGCGCCCAGAGTGCCGAACAGGTCGAATTCAATCCGGCTTTCTTTCCGGGTGGCAAGGCGGGCTTGCAGGTCGATATCGCCAAGTTCAACCAAGGCAACGTCGTCCTGCCTGGCAGCTATCGCGCCGATGTGCACCTTAACGGCCAGTGGATCGGGCGTGAAACCCTGTCCTTTTCCAAGATCGCGGGCCATGACACCGCCCAGCTGTGCCTGGAGCCCCAGGCGCTGCTCAGGTTTGGCGTTATCGTCGATAGCGTCGAGGCAGCAGCCCTTTCCAGCTGTGCCGACATCGCCAGCTACCTGCCCGGCGCCAGCAGCCAGTTCGATTCGGGTGAAAGTCGCCTCGACCTGCAAGTTCCGCAGATATACCTGGCGCGCCAGCCACGCGGCTACGTCGACCCGCAACACTGGGATGGCGGCGTGGATGCCGCGTTCGTGCGTTACAACACCAATACCTTCACCACGCGGACCGGCGGGCGCACCCAGGGCTCCAGCTACCTCGGCCTGAACACCGGCCTCAACCTGGGGAACTGGCACTGGCGCCACAACGGCAGCTACAGCCGCACCCATACCGTCTCGGGGTACCAAAGCAGCGCCACCTATGTGCAGCGGGATTTGAGTGCCTTGAAGTCCCAACTGGTGCTTGGCGAACTCTATACCCCCGGCGAACTGTTCGACAGCGTGCGTCTGCGCGGCGCCAGCCTGTCTTCCGATGACCGGATGCTGCCCGATTCACTGACCGGCTTTGCCCCGGTAGTGCGCGGGGTTGCCGAGACCAACGCACGGGTCACTGTACGCCAACGCGGTGTGTTGCTGGATGAAGTCTCCGTCGCGCCCGGCCCGTTCGTGCTCAAGGACCTGTTCCCCACCGGTTACGGCGGCGACCTGAATGTCACCGTCACCGAAGCCGACGGTCGTACCCGTGAGTTCATCGTACCGTTTGCCGCCAACGCCAACCTGCTGCGCCCCGGCTACAGCCGCTATTCGCTGAGTGCCGGCCTGCTCGATGAAGTCGGCCTGCACCACCCGCCCAGGCTGATGCAAGCGACTTACCAGCATGGCCTGAGTAATCTGCTGACCGGTTATACCGGTGCCGTGATGGGTGAGGATTACCGTTCACAGTTGCTGGGGGCCGCGTTCAACACACCGTTGGGCGCACTTTCTCTGGACTTGACCCAGTCGAACGCGCATCTGCCAGGGCATGGTTCACGCGCGGGTCAAAGCGTACAGCTGCGCTACAGCAAGAACTTCGCGAATACGGGCACCCACTTCGCGCTGGGCGCCTACCGCTACTCCACCGAAGGCTTCTTGAGCGTGAGCGACGCAGCACACATCCGCGACCTTGCGCTGGACGGGCTCAAGCTCGACACCGTTTCGCGCCTGCGTGACCGAATGGACATCAGCCTCAACCAAAGCGTCGGCGACGGCTCGGTGTACCTGACCGGCTCCTCGCAAAACTATTGGAACCGCAACAATGGCAACCTGACGTTTACCGCCGGCTACAGCAGTACGTGGAAGGGTTTGCATTACACCGTCAGCGCGCAGCGCACCCGGGACTTGCTGAGCGAACGCGTCGACAAGCAATTGGACTTCACCGTCAGCCTGCCACTGGGCAGCGGCGCACGCTCGCCCACACTGACCACCACCGTCTACCGTGGCGATCAAAGCAGCGGCGAGCGCCTGAGCCTGGGCGGTACGCTTGGCGGGCGCAATGAATTGAGCTACGGCCTGAGCAGCAGCCGTGCTCAAGGCAGCGGCTATGCCACTAGCGCCGACATGAAATACCAGACCTCTCAAGGCGTGCTGTCGGCAAGCTACGGCCAAAGCAACGCGTACCAATCGACCTCACTGGGCATGACCGGTGGCATCGTCGCCCACCGTGGCGGTGTGACCTTCGCCCCAGAGTTGGGCGACACCATCGGCATCGTCCAGGCTCCCGACGCCCTCGGCGCACGGATCAATGGCAACCACAGCGCGCAGATCGGCAAAAGCGGCTTCGCCGTGGTGCCGAATCTCACGCCTTACCGCCAGAACGTGGTCGAGTTGGACCCCAAGGATCTGTCCACGGATGTCGAGCTCAAGACCGCCGCTCAGAACGTCGCGCCACGAGCCGGCTCGGTGGTGCAGTTGCAATTCGAGACCGTCAGCGGGCAGGCCATGTTGATCACGGCGCTGCGGGAGGATGGCACGCCATTGCCGTTCGGCGCGGATGTGTTCGATGAAAGCGGCGCCAGCGTCGGGATCGTTGGCCAGGGTGGCAAAGCCTTTGCGCGTGTGTCACGCGGGCAGGGGCAGTTGACGGTCAAGTGGGGCCCGGACGCCACGACCCTGTGCACCCTGCGCTATGACGTGAGCACAGGTTTCACTGCCGAGAACACCAACCGCTTGCGCCACCTGAACGCAGGTGCCTGCCAGCATGCGCCGCAAGCGCCTACCGCCAAAAGCCCCATGACAATACGGAGTTCACAATGAAGCCGTCGATCTCGCGCCTCTTGACCCTGCTGGTGCTTGGCCTGCCCATCGCGGCCCAGGCGGAGTGCGATAGCTATATGGACTCCGAGCACGGCCTTTCCCTTCCGGCCACTATTACGGTACCGGCCAACCTGCCCGATGGCAGCATCATCACCCAGCAGCCATTCAGTGGAGTGGTTCCCGGCCGTTTCTTCAATTGCCACAGCTTGACCCTCAGACAGGTCACCTCCCGCAGGTACCCGCAACTATTGCCAAGCCTGATCTATTCCACTGAGGCTCCTGGCATCGGCATCCGCATAAAAATTACCGATGCCCGAGGAGTGACCAACTTCTACGCGCTTGAAAATATTACCAATCATCTGCCCACTGGACGCCATCCCATCTTCACCAATGCCGAGGCGATCTTCTACAAAACCGGCCCGGTGACCGGAGGGGTAGTGCCGGCGGGAAGCATCTACAAATACACAATGATGACCCGTATAGGCCAGCGCCTGGGCCGCTTTGAGCTCAACCTCAACAACTCGGTCAGGTTCGTAAGCCCTGTTGCTACCTGCAACCTTGAAGCAGGCGACGTCAACCGCTCCATCGCTCTCGACCCGGTGCAGGTCAGTGCTTTCAACAGCAGCCCCTACGCTGGCGCACACAACTTTGAGCTGACGGCCAATTGCAGCGATGCCGCCAACGTCACCTTTCGTTTTTCCGGCCCGCCCTCGCCTGAAAATGACCTGCTCTTCGCCAATACAGGCACCGCTGGAGGCGTGGCGCTGTGGCTGTATTCCCGTATCAACGGAACGAATCAAACGATCCCTGCCAATGGCAGCGACAACGAACGCACGCTGGTTGTGAGCGGCAATCGCGCGGTACTGCCACTCGGCGCTGCGTACCACAAAAGCGGCACGGTCGGCCAAGGCACGCTGATCAGTACCGCTACCGTCAACATCACCTACAACTGAAACCCTGAGGATTAACGATGCGTCTCTCAATACTGCCCCTGCTATTGGCGTTCACGGCCAGCCTGGGCGCTCCTGTCGCCTTCGCTGCTACCACCGGCACCCTGACCTTCCAAGGCGTGGTCAACGCGGGCACGTGCAACCTGATCGCCGGCGATGTAAACCGCACCATCACTCTACCGCCCGTCAAAGTGTCGGACTTCGATAGTGCCGACTCCGCTGGAGAACACGATTTCGAGCTTGCCGCTGACTGCGACTCTGACGTCAAGAACGTGATCTTTCAATTCGCTGGCACACCCTCCGCCGGCAACGCAGAGCTCTTTGCCAATACGGGAACTTCGGGCGGCACCGCTCTTTGGCTGGCCAGCGCAGGCATCATCCCCGCCAACGGTACTGAGGCCCAGCGTAGCCGTACGGTTGCAACGAGCAGCAGCAAGGCGGTACTGGCGCTCAAAGCGGCTTACCACAAAACCGGCGCGGCGATTTCCCACGGCACGCTGGCCAGTGCCGTCACCGTTTCTATCACTTATAACTGATGGGCTTGGTGTAGCGCCCGCGACGCCTGATTGCTGTGGCCCATAAAAAATGCCCGACCTTTATAGGCCGGGCATTTTCTGGTCCCGCAAAAATCAGGACTGACTGGATGGCGTCGGGGTTACCGGCGTTGCAGTCGGGGTAGCAGCGGTGGGCGACGGCGCGGACACCGAATTGGCTGCAGAAGCAGTCGGAGCCGGCTTGGCCGCCACGGCAGGCTTTGGCGCTGCTGGCTTTTTCGCCGCGGCAGGTTTTTTGGCCACCGCAGGTTTTACCGCCGGTTTGGCTGCTGCTGGTTTCGCGGCGGATTTTGCCGCAGCTGGCTTGGCAGCGGGTTTGGCGGAAGCTGGCTTGGCAGCGGATTTGGCAGCAGCCGGTTTAGCCGCAGGTTTCGCTGCTGCTTTAGCAGCCGCTGGCTTGGCGGCAGGTTTGCTGGCCGGTTTGGCAGCAGCTGTTTTGGCCGCTGGCTTGGCCGCAGGTTTCGTCGCGGCTTTGGCTGGCGCCTTGGCCGCAGATTTTGCAGCCGGTTTAGCGGCAGCTTTAACCAGAGGCTTGGCAGCGGCTTTGGCTGCTGGTTTTGCAGCTGCAGTTTTGGCCGCTGGTTTTGCCGCAGGTTTTGCCGCAGGTTTTGCCGCAGGTTTTGCTGCGGCAGTCTTGGCTGGAGCCGCTTTGGCGCCAGTGAGTTTTTCGATTTGCCTGGTCAAGGTATCGACCTTGCTGTGCAACGTTTTCAACTCAGCCTTGCTAGGCACGCCCAGTCGCGAAATAGCACTGTTGAGGCGCTTGTCGAAGGTTTCTTCCAACTTGCCCCACGTGTCAGAAATACTCGACTTGGCGGAACCGGCCGTTGCCTTGGCCGCATCAACTTTTTTCCCCACTGTACTCTTGGTCAACTTCTCGGCCTTCTCGCCGTCCTTGACCAGAGTCTCGAAGTATTTACCGCCGTCACTGCTAACCTTCGAGTACACGCCTAAACCAGCAAGCCAGATTTTGCGGGAATATTTTTCAACTTCCCCGACCCACGAGCTGCCTTCTTTCTGAGTAGTCTTTTTAACAGCCATCCCGATGTCTCCTTAGTGTTTACGCGCGACACGTTCGAGCAATGCCGTCAGCTCTTCGAGCTTAGCAGAGAGTGTCTCCACGTCATGTTTAGACGCAATGCCGATTCGATTCAAGGCACTTGCAACACGCGTGTCAAAAGCTTTTTCAACTTTATCCAGCTGAACTTCAACCAGGCTCCTGACGCCGGAGACATTACTCTTTACCTGGTCAATCTGACTGTTGGCGGCATCAAGTTGTTCAACTACAACTTTTTTACCTTTACTTTCAACATGTTGGCCGCTCTTAACCAGCTCTTTGAAGTACTCGCTGCCCTCACTGCCGACCTTCGCATAGGCACCAAGACCCGCCAGCCAGATCTTGCGGGCATAGCTTTTAACCTCACTCAGGGGAGTGGTTTGAACGTCGATTTTTTTCTTCAAAATAACTTTGGCCATGGTGCACCTCACACAAAAAGGGGGGGAGGACGGCCCGCAGGAGTTGAGGGCTTGGGCACAAAGTAGGGTTTAAAATTAGAATCGGCACCCTAAGAGCAGCCAGGTCAGGCCAACGCTTTATCCAAGGCCTTTTCGATTTCGGACTTTATCGTGCCACTCATGGCCGACATCAACAGGCCGAGTTCGACATCGATGCGCAGTGAGTTGTCGGCCACCGCAACCGTGCCTTTAACCCCGGAGCGCTTGAGCTTCAGGGTGTCGCCAGCCCATGAAGACTCCACCCCATATTTATCCTCGAGTTTGCGCGCCAATTGCTCAGCCTTGGCCCGCGCCTGTTCTTTTCCCAGGGTATGTTCACGCTCAACGGTAATACGGGCCATTGCAATGACTCCTCTATATAACGACTCAGAACACCCGCCATGCGGCAAAAGGTCTCGATGAGCGCCTATCTTACCTGCAGCCTTGCCAAGACAAAGTAGGCCTTGGGGATTATCATGTCCCGCATTCTCTTTTGGTGACAGCGATATGACTGATCAGCGCAAAGGCAGCGATGCCGAACCCACCACTCACTTCGGCTTCAAGAACGTCCCGGAAAGCCAGAAAGCGGAAAAAGTCGCTGAGGTGTTCCACTCCGTGGCGGCCAAGTACGACCTGATGAACGATGTGCTCTCCGGCGGCATGCACCGCCTGTGGAAGCGCTTCACCATCGAGTTGTCGGGCGTACGCACCGGCAACCGGGTGCTGGACATCGCCGGTGGCACGGGCGATTTGGCGGCCAAGTTCTCCAAGCTGGTTGGCCCCACCGGCCAGGTGGTATTGGCCGATATCAACGGCTCGATGCTCAAGGTTGGCCGCGACCGCCTGCTCGACAAAGGCGTGGCCGGCAATATCGAGTTCGTTCAGGCCGATGCCGAGAAGCTGCCCTTCCCCGACAACCATTTCGACTGCGTGACCATCGCGTTCGGCCTGCGTAACGTGACTCACAAGGAAGACGCGATCCGCTCGATGCTGCGCGTACTCAAGCCGGGTGGCCGCCTGCTGGTGCTGGAATTCTCCAAGCCGACCAACGCGCTGATGTCCAAGGTCTACGACACCTATTCGTTCGCCTTCATGCCACTGATGGGCAAGCTGATCACCAACGACGCCGAGAGCTACCGCTACCTGGCCGAGTCGATCCGCATGCACCCGGACCAGGAAACCCTGAAGTCGATGATGGTGGAGGCCGGTTTCGACCGCGTGACCTACCACAACATGACGTCCGGCATCGTCGCCCTGCACCGCGGCATCAAGCCCTGATGCTGCTGCAAGGTCTTCTCGCCAGCGTCGAGCACGGCCTCAACCGTGTACTGCGCCTGGACAGCACCGCCCTGGCGCGGCTCGCGCACCTGACCGGCAAAGTCATTGCCGTCGACTGCCGAAGCCCCGCCTTGCAGCTGTTTATCCTGCCCAGCGATGAAGGCCTGCTGCTCGCCACTCAATGGGCCGCTGAGGCCGATTGCACTCTGCGTGCGCCAGCCTCAAGCCTGTTGCACCTGGCACTGAGCCGCAACAAGACCGCCATCCTCCACAGCCCCGAGGTGGAACTGGAAGGCGACAGTGCGGTGCTGATGGACCTGGCCGCCGTGCTGCAAGACCTGGAGCTGGACTGGGAATATGAACTGTCGCGCTGGATTGGCCCCGTCGCCACCCAGTTGATCAGCGGGCACCTGCGCAGCCGCTCGCGCTGGTACCAGCAAGGGTTCGCCAGCCTCAACCAGAACCTTGCCGAATACCTGAGCGAAGAATCGCGCACCCTGGTCGGGCAACGGGAAGCGCAAGCGCGCTTTCGCGAGCTCGACAAGGCCAAAATCGACCTGGAACGCCTCGAGGCCCGCTTCGAGCGCTTGAGCCGTTCCCTTGATCCAAGCGATAACGCATGAAGCTGCTCGCCGTCCGCCGTTTGTTTCGTATCCAGCGCGTCGTAATCCGCTACCGTCTCGATGACCTGCTGTTTGCCCTGCCTTTGCCATGGTTCCTGCTAGCGGTGCGTTATGTGCTGCCGTGGCGCTGGTTGCCGCGCAAACCGTCACCGTTGAGCCGTGGCGCCAGCCTGCGCCTGGCGTTGCAGGATTTGGGGCCGATCTTCATCAAGTTCGGGCAGATCCTCTCCACCCGCCGCGACCTGTTGCCCGAAGACATCGCCGACGAGCTGATGCTGCTGCAAGACCGCGTGCCGCCGTTCGATTCGCAGCAATCGATGGCGCTGATCGAAGAACAGCTGGGCCAGAAGATCAGCGAGGTGTTCAGCCGCTTCGACGTCGAGCCCCTGGCCTCGGCGTCGGTGGCGCAAGTGCACGCCGCGCAGCTCAAGACCGGCGAAGAAGTGGTGGTGAAAGTCATTCGCCCAGGCCTCAAGCCGATCATCGGCCAGGACCTGGCATGGCTGTTCATCCTGGCCCGCGCGGCCGAACGCTTCTCTGCCGATGCGCGCCTGCTGCACCCGGTGGACGTGGTCGCCGACTACGAAAAAACCATCTACGACGAACTCGACCTGCTGCGCGAAGCGGCCAACGCCAGCCAATTGCGACGCAACTTCGAAGGCTCGCAACTGTTGTACGTGCCGCAGGTGTATTGGGACTGGTGCCGGCCCAAAGTGCTGGTGATGGAGCGCATCTACGGCGTGCAGGTCACCGACCTTGCGACCCTGGCCGACCAACGCACCGACATGAAGATGCTGGCCGAGCGCGGTGTGGAAATCTTCTTCACCCAAGTGTTCCGCGACAGCTTCTTCCACGCCGACATGCACCCGGGCAACATCTTCGTCAGCACCGTCAACCCGTGGAGCCCGCAGTACATCGCCATCGACTGCGGCATCGTCGGCAGCCTCACCCCGGAAGACCAGGATTACCTGGCGCGCAACCTGTTTGCCTTCTTCAAGCGCGACTACCGTCGTGTGGCGCAGCTGCACATTGATTCGGGTTGGGTGCCGGCGGAAACCAAGCTCAACGAATTCGAAGCGGCGATCCGTACCGTCTGCGAGCCGATCTTTGAAAAACCGTTAAAAGATATTTCCTTCGGTCAGGTACTGATGCGTCTGTTCCAGACCGCGCGGCGTTTCAATATGGAAGTACAGCCGCAGTTGGTGTTGTTGCAGAAGACCCTGCTGAACATCGAAGGCCTGGGCCGCCAGCTGTACCCGGACCTCGACTTGTGGAACACCGCGCAACCCTTCCTGGAACGCTGGATGCGCGAGCGCATGAGCCCCAAAACCATGCTGGGCAACCTGCACAGCCAGTTCGAACAGCTGCCGCACCTGGCCAACATGACCCGCGACCTGCTGGAGCGCATGTCCCAGCCCCACGCCAAGGACCCTGAGCCACCGTGGCGCAAGCGCAAGGACGACTGGTTCCTGCGCCTGCTCGGCGCCGCGCACCTGGTGGGCGGTGTGATGCTGGCGATTGGTGGGCCATTGAACCAACTGGGCCACTGGCCAGCCGGCATCATGGTCGCCGTGGGTGTTTATCTGATCGTGCGTCGATAGCCCATCCGGTTATACACTGTCGCAAATTGCCGGAGCCGAACATGAAAGACTGGCTGGATGAGATCAAGTGGGACAGTGACGGCCTGGTGCCGGCCATTGCCCAGGACTACAAGACCGGGCGCGTGCTGATGATGGCCTGGATGAACCGCGAGGCCCTGAGCCTCACCGCCGCCGAGCAGCGCGCCATCTACTGGTCACGTTCGCGTGGCAAACTGTGGCGCAAGGGCGAAGAATCCGGGCACGTGCAGACCCTGCACGAGCTGCGCCTGGACTGCGATGCCGACGTGGTGATCCTCAAGGTCGAGCAGATCGGCGGCATTGCCTGCCACACTGGCCGCCACAGTTGCTTCTATCGCGTGTTCGAGAATGGCGAATGGAAGGTTGTGGAGCCGGTGCTCAAAGACCCGCACGCCATCTACCCAGCAGGACACTGAACATGAGCGATACCCTGAACCGTGTGGCCCAGGTGCTGGAAGACCGCAAAGGCGCGGATGCCGACAGCTCCTACGTCGCCAGCCTGTACCACAAGGGTCTGAACAAGATTCTGGAAAAACTCGGCGAAGAATCCGTCGAGACCATCATTGCGGCCAAGGACGCGCAAATCAGCGGTGATTACAGCGATGTAATCTATGAGACCGCAGACTTGTGGTTCCATAGCCTGGTGATGCTCGCCCAACTGGGGCAGCACCCACAGGCCGTGCTGGATGAACTGGACCGTCGCTTCGGCTTGTCCGGGCACGCCGAGAAGGCCTCGCGCCCGTCCGCCTGAATAACGTAAGACTTGAGGATTTGAAGCATGGGCATTTTTGACTGGAAACACTGGATCGTCATTCTGGTGGTGGTGGTATTGGTGTTCGGCACCAAGAAGCTCAAGAACCTGGGCACCGATGTGGGCGAGTCGATCAAGGGCTTTCGCAAAGCCATGAACGATGATGAAAAGCCAGCCGAGCCAAGCGCCAACCCGGTGCCACCGGCCCAGCCTGTTCACCCGCAGGCCACCCAGCCGATCACCGAGCGCCGTACCTTCGACGTGCAGGCTGAAAAGGTCCAAGAGCCGACCCGCAAAGACTCGTGAGCACTGACTAATGTTTGGTATCAGCTTCTCTGAACTGCTGCTCGTCGGCCTGGTGGCCCTGCTGGTACTGGGGCCGGAACGCCTGCCCGGTGCCGCACGCACCGCCGGCTTGTGGATCGGGCGCCTCAAGCGCAGTTTCAACGCGATCAAACAGGAAGTTGAACGGGAAATCGGTGCCGACGAAATCCGTCGGCAATTGCACAACGAGCACATCCTCTCGTTGGAGCAGGAAGCCCGCAAGATTCTTTCCCCGGTGCAAGAGCCGGCCAAGCCGGTAACGCCGGTGGCCGAGCACAGCATCGCGCCAGCCCCTGTGGCCGACGCCGCACCGGCAGCGCCCGCTCCTACGACGCCCGCGCCGACGCCCGTTGCGTCGCCCGCGCCCCATGACCCTACATTGCCGCCGCGAGCCCCATGAGCGCTGATAAACCGGAAAACGACCAGCATATGCCGCTGGTCTCGCACCTCACCGAGCTGCGTACCCGCCTGCTGCGTTGCGTGGCGGCGATCTTCATCATCTTTGCCGGGCTGTTCGCCTTTACCCAGCAGATCTACACCTTCGTCTCGACGCCCCTGCGCCAGTACCTGCCGGCCGGCGCGACGATGATCGCCACCGATGTGTCGTCGCCGTTCCTGACGCCCTTGAAGCTGACCATGATGGTCTCGCTGTTCCTGGCGATCCCGGTGATCCTGCATCAGATCTGGGGTTTTATCGCGCCAGGCCTCTACAAGCATGAGAAGCGCATCGCCGTGCCGTTGCTGGTGTCGAGCATCCTGCTGTTCTACACCGGCATGGCCTTCGCCTATTTCCTGGTGTTCCCACTGATCTTCAAGTTCTTCGCCGCCGCGACTCCAGCCGGTGTGGAAATGATGACCGATATCACCAGCTACCTCGATTTCGTGATGACGCTGTTCTTCGCCTTTGGCGTGGCGTTTGAAATTCCGGTAGCGGTAGTGTTGCTGGTGTGGATCGGCGTGGTCGACGTCAAGTACCTGAAGAAGATCCGCCCGTATGTGATCATCGGCTGCTTCGTGGTCGGCATGATCCTCACGCCACCGGACATCTTCTCCCAGACCTTGTTGGCCGTGCCGATGTGGATGCTGTTCGAAGTGGGCATCCTGTTCAGCGGCTTGATCAGCAAGCGTGGCGAACACCCGGATGACGCGCCTGTCGACGACGACCAGCCGCCTGCGACCCAGCCGTGAACCTGCTACTGCTCGAAGAGGCCGACTTTATCGCGGCCGACCGCGTAGTGCTGCGTGATCGGCGCCTGGTGCATATGCAGGAGGTTCACCGCGCCGCCGTCGGTGACTCCCTGCGCGTGGGCCGGATTGGCGGACTGATGGGCAATGCCCAACTGCTGCGCCTGGAAGCCGCTGAAGCCGAACTGCAAGTGAGCTTCGACCAACCGCCACCGAGCAAATTACCCCTGACCTTGCTGCTGGCCCTGCCCCGCCCGAAGATGCTGCGCCGGGTGTTGCAAACCGTGGCGGCCATGGGCGTGCCCAAGGTGGTGCTGGTCAACAGCTACCGCGTGGAAAAAAGCTTCTGGCAAACCCCGTTCCTGGAGCCTGAAGCGGTGCGCGAGCAATTGATCCTCGGCCTGGAACAAGCGCGGGACACGGTGCTGCCCGAGATCATTATCGAGAAACGCTTCAAGCCGTTTGTGGAAGATCGGCTGCCGGCCATGGCGGCTGGCACCCTGGGCCTGATCGGCCATCCGGGCGATTACCCAGCCTGCCCCCGAGCCCTCGAGGAACCGGTGACCCTGGCGATCGGCCCGGAAGGCGGCTGGATTCCCTATGAAGTGGACTTGCTGGCCAAGGCCGGTTTGCAGCCGGTGCAACTGGGTGCACGTATTTTGCGCGTCGAAACCGCCGTAACGGCCCTGCTCGCCCGCCTGTTCTAACCCCCCGACTGATCGTTCCCACGCTCTGCGTGGGAATGCCGCTCAGGACGCTCTGCGTCCGCCCTTGTGACGCAGAGCGTCACGCCATTCATTCCCACGCAGAGCGTGGGAACGATCAGCAGAGCGTGGGAACGATCATGTGCATAGCTACAGAATCTCGCGCCCGTGCCGATAGCCTTTGAATAAGTCCAAGCCTTGTTCCAGGGGAGTTCGCAGCATGTATCGTTGGTTAGCCGAGAAGTTGGGGAATGTAAGCGTCAACCGCAAGCTGAGCGTCGGCTTTGGCCTGGTATTGGTCCTGACGCTGTTGATCACCTTTACCGGCTGGACCGGCCTGGGGGATGTGATCAGTCGCGGCGACAAGCTGGGCTTCATTTCCAGCCTCAATGGCCTGACCAAAGACCTGCGCCTGGCACGTCTGGACTTCGATATGCGCCGTGGCGAGCAAGGCACGGACAAGGTCGACGGCCTGCTCGCCCACCTCGACAGCGGCCTGAAGACCGCCGCCGAGCTGATCGAGCAACCTGACGACAAAGCCCTGGTCGAGCAACAGCAGGAAGCCTTGAACCAATACAAAAAGGCCTTCGCGGCCATGGTCCAGGCGGGCCTCAAGCGTGAGGGTGCTCGCAGCAAGCTCGGCGACACTGCCGACAATGCTGTCGCCAAGATCAATGAAATCGAAAAAGCCCTGCTGCAAGGTGACAGCGTCACCCAGTTCAACAGCGTGGTGGAGCAGAGCAAGCTGATCCAGCAATCGCGCTTCCAAGTACGCGGCTACACCTACAGCGGCAAGGTCGAAGCCGAGCAACCGGCCCTGGATGCTATCGACAACGCCCTGAAGAAAATCACCGAACTGCAAGGCCAGCTGCCGGCCCAATACCAGGCCAACCTGCAAGAAGCCGGGGCTTCACTGCAAGCCTACCGCGCCGCCGTCAGCCAGTATCGCGATTCCCAGGTCGCCAGCGCGGCTGCGCTGAAAACCATGATCGCCCAAGGCGACATCCTGCTGGGCCACAGCGAAAAACTCACCGTCTCCCAGACCGCCGTGCGTGACGCAGATGCCGCGCAGGCCAAATACCTGTTGCTGCTTGCCACCGTGCTGGCGCTGATCGTCGGCATCTTCGCAGCCTGGGCCATCACCCGCCAGATCGTCATCCCCCTGAACCAGACCCTCAAAGTCGCCGAGCGTGTGGCCTCCGGCGATCTGAGCCACAACCTGGAATCGGGCCGCCAGGACGAACTGGGTCAATTGCAGCGTGCCATGCAAAGCATGACCGTAGGCCTGCGCGAGTTGATCGGCGGGATCAGCGACGGTGTCACCCAGATCGCCAGCGCCGCCGAGCAGTTGTCGGCCGTGACCGAACAAACCAGCGCCGGGGTCAACAGCCAGAAGGTCGAGACCGACCAGGTGGCCACCGCCATGAACGAGATGGCGGCCACCGTGCAGGAAGTGGCGCGCAATGCCGAAGAGGCCTCGGAAGCCGCCGTGGCTGCCGACCAGCAAGCCCGTGAAGGCGACCAGGTGGTAGGTGAAGCCATCGCCCAGATCGAGCGCCTGGCCACCGAGGTGGGTAATTCCACAGTGGCCATGGGTGAACTCAAGCGCGAGAGCGACAAGATCGGCAGTGTGCTCGACGTGATCAAATCCGTAGCCCAGCAAACCAACCTGCTGGCCCTTAACGCCGCCATTGAGGCCGCGCGTGCCGGTGAGGCCGGCCGTGGCTTTGCCGTGGTGGCCGACGAGGTGCGCAGCCTGGCCCAGCGCACGCAGAAGTCCACTGAAGAGATCGAAGAGCTGATCGTCGGCCTGCAAAGTGGTACCCAGCAGGTGGCAACCATCATGGACAACAGCCGCGGGCTGACCGAGAGCAGTGTTGAGCTGACGCGCCGCGCTGGCCACGCGCTGGGCAATATCACCCGTACTGTCTCGACCATTCAGGCCATGAACTCGCAGATCGCCACCGCCGCCGAGCAACAAAGCGCCGTGGCTGAAGAGATCAACCGCAGCGTGTTGAATGTGCGCGACATCTCCGAACAAACCTCGTCGGCCAGCGAAGAAACTGCGTCCTCCAGTGCCGAACTGGCGCGCCTGGGGATCTACCTGCAGACCCTGGTTGGGCGCTTCCGGGTCTGAATTACCCTACACGGCGGCTTACCAAAGCCGCCGTAACTTGTGAAATTTCCTACGCAGTTATCAGCCCTCCACGGCCCCGAATCGAATTAGCGTTTCATGTGTTGCGAAATGCTTTCTCTGATTCGGAGGTTCACCATGTTTTCTCGGCTAACCCGCGTGCTGGTCAATGCCAGCGTCCGCCTCAAGCTCGCCCTGGGTTTTGGCCAAGTGCTGATCCTCAGTTTCCTGATCGCCGCTACGGGCTGGCAAGCCTTGAACGCCGTGCTTTACCGATCCAATAGCCTGACGACCCTGGGTCAATTGGCCGTTGACGCCGAGGCCATGCGCGCCGACCGCATCGTGTACCGCACCCTGACAGACAGCGATAGCCTGAGCAAAATGGCCGCGAAGATTGAACGGATGGACCAGCACTTGGCCGACCTATCAAACCGCCTGAAAGACCCGGCTGACCTGCAGCGACTTGAAGAAGCCAAGAGCCTTGCAAGCCACTTCAAGGCGGCCCTGACGCAACTTCCGCCCTTGGTCGAACAGCGTGAGCGCATCCGCCCGGTGCTGAAAAAAGTCGCCCTGCAAGCCAGCGATACCCTCGCCCAATTTGCCAGTGACCTGCCTGATCAGAACGACGAAAAGGCCCTTGATGCCATTGAGCAACTGCGGCAGGCCATGGAGCTGGCCGAAGATCGCGCCCAGAGCCCCGCCTGGGCCGCGCAATCGCTGGCAATGTATACAGAGGCCATCGGCAAGGCCCTTGACGCCCTGGAGACCGCGCAACTGGCAGTCACAGCGCTGCCCGTGGACTCAGCACTGCTCAAGACCGACCTGGCTAACTATCGCGAGCAGTTGATCGAGCTCAAGGAAGCCCAGCTCAACGTGGAGACCGTGCAAAACCGCTTCGAACAGCAACTCGATGACCTGCGCGACAACAGTAACCAGTTGAGCCAAAGCCAGAACACCAAGCGCAACAGCGAGGCAGACCACACCCGCACATTGCTGATGAGCGTGACAGTGGCCGCCCTGGCCCTGGGCGCGCTGGCCGCCTGGTGGATCGCCCGGCAGATTGCGGTACCACTGCGGGAGATCCTTGGCGCCGCACGCCGCATTGCCGAAGGCGACCTCAGCCACGACATGGCGGTCGACCGTCGCGATGAACTCGGCCAGTTGCAGCAAAGCATCGGGCAAATGACCCGCAGCCTGCGTAGCCTGATCAGCAGTATCGGTGACAGCGCCCGGCAGATCGCCGGAGCGGCCACGCAGTTATCCACCGTCACCGAGCAGACCCGCAGCGGGCTCAACGAGCAGAAAGATGAAACCGACCAGGTGGCGACGGCAATGAATGAAATGCTCGCCACTGCCCAGGAAGTGGCGCGCCACGCCGAACGCGCCTCGCTGGCGGCCCAAGAAGCCGACCATCAGGCCGGCGCCGGTGAGCAGGTGGTCACCCAGGCTATGGAGCAGATTGGCAACCTGGCCAGTGAAATGGCGCTGTCGGGCCGTGCGATGCTCGCGCTGCAACAGGAGAGCCAGAAGATCGCCAGTGTGCTGGATGTGATCAAGTCTGTTTCTCAGCAGACCAACCTGCTGGCCCTGAACGCAGCCATTGAAGCGGCGCGTGCGGGCGCTGCCGGCCAAGGCTTTGCGGTGGTCGCCGACGAAGTGCGCAGCCTGGCCCAACGCACTCAGGAATCGGCCGAGGAGATCGAAGGGCTGATCCTCGGCCTGCATAGCGGCACCCAGCAGGTGGCGGATATCATGGACAGCAGCCGTAACCTGACCGATAACAGCGTCACCCTGACCCGCGACGCCGGCGACGCCCTGATCGCCATTGCCCGCACGGTGTCGATCATCCAGGAAATGAACCCGCAGATCGCCGCCGCAGCGGAACAGCAAAGCGCTGTAGCCGAGGAGATCAACCGCAGTGTGCTGAAGGTACGGGACGTGTCGGAACAAACCGCCGCCGCCAGCGAGGAAACGGCGGCGGCGAGTGTTCAGTTGGCGAGGTTGAGCCTGGACTTGCAGACGCTGGTCGACAAATTCAAGCTTTGACCTGTGGCGAGGGAGCTTGCTCCCGCTGGGCTGCGCAGCGGCCCCAAAATCTTGGGAGCGCTACGCACTCCAGCGCGAGCAAGCTCGCTCGCCACAGAGGCAAATATTTCTACAGGACTTGGCGCAGGAAGGCCTGGGCACGCGGGTCTTTTGGCGCATTGAAGAACTCCGCCGGCGCGGCGTCTTCCAGCAATTTGCCGTGATCGAAAAACAACACCCGGTCTGCCACTTCCCGGGCAAAGCCCATCTCGTGGGTGACGCACACCATGGTCATGCCTTCCAGGGCCAGGGTCTTCATCACGTCCAGCACTTCACCGACCATTTCCGGGTCGAGGGCCGAGGTGGGCTCGTCAAACAGCATCACCTTAGGCTCCATCGCCAGGGCCCGAGCAATGGCAACCCGCTGCTGCTGGCCGCCAGACAGGCGCGATGGAAACTCGCGGGCTTTCTGCGCTATACCGACCTTTTCCAGCAGCGCCAGGGCCTTGGCCTCCCGCTCTTGCTTGCCGCGCTTGCGCACGACCTTTTGCGCCAGGCACAGGTTTTCCAGCACGGTCATGTGAGGGAACAGGTTGAAGTGCTGGAACACCATGCCGACTTCACGGCGGTAGGCATTCACGTCGGTCTTCGGGTCGGCCAGTTGCAGGCCGTCGATGCTCACCGAACCCGAGTCGAATTCCTCCAAGCCGTTAAGGCAGCGCAGAAAGGTGGACTTGCCGGAACCCGAGGGACCGATCACCACCAGCACCTCGCCCTTGGCCACTTGGGTGGTGACATGATCCACCGCGCGCACCACCTGCCCACGGGTATCGAAGACCTTTACCAGATCGCGTACTTCAATCACTTTGGGCAAGCCTCCGCTCAAGCCGGCTGGCCATCTTCGACAGCGGCAGGTTGATCAGCAGGTACAAGCCCGCCACACAAAACAGGATTTCAAACGGCGAGAACGAGGTGGTGATCACTTCGCGGCCGCTCTTGAGCAACTCGGTAATCGCGATCACCGACACCAGGGACGTGTCCTTGACCAGGCTGATAAATTGCCCGGCCAGGGGCGGCAGCACGCGCTTGAAGGCCTGCGGCAGCACCACGTGGCGCATCGACTGGCTGGCACTCAAGCCCAGGGAGCGCGCCGCTTCGTCCTGGCCACGGGTGATGGACTGCACGCCGGCGCGCACGATTTCTGCCACGTAGGCACCCGTGAACAACGACAGCGCGGCAATCCCGGCAAACTCCCGGGACAGGTTGAGCACCGTGCCGATAAAGAAATAGAAAATGAAGATCTGCACCAGCAGCGGCGTGCCCCGCACCAGCTCGACGTAGATTGTCGACAGGTCGCGCAAGGTGGGGTTTTTCGACAGCCGGCACAGCCCGGTCGCCAAGCCAATCGCCAAGCCCAGGATGCCGGACACCACCGACAGCCACAGCGTGGTCCACAAGCCCCACATCAACGGCCCCAGTGCCCATTGCCGAGTCACGCCGACCACATCGCCTTCAGCCACATCATCGCCGCGCGCCACTTGCAGGCTGTTATCGGCGACTGTGAGCTTTTGTTCCACTCCGGCGTCGTTGCGCAGGGTGACTTCGGCCATATCGCCTTTGCGCACCAACTCGACCACGGTGGAAATATCCGCGGCGCGCTGGGAGGTTTCGGCTTGATAGGCGAAGTATTGGGGGACGCGGTTCCAGCGCCACTCGTAGGACATCAACGACGTGGCGTAGTACAAGGCACCCGCCAGGCCGACCAGCACCACCACCGTCAGCAGGTGCCAGGGCCATTGGGCTTTTTTATGTTTCATTTCACTTTCCGCATAGGTGTCGCCTGATAGGCCGCCATCGCGGGCAAGCCCGCTCCCACAGGTTGATGTGTGAATACAGTCAAATGTGGGAGCTGGCTTGCCTGCGATGCAGGCAACTCGGTGTCAGGCCTTATTCCATGTCCTTGAGCCACTCGGAGCTCTTGAACCACTTGTCATGGATGCGATCGTAGGTGCCGTCGTTACGGATCTGGTGCAGGAAGTTGTTGATGAAGTTGATGCTGTCGTAATCGCCTTTCTTCAAACCGAACGCCAGAGGTTCAAAGGTGAAGGGTTCTTCCAGGAACACCAGCTTGCCGTTCCCGACCTTCTTTTCGGCCACCACGTTGTACGGTGCGTCGTAGACGAACGCATCAGCCTTGCCGTTGACCACGTCGAGCACGCCTTCCTGCTCGTTGTCGTAGCCGTGGTACTTGGCCTTGGAGATCAGCTTCTTGGCAACCATCTCACCGGTGGTGCCGAGCTTGGAGGTCAGGCGGTATTTCTCGTCGTTCAGGTCTTTGTAGGACTTGATGGTGCCTTCCAGCTCCTTGCGGATCAGCAGCGTCTGGCCGACCACGATGAAGGGTTCGCTGAAGTTCAGGCGCAGGTTGCGTTCCTGGGTCAGGGTCATGCCGCTGCCAATCATGTCGAACTTGCCGGTCAGGAAGGCCGGGATGATGCCGTCGTACCCGGTGGACACCAGCTCCAGCTTGACGCCCATGGACTTGGCCATAGCCTTGAGGATGTCCACTTCGAAACCGATGATTTCGCCGCGCTTGTCGGTCATTTCGAACGGCATGTAGGTGGGGTCCATACCGACTTTCAACGTGCCGCGCTTGACCGCCTCATCAATGGCGCCGGCTTGGGCCGCAGTGGCGGCGACCAGCGCGGTGACACCGAGCATCAGCATCGAAAGATACTTTTTCATCATCAAGACCCCTGAACGATTCTTATAAGGTGGGCGCACAGAAGGGCTGCGCCATTTCGGGGTGCGATCCTAACCCACTCGTTGTCCGCCACAAAGGTTTCACCGGTAAATGTTATCGGCGTGTGTCGCAAAACACTGACAGCGAGCCGGCCAGGCACAGAGGCAGACGCTTGCGCGCGACCTCTCGATTAGGGATTGATGTGTAAGCAGTTATGACGATCAGTCGATCTCGGCTATCCAGGCCGTGTCCCTGAACCACTTGTCATGGAGGCGATCGTAGGTGCCGTCCTGGGCGATCTGGTTGAGAAAATGGTTGATCCAATTGAGGCTGTCGTAATCGCCTTTTTTCAGGCCAAACGCCAAAGGCTCAAAGGTGAAGGGTTGCTCCAGTACCAACAATGCACTGTTCTGCGGCCGACTCATCGCGATCAGGTTGTAGGGCGCATCATGGATAAAAGCATCGGCCTTGCCTTCAACGACCTGCCGCACGCCTTCTTCCGGGTTGGCCACACTGTTGAGCCGCGCTGATAGGAGAAAGCGCTGTGCCGCGGCTTCGCCGGTGGTGCCTTGGGTTGCAACGACGCGGTAACTGGGATCGTCCAGCTCTTCAATACTGGACACTTTCCCGCCCAGGCGCGGATGCAGTAGCACAGTCTGGCCCACCACGATAAACGAGTCACTGAAGTTGAGCTTGAGGTTGCGCTCCTGAGTGACCGTCATGCCGCTGCCAATCAGATCAAACTTGTTCGCCATCAGCCCCGACAACAACTCCGTGTAGGGCACCGCCACCAATTCAAGCTCTACGCCCAGCGCGCGGCTCATGGCGTGGAGCAAGTCAATTTCAAAGCCGACGATGCGCCCCTGCTTATCGAGCATTTCGAAGGGCACGTTATTGGGGGTGGTGCCGACCTTAAGCACGCCGCGGTGCACAGCATTGTCCAGCGCGCCGGCGTAAAGCAGGCCTGCCTGTCCCCCCAGGAAAAAGCCCATCAGCAATGCCAAACAATACCTTTTGATCATGAATGCCCCCGCAGCGAGTCCAATTTGGGGGGCGATCCTAACCCAGCCGCAGGCACGGCAATACGCTTCGAACAAAGGTCTTTTGTTTCGAAATAACAAGGAGTTAGCGATAAAAGGAAGAGGCTAAAAACGCTGTAGGACCAACGTTTGAAACACCCCCGAAGTGAGCCTTCGGGGGTGCCTGAATCAGGCCGGCTGGGCCTGGGGCGACTGTGGTTGCAGGGGCAGCAATGGCGCGTGCGGATCGGCCTTGATCGAGGCACGCCAAGCGCCTAGCCACTCGGCGTGACCTTCGCTCCACACCTGCTCATGCAGACGAGCCAAGGCCACCGGATCGCTGAGCAAGGCCAGGCGTTCGCTGTTGTTGAGGCCAGCCGGGCCGACTTTCAACGCGTGGCGAACACGCTCCATGCGCAGGTACTCGATGGGCTCGGCCTCACGGTGCCGCGAGGTCGCCAAGGCGCAGGCCAGAGCGTTCTGCTGCGGGTCTACCACCGAACGCACAAAGCCGTCGTTGAGGGCGTGCCAACGGTTTTCGTGGGTGTACTTCTCGGTCGACAGCAGGGCCTGCGGCGGGTTGTATTCCTCAGGGATCAGGAACAGGCTCTCGTCGCGGGACTTGAGGCCCAACTTGACCCGGCTGGAAATCACCGACACCGGGATCGACAGCATCAGCGAGCCGACAATCGGCACCAGCCACCACAGGAAGCTGGGGTTCAGCCACACCACCAGCAGCGCCCACAGGAAGCCCAGCACGGTTTGCGGACCGTGGCGCTTGACCGCTTCGCTCCAGGGCGTGGAGTCGTCGTCACGTTGCGGCGAGTTCCAGGTAGCGGCCCAACCGAGGAACGCGGCGAGGACGAAACGGGTGTGGAAAATCATCCGCACCGGCGCCAGCAGCATGGAGAACAACATCTCCAGCAGCATCGACAGGGTTACCTTGAACTTGCCACCGAACTCTTTGGCGCCCTTGGCCCAGATCAAGATGATGCTGAGCAGTTTAGGCAGGAACAGCAGCACGATGGTGGTGGAGAACAGCGCCACCGCCTTGTCCGGGTGCCATTGTGGCCATAGCGGGTACAACTGGCGCGGGGCCATGAAGTACTGCGGCTCCATCAGCGTGTTCACCGCCAGCAAGGCCGTGGACAGCACCAGGAAGAAGAACCACAACGGCGCCGACAGATAAGACATCACGCCGGTCAGGAACACCGCACGGTGCACCGGGTGCATGCCTTTAACCAGGAACAGGCGGAAGTTCATCAGGTTACCGTGGCACCAGCGACGGTCACGCTTGAGTTCGTCCAGCAGGTTCGGCGGCAGTTCTTCGTAGCTGCCCGGCAGGTCGTAGGCAATCCACACGCCCCAGCCGGCACGGCGCATCAGCGCGGCTTCAACGAAGTCGTGGGAGAGAATCGCACCGGCAAACGCGCCTTTACCGGGCAGCGGCGCCAGGGCGCAGTGCTCGATAAACGGCTTCATACGGATAATGGCGTTGTGGCCCCAGTAGTGGGATTCACCCAACTGCCAGAAGTGCAGGCCGGCGGTAAACAGCGGGCCGTACACGCGAGTGGCGAACTGCTGCATGCGCGCATACAGGGTGTCCATGCCCGACGCACGCGGCGCGGTCTGGATAATCCCGGCATCCGGCGTGGCTTCCATCAGGCGCACCAGGCTGGTCAGGCACTCGCCGCTCATCACGCTATCTGCGTCGAGAACGACCATGTACTTGTAGTCACCGCCCCAACGACGGCAGAAGTCGTCGAGGTTGCCGCTCTTGCGCTTAACGCGGCGGCGGCGACGGCGGTAGAAGATCTTGCCGAAGCCACCGGCTTCGCGGCATACGTCGAGCCAGGCTTGCTGTTCGGCGATGCAGATGTCGGCGTCGTTACTGTCGCTGAGCACGAAGAAATCGAAGCGATCCAGGTCACCGGTCGCGGCCACCGATTCGAACGTTGCACGCAAGCCGGCGAATACACGCGGCACGTCTTCGTTACAGATCGGCATCACCAGGGCGGTGCGCGCATCTTTCGGAATCGGCTCGTCACCGGCACTTTTACCGGAAATACGGTATTTATCGTGACCGGTCAGCAGCTCCAGGAAGCCCATGAGCGCAGTCCAGAAACCGGCCGACACCCAGCAGAACAGAATCCCGAACATGATCAGGATGCTGGTTTGCAGCGCGTAAGGCAGTACCTGGGTAGCGGTTTGCAGCAGGGTCTGGTTGCGAATTTCGTCGAAGTCGACCAGCGACCAGCCCTGGTACGGCATGATGCCTTTCATGTACCAGCCGGCCACGATGGTCTGGCCCAGCATCAGCACCAGCAGGATGTAACGACGGATCGAGCCCACGGTACGCCAGCGCGCAGCCGGCAATACCCGCTCATCTTTCGGTGGCTTGGGCGGGTTGGTGCGGCCGGTCATCCGGCGCCAACCGCGCACCAGGATGTTGGTGCGCCAAGGCTCGGGCACCACTTTGGTCCGGCGAATCGGCGGTGTGGCCTTGAGGCACACACGACCGCTGGCATCGAGCGCCAGCATCTCGGCGTCTTGCAGCTCTTCGGCGCTGTTGAGGGTCAAGCGGCGGCCGACCGACGCTTGGGCAGCGTCGGTCGGTGCGTCGAAGGTCTTGGACGACAGACGTTCGTGCAACTCGCTGAAGGACTTGCAGCCCGCCAGCTCGGCGCGCTGCTCAGCCGTCATGGGTAGATGCGCCAGGTACTCGGACAGAGTCTCTGGCTTGACTTGAGAATTACTCATCGGCAGGCAACTGATAGCTCCAGGTTTCGGTCAGGACTTGCTCGGTCTTGATCGGCTCCGGTGTGGCTGGGGCAGCCTCAGGCTGTTTGGCTTCCTTGTCCTTGGCGTCTTTCTTGGCCTGCTTCTCATGCTGCTTGGCCAAGACTTTATCGGCCTTGAGCACATGGTTGGAAACCGACTCAGGCTCAGGCTGCACGATATCCTGCACCAATGCCGCACGCATTTCGGTCGGTTTGCTTGCGTCCTTGATCTTCATACGCAGGGTCAGGCGCCAGCCTTTGGTGTGTTCGTTGTAGCGCACGCTGTTTTCAACCAGTTCAGCGTTATCACCCACGCTCACCTGGCTACGTACCGGAGCGTCCGGCAGCAGTTTCTTCAGGGACGGGCCCTCGAAATCTACCAGGTAGGCCACGCTGCCATCGGGCTGACGGATCAGGTTCGATTGCTTCACGTCACCGGTAGAACGCAGGGTCTGCTTGACCCAGGCACTGTCCGGCGAATGGAAGGCCGCGTCGTCCAATGTCCAGTGCAGACGGTAAGCCACGTCCAGCGGCTTGCCGACTTCCGGCAGCTCGGCCGGGCTCCAGAAGGCCACGATGTTGTCGTTGGTCTCATCGGCGGTCGGAATTTCGACCAGGTCGACGGAGCCTTTGCCCCAGTCACCTTCAGGCTCGATCCAGGCGCTTGGGCGCTTGTCGTAGTTGTCGTCCAGGTCTTCGTAGTGGCTGAAGTTGCGGCCACGCTGCAGCAGGCCGAACCCACGCGGGTTCTCGACGCTGAAGTTGCTGACCGACAGGTGTTTAGGGTTGTTCAGCGGACGCCAGATCCACTCGCCATTGCCGGCGTGAATCGACAGGCCGCTGGAATCGTGGAGCTCGCGACGGTAGTTGAGGACCTTGGACGGCTGGTTGGCGCCGAACAGGAACATCGAGGTCAACGGCGCAACGCCCAGCTTGCTGACCTTGTCACGCAGGTACATCTGGGATTTGACGTCCACCACGGTGTCGGTGCCAGGGCGCAGGATCAGACGATAAGCGCCAGTGGCGCGTGGCGAATCCAGTAGCGCGAAAATCACCAAATGCTTGTCACCCGGCTTTGGACGCTCGATCCAGAACTCGGTGAAACGCGGGAATTCTTCGCCAGACGGCAACGCGGTGTCGATTGCCATGCCACGGGCAGACAGGCCATACACTTGGTCCTTGCCTACGACGCGGAAATAGCTGGCGCCGAGCATGGTCATGATTTCGTCTTGCTTGTCGGCCTTGTTGATCGGGAAAAGCACACGGAAACCGGCGTAACCCAGCTGTTCGGTGGCTTTAGGATCAAATTTCACGTCGCCGAAATCGAAACGCGTCGGGTCGTACTTGATTTCGTGCACGCTATCGGCGGTGACTTCGTTGATTTTCACCGGGGTATCGAAATGCATCCCCTGGTGATAGAAGGACAGCTTGAACGGGGTGTTCTGATCGGCCCACTCGGCTTTTTCATTGCGGAAACGAATTTTCTGGTAATCCGCAAATTTCATTTCGCGGAATTCGTTCGGCAGATTGCTGCGCGGAGCTTCGTACTTCTGCCCAGCCAGCTCTTTTGCCTTGGCCGACACATCATCCAGACTGAACGCCCACAGTTGACCCGCGCCGAACAGGCAAAACAGGGCAGAGCCCGTCACCAGTGCGTTTCGTAACCGTTTGGCAGACAATTTTGGTGCATTACAGGGACTAACAATCACGAGCAACCCTCGCCGAAAACAGATCAAAAAACCAACGGCCAGCTATCTATATGCCAGGTTGGCGAGCAATGTTCCGACTCCTCTGGGGCAAAATGATTCCCCATGCGGTTGTCGGACAAGGCTCTACCTAAGTCAAAAATGGACCAAACAACGCTGATCCCCGTAGCGCGCGATTATCTAGTAGCCCGCGAGACAACGCATCAGGGACAGTGAAGTATTTGTAGCGAAACCCTGCGTTTTTAGGCATTAACGTCGTTTTTCATACATTCATGTCTGTAAGAGGAAGGTCACAGGGCCATCATTGACCAAGTGCACCTGCATATCCGCGCCAAAACGCCCCGAAGCCACCTTGCCATGCAATTGTTGCGCTTGTAACAACAAGTGCTCAAAAAGCGCCGCTCCCAGGGTCGGAGGAGCCGCTGTGGAAAAGCTGGGCCGTAGCCCGCTTTTGGTATCCGCCGCCAGGGTGAACTGCGACACCAGCAGCAAACCGCCGCCGATGTCCTTGAGGGACAGGTTCATCTTGCCCTCCTCGTCACTGAACACCCGATAGTTAAGCAGCTTGTGCAGCAGTTTGTCGGCGCTTTCGGGCGTATCTGAAGGCTCGACGGCCACCAGCACCAGCAAACCCTGGTCAATCGAGCCTACCACCTCCCCTGCGACCTCAACCCGGGCGCCACGCACCCGCTGCAACAGGCCCTTCATGCTTCTTCAGGCGGCAGGTCGAGCAGGCGCCGGGCCATTTCGCCGGTCGCACGCACCAACGCGTCGGTAATGCCCGGTTCGGACGCCGCATGCCCGGCTTCGCGGATCACCTGCAACTCGCTGTTGGGCCAGGCCTGATGCAGCTCCCAAGCGTTATCCAGCGTGCAGATCATATCGTAGCGGCCATGGATGATGACGCCAGGCAGATGGGCGATCTTGTGCATATCGCGAATCAGTTGGTTGGGTTCCAGGAAGGAGTTGTTGGTGAAGTAATGGCACTCGATACGTGCGATGGACAAGGCGCGCTGCGGCTCGGAAAACCGTTCCACATGCTGCGGGCTCGGGCACAGGCCCAACATACGGCCTTCCCAGCCCGACCAGGCTTTGGCCGCATGCATCTGGGCGATCTGGTCGTTGCCGGTCAGTCGCTTGTGGTAAGCGGCGATCATGTCGTGGCGCTCTTCCACCGGGATCGGTGCCACGTAGTCCTGCCAGTAATCGGGGAACAGGCGACTCGCGCCCTCCTGGTAGAACCAGCGAATATCCTGGGGGCGGGCAAGGAAGATGCCGCGCACGATCAGGCCGAGCACACGCTCGGGATGGGTTTGCGCGTAGGCCAGGGCCAGGGTCGAACCCCAGGAGCCGCCGAACAGCACCCACTTGTCGATGCCCAGGTGCTCGCGGATGCGTTCAAGGTCGGCGACCAGATCCCAGGTGGTGTTGTTCTCAAGGCTGGCCCTTGGCGTAGAGCGGCCGCAGCCACGCTGGTCGAAGGTGACAATATGGTAGAGGTTCGGGTCGAAATAGCAGCGACTCTGGGCGTCGCAACCGGAGCCGGGGCCTCCATGGATGAACACGACAGGCAAGCCTTCGGGGGAGCCACTTTCATCGACATACAGGGTGTGGGTGTCATCGACAGCCAGATCGTGCCGGGCGTAGGGTTTGATCTGCGGGTACCAAGTCTGCATTGCGTGCTCCGTAGGGTGTCGGGTTCATCCCTGGGGGGACGTCTATTATTTTGCCGTCTGGCATCATAAACCCGAATTGTGCAATGAGCATGTCCTTGAGCACTTAGACCTGTGTCAGCAGTTCGCTCCTCAGATAACCGAGCAGATAGTCATACAGCCGATCCACCTCCGGCACCTGTTCGCGTGCCCCCCCCGCGAGTTACTTTGGGCTGGGCCGGCATTCCGGCTCTTTTCCAAAGTGACCCGCCGTCAGGCGGAACTCTAAGTGGCCGTTACCGCAGCAATGGATATATACAATCCAACTGTGTTGACTGTCAGGCCGCCTTCGCGAGCAGCCCGCTCCCACAGTTTGATCGCGGGGTGTCAGGTGGATATGCGCCGGCTGTCCGGTCGTCACGGGAGCAAGCTCCCTCGCCACAGGATCAGCGTCGTACCGAAGTTGTGTAGATACCGATGCTGCGATGGCGGTGTGTCAGTTGATAAAAGTGTTGCTGAACCACCGTTATCGCAGGCAAGCCAGCTCCCACATTTCGAGCGCATTCTCATGATAGAGCGCGGTCAAGCGGGCTTGCTCGCGAAAGCTATTGCAGCAGCACCAACAATTACCGGTAGTGCTTCTTTCCCCAAGCCAACAGCCCTTCAAGCAACTGCCTCAACACCACCCGAGTCGGCTCGGCCAAATCCGGGCGATAACGGAACGGTTCGAACTCTTCCATATAGGTGCTCTGGCACAACTCCAGCTGCACCGCGTGGATATCCTGCGCGGGGTTGCCATAATGACGGGTGATATGGCCGCCCTTGAAGCGCCCGTTCAGCACATGGGTATATTGCGGATGCTGAGCGCAGATGGCTTCCAGCTGGCTGGCTAGCTGCGGGTCGCACGCAGCGCCGTTGAAGGTACCCAAATTGAAGTCCGGCAATTTGCCGTCGAACAGGTGCGGGATCAACGAGCGGATCGAGTGCGCATCGAACAGCAACGCATAACCGAACTCGGCCTTGAGGCGTGCCAGTTCTTCTTGCAGTTGACGGTGGTACGGCCCCCAGATTTTTTGCAGGTAACTGGCCCGCTCCTCCTCGGAGGGCGTTTGCCCTTCCCGGAACAACGGCACGCCATCGAACAGCGTCTCGGGGTACAGGCCCGTCGTAGCGCCGGCATACAGCGGCGTGTTGTCGGAAGGCCGGTTGAGGTCGATGACAAACCGCGAGTACTCCGCAGCCAGGGTGCTGGCGCCCAGTTCTTCGGCAAAGTCATACAACAGGGGGATATGCCAGTCGGTGTCCGGCAGGCTTTGCGCCTCGGGGATCAACCCGGCCTCCACCGCAGGGGTGAGCCGCAGGCCGGCGTGGGGCATGCTGATCAGCAGCGGTACGCGGCCTTGCTTGAATGTCAGAACCTTATCCACAACTGCATCCTCTCAAACAGTGACGTCGGCGCCGTGGCGCACAACGCGTTTATCCAGCTCGCCACCCAGCCAGTAGGCCAGGTCGGCTGGGCGATCGATCTGCCAGGCGACAAAGTCCGCGACCTTGCCCACTTCCAGGGAACCATGGGTATCACCCAGGCCCAACGCGGTGGCTGCGTGTTGCGTGGCGCCAGCCAGGGCTTCTTCCGGGGTCATGCGAAACAGGGTGCAGGCCATGTTCAGCATCAGCCGCACCGACAGCGCCGGTGAAGTACCGGGGTTGAGGTCGCTGGCGATGGCGATCTTCACGCCGTGCTTGCGCAGGGCCTCCATCGGCGGCAGCTGGGTTTCACGCAGAAAGTAGAACGCGCCCGGCAATAGCACAGCGACGGTACCGGCCGCAGCCATGGCGATGGCGTCTTCTTCAGTCATGAATTCCAGGTGGTCGGCCGACAACGCGTGGTAGCGCGCCGCCAGGCTTGAGCCATGCAACGACGAGAGTTGCTCGGCGTGCAGCTTCACCGGCAGGCCAAGTTGCTGGGCGACCTTGAATACCCGCTCAACCTGCTCGGGGGAAAACGCCAGGTATTCACAGAAGGCATCGACCGCATCCACCAACCCCTCAGCCGCCAGGGCCGGCAGCATCTGGCTGCAGATGTGCTCGATGTAATCGTCGGCGCGGTCCTTGTACTCCGGCGGTAACGCGTGGGCGGCCAGGCAGGTGGCGCGCACGCTGACCGGCAGTGCTTCACCCAGGCGCCGGGCCACACGCAGCATCTTGCGTTCGTTGGCCAGGTCCAGGCCGTAGCCGGACTTGATCTCCACCGTGGTCACGCCGTCACGCAGCAAACTGCGCAGGCGCTTTTCAGCGCTCGAGAACAGCTCATCTTCGCTCGCCGCACGGGTTGCGCGCACCGTGCTGGCAATGCCGCCGCCCTTGGCCGCGATCTCGGCGTAGCTGACACCTTCGAGGCGCTGCTCGAATTCGCCACTGCGATTGCCACCAAACACCGTATGGGTGTGACAGTCGATCAGCCCGGGGGTGACCCACGCGCCTTGCAGGTCATGCACCTGGGCGTAATCCGCGGTTGGCGCCTGGCTGCGGGGGCCGACCCACTCGATGAGCGAGCCGGCAGTCACCATGGCGGCATCCTCGATGATCGAGTATTTGCCGTTGGCCATGGTTGCGACGTGGCAGTGTTGCCAAAGCGTTTTCATCAACGCCTCCCTAAGTTATCGATGAGACAAAACCGGGTCGTAATCGACCTTGGCCGTTTGCCCGGCGGCAGGCTTGACCCACAGCCAGTAGGCGATGATCAGCAGCACGATCCACACGGCGCCCACCATCAACGCCGCCTGGGTATCCGGGAAGTAACCGAGTACACCAAACACAAACAGCATGAACACAATGGCCGCTGCCGGCGCATAGGGCCAGAACGGCACCGGGAATTTCAGTTCGGCGACCTGCGCCTTGGTCATCGAGCGGCGCATGGCGACCTGGGTAAACAGGATCATCAGCCATACCCACACCGTGGCGAAGGTGGCAATCGAAGCAATCAGCAGGAACACGTTTTCCGGGATCAGGTAGTTGAGCACCACACCGCCGAGCAAAGCGGCGCCCATGACCACCACGGTCATCCATGGCACGCCTTGTTTGGACAATTGCGCGAAGCCCTTGGGCGCCTGCCCTTGTTGAGCCAGGCCGTACATCATGCGGCCGGCGCCGAAAATGTCGCTGTTAATGGCCGACACCGCCGCCGAGATCACCACAATGTTGAGGATAGTCGCCGCCGAGCCAATCCCCAGGTTGCTGAAGATCTGCACGAACGGGCTGCCCTGGCTGCCGATCTGCGGCCACGGGTAGATGGCCATCAACACGAACAGGGTCAGCACGTAAAACAACAGGATACGCAGCGGCACCGCGTTGATCGCCTTGGGGATCACCCGCTGCGGGTCCTTGGCTTCACCGGCGGTGATGCCGATGATTTCGATGCCACCAAAGGCAAACATCACCACGGCAAACGAGGCGATCAGCCCACCGATGCCGTTGGGCATGAAGCCGCCATGGGCCCACAGGTTACTCAGTCCGCTGGCCTGGGTTTCGCCCGCCGAGTGAATGCCGAACAACATGATGCCAAAGCCGCCGAGGATCATCGCCACAATAGCACCGACCTTGAGCAACGACAGCCAGAACTCCATCTCGCCAAAGACTTTGACATTGCACAGGTTCAGGCCGCCGATCAGGAATACGATGCCCAGCACCCAGACCCAACGGGCCACTTCGGGAAACCAGAAGCCCATGTAGATGCCGAACGCGGTGACGTCGGCGAGGCAGACGATGATCATTTCAAAGGCGTAGGTCCAGCCGAGGATAAACCCGGCCATGGGCCCCAGGTAGGTGCTGGCATAGTGGCCGAAGGAGCCAGACACTGGGTTGTGCACGGCCATCTCACCGAGGGCGCGCATCACCATGAATACAGCAGCGCCGCCGATCAGGTAGGCCAGCAGCACGGCAGGGCCAGCCATTTGGATGGCGGAGGCGGAGCCATAAAACAGCCCGGTGCCGATCGCGGACCCCAGGGCCATGAAGCGAATATGTCGGGCGTTGAGCCCGCGTTTCAAACCTTTTTCTGGCTGGTGCATTTCTCTTCCCTAGTTATTCTTATCCCGAGAAAATTCAAAGCTGCAAACATTCAAACTGTGGGAGCTGGCTTGCCTGCGATAGCTGTCTAGCGGTGAATGCATCTGTGACTGATACACCGCTATCGCAGGCAAGCCAGCTCCCACATGGGTCAATGTCGCTCTTAGAGGCTTGGCAGCAACCTGGCCGGCACCAGCTCATTCAGGCAGCGGCTGGCGAGCAGTTCGCTGGCGGCGTTGATGTCCGGGGCGAAGAAGCGGTCCTTGTCATAGAACGCCACCTTGTCGCGCAGGATGCCACGGGCTTTTTCCAGCTTGGGCGAGGTCTTCAGGCCGTCGCGCAGGTCCAGGCCCTGGCACGCCGCGAGCCATTCCACCGCGAGGATGCCCCGGGTGTTCTCGGCCATTTCCCACAAACGCTTGCCCGCAGCCGGGGCCATGGACACGTGGTCTTCCTGGTTGGCCGAAGTCGGCAAGCTGTCGACGCTATGGGGATGGGCCAGCGCCTTGTTCTCGCTGGCGAGCGCGGCGGCGGTCACCTGGGCGATCATGAAGCCGGAGTTCACCCCGCCATTGCCCACCAGAAACGGCGGCAGTTGCGACATGTGCTTGTCCATCATCAACGAGATCCGGCGCTCGCTCAGGGAGCCGATTTCGGCAATGGCCAGCGCCATGTTGTCGGCGGCCATGGCCACGGGTTCGGCGTGGAAGTTGCCACCGGAAATCACGTCACCCTCGGCGGCAAAGACCAGCGGGTTATCCGACACTGCGTTGGCTTCTACCACCAGCACCTCGGCGGCCTGGCGCAATTGAGTCAGGCACGCACCCATGACCTGCGGCTGGCAACGCAGGGAATACGGGTCTTGCACCTTGTCGCAGTTCTGGTGCGATTGGGACACCTGGCTGCTCTCACCGAGCAGGTCGCGATAGGCCGCTGCCGAGTCGATCTGGCCACGCTGGCCACGCGCTGCATGAATACGCGCATCGAACGGCGAACGCGAACCCAGTACCGCCTCCACAGTGAGGCCGCCGCAAGCGAGGGCGCCGGCGAACAGGTCTTCGCCTTCGAACAGGCCACGCAGGGCATAGGCCGTGGACACCTGGGTGCCGTTGAGCAGGGCCAGGCCTTCTTTGGCGGCCAGGGTCAGCGGCGTGAGGCCGGCGATTTTCAGCGCCTCGGTGGCTTCCAGCCATTGGCCCTTGTGGCGTGCCTTGCCTTCGCCAAGCAGTACCAGGGACATGTGCGCCAACGGCGCCAGGTCACCGGAAGCACCCACTGACCCCTTGAGTGGGATGTGCGGGTACACCTCGGCGTTGATCAGCGCGATCAACGCGTCGATCACCTGGCGACGAATCCCGGAGAAGCCACGGCTCAGGCTGTTGACCTTGAGCACCATGACCAGTCGCACCAGCGCATCGCTGATCGGCTCACCGACGCCGGCGGCGTGGGACAGCACCAGGGAACGCTGGAGGTTTTCCAGGTCTTCGCTGGCGATGCGGGTCGAGGCCAACAGGCCAAAACCGGTGTTGATGCCATAGGCGGTGCGGTTCTCGGCGAGAATCTGCTCCACGCAGGCAACGCTGGCTTCGATCTGGGCCGAGGCGCTGTCATCCAGGCTGAGGGTTACTGGCTGCTGGTAGATGGCACGCAGTTGGGCGAGGCTCAGTTGGCCTGGAATCAGGTTTAGCGCAGTCACATTCATTCTCCTTGTGAATTGTTCTTAGGTGTTCAGTGCAAATTCGGTAATGCGGTGTCTTTAAGCAGCTGGGCAGCGGCGGCAATATCCGGCGCCAGCCAGCGGTCCTGTTCATAAGCAGGGACCACTTCGCGCAGCAAACGCCAGGCGCGGTCGGTACCGGCACCGAAGCGCTGGTCCTTGAGAAACTCGAAAGCCTGGGCCGCCAGCAGGTACTCGATGGCAAGAATCTGGGTGACGTTGACCAGCACCTGGTGCAGCTTGAGCGCGGCGTTGGTGCCCATGCTCAAGTGGTCTTCCTGCAGGCCCGAGGTGACGAAATTGTCGAGCACCGCGGGTTGCGCCAACTGGCGGTTCTGCCCGCACAAGGACGCGGCGACGTACTGCACGATCATCATCCCGGAGTTGACCCCCGGGTTGCTCACCAGGAAGGCTGGCAGGCCGCTGACATGCGGGTTGACCAGGCGGTCCAGGCGACGCTCGGCCACCGAACCGATCTCGGCCATGGCGATGGCGAGCATGTCGGCCGCCATCGCGACGGACTGCCCGTGGGGGTTGGCCTGGGACACCACGCGGTAGCTGTCTGGCGTGCCCAGCACCAGCGGGTTGTCGGTGGCGCTGTTGAGTTCGGTCTCGATCTGGCGCGTGGCGTGTTCCACCTGATCGCGGGCCGCGCCGTGAATCTGCGGGATCGAGCGAATGCTCAAGGCATCCTGGGTGCGAATACCTTTACTGCTGGCAATCACCTCACTGCCGTCGAGCAAGGCACGCAGGTTGATACCCACTTGCTGCATGCCAGGATGCGGCTTGAGAGCAATGATTTCTTCGTCAAAGGCGTCGATCTGGCCGCGCTGGGCTTCGAAGCTCATGGCACCGATCACGTCGGCCCATTGCAGCAAGTGATGTGCATCGGCCAGGGCCAGGCAGCTCAGGCCGGTCATGCACGGCGTGCCATTGACCAGGCACAGGCCGTCCTTGGCGCCGAGCACCATCGGCTGCAAGCCTTCAGCCTGCAACGCGTGTTGCGCCGTGACGATCTGGCCGCGATAACTCACATTGCCGACGCCCAGCAGGGCCACGCCGATATGGGCCATGTGGGTCAGGTACCCCACCGAGCCTTGGGACGGCACTTGCGGTGTGATGCCGTGGTTGAGCAACGCCAGCAGCGCGTGCACCACCTGCGGATGCAGGCCGGACTTGCCATGGCTGTAGTTGATGATCGCCGCGCAGATGATCGCGCGGGTTTGCTCATCGCTGAGCACCGGGCCGACACCACAGGCATGGCTCAACAGCGTATTGCGCGACAGTTGGCTCAGTTGCTCGGTCTTGAGCGAGACGTTGCACAGCGCGCCCAGGCCGGTGTTGACACCATAGGCACGCTCGCCGCTGGTGACGATGCGCTGCACGATGGCTTGGGCATTGTCGATGCGCGCCCAGGCGTGGCCCGACAGTTCGAGCATGGCGCCGTGGCGGGCGACGGCGACCACGTCCTGCCAGCGCAGTGGGGTGTCGGCGATGATGATTGTTGTTGCCTGGGACATCGTTGACCTCTTCATAATCTCTACAGCATTGCCGGCGTCATCGCGGGCAAGCCCGGCTCCCACATTTGAACTGTGTGAACCCAATCAAATGTGGGAGCTGGCTTGCCTGCGATGGCGTCCGTCAGACCACCGCCGCCCGCCGCTGAACAAAGCGGTCCACATATTCATCCGCCGGCGAATGCAGGATCTCCCGCGGCGTGCCGACCTGGATCAGCTTGCCGTCCTTGAGGATCGCAATGCGATTGCCGATGCGCACGGCCTCGTCGAGGTCGTGGGTGATGAACACGATGGTCTTGTGCAGGGTCTTTTGCAGCTCGAGCAATTGGTCTTGCATCTCGGCGCGGATCAGCGGGTCGAGGGCGCTGAAGGCTTCGTCCATCAGGATGATATCGGTGTCGGCCGCCAAGGCGCGGGCCAGGCCCACGCGCTGGCGCATACCGCCAGAAAGCTGGTGGGGATATTTGTTTTCATAGCCTTTGAGGCCCACTGTTTCGATCCAGTGCAACGCACGTTCGGCGCAGACTTGCTTGGTTTCGCCACGCACTTTCAGGCCGTAGGCAACGTTGTCGAGCACGCTCTTGTGCGGCAGCAGGCCGAAGCTCTGGAACACCATGCTGATCTTGTGCCGACGGAATTGGCGCAGGGCTTCCATGTCCAGTTGCAGGATGTCTTCGCCGTCCACCAGGATCGCGCCACTGGTGGGGTCGATCAGGCGGTTGAAGTGGCGCACCAGGGTGGATTTGCCCGAACCCGACAAGCCCATGATGACAAAGATCTCACCGGTGCCGATGCTCAGGGACAGGTCATTGACGCCGACCACGCAACCGGTCTCGGCCAGTACCTGGTCCTTGGTCTTGCCCTGGCCGACCATGGCCAGCGCATCCTTGGCGCGTGCGCCGAAAATCTTGAAGACGTTTTTGACTTCGATTTTGCTGACAGTCGTCATTTGCTCGCCTCATGCCGTGGGCGGCCATAAGCCTGGGTAATGCGGTCGATGACCACTGCGAGAATCACGATCGCCAGCCCGGCTTCAAGGCCGCGGCCGACGTTGAGGGTCTGGATGCCGACGAGCACGTCTTCACCCAAGCCACGGGCGCCGATCATCGAGGCGATCACCACCATCGACAGCGCCATCATGGTGGTCTGGTTAATCCCGGCCATGATGCTCGGCAACGCCAGCGGCAATTGCACGCCGAACAGTTGCTGCCAGCGGTTGGCGCCGAAGGCGTTGATGGCTTCCATGACTTCGCCATCGACCTGGCGAATACCCAGGTCTGTCAGGCGAATCAGCGGCGGCGCGGCGTAGATCACCGTAGCGAAAATCGCCGGGACCTTGCCCAGGCCGAACAGCATCAGCACCGGGATGAGGTACACGAAGCTGGGCATGGTTTGCATGATGTCCAGCAGCGGCATCAGCACCGAACGCAGGCGATTACTGCGCGCCGACAGGATACCCAGGGGGATGCCGATCAACACCGAAATCACCGTGGCCACCATCATCAATGCCAGGGTTTGCATCAGCTTGTCCCACAGGCCAACCGTGCCCACCAGGAACAGCAGACCGACAATCACCGCCGTGGTCACCACCTTGCGGGTGGCGTGCCAGGCAATACCGCCGACGATGGCCAGCATCAGCCACCAGGGCGCTGCGCGCAGCAGGCCTTCCAGGTTGACGATGGCCCATAGCAGGGTGTCGGAGATGTGCCGGAACACATCGCCGTAGTGGGTGACCAGTGCGTCCACCCAACCGTTGACCCAGTCGGCGATGGAAAAGGTAAAGCTTTCAGGGAACATATCGTGCTCTCGATCCAGTGGGTTGTGGCCAGCCGCCCGGCCACCCTTGAGGGTAGCCGTGCACACTTGACCTACAAGGCCGCGTCGATTTTCTTGGCTGCGTCGTCGCTCACCCAGGCGTGCCAGACTTCAGGATGTTCCTTGAGGAATATTTTCGCCAGTTTCGGCGACTCGATCCGCTCCTTGGCCATGCGGCCCAGGTTCTGGTTCAGCAGGTCGATGGGCAGGTTGACCTTTTCCAGCACGGCCACCAGTTCCGGGGCTTGCTCGTGGAAAGTCTTGGACAGGCCGACCTTGATGCTCACGGTTTTGTCCACGCCGGGCTTTTCTTCCAGCTTGACCAGATCGACCTGGCCCATCAGCGGTGTCGGTGACCAGTAGTAGAACAGTATCGGCTCGCCACGCTTGTAGCTCGACAGCACCGCTGCATCCAGCGCCGGGCCGGTGCCCGGGCGGAAGTTGGTGTAGGTGCTTTCCAGGCCGTAGCTCTTGAGCATTTCGCTGTTGTCCAGCTCGCAAGTCCAGCCGGCCGGGCAGTTGTAGAAGCGGCCCTTGGACGGCTCTTCCTGGTCCTTGAACACCGAGGCGTACTTGGCCAGGTCGGCGATGTTTTTCAGGTCCGGCGCCTTGGCTTCCAGCTTGCGCTTGGCGTCGCCTTCGATCACATAGCGCGGCACGTACCAGCCTTCGACCGCGCCGACCACCGGAGCACCGACGCCCACGACTTTGCCGGCCTTCTCGGCTTTGTTCCAGACCTCGCTGCGACCTACCCACTCCTCGGCGAACACTTGGATGTCGTTACTGCCCAGAGCGTTTTCCATGGTGATGGAATTGCCCGGCAAGCTGTCGGTTTTGCAGTCGTAGCCTTTTTCCAGCACGGTTTGCAGGATGTCGGTGAGCAACATGCCGCTTTCCCAATTCAGGCCGGCGAATTTCACCGGTTTACCCGACTCGCACCAACCAGCCGCCTGGGCGCCGGCACTTGCCAGCACGCCAGCTGCGAACAAAGTAGCCAGCAAGGTCTTATTCATAGTCATTGTTGTGACGCTCCCAATCATGAAATGGATTACGGCAGTCAGTAGGCGTCCTGCCCTGTCCACGTCCCATCAGGCTTGTGCAGCCAGCCCGTTTGTTGTGGGTGAAGCGCCCTGCTCTTTTGGCAGGATCAGGTGATCGGGTACCGTGCCGTGCCATTTTTTTGCACACACGTAATATAGGGCCGCCGGCAGTACCAGGCCGATGATCCAGGAGATATCCACATCCCCCAGCGCGGCCACCAGGGGGCCGGTGTAGAACTTGGTAGAGATGAACGGCAACTGCACCAGCACGCCGAATACGTAGACGCTGATGCCCAGCAGGTTCCAGCGGCCGTAGCGACCGTTCGGGTCGGCCAGCGCCGGCACGTCATAACGCTCGCGGGTGATGCAGTAGTAATCCACCAGGTTGATCGCGCTCCAGGGCGTAAAGAACGCCAGCAGGAACAGGATGAACGACTTGAATGCACCGAGGAACGAATGCTGGCCGAGCAACGCGATCAGCGTGGCCGTGCCGACGATCATCAGCACAAACACCAGACGCTGCAGACGCGTGACCTCCAGACGCCCACGAAAGCCGCTGATGATAGTGGCGATGCACATGAAGCTGCCGTAGGAGTTGAGCGTCGAGATGGTGACCTTGCCGAACGCGATGCTGAAGTACAGCAACGCAGCGGTAGCCCCCGTGCCGCTCAAGCCAACGATGTACGCCACCTCGTGGCCGGCAAACTGCCCGTTGGACATGGCCGCGGCAAACACGCCGAGGACCATCGCCACTTGGGCACCGATGACCGAACCTGCGCCAGCAGCGAGAAAGGTTTTCACCGATGACGTGTGGCTCGGCAGGTAACGCGAGTAATCCGCCACGTAAGGGCCGAACGCAATCTGCCAGGAGGCCGCCAGCGACACGGCCAGCAGGAAACTGCTCCAGCTGAAGTGGCGGATCTGCAGGAGCGCGCCAACGTCGGTCTGGCTCATCAAGCGGCTGAACAGGTACACAAAGGCAACCACGCCAATCAGGCTGGCGACCCGGCCGATGAAGTGGATCACCCTGTAACCCAGCACCGTGACCAGCACGATGACACTGGCGAAGATCAGGATGCCGACGCTGTCGCTGACCCCGAACAACTGGCCCAGCGCCTGGCCCGACAGCACGGTGCCGGTGGCGGTGAAGCCCAGGTACATCAAGCACACCAACACGATCGGAATGGCCGCGCCGTACACGCCGAACTGCACCCGGCTGGAAATCATCTGCGGCAGGCCAAGCTTGGGCCCTTGCGCCGCATGCAGCGCCATGACGCCACCGCCGATCAGTTGACCGATCAGCAAGCCGATCAACGACCAGAACACATCACCGCCCATCACCACGGCCAACGCCCCGGTGACAATCGCAGTGATCTGCAGGTTGGCACCCATCCACAGGGTGAATTGACTGAATAGACGACCATGTCTTTCCGCTTCCGGGATGTAGTCGATCGAACGTTTCTCGATCAACGGGGTGGTGTCGTTTGCAGCCATGTTGTTCAACCTCTGATGGATTGTTTTGTATGCATCTTGCTCTTCCGTGGGCGCTGGCTTGCCTGCGATAGCATCACCGCGGTCTTACTGTCAGACCGCGTCGTCTGCATCGCAGGCAAGCCAGCTCCCACAGGTACTGCGCCACCCGTTACTTGATCATCGGCAGGTTCAGGCCTTGTTCCTTGGCGCAGTCGATAGCGATCTGGTAACCCGCATCCGCATGACGCATCACCCCGGTCGCCGGGTCGTTGTGCAGCACGCGGGCAATCCGCTCGGCCGCTTCGTCAGTACCGTCGCAGACAATCACCATCCCTGAGTGCTGGGAGAAGCCCATGCCCACGCCACCACCGTGGTGCAGCGACACCCAGGTCGCGCCGCTCGCGGTATTAAGCAAGGCGTTGAGCAGCGGCCAGTCGGACACAGCATCGGAGCCGTCCTGCATGGCTTCGGTTTCGCGGTTCGGGCTGGCGACCGAGCCGGAGTCCAGGTGGTCACGGCCGATCACGACCGGCGCGGACAGCTCGCCGCTGCGCACCATTTCGTTGAACGCCAGGCCCAACTTGGCACGCTGGCCCAGGCCGACCCAGCAGATACGTGCCGGCAGACCCTGGAAGCTGATGCGCTCGCGGGCCATGTCCAGCCAGTTGTGCAGGTGGGCGTCGTCCGGGATCAGCTCTTTGACTTTGGCGTCGGTCTTGTAGATGTCCTGCGGGTCACCGGACAGCGCCGCCCAGCGGAACGGGCCGATGCCACGGCAGAACAATGGGCGGATGTAGGCCGGTACGAAACCTGGGAAGTCGAACGCGTTTTCCACGCCCTCTTCCTGGGCCATCTGGCGGATGTTGTTGCCGTAGTCGAAGGTCGGGATGCCTTGCTTCTGGAATTCGAGCATGGCTTTGACGTGGACGGCCATCGACTGCTTGGCGGCCTTGATCACGGCGGCCGGCTCGGTCTTGGCGCGAGCGCGGTATTCGTCCCAGGTCCAGCCGGCCGGCAGGTAACCGTTGAGTGGGTCGTGGGCGCTGGTCTGGTCGGTGACCATGTCCGGGCGCACGCCACGCTTGACCAGTTCTGGCAGGATCTCTGCGGCGTTGCCCAGCAGCGCGATGGAGATGGCCTTGCCTTCCTTGGTGTATTTGGCGATGCGCGCCAGGGCGTCGTCGAGGTCGGTGGCCTGCTCGTCGACGTAGCGGCTGTTCAGGCGGAAGTCGATGCTGACTTGCTGGCACTCGATGTTCAGCGAGCAGGCGCCGGCCAGGGTCGCGGCCAATGGCTGCGCGCCGCCCATGCCGCCGAGGCCGGCGGTGAGCACCCAACGACCGGTCAGGTCACTGTTGTAATGCTGGCGGCCGGCTTCGACGAAGGTTTCGTAGGTGCCTTGGACAATGCCTTGGCTGCCGATGTAGATCCAGCTGCCGGCGGTCATCTGGCCGTACATGGCCAGGCCCTTGGCATCCAGTTCGTTGAAATGCTCCCAACTGGCCCAGTGCGGTACCAGATTGGAGTTGGCAATCAGCACGCGTGGGGCGTTGCTGTGGGTCTTGAACACGCCGACCGGCTTACCGGATTGCACCAGCAGGGTTTCGTCGTCGTTCAGATTAGTAAGGCTCTCGACGATCTGGTCGTAGCACTCCCAGTTGCGCGCCGCGCGGCCGATACCGCCGTACACCACCAGTTCTTTGGGGTTCTCGGCCACTTGTGGGTCGAGGTTGTTCATCAGCATGCGCAGCGGCGCTTCGGTCAGCCAGCTTTTGGCGGTGAGCTTGTTACCGCGGGCGGCGCGGATTTCGACGTCACGGTATTTTGTAGGCTTGGTCACAGCTAGGACTCCTCGGCGATCGATGCGCGAACAGGGATGGTGCAAAGTCTTACGCACACATCTTTACTTGTATGTACAAGCATATGCAATCGAGCGGCCAACTTTAGCCAGGAGTGGTTGGGTTTTTTTTGCACGGGGCGTGCGAGCCTTGTAAATCAAGGCTTCAAAGCTTGATGAAATTTCTTACGGAGGTTTGTTGCAGCGCGGGGAATTTGTCACGGCAGCGAAGCTTTGCGTCACGCTGGGGCATTCGGTAACAAATTGGTGCGCGGAGTGGAAACAGATTTTGTGAACAATGCAAAAACAAAGGTGGGAGCTGGCTTGTCTGCGATAGCGGTGTGTCAGTCAGCGCATCAGCTACTGATATACCGCTATCGCAGGCAAGCCAGTTCCCACAGTTTTTAATCGCGTGCGGTCAGTTCGATGATGCAGCAGCGGCCAGTGACAGAGATATCCAGCAGGCCCGTGTTACCGTCCACTTGCAGGCAATCATGGTGGCCGAGCTTCTCGCCCAGCACCTTCACCTCATCCGCCACGCTGAACACCAGCACCGTCTGCGCGGTGCTGAAAAACTGCTGCACGCCATCCACCCACTGCAAGCGTGCGTGGTAACGCTGTGGCGAGTAGATCAGGTTGAAGTCGCGAATCGGCCCCGTGATCAAACGGCATGACACCTGGCTTTCGCCGTTGAACGCGAACGGCTGCAACGGTAACAACCCGCGCTGCTCCTCACCGTCTACGGTCAACACCATGCCGGCGCCTTTGATCACCGTAATCACGCGCTGGTAGCCGGCGAAGGTGGAAAACCCACCCGATTCGGCGATATCGGCAATCGACAAACGCCAGCCAAAACCCTCCAGGCCGGTGCCGGCGTCGCGACTGATTTCTTCGGTACTGCCGCCGCCGTTCTTCCACGGCATGCGCACGTAGTCGGCGGCACGCCAGACGTTGATCTCACTCATTTACTGAAGCGTCCTTCGAGGCTGTGACGGGAACCGGGGTGGATCAATCGCGCCGCAGTCACCGGCTGACGACCCGACCAGGTGCGTCGGCGAATCAACAGGCACGGCTCGCTCGGCTCGATCTGCAACAACTTGCACTCGGCGGCATCGGCGAGGATCGCCTCAACCACATGCTCGCCCTCAGTCAACGGCGCGACCTGGTTCAAATAGGCATACGGGGTTTGCTGGGTGAAGTCCTGCTGCAAGTATTCCGGCGCGACCAGGGCGTTGACGAAACGGTCTTCTATTTGCACAGGAATGTCGTTCTCGTAATGCACGATCAACGAGTGGAACACCCGCCCGCCTTCGCGCATTTCCAAGGCAACGGCGCGTTCGGAGCCGGCGGCCTCTTCGCCCAGGGTGATCACCTGGCAAGTGTGCCGATGCCCGCGGGAGGCGATTTCATCGGCGATGTTATGCACTTCAAACAGGGCTGACTGGCTTTTCGGCTCGGCAACAAACGTACCCACACCCTGCATACGCACTAGCAGGCCTTCGGCGGTCAGCTCGCGCAGGGCGCGGTTGATGGTCATGCGGCTGAAGCCCAACTGGCTGACCAGCTCGCTTTCCGACGGCACGCGGTAATGGGGCGGCCAGTTGCCGTTGAGGATCTGCTGGCTGATCATCTGTTTGACGCGGGCATACAAGGGCGCCGGACTTTCGTCCATGTGGGCAGCCAGCGAAGACTTGGCGGGCGGAGTCGGCACAGGGAATCCTTGCAGGGGAAAAAGATGCATAGATTGCCGGAGTTTACCGAGCAGGCAAACGTCTGTATATGTATATACAAATAAACACACGACCGGGGTGCCTTGATCATGTCCGCTTTCTTTGCCGAACGCGCACTGCTGCCTAATGGATGGGCCAATGATGTACGTCTTGAAGTCAGCACCGATGGCCTGCTGACAAAGGTTGAGCCCAACGCCAGTGCAGAAGGTGCGGAGCGGCTCAGGGGCCCGGTGTTGGCGGGCATGCCGAACCTGCATTCCCATGCCTTCCAGCGCGCCATGGCGGGCTTGGCCGAAGTGGCCGGCAACCCCAATGACAGCTTCTGGACCTGGCGCGACTTGATGTACCGCATGGTCGGCAAGATCAACCCCGAGCAGTTACAGATCATCGCCCGCCAGCTGTATATCGAAATGCTCAAGGCCGGCTACACCTCGGTGGCCGAGTTCCATTACGTGCACCACGATCTCAGCGGCCAGCCCTATGCCGACCGTACGGAACTGTCCCGCCAGATCAGCCAGGCGGCCGCCAGCAGCGGGATCGGCCTGACCTTGCTGCCGGTGCTCTACACCCACGCGGGCTTTGGTGGCCAAGCGCCGAATGAAGGCCAGCGACGGTTTATCAACAGCACGGAACACTACCTGGACTTGCAAGCGCGCCTGCAGCCCATTCTGGCGGCACAACCGGCGCAGCAACTGGGTCTGTGCTTCCACTCCCTGCGCGCCGTCACCCCCGAACAAATCCATACCGTGCTGGCCGCCAGTGACAAGAGCTGCCCGGTGCATATCCACATCGCCGAACAGCAAAAAGAAGTCGACGACTGCTTGGCCTGGAGCGGCAAGCGCCCGTTGCAATGGCTGTATGACAATGTCGAGGTGGATGAGCGCTGGTGCCTGGTGCACGCCACCCATGCCGATGCCGACGAAGTGACACGCATGGCCAACAGCCGAGCGATTGCAGGTTTGTGCCTGACCACGGAGGCCAACCTGGGCGATGGGATTTTTCCTGCGGTGGACTTCCTCGCCCAGGGCGGCCGCATGGGCATTGGTTCCGACAGCCATGTGTCACTGAGCGTGGTGGAAGAACTGCGTTGGCTGGAATACGGCCAGCGCCTGCGCGATCAACGGCGTAATCGGTTGTATCGCAGTGACCAACCGATGGTGGGTCGCACGCTGTTCGATGCTGCGCTGGACGGTGGCGCACAAGCGCTGGGCCAGCCGATTGGTCGACTGCAAGTGGGCAAGCGCGCGGACTGGATAGTGCTGGACGGTAGCGACCCGTACCTGGCGACGGCCAGTGAGGATGGGATTCTCAACCGCTGGCTATTTGCCGGTGGTGATCGGCAAGTGCGCGATGTACTGGTCAATGGCAAGTGGGTGGTGCGAGATGGGCATCATGCTGGCGAAGAAGACAGCAGCCGGGCATTCACCCAGGTGCTGAAGGACTTGCTGAACTAACGGCCAACCCATGACAACTGTGGGAGCTGGCTTGCCTGCGATAGCATCAACCCGGTGCAACTGATGCACCGAGGTGCCTGTATCGCAGGCAAGCCAGCTCCCACATTGGGTTGAGGGTACTCAGGATTACTGAGAGGACTTTGCCATCTGCTTGTCCGACGTACGCCAGATCAGCCGCGTGGTGTCATACCCTTGCTGTCGCGCCCTGCTCAGCAGGTCTTCGCGGGTATCGGCACTCACCGTCGGCGTGCGCGACAGGATCCACATATAGCGCCGGCTCGGGCTGCCGACGATGGCGGTCTTGTAGTCATCGCTGACATACAGCACCCAGTAGTCGCCCTTGGCAACGCCCGGCAACAGTGATGTAAACCAGTTATTGAATTCCACCCACAGCTTGTCGGTCTTGCCTGGTACCTGCGGCGTAGCCGTGCCTTTGGCCTCTTGCCACTTCCACTCAGGCGTCAGGCAGCGGTTGAACACCGACATGTCACCATCAGGCAGCAAGGTATAGCGGGCTTCGGATTGCGCACAGTTGCGCTGAAAGTACATCGGCAACCGGGCCAACTCATACCAGGTGCCCTGGTAACGCTTGAGGTTGACGTTGCTCGCAGTCTTGGGTTGCAGATCATCGCCAGAATGGCTGGCGCAGCCCGCCAAAAACAGGCTGGCGCAAAGGAACAAAACAAAACGCATCATTCTTCTTCTCCCGCAGGCTCGCGCCCCGGTTTACTTCAGGCCTTGCCCGGAAAACATCAGAACTTTGTCACCGGCGTACTGCACGCTGATAAAGCTGTTTTTATCGCCCCAGGTGCAGCTGGACATGCCCAGTGCGCCGGAACAATCGGTTGGCTTGCCCAGCAACGACTCCACCTCGGCCTTGGCCATGCCGGCTGAGAGCTTTTGGTAGTTTTCTTGGGTGACCTTGCTGCAAGCGGCTAAGAGCACGCAAAAAGCCAGCAGGGCGAGACGGCGTATAGACATGGAAAAGCTCCTGGAGAGACAAAGCAGCTGGGGTATCTGCCAGAAGCTTAGAAGGGAAAAGGGGTGTCTGGTTCCCGATGGGGGGTGCTATTTATTTTTTATGTGAACTGGCCCCTTGAACCGTGTTTTCGAGTGAAAAATCACCGCCTTTCATCAGTTGCTGTCTAGCAAAGACCAAATTAAGACTAAAATCAGTCACACCTTGAGCAGGGGTCATCCCATGAAATTTTCTTCGCAGATAAAGCCGATCAGCTACTTGAAAAGTCATACCGCCGAGATCGTCAAAACACTCACGGAAAGCCGCGAACCCCTGGTCATCACCCAAAATGGCGAAGCGAAGCTGGTGGTGATGGATGTGAAGAGTTTTGAGGAGCAGGCAGAAACCATGGCCTTGTTAAAGCTATTGGCCCTGGGCAACCGGCAGATTGAATTGGGGCAGTTTCAAGACATGGAGGACGTGTTCGCCGAGCTGGACAAGGACGACGCTCAATGACATTCAAGGTTGTGATTCTTCACTCGGCAAAACGCGACCTTAAAGATATCAAGTCATACCTCATCCGGCAGTTCTCGACATCGACCTGGCAGCAGTCCTACGACGCGATGAAACAGGCCATGCGACTGCTTGAGTCTCAACCCTATGCTGGCTCGATACCGCAAGAGATCGAGAAGTTGAATCTCAGCCCATATCGACAGGTTGTCTGTGGCATGAATCGGATCATCTACGAAATTCGAGACCCGATCATTTACGTCCACATCATCGCCGACACTCGGAAAAACCTGCAGGCGTTGCTGCTGAAAAACCTTATTCAATAAAAACAAAAGCCCCGAAGCGCTGAGCGCATTTCGGGGCTTTTTTGTTACCGCAAGCTCTTACTTCTTGTGATAAGCCGTCACGCGCTCAACTTCTTCCTTCGAACCCAGGAACACCGCCACACGCTGGTGCAGGCCTTCAGGCTGGATGTCGAGGATGCGCTGGTGGCCGTCGGTAGACGCACCGCCTGCCTGTTCAACCAAAAACGACATCGGGTTGGCTTCGTACATCAGGCGCAGCTTGCCTGGCTTGGACGGCTCGCGGCTGTCGCGTGGGTACATGAACAGGCCACCACGGGTCAGGATGCGGTGCACGTCGGCAACCATCGCGGCTACCCAGCGCATGTTGAAGTTCTTCTTCAACGGGCCTTCTTCGCCTTCCATCAGCTCGTTGACGTAGCGCTTCACCGGTTCTTCCCAGTGGCGCTGGTTGGACATGTTGATGGCAAATTCCTGGGTAGAAGCAGGAATCGAAATGTCTTCGTGGGTGAGTACGAAGCTGCCCATTTCACGGTCCAGGGTGAAGCCTTTGACGCCGTCGCCCAGGGTCAGCACCAGCATGGTCTGTGGGCCGTAGATCGCGTAGCCGGCAGCAACCTGCTCGGTGCCTGGTTGCAGGAAGGCCTTTTCGTTCAGGGCTTCGTTCTGGCTCAGGTATTCGTTGGGGCAACGCAGCACCGAGAAGATGGTGCCGACCGGTGCGTTAATGTCGATGTTGGACGAACCGTCCAGTGGGTCGAATACCAGCAGGTATGCGCCCTTCGGGTATTTGCCTGGGATCTGGTAGGCATTGTCCATTTCTTCGGACGCCATGCCGGCCAGGTGGCCACCCCATTCGTTGGCTTCGAGCAGGATTTCGTTGGACAGAACGTCCAGTTTCTTCTGCACTTCGCCCTGCACGTTTTCAGTGCCCATGCTGCCCAGGACACCGCCCAGTGCGCCTTTGGAAACGGCGTGGCTGATTTCCTTGCAAGCACGCGCCACCACTTCGATAAGGAAGCGCAGATCGGCAGGCGTGTTGTTGCTGCGGGTCTGCTCGATCAAATAGCGACTCAAGGTAACGCGGGACATGGACGGCTCCGGAGAATGGGGGGCTGAAAACCCGCGCAGTTTAGCGCGAGTCGAGGCTGATTTCCTCTAATCAGAGGATTTAACGCCAATAGAGTTCACGACCAGGCTTGATGTGGGAGGGGGCTTGCCCCCGATTGCGGTCATTCAGTCAATGCATGAGTGACTGATCAACCCCTATCGGGGGCAAGCCCCCTCCCACATTTTTAACCGCGGCCGTCAGTCGAGGGCTTTCCAGATCTCGGTGGCATATTCGCGGATGGTGCGGTCCGAGCTGAACCAGCCCATGCGCGCTGTGTTGAGCACGGCCGAGCGCCACCAGGCCTTGGAGTCGTGCCAATGCGCCTCGACCCGCGCCTGGGCGTCCCAGTAGGCGTCAAAGTCGGCACACACCAGGAAGCGGTCGTAGTCGATCAGCCCATCGATCAGGCCCACATAGCGGCCCGGGTCGTCCGGCGAAAACACCCCGCCACGGATCGCTTGCAGCACATCATTCAAACGATGGGAGGCAGCGATATCCGGCCCGGCGTTGAACTCGCCGGCGTGTTTGCGGGCCTCCACCTGCTGGGCACTGAGGCCAAAGATAAACATGTGCTCGGCGCCGACACGCTCGTGCATCTCCACGTTGGCGCCGTCCATGGTGCCGATGGTCAGCGCGCCGTTGAGGCCGAACTTCATGTTGCTGGTGCCGGACGCTTCGAAACCGGCGGTGGAAATCTGCTCCGACAAATCCGCTGCCGGAATGATGCTTTCCGCCAGGCTGACGTTGTAGTTGGGCAGGAACACCACCTTGAGCAGGCCGCGCACGGTCGGGTCGTTGTTGACGGTGCGGGCGATGTCGTTGGTCAGCTTGATGATCAGCTTGGCCTGGTGGTAGCTGGCTGCCGCCTTGCCGGCAAAGATCTTGACCCGAGGCACCCAGTCGATGCCCGGCTCGGCACGGATCGCCTGGTACAGCGCCACGGTGTGCAGCAGGTTGAGCAGTTGGCGCTTGTATTCGTGGATGCGCTTGACCTGCACGTCGAACATCGCCGCCGGGTTGATCGCAATGCCCAGGCGCTCATGGATGATCTGCGCCAGGGCGCGCTTGCTGTGCAGGCGCTGCTCAGCAAATGCTTTGCGAAAGGCCGGTTTCTCGGCAAAGGGTTCCAACTCGATAAGACGCTGCTCGGGCTGGTCGAGAATATCCGGGCCCAGCGCTTCCACCAGCATATCGGTCAACTTGGGGTTGGCCTGATACAGCCAGCGACGGAAGGTAATGCCGTTGGTTTTGTTATTGATGCGTTCGGGGTAGAGCTTGTGCAGTTCGGAGAACACCGTGCTGCGCATCAGCTGGGTATGCAAACCGGACACGCCGTTGACGCTATGGGAGCCCAGGAACGCCAGGTTGCCCATGCGCACGCGGCGGCCGTTGTCTTCTTCGATCAGCGACACAGCGCGCAAAACATCGAAGTCGTGGATGCCTTTGGCACGCAGCGAGTCGATATGCTGGGCGTTGATCAGGTAGATGATCTGCATATGCCGGGGCAGCATGCGTTCCATCAAACCTACCGGCCAGGTTTCCAGCGCTTCGGGCAGCAGGGTGTGGTTGGTATACGAAAGGGTCTCGACGGTGACATCCCACGCGGCTTCCCAGGGAATGTCATGCAAATCGACCAGCTGGCGCATCAACTCGGCCACGGCGATGGACGGGTGGGTGTCGTTGAGTTGGATGGCGGCGTGCTCGCCCAGGCTCAATACCGAACCGTGCATGTTCTTGTGGCGGCGCAGCAAATCCTGCAGGGACGCGGAGACGAAGAAATATTCCTGGCGCAGGCGCAGTTCCTGCCCTGCTTCGGTGCTGTCGGCCGGGTAAAGCACTCGGGAGATGCTTTCGGCGCGGGCCACTTCGGCGACGGCGCCCAAATGGTCACCGGCATTAAAGCGCTCCAGGTGCAGGTCTTCTACGGCCCGTGCACGCCAGAGGCGCAGGGTGTTGACGCTGGCCCCGCGCCAGCCGACGACCGGCGTGTCATAGGCCACGGCACGTACGGTTTCGTTGGGCGACCACACCTGGATCATCTTGCCGGAGGCGTCCGCAATGGTTTCAACGCTCCCGCCAAACCCGATCGGGTAAATCACCTCGGCGCGCTCGAATTCCCAAGGGTTGCCGAAATCCAGCCAGCGTTCGGTCTGCTCCTGCTGCCAACCGTCGACAATGGCCTGGCGGAACAAGCCGTGTTCATAACGAATGCCGTAACCGTGGCCCGCAATGCCCAGCGTCGACATGCTTTCCATAAAGCACGCCGCCAGACGGCCCAGACCACCGTTGCCGAGCGCCGCGTCGGGCTCCAGCAGGCGGATGCGCTCCAGATCCACGCCCAGCTCCGACAGCGCTTCGCGAGCGATCTCCAGCACACCCAGGTTGCTCAGGCTGTCGTAGAGCAAGCGGCCGATGAGAAATTCCAGGGACAGGTAATAAACACGCTTCTGGCCTTTGCGATAAATACGCCGCGTGTGGTCCATCCAGTGGTCGACCATCTGGTCGCGGGCGGCCAGGGCAATGGCTTCGAACCAGTCATGGTCGAAGGCGTGATCCGGGTCCTTGCCCACCGCGTAGGTGAGTTTGGTCAAGACAGCATCGCGGAATGCGGCTACCTCTGCTTCTCGTGCAAGCGGTTCCTGAGACATCGGTGCGACCTCGGGCGAGATTGAAGGAGTTGCTAGAGCCTAGTCGGTCTGACAGACGGTAGACGTGCTGGTTCGGCAGTTTTTTAACTCATTCGCCATGGACTGAATTTGATGCAGGGGTCGTGCCCGATCAGGCAGTGGCCAAACCTTTGAGCTGAAACCTGCAAAATATTGTTCAAAAAACCACCAATCCCGGTATGATCCCGCGCCCGTATACCGCCCCACCCTGGAACCCTGATGAAGCCTCAACTGATCGCCGCCGCGGAACTCGACCGTTTAGAGACCTGGCAGAAATATTCCGCCCACATGTGCGGCGGCTGCGTGTCCAGCTGCTGCACCCTACCGGTTGAGGTGAAGATCAAGGACCTGATCCGCATTGGCATCGTCGATGAGTTCGAGCGCGGCGATCCGCCGAAGAACATCGCCAAGCGTTTGCAGAAAGAAGGCATCGTCGAGCGGTACAACAACAAGTCCGAAATTTTTACCCTGCAGCGCATGAGCAACAACGACTGCCTGTACCTGGATCGTAAGACGCGCTTTTGCACTATTTATGACAAACGCCCGGATACGTGCCGCAACCATCCGAAAATCGGGCCGCGGCCGGGGTATTGCGCGTATAAGCCCAAGGAAGTGGTGCGCGAGACCAACTTCAAGACCCTCGACAAGTTCTAAGTTTTTGATCGTTCCCACGCTCTGCGTGGGAATGCAGCTGTGGACGCTCTGCGTCCGCTCTTGAAAGCAGGACGCGGAGCGTGGGAACGATCACAACGGCACAGTCACCACAAAACCTGCAGGCATAAAAAAACGCCCCCGGCCTTTCGACCGGGGGCGTTTTTCATTCAGCCTGAGTTAACTCAGTTCTTGGCTTTCTTGGCAGCGCGGGTACGCTCGCCTTCGTCCAGGATCTTCTTACGCAGGCGGATCGACTTAGGCGTGACTTCGCACAGCTCGTCGTCCTGGATGAATTCCAGGGCCTGTTCCAGGGTGAAGCGAACAGGTGGAACCAGAGCGATGGTTTCGTCTTTGCCCGAAGCACGCATGTTGTCGAGCTTCTTGCCTTTGGTTGGGTTGACACCCATGTCGTTGTCACGGCTGTTCAGACCAACGATCTGGCCGTTGTAGATCTCTTGACCGTGTTCAACGAACAGCTTGCCACGCGCCTGGAGGGTTTCCAGGGAGTAGGTCAGCGCCTTGCCGGTTTCTACCGATACCAGAACACCGTTCTGACGGCCGGACATGTCGCCGGACTTCATGGTGTCGTAGCGATCGAAGATCGAGGTCAGGATGCCAGCACCGTTGGTCAGGGTCAGGAACTGGTTACGGAAACCGATCAGACCACGAGCAGGGATGTTGTATTCCAGACGCACACGGCCTTTGCCATCCGGCACCATGTTGGTCAGGTCGCCCTTACGCAGGCCCATCTCTTCCATGACCTTGCCCTGGGATTCTTCAGGGGTGTCGATGGTGACGTTTTCGAACGGTTCCTGCTTCACGCCGTCAACCTGACGGATGATCACTTCCGGACGACCAACACCCATTTCGAAGCCTTCGCGACGCATGGTTTCGATCAGTACCGAGAGGTGCAGCTCACCACGGCCGGAGACCTTGAACTTGTCAGCCGAGTCGCCTTCTTCAACGCGCAGAGCAACGTTGTACAGCAGCTCTTTGTCCAGACGCTCCTTGATGTTACGGGAGGTCACGAACTTGCCTTCTTTACCGCAGAAAGGCGAGTCGTTTACCTGGAAGGTCATGGAAACGGTTGGCTCGTCAACGGTCAGAGGCTTCATCGCCTCGACGTTGTCCGGCTGGCACAGGGTGTCGGAGATGAACAGCGAGTCCATACCGCTCACGCATACGATGTCGCCAGCGAAAGCTTCTTCAACGTCGATGCGGTGCAGGCCGTGGTGACCCATCAGCTTCAGGATACGACCGTTACGCTTCTTGCCGTCAGCGCCGATAGCAACAACCGGGGTGTTCGGCTTGACGCTACCACGAGCGATACGGCCAACGCCGATAACACCCAGGAAGCTGTTGTAGTCCAGTGCCGAGATTTGCATCTGGAACGGGCCTTCACGGTCGACTTTCGGTGCTGGTACGTTGTCGACGATCGACTGGTACAGCGGGGTCATGTCTTCAGCCATGTCGGTGTGGTCAAGACCAGCAATACCGTTCAGGGCCGAGGCGTAGATGACTTGGAAGTCCAGCTGTTCTTCGGTAGCACCCAGGTTGTCGAACAGGTCGAAGATCTGGTCCAGAACCCAGTCCGGACGCGCGCCTGGACGGTCAACCTTGTTGATGCACACGATCGGACGCAGGCCGGCTTCGAAAGCCTTCTTGGTCACGAAACGGGTTTGCGGCATAGGGCCGTCTTGAGCGTCAACCAGCAGCAGAACGGAGTCAACCATCGACATTACGCGTTCTACTTCGCCGCCGAAGTCGGCGTGGCCCGGGGTATCCACGATGTTGATGTGGTAGCCGTTCCAGTTGATAGCGGTGTTTTTAGCCAGGATGGTAATACCGCGCTCTTTTTCCTGGTCGTTGGAGTCCATCACGCGCTCGTCGTTGAGCTCGTTGCGCTCCAGGGTGCCGGATTGACGCAGGAGTTTGTCTACCAGGGTGGTTTTACCATGGTCAACGTGAGCAATGATGGCGATGTTACGTAGATTTTCGATCACTTGTGTATCTCGATCAGAGGATTCGGTGTGCTGACAGGTCGTGGCAGCGATTAACAGTAGAGTCAGGCCTTGCCGTTACAGCTTGACGGCAGAGTCGGGGGGCCGGTGACGCAGGCCACAGGCAAACAGCCCCGGGCTCTTAGCTCGGTCGATAAACGCGCACATTGGCATGCCCCTCACTGAGCAAATGGTGGGCATGCAGGCGACTCATCACGCCTTTGTCGCAATACAGCAGGTACTGACGGCTGTCATCCAGTTCCTTGAAACGCGCGTTCAATGCATAGAACGGCAGCGTTTGTACGTCGATGCCAGGAATCTCCAGCGGCTCGTCGTCGGCGGCATCCGGGTGACGGATGTCGATGATGATCTGGCCGGCCAGGGCTTCGCTGACTTCTTCGATCTGCACATCCTGGCCCAATTCGTCGATCACTCGATCGATTGGCACCAGCTTGGCGTTCTCGAGCGCACGCTCCAGAATCGCCATGTCGAATTCTTTTTCTTCATGCTCCACGCGGTGACGCTTGGCGTGGGTCTTGGGGTTCACCGAAATGACCCCGCAGTATTCAGGCATATGCTTGGCAAAGTCGGCGGTGCCGATTTGCTCGGCCAGGTCGATGATGTCCTGCTTGTGGCTGGCGATCAGCGGGCGCAGCACCAGCTTCTCGGTCACGCAATCAATGATCGACAGGTTCGGCAGCGTCTGGCTGGAAACCTGGGAAATCGCTTCGCCGGTCACCAGGGCGTCGATCTGCAATTGATCGGCGATTCGGGACGCAGCGCGCAACATCATACGCTTCAATACTACGCCCATATGACTGTTATCGACTTTGCCGAGAATTTCGCCCAGCACTTCCTCGAACGGCACGCTTACAAATAGCACGCGCTGGGAGCTGCCGTACTTCTTCCAGATAAAGTGCGCGACTTCCATCACGCCCAATTCGTGTGCACGCCCGCCCAGGTTGAAGAAGCAGAAATGGCTCATCAGGCCGCGACGCATGATCTGGTAGGCCGCCACCGTGGAATCGAAACCGCCGGACATCAATACCAGGGTCTGTTCCAAGGCACCCAGCGGGTAGCCGCCGATGCTGTTGTGCTGGCTGTGGATCACGAACAACCGTTGGTCGCGAATTTCCATGCGCACTTCAATTTGCGGCGCTTTGAGGGAAATTCCAGCGGCACCGCACTCGCGACGCAGCTTGCTGCCGACGTATTTCTCGACATCCATGGAGCTGAACGGGTGCTTGCCGGCACGCTTGCAACGCACCGAAAAAATCTTGCCTTCAAGCGCATTGCCGTAGTGCTGCTTGCACTTTTCGGTGATGTCGTCGAAGTCGCCCAGCGGGTACTCATCCACCTGCAGGAAATGCGCGATGCCCGGCATGCAGCTCAGGCGCTCGGTCATGTCCTTCAAGGCTTTGGCGTCGGTAATGCGGGTTTCCAGCTCGAGGTTGTCCCACACGCCGTTCACCACCACAGCCGGGTCCAGGTCACGGAGCACGGCACGGATGTTCTTGGCCAACTGACGGATGAAACGCGTCCGTACCGGTCGGCTTTTGATGGTGATCTCGGGGAAGACTTTAACGATTAATTTCATGGAAACAGCGCGCGCCGGGCCTGCTGAAAAAGGGGGGCGCGGATTATAGCGGAAATCGCTCAAGGTTTAACCAGTTAATATGCATTGCCTACGCAATGCACCAAAACGGGTCATTTACACAAATAAACGCTACATTGCAGTGCGCGATTTATGCCATTTTTGCCGATTGCACCGTTATAGGGGCTATTTTGAGGCAAAACGGCCATGTTGGCGCACTGGCATGCAATTTGCTCTCTTGTGAGGCAGGTTGCCTTGGCGGAGTATCCGCGCCGGCATCACCCAAATTCTAAGGGCTAACTCCACTACCCAAGCCCGAAGCCACCCGGAGGACACCATGTCGAAGTCGGTTCAACTCATCAAAGATCATGACGTTAAATGGATTGATCTGCGCTTCACGGACACAAAAGGCACTCAGCACCACGTGACCATGCCGGCTCGCGATGCGCTGGAAGATGACTTCTTCGAAGTCGGCAAGATGTTCGACGGTTCCTCCATCGCCGGCTGGAAAGGCATCGAAGCCTCCGACATGATCCTGCTGCCAGACGACAGCACCGCCGTACTCGACCCGTTCACCGAAGAGCCAACCCTGATCCTGGTGTGCGACATCATCGAGCCTTCGACCATGCAAGGCTATGACCGCGACCCACGCGCCATCGCCCACCGTGCCGAGGAATACCTGAAGTCCACCGGTATCGGCGACACCGCATTCTTCGGCCCTGAGCCAGAGTTCTTCATCTTCGACTCGGTGAAGTTCAAATCCGACATCTCCGGCTCCATGTTCAAGATTTTCTCCGAGCAAGGTTCGTGGATGTCCGACCAGGACGTGGAAGGCGGCAACAAAGGCCACCGTCCAGGCGTGAAAGGCGGCTACTTCCCAGTACCACCGTTCGACTTCGACCATGAAATCCGTACCTCCATGTGCAACGCACTGGAAGAAATGGGCCAGACCGTTGAAGTTCACCACCACGAAGTGGCGACTGCCGGCCAGAACGAAATCGGCGTGAAATTCAACACGCTGGTGAAGAAGGCTGACGAAGTTCAAACCCTGAAATACTGCGTGCACAACGTTGCCGATGCCTATGGCCGCACCGCTACCTTCATGCCTAAGCCGCTGTACGGCGATAACGGCTCGGGCATGCACGTTCACGTATCGATTTCCAAAGACGGCAAGAACACCTTCGCCGGCGAAGGCTATGCCGGCCTGTCCGATACCGCCCTGTACTTCATCGGCGGCATCATCAAGCACGGCAAGGCCCTGAACGGCTTCACCAACCCGTCGACCAACTCCTACAAGCGTCTGGTCCCAGGTTTTGAAGCGCCGGTGATGCTGGCCTACTCGGCACGCAACCGCTCCGCCTCGATCCGTATTCCTTACGTCAACAGCCCTAAAGGCCGTCGTATCGAAGCGCGCTTCCCAGACCCGGCTGCCAACCCTTACCTGGCCTTCGCCGCCCTGATGATGGCCGGCCTGGACGGTATCCAGAACAAGATCCACCCTGGCGACGCCGCCGACAAAAACTTGTACGACCTGCCGCCTGAAGAGGCCAAAGAGATCCCACAAGTGTGCGGCAGCCTGAAAGAAGCCCTGGAAGAGCTGGACAAGGGCCGTGCGTTCCTGACCAAAGGCGGCGTTTTCAGCGACGACTTCATCGACGCTTACATCGCCCTGAAAAGCGAAGAAGAAATCAAAGTACGCACCTTCGTACACCCACTGGAATACGAGCTGTACTACAGCTGCTGATCCGGTAGCGCTGCTTGAGGCAGCGTGATGAAAAAGACCTCCTTCGGGAGGTCTTTTTTTTGCCTGGGCGTTACGCTAGCCCAACTCTTCAAACCCAATCAAAGTGTGGGAGCTGGCTTGCCTGCGATAGCGCACTGCCGGCCACCTGCTGTATCACTGACACACCGCCATCGCGGGCAAGCCCGCTCCCACAGGAGATCACCTTTGAGATATCGACTTGTATTTGCCCTGCTGTTCATCAGTGCCAGTGCGAGAGCTGCGCCGCCTACGCTCGAACCCCTGCTCAACAGCATCGCCGAACGCCTTGAGATTGCCGACCAGGTAGCACTGAGCAAGTGGGACAGCCACAAGCCCGTGGAGGACAAGAAGCGCGAACAAGAGGTGATCGCCAGCGTCACTGCCCAGGCGCCGAGCTACAAGCTGGACCCGGCCGCTGCCGAGCAGTTCTTCGCCGCCCAGATCGAAGCCAACAAACTGGTGCAATATACCCACCTGTCCGACTGGCAGTTCCAGGGCAAAGCGCCCGACGACCCGCGCCCGGATCTGGTCCAGCAGATTCGCCCGCAATTGGACGCGCTGCAAAAAAGGCTGCTGCAGCAGTTGGCTGACTTCACGCCCCTGCGCACAGACCCCAAATGCCCCCAATGGCTGGCCGAGGCCGTGCACGAACCGCTGAATGATCCGCTGCGCCAGCTGGCGATGATCCGCGCCACCGCCGAGCTTTGCATCTATAAAGGTTAAAAGGACTGCAAATCCAATTAAAAATGTGGGAGCTGGCTTGCCTGCGATAACGGTGTTGAATGCACCACAGCTATCGCAGGCAAGCCAGCTCCCACACTGACTGCGATTTGCCTTCAATCTTCAGTGGCTGAACAACCTTCACAAAACCGCACTATATTGGTGCGATAGCCTGCACCCTTCTCAATTGCCCAGCCCATTTTGGTTCGAAACTTCCCGTTGAGGCTGGCAGAACGCCACAGTTTCGCGCCTGAACCCCTTATTTCAGGGCATTAGCGCTTCTTTTCGGAGCCTTGGTTTGGTTTTTGCATTTTCCTTGTATCAGCGTGTGCCTCAAGCCCGCGCCTTGCTCCAAAAGAGGTCCCGATGACCATCAGCGATGCACTGCACCGTTTGTTACTCGACAACCTGACCACCGCGACCATCCTGCTCAATGCCGACCTGCGCCTTGAGTACATGAACCCGGCGGCGGAGATGCTCCTGGCGATCAGCGGCCAGCGCAGCCATGGGCAGTTCATCAGCGAATTGTTCACCGAGTCGGCCGAAGCCTTGAGCTCGTTGCGCCAGGCCGTGGAGCAGGCACACCCGTTCACCAAGCGCGAAGCGATGCTCACCGCGCTGACCGGGCAAACGTTGACCGTCGACTACGCCGTAACCCCAATCCTGAGCAATGGCGCGACCCTGTTGCTGCTCGAAGTCCACCCCCGCGACCGCCTGCTGCGTATCACCAAGGAGGAAGCACAGCTGTCCAAGCAAGAAACCAGCAAGATGCTGGTGCGCGGCCTCGCCCATGAGATCAAGAACCCGTTGGGCGGCATTCGCGGCGCGGCACAGTTGTTGTCCCGCGAGCTGCCGGACGAGCACCTCAAGGACTACACCAACGTCATCATCGAAGAAGCCGACCGTCTGCGTAACCTGGTAGACCGTATGCTCGGCTCCAACAAGCTGCCGTCCCTGGCGATGACCAACGTGCATGAGGTGCTGGAGCGCGTCTGCCAATTGGTCGAGGCCGAAAGCCAAGGTTGCATCACCTTGGTGCGCGACTACGACCCAAGCATTCCCGACGTGTTGATCGACCGCGAGCAGATGATCCAGGCGGTGCTCAACATCGTGCGCAACGCCATGCAGGCCATCAGCAGCCAGAACGAGCTGCGCCTGGGCCGCATCAGTTTGCGCACCCGCGCCCTGCGCCAGTTCACCATCGGCCATGTGCGCCATCGCCTGGTGACCAAGGTCGAGATCATCGACAACGGCCCCGGCATTCCTGCGGAGCTGCAGGAAACCATCTTTTTTCCCATGGTCAGCGGCCGCCCGGACGGTACCGGGCTGGGCCTGGCCATTACCCAGAACATCATCAGCCAGCACCAGGGCCTGATCGAATGTGAGAGCCACCCCGGCCACACCACGTTCTCGATCTTCCTGCCATTGGAACAAGGAGCCCCCACGACATGAGCCGTAGTGAAACTGTCTGGATCGTCGACGACGACCGTTCTATCCGCTGGGTCCTCGAAAAAGCCTTGCAACAAGAAGGCATGACCACCCAGAGCTTCGACAGCGCCGATGGGGTGATGAGCCGCCTGGCACGTCAGCAACCGGACGTGATCATTTCCGATATCCGCATGCCTGGGGCCAGTGGCCTGGACTTGCTGGCGCGCATTCGCGAGCAGCACCCGCGCTTGCCGGTGATCATCATGACCGCCCACTCGGACCTGGACAGCGCTGTCGCGTCCTATCAGGGCGGCGCCTTTGAATACCTGCCCAAGCCATTTGACGTGGATGAGGCGGTAGCGCTGGTCAAACGCGCCAACCAGCACGCCCAGGAACAACAGAACCAGGAAGCGCCGCCGACCCTGACCCGTACTCCGGAAATCATCGGGGAAGCGCCGGCGATGCAGGAAGTGTTTCGCGCCATCGGGCGCTTGAGCCATTCCAACATCACCGTGCTGATCAACGGCGAATCGGGGACCGGTAAAGAACTGGTGGCCCACGCCCTGCACCGCCACAGCCCTCGGGCGGCCTCGCCGTTTATCGCACTGAATATGGCGGCGATTCCCAAGGATTTGATGGAGTCCGAGTTGTTCGGCCATGAAAAAGGCGCGTTCACCGGGGCAGCCAACCTGCGTCGCGGACGCTTTGAACAGGCGGACGGCGGCACACTGTTCCTTGATGAAATCGGCGACATGCCGGCCGACACCCAGACTCGCTTGCTGCGCGTGCTGGCTGACGGCGAGTTCTATCGTGTGGGCGGGCATACGCCGGTGAAGGTGGATGTGCGCATCATCGCGGCCACCCACCAGAACCTGGAAACACTGGTGCATGCGGGTAAATTCCGTGAGGACTTGTTCCACCGCCTCAACGTGATCCGCATCCACATTCCGCGCATGTCGGACCGCCGCGAAGATATCCCTACCCTCGCCCGCCATTTCCTCAGCCGCGCCGCCCTGGAGCTGGCGGTGGAGCCCAAGCTGCTCAAAAGCGAGACCGAGGAATACCTCAAGAATCTGCCGTGGCCCGGCAACGTGCGCCAGCTGGAGAACACCTGCCGCTGGATCACCGTAATGGCCTCCGGGCGCGAAGTGCACATCAGCGACCTGCCGCCGGAGCTGCTGAGCCTGCCGCAGGACTCGGCTCCCGTGACCAACTGGGAACAGGCGCTGCGCCAATGGGCCGACCAGGCCTTGGCACGCGGCCAGTCGAACCTGCTGGACAGCGCCGTGCCAGCGTTCGAGCGGATCATGATCGAGACCGCGCTCAAACACACCGCCGGCCGCCGCCGTGATGCCGCCGTGCTGCTGGGTTGGGGGCGCAATACCCTGACGCGCAAGATCAAGGAATTGGGAATGAAGGTGGATGGTGGGGATGATGACGAGGGTGATGAAGCCTGAACCCCAAGACCGCTGAAGGCCCCGTATGGGAGCCGGGCTTGCCCGCGATGACGGTGTGTCAGTCACCCAGTATAGGGCTGACACGCCGTCATCGCAGGCAAGCCAGCTCCCACATTGGTTTTGTGCAATGCCTGCAGACTGTGCACCGCTTCAATGCACGATGAACCGGCATTGAGCACAGACCAGAAAACTCGCCTATCGCTTTCGCTACAAATTTCTTGGCAGTAGAAACAAACAAAGCCCCGTATTCCGGGGCTTTGCGCTTTTTGGCATTTTTTTCCAGCAGCAATTGCAAGTTTTGGCACGCCCCCTGCAATAACCCCAGTACTACCCAGTTTCGGGGACCTTGGTACAGGCAGGCCGAGAATCCCCTCTTTAACACCGAAGCCTCAGGCTTCACCCCGTTTTGGGAGCCCTGGTACAGGCAGGCCGGGAACTCCCTCTTTTATTGCTCTTGGAGATGGATCTCCAGCCGCCAGCGGCCATCGACCTCTGCACCGCTCCACTCCCCACGCAACGGCCGAGCCGCCACCAGATTCAGCAGCAGGCCAGCGTCGGTCTTGCGGATGCGCCAATTCACGTCCTTGTCATTGACCTTGAGCTGCCCGCTGGCAGCTTTGCCCTGGGCGTCAAACAGCAACGCCACGGTGCCGTCGATATGCTCGCCGTGCAGCTTGGGTTCGTCGTTGAACCACACCACCAAACCATCCGCCGCAGGTTCTACCTGTTGCAGCTCAAGCGGCTCGGGGGTGGTCAAGCGACCGATCATCAAGCCAATCATCAAGCCGACAATCGCCAATGAGCCCAACACCCTCGGCAATAGCTTCGGTCTCGGGTCGTCTTCGGGGGTAGAATGCAGCGCATCTTTGCCTTCGGAGCCGTGCATGTTTCACGTCATCCTTTTTCAACCAGAAATTCCGCCGAATACCGGCAACGTTATCAGGCTGTGCGCCAACAGTGGCTGCCACCTGCATTTGATCGAGCCGCTGGGCTTTGACATGGACGACAAGCGCCTGCGCCGCGCCGGGCTGGACTACCACGAGTACGCCACCCTCAAGCGCCATGCCGACCTGGCCAGTTGCCTGGAGAGCCTGGGCCACCCTCGGCTGTTCGCGTTCACCACCAAGGGCTCGCGGCCGTTTCACGATGCCAGCTTTGCCGAGGGCGATGCCTTCCTGTTCGGCCCGGAAAGCCGGGGCCTGCCGGCCGAGGTGCTCGACGCATTGCCCGATGGCCATCGCCTGCGCTTGCCGATGCGTGAAGGCTGCCGCAGCCTGAACCTGTCGAACACCGTGGCCGTCGCTGTTTACGAAGGCTGGCGACAACTGGGCTTTAAATAAAACGCAAAACAAATGTGGGAGGGGGCTTGGGTGGGAGCCGGGCTTGCCCGCGATGCAGGCACCTCGGTGTGTCAGTCACACCGCAGTGATGCTATCGCAGGCAAGCCAGCTCCCACACAAGCCCGCTCCCACATTTTAGAACGGCATCGCTCAGCAAATTACTGAACGGTTGGCGCGCCTTCCTGTTGCATGCGCTGCAGCTCTTGGGCGTACAGGGCATCGAAGTTCACCGGGGCCAGCATCAGGGCCGGGAACGAACCACGGGTGACCAGGCTGTCCAGGGTCTCACGGGCATACGGGAACAGGATGTTCGGGCAGAACGCGCCCAGGGTGTGGCTCATGGACGCTTCGTCCAGGCCCTGGATCAGGAAGATACCGGCCTGTTGCACTTCAGCGATGAAAGCGACCTCTTCACCATTCTTGACGGTAACCGACAGGGTCAGCACGACTTCGTGGAAGTCGCCTTCCAGGGCTTTCTGACGGGTGTTCAGGTCCAGCGCAACGCTTGGGGTCCATTCCTGACGGAAGATCGCCGGGCTTTTTGGCGCTTCGAACGACAGGTCACGCACGTAGATGCGCTGCAGCGAAAACTGTGGGCCTTGAGCTTCTGCTGCTTCGGTGTTCTGTTGATCAGTCATCGCAGATCCTTCTTTATCTTGGGGTTCTTAAGGGGTTGGCAGTCAGACGGACAGCAGCGCATCAAGTTTACCGGCGCGCTCCAGAGCGAACAGGTCATCGCAACCACCGATATGCCGGGTGCCGATCCAGATCTGCGGGACCGACGTGCGGCCAGCCTTCTGGGCCATTTCGGCGCGCACCTGAGGCTTGCCATCAACCTTGATCTCTTCGAAGGCGACCTTCTTGCTCTGCAGCAGCTGCTTGGCTCGAATGCAAAACGGGCAATAATCGCTGGAATATACGACAACCTGGCTCATATCACTTCACCAACGGCAGGTTATCGCCACGCCAGCTGCTGATACCACCCGACAGCTTGGCGGCGGTGAAGCCGGTCTTGAGCATCTCGCGGGCGTGGGTGCCCGAGTGCTGGCCTTGGGCGTCGACCAGGATAATGGTCTTGGCCTTGTATTTTTCCAGCTCGGCCAAGCGCGCGATCAGCTTGTCCTGAGGAATGTTCAGGGCACCAACGATGTGGCCAGCGGCATAATCCTTGGCCGGGCGAATATCGACGACAACGGCCTCATCCTTGTTGACCAGCGCGGTCAGCTCCGACGTGCTCAGGCTGCGACCACCGCGGCTCAGTTCATGCGCGATCAGCAGCGCCAGCAGGATGACGAAGGCACCCACGAGCAGGTAGTGGGCAGTGGCAAATGCAATCAGGTGATCAACCATCAAGGAGGTTCCAGGGCGTTAAAATGGCGGTAAGTATACACAGCCGCCAGGGGGGGCCAACCCCCGTAAAGCGGTGACGTGGTTGGAACTTCGCTTTAAACTGCCACTCCCTTTTCAATTGTCTTCCTTTATTAGCGCCGCGAGAGGATCTATGACTACCACGCCTAAACCTTTGGTCCTGATAATTCTCGATGGCTTCGGACACAGTGAAAGCCACCACGACAACGCGGTGTACTCGGCCAACAAGCCGGTACTGGACCGCCTGACCGCCACCGTGCCCAACGGCCTGATCTCAGGTTCCGGCATGGACGTGGGCCTGCCGGACGGCCAGATGGGCAACTCGGAAGTCGGCCACATGAACCTCGGTGCCGGACGAGTGGTGTACCAGGACTTCACTCGTGTCACCAAGGCGATCCGCGATGGCGAGTTCTTCGAGAACCCGACCATCTGCGCCGCGGTCGATAAAGCCGTTGCCGCGGGCAAGGCCGTGCACTTCATGGGCCTGTTGTCGGACGGCGGCGTACACAGCCATCAGGATCACTTGGTCGCCATGGCCGAACTGGCGTTCAAGCGCGGCGCTGACAAAATCTATCTGCACGCCTTCCTCGACGGCCGCGACACGCCGCCTAAAAGCGCGCAATCCTCCATCGAACTGCTGGATACCACCTTCGCCGCTCTGGGCAAGGGCCGTATCGCCAGCCTGGTGGGCCGTTACTTCGCCATGGACCGCGACAACCGCTGGGACCGTGTCGCCCAGGCGTACAACCTGATCGTCGACGGCCAGGCCGAATTCAACGCAGCCACCGCCCAGGAAGGCCTGGAAGCGGCCTACGCCCGAGGTGAAAGCGATGAATTCGTCAAAGCCACCACCATCGGCGAACCGGTGAAGGTCGAAGACGGCGACGCCGTGGTGTTCATGAACTTCCGCGCCGACCGCGCCCGTGAACTGAGCCATGTGTTCGTCGATGAAGGCTTCAAGGACTTCGAACGCGCGCGCCAGCCGAAGGTCGAGTTCGTCATGCTCACTCAATACGCCGCCAACATCCCGGCCCCGTCGGCATTCGCCCCGGGCAGCCTGGAGAACGTGCTGGGCGACTACCTGGCTAAAAACGGCAAGACCCAGCTGCGCATCGCCGAAACCGAGAAATACGCCCACGTGACGTTCTTCTTCTCCGGTGGCCGCGAAGAGCCGTTCCCCGGCGAAGAGCGCATCCTGATCCCGTCGCCAAAAGTCGCTACCTACGACTTGCAGCCGGAAATGAGCGCACCGGAAGTGACCGACAAGATCGTCGACGCCATTGATCACCAGCGTTACGACGTGATCGTCGTCAACTACGCCAACGGCGACATGGTTGGCCACAGCGGCAACCTGGAAGCGGCGGTCAAGGCCGTGGAATGCCTGGATAAATGTGTTGGCCGCATCGTGGATGCGCTGGACAAAGTCGGTGGCGAAGCACTGATCACCGCTGACCATGGCAACTGCGAACAGATGTCCGACGAATCCACTGGTCAGGCTCACACAGCCCACACCACCGAGCCGGTACCGTTCATCTATGTCGGCAAACGTGACCTGAAAGTGCGTGAAGGTGGCGTGCTGGCGGATGTGGCGCCGACCATGCTGAAACTGATGGGGCTGGAGCAACCGAAGGAGATGACCGGGACCTCGATCCTGGTCTGATCCAAAGTGCGCCACAAAACAGTGTGGGAGCGGGCTTGCCCGCGATAGCGGCTAATCAGTCGACCTCTATGTCGCTGACCCACCGCAATCGCGGGCAAGCCCGCTCCCACATTGGTTTTGTGGTGTTTGATAGATGTCTTTTTGCCATACCATCGCCACTCGGCGGCTATCTTGCCCTACCGCCCCAATTGGGCGTTTTTTTTGCAGCGCTTGGCGGGCATACTAGGCCGTCCTTTTCCCCTGGTGTCGCCCGCCTCTATGCTTCGCGCCTTGATCACCCTTGCTCTTGTCTGCCTGCTCCAACCGGCATTTGCCGATGAGCGCGCACAAACCCAACAACAGTTGGACGCTACGCGTCAGGACATTACCGAGCTGAAAAAACTGCTCGGCAAGCTCCAGGAAGAAAAATCCGGGGTGCAGAAAGACCTGCGCGGCACGGAAACCGAGATGGGCAAGCTGGAGAAGCAGGTCCAGGAGCTGCAAAAAGAACTAAAGAAGAGCGAGTCGGAACTGGAGCGACTCGACGCTGAGAAAAAAAAACTCCAGAGCGCACGCGTTGAACAGCAACGCCTGATCGCGATCCAGGCCCGTGCCGCGTACCAGAGCGGACGCCAGGAGTACCTCAAGCTGCTGCTCAACCAGCAGAACCCGGAAAAATTCGCCCGTACCCTCACCTATTACGACTACCTGAGCCAGGCACGCCTGGCGCAATTGAAGGGGTTTAACGAAACCCTGCGCCAATTGGCCAATGTCGAGCAGGAGATTGCCGACCAGCAATCGCAACTGCTCGACCAGAAAACCGCCCTCGACACCCAGCGTGATCAGTTGGACAAGGTGCGCAAGGAACGCCAGCAGGCCCTGGCCAAGCTCAACAGCGACGTAAAAGCCCGCGACGCCAAGCTCCAGGCACGCGAGCAGGACCAGGCCGACCTGGCCAAAGTCCTCAAGACTATCGAAGAAACCCTGGCCCGCCAGGCACGCGAGGCCGAAGAAGCGCGGCAAAAAGCGCTGATCGCCCAGCAGGAAGCCGAAAAAAAGCGTCAGCGTGAGGCCGAACTGGCTGCCACCAGCGACGCTCCGGCCCCGCGCAAACCGGCGCGTGCAGCCCCTGGCCCGCTGGTTTCCAGCAGTGGCGAGTCCTTCGGTGGCCCTTTTGCTTCAGCTCGGGGCAAACTTCCATGGCCGGTTGATGGTCGATTACTGGCACGCTTTGGGGAAACCCGTGGCGATGACACCCGTGCCAAGTGGGATGGCGTGATGATCAGCGCCTCTGCCGGCAGCCAGGTCCACGCCGTGCATGGTGGGCGCGTGGTGTTCGCCGATTGGTTGCGGGGCGCCGGCTTGCTGGTGATTCTTGACCACGGTAATGGCTATTTGAGCCTTTACGGCCACAATCAGACACTACTCAAGTCGGCAGGTGATGTTGTAAAAGCCGGTGAATCCATCTCCACTGTCGGTAACAGTGGTGGTCAGGACACCCCGGCGCTGTACTTTGCTATTCGTCAGCAGGGCCGCCCGAGCGACCCTGCACAATGGTGCCGGTCCCAAGGATAGGGTCGCATCTACATTAGGAGTTCGTTCGACATGCTGCATTTGTCCCGCCTCACTTCGCTGGCCCTGACGATCGCTCTGGTGATCGGCGCGCCTCTGGCTTTTGCCGACCAGGCCGCACCGGCTGCACCTGCCATGGCTGCGACGACCAAGGCGCCATTGCCGCTGGACGAGCTGCGCACCTTTGCCGAGGTCATGGACCGGATCAAGGCAGCGTATGTCGAACCCGTAGACGACAAGGCCCTGCTGGAAAATGCCATCAAGGGCATGCTCAGCAACCTCGACCCGCACTCCGCCTACCTGGGCCCGGAAGATTTCGCCGAGCTGCAGGAAAGCACCAGTGGTGAGTTCGGCGGCCTGGGCATCGAAGTGGGCTCCGAAGACGGCCAGATCAAAGTGGTCTCGCCCATCGACGACACCCCAGCGTCCAAGGCCGGCATCCAGGCCGGCGACCTGATCGTGAAGATCAATGGCCAGCCGACCCGTGGCCAGACCATGACCGAAGCCGTCGACAAGATGCGCGGCAAGCTCGGCCAGAAGATCACCCTCACCCTGGTACGCGACGGCGGCAACCCGTTTGACGTGACCCTGGCCCGTGCGACCATCACGGTCAAGAGCGTGAAGAGCCAGTTGCTGGAGTCGGGCTACGGTTACATCCGTATCACCCAGTTCCAGGTCAAGACCGGCGACGAAGTGGCCAAGGCCCTGGCCAAGCTGCGCAAAGACAACGGCAAGAAGCTCAACGGCATCGTGCTTGACCTGCGTAACAACCCAGGCGGCGTGTTGCAGTCGGCGGTTGAAGTGGTCGACCACTTTGTCACCAAGGGCCTGATCGTTTATACCAAAGGCCGGATTGCCAACTCCGAACTGCGCTTCTCGGCCACCGGCAACGACTTGAGCGAAAACGTGCCGTTGGCGGTGCTGATCAACGGCGGCAGCGCCTCGGCCTCGGAAATCGTCGCCGGCGCCCTGCAAGACCTCAAGCGCGGCGTGCTGATGGGCACCACCAGCTTCGGCAAAGGCTCGGTGCAGACCGTATTGCCGCTGAACAACGAACGCGCACTGAAGATCACCACGGCGCTGTACTACACGCCTAACGGCCGCTCGATCCAGGCCCAGGGCATCGTGCCGGACATCGAAGTACGCCGCGCCAAGATCACCAACGAGATCGATGGCGAATACTACAAAGAGGCCGATCTGCAAGGTCACCTGGGCAATGGCAACGGCGGCGCCGACCAGCCAACCGGCAGCCGCGCCAAGGCCAAGCCGATGCCCCAGGACGATGACTACCAACTGGCCCAGGCACTCAGCCTGCTCAAGGGCTTGAGCATCACCCGCAGCCGTTGATCATGCGCTTTGCCCTGATCTTCGCTGTGCTGTGCAGCCTGGCAGGGGTCGCTCAAGCGGCCCCTGCCGGCGAACCGCACAAAGCCTACCTGACGCTTATCATCGACGACCTGGGGCAAAACCTGCCTCGGGATCGTCGCGTGCTTGCGCTACCCGGCCCGGTGACCGCCGCCATCATGCCGGACACGCCCCACGCCGCCGAATTCGCCCGTGAGGCCCACAAGGCTGGCAAGATCGTGATCCTGCACATGCCTATGGACCCGGCCACCGGCCCATTCGCCTGGCACCCGGAGCTGTCCATCGAAGAACTGGGCAAGCGCCTGGACGCGGCATTTGAAGCCGTGCCCTACACCGCCGGTATCAACAACCACATGGGCAGCCGCATGACTGCACAACCGGTAGCGATGGCCTGGCTGATGGGTGAGTTGCAACGGCGTCACAAGTTCTTCGTCGACAGCCGCACCAGTGCGCAAACCGTCGCCGCCGCCGAGGCACAGAAGATCGGTTTGGCCCATGTGTCGCGGGATGTATTTCTCGATGACGAACGCACCGAGGCAGCGATTACCACGCAACTGCAGACCGCGATCAAACTGGCACATAAGCAGGGTTCGGCAGTCATGATCGGGCATCCTTACCCACAGACGCTGGCGGTGCTGGAGCGCGAATTGCCCAAGCTCAAGGCCCAGGGCGTGGAGTGGATCGATATCAAGTTGATGATCAGCGTGCGCAGTAATCGGGCGATGGCCGGGCATGGCAAGGACGGTATTTACCGTTAAGGAAGATCGCAAAGATCTACTGTGGGAGCGGGCTTGCCCGCGATGGCGGAGTGTCGGTCACACAGGTATTGGCTGATCCAATGTTATCGCGGGCAACCCCGCTCCCACATTGTTGATCATGTTCATCCTGCCGACTTCAGAGGTAACGCGCCATGATTTCGTCTATACGGCCGCTGTTGCGTAACTCATCCAATGCGGCCTGGAGCCTGGCCACCACCTCATCCGGCACGTCCTTGTTCAACGCCAGGTAAAGCTGCGCACTGTTGAACCGCAACACCGTCTTGAGCCCGTTTACCCCCACCTGCCGCGCCAGGTAACGCCCGGCAGGATCGCCGGTGGCCCACAGGTCGATCTGGCCTTCCATGAGCTTTTGCGCATTGTCCTGGTCACGCAGGGCGACCATCGGCTTGAGCCCCTGCTTGTCGAGGCTTTCGGCAATGGCGTCGCCTTTGTAGGCGCCAATCTTGTAGCGGCGCGCTTGCTCCAGGCTTTCTAGCTGAATCTTGCTGTCGGCCTTGGCCAGCAGTACCCAATCATCCGGGCCGATGGGGCCGACCCATTTGAACAAGGCTTCACGGTCTGGCAGACGCGCCATCACAAACACACCGTAACCGGGTTTTTCCAGGGCGAGCTTGTAGATTCGTTCCCACGGGAAGCGCAGGGTCAGGTTGTAGGAAATGCCGGCACGCTGGAAGGTTTCGCGCATGATGTCTACGGCGATGCCTTCGATGTTCTCGTCCTTGGCGAAGTTCTTGCCGTTTTTCGCCATGTTGTAGGGCGGAAAATTTTCCGTCAGCAACACCAGGGAGGCGTCAGACGGTTGTTCGGCGTGTGCCGTAGCCGCCATGAACATGGAGGAACTGGCGAGGGCGAGCAGCAGGTGTTTGAACATGAAGGCTACCGGAATCCATGGCAAGCGCAGAGAGTGCCGCGAGCCTGCCATGGTGTCCAGCAGCGTTTAGCGCACGACGATACCGCGCGCCGCCATATAGGCCTTGGCCTCGGGCACGGTGTATTCACCAAAGTGAAAAATACTCGCCGCCAGCACCGCGCTGGCATGGCCTTCGAGCACGCCATCGGCTAAGTGTTGCAGGTTGCCGACGCCGCCCGACGCGATCACCGGGATGCCCAGGGCATCACTGATGGCGCGGGTGACGCCCAGGTCGAAACCGTTTTTCATGCCGTCCTGGTCCATGCTGGTCAGCAGGATTTCACCGGCGCCCAGGCCTTCCATCTTCATCGCCCACTCCACCGCGTCCAGCCCGGTAGGCTTGCGCCCGCCGTGGGTGAAGATCTCCCAGCGCGGGGTTTCGCCCGGGCCGGACACCTTTTTGGCGTCGATAGCCACCACGATGCATTGCGAGCCGAAGTGTTGCGCGGCTTCGCCGACAAACTCAGGGTTGAACACGGCGGCGGTGTTGATCGAGACCTTGTCCGCACCGGCATTAAGCAGGTTGCGGATGTCTTGCACGGTGCGCACGCCACCGCCCACGGTCAGCGGGATAAATACCTGGCTGGCCATGCGCTCGACGGTATGCAGCGTGGTGTCGCGGCCATCGACGCTGGCGGTGATGTCGAGGAAGGTGATCTCGTCGGCACCTTGCTCATCGTAGCGACGGGCGATTTCTACCGGGTCGCCGGCATCACGGATGTTCTCGAACTTGACGCCCTTGACCACACGACCGTTGTCGACGTCCAGGCAAGGGATGATGCGTTTGGCCAGCGCCATGGTCAGTCCTCAGCCGTTGTAGGCGTCGCAGTAAGCCTGAGCTTCGGCGACGTCCAGGGTACCTTCATAGATCGCACGGCCGGTGATGGCGCCGATAATGCCGGGAGCCTTGGCGTCCAGCAGCGACTTGATGTCACCCAGGTTGTGAATGCCGCCCGAGGCGATCACCGGAATCTTGGTGGCCGCTGCCAGGGCTGCGGTGAACGGAACGTTGCAGCCCTGCATCATGCCGTCTTTGGCGATGTCGGTATAAACGATGGCGGACACGCCGTCGGCTTCGAACTGTTTGGCCAGGTCGATCACCTGCACGGTGCTGATTTCAGCCCAGCCATCGGTGGCAACAAAGCCGTCTTTAGCATCCAGGCCGACGATAACCTTGCCGGGGAACGCGCGGCAGGCTTCGGCGACGAAGGCCGGGTCTTTCACGGCCTTGGTGCCGATGATCACGTAGCTCACGCCCGCCTTGACGTAGTGCTCGATGGTTTCCAGGGAGCGGATACCACCGCCGATCTGGATCGGCAGGTTCGGGTAGCGTTTGGCGATGGCGGTGACCACCTCGCCATTGACCGGCTGGCCTTCGAAGGCGCCGTTCAAGTCCACCAGATGCAGACGACGGCAGCCCCCTTCTACCCATTTGGCAGCCATGCTCACCGGGTCATCGGAGAACACCGTGGAATCTTCCATGCGGCCTTGGCGCAGGCGGACACAAGCGCCGTCCTTGAGATCGATAGCGGGGATAATCAGCATCTGGCAAACCTTATTCGATATTCAGCAATGCTTGGGAAATCAGGGTTTCTCAAGCGACCACAAGTCGCTTTCGATGCTTTCGAACCTTTCCTTAAGGAGCGTCTGCGTGTCGAAAACCGCCCTGTTGTAATAATGCGGCGCCACTTCGGTGGTGAACAGCTCAAGAATCTCGGCGACCTCGAACGAACCCAGCTTGAGCTCGAAGCGGTCTTCCATGAAACGTTTGATCTTGTCGGTGGCCGCACGCTCCTGCTCGGGCGTGAGGTTCAAGATCGGCGGCTTCGGTTTCTTGGCCATTACCAGCGACCATCCCAAGCGGCGAAGTTCTGCAGCAATTGCAGGCCATGGGTATGGCTCTTCTCCGGGTGGAACTGCACGGCAAAGCGCGAACCATCGGCCAGCGCGGCGGCAAAATCGACGCCGTAATGCCCGCCACCCACCACCTGGCGCGGGTTACCGGCGGCGATGTAGTAGCTGTGCACGAAGTAGAAACGCGCCATGTCCGGAATGTCGTGCCACAGCGGGTGGTCGACGGTGCGGCGCACTTCGTTCCAGCCCATGTGCGGGACTTTGAGGTGCTCGCCCTCTTCATGCAGGTCTTTGCCGAAGAACTTCACCTGGCCCGGAAACACCCCGATGCAGTCGACACCGCCGTTCTCTTCACTGCTGTCGAGCAAAGCCTGCATGCCCACGCAGATACCGAGGAAGGGGCGGTCCTGGCTGACTTCGCGCACCAGGCTGTCAAAGCCCAGGCGGCGGATCTCGGCCATGCAATCGCGAATCGCGCCAACGCCGGGGAACACCACGCGGTCGGCTTCGCGAATCACGTTGGCATCGCTGGTGATCAGCACCTTGCCGGCACCTACATGCTCAAGGGCCTTGGCCACCGAGTGCAGGTTACCCATGCCGTAATCGATAACCGCGACCGTCTGCATTACAGAACGCCCTTGGTCGACGGCATTTGCCCGCCCATGCGCTCATCGACTTCCACAGCCATGCGCAACGCGCGGCCGAAAGCCTTGAACACGGTTTCGATCTGGTGGTGGGTGTTGGTGCCGCGCAGGTTGTCGATGTGCAGGCTGACCAGTGCGTGGTTGACAAAGCCCTGGAAGAATTCCTGGAACAGGTCAACGTCAAAGCCACGGCCCACGTTCGCGCGGGTGTAAGGCACGTGCATCTGCAAACCCGGACGCCCGGAGAAGTCGATGACCACCCGGGACAGCGCTTCATCCAACGGGACATAGGCATGGCCGTAGCGACGGATGCCTTTTTTGTCGCCGATGGCCTTGGCAAACGCCTGGCCGAGGGTGATGCCCACGTCTTCCACCATGTGGTGGTCGTCGATATGCAGGTCGCCTTTGCCGACGATATCCAGGTCGATCAGCCCGTGACGGGCGATCTGGTCCAGCATGTGCTCAAGAAAAGGTACACCGATATCGAATCGGGCCTTTCCGGTGCCATCCAGGTTGATCGAGGCTTTGATCTGGGTTTCCAGAGTGTCGCGCTCGACAGATGCCTTACGTTCGGCCATCACCAGCTCCGCAAAATCATTGGGCGAAAAAGGCAGCCATTATAGGGGCGCAGGCGCTAAACAGAAACAACGAAGGGGATAAGACTGACGAGTTGGAGCGAGGAATGTCGGGGATAGACATGTGCATACATGTGAGCATGGGCTTATGTGGGAGCTGGCTTTTGTGGGAGCTGGCTTGCCTGCGATAGCATCACTGCGAGGCAACTGGTACACCGAGGTGCCTGTATCGCAGGCAAGCCAGCTCCCACATTAGCCCGGCCCCACAGGAGCCGGGCCCACCCTTATTGCGGTGTCAGTGGAACAGTACCGCCGTCTTCTGCAGGGTCACCCACACACCCCACGCCAGCGGAATACCCACTACCAGCCACGCGGCAATCGCCAGCGGCTTGCTGGCGGCGGAGGCCTTCCACTCCAGCACGGTGGTGGCATCGGCACCTTTGTCATGGCCCAGCGCCTGTTCGGCGGCAAGTTCTGCATCAGTCATGAAGTACTTATCGGCCACCGGGCGCACCAGCAGGTTGCAGATGAAGCCCAGCACCAGCAAGCCGGCGAGGATGTACAAGGTGATGTCGTAGGCCGCGGCGCGTTCAACGCCGATGCTCAACTGGTATTCACGCAGGTAGTTCACCAGCACCGGGCCCAACACGCCCGCAGCGGCCCAGGCGGTCAACAGGCGACCGTGGATCGCGCCAACCATCTGGGTGCCGAACAGGTCGGCCAGGTAGGCCGGAACCGTGGCAAAACCACCGCCGTACATCGACAGGATGATGCAGAACGCCGCCACAAACAGCGCCACGTTGCCCAGATGCCCCAGGTTCGGGATCAGCGCGTACAGGGCAAAGCCCAGGGCGAAGAACACGAAGTAGGTATTTTTACGCCCCAGGTAGTCAGAGAACGAGGCCCAGAAGAACCGGCCACCGATGTTGAACAGGCTCAACAGGCCGGTAAAACCAGCGGCAATGGCTGCAATGGAGGCCAACTGGCCCGCATCCAATTGGCCAAATGGCACATCAACACCCAACAACTTGCCGCCGAACACTTCCTGCAGCAGCGGCGAGGCCATGCCCAAGATGCCGATACCGGCAGACACGTTCAGGCACAGCACCAGCCATACCAGGCGGAACTGCGGGGTTTTCCACGCCACATTCACATGCACGTGACGGTGAGTGATCATCGCATTGCTGGCTTTTTTCGCCGGCGCGGTCCAGCCCTCAGGCTTCCAGCCGGTCGGCGGTACGCGATACAGCAGGGCGCCACCGATCATGAACACGAAATAAATCGCCGCCATGACCACAAAGCTCTGCCATACGCCCACGCTGGTGGGCGAAGAGAAATGGCCCATCAGTGCCGCAGCCAGGGGCGCACCCACCATCGCGCCGCCGCCGAAGCCCATGATCGCCATGCCGGTCGCCATGCCGCGCTTGTCCGGGAACCACTTGATCAAGGTCGAAACGGGCGAGATATAGCCCAGGCCCAGGCCAATGCCGCCAATGACCCCGGAGCCGATCCACATCAGCCAGATCTGGTGGGTATAGATACCCAGGGCCGAGATCAGCAGGCCACCACACCAGCACAGCGCCGAGACAACCCCGGCCTTGCGCGGCCCGGCGTGTTCCAGCCAGCCGCCCCAGATCGCTGCGGAGCAGCCCAGGAAGATGAAGAACAGGGTGTAGATCCAGCCCAGCATGGAGATGGGCCAGTCGCATTGAGACGAAAAGACTTGAGCGATAAAGCCCATGTCCGGTGCGCAAGCCACCGGCGCAGTGATACCCAGCGCCTTGGACAACGGCAGCCAGAACACCGAGAAGCCGTAGGCCATGCCGATGCACAGGTGGATGGCCAGGGCGGCCGGTGGAACCAGCCAGCGGTTGAAGCCCGGCTTGGCGATGATGCGCTCCTTGGACAGGAACGCAGGCTGTGCGGCGTCAGTGCCGGCCACAGTGCTAGTGCTCATTGGTGTTTCCCCCAGTTATTGGTATGCGTCCGTCGGGCGCTCTCTCCCTCGGCCTTGCACGCAAAGCGTGGCCGTTTTGTTGAGTGAAACTTCCTTTTAGGCGCGACCTTAAGTCGCAGAAGGCGGACGAACGTGCAGAGATTAGCACCAGTGGATGACAGAAAAATCAAACTGCCACTACCTTTTTTGGATTGTCTGTATTTTTCTGACGTCAAAATCCCATTTCCACGCCGGTGGATACAATGTAACGATCCGTGAACTGACGCCGGCCTTCGGGCGTTATACTCTGCGGCTACATTTTGAAATCGACATACAAGGACTCGCCCATGAAAGCGTTCGGCAAAATCCTGGGTCTGGTACTTCTCGGGCTGTTGCTGATCATTGTGGCGCTCGGCTTTGCCCTGACCCACCTTTTCGATCCCAACGACTACAAAGAAGAAATTCGCCAGATAGCCCGCGACAAGGCCCACATCGAGCTGACGCTCAATGGCGATATCGGCTGGAGCCTGTTCCCCTGGCTGGGCCTGGAGCTTCACGAAGCCAGCGTCGCGACCCTGACCGCACCGACTCAACCTTTCGCCGATTTGCAGATGCTCGGCCTGTCGGTACGCGTACTGCCGCTGCTGCGCCGCGAAGTGCAGATGAGCGATGTGCGTGTCGAGGGCCTGAACCTGCGCCTGAACCGCGACAAGCAAGGCCACGGCAACTGGGAAGACATCGGCAAGAACCTGCCTGATGAAACCACGGACACTCCCGCTCCCGCGCCGGTCGAGCCGGTGGCCGAAACCAAGCCGGAAAAACCGCCACAGCCGATCCGCCTGGACATCGACAGCCTGACCATCAACAACGCTCGTGTTGAATACACCGATGAACAAACCGGCAAGCAATTGAGTGCCGAGAGCATCCAGTTGAGCGCCGGGGCCATCCACGAAGGCGCCAGCATTCCGCTCAAACTCACCGCATTCCTGGGCAGCAACCAGCCACTGATGCGCGTCAAGACCGAGCTGAACGGCAACTTGCGCATCCAGCGTGCCCTCAAGCGCTACCAGTTCGAAGACATGCGCTTTAGCGGTGAAGCCACCGGCGAGCCGCTGCAAGGCAAGACCGTGAGCTTCTCTACCCAGGGCCAACTGCTGGTGGACCTGGCGGCCAACGTCGCCGAATGGACCAACCTGAAACTGGCGGCCAACCAATTGCGCGCCTTGGGCGAACTGAAGGCCAATGACCTGGACAAAACCCCGCAAATCAGCGGCGCCCTATCGGTTGCCCAGTTTGACCTGGCCAAGTTTCTTGAGAGCATCGGCCACCCACTGCCAGCCATGGCCCCAGGTAGCCTGAGCAAGGTCGAGCTGGTGAGCCGCCTCAAGGGCACGCCCACCAGCGTCGCCCTGGAAGACCTGAACCTGAAGCTCGATGGCAGCACCTTCACCGGCCGCGTCGCCGTGGATGATTTCGCCAAGCAGTCCCTGCGTGTGCAGCTCAAGGGCGATACCTTCAATGCCGACAATTACCTGCCGGCCAAATCCGAAGCCGCCAAAGGTGCAACCGCTGCACGCCAGGCCGAAGTACAGAGCAGCGAGGCCGGCGCCATGGCGGCAGGCGGCAACACGCCATTGCCCGAGGCGCCGACCAAAGGTGCCTGGAGCAATGACAAACTGCTGCCGCTGACGCGCCTGCGCAGCCTGGACGTAAATGCAGACCTGGCCTTTGGCGAGCTGACCCTTAGCCAATTGCCCATTCAAAATGCGGTGCTTAAAGCCTCCGGCATTGACGGGCAACTCAAGCTCGACACCCTTAGCGGCGGCCTCTACAACGGCACGTTCCAGGCCAACGGCACACTCGACGTGCGCCAGGACACGCCAGTGCTGGCCCTGCAAAGCCACATCAAGCAGGTACCTGTTGAACGCATCCTGCAGGCCCAAGGGAAAACTCCGCCGGTCAAAGGCCAGCTCACCCTCGACAGCAACCTCAGCGGCCGCGGCAACAGCCAGAAGGCCCTGATCGACAGCCTCAACGGCACCGCCAGCCTCGTGATCAACAACGGTGTGCTGCTCAATGCCAACATTGAGCAGCAACTGTGTACCGGCATCGCCCTGCTCAACCGCAAGACCCTGAGCACCACGCCAGGCGGCAAGGACACGCCCTTCCAGGAACTGCGCGGCAACCTCACGTTCCGTAACGGCGTGGCCAGCAACCCCGACCTGAAAGTGCGCATTCCTGGCCTGACGCTCAACGGCAACGGTGATGTGGATTTACGTGTGCTGGGTATGGACTACCGCGTCGGCATCATCGTTGAAGGCGACAAGCGCGACGTGCCGGACCCAGCCTGCCAGGTCGGCGCCAACTTCCAGGGCATAGAGGTACCGCTGCGCTGCCGTGGCCCGCTGGAGCTGGGCGCCAAAGCCTGCCGCCTGGACAAGGACGGCCTGGGCCAGGTCGCCCTCAAGGCGGCCGGCAATCGCCTGAACGAGAAGCTGGAAGAGAAACTCGACAAGGTTAATCCCAAGCTCAAAGACGCATTGAAAGGCCTGTTCAACCGATGAAAAACGAGCAGTTTTCACAGGCGGTGCTGGACTGGTACGACCGCCACGGCCGCCACGACCTGCCCTGGCAACAGGGCATCACGCCGTATCGGGTGTGGGTGTCGGAGATCATGCTGCAACAGACCCAGGTGAGCACCGTGCTCAATTATTTCGACCGTTTCATGGCGTCTCTGCCCACGGTCGAAGCCCTGGCCGCCGCGCCGGAAGACGAAGTGCTGCACCTGTGGACGGGCCTGGGCTACTACACCCGGGCGCGTAACCTGCAAAAAACCGCCAAGATCGTTGTCGCCGAATACGGCGGTGAGTTTCCCCGCGACGTCGAAAAGCTCACCGAGCTGCCGGGCATCGGCCTGTCCACCGCTGGCGCGATTGCCAGCCTGAGTATGGGCCTGCGCGCGCCGATCCTCGACGGCAACGTCAAACGCGTGCTGGCGCGCTTTACCGCGCAAGAGGGTTACCCTGGCGAGCCCAAGGTGGCCAAGCAGCTGTGGGCCACCGCAGAGCGCTTTACACCCCATACCCGCGTCAACGCCTACACCCAGGCAATGATGGACATGGGCGCCACGCTCTGCACCCGCAGCAAACCCAGTTGCTTGTTGTGCCCGCTGGAAAAAGGCTGCGAAGCCCACATGCTCGGCCTGGAGACGCGCTACCCGATCCCCAAGCCGCGCAAGACCATTCCGCAAAAGCGCACGCTGATGCCCATGCTGGCGAACGCCGAGGGCGCGATCCTGCTTTACCGTCGCCCGTCTACGGGCTTGTGGGGCGGCTTGTGGAGCTTGCCGGAGCTGGATGACCTGGGCGACCTTGACCACCTGGCCAACCAGCATGCACTCGCGCTGGGCAAGCATCAGGAACTGCCGGGGCTGATCCACACCTTCAGCCACTTCCAGTTGGCCATCGAACCCTGGCTGGTCCAGGTCGAGGAAACCGCCCATCACGTGGCCGAGGCCGACTGGCTCTGGTATAACCTCGCCACCCCGCCGCGCCTGGGCCTTGCCGCCCCGGTAAAAACATTGCTCAAGCGCGCGGCCGACGTATTGAACGCAGGAGTTTCGTCATGACCCGCACCGTTATGTGCCGTAAGTACAAAGAAGAACTGCCAGCCCTGGAACGTGCCCCTTTTCCGGGTGCCAAAGGCCAGGACATCTACGATAACGTTTCCGCCCAGGCGTGGGCCGACTGGCAAAAACACCAGACCCTGCTGATTAACGAAAAACGCCTGAACATGATGAACGCCGAAGACCGCAAATACCTGCAGGGCGAAATGGACAAGTTCTTTTCCGGCGAGGAATACGCCCAGGCCGAAGGCTACGTCCCACCTGCTCAATAATTGATCAAAAACCGGGGTCGGCACGTAAGCGACGGTAATAATTAAATATTTTTTGAAAACTTGCTTGACGACCCCCTGAAAAACCCGTTTAATGCGCCCCGTTGCCCAGATAGCTCAGTCGGTAGAGCAGGGGATTGAAAATCCCCGTGTCGGCGGTTCGATTCCGTCTCTGGGCACCAAAATACCGAGAAACCCCAAGGAACAATGTGTTCCTTGGGGTTTTTTATTGCCTGCGATTTAATGCGACTCACGCATTTACGGACACGATGTCGCAGCAAGACGATTGAGGGTTATTTTTGGCTGGACTCAATCGTTCAGCCTTTACCCAAATCTCAGTTGTAAGGTTTTTTCATGACCCGCTTCTTGCTTTGCACCCTATTCATACTGGCCGCCCTGCTCAGTGGGTGTGCCACGCAGCTGGACGTAGCGATCAACGCGACGCCTGATCCCGACTATCACTTCGACCGACAGGCAACCGTGCTGGTGACCTCCACTGGCGGCAGTGATGAAAACTCGCTCAACGCCCGCTACTACTTGCGTGACATGGTCCGCGCCATGCAGGACCAGGGCTTTCGCAATGTCTTCACCGACACCACGCTGCCCAAGAACCACGCGCCGATCAAAATGACCGTTACCCTGGATGTCGACAGCAAGCAGGTGACGTATCGCTACACCGCCACCGAATACGGGCAAGTGGCAAACAGCACCACCACCCAATGCAAGAAGAACAAGAAAAAGACCGACCAACTGACCTGCACCAGCACCCCGAACACCTCCTACGGCCCGGTAGGGACCTCGGAGCGCACCGGCTACACCACGCTCACCATCTTCCGGGTCACCGCTCGTGATGAAGTGAGCAGGCGCGCGGTCTACCTGCTACGGGCGTCGTCCTATAACGACGATTGCCAAGCCGCCAAGGTAGAAGCCTTCCTGGTACAGCAGGGTTTGCAGAATCTGAATTTCCAGGACCGCGTGCAGCGCAATTACACGGTCACGATGCCTGAAAGCTTCCGTTGTAAATAATCATCTGCTCGGCAGGCCCTTGGCTCAAGGGCCTCCTTACTTGAGCAAAAACACCATCAGCGGGTTGTCATTCAAGCGCCCTTGATAGCTCAGCGCCAAGTGCTCCACCGGCGACCCCTTCAACAGCGCGGTCTCCTTGCGCGACACGATCACCCACGAGGGCCGGGGCAGCGCCGCCAATTTCTCAAGCTCGTGTCGCCCGACAAACAGCGGCTGTTCATCGTGATCCAGGTTCATCATGTAGCGCACCGCCCAGGTATCCCGTGCCAGGTCGACAAATACCAAAGGGCCCGGCTGCGCCTGGCGCAACGCCTCCACCTGGCTGACAAACCGCCGAGTATCGAATTGCAGGTCCTTGGCCGGCTCTATCACCGTCACCAGCAACAGCCATTGCGCCGCCAGGGCGATCAGACTGAGCCACACCAACCGCCATGCTCGCTGCCAGGCAATCAACGCTGCGGCTTGCAGCACCACCAGCACGCCGATCATCAACGGCAAGGAAATCTCCGGCCAGTAGCCCTGCTTGTGCCAGGCGTGTCGACACACAAGCAACACAACCACGCACAACGCCGGCAGCGCCGCGACCAGCCATTCGTAGCCACGACGCACGCCCACCAGCCAGCCTTGCGCATGCAGCAGTCCATAGGCAGCGACAGCCGCAAACATCGGCACCATCGGCAGAATGTAATAAGCGCGCTTGAAGTGCGGTACCGACAGGCCGAGCAGAATCATCAAGCCGCAGCCCCCGAACCGCACCAGCAATTGCAGGTGCTCATTGCCCCAACGCTCGGGCCAGCGATGGCGCAACGCAAACAGGGTTGCAAACGCCAGCGGTACCACCGGGAAGTAGCGGTACAAGCTCAGTTGGAAGTAAAAGTAAAACGGCTCACCCGACTCATCCAGACGCCCACCGACTTGCATCTTGAAGACTTCATCGGCAAACGCATTGCCACCACTGAACCGCGCAAGCTTCATCAGTAACCACCAGCACGCGGCGAGCAACACCAGACCGACAACGCCGTGGATCAGGATCTGCCGGACACGCACCCCCGGTTTGCCCAACGCCCAATACACACACACCACCCCGCAGACTTCAATCAACCCCAGCGGCCCACGTATGGCAAAACCCAGGATGAACAGCGGGAACACCGCCAGTTGCCTCAGCCGTGACCCGAGGCGTTCGCCGGTGTGCAGCAGATAGAAACTGCCCACGCATAACAACGCGACCATCTGATCCAGGCACACCGAGCGCGACTTTTCGAGTAACTGGGCGGTGAGCAGCGTGAGCAGCACCGTCAGCAGCGACCAGGCACGGCTGTAGGTTGCCAGCAGGCGATACATCAGCGCGATCACCCCCGCCGACGCGAGCGCCGTGGGCAGCACATTCGCCAAGTGGTTCGGCGCATCAAACAATCGGGCGAATAGGTAACTGAAGAAGGTCGCGGTGCCGGGGTAATCCGCATAGGGCTGGCCGTAGGTGGTGGGGAAAAGACTCGCACCATGGCGATACATTTCCTGCAGGAACAGCGCCCAACGCCCGTCAAAACCCTGGGGCTGCTGATCCCAGATACCTACTGTGAACAACAAGAGAGCGACCAGGAAAATACCCAGTGACTCCAGGCGAAAACGGTTGCGGTGATCCATCGGTTGACCTGTCAGGTGGGAAGCGCTGGCGTATGGTGCCGAACGCGCCCCTGAATGGCGCCTGAACAGACCTGAACATTTACGTGGTTACCGACTGGTGGGCCACACCACTGCCGGGATCAGGCGAACGTAGGCCAACTCGGCAACCAGCTCGATCAGGGTCTGCAGGATCACCACCGTTGCGGCCAAACCGCGCACATCCTCCGGCAGGGCCAGCGCCAATGGCAAAACCACCAGCGAGTTACGGGTCGACGCACTGAACGTCACCGCCCGCGCCGTCACCGCTGGCAGTGCGAACAGCCGCGCAGCCCCAATGCCCAGCAACGGCGCCAACAATACAAAGGCCACGTAGATTGGAATGACCGGCAACAACAAGTTGATATCTCGCACCACCGCAGTGATGTGCGAAGCGAGCACGACAAACAACACCAGCGCCATCGCCGGCACCGGCAACCACGCCCAGGCGCTGCTCCAAAGACCGATAGCGCTCGAACGCCGCGCAAGCGCGCTGGTGAGGACCGCCAGAAGCATCGGCACCACAATCAGCTCCACGAACGCCTCTACAAATGGCCCCGCTGCTACCACCACGCTGGATTGCTCGCCCAACATCAGCCCCAGGTATACCGGCAACAGTAGCAGTTGCAGCAACAGCAACAGCGGGGTTGCCGCCAGCATCGAACGCGAATCGCCCTTGCCGATATGGGTAAACACCACCACGTAGTCGATACAGGGCGTCAGCAACACCAGCAGAGCGCCCACCAGCAACGCCGGGCATTCCACCAGGCCGCGGGTCAACCCCCACACCAGCAAAGGCACCAGGATGAAATTGGCCAGCAGCAAGGCCCCCATGAAGCGCTTGTTGCCCAAGCCTTGGCGCAGCTCAAGAAAGGGGATCTGCAAAAACATCGCATACATCAGCACGGCGATGGCAGGGGTCACCCAAAGGCTGAGGCCCTGCGCCGACAAGGGCCAGAGCAGGCCAAACGTGACGGCCGCAAAGACGGCAACGAAGTAGATCGGGACCTGATGGTGTTCCAGGGTGTCACGGGTCATGGGCGGGCTCTGGTGGATCCATAGACTGTCAGCCTAAGTACCCGCGCAGATAAGGTCGAGCACTACAGCAATCATCGCCGGCCGAGAAACCCTTGGGATTTACCCCAACCTGCGCTTCAATACACCCTCTAAACCCAGACCCCAAGGACGTTAAGCCCATGGCCTCGCCAAACAAGCAGCAAAAACGCGCCCACCGGGCAAAAGCCAAGGCCAAGCAAAACCGCACCCAGCGCGCCGTGGCGCACAAGCCGGATGCTTTTGCTGGCGACGACAGCCGCATCGACCTTGAGTCGGTGGATTTGACTGAACTGTTCGTCGAAATGCGTACCGCCGGCGAGATCAGCCAGCAGGCGCTGTGTGCGGTGTTCCTGGCGCACCCGTTGCTGGCGTTGGTGCTGGAGCAGGAAGGCGAAGAGGAAGCGACCGACTTTATCCTGGCGGCGCTGATCGAGTATCGGCAGTGGGCGACGGACAGCGATGATGAAGCCGCCGCATTGGCGTGGATTGAGTCGCCGCAGTTCCAGGCCGACTACGTGGCGGCGTCCCAGGCGCTGGCCAACGCCCCCGACTGACGCAAAATAAAAATGTGGGAGCGGGCTTGCCCTAATGCCAGTCAGTTAAGAGCTCGAGCAGACAACCAGTGACTTGTGGCGAGGGAGCTTGCTCCCGCTGGACTGCGTAGCAGTCCCATTTTTGGGGCCGCTTCGCGCCCCAGCGGGAGCAAGCTCCCTCGCCACAGTTACCGATTCTGTCTTAACTGACTGGCATTAGGGCTTGCCCGCGATGGCGGTGTGTCAGGCGACGAATACATCGATTGGCAGTCCGTCATCGCGGGCAAGCCCGGCTCCCACATTGTTGCGCGGTGCGCTACCACCGTCTCTCGTCAGTTAAGCGCCGCAGCCCCCACTCTTTGAGCCTTGCGACGGCTCGCCACCACCAACCCCGCCAACACCACCAGCAAGCTCAGAATCCCGGTGGCGATGATCTCGACCCGGTGCGCTTCCTGGAACAGCATGATGGTCAACGTACCGACGATAAACACCATCACCGCGTACGTCAGGCCAGGAAACAACCACATCTTGAACACGATCTTCTCGCCCGCCGCCGCACGCTTCTGACGCATGCGCAGTTGCGACACGGCAATCACCAAGTACACCAGCAACGCAATGGCGCCGGAGCTGGCCAGCAGGAATTCGAACACGGCCGCCGGGGCGACGTAGTTGGCAAATACCGCCAGGAACGCAGCGCCGGTAGACAGCAACACTGCCCAGTAAGGCGTGCCGCTCTTGTTGGTACGCTTGGCCACGGCCGGTGCGTCACCGCGACGGCCCAGGGAGAACAGCATGCGCGACGCGGTGTACAGCGCCGAGTTGAGGCAACTGGTCACGGCAACCAGCACCACCAGGTCGACAATCAGCTTGGCGTTCGGAATGCCCATGCGTTCCAGCACAGTCTGGTAGGAACCTACGGCAGCCAAGGTCGGATCGTTCCAAGGCACCAGGGAGACCACGATGAAGATCGACAACAGGTAGAACAAACCAATCCGCCAGATCACCGAATTGGTGGCCTTGGTGATTTGCTGGCCAGGGTTCTTCGATTCGGCGGCAGCAATGGTGACAATCTCAGTGCCCATGAACGAGAACATGGTGGTCAGGATCGCCGCCAACACCGCGCCCATGCCGTTGGGCATGAACCCTTGGGTATCGAACAAGTGCGAAACACCGCTGACCTGGCTGGTGGGCAAGAAGCCGAAGATCGCGGCCAGGCCGAGGATCACAAAGCCGACGATCGCCACGACCTTGATCAGCGCAAACCAGAACTCGAACTCACCGTAGTTCTTCACACTGAACAGGTTGGTTGCAGTCAGCAACAACGTAATGATTAGGGTAAACGCCCAAATCGCCACGTCGGGGAACCAGGCGTGCAGGATGGTCGCCGCTGCGTTGGCCTCCAACGGAATCACCAGCACCCAGAACCACCAGTAGAGCCAGCCAATGGTGAAACCGGCCCAGTGGCCGATTGCCCGGTCGGCATAGGTAGAGAACGAACCGGTATCGGGTGACGCAACGGCCATCTCGGCCAGCATGCGCATTACCAAGACCACCAGTGTACCGGCGGCTGCATAGGCCAACAGTACAGCCGGGCCGGCAGCAGCGATCGCATGGCCGGAGCCGACAAACAAACCGGCGCCGATGACGCCGGCAATCGACAGCATGGTGACGTGCCGCGGTTTGAGCCCCTGTTCGAGGTCATTGGAGCTTTGCGTACTACTCATTGACACACCTTTGCGAGGAATTGCGAAAACGGTTCGCCCGGCCTGCAGCCTTTCTCGTGAAAAGAATCCAACAGGGCGTTCTTTATTTTTTACGCAAGATTTGCGCCAAAATGTAACAGAGCCGCAGTTGACGCGGGCTGTAGGACAATTCGTCAGCACTCGCAAGTCATTGAGAATCATGGCATTCCGCTATAGCGTTACCGTGCGACTCACCTTCCAGCCAATCCGACGCACCAAAAACACACACAAAAAGTACGTGACGCCCCATAAACGGGCTGATATGGACCGTTTGCCCGGTTAACCCTTCCAACACCCGGCCAAAGCTGGCACCATCGCGCCCTTTTTTACGCGAAGCCTGTGGATCTTTCCGGTTCAAACGTCTGTAGGTTGTTGATGGCGCGACACGCTACTGCGCCGATGCGACACCCTGCCGCAGACCATCGGTTAACCGTCCGCAGCGCTGTTGGCTGTCATCCAAACGCTATGCTAGCTTGGCGCCTCGCCAGGAAGGCGGCCCAACAGCGAAGATCGCAACGAACACAATGAGGACCGCACATGGCCGAGGCCACGCCCGCGCTTGAAATCCGCAACTTGCACAAACGCTATGGTGAGCTTGAGGTACTCAAGGGTATCTCGCTGACCGCTCGCGACGGCGATGTGATCTCGATCCTGGGTTCCTCCGGTTCCGGCAAGTCCACCTTCCTGCGCTGCATCAACCTGCTGGAAAACCCGCACCAGGGCCAGATCCTGGTGGCCGGCGAAGAACTCAAGCTCAAGGCCGCGAAAAACGGCGAACTGATGGCCGCCGACGGCAAGCAGATCAACCGCCTGCGCAGCGAAATCGGGTTTGTGTTTCAAAACTTTAACCTGTGGCCGCACATGAGCATCCTCGACAACATCATCGAGGCCCCTCGTCGCGTGCTCGGCCAAAGCAAGGCAGAAGCCATAGAAGTGGCCGAGGCCCTGCTGGCCAAGGTCGGTATTGCCGACAAGCGCCACGCTTACCCTGCGCAACTCTCCGGCGGCCAGCAACAGCGGGCGGCGATTGCCCGCACCCTGGCGATGCAACCTAAAGTCATCCTGTTCGATGAGCCGACGTCGGCGCTTGACCCGGAAATGGTTCAGGAAGTACTTAATGTGATCCGCGCACTGGCCGAAGAAGGCCGCACCATGCTGCTGGTCACCCACGAAATGGGTTTCGCCCGTCAGGTATCCAGCGAAGTGGTGTTTTTGCACCAGGGCCTGGTCGAAGAGCAAGGATCGCCACAGCAGGTGTTTGAAAACCCGCTTTCGGCGCGCTGCAAACAATTCATGTCCAGCAACCGCTAACGGAGCAACATGCATGCAGACCTATAAGAAATTCCTTCTGGCCGCGGCCGTCTCGATGGCGTTCAGCGCCACGGCCATGGCAGAAACCTTGAAAATGGGGATCGAAGCGGCCTACCCGCCGTTCAACAATAAAGACGCCAGCGGTAACGTTGTCGGCTTCGACAAGGACATCGGCGACGCCCTGTGCGCCAAGATGAAAGTCGAAAAGTGCGAAGTGTATGTGTCCGACTGGGACGGCATCATCCCGGCCCTGAACGCCAAGAAGTTCGACTTCCTGGTGTCCTCGCTGTCGATCACCGACGAGCGCAAGCAGGCGGTGGACTTCACCGACCCGTACTATTCCAACAAGCTGCAGTTCATTGCGCCCAAAGCCACTGCGGATTTCAAGACCGACGCCACTTACCTCAAAGGCAAGGTGATCGGTGCACAGCGCGCAACGCTGGCCGGTACCTACCTGGAAGACAAGCTGCCGGACACCGAAGCCAAGCTCTACGACACACAGGAAAACGCCTACCTCGACCTGACCTCCGGTCGCCTCGACGGCATCCTGGCTGACAAGTACGTGCAGTACGAATGGCTCAAGAGCAAAGACGGCTCGGCCTATGAATTCAAAGGCGACCCGGTGGTAGAAAGCGACAAGATCGGTATCGCCGTACGCAAGGGCGACCCGCTGCGCGAGCGCCTGAACAAAGCCCTGGCAGAGATCAAGGCAGACGGCACCTACAAAAAGATCAACGACAAGTACTTCCCGTTCAGCATCGAATGATCTGAACGGCCTGCCCGGCGCGCTCCTGCGAGCGCGCTGGCTTTTAGCAATGCCTGCCGCGATATGAAAACACCATGAATTTCGATCTCTACGGATTCGGCCCGGCGCTCGCCGCCGGCGCGCTGATGACCGTCAAACTGGCGCTCACGGCCCTGTGCCTGGGGCTGGTGCTCGGCCTTGCCGGCGCCTTGGCCAAGACTTCGCCGTACAAGCCGCTGCAATGGCTGGGCGGTGCGTATTCGACCATCGTTCGCGGTATTCCCGAATTACTGTGGGTGCTGCTGATTTACTTCGGCACCGTCAATCTGATGCGTGCCCTGGGTGAGTTCTTCGGCAATCCAGACTTGTCCCTGAGCGCCTTCGCCGCCGGCGTCATCGCCCTGGGCCTGTGCTTCGGCGCCTACGCAACGGAAGTGTTCCGCGGCGCGATCCTCGCCATTCCCAAGGGCCACCGCGAAGCCGGTGTGGCGTTGGGGCTGTCGAAGTTTCGGATTTTCACCCGGCTGATCATGCCGCAAATGTGGCGTATCGCCCTGCCGGGCCTGGGTAACCTGTTCATGATCCTGATGAAAGACACCGCGCTGGTGTCGGTGATCGGCCTGGAAGAAATCATGCGCCACGCGCAGATCGGCGTGACCGTGACCAAGCAACCCTTCACCTTCTTCATGGTCGCGGCGTTCATGTACCTGGGCCTGACCGTACTGGCGATGACCAGCATGCACTTCCTGGAAAAACGCGCCGCCCGCGGCTTTGCAAGGAGCACCCAATGAGCGGCGACTACAGCTGGCTATCGCACTTTGACCTGGGCCTGAACTGGGCCGTGATCATCAAGTGGCTGCCGAAGTTGGCCCAGGGCGCAACCTTGACCCTGGAGCTGGTGGCAATCGCCGTGATCGCCGGTCTGCTGCTGGCGATCCCTCTGGGCATCGCCCGCTCTTCGCGCCGCTGGTACGTGAGCGCCCTGCCTTACGGCTACATTTTCTTCTTCCGTGGCACGCCGCTGCTGGTGCAGTTGTTCCTGGTGTATTACGGCCTGGCGCAGTTCGACGCCGTGCGCAACAGCTTCATGTGGCCGTACCTGCGCGACCCGTTCTGGTGCGCCACCGCCACTATGACCCTGCACACCGCCGCCTATATCGCCGAGATCCTGCGCGGTGCGATCCAGGCCATCCCGCCGGGAGAAATCGAAGCGGCGCGGGCCCTGGGCATGTCCAAGCCCAAGACGCTGTTCTACATCATTCTGCCACGCGCCTCGCGTATTGGCCTGCCGGCCTACAGCAACGAAGTGATCCTGATGCTCAAGGCCAGCGCCCTGGCCAGCACCGTGACCCTGCTGGAACTGACCGGCATGGCGCGCACCATCATTGCGCGCACTTACCTGCCGGTGGAGATTTTCTTCGCTGCGGGGTTGTTCTACCTGCTGATGGCCTACGTGCTGGTGCGCGGCTTCAAACTGCTGGAAAAATGGCTGCGCGTCGATGCGTGCCAAGGACGTTGAGGCACGCTTCCAGGCACTGGATGCATTCCTGATCGAGCACCAAGGGCTGTGGCGACCACGGCCCTTTACCCAGTTGCAGTTGCCCTGGGAAACCGAGCATCCGGAATTATCCCGGTGGTTGCGTCAGCGCTCGCTGGCCGAAGCTGAAGCCAGTCATAACCAACCCCACGACCTGCCCGCGCCCGCACCGTTTCCACAGCTGGCCGCTCGCGCGCTGCGCCTCGGCGCTGTGGATAAGTTACCCACGCACACCCTTGAGCCCGCTCGCCATCGCCTGAATGTCGACGTGCCCGGGCGCAAATGGCAACAGATCGAAGCCTTCGGCGCCGCGCTGACTTTTGCCCAAACGCCTGCCCACTGGCTGGACTGGTGCGCCGGCAAAGGCCATCTAGGCCGCCGCCTGCTGCAACCCGGCCAACAGCTGACCTGCCTGGAACACGACCCCGCCCTCATCGCCTCCGGCCAAGCCTTGAGTGATCGCCACGACCTCCACGCAACCCATCACCTCCAAGACGTCATGGCGGATGTCGCGATCCAGCCCGAACACACACCGGTCGCCCTGCATGCCTGCGGCGACCTGCATGTGCGCCTGCTGCAACTGGCCAGCGCCGCAGGCTGCAAACAACTGGCCCTGGCGCCCTGCTGCTACAACCGCATCACCGCCGACCGTTATCAGGCCGTCTCGGCCGCCGGGCGCGCCTCACTGCTGCAACTGTCGATTGATGACCTGGGCCTGCCCCTGAGCGAAACCGTCACCGCCGGCAACCGTGTACGCCAACAACGAGACACCTCCATGGCCAGGCGCCTGGGCTTTGACCAACTACAGCGGCAAGTGCGCGGCTGCGACGACTACCTGCCAACACCTTCCCTGCCCGCCAGTTGGCTGGATAAATCCTTTGCCGACTACTGCCAGGAACTGGCGAGCCTCAAGGGCTTATCCACAGGTGTTCAGGACTGGCAGGCCCTGGAAGCCCACGGCTGGCAGCGCCTGGCCGAAGTGCGCAACCTTGAGTTAGTGAGAGGCTTGTTTCGACGCCCATTGGAACTGTGGTTGGTATTGGACCGAGCACTGTTCATGGTGGAACAGGGCTACAACGTCGAGGTCGGCAGCTTCTGCGAACCATCGTTGACCCCTCGCAACCTGATGGTGCTGGCCGAGCGCGAATAAAGGGCAAAAAATCCTACAAGCGCCTTGTGGATAACTCTGTTGATGAATAGTTTGCAGAGGCCCTAGATATAGGCACTTCACACCCAAAGCCGGCCTGGTTATTTTTTGTTCACAAAATAAAATGCACACAAAACAGGCAGTTGCAGCGTGTTGAGAACTGCTGCACAAAATGGCTGTTTCGGGACAACCGTTACCAACCGATTGTGCATAAGCATCTGGCGCCAGACGCATAACGGGCTCTTTGTGCGGGCTGTTTGGCGCGTTTGGCAAGGGGTAAAGCCCGTTGTGCATCAGGTTACGAGGGGGTCTGTCCAAGGGATGCTTGAACCCTATCGATCTCGTCTACTGCATGGAGTTGGACCCGTACTTTGCACGCGCTCTTCAACCTGTGAAGACACGGGGAAAACGCCCTAATCGCGAGAAACCTCCGACTTTGCAAAAATAGTCAGAATTCAGGGGTTTACAGAACCTTTCCAATCGCTATAATCGTCGCCCTAACACGCCGGTATAGCTCAGTTGGTAGAGCAACTGACTTGTAATCAGTAGGTCCCGGGTTCGACTCCTGGTGCCGGCACCATACAAAACAAAGCCTCCACAGAAATGTGGGGGCTTTGTTGTTTCCGCATGTCCACATCCTGTCCACACCTTGCCATCCCGCAGCGCAAGCCTCATCGCGGTGAGATCGACAAATCAACCGACTACCAGGGTGGCAAATACAAAGACTGCCTTTTCGCACTCCTATTTCCAGGAGATGAGGGAGGTGATGATTGAATAGCCCAGGAACGTTGAGCAATAGCGAAGTGATGTGGTGCCTAGGCTGGCCGCCCGAAGCCCACGGAATAAAACCCCGGCCTGGACACGCCCGGGCTTTTTTACGAATGACGATCCATGCGCCCATCGCGATATGGCACTTAGCCACTTTTCCAATTGACACCCCCTCCCCACTCCGTTAAAAACCCCGCCTTGCTTGCGTTTTTATCGAGACATGGATGTTGTCCAAACCCCCGCTATTCAAATACCGCCGCTATTGGCTGGCGGTCATCATCGTGTTGCTGGCGATTCTTGATCCTTTCGGCCTGGCCAGTTCCAGCGACAAGGCGTCGGCGCAGTGGCTCAATCGCATGTTCGCCAGTCACTACCCGAGCCTTGGGCAGCAGCGGGTGGCGGTGGTGTTGATCGATGATGCCTACCTGATGCGCAATAACAGTTCGTGGCCCATGCCGTATGGCGAGCAGAGTAAGTTGTTCAAGCGGTTGCTGGCGTACAAGCCCCAGGCGGTGTTTGTGGATTTGCTTTATAGCCACGACCACTCGTTCGGTGACCCTGCGCGGGGCAGTCAGTTGCTGGCGAATGTGTTTGAGCGTTATCAGCGCCAAGGCATCCCGCTGTGGCTGGCCAATACGGGGTTGATGCGCGCAGAGGCGGGCCAGGCGAATACGCTGGCGCCGTTTATGCAGGTGAGCCAGCCGGCCCTGGTGGTGTGGGAAGGCGTGGATGACAAATATCCACTGGCGATGAAGACACAGGCAGGGTTGTTGGAAACCCCTGCCATGTCGCTGTACCGGGTGTTCTGCGCCACGCAGCACTGCAAGCCGCCGCCGGTGGATGCGCAAACCGCTGCTCAGCGCCAGCCCATCGCGGTGCAATGGGGGCTGAAGCTGGCACCCGAGCAGGCGCGTATTGCCGATATCCGCCACTGCGCGCCGGCACGGCATTTTTTGCTGGATGGGGTGGCGCAGTTCTTCCAGGCGGTGTTCTGGAAACTCGATGACTCGGCCCAGGCGCGCTGCCCTTATACGCTGACGTTGTCGGCCAGTGACCTGGAGGTCAGCGACCCCGACGACCAGGCACTGGTCGCCGAATTGCTGCGCGACCGCCTGGTGTTGGTGGGCGCCAATATCGCCTCGACAGGGGACTTGGTGGAGTCGCCGGTGCACGGCCAACTCCCCGGCGTTTACCTGCACGCCATGGCGCTGGACAACCTGATCAATACGGGCATGGACTACGACCATGAACCGGCCAATTTCCCCCACCTGCCGTTCAATTGGCTGGACCTGCTGGAGCTCGGGCTGCTGGCGTTGATCGCCGTGCTCAAGGCGCTGCACGCACGTCGCCTGGCGGGCCATCGCCCCTGGAGCCGGTGGCGTCGCCAGGAAATCTGGTTTTTTGCCTCGCCATGCCCGTCGTGGCTGTTGGTGATGTCGATGTTGGCGGGGGTCAGTGTGTTGCTGAGCCTCAATGACATCACCCCGGTCAACGTGCTGGGCATTGTGTTGCTGTCGTTGGTGCTGTTCAGCGAGCGGATCGAAGCCTTCTTCGACCGCGATCGCTGAGTGCGCCGCTCTGCTATCTGACTCAAGGAAACCAAGGATGAACAGAAGCCTCATCGTCTTGCTCGCCGCCCTCTTCACCCAGGGCGCCTGGGCAGAAACCCACAGTATCAAGGCGTTCCTCGCCGACCCGGTGACCGTGCTGGACGAGCAGGGCAAGCAACAACGTGAGCTGGCGAAAAAGGACGCGCCCACCCAGCCCCTGCCGGTGTTGCAGTACAACCAGGCGCTGGACCTGGTGCAGGTAGAACTGGCAGGCCAGAAGGTGTGGCTGGACACCATGGACCTGCGCATCGAGCCACCGCTGAACGTCGTGGACCTGCCCTGCCAGGGCCTGACCAAAAGCCAGGCCAAGGACAGCCGCAACAACTCCACCATCGGTTTTGGTGCCGGCTGCAATCAATAAAAGGAGCGTTGCGGTGAAGGGATATCTAGTAGCAGCCAGCCTGTTGGCCAGTTCGGTGCTCAGTGGTTGCGCCACCTTGAAAGGCGCAGACCAGGCATTTCTGAACCTGGTGGGGCCCTCGACCCAGTCCCGGGTTCAGGGCCACTACGTGGACAACAGCGACGTACGCCAGTATTACAAGCTCGACCCACAACGTCAGAGCAAACAGCGCCTGAGCTACGACGGGCGTGCGGTGCCGGCCGCTGAAGCGCGCCAGCAGAACCTGGTGGATATCCCCATGCTGCAAGCCTACCTGCAGGGCATTGTCACGCGCTTGTCCAAAGGCTGGCCGGGGGAGTTGCCGCCGCTGCAGGTGAAGATCACCGACAGCTATGGCTTCGGGCCGTCGGCAGACCCTTACGGCAATCTGTTCGTGCCGCTGGGCATGCTGGACAACGTCGCCAGTGAAGATGAAATCGCCGCGATGCTTGGCCATGAAATGAGCCACGTATTGCTGCATCACCATGACCGCATGGCCGCTTTCCAGCAGCAGAAAGACATGTTCACCACCGTGGCCTCCACGGTCGCCTTGGCCACCATGGCTGCCGATACGGGCGTGGACCGCAGCTCCGGTACGATGAAACTGTTCAGTAAAGACCCGGCCGGCACCCAGAAGACCATCGGTAATACCGTGCTGTACACCGCCCTGGCCAATACCTTTTCCGATCAGGTATGGAGCACCGCCTGGGGCCGCAGCCAGGAAGACCAGGCCGACTTGCTGGGCACCGACTTGATGATCCGCGCCGGTTACGCGCCGCGAGCCGCCACCCATAGCCTGGAACGCCTCAACGACTTCCAAGGCAAGCAGAAACCCTTGCTCACGGGGTTCCTCACCGCGCGCAAGAATGCCATGCAGGATTCGCTGCAGCAGTTCAATCTCAACCAGTTCACCAAAGAGCTGGACGTGCTGGTCAAGGATGGCTTGACCACCGGCCTCACCGCGACCAGCCAATATTTCAACCGCTCACATATGTCGGCCATGGACCGCGACACCGAGCTGCGCCAGTACTTGCAACGCGAATATCGCCAGGAACGCCGCGCCCGGGTCAACCCGCAAAGCTGGGCGAAAATGAAGAGCACGCCCCAGGTCGCGAAGGCTTTGCAGGGCTATAAAGACGCGTACTTCGCGATTGATGCCCTGGAGAAAAACAAGGTGCCAGACGCTGACGCTTTCATCCGCAAGGCCCTGGCTTCGCCGGTAAAAGACCAGCCGAGCATTCGGCGCACTGCCTATACTGTGCGCCTGGCCCAAGGCAAAAACAGCGAAGCGGTGAAAGAGTTGCAGGCGATCAAGGACTGGTCCCTGGCCGGGCCTTCCACCTATGACTTGATGATCAGCTACCACCTCAAACGCGGTGACGGGCAATCGGCACTGGCGATGATCGATAAGGCAGAACGCAACCTGGGCTCGGAGGAACTGTTTATTACCGAAAAGCTGCTGGCCAACCAGCAACTGCAGAATGCGCAGCAGGTGCAAACGGTGTTGCGCAAGTGCGAGCAGTACCCGACACGCAAGGAAAACTGCAAGAAACTCGCGCCAGCCAAGGCCTAGGTAGCAGCCTCCAGGCATAAAAAAACCCCGAACCAGTCGGGGTTTTTTATGGCCTGGCATCAGGCACGACATTCGATCAATTAGAAAACGTTGATCGGGTAGTCGGCGAACAGACGGATTTCGTTACCGCCTACGTTGTACTCGCTGGCGTTGTTGGAAACGCGCAACCACGAGGCACGAGCACGCAGGCTCAGGTCTTTGGCTGGGCCGCTCTGTACCACGTACTTGAACTGGTTCCAGATTTCACGCTCGGTACCATCGCCACGGTTGGTACCGTCGTCGATGTTGGTACCGCGCACGTAGGCAATGTTGTAGGTCAGGCCCGGTACGCCGAAGGTGGCGAAGTCGATGCCGTAACCTGCTTGCCAGGAGCGCTCGTCCTTGCCGTTGAAGTCGGACCAGTAGGAGTTGGCCAGCAAGATGGTATTGCCGCCGTCGCCGATACCGCCGGCGTTGCGGTAGCCGCCGTACAGGTAGCCAGTGTCACCGGTGCTGCGCTGGTGAGCGATGGTGAAGCTGTGCGGGCCAACGGCCCACGTGGCGCCCAGGCTCCAGATTTTGTTGTCGCGCGCGTCAGCGTCTTTTTGGTTTTCCAAGGCGAAGCTGCGATCCAGCTTGGTCTTGTAGCCATTGAAGTCAAACGTCAGCGACTGCTGCTGCGGCAAGGCCAGCACGTAGTTGACGTTGACGTATTGCTTCTTCAACACGTCCTGCATGTCGGAGGCGTAAAGGGCAGCCGACAGGCTCTCGGTGAATTTGTAGCTACCACCGATATAGTCGATGCTTTTCAGGCGGCCGCTGTCGGTGCCTTCCATGCTCTTGCGCGCTTCTTTAGTGAAATGACCCGCGTCCAATTGCAGACCGGCGATTTCTTTAGAGACGATCGAAGTACCGGTGTAGGTTTCCGACAACAGGCGAGAGTTGTCGTACTGCAGCACAGGCACAGCCGGGAACTGATCACCGTACTTGAGTACAGTGTTGGAAACGCGGAACTTAACGGCAGCGCCGCCTTTGGCCAGGTCGTGCGGTGCCGAGCCTGGGTTTGGCTTGCCGTTGTCATCAAGAGTGCCGTTGCCCTGCTTGAAGAAGTCGATACCGCCGGCGCCAGCGCGACCTTTACCACCGTCCAGGCGGATAGCGTATTGGCCAATCACATCCACACCCACACCCACGGTGCCTTGGGTGAAGCCGGACTCGAACTTGCCGATGAAGCCTTGGCCCCATTCAGCTTTGTCCTGCTTGCCGTTTTTGTAGTCACGGCTGATGTAGGCGTTACGTGCTGCGATGTTCAGGTGGCTGTCTTCAACGAAACCCTTGGATTGCTCCTGGTCGTTTGCCATTGCTGTCGATGCGCTCAAAATCCCCAGAGCGATCAGACTCATCCGTTGCTTCAACATATTCTTATATTCCTTATTACGGGTTGAGTACGCGCTGTGACACCAGGCTCCTGTTGCTTTTCTGGTGTCGACCTTGCCAGCAAAAAGAAGGCCCGCGGACGACTGAACTGCCGCGGGCCTTTTTTTATTTGGATTAGTCATGGCGGTTAGCCACAGGCGTTGGGCGCAATCCTATGCGGGCGTTGAACTATGTGTCAATTTCGTGAATCGTCTGTATTTAGGCGATATTCGTCTAAGCGGCGAGCGGAGGCGCAGGGATGAAAGCCTGAAAAGCGCCTTGAATCCCCCTCGAAACACATTAAGTAACAAATCCGACAGAGCGGACGTTAGGGAATAGATAACACGCGCAAATGCAAAGCATTACCATTCGCGCACAATTTTCCTGCCACGTCATTTGGATACGCTCCCATGCCTGCCCCTCGCCTGACGCCCCTCTCCCTTGGGCTCTCTGTTCTGCTGTCTGCCGGTTTTGCCGGTGCGGCCACGGTCTTGCCTGAAACCTCGATCAGTGTGGAAGCAGACGAAGACGACCCACGGGTCAAGGAGACCAGCACCGCCACACGCACCGCGACGGCTGTTCGCTATGTGCCCCAGGCGATCGACTCAGTCAAAACCGAAAGCCTGCGCTCCTATGGCACCAACGAGCTGGGCCAGGCGTTGAGCGGTATCCCCAACGTCAGCAGCGGCGCCGATACACGCTTCGACAGCCTGCGCATACGTGGTTTCGACGCCAGCAATGACTTCTATCTGGATGGCATTCGCGACGACAGCCAGTACGTGCGCGACCTGCATAACATCGAGCGTATCGAAGTACTCAAGGGGCCGGCTGCGGTGCTTTACGGGCGAGGCGGCCAGGGCGGCATCGTCAACCGGGTGAGCAAAATGCCAACCCCAGGGCAAAAATCCAGCATCGAAGCCCAAGGCGGCAGCAACGATTTGCGCAGCCTGTATGCCGACCTGAGCACCGACCCCATCGACAACATCAGCCTGCGCCTGAACATGGGCAACCAGGATAACAACAGCTTTCGCGATGGCGTCAGCGGCAACCGCCAGTTGTTCGCGCCGTCAATGAGCTGGCAGCTCACTCCAGAGCTGAACTGGCTGGTGCAATACGAATACAGCCGTTACAACCGCACCCCAGACCGTGGCATTCCGGGCGTCAACGGGCGCCCGGCGGATGTGAGCCGCAGCACCACTTACTTTGATCACGGCGATTACATCGACGATAAATCCCAGTCCCTGCGTTCCAAACTCGCCTACGAGCTCAACGCCGACTGGCAACTGCGCCACACCCTCGGCGTGTTCAAGCTCGACAGTGATTTCGACAATACCTACCAGACCGGCTATGACCCGAAAACCAACAGCGTCACCCGCCAACACTGGCAGCAGGACCTGACCACCCGCAACGTGTTCAACAACCTGGAACTGGAAGGCGGTTTCGACACCTTTGGCCTGGAGCACCGCCTGCTCACCGGTATTGAGCTGGGCAGCCAGCGCCGTGATCCGAAGCTGTACTCCGCTCGCGATGGCAAGACAGTGCCGAGCCTGGACCTCAACCAACCCAATCGCCGCCTGAGCCACACCGGGAGCATGCGACTGTCGAGTAACAACCACACCGAAGTCGAAAGCCGCGCCCTCTACATACAGGACCAACTGCGCCTGAATGACCAGTGGCAACTGCTGGGCGGGCTGCGTTATGACCGTTTCGAAGTGGACACCACCAACAAGCTGCTCGACATCCAACAGAACGTGCAAAGCCACAGCACCAGCCCGCGGGTCGGCCTGGTGTGGACGCCCCTGGAACACCACTCGTTCTATGCTTCGTGGAGCAAGACCTTCACACCAGCCGGCGGCGGCCTGATCGGCATCACGCCGAACGCCACCGGCAACGCCAACGACCTGAGCCCGGAGCTGACCAAGCAAAAGGAAATCGGCGTGAAGAGCGACTGGTTCGACGAACGCCTGAGCACCACCCTGGCCGTGTACGAACTGGAACTCTACAACCGCCGCACCAGCGACCCGCTGGACCGCACCATTACGCTGCTCACTGGCGAGCAACGCTCACGCGGCGTGGAGCTGACCGCCACCGGCAAGATCGTCGACAACTGGTATGTGCGCGGCGGCGTAGGCCTGCAGAACGCCAAGGTCGAGAAGGACAACAATGGCTTTGAAGGCAAACGAATCAGCGACGTGGCCAAGCGCAACGCCAGCCTGTTCATCACCTGGAAACCGCAGATGGGCTGGTACGCGGAAACCGGTTTGACCCTGGTGGGTGATCGATATGCCGACAACCTCAACACCGTGGTGTTGCCGGGTTATGGCCGCTGGGACGCGCTGGCCGGGTTCCGTCAGAAAGAGTGGGACGTGAGGGCGGCGCTGAACAATATTGCCGACAAAAACTACTACGCCTCGGCGACCAGTGCGGCGCAGATTCAACCGGGGGAGCCGCGAAGCCTGGTGGTCACCGGTACCTACAGCTTCTGACACGCCTCATGTGAAACAAAGCCAGCCCCCACACTGGTTAGGCATTGCCCACAACATCAGCGCCTGGCGCAGATCCCTGTGGGAGCGGGCTTGCCCGCGAAAGCGGTGTGCCAGTCACTGGATGTTTAACTGAACCACCGCCATCGCAGGCAAGCCAGCTCCCACACTGGTTAGGTAGTGCCCACAACATCAGCGCCTGGCGCAGATCCCTGTGGGAGCGGGCTTGCCCGCGAAAGCGGTGTGCCAGTCACTGGATGTTTAACTGAACCACCGCTATCGCAGGCAAGCCAACTCCCACAGTTGGTTTCAGGTGTTCTTTAGTTGCTCATTACCTCGCACAACGCCTGCACTTCATCCTCCGTGAACAACCCCAACGGGTAGCGCTCACTCATCACACTGCGCAAGTCAGACGCTTGTCTGGCCTGTCGCGAGCCGTTCGCCTTCAACCAAAGGGCCAACGCATGGATGGCGTCACCGTCGACCCGCAAAGGGTGGAACGTACGCGTGTTCATCAGGTGGACATCGGCATTCATTTCAGCGCTCTCTCCTGCTGCGTGAGCGGCTAACTTACTCAAGGTTTGTGACAGAACTACGCGGTCATCCCCCTTGGGCCACTGTAACCACAGCGATACAAGAGCTATGCCAATGTGCCCTGTTCACCGGCATGCAGGCATGAAAAAGCCCGCGACCGGGCTGGGTCGCGGGCTTGCGGGGAACACTGCAAACGCGCGGTGCTCGTGCGCCATCAAGGCGCTGTTACAACTGCACTCACTTTCGCTGCGGAGCTGGCTGCTGTTGGGTCAGGCAATGGATATTGCCCCCACCCAGTAACAGTTCGCGGCCCGGCACCATCACCACTTCATGCTGTGGGAAAAGGTTCTGCAGGATCTGCTTGGCCTGGTCGTCCATCGGATCATCGAAGCTCGGCGCGATGATGCCGCCGTTGACGATCAGGAAGTTGACATAGGAACCGGCCAACCGCACGGTCGGATTACGCTCCTGGCTGCCCTCAACCAGGTCTACCCCGGCGCATTCCTCCTCAGTGGCATACAGCGGACCCGGGATCGGCATTTTATGCACGATGAACGAGCGGCCCTGGGCATCGGTGCTGCTTTGCAGCACGTCCATGGCTGCGTGGCAGCGTGGGTAGTTCGGGTCTTGCGGGTCATCGGTCCAGGCCAGCAACACTTCGCCCGGGCGCACGTAGCAGCAGAAGTTATCCACATGGCCGTCGGTTTCGTCGTTGAACAGGCCATCCGGCAACCAGATGATCTTATCCACAGCCAGGTTATCGCTGAGCACCGCCTCAATAGCCGCACGATCAAGGTGTGGGTTGCGGTTGCGGTTCAACAGGCATTCTTCGGTGGTGATCAGGGTGCCTTCGCCGTCGACATGAATCGAACCGCCTTCAAGCACGAAGCCTTCAGTGCGGTAACGCGGTGCGCGCTCCATCTCGAGGATCTTGCCTCCCACTTGGGAATCGCGGTTCCACGGGGAATACAGGCCGCCGTCAAAACCACCCCAGGCGTTGAAGTCCCAGTTCACACCCCGTACTTCACCACTGCCGTTGATCACGAAAGTCGGGCCGGTGTCGCGAACCCACGCGTCGTCATTGGACATTTCCACCAGGCGGATATTGGGTACGTCCAGGCGGGCACGGGCGTTTTCGTACTGGCTGGCGGAGACCGCGACGGTCACCGGCTCAAAACGTGCGATAGCCTTGGCCACCGCCACATGGGCCGCCTGCGCTGGCTTACCGCCCAGGCGCCAGTTGTCTGGGCGCTCGGGCCAGATCATCCAGGTCTGGGTCTGGGGCGCCCATTCGGCAGGCATATGAAAGCCATCGGCGCGAGGTGTGCTGTGCAAGGTGGTCATGGCGATCAGGGCTCCGAATGGGGTGAAGGGCAACTTTATAATGGATAAAAATCGGCTTTAACAGACTAAAAACATGATAGGTGCTCGGGTCTGCAAAAAATAGCCGATAACAATCGATAAATCACAGTTGTTCATCCAGCACTTTGGACAGCATGTCCACAAAGAAGTCCACGCTGCGCCTGGACGTCACCATCGGCGGCTTGATTTTGAGGATATTCAGATAATCACCGGTAGGTTGCATGAAAATCCCCAGCTCCCGCAGGCGATCACACAACAAGGCGGTTTCTGCCGTCGCAGGTTCCAGGGTGTGGCGATCACGCACCAGTTCAAGGCCCAGATAGAAGCCCGAACCGTGCACGGCCCCGACGAGTGGATGGCGATCAATCAATTCCTCCAGTCGTGCCTTGAAATGCCCGCCTACCACTTGGGCGTTTTCCCACAGCTTTTCCTCTTCCATCACGTCCAGCACTGCCATGCCGATCCGGCAACTGACCGGGCTGCCTCCCGATGACGAGAAGAAGTAACCCTCGGCCTCCAGCGCCTCGGCAATCTCTCGGCGGGTAATCACTGCGCCCAACGGCTGGCCGTTGCCCATGCCCTTGGCCATGGTAATGATGTCAGGCACCACACCCTGCTGTTCAAACCCCCAGAAGAAATGCCCCATGCGGCCGTAACCCACCTGCACTTCATCGGCGATGCACACGCCCCCCTGGGCACGCACCAAGCCATACACCTGTTGCAGGTAACCCGCTGGCAGGGAGATGCCACCGGCGTTGCCGTACACCGGTTCACAGATAAACCCGGCCAATTGACGCTGGCTCGCGGCGATTTTCGCCAGGTTATGCTCAACACTTCGTACATAGTCCGGCGCGCTGTCCGGCCCGCGGAATTCACCGCGGTAAGTATTGGGCGCGGTCACCGGGTGTACCCAATCCGGGCGGCTGCTCAAGGCCTGGGGGTTATCGGCAATCGAGGTGGACACGGCATCCGCCGCCACCGACCAGCCGTGGTAGGCCTCCAGCACGCTGAGCATGTCGCGCCCGCCGCTGTAGGCCCAGGCCAAACGAATCGCCAGGTCATTGGCCTCCGTGCCGCTGTTGACCAGGAACACCCGGTCCATGCCCTGTGGCGCCAACGCCAGCAGGCGCTCGGAGAACTCGGCAATTGCCGCATAGTGGAAGCGCGAGTTGGTGTTGAGCAACGACCATTGCCGAGCCGCCACCTCAGCCATGCGCGGGTGGCCATGGCCCAGCACGGCCACGTTGTTGAGCATGTCGAGGTAGGATCGGCCCTGCATATCGATCAGGTGGTTACGCCAGCCGCGCTCGATACGCGGTGGGTCGGCGTAGTAGTGCTTCTGGGAGCGGGCAAAGCTGGCATCCCGCCGGGCCAGCAGGGCCTGCGGGTCCAGTTCCGGCTCAGCATCACAGGCCAGGCCCAACAGCGCCGAGGGTGACGGGCACAACGCCTGCCACGCCAACGCCCGGGAAGGTGTGCAGAACAGCGGCGGCTCAAGGTCGGCGCGGCATAACTGCACAGTCAACGGCGCCTGCACCTCGCCCAGCACCTGCCCTTTGACCAGCGTTGCGCCGGGCTTGAGTGACGTGCGCACGCCCCACAGGCGCAGGCTCAGCTCACTGTCGTGCAAGCACAGCAAGCCGTCGGCACCTTCGCGCAGCGTTCCCGCAAAGGGTGCTTCCAGAACCGTGCCGTGAGGCAGGTGCAGTTCGACATGCAGGGGTAATGTCTCGGGCTCTAGCGCACTGTCGGGGCGGGTGCGCGACAAGCGGTATTGCCCATAACGACTGGCCGCCAGCCCATGCACCGTCGCCGCTTGATCCAGCAAGCGCCGATCGATGCCGGGAGTTTCCCAATTGCCAGCCTCGAAATGCGGGCTGAGTACGCCCAGGTCGATCAGCGCGAACTCGCGCCCCACCAAGCCTGGCAATAAAGGCGCGAAGTCTTGGTTGGCGACGGGCGGTAATGTTTCACCGACGCTGCACAGAATCGCTGCTTGCATGAGTTCAAAGGGCACCGACGTGGCGATATGGAAGATTTCCCACTCGTGTTCGGCGTTTTTCTTTAGATAAACGTTATCCGGGTCCAGGCATTGCTGCTGCTCACTGCTGAGCACCAACACTGCCGCGCGGGCGACGATCAACGGCCACAACACCTCCAACTCTTCGCGCTGCAACGGCGTGACCGCGTGGCAGGCCTGGATCGCCGGCAAGACGGCAAACGGATCACCGTCGGCATGGTGCAACAGCGCCGCGCAGGTCACCGACAGGTCGGCAACTCGCCAGGTACGCACCAGATCGCCAAAATCGATCACGCCTTGTATACGCCAGTGCCGCTGGACATCACGCTGCCACACCACATTGTCATCGGTGATATCCATGTGCACCGCTTGCCACGGCAGGTGTGCCGCCAACGGCTGGACATGCGCCTCGACCTGCCTGGCCACCTGCTCCAAAGCAGCACGCTGCGGCAGGTCGGGCAAGGTTGCCAGCAGGTGGGCGATCAATGCCTGCGCGTGGCGCGGGTCCCATTGCAGGGTGCGCGCAAGGCCAGGGTGCTCGAAATCTGCCAGCGCGAGGCTCATCTGCCCGCACAGCTCACCAAAGCCTTCGATCACGGTGCGGCTCAGGTGGGGTAAATGCGTCAGGGGCTGGCCGTCGATGTAGCCCAATAGCCGCAGGTGCAGGGTTTGGCCATCGACGTTGACCGTCAGTAGATCCTCGCCCTCCACGGTCGGGATGACCTTGGGCACGCGCAGGCCGGGATGCGTGCCCAGGCTGTTGAGGGCCGCATGCTGGGCCTGGAGTTCAAGCGCGGCGTAGTCACCTCGGCAGATCTTCAGAACAAAGCGGCCCCGAGTGCTGTCAACTCTATAGTTGAGGTCTTGTTGACTGCCCAATGAGCGTAATTTGCCCGTCATTCCATAATGTCGCTCGAGCAGGTGTGCTGCCTGCTCGAGGGTTACTTGTGGGCAAGGCAAGCTGGCACGGTGGGTCAACGTGGCTAACGACATTGTGACGACCTTTGTTTTTTCAGGCGTCTATATCGCCATTGTTCTGTGGCGTTAATCAACCCCTTCTGCTCACGGTGCTTGCGCCAGCCCGATTCACAACTCAAGCTATGCTACTTTCGCCCAGTGTCCGTCTAAGGAAAAGGCCCTCGACATGCGCATTCTCATCACCGGCGGTGCCGGATTTATTGGCTCGGCCCTGATCCGGCACTTGATTCAACACACTGAGCATGAAGTGCTCAACCTGGACAAGCTGACTTACGCCGGCAACCTCGAGTCGCTGACCAGCATCGCGTCCAACAGCCGCTATGAGTTTGTCCAGGCCGATATCATCGACCAGGCCACCGTCAGCGCCGTGCTCGCACGCTTCCAACCCGATGCGATCATGCACCTGGCGGCCGAGTCCCATGTCGACCGCTCCATTGACGGTCCGTCGGATTTTATCCAGACCAACATCGTCGGCACCTACAGCCTGCTGGAAGCCACGCGCGCCTATTGGCAGAAGCTGGCAGAGCCGGCAAAAAGCGCGTTCCGTTTCCACCACATCTCCACTGATGAGGTGTATGGCGACCTGCATGGCGTGGACGACCTCTTCACCGAAACCACGCCTTACGCCCCCAGCTCGCCTTATTCCGCGAGCAAGGCGGCGTCCGACCACCTGGTACGCGCCTGGCAGCGCACCTATGGCCTGCCGGTGCTGTTGACCAACTGCTCGAACAATTACGGGCCGTTCCACTTCCCCGAAAAATTGATCCCGCTGGTGATTCTCAATGCCCTGGCGGGCAAGCCACTGCCGGTGTATGGCGATGGTCTGCAGGTGCGTGACTGGCTGTTCGTCGAGGATCACGCCCGTGCGCTGCTCACAGTGGTCACCACTGGGGTTGTGGGCGAAACCTACAATATTGGCGGCCACAACGAACAGAAGAACATCGACGTGGTACGCGGCATCTGCGCCCTGCTGGAAGAACTGGCGCCGCAACGCCCAGCCGGCGTGGAGAAATTCACTGACCTGATCACCTTCGTCAAGGATCGCCCAGGCCACGACCAACGCTATGCCATTGACGCCAGCAAAATCGAACGCGAACTGGGCTGGGTCCCGGAAGAAACCTTCGAGACCGGCCTGCGCAAAACCGTGCAGTGGTACCTCGATAACCTGGAATGGTGCCGCAGGGTCCAGGACGGCAGTTATCAAGGTGAACGACTGGGCAATACTGACGTGAAGGATTTGATCGCATGATGAAGGGAATTGTATTGGCCGGCGGTTCCGGCACCCGTTTGCATCCCATTACCCTGGGCGTGTCCAAACAGTTGTTGCCGGTATATGACAAGCCGATGATCTACTACCCGATCTCGGTACTGATGCTGGCGGGAATCAAGGACATCCTGGTGATCTCCACACCAGTGGACTTGCCCCAATACCAGAACCTGCTGGGCGATGGCAGCCAATTCGGCGTGCGCTTCACCTACGCGGAGCAGCCTTCGCCGGATGGCTTGGCCCAGGCGTTTATCATCGGCGAAGAGTTCATTGGCGATGACCCTGTGTGCTTGATCCTGGGGGACAATATCTTCCACGGCCAGCATTTCGGCGAGCAGCTGCGCACTGCGGCGGAACGCCCCTCAGGCGCTACCGTGTTCGGTTACTGGGTCAAAGACCCTGAGCGTTTCGGTGTAATTGACTTCGATAGTGAAGGCCGCGCCCTGTCCATCGAAGAAAAACCGGCTAAGCCTAAGTCCCACTACGCCGTGACCGGCCTGTACTTTTACGACAACGACGTGATCAAGATCGCCAAGGCGGTCAAGCCGTCGCCACGCGGCGAGTTGGAGATCACCGACGTCAACAATGCCTACCTCCAGCGTGGCGATCTGCACGTTGAACGCTTCGGTCGTGGTTTCGCCTGGCTCGACACCGGCACCCATGACAGCCTGTTGGAAGCCTCGACCTACGTTCAGACCATCGAGCACCGCCAGGGCTTGAAAGTGGCCTGCCTGGAAGAAATCGCCTACGAAAACGGCTGGATCGATCGTGACTATCTGCTGGAACGTGCCAAGTACTTTGGCAAGACCGGCTATGGTCAGTACTTGTACTCTCTCGCTGGGAATCCTAAATGAATGTGAACGCCACTGAACTGCCCGGTGTATTGATCATCGAGCCCAAGGTTTTTGGCGATGAACGTGGCTTTTTCTATGAAAGTTTCAACGCCCGGGATTTTGCTCAGGCCAGCGGTCTGGAACTGCAGTTTGTGCAGGACAACCACTCGCGCTCGCAAAAGGGCGTGCTGAGAGGCCTTCACTATCAGGTAGAACACGCCCAAGGAAAATTGGTGCGTGTGACCGCCGGAGAGGTACTGGACGTTGCGGTGGATATCCGCCGCAGCTCACCACATTTCGGCAAATGGGCCAGCGTGCGCCTATCGGCCGAAAATAACCGCCAGCTGTGGATTCCACCGGGCTTCGCCCACGGTTTTGTAGTACTCAGCGAATACGCAGAATTCCTCTACAAGACCACGGATTACTACACACCGTCTGCGGAGCGGTGCATTCGCTGGGACGATCCTGAACTGAGCATTGATTGGCAGTTGGCGGGCCCACCCACCTTGTCTGCCAAGGATCAAAACGGTAAAAACCTGAAAGACGCGGACCTGTTCCCGTGACAGCCTCCCTAAAAATCCTCATCACCGGCCAACACGGCCAAGTCTCCCAGGAGCTGCAACAGCGGCTCCAGGACCTGGGCGAACTCATCGTCCTGGGCCGCGACCAGCTTGACCTGGCAAACGCAGACCTTATCCGCCAACAAGTGCGCGCCCATCGCCCCGGCCTGATCATCAACGCGGCGGCCCACACCGCCGTCGATCTGGCCGAGAGCGAGCCGGACGCTGCGTTCGCCATCAATGCCATCGCCCCCCGCATCCTCGCCGAAGAGGCCAAGGCGTTGGGCATCCCGCTGATTCACTACTCGACCGACTACGTGTTCGACGGCACCAAACCTGCCCCGTACACCGAAAGCGACACGCCGAACCCATTGGGTGTCTACGGCCAGAGCAAGCTGGCGGGTGAGCAGGCGATTGCGGCTGTTGGCGGCCAGTACCTGATCTTGCGTACCAGCTGGGTCTATTCGGGCCATGGCAAGAATTTCCTGCTGACCATGCAACGCCTGCTGCAGGAAAAAGCGCAGATGCGCATCGTTGCCGACCAGATCGGTGCGCCGACCTGGGCCGGGACTATCGCCAACAGCACCCGCGTGCTGATCGAGCAGTGGCAGGCCGGTAAGGCAGGGGATTGGGGTGTTTACCACCTCACTGCCCAGGGTGAAACCTCGTGGTTCGGTTTTGCCGCGGCGATTGGCGAGCAACTGCGCGCCGAAGGAAAGGCCTGCGCCGAGCTGGAACCGATTCCTTCCAGCGCCTACCCGACCCCCGCCAAGCGCCCGCTGAACTCGCGCCTGGACTGCACGCGCCTGCAACAGCAATGGCACGTCAGCCAGCCACAATGGCAAGACGCATTGCACGAGTGTCTTGCACAGCAGCACTAGGCATAATGCGCCTGTACTCACAGGCGCGACTTCCATGACCCCACCCCTTGCGCGAAGACCCCGCTGGCGCAGCCTAGCCCTGCTGGCTCTGTGCCTGGCACCGCTGTTGTGGCCGCTGGAGCATTTGGCCGAGCGCTATTACCGCAGCGAACTGGCCGGGCAAAATCGCCAGACCCTCGACCTCTACGTCGCCAACTTGCTGGGCACCCTGCACCGCTACGAAATACTGCCGCAGATCCTCGGTGACTTACCGGCCCTGCGTACTGCATTGGACGCTCCTCATGTCAGCACCCACCTGGTCAGCGCCAACCAGTTGCTCAAGGATGTCGCCGCCCAGGCCGGGGTAGAGGTGATGTATCTGATGGACACCACCGGCAAGACCCTCGCCGCGTCCAACTGGGACAAACAAGACAGCTTTGTCGGGCGCAACTTTTCCTTCCGTCCGTATTTCAGCGAAGCCATGGCCGGGCGCCTCGGCCGGTTCTTCGGCCTGGGCACCACCTCGGCCAAGCGCGGCTACTTCTTCGCAGCAGCGGTACGTGACGGCGATACTATCATCGGGGTGCTGGTGGTGAAGGTCGACCTGGACCACACCGAAAGCCTGTGGGGCAATACCCCCGAACAACTGTTGGTCACCGACCACAACGGCGTGGTGATCCTCACTTCGCGCCCGCAATGGCGATTCCGCGCCACGCGGCCACTGACCGCCGAAGAACGCCAGGCCATCATTGCTATCCAGCCCTACCCCACCCGCGACCCGCAGCCACTGAGCCTCAGCAGCAGCGCTTGGCTGCGCCAATCCACAGCCATCGCAGAGACCGGCTGGAACGTGGAAATCCTCGCGCCGCGCTCGCTGATCAACCGCCCGGTGCGCACGGTCGTTGCCGTGGGCGGCGCCACGTTGTTGGTGCTGATGCTGTTGCTGGGGTTGCTGATGCAGCGCCGCCGGCACTACCTGGAACGCATCGCCTTCGAAGCCAAGGCCCGCCGCGAGTTGGAAATGCGCGTGGCCGAGCGTACCAGTGACCTGGAGGGCCTGAACCGGCGCCTGAAGCAGGAAGTGCTGGAGCGCGAACACGCCCAGCAAGAACTGGTGCGCGCTCAGGACGACTTGGTCCAGGCCGGTAAACTGTCGGCGCTGGGCACCATGTCGGCGAGTATCAGCCATGAACTGAATCAGCCACTGGCGGCGATTCGCAGCTATGCCGAAAACGCCGAAATCCTGCTCGACCATGAGCGCACCAACGATGCCCGTGGCAACCTCAAGCTGATCAGCGAATTGACCGGGCGCATGGCTTCGATTATCGCCCACCTACGCGCCTTCGCCCGTCGCGACCGGCATGCGCCGGAGAGCGTGGCTTTGCAACCGGCGCTGGACGACGCCCTGGCATTGCTGGCCAAGCGTCGGCGTTCGATGGAGGTGGAGTTGATCCGCGACCTGCCAGAGGCAACCCTGTGGGTGCAGGCTGGTGAAACCCGCCTGCGCCAGGTGCTGGGGAACCTGCTGGCCAATGCCTTGGACGCCCTCACCGAAAAAGGCCCGCCACGCAAACTCTGGCTGAGTGCCGAAACCACGCCCCATGGCGTCAACTTGTATATTCGCGACAACGGCCCGGGCTTTTGCATGGAAGCCCTGGGCCGCGCCAGCGAGCCGTTTTACACCACCAAGACGCGCACTCAGGGCCTGGGCCTGGGCCTGGCGATCTGCGACACGCTGATGCGCGCCTTTGGCGGCGAACTGTTGTTCGCCAACCACAAGGAAGGCGGCGCGCTGTTAACCTTGAAATTACGTGCCGGCTCGCCGGGCGTCAGTCTGCAACCGTCCGAGGACCGCAGTGTATGAGTATCGACAACTCGATTCAGGTGGTATTGATCGACGACGATCCACACCTGCGTCAGGCCCTGTGCCAGACCCTGGACCTGGCCGGCCTGAACGTCCTGCCCCTGGGAGAAGCCAACGGGCTCACCGCACGTCTGTCCCGAGACTGGCCGGGCGTGGTGGTCAGCGACATCCGCATGCCCGGCATGGACGGCCTGGAATTGTTGGCCGAACTGCACGGCCAGGACCCCGACCTGCCGGTGCTGCTGATCACCGGCCACGGCGACGTACCGCTGGCGGTGCAGGCCATGCGTGCTGGTGCCTATGACTTCCTGGAAAAGCCCTTCGCCAGCGACGCGCTGCTCGACAGCGTGCGCCGCGCCCTGGCCCTGCGCCGGCTGGTACTGGACAACCGCAGCCTGCGCCTGGCTCTCAGCGACCGCCAGCAACTCAGTACGCGCCTGGTAGGGCACTCGCCACAGATGTTGCGCCTGCGCGAGCAAATCGGTGCACTGGCCGCGACCAAGGCCGATGTGCTGATCCTCGGCGAAACCGGCGCTGGCAAGGAGGTCGTCGCCCGCGCCCTGCACGACCTCTCAAGCCGACGCAGCGGCCCGTTTGTGGCGATTAACGCCGGAGCACTGGCGGAATCGGTCGTGGAAAGCGAACTATTCGGCCATGAACCGGGCGCGTTTACCGGCGCGCAAAAGCGCCGTATCGGCAAGTTCGAGTTCGCTAATGGCGGCACGCTGTTCCTCGATGAAATCGAAAGCATGAGCCTGGATGTACAGGTCAAGTTGCTGCGCCTTTTACAGGAGCGCGTCGTGGAGCGCCTGGGTGGCAATCAGCTGATCCCGCTGGATATCCGCATTATCGCCGCCACCAAGGAAGACCTGCGCCAGGCCGCCGATCAGGGGCGTTTCCGTGCCGACTTGTATTACCGCCTCAATGTGGCGCCGCTGCGCATTCCCCCGCTACGGGAACGGGGTGAAGATGCGCTGATGCTGTTCCAGCACTTCGCCGACGAGGCCAGCAGCCGCCACGGCCTGCCCTTGCACGAACTGCAACCGGGCCAGCGCGCGCTGTTGCTGCGCCACAGCTGGCCGGGCAATGTGCGGGAACTGCAAAACGCCGCGGAGCGTTTCGCCCTCGGCCTGGAGTTGGCCCTGGATAACGCCCAGGACCATCCCGCCGCCGGCGTGCTGACCTCCACGCCCGGAGGCCTGAGCGAGCAAGTCGAACAGTTCGAAAAAAGCCTGATCGCCGCCGAACTGACCCGCCCCCACAGCTCCGTGCGCAGCCTCGCCGAAGCCCTGGGCGTGCCGCGCAAAACCTTGCACGACAAACTGCGCAAACACGGCCTGAACTTCGCCGACAGTGCCAGCCAGAGCGCCGATGACGAATGACATCGTCCACCTACGAAGAGGCCGCCATGAGCCGCGATAGCCGTTACCTGGAATCCATCCTTCACCATGACATCCCACTCACCCGGGAAATGGGCCTCAGGGTGCTCGACTGGCAACAGGACCAGCTGCAACTGCACCTGCCCCTGCAAGCCAATATCAACCACAAGAGCACCATGTTTGGCGGCAGCCTCTACTGCGGCGCCGTGCTGGCGGGTTGGGGTTGGCTGCACCTGAAGCTGCGTGAAGCCGGGATTGAAGACGGGCACATCGTGATTCAGGAAGGGCAGATCAGCTACCCGCTGCCGGTGACCCAGAACGCGACAGCCGTTTGCGCGGCGCCGGATGAAAAGACTTGGAAGCGCTTTGTGGCGACCTATCAGCGCTATGGGCGGGCGCGGTTGGCGCTGCAGACGTGGATTGTGAATGAAGGCAGTGCAGCGCGTGCCGTCGTCTTTACCGGCCAGTACGTCTTGCACCGCTAGCAGCCATTACATAAAACAAATGTGGGAGCTGGCTTGCCTGCGATAGCGGTGGATCAGCCAATACCTGTACGACTGACACTCCGCCATCGCGGGCAAGCCCGCTCCCACATTTTGCTCTGCAGTGATCTTAAGATCTGGCCAGGGTCAGCAGCCGATCACGCCAGGCGGCCTTGGCTGGCAATGCCAGAAAGAACGGGTTCAGCAGCGACTCCCGCGCCGGGTAGCTGAACGGCTTGCCATCCAACTCCAGCACTTCGCCCCCCGCCCCTTCCAATACACCCTGGGCCGCTGCGGTATCCCACTGCGAGGTCGGCGCCAAGCGCGGATAACAATCGGCACTGCCCTCGGCTAATAAGCAAAACTTCAACGAGCTGCCGATATTCGCCAGTTTCAACTCGCCCAAGCCCTCGCTCAAACCATCTAACAGACGCTCCTGCTCAGGGCTGGTATGACGACGGCTGGCCACCACGGTAAAGGCTTCGCCCGCAGCCCTGGCCTGGCGCACTTGAATCTGCTTGGGCGCGGCATTGACGTCCGAACGCCAAGCCCCCAGGCCCGCGCCGCCGAAGTAGCAACGGCCAGTGGTCGGTATCGACACCACGCCGAACACCACGCGGCCCTGTTCGATCAATGCAATATTGACGGTGAACTCTTCACTGCCAGAAATGAATTCCTTGGTGCCATCCAGAGGGTCCACCAACCACCAACGCTGCCAGCCGGCACGCACGCTCTGATCGATATCGGCGTCCTCTTCAGACAGTACTGGAATGCTTGGGTCCAGCGCGGTGAGGCCTGCGAGGATGAGATGGTGGGCAGCCAGGTCAGCAGCCGTCACGGGAGAATCATCCGCCTTGGACGTCACGGCTACCTCGGCACGCCAGTACGGCAGGATGGCTTCACCCGCCTGGCGCGCCAGTTCAATGACCGGGGCGATAAACGGGTGGCCTAAAAACAGTTCGCTCATGCGGTGAACGCTCCACGCTGGGTCAACAGGTCTCTCACCAGATACAGCGCCGCCAGGGCGCGACCTTCGCTGAATTGCTCGTTTTGCGCCAACGCCGACAGCTCACGCAGGTTGACCCGGTCTACCCGCATTGGTTCGGGCTCATCACCTTCAAGACGCTCTTCGTAGAGATCGGTAGCCAACACCACCTGGATCTTCTGGCTCATATAGCCGGGCGACAATGACAGCTCGGTGATGTGCTCCAACTGCCGTGCACCGTAGCCGGCCTCTTCCTTGAGTTCGCGGTCTGCCGCTGCAAGCACGTCTTCGCCGGGCTCGATCAGGCCTTTGGGCAACGACAATTCATATTCGTCAGTGCCGCCGCAGTATTCTTCCACCAGCACTGCATGATCTTCATCGATCATCGCCACAATCATCACGGCGCCATAGCCCGTGCCACGCCCGACAAGACGCTCATAGGTCCGCTCAACGCCATTGGAAAAGCGCAATTGCACTTCCTCCACGCGGAACAAACGGCTACTGGCGACTATTTCGCGGGCGAGGACAGTGGGTTTCTGGCGCATAAACGGCTCCTTGGCGTGATCGGGTTACTATACCGTGGCTTTTCCGATTGTCTGTGTCGGATATTTTTACTTACATGAGACCCCACCATGCCCTCTCTGCCCTGGCACGCCATCGACACCGTCCTGCTGGACATGGACGGCACCCTGCTCGACCTGCATTACGATAACCACTTCTGGATGGAGCACCTGCCCCAGCGCTACGCCGAACTGCACGGTGTGAGCCAGGCCATGGCGGAGATGGAGCTGCAACCGCTGTTTGAGCGTAACGCCGGACAGTTGCAATGGTATTGCCTGGATTTCTGGAGCGCCGAGCTCAAGATCCCGGTGCGCGAACTCAAGCTGGAAACCGCCCACCTGATCGCCCTGCGTCCGGATGCCGATACGTTCCTGGCGGCGATCAAACAGGCCGGCAAGCGCGTGATCATGATCACCAACGCTCATCGTGATTCGCTGTCATTGAAGTTGGAACGCATTGAACTGGCGCCGTATTTCGAGCGATTGATCAGCTCTCACGACTACGGTTTTCCCAAGGAAAACCCGCAATTCTGGCAAGCCTTGCAAGCGGATATCCACTTTGACCCGGCCCGTAGCCTGTTTATAGATGACACTTTGCCGATCCTGCGCAGCGCCCGGGATTTCGGGGTCGGTCATTTGCTGGCAGTGAAAGAGCCTGATAGCAAGAAAGGACCAAAGGACACCGCAGAATTTTTAGCAGTGGGGGATTATCGAGATCTCATTGCCGGACTTTGATCAAGTGTGGGAGGGAGCACGCCCCTTCCCACATTTTGCCCTGCGTATTACTCAGGGATGCGCAGTGTCTGGCCGGGGTAGATCTTGTCCGGGTGCGACAGCAGCGGCTTGTTAGCCTCGAAAATCTTGTTGTACTGGTTGGCATTACCGTACACCGCCAGGGAAATCGCGCTGAGGGTATCGCCCTTTTTCACTACGACGAAGCGAGCAGCGGTAACCGCAGGGCCAGTAACAGTGATCTGGTCATCCACACTTGCCACGCCGGCAATGTTACCCAGCGCCAACAGGATCTTCTCTTTCTCTTCCTGCGTGGCCACTTCACCGGTCACCGTGACCTTGTCGCCATCCACCGTGGTCTGCACGTTTGGATTACCCAGGCCCACCTTGCTCACATGCTCCTTCAACTGCTCACTCGCGTTCGCATTACCCGGCGTCAACAGGTCGACAATCTTTTCGCCGGCTTCTTTGATAAAGCTAAAAATACTCATGGTGCGCTCTCCTTGGGATTTAATTTCCAGATGCCCAAGACTAGACCAGTCCTGCCGACTTGGGTTCCAGACTGGCTAAAGACTCAAAAGTATCCAACTCACCCCTGCCTGGAATAAGCCCGACGCAAACGCCGGTGAACCTTGATCGACGCCCTCTATCAATAGATCAATACTGGCGATTAGACGTGACCCTTTGTCGCGCCTAGTCTAAACACTGATCAATCCGCCGGTGGTACTGCCCCATGAACGCCAAGCGCCCTCACTGCGCGGCGCCCGCTCTCGAATCGACCGCGCCCGTCGCTAGCCAGAGCTATCACTATTGCAATCTTGAACACACGGAAGTCGCCAGCACTGCGCTGGCCGAAGAAGTGGCGTTGGCGATTGCCTACAACGATATCAGCCAGGCGGTGATGCTGGTGACGCCTACGGACCTGGAAGACTTCATTGTAGGTTTCAGCCTCGGCAGCGGCATTATCACCGACGTTAACGACATTTATGACCTGAAAATCAGCGGTTCAGGCGCAGCCCAGTACGCTCAGGTACAGGTTTCCAGCCGTGCGTTCTGGAACCTCAAGCAGCAACGCCGCCAATTGGCAGGCACCAGCGGCTGCGGTCTATGTGGCGTGGAAGCGGTAGAACAAGCATTGCCCGACCTTCAGGTACTGCCCGGCGCGCCCTTGCCGCCGGCGCAGTGGCTCGACGGCCTGCGCCAGCGTATCAGCGCATTCCAACCCCTGGGCCAGCACAGCGGCGCCGTGCATGCGGCGGTATTTATGAACAGCCAGGGTGAATTGCTGATGGGTCGCGAAGACATCGGCCGGCATAACGCCCTGGATAAGTTGATTGGTGCGTTGATCCGCCAAAAGATTCCGACCGACGGCGGCCTGGCGATTGTTACCAGCCGCTGCAGCCTCGAATTGATTCAGAAAGTCTTGCGCGCGGGCATCCAGACCCTGGTCAGCCTGTCGTCGCCTACCGGCCTGGCCTTGCAATGGGCGCGCCGGCACAACCTCAACCTCATCCACCTGCCGCAAAAAAGCGCGCCACGGGTCTATAGCCCTGCGATGGAGCACCAGCCATGAGCCTTCACCACCAAGCCGACCAGACCCCAACCCCACGCTACAAGCCCTATAAAGGCCCAGCCGGTGGCTGGGGCGCTCTGATCAGTGTGGCGCAAGCCTGGCTGACCAGTGACAACGCCCTGAAAAACCTGCGCATGATGCTCAAGACCAATCAGAACGGCGGCTTCGACTGCCCGGGCTGCGCCTGGGGCGACTCGCCGGAAAGCGGCATGGTCAAGTTCTGCGAAAACGGCGCCAAGGCGGTCAACTGGGAAGCCACCAAGCGCCGCGTCGATGCGGCCTTCTTCGCCAAGCACAGCGTCACGGCGTTGCTGGAGCAAAGCGACTACTGGCTGGAGTACCAGGGCCGCCTGACGGAGCCAATGCGCTATGACGCCGAGACCGATCGCTACCTGCCCATCAGTTGGGATGCCGCGTTCGACCTGATCGGCAAGCACCTCAACGCGCTGCCCAGCCCGAACATGGCCGAGTTCTACACCTCGGGCCGCGCCAGCAACGAAGCCGCCTACCTGTACCAGTTGTTCGTACGCGCCTTTGGCACCAACAACTTCCCGGACTGCTCGAACATGTGCCACGAAGCCAGCGGCGTAGCCCTGGCGCAGAGTGTCGGCGTGGGCAAAGGCACTGTGACCTTTGATGACTTCGAACATGCCGATGCCATTTTCGTCTGGGGCCAGAACCCCGGCACCAACCACCCACGCATGCTCGAGCCGCTACGCGAAGCGGTGAAACGCGGCGCTCAGGTGGTGTGTATCAACCCGCTGAAAGAGCGCGGCCTGGAGCGCTTCCAGCACCCGCAACATCCGCTGGAAATGCTCACCAACGGCGACAAGCCGACCAACACCGCCTACTTCCGCCCGGCGCTGGGTGGCGATATGGCTATCTTGCGTGGCATGGCCAAGTTCCTGCTGCTGTGGGAACGCCAAGCCCTGGCCGAAGGCAAGGAAGCGGTGTTCGACCACGACTTCCTCAACGAGCACACTGCCAACGTCCTGGAATACCTGGGTCAGATCGACGACACCTCGTGGGAGGAGATCGTCGAGCAGTCCGGCCTGACCCTGGTGGAGATCGAGCAAGCGGCACGCATGTACGCCAAAGGCAAGAATGTAATCATGTGCTGGGCGATGGGGATTACCCAGCACCGCCACTCGGTGCCGACTATCCAGGAAATCGCCAACCTGATGCTGCTGCGCGGCAATATCGGCCGCCCAGGTGCCGGGCTGTGCCCGGTGCGTGGCCACAGTAACGTACAGGGCGACCGCACCATGGGCATCAACGAACGCCCACCGGTGGCGTTTCTGGACGCGCTGGAGCGTCGTTTCCAGTTCCAGGTGCCGCGCGACAATGGCCATAACGTGGTGGAAGCAATTCACGCCATGCTTGAAGGCCGCTCCAAAGTCTTTATCGGCCTGGGCGGCAACTTTGCCCAAGCCACGCCAGACAGCACGCGCACCTTTGAAGCGCTGCGAAATTGCGACCTGACCGTGCAGATCAGCACCAAGCTCAACCGCAGCCACCTGATGCACGGTAAAGATGCGTTGATCTTGCCGTGCCTGGGCCGCACCGACATAGACATCCAGGCCGACGGCCCGCAAGCGGTGACGGTGGAAGACTCGTTCAGCATGGTCCACGGCTCCAACGGCCAACTGCAACCGCTGTCGAAACTGATGAAGTCCGAGCCGGCGATCCTGGCGGGCATTGCTGCCGCCACCCTGGGCAGCAAGCCCGTGGATTGGAACTGGCTAGTGGCCGACTACGGGCGCATCCGCGACCTGATCGCCGACACCATCCCAGGCTTCAAGGACTTCAACGAAAAGATCAAACATCCAGGCGGCTTCTATCTGGGCAACTCCGCCGGCGCACGCCGCTGGAACACCCCCTCAGGTCGCGCCAACTTCCGCCCCAACATCTTGCCCAAAGACCTGATCCATGAGCGCACCCACGCCACGGGCCGAGTGCCGGACCTGATCATGCAGTCAATGCGCTCCCATGATCAGTACAACACCACCATCTACGGCCTGGACGACCGTTATCGCGGGGTCAAAGGCCAACGTGACGTGCTGTTCGTCAACGAAGCCGACATCATCCGCCTGGGCTTCAAGCCGGGGCAGAAGGCAGACATCGTGTCGCTGTGGGAAGACGGTCGTGAGCGCCGCGTGAAGGGCTTTACGTTGCTGGCATTTGATATTCCGGCGGGGCAGGCGGCGGCTTACTACCCCGAAGTGAACCCGTTGGTGCCGTTGGAAAGCACTGGCGACGGTAGCCATACGCCAACGTCCAAGTTTGTTGCGATTCGCTTGGAAGCGGCGAGTGACAGTGGGTTGATCATGGCGCGCTCGGCCTGACTCGATCCGAGATATGTGTTGCTTGAACTAACGCTTTCGCGGGCAAGCCCGCTCCCACACTGGGATGGGTTCACCATTGAGACTGTGTGGACCGATCTGATGTGGGAGCGGGCTTGCCCGCGAAGAGGCCAGCACAAGCACCACACATTCGGCAGGCACAAAAAAAGGCCGCTTTTGCATAAAAGCGGCCGTTCCGAAGTAGCTAAAGACCCGTAAAAACGACTTAAGTTCCCCATACAAAACAGTAACTTAGCAAATTGTATACAACCTCTGCCGCCGGTCGGATTTCGATTGTCAGCGCCTCGATACAACCTCAGGATCGCGCCGTCATCCCTTGAGGTTTCCCTGAATGAAGTTCTCCTCGATTCTCTTGTTGTCCCTTGGCCTGGTCAGTGGCGCAGCCATGGCAGGCGGCACCACCGAAGCCGGTGTAGGCGGCGCATTGGGTGGGGTTCTAGGTTCCGTTGTCGGCCAGCAGCTGGGCGGCAACACCGGTTCGACCATCGGCGCGGCCCTCGGCGGCGCAGGCGGTAGTGCAGTCGGCGCCGACAAACGCAGCCGTGGCGAAGCCGCCATTGGTGGCGCATTGGGCGCAGCCGGCGGTAACGTCGTGGGCCGCAGCGTCGGCGGCAGCACCGGCGCACTGATCGGCTCCGCGGCCGGCGGTGGCGCGGGCGGCGCGCTAGGCAACTACATGGGTAACGAAAGTGATCGCGACAACCGCCATTACCGCGATCGCGACCGTGACGATCGTCGCTACTACCGCGATGGCCACCCAGGTCGCGGCCATGCCTATGGGCATCGCAAGAACAAGCATCGTTATCGCGACTGATAAACCCGCGCTCTGACGAACACATCCGATGTGGGAGCCGGGCTTGCCCGCGATAGCAGTGAATCAGGTTTTAGACGTACTGCCTGATACTGCGCCATCGCGGGCAAGCCCGGCTCCTACATTTGGGATGCTTTGCTTATAGGTGCGTCAAACCAGCAGCCGCTGCATCGCTTCGCGCAACATTCCCGGAATCGGCACTGGCTGGTTCGAGGCTCGGTCCACAAACACATGGACAAAGCGCCCCGCCGCACACGCCTCCTGCTCGCCCGCCTTGAATACTGCCAGCTCATACTGCACCGAACTATTGCCCAGCTTGCCTACCCGCAGGCCGATTTCAATGCGCTCGGGAAAAACGATCGAGGCGAAGTAATCGCAGGCCGAACTCACCACAAACCCCACCACCTCACCGTCATGAATATCCAGCCCGCCCTGTTCGATCAGGTAGGTATTAACGGCTGTGTCGAAGAAGCTGTAGTAGGTGACGTTATTCACATGGCCGTAGGCATCGTTGTCGTGCCAACGCGTGGTGATCGGTTGGAAGTGGCGGTAGTCGTCGCGCACAGGCGTTGAGTCAGGCATCGGCAAGTCTCATCAAAGTTGATCCAATTGAGCATGGGCCCAGTCGCGCACCTCGGCGTAGGGGTAGTCTTCCAGCGCAGCAAAACCGGGAATGCCCCGCGCCTTCAACTTGGTAAACAACGGTACGCTGATACCGCCAAGGAAACGCGTCAAACGCTCCGCATTCGGCAAGTGCCCCGTGTGCTCATGATGCCTGTGGATAAAATCACCGCACAGCCCCATGAAGTTTTTATCCACAAGCGGCGGCAGGCTCGGCGGCGCCGGCAGATGGGCGACCTGGCCGTGGCATACCGAACAATGCCCGCAACGCTGGGGTGCATTATCATCACCAAAGTAGTGCGCCAGACGCTGCCCCAGGCAGTGGTCGGTGGCGAACAGGTCGAGCATGGCGTGAATCCGCGCGACCTCCGTCACCTCATGCTGCTTGAAGCCTGTGTATAACTCGGCGCTTAACGCGTGCGGGTCGAAATGGGTGTCGAGCAAACTGTAGACCTCAGTCATCTGCTTGCTTTCGAGCTCGATCAGGCCCTGCTCCTGAAAATAATCCAGTGCCTTCACCACCCGGCTACGCTCGGCATTGTGCTGTTGATAAAGCGCATCGAAATCGACCGTCGCCCACGTTTTAGCGCGCTTGCACACCTGGATGATCGCCGCGACAAACTGCTGCCGCTCGCCGGAAAAACGCGCCAGCAAGGCTTCGGGTTCGATCAGGTATTTGAAACGGTATTCCGCATAAAACGCATAGCGCGGCGCGATCACGCCCTTGAGCTCCAACTGCACCAGGAGCGTCTTGAGCGGCAGCTCGCGAATATTGCTGTGGTCCGACAGCGACCTGAGCAGGAACTCCCACTGCCCTTCACTACGCGCGGACTGCAACTCCTCCAATACGCGAAAAATGCCGTCCTGCTCCGGCGTATCACCGTACACGAAGTTTTCCAGCACATTGAGGCTGTCGCGGTTGGCCAACACCAGGCAATCCGACGGCTGCCCGTCACGCCCTGCGCGGCCGATTTCCTGGCTGTAGTTCTCGATGGACTTGGGCAGGTCGAAGTGCACGACATTGCGGATGTCACTCTTGTCGATGCCCATGCCAAACGCGATAGTTGCGACAATGCAATTGGAACGCCCGCCCATGAAACGCTGCTGGATACCTTCGCGTTTTTCATGGGGCAGCCCCGCGTGATAAGCCTCGGCCTGAATACCGTGGCGGTTCAGATGCTCGGCAATCTGCTCGGCGGTTTTCTGCAAGGTGACGTAGACGATACTCGGCTGGTTGGCCCGCGCTTTCATCCACTCCACCAGCCTGCGGCGTTTGTCATGGCCGCTGACGGGTTCCACCAGCAGGTTGAGGTTGGGCCGATAGAAGCCCGTGGTCACTACATCTTCGGCAGCAATGGCGAACTTGGCCTGCATGTCAGCGATCACCTTGGGCGTGGCCGTGGCCGTCAGCAACAGCGCCTGAGGGATGTTGAACTGGCGCTGGTAGTCCGGCAGCTTCAAATAATCCGGGCGGAAGTTGTGGCCCCATTCGGAGATACAGTGCGCCTCGTCTACCACCAGCAACGAGATCTGCACGCTGTTCAGGAAATTACGGAAACGCTCGTTCTTCAAACGCTCCACGGAAATCATCAGAATTTTGAGCTCCCCCGACCGCGCACGGGCCATTACATCATTGGCCTCATCACGGCTCTGGGCCGAGTCGATACTGCCCGCCGAAATGCCATGGCGCTGCAGGAAACCCAATTGGTCCTGCATCAACGCCAGCAAAGGCGACACCACCAACGTCAGGTGCGGCAGCAACACGGCCGACAACTGGTAACACAAGGATTTGCCCGAGCCCGTAGGGAAAATGGCGGCGGCAGATCGCCCAGCCAGCACGGCGCTGACCGTCTCTTCCTGGCCCAAGCGAAAGTGTGGGTAACCAAAGACCTGCTGGAGGGTGTCGTGCATAAGGCTGTCACTCCATTGACCGCTGAGTTGGCTCAAAAACATAGCCCGGGAATCCCAGCGAATCGAGAAAGGTCGCAAGGAAAAAAGAGACAGGATGATACACAGGGGGAGGGATGGCTCAGGGCCGAAGTGGGACTTTTCTGAGAACGTAACAGGAAGCAGCAGATACAAATGTGGGAGCTGGCAAGCCCTCCCCCACATTTCACAACCGAGCTACAGCTGAATCAGCGGTTCTGCACCCGCTCGATCGCCGTGTCATACACCGGGTTGGCCTTTTGCTCCTTGGCCAACTGGTAATGACGCAACGCATCCGGGAACTGGCCGGCCGCTTCATAGATGCGTGCAATGTTGTAGTAGGCACCGGCACGCACGGTCGCGGCATTGGTACCGGTCGCCAGGGCGATAGCCTTGCGGTTGGCCCAGATCGACTCCGCAGTATTGCCGGCTTTCTGATACGCCAGGCCAAGGTTGCCGTAAGCCTTGCCGAAGCTGTTATCCAGCTCGATGGCTTGACGGAAGAAGTCGATGGCCTGGTCCAGGTTACCGCCCTGGTAGGCCGCTTCGCCCTTGAGGTTCAGCTTCTTCGCATCGGCCTGTACCGACGAGCTCACTGTCACGGCGGTGACGGCCACGCTGTCGTCCAGCAAAGGCTTGACCTCGTTGAGTACATCTTCGGCGCCAACTCTCACGCCGGTGAAGGTGTTGATGTCCTGGAAGTCGCCACTGCCGGTCATGCGGAACACTGTCCACAGGTTGCCCGTGCGGTTCTGCGGCACATAGTAAGTGCGTACCAGGGATTGCCCCATGTACACGAACACCTTGGCCTCACTGTTGGACAATTCGCTGGAAGTGGGAGAGCCGCTGTTGGAATAGTCGTGCACGGCATAGACGTAGCTTTCGCCGTAATGCTTTTTCTGCAGGGTGATGGTTTCCGGGCCATAGCTGTCGGTGTCATCCACGTCCAGTTCGGCGTCGGTGCCCTTTTTATTGTTGAAGAAGATGTTATTGCCGGGGAAGATCATATGGGAGTCGAGGTCACGTGGAGCCTTGCCCCAGGTCAACACCACACGCAGGCCGTCGAGATTTTCCATCACCGGGCTGACGGCATAGGTCATGCCTTTGCACGGGCACTTCACCACCAGGTTGGAATAGCCAGGCTTCTTGATGATCAGCAGGTTGCTGGCATCATCAGCCGCCTCGCTGGTCAGCGTTACCTGGCCTTGTGCGTTGGTACGGCCCACCACGTTCTGCGCGCCATTACGTTGCAGCAGCACTTCGGCATCGGCGATTTTCTGGTCCTTGACCACCGCGCTGAGCACTTCAATCGGCAACTGCTCGGCCTGGGCAGAAAACGCCACCGCACACAAAGATATCGCCGAGGCGACACGAAGCAAACCCATGCTTAACTCCCTTTAAGTAGTGGGCGGAATCGCCCTGCAAGATTTTGCGGTGAAACATACGCTGAATTGAGCTCGCAGGCAGATTTTTTATACAAGTTGTGACGGGCGTTTTATCCCGCCTACCGAGCTACGCATTGCGCTACAATCAAGCCTTGCTTTCCAAGAGGACGCAGCGATGAGCGAACTGACGTTTGAGCAAAAACAGGATCACTATCACAAGATCCGGCGTTCCAATTACTTGGCCAGCCTGCGCCTGGAAGGGTTCGATACCCAACCGACCGACGTCGAAAAACCCCTGCCGACACGCGAAGCCGTCCTTGCCAAGTACCGCAACACCTCTAGCTGATGCTCGACAAATACGGGGTGGGCCAGGACCCATACTGCTACCCCGGTAGCAGTACTCTGCGCAACCGCCTCGATTTGCTCGATGAAGAACGCCTGCACCAGGCCGAGCGGGAATTATCCGAAATCGCCGTAGCCAACCTTCCACTCTTTCCGCCGCCCTACGACCTTGATCGCCTGCAACACATTCACCGCATCCTGTTCGGTGACATTTATGACTGGGCCGGCGAACTGCGCAGCGTCAACATCCAGAAAGGCGACACGCTGTTTTGCACCCCGGAGCGTATTCCACCGGAAGCGGCAAAAATCGTCCGGCATATGCAAGACGCCAATTGGTATGTCGGTGCGAGTCAGGCTGACCTTGTGCGTCAAATAGCTGAAGCTTATGGCGACCTGAATGTCATTCATCCCTTCCGCGAGGGAAATGGACGGGCGCAGCGGATCCTGTTTGAACAGATCATCGTGAATGCGGGGTTTTCGGTGAATTGGTGGTTGGTAAAACATGCGGCCTGGATACTCGCGAATATTGATGCGGTGGCGTGTGACTATCGGGGATTGGAAGCGATTTTTGAGCGGTGTATCGGTAGGCCTCTCAGTGCCTGATCGAACTTCGAACGCCTAAACCATCTGTTTGGCTCGAAAAAAAACTCACTTTTAAGGTTCGGCTCGTCGCTGCCAATTCAGCGACCGAACAGCCACCCCGCAGCTAAACCTGTAGGAGCAAGCTCGCTCCTACAAAAAGCCTTAGGGCAAACCCGGCGCCCACATTTGCTCGGTTCAGCCAGCAAAATCGGTATCACGTCATAAATGCAGGAAGGCATTGTAAGAAACCAAAAAACGGCGCGTCGTCCGTTTCCCAAACTGCTTCAAACAGTGTCTTGCCCCTCTACAGAAAAGCCCTTTGCCTGGACGACACTAGCCCCCTCTCCCAACGCGCTCGGCATAATTTTGTGACCATCGAAAGGACTCAACACATCAGCCACTATGGCATCACCTTCACGATGATTCGCCTTGGTACTGGCAAACCGGGATTGCCAGCGTGGCTGGTGCGATGAACGAGTACATTCAGTGGATCAATTTGCTGCTCTTCTTAATACTGGCCGCTGTAATTGATAGAACAATAAGGTTGCCCCTACTCAGAAAATGGCTCGGGCTCTGCCTATTGATAACCGGTCCAATACTTCTGTTGTATGCCACGTCTTGGATCATAGGGGCACAGCTTGAAAGTCTGCCGATAGTCGCCTTTGTGACAGGCATCGGGTTGCTGAGCACCCCGAATATCTATTGCAGGGTAAACAACACTCACCCTTTGATGATTGGTCCCACCATGAACCTGTCTCCCAACTTCCCCGAAGGTCCCGTCATGCAGCAGCTCCTGCAATTGCTGCATGAAGAAATCGGCTTGCCAAAACACAAGACCATTGGCTTGCACACCTCACTGAACTTCGACCTCGGGTGCGATGGTGCTGAGGCCAAGCAATTCATGGAGGCGCTGGAGCAGGATTTTGGTGTCGACCTGGGCGACTACGACGCTTATCGTTACTTCCAGCCGCCGGTGTTCGACGTGTTCCTGAAGCGTCGCGCCAAAGGCCGTGGTGACACGATCCCGTTGACCATCGGCATGCTCTACCTGGCGATCAAGACCCACCGCTGGGACACGCAGACGCTGGAAAACCTGAGCTGATCTGAGCAACACTGAGCACAAAATGGGGGAGCGGGCTTGCTCGCGAATACGGCGTGTCAGCCAATATTTGCGTTACTGATACATTGCATTCGCGGGCAAGCCCGCTCCCACAGTGGATATGCGCTCATCTGACGAGCCGTATAAATAACAAGGACCTTACATGGACGTGACAATGGGCCTGCTGGCCGCTCTGCTCTGGGGTGGCACGGACTTTCTGGTGGGCCTCAACGCCCGCGCCGTTGGCGTTAAACGCGCGGTGTATTTCGGCCAAGCTCTCGGTTTTTTGATCATGACCTTCCTGCTGGTCATTTTCCCGGCCTTCCTTTTCAAATCCCTTGATGCACCGTTAAGCGTTTGGCTCCTGGGCGTCGCCGCCGCTCTGCTGACGGTGTCCGGCGCCCTTGCGCTGTCCAAAGCCTTTGCCTTGGGCAAAGCAGCCATCGTCGCGCCGCTGGTGACGTCCTATGGAGTGGTGACCACCCTGCTCTCCTGGGCCAGCGGTGAACACATCAGCCTGATACAACTGGGCTGCATCGCCCTGTGCGTGATCGGCGTTGTGCTGTCCAGCGTTCACAAGGACAACGGTACGCCTCACAACAACCCGCGCCTGTCCATTGCCTACGCCATGTTCGCCGCAACCTTGTACGGCACCAGTTTCTGGCTGCAAGGCCGCTACACACTGCCAGCGCTGGGGCCAATCACCATGTTGTGGCTGGGTTACCTGGTAGGCCTGTGCGTGCTGGTGGTAATGGTGCTGAAGATCAAGGATGGCCTGAAGATCCCGCCACTGAAAAACTGCGCGACGTTGACCGGAGCGAGCTTGATGAACCTCGGCGGTTTCTCGGCGTTTTCGTGGGGCGCAATGGCCGGCTCGGTGTCGGTGGTGACGGTGATCAGTACACTCTCTGGAGGGATCGCGGCGATCCTGGGGTTTGTATTTTTCAAGGAGCGGTTGTCAGCGGTGCAGGTGGCAGGCGTCGTACTGGTGCTGGTCGGTGCAGTGGTACTGCACATGGCCGACTAATCGTTCGCACATAAAAAAGCCGCCTACTTAAGAGGCGGCTTTTTTACAACCGACGAATCTTACAACTTAGGACCCGCCGCCTTGATCGCATCGCTCACTTCAAACTTCTTGAAGTTCTCGATGAACAGACCCGCCAGCGCCTTCGCCGCTTCGTCGTAGGCAGCCTTGTCAGCCCAGGTGTTGCGCGGGTTCAACAGGCCGGTTTCAACGCCCGGTACGGCCAATGGCACGTCGAGGTTGATGGTGTCCAGGTGTTCGGTTTGCGCACCGATCAACGCGCCGCTCTGGATCGCTGCAATCACGCCGCGAGTGGTCGGGATGTTGAAGCGTTTACCAACGCCGTAGCCGCCGCCGGTCCAGCCGGTGTTGACCAGGTAGACCTTGGAGCCGAAACCACGGATGCGCTTGATCAGAAGCTCTGCGTATTCGCCAGCCGGACGTGGGAAGAACGGCGCGCCGAAGCAGGTGGAGAAGGTCGACTTGATGCCGCTGCCCGAACCCATTTCGGTCGAACCCACCAAAGCGGTGTAGCCGGACAGGAAGTGGTAGGCCGCCTGTTCTTCGCTGAGGATCGACACAGGCGGCAGTACGCCAGTCAGGTCGCAAGTCAGGAAGATCACCGCGTTTGGCTCGCCGCCCAGGTTCTTCTCGGAACGCTTGGCAACGTGCTCCAGCGGGTAGGCGGCACGGCTGTTCTGGGTCAGGCTGACATCGGCGTAGTCGGCGTGCTTGGCCTCGTCGATCACGACGTTTTCCAGCACCGCGCCATGCTTGATGGCTTTCCAGATAACCGGCTCGTTCTTCTCGGACAAGTCGATGCACTTGGCATAGCAACCGCCTTCGATGTTGAACACCACGCCTTCGCCCCAGCCGTGCTCGTCGTCACCGATCAGGTAACGGCTTTCGTCGGCAGACAGGGTGGTCTTGCCAGTGCCGGACAGGCCGAAGAACAGGGTCACATCGCCTGCTTCGCCAATGTTGGCGGCGCAGTGCATCGGCAGCACGTCGGCAGCCGGCAGCAGGAAGTTCTGCACCGAGAACATGGCTTTTTTCATTTCACCGGCGTAACGCATGCCGGCAATCAGTACTTTTTTCTGGGCGAAGTTGAGGATCACGCAACCGTCGGAGTTAGTGCCGTCACGCTCTGGCACGCACTCGAAGTTAGCCACGTTGAGCACTTGCCACTCTTCACGACCGGCCGGGTTGTACTGGGCCGGGTTGATGAACAGGCAACGACCGAACAGGTTCTGCCAGGCAGTCTGGGTGGTCATTTTCACGGCCAGGTAGTGGTCTTCTGCAGCCCCTACGTGAACATGGGAAACGAAATGCTCTTGCGCGTTATTGAACGCCTCGACGCGAGCCCACAGGGCATCGAACTTGTCGGCCGGGAACTTGCGGTTGATCGGGCCCCAGGCGATGGCGTCCTGGGTGGAAGGCTCTTCAACGATGAAACGGTCAACCGGCGAACGACCGGTGCGGTGACCGGTTTCTACGACCAGCGCGCCAGTATCGGCAAGCACGCCTTCACCGCGCTGCAGGGCTTCTTTGACCAGATCGTCAACACTCAGATCGGTGTATACGGCGTTATTGGCTTGCGTCATGAGGTTCCCCGTCGGCCTATGGCCGAGTGCTCCAAACGTTTTGTAGTAGAAAGTTGCGCACTACTACCGCGAAAAAAGTGGGCCGGATTATGCCAGAAAAGCCCAAAAAGAGTAGGGCCCTCCCGTCAGAACACCTCTAATCCGGCGTTTGTCAGGTGATTTACCTGTGCTTAAACGTTTTAGTGGCGGGTGTCGGAAGGGGTGTCGATGCCTGCTCCAGCGAACAATTGCGCTACATCAGCCGCATCGAACAGGTAGCGCTGGTTGCAGAACTGGCAGTCGATCTCGATATGGCCGCCATGTTCCACCACCAGGTTTTGCGCATCTTCCAGGCCCAGGCTGACCAGCGCGTTACCGGAACGCTCGCGCGAGCAACTGCAGCGAAAATGCAGGCCCTGTGCGTCGAACAGGCGCACGGCCTCTTCGTGGTAGAGGCGGTGCAGGATGGTTTCGTTGTCCAGGCCCAGCAGTTCTTCGGCCTTCAAGGTGTCGGCCAAGGCGATGATATGCCGCCAGCTTTCGGCACGATCATCCTCATCCTTGATGCGATCGGCCGGCAGTTGTTGCACCAGCAAACCACGGGCGCGCTTGCCGTCGGCGTTAAGCCAGAACTTGGTGCCCACTTGCTGGGACATAACGAAGTAGTTGGTGAAGCATTCCGACAGGGTCTGACCGTCGAGGTCGACAATACCCTGGTACCGCTGGCCCTCGGTCGGGTCGACAGTCAGTGCCAGGACGCCATTGGGCATCAGGTCGGCCAAGGTGGCATCTGCGGCAATCTGGTCAGGCTCGTAACGGGCCAGACCACGGATCTCGCGCTCGCTCGAGCACTCGATCATCAACATGGGCACTGGCCCTTCGGAACGAGCCTGCAAGATCAGCAAACCGTCGAACTTCATGGTGCCCACCAGCAGCGCCGCAGCGGCCATCAACTCGCCGAGCAATTGCGCGACCGGCTCCGGATAGGCGTGTTTGGCAAGGACTTCGGCATAGCTGAGCTCCAACGAAACCATCTCGCCGCGGGCATCGCTCTCATCGAAGATGAAGCGTTGGGTGAAGTCGGTATCCGGTAGATCAGTCATAGGTCTGGGTATCTGAAGTGATGACAAAATGATTACAAGGTTTATAAAATTAAACGCTTTAGCACCATCTTGGTGCGACTTCTCCTGAATTCAAGGAGCTGAATAGAGCGATGAGGGACAGTTTATGAACAATCCGGGTTTGTTCCAAGCCAACTGGAACCTCCGGCGATGGGCTCTTTGCAATCTACTCGCTATCGGGCTGCTGTGTTTTTGGCTGTGGCCCACGGGCCAGATGCTCTGTGTGATTTTCGACGAGTGGCTGTTTCATCTGCTCAATGGCCCATTGGCCACGAACTCGACCTGGTTGCATATATGGGCCGTGGCCAGCCTGCGGCCGTTTGATGCAGTGGTCGGCGTGATTTTGCTGGCACTGCTGATTCGCGGCGACTGGGTGTTCAAGGCCGTGCAGGTGCGCCAGGCGTTTTTTGGCTTCCTCGGCATTCTGCTGCTGTTGCTGTTTGTCCGCATGCTGTTCTCCAAACTCGCGGCGCACATGGGCTGGCAGCACAGTAGCCCGTCGATGGTCATCAGCGGCGCGATTCAAATGAGCGACTTTTTCCCAGGGCTGGAGAAAACCTGGGAATTGAAGGACCGCTCGAGCCAGAGCTTCCCCGGCGACCATGCTTCGGTGCTATTGATCTGGGCGATGTTCATGAACGTGTTCGCCCGGCGCATCGGCCAGGTGCTGGTGATCTGGGGCCTGGCGCTGCTGTTCATGATGCCGCGGCTGGTCGCGGGCGCGCACTGGGGACAGGACGACTACATCGGTGGCGTACTGCTGGCGCTGTTGGCGTTGGGCTGGGGGTATTACACGCCGTTCGCGGCGAAGGTGTCGGGCGCTTTGTTGCGGATGACGGCGCCGCTTTTCGGGCTACTGAGCAAGTTGCCCGTTATTGGGCGGTTGAGTGTCATGCGCACAACTCCGTAACCCCCCAGGGCTAAAAGTGGGAGCGGGCTTGCTCGCGAATGCGGGGTGTCAATCAATGCATCTGTGCCTGACCCACCGTATTCGCGGGCAAGCCCGCTCCCACATTTGATCGAGTGTGCATGGGCGACTCGTGCAATCAATCGTCATTGCCGCTGCCGCGAAATTTGAATAGATCGCGGCGCTGCTTCTTGCTCGGTTTGCCGTCAGTGGTCAGGCCTGAAGCACCTGCTTTGCGCATGGCTGCAGCGTTTTCGCGCTTGGCGATGCTGGCTTCGGTCTCGGCATACAGTGCCTGCGCTTCAGGCGCGCCGCGGCGTACGATGGAAAGTGCCTGCACCACGATGGTTTTTTCATCAAACCCTGTACGAATCTGAAACTCGTCGCCGACGCGCGGCTCCTTGCCCGGTTTGCAGCGCTCGCCGCGATGATGCACCTTGCCGCTCTCGATAGCGGCCTTGGCCAGAGCGCGGGTCTTATAGAACCGCGCTGCCCACAACCACTTGTCCAGCCGGACCTTCTCTTCCTCTTCCTGCTTTTGAGCCACTTGAATTCCTCGCTCTGAAAAATGTCGCAACTTTACCGTTGAAACCCTTCGACGCATAAACCCCAAGGCTCACCTAAGATACGCCAGGTAGCACCCTGTTTTCGCGAGGATACGCCGTGACCGACTTTCCCCTTTCACTCACCTCGCCCAACCAGCGGTGCGTGGGTTGCCAGCAAAGCGAGCCTCTGGGGTTCGATTTTGCGTTCGCCTACCAGCCTATCGTAGACCTGCGTGACCATTCGATCTTCGCCAACGAAGCCTTGGTGCGCGGTCCCCTGGGAGAAGGCGCGCTGTCGGTGCTGGCTCAGGTCAACGCAACCAATCGCTACCGCTTCGACCAGCGTTGCCGGACCAAGGCCATCGCCGGTGCCGCGGCCCTGGGCATGCAGACTCACCTTTCCATCAACTTCATGCCCAATGCGGTATATCGCCCGGAACTGTGTATCCGCAGCACTCTGGAGGCCGCCCGAGCGCACAATTTCCCGCTGGACCGGCTGATTTTCGAGACTCTGGAAAGCGAGCACGTAGATAACTATCGCCATTTGACGAATATTCTGCGTGAATACCGCGAGTTCGGCTTCAAGACCGCCATCGACGATTTCGGCGCGGGCTATTCGGGGCTGAACCTGCTGGCCGATTTCCAACCTGACTTGATCAAGCTCGACATGGCGCTGATTCGCGATGTCGACCAGGATCGTGTCCGCCAGGTCATCGTCCGAGGGATTGTCACAATCTGTGAGCAGTTGGGGGTTACTGTCATCGCCGAAGGCATCGAAAGTGCCGGCGAGCGCGACTTCCTGTCCGACTGCGGAATATTTCTGATGCAGGGCTTCTGGTTCGCCAAGCCTGCATTCAAAGCGTTGGCTGAGGTATCTCCTCAAGCCTGGGCGAATTGACCGGTTAACCATATTGAAGACATTTGACCATTTGACCGTTGTGGGTCTGCGTGAGTGGGTGGCACTTCCCGACTTGGGAGTCGCAGGCCTGCGCGCGAAGATTGACACCGGTGCCAGTACCTCAAGCCTGCACGCCACCGATATCGAGCCCTTTGAGCGCGACGGTGAAAAGTGGGTGCGTTTTACCGCGCACCTGGGCAGCGTGGTGCAACTGCGTCACCGGCGCTGTGAAGCGCCCCTGGTGACGATGAAAACCATCAAGAGCTCCAACGGCCATGCGCAGGTGCGCTACGTGATCAGCACCACCCTGGCCCTGGGTGATCGGGTATGGCGGGTGGAGTTCACCCTCGCCTGTCGCAAAGCCATGCGTTACCGCCTGCTGCTGGGCTCCAAGGCGCTGATTGACGGCCAGCTGGTGGTCAATCCGGGCCTCAAGTACGTTCAAGACAAGCCGGTGTTCCCGGTCTCCACTATTTCTGCCCCAGGTGCTGCATGAAGATTGCTGTGCTGTCGCGAAACCCGCGTCTGTATTCTACCCGCCGCCTGGTCGAGGCCGGCACTGAACGTGGCCATGAAATGGTGGTGATCGACACGTTGCGTGCCTACATGAACATTGCCAGCCACAAGCCGCAGATCCACTACCGGGGCAAGCCCCTGGAAGGCTTTGATGCGGTGATCCCGCGTATCGGCGCTTCTGTGACGTTCTATGGCTGCGCGGTATTGCGCCAGTTTGAAATGATGGGGGTGTTTCCGCTGAATGAATCCGTGGCCATTGCACGCTCGCGGGACAAGCTGCGCTCCCTGCAACTGCTGTCGCGCCGGGGCATCGGCCTGCCGGTCACCGGTTTTGCCCACTCCCCGGATGACATTCCCGACCTGATCGAGATGGTCAATGGCGCACCGCTGGTGATCAAGGTGCTGGAAGGCACCCAGGGCATCGGCGTGGTGCTGTGTGAAACAGCAACGGCAGCGGAGTCGGTGATTGAGGCGTTCATGGGCCTCAAGCAGAACATCATGGTGCAGGAATACATCAAGGAAGCTGGCGGCGCGGACATTCGCTGCTTCGTGGTAGGCGACAAGGTGATTGCGGCGATGAAGCGCCAGGCCAAGCCCGGTGAGTTCCGCTCCAACCTTCACCGTGGTGGCAGCGCCAGCCTGATCAAGATCACCCCGGAAGAACGCATGACCGCGCTACGGGCAGCCAAGGTGATGGGGCTGAGCGTGGCGGGTGTGGACATCCTGCGCTCCAACCATGGCCCCTTGGTGATGGAAGTAAACTCATCGCCGGGCCTGGAAGGAATCGAGACCACCACCGGTAAGGATGTGGCAGGGATCATCATTCAGCATCTGGAAAAGAATGGCGGGCCGAATATGACTCGGACCAAGGGAAAGGGCTGAATACCCACATCTGCCACACGCCGCAAACCACTGTGGGAGCTGGCTTGCCTGCGATGACGCCGGTACATTCAACATCGTCGTTGAATGAACTACCGCTATCGCAGGCAAGCCAGCTCCCACATTTGCATTCATATTACTTGTTAGACGGCGTCTCTAGGCAGCATCAACCCCAACGGCAGCCGCACCCGCGCCTCCAACCCGCCGCCTTCCCGGTTGCGCAACTCAACATTGCCGCCATGCATCGACGCAATCCGCCGCACAATCGCCAACCCCAACCCGGTGCCCTTGCCTCCTCGGGCTCGGTCGCCACGGGTGAAGGGGTTGAAGATACCTTCCAGTTCCGCCGGGTCGATTCCTGTGCCACGGTCCATCACGCTCAGCACCACGTAAGGTGCGGCACTGTCGCCAGAAACGTACGCCGCCACTTCCACATCGGAACCAGCATGGTGCAAGGCGTTGCCAATCAAGTTGTTCAGCAGGCGCTTCATCGACACCCGGCGTAATGCGAACGGCTGGATCGGCTCCAGGCGCGTGCGCACCTGCTCACCGTTCTGGTTATAGGGCGCAACCACCTCACGCACGAGCTCCGTGAGGTCGACCTCCTCGACCACCTCATCCCGCCCGTCGCGGATGAACGCCAGGAACTGGTCCAGGATGGCGTCCATGTCTTCGATGTCGCGCACCATGTCATCGGTGAGGTCGGTATGGTCACCCATCAATTCCAGGGACAAACGCAATCGCGTCAGCGGCGTGCGCAAGTCATGGGACACCCCCGCCAGCATCAACTCGCGTTCGCGCCCGGCCTGTTCGACATCTTCTGCCATCTGGTTGAAGGCGCCGTACACCTCGGTCATCTCACTGGGCGTGTCGCTGACCGGCAGACGCACACTACGCCCCTGGCCCAGTTGGCGAGCGGCAAACACCAGGCGCTTGAGGGGTTGGTTGAGCTGGCGGACGAAGATCCACGCCGACGCCGTTGAGAGCAAGCCAATGGCCAGGAACCAACCCAACACGTTCCAGATTTTTTGCCCACGCAGCGGGTGCGGATAAAGCGGAACCTTGATCCACGCATCCCCCAGGCTTGGCGCTCGCACCCACAACGCAGGCGAAACATGCATACGAAGCCGCACCTCGGTATCGGCGCCCAATTCGGCCTGCATCTGGCGCTGGTAAATCTCGCTGTAGGGCCAATGTTGCTCGCCTTCAGGCACACCGGCGCCGTCAACTCGAGTGAGGGTCGATGCCTTGGCTACCTTTTCGCGGTTCTCAGGGTCTACCGCCCAATAACCACGCAATGTCAGGGCGACGCCATGGCTGTACTGCCGATCCACCAGCACGTCTTCGTTCATCAGCAGATAAACCAACGTGAGTGCCTTGGAAAACAGAACGACAATAAGCACCAGCCAGAGGGTGCGGGAGAAGAAACTTTGCGGGAACCACAGCGGGGTTTTCATAGATGAAAGCTGCACACCTTGCAGGAACGAGCGGTGCTCGCAGAATTGCAGACGCCGGGCATCCCGTCGACCCTCATGGGGTCAAACGCCAGGATACCCGCCCCTGCAAATCATCGGTCACTTGGTTGCGGTGCCATCCGGCACAAACACATAACCCACACCCCACACCGTCTGGATATACCGCGGCTTGGACGGGTCTGGCTCGATCATCCGACGCAGTCGGGAAATCTGCACGTCGATGGAGCGCTCCAGTGCGTCCCATTCCCGGCCACGGGCCAGGTTCATCAGTTTGTCACGGGTCAGCGGCTGGCGAGCGTTCATGACCAAGGCCTTGAGCACTGCGAATTCACCCGTGGTGAGCATGTGCACTTCTTCACCGCGCTTGAGCTCACGGGTGGCCAGCGACAGTTCGTAGTCGCCAAAGGTGACGCTTTCGTCTTCGCTGCCCGGTGCGCCCGGTACCGCCGGTGCCTGGCGACGCAATACGGCCTTGACCCGCGCCATCAGCTCATCGGGGTTGAAAGGCTTGGCCAGGTAGTCATCAGCCCCCAGTTCCAGGCCCTTGATACGGCTCAGTTCATCGCCCTTGGCGGTGAGCATGATGATCGGGATCTGGTTGTTAGCACCGCGCAGGCGTTTACAGGCAGTAAGGCCGTCTTCGCCGGGCAGCATCAGGTCGAGTACGACCAGGTTGAAGACTTCACGCCCTAACAGACGATCCATCTGCTCGGTGTTCGGCACCGCCCGGGCACGATAGCCCTTGGAGTTGAAAAAACGCTCCAGCAGGCTGCTCAGCCCCGGATCGTCATCAACGATGAGAATTTTTTCGCCTTCAGCAGTTTGTGCGGTGCTGCTCATTGGATGCTCCTCTTATCTCGGCACGCATTATGGCGTAGCTGCCGTTATACGCACCGTGTGCATTGTTAGCAGATTTTTCATCTACTGCCAGCGAACCCGCGCCCTACAAGCTGCGGCGCAGTAGCCCCCAAGGGCGGAACGCTGGTTATAATGCGGCGCCTCCGTGCAGGGCAACGTCAGATCGTTACCGTTTGCTGCCGGGCTTTTTTTACCCGCTTGTCGTGACTTTTTCGATTTCGAGGGTCAATAGCCAGCCTCTTGACCCAGGCAGCGGCGCCAGTCGGGCCGCTCAACCAGCCTCGCCGAGCCTTGTTTTTACGGGCCGGCGCGCTGATTTTAAGAATTTCAGGTGGTTTTATGGACAGCATCAACAGCCGCATCGCCGAGGAACTCGGTGTACGCCCACAACAGGTCGAAGCGGCCGTCGCTCTACTGGATGAAGGCTCCACCGTGCCCTTCATCGCCCGTTACCGAAAAGAAGTAACCGGCAGCCTCGACGACACCCAACTGCGTCACCTGGAAGAGCGCCTGCGCTACCTGCGAGAACTCGACGAACGGCGTATCAGCATCCTCGCCAGCATCGAGGAACAGGGCAAGTTGACTCCTCAACTGGAACGCGACATCAAACTCGCGGATACCAAGACCCGCCTCGAAGACCTTTACCTGCCATACAAACAGAAACGTCGTACAAAGGGCCAGATCGCCCTGGAAGCCGGCCTGGGTGATTTGGCCGACGGCCTGTTCAACGACCCATCGCTGACCCCGGAAACCGAAGCCGCGCGCTTCATCGACGCGGAAAAAGGCGTCGCCGACGTCAAGGCCGCCCTCGAGGGCGCCAAGTACATCCTGATGGAGCGCTTTGCCGAAAACGCCAGCCTCCTGGAAAAACTGCGTACCTACCTCAAGCAAGAAGCCATCCTCAGCGCCCGCGTTATCGCCGGCAAAGAGGAAGAAGGCGCCAAGTTCCGCGACTATTTCGAACATGACGAGCCGCTCAAAAGCATGCCGTCCCACCGCGCCCTGGCGATTTTCCGCGGCCGCAACGAAGGCATTCTCAGCTCCGCGTTGAAAGTCGGTGACGAGTTGCCGGGCACCATGCACCCGTGCGAAGGCATGATTGGTCAACAATTCGGCATCCAGAACCAGAACCGCCCGGCGGACAAGTGGCTCGGCGAAGTGGTGCGCTGGACCTGGAAGGTCAAGCTTTACACCCATCTGGAAACCGACCTGCTGGGCGAGCTGCGCGACGGCGCCGAAACCGAGGCGATCAACGTGTTCGCCCACAACCTGCACGATCTGCTGTTGGCCGCACCGGCCGGCCCGCGCGCCACCCTGGGCCTCGACCCGGGCCTGCGCACTGGTTGCAAGGTCGCGGTGGTCGATGCCACCGGCAAGCTGCTGGACCACGCCACCGTGTACCCACACGTACCGCACAACAAGTGGGACCAGACCCTCGCGATCCTGGCCGCCCTGTGCGCCAAGCACGCGGTGGACCTGATCGCCATCGGCAACGGCACCGCCAGCCGCGAAACCGACAAGCTGGCCGCCGAGCTGATCAAAAAATACCCAGCCATGAAGATGACCAAGGTCATGGTCTCCGAAGCAGGCGCTTCGGTGTACTCGGCGTCGGAGCTGGCCTCCAAGGAATTCCCGGACCTCGATGTGTCGATCCGTGGCGCGGTGTCCATCGCCCGTCGCCTGCAAGACCCGCTGGCCGAACTGGTGAAGATCGACCCTAAATCCATCGGCGTCGGCCAGTACCAGCACGACGTGTCGCAGCTGAAACTGGCACGCGGCCTGGATGCGGTGGTGGAAGACTGCGTAAACGCCGTGGGCGTGGATGTGAACACCGCGTCCGTGGCCCTGCTGGCGCGAATCTCCGGCCTCAACGCCACCCTGGCGCAGAACATCGTCAGCCATCGCGACGAAAATGGCGCGTTCAAAACCCGTGCTGCACTGAAAAAAGTCGCACGCCTGGGTGAAAAAACTTTTGAACAGGCTGCTGGTTTCTTACGCGTAATGAACGGTGACAACCCGCTGGACGCCTCTGCGGTTCACCCGGAAGCCTACCCATTGGTGCAACGCATTGCCGCCGAGACCGACCGCGATATCCGTTCGTTGATCGGTGATGCCGCGTTCCTCAAGCGCCTGGACCCCAAGAAGTACACCGACGAGACCTTCGGTGTGCCGACCATCACCGATATCCTGCAAGAACTGGAGAAACCGGGTCGCGACCCGCGCCCGGAGTTCAAGACCGCCGAGTTCCAGGACGGCGTCGAAGACCTCAAGGACCTGCAACCGGGCATGATCCTCGAAGGCGTGGTGACTAACGTGACCAACTTCGGCGCATTCGTGGACATCGGCGTGCATCAGGACGGTTTGGTACACATCTCCGCGCTTTCGGAGAAGTTCATCAAGGACCCACGTGAGGCAGTCAAAGCCGGTGACGTGGTCAAGGTCAAGGTCATGGAAGTCGACATCCCGCGCAAACGCGTCGGCCTGTCGATGCGCATGAGCGACACCCCCGGGGAGAAAATCGACGGCGCACGTGGTGCTCGCCCCGGTTCGGCGCCGCGCCAGTCGCAGAACAACGCGCCGCGCAAGGAAACCGCGACTGCCGCGCCCAGCAACAACGCCATGGCGTCGCTGTTTGCCAACGCTAAACAGCTGAAGAAGCGTTGATGGAGATTCCGGCCGGTTTGACCCAGAGCGCATTCAGCGAACTGATCGGCTGCCGCCTGCAACGCCTGGAAGAAGGCGTTGCCGAGGTGGCCCTGACCCTGGAGCCGCACCTGCGCAACCGCGCGGGCAAGCTCCATGGCGGGGCGATTTTCAGCCTGGTGGATATAACCATGGGCCTGGCGTGTTCCAGCGCCCACGGTTTCGACCAGCAGAGCGCCACCATCGAATGCAAGATCAACTATATTCGCGCCGTGGAAGACGGTGATGTGCTGTGCACCAGCCGGGTGATCCACACCGGTCGCCGCACCCTGGTGGTCGAGGCCGACGTGTACCAAGGCGAAAGACTTGTCGCAAAAGCACAGGGCACGTTCGCTGTCCTATAGCTCCCCACCCCCGATTTGAGTTAATTTCGGCGCTGCGATAACAGCGTCGGAATTTTCTCGCTGCGCTGTAGCCCAATTCATGGAGTGAAGTCGGCAAATTCAGAGCGGGTCAAATCGACTCAAAACCAGGCGATCACGCCAGTTTCAACTTCACCCTTGTAGACCGTCCTGCCCACCCCCATATTGGGGCGACTGACGCGTGAAGGAATCCAACTTGAGCGAACTTCTCAACCGCCGCCTGGCCCTGCTCGGCAAGCGCGAACACCTCTCCCTGCTAGAGCAATGCTTGCACGGCATCGAGCGCGAATGCCTGCGCGTCACCAACGAAGGTCGACTGGCGCAAACGCCGCACCCCGAAGCCCTGGGCGCCGCGCTGACCAATGAACAGATCACCACCGACTACTCGGAATCGCTGCTGGAGTTCATCACCCCTGCCCTGCCGAACCCGGCCGATACTCTGAGCAGCCTGGACAAGATCCATCGCTTTGCCTACACCAAGCTGGGCAGCGAATACCTGTGGAGCCCCTCGATGCCGTGCCCGTTGCCGGCCGAGGAAGATATTCCGATTGCCTACTACGGCACCTCCAACATCGGCCAGCTCAAGTACGTGTACCGCAAGGGCCTGGCCCTGCGTTACGGCAAGACCATGCAGTGCATCGCCGGCATCCACTACAACTTTTCCCTGCCGGAAGCGTTGTGGCCGTTGCTCAAGGAAACAGAAGGGTTTGTCGGCACCGACCGTGACTATCAATCCACGGCCTACATCGCGCTGATCCGTAATTTCCGTCGTTACAGCTGGCTGTTGATGTACCTGTTCGGTGCCTCGCCAGCCCTGGATGCCGGCTTCCTGCGCGGACGCTCGCATCAGCTTGAAGTCCTCGACGCCGACACGCTGTACCTGCCCTACGCCACCAGCCTGCGCATGAGCGACCTGGGGTACCAGAGCAACGCCCAGGCCGGCCTGACGCCGTGCTACAACGATTTGGCCAGCTACACCGACAGCCTGCGCGAAGCGGTGGCAACACCCTACCCGCCCTATGTCGAAGTCGGCACGCACAAGGATGGCGAGTGGGTGCAGCTCAATACCAACATCCTGCAGATCGAAAACGAGTACTACTCCAACATCCGTCCCAAACGCGTGACCTACACCGGCGAGCGGCCGATCCAGGCGTTGATGGCCCGCGGCATCCAGTACATCGAAGTACGCTGCCTGGACATCAACCCGTTCCTGCCGATGGGTATCGACCTGCCAGAGTCGCGGTTCCTCGACGCATTCCTGCTGTACTGCGCGCTGAACGACAGCCCACTGTTTGCCAACAACGAGTGCGGCAACGCCACCTCCAACTTCCTCAGCGTGGTCAAGGAAGGCCGCCGTCCGGGCCTGCAATTGCAGCGTGACGGCCAGCCGGTGGACATGAAGGAGTGGGCGGCCGAGTTGCTGGAGAAGATTGCCCCGCTGGCCGCCCTGCTCGATCAGAGCCATGGCATCACCGAGCACAGCGAGGCATTGGACGCCCAGTTGGCCAAGGTCAAGGACCCATCCCTGACGCCGTCGGCGCAGGTATTGGCAGCCATGGCTGAGCGCAAGGAAAGCTTTGCGCAGTTCTCCCTGCATCAAAGCGAAGTCCATGCCGAATACTTCCGCAAAGAACCTTTGGCGCCTGAGGAACAAGCGCACTTTGAAGAACTGGCCCGTGCGTCGCTGGCGCAACAGGCAGAGCTGGAGCAGAACGAAGTAGGCGATTTCGATGTGTTTGTCGGTTCGTACCAGGCAAGCATCCTCGCCATCAGCAACTAACCTAAGGCTCGCTCCCCTGTGGGAGCTGGCTTGTGTGGGAGCTGGCTTGCCTGCGATATCGGTGGGTCAGCAACCCACCTGTTGACAGATACACCGCTATCGCAGGCAAGCCAGCTCCCACATTATTCTGCCAGCCTGAAAACAGGCTTCGCCATTTACCCTCATAAGCTAATTCGAAAAAGTTATTTATTTTCGAGTTCTTAGATCATTTAGTCTCCTCTCACGCCGACCCTCGGCCGCCTGATTGAGGAGCTTCCCTTTGAAACTGCTGACCCCTCTGCGCCTGTTGGCCGCATTGTCCCTGGCCGGTGCCAGCCTGTTTGCCCAGGCGGCGGATGTGACCATTGCGTACCAGACCACCGTGGACCCGGCCAAAGTCGCCCAAGCCGACGGCGCCTATGAAAAAGCCACCAATGCCAAGATCGACTGGCGCAAATTCGACAATGGCGCCGACATCATCGCCGCCATCGCTTCGGGCGACGTGCAGATCGGCTACCTCGGTTCCAGCCCGCTGACCGCCGCAATAACCCGCAAAGTCCCGGTGCAAACCTTCCTCGTCGCCACCCAGATCGGCGGCGCCGAAGCCCTGGTGGCGCGTAACGGCTCGGGGATCAACAGCCCGCAGGACCTGGTCGGCAAAAAAATCGCTGTGCCCTTCGTTTCCACCGGCCACTACAGCCTGCTCGCCGCCCTGAAACACTGGAACATCGACCCGGCCAAAGTCACCATTCTCAACCTCGCCCCGCCGGCCATCATTGCCGCCTGGAAGCGCGGTGATATCGACGCCACCTATGTCTGGGACCCAGCCCTGGGCGTGGCCAAGGAAACCGGCAAGGTGCTGATCACCTCCGGGGAGCTGGCCAAGTTCGGCGCGCCGACGTTCGATGCCTGGATCGTGCGCAAAGACTTCGCCGAGAAGCACCCAGAGATCGTCACCGCCTTCGCCAAGGTCACTCTGGATGCCTACGCCGCCTACCGCAAAGACCCACAAGCCTGGCTCGCCGATTCCGGCAACGTCGACAAACTGGTGAAACTCTCCGGCGCCAAGGCCAGCGATATCCCGTTGCTGCTGCAAGGCAACGTCTACCCGTTGGCCGCCGACCAGGTAACGCTGCTGGGCGCACCGACCACCAAGGCCGTCACCGACACCGCTGCGTTCCTCAAGGAGCAAGGCAAGGTCGAGGCCGTGCTGCCCGACTACGCCCCTTATGTCAGCGCCAAGTTCATTACCAACTGACCCAGGAGTTCACTGCGATGGCCTTGCTACAACTGGAGCGCATCAGCGCACAGTACCCAGGCGCCCCGGAACCGGTACTGTCCGATATTTCACTGGAGCTTGGGCCCCAGCAATTGCTGGTCGCCCTGGGCCCGTCCGGTAGTGGCAAGACGTCGTTGTTGAACCTGATTGCCGGCTTTGTCGAACCGTCTGCCGGGCGTATCACCCTCGATGGCGTGCCGGTCAAGGGCCCCAGCGCCGAGCGCGGCGTGGTGTTCCAGGACGACGCCCTGCTGCCCTGGCAGGACGTGCTGGCCAACGTCGCCTTTGGCCTGGAACTTGCCGGCGTGCCCAAGGCTCAGCGCGAAGTGCGCGCCCGCGAAATGCTCGCGCTGGTGGACCTGGCCGGTTTCGACAGCCGGCGCATCTGGCAGCTCTCGGGCGGCCAGAAGCAACGCGTCGGCCTGGCGCGTGCGCTGGCGGCCGACCCGCGTGTACTGCTGATGGACGAACCCTTCGGCGCGCTGGATGCCTTTACCCGCGAACAAATGCAGGAGTTGCTGCTGCAAGTGTGGCGGCGCACGGCCAAGCCGGTATTCCTGATTACCCATGACATTGAAGAGGCGGTGTTTCTGGCCACGGACCTGATCCTGCTGGCGCCCAACCCCGGCCAGATCGTCGAACGCCTGCAGCTGGATTTCGGCCAACGTTACGCCGCCGGTGAATCAGCCCGCGCAATCAAGTCCGACCCGCGCTTTATCGAAACCCGTGAACATGTGCTGGGCAAAGTCTTCTCCCAACGGCAGGTGTACGCATGAGCAGCTACGAACTTCCCGCCACGGCCAGCAAGGCGGTGGCACCTGTCGTTATTCCTGTACGCCGCAGCCTGAGCACGCGTTGGATCAGCGTGCTGACCCTGGTGGCCTTGCTCGCCCTCTGGTGGGCCGTCACCGCCACCGGTTTGATCGAACCTCTGTTCCTGCCGCCACCATCGGCAGTGTTGCAAAAAGGCTGGCTGCTGGCGACCACCGGCTACATGGATTCCACCTTGTGGCAGCACCTGGGCGCGAGCTTGAGCCGCATCGGCCTGGGCCTGGGCTTTGCGGTGCTGACCGCCGTACCGGTGGGGATTGCCATCGGAGCCAACCGCATTGCCCGAGGCGTTTTCGATCCGCTGATCGAGTTCTACCGGCCAATTCCGCCGCTGGCCTACCTGCCGCTGATCGTAATCTGGTGCGGCATTGGCGAGCTGTCCAAGGTGCTGCTGATTTACCTGGCGATTTTCGCCCCGATTGCCATCGCGACCGCAACCGGGGTGCGCACCGTCGACCCTGCCAAGCTGAGGGCCGCGCAGTCGCTGGGCGCAACCCGCGCACAACTGATTCGCCATGTGATCCTGCCCAGCGCCCTGCCCGACATCCTCACCGGTGTGCGTATCGGCCTGGGTGTGGGCTGGTCGACCCTGGTCGCCGCCGAGCTGATTGCCGCCACCAGCGGCCTGGGCTTCATGGTGCAGTCGGCGGCGCAGTTTCTGGTCACCGATGTGGTGGTGCTGGGCATCCTGGTGATCGCCCTGATCGCCTTCGCCATGGAAATGGGCCTGCGCGCCCTGCAGCGTAAATTAGTGCCCTGGCATGGCCAGGCACACTGAGTGAAGAATCCACAATGAGCAGCCTGACCATTACCCCATTAAGCACCGCCCTGGGCGCCCAGATCAGTGGCGTCGACATCACTCAGCCGCTGAACCCTGAACAGCGCGACGCCATTGAACAGGCGTTGCTCGACTATTCGGTGCTGTTCTTCCGTGACCAGCCGATCACCCCGCAGCAACAGGCACGCTTCGCGGCCAATTTTGGCGACCTGCACATCCATCCGATCTACCCCAACGTGCCGGAACAGCCGCAAGTGCTAATCCTCGACACCGCGGTCACCGACGTGCGTGACAACGCCGTTTGGCACACCGACGTGACCTTCCTGCCCACGCCGGCCCTGGGCGCTGTGCTCAGCGCCAAGCTGCTGCCAGCCTTCGGCGGCGATACCTTGTGGGCCAGTGGGATTGCGGCGTATGAGGCATTGTCCGAGCCGTTAAAGCGCATGCTCGATGGCCTCACCGCCACACACGATTTCACCAAGTCGTTCCCGCTGGAGCGCTTTGGCAACACCGCCGAAGACCTTGCGCGCTGGGAAGCAACCCGCAAGAAAAACCCGCCGCTATCGCACCCAGTCGTGCGCACACATCCGGTGAGTGGGCGTAAATCGCTGTTCGTCAGCGACGGATTCACCACCCGAATCAATGAACTGGAACCGGCCGAAAGCAAGGCCATTCTCAAGCTGCTGTTCGCCCACGCCACCCGCCCGGAGTTCACCATCCGCTGGCGCTGGCAGGAAAATGACGTTGCGTTCTGGGATAACCGCGTCACCCAGCATTACGCCGTGGATGACTACCGGCCGCAGCGGCGGGTGATGCACCGGGCGACGATTCTTGGGGATGTGCCGTTCTAACGCTTGGCGACAGATCGTTCCCACGCTCTGCGTGGGAACGCCTCCTGTGACGCTCTGCGTCACGACTTTAAAGCGGACGCCGAGCGTCCGGGGCTGCATTCCCACGCAGAGCGTGGGAACGATCAACCAGTGGTGTAAGGTTATTCAGCAGTGGACGGTTTTTCCCACAGGTTGATCCCACCTTCCTGCGCAAACCGATCAATCTCCGCCAGTTCTTGCGCACTGAAGCTCAAGTTCTTCAACGCCCCGACGTTCTCGATAATCTGTTCCGGCCGGCTTGCGCCGATCAGCGCACTGGTTACCCGTGGATCACGTAATGTCCACGCCAACGCCAACTGGGCCAGGCTCTGGCCACGGCGCTTGGCGATTTCATTCAGGCCGCGTACATGGGCGATGTTGGCTTCGGACAGGTGCTGGGCCTGCAACGAGCCACCACCCGGACGGTTCACCCGCGCATCGGCCGGTACGCCGTTGAGGTATTTATCGGTCAACAAACCCTGGGCCAGCGGCGTGAAGGCGATCACCCCGGCGCCGAGTTCTTCAGTGGTCTCCAGCAGGTCTTTTTCCACCCAACGGTTGAGCAGGTTATAGGCCGGCTGGTGGATCAACAGCGGCACTTTCCACTCTTTGAGCAGCGCCGCCATTTCGCGGGTTTTTACCCCGGAGTAAGACGAGATACCGATGTACAACGCCTTGCCTTGCTGCACGGCGGTGGCAAGGGCGCTGGCGGTCTCTTCCAGCGGCGTATCGGGGTCGAAACGGTGCGAATAGAAGATATCCACATAATCGACGCCCAGGCGTTGCAGGCTCTGGTCCAGGCTGGCCAACACGTATTTGCGCGAACCACCACCCTGGCCGTAAGGACCGGGCCACATGTCCCAACCGGCTTTGCTGGAAATGATTAATTCGTCGCGGTAATGCTTGAAGTCTTCGCGCAGCAAACGGCCGAAGTTGATCTCGGCGCTGCCATAGGGCGGGCCGTAGTTGTTAGCCAGGTCGAAGTGGTTGATGCCCAGGTCGAACGCCGTGCGCAGCAACGCGCGCTGGGTGTCGATCGGGGTGCTGTCGCCAAAGTTGTGCCACAACCCCAGGGACAGGGCTGGTAGCACCAATCCACTGCGGCCTACGCGGCGATAGGGAATAGATTCATAGCGGTTTTCGGCAGCAATGTACGTCATCGAATCCTCTCTTGATCTAGGGCAAATAAGGCCCAGGAATAGGCATATTCCCGGGCCTTTTAAGCAGCTGAATCGCTTAAGTCTGCCTCTTCCTTTTACAGCAAAGACCTACTTGAGAGGAACGCTATCAGCGCACCATGTGCAAGAACTGCAGATGGCGCTCGTACTGGTCGAGGATGTCATTGATGATCTGCTCCTTGGTGTAGCCCACCAGGTCATAGTCCTGGCTGCCCTCACTCAAGTGCACTTCGGCCCGATAGTAGCGGCGGTTGTTGATCTCTTTCTTACCGATGCCGCCCAAGGCGAACGACGGCGTGAAGTAGCCACGCATCTGCACCTGGTAGATGAACGGACGTTCTTCGCCATGGCCGATTTCGAGGCTGACACTGTCGTTGGACGGGTCGGGCTGGGTCACCACCGTAAGGCCCTTCTCGACAAACACGGCGGTCACTTCTTCAATCGCGGGGCGCACCGTGGTGTCGAGGAAACGGTACACCTCGTCACGCGACGGAAAATGCACGGCCTGGCTCAAGCGCTGGCGCCAGCCGCCTCGACCTTTGCGTGAAGCCGATATCGGCGCCAGGGAATGCAACTGCGCGATCTGCTTTTGCGACTCCAGGTAGAACGCCTTGTGCAGCCCCCACATCATCAGCAGCAGGATCAGCGAGAACGGCAGCGAGGTCAGTACCACCGCAGACTTGAGCGAGTCGATACTGCCAGCGAACAGCAACGCACTGGTGACCAGGGCGGTCATCGCGCCCCAGAACACACGCAGCCACTTCGGCCCGTCTTCATCCGCGTTGCCGCCTTTGGACGAGAGGGTGGAGAGCACCACAGTGCCGGAGTCAGCCGAGGTCACGAAGAATACAAAGCTGATGAACACCGTGACCGCGATCACGGTCTTGCTCCACGGGTAGGTTTCCAGCAGCAGGTAGAGGCTCATCGATGGGTCATCGATAGCCGACTGGCCCAGTGCAGCCATGCCATGGTTGAGCACCTGGTCGATGGCGCTATTACCGAAGATCGACATCCACGCCAGGGTGAAGCCCAGTGGAATCAGCAGCACGCCAAACACGAATTCGCGGATGGTACGACCACGGGAAATGCGCGCGATAAACAGGCCCACGAACGGCGACCATGCGATCCACCAGGCCCAGTAGAACACCGTCCAACCGCCCAGCCAGTCGCTCGGCTCGTTGTAGGCGTACACATCAAAACTTTTGGTGGGCAACGCGCCCAGATAGTCACCGATGTTCTGGATCAAGGTGTTGAGCAGGTGCTGGGTAGGCCCGGCGAACAACACGAACAGCAGCAGCGCACAGGCCAGCAGCATGTTGATGTCGGACATCACCCGCACGCCCTTGTCGACGCCGGCCACGGCCACGATGATCGCCGCGCCCATCATCAGGGTGATCAGGCCCACCTGGATCCACTGGGTATGGGCAATGCCAAACAGGTAGTCCAGGCCAGAGTTGAGGTGCAGTACGCCAAAGCCCATGTCGGCGCCCAGGCCGAACACCGTGGCAATGATGCCAAAGCCATCCACCGCGTAACCGATAGGGCCATTGATGCGCTTGCCGATCAGCGGGTACAGCGCCGAGCGCAATGCCAGCGGCAGGTTATGCCGGTAGGCGAAATAGGCCAGGGCCATGCCGACAAACGCGAACACGCCCCAGCCATGCAGGCCCCAGTGCAGGAACAACACCTGCATGGCCTGGCGCGCCGCATCGGCGTTCATTGCTTCGCCCTGGGGCGGCTGCACCAGGTGCGTCAGCGGCTCCGAGACACAGAAGAAAAACAGCGTGATGCTGATCCCGGCGGCGAACAACATGCCGGCCCAGGACAGGTAACTGAATTCGGGCTCGTCGTGGTCGGCACCGAGTTTTATCTTGCCGTAGCCCGATAGCGCGGTGACCACCACGAAGACCAGATACAGGGTCATCGCCAGCATGTAGTACCAGCCGACCGTGTTGGCCGCCCAGTTTTGCGCCGCCAGCAGCCAGGCACCGGCCTGTTGCGGGATAGCGATGACCGTGATGCCAAACAGCAGGATGACGGTGGCGGCAAAATAGAAAACGGGCGCATTCATGCGCACCATGCCGCTGGAAGGGGTGGACGATGCACTCATGAACGATGCACCTCAAGGTTGCGGGATATGGCTGTAAAAAACGGACTCAGCAAAGGTAAGCCTCCTGTTGTGAGCGGGCAGCGAACCACCGGTTTAACTTGAACGAACGTTCAAGTTAAACATGAATAGGCGGTCTGGGACTAATCGCAAGGCTGAGTGGTAGGTGTTTCCTACACTAGCTCAGGGATTGGTATGACGGATGAAGAAGGCAAATCGTTCAGCGACCCCACGTTGAAATACATTCGAAATGTGGGAGCTGGCTTGCCTGCGATAGCGCTGGGTCAGCCACCCATCTGTTGACTGATACACCGCTATCGCAGGCAAGCCAGCTCCCACACTGACCGGCGTTTGGCTCAGGTATTACTTCTGCGCCCCATCATCATGCTGCAAGTTCGCCTGGGTGATATTCGCCCCGGCCGGCACGCTGCGGGTCAGCCACACATTGCCGCCGATGGTCGAGCCCTGGCCAATGGTGATCCGCCCCAGGATCGTCGCCCCGGCGTAAATCACCACATCATCTTCAACAATAGGGTGACGCGGGTGGCCTTTCTGCAATTGCCCATCTTCATCCGCCGGAAAGCGTTTGGCGCCCAATGTCACGGCCTGGTAGATGCGCACGCGCTCGCCGATGATCGCGGTCTCGCCAATCACCACGCCTGTGCCGTGGTCGATAAAGAAACTCGGGCCGATCTGTGCGCCGGGGTGGATATCAATGCCGGTGGCCGAGTGGGCGATTTCTGCACTGATCCGCGCCAACAGCGGCAGGCCGGCACGGTACAGGTGATGGGCCAGGCGATGGTGGATCACCGCCAGGATGCCCGGGTAGCACAACAGCACCTCATCCACACTGCGTGCGGCCGGGTCGCCGTGGTAGGCGGCCAGTACGTCGGTGTCCAGCAGGCTGCGCAAGGATGGCAAGGCCAGGGCGAAATCCTGGATCAGGCGAATGGCGTGGGCGTTGACTTCGCTGTCGTCCTCACCGCTCTGGCGCGCGGCATAGCGTAACTCCAGGCGCGCCTGGGCGAGCAAGGCGTTGAGCGCGACGTCGAGCGTGTGGCCCACGTAGAAGTCTTCGCTTTCTTCGCGCAGGTCCGCCGGGCCCAGGCGCATCGGAAACAGGGCGCCGCACAAGGCCTCAAGAATCTGCGCCACCGCCTCGCGGGACGGCAACTCGCGGCCACCATGCTCGCCACTCAAGCGCCCATTGCGCGTTCGCCACTGGTCGCGGGCGCCGCGCAGCTGGCTGACGATGGTCTGCAATTGCCAATGACTGGAACGCTCACTCACGGTATTCACTCCTGACGAAATGGCCATCACTTTACGGTATGCACCCAGGCAGCTCTTAAGAACCAATGGTGTGAGCATAAGAACCTTTCGTCATAAGCGATTGACGGTTGCCCGATGAAAAGTGCCTGCCTATAGTCCCCCCATCACTCAGCCACCGTGCGTACCATGATCAAACAACAGCTCGACCGTTTTAACCGTCTGGAACTACTGGGCAGTGCCACGGCCCTGGAAAAACTCGAGCGGCTGTCGGCTTGGCTGGGCAGGGACATCTACGTCAAACGCGATGACACCACGCCGCTGGCCATGGGCGGCAACAAGCTGCGCAAACTCGAATACCTGGCCGCCGACGCCATCGCCCAGGGCGCCGATACCTTGGTCACCGCCGGCGCGATCCAGTCCAACCATGTGCGCCAGACCGCCGCGCTGGCTGCCAAGCTCGGCCTGGGCTGTGTTGCCCTGCTGGAGAATCCTACCGGCACCGACGACCCCAACTACCTGGGCAACGGCAATCGCCTGCTGCTGGAGTTGTTCGACGCCAAAGTGGAGTTGGTGGAAAACCTCGACAACGCCGACGACCAACTCAACGCCCTCGCCGACCGCCTGCGCAGTAACGGCAAGAAGCCGTACCTGGTGCCTATCGGCGGTTCCAATGCACTCGGCGCGCTGGGCTACGTGCGCGCCGGGCTGGAGTTGGCCGCGCAGATTGAAGACAGCGGCATTGAATTTGCCGCCGTGGTGCTTGCCTCTGGCAGTGCCGGCACCCACAGCGGCCTGGCCCTGGCCTTGAGCCAAGCACTGCCGCAATTGCCGGTGATCGGCATCACGGTGTCGCGTACCGAGCAAGCGCAATTGCCCAAGGTGCAGGGCTTGGCCGAGCGCACTGCCGAGTTGCTCGGCGTGGCTATTCCGCAAGCCTTCAAGGTCACCCTGTGGGACGAGTATTTCGGGCCGCGTTATGGCGAGCCAAACGCTGGCACCCTCTCGGCGATCAAACTTTTGGCCAGCCAGGAAGGTCTGTTGCTGGACCCGGTGTATACCGGCAAGGCCATGGCCGGTTTGCTGGACGGCATCGGGCGCCAGCGCTTTGAAGAGGGGCCGATCATTTTCCTGCATACCGGTGGCGCGCCGGCATTGTTTGCTTATGACTCAGTTTTCAACTGATTGAATACGGTCGATGCGGGAGCTGGCTTGCCTGCGATTGCGCTGGGTCAGCCAGAAACTTGGCACTGACACACTGCAATCGCAGGCAAGCCAGCTCCCACACAAGCCGCACATATTTCCAAAAAGAATATGAAATTGTATTTTTATTATTTTCAAGACTTAAAAACCCGCTTTATCATCGCGCCGAAGGCGAAGACGCGCTTCGCACTTTAGGGCAGGATACGACTACCGCGTCACCTGCTTCGCTCACCATAAAAACACAGGGGCTCTCCATGACTATTTCCGCATTTCGTCGCACGCTGTTGGTTGGCACTTTGGGCCTGGCGCTTGGCGCTGGCTGGCTGGGCCAGGCGGTTGCCGGCGAGCAGTTGAACACCATCAAAAAGGCCGGCGAGATCAAGATCGGCCTGGAAGGCACCTACCCACCGTTCAGCTTTGTCGATGAAAGCGGCAAGCTCAGCGGTTTCGAAGTGGAATTGTCCGAGGCACTGGCCAAGGAGCTGGGCGTCAAGGTCAAGCTGCAAGCCACGCCATGGGACGGCATCCTTGCCGCGCTGGAATCCAAGCGCCTGGACGCCGTGGTCAACCAGGTGACCATTTCCGAAGAGCGTAAGAAAAAATACGATTTCTCCAAGCCTTACACCGTGTCCGGCATCCAGGCGCTGGTGCTGAAAAAGAACGTCGACTCGATCAAGAAAGCCGACGACCTGGCCGGCAAGAAAGTGGGTGTGGGCCTGGGCACCAACTACGAACAATGGCTCAAGGACAACCAGCCTAAAGCTATTATCAAGACCTACAACGACGACCCGACCAAGTTCCAGGACCTGCGCATCGGCCGCATCGACGCCATCCTGATCGACCGCCTGGCCGCGCTGGAATACGCCAAGAAGGCCCCCGACACCGCCGCTGCCGGCGACGCCTTCTCCCGTCAGGAATCCGGTATCGCCCTGCGCAAAGGCGAGCCTGAATTGCTCGACGCAGTCAACAAGGCTCTGGACAAACTGCGCGCCGACGGCACCTTGAAGACGCTGTCCGAGAAGTACTTCAACGCTGACGTCACTCAATAATGGAAGCAGGTTTCCAACTCGCGCTGGACTCCGCGCCCTTTCTGCTCAAGGGCGCGTACTACACGGTAATCCTCAGCCTCGGCGGGATGTTTTTCGGCCTGTTGCTGGGCTTCGGCCTGGCCTTGATGCGCCTCTCGCGCTTCAAGTTGCTGAGTTGGACGGCCCGGGTCTACGTGTCGTTCTTTCGTGGCACGCCGTTGCTGGTGCAGCTGTTCCTGATCTACTACGGCTTGCCGCAAGTGGGCATCGAGCTGGACCCTATCCCTGCTGCCATGATCGGCTTTTCGCTGAACATGGCTGCCTATGCGTGTGAAATCCTGCGGGCCGCCATCGCCTCCATCGAGCGTGGCCAGTGGGAAGCTGCTGCCAGTATCGGCATGACCCGTGCGCAGACGTTGCGCCGGGCCATCCTGCCCCAGGCGATGCGCACGGCGTTGCCGCCTTTGGGCAACAGCTTTATTTCACTGGTCAAGGACACGGCGCTGGCCGCCACCATCCAGGTGCCCGAGCTGTTCCGCCAGGCCCAACTGGTGTCGGCGCGTACCTTCGAAATTTTCACCATGTATCTGTCCGCGGCCCTGATCTACTGGATCCTGGCGAGCATCCTGGCGCATCTGCAAAATCGTCTGGAAGACCGGGTCAACCGGCATGACCTGGAGTCTTGAAGCATGATCGTGGTTGAAAAACTGACCAAACAATTCAATGGTCAGGTGGTGCTCAACGGCATCGACCTGGAGGTCAAGGAAGGCGAAGTGGTCGCCATCATCGGCCCCAGTGGTTCCGGCAAGACCACCTTCCTGCGCTGCCTGAACTTCCTCGAAGAACCCACCAGCGGTCGTATCAAGGTGGGTGACATCGAGATCGACAGCAGCAGGCCGCTCAACCAGCAACAGGGCCTGGTGCGACGCCTGCGCCAGCATGTGGGCTTTGTGTTCCAGAACTTCAACCTGTTCCCCCACCGCACCGCACTGGAAAACGTCATCGAAGGCCCCATCGTGGTCAAGAAGATGCCACGGGAAGCGGCGGCCGAACTGGGGCGCAAGCTGTTGGCCAGGGTCGGCCTGGCAGGCAAGGAAGCGTCCTACCCAAGGCGGCTGTCCGGCGGCCAGCAACAGCGTGTGGCGATTGCCCGCGCATTGGCCATGGAGCCGGAGGTGATCCTGTTCGACGAACCCACCTCGGCCCTCGACCCGGAACTGGTGGGTGAAGTATTGGCGACCATTCGCAGCCTGGCCGAAGAAAACCGCACCATGGTCATCGTCACACACGAGATGAGCTTTGCCCGTGATGTGGCCAACCGGGTGATCTTTTTCGACAAGGGCGTGATCGTCGAACAGGGCGAAGCCAAGGCGCTGTTTGCCAACCCCAGGGAAGAACGTACCAAGCAGTTCCTGAGCAAATTCCTCGCCCACTGATGTTCTGTGTGGGAGCTGGCTTGCCTGCGATGCAAGCGCCTCGGTGTAGCAGTCCAACCGGGGTGATCCTATCGCAGGCACGCCAGCTCCCACATAAGCGAGGCCCTACAGGGAGTCGCCATTCCACCCCGTAAAAGACCCCGCCGCCTGCCCCCTGAGGTCCCCCCTCCCCGTCAGACCCGTCTGAATCTCGCCAAACCCACCGTTTAGCCCTTTGCCTCCATTGACGCTCCTTGGCCAACCCTCTTATCTAGCGCCTTGAGGATTGGATCCTATCCCGGCTACTGACTGAATCGTGCCTTTCGACCCCCCTTGCGCCTGTTCGTCGAGGTTTCGGAACGATTGCTGCTGGCTGCACCAAGGAGATTACTTATGACACACGCTCAAACCTCGGCCACGCTCCGTGCCCCAAGGCTGCCCCAGGCTATTGGAAACGGCATCAGCGCCCTGGCCTCCGCCCACTTGCAGGTCGACATTTCACCCTACCCGAGCATGGAAGAAGGCGACCTGATCGAACTGTTCTGGAACAACTGCTTCGCCGCCTCGCGCAAGGTGACGGCGTGCAAGATCGGCACGTGCACCCACCTGTGCGTACCGCAGAGTTTTGTGCAGGACGGACCGGCACGCGTCCACTACCAGGTCTTGCAGATCGGCCATGGCCCGATGCGCTCGGCGGTGACCCTGGTGCGGGTCAAGACCAACTACCCCGGCGGTCAGCCTTCGCCGCGCCTGAACCCTGAAGGCAGCGATGAAAACCAGAACCTGGCGCCCGTGAACCTGCCCGAGACGATCCGCCGCCATGGCGTCAACAGCAGCCAGGTAAGGCGCGGCATTCCGCTGACCATCGAGCCTTACCTGAACATGAGCACGGGCGATGCCATCACCTTGCGCTGGGGCGATGTACGCCTGGACCTGCCCCGCATTCAGGCTCAAAGCGTCGGCCTGGCGGTGCAGGTGTGGGTGCCGCCCCACGTGATTGTCGAAGCCGGCGACGACTGCCGGTTGGAGGTCACCTACTGCATTCTCGATCGCGTGGGTAACAACTCCCGCTGGGCGCCCGCCCGCACGCTGCGCATCGCGGCCTGCACACCGCCCCGCCCAGCCTCGCCCGCGCCAGGCTATCAACCGCGTCGCTTCGGTTCACCCTGTGAACCGGGGTGACAGCCCTTCTATGCATATTCCTAAAAGTTAGTTTATTTAAATAATTAACACGCTTAGGGTATATGCACCGGACCACCGGACATTCCTGATTTTTCTGTTTATTTCATTGAATGCGAGGTCGGTATGGTCAGAATTACCCCGGTGCGCAACGCCAGGGCATTGCGTGCAGCCAAGGAGCGGCGCTGATGTCTAACTTGGCTCTAACATCCCCCCAGAGTGATGTGGACGTAGCTCCCCAGCTGTTGCCCGCCACGGTGCTGCGCAACGACGCCCAGGCGCTGAGCGCCGCCCACGAGCTGGCCCAGGCTGCGCGTGCGCAGGCCGCCCAGCGCGACCAGCAACGCAAACTGCCCTGGGCGCAGCTCGAACAGTTCACCCGCAGCGGCTTGGGCAGTATTTCCATTCTCCGCGAATACGGCGGCCCCCAGGTGTCGTTTGTGACCCTGGCCGAAGTCTTCGCGATCATCAGCGCGGCCGACCCGGCACTCGGGCAGATCCCGCAGAACCATTTCGGCATCTTGCACGTATTGCAGGGCACCGCCACCGAGCGTCAGAAAAAGCAGCTGTTCCAGAGCGTGCTCGACGGCTGGCGCATCGGCAACGGCGGCCCGGAACGCGGCACCAAAAATACTCTGGAGCTCAAGGCGCGCCTCACGGCCGAAGGCGACGGTTACGTGCTCAGCGGCCAGAAGTTCTACTCCACAGGCGCCCTGTTCGCTCACTGGGTGGCAATCAAGGCCCTGAACGATGACGGCAAGCAGGTCATGGCTTTTGTACGTCGCGGCAGCGAAGGGCTGCGCATCGTTGATGACTGGTCCGGCTTTGGCCAACGTACCACCGCCAGCGGCACCGTGCTGCTTGATCGCGTAGCGGTGGACCCGGACCTGGTCATCGACAACTGGCGCCTGGGCGAAAGCCCGAATATCCAAGGGGCCGTGTCGCAACTGATCCAGGCCGCCATCGACGCCGGCATCGCCCGGGGCGCCCTCGACGACGCCATCGCCTTCGTGCGTGAGCGTTCGCGCCCGTGGATCGACGCCAAGGTCGAGCGAGCCAGCGACGACCTGTATGTGATCGCCGATATCGGCAAGCTGAAGATCGAACTGCACGCCGCCGAAGCCCTGCTGCGCAAGGCAGGCCAGGTGCTTGACCAGGTCAGCGCCGCGCCGATCACCGCGCAATCCGCCGCCCACGCCTCGATTGCCGTGGCCGAAGCCAAGGTGCTGACCACCGAAGTGGCGTTACAAGTCACCGAGAAGCTCTTTGAACTGGCGGGCAGCCGCGCCACCCTGGCCGAATTCAACCTTGACCGTCACTGGCGCAATGCCCGGGTTCACACCCTGCACGACCCGGTGCGCTGGAAGTACCACGCCATCGGCGCCTATCGGCTCAACGGCACCTTGCCGGCTCGTCATTCGTGGATTTAACCAACCAGAACACTTTTTCCACGAGCTTCTGGAGAAACTCATGACCCTTTCTCACCCCGTCGCGGTCATCACCAGCGACGAACAAGCGCTTATTGTCGCCAGCGATCTTGCTGAAGACTTGCGCCGCGACAGCGCCCAACGCGACCGCGAACGCCGCCTGCCGCTGCCCGAGCTGGACGGGTTTTCCCGCTCTGGCCTGTGGGGCATCAGCGTGCCCAAGGCCTACGGTGGCGCGGGCGTGTCCAACGTCACCCTGGCCAAGGTCATCGCACTGATCGCCCAGGCCGATGGCTCGTTGGGCCAGATTCCGCAAAACCATTTCTATGCCCTCGAAGTACTGCGGGTGAACGGCAGCCCCGAACAGCAGCAACGCCTGTACGCCGAGGTATTGGCTGGCCAACGCTTTGGCAACGCCTTGGCGGAGCTGGGCACCAAGACCGCACACGACCGCATTACCAGCCTCACCCGCGACGGCGATGGTTTTCGCATCAACGGGCGCAAGTTCTACGCCACCGGCGCGATCTACGCCCAGCGCATCCCCACCTCGGTGGTGGATGAAAACGGCGCCCAGCACCTGGCCTTCGTACCGCGTGACAGCGAGGGGCTGACGGTGATCGATGACTGGAGCGGCTTCGGCCAGCGCACCACCGGCAGCGGCTCGGTAGTGTTCGACAACGTGTGGGTCGCGGCGCAAGACGTGGTGCCGTTCCAGAGCGCCTTCGAACGCCCGACTACTGTCGGCCCGCTGGCGCAGATCCTTCACGCAGCCATCGACACCGGCATCGCCCGCGCAGCCTTTGAGGATGCCTTGCATTTTGTGCGCACCAAGACCCGCCCGTGGATCGACGCCGGCAACGACAAGGCCACCGAAGACCCGCTGACACTCAAGAGCTTCGGCCACCTGAGCAGCCGCCTGCACGCCGCCGAAGCCTTGCTGGAACGCTCGGGTGAATTCCTCGACCGCGCCCAGGCCGACAGCAATGCCCAGACCGTCGCCGCAGCCTCCATCGCCGTTGCCGAAATACGCGCCCTGAGCACCGAGATTTCCCTGGCGGCCGGCAGCACCCTGTTCGAACTGGCCGGCAGCCAGGCGACCCTGGCCGAACACGGCCTGGACCGCCACTGGCGCAACGCCCGGGTGCACACCCTGCACGACCCGGTGCGCTGGAAATACCATGCGGTTGGCAACTACTACCTCAACGATGAAAACCCGCCGCTGCGGGGGACCATCTGATGAGCAAAAAAAAGATCCTGCTCAATGCTTTCAACATGAACTGCATCGGGCACATCAATCACGGTTTGTGGACTCATCCACGGGACAACTCGACCGAGTACAAGACCCTCGAATACTGGACTGAACTGGCGAAGATCCTGGAGCGCGGGTTGTTCGACGGTTTGTTCATCGCTGATATCGTCGGCGTGTATGACGTGTATCAGGACTCCATCGACGTGCCGCTCCAGGAGTCGATCCAGTTACCGGTCAACGACCCGTTGCTGCTGGTGTCGGCCATGGCCGCCGTTACCCAGCACCTTGGCTTCGGCCTTACCGCCAACCTCACCTATGAGCCGCCGTACCTGTTCGCCCGGCGCATGTCGACGCTGGATCACCTGAGCCGTGGCCGGGTGGGTTGGAACATTGTCACCGGCTACCTCGACAGCGCCGCCAAGGCCATGGGCCTTACCGAACAGGTCGAGCATGACCGGCGCTACGACCAGGCCGATGAATACCTGCAGGTGTTGTACAAGCTCTGGGAAGGCAGTTGGGAGGACGACGCGGTGCGCAACGATCGCCAAGCGCGGGTGTATGCGCAACCGGGCAAGGTGCACAAGGTAGAGCACCACGGCGAGTTCTATCAGGTGGAGGGTTACCACCTGTGCGAGCCCTCGCCCCAGCGCACGCCGGTGCTGTTCCAGGCCGGCAGTTCCGAGCGCGGCTTGCTGTTCGCCGGGCGGCATGCCGAGTGCGTGTTTATCAGCGGGCAGAACAAGGCCGCGACCAAGCGCCAGGTGGACAAGGTGCGCGCCAGCGCAGTGGAGGCTGGGCGCAACCCGGACGACATCAAGGTGTTCATGGGCCTGAACGTCATTGTGGGCGCCACTGAAGCGTTGGCCTGGAACAAGCACGCCGAGTACCTCAGCTACGCCAGCGCGGAAGCCGGCGTGGCGCACTTCTCGGCCTCGACCGGGATTGATTTTGCCCAGTACGCGTTGGACGAACCGATCCAGTACGTCAAGAGCAACGCGATCCAGTCGGCCACCCAGAACCTGCAGAACAACGACTGGACCCGGCGCAAATTGCTCGACCAGCACGCCTTGGGCGGGCGCTATATCACCCTGGTGGGCTCGCCTGAACAGGTGGCCGATGAGCTGGAATCCTGGATCAGCGAAACCGGGCTGGATGGTTTCAACCTGACGCGCATTGTGACGCCGGAGAGCTATGTGGATTTCATTGAGCTGGTGATACCGGAGTTACAACGACGGGGCTCGTACAAGACGGAATATGCGCAGGGAACGCTGCGGGAAAAAGTCTTTCACGACACGGCTCGCTTACCCAACCAACACACCGGCTCTACCTACCGCCACGTTGTTTGATCGTTCCCACGCTCCGCGGGGGAATGCCTCTTGGGCGCTCTGCGTTCGCTTTGGGGACGCGGAGCGTCCCTGGCTGCATTACCACGCGGAGCGTGGGAACGATCTCGCTACCTAAGACCTTATGACTGGAAAACCACTATGAAAAAGACATTCTTAAACAACCCAGTCAAAGCACTGGCCCTGGCCTTCGGCTTATTCAGCTCGGCGGTATTCGCCGCCGATGCACCGTTGAAAATCGGCACCACCGCTGCCTTCGCCATTCCGTTGGAAGCCGCCGTAGAAGAGGCCGGCAAGCAGGGCCTGAAGGTCGAACTGGTGGAGTTCACCGACTGGATCGCGCCCAACGTCAGCCTCGCCGCCGGCGATATCGACGTGAACTACTTTCAGCACATCCCCTTCCTGGAAAACGCCAAGGCCGCCGCCGGGTTTGACCTGGTGCCGTACGCGCCGGGCATCATCAACAACGTCGGGCTGTATTCGAAAAAATACAAAAGCTTCAACGAGCTGCCCGCAGGCGCCAGCGTGGCGATTGCCAACGACCCGATCAACAGCGGGCGCGGCCTGCAACTGCTGGCCAAGGCCGGGCTGATCACCCTCAAACCGGGTGTGGGCTACAAGGCCACCGAAGAAGACATCGTCGCCAACCCGAAAAACATCAAGATCCTGCAAGTGGAAGCGGTGCAACTGGTGCGCGCCTATGACGACGCCGATCTGGTGCAGGGCTACCCGGCGTACATCCGCCTGTCCAAGACCTTCGATGCCGAGTCGGCACTGCTGTTCGACGGCCTCGATCATCCGGAATACGTGATTCAGTTCGTCATCCAGCCCAAGAGCAAAACCGACCCACGGGTGATCAAGTTCGTCGATATCTACCAGCACTCGCCAGTGGTGCGTGCAGCCTTGGACAAGTCCCTCGGCAAGCTCTATCAGGTTGGCTGGGAAGCTAAACCATGAGTGCCGCCAACGCCCGATTGCACGATCTGGCCCCTGCGCCCAGCCACGCGGAACAGACTGAACTGCACCCGGACTTGAACCGCGCCCATGTGCGGTTCATCAACCTGGGCAAAACCTATGACGGCACGGTGCATGCGCTGCAAGGCATTGACCTGGCGATCCAGCGGGGCGAAGTGTTCGGCATCATCGGCCGCAGCGGCGCCGGCAAGTCGTCGCTGATCCGCACTATCAATCGCCTGGAACAACCCAGCAGCGGACGGGTGCTGATCGACCAGGTGGACATCGGCAGCTTCGATGAAGACCACCTGGTGGCGCTGCGGCGACGCATCGGCATGATCTTCCAGCACTTCAACCTGATGTCGGCCAAGACCGTGTGGCAGAACGTCGAGTTGCCGCTCAAGGTCGCCGGTGTGCCCCAGGCACAACGCGCGCGAAAGGTGCATGAACTGCTGGAGCTGGTAGGCCTGCAAGACAAACACAAGGCGTACCCGGCGCAGCTGTCCGGCGGGCAGAAGCAGCGCGTCGGCATCGCCCGCGCGCTGGTGCACGACCCCGAGATTCTGCTGTGCGACGAAGCCACCTCGGCCCTCGACCCGGAAACCACCCAGTCGATCCTCGGCCTGCTGCGCGAGATCAACCAGCGCCTGGGCCTGACCATCGTGCTGATCACCCATGAGATGGCGGTGATCCGCGACATCTGCGACCGCGTAGTGGTGCTGGAGCACGGGCGTATCGTCGAGCAAGGCCCGGTGTGGCAGGTGTTTGGCGATCCGCAACATGAGGTCAGCAAGACCCTGCTCGCACCGCTGCAACACGGCTTGCCGCCAGAGTTGCAACGCCGCCTGCAACCCACGCCAGCCTCGGCCGACGCCGCACTGGTGCTGCGCCTGCAGTTCACCGGCAGCGACACCCTGGAGCCAGACCTCGCGGCGCTGTTCAGTGCCCTCGGCGGCCGTGTGCGTTTACTACAAGGGGGCGTGGAACGCATCCAGGGGCATGCCTTGGGGCAACTGCTGCTGGCGGTGAATGGATCGCCGCACAACGCCGAAGAACTGCGCAAACGCGCGGCCAACTGGGCACAACAGGTGGAGGTGCTGGGCTATGTGGTTTGATCGTTTAGTGCAGGGGGCCATCGACACCTTGTTGATGGTGGGGGTGTCATCGCTGATCGCGCTGCTGGTGGGCATTCCGCTGGCGGTGTTCCTCGTCACCAGTGACAAGGGCGGCATCTACCAGGCACCGGCGCTTAACCGCGTGCTGGGAGCGTTCGTGAATCTGTTCCGCTCCATTCCGTTTCTGATCCTGATGGTGGCGCTCATCCCGTTCACGCGCCTGATCGTCGGCACCACCTATGGCGTCTGGGCCGCAGTGGTACCGCTGACCATCGCCGCCACGCCGTTCTTTGCACGCATCGCTGAAGTGAGCCTGCGCGAGGTCGACCATGGCCTGATCGAAGCCGCGCAGGCCATGGGTTGCCGCCGTTGGCACATCATCTGGCATGTGCTGTTGCCAGAGGCGTTGCCCGGCATCGTCGGCGGCTTCACGATCACCCTGGTGACCATGATCAATTCATCGGCCATGGCCGGAGCAATCGGCGCCGGTGGCCTGGGCGATATTGCCTACCGCTATGGCTACCAGCGCTTCGATACGCAGATCATGCTCACCGTGATTGTGTTGCTGGTGGTGCTGGTGGCGGTGATCCAACTGAGTGGGGATAGGTTGGCGCGGGTGTTGAACAAGCGCTGACGTCACGGGCACTCATCCAGTTGGGCAACACTGGCACGGGGCACGAAGGTGATGGTTTTTTCCTTGGCCTGCCAGGGCCGCACGATATAGCTGCCATCCGAGTCGGCCATCACTCGCAGTTTTACGCTGCGCTTGGGGTTGTCGGCGTCTACCAGCGCGCCGGGAACCTGGGCCTGCGCCGTCCAGGTCATCAAGGTACAAACGCGCCCTCCCGAGGCGGATCCTTGCAGCGGCAGGCCGCCCAACTTGGCCCCACTCGCCGGGATCAGCCCGAGTAAAACGATGAGCGCAAAGGCCACCAATGAGGCGAACGCCACCGGGTTTTTCTGGACGCGCATGCGCACCACCAGGCAGGCGGCGCTTCCCTGGATCAGGAACAGCACGGCCATTTCGGCAGCCATGAACGGCGCAAAGAACACGGCGCTGTCGGAGTACTCGCTGAAGGCGCGGGAGACCGGCACCGTCACCATCAGAATGACCACCATTTGAATGGCCCCGGCGCCAGCACTGGCCAGCCAGAACTCGCCGGACAACTCACGCAGAGCAACATGGGCGGGGCGCGCACGAATAATGATGCCGACATAGGCCACTACCGCCGCCATGATCGCTACGATCCAACTGAAAGTCAGCAAAAACCCACTTTCGGCGTTCACGGACAGGTATACGGCGGACATCCAGAACACAAACATCACCAACAGGCTGGCCGCCCAATGTCCCAGTAACCTCCTGTGCTGGGCCGTCTCTTGCGGCGACTGCGGGCTGAGATTGAGTTGATCACTCAGACGCACACCTGTGCCGTTCAGGCGTGTGAACAAGATGAACGTGGGCACCAGGATCGATGCACCCATCATGCCGATCACAAATACCAACATGGCGAACATCGCTGGCAATGCGGTGAACGCCGACGCCGACAAGATACTCAGCGGCACCTTTTCCATCTGGATGTACTGGTACAGGTATAGGCCTGCCACCGAGAGAATCCCCACCGTCAGCGGCCAGGCACGCTCATTGAGCCAGAACAGCCCATTGCTCAATCTCGTGGCGTATTGGTCGACCTTGTTCGGCGCGGTGTGGTTGCCAACGGTGGGACGTTTTTCCTCTTCCATGGATGTATAACCCTCTGCAAATGAAGGCCGAATCTTACCCACAATTTCCCGTGACGGTCTGTCGGATGCGCACACTGCGAGCGCCATGAAGTGCCCTACAGCGGATACACGGTTTTCAACTCAAGAGTGGGCCGGGGTATAGTCCAACCACCTCAGCCGCAGCCGTGCGCCATGCCATGAAACTTGCTCCCGACGACCTCAACCAGATCACCTCCACCACCCTGGGCCATTACAACAAGGTGGCCGAAGACTTCCGTGAAGGCACCCGCGATCACGATGTGAGCCAGAACGTCGACGCGCTGCTGCGGCATATCCAGGGCACGCCGCCGTTCACTGTGCTGGATTTCGGCTGTGGGCCAGGGCGGGATTTGCAGACGTTTACGCGCATGGGGCATATCGCCGTGGGCCTGGATGGCTCCGAACGTTTTGCGCAGATGGCCCGCGAAGACAGCGGCTGTGAGGTGCTGCAGCAGGACTTTCTCAAGCTGGACCTGCCCGCCGACCGCTTCGATGGCGTGTTTGCCAATGCGGTGCTGTTTCATATTCCCAAGCAGGAGTTGCCCCGAGTGCTCAAAGAGCTGCACGGCGCGTTGAAGCCTGGGGGCGTGCTGTTCAGCTCGAACCCTCGGGGCGAGAACCAGGAGGGCTGGAATGGGCCGCGGTATGGCTCTTATCACGATCTGCAGGCCTGGCGGGCCTTGCTGACCGCAGCCGGGTTTGAAGAGTTGGAGCACTACTACCGGCCGGCCGGGTTGCCGCGGGAACAGCAGCCTTGGTTGGCGAGTGTATGGCGTAAGATTTAGTGCTGCATCGCCTGTACCTGCCTCATCGCAGGCAAGCCAGCTCCCACCTTTGGAATGCATTCCCTTGTGGGAGCCGGGCTTGCCCGCGATGACGCCGTAACGGGCAGCGTTATTTCACCTGATACACCACCGGCTCCCACCTTTGGAATGCATTCCCTTGTGGGAGCCGGGCTTGCCCGCGATGGCGCCGTAACGGGCAGCGTTATTTCACCTGATACACCATCGGCTCCCACCTTTGGAATGCATTCCCTTGTGGGAGCCGGGCTTGCCCGCGATGGCGCCGTAACGGGCAGCGTTATTTCACCTGATACACCACCGGCTCCCACCTTTGGAATGCATTCCCTTGTGGGAGCCGGGCTTGCCCGCGATGGCGCCGTAACGGGCAGCGTTATTTCACCTGATACACCACCGGCTCCCACCTTTGGAATGCATTCCCTTGTGGGAGCCGGGCTTGCCCGCGATGACGCCGTAACGGGCAGCGTTATTTCACCTGATACACCACCGGCTCCCACCTTTGGAATGCATTACCCTGTGGGAGCCGGGCTTGCCCGCGATGGCGCCGTAACGGGCAGCGTTATTTCACCTGATACACCACCGGCTCCTCGCCCTCCACAAGCACCGTCACACTGCGCCCGGCATACCCCTCTTTCTCCACCACCGAAAAATTCGCCACCAGCCGCGTCCCGTCTGCAAAGGTGGTTTGCTGCAGCTGTTTGTCCACCGTCAGCCAACGGAAATCCGTCATTTCCTGCGTCGCCAGGCGCTGGTGCAACGGCCGGAAGAAGCGGTCCTGGCGCTGAATAATCGGCAGCCTCGCCTTGAGCGTCGCAGCACTGAGGTGGTACAGCGGCGGCACGTTGTAGAGCAGTTGGGTCAGCTCATTGTCGCCCTGCACATTGCTCAGTTTGAGGCTGTCGAACAGCCAATGATGGGTGGTGATCACCGAGCCGTGGAACACCGCCTGATACAACGGCACGCGCATCGTCGGTTCGAAATACAGCGTGCGAAACGGCTCCTTCAACGGCACCGATTTGAAGAACACCGCCGGTTGCTCCGTGGGGTACCAGTTGCCTACGAAGTACGGCGACTGCGGGTCCTGGGTCATCTCGCGGTCACCCCAGCCGATCACCGGGGTCTGCATGCCGTGGGCAAACAGGATGCCTTGGGCAGTGATCGCGTTGCCGTCTTCGGAGCCTGTGACCAGCTTCGGCACGGTGTTGATCCAGCGGGAAGCATCGATATTGCCTTCGGCGTTTTGTGCCTGAGTCATGCTGGCGTTGCTGCGATAGCTGTCGAACAACATGCTGGTGGCGTAGGCATCGAGAAACCAGGCATTGAAGCCAGCCTTGGCGTGTACTGCCTTCACCCGTGCCTCCAGCAGCGGCCGCACACAACGTGGATCCGTGTAGTGGCCGGACTTCTGGAAACCGGTTTTCAGCTTGCCGTCTTTCAACACGATCGCGCAGTCGCGGTAGGCCTTGGCGCCCAGGTGGGCAGTGGTCCAATCGGGGTTTTCGGTGGAGGACAGGGCCGTTTCGTAGGAGTCGTAAGGCGCCATCAGAAAACCGGCTTCCACCCCCGCGCGAATCGCTTCGGGATGCCAGAGGCCACCCTCCCAACCTTCGCCCAAGGTCAGCAGCAGACGCTGCAGCCCGGCGTCGCGCAGGGTTTGAATGGTGCTACTGCCCCAGGTCTGCGGGCTGTCACTCAAGGCTCCCGCAAAGTCCACGGCCAGTTCACTGCGCAGCTCACCATAACGGGCGGCAAGGCGGGTCATATCTGGCTCTTGCACTTGCCAGGCCTGCCGGGCCTTGGTGTTGATCGCCGCGTTGAGGCCGCGCAGGAGCACGGTTTGTTCATAGCGATTCAGTGCAGCGGACTGCGCCAGCAGCTGTGCGCTCTCTTTGTCCATCAGGCTCTTGAGTTCATGGCTGCGCAGCCGTTGGATCAGTCTTGGCCAATCACGCACATCGCCCAAAGCCAGCAGGCCGTTGTCCCAGAGGTACACATGGCTGGCGCCCAGCAGTTTCTGGGCTTCGGGTGTTTGCCGCAGTTTGTCCGCCAACGGCTCATAGCGGCCCTGCTCCACCAGCCACTGGCGGTAGCGCTTGGCACCAGCCAATGGGTCGGCATCGTCCAGGTACAGCCGCAGCGTCATCGGCGCATCAGGCGCCAGCGAGGTGAATTCATGGGCCGCGGAGAGCGCCAGGCCGTTGCCGTCGGCTTGCCATTGCAGGCGGTTGTTGTAGGGGTTGGTCAACAGCCAGCTCAAGGTGAAGCCACCGTGATCCACGCCCCACAGCGGCAGGCTCAGGTCTTGGGTGGTATTGAACTCGCCCCGCTCCAGCAGAAACGTCTTCCAGATGGCATTGCCGGCAGGCACGTAATGCCCCTCGGCCAAGGGCCAGATCAACCCTCGCCCCATGGCCTCGGCAGGCTGACGCAGCAGGGCCAGCTCACCGGGCTCGCGGGCGTTGATGGTCAAGGCCAGGTCGCGCTGTTGCAGGCGGGCGGTCAGGCGATAGGCGCCGTTGTCCCATTGCCAAGTGGCTTGATCAGGCGTGTTCTGCAATTGGCTGACGGCATGCGAGGCCACACCACTGGATGCCTGCACTGAAGCCTGGCCTGCGGGTGTCACGCGCAGCGCCAGGGTGGCGGGGTCGAGTTCGACGCGCCACAAGGCATTTTCCAGTACGGTGGCGGCGAAGGCAGACGGTGCAAGGAGCAACGCGCAAAACAGCAAGGTGAAACGCAGGCACTGCATGAGGATCGACCTGGGTTTGGAATGAGGACCAGAGGGTACAACATGCAGTAGCGAGCCAGGACGACATGGGGATTTTTCAGAAACTTCACACAGTCTCAACCAGAATGAAGATCCAAATGTGGGAGCTGGCTTGCCTGCGAAAGCGACAGTTGAGTCACAGATGCAGCGACTGATACACCGCCTTCGCGGGCAAGCCCGTTCCCACAGGGGGTTTGCGCTTAACCGGCAGCCCCCTCTCTCAGTGTTAATCCTGTTGTGGCTGATGTTCGTGTTTCGGCTCGCGGATCTTGTACCAGGCCACATACAGCGCCGGCAGAAACAGCAACGTCAGTAACGTCGCAATGATGATCCCGCCAATCATCGCGTAGGCCATCGGCCCCCAGAACACTTCCCGCGCAATCGGGATCATGCCCAGGCTCGCGGCGGCGGCCGTCAGCAGAATCGGCCGACGCCGGTGTTCGGTCGCTTCCACCACCGCGTCCCACGGCGTGTAGCCGGCCTCTTCGTACTCGTGGATCTGTGTGACCAGAATCACCGAGTTGCGGATGATGATGCCGATCAGCGCCAGGATCCCCAGGATCGCCACAAAGCCCATGGGCGTGCCCGTGGGGATCAACGCCAGCACCACGCCGATCAGCCCCAGTGGCGCAACGCTGGCCACCAGGAACATCTTCTGCACGCTGTGCAACTGAATCATCAGGAACGTGGCCATCAGGAACAACATCAACGGCACCACGCTGGCAATCGGGCCCTGGGCCTTGCCACTTTCTTCCACGGTACCGCCGGTGGCGACTTTGTAGCCCACCGGCAAGCCTTCGCTGAATTTCTCGATGGTCGGCGCCAACTGCTTGACCAGGTCGGTCGGCTGCATCTCATCGCGCACCGCGGCCTTGATGGTAATCGTCGGCTTGCGGTCACGACGCCACACCAGCGGCTGCTCCAGTTCGTAACGCACCGTGGCAAAGGCCAGCAATGGAATCGAGGTGCCATTGGGCGTAACAATCTGCAGATTCTGCAAGGTTTCCGGCGTACCGCGCTCGGCATCCTCGGCGCGGCCGACCACGTTGATCAGGTAGATATCGTCGTGCACCTGGGTCACCGCCGCGCCGCTGACCACGCTGTTCATCAACTGCGCCACGTCTTCCGACGAAAGCCCCAGTTGCCGCGCCTTGTCCTGGGCGATGTCGACGCGCAGCACTTTGCCCGGCTCGTTCCAGTCGTAGATGATCTCGCCCAGGTGGGTGTTCTGATCCAGCAAGGTCGCCAGTTCAATGGCGTGCTTGCGCACCTGGTCGGTGTCTTTACCAGAGACGCGGTACTGGATCGGCCGCCCGACCGGCGGGCCCATTTCCAGCGGCTGCACGTAGCTGCCGATACCGACAAAATCCTCGCGCAGGCGTTTCTGCAATCGAGCAATCAAGGCACCGCGCTCTTCCAGACCTTTGCTGACGATCACCAACTGCGCGTAGTACGGGTTCTCCAGTTGCTGGTCCAGCGGCAGGTAGAAACGAATCGCGCCCTGGCCGATGTAGGTGCTCCAACGGGCGATATCCGGGTCGTCCTTGATGATCGCTTCGAGGCGGTCTACCGCCTTGCGCGTCTCGTTGATCGAGGCGTTTTGGGGCAGGTTCAGGTCGACGAGAATTTCCGGACGGTCCGACGACGGGAAGAACTGGTTCTGCACAAATTGCATGGAAAATACCGAGGCCACGAACAGCGCCACGGTGATGCCAATCGCCCACCAGCGGTTGCGCATGGCCCACAGCATGCCGCCATTGAAGGCACGGCCAATGCGCCCTGGCTCGGCGTTGTGCGGTTTCACATTGGCGCTGAGGATATGCACGCCGATCACCGGCGCAAACAGCACCGCCACCACCCACGACACCAGCATCGCCACGGCAATCACCGCGAACAGGGTAAAGGTGTACTCGCCCGCCGAACTGGCGTTGAGGCCAATCGGCACGAAGCCGGCCACGGTCACCAGCGTGCCGGTGAGCATCGGGAACGCCGTGGAGGTATAGGCGTAAGTCGCCGCCTGTTCCTTGGTTTCGCCTTTTTCCAGGCGCGTGATCATCATCTCCACCGTGATCATCGCGTCATCCACCAGCAGGCCGAGGGCGATGATCAACGCGCCCAGCGACACGCGCTGCATGGTGATGCCGCTGTATTCCATGAACACGAATACCAGCGCCAGCACCAACGGAATCGAGCACGCCACCACCAACCCGGCGCGCATGCCGAGGCTGATAAAGCTCACCACCAGCACGATGATCACCGCCTCGAACAATGCGCTGGTGAAGCCGCCGACCGCCTCTTCCACCACTTCGGCCTGGTCGGACACCTTGTGCACGCCGACGCCCACCGGCAGGTCGGCGGTCAGCTCGTCCATGCGCCCGTGCAGGGCCTTACCGAACGACTGGATATTGCCGCCCTTCTGCATGGCGATGGCCAAGCCAATCGCCGGTTTGCCGTTGAAGCGAAACATCGGCCGCGCCGGGTCCACATAACCACGGCTGATGTCGGCAATATCCGCCAGCCGGTAGAAACGGTCATTGAGGCGCAGGTTGACGTTGGCCAGGTCTTTCTCCGAGGCGAACTGCCCGGAGGTGCGCACGGAGATGCGTTCCGGCCCGGCCTCGATCACCCCGGCGGGGGTCACGGCGTTTTGCGATTGCAGGCTTTGCACGACCTGGCGCTGATCAATCCCCAGGGCCGCGAGTTTGCGCGTGGAGAAATTCAGGTAAATCACTTCGTCCTGCTGGCCGATCATCTCGACCTTGCCCAGCCCTGGCACCGAGCGGATTTCGGCGCGCACCTGTTCCACGTAGTCACGCAACTGGCGCATCGACAGGCCATCGCCGGTAAAGGCATACACCGAGCCGAACACGTCACCGAACTCATCGTTGAACGATGGCCCCTGCAAGCCCTGGGGGAAGGTCCCACGAATGTCATCGATCTTTTTGCGGACCTGGTACCAGATCTCCGGGATGGCCTTGGCACTGGTGGTGTCCTTGAGGAACACGAACACCGTGGACTCGCCGGGCCGGGTGTAGCTTTTCACATAGTCGAGAGAGTCGAGTTCCTCGAGTTTTTTCTCGATACGGTCGGTGACCTGCTTGAGGGTTTCTTCCTGGGTCGCGCCCGGCCAGCGGGTCTGGATCACCATGGTCTTGATGGTGAACGACGGGTCTTCTTCACGGCCCAGGTTCATGTACGAGAACACGCCCATCAGCAGCGCGACGAACATCAGGTACCAGACGAAGGACTGATGCTTGAGGGCCCAGTCGGATAAGTTGAAGCTCCCTTTCATCGCGGGCTGTCCTCGTCGATTTTGACTTTTTGCCCAGGTTTCAGGCTGTTCACGCCGGCGGTGACAATGCGCTCGCCGGGTTTGACGCTGCCATTGAGCAAGGCGCTGCGGGCATCACGGCTGATAACCGTGACCTCGCGGGGTTGCACGGTCTGGCTCTGGGTGTCGAGCAGCCAGATACGGGTCTTGCCGTCCACTTCCTGCAAGGCGCTCAGGGGCAGTTCGATACGCGGGGCGATGGCGGTGCTCAACGTCACGCTGATTGCCGTGCCCAGGCGGAACGCGGGCGGGGTTTCGGCCAGGCTCAGGCGTGCGCGACGGGTGCGCGTGGCGCTTTGGGCCTGAGGCTCGATCTCACGCACCACGGCGGTGGTGTGCACGCTGGGGTCCAGTTGCCCGGCGACCAGGAACACCACATCGGCAGGCAAGCGTTCAGCCAGGCCGGCGGGCAGGTCGATCACCGCTTCCTTGATGTCCGGACGGGCCAGGGTCACCACCTGCTGGCCGGCGCTGACCACTTGGCCGGCCTCAGCGTTCCAGGCAGTGACGATGCCGGCATGGTCGGTGCGCAGTTCGGCGTAGTTGAGTTGGTCCTTGGCCTGGTTGACCGAGGCACGGGCCTGGTCAAGGGTCGCCTGGGTGGTTTTCAGGTCGGTCTGGGCCACATCCAGCTGAGCCTGGGCGCCGACGCCACGGTTGAACAGTTCCTGTTGCCGCCGAGCGTTGGCCTGGGCGTTGATGAACTGCGCCTGTACGCGCGCCAGGTCGCCCTGGGCAGCGCGTAATTGGTTCTGCTGGTCGGTGGGGTCAAGCACGGCGAGCAAGGCGCCCTTCTCCACCTCGGCGCCGACATCCACGGCGCGACGGGCGATGCGGCCGGGCACACGGAAACCCAGGTTGCTTTCATAGCGGGCCTGGATGGTGCCGGCGAAACGACCCAGGTTTTCCTGGTCTTCGGCCCTCACTTCCATGGACAGCACCGGGCGTATGGGTTCGGGCGGTGCCTCTTCCTTGGAGCAGGCCATCAGCAACAGGCTGGCGGCGACAATCAGCGTCAATTGCTTCATGGCTGCGCTCCGGGTTGGGCGATCTCGACGACCATGCCGGGGTGCAGCAATTGCCCACCGGCTATCACGACTTTTTCACCGCCTTTGAGACCCTCGCCGATGATCACTTTGCCGGTGAGGTAGCGCGCCACGGTGACCTTGTGCAACTGCGCCTTGCCTTCACCGTCCACCAGCCACACGGCCGGCTCGCTGAGGTCTTTGGTCAGGGCCGACCAAGGCAGCTCGATGCTCGCCTTGGCCGGGCCATTGGCGGTGGCACTCACCACCGACCCCAGCTCCATACCCTTGGGCAGGCTTTGCAGGGCGATCTTCACTTGGACGGTGCCGGTATTGGCGGCCACGGCGGGCGTGACTTCGCGGACTTTGCCCACGGCCTTGATGCTCGGGTTGTCCAGCAGGCTCACCGTAATCGGCGCGTCGGGGGGCGGCTCCACCAGCAGGGACTCATACACGTTGAACACGGCGTCACGCTCGCCATCGCGGGCGAGGCTGAAGATCGGCACGGTGGCTTGTACCACTTGGCCGACTTCGGCCTGGCGCGCCGTGATGATCCCAGGGGCATCGGCGATCAACGCGGTGTAGCCCAACTGTTCGCGTGCATTGGCCAACTGCGCCTGGGCAGCGGCCAGGGCACTTTGACTGCTGCGCAGCGCGGCCTGGGCGGCGTCGTATTCGCTGCGGCTGGTATAGCCTTTGGGCAAGAGTTTTTCCTGGCGCACGAAGGCGGCGGCGGTCTGCTTGACCCGCGCCTGCTCGGCCACAACCTGGGCCTGGGCCGAATCGACGTTGGTTTGCAGGTCCTTAGGGTCGAGCTTGGCCAAGACTTGCCTGGCCGTGACGCGGTCGCCTACGTCAACCATGCGCTGGATGATCTTGCCACCCACGCGAAAGGACAGATCGGTTTGCACGCGCGCCTGGATATCGCCGGTCAGCGTGACCGCCGCGGCAAAATCCGCTGACTGCACGGTTTGCACGAACACCCGCGAATGCTGCTTGGGCTCGGCTTTGTCCTGGCCACAGCCGCTGAGCAGCGCCAGGAGGCCAAGGCTGAAAATAAATGTCGAGGTGCGACCGCCCATGCAGGCTCCTTTTGCGTGATGCCGACGTTCAAGTGTGTATGCGACTGTGAGCTTAGATCAGGGTTCCTTATCTGCATGGAGGATCCCATACTCCAATGGTTCCCATGCTGACTAATTACACATGCTTAAAACCCTCGCGGTGGCCAATTACCGCTCGATCAACAAATTGGTGGTGCCCCTGGACCGGCTGAACCTGGTGACCGGGCCCAATGGCAGCGGCAAATCCAACCTGTATCGCGCCCTGCGCCTATTGGCCGAAACCGCCCAGGGCGGGGTGATCAATGCGCTGGCCCGCGAAGGCGGGCTGGATTCGACCTTCTGGGCCGGGCCGGAAACCATCAGCCGGCGCATGCGCAATGGCGAAGTACCGGTCGAATCCACTGTGCGCCAGGGCGTCAAACGCCTGCGCCTGGGGTTTGCCGCAGAGGATTTCAGCTACGCGATCTCTTTGGGCTTACCCGAAAAAACCCTCTCGGCCTTCAAACTGGACCCCGAAGTAAAAAAGGAGTGCATCTGGGCCGGCCACGTCTACCGTCCGGCCAGCCTGCTGGTGCAGCGCTCAGGGCCGATGGTGCGTGCCCGCGAAGGCCGTGCGTGGGATGTGCTGGCGCATCACACACCGAACTACCACAGCCTGTTCGATCAGGTCGGCAGCCTGCGTGGCTCGCCGGAAGTGCTGCTGTTGCGTGAAAGCATTCGTGGCTGGCGCTTTTACGATCACTTTCGCAGCGACGTGGACGCGCCAGTGCGCCAGCCACAGTTGGGCACGCGCACGCCGGTGTTGCACCACGACGGCCGCGATCTGGCGGCCGCGTTGCAGACCATCCGCGAGATTGGCGATCCCGAGGCGCTACAACGCGCCGTGAGCGATGCATTTCCGGGCGCGCGTCTGCACATTGAACCGTTGCAGGGCGGACGCTTTGCCATCGAGTTCTATCAGGAAGGCTTGCTGCGACCGTTGTCGGCGGCGGAGCTGTCGGACGGCACCCTGCGCTACCTGCTGCTGATCGCCGCGCTGCTGACCCCTCGGCCACCGACCATGATGGTGCTGAACGAGCCGGAGACCAGCTTGCATCCGGACCTGTTGCCGGCACTGGCCCGCTTGATTATCCAGGCGTCGAAGCAGTGCCAGGTATGGGTGGTGAGCCATGCCAGCCGCTTGATTGCGGCGTTGCAGCAGGATGAGGGGTGTAACTCGATTGTGTTGGAGAAGGTGTTGGGGGAAACGCGGATTGTGGGGCAAGGGATGCTGGATGGGCCGGCCTGGCATTGGCCGGAGTAGGCGGTGACTGCACTGGCCTCACCGGGGGCAAGCCCCCTCCCACATTTTGATGTGTGAATACATTCAAAGGTGGGAGCTGGCTTGCCTGCGATAGCTATCTCAGCCCTGCCACTTACCGCCTTCAACAATCACACTCTCAGGCTTGGTGTCATCGCTCAGCTCTTTACGCACATATTGGTCATAAAGCTTGAGCAGGAATTTCTCCTCCCCCAACTTCGCCAGCTCAGCGTTCACCCAGTCACGCAGCTCGATATTGCCCTTCTTTACCGCCGGGGCAATGGGTGCTTCATCACCGAGCTTCTCTTCCAGCACGCGGTAGCCAGGGTTCTGCTTGGCCCAACTGAACAGCACCAGGTTGTCTTGCGCATAGGCATCCCCACGGCCAGCCGACAGCGCCTGCAGCGACTCGGAGTTCTTCTCGAACTTGAGCAGCTTCCAGTCCGGATGGTTCTTGGTCAGCCAGATATCCGCCGTGGTGCCGGTGGTGACGATGGTCGTGCGGGTTGCCAGGTCATCCAGGCTTTTGACGGCGCTGTCATTCGGCACCAGAGCCTGCACCGCCACTTTCAGGTTGGGGTTGGTGAAGTCCACTGCTTCCTTGCGTTCAGGCGTCACGGTCATGTTGGCGAGAATCAGGTCGACCTTGTCGCTTTGCAGGAAGGGAATGCGGCTGGCCGGTTCCACGGCGACAAACTCCACCTTGTTTTCATCGCCCAGCAGGTCCTTGGCGAATTGCCGGCCGATGTCGGTATCGAAGCCGACATAACGACCCGCTTCGTCCACAAAGCCGAATGGCGGTTTATCGGTAAACACGCCGACAATCAGCTTGTCCCGCGCTTTGATTTTGTCGATGTAGCTCACAGCCGCAGGTTTTACCGGCTCTTCGGCCTTTTTATCGCAGCCGGCCAGCAAGGCGACGGCAAACAGTGGCAGCAGTAACTTTTTCATATCAGCTCCAGTTCCTTGATCTTTTTGGGCAGTGTTGAAACAAAGGAGAACTTCTCCAGGAACTGCTGCGCGCGTGCGGTCTGCGGGTTCGTAAAGAATGCCTCGGGGGTGTTGTGTTCGAGGATGCGACCGGCCTCCATGAACACCACGCGGTCGGCGACGGCGCGGGCGAAGGCCATTTCGTGGGTGACGATCAGCAGGGTCATGCCATCGCGGGCCAAGTCCTGGATCACTTCCAGCACTTCCTTGACCATCTCCGGGTCGAGGGCCGCGGTGACTTCGTCAAACAGCATGACCTGAGGGTTCATGCACAACGAGCGGACGATGGCGATGCGTTGTTGCTGGCCACCGGAAAGCTGGCGTGGGAAGGCGTCGCGCTTGTCGGCAAGGCCCACGCGCTCCAGCAATTTTTCCGCCTGCTCACGGGCTTCACGCGGGTCGCGCTTTTGCACTTTCAGCGGGCCGAGCAGGATGTTGTCGAGCACGCTCATGTGCGGGAACAGGTGGTAGCTCTGGAACACCATGCCAATGTCCTGGCGTACCTGGCGCCAGTCGGTGGTTTTATCCAGCAGCTCTTTGCCGGCAAAGCGCAGGCTGCCGCTGTGCGCGACTTCCAGCCCATTGAGGCAGCGCAACAAGGTGCTTTTGCCACAGCCGCTGGGGCCTAAGATCACCACCACTTCGCCGCGCTGCACGCTCAGGTCGATGCCCTTGAGCACCTGCGCCTCGCCGAAGAATTTGTTGAAACCCTGGAACTCGATCAATGCGCTCATGCTTGGGCCCAGCGCCGTTCCAGCAGCTTGGAGGCGGCCGACAACGGGTAGCAGATAAAGAAGAAAAACAGGAACAGCGCACCGTAGATCAATACCGACTCGTAGGTGCGCTCTATGATTTGCTGGCCGACCTTGATCACATCCACCACGCCGATCAGCACCGCCAGGGAGCTGGTCTTGATGATGCGCGTGTACACGTTGATGGTCGGCGGCGTCATGCGCCTGAGGGCCTGGGGCAGCAGTACGTAGCCGTACAACTGCGGGTCGGACAGGCCAATCGACAAGCCTGCTTCGCGTTGGCCACGGGGCAGCGAATGCAGCGCGCCACGCACCACTTCGCCCACCTCGCTGGCGCCCCACAACGACAGCACCAGCACCGCGCACCAGAAACTCGGGATGCTCAGGCCGAAGAAGATCGGCACGCCAAAAAACAGCAGGTACAACCACACCAGCACCGGAATGGCGCGGAACAGTTCCAGGTAGACCCGCAACACGCCGTTGATCGCCTTGTTATTCAAAGTGCGCAGCACGCCGTAGAGCACGCCGCCAACCGTACTGAAGCCGATGCTCAAAAACGAAATTGACAGGGTTTGCGCAGCGCCCTTGCCCAGTTGCGGCAACGACACCCAGAGCAACTCAAGACCCGAACTGGCCATGCTGGAGCCTCCTTTCCAGGCGGCTGAGCAACAGCGACAACGGCAAGAACAACAGCACGCAAATCAGCGTCAGCACGGCGAGCATTTCGTAGGTTTTATAGTAGAGGGCGATATAGCTCTTGGTGGTATAGAGAATCTCCGGCACCGCCACCGCCGACACCACGGTGGTTTCCTTGAGTAGAAAAATGAAGTTGGCGAACAGCGCCGGCAGGCTGAGGATGCCGGCCTGGGGCAGGATCACATGGCGCAACAGTTGCCAGTCGGACAGGCCAATGGACTTGCCCGACTCGATTTGCGCTTGCGGCACCGCTTCCACGCCGGCGCGCAGCACCTCGGTGAGGTAGGCGCCGCCCAGAAAGGTCATGGTGATGATCGCCGCCCAGAACCCGGAAATATTGAAACCCAGGGCCGGCAGCGCGAAGTAGACGAAGAACAGTTGGATCAACAGCGGCGTGTTACGCGCCAGCTCCACATAGAGCGCCACCAGGCGCGACAGGTAAGGCGTACGAAACACCAGCAGCGCAGCGTTGATCAGCGCCACCAGCAAGGACGTGGCAATGGCGATCAGGCCGACTTGCAGCGTCACACCCACGGCCTTGAGAAACGCCGGCAGGGTGCTGAGGATAAAAGCGAAATCGAAGGTCATGTGCAGTCCATATCGCCGCATGGGTAATGCCGCGAGCGCAGTCCGTGCCGACGTGGATAACGTCAGCTAGCGCGAACTTTAAAGGTATAAAAATCAAAGTTTAAATACCGAAATAGCATATTGATATCACCCAAAAACCTAACCTCTGTGGGAGCTGTCGATCGTTCCCACGCTCTGCGTGGGAATGCAGCCCAGGACGCTCTGCGTCCGCTCTAAAGTCGTGACGCAGAGCGTCACAGGAGACGTTCCCACGCGGAGCGTGGGAACGAGCAAGCCAGCTCCCACAGTTTTGACTGTATTTCAGATAAAAAAACGCCGACGCTGTAGGAGCCGTCGGCGTTGAAACCTTGAAGGGGGTTTTGGCTTACATCAGAACGCTGGCACCACCGCGCCGTTGTACTTCTTCTCGATGAAAGCTTTGACTTCCGGGCTGGTCAGGGCCTTGGCCAACTTCTGGATAGCATCGCTGTCCTTGTTGTCCGGGCGCGCCACCAGGAAATTCACGTACGGCGACTTGGCGTCTTCGATGATCAGCGCGTCCTTGGCCGGGTTCAGGCCAGCTTCCAGGGCGTAGTTGGTGTTGATCAGGTCGAGGTCAACCTGGTCCAGCACCCGTGGCAGCAGGGCCGATTCCAGCTCTTTGAACTTCAGGTTCTTCGGGTTGCTGGCGATGTCTTTCGGCGTGGCCAGGGCGTTTGTCGGGTCTTTGAGGGTGATCACACCAGCCTTTTGCAGCAACAACAAAGCGCGGCCGCTGTTGGAGCCTTCGTTCGGGATAGCCACGGTGGCCCCGTCTTTCAGATCTTCGATTTTCTTGATCTTTTTCGAGTAGCCGCCGAAGGGTTCAACGTGCACGCCCACCACGGTAATCAGGTTGGTGCCCTTGCCCTTGTTGAAGTTTTCCAGGTACGGCAGGGTCTGGAAATAGTTGGCGTCCAGGCGTTTCTCAGCGACCTGCACGTTCGGCTGTACGTAGTCGGTAAAGACTTTGATCTGCAGGTCCACACCTTCCTTGGCCAGGGTCGGCTTGATCAGCTCGAGGATTTCGGCGTGCGGGATCGGCGTAGCGGCCACCACCAGTTTCTCGTTGGCCTGGGCAAAGCCAGCAGTCAGGGCAGCCGCCAGAGCGGTAAACAACAGAACCTTTTTCATGCAATGTCCTTCTAACGACCGTTTTTATGTGAGGTGCCAGCGAAGTGCTATCGCGGCGTGGAAGGGACAATACCTAGATTTTTTATTCCCGAACAATATCTTTTATTCACGTTGATATTCCATTTTGTTCATACAGGAATTTACGCACCGATTCCGTCTCGGCCGGGCTGGCGCTGGCCAAAATTCGTCGTACTTGCTCCAGCGGTGAGCCTGCCGTCGGTAGGTTCAAATGTTCGGGCAAGATTTCATCGCCGCTGCTCACCAGCAAGGCAAAGTGAATAACGTTTTCCAATTCTCGCGTATTGCCCGGCCACGTGTGGTGTTCCAGCACCTGCTGGGCGGCGTCGCTGATCAGTGGCACCGGAAGGTCCAGGCGCTGGCTGTAGATGCCGAGGAAATATTCGGCCAGAGACAAGATATCCCCCACCCGCTCGCGCAACGCCGGCAGGTCCAACCGGCCCTCACTCAAATAATGGAACAGACGCTCATGAAACTTGCCCACGGCCACGGCCTGGGCCAGGTCGATGCTGGTCGCGGCCACCAGGCGCACATCCACCGGGCTGGGCTGGTGGGCACCGACGCGGGTGACTTCGTGGTTTTCCAGGGCCGCGAGCAATTTCACCTGGATCGGCAGCGGCAAGTCACCAATTTCATCCAGGTACAAGGTGCCGCCATTGGCCGAGCCAAACCAGCCCGCGCGGCTGCTCGCCGCGCCACTGTGACTGCCGGCGGCATAGCCAAACAACTCGGCATCCGCATAGGTGGGGCTGATGGCGCCACAGTTGACCGAGACAAACAGGCCTGTACGGTCACTGCCACGGTGGATGTGCCGCGCCAGCAACTCTTTACCGCTGCCGGTTTCTCCTCGAATCAATACGGGTAAGGCGCGCGGCGCAAGGCTTTCCAACTCTTCACGCAGTTGGCGTGAGCGTGGGTCGACGAACACCAGCGCCTTGGCGCGGATGCTCAACGGGCTTTTTTCAGCATCTGGAAAGGTCAGCAGCGGCTGGCCGAAGGTTTCATGCAGACTCATGGCAGGCTCCCGCCCCAATCCACACAGGGACGGGGCGTTGAAAAAATATTAGGCGCTGCGCCGAGCATGGTGCTCGAGGCGATGTTGCAGGCGATAGAGGTAAGCAAACCCTTGCTCCCAGCGGCGGTGGCCGGACTTCACATTGATATGCCCGGCGCCCGCCAAGATGCCGGCTTCGGCGCCCCACTGACGCGCCAGTTCCAGAGCCCTGGGGGCGCTCACGGCACTGTCGTTGTCGGAGCTGACCACCTGGCTGGGAAATGGCAGCAGGTCAGTTGGAATAGGTGCGAAATTGCGCAGTGCAGGGGCACACGCAGGGCGCTCGACATCCGCCGGTGCCACCAGCAACGCGCCGCGTACCTGCCGCAAGAAGTGCACGGGGGCAGTGGCGGCCCAGTGGGCCACGGTGATGCAACCCAAGCTATGAGCGATCAGGATGACCGGCGTGCTGTCGGCAGCGATGGCCTCGGCCAGTGCGGCGACCCAATCCTCGCGACGCGGTGTCAGCCAATCGGCCTGTTCCACGCGGGCGCTGTTGGGCAGGCTGTTCTGCCAATGGGTTTGCCAATGATCTTCTGGCGATCCTTGCCAGCCCGGCACGATCAGATAACGAATCGACTCGCTGTGCATGGGTGTGCCCTCCTGCAGCGTTTAACGTTGCTGACCAGTATAGGGGCGACCCAACAATCAAATAAGGAATAAAAAGGAATTTATTAATAACCACATTGCATTTTCGACATCAGGTCACGTTATCCTCATCCGAGGCGATCGCCGTCACTGAAGCCAGTCGCTGAGGCGGATAAACCCGCTCCTCAGCGACTGCAATCGACACCAGGTTTGTTTTACCAATCAGCGAGAATGATGCATAGACTGCTCTGAGCCAATGGAGACCCCGAACTTATGATTCATCGGCATGTAATAATCTCGCGCGCTCATATAGTTGGCACCATAGTCCTTGGGAAGTAAAAGACAAGCGTTCAACAGTTCTGTCACCTCTTCAACTACCGCGAAAAACCCATACTCCTTTTTTGCCAATACATCCCCAAACATTTTCGGCCCGGTGATTTCAAAAATTTTCTTCTCGTATTCTTTATAAGCGTGCTGTTCGGCGGCTGTCGAACTGTCACTCAGGAAAGCACGATTACTTTTCAACCACTCCTCATTGGCCTTATAGCGCTCATAGGCCTCTTCCAGGATCTCATCCAGCAAAGGATTATCGGCATGACTGGCGAAATTACTGGTATTGAAACCACTGAAGTCTGCTGGTTCATAAGTCACTGGCGAATTCATCAGGATATCGTTCGGTGTGGCTTTCAACGTGACGTTTCCCACATTGAAAGTCAGTGTATCGTCCGCATCCAGATATATTCCACCGTACTTCTTAAGCAATGCAACGCGCATCACATCCGATGAGGCCGCTAGATTTTGCCCTTGGCCGGCACGAAAGTACTGATACATTTCCCCATACTTGCCAGCCTTCAGCTCCCTGAAAGCCTCATCTGCCTGCAAATCATGCACTTCCAGACCGCCTACTTTGTGATCCAATGCAGACTTTATCTTTTGAAAAACACTCGCATTATTGGCATCTACATGAACGATCGACTTATAGCCCGGACTTTTCCTGGAGTTCTCAACAATATTGTTGAGCAAGTTCTCTGGCATCTCATTGCCAGCCCAAAAATAGTGGATAACCTTGGGCACCTCAGTGGCGCCGGAGGGTAACGATGGCAGTCTCGGTAACTTCAATGTCTTATTTATCATTGAAGCCGGTGCATTTTTATTCCCTTCGATCGCTTCAGCTTTTGTACCACTCATCCAGTTTTCTTGGCCTTTACGCCAATAAAACACGTCATTCACTCGACCGTTTTCGCTGACCCCACGCCATAGGCGGGCCTCTACGTCATACGTCACTTTAGTGCCGTATCGATCGACGAAAATCATGTAGTCTTTCGAGACCATTTGATGGACATCGTCCATGGGGACTGTGAACGCCTCATGGAGTTTCGGGGGCGAAACAGGGCTCATCGGATAACCAATCTGCCCATTGATTCGCCGTGGCGGATTGAAGAATGGGCGCCCTTGTTCAGTCACTTGAGTAGAGGCCTGGGCTGCAGCATCCGCTCCGGCTGCGACGCCCCCGCTGGCAAACCTTTCTGTTATCACTTTCGCCAGCGGCGCCCCCGCATGAGTGGCTAACGGCGGAGCAGCGTTCAATACCCCAAAAACAATTCGGTCCGCACCGGTCGATTTTCCTTTGATGGCATCATCAATACCAATACCGGCCTCGGCGCCCCCGGCTGCCAGGAAGAAAACATCCAGGCCTATTGCGACTTCCGGCATGACCAGGGCCAGGGGCGTCATGAACATGGCGACTTTGGTGGCCTCTTCCACCCCTTGCAGCACTTTGTTCTTGGTGTAGTCCCCATCACTGACGATCGCATTATCCGCGTCCGAATAAGATCGGGCCTTTTGTCGAACCTTGACTGCTTCGAAAGGGTCGCCCTGCAGCTGATCCACTGTGATAAACCGGTCCGGCACCCAGCCGTTGAGCCCTTTAAGGAAAGCATTACCCGACGCCTGCGCGTCCGACCAATTTCCCATCCCTTCCAGAGACTGACGTACACCGTCTGAAAACGACTTGTCAGCTTGATCCTTGAGAGAAAAGTGCGTCAGCAGCGATTCGCGCTTAACGGGGTCTGACGCCTGCCCCGCCAGCCATGTTTTCATTTGCTGCGGATTATCGAACCGATGAATAGGTGAGGAATTGCCAGGGATGTATAGCAACGTCAGCTGGGTTTTCCGATCGGTCACACACATCAAGTCGGTCGACTGCAAGCCGTTGATGCTCAGCAAGCCGATCTCCAGATTCGGATCCTTGACGGCAGGCTTGGTAAAATCCTGAACCGTCAGCTCGGGCCAATCCTTTTGCGCAACCGCCCCCAACGCACGCTGAGCGAGTGCCGCCTCAACCGGTCCAAGTGTTCCTTCCAGACGCTGTAGATTGATCGCTTTAACAAAGGATATTTTACTCAACGATGCATACGAGGCGCTGTGTTTGTCCCAGAATCCATCAAGCGTATTCTTGTAAAGTTGGGTGCGGTCTGTATCCCAGACCAAGGCTTTGAAATCTTCAACCGGAATGGGCACCTCAGTGGCCGCACTGTAGAGCGCAGAGCCCGGAGAACTCGGTTCCCGGTAAATAGCTTGGCGACTGCCTGCTTCCTGCACCCAGCCGTCAATTTTGTTGTAAACATACACTGCCGGCGAAAAATACTTGGCGATTTTTCGAAACCAGCCCTCATTATCTTCAATCGTAACATCTTGCCTGTTTTTCAAAGCCGCCTGGGTCAGCGTTATTTTTTCCACAACATCCTTTTCGTCATCGCCATTATCCTTAAACGTCACCAGATACGTTTTATCAGGATCAACTTCAATGCCCCACTGTTTTTTTATCTTCGCGGACAAAATAGTGGCAATCTCTTTTTCGGGAGACATAAAATCAGACGCATGCGCACTGATATAAGCATCTATTACAGGATCTGGCTTCAATACCTTGGGCTCGGCATTGGGTGCGTTAATGTGCTGATAACCGGCGCGATTCAAAGATAAACTTTGCCCTAACGGATGCCGTGGGCCAGGCCTATCGGACGGCCCAGAAAAAGCGACAGGTTTTTTTTCATCGGGCTGAGAAACCGGTTGTTGCGGGCTGACGAATGTATCTACCAAACGAATCGGAAAACGTACCATTCTATAAATTCTCCATTTATCGAAACTTTCCATGCGCCAGCCAGAATAATCATACGGTCATGAATTGCACGCTCAGAAACATTTAAAAACGTGTGAATTCTTTTCCTTTACTAACGCTATACCCTTCCAATAAAAAAGGGCCGCACCCTGCCAAGGAAACGGCCCAAAAACGTGTCGCGGCTCTTTGAAACTAACGTGCAGTAATCACCGACAATTTGGTAATGCCTGCGCGCTCGATCGACGCCATGGCTCGCGCCACTTCGCCGTAGTTCACTCCATCGTCGGCCTGCAATTGCACCCGCACGTCGGGGTCCTTGGCCTTGGCCGCCTGCAGGTTGAATTCCAACAGGTCCGGCTGGATTGCGTCCTTGTTGATAAACAGTTTGCCCGCGCCGTCGATGCTCACCACCAACGGGTCTTTCTGCTCAACCGGCGCTACGGCCTGGGTTTTGGGCAGGTTGATCGGGATGGAGTTGGTCAATAGCGGCGCGGTGACGATAAACACCACCAGCAGCACCAGCATCACATCCACCAGAGGCGTGACATTGATCTCGCTCAGCACCTCATCGCTGTCTTGCGTGGAGAAGGCCATTCAGGATGCCTCCTTCACTTTCTGCGGGCTGCCGGCGTTGACCTTGGCCAACGTCGGGTGCAGCAGCACGCGGAACGCGTTTTTCTGCGCCAGGCTGTAGAAGTCGTGGGCAAAGTCATCCAGGTCTGCCGCCGTCAGCTTCAGGCGACGCAGGAAGTAGTTGTAAACCAGCACCGCAGGCACCGCGACGGCGATCCCCACGCCGGTCGCCACCAGTGCCGCGCCGATGGGTCCCGCCACGGTTTCCAGGCTGGCGGACCCGGCAGCACTGATCCCCTTGAGCGCTTCCATGATCCCCCACACGGTGCCAAACAGGCCGATAAACGGCGAGGTGCTGCCGATACTGGCGACCACAGCCAGGCCGGTTTCCAGGGAGCGACGCTCACGCACGATTTGCTGGCGCAGGGCGCGTTCGAGGCGGTCCTGGTGATTGATCGCCTGGCTCAAATCCGCAGCGTGGGGGGTATCGCCCACCTGGATCGCGGCATAGCCGGCCTGGGCTACACGGGCGGCGGCGCCAGGCTGGGTTTCGGCGAGTTCGGCGGCCGAGTCGAGGCTCGATGCCGCCCAGAACTGTTTGTGAAACTTGCGATCCTGGGCCTTGAGGCGACCGAACTGCACGCCCTTGAGCAAGGCCAGGCCCCAGGTGGCGACCGAAAAGGCCACCAGCAGCCAGATCACCGCGCTTTCGATGGATTCAAGTGGAGATGCCAATGCCATGATGTTTTCCCTCTGCGCCGCTGAATAATTAATGAATCTTGAAATCGATGGGCACGCTCACCCAGCCGTTCTGGGCCACATCGCCCTGTTTGGCAGGCACGAAACTCCAGCGCTTCACCGCCGCCAATGCCGCGTCATCCAACTGCTGGCGACCACTGCTTTTTTGCACCTGGATCTCACCCGGTTTACCACTGGCCAGCACCTGCACCCGCAGCAACACCGTACCTTCCCAACCGCGACGCTGAGCCAGTGACGGGTATTCCGGCGCCGGGTTCTTCAGGTACGCGGCGTTGGCCGAAGCAGGCGTCACCGGCGCTGGCGCCGCGGGTGCGGGCGGTGCAGGTGGCGCTGGCGTCGGTGGTGCAGGTGGCTGCTCGACGGCCTTGGGGGCCGGCTTAGGCTCAGGTTTAGGCACGGGCTTGGGTTTGGGTTTCGCAATGGGTTTGGGCGGCGCCGGCTTGGCCGCCAACTCATCCACCACCGGCGGCGGTGGTTCGACCACAGGCGGAGGCGGTGGTGGCGGTACAGGCGGTGGCGGTTCAACCACCGGCGGCGCCGGCTGGGAAAATTCGATGGTCATCGGTGGAATTTCCGGCGGCACAATCGGCAGCACCGGCGTGGGTTTCTGGCTCACCCAATAGATCACTGCACCGTGCAGCGCCAACACCAGCAACCCGAGCAAAACCCCCTCGCGGCGGCTGGAAAAACGCTTCGGGGTCTTCTGCAGGCGCAATTGCCCCAACGGCGCGTGATGCGGCCGGCCAAGGTCGACCAACTCACCACTCGGTGCCGGGCGCCACTGCGCCTCGGGTGCACTGGCGGCGGTCTGGACATTGCCCATTGATTCACTCCCTACGGTTTTGAAAAACCGACGGGCCAGCGAAGGCCCGTCGTGGGCTGAATCATCGGGGCCAGACACTTATCTCTTAAAGTAATCTTTAAAGTTATACATAGAACAAAAACACATAAACAAAACAGCCGATCACGCCAAAGCCACGTGGCCCGTGGCCTGGCTTCAAGTCGTTGTCTTTCAATGCCTTAAAGGCATACAAAATATTCGGCAAAGGTATGGGCTCAGTGCGGGTTTCCACTGCACAAGGCCAGCAATTCACCCAGCAAACTCTGGCCCGCTGCGCCCAGACCACTGCGGCCATACAGGGCCAATCGCACGCCATGAACAGGCGGCAAGCCACTCTCTGGACCGAGTATGCGATGGCCCGGTTGCAATACCCGTTCGGGCAATAAACTGATGCCCAAGCCTGCCGCCACCGCCGAACAAACGCTGGCCAGGCTGGCGCTGGAATAGCCGATGCGCCAACGCCAGCCGGCCCGTTCCAGATGGTGCAGCATGTCGTTGCGATACAGGCCGCCTACGGGGAAAGCCACCAGCGGCAGCGGGTCGCGGCCCAGGGCCGGAGTGCTCAGGCTGTCGACCCAGTACAAGGGCTCCGGCCACGACGCCACACAGTCGTCGCTGTCGCCCATCTGCTTGACCAGCAACACATCGAACTCACCGCCCCGGTACTGGCGCTGCAATTCAGGGCCCAGCCCGCTGGTGACTTCCAGTCGCACCCGTGGATAAGCAACGACAAATGCCGAAAGCAGCGGCATCAGGCGCTCGGCGGCAAAGTCCTCCGGCACGCCGAGGCGCAACACGCCGTCGCTTTGCTGGTTGATCAGCACATCGGCGGCTTCTTCGTGCAGCGCGAGGATGCGGCGCGCATACGCGAGCAGGCGCTCACCCTCGGCGGTGGCCACTACCCGGCGCTGGTCGCGGTCGAGTAACTGACACGCCACTGCGTCTTCCAGGCGGCGGATTTGTTGGCTGACGGTGGACTGGGTCAAGTGCAGTCGCTCGGCGGCGCGGGTGAAATTGCCGCAGTCCACCACGGCGACAAAGCTGCGCAACAACACGGGATCGAACAACGTCATCACCATTGTGTTTGCCACTGATTGGCATGTTTATATTTAATTTCAGAATACCTTGCTGGCTGCCCATACTTCACACCTTTCATCGCATCCGGGGGCCTTGTATGACCAACGATCAAGCACACCTGCAACGCGCTATCGCCTTGGCCCGCGCCAACGTCGCCCAAGGTGGCCGCCCCTTCGGTGCTGTGCTGACGCGCAACGGTGAAGTGCTGGTGGAAGCCGCGAATGAGATACACCTGACCCAGGACCCCACCGCCCACGCCGAGCTGCTGGCAATTCGCGCAGCGAGCCGGCAGCTGGGTGCACGCCTGGAAGGGTGCGTGATCTACGCCAGCGGCCAGCCTTGCCCGATGTGCCTGAGTGCCATGTACCTGTGCGGCGTCGAGCGCGTAGTGTTTGCCGCCAGCAACGAAATGGCCGAGCCGTTCGGCCTGTCGACGGCAGCCATCAGCCAGCAGGCTGGCTTGCCCATCGACGCGCAATGCCTGCCCATTCAGCACCTGCCCGATGCCGCAATGACTGCGCTGTATCACCAGTGGAAAACCCTGCATGACCCTGAATAAATCCCTCGCCGGCTGGGGCCTGCTGGTGGTGCTCGGCCTGAATCTGCGCCCGATCCTCAGTTCCATCAGCCCACTGCTCGGCGAGATTCGCCAGGCCACCGGCCTGAGCTTTCAGAGCAGCGCCCTGCTCACCAGCCTGCCGGTGATCTGCATGGGGTTGGTGGCACTGGTGGGCGTGCGCGTGGAGGCGCGCTTGGGCGAGCGTCGCGGCATCGCCCTGGGCTTGTTGATGATTTTGCTGGCGTGCCTGGCGCGCTGGCTGATGGGCCAGGCTTCGGCACTGCTGGTTACCGCGCTGCTCGGCGGTGCGGGCGTGGCGCTGATCCAGGCGCTGGTGCCGGCGATGATCAAGCGCGAATTCCGTCACCGCGTGCCGGTGGCGATGGGCGTGTATTCGGCCTCGCTGATGGCCGGTGGCGGCCTGGCGGCGCTGCTCAGTCCGGTGGTGGCCACGCATTTCCAGCAATGGCAAGCAGGCCTGGGTGTGTGGCTCTTGCCGGCGCTGGGGGCGTTGTTGCTGTGGGCCTGGCTGCCGCTGGGCGCGGCGCGAAACCCACAACAGGCGCCTGCGTTCAAAGGGTTGCGTAACCGCCGCGCCTGGCTGCTGGCGCTGTATTTCGGCCTGGTCAACTGCGGCTACATGAGCATGGTCGCGTGGCTGCCCGCCTACTATCAGCAACTGGGTTGGGGCGTGCTGCCCAGCGGGTCATTGCTGGCGTTCATGACGATTTTTCAGGTGACGGCCGCTCTGTTGATGCCAGTGCTGGCGCAACGCGGTATCGACCGCCGCCCATTGCTCAGCATCAGCCTGCTGGCGCAAACCATCGGCTACCTGGGCCTGATCATTGCGCCGCTGGAATATCCCCACCTGTGGGTGGCCTTGTGCGGCTTCGGGTTAGGGGCGTGCTTTGCCCTGAGCCTGCTGCTGACCCTCGACCACCATCGCGACCCACGCCAAGCGGGGCAACTGGCGGCGTTCGTGCAAGGCGTGGGCTTTTTGATCAATGCGATTTCGCCGTGGCTGACCGGCTGGCTGCGCGAGCTTACCGGCAACTTTGTCAGTGCCTGGGTGGTGCTGACGGTGACGGTGGTGGCGATGCTGCTGGTGACGCGGGTGTTCAGCCCGGCCACCTATCGCACCGACCTAGAAATCGTAGCGCCCAGTCACGCCTAGGGTGCGCGGCGTGCCCAACAGGCCCTCGTAACCGCCATTACCACCGGTCCACAGGGTGGTGTAGTAGGTTTTGTCGAAGGCGTTTTTCAGCCACAGCGACACATCCCACTGCCCTTGGTCATAGTCGCCGCGCAAACCGGTAGACAGGTTGACCACCGCATACGCCGGGATCTGCCCGTAGTCGGAATCTTCCACCGTGCCCACCGCCTTGGAACGGAACGCGTAACTGGCGGTGACATAGGGTTCGAAGCCGTTCGCCAGGTTCCACTTGTACTCGCCGTTGGCGTTGGCGATCCACTTGGAGGCGCCCACTACCTGATGGCCGCTCAGGTCGCAGGACGCCGGCGCACCGGGACGCAGGCTGGTTTCCGGCGGGCACGGCGCGTCCTTGTAAGACAGGTACGTCACGTCATTGAAGGAGCCGTTGATGTTCAGGGTCAGGCCCTTGATCGGCACCAAGGTGCTTTCCACCTCCACGCCCCGCGAGCGTACCGAGCCGGCGTTGGTCAGGTACTGCACGCGGTTGTCCTGGTCGTAGGCGTTGGTCTGGTAGCCGTTGACCTGGGTCCAGAACAGGTTGGCATTGAGCTGCAGGCGGCGGTCCCACAACGTGCTCTTGAAGCCTAGCTCGGCGTTGTTGGCGCGCTCGGTGCCGATCAGCAACGAGTCGGCTCCGGCCGTCGGCGCAGACCCCACCGCCAGGTTCACACCGCCGGACTTCTCGCCATGGGACAGCGTCGCGTAGCCCAGCAGGTTTTCATTGAAGTGATAACTGAGGTTGAGCAGCCCCGACGGCGTGGCGCTGTATTGCGACAGGTCGCCCGAGTCATAGGCCCCGGTACGCCCGCGCCGCGCCGTGGCAGCAGCCCCGCTGACCGCCGCGCCACCGACGGGCGCATTGCGCGTGACCCAGGCGCTTTTCTCTTCGTAGGTGCCACGCAGGCCGGCGGTGAAATCCAGGCGTTCGGTCAGGTGCCAGGTGCCTTGGGCGAACAGCGCGAAGCTGTCGGTGCGGATATGCCCGTTGCCCACACTGCTCACGTTGCTCAACGCACCGGCAGGTGTGCCGTTCCAGATATCGGCCTTGGGCCCGTAGTAGGCAAAGGATTTGTTATCCAGGTCGGAGCCGAAGTAGTAAGCGCCCAGCACGTAATCGAAGAAACCACCGCTGGGCGACGCCAGGCGAAATTCCTGGGACCACTGCTTATCTTCCACCGAAACCCCGGCGTTATACGACGCCGGTACGTTGAGGCCATCATCGTTGCGCGGGGTGAAATTCCACCAGCGATAAGCACTCACCGAGGTCAGGGTGAAGTCGCTGGGCAGCGTCCAATTGGCTTCCAGCGACGTACCGCCCTGGAACACCGTGACGTGCTGGTCGTTGTCGAGGTTGACCTTGCGATGGGTGCCGTCCACCAAAGTTGCGCCCGCCGCGTTGGCCCGGGATTGATACAGGTTGGTGCCATTGATGGTCGGGCCGGTGCTGTACAGCACGCGGGTGCCGGCGCTGGAATCCTCTTCGTTGTAGTCACCGATCCAGCGCAGGTTGAACGCTTCGTTGGGCTTGTACAGCAGTTGCCCGCGAAAGCCTTGGCGCGAACCGCCGTTAAGATCATGGCCGTCGTACTCGTTCTTGATATCGCCGTCGCTGCGCGTGCGATAGGCCGAGAAACGCCCTGCCAAGTCCTCGGTGAGCGGGCCGGAAATCGTGCCCTTGGTCTGGAAATAACCGTCCTCGCCCAAGGAGGTTTCGATGCTGCGCTCGGGAGTAAAACTCGGCGCGCGCGTACTGATATTGATCACGCCAGCCGTGGTGTTCTTGCCGAACAACGTGCCCTGGGGGCCGCGCAAAACCTCAAGCTGCTCAATGTCCATCAGGTCGAACACCGCCATACCCGGGCGCCCGAGGTAGACGTTGTCGATATACAGCCCCACGCTGCCTTCCAGGCCATCGCTGGCCGGGTTGTTGCCCAGGCCGCGGATCGACACGCTGGACTGGCGCGCATGCATATAGGCGACGTTGACGCTGGGCACCAGTTGCTGCAAATCCTGGATGCGGTACACCCGCTGGGTTTCCAGGGCCTGGCCGCCGAGCACGCTCATGGGCGTCGGCACGGCCTGGGCACTTTCGGTACGCCGCCGGGCAGTGACCGTGACAGTTTCCAGTTGGCCACTGGCGCTTTCGCCCTTGCCGGCAGGCGCGGGTGTTTCAGCGGCCTGGGCCGGCGACCAACTGCTGCTACCGGCCACTAGAACAGCCAGGGGCAAGGACTTGAACAGACTCATAAGCGGCTCCAAAACCCCGGAATACTCGTCGCCTCATATTCCAAAAGGTTATTTATTTATGTTTTTACGAACATTTACTGCATAAGAGATAGCCTTTATAAGGAGTCGACCTAATGCATAGCCAATGCATTTCCCGGATATTTTTGATGTGAAAAATGCATATCGACCTGCGCCAGCTTCGCCACTTCATCGCGCTCGCCGAACAGCGCAGTTTCGTCGCGGCAGCAACGGCGGTGAACCTGTCGCAGTCGGCGTTCAGCCGCAGCATCCAGGCCCTGGAACACAGTGCCGGCTGCCAACTGGTCGACCGTGGCCGCAAAGACCTGGCGCCCACCAAGCAAGGCCAGGTGCTGCTCGAGCATGCACGGCGCCTGGTCAGCGGCGCACAACAACTGGCCAATGAAATCAGCCAGTTCAACGGCCTGGAAGCCGGTGAACTGCGTTTCGGTTGCGGCCCCGCGCCGGCAGCTGGGTTAGTCCCACGTGCCATCGGCAGTTTTATCGGGCGCTACCCCAAGGCCCGCGTGCAGTTCCAAGTGGATGACTGGCAAAGCCTGGGCAAGCGGCTGCTCAGCGAAGAGTTCGAATTCTTCGTCGCCGACACCCGCCACTTCGAAGCCAACCCCGACTACCACACCCACCGCCTGCGCCCGCGCCGTTGGCACTTCTGCTGCCGCGCCGGGCATCCCCTGGCCGCACGCAACAGCGTCAGCGCCGCCGAGCTGATGAGCTACCCGCTGGCAGTGACCATCCGCCCGCCGAACCTGCGCAAAGTCATCGTCGACCTCAGCGGCCGGCCGGATTACCAGCCCAATGTGGAATGCGAAAACGGCTACAGCCTCATGGGCGTGGTATTGCGCTCGGACGCCATCGGCATCGTCAGCGCCAACAGCGACGTGCTGCACATGGCGCGGGGCGAACTGGTGTGTTTGCAGATTGAGGGGTTGGACGAAAACCTGGAGGAGCGCTACACCCGCTACGGGATCGTCAGCCGTGCAGGGTATCGGTTGTCGCCGCTGGCGCAGGCGATGATTGAGCAGATCAAGGAGATTGACGAGAGGGACGAGGATGTTTATGCGTTGGAAAATATTGCGGTCTGACTAAGCGGTGAACAGCGGCCCGCAACGTCAGTGAAGTCATCGTTAGATAACAAAGATCACATACAAGAGGGTCTACCTTTTGACTCGCACGAGGAAGCGCGTCTGATGGACTGTATTTTTTGCAGTATTGCCCGCCGTACTGCACCCTGCCACCTCCTATGGGAAGACCAGACCCACATGGCCTTTCTCTCCATATTTCCCAACACCCCGGGGTTCAGTGTCGTTATCCCCAAAACCCATCACGGCAGCTATGCGTTTGCCGAACCGGACGCCGTGCTGTGTGACTTGGTCATCGCAGCCAAAAAGACGGCGAAGCTTTTGGACAAAGCACTAAAAGGTGTGGCTAGAACAGGCATGATTCTGGAGGGTTATGGCGTCGATCATCTGCACGCCAAATTATTCCCGATGCACGGGACCGGGGAAGATAGCGCCTTCAAAAAAATCAGTTCGACCCAGGACAAATATTTTGAGCGTTATGAAGGCTATGTCTCCTCCCATGACGCGGCCAGGGCAGATGATAAAGCGCTGGCAGGACTGGCCGCTCACATCAGGTCCTTCGCCTGGTAAGCCTGCTCCCACCATTTGATCGCGGGGTGCCAGGTAGATATGGGTCTGCTGTCAGGCCGTCATCGCAGGCAAGCCAGCTCCCACAGGGGAATGCATTTCAACTGTGGGAGCTGGCTTGCCTGCGATGACGCCAGCAGCCACACCCATGCACTCAATGCATAGAACCCAGTCCCCAAATGCACTTGCCAGAGCGCCCCTCGAACGGCGAAAAAACCCACCTGTCCTCCGTTCGGTAAATTCCTATGTCTGACGCCAAACCCGTGCGCAACGTGCTCTACATCATGTGCGACCAACTGCGCCGCGACTACCTGTCCTGCTACGGCCATGCCCATTTGCACACCCCGAATATCGACCGCCTGGCCGACGCTGGCGTGCGTTTCAGTCGGGCCTATACACAAGGCACCATCTGCGGCCCGTCGCGCATGTCGGCCTACACCGGGCGCTATGTCAGTAGCCATCAGGTGGCGTGGAACGCAGTGCCGCTGCCGCTCGAAGAGCTAACGATCGGCGACTACCTGCGCCCCCATGGCATCCGCACCGCATTGGTGGGCAAGACCCACGCCACGCCGAACCTTGAGGCCTTGCAGCGCCTGCAGATCGACCCCGACAGTGCCCAGGCCGAGCCGCTCAATGAGGTTGGTTTCGACGCGTATCTGCGTCACGACGGCATCTATCCCGACAGCCCGCTGTTCGAGGATAAGCGCGAGTCCGCGCCCTACACCCAGTACTTGCGTGATCACGGCTACAACGGCAGCAACCCGTGGCATGAATGGGCCAACGCCGCCGAAGGTGAGAACGGCGAAGTGCTCAGCGGCTGGCATATGCGCAACGCCGGCAAGCCTGCAAGGGTGGCCGAGGAGCATTCGGAAACCGTCTACACCACCGACCGTGCCATCGACTTTATCGACGAACAAGGTGAACAGCCTTGGTGCCTGCACCTGTCGTATATCAAGCCGCACTGGCCCTACATCGCGCCGGCGCCGTATCACGCGCTGTACGGAACCGAGCATGTGCAGGCGCCGATTCAACCTGAGCACACCAGCGATCACCCGGTGTACCAGGCATTTCGCCAACACCAGGAGAGCCAGAATTTTTCCCGTGACGAGGTGCGCCTCACGGTGATTCCGACCTACATGGGCCTGATCAAACAGATTGACGATCAACTCGGGCGGCTGTTTGATTTTCTGCAAAGCACTGGCCGTTGGGATGACACGCTGATCGTGTTCACCAGCGACCACGGCGACTTCCTCGGCGATCACTTCCTTGGCGAAAAAGAGTTTTTGCTGGAGCCTGCGGTGGGCATTCCGTTGATCGTGCGCGACCCGCGTGCCGGCGCCGATGTCAGCCGCGGCATCGTAGACGAGCGCCTGGTGGAAACCATCGACGCCCTGCCCACCTTCCTCGACGCCTTGGGCTTGCCCGCCGCCGACCATCGCCTGGAAGGCCGCTCATTGATTCCATTGCTGCAGGGCGCACAACCCACCTGGCGCCGCTATGCCATTGCCGAATACGACTACGCCTTCCAGGCCCCGGCTCGTGAGCGCCTGGAGCAACCGATCGACCGTTGCCGCATGACCATGGTGCGCAGCGAGCGCTGGAAGTACCTGGCCTACGACGGCTTTCGCCCGCAACTGTTCGACCTGGAAAACGACCCGCAAGAACTGCACGACCTGGGCAGCGATCCCGCCTATGCCGAGGTACGCGAGACGCACCTGGGTTATCTGTTCGACTGGCTGCGCGGGTTGAAGCGGCGCACCACCATCAGCCACACGGAGGTTGAGGTGCGCGGGCAATGGTTTCGTTATGGTGAGCCAGAGGCAGAGAAAGTGGTGAAGATCGGAGTCTGGTAAACACCACGAATCCAAATGTGGGAGCGGGCTTGCTCGCGAATGCAGTGGGTCAGTTGATGAATACGTCGACTGACACTGCGCATTCGCGGGCAAGCCCGCTCCCACATTTTTTAATCTTCACTCAGATTAAAGACCTTTAGTGGTTTTGCTTGATTGCCCCTGCACCCCCACCGGCACATCCCCCTTGAGCGTAACCCGGCGCACGATGCGCTCCTGGGTGCCGTAGTCGTCCACCGCGTAATGCTGGGTGGCACGGTTATCCCAGATCGCCACGTCGCCGGTGTTCCAGCGCCAGCGCACGGTGTTTTCCAGGCGAGTGACGTGGCCTTGCAGCAGGTTGAACAACTGCGCCGACTCTGCCTGGGAGTAGCCTTTCAGGCGTTTGACGAAGTGCCCCAACAGCAGGGTTTTCTCACCGCTGACCGGGTGCACGCGCACCACCGGGTGTTCGGTTTCATACACTGTGGAGGTGAAGACCTTGCGGTATTCCTCCAGCTTCTCCACCGCCACATCCGGCTTGCGTGCGGCGTAGTCGTATTCGTTGCTGTGCACCGCCCAGAGGTGGTCAGCCAATGCGCGCAGCTCCACGCTGAGGTCGTTGTAGGCAGCGGCGGTGTTGGCCCATACGGTGTCGCCACCGGAAGCAGGCGCCAGCACCGAACGCAGGATCGAGGCCTTTGGGTACGCATCGACGAAAGTCACGTCGGTGTGCCAGGAATTGGCGCGCTGGCCACGGGTGCCATCCAACTCCATCAAGAAGCGCGTGCCGTCCCGCACCGGCACCGTCGGGTGGGCAATCGGCTCACCGAGCAGGTGAGCAAAGGCTTCCTGGCTCTGGTCATCAAGATGGGTTTGTTCGCGGAAGAAGATCACCTTGTACTGCACCAGCGCCTGCTGAATGGCCTCGACGGTGGCGGCATCCAGCTCACCGGACAATTTGATGCCACGGATTTCGGCGCCGATCCGCCCGGCTACCGGGTGAATATCGAGTGGTTGGGCGACGGATTGAACGGCTAATGCGGCGTTGCTCATTGTGATGACCCTCATGTGCCTGCGAAACGGTGGGGGGACGCTTCCAGCAACGCTCTATCCATATGCAATTTAGGTCTAGCAAATGAATGAATGCTTCGTTGACGGAATAAGAGCTTGCATTTAAAACCTCAGCTTGCTCGGTCGCAAATGCCTTCGACCTATTTTTAAAATGCCGGGAAAGCATATGGATCTTCGCCAACTGCGCTACTTCATCGCCCTCAACGAACACCGCAGTTTCGTGCGTGCCGCGGACGCTATGGGCATCACCCAACCAGCGTTCAGCCGCAGTATCCAGGGGCTGGAACAGGAGTTCGGTTGCGTGTTGGTAGACCGTGGCCACAAGGACTTGCGCCCCACGCCGGAAGGCCAGGTGGTGTTGCAGCACGCCCTGAGCCTGGTGCATGGTGCAGCGCTGCTGAGCAGTGAAGTGACGCGCATGACCAAGCTCGACGCCGGCGACCTGCGTTTCGGCTGCGGCCCGGCGCCAGCCGTGAAACTGGTGCCGGATGCGGTGGCGCGGTTTATCAACGCCCACCCGAAAATCCGTACCACGTTTCAGGTGGATAACTGGGAAACCCTCAGCCGCCGCCTGAGCCGTGAAGAGATCGAATTTTTTATCGCTGACATCCGTCAGTTCGAGGCCGACCCGAATTTCCAGACCCGCGCACTCACCCCCAAACGCGGGGTGTTTTTCTGCCGACCCGGCCACCCTTTGCTGGCCAAGGACAGCCTGTCCACCAACGATATGTTCGACTACCCGCTGGCGGCGCCGCTGATCTCCCAAGGCATTCGCAAACTGCTGGCGAACCTGAGTGGGCGTATGGATTTTTCACCCAGTATTCAGACCGAGCACTTCCCGGCACTGGTGAGCATCGTGCTGCAAACCAATGCCATCGGCGTCGGCACTGAAGAAGCCTTTGCCGAGGACATCGCCAAGGGGGCGCTGGTGCTGCTGCACTGGCGCAACTTGCCGCAGCACATGGACACCCTGAGCGCACGCTGCGGGATCGTCAGCCGCACGGGGTCGCGGTTGTCGCCGGCGGCGAAGGCGATGATTGAGACCTTGGTGGAGGTGGATAGTCAGCAGGTGAGTGTGGCGGTTTGACGGGCCTCATCGCAGGCAAGCCAGCTCCCACATTTGAGCGTTGAACACATTCAAGTGTGGGAGCTGGCTTGCCTGCGATAGCGATAGCCCAGGCACCGACAAGCTCAGAGCCCTGCCGCCACCAGCCCAGGCGCCACCCAATCACTCACCTGAAACGACTTGCGAATCAACTTCTCCCTGGACGCCAAGTCCACCGCATCCTGCAATTTGCCCAGGAACACCGGGTCTAGGGTCGAGGGGAAAACTTCGCTGAGTTTCTGGTCTTTCAAATCATTGGTGAGGATCACCGGGGGGTAACTGGCCAGCCCTGATACCAGTGCGATGTACGCCTGTTTGTTGTTGTCATCGGTCAACCACTGCACCGCTTGCTGCTGGGCCTTGAGCAACGTGGCCACGGCGTCTGGGTGTTCATCGACGAATTTGGAGCTGCCCACCAGCACGGCCTGGATGCTGCCGGCATCGCCCAGGTCTTTGGTGGTCAGCGGTATTTCTGCCAAACCTTTGGCCTGCAACGCCGTCAGGGTGGACCCGCCCCAGGTGGCGTCAATCTGCTTGGCGGCCAGGGCGGCAGCGGCCGCGTTGAAGTCCAGGTTGATCACCTTAAGGTCCTTCTCGCTCAAGCCCTGGCTGGCCAATGCGCTGTCGAACGACAACTGGCTGGCCGTGCCTCGGAACACCGCCACGCGCTTGCCCTTGAGGTCTTGCAGGGTCTTGATGCCGGAGCCCGGCACCACGCCGAGGTAGTGTTTCACTCCCCGTGCAGAGGCGCTGAGCAGCCGCGTATCCAGGCCATTGGAGCGGCCGATGATCGCTGCCAGGTCGCCCAGATAGGCCAGGTCCACCTGGCCGTTGGCGAACGCTTCATTGATCACCGGACCGGCGCCCTTGAAGTAATTCCACTGGATCTTGATGCCTTGGTCGGCAAAGGCTTTTTCAAAGATCTGCTGTTCACGCAACACGTCGGTGATGCCACCGCCGCTGTGCTGGCTGCCGGCACTGAGGTCGGGCACTGCGATGCGGATTTCCTTGAGGTCGGCGGCATGCACCAACCCGGCCAGGGCGGTGCCGGCGAACAGGCTGATCAGACGTTTAAAGGGCAGTTTCATAAGCGCAGCTCCTGGTGGGCGACGGTCGCCTGGGGAGCAAAAAGTAGGCATAGACTGAACAAAACTTTAAATACTATAAATTCACAATTTAATAGCATTTAGAAATATGCAAGCTAACCCGTAGCCTCCAGAGGCATATGCATAAACAGCATCGAAAATATTCTTCGAATGCATTGGATGCGTGGCGGTGTGAGGCTTTAAATGACTTTTCTTATCTCACAATCATCTTGATCACGCTTTTGTAAGATCGAAATCACATAACGCATTCGGAGGTCTTCCATGGCCCGGATTTCACTTCTGAGCCTGCCGCTGGCGGCCCCGTCTAAAGGCATCGCGCCGCGCTGGGCGCAGCTGGGCCAGCGTTTATTGCCGTGGCTGCTGCCGCTCACGCTGTTTGCCTTATGGTGGCTGGCCAGCCGCAATCATTGGATGAGCGAGCAGATTCTGCCCACCCCCGCCCTGGTGTGGAACAGCGCGGTGGAGTTGGCCGCTGGCGAGTTATGGAGCCATCTGGCGATCAGCTTGCAGCGCTTGTTCTGGGGCCTGCTGGCCGGTGTCAGTGCCGGCGCGATACTGGGCGCGTCCCTGGGTTTCAGTGCGCGCGCCGAGCGCTTGGTGTTCCCGACGTTCAGCGCGCTGGCGCAAGTGCCGACCCTCGCCTGGATCCCGCTGTTCATGGTGTTTTTCGGCATTGGCGAAACCCTCAAGCTGGTGGTGTTGGTCAAGGCCATCGTGGTGCCCGTGACCCTGCATACCCTGGTGGGCGTGCGCGACGCCCAGCCCAACCTGCGCGAAGCCGCCCGTGTACTGCGCCTGCCTGGCCACTTGCTGATCCGCCGCCTGGTCCTGCCCGCCGCACTGCCTGCGTTCATGGCCGGCGTACGCCTGGCCCTGGCCGCCGGCTGGACCTCCCTGCTGGCCGTGGAGCTGCTGGCCTCCAGCGAAGGCATCGGCTACCTGATGGTGTGGGCGCGCCAGTTGTTCATGCTCGATATCGTCTTCGTGTGCATCGTGGTCATTGGCGTGCTGGGTGTGGTGATGGACCGCGGCATCGGCTGGCTGGATCGCAAGTGGGTGCACTGGCCCCACCCCGCCACCGCGCAGATCCGCCGCGGGCCACGCTATGAAGGCTGGCAACGCCTGCAGCCCTGGTTGTTACCTTTGCTGTTGTTGGCGCTGTGGCAGGCCGCGACGCAACAGGGCTGGGTAGACCCGAACATTCTGGTCAGCCCCTGGGCCGTGCTGCAAACCATCCTGGCCGGCGTGCTGGATGGCAGCTTGACCACCGCCCTGGGCAAAAGCCTGGGACGGGCCCTGGGCGGCTTGTTGCTCGGCGGCAGCCTGGGCTTTGCCGTGGGCTTGTGGCTGGGGTTGTCGCGGCGCAGTGAACGACTGCTCGGCCCAACCTTGTCCGCGTTGCGCCAGATTGCCATTTTCGCCTGGGTGCCACTGTTGACCGCCTGGTTCGGCCTGGGTGAGTTGGCCAAGTGGGTGTTTATCGCCCTCGCCGCCTTCTTCCCGTTGTTTATTGCCACCCAGCGCAGCGTGCTCAACCTGTCACCCCAGCTGCGCGAAGCCGCGCAGGTGCTGCGGCTGAACCTCTGGCAACGCCTGCGCCGCCTGGTGCTGCCGGGTGCCGCGTCGGGGATTTTCGCCGGCCTGCGCCTGAGCCTGATCTACGCGTGGATGGGCACCCTCGGCGCCGAATATTTCATGCCCTCCAATGGCGGCATCGGCAGCCTGATGATCGGCGCCCAACAGCTGCTGCGCATGGACCTGATCATGAGCGGCATGCTGCTGGTCGGCCTCACCGGCGCCACCCTCAACCTGTTCGGCCAACGCCTCGAAACCCGCGCCACTCGCTGGAGACACGCATGAACGCACCAATTGTCAGCTTCAACCACGTGGGCAAGTCCTTCGACGTCGATGGCTTCGAACTGGAAGCCATCCGTGAATTCAACCTGGAGGTGGCCGAAGGGGAATTTGTTGCGATTGTCGGCTCCAGTGGATGCGGCAAGTCCACCCTGCTGCGCCTGCTGGTGGGGCTCGATACGCAGTATCGCGGCGAGATCCAGGTGGATGGTAACGCCGTCAGCGGGATCGGCGGCGAACGCGGTATTGTGTTCCAGGAGCACCGCCTGTTCCCGTGGCTGACCGTGGCGCAAAACATCGGCCTGGGCCTGGTCAACGAGCCGCTGAGCGAAGCCGAACGCACGCGGCGCATCGGTGATTTTATCGAGTTGGTGGGCCTGACTGACTTCACCCGCGCCTATCCCCACCAACTCTCCGGCGGCATGGCGCAACGGGTGGCGATTGCCCGCGGCCTGGTGGCCAGCCCGCGCATCCTGTTGCTGGACGAACCCTTCGGCGCCCTCGACGCGCTGACCCGCCAGCAGATGCAGGATGAACTGTTGGCCATTCGCGCCCGCGCCAGAATCACCACGGTGCTGGTCACCCATGACGTGGAAGAGGCGATTTTCCTCGCCGACCGCGTGGTGGTGATGGAGCCGCGTCCGGGGCGAATCAAGCAGGTCGTCGAGATCGCCCTGCCTCATCCGCGCCAGCGCAGCAGTTTTGAATTCCACCAGCTACGCGAAGAGCTGTTGCACGAATTAACCAGCGACGACCATTACCAACCGCCAGTGCGCGAACAGATCCGTGACCTGCCATTGGCGTTCATTGCTTGCTGAAAGAAAGCTCAGTGCGCGGGTGTTCCTGGGGCTCCAGGCGATTGGCTCGCGCAAACGTGCCCAAATCATTGAAGCGCACCCCCATCTCGGCCATGACCTTGTGCGCCACCTTGGCGGTCATCTGGCGGATGTAGAACGGTTCTTTCACCACAAAGTGATGGATGCCGTGGGTGCTGCCGAAGTTGAAGCAGAACGCCTGCAACGGCCACAGCCACCAAGGGTTCAGCACTTGGGTTTGCTGAATCACATTGCCCAGTTCCACATCGCCGTAGTAATGCATGTTGGAGCTGACAAAGTGCAGGCAGAAGGTGCGCAACACGTTCGGGCCGATGATCACCACCGCAGCGATATCGATCACCTGCATCACCTGCAAGGTACCGGCTGACCACTGAATGGGCGCGCCCATCAAACTGGCAATCCCATTGGCGGCATGAAAGCCCAGGAAGACGTACCACGCGCCCCAATGCAGCAAGGCCAGCGGTGCGTACACCCGCAGCACGCGCTTGAGGATACTGAACCTGTGCGGCCAGGTCTTGGCGCGCAACAGACGGATCAAGGCCGACATCATGTTGTCCCCCACCATCAGCAACCGCGCGATGCCCCAGGGTTCGCCATTGGTGATCGCGCGCTCTTCCATGTCGGCCTCGGTGCCCGAGACCTTGTGATGGTTGAGGTGCAGGTGCCGGCGTATCCATGGGTTGATGGTGCTTGGCCGCGCCAGCCATACCAGGCCCATCATCAGGTTGTGGGGCACGCGTTGCTTGCGAAAGTACATGCTGTGGATCAGGTCGTGTTCCAACTCATGGGTGAGCGAGGCGAAGAAGGCATTGAGCAGCAGACACACCCACCAGGCCATATGACCGCTGATATAGAGCGCTGCCGAGCCGAACATGCCCAGCAGGGCAAAGGCCAGGATGCCTGCGCCCAGTGCGTCCTGATGCAACAACCAGGGGTGCCGCTGGCGCAAGCGCACGCCTTCGGCCATCACGACCTCGCGGATATGCGCCGAACGCTGTTGCGCGTTCAACGGCTGGGGGCTTGCAGAAGTACCGTCCATGCTTCCATTCTCTTGTGAAGTGATGCCTGAATCCTGCACCTAACCCTAGCGCAGGACGCTAGCCGCGCACGCCAATCTGTTGACCACAAGCGCCAATTGCCATGACCGAACCCACTTCCCTCGCCAGCTGGACCCGTGCCCTGCGCAAGCAGCTCGACGCCCTGGGCCTCGACAGCGCCGCGCTGTGCGCCGAAGCCGGGCTGGACCCGCAGCAGATGGACGACCCCAACGCCCGCTATCGGTTGTCGGCCACCACGCGCCTATGGACGCTGGCGGTACAGGCCAGTGGCGACCCGGCGATTGGGCTGCGGGTGTCGCGGTTTGTCAGCCCCACCACCTTTCATGCGCTGGGTTACGCATTGGTGGCCAGCGGCAGCTTGCGCGAGGTGTTCGAGCGCATCGTGCGCTATCACCAGGTGGTCAGTGATGCCTTGGACCTGGAGCTGAGCCGCCACGGCGACATCTACCGTTTTCGCCTGCTCCAACCCCCAGGCAGCCCCGCGCCCGCGCCGGAAGCGATTGATGCCTTTGCGGCGATCTACGTACGCACCTGTCGCAACCGCCTGGGTCGCGACTATGCGCCGTTGGCCGTTTACCTGCGGCGCCCGGAACCCGCCGACCCCGAGCCGTGGCACAGGGTATTTCGCGCGCCGGTATGGTTTGCCGCCGACGAAGACCGCCTGGAATTCGCCGCCAGCGATTTCGACAGCCATCTGGACGACGCCAACCCGGAGCTGGCCGAACACAACGAAACCGTGCTCAAGCGCACCCTCGCCCAACTGCAACCGTTGACCTGGGAACGCAAGGTGCGCGCCGCCATCGAGGCGCAATTGCCAGACGGCGAGCCAAGCGCCGAACGTATTGCCCAAGCGCTGCACTTGAGCTTGCGCAGCTTGCAGCGGCATCTGGCCGATGAAGGCTGTCGATTCGACGCCTTGCTCAATGAGTGCCGGCGAAACCTGGCGTTATTGCACCTGCGTGACCCGCAGTGCTCACTGGCCCAGATCAGCCATTTGCTGGGGTTTGCCGATACCAGCAGTTTCAATCGTGCGTTCAAGCGCTGGACGGGGATGACGCCGGGGCAGTTTCGCGAGGGGTTGCAGTAGGAAGGGCCTCATCGCAGGCAAGCCAGCTCCCACAGGGGAATGGGTTCACATCATGTGGGAGCTGGCTTGTCGGGTCGCCGCATCGCTGCGATGAGGCCGGTACAACCACCACAAACTCCTGAGTTTGATTACAAACCTGTCATCCAATTGTGCGGCTTTTGTCCGCGTCCGCTGGTTACCGTGTGGGCCTGCTTTCTGGAGCCCTCACTATGTACCGCACTGCCTTGTTCCTGAGCCTCGCCGTGGCCACCGTCGCCCAGGCGACGCCACAACTGCCCCGCCACGCCGAGCTGGATCTGCACGCCGCTCGCCAACTGGCCGACGCCAGCCTGGCCCACTGCACCGCGGCGCTGACCGTACTCGACCGCGGTGGCAACCTGTTGCTGGGCCTGCGCGCTGACGGTGTCGGCCCGCACAACAGCCTCGCCAGCCAACGCAAGGCGTACACGGCGCTGTCGACAAAAACCCCGACCCGGCTGTTTGCCGAACGGGCGCGTAATAACCCCGAGGCCGCCAACCTCAACAGCGTGCCCGAGTTGCTGTTGCTCGGCGGCGGCGTGCCGCTGTTTGCCGATGCCGAACTGGTCGGTGCGCTGGGCATCGCCGGTGCCGGTGGCGCCGCGCAGGATGAAGCCTGCGCCGTACAAGCCGCCGAGCAACTGGGCTTGAAAATCACCCCTTGATTCCACTTCCCTCAAAAGGACTTCGCGATGAAAACCTTGAGCATGACCCTTGCCGCACTGAGCTTGAGTGGCCTGTGCAACCTGGCCCTGGCCGACGGCAACCCCCTGAGCGTGCACGTACTCAACCTGGAAAACGGCCTGCCAAGCGCCGGTGTCAACGTGACCCTGGAACAGCACGTGGGCGATAAATGGCAGTCGCTGTCTGAAGGTGTGACCAACCAGCAAGGCCGCATCGCCGAGCTGTTCCCGGCCAACCGCAGCATGCAGCCGGGCGAGTACCGCGTGGTGTTCAAGACCGGCGATTACTACAAGAAGGCGAACCGCGAGACGTTCTTCCCCGAGGTGCCGGTGATTTTCCAGGTCAAGCAGGCCGACCAGCATTACCACATTCCGCTGCTGCTCAGCCCTTACGGCTTCTCCACCTATCGCGGTTCATAGGCCCGCGGCCAGCCGCAGCCCATTGAGGTCGCGTATCTCGATGGCGCCGTAACTCAAGCCGATAATGCCCTGTTGCTCCAGCGCTTTGAGCAGACTGTTGATGGTCTGGCGCGACAGGCCCAGCATCGCCGCCAGATCCTCCTGGGGCAGTTGCAGCACGCGGCGCGCCTGCTCAACTTCGCCGTAGCCTTGGGCGATCATCAGCAGCCGATGGGCCAGGCGCTTTGAAGCGGGCATCAGGCTCATGTGTTCGATATTGATCAACGACAGCCTCAGTTTATGGCTCATCAACAGTGCCATCTCCCGCCAGAACAGCGGATGCTGTTCGAGAATGCCGAGCATCGCCGCCTGCGGCACCTGCAGCAGTCTGCAAGCACCCGTGGCCAAGGCATCGTGGGTGCGCGGCAGGTTGTCGAACAGGCAAATCTCGCCGAACCAGTAGGGCGTTTCCACCAGGCTCAACACCGCTTCCTTGCCTTGGGCACTGACCGCACTGATACGCACCGTGCCTTCCAGCACCGCATACACGCCGCACGGCGGGTCACCGCGCTTGAACAGGTACTGCCCCGCCGTCAGCACACGCAACCGCGCCGCCCCCAGCAGGCTACGCTGCAAGTCAGGCGGCAAATGGCTGAACCAATGACCGCGAGCCAATTGCGCGTGCCATGTCCCTGTGTCCATGCGAACTCCGAAGATTGTCGCCCAATTGACAGTTAGGCACCGACTGACAGGGCATGATCAAACATCCTACAGGAGGAACAACAATGAAAAGCCTCGTCGACCATCTCAGTCAATACGCCGCGTACCACCGCGACCCACGCAACATCGCCAGCCACTTCATCGGTATTCCGTTGATTGTGGTGGCGGTGGCCGTGCTGCTGTCGCGCCCCGAATGGTCGGTGGGCGGGCTCTGGCTATCACCTGCGGTACTGCTGGCGTTGTTTTCGGCGTGGTTTTATCTGCGCCTGGAACTGGCCTTGGGCGTGTTGATGACGGTGCTGATGGGCTTGTCGGTGTGGGCCGGGCATGTGCTGGCGGCGCAAAGCACGGCGGTGTGGCTGAGCAGCGGCGTGGGCATGTTTGTGGTGGGCTGGGTGATTCAGTTCGTCGGGCATTACTACGAAGGCAGGAAGCCTGCGTTTGTGGATGATGTGTCGGGGCTGATCGTAGGGCCGTTGTTTGTGGTGGCGGAGTTGGCGTTTTTGCTGGGGTTGCGGCAGGACCTCAAGCGCCAGATTGAAGAGCGTTCGGGGCCGGTGGGAGTACGCGGGAAAAACGCCACGGTCTAACAAGTACTGAACATCCAATGTGGGAGCCGGGCTTGCCCGCGATGGCGGTGGATCAGTTGGCATAACTGTCGACTGATCCACCGCCATCGCGGGCAAGCCCGGCTCCCACAAGGGTTTTGCAGTGTTATTAGGCTTTTTGCCAGACCTTGGGTTTGAAGAACAGGGTCTCGCCCCGCGCCAACCCGGTGAGGCTGTCATGGTCTTTCACCACTTCGGCCTCGATCAACTCGCTTTGGCCTTCGACCTTCAAGGTCACGCGAGTAGTCGCGCCCAACGGCCGAATATCCCGCACTTGCGCCGCATGGTGATCTTCCAGTTCATGGCGTGACAACGACACTTCGTGGGGACGGAACAGCAGGTGCTTGTCTTCGCCCAAATGCAGGCGGTTGGAGTCCCCCAGGAAGTGATAGACAAAGTCGCTGGCCGGGTTTTCGTAGACGTCGCCCGGTGAACCGATCTGCTCGATCACGCCCTTGTTCATCACCACGATACGGTCGGCGACTTCCATGGCCTCTTCCTGGTCGTGGGTCACGAAGACCGAGGTCAGGTTGATGTCCTCGTGCAGGCGCGCCAGCCAGCGGCGCAGTTCTTTACGCACCTTGGCATCAAGGGCGCCGAACGGCTCGTCGAGCAGCAGAACCTTGGGCTCCACCGCCAAGGCGCGGGCCAGGGCGATACGCTGGCGCTGGCCACCGGAAAGTTGTTCCGGGTAGCGGTCGGACAACCAATCGAGCTGCACCATGTTCAGCAGCTCGTGAACCTTGCTCGCGATCTGGCTTTCGGTGGGGCGTTGGTTTTTCGGTTTCATGCGCAGGCCGAAAGCGACGTTGTCGAACACGGTCATGTGGCGAAACAACGCGTAGTGCTGGAATACGAAGCCCACGTTGCGATCACGCACATCGTGGCCGGAAACGTCTTCGCCATGGAACACAATGCTGCCGGCATCCGGAGTTTCCAGGCCGGCAATGATGCGCAGCAACGTAGTCTTGCCACAGCCGGACGGGCCCAGCAACGCCACCAGCTCGCCACTCTGGATATCCAGGTTGATGCTGTCCAGGGCCTTGAAGGCGTTGAAGTTCTTGCTGACATTACGGACTTCGATCGACATGACTTATTCCTCACCCGCGCTGTTGCGCAGGCGGTTGATTCGGTTCTCGCTCCACTGCTTGAGCAGCAGGATGAAGAGCGCCAGGATCAGCAACAGGCTGGCCACCGCAAACGCGGCAACGTGGTTGTATTCGTTGTAGAGAATCTCGACATGCAGCGGCAGCGTGTTGGTGACGCCGCGAATGTGGCCGGACACCACCGACACCGCGCCGAACTCACCCATGGCCCGCGCCGTACACAGCACCACGCCGTAGATCAGGCCCCACTTGATGTTCGGCACGGTGACATGCCAGAACATCTGCCAGCCATTGGCGCCCAGCAGGCGCGCGGCTTCTTCTTCCTGGGTGCCCTGCTCCTGCATCAGCGGGATCAACTCACGGGCCACGAACGGCACGGTGACGAAGATGGTCGCCAGCACGATGCCCGGCAGGGCGAACACGATCTGGATGTCATGCTCTTGCAGCCACGGCCCGAAGAAGCCCTGGGCGCCGAACATCAACACGTACACCAGGCCGGCGATCACCGGCGAGACCGAGAACGGCAGGTCGATCAGCGTGACCAGGATGCTCTTGCCACGGAACGAGTACTTGCTCACGCACCAGGCGGCGCTGACGCCGAACACCAGGTTGAGCGGCACCGAAATCAGCACGGCGATCACCGTGAGTTTCAGCGCCGACAGCGCGTCGGGTTCAAGGATTGCGGTGAAGAACGTGCCGAGGCCGTTCTTCAAGCCCTGGGACACCACCACCAGCAATGGCAGCAGCAGAAACAGGACGAATACCAGCCAGCCAAGGCCGATCAGGATACGTCGCGAGGTCGCACTGCCACGCCGGGCGGCGTTGGCCGAGGACGCGGCGGAAATAGACGATTGGGACATGTTCCGCGCCTCCTTATGGACGTTCGATGCGCCGCTGCAACAGGTTGATCAGCAGCAGCAAGACAAAGGACACCACCAGCATCAGCACACCAATGGAGGTGGCGCCGCGGTAGTCGTATTGGTCGAGCTTGACCATGATCAGCAAGGGCAGGATTTCGGTTTTCATCGGCATGTTGCCAGCGATGAAGATCACCGACCCGTACTCACCCACGCCTCGGGCAAACGCCAGGGCGAAGCCGGTCAGCCAGGCGGGCAACAATGCCGGCACGAGGATGTAGCGGAACACCTGCAACGGCTTGGCGCCGAGGCAGGCGGCGGCCTCTTCGATTTCCCGGGGGATATCGGCCAGCACCGGCTGCACCGTGCGCACCACGAAGGGCAACGTGACGAAGGTCAGCGCCAGGGTGATACCCAGGGGGGTGTAGGCGATCTTGAAACCCAGGTCGGCGGCAAACTGGCCGACCAGGCCGTTGGGCGCGTACAGCGCCGTCAGCGCGATACCGGCGACGGCGGTGGGCAGGGCGAACGGCAGGTCGATCATCGCGTCGATGACCTTGCGCCCGGGGAAGGTGTAGCGCACCAGCACCCAGGCCAACAAAGTGCCAATCACACCGTTGATGAGTGCGGCGTACAGCGCGGTACTGAAGCTCAGCTTCAAGGCCGCCAGCACGCGAGGCGCGGAGATGATGTTCCAGAACTGATCCCAAGTGAGTTGAGCAGCGTGTACAAACATCGCCGCCAGGGGGATGAGTACGATCAGGCTGAGGTACACCACGGTGTAGCCCAGCGTCAGCCCGAAGCCGGGTATGACGGGGGAGATACGACGCGACATAAGAGTCCTTGGTTAAAGGGTAGAAACCACTGTAGGAGCGTGCGTTCTGTGGCAGCTGGCTTTTCTGTGGGAGCCGGGCTTGCCCGCGATGCAGGCACCTCGGTGTATCAGCCACACCATGGTGATGCTATCGCAGGCAAGCCAGCTCCCACACCCGCCCAGTCCCTACAGAAAGTCAGGCCCCTACAGGTACTTTGGCTTATTGCGCCGTGTAGATCTGGTCGAACACGCCACCGTCATTGAAGAATTTCGGTTGGGCAGTTTTCCAGCCGCCGAAGTCTTTGTCGATAGTCACCAGGTCCAGTTTCGGGAACTGCTGGGCGTATTTGGCGGCGACTTTTTCATCCCGTGGACGGTAGAAGTTCTTCGCCGCAATCTCCTGGCCCGCCGGGCTGTACAGGTGGTTGAGGTACGCGGTGGCGATCTCGGTGTTGCCCTTTTTCTCGGCGTTCTTGTCCACAACGGCCACAGGCGGTTCCGCCAGGATCGACAGGGAAGGCACGACGATGTCGAACTTGTCGGCGCCGCCGTCTTCCTTCAAGGCCAGGAACGCCTCGTTTTCCCACGCCAGCAGCACGTCACCCTGGCCGTTGTTGACGAAGGTAATGGTAGAACCGCGCGCGCCGGTGTCCAGTATCGGCACGTGCTTGAACAGCTCTTTGACGTATTCCTGGGCCTTGGCTTCGCTGCCGCCAGCCTTGAGGCCGTAGGCCCAGGCGGCGAGGAAGTTCCAGCGTGCACCGCCGGAGGTTTTCGGGTTGGGCGTGATCACCGACACGTCTTTCTTGATCAGGTCGCCCCAGTCCTTGATGCCTTTGGGGTTGCCCTTGCGCACCAGGAACACGATGGTGGAGGTGTATGGGGTGCTGGCGTCCGGCAGGCGGGTCTGCCAGTTCTCCGGCAGGGTCTTGCCCAGCTTGGCGACTTCATCAATGTCACCGGCCAGGGCCAGGGTCACTACGTCGGCGCGCAGGCCGTCAATCACTGCGCGTGCTTGCTTGCCCGAGCCACCGTGGGACTGCTGGATCTTGACGTTGTCGCCGGGGTGGGACTGTTTCCAGAAGCTGGTGAACTCAGCGTTGTAATCCTGGTACAGCTCACGGGTGGGGTCGTACGAGACGTTGAGCAACTCGTAGTCCTTGGCAACGGCGGAACCGGCAAACACGGCACTGGCCAATGCGGCCAAGGCATAACGGCGAATCGACGACATAGAAGCTCCTGAAATTCTTGAGTGTTGGCTTTTCTTGTAATTGCGGGTCTATCGCCGTTCTTGCTCAGCTCGGTTTGTTACCGGGGTTCTGCAGACGGAATTTTTCCTTGCGTTCGATCTGTACCACTTGGGCGTTGTGTACGGTGATTTCCACCGCGCCAAACCGCAGGTCGCGCAGGGCGCTCTGGATTTCACGCAAAATGGCTGCTTCGTCCTGGCCGTCAACGCTACGTAGAGATGCGCTCATGGTCTCGCTCCTGAAAATGAGTAGTGCCTGGCAGTGGCGGCACTGCTTGCGGCGTGAGGGCGATAGTAGATAAGCGCGGATATTCTTAAAAATACTATTTAAGAATGTTTATATAACCAGAAAGAATTTTCTGATAGGGCATGGGGTTGCAAGGGTTTCCACAGAAAAAACGCTCATGCACAGTCGCCGCAGAACCCTGTGGGAGCTGGCTTGCCTGCGAAAGCGGTGGTGCAGTAACACATGCAGCGACTGACACACCGCCTTCGCGGGCAAGCCCGGCTCCCACATTGACCGCGTCAGTCCTGGCGGATCAGAGGTGCTCGGGTCCAGTCGATTTCATCAGCCGGCATGGGCCGTCCAAACCAATACCCCTGGCCCATGTCGCATTCCTGATCCAGTAGGAACCGCGCCTGTTCCACCTGCTCAATTCCTTCGGCGTGCACCTGCATGCCCATGCTTTTGGCCAGGGCGATCACCACGCGCACAATCGCCGCGTCGTCTTCGTCCCACGGCAAGCCCGCCACAAAGCCCTGGTCGATCTTGAGCTTCTGCACCGGCAGACGCTTGAGGCGCAGCAACGAGGAATAGCCGGTGCCAAAGTCGTCGATCGCCAGGCGCAGGCCCAGTTCGCGCAGGCGGTGCAGTTGCTCCAACGCGACTTCCGGGTCGTCCATCACGGCGCTCTCGGTGACTTCCAGCTCCAGGAAGGCCGGGTCCAGCCCAGTGGTGTGCAGCACTTGGGCCACTTGCTCATACAGCTCGCGCCGGGCAAACAGGCGGCTGGAGACATTGATTGCGATAAAGCTCAGCGGCGCGCCGTCGGCCAGCCATTGGCACATCTGGCGGCAGGCCTGGTCCATCACCCACGCATCGATGTCGGCAATCAACCCGGTGCGCTCGGCGATGGGGATGAACTCGCCCGGCGGTACCAGGCCGCGTTCCGGGTGCTGCCAGCGCACCAGTGCTTCAACGCCGACCAAACGGCTGTCGTGCAGGTCGTGCACCGGCTGGTAATACACGCGCAGCTCATGTTGGTCGAGGGCGCGACGCAGCTCGCCGGCGATTTCTACCCGGTGTTGGGCGTGGGCGGTCAGCTCTTCGGTATACAACGCGTAGCCTTCGCGCCCAGCACTCTTGGCCTTGAACAACGCGGAATCGGCGTTGCGCAGCAATTGCTCGGCGCTCAGGGCGTCACTGGGGAACAGGCTGATACCGATACTGGCGCTGATAAACAGCTGGTTGCCGTCAAAAATGAACGGATCCTTCATGGCGTTGAGCATGCGCTGCGCCAAGGCCGCCGCTTGCACCACCTGCGGGCAACTTTCTGCCAGCACGGCAAACTCGTCGCCCCCCAGGCGCGCCAGGGTAACCCCCGGCCCAAACAGGCCGCTGAGGCGTTCGGCCACCAACTTGAGCAATTGATCGCCAACGTTATGGCCCAGGCTGTCGTTGATGATCTTGAAGTGGTCCAGGTCCATCAACAGCAGGGCGCAGCCACGTTTATGCACCTGCGCGGAGGCCAGGGCCTGCTCGGCGCGATCGGTGAACAGCAGGCGGTTGGGCAGGTCGGTGAGCGGGTCGTGATGGGCCAGGTGCGCCAATTCGTGCTCGGAGTTCTTCATGGCGCTGATGTCCGAAAACACCGCCACGTAGTGGCTGACCTGGCCCTGGTCATCGTGAATCACGCGGATGGTTTGCCACTGGGGGTACACCTCGCCGCTTTTACGTCGATTCCAGATTTCGCCGCTCCACTCGCCGGTGCTTTGCAGGGCATGGAACATTTGCTGGTAGAAATGCGCCGAGTGGCGCCCGGACTTGAACAGGCTTGGCCGTTGGCCCATCACGTCGTCGCGCTGGTAGCCGGTGATCTCCATAAACGCGCGGTTGACGTGCACGATCAGCCCCTGGGTATCGGTGACCAGCACCCCTTCGCGGGTGCAATCGAACACCGCAGCGGCCTGACGCAGGCGCTCGCGGTTCTCTTTCAGCGGTTGTTGCAACGCATGGGCACGGGCAAAACGCCAGCCTATCCAGTAAATGAGCAAGGCGCTGAGGCTGACCCACACATAACCGCGCGCTTGCAGCCAGCGTCCCTGCTCCAAGGGTTCATCGATAAAGTTGATTAATAGGTAATGGCTGAGCTGGAGCCAAAGGATGGAAACCAGCAGGTACACCAACCCCGCACGTAGGGCACCTCGGTATGAAAACAGCATATGCTTAGTAATCCTTACTAAATAACCAGAATCGCCCTACAAAGGATCAGGATTATAGAGGAGGAAACACTTTGTAAGTCTTATCTGAAACGGTGACTGGTTTTATCTGCAAAGGAAGTGATAATGCGGGTGCTGTTTTTTTCTTTATCTGAGGGCCATACAGCCTATGTGGTACAACGGTTTTCTTGATCTGTCCGCCTGGCAACTGGTGGCAGTCACGCTGTTGATGACCCACGTGACCATTATTGGGGTCACTGTCTATCTGCACCGTTATTCGGCCCATCGCTCGCTCGAGCTCAATGCCGGCCTTAAACACTTCTTCCGCTTCTGGCTGTGGCTGACCACGGCGCAGAACACCCGCGAGTGGACCGCCATCCACCGCAAGCACCACGCCAAGTGCGAAACCGTCGATGACCCGCACAGCCCGGTGATCAAGGGCTTGTCCACCGTGCTGCGCAAAGGTGCCGAGCTGTACCGCGCCGAGGCGGAAAACCCCGAGACCCTGCGTATCTACGGCAAAAACTGCCCGGACGACTGGATCGAACGCAATCTCTACACGCGCTACCCGCTGTTGGGCGTGGCGCTCATGGGCGTGATCGACCTGCTGCTGTTCGGCACCATCGGTATCACTATCTGGGCGATCCAGATGATGTGGATCCCGTTCTGGGCCGCCGGCGTGATCAACGGCCTGGGGCATGCCGTGGGCTATCGCAACTTCGAATGCCGTGACGCCGCCACCAACCTGGTGCCGTGGGGCATCATCGTCGGCGGCGAAGAGCTGCACAACAACCACCACACCTACCCTAACTCGGCCAAGCTGTCGGTGAAGAAGTGGGAGTTCGACCTGGGCTGGGCCTGGATCAAGGTGTTCAGCTTCCTGCGCCTGGCCAAGGTGCAGCGTGTAGCGCCCATCGCCCACCGCGTCGAAGGCAAGGGCAGCCTGGACATGGACACCGCCATGGCGATCCTCAACAACCGCTTCCAGATCATGGCCCAATACCGCAAGTTGGTGATTGGCCCGCTGGTCAAGCAGGAGCTGGAGAAGGTCGATCATTCGGTACGCCACCAGTTCCACCGCGCCAAGCGCCTGCTGTCGCGGGAAACCAGCTTGCTGGAAGACCGCCATCACCTGCGCATCCAGAGCATGCTGGAACACAGCCATGCCCTGACCGTGATCTACGAAAAGCGCCTGGCGCTGCAGCAGATCTGGCTCAAGACCAGTTCCAACGGCCACGACATGCTGGCCGCGATCAAGGAATGGGTGCATGAAGCCGAGGCCAGTGGCATCCAATCCCTGCGCGATTTTGCCCACCAGTTGAAGACTTACTCGTTGCGTCCTACAGCAGCGTGAGGGCACCGTGGGAGGGTTCGCCCTCCCACGCACTGGCTTTTTGGCGTCATTTTCCGGGCACCGTCAATCCACGCCGTTCACGGAACTTCACCGCAATTCCCCTCTCTCAAAGAACACTTCGCCATCATGGTGACCCCTTGTAGTGACCGCTTTTGCACCTGCGGCGCGCCCAGAGAGAGTTGTACCGATGGTTCACGAAAAGCCCAGCCTGCCCGATGTGCCCACCGCAGAGCCGCCGCGCCCGGCCGCGGCGGCGACCCTGTTGGCGCTTATGCATGCTCAAGGTGAAGTCGAGCGGCTGAGTGAGCGTGAGCAACTGCTCAGTTCCCTGCTGGTCAGCGTGAACGCCGTGCTCTGGGCCATCGATTGGGAAACACGCCGCGTGCTGTATGTGAGCCCGGCCTACGAGCGCCTGTTTGGCCGCTCTGCCGGCCTGCTGCTGGCCGACCACCGTGAATGGCGCAACAGCGTTCACCCCGAAGACCTCGACTACGCCGAACACAGCCTGGCCCGCGTGCTGGAACAGGGCGCCGTGGAGGACCGCGAGTACCGCATCATCACCGCTGACGGGCAGATCCGCTGGTTGAGCGACAAGTGCTACATCAACCAGCAGGTGGTGCCCGGTGAAGCGATGATCGTGGTGGGCATCGCCGAAGACATCACCGAAAAGAAGCAACTTGAGCTGGAACTGCATCGCCTCGCCACCACCGACGTACTGACCCAAAGCAGCAACCGCCGACACTTCTTCGAACTCGCCAACCAGGCCTTCGACAATGCCTGCGCGCAGGGCACGCCGCTGGCGTTCCTGTTGCTGGACATCGATGATTTCAAAGACATCAACGACACCTATGGCCACCTGGAGGGCGACCAGGTGCTGCGGCGCATCGCCGAGAGCGGTCGCGGGGTATTGCGCCGTGGCGACCTGTTCGGGCGCGTTGGTGGCGAAGAATTTGCTGCTGTGCTGCCGGGTTGCCCACCGGAGATGGCCCTGCAGGTTGCCGAGCGGTTGGGCAAGGAAATCCAGGCATTGGTGTTCAGCTACGAAGGGCATGAATTCAATGTGACCGTCAGCCAAGGCCTGGCCGGCCTGCGCGAAGATGACTCCACCCTCGACAGCCTGTTTGCGCGAGCGGATGCGGCGATGTACGAGGCCAAGCGCCAGGGCAAGAACCGCGTTATCGCCGGTTAACACCGACCCACTGTGGGAGCTGGCTTGCCTGCGATGGCGTCTTGACTGACCCACCGCTATCGCAGGCAAGCCAGCTCCCACAGTGGGTCGGTGTGTGTTTCAGGTTTTGCGCACTCGGGTCAGTTCCGACAAGCCTACCTTGAGCAGCCGCGCGGTCTTGCTGCCTGCCAGTTCTTCCAGCCCTTCGTGCTCGGTCAGCCGCGCCATTTGCACCGCCAGGTTCACCACCAGGGCTTCGCGCGAATACACCCCGCCTTCAAGTGAATAGATCCCCGCGATCAACTGCCGCAACTCCAGCGGCAAGCGCCAACGTGTGCGCAATGCCGAACCGTAGGCGGCGCCAAAGGCGTCGAGGGATTCCCCTATGGCTTCGTCATCCAGGGCGCCGCCGCCCTGGCGCCAGTCTTCCAGGCAGCGCAACAAGGCCAGGTCGCCCAAGCGGTGCAGGATGCAGGCGCTGTAGCAACGCTCGTGATCGAGCTCTAGCATGCGCGCCAGGCGCCGGGCGTAGTCGGCGCTGTCCTGGGACAGTTGCCAGTGCCGCTCGGCGTAGGCCACCAGCCCAGGGTCGCCCAACACCACGTTGTGCTTGAGCGCCAGGCCCAGGATGAGATTCATGCTCTGGCCGGGCACCAACTTATGCAGGGCCTCTGACAGGGTCTGCACCGGCGTGCCGTGGTAGCCGGCGCTGTTGGCGGCGGCGATGAGTACGGCGGTGATTTGCGGGTCGCTGTGCACCTGGTCTTCCAACTGCTTGAGGTCCAGGCCTTCGGGGCCGAGGCTGTGTTGCACGGCGGCTTTCACATCCACGCGCAACGGCGCGCCATCGCAGACCTCGCGGCGCCGCTCAAGGAAGGCTGGCAAGGTCATGCCCGGCGCCAGCGGTGGGATTTCGCAGTACACGCTTTCGCCTTCGTTGAGCAGCAGGTCTTGCAGGCGCTGGGTCAGGCTTTCCATGTTCAGCGGGCGGGTCAGGTAGGCGGTGGGCGCCAAGGGCAAGGCTTCGCGCACGCTGGCACTGTCGTTGCGACTGCTCAGCAAGATAAACGGCAGCGAACGGCGTTTCTGGCGCACGCTGCGCAGCAGGCTCAGGCCATCCACGCCCGGCAGCTCCCAATCGGCCAAGATCAGGTCATAGGTTTTTTCGCCCAACAGCGTGGCGGCGTGTTGCCCATCGGCGCACACATCCAGCCGTGCGTCACAGCGCACATTCAACAGCACTTGCTTGAGCAGGTCCCGCGACCAAGGGTCTGCTTCGGCGATTAACACTCGGGGTACAGCGGGTAAATCAACAGCAGTCATCCAGCACGCTCCATCGGCAATGCTTGCACCTTAGACAATGCAGGCGCGTGCGTACAATGAAGCAGGCACAAAAAAACCGCCGAAGCGGTTTTTTTGTACGGGCTGTAACCTGTGGCGAGGGAGCTTGCTCCCGCTGGACTGCGCAGCAGTCCCAAATCAAAGAGCGGGGCCGCTTCGCGCCCCAGCGGGAGCAAGCTCCCTCGCCACAGTGACTAAGGTTGGTCAGAGTTCGGAGAAGCACTCTTCGATGATCGCCAAGCCCTTGTCCAACTGCTCGTCCGGCGAGGTCAGGGGCACCAGTACGCGCAATACGTTGCCGTAGGTACCGCAGGACAGCAGGATCAGGCCCTTGTCACGTGCCTTGGCCACCACGGAGGCAACGGCGGCAGCGTTTGGCTTGTGGGTGTCGCCGTCTTCGAACAGCTCGACCGCGATCATCGCGCCCAAGGCACGCACTTCGCCGATCACCGGGTACTTGGCCTGAATGGCCTTGAGGCCAGTCACCAGGCGCTCGCCCACGGCCTTGCAGCGGTCCAGCAGGTGCTCTTCTTCGAACACTTCCATCACGGCCAGGGCCGCGGCGCAGGCAATCGGGCTACCGGCATAGGTGCCGCCCAAGCCGCCTGGGGCGATGGCGTCCATGTACTCGGCCTTGCCGCACACACCGGCCAGCGGGAAGCCGCCCGCGATGGATTTGGCGAAGGTGGTCAGGTCGGCGGCAACGCCCATCTGTTCCATGGCGAAGAAGGTGCCGGTACGCCCGGCACCGGTTTGCACTTCGTCGGCGATCAGCAGGATGCCGTGCTTGTCGCACAGTTCGCGCAGGCGCTTCATGAAGGCTTTCGGCGCGACGTAGAAACCGCCCTCGCCCTGCACCGGCTCGATGATGATTGCAGCGATATCACGCGGCTCGGCGTCGTTCTTGAAGATACGCTCGATGCTGGCGATGGAGTCGTCGACGCTCACACCGTGCAGTTCGTTGGGGTACAGCGCACGGAACACACCGCCCGGCATCAGGCCCATGCCGGCCGAGTAAGGCACGACCTTACCGGTAAGGCCCAGGGTCATCATGGTGCGGCCGTGGTAAGCGCCGGTGAAGGCGATCACACCGGCACGGCCGGTGGCGGCGCGGGCGATTTTCACGGCGTTCTCCACGGCTTCGGAACCGGTGGTGACCAGCAGGGTTTTCTTGGCGAAATCACCTGGCACCTTGGCGGCGACTTTTTCGCACACTTCTACGTAGGGCTCGTAGGCCAATACCTGGAAGCAGGTGTGGGTCAGCTTGTTGAGCTGCTCGGTCACGGCCGCGATGATTTTCGGGTGCACGTGGCCGGTGTTCAGCACGGCGATACCGCCGGCGAAGTCGATGAACTCGCGACCTTCAACGTCGGTCACGGTGGCGTTCTTCGCGGAGTCAGCGAAGATCGGGTGAATCTGGCCAACACCGCGCGGTACAGCGGCTTCGCGGCGTTTCATCAGGGAAGCGTTGGTCTTGCTCATAAAGTCCTCATTCGCCGCTCATCGGGCGGCGTGGCTCAAGGATAGGTGGCGGGGAGGCAACTACGGCAGCATGCGATGATCGACTGCCACAGCTTTCCCGGCCACTGCGAATAACCATGTGAAACACGCAAAGGGGCAGCGCTCTCGTGCCCTCTGCGTTTGCTGCAATCCCGTGCCTTAGATGCCCAGGCAGAGGTATTTGATTTCCAGGTAGTCCTCGATCCCGTACTTGGAGCCTTCACGGCCCAGGCCCGATGCCTTGATGCCGCCGAACGGCGCCACTTCGTTGGAGATCAACCCGGTGTTGACGCCGACCATACCGTATTCCAGGGCCTCGGCCACACGGAACACCCGGCCCAGGTCGCGGGCGTAGAAGTAGGAGGCCAGGCCGAACTCGGTGTCGTTGGACATGGCGATCACTTCGGCTTCGTCTTTGAAGCGGAACAGTGGCGCCAGCGGGCCGAAGGTTTCTTCCTTGGCCACGGCGGCGTTTTTCGGCACGTCAACCAGGATGGTCGGTTCGAAGAAGTTGCCTTCCATCACCTTGCCACCGGCCAACAGCTTGGCGCCTTTGCTCAGGGCATCAGCGATATGTTCCTGCACCTTGGCCACGGCTTTTTCGTCGATCAGCGGGCCGGTGGTGGTGCCGTCTTCCAGGCCGTTACCGATCTTCAGTTTGGTCACCGCCACCTTGAGCTTTTCAGCGAAGGCGTCGTACACCGAATCCTGGATGTACAGGCGGTTGGCGCAGACGCAGGTCTGGCCGTTGTTGCGGTACTTGGAGATGATCGCGCCTTCGACGGCCTTATCCAGGTCGGCGTCGTCGAACACGATGAACGGTGCGTTACCGCCCAGCTCCAGGGAGACTTTCTTGATGTCCTTGGCGCATTCGGCCATCAGCTGGCGACCAATTTCGGTCGAGCCGGTGAAGGACAATTTACGCACGATCGGGTTGCTGGTCAGCTCGCCGCCGATGTCGCCAGCGCTGCCGGTGACTACGCTGAGCACGCCTTTGGGGATACCGGCGCGGTGCGCCAGCTCAACCAGGGCCAGGGCCGAGAAAGGGGTTTGCGAGGCGGGCTTGATCACCATGGTGCAACCGGCGGCCAAGGCCGGGCCGGCTTTGCGGGTAATCATCGCCGCAGGGAAGTTCCACGGGGTGATGGCTGCGGTCACGCCGATGGGCTGCTTGATCACGATCAGGCGCTTGTCGGGCTGGTGGCCGGGGATCACGTCGCCATAGATGCGCTTGGCTTCTTCAGCGAACCACTCGATAAACGAGGCGGCGTAGACGATTTCGCCCTTGGCTTCGGCCAGCGGCTTGCCTTGTTCGAGGGTCATCAGGCGGCCGAGGTCGTCCTGGTTTTCGATCAGCAGTTCGAACCAGCGGCGCAGCTTGTTGGCGCGCTCCTTGGCGGTGAGTGCACGCCAGGCTGGCAGGGCCTTGTCGGCGGCTTCGATGGCGCGGCGGGTTTCCGCGGCGCCCATCTTCGGCACGGTGCCGAGAATCTCGCCCGTGGCCGGGTTGTTGACCTTGATGGTTTGACCATTGTCCGCATCGACCCAAGCGCCATCGATAAAGGCTTGCTGGCGGAACAACTGGGTGTCTTTAAGCTGCATGTCGGCTTTCCTTAACAGCACCGCGCGCACGCGGAGCGAATTAGAGTTGTTGAAAGGCGCCTTGTGGGCTGCCGTCAGGGAAATCAGCCCCAGCGCGCAGAAGAAATGAAAGAGCGCACGGGAGACAGAGCGTTTGAAATCTCAAACGAATCCTAGGATCAATGGGGGTACAGGGCAATAGGATGTTCGAAAAAAAGAACGAATATGGCGCATCCGATTCATCTTTCGGATCAAACGCACACACGACAACAGCCCCGGAGCCTTGTGGGCGCCGGGGCTGTTGGGGGCCTTGCAGCTTAAGGTTGGAACGACTTGAGCACGGCCAGCAGGCTGGTCAAGTTGTCGGCCACGCCGCCCTGGGCGACTTTCTCGGTGGCGGCGGCGCCAGCGGTGGTGTCGACGCTGTAGATCTGCATCACGCCCTGGTTGGTAGCCGCCTGAGCCAGGGTGTTTTGTTGCTGTTGGGCCGAGACCGAGTTCTGGAACAGAATCGCCGTGGCCTGGCCCATGGATTGGTAAATAGTGCTCATGGCCATCGCGGGTGATTCGGCAACCACCTTGACGTTGGTCTGGGTGACGGCATCGGTGATTTGCGGGCTGACTGTACTCATGGTTGAAACTCCTGGGTTGAGAAAGAACAACATCCGTTATTGCTCAGTGCTTAAGGCTGGAACGACTTGAGCACGGTCAACAGGCTGGTGAGGTTATCCGACACGCCGCCCTGGGCGACTTTCTCGGTGGCCGCCGCACCTGCGGTGGTATCGACGCTGTAGATCTGCATCACGCCCTGGTTGGTGGCCGCCTGGGCCAGGGTGTTTTGCTGCTGCTGGGCCGACACCGCGTTCTGGAACAGAATCGCCGTGGCCTGCGCCATGGATTGATAGATAGTGCTCATCGCCATCGCAGGCGATTCGGCCACCACTTTGACGTTGGTCTGGGTGACCGCGTCGGTAATTTGCTCGTTGACTAATGGCATGATCAATTTCCTTATTTAGTACACGGTGCATTCCGTGTTCATCAATGAACGTTGCGAAACAGGCGCTGTGAAACCTGGTTTAGGGTTTCGCTGCGGGGCCCAGCGCCGCTTCAATCTGGGCGATCAACCCTTGGATCAGTGCCTGCACTTCCTTGCGTTGCGCGTCCTGGTCCGAGGCCGCGCCGTTCAGCATTTGGCGTAGCGCCGCTTCACGCTGCTGGGCAGCCGTCTTGAGCGCTTGTTCGTTGGCCTTCGATTGCTCAAGCACCTGGGTGGCACGCTTGAGGGTTTCGTCGACGATGGCCTGGGGCGTGCCGGCGAATACCTGCGGGTTGCGCAGCATCGCTTCGAGCCGCTGGCGGTCGTCGGTGGACAGGACCGAGGGTTGCATATCGAGCTCCTTAGGGGCTGCCTTGGCGGCGACACGCCCGCTAAAGCCGCACCTCAACGTTGTCCTGCCAGAAACCGGCAAAGTAAAAATGCGGCGACGAATCACAGAAGGTCGCCAACTCCGCAGGCGTTATGGCGCTGGGCTGGTTGGGAAAAATGGCCGGCGGAGGCGGCAGCAGATTCGCCTCGTTGTAGAGGTTGCCGACCTCATAGCAGTTGGCCGCGAACTGCGAACAAAAGGACCCGCTGCCGATGTCGATGGACTCGTTGATCCGCGTCACCAGGCTGGTATCGGAAGTCCAGCGCCGAAAGGCTGAAATCATCGCGTTCCACACGCTGTAGCGGCCCCGGATATCACCACCGATCTTGTCGAAGTAGAACTGCTTGGCAGCCACCGTCGCTGCCTCGCCCAGTTCGGTATCCACGCAGGAAAACACCATCGCCGAGCGTGGCGGTTTTTCCAGGCTCAGGTCGGTCAGGGCCAGGCCACTGCCGACACTTTCGATCACCAGGGTGTCGCTCACCGCAATCGCCGGGTGAACCACATTCAAGTAGGTCGTGTCCTGCGAGAACACCTTGGCCTTGACCAGTTGACCGGCTTTGATAAACGCCCGCGTTGCGCTGTCGTCATCTTGTTTGACAGAAAAAATAATATCTCCAGGCTGCATGATGTCGCTCCTCACTCAAGAAAAGTTGCTTTCAAGTTGCTGTTGCACCGCCCCAGCAGAACGCTGGAGCGCTGTGCTCGGTTCAGGCCGCTGGCGCGGCCCGGTTGGCCAGGGTGTCGGCGTACTTGGCGATGCTCTGGTCGATCTTGTCGATGGCCACGCTGGCGGCTTCGGCCTCCATCGCACCGGCAGCGGCAGCCACGGCGGCAGCGGCGCCCACCAGCAGGTCGGTGGCCAGGGCGCCCAAGGCATCTTCGGCAGCGGCCGGCAGGTTGTCCTTGACGATGTTCTCGGTCATTTGCTGGAGCAGCACGGCCTGGGCCGCCAGGGCGATCTTGCTGACCCCATCGAAGTACCCCGCCGCCGCTTGCGCCACCAGCCCGGCCGCCTGGCTGATCATCATGTCGGCCGGCACCGCGATCTGCGCCGGCGCATAGGCAAAGTTCTGCGCGTTGGTGAACTGCACCGCCTGCACGATCTGGCTATTGAGCGCCGCCGTGCTGTCGGATGACGGCGTGCTCACCTGGTTGAGCAGGTGCTCGTTCATGCGCGCCATGATTGAGCGCGAGGCCGGTGCAGCGGGTGCCGGCGCAGGTGGATCGGCGGCGGGCGTTGCTTGGGAGGCGGCGGTTTTCTTTCTGCTGAACCACGACATAATCGATCTCCCGAGGGCTCAGCCCTTCTCGCCAATCTGCATGATCAGCGCCACGGCCTTGGAGATCACCGCGTTGGAAATCTGGTTCATCGCCTGCTGGCTGTTGACCGCGTTCTGCAACGACAGGCCCGCCGCGCTGCTGGCCACCTGGTACAGCGACGCGATGGCCTGGGCCGGCGCCTCGGCCACCACCTTGACGTTGGTTTGAGTGACCGCGTCGGTGATCTGGCTGTTGACCTCTGTCATACATCTCTCCTTGATGGCATTCACCCAGGTTTGGGTGTGGATAGCGGCGGCGTGCTGCGCTCATACCACTAGAACGCCCCACGCCAAGGTGTGTGAATTACGTTCAGCGCAAAGCATCGCGCAGCAGTTGCACACGCTTACGCACCAACGGCAGCTTGACGTGCAGCTCGGCGGCGATTTGCGGGTAAGGCAGGTCGTCGACAAAACGCATCTCGAACAATCGCTGCTGCAACAGCGGTAACCGTGCGACATGCGCCTTGATCTGCTCCAGGCGTTCATAACATTCCACCCGCTCCAGCACCGAGGCGCAGGGCGCGGCGAGCGCGGCCAGGTGATCGTGTTCAAGGTCCACCGAATCATCGAACAACCGCCCCTCGCGCTTGCTGCGCCGCACGCTGTCGAGAAACACATGATCGAGCACTAAAAACAGAAACCCCTCAGGGTCACGAATGCGCTCGGGCGAGCGCCGAAAAAACAGCAGGGCCTTAATCGCCGTGGCCGCCAACCACTCCTGGCCCTGATCCAGATTGCCCTTGGCCCGCCGCAACGCTCGGCGCCTGAGCTCGCCGTGCACAGCGCGCCAACTCGCTTCGAACAAACGGTCATCGGCGGCCCATTGATCCTTGAACTGAACAGTCATCCCCATCGCCAGCACTCCTGTGCATCCTTGATGAAGGGCCAGTCTGCGAGGGCTCGACGGGGGTACGCTGTTACCTGGGGAACACCGCCACAACTAATTCAGCGCAAAAGCCTTGCGCCGCAACTGCTCGACATCATTGATCACCATGCGCTCCAGACCGCCGCTGATCACCCCACTGCGCCGCCACACTTGCAGCTGCACATTCAACTTGGGGCGGCTGGTATTCAGCATCGACGCCAACACCCCCTGGCTCGCGGGCAACGACACACTGGGCAAAGCCAACGCCAGGTCGATCTCGCCCAGGTTGGCCAACAAAAACCGCGCCAACCGCGACTCCAGCCGATGCAGGCACACCAACTCCAACAACTCGATGGCGTGCAGCAACCGCAGCATCATCAGCATCAACAAACGCCGCAGAAACACCGGCTCCTCAAACAACACAGCAAAATGCCGACTACCCAACTGCAACAAGCGCGTGGGCCCGCTGGCGAAGGTGGAAGACTCGCGCCCATGATCCTTGATCAACGCCGTCTCCCCCACCACCTGCCCGACCCCAGTGCTGCCGATAATCTGCTCGCGCCCATCCGGCCCATGCACCACCGAATAAATCCGCCCCTCCACCACCAACGCAATGAATTCGAGGGTGTCGTCCTTGAAATACAACAGCTCACGATCATCCAGCGTGCGCTCCACCATATGGGTGGCGACGTAGCGCAAGAGATGCTCCGGCATACCTCGAAACAAATCGGAGCGAGCCAGCAGGGTTTGTCTGAGCGGGAGATCGAGCATCACGGTTCCTTTGGAATGCATGCGTTCACCTGAGGAATTGCGGCGTGGAAGCGGGGTTAAAGCCACAAGAGCAAAGCAAACAAAGGGACGTGCAGCGCGGGGAGTTGTGAATGAGGGTGGCGATTAGCCATTTTTTGTCGGAAATGGACGACAGGGGGCGGGGAAAACGCTGGAATGGACGCATCAGGTCGACATGGGTATGATGTCGCCCGCACAAGCATCCGTAGCTCAGCTGGATAGAGTACTGCCCTCCGAAGGCAGGGGTCGTGGGTTCGAATCCCGCCGGGTGCACCAGATTTGGAATGGAAAAGCCTCAGGTTGAGAGATTTGGGGCTTTTTTGTGGGTGGTGATTTAGCGTTTCTGCAGCACCTCAAGCCGCGCCGGCAAATCGTAATTCGGAAAGCGCCCACGCAGCACCAGCAGCTTCTCATCGGCTGCCGTGTTTTATGCAGCTTCATGATGGCCCGCGAGTATTGAACGTGCAATGTAAGCTGCCGGACCTGCTAGGTTTCGCCGCTGGTATACCCACCAGTAGCTCTGCGGTTTCAGCTTGGGTGAAAATAAATCTGTCCCCTTTTGACCCAGCCCGAAGATCCGATGCAAATCTTCAACGAACTTGAACTTAGCGCCACCTAACAACAAGAACAACTACAACCCGAAAGCCATTTAAATTTCGGACCAATAAAACTTATTAAAACGTAATCTTTCAGACATCTTCAAAGCAACTGCGACTATTTGTAATAGTCGCAGTTCTTCTGAACCTCCTACACTCTGAAAGCTATATTATCAAGACGCCGGTGAAGTCGGGAGCATTTCGCGAATAGTCTCATTTAAGTTTATAGACAACTGGGATATGGCTGCGTGAGATCTATCCACTTCGTCGCCTATTGCGGCCTGTAGATCCTTGATCTTTTTTCTTTTCCCGGCATCTGTTTTAGGTATTAGCATCTTCTGAAGGTCTTGAGGGTAAAGACGATCTCTGATGGAACCTGTCGTGATAATATCTATGTAGAATTTATAGAATGGCGTCCGAAGCAAACCAATAAAATATTCGGCATCTATTCCGTCTGGCCGTATAACGTGATAGTCAGGACTAACCAGCCCACCAGAATTCTCCTCATCAACTATACCTATACTCCCAATATTTACGCGCATTGGGTTATAGACTATGTCTCCGGTCTGGACCATTTTCTGAGGAGTAAGGATATCCTCACCACGCAGGACTTCCCGCATAGTGACTTTCCCATCACTTGAAACAGACAGAAGAGGAAACTCTTCGTCCAACTCTTCCGGCGTTTTTGGACGGAATCGACTGGACACTGTTTTAACTCTTTGCCCTATAGGTTCCATATCCGCTTCGAAGAAGCGAGTCTTCTCTGAAAAAACATAATAGGATGGATCCATTCGTCCCATCAAAGCACTGGCGCGTAATTTAAACGAAACTTTCCCTGCTTTCCTGGATCCTCTTATAGACTGATCCCGCCTACGGAAACTTTTTATTCCGTACAACCGCTCGGCAAAGTCAAAAACATCCAAATTTTCTAAATCACCATCAGACTGCTCAACAAAGTCCTTAAGAATCAAATCTAAATCGCTAGGCTCGCCATTTCTTTTAGATGCTTTTCCGTTTGGCTCGAATCCAACATCCTCACAGTCAGCCATGAAAATCTCATAATCATACTGCGGATTTTTCGAAAGCAATGATTTAAACTCCGAAAAGTCTTCACCAATATCTTGACTATCAAAAAACTCTTTAACATCCTCTGTATATTTTTGAAGATACAGAACAACGGTGTTAACAGTAGGAACGCCAGACTGAACGAAAGTATGGGTAGGCAAATTGACAATGCCACGCACCCAAGCATTTCGCAAAATATGCATTCTAAGGCTTTCGTAGGAGTCCGCACTCAGCAAACCGGTCGGTAACACGATGAGAAGCCGACCTTCTGGACGCAAAAGTCGCAGCGCCTTCTCTACAAATAATACTTCCGTCTTCTGAGACTTCCTTGTCTTTTTTCGAGAACCGAAATCATACCTATCAAGGATGCCTGTGTCTTTTTCTCTAGCCCCAAAAGGTGGGTTTGCAAGTATTAACGAGCAACCACTTCCTTCTTTTGCGGAATCATACTCTTTAACCTGATACGGACTACCAGAGAAATCCGTCGTAGCTAGGGCGTTACCACGCACTACACATTTTCCATCCCCCCAAAGGAGCATATTCATTCGTGCAGTGCGTGCTGCGCGGGGCTCTGCATCAATTCCGAAAATTTGAGAATTTTTGATATCTTCAATCAGAGCATGCCGCGTCGTACCTAATCTTTTGATAGTGCCGGCAGGCAACACCTCAACCTCACTTCGCATTTTTTCATATGCTTTAATGAGAAAGCCACCTGAGCCGCAAGCGAAATCAACCACTACATCGTTCAACGAAATATCGGCCAATTCACACATAAAGTTTACGACCGGTCTAGGGGTAAAATATTGCCCTAAACCTTTCCCTCTTAGTTGCGAAGGTAAAAACTCTTCGAACGCTCGACCCTTTACATCAATATCTTCGCTTTTTAGACTGAATGGCTGCAGCTTACGAAGAATCGCTTCAATTGTTTCCGGAGATAAATTTAATTCCGAAGTTTCATCGGATAGCAACGGAAAGGCTGCATGAACGACTTCTTTGAAATGGATATTTACTGACTTAATAGCTTTTGCATTTGAGGTTTCCGCATAACCTTTAACGTCATCTGCTGTGAGACGCTTGTGCTTCGGATTGGTTATAGTTAATGCTTCGTCTGCAGCACTCATTAACAATGTTTTGCTTAGTTCATCAAATGCGGCAGCGGGATCAAGCTTGTCGCCATCTCTGATTGTATTATGAAGCCCCTTAAAGAACCTTCTGTAGTCTCTAATTTTTTCATAATCTGGCTCATCAATAGAAATCGCTGACTCAGACTTTGTACCGGAAATCTCCTTGGAACCAATCAACTTGACAAGCTTAGCAAAATCTTTTTTTACAAGCTTACCGATTACTCCTGTAAGAAGATCTACACGTTTGTTCCCATGGTAGTAGGCGCGCAGACGATACTCTTTGCCATTTGTTATGAAGCTAAATGGTGCATGTAATGCGAAGGCATAAGAGTCAGTCTGGCCAGTTGCTCCAGAGATTGCCTCCGTAGGCTTTTTCGCTTCTACCACTACTAATATTTCGCCCTGCCTTTTTATGACAAGATCAGCCTCTTTCGTTCTTACTTCTCGCCCCATATTCATTTTTACGGGGACAGCCCAATTCATTTCTTTTTCAGAGTAGCCGAGTACATCTAAGAAGAGTGGAGTTACGATCTTAACTTCGACATCTCTCTCAGACGTTAAAAATTCGCTCATATAATACCTGTGTGGGTTGCTGTGGTTCGTTCAAGCATGAACCAATGGTAAATCTGCTCGCACAGTCGCCGACATGAAAAAAGGGAGAGCTTACCTGAAGCCTCAGACCTTTGCCGTCCTATCTCCTGCTGGTAAGGAGGAGCTTTTGCTTATGTCAGCCTCCCCTCGCAACGAATGTTCGCATTGAAATAACTGTACATGCAACCAGTAAAAATTCTATCGCTTTCACTGGCCACCCCTTAGCTGCGGCCACGTCCTTCGGCGACTTTGGGTACGAAAATGCGGCAGAGGTCCTCTTGATGATCTGCTAAAGCAATGGCAGGCGCGCCAATTGTCCCGACCGCGAAAAACCTACTCGAGAACAGGCACTCAGGTAGTCCCACGTTTATCGGCGCTTTTCACTGCTCGCAAAACCATCTGAGCTGAGCCTCCAAAAGACTGAACGCATTACACGTTTTTCTACTGCTACAACTCGGACATAACGGGCTTCAGGCTCGTTTAACATCGTTATTCTCCGTAAATTCAATAGGTTATGGATTAGAGTTACATCAGTAACACGAGTTACACCGCTTTAATTCGTTGCCTGCCCCGCCACCCCATTAGAAAACGTATCCGTCAGCGAGAGATTCCCATATGAGTCGGGCCCCCTGAGGCCTTCCAAACCACACGAATTTCAGTAAGCTGGTGTGGTTGCCGCTACCACGATCCCTCGGGTTTCATGCCCCGTACCTAGCAAAACTCTCCAGGGGCCCCGGCAATTTTTTTGCTGCCTGCTTGGTACATCACTCGCTCTGAGCAACCGGGAAACCACATCGGACAGCCAGCGCGAATGAAAGCTTACAGCGCTCGTCACTTTTCCAGAGCTTCGACTGAGCTTCTATACTCGCCACTAACCCCCCCTAATTGAGGCTTCAAAATGAGCGATCCAGACTCTTTGCTTGACCCTGATTTTTTCATACGACCGTCCGCGTTCCCGTCCTCAGAAGACGGACTGTTTAAGTCACAGGAGGACTGGTGGAACAACGCGTGTGTAAATTGGGGAGGGGGGTATCGTTGGACGCTTTATGCGTCAGGGTACAAGGACGCTGCCGATATTCTGGTTCAGCGCATTGAGGAGCGCAGCTCAGGTCAAGACACTCAGGTCTATCCTATTTTATTTCTATACCGACAGTATCTGGAACTACAGCTCAAAGAGCTCATTCAGATGGGTAGGTCAGTCATCGGTAAGGAGAAAGGCTTTCCGAAAGATCACCATATCGGAAAACTGTGGGCGATCTGTTATCCCCTCCTAGCTGAAATAGCACCAGGTGATTCAGTTGAGAAGCTAAAAGAAGCAGGCCGCCTCATCGACGAATTTGCATCGATAGACCCTACGTCTCAGGCATTTCGCTATCCAGAGGACAGAGATGGGAAGCCGTCGCTGCCTGGCCTCGCGACCATTAACCTTCGGAACGTGCGTGAGGTAATTGAGAAAATCGCAACGATGCTTTCAGGGGCTGGCTGCGTAGTTGACGAACAACTCCAATTTAAACACGAGATGGAAAGGGAATATCGCGGCGAATATTGAGTAAGTATTTGCATTGGTGAACCGGTTGCCGCGACACGGCAAACAGCTGCATTCCAAAATGAATATGTACTCCAGCAATTTAGCTGGTGTATGCCCATGTGTATGCCTAACCGACGGACCATCAGGAAGACCCAGTAAACGCGGGCATATGACTGCCCAGTTCAAACGACGCCGGGCACCAAACATGAAATGAAAAAGCCTCAGGTCGGGAGAACTGGGGCTTTTTTGTAGGCGAGTTACACGCGCGACTAGAAATTGCTACGAGCGGCGGAGCCTCCACATCCCGATGAGTTGGGTCTTACGAAGAACTCGATGAATTCCTGAAATGCTGCTTATCCAGGCTAGAAATTTCATCCAGCAACACCCCCTCCAACACCCCAAAAAAACCCTGAATATGCCCCTGCTTCAACGCCTGCGGCCGCGTCACCAAATAAACCTCCATCGCCGGCAGTTCTATCTCCTGAAAAACCTCACTCAACCCCGTAGCCAAAATACGCGGCAACACCGCCACCCCCATCCCGCGCCTCACCGACTCAAGCTGCACCGCGAACGAACTAACCCTAATCGGCGCATGGTCCAGCCCGGCAGCTTTCGCGGCGCGCATTTGCGGTAGCAGATCCAGCGGTGGCAGCAAGGCAATACTGGCGGCAGTGGCGGGAGTTAGCGCAGGAAACCGTTGCAGGTATTCGGCGGTAGCGAAGAACCCGTAGTCCAGTTTGCCGAGCCCTCGGTAGATCAGGGAGGGTTCGCCCAGGTGTGCGGTGCGTATGGCTATATCGGCCACGCCTCGTACGATTTTATGGAAGTCGGTGGTGACCTGTAGTTCTACGGAGCAGCCTGGGTGCTGCGCGGTGAAGCGGCTGGCGGCTTCGAGCACGCTGGCAGAAAAGCCTTCGCCGGCGCTCACCAGCACGGTGCCGCTGAGGGCTGCTGGCGTGCCGTCGACGGGGGCCTGGCGGCGCAGGCCGGATTCGGCTGCCAGGGCGACGTCTACCAGGGCTTGGCCTCGGGAGGTGAGCCGGCAGCCTTCCACGCCGCGTTCCACCAGTGGTTCGCCCAGGGCGGTTTCCAGTTGGGTGAGGCGGCGGGAGACGGTAGAGGCCGCGATGTCGAGTAACTGGCCTGCCTGTAAAAAGCTGCCGCGCCGTGAGACTGCCAGCAGCAGTCGAAGATCGTCCCAATTTGCCTGCAATGCCATATCTCCGCGCTTCCCTGGTGTGCAGATGTGCAAAGCCATTATGCCGCAGGCGCTGTTTTTACGGCGCGGGCTCGCGGGTATATCTACTGGCCTTCTCAATAAATGGAATGGCCTGTATGAACACGAACCCCAATCGCTTGCACAGCACCTTTGTGACCGGTGCCACCGGCTTGCTGGGCAATAACCTGGTACGGGAGTTGGTCGCACGGGGTTATGCGGTGAAGGCGCTGGTTCGCTCGGTGGCCAAGGGTGCGCAGCAGTTCGGCGATGTGCCGGGCGTGGAGCAGGTGGTGGGAGACATGGCGGATGTGGATGCCTTCGCGGCAGCGTTGCAAGGCTGCGATACGGTGTTTCACTGCGCGGCGTTTTTTCGGGATAACTACAAGGGCGGCAGCCATTGGGAGGAGCTGGAAAAGATCAATGTCGTCGGTACGCGAGCGCTGCTGCAACAGGCCTATGACGCCGGTGTGCGACGGTTTGTGCATACCTCGTCGATTGCCGTGCTCGACGGTGCCCCCGGTACGCCGATCGACGAGACGTGCCTGCGGGCCGAAGCCGATGCGGACGACTACTATCGCAGCAAGATCCTGGCTGAGCGGGAGGTGTTGAGGTTTCTTGAAAGCCACCCGCAGATGCACGCTTGCATGGTGTTGCCCGGTTGGATGTGGGGGCCGGGCGACCGTGGGCCGACGTCTTCGGGGCAGTTGGTGAGGGACGTGATCAACGGCAAGTTGCCGGGGCTGATTCCTGGCACCTTTTCGCTGGTCGATGCCCGCGATGTGGCCTGGGCGCACATTGCTGCCGCCCAGAGCGGGCGTCGGGGCGAGCGTTATCTCGCGGCCGGTCGCAACTTGACCATGCGCCAGCTGATGCCGGTGCTGGGGCGTATTGCCGAGGTCAAGGTGCCCTCCCGCCAGCTGCCGCTGCCCGCGCTGTACCTGTTGGCAGCGGTGCAAGAGGCCTACGCGTACCTGACCGGCAAGCCCATCTTGCTGAGCATGGCGACGTTGCGGCTGTTGATACGCGAGGAGCACCGTACCCGCTTTGACCACCGTAAAAGTGAAGAGGAACTGGGGCTGAGCTTTCGCGGGTTGGAGCAGACCCTAGCGGACACGGTGGGCTGGTACCGAGCCTACGGCGGGTTGTAATAAAAAGCCCCAGGTCGACAGGCCTGGGGCTTTTTTCGTGGCGGCAGATTTAACGCGTTTGCAGTGCTTCTAACCGTGCCGGCAAATCCTCCTGCGGGAAGCGTTGGTACAGCGCCAGCAGTTTCTCGTCCGCCGCCTTGGTTTCCCCCGCTCGACGCAGGTTCACAATTTCCTGCAGACCCTCTTCCAACGTCGGCAGCGCCCGTTTGCTGAGTTTCAGCGCTGGCTGATCCGCCACTGCGCTTTCGGCTTGAGCTGGCGCACTTTCAACCCGTGGCGCTATCGCCATCCGGGCCATGGGCGCGGGGGCGGAGAAGGCTTGCGGCGCTGGCTGGGCGGCTTCTTCGTGGCGCGGCGCGGAGAATGTCGCGGTGGAGATTTCAGGTTGCTGCACCGGGGAGCGCATGACCACGCCGATCATCAGTGCCAACCCGGCGACGGTGGCGAATGCCATTTGCCAGCGCGGGCGTTGGCAGGCTTGCAGCCAGCGTTGCCACAGGCTGGGTTGCGGCTGCGGGGCTTCGCGGCGGGCGGCGTTGAGGATGAAGGCGTCGAGGGACGCGGGCGGCTCGCCCGTGTTGTGTTGACGATAGTGCTGGAGCAGCGCGTCGTCTGGGGTGTGTCGGGAGTCAGTCATACGGATACCTCCTCGGCCAGCAGGCGCCGCAATTTTTGCAGGGCGTAGCGCAGGCGGCTTTTTACGGTTTCCAGCGGGGCGCCGGTGAGGGTAGCGATTTGCGGTACTTCGAGGTCGCCGTGCAGGCGCAGCAGAAACACTTCGCGCTGGTCTTCGGGCAACGCTTGCAGGGCCGCGTCGAGGCGCGCCTGGTCGCGGCTGAGGGTCAGTTGCTGCTCGGGGCCGTCGCTGTCGTCGGCCTGGGCGTGCAGCTGTTCATCGTAGCTGTCATGCAGGGGGTTGTGGATGCCGTGCTTGCGCCAATGGTCGATCAGGCGGTTGCGGGCGATCTGGAACAACCAGGTGCGAAAACTCGCCCGGCCTTGTGGCTGGGTGGTGCTGCGGATGAGGCTGAGCCAGGTGTCCTGGTAGATTTCTTCGGCCAGTTCGGCTTTGTTGCACAGGGACACGAGGAAGCGGTACAGGCCCTGGCGATGGCGCGTGTACAAGGTTTCGAAGGCGCCCGCGTCACCGGTTCGGTAGCGGGCCAGCAGCGATTCGTCGCTGGGTGAGTCGTCTGGAACGGCCATGTAGTGGGCGAACTCCTTTTGGTCAGCCGAAGCAGGGTTAGTGTGGGAGCTGGCTTGTCGAATCGTCGCAACGCTGCGATGGCATCCACTCGGTGTGCCTGGTGAACCGAGTTGTCTGCATCGCAGGCAAGCCAGCTCCCACATTGGTTCATTGTTGTGTTCGGGATTCTGGTTTGAGGCTTTGGGCCAACTCCACCAGTTGCACGAATTCGTTGCGCAGCCCGAACGGGTCATCGCCGCGGGCCGAGCGCGCCAATTTGGCGGTGTCTTGCAAGCTCATGGTGCCAGTGTAGCGGCCATCGCCCTTGAGCTGTTGGGCGAAGGCGGCCACGGCAGACGAGAAGCGCAGGTCGTCGCTGGCTGGGGTGGCCTGGTTGGCGATAGGGCGTTCGATCAACTGGCTGTTACCGCCCGCAGCTGGTTTGTAGCGCACCCGCAGCATCGCCAGCTCATCGGATTGGCCTTCGGTCGCAGGTGCGGCGGCGTAACGCAGAGGCTCCAACCAGCCCTTCTCGCCCTTGGGCACGATTTCATACAGCGCGGTCACCGTGTGCCCTGCGCCAATCTCGCCGGCATCGACCTTGTCGTTGTTGAAATCCTCACGTTTCAGGGCGCGGTTTTCATAACCCAGCAGGCGGTATTCGCTGACCTGGGCCGGGTTGAATTCCACCTGCAGTTTCACATCCCGCGCCACCACGGCCAGGGTAGAACTGAGTTGCTCCACCAGCACTTTGCGCGCTTCGCGCAGGTTGTCGATGTAGGCGTAGTTGCCGTCGCCCGCGTCGGCCAGTTGTTCCATCAGGTGTTCGTTGTAGTTATCCACACCAAAGCCGAGGGTGGTCAGGGATACGCCGCTTTTACGCTGAGCCACGGCCATTTGCTTGAGGCTGTCGAAATCGCTGATGCCCACATTGAAGTCGCCGTCGGTAGCCAGCAGGATGCGGTTGATGCCGTTGGCAATAAAGCCTTCGCGGGCCATCTGGTAGGCCAGTTCGATGCCGGACGCGCCCGCCGTGGAACCGCCGGCGGTGAGTTGGTCGATGGCGTTGCGGATCTTGGCTTTTTCACTGCCCGAGGTGGGCTTGAGCACCACGCGGGATTCACCGGCGTAGACCACCAGTGACACGCGGTCCTGATCACGCAGTTGATCCACCAGTAATTTCAGCGTGCTTTTGACCAGCGGCAAGCCTTCGCGACGGTCCATGGAGCCGGACACGTCCACCAGGAACACCAGGTTGGCGGGCGCCAGTTCGGCCACGGGTTTATCGGAGGCCTTGATGCCGATGCGCAGCAGTTTTGTGCGCGGGTTCCATGGCGTGGTGGCGACTTCGGTGGTGACGCCAAAGGGCGAACCATCGGTGGGCAGCGCGTAATTGTAGGGAAAGTAGTTGACCATTTCCTCCAATCGCACCGCGCCTTCGGGCGGTAGACGGCCTTGGTTGAGGAAGCGCCGTACGTTGGCGTAGCTGCCCGTGTCGACATCCACGCTGAAGGTGGAGACCGGAGTTTCGGCGACGCGGTGCACGGGGTTGTCGGGCAGGTTGGCGTATTGCTCGCGGGGTTCGCTGCGGTAGTCCATCGTCGCCATTTCTCGCACCGCCATCGGTGTCGGCATGGCCATCCGCTTGACCATCGCGCCCTCAACCGGCGCGCTGTGCAACTCGGCGATGGGTTGTGCGGGTTTGGCCATCTCGGGAGAGGAAGACAGCCCACACCCGGCCAGCGCTACCAGCAGGGTAACGGTGAAGCCTTGGGCAGCGGGACGCAGGCAGAGCAGAGGGCGGGACATGGGCTGAACCTCGTGAATGAATAGTCCGTTCACAAGGTCAGACGCGAGGAAGGTTGGGTTCGGGTTAAACCTTGGAAATTCACCCCGATCAATGTGGGAGCTGGCTTGCCTGCGATAGCGGTGTGTCAGGCAGCCTTTCCAGCACTGGTCCACCGCTATCGCAGGCAAGCCAGCTCCCACAGTTGAATGGCGGTGTTCTCTTAGTCCGTGCCGTATTTCGGGTTACGCGGGCCGTACAAGATGCCGGTGCGTTGCCCTGCCGACAGCAACCGCGCGCTGGTGATACCGGCAATCGGGTGCGCCGCATCGGTAGAGCTGTTGATCACCTGCTTGACCGCCGCCGTGATCAGCATGCCCACCAGGCCGCCGCCGTTGTTGTTGCCCTCCTCGCTCGACGCCCGCGCAGAACCTGTCCACAAGGTGGTGCCGGTGCGCAGGTCCACCAGTTTGGCCGAGGCCGTCACCGAGGTGTCGCTGGAGATCAGCATGTACTGGGTGCCGTACTCGCTGATGGTGATGTACAGCGCCGCGTCCGCACCAAAGATGTCATGCAGCTTGGCCGGTTGTACGGCCTGGATATCGTTGGCGGTGGTGAGGCCGTTCTGGCGGAAGGTTTCGTCCACCAGGGCAATCGGCAACACGTAGTAGCCGGCTTCGGCCAGCGGGTAGGTGACTTGCGACACCAGGCTGTAAGACGCCTGCACTTCCGGCGATTCATTGATCGGCGGCAGTACCAGGATCGACTTGGGCCGCGCCTGTTTGTACGCCGAATAATCAACCGTCTTGGGTGCGGCGCAACCGCCGAGCAACGCCAGGGCCAGCAAGGCGCCGGTGAGTTTTAACAGGCTCATTTGGTGGCGACTCCGGCTTTGGCGTTTTTCAACAGAAAGTCCATGTACGCAGCAGACTCAGGGAACAACGCCTTCTCGGTGCGAAACTCCTGCACCATCTGGTCATCCTTGCCCATGTTCATGTACAGCATGCCCAGGTGCGCGTGGTAACCCGGCGGTGCCTTGCGGCCACTGGCGTTGATCTTCTGCAGATCGCGCTCCAGTGCTTCCACCTGCGCTTCCTTGGGCTCGCCCTTGAAGTACTCGTAAACCTGCGGCTGGTAGCTTTCCCATTGATACAGGGGCTGGGGCGCCGTTTGGCACCCGGCTACCGTCGCGATTGCTGCCAGCGTCAGCGCTAACTTCACTGCCTTGCTCATCCGTGTACTGCTCCTTGTGGTTTGGCTGATCAGTTACGCGGGTTCCAGGCGCCGGCGTTGATGCCGTCGACCAGGCGGTTGATCGCTTCGCGCATGGCCAGGTCCAGCACCTTGCCATTGAGGGTGGAGTCATAGCTGGCGGTGCCGCCGAAGCCGATCACTTCACGGTTGGACAGCGCGTACTCACCAGCGCCCTGGGTGGAATACACCACTTCAGAGGTGTTGATGTTGACGATATTCAACGCGACTTTGGCGTAGGCCACTTGGGTCTTGCCACGGCCGAGAATGCCGAACAACTGGCGGTCGCCGGTTTCTTTGCGGCCGAACTCGGTTACATCGCCAGTCACTACGTAGTCAGCGCCCTTGAGCTTCTGCACGGTGCCTTTGATTTTGGCTTCCTGGGAGATTTCACCCATGTTGTCACGGTCCAGCACGCTGAAGCGGTTGGTCTGCTGCAAGTGGGTGATGAGGATGGTCTTGGCCTGGCCGCCGAGACGGTCAACGCCATCGGAGAAGATGCCGCGCATGTAGCTGGAGCGGTTATCGAACTTACCCACGGCAATCGGCACACGCACGCCGGAATAGGCAACGTGGGCGCTGGCGACTTGCTCCACCGGCATCGCGCGGTTGCTCTCGGTGGCACAACCGGCCACGGTCAACAGCGCCGCGGCGGTGAGGCCCGACAGCAGGATTTTGGACAGTGTCTTCACAGGGTGCTCCTTGGGTGAGGAAATCAGCGTTGCTGGGTTTTCCAAGGAGAAAGGCAGCCTGAAAACGCGCTGGCCTGGATTCTTCCCTGAAAGACGGTGATGCAACGGCTGCGGCATTTTACGGGGTTGAGAGCGGTTCTCAAGTTGTTTCGGCCATAGGTGGGGGGCTTACCCTACTGCCGACCGCAATACTCAAAGCAACGAAGATCCAATGTGGGAGCTGGCTTGCCTGCGAAAGCGATAGTGCAGCAACAGATGCAGCGACTGACACACCGCCTTCGCGGGCAAGCCCAATGCCGATCAATTAAACGAACGCAATGCCCAAAGCAACGAAGATCCAATGTGGGAGCTGGCTTGCCTGCGAAAGCGGTAGTGCAGCAACAGATGCAGCGACTGACACACCGCCTTCGCGGGCAAGCCCAATGCCGATCAATTAAACGAACGCAATGCCCAAAGCAACGAAGATCCAATGTGGGAGCTGGCTTGCCTGCGAAAGCGGTAGTGCAGCAACAGATGCAGCGACTGACACACCGCCTTCGCGGGCAAGCCCAATACCGATCAATTAAACGAACGCAATGCCCAAAGCAACGAAGATCCAATGTGGGAGCTGGCTTGCCTGCGAAAGCGGTAGTGCAGCAACAGATGAAGCGACTGACACACCGCCTTCGCGGGCAAGCCCAATGCCGATCAATTAAACGAACGCAATGTTCAAAGCAACGAAGATCCAATGTGGGAGCTGACTTGCCTGCGAAAGCGATAGTGCAGCAACAGATGCAGCGACTGACACACCGCCTTCGCGGGCAAGCCCAATGCCGATCAATTAAACGAACGCAATGCCCAAAGCAACGAAGATCCAATGTGGGAGCTGGCTTGCCTGCGATAGCGTTAGTGCAGTAGTAGTTGCGGTGACTGACACACCGCCTTCGCGGGCAAGCCCGCTCCCACAGGGGAACTGCGCTTAACCCTGACTGGCATTAGCCCAAGCCCGCACACCAACAGCCGCCAGCCTTCGCACAGCCCTACTTGAGCTCCTTCACCAGGTACTGCGCAGAAATCTGCGTAATCCCGGTCAACGCCCGGCGCAAGGCTTCAGGGTCCGTGCGGTAGGTTAACGGTGTATAGCCATAAACGTTCTGACCATTAAACGGCGTGACCGCTTCAAAGGTGCGCCAGACCATCTCATCGCCGCGATCCATCTGCGCTAACACGTTAAGGGTCGGATAAATCACACTGCTGAAACCCTGGGTCAGGCGAAAGCCCCACTCGGACACGGTCAGTTGAATCTGCGCATCGGCGGGCTCATCATCGCCGACCACCTTGAGCGTCGAAATCTTACCCAACTCATCGATAAAGCCCTGCTTGAGCAACACGCCTACATCGAGTTTTTCCGCCTCCATCACCGTCAGAATAGCCACCGGCGTCGGCATCTCGGCCAACTGCCCAAGCTTCATGCCGCCGGCAAACCCGGCGCCGCTCAACGCCGCAGTACCCAGCTTGGACGCCCCGCTGGCCATGCCAACACCGGCGCCAACCCCGGCACCCAGGGCCGCGCCCCAGGCCTGTTCGCGGCCGAAGTACACCATGTTCTTTTCCCACTTCACGGGCAGGACTTTGACGGTCTTGATCTGCGCGCGGTTTTCGGGAGTGAGGGGGTGGCTGACGCAGCCGCCGAGGATGAGGGTGGTGAGGAGAATGAAAAGGAGGTTTTTCACATCAGTCCTTTAATGTTTGCAGTGAATACGAAAAGTCGGCAGAGCCTGGGCCCTGCCGACACACTGGCTCAACTCATTTGCTTTCTTTGGCAATGGTGCCCAAGGACGCATCCTTGACCAGATAACGGCCTTCGACTTCGCTCAGCGCTTTGAGGCTGTTACGCGCCACGGCGAAGCCCATTTCGACCTCCTGCTTGAGGTAAACCACCTCACCCGCCTTTACATCAATCGGCATATCCGCCCAGTTTTCAGCCTTGGAGCTGATCACGTGTTTGCCCGGCGTCACGAAAAAATAGATGTACTGGTTACCACGGTTGTAACCCATCTCCGAGTCGGCTTCCTTGTCATCCAGGAACACGTTGAACCGCACCATCATCCCGACATTGCTAGGGCGCACGACGTACACCAAACCTTTATCGGCCACGGCGGCCTTGGGCAGCGAATAGTTCGCCACGTCAGCCTGCATCTTCTCCACCGACGGCGTCGAGGAACAGCCAAACAGCGTGGCAAGGGACAGAACGACAGCGGCTTTGCAGAACAACTTGATCATGTATTTCTTCCTTGTGGGTAACGGTGGAGCGGTTTTGAGAGTGCCGATGATGGCGGGATCTCATTTTTATGGCATGGCCCGAAGCATTGTGCCATTGCTGTGATGCCTTGCGCGGTTTTGGGTGAGGGGCTTATAGTCCGGCCGTCGCCCATACGGCGATCAGGTTTGGCGACCTGACAACAGAGTGCAAAAGCAATCCGCTTCATGCAGGTGTTTTTGCACCCGCAAAGCTGTGCTCGTTATGGCGGCTGTGCGCGGGAGACCTTCGGGTCTGCCGGTTTACTCTGTTGCCGGTTCGCCAACCTGCGTACAGCTGCCACCCATTCGTTTGGCGACGATTGAGTGGTGGCTTCAACCACCAAAAACAGAGTGTTAAGTATGAATAGATACATGCCCCTAACCGGCCACGACTGCACCGTCCCAGCCCTGATCATCGACACCCAGGCACCTCTCGACGTCCTTCACGACGCCGCCGTGCACCGCATTCGGGCCGTCACCCAACTGCTGGAAAACCTGGCCTTCCGCGAACAACTCAGCAGCGATGCCGTAGTGCTTTCAGACTTCGCCCACTTGCTGGCCATTCCGCTGCGCGATGGGTGTGATTTGCTGGATGTCATCAGTCGCAGGCTTAATGCCGATCCGTCCTGAGTGAAAACCGGGCGGCCTTTGTGTCGCCCGCTTTGTGCTCAATTCCCTTGGCCCCTGTCTTTATCGTTAGACTCACGCTCTTTACGATTTTTCAACCAGGACTGTATCCAAACTCCTACCCCAGTAGGTATTGCGTAAATGAAAAAGGTGAAAAAGGGGACAGATTTATTTAGTGCGCCTTTAAACTCTAATTTAAATAAATCTGCCCCCTTTTCGTTTGCAATCAAAACTGCAATACACCAACCAATTTGACTAGACAAAAAATCAAACCACTAAGCTCTTTATTCGATCACCCGCACTGAGTAGTTCGTCGGCAGAAAGCGGAGTATAACTAATTACAATCAAAACCCCCTCTTCAAACTCACACACTTCTTCTACATAACCATTCAACAAATCAACAAGTTCACGAGGCCCTTTTTCAAAGGCGCGAAAACACAACTCCTTATCGAAATAATTCGCTGCATTTATACGAAAAACGCCATCCCTACCGTTAACGTCTTTTTTTGTAGCATCACAAGCTTCCAACACTAAAGGCCAATCGCTCCTCGTAACACTCCAATCATGTAAAGCTGAGCGATAGGAGCCAAACGCCTTTATATAAACAGGAAAAACAACCTTCAACAAATACGAATAGTCGACTTTGGAGTCTGTAAATTCAATAAATAGCGTATCATCAAACTGCGCATCATCTTGGAGATACTTCTGATCTCGCAGAGCATATGAAATTCGACCTTTAACGCCGACTGGAAGTAGCTTATCCAATGACACCGAGGTCACCAACTCGCTTCCAATAGGGGGAACTTCAAAGGCATCGTTCAAACTCCACGGAACGCCCAAATCGCCTATAGCTCTCAAAAAATCTTTATGCCTCTCTTCGATAGACTCTGAAACACTAGGTCTATGCCGAAACTCAAGCTTATATTTAGTCATTACCGTGCCACCCTTACAGAAATATTTCGAACAAAAGGGGACAGATTTATTTAATATGCTTTTCAACTCTAATTTAAATAAATCTGTCTCCTTTTCTCACCTTTTCTCAAACCCTTAACCTTTCCTGATCATTCCCATCGACTTCAACTATCTGAAAATGGAGCGGCGAGCAGTACCGCCTCGATTTCATCAGACGCTTTTTTTCCCCATTCCTTATTAATCCTACTAAGTTCCGAGAGGTACTTTTCAAAAATCATTATTCTGGAGTCTTTTCCGGCAGCACGATGGGAGAGCTCGTAATCTACCGCCATATTGAAAGCTACACGACTGATTATCCAAAAGAGAAGTTCATCCAGCGAATGCGTGTGCTTTCTGAAAATCTCATAACCTCTTTCTGAGGAGACATATTCAAAACCCTCACTTTTAAACTCCACGTGAGGAGTACCATCTTCGGGGGAGCTCTCTCTAACCAACAGCATAGACTTAGGCGCTCCCAACTTAGCGCCTATCAAACTCACGGTTTTCTGCAGCTCACCGAAATTGGAAACCATACTAATTCGTTCGTCTCAACAAAAGGACTGATTTATTTAATGCACCTTTAAACTCTAATTTAAATAAATCCGCCCCCTTTTCTCTCTTTTCTTTACCCTTAAAACAGCAGTTAAAAGACATAACATCCTTTTACGTTAGAAGTTTCGTATCTCCATGACTTTATTAGCCGATCCGCAGCGACAAAAACCGAATATCGGCAATCTCTAATCCAAGTTATGTAATACCGCCTGCCTCCGTTTTCATCAACAACCTTATCAAAGGTCTTATTTTTATTTACAGGCGACCAATATGAGTCGCCACATCCTCGAGTGCAGTCTTTGTAAAGGTGGGAATCGAAATGAGTACCTACCCATAGATTCATTCCATTTTCCCAATTGGAATGGGAAGGTGCGCAGCCAGCCAAGGCCGACAATAATACTACTAAAAGCCATTTATTAATTTTCACGCTTTTTCTCCGACTCAATTGCTGGGCGCTACTTATCGTACAGTGCTCCATAATTTACAAGCAGAGCAGGCGGCACGAACAAAAGGGGACAGATTTATTTAATAGGTATTTTTCAACTCTAACTTAAATAAATTCTTCCCCTTTTTTTCAGTCTCCTTTTTTCATTTCCACATTATTGCTAACACACCCTCATCTCTAACCCAAAAAAATCTATCCTACCTTTTAAAATACAACACTTGGAAATACTTTACGAAACATATGCTGTATCGCTGGCAACCGGGCTAGTTCGTCCAACATTTCGGCAGCCGAAAGCGGCATATCGTAGGGTACCGTGCCACGGAGCAGTGCTATTCCATATAAGGCATATTCCTCGTTTTTAGAGTGACTCCAATTTGGAACATAGCCAATTACTTTGTAGATCTTGAAAATAGGCTCATCAAACTCAATCAAATCATATAAAAAATCTGGAGCTCCCTCCGCCCCTAAAAATCCTGCGCACCACGATTGTAACTCTGATCTATCAATAGCCTCGCAGAACAGACAGGTAATTACAAACCCTAAAAGCTCATCACTGTAACGCTCAGTTTTTTCTATAATCACTTTCCGCCCCCCATAGCTTCACCACCTATGTGTCCAATTTTGCTGTGAACAAAAGGGGACTGAACGAAAGGGGACAGATTTATTTAATATACCTTTCAACTCTAACTTAAATAAATCTGTCCCCTTTTCCTTGAGTGAAAATCGGGCGGCCTTTGTGTCGCCCGCTTTGTGCGTGAGCAATCCAACCAAAAAACCGGTCCACTTTTTTCGTCATTTCACGCAGCAAACTTGATCATCAGAAAGATAATAAAGTCCCTCCAGTTTTCCGCAAATGGAAGGAAGACCAAAAATCGGTTCTGAGGTATAAGAAATAGGCAACTCGGATCTAATCAAATCGGCGAACTCCGAACTTTCCCACGCGGGAGTTACTATACCGTTCCAAAAACTTACGGCCTCTCCCGTTCCAGACAATACAACAGGCCTCAAGTATTCAACTGCAAGATTGGAGTCCCAATACAAATAACCGCAATACACAGAGCCATTTTCACCAAAAAAATCAGCTCGAACGATAATCTGAAAGTCTGAGCACGTTTCCTGTTCGGCGAGGGGGCGTATAGTTAATTCGTCCTCCACGGTGTCGTCCATCGGAAAGAACCAAACGCTATAACTACCAAGATCATCAATCGTCAGCTCACATACTTGTTTATCCGTCATAACTCGCCGCGCCCTATGCAATTAAGCACAACAAAATAGGACAGGTTTATCTGATACACTTTCCCAGCTAAAATTTAAATAAATCTGTGCCATTTTCTCTCTATCCCTTATAGCGCCTATTGGTTTAAGTCAGCCATTAGTTTAGCTATCACTAACTCGAAAGCATTCTGCAAAGCGCTACGGAGAGCTTCAGGGTTTGTTGCGTACTCCTGAGGTGTATACGCCTGGACATTTCCCTCACTGAACGCTGTTACAGTTTCGAAATTCCTCCAAACTACTGCGTCGCCGAGCTTCATGGTCGCTACAATGCCCACTGTGGGATAAAGCTCTGCACTGTAGTTTTTCAAGGCAAAGCCCCATTCGGACACGACAAATTCTATATGCGCATCGGCCCGGCCGCCCTCCGGTTCAACTTTGAATAAATGCTCAGCACTGATCCGTGCCTCCAACAGTTGTTTGAACAACTGCCTTGGATCTATTTCGTTACGCTGCAAGTTCAACAAAATTGCCTGCCGTGGACTTGAAGCTCCACCATCAGCCACTTTCGCGCCCGCTGCCACACCCACGCCAGCCATAGCACTGGTAGCGACTTTGGACGAATCCGATGCCATTCCCACAGCCACCCCGGCACCGGCACCTAAGCCGGCCCCCCAGGCTTGATCCATGCTGGTGTACTTGAACTGCTGCTCCGAAAACGAGGCAGGCAAAATAGTGACAGTCGTGATTTTATGGCGGTTTTCAATGCTCAGGTCTTGTGTTACGCAGCCAACCAGCAGAAATAAAGTGCAAAAAACTACGAAAATTTTTTTCATACATAACACTCTTGAAAGTTAGGCGAACTTGAAAACTAAACCCAAAAGGCTTACCCCCCTAAATAAACGCAACTTCGCCCATCAAATCTTGACGCCCACCTTAGTTATAGCACGACGAAAGGCCATTTTTGTGTCAGATTCACGAATAAATCGCCTCAACACCACGACTAAACATAGCGAAACTTCCAGAGATCACCGCTCTTCATCCAATATCTCTCAGCATCTGGTATTAAAAAACTAAAATCTGAACACTTGGATGTCCAATCAGAATATGAGAGTTCCTCGTGGAATCGGTCTTGATCCATATGCATATATATTCTTCTATCAAAATTAATATAGAATACGGGCAACCTAGACGCTACACGGCCAACAAGACCGAATATATCCGCACTCAAACTCGCGCCTGACAAAAAGTAGCCCTCAACCTCTTTCAACAACCGGGGTAAACTACAGTCGTCATCCAGCTCAAAAATTTTTGAAAGGTCTTCACCCGTCAACACACCTTCACTAACACTATTTAGATACTGCGAAAAATTATCGGCTGTTAGCTTTAAAATTCCACCACGGAACACCCTACACGCTTCTTCATACTGCGCCTGGGTTATATGCCCTTTATCCAAATATGCGCGATAGTCTTTTTCCGCATCCAATGAAAAGTTATACTTATAATCCAAAACCCAATAACACTTAGCACCACTTACAAAAAAACAGATACTTTTCTCACCAGACCATAAACCATCAAGCACTTCTTTATTTAAATTCAATTCCCGAACTCCTTTAAAAATTCTTCATGAGCGTAAATGCGGGCGTTGCTTGAGTGCTTTTCAAGCAACGATTCCCACACCTTAGGAAGTTCCAGGGCTGTCCCAGGCTTGGTCGGATCTACAATTTTAGGCGCTGACGGGTCTCGGTTGACTCCTGGAATCGGACGTTGAGGAACTGCGTTAGCCATAATTTCACTATGGAGTTTAGCATCGACATCAAATACAACCACGATAGAAAAAGGGGACAGATTTATTTAATATGCTTTTCAACTCTAACATAAATAACGCCCCCCTTTTCTACTCTCGTTTAAGCACTTTAATCGCACCATAACTTTCTGGTCGAAACCCACTTGGCCAGACAGTAGCGTCATTATACGTAGCGCCCAAAAAAAACGCCTCTTCGATTCTATTTGCACAAAGATCAGCGCCACATAAATTTGATCTAATAAAGCTAGCACCACCAATATCAGCACCATCAAAACTTGCACATGAAAGATTTGCACCGGCAAAATCAGCAAATGCTGCCATTGCGCCTGCGAAAGAAGTATTACTCATAACTGAATTCATAAAATTTGAATTCATCAGAGCTGCTCGATCAAATATAGCTCGATCTATAAACGCGTTAACAAATGAGGCACTTCTCAGATTCGAACCAGAAAAGTCGGCACTTCCAATATTAAGCTCATCAAATATAGCGCGATGCAACTGCAACCCTTTCAAACTTGCACCAACAAAACCATTTAAAGGTAGAGTTAATATCTCGCCCGTCTCAAAATTAACATTAATCATTTATCCCCCCAATCCACCGGATCCACCTTCACCTCAGACATTGGCTTAGTTAAGCCAGCTTTATTCGGCGGTAATGTTCCAACAAAATGGGACAGATTTATTTAATAGGCTTTTCAACTTTAATTTAAATAAATTTGTCCCATTTTTTAGTCCCCTTTTTTTCATTTCCACATTATTGCTAACACACCCTCATCTCTACCCCAAAAAAATCTATCCTACCTTTTAAAATACAACACTTGGAAATACTTTACGAAACATATGCTGTATCGCTGGCAACCGGGCTAGCTCGTCCAACATTTCGGTAGCCGAAAGCGGCATATCGTAGGGTACCGTGCCACGGAGCAGTGCTATTCCATATAAAGCATATTCCTCGTTTTTAGAGCGACTCCAATTTGGAACATAGCCAATTACTTTGTAGATCTTGAAAATAGGCTCATCAAATTCAATCAAATCATATAAAAAATCTGGAGCTCCCTCCTCCCCTAAAAATCCTGCGCACCACGATTGTAACTCCAATCTATCAATAGCCTCGCAGAACAGACAGGTGATTACAAACCCTAAAAGTTCATCACTGTAACGATCAGTTCTTTCTGTAATCACTTTCCGCCCTCGAATCTCCCCTTTTTTAGGGGGGATAGATATTATCTAATAGGTCTTGTACTGCCATAACAGATCTAAATACATTTCCCCCACTCTTTTATTTTCGACAAACAAAGAACTTATCTTCACTGAGATACCCAATACCGCCTAAGCGCCAAAATTCGAAATATGAACGAAAGTCAAAATCCAGATTTATTAAAGGCTGCCCCATATACCAAGCCAAATAATAATCAGCGGCAACTCCGTAAAGGGCCTCAAACAGTGCGTACTCTTGCTCTGTTTTTAGCAACCTGCAATCCCTGACCTGATCCCCCACCAGTTCAAGTATCCAGTTGCTGGGAACGTCTAATTTATCATAATCGTTAAATTGATCTTTACTTCCATACAACAGTTTTGCACGTTGGCATATCCCGTATAACTCGTCGTCTCCAAGAGACTTACAGAAACTTGCCTGAGCTTGCAACCAGAGTTTTGCCTTTTGCATCAATTCAAAGTCGCTAGATTCAATCGTCGGGCATAGATATAACTTATCTTCAAGCGTACCAGCTTGGATCACCTCATTCACGCGCGATACCAAACTGTCAGCTTGAGGAAAATAGCTTAACGCTTCAGTAATTTCAGTTAGAGAAGAATGTACTTTGAACAGAGCTAAAAAATGCGACTTATCAAAATAAGTTCTTCCCTCACAAAAAGCGCACCAGTCATTTAAAAGGGTAGGCATTAATTTCTTCCTCTTGGTAACTCCGGCAAAAGAGAAGGATCGATTTTCCATCGATCGCGCAATGCCGTTACGCCCTTATTAAATTCGTTTAGGGACTTACTGTTATCAATAACAGCTTTTAGCTCATTATGGAAAGCACCTGAAGCATTCCCACCGTGACCGCCTGGTACCCCATCAATAGGGTTGACCCATGTCAATTCGGATGTTTTTGTTCTGAAACGCTGAATTTCACTCATCGGCACCCCCCATTGTTTGAATTCAGGAGCGCGACAAACCATACACCACTCATGCAAACCTCCTGGCTGACGAATTCTCGCCTCAATTGCCTCTCGGGTAGCCCTGTTTTCCCAAAGCACGTCTAGCTCTGCTGGCGACAGGTCGTCAAACCAACGTGTGAAAGCGCCGTTACGAACGCTAGGCACTTTGCCGTCAGGCACAAGCTCTTGAAACGTCCGGTCAGTGTGGCTTTCGCTTACAGGCGATCCGGCAGAAGGCACCTCATGAATCGAACAGCTTCCCGCATTACAGGTATAACAAGGCCCAATGTTATGTACCCAGGTACTTAGCTTGCCAACATAGAACGTATGTCCAATATCCACCGTCAGGTTGTACGTTTTACCCTGCGACTGCAGCAGCTTTATTGATACAACGGAGATCGAAGCCTCTTGAGTCGCCCCATCCCCCAACGACTGCAGTTGATCACCCGGCTTGAGCTCTATAAGTGGCACAAAGCCTTTGCGCTTAGGCACGTAGAACGGATGACCCGGCGTCACTTGCAGAGTCTCAGTGATACCTTGACCGGCACTGCCGTTCTTCACAAGCGTCAGCTGATAGATCGGTTGATCCGTGCGAATGTGGGTTGCTGAGACCTTCGACGCGAACGGCTCACCGCCTTCTTCAGGTTTAGTCCAGACGACGTCGCCCACCCTGAGCGCGTCAATGGCTCGTTCACCATCAGGGGTGGCGACCATAGTCCCGGCTGCAAAACAGCATGGGCTATAGCCTGCTAATTTGGCCTGTGCTTGGTTGGCAAACTGTTCAGTCCCCTTACCCGCCGCCGCATCCAAGCCTTTACCAGCGGCTGACTCAATGCCCTTTCCGGCAACAGTTTCTGCAGCCTTGCCAGCGATAGCCTCCGTACCTTTAACCGCTAATGCGTCGCGCGCGGCCAACTCTTTGATTGCGCTTAACAATGCTCCCTTGCCTACTCCACCTATGGGCATAAGCTCAGCAAGCAGCTTGAGATCAATATCTGAATTAATGCCACCACTTGCCAAAACACGTAGCCGGTCTATTTGCTCTGCTTGGGAGGCGGCGTCAGAACTGAGCGCGGCGATCTCAGGGAGTTTCGTGATAGCCGTACGCTCTCCGTATTGCTCGGACCACGCATCAGGCACAACACCCATGCCACCAGGTTCGTTGTTGTAGGTTGTGTTACTTGAAGGATTGAACAGCAGCGAATCCTTGTACTGCTTTTCTGTGGACTTGAACGCAACGACCTGATCCCCGTTGGCAACAATGGGGCTGCCATCTCCCCAGGTCAGCAGGACTTTCTCGTTTTGCAGCTTGGTGATAACTCCCCGCGCAACAGTCAGGTCGTCACCTAATGCTTGCCCTTCAGGGTTAGAAGGACCGTAACCGGCCAGAATCCCTTGAAGCTCATTGTTGGTTTTCTGATCGACCTCGCCTCCGGCAACAAACGTTAGGAGCGCATCCCACTCAAAACCAGATCGGCTTTGACCTTTGGTGGCATCTAAACTCTTGGCCTCTTGGGCCAGTCGTTTCTCTTCTTGAACGTGCAACTTGCGGTTGTATGACTGTGCATTCCCAGCGATTTCCGAGCCCATGGCGACATCGCCATCAACACTCGCGGCAGCGAGCAATCCCACCAGTTTCGAAGCCGCATTGACCAGACGATCGTGTTCCGCTGGATCATTGCCACTGAGCAAAGGCGACTTATCCAACGCCACAATAAGGGCTTCGTTAGCACCCGCAGCCATCGCTCCCGTTTTAAAGTCGCCGCCCATTGCTTCTGAAAGCAAACCACCTACAACAGCATGCAGTGCAGTTTTGCTCAGGTCGCTGTCTTGAAGTTTGAAGGCATTACCAAAATCACCAACGCCGGTGAACGCGGTCGCCTGCATTACATCGAAAAGGCTGCCCTTCATTGCATCCTTGAAGCTGCCTTGTCCAAGAGCTTCAGAGAGCGTTCCGCGCACGGCACCGCCAGCCAATTGGATCGTTCCAAAACGGCCAATCGCTGCGGGGTCATTCCAATGGGGTACGACGCTTGGTCCACTTACCTTGTTAGTTACAGGGTCGCTCTGCGCGCCAAACCAATTGCCACTGGCGTAATTCACAAAGCCCGCAGAAGCGCCCGCGATCAGTGACTGCTTCAAGCTGTCGCTGCTGAAGGTTTCCTTGAATGCGGCCCCCAAGTTGCCTTTATTGTTTATGGTGCTGACGACGCCGGTACTGGCAAGCGAGGTCAACGAGGCAGTCGCGATGACGTTGCCCAACCCTGCTGCAGTTCCTGCGACTGCTGCGGTGGTCGACGTCGCAGCGGTAGCGGCTGTCGCGGCAGCCATAGTGGAGCCGGCCCCTACAGCGCTACCTGCCGAAGCAGCTAGCGCACTGGCCGCTCCCGCCGTCAACACGGTGACAACGATGATAATTGCCAGCATTGCGCCTTGGCCGAGGCTGGAGTGGCTGTATTTAAAGGAGTCGTGCAACTCCTTCACATGCCGCCAATCCACATCCCCACGCTTCTCGGCTTCTTTCAACCAAGCCAACTGTGGGTCTGCTTTGACCATCACATCAATCGTCTGGCTAACCGTGTTCTGATCAATCTGTTTAATGTCGATCTTCAGCCCGTTAACCGCCTTGATCGCCAACTCACCCTGTGCCTTCAACTCACTTTGGCGCAACGTCTCGTCGGTATTCCCCTTGCCCTTCGCGCTGGTCCACGCCAGGTCACTCTTGCTCTTCTCGTGGCTCTCCTGGTGCAGGTCTTTGACCGCCTCGAAGGTCACCGCGCCGCCACTGGTGATGGCCAGGTCCTTACCGCTCTCAAGCTTGGCCCGCTGATACAGCTGATCACCGCCACTGACCAGCGACAGATCACCACCAGTCTTGATCTCAGTCCCCACATTTGTAACGTGGGTCACCTCATCACGCTTGGTCTTCTTCGCGCCCCAGCCCCCCTTCTCCTTCATGTCGTAAAGGCTGTAGGTGCTGTTCTGCGCAGCCAACAAACTCAACTTATCCCCGCTATATAGATAAGCCTCATTCCCCGCACTGATCCTGCTCGCCACGATCGTGGTGTCACGCCCCGCCTGGCTGACAAAATCCCCACCCGCCGTCAGCACGCTCGCCACTTGAGTGGTCTGGTCGTCCGAGGTCTTGATGCGTTTTTTGCCGTCCTTTTCCTTGCCCTCAACGTTGTGCATGTCGCTGACCGAGGCGACGTTGAGGTCGCGGCCGGCGGCGATGTTGAGGTCTTTGCCGGCGGTGGCGGTGCTGCCGATGATGTTGACGTCTTGCCCGGCCTGCATGTTGAGGTTGCCGCCCGCCGTGACGCTGGCGGCGAGGTTTTTGACGTCGGTGGTGATGCTGGATTTCTCGCCGCCGTTGCGGGTCTCGTGTTTGACGCTGGTGTCGCTGGCGGCGATGAGGTTGAGGTCGCGGCCGGCGGTTAAGTTAGCGTCGTTGCCCGCTACCAGTGCGCCTCGGTTGGTGAGGTCGCGGCCGGCGTCGATGGCGAGGTTTTCGCGGGCGACGATGGTGCCGGCGCTGGTGTCGGTGAGGGTGCGCATGCCGGCGCCGTCACGTACCTGGATGGCGGTGGTCTCGTTGGTGATGTCGCCTTTGAGCGCCGTGAGGCTGACTTGCTTGCCGCGGATTTCGCCGGCCATGGCGTTGCGGATGCTGTCCTGGGCCAGCAGGTTGAGGTTGTTGCCGGCTTCGACCAGGCCGCCGGTATAAATGCTGCCGCTACTGATGGCGGAGAGGTTGTTGCTGGCGCGCAGGGTGCCGACGTTGATCAGGTCGCCGCCGGTGACCAGGTTGAGGTCGCGGCCCTGGATGAGGCTGTTGCCGCGCACGTTGCGCGAGTCGGCCTGGGCCAGGTACAGCACCGGCACGAGCACGGTCTGGCCTTCGATGACGCGGTTTTCCATCCACACGATGTCGTGGGTCAGGGCGCCGACTTGCTGGTCGGTGAGGGCCACGCCCAGGCTCAGGCGCAGGGCGTCTTTGCTGGCGAGGCCGTTGTCCATCAGGTAGCGGAACTGGTCGGCGTCGCTGTACAGGCCGCCGGCGAGGAAGCGTTGGCCGGTTTGCGCGAGGACGGCGTCGCGGATCAGGCGGGTTTCGTACTGGCCGTCACCGAGGCGGCGCCAGGCGTTGTCGGCGGTGAAGCCGAGTTTGCCGAGCATGTAGTCGGAGCTGAAGAAGCCCGACACCGAGGTGAACTCGGGGTTGGTCTCGATCAGGTAGTGGCTGGTAGGGTCGGCGTTTTTGACGAACAGGCCGTACTCGCCCTTGGGCAGTTGGAAGGTGGGCGAGGTGGTGGGGTCGACCGGGGCGAAGGCGGTGCCGGTGTAGTCCACCGGTACGAAGCCGCCACCGGGGGCCACGCCCACGACGGGCAATACGCTGCCCGGCGCCTGGGCGCTCGGGTCGTTGACGTGTTTGCTCAGGTTGATATTGATGCCGCCGACGGGGATGCCGGTCTGGTCGTCGCCGAGGGTGCCGGTCAACTGGGCCAGGGTGTTGTTGTGCAGCGTACCGTTTTGCAGGGTGCGGGCGACGTTGAGGTTGACCGTGCCGCCCGCTTGCAGGGTGGCGTCGTAGCCGGGGCCGCTGTTGTTGGTCCAGGTGGTGACGTCACTTGCGTAGGCGAACGGCAGGCTATTGGGTGAGCGGCTTTTGAGTTCTTCGAAGCGCGCCTTGTCGAAATTCCCAGCCGCCGTGGCCGCATTGAACGCGGGCACGTCGACGTATTGCATGCGTTCAAACAAATCGTCGGAGACGTGACCTGGCGTGCCGATGACAAGCTTGCGCTGGCCCGTGCGCGTGGCGGCGCCCTGGTTGAGCAGGTCACCGGCGGTGATGCTCAGGTCGCCATTGGCGGCCATCAGGCTGTAGCGGTTCTGCACCGTGTCGCCTTGCAGCAGCATGTTTTTGCCCGCCACCAGGCGCGCCGCTACCGAGTCCTTGGTCGCCGCCTCAAGGTACGTCTCGTAGATGGTGATCTCGCCACGTTCCCAGTTGTCGCTCTCGCCGCAGTGCTGGCCACAGATCCAACTCAAACTGCCGGTGGTCAGCGTTTGCCCGAGTTCGAATTCATCTTTGGCGTTTTCGATAAAGCCCGCATTGATGCCGATCGAGCCTTCGCTTTCAACGGTACCGGAGCGGTTGCTGAACAGCACGGCACGCCCGCCATCGCGAGCGGCGAAGCTCAGGTTGCCTTTGCTGTAGACATCGCCATAGCTGTTGCTGAAGCCATTGCTGCGCAAGGTCATGTCGCCGCCGCTGAACAGCAGCGTGTTGGCGGCATTGGTGATGCTGTTGACTGCGGTGAGGTTCACTGCACCCTGGGCACCGAGGGTGCCACGGTTGTTGATTTGCGCGGCGGCGATGTCCAGTTGCTGGCGGGCGGTGAGGAAACCGAGGTTGTCCAGGGTGCCGCCCAGGGTCAGGCGCGCATTGGTGGCTGCCAGGCGGCCGCCGTTCTGGCTGAGGTTGTTGGCGGCGACGGTGAGTGTTTGCAGGGCCGAGACGCGGCCGCTATTGCTCATATCGCCGGTGGTGATGCTGATGTCGCCGTCGCTGAGCAGTTCGCCGCCGTTGTCCAGGCTGGCCACGTTGAGGATCAAGCCCTTGGCGCTGGCCATGCGGTCGCCGGCCTTGAGGGCCAGCCCTTGGTCGCTCTTGTAGGTGAGCACGTCGTTGAGTTGCACGCGGCCCAGGCCGTCGACTTTACCGAATGCCCAGTCGGCGCTGCCCATGCCCTGGATATTGCCTTGGCTGCCTGCGAGGCTGGCGGTGTTGAGGTGGAACAGGCCGGTGCCGGCGTGTTGCAGCATGCCGTTCTGGTTGTTGAGGCTGGCGGCGTCAAGGCTGAAGGCCTGGCTGCCGAATTCGAGGGTGCCGTTCTGGTTGTTCAACGCACCGCTGAGGTTGAGTTTGCTGCTGGCGCCGCCCAGGGCCCGCAGTTGCCCGCTGGCGCTGTTGTCCAGGTTGCCGCCGGTGAGGGTCAGGCCCTGGTTGGCTTCGATCAGGCCGCCCTGGTTGCTGAGGGTGTCGCGTGAGGTCAGGTTGATCTGATTGCCGCTGACCTGGCCGCCCGCGCTGTTGTCGAGGGTGGCGCCGCTGACGGTCACTTGTTCTTTGCCGAACAGTTTGCCGCCACGGTTGGCCAGGGCTTCTACGGTCAGTTGCAGGTTGCCGACCAGGCTTGCCATCAGGCCGCCGCTGGCGTTGTCGACGCTGTTGGCGGTGACGGTCAGGCTGTCGCCCTGCACGGTACCGCCCTGGTTATCCAGGCGGGTGGTGTTCAGTTCGGTGAGCGCGCCGCCGCTGAGGATCAGGCCCTTGCGGTTGCTCACATCCTGGCCGCTGTAGCTCAGGCCTTCGGCGCCGGCCAACAGTTGGCCGTTGTCGTTGTTCAGGTGCTGAGCGGCGATGTCCAGGCGCTTGCCGCGCAGGGTGCCGCCGTCGTTATTGAGGGTGGTGAGTTGCTTGACCAGCACGCTGCGCTCGCCCGCGTCGATCTGGCCGCCGACGTTGGTGAGCAGGTCGCTGACCTTGAGCACCACGTCGCCGCCATCGCTGATCAGCGCGCCTTTTTTGCTGTTGGTGAAGGTCTGCGCGGTGACGTCGACGGTCTGGCCCAGCAGGATGCCGGCGCTGTTGTCCAAGCGCTCGCCTTGCAGTTGCAGCAGGCCCTCGCTCTGGATGCGGCCCTGGGCGTTGAGCAACTGGCCCGGGCCTTTGAGCAGCAGGCTTACGCCCTGGGCGCCACCGGCCAGCAGGCCGGCGTTGCGGTTGTCGAGGCCCGAGGCACGCACGTCGAGGTGGTCGCCCAACACGCGCCCGGCGCGGTTGTCGATGTCGCCGCCGGCCACGTCGAGCAGCAGTTGCTTGCCGACGATCGTGCCGCCCTGGTTATCCAGGTTGGCGGCGTGCAGTTCGATATCGCCCTGCCCGGCCTGCAAGCGGCCCTGGGCGTTGTTGAGCTGTTGTGCGGCGGTGAGGGTGAGCTTGCCGGTGTCGGCGCTCAGTACGCCGCCTGCGTTGCTGCTGAGGGTGCCGGCCGTAACGTTCAGATCGGTGCTGGCCTGGGCGAAACCCTGATTGTTGTTGAAGGTGTTGGAAACGGCGAGGTTGAGCGCGCCGCCGTCGGCCTGGATCAGGCCCTTGAGGCTGTTGTCGAGGTTGCTGGCAGTGACGGTCGCGGTCCTGGCCACCAGTACGCCGTTCTGGTTGTTCAGGCTGCCGGCGTTGACGGTCAGGTCGTTGGCGATGACTTGCCCGCCGCTGTTGTTCAGGTCGGCACTGGTGAGCACCAGGCTGCCGCCGGCCATTTCGATACGGCCCTGGCGGTTGTCCAGGGACGCGCTGTTGAGCGTGGCGGCCTGGCCTTCGCCGAAGCGGATCAGGCCGCCAAGGTTGACGATGGCCGGTGAGCTGATCGCCAGGCTCTGCTCACCGAACAGGCGCGCAGTGGCGCCCTGGTTGGTGAGCTTGGCGCTGCTGACCTCGACGCTCTTGGCCTGGATGATCGCGCCCTGGTTGGTCAGCGCTTGTGCGGCGGTGATCGCCAGGGCGCGGCTGGCCAACAGGTTGCCGCTGGTGGTGACGGTTTGCGCGTTCACCACCAGATCGCCGATGGTGTTGCGGCTGTTATCAGCGGCGACGCCGGCTTCGATGATGCCGGGGTTGTTCACGCTGGCCGCGTTGATCTCGATGCGCTGGCCGGCGGCGATGCTCTTGCGGTTGACCAGCGCCTGGGCGCTGGTGACCTGCACGTTGCCGTTGGCGTAGACCTTGTCGGTGAGGTCGACGTTTTGCGCGGTGACTTTGACGTTACCGGTGGCCGCCGCCTGCGCCATGCTCAGGCGCCCGTTGGCGTCGAGCTGAATATCGCCACCACTGGCGGCCAGGGTGCCGTCGAGCTTCACGCCCACGCCGGCTTCGGTGCCCACCAGTTTGATTGCGCCGGCATACATGCCGCCCAAGGCCGAGGAGTCGATTGCCAACTCGGGCTTGGTGCTGCCGTCATCGGCACGGGCGGTGGTTTTCAGGCTTTGCGCATCGACGTCGTTGCGCCCGGCGATCACGTTGAGTTCGCGGGCGTTGATTTGTGCGTTGATCTTGGCCGAGCGGGTGATGATGTCGAAACGTTCGACGTTGCTGGCGTTCAAGCCTTCGCCGTCGATGGTCACGGCGCCGCCATCCACTTCATAGCGCTGCAATTGGCCGCTGGCGTCGAGCACCGGTTTGCCGGTGGTGAGGGTGACGTTGGGGGTGTTGATAAAGCCGCAACCGCTGCACGTCACGCCGTACGGGTTGGCGACAATGACCTTGGCCGACTGCCCCGCCACTTCGGTGTAGCCGCGCAACTGGCTGGGGCTGCCGCCGTTGACTTCGTTGAGGATGACGTTCGCCGCGCCGCCCTTGAGATTGGGGTTACCGACAATGATCCCGCCCAGTTGGGTGTTGACCATGGCGCTGTTGCCGTTGTTGAGGATCACGCCGTTGGGGCCGACGTTGTAGTCCTTGAACTGGTTATGGGACAGGCCCGCGCCATTGGGGGTGGCGATGTTGACCACCGGCACGCCATTGCCCGCCGCGCCCACGGTGGTGCCCGGCGCACTGACCACGATGCCCTCAGCCTGGGCCAGCAGCGGCTGCCAGAACAATGCGTTGGCGAGGATCAAGGCCAGCCCGCGCTTGGGCAGGCCGAAGAACGCGTCCCGGCGCTTCAGGGCGGCAGAAGGTTGGCGGGCCAGGAAGGCGAATTGGCGAACATCCATTGTCAGGCTCTCATGCAGCGGGGCGTTGAATTACAGGAAAAAATCCATGCGGAAATAGATCGGCGCTTCGCGCTCGGTCACCACACCGGGTCTTTCTAACGAATGGGCAAAGGTCACGCTGGTGCTGACGTGTTTGCCACGGGCGAACAGCTCCAGGGAGTTGCTGGACACCCGGCCATGAACGTTGTCGTTGTAGCGGTCGTTGCGGATCACGCCCTGGTCGTAGCCGACACTGGCGCCGTACTCGGCGAAGGCCGGGCGCATCCAGTCGAGGGTCACCGGGCGCGCCCAGCGCACTTCGTTGCGCCAGTAGCCGCCGCTGTCGCCGGTCAGCAACTGGTCCTTGAAACCGCGCACCGAGGCCGAGCCGCCAAGGCTCATGCGCTGCGGCGAAAACAGCGGGTCTTCGCTGCGTTGGCCGGTGGCCAAACTGCTGAAGCTGAACGACTCGCCCCACAGGCTGAAGGGTTGCAGGTAGCTGACGGTGGCGGTGTATTTGCGGTAGCGCGCGTTCGGCTGGCGACGGCCTGCTGGGTCACGCTCGTCTTGGGCCTGGGCGTCGAGCAGGCCGATGCCGCTTTGCATGCCCAGGTCCAGGTTGACGAAGGCACTGCCGATGCGCCGACCGTGGTTGACGCCCAGTTGCAGTTCGCTGAGGCGGTTGCTGCTGGGGGCGGTGCGCACGTCGAGGATGTAGTTGTTGGTGCGCAGGTGCGCCAGGCCGACGTTGACCGAGGTCTTGCTGACGTCGTCGCGATGGATCACCCGCTCGGCGCGCAGTTGGTGGTTCTGGTTGTCGCCGTCCTGCTTGTATTTGAAGCCGTCGGTGACGCCGTAGGTGCGGTAGTCGCTTTCGCTGTAGGTGTAGCTGAAGTTCCACCAGCCCCAGGGCAGGTTGTAGTAGAGCATGGTGTTTTTCGAGGTTTTCTGGTGGTCGCTGATGGCGTCATGGCCGCCGCGCAGCATCAGTTGGTCACCCAGGCCCAGTGGGCTGTCCCACTCAAGGCCAGCGCCCCATTGCTGTTCGCCGGTGCTTTTCTGCCCGTCGTTGTTGCGCGACAGGCTGGCGCGCCAGGGCTTTTGCGCGGTGTTCTTGACCACCACGTCGCTGCCGCCGATTTGCTGGCCGGGGGTGAGTTCCATCTGCGCCTGTTTGGACGGTAGGCGGTTGAGCTGGTCCACCAGTTGCTCGATTTCACGCAGGTTCAATGCTTCACCGACTTTGCCGGGAAAGGCCATGGCCAGTTCGCGGTCGGTCACCGTGCTGCCTTCGGCGCTGCGCAACGCTTCGAGTTTGCCTTCCACCACCAGCACTTGCAGATGGCCGGTGGAGAGGTCTTGCTGCGGCAGGTAGGCACGGCTGGTGACGCGGCCTTTGCCGAGGTAGTAGTCGGTGATGGTTTTGAGCAGGTCGTTCAGCTGGGACACGCCCAGGCACTGGCCGATGTAGGGCTTGAGCAAGCGCTCGCGGTCGGGCGCCGGCAGGCTGTCGGCGCCTTTGAGTTCGATGGTTTTGATCGGGAAGCAACGGGTGTCGGCCGGGGTTGCCGGGGCTTGGGGCTTGTCCGCTTTGCCGGGCAGGTCCTGAAGCTCCTGGAGGCGCCGCTGCTGCTCTTCGAGCAGGCGGTTCTGCCGGTCGCGGATCAAGTCCTGATCGCCAGGCGTGGGGGCGGCGGATGCACTGTTCAGGCCCATGCAGGTGAGCACGAGGGTGCAGAGCAATAACCGGGTCCATGGCAATAACGAAGACATGTTCGATCCATCGAAAATCAAGGGCCGCGAAACTAACATCGAACTTCCAGCTCGCCTAGAAACGGGCGAAGTGGGGCCGCTCGACTGATTAGTTTTCTAACCTGTTGATTATTAATAATAATTTTTCATCAAAAGAGTTTAAGTCGGGCACCTACGGTGATTATTCCGACAAGCGGCAACTGTTTTGATGGCGATTCGACGAATGACTTTCCGACTGCCATTATTTAGCCATCAGGTGTTCGTCGAGTTAGGTTAGTACCGGAGAAGGGGGAAAAGTTCGCGGGGGTTTTGTGAATTGGATCCCATTTATCGGAATTCCAACAAGAGGAGTGAACCACTGCAACCCATGGGTGGAAATACTACCTGTGGGAGCGGGCTTGCCCGCGAAGGCGGTGTGTCAGTCACTGCAACTGTTACTGCACTATCGCTTTCGCAGGCAAGCCAGCTCCCACATTGGGTCTTCATTGCTTTGGGCATTGCGTTCGCTTAGGTCTAGCCAATGCCCTTGTCTTTGTCGGGTACCAGGGTCAGGCCGGGGCGTTCGACGTCGCGGGAGACATGGGATTTCACTTCTTCGACGCCGCCTTCTTCGTCGTTGTGGATCACCAGCACGCCGGGGCGGCGCAGTTGTTCGAGGTCGCCATCGCCCAAGTTGAAACTTTCACTCAGGTGCTGGTCGCTCAGCGCATTGGCCTCGGCGCGGCGCTGGGCGAATTTGCGCCCGCGATGCTGCTGATAACGTGCCCAACTGATCAGGATCACCGCATTGAACAGCGCGATCCACAGGTAAACCTGCAAGGTGTTGAGCGCAGCAAAGATAGGCGCCTCGATGCGCGGGCCGCCATGGGTTTCAAGCATGGCGCTGATGCCTCGCGCCAGCAACCAGATCAACCCACCCCAGGCCAGCAGGGTCAGCAGCACATCGACGATCCACATCAGTGTGTTTTGGCGAGTTCTGACCAGTTTCATGATCACGCCTCCTCTTGTGCAGGTTTGATACCGCGGTCCGGGCTGACCCAGCGTGCGCGTTTCTGATGCTGGTTGAACAACACCTTGGGAAAGCTGACCAGGGTGGTGAGCAGGCTGACCAGCCAGAACACCATCGGGTACCACACGGTCCAGAACAGGGTTTTCCACAGGTCTTTTTCGTAGCGCCGGTCGATCAGGATGCTCACCGCAAACTGCAGCAGGCACACCATCGCCAGCACCAGCCCGGTGAACGCGGGCGGCACCAACGAGCTCACGGTGATCGCCGCCGGCAGCGTGACGAATTTACCCACGGCCCAGAAGATCACCGACAGCAGGAAGGTGAAGGCCCAGCCGGTGGACAGGCAGTATTCGAACAACAGCGGCCACAGGTAGCGGTGGCGCCATTGCCAGATGCCACGGATGTTCTTGAACAGCACTTCGGCGCCGCCCTGGGCCCAGCGCAGGCGTTGTTTCCACAGGCCGCCGACGGTTTCGGGCATGAGGATCCAGCACAGCGCGCGCGGCTCGTAGAAGATCGCCCAGTGATCGAGTTGCAGCTTCCAACTGACATCGATGTCCTCGGTGATCATGTCGGTGCTCCAGTAGTCGATGCGGTCCAGGGCCTTCTTGCGAAACGCCACCACCACACCGGAGACCGTGAAGATCCGACCGAATACCCGCTGGGTACGCTTGATCAAACCGATGATCGAGGAGAACTCGCCGACCTGCACTCGGCCGATCAGGGTCGAGCGGGTACGAATGCGCGGGTTGCCGGTGACGGCGCCCAGGCGCGGGTTGTCGAGCATCGGCGCGACCATGTAGGCGGCCGCGTTTTTGTCGAGCAAGGCATCGCCGTCGATGCACACCAGGTATTCGCTGCGGGCGGCCACGGCGCCCATGCGCAGGGCCACGGCTTTGCCCTGGTTCTGCGCCAGGTGCAGCACGCGCAGGCGCGGGTGTTGCAACGCAAGGGCATCGAGTACTGCGGCGGTGTTGTCGCTGGAGCCATCGTTGACCGCGATCACTTCGATGTTCGGGTACACCTGGCCGAGGGCCGCATCAATGGTGTCGGCGACGTTATCGCCCTCGTTGTAGCAAGGGATGATGATCGAGATCAGCGGCTCGCCGGCCAGGGTCGGCGCCGGCGTGTCTTCTTCCCACGGCCAGTGGCGTTCCCAGTGCAGCCAGAAATACAGGCCACCGGCGATCCACAGCGCCGACATGAACAGCGGGTAGAAGAACACGAAGTCCATCAGGAACTGCCCGGTCACCAGGAATATCAGGCCCAGGGGCAAGCCCAGTACCAGTGCCAACACGAATAGAGCCAGGATTCTGTCAACCATGATCAAGGGTTCCATTGGTTGGAGAGGGCCGGACGGATGGTCTTCAATTCCGGGGAGTTTTCCAGGAAGTTGTCCGGGTAGTAGCCGAAACTGGTGACGCCCTGGCGTTTGAGTACACCCATCCACTCTGCCAATTGCTCAGCGCTGATATCCGGTGCGGCCTGGGTGCGCCAGTCTTTGGCTTGCAATTCGAAGATGGTTTTTTGCATCGCGCCGGGGCGCGTCTTGACCGTGGCGATGAGTTTTTCCAGCCAGGCGTTGGAGGCTTTCACTTCCTGGCCTTCCATCAACGGCATGGCCATCGGCGCGGTCCAGTCGTAGGCCTGGAGGAAATCATCGAGGTTCTGCGCGAACCAGGTTTCGCTGCCAGGGTTGAGCATGGGCTCGGCGAAGATATTGCGCGCCGTCAGCACCTGCGGGCCACGGATGGCGCGGACCTTGGCGGTCAGCTCATGGGTGAAGTCGATCAGGTAACGGCTTTTGAAACGGGTCCAGCGCTGCATCACGGCAGGGTCGGCACGCAGGGCCGCGATGCTGTCCGGCAAACCTTGGGCCGCGTAGGCCTTGAGCGCTGCGGGGCTGGCGTCTTCGAAGTCGTTGAACACCGCATCATCGTGGTAGAGGATGCCGTCAATCGGCCCTACACGCGCCAGGTCTTGGTAGATCTCACCGATGACCTGCCGCACCTTGGGATCAAATGGCGACAGGCGTTTGTATTGATCCGGGTCGGGGCCGACCTGGCCGGTTTTCGGATCCCAGCGGGTGACACGCGGCAGCTTGGGGTCGAGGGCAAAACTCAGCACCGGCATCCAGGCGTACACACTGGCATGGGCGCGGGTGTGCAATTGCCAGGCAACCCGGTTGAACAGGTCAGCACGCATCGGCAGATGGCGGTTGGGGAAGTACAGCGAATGCACCAGGCCGTCGCCCTTGGGGTCGGCAAAGGCTTGCAGGAAGACGGTGCCGGCGCCCATGTCCACCACGCGCTGAACCAGCACGTCGAGGTTGCGCGCCTGTTGGGCCGGGTCGGGGTCGTACACGTTGTCCAGGTCTACGTGCAGCACGCGCATCGGCGCTTTGGTCTGCACGGCCACCATGCTGTTGGCAAAATGCTCGCCGTCCGGGTCGGAGGCCACCAGAAAGCGTGGGCTGTTCATCAGGTTACCGAGGTCGTCGAGCCCGTCTTCCAGGGTCAGCGCCATCTCGTAGCCGTGCTCGCCGACTACCGCCAACGAGGTGCCATCGGCCGCCCCATACGGCCACACCCACACACGCGGTGCCTTGCCGGTGACGGTACGGATTTTGTTCGAAATCGCGGCGACGTCAGCCCGCATACGCGCCTGGAACTGCGCTTCGCTTTCGTAGCCGTTGGTCTTGGGATCAAAACTTCGCGTGGTGGCGGCCGGTTCCAGGTTGCCCTGGGGGTTGGCCAGGATGCCCTTGTGATTGGCGTCGGTGTGAGCGGCGATTTCCACCAGGCCAGACTGGGACACTTCACGAATCTGCTGCCACGTCAGGAACTCTCCCCGTGGTCGTGGCGTACCGGCAAAATCCACCGGTTGGTTCAACGGCGTGTCGATCCAGGACCCCACCGGTGCCAGCAATGCAGGCCAGTGGTAGGCACGCAGAATCGGCATCACGCGGGTGTAGAAGCTGGAATAACCGTCATCGAAGCTGAGCATCACCGCCTTGGGTGGCAATGCCGGGCCGCCGCGCCGGGCCGCCAGGATCTGATCGACGCTGACCGCCTGGTAGCCATTCTCCCGCAGCCACGCCAGCTGCTCGATCAAACGCTCGGTGCGCACCGCCACCACGGCTTGATCGGGGTCGCGATCCTCTACGTCGTGATAGGCAATGCCCAGGAAGTGGTTCTTCGGCCACGGCGCTTCGTTGGGCGCTATCGGCCGTTCGGCGGGTGGAGTGTAGGGCGCGGGTTGTTGGGCGCAGGCGGCGGCCAGCATTACACCCAGGACCAACAAGCAACGGCTGAGGACGGTCATGGTCAGGCTCTTTTAGAAACGGTAAGTGAGGTCGACGAGCAGGCGCAGATCGCGTTCGCGATCACCGTCATAAGGTCGGCTGATCAGGCTGAGGTTGGCGCCCATTTCCAGTACGTCGTTCCAGCGATAGCGTTGGCCGTAGCCAATCAGGCCGATACCGCCGGTGGAGTAGTCACGCTGGCTGTAGGTACCCGCGCCGATTTGGAACTGCTGACTCCACTGGGTTTCGTAGCGGTGATAGAGCACGTGATTGACGTTGATCATGGGCAACACCGTGAAGTCCGACTTCGGGTTGAAGTACACGGTGTCTTCCTTGCTGTTGCGGCTGGCGCCCACTTCCAGGCCCAGGTCCACTTGCACATGGGGCGAGCTGTATAGGCCTTCGCGGCCGGTGAGCAAGGCTTCGAAGCGATCGTTGCCGTCGCTGAAATGGGACGGGCTGAGGGTCAGTTTCCACTCGCGGCTTTCGTTGGCGCGCCAGCGGATAAAACCGCTGCCGCCGTTGGCTGTGACGCCGTCATTCAGGGCCCGCAACGGCGTGGTGCTGAGCAAATAGCCGAGGCTGCCGCCGTATTGCCAGTGGTCGTTGATGTCGCGGGCAATCGACACGCTGGCGCCTTGCTTGGAACCGTCGCCATAGGAATGGTTGGACACTTCGGCTTCGATGGTCATGTCACGGGTGCGACGCTCCACGCCCACGCGCTGCCAGCGATGTTGGCCAGTGCCTTCCTGGAAGTCGGCGGTGGCATAGCCGGCACCAGCGAACAGGCGCCAGTCTTCGTCGATGGGCGGCGTGTAGATCACGCTTTCAATGCCCCAGTCTCGGCTGCCGGAGACGGCACCGGCGTCGTTGTTATTGCCGCCACCGTAGCTTTTGCCGGTGTAGGCTTCGACACGCAGCTCGGCCATGTCGTGCACATCGCGCAGGCGGCTCAGGCGCTGCACCTGACGGTTGTCCGGGTTGCGGGCGAGCACGTCGTCGGTGAGCGCGTCCATCTGCCGCCATTCTTGCAAGTCCATGGCGGTATAGGCTTGGGAGACTTCCAGGCCGATGTCGCGGGGGGCCTGGGTTTCGGTTTCCTTGAGCGTGCCTTCGGCGCGGCGCGGCCAGTCGCGGGCGCGGTACATGTCGGCCTGGGCCAGGCGCAGGCCCACGTTGCCCGGTGCCTTGGCCACCAGGGCTTCCAGGCTGGCCTCGCTACCGGGCAGGTCACCGCCATAGGTACCGGCCTGGGCGGATAATTGTTGGGCGTCCATCCAGTTGTCATTGGGGTTACCAATGGGCAAGCCCTTGAGCTCAACGCGGGGGTTTTGCTCCTTGGCCAGGTTGTTGGCGACCTGGCGGGCCTCTTCGACCTTGTCGCTTTCCAACAAGGCGTAGAACAGCGCCGTGCTGTCATCGACCCGATAGCTGGCGTCGGTGTCAGGGGCGGTGAGTACCTGGCGGTACAACGGCTCGGCCTTTTCCGGCTGGCGCTGTTCCAGGTAAGACCCGGCGACCCAACGCAACGCGTAGGTGGGCAGTTGCACGCCTTCGCTGGTGAGGGTTTGGTAATCGCGGATCACCTCGGCATGCCGTGCTCGCGCCTTGAGCGCACCCAGGCGGTCGATGCGCCAGCGGATGACATCGTCCTTGGCTGTGGCGTCGGGAGCCCAGCGGCTGATCAGTTTGTCGTAGTCCTGCAGGGCACGGTCTGCGATGACGTAGCGTTCTTTTTCTGTACGCGTGGCGAACTCGGCCATGCGCACACGCTCGGCGGCAAGGTCGCCTTCGAGGCGGCGCTGGGTGACGGCGTCCACCAACCCCAGGCGCTTGGCCGAGAGGCGCAGTGCTGGCTCCGGCAGCCGAGCCTTTTGCAGGGCAACGATGTATTCACGGGCCACTTCGGGCTTGTCACCGGCGCGGATAAAGGCTTGGTCGAATTCGAATAGCGCGTCGTAGTTCAAACCGGCACGTGTCAGCGCATACCCCAGGGCCATGCGGCGGTTGGGGTCATTGGGTTGGGCCGCCACCAGCGTGCGCAGGCGTTGCACCGCCTCGTTGGCTTTGCCGCCATCGGCCTGGGTGAGGGCCTGGCCCAGTTGCAGGTCGACGTTATGGGGTTCACGCAGCAACGCCTGGCGATAGACCGCTTCGGCCTGAGCCCACTGCTTTTGATTGCGATAAGTGCGCGCCACCGTGGCGAGTGCCTGGGTGGTGAGGTTGCGATGCTTGCCTTGCGCCTCGTACACCTTAAGCACTTCTGCGTCTTGCCCGGCCCAGCCGGCGATCACCAGGTGGTCGCTGACCTGGCCTGGGGTCTGGCGTTCGGCGGAGAGTTGGCGCAGTTGGGTCAGCGCCGGCGTGAAGTGGCCGTTGCGGGCCTGGATGATCAGGGCGTCGTAGGCTGGGTCGGCAAACGCAAGGCCTGGAACCAGCAACTGGCTGCACAGGGCGGCCCCGATAAGCAGACGCAACCGGCCGGAGGCACTGTAGGGGTGGTTTCGCAGCATATCGTGAGCTTCCTTACACACGGAAAGCCTTAACGATAGGTGATCCTGAGCGAAACGCATCAGGGTGTCGGCGTCTCGGGACCCGACCTAGCTTTCCTGTAGGAACTATCTCTTAGCGAAGTAGGGGGAAGTGCAATTCAGAACAATTGTTCAGAATTGTGCGAGCGCGATTTTTTGCCCTCACACAAAACGAATGTGGGAGCCGGGTTTGTGTGGGAGCCGGGCTTGCCCGCGATGCAGGCACCGCGGTCGTTCAGCCAGACCGGGGCGATGCTATCGCAGGCAAGCCAGCTCCCACACAAGCCAGCTCCCACATTTTTTACTGCATTTTCAGCGCTTACTGGGCGCCGCTGACCGCACCGGCCTTGGACATCACAAAGCTGAGGAACTGCTCAACGGTCATTTTCTGGCCGTTGAAAGTCACTTCGTTATTGGCGTAGTGCAGCTTGGAAACCACATCGGTGCCCACCAGGGTTGCCATTTGGGTGCCGACGGCCATGCCGCTGACCATCTCGGCCGCCATCTGCGATTGCTGCTCGATGGCTTTGGGGTCAGTCACGCCGCCGACCTGGGCTTGCAGGGCGGCCACGTCGCTGATCATCGGCTTGGACAGGGTCAGGTTGGCATCGAGCAGCGCAATCATCTGCTTGCCCAGCTCAACCGGCGGCAGCTCCATAGACGTTGGCTTGGCCAGGTCGACCACCAGGTTGAACTTGCTTTCGCCGTGGGTGGTTTTCAGCGACAGGTTTTCCACCGCCAGTTGCGGCTTGGCAGCCAATACCTGGTTGACGTTGGCTTCGGCCAGGGCCTGCTCGGCTTCGGTCAATTGCAGTTCCGGTACCGGTTGGCCGGCAGCGGCAGCGGCTTGCACCGGTTGCATTTTGTCCTGGTAGAGCTTGGTCAGCACCAGCATCGCCGGAATGTCGACGTTCTTCATGCTCACGGCCATGGCGGCCGAACCGACTGCTTTGCCCTGGTAGCCGATCTCGTCGATCTTGTAGTCGACGCGGCCAGCCAGGTTGTTGTCCTTGGTCTCGCTGGAGTCTTTCTGCTCGAAACCCTTGAGGGTCAGCACGGCTTTCTGCGGGCCGAAGGTGACCTTGGTGTCGGTCAGCTCCACGGTGTTCTGGCCGGTGTAGAAACCGAAGGTGGTTTTTTCCAGGTTGCTGGCGACGGTCAGGCCGGCCAGCTCCGCTTCGAACGGTGCGCCTTCGGCGTCCACTGCGGCAACCTTGAGGCTGTTCATGAAGCCATCAGCCTTGACCTTCTGGCCTTCGGCGCTGCTGTCGAAGTTGAGGTTGGCGCCGGAGAAGCTCACCGAGGAAGTGGCGTCCTTGAACTCCAGGGGCAGCAATTCGATGTTGCCGCTGACCGAACGGCTGTAGCCGATATTCGCCACGCCTTTGAGCGGCGACACGTCTTTGCTGGCGGCGAACCATTTTTCGGTGGTGGGGTTCTTTTCCAGTTCGTAGTGACTGGTGGCCATGACCGGCAACCACTTGAGGGTCACCAGGCGCGAGAACGGCAGCGGGCCGTGTTCGATATGGTCGACGAACAGCAATTCGGGGTTCGGGTTGTCTTCGCCGAACACGCTGCCTTGGCCCTTGAGGCGATAGTGCGCGGTGCTGCTGAACACGCCACGGTCCAGGGACACCAGCTCCAGGGTCACGCTACCATCGACGCCGGCCATGGAGGTCTGCAGTTCTTTATTGGCGCTCTGGATAGCGGTTTGCAGGACCGGGTCCAGTTGTTTACCGGTGTACCAGGCACCGCCCGCACTGACGGCGCCGACGGCGACAACAAAACCCAAGAAAACAACGGCTGGCTTATTCATGAAGTGACCTGATCAAATCCTGTGAGAAGTGGGCTGTCTTCCTTGAACCCCTGAGGGGATTGGCTCAAGCCCGCCGAAAACGGGGGAAGATTAGCACTGGCGGGCGTAAACGGCCCAGCCTTTCAGAGGGATCAGTTCAGCAGGAGTTCAGGAGTACTCTTGTTCGACTTCATCCAGTTGGTGATCAAAACTCTTCAAGCGCGCGGTCCAGGTGTACACCAACACCTCGAACTCGCGGTGTATCACGGCGTTGCCGGGGGTGTCGGCCTTGGGGTCGCAAAAATCCAGCTGGTAGCGCTCGCGGGCCATTTGCGTGGCCACGTCGGACAATTCCCGCGCGTTATCCAGCCAATGCCTACCGTCGGCAACCTGTCGGTCCAGCAGCACGCATTGTTTTTTCAGGACTTCGAGGCTTTTTTCCAGCGGCGTGCCGGTGAGGTCACCCATGACTTCCTGGAACGTGCGCCCCGGCTGCCAGTAACTGCCCCAGAAATAGCGGTCGAACACGGTTTCGACGCGGCGCAGGGCGACCTTGGTGTCCCAGATCGCCACGCGGGTCTTGCCCTGCTCGAGGAGTTTTTTCTTCACCCGCTGGTTTTGATACGACGCCCAGGCCACCACGCCGATGGACAAGGTGCCGATCACCAGGCAGGCGCTGTCGAGGAACACCATCGCCTTGTCGAGTTGATGGGCGAGCATGACGCCGTAAAAATACGCGGCCGATAACAAAACCAGTGCGAAGAGCACGCACCAGAAAGCGGGAGCATAAGGGTTTTTCATTCTTGGAATCCCCATGAGCAAACGCGAGCTTTGTCGGGTGAGGCGCCAGCGGGCCTCACCCAAGAAAGCATAGCAATCACCTCACGGTTTGCCGGGTTTTTGCCCTTGCGTTCGTCCGCTTTCCCAACCGCCGCCCAGGGCCAGGAACAGGTCGATCTGGCTCATGGCAACCTGGGTGTTGGCCGCCGCCAATTGCGCACGCATATCGGTGTAGGTGCGCGTGGCTTGCAGGTCGGCCAGGAAGGATTCGCGGCCGGCCTGAAAGAAGCGGTGGGTCTGGCCCGCCGCTTCTCGGGCCGACTGTTCGGCGTCGGCCAGGGCGTCGCGGCGTTGCAACACGGCGGTGTATTGGGCCAGGCCGGTCTGGGTTTCGCGGATGGCGTTGAGCACCACGCCGTCGAAGTGGGCCAGGGCTCCCTGGGTCGCGGCTTCGGCTTCATGCACGCGGGCGCGGGCGCCGTTGGTCGGTACAGTCCAGCTGATCATTGGGCCAAAGCCCCAGCGATTAGTGGCAGGCGTGCCGAGGTTTTCCAGCAGGCCCACGGTGCCTACCGTGGCGCCGATGCTGATGTCCGGGTACAACGCGCCGGTCGCCACGCCGATGCGTGCGGTGGCGGCGGCCAGCTGGCGTTCGGCCTGGCGCACATCAGGGCGGCGCTTGAGCAGCGTGGCGCCATCGCCTACCGGCAGCAGTTGAGCGATATGCGGCAGCTCAGCGCAGGTGCCCGTGCCGGCTGGCAGTTGGTCGACCGGTTTGGCCAGCAACATCGACAGCCGAAACAGCGCCGCCTGACGCGAGGCTTCATAGCGCGGTATGTCGGCGCGCAGGGATTTGTATTGGGTTTGCGAGCGAGTCACCTGGGTTTCGTCGCCTCGCCCGGCATCCCGCAGGCGCTGGGTCAGTTTGGTGCTCTGGGCTTGCAGGTCGAGGGACTCGTTGGCAATCGCCAGCTCTTCGTTGACCGCGCACACCTGGGTATAGGAGCGCACCACATCGGCCACCAGGGTGATGCGGGCGATATCCGCCGCAGCCTGGGTGGCGTCGGCGCTGGCCTGGGCGCTCTCGATGCCACGCTGCAAGGTGCCGAACAGGTCGAATTGATAGGACGTGGTAATCCCGACGCTACCGATATTGCCCACCGGGACTTTGTCCGGCAGCAAGAAGGCCTCTCCAGACTCCTGCAAACGCTGGGCCTCGGCCTTGACGCCGGCACTCCAGCCGCCAGCGGATTCGGCCTGCTGCACCTGATAACGCGAGCGCTGCAGATTGGCGGCGGCCACGCGCAGGTCGGTGTTGGAGGCCATGGCCTGGCGCACCAGTTCGTCCAGGCGCGGGTCTTTGTACAGCTTCCACCAATCCGCTGGCACTGGCGCCGAGACTACATTTTTGCCTTCGCCCATGATCGGCCCTTGAAGGTCGCCACGGTTGACCGCAGCCTGCTCCGGCAGTTTGTAATCCGGGCCTACTACTTGGCAGGCCGACAGCAACAACCCCAGGGAAGCGGTTGCCAGAAGCCGCTTCATGGTTTGCCCCCGTCTTCAACTTTGTCGTCAATGATCGACACCGTCGCCGTGCGCCCGGCGATCATGCGAAAGTCCGCCGGCACGTCATCGAAGGCAATGCGCACGGGGATCCGCTGGGCCAGGCGCACCCAACTGAACGCCGGGTTAACGTTGGGCAACAGATTGGAGCCGCTGCTGCGGTCGCGGTCTTCGATACCGGCGACGATACTCTGCACGTGGCCATGCAGGCGCGCGTTGTCGCCGATCACACGGATATCCACACCCATGCCTACGTGAATGCCGTCGAGCTTGGTCTCTTCGAAATAGCCGTCGATGTGGAAGGAATTGCTGTCCACCACCGATAGCACCGGGCGCCCGGCGGTGACGAACTCCTGGGTACGCGGTGCGCGGTCGTTGACGTAGCCGTCCACGGGGCTGCGAATCACCGAGCGGTCGAGGTTGAGTTGGGCGGAGTCGACTGTCACTTGGGCTTCGGCCAGGGCCGATTGGGCGCGGGCGACGCGGGACTGGCTCTCTTCCAGTTGCTCGCTGGGCACCAGGTTGCCAAGGCCCCGGTTACGCTTGTACTCGCGCTGGGCCTGGGCCAGGGTTTCCTGGCGGTCGGCCACGGCGGCCTGGGCTTGGCGCAGGGCCAGCTTGAAGCGGTCCTGGTCGACGGCGAAGAGCACCTGGCCCTTGGTCACCAACTGGTTGTCGCGCACGTCCACGCGCTGGATCAGCCCGGACACGTCCGGGGCGATCTGCACGATGTCGGCACGGATGTGGCCGTCACGGGTCCAGGGCGCAAACATGTAGTACATGACCATGCGCCACACAACGACGACCGCGAAACTCACGATCAACAACGTCAGGACGACACGGCCGATAGTCAAAAAAGGTTTTTTCATGTCATCAAATATCGACTGAGTGAGTCCACCGCGCCCAGCAACAGCGCGTAGAGCCCCACATTGAACAATGCCCGGTGCCAGACCAGGCGATAGAAGTGCATGCGCGTCAACAGCCCGTGCACCACCAGAAACAACACATAAGTAATGCCCATCAGCACCAGCAGCGTGGGCAGGAATACCCCGCTGATATCCAGGTCACCGATCATAAAGGCGCTCCATCAGGTAACGGCGCTTCCATTTCTGTACCGCCAATGAACTCCACCCCGGGCAACAGCGCCAGGCGCAGGCCGGCCAAGGCGTGCAGCAGGTGCAGGCGGGTGTCGTCTTCGTCTTGCAGGCCCTGGCCGTTGAGGGCGCGACGCGTGCGGTCCAGGGTCATCAGCAGACCGCTGGGCGCGGGCAAGCGTTCACCCGCCTTCAGGCAGGCCTTGAAGTAACCGCCCACGCCTTCCACCACCTGGTTGAGCAACACCCGTGGCACACCGAGGATGCGCGGCGAGTAGGCCAGCAGATCGAGCAGGTTCAAAGCCACGCGCAAGTCGCGCAGGGCGATGCCAGTGTCCTGGCCGGTGAGCGCCAGGCGCGGCAGGTGTTGCATCAGGCGGTCGAGCATTTGTACGGCCATGTGCCGGTGCTCGGCCAGGGTGGCGGGCTCGGTGAGGCTGACGATGTCGCGCCAGCTGAAACGGGTGAGGCGCTTGGCCGCCAGTTCGGCGCCGAAGGGTCGGGCGATCAAGGTCCAAACGAACGCGAACAGCAGACCCACGGGCCCGGCCAGGTTGACGTTGGCGAAGTTGAGAAAGTCCGCGTCATAAGCGCCCTGGATGCTGATGAACGATGAGGTGTTCACCAGCGTCAGCAACATGCCCAGGTAAAACCGTGGCTGCACCGTGAGGGTACCGATGCAAATAAACGGCACGGCGAAGGCCAGCACCAGCATGGGGAAATCATGCAGGTTGGGCAGCACCAGAAACAGATACAGGCTGGCGAACAGCACCGACATGGCGGTCCAGAAAAAGAACCGATAGATCTGCGGTGCAGGGTCGTCCATCGAGGCGAAAAAGCTGCACGCCACAGCGGCAAGGATCACGGCGCTGCCGCCGTCGGTCCAGCCCAACAGAATCCACAATACCGAGGCGACGATGATTGCGGTGACGGTGGAAAACGCCGAGTAGAACATCAGCCCACGGTCGAGGAACGGCGTGAGCCGGCCCAGGCGCCAGTGCCGGTAAACGGCGCGCCAGGTGTCCTGACTTTCACATTGGATGGCGGCTTGCAGGCTGCGGCAGTCTTGCCACAAATCGACCCATTCGCCCAGGCGGTACAGGGCGTTGGAGAACAGCAAGGTGTGACGGTCATCCAGCGCTTCGCCTTGGGGTTGGGCGGCGTCGATCTTGTCACGCAATACGCGCCAGCGTTCCAGGGGCGCTTGTTCGGTAGTGCTTTGCAGCCAGGCGTTGGCCGCTTCCAATAACGGCGTGAGCTGGTCGAGAAACTCCGGCGCACGGTGCTCGATGGCGTACACCGCATCATCCAGAGCGTCGATCACTGGCAGCAGGTGAATCATGCGCCCGCGCAGTTCCTTGGTGTTGCGTACTGTCTGCGGGCGCGCGCCTTCGTGGGGCAGTTGGCCGATCATCAATTCGAGGGTATTGAAAGTGGCGACCATGCCGCCGCGCAGGTTGCTGACTTCTTCGGGGTCGACCTTGCGGCTGAGAAAGCGCTGGCTGTAGACCTGGGCGTCGCTGAACCACTTGGCCACCGAGCCATCGAACACCGGCATCAGGCGCCGGGGCCAGAACATCGCGCCCACCACCGCCGCGACCGCAATGCCGAGGAAGATTTCTTCGGTACGCGCCTCCGCCACATCCCAGACCGCCAAAGGGTTATCCACCACCGGCAGGGCAATCAGCGGCAAGGTGTAGCCGGCCAGCATCAGGGCATAGTTATTCGCGGTGCGCAGGTGCATGGACAAGAACAGCAAGGTGCCCGTCCACAGCGCAATCACCACCACCAGAATGTAGGGTGACTGCACGAACATCGGCACAAACAGCACCGCCGCCGCCGCACCCATCAGGGTGCCGATGGCGCGGTACAGGGCTTTGGAACTGGTTGGGCCGACAAACGGGCTGGAGACGATATACACCGTGGCCATCGCCCAGTACGGACGCGGCATTTGCATGAGCATGGCGATGTACAGCGCGATCATCGACGCGGCGAAGGTACGCACCCCGTAGAACCAATCGCGGGCAGGCGGGAAGCCGGTAAAAAATCCGTTCAAGACGACACAGCCTCAGCCGCTTCGAAGGCGCGCAGTACGCGCAGTGCGGCTTGCAGATCGTCAGGGGCGATATCTGCCAACACGTCTTTGCGCAGGCGCACCAGTTGCGCTTCCACCGCCTGCACCAACTCACGGCCACGCTCGGTAAGGCTCAGGGCTTTGGCGCGGCGGTCGTGGATGTCTTCGGTGCGGCAGACGTAGCCGTCACCGCACAGCCGGTCGAGCAGGCGCACCAGTGATGGGCTTTCCATACCGGAAGCCTGGGCTACTTTGACCTGGTGTACCCCGTCGCCCAAGCGGCCGATCATCAACAACGGCACGGCGCAGGCTTCGGAGATGCCATAGCTCACCAGCGTGGTCTGGCAGATTTTGCGCCAATTACGGGCGCCCACCACCATGCTGCTGCTGAGGCTCATCTGGAGTTGTTCGAGGGATTGAGGCACTGGATAGTTCGCATACAGTTAGTTTGCTAACTATCAATATGGTGGAGGAAGGGTTTGCCGTCAAGTTTTGAAACAATTTCGCAGATGAGTGGTGGGATGCGCGTTCGCCATGCAACAAACAAAATGTGGGAGCTGGCTTGCCTGCGAAAGCGGTGGTTCAGTTGAATATTCAGTGACTGACACGCCGCCTTCGCGGGCAAGCCCGCTCCCACATTAGGTCAGCGTCGGCTTCATGCTTGCTGCTCAGCCTGCCCGCCCAGACGACGTAGTCTTCCACGCGGAATTAGTCGCACCCACTCATCAATAGGCGATATCCCTTTGATAAGAAAAAACGTCTGCTGCATCTATAGTCCGTTTCACCTAGAGAAATAGGACGTTTCCCATCTTTTCACGAAGTGTCTGGATCACCTCTTACTCGCCCATCAACCTCAAGCTCTCCTCCTCAATAAACCCAAACACCTCATCCGCCACGCTGTATTGAAACTGCTTACGCCGATGCTTGGAAAGCTTCCCACCGTTATCCAGGCACATCATCACCAGCTTCGACAAATCACTGCCACGCACGTCGTAGCGTTGGTTCACTGCTTTGATCACTTGGTCATAACGGTCGAGGAGTTCGGTTTCTTCGCGCAGTTCCACTTCCAGGGCTCGGCGGGCCATTTGCAGGGTGAATTCGACGCAGCGGGTCGCATCCCAGTAGCGATAGATCGAGGGGTGGCCGATGAAGTCGAACGCCATGTGGTCCGCATCCAGCCAGGTGACGTTCCAGAACTCACGGGTTGGCTGGGAAAAGGTTTTCAGCGCTTGCAGGTAGGCTTGTTCTTCATGCTTCATGGCGACAGAAACCGGTAGCAGCAAACCATTTTCCAGTGCGCCGTAGTGGCAAAGCGTCTGGTGAATCAGGAAGCGAGACAGGCGCCCATTACCGTCCATGAACGGGTGCAGGAAGACGAAACCGAAAGCGGTGACCGCGGCCGCAACCAAAGGATCGACGTCTCGTACGGGCTGGTTGGCGAAGGCCATCAGCTCTTCCATCGATTCCTGGCAAAGCGCGGGGGTTGGCGGTACGTAGCTCACACCGGCTGCGCCGCGCAGCCCGTTATGCAGATGGTTCTGTTCGTGGCGAAACGCGACGGCTTTGTCGAAGGGGTTGGAGACTGTGCTGTTTTGCAGCTCGACCAAGTAGTCTTCGGTGAGCAAACGGCCTTCGTGGGCCTGGCGCAGGAGTTGAACGAGGCGACGAGATTTTTCTTCGCTGGGTTGTTCTTTTTCGATGGCAAATGAATCGCGGGTTTCGTGCAGGTAAGCCCACTGGATGGCGCGGTCCATCATTTCGGGAGGGAGGGTGCGATAACCTTTAGATCGAGCGCCTCACACAGATGAGCGTATCCGACTGTTGGCAGGGCAAGCTTTTCCAGAAAAAATTCACTTAAGCGATTAAAGCCCAGTTTTTTTTACCGCTCACCATTTTTTTTACATACTCGCATTTCTTGGGATATTTTTTTACACCCCTCGCCCACCCCGCAACATCAAATTCAACTCATCCACCACCACCGCCCAATCCGCATCCTCCAGAATCTCTTCACGCAAAAATGTCTTCTGGGCGTCGCTCCAAAAAAACGCATCCGCCAGTTTCAACTCCGGCTTGAGCGGCGAATGAGAGGCGACAAATTGCTCAATGCTGACCGGGTCGTCCGGCAGGCCAAGCTGTTTGAACAAAGCCGGCAAGCTGTGCAGTGGCGATTCCATGAAAGGCTCCTCATAAGTAGGTTCAAGTGAGTCTAGCGGCAGCCTTCAGGTTGCGGCGCCGGTGCGTTGCATAGCACGAACAACCGCGCCCTGGCGCCACCGCCGTCCTGGCGACTGAGCTCGCGCCAGCCGTTGGGCAGTGGCGCGAATTCATCTGGGGCTTCGTTGCTGCTGATCAACCATACCCGCCGCGTTTGAGCAGGCAGTGCTGAGAGGCGGTCCAGATAGATGCGGCCACCGTCCTGGTCCACCAGTGTGCCGAAACCATAGGCGTTCGGGCGCGTCGCGGTGCCGTCGGGTTTGGGCGGTGTGAAGAGCTGCAGTTGCGCGTCGGTCTGGTCGTAATACACGTAGCTGAGGTACCACATCATGTCACTCAGGACGATGCGGTCGCCTTCCTGGTAGTTGCGATTGACGAACTCCACCGGCACGTTGAACTGGTCGTGCTCATCCACTTCGAAGTTGTTCTTTAGCCCCAACAGTTCTACGCCAACAAACAGTGCGAACAACGCCACGCCCAGCCAGCACAAACGGAGCGGCAAACGGTCGATGGCAAGCGCCAGGACTATCGGCAGGCCTAACGCATACACCGTGAGGTAGCGCTCGATAAACACGGGCGAGATAAAGGACACGCCATAGACCAGCAGCAGCGGCAGCAGGCAAAACAGTGCCGGCAGGCGCGCCGCGTGGTTGCGCCAGGCCGTCGATACAACCACCCCGGCGAGCAGCAGGGGGAACAGCCAGAACAGCGGCGGCCACAGGCCGAGACCGTCATCCTGCAACAGGAACTGCCAGACCATCGATGGCAGCGACAGTAGATTGACCGGCTCTTCCCAACCAATGTCGCCGCCGACTTTGAGCTGTTCGACGTGCTGCACCAAATCCAGCAGGTTGGGTAGCCAGGGCAGATACAACAACACTATCGCTACGTTAGCGACCCACCAGGCAGGTCGCGTGATCAGGCGTTGAGCTGGCGCCTGCAATCCCAGGTACGCCCAATGCACCAGCACGCACAGCGCGGTGAAGTAGTGGGTATAGAACGCGGCGCTCATTAACAGCACATACACAGCCAAATAACGCACGCGCTCGGGCTGCTTCACCCAGTACACCAGGGCCAGCGTGGCGCCCAGTAGCCACACGCCCAGCAGCGAATACATGCGCACTTCCTGGCTGTAGCGCACTGCGGTCGGCAGCAGCGCCAACAGGATCCCCGCCAGCACGGCTGCGCGTCGGGTGGACAGTTGCCGTGTCAGCCAGATGCCCAGGCCCACGACGGCCACGCCGGGGATTGCACTCAGGCTGCGAATTGAGCCGATGCTGTCGCCGAATACTTCGATCCAACCGCGCAGCAGCAAGAAATACAGCGGTGGGTGCACATCATGGGCCGCGTGAAACCACAGGTCGGCCAGGGCGTATTCGCTCAGTAACAGGCTTGAGCCTTCGTCGCCCCAGATCGCCGCCGAGGTGAGGTGGTAAAACCGCAGGGCCATGGCCAGCGCCAGGATCGGCACCCACCACAGACGGCTGAGCCAGCCGGCACCTTCCCAGGTCGAGCGATGCAAGGCAGGCAATGCCCCAACTGTTTCGTTTTGCTCTACCACAGACCGACGCACCTCAAATTCTCCCGGCATGACCCTGCTTGCCTATGCGCAAACACCGCCACTCTAGGCCAAAAGCCCTGGCCTCGCCGCTGGAATCGGACAAATCAGCAATTTGTGTAGGCCTTCACCGAAGCACTCGTCGGATCAGGCTATTATTGCCCCTTCTCCAAGGACTCAGGATCAAGGAAACGTTATGCGCATCGGTTTGCTGTCACCTCTGGCCCTGGCCCTGTTGGCCGGTTTTTCCCTACCGGCCCAGGCCAGCTCTGACGACTCGTGTTACCCCGATTGGCGGGTATCGCGTGACAGCTACGAGCCGTGCAGCAACCAGCCGTTTCTCAGCCCTGGCAACGACAGCCGGGTGAACCTGCGTCTGTTGCTGGCCGACAAAAAAGCTGCGCCCCTGGCTCCGAATGCCTTGGGCGAAGACGATTTGGCGCAAGGCTTTGGCCCGGTGCCGTTTCCGGTGTACCGCCTGGTGCCGGTTCCGGCCACGAATGAGGAGCCTGACAACAAGGCTGACGATTCACGCACAGCCGAACTCGACACGCTGCTCCAGCCCCTGGGCATCAAGCGCGAGGAGTACAAGACCGCAGGCCAGGCCTTCCTGAATGGCGAAGGCAGCCGTTGCCGCAGCAATGACGATGACAGCGCCACGGCGTTTATCAGCCAGGTGATCAAGGCCCAGATGCCGCCCGCCGAGCGCGATGTGTTGGTAAAAGCACGCCTGCAGCTGCTGACCACCTGTGACTGGAGCCGCCAGGTCGTGGACGCGCAGTTGACCCCCTCGGCCAACGCCCAGTTGTTTCGCACCTATTTGCAGGCCGCCGGCGACTTCTACAGCGGGCGCTTCGATTACGCCGAGCGCGGGTTCGCCGCCGCCGCCACCAGCGATGTGCCGTGGCTGAAGGAAACGGCGCTGTACATGACTGCGCGTACTTCACTGAATCAGGCCCAGGCCGAAGCCTTCGACGAATACGGCATGCCGCAACGCGAGCATGTGGATAAGTCGGCCTTGAGCGATGCCGAAGAAGGTTTTCTCAGTTACCTGAAACATTATCCACAGGGCGATTACGTTGCATCGGCCCGTGGCCTGTTGCGCCGTGTGCACTGGCTGGCGAACGACGACGCCAGGCTTGCCGAAGACTTCACTTGGCAGTTCACCGAGGCCACTGAGGCCCAGCGCAATGTGAGCGTGGACGAACTGGTGGAAGAGGCCGACCTCAAGTTGCTGATGGTCGGCAATAAAGCGGCGAACAGCCCGATGCTGCAAGTGGTCAGCGACCTGATGGCGATGCGCGCCCACACCCCGCCGCTGTTGAGCCGTGAAGACCTGGATAAGCAAAAGAGCACCTTCGCCAGTGAGCCGGCGCTTTTTGACTTCCTGCAAGCCAGCTATGCCCTGTACGTCGAACACCAACCCGACGCGGCCTTGAAGCACCTGCCGGCGGATGTGCCGTCGAGCCTGGATTACTTCGCCTTCAGCCAACAGACCCTGCGCGCCCTGGCTCTGGAAGCCAAGCAGGACTGGAAGGCCGCCGAAGCCCTGTGGCTGCAACTGCTGCCGCTGGCCAAGCAACCGCTGCAACGTGACCAGCTCGAGCTGGCATTGGCCATGAACTACGAGCGCAGCGGCCAATTGGCCAAGGTGTTCGCCGCCGACTCACCGATCAGCGCCAAGCAAGTGCGCTACATCCTGCTGCGTAACGTCGCAGGCCCCGACCTGCTGCGCCAGCAGATCGCCAACGCAAGCGACCCGACCGAGCGTCAGAGCGCGCAATTCGTGCTCCTCTACAAAGACCTGCTGCGCGGCCAGTACGCCACCTTCGCCGATGACCTCAAGCAGGCCTCGTTCTCTGACGACAAACTCGGCACCAGCCTGGGCTACACCTATACCAGTGGCCAGACCTTGAAGCTGTTCCAATGGAACGGAGACAAGGCCGAATCCGGCTACGCCTGCCCAAGCATCGCGCAAATCGCGGCGACCTTGCAGAACGAGGCCAAAAACCCGCATGCGTTGAACTGCTTCGGTGAGTTCATCCTGCGCAACGGCCTGGACGGCATGCCGTTGGAACAACCCCGCGCCGCCGGCAGCCTGGGCAGTACCGCCTCGGACTTCAAGGGTGAAACCTTCTCGCGCCTGGACGGCTACAAACAGGTGATCGCCAACGCCAAGGCGCCGAAAACCGACAAGGCTTATGCGCTGTTCCGCGCCATCAACTGCTACGCGCCGGCCGGCTACAACAGCTGCGGCGGCGAAGACGTGGCGCCGGCGGTGCGCAAAGCCTGGTTCCGCCAACTCAAGAGCGGTTTTGCCGATACCCAGTGGGGCAAATCGCTGCAGTACTACTGGTGAAGCCGCTGTGGCTGGGCTTGCTGTTGCTGGCAAGCCCGGCTTTTGGTGCCGTGGACGCCCGCGACTATGACGCCTTTTGGCTGTGGAGTGGCGTCGAGCCTCAGCCGGTGATCAAGCAGGCAAAAACCTTGTACATCCTGCAAGGCCAGATCAACTCCACTCGTCGCGCGCCCCAGCGCGGCGTGCAATTGATCGCCCAGGGCATGAGCGTGCCGCGTATTACTCAAGGCCACGTCTGGGTGGTGTACCGCGCCCACACCTTGCGCTGGCCGGAACGGGTCTACACCCAGGTGCTGGGCCAGGTGCAACGCTGGCGTGACGCCGGCAACCCGGTGATCGGCATCCAGATCGACTTCGACGCCCGCACCCAATATCTGCACGAATACGCCGATTTTCTGCGCGACCTGCGCCAGCGCCTGCCTGCCGACCTGCGGTTGAGCATCACCGGCCTGATGGACTGGAGCAGCAACGCCGACCCGGCCGCTATCGCCCAACTCAAGGGCGTGGTGGATGAAGTGGTGGTGCAGACGTATCAAGGGCGTCACAGCATCCCTGACTATGCCGCGTATTTGCCGCGGATGAATCGGCTGGGCGTGCCGTTCAAGATTGGCTTGATTCAGGGCGGGGAGTGGCAAGAGCCGGGGTATCTGGGGGCCGATGAGTGGTTTCGGGGGTATGTGGTGTTTTTGCAAAACCTTTGATTCTTCCAACCCTGCAAAAAGCCGGCCTCGAGCCGGTTTTTTGCAGGTGGCCTTAGAGGCTTGGATGATATAAGTTACCTTTATTGCTTTAAAGGGTGATATATCATGCAAGAAACAGCGAAGCCCTACCCGCACAAAGGGTACATCTCTGAGAGAAGCGCTGAGCTGATGAGAGGTATCGGGAACGGTATCGAAATAGCCCGCATTCGTCGCCGGTTGAAAATTTCCACCATATGCAGCCGCGCGGGCATTACGCGGCAGACGTATCAGCGGCTGAGGCAGGGCGAGGCCGGCGTATCCCTCGGCGTGCTGATGAATGTGCTTAGCGCGATGGACTTGGAAGAAGGTATGGCGAGCATTGCGTCACCAGAACTTGACCAGGTTGGGATTACCATGAGCCTCGCCCGTGAGCCTGAGCGCATTCGCACTGAAGGAGAACACGATGTCCTGGAAGCCGATTGGTAATGCCTTTGTTTTTTCAGCTCACTTAGTCGGTGACCCGGTCCCTGTTGGCGAAGTGGCCATGCATGGGAATGGATTCGTTTTTCGCTACGCCAACAGTTGGCTCGCGCGGCCCGACGCATTTGCGATTGACCCGCGTCGACGCGGTTGAAAGTGCCGTTTCCTATTACAGGATCGCAGACGTTTTGAAGAAGGTCAGCGACGATGCAACGTTTGATATGCGTGAGCTTTACAAGCGCATGGCCTTCAATGTGCTCATCGGCAATAGCGACGACCACCTGAAACAAACCGGGCTGCTGCTGACCAGCGCCTCGGGCTATTCCCTTGCGCCAGTATTTGACGTGTTGCCCCACCCTACCCAACTAGGCTTGCAGGCGCTCATCATCGGCAATGAAGGCCGGGTATCGTCTGTCAGTAATTTGCTGAGTACGCCTGAACGCTTTGGGTTGGGGGCGGATGAAGCAAGGTCCATCGTCACGGATATGTATGCCGTCGTGCGAGAAGCCTCCGGCTTTTTCGAAGCGGCAGGCTGTAGCGGTGCCGAGGTACGCATGCTTTCCAATGTGTGTACACGATTTGCAGCGGACCTGGTGTAGGGCGGCAACAGAGCGCACCCTTGAAGGGTGCGCGCCGCAGCAAATATCACCTAAACGCTAAGTTACCAATCGTACGTCAGGCTCGACACCACCGTGCGTCCTTCCCCGTAGTAGCAATCCAAATCACTGGTGCACTGCGAGACGTAGGTCTTGTTGCTGAGGTTCTGCACGTTCATCGCCAGTTTCACGCCCTTGAGCTTGAGCGGCGAGGCGCCCAGGTCGTAGCTCAGGCTTGCATCGTAGACGCTGTAGGACGGCACATTAAAAGCGCCTTCGTAGTCGTCGCCCAGGCTTTGACGGGCATAACGCACGCCCAAGCCCGCGCCCAACCCTGCCAAGGGCGTGTCGCCGAGCACGGTGTAGTTGACCCACATCGAGGCGGTGAGTGGGGAGATGCCGGCCGGGTGGCGACCTTGGCGGCCATCGTTGTCCTTGGTGTATTTGACGTCATTGCGCGCAGCCGAGGCGACCACGTCCCAGGCATCGCTCAAGACGGCCTTGGCTTCCAGTTCAACACCTCGCGAGCGCAGGGCGCCGCTTTGGGTGCTGAAGGTGGTATCCACCGGGTTGGTGGTCAGCACGTTTTCCTGGTCCAGTTGGTACACAGAAGCCTGGATGAAGCTCTTCTGGCCCGGTGGCTGGAACTTCACGCCGACTTCGTACTGTTTGCCGGTGGAGGGTTCGAAGGGTTTTCGGTTCGCATCAGTGCCGGCCAGCGGCAGGAAGGATTCCGAATAGCTGACGAAGGGCGACAAGCCGTTATCGAACAGGTACACCAGGCCCGCACGGCCGGTGAACGCCTGGTCTTTGCTGGCAAAGCGGGTGTCCTGTATCGGCTCCTTGTTCACCACATTCGCCCAGTCATAGCGGCCACCGAGTACCAGTACCCATTTATCCAATTTGATCTGGTCCTGCAGATACAGGCCGGTCTGGGTGATGGTGCGATCCCAGCGGTACGGTTGGCCGAAGTTCAAGGGCTGGCCGTACACCGGTTTGAACAGGTCAATGATCGGCGGGTTGCGGTCGTACAGGCCATGGAACTGCGAGTTGGAATGGTAGTAGTCCAGGCCAACGATGAAGGTGTGGGACAGCGCGCCCGTGTCAAATTCGGCCTGGGCGATACTGTCCACGCCGAACACTTTGTTGGTCTGCGACCAGTCCACGCCGAAGCGTTGCAGGTAACGCTGGTCTTGCACGCCGGTGTTTGGGTTGGCGACGAAACGGTAGCCGTGCAAGGGCGCGGTGTAGCGGTCGTCGACCTCGGCGTAACGGGCGTTTTGCTTAAGGGTCCAGATGTCGTTGAGGCGATGGGAAACTTCGTAACCCAGCACGTATTGCTCGCGGTTGTACTGGTTGACGCCCGGCTCGCCGATAAACACATCGCGCTTGATCTTGCCGTTGGGGTTGTCCCACAGCGTGCCGGACGCCGGCAGGCCTTGGGCTTCGGGCACGCCTTTATCTTTCTGGTATTGGGCGAACAGGGTCAGGCTGGTGTCGTCGTTGGGGCGCCAGGTGAGGCTGGGGGCGATGAACTGGCGCTTGTTTTCGACGTAATTGATTTCGTCTTGCGCGTCATTCGCCAGGCCGGTCAGGCGGTAGAGAAACTGGCCCTCCTCGTCCAGCGGGCCGCTCAGGTCGATGGCCGCGCTTTTGTGTTCGTAGGTACCGGCTTCCAGTACCACTTGGTGTATCGGGGTTTCGCTGGGGCGCTTGCTGACCATATTGACGATGCCGCCCGGCTGGTTCTGGCCGTAAAGCACTGACGCCGGGCCTTTGAGCACTTCGATGCGTTCCAGGGAATACGGCTCGATCTGCAACGCACCGCCTGTGCTGCCGCCGCCGTAGGGCAAGTGCAAGCCGTCAAGATACAACGGCGTAGGCGAGAAGCCGCGTGACGTCGGCTCATCGAACAATTTGACCCGGTCGGCAAAACCGCCGGCGCTCATGCCTGGGGTGTAGAGCAACGCCTGGGTGACACTCTGGGCGCCGCGTGCCTTGATCTCGGCGGCGGTGATCACGTTGATGGTCTGGGGGATTTCCACCAGCGCCGAGTCAGTCTTGCTGCCCGAGGCGCTGCGCTTGGCGACAATACCGTCCACCGGACCCCAGGCGCTTTCCTGCGCCTGCCGGCCGCTGATCTGGGTCGCGCCCAACTGCAAGGCTCCGTCGCCGGAAAGGGCCTGCAACGACCAACCGCCCTGGGACTGCACAGCCGCCAAACCGCTGCCCGCCAGCAAGCGCTGCAACCCCGACCCTACGCCATAACGCCCTTTCAAGCCGGCGCTGCGCTTGCCGTCGGTGAGCGAAGCGTCAACCGACAGCAGGATGCCTGAGGCACTGGCGAAACGGTTCAACGCCTGGTCGAGGCTGCCCGCAGGGATGTCATAGCTGCGCAGCGCTTCGGTGCTTTCTTCGGCTTGAACCATGCTCGGCAGTACAGAAGCCGTTGCCAGCAGGCCGGCAAACAGGCCACGACGCAGCGCGCGGGCCAAAGGTTGGATTGGGTGGTGCGACATGGCAGGACTCCCCGTGAGAACGCTTCTTGATTGGCTTTCAAGAGGTATCCCGAACGGGCCGCAAAAACCGACAAGCCCTGTACAAAGTATTTTCAGATCCGCGCCTTGATCGTTACCCAATAACGGGTCACCGCCTGCACGTGCACGGGCAACGAACGCTCCAAGGCGGCCAGGATCGCGTCGGTGTCGTTCAGCGGGAACACGCCGGTCAACAGCAGGTTCGACACCGCCTGATCACAGCGCAACAGGCCCGGGCGGTAGCGACTCAGTTGCGCCACGAACTCACCCAACGGCTGACGTTCGGCAACCAGACGATGCTCGGTCCAACTGCTGGCATTGGCGCTCACTGCCGGCAACGCGGTGCTTTGACGCGCGTTGAACCACAGGCTGTCCCCTGCCTGCATATGCACCGGCGCACCCTGCAACGGCGTGACCCGCAGGCAACCTTCATACAAATCCACACGGCTGCCGTCGGGCAATTCACGTACCGCAAAGCGCGTGCCCAACGCCTGTACATCACCGGCAGGCGTTTCGACGATCAGCGGGCGCGAGGCATCGTGGCCGCTGGTCAGCAAGACCTCGCCTCGGATCAGCCGAATACGTCGTTCGGTAGCGCTGAAACGCAGGTCTACGGCGCTGTCACTGTTGAGGTCCAGTTGCGTGCCGTCGCTCAAGGTCATATGGCGAATTTCGCCCGTGGCGGTACGCAGCTCTGCAAAGGCCGCTCGCCAGGGTTCGCTGCGTTGCACCAGGTAGCCGCTGCCACCGGCCACCAACAGCAGGCCGAGCAGTTTGAGCGCGGCCCGACGCTGGGTATCCGGGGTGTCGCGCAATACCGCGCGAGCGCTGTCGGCAGGTACACCGCCCAGGGTGTGTTGCAGCTGCTGCAAGCGCTGCCAGGCGCGGCGGTGTTCCGGGTCAGCGGCCTGCCAGCGGGCAAACGCCTGGCGCTGCTCGCCCTTGAGCTCGCCGCCCCATTGCAGCATCAACCACTCGCTGGCTTGCTCGACAATCGCGGGGGCGATGGGCGCGTCGTGCTTCATTCTTCGTACACCACCTGGTAGCAGGCGACGATGGCGCGGGTCATGTACTTCTGCACCGAGCTGACGGTGACGCCCAGGCGTTCGGCGATTTGCGCATAGCTCAAGCCTTCGAACTGCGAAAGTAAAAACGCACGGCGTACATTGTCGGGCATGCGGTCGAGCATGGCGTCGATCTGCATCAGGGTTTCGAGGATCAGCGCGCGGGTTTCCAGGGAAGGCGACTCGGGCTCGGGCAGGTGCGCGATGCTTTCCAGGTACGCACGTTCGATGCGCAGGCGGCGCCATTGGTCGATCACCAGGTTACGGGCGATCTGCGCCAAATAGCTGCGGCTTTCCTTGTCACCCGGGAAACGCCCGGCCACCAGCAGGCGCAGGAAGGTGTCCTGCGCCACATCGGCGGCCTGCTCACGGTCGCCCAGGCGCTTGCGCAACCAGCCTTGCAGCCAGCCGTGATGGTCACGGTACAGGATGTGAAGCTGTTGCTGGCCGTCAGTCGCGATGCCCATGAAAAGCTCAGAAGTGTTATTGAGAGCAATTATCATTACATCTTATTTGACGACTGACAAAAACTCTTTCTCACTCAGCGCCCAGCGGCCTGCAACGGATACACCGACTCCCACCCTCCTCCCAACGCTTTGTACAGCCCGACCATGGCCAATGACACGCCGGTGGAGCTCTCTACCCACTGCTCCTGAGTCGCCAACAACGCACTCTGCACGGTGAGTACGTTGACGAAATCCGCCACGCCTTCGACGTACTGGTGTTGGGCGGTGGTCAGCGCAATTTGGTTCTGGCGCACGGCTTCCGCGAGGCTGTCGCGGCGCAGTTGGCTGGCGTTGTAGCGGGTCAGTTGGTCGTCGATTTCATGCCAGGCACGCAGCACGGTTTGCTGGTAGGCCAGGGCCGCTTCCTGTTGCTGGGCTTCGCGTAAATCCACCATGCCTTGCAGGCGCCCGCCGTTGAACAGCGGCAGGCTCAACTGCGGGCCGAAGGCAAAGGCACGGGAACCCCAGGAGCCGAAATCCGAGAGCTGCATGGCTTGGGAGCCGAGGCTGCCAGACAGGGTGATGCGCGGGTAGAAGTCGCCCTTGGCCACGCCGATGCTGGCAGTGGCAGCGTGCAGGCGGGCTTCGGCTTGGCGGATGTCGGGGCGACGCTCGGCGAGTTCCGATGGCAGGCCGATCGCGACCTGGCGTTGGGTTTGCGGCACGGGAGCGTCTTTGGACAACTGCGCGTGCAAGGCCTGCGGCGGCTCGCCCATCAGCAGGCTAAGGGCGTTGATCAATTGGTCCTGGCGCTGTTGTAAATCCGGCAGGCGCGCTTCGATAGCCGCGACCTGGGCGGCGGCTTCGGCCACATCCAGGTCGGTGGCCACGCCGTCGGCCAACCGCAATTGCGAGAGCTTGAGGCTGTGGCGCGCAACATCAAGGTTTTGCTCGGTGACGGCACGGGTGTTTTGGACGCCGCGCAGTTGGATATAGTCCTGGGCAGTCTCGGCCAGCACCGATAACAACACGGCGCGACGGTCGTTTTCGGCAACTTCCAGCGTGGCGTCGGCTGCTTCGGTTTCACGCTTGACCCGGCCCCAGAAATCCAGCTCCCAAGAGGCCGAGAAGCCCATGTCCCATTGGTTGAAGGCTGCGCGGCCATTCTCGCCGGAGGGGTCGTTCAAGCCTTTGCCACTGTTACGTTTGCGCTGGTAGCCGCCGCCCGCATCGACATTCGGGTAGCGCTCGGCGGTGGTTACCTGACGTACCGCGCGGCTCTGTTGCAGGCGGCTGCTGGCCAACTTCAGGTCGAGGTTATCGCTGAGGGCGCGGCGTGTCAGGGCTGAGAGCTGCGCGTCGTGGAACACGTCCCACCAGCGCTCCTGCAAGGGATCGCTGACGGCACGGCTGGCAGCTTGTCGGCCCTGAGGTTCGCTCCATTGATTGATCTGCGGGCTCTCGGGCCGCTGGAAGTCGGGACCGACCGTGCAGGCACTCAGGGTGATCAGGCTCAAGGTGAGCCAGGCAACGTGTTTCATTGCTGGGCCACCTCACGCTGCTGCTCGACGGGTCGGGTATCGACGCTGGCTTCTACCGACATGCCCACGCGCAGGCGCTCAGTCAATGGCTGGTTCGGCTCAAGCACGATCTTCACCGGAATACGCTGCACCACCTTGGTGAAGTTGCCGGTGGCGTTGTCGGGTTTGACCGAGGCGAAGGTCACTCCCGTGGCTGGCGCAAGGCTTTCCAGATGGCCTTTGAGCAGTTCGCCGTCAAGGCTGTCGACGCTGACTTGCACCGCTTGCCCCGCGTGCATATGCGACAGTTGGGTCTCTTGGAAATTGGCCACCACATAGGCTTCAGAAAGCGGCACGACCGCAAGGATCTTGCTGCCCGGTGTCACGTAGGCGCCGACCCGCACCGCACGCTCACCGACCATGCCATCCACCGGTGCGACAATGCGCGTGTAAGACAGCTGATAACTGGCCATTTCCAGCGCGGCCTGGGCGCGTTTGAGTCCACCTTCGGCGGCGTCACGCTGGGCGGTGAGGATTTCCACCTGCTTGCGTTCGGCGGCCAGCACGGCGGTGGATTTAGCCAGGCGCGCAGTAGCCTGGTCGATGCGCGTCTTGGCTTGCTGGGCGTTCTGCACGGTGCCCGCACCGACGCCGGCAAGGTGGTTGTAGCGGTTCAGTTCGTGTTCGGCAAAGGCCACTTCGGCGCGATCTGCTGCCACGGTGGCCTGGGCCTGGGCGATCACCGAGCTTTGGCGCTCCAGGGTCGCGCTGGCGTTTTTCAGCTGGGCCTGGGCGACCAGGGTGTCGGCATCGGCGGCCTGGGCGGCGGCGCGAAAATCGCGGTCGTCGATCAACGCCAACAGTTGCCCGGCTTTGACACGCTGGTTGTCTTCCACCAGCACTTCCTTGATAAAGCCGGCAACGCGGGGAGCGACCAGGGTGAAATCCGCCGCGACGAAGGCGTCGTTGGTGGTCTGGTGCTTGCTGCCCAGTACGCCCGGCGCAACCAGGTAAACCAGCACACCGACGGCAAATACGGCGATAACGGAGACGGCAATTTTATCTTTGCGTTTCATGGAAAGTCCTTGTGGTCAGGCCGGAGCGCGAGGCGGAAAGATCCGCGTGGGCATCCAGAAAATCAGAAGGATCAACGCCACCGCGACACCGGCCATGACGACGTAAAGATCCGAAGAGGTCAGCACCACGGTCTGCTCGTGCAAGCGTTGGGCGAGGCCCGGCGCGTCAGCGTCGGCAAGGGGCGAATTGCCCAGGCGGTCTACTAACATGGTTGAATGGAAATGCCCGCGCTGGGTGGTCAATGTATCCAGCACCGCAGTGGCGATCACAGCGGCCAGGCCCTTGACGGTGTTGAACCAGGCCGAGGCAAACGGCCCTTCGATGGGTTGGATACTGCCGGTGGACAGCATCAGCAGCGGCAGCACGGCCATGGGCTGACCGAAAATCTGCAGCAGGTACCAGCCATAAAAGTCGTCACGAATCCACGCCGAGGTCAGGTGGGAACTGCCGAGGCAGCACAGCACCAACATACTCAGGCCAATGCCCAGCACCCAGCGGCAATCGACCCAGCGCAGGTTGCACAGCGCCGCCACCAGCGGCAGCGCGATCAACTGCGGCAACGCCATCAGCAGCATCACCGGTGCGGTCTGCAGCGGCCGGTAGCCCTGAACCTGAGCGAGGAAACTGGACGGGATGATGATCACCGAGGTCAGCACCATCAGCACGCCGGCCAGCACGATCAAGGCAAACGCCAGGTTGCGCAGGCCGAGCATCTGCAAGTTGAAGAAGGGCAGTGGCTGTGACCATTCGTTGAGCATGAACAGCGCCAGCAACACTGTGCCGCCACACAGCAGGAAGGTAATCAGGCCCGACTCGAACCAGTCCAGGCGATTGCCTTGCAACAGGCCGATCACCAGCATGCAAATCGCCGGGAAGCCCAACAGCAAACCACGCCAGTTGAACTGCTTGAAGCGCTCCAGGCGCAGTGGGTCTTGTGGCAAACCGTAGGCCACGGCCGCCATGGCCAGCAGGCACGGCGCGACGATCTGCCAGAACGCCCACTGCCAGCCGACGTATTCGGTCCACAACGCCGCCAGCGGCGTGCCCAGGCTGGGGCCGAAGGTGGCGGTCAGTGCGTAACCGGCCAGGCCATACAGCTTGACGTTGGCCGGCAGGAAACGCAGTGCCACGGTCATCAGCATCGGCGGCAGCGCGCCACCGGCCAGACCTTGCACGGTACGCAGCAGCAGCAGGCTTTCGTAGTTGGGTGCGAACGGGCAGAGGATGCCCAGCACGGTGAACAAGCCGATGGCGCACAGCGTGAAACGGCGCAGGGAAAACGTCACCGAACACCACGGCGCAAACGCCATGGCTGCCACGGAAGTGGCGGTGTAGGCGGCGACCAGCCAGGTGCCTTCATCAAAGCCGATGTATAGCGCACCACGGATATCGGCGAGGGCGACCTTGGTGACCATTTCGTTGAGACCGGAGACCAGTACCGCCAGCAATACGCCGAGCAAGCCGATGATGATGCGCGGGCCGAATACGGGTGGGCTCAGAGCCGTAGGTTTGGCTGCGGCCTGGAGGACGGGGGCAGCGAGGGACGTCATGAACAGGTAACTCGGAATAAGAAATACCCGAGCAGTTTAATCAGGCACTCTCATGACAAAAAGTTACTTGTTAGCAGGTTATAAGTGCGTCAGACGCAACTTTGAACATCAACACTGAACCCTGTGGGAGCTGGCTTGCCTGCGATTGCGGCCTGACAGATGAAAATGTGTTGTCTGACGCGCCGCTATCGCAGGCAAGCCAGCTCCCACATTGATTGCGTTCGCTTTATACCGGCTGGGCTTCTAGCCAGGTGGCATGACAGCTCTCGCGCATGGTTTCGCGCAGCCACTTATGGGCCGGGTCTTTGTCGAAGCGTGGGTGCCAGGATTGGGCCAGAACCAGGGTTTGCAGTGGAATCGGCAAGGCAAATGCGCGCAGTGGCAGGTTCAGACGCTTGGCGCTCAGGAGGGCTTCCTTGGGTACCGGCAACAGCAGGTCGGAATCGGGCAGCATGAACATCGCACCGTGAAAGCCTGGGGCGATCATGGCCACACGGCGCTCCAGGCCTTGAGCATTCAACGCTGTATCGATGGGCCCACGGGCGATGCCACGCCGGGAGATACTGATGTGGGAATAGCTGGCAAAGCGTGCCGCCGTGATTTCTTCGTCGAACAACGGGTGGTCTTGCCGCGCCAGACCGACAAAGGTGGTGGAGAACAGGTTCTGCACCTTCACTTCCGGGCTGGCCGGCATGGTGTTGCTCACCCGCAAGTCCAACCGCCCTTCGCGCAGGGCTTCATCGTCAGTGTCGCCTTCGGGCACAAAGCGCAGCTCACACAGCGGCGCCACACGCTCCATGGTGTCGAACAGTCGCCCGCCATACACGCCGATGAAAAAGTCATTGGCGCGCACGCTGAAACGACGGCGCAAGGTGCTCAAATCGACTTGGTCCGCCGAACGGAACAACAACGCAGCCTGCTCCACCACATTGCGCACCTGGCCTTGCAGCTCGAGCGCCTTGGGCGTCGGCACCAGGCCACGGCCGGCACGCACCAGGATCGGGTCACCGACCGCTTCACGGATACGCGTGAGGGTGCGGCTCATGGCGGCCGGGCTGAGGTTCATCCGCCGCGCGGCGCCCACCACACTGCCCTCGTCGAGCAACGCGTCGAGGGCGACCAACAGGTTCATGTCCGGTAGTTGCATGCCAAGCACTCGTGGTTCGTTGGGAGTGAACTGGGCGCAATCCTAGCAGGCTTTATCGGGTTAGAAAGGCGCGTCACCCTGAATGGTGGTGCGGAACAATTTGCGCCGCAGGTGGCTTGGGCACCCGGCGGCCAGGTGGATCAGCGAGCGGTTGTCCCAGAACACCAGGTCGTGGGGCTGCCACTGGTGGCGGTAGATGTTTTCCGGCAGCACGCTATGGGCGTAGAGCTGGGCCAGCAGGTCACGGCTTTCATCATCGGGCAGGCCGACGATACGGGTGGTGAAGCCCTCGCTGACGAACAGCGCCTTGCGGCCGTTTTCCGGGTGGGTGCGCACCACCGGATGCACCACTTCGGCAACCTGGGCGAGCTGTTCCGGGGTGAGGGTTGGGCGCCAGTTGCCTTCGAATTTGGTTTCGCTGTAGCGCGCCGTGTAGGAATGCGCGGCGCTGCGGCCTTCGACGGCGTTGCGCAGGTGGCCTGGCAAGTGCTCCCAGGCTTTGTGCATATCGGCGAACAGGGTGTCGCCGCCTTCAGATGGCAGTTCCTGGGCATGCAGCATCGAACCCAGGCTGGGCAGTTCTTTGTATGACAGGTCCGAATGCCAGAACTTGCCCGCATCCCCCAGGCCGATGGATTGGCCATTCTCGATGATATTGGAGACGATCAGGATCTCGGGGTGGTTGGCCAACAGGAACTGTTTGAGCACATGGATCTGCAACACGCCGAAACGGCGGCTGAAGGCGATCTGTTGTTCGGGGGTGATGCGTTGGTCGCGGAACACGATGACGTGATGCTCCAAGTGTGCGCGGTGGATGCGGGCGAAGTCCTGCTCGTTGACTGGACGGGATAAGTCCAGGCCGATGATCTCGGCGCCGACGCTGCCGGGGAACGGGTGGATGTCGAAGCTTTGGAGGGCGGTGGTGGCAGACATTTGATTCATTCCCGGCGGACAGGGGAGTGAATTTATAGGTATAACAACCGGACTTTAAATACCGTTAGAGCATATTGATATGGCGTTTTGAGGTAGACATTTTATACGCGGTGACGCTGATGGCCCTTTCGCGAGCAAGCCCGCTCCCACATTTGGAATGCATTCCAAGGTGGGAGCGGGCTTGCTCGCGAAGGCGTCAGTACCAGCGATAAAAATCAACGCTCGTGCAACGCCTCGGCCCGCGCCTTGATGATCGGTTTTAGCAGATAGCTGAGGATGCTTTTCTTGCCGGTGATGATATCCACCGAAGCAACCATGCCGGGGATGATCAGCAGCGGCTTCTCATCGGTGCCCAAGTGGCTGCGGTCGGTGCGCAGAGTGATCATGTAGTAGGTGGTCTTCTTGTCTTCATCAGTGATGGTGTCGGCGCCGATGCGTTCGAGCTTGGCCTTCAGGCCACCGTAGACCGTGTAGTCGTAAGCGGTGAACTTGACCACCGCTTCCTGCCCTGGGTGCAGGAAGGCGATGTCTTGCGGGCGGATCTTGGCTTCTACCAGCAGGGTGTCGTCCAGCGGCACGATTTCGACCATGTCGCTGCCCGGCTGGATCACACCGCCAACGGTGTTGACCAGCAACTGCTTGACGATCCCGCGCACGGGCGACGTGACCAGGGTGCGGCTGACCCGGTCTTCCAGCGCGCGGCCGGTGGACTCGGCCTTGTTCAGTTCTGTACGGGCTTCGTTGAGTTGGGTCAGGGCTTCGCTGCGGAATTTGCCGCGGGTTTCATCGATCTTGCGTTGCACTTCCTTGATCGCCGATTCAGCACGCGGGATCGCTAGAGTGGTAGCGTCCAACTGTCCGCGGGTTTCCATTTCGGCGCGCTTGAGGCGCAGCACTTCTACCGGCGACACCGCGCCCTGGGCCACCAGCGGCTCGGACATGTTGATTTCCTGGCGTTGCAGGGACAACTGGCTGCGGTATTGGCCCTGCTTGGAAGTGAACTCGCGCAGTTCCTGTTGGCGCTGTACCAGTTGTTCCTGCAAACCGCCCACTTCATCCTTCAACTGTTGACGGCGGCTTTCATACAAGGAGCGCTCGTTGGCGGCCTGGCTCGGCGCGGCCTTTAACACCTCGTCAGGGATGTTCAGCGGACGGTCATCCACCTGCGCGCTCAAACGCTCGACGCGCAGTTGCATGGCCAGGCGCAGGGCTTCGGTTTCCCCGGCGTTGGAGACAAACCGCGTGTCGTCGAGACGAATCAACGGCGCGCCGGCCTCTACGATCTGGCCTTCCTTGACGTACAACTCGGCGACGATACCGCCTTCCAGGTTCTGGATTTTCTGCAACTTGGACGACGGAATCGCCTTGCCGTCGCCACGGGTCACTTCGTCTATCTGGGAGAAACCGGCCCACACCACCAGGAATACAAAGAACGCGATGATCGCCCAGATGGTCAGGCGGATGACCCGTGGCGCATCTTCGATCAGCGCCTTGTTGACCTCGGGCAGCGGCTGGCCCTGCAGCGAATCGGAGCCTTTGAAGTAGCGGCCGACCGCACTCTTGATGGAGTTAAGCAACACTGATCTGCCCCTTCTTCAACGCTTCCATGACCACGGCTTTCGGGCCGTCCGCGAGAATCTGCCCACGGTCGACCACCAGCAGGCGATCAACCAGGGAGAGCAGTGAGGCTCGGTGCGTGACCAGCACCACGGTTTTGTTTTGCACCACGGCTTGCAGGCGTTGCTTCAAGCGTTCTTCACCGGTGTTGTCCATGGCGCTGGTGGGTTCGTCCAGCAGCAGCATGGGCGGGTTGAGCAGCAGCGCACGGGCCAGGGCAACGTTCTGGCGCTGGCCGCCGGACAGGTTCTGCCCACGCTCGCCGACTTGCAGTTCGTAGCCTTGGGGATGCAGACGGGCAAATTCGTGCACGCCGGCCAGTTCGGCAGCTTGCAAAACCATTTCATCCTCGACGTAGCGCGCACCGCTGACCAGGTTGTCACGCAGGGTGCCGGCCAGCAATTGAATATCTTGGGCGACATAGCCGATGTTGTGGCGCAGCTCGCTCACGTCGATCTGGCGCACGTCCACGCCGTCCACCAGCAAGGAGCCGGAGTCGGGTTGGTAAAGGCCGACGATCAACTTGGCCAGGGAGCTTTTGCCCGAGCCGCTGCGGCCGATGATGCCGATTTTCTCCCCTGGCTTGATCACCAGGTTGATGTTCTTCAGCGCCAGGTTCTGCTGGTTCGGGTAAGTGAAGTTCAGGCCCCGGCACTCGATGGCGCCTTGCAGGGTGCGACGGCTCATGGGGCGCTCTTCGAAGTTGCGCTCCTGGGGCAGCTCCATCATCTGGTCCACCGAGGTCATGGTGACCTTGGCTTGCTGGTAGCGCGTCAGCAGGCCCGACAGCGAGGCCAACGGGCTCAAGGCGCGGCCACTGAGCATGTAGCAGGCAATCAGGCCGCCCATGCTGAGGTTGCCGTCGATGATCTGGTACACGCCGAACACGATCATGATCACGCCGGCCAGTTGCTGGATCAGCAGGGTCATGTTCATCGACAGGCCCGACAGCAACTTCACCCGCAGCTCAAGCCGGCTAAGGGTGCCGATGGTCTGCTCCCAGCCATACTGGCGCTCGCTTTCGGCATTGTTGACCTTGACCGCATCGAGCCCGGCGAGGGTTTCGATCAGGCTCGACTGGCGCTCGGCGGCCAGCGCCATCGTGCGTTCCATGGTCGCGACCAGGGGCTTCTGCAAGGCGTAGCCGATGCCCAGGGCGAGCGGGAACGCCAACACTGGAATCCACACCAGGTGCCCGCCGAGAATGGCGATGACCAGGAAGATCAGCAGCGTAAACGGCAGGTCGATCAGGCTGGTGAGGGTCAGCGACGCGAGGAAGTCGCGCAGGCTTTGAAACTCGTGGATGTTCTGCGCGAAGCTGCCGACCCGCGCCGGGCGGTATTTCATGGACATGCCGACGATGCGCTCGAACAGCGTGGCCGAGATGATCAGGTCGGTTTTTTTACCGGCCAGGTCCAGGCACAGGCTGCGCAGGCTCTTGAGGATCAGGTCGAACAGGTAGGCACCACAGATACCCACGGCCAGCACCCACAGGGTGGCGGTGGCCTGGTTCGGCACGACGCGGTCGTACACGTTCATCACGAACAGCGGCGCGGCCATGGCGATGATGTTGATCAGGAAGCTGGCGGCGATGGCGTCGGTGTAGAGCCAGCGTGAACGCATGAGGGTGTCACGGAACCACGAGCGTGCCCGCGGAATCAGGCTGCCGTGGTTGACGTCGAACTTGTGCTGCGGTTGTGCAAAGAAGACTTTGCCGATGTAGTCGTCGGCCAGTGCTTCGCGCTTGATCAGCACTTCACCGCCGTCGCTTTCGCTGAGCAGGATCCGCGCTTGATCTTCGCCCTCCCAGCCCACCAGCACGGTACTGCGACCGTCCTTGAGCAACAGCAGCGCCGGCAGTGCAATGGTCGGGATCTGTTCCAGCTTGCGTTGCAGCAGCCGGCCTTGCAACCCGGCCCGCGCAGCGGCACGCGATAGCAACTCGGCACTCAACCGTTGCGAAGGCAGCGGCAGGCCGGTGGTGAGCATGGCCGCACTGGCCGGTTTTTGATGCAGGGCGCAGAGCGCCAACAACCCGTCGAGTAACGGGTCGTCGTGCAGTGCGCGTGGATCATGACTGAGATGAACTCGACTGACTTCAGGTTCCACGCGGGCACTCTCGACTAACAGATGGGGCTATTGGGGTGGCTCAATTCATCCCAGGCAGTTGGACTTTAGGTTTCACGTCGTTCTGCACGACGGAGGCCATTGGTGCAACCACTCCCTGGCTCTTGAGCAATTCGCCCATGGTCGCCTTGATTCGGTACTGAGTAAATAACTGAATGTTCTTGATTTCTTCCAGGCGGCGGGAAGCGGTGAACAATTCATTTTCGCTGTCGAGCAAATCCAACAGGGTACGTTGACCAAGGCTGAACTGTTGCTGGTAGGACGTACGTACGCGAGTGCTGTGATCCACGTACTGCTGGGCAACCGGCAATTGCGCGTTGGCGTTGTTCAGGGCGTTCCAAGCCAAGCCTAGCTCTTCATTGAGTTGGCGCAAGGCGTTGTTGCGAATGTCCAACGCCTGGTTGGCCTGGTAGGACTTCGATTGCAGGTCGGCCTTGTTGCTGCCACCGGCGAACAGGTTGAAGCGCATGCGCACCATGGCTTCCCAGCCATTGCTGTGGTTGGGGTCACCGGAGACGTTGTTGTCGGCGTTGGTGCCCAGCTCAGCGTCAAAGCGTGGGTAGAAGGTGGATTTGGCGGCGTCGTACTGCTTCTCGGCGGCAGAGATATCCGACTCGGCCGAACGCAGTACCGGGCTGTTGTCGAGCATCTGGCGACGGGCTTCATTCAGGTCTGCCGGCAGCATGGCCATGAACGGGGCCGGACGCTCGAGTTCGTCGGGCATCTGGCCGACGGCGCTGAGGTAGTTGACCTGCGCATCGGCCAGGTTGGTCTGCTCGGTGATCAAGTTGTTACGGGCCTGGGCCAGGCGGGCTTCAGCCTGGTCCTGGTCGGCACCGTTGCCGACGCCGCGCTCGGTGCGCAACTTGATCTGGTCGTAGATGCGCTCGTGGTTGCGCAGGTTGTCTTCGGCCAGGCGTACGAACTCACGGCGGGTCAATACTTCCAGGTAAACCTGGGCAACGGTCAGCGCAGTGCGCTCGGAAGTCCCCAGCAAGGAGTAAGCGCGGGAATTAACGTTGGCTTGTTGACGCCCGACTTCGCTGGAGGTAGCAAAACCGTCAAAAATCATTTGCTGCAGGCGCAGGCTGGATTCGCCGCGATTGAGCGTGTCCCAGTGATTGCCGCCAGGGTTGTTGGCGCGGGTGGTGGCGTTGTCGGTTCCTTGGCGGCCGTATCCGGCGTTCAGATCGACACGCGGCAGGTAGCCACCTTGTGCGGCGCGCAATTGGTAATCGGCGGCGATGCGGCTGTTAACACCCGCCTGGATTTCCGGGTGTACATCCAATGCCTGTTGCATGGCTTGGGGCAGTGTCTGGGCTTGTACGAAACTGGCGGCGAGAGCGAACGGTATTGCCTTGAACAGGTGCAGACGCATTTAAAATTTCCCCAAGACTTCTTGTCTTAAATCACAGCGATTAGCACCGCTGCGTCGGATAATGGCTACCGTAATGACCGTACGTCGGAAAGTTCGAAAAGCGGAACTGCTTCACACATGTAGGACGGTTCGCCGCATAAATATCAATGTGACATTACTAGGGCGATTGTTTAGGATGACGCCCATAAGGTCAATAGTTTGGCACAAACTAGATAGCTAAAAAATCCAGCCAAATATTTGACGTCAATGCATTTATAGACTACGCCCCCAGATTGGCAGCGCTAATAGCGCGCTGCGAAATGGATTTGTCGAAACGGATCGCCGGAGAAAATTTTAATGAGCAGTGTTGTTGCCACCGTCAAAAGCATTGTTGGTCAAGTTTTCGTAATTTCTCCGGAAGGTGCCCGTCGCGTCCTTGTAGAAGGTGATCGTCTGTTTGCCGGCGACCAGATCGACACCGGTCTGTCGGGCGCCGTGAGCCTGGAACTGGCCGACGGTCGCATCCTGGACCTGGGCCGGGACACCCAGTGGAGCGCCGATATGCCGGACTCCACCGCCGACCTGGCAGCGGCCAGCGAGCAAGCCGCACCCTCGGTGGCCGAGCTGCAACAAGCCATCGCCGCCGGCGCCGACCCGACCACCGACCTGGAAGCCACTGCCGCCGGCGCAAACGCTGCCGGTAATGGTGCTGCCGGGGGCGGCCACAGCTTCGTGGTGCTGGACGCGACCGCCGGCCGTGTAGACCCGACCATCGGCTTCCCCACCGCACCCATCGGCCAAGGCACTTCGGCACTCAACGCCCTGAGCGGAGCACCAGGCTCGGCAGACTCGGGTAACCAAGTGCTGCAGCCTTCGACCCTGACCCTGAGCGCGACGCCGACCATCACCGAAGCGGGCGGCGTGCTGACCTACACCGCTACCGTGACCCGGCCATCCACCAGTGACCTGACCGTCACCTTGACCAATGGCGCGGTGATTACCATCCCGTCGGGCCAGTTGACCGGCACCGTCAATGTGCCCTTGGCCCCCAATGACAGCCCGTACATCGACCCGGGCCAGATAAGCGTCGGCGTTACCGGTACCACCGGCGGCGGCAACCTGGTATTGACCATCGACCCTAACCCGGCCGTGACGCAGATCACCGACACCATCGACACCACCACCGTCACCCTGACCGCTGGTTCGACCGTGACCGAAGGCGGCCAGATCACCTACACCGCCACCCTGACCAATCCAGCGCAGACCCCGGTGAACGTCACCTTGAGCAATGGCTCGGTGATCACCATCAAGGCTGGTGAGTCGACAGGCACTGTTGTCGTTGATACGCCGGCTAACGATGTCTACAACAACGGTTCGACGATCAGCACCACGATCACGGGCGCAACGGGCGGTAACTTCGAGAATCTGGTACCGAATACCACGCCTGCGGTCACCACCATTACCGATTCGATCGATGCCACCACGGTCACCCTGACCGCAGGTTCGACCGTGACTGAAGGCGGCCAGATCACCTATACCGCCACGCTGACCAACCCGGCGCAAACGCCGGTGAACGTCACTTTGAGCAATGGCTCGGTGATCACCATCAAGGCCGGCGAATCGACAGGCAGCGTTGTCGTTGATACGCCGGCTAATGACGTCTACGTCAACGGCAGCACCGTCAGTACGACGATTACGAGTACGACTGGCGGCAATTTCGAGAGCCTGGTGCCGAGCACCACGCCAGCGATTACCACCATTACCGATTCGATCGACACCACCACTGTGACGCTGACAGCGCCAACCGAGGCGAACGAAGGTGGGCAGGTTACGTATACCGCCACGCTTTCCAACAAAGCTGGCACAGATGTCACGCTGAAGTTGGATAACGGTTCGTCGATCACCATCAAGGCTGGCGAGACCGTTGGCACCGTAACTGTCCCTGCGCCTAGCGATGATGTGTTCATCGACAAAAGCACGCAGACCGTCCAGATCACTGAGACCTCTGGCGGCAACTTCGAGAAATTGGAAGTTGCAGGCAATGGCGCAACCACCACGATCAACGACACCCTCGACAAAGTTGATGTGGTGCTGACGGCAACTCCTACCGTTGGTGAAGGCGGCAATATCGTCTACACCGCTAGCCTTGTGGATAAGAACGGCGCGCCGGTGACTAACATCACCAACCCGTTGACCGTCACCTTGGATAACGGCCAGACCATCACTATTGGCGTAAACCAGTCGAGCGGTTCTATCACCACCATCGCGCCAGACGATGTCTACAAAGGCGACCAGACCGTCACTACCGCCATCAAAGGCGTGACCGGCGGCGAGCACTTTGAAAATCTGGTGCCGGGTACTACGGCGGTGAACACCACCGTTACGGATACCCCAGGCACCGATAACACCACCACGGTTACGCTGACTGCGCCAAGTGCCGTTAACGAAGGCGGCCAGATCACCTACGCCGCGACCTTGAGCAACAAGGCCGGTACTGACGTCACCTTGAAGCTGGATAACGGCTCTTCGATCACCATCAAAGCTGGCGAGACCGTCGGTACTGTGACCCTGCCCGCCCCTACTGATGACGTGTTCATCGACAAGAGCACGCAGACCGTTCAGATCACCGAGACCACTGGTGGCAACTTCGAAAAACTGGAAGTCGCAGGTAATGGCGCAACCACCACGATCAACGACACCATCGACAAGGTCGATGTAGTCCTGACCGCGACCACCACCGTTGGCGAAGGCGGCAACATCGTCTACACCGCCAGCCTTGTGGACAAGAACGGCGCAGCGGTGACTAACATCACCAATCCGTTGACCGTCACCTTGGATAATGGCCAGACCATCACCATCGGCGTAAACCAGACTAGCGGTAGCGTTTCGGTTCTTGCTCCTGATGATGTGTACAAAGGCGACCAGACCGTCACTACCGCCATCAAAGGCGTGACCGGCGGCGAGCACTTTGAAAATCTGGTTCCAGGTACTACCCCGGTTAATACCACCGTTACGGATACACCAGGCACTGACAACACCACTACGGTGACGCTGACCGCTCCGGCCGAGGCAAACGAAGGTGGGCAGATCACGTACACCGCCACGCTTTCCAACAAAGCGGGCACTGATGTAACGCTGAAGCTGGATAACGGCTCGTCGATCACCATCAAAGCCGGCGAAACCGTCGGCACCGTAACTGTGCCTGCACCTACCGATGATGTGTTCATCGATAAGAGCACCCAGACCGTCCAGATCACCGAAACCGCTGGCGGCAACTTCGAAAAACTGGAAGTTGCAGGCAGCGGCGCAACCACCACCATCAACGACACCATCGACAAAGTCGATGTGGTTCTGACCGCCACCAACACCGTTGGCGAAGGCGGCAACATCGTTTACACCGCCAGCCTTGTGGATAAGAACGGCGCGCCGGTGACCAACATCACCAATCCGTTGACCGTGACTTTGGACAACGGCAAGACCATCACCATCGGTGTGAATCAGTCGAGTGGCTCTATCACCACCATCGCGCCGGATGATGTTTACAAGGGCGATCAAACTGTCACTACCGCCATCAAAGGAGTGACCGGCGGCGAGCATTTCGAGAACCTGGTGCCTGGTACTACCGCGGTGAACACCACCGTTACGGACACACCGGGTACCGATAACACCACCACCGTTACGCTGACAGCGCCAAGTGCCGTTAACGAAGGTGGCCAGATCACCTACACCGCGACCTTGAGCAACAAGGCCGGTACTGACGTCACCTTGAAGCTGGATAACGGCTCGTCGATCACGATCAAGGCTGGCGACACTGTTGGCACCGTAACCGTGCCCGCCCCGACCGATGACGTGTTTATCGATAAGAGCACTCAGACCGTCAAGATCACCGAAACCACTGGCGGCAATTTCGAAAAACTCGAAGTTGCGGGCAACGGTGCGACCACCACGATCAACGACACGATCGACAAAGTTGATGTGGTCCTGACCGCCACTACCACCGTTGGCGAAGGCGGCAATATCGTTTACACCGCCAGCCTTGTGGATAAGAACGGCGTACCAGTGACTAACATCACCAATCCGCTGACCGTCACCCTCGATAACGGCAAGACCATCACCATCGGCGTAAACCAATCGAGCGGTTCCATTACCACCGTAGCGCCAGACGATGTGTACAAAGGCGACCAGACCGTCACTACCGCCATCAAAGGCGTGACCGGCGGCGAGCATTTTGAAAATCTGGTTCCAGGTACTACCCCGGTTAACACGACCGTTACCGATACACCCGGTACCGACAACACCACTACCGTGACCTTGACCGCTCCGGCCGAAGCGAATGAGGGTGGACAGATTACGTACACCGCCACGCTTTCCAATAAAGCGGGCACTGACGTCACGCTGAAGTTGGACAACGGCTCGTCGATTACCATCAAGGCTGGCGACACGGTTGGCACTGTGACCGTGCCCGCTCCTAGCGATGACGTGTTCATCGATAAGAGCACTCAGACCGTCAAGATCACCGACGCTTCCGGCGGCAACTTCGAAAAACTCGAAGTAGCAGGCAACGGCGCAACCACCACGATCAACGACACCATCGACAAGGTCGATGTGGTCCTGACGGCCACCACCACCGTTGGTGAAGGCGGCAACATCGTCTACACCGCTAGCCTTGTGGATAAAAACGGTGCGCCGGTGACTAACATCACCAACCCGTTGACCATCACCTTGGATAACGGCCAGACCATCACCATTGGCGTAAACCAGACTAGCGGTAGCGTTTCGGTTCTTGCTCCTGATGATGTCTATAAAGGCGATCAAACCGTCACCACCGCTATCAAAGGCGTAACCGGCGGCGAGCATTTCGAGAACCTGGTGCCGGGCACTACCGCGGTGAACACCATCGTTACGGACACCCCGGGTACCGACAACACCACTACTGTGACGCTGACAGCGCCAAGTGCCGTTAACGAAGGTGGGCAGATTACGTACACCGCCACGCTTTCCAACAAAGCGGGCACTGACGTAACGCTGAAACTCGACAACGGTTCAAGCATCACCATCAAGGCTGGCGACACTGTTGGCACTGTGACCGTGCCCGCCCCTACCGATGACGTGTTCATCGATAAGAGCACCCAGACAGTCAAGATTACTGAGACTTCTGGCGGCAACTTCGAAAAACTCGAAGTGGCAGGCTCCGGCGCAACGACCACGATCAACGACACCATCGACAAGGTCGATGTAGTCCTGACCGCGACCACCACCGTTGGCGAAGGCGGCAATATCGTCTACACCGCCAGCCTTGTGGACAAGAACGGCGCAGCGGTGACTAACATCACCAATCCGTTGACCGTCACCTTGGATAATGGCCAGACCATCACCATCGGCGTAAACCAGACTAGCGGTAGCGTTTCGGTTCTTGCTCCTGATGATGTCTATAAAGGCGATCAAACCGTCACCACCGCTATCAAAGGCGTAACCGGCGGCGAGCATTTCGAGAATCTGGTCCCTGGCACTACCGCGGTGAACACCACCGTTACTGATACACCAGGCACCGATAACACCACTACCGTAACGCTGACAGCTCCGACGGAAGCGAATGAGGGTGGCCAGATCACCTACACCGCGACCTTGAGCAACAAGGCCGGCACCGACGTCACGCTGAAGCTGGATAACGGCTCGTCGATCACCATCAAAGCCGGCGAAACCGTCGGCACCGTAACTGTGCCGGCACCTACCGATGACGTGTTCATCGATAAGAGCACTCAGACCGTCAAGATCACCGACGCTTCCGGCGGCAACTTCGAAAAACTCGAAGTAGCAGGCAACGGCGCAACCACCACGATCAACGACACCATCGACAAGGTCGATGTGGTCCTGACGGCCACCACCACCGTTGGTGAAGGCGGCAACATCGTCTACACCGCTAGCCTTGTGGATAAAAACGGTGCGCCGGTGACTAACATCACCAACCCGTTGACCGTCACCTTGGATAACGGCCAGACCATCACCATCGGCGTAAACCAGACTAGCGGTAGCGTTTCGGTTCTGGCTCCTGATGATGTCTATAAAGGCGATCAAACCGTCACCACCGCTATCAAGGGTGTGACCGGCGGCGAGCATTTCGAGAATCTGGTCCCTGGCACTACCGCGGTGAACACCACCGTTACTGATACACCAGGCACCGATAACACCACTACCGTAACGCTGACAGCTCCGACGGAAGCGAATGAGGGTGGCCAGATCACCTACACCGCGACCTTGAGCAACAAGGCCGGCACCGACGTCACGCTGAAGCTGGATAACGGCTCGTCGATCACCATCAAAGCCGGCGAAACCGTCGGCACCGTAACTGTGCCGGCACCTACCGATGACGTGTTCATCGATAAGAGCACTCAGACCGTCAAGATCACCGACGCTTCCGGCGGCAACTTCGAAAAACTCGAAGTAGCAGGCAACGGCGCAACCACCACGATCAACGACACCATCGACAAGGTCGATGTGGTCCTGACGGCCACCACCACCGTTGGTGAAGGCGGCAACATCGTCTACACCGCTAGCCTTGTGGATAAAAACGGTGCGCCGGTGACTAACATCACCAACCCGTTGACCGTCACCTTGGACAATGGCGAGACCATCACCATTGGTGTGAATCAGTCGAGCGGTAGCGTTTCGGTTCTTGCTCCTGATGACGTGTACAAGGGCGACCAAACTGTCACCACCGCCATCAAAGGCGTAACCGGCGGCGAGCATTTCGAGAACCTGGTGCCGGGCACTACCGCGGTGAACACCATCGTTACGGACACCCCGGGTACCGACAACACCACTACTGTGACGCTGACAGCGCCAAGTGCCGTTAACGAAGGTGGGCAGATCACGTACACCGCCACGCTTTCCAACAAAGCGGGCACTGACGTAACGCTGAAACTCGACAACGGTTCTTCGATCACCATCAAGGCTGGCGACACTGTTGGCACTGTGACCGTGCCCGCCCCGACCGATGACGTGTTTATCGATAAGAGCAGCCAGACCGTTCAGATCACCGAGACCACTGGCGGTAACTTCGAAAAACTGGAAGTTGCAGGCAATGGCGCAACGACCACGATCAACGACACCATCGACAAAGTCGATGTGGTCCTGACCGCCACTACCACCGTTGGCGAAGGCGGCAACATCGTCTACACCGCCAGCCTTGTGGATAAAAACGGCGCACCGGTGACTAACATCACCAACCCGCTGACCGTAACCTTGGACAATGGCGAGACCATCACCATTGGTGTGAATCAGTCGAGCGGTAGCGTTTCGGTTCTTGCTCCTGATGACGTGTACAAGGGCGACCAAACTGTCACCACCGCCATCAAAGGCGTAACCGGCGGCGAGCATTTCGAGAACCTGGTGCCGGGCACTACCGCGGTGAACACCATCGTTACGGACACACCGGGTACCGACAACACCACTACTGTGACGCTGACCGCTCCGGCCGAGGCAAACGAAGGTGGGCAGATCACGTACACCGCCACGCTTTCCAACAAAGCGGGCACTGACGTAACGCTGAAACTCGACAACGGTTCTTCGATCACCATCAAGGCTGGCGACACTGTGGGCACTGTGACCGTGCCCGCCCCGACCGATGACGTGTTTATCGATAAGAGCAGCCAGACCGTTCAGATCACCGAGACCACTGGCGGTAACTTCGAAAAACTGGAAGTTGCAGGCAACGGCGCCACCACCACGATCAACGACACCATCGACAAAGTCGATGTGGTCCTGACCGCCACTACCACCGTCGGCGAAGGCGGCAATATCGTCTACACCGCCAGCCTTGTGGATAAGAACGGCGCACCGGTGACCAACATCACCAATCCGCTGACCGTCACCCTCGATAACGGCAAGACCATCACCATCGGTGTGAATCAGTCGAGTGGTTCTATCACCACTATCGCGCCAGACGATGTGTACAAAGGCGACCAGACTGTCACCACCGCCATCAAAGGCGTCACTGGCGGCGAGCACTTCGAAAACCTGGTCCCTGGCACTACCGCGGTGAACACCACCGTTACGGACACACCAGGTACCGACAACACCACGACTGTGACGCTGACAGCGCCTAACGCTGTTAACGAAGGTGGACAGATTACGTACACCGCCACGCTCTCCAACAAAGCTGGCACTGATGTAACGCTGAAGTTGGATAACGGTTCGTCGATCACCATCAAGGCTGGCGACACTGTTGGCACTGTGACCGTGCCTGCGCCTACCGATGACGTGTTCATCGATAAGAGCACTCAGACCGTCAAGATCACTGACGCTTCCGGCGGCAACTTCGAAAAATTAGAAGTTGCAGGCAACGGCGCAACCACCACGATCAACGACACCATCGACAAGGTTGATGTGGTTCTGACCGCCACCAACACCGTTGGCGAAGGCGGCAACATCGTTTACACCGCCAGCCTTGTGGATAAGAACGGCGCGCCGGTGACCAACATCACCAATCCGTTGACCGTCACCTTGGACAACGGCAAAACCATCACCATTGGCGTGAATCAGTCGAGCGGCACCATCACTACCATCGCGCCGGATGATGTGTACAAAGGCGACCAGACCGTCACCACCGCCATCAAGGGTGTGACCGGCGGCGACCACTTTGAAAATCTGGTGCCGGGTACTACCGCGGTGAACACCACCGTTACGGACACACCGGGCACCGATAACACCACCACGGTTACGCTGACTGCGCCAAGTGCCGTTAACGAAGGTGGTCAGATCACCTACACCGCAACTTTGAGCAACAAGGCCGGCACCGACGTCACCTTGAAGTTGGATAACGGCTCGTCGATCACCATCAAAGCTGGCGAGACCGTCGGTACTGTGACCGTGCCCGCCCCTACTGATGACGTGTTTATCGATAAGAGCACGCAGACCGTTCAGATCACCGAGACCACTGGTGGCAACTTCGAAAAACTGGAAGTCGCAGGTAATGGCGCGACCACCACGATCAACGACACCATCGACAAGGTCGATGTAGTCCTGACCGCGACCACCACCGTTGGCGAAGGCGGCAACATCGTCTACACCGCCAGCCTTGTGGATAAGAACGGCGCACCGGTGACCAACATCACCAACCCGTTGACCGTGACTTTGGATAACGGCCAGACCATCACTATTGGCGTAAACCAGTCGAGCAGTTCTATCACCACCATCGCGCCAGACGATGTCTACAAAGGCGACCAGACCGTCACTACCGCCATCAAAGGCGTGACCGGCGGCGAGCACTTTGAGAATCTGGTTCCAGGTACTACCCCGGTTAATACCACCGTTACGGATACACCAGGCACTGACAACACCACTACGGTGACGCTGACCGCTCCGGCCGAGGCAAACGAAGGTGGGCAGATCACGTACACCGCCACGCTTTCCAACAAAGCGGGCACTGACGTAACACTGAAACTCGACAACGGTTCAAGCATCACCATCAAGGCTGGCGACACCGTTGGCACCGTAACCGTGCCTGCGCCTACCGATGACGTGTTTATCGATAAGAGCACGCAGACCGTCAAGATCACCGACGCTTCCGGCGGCAACTTCGAAAAACTGGAAGTTGCAGGCAGCGGCGCAACGACCACGATCAACGACACCATCGACAAGGTCGATGTAGTCCTGACCGCGACCACCACCGTTGGCGAAGGCGGCAACATCGTTTACACCGCCAGCCTTGTGGATAAGAACGGCGCACCGGTGACCAACATCACCAACCCGTTGACCGTGACTTTGGATAACGGCCAGACCATCACCATTGGCGTAAACCAATCGAGCGGTAGCGTTTCGGTTCTTGCTCCTGATGATGTTTACAAGGGCGATCAGACCGTCACTACTGCTATCAAAGGCGTAACCGGCGGCGAGCACTTTGAAAATCTGGTGCCGGGTACTACGGCGGTGAACACCACCGTTACGGATACCCCAGGCACCGATAACACAACCACGGTTACGCTGACTGCGCCAAGTGCCGTTAACGAAGGCGGCCAGATCACCTACACCGCGACCTTGAGCAACAAAGCCGGTACCGACGTAACGCTGAAACTCGACAACGGTTCAAGCATCACCATCAAGGCTGGCGACACGGTTGGCACCGTAACCGTGCCTGCCCCTACCGATGACGTGTTTATCGATAAGAGCACTCAGACCGTCAAGATCACCGAAACCACTGGCGGCAATTTCGAAAAACTCGAAGTTGCGGGCAACGGTGCGACCACCACGATCAACGACACCATCGACAAGGTCGATGTGGTTCTGACCGCCACCACCACCGTAGGTGAAGGCGGCAACATCGTCTACACCGCTAGCCTTGTGGATAAAAACGGTGCGCCGGTGACTAACATCACCAACCCGCTGACCGTCACCTTGGATAACGGCAAAACCATCACCATTGGTGTGAATCAGTCGAGCGGTAGCGTTTCGGTTATTGCTCCTGATGATGTGTACAAAGGCGATCAGACTGTCACCACCGCGATCAAGGGTGTGACGGGCGGCGAGCATTTTGAAAACCTGGTACCGGGCACTGCGGCGGTAAACACCACCGTCACAGATACCCCCGGCACTGATAACACCACGACGGTCACGCTAACCGCGCCTAGCGCAGTGAACGAAGGTGGTCAAATTACGTACACCGCCACACTTTCCGACAAAGCGGGCACTGACGTTACGTTGAAGTTGGACAACGGTTCTTCGATCACTATCAAAGCTGGCGAGACCGTCGGTACTGTGACCGTGCCCGCCCCTACTGATGACGTGTTCATCGACAAGAGCACTCAGACCGTCAAGATCACCGACGCTTCCGGCGGCAACTTCGAAAAACTCGAAGTTGCCGGCAATGGCGCAACGACCACGATCAACGACACTATCGACAAAGTTGATGTGGTCCTGACCGCCACTACCACCGTCGGCGAAGGCGGCAACATCGTTTACACCGCCAGCCTTGTGGATAAAAACGGTGCGCCGGTGACTAACATCACCAACCCGTTGACCGTGACCCTGGATAACGGCAAAACCATCACCATCGGTGTAAATCAATCGAGCGGTAGCGTTTCGGTTCTTGCTCCAGATGACGTGTACAAGGGCGACCAAACTGTCACCACCGCTATCAAAGGCGTAACCGGTGGCGAGCACTTTGAAAATCTAGTGCCGGGTACTACGGCGGTGAATACCACCGTCACGGACACACCAGGTACCGACAACACCACCACTGTGACGCTGACAGCGCCTAACGCTGTTAACGAAGGTGGACAGATTACGTACACCGCCACGCTCTCCAACAAAGCTGGCACTGATGTAACGCTGAAGTTGGATAACGGTTCGTCGATCACCATCAAGGCTGGCGACACTGTTGGCACTGTGACCGTGCCTGCGCCTACCGATGACGTGTTCATCGATAAGAGCACTCAGACCGTCAAGATCACTGACGCTTCCGGCGGCAACTTCGAAAAATTAGAAGTTGCAGGCAACGGCGCAACCACCACGATCAACGACACCATCGACAAGGTTGATGTGGTTCTGACCGCCACCAACACCGTTGGCGAAGGCGGCAACATCGTCTACACCGCCAGCCTTGTGGATAAAAACGGCGCAGCGGTGACCAACATCACCAATCCGCTGACCGTCACCTTGGACAATGGCAAAACCATCACCATCGGTGTGAATCAGTCGAGCGGTTCCATCACCACCGTAGCGCCAAACGACGTCTACAAAGGCGACCAAACCGTCACCACCGCCATCAAAGGCGTGACCGGCGGCGAGCATTTCGAGAATCTGGTCCCTGGCACTACCGCGGTGAACACCACCGTGACGGACACACCGGGTACCGATAACACCACCACCGTGACGCTGACTGCGCCAAGTGCCGTTAACGAAGGCGGCCAGATCACGTACACCGCGACCTTGAGCAACAAGGCCGGCACCGACGTCACGCTGAAACTCGACAACGGTTCAAGCATCACCATCAAGGCCGGTGAAACCGTCGGCACCGTGACCGTGCCTGCGCCTACCGATGACGTGTTTATCGATAAGAGCACCCAGACCGTCAAGATCACCGAAACCACTGGCGGCAATTTCGAAAAACTCGAAGTTGCAGGCAATGGCGCCACCACCACGATCAACGACACCATCGACAAAGTCGATGTGGTTCTGACCGCCACCAACACCGTCGGCGAAGGCGGCAACATCGTCTACACCGCCAGCCTTGTGGATAAAAACGGCGCGCCGGTGACCAACATCACCAATCCGCTAACCGTCACCTTGGACAATGGCAAAACCATCACCATCGGTGTGAATCAGTCGAGCGGTTCCATCACCACCGTAGCGCCAAACGACGTCTACAAAGGCGACCAAACCGTCACCACCGCCATCAAAGGCGTGACCGGCGGCGAGCATTTCGAGAATCTGGTCCCTGGCACTACCGCGGTGAACACCACCGTTACGGACACACCGGGTACCGATAACACCACCACCGTGACGCTGACTGCGCCAAGTACCGTTAACGAAGGCGGCCAGATCACGTACACCGCGACCTTGAGCAACAAGGCCGGCACCGACGTCACGCTGAAACTCGACAACGGTTCAAGCATCACCATCAAGGCCGGTGAAACCGTCGGCACCGTGACCGTGCCTGCGCCTACCGATGACGTGTTTATCGATAAGAGCACCCAGACCGTCAAGATCACCGAAACCACTGGCGGCAATTTCGAAAAACTCGAAGTTGCAGGCAATGGCGCCACCACCACGATCAACGACACCATCGACAAGGTCGATGTAGTCCTGACCGCCACCACCACCGTCGGCGAAGGCGGCAACATCGTCTACACCGCCAGCCTTGTGGATAAAAACGGCGCACCGGTGACCAACATCACCAACCCGTTGACCGTCACCTTGGATAACGGCAAAACCATCACCATCGGTGTCAATCAGTCGAGCGGTTCCATCACCACCGTAGCGCCAAACGACGTCTACAAAGGCGACCAAACCGTCACCACCGCCATCAAAGGCGTGACTGGCGGCGAGCACTTCGAGAACCTGGTGCCGGGCACGACGGCGGTGAACACCACCGTCACCGACACACCGGGCACCACCGACCTGACCACCGTCACCCTGACCGCCCCAACCGCGGTCAACGAAGGCGGCCAGATCACCTACACCGCCACCTTGAGCAACAAGGCCGGCAGTGAAATGGTGGTGCAGCTCGACAACGGTTCGAGCATCACCATCAAGCAAGGTGAGACCGTGGGCACGGTGACCGTCCCGGCGCCTACCGATGACGTGTTCATCGACAAGAGCACCCAGACCGTCAAGATCACCGGCACCACCGGCGGCAATTTCGAGGGTGTGACCATCACACCTGCGGGCGCCACCACCACCATCAACGACACCATCGATGATGTGACCGTGGTGCTCAAGGCCACTGGCTCGGTCAGCGAGGGCGGGCAGATCGTCTACACCGCGTCCCTGGTCGACAAAAACGGCGCGGCCGTGAACAACGTGGGCTCCGACCTGGTGGTAAGGCTGGATAACGGCTCGACCATCACCATTGGCAGCGGCAAGTCCACCAGCTTCACGACGGCTACCGCACCGAACGATGCCTATGTCGGCGCCAATGATGTCAGCGCCAAGATCACCGGCGTGGTCAGCGGTGGCGACAAGTACGAGCATCTGATTGTTGATGGCAGCCCCGCAGTCACCAAGGTCACGGATGTAGTGACTGATACCAAAATCAGCATTACGGGCGACGGTTCGGTCACTGAAGGTGGCACCGCCCACTACACCCTGACCTTGACCAACCCGCCGCAAACGGATGTGACCGTGACGCTCAAATACAGCGGCACCGCCACTGACGGTTCGGACTTCACTGGCGTGTATACCGTGAAGATCCCGGCAGGCTCCAGCAGTGTGCCGTTTGATATCCGCACGCTCGACGACAAGATTACCGAGCCTACGGAACAGATCGTCATCACCATCGACAAGGTCACCGGAGGCAACTTCGAGAACCTGGTGATCGACAAAGGCACTGTCACCACCAACATCCTCGACAACGATGCGCCGCCGGTGCTCGACCTGGATGCCAACAACTCCAGCGGCGCCACGGGTGCCGATTACAAGACGACATTCACCGAGGGTACCGCCGGGCCGGGCGTGTCGATCGCCGACACGGACATCAAGATCACTGACCCAGACAGCACACTGCTGACGGGCGCGACGGTCACGCTGACCAACGCACAGGCTGGTGATGCCCTCAATCTGGGCAATAGCGTGAATGGCATCAGCGTCAGCACCAACAACCAGACGGGCACTATTACCCTGACGTTGTCCGGCAGTGCGACGCTGGCTGACTACATGCAGCGTATCCAGAACATCACGTTCACCAACAACAGCCACGACCCGAGCACCACGCCCCGCACCATCACCGTGACGGTGACCGATGGCGGCAACTACTCCAACGTGGCCACCACCACCGTCAACGTGGTAGCGGTCAACGATGCACCAGTGGCCACTGGCGGTGCCGTGACCGGTACGGAAGACACCGCGCTGGCCCTGACCTGGGCCAACTTCGGCGTGAGCGATGTGGACTCGCCACAAGCCAGCCTCGGGGTGAAAATCACCGAGCTGCCGGTAGCCGGCAAGCTGCAATACCTGGCGGCGGATGGCACCACCTGGACCAACGTGAGCAGCGGCCAGACCTTTACCAAGGCTCAGATCGATGGCGGCCAACTGCGCTTTACGCCGAATGCCAACGAGTCCGGCGCCGACGGTTACGGCGGCACTGGCGTGGGTAACAAGCAGGCGGATTACGCGCAGTTCAAGTTCCAGCCAACCGATGGCAAGGACCTGGGCACCAGCGCCACGGTGAAAGTGGATATCACCCCAGTGGCCGACGCACCGACCCTCAGCGTGGCGGACAACAACGTTGCCTCGACCGGGCTGGTCAAACAGGGCTGGAACAACATCGCCGGCCTTGGAAACAACGGCAATGGCGCTGCGCCAGACGTACTGAAAAAAGCCATCGACAACGCGGGCACCCCCAACAACACCTCCGTGGTGACCAACGTCGAGTCCGTCGACAACGTCACCGCCGGTTCTGGTTCCAAGATCTCCGGTCTGATCTACATGGAAGCGGGCAAGAGCTACACCTTCAGCGGTATCGCCGATGACAGCGTGGTGGTCAACGTTGGCGGTAAAGATGTTGCCAGCGGTTTGTGGGGCACCAACAGCGGCAAGTTCAGCGGCTCGTTCACGCCAACCACCACCGGTTACTACAGCCTTGAGATCTACCAGGCCAACCAGGCGGGCCCAGGCAGCTTCGACGTTAACCTGTCGATCAACGGCGGGGCGGTGCAGAACCTGAGCACCAGCACCGTGCCGTTGTACACCGGCCTTACCGACCTGACCAACGCCGGCGTCACCGTATCCGACCTGCATGGCAGCAACGGCGACGGTTACTACGTGGGCTACAAGCTCAACGAAGGCCAGGAGAACGGGACGGTCAAACTGTCCAAGGTCACCACCGCGCTGACCGACACCGACGGCTCCGAAACCCTGAGCGTGAAGATCAGCGGCATTCCGGCAGGCTCGGTGCTTACCGACGCATCGGGGCACACCTTTACTGCGGGTAAAACCGTGGGCGAAGTGAATGTCACCGGCTGGGACCTGAACACGCTGAGCATCAAGCCGCCGACCTACTACAGCGGCCAGTTCAACCTGACAGTCACCTCGACTTCCACCGAGAGCATCGGCGGTTCAGCGACCACCACCGCGCAATTGCCAGTCACGGTGCATCCGGCGACCTACAATTCGGTCACCGGCACCTCGGGCAGCGACACCATCAATGGCAGCGATGGCAACGACATCGTCGTGGCCGACATCGCCGGCCTGAACGTGGTGCAGGGCAAGAACTACAACATCGCGTTCATGATCGATACATCGGGCAGTATGGGTGCGGACTCGATAGCAGCGGCAAAAACCTCGCTGACTACCACGTTCAACTCGCTGAAAAACAGTATCGGCGCCAGCACCTCCGGCACTGTGAATATCTTCCTGGCGGATTTCAGCGACCAGGTCAATCGCACGGTGACAGTCAACCTGAAAGACCCAGGTGCATTGGACTCGCTGCAGAAAGTCCTGGACTCCATGGTGTCTACCGGCGGGACCAACTACGAAGACGTGTTCAAGGCCGCGTCCAACTTCTTCAAAAGTGCCCAGGCGACTGGCAACACTGGCGCTATTAATACAACGTACTTCATCACCGATGGTCAGCCGACGTTTTACCAAGCGTCCGAGCAGACCAACCCGTACTTGTACGGCAACGTCAGGCTCGATGATGTCGTCACCATGAACAACTACACCATAGGTACCGCCACCCGGATCAACATCGATTCGAATAACTACCTTGATATCAACTCTGCCGGCAAGGTGACCCTCTGGTCTTACGGCTGGGGATACAACAAGGGAATCATCCACGCCCAAGGGGATGGCACCTATGAAATATCGGTGCAAGGCGGCCTCGGATACGATACCGACTACTCCACCACCCTCAACTCCAACAGCGCGTTCGCACTGCTTAAAGGTCTGTCCACAGGTGGCGTAGAAGCCATCGGCCTCAATAGTGGGGTCAGCTTGAATCAGCTGGCACCGTACGACAGCGATGGCAAGCCACAGGCCAACATCGATCCGAAGGACCTCGCCAACGCTATCCTCGGCCACACCGAGGCGACGTTGCCGGGCGCGGACACCGTCAGCGGTGGCGACGGCAACGACATCCTGTTCGGCGACCTGGTGAGTTTCAGCGGGATCAATGGCGAGGGTTACAACGCACTGCAGGCCTTTGTCGCGCAGAAAACCGGCGTGGCTGTCTCTGCGGTGACCGCCTCTAACGTTCACCAGTACGTCACCGAGCACTATGTGGACTTCGACGTCTCCGGCGCCAAAGATGCCGGCGACACACTGTTGGGCGGCGCTGGCGATGACATCTTGTTCGGCCAAGGCGGCAACGACACGCTCGATGGCGGCAAAGGCAATGACATCCTGCTGGGTGGCACGGGTAACGACACGTTGATTGGCGGCCAGGGCAACGACATCCTGATCGGTGGCTCGGGTGCCGACACCTTTGTGTGGAAGTCTGGCGACATCGGCAACGATGTGATCAAGGACTTCAAAGCCTCGGAAGGCGACCGCATTGATCTGCGTGATTTGTTGAAAGGTGAAACCGACAGTACCATCGACAACTACCTCAAGATCACCACGGTAGACGGCGTGTCGACCCTGCAAGTGAGCAGTGAAGGCAAGCTCAACGCCGCCGGTGGCCTGGCCAATGCCGATGTGACGATCAAGCTGGAAGGCAACGACTGGTCCCACACCAGCATCAACTCGCTGATCAGTGGTGCCGACCCGACCATCAAGATCGACCACACTTAAGACACGATTAATCGGCCGCCCTTTCAGGCGGCCGTTTTTTTGGCCTGCGGGTCGCTGGCCCTGGCGGACGGTGCATCGCATACTCACGCCCATACACGCAGCGTTGACCTATGCTGTTGAACGCCTGTGGCGCATTTTCGAGGGGTTGTTATGTTTTACGTGCAACGTGATGCACAGGGCGCACTGGTTCGCGTAGAGGCTATCGCCTTTACCGAATCCACTGAAACCCTGCCGGCCGATCACCATGAGATCCAGGCCTGGTACGCCAACGAAGTGGTGGAAACCAGCCTGGCCCAGCTCAAACAGAGCGACTTGGAGATGATCCGGGTGCTGGATGACTTGATCCAGGTGCTGACCCGCAAAGGGGTGATCAGCGTGACCGACCTGCCGCCGGCAGCCCAGGCCAAGTTGATGGACCGTAACCAGGCGCGGGAAGCGTTGGGTGGGTTGAGCCAGTTGATCGATGATGACGAGAAAGGATTGATTTAATCCAACCGCTCCTACCCCTGTAGGAGCGAGCTTGCTCGCGAAAAAACTGAAATCGCCACGGGGTGTCAGGCTTCGCGCGTTATGGTTGGAGATCTTCGCGAGCAAGCTCGCTCCTACAGGTAAATTATTTCCAGGGCGCGGGCTCGCCAAACAGTTGGCCCTGCACGCCGAAAATCCCCATCTCACGAATCACCTTCAGTTCGCCCTCGGTCTCTACACGCTCGGCAATCAGCGGCAGGTCAATGCTATGGGCCGCTCGCTGAATAGCTTCGATAAACAGGCGCTTGTCACTTTCCTGGTCGATGGCGCGAATGTAGCTGCCGTCGATCTTCAGGTACGCCAGGCCCAGGCGCGCCAGGTTCCCGATCATGCTGAACCGCCCACCGAAACGTTGCAGGCTGAGGGAGAAACCCAGCTCGCGCAGGCGCTGGGTCATCTGTTCCAGCACGGGCTGCTCAGGCAGTTGCTCTTCACCGATCTCCAGGGTAAGGCGCGGGCCCAGGTTGCTGTGCTGACGTAGCAGGTCATAGATGCGGTTCAGAGCCTGGGGGTCCTGCAGGGTCGCGGCCGAGAGGTTCAGCGCAAGGTTCTCGGTGTGGCTGCTCATCTGCTTGAGCACCTGCTCCAGCATCAGGCGGTCCAGGCGGGCCGACCAACCGAAGCGCTCAAGCCACGGCAGGAAGCGCCCGGCCGGTATGGGGTGGCCGTCCTCGCCCTGCAAGCGCGACAGCACTTTGTAATGCAGGACCAACTGCGGGTCCTGGCTGGCCACCACCGGCTGGAAATACAGCTGGAAGCGCTGCTGGGTCAGGGCCTGGTCCAACAAGGTGTGCCAGGCATGGTGATCGTCTCCCACGCTGGCGGCGGCGCTGCGGTCCAGGCACACCCAACTGGTGTCGCCCTGCGCTTGGGCCTGGGCCAGGGCCTGGTCGGCCAGGGCCAACAGGGCTTGGGGTGCGTCGCCATGGCTGAACGGCGCCAGGCCGATATAGGCGACCGGTGTAACGTCGCTGGCGCCGGTCGCTTGCAGGCTGAGCAAGGTGCTCTCGAGGTTTTGCGCCAGTTGCACCGCTTCTTCACGCATCAACCCCGGCGCCAGCACGGCGAACTCACCGCCACGAATACGGGTGACGAGGTTATGGGTTTCCGGATACGGCGCGCACTGGCGCAGCAGTTGTTGGCCAACCGCTTGCAGCAACTGGTCGGTGCGCTGGCCACCCAGGCGCTGGTTGAGGCCGGCCAGGTCCTTGACCCGCAGCAACAGCAGGTAGCCGGAGTTGGTCTCTTCCGGGTTACTGACGCGGGCGTTGAGCTGCATCTCGAAATAACGGCGGTTGGCGAGGCCGGTGAGGTTGTCCTGATAGGATTCGGTGCGCAGTTTTTCGCTACGCTCGGCCTGTTCCTGGAACAGCGCCTTGAGCTTTTCCACCATCTGGTTCATGGCCTGTACCACGCGCCGCAGCTCTGGCGTGCGGGGCAAGTCAGGCAGGCTGAGGAACTCGCGGCGGGCAATGGCGTGGGACTGTTTGACCATATAGTCCAACGGCTTCAATTGCCGGCGCAGCAACAGCCCACCGAGCACCACGCTGACCGCGCCGCACAGCAGCAACCAGCCCAGGCTACCCAGGGCGCTTTGCCAGAGCTTGGCCAGGGCGAACATCGGATGGCTGACCACTTCTACCCGTGCGGCCTGTTCCCAGCCACGGCTGACCAGCGCATCACCACCGGCCGGCTCCAGGCCGATCAGGTTGACGAACCAGTTGGGCACGCCGTTGTTGTCAGGAATACCGCTGCGCTCGACGATGGTTTTGTCGGTGGCCAGGTCCACGACGCGGATGCTGGCGTAGTAACCGCTGTCGAAGATCGAGCTGACGAGCAGCTCCACCATGGCCGGGTCATCGATATTCGGAGTCAGCGACAGCGCCAACGCCGTTGCGGCATCCTGGGCGTGGGAGCGCAGTTGGTTGACGTATTGGGTGCGCGAGCTTTCCAGGCTGACCATGAAGCTGCCGCTGAAGGCGACCACCAGGAACAGACAGATTGCAATCAATAGCTGTTTGAACAGAGACATCCGATCAGTTACTCCTAGTTGGCAGGCTCGGCTGGGAAGCCTTCCGCACGCATTTTTCTCAACACATCCTGCCAGCGCGACAAGCGTTTGGTATCACCGACTTTCTTGTTGCCCTTGGCACCGGGCAAGTACAGCCCCTCGGCGTTGAATGAGTACACCGGGACTAGATCGGTGCGACGGGTGGCCGGCAGGATCTCATCCATCAGGCTGTCGAGCACCAGTGGGACAGCGTCTGGGGTCGAATAATAGGTCAGGACCATGTGCGCCCGATTCTGCCGCAAGGCCTTGACGTAGGTAATGCGCAATTTGTCGCTGGACACCCCCAGGTGACGCAAACTGAAATACTTTGCGATGGCGTAGTCTTCGCAGTCACCGGCGCCTTTCCAAAGTGCTTCGACGGGTGTCTCCCAATAATCGACAACGTGCCAGAGATCGATGTCTTCCACGTAGGTCATTTGCTTGTTGAAGAACAAATTGACGACCTTGAGCTGGTCCTGCTCGCTGACCTGTTTTTCGCTCGCCAATAGCCGCTGCCAGGCGTCGATACGTTGCTGGCCTTGCCCCAACGGGCCGTAGACGGCGGTGGCCTTGCGGCTGATCTGCGAGAAATCCCAATCGGCACGCAGCCCGCCGAGCATCAGGCCAGCCAGTAAAATTGCTGATAAAAGCCAGCACAGCAGTCGATAGGGAATAAAACTTACCGCCAAAGTGTTCAGTCCATGAAAGAGACGGAATTTCAAGGAATGGTGAAGCCTGGCCCTACAAAAAACAATGGCACAGTGCAATCATCACAGTAGGCGGTGATTTTATAACCGCCTCCTGTGAGAGACACAAAGTATGCTGTGTAAGCCCTTACAAACGGAAACTCTGGCTGTTTGACAAGCGCCTGGCCCATCTTTAGTGTTCTTTGGATCCAATTAGCCAACCTATTATTCAAGAAAGGAGGATAGCGCAACCGTGACGCAGAAGCCGAACCCATTAAGCAGCATCAAAATCAGCGGGCCTATTCCCGCCCATCTTGCGCGCTCCGTTATTGAAGAAACCTTGCGTAATGCCATCCTCGATGGGCGATTGCCCTGTGGCACCGCCATGCGCCAGCAAGAACTGGCCAGCCTGTTCGGCGTCAGCCGCATGCCCGTGCGCGAAGCTTTGCGCCAGCTGGAGGCGCAATCCTTGCTGCATGTGGTGACTCACAAGGGTGCCGTCGTTGCCCCCTTGATCGAGGACAATTCGGCAGAGACCTATGCCTTGCGCATGTTGCTGGAGGCCGAAGCCTTGCGCCTGTCGATTCCGCTGCTCACCGACGCGGACCTTGCTCAAGCCGAGGCTTGTATCAATTCGCTGGAAAGCGAAAAAGACTACACCGAGATTGGTCGCCTCAATCGCCTGTTTCACATGGTGCTATATGGCAAGGCGCCCAACCAGCGACTGCTCACCCTGGTCGAGCACGGGTTGAATGAGGAGGAACGCTTCCTGCGCTTCAACCTTGAGGCGATGGGGCTGGGCGAGACCTCCCAGGAAGATCACCGCGAACTGCTGAGCCTGGTGGCGCAGAAGAAGGTCGAGGAGAGCATCCTGACGTTGCGTAACCACTTGATGCGAGGCATGGAGGTGATCGCCACCTACCTCAGCAGCCTTGAGAGCGCCGACAAAAAAGCCGTGCAGTAAGTTTTTTTGCTTTTGCCCTTAACCCTCAGGTGATGGAGCAGCTTCCCTATCAGGGTTGTTGCTCCATCAGAAATATTTAAAAAATAACTAAAGAACGATTAACGCCGACTTAGTGCACGGAAAAATCCCACCTATAGCCGGGCAATTTACCGCACATATAAACATCGGCAAAGTCCTTTAATACATTTGCATACCGGTTCAAACATTCAATCAGCTTATTATCTTCGCTCAGCAAGCCACGCCTTCCCATACCGCTGCGGCCGCCTATTTAAATGGTAGCGCCGTGCGCGTGAACGCGATCAAGTTACTCTTGCACCCACAACTATAACAGTCCAACACTGCTTTTAAAGCACTCGCAACAACTATAGGCGTCAACCATGCATCACTATTTACTTGAGCAAAAAAAACAAAAACTGTTCGATCACCCGTTATTTATAGAAATAACCACCGTTGGCAAGTTACAACACTTTATGGAACACCATGTATTTGCGGTCTGGGACTTCATGAGCCTGACCAAACGCCTGCAACAGGACCTCACGTGCACGCAGTTACCCTGGCTCCCCTGCGCTGCCCCCCGCGCTGCCCGCCTGATCAATGAAATCGTGCTGGCTGAAGAGACGGACGAACACCCGACACGGGGCTATTGCAGCCACTTCGAGCTGTACCTTGACGCGATGACGGAAGTGGGCGCCAGCACCGTCGCAATCACTCGCTTCATCGACCTGCAAAGCCAGGGAGTGGAGGTAAGCGCAGCCTTGCAAATGAGCGATGCTCCCCTGGGCGTGGCCCGCTTCGTCGACAGCACCTTACAAATCGCCTTGAGCGCCCCGACCCACTGTGTGGCGGCGGCGTTCCTGCATGGCCGCGAGAGTGTGATTCCGTCAATGTTCAAGGGGCTTTTGCATAGCCATGCTTTCATAGGTCGGCAGGCCCCTACGTTATGTTACTACCTCAACCGCCATATCGAATTGGACGGCGATGACCACGGCCCTGCGGCGCAACAGTTGCTAACGCACCTGATCGACGCCGACCCCAGTCGTCAGCAACAAGCCGATAGCGCCGCCCTGGGCGCCGTGGAAAGTCGTATTACCCTCTGGGACGACGTGCTGGCCTCGATGCAAGAGGTACGTCCGTGAACGCCGTCAACTACCAATCCTTTGCCGATGACTGGGAACGTCGCGCAACCATCCGCACACGCCCCCGGCGGATGTTGGAAGACGACGACAAACTCATCTTCCCCCTGTGCCGCCAGCCTCTGGTGCTGAGTGCAACCTTTCTCAAGCACTGCCCGCAATGGCGCAACTTCGTGCTGGTGCAAAGCTTCTACAAATTCATCAATGACGTGGTGATTTTCGAAACCGAGATCGTCGACAAAACCGCGCGCAGCATTGCTAAAAATCGCTTCTCCCTGCCCTTCCCGCTCGCCTGCCGTTACGACGCGATGACGGTCGTTGTCGACGAGGATTACCACGCGCTGGTAGCCCTGGATTTCCTTCAGCAAGCCGTGGCAATGACCGGGATTCAACCGCTCGATCTACCCGGGCAAATTGAACTGAGCCGCGCGCTTCCGGCAGCCCAGGCGCAGGTACCGACATATTTGCACGATGCCGTTGAGCTGATCGGCGTCGCCATCGCCGAGAACACCGTCACCCATGACGTCGCAGCGTTTTCCAAAGACGCCAGCGTCAAATCCTCTGTCCGCGGCCTGATGGCCGATCATCTGTTTGATGAAGGGCGGCATGCGCGGTTCTGGACACAGTTGGTGCGCCTCTACTGGCAGTCGGCAAGCTCGCAAGATCGCGACCACATTGCTCAAGCCCTGCCCGTATTCCTGACGCACTACCTGACCAACGAGCTACAAAAAGACTTCGATCTGCAACTGATCGAACACTTGACGATCAGTGCCCACACTCGCGTGGCACTGCGCGACGAAATCCGGGCGCTGGATTTTCCCATCACCCACCAACATCCGCTGGTGGCCAATATCATGGGCTTTCTGCACCACAGCGGCGTACTGCAAACCCCCAGCGTGGCACGAGCCCTGCGCGACTATCTGCCCGTATCGATGAGGTTGGCATGAGGCGCTTGCAGATCGAGTGGCGTGGTACCACTAACGCTCTGGCGGCGCTCAAGCAGGAGCTGGAGCAGTATGGGCATGTGGCAGGAGCGGGGTCTGTGGATCTGGTTATTGAAGACGGGAGTCAGCCGCTGCCGCCCTCGCCCGCCAGTGCGCCATGGTTAAGCTTGCGCGTGGGTATCGGCCCGCTCTGCGAACACGGGCTGCCCTCATTGCAGTTGCGCTGCTATGACCGGGAGCGGCGCCTGCTGACGGTGCACGACGTTGCCCAGGAACCCAGCGGCAATGGGCAGCGGTTGCGTCAGCAGGCAACGAATGCAGTGGTGGAGTGGGCTGCTTTGTTGGTCTGCGGTTTTTCAAGAGACCCCGCCTACTTCTCGGCAACGGCCGCTGCTAACGCCTGGCCTGAACAGGGCCTGCAGGAGTTGGATGCCTTGGCTTTCATGCACCGGTTCAACCACACGGCGGACCCTGCCTTGTTGCAAGCGGCCCGAACGCCCATGATCGAACGGCTGCAGGCCAGCCTCAATACCTTCGCACATCGAACAGTACTGAACATCGCCGGTCATGCGCTGACTTATCGGCAGCTCCAGCAACAAGCCATGGCTATTCAACAACGCCTGCTTCCCTTGCTGGAGGATGCCGAGGCTCCACAAGTGGTCGGCGTATGCCTGGAGAAATCCGCCGAGTTGTACGCCAGCATTCTCGCGGTGCTTGGCTGTGGCGCCGTGTATTTGCCGCTGGTGCCTGACCACCCGGAGCAACGCCAGCACTGCATGCTGACCAGCCTCAAGGCCTGTGTGCTGCTGGAGAATGGCCAGCACCCATTGCGAGAGCGTTTCGTTTCACTTGATGTGAGCCAGGTTGCCGCGCACAGCGCCGACATGACGCAACCGCTGATGCACCGTCATCCCCGTGCCGACGAGCCGTGCGTGGCACTGTTCACCTCGGGTACGACGGGCCAGCCCAAGGGGGTACTGCTGAGCCAATACAACCTGGCGCATTTCACGGCCTGGCTCGTCAGTTGCGTGGCGTTGGATCAACACAGTCGCGTCCTGCAGTTTTCGCCACTGGGCTTCGATTCTTCACTGATCGATATTTTCCCTGCATTGATCGTTGGCGCCGCGTTGATTGTCCCCAGCCCAGACCAACGTCACGACCCTCAGCAACTGGTAGAGCTGATTCGCAAGCAACGCGTCACTCATGGGTTTGTGCCACCGGCACTGCTCAGCATCCTGCCGCTGGATCAGCCATTGGGCATGACTCATTTACTGACCGGAGGTGATTTCTGCGAGCCCTGCGTGATCGAACAACTGGCCGGTCAATGCCAGCTGCATAACCTCTATGGGCCGACCGAGGCCACTGTGTTGGCGACCCATCGGGTATTCCAACGAGGTGACAGCCATCGCAATATCGGCCTCCCCATCGCTAACAGCCAGGTGCTGATTCTCGACGAGAACCTGCAGCCCGTGGATGAACAGGTAATGGGCGACTTGTACATTGTCGGTCCCGGAGTAAGCCTGGGTTATTCAAATACACCATCGCGGCCCGACAATCCGTTCGTGGCGCTGACACTGCCAAATGGCCAAGTGCTACAGGCTTATCGCAGCGGCGACTTGGCAAAATGGACGCAAGAGGGCATCGAGCTGGGCGGCCGCAGGGATGAGCAAGTCAAGATCCGCGGGTTTCGAGTTCAGCCTCAGGATATTGAACAGTGCTTGCGCGATAGTCGCTTGTTTCGCCAAGTGGCAGTGGTGATCGATACGGCACACAGAGTCATCGGCTTTGCCGCCCAGCCGGAATCTGGCGCTACGCTGGCAAGCCTGAAGGAACATGCTCGGCAGTGGTTGCCCGTGCATATGCAGCCCAGCGCTTGGAGCGAACTGGCATGCATGCCCCGTTCGAATAACGGCAAGATCGATCGCAAGGCCTTGTTGGCCATGCCAATACCCATACCCATCGGGAGGGATCGCTGTCGCATACAAGACCCTTTGCAGGCACAACTGGCTGACGTGTGGGGTGAGCTGCTGGGATTACCCGCAGGCGAACTCTCGATTGATGAGAGTTTTTTCAACCTCGGTGGCCACTCCATCCTGTTGTCGACTCTGTTGCTACGCCTGCGCGAGCAGTTTGGCCGCAGCTTCTGCCTGAGCCCCTTTTTTGAGACGCCGACCATTCGCACATTGGCCGCACTCATGGATGGCGGCACGCTGCCGGATAAACCGTCCAACCAGATGGAGCAAGATGCGACGCGCGCACTGAAGGTCGAGGTTCTGCCCGACACCCTTGCGGGAGATTCGCGCAAAGCCATCGTTACTGGCGCAAACAGCTTTGTCGGGGTGCATATCGTCCAGGCACTGCTGGCTGGCGGGGCGCAGGACGTGGCGTGCCTGGTGCGTGAGTTGCCCGGCCATTCGGCGGCGGCAAGGTTCGCCCAGGCATTACGTGAATACCGCTTGGAACATCTGGACCTGAGCCGAGTACAGGTATACGCCGCCGATATTCGTAAACCTCGCCTGGGCTTGGCCGACGACGTGTACGAGCACCTCGCCCGTCATTACGGCGTGTTGGTGCATAACGCCGCGCAGGTCAATCATGTGAGGGATTACGCCTCACTCGCAAAGGACAACGTCGAGCCGGTGCTGGAATGCCTGCGTCTTTGCGAGACCCATTGCAAGAAGGTCCTCAATTTCATCTCGACGCTCTCAGCCTGCAGCAGCGTAGACGTCGACGGGTACGTGCTTGAAGCGCCTGCCCGACGCGCACTGCCGCTCTATGTGAAAAATGGCTACAACCTCTCCAAGTGGGTAGCCGAGCGGCTATTAGGACGGGCAGTTGAGCAAGGGGCCTGGGTCAATATTCATCGGCCGGGAAATATCAGCTTCAACAGCCAGAACGGCGTTTGCCAGCCACAGAAAAACCGCTTGATGTTGATGCTCAAGGGGTCTCTGCAATTAGGGATGGTCCCCCGACTGGACGCCAATTTCGACCTGATGCCGGTGGACTTCCTGGCGCGTTTCATCGCCTTCCACAGCGCTCACTTTGACCCTGGGCGACATGTGTTCAACCTGCACAACCCGCTGCCCTTGAGTTGGGACCAGTACCTCGACGCCTTCAGCGAGGCTGGGCACGTTTTTGACCGAGTCAGCGTTGAACACTGGCAACGGGCGTTGCGCAACGTAAGTCGCGATAACGCACTGTTCGGGGTGCTGGGCTTTTACCTGGACGGACTGGGCGAAGACATCGGTGATACATCGATGATCCGTTACGACAATGCCCGGTGGGGCTTGGAAAAAATGGGGATGTGCTATCCACCCAAGAGCCAGGCGCTGTTACGCAAAGGCTGCGACTACCTGAGCGCTATCAACTTCCTCTGAATAGCACCCTGGACGTGAGGCCAAGCGATCGGAGCGAGAGGCCTCGCTCCGATGCGGTCAGGATCAGATCTTGAAGCTATCGACCAATTGCTTCAGTCGGCTGGCCTGCTGGGACAGCGCATCGCAGTCCTTGAGCGTCTCGTTGAGGTTGGCCACACCCTGCTGGTTTAGCAAGTTGATCTGGTTGATATCGACGTTGAGGGTTTCAACCACTGCGGTCTGCTCTTCGGTGGCGGCCGCGACGGATTGGTTCATGCCGTCGATCTCAACGATACGTTGCGTCACGCTGACCAGACGCTCACCGGCCTGGTTGGCGACTTCGACACTTTCTTCGCTGGAAGCCTGGCTGGCGTTCATGGTGGTCACAGCTTCACGCGAGCCCACTTGCAGCGAAGTGATCATCTTGTGGATTTCTTCTGCCGACTCCTGGGTACGGTGCGCCAAATTACGCACTTCATCCGCCACCACGGCAAAACCACGCCCGGCTTCACCAGCACGGGCCGCTTCGATCGCCGCGTTGAGGGCGAGCAAGTTGGTTTGTTGGGAAATACCTTTGATCACATCCAGGATGTGCCCGATGTTGTCGGTACTGGCATTAAGGGTCTCGATCTGAGTGCAGGACAGGCTGATCTTCTGCGACAACTCAGACATCGCCTGGATGGTTTGCTCCACCACTTTACGACCATCGTCAGCTTGTTCGCTGGCACCACTGGCGTGCTGGGACGCATCCGCGGCGTTGCGCGCGATTTCCTGGGTGGCAGCCCCTAGTTCGTTGATGGCTGCGGCCACGCTGTTGGTACGCGCGCTCTGTTCGTCAGAACCGATGATCGACGCATTAGATGAAGCCATCACACGCTGGGACAAATCGTGCACCTGGCGCGTTGCCGAAGACACTTCGGAAATCGACGCGTGGATTCGCTCGACGAACTGATTGAATGCGCTGCCGACCTCGCCGAACTCGTCTTTGCTGGTCACGTCGAGACGTCGGGTCAAATCACCTTCGCCTTGGGCAATGTCCTGCATGGCCACGCCCATGGTGGTCAGCGGGCGCAACAGGACTTGAATCAACAGGCTCAGGAGTACCGCAATGGCGACAACGGCAATCAACATCGCAATCAAGGCCGAAGTACGGAACTTGCCCAGCGGGGCATAGGCTTTTTCTTTGTCGATCGAAAGGCCGATGTACCAGTCAGCGCCAGGCAAGCCGCTGATAGGCGTGAAGGAAAGGATGCGATCCTGTCCTTTGAGTACGACGTCCTGATTGAGCTTCTCAATGCGCACGTTGGTGCCGGGATAAATGTCCTTGAGATTCTTCATCACCTGGTCCTGGTCCGGACTGACGATGATCTGGCCATCACCGCTGACCAGGAACGCATGGCCGATACCACCGAAGTCTACCGAGTTGATGATCTTCACCAGTGTCTGCAGGCTCAGGTCACCACCGACAACACCCAACAACTCGCCATTCTTTTTCACCGGCATGGCAATTGTCACGATCTGACCGCCCACAGCCGCCATATAAGGCGGAGTAAGCATGGTTTTGTCCGCCACTACTGCTTGCTTGTACCAAGGGCGCTGACGAGGGTCATAGTCGTCAGGCATCTTCGCGTCAGGGCGCTGGGTGAATACCCCGTTGGTTTGACCTACATAGGTGAACTGGAAATTGGTGGTGAATGCTGGCTGATCGACCAAACCAGGAAGGTCGGCCGCACTGCCTTGGTGGGCAACGTTCTGCGCCAGATTCTCGAGGACCAGGATGCGACCACTGAGCCAGTTCTGCACACTGCTGGCGGTCAGCTCGCCGGATTGCTGGATGGACGATGTCAGGTTTTGCCTGATGGTACTGCGCTGCAGGTAGTCGTTGTAGAGCGTAAATAGCGCGAAGGCTAAAACCACGACGCCTGACGCGGCCAACAGAATTTTATGACTGAACTTGAGATTCATTTCATCGACTTCTTTTGCCAAAGGGGGGTGAGCGTGCCGAGTGGAACATTCCATGTAACGGGATAGGCGGACTCTGCGGTCGCTCTATTTCGGTGCACGCATGGCTCGTCAGGCTTTCGGCCAAACTTCGACAAATCTTAGAAATTTGTGAGAAGCATCTTCTTTTAGCGTAGGAAACCGACAGGCGGTAGGGATAAGGCAGATTCGCTGTGATGGCTGCCCTAAACGACAAAACCCCTGTCTGCGTTAGCAGACAGGGGTTTTGGAATTCAATCTTGACGATGACCTACTCTCACATGGGGAAACCCCACACTACCATCGGCGATGCATCGTTTCACTGCTGAGTTCGGGATGGGATCAGGTGGTTCCAATGCTCTATGGTCGTCAAGAAATTCTGTGTACCAGACCGTTGTGTTGGCAACGTGCCGGTGAAATTCATGAGCTTCTACATAAACAAAACCCCTGTTTGTGTTAGCAAACAGGGGTTTCGGAATTTAATCTTGACGATGACCTACTCTCACATGGGGAAACCCCACACTACCATCGGCGATGCATCGTTTCACTGCTGAGTTCGGGATGGGATCAGGTGGTTCCAATGCTCTATGGTCGTCAAGAAATTCGGGTACTGAGTCGTGGCCAACTGGCCTCGCTTCAGCAAATTGGGTATGGGATAGTTTTCGGTGTTTTGTGAGCGTCGAACTTTCGGTTCATTGCGTCTTCACACACCGCAATCTGGCCTCTCTCGAGTTCGCAAATTGCTTGGGTGTTATATGGTCAAGCCTCACGGGCAATTAGTATTGGTTAGCTCAACGCCTCACAGCGCTTACACACCCAACCTATCAACGTCGTAGTCTTCGACGGCCCTTCAGGGAACTCAAGGTTCCAGTGAGATCTCATCTTGAGGCTAGTTTCCCGCTTAGATGCTTTCAGCGGTTATCTATTCCGAACATAGCTACCCGGCAATGCCACTGGCGTGACAACCGGAACACCAGAGGTTCGTCCACTCCGGTCCTCTCGTACTAGGAGCAGCCCCTCTCAAATCTCAAACGTCCACGGCAGATAGGGACCGAACTGTCTCACGACGTTCTAAACCCAGCTCGCGTACCACTTTAAATGGCGAACAGCCATACCCTTGGGACCGGCTTCAGCCCCAGGATGTGATGAGCCGACATCGAGGTGCCAAACACCGCCGTCGATATGAACTCTTGGGCGGTATCAGCCTGTTATCCCCGGAGTACCTTTTATCCGTTGAGCGATGGCCCTTCCATACAGAACCACCGGATCACTAAGACCTACTTTCGTACCTGCTCGACGTGTCTGTCTCGCAGTCAAGCGCGCTTTTGCCTTTATACTCTACGACCGATTTCCGACCGGTCTGAGCGCACCTTCGTACTCCTCCGTTACTCTTTAGGAGGAGACCGCCCCAGTCAAACTACCCACCATACACTGTCCTCGATCCGGATAACGGACCTGAGTTAGAACCTCAAAGTTGCCAGGGTGGTATTTCAAGGATGGCTCCACGCAGACTGGCGTCCACGCTTCAAAGCCTCCCACCTATCCTACACAAGCAAATTCAAAGTCCAGTGCAAAGCTATAGTAAAGGTTCACGGGGTCTTTCCGTCTAGCCGCGGATACACTGCATCTTCACAGCGATTTCAATTTCACTGAGTCTCGGGTGGAGACAGCGCCGCCATCGTTACGCCATTCGTGCAGGTCGGAACTTACCCGACAAGGAATTTCGCTACCTTAGGACCGTTATAGTTACGGCCGCCGTTTACCGGGGCTTCGATCAAGAGCTTCGCGTTAGCTAACCCCATCAATTAACCTTCCGGCACCGGGCAGGCGTCACACCCTATACGTCCACTTTCGTGTTTGCAGAGTGCTGTGTTTTTAATAAACAGTCGCAGCGGCCTGGTATCTTCGACCGGCATGAGCTTACGGAGCAAGTCCTTCACCCTCACCGGCGCACCTTCTCCCGAAGTTACGGTGCCATTTTGCCTAGTTCCTTCACCCGAGTTCTCTCAAGCGCCTTGGTATTCTCTACCCAACCACCTGTGTCGGTTTGGGGTACGGTTCCTGGTTACCTGAAGCTTAGAAGCTTTTCTTGGAAGCATGGCATCAACCACTTCGTTACCTGAAAGGTAACTCGTCATCAGCTCTCGGCCTTAGAATCCCGGATTTACCTAAGATTCCAGCCTACCACCTTAAACTTGGACAACCAACGCCAAGCTGGCCTAGCCTTCTCCGTCCCTCCATCGCAATAACCAGAAGTACAGGAATATTAACCTGTTTTCCATCGACTACGCTTTTCAGCCTCGCCTTAGGGACCGACTAACCCTGCGTCGATTAACGTTGCGCAGGAAACCTTGGTCTTTCGGCGTGGGTGTTTTTCACACCCATTATCGTTACTCATGTCAGCATTCGCACTTCTGATACCTCCAGCAAGCTTCTCAACTCACCTTCACAGGCTTACAGAACGCTCCTCTACCGCATCACTTACGTGATACCCGTAGCTTCGGTGTATGGTTTGAGCCCCGTTACATCTTCCGCGCAGGCCGACTCGACTAGTGAGCTATTACGCTTTCTTTAAAGGGTGGCTGCTTCTAAGCCAACCTCCTAGCTGTCTAAGCCTTCCCACATCGTTTCCCACTTAACCATAACTTTGGGACCTTAGCTGACGGTCTGGGTTGTTTCCCTTTTCACGACGGACGTTAGCACCCGCCGTGTGTCTCCCATGCTCGGCACTTGTAGGTATTCGGAGTTTGCATCGGTTTGGTAAGTCGGGATGACCCCCTAGCCGAAACAGTGCTCTACCCCCTACAGTGATACATGAGGCGCTACCTAAATAGCTTTCGAGGAGAACCAGCTATCTCCGAGCTTGATTAGCCTTTCACTCCGATCCACAGGTCATCCGCTAACTTTTCAACGGTAGTCGGTTCGGTCCTCCAGTTAGTGTTACCCAACCTTCAACCTGCCCATGGATAGATCGCCCGGTTTCGGGTCTATTCCCAGCGACTAGACGCCCTATTAAGACTCGCTTTCGCTACGCCTCCCCTATTCGGTTAAGCTCGCCACTGAAAATAAGTCGCTGACCCATTATACAAAAGGTACGCAGTCACCCAACAAAGTGGGCTCCCACTGCTTGTACGCATACGGTTTCAGGATCTATTTCACTCCCCTCTCCGGGGTTCTTTTCGCCTTTCCCTCACGGTACTAGTTCACTATCGGTCAGTCAGTAGTATTTAGCCTTGGAGGATGGTCCCCCCATATTCAGACAAAGTTTCTCGTGCTCCGTCCTACTCGATTTCATGACTAAGAGATTTTCGCGTACAGGGCTATCACCCACTATGGCCGCACTTTCCAGAGCGTTCCGCTAATCTCAAAGCCACTTAAGGGCTAGTCCCCGTTCGCTCGCCACTACTAAGGGAATCTCGGTTGATTTCTTTTCCTCAGGGTACTTAGATGTTTCAGTTCCCCTGGTTCGCTTCTTGCACCTATGTATTCAGTACAAGATAACCATCTTATGATGGCTGGGTTCCCCCATTCAGACATCTCCGGATCAAAGTCTGTTTGCCGACTCCCCGAAGCTTTTCGCAGGCTACCACGTCTTTCATCGCCTCTGACTGCCAAGGCATCCACCGTATGCGCTTCTTCACTTGACCATATAACCCCAAGCAATCTGGTTATACTGTGAAGACGACATTCGCCGAAAATTCGAATTTCTCAATTAAGAGAACTCACAAATTTTACCTTAGCCTGATCCGTTACCAGTGAAAGTAACGTTCAGTCTATCTTTCTATCACATACCCAAATTTTTAAAGAACGATCTAATCAAAGACTAGAAATCAATATTCGCTTCAGAATATTCATTTCTAAACTCTAACAGCAGAAGCAGTTAATGGTGGAGCCAAACGGGATCGAACCGTTGACCTCCTGCGTGCAAGGCAGGCGCTCTCCCAGCTGAGCTATGGCCCCATAACAAAATTGGTGGGTCTGGGCAGATTCGAACTGCCGACCTCACCCTTATCAGGGGTGCGCTCTAACCAACTGAGCTACAGACCCAATTTCGAGCGCGTAACTGATTAGCTAAGAGCTATCAGCTTGGAGCTTAAAGCTGCTTCTATCGTCTTCTTCAATGAATCAAGCAATTCGTGTGGGAACTTATGGAGCAGCTGATGTCGTCGATTAAGGAGGTGATCCAGCCGCAGGTTCCCCTACGGCTACCTTGTTACGACTTCACCCCAGTCATGAATCACACCGTGGTAACCGTCCTCCCGAAGGTTAGACTAGCTACTTCTGGTGCAACCCACTCCCATGGTGTGACGGGCGGTGTGTACAAGGCCCGGGAACGTATTCACCGCGACATTCTGATTCGCGATTACTAGCGATTCCGACTTCACGCAGTCGAGTTGCAGACTGCGATCCGGACTACGATCGGTTTTATGGGATTAGCTCCACCTCGCGGCTTGGCAACCCTCTGTACCGACCATTGTAGCACGTGTGTAGCCCAGGCCGTAAGGGCCATGATGACTTGACGTCATCCCCACCTTCCTCCGGTTTGTCACCGGCAGTCTCCTTAGAGTGCCCACCATAACGTGCTGGTAACTAAGGACAAGGGTTGCGCTCGTTACGGGACTTAACCCAACATCTCACGACACGAGCTGACGACAGCCATGCAGCACCTGTCTCAATGTTCCCGAAGGCACCAATCTATCTCTAGAAAGTTCATTGGATGTCAAGGCCTGGTAAGGTTCTTCGCGTTGCTTCGAATTAAACCACATGCTCCACCGCTTGTGCGGGCCCCCGTCAATTCATTTGAGTTTTAACCTTGCGGCCGTACTCCCCAGGCGGTCAACTTAATGCGTTAGCTGCGCCACTAAAAGCTCAAGGCTTCCAACGGCTAGTTGACATCGTTTACGGCGTGGACTACCAGGGTATCTAATCCTGTTTGCTCCCCACGCTTTCGCACCTCAGTGTCAGTATTAGTCCAGGTGGTCGCCTTCGCCACTGGTGTTCCTTCCTATATCTACGCATTTCACCGCTACACAGGAAATTCCACCACCCTCTACCATACTCTAGTCAGTCAGTTTTGAATGCAGTTCCCAGGTTGAGCCCGGGGATTTCACATCCAACTTAACAAACCACCTACGCGCGCTTTACGCCCAGTAATTCCGATTAACGCTTGCACCCTCTGTATTACCGCGGCTGCTGGCACAGAGTTAGCCGGTGCTTATTCTGTCGGTAACGTCAAAATTGCAGAGTATTAATCTACAACCCTTCCTCCCAACTTAAAGTGCTTTACAATCCGAAGACCTTCTTCACACACGCGGCATGGCTGGATCAGGCTTTCGCCCATTGTCCAATATTCCCCACTGCTGCCTCCCGTAGGAGTCTGGACCGTGTCTCAGTTCCAGTGTGACTGATCATCCTCTCAGACCAGTTACGGATCGTCGCCTTGGTGAGCCATTACCTCACCAACTAGCTAATCCGACCTAGGCTCATCTGATAGCGCAAGGCCCGAAGGTCCCCTGCTTTCTCCCGTAGGACGTATGCGGTATTAGCGTCCGTTTCCGAACGTTATCCCCCACTACCAGGCAGATTCCTAGGCATTACTCACCCGTCCGCCGCTCTCAAGAGAAGCAAGCTTCTCTCTACCGCTCGACTTGCATGTGTTAGGCCTGCCGCCAGCGTTCAATCTGAGCCATGATCAAACTCTTCAGTTCAAACATCTTTGGGTTTTTAAGAAACCCTAAACTTGGCTCAGCAATCGTTGGTTACATCTTTGATTTCTCGCGGAGTAACTTGTGATGCTGATAATCTTGTTGACTATCAGTCTGACTCCACAAGCACCCACACGAATTGCTTGATTCAGTTGTTAAAGAGCGGTTGGTTAAGATCTTTCGTCTCAACCGAGGCGCGCATTCTACAGCAGCCTCATTTGCTGTCAAGTAGTTATTTTCAGAAGTTTTCGAAGATTTCTTCAACAACTTCAACCACTTGCGCTTGCGATCTCTCGTAAGCGGGAGGCGAATTCTACAGCGTTACACGCTGCTGTCAACACCTCTTTTTCAACTTCCTTTTGGCTTCGATGAACTGAAGCAACTTGCTGTCGAGAACTGCGTAACTCATTGTTTACCAAGGAGTTTTCCGTTTCGACTGCGCCGGAAGTGGGGCGAATTATAGACAGATATAATTCGCCGTCAACTCTTAATTTTGCTTTTCTATCAATAAGTTAGCTTCGGTTAAAAAACAACCAACTCCTCCACTGCGCCTCTATATAGAAGGGAAAACTCAAATAACACCCGCCTCCTTCAACGCAGCCACATGAGCAGCTCCCAGCCCCAGAACTCCCTGCAGCACCTCAAGCGTATGCTCCCCCAATAGAGGAGGCGCACTCCGGTACTCCACAGGCGTCTTGGATAAGCGTATCGGGCTCGCAACCTGGGGCACCGTCCCCGCCAATGCGTGAGGCAACTCAATCGCCAAACCCCGCGCCTGGACCTGAGGATCGGAGAACACCTGCGCCAGATCATTGATGGGCCCACACGGCACGCCCACTTGCTCCAGCTGCGACACCCACTCAGCGGTCGTCTTGAAGACCGTCGCCTGGCGAATCAAAGGAATCAGCTCCGCACGATTAGCTACCCGTGCGCGATTGGTGGCGAAACGCACGTCATCCGCCCATTGCGGTTGCCCAGCGACTTCAGCGAATTTACGGAACTGCCCGTCATTGCCTACGGTGAGGATGAAATCTCCATCGGCCGTAGGAAAATCCTGATAAGGCACGATATTAGGGTGAGCATTCCCCAGGCGCTTGGGCGGCGCCCCGGTTGTCAGGTAATTCATCGCCTGATTCGCCAGGCATGCCACCTGCACATCCAGCAACGCCATGTCGATATGTTGCCCACCACCATCGTGGTCGCGATGAGCTAGCGCAGCCAGGATCGCGACGGTCGAATAAAGTCCGGTCAAGATGTCGGTCAAGGCTACGCCAACCTTTACCGGCCCGGCACCTTCATCCCCTTCAGGCCGCCCGGTCAGGCTCATGAGCCCGCCCAGACCCTGGATCATGAAATCGTAGCCGGCACGCATCGCATAGGGGCCCGTCTGACCAAACCCCGTGATGGAACAGTAAATCAGCTCCGGGTTGACCTCTTTGAGGGATTCATAGTCCAGCCCATACGCTGCAAGGCCGCCCACCTTGAAGTTTTCGATCAGGATGTCCGACTTGGCGGCCAGATCACGCACCAGCTTCTGGCCTTCCGGCCGCGTAAAGTCGATGGTCACCGACTCTTTATTACGGTTGGCCGACAGGTAATACGCCGCCTCACTGGTATTTTCGCCATCCGCATCCTTAAGGAAGGGCGGCCCCCAAGCGCGCGTGTCATCGCCGCTGCTCGGCCTTTCGACCTTGATCACCTCAGCCCCAAGGTCTGCAAGAATCTGCCCGGACCAGGGGCCCGCGAGTACTCGCGACAAATCCAGCACTCGCAGATGCGAAAGCGCGCCCATGCCCATGCTCCTATTAATAGAACGCTTGAAGACCGGTTTGCGCGCGCCCCAGGATCAAGGCATGCACGTCATGGGTCCCTTCATAGGTGTTGACCACCTCAAGGTTGACCAAGTGGCGCGCCACTCCGAATTCGTCGGAGATACCGTTGCCGCCCAGCATGTCCCGGGCCATGCGCGCGATATCCAATGACTTGCCACACGAGTTACGCTTCATGATCGAAGTGATCTCAACCGCCGCCGTCCCCTCATCCTTCATCCGACCCAGGCGCAGGCAACCTTGCAGGGCCAAGGTAATCTCGGTCTGCATGTCTGCCAGCTTCTTCTGGATCAACTGAGTGGCAGCCAGTGGGCGACCAAACTGCTGGCGATCAAGTGTGTACTGGCGTGCGGTATGCCAGCAGAACTCAGCAGCCCCCAGCGCCCCCCAGGAAATCCCGTACCGTGCCGAATTAAGGCAGGTAAACGGCCCTTTCAAACCCCGTACATCCGGGAAGATATTTTCTTCGGGCACAAATACGTTATCCATCACGATTTCACCGGTGATGGAGGCCCGCAGCCCCACCTTGCCGTGGATAGCCGGAGCGCTCAGACCTTTCCAGCCTTTTTCCAGGACAAAGCCACGGATGTCCCCGGCATCATCTTTGCCCCACACCACAAACACATCCGCAATCGGACTGTTGGTGATCCACATCTTTGCGCCGGTCAGGCTGTAGCCGCCATCCACTTTGCGTGCACGAGTAATCATCGCACCTGGGTCGGAACCATGGTTGGGCTCGGTCAGCCCGAAGCAACCGATCCATTCACCAGAGGCCAGTTTGGGCAAGTACTTCTGTTTTTGCGCCTCGGTACCGAACTCATTGATCGGCACCATGACGAGGGAAGACTGCACACTCATCATCGAGCGATAGCCGGAGTCGACACGCTCCACCTCCCGAGCAATCAAACCGTAGCTGACATAGTTCAAGCCACTGCCACCGTACTGCTCAGGGATCATCGCCCCCAGCAAACCGGTCTCGCCCATCTCGCGGAAAATAGCAGGGTCTGTCTTTTCGTGGCGAAAGGCTTCGAGCACGCGGGGAGCCAGCTTGTCCTGAGCAAATTGCTCGGCGCTGTCACGCACCATGCGCTCTTCTTCGGTGAGCTGTTGATCCAGCAGCAGTGGATCGATCCAGTTGAAGCTTGCCTTGCCAGCCATGAATAAGTCCTCGCGGAAAAAATCAGAAGTCGTGGAACCAGACTAGGCGCGGTCAGCGCAGAGGGCAAACGAGGTTTTTGCATAGGCTTGTGCTAATTTCTCACTTCGTAACACTCAAAAAGCCCATAAATGCGCTTTATCTGTGAGGGCAATGTACATGCGCCGAAAAATCCCCAGTACGACCGCACTCATCAGCTTTGAGGCAGCAGCCCGCCACGAGAGCTTCACCAAGGCAGCAATGGAGCTTTCCATCACCCAAGGCGCGATTTGCCGACAGATCGCCAGCCTGGAGGAGTTTTTGAGTGTCGAGCTGTTTCGCCGCTCACGCCGCGGCGTGAAGCTGACGGAGGCGGGGCTGTCTTATAGCCGTAGGGTTGCAACACAGCTGGACGCGGTGGAGCGCGACACCTTGTCGGTAATGGGCCAGCAAGGCGCCAATGTGATCGAACTGGCGGTGGTGCCCACCTTCGGCACGCAGTGGCTGATCCCCCGCCTGAAGGACTTTCAACATCAGCACCCGGAAGTCACGGTGAACCTGACGAACCGCACACGCCCCTTCCTGTTCGCCGATACTGAGTTCGATGCGGCGATCTACTTCGGAGATGCCGATTGGTCGGGTACGCAATCCCACAGGTTAATGGGCGAAAACCCAGTACCGGTCTGCAGCCCGCGCTTACTCGGCGACCGCACGCACTTCACCCCTCAACAGATCGCAGAGCTGCCGCTGCTGCAACAGACCACGCGCCCCTATGCCTGGCGCCAATGGTTCAACGCCCAACAGCTGAACATCCCACGCGACATGACAGGCCCTCGATACGAGCTATTCTCGATGCTGTCTCAAGCGGCCATGCATGACATGGGCATCGCACTGATTCCTCCCTTCCTCATACAACGGGAGCTGAAGGAGCAACAACTGGTAATCGCGAGCACCGAAGCACTGACCAGCGAAAAGGCTTATTACCTGATGATTCCTGACAGAAAGGTCGAATCCGCCTCTCTGCATGCATTCAGGGACTGGCTGGTCGACCAGTCAAGACGCTACAACCCAAGTAAATGAAGGACAAAGCGCAATTACTGACTTTGTAGTCAAATAAATTAATAACCTACAGATGTACGTATATGTCGCATTTAAACAGACTGCACTTGTCAGCCAAAAATAAGGCTAAAAGCCATGTATTTCATGGCTCGTAGCGACTCTTACCGGCCAATGCACGACTATTCACACTGGCAATGGAAAAACGCACCGAAAACGCCTGAACGCCTTTAATGACCTGTATTTAAAGAGGTTATTTCAGCTTGTTGCGACAATCAGTCACAGGGTGACTTGTAGTTAATTTTTCGTCACCCGTCATAATCCCTTGATGGCCGTAAAGTTCGCCTGCAAAATGCCGCGCCCCGCTGTCATTTCAGCGGGATCGTGCTGATCGGCCGCCCCAGTTGCGCCACTCGCGGTGCACTGGCCTTTTTACAAAAAGATCAAAAGCAAAAAGATCATGCAGGAGATTTGACGTGCACATTGGTGTTCCTCTCGAAACCCAGACCGGTGAAACGCGGGTGGCTGCCACCCCAGAAACCATCAAGAAGCTGATCGGCCAGGGCCATAAGGTCACTGTACAAAGCGGCGCAGGCATCAATGCCAGCATCGTCGACAGTGCCTATGAAACGGCAGGCGCCACCATTGGCAGTGCCAACGACGCGTTTGGCGCCGAGCTGATTCTCAAAGTGGTTGCCCCCAGCGACAGCGAACTTGCGCTGATCAAAAGTGGCACCGTGTTGGTGGGCATGCTCAACCCGTTCAGCAACGAAACCATCGCCAAGCTTGCCGAGCGCGGCATCACCGCCTTCGCCCTGGAAGCCGCGCCGCGCACTTCACGCGCTCAAAGCCTTGATGTGCTGTCTTCGCAAGCCAACATCGCCGGTTACAAGGCCGTGTTGCTCGCCGCTCATCACTACCCGCGTTTCATGCCGATGCTGATGACTGCTGCCGGCACCGTAAAAGCCGCGCGCGTACTGATCCTCGGCGCCGGTGTGGCGGGCCTGCAAGCCATCGCCACGGCCAAGCGCCTGGGCGCGGTGATCGAAGCGTCCGACGTACGCCCGGCGGTTAAGGAGCAGATCGAATCCCTGGGCGCCAAGTTTGTCGACGTACCGTACGAAACCGATGAAGAGCGTGAATGCGCCGTCGGTGTCGGTGGCTACGCGCGCCCGATGCCCAGCAGTTGGATGCAACGCCAGGCCCTGGCCGTGCACGAACGCGCCAAACAGGCCGATATCGTCATCACCACCGCCCTCATCCCGGGCCGCAAGGCGCCGACCCTGCTCAGCGCCGATACCGTGGCGCAGATGAAACCCGGCTCGGTGGTCATCGACCTCGCTGCAGCCCAAGGTGGCAACTGCCCGCTGACGGTGGCCGACCAGGTCGTGGTGGAAAACGGCGTGATCATCTGCGGCCCGACCAACCTGGCGGGCGCTGTCGCCGCCGATGCGTCGGCCTTGTATGCGCGCAACCTGCTGGACTTCCTGAAGCTGGTTTTCACCAAGGAAGGGCAGTTTGAAATCAACCTCGAAGACGACATCGTCGCCGCGTGCCTGATGTGCCGCGACGGCCAAGTCATCCGCAAAAACGCCTAAGCAGGGATTCAGACGATGGAAGAGCTTATCTCCCCCGGTATCTACAACCTGATCATCTTTGTGCTGGCGATTTATGTCGGTTATCACGTGGTCTGGAACGTAACACCTGCATTGCACACGCCGCTGATGGCCGTGACCAACGCCATTTCCGCGATTGTCATCGTCGGCGCCATGCTGGCTGCCGCGCTGACCGTCACCCCGTTGGGCAAGACTATGGGCACACTGGCCGTGGCCTTGGCGGCGGTGAATGTTTTCGGTGGCTTTCTGGTCACCCGCAGAATGCTTGAAATGTTCAAGAAGAAAGCCCCAAAAGTAAAAGAAGAGGCGCCCAAGTAATGAGCATGAACCTCGTGACGACGCTCTACCTGATCGCGTCGATCTGTTTCATCCAGGCCCTCAAAGGCCTCTCGCACCCGACCACTTCGCGGCGCGGCAACCTGTTCGGCATGCTCGGCATGGCGCTGGCGGTACTCACTACCGTCGGCCTCATCTATAAGCTGGGGGCTGAACTGGCGACTGCCGGTATCGGCTACGTCATCGTTGGCCTATTGGTTGGCGGTACCGCCGGCTCGATCATGGCCAAGCGTGTTGAAATGACCAAGATGCCCGAGCTGGTCGCCTTCATGCACAGCATGATCGGCCTGGCAGCGGTGTTCATCGCCATTGCCGCCGTGGTCGAGCCGCAGTCCCTGGGCATCGTCAAGCACTTGGGCGATTCGATACCGGCCGGTAACCGCCTGGAACTGTTCCTCGGTGCCGCTATCGGTGCAATCACCTTCTCCGGCTCGGTGATCGCATTCGGCAAGCTGTCGGGCAAGTACAAGTTCCGCCTGTTCCAGGGCGCACCGGTACAGTTCGGCGGCCAACACAAACTGAACCTGGTGCTCGGTCTCGCAACCCTGGGCCTGGGCCTGGCGTTCATGTTCACCGGCAATCTCAGCGCATTTGCACTGATGCTGGCCCTGGCCTTCGTGCTGGGTGTGCTGATCATCATCCCGATTGGCGGCGCCGACATGCCCGTGGTGGTGTCGATGCTCAATAGCTATTCCGGCTGGGCAGCGGCGGGCATCGGTTTCTCGCTGAACAACTCGATGCTGATCATCGCCGGTTCCCTGGTGGGCTCCAGCGGCGCGATCCTGTCGTACATCATGTGCAAGGCGATGAACCGCTCCTTCTTTAATGTGCTGTTGGGCGGTTTCGGCAACGCGCCGGATGCTGGCGCTGCGGCGGGCTCCAAAGAAGCACGCCCGGTGAAGTCCGGCTCCGCTGATGACGCCACCTTCCTGCTGACCAACGCCGACACCGTGATTATCGTCCCAGGCTACGGCCTTGCGGTCGCGCGGGCACAACACGCGCTCAAGGAGCTGACCGAGAAGCTGACCCACCACGGCGTCACCGTAAAGTACGCGATCCACCCGGTGGCGGGCCGTATGCCGGGGCACATGAACGTATTGCTGGCCGAGGCCGAAGTGCCTTACGACCAGGTGTTCGAGATGGAAGACATCAACTCCGAGTTCGGCCAGGCCGACGTGGTGCTGGTATTGGGCGCCAACGACGTGGTCAACCCGGCCGCCAAGAACGACCCGAACTCACCCATCGCCGGCATGCCGATTCTCGAGGCGTTCAAGGCCAAGACCATCATCGTCAACAAGCGCTCGATGGCCAGCGGCTACGCCGGCCTGGATAACGAGTTGTTCTACCTGGACAAGACCATGATGGTGTTCGGTGATGCCAAGAAGGTCATCGAAGACATGGTCAAGGCCGTCGAATAACACTGCGCCAGCGCAATACCTGAAACCCTGGCCTCACGTAGGCTGGGGTTTTTTTATGGTTCCCCCGCTCCGCGTGGGAACGCATCCAGGGATGCTCTGCGTTCCGCTTTGCACACACATGAAACCCGACCAAAGGCTCTAAATCGCGACCTGGCATTCGACCATGGTAGCGGGCCGAAACTTTTTGAAATCACTACACTGCCCACCTTGCTTTCCGTAGCCAGAGATAACAATTCATGTACCGTGATCGTATCCGCTTGCCTTCGTTGTTGAACAAGGTCATGAGCGCGGCAGACGCCGCTGCACTGATCGAGGACGGCATGACCGTCGGCATGAGCGGCTTCACCCGTGCCGGTGAAGCCAAGGCCGTCCCCCACGCCCTGGCCGAACGCGCCAAGACTTCGCCACTCAAAATCACGCTGATGACCGGCGCCAGCCTGGGCAATGACCTGGACAAGCAGTTGACCGAAGCCGGCGTACTGTCACGACGCATGCCCTTTCAAGTCGACAGCACTCTGCGCAAGGCGATCAATGCCGGCGAGGTGATGTTTATCGACCAGCACCTGTCGGAAACCGTCGAGCAACTGCGCAACAATCAGCTCAAATTGCCCGACATCGCCGTGATCGAAGCCGTCGCGATCACTGAGCAGGGCCATATCGTGCCCACTACTTCCGTAGGCAACTCGGCCAGCTTCGCGATCTTTGCCAAACAGGTGATCGTCGAGATCAACCTGGCGCACAACCCGAACCTGGAAGGGCTGCACGACATCTACATCCCGACCTACCGGCCGACGCGCACGCCGATCCCGCTGGTGAAAGTCGACGACCGTATCGGCAGCACCGCGATTCCGATCCCGCCCGAGAAAATCGTCGCCATCGTCATCACCAACCAGGCGGACTCCGCCTCCACGGTAACGCCGCCTGACAGCGACACCCAAGGCATCGCCAATCACCTGATCAACTTCCTCAAGCAAGAAGTCGATGCCGGGCGCATGACCAACAAGCTCGGCCCGCTGCAAGCCGGCATCGGTAATATTGCCAACGCGGTGATGTGCGGATTGATCGAGTCGCCGTTCGAAGACCTGACCATGTACTCGGAAGTGTTGCAGGATTCGACCTTCGACCTGATCGACGCCGGCAAGCTGAGCTTTGCCTCCGGCAGTTCGATTACCTTGTCGGAGCGACGCAATGCCGATGTGTTCGGCAACCTGGAGCACTACAAGGACAAATTGGTGCTGCGCCCGCAGGAAATTTCCAACCACCCTGAAGTGGTACGGCGCCTGGGCATCATCGGTATCAATACCGCGCTGGAGTTCGATATCTACGGCAACGTCAACTCCACCCACGTCTGCGGCACGCGGATGATGAACGGCATCGGCGGCTCCGGGGATTTCGCCCGCAATGCGCACCTGGCGATCTTCGTCACCAAGTCCATTGCCAAGGGCGGCGCAATTTCCAGCGTGGTACCGATGGTCAGCCATGTGGACCACACCGAGCATGACGTGGACATTCTCGTCACCGAAGTAGGCCTTGCCGACCTGCGGGGCCTGGCGCCACGGGAGCGCGCTCGGGTGATCATCGATAACTGCGTGCACCCAGCCTACCGCGATGCCCTCAACACTTACTTCGATGCCGCCTGCGCCCTCGGTGGGCATACGCCGCACATCTTGCGCGAAGCACTGAGTTGGCACATTAACCTGGAAGAAACCGGGCACATGCTCAAGGCTTGATGAATACAGATCCGGGCTGATGCAAATACAGTTTCATCAGCTCGGTGAACCCACCCGCACTTATGGAAAAAACTGTACTGCTGTACTGGTCATTTCCTACCGAAATATCCCACACACCAACTCAAAAATGCCGATTTCGCACCTTTTAAGTGCGCACAGGTACAGTTGCCCCAATTTCGTACCGTACAGCCTCGCTAAACAGTTAACTGGCCTCTCACAATACAGGTGAACTGTATCTAGAGAGTCTTGCCTCGGAGGAGGATCATTGGCATCAGTTAAACCACTACCTAATCCCGCCACAAGCGGAAGGATGTCATCATGGAACGTACACTCAGTTCCGAACTGTTCTTTGAAGAAAAAGCTGTAAACACCCAGGCTTCCCTGCCTTTGCGCGTTCTCGCCAACCTGATGTTGTGGCAGCGCCGCATCTCCAGCCGCCACCAGTTGGCTCGCCTGGATTCGCGTCTGCTGGCTGACGCCGGTATCAGCGAAGCTCAACGCTACGAAGAGCTGAGCAAGCCGTTCTGGCGCTAAGTGGCGCCCGCTGGCCCTGACCTGACGGGTCCACTGCCAGCACCCTGATTTGTCAAAGCAAAGCCCGCCCCGGGTAACCGGAGGCGGGCTTTGTTGTATCTGCGATAGCGCATTGGATTGGCTCGATTCAAGCACACAGATACAGTTTTAAATTTATAAAATATGACAGGTACAGTTTAATTACAGGCTTCCGAATAGTCCTGCACACGCCTAATATCGGTTCACCACGTGGCGAACCCTGTAGAGCGTGCGTCTGATGCTCGACAGTCCCAGTCCGTTTCATTGTGGCCGTTTCGCGCCACCTTATTATTCGTCTACAGGAGTTACCCCATGTCCCGTCTTCGCCTGCTGTGCACTGCCGCTGTGCTGACTCTGGCTGCCAATGCCAACGCGAGCAGCCTGATCATGACGACTGACTCGATCGTCGGCGCTCTGAAGGCAACCTCCGATGCCACGTCTGATGCCACCTCATCCCTGCGCGACAACAAGGTCGTACAAGCGGCCCGTGACGACGCCGCCAGCTTTGTCGCCAGCCAAGGCGCCATCCGTGGCGTGAAACTGGAAAGCGCCCTGGCCCAGATCCGCCAACAAGCGCCGCAGTTGAATACCGCTACCGATACGCAGCTGGCACAGGCCATCCTGGCTATCTGACCCACGGCAACCAGACGGGAGCGCCTGCCGCTCCCGGATGGCTCGGCGCTGGCTCTCGCCCGGCGGTTGCGCTAGCCTTGGCGCTCGCTTTCAGTTGTCGAGTCCCATGGCTTTTTCATACCGTTTATTGATTGTTCCTGTACTGTTTTGCGCCTGCTGGTCACCCATGGCTTCAGCGTTGGATGTGTCCACCCAGAGCACGGTTGTCAGCGTGTATGCCACCAGCAAAGTGACCTCTGCGCCGTTCGACAATAAGTTGGTCCTGGCCGCTCGGGATGATGCTGCCGCTTTCATTGCCACTGACGGCCAATGGCGGGGCGCACGCCTGGAGTCCGCGCTGGACTATCTGCGCCGCACCCAGCCAAAACTTCATGCAAGCGACCTTGAACTGGCGCAAGCAATTCTCGTCCAATAATCATCGTTGTATTTCTATCTTTGTCATTGGAGTCACCCCATGCGTAGCCCGCTGATCGTCGCCGCCCTCGGCCTGCTGTTTTTGGCCGATGTCGCCCAGGCGCAAACCTTGAAGGCCACCAGCAACATCGTCGTGCGTGCCTCGGCGCGCACCATTGATTTCACCTCGGACACCACCACCTCCATCCGCGACTCCAAGATCGTGCGCGAAGCCCACGATGACGCCGCCAGTTTCGTCGCCACCAATGGCGAGATCCGTGGCGCCCAGCTGGAAGCAGCGTTCGATACCCTTCGCACCCGCGTGCCAGAAGCCCGTGATGCCAGCGACCAGACCCTCGCAGAAGCTATCCTCGCTCTGTGAGGCGCCTCAAAACCTGGCTCCTGGCCGGGGCTGTGCTGCTGTGCGCGAGTACGGCCCAGGCCGGCCTGCAACTGCGGCTCAAGACCGAAGGCTTGAGCCCGGCCGAACAGCAGGCCAGCCAGGCATTGCTGGATGAAGCGCTGCGCTCCTTGCCGCCGCGCTTTGTCGAGCAATTGGACCGACGTATTGATGTCGGCTGGACCGACAAGATGCCTGACAACGCCTACGGCCAGGCGTCCCTGGTGTCCGAGTTGGACCTCAACCAGAACCTGCTCGCCAGCCTGACTGACGGCAGCGCCGCCACCCAGAAAACCAATCGCCCCCACGGTACTGTGCGCCGGGAAATGCTCGCCACCGTGCTGCATGAACTGACCCACATCTATGACCGTGCGCGCCTGTGGTCCCAGGACGAGCGCACGCTGATCCAGCGCTGCAGCCGTCAGAACAACATTACCGGCTTGATCGGCTTGCCCGACCAGTGCCGTGGCCAGAACGACCGCCGCTTTACCCTCAGTGACGACCCACGCCTGTTGGATCTTGCCGGCTGGCCACAGTATGTGGGTCGGCGCGGAGAGCGTGAGCAGCACAACCATCAGGTGGTGCGCAGCCCGGACATCTACGAAACCACCAGCCCGCTGGAGTTCGTGGCGGTCAACATGGAGTATTTCCTCCTGGACCCCAGCTACGCCTGTCGCCGCCCCGCGCTGTTCCGTTATTACAAGGATCACTTCGGCTGGGCCCCGCCTGAACAGGACACCTGCGCCAGTACCTATGCCTTCCTGAACGCGGGCAACGATTTCGCCAAGACGCCCCTGGGCCAGATCGATCCGGAGCGCGTGTATGAAATCGACTATCTGCTGGCCGAAGCCAACCAGAACCTGGTGAGCCGTTGGGGCCATAGCATGTTGCGCCTGGTGATTTGTGCGCCGGGCCGCCCGCGTGGCCCGGATTGCCGGCTGGACCTGGACCGGCATCTGGTGCTGTCCTACCGCGCCTTCGTCGGTGACGTCCAGCTGTCGAGCTGGGATGGCCTGGTGGGTAAATACCCGTCGCGGCTGTTCGTACTGCCGTTGGCCCAGGTCATTGATGAATACACCAAGACCGAACTGCGTGGCCTGGCGTCGGTGCCGCTGAAGCTCAGCCGTCAGGAAATCAACGACACCGTCGAACATGCGGCGCAGATGCACTGGAGCTATGACGGCAACTACTTCTTTATCTCCAACAATTGTGCGGTCGAAAGCCTGAAACTGTTGCGCAGCGGCAGCGCCAACCCGCAATTGACCGGCCTGGACAACATCACCCCCAACGGTTTGCTGGAAGTGCTCAGCGCCCGCGGCCTGGCCGATACCAGCGTATTGAATGACAAGCGCGAGGCACTGCGGCTGGGGTATCACTTCGACTCGTTCCGCGAGCGCTACCAGGCCATGTTCGATGTGCTGCGCAAGCAACTGCCGATCAAGCAGACCCAGGTCGAAGACTGGTTGTCCCTGGATGCGCAAGCGCGTCGCCAATGGTTCAGCCAGGCCGACCTGCGCACCAGCGCCGCGCTGTTGCTGCTGGAGCAGGCCAGCTATCGCAAACAACTGATGCTCGCCCAGGATGAGGTCAAACAACGCTACCTCAATGCCCGCGAGCTGAAATACGGCGGCATGGAGAAAGCCAACAACACGCTGCAGCAAATTCTCGCCAACAGCGGCTTCCTGAGTCGCCCGGCCGAGTTGCTGGACAGTGGGGGTTATGGCCTGCCGCAACCTTCGGAAGCCAAGCGCCTTGAATCAGAAAGCGCCGAACGCCAGAAACAGTTGCAGTCGTTGACCGGCGAGCTGGATAAGGAGGTGAGGGCGCTGCTCGATCCTTCCCGCGCCGCCGAGATCGCCGCGTGTGAAGCCAACCTCAAGCAGGTGGGTGAGCATTTGCGGGCCTTGCACAAAGCCGCCGGCGGCCTGGAACTACCCTGATAGTCTGGCAGCGACCACTATCCAAATGTGGGAGCTGGCTTGCCTGCGATGGCGGTGTCACAGCCATAAGAGATGTTGGCTGATACACCGCCATCGCAGGCAAGCCAGCTCCCACAGTTTTTATCTGCATAAACCCCAAGGCCGCGTGTCAGCTGTTTTCTCAGCGAAAGCTGGCTGAAAGCTTCCCCGTCTAGGATCGCCCTCACTGCCGGCAACAGACCGGCTGTTAACAACAACAATGGTGATTCCCGATGTCCGCTCGTACCCGCCTGTTCGCTCCGACTCCACCCGTACGCCTCGTGCCTTTCGTTCTGCGCTGACCGCCACTCGGTCCGCCATTCCCTAGCCGCGCTACGCCTGGAGTATTCCTATGCTGACTTTCCTTGGCTTTGCCATGGTCATCACGTTCATGTTCCTGATCATGACCAAGCGCCTGTCCGCGCTGATCGCCTTGATCATCGTGCCGATCCTGTTCGCGCTGTTCGGCGGTTTCGCACCGAAGATCGGCCCGATGATGCTCGAAGGCATCACCAAGCTTGCGCCGACCGGCGTGATGCTGATGTTCGCCATCCTCTATTTTGCCTTGATGATCGACTCCGGCCTGTTCGACCCGGCCGTGCGCAAGATCCTCAAGATGGTCAAGGGCGACCCGCTCAAGGTGTCGGTCGGCACCGCCGTACTGGCCCTGGTGGTATCTCTGGACGGTGACGGGGCTACCACCTACATGATCTGCGTCGCGGCCATGCTGCCGCTGTACCAGCGCATCGGCATGAGCCCAAGGATCATGGCCGGCCTGATCATTCTCGCCGGTGGCGTGATGAACATGACCCCCTGGGGCGGCCCGACGGCGCGCGCCGCCAGTGCGCTGCATGTAGACCCGTCGGACATCTTCGTACCGATGATCCCGGCCATGGCCGCCGGTGTCGTGGCGATCCTGGTGATTGCCTACATGTACGGCAAGCGCGAACGTGCGCGCCTGGGTGAATTGCACCTGCAGGGCGACGAGATCGACCACAGCGAAATCAGCGTGTCGCAATTCCCCGACGCCCGCCGTCCGAAATTGATCTGGTTCAACGGCGCCCTGACCCTGGCGTTGATGTGCACCCTGATTGCCGGCCTGTTGCCGCTGCCGGTGCTGTTCATGGTGGCGTTCAGTATCGCCATGATCGTCAACTACCCGTGCCTGCAGCAGCAGAAAGACCGCGTCGCGGCTCACGCCGGTAGCGTATTGGCGGTGGTGGGCTTGATCTTCGCCGCCGGTATTTTCACAGGCATCCTGTCGGGCACCGGCATGGTCGACGCCATGTCCAAGAGCCTGTTGGCAGTCATCCCCGAAGCCATGGGCCCTTACCTGGCGGTGATCACCGCGCTGGTGAGCATGCCGTTCACCTTCTTCATGTCCAACGATGCGTTCTACTACGGCGTACTGCCGGTACTGGCCGAAGCTGCCAGCCATTACGGCATCACCGCGGTGGAAATGGCGCGGGCGTCGATCGTCGGGCAGCCCGTGCATTTGCTCAGCCCACTGGTACCCTCGACGTACTTGCTGGTTGCCCTGGCGGGTATCGAATTCGGCGATCACCAGCGCTTCACGCTCAAGTGGGCAGTGCTGGTGTGCCTGTGCATAATGTTCGCCGCACTGCTGATGGGGATTTTTCCGCTGTTCAGCACTCTATAATCGTACCGACTCACTCACCGCGCGGCGCTACAGCTTGCGCGGTTAACACTTGCTCAAAGGAATACACATGGAATGGCTGACCAATCCGGAAATCTGGATTGCCTTCTTCACCCTGACGGCTCTCGAGATCGTCCTGGGCATCGATAACATCATCATGATTTCGATCCTGGTCAGCCGCATGCCCAAGCATATGCAGGCGCGCACCCGGATCTTCGGCCTGGCACTGGCCATGGTCACGCGCATCCTGTTGCTGCTGTCGATCACCTGGGTCATGCAACTGACCGCCGACCTGTTCGTCGTGTTTGGCCAAGGCATCTCCGGTCGTGACCTGATCCTGTTCTTCGGTGGCCTGTTCCTGCTGTGGAAAAGCTCCCAGGAGATGTACCACGCGCTGGAAGGTGAAGATGAAACCCACGACGAGCCCAAAGGCGCCGGTGGCAAGTTCATCTACACCATTATCCAGATCGCCATCATCGACATCGTGTTCTCCCTGGACTCGGTGATTACCGCCGTCGGCATGGTTTCCCACGTGCCGGTGATGGTTGCCGCCATCGTCGTTGCGGTATTGGTGATGATGCTGGCTGCCGGCACCATCAGCGAGTTCATCGACAAGCACCCGTCGCTGAAAATGCTGGCGCTGTCGTTCCTGCTGGTCGTGGGTACCGTACTGATCGCTGAATCCTTCGACGTACACGTGCCAAAAGGCTACGTCTACTTCGCCATGGCGTTCTCGCTGGCGGTGGAAGCGGTGAACATCAAGATGCGTACCGCCATCGCGAAAAAGAAGAAACAGCAGGACCCAGTGAAACTGCGCAAGGACATTCCGGGTCAGTAAACTTGACCCGCGAGTGATCGTTCCCACGCTCCGCGTGGGAATGCCCTCTCGGACGCTCCGCGTCCGCAAAGTGACGCAGAGCGTCACAGGATGCGTTCCCACGCCGAGCGTGGGGAACGATCTTCATGACAGTTTTGTTTCAATCCCAAGTTTAGCTATGCGATGCTGGCGCAGAGCCCATTCGCCAACTACAGCTTAGGTACAAGACGTAGAGCGGCACGCGGTAACTTTCCTTCGCTCCTGCTGGAGCGCACCCACACGGGGGGCCGAGCATGCTGACCTTGCTCAATCTGCTTTCCGCCGTGACCCTGCTTATCTGGGGCACGCATATCGTCCGAACCGGCATCCTGCGGGTCTACGGTTCCAATTTGCGCCAAGTCATCGGGCAGAACATGTCCAAGCGCTGGCTGGCATTTGTCGCCGGTATCCTGGTGACGGCCATGGTGCAAAGCAGTAACGCCACCGCGATGCTGGTGACTTCGTTCGTCGGCCAAGGGCTGATGAGCCTCACGCCGGCCTTGGCCACCATGCTTGGCGCCGACGTCGGTACGGCCTTGATGGCGCGGGTGCTGACGTTCGATTTGTCCTGGCTGTCGCCGCTGCTGATCTTCCTCGGGGTGATTTTCTTCCTGTCGCGCAAGCAGACGCGGGCAGGACAGTTGGGCCGGGTGGGGATCGGCCTGGGCCTGATCATCCTCGCGCTGCAATTGATCGTCGAAGCCGCCGGGCCCATTACCCATGCCCAGGGCGTGAAAGTCATCTTCGCTTCGCTGACCGGCGATATCTTGCTGGACGCCCTGGTGGGCGCGCTGTTCGCCATGGTTTCCTACTCCAGCCTCGCTGCGGTGCTGCTCACGGCCACCCTGGCCGGTGCCGGCGTGATCGGCTTGCACGTGGCCATCGGCCTGGTAATCGGCGCCAACATCGGCAGCGGGGTGCTGGCGTTTCTCAGTACCAGCATGCAAAACACTGCCGGTCGCCAAGTGGCCCTGGGCAGCCTGTTGTACAAATTGATCGGTCTGTTGCTGATCATTCCGGTGCTTGACCCGCTCGTGGGCTGGATGGACGGCCTGGACTACAGCGTTCAGGGCATGGTCATCACCTTCCACCTGCTCTACAACGTCAGCCGTTGCCTGATCCTGTTGCCCACCATCGGGCCCATGGCACGCCTGTGCGAATGGCTGCTGCCGGAACGCCCCGAAACCAACGGCAAGGCCAAGCCACGCCATCTGGACCTGGCCTCATTGAATACCCCAAGCCTGGCCCTGGCGAACGCCGCCCGCGAAACCCTGCGCCTGGGTGACTTGATCGACAATATGCTCACTTCGATGCAGGAAGTGCTGCGCGGCAACCAAACCGCCGTTACCCAAGAAATGCGCAGCCTGAGCGATGACGTCGAAGCGCTCTACAGCGCGATCAAACTCTACCTGGCGCAAATGCCTCGTGAAGACCTGAGTGAACAGGACAACCGCCGCTGGGCCGAGATCATCGAGCTGTCGATCAACTTGAAATTGGCCGGTGACCTGATCGAACGCATGCTGCGCAAGGTCCAGCAACAGAAGACCTCGCAACGCCGGCAATTTTCCGAAGTGGGCCTGGAGGAACTCAGTGGCCTGCACAGCCAGTTGATCGCCAACCTGCGCCTGGGCCTGTCGGTGTTTCTCAGCGGCGACCCGGAAAGCGCCCGTCAATTACTGCGAGAAAAGCGCCGCTTCCGTGCCCAGGAACGCCGCCTGGCCCACGCCCATGTCAGCCGCTTGCAGCGCAAGATCGTGCAGAGCCTGGAAACCAGCTCCCTGCATCTGGAACTGATTGCCGACATGAAACGCTTGAACTCGTTGTTTTGCAGCAGTGCTTATGTAGTGTTGGAAACGTCCGACACTGGCGCGCTCTCCGCCGAAAGTATTGCCGACATCACCCATTCACCCTGAACGTACGCCCGCGAGCGAAGTCAGTTAACAATGGACCTCATTCGCCAGGAAGCTTGTTATGCGTCGCCTGTTACTCGCCTGCCTGCTCTTGGGCTCGGTACACACCTTTGCCTTTGACCGCCTGCAAGTCGAGGGCTACACCTTGCCCAACGGCCTGCAACTGCTGCTCAAACCGGGTACCGAGCGTGGGCACGTGGCTATTCGCCTGGTGGTTGGGGTGGGCCTGGACGACTTCGGTTGCGAAGAAAAAGAACTGCCGCACTTGTTCGAGCACTTGCTGTTCAGCGGCATCGATGGCGGCGGCGAAGGCGACCTCGAAGACCGCATGCAAGCCCTGGGCGGCGAGTGGAACGCCTACACCAGCAACGCCGACACTACCTTCGTGATCGAGGCGCCCGCGCAGAACCAACGCAAAGTACTGGACCTGCTGCTGGCAATCCTCACGCGCACGCAACTGACCGACGCTCATATCAACGCCGCCAAACAGGTGGTGGAGCGCGAAGACGGCGGCCATTATTCACACTTGCAACGCCTGCTGGATCGCCAAGACCTCGGTCACAGCGCCAGTAACCAATTGGCCGTGGAGTTGGGCCTCAAGTGCGCCGAACGCGCCGAGGTCAGCCACCTCACCCGCGACTCGTTGGAGAAGCTGCGCAAAGCATGGTACGCGCCGAACAACATGACCCTGATCGTCGTCGGCGATCTCGACAAACTGCTGCCCGCCTACCTGGAACGCACCTATGGTCAACTCGACCCAGTGGAGCCGAGCGAACATCGCCCCCTCCCGGAAATCCAGCATACCGCCGCCAGCCACCGCGACCTGATCCGCGGCTGGGTGGGCGATGGCGCCAAGCTGCACTGGCTGTTCCCAGAGCCTGTGCTGGACGACCAGCATGATGAAACCTACAACCTGCTCAAGGACTACCTCGACTGGGCGCTGTACCGGCAACTGCGCCTCAAGCACGGTTTGTCCTACGGCCCGTGGGTAGAACGCGAAGTGCTCGGCGGCGTTGGGTTCCTCAGCCTGAATGCCGACCTTGAGCGAGAAAACCTCCCTGAAGCCGAGCAGGTCTTGCAAGACCTCAAGGCCCAACTGCTCAAGGATGGCCTCGACCCAACAGTATTCACACGCCTGCAACAAGCCGCCATTGCCCGCCAAGCCTGGGCAGTGCAGGGCAACAGCGCACTGGCCGACTATTACTGGAGTGCGGCCGGCGACTACTCCAATGGACGTTTCAGCGACCCGGTCAAACGCATCAAGGCCGTGAGCCTGGCGCAAACCAACCAGGCCATGCGCGAAGCGTTCCAGCAGCCGGGCTACTGGCGCATCGAAAAACCGCTGTTGAGTTATGACGCCTTGACCTGGATCGGTGCGGGCGTACTGGGCCTGATCATCCTTGGTTTGATCGGCCTGAGGCTTTATCGCAAACCTGTTGAGTAATGAGGCACAGAATATCGGGCCAAGGCGTTATTCTGTCTGAGATTTTTCCCACAACCAGTGAACCGCCCATGCCGAACTTGCCGCCCCTCATCCAGCGCGTTATAGAACTGATCAAGCGCTACCCAGGGGTGATTGCACTCGGCGGTTTCATCTCGGGGGTGGGCAGCTTCATCCTGGTAGACCGCCAGCAGGGCATGGCCAGCTGGATCGCGGTGATCATGCTGGTGAGCTGGTTGTGGCTGATGCTGGAGAACAGCTTTACGCAACTGTTCACCAAAGTCTTCAATCGCGAGATCCCTGAACCGCTGCTGCGCTACGCCACCCAGATGATCCACCAGGAAAGTCTGTTTTTCGTCCTGCCCTTCTTTTTCGTCACCACCGCCTGGAACAGCGGCCAATCGTTGTTCACTGGCCTGCTCGGCGCAGCGGCGCTGGTGTCGATCATCGACCCGCTGTATTACAAATGGCTGGCGCCCAAACGCTCGCTATTCCTGGCCCTGCACACCCTGACCCTATTCGCCGCGTTGCTGACCGCGCTGCCGATCATCATGCACCTGACCACCGCCCAGAGTTACAAACTGGCGTTGGGCGTGGCCATGGTCCTGTCGATCCCGAGCCTGGCCGTCAGCCTGCCGCTGCGTAGCCTCAAGGGCTGGGCGATGCTGCTGGGGGTAACGGCCGCCATCGGCTGCGCCGGCTGGTTCCTGCGCAGCTGGGTACCGCCCGCCACCCTGTGGATGACCGAAGTCGCCATCAGCACCCAACTGCAAGACCGCACGCCGGGCGACGACCTCAAGCAAGTCACCGCCGCCCAATTGCGCAGCGGTGGGCTGTATGCGTACACCGCCATCAACGCACCACGCGGGCTGGATGAGCGGATTTACCATGTGTGGAAATTCAACGGCCAGGAAGTCGACCGCATTGCCCTGGACATCCATGGTGGGCGCAAGGAAGGCTATCGCGCCTGGACCCACAAGCAGAACTTCCCCGGTGACGCCGTAGGGCGCTGGCAGGTGCAGGTGCTCACCGAAGACGGGCAAGTCATCGGCGTTCTGCGCTTCAAGGTGATAGACACAGCACAAGCGGACAACCCAAAGTAAGCCGGATCGTGCTATTACGTAGCAATTGTGGATAGCCAAACAAGCTCGGAGCTTATGACCACTCGCACGACGGCCGGCGCGGCCCATCTAGATACGTCCAGCACCCCGCCTTCGCTACGGATTACCGGCGACTGGACGCTGGCCCACTACGCCGACCTGAAGAAGCTGTCGGCCGCACTCGACGGCCAATACGACGCCGGCGCCCGCATTGACCTCAACGGCCTCGGCGCGCTGGATACCGCCGGCGCCTCGCTGCTGGTAGAGCTGCTGGGCCCTGCACGCATCGAACACTCTGCCGAACAGACCGATTGCACCCTGGCAGCCGCCGACCGTGCACTGCTCAAGACCGTCTACCGCTCCCTGAATGACTTTTGCGTACCGATCAAAGAGCCGGAAGAGGCCGCCGGCATTCAAGTGTTGGCTCGCATCGGCCGTGCAGTAGACACGGTCTGGCAAGACGCAATGAAGCTGTTGGGCTTTATCGGCCTGATCCTCGAAACCTTCGCCCGCGGCATTTGGCGGCCCAAACGCTGGCGCCTGACGCCCGTGGTCGCCCACATCGAACAGACCGGCCTGGATGCGGCGCCTATCGTCGCTCTGCTGACCTTTCTGGTCGGCGCCGTCGTGGCCTTCCTCGGCGCCACTGTGCTCAAGAGCTTCGGCGCGACGATCTTTACCGTGGACCTGGTGGCGTTCTCCTTCCTGCGTGAATTCGGCGTATTGCTCACCGCAATCCTCATCGCCGGCCGTACCGCCAGTGCGTTCACCGCGCAAATCGGCTCCATGAAAGCCAACGAAGAAATCGACGCCATCCGCACACTGGGCCTGGACCCTATGGAGCTGTTGGTATTGCCCCGCGTGTTGGCGCTGCTGGTGGCGTTGCCGATGCTGACCTTCCTGGCGATGCTCTCGGGGATCGTCGGCGGTGGTGTGGTGTGTGCGGTGGCCCTGGATATTTCGCCAGCGATGTTTCTTTCGCTGCTGCAATCGGACATTGGCGTGCAGCACTTTCTGGTGGGCATGGTGAAGGCGCCGATCTTTGCGTTTTTGATCGCGGCCATTGGTTGCCTGGAAGGTTTTAAAGTCAGCGGCAGTGCCGAGTCGGTCGGCGCGCACACCACGTCCAGCGTGGTGCAATCGATCTTTGTGGTGATCGTGCTGGATGCGGTCGCGGCGATGTTCTTCATGGAGATGGGCTGGTGAGTCGTCTACACCGTGCGCCCACTGAGGCGGTGATTGAAGTACGTGGCCTGTGCAACCGTTTCGGCAGCCAAAGCGTGCATGAGAACCTCGACCTGGATTTGTACAAGGGCGAGATCCTGGCGGTGGTGGGGGGCTCTGGCAGCGGTAAATCCGTGTTGTTGCGCAGCATCGTTGGCCTGCGGCGCCCCAGCGAGGGCGAAGTGCGGGTGTTCGGCAAAAACCTGCCGAGCCTGCCTGAACATGAACGCTCACTGGTAGAACGCCGCTTTGGCGTACTGTTCCAGAAGGGCGCGCTGTTTTCCTCGCTGACGGTGACCGAGAACGTGGCTCTGCCATTGATCGAGCACGCCGGCCTCAGCCGCGCCGATGCCGAGCACCTGGCGGCGGTCAAGCTGGCCCTGGCGGGGTTGCCGCTGTCGGCGGCCGACAAATACCCGGCCTCGTTATCCGGCGGCATGATCAAGCGCGCAGCTCTGGCCCGCGCACTGGCCTTGGACCCGGACATCCTGTTCCTGGACGAACCCACCGCCGGTCTCGACCCGATTGGCGCGGCGCAGTTCGACCAACTGATCCTCACCCTGCGCGATGCGCTGGGCTTGAGTGTGTTCCTGGTCACCCACGACCTCGACACGCTGTACACCATCACCGACCGTGTGGCGGTGCTGGCGCAGAAGAAAGTGCTGGTGGCCGACGCCATCGATGTCGTTTCGGAAACGGACGACGCCTGGATTCACGAATATTTCCACGGCCCCCGGGGCCGCGCGGCATTGGATGCCGCTCAATCGCTCAACGAGGTATGACATGGAAACCCGAGCCCATCATGTGATGATCGGACTGTTCAGCGTAATTGTGGTGGTCGGCGCGATGCTGTTTGGCCTGTGGCTGGCCAAGTCCAGCGTCGATACCGCCTTCCAGGATTACGAAGTGATCTTCAACGAAGCGGTCAGCGGCCTGTCCCAGGGCAGTGCGGTGCAGTACAGCGGCATCAAGGTGGGCGACGTGATCAGCCTGCGCCTGGACCCCAAAGACCCACGCCGCGTCCTGGCGCGCATCCGCCTGGCCGGGCAAACGCCAATCAAGGAAGACACCCAGGCCAAACTGGCCCTGACCGGTATCACCGGCACCTCGATCATCCAGCTCAGTGGCGGCACCCCGCAGAGCCCGGAGCTCAAGGGCAAGGACGGCAACCTGCCGGAAATCATCGCGTCGCCATCGCCTATCGCACGCCTGCTCAATAACAGCAACGACCTGATGACCAGCGTCAACCTGCTGCTGCACAACGCCAACCACCTGTTCTCGCGGGAAAACGTCGAACGCCTGAGCAACACCCTGGACAACCTGCAACAAACCACCGGCGCCATTGCCGAGCAACGCGGCGACATCAAGGTGGTGATGCAGCAATTGATGCAAGTGAGCAAACAGGCGGGCGCGGCGCTGGAGCAAACCACCGTGCTGATGCGCAGCGCCAATGGTTTGCTCAGTGAACAAGGTAAGCAAGCCTTCGGCAGCGCCGAGCAGGCGATGAAATCCCTGGAGCAAAGCACCGCCACCATCAATACCTTGCTGACCAATAACCAGGACTCGGTGAACAGCGGCATGCAGGGCCTCAACGAACTGGCGCCAGCCGTGCGCGAGTTGCGTGAAACCCTCGGCTCGCTGCGCGCCATCTCCCGCCGTCTGGAAGCCAACCCCAGCGGTTACCTGCTGGGCAGCGACAAGAACAAGGAGTTCACGCCATGAAGCGTGCGTATCACATGATCGTCCCCATGGCCCTGGCACTGGTCAGCGCGTGCTCGATCCTACCCAAGCCGGACCCTTCGGACGTGTACCGCCTGGCGTCCACCCAGCCGGCCAGCCAAGGCACGCCGGTGAGTTGGTCGCTGCGCGTGACCAAGCCGCAGACCAGCGAGTTTCTCGACAGCCCGCGCATCGCCGTGGTGCCAGATGGCAACTTGATCAGCAACTACGCGAACTCGCGCTGGAGTGACCCGGCGCCGGTGCTGCTGCGTAATCGCCTGCTGGATGGCTTCCAGCGCGACGGGCGCGTGACATTGTTGAGCACTGACGAGACCAACCTGCAAGCCGACTATGAACTGGGCGGGCAGTTGCAGGCGTTTCAGAGCGAGTATCGGGGCAAGACGGTGGAGGTGGTGATTCGCCTCGACGCGCGATTGGTGCGTGGGCGTGATCAAAGGATTATCGCCAGCCGTCGGTTTGAAGTGAGGCAGCCGGTGAGTGACACCCAGGTGCCAGCGGTGGTGGCTGCTTTTAGCCAGGCTGGGGATCAGTTGAATAAGCAGGTGGTGGATTGGGTGGTGAGTCAGGGCAATACAGCACTGAAACCTTGAGGACCTCATCGCAGGCAAGCCAGCTCCCACAGTTTGATTTGTAAACACAGTCAAATGTGGGAGCTGGCTTGCCTGCGATAACGATTGTGGCCTTAACCAAAAAACCAGTAGCACACCGAAATAGCCGCGACCACACCAGCAAACTCCGCGAACAACGCACATCCCACCGCATGCCGAGCCCGCTGGATCCCCACCGAACCAAAGTACACCGCCAACACATAGAAAGTGGTTTCCGTACTGCCCTGAATCGTCGCCGCCACCAAGGCCGGGAAGCTGTCCACACCCTGGGTCTGCATGGTCTCGATCAGCATCGCCCGCGCCGCGCTGCCGGAGAACGGCTTGACCATCGCGGTCGGCAGCGCGTCGACAAAGCGCGTATCCAGGCCCGTCCAGGCCACCACATGACGAATCCCTTCCAGGCCGAACTCCAAGGCGCCCGAGGCACGCAACACGCCAACCGCGCACAGCATCGCCACCAGATAGGGCAACAGGTTCTTGGCCACGTCGAAGCCTTCCTTGGCGCCTTCGACAAAGGCCTCGTACACCTTGACCTTGCGCAACGCGCCGATCACCAGGAACAGCATGATCAAGCCAAACAGCGTGAGGTTGCCCAGGATCGACGACAAACCGGCCAGCGCTGTGGCAGACAGGGTCGCCAGCAGCGCCATGAAGCCGCCCAGTACCAGCGCGCCGGGGATCAGATAGGCCAGCACCACCGGGTCCCACAAACGCAGGCGCTGCATCACCGCCACCGACAGCAGGCCCACCAGCGTCGAGGCGCTGGTGGCCAGCAGGATCGGCAGGAACACCAGCGTCGGGTCCGCAGCGCCTTGCTGGGCGCGGTACATGAAGATAGTCACCGGCAACAGCGTCAGCGAGGACGCGTTGAGCACCAGGAACAGGATCTGAGCGTTGGTCGCCGTATTGGGGATGGGGTTGAGCTCTTGCAGTGCCTTCATGGCTTTCAGGCCGATGGGCGTGGCGGCGTTGTCCAGGCCCAGGCCGTTGGCGGCAAAGTTGAGGGTGATCAAACCGATCGCGGGGTGCCCGGCGGGCACTTCCGGCATCAGGCGGCGAAACAGCGGGCCGAGGGCCTTGGCCAGCCAATCGACGATCCCGGCTTTTTCGGCGATCCGCAGAAAGCCCAGCCATAACGTCAGGGTACCGAACAGCAGCACCATGACTTCCACCGATAATTTGGCCATGGCGAAAATGCTTTCGACCATCGCCGCGAAGATCCCGGCGTTACCGCCCACCAGCCATTGCGCCAGCGCTGACACCATTGCCACGACAAAGAAGCCAAGCCACAGGCCATTGAGCATCAGATAAATCCCCCGAAAGATGGGGCGAATGATAACGGGGCTGGCAGAAACGACAAACCCCGGAATTCTCCGGGGTTTGTTTTCGATCAATCTGCAATCAGCTACGGGTGGCTTGTGCCGTAGGCAGGGCTTCCTTGCTGCGCCAGTGCGGCAAGGAATTCCAATAGCGCTCGCCCTTGGCGTCGTCGTACATGCCTTCCCAACGGGAGATAACCAGTACGGCCAAGGCGTTGCCGATCACGTTCAGAGCGGTACGCGCCATGTCCATCACACGGTCGACACCGGCGATAAACGCCAAGCCTTCCAGTGGGATGCCCACGCTGCCCAGCGTCGCCAGCAACACCACGAAGGACACGCCCGGCACGCCGGCGATGCCTTTGGAGGTCACCATCAGGGTCAGTACCAACATCAATTGCTGGCCGATCGACAGGTCGATGCCATACAGCTGGGCAATGAAGATTGCTGCGATGCTCTGGTACAGGGTCGAACCGTCGAGGTTGAACGAATAACCGGTCGGCACCACGAAGCTGCAGATCGCTTTCGGCGCGCCGTAGGCTTCCATCTTTTCGATCACACGCGGCAGCACGGTTTCGGAGCTGGCGGTGGAGTAAGCCAATACCAACTCATCTTTGAAGATGCGGATCAGCTTGAGGATCGAGAAGCCGAACAGGCGGGCGATCAAACCCAGGACCGCGAAGGCGAAGAACAGGATCGCGACGTAAACCAGGATCACCAGCTTGGCCAGCGGCAGCAGCGAGGCGAAGCCGAAGTTGGCGACCGTCACCGCGATCAGCGCGAATACACCGATAGGGGCGTACTTCATGATCATGTGGGTGACTTTGAACATACTCTCGGACACGCCCTGGAACATGGTCACCAGCGGCTCGCGCAGCTCAGGCTTGAGGCTCGACAGCCCCAGGCCGAACAGCACCGAGAAGAAGATGATCGGCAGCATCTCGCCACGGGCAACAGCGGCGAAGATGTTCGAGGGGATCAGGTTGAGGATGGTTTCGATGAACGCATGTTCATGCTGCACTTCGGCGGCAGTCGCCTGGTACTTGGAGATATCCACGGTACCCAGGGTACTCATGTCGATGCCAGCGCCTGGGTGGAACAGGTTGGCGAGCAACAGGCCCACCACGATGGCGATGGTGGTGACGATTTCGAAGTAGAGGATGGTTTTGACGCCGATACGACCGAGCTTTTTCGCGTCGCCTACACCGGCGATACCGACGATCAGCGAAGAAATCACAATCGGGATCACGATCATCTTGATCAGGCGGATAAAGATATCGCCCGCCGGCTGCAACACATTGCTGATCCACCAGGCCTTTTCAGCACTGAAATGGTTGAGTACTGCACCGATTGCAATGCCCAGTACCAAACCGATGAGGATCTGCCAGGCGAGGCTTAGCTTTGCCTTCTTCATGTCATTACCCTTGCTTCAAGTGGACTTACGGCAAATGCGCCAGCTGCAACGCTCGAAAGCGAAAAAGTGTGTGCATCTGCCTCCATGGAAGGTCACCGCAGCGTGGCCGAAATGGCTTACTGGCAGGCGAAAAAAGGCGCAACTATTCCCATGCAAGGGAGCGACGTCTAATGCCGTAAACGCCTACCCCATGCCGAATCGGCATGGCTTTTTTTGAAATAATTTGTCCAAACGGTCAGTTCGTATCTGCCATTCCGGCGGGTGAATATGCCGTTGAGCGGCTAAATCAGGCTCGCGCAGAGATACTGGACGACTCGGATTGATTGGCAGAAATGTCTGAGAAATCCATCACCTAGCGCCAGAAAGATCCTATAGCGCCGAGGAAAAATTCTCGATAGATGGTCACACCGACATACCCGGTAATGGTTGGCCAGAGGCAAAAAGCAAAACGGCGGCTATGAGCGGCATGAAACGCGGGGATGAGAGTCGTAAGCCCGCCGCAAGTTCAGCAAGCTTGAGGTCTTGTGAACTTGCGTCGCAGCTTTTCGCCTGACCCGGCCCTTGCGCAGGTACTCCCTGTACCCGTAGGTCACGCCGATCCTGATCGATCAGAGCAACCCGGCCCCCTGGTCATGCATCACTCAAGGAGCGATGCAAACAGAAAGAAGCACAAGGGCTTCCTTCTATGGACGCCAGCTCCGTCAGACGGAACCTAGTACCAATTCGGGTCTTTCTTGAGCTGCTCCATCAGCAGCTTTTGCATACCCTCGTCCGGCTTACCGAGAAAACGGTAATCGGCGTGCCGTGTCGGCGACTTGTCCGCTGGCAAACCAGCCGGGACTTCCACCAACATGGCGTAGGCATCTTCCTTGTCGAGGCTGAAGGCGACGATCAGGCGCTTGTTCAGGCAGGTGTCTGCGGTTTCGCAGAGCGGCCCGACCAAATACTTGTCGCCATCTTCCTCAACGGCATTCATTTGCTCGGCCGTGCCCGACAGGTTCATCACCCATTCGGGCAGGCGTTCCTCTTTCTTCACCACGTCTTGCCAGGTTTCACGGTACTGCGGATCCGCGCTGAGCAATTCGTTAGCCCGGGATTGGCCGTCATTGGCGGCCAAGGCAAGGCCACTGCCGCCCAACAGCAGGGCAGCAGCAAGGGCTTTAAAAGGCAGGCTGACCATATTCAACCTCGGCCTTTGCGACCAAAGAAGAACGAAGCGATAAACATCACCAGGAAGACCACAAACAGGATCTTGGCGATGCCGGTGGCGGTGCCCGCGATACCACCGAAGCCCAGGACTGCGGCCACAATGGCGATGATCAGAAATGTGATTGCCCAACTCAACATGGTGATTCTCCTTATGCTTCTATAGGGGTAACAGCGGTGATGCCGTGCAGTCGCTCAACATAAGCGACGTTTTTTGCCTAGAACACCCAACGGTCATGGGCCGGCAGTTCGTCCAGAGTGGAACCCTGATCTACCAGGCTCAATTGCGGGGCAGTCACATCGGCGCTGGCGCTGCCAATGGAACGGAAATGGGTCTGGGTCATGACGGGACGTTCAAATTGCGGGGCTGGCTGCGCACGCTCCTGCCAATGCTGCAACTGCTGGCCGGCAATCAACGTGACCATCAACGCCAGGCTGGCGAACAGGCCCTGCTGCAAGCGCAGCGGCGATACACGCAATTGGCTGAAGCTTTGGCGAGTCATACAGCATTACTCCCGCATTCTGATTATTCGTTCATGACGCTCTTGGGGGAGATATTGCAGAGTGCATGCCAGCTTTATTGCAAAATAAAACCTAATAAAATCAATAAGTTATACTTGATCGATGGAATCATCGCCTAGCATCCTGCACGATGCCTCGGTATAGGCCGTGCGAAATGCACGATGCCCAGTAGACGGAACCAGACACTTGGCGCGCACATCGAAGGGTCGAAGAGCAATAAGGCCTTAAAATGTCCGCAAACCACGTCTGTAGGAAGGCGCGCAGATAGCTGCACGAAGAAGCCTTTTATGAATCAGAATAAACCATGCAACTTGCCCGATTATTCCGGGACTAAACACCATCACATTTATAGTTAAGGAGTGCGGGACAGATGGATTCAGCCAAGGAACTTCAAGGCCGCATTCTTTTAGTGGATGACGAATCCGCGATCCTGCGCACCTTCCGCTATTGCCTGGAAGATGAGGGCTACACCGTCGCCACCGCGAACAGCGCCGCACAGGCCGATGCCCTGATGCAGCGTCAGGTGTTCGACCTGTGCTTCCTCGACCTGCGGCTGGGCGAGGACAATGGCCTGGACGTGCTGGCCCAGATGCGCGTGCAGGCTCCGTGGATGCGCGTGGTGATTGTGACCGCCCATTCGGCTGTGGATACCGCCGTGGACGCCATCCAGGCTGGCGCCGCCGACTACCTGGTCAAACCTTGCAGCCCAGACCAACTGCGCTTGGCTACCGCCAAGCAACTGGAAGTGCGTCAGCTCTCAGCGCGGTTGGAAGCACTGGAAGGCGAAGTGCGCCAGCCCAAAGACGGCCTCGACTCCCATAGTCCGGCCATGATGGTGGTGTTGGAAACCGCGCGGCAGGTGGCCGGAACGGACGCCAACATCTTGATCCTCGGCGAGTCCGGCACCGGTAAAGGTGAGTTGGCCCGGGCGATACATGGCTGGAGCAAACGCTCGAAGAAGTCCTGCGTGACCATCAACTGCCCCTCACTGACCGCCGAACTAATGGAAAGCGAACTGTTCGGCCACAGCCGTGGCGCGTTCACCGGCGCCAGTGAAAGCACCTTGGGCCGAGTGAATCAGGCGGACGGCGGCACGCTGTTTCTCGACGAGATCGGCGATTTCCCCCTCACGTTGCAACCCAAGTTGCTGCGGTTTATCCAGGACAAAGAGTATGAGCGCGTGGGCGACCCGGTCACTCGCCGCGCCGACGTGCGCATCCTCGCAGCCACCAACCTGAACCTGGAAGACATGGTGCGCGATGGCCGGTTCCGTGAAGACTTGCTCTACCGCCTGAATGTCATCACCTTGCACTTGCCGCCGCTGCGCGAACGCAGTGAAGACATCCTGACCCTGGCTGACCGCTTCCTTGCCCGCTTCGTCAAGGAATACGCACGCCCGGCACGCGGCTTCAGTGATAATGCCCGCGAAGCGCTACTCAACTATCGCTGGCCCGGCAACATCCGCGAACTGCGTAACGTGGTGGAACGCGCCAGCATCATCTGCCCTCAGGAAAAGGTGGAGATCAGCCACCTGGGGATGGCCGAGCAACCGGCCAACAATGCACCGCGTATCGGAGCGGCTTTGAGCCTGGACGAGCTGGAAAAGGCTCATATCGGCGCCGTACTTGCGACCAGCGACACGCTGGACCAAGCGGCCCGCACACTCGGCATCGATGCGTCGACGCTGTACCGCAAACGCAAGCAGTACAACCTTTGAACAGGACTTTATGAAGCTCGCGATGAAACTGCGCACCCGGTTATTCCTGAGCATCTCAGCGTTGATTACCGTGGCTTTGCTGGGGTTGATCCTGGGCTTGGTCAGCGTCATGCAAATGGCCAAGACCCAGGAATCGTTGATCCGCAGTAATTTCATCACCCTGGACCTGGGGCTCAAGTTGCGTCAGAGCCTGGGCGACCAGTTGATCATGATGCTGGAGAAGCGTCCCGACCCAGACGCCCTGCAAGCCTCAAAGCAGCATTATTTCGATCTGTTGGACCAGGGCATCGCCCATGAACAGGTCGACGGCAAAAACCATGGTTTCAGCCAGGCACGCTCGGATTACCAGAATCTGCTCAATGCGTTTGACCAATCCCAACAGGCATCACCGCCTGCGGGCAGCAAGGAAAGGCTCACCGAAACCTTCAACATACTGCGCAACGGCTTGATTGCCGAACACAAGCGGGCGCTGGAAAATATCAGTACCAGTGAGCATAAATCCCGTGAGCGCGCGTTGTTGATAGCGGGCCTGCTCGGGCTGGTGGGGCTCGCGGTGCTGATCATCGGTTTCGTCACGGCCCATGGCATCGCCCGGCGTTTCGGTGGTCCCATCGAGGCCCTGGCCAAGGCCGCCGACAAGATCGGGCAGGGCGACTTTGAAGTCACGCTGCCGATCTCCTCCGCAGCGGAAATGAACCTGCTGACCCGCCGTTTCGGCATCATGGCCGAAGCGTTGCGCCAACATCAGGCCACTAACATCGATGAGCTGCTGGCCGGCCAGCAGCGCCTGCAAGCGGTGCTCGACAGTATCGATGACGGCCTGTTGATGATTGATCGCCAAGGCTGCCTGGAGCACCTCAACCCTGTGGCGCAGCGCCAATTGGGCTGGGATGAGGAGCGGCTGGGTCAAGGGCTTGGCGAAGCCATGGGTCGCGCGGAAATGGATGAACAGCTGCAACTGGTGCTACGCGGCGGCAACCTGGAGCGGGCCCCGGATGATCTGGAGGTGGAAGTCGAGGGTGAGTTACGCCTGCTGACCTACAGCCTGACCCCGGTTAGCCATACACAGGGGCACATTCTCGGGGCCGTGATGGTGCTGCATGACGTGACGGAACAGCGCGCCTTCGAACGGGTGCGCAGCGAGTTCGTGTTGCGCGCCTCCCATGAGCTGCGCACCCCGGTTACCGGCATGCACATGGCCTTCGGCTTGTTCCGTGAGCGGGCCAAGTTCCCACCGGACTCCCGCGAGGCGGACCTGCTGGATACGGTCAATGAAGAGATGCAGCGCCTGATGCAGTTGATCAATGACCTGCTCAACTTCTCGCGCTATCAGAACGGCCTGCAAAAACTCACCTTGGGCACGTGCGATGTCACCGACTTGCTGGAGCACGCACGGGCCCGATTTGCTGAGCCTGCGAACGCCCAGCACATTGAGTTGCTGGTAGAAGCTCAACCTGAATTGCCACGGCTGTATGCCGACCAAGTGCAACTGGAGCGGGTGCTCGACAACCTGCTGGGTAATGCCCTGCGCCACACCGCCGAAGGCGGGCAGATTCGTCTGCAGGCACGACGGCATGGTGAGCGGGTGATTATCAGCGTCGAGGATAACGGCGAAGGCATTGCCTACGGCCAGCAAGGGCGGATCTTCGAACCCTTTGTACAGGTGGGCCGCAAGAAGGGCGGTGCGGGCCTGGGCTTGGCACTGTGCAAGGAAATCGTGCAATTGCACGGCGGCCGCATGGGTGTGTACTCGCGGCCGGGGCAGGGTACGCAGTTCTATATGGCATTACCCCTGTAGGAGAGAGCTTGCTCGCTCCTACCTGTACACCATCAGCGGTGATTCAAGGCCCGCAGGATTGCGGCACTTTCAGCATCCGGAGTGCCATCAAACAGCGATGGCCGGAAGCGCATCTGGAACGCGGCGATGACGTGCCGCGTGGCCACATCCAACTCGCCAGTCTGCGGCGTCTGGTAGCCCAGGCGCGCCAGCTCTTCCTGGAACCAGGTAATGCTTGGTAACTGCGCGGCGTACTGCACCTGGAACCGGGCCACTGCCTGGGCATCCGGCCACACGGCCAGACCTTCTGCCGCCAAGCGTTTCCAAGGGAACAACGGGCCTGGGTCCAGCTTGCGCAGTGGGGCGATGTCGCTGTGCCCGATGATGTTCTTGGGGTCGATGCCATTGCGCTTGCTGATGTCCTTGAGCAGCACGATCAGCGACTGCACCTGCGCTTCGGAATACGGGTACCACACACGCCCCGTGGGAGTATCACTGAACCCTGGGTTGACGATCTCGATGCCGATGGAGCTGGAATTGAGCCAGGTGCGCCCCATCCACTCGCTTTCCCCCGCGTGCCAGGCGCGCTGGCTTTCATCCACCAGCTTGTAGATGGTGCCGGAGGCGTCGTCGCCGATCAGGTAATGACTGCTGACCTGGCCATGGGTCAACAGCGCCAGGGAACGTTCAAGGTTGGTCGAGGTGTAATGCACCACAACGAACTGCACGCGGTTGTCGTGGTTAACCGAAGGATGGCTGGTGTTCAGGCGCGGGCCACTGGCGCAGCCGGCGAGCAGAAGAAACGCTAAAGCGATATACAAGGATTTCATGGCGAGAGGCATTACACTGAAAGACGATAATGCAACAGTGTAACGTACGGCTCACGGCCAAGCGGTCAAATTACAAAATGGAACATCTTTTATGCCGCCTGCACCTGATTACGTCCCGCAGCTTTTGCCCTGTAGAGCGCTTCATCGGCACGCTTGAGCGCTAGGTCACTGCGCTCGCCGGGTTGAAACTGCGCCACGCCCATGGACACCGTGATCGTTACCGGCTCACCCTTGAAGTGGAACGGGCACGCTGCAATAGCCTCACGCAATACTTCACCTACGGCCAAGGCATCCGCCAAGGCCGAGTCGGGCATTAGCAGCACAAACTCTTCACCTCCGAAACGCGCGATGAAGTCCGTCGGCCGCAGGCGCTTGCTCAGCACATTGGCGATGATCTTCAAGACTTTGTCCCCTGCCAGGTGACCGTAGCCGTCGTTGATGCGTTTGAAGTGGTCCAGGTCGAGCATGGCCAGCGACAGGCTGTTACCGCGCTGATGCCAGGCGTTGACTTCGTAATCGAGGCGTTCGCTCCACGCCGCACGGTTGGGCAACCCGGTGAGCGGATCGAGCAAGGCCTTCTGGCGTTGTACCTCCAGGTGCTCGCGGTAGCCCTGGGCCTCCTGCTCCATATGGGCCACGCGTTCAGCCAGACCTTTGAGGCGTGCGGCCACTTCCTGTTCGCGCAGGTCACGCTGTTGCTGGTGTTCATCCATGGTGCCGAGCAAGCCTTCAAGATGGCTTTCGAGCACCTGCTTGAGGCTGTCCAGGTCGGCGGCGTCCTGCACGCTGCTTTGCAGGCCGTCGACCTGCTCGCGAATCTGCGTGTCCAACTCCCGCGCGGCCAGGCTGCTGTCGGCGTGGCCCTCGCTGGCGACCTGCAGATGACCCTGGAATGCCTCGAGACGCTCGTTGAGCTGCTTGAGATAAGCCTCGAACTCATGCTGGCCACTGTCGGTGACCGCCAGCATCAGCACGGCCAGGTCATCCAGGATCGGCAGCAGTTCGTACCAATTCAAACCATGGGCGAGACGTTCACGCATCGCCTCGGCCTGGGGCTGGTGACGTTCAGGCAGGGAAAGGTCTTCCAGCAGGCCGAGCAAAGTGCCTTCAATGTGCTTGGCCACCGAACTATAGGACGGTTCAGGCGAATCAGGCAGGGCGTAGGTGCCGTCCGGTTGCAGTTCGTCGGGCTCGGGACCTTCCAGCACAGGGGGCAGCGACAGGCTGCCGATGGTGGTTTCATCCGGCGTTTCGACTGGAACCGGCGGCGGTTCGATAAAGGCGGCGAGTGCGCTTTCTTGAGCAGGCTCCGCAACCGGAGGCGCCTGCACGTCGGGTTCAGATAATTGCGCAGGCGCCGCAATCGACGGCAGCTCTGGAGCGTCGAATAACGGCGTGTCGCTGGCGACCTCTTGCCCTCCGGCCGCTGCAACAGGCGCAGGCTTCAAGGCCACGGGCGTAGGTGACAGCGGTGCAAAGGCACGCAAGGCTTGGGTCAATTCTTCCGATTGCGCAGGTTCTTCCGGTTCGGGCGCGGGTGTGGGCGCTGCAGGCTTTGGCGGTGCCAATTGCGCTGCCGGCAGTGGCTCCGCGTCAACCGGGAGCGCTTCACTGGCGGCCTCTTTACTACCGAACAGGCGTTGCAACAGACCCGGGCCTGGGCGTGCGGGTTCGCCTTCAGGCTCCAGATTATTCAGCGCCTGCCCCTGCAGGCTGCTCAGCTCACTGAGCAGCAGCGGTATCTCCCGCGCTTGCGCCACGCGACCATCGAGTTGCTTGGCGAAGGTTTTCAGCGGACGAGCCACCTCGCGGGGCAGCGGCAGCTTTTGCAACTGGGTGACCAAGGCGGTGAGCGCGGCGCTGATCTGGTCGACGCGGGTTTCGCGGCGCTGCTCCGAATCCAGCACGGCCTTTTCCAGGCGTGGCAGTAAAGCGGCGAGGGCAGCATCCATGTCGTCCGTGCGCACGACATCGCGCATTTCCTTCATGCATTGGTCGACAGCTCGGTCGGTGCCTTCGGCGGCCAGCGTGCTGCGCACCAGCCCGCGGCGCAGCAAATCGAGGCGGGCAGCCCAGCGGCGTTCGAGTTTGTCTTGTTGCTCGATGCTCTGGAGGTATTTCTCTTTCCAGCGCTGGGCGTCGTCGCTCATGCAAGGGGTCCGCGAGGGCCTGGGCTCAACGCGGGTAATGCATCAGCCGTGAGCGAACCCGGCAGACGAATCTCTACCGCGACCGGCAGGTGATCGGAAATGGGCTGCGCCAGCACTTGCACACTTTCCAGTGTGAGGCTTGGGCTGAGCAGGATATGGTCAAGACAGCGCTGCGGGCGCCAGCTGGGAAACGTGGCTTCGACTTGCGGCGCCAGTAACCCCAGGTCGCGCAGCGGAGAATTCTGCAGCAGGTCGTTGGCATGGGTGTTCATGTCACCCATGAGCACCTGGTGCTTGTAGTTGCCAATCAATTCACGCACATAAGCCAGTTGCAGGTTGCGCGTACGCCCCCCGAGGGCCAGGTGCATCATCACCACCACCAAGGCTTCCGGGCCTTCGCCAAAACGCACAAGGATCGCCCCGCGCCCTTTGGGGCCTGGCAAGGGGTGATCTTCGATAGCCGTGGGTTTGAGGCGGCTGAGTACGCCATTGCTGTGCTGCGCCAGGCGCCCCAGGTTGCGGTTGAGTTGCTGATACCAGTACGGGAAGGCGCCCAGCTGAGCCAGGTGTTCCACCTGGTTGATATAGCCGGAGCGCAGGCTGCCGCCGTCGGCTTCCTGCAGCGCGACCAAGTCGAAGTCGCTGAGCAGGTCGCCGATTTTCTGCAGGTTACCGGTACGCCCCTTGTGGGGCAGCAGGTGCTGCCAGCCACGCGTGAGGTAATGCCGATACTTCTCGGTACTGTTGCCCACCTGGATATTGAAACTGAGCAGGCGCAAGCGGCTATCTGCCGGCAGGCCTGTGGACTCCAGGTGATGCTCGTTGACCTGCGGTTCATGCAGGCCAACGACACGCTCGGTACCCCAGCGGCGCATGGCGAGCCCCTTACTTGGCAGCGCGTTCTTTGGCAATCAGTTGGTCAGCAACGTTGAGGGTCGCTTCAGGACCACCGGTGCTGCCCAGGTCGAAACGGTATTTGCCGTTGACGATCAGCGTGGGAACGCCTTGCACGCCGTACTTCTGCGCGAGTTCCTTGGCCTGTTTGATCTGGCCCTGGATAGCGAAAGAGTTGAAGGTCGCCAGGAACTTGTCCTTGTCGACACCTTGAGTAGCAACGAAGTCAGCCATTTCGTCCGGTTTGGTCAGGCGCTTGCCCTGTTTCTGGATCGCTTCGAAGACGGCGTTGTGGACCTTGTGCTCAACACCCATGGCTTCCAGGGTCAGGAACAGTTGGCCGTGGGCGTCCCATGGGCCACCGAACATGGCGGGAATGCGACGGAAGTTAACGTCCTTGGGCAGCTTTTCAGCCCATGGGTTGATAGTCGGCTCGAACGCGTAGCAATGCGGGCAACCGTACCAGAACAGCTCCACCACCTCGATCTTGCCGGGTACCGCAACCGGAACCGGATTAGACAGCTCAACATAGGTTTTACCGGCTTCAAGCGGCACATCGGCAGCTTGTGCGGTCATGCCGAAGAGGCTGGCAGTGACGAGAGCGGCGCTGAGGATCAGATTACGCATGCTTTACTCCTGGACAAATAAAGTCGCCTCACGCGACCTTTGTTGTGACAGGTCTACGCGGACATGAGTTCGTTAGTGTAACGGCAGCGGCCACAAAAAAGGGCGGCCTGAGCCACCCTTTTTATGCTTGCATCGCGGGATTAATCGAGCGTTAACGCCCAGCCCCGTCAGTGCAGGCCCTGGATATAACTGGAGAGGGCTGCGATGTCTTCGTCGCTCAGCTTGCGAGCGATGGTGCGCATGGTCATGGCGTCCCCATCGTTGGCCCGGCCGGCTTCTTCTTTGCGAAAGTCGGTCAACTGCTTGGCGATGTAGGTGGCGTGCTGGCCGCTCAGGTGCGGGAAGCCTGCGGCAGCGTTGCCTGCACCATTGGGCGAGTGGCAACCGGTGCAGGCAGGTAAGCCTTTTTCCAGGTTACCGCCACGGAACAACTGCTCTCCGCGGGCGACCAGTTTAGGGTCGGCAGCTCCCACGCTGCCCTTCTGGCTGGCAAAATACGCCGCGAGGTCCGCCAGGTCCTGATCGTTGAGATTGGTCAGCAGGCCGGTCATTTCCAGCACCGTGCGCTTGCCGTCCTTGATGTCGTGCATCTGCTTGCTCAGGTAACGTTCACCCTGGCCGGCCAGTTTGGGGAAGTTCGGCGCCGGGCTGTTACCATCCGGCCCGTGGCAGGCACCACACACGGCGGCCTTCGCTTGACCGGCAGTGGCATCACCTTTGACGGGGCCCTCTGCAGCGACGGCAGCGCCTGTGATGCCCAAGGTCAACAGCAGACTCACGATCAGTTTGTTCATCAGCTAATCCAACTACGGCTAAGGGTTTAAGAGTTATCTACCGGGTTTACTCACCATCAAATCAATGACGGCCTGGTAATCCTCAGTACTGCAGTCCATGCACAAACCACGCGGCGGCATTGCCTTGAAACCCTGGGTCACGCACTGCGTCAGCCTGACCATGCAAACTCGGTTGATCCTGTGTAGCCTGAGCGCCGTAAAGCGGAATCAGGGCAGCAGAAGCGAGCAACCGTCGGTCCATACATCGACCTATTCAGGGTTTGAGAGCGTTTTGCGTTCTAATGCGCAATAAAGGTCTTTCGCTCCCGTGAACCTCATCCTTCGCTGGGACAAAGCACACACAAAATCTGCGGCATTATATACTGGCGCTACTGAAACGGAAACGACACCGCTTGCCGCACCCTTTCTCGGCACCGCCCACATCGGAAATCTCATGCAACTCAAGAACCCCATCCTCGGCCTGTGCCAACAGTCCACCTTCATGCTCAGCGCCGCCAAAGTGGACCAATGCCCCGATGACGAGGGCTTTGAAGTCGCCTTTGCCGGCCGTTCCAACGCCGGTAAATCCAGCGCACTGAACACCCTGACTCACGCCAGCCTGGCGCGCACCTCGAAAACCCCGGGCCGCACGCAACTACTCAATTTCTTCAAGCTAGACGATGATCGGCGTCTGGTCGACCTGCCGGGCTACGGTTATGCGAAAGTACCTATCCCGCTGAAGCTGCACTGGCAGCGTCACCTTGAGGCTTACCTGGGTGGTCGCGAGAGTTTGAAGGGTTTGATTCTGATGATGGATATCCGTCATCCAATGACCGACTTCGACTTGCTGATGCTCGACTGGGCTGTCGCCAGCGGCATGCCGATGCACATTTTGCTGACCAAGGCCGACAAGCTCACCTACGGCGCAGCCAAGAACACCCTGCTCAAAGTGCAGTCCGAAATCCGTAAGGGCTGGGGCGATACCATCACGATTCAACTGTTCTCCGCCCCCAAGCGCATGGGCCTGGAAGAAGCCTACACCGTACTGGCCGGCTGGATGGAATTGGCGGACAAGGGCGCAGAAATCGCCGAATAACTTTTCTGCGGGCAAAAAAAACCCCGGACTTCTTTTGGGGAGGGGAAGTTCGGGGTTCAAGTTCCGGACCGCTAGGGCGGGGTCCGGAATTATCTGCCAACACTTAACACAACATAGGAGCATTGAAGGGCTTCACCACCCATTCAGTAACTCTGAGTGGCAGTTCACAGGTTAAGTTCCGACAGGCTCAAAAAACTATTGGAAATAACTGACCCCCGTTTGCGCTCTAAACCGCTTCGCCACCACTCGCGATGATGGCAAAGCCGCAGAATCAGTGCGCCTCGTCCCAGTTATCGCCTACGCCTACGTCCACCACCAAAGGCACGTCCAACTGCGCCGCCGCGCTCATATGCTCGCGAATCTTCTCACTGACCTGCGCGACCAGGTCTTCACGCACCTCCAGCACCAATTCGTCGTGCACTTGAAGGATAACCTTGGCATCCAGGCCCGACTCGGTCAGCCAGTTATCCACCTGCACCATGGCTTTCTTGATGATGTCCGCCGCCGTGCCCTGCATCGGCGCGTTGATCGCCGTGCGCTCGGCCGCCGCGCGCTCTTGGGGCTTGTTGGAGTTGATATCCGGCAAGTACAGCCGTCGTCCGAAGAACGTTTCGACATACCCCTGATCCGCCGCCTGGGCGCGGGTGCGCTCCATGTATTCGCGCACCCCTGGGTAGCGGGCGAAGTACACATCGATGTAAGCCTTGGCGGTCTTGGTATCGACGCCGATGTCCTTACCCAGCTTCTGGGCGCCCATGCCGTAAATCAGGCCGAAGTTGATCGCCTTGGCGCTGCGGCGCTGGTTGGACGTGACCTCATTCAACTCGACCTTGAACACTTCGGCCGCCGTGGCCGTATGCACGTCCAGGTCATTGCGGAAGGCGTTCATCAAGCCTTCGTCCTTGGACAAATGCGCCATGATCCGCAGCTCGATCTGCGAATAGTCCGCCGCTAGCAGCTTGTAGCCCTTGGGCGCGACAAACGCCTGGCGAATGCGCCGCCCCTCGGCGGTGCGCACCGGGATGTTCTGCAGGTTCGGATCGCTGGAGGACAAGCGCCCGGTCGCCGCGACGGCCTGATGGTAGGACGTATGAATACGCCCGGTACGCGGGTTGATCTGTTCCGGCAGGCGGTCGGTATAGGTACTTTTGAGCTTGCTCATGCTGCGGTACTGCATCAGTACCTTGGGCAGCGGGAAATCATCCTCGGCCAGTTTGGCCAGTACTTCCTCAGCCGTGGATGCCTGGCCCTTGCCGGTTTTCTTCAGCACCGGCATGCCGAGCTTCTCGTACAGGATCGCCCCGAGCTGCTTGGGCGAACCCAGGTTGAATTCTTCACCGGCGATCTCGTACGCCTGGCGCTCCAGCTCGACCATCTTGTTACCCAACTCGATGCTCTGGATGCCGAGCAGGTCCTTGTCTACCAGTGCGCCCTGGCGCTCGATGCGTGCCAGCACCGGCACCAGCGGGATCTCGATGTCCGTCAGCACACTGGCCAGGCTCGGGATCGCGGCCAGTTGCGCGTACAAGTGCTGATGCAGGCGCAAGGTCACGTCGGCATCTTCGGCCGCGTAGGGGCCGGCTTGCTCAAGGGCGATCTGGTCGAACGTGAGTTGCTTTGCACCTTTGCCGGCGATGTCTTGGAAGCTGACCGTGTCGTGGTCCAGGTACTTCTTCGCCAGACTGTCCATATCGTGCCGCGTCGCGGTGGAATTGAGCACGTAGGATTCGAGCATGGTGTCGAAGGCGATGCCGCGCACGGTAATGCCCTGGGCAGGGTCGCCGCCAATGGCGCAGTTGGCCAGGATGTTCATATCGAACTTGGCGTGCTGGCCCACCTTGAGTTTGGTCGGGTCTTCCAGCAGCGGTTTCAGGGCCAGCAGCACGGTGTCGCGATCCAATTGATCCGGCGCGCCGATATAGGAATGGGTCAGCGGGATGTAGGCGGCTTCATGAGGCTGCACAGCAAACGAGACCCCGACCAATTGCGCCTGCTGGGCGTCGATGCCGGTGGTTTCGGTGTCGAAAGCAAACAACGGCGCATCGTGGAGTTTTTTCAGCCACACGTCGAAGGTGGCCTGGTCCAGAATGGTGGTGTAAACGGCCTCTACCGGTACCGATATAACAGCCTCGACCGGCATTTCGGCGGCAGGCGCAACTTCGCTCGCCGATTTGAGCTCGACACGCTTGGCATCGCGCTGGATCTCGTCGTACCAGCTTTTGAACTCAAGCAGCGTGTACAGCTCCAGCAGCTTTTCGCGATCCGGTTCGATCAGGTGCAAATCATCCAACCCGATATCCAGCGGCACATCGATCTTGATCGTCGCCAACTGATAAGACAGGAATGCCATCTCCTTATGCTCTTCCAACTTGGCCGGCAGGGTCTTGGCCCCACGGATAGGCAGGGTCGGCACAATATCCAGCTGCTCATAAAGCTCTTTGAGGCCGCCATTGACCCCTACCAGCAAGCCGGAGGCGGTCTTGGGGCCAATGCCCGGAACGCCGGGAATGTTGTCGGACGAATCCCCCATCAACGCCAGATAATCGATGATCTGCTCCGGAGCGACACCGAATTTCTCCTTAACGCCCTCGATGTCCATCGAGCTACCGGTCATGGTGTTGACCAAGGTAATGTGGCCGTCCACCAACTGCGCCATGTCTTTGTCACCGGTCGAGATCACCACCGGGCGGCTGGCGGCCGCGCTGCTGCGGGCCAGAGTGCCGATCACGTCATCGGCCTCAACGCCCTCGACGCACAGCAACGGGAAGCCAAGAGCGATCACGCTTTGATGCAGCGGCTCGATCTGCAGGCGCATGTCATCGGGCATGCTCGGGCGGTTGGCTTTGTATTCGGCGTACATCTCATCGCGAAACGTCCCACCCTTGGCGTCGAAAACCACGGCAAATGGGCTGTCCGGGTACTGCTTGCGCAGGCTTTTGAGCATGTTCAACACGCCCTTGACCGCACCGGTGGGCAGGCCTTTGGAGGTGGTCAGCGGTGGCAGCGCGTGGAAGGCGCGGTACAGATAAGAAGAACCGTCCACCAGGACGAGGGGCGCTTGGCTCATGAGCAGGATCAACCTTTTCGGCGGGTCAGGCGCTAGAATAGCCGGACCAATGAAAACAAAGGGACAAGGTTATCATGCGTACATTCAATCGCCTGCTGTTGACCGGTTTGATTGCACTCGCTCCGATGGCTGCCACGGCGGCAGACAGTGCCCCTGGAGGTGATCCGGAAGTTACCATTCGCACGGAAGGCGACAAAACCATCCAGGAATACCGCCAAAACGGCTTTCTGTACGCAATCAAAGTCACCCCGAAGGGCGCACCACCGTACTTTCTGGTACGTGCGGACGGCACCGACGCGAACTTCATCCGCTCTGACCAGCCGGATATGCTGATCCCGTCATGGAAGATCTTCGAATGGAAATGATTTCTTAATTTTAACCGGCGCTGCCCACCGCAGCGCCCGTAACGGCAGTTTTAACCATGTCTGTGTTCACCCCCCTGGCTCGGCCCGAGCTGGAAACCTTTCTCGCCCCTTACGGGCTCGGCCGCCTGCTTGATTTCCAGGGGATTGCCGCCGGCAGCGAAAACACCAATTTCTTTATCAGCCTGGAACAGGGTGAATTCGTCCTGACCCTGGTTGAGCGTGGCCCGGTGGCAGAAATGCCGTTCTTCATCGAACTGCTTGACGTGCTCCACGACGCCGACCTGCCTGTGCCGTACGCCCTGCGTACCACCGACGGTATCGCTTTGCGCGAACTCAAGGGCAAACCGGCCTTGCTGCAACCGCGCCTGGCGGGCAAGCACATCAAGGAGGCCAATGCGCAGCATTGCGCCCAGGTTGGCGAACTGCTCGGCCACCTGCACTTGGCCACCCAGGGCGAAAAGGTACTTGAACGCAAGACCGACCGCGGCCTGGCGTGGATGCTCAGCGAGGGCGCGCAGCTTATTTCGCACCTCAACGAGGCCCAGCAACGCCTGTTGCGCGATGCGCTGGCCGAGATCGACGCTCACAAGGCTGACATCCTCGGCCTGCCACGAGCGAATGTGCACGCCGATCTGTTTCGCGATAACGCGATGTTTGAAGGCACGCACCTGACGGGCCTGATCGACTTCTACAACGCCTGTTCGGGGCCGATGCTCTACGACGTGGCAATCGCCTTGAATGACTGGTGCTCGGATGCCGATGGCGTGATTGACGGTCACCGTGCCCGGGCGCTGCTGGGCGCTTACGCGGGGCTACGAGCGTTTACCGCGAAGGAAGCCGAGCTATGGCCGACCATGCTGCGCGTGGCGTGCGTACGGTTCTGGCTGTCCCGGCTGATCGCGGCCGAGTCATTTGCCGGGCAGGATGTGTTGATTCACGACCCGGCTGAGTTCGAGCATCGCCTAGCGCAGCGTCAGCAGGTCACGCTCCACCTACCGTTCGCGCTTTAAAAGACCGACTCGGTCAATGTGGGAGCTGGCTTGCCTGCGATAGCGGTATCAACTGAGCCAACGCTATCGCGGGCAAGCCCGCTCCCACAGGAGTTTTGTGTTACCTGTTAGAGCGACTCCAGGCAACCGGCCAGATCATTGCCGAGTTTTTCCAGCACCTGCTCATAACCCTGCGCGGTAGCCGGCGTATAGCCACCCAACGCATCCAATTCCGCCAACTTCACCGGCAACCCGGCCACCAGGGTTTCGGCCAAGCGAGGTCGCAACGGCGGCTCGCTAAACACGCAAGTCTTGCCCACTTCCTGCAAACGCGCGCGCATCGCCGCTACGTGCTGCGCGCCCGGCTGCACTTCGGCGGCCACGCTGAACACGCCAGCATGCTTCAAACCGTACGCCTCTTCGAAGTAATCAAAGGCTTCGTGGAACACGAAGTATGGTTTGCCATCAACGCCCGCCAAACGCTGCTTCAGGCGCGCATCCAGCGCGTTCAGGCGTTCTTCGAAGGCCTTCGCATTGCTCTGATAACGCTCGGCATTGGCTGGGTCGGCAGCGCTCAGATCGGCCGCCATCCGAGCGGCGATCACACGTGCATTGACCGTGGACAGCCACAGGTGCGCATCCACACTGCCTGGGCGGTGATCATGGTCATGTTCGTCGGCTTCATCGGCATGTGAATGGCTATCTTCGCCGAAGATGCGCAGTTTCATGCCTGGCAGGTCCTGCACGGCCACCGTTGGCGCCGTACGGCCTTTGAGCACACGCGGCAAAAACGTTTCCATGTCCGGCCCGATCCAGTACAGCAGGTCCACCGACTGCACACGCCGTACGTCGGATGGGCGTAAAGCGAAGTTGTGCGGCGACGCCCCCGGCGGCAGCAATACCTCTGGAACAGCCACGCCGTCCTGCACGGCAGCGGCAATCAGTTGCAACGGCTTGATGCTCGTCAGTACCTTGACCTCGGCCTGAGCGGCACCCGCAACGAACAAACTGGTGACAAATACGACAAAAACGGGAAAAAGTCGGGACACGATGACCACTCGATGGCGTAGGAACGGGTAACATAATAACGTCTCTATCAAATATCTGTCGCCGCTCATGCCTAAAACACCGCTTGCCAGCCGTCCCCACGACCACTCTCACTGCGTGCACACCGCATTGTCAGAGGCCGACACCCTGTGCGCAAAGAAAGGCTTGCGCCTGACCGCCTTGCGTCGCCGGGTGCTGGAGCTGGTGTGGCAGAGCCATAAGCCTTTGGGCGCTTACGATATTCTTGGCGTCCTCAGCGAGCAGGACGGCCGCCGCGCCGCACCGCCTACCGTTTACCGTGCACTGGATTTCTTGCTGGAAAATGGCCTGGTGCACCGTATCGCCTCGCTCAACGCCTTTGTCGGTTGCAACCACCCGGAGCACGCGCATCAGGGCCAGTTCCTGATCTGCCGCGAGTGCCACGCCGCCATCGAGCTTGAGCAAAAAAGCATCAGCGACGCCATTATCAAAAGCTCTGCCGACGTCGGCTTCAAGGTCGAAGGGCAAACGGTCGAAGTGGTCGGCCTGTGCGCAGGCTGCCAGGGGGTTTGATGAGCAATGCGTTAATCCGCCTGGAGCAGGTCGGGGTCACGTTCGCCGGGCAAAACGTGCTGGAGAACATCGCTCTGAGCGTGGAACCGGGGCAAATCGTCACCCTGATCGGCCCCAACGGCGCCGGCAAGACCACCTTGGTGCGCGCCGTGCTCGGGCTGCTCAAGCCCCACAGCGGCACGGTTTGGCGCAAGCCCAAGCTGCGCGTGGGCTATATGCCGCAAAAGCTGCACGTGGACCCGACATTGCCGCTCTCCGTATTGCGCTTCCTGCGCCTGGTGCCTGGCGTAGACCGCGCCCGCGCCCAGGCTGCGCTTAAGGAAGTCGGCGCCGAACACGTCATCGACAACCCGGTGCAAAGCATCTCCGGTGGCGAAATGCAGCGCGTGCTGCTGGCCCGCGCCCTGCTGCGCGAGCCCGAGCTGCTGGTACTCGATGAACCCGTGCAAGGTGTCGATGTCGCCGGCCAGGCCGAGCTGTACAGCCTGATCACCCGCCTGCGCGACCGCCATGGTTGCGGCGTACTGATGGTCTCCCACGACTTGCACCTGGTCATGAGCACCACCGACCAAGTGGTCTGCCTCAACCGCCACGTGTGCTGCTCCGGCCACCCGGAACAGGTCAGTGGCGACCCGGCGTTCGTGGAGCTGTTCGGCAAGAACGCCCAGAGCCTGGCGATCTACCATCACCACCATGACCACGCCCATGACCTGCATGGCGCCGTCGTCGATACCCCCCACGTTCATGGAGATAGCTGCAAGCATGGCTGATTTTCTGCTCTACGCCCTGCTGGCAGGCTTGGCTTTGGCACTGGTGGCGGGCCCATTGGGCTCGTTCGTGGTGTGGCGACGCATGGCCTATTTCGGCGACACCTTGTCCCATGCTGCCTTGCTGGGCGTGGCCATGGGCTTTCTGCTGGATGTAAGCCCGGCCATCGCCGTGACCGTCGGCTGCCTGCTGCTAGCCGTGCTGCTGGTGACCCTGCAGCAACGCCAGCCACTGGCTTCCGACACACTGCTGGGCATCCTTGCGCCCAGTACCTTGTCTCTGGGCCTGGTGGTGCTGAGCTTCATGCATGAAGTGCGCATCGACCTGATGGCCTACCTGTTCGGCGACCTGCTGGCGATCAGCCCGACCGACCTGGCCTGGATCCTCGGCGGCAGCGCTGCGGTGCTGGCGTTGCTGGTGGCCCTGTGGCGCCCGTTGCTGGCGATCACCGTGCATGAAGAACTGGCCAAGGTAGAAGGCTTGCCCGTCGCAGGCCTGCGTATGGCCTTGATGTTGCTCATCGCCGTGGTGATTGCTGTCGCGATGAAGATTGTCGGCGTATTGTTGATCACGTCGCTGCTGATCATTCCAGCCGCCGCCGCCCAGCGCCACGCTCGCTCTCCGGAGCAGATGGCGATTGGCGCCAGCCTCCTGGGGATGCTTGCAGTGTGTGGTGGCCTGGCGCTGTCCTGGTTCAAGGACACACCGGCCGGGCCGTCGATTGTGGTTACGGCGGCCGCCCTGTTTCTGCTGAGTTTTGTCCTGCCCCGTCGAGGGGTGTAGACTTGCTCGCTTTTTGCGCAAATAGAGAGTCGCAGGAATGAAGCCGTTCACCTCCCGTTATCTGCTCCTTGCCGCATTTTCACTGCTGCTGGGCGCCTGCCAAAGTACGCCGCCCGCTGCCCCCCAGGCTCCGGATCCGCGGGCTGCGGCCATCGCGCAACTGGAACAAAACCTGGCCAGCAGCGAATTGGCCACCGCCGAAGACCAGCTGGCTGCATTGCAGGCCCAATCGCCCAATGACCCGGCACTTGAGGCCTACCAGCGTCAATTGGCCGAAGCCTACCTGCAACGCAGCCAGATCGTGTTGCAAAAAGGCGACGTCAACGCTGCCGCCACGGCCCTGAGCCGCGCCCGCGCCTTGATGCCCAAGGCCCCTGCGCTGACCGGTGGCGTCAACAGCGCCATCAGCCATGCGCGCAAAGCCGAATTGGACCAGGCAGAAGCTGCGTTGAAAGCCGCTGAGGCCAAGCCTGCCGCCAAGGTCATCGACCCGGCAGCGCCGAGCACCACCGTGGCGCTGAACCTTGCGGATGTTGAAGACATGCGCCATCAGTTGGACGCCATCGCCACCGATGTGGTGAATTACCAGTGCGACGTCAGCATCCAGGTGCCACGCACCCAGGATTACCCGTGGCTGGCCACGTTACTGACCAAGCGGGTCAAGCGGATTGATTCGGGGTATGACCTGAAGATTCACCGGCAAATCCTGAAACGTATTCCGGCGCAGGTTGTGCTGATTCCGCGCAAGGCGGACTAAAAGCATCGCAGGCAAGCCAGCTCCCACATTTGAACAGTGTGGGAGCTGGCTTGCCTGCGATGACGACCTAACAAACAACCGATAAGTTAAGCCGGAATCGCCTTGGATTTCGGCTCACGCTCCCACACCCGATGCTGGGCAATCGCCGCAAAAAACGCTTTGAACGCCTTGGCATCCGCGCCCACGATCAACCCCGCATCCTCCTCCAGTTTCAGCAGGTCCAGCAACGGCTTCACATCGCTGGCTACCGCAATCGCCTTCAGGTGTTTGTAGGCTTCCAGTACGTAATGCAACGCCACGCCATCACCGCTCAGCGCCTTCACGGACTCTTTGCCACCCGGGATAAACACTGCGTCGAAGGCAATGGACGGCATGCCTTCCATGGAGGCGTCGACCGGCAGCGTCTTGCCCTGCGCGGTGGTTACCGGCGCCGAAGTAGGCCCCAGCAACTTGGCATGGGCGCCTTCAGCTTCAAGCGCGGCTTTTAACGCGTCAATGGCCGCACCATCAACGCCGTTGGCTGCCAGAATCGCCACTTTGCGCGTTTTGATATCACCCGATAGCAAATTCACCTGGCTCAAGGCTGGCGATTCTTTCAACGACGTTTCACGTGCAGGCACGGTGCCCTTGGTCGGCGCCGGCAAGCCGAGGTTCTGCGCAACGCGCTTGGCCAGCTCCAGGTCGATATTGGCCAGGATCTCGTTGACCTGGCGCGCACGGATGAACTCGCGCTCCACCTTGCCCAGCTCAAAACTGTAGGCCGCGATAATGTGCTCTTTCTCGTGGTGGCTCATGCTGTTGTAGAACAGCGTCGCCTGGGAGAAATGGTCACCGAAGGATTCGCTGCGCTCACGTACTTTGTTGGCATCGACGCGCTCGTAGTAGGACTCAAAGCCACCATCGGTAGGACCAGCAGGGGTTTCTTTCGGCCAACCACCATCAATAGAGTTTGGCTCGTAGGACGCACGACCCTTATCAATCACGGTGCGATGCTGAGCGTCGCGCTGGCCGTTATGGAAAGGCACGACAGGCCGGTTGATTGGAATCTCATGAAAGTTCGGCCCGCCCAGTCGGCTGATCTGGGTATCGGTGTAGGAAAACAGACGGCCCTGCAGCAATGGGTCGTTGGTGAAGTCGATGCCCGGCACGATGTGGCCCGGGCAGAACGCAACCTGCTCGACTTCAGCGAAGAAGTTGTCCGGGTTACGGTTGAGCACCATTTTGCCCAGCGGCGTGATCGGTACCAGTTCTTCTGGAATGATCTTGGTCGGGTCGAGCAAGTCGAAATCAAACTTGTGCTCGTCTTCTTCGGCCACGATCTGTACGCCCAGCTCCCACTCGGGGTAATCGCCGCTTTCAATCGCTTCCCACAGGTCACGACGGTGGTAGTCCGTATCTTTACCGGCCAGCTTTTGCGCCTCATCCCATACCAGCGAGCAGGTGCCGACTTTTGGACGCCAGTGGAACTTCACGAAGCTGGACTTACCTTCGGTATTGATCAAACGGAAGGTGTGTACCCCAAAGCCCTGCATGGCGCGCAGGCTTTTTGGAATGGCGCGGTCGGACATGGCCCAGATCACCATGTGCGCGGATTCCGGTTGCAGCGAAACAAAGTCCCAGAACGTATCGTGGGCCGAACCGCCGGTAGGAATCTCGTTATGAGGCTCGGGTTTCACCGCGTGGACGAAGTCAGGAAATTTGATCGCATCCTGGATGAAGAACACCGGCATGTTGTTGCCCACCAGGTCGAAGTTGCCTTCGTCGGTGAAGAACTTCACGGCAAAACCGCGAACGTCACGCACGGTGTCGCCGGAGCCACGCGGGCCCTGCACCGTGGAAAAACGCGCGAACACCGGGGTTTTATGCTCAGGCGTGCGCAGGAAACCTGCCTTGGTCAGCGCCGAATGGTCGCCGTAACTCTGGAAATAGCCATGGGCCCCCGTACCACGGGCATGCACGATGCGCTCCGGGATGCGCTCATGGTCAAAGTGCGTGATCTTTTCACGCATGATGAAGTCTTCCAGCAGCGACGGGCCGCGAGCGCCGACTTTCAGGCTGTTCTGGTTATCGGAAATTTTCACGCCCTGGTTGGTGCGCAGGGCCTGGCCGGTTGCATCGGAACGGAATTCTTCCAACGCCTGCAGCTTGGCGTTGGTGTTGCCACGGTCCAGGGTATCAGTGCCCGCGAGTTCACTCTTCGGCGGGGTGGCTGGCTTCTTGGTACTCATCAGTCAAAACTCCTTATTCAAAGTGGCCAGAGCGGTCCCCGGCTCGTTTGAGCAAAACCCCAGGCACGGCACCTGGGAAATCGAGTTGCTTAAGTAGTGACTGACTGGGTTTTGCACCGTTCCTTTTTTATGACCTTTGATCGCGTTATTGCCAAATGACTGGATGAATACGAAATAAATGCTAAGAAACGCTATACGGACAGGCTAAAATGCGCGCCCGGCTAACCGCTGATCCCTTTTCAATGCGCCCCACAAGGTTCGCTACGTGATCGAGTTTCAAAACGTCCATAAAACCTACCGCGTCGCCGGTAAGGATATCCCCGCCCTGCACCCCACCAGCCTGCGCGTCGCCAATGGCCAGGTGTTTGGCCTGATTGGCCACTCGGGTGCGGGTAAAAGCACGCTGCTGCGCCTGATCAACCGCCTGGAAGAACCCAGCGGCGGGCAGATCACGGTCGACGGTGAAGAAGTCACCGCCCTGGATGCCAACGGCCTGCGCCGCTTCCGTCAGCAGGTCGGGATGATCTTCCAGCACTTCAACTTGCTGGCGTCCAAGACCGTGGCCGACAACGTCGCGCTGCCGCTGACGCTCGCCGGTGAACTGTCGCGCAAGGAAATCGACCAACGTGTGGCTGAGCTGCTCGCCCGCGTCGGCTTGTCGGACCACGCCAAGAAGTACCCGGCGCAGTTGTCCGGCGGCCAGAAACAGCGCGTCGGCATCGCCCGAGCCCTGGCGACCAAGCCAAAAATCCTGCTTTGTGACGAAGCCACCAGCGCCCTCGACCCGCAAACCACGGCGTCGGTCCTGCAACTGCTGGCCGAGATCAACCGCGAGTTGAACCTGACCATCGTGTTGATCACCCATGAAATGGACGTGATCCGCCGCGTATGCGACCAGGTCGCCGTGATGGACGCCGGGGTGATCGTCGAGCAAGGCTCGGTGGCCGACGTGTTCCTGCACCCCAAGCACCCGACCACCAAACGCTTCGTACAAGAAGCCGAACAGGTGGACGAAGGCGAGCAGCGCGACGACTTTGCCCATGTGCCAGGCCGTATCGTGCGCCTGACGTTCCAAGGGGACGCGACCTACGCGCCACTGCTGGGTACCGTCGCACGGGAAACCGGTGTGGACTACAGCATTCTTGCCGGTCGTATCGACCGCATCAAAGACATCCCTTACGGGCAACTGACCCTCGCCGTCACCGGCGGTGACATGGAAGCTGCGTTTGCACGCTTCACCGCCGCAGACGTTCACATGGAGGTGCTGCGCTGATGGACGTGTTCCTGAGTTTCTTCGCCAATATCGACTGGTCTGAAATCTGGCTCGCCACCGGCGACACCATGACCATGCTGTTCGGCTCGCTGTTCTTCACCGTGCTGCTGGGCCTGCCCCTGGGCGTGCTGTTGTTCCTGACCAGCCCGCGCCAGCTGTTCGAACAAAAAGGCCTGTACGCGCTGTTGTCGCTGATCGTGAATATCTTGCGCTCGCTGCCGTTCATCATTCTGTTGATCGTGATGATTCCGTTCACGGTACTGATCACCGGCACGTCGCTGGGTGTTGCCGGTGCGATCCCACCGTTGGTCGTCGGCGCTACGCCATTCTTTGCGCGCCTGGTGGAAACCGCACTGCGCGAAGTGGACCGTGGCATCATCGAAGCCACCCAGGCCATGGGCGCCACCACCCGCCAGATCATCACCAATGCCCTATTGCCCGAGGCCCGCCCTGGCATCTTCGCGGCGATTACGGTGACGGCTATTACACTGGTTTCCTACACCGCGATGGCTGGTGTGGTCGGTGCTGGCGGCCTGGGCGACCTGGCAATCCGTTTTGGCTACCAGCGCTTCCAGACCGATGTGATGGTGGTCACTGTGGTGATGCTGTTGATTCTGGTGCAAATTCTGCAAACCGTCGGCGACCGGCTGGTGGTGCACTTTTCTCGTAAATAACGGCCATTGCCGGCGCGCAGCCGGCAGATGCCCGAACAAGGAGCTTGCTGGATGAAAAAACTACTGGTTGCCTTCGCCGCCGTGGCTGCGTTTTCCGCCCACGCCGAGACCATTACGGTCGCTGCTTCGCCGGTGCCTCACGCCGAAATCCTCGAATTCGTGAAGCCTGCCCTGGCCAAAGAAGGCGTGGATCTGAAGGTCAAAGTCTTCACCGACTACGTGCAGCCGAACGTACAGGTGGCTGAAAAGCGCCTGGATGCCAACTTCTTCCAGCACCAGCCGTACCTGGATGAATTCAACAAAGCCAAAGGCACTCACCTGGTGAGCGTCGGCGCTGTGCACCTGGAACCTCTGGGCGCTTACTCCAGCAAGTACAAAAAACTGGCCGACCTGCCTGACGGCGCCAACGTGGTGATCCCGAACGACGCCACCAACGGCGGCCGTGCGCTGTTGCTGCTGGCCAAGAACGGCCTGATCACCCTGAAGGACCCGACCAACATCCTGTCGACCATCAAGGACATCACCGGCAACGATAAAAACCTGAAATTCCGTGAACTGGAAGCCGCTACCTTGCCGCGCGTGCTGACCCAGGTCGATCTGGCGCTGATCAACACCAACTACGCCCTGGAAGCCAAGCTGGACCCATCCAAGGATGCCCTGGTGATCGAAGGCAACGACTCGCCTTACGTGAACATCCTGGTGACCCGCGAAGACAACAAGGATGCAGACGCGGTGAAGAAGCTGGTTGCAGCCTTGCACACGCCTGAAGTGAAGAAATTCATCGAAGAGAAGTACAAAGGCGCGATCAAGCCAGCGTTCTGATATCTCCTGATCTGATCGTTCCCACGCTCCGCGTGGGAACGCCTCTTGTGACGCTCTGGGTCACGCTTGGGGACGCAGAGCGCCCCTAACTGCATTCCCACGCTCAGCGTTGGAACGATCATCAGGTGCTCACTTGCGCTGTAGCAACCCCGGCAACTGCGCCACCAGCTTCTGGTTGTTCAACGGCGCACGAATAAACCCACGCTGGGTACCATCCGGGCCGATCAGTGCCAGGTTACCGCTGTGGTCGACAGTGTAGTTCGGCTTGTTGGTATCCGCCGGAATGAAGGGAATGCTCACCGCATTCGAAACCTTCTGTACATCCTCCACATTCGCGCCAGTCAGGCCTTGGAACTGTGGGTCGAAGTAACCCAGGTACTGCTTGAGCTGCGCCGGGGTATCGCGGTTCGGATCGACGCTCACCAGGATCACCTGCAACTTATCCACAGCCTCTTTGGGCAGTTCGCTCTTGATCTGGCGAAGCTGGGCGAGGGTGGTCGGGCAGATATCCGGGCAGAAGGTGTAACCGAAAAACAGCAGGCTCCACTTGCCCTTCAACTCATTGACCACCACCGGCTGACCTTCCTGGTCAGTCATGGTCACCGCTGGCAACTGGCGGCTTTGCGGCAGCAGAATGATGCCGGCGTCGATCAGCGCAGTGGGGTCGCCCTGGCCTTTGCCCGAGAGCACTTTGTTGACGGTCAGGCCCATGATCAACGCCACCAGGGCCACGAGGATGAAGACGGTTTTTTGAGTTCGAGTCATAGGTTCAACAATAAGTAGTGGTCTACGAGCAGGGCGATAAACAGCAGCAGCAAGTACCAGATAGAGTACTTGAACGTGTTGATCGCCGCGTGCGGCTGGCTGCCACGGTACAACACCCAGGCCCATTGCAGAAAGCGCGCCCCCAATACCAGCGCAAAGCCCAAGTAGAGCAGCCCGCTCATGTGGATAACGTAGGGCATCAGGCTCACCGCCAGCAGGGCGAAGGTGTACAGCAGGATATGCACCTTGGTGTAGTGCTCGCCATGGGTGACCGGCAGCATCGGGATGTCGGCCTTGGCGTATTCCTCTTTGCGGTGAATAGCCAGGGCCCAGAAGTGTGGCGGAGTCCAGGCGAAGATGATCAGCACCAGCAGCAAGGGTTCGGCACTCACATGCCCAGTGACAGCCACCCAACCCAGCAGCGGCGGCGCCGCACCGGCCAGACCGCCGATGACAATATTCTGCGGCGTCGCTCGCTTGAGAAAGCCGGTGTAGACCACCGCATAACCCAGCAGCGAAGCCAAGGTCAGCCAGGCCGCCAGCGGGTTGGTGAACGCCAGCAGCAGGGCCAATCCTGCAATCGCCAGGAACAACGCAAACGCTAACGCCGCCATCGGCGAGACACGCCCCTCAGCCATCGGCCGCTTGTGAGTGCGCGCCATCACGGCATCAATCCGTCGATCCACTACATGATTGACCGCCGCCGCGCCGCCGGCACACAGGGCAATGCCGAGGTTGCCGAACACCAGCACTGTCCAGGGCACACCGGCGCGGGTGGCAAGGAACATGCCCACCAGCGAAGTGATCAGCATCAGCACCACCACTTTGGGCTTGGTCAGCTCCAAATAGTCACGCCAGATCGCCCGGTCGCGACGTGCGCCGATCACGGCCGCCATGGCAGTTCTCCTTTAAGGGTGATCAGGCCTGACACCTGTTTGCGCGGGATAAAACGCCAGCCGAACAGGCGCGAGTGACGCACCCGAACCAGGCTGGTGCGCGCGTGATAATTGACCAGCACCAGCGTCATCAACAACGTTGCCCCGCCAGCGTTGTGCGCGACCGCCACCGGCAGCGGCAGGCCGAACGCCACATTGCTCACCCCCAGGCAGATCTGCGCGGCCAGGGCGATCAACAACAAGCCGGCCAGGCGCGTCATCCCCACTGCCCGCAGTTGCCAGGCCAAACCGAGCAGCACCAGCGTGACCAGCACGGCGCCGATGCGATGCGTCAGGTGGATGGCGGTGCGCGCTTCGCTGTCGAGCTGGCCCCCCAGGTAATTGGGGCCGATGTGCTGGGTCAGGTGAAAACCATTGGCGAAGTCCGCTGCCGGCCACCATTGGCCGTGGCAGGTGGGCAAATCGACACAGGCCACCGCGGCGTAGTTGGAACTGACCCAGCCGCCCAGGGCGATCTGCCCGATCACCAGCACCAGCCCCGCCGTCGCCCAATATTGCAGGCGCTTGGGCACGACCAGCGCCGGTAGTACGCCGGACAGCCGCAGGGTCAGCAGAAACAGCAGGCTCAAGGTCGCAAAGCCGCCCAAAAGATGCCCTGTGACCACTTGCGGCCAGAGCTTCAAGGTCACGGTCCACATGCCAAACGCCGCTTGGGCGAACACCACCGCCAGCAGGAACAGCGGCAGCTTCACCGGCTGGCCCGGATCGCGTCGATGACGCCACGAACGCGCCGCCAGCAGCGCGATCAACAGGCCCAGGCTGCCCGCGAAGTAGCGATGGGTCATCTCGGCCCAGCCTTTGTCGGCCTCCACCGGCGTGTCGGGAAAGTGCAACTCGGCATGAGCCAGTTGGGCTTCGCTTTGCGGCACGCTGATAAAGCCATAGCAGCCCGGCCAGTCCGGACAGCCGAGGCCGGCGTGGGTCAGGCGGGTATAAGCACCGAGCAGCACGACAAACAACGCCAGTAACGTGGCAAGCAGCGCGAGGCGAAATCCAGGCTTGGCCATGAGGGTGCCCTTATCCGATGTTCGACAGTTTCAGCAGCAAGCGCAGATCGTTGAGCAAGTCCTTGCCCTTGACCTTGGCGTCGTAGCGCAGCACCAGATTGCCGTGGGGGTCGACGATCCACAATTGCGCATCGCCAGGCGCGGCAGCGTTCCTGGTAAAGGTCGACACATCCAGCGGGTAGCGCTGCAGCTGTGGATATTCGGCTTTGAGCTTGGCCTCGTATTCGCCGCTCAACGGTTGCGCACCCGCCAGGGCATGGCTGGCACGGGATGCATCACGGCCAAGGCTGATCTGCAGCTGACGCGCCAGGTAGACCAGTTGCTGGCAATTGGCAGCACAGGCGGTGGGGGCGGTGACCAGCAGTTGCCAGCGCTGTTCATCGGCCTGCACGCCGATGTCGGCGCGGGTCTGGCCGTTGCCAATCAGTTCGCCGTGATAGCTGCGGCTGTCCGGCACCCAGAACTGCAATTTGTACATGAAGGTGGCCAGCACCATCGGGCCGATCACCATCATCAGGATCAAAATCAGCTGCCAGCGCCCCTTGCGCCGATCAGGCGTGTCAGATGTGCTGGGTGGATTCATGACCGCTCCCATGGGGCTTCTCCTTTTTGTTATGCCATCCGAGGTAGAGGTAAAGCGCCAGCAACGCCATGGCCATGGCGAACCATTGCACAGCGTAGGCCAGGTGTTTTTCCGGGCCCATGGCGACCACAGGCCAGCTGGTTTCGTAGGTACCGGGGCCCGCTTCGGCACGCAGCTCATAGGCAAAGCCACTGCGCCCCAGCTCGCCCCACAAGGCGGCAGGGTGCAGCGCGGTCAGCAGGCGCGGCCATTGCGTGCTGGCCGGGTCGGCATGCAGTTGGAAGGTCTCGCCGGGGGCGACGTACACCCAGGCGTCGAGGTTCAGCGTCTGTTCAGGGGTTGTAAAGGCGGGCGCGATACGCCGGTCCGGCCAGGGCAGCCAGCCGCGATTGAGCAACAGCCACAGGCCGCTGGCCTGGTCATGAAAGGGTTGCAGCAACTCGACACCGGCCTTGCCGTCACGCATGCGGTTATCCAGCAATACGCTGTGTGCATCATCCAGTTGCCCGCGAAGGTGAACGCGACGGAAGGCTGGATCAGCCATGTCATTGAGCTGAGCACTGCTGACCGGCTCGGCGGCGCGGCGCTCGGCATAACGGTCTACCAACAGTTGCTTTTCGTGCCCGCGGGACAATTGCCAAAACCCCAGGCCCACCATCAACGGCAGCAACACCAGTACCACCAGCGTCGGCGCGATGCCCGGGCGAAAGCGTTGCATGGCACTGGCTATACTCGATCTCATCGCCCCTCCCCAATTAGCCCGGAGCCAGACCATGCTCAAAGCCGCCATTGCCCTGATGCTGATCGCGACCGTCGTGAGCCTGTTCAGTGGCTTGTTCTTCCTGGTCAAGGACGAGGGCAACTCCAACCGCCTCGTCACTGCCTTGACCGTGCGTGTCACGCTGGCCATGATCACCGTGGGCTTGATCGCCTGGGGCTTTTTCAGCGGCCAATTGGTCTCTCATGCGCCGTGGTAAGCGGCGTCACAGCACATAGACAAAGAAAAACAGCCCGATCCACACCACGTCCACAAAGTGCCAATACCAACTGGCCGCCTCAAAACCGAACTGGTGCTCGGCATTGAAATGCCCGCGCAGGATACGCATCAGCATCACAAACAGAATGATGGTGCCGATGGTCACGTGGGCGCCGTGAAAGCCCGTGAGCATGAAGAACGTCGCGCCGTACACCCCCGAACCCAAGGTAAGGCCCAACTCTTTGTAGGCGTGGATGTATTCCTCGGCCTGGAATCCAAGAAACGCCAAGCCCAGCAGCACGGTGATCGCCAGCCAGACTTTCAGCGCACCACGATGGCCTTTGCGCAGGGCATGGTGGGCAATGGTGATGGTCACGCTGGAACTCACCAGCAAGATGGTGTTCACCAATGGCAGGCCCCAGGGGCTGATGGTGCCTTTGGGCGCAGGGTAGAGCTTAGGGTCGGGGTTGTTCAGCAGGGGCCAGGCAAACTCAAAGTTCGGCCACAGCATGTGGGCAATGCCCTTGGGCCCCTCGCCCGCCAACCAAGGCCCGGCCCAGACGCGCACGTAGAACAGCGCACCAAAAAAGGCGATGAAGAACATCACCTCCGAAAAGATGAACCAGGTCATGCCCCAGCGGAACGAGCGGTCCATCTGCGCGCTGTACAGCCCGGCGCGACTTTCCTTGATCACCGCGCCAAACCAGCCAAACAGCATATAGGCCAGCAACAAACCGCCGACGAAAAAGATCCACGGCCCGTGGGATTCGGGCCGCGCGGCCTTCAAGTCGTTGAACCACACGGCCAGGCCATACACGGTGACCAGCAGGCCAATCGTGGCAATTATTGGCCATTTGCTTTGCGCTGGTACGTAGTACGTATCATGAGTCGACATGTATTCGCTCTCCTGATTGAGGGGGCAAACAGTAGCTAGCCCCCGGTCCTGACGGCCACGGGCGGCTGGCGCGCAGTGATATCGAACAGCGTGTACGCCAGGGTCAAATGCTTCACATCCTTGGGCATCGCGCGGTCGACGATGAAACGTACGGGCATCTCAATGCGCTCACCGGGCTGCAACACTTGCTGGGTGAAGCAGAAGCATTCGGTCTTGTGGAAGTACATCGCCGCTTCGGCCGGGGAAATGCTGGGTATCGCCTGGGCTGTCATCGGCTTATCGGTGGGGTTGTAGGCCACGAACACCATCTCGTTGACTGCACCGGGGTTGACCACAATCTCATCGGCCTTGGAGTGGAATTCCCAGACCATGTCGATGGCGTTGGTGGACAGAAACTGCACCCGCACCTGGCGCGAGGGGTCAACCATTTGCTCACCCTCGTACTGCCCGGCGGTCTTGCCGTTGATGCCGAACGCCTTGCACATCACGTCGTAGATCGGCACCAGGGCGAAGCCAAAGGCGAACATCGCCAGCACTAGGATTAGCAGGCGGGTGACCAGGCGCTTGAGCGGGACGGAGTCAGCCATGGCGCCCACCTGGCTTTGGACTTTCTGTGGGAGCTGGCTTGCCTGCGATGAGGGCCTGAGGGTTGGTAGATTCAGCGCCTGACCTACCGCCATCGCGGGCAAGCCCGCTCCCACAGGGGGAGTATAGGGAGGGCTTCATTTGACCTCCGGCGGCGTGGTGAAGGTGTGATACGGCGCGGGTGAGGGCACGCTCCATTCCAGGCCCTCGGCGCCATCCCACGGCTTGGCCGGCGCAGGCGGGCCGCCACGGATGCACTTGATGACAATGAACAGGAAGAAGATCTGCGTGGCGCCGAACATGAAGGCACCAATGGACGAGACCATATTGAAGTCAGCGAACTGCAGGTTGTAGTCCGGCACTCGGCGCGGCATACCGGCCAGCCCCACAAAGTGCATGGGGAAGAACGCCATGTTCATGCCCACGAAAGACAACCAGAAGTGCAGCTTGCCCAAGGTTTCGTCGTACATATGGCCGGTCCATTTCGGCAGCCAGTAGTAGGCAGAAGCGAAGATCCCGAAGATCGCGCCGGGCACCAGTACGTAATGGAAATGCGCCACCACAAAGTAGGTGTCGTGGTACTGGAAGTCCGCCGGGGCAATCGCCAGCATCAGCCCGGAGAAGCCGCCGATGGTGAACAGGATCACAAAGGCCACCGCAAACAACATCGGCGTCTCGAACGTCAGTGAGCCTTGCCACATGGTGCTGACCCAGTTGAACACCTTCACGCCCGTGGGCACGGCAATCAGCAGGGTGGCGTACATGAAGAACAGCTCACCCACCAGCGGAATGCCCACCACGAACATGTGGTGCGCCCACACGATGAACGACAGGAACGCGATGCTCGCGGTGGCGTAGACCATCGAGGTGTAACCGAACAGCGGCTTGCGCGAGAAGGTAGGGATGATCGAGCTGACGGCGCCAAAGGCCGGCAGGATCATGATGTACACCTCGGGATGCCCGAAGAACCAGAACACGTGCTGGAACAGCACCGGATCACCACCACCGGCCGCACTGAAGAAGCTGGTGCCAAAGTGAATGTCCATCAGCATCATGGTCACGCAGCCCGCCAGTACCGGCATCACCGCGATCAGCAGGAATGCGGTGATCAGCCAGGTCCACACGAACAGCGGCATTTTCATCAGGGTCATGCCCGGCGCACGCAGGTTGAGGATGGTGGCGACCACGTTGATCGCGCCCATGATCGAACTGATGCCCATCAGGTGGATGGCAAATATAAAGAACGTCACGCTTTCCGGCGCATAAGTGGTGGAGAGCGGGGCGTAGAAGGTCCAGCCGAAATTCGGCCCGCCGCCGGGCGTGAACAAGGTGGACACCAGCAACAGGAACGCCGCCGGCAACAGCCAGAAGCTGAAATTGTTCATGCGCGGCAGGGCCATGTCCGGCGCGCCGATCATCAACGGGATCATCCAGTTGGCCAGGCCGACAAACGCCGGCATCACCGCGCCGAATACCATGATCAACCCGTGCATGGTGGTCATCTGGTTGAAGAACGCCGGCTGCACGATCTGCAGGCCCGGCTGGAACAACTCGGCGCGGATCACCATGGCGAACGAGCCGCCGAGCAGGAACATGGTGAAGGCGAACCACAGGTACATGGTGCCGATGTCTTTGTGGTTGGTGGTCAGCACCCAGCGCATCAAGCCTTTGGCGGGGCCGTGGGCGTGGTCGGCATGACCGTGGTCGATCACAGTGCTCATGGCCGTTCTCCTGCAAGCGAGTGAGCGGGGCGATTCAGGGCATTGGCAATGAAAGTCGTCATTTGCTTTGGGCCTGTTTCAGAGCCAGCACGTCTTTGGGCGTGACCATGTCGCCTTTGTTATTGCCCCAGGCGTTACGCTCATAGGTCACCACAGCGGCGATATCCACTTCAGAGAGCTGCTTGCCGAAGGCTGCCATCGCGGTGCCGGGCTTGCCGTGATACACGATGCTCAGATGGTCTTTGGCCGGCCCGGTGGCGATTTTCGAGCCCTTGAGCGCTGGGAACATCGGTGGCAAGCCTTGGCCCTCGGCCTGGTGACAGGCCACGCAAGTGGTGTGATAGACCTTGTCGCCACGTGCCACCAGTTCGTCCAGTGTCCATTCTTTGGAGGTCAACTCCTTGAGCTTGGCGGCCTCCTCCTTGCGCTCCCCCAGCCAGGTGTCGTAGTCGGCCTTGGACTTGACCTCCACCACGATGGGCATGAAGCCATGGTCCTTGCCACACAGTTCGGCGCACTGGCCACGGTAGATGCCGGGCTTCTCGACGCGGGTCCAGGCCTCGTTGACGAAGCCAGGGATAGCATCGCGCTTGACCGCAAAGGCCGGCACCCACCAGGAGTGGATCACATCGGCAGCGGTCACCAGAAAGCGCACCTTGGCGCCCACCGGCAATACCAGCGGCTGGTCGACTTCCAACAGGTAGTGCTCACCCTTGGTGGCCTGGTTATGGATCTGCTCGGCGGGGGTGGCCAGGTTGCTGAAGAACTCCACATCCTGACCCAGGTATTTGTAGTGCCACTTCCACTGATAGCCGGTGACCTGGATATCGATATCCGACTCACTGCTGTCGTAGATGTTGATCAGGGTCTTGGTGGCCGGAATAGCCATGGCCACCAGGATCAGCAAGGGCACCACGGTCCAGAGGATTTCCACGGTGGTGCTTTCGTGGAACTTGGCCGCTACCTGGCCCGTGGACCGACGGTGCAGGATCATCGACCAGAACATCGCGCCAAACACGACGATGCCGATCACCACACAGATCCAGAAAATGGTCATGTGCAGGTCAAACACAGCGTGGCTGACTTCAGTAGCCCCTGGCGCCATATTCGTAGTCCAGGCGGCGTGCGCCTGGCCGAATACCGACCACAACAGGAGGCCCATCCAAACGTGTGGATGTCGCGTCATTGCGGGTTCCCCTTTATGTTTCTTGTTATCCCGCCGGTTTGCACCTGCGGCGAAGGGAGCGGCTTCCATACTGCTTACAACCGCCAAGCCTTGCCTGCGTCATGCAGTTGGGCGTCATCAGCTAATTGCGTACAAAATCGAGTATAGACAGCCGTAGCAACCCCGCAATGTGTGGGGGCAAATGAATAGAAACAGACAGACGGAGCCCGTAAAATAGGCAGCGGAATCGTTTATCCGACGAACGATGGCATTTCGATATAACCCCTGCCTATAACCATGAAATAATTATGACAAATGCGTCTTAGGCGCTCGTATAAACGAACTACTTTATCTTCTCCCTTTTCCTACGCCTGCTTCACTGGAGCCCTCATGAACACCGCCGCATTGCGCGAGCAGATTTCCCGTGCCCATCAACACGAAGCCAGCACCGGCCAGCTCGTCAGCCAGCTGAAAAAACAAGTGCCGCACCTGCATTCGTCCATCGCCCTGGCTGACGGTGATCGCAACATGGTCATGACCCGTTTTGTGACCGCTTACATCGACCTGGTTCCTGATTTGCTCGACGCCGCCAATGACGTGGCCCGTGAGGCCGGGATTGAAAGCCAGATCAAACCGGTACTGAAAATCGCTGAACATTTCTTCCTGCAGCCGCCAGCGATTCTGGCCGGACACGACGGCCTTGATGGCCTGCTGGATGAGGCCTACCTGGCGCATCGCCTGGTCGAAGAAGTGAACGATCTGTATATCAAGCATTTTGGCCAGCCGTTGATTCCAGCGGATACCACCGTGGCCAACGTGATCGCCCATCAACTGATCGGTGAAGACTTCGCCAACCAATTGGATGAAGCCGTGCACCTGGCGGTGGATGAGATGCTTAACGAGGAAAGCTTTGCGCTGGAGTCGGTCGAGGCCTATCGCGAACAGCTCAAGAGCCCGCAGACCGAAGCGTCCTGGAAGCGCTGGCCATGCCTGTCGCGCCAGCTTGGGGTTGAGCTGTCGCTGGATCAGCCGGCATAGACTTCAGATCCGATAGGGGATTCAATGTGGGAGCCGGGCAAGCCCGGCTCCCACAGTTTTTTGAAGGGTCAGGCAGGCGCTGAGCCGATCCCCACTGTCGTTCGCACCCGACCTTCCAGCCGACGCTTCAACCCACGCGCCTCGATCACCAACGTCGAGCCCTTGGCCGCATTGGCCCGGCCCCATTCTTCCAGCAACTCCAGGCAAGAGTGGTCGATGTAACTCAAGTTGCTCAACGGCACATGCAGGGTGGTCCCCGCAGGCACCGCCGACAACACCTGAGTCAACGCCGGCACCTTCAGAAAGGTCGCCGCCCCCGTCAAACGCAGCTCCATCTCACCTTCCTGGGGCAGGTCGATCAGGCTGACTTTCAGGCGCGAGGCCTTGAAGGCCAACTTGAGCAATGTGAGCCCGAAGCCCACCAGCACGCCGGTCAGCAAATCGGTAAAGATGATTGCCAGCGCGGTGGCCGCATAGGTGAACATCGGCATCCGCCCATAGCGCCCCAGCGCCTTGAACGCCTTGACGTCTACCAGCTTGATCCCGGTGTATACCAGCACACCCGCCAGGCTCGCGACCGGAATGCTCTGCAGCACGCTCGACAGCAAAAGCACGAAACCCAGCAACCACAGGCCATGGAACATCGCCGACAGACGCGTGGTAGCACCAGCCTGGACGTTAGCCGAGCTGCGTACGATCACACCGGTCATTGGCAATGCACCCACCAGGCCGCAGAGCATGTTGCCCACGCCTTGGGCCGACAATTCCTTGTCGAAATCGGAACGTTGACCACTGTGCATACGGTCCACCGCTGCGGCAGACAGCAGGGTTTCGGCACTGGCAATAAACGCCACGGCGAATGCCGCGATCAAAAGCTGTGGATCTGCCAGGTTCAGCAGGTCGCTGGGGCGCAGCCAGTCGATAGCGTCCGCCAGGTTTTCCGGGACTTCCACGCGCTTGACCTGCAACGCCAGCACCAGGCTGGCGACGGTCGCCAGGCCCACGCCAAGCAACGCGCCAGGCACAAACCGCAGTTGTTGCGGGCGGAATTTGTCCCACAGGTACATCACCAACATCGTCGACAGGCCGAGTACGCCAGCCTGCCAGCCGAGACCGCCGCCGAAGGTAGGAATCGCTTCAGCCAGCGCTGCCGGGAAGCCAGCCAGGTTATCCAGCCCTGACGGCTTGGGCGCGCCGTCGAGCATCACATGGATCTGCGACAGCACGATCAACACGCCAATGCCGGCCAACATGCCGTAGACCACCGCCGGCGCGGTGACGCGAAACCAGCAGCCCAGGCGCAAACGCCCGGCCACCAATTGCAGGAAGCCGGCCAGCAACAGGATCGGCCCCAGCATCAGCATGCCGTGCTGGCGCACCAGTTCGAACACCAGTACCGCCAGACCCGCCGCCGGGCCGCTGACTTGCAGCGGCGAGCCGGCCAACCAGCCCACCACCAAGCCGCCGATGATGCCAGTGATCAGGCCTTTGGCCGGCGGCATGCCGGACGCAATCGCGATGCCCATGCACAGTGGCAAGGCGACCAGAAAAACAACCACCGAGGCGAGCAGCTCCCGTGGCAATACAGCTTTCAATTGAGCAGCACGCATGATGACTCTCCCGAGGCATTCGCCGGGCGCGGTAAAGCCTGGCTGCATCCATGGCAGCCACCGCATTACCCGGCAGGGAAGTGTTTTAGAAGCGCGCTTTAGGCGTCGCTGAAGGGATCGGCTCGGTGCCGTTCAGCGGTCGGAACGCCGCTTTGTCCGCATCGTAGGCCCGGATTTCGCTGGTCTCGATGTTGTAGATCCAACCATGGATAAACAAATGACCATTGGCCATGCGCGAAGCCACGGAAGGGTGGGTGCGCAAATGTTGCAGTTGGGCGATAACGTTTTCTTCGGTCAGCACCGCCATGCTCTCGCCTTCGTTGGCGCAGTCGCAGTTGTCATGGACCATTGTCTTGGCGACCTCGGCGTGACGCAACCAGGCCTTGACCGTTGGCATCTTCTCCAGGCTGTCGGGGTTGAGCACCGCACGCATGGCGCCGCAGTCCGAATGCCCGCACACGATGATGTGCTGTACGCCAAGGGCGAGCACCGCGTACTCGATAGCGGTGGAAACACCACCGTTCATCTGGCCGTAAGGCGGCACCACGTTACCGACGTTACGGGTCACGAACAGGTCGCCTGGGGAGCTTTGGGTGATCAGCTCGGGCACGATACGCGAGTCGGCGCAGGTGATGAACATCGCCCGTGGGCTCTGGGCGGTGGCGAGTTTCTTGAAGAGTTCTTCCTGCTGGGGGAAGACGTCGTGATGGAAATGCAAAAAGCCGTCAACGATATGCTGCAGCGCTGCATCGGCGGATTCCGCCACCTGAGGGGCTGAAGCCGACGCAGCCAACGGCTGTTTATCCTTGTCACTCATGATTCATCCTCTTGATCAATGCAGGGGAGGGTTCAGGTCAGTTCGACGCCATGGCGGTGAAATAGTTGTAAAACAAGCACCGGCCAGGCCGCCGACTCATCAGTCACTCGCTGAACAAGGTAACCGTCGAAACTTAACTCAAACTGAATGAACCGCTCTAGAACGCGGGTTTCAGTGATGTCAAAACGCGACTATTCCTACAGCAAAGGTGCACGTCTCTCCATCAGTCTACAACAAAGCCATCTGCCTGCCCGGTGGGCAAAACACCGTGCAATCGAGGTTGAACCCTTCCCGCCGATTCAGCCCCAGGCGCTTGATCGCCTTGCTGAAACGCTGCGCCAGCAAATCGGCAAACGGCCCCTCACCACGCATGCGCACGCCAAACCGGCTGTCATACACCTCACCCCCGCGCACCTGGCGCACCAGGCTCATCACATGGGCCGCACGCTGGGGGTAATGGGCCGCCAACCACTCCTCGAATAACGGCGCCACCTCCAACGGCAGGCGCAGCATCATATACGCCGCGCTTTGTGCGCCGGCCGCGTGAGCTTCGGTAAGCAGGCTCTCCAGCTCGCTGTCGTTGATCATCGGGATCATTGGCGAGCACAGCACGCCCACCGGGATACCCGCGTCGCGCATTACCCGAATCGCCCGCAGCCGTGCCTTGGGCGCTGCGGTGCGCGGTTCCAGGATGCGCTTGAGCTCATCGTCCAGGCTGGTGAGGCTGATCATCACCGCCACCAGGCGCTGGCGGGCCAACTCGGTCAGCAGGTCGAGGTCGCGCAGGATCAGCGAGCCCTTGGTGATGATCGTCACTGGGTGGCGGTAGCGCAGCAGGACTTGAAGGGTTTGCCGGGTGATCCGGTATTCGCGCTCAATTGGCTGGTACGGATCGGTATTGGAGCCCAGGTTGATCGGCGCACACACGTAGCCCGGCTTCGACAACTGCTGTTCCAGCACATCGGCCGCGTTGCTCTTGGCAATCAATCTGGTTTCAAAGTCCAGCCCGGGCGACATGTCCCAATAGGCGTGGCTTGGCCGTGCATAGCAGTAGATGCAACCATGTTCACAACCGCGATACGGATTGATGGACCGATCAAACGGCAAGTCCGGGGAGGTGTTGCGGGTGATGATGGTCTTGGCCGTTTCGATACGCACTTCGGTGCCTTGGGTCGGCGGCACTTCCTGGTACCAACCGTCATCCTCGGCCACGCTGACGGTGGGTGCAAAGCGATTGTGCAGGTTGGTGGCCGTACCCCGGCCACGGGGCGGCAGCGCAGTAGACATGAAAACGCCTCGATACTGTTTTTATATACAGTATCGAGGCGCGAAGCTTCTGACCAGTGCCGTTGGGCGGCCAGCGAACTTATCAGTGCTTTTGCGTCACCTGCCCCAGGTCATCGCCCGAGGTGGTGTGCAGATCGTTTTTGCGCAGATCCGCCACATCGCTCGCCTTGACCGGTGCGCCCTGGTTGCCCCAACTGCCACGGATAAAACTGACCACATCCGCCACTTCCTGGTCCGACAGACGCCAGGCAAACGCCGGCATGGTGAAGGTTGACGGCGCCGCATGGGTGGCCGGCAAGGTGCCGCCGTTCAACACAATGTTGATCAACGACGTGGCATCTGCCGTCTGCAACACCGGGTTGCCCGCCAGCGCCGGGAATACCCGCGTATAGCCATGGCCGTCGGTACGGTGGCAGGCCGCGCAGTTGTCGATGTACACCGACGCACCCGGTTTGCTGTCATCCCCCTTCCACAGCGCTTGCGCTACCTGCTTGTCGTACTGGTGCGGCTGATCCTTGGGATCGACCGCCGGCAGGCTCTTGAGGTAACGGGCGATGGCGGTCAGGTCATCTTCCGACATGTACTGCATGCTGTGCACGACCACATCACTCATGCCGCCGAATACCGCGCTGCGGTCGCTGCGACCTGTCTTGAGGAACTGCACCAACTGCTCCTCGCTCCAGCTGCCGAGGCCGTCCTTGTGGTCGCCGCGCAGGCTTTTGGCAATCCAGCCTTCCAATGGCGCACTGCCAGAGAGGAAGGCGCTGCCGTCCGTGGCACTCAGGGCTTTTTCCTGCATGGTCAGGGCACGCGGCGTATGGCAGGCGCCGCAATGTCCGAGACCTTCCACCAGGTAGGCACCGCGATCGATCACCGGGTCGGCAGCGGCTTGCGGCTGATGCGCCTCGACTGCCGGGGCAAACATCCAGCGCCAGGCCGCCAACGGCCAACGCATGCTCAGGGGCCAGGGTATATCGCTTTCCTTGTTTTCCTGGGCGACCGGTTCGACCCCCTTCATGAAGTACGCATACAACGCTTGCATATCGCTGTCGCTGACGCGCGCGTAAGACGGGTAGGGCATCGCCGGGTAAAGCGTACTACCGTTCTTGGCGACGCCATGGCGCACGGCCTTGTCGAAATCCTCGAAGCTGTAGTCGCCCAGGCCGGTCTTGTCCGGGGTGATGTTGGTGGAATAGATCACGCCAATCGGTGTTTCCATCGGCAGGCCGCCAGCGAAGGGCTTGCCACCCTTGGCGGTATGGCAGGCAACACAGTCGCCGGCCCGCGCCAGGTATTCACCCTGTTTGATCAGATCGGTTTCGGCAGCGCTGATCGAGCAGCTGCTGAACAGCGCCAGGGAGGCAATAACGAATGCTTTCATGGTCATCGCTCCTTATGCCTGAACCAGTGGGCCGGGGTTTTTGAGGTACTGCTCGCGAATCGCGCGAGCCGACCAATAGGTCAACGCTGCCACCAGGCCGGTAGGGTTGTAGCCCAAGCCTTGTGGGAAAGCGGAAGCACCAGGGACAAAGACGTTGTGTACATCCCAGCTCTGCAAGTAGCGGTTCAACGCACTGGTTTTCGGGTCGGTGCCCATGATCGCGCCACCGTTGAGGTGGGTGGTCTGGTAGGAGGCGGTATTGAAATGCTCACCGACCTTTTTACCCAGCACGGCGATGGCCTTGGGGTTCATGGCCTGGGCCACTTTGCCCATTTTTTCCATCATGAAGCGGTTCATCTTGATGTCGTTTTCTTGCCAGTCGAAGGTCATGCGCAGCAGCGGCAGGCCGTAGGCATCGCGGTAAACCGGGTCCAGATCCAGGTAGTTGCTGCGGTAGGACTGATGGGCACCGTGGGAATCCATTGAGACTTGATGGGTGTAGTAATCGGCGGTGGCGCGCTTCCAGGCACTGCCCCACGCCGGGGTGCCCGGCGGGTTGGACGTACCGGCAATCGGCCGGCTGCCCGCCTGGTTGACCCACATCGGCGACCCCCCCACAAAGCCATGGGGGCCATGGTCAAAGTTGTCGGCGTTGAAGTCGTCGATGGCCACGCCATTGCCGCCCGCGCCGATAAAGTTGTTGGTGTGGGTGTCCTTGTCGAAGAACGCCTTGATGGTGCCCATGTTCTGGTAGGCGAAGTTGCGGCCTACCACACCCTCGTTGGTAATCGGGTCATAGGGCTTGCCGATGCCCGACAGCAGCATCAGGCGCACGTTATGGAACTGGAATGCGCCAAGAATCACCAGGTCGGCCGGTTGTTCACATTCGCGACCCTGGGCGTCGATGTAGGTCACGCCGGTGGCTTTCTTCTTGGTGCTGTCGAGGTTGACCTTGAGCACGTGGGAATTGGGCCGCAGCTCGAAGTTGGGCACCTGGCGCAAGGCCGGCAGGATGTTCACGTTCGGCGAGGCTTTGGAATACATGTAGCACACGTAGCCACTGCAAAAACCGCAGAAGTTGCACGGGCCCATCTGCGCACCGTAGGGGTTGGTGTACGGCCCCGACGTGTTGGCCGAAGGCAGGTTGTAAGGTTTGTAACCTACGTCGGTCGCCGCTTTCTGAAACAGCTGGGCGGAGACGGTATTTTTCTGCGCCGCAAGCGGGAACGGGTTGGAGCGATCCGGCGCGTAGGGGTTGCCGCCACGGCCCTCGCCGACCAGTTGGCCCTTGACCGTCCAGGCTTGCCCGGAGGTGCCAAAGACTTTTTCCGCATAATCGAAAAACGGCTCCAGCTCTTCATAGCTGACGCCGAAGTCCTGGATGGTCATGTCCTTGGGAATGAAGTTCTTCCCGTAGCGCTCTTCGTAATGGCTGCGCATGCGCAGCTCAATCGGGTCGACGCGAAAATGCACGCCCGACCAGTGCAGCCCCGCACCACCAACACCGTTACCCGGCAGGAATGCGCCCAACTGGCGATTGGGCAGGGCAACGTCATTCACGCTGTGGCGAATGGTCACCGTTTCTTTGGAGATGTCCTGGAACAGCTTCTTACGCACGCTGTAGGTCAATTCGTCGATGACCTGGGGATAGTTGCCGTCTGGGTAAGTGTCCTGCATCGGGCCGCGCTCCAGCGCTACCACGTTGAGGCCCGCTTCCGTCAGCTCCTTGGCCATGATCGCGCCCGTCCAGCCGAAGCCCACAATCACTGCATCCACTTTCTTCATGATGGTCGCCACGTTTATGCCCTCTCACCGCGAATGGAAACAGCCGGGAAGGGGTATTGCTCGTTGCGTTCCACCCAATCCATGAAGTCGGCGCGGGCGCCGGGGAAGCCGATCATGGTCCAGCCGACCATGCCTTTATTACCGCCGTGGATAGGGTCGCAGAAGAAGCCTTCCTTGGTGTTTTGCAGCAAAAGGTTGAAGAACATCTTGGGCGGCACCGCGTCGAAGTGCGCCGCCACTTCGCTACCGCCAGCCTCCAGACGCCTGAGCATATCGTCTCGGGTAGCGCTGTCTTGCGCAGCAAAAGCTTTACCGTTGAACGCTTTCGACCAGGCATCCGTCGCAGCAATACCCAGGCGATAGATCTCCTTGGGCACCAATTTGCTCTGCCAGCCCATCTCCGGCGCCGCATCGGCGTTGAACGGGCCTTGCATGAACCACAGGGCGCCACTGGCGTAAGGGGTGTTCATCTGGCGGTCGATGTATTCCGGCGCGCCAGCCTCCAAGGCACCGGGTCCCTGGGCGTCAGCGGGAATCAAGCGCTCGACGGCGGCGTTGATAAACGCCCATTCCTCGGCCGTGAAATAGCTCGGCTCATAGGCTTTATCGCTCGCCGCAGGTTTGGCCGGCTCGGCCTGGGCCGGTTCCGCAGTGGCCATCAACATCGAACCGCCAAGGCCAGTGCTGGCGACCGTGACCACCGGGATCAAGGTCAAGGATTTGCGTAAAAAGTCACGCCGGGGGTTGTCTTGATCTTGATCAGACATAGGTACACCTCATCATGTGGTCACGGGTTTATCCGCCGCTTCTGGGAGCAGCGTGAAGGCTTTGCGGCTAATTGGATCCAAGCAGATACAGCACAATGGCAAACATTAGTTACAAATGATAGCAGGCTAAGAATTCAGAGGCGTCAATTCGGCGACAAAAACACCGGATCAGATAGCAAGTATCACGATTCTTTGACGCGAACCTCACGCCTTATTGACCCGCCGTGAGTGAGTCTGTGGCCCATCAACCACTTCCTCGCTCGGTCACAACGTTCATGTTCAACACACGCATACTGCTCGCTCTCGGCCTGGCGCTCATGAGCCTGCTCAACACCGTACAAGCCGATGAGGCTGCGTCGATCCGCTCGCCGGAATGGGCCCAGCCGGTGGGTAACCAATACAACCTGCATCAAATGACACCCACGCTCTATCGCAGTGCATTGCCGGACGAGCGTGCGCTGCCGCTGTTGCAAACGCTCAAGATCGCTACGGTCATCAACTTCCTGCCGGAACCTGATGCGCAGTGGCTCCAGTCATCTGATATCAAACAGGTGCAGTTGAGTTATCGCACCAACCACGTCGACGATGCCGACGTGCTGGCGGCGATCAGGGCGATTCAGGCAGCAGAGGCCGATGGCCCGGTGTTGATGCATTGCAAGCACGGCGCCGACCGCACCGGCCTGATGGCAGCGATGTATCGGGTGGTGGTTCAAGGGTGGAGCAAGGAGGACGCGCTGAACGAAATGACCTTGGGCGGCTTTGGCAGCAGCAATGGTTTCAAGGACGGCGTTCGCTACATGATAAAAGCTGATGTCGACAAGTTGCGTACAGCTTTGGCGAATGGGGATTGCAGCACCAGCGCCTTTGCGTTGTGCTCAATGAAAGACTGGATCACCACAACGGGCCAGCAAGAGAAAAAATTGTAGGAGCGAGCTTGCTCGCTCCTACAGTGAGTGCGGTTTTAGTCTTTTTTCAGCTTCGGGTTCGGGAAGAACTGCACTGCCTGCACTTTAGGATCCGCCGGCGCTTTCAACGCGGTGGTATTGACCCTAGTGCCCAATTCCTTGGGCACCGACAGGCCTTGATCATTCAGCGTATCGGTATACCCGCAGGCCACGCATTCGCGGTGCGGCACGCTGTTTTCGGTCCACATCTTCAACTTGTCCGGCTCGCTGCACGCCGGGCAGACCGCCCCGGCGATAAATTGCTTTTTGGTGATCACAGGCCCTTCACTCATGCTGCTGCGTCCTCACTCAGGCCGCTGTGGCGCAAGAGTGCGTCAATCGACGGCGCGCGTCCGCGGAAGTCGACGAACAGCACCATCGGCGCCTGGGAACCGCCACGCGCCAGGATGGCTTCACGGAAGGCACGCCCGGTCTGGGCGTTGAGCACGCCGTCTTCCTCAAACTTGGAGAACGCATCCGCCGACAGCACTTCGGCCCACTTGTAGCTGTAGTAGCCCGCCGCATAACCGCCGGCGAAGATGTGAGCGAAGCTGTTGGGGAAGCGGTTGTAGGCCGGTGGGCGCATGACCGAGACTTCATCGCGCACGCCTTCAAGCACCTGGGCCACACTGCGACCATCGCCATGGGTGGCGTGCAGTTCAAAGTCGAACAGTGAGAACTCCAGCTGACGCACCATCATCAGGCCGGACTGGAAATTTTTCGCCGCGAGCATTTTCTCCAGCAAGTCCTGGGGCAGGGGCTCGCCGGTTTCGTAGTGGCCGGAGATCAGCGCCAGGCCTTCAGGCTCCCAGCACCAGTTCTCCATGAATTGGCTCGGCAGTTCCACCGCGTCCCACGCCACACCGTTGATACCGGATACCCCGGCATGTTCCACGCGGGTGAGCAGGTGATGCAGGCCATGGCCGAATTCGTGGAACAGGGTGGTGACTTCATCGTGGGTCAGCAGGGCAGGCTTGCCGCTGTCGGCCGGAGTGAAGTTGCACACCAGGTTGGCGACGGGGCTTTGCAGCACGCCATCAACGGTACGGCGGCGGTCACGGGCGCCATCCATCCAGGCACCGCCACGCTTGTTGGCGCGGGCGTACAGGTCGAAGAAGAAACGTCCGACGTGCTCGCCGTTCTCCTTGATCTCGAACAAGCGCACATCCGGGTGCCAGGTGTCGAAGCCTTTAAGCTCGGCGATCTCGATGCCGTACAGGCGCTGCACAATGGCAAACAGGCCGCCCAGCACTTTGTCGATGGGGAAGTAGGCGCGTAGCGCTTCCTGGGACACGCTGTAGCGCTGCTCACGCAGTTTTTCGCCGTAGAAACCGCTGTCCCAGCTTTGCAGATCGGCGCAGCCTTGCTCGGCGGCATAGGCCTTGAGTTGCTGCAGGTCCTGGGCGGCAAACGGCTTGCTGCGCTTGGCCAGGTCACGCAGGAAGCTGAGCACCTGGTCGCTGGACTCGGCCATCTTGGTGGCCAGGCTCAGCTCGGAGAACGACGCATAACCCAGCAATTGGGCCAGTTCCTGACGCAGGTCGAGGATCTGTTCCATCACCGGGCCGTTATCGTTCTGACCGGCATTCGGGCCTTGGTCCGAGGCACGGGTGCAGTAGGCGGCGTACACCTCTTCACGCAGGGCACGGTCCTGGGCGTAGGTCATGACGGCGTAGTAGCTGGGGAATTCCAAGGTGATCAGCCAGCCGTCGAGGCCCTTGGCCTGAGCGGCGGCGGCCATTTGCGCCTTGGCCGAATCGGTCAGGCCGGCGAGGGTGGCTTCATCGGTGATGTGTTTGGTCCAGGCCTGGGTGGCGTCCAGCAACTGGTTGGAGAATTTGCTGCCCAGCTCGGATAGCTTGCTCTGTACCTCGGCGTAGCGTTTTTGCTGCTCCGGCGGCAAGTCGATACCCGACAGGCGGAAGTCACGCAGGGAGTGCTCCAGAATGGTTTTTTGTGCCACATCGAAACCGGCAGCTTCCGGGCTGTTGGCCAGGGCTTCGAAGGCCTGGAACAGCTCACGGTTCTGGCCCATTTCGGTGGAGTAAGCGCTCAAGGCCGGCAGGCACGCCTCGTAGGCTTCGCGCAGTTCGGCGCTGTTGCACACGGCATTGAGATGGCTGACCGGGCTCCAGGCCGCGCCGAGGCGATCATTGAGTTCATCCATGGCCAGGACCAGGCCGGCCCACGTCGGATTTTTACCCTGGCTTTGCAGGATCTCTGCGATTGCCACGCGGTTGTCGGCGAGGATCTGTTCGATGGCCGGCTGGACGTGCTCGGCACGGATCGCCGAGAACGGCGGCAGGTCGTACGACTGCAAAAGAGGGTTGTTCGCGCTCACGGTGGGCACCTTGGCTGAAGAAACATGTAGAACAAAGATGGGGCCATCTTAATTACAATCAACACCCACCGCAGCTATCAGCACAACAGAGAGAGGCTATCGTGACCCTTCGCACCTATCAGAACCACACGCCAACCCTCGGCGCCGGGGCGTTTGTCGATATTTCGGCGGTGGTGATCGGCGATGTCGAAATCGGCACTGACAGCTCGGTTTGGCCGCTGACCGTGATTCGCGGCGACATGCACCGCATCCGCATCGGTGCGCGCACCAGCGTGCAAGACGGCTGTGTGCTGCACATTACCCATGCCGGGCCGTTCAATCCGCAGGGTTACCCGTTGCTGATCGGCGACGATGTGACCATCGCCCATAAGGTCATGCTGCATGGCTGCACCGTAGGTAGCCGCGTCCTGATCGGCATGGGCAGCATCGTGATGGATGGCGCCGTGGTTGAAGACGACGTGATCATCGGTGCCGGCAGCCTGGTGCCGCCAGGCAAGAAACTCGACAGCGGTTTTTTGTATGTGGGCAGCCCGGTTAAGCAGGTTCGCGCATTGACTGACAAAGAGCGCGCCTTTTTCACCTACAGCGCGGCGAACTACGTGAAGCTCAAAGACCTGCACCTGGCCGAAGGATTCGATCAATGACCCTGCATCACCCCACCGTCCTGTTCGACCTGGACGGCACCCTCACCGACCCGCGCGAGGGCATTACCCGTTCGATCCAGTACGCCCTGGCCAAACTGGGCATTGATGAGCCCGACCTGACCAAGCTCGAACACTTCATCGGCCCGCCCTTGTTGCAGGCGTTCATGCAGTTTTACGCCTTCGACGAGGCCAAGGCATGGGAGGCGGTGAATTTCTACCGCGAGCGCTTCAAGATTACCGGACTGTATGAAAACCGCGTGTTCGACGGGGTCATGCCGTTGTTGGAAGAGTTGAACAGCCAAGGGCGCCAGCTGTACATCGCCACCTCCAAACCGTGGGAATTTGCCCGCGAGATTGCGCGGCATTTCGACTTTGCCAAGCACTTCAAGGTGATCTACGGCAGCGAACTGGACGGTACGCGCACCAACAAGGTCGAATTGATCGCGCATTTGATGCGTGAGGAAAGGCTGGACCCAGCCACCACCCTGATGATCGGTGATCGCAAGCATGACCTGATCGGGGCACGCAGTAATGGTCTGGATTCGGTCGCCGTGGGGTATGGGTTTGGTAGTTTTGAAGAGCTGAATGCCGAGGCGCCAACCTGGCATTTCGAGACGTTGGACCAGATGCATCAGGCGTTTTTGCAGCGTCCTTGAGACCGCTTTCGCAGGCAAGCCAGCGCCCACAGTTGACCGCATTCTCATGTTGAAAATCGGTCAATTGTGGGAGCTGGCTTGCCTGCGATAAGGCCCTAACGGCCAACCCTCTCCAACTGCCTCAACGCCGCCTTACGCTGCTCCACCGGCAGCTCACCCAACTTCTCCACCGCCGCATAAAACCTCACCCAATCCCCGCCTTCCCGCGCAAACAACGCCGCAAACGCCGGCACCCATTGGTCATACAACCCAAACGGCAAAAGCCGCGCGTTATTCATCGGCTGGTTGATCCAGGCGTCATAACGCTTGTCACCACCCCATTGGCTATCGCGCAGGTGCCGGTATTCGCTACGCAACTGCTCGAATTGCGCCGCTTTGGCCCGGCGCATGGCGTCCGCCGCCAACGGCTGCGCGTACAACGCCTCCAGACGTTTGCGGGTATCGAGAATCAGCCGGATAAATTGATCGCGTTGCTTCAACGCCGCATCGCCGACAGGCGCCAGGCCCCGCGCCGCACGCCATTGTCGGGTGCCTTCCTGCTCGACAAAACTGGCATAGGACTCGTTGAACTCGGTGTCGTCTTTCACGTAGAAGCGCTGGTGGGCCAGCTCATGGAAGATCAGCGTGGCGAGGCGCTCATCGCCCCAGCTCATCATCGAACTCATGATCGGGTCGTTGAACCAGCCCAGGGTGGAATAGGCCTCCACGCCACCAATCGACACATCCATGCCCTGCTGCCGCAACAGCGCCGCCTCGCCCCGCGCAGCGCCTTGGTTGTAGTAGCCGCGATAGGCGACGCAACCGGCGATGGGAAAGCAATGGTTCTGTGGTGACAGAGAAAATTCCTGCGTGGCAAAGACATTCCAGACCACATAGGGCCGGCCGATATCGGCATACAGCCGATAACTTTGGTTGTCAGGCAGATGCAGTTGTTCACTGGCAAAGGTTCGGGCTCTCTGCGATTGAGCCAGATGCTCGCGCAGCACTGGCGGGCGAGCAGGGTCGGCGATGACCTCGGCAACCGGCTCCCGGGCCCGCAACAGCTGCCACTGGCCACTCGCCAACTGGCTGTAATAACTGACACTGGAGCAGCCGCTGAGCAGCACAACCATCAGCCCTGGAAGAAAACGCCTGATCATGCCCTGACTGCTCCTGGATGATGGGTTCGCCAGACTATCGCGCTTGCAGGGGATTTTTCCACGGCATGGCGTGTTTATACTCAAGCCTCTCTTCGTGTTGAGTACCTGCCATGCGCCAGCTTGTGCTTCCCCTCGCCGCTGTGTTCCTCAGCGCTTGCGCCTATACCCCCATCCCCCCTGTGGACCCGCAGCAGGCCTGGGTGGATTTCACCACGCCGACACCGGGTTCCAAGTTGGTGATGGCTCAGCGCCTGGACGGGAAAAACCTCGACGACGGGCGCTTTTTTCAAATGCCTCCCGGCCCTCACGAGCTGATGGTGCGCTTTGACTTTGAAGTGCCCGCCGGCGGCGGCCTGGGTGGCCTCAGCCAGATGATGTATCGCACCTGCTTCATGACGCTGCAGTACGACCACTTTCAGGCCGGCCAGCACTATGTGCTGGAAGGGCGATCACTGGCGTTCACGCCCAACATCCGGCTGTACGACTCAACCCGCCAGCTATTGGCCGAAGAGCGCAGCGTGAACTGCATCTGAATCAGTCGTTGTTCTTTTGATAGATGATGCGCTTGGTGCCGCTTTCGCATGAGCCGACAATCATGGCTTCGTCATGGTTCTTGGCTTCTTCGGCGGTGATGATTTCCAGGGTGTAGGACGGAATCGCCTTGGCCTGGATCTTCACTTCGATTTCTTTCCTGAGCTCTTCACAATCTTTTGGCGCGGCCACGGCCGAAGTGGCCAATACACCGCAGATGATTGCCAAGGCAAAACGTTTCATGTGTGGAGCTCCCTGAATGCGCTGCGCACGAGTGTGCGCCTAGGCTGCATGGGCTATTCGACCACATTTTGCAAACACGAGTTCTAATTTAACGCAGCACCAAAAATGTGAGAGCGGGCTTGCTCGCGAATACGCAGTATCAGGCACCGAAGATATCGGCTGATCCACCGCATTCGCGAGCAAGCCCGCTCCCACACAAGATGACTGCTGTGTCAGTTGACCAGCGTGGCATCCAAGGTGATGGTTGCATTCAGCACCTTGGACACCGGGCACCCTTCCTTGGCCTTTTTGCTCAGTTCATCGAACTGCGCCTGGCTCGCGCCTGGAATTTTGGCCTTCAGGATCAGATGCACTGCTGTAATCGCAAAGCCGCCCTCGACCTGGTCCAGGGTCACTTCGGCCTGGGTGTCGATACTGTCAGCCTTGAGCCCGGCGTCGCCAAGAATCATGGAAAACGCCATGGAGAAACAGCCGGCGTGAGCCGCGCCGATCAATTCTTCAGGGTTGGTACCCTTGCCGCCCTCGAAGCGGGCCTTGAAGCCGTAGGGCGCTTCGCGCAGCACGCCGGTTTCGGTGGAAATGGAGCCCAGGCCAGTCTTCAGGTCACCTTCCCAATGCGCGGATGCCTTTTTAACGATACTCATAGCTTTCTCCTCGAACGGTGGTTTTGCGTCGGTAAGGGTTCTGAGGATAGACGCCGCGGCAAAGTTCACTTGTAAGAAAAACCTAGTGATTAAGTAGGAAATTTGGCGGTTACTATTGAATCTCGGGTATATGCCCTCATTGCATAGGGTATGCACATGCAGCGGCAGGTTTTGGCTCGTTTAAAAAAGCCTGTACGCCCTATTGGAGAAGCAGGCTGATGAAATCGCTGTCCGACGTAAAATTCTCGACCCTTGACCTCGTGCCCGTGCGCGCCGACGGCAACCCGGCGCAGTCCCTGCGTAATTCCCTGGACCTGGCCCAGCATGTGGAGAAGTTCGGTTACCACCGTTTCTGGGTAGCCGAGCACCACAATATGGACGGTATCGCCAGTTCGGCTACCTCGGTACTGCTCGGTTACCTGGCAGGCGGCACCTCGACCATTCGCGTGGGTTCCGGCGGGGTGATGCTGCCTAACCACGCGCCACTGGTGATCGCCGAGCAGTTCGGCACCCTGGAAAGCCTCTACCCTGGCCGTATCGACCTGGGCCTGGGGCGCGCCCCCGGTTCCGACCAGATGACCGCCCGCGCCCTACGCCGTGAGCGCTCCGGCAGTGCCGATGACTTCCCCGAAGATGTGGCCGAGCTGATGGCCTACTTGGGCCCGCGTACGCCCGACCAACGGGTTATCGCGGTACCGGGCACCGGCACCAATGTGCCAGTGTGGCTGCTGGGTTCAAGCCTGTTCAGCGCGCAATTGGCCGGTGAGCGTGGCTTGCCTTACGCCTTCGCCTCCCATTTCGCGCCGCGCCTGATGCACGAAGCAATTCGCGTGTACCGCAATCACTTCAAGCCTTCGGCGGTGCTGGACAAGCCCTACGTGATGCTCGGCATTCCGCTGGTGGCCGCGGACACCGATGAGCAGGCCGATTACCTGGCCACCTCGGTGTACCAGCGTATTCTCGCGTTGATGCGCGGCCAGAGCCTGGTGCAGCGCCCTCCAGTAAAAACCATGGACGGCCTGTGGTTACCTCACGAAAAAGACGCGGTGGGCAGCTTCCTCGGCCTGGCCATGGTGGGCAGCCCGGCGAAGATTCGCGGCAAGCTGGAGGTGTTGATCGAGCAGACCGGCGCTGATGAGCTGATTTTTACCAGTGACCTGTATGAGCACGCCGACCGGATTCATTCCTACGAGCTGCTCGCACAAGTGATGAAGGGCTGAATGGTAAAACGATATACCTGTGGCGAGGGAGCTTGCTCCCGCTGGAGTGCGCAGCGCTCCCATTTTTTTGGGGCCGCTACGCAGCCCAGCGGGAGCAAGCTCCCTCGCCACAGGTGCGTCGCTTATACAGCACGAGGTTAGCCGCGCTTGTAGGCAATTTCCTTGGTGCCACCTTCGCAGGTGCCAACTACTGTGTGGTCACTTGGCGTAGCACCTTTGTCCACCACTTCCAGCGAATACCCCGAAGCACCCTTGGCGTCGATTTTCGCTGCGATTTCGCTTTTCAGCTCTTCACAAGGCTTGCCCGCCGCCATAGCGGTACCCGCAATGCTCAACAACCCTACCGCTAACAGAAACTTCTTCATCCGTTACTTTCCTTGCGCTGATCAAAAAGAGCGTGCCGACGCTCATCGCGTCGGCACCCGTTGTTTGTAGCGCAGGTTATGGCAATCGGCCAGCGGGCAAAGTTCAACTCTGCCGATCAACTACTGGCAATGCGGAATCCCACTTTGAGCGTGACCTGGAAGTGTGCAGCCTTGCCATCCTTGATGTGACCACGGGTTTCGGTCACCTCAAACCATTCCAGATGCTTGATGCTCTTGTTGGCTTCGGCCAGGGCATTGTTGATCGCGTCTTCGATGCTGGTGGTGGAAGAGCCTACCAGTTCGACTTTCTTGTACGTGTGATGATCACTCATGGCGTTTCTCCTTTAGGTCGTCAATCAAGACTAGCAGCGAATGTGCGTACTGCTTCAGGCGACCGTTGGGAGGCGAAAGTTCAGAATTACTGCACTTTCTGAAACCGGCGCAGTCGGTATCTACACACGCCACTCAATCACTTCAGGAGATGTCCACATGGCCAACACTTCTTTACGCAAAGCGTCGCTGGAAAGCATGGAAGCCGAGATTTCGAGCCTGCTCAAATCTCTGGAGAGCCTCAAGGACGACGCGTCCGATGAGTCGCGCAAAACGCTGAAGGCCTTGAAGAGCAATGCCGAGAACGCGCTCAAGCACTCTCGCCATCTGATCAGCGACGCCTACGAAGAAAGCAAAGTCAAAATCCGCGAAACCAGCGCTGCCACCCGTGACTACGCACAAGAGCACCCATGGACGACCGCTGGCGTCGCCGTGGGCGCGCTGGGCCTGCTGGCGGCTTACCTGCTGTGCAAGCGCGGTGACTGATTGACCGGTTACACCGGTTGACGCAACAGCTCAGCCTTGAGCCATTGCGCCAACTGCCCGGCGCGCCCGTCTGCGGCGCGCTTGGGTAGCCACAACGCCAGGTGCGCCGGGGTTTCACTGAACCCCCACGGCGCCACCAGGCGACCCGCTCGCAGGTCCTCTGCCACCAGCGGTTCTGGCGCAATTGCCACTCCCAAGCCGGCAACCGCCGCTTCCAGTAAATAATACAAATGCTCAAACCCCTGGCCGAGCTTCAGCGCACCGGGTTCGATGCCGTGTTGCCGTGCCCAACTGGGCCAGGCTTGCGGCCTTGACGTGGTGTGAAGCAAGGGTTGCTCCAGCAGTTCCGACGCTGGGGCCTGACGCAGGTGTTCAAAACCGGCGAAACGGGGGCTCAAGACCGGGCCGATACGCTCGCTGGCCAATTCATACACTTGCATGTCCGCCGGCCAAGGCGGCTCAGCGAATACCAGCAGGGCATCCAGCCCCGGACGGCGCGGGTCCAGATCGCCTTCGCCCGCCGACAGGTGCAGGCGTAAATCCGGCAAGTCGGCATTCAACCGCCCCAGCCGAGGGATAAACCAACGCGCCAGCAAGCTGCCTGAACAGCCAAGAACGAAGGGCGCATCAGCGCCGCGTTGGGTGAGTTCAGCGCACACGTCGCGCAACCGCTCAAAAGCCTCGCTGCTGGCATCTCGTAGCCTGACGCCAGCATCTGTGAGTTTAAGGCCGCGTCCATCCTTGACGAACAGGCTCACGCCCAAATGCTCCTCCAGTACTTTCAACTGCCGGCTGACAGCACCGTGGGTCACGTGCAATAGCTGCGCAGCCTGGCTGACGCTGTTAAGGCGAGCAGTGGCTTCAAAAGCGCGCAGGGCATTAAGGGGCGGGAGATTACGACTCATCTGTGAGTTTTCCTGACAGGTTACGGCGATCTTATCGGTTTTCAGGCCAGGGCGTCACGAGTAGAGTGACCGTCATTGCCTTTAAACACATTTTTCCTGGAGCGTCCCATGACTCAGTCCCAGACCGATCTACGCAACGGCCCCGACGCCAACGGCCTGTTCGGTGCGTTCGGCGGCCGCTACGTCGCTGAAACCCTGATGCCGTTGATTCTCGACTTGGCCCGTGAATACGAAGCGGCGAAGGTAGATCCGGCGTTTAACGAAGAATTGGCCTACTTTCAGCGCGATTATGTCGGACGCCCAAGCCCGCTGTACTTTGCCGAACGCCTCACCGAGTTCTGCGGCGGCGCCAAGATCTACCTCAAGCGCGAAGAGCTCAACCACACCGGCGCGCACAAGATCAACAACTGCATCGGCCAGATCCTGCTGGCCCGGCGCATGGGCAAGAAACGCATCATCGCCGAGACCGGCGCCGGCATGCACGGCGTGGCCACCGCAACTGTGGCGGCGCGCTTTGGCCTGCAATGCGTGATCTACATGGGCACCACCGACATCGAGCGCCAGCAGGCCAACGTGTTTCGCATGAAGCTGCTGGGCGCCGAGGTCATCCCCGTGGTCGCCGGCACCGGCACCCTCAAAGACGCCATGAACGAAGCCCTGCGCGACTGGGTCACCAACGTCGACAGCACCTTCTACCTGATCGGCACCGTGGCCGGCCCACACCCATACCCGGCGATGGTGCGCGACTTCCAGGCCGTGATCGGCAAGGAAACCCGCACCCAGCTGCAAGCCCAGGAAGGCCGCCTGCCGGACAGCCTGGTGGCGTGCATCGGCGGCGGTTCCAACGCCATGGGCCTGTTCCACCCGTTCCTGGATGACACCAGCGTCGAGATCATCGGCGTTGAAGCCGCAGGCCATGGCATCGAAACCGGCAAGCACGCCGCCAGCCTCAACGGCGGCGTCCCGGGCGTGCTGCACGGCAATCGCACCTTCCTGCTGCAGGACGACGACGGCCAGATCATCGACGCCCACTCGATTTCCGCAGGCCTGGACTACCCCGGCATCGGCCCGGAACACGCCTGGTTGCATGACATTGGCCGCGTCCAATACACCTCGGTAACGGACGACGAAGCCCTGGAAGCCTTCCACAAATGCTGCCGCCTGGAAGGGATCATTCCTGCCCTGGAAAGCGCCCACGCCCTGGCTGAAGTATTCAAGCGCGCGCCAAACTTGCCCAAGGATCATCTGATGGTGGTCAATCTCTCGGGCCGTGGCGACAAAGACATGCAGACCGTGATGCACCATATGGAACAGTCCAAGCAGGAGAAACACTGATGAGCCGCCTGCAAACGCGCTTTGCGCAACTTAAAGAACAAAACCGCGCCGCCCTGGTGACCTTCGTCACCGCTGGCGACCCCGGCTATGACACCTCGCTGGCGATCCTCAAGGGCTTGCCGGCCGCTGGCGCCGACGTGATCGAACTGGGCATGCCCTTCACCGACCCGATGGCCGACGGCCCGGCCATTCAACTGGCCAATATCCGCGCGCTGGCCGCCAAACAGAACCTGTTGAAAACCCTGCAGATGGTTCGCGAGTTCCGCCAGGACAACAACGACACGCCGCTGGTGTTGATGGGCTATTTCAACCCGATCCATAAATATGGCGTGTCGCAGTTCATTGCCGATGCCAAGGCAGCTGGCGTCGACGGCCTGATCGTGGTGGACATGCCCCCCGAGCACAACGGCGAGCTGTGCGACCCGGCCCAGGCCGCAGGCATCGACTTTATCCGCCTGACCACGCCGACCACCGATGATGTGCGCCTGCCTACTGTGCTCAATGGCAGCTCCGGGTTTGTGTATTACGTGTCGGTCGCCGGTGTTACCGGGGCGGGCGCCGCCACTCTGGAACACGTCGAAGAAGCCGTGACCCGCCTGCGCCGTCATACCGACCTGCCGATCAGCATCGGCTTTGGTATCCGCACACCGGACCAGGCAGCGGCCATCGCACGCCTGGCAGACGGGGTGGTAGTGGGTTCGGCGCTGATCGATCACATCGCCACGGCCAAGAACGACCAGCAAGCCATTGATGGCGTACTGACCCTGTGCGCGGCGCTGTCGGAAGGTGTTCGCAACGCACGCAAGTAAACTGCACAACGACCGCAGCTCATACGCTAGGCTTCAAAGGAGGTGGGCATGTCGCCCACCTCCTTTTTTATCGCACTTCGTGCCCTTTGCCGTCTAACCACCTTCGCAAGTCCTGCAGTCCTTGCCCCTCGGTCGTTAAGTTAGCCGCATCAGAAGTCATTCTTGTCTCTTTAAGGAGTACATCATGGCATTTGATCTCGTCACGGTTTCAGACCGTCGTCACTCAGCCCTACAAAAAGGCTTCAACCTGCGCTGGCCCTTGGGAAACGTGCAGGGCCAGTCGTCGAACAAGGGCGCCAATCTGATTTACCTGTGCCGCAGCCCGCAAGACATCATGGACGCCGCCGCCCAGGCATTGGCCCTGCCCAATGGGCGCATCACCGTACGCAGCGGCGGTCATTGCTACGAAGGGTTTGTCGCCAACAAGATGCCCGACAGCCCGCATGAGGTGCTATCGATCCTGGATATCAGCGCGCTGAACCGAGTGGTCTACGATGCCAGCGGCCAGATCGGTTCCGAGCTGAATCCCACGCAGCCCTTTCGCTACCGCTTTCGCCTCGAGGCCGGCAGCCAGGTCTGGGACAGCTATAGCGCGTTGTACAAGCAAGCCAACAAGACCCTGCCCGGCGGGTCATGTTACTCAGTGGGCCTGGGCGGGCACATTTGTGGTGGCGGCTACGGGCTGCTGTCGCGCAAGTATGGACTGGTGTGTGACTGGCTCAGCGGGGTCGATATCCTGGTGCCTGACAGCCAAGGCAAAGGGCTCGAACCGCGCCATGTCAGCCGGGACAGCACGCAACAGGACGAATTGGACCTGTTCGCCGCGTGCTGCGGTGCGGGGGGTGGGCAATTCGGCATTATCACCAGCTATTACTTCGAAGACCTGCCACCGGCCCCCAAAGAAGTACTGTGGCTGGTGTTGGAATGGGATTGGTCAGTACTGACCCAGGATGCACTGAACAATCTGCTGGTGGCTTACCAGCTATGGTTTGCCAGCCATCAGAACAACCCGGACACCTGGGGCCTGGCGACCAAACTGGAAATGCGCCACGAGCACACAGGCAATATCACCCTGGGCATCCATTATGTGGACAAGGAGGGTGAGCTGAACGACCTTGCGCCCTTCGATGATTTTGTCGACAAGATGCTCACGGCCATCGGCTTACCTGCCACCGAGTCGCTGGTGCCGTTTCATGTGGTCCATTTGCCGCCTGGCACAGCCGGCGGGCGCCCCATCGACTCAGTGTCATCCGCCCAGGCTGCGGCGCGGCGCCTGGATTGGCTGGCGTGCCAGCAAACATTGAATGGTTCGGGAGACAATCAGCGTGGGCGCTACAAATCGGCCTATCAGAAAGGTGAATTCAGCCCTCACGTATTAGAGGCCATCTGGCGGGCCTTGACCTGGCCAGACCCAGACAACCACCTGACACAAAGCCTGATCCAGATCCAGTCCTTCGGCGGCCAGATCAACGCCGCCAGTGCGCCCGTACGCAAGGAGTCGTCGGCCGCCCAGCGGTCGTCCTTCCTCAAGTGGCAACCCCAATGTTACTGGCACGGCGACAGCGCCGCTGCGGACCAAGTCCATGCTGACTGGATCCGGGGGCTGTACTTCAACGCGTTTGCCGACGCTCAAGGCGTGCCGCTCAACGATGCGTTCGAAGGCTGCTACATCAATTACCCCGACCTCGACATGACTTACAAAGGGGGTAACCCGGCCAACGGCAAAAACCCCCAGTGGTACAAAATCTTCTTTCCCGATCTGATGATCGAAAGCCGCTTGCGCCGTACCAAGCAGCGCTGGGACCCGCACAATATATTTCGCAACGAGATGTCGGTGCCGTAGAACAAAAAAAGGCGACCCGAAGGTCGCCCTTTTTACAGCTCGATCCGCTCGACTTTGCCGACCAGCAATATGTAGGAAAGCGCACCGAGCAACGCCAAGACCGCGATATAGGTGATGGCCGGCGCAAACGATGAGCCACTGGCCAGAAAACCAATCACGATAGGTGTGGCAATCGCCGCCAGGTTGCCAATGAAGTTGAACACCCCGCCGGTCAGCCCCAGCAGACGGGCAGGCGCCAAGGTCGACACCAACGACCAGGTGATCGACGCCAGGCCATTGCCGAAAAACGCCACCGCCAGAAACGCGATGACCCACCCCGTCGATTCCACGTAGTTGGCCCCGATGATCGCCGTGGAAATCAGCAGCCCGCTGATGATCGGCAACTTGCGCGCAAAGCCCACTGACGCCCCACGCCGAATCAGCCAATCGGAAAACACCCCCGAACACAGCACGCCCACAAACGCGGCCAGGAACGGCAAGGAGGCCAGCAAGCCAGACTGGATAAAGTCCATGCCGCGATATTTCACCAGGTACGTCGGGAACCAGGTCAGGAAGAACCACAGCGTGGAGTTCAGGCAAAACTGGCCCAGGTAGATGCCCCACAGCTTGCGCTTGCTCAGCACGATGCCGAGGTCGGTCCAACTGAAGGGTGCCTTGACGGTTTTAGCCTGCATGTCCACCAGCCCGCCACCGTCGCGGATCAGTTGGACTTCGGCTTCGTTGACGCCTTTGAAATCCTTGGGCTCGCGGTACACCGCGTACCAGATCGCGGCCCACAGGATGCCGACGCCCCCGGTCACCACAAACACCATGTGCCAGCCGTACTGGTGCTGCAGCCACGCCAGTACCGGAGTGAGGAACGCCAGGCCGACGAATTGCCCGGAGGTATAGACGCCGATAGCCGTGGCACGCTCGCGCTCGGGAAACCAGGTGGTGACCACACGGCTGTTGATGGGATAGGCCGGCGCCTCCAACGCGCCCACGGCCATGCGCAGCACGAACAGCGCGATAAAGCTGGCGGCGAAACCTAGCATCACGGTGGCAATCGACCACAGCAGCAGGGCGGCCGTGTAGAGAATGCGCGGCGGCACCCGATCTACCAGCCAGCCACCCGGGATTTGCATGGCCGCGTACGTCCAGCCGAAGGCAGAGAAAATCAGCCCGACTTGCACCGGGTCGATCCCCAGCTCGCTGGTCAGCGCGGGCGCGGCAATCGACAGGTTGCTACGGTCGAGGTAGTTGATGACCACGGTGATGAACAGCAGCACCATGATGAAAAAGCGCTTTCTGCTAGGCGTGACTAAAGAAGCCTGCCCGGTGAGGGATTCAGGGTGCATGGGGGTGCCTCTTTTTATATTTGTTGAGGAAGGAACGCGCTCAATGTGGGAGCTGGCTTGCCTGCGATGGCGGCATGAATGGCACCGCTGCGGTGACTGGCCCACCGCCATCGCAGGCAAGCCAGCTCCCACATTTTTAGCGCGTTTCAATCAAGTGGAAATCACCACTCGGCAAAGCTGCCATCGGCATGGCGCCAGATCGGATTGCGCCAGCGATGGCCGATGGCCGCGCGCTCAACCACATACTCCTCGTTGATCTCAATGCCCAGACCTGGGCCGTTGGGGATCTTCACAAAGCCCTGGTCATAGTCGAATACGCCCGGGTCTCGCACGTAGTCGAGCAGATCATTGCTTTCGTTGTAGTGAATACCCAGGCTCTGCTCCTGGATAAACGCGTTGTAGCAAACCGCATCCAATTGCAGGCATGCCGCCAAGGCAATCGGGCCCAGTGGGCAGTGCAGGGCCAAGGCCACGTCGTAGGCTTCGGCCATGTTGGCGATCTTGCGGGTTTCGGTAATCCCACCGGCGTGGGAGGCGTCCGGCTGAATGATGTCGACGTAGCCTTCGCTGAGCACCCGCTTGAAATCCCAGCGCGAGAACAGGCGCTCGCCCAGGGCGATCGGCGTACTGGTCAGCGGCGCCAGTTCTTTCAGTGCTTCGTAGTTTTCGCTCAGCACCGGCTCTTCAATGAACATCAGTTTGTATGGGTCGAGCTCTTTCATCAGCACCTTGGCCATCGGCTTGTGCACGCGGCCATGGAAGTCGACGCCGATACCCACGTTAGGGCCGACCGCATCGCGCACGGCAGCGACGTTAGCCAGGGCCAGGTCGACTTTTTCGAAGCTGTCGACGAACTGCAATTCTTCGGTGCCGTTCATTTTTACCGCCGTGAAGCCACGCGCTACGGCCTCTTTGGCAGCACGGGCGGTGTCGGCGGGGCGGTCACCGCCGATCCATGAGTACACGCGAATCTTGTCACGCACCTGGCCGCCCAGCAGATCGCTGACCGACACACCGAGGGCTTTGCCCTTGATGTCCCACAACGCTTGGTCGATACCGGCGAGGGCGCTCATGTGCACCGCGCCGCCTCGGTAGAAGCCGCCGCGATAGAGCACGGTCCAGATATCTTCGATATTGCGTGGGTCTTTGCCGATCAGGTAGTCGGACAGTTCTTCCACGGCGGCGGCCACCGTGTGAGCGCGGCCCTCGACCACCGGCTCGCCCCAGCCGGTCACACCCTGGTCGGTTTCGACCTTGAGGAAGCACCAGCGCGGCGGAACGATAAAGGTCGTCAGTTTGGTGATTTTCATCTCTTGTCTCTCTTATAGATGCAGCGCCTGTGGGCGCGGAATATGCTCTCAGCCGAGGGCTTTCCAGGCGGCGACATAAGCCTGGGCACGGCTCGCAACCTGATCCACTGTCATGCCCGGCTTGAACAGCCCGGAACCCAATCCGAAGCCCTTGGCGCCGGCGTCGGTAAACACCTGCATGTTGTCCGGGGTGATGCCGCCCACCGGCAGCAGCAATGTGCCCGCCGGCAATACCGCCAGCCATGCCTTGATCACTGAAGGGCCCATCTGCTCGGCCGGGAACAGCTTCAACACATCGGCGCCTTCGGCCAGTGCGGCAAAGGCCTCCGTAGGCGTGGCTACCCCAGGCGACAAGTACAGGCCCGCCGCTTTAGCGGCACGCAGCACCTTGGCATCGCTGTGGGGCATGACGATCACCTGGCCTCCGGCGGCCTTGACCTGTTCGACCTGCTCAGGCGTCAACACCGTGCCGGCACCGATCAGGCAATCGGCGGGCAAGCTGTCGCGCAGGATGCGGATGCTGGTGTAAGGGTCTGGCGAGTTGAGCGGCACTTCGATCACGCGAAACCCCGCGTCGTACAGCACTTGGCCGACCGCCTGGGCTTCGTCGGGGCGTAGGCCGCGCAGGATGGCGATCAAACCGTTTTGTGCGAGTGCTTGCTTGAGCATGTCAGGCCTCCAGTACAGGTCGAATGAGCCCGGCGGCTTGCGCCAGTTGCCACAGGCCACGCTCGGTGGCTTCTTGCGCCAGGCTGACGTGGGCAAATCCGCAAAGGGCGAGGGCGCGTTGATAGCGGGCGCAAAGTGCAGCAGCGCCGACCAGGATGATCGGCTGATGTTTGGCCGAATCTGGCAAGCCGGCGAGCTCATGGCCGATGAGCAGGCCAGACAGGTAATCGGGTTGCTGGTCGGGCGCCAGCTGCGCGGTCAGCCCAAGGGTACGGGCACTGAACAGGGTCGAAAGTACGCCACGCTGACCATCGTTGGACAGCGCCACGCGCACGCCTCGATCAAACGCCTCGGCCTGGAACTGCTCGCTTGCTTGTTGGGTACGCCCCAGAATGCTGTGCTTGCTCAACACCGCAAACACTTCGCCAGTCATGAAGGTATCGAAATGGGTAATGCGGCCTTCCACCACCTCGACCCACTTGGAATGGCTGCCGGGCAGGCCGATCAACACCTGGGGCCCTAGCCCTTGCAGTACGCCGAGCACTTGGGTTTCTTCGCCACGCATGACATTGGGCAGACCCACTTGCTCGATCACCCCCGGCACGATATGCACCTGCACCCCACGCAGGCTGCGTATGCCATGCAATGCCTGGCCGAGACTGGCGACATCCACGGGCGTGCTGCGATAGGCCGCCTCGCTCCAACCCTGTGCGCTGCCGACCATGCCGCAAGCGATCACCGGCAGCTCGGGCTGGGCATCAAGCCAATCGCCACAGGCGCTATCGAACGCCAGTTCAAAGCCATCGGTGCACAGCACACCGGCTATTTCCCGGGACGCTGTGGGCAAATGCATGATGCCCGTAGCCAGCGAGCGCTGTTCCAGCACAACCCCCGCGGGGCCGAGTTTGTAAGCACGAAGGGAGCTGGTCCCCCAATCGAGCGCGATCAATTGCGCCTGCATCGCTTCACCTGAAATGAGTGGGTGCTGATAAAAGCAGATGGGCGAATATAAACCTAGGGCGCGGAATATCTCAATATATAAATATCAATCCCATATAATGAGACAAGACAAGATAAATCCTACAACTCATCCTGTTTTTACTTAGGGAAAGACGCGGGATTATCGGGTAGGAAAGGCTAAAAAATAGACAGGTCCAGTTCGCGCATCGCACCCATCCAGATGGCGTAATCGGTGTGGTCCTTGAGGTCATCACCGGTTTCAGGGTGCAGGAACACCACCAGACCATTGCGATGCAGCGCCAGCCACGGCAACACCACGCCGATATATTCCGGCTCGAACGCCAACTGGCAACTCCAATCCGGGTGCGGGCCCACGGGCCGCTCGTGCACGCGGCCCATGCGCAGCGGGAACAACTTGGCGGCGTCTTCACAGAGCGCGCGCGCCTGCTCAATCGTGCTGGCGTCGAAGTAGATATGGGCGTGGTAGCCCTTGATACGTTGCATGACAGACTCCGGTTCCACTGTGCGCCGATCCTAGACCGCAATCGACGGCAGGGCCAGCCCGGTCAACGACTGCGCACTGTTGGCCTGTTCCGCCACCAGCCACTCGACAAAGCGGTCCACCAACTGCCCACGGCGTTTGCGCTGGGGCTGCACCACGTAATAGCCCAAGCGCGACGTCACCGTGTGGCTGATCGGCCGGCACAGCCAATTCTGCTCCAGCAGGTTATCCACCAGGTGGCGCCAGCCGATGGCGACGCCCTGGCCGGCAATCGCGGCCTGGATCAGCAAGGTGTAGTTGTCAAAGCGCAATTGCCCAGGGGTCGGCGCAGCCGTGATACCCAATTCACGGAACACGCCATTCCAGTCGAACCACTGGCTGTTGTTTTCCTGGCGCAGGTGCAGCAACGGGCAGTCTTGCAAGGTCTGCACCGTCAGGGGCGCGACCTGCTCCTTGAGCCACTGCGGGCTGCACACCGGGAACACTTCCTCATTGAACAACCACAGGCTTTCGCCCTGCTTGAAACGGCCATCGCCAAACAGCACCGCCACATCAATATCGCTGCGCAGCGTGGCGTGGTTGCGCTCACTGGTGACCAGGCTGACATCCACCTGCGGGTTGGCCTGGTGAAAGCGATGCAGGCGTGGCATCAGCCAATAGGCGGCGAAGGCAAAGTCGGTGGCGACTTGCAGCACTTCATGCTGGCTTTGTTGAGTGATGGCGCCGAGGCCCTGGTTGATGTTCTGCAGGCCGCCTTGCACATGCTCGAACAGCAGGGCGCCAGCGTCGGTCAGTTCGATGCCGCGGTAAATGCGATCAAACAGGCGGATCGCCAGTTGCTCTTCAAGGCGTTTGATTTGCTGGCTGACCGCCGGTTGGGTGGTACCCAGCTCCATCGCGGCCGCGGTGAAACTGCGATGACGCGCCGCCGCCTCAAAGGCGCGCAGCAAATCGAGAGAGAGGCCACCCAACGCTTCATACATAAGCTCAACTTATCCTAGTCATTGCTGTGCATGGGCTTTACCCCATAATTTAAGGCCCGCATGCTCATTGGCATAAACACTGCCTATGGAATGCCGAGAAACCATGAAGCGCAAGAATATTCTTTTCATCATGGCCGATCAGATGGCCGCGCCGATGCTGCCGTTCTACGGGCCTTCCCCGATCAAGCTGCCCAACCTCAGCCGCCTGGCGGCACAAGGCGTGGTGTTCGACGCTGCCTATTGCAACAGCCCGTTGTGCGCACCGTCGCGCTTCACCTTGGTCAGCGGCCAGTTGCCGAGCAAGATCGGCGCCTACGACAACGCCGCCGATTTCCCCGCCGACGTGCCGACCTATGCCCACTACTTGCGCCGCCTGGGCTACCGCACCGCACTGTCGGGCAAGATGCACTTCTGCGGCCCCGACCAGTTGCACGGCTATGAGGAACGCCTGACCAGCGACATCTACCCCGCCGACTACGGCTGGGCGGTGAACTGGGATGAGCCAGACGTACGCCCTACCTGGTATCACAACATGTCCTCGGTGCTGCAAGCCGGTCCGTGTGTACGCACCAACCAGCTGGATTTCGACGAAGAGGTGGTGTTCAAGGCCCAGCAATATCTGTTCGACCACATCCGCGAGCCGGGCGACCAGCCGTTCTGCCTGACCGTGTCGATGACTCATCCCCACGACCCTTACACCATTCCCAAGCCGTTCTGGGACCTCTACGCCGACACCGAGATCCCAATGCCCGCGACGCCGCCCCAGGCCGATCTCGACCCGCATTCCCAGCGGCTGCTCAAGGTTTATGACTTGTGGGACAAACCGCTGCCTGTGGATAAGATCCGCGACGCCCGCCGCGCCTACTTCGGTGCCTGCAGCTACATCGACAGCAACGTCGGCAAGCTGCTGCAGACCCTGGAAGACACCGGCCTGGCCGACGACACCCTGATCATTTTCTCTGGCGACCACGGCGACATGCTTGGCGAGCGCGGCCTCTGGTACAAAATGCACTGGTTTGAAATGGCCGCCCGCGTGCCGCTGCTGATCAGTGCACCGGGGCAGTTCGCCGCTGGCCGCGTCGCCCAGGCCGTGTCGACCGCCGACTTGTTGCCGACCCTGGTGGAATTGGCCGGCGGCGAACTGGATCCGCACTTGCCGCTGGACGGCCGCTCGCTGGTCGCGCACTTGCAGGGGCAGGGCGGGCATGACGAAGTGTTTGGCGAATACATGGCCGAAGGCACCGTCAGCCCATTGATGATGATTCGCCGGGGCGCCTACAAATTCATCTACAGCGAGGACGATCCTTGCCTATTGTTCGATCTGTACAACGACCCGAACGAGCAGGAAAACCTCAGCCAGTCAGCTGAACATCGGCCATTGTTCGAGGCGTTCTTGCGCGAAGCGCGGGCTAAATGGGACATCCCGGCGATCCATCAACAGGTGCTCGCCAGCCAACGCCGTCGCCGCCTGGTGTTTGAAGCGCTGACCCAAGGCAAGCTCAAGAGCTGGGATCACCAGCCACTGGTAGACGCCAGTCAGCAGTACATGCGCAACCATATCGACCTTGATGACCTGGAGCGCAAAGCACGTTTTCCACAACCCTGCCAAAACCAATAAGTAGACAGAGGGAAGGCCATGCAAAAGTTGACCGTGGTACTGAGTTTGGTGGTGCTCAGCAGCGCCCAGGTGTACGCAGACACTCGCTGCGAAACGGTAAAGATGGCCGATCCAGGCTGGAGCGATATTGCCGCCACCAACGCTATCACCAGTTTCCTGCTGACGGGCATGGGCTATCAACCCAAGGTCGACACCCTGGCGGTGCCGATTACCTTCGGCGGGCTCAAGGACGGCCAGGTGGATGTCTTCCTCGGCAACTGGATGCCGGCGCAGCAGGGCTTCTACGACAAGTTCGTGGCCAACGGCGATGTGGTGCAACTGGCGAAGAACCTGGAGGGCACCGAGTTCACCCTCGCCGTGCCGGACTATGTGTGGGACGCCGGGGTGCATGACTTTGCCGACCTGAACACATTTGCCGACAAGTTCGACAAGAAGATCTACGGCATCGGCTCCGGCGCACCAGCCAATATCTCGTTGCAGGAGATCATCAAGAAAAATGATTTCGACCTGGGGCAGTGGAAGCTGATCGAGTCCAGCGAACAGGCGATGCTCGCAGAGGTCTCGCGAGCGGTGAAGAAACAGCGTTTCATCACCTTTCTCGGCTGGACCCCGCACCCGATGAACGTGCAACTGAAAATGCGCTACCTCAAGGGCGGCGAGCAGTACTTTGGTGCCACCGGCAGCGTCTATACCTTGACTCGCAAGGGTTACGCACAAGCGTGCCCCAATGTCGGCAAACTGCTGACCAACCTGAGTTTTACCCAGGCCATGGAGAACAGCATCATGGCTGACGTGGCGAACAACAAGGTCAGCAATGCGCAGGCGGCGAAGACGTGGATCAAGGCCAACCCGGCGGTCCTAGACCAATGGCTGGAGGGGGTGAAAACCCTGGACGGCCAGGAGGCGTTGCCGGCGGTAAAAGCCAAACTCTGACGTTAAAATCGGACGCAGAGCGTCCCGAGCAGCATTCCCACGCAGAGCGTGGGAACGATCAACTCTGACGCTTGCCGGCGACCCCGTGGGAGCTGGCTTGCCTGCGATAGCATCACCCCGGTATGCCTCTCACACCGAGGCGCCAGCATCGCAGGCAAGCCAGCTCCCACAGGTACCCATGCATATTGATACTCTTGCCAAAACCCTTTATCCGAGCCTGCGATGCCCCGGCCCAACCGCCATACACTCTTGCCTTTCCTGCGCTGGCTGCCGCGCCAAACCCGCGCCAGCGTCGGCCGGGACGCGATCGTCGGCCTCAGCGGCGCTGTGCTTGCGCTGCCGCAGTCGATTGCCTACGCACTGATCGCCGGTCTCCCACCCGAATATGGGCTCTACGCAGCCATCATCCCAGTATTGATCGCCTGCCTGTGGGGCTCGTCCTGGCACCTGATCTGCGGGCCCACGGCCGCCATCTCCATCGTGCTTTACGCCAGCATCAGCCCACTGGCCGTGCCAGGCTCCCAGGACTACATCACCCTCATCCTGTTGCTGACCTTTCTCGCCGGGGTATTCCAATGGTTGCTCGGCCTGCTGCGCTTCGGCGCGTTGGTGAACTTTGTCTCCCATTCGGTGGTGCTGGGTTTCACCCTGGGTGCCGCCGTAGTGATCGCCTTGGGGCAATTGCCCAACCTGCTCGGCTTGGATTTACCGAGCCAGGCCACGGCTATCAATGGCCTGCTGGCGCTGATCGACCATCGTGGCGAGTGGGACCACGCGTCCCTGGCCCTGGGGCTGGGTACATTGCTGGCAGGTATGCTGCTCAAGTACCTCGTGCCACGTTGGCCGACATTGTTGATCGCCTTGGTGTTGGGCAGCCTGGCGGCATGGCTGTTGCCGGCGATGTTCGGGCATGTGGCACGGGTCAGTTCGTTTATTGGCAAACTGCCGCCGTTCAGCCCGTTGCCGATGGATCTGGATCTGGTACTACGCCTGCTGCCCAGTGCCGTAGCGGTGGGAATGCTGGGGTTGGTGACCAGCCTGTCGATTGCCCGTTCGCTGTCCGCCCGCTCGCAACAACTGCTCGACGCCAACCAGGAAGTACGCGCCCAGGGTTTATCCAACATCGTGGGCGGATTTTTTTCCGGATACCTGTCAGCCGGATCGTTCACCCGCTCGGGCCTCAGTTATGAGGCGGGTGCCTGTTCGCCATTGGCGGGGGTTTTTTCGGCTCTGTGGGTGGCGTTATTCGCGTTATTTGGCGCAGCGTTGATTGCGCATATTCCGATCCCGAGCATGGCGGCGAGCATCCTGCTGATCTGCTGGGGCCTGGTGGACCACCGCGGCATCCGTGCGCTGTTCCGGGTCAGCCGCGCCGAATTTGTGGTGATGAGCCTGACCTGTGTCGCCACCTTGTTGCTGGAGCTGCAAACGGCGATCTATGCCGGGGTGCTGGCGTCGCTGTTTTTCTACCTCAAACGCACCTCGCAGCCACGGGTGCAACACTGGCGCGACGGTGAAGCGGATGTGTTGCGGGTGGGCGGCTCGATCTTTTTTGGCGCCAGCCATTACCTGCAAGTGCGCCTGCAACGTCTGCAGGGTGAGCGGGTGGTGATCGAGGCGCAGCAGATCAACTTTATCGACTATTCCGGGGTGGAGATGCTGCACCAGGAGGCGCGGCGGTTGGCGGGGTTGGGCCGTAGCTTGACGTTGCGTGGGGCCAGGCCGCAGGTGGTCGAGGAATTGATGAAGCTGGAGGGGCCGGATAACTGCCCCCTCCATTTCGAAGATTAAACCCGATCAACTGTGGGAGCTGGCTTGCCTGCGATAGCGGTGGATCAGCCAGCACATGGGTAACTGACCTATTGCTATCGCAGGCAAGCCAGCTCCCACATTAAGTGTGCCCACATCAGCGTGTGGGATCAGGCCAATTGCCGGCGCAGTTCGGCCAGTACGGGGCCCGAATCCGGACGCACGCCGCGCCACAGCAAGAAGGCTTCCGCCGCTTGCTCCACCAGCATGCCCAGGCCATCCATCGCCACCGCCGCGCCTTGCTCGCTCGCCCAGCGGCAGAATGCGGTGGGTTCCTTGGCGTACATCATGTCGTAGCAGAAGGTCTTGCCCGGCTCGATCAGGCTGCCGGCAATCGGCGGTACATCGCCTGACAGGCTGGCCGACGTGGCATTGATGATCACATCCACCGGCTCACGCAACCAGTCGAAACCACTGGCAGACACCGGGCCCAGGTCATCGAACAGCTCAGCCAGCCGCTCGGCCTTTTCCACGGTGCGGTTGGCGATGATCAACGACGAGGGTTGCTGCGCCAGCAACGGCTCCAGCGCACCGCGTACCGCGCCACCGGCGCCCAACAACAGAATGCGTTTGCCTTGCAGGCTCAGCCCGGCATTGACCGTCAAGTCGCGCACCAGGCCCGCGCCGTCGGTGTTGTCGCCCAACAACGTGCCGTCAGCCAGTTTGCTCAAGGTGTTCACGGCGCCGGCGCGCTGGGCACGTTCGGTCAGGGTATTGGCCAAGCGATAGGCCTCTTCCTTGAACGGCACGGTCACGTTGGCGCCACGGCCCTGTTGGAAAAACTCACGGGCACAGGCGGTGAAGTCCTCCAACGGCGCGAGCATCGTGCTGTAGTCCAGTTGCTCGCCGGTCTGGGCGGCGAACAGACGATGAATCAGCGGCGACTTGCTATGGCCGATGGGGTTGCCGAACACCACATAACGGTCCATCACACCGCCGCCTTGGGCGCGGCAACGCCGAGCCAGTCACGGTCTTGCAGGAAGTAGTCGGTGAGGCGCGCCTCTTCGCTGCCGGCTTCGGCCTTCCAGTCGTAGCTCCAGCGTACCTGAGGTGGCAGCGACATCAGGATCGACTCCGTACGCCCGCCCGATTGCAGGCCGAACAGGGTGCCCCGGTCATAGACCAGGTTGAACTCAACGTAGCGGCCCCGGCGGAACTCCTGGAACTGGCGTTGTTGCTCGGTGTACGCCATGGCCTTGCGACGCTGCACAATCGGCAGATAGGCATCGATGTAGGCATCGCCGATGGCGCGGATGAAGGCGAAGCAGGTGTCAAAGCCCCACTCGTTCAAGTCATCGAAGAACAGCCCACCGATGCCACGGGGCTCGTTGCGGTGCTTGATGTGGAAGTAGGTGTCACACCAGGCCTTGTAGCGGGAGTACACATCCGGGCCAAACGGTGCACAGGCCTGCTCGGCCACGCGGTGCCAGTGAATGCAGTCTTCTTCATTGCCGTAATACGGGGTGAGATCGAAGCCACCACCGAACCACCACACCGGTTCTTCACCTTCTTTTTCAGCGATGAAAAACCGCACATTGGCGTGGGAAGTCGGTACATGAGGGTTATGCGGATGGATCACCAGCGACACACCCAGGGCCTCAAACCCACGGCCCGCCAGTTCAGGGCGATGGGCACTGGCAGACGGTGGCAGACCGCTGCCGAACACGTGGGAAAAGTTGACACCGCCTTTTTCGATCACCGAACCGTTTTCCATCACACGGGTACGACCGCCACCGCCGGCTGGCCGGGTCCAGGCGTCTTCGATAAAGCGAGTGTCCGTCTCGAAGGTTTCCAGGGCGCTGCAAATGCGGTCTTGCAGGTCAAGCAGGTAGGCTTTAACGGCCTCGGTGCGGGTAGTCATGGCATCACCTTGAATCGGGCAAAGCTACGCGAGGCCCATGGGGCGTCGGCGGCAAATGGGCGCACAGGATACCACTGCGCCTACATGCCACTGCACTTAGGTGCACAGCAGTTGACGAGGATCAAGCTTAGGAGTCCGATAGGGGGCTACGCAGATTCGAACCCAAGGAGAAGTGCAGATGGCCAAACGTATCCAGTTCAGCGCCCATGGCGGCCCCGAAGTACTTGAATATGTGGACTACACGCCAGCGGAGCCTGGCCCACAGCAGGTTCGGGTGCGCAACGAGGCCATCGGCCTGAACTTCATCGACACCTATTTCCGCAGTGGTCTCTACGCGCCGCCCGCCCTGCCATCGGGCCTGGGTGCGGAAGGCGCTGGCGTGGTGGACGCGGTGGGCAGTGAAGTCAGCCAATTCAAAGTTGGCGACCGCGTGGCCTACGGTAGCGGCCCGCTGGGTGCCTACAGCGAGCTACATGTGTTGCCTGCCGCCAACTTGGTGCACCTGCCGGATGAGATCAGCTTTGAACAGGCCGCCGGTGCCATGCTCAAAGGCCTGACCGTGCAATACCTGTTGCGCCAGACCTATGAGCTCAAAGGCGGTGAAACCATTTTGTTCCACGCCGCCGCCGGTGGCGTGGGTTCCCTGGCCTGCCAATGGGCCAAGGCCCTGGGCGTGAAGTTGATCGGTACGGTCAGCTCCCCGGAAAAAGCCGCTTTGGCCAAATCGCTGGGCGCCTGGGAAACCATCGACTACAGCAAGGAAGATGTCGCACAACGCGTACTGGAATTGACTGACGGCAAGAAGTGCCCGGTGGTATATGACGGCGTCGGCAAAGACACCTGGCTGACCTCGCTCGACAGCGTGTCACCGCGGGGCTTGTTGGTGAGCTTCGGCAATGCGTCGGGTGCAGTGGATGGGGTGAACCTGGGGATTCTGTCGGCGAAAGGATCGCTGTACGTGACCCGGCCTACTTTGGCGACCTACGCGAACAACCCGGCGAACTTGCAGGCGATGGCGGACGATCTGTTTTCGATGATCAAAAGTGGCAAGGTGCGCATTGATATCAACCAGCGCTACTCGCTGGCAGAGGCGGCCAAAGCGCAGACGGAGTTGTCGGCGCGGCGCACGACTGGATCGACCATCCTGCTGCCTTAAGATCGTACCCACGCTCTGCGTGGGAATGCATACCGTGACGCTCTGCGTCACAAGCGGACGCAGAGCGTCCAATGCGGCGTTCCCACGCAGAGCGTGGGAACGAGCTGCACCTAGGAGGGGCGCACCACATCACCCGTCACCAGGTCCCGAATCAGGCTCGGGTTCTTGCGCCCACCCAAGGCGCCGCCCAACACCAGGTCCACTTGCCCGCGAAAATACTGCTCCACGCGAATCCGCGTGCGGGCTGCCGGACGGCCCTGTGGGTTGGCCGAGGTGGAAATCAACGGGCCGACCTCGGCGCACAAATCTCTCACCAACGGATGATCACTGACCCGCAGCGCTACGGTGTCATGCACACCCGTGACCCATTCGGGCAGCAAGTCTTGATGGGGCACCAGCCACGTATTCGGCCCTGGCCAGGTGCTGGCCATGCGTTCGATCCATGTGTCCGGGAAATCTTCAAACAGAAAGTCGAACTGACGAATATTGTCCGCCACCAGGATCAGGCCTTTGTCGACCGAGCGGTTCTTGATCGCCAGCAGCCGATCCACTGCTTCTTCGTTCCACGGGTCGCAGCCCAGGCCCCAGACCGCTTCGGTCGGATAGGCGATCACCGCGCCTGCGCGAATTTCCCGTGCGGCTTCCAGCACACGCCACCTGTTGACCATTGTTTACTCTCCGGACTAAAGCTCTGGGCAGTTTACCGATCTTCGTTACAAAACCTAGCGCCAAAAACGTCCACTACAAAAGCGGACACCGCGCCAGCCAGCGCCCGCTTTCGCAAATCACCTGGCCCTCCAACTCCAGCTCCGTCAGGGTGGCCAGCACTTGGGACAACGGCCGGCCGCTGGCAATCGCCAAGGCTTCGCTGCTATGCGGTGCCGCGTGCAGCAGCGCCACCAGCGGATGGGTCACGGGCACCGGCGCAGCAGGGGGCAACCGCTGCCAACCGCGCAGGCCTTCAAGAATGTGCTCGATGGTTTCCACCAGCACCGCGCCATCACGGATCAGTTGATGACAGCCCTTGGCGGCGGGGTGGTGGATGGAACCCGGAATCGCGTACACCTCACGCCCTTGCTCCGCCGCCAGGCGTGCGGTGATCAGCGAGCCGCTGGACATACTGGCCTCCACCACCAGCACGCCTAACGACAACCCGCTGATAATCCGGTTGCGCCGTGGGAAATTACCGGCCTGGGGCGCGGTATCCAGCGGAAACTCGGAAACCACGGCGCTGCCTTGGGCGATCATCGCCGCAGCAAGCTTGCGATGGCGCTGTGGATAAAAATTTTCCAGGCCAGTGCCAAGCACGCCGATGGTATGGCCGCCCACGTCCAATGCCGCCTGGTGCGCTGCGCCGTCAATGCCCACCGCCAGCCCACTGGTGATGACAAAACCGGCGCTCGCCAGGCTGCGGGAAAAGGCCGCTGCCGTGTCCATGCCTGGGCGAGAGGCACGCCGGCTTCCGACCATGGCCAACTGTGGTTTTTCCAGAATACCGGGGTCGCCCGCCACGAATAACAACGGCGGCGCATCGTCGATCTGCGCGAGCAACGCCGGGTACTCTGGTTGGTCCCACATCAGCAAATGCTGGGCCGGGCGCGCCAGCCAGGCCAACGCCTCACTGGCACCGTCACGGACTTTGGGGCTACGTCGGGCCTCGGCACTGATGGCGGGCAAACCGAGGGAACGCCAGGCGCTGGCGGGAGCACTCAGGGCCTTGGAAGCGCAACCAAAGGCTTCGATCAACACGTGAAAACGCTTGGGCCCCAGTTCTGGCAGCCTGTGCAAGCGTAGCCGGGCTTCCAGCTCTGCCGGGGAAATATCGCTACTGTTTATCGGATTCATATGATCATCCTTGACCGGAACAAGCTGTGGATAACTCTGTTGGTAACTTATTTAGCAGGCTATTTATTGCGCTTGTTGAGCCGTCTCGAAACGGTCTTGCACGGCCAACGACCTTGAAGCACTGAGCACCAGGGCATAGCTGAGCTTTTCGTAGGTGCGAAACACCAGCAGGGTGCCCGCTCGCTCATCCGGGAGCGGCGTGGGCGTACCGGTGAGGGCGTCTCGCACGGTGGCGCCAGCCTTGATCACCGTGAGCAGTTGGCCTTCCATCAGGCCATCGCGGCGGCCCTTGTTCAGGGTCACAGCATCGAGCACGCCAATCTGCGTGACGCCCTTGGGGATGTCGATGATGTGCCCTGTAATCAAGGGTGCGGGTTTGCAGGGTTCCAGGCTGGCCAAAGCAACGGGAGGCTCGGCGCGCAACAAACGGTCACCCGGGCGAATTTCCTGGGTCACCCGTTGCACTGCCAAGGTGGTGAGGCTGTCGGCAAGCACAAAGCGTGCAGTGCCGATGTCGTCGGCATTGATGCCGAGTAATTCCTGGGTAACGGGGTCGGTGTAGGCCTTGCCCCGCCGAAAGATCCCGTAGCTGGGCTGGGCCGGGTCCAGATGCCCGCGCGCATGCACACGCTCGTCGTTGGCACCCAGCACGCGCCCGCCTTGAGCCGCAATAATATAAGGCGCGTTGTCCAGGTCGTGGGGGGAGTCAAAAATACGGTTGTGCAGTAAAAAATGCTGAATGGCCTGTTGCGCGGCCTGATCCAGACGCTCAGTGGGTTGCACAATCAATGCCGTGGCGAACGGGGCCCACAGCAGCAAGACGAGTAGCGATTTCCTCATGGGGTGAATCTCCTTTATTATGTGCGTTCGCGTGAAATGCCATAGCCTTCGCGGCTTCCGAGCGTTTCACACCGGCCGTATGGGTCCATCCCACCGCCGATTTGTCTCTTCCTCACATGTGCAGCAATTACGCTTATGGCTATTTTGAACATCCTCGAATTTCCCGACTCGCGCCTGCGCACGATCGCCAAGCCGGTGGCCGTAGTGGACGACAAGGTTCGTCAGTTGGTCGATGACATGTTTGAAACAATGTATGAAGCCCCGGGCATCGGCCTCGCCGCTACCCAGGTCAACGTGCACCTGCGTGTCGTGGTCATGGACCTGTCGGAAGATCGCAGCGAACCTCGGGTGTACATCAACCCTGAGTTCGAACCGCTGACCGAAGAGATGGGCGAATACCAGGAAGGCTGCCTGTCGGTGCCGGAGTTCTACGAGAACGTTGAACGCCCGCTGCGCGTTAAGATCAAGGCGCTGGACCGTGACGGCAAGCCGTTTGAGCTGATTGCCGAAGGTCTGTTGGCGGTGTGCATCCAGCATGAATGCGACCACCTTAACGGCAAACTGTTTGTCGATTACCTGTCCACGCTCAAGCGGGACAGGATCAAGAAAAAGCTGGAAAAAAAGCATCGCCAGCAAGCTTGATGCCCTTCTTCCAAAGGCTTGCTGCGGCAAGCCTTTTTCTTTTGTGACTGTTTTTAACCGAGAACTCCCATGACCGAGCCATTGCGCATTGTTTTTGCCGGCACTCCTGAATTTGCCGCCGAACACCTCAAGGCGCTGCTTGCCAGCCCTTATGACATCGTCGCGGTGTACACCCAACCGGATCGCCCGGCCGGTCGCGGGCAAAAACTGATGCCGAGCCCGGTCAAGCAATTAGCACTGGAGCACAACATTCCGGTGCTGCAACCGCCGACCCTGCGTAACGCCGACGCCCAGGCCGAACTGGCCGCGCTGAAGCCGGACCTGCTGGTGGTGGTGGCTTACGGTTTGATCCTGCCTCAGGCTGTGCTGGATATACCGCGCCTGGGTTGCATCAACAGTCATGCTTCACTGCTGCCCCGCTGGCGCGGTGCGGCGCCGATTCAACGTGCCGTTGAAGCAGGCGACAGCGAGAGCGGCGTGACCGTGATGCGCATGGAAGCCGGCCTGGATACCGGGCCGATGCTGCTCAAAGTCACCACACCGATCACCGCCCAAGACACCGGCGGCAGCCTGCACGACCGCCTCGCTGAATTGGGGCCGCCCGCCGTGATCCAGGCCATCGCTGGCCTGGCTGCCGGCACACTGGAAGGCGAGGTACAGGACGACAGCCTGGCCACCTACGCGCACAAATTGAACAAAGACGAAGCACGCATCGACTGGAGCCGCCCAGCCGTGGAGCTTGAGCGCCTGGTACGTGCCTTCAACCCGTGGCCGATCTGCCACAGCACCCTGAACGGCGAGGCTTTGAAAGTGTTGGCCGCGACCCTGGCCGATGGTGCAGGCGCTCCCGGCGAGATCATCGGCGCCAGCAAAGACGGCCTGTTGGTGGCTTGCGGTGAACAGGCGCTGTGCCTGACGCGTCTGCAATTGCCCGGCGGCAAGGCGCTGAACTTCAGTGATTTGTTCAACAGTCGTCGTGAGAAATTCGCCCTGGGCACCACGCTTGGAGTGGTCACTCAATGAACCCACGTCTGGCCGCCGCCAAGGCTCTCGCCGCCGTGCTCAACGGCAAGGCTTCGCTGAACAGTTCATTGCCCACGCAGTTGGATAAGGTTGAAGACCGCGATCGGGGGTTTACGCAGGACCTGGCCTTTGGCACCGCCCGTTGGCAGCCACGGTTGTCTGCGTTGGCCGCCAAGCTGCTGCAAAAACCGTTCAAAACGGCGGACGCGGATGTCGAGGCGCTGTTGCTGGTGGGTCTCTACCAGTTGCTCTACACCCGCGTGCCCGCCCACGCCGCCATTGGTGAAACCGTCGGCTGCGCCGACAAGCTGAAAAAACCCTGGGCCAAGGCCCTGCTCAATGCCGTGCTGCGCCGCGCCCAGCGTGAAAGCGAAACGCTGTTGGCCGAGCTGGAACATGATCCGGTGGTGCGCACCGCCCACCCGCGCTGGCTGCAAAAATCCCTGAAGGCCTTTTGGCCCGAGCAATGGGAGGCTATCTGCGCGGCCAACAACGCGCACCCGCCGATGATCCTGCGGGTCAACCGTCGCCACCACAGCCGGGATGCATACCTGCAATTACTCGCCGACGCGGCCATCAACGCCACCCCGTGCGTGTACAGCACGGACGGTATCGTGCTGGAAGCCGCCGCCGATGTGCGCAGCCTGCCGGGCTTTGCCCAAGGCTGGATCAGCGTGCAGGACGAGGCCGCGCAATTGGCTGCCGATCTGCTCGATTTGGCCCCAGGCCAGCGCGTACTCGACGCCTGCTGCGCGCCAGGCGGTAAGACGTGTCACATCCTTGAGGTTGAAAAAGACCTGGCCGGTGTGGTGGCTGTGGACCTTGAGGCCAAGCGCCTGGTGCGCGTGCGGGAAAACCTTGCACGCCTGGGCCTCAGCGCCGACCTGATCGCCGCCGACGGCCGCGACACCGCGACGTGGTGGGACGGCAAGCCATTCCAGCGCATCCTGCTGGACGCTCCTTGCTCCGCCACCGGTGTGATCCGTCGGCACCCGGACATCAAGCTGACCCGCCAGCCCGACGACATCGCCGCCCTGGCGGTGTTGCAAGGCGAACTGCTCGACGCGCTGTGGCCAACCCTGGAAGTGGGCGGCATCCTGCTTTACGCCACCTGCTCCACGCTGCCCACCGAAAATACCGAGGTCATCCAAGCCTTCCTCGCCCGCACCAGCGGCGCGCGCGAACTGGACCTCGCCACCAGCGCCGGCATCAAGCAGCCCCACGGCCGCCAACTGCTCGCGCAGGAAGGCGGGCACGATGGCTTCTACTACGCCAAACTGATCAAGATTGCCGCCGCGCGCGGCTGAATGGTTTTAAGGGAGTGACCGGATGAAAATCATCATCCTTGGAGCAGGGCAGGTGGGTGGCACGCTGGCCGAACATTTGGCCGGTGAAGCCAACGACATCACCGTGGTCGACACCGATGCCGAGCGCTTGCGCAACCTGGGCGACCGCCTGGACATTCGTACGGTGCAAGGCCGCGCGTCGTTTCCGACGGTGCTGCGCCAGGCCGGTGCCGACGATGCCGACATGCTGGTGGCTGTGACCAACAGCGACGAGACCAACATGGTCGCCTGCCAGGTCGCCCACACCCTGTTCCACACCCCGACCAAGATCGCTCGGGTGCGCGAAGCGGCTTACCTGACCCGCGCCGGGCTGTTCGACAACGACGCCATCCCGGTAGACGTCCTGATCAGCCCGGAACAGGTGGTGACCCACTACATCAAGCGCCTGATCGAAATTCCAGGTGCGCTACAGGTTATCGACTTCGCTGAAGGCAAAGCGCAACTGGTAGCCGTGAAGGCCTATTACGGCGGGCCGCTGGTTGGCCAGCAATTGCGCCAGCTGCGTGAGCACATGCCGAATGTGGAAACCCGCGTCGCCGCGATTTTCCGCCGTGACCGGCCGATCCTGCCCCAGGGCGATACGGTGATCGAGGCTGACGACGAAGTGTTTTTCATCGCCGCCAAGGCGAACATTCGTGCGGTCATGAGCGAAATGCGCAGGCTCGACGAAAGCTACAAACGCATCGTCATCGCCGGCGGTGGGCAGATTGGCGAGCGTTTGGCCGAAGCCATCGAAAGCCGCTATCAGGTGAAGATCATCGAGATGAGCCCGACGCGGTGTCGGCATTTGTCCGACACCCTCGACAGCACTGTCGTACTGCAAGGCAGCGCCTCGGACCGTGACCTGCTGATGGAAGAGAACATCGCCGACGCGGATATCTTCCTGGCCCTGACCAACGATGACGAAGCCAATATCATGTCGTCCTTGCTCGCCAAGCGGCTGGGGGCGAAGAAGGTGATGACCATCATCAACAACCCGGCCTATGTGGACCTGATCCAGGGCGGCGATATCGACATTGCCATCAGCCCGCAGTTGGCGACCATCGGTACCTTGCTCGCCCACGTACGGCGTGGCGACATTGTCAGCGTGCACTCGTTGCGCCGTGGCGCAGCGGAAGCCATCGAGGCGATTGCCCACGGTGACTCCAAGTCCAGCAAAGTGATTGGCAAGGCGATCCGCGATATCGGCCTGCCGCCCGGTACCACCATTGGCGCGATCATTCGCGATGAAGAAGTGATCATTGCCCACGACGACACGGTGATCGCCACCGGAGACCACGTGATTTTGTTCCTTGTGGACAAGAAACATATCCGCGATGTGGAGAAGCTGTTCCACGTGGGGTTGAGCTTTTTCTGATTAAAAATTTGAGTGAGCCTGCCGCCGCCATCGCGGCAAGCCCGCTCCCACATGTGATCGCGTTCCAAGTGTGGGAGCGGGCTTGCCCGCGATGACGATATCGAAACCGCTATATAGCTAAAGGACGCACAGTCATGCTCGAATCCCTGGAAAAAATGCTCGCCAAGGGTGTGGATAATTCATTGCTGCGCTTTGGCCTGGGCAAGGGTTATCTGGACCTGAAGGACAACGCAACGGCGGCCGAGCATTTGCAGCGATGCGTCGAGTTCGATCCGAAGTATTCGGCGGCGTGGAAGTTGTTGGGCAAGGCGCGGCTGGGATTGGAAGATCGCGCGGCAGCACACCTGGCATGGGAGAAGGGCATCGAAGCCGCCCAGGCCCATGGCGACAAACAGGCCGAAAAAGAAATGACGGTGTTCCTGAAGAAACTTGATCGCCAAACCTGAGGTGATCACCTGTGGGAGCTGGCTTGCCTGCGATGCAGACACCTCGGTATATCAGGCACTCCGAGGTGATGCTATCGCAGGCAAGCCAGCTCCCACATTTGATCTCCATTGGGCTGGAGGTCAGCGGTGAGTCAGTACCACCGCGCCTCACCCGGCGGGCGTTTCTTGAAGCGTTTCATGCTCCACATGTACTGGCTTGGGTAAGCACCTACATAGCGCTCAACTACCTTGCTCATCGCCGCACAGGACGTCGCGGTGTCGGTGCTGTACATGTCCTCCGGCGCCGCTTCCAGGATCACCTTGTAGCCCGAGCCGTCCGGCAGCCGCAGGGCATGCAGGAACACACCCACCGCCTTGTGGCCCGCGAGCATGTTCGGCACGAACTTGCTGGTAAGCGCCTGGGTGGCAAAAAACGGTACGAAGATCCCGGCGGACTCAGCCGGCTCCGGGTCGGCAGGAATGCCCACCTGGCCGCCTTTGCGCACTTCCTTGATCACGCTGAGAATGCCTTCCTTGGTGGAAGCCGCCACGCGGTTGCCCAGCTGCACGCGTTGTTTGCGCAGCAGTTCGTCCACCGCCTTGAGCTTGGGGGGGCGATAGAAAATGATCGGTTTGCACTGGCTGCAATAGAAGTGGTTCAACACTTCCCAGTTGCCCAGGTGGCTGGTGATGCCCACCACGCCTTTGCCAGAAGCCAGGGCCTCGTGCAGCACTTCCAAGCCCTCGACTTCGCGGACCAGGTCGATGGAGCGCTGCGCCGGCCAGATCCACGCGCAGGCGCTTTCGGTGAGGGACTTGCCGATGTCCATCAGGCTGCGGCCCACCAGGCGCTCGCGTTCTGCAGGGTCCATGTCCGGGAAGCATTTGGAGAGGTTGATCCGCACGGTATCGCGGGAACGGTTGGGGGTTTTCCACATGATCCAGCCGATCCCCGTGCCGACGGCTTGTACGGCGCGCCAGGGCAGCAGGGCAAACAACCGAAGAGCGCCTACCAGCAAGGCGCCTTTAAACTTTTCCACAGGTCACTCCTGATCGTGTGTGGTGCGCAAAGCCGGCATTCTAACCGGCGTTGACCAAGTCCGCGTAACGGTCGCAGTCCTGGGTGTGGTCCATGACCATGCCCGAGGCCTGCATGAAGGCGTAGCAGATGGTCGGCCCGACGAAGGTGAAGCCGGCCTTTTTCAAGGCTTTGCTCATGGCTTGGGCTTCGGGCGTGATCGCCGGGACGTCGCTGCGATCCTTGAAGTGATTGACCTTGGGTTTGCCGCCGACAAACGACCACAGCAACCCCACGGGATCTTCCAGCGCCAGCCAGGCCGCGGCGTTGCGCCGGGTAGCGTTGAGCTTCAAGCGATTGCGCACGATACCCGGGTCCTGCATCAGCACCTCGATTTCGTCATCGCTCAATTGCGCCAGACGCTGCGCGTCAAAGCCGAACAACACCTTTCGATAATGCTCGCGTTTGCGTAAAACGGTGATCCAGGACAGGCCTGCCTGGAACCCTTCGAGCAAAAGCAACTCGAACAAACCCTGCGCATCGCGCAGCGGCGTTCCCCACTCTTGATCGTGATAAGCCATGTACAGCGGATCTTCAGAACACCAAAAGCAGCGTGGCATAAGGCTCCAGGGAGTGGTGGCGGGGCCGAATCGGGTATACTCCCGCTCTTTAAATCGCAGCCCAAGTAACAGGTGAATTTCGTGAGCCAGCCTACGCCAGCCGTGCGTACCTTCCAAGACTTGATCCTCGCCCTCCAGCAATACTGGGCCGAGCAAGGTTGTGTGGTACTTCAGCCCTACGATATGGAAGTAGGCGCCGGCACTTTCCACACCGCTACATTCCTGCGGGCCATCGGCCCGGAAACCTGGAACGCCGCTTATGTGCAGCCCAGTCGCCGCCCGACTGACGGCCGCTACGGCGAAAACCCGAACCGTCTGCAGCACTACTACCAGTTCCAGGTGGTATTGAAGCCCAACCCGGACAACTTCCAGGAGCTGTACCTGGGCTCGCTGAAACATGTCGGCCTGGACCCACTGGTGCACGACATTCGTTTCGTCGAAGACAACTGGGAATCGCCAACCCTGGGCGCCTGGGGCCTGGGCTGGGAAGTCTGGCTCAATGGCATGGAAGTGACACAGTTCACTTACTTCCAGCAAGCCGGCGGCATCGAGTGCTACCCGGTCACCGGCGAAATCACCTACGGCCTTGAGCGCCTGGCCATGTACCTGCAAGGCGTGGACTCGGTCTACGACCTGGTATGGGCTGACGGCCCGTTCGGCAAGGTGACTTACGGCGATGTGTTCCACCAGAACGAGGTGGAGCAGTCCACCTACAACTTCGAACACGCCAACGTCGACAAACTGTTCGAACTGTTCGACTTCTATGAAAGCGAAGCCAAGCGTCTGATCGAACTCGACCAGCCGCTGCCGTTGCCAAGCTATGAAATGGTGTTGAAGGCCTCCCATACCTTCAACCTGCTGGACGCCCGCCGTGCCATTTCGGTTACTGCGCGCCAGCAATACATCCTGCGTGTGCGCACCCTGGCGCGTTCCGTCGCCCAAGCCTACCTGCTGGCTCGCGCCAAGCTGGGCTTCCCGATGGCAACCCCGGATTTGCGTGATGAAGTGTTGGCTAAGCTGGAGGCTGCACAATGAGTGCTCAAGATTTCCTGGTTGAACTGGGCACCGAAGAGCTGCCACCCAAGGCCCTCAATACCCTGGCCGATGCATTCCTGGCCGGTATCGAAAAAGGCCTGCAGACCGCTGGCCTGAAGTTTCAAGCCAAGAAGGTCTACGCCGCGCCGCGCCGCCTGGCTGTGCTGCTGACCGCGCTGGAAACCCAGCAGCCGGATCGCAGCATCAACCTGGACGGCCCACCGCGCCAGGCGGCTTTCGACGCCGAAGGCAACCCGACCCAGGCGGCCCTTGGCTTTGCCAAGAAGTGTGGCGTGGAGCTGAGCGAGATCGACCAGAGCGGCCCGAAACTGCGTTTCAGCCAGGTCATCACCGGCAAGCCAACCGCCAGCCTGTTGCCGACCATCGTTGAAGATTCCCTGAACGACCTGCCTATCCCCAAGCGCATGCGCTGGGGTGCGCGCAAGGAAGAGTTCGTGCGCCCAACCCAATGGCTGGTGATGCTGCTCGGCGACCAGGTCATCGATTGCACCATCCTCGCCCAGAAGGCCGGTCGTGACTCCCGTGGTCACCGCTTCCATCATCCAGAAAGCGTGCGCATCACTTCGCCGGCCAACTACCTCAACGACCTGCGCGCTGCTTACGTGCTGGCCGACGCCAATGAGCGTCGCGAGCTGATCAGCAAGCGCACCGAAGAGCTGGCCCGTCTGCAGGAAGGCACCGCCATCGTGCCGCCAAGCCTGCTCGACGAAGTGACCGCCCTGGTGGAATGGCCGGTGCCGCTGGTGTGCTCGTTCGAAGAGCGTTTCCTCGACGTGCCGCAAGAAGCCTTGATCACCACCATGCAGGACAACCAGAAGTACTTCTGCCTGCTGGACGTGGACGGTAAGTTGTTGCCGCGTTTTATCACCGTGGCCAACATCGAAAGCAAAGACCCACAGCAGATCATCGCCGGTAACGAAAAAGTCGTGCGCCCGCGCCTGACCGACGCCGAGTTCTTCTTCAAGCAAGACAAGAAGCAGAAGCTGGAAGACTTCAACCTGCGCCTGCAAAACGTGGTGTTCCAGGAAAAACTCGGCAGCGTCTACGACAAGGCCGTGCGTGTTTCCAAGCTGGCGGCCTACATTGCCCCACGTATTGGCGGCGATGCCGCGTGGGCAGCGCGTGCTGGCTTGCTGTCCAAGTGCGACCTGGCCACCGAGATGGTCGGCGAGTTCCCAGAGATGCAAGGCGTGGCCGGTTACTACTACGCCCTCAACGACGGCGAGCCGGATGATGTCGCCCTGGCCCTGAACGAGCAGTACATGCCGCGCGGTGCCGGTGCAGAACTGCCGAGCACCCTGACCGGTGCGGCCGTGGCCATTGCCGACAAGCTGGACACCCTCGTGGGTATCTTCGGTATCGGCATGCTGCCCACCGGCAGCAAAGACCCGTATGCCCTGCGCCGTGCGGCCTTGGGCGTGCTGCGTATCCTGATCGACAAAAAGCTGGACCTCGACCTGACCCAGGCCGTGGTATTTGCCGTCGGCCAGTTCGGCACCAAGGTCAAGCAAGCCGGCCTGGCCGAGCAAGTGCTCGAGTTTGTGTTCGATCGCCTGCGTGCGCGTTATGAAGACGAAGGCGTGGACGTTTCCGTCTACCTGTCGGTACGTGCCCTGCAACCGGGCTCGGCACTGGACTTCGACCAGCGTGTACAAGCCGTGCAAGCGTTCCGCAAGCTGCCGGAAGCCGATGCCCTGGCCGCCGTGAACAAGCGCGTGTCGAACCTGTTGAGCAAGGCCGACAACCTCGGCACTGCCGAAGTCGACCCGGGCCTGTTTGCCGATGCCAAGGAGTTCTCGCTGAACTCAGCCATCGCCAAGGCCGAGAACGCCGTGAAGCCGCTGATCGCTGAGCGTAACTACGCTGAAGCGTTGGCGCGCCTGGCGTCCTTGCGTGAGCCGGTGGATGCGTTCTTCGAAGCGGTGATGATCAATGCCGATGATGCTGGCGTGCGCAAAAACCGCTACGCCATGCTGGCGCGCCTGCGTGGCTTGTTCATCAATATCGCCGACATCTCCGTACTGGGCTGATCATGTTGAAACTGCTGATTCTCGATCGGGACGGGGTGATCAACTACGACTCCGACGCTTACATCAAGTCGGTGGAGGAGTGGATCCCGCTGCCCGGTTCGATCGAGGCCATCGCGCAGTTGAGCAAAGCCGGCTGGACGGTGGCCATCGCCACCAACCAGTCCGGCATCGCCCGCGGTTACTACGACATCGCGACCCTGGAGGCCATGCACGCGCGTTTGCGCGCGTTAGTGGCCGAGCAGGGCGGCGAGGTGGGGTTGGTGGTCTACTGCCCCCACGGGCCGGACGAAGGCTGCGATTGCCGCAAGCCCAAGCCTGGCATGTTGAAAATTATTGCAGAACATTACAAGGTGCCCTTGGCTGGGATATGGTTCGTCGGGGACAGCCTCGGTGACCTGGAGGCGGCCAAAGCCGTCGACTCTCAGCCAGTTTTGGTTAAAACCGGAAAAGGCGAAAAGACCCAGGCTAAAAACCTGCCGGTAGGCACCTTGATTTTTGACGATCTGGCGGCCGTTGCCGCAGAACTTATCAACAACTAGCCGCCCTCGACTTCCTGACCAAGGACTGTTCGGGAGTGCGCTTTTAGCAGGCGGGCCGTGTCCCGCAACGGTAAATGCCGCCATGTCGATCTTGCAGGCCATCAGAACCTTTTTCTTTTACCTGCTGCTGGGCACCAGTTCGTTTCTCTGGTGCACCCTGAGCTTTTTTATTGCACCGTTCCTGCCCTTCAAGGCGCGCTATCGCTTTATCAACGTCTACTGGTGCCGCTGCGCGTTGTGGCTGAGCAAGGTGTTCCTGAATATTCGTTTCGAGGTCAAGGGCGCTGAAAACGTTCCTGATCAACCGTGCGTGATTCTCTCGAACCATCAGAGCACCTGGGAGACGTTCTTCCTCTCGGCGTATTTCTCGCCGTTGAGCCAGGTGCTCAAGCGCGAGTTGCTGTATGTGCCATTCTTCGGCTGGGCCATGGCCATGTTGCGTCCGATCGCCATCGACCGGGACAACCCCAAGGCTGCGCTCAAGCATGTCGCCAAGAAGGGCGATGAGTTGCTCAAGGACGGCGTCTGGGTGCTGATCTTCCCGGAGGGCACGCGGGTGCCCTACGGCACCGTGGGTAAGTTCTCACGGGGTGGTACCGCCCTGGCGGTCAACGCCAACCTGCCTGTGCTGCCAATTGCGCATAACGCCGGCAAGTTCTGGCCCAAGACTGGCTGGGCTAAACGCCCAGGCACTATCACCGTAGTGATCGGCGAACCGATGTACGCAGAAGGCGAAGGACCACGTGCCATCGCCGCCCTGAACGACCGCGCTGCGGCGTGGAATGAGGCGCAGCAACGGGCCATGGGCTCCCTGCCTCCGGAACCGGTGGTGGTGGAGACGCCGGCCGTTTGAGCATCTGTGGATAACCTGTGTACGCTTTGTTGGCGAATTGGCTTTTTTGCTTCATAACAAGCTGATTTACTTACATATTTCTGAAGTTCATAAAATTCAGAAAAACGTGCATAAGTTTTTTCTTCATAAAAAAACCGGTCCTTGTGACCGGTTTTTTATGCACAGCAGAAAAGCCGCTTTTTCAGTCCTCCAATAACGGCAGCAGCAGGATAAACGTCGAGCCCTTGCCCAGCTCACTTTCACACACGATGCGCCCACCGTGCCGCTCCAACACTGCTTTAACCATGGTCAGCCCCAGTCCAAGCCCCTCACTGCCTTGAGCCGAATCGAAACGTCGGTATTGGTTAAACAACTCCGGCAGATCCTCAGGCGCAATCCCCGGTCCCTGGTCGCTTATCCTGCATTCCAACCAACCTTGCGCACTGCCATGCCTCAACCTGACGGTGGTACCGGATGGGGAGTATTTGATCGCGTTCTCCAGCACATTGAACAACGCCCGGGTGAGCAGCGATTGGTCGGCGTAGACCATGGCCTCGTCCGCCTCATCCAGGTCGTGAACCAAATGGATGCCCTTCAACTGCGCAATCACCGCCACTTGATCAAAAGCGTCCATCACCAGCATGGCAAACAGGGTGGGCTGGAACTGGTAACCGTCCGCTTCAGCCTTGGCCAATTGCACAAAGGATTCAGTCAGGCTCAAGGCCCGCCGCACCTGCTGTTCGATCTGGGTAAACACCGGGGACTCCCCGTTGTGCACGTCCAACAGGGCAAGGATCGCTGAGTGCGGTGCACGCAGGTCGTGGGAAAGGAAACGCAGCATCGTCTCGCGGTGCTGCTGGGCTTCACGCTCCTTGCTCAGGTCCGTGAGGCTCAACAACCAGCCGAGGGCGAAATCCCCTTCGGCAGGCAGCAAAGGGGCTAGCTCCATGCGCAAACTGCGTTGGTGGATATCGCGAAACTCGACCAGTTCCAGTGCCGATAGGGCAGGGCGTACACCATTGTGCAGCGGGGGATAGCCTAGATCGGCGAGCTGTTCGACGAGGTTTTCGCCGACCAGGTCATTGCCGAATACTTCACGGGCCACGCGGTTGGCCAACAGGATGCTGCCCTGAGGGTCGGTGATCAGCGTTGCTACCGGCAGGCACTCCAGCCCATCAGCCATAAAGCGCCGCGTATCGCGTGTACGACTGACGGCTTGTTCAAGGGCAAAGATCCGCCCTTGCAGCACATCGCCCTTACTGGCGGGCGCGCGACGACGTTCCGGAAGCACCTTGGGTTCGTTATCCAGACGTGCCAGTTCCCAGCCAAAGTAGGCGAGAATTACGCTCAGACGTCGCCAATTCCAGATCAGGTAACTCAGCAACAAACCGATCAGGCATGCTGCGGGGCTCCACCAGTGGCCCAGGCGCAATAAGCCCCATGAGCCCAGCAAAGCCACGGCCATGCACGCCAAGGTCATCCACAGGGCGTAACGGGGGCGCACAAGCAGAAGGCCCAGCAGCAGGGCCACCAGGGACGTTGCCAGCAACGCCGCGAACCAGCCGGGCAGATCGACGATGCTGCGACCCTGCAATAAACCATTCAGTACTTCAGCCTGGATCTCAACCCCCGCAGTGGTGCCCACGGTGGAAGAGAGCGGCGTCACGAAACGATCGGCCATGCCATAGGCTGAGGCGCCGATCAGAACCAGGCGACCCCGCAGCGACTCGGGAGCTACCTCGCCGCGTAGTACGCTGACGTAGGACAGACTGGGAAAATGGTCTGGTTCCGAAGTGAACGGCACACGAATCTCATGTTCCTGATGCCAGTGCCCTCCAGTAGGCTCTTGTGGCAGGCCCGGCATCGTCTCGGCATGCTCGCTCATGGCGAACGCCAGCCACGCCAACTGAGGAAGCGTGCTCCCCGGCGGGCCTTCACGTAGATACACGCTGCGCACCACACCGTCGTTGTCCGCTTCGACGTTGATGTGACCGACACCCTTGGCGCACTTGAGCAGTGGCGACAACGGCGCTATGGGAGCCTTGGGGCTGACGCTGCTGTCTCCGGCGATGGGCAGCAATACATTGCCGGCTTTGCATACGGCATCGGCCAGGCGCTGGTCGTCATTACTGTGGTCGGTCTCACTGAAGATCACATCCAACAAAATGCCCGCCGGCTGTGCGGCGTTCACGCGTTCAATCAGCTCGGCATGTACGCTGCGCGGCCAAGGCCATGGGCCAAGTGCTTCCAGGCTGGGTGCGTCGATGGTCACCAGGACGATGCGTGGATCTACCGGCAAGGGCGTGAGGCGGCGCAGGCTGTCATAGAGCGGATTATTGAGCGCTAAGCCAGCGCTCAAGGATAAGTAGGCCGTAAAGGGCAGGAGTACCAAACCGATCAGCAGCCATTCACGAACCAACCCATGGAACAAAAGCTGGGCCTGGGTAGGTTGGCGTTTCTCGGTTTTGCGCCAGAGCTTCACAGGGCTAGCGCCATGAGGGGGCCAAGGCATTGATGGTCGTTAAGTAAAGATGTCATAAGCCCAGGATCCCTCTCCATGGGGTTGCGATGAAGTGCATGCGGTGTTCTGAAACCAGTGAAGCTTATTTCGGTCTCATTGGAGGACTTCCCACGACCGCGCAATGAACGATACCGCACATTGGAGCGGGCATAACGCCCCGGCGAGGCGATCACACCGACCCTTTTCCGGAACGACAGGAGCCGGTATCTTCTTTGAGGATCGTAGTGGATTGAGTTTACGGCGCTTTCAGCGTATCGAGAGATCCAGGCACTGTAGAATCCGTCCATAATTATTCAGATTCATAGGTCGGCATTTGTACAGCATGTGCCCCCCATTCAAGCTCTCGTATTTTTGTAGGAAGGACCCCGCCCATGCGTGTCGCAATACTGGATGACGAACCCGCAGAGTTGCGACGGGTGGAACAGACACTGCGACAGATTCCCGGTCCGGCTGAACAGCCCTGGTCCCTGCATTTTTTTGAACGTGGCGAAGACCTGCTACGCCAGCTACGTCGGGAAACCTTTGACCTGCTGATCCTCGACTGGCAACTGCCGGATATCTCCGGGATCGCGTTATTGCGCTGGACCCGCGAGCACATGGAGTCGCCTCCCGCCGTTATCATGCTCACCAGTCGCGATGCCGAAAGCGATATCGTGACGGCGTTGAACAGCGGGGCGGACGACTATGTCAGCAAGCCGTTTCGGCCCAACGAACTCAAAGCCCGAGTCAGCGCCGTGCTGCGGCGCCACGGTTTGCAAAAGTCGGCTACCCAGGAAGTGCAGAGCTTTAACGATCTGACGTTCGACGATGCCGAACTGACCGTCACCCGAGCGGGCAAGCCCATTAACCTGACAGAACGGGAATACCGTTTGGCAAGTTGTCTATTTGCCAACCTGGCCCGGCCGTTGTCTCGCGAGTATCTCTATGAGCGGTTCTGGAGCCACGAAGAAATGGTGTCGTCGCGGCCGTTGGACACGCATATCTACCGCCTGCGCAACAAGCTAGGGCTGACCGCGGATCGCGGTTGGCAGCTGTTGACGATCTATGGGTACGGGTATCGGTTGGAGAGTGTGACACCCGCTGTGGAAAGTTAAATAGCCTGATGTTCCACGTGGAGCATTTAAAAAATGCGCGACTACGAACCAACAAAAAAGGCCAACGCTAAGCGTTGGCCTTTTGTTTTTAGCAGATGTTCCTGATCAGAAGTCCAGGTTAGACACCGCCAAAGCATTGCTCTCGATGAAGTCACGACGAGGCTCGACCGCATCACCCATCAGGGTGTTGAAGATCTGGTCGGCGCCAATGGCGTCTTCGATGGTCACGCGCAGCATGCGACGTTGAGCAGGGTCCATGGTGGTTTCCCACAGCTGATCCGGGTTCATCTCGCCCAGACCTTTATAGCGCTGGATGGTATGACGCTTGGTGCTTTCCGCCATCAACCAGTCCAAGGCTTCCTTGAACTCCTTGACCTGCTTCTTGCGTTCGCCACGCTGAATGTAAGCACCGTCGTCCAGCAGGGTGCTCAATTGCGCGCCGAGGGTAACCACGGTCTTGTAGTCGTTGCTACCGAAGAAGTCGCGGTTGAAGGTGACGTAATTGGACAGGCCGTGGGAGATCAGTTCGACCTCTGGCAGCCATACGTTACGTTCACGGTCCTCACGTAGGCTGGCTTTGTACACCAGGCCAGACTTCTCCACAGTACGCAGGCGCACTTCGTATTGGGCCAGCCAATCCTGCATGGCGGCGTGATCGCCCAACTGCTCCAGGCTCACGGCCGGCAGGTAGATAAAGTGCTCGGTCAGCTCCTGAGGGTACAGGCGCGACAAACGCTTGAGTGTCTTCATGACCATACGGAAGTCGTTGACCAGTCGCTCCAGCGACTCACCGGAGATACCCGGCGCTTCGTCATTCAAGTGCAGGCTGGCATCTTCCAGGGCCGACTGCGTCATGTACTCTTCCATGGCGTCGTCGTCTTTGATGTATTGCTCTTGCTTGCCCTTTTTCACTTTGTACAACGGCGGCTGGGCGATGTAGATGTAGCCACGCTCGATCAGCTCCGGCAACTGACGGAAGAAGAAGGTCAGCAGCAGGGTGCGGATGTGCGAACCGTCGACGTCAGCATCGGTCATGATGATGATGTTGTGGTAGCGCAGCTTGTCGATATTGTACTCATCGCGGCCAATACCGCAGCCCAACGCCGTGATCAAGGTGCCGACTTCCTGGGAGGAAATCATCTTGTCGAAGCGGGCCTTCTCAACGTTAAGGATCTTACCCTTCAACGGCAGGATGGCCTGGGTGCGACGGTTACGACCCTGCTTGGCGGAACCGCCAGCAGAGTCACCTTCCACCAGGTACAGTTCGGAGAGGGCAGGGTCCTTCTCCTGGCAGTCAGCCAGTTTGCCTGGCAAGCCGGCGATATCCAGCGCGCCTTTGCGGCGGGTCATTTCACGGGCTTTTCGCGCGGCTTCACGGGCGCGTGCAGCATCGATCATCTTGCCGACGACCAGCTTGGCTTCGTTCGGGTTTTCCAACAGGAAGTCGGAGAAGTACTTACCCATTTCCTGTTCAACCGCAGTCTTCACTTCGGAAGACACCAGCTTGTCTTTGGTCTGGGAGCTGAACTTCGGATCCGGTACCTTGACCGAGATGATCGCCGTCAGGCCTTCACGGGCATCGTCACCGGTGGTGGCGACTTTATGTTTCTTCGCCAAGCCTTCCGCTTCGATGTAGGTGTTCAGGTTACGCGTCAGCGCAGAACGGAAACCCACCAGGTGAGTACCGCCATCGCGTTGTGGAATGTTGTTGGTGAAGCACAACAGGTTCTCGTTGAAGCTGTCGTTCCACTGCAGGGCGATTTCCACGCCGATGCCATCTTCACGCTGGATGTTGAAGTGGAACACTTGGTTGACCGCGGTCTTGTTGGTGTTCAGGTATTCAACGAACGCTCGCAGGCCACCTTCATACTTGAACAGCTCTTCCTTGCCGCTGCGCTCATCCTTGAGGACGATGCCGACACCGGAGTTAAGGAAAGACAGTTCGCGAATCCGCTTGGCCAGGATGTCCCAGCTGAAGTGGATGTTTTTGAAGGTTTCTTCCGATGGCTTGAAGTGGATCTGGGTACCGGTGGTTTCACTGTCACCGACGATTTTCATCGGCTCCTGTGGTACGCCGTGGACGTAGGTCTGCTCCCAAATCTTGCCGCTACGGCGGACAGTGAGGATCAGTTCTTCGGACAGGGCGTTCACTACCGACACACCTACACCGTGTAAACCACCGGATACTTTATAGGAGTTGTCGTCGAACTTACCGCCAGCGTGGAGCACGGTCATGATGACCTCTGCCGCCGAAACGCCTTCTTCTTTGTGCACGTCTACCGGGATGCCACGACCGTTGTCACGCACGGTGATGGATTCATCCGGGTGGATGATAATGCTGATGTCGTCGCAGTGACCGGCCAGAGCTTCGTCGATGGAGTTATCGACCACCTCGAACACCATGTGGTGCAGACCGCTACCATCATCGGTGTCGCCAATGTACATACCGGGACGTTTGCGTACGGCATCCAAACCTTTCAGCACTTTAATGCTGGTCGAGTCGTACGTGTTTTCTTCGCTCATGCCTTCACTCCCGATGGTCGTGGGTCTGGGTGATACGGCCTTGTTCCACGTGGAACAAAGCGACTGGCGTTTCCGTCTGCCAGCCTTCCCTCAATAATTCGTGGTCTACACAGGTGATAAACACCTGGCAGCGTAAGTCTTCCAACAAGCGGCATAGCGAGCGGCGGTGCTGCTCGTCGAGTTCTGACGGCAAGTCATCCACCAAATAAATACACTGACCGCGTCGAGCCTGGCTAACCAAATGGCCCTGCGCGATACGCAACGCACAGACCACTAGCTTCTGCTGGCCGCGAGACAAGATATCCGCAGCATTGTGTGCACCTAATCTAAGGCGCAAATCAGCGCGCTGGGGGCCGGCCTGGGTGTGTCCGATTTGCTGATCCCGTTGCAAGGACGTTGCGAGCACTGCACTCAGCTCACGTTCTTTGTCCCAACCCCGGTAATAACTCAGCGTCAGGCCCTCGAGGTCCAACAACTCGCTCAAGGTCTGCTCAAAGACTGGTTTCAAGGCTTTGATATAGGCGCGGCGGTATTCATCTATTTCGTCGCTGGCCAGGCACAGTTCACGGTCCCAGGCTGCTTGCGAAGCGGCGTCAAGTGTACCATGCCGCAGCCATGAGTTCCGCTGCCGCAGGGCCTTCTGCAGCCGCTGCCAAGTGGCCATGAAGCGGGGTTCCACGTGGAACACGCCCCAGTCGAGGAATTGCCGACGGATTTTCGGGGCACCTTCCAGCAATCGAAAGCTGTCGGGGTTGATCAGTTGCAACGGCAGGATCTCTGCCAGTTGCGCTGCGCTGCGCGCATTTTGCCCGTCGATTCGGATCTGAAATTCCCCACCACGATCACGCGATATCCCCAGGCTGCTATGACCGCCCTCAGCCAGTTCCACTTGGCCAAATACGGTACACGCCAATTGTTCGTACTGAATCACGGGTAACAAACGGGCACTGCGGAAGGAACGCGCAAGCCCCAGCAGATGGATGGCTTCCAGCACACTGGTTTTGCCACTGCCGTTGGCGCCATGGAGGATATTGATGCGGGGAGAAGGGGAGAAGGTCACCGGGTGCAGATTGCGCACCGCGGTGACCGAGACGCGACTGAGGGACATCTAGCTTCTGCTGAGCATGATTACAGGCGCATCGGCATGACAACGTAAGCCGAGTCGTCGTTGTCGGATTCTTGCACCAGGGCGCTGCTGTTGGAGTCCGACAGGATCAGACGAACCTGTTCGGTAGTCATAACACCCAGCACGTCCAACAGGTAGCTCACGTTAAAGCCGATTTCCAGCGATGCGCCGTTGTAGTCGACACCCACTTCTTCTTCCGCCTCTTCCTGTTCCGGGTTGTTGGCCTGGATTTTCAGCTGACCGTTGGCCAGCTGCAGACGAATACCACGGTACTTTTCGTTGGACAGAATCGCAGTACGGCTAAAGGCTTCACGCAGAGCCTGACGATCACCGACCACCAGCTTGTCGCCACCTTTAGGCAACACACGCTCGTAGTCCGGGAACTTACCGTCTACCAACTTGGAGGTGAAGGTGAACTCACCGGTGGTCGCGCGAATGTGGTGCTGGCCCAACACGATGCTGACATTGCCGTCCGGCTCGGTGAGCAAGCGCGCCAGTTCAAGGATACCTTTGCGTGGAACGATTACCTGGTGACGATCCGGCTGACCGATATCGGCACGCATCGAGCACATCGCCAGGCGGTGACCGTCGGTGGCTACAGCACGGATGATGCCTTCCGAGACTTCCAGCAGCATACCGTTGAGGTAGTAACGCACGTCCTGCTGGGCCATTGCGAAGCTGGTGCGCTCGATCAAACGACGCAGCTTGCTTTGCTCCAGGCTGCACGTCAGCGAGCCAGGGCCTTCTTCTACGGTTGGAAAGTCATTGGCCGGCAAGGTCGACAGGGTGAAACGGCTACGGCCTGCCTTGACCACCAACTTCTGCTCATCCACCTTGATGTCGATCAGCGCATCGTTAGGCAGGCTTTTGCAGATATCCATCAGCTTGCGCGCCGGCACCGTGATCTCGCCGGGTTCGGCAGGCTCTTCGAGCTGGACACGACCCACCAGTTCGACTTCCAGGTCGGTACCGGTCAAGGACAACTGTTGCCCCTCGACCACCAGTAATACGTTGGAAAGCACCGGCAAGGTCTGTCGGCGCTCGACGACGCCTGCGACCAGTTGCAGAGGTTTCAACAGGGCTTCGCGTTGAATGGTGAAATGCATGGTCTAGTCCCTTGCCTTAATAAGCTGCGCTGGTGTCATCACGTAGTCAGTGTACGCAGCAGGTTCTTGTAGTCCTCGCGAATATCCGCGTCGGATTCCTTAAGTTCATTGATCTTGCGGCATGCGTGCAAGACCGTGGTGTGGTCGCGTCCGCCAAACACATCACCGATTTCCGGCAGGCTGTGGTTGGTCAACTCCTTGGAGAGGGCCATGGCAACCTGGCGTGGACGTGCCACCGAGCGCGAACGGCGCTTGGACAGCAGGTCGGAAATCTTGATCTTGTAGTACTCGGCCACGGTGCGCTGGATGTTATCCACACTCACCAGCTTGTCCTGCAAGGCCAACAAGTCTTTCAAGGACTCGCGAATCAGCTCGATGGTGATATCGCGACCCATGAAGTGGGAGTGGGCGATGACCCGCTTGAGCGCGCCTTCCAGCTCACGCACGTTGGAACGGATGCGTTGGGCGATGAAGAACGCAGCATCGTGAGGCAGATCGACTTTAGCCTGGTCGGCCTTCTTCATCAGGATCGCAACGCGGGTTTCCAGCTCCGGTGGCTCCACGGCAACCGTCAGGCCCCAGCCGAAACGCGACTTCAGACGTTCTTCCAGGCCTTCGATTTCCTTCGGGTAACGGTCACTGGTCAAGATGACCTGCTGGCCACCTTCGAGCAGGGCGTTGAAGGTGTGGAAGAACTCCTCTTGGGAACGTTCCTTGCGGGCAAAGAACTGAATGTCATCGATCAACAAGGCATCAACGGAGCGGTAGAAACGCTTGAACTCGTTGATGGCGTTGAGCTGCAAGGCCTTGACCATGTCGGCCACGAAGCGCTCCGAATGCAGGTAAACCACCTTGGCATTCGGGTTCTTCTTTAATAGGTGGTTACCGACGGCGTGCATCAAGTGCGTCTTACCCAAGCCCACGCCGCCATAAAGGAAGAGCGGGTTGTAACCATGCTTGGGGTTATCGGCGACCTGCCAGGCGGCCGCTCGGGCCAGCTGGTTGGACTTGCCTTCGACAAAGTTCTCGAAGGTAAACGTGCGGTTCAGGTAACTGGTGTGCTTGAGCGCGCCTTCTACCTGCACAGTACGTTGCTCGGAGCGCACGGGCGCCTGTTGAGAGCTGGCACCGGCCATCGGGTCGAAGCTGTCGCGGGACGGCTCTTCATTCTCTGGCGCATTATTTTTGCGCGACGACGGCTTGGACGGCGCAGCTGTCGGTGCAGGTGCTGCGGCGACAGGCGCCACTGCAGCTTGGGCTTGCGACGCGGCGGCGGCCAATGGCGCATTCGGCGCGGCGCGAGGAGCTGAGCTGCGCTTGCTGCCTATTAATAAGGAGAGAGCAGGCGCCAGGCCGTTGCCATGTTCGTCGAGCAATTCGAGAACGCGGCCCAGGTACTTCTCGTTGACCCAGTCGAGGACAAAACGATTGGGCGCATAGACACGCAACTCGTCGCCTTCGGCTTCGACCTGTAGCGGACGGATCCAGGTGTTGAATTGCTGGGCAGGCAGCTCATCGCGCAAAAGCTCCACGCACTGCTGCCAAAGTTCCACTGACACGGATATCCCCTAAGTTGAAAGCCGGTGAGGCAAAAACAGCCGCCATTGTAGCGGCCAGCCGTCCACTTATCCACATGTAGGTTGTTCACAGGCCACCCAAAATCAACGCCTTAACCGCAAAAAATGCGACCAGTGGTCTGTGTATAAGCTCTGTGGATAAGCCCACCTAAGCTCGTTGTACAAGTGGGGTCGAAAGTCTGTGGGTAACCGACCTGTGGATAAGTGGCTGTTCCACACACAGCTTATCCGATAGCGCAGCACAGGCAGAGCACCGCTTCTCCCCCGTGTTGTCATTCTCTGTACAACACGTGGAACAAGGGCTCAAGGCAGTTATCCACAGATGATCGCGTCCCTAGCTTTTATAAGCTTTACAGAAAAGCTTTAAATAACTTCCTTCTTTATTTTTATATCTATCGCATGGCAGATGGAAGTCAGACGGGGAGAAGGGCGCCAGGACCCCGTCGACATCTAATTAAAGGAAAAGCTGGTTGGAAATTGACCTAGAGGCTTGCTTTCTCTAGAATCGCCGGTCTCTTAAAACGGGGGCCATTCCGGCCCGTTGTGGACGAACCAGGTAACAACGCCATGAAACGTACTTTCCAACCAAGCACCATCAAACGCGCCCGTACTCACGGCTTCCGTGCTCGCATGGCTACCAAGAACGGCCGTGCTGTCCTGTCGCGTCGCCGCGCCAAAGGTCGTGCGCGTCTGGCAGTTTGATAATCCGGTACTGGTGGTGAGTCAGGACTTCAGTCGGGAAAAGCGTCTGCTAACCCCCCGGCATTTCAAGGCAGTCTTTGACTCCCCCACCGGCAAGGTTCCGGGGAAAAATCTCCTGCTCCTTGCGCGTAACAACGATCTTGATCACCCCCGTCTCGGGTTGGTGATCGGCAAGAAGAGCGTAAAGCTCTCCGTTGAGCGCAATCGCCTCAAGCGTCTGATGCGCGAATCGTTTCGCCTCCACCAGGACACTCTGGTTGGTTGGGATATTGTTATCGTCGCGCGCAAAGGCTTGGGTGATGTAGAAAACCCCGAATTGATTCAGCATTTCGGCAAGCTCTGGAAACGTTTGGCGCGTACCCACAAGCCAGCACCAGCAGTCAGCACCGAAACTGTAGGGGTAGACAGCCTTGATGCGTAAACTGGCAATCGTTCCGATCCAGTTTTATCGCTATGCCATTAGTCCTCTGATGGCCAGCCACTGTCGTTTCTACCCCAGTTGTTCCTGCTACGCGTTAGAGGCCATAGAAAATCATGGTCTTCTGCGCGGTGGCTGGCTGACCTTTCGTCGTTTAGGTCGCTGTCATCCGTGGAATCCCGGTGGTTATGACCCGGTTCCACCTATCCCTACCTCCCGTTCTTCTTCGATGGCCGAGTAATCATGGATATTAAACGCACAATCCTGATCGTCGCCCTGGCAATCGTGTCCTATGTCATGGTCCTTAAATGGAACCAGGACTACGGTCAGGCTGCCCTGCCGACTCAGAATGTTGCTACCAATCAGGCTGCGCCGGCTATTCCGGACACCCCGCTGGGTAACAATGCGTCCGCGAGTGCCGATGTTCCCAGCGCGAATGGCGAGACAAGTGCCCCGTTAGAAACGCCAGTGGTCACCAACAAAGACCTCATCCACGTAAAAACGGATGTGCTCGACCTGGCTATCGACCCACAAGGTGGTGATATCGCACAGCTGAAGCTGCCGCTTTATCCACGTCGCCAAGACCATCCGGATGTGCCGTTCCAACTGTTCGATAACGGCGGTGAACGTACCTATCTGGCGCAAAGCGGCCTGACCGGCACCAATGGTCCGGATGCACGTGCTACCGGTCGTCCGGTTTATTCGACCGAGCAGAAGACTTATCAACTGGCAGACGGCCAGAACCAGTTGAACGTCGACCTGAAATTCAGCCTCGACGGTGTCAACTACATCAAGCGTTTCAGCTTTACCCGCGGTTTGTACGATTTGAAGGTCACTTACCTGATCGACAACACCAGCGACAAAGCCTGGAGCGGCAACCTGTTTGCCCAGCTCAAGCGTGACGCCAGCTCCGATCCGTCTTCCAGCACCGCCACCGGTACCGCCACTTACCTGGGCGCCGCCCTGTGGACAAGTAACGAGCCGTACAAAAAAGTGTCGATGAAAGATATCGACAAGGGCTCGCTGAAAGAAACCGTCCAAGGTGGCTGGGTAGCGTGGCTGCAGCACTATTTCGTGACCGCCTGGATTCCTAACAAGGGTGACGCGAACCTGGTTCAGACCCGCAAGGACAGCCAGGGCAACTACATCATTGGCTTCACTGGCCCGGCGTTGACCGTCGCTCCAGGTGCCAAGGCTGAAACCAGCGCTACCCTGTACGCCGGCCCTAAAAGCCAGGCGGTACTGAAAGAGTTGTCCCCAGGCCTGGAATTGACTGTGGACTACGGCTTCCTGTGGTTCATTGCCCAGCCGATCTTCTGGCTGTTGCAGCATATCCACAGCATCGTCGGTAACTGGGGCTGGTCGATCATCTTCCTGACCATGCTGATCAAAGGGCTTTTCTTCCCTCTGTCGGCAGCCAGCTACAAATCGATGGCGCGTATGCGTGCCGTGGCCCCGAAACTGGCCGCGCTGAAAGAACAACATGGTGATGACCGGCAGAAAATGTCGCAAGCCATGATGGAGCTGTACAAGAAAGAGAAGATCAACCCGCTGGGTGGATGCTTGCCGATTCTGGTACAGATGCCGGTGTTCCTGTCGCTTTACTGGGTATTGCTGGAAAGCGTTGAAATGCGCCAGGCGCCGTTCATGCTGTGGATAACTGACCTGTCGATCAAAGACCCGTTCTTTATCCTACCGATCATCATGGGCGCTACCATGTTTATCCAGCAGCGTCTGAACCCAACCCCGCCGGATCCGATGCAGGCCAAGGTAATGAAAATGATGCCAATCATCTTCACCTTCTTCTTCCTGTGGTTCCCTGCTGGCTTGGTACTGTACTGGGTGGTCAACAACGTGTTGTCGATCTCTCAACAGTGGTACATCACACGTAAAATCGAAGCGGCTACCAAAAAAGCCGAGGCGTAATTTACTCTGTGGATAACCACTCAAGACGCCCCCTAGTGGGGCGTTTTGCTTTCCGTCACTTTTGTTCTGGAACCTGCTGATGAGCGCTCCTCGTGAAACCATCGCTGCTGTCGCTACCGCTCAAGGTCGGGGCGGTGTCGGCATCGTTCGAATTTCCGGGCCATTGGCGGGCGTGGCAGCCAAGGCTATCAGCGGCCGGGAGCTGAAACCCCGTTATGCCCATTACGGCCAGTTCCTGGATGCCGACCACAGCGTATTGGACGAGGGGCTGGCCATCTATTTTCCAGGGCCAAACTCGTTCACCGGTGAAGATGTCCTTGAACTACAAGGGCACGGTGGTCCTGTGGTGTTGGACATGCTGCTGCAGCGCTGCTTGCAATTGGGTTGCCGCCTGGCCAGACCCGGGGAATTCAGCGAACGCGCATTCTTGAACGATAAGCTCGACCTGGCCCAGGCCGAAGCTATCGCTGATTTGATCGAAGCCAGTTCTGCACAGGCTGCACGTAACGCGTTGCGCTCATTGCAGGGGGCTTTTTCCCTGCGTGTGCATAATTTGACCGAGCAGTTGATCAGTCTGCGCATCTACGTCGAAGCCGCGATTGATTTTCCGGAAGAAGAAATCGACTTTCTGGCGGATGGCCATGTATTGGCGATGCTGGACAAAGTCCGCGATGAGTTATCCACAGTGCTGCGTGAAGCCGGGCAGGGCGCCTTACTGCGCGATGGTATGACGGTGGTAATTGCCGGCCGGCCCAATGCCGGCAAATCCAGCCTGCTCAATGCTCTTGCAGGGCGCGAGGCGGCCATCGTCACCGAGATCGCCGGCACTACACGGGATATCTTGCGCGAGCATATCCACATCGACGGTATGCCGCTGCACGTGGTCGACACCGCTGGTCTGCGCGACACCGACGACCAGGTGGAAAAGATCGGCGTGGAACGTGCGCTCAAGGCGATCAGCGAAGCCGATCGGGTGTTGCTGGTGGTGGATGCCACTGCACCGGAAGCTGTGGATCCTTTTGCCTTGTGGCCCGAATTCCTTGAACAACGGCCAGACCCGGCCAAAGTCACCTTGATCCGTAACAAGGCCGACCTTACGGGTGACGCCATCACCCTGGAAACCAGTGAAGATGGCCACGTCACGATCAGCTTGAGCGCGAAATCGGCCGGTGAGGGTCTGGAATTGCTGCGCGAACACCTTAAAGCCTGCATGGGCTACGAACAGACGTCGGAAAGCAGCTTCAGTGCGCGGCGCAGGCACCTGGAAGCGTTGCGTCATGCCAGCGCGGCCCTGGAGCACGGGCGGGCCCAGCTGACCTTGGCGGGGGCTGGGGAGCTGCTGGCTGAAGATCTGCGTCAGGCGCAGCAGCTGCTGGGTGAAATCACCGGCGCTTTCAGTTCGGATGATTTGCTGGGACGGATTTTCTCCAGCTTTTGCATTGGCAAGTAACCGAGTTATCCACACCGTCTACCAGTTGTAAGACACCGTACCGAGCAAGGTACGGCTGTCGCCCCAATAGCAACGCCCCGCATCGTTGCAACCGGATACATATTCCTTGTCGAACAGGTTCTTGGCGTTCAGGTCCACCGACCAGTGTGGGTTGATCTGATAACCCAGTGCCGCATCCACCAAGGTGACGCTACCTGCGTCCAGCTTCCCGTAGAGCGTAGGCGGGGTGTAGGAAAAGGTACTGTCGAAATAGCGCACCCCGCCGCCCACGGAGAAACCCTTGAGTTGGCCGTCGAGAAAGCGATATTTGCCCCACACCGAAGCCTGGTTACGCGGCACGCCCGTCATCTGACGGCCTTCTACCAGCGAAGTGGCCGAATCCTTGGTTATCCGGGCGTCGGTGTAGGTATAGGCTGCCGTCACGTTGAAGTTGGAGCTGATGTTACTGTTGACCTCGACTTCCACGCCCTTGGCGCGACTTTCACCGACTTGGCGATAGCTGTTGGTGGTGGCATCAAGGTAGGTATCGTCCTGCTTGCGCAGGTCATACACCGACACGGTCATCGCCGTATCCCAGCCGATCGGTTCGTACTTAACGCCCACTTCGTATTGGCTGCTGGTGATCGGTTTCAACGGCGAGCCGGCGTTGGAGATCTGCTGCACGGGGACAAACGCGGTGGAATAGCTGACATACGGCGTAAGGCCGTTGTCGAACTGGTACATCACCCCGCCCTGGTAAGTGAATTTCCGATCCTGTGAGTTGATATTGCTCGATGGCTTGACCTTGTCTCGGTAATCGCTGTCGACCCAGTCCTGGCGGCCGCCGAGCAGAAAGAGCCAATGGTCGTATTTGCTTTGGATCTGTGCATAAACCCCTTTCATCTGCTGTTCAAGCAAAGTGTTTTGCACTGCCAGGGGAGTGAGCGGGTCGCGCAGGTACACCGGGTTATACACATCGATGGTGCCGGCGAAACCCGCATCCCAGTCTTGATTGAACGAGGTTCGGTCATAGCTGGCGCCCAATAGCACTGTGTTTTCCACACTGCCCAACTGGAACTTGCCTTCGAGCTGGTTATCCAGGGAATAGACCATCGACTTGTTGTAGCGGTCGTAGGCGTTCATGTTCAGCCGGGTGCCGAAGCCACCGTTATTCAATGAGCCAGGCCAGGTTTCGTGCCGGTTGATACGTGACTGCATATAGCGCGAGTCCTGACGGAACTGCCAGTCATCATTGAAGCTGTGGCTGAACTCATAGCCGGTGCTCCACGCTTCGCGTTCAAAGGTGTTCCAGTCCGGGTTGCCCAGCAAGGTGTGTTTGGACAGCTTGCCGTTGGGATTTGTAAGCAGGGTACCGGCGGCGGGTAGGCCGAGTTCCAGGTTGGTATGGTCTTTCTGATAGTTGGCCAGCAGCGTCAGGGTGTTGTAGTCGTCGAAGTTCAGGGTCAGGGATGGCGCGATATACAGACGATCGTCCGGAACGTGATCGGTCTGCGTGTCGGATTTACGCCCCAGCATCACCACCCGGCCCAGGATAGTGTCACTGTCGTTGAGCGGGCCCGAGATATCCACACCCAACTGGCGTCGATTATTCGAACCATAACTCACCTGCACCTCGCCTTGCGGGGTTGCAGTCGGGTGTTTACTCACCAGATTAACCAAGCCACCGGGTGCGTTTTCACCGTAGAGCAGGGAAGAAGGACCGCGGAAAATCTCGACCCGTTCCAGGCCGTAGGGTTCGCTGGTGGTGTCGTATCGATTGCCTTGAACTCGCAGGCCATCTCGCAGCAGGCCGTAGCCGTAATCCGTGGCGTTGAAACCGCGTATGAAAAACAGATCGCCTGCCAAGCCGTCGCCCGCCGCGAACGGTGGGGCGAAGATTCCCGGTACGTAGCCCAGCACTTCTGTCAGGGTCTGGGACTTCTGGTCCTTGATACGCTGGCCAGTGACAACGGACACCGAACGCGGGGTCTCGGACAGCGGTGTGCTGGTCTTCGTGCCGATCCGGCTGCTCTGAGCCTTGTAGCCTACATCCCCGGCGATCTCTTGATTGAAGCCGCCCTGTTGATAAGCGCTCACGGTGGTAGGGGCCAAGGTCAATTGGCCAGCAGGTGCCGCCTGTAATACATAGCTGCCGGGAGCCTGTGCGACCGCCTGCAGGTCCGAGTTCTGCAACAGTAGCGCAAAGCCCTGGTCCACCGAATAGTCACCTTGCAGCCCTGGCGTATTCAAACGCGCCGTTTGCTGTGGCGAGAAGGACAGAATCACATTGGCCTTGGCGGCAAACTGGCTCAAGGCCTTGTCCAGCGGGCCTGCGGCAATGGCAAAGTGTTGCGTTGCGCTGGCGGCCATGACGGTGGTGGATAACAACACACCGGTCGTAGCGGTGATGAACTGCAGACCGTACGTCATGCCATGGCAGGAAAGTCGTTTGCGGAGCGGGGTGGGAAGGCGCATAGGTGAGTAAGCCCTGAAGGTAGCGTCGTGATTACCTGTAGGGCCGCACCAGGTCAAAAAAAGATAACCCCTCTGTGGATTATTTTTCGATTAGCCGATCCGGGTGACCGACACCCAATAGCGCGTAAAGTATTTCACTTGAATCGGCAGGCTCGCTTGCAGGTTAGCGAGGACGGCATCGGTTGAGTCCAGACGGAATGTCCCGGAAACGCGTAGGCCCGCAGAGGCTGGGTCGCAGTGCAATACGCCCGACCGATAGCGCGCCAACTCATCGATAACTTCTCCTAGCCGAGCATCGAGCACGATCAGTTGGCCATCGACCCAGGCGGCCTGTACACCGCCATATCGCTGGGCAGGGCGCACATTGTGCCGATCAAACTCTGCGCTCTCACCCGCGCCAATAGTGCGGCGAAGTTCGGGTTGGTCGCCGGGGGATATCTCAACCCGTTCTTCCAAGACGCCCACCCGCGTGGCGTCCGGCAGTTGGCGCACAGTAAACCGAGTGCCCAGCGCCTGGACCCGGCCTTGGCGAGTTTCTACATAAAACGGTAAGTGCCCACCCCGCGTGCCGGTGTGGATAAGTACTTCACCCTCGCGCAGACGGATCAAACGTTGGTGCCCGTCAAAGGCCACATCGATAGCGGTATGAGTATTGAGATTGATCTGCGTGCCATCCGCCAACTCGATGCGCCGCCTCTGGCCCACCGACGTGCGGTAATCAGCCCATGCGTTACCCAACGACGTATGTTGCTGGACGTTCCAGCCCAGGTAGCCACTGCCGCCAAGCACCAGCATCCACTTGAGTACCTGGCGCCGCTGTTGCGTGGTGGATAACGCGCGGCGTGTGAGATCAGGGGGCAGGCCACCGAGGCTGCGTTGCAACTGCTCCATCTGGTCCCAAGCCGCCTGGTGGGACGGGTCATGATTAAGCCACTGCTGCCACGCTTGATGTTGTGCGGGCGTCGGTGATTGCGACTGGAATTGCACATACCAACTGGCAGCGACCTCGAACGTCTTGCGGTCAGGGCTGACCATTACCGGCTGGCCATGATCAGGGAGCACTCGGTGAGGGCACGGATCATGTGTTTCTTCACCGTGGTCAGCGATACCTGCAGTAGATCGGCGATCTGTTGATAAGTCAGCCCTTCAATCTGTGCCAGCATGAAAATTCGCCGTGCACGCTCACCCAGCCCAGACAGCGCTTTATCCACAGCCACCAGGGTTTCGATGATGATTGCCTTGTCTTCCTCACTGATAGCCGTGGCTTCAGGACGCTCTGCCAGGGTCTGCCTGTAGGCCTGCTCGATGGCATGCCGGCGATACCGATCAATCACCAGGCCCCTGGCGATGGTGGCCAGATAGTCCCGTGGTTCGAGGATCTGCGCCGCATGTCGTCCACCGAGCATGCGCACGAACGTGTCGTGGGCCACATCGGCTGCATCGCTGGCGTTATGCAATTTTCCCTTGAGCCATCCGCGCAACCACGAATGGTGCTGTTCATAGATGTGGTGGACCGCTGCGGTATGTGAGGAGGGAGGCATAGGCGCGACAAGGCAGGTTAATGATAATCGCTATTATTAACTGGCCCAGTGTTTTCCCACAATAGATCTGTTTTTGTCCCACCCGGGATTAATTCCCAGCTTTGCCGTGGACGAAATCGGCCGTTTCTGTGGATTAAGCCCTGTGAATAACCGCTCCTGTGCCCAGTTGATAACAGGGCGTGAAACCTGCGTAAAAACCCATCTGTGGATAACCGGTCGTTTAATCCACAGGCTTAAAGCACTTATCCAAGGGCCTCATTGGCAGATGACCACAACGTTTTGAATCGCTGTACACATTGAAAATAAAGGCCTGTAGAGATCTATCCACAGAAATGTTGCTCAGTATAAATAAACATAAAAACAAAGATTTAATAAATTTCTCTCTTTTAATTTCTATTGTCTGTGATTCATCCACAGCTGGTTAAATTTTGTGCAAAGGGTTCTTTAGGAAGCCCTAAGTCCCTATACTTGCCCGCAAAGCTCTAAAACCCTTTCAACAAACAATTCCTGATTACCTACATAAGCAGGCACGAGGTGCGTGGTGGATTTCCCTTCCCGTTTTGAAGTGATCGTCATCGGCGGCGGTCATGCCGGTACCGAGGCAGCACTGGCGTCAGCACGCATGGGTGTAAAAACCCTGTTGCTGACGCATAACGTGGAAACCCTCGGTGCCATGAGTTGCAACCCCGCAATTGGCGGGATTGGCAAAAGCCATCTGGTCAAGGAAATCGATGCCCTTGGCGGGGTAATGGCGATGGCCACCGACAAGGGTGGTATTCAATTTCGCGTGCTCAACAGCCGTAAAGGCCCGGCCGTACGTGCTACCCGGGCTCAGGCCGACCGCATCCTGTACAAGGCAGCGGTACGCGAAACCCTGGAAAACCAGCCGAACCTGTGGATATTTCAGCAGGCCGCCGATGACTTGATCGTCGAGCAGGACCAGGTACGTGGTGTTGTTACGCAAATGGGTCTGCGTTTTCATGCAGATTCGGTCGTACTGACCACGGGCACGTTCCTGGGCGGACTTATCCACATCGGTATGCAAAATTATTCCGGTGGCCGTGCCGGTGACCCGCCGTCGATCGCCCTGGCAAAACGTCTGCGTGAACTACCGCTGCGCGTCGGCCGCTTGAAAACCGGGACCCCGCCACGTATTGATGGGCGTTCTGTGGATTTCTCGATGATGACCGAGCAAGCCGGCGACACGCCGATCCCGGTCATGTCGTTCATGGGTTCCAAAGAACAGCACCCGAAACAGGTCAGCTGCTGGATCACCCACACCAACGCCCGTACCCACGAAATCATTGCCGCGAACCTTGATCGTTCGCCGATGTATTCCGGGGTGATCGAAGGCATCGGCCCGCGGTATTGCCCGTCGATCGAAGACAAGATCCACCGCTTTGCCGACAAGGAAAGCCACCAGGTCTTTATCGAACCCGAAGGCCTGACCACCCACGAGCTGTACCCCAACGGAATTTCCACTTCGCTGCCGTTCGATGTGCAAATCCAGATCGTGCAGTCGATTCGCGGTATGGAAAACGCGCACATCGTGCGTCCGGGCTACGCCATCGAGTACGACTACTTCGACCCGCGCGACCTGAAATACAGCCTGGAAACCAAAGTGATCGGTGGCCTGTTCTTCGCCGGCCAAATCAACGGCACCACCGGTTATGAAGAAGCCGGGGCCCAAGGTTTGCTGGCCGGGACCAACGCAGCATTGCGTGCACAGGGCAAAGACAGCTGGTGCCCGCGTCGCGATGAAGCCTACATCGGCGTATTGGTCGACGACCTGATTACTCTGGGTACCCAGGAACCGTACCGGATGTTCACATCTCGGGCGGAATACCGTCTGATCCTGCGCGAAGACAACGCCGACCTGCGCTTGACCGAAAAAGGTCGCGAGCTGGGCCTGGTCGATGACGCCCGCTGGGCGGCCTTCTGCAAGAAACGCGAAAGCATTGCGCTCGAAGAACAGCGTCTGAAAAGTACCTGGGTTCGCCCGGGCACGGAGCAGGGCGACGCCATCGCAGAAAAATTCGGCACGCCGTTGACCCATGAGTACAACTTGCTCAACCTGCTTTCCCGTCCGGAAATCGACTACGCTGGTTTGGTCGAAGTGACAGGCCAGGGCGCTGAGGACCCACAAGTTGCCGAACAGGTTGAGATCAAGACCAAGTACGCCGGTTACATTGATCGCCAGCAGGACGAAATTGCTCGCCTGCGCGCCAGTGAAGACACCAAGCTGCCTGTGGATATCGACTACACCGGGATTTCCGGGTTGTCGAAAGAAATCCAAAGCAAGTTGGGGATAACTCGTCCGGAAACCCTCGGGCAGGCTTCACGTATTCCTGGCGTCACCCCGGCAGCCATCTCGCTGTTGATGATTCATTTGAAAAAACGCGGCGCGGGCCGTCAGTTGGAGCAAAGCGCTTGAGTTCGTTGGTCACCTCGCAACACGCCGAAGAGTTATCCACAGGAGCGCGCCAGTTGGGCGTTGCGCTGACCGAAGCCCAGCATGAGCTACTGCTGGGCTACCTCGCCCTGTTGATCAAATGGAACAAGGCTTACAACCTGACCGCAGTGCGTGATCCGGACGAAATGGTCTCGCGCCATCTGCTCGATAGTCTTAGTGTTATGCCATTCATCGAAAATGGTCGCTGGCTGGATGTCGGCAGCGGCGGCGGAATGCCCGGTATTCCGCTGGCGATTCTGTTTCCCGAGTCGCAAGTGACCTGCCTGGACAGCAACGGCAAGAAAACCCGCTTCCTGACCCAGGTCAAACTCGAACTCAAGCTGGACAACCTGCAAGTTATCCACAGCCGCGTCGAAGCCTTCACGCCTGAACAGCCCTTCAACGGAATTGTTTCCCGGGCGTTCAGCAGCATGGAGAACTTCAGCAACTGGACCCGCCACCTTGGCGATCGCGACACGCGCTGGCTGGCAATGAAGGGCGTCCATCCAAGCGACGAGCTGTTAGCATTGCCGGCAGACTTCCACCTCGATAGCGAACACGCCTTGGCCGTACCTGGTTGCCAAGGCCAACGCCATCTGCTGATACTGCGCCGCACGGCATGATTGGGAACACAAGCAAGAATGGCTAAGGTATTCGCGATAGCGAACCAGAAAGGTGGCGTGGGTAAAACCACCACCTGTATCAACCTCGCAGCATCCCTGGTCGCGACCAAGCGTCGGGTGCTGTTGATCGATCTCGATCCACAGGGCAACGCCACCATGGGTAGCGGTGTGGATAAACACGGCCTGGAAAACTCGGTCTACGATTTGCTGATTGGCGAATGCGACCTTGCCCAGGCCATGCATTATTCCGAGCACGGCGGTTACCAACTGCTGCCGGCCAACCGCGATCTGACCGCGGCGGAAGTGGTGTTGCTGGAAATGCAGATGAAAGAAAGCCGTCTGCGCAGCGCCCTGGCGCCCATTCGCGACAACTACGATTACATCTTGATCGACTGCCCACCGTCGCTGTCGATGCTCACGCTTAACGCGCTGGTGGCCGCCGATGGGGTAATTATCCCCATGCAGTGCGAGTACTACGCGTTGGAAGGCCTGAGCGACCTTGTGGATAACATCAAGCGCATTGCCGAGTTGCTCAACCCGAAACTGCAGATCGAAGGCTTGTTGCGGACCATGTTCGACCCGCGCCTGAGCCTGATGAACGATGTGTCGGCGCAGCTCAAGGAACACTTCGGTGACCAGCTGTACGACACCGTGATTCCACGCAACATCCGTCTGGCCGAAGCGCCAAGCTATGGCATGCCGGCGCTGGCGTACGACAAATCCTCGCGTGGCGCCATCGCCTACCTGGCATTGGCTGGCGAGATGGTTCGCCGCCAACGCCGTAATTCACGCACCGCTGCAGCCCAGCCAACTTAAGGAATCCCCATGGCCGTCAAGAAACGAGGTCTCGGACGTGGACTGGATGCACTGTTGAGTGGTCCGACCGTCACATCGCTTGAAGAACAAGCGGTGCAGGCCGACGAGCGCGAGCTGCAGCACTTGCCGCTGGACCTGATCCAGCGCGGCAAATACCAGCCACGTCGGGACATGGACCCCCAGGCCCTGGAAGAACTGTCCAACTCGATCAAGGCTCAGGGCGTGATGCAGCCCATCGTGGTGCGCCCCATTGGCGGTGGCCGCTTTGAGATTATCGCCGGGGAGCGCCGCTGGCGTGCCAGCCAGCAGGCAGGCAAGGAGACTATCCCGGCGATGGTGCGCGACGTGCCGGATGAAACCGCGATCGCCATGGCACTGATCGAGAATATTCAGCGTGAAGACCTCAACCCGATCGAAGAAGCGATTGCGTTGCAGCGTTTGCAGCAGGAATTCCAGCTCACCCAGCAACAAGTGGCCGAGGCAGTGGGCAAGTCCCGCGTCACCGTGTCCAACTTGTTGCGTTTGATCGCGCTGCCGGAAGTGATCAAGACCATGTTGTCCCACGGCGACCTGGAAATGGGCCATGCCCGTGCGTTGCTCGGTTTGCCGGAAAATCAACAGGTTGAAGGGGCGCGACACGTTGTCGCACGAGGCCTGACCGTACGTCAGACTGAAGCGCTGGTGCGCCAATGGCTCAGCGGCAAACCTGCACCGGTGGAAACCGCCAAACCTGATCCGGATATCGCGCGACTCGAGCAGCGCCTGGCCGAGCGCCTGGGCTCTGCGGTGCAAATTCGTCACGGCAAGAAGGGCAAAGGGCAATTGGTCATCGGATATAACTCCCTTGACGAGCTTCAAGGCGTCCTTGCCCACATCCGCTGAAACATTTGCTTATGTAGCGCGTGATCGGAAATCACTACCCGACAGTTGAATAGGGGCTGAACCGCCCCTATACTCTGCGCGCATTTTGTCGGCACAAATTATGCCAAGTTATTGATTTCCGGCAGCCGACCATTGAGGAGCAAGAGTGATGGAAACCCGCACGCCAAACACGTTGCCGTTCCATCGCTTGGCTGTTTTTCCGGTTCTACTGGCTCAATTTGTCATTTTGCTGATCGCCGCATTGGCGCTTTGGTATTGGCATGGAGTCGTAGCCGGGTATTCAGGACTCTGCGGAGGCCTGATAGCCTTGCTGCCCAATATGTATTTTGCTCACAGGGCCTTTCGGTTTTCCGGCGCCCGAGCAGCCCAGGCTATCGTCCGGTCTTTTTATGCCGGCGAGGCGGGGAAACTGATTTTGACGGCAGTGCTGTTTGCACTGACCTTTGCAGGTGTGAAGCCATTGGCGCCGCTGGCTGTATTCGGCGTCTTCGTGTTGACCCAACTGGTCAGCTGGTTCGCTCCCCTGCTAATGAAAACAAGACTTTCGAAACCTTAGGGCGTTTGAGGCAACCATGGCAGAAACAACCGCTTCGGGCTATATCCAGCACCACTTGCAGAACCTGACCTTCGGTCAGCTTCCTAATGGCGGCTGGGGCTTTGCCCACACCGCAGCAGAAGCCAAAGAAATGGGTTTCTGGGCTTTCCACCTGGATACTCTGGGTTGGTCGGTCGCATTGGGTCTGATCTTCGTCCTGATTTTCCGCATGGCGGCAAAGAAGGCGACTTCGGGTCAGCCAGGTGCTTTGCAGAACTTCGTTGAAGTATTGGTCGAATTCGTCGATGGCAGCGTGAAAGACAGCTTCCATGGCCGTAGCCCGGTGATTGCACCGCTGGCACTGACCATCTTCGTCTGGGTGTTCCTGATGAACGCCGTCGACCTGATCCCGGTGGACTGGATTCCTCAGTTGGCCATGGCGATCTCCGGCGACCCGCACATTCCATTCCGCGCCGTATCCACCACTGACCCGAACGCCACACTGGGCATGGCTCTGTCGGTATTCGCGCTGATCATTTTCTACAGCATCAAGGTCAAGGGCATCGGCGGCTTCATCGGCGAACTGACCCTGCACCCGTTCGGCAGCAAGAACATCTTCGTTCAAGCCCTGCTGATCCCGGTGAACTTCCTGCTGGAATTCGTCACCCTGGTCGCCAAGCCGATTTCCCTGGCTCTGCGACTGTTCGGCAACATGTATGCCGGCGAGCTGGTGTTCATTCTGATCGCTGTGATGTTCGGCAGCGGCCTGCTCTGGCTTAGCGGCCTGGGCGTAGTTCTGCAGTGGGCGTGGGCTGTGTTCCACATCCTGATCATTACCCTGCAGGCCTTCATCTTCATGATGCTGACCATCGTCTACCTGTCGATGGCGCACGAAGAGAACCATTAAGACCAGTCTCGACTAGTCTGATGTCCTTCCCGGTCAAACGGGAAGGTGGCCCAACAGGGCTATGAAACGATTTGTTTTACCGCTTTAAAATCTAAAAAACCTAAACCATACGACGTAAAAGTCGGGAGGAAAGATGGAAACTGTAGTTGGTCTAACCGCTATCGCTGTTGCACTGTTGATCGGCCTGGGCGCCCTGGGTACTGCCATTGGTTTCGGCCTGCTGGGCGGCAAATTCCTGGAAGGCGCAGCGCGTCAGCCAGAAATGGTCCCAATGCTGCAAGTTAAAATGTTCATCGTCGCCGGCCTGCTCGACGCCGTGACCATGATCGGCGTTGGTATCGCACTGTTCTTCACCTTCGCGAACCCCTTCGTTGGTCAACTCGCTGGCTAATCACTCGATTTTCGAGTGATTGGGGTGATGGACAACGAATGAGCGAGGTGTTGGCGTGAACATTAATGCAACCCTGATTGGCCAATCCGTTGCGTTCTTCATTTTTGTAGTGTTTTGCATGAAGTTCGTGTGGCCTCCGGTCATCGCGGCTTTGCACGAACGTCAGAAGAAGATCGCGGATGGTTTGGACGCTGCCAGCCGTGCAGCTCGCGACCTGGAGTTGGCCCACGAGAAAGTGGGTCAGCAACTGCGCGAAGCTAAAGCACAGGCAGCCGAGATCATTGAGCAAGCCAAGAAACGCGGTAACCAGATCGTCGAAGAGGCTGTTGAAAAAGCCCGCGTCGAAGCTGACCGTGTGAAGGCTTCGGCTCATGCCGAGATCGAACAGGAACTGAACGGTGTCAAAGACGCGCTGCGTGCCCAACTGGGTGCTCTGGCCGTTGGCGGTGCTGAGAAGATCCTCGGTGCCACAATCGATCAAAACGCGCACGCGGAGCTGGTTAACAAACTGGCTGCTGAAATTTAAGCGAGGGCGATCATGGCAGAACTGACCACGTTGGCCCGACCTTACGCTAAGGCAGCCTTCGAGCACGCCCAGGCCCACCAGCAGCTGGCCTCTTGGTCAGCCATGCTCGGCCTGGCTGCAGCAGTGTCGCAAGACGACACCATGCAGCGCGTGCTCAAGGCCCCGCGCCTGACGAGCGCAGACAAGGCCGCCACTTTTATTGAAGTGTGCGGCGACAAGTTTGATGTGAAGGTGCAGAACTTCATCCACGTCATTGCCGAAAACGACCGTCTCCCGCTATTGCCGGAGATCGCCGCTCTGTTCGACCTGTACAAGGCCGAAGCAGAGAAATCGGTAGACGTTGAAGTGACCAGTGCTTTCGCATTGAACCAAGAACAGCAAGACAAACTCGCCAAGGTTCTCAGTGCACGACTCAATCGGGAAGTGCGCCTGCAAGCTTCGGAGGACGCATCGCTTATTGGTGGTGTTGTTATCCGTGCCGGCGACCTGGTTATCGATGGCTCGATTCGCGGCAAAATCGCGAAACTTGCCGAAGCATTGAAATCTTGAGTTTGAAGGGGCAGCAGAGCAATGCAGCAACTCAATCCTTCCGAAATAAGTGAAATTATCAAGGGCCGCATCGACAAGCTCGATGTGACCTCCCAAGCCCGTAACGAAGGCACTGTCGTCAGCGTATCTGACGGCATCGTGCGGATTCACGGTCTGGCCGACGTCATGTACGGCGAGATGATCGAGTTTCCGGGCGGCGTCTACGGTATGGCCCTCAACCTGGAGCAAGACTCCGTAGGTGCCGTTGTATTGGGCGCGTACACCAGTCTGGCTGAAGGCATGAGCGCCAAGTGCACAGGCCGCATCCTGGAAGTTCCGGTTGGTAAGGAACTGCTGGGTCGCGTTGTCGACGCACTGGGTAACCCTGTTGACGGTAAAGGTCCACTGGGCAACACCGAGACCGATGCGGTCGAGAAAGTTGCTCCAGGCGTGATCTGGCGTAAGTCGGTAGACCAGCCTGTACAGACTGGCTACAAGGCTGTCGATGCCATGATCCCGGTCGGTCGTGGCCAGCGTGAGCTGATCATCGGTGACCGTCAGATCGGTAAAACCGCTCTGGCGATCGACGCGATCATCAACCAGAAAGACAGCGGCATTTTCTGCGTCTACGTAGCCATCGGTCAGAAGCAATCGACCATCGCCAACGTAGTTCGCAAGCTGGAAGAAAACGGCGCCCTGGCCAACACGATCATCGTGGCTGCCAGTGCTTCGGAATCTCCTGCGCTGCAATTCCTGGCACCGTACTCCGGTTGCACCATGGGTGAATTCTTCCGCGACCGCGGTGAAGACGCGCTGATCGTTTATGACGATCTGTCCAAGCAAGCAGTGGCTTACCGCCAGATTTCCCTGCTGCTGCGCCGTCCACCAGGCCGTGAAGCCTACCCAGGCGACGTGTTCTATCTCCACTCCCGTCTGCTGGAGCGCGCATCCCGCGTTTCGGAAGAATACGTAGAGAAGTTCACCAACGGCGCAGTGACCGGCAAAACCGGTTCCCTGACCGCACTGCCGATCATCGAAACCCAGGCTGGCGACGTTTCCGCGTTCGTTCCGACCAACGTGATTTCCATCACCGACGGTCAGATCTTCCTGGAATCGGCCATGTTCAACTCGGGCATCCGCCCTGCAGTGAACGCCGGTGTTTCGGTATCCCGTGTGGGTGGTGCCGCTCAGACCAAGATCATCAAGAAGCTCTCCGGTGGTATCCGTACCGCTCTGGCTCAGTACCGTGAACTGGCGGCATTCGCCCAGTTCGCTTCTGACCTGGACGAAGCGACCCGTAAGCAACTTGAGCATGGTCAGCGCGTTACCGAGCTGATGAAGCAGAAGCAATACGCCCCAATGTCGATCGCTGACATGGCGTTGTCGCTGTATGCCGCTGAGCGTGGGTTCCTGACCGACGTTGAAATCGCCAAGGTCGGCAGCTTTGAACAAGCGCTGATTGCTTACTTCAACCGCGATCACGCCGAATTGATGGCGAAGATCAACGTGAAGGGTGACTTCAATGACGATATCGACGCTGGCATGAAAGCCGGTATCGAGAAGTTCAAGGCCACCCAAACCTGGTAAGCCGCAGCGGGAGCCGCAAGGCTTCCGCTTGCTAACCTGATAGGTGTTACATGGCAGGCGCAAAAGAGATTCGCAGTAAGATTGCGAGCATCAAAAGCACGCAAAAAATTACCAGCGCCATGGAAAAAGTGGCGGTCAGCAAAATGCGCAAGGCACAAATGCGCATGGCTGCTAGCCGTCCTTATGCGGAGCGTATCCGCCAGGTAATTGGGCATCTGGCCAACGCCAACCCGGAATACCGCCACCCGTTCATGATCGAGCGCGCCGTCAAGCGTGTGGGTTATGTGGTAGTGAGCAGTGACCGTGGTTTGTGCGGTGGTCTGAATACCAACCTGTTCAAGGCCCTGGTCAAGGACATGGCGGTAAACCGCGAAAACGGCGTCGAGATCGATCTGTGTGTTGTTGGTAGCAAGGGTGCGGCCTTTTTCCGCAACTTCGGCGGTAACGTCGTTGCAGCTATCAGCCACCTGGGTGAAGAGCCGTCGATCAATGATTTGATCGGCAGTGTGAAGGTGATGCTGGATGCGTACCTGGAAGGCCGGATTGACCGCCTGTCCGTGGTATCCAACAAGTTCATCAACACCATGACCCAGCAGCCAACCGTGGAGCAATTGATTCCACTGGTGGCAACCCCGGATCAGGAACTCAAGCACCACTGGGACTACCTCTACGAACCAGACGCCAAAGAGCTGCTTGACGGCTTGATGGTGCGCTACGTGGAGTCGCAGGTGTACCAGGCGGTGGTCGAGAACAACGCAGCTGAACAAGCGGCGCGGATGATCGCGATGAAAAACGCTACCGATAACGCCGGTGATCTGATCAGCGATTTGCAGCTGATCTACAACAAGGCGCGTCAGGCTGCGATCACCCAAGAGATCTCGGAAATCGTCGGCGGCGCTGCCGCGGTTTAACGGTTCAAATATTCAGAGGATCCAGCTATGAGTAGCGGACGTATCGTTCAAATCATCGGCGCCGTTATCGACGTGGAATTTCCACGCGACAGCGTACCGAGCATCTACAACGCGCTGAAAGTACAAGGCGCGGAAACTACCCTGGAAGTTCAGCAGCAGCTGGGCGACGGCGTAGTTCGTACCATTGCGATGGGTTCCACCGAAGGCTTGAAGCGCGGTCTGGACGTTGTCGACACTGACGCTGCCATCTCCGTACCGGTCGGTAAAGCGACCCTGGGCCGGATCATGGACGTACTGGGCAACCCGATCGACGAAGCTGGCCCGATTGCCACCGAAGAGCGCTGGGGCATTCACCGCGCAGCACCTTCGTTCGCAGAACAAGCGGGCGGCAACGACCTGCTGGAAACCGGCATCAAGGTTATCGACCTGGTTTGCCCGTTCGCCAAAGGCGGTAAAGTCGGTCTGTTCGGTGGTGCCGGTGTAGGCAAGACCGTAAACATGATGGAACTGATCCGTAACATCGCCATCGAGCACAGCGGTTATTCCGTGTTCGCAGGTGTGGGTGAGCGTACTCGTGAGGGTAACGACTTCTACCACGAGATGAAGGACTCCAACGTTCTGGACAAAGTGGCACTGGTTTACGGTCAGATGAACGAGCCGCCGGGAAACCGTCTGCGCGTAGCCCTGACTGGCCTGACCATGGCCGAGAAATTCCGTGACGAAGGTAACGACGTTCTGCTGTTCGTCGACAACATCTACCGTTACACCCTGGCCGGTACTGAAGTATCCGCACTGCTGGGCCGTATGCCTTCTGCAGTAGGTTACCAGCCGACCCTGGCTGAAGAGATGGGCGTTCTGCAAGAACGTATCACTTCGACCAAGGAAGGTTCGATCACTTCGATCCAAGCGGTATACGTACCTGCGGATGACTTGACCGACCCGTCGCCAGCTACCACCTTCGCCCACTTGGACGCCACCGTCGTTCTGTCCCGTGACATCGCTTCCCTGGGTATCTACCCAGCGGTCGATCCACTCGACTCGACTTCGCGCCAGCTGGACCCGAACGTGATCGGCCAGGAGCACTACGACACCGCTCGCGGCGTTCAGTACGTGCTGCAGCGTTACAAAGAACTGAAGGACATCATTGCGATCCTGGGTATGGACGAGCTGTCGGAAGCCGACAAGCAGTTGGTAAACCGTGCTCGTAAGATCCAGCGTTTCTTGTCGCAGCCGTTCTTCGTGGCTGAAGTCTTCACCGGTGCTTCGGGTAAATACGTTTCCCTGAAAGACACCATTGCTGGCTTCAAAGGCATCCTCAACGGTGACTACGACCACCTGCCAGAACAAGCGTTCTACATGGTCGGCGGCATCGAAGAAGCGATCGAGAAAGCCAAGAAACTGTAATCCTGGCGCCCGGAAACGGGCGCTCATCAGGTTGAGGCAATCAGATGGCTATGACAGTCCATTGCGATATCGTCAGCGCGGAAGGGGAAATTTTCTCCGGTCTGGTCGAGTTTGTAACAGCGCACGGCGACTTGGGTGATCTTGGTATCGCCATGGGTCACGCCCCGCTGATCACAAGCTTGAAGCCAGGTCCGATCACTCTGACCAAGCAAGGCGGGGAACGTGAGGTGTTTTACATCTCCGGTGGTTTCCTCGAGGTTCAGCCGAACATGGTCAAGGTACTTGCCGACACCGTGCAACGTGCTGGCGACCTGGATGAAGCCTCCGCTCAGGAAGCCGTCAAGGCTGCCGAGAAGGCGCTGAACGAAAAAGGCGCAGACTTCGACTACAGCGCTGCTGCAGTCCGTCTGGCCGAGGCCGCAGCCCAGCTGCGTACTCTCCAGCAGATCCGCAAGAAGTAAGCGGCCACGCCGTTTTGCTTGATGCGTGATTGATTAAAAAGGGTAGCCTCGGCTACCCTTTTTCTTTTTTGCAAAACACTTCTTTGGTCTGAACCCGGACCGCCCAGGATTGGTAGCCATTCATGTCTCTTGAAATCGTCATTCTCGCCGCAGGCCAGGGCACTCGTATGCGTTCGGCCCTGCCCAAGGTGCTGCACCCGGTCGCGGGCAATTCCATGCTGGGTCATGTTATCCACAGCGCCCGGCAACTGGACCCACAACGTATTCATGTGGTGATTGGCCACGGTGCCGATGTGGTCCGTGAGCGTCTGGCCGCGGACGACCTGAATTTCGTATTGCAAGACAAGCAACTGGGCACCGGCCACGCGACCGCGCAGGCTGTGCCTTTCATCACCGCGGACACGGTATTGATCCTCTACGGCGATGTACCGCTGATTGAAGTGGAAACCTTACAACGCCTGCTCAAGCACGTGGTGCCTGGCCAGATGGGCCTGCTGACCGTTGAGCTGGACGACCCTACGGGCTACGGCCGCATTGTGCGCAACGCCGACGGCAAGGTGGCTGCCATCGTTGAACACAAAGATGCCAGCGAAGCCCAGCGCGCGATTACTGAAGGCAACACCGGCATTCTCGCGGTGCCTGCCAACAAGCTCGCCGATTGGATGAGCCGCCTGTCCAACAACAACGCCCAGGGCGAGTATTACCTCACCGACGTCATCGAGATGGCCGTCAGCGATGGCCTGCTGGTCGCCACCGAGCAGCCCCACCATCCGATGGAAGTGCAGGGCGCCAACGACCGCAAACAACTGGCAGAGCTGGAACGTCACTATCAACTGCGCGAAGGCCTGCGCCTGATGGCCCAGGGTGTGACCCTGCGAGACCCGGCGCGTTTCGATGTACGTGGCGAAGTCACGGTGGGCCGCGACATCCTGATCGATATCAATGTGATCCTCGAAGGCCGCGTGATCATTGAAGACGGTGTGGTGATCGGCCCGAACTGCGTGATCAAGGACAGCACCTTGCGCAAAGGCGTGGTGGTCAAGGCCAACAGCCATATCGACGGTGCGGTGATGGGCGAGGGCAGCGATGCCGGGCCGTTTGCGCGCTTGCGTCCGGGTAGCGAGCTGGGGGCCAAGGCCCATGTGGGGAACTTTGTCGAACTGAAAAACGCTCACCTGGGCGAAGGCGCCAAAGTCGGCCACCTGACTTACCTGGGCGATGCCGTCATCGGCGCCCGCACCAACATCGGCGCCGGCACCATCACCTGCAACTATGACGGTGCCAACAAGTACCAGACCACCATTGGTGAAGACGTGTTCATCGGCTCCAATAACTCGCTGGTTGCTCCGGTGACCATCGGCGATGGTTCCAACACCGCAGCGGGCTCAACCATCAACCAGGATGTGGATAAGTCCCAACTGGCGGTTGCCCGGGCTCGCCAACGCAACATCGACGGCTGGAAACGCCCGGTCAAAATCAAGAAGAGCTGAGTTATCCACAACTCGATAGGTTGAGATTCACTCCTGTGGGAGCTGGCTTGCCTGCGATAGCGGTCTGACATTCATCATGATGTCGCCTGACACGCCGCTATCGCAGGCAAGCCAGCTCCCACAGTTGTTTAGTGGCATGTCCGAAAGCTCTACAAAAATGCCTTCCGCCTCTTGACGATCTTTCACCAATAGGTTTTGATTGCCTTCGTTATCTTTCGAAACGAAACTTATCACTACCATGTCGAAACGAAACACCCCCCAACGACGCCACAATATCCTGACCTTGCTCAACGAACAGGGCGAAGTCAGCGTGGACGAATTGGCCAAACATTTCGAAACTTCGGAAGTGACCATCCGCAAGGACCTTGCTGCCCTCGAAAGTAACGGCTTGCTCCTGCGTCGCTACGGCGGCGCAATCACTATGCCCCAAGAGCTGGTGGGTGACGCTGCCCAGCCCATCTCGGTCTACAAGCGCGCCATCGCCCGTGCGGCCGTGAAGCGTTTGCGTGAACATGCGCGCATCATCATCGACAGCGGCAGCACCACCGCCGCGATGATCCCCGAACTGGGGCATCAGCCGGGCCTGGTGGTGATGACCAACTCCCTGAACGTGGCCCGCGCCTTGAGCGAACTGGAACACGAACCGGTGCTGTTGATGACCGGGGGCACCTGGGACCCGCATTCGGATTCGTTCCAGGGCCAGGTCGCCGAGCAGGTCCTGCGTTCTTACGACTTTGACCAGCTGTTCATCGGTGCCGATGGCATCGATTTACAGCGCGGCACCACCACCTTCAACGAACTGCTGGGCTTGAGCCGCGTCATGGCCGAGGTCGCCCGTGAAGTGGTGGTGATGGTCGAATCCGACAAGATCGGCCGCAAGATTCCCAACCTGGAACTGCCCTGGAGCAGCGTCCATACCCTTATTACCGATGATCGCCTGCCGCTCGAGGCCCGCGACCAGATCCAAGCCCGCGGCATTACGCTGATATGCGCGGCAGTCATCTAGGAGAAGCACCATGTGTGGAATTGTTGGCGCAGTCGCCGAACGTAACGTTACTGCCATCCTGATCGAAGGCCTCAAGCGCCTCGAATACCGCGGCTACGATAGCGCCGGTGTGGCCGTCTTCACTAACGCCGGCAAGCTGGAGCGCATGCGCCGCCCGGGCAAGGTCAGCGAGTTGGACCAGGCCCTGGCCGGTGAGCCGCTGGTAGGTCGCTTAGGGATCGCCCACACCCGTTGGGCCACCCACGGTGCTCCGTGCGAGCGTAACGCTCACCCGCACTTCTCGGGCGACCTGGCGGTGGTGCACAACGGCATCATCGAAAACCATGAAGTGCTGCGTGAACAACTCAAGGGCCTGGGCTACGTCTTCACCTCGGACACTGACACCGAAGTGATCGCCCACCTGCTCAACCACAAGCTCAAGGACCACAGCGACCTGACCACCGCCCTCAAGGCCACGGTCAAAGAGCTGCACGGCGCCTACGGCCTGGCCGTGATCAGCGCGAGCCAGCCTGACCGCGTCGTGGCCGCCCGCAGCGGTAGCCCATTGGTAATTGGCCTGGGCCTGGGTGAGAACTTCCTTGCGTCCGACCAACTGGCCCTGCGCCAAGTGACCGACCGCTTCATGTACCTGGAAGAAGGCGACATTGCCGACATCCGCCGTGAAAGCGTGCAGATCTGGGACGTGAACGGTCAGTCCGTGGAACGTGAAGCCGTGCAATACCGCGACGGTGCCGAAGCCGCCGACAAGGGCGAGTTCCGCCACTTCATGCTCAAGGAAATCCACGAGCAGCCGTCCGTGGTACAGCGCACCCTGGAAGGTCGCCTGAGCCAGAACCAAGTGTTGGTGAATGCTTTCGGCCCGCAAGCCGCTGAACTGTTCGCCAAAGTGCGCAATGTGCAGATCGTCGCCTGCGGCACCAGCTACCACGCCGGTATGGTGGCGCGTTACTGGTTGGAAGAACTGGCCGGCATCCCATGCCAGGTCGAAGTCGCCAGCGAGTTCCGCTATCGCAAGGTGGTGGTGCAGCCCGACACCCTGTTCGTGACCATTTCCCAGTCCGGCGAAACCGCCGACACCCTGGCCGCCCTGCGCAACGCCAAGGAACTGGGCTTCCTCGGCAGCCTGGCGATCTGCAACGTCAGCATCAGCTCCCTGGTGCGTGAATCCGACCTGACCCTGCTGACCCAGGCCGGTCGTGAAATCGGTGTCGCCTCCACCAAGGCTTTCACCACCCAACTGGTGGGCCTGTTGCTGCTGACCCTGTCACTGGGCCAAGTACGCGGCACCCTCGCCGACGGTGTCGAAGCCACTCTGGTGGAAGAACTGCGCCGCCTGCCGACCCGCCTGGGCGAAGCCTTGGCCATGGACGGCACCGTGGAAAAAGTCGCCGAGCTGTTCGCCGACAAGAACCACACCCTGTTCCTCGGCCGTGGTGCGCAGTACCCGGTTGCGATGGAAGGCTCGCTGAAACTCAAGGAAATCTCGTACATCCACGCCGAAGCCTACCCGGCCGGCGAGCTGAAGCACGGCCCGTTGGCCCTGGTGGATGACGACATGCCAGTGGTCACCGTGGCGCCGAACAACGAACTGCTGGAGAAGCTCAAGTCCAACCTGCAGGAAGTACGCGCCCGTGGCGGCCAACTGATCGTCTTCGCTGACGAGAAGGCGGGAATGACCAATGGTGAAGGCACGCATGTAATCAACATGCCGCACATCCACGACACCCTGTCGCCGATCCTCTACACCATCCCGCTGCAGTTGCTGTCGTACTACGTCGCGGTGCTCAAGGGCACCGACGTTGACCAGCCGCGTAACCTGGCGAAGTCGGTGACGGTGGAGTAAGCCTCACTGGCGTACCCAAAAGGGGCTGTTTTCAACAGCCCCTTTTTTGTGTTTTGAATTCGCTCAATTCAAGGATGCGTATTGATGCAAAACCCTCCTGCTACCGTCCACGCACGTTTGCACAATCGCCGGTTCGTGGTCGCCAACAACGCCCAAGGGTTGTCCGGTACCGGCACCGTGTTTCATTACGAAGTCGAAGGCGGGGTGATTTCGAGCACTTACCAAGGTGGCCGAATTCGCCTGGGAACGCAGGTCGGGCGGGTGACCGGCCCAGATACTATCGAGCTGCTTTATCAGTGCGTCACCCTGGACGGGGAGCTGCTCGCAGGGTGGTCACGAGGCACGGTAGGTGTTGATCACGCCGGGCGCACTACCCTGAGTTTCGTTTGGGGCTGGCTATCGGGTGCGACCGGAGGCGGAGAGTCTAGCTATATCGAGATCACTGGCTAGAGGTATTGAAAGCACCATAAAACCTACAGGTAGGCGCATATCCCCTGTGGGAGCTGGCTTGCCTGCGAGGGCTGCGTGTCAGTCGCTGCATCTGTTACTGCACCACCGCCTTCGCAGGCAAGCCAGCTCCCACATTTGATCTCCATCGGGTTTGAGAAAGGGGTGGGTTAGGTCCACCAGTAGCGCACGAGATGAAAGAAGATCGGCGCCGCAAAGCACACCGAATCCAGCCGATCCAGCATCCCGCCGTGCCCTTCGATCATGTGGCCCCAGTCTTTCACCCCGCGGTCACGCTTGATCGCCGACATCACAATCCCTCCCGCAAACCCCAGCAGGTTGATCAGCAGCGCGATCAGGAATGATTGCCAGGGATTGAACGGTGTGGTCCACCACAGCGCTGCGCCGATCAGCGACGACAACAGGATCCCGCCGACAAAACCTTCCACGGTTTTCGACGGTGACAGGTTGGGCGCGATCTTGTGTTTGCCGAACAGCTTGCCGCACACGTACTGCAGCACGTCCGACAGTTGCACCACGATCACCAGATAGGCGATCAGCAGCAGGTTACGGCCTTCGTAACCCGGTATGTCCAATGTCAGCAGCGCCGGGACGAAAGACACGCAGAACACGGCGATCATCAACCCCCATTGCACCTTCGATGCCCGTTCCAGAAAGTGCGTACTGTCGCCGCCCAGGGAGGCGAGGATCGGCAGCAGCAGGAACACGTACACCGGGATGAAGATCGAGAACAGCCCATACCAGTCGGCGTAGATCAGCAGGTATTGCAGCGGCAGGGCCAGGTAAAACGCGGCCACCAGGGCCGGGTAGTCGCTGCGCCGGGTCGGGGTGAGGGTGAGAAATTCGCGCAGGGCGTAGAACGACACCGCGTAGAACAGCAGGATCACCGCGCCGGTGCCGAGCCAGAAGGCGATGCCGATGACCACCACCATCACCCACCAGGCGTTGATGCGGGCGTTGAGGTTGTCGATCACTGCATTCGGGCTGCCACGGGTGCGCAGCTTGAGGATCAGGCCGATCAGCGAGGCGATGACCAGGATCGCGCCGATGCCGCCAAATAACATCAGGGTTTGGCTATCCATCTCAGGAATGCTCCGGGGCAAGGGCGAGCAGGGCGTCGCGAGTGCGGGCGAGGAAGGCGGCTTTATCTTCGCCTTCTTCCAATTGCAGGGGGGCACCGAAGCTGGTGGTGCATAACAACGGCAATGGCAATACGCGACCCTTGGGCATGACCCGGTTCAGGTTGGCTATCCACACGGGGACCAACTCGGCCTGTGGGTAACTCTTTGCCAAGTGATACAAGCCGCTTTTGAACGGCAGCAAGCCATCCTCGAGATTGCGCGTGCCTTCGGGAAAGATGATCAACGAATCGCCGCCTTCCAGGGCCGCGAGCATGGGCATCAGTGGGTTATCCACAGGCTCTTTGCGCTCGCGGTCGATCAGCACGCCATTGAATACGCGGTTGATGATGTAGCGGCGCAACGCGCTCTTGTTCCAGTAATCACTGCCGGCCACCGGGCGTGTGAACTTGCGCAGGTTCTGCGGCAGCGACGCCCACACCAGCACAAAGTCGCCGTGGCTGCTGTGGTTGGCGAAATAGATGCGCTGCACCGGCACTGGCGCGCACCCCAGCCACAGGCTGCGAGCGCCGGTGACGGTGCGGGCCATGGAGGTAATCAGCGTGGCGACCACGGGTTCGAACATGAGGATTCCTTATCCGGCAAAAGGCAGCCAAGGGCTGGCAAGGATGACGCCCAGGGTCAGCAGCGCTTGCGCGCCCAGTAGCCAGGCTTGTTTACGCAACAGTTTGAGAGCGCCGCGCCGGCGTTCGCTCCATGGCCGACCGGCTCGCTTGGGCAATTGCAGGCCAAGGGTTTGCAAGGCTTGGTCAAGGTCTGGCGTGCGGGTAACGTCGCGGGCCAGCAAGGCGAACAGATCGGCGTCAAAGGCCACCCGTAGCGCCCAGTATTTTTGCAGCAGGCCCAGCACGATCATCCACAGGGCCAGCAGCAGGCAGGTCGTCGAAATACTGGCCAACAACAGTTGGGCAAGGCCGAACAGTACGCCGAGCAACGTCAGGCCTGTGGATAACTGATCCAGGGAACGGCCACGACGTAGCAGGCTGGCGACTACCTGGAGTTCCATATCAGCGGGCATAATGCAAACCCTCCAACGCTTTACGGTGTGCGGGGTGCAGGACCACAGTGGCCCGTGCTGTACGAATAATAGCCAGTGCTTGGTCAACCGTTGCGGCGCGCCCGGTGGTCAGCAGCCAGGCGGCGACGGCAGTCGCGCTACGGGAATAACCGAGGGCGCAGCACACCAGCAAGGGGCCACTCGTTCGCAGACGTTCAATGGCGTGCGCGGCCTTCAGGCATTCGTCGGCTGTCGGGGTGATCAGGTCCAGTACCGGCACGCAGGCATAAGCACGGCCCTGTGGATTAATCGGCAGTTCGGCACACAGATCGACAATGGCTTTGAACGGGCCTTGCTCAGAGGTTGTAGGAACACGCCCCAGCCAGACGTTATCCACAATCAGATCCGGCTGTGGATGTTTGCGTGTCCACAGCCGCGAATTGGTCCACGCCCCTGCCAAGTAAGGCGCATACAGCCAGCGAGCGGCAGGCGTCAGGCGGCCATTTGTACGTTTTTGAAAGCCCGGCGCGCCGATCACCAGGTAGTTGGCGCTGATCAAGCCAAGGGAAACCGCTGGCCACAGCAACCACAGCCAGCCGCCGCGAAGTAACAAACCCAGCGTCAGCAGTACTATCGCACCCAGCCCATAGCGAACAGCCAGGCGCCAGCGTTGGGTATCGCGCGTTAACCGGGCACTCAACAATGGGCTCGGGTGTTCCACCGGCCATAACCACACGCACAACCACCCCGCGAGGGCGCCTGTGGGTAAGTCGATAAAGTGATGTTGATAAGTAGTCAGCACCGAGATGCCGATCAGCGCAAACCAGCCATGCACCACCCAGCGCCAAATCCCCTGGGTGTGCCGCTGATACATGACCCACAGGATCACCAGCAGCGCGATATGCAGTGAAGGCGCCTGGTTGAACGGTTTGTCGAAACCGGCCAGCACGGCGAACAGCCAGCCGAACACACCGTCCAGTTCCGGTCGCTCGAAGGTGAAGCGCAATGGCCAGATCAGGAAGCAACTCACGGCAATCACCTGCGCACTCAGCAGGCGCAGTGCATGTTGTTTCAACTCATGCCGTGTATTGGGCAGCAGCAGGGAGAAGCCGTAGAGCAGGTCGATGGACCAGTAGGGCACGATGGTCCAGGCCCAGAACGGCATGTGTGTTTCCCAGCCGAACACCAGGGTGCCGACGTCGCTGCGCTGGCTGGTGACCCAGGTGGCAAAGCCATAGGTGCTGAAAAACAGCGGCGCCAACAGCAGCAGCCAGAGCACCGCAGGTTTCAATAAACCGGGCTCGCGCATGTTCAGATCTTCTGTGCCAGGGACACGGTGAAAATGCCCCACTCATCCACGCGCTGGGTGATCTTGCGAAAGCCCGCCGCTTCGACGAGTTGGTCCATTTCCGCCTGGCTGCGCCGGCGCATCACCCAGGCCTGGCCCTGCCGGTGGCTGGTGAGCGCACGGGCAATCAGCTCCAACTGCGGGTGCCATGGCTGCCCGGTGTAGACCAGGTAACCACCTGGCTCCACGGCTTCGGCCAAGCCCGCCAGCGAGCCGCCGACCATGGCGTTATCGGCGAACAATTCGTACAGGCCGGATACCACGGCCAGCGTCGGCTTAGGGGCCAGGGCAGCCAGGTCAGCGCGGTCGAACGCATCGCCTTTGACGAACTGGGCGATGTCCCCCAGGCCCTTCTCGCGAATCAGCGCGCCACCGTCGCGCACGTTGATGTCGCTGTAGTCGCGCAGCAGGATCGATTCCGGCAGCGGCGATACGCCTTGCAAGGCTTCCAGGATGTAGCGGCCGTGGCCGGCGGCGATGTCGACAATGCGCACTTCGCGTTGGTCATCACGCAGCTTGGCCATGGCCAGGCGCAGCAGCTCTTCGACGTTCAGCTTGCGTTGGCGAATACCGCGCCAGCCAATGGAATTGAGGTAGTTGGTATCGATCATCCGCCCCAGCCCGCCCTTGCCGGCAGGCTTATTGCGATACACGTAGTCCAGGGTGCTGCCGGAATCGAAGCCGGTGTCGAAGCCCAGCTTCACCCCATCCGACAGGTTCTTGCCCAGGCCCATGCTGGCGCGGGTCATGCGCCAGTACAGGTCGCGCAGTGAATTGCGTGGCAACGGCGCGGCGAGGGATTCGGATTCGGCGCACGTGGCGCCAAGTTTGTCTGCGTCCAGTAGAGAAGCGCGGTCCAGCGGGTGGGCGAAGTTCTGCAAGATAAAGCGCTTGGCGCTGGTCACAGCCACGGCGCGATCACGTTCGCCAAGGGTGTCGTGGAAAAAGCCGGGGAGGATATGCAGCTCTTTTTTCAGGCTGCCGAGGCGGTCGAAAAATTGCTGCTGGGGTTTGCGGTGCACCACAAAATCGGAGCCGGAGATAAGCAGCTGGGTCGGCACTTGGATTGCCTGGGCATCGGCTACAACCCGGTCGGCGGCTTCGTACAGGCCCAGCAGCACATTCACCGAGATGGCCTTGGTGATCAAGGGGTCGCTGTCGTAGGACGCCACCCGTTCCGGATCATGGCTGAGGAACTTGGCCTTGACGTAACTGTTGACGAAAAAGTTGCCACGAAACTTGCGCATCAGTGCCAGGCCCGGGCGGGCGAGGGGCACATACAGCTTGACCTTGAAGGCTGGCGAGGCGAGCACCAGGGCGCGGATTTTTGGCGCGTAATCATGAACCCAGGTGGCCGCAATCACCGCGCCGACGCTTTGGGCGATGACGGCGATGTCTTCCTCTTCGATGCTGTAGGTGGCATTGATGTGATCACAGAACGTCTGCACGTCGCGGGCGCTGGTGGCAAAGCTGGGGCTGTCGCCGCGCTCGCCTGGGGATTGGCCGTGGCCACGGGCGTCCCAGGCGAAGAAGTCGAATTCAGGCAGGCCCAGTTCATCCACCAGGTGGGCAATACGCCCCGAATGCTCATGGCCGCGATGGAACAACAGGATCGCCTTGCGCGGCCCGGCGCCTGCCGTGGCCGGCCAGTGCCGGTAGAAAAGCTCGACGCCATCATGGGTACTGAAGGTGTGCTCTTGCTGTTCGCGCATCGCAAAATCCTTATGCAGAAGGGAGAGATTGTTGTTCTTTGAGGCCCTGACGCACCCGGTTGACCAAGGTATAGGCGAGCAGGGCGGCCACCAGCCACATCACCGCCTCCACCCAACCGGCGCCGAGCCAGCCCAGCGCCACGCCAGTGGCCAACACACCGAGTACGAACGCCCGATCACTCTTGCCCATGGGCCCGTCATAACGGCGCGACGCGCCCACCATCGGCCCCAGCACCCCGGCGTATTCGCTGAATACCGCCAGCAGCGTCACCAGCAGCACCGGCGCCAGGCTCACATCGGGGATCAATGCAAAGGGCAGGATTAGCGCGCTATCGGCGATCACGTCGCACAATTCATTGAGGTAAGCACCGAGGCGCGACTGTTGGCCGAATTCCCGGGCCAGCATGCCATCGATGGCATTGAGCGCCATGCGCACAATCATCCACAGCGGGATCAGTGCAAACAGCCAGAGGTGTTGGGCAAAGCCCGCGATCAACAGCCCCACCAGCAGGGAAACAACCCCGGCCAGCACGGTGATCTGGTTGGCGGTGGTGCCGTTGTCATAAAGACGCTGCACGAGAGGCCGCAGCAGGTTTTGAAAACGCGGTTTGAGTTGGTAGATGGAAATCATGGGGGTGGCGCTTCCTTGTCCGTGAACCCGCGAAAAACTGTTTTGGAGTGTGCCGACTAATCGCAGCCGACACCAGTGATGGCTCGTGTTTATAGGGGGTTAGTCACAATCAGAAGAACACCATGAGAACAAATGTGGGAGGGGGCTTGCCCCCGATTGCGGTGTACCAGTAACTAATCAGTCGGTTGACACACTGCTATCGGGGGCAAGCCCCCTCCCACAAGGGATTCAGGGTGAATTCAAAAGCGAACAAAAATTTCACGCTTCGTGTTATATCGTAACGAATTGTGTACAAGTGGGCGTTGAGCAGATGCAAGTGGATCTAGAGGCTGACGGGGCTTCGGTTGAAGGCCTCGCGCGTTTTCAGCAGGGGCTGTTCCACGCCCGTCGATTGCGCCAAGCCGGTATCGGCCTGACAACCCTGGCCCTCAGTGGTTGGATATTGGCGCTGTTCGTAGCGTTGTTTGCCCCGCTGTCGATCTGGCCGGTGGTATTGATCAACTGCGCGTCGGCCTTGCTGCTGCTGGTGGCCGGTTTGCAGTCGGCCTGGTGGGTGGCCGATTGGCGTGCCCAGGTGCTGGAAGCGCCGAGCGGTGAAGCGGTCGAACAATCCATCGAGACCACACCCTGGCATAAGGGCCTGATCAACCGGTTCGGCAACGGCTTGTTGGCGCAGATTGGCGCGCCGGTGCTGTGGTTGGGCGGCTGGTCGCTGTTGGCGCTGGTCAGCATCCTGCAGTTCTGGAACCTGGGCTTGCCCGCTGCTGCCATCGGGCAATCGGCAAGTATTGGCGCAGCGCTCGCTTTGGCCCTGGCGTTTGGCCTGCTGGTATTCGAACGCCGCCTGGCCCAGGAAACCGCTGCCCAATGGCCGGAAGCCTCACAGTTGGCGCAGTTGAGCCGGATGGCAATTATCTGTCTGGTGCTCAGCGCGATCTGCCTGCTGTTTGCCAATGCGGAGTCGGTCTGGCCGCTGCGCCTGGCCACTCTCATCGGGCTGTTGCCAGCGTTGGTAGCGTTGGAGTTCCTGCTCAGGGGCGTGCTGTCGCTGTTCAGCCCGCGTCAGCCGCGCCTTGAGCCGCGCTTGATGGCGCAGAGTTTCATTGCCGGCCTGCTGCGTTGGCCGCCTCAGCCCTTGCTGGCGTTGCAGCATGAGTTGCACAACCGCTTTGGCATCGACCTGCGCCAGATCTGGGCCTTTACCTACATGCGCCGGGCGTTTTTCCCGGTGTTGCTGGTGGTGCTGGCGGTAGGTTGGGCGCTGACCGGTCTGCATGAAGTGCCCCTGCAAGGCCGTGGGATTTACGAGCGTTTTGGTAAACCGGTCGAGGTGTTCGGCCCCGGCCTGCATGCCGGTTTGCCGTGGCCGTTGGGCCGCGTGCTGAACGTGGAAAACGGCGTGGTGCATGAGCTGGCGACCAGCGTCAGTGACGCCGCCACACCGCAGCTGGCCGCCGCCGAAGGCCCGGCGCCGTTGATCGCCAACCGCCTGTGGGACGCCAGCCATGTGAATGACAAATCCCAGGTTATTGCCAGCAGCAGCGGCGACAAGCAGGGCTTCCAGATCGTCAACATGGACGTGCGCTTTGTCTACCGCATCGGCCTCACCGATCAGGCCGCGCTTGCCGCCACCTACAACAGCGCGGATATCCCGACCCTGATCCGCAGCACCGCCAGCCGCATCCTGGTGCACGATTTTGCCTCGCGCACCCTGGATGAATTGCTCGGGGAAGAGCGCACCAGCCTCGCGGACGAGATTGGTCGCAGCGTGCAAGCCGACCTGCAAACCCTCGACAGCGGAGTGGAAATCCTCGCCACGGTGGTCGAGGCGATCCACCCGCCGGCCGGTGCCGCCAATGCTTATCACGGTGTGCAGGCCGCGCAGATCGGCGCCCAGGCGCTGATCGCCCGTGAACGCGGTGCAGCCAGCGAACAGACCAACCAGGCGCTGCTTCAAGCCAGTACCGCCCGCGATCAGGCCCAGGCCAGTGCCCGCGAAGTGAATGCCGGCGCCCAAGCAGCGAACCTGCGCTTTGCCGCCGAACAAAAGGCCTACGCCGCTGCGGGCCAAGCCTTCGTGCTGGAACAGTACCTGGGCCAACTGAGCCAGGGCCTGGCCCAGGCCAAGCTGCTTATTCTGGATCATCGTTTGGGTGCCGACAGTGCGCCGACGATCGATCTGCGTTCTTTTACCTTGCCCGCCGACCCGTCGGCGCCGCGCAAAGCCGTTCAATAAGGAGTCTGTCTGTTGAGCGCTCATTCCCACGATCATGATCACGGTCATCACCACCATCACGGCCACCACCATCACCATCACGGCGATGAGCAGGCGGCCGGGCCTTTTCCCTGGCGTCGCATGGCGTGGGCGGTGTTGCTGGTGCTGTTTGCCATGGCAGCGGCAAGCCTGGTGCAAGTGCGTTCCGGTGAGGCCACGGTGATTACCCGCTTCGGCAACCCGGCGCGCGTGCTGCTGGAGCCGGGCCTGGGCTGGCGCTGGCCGGCACCGTTCGAAGCGGCGATCCCGGTGGACCTGCGTCTGCGCACCACCTCCAGCGGCCTGCAGGATGTGGGCACCCGCGATGGCTTGCGGATTATTGTGCAGGCCTATGTGGCGTGGCAGGTGCAGGGCGATGCCGACAACGTGCAGCGCTTTATGCGTGCGGTGCAGAACCAGCCGGATGAGGCGGCGCGGCAGATTCGCACCTTTGTCGGCTCGGCGCTGGAAACCACGGCGGCCAGCTTTGACCTGTCCAGCTTGATCAACACCGACGCCAGCCAAGTGCGCATTTCCGATTTTGAAGCGCAGTTGCGCCAGCAGATTGATCAACAATTGCTCACCACCTATGGTGTGCGCGTGGCGCAGGTCGGTATCGAGCGTTTGACGTTGCCATCGGTGACCCTCACCGCCACGGTTGACCGCATGCGCGCCGAGCGTGAGACCATCGCCACCGAACGCACCGCCGTGGGTAAGCGCGAAGCGGCGCAGATCCGCTCCGCTGCCGAGCGAGATGCGCGCATCATGCAGGCCGATGCCACCGTGAAAGCCGCCGATATCGAAGCGCAGTCGCGGGTTGAAGCCGCGCAGATTTATGGCCGCGCCTACGCTGGCAATCCGCAGCTGTACAACCTGCTGCGTTCGCTGGATACCTTGGGCACGGTGGTCACGCCGGGGACCAAGATCATCCTGCGCACCGACGCTGCGCCGTTCCGCGCCCTGGTGGATGGGCCGAAGGACCTGCAGCCATGAGCGAGCCTGAAAGCCCGGACAGCCCGTGGATCCAGGCCGGGCGCCTGACGTTCCTGGCACTGTACGCGGTCACCGTATTGGCGGCGTTGGCCTGGGCCTTTTCCAATGTGCGCCAGATCGACCCGCAGAATCGCGCCGTGGTCTTGCACTTCGGCGCCCTTGATCGCATTCAGAACGCCGGGTTGTTGCTGGCCTGGCCGCAACCTTTTGAGCAAGTCATCCTGCTGCCAGCGGCCGACCGGGTGATCGAACGCCGGGTGGAAAACCTGCTGCGTTCCGACGCGGCGTTGCAGGCCGATCGCGTGGCCAGTTTCGCCACGCCGTTAAGCGATGCCCTGGCCGGTTCCGGCTACCTGCTGACCGGTGATGCCGGGGTGGTGCAACTGGACGTGCGGGTGTTCTACAAGGTGACCGAGCCCTACGCCTTTGTGTTGCAGGGCGACCACGTGCTGCCTGCCCTGGATCGGCTGGTGACACGCAGCGCCGTGGCCCTCACCGCAGCGCGGGATCTGGACACCATCCTGGTAGCCCGCCCGGAACTGATCGGCAGCGACAATGGCGCCGCCGAACGGCGTGAGCGGCTGCGCGGCGACCTGGTGCAAGGCATCAACAAACGCCTGGCGGAGTTGGCGGCCAGCGGCTTGGGGCTGGGTATCGAAGCCACCCGCGTCGATGTGCAGTCGAGCCTGCCTGGGCCTGCGGTGAATGCGTTCAACGCGGTACTGACCGCCAGCCAGCAAGCCGATAAAGCCGTGGCCAACGCCCGCACTGAAGCGGAAAAACTCACCCAGACCGCCAACCAGGAAGCTGATCGCCAGGTGCAAGTCGCCCATGCCCAGGCCAGTGAGCGCTTGGCCAATGCCCAGGCGCAGACCGCTACCGTTGCCAGCCTGGCCCAGGTCAAAGATCCCGGTTTGCTGTTGCGCCTGTACCGTGAACGCTTGCCGAAGATTCTCGGCCAGGCCGGTTCAGTGACCACTGTCGATCCCAAAGACGACTCCCGCTTGATCATCCAGGGAGCCGAACAATGAGCGCACCCATGCTGACCTCTGCCGAACAGCGCAGCGCTGCCCGGCAATTGACCTTGGCGATGCTCGCCCTGGGCTTGCTCGTGCTGGGCCTGGTGTGGCGCTGGCTCGCGCCGGACCAGAGCGGCGTCAGCCAGCTGCTGCTGGGCGTGGCTTCGCTGTTGGTGGCGGTGCCGGTGATGCGTTCAGCCTGGTACAGCCTGCGCTTTCCAAGCCTGCACGGCATCACCGATCAATTGATCGCCCTGGCCATGCTCGGCGCCTGGGCCACGGGCGATCTGCTCACCGCCGCGTTGCTGCCGATCATCATGATCTTCGGCCATGTGCTGGAAGAGCGCAGCGTGATTGGCTCCCAGGAAGCGATCCATGCCCTGGGCAAACTCACCCGCAGCCATGCACGCCTGGTGCAGGCGGACGGCAGCATCACCGAAGTGGATAACGGCACCTTGAACACCGGCGATATCGTCGAAGTGCGAGCCGGTGACCGCGTGCCGGCCGATGGCGTGGTGTTGTCCGGCCAGGCGAGCCTGGACACGGCGCCGATCACCGGCGAGTCGGTGCCGTTGGAAGCCAGCGTGGGCGTGCAGGTGTTTGGTGGGGCGATCAACCTCGATGGTCTGCTGCGCCTTGAGGTCACGCGCACCGGTAACGAATCGACGTTGGGCAAAGTCATTGCGCTGATGCAGAACGCCGAGCGGTCCAAGCCGCCGATCACCCGGCTGCTGGAGCGCTATGCCGGCAGCTACATGGTGCTGGTGTTGCTGCTGGCGGCCGTCACCTGGTTTGTCACCAATGACGCCCAGGCGATGCTCGCGGTGCTCGTGGCTGCGTGCCCCTGTGCCTTGGTGTTGTCGGCACCGGCCACGGCGATTGCCGGGATTGCCGTGGCGGCGCGCCATGGCATCCTGATTCGCAGCTCGGCGTTCCTCGAAGAACTGGCCGACCTGACATCACTGGTGGTCGACAAGACCGGCACCCTGACCTTTGGCACCCTGCGCTTGCAGTCCATCGAGACTACCGCGCCGGATCGCCAAAAGCTGCTGAACCTGGCGGCCAGCCTTGGTTCGGCAAGCAGTCACCCGGTCAGCCGAGCGTTGGCGGGGTTGGCGAGCCAGGAGCAGATGCGGGTGCTTAGCGACATCCGCGAGCGTCAGGGCCTGGGCGTGGTCGCCCAGACCGAGCAGGGCGAAGCGGCGCTAGGGCGGCCGGAGTTATTTGAACAGTTGGGCATCGTCACCACCGCCGTGCCCGCCCATGATGGCCCGATTGCCGGGCTGGCGTTGAACGGCGAGTTCCTCGCCTGGCTGCTGTTGGCCGACAGCGTCAAACCCGAAGCGCGCCAGGCCCTGCAAGAGCTGCGTGACTTGGGCCTGGGCCGCCAACTGCTGCTGACCGGCGACCGCCAAAGCGTGGCCGACAGCCTGGCGCTGGACGTGGGCATCAGTGATGTCGAAGCCCAAGCGCTGCCGGAAGATAAGCTCAACCGCGTGCTGGGCGAAATCAGCAGTGGCTTCCGGCCAATGGTGGTGGGCGATGGCATCAACGACTCCCTGGCGCTCAAGGCCGGCGTGGTCGGCGTGGCCATGGGCGCGGGCGGTGCCGACATCGCCCTGGCCTCGGCGGACGTGGTGCTGATCGGCAGCGACTTGCGCCGCTTGGGCACCTGTGTGCGCTTGAGTCGCCAGTGCCGGCAGACGTTGCAGGTCAATGTGATCATTGGCTTGGGCTGGACACTGGCCATCGTGGTGTTCGCCGCATTTGGCTGGCTGGGGGCGGCGGGCGCGATGATCGCGGCGGTGCTGCATAACCTCAGCACCTTGTTGGTATTGGGGAACGCCGGGCGTTTACTGCGCTTCCAGGAGCCGCTGTTGAAGCTCGACGAATAATTTCACAAATATTTGCACACGGCTGTAACGCCGACAGGGGGCCTCACTCTAGTGCTGTGTCGAGACTGAACAATCCGTTCAGATCGGCTCCACTACTGATCATGAGGAATACAACAATGAGCATTAAATCCGCTGCTGCTGGTGCCGCCCTCGCAATGGCCGCTGCTTCTCTGTTCGCGGGTGTGGCCACCCAGGTACAAGCGGCAGACGCCACCGTTCACTGCTACGGCGTGACCTCCTGCAAAGGCATGAACGACTGCAAAACCAAGGACCACGCGTGCAAGGGCCAGGGCGAGTGCAAAGGGATGGGCTTCAAGGCCATGACCAAATCGGCCTGTGACGCCGCTGGCGGTAAAGTCGGCGAGTAACCGGCAAACGAGTGCAACCGCGGCGGCTGCCTGCCACCGCTGCGGACACTTTGCCCTGGAGTGAGTCATGTCCGCGTCCCTTCCAAGTCTGGGTTACGGCCTGGGTTTACGCAGTGAGTACTACCACCAGATCCTTGAACAGTCGCCGGCCGTGGATTGGTTCGAAGTGATCTCCGAGAACTACCTGGTGCAGGGCGGCAAGGCCTTGTACTACCTGGATGCGATAGCCGAGCGTTACCCCTTGGTGATGCACGGTGTGTCGTTGTCCATCGGCGGGCCACATGCCCTCGATATGGATTACCTGAATCACATCAAACAGCTCGCAGAGCGCATTCAGCCGGCATGGATTTCCGATCACCTGTGCTGGAGCCGTGGCAGCGCGCACCAGTTACATGATTTGTTACCCCTGCCTTACACCGAAGAAAGCCTTTACCACGTGGCCGGCCGTGTACGTCAGGTGCAGGACGTGTTGCAGCGACCGCTGGTACTGGAAAATGTCTCCAGCTACGTGCGTTCCAAGGCGGATGAATTCACCGAGTGGGAATTCCTCAATGCCTTGGCCCACCTGAGCGGATGCCAGTTGCTGCTGGACGTCAACAACGTCTATGTCAGCGCACGTAACCATGGTTTTGATGCCTGGACCTTCATTCGCAACCTGCCACCCGAAAGCATTCGCCAGCTGCATTTGGCAGGGCATATGGACTATGGCGACTATGTGGTCGATACCCATGACCATCCAGTGTGCGACCCGGTGTGGGCGCTGTATCAGCAGACTCTCGAACATCTGGGCCCCGTGTCGACGTTACTGGAACGCGATGACCATTTTCCACCCTTCGAAGAATTACTCACCGAGTTGAACAAAGCCCGTGAGTTGGGTGCCAGCGCCTTGGCCCGGAGAGCGTTATGCGCCTGATCGACTGGCAGTTGGCGTTTGAACAGCATCTATTATCCGAAGCGCCCCCGGCCAACAGTGGCTTTGCCGCTACCTTGCTGGGAGGGCCGACGTTGGATGTGGACACCGGCCTGGCGATTTACCACAACGCCTACCTGTCGCGTCTGCAAGAGGTACTGCGCCATGATTTCGGTGCCATCTGGTATTGGCTGGGAGATGAGCAGTTTTGCTCGCTGACCGAGGCCTACATCCGCCGTTATCCCTCGGCCCATTACAGCGTGCGCTGGTTGGGCGAGCGCTTTGCGATGTTTATCGTTGAGCATTTCATGGCTGCGCAAAGTGCGCCTTTGGCTGAGTTGGCACGTCTGGAGTGGGCGTTCACCTTGGCGTTTGACGCCGCCGAAGGGGAGCCGCTAACCTTGAATGGCATGGCGCATCTGGCGCCTGAAGACTGGCCCACCTTACAGGTTGCGCTGGCGCCTTCGGTGCAGCAGTTGCTTTGCCGTTTCAACACGGTGGCGATCTGGCGAGCCAGCAAGGATGAGTCGGATTTCCCCGGCAGCCAGGCGCTGGAGCCGGCGCAGATCTGCCTGGTGTGGCGCAACCAGAACCGCTGCCACTACCGCAGCCTGGAAGCCGCTGAAGCCTGTGCGCTGTCGGGCATGGTGACCATGGGCTGGAATTTTTCAGAACTGTGTACTGAGCTGACGGTCACTTATTCAGAGGGGGCGTCGCTGCAAGCGGCCACTTGGCTGAAACAGTGGGTCCAGGAAGGTTTGCTCGAGCGCCGAGCGCCATAGAAGGGGAGCTATTCATTCGATAGCTTCCTACTTTGTTTGGCATGGTCTACCCTCACAGCAGACGTCTGAAACAAGGGGGGACTACTCATGCTCGCGCAACTTCCACCGGCCTTACAGAATCTTCAGCTACCGCTGCGTCTTCGACTCTGGGACGGCCATGAATTCAACTTGGGCCCTGAGCCCAGTGTCACCATCGTGGTCAAGGACCCCACGGTTGTATCCAGGCTGACCCATCCAACACTCGACTCACTGGGCGAAGCCTTCGTCGAGGGCAAGCTGGAGCTGGAAGGCTCCATCACCGAAGTGATCAGGGTATGTGACGAGTTGAGTCACGCTTTGGTCGATGACGACGAGGAGAGTCGTCCGGTGCGCTCGATTCACGATAAGGCCACCGACGCGGCGGCCATTTCCTACCATTACGACCTGTCCAACGAGTTCTACCAGCTATGGCTGGACCAGGACATGGCCTACTCCTGCGGTTATTTCGAAACCGGCAGCGAGTCGATCGATCAGGCCCAACAAGACAAATTCCGCCACCTGTGCCGCAAGTTGCGGCTGCAGCCGGGTGAGTATCTGCTCGATGTGGGCTGCGGCTGGGGCGGGCTGGCGCGTTATGCCGCACGTGAGTTCGGGGTCAAGGTGTTCGGCATCACCTTGAGCAAGGAACAACTGGCGCTGGCCAAGGAGCGGGTGAAAGCCGAAGGCCTGGAAGACCAGGTCGACCTGCAATTACTCGACTACCGCGACCTGCCCCAGGACGGTCGTTTCGACAAAGTCGTGAGCGTGGGCATGTTCGAACACGTCGGCCACGCCAACCTGGCGCAATACTGCCGGACCCTGTTCGGCGCAGTGCGTGAAGGCGGCCTGGTGATGAACCATGGCATCACCGCCAAGCACACCGATGGCCGCCCCGTAGGCCGTGGAGCCGGCGAGTTTATCGAGCGCTACGTGTTCCCTAATGGTGAACTGCCGCACCTGGCCATGATGACCGCCGAGATCAGCGAAGCAGGGCTGGAAGTGGTCGATGTCGAAAGCCTGCGTATGCATTACGCCCGCACATTGGACCATTGGAGCGAACGCCTGGAAGACAACCTGGAAGCAGCGGCGAAGATGGTGCCAGAGCAGGCGCTACGCATCTGGCGGCTGTACCTGGCCGGTTGCGCTTATGCATTTGCCCGTGGCTGGATCAACCTGCACCAGATACTGGCAGTGAAACCCCATGCTGATGGCGGGCATGAACTGCCGTGGACGCGGGAAGATCTCTACCGTTGACCACCAGGCACTGAAGCTCAAAACTGTGGGAGCTGGCTTGCCTGCGATAGCGTTGTATCAGGACCGGATGAGTCGACTGAAACACCGCTATCGCAGGCAAGCCAGCTCCCACATTGGTTTTGTATTGGCGGTTAGAGGATGGGTGAGATCAGGCGTGCAATGCGCATCCCCAGTTGTTGCAGGCGACGGGTCTCGCGGCTTTCTTCCTGGCTGACTTCATGGGCCAGGGCAAAGTCATCCAGCAACATTTGTTCAACCTGGCTGGCGAAGGCTTCATCCACCGTCAGCAGCATCACTTCAAAATTCAGCCGGAACGAACGGTTGTCCATGTTGGCGCTGCCAATGGCGCTGATTTCGCTGTCTACCAACACCACCTTCTGATGCAAAAAGCCCGGTGTGTAGCGAAACACTCGCACGCCTGCTCGCACCGCTTCGTTGGCGTACAGGCTGGATGCGGCATATACGATGCGGTGGTCGGGCCGTGACGGCAGCAGCAGGCGCACATCGACTCCGCGCAATACCGCCAGGCGCAGGGCGGCAAACACCGCCTCGTCGGGGATGAAATAGGGGCTGGTGATCCACACCCGCTTGGTCGCGGCATGGATGGCCTCGACGAAAAACAGCGAGCAGGTTTCATAAGGGTCCGCTGGCCCACTGGCAAGCAACTGGCAGAGCACGCCGTCTTCCGGGTAGGCGTCCGGCAGGATCAGCGGCGGCAGTTCCCGTGCGGCCCAGAACCAGTCCTCGGCAAACGACTCCTGCAGGCATGCCACCACTGGGCCTGCGACCTGCACATGGGTATCGCGCCATGGCGCCAGCGGCGGTTTTTTACCCAGGTATTCATCGCCTACGTTATGCCCGCCGACAAAACCGGTGATGCCGTCCACCACGACGATCTTGCGATGGTTACGGAAGTTGACCTGGAAGCGATTGAGCCAGCCACTGCGGGTGGCGAATGCCTTGACCTGCACGCCAGCGTCACGCAGCGCTTGCACATAACGATGGGGCAGGGCGTGACTGCCGATGCGGTCGTACAGCACATAAATGGCCACGCCCTGAGCGGCTTTTTCCCTCAACAGGGCCTGCAATTGACGGCCCAGTTCGTCATCGTGAATGATGAAAAACTGGAACAGCACGGCGGTCTTTGCGTGACGGATAGCCTCGAAGATCGCGCCGAACGTGGCATCGCCATTGATCAACAGGCGCACTTCGTTGTTGGCCAGGCACGGCATGCGGCCCAGCTTGGGCATGGCGCGCAAGGAGGCATAGGCGCTGGAATTGCGCGCCGCGAGCGCTTCCTCCACCCAGGGGCGCCAGTTCAATTCGGTAATGGCCGTGTGCATTTCCTGGTTGGCCTGGCGACGGGCCTGGATGTACGCGTCGAAGGTGCTGCGGCCAAAAATCAGGTAGGGGATCAGCGTCAGGTAGGGCATGAACATCAGTGACAACGCCCAGGCGATCGAGCCTTGTGCGGTGCGCACGGTCAGTACTGCGTGGATCGCGGCGAGCGTTCCAAGAAAGTGCAGCGTGGCAATGACGTAGGCGAGCAGGTGCGGGCCAAAGAAATCCATGAACGACGTAACTCCAGGCAGTCCAGTGCGTAACAGACCATGAACGGCTGTGAATGTCGCTATTTTATTTGCCATGCAACACTGGCTGCTTTGCGACGTCTAACGCCCACAATTACCCAGGAGTTACCCGATGAATGCTCGTCTGCTTGGTTTGGCCATGGTTGTTGGTTTGTCGCTGCCTGTGGCGGCACAGGCGCAGATGCTGGCGCCGGGCTTGTGGGAATTGACCACCAGCAATATGAAAGTCGATAACCAGGACCTGCCGGACTTGTCGCTGATCCTCGGTCAACTCAAGCAACAGATGACCCCTGAACAGCGCGCCATGCTCGAAAAACAAGGCATTAACATGGCCGGTAAAGGCGTACAGGTGTGCCTGACCCCGGCCCAGGTGGCCTCCGATTCGATCCCCCTGACCGACCCTCAATCGGGCTGCAAACAGGAAGTCACCGACAAGAGCGGCAACCAGTGGAAGTTCCGCTTCAGTTGCCCGAAAGCCCAGGGCACTGGGGTGGCAACGTTTCAGAGCCAGAAAGAATTCACCACCAGCGTCAACGGTACCTTCAATGCCACCGGGATCCAGCAGAAGGGTAGCCTGGACAGCCACGCTCAGTGGCTGGGCAACGATTGCGGTTCGGTCAAACCCCGCGCTTAACGCCCGAACTGCAGGGGCAAGCCCTGGCAACTGTTGACCACCTGGCCGTTGTGCCAGGCCAGGTGGCCGCTGACCAGTGTGGTACTCACGCTGTGGCGAAAGCTGCGTTCTGCAAAGGGTGTCCAGCCGCAGCGGGCGAGAATAGGCTGGCTGTTGACCGGCTTGCCGGCAGGCTCCGGTTTGATCAGTACCAGGTCGGCCCAGTAGCCTTCGCGCACGTAGCCGCGATCAGCGATGGCAAACAGGTCGGCCACGCGGTGGCTGGTCTTGGCTACCAGAGTGGTCAAGGGCAAATGCCCGTCGGCCACCAACTCCAGTAACGCCGGCAGGGCATGCTGCACCAGAGGCAAGCCCGAGGGTGCTTGCCGATAGCCCAACTGTTTTTGCGCCCAGGTATGCGGCGCATGGTCGGTGCCAATCACATCCAGACGATCACTCAATAATGCCAGGCGCAGCGCGTCGCGGTCGGTGCGGGTCTTGATCGCCGGGTTGCATTTGATCTGGTGGCCGAGGTGGTGGTAATCGCGGTCATCGAACAGCAGGTGGTGCAGGCAGACCTCGGCGGTGATGTGCTTGTCGGCCAGGGGCTTGTCTTCGAACAACGCCAGTTCCCGCGCGGTGGTCAGGTGCAACACATGCAGGCGCGTGCCATGGCGTTTGGCCAATTCCACGGCAAACGATGACGAGCGATAGCAGGCCTCGGCATCACGGATCAGCGGGTGGGCGACTGCGGGAATATGCTCGCCGAAGCGTTCGCGCAGGCGTTGCTCGTTGGCCAGGATGCTGGGCGTGTGTTCGCAGTGAGCGAGCAGGATGGTCGGCACCTCGGCAAACAGGCGCTCCAGAACGCGTGGGTCGTCCACCAGCATATTGCCGGTGGAGGCGCCCATGAACACTTTGACCCCAGCCACTTCACGAGGAGCGAGGGCCGCGACGGTGTCGAGGTTGTCGTTGCTCACGCCAAAATGGAAGCCGTAGTTGGCCACTGAATGCAGTGCGGCACGGCGCTTTTTATCGGCAAGGGCTTCCAGATTCAACGTGGCCGGGTGGGTGTTGGGCATGTCCATGAAGCTGGTAATACCACCGGCCACCGCCGCGCGGGATTCGCTGTAGAAGCTGCCTTTTTCCGGCGCGCCGGGTTCGCGAAAATGCACCTGGTCGTCGATCATCCCTGGCAGTAGCCACTGGCCGTTGGCATCGATTTCCACCGGTTCGTTATCGCCTTGAATGCTGGCGGCAATCTTCTCGATACGACCATTAGCGATCAGTACGTCGGCGTCGAATACCTGGCCCTCGTTGACCAGGCGGGCGTTGCGGATCAGCAGGCGGCTCATGGTTCAGAACTCGTTTTGCAGGGCTTTGTAGCCCCGCACCAGGTCGACGTTGGTGCGTGCCACGTCTTCGGAAAACTCCGAGGCGCTGACACTCACCGGTGGGAATTGCGACAAGTCGGTGTTGGGGCCGATACGCGTGGTGGAGGGCACGTAGAAAGCGGCGGGCAGGTCGCGGCCGTCGACCACCGAGTTGTGGCGCACCACGCACCCATCGCCCACGGCGCAATTGAACAGCACACTGTTGAAGCCAATAAACACGCGGTCGCCCACCGTGCAGGGGCCGTGGACGATGGAACGGTGGGCGATGGAGGTGAATTCACCGATGGTCACTGCTGCGCCGGATTTGGAGTGGATGACCACGCCGTCCTGGATGTTGGAGTTGGCGCCGATGGTGATCGGGTCCATGGCGCCGCTGGCATCCACTTCGTCGGCGCGGATCACGGCGTAAGGGCCGACGAACACGTTCTCGCCGATGATGACTTTGCCGCAGATGATCGCGGTCTTGTCGACGTAGGCCGATTCGGCAATCACCGGCAGGTCGCCGGAAGGATTTTTGCGGATCATGGCTGGCTCAGTGCGGCGCACAGGGTGTTGAGGTTGTATTCGAACAGCCCGATAAAGGTGCTGGCCGGGCCTTCTGCGGCGAGGGCGTCGGAGTACAGCGTGCCGCCGATCTGTGCGCCGCTTTCGTCAGCGATCTGCTTGAGCAGGCGCGAGTCTTTGATGTTTTCCATGAACACGGCTTTGACCTTGTCCTTGCGAATCTGGGTGATCAGCGCGGCAACTTCAGCGGCCGAAGGGTCACGTTCAGTGGACAAGCCCTGGGGCGCGAGGAACTGGATGCCATAGGCCTGGCCCAGGTAGCCGAAGGCGTCATGGGAGGTGACGATGCGGCGGTTACCCGGTGGCAGGGCGCCGAACTTGGCCTTGGCCTCGTCCAGCAGGCTATGGATTTGTTTGAGGTAGGCCTGGCTGTTGCGCAGGTAGGCGGTCTTGTTGGCCGGGTCGGCGGCCACCAGGGCCTTGGTGATGTTGCTCACATAGATCTCGGCATTGGCTAGGTTGTGCCAGGCGTGCGGGTCGGGAATGGTTTCGCCATCCTCGTCCATGGTGTGGGAAATCACGCCTTTGCTGGCGGTGACCACCGTTGCCTTGGTTTCGGTGCTGGTAACCAGGCGGTCCAGCCACGGCTCGAAACCCAGGCCGTTCTTGATGATGACCTTGGCCTTGAGCAATGCCTTGGCGTCATCCGGCGTGGGTTCATAGGTATGGGCGTCGGCGTCCGGGCCGACCATGTTGCTGATCTGGATATGCTCGCCACCGATCTGGTGGGTGATGTCATTGAGAATACTGAAGCTGGTGACTACTTGGAGTTTGTCGGCGGCGTGGGCCATCGAAAGCGGCAGCAGCAGACTGAACAGCACGAGTAGAGCGCGCATCGGAACACCTCATTGGGATGTGAGCAAAGGCGGGCGGCGCAACAAACCGTGCACCGGACCGAACACCACGGACAACAAATACCCAGCGCCCGCCACCAGCACGATGGCCGGGCCGCTGGGCAGTGAGTAGTAGAACGACAGCAGCAGACCCAACCACACCGACAGGCAGCCCAGCAGCGCCGATACCGCAATCAGCACCGGCAGGCGTCGGCTCCAGAAGCGTGAGGCGATCGCCGGCAACATCATCAAGCCGACCACCATCAGCGCACCGATGGCCTGGAAACCAATCACCAGGTTCAGCACCACCAGGGTCAGGAACACGCCATGGGCGAGGGGGCCGAGGCGGCTGACGGTTTGCAGGAACAGCGGGTCGAGGGTGTCCAGCAACAGCGGTCTGTAGATCAGCGCCATGGCGATCAGGCTGAAACCCGAGACCCAGAGCATGCCGGTCAGGGTGGTTTGATCCACGGCCAGGGCGGAGCCGAACAGCAGGTGCAGCAGGTCCAGACGCTTGCCGGCAAGGCCCAGGATCAGCACGCCGGCGGCCAAAGAGATGGGGTAGATGGCGGCGAGGCTGGCGTCTTCGCGCAGCCCGGTGCGGCGGGTGATCCACGCGGCCAGGCCGGCCATGCTCAGGCCTGCACCCAGGCCACCGAGGGTCAGCGCGGGCAGGCTCAGGCCGGCGAACCAGAAACCCAGGGCGGCGCCGGGCAGGATGCCGTGGGCCACCGCATCACCGATCAGGCTCATGCGCCGCAGGATCAGAAACACTCCTAGCGGCGCGGTGCTGCAAGCCAGTACCAAACCGCCGAGGAGTGCGCGGCGCATAAAGACGAACTCATGAAACGGCATCCATAAGTGGGCAGTGAAGTGCATTCAGGCCACCTGCATCTGCGGTTGCGGGCGGATCAGCTCTTTGCTGGGGCCGAATACGCAGCCGGTGTTTTTGATCTGCAGTACGTGCTGGGTGTGGTGACGCACGGAGGCCAGGTCATGGCAGACGATCACCAGGGTGCGGCCTTCGTTGTGCCAGGCGTGGATGTGTTTCCAGCACAGCGCCTGGCCATCCTCGTCGAGAGCTGCGTGAGGTTCGTCGAGCAGCAGGACGGGTGCGTCGGCCAGGCTCATGCGTGCCAGCAGGGCGCGCTGCAATTCGCCGCCGGACAATGCCATCAACGGTCGGTGTTCCAAGCCAGTCAGGCACCAGTCTTCGAGTACCGCTTGCAGGCGTTGGCTGCGTTGTTGCGGGGTGTGTTGGATGCCCCAGAAACCGGCAGCGACCAGCTCTTGCAGGCTGATGGGGAACTGGCGGTCCAAGTGTTGCTGCTGGGGCAAGAAGGCCAGGCCGCCACGGCGTGGAACATCCACAATGACCTTTCCCGCCAGCGGTTTTTGCAGGCCGGCAATGACCTTGAGCAGGCTGCTTTTGCCTGTGCCATTGGCGCCGATGATGCCGGTGAGGCTGCCTTTTTCCAGGGTCAAATCCAGTGCCGGGGTGAGCGGTTGCCCGGGGGCACCCCAGCGCAAAGAGTTACAGGTGATCATGCAAAGTCTCTCGTCCAGCGGCTTTCAGCCACGGCATCGTGCGCGTGCAGGCTTTCGGCGTGGATCACTTTGAGGTGGAAGGCTTTGATGGCATCCGAGCGTTTCAAGGCGAGGTTCAGGCGGCGAGCGGCGTCTTCGCAGAACATCAGGTTCTGCCCGTTGGCCAGGGCGAAGGCTTGTTCGTCTGCGCGTTTCACCGCGGTTTGTACGGCGGTGCCGAGCGCGGCTTCGGCAGCGTTGATCAAGCCGACTATCGGCAGGTCAGTACCTTGCAACTGGACGTGCAACTGCGCGCTGCTGCGCTGGCTATGGGGTGTGGCGACGATGCCGTCGGCAGTGCCGAGCCAGGCCAGCACCGCTTCATGCTGTAACGGCGTATTGGCGAAATCATCCACAAATTGCTGCTGAATCAACTGCCTGGCGAGGGCGGCGGAGCAAGGGCAGGTTGAGGAATAAGTAACGTCAATTTTTAGTTCCACGTGGAACATCTGGTTTTCCAGGCGCGCTTCGATGCTCACGGGGTAGGTTTTCCAGCCGGCTAATGGGCTGACCAGGGCAGGGCGTTTAAGCAGCAGCTGGGTGTGGATGCGCAGGTAAGCGTTCTTAGATAAACCTTCATGTGTGTCGAGAAAACGCTGCAGTACATTACGCAGCAGTGCAGATGTCAGCGGCTGTTGATCGAGCATTTCCAGAGCCAGGTACAGGCGTGACATATGAATGCCACGGGCCGTGCCGTCGTCCAGGCTTACGCCCGCATCAGCGGTGGCGGTCAGGTGTTGACCGTCAATCAGGATTGGCAAGGCGATGCCGCGCATCCCCACCCAGTCGAGTGGCAAGGCTTGGCGTGAAGCCTGCGCGGCGATATCCGGCAGAGTCAGCGCATTCATAAGCAGGTCCATCGTTGGAAATAATTCGACATGTTATAGTATAACAATAAGAGCCACGATGAATTTTCTGCACCTGCCTTTGTTCAGTCACGTCGAGTAGGGATGCTCCTTTATCTGCGGTATATGCCATGCACCGACGTCAGCTCCTCAACCTGCTGCTGGTCAGCCCCTTGTTTGCCTTGCCTTTGGGGGCTCACGCCACGCAGATTCGCAATGCACGCCTGTGGCGCTCAGACGACAAGCTGCGCCTGGTGTTCGACCTCAGCGGCCCGGTGCAATACAAGACCTTTTCCCTGACCTCACCCGACCGATTGATCATCGACTTGAGTGGCGCCGGGCTCAGCGGCGACTTTTCCCAGTTGGCGTTGAAGAACAGTGGGATTACCTCGATCCGTTCCGGGCATTTCGGCCAGAGCGACACGCGCATCGTGCTGGACCTGGTCGAGCCCATGCAGCTCAACAGTTTCGTGTTGCCGCCGCAGGAGGGACAAGGCCATCGCCTGGTGCTGGACTTGACCAACGCGACCCGTGCGCCCCGTCAAATCGCCGCTGAGCCAGCACCCTTGGTGGCGCCGGTAGACAAGGCGCATCCCAAGCGCGACATCATCGTGGTGGTCGACCCCGGCCATGGCGGCAAAGACCCCGGCGCCATCGGCTCCAAGGGCCAGCGCGAAAAAGATGTGGTGCTGTCCATCGCCCAGTTACTGGCTAAACGCTTGAAACGCGAAAAGGGTTTTGACGTGAAACTGGTGCGCAACGACGACTTCTTCGTGCCGCTGCGCAAGCGCGTGGACATTGCCCGTCAGCACAAGGCCGATATGTTTATTTCGGTACATGCCGACGCCGCGCCACGGCTGACCGCGTCGGGCGCCTCGGTGTATGCGTTGTCTGAAGGCGGCGCCACCTCGGCCACAGCGCGTTTCATGGCCCAGCGCGAAAATGGCGCCGACTTGCTGGGCGCCACCACCTTGCTCAATCTGAAGGACAAGGACCCGATGCTGGCCGGAGTGATTCTCGACATGTCGATGAACGCGACCATCGCCTCCAGCTTGCAACTGGGCAGCTCGGTATTGGGCAGCCTGCAAAGCATCACCAGCCTGCATCAGAAACGGGTGGAGCAGGCGGGGTTCGCCGTGCTCAAGTCACCGGATGTCCCTTCGATCCTGGTGGAGACGGGATTCATTTCCAACCCTCGGGATGCCCAGCGGCTGGTGACGGCGCGCCATCAACAGGCGGTGGCGGATGGCCTTTTCGAAGGACTCAAGCGTTACTTCCAGAAGAACCCACCCATGAACAGCTACATGGCCTGGGTGCAGGCGCAGAAAAACAGCCAGGCCTAACAGCCGGTCATTCGGCTGCAGGTGAACTTGGCGCTGGCGCCCCCAGAGCTGGAAAACCGATTGATGGTGGTCCAGCCTACGCGCCGCGTGTAGCCAACCCACGCCTCGCCATCCGATGCCAACCCGGTAAAAAACGTCAGTTGCCCATAACGGCTGTTGGTCTGCGCCCAATAGCGTTTGCCGATCACTTCGAAACCGCGCAAGTAGGTGGTGCTGCCGACGGTTGCCACGCTATAGGCATTGCCCAACGGGTCTACACACGCCAGCAGGTTTGCGCTGCGTGTGCACTTGGCCAACAGGCTGGGTGCCTGGGCGCAGGCAGGCCCGGCGGCTGCCAATAGCAGGGCGCACAGCAGGTATCTCATCGGGTTTCTCAGCGTAAGAAGGTGACCCAGCATTGCGCCCTTCGTCGCGGCGAGCAAGAGGGATTGGCTTATTTGTATTGTTATACTATAACATAAAAGTACAGCCCGACCCGCGAACCCCTTCCCATGACCGAACACGATCTTTTGGCCCAACCAGCGGCCGACTACATGAATGAGGCCCAGCAGCGCTTCTTCCGCGAACTGCTGCTGGCTCAGCGTGATGACCTGCAAGCCCGTATCGATGCTGAGTTCCAGGCACTGCGCGAGCAGGAAACCAACAGCGACCTGGCGGATATCGGCAGTGCCGAAGAGCAACGCCAATGGCAATTGCGCCTGCTCGAGCGCGAAAAGAAGCTGTTGGACAAGATCGACGATGCCCTGGAATTGCTGGCCCGTGGCGAATACGGCTGGTGCCGTGAAACCGGCGAACCCATCGGCCTGCAACGCCTGCTGCTGCGCCCCACCGCCACCTTGTGTATCGAAGCCAAAGAACGTGAAGAGCTGCGCGAACGCCATAAACGGGCAGTTTGACCGGCCAACCTTGATGAGGAATACCTGATGCCCAATCGTCTCCCTGTGACCGTGTTGTCCGGCTTTCTCGGCGCCGGTAAAAGCACGCTGCTCAATTATGTCCTGCGCAACCGCGACAACCTGCGGGTGGCGGTGATCGTCAACGACATGAGTGAGATCAACATCGACGGCAGCGAGGTGCAGCGTGATGTCACGCTCAATCGTTCGGAAGAAAAACTGGTGGAGATGAGCAATGGCTGCATTTGCTGCACCTTGCGTGAAGACTTGCTTGAAGAGGTGGGAAAACTCGCCAAAGAAGGTCGTTTCGATTACCTGCTGATCGAATCCACCGGTATTTCCGAACCTTTGCCCGTGGCCGAAACCTTCACGTTTCGCGATGAAAACGAGCAAAGCCTGGCCGACATTGCACGCCTGGACACCATGGTCACGGTGGTCGACGGTATGAATTTCCTGCTCGACTACCAGGCTGCAGAAAGCCTGGCTTCACGGGGCGAAACCCTCGGTGAGGAGGATGAACGTTCCATCACCGACCTGTTGATCGAACAGATCGAATTCGCCGATGTCATCCTGATCAGCAAGATCGACCTGATCAGCAGCCGCGAGCGCGAAGAACTGATGGCCATCCTCGAGCGCCTCAACGCCCAGGCGGAAATCATCCCGATGGTTATGGGCGAAGTGCCGCTGAACAAGATCCTCAACACTGGCCGTTTCGACTTCGAACGCGCCGCCCAGGCCCCGGGCTGGTTGCAGGAATTGCGCGGTGAGCATGTGCCGGAAACCGAAGAATACGGCATAGCGTCCACGGCTTACCGTGCGCGCCGGCCTTTCCATCCACAGCGGTTTTTCGACTTTATCGACCGCCCCTGGGTCAACGGCAAGCTGTTGCGCTCCAAGGGTTTCTTCTGGTTGGCGAGCAAACATCAGGATGCGGGCAGTTGGTCCCAGGCGGGCGGGCTGATGCGTCATGGGTTTGCCGGGCGTTGGTGGCGGTTTGTGCCGAAAAGCCAGTGGCCTCAGGACGAAGAAAGCGTGGCGGCGATCATGACTAACTGGCAGTTGAGCACGGGTGACTGCCGTCAGGAACTGGTGTTTATCGGGCAAAACATCGATTTTGTCCAGATGCGTACCGAGTTGGACGCCTGCTTGCTCAACGATGAAGAAATGGCCCTGGGCGTCGAAGGTTGGCGCCAGCTGCCCGACCCGTTTGGCCCTTGGTATGAGCAGGTCGCCTAATGCTGGCCCCGGTCATTCCCCTGCGGCCCGTCATCCGCCAGACACATGGGGAAACGCCGCTGGCGCTGTCCGATATCCTCAATGACGGCGTCAACCTGGCCATCTGGCAGCGCCAACTGCCCCTGCATATCGCTGAGTTTGGCGCTTTGCTGGTGGCGCTCAATGAACCGTTGGCCGAGTCCTTGGTGGTCGAGTTGGTTAACGAAGACTGCGTGCCGAACTTGCAAGGTTTGGCGTCCAGTTGTCGCGATCTTGAAGGCTACGATGGGTTTATCGCCGATGTGTCGTGGCTGGTCAGTGCATTCGCCTGTCTGCTGGGCGCCAAGCGCATCGGCGTGCGTTTACGGCTGTTGGACAAGGCCATGTGCCCGCGCTTTCACGTCGATCACGTGCCGGTTCGGCTGATCACCACCTACGCCGGTATCGGTAGCCAATGGTTGCGTGAAGGCGTCATGGACCGGCGCACATTGGGCCAGGCGGATGCCGAGCCCACTGAGCGCATCGAGCAGATCCACTGCGGTGAAGTGGCGCTGCTCAAAGGCACCAAATGGCACGGCAATGAAGGGCACGGCCTGATCCATCGTTCGCCAGCGCTCAAGGCCGATGAGCGACGGTTGATCCTGACGCTGGATTGGCTGGCATAACCGCGTAGGATCAAACGCTCTACACGACCTGAACCATGCCTCTTATGCTGCAGAACATTCCTACCCATGTGATTGCCGGGCCATTGGGCGCCGGCAAGACCAGCCTGATCAAGCACCTGCTTGCCCAGCGCCCGGCCAACGAGCGCTGGGCGGTGCTGATCAACGAGTTCGGCCAGATCGGCCTGGATGCAGCCTTACTCACCCAAGACGATGACGGTATCGCCCTGGGCGAGGTGGCAGGCGGCTGTTTGTGTTGTGTGAACGGCGCACCGTTCCAGGTAGGGCTGGGCCGCTTGTTGCGTAAGGCTAAGCCGGACCGGCTGTTTATTGAACCCTCAGGCCTGGGCCATCCGGCGCAATTGCTCAAGCAACTGCGGCAGGCGCCATGGCAAAACGTGCTGGCCGTGCAGCCTTGTGTGCTGGTACTCGATGCCCAGGCGTTGGCGGCGGGCAGGCCGTTGCCCCAGGCACAGCAGGAGGCGTTGACCAGTGCCGGCCTGCTGGTGCTGAACAAGGACGAGACGCTGACTGCTACGCAACGTCAGGCGATTGAAGCGCAATTACCCGATTGCCCGCTCCATTGGACACGCCAGGCGCAATTGCCACTTAATCGGTTGCCCGGTTTGAAGGCACAGGCCCAAAGCGCTGTGGATAACTTTGCGGTGCCTGAAGCAGTGGGGCAAATGCCGGCGATCTGGAGCGACCCTGGGCTGCCGATCTGTTTGAGCCAGAGCCAGGAGGGCGGCTGGAGCATTGGCTGGCGCTGGCACCCAAGCCAGCGATTCGATGTCAGCCGTCTGCATCAGTGGCTATCGAGTATCGACTGGCGCCGTGCCAAATTGGTTATCCACAGCGTTGACGGCTGGGTGTCCGCCAACGCTGTGGATGACAGCCCACTGCACTGGCAACCCAGCGCTTGGCGGCGCGATTCACGTGTTGAGTTGATCTTCAGCGCACCACAGGACGTGGCCGCATTGCAAAGCGCCCTGGCAGCCTGCCGTTACTGATGTTTCTTGCTGGCGTGGTCCTGGCGCCACTGGCTCAATTCGATGATCTCGGCGCTGGGCAGCGGCTCCTTGGTTTCGAACGGGTAGGGCGCCAGTTCGATCTGCGCGCTGTGGGCGCCGAATTGGGTGATGACCCCGGCATGCCGGGTTTCGCCGGTCACCGTAAACTCGAAATTATAGATGCGCGCCAGGCGTCGGCGGCCATTGGCATCCTTGACGAAACCGATGCGTTTGAGCGCCACGGCACCGTCGAGCAGCTCGATATCGAGCTTGGCGCAATGCTGCTTGACCCGCGCCAACGCCCGTTCACGCAAGCCGTGGTTGTGCCAAACCCAGGCGGCGCCGGTGGCCAGCAGCATCAAGACGAAGATGTTTCCCAGGGTCAGCATTCCATGAACTCCAACAAAGTGAGCGCAGCTTAACTGTGTCGCCGGTCTGTCGTACAGGCTGCGTTTAGTCGCATACTGCTCGGCCAGAAATTCAACGGTTTTACGGAAATCTCCCGCATGAAACGTACACCTCACCTGCTTGCGATCCAGTCTCATGTGGTCTTCGGCCACGCCGGAAACAGCGCCGCCGTGTTCCCCATGCAGCGGGTCGGGGTGAATGTCTGGCCGCTCAACACGGTGCAGTTTTCCAACCACACACAGTATGGACAGTGGGCGGGCGAAGTGTTGGCGCCGCTGCAAATTCCTGCGCTGGTGGAGGGTATTGCCGCGATTGGCGAGCTGGGCAACTGTGATGCGGTGCTGTCCGGGTACCTGGGCAGTGCAGGCCAGGGCCGTGCCATCCTCAGCGGTGTGGCGCGCATCAAGGCGATCAACCCCAAGGCGCTGTACCTGTGCGACCCGGTGATGGGCCACCCGGAAAAGGGTTGCATCGTGCCGCAGGAGGTCAGCGATTTCCTCTTGGATGAGGCTGCCGCCATGGCGGACTTCCTGTGCCCCAACCAACTGGAGCTGGACAGTTTTGCCGGGCGCAAGCCGCAATCGCTGTTCGATTGCCTGGCGATGGCCAAGGCCTTGCTGGCGCGCGGGCCCAAGGCTGTGTTGGTCAAGCACCTGGATTACCCAGGCAAACTGCCAGAAGGGTTTGAAATGCTGTTGGTGACGGCCGACGGCAGTTGGCACTTGCGTCGGCCCCTGCTGGCGTTTCCGCGTCAGCCAGTGGGCGTGGGCGACCTGACGTCCGGGCTGTTCCTGGCGCGGGTACTGTTGGGGGATAGCCTGGTGGCCGCTTTTGAGTTCACCGCTGCGGCCGTGCATGAAGTGCTGCTGGAAACCCAGGCCTGCGCCAGTTATGAACTGGAACTGGTGCGGGCCCAGGACCGTATTGCCCACCCTCGTGTGCGCTTCGAAGCTACACCGATCAGCCTGTAAGCACACAAAACCCAATGTGGGAGCGGGCTTGCCCGCGATGGCGGTATCTCAGTCAAAGCGATGTCGACTGAACCACTGCTATCGCGGGCAAGCCCGCTCTCACATTTTTTTGAGTTGATTCGCCGCTTGGAGTTTACGGCGCGTCGGCTTTGATTTCCCGGTAGCGCTTTTCCAGTTCCTGGCGAATCTGCCGACGTTGCTGAGCCTGCACAAAGCGGCGCTTGTCCTCGCTGTTCTGCGGCTGCAAGGGCGGTACGGCGGCAGGTTTGCGCTGGTCGTCCACGGCCACCATGGTGAAGAAGCAGCTGTTGGTATGGCGCACCGAGCGTTCACGGATGTTCTCGGTCACCACCTTGATGCCCACTTCCATCGACGTATTGCCGGTGTAGTTGACTGACGCCAGGAAGGTCACCAGCTCACCGACATGAATCGGCTCGCGAAAAATCACCTGGTCCACCGACAGCGTGACCACATAACGACCGGCATAACGGCTGGCGCAGGCGTAGGCCACTTCGTCGAGGTACTTGAGCAGCGTGCCGCCGTGCACATTGCCAGAGAAGTTGGCCATGTCAGGGGTCATCAGTACCGTCATCGACAGCTGGGCGTTTCCGGGTTCCATAGCACACTCACGGGTTGTAGGCATTGGTTGGGGGGAGGCACCTCTGCGGGTACTCAAAGTCTTTGCAGCGCCATCCCTAACGGGACGCCGTCAGGCGGCTTGCCGTCACGCGCGCAGCGATCTGTTTCCATATATTGCACCGGCTTTCCAGCAGAAGTCGCGGTGTTACCCTTCAAAAGCCCTTCTCAGGGCTTTTCTTACGATCAAGGCAGACTTTTCCGACCCTTCAAAGGCGCGGCCAGAAGTGGGAAAAGCGCCGGCACCCTCAAGGAGCCCCTCGCCATGCACGCCATCAGCTTTATCCAGGACTTGGCCGTGATCATGCTGGTGGCAGGGGTGGTCACTATCCTGTTTCACCGCTTCAAGCAGCCGGTGGTGCTGGGCTACATCGTTGCCGGCTTCATTATCGGCCCCCACACCCCGCCGTTTGGCCTGATCCACGATGAAGACACGATCAAGACCCTGGCGGAGCTGGGGGTCATCTTCCTGATGTTCTGCCTGGGCCTGGAATTCAGCCTGCGCAAGCTATTCAAGGTAGGGGCCACGGCGTTTATCGCGGCGTTCCTGGAAATCGTGTTGATGATCTGGATCGGCTACGAGATCGGCCGCTGGTTCGACTGGAGCACTATGGACTCGCTGTTCCTCGGCGCGATCCTGGCAATCTCCTCGACCACCATTATCGTCAAGGCCCTCAACGACCTGAAGATGAAAGACCAGCGGTTCGCCCAGCTGATTTTCGGCGTGCTGATTGTGGAGGACATCCTGGGTATCGGCATCATTGCGTTGCTGTCGAGCATTGCGGTGAGTGGCACGGTCAGCTCCGGCGAGGTGTTCTCCACGGTCGGCAAGCTCTCGCTGTTCATGATTGTCGCCCTGGTGATTGGTATTTTGCTGGTGCCGCGCCTGCTGGCTTATGTGGCCAAGTTTGAAAGCAACGAGATGCTGCTGATCACTGTATTGGGGCTGTGCTTCGGTTTCTGCCTGTTGGTGGTGAAGTTGGAATACAGCATGGTGCTCGGAGCCTTTTTGATCGGCGCAATCATGGCTGAATCCCGCCAGTTGATTAAGATCGAGAGCCTGATCGAGCCCGTTCGCGACATGTTCAGCGCAATTTTCTTCGTGGCGATTGGCTTGATGATCGACCCGCAGATTCTGCTGCAATACGCCTGGCCCATTGCGGTGATCACCGTGGCCGTGGTGCTGGGCAAGATGCTGTCGTGCGGGCTGGGCGCGTTTATCGCCGGCAACGATGGTCGCACCTCGCTGCGGGTTGGTATGGGGCTGTCACAAATTGGCGAGTTTTCTTTCATCATCGCGGCGCTGGGGATGACCCTGCAGGTCACCAGCGACTTTCTGTATCCCGTGGCGGTGGCCGTTTCGGCGATCACCACACTGCTGACGCCCTACCTGATTCGCGGGGCCGACCCGCTATCATTGAAGATCGCCGCACTGATGCCCACGCGAATGAGCCGAGTGTTCGGCATGTATGGAGAATGGTTGCGCAGCATTCAGCCCCAGGGCGAGGGGGCGATGTTGGCCGCTATGATCCGCAAGATCATCCTGCAAGTCGGGGTAAACCTGGCATTGGTGATCGCAATCTTCTTTGCCGGCAGCTTTTTCGCAGGGCGCATCGGTGGGTATCTGGAAGGCTGGGTCAGCGATCAAAGCTGGCAGAAGGCGTTGATCTGGGGCGGGGCGCTGCTAGTGTCGTTGCCGTTTCTGATTGCGGCGTATCGCAAGCTCAAGGCGCTGTCGATGCTGCTGGCGGAGATGAGCGTGAAGCCAGAGATGGCCGGGCGTCATACCCAGCGTGTGCGAAGGGTGATTGCGGAGCTGATCCCTCTCTTGTCGCTGCTGGTGATCTTCCTGCTATTGGCAGCCTTGTCGGCCAGTATTCTGCCGACCAACAAGTTGCTGGTGTTGATTGCCGTGGTCACGGCGGCGGTGGCTGCAGTGCTCTGGCGCTGGTTTATCCGTGTGCATACGCGGATGCAGGTTGCGTTGCTGGAGACGCTGGACAACCACAAGGATACGGAACACTGACTGGCGTTGGCGGGGGCTGCTTTGCAGCCCAGCGGGAGCAAGCTCCCTCGCCACAAAAGCTATCAAGTATCAGCTTTCCAGCCAGACGTCCCGTGCCCAGTGCCACACCGATTCCCAGGTTTCTTCGGTGACCAATTCTTCTTCGGCGGACCACAACACCACGGTGCCGTCTTCTTCGACGCAGTAGTAGTCGTCGCCGTCCTGGCAGATAGGGATCAGGCTGCGATCAACACCGGCATCCCAGGCGTTGGCCGCAACGTCCGGCAGGTAAGTGTGGGACTGCGGGTCGGTGACGGTCACTGGCTCCAGGCTGCCATAGACTACGTCGCTGACGGTCAGCAAGAATTCACGGAAGACAAAGGGGATGTCGATGAACAGTTGTTCCTCGATTTCCACCAGCAGGTCTTCGTCAGGTAGCTCCAAAGGAACCGGGACCGGTTCGTTGGCTTCACGCAGTTGTTCGATGATTTCTTCCACGGCCGGGATCCTCTTGCTAGATGGCGCGGTTTATAGGGGCGTTTTATACAGTAGCTCGCTATAAGTGCAACCGTGAAATAGAAAACCCCGGACATGTCCGGGGTTTTTGTTACCGCTTGCTCAAACGCGCAGGTATTAGCCGTTCTGGCGGATACCGGCGACCAGCCATGGCTGGTCGTCGCCCTGGGCGCGTTCCATGTTCCAGCTTTCGCTGAACACTTCGCCCTGGTCGAAACGCGAGGACTTCGACACACCACTGAAGGTCAGGGTGGCGATGGTCTTGTCGGCGCGATCATCCACGCCGTCGAGCTGTACGCGCAGGTCGTCGATGTAGGTCGACTGGAAGGCGTCACCGATCTCGGCACGTTCGCGCTTGAGGAACTCCAGCAGTTGCGGGGTCACGAACTCGGAGATCTTGTCCATTTCGTTGGCGTCCCAATGCTGTTGCAGGGACTGGAAGTGGCTGCGGGCCGCTTCGACGAAACGCTCTTCGTTGAACCAGGCCGGTGCGTTGATCACCGGACGGGCGGCAGGGGCTGCCGAACCACCGAAGATCGAACCCATGGCAGGCTTCTGTTCGAACGCTTCACGCTGCATCGGCGCGCCGGCTGGAGCCAGGTGCTCCTGCTGCTTGCGGCGACGGGCGGCGATAAAGCGGAAGACCAAAAAGGCGATGACGCCCATGATCAGGATGTCGAAGATCTGCATGCCCTGGAAGCCGTCGCCCATGAACATGGACGCGAGCAGGCCACCGGCGGCGATGCCGGCCAGTGGGCCCAGCCAGCGCGAAGCACCGCCGGCCTTGGCAGCAGCGCCAGCGGCACCGGCTGCGCCTGCAGTAGCCGCAGCACCGCCCGCACCGGCGGATGGAGCCATTTGGCTGGTCTGGTGAGTCGGTGCCGCGCCCGAGCTTTTGCCGCCACCGAAGCGTTTGGCGTTGGCGTCGAGGCTCATCGTCAGGCCGATGCACAACGCCATGGCGATGCTAAGAAAACGTTTCATATAGGGAATTCCCATTTGTGGATTGCACGCGCGCCATGTTGCACAGGTGTCGTGGCAGTGGCTAGCGGCATAATGTTTCGGGCTTTTGCGTAAGACCAAATCCGAAGGGTCTGTAGGACTAATTACAGATATTGGCCCGCACGCCTCTAAAACAAGGGAGGGCCAATAATCTTCATGTTACGCAGTGTTTCATGATGGTGGGCTTATTGTGGCCAGCTCAGACCGCTTCGAGCTTGGCGTAACCCATCATCAGCCACTTGCTGCCCTCGGCGAAGTTCACCTGCACCCGGGCCTGGGCGCCGGCGCCTTCGAAGTTGAGGATCACGCCTTCGCCGAAGATCGCATGCTTGACCTGCTGGCCCAGGCTGAACGGGGTTTCCGGTATTTCGGAACCGGCAAACATGCTGCTGGAGTTCTGTTGCTGGCCACCGCCGAACGGGCGGCTGACGCTGTTGGACAAGCGCACTTCCTGGATCAGCCCCTTGGGCACCTCACGTACGAAGCGCGACACCTTATTGTAGGTTTCGCTACCGTACAGGCGTCGGGTCTCGGCGTAGGTCATCACCAGGTTCTGCATCGCCCGGGTAATGCCCACGTAGGCCAGGCGGCGTTCTTCTTCAAGGCGGCCGGGTTCTTCCAGGCTCATCTTGTGAGGGAACAGGCCTTCTTCCATGCCCACCAGGAACACGTAAGGGAATTCCAGGCCTTTGGCGCTGTGCAAGGTCATCAGCTGGATGCTGTCTTCATGCTCGTCGGCCTGGGTATCGCCGGCTTCCAGCGAGGCGTGGCCCAGGAAGGCGGCGAGCGGCGTCAGCTCTTCGTCGTCCTCGGTGTTTTCGAACGCACGAGCAGCGCTGACCAGTTCCTCAAGGTTTTCTACCCGGGCCTGGCCTTTCTCGCCCTTTTCCGCTTCGTGATAGGCGATCAGCCCGGACTGCTCGATCACGGTCTGAGTCATCAGGTGCAGTGGCATCTCTGCGCACTTGGCGGCCAGGTTCTCGATCAGCTCGACAAACACCCCCAACGCCCCGGCAGCACGGCCAGTCAGGCCTTTGTTGGCGATCAGCAAGCGCATGGCTTCCCACATCGACACATCGGCATGGCGCGCATGGTCGCGGATCGCTTCAACGGTTTTCTCGCCAATGCCACGCGCCGGGATATTGATCACCCGCTCCAGCGCCGCATCGTTACCACGGCCCTCAAGCAAACGCAGGTAGGCCATGGCGTTCTTGATTTCGGCACGTTCGAAGAAGCGCTGGCCGCCATAGATGCGGTAGGGGATGCGCTCGCGCAGCAACGCTTCTTCCAGCACCCGCGATTGGGCGTTGGAACGGTACAGAATCGCGATATCGCTACGGGCCAGGCCGGTTTTCAGTGCGCTTTCGATGGTTTCCACCACATAGCGCGCTTCATCGTGCTCATTGAACGCCGCGTACAGGTTGATCGCTTCGCCTTCCCCGCCGTCGGTCCACAACTCTTTGCCCAGGCGCCCGGTGTTGTTGGCGATCAAGGCGTTGGCCGCCTTGAGGATCCCGGCGGTGGAGCGGTAATTCTGCTCCAGGCGGATGGTCACCGCGTCCGGGAAGTCTTCGGAATACTGGTAGATGTTCTCGATTTTCGCGCCGCGCCAGCCGTAGATCGACTGGTCGTCATCGCCCACCACCATCAGGCTGTCGCCGCCCTTGGCCAGCAGGCGCAACCAGGCGTACTGCACGGCGTTGGTGTCCTGGAACTCGTCCACCAGGATATGGCGGAAGCGTTTCTGGTAATGGGCCAGCAAACCGGGGTTGTCGCGCCACAGGTCGAGGGCACGCAGCAGCAGTTCGGAGAAGTCGATGACGCCGGCGCGCACGCAGGCCGCTTCATAGGCCTCATAAATGCTGCGCATGGTGGCCAGGAACAGGTCGCCGCTGGCCTGGATATGTTGCGGGCGCAGGCCCTCGTCTTTCTGGCCGTTGATAAACCACTGCGCCTGACGCGCCGGCCAGCGTTGTTCGTCCAGGCCCAGTTCGCGGATCACGCGCTTGACCAGGCGTTGCTGGTCGTCGCTGTCGAGAATCTGGAAGGTCTGGCTCAGCCCCGCTTCCTGCCAATGCGCCCGCAACAGGCGGTGTGCCAGGCCGTGGAAAGTGCCTACCCACATGCCGGCCGGGCTGATGCCCATCAACTGCTCGATGCGATGACGCATCTCGGCAGCGGCCTTGTTGGTGAAGGTCACCGACAGGATGGAATGCGGGGACGCGTTTTCGACCTGGATCAACCAGGCGATACGGTGCACCAGCACTCGGGTTTTACCGGAGCCAGCACCGGCCAGGACCAACTGACGGCCAACGGGGGCCGCTACGGCCTGGCGTTGGGCATCGTTGAGGGAGTTCAGCAAAAGAGAGAGATCATCGCGCATCGACGCATTCTATGGGCCTTGGGGGGCCTGGGCAAATCCCAATGCCGGATGGTCGATGCAAAACGCCTGCAGGCTAGCGACGCGGCGAACATTCTGACGGGGGTGATGACCGGTTGGTCATCGGCCGCAACCCGTGCCGTGTCTTGCTCAAGCGGTCTGGACCAAAGGTTTGCGGCCAATCGCAGCAGGTTTTTTATGACTTGTAGCAGTTTGGCCCAGGCGCTTGCTTGTGTATGCTCCGTCGACGTTTCGGGCTCACCATTATAAGAACACCGCCTATGACCCTTAGCACCGACCTGTTTGGCCCCTCGCCGGCCCCAGCACAGGTCATCCGTAAACACTATGCAACCCAAATCGCGGTTGAGCGCACGCGCCTGCTCTATCAGGGCTCGTTGCTGCCGACGCTGCTGATGCTGGTCAACGGCCTGGTCTGCGCCTGGTTGCTGTGGAACCCCAATCAATACCTGCTGGACAGCGTCTGGCTGCTCTGGCTGCTGGCCCTGGTGGCGATGCGCGTGATTCAAGTAGCGGCCTTTGACTCGGCCATGCCCAGCCGGCAGGCCCAGCCCGTGTGGCGCCGTATGTTCATGCTCGGCTCGGCGGTCAGTGGCCTGACCCTCTCGGCTGCGGCCATTGCCCTGGTGCCCACGGACAGTTTCATGCATCAAGCCTGGGTGTTTGGCCTGATCGGCGCCGCCACCTTGTCGGCCAGCGTTGCCTATGCCGTGAGCTTTTGGGCCTACCTGTCGTTTGCCTTGCCGTGCCTGGTGCCGGCCATCGTCTACCTGTTCTGGAATGGCACACCGCAGCAACAAGGCTGGGGCGTGCTCGGGCTGATCCTGCTGGCGTCCCTGAGCCTGGTGGCGTGGCAGGTCAACCGCCTGATCCAGCGCGGGTTGTTGCGCCGTTTCCAGAACCAGGCCCTGATCGAGCATTTACAGCAGGCGCAGCAACGCAGTGAGCAGTTGAACCAAGACCTGGTGCGCGAAGTCGAGCAGCGCCGCGAGGTGGAGCAGAACTTGCGTGAAGCCCAAGTCGGCTTGCAAGACCGTGTGGCGCAACGCAGCCAGCAATTGGATGCTGCCAGCCTCGCCTTGAGTAAAAGCGAAGCGCGCCTGGCCATGGCCCTGCAAGCCAGTGAACTGGGCCTGTGGGACTGGAACCTGCAAACCGACGAGGTCCACCACACGCAACTCAAGGAGTTGTTTGGCCTGGAGCCCGAATACGTCACGGCGATGCTCAGCCACCTCAAACCGCGCTTGCACCCCGACGATCTGCCACTGCTCAAGCACGCGCTGGTAGAGCACCTCAAGGGTCGCAGCGAGGACTATCAGGTGGAATACCGGATACGTCATGGCGATGGGCATTGGGTGTGGATCGAAGACCGCGGGCGCGCCGTGGAGCGCACGCCCAGTGGCCGCGTTATCCGTATGCTGGGCACGCGTCGCGATATCAGTGCCAGCAAGGCCGTAGAAGAGCAGCAACGCCTGGCTTCGACGGTGTTCGAGGCGGCCAGCGAAGGCATTGTGATCCTCGACCCGAACTACGCGCTGATCGCCGTGAACCAGGCGTTCAGCCGCGTCACCGGCTTTGACATCGACGACATGCTTGGCCGCAACGTCGTGGAACTGCCCTGCAGTCGCGATGCGCGGCGCCACTTCCCGCTGATCCGCCAGGCATTGCTCAGCCATGGCACCTGGCAGGGCGAATTGGTGGAGACGCGCAAGAACGGCGAACTGTACCCGCAGTGGCTACAACTGAACGTGGTGCGCGATGTGCGGGGAAACGTCAGTCATATCGTAGGCTTCTTCGCCGATCTGTCCGCCCGGCGCGAGTCGGAGGAGCGCATGCGCTACCTCACCCACTACGACGAGTTGACGGGCCTGGCCAACCGTTCGCTGTTTCGCGAACGGCTGCGCGAGGCTCACCAGCGCGTGCGCCAAGGCGGTCGCAGCCTTGCGCTGCTGCATATCAACCTCGACCGCTTCAAATTGCTTAATGACAGCCTGGGCCATGAAGTGGCCGACCAACTGCTGCAGAAAATGGCGCGACGCTTGATCAACGCGCTGCCGGAGGCCGACACCATTGCGCGCCTGTCCGGTGATGAATTCGCCGTGTTGTTTGACGCCTATGGCAACCTATCGAGCCTGGCGCGGGTGGCGACCCGGCTGCTGGCGAAATTGCGCGTGCCGGTGAATGTGGAGGGGCATGAACTGGTGGTCAGCGCCTCGATGGGCGTCAGCCTGTTGCCGGATAACGCACGGGAAATTTCTGCACTGGTCAGCCAGGCGAATATGGCGATGCAGCACGCCAAGCATTTGGGCGGGAATAATTTCCAGTTCTTCACCGACAGCCTGCAAGCCAGCACCCTGGAGCGTTTGCAGCTGGAAAACCACCTGCGCAAAGCCATCGACGAGCGTCAGCTCACGGTGTTTTACCAACCCAAGCTGTGCCTGGCGACGGGAAAGCTGAAGGCTGCCGAGGCGTTGGTCCGCTGGGAGCATCCGCAGTGGGGCATGGTGCCGCCGAGCGACTTTATCGGTTTGGCGGAAGAAACCGGCTTGATCGTGCCGTTGGGCGAGTTTGTGCTGCGCCAGGCCTGCTGGCAGGCCTGCGAATGGCAGCGTCAGGGGCTGGCGCCGATTCGCGTGTCGGTCAACTTGTCGGTGCATCAGCTGCGCCAGGGCAAGCTGGTCAGCCTGGTACGCCAAGTGCTGGAAGAAACCGCACTGGACCCGCAATACCTGGAGCTGGAACTGACCGAAAGCCAGTTGCTCGACAGCGTTGAACACATCATCGCCACCTTCCAGCAACTGCGTGACCTGGGGGTGAAGCTGGCCATCGACGACTTTGGCACCGGTTACTCATCCCTCAGCTACCTCAAACGCATCCCGGTGGACTACGTAAAGATCGACCAGGCCTTTATTCGCGGGCTTGGTCAGGGACGCGAAGATGCGGCGATCACCCGTGCGATCATCGCCATGGCTCACGGGTTGGCGCTCAAGGTAGTGGCCGAAGGCGTGGAGGATCAGCAGCAGCTGGATTTCCTGCGCGGCGAGCAGTGTGACGAGGTACAGGGTTACCTGATCAGCCCGCCCATGCGGGCCGAGGGGCTGGCAGATTTGTTACGTAAAAATGCAGATTTTTCTTAGCGCAGCGTAGGCCGCCTTTATGGCTACATAGCGCCTGCCCGCTGAATCAGGGGGGAGTAGGGCGATTTAGTGATGCATCACACGGGCAAAACGACAATTCTTGTAGTATAACTACAAGCTTGCTACATCCCTGGCGCCTGCCAATAACAAGAGTCCTGCCCTTTGAACCTGTTGCAACATATCGCCCAGTCGCGCCACCTGTTACGCAAATCGGAACTCAAGGTTGCCGATCATGTGCTGCTTGACCCTGCGGCCGTGATGCACAGTTCCATGGCCGACCTGGCCCACAGCGTGGGCATCAGTGAGCCGACCATCGTGCGCTTCTGTCGCGCCATTGGGTGCTCCGGGTTTCAGGATCTGAAACTCAAGCTGGCGCAAAGCCTGGCTGCTGGTGCGAGCTTCGGCCAGTTTGCAATCCATGAAGACGACTCCGTCGCCGACTACAGCCTGAAAATCTTTGACACCACCTTGCACACCTTGATGGAAGTGCGCGAGAAGCTCGACCCGGTGGAGCTGCAAAAGGCCGTGACCGCGATGTCCCAGGCCCAGCGCGTCGAGTTCTACGGCTTCGGTGCGTCCGGCGCGGTGGCGGCCGATGCCCAGCACAAGTTCTTCCGCCTGCTGCTGACCGCCGCGGCCTACAGCGACCCGCACATGCAGGCGATGTCGGCGGTGACCTTGAAGCCCACAGACGTGGCCATCTGCATTTCCCAATCAGGTCGTTCCAAAGACCTGCTGATCACCGCCAACCTGGTGCGTGAGAGCGGTGCGTCGTTGATCACCCTGTGCCCAAGCCAGACGCCATTGGCGGAGCTCTCCACGGTGAACCTGGCGATCGACGTGCATGAAGACACCGAAATCTACACGCCGCTGACCTCGCGCATTGCCCACCTGGTGGTCATCGACGTGTTGGCGATGGGCGTGGCCATGGCCCGTGGCCCGAGCCTGGTCAACCACCTCAAGAGCGTGAAGCGCAGTTTGCGCAGCCTTCGCCTCTCGCCAAAATCCGTCAAAGCCCTCGACGACTGAGGGTCTGTGGGAGCTGGCTTGCCTGCGATAGCGGTCTGCCAGTTACCCTCTTCATTGCCTGATACACCGCCATCGCAGGCAAGCCAGCTCCCACATGGATTTGCGCCAGCTTCGCAAGATTCATCATCCTGTAACCCCCGCGCCGCCAAACCGTCATCCCCCGCGCCCATCCTGTACTCCCCGTACTCGCATTGGGAGACTCCAAATGACCCGGCCCTACGAAGACAGCAACAGCACCGTCAAGACCCGTCGTCAGCAGGAAGACCAGCGCCGCATGGCGTTCCGTCGCGCCATCGAAGACCGTTGCGAGGAGCGCCAGTTGCTCCAGAGCATCAGTGACTACCCGGAACTGCATTGGCAGGCACCCGTGGCTGCCCAGCGAAACGCTCAGCCAACGCGCTGATCTGCACCCGTTCGCTGCGAATAAAGCCCAGGAACGCATGGGCCACCGGTGACAGGCGTTTAGCCTTGGCCTGCACCAGGCACCAACTGCGGTACAGCGGCAGTTCTTCCACCGGCAGCTCCTTGAGCCCGCCGGTGGCCAGCTCCAGGTTCAAGGCGTGGCGCGTCAGCAGGGCCACGCCCAACCCTGCCGCCACACACTCACGCTGCGCCTCCGCCGAGGCCACCTCTACCGTTTGGGTGAAGTGCACGCGTTTTTCCTTGAAGTATTCTTCGCAGGCCAGCCGCGTGCCAGAGCCCGGTTCGCGGATGAGCAGGGTATAAGGCTCCAGGTCTTGCAGGCGCAGCGGCCCTTGCAGGCTCAAGGGATGATCCGGCAATGCCACGGCCACAATCGGGTTGTTGAGAAACGGCAGGAACTCCAGGCCCATGTCCTGGGGCACCATGGACATGATCACCAGGTCATCACGGTTGTCCGAGAGCCGGCGGATTACCTGGGCACGGTTGACCACCGTGAGCTGCAATTGCACTTCCGGATGCTGGCGCTTGAAGGCGGCGAACAGGTGCGGCACGAAATACTTGGCGCTGGACTCCACCGCCAGTTTCAGTTGGCCTTGCAGTGAACCCTGCATGTCCGACAGCTGCATATCGAGGTTTTCCAGGCGCCCGAAAATATCGCGGCTGGCCCGTTGCAAGGCTTCGGCGGCCTCGGTCATGTAGAGTTTTTTGCCGACATAGTCGAACAGCGGCTGGCCGACCAGTTCTTCCAGCTGGCGAATTTGCAGGCTGACCGCCGGTTGGGTGAGTGACATTTCCTCGGCGGCACGGCTGTAGGAACGCAAATCACACACTTCATTGAAGATCTGCAATTGACGCAATGTCATACGCATCAATGACTTACGCATTTTATAAGCCCTTGGCTCTTCGGTCGTCCGGCCAACTATAAGTCTTTACTTATACACAACCCAATAATTATTGATTTTTGTTAATTCTCCTGTGCGCATAGTGTGTGTCTCGCGACTGTCATGAAACATTTGGTCACGCGCCGACCCGCCTCAAGCGGGTCGAAGAACGCAGCAATCGGCTCAAGGGAATTTCCAAGTGATAAAAAAGATCCTGATCGCCAACCGTGGTGAAATTGCCGTACGAATCGTGCGTGCCTGCGCCGAGATGGGCATTCGCTCGGTCGCGGTTTATTCGGACGCCGACCGCCACGCGTTGCACGTCAAGCGTGCCGACGAAGCCCACAGCATCGGTGCCGAGCCACTGGCCGGTTACCTGAACCCGCGCAAGCTGGTGAACCTGGCGGTGGAAACCGGCTGCGATGCGCTACACCCCGGCTACGGCTTCCTGTCGGAAAACGCCGAATTGGCAGATATCTGTGCCGAGCGCGGCATCAAGTTCATCGGCCCGTCGGCAGAAGTGATTCGCCGCATGGGCGACAAGACCGAAGCGCGCCGCAGCATGATCAAGGCCGGTGTGCCAGTCACGCCGGGCACCGAAGGCAACGTTGCCGACATCCATGAAGCCCTCACCGAAGGCGACCGTATCGGTTACCCGGTGATGCTCAAGGCCACCTCCGGTGGTGGCGGCCGTGGCATTCGTCGTTGCAACAGTCGCGAAGAACTCGAGCAAGCCTTCCCCCGCGTGATTTCCGAAGCCACCAAGGCCTTCGGTTCGGCGGAAGTGTTCCTGGAAAAATGCATCGTCAATCCCAAGCACATCGAGGCGCAGATCCTCGGTGACAGCTTTGGCAACGTGGTGCACCTGTTCGAGCGTGATTGCTCGATCCAGCGTCGCAACCAGAAGCTGATCGAAATTGCCCCCAGCCCACAGCTGACCCCCGAACAGCGCGCCTACATCGGCGACCTGTCGGTGCGCGCGGCCAAGGCTGTGGGCTACGAGAACGCCGGTACCGTGGAGTTCCTGCTCGCCGAGGGCGAGGTGTACTTCATGGAGATGAACACGCGGGTGCAGGTGGAACACACCATCACCGAAGAAATCACCGGCATCGATATCGTTCGCGAGCAAATCCGCATCGCCTCCGGCCTGCCGTTGTCGGTCAAGCAGGAAGACATCCAGCACCGGGGTTTCGCGTTGCAGTTTCGTATCAACGCCGAAGACCCGAAGAACAACTTCCTCCCAAGCTTCGGCAAGATCACCCGTTACTACGCCCCCGGCGGTCCCGGCGTGCGGACTGACACGGCGATCTACACCGGTTACACCATCCCGCCGTTCTACGACTCCATGTGCCTGAAACTGGTGGTGTGGGCGTTGACCTGGGAAGAAGCCATGGACCGCGGCCTGCGTGCCCTGGACGACATGCGCCTGCAAGGCGTGAAGACGACCGCCGCCTACTACCAGGAAATCTTGCGCAACCCGGAATTCCGTAGCGGCCAGTTCAATACAAGCTTTGTGGAAAGCCACCCTGAGCTGACCAACTACTCGATCAAGCGCAAACCCGAAGAGCTGGCCCTGGCCATCGCCGCCGCCATCGCCGCCCACGCAGGCCTGTGAGGAATATAACAATGAGCAAGAAGATCTTCGTAACCGACACCATCCTGCGCGACGCCCACCAATCGTTGCTGGCCACCCGCATGCGCACCGACGACATGCTGCCGATCTGCGACAAGCTCGACAAAGTCGGCTACTGGTCCCTGGAAGTCTGGGGCGGCGCAACCTTCGACGCCTGTGTGCGCTTCCTCAAGGAAGACCCGTGGGAGCGCCTGCGCCAACTGCGCGCCGCACTGCCTAACACGCGCCTTCAAATGCTGCTGCGCGGCCAGAACCTGCTGGGCTACCGCCATTACAGCGACGACGTGGTCAAGGCCTTCGTGGCCAAGGCGGCGGTCAACGGTATCGACGTGTTCCGCATTTTCGATGCGATGAACGATGTGCGTAACCTGCGCGTGGCCATTGAAGCGGTCAAGGCCGCTGGCAAACATGCACAAGGCACCATCGCCTACACCACCAGCCCAGTGCATACCGTGGAAGCGTTCGTGGCCCAGGCCAAGCAATTGGAAGCCATGGGCTGCGACTCCATCGCGATCAAGGACATGGCCGGCCTGCTCACGCCCTACGCCACTGGCGAACTGGTCAAGGCACTCAAAGCCGAGCAGAATCTGCCGATCTTCATCCACTCCCACGACACCGCCGGTCTGGCCGCGATGTGCCAACTCAAGGCCATCGAAAACGGTGCCGACCATATCGACACGGCCATCTCCAGCTTTGCCTGGGGCACCAGCCATCCGGGCACCGAGTCGATGGTAGCGGCCCTTAAAGGCAGCGAGTTCGACACCGGCCTCGACCTGGAACTGCTGCAAGAGATCGGCCTGTACTTCTATGCCGTGCGCAAGAAGTACCACCAGTTCGAGAGCGAATTCACCGCCGTCGACACCCGTGTGCAAGTCAACCAGGTGCCGGGCGGGATGATCTCCAACCTGGCCAACCAGCTCAAAGAGCAGGGCGCTCTTAACCGCATGAGCGAAGTGTTGGCCGAGATTCCACGAGTGCGTGAAGACCTTGGCTTCCCGCCGCTGGTAACGCCGACCTCGCAGATCGTCGGTACCCAGGCGTTCTTCAACGTGCTGGCCGGTGAGCGCTACAAGACCATCACCAACGAAGTGAAGCTCTATCTGCAAGGCGGTTACGGCAAGGCGCCGGGCACGGTGAACGAAAAACTGCGCCGCCAGGCCATCGGCAGCGAAGACGTGATCGACGTGCGCCCGGCGGATTTGCTCAAGCCGGAAATGACCAAGCTGCGCGGTGAAATCGGCGCATTGGCCAAGTCCGAAGAAGACGTGCTGACCTACGCCATGTTCCCGGACATCGGGCGCAAGTTCCTCGAAGAGCGCGACGCCGGCACCTTGGCTCCTGAAGTGCTGTTGCCGATCCCTGAAGCGGGCGGCATGGCCCGTGCTGGCGGCGAAGGCGTACCGACCGAATTCGTTATCGACGTGCACGGCGAAAGCTACCGCGTGGATATCACCGGTGTCGGCGTGAAGGCCGAAGGCAAGCGTCACTTCTACCTGTCCATCGACGGCATGCCGGAAGAAGTGGTGTTCGAACCGCTCAACGAGTTTGTCAGCAGCGGCGGCAGCAAGCGCAAGCATGCCACCGAACCGGGCCATGTCAGCACGGCGATGCCGGGCAATATCGTCGATGTGCTGGTCAAGGTCGGCGACGTGGTCAAGGCCGGCCAGGCCGTGCTGATTACCGAAGCCATGAAGATGGAAACCGAAGTGCAGGCAGCGATTGCCGGCAAGGTGAGCGCTGTACATGTGGCCAAGGGCGACCGGGTGAATCCTGGCGAAATCCTGATTGAGATCGAAGGCTGATCACAGCCTTCGAGACTGACGTTTAATCCTCGGGGGGGCAGGTGCTCCCCTTTTTTTTCGCCTGAAATTCAGGCGTTCCCGGGCTTAGAAGCTCATTTTCCACTGGCCCATCAGGCCTTGGTCGTGGCCATGGTTGCCGGCTTGGCTGGTATAGGTCAGGCCGACGCTGTGTTGGGTGGACAAGGCAAGGTCCAGGCCTGCTTGCAAGTCAAAGCTATCGCGGTCCAGGGCGGTGCCAGTGATGGTGTAACCGTCGATCAGGCCTGGCGCATAGCGCGAGGTTTGGCGGACCTGGCTATTGACGTCGCCATACAGGTGCTTCCAGCTCGTACTTAGGTGAGGCGTGAGGCTCATGTTGTTGTCGAAGCGATACAGCGTTGCCAGGCGCAGGCCAAAGGTGCTGTTCAAGTTTCGCTGGGTTTGTGGGCCGACGTTCAATGCGGTTACGCCGCCGCTCTCTTTGAAACGGTCGCGCTGATAGCGTTGGTAGCCGAGGCCGACGAAGGGTTCGACAGTGGAATCACCGCTGCCCAATTGATAGCCGAGTTCGGAGAACAGTGTCTGGCTGCTGGCGTTGTATTTGCTTTTGAGCGAGTCGTGGTAATTGAGCAGGCTGACGCTGCGTTTGTTCTGCCCGGCATGGTTGCTGTAGATCGCCCCCAGGCGCAGGGCGAAGGGGCCGTCCTGGCGCACGGCGTAGCCGCCCAAGTGCCAGCTGTCCAGGTTGGCGGCATAACGCGGGGCATCGAAGTGGCTGGAGGTCTTGGCGCCCATGACACCCACCCGCCAGGCATGGTCGAGCGCCCAGTCGGCGCCCAGCAACAGGCCTTGGGTATCGTGCTTCAAGCCGGCGCTGCCGTGTTGTGCGTCTAGGCTGCCGCCGTTGCCCAGGCCTTGCACCCAGAAGTGGCCGTCGTCGTCAGTAGGCAGTGTGCGCAGGGTGGCGAGCAATTGGCGGCTCAGGTGCTGGGTGGTGGCCTGGGTTGCGGTGGCCAGGTTGGCGTTTTGGCTGGCGGCCAGTTGCTCAAGGGCTGCGCCGACCCCTCCGGGTTGCTTGCTCAATTGCTCAAGTGATTTTTGCAGCTCCTTGAGGTCTTCCGAGTCCAACTCGCCGGAGGCCACCAGTTGAATCACTGCCGGCTCCAGCACCTTGGCGACCTGCAGGCCGTTGTGCGAAGTGGCCTGCTGGGTGAGGAATCCGTCGAAGGGCGGTGGAATGGGCGGCGCTTCGAACTTGGGTATAAACGCCCCGCTATAGTCGGTGGCGTCGTAGGGATGGTTCTCATAGGGCTTGTATTCGATATCGCCTCGCGCGTGGGCGGGCTGAAAACTCGCGGCCACTGCCAGGCCGATGACGATTGCGGTTCTTTGAAGTGTAAAGGGCATGAATTCCCAACCTCTGATGAATGAGGCCGGGAATTTAGGCGAGGTGCGGGGGGATAACTGTCAGGCTATCGACCACCGTTTTGCGGGAGTTGTCTCTAGTACGGTGCGATTAAAAACTCATCTGCCATTGGCCGGTCAGCGCATGGTTGCGGCTGTTGCTGCCCACTTCGCCGGTATAGCCCAGGCCCAGGCGATGACGGACGGATAAGCCGACGTCCAGGCCCGCTTCGAGCAACAGGCTGTCCCGATCCAGCGCACTGCCTTGCACATTGAAGACGGTGCCACCGGCCAGGAAAGCCTGGCGTGTGGTGCTGTCGACATCGCCATAGGTGTGCTTCCAGCCAACGCTGGCACGGGGTGTGAGGCTGACGCCGTTGTCCAGCTGGCTCAGGTGCGCCAGGCGAAGGCCGAAGGTGCTGCTGAAGTTGTCCTGGGTCTGGCCCTCGACATGCAACGCAGCGGCGCCGCCTTTTTCGTTATAGCCGTCGCGTTGGTAGCGCTGGTAGCCGAGGTTGGCGAACGGTTCTGCGCTCAAGCGGCCACTACCCATGGCGTAGCCCAGTTCAGCGAAAGCCTGCTGGCTGTTGGCGTCATAGTCGCCCTTGGGGCGGTCGTTAAAACCGTTGAAGGCCACCGTGCGTTTACTGTCGCCCTGATGCCCGCTGTAGGCCGCACCCAGGCGCAAGGCCAGTGGGCCGCTCTGGCGCAGGGCATAGACGCCGGCGTGCCAGCTGTCGACGCTGCCGTCCACACCGGTGGTGTCCAGGTCGGTCTTGGAGTAACCGCCCAGCACACCCAGGCGCCAGTCACTATCCAGCGCCCAATCGGCGCCGAGCACTGTACCTTTGGTGCGTTGGGTCAAGCCGTTACTGCCGTGCTCGCCATCGAGCTTGCCGTAGCTGCCGATGCCTTGCAGCCACAGGCGGCCGCGCGCGTTCGGGTCATTGAGGTTGCGCACCTCGGCGGGCACGCCGGTGGCGGCCAGTACCGGCGTATCTTGGTCATTGAGCCCCACCAGCAGTCCCGCACCGCCACCCACCTGGTGCATGGCGGCGAGCATGCTGTGGCCCACTTGCGCACTGGCATTGAGGGTGGCGCTGGTGAGGTTGGCGGTGCTACTGCCCGCCAGTTGCTCGATGGCTGCCCCGGCTGTGGCGCTGGTGGTATTGAGCAGGGCGTTGTACAGCGGGTTGTTCGTGCCCAGGCCTGCCAGGCTGTTGGCGGCGCTGGCGCCATTGCCGGTGCTGGCGAATTGGTTGAAGGCGATGTCGTTACGGGTGTATGTAAGGCCGACCTGAGTGGCGCTGTAATCCAGGGTTGGGGTCAGGAAGGCGTAGTCGCTGGTGACCTTGCCAAACGTGCCATTGATGCTGCCGGCTTGCAGCACGCTGTAATGGCTTTGCCAGGGGTAGGTGCCTTCGCCGGGGTTGACCGCCAGGGTCGCGCCATTGAGGTAAGCGGTGCCGCCGACCTTGATCGGCGCGCTGCTGCCGTCGGCGTTGACGCCATAGGCCAGGATCGAGCCGCTGCCCATGCGCAAGTCGCGGTTGATGGTGGCGGTGCCCAACGCGGTGTTGGTCTGCAGGGTGCCGTTCACCACCAGGCTGCCCACCGAGCCGCCGCCGGCATACACACCGCCTGTGTCGACCGTCACGTTACCGGTAATCCCGCCTTGGTTGACCAGCTTGGCACCGGTGGAAATCTTGCCGCCGTCGCTGAAATCACCCTGGCCGGTCAACGTCCAGGTACCTTGCTTGACCTCCAGCCATTCAAGGTTGCGGCTGTCGCCAAAATTGCCCCCTGCGACGTCGTCCAGGGTCAGTCGGTCGTAACCGCTACCGCCGTCCACCGAGCCGATAAAGCGGCTGCCGTTGCGCAAGATCAGTTGGTCATCGCCGCCGCCCAAATCCAGGGCCAGGCCATTACTGCCGCTGATCGTGCCGCTATTGATAACCGTGTCGGCGTAGTTGCCGACGAACTTCACGCCAAAGCCATCCAAGCCTTGAATCGTGCCGTGGTTCTCCAGGGTGGTGGCCGCGAGCCCCGGCCCGTCGCTGCCGTCGTCCACCAGGATGGCATTGTTGGCACCACTGACCAACGCGCCTTTGGCGTTGTAGAGAGAGCCACCGCCCAGGGCGATCCCTTCGCTGCCGTTGGCAAAGCCGTTCTTGTCGACACCCCCGGCGCCGACACCCTGGATGACGCCGTAGTTTTCGATATGGGCGATCTTGTCGATGTCCACGCCGTCACCGTCGCCATCCGGTTGCAGCCCGGAGAACGCGCCGGTGATGGTGCCGTGGTTGATCACAGTGCCGTCGCCATCGGAACCAAAGCCCGAGCCGTTGCGGCCGATCACCGTGCCGTAGTTGGTCAGCGTGGCGCCCTCGTCCGTGGTGATGCCATGGCGGCCACCGGAAATCAGGCCATAGTTGGTCACCGTCACGCCGCTGGCGGAGTCGATGTCCACGCCATCGAACTTGTCATCGCGGGAGAAGGTGTTGCCGGTGGAGATCTCACCGTAGTTAGTGATAGAGGCGTTGGCGCCAGTCTTCATGCCGTCGCTGGCCTCCCCGCGAATCAAGCCACCGGCACGGTTGATGATCGTGGTGGTGACGTTGCTGCTGCGCAGCGCATCCAGGTCCAGCCCTTGGCCGGTGGCCGAGCGAAGGGTGCCGCTGTTGTCGATCAGCACGCTGCCGCTGACAACGTTACTGTTGATGCGCAACGCATCATTGGCACCTTGAATCACCCCACCGGCAAGGTTGTAAATGCTGTACCTGCGCTCCCCGCTGACGTTCCCCGAACTGTCGATACCCCGACCGCCACTGGAGACCAGCTTGCCCGCGTTAGTCACCACCACCCCCGCACCGCGGGTGCCGTCCTTGAGCGTCACCGCCACCCCGGAGGTTGTAATGCTGCCAGGCGCCGACGTGGTCAACGTATCACTGCCACCCAGGGTTTGCCCCTGTGTCGTAGGCGTGTCGATCTGCAGGGTCTTGGCTGCGGCTGCTTCAATGAAACCGCCGCTGGCCAACAGGGTGATGGCGAGCGCGAGGCGTTGTGGACACGGGGGCATGCTGGGCGACCTTGTTATGGCAAGCGAGTCGACTGGTATAGCGCAAGGTCGTTGCAGAAATGTGTCGCAGTGATGACGGTCAAGTCGTATGCATTAAATTGCATATCTCCAGGTCTTTCCCCTCCATATCTGCATTTTAATGCATATATAAAGACACTCTATGAGTGAGAAATGCACTATATTGCATGTGTCGCTCTCATCACTGCTTAGCAGGTGCACTAAATTGCAGAAAGACACCGCTTACTCTTTGACGCTGCAAATTTTCACCGCCGGGCACTGGCATGATGCTATGCGGCTTGAATTTCCTGAACCGCAACGGGGTTTTGTCGGGCCCTGCAGGTTTCATTACCGCCAGGATTATCTGGCCGATCACCTCGAAGAGATCCAGCAGCCTTTTTGCTACGCGGCCAGTGCCCGGTTCCCGCTGGATTGGGACGTTACGGTGCTCAAGTCAGCCCCCGCTTTTTTGCACGATATCGCGCCAGCCGGCGCGGCCAAGCGCTTTTTGATGCAGCGTCTTGGTCGTGAGAAACCCCAGGCCATCGATGACGACTTGTTCTTGCTGGGGCGCAGTACGCCGGCGCCGATTGGCAACATGCGGATCAAGGAGTCCATCCAAGCCCTGGGCGGTGAAACCCCGATGGGGTTTGCACGACATGAGGTCGTCAGTCGCGATAGCCGTTTCCTGGAATATGCCTATGAACAAGGTGCTGCCATCGGCGGTGCTACCGGAGCAGGGGGCGAGGCACCGAAATTGTTGATGACCCAAGGCGTAGATGGCTTGCTGTATCCAGACGCGATCCTGAATGACGCTGACGTCGCTCAGCACTGGTTCATCAAGTTCGCGCGCAACCAGGCTACGCAGACTGATCAAGATATCCTGCGAAGTGAGTACCACTATTACCGGGCGCTTGAGTCTCTTGGCATCGAAACGGTCGCCACCCAAGGGCTGGCGCTGGAAGAGGCGACAAAACCCAGCCTGTGGATGCATCGTTTTGATCGCAGGCTGGGTGAGGGCGGTGTTGAACGGCTGGCCGTCGAGTCGATCTATTCCTTGGCCGGTGTGACCACCCCTGGCAGCTACATGGATCATCTGGAGGTGGTGAGGCTGTTGGTCGATCAATGGCGAGCGGTGGGACAAGAGGACCACGTCGCAGATCTGGTCGCAGAGTACCTGCGCCGGGATTTGCTGAATAAAGTGCTGGGTAATTCGGATAACCACGGCCGCAATACATCGATCATCCGCGAGCCCAAGGCGCTGCGCCTGGCCCCCATTTATGATTTGGCACCCATGGTAATGGACGCTGAAGCCGTCACTCGAACCACCAAATGGCCCAAACCCTTGGAACTCGCCGGGGATATCAATTGGCGAGCGGTATGCGAGGCTCTGGCCGACCTCGTCGACCCCGAGCAAAGCTTTGAACGCCTGCGACAAACAGCCGAGCACCTGCGTGCATTACCGGATCTTCTGGTGGCCAGTGGCGTGCCCGCTGTGACCTTGAATCACCCAAGCATCCCATTAGGGAAACTGGACCTGCGTCTCAGGCAGTGGGGGTTGAGATGACGATTAGCATGGATGCTCGTGCGTTGTTGATCGACAGCGTCGAACAAGGCTTGGCCGGTGGCTCGCTTGAGCTGGGCTCCGCCGTACGCCGCCTGCGCATCGAAGTGACCGGCCTGCACCAAAGCCAGTTCGCCAGAATGTGCAAAATTTCGGTGCGTACCCTGGTGCATATCGAACATGGCGATGGCAACCCAACCCTGAAATCGCTGAATGCCGTGTTTCGGCCCTTCGGTTTGCAGATGGGCGTGGTCAAGGTGCGGCGCAACAGGCCCTGACCGTCAACCGCGCCGCACGTAGCCCTTGCCGAAATGCCGCTCCATCCGCGCCTGGATCAATTCGAGCCCCAGGGACATCACCCAATAAATGATCGCCGCCGTCGTGAGCATCTCGATATAGCGGTAGCTTGAGCGGCCATAGGACTGCGCCAGAAACATCACTTCCCACACGCCCATCACCGAGATCAGGGAGGAGTCCTTGAGCATCGAGATGAACTGGTTGGTGGCCGGCGGGATGATGGTGCGCATGGCCTGGGGCAGGGTCACGTGCCAGAAGATCGCCCTGTCGCGCATGCCCAGGGCCAGCGCGGCCTCGCGTTGGCCGTGGGGCACGCCGAGGATGCCGGCGCGGAAAATCTCGCTCAGGTAGGCGCCGTAATTCAGTGACAACGCGATGATCCCGGCGACGATGGCGCCTGGCACCAGCCCCAATTGCGGCAGGCCCAGGTAGATCAACAGGATCTGGATCAGCAGCGGCGTGCCGCGAAAGAACGAGGCGTAGAAACTGGCGATGCCGAACGCCACGGCACTTTTGGACAGGCGCCCCAACGCGGTGATAAAGCCCAGCACCGACGACGCGACAATGGCGCACAGGCACAAGAACAGCGTCAGCGCCGCGCCTTGCAGGAAGCCGTTGGGCGCAAGGTGCAGGCCGACCAGGTTGGGCAGCTTGTCGAGGATGATCGAGAACTTCAGGTCAAAGCTCAGGAAGAAACTCGCAAACAGCGCGAACAGCGCCGCCCAGGTCAGGTAAAGCCGTAGGCGAAAACTCATCGGCTGATATCGGCGCCGATCCATTTTTGCGACAGCGCGCTCAAGGTTCCGTCCTGCTTGAGCTGGGCGAAGACCTCACGCACTTTGCTGTCCCACTGCGGGTCGCCTTTCTCGATGGCCACCGAGTTGGGCTCCGAGTACAGCGGCGCACCGGCGAGCTTGAAACGCTTGTCCTGGGTCAGGCGCGGCTGTGCGGTGACCAGGTTGGTGAGGATCGCATCCAGGCGCACGCCAGCGCCCAGGCCCAGATCCTGGAACGCCACGTTGTCGGTGTCGTACGGGGCGATCTGCACCTCCTCGAACGGGTACTGCAACTGCGTGTCTTCGGCGCCTTCGATCACCAGGTTCTTGTTCAGGTAGCTTTCGTAGCTAGAGGCGCTGGTGAGGCCGACCTTCTTGCCGCTCAGGTCCCGGGCGTCGTGGATGCGGTCGTCCTTGGCATTGACCACAATCACGGCGGGCGAGGCGTAGTACTCCACCGGGAAGTCGAACACCTCGGCGCGTGCCTTGCTTGGGGTCATGGAACAGATGCAGATGTCGTAGCGCCCGCTCCAGCGGCCGGCGGCGATCACGTCCCAGGACGGAGTTTCCAGGCGCAACTTCACGCCCAGTTTTTGCGCCACGGCCTTGGCCACGTCCACGTCGAAACCGTCGAGCTGGTTCTGGTCATTGAGAAATGAAAACGGCGGATAGCTTTCCATCAGCACGCCGACCAGTTCTTTTTTCTGCTCGACACGATCCAACGTGGCACCGCCAAAGGCTTGGGTTGAAGCAGCCAACATCGTCAGGCCCAGGGCCAACAGCGGTCTGAATTTCAAAATCGAACACCTGAATAAAAAAGAGGTTGTTATTAACCGAACGGTACGCATTAAATAGTTATAAGAACGACTCTCATAGTGAGTTATTTTCATAAGCATATGAGTAAAAAGCATATGGGTGCAGTAAGCACAGTAATTCTCGATGGTGGCATGGGCCGTGAACTGCAACGCCGTGGGGCGCCGTTCCGTCAGCCGGAATGGTCGGCACTGGCCTTGAGCGAAGCGCCGCAAGCGGTGGAGGCGGTGCACGCGGCCTACATCGACAGCGGCGCCAATGTGATCACCAGCAACAGTTACGCGGTGGTGCCGTTCCATATCGGCGAAGCGCGGTTCGCCCAAGAAGGGCAGGCGCTCGCCGCCCTGGCCGGTGAGTTGGCGCGACGGGCGGTGCAGGCCTCCGGTAAAGCCGTGCAGGTAGCCGGCTCACTGCCGCCGCTATTTGGCTCTTATCGCCCAGATCTGTTCCAGGCCGAGCGCGTCAGTGAGTTGCTCACCCCCTTGGTGAACGGCCTGGCCCCGCATGTCGATCTGTGGCTGGCGGAAACCCAGAGCTCAATCGCTGAAGCACGGGCGATCCATGCCGGGCTGCCTAAGGATGGCAAGCCGTTCTGGCTGTCGTTTACCTTGAAAGACGAAGACACCGACGAGGTGCCGCGCCTGCGCTCCGGCGAACCGGTGGCGGACGCAGCCGAGGCGGCGGCGCAACTGGGGGTGCAGGTATTGCTGTTCAACTGCAGCCAGCCGGAAGTGATCGGCGCGGCGATTGACGCTGCCCGCCAGACCTTCGACCGTTTGGGTGTAGCGATTCAGATCGGCGCCTACGCCAACGCTTTCCCGCCGCAACCCAAGGAAGCCACGGCCAACGATGGCCTGGACCCGTTGCGCGATGACCTCGACCCACCCGGCTACTTGCAATGGGCGGCCGATTGGCAAGCGCGCGGCGCTAGCCATCTGGGTGGATGCTGCGGCATCGGACCGGAGCATATTGCGGTGCTGGCGCAGCGCCTGACCGACTGATTCACCGCTAGTCAAACCTGTGGGAGCTGGCTTGCCTGCGATGGCATCAACTGGTTTTGCCTGATACACCGAGGTGTCTGTATCGCAGGCAAGCCAGCTCCCACACATGTGAGTATTAACCCCGACACTCTGTGAGTGTCTTCAACTGGCCCGACCCACTCTGGTTCGCCTGCGACAACCACGCCTCAAACCCGGCACCGACCTTCGGCCATTCCGAATCCAGGATCGAATACCACGCCGTATCGCGGTTCTGCCCTTTGACCACCATGTGCTGGCGGAACACCCCTTCAAAACTGAACCCCAAGCGCTCGGCTGCGTACTTGGACCGCGCGTTGCCGTTGTTGCACTTCCACTCCAGCCGACGGTAGCCCTGCTCGAACGCATATTTGGCCAGCAGGTACACCGCTTCGGTGCTTTTCGGCGAGCGCTGCATCGGTGCGCCGAAGGTGACGTGGCCGATTTCGATACGGCCTTGCGCCGGGACGATGGACATCAGGCTGAGGATGCCCTGAACCTGGCCCGTTGCGCGGTCGATCACGCTGAAAAAGTACGGGTCGCTGTGGGCGGCGTGGTTGTTCAACCAGGCGTCGAAGGCACTGCGCTCGGTGAACGGGCCGTAGGGCAAGTAATCCCACAGCTTCGGGTCGGCCCCTGGGCCTTCAAGGGCTTGCCACAGTTGATCGGCATGGCGCGCCGGGTCGAGCTTTTCCAGGTGGATAAAACGCCCTTCAAGCAGTTGCGCAGTCGGCGCCGGGACGCCTTTCCAATCAGCGAGGGAAGTGATCATGCTGTGCTCCTTAAAGACCTTTGCGAAATTGGATGAAGCCTGGGCGTTCGGCGATGCGCTCGTAGAGTTGGATCGCGGTGGCGTTGGTCTCGTGGGTCAACCAGTGCACTTTGCAGCAGCCATCGGCCTTGGCGGTGGCGTAGACGAATTCGATCAGCTTGCGACCTACGCCCGTGCCACGTTGGGTCGGGTCCACCAGCAAATCCTGCAGGTAGCAGGAGTTCTCGATGCTCCAGTTGGAGCGATGGTAGATGAAGTTGACCATGCCCACCGCCTTGCCGTCCTGCCAGGCCAGTGCCGAATGGGTCGGCTCGCGGGGGTCGATCAGGCGTTGCCAGGTGCTTTGGCTGACGGCGTCCGGCAGTTCGGTGTTGTAGAACGCCAAGTAGGCCTGCCACAGCGGCAGCCAGGCGGCTTGGTCGGCGGCTGTAACCTGGCGAATGTCGATCAAGCTCATTCTGAAGCTCCTTGGGGAATAAAGCGGGCGAGGGTCTGGTCACGTACATCGGCACTGGCGGCCAGGCCGTCACGCACACCGGCCATGTCGGCGGCGCTGCGGTTCTGGCTGAGCTTGCGTTTGCCCACCAGGCGCTCGATCGGCAGGGCAAAGCCGACGATGGCCTTGAGCATGCCGTCAATGTAGTCCGCCGGTGCGTCGCTGACACGCCAGGGTTGGGCGCGGCCGCTTTCATGGCGGTCGGTGAGGGCGGTGACCACCTTGAGCAAGCGCTCGGCGTCGCTGAATACCGCAGGCGTGCCATAGGCGTGCACGGCGATGTAGTTCCAGGTCGGGACCACTTTGCCGTGCTCGGCCTTGGCGGGGTAAAACGCCGGGCTGATATAGGCGTCGGCACCGGCGAAGATCACCAGCGCTTCACCGCCATTTTGCAGCTCGCGCCATTGCGGGTTGGCTTTGGCCAAGTGACCGTACAGCGTGCCATTGGGCCCTTCATCGGGGTTGAGCAGCAAGGGCAAGTGGCTGGCTTGCAGGCCGTTTTCACCCACGGTTACCAACTGCGCCAGACGGGTGTGCTGGATCAGTTGCTGGATTTCGGGCAAGTCATCGAGAGCAAAGGCGCGGGGTGTGTACATGGAGATTTTCCTTGGCGAATGCCTGCATCCTAGGCAGGCTATTGGTTCGTTGTAAGAGCCATCTAGCGCTATTTTTATAGGTCCAATATGCCGCCTGTTTCGCCACCGTTGTCCTTCAACCCCGCCGGTATCGAGCTGGACCGCCGCCAGGGCCTCACGCGCCAGCTGTATGAGGCCCTGCGCCAGCGGGTATTGGATGGGCGATTGGTCAGTGGCACGCGGCTGCCCGCTACCCGTGATCTGGCGGCGGCCTTGTCGATTTCCCGCAACAGCGTGGTGCGCGCCTACGATCAGCTGTACGCGGAGGGGTTTATCGAAAGCCGGGTCGGTGATGGCACCTATGTTGCCCAATTGCCGATGGCCGAAAAACTATCCACAAAAGTATCCACAGGGTTGTCAACAGGCTTATCCCCAGGCTTATCCACAAAATGGGCGAATTTGCCCGAGGATTTAGATGACGAAGTTATCCACAGCGCCGGTTTGGCACGGGTAAAAGACCATCATCTGCCTCAGCCGCCGTTGGGACCGCCCCGGGCATTTCGCGTGGGCGTACCCGCCTTCGATCTGTTCCCGTTTGAGGTATGGGCCAAGCTGAATGGGGCGTTCTGGCGCAAACCCGACCTGGAACAGCTGTGCTATGGCGACCCGGCCGGTGACGGTCGCCTGCGCGGTTTGATCGCCGCGTACCTGCGCAGCTCGCGCGGCATGCAATGCACGGCTGAACAAATTGTGATCACCAGCGGCGCACAGCAGGCCATTAGCCTTTGTGCACAGTTGCTGGTGGAGCCTGGGGATGGCGTGGCGGTGGAAAACCCTGGCTATCGCGCGGCCGGCCATGCATTCGCTTTGGCCGGCGGGCGACTGCATGGCGTGCCGGTCGACGGCGAGGGCATGGATTGCCAGGTGCTCAGTACCCTCAATGATTGCCGCGTGGCGTATGTCACGCCTTCCCATCAGTACCCGCTGGGCGTGGTGATGAGCCTGGCTCGGCGCCTGGAATTGCTGGCCTGGGCCGAACGTTCAGGCGGTTGGATCGTGGAAGACGATTACGACGGCGAGTACCGCTACAGCGGCGCGCCGCTGTCACCGTTGGCCGCGCTGGATCGCAGTGGCCGCGTGCTGTATGTGGGCACCTTCGGCAAGGTGGCGTTCCCGGCGTTGCGCCTGGGTTATCTGGTGTTGCCACCGGGCCTGGTGCAAGCCTTCACCCGGCGCCGCGCCGTGGACGTGCGTCACTCCGAAGTCAGCACCCAGGCGGTGATGGCCGAGTTCATGGCGGCGGGGCACTTCCAGCGCCACATTCGTCGGATGCGTCGCGCCGCGCTCAGCCGGCGCAATGCGTTGTTGGCCGGATGGCCCACCGGGTTGCCCGGGGTCGGCGCGTTGCCAAATGCCGCGGCGGGTTTGCACATCACGGTGCGGGTGGACAGCCTGGCCCGGGAGCAGGCGTTGCTCGCTCAGGCCCGTGCAGTGGATGTCGAGATCAATGGTTTGAGCAGCTATTGGCTGGCTGGCACACGCCCGCCACCGGACCAGCATGCTGGCCTGGTGATGGGGTTTGCCGCCGTGCCGGAGGCGGCCATTGCGCAGGCGCTGGCGCGTTTGCGTCAAGCGTGGAAGGCGTAGCCGATCAGTTCTTGAAGAACAGCGACTTGGCCAGTTGCTCACCGATACTGCGGCGGTGGATTTCTATGATGTCCCAGTCACTGGGCCCGGTACGTTGGTGGGCGCCGCCGAGCCGATGTTGTTCGCGGGTCTTGAGATGATCCTTGGTGAAATTCTCCAATGCAGCGTTCTTGGTTTCATAGTGAAAGTGCGCGTACCACAGCGCCGTGCCATTCTCGTTATCGCGAATCTCGTACTCGTCCAGAAAGTCCTTTCTGGGCCCCTTGAGGGCACGCCGAGTGATGACCTTGACGATGGTGATCAGCCCCTGGCTGTGCAGCCAGTTCACCCGTTCCGCGGTTGGGGGCTGGCGCTTGATCATGTCGATGTAGGTTTCTTTGCCCTGCCGATAGAAACGTTGTGCCGCGTCTTTGAGATGACGATTGGTCACAGCAGCGGAGGTATGTTCGCTTTCTGTGAGATTGCGCTGGGTCAGCGCTTCTTCGATGTTCTTTGACGCGTCTTCCAGCGTCTTCGCATAGTCATCGAACATATCTTGAATGTCTTGCGGAGCATGCCAGGGCTTTGTTGAGAAACCCTTGTATTTGCGAATTTCGGCGTGTTCGCCCTCCAATAGCGTTTGCCCAGCGTTGATGCTGGTGTCCAGGTCCACCGAAACAGGCACGGGTGGGTGCAGCGCAGTTTTGTGCCGTGTGACCCACACCCCTGGCGACTTTTCATGGAATGTGGCGATCACCTTGCCGGTCATGCCGGCCCTGACGTCTACCAGGGAACTGTCGGTTTCACGCGGTTCACCCATTACCAAGCCGTGATGGCGTGTTTTGATTACTTTGCGCCGCGGGCGGGGCTCGGTCTTCGAGCTGCCGGGCTTGGGCTCCAGGGCTTTCTTCGTTCGCAGCAATTGCGCCAGGTCGTGCACGGCCCTTTGGCTGAACTCGCCAATCTGTTGGCGGAAACTTTCCAGGCGGCTTTTGTGCAAGTGTTGTGGGTAATCGGCGTGAAGATCGAGCAGGCGCTGGTCGGCACTGGAAAATTGCTCTACCAGGCTGTTGAGTACATCGATGCGCTCATCCAGCGATGCGCCATTACCGCGTTCCACAATCTCATTGAAACTCTCGACGTTCAGTTCGGCGCTATCGACGATCTGGCCCATCCGCTCGCGCAGCGTGGCGGGGATCTGGCGTTGCTCTTCATCGATACACAAGTAGCGGCCCAGGATGATCTCCAGGGATTTGAGTTCAGTGAGGGTCAGCTGTGGCAACTCCCCGATGGTTTTACGAATGACGGCTGCACCCTCATCTCCCAATGCTCTGAGATCGTTGAAACGGTCGTTGATGAACTGCAGGCGCTTGATGATTGCCTGGTTCTGGGTGGACAGGTCTTGGGCGCTGCGAGCCTGGTTTTTATAGTCGATGTCCACCTCGGCGTCGAGGATTGGGGACGACGACTTCAGGGCCTCCCTATAACTCACCACTTGTTGCTCCAAAGCGATCTGAGTCAGTTGCAATTGCTGTTTCAGGTAACCGCTCATAGTGCTCTGGTAGGTGGGCACCGTGTCGATGATGCTCAAGGACTTCAGTTGGCTGATCGCTTCGTCATACGCCGCCAGCCGGCTGTCGACTTTACCGATGAACGTTGTACGTCGCAGGTCCGTGGACGGGCCAGGGGCAGCGTCCAGCGCAGGCTTTGCCTCAAGCACGTCCAGCTGTTGGCGGGCGGCGACCGCGTCGAAGGCGTTGAGTTGAGTCATAAGTGCCGCAATGCGCGCCGGCTGATCGATCTTGACCGCACGCCGCCGGTTTCGAAGACCGCCGCCGCGTAGCCGCAAACGGACATCGACAAACCATTGCCCCGCGAGGTTGCCGATCAGCGGTGGGCCGGTACGCGAAGGTTCCTTCGGGTCGATGATGACGACGCTGTCGTTGTCATCCACCGTGACCTCGAACCAACGCTCGCTGACCGGTGCGTACCACTTATCTGCAAGCGGATAGAGATTGAGATGGTGACCGGGGTTTTTATTTTGTTCACCGAGTTTTTCGGGCTTGGCGACCTTGAAGCTGTCGAGCGTCTTGGCCAGTCCGAGGCGGCTGTGACTGAGGGCTCCGCGAGTGTGCACGGGGCCTTGATGCTTGGCTGAAAGTTGGCTGTCGGAAATAGTGGCCTGTTGGACTGAAGTAAATGTCTTCTCGGTAACGGACGGCCTGCCTACCGTTTCCGTGGGTTCAGTGCCAACCCTGGGGGAAGCGGATCGCTTGGACGCTCGAGGGTGGCGCAGGGCGATGTGCAGCGTTAGGGCCATGCCGAGGTTGAGGAAGACATCCACCAACGCTGTCCAGGAGGCGGGCTGGTCACTCTTGTTCACGGCCTCCTCAGCGGCCTGCAGGTCGTCCATGATTTGCCAGACCCAAGCGGCGATGCCAAGGGTGCGGCCCAGGAAGGGCAGGGCGGCGTTGAAAATTTGCCAGCCGGCCTGTCGAAAGGTCGCCCAGCGTTTCTGTACGTTGGACACCGACTGGCGTGTCGCCAACTCGACCATGGCATTGGCGTTGGCCTTGAACAGCGTGGCAAAAATGTCATTGCCCATTTCTTCATCGCTCAACGTCACCGGGCCACTCATGTACAGCACGGTGAGCGGTTCGACCAGTGCGCGCACCACGGTCCAGGGCGAAGGAAGGGTGTCGGGGAAAACGTATTGGGCGTAGTTGAATCTTTGCGGTTCAGGTAGCCAGGCCAACACCGACTCGCGCAAGGAGCGCTCATGTTTGATGGCATAGAGCAGGTTTTGCCGCGACGCAAATTGCATCAGGGCCGGCTCCAGCAATGGCCGATAGAGTACGCAGGGACCGTTGCCGGAATGCTTCGGGCCAATCACGAACATATTGGTGACCACGTCTTGCTCAGGCCCGGGGCGCAGACTGGGCACGAAGGCCAGGCGGCGGATGACAATGGGGTGCCCGTCGACACGGCGCGCATGTTCATCGGGATGCATGACGGCGGCGACGTAGCGATAACCCAGCTCATCGAAGCCGCCCTGGCTGCGGATTTTCATCTGCAGGGCCAGCAACGGCAGTTGAATCTGCAGGTGGCGGATGTAGAGCTGTTGGCGGTGACTCGACTGGGTGGTGTCATCGAGCAGTTGCTGTTTGACCAGCGCGGGGTAGCGCTGACCGATGTCGATGTCCTCGATCACGTCTTTCAGGTAGCTGTAGGTCAGCCATGCGGGCACGTCACCGCCCCTACCGTTGTAGTGCACTGTCACGTTGCCGGTGGGCAGGCCGGTGAGGTTTTCCAAGGCCAGGTCGATCAGGCTGCGTCGTGTGGTGTCCACGGCTCCGGGGACGATAAACGTGCCCCACAGCACTGGGCTCTCGATAACGATTTCGATGTTATCCAGGTTCAGGCGCGCCCCCGCTTGGGGGGAGCGGATAAGGTTTTGCAGCTGTGTCCGGGCGTAGTCACGAATGGCTGGAATGCCGTCCTGAAACGTTTCGCCGTGATAATGGCTGTGCAGTTGGGCCAGGTTGATCATATAGCGGCCGTAGGCGGCGATATCGGAGTCCGTTGCCGAAGCCAGCCAGTCTGGAAGTTGTCGGTGAATATCGCGGATATTCGACAGCTGGTGATCGCTCATTTCTTCGATACTGGGCACGATGCGGGCAACCGTGGTCGCGGGCACCTTTGCTTCGGCCAGGTTACCCAGGCCGGATTCGCCATAACTGCCTATGGCGTAGATTTGCAACGAGATCAGATTGCAGGCCAGCGTATCGAAGAAGTTGCCGTCGGGTTCATACAAGCGCCATTGCAAGGTGGCGTCGCTGGCGGGCGCACTCATTCGCGCAGGCAGCGCGGCACCCAATTGTGCCAGTGACTCGAACGTTTCATACCCGCTCACCAACGAGTGCGTCAGGATCATCGGGCGATTGGCGTGCTCGCCCACCAATACGGTGATATCCAGGAAGCTGGCATGGGTGGACCGGCCGGCTTCAAGAATGTCCACGTCGACCAGGTACGCGTGGGTCTTGTAAGGGTCTTTCAGCGAGCGTCTGGCCAGGTCGGGTTCCTGGAAAAATGCACGTGCCATCGCGCTTTCGTGCTCACTCAGGCCTTGCTCTTCGGTGATGTTCCACACCTTCCTCAGTGTGCTGGATAAGGATTGCCAGCGCGGACCGGTGGTGCCATTGGACGCGTTCCAGAAGTCCAGTTGCTGTTCCTGGAATGCAGTGAACAGCAGGTCGGATAGCTCGTTGATCAGGCGTGCGATGGCATCGATTTTCACTGCCAGATGCACAGGAATCAGAGCGTACGGCTGCAAGGTGAGGAAATGTTGGCCGTCGATATAGGTCACTCTCTCGCTGGATAGTGCCTGGCGGGCCAGCACTGAGGTGAGCGATTCGACAGTGGCCGGCGCACGCACGACGTCGTTGCCGACCACCACCCATTGAGGGCTGACGACCATGGCCAGGTCGGGTTCGATATCCAGCGTGGGATATAGCGCCTTGATAGCTGAGCGCAATGCCGTTGCGGCCACTTCGCGGATAGTGGGGCCACTGGTTAACTGGGTCAGCAGTTCATAGGTAGTAGGTGGACGGTGATTGTTGACAGTGTCATTGGGCATGCGCAGCTCCTTTGCATTCAATGGCCCGTACGGGCTTTAAGGAACGCGCAAGGTAGCGAGCGACGTTACCGCAGGGGTGGTAGATACGTCGCGCTGCGGCTGGCTGCGGTCATGAGTCGAGGGCGCGAACGCCCCCGCCTCAGGGGGAGTCATTTCACCGTGAAAAACAACCGCCGGGCCTGGTCTAGATTGATGTCACTGAGATACACCGCGGTTTTCTGCTTCTCGCCAAGGCCGTTGAGGGTGTCGGACTCCGCGCCACGGGCGTGCTCCTGCGGGGTTTTCAGGCGCGCGCGCAGGAATGCCTTGGCGGGCACCCAGTCGGTTGAGTAATGAAAGTGGGCATACCACAGCACGCTATGGTCTTCGCGGTTGTGGATGGTGTACTCGTCCAGATAGTCCTTCTCCGGGCCTTTGAGCCGTCGCCGCGTGACGGTTTTCTTGATGACGACCTCTTGGTTTTTCAGCAGCCATTCCAGAGCATGCACGGTGGGTGGATGCTTTTTGAACAACAACGACTTGTAGCGTGAAGCCTCCTTGTAGAGGGCTTGGGCCGCCTCGTTGAGCTTTCTGTCCACAAGCGCAGCCGAGTCCTTGTGGCTCTCGGTTGCGTTGCCTTGGGTGAGGGCCTCTTTAATATTCGAAGACGCCTGTTCCAGCGCCAATGCGTGCTGGTGAAACAACGTTTCTATGCCGATGGCCGTGCGCTCCGGCTTGGCCGCTTGTTCGGCGGTCCGCTGCTTGAAAGTCTCCAGTGCGTCCAACAGGTCCTGTGCCTGTTTGATGCGGGTGGCAACGTCCACGACAACACTGGGTTGTGTTTCGGCGGGCGTTACGCGCTGTACCCAGACGCCTGCGGGCTTTTCGTGGAAGGTCGCCATGATGTCCTGAGTCAGTGGAGATCTGATATCTACCAGACCGGTTTCCTCGCCTGTTGCTGACAGGCGTGGGTCACCGACCAGCACACCGTTGTAACGCGTATAAATGACTTTTTTCCTGGCTTTAGGCGGGGTCGGCGGCGGAGTTGGCCGGTTTCTGATGGCGTCCCGGTCACTGTGCAGCAGCTCCAGGTGGCCAACGGTTTCGTTGTAGAAGCTGCGGATTTTTTCACGCAGGCGCGTAAGGGGGGTGGTCAGTGCAACGTTGGTAAATTCCGCTGGAAAGTCCTGCAGGCGTTCATCAAGGACATTGAACTGTTCGACCAGGCTGCCCACGGTTTCGATGCGTTCGTCCAGACGCGACTCGCTGCGTTCGAACAGGGTTTCACGCAAGGTCTGAATCGACAGATTGGCGCTGTCGACAATACGGTCGATGGCGTTCCAGGCATCCGGAGCCGTGGTCATGCTGTTTTCGTCCACGCACAGATTGCGCGCCAGGGTCACTTGCAGGAACCTGAGGTCGCGGGCCGTGTAAATCGGCAAGCTTTTGCGGTGTTGGCAGATAGCCTTGAAGCCGGATCGCCCCATCGTTCTAAGTTGAGCGAACCGCGACTCTGTGTAGTTCAGGCGTGCGATCATGTCCTGGCTCATCTCGGTCAAGGTTTGGGCGTCCTCGATATGACGCTCCTCGGTATGGCTGGCCTGGCGCTCAATCTGGTCCAGCACGGTTTTAAGCTTCGGTGTGAACGTGACTTGAGCTTCGCGTATACCGGTTTCCGTCAGGTCCAACTGGGCGCCGACGTAGCGCACGACTTGCTCTTGATAATTCGCAGTCGGGGCAAACACATTCAAGATCTTGAGTTGTTGCAGCGCCGTTTCGTAGTTATTTCGCTGGGCCTCGAGCTTTTGCAGGTAGATCTCACGGCGGGCATCGGCCGAAGTGCTGGCCTGGGGGTCCTCCATCTCAGCGCGGGCCGCCTGTATCTCCAATTGCGTGGCGCTCTTGTCTCGCTCAAATTCTGACAATCGCCGCTGGGCTTCCACTGTCTTGACGTCCGCTTCGGATTTGGACCTTTGCTGTTGTTTTTTCGGGCCGCCGCCGCGCAGACGCAGACGCGTGTCGATGAACCATTGGCCCTGGGCGTTGTGAATCAACGTCGGGCCTGTGCGCTCCGGTTGCTTGGGGTCGATGATGACTACTGTTTCATCGTCATCGGTGTTCACCTCAAACCAGCGCTCCCCCACGGGGGCGTAGTAGCGCTGTGCATGCCGGAATAGGTGCTGGTGCTGGCCTGCCGCGCTTTCAGCGGGGCCCAGGCCGTCGGGCTTATTGATTTTGAAGCTGTCGAGCAGGGTGGCAAGTTCGCCAGGGGCGCGCTTGATTGCGCCACTGATGTGCAAGTGAGGTGAATGTTTGGACGCCAACGCCTGGGTCAGGGACGGCTGTTGTTTGACGGTGACGTCCGTGGCGCTTGTCGGCTGCGGCAGGGTTGGCTGGGCCTTGCGTGGGTAGCCTGGACGGTGGCTGCGGCTGGCGACATGCAGGGTGATGGCCATGCCAAGGTTGAGCAGGACATCGGTGAGCGCCGACCACTCGGCTTGCTGCTCACCGTGCTCCTGGGCCTCGATAAAGTTCTGCAGTTGATCGACCACCTGCCAGATCCACACCGCCGTGCCCACGGTACGACCGAGAAAAGGCAGCACGGCGTTGAATATCAGCCAGCCGGCTTGCTTGAACGTGGCCCAACGGTTTTCGGCATTGGAAACCGATTGCCGATCCGACAGTTCGATCAAGGCATTGGCGTTGGCTTTGAACAGAGTGGAAAATCGGTCGCCGTTAAGCACTTGTTCACCCAGCGCCATGGGGCCGCTCATGGTCCATAGTTTGTCAGGCTCGATCAGGTAATCGGCCACCTGCCAAGGCGTAGGCAGTGCGCCGGGGAATACGTAATTGGCGTAGTCGTTACGCACCGCATCCGGTAGCCAGGCCAGTACCGACTCGCGCAGGGTGCTCGATTGCGAAATCCCATAGATCAGATTGGCCGGAGTCGGGAACTGCATCAGGGGTGGTGTGAACATCGGTCGATACAACAGGCATGGGCCGGCCGTCAGGTCCTCGGGGCCGATCACGTACATGTTGGCAACGGTGTCCAATGTCGCTTCCGCGCGCCGCAGGGGCCGAAACGCCAATGGCCTGAGCACAATGGTTTGCCCGTCAACCTGGCGGTCAGTGGCCTCGTCTTGTAACACCGCCGCCACATAGCGGTAGCCTCGCTCGTCAATGCCTTCTTGCTGGCGAATCTTGGCTTGCAAGGCCTGCATAGGCAGTTGGATACGCAGGTGCTGGCTATAGAGGGTTTTACGGCGTAATGACTCCTGCGGGTCGTCCAGCAGTTTTTGTTTGATCAACGCGGGATAGGCACTGCCGATATCGGCATCGGTGACCAAGTCTACAAAATAGCCTGAGGTCATCCATCCAGGCAGGCTGAACCCCTTATCGATCTCGACAGATCGATTGCCGGTCGGCAGCGCAATCAGGTTTTGCAAGGCCAGTTCTACCACGCTCAAAGAGGTGGTTTCGAACTGACCCGGCACCACGAAGGTGCCCCAGATGACCGGGCTTTTCACCGTCAGGCGGATTTTATCCAAGGGAACGTTGGCGCTGGCAGGATGATCCTTGATCATTTGCGCCTTGATCACCTTCAACGCGTAAGCCTCGATGGAGGGAACGTCGTCGAGGTAAGAGCGGCCGGCGTTCTGGTTGTGCAGGGCGGCGAGGTCCTTCAAGTGCCGGGCAAAGAAGTTCTGGTCGGCGACGGACGCCTTCGTCAGCCAGTCGGGCAACTGGTTCTGATACCAGGCAAGCCCTGGGCCCTTTTCAGGGGCAAGCGGGGCGATGGCTGGCGGCGTGCCGAGGACGACATCGGCGTTATGGGTCTGGCGCAGGTCCGAGAAGTCGATTGCACCCACGGCCTCGACCAGCACGGACACCATTGCGCAGGCCTGATGATCAAAAAAGTCGCCATCAGGCTCGAACAGCCGCCAATGAATTTCCTGGTTCGAAGCAGAGGCTGGCAGGTGCAACGACAATGAATTGCCCAGGTGCTCCAGCGAAGGAAATTTTTCATAGCCCTTGAGCAGTGAATACATGAGGATCGAACGCTGCCCTTCATGTTCGCCGAGCAGTACCGCGATCACCACTTCATTCTGGTGCGTCACGTGGTCAGCGTCGACGCGGTCGATATCGATCAGGCAGGCCTTGAGGTTGTAAGGGTCTTTGCCCTTCCTGTCGGCTTTATCGGGGTGGGTGAACAGGGTGCGCGCCATGGCGCACTCGGTGGCGCTCCAGTCGTCTGCGGTCTCGACATTCCAGACTGCCCGCAACATGCTCGACAACTCGTGCCAATGGGGGCCGCTGCCGTTGGTTTGATTCCAGTAGGCGACCAACTGTTGCTGGAAGGCCCGCAGCATGACAGGAGCCAGCAGGTTGAGGGTTTTGGCGATTTCACAGATACGCACGGGCAAGTGAACCGTCGGCTCGACGATCGGTTGCTGGGTGAGAAAGTGTTCGCCCTCGATGTACAGGGTCGGCACTGACAGAACTGCCTGTTGAGCGAGGATGTCGCTGAGTGCCTGATATTCCGTGGGCCCCGCGACAATCTCGTCGTCAATCAGTCGCCAGGTCGGCGTGCCGACCATGGCGATGTCCGGGTTGATATCCAGCGTCGGGTACTGTTCCCGAAGTGACTGGCGCAACAGAGCCGATGCGGTCTCCCTGAATGAAGGGCCGACATAGAGTTGGGTGAACAGCGCTGAGCGCTCATCCAGCCGTTTGGCGTTCGTGTGGTTATTTGCAGCGGGTGAGGTCATAGAGTGGCTTCCCTGTCTGACCGGTTGATGGAGATAGCCCGAGGTATAGGTTCGGAATTTCCATGCTAGGGCTCGGCCAGACAGGTAGGCGGTGCTTACATAGGCCTGCTGTTAAATGCACGTACGCCAGTACAGCGCTTCACCTCCCGGACTTAATCTTGGTCCAGGCCCTTGTCCTGGCGCGTTCGGCTTTGCTGTCCAGGGGTTTGAGGGTGTAGAGCGTGGTCATGGCCGTGTCGGTCGGGTACAGGTTGGGGTTGTTGCGTATGGCCGGGTCGACCCGCTCGGTAGCGTCCTTGTTCGGGTTGGGATAACCGACAAAATCGCTGACCGGTGCGATGACGTCGGGTTGCAACAAATAGTTGATGAAGGTGTAGGCGTCGCCCGGATTTTTAGCGCCCTTGGGAATGGCGAGCATGTCGAACCAGATCGGCGCGCCTTCCTTGGGCAAGCGCATGTCCACGGTCACGCCATTCTTGGCTTCCTTGGCGCGGTTGGCGGCTTGGGAAAAACTGCCGGAGTAGCCCACCGCCACGCAGATATCGCCATTGGCGATGTCCGCCATGTATTTGGAAGAGTGAAAGTAGGTGATGTACGGGCGGATCTTCATCAACAGCGCTTCGGCCTTGTCGTAGTCCTTGGGGTTGCTGCTGTTGGGGTCCAGGCCCAGGTGCTGCAACGCCAGGGGCAGGATCTCCGAGGGCGAGTCCAGCAGCGCGACGCCGCATTGCTTGAGCTTGCTGATGTTCTCTTCTTTGAAGATCAGGTCCCAGCTGTCCACGGGGGCGTTGTCGCCCAGGGCCGCCTTGACCTTGGCTGGGTTGAAGCCGATCAGGATGGTGCCGTACATGTAGGGCACGGCGTATTGATTGCCGGGGTCGTTGGCCTCGATCAGCTTCATCAGCTTGGGATCGAGGTGGTTCCAGTTGGGCAGTTGGCTGCGGTCCAGGGGCTGGAACACGCCGGCTTCGATCTGTTTGGCCAGGAACACGTTGGAGGGTACCACCACGTCATAGCCGGAGTTGCCGGTGAGCAGTTTGGCTTCCAGGGCTTCGTTGGTGTCGAAGATGTCGTACACCAGCTTGATCGACGGGTGCTGGGCCTTGAAGTCTTCCAGCGCCTTGGGCGTGATGTAGTCGAACCAGTTGTAGACCTTCAGGGTTTTTTCTTCGGCCTGGGCTGCGCCGCTGACAACCACGGCGCACAGGGCGAGCGACTTGAGTATGTTCATTGGGCTGCTTCCTCGAAACCTTCCAGCACGTTGACGGCGTTGATGCCGATTTCCTCCACCGCGTAGCCGCCTTCCATCACGAACAGCGTGGGCTTGCCCAGACGGGCAATGCGCGCGCCCATGGCCAGGTAGTCCGGGCTGTCGAGCTTGAACTGCGAGATAGGGTCGTCCTTGAACGTGTCCACGCCCAGGGACACCACGATGATATCGGCGGCGTAGCGCTCGATCTCGGCGCAGGCCTGTTCCAGCGCCGCGCTCCAGGCCTGCCAGCCGGACCCGGCCGGCAACGGATAGTTGAAGTTGAAACCAACGCCGGCGCCCTCGCCATGCTCATCGGCGTAGCCAAGGAAGAACGGAAATTCTGCCTCCGGATGGCCGTGAATCGAGGTGAACAGCACGTCGCTGCGCGCATAAAAAATCGACTGCGTGCCGTTACCGTGGTGGTAGTCCACGTCGAGGATCGCGACCTTTTTGCAGCCTTGATCAAGGAATGCCTGGGCTGCGATGGCCGCGTTGTTGAGGTAGCAATAACCTCCCATCAAATCGCTGGCGGCGTGATGCCCCGGCGGGCGGCAAAGGGCGAAGGCACTGTGGGCGCCTTGGGCGATGGCGGCCTGCGCGGTAAGGGCCACTTGCGCCGCGCTGTAGGCCGCTTGCCAGGTGCCGGCGGTGATCGGCGCGCCACCATCGAAACTGTAATAGCCCAATTGGCCGTGCAGGCTGGTGGGAAGCACACGGCGCAACGTACGAGCGGGCCAGGTGTAGGGCAACAGGTCGCCGTCCTGGCCATACTCGGTCCAGCGTTGCCAGGCGCCTTTGAAGAAGTCGAGATAGTCGCGGCTGTGAATACGTTGCAGCGGCGCCAGGCCGAAGTCCTGAGGGGCCTGCACGGGGCCCAGTTCACGGTCCTTGACCCGTTGCAGCACGTGATCGGCACGCGAGGGCATTTCGAAGCAGGGCATCAGTTGCCCGTCCATCAGTTCACAGCGGCCATGGTGCAGGTGGTGATCGTCCGAGTAGATCGTCAGCATTTGTTGTTCTCCGCAGGCTGTATTCGTGAGTGCAGTCTTGCGGCGCACGCGCTTTATGAGAACGACAGGAGCGGCCAAAAGGAGATAAATATGGCCAAAGTGTGTGTCCGCAATTCGCCCCTTATTGGCGCGTCATGCTCGAAATTGGCTCGGCGTGACGCCGCTCCAGCGCACGAACGCATGCCTGAAGCTCGCCGTTTCGCTGAACCCCAGCGTCTCGGCAATCCGGTGGATTGGCCACAGGTCGTTAGCCAACAACTGTTTGGCGCGTTCGAAGCGCAGCTCATCGAGCAGTTCCTGATAGCTGCAACCCAGGTTGTGCAGGTGCCGGCGCAGGGTGCGCGCCGAACAGTTCATCTGCTGGGCCAGGCCATCGAGCCCAGGTGCGGCGTGCAATTGTGCAGCCAGCAACTGGCGGATTCGCCCCAGCCAGGCCTCGCGCCCGGTGAATTCGGTGTTCTGTTTGCGACAACGTTCGACCATGGCCTGGTGGGTGACCGCGTCGGCCAGGGGCAAAGGTTGGGCGAGCCAGCGTTTATCAAAGGCGAACGCGTTGGCTATAGCCTGAAACTGGAGCGGGCAGTCGAAGCTCTCGGCGTAGCGGGCCTGATAATCCGGCGCCTCGTGCTCGAACCGAGCGCCCAACAACGGCAGGGGATGGCCGAGCAGGTCGTCGCAAATGACCTTCAGTGATCCCAGGCACAGCTCGACATTGAAGGCAGTCAGTGCCGGGTTTTCGCGGTAGTCGCCGGCCGTGAACCAGATGCGTTCGCCGTCTTCGTCCAGGCTCAGTTCAAAGAGTGTTCCCAACAGCGCCGGATACCGCAGGGCCAGGCGCAAAGCGTCACCGAAAGTGGCACTGGTGAGCAGGGCATAGCCCAGTAGGCCGTACGAGGAAACATGCATACGCCGCCCAACGATCAAGCCGATATCACGCTGATGGGCCACGGCATTGGCGCACACTTGCATCTCCTGATGTGTGGCGATACGCGTGTCGGCGCGGCTCAAATCCGCCGCACAGATGCCGCTGCCCGCCAGCAATGCTTCGTGGGGCAAGCCTTCGGCCTCGAAGGTACGCAGCACCAGGGACACGGCATTGAGGGTGGTGAGGTGGGAATGCAGCATGGGAACTTCCAGCCAGGGGATGGCTGGAAGTGGAGCAAGTTACATGCCGGTCAGCTCAGCTCGCCGCACAGGTCCAATTCCACCAGGCGGCGGATTTCTTCGCTGTCCAGCCCCGCGCCGATCAAGGCGTTGAGCTTGCCGAAGGCTGCTTCTCGGGTCATGCCGCCGCCGGACAGTACACCCACGCTGCGCAGGCGGCTGCCGGCTTCGTAGACATCCAGTTCCACGCCGCCTTCATGGCATTGGGTGATTGCAACCACTACCACCTCTTGATCCTGCGCACGTTGCAGGCTGGCGAGGAAGGCCGGATTGTCACTTGGCCCGGTGCCGCTGCCGAAGCATTCGAGTACCAATGCCTGGATGCCGCTGTCGATCAATGCATCCAGTTGCGCGGCAGCAATGCCCGGAACGAGCGGCAGGACGCCAACGTTGGCCGGGGCCTTGTCGTTGCGGTAGGCCAGCGCGGCGGGAAGCCTGTCTGCCAGGGCGACACCGCCGTTGCGCTGCAGTGCGGCAAACGGGTTGCGCCCAAAACTGCGAATCTTCGCGCAGCGAGTCGGCGCCATCAGCGCGCCGTGGAAGTACAGGTGCACACCCGGCTTCAGGCCTTCGCCCAAGGCCGTCAACGCACCGCTGACGTTTTCCCAGGCATCGCTGTCGGGCACACCGGCCGGCAGCATCGAACCGGTGAACACCACCGGCGCCGGGAGGCCCAGCAGCTGGAAGCTCATGGCCGCTGCGCTGTAGGCCAGGGTGTCGGTGCCGTGCAGGATCAGTACGGTATCGCAGCCGGCGTCTACCGCCTCGACCACGGCGCTGCGCAGGCGTTGCCAGTAGGCGGGGTTCATGTTGGCGCTGTCGATCAGTGGTGACATTTCCCGGAAGCGCCACGCGGGCAGGTCTGCGTCGGCAAACTGTTCTCGCATACGCGCTTCAAAACCAGACGCGGGCGCCAGGCCATTGGCGCTGGCCTGCATGCCGATGGTGCCGCCGGTGTAGAGCACCATGACGTTGTTAGCTGATTGCATCGAAAATCTCCTGAACGAAAAACGCCGCCGGGCCCAGAGCATGCCCAAGGCCGGGCGGCGTGTCATCTAACCGTGATTAACGTTGCGCTTGAGCGCTCAGTTCAGCTGCCGGAGCCGCCTCGGTTTGCACCGGGTTGGCTGGCCATGCCTTGCGGTCCAGGTCCAGGTCGGGGAACTGGCTGGAGTCGAACACCGGGGTCTTGATGCCCGCTGCGCGCTGGTTGTCGTAGTCATTGAGGATGCGCATGGCAATCTTGAACAGGAACGCCAGGGCAAACAGGTTGACGAACGCGAGCATGGTCATGGTGATGTCGGCGAAGGCGAACACGGTGCTCAGGTTCTCGATCGAGCCCCAGAAAATCAGCACCAGCACCAAGGCGCGATAGCCCATCAGCACCTTGCGGTTATTGCCGACCAGAAAGCGCAGGTTGCTCTCGCCCAGGTAGTAGTTGTACATGATCGAGGTGAACACGAACAACGCCAGGGCCACCGAGATGAACATGCGGCCCCAGTCACCCACCACCGCCGCCAGGGAGTTCTGGGTCAGGGCAATGCCGTCGCCTTCAAAGCCTGGGGTGTAGAAACCCGACAGCAGGATCAGCAACGCAGTACAGGTGCAGATCACGAAGGTGTCGAGGAACACGCTGAACGCTTGCACCACGCCTTGGGCGATAGGGTGTTCTACCGACGCCACTGCCGCCACGTTAGGCGCACTGCCCAAGCCTGCTTCGTTGGCGAACACGCCGCGTTTTACACCCATGATGATCGCGCTGCCCACCAGGCCACCGAAGGCTTGGTCGAGGCCGAACGCGCTCTTGACGATGGTCGCGAGCATGGCCGGTACGTGGTCGAATTGCAGCACGATCACGTACAGGGTCACGGCGATGTACACCAGAGTCTTGACCGGTACCAGCAGGTCGGCAATCGAGGCAATACGCTTGATCCCGCCAATGAACACCAGGCCCAGCAACACCGCCAGCGCCAGGCCGGTGTAGGTGGTGTCGAGGCCAAACGCGTTATTCAACGAGTGTGTTACAGCGTGGGCTTGCAGGCCATTGAAGGCAAAGCCGAAGGTCACCAGCAGCAGGAACGCCATGACCATCCCCAGCCAGCGTTTCTGCAGGCCGTGCTGGATGTAATACGCCGGGCCGCCACGGTAGGTGCCTTCAGCGTCGGTGCGCTTGTACAACTGGCCGAGGGAGCACTCGATAAAGCTCGAAGACATGCCCACCAGCGCGGTGACCCACATCCAGAACACGGCACCCGGGCCACCCAACGTCACGGCAATGCCGACTCCGGCGATGTTACCGGCACCCACCCGGCCGGCCAGGCTGAGCATCAGCGCCTGGAACGAGCTGAGTTGGCCGGCGCTGCTCTTGAGGCTGTCTTTAAACACCGAGAACATGTGGAAAAAGTGACGCAACTGCACGAAACGCGAGCGGATCGTGAAATAACCGCCGAGCCCGACTATGAGCACGATCAGTACTTTCCCTGAGAGGAAGTCGTTGATGACTTCGAGCATGGAGTGTTCCTCGCTGATTTTTCTAATGGCAAACGCAGGACGGTCCGACGCATCGCTCGGCACCAGGCAGTGCACGACGCTCGATCCCCATCCTTTTGCGGGTGTTGTTATTCATGCGCTTTCGCGTGGTTCCCGGGCCTCGTTACCGACAGCCGCAGACGCGAAGAGGGGCGGCACTATACCTAGGCGAGCGTGATCCGTCTGCACGGGGCGATTAAAGGTTTCAGCGCGGTCGCGCAAGGCGAGGAAGGTTTGCGGTGCGATATTAGATTTTTTATGGGCGTCATGGAGCAACCTCAAGGCAAAAAAAAGGGCCTGAAGAACGAGCCTTCAGGCCCTCAAAAGGTGAGAGGTGTCTAGTCCCTCAACCTGGTGAGCGGTGCAACAAACGCTTAGGCCTTCAGCGGGACCAAACGTGGGGCAATCATGTTTTCCGGGCGCAGGATGTCGTCGAGCATGGCGTCGTCGAGCAAGCCTTCTTCACGCACCAGTTCCAGCACGCCGCGCCCGCTTTCCAGAGCGATACGCGCAATGCGGGTGGCGTTTTCATAGCCGATGTACGGGTTCAGCGCGGTGACCAGGCCGATGGAATGCTCCACCAGTTCGCGGCAGCGCGCTTCGTTGGCGGTGATGCCGACGATGCAGTGCTCGCGCAGCATGTCCATGGCGCGTTGCAGCAGGCGGATCGAGTCGAAGATCTTGAAGGCGATCAGCGGCTCCATCACGTTCAACTGCAGTTGGCCGCCTTCGGCTGCCATGGTCAGGGCCAGGTCGTTACCGATGACCTGGAACGCTACCTGGTTGACCGCTTCCGGGATTACCGGGTTGACCTTGCCGGGCATGATCGAGCTGCCTGGCTGGCGAGCCGGCAGGTTGATCTCGTTGATGCCGGTGCGTGGGCCGCTGGACAGCAGGCGCAAGTCGTTGCAGATCTTCGACAGCTTCACGGCGGTACGCTTGAGCATGCCGGAGAACAGTACAAAGGCGCCCATGTCGGAGGTGGCTTCGATCAAGTCGGCCGCCGGTACCAGCGGCTGGCCGCTGATGGTGGCCAGGCGTTGTACGGCCAGGGCCTGGTAGCGTGGGTCGGCGTTGATGCCGGTACCGATGGCGGTGCCGCCCAGGTTCACTTCGGTCAGCAGCTCCGGTGCCAGGGTTTTCAGGCGGGCCAGGTCTTCACCCAAAGTAGTGGCGAAGGCGCGGAATTCCTGGCCGAGGGTCATCGGCACGGCGTCTTGCAACTGGGTGCGGCCCATTTTCAGCACATGGCTGAACTCGGCGCCTTTGGCGGCGAACGCCTGGATCAGGCTGTCGAGGCTGGCCAGCAGCGCGTCATGGCCCAACAGCAGACCCAGGCGGATCGCGGTCGGGTAGGCGTCGTTGGTCGACTGCGCCATGTTCACGTCGTTGTTGGGGTGCAGGTACTGGTATTCGCCTTTCTGGTGACCCATGGCCTCCAGCGCGATGTTGGCGATGACTTCGTTGGCATTCATGTTGGTTGAAGTGCCGGCGCCGCCTTGAATCATGTCCACCACGAACTCTTCGTGGAAATCGCCGCGGATCAGACGCGCACAGGCTTCGCTGATGGCAGCGTGCTTGGCTTCGCTGAGCTGGCCCAACTCGCGGTTGGCGTCAGCGGCCGCTTGCTTGACCATTGCCAGACCGACCACCAATTTCGGGTAATGCGAAATCGGAACGCCCGAGAGGCGGAAGTTATTCACCGCTCGCAGGGTCTGGATGCCGTAATACGCTTGAGCCGGTACTTCGAGTACGCCAAGCAGGTCTTTTTCGGTACGGAATGATGCAGCAGAGGACATGACGGAAATCATCTCAATATGGACCCGGAACTGGCCGGAACGCTGCGAATGCTAGGCTTGTAGAACTTTTTGGGCCAATGCTGTTAAACACTGGCCTATGCACAAACGGCATAATGTGGATGTGACCCGGTTATCTTGGCGGGCGTGTGTGCCAAAATGGTGCATTCCGTGGGAGGCAGTGATGAACCTTGAGAGCAAGTGGTTGGAAGACTTCAGCGCCCTGGCGGCGACGCGTAGTTTTTCCCAGGCGGCTGAGCGGCGCTTTGTCACCCAGCCGGCGTTCAGTCGGCGTATCCGCAGCCTGGAAGCCGCGTTGGGGCTGACGTTGGTCAACCGTTCACGCACGCCGGTGGAACTGACAGCGGCCGGGCAGTTGTTTCTGGTGACGGCGCGCACCGTGGTCGAACAGCTCGGTGAAGTACTGCGCCATTTGCATCACCTGGAAGGCGGGCAGGGCGAAGTCATGCAAGTGGCGGCCGCCCACTCCCTGGCCTTGGGGTTCTTCCCGCGCTGGATCGCGCAGTTGCGCAACGAGGGCTTGAATATCGCCACGCGGCTGGTGGCCACCAACGTCGGCGACGCCGTGCACGCCCTGCGCGAAGGCGGTTGCGACTTGATGCTGGCGTTCTACGACCCGGACGCGGCGATGCAAATGGACGCCGAGATTTTCCCGTCGCTGCACCTGGGCAACACTGAAATGCTCCCGGTGTGCGCCGCCGATGCCGACGGCAAGCCGCTGTTCGACCTGGAAGGCGAGGGCAGCGTGCCACTGCTGGCCTACAGCGCCGGCGCGTTCCTTGGCCGCTCGGTGAATTTGCTGCTGCGCCAGAGGGCTCTGCGCTTTACCACCATCTATGAAACCGCCATGGCCGACAGCCTCAAGAGCATGGCGCTCGAAGGCTTGGGAATCGCCTGGGTACCGCAGTTGAGCGTACGTGCAGAGTTGGCGCGCGGCGAACTGGTGGTGTGTGGCGGGCCGCAATGGCACGTGCCGCTGGAGATTCGTCTGTATCGCTGCGCGTTGGTGCGCAAGGCGAATGTGCGGTTGTTGTGGAGGAAGCTTGAAGGTGGGGCGGCGCAAAGCGCTTGAGCCCAGCGCAGAACACATGTGGGAGCTGGCTTGCCTGCGATAGCGGTGTGTCAGCCAACCTATTTTGCGCTGATCCACTGCTATCGCAGGCAAGCCAGCTCCCACAGGATTTCGTGGTGTTTTCGCTGACTCTTAAGTCAATAAAACCGCCACGTTGCGCCGCTAGACAGATGGTCATCCCAGGGGCTGTTTATCTGGATTATTACGGTATACTGCGCGGCCTTCGGCCGGTCCAACCGGCCTTAATTCGTACACCAAGCCACGCCGGTCTCCCGCGTGGCTTGTTGTTTTTTGACGCGCCTGCGGGCGCCCAGAGAGAAGAGGCACGACGATGAGTGCATTGGTTGGCGTGATCATGGGCTCCAAGTCCGATTGGTCCACCCTTAGCCACACCGCCGATATGCTGGAAAAACTCGGCATTCCGTACGAAGTGAAGGTGGTCTCCGCCCACCGCACCCCGGATTTGCTGTTCCAGTATGCCGATGAAGCAGAATCCCGTGGCATCGAGGTGATCATCGCCGGTGCCGGCGGCGCGGCGCACTTGCCTGGCATGTGCGCGGCCAAGACTCACCTGCCCGTGCTTGGCGTGCCGGTGCAGTCGTCGATGCTCTCGGGCGTGGATTCGCTGTTGTCCATCGTGCAGATGCCGGCTGGCATTCCGGTGGCAACCCTGGCGATCGGCAAGGCCGGCGCGATCAACGCAGCCTTGCTGTCCGCCAGCATCCTGGGCGCCAAGCACCCGCAGTTTCATGCGGTGCTGAAAAAATTCCGTGCTGAGCAGACAGACAGCGTGCTGGACAATCCAGACCCACGCATCGCCTGAGGTTGTTATTGATGAAAATCGGTGTAATCGGTGGCGGCCAACTGGGCCGCATGCTGGCTTTGGCGGGTACGCCGCTGGGGATGAACTTCGCTTTCCTGGACCCGGCGCCGGACGCCTGCGCTGCGGCCCTGGGTGAACACCTGCGCGCTGACTACAGCGACCCGGACCACCTGCGCCAACTGGCCGATGAAGTCGACCTGGTGACCTTCGAATTCGAAAGCGTCCCGGCCGAAACCGTGGCCTTCCTGTCGCAGTTCGTGCCGGTGTACCCGAGCGCCGAAGCCTTGCGCATCGCTCGCGACCGCTGGTTCGAAAAGAGCATGTTCAAGGACCTGGGCATTCCGACGCCGGCCTTCGCCGACATCCAGTCCCAGGCAGACCTGGACGCCGCGGTCGCCAGCATCGGCCTGCCGACGGTGTTGAAAACCCGCACCCTGGGTTACGACGGCAAGGGTCAGAAAGTCCTGCGTACCGCGGCCGATGTGGTCGGCACTTTTGCCGAGCTGGGCAGCGTTGCCTGCCTGCTGGAAGGCTTCGTGCCGTTTACTGGCGAAGTCTCGCTGATTGCCGTACGCGCCCGTGATGGCGAAACCCGCTTTTACCCGTTGGTGCACAACACTCACGTCAACGGCATCCTGAAAGTGTCGGTAGCCAGCACTGACCACCCGCTGCAGGCCCTGGCCGAAGACTATTCCAGCCGTGTGCTCAAGCAGCTGGATTATGTCGGCGTGATGGCGTTCGAGTTCTTTGAAGTCGACGGTGGCCTCAAGGCCAATGAAATCGCCCCGCGCGTTCACAACTCCGGACACTGGACCACTGAAGGCGCCGAGTGCAGCCAGTTCGAAAACCACCTGCGGGCGGTGGCGGGCTTGCCGTTGGGCTCCACGGCCAAGGTCGGCGAGAGCGCCATGCTCAACTTCATCGGCTCTGTACCGCCGGTGGAGCGTGTGATAGCGATCGACGATTGCCACGTGCATCACTACGGCAAGGCCTTCAAGGCCGGGCGCAAGGTCGGCCACGCCAACCTGCGCTGCAAGGATCGTGCGACGTTGCAAGCGCAGATTCTCAAGGTTGAAGCGCTGATCGCCGAACAATAAGCCTGGCCACGGCGGGAACCATTGGGGTTCTGCGTCTCTCTGATTGCAGGATGCCAAAGCCTGACTAGGCTTTGGCATGACTTATACCAATCAGAGGGAAATGCCATGGGTATCATCGGAACCATCTTTATCGGCTTGATCGTCGGCCTTCTGGCGCGCTTCCTCAAGCCTGGCGACGACAGCATGGGCTGGATCATGACCATCCTGCTGGGTATCGCCGGTTCCCTGGCCGCGACCTACGGCGGTCAGGCCCTGGGGATCTACCAGGCAGGCCAGGGCGCAGGTTTCATCGGCGCGCTGGTGGGTGCCATCGTGTTGCTGGTGATCTACGGCCTGATCAAAAAGAAGTAATCAGCCGACAAAGTCCTCTGCGCTGCGCAGGCGCAGAGGGCTAGAATGCTCGGCACTTGTATTTGCCGAGCCTCTCCATGCGCCGTCTTCTGTTAATGCTTCTTCTGCTGGGCTCTGGCCTGGCGCACGCTGGCGAACTGCCGGAAACCGACTGGCTGGACCTGATGCCGCTGTCGGATCAGAAAGCTCTCGAAGCCATGCCCGAGATCGACCATAACTCTCCCGAAGCTCAAGGCACGTTCACCGAAAAGGGTGGCTTGAAGCAGAGCAAGGGCCTGCCTGCGGTGATGTATTCCACCAAGACCGTCGCAGCCATGAACGGCAAGAATATCCGCATTGGCGGCTATCCGGTGCCGCTTGAAACGGACGCCAAGGGCCGCAGCACATTGTTCTTCCTGGTGCCTTACCCGGGCGCCTGCATACACGTGCCGCCACCGCCGCCTAATCAACTGGTGCTGGTGCGCTATCCCAAGGGGCTGAAGCTGGATGATATCTACACGCCGCTGTGGGTCACGGGCACGTTGAAGGTGGAGAAGGTCAATAACGACTTGGCGGATGCCGCGTATGCGCTGGAGGCCGGGAAGGTTCGGGTGGTGCAGGAGTCTGATCTCTAAAGCCCAAAGCATAACCCCTGTGGGAGCTGGCTTGCCTGCGATAGCAGCGCCTCGGTGTTCCTGACACATCGAGTTGTCTGCATCGCAGGCAAGCCAGCTCCCACATTGGGTTGGGTTTACAAGGCCTGGGCCGTGATGCTCACGCCCAAGGTGTGGCTTTCCCCGGGCGCCAGGTTCACCACATCGTCCAGCACGTTGGCCGTCTCGATGCACAACATCCCCTGCCAGCCGTCATCGGCCATATCGTCGAAAGCCTTGGCGCGTTCGGTCCAGGGGTTCCAGATCACGGTGGTTTTCGAGCCTTCGCTGGTGAGCTGGATACGGCGCTGCCAATCGCTATCGACGATATTCAGCTGTGCCGGCGTATTCAGGTAAATGCGGTCTGTTTCGGCGCTGAAGTGCAGCAGCCCGGCTTGTTGTTTCTCGGCCCACCCGTCGGCGGTATCGATGTAAGCCACGCCATCCAGGCCCTCGACCTGAACCTTGCGCACATCGCTCACGGCGAAGTAGGTGTGCAATGCCTGGCTGAGGGTCACGATGTCGGCGCCGCGGTTGTGGCTGGTCAGGCGGATGTGCAGTTGGTCATCCAACAGCAGGCTCAGCGTCAGGTCTACCTGATGGGGCCAGCCTGGAAAGCCGCCAGCCGGCACCGGCAAAACCAGGTCCACTCGCAGCGTCTGGCCGTCGAGTTCGGTGGCGGCCAATTCCCAGCGGGCGGTGCGCACAAAACCGTGGGCGCCGGCAGGCTGATTACTCTGACGCATGGCTTTGACGCTTTGCGGGTTGCGGTCGAACACCCCGAACCACGGCCAGCACACCGGTACGCCAGTACGAATGCCTTTGCCCTGCTTGAACACGGCCTCAGGGTTCGGCCAGATCAGCGGCTGTTCGCCCTCGCGCTGGTAACTGAAGATATGCGCACCCTGTTGGGCCACCATCAACTCGGCGCCGTTGTGGCGGATGCGCCAGCAGTCCAGCTCGTCGATTTTTACCGTCTCAACGTGGGGCGTAGGCATGACAAAGCTCTCTTAGTGGCAGGCAATGGGGCAATTGACCGTTAAAACCCGGCGAGGTTTAACGCGCCCGTGACGGTACCGAGCGCGTGCGGCCGCTGCCATCGATGGCGACGAACACAAATACGGCTTCGGTCACCTTGCGCCATTCGCTGGACAACGGATCGTCGCTCCACACTTCGACCATCATCTGGATCGAGCTGCGGCCGATTTCCAGGGCCTGGGTATAGAAGGAAAGCTGCGCGCCCACGGCTACCGGCACCAGGAACGCCATGCGATCAATGGCCACGGTGGCCACGCGCCCACCGGCGACCTTGCTGGCCATTGCCGTGCCGGCCAGGTCCATCTGCGCGACCAGCCAGCCGCCGAAGATATCGCCAAAACCGTTGGTTTCACGCGGAAGCGCGGTGATTTGCAGGGCGAGGTCGCCTTGCGGGATAGGATCTTCTTGTTCGAGTTCGATCATGCCGAGGGTGCCTCTGACCCGTGACGCTTCATGGGTATTTCAAGTGGATAGCCGTCTTCTCAGAAAAACGTTTCAGCACCAACATACACCGCTCGATGCGTTTCTCGTAAGGCGAACTAAAGGGAAACTCTGCCAAATCGGCTGGATGGTACCCAACAGCGTTTTGGCACAGCAGCCCCTCAAGACAGCGGGTCTGGCGCTTGCACCGGCGAGTATATCGAGACCCTGGCGCCACGACGACCTCCCGACGCTCATTTGGTCGGTAAATAGACGCTGTATCGGGGCTTTTGCGCGCAACTGTGCTCCTGGCGCTGTGCTTTTTCAGGCGATTTGCTATCTTGCCAAACCCGCCGCAAGTCACGGGCGTGCAGTCCTTTACGATGATTACTATAAGAGAAGCCTTGCCATGTCCTCCGTGCCTGCAAGCAGTGCGCAACCCTCGCGCCCGCTGACCCGCAACGACTACAAAACCCTGTCGCTGTCTGCCTTGGGCGGGGCGCTGGAGTTCTACGACTTCATCATCTTTGTGTTTTTCGCCACCGTGGTCGGGAAACTGTTCTTCCCCGTCGACATGCCCGAATGGCTGCGCATGATGCAGACCTTCGGCATCTTCGCCGCCGGCTACCTGGCCCGCCCCTTGGGCGGCATCATCATGGCGCACTTTGGTGACCTGCTGGGCCGCAAGAAAATGTTCACCCTGAGCATCTTCATGATGGCCGTGCCCACCCTGATCATGGGCTTGCTTCCGACCTACGCGCAGATCGGCCTGTGGGCGCCGGTCCTGTTGCTGCTGATGCGCATCATCCAGGGCGCTGCGATTGGCGGTGAAGTACCGGGCGCCTGGGTGTTCGTCTCCGAGCACGTGCCGCCGCGCCACATCGGCTACGCCTGCGGCACCCTGACCAGCGGCCTCACCGCCGGTATTCTGCTGGGCTCGTTGGTGGCTACCGCCATCAATAGCGCCTATACACCGGAACAGGTCTCTGATTACGCCTGGCGGATTCCTTTCCTGCTCGGCGGCGTATTCGGCCTGCTGTCGGTGTATCTGCGTCGTTGGCTGCATGAAACCCCGATCTTCGCCGAGATGCAGCAACGCAAGAGCCTGGCCGCTGAACTGCCCTTGCGCGCAGTGTTGCGCGATCACCGTGGCGCCATTGTGCTGTCGATGCTGTTGACCTGGCTGCTGTCGGCCGGCGTGGTGGTAGTCATCCTGATGACCCCGACCGTGTTGCAAACTATCTATCACTTCAGCCCCACGGTGGCACTGCAGGCCAACAGCCTGGCCATCGTGACCTTGAGCCTGGGTTGCATCGCCGCAGGCGCGCTGGCCGACCGTTTTGGTGCCGGTCGCGTGCTGGTCACCGGTTGCGCACTGCTGCTGGCGACCTCCTGGACGCTGTATCACAGCCTGATGGCCCACCCGGACTGGCTGTTCCCGTTGTATGCCCTGACCGGCTTGTTTGTCGGCACCATCGGCGTGGTGCCCTACGTGATGGTCAAAGCCTTCCCGCCGGTGGTGCGCTTCAGCGGTCTGTCGTTCTCCTACAACGTTGCTTATGCCGTGTTCGGCGGGTTGACGCCATTGGCGGTGTCGCTGCTGATGAAGGAGAGCCCGATGGGCCCGGCTTACTATGTGGCCGTCCTGTGTGTGATGGGGATGCTGGTGGGCGGGTATCTGTGGAAACGCGGTCGCTGAAGCCTGCACATTCAGATAGTGGCCTTTCATCTAATTGTCATATTTCAGACATAGAGTGTTCACACGGCCTGCCGATACTTGGCCCCGATCCAATTATCCCTATCTGCTAGGAGCAAGGCATGAAACTGAAACGTTTGATGGCGGCAATGACTTTTGTCGCTGCTGGCGTTGCGACCGCCAACGCGGTGGCCGCTGGTGTTGATCCGGCAATCCCGGCTTACGTCAAGACCACTGGTGTGTCGGGCAACCTGTCCAGCGTCGGTTCCGATACCCTGGCTAACCTGATGACCCTGTGGGCCGAGGGTTACAAAAAGGAATACCCGAACGTCAACATCCAGATTCAAGCTGCCGGCTCTGCCACTGCGCCACCTGCGTTGACTGAAGGCACCTCCAACCTGGGCCCGATGAGCCGCAAGATGAAGGACACCGAACTGGCTGCCTTCGAGCAGAAGTACGGCTACAAGCCAACGGCAATCCCGGTTGCGGTGGATGCTCTGGCGGTATTTGTGCACAAGGACAACCCGATCCAGCACCTGACCATGGAACAGGTCGATGCGATCTTCTCCTCGACGCGTCTGTGCGGCGCCAAAGCCGATGTGAAAACCTGGGGTGACCTGGGCGTGACCGGCGACCTGGCCAACAAGCCAGTGCAACTGTTCGGGCGTAACTCGGTATCCGGCACCTACGGCTACTTCAAGGAAGAAGCCCTGTGCAAAGGCGACTACAAGCCAAACGTGAACGAACAACCGGGCTCGGCTTCGGTCGTGCAGTCGATCAGCTCCTCGCTGAACGGCATCGGTTACTCGGGTATCGGCTACAAGACCGCCAGCGTGAAGACCGTGCCACTGGCCAAGAAAGGCAGCACTGACTACATCGAAGACTCTGAAGAAAACGCCCTGAACGGCAAGTATCCGCTGTCGCGTTTCCTCTACGTGTATGTCAACAAAGCCCCGAACAAGCCACTGGCGCCGCTGGAAGCTGAGTTCGTGAAACTGGTGCTGTCCAAGCAGGGCCAGGAAGTGGTGGTCAAAGACGGCTACATCCCGCTGCCAGCCAAAGTCGCCGCCAAGGCCCTGGCTGACCTGGGTCTGAAAGAAGGCAACTAAGCCTGCGATACCTGATGTAGACGCATGCTTTTCTGTGGGAGCGGGCTTGCCCGCGATGCTGGCGACGCGGTTTAGCGTTGAAACCGTGTTGATGCCATCGCGGGCAAGCCTGCTCCCACATAAGCAGTCTGCATCCCTAATTTTTTATCCGCTGCCAGCCCTGCTTCGCGGCGGATTTGTTGCGTCACTGCACTGTCATCTTTCTGTCATACAGGATCGCTAGGGTGTGCGCATGAATGATCTGGCCAATTCCACCATGACGACGACTTCCCCTCCCAAGCGCATTGATTTCAATACGCCTGAGCTGCAACGCAAGCGCCGCATCCGCGCGCTCAAGGATCGCTTCACCCGTTGGTATGTGCTGGTCGGCGGCCTCGCCGTGCTGGCCGCCATTACCCTGATCTTCTTCTTCCTCGCCTATGTGGTTGCGCCATTGTTCCAGGGCGCCTCGTTGACCAAGGAAGACGCGTTGACGCCCGCTTGGATGCAGGACGCCGGCAAGCCGTTGATGATCTCCCTCGAAGAACAGAACCAGGTCGCCATGCGGGTTTCCGACAAGGGCCAGGCGCTGTTCTTTGCCGTGGACACCGGTGCCGAGCTCAAGCGTGTCGACCTGCCGATTCCGGCCGGTACCAGTGTTGCTTCCATTGGTGAAGATCAGCCGGGCAGCCCGCTGGTGATTCTCGGCTTGTCCAATGGCCAGTCTTTGGTGTTCCGCCACACCTATAAGGTGTCGTACCCCGACGGCAAGAAAACCATCACCCCAGCGATCGAGTACCCCTACGGCGAAACGCCGATCGTGCTGGATGACGCCGGTCGCCCGCTGGAGCACGTCGCGCTCAACGCCACCGACACCTCCCTGGTGGTGGCAGGTTCCGCCGGTTCGCACTTGAACGTGCTGACCCTGAGCCGCGAAGAAAACATGATGACCGGTGAGGTCACCAGCGAGCAGAAGCGTGTCGAGCTGCCGCAGATGACCGAGCCGGTGAAGGCGATCTTCATCGACCCACGCCAGCAGTGGCTGTACGTGATCAACGGCCGTGCCCTGGCCGACGTGTTCAGCCTGCGCGACAAGAGCCTCAACGGGCGCTACAAGCTGCTGGAAGACGCCGACACGGAAATCACCGCCAGCACCCAGTTGGTCGGCGGCATCTCGCTGATCCTGGGTAACTCCAAAGGCGGCCTGGCCCAGTGGTTCATGGCCCGTGACCCGGATGGCGAGCAACGCCTGAAGCAGATCCGCACCTTCCAGATGGGCACTGCACCCATCGTCGAAATCAGCGCTGAAGAGCGCCGCAAAGGCTTCACCGCCCTGGATGCTGCTGGCCAGTTCGGCGTGTTCCACAGCACCGCTCATCGCACCTTGCTGGTGGACCCGGTGGTCGACGGTCAGGGTCTGTTCGGCATGTCGCCACGGGCCAACCGTGTGATCGTCGAGGCGGGTGGCAAGCTGCAACCGTTGTTGCTCGACAACCCGCACCCGGAAGTGTCGTGGAGCGCGTTGTGGAGCAAGGTCTGGTACGAGAACTACGACGAGCCTAAATACGTCTGGCAATCCACGGCCGCCAACACCGATTTTGAACCCAAGATGAGCCTGGCCCCGCTGACCTTCGGCACCTTGAAGGCCGCGTTCTACGCCATGTTGCTGGCGGCGCCACTGGCGGTTGCTGCAGCGATCTACACCGCTTACTTCATGGCGCCGAGCCTGCGCCGCAAGGTCAAGCCGGTGATCGAACTGATGGAAGCCATGCCGACGGTGATCCTCGGATTCTTCGCCGGCCTGTTCCTGGCGCCGTATGTGGAAGGGCATCTGCCGGGCATTTTCAGCCTGTTGATGCTGTTGCCGATTGGCATCCTGGTCGCCGGCTTTGTCTTCAGCCGCTTGCCTGAGTCGATCCGCCTGCGCGTTCCCGATGGCTGGGAAAGCGCGATCCTGATTCCGGTGATCCTGTTCGTGGGTTGGCTCTCGCTGTACATGAGCCCGTACCTGGAAACCTGGTTTTTCGGCGGTGACATGCGCATGTGGATCTCCCACGATCTGGGCATTACCTACGACCAGCGCAACGCGTTGGTGGTCGGCCTGGCCATGGGTTTTGCCGTGATCCCGAACATCTACTCCATCGCCGAGGACGCCGTGTTCAGCGTGCCACGCGGCCTGACCCTGGGGTCCCTGGCACTGGGCGCCACGCCGTGGCAGACCATGACCCGCGTGGTCATCCTCACCGCCAGCCCGGGCATCTTCTCGGCGCTGATGATCGGCATGGGCCGCGCCGTGGGCGAGACCATGATCGTACTGATGGCCACCGGTAACACCCCGGTGATGGAGATGAACCTGTTCGAGGGCCTGCGCACCCTGGCGGCCAACGTTGCGGTGGAGATGCCCGAGTCGGAAGTGGGCGGCAGTCATTACCGCGTGCTGTTCCTCTCGGCGCTGGTGCTGCTGTTGTTCACCTTCATCATGAACACCCTCGCCGAGCTGATTCGTCAGCGTCTGCGCAAGAAATACTCGTCGCTTTAAGAAAGGTAGAAGTCTGTGAAACAGAACTCCCTGAATGGATGGTTCAAGAGCGGCGCCCCCGGCGTCTGGATCAGCGGTGGCGCGGTGTCCATCGCGGTCATCATGACCATTGGTTTGCTGGCTGTGATTGCGGTGCGGGGCCTGGGCCATTTCTGGCCGGCCGACCTGATCCAGGCCAACTACAACGTGCCAGGCCAGGCCAACCACATCGTCATCGGCGAAGTGGTCCAGAAAGAAGAAGTGCCGCGTGAGCGTCTGAAAAGCGCGGGCCTGCCAGTGCCGGACCAAGGCCCGGAATTCATGACCCGTGAGCTGATCAAGGTCGGCAACCGCGATTTGAACGGCAACGACTTCACCTGGATCGTCGGCGAATGGTTGAAGGACCAGACCAAACCGACCAACCTGATGGCCATTGAGCGCCGTGAATGGGGCAATTTCTACGGCACCCTGGTCAACGTCAAGCAGGACGGCAAGGTGATTGCCGAAGGCGAGGCCGCGTGGCCGGAGCTGCAAGCTCGCGTGGACCGCGTGAACAAGCTGGCCGCTCAGCTCAAGAGCCTGGAAAAAACCGATATTGGCGCGATCAACGCCGGGTTGGAGCGCATCCGCCTGCACGGTCGCAAACTGGAACTGGAAGGCAAGCTCGACGCTGCCGCCCAGGCCGACATGGACGCCGACCGCGCCGAGCTGAATGCGCGCTACCAGGACATCGAAGCGCGCCTGGCCGACCTGCATGCCCAATTCAACCGCGACGCCCTGACGGCGCGTGACGGCAACGGCAAGGAAGTGGAAATCGGCATCGGCAAAGTGGTGCACGCCTACCAGCCGAACGCCATGGGCACGATGACCAAGATCGGTTTCTACTTCAGCAAGGTCTGGGAATTCCTCAGCGATGACCCACGGGAAGCCAACACCGAAGGCGGGATCTTCCCGGCCATCTTCGGCACCGTGATGATGACCCTGATCATGGCAATGATCGTGACCCCGTTTGGCGTACTGGCCGCGGTGTACCTGCGTGAATACGCCAAGCAGAACACCTTGACGCGCATCATCCGCATCGCCGTGAACAACCTGGCCGGTGTACCGGCGATCGTCTACGGCGTGTTCGGCCTGGGCTTCTTCGTGTATGTATTGGGGGGCTCGGTCGATCGTCTGTTCTTCGCTGAAGCGCTGCCTGCGCCGACCTTCGGTACGCCGGGGCTGCTCTGGGCTTCGCTGACCCTGGCGCTGCTGGCGGTGCCGGTGGTGATCGTGGCCACCGAAGAGGGCCTGGCGCGGATCCCTCGAACCGTGCGTGAAGGCTCCCTGGCGCTCGGCGCGACCAAGGCGGAAACGTTGTGGAAGATCGTGCTGCCAATGGCCAGCCCGGCCATGATGACCGGCATGATCCTCGCCGTGGCCCGCGCCGCCGGTGAAGTGGCGCCGCTGATGCTGGTGGGTGTGGTGAAACTGGCGCCGTCGCTGCCGCTGGACGGCAACTATCCGTACCTGCACCTGGACCAGAAGATCATGCACCTGGGCTTCCATATTTATGACGTCGGCTTCCAGAGCCCCAACGTCGAAGCGGCACGGCCTCTGGTGTACGCCACCGCGTTGCTGCTGGTGCTGGTGATCGCCACGCTCAACCTGTCGGCAGTGTGGATTCGTAACCACCTGCGCGAAAAATACAAAGCGCTGGACAGCTAATGCGATCCAATGTGGGAGCTGGCTTGCCTGCGATGCAGACGACGCGGTGTATCAGTAAGACCGCAGTGATGCCATCGCAGGCAAGCCAGCTCCCACAGACACAGAATTTGAGTAAGCCGCCCCGGCGGTTCAACGAATGAATTGGTAGCACAGGGAGCATCCCATGCAACACGAAACCCAATCCCACGGCATCAACATGTCTGCCCTGGGTCGCGACAAGCAGAGCCTGAGCCTGGCCCAGGAAACCGTGGCCATCGAAGTACCGGGCCTGAGTCTGTACTACGGTGACAAGCAGGCGCTGTTCGACGTCAGCATGAACATCCCAAAACAGCGTGTGACCGCCTTTATCGGCCCGTCGGGCTGCGGCAAGTCGACGTTGTTGCGTACCTTCAACCGCATGAATGACCTGGTGGACGGTTGCCGTGTGGAAGGCGCGATCAACCTCTACGGCACCAATATCTACCGCAAGGGCGAGGACGTGGCCGAGCTGCGTCGCCGCGTGGGCATGGTGTTCCAGAAGCCCAACCCGTTCCCCAAGACCATCTACGAAAACGTGGTCTACGGCCTGCGTATCCAGGGTATCAACAAGAAACGCATCCTCGATGAAGCCGTTGAGTGGGCGCTCAAGGGCGCGGCATTGTGGGACGAGGTCAAGGACCGCCTGCACGAATCGGCACTCGGCTTGTCCGGCGGCCAGCAGCAGCGTCTGGTGATCGCCCGTACCATCGCCGTAGAGCCGGAAGTGCTGCTGCTCGACGAACCGTGCTCGGCCCTCGACCCGATCTCCACCCTGAAAGTCGAAGAGCTGATCTACGAGCTCAAGTCCAAGTTCACCATCGTCATCGTGACCCACAACATGCAACAGGCGGCGCGGGTTTCCGACTACACCGCGTTTATGTACATGGGCAAGCTGGTGGAGTTCGGCGACACCGACACCCTGTTCACCAATCCGGCGAAGAAGCAGACCGAAGACTACATCACCGGTCGCTACGGCTAGGAAGCTGTGGTTCTGATTGCACTGACGCTGCGGTTTTCCGCACCTTACCGGACGCTCCAAGGACGCCAACATGATTAGCAAAGAAGGCCTTACCCACCACATCTCCGCGCAGTTCAATGCCGAGCTTGAGGAAGTGCGCAGCCACCTCCTGGCGATGGGCGGGCTGGTGGAGAAGCAAGTCAATGATGCGGTCACCGCGCTGATCGAGGCCGACTCGGGCCTGGCCCAGCAAGTGCGTGAGATTGATGAGCAGATCAACCAGATGGAACGCAATATCGACGAAGAGTGCCTGCGCATTCTCGCCCGTCGCCAGCCGGCGGCCTCGGACCTGCGTTTGATCATCAGCATTTCCAAGTCGGTGATCGACCTGGAACGCATCGGTGACGAAGCCACCAAGATTGCCCGCCGCGCCATCCAGCTGTGCGAAGAGGGTGAAGCCCCCCGTGGCTACGTGGAGGTGCGCCATATCGGCGATCAGGTACGCAACATGGTGCGCGATGCCCTCGACGCCTTCGCCCGCTTTGACGCCGAACTGGCGTTGTCGGTGGCACAGTACGACAAGATCATCGACCGCGAATACAAGACCGCGCTGCGCGAGTTGGCCACTTACATGATGGAAGACCCGCGCTCGATCTCGCGGGTCTTGAACATTATCTGGGTGCTGCGTTCCCTGGAGCGTATCGGCGACCACGCGCGCAATATCTCGGAATTGGTGATTTATCTGGTGCGCGGCACCGATGTGCGGCACATGGGCCTCAAGCGCATGAAAGCCGAAGTTGAAGGGACTGCTGATCTAATCCCTAATGTTTCGGGCGAATCTGACGATAAGTAAGGTTGCCCGAGAAATTAACGCCCGGCCTCTGGCCGGGCGTTTTCGTTTGTGGCATCTGAATTTTTTGCACAGCAGGCGCCATAAAGTCCTTCTGTGACCCGCGAGTTTTGGCAAAATGCCATCAGTCAGGCGTTTTGCAGACGTTTTTATAGGATGAAGGGTCGATGAGTAAAGTCAGTGTGTTGGTGGTGGATGACGCCTCGTTTATTCGCGACCTGGTGAAGAAGTGCCTGCGCAATTACTTCCCCGGAATCAAGATCGAAGATGCGGTGAACGGCAAAAAGGCGCAATCCATCCTGATGCGCGAAACCTTCGACCTGGTGCTGTGTGACTGGGAAATGCCGGAAATGTCCGGTATTGAGCTGTTGACCTGGTGCCGCGAGCAAGCGCGCCTGAAGGCCATGCCGTTCGTGATGGTGACCAGCCGTGGCGACAAGGAAAACGTGGTGCAGGCCATCCAGGCCGGCGTTTCCGGCTACGTGAGCAAGCCGTTCACCAACGAGCAGTTGCTGAACAAGGTCAAGCAAGCCCTGCACAAGATCGGTCGCCTCGATGCGCTGATTGCCAGCGCGCCGACCAAGATGAACTCAGCCTTTGGCAACGACTCCCTGAGCGCCCTGACCGGCGGCAAACCCGAAGCGGTCAAGCCGGCCCCGGTGGCGGCGCCCAGCAAAGGTTTGCTCAATACACCGCCAGTCAAGGCCCCCGCCGCAGCGGCGCCGGCTGGCAGTCGCGGTCAGGGCCAGTTGCGCCTCGCAAGCGGCACCCAGCAATGCGTGATCAAGGCCCTGAGCATCAAGGAAGCGTTGCTGGTGGTAAAGCGTGGCGAGGTCCTGCCTCAGGTGCTGGAAAGCGCCGTGCTCGACCTTGAGCAGGGCGACAACGCCGAAGTCGCACGGCTCAACGGCTACCTGCACGCCATCGTCGCCTACGAGCCCAAGCCCGACAGCGACTGGTTGCAGCTGACCTTCCGCTTTATCGACCAGGATGCGCAGAAGCTGGACTACATTTCCCGCCTGATCGCCCGTGGCACGGCGCAGAAGCATTTCGTGCCGGGTGCGTGACCCTTCAAGGCGACGCTTAGTCCATGTGGGAGCGGGCTTGCCCGCGATAGCAATCTCTCAGTCAACGATGCGCTGGCTGACCCACCGCTATCGCGGGCAAGCCCGCTCCCACACACAGCACTGCGCTTGCAGTCAGTCCAGCAGCAAGACCTTGGCCAACACGATCTTCGGCCCTTTCATCTTCTTGATGATGATCCGCAAGCCTTCAACTTCCAGCACTTCTTCTTCTTCCGGCACGCGCTTGAGCGTGTCGTAGATCAGGCCGGCCAGGGTTTCGGCTTCGATGTGGTCCAGGTCGACGCCCAGCAGGCGTTCCACCTTGAACAACGGCGTGTCCCCACGCACCAGCAGTTTGCCGGGCTGGTAGGCGAGGATGCCGCGCTCGGCCTTGCGGTGTTCGTCCTGGATATCGCCCACCAGCACTTCCAGCACGTCTTCCATGGTCAGGTAACCGATAATCTTGCCGTCGGCCTCTTCCACCAGGGCGAAGTGCGCGCCGCCTTTGCGGAACTGCTCCAGCAGTTGCGACAACGGCATATGTCGCGATACGCGTTCCAATGGACGGGTCAATTCGGCCAGGTTGAACGATTCGGGGATATGGTCCAGGGCCGCCAGTTCCAGCAGCAAATCCTTGATGTGCAGCAAGCCGACGAACTCGTTGCGCACCGCGTCATACACTGGGTAGCGGCTGAATTTATGGCGACGGAACAGCGCGAGGATTTCCTTGAGCGGGGCGTTGAAGTCCAGGGTCACCAGGTCTTCCCGGGAGTTGGCCCAGTCCACTACTTCCAGCTCGCCCATTTCCACGGCGGAGGCCAGTACGCGCATGCCTTGGTCGCTGGGGTCCTGGCCACGGCTGGAGTGCAGGATCAGCTTGAGTTCTTCGCGGCTGTAATGGTGCTCATGGTGGGGGCCAGGCTCGCCTTGGCCCGCGATACGCAGAATGGCGTTGGCACTGGCGTTGAGCAGGTAGATAGCCGGGTACATCGCCCAGTAGAACAAGTACAGCGGCACGGCCGTCCACAGCGACAGCAACTCGGGTTTGCGAATCGCCCAGGATTTTGGGGCCAACTCACCGACCACGATGTGCAGGTAGGAAATCACGAAGAAGGCGGCAAAGAACGACACGCCCTTGATCACTTCAGGCGACTGCACGCCGACCGCGCCCAGCATCGGCTCGAGGATGTGCGCAAAGGCCGGTTCACCGACCCAGCCCAGGCCCAGGGACGCCAGGGTGATACCCAACTGGCAAGCCGACAGGTAGGCGTCGAGCTGGCTGTGCACGGTACGCAGGATCTGCCCGCGCCAGCCGTTCTTATGGGCGATGGCCTCGACGCGGGTGGCGCGCAGTTTGACCATGGCAAATTCCGCCGCAACGAAGAAACCGTTGAGCAGTACCAGGATCAGTGCAAAAAGAATCATGCCGAAATCGGCGAAGAGTGTAGCGAGGGTAATGCCAGGGGAAGGGTCCATGATGGGGTTTTGCAGGTTCCGTGTGTTCAATAAGGGTGACAGGTAGGCCTGAAAGGCAGGCACAAGTCGGCCAATGTAGCGGCTGACGGGGCGCTTGCCTAGTGCCCGCTGCCGGGCGGGGCTGCAAAGTCGTGTCGCAGAACCCGTGTGGGAGCTGGCTTGCCTGCGATGGCGGTCTGCCTGCTACCGATAATTTGGCTGACCCGCCGCCATCGCAGGCAAGCCAGCTCCCACAGTGGGCCGTGCTCACTTCCACTTAATCATCGGCCTCGACCGCTCGCGAACGGTTTACCTGCGCCGGCGGAAAGTGACAGGTAAAGGTACTGCCATGCCCCAGCACGCTGCTGATTTCCAGGCGGGCCCGATGGCGCAACAGCACATGTTTGACGATGGCCAGGCCCAGCCCGGTGCCGCCGGTATTGGAGTTACGGCTGGAATCGACACGGTAGAAGCGCTCGGTCAGGCGCGGCAGGTGCTTGGCGTCGATACCGATACCCGAGTCCTGCACACTCAGGTGTGCGCCATGCTCGTCGGCCCACCAGCGAATGCGGATATTGCCCTTGTCCTGGGTGTACTTCACCGCGTTGAACACCAGGTTGGAGAAGGCGCTGCGTAGTTCGCCTTCACTGCCCTTGAGCAATACGGTTGGGTCGGCCTCCAGCGTGATCTGCTGCCCGCGTTCGCCTGAGAGCGCCTGGGCATCGTTCTTGATCGTCTGCAACAGGCTCTGCACCGCCACGGGGTGGTTATCCGAGGGGTAGTCCGTGGCTTCAAGCTTGGCCAGCAACAGCAGGTCGTTGAGCAGGGTTTGCATGCGTGAGCCTTGTTGCTGCATCTGCTGCAGGGCGCGGCTCCAGCGCGGGTTGATCTCATCGACATTGTCCAGCAACGTCTCCAGGTAGCCGCAGATCACCGTCAAGGGCGTGCGCAACTCGTGGGAGACGTTGGCGACGAAGTCCTTGCGCATCTGTTCCAGCTGGTGGATACGGGTCACGTCACGTACCAGCATCAAGTGTTCGTTGTTGCCGTAGCGGGTCAGGTACAGCTGGATGCGCACGCGGTCGTTGGTGGGCGAGGGGATTTCCAGGGCTTCTTCGTAGTTGTCCTGCTCGAAGTACTCCTTGAAGCGCGGGTGGCGTACCAGGTTGGTCACCGGCTGGCCGCTGTCCTGGGGCGTCTTGAGGCCCAGCAGAGTCTCGGCGGCGCGGTTCCACCATTCGAGGTTGCCGTCGCTGTCGAGCATGATCACCGCGTCCTTGAGTGCGGCGGTGGACTCCTGCACCCGGTCGATCACCGCTTGCAGGCGCCCGCGTACCCGTTGGTCGCGGCGTTGCAGGTGGTAGATGCTGTCGAACACCTCGCCCCACAGGCCATAGCCATCGGGCGGTGCTTCGTCGGGTTTGTGCTGGCGCAGCCATTCATGCAGGCGCAGCAATTGTTTGAGGGTCCAGCCCAGGTACAACGCGATGCCGGCGGCCAGGCTCCAGCCGTAATAGCCACTGATCAGCCCGACCAGCAGGCAGGCAGTGATCAATAGAAGCATGTGGCGGATCAGGGTGCCGTGCCAGTTCTGGTTCACTTAAACATGCGTCCTTGTCAGCTGTTTAGGGAGGAAGGGACTGGCTCAGCCTTTGGTAGAAAACCGATAGCCGGTGCCGCGCACGGTTTGTACCAGATTCTCGTACGCATCGCCCAAGGCTTTGCGCAGGCGGCGGATATGCACATCCACAGTGCGCTCTTCCACATAGACGTTGCCGCCCCATACCTGGTCGAGCAGTTGGCCACGGGTGTAGGCACGCTCCTGGTGGGTCATGAAGAACTGCAGCAGGCGGTATTCGGTCGGTCCCATCTCGGCAGGCTTGCCGTCGATGGTCACGCGGTGGCTGATCGGGTCCAGGATCAAGCCGTCGACTTCGATAGGCGCTTCGCCATCGGTCGGGCCGGCGCGGCGCAGCACGGCTTTGAGGCGCGCCACCAGTTCCCGTGGGGAGAACGGCTTGGTGATGTAGTCATCGGCGCCGACTTCCAGGCCCTGGATCTTGTTGTCCTCTTCGCCCTTGGCGGTGAGCATGATGATCGGGATGTCCCCGGTCAGCTCGTCACGCTTGAGACGGCGGGCCAACTCGATGCCTGAGGTGCCGGGCAGCATCCAGTCGAGCAGGATCAGGTCCGGCTTGCGGTCGACGATAATGGCGTGGGCCTGCTGGGAGTTCTCCGCCTCCAGGCAGTCATAGCCGGCCATTTCCAACGCGACGGCGATCATTTCGCGAATGGGCGCTTCGTCGTCAACGATCAGAATGCTCCTGCCAACCATGCTCAATCCTCTTGTCATTTAACTGTCTTGCGCCGCATTAGATAACGGAATTATTGCAGTCGTGTGACAGTAATTTAGTCGCTTGGGCAATTATCGGCACTCTGGACTACCCTTTGGGTCCGAATCCTGACAACCACAAAGGAAGGTTCCGATGACTTACAGCACTGTTTCCTGGAAAGCCCTGCTGGTATCTGCGGTGTTGACGCTGCCAGGCCTGGCGTTTGCGGCAGAGCCGGCGATGACCCAAGACGGGATGTTAGTGGATCACAAGGGGATGACGCTCTATACCTTCGACAAGGACGCTGATGGCAAATCAGTGTGCAAGGACCAGTGCGCGACCAACTGGCCACCGCTGAAGGCAGAGTCCACTGACACCAAGACCGGCGATTGGACGGTGATCACCCGCGACGACCAGACCAGCCAGTGGGCCTACAAAGGCAAGCCTGTCTACACCTACAAGGACGACAAGAAAGCCGGTGACAAGACCGGTGATGGCAAGGGTAGCGTTTGGCACATCATCAAGCCTTAAGTCTGCGGCGCTGCTGAATCCATCGGAGGCAAGCCCCTCCCCATTTTTTGATCTGCGAATACAGTCAAAATGTGGGAGCTGGCTTGCCTGCGATGGCGTCCCAACAGCCACCACAGAATCCTCAGCGAACCGCGTAATCCACCACGATCCCGACAAAAATCGCCAACCCCGCCCAGTGATTATGCAAGAACGCCTTGAAGCACTTCATGCGGTCCCTGTCCCGTGTGTACCAGAACTCCCAGACAAAACAGCCCGCTGCCGCCAGCAACCCGAGGTGGAACCACCCGCCCAGCTCGAACCGTGCGCCGGCCAGCAACAGGCACGCCAGCGCCAGGCCTTGCAGGGTGAGGATGATCACGCGGTCAGCGTCACCGAACAGAATGGCGGTGGATTTCACCCCGATCTTCAAATCGTCATCGCGGTCGGTCATGGCGTAATAGGTGTCGTAGCCCACCGTCCATAACAGGTTGGCGATGTACAGCAGCCACGCGGTGGCAGGCAAATGGCCGGTCTCGGCGGTAAACGCCATCGGCATGCCCCAGGAAAACGCTGCGCCCAGCACCACTTGGGGGTAGTAGGTGTAGCGCTTCATGAACGGGTAGCTCGCCGCCAGAGCCAGGCCGCCCAAGGAGAGCAGGATGGTGCTGGCGTTGGTCAGCAGCACCAGCAGGAAACTGATGCCCATCAGCACGGCAAAAAACACCAGCGCTTCTTTCGAACTGATCTTGCCGCTCACCAGCGGGCGTTGCTCGGTGCGTTTCACATGGCCATCGACCTTGCGGTCGGCCCAGTCGTTGATCACGCAGCCGCCGGCCCGGGTGAGCACCACGCCCAGCACGAAAATCACGATATTGATCAGCGACGGCGAACCCTTGCCGGCGATCCACAGGGCCCACAGCGTCGGCCACAGCAGCAGGTAGATGCCGATGGGCTTGTCCATGCGCGTCAACTGAATGAAATCCCAGGCCCTGGGGTTCAGGCGGTTCAAGGACTTGAGCAGACGTTGGTACATCAGCAGTTCTCCGGATGATCGTGCAACGCGCGCCAGAAACTCGGCAAAAAGACTTCCGCCACCAGCACGCTCAGCGCTCCGCGGTCGAAGCGCGAGCGGCGTGCCCACAGATTATCGGACTGGTCCGCTGTCGGCAGCCAGGCACGAGGGTAGTGACACACTTCAATGGCCTGGCGGGTGAAGGCGCGGTCGCAGAACAGCAACTCGCCCAGCGAACGGCTGCCCAGCTCGTCCATGTGCAGGCCATCGCCCTGCAAAGCACTGCGGGCCGCCACGCTGCGGGCGAACACCCAAGGCAGGCCGTGCCCGCGCAAATACACCTCGCGTACCCAGCCGATACTGGCCGGCGGCAGGTCCAGGGCGGCGCATTCATCATCGCGCAACGGTTGCCAGCCTTCGAACAGCGGCGTCACGCTGAAACCCTCGTTGGACAGCCACGTCAGCCGTCGCGTCAGCGAGCCTTCGTCAAATAGCCAGTTGAGGGTCAAGGGCGTGGGCAAGGGGCTCAGAAGGCTCTGGGTCAGCCATTGGCAAGCATCGGGAAGGGCGATTGAGTGCGGCACGGTGAGTCAGTATTGGCAGCAAAAGAGGCGGCGAGCTTACCATGGCACCCTGAACTTTTGCCGCGCCAAACCGGCCGTTTGCGTCGAACGTGCTTGCATCTGCCGGCCCCGATCAGTACAAAACGCCCTGAGCCGCGCGGCAACGCTGGATCCATCGACCGCCGGCCAACACGCCTGAACCTGAGGAAGCACGTAATGAAGAAGTGGCAATGTATCGTCTGTGGCCTTATTTACAACGAAGCGGACGGCTGGCCGGATGACGGTATTGCACCAGGCACTCTGTGGCAGGACGTCCCGGAAGACTGGCTGTGCCCGGACTGCGGCGTGGGTAAGTCGGACTTCGAAATGATCGAAATCGCGTAATCCCGAATTTAAGAAACGTACTACAAGGAGAAAGGAATGAACGCACCTGTCGTGATCATCGGCACAGGATTGGCCGGTTACAACGTCGCCCGGGAGTTTCGCAAGCTCGACAGCGAGACCCCATTGCTGCTGATCACTGCCGATGACGGACGCTCCTACTCCAAGCCCATGCTCTCCACCGGCTTTGGCAAGAACAAGGAAGCCGATGGCCTGAGCATGGCCGAACCCGGCGCCATGGCCGAGCAGCTCAAGGCCCAGGTGCGCACCCATACGCGTATCAGCGGCATCGACCCAGGCCACAAGCGTCTGTGGATCGGCGAGGAAGCGGTGACCTATCGCGACCTGGTCCTGGCCTGGGGCGCAGAAACCGTGCGCGTACCGGTCGAAGGCGATGCGGCTGATTTGATTTTCCCGATCAACGACCTGGAAGACTACGCACGCTTTCGTGCCGCTGCTGCTGGCAAACGGCGCGTGCTGCTGCTCGGCGCCGGCCTGATCGGCTGCGAATTTGCCAACGACCTGATCCTGGGCGGCTATGAAATCGACCTGGTCGCGCCCTGTGAGCAAGTCATGCCGACCCTGCTGCACCCGGCGGCGGCCGCCGCGGTGCAAGCCGGGCTCGAAGGCATCGGCGCGCGCTTTCACCTGGGCCCGGTGCTCAATCGCCTGCAACGCGCCGCTGATGGCCTTGAAGCGCACCTCTCGGACGGCGAAGTGATCCACTGTGACCTGGTGGTGTCCGCCATCGGCCTGCGCCCACGCGTAGACCTGGCCGCAGCCGCTGGCCTGCAAATCAACCGCGGAATCATGGTGGACCGTCACCTCAAGACCTCCCACGCTAATATCTACGCCTTGGGCGACTGCGCCGAGGTCGATGGCCTGAACCTGTTGTACGTGATGCCGCTGATGAGCTGCGCTCGCGCCCTGGCACAAACCTTGGCTGGCAATGCCACGGCGGTGAGCTATGGGCCGATGCCCATCACCGTGAAAACCCCGGTCTGCCCGCTGGTGGTATCACCTGCGCCACGAGGCACCGAAGGCGTCTGGAGCGTCGAAGGGCAGGGTGCCGACATCAAGGCCCTGTGCCGCGATGCCAGCGGCCGTCTGCTGGGTTATGCACTGACCGGCAGCGCTGTCATGGAAAAACTGGCGCTGAACAAAGAACTTCCGCCGTTACTGGCGTAAATACCACCCGTTCTGTCGCAAACATCACGTTCATACCCGTAGAAAGGCCGCCGCGAGACTGGCGCGGCGCCCGAGGGCGTGCCATCCTCACTCCCGTCTGCCGCAGAGTAGAGCCTGCGGCGCCTTGGCGCTGCTCCACCAGAGAGCAGCACGGACATAACAACAAAAAACCGTCAAAGAGGCTTCACATATGCGTAAACCAGATCTCGCAGCCGCCATCGCTGAAAAAGCCGATCTCACCAAAGAACAGGCCAACCGCGTCCTCAATGCCGTCCTCGAAGAAATCACCGGCGCCCTGCACCGCAAGGACAGCGTCACCCTGGTCGGCTTCGGCACTTTCCTGCAACGCCACCGCGGCGCCCGCACCGGCAAAAACCCGCAAACCGGTGAGCCAGTGAAAATCAAGGCGAGCAACACGGTAGCGTTCAAGCCGGGCAAGTCGCTCAAAGACAGCGTCAACCCGTAAGTTAAGCGGTACCGTCTCGAAGGGAGGCGGGGCGGTAAAGAAAATGGGCACGCCGACTGGGTCGGGTGCCCATTTTTATTGTGCGAGAGAAGCATTTTTGCCACCACAACAGACGTTGCCTCTTGCGTAGATATAAGTGAGTACAGTAGCCATTGATCGAATCGATGTTATAGAGTTTCTATATTGACTCAGTGTGGAACTACATCCAAACGACAGGACACATATAGCGCGAGACTGCAGGGAGCGCTCTCTAAACTCATTTAGAGGTGTATATATGAAAGTTCTTGATCTGCCTTTTGTTCCACCTGTCCAATTACCCCACGAGAAAAAAGTAGAAGCGAAGGCTCCGTCGGCGTCGGGTGCTGCCGGAGCAGCCACCGCTAACGTTGAGGGCGTTTCGAGTGGCGCGGACGAGCAGGTATTTAAATGCATAGCAGCGACCCCGGAGGAGATCGCTGCTAAAAAAAGGCAAATGGGTGCTGCGATTGCTAATAATTTGGGACCCGATCAATTAGACCTTCCTGCCCCCGAAGATCTTAAATTCAAACCTGGCGCTCCAGGCAAACCTCACACTCCAGGCAAACCTAGAACTGGCGGAACTAATGGTGGATCTTCCCCTGCCGTGTCCACACCTAAGCCAACTGTGAAGCCTAAGCCAACGGTAACGCCTAAGCCAACTGTGAAGCCTAAGCCAATCACACCTACTCCAACAAAACCAACGGCTGTGCCGAACACTCCGAGTGGTGTAGTGAGCACCGCGCAAAACATTGTGAGTCAGCCACAGAACTTGCCGCCGGCCCCTCCATCAGTAGCGGCCAGTGTGCGTAATGCTTTTATAACGGCCAGTGCAAACAACATAATCAGCAGCCCCTTCACTGTCGGCCAGCAATTCACGTCTAACTACTTCCAGAATAAATTTACAGCGCAAAGTCAGATGCCAGGAGCGCCAGTACAGAATGCAGATGGCACGATTGGAACCGTAGACCCTTCCGCGACGAAAGAGCAAAAAATGGAGGCTCGCCTCACCGGTGCTGAAATAAAAAATGAGGCAACGGCCAACCTGTTTATTTTTCTCAACTTAGGAGCAGAAGCAAATGCGGTGCAGCCGAGCGATCAAGCGCCTAAGGACACAGATGGGCGCCTGAAGAACCTTGAGGCGTCGATGGATGCAATCGAAGAGCAAATGCCGGAGCTCGCTAAACGTTTCAAACTTCTTTACGAACCGTACGAAGCGGCCGAATCATCAGTGGCGCCGACTGAAGAATCTCGTATGGACAATATTGAAAAACGTCAGGAACACATAAATGAAATGATCAATTTATTGAAGATTGTTCAGAATCAGAGATCGCAGAAAACACCTGGCGTGTAAGGGAGGTATAGTGTTTATTTAACAAGTGGGCAGGCAATGCGACGAGCGTTATTGGCTTAAATAACGTTGTCTCTTTTTATGGGCAAGAGCACCAATGAAGGTGACAGGTTTATCTGACTTTTGTGTCGACTTTGATCTGAGTGATCTGCCCATTTTTAGCGTCCTGTCATTAATTTTGGCTCCGATCATCAGAACTTTTAATTCAGGATTGCCCCTCTGTTTTTAAGTGCCCTGAAGAAACTCGATAAATTGTTTGGTGAATTCCGGCCCTTCGTACTCTTCAAGATTCTTGATATTGAAGAGTGCGCCTCGTTGCGTTGTGAGCTTTTGCAGACGGCGTTTCAATAACTTATTGATCGGGTTTTCTGGCTCAGAGATAATCAATGCGAGCGCTTTGCGGGCGCGAACAGACACGTCTTTGAAAAAAATGTGCTGGGGATCTGCAGGGGGAATGATCTGCTCAAGATCACAGTCTGTAAACGTTACCCAATCCAGTTTGCACAATTCAAAATCAACAAGAAGGGGGGTGTTGGGCGGTTCGGATATGAAACTTACCTCTTGTAATTTTCCCGAAAACTTGAGGTTTTTTATTTTGCTGGCATTGAACGAGTTGTCAATGATCTTGCACTGGGTAAATATGCAGTTGCTGAATTCGCAATCTTTTAAAGACGCTTCTCGAAAGTTGCACTTTATGAAAGTGCAGTTCTCGAATTTGCTGTTGCTGAAGCCTGAAGCCTGAAAGTCAACCGTCTTGAAGTGACAATGGGCTAATAAGGTCTTATTGAAAAATCTTGAACCGGAAAAATCACTTTTCTCAAAGCTGCAGCTTTCCAATATACACTGATCGAAAATCGGATCGGAGAGCTTCGCATCTTTTAATTTACAATCGATAACACGTTCTTTTTCAAAACGCGTTTTTTTAGGTAACACAAGCCCGTCCTGCTGTATGCCTGACAGTACGAATGATGGCATTTTGTCATTCACCATAATATTCCTTCATAACCATTGCCCCAGTCCCCATAACGCCGCTGATGCGTGCCTCTTTTCCAATCAGCCTTAGTCGTGAGGTCCCACCAGGTTTTAGTTTTAGTTTCATACACATCGGGAAGACGCTGCCCTGATTTCGATACCTCCAGGTGTCCCAATGATGGATCATTTTTTACTCTGGTTTTGAAGTTTGCATCAATTCTCTGCCCTACATACCTGCGATAGCGAGAGCGTGCTTGTCCGAGATCGCCTCTATCATAGGCTCGTTTCACCGCTGCTCTTTGCCTCGGGGTCAATGACCTTTGGGGGTTACTGTAGACAGCCTTCTTCGCTGCATTGGCATGCGCTTGAAGCTTAGCAGTGGTTGAGCCGCACGGTGCCCATCCCAACGGATCGATCCATCCCGAGGGGTTAGGAGAATACTGATAAAGGTTAAAACCTCCTGCTAGCCCGACAGGGTCCGGCGTTGTAAAACGCCCCACGTCGGGATCATAAAACCGGAATGTATTAAAATGCAGCCCCGTCTCCCGATCCAGATACTGCCCTTGGAATCGTAGATTTTGCTCTTCAATGTAATGTGGCTCCCGCACCTCTTCCAAGGTATTGCCCCACACCTGATAAGTCGCACGCCAGGTAATTTGCCCATCGGCCTCGGTCAGTCGCTCCGGCAGTCCGTTAAGATCATTGTGGTAGTAGCGGGTTTTTTGCAGTGGGCCGATGCCGTCAATCCTGGCCAGGGGCACGTAGCTTTCACCTTCGTATAGATACAGACTGGTCTGGCTGTGTTTGAACTCCTGCAACAGACGTAAACCATCCCAGGTGAAACTCGTCTGGCCCAACGGGCGGCCATTGTAATCATGCTCGGTTTTTTCGATCCGCCGCCCTAGGGGGTCATAGGTCATCCTGACCACGTGGCCGCTCTCATTTCGCACTTCAACCAGCCGGCTTTCCGCATCGTAGGCAAAGCGCTGCAAGCCACGAGCAGAGCTGCGTTTTTCGATCATTCTTCCTAAAGCATCATAGGCATACCGTATGTCTTGATAGACGAGCAGGCGATTATGTCGTATGAGACCACCTTGATTTGGGCGGTCCAGCAGATTGGCCGCAGCGTCATAGGCGTATGTTTCGGTCCGGCCAACTTGGTGGCTTAAAAGGATTCGGTCGGTGCTGTCGTAACCCAGATGTTCTTGATGATCATGTTGGTGGTTTATACGACGTCGCCCGATCAGGTTGTCACTGGGGTCGAAGCTATAGTCCGTCTCGACCAGGGGAGGCAACTGCCAAGGCTGGTCAATGCTGCGACGCTGTCGTGAGCGAACCCTGCCACTTCGGTCGTATGCGGTACTCGTTTTGAGTTGGCCCTGGGTACGCTGTACTTCGCGATGCAAGCGATCACGCTCAAAGTCGCTGATGACTTTTCCATCGATGTTCAACTGATGCAGGTGGCCGCTACCGTAGTACAGCCTGTTCAACCATCGACCGTCGGGCAAGCCGGTTTGAACCAGGTTTCCCAGCTCGTCGTAACGATGCTGCACAGACCCTGCCGAGCTTTGCTCCTCAAGCAGTTGCCCCAGCGCGTCATAGCTGAAACCGAGTAGCTGCTGGCGGCCATCAAGGGCGGTGAAGGTGACACCGACCAACTGGTCGTTCAGGTCGTGTTCATAGACCGTGGTGCCGTCCGCGGTGGTTTTACTGACCAGGCGGCCAACAGGATCGCGCTGAAACTGGTGCGACAACGGCGCTACCGGCTCGCCCTCTGTTCCCGGTAGATAGTCCACGGCAACAATATCGTCCAGTGAATCGTAGGTGTAGCAGCGTCGGCTTTGATCCAGATCCTGCTGCTGCACCATGCGGTCGGCTGCGTCCCACTCAAAGCGATAGCTCTCGCCATTCTCGTTGGTCAGCTTGCGGAGTCGTCCGTAGGCATCATGATCGAACATCACCGAACGGTTATGCGCATCCCGGCGTTGTTTGACCAAGCCACGAACGTCATAGTCATAGCGTGTGGTGCTGCCGGCAGGGTCAACGTGGGCAGTCAGATAACCATTTGCGCTGCGCTGGAACAGTTCGACGCGGCCATCTGGAAGCTGGCATTCCAGTAGTAGCCCCTGAGGACCGTACCGATAGCGCACCGATTCACCCTCGGCATTGGTCTGCACCACCAAATTGCCGAAGGCGTCGTACTGATAGCGAGTGGGATAACCCGAGCAGTCCACTTCTTCGACCAGTTGGCTCCATTCGTTCCAATGCAATGTTCTGGTTTTTTCGGTCGCATCGATGATGCGTACCGGCTGGCCGAAACCGTCATAGACATAGCGCGTACGGTTGCCCAGGGGGTTGATTTCCTCGATGCAGTTACCACGCTGGTCGTAGCGATAATGCCAGCTGTGGCCCGCAGTATCGGTTTCCACCTCGGGCAATGCCCAATGCGCCAGCCACTGCGTGCTGCTGGTTCTGGACAGTGGATCGATGACGGCGCTCAGGTTGCCGCACGCGTCATAGTTGAAACGCCACTGGCCGTTTTGCGGGTCAATCGCACCGAGCAGTTGGCGATCTTCGCTCCATTCAAACTGCCACGTATGGCCGAGGTTATCGATGTAGCGAGTGATCTGGAACTGCGGATTCCAATGCCGAGTGCTGACGCGCCTCAACCCGTCGGTGACGCGCGTAATGCCCGCATCCAAGTCGTAGTCGAAGGTGTATTCATCACCCGCATCTGTCCAGTGCCGACTGACGCGCCATTCCGAGCCGTCTGGTCCAGGTACTTGAGCCCATTGGTAGAAGCAGCGCATGCCACTCGGCAATCGGTGCACGGTCATGCGCCTGCCGCTGTCGTAGGCAAAGCTGCGAAGGGTCGTGCCCTGGGCGTCCAAGACTTCGGCAAGATCGCCGTTGCTGTCATAGCGATAGCTGACGAGCACGTCGCAGCGCCCATCGAAATGGTCTTGGCGCAGGTAACGGCGTTCGATATGGCTTACACGCCCAGGATGCTCTGCGGTGTAGCTTAGGTCGACGTGCATCAAGTCATGGGTGTCGCGCAGGCGGCACAGCCGTCCTTGGGCATCGTAATCAAGGAAGATCCGCCCTTCATTGCGATCACCTAGCAGTTGCAGACGCATTCGAGAGTGGTTCTGCGGGTCGAGTTCGAACAGCCGATACAGGCCGTCGGTACTCTCGATCAAGACCGCTGCGTCACCACTGCGCCTGACCGCAAGACCTTCGACTGGGTCGAATGCTCCGCCGGACGCAGGGATGTAACCGATCTCCAAGCGCCTTCCCTGTTCATCGATATAAAACAAGTTTTCGTCTTTATCGATCTCGACCGATACCTCATAGGCAACGCTCCAGCCCGCGCCAAAGAGACCGTCGGTCCGTGCGTCGAGGCTGCTGTAGAAACGCTGCCAATCGATGGGAAACAGCCCAGGAAGCACGAAATCCAGTTCATCCTCATCACCTAGAATCTTAGCGCCGGTCGCACTGTGCACGGGGTTGGGGGAGCCGTTCATGGCGCTCTTGAGCGCAGAGGTTATTTTGCTGGTGCCATAGGAGACTCCAGCCCCTACCACCACACTGCCGAACAGGCAGGGCAGTTTGCTCCAAAAGCACTTCACATTGCCGCGTAGCATCAACAAGGCAGTAATCGCCAGCCCCACCCCCGGCGTTTTCCCGCTACGAATCTCCTGCACCACAATGGTCTCACCACCAATGCGCACATCCGGCGAAATCAGGCCCTCAGCCGTCCCAATCTTGGCGTCACAGGTACTGCGATCACCGCTGCGTGCCGCAGGCTGCCCGTTGATGAACACCGAGCTGGAACCTTCGGCAATAAACTGCAGGGGCATGGGCGGATGCTTGTTGCACGCCACGGTGTCCAGCGGGCACGGCTCGGTGCCGGGGGCGGGCGAGGCGACGGTCGGGCGCCACATCTGCGAGAAAAACTCCCCGGCCATATCCAGGAAGCTCGGCGCTGCCGGCTCGCTGGGCGCGACCGGTACAGCCGTCATCTTGCCTGCGGCGCGGGCGGCCTTTTTGCCATTGATGAACACGTTGTGCGAACCGCTGGTGATGAAGGCATCGATCACCGGCGGGAACACCCAGTTGGCGGCGGACTCGCACCAACTGGATATCTTCAAGTCCGCCCCCGTGAGGCCAGCGGTAATACCGACGACCGCGCCCACCACCAACACCAGGGCTACACCGCCGGTGGCGATGGTTGCACCCGTCGCGAGGAACACCGCCCCGGCAACGGCCAGGCAGCCCACGGTGGTGAGCGCCGCATAGGCGGCCACTTCCAGCACGCCGCCGAGAATATCGGCCATCACCGAGGTGTGCAGCAGTGCGTCGCCTTCGCGGGCCGCCCAAAGATCCTCACTCATTGCTCAGACTCGACTCAGGGCGTGGCGAGGAAGTGGAGTGTGTTTTTCAGCGTTGCCCAGTGTGCCGCTTCGGCAGGGCCCAGGGGCTGGGTCTTGACGTAGCTCAGGGCAATCAGATTGCGGGTGCCAGGTATCTGCATCGCCAGCTGATACTGGTAAATGTTGTCGCTGCCTTTGTTGAAGTGGTTCTGCACTTCAAACGCATCGATGTCCTGCGCTGGGCCGACCTTGACCGCTTGTGCAGGGCTATAGCGCAGATCTTTGACCTGCTGCTCGAGTTTTTTCAGCTGGCCTTCAAAATTGCTTTGCAGGCTTTCGCCGTCCGCCAACGGGCTGCGGCTCACCACCAGGGTGGTGCCCAGCTTGGCGAACTTGAGGATATTGATGGAGGTGTCCTGTAGCTCGGCGTCGGGAAGGGTGAATTGGGCTTCGTTGATCAGGTAGTTCATGGTGACAAAATCTCGTTATTGACCAGCACCGGGCTTACCGGGGAATTTTGACTCGACGGCGGACTTGATCGTGCTTTGCACGCCCTGGGCACCCGGCGAAGTGCCTTTGTCGCTGCCCAGGTTGATGTCCAGCTTGCCCTTCGTCTGGATCTTGCTGCTGCCGGTGGAAAACAGGTTGAACGAGCCACAGGTCAGGTTGATGTCGCCGCCAGCCTTGAGCTCAATCACGCTGTCGCCGCACACCAGGCGAAGACTCTCGCCGGCCTCGATGGTGTAACTCGTGGCGGCGCTGTCGGACTTGGCACCGCCCACGATCACCGTGTCGTTATTGCGCACAACCCGCAGGCGGTTACTGCCAATGGTCACCGTCTCGTTATGCCCAATACTCTTGTTGCGGTCATGCCCCACCGAGTGGCTTTCATCCACCTCCACCACGATGTCCTGGTTACGCTCGGCATGGATATACAACTGCTCCAAGCCCTTCTTGTCCTCCATGCGGATTTCATTGAAGTTGGCCGGCGTGCCGCCTTTGCTGGAGCGACTTTTCATGCCGCTCTGGGTGGCGTTCTCCGGCAAGTCGTAGGGCACCGTCTGCTCAGCGTTGTACACCCGCCCGGTGATGATCGGTCGGTCGGGGTCGCCTTCGAGGAAGCTGACGATCACCTCTTGGCCGATGCGCGGAATCTGCATCGAGCCCCAGTTCTTGCCGGCCCAGGATTGCGACACACGAATCCAGCACGAGCTGTTCTCGTTGGATTGGTCATGGCGGTCCCAGTAGAAATGCACCTTCACGCGGCCGTACTGGTCGGTCCAGATTTCCTCGCCCTTGGGGCCTACCACCAAGGCGGTCTGCGGGCCTTTGACGATGGGGCGGTGAGTATTGGCCAGCGGGCGGAAACTCTGTTGGGCGTCGATGCAGGTCAGGCTGCTTTCAAACTGCGCCGAGCCTGAACCGCCACCGCTTTCCAGGCTTTCTTGCACGATGAAGTAGCGGCAACCGACGATCAGGTACTCGCGGTTCTGGTCCTGGCGACTGAAACCGGTGAGGCTGAACAGATGGCCCGAGCCCAGCCCGCGCGCATTGCCGCTGAACTCAATCTGTTCATGCAGGGTTTGCAGGGCCTCGATGCGGGTGCGCGCATAGTGTTCGCCGTCGGCGCTTTGCACGTAGGTACCGGGGTAGTCGTACAGCGGGTAGTCGCCGGCGGTGTGCGGGCGCGGCATGGCCGAGCGCACGTCGATGCTCGCGCTGGGGCGCTGGAAGTCGTAGTCGTTGAGCTCCAGCGAGCCCGGCTGCACCTCCTGCGCCAGGTGCCAATTGTGCATATGGTCGCGTTCGCGCTGCTGCTCGTCCTTGGGGTAGTAGGGGATCGACGCGTAGCCGGGCACGCTGGTGTGGGCGCCATAGGCGTCGGCCAGCACCAGCACATGGCGGTCCTGTTCATGGCGGAAGAAGTAGTAGATGCCTTCCTGTTCCATCAGTCGGCTGACGAAATCGAAGCTGGTCTCGCGGTACTGCACGCAGTACTCCCACTCGCGATACGGCCGGCTGAGGGTGTCTTCAAAGTCGGAAAAACCCAGGTCACGGAACACCTGCTTGATGATCTGCGGGATGCTCAGGTTCTGGAAAATCCGGCAGTCGGAGGTGCGGCTGAGCAACCACAGCCAAGGGCGCAGGGTGACTTGGTAACTGGCGAACTGGCCTTTGTCGATGTTCTGGCTGCACCGCGCAACGATCCCGTGGAAATGCCGCTCGCCGCCGTCCGCCAGTTGCAGGCCGACGCTCATCGGTTTACCCAGCAATTGGTTCAGGTCGATGTTGGCGTCCAGGGACGTCAGTTGCAGCTCATAGTTGAACAGCCGGCCCAACTCTTCACCGCCGCCCATTTCGTTGAGCAGCAGCACATCCGGCCCGAGGGGGCTGTTGATCTTGGCCAGGCGTGAGGCTTGGTTGAATAGCATCGGTAGTCCCGTAAATACCGTCATCACTGACGGAACCGGATCAACTGTGGGAGCTGGCTTGCCTGCGATAGCGGTGGATCAGTCAACATCAATGCTGAATGTCAGACCGCTATCGCAGGCAAGCCAGCTCCCACACTGACCGTATTCCAACAATAGTTATTCGGTGTCGCTGAAGTCGTAGTGCAGTTCATTATCCCGACTACTGATCCGCACCCCCGCCAGTGCCTTGCCTTCCAACATGCGCGTGAGGAACTCGCGGCTCATGTCCGGCAGCAGGCTGTTGGTCAGGATGGTGTCGATCATGCGCCCGCCGCTTTCGGTCTCGGTGCAGCGCGAGACGATCAGGTCGACCACTGCGTCGTCATACTCGAACGCGACTTTGTGGGTGTTCTCCACACGTTTCTTGATGCGGTTCAGTTGCAGGCGCGTGATCGCTTTGAGCATCTCATCGCTCAGCGGGTAGTACGGGATGGTCACCAGGCGGCCGAGCAAGGCCGGCGGGAAAATCTCCAGCAGTGGCTGGCGCAGGGCCTTGGCGATTTCCTCGGGCTCGGGGATGTTCGCCGGGTCTTTGCACACCTGGGATATCAGCTCTGTCCCGGCATTGGTGGTCAGCAGGATCAAGGTGTTCTTGAAGTCGATCACCCGGCCCTCGCCGTCCTCCATCACGCCCTTGTCGAACACCTGGAAGAAGATCTCATGCACGTCCGGGTGAGCTTTCTCCACCTCATCGAGCAGCACCACGCTGTAGGGTTTGCGCCGTACCGCTTCGGTCAGCACACCGCCTTCGCCGTAGCCGATATAGCCCGGTGGCGCGCCCTTGAGGGTGGACACGGTGTGGGCTTCCTGGAACTCGCTCATGTTGATGGTGATGACGTTCTGCTCACCGCCATACATGGCTTCGGCCAGGGCCAGGGCGGTTTCGGTCTTGCCCACACCCGAGGTGCCGGCCAGCATGAACACGCCAATCGGCTTGCTCGGGTTGTCGAGGCCGGCGCGGGAGGTCTGGATGCGCTTGGCGATCATCTGCAGGGCATGGTCCTGGCCGATGATGCGTTTCTTCAAGTGTTGGTCGAGGTTGAGCACAGTCTCCAGCTCATTGCGCGCCATGCGGCCCACCGGGATGCCGGTCCAGTCGGCGACCACCGAGGCCACGGCCTGATAATCCACGGTCGGCAGGATCAACGGGGTTTCGCCTTGCAGGGCGGTGAGGCGCTGTTGCAGGTCGATCAGTTGCAGGCGCAACTCATCGCTGCCGCTGTCTACTACACCGGCCTTTTCGCGCAAGGTGGCACGGGTGGCGAGCAGCTCATCCACCAGGGCTTTCTCTTCGGCCCAACGGTTTTCCAGGGTCGCCAGGCGCTCGCGCTCGCTGCTCAACAAGGCTTCGCTGTTGCTTTGGCGCGTACCAATGGCAATGCCGATGGCCTGTTCGCGGGCGATGATTTGCAGCTCGGTTTCCAGGGCCTCGATACGGCGACGGCTGTCGTCCACTTCCGCGGGTACCGCGTGCAGGCTGATGGCGACGCGGGCGCAGGCGGTGTCGAGCAGGCTCACGGATTTGTCCGGCAACTGGCGCGCCGGAATGTAGCGGTGGGAGAGCTTCACTGAGGCTTCCAGAGCTTCGTCGAGGATCTGCACCTGATGGTGTTTTTCCATGGTGGAAGCCACGCCGCGCATCATCAGCAGGGCCTTGTCTTCCGACGGTTCGGCAACCTGCACCACTTGGAAGCGGCGGGTCAGGGCCGGGTCTTTCTCGATGTGCTTTTTGTACTCGGCCCAGGTGGTGGCAGCCACGGTACGCAAGGTGCCACGGGCCAGGGCAGGCTTGAGCAGGTTGGCTGCGTCACCGGTGCCGGCAGCGCCACCGGCACCCACCAGGGTATGGGCTTCGTCGATAAACAGGATGATCGGCTTGGGCGAGGCCTGCACGTCTTCGATGACCTGGCGCAGGCGCTGTTCGAACTCGCCTTTCATGCTGGCGCCGGCTTGCAGCAAGCCCACGTCGAGGCTGCGCAGCTCCACGTCCTTGAGCGCAGGCGGCACGTCACCGGCGACGATGCGCAGGGCGAAACCTTCGACCACGGCGGTCTTGCCCACCCCGGCTTCACCGGTAAGGATCGGGTTGTTCTGGCGCCGACGCATGAGGATGTCCACCAGTTGTCGGATCTCCTCGTCACGGCCCACGATTGGGTCGAGCTTGCCGCTGCGGGCCTGTTCGGTCAGGTCCACAGTGAAACGCTTGAGCGCTTCCTGCTTGCCCATCGCGCTGGGCGCCATGGCACCGCTGGCCTCGCCTGGCACACCGGCATTGAAACCGTCGCTGGCGCTCAAGGCATTTTCCGGCGAGTCACCGACGTATTCGTCAAAGCGCTCGCTCAAGGCCTCGGCCTTGATCTTGTCGAACTCGCCGGACAGGCCCAGCAGCGCATGGCGCAGGCTCGGTGTCTTCAAGATGCCCAGCACCAGATAACCGGTGCGCACCTGGCTTTCGCCGAACATCAGGCTGCCATACACCCAGCCGCGTTCTACGGCCTCTTCCACATGGGAGGACAGGTCGGTGATCGACGTGGAGCCGCGCGGCAGGCGGTCCAGGGCTTCGGTGAGGTCGCGGGCCAGGCGCGCCGGCTCCACGTTGAACTGGCGGATGATGCGGTGCAGGTCGGAGTCCTGCAGTTGCAACAACTGGTGAAACCAGTGGGCCAGTTCCACATACGGATTGCCCCGTAATTTGCAGAACACGGTGGCGGCTTCGATGGCTTTGTAGGCCACGCTGTTGAGTTTGCCGAACAGTGCGGCGCGACTGATTTCACCCATGCTCTGGATTCCTTGAGGTGGTGGCGTGGTCGGCGTAATGCCGGGCCAGGATTAGGTCGTTGGCGTCATGCGCAGGTTGGCCGAGCCAGGTGTTGAAGCCCAGGCGGAACTGGCCGTTGAGTTGCAGCGCCGGTACTTCGGGTTGTTGCAAAACCAGGTTCAAGTCCCAGTCCAATTCATGGCCCAGGTACTCGGCCACCCACGCCACCAGCTCGTTGAACGGCTGTTGGCCGGGCAGCATGCCCATGTAGTTATCCAGCGTGAGCGGGCCCAGGCGGATGCGGAATTTGTGCTGGCGGTCCCATACGTGGCTGCCCAGGCAGAAGTCCACGCCCAACTGGTTGGCGCTGACCCCCACGCGGCTGCGTTCGGGCAGTTCAAGCCATTGGCCGACGTATTCCTCGATCTCTACCGGCAGGCCGAAGTACTCGCCCAGGATCGCTTTCAAGCCATCCGGGTAGCGGGTTTGCGCCGACAGATGGCCGCTGTAATGTAGCTTCGCGGTATCGGGGATCAGCCCTTGATTGAGCAGGCTCGGCATCCCGCGGCCACTCAGGGCGGCGAGGCGGGCGGACCAGTAGTCATCGTCCGGGCGGTCATGGCTGACCGTTGGCCGCGCCTCGGCCCAGGCCCGATAGAACAGGGTCAGCAGGCGATGGTGGAATACATCCAGGAACTGCTTGCTGGTGCTGTCGGCGTTATTGCGTTGGCGCTCGCGTACGTACTCGGTGATGTGCAGCGGCAGCGGCCCGTTGGGGCCGCCGAGGCCGAAGAAGAACTGCTCCAACCGCGCCGGCTTGCCGTCGCCACCGGGGGCGACCGAGGCGAGGGTGGCGGGTGCGAAGGTGCAATCGGCCTGCTGCCCCAGGCGCAGCGGATCATCGGCCAGGCGCAGGGAATGGCCCAGGCGTGGCAGCTCGGGCGTTTCGCACTCGATGCGCCGCAATGCCTGGAAGAAGTCATATTCCCAGGGCTCCTGGTGCATCGCGTCCAGGGTTCTCACAGGGTCGGACGCCGTCCGGGCTTGGCTTTCCATCGCATGATCTCGCCGCGTTCGGTGGTACGGATCACCGTCTCGGTAAAGCTGTTGATCGACACGTAGCGTGCCAGGAAGCGCTCCAGCACTGCACCGAGCAGGAACACGCCGGTGCCGCGAAACGCGTTTTCATCGAACTCCAGGGTGATTTCCAGGCCGCGGCCAAACACAATCGGGCCAGGCATCGGCAGGCGTCGGGTCACCGCCTTGCTGCTGACTTCGCGCAGGCCTTCGATCTGCAATTGCAGGGCGGCGTCATTGCTGTCGCCGTACAGGCGCAGCAATTCGCGCAAGGCGCCGGCGCCCTGGCCCTGTTCGCTCAAGGAGAGGTAGTTGAGCGACAACTGGCTGATCAGGCGCCAGGCCTTGGCGTCATGTGCGTGGCTGGCACGCGGGCGGCTTGGCCCGGCGACGCATCGCACGGCCAGTACCGGCGCGCTGTCGGCCAGGGTGAAGTCGGTCTTGCCGTTGCCCACGCTCATGAACAGCGGCAGGTCCCGGTTGGTGCACAGCGCCGTCACGCCCAGTTGGCGCAGGTCATGGCGATACGGCGCCTGGCGGCTGTCCACCAGGCTGACGAAGGTTTCACTGCCCACATAAGTGGAGCGTGGGCCATTGCGGCGTTGGTCGCTGGACAGCACCCGTGGCTCGCGGCGCACGCTGTAATACGCCTGGTCGCGGCCATAGCGCGACGGATCGCGCACTGCGTAGAACGGCAAGAACGGCTGCTCCGGTCCGGTGCCATGGCCGGTAATGCCGCTCAAGGAGTGAATCTCGAAATCCATCGGCCGCGTACGGTCGGCGATCACATGGTGTTCATTGACCCGGTCGGACAAGTGGATGCGGTCCACGCGCTTGGGGAACAGGTTGATGGCGGGCGTGCAGAACGGCAAGAACTGCGCCGCGCCGACACTGCCTTCCAGGCTCGGTTCGTGGCGGTCGAACAACACGATCAGTTCCAGCTCCTGGCCGTCACACCGCTTGACCGCGCGTCTCAACTCGGCGAACTCAACGAACAGGAAGCGATGGGGCAGGGCGAAGTACTCCTGCAACAGGCGATAGCCCTGGAACGCCCGTGCCACCACCAGCATGGCCGCATCGGCATCATCGAACCCCCGCGAGCGCAACGCGCCCTGGGGCAGGCGCTCGACCCAATCGCCACCGGGCTGGCGCGCAAACACCGCGCAGGCATTGCCCAGCAGTTGTTCGTAGAGGCGAAACGGTTGTTCATCAGCGCCGCTCAGGTACAGCGGCAAGGTATCCAGGTCGAGGCTGTTGAACGGCAGCTCGGCACCGGTGCGCAGGGTCAGGCGCAGGCCCGCCTTGGCTTTCGGTTCGCTGGCGGCCAGGCGTCCGAGCACGGCGGCGGGGTTGCCGAAATATTCGGCGTTGCTGACCTGCAACGGCCACAGCGTCACCGGGTGCGCGGTGCGGTACTCGCAGCAGGTCTGGGTTTCACGGCCCAGGGCGGCACGCAGCACCGTGTCCCGGGGCAGCGGGAAACCGCCGGCCAGGGAGCCTTCATCGGGGTCGGTCTGCAATTGCACTACGGTCATCGACGGCGTCGGTGCCAAGTAGTGCGGGTAGGCGATTTCCAGCAAGTTGTGGGTGAAGGTCGGGTACTCGGCGTCGAGCTTGAGCTGCACGCGGGCCGTGAGATAGGCGAAGCCTTCAAGCAAACGTTCGACGTACGGGTCGGCGCAGTCCATGCCGGACAGGGTCAGCCGACTGGCGATCTTCGGGTATTCCTTGGCGAACTCGGCGGCGCTTTCGCGCACGTGGTGCAGTTCCTGGTTGTACAGCTCCAGCAGGCGCGGGTTCATGGGCGTCTCCGCTGGTCGGCATTGAGCACGCGCACATGGCCGGACTCCAGGTCCACGTCGGTCTGCAACAGCAAACGTAACGGCACCGGCTGTGCCCACAGGTCGCCTTCAATCTCGAAACTCAGGGCGTTGTGATTCATCTCGCCATGGCCCATGCGCGCCTTGACCCGCAATGTGTGGCGCAAAATACGCGGCTCGAAAGTGGCGATGGCCTGGTAAATCAAGGCTTCCAGGGCTTTGATATCGACGCTCGACGCGCTGTTGCCCGCCAGTGCTGGCAGGCCGTAATTGACCACCGAAGTGCCGGCCGGGGTGTGCAGCGTGGCATCGGTATCGAGTAACGAGGTGGTGTTAAGCAACCACGCCAGGTCACGCAGCACCGAGGCCTTCAATTGGGTCAGGGACAGCACGCGTTTGTCGGCGCTTTCCTTGGGGTTGGTCGGGTCGTCGTCGGTCAACCGGTCCAGCAGGGACGGTTGCAGACGGTCGCGGGAAGCGATTTCAGTTACCACCAAAGCAGCTCCACGGACGGGTTGCGAGAGGGACACAATGGCCGTGGCACCGGGCCACGGCCACAAGGGCTATCAGCGTTTGGTGTTGGAGCGAATGTTCCAGCCAAACTTGATGGCGCCGCCGTCTTTGGTGCCGTCGGCTTTCTGCGGCTGGTAGTCGACCATCACTTGGGCGAAGTTCAGGGTGACGTTTTCGGTCAGGCGATCATCGCTGCCCGAACCGCCGGTGCTCAAGGAGGTGACCAGCACTTCTTCCAGGTTGATCACCATGTACTCGACCTGGCTCTCGCCACCGGCCTTGCGCACGGTCAGCTTGACCTTGTCGATGTGCTTGCCGCTGGCGCAGTGCATCATCAGGTTGGGCGAAGCCTTGTCGACGTACTTGGTCAGCGACAGGTCCTGGATATTCACCTTGCCCGCGCCACCGCCACCGCCGACGTGCATGTTGCCGGACTGGGACATGCCCCAGCTCCAGTTCAACACATCGATTTCGTCCTTGTGGGCCTTGTCCATGGACTCGCCCTTGATGTCGCCGATCTTGATGAAAATATCAACAGCCATGTTTTCTCCCTGTGTGGCCCATGCCACTTGATTGGGTGATCGTTCCCACGCTCTGCGTGGTAACGCATCCTGTGACGCTACGCGTCACCGGGGCGCAGAGCGTCCCGGGCGGCACTCCCACGCGGAGCGTGGGAACGAGCTAGCTCAACCGTTACTTATGCGCTTTTTGCCGAGGGCAGCTTCGATACCAGGCGCAACGACACCGTCAGCCCTTCAAGCTGATAGTGCGGGCGCAGGTAGAACTTGGAGTTGTAATACCCCGGGTTGCCTTCGACTTCTTCCACGATCACTTCGGCCGCCGCCAACGGGTGCTGGGCCTTGGTGGTTTCGGTGGAGTGCGCCGGGTCGCCGTCGACGTAGTTGAGGATCCAGTCCTGCAACCAGCGCTGCATTTCGTCCTTCTCTTTGAAGGAGCCGACCTTGTCGCGCACGATGCACTTCAAGTAGTGGGCGAAACGGCAGGTGGCGAACAGGTACGGCAGGCGTGCGGCCAGGTTGGCGTTGGCGGTGGCGTCCGGGTCGTCGTATTCGGCAGGCTTTTGCAGCGACTGGGCGCCAATGAACGCGGCGAAGTCGGTGTTTTTCTTGTGCAGCAGCGGCATGAAACCGTTCTTCGCCAGTTCCGCTTCACGGCGGTCACTGATGGCGATTTCGGTCGGGCACTTCATGTCCACGCCACCGTCATCGGTAGGGAACGTGTGGGCCGGCAGGTTTTCCACTTCACCACCAGACTCGATACCGCGGATGCGCGAGCACCAGCCGTAGTGCTTGAACGAACGGTTGATGTTCACTGCCATGGCGTAGGCGGCGTTGGCCCAGGTGTACTTGGAGCTGTCGGCGCCGTCGGTGTTTTCTTCGAAGGCGAAGGCTTCTACCGGGTCGGTCTTGGCGCCGTACGGCAGGCGTGCCAGGAAGCGCGGCATGGTCAGGCCGATGTAGCGCGAGTCTTCCGATTCACGCAGCGAGCGCCAGCCGGCGTATTCCGGGGTGGTGAAGATCTTGGTCAGGTCGCGTGGGTTCGACAGTTCCTGCCACGAACCCATGCCCATCACGGTCGGCGAGGCCGCAGCGATGAAAGGCGAGTGCATGGCGGCGCAGACTTTTGACAGCTCGCCCAGCAGTTCCACGTCGGGCGGCGACTGGTCGAAGTAGTAGTCACCCACCAGGCAGCCGTAAGGTTCGCCACCGAACTGGCCGTATTCTTCTTCGTACATCTTCTTGAAGATCGGGCTCTGGTCCCACGCGGTGCCCTTGAATTTCTTCAGGGTCTTGTGCAGGTCTGGCTTGGAGATGTTGAGCACGCGAATCTTCAGTTGCTCATCGCTCTCGGTGTTATTGACCAGGTAATGCAGGCCACGCCAGGCGCTTTCCAGTTGTTGGAAATCCTGGTGGTGGATGATCTGGTTGACCTGGGCGGTGAGCTTGGCGTCGATGGCGGCGATGATCGATTCGATCGACTTGATCGCGTCGTTGGACACCAGGTCGGTTTGCGCCAGGGCCTGTTCAGCCAGGGTGCGCACCGCGGTTTCAACGGCTTCGCGGGCACGCTCGGTCTTGGGTTTGAATTCTTGCAGCAGCAGGTTCGCGAACTCGCTGGCTTCTTCGGTGGTACCCAGGATCTGGCTGCCTTCGCGGGCGGTATTGTCCGTCATGATTACTGCTCCCCTGCAGGCTTGGGCGCGCTGGCAAGTGCCTGAAGCAATGCCGGGTCCTTGATCGCCTTCATGATGATTTCTTCAGCGCCGGTCTTGCCGTCCATGTAGGTCAGCAGGTTGGCCAATTGGGTGCGGGCTTCGAGCAGCTGATTCAGGGAGTCGACCTTGCGGGCCACGGCGGCCGGGCTGAAGTCGTCCATGCTTTCGAAGGTGATGTCCAGGCTCAGGTTGCCTTCGCCTGTCAGCTCATTGGGTACGTGGAACGCGACGCGTGGCTGCATGGCCTTGAGGCGTGAGTCGAAGTTGTCGACGTCCACCTCAAGGAACTTGCGGTCGGCCACGGGTGCCAGCGGCTCGGCAGGCTTGCCGGCGAGGTCGGCCATCACGCCCATCACGAAGGGCAGCTGGACCTTTTTCTCGGCGCCGTAAAGCTCGACGTCGTACTCGATCTGCACTCGAGGCGCACGGTTGCGCGCGATGAATTTCTGAGAACTTTGCTTCGCCACGTTGCTGCTCCTGGTCGCTTGAGCGACGGTGTTGTTACTGCACGGTCCGGCGGCTTACTCGCTTTCGGGGCCGCGCAGGTTTTCAAATTGGGACATGCCATCGGGAATCAGATTGCGCACGATGGCCGCAAAGTCGGCATGTACCAGATTCTTGGCTCGGTTCAACAGCACCGGCAGCGGGCTCGAAGGCTCGTGGCGGGTGTAGTACGCAAGGATCTTGTCGAGGCTGCGCAGCACATCGTCGCGGGTGGCGATGTCGCCAGAAGGGCGAGGAGCTGCGGGCGCGGCGGCGTTATCGACCGAGGGGGCATTGTCTTCACTGACGGCCTCGGGATCGCTGCTGCTGTCGGTGCCTGGCACCGCTTGGTTGAGTAGTTGCAGGGCCTGTTTGAGCGGCTGCTTCAAGGCGCTGAGGTCCACGCCCTGGGCGGAACCGACTTGGTCATTGACCTGTTGCTCAATGGCCTCGCACGCCGCACGCGCCGCGCTCAAGGCGTCACGGGTGGCTTGCAGTTGTTCGGGGTCGCTGTCCAGGAACGCGGCGTTGAGTTGCTGGTTGCCCAACTGCTCATCGGCAAAACTCTGCAGGCCGCTGGCGTTGAGCGCTGCGCGCAGGGTCACGGGCCCGAAGGTGCGCGAGCGCGTCAGGATGCTTTCGCGCAGCAGACGAATATTGGTCTCGCAGGTCAGGCCGGTAAGGGCGTTGATGCGCACGGTGGGGTCGTTGTCATCGTCGGCATCCAGGCGCGGGTGCAGATCGGCCCAGTATTGGCGCAGCAAGGTGTCGATCAGCGTGAGGACTTCGGCCAGCCCGGCCACACCCTGGAGGGCGAGTGTGCTTTGCAGCAGAAAGTGGGTGATGCGCAGGTCTTTGCTGCGCTGCAACAGGTCGAGGCTTTGCTGCTGGATGCTGCGCCACTCGGGCGGCTCAGCGGGCAGGATCGAGTCGCCCATGCTGCGTTCGGGTTGGCCCTTGGCATCACGTTCCAATTGCAGAAATTGCGCGTCATATTCCATGTCCTCGCCACAGGGCGACGTCGCGGAAACGGCGGTGAGCAGCAACGGCACATCCACTGAATTCGATCTCCTTATCGGCCCGCTGGATGGCGGGCAACGCATGCATTAGTTGCGTAATGAACTTTGCATGTTTTCTTGGTCATATACTCAGCGTGCCACTACTGCGCCATCACTGATGTTCAAGAAGTTGTGCATTTTTGGTGTAGTACTTATGGCTTGTCAAGGTAAGCTATTCGCCCTCTGTGACAGATGTGCGGTGTTTAACAACCTGCGCGACTGGCGAGTCGAAAGGCGCGCCCAGAGCGGATTTTTGTCATGGAAGCCAGTTAAGATCAGCGATCATGCTGGTAAAAGCAGATTTTGGCGGTCGTTTGTACGACAGGACGGGACTCTCCAGGGCGGTGCTGCCTCCTGGGTAGACTGCGCGCGATGTATCAGCAAGGAGGCAAGATGTCGCTGTGTTTGACTATCACTAGTTATCACAAGATCACACCTGGGCAATGCCCCGAAAAGTCCATGGATCAGGGCGTGATGGCGATTGGCCGCAGTTCTGACAATGACTGGGTATTGCCCGACCCTGAGCGTCTCGTCTCTTCGCAACATTGCGTTATTCAATACAAAGATGGCCGTTATTATTTGACCGATAACAGCACCAATGGTGTGGAGTTGGTCAAGGCGGGTATTCGTATGCGTCGGGGTAACAGCGAGCCGTTGCAAGATGGCGAGTTGATCCGCATCGGCGATTACGAAATCCAGGCGCGTATCGACTTCAACGTGCAGGCCATCGACAGCCAGCCATTTGCCGGCGACTCACCCAATAGCTTTGAAGCGCTGATGGGCGCCGTGGCGAGCCAACCTGCGCCCACGCCGATGATCGCGCCGCAATTCCAGGGCGCCTCGGCCATGGAAACTTTGCCAGACCTGTTCGACTTCCTCAGCCCCACCGCCGTGCCGCCGCCCACCGTGGCGGACCATGTGCCGTCCGAGCAACACGATTTTCGCCCCCCGGCCCCAGTGGCCGTACCGGCGCCCGAAAAGCCATTGGTGCAAGGCTCGGTGATTCCCGAAGACTGGGACCTGTTCGGCGACGCGCCCGCGCCCGTGGTCAATGCTGCGCCCGCCCCAGACTCGATCATCCCGCCGCCACCTGTGGTCGAGCCTGTTGCGCTCCCCGTGGCCAATGCCGAGCCACAACCGGACCTCCTGCAAGCCTTTCTGCGCGGTGCGGGCCTGGACCAGTTGCGCCTGGACAAAGCCGACGCTTGCGCGCAGATGGAAAGCATCGGCCGCAGCTACCGGCTGATGGTCGAGGGCCTGATCGACGTACTGCGCGCCCGTGCCAGCCTCAAGGGCGAGTTTCGCATGCAGCAGACGATGATCCGCCCCGCCGAAAACAACCCGTTGAAATTCGCCCCGAATGCCGATGAAGCGTTACTGCTGTTGCTGCGTCATGGCAACCAGGCGTTTATGGCGCCGGACCTCGCCGTACGTGACAGTTTCGACGACCTGCGCGCCCACCAGTTGGCCGTGATGGCTGGCGTGGAAGCGGCGATCAAACACCTGCTCACGCGCTTTGAACCGGCGCAATTGGAGGAGCGCATGGGCAAACCCGGCGGCCTCTCGAGTCTGTTCAACGGTTCGCGCCAGGCCCAGTACTGGCAGCAGTTCACCGAGCTCTACAGCAACATTTCCCGCGAGGCCCAGGACGATTTCCAGGACCTGTTCGGTCGCGAATTCAGCCGGGCCTACGAAGAACACAGTGCACGACAGCGACGCTGAAAACGCCTCGCACCAATGGATAAAACGGATAGCTAAATACGTCATTGAGGACGCAGGATGATTCCCAGGTTTTTACTCGCAGCCGCCACCGCGCTGCTGCTGACGGCGTGTGCCAACGACACTGCCAAACCCCAGGCGGCTGCCGAGGCCGAAGCTGACACGGCCGCCGTTGAGCTGCATTTTCATGCGATTGCCGGGCTTAACCCCGGTGCCAACGGCCAGGCCGCGCCGGTGCGGGTGCGCATTTTCGAATTGAAAAACGCCGCGACCTTTTCACGCTCCGATTACTTCGCCCTGGCGGACCGTGCGCAATCGACCCTCGGCCTCGACCTGCTGGACCAGGACGAAGTGATGGTGCAGCCCGGCCAACAACTGAGCCTGCAGCGCGATCTCGACCCGTCCACGCGCCAGATCGGCTTGCTGGTGGGCTACCGCGAGTTGGACCGTGCGCAATGGCGCACGGTCATCAACGTGCCGCCGCGCCAATACAGCGAATACCAGATCAGCCTCGACGTGCATGCCGTGCGCGCCGACGTCGTGGCTTCCCCATCCAGCCCAGCCCAATAACAAGCAATCGGAGCCCCCATGTCCTGGAACAATCGCGTGGTCTGGTCGGAAGGCATGTTCATCGGAACGCAGCACTTCCAGCAGCATGACCGTTACCTGGAAAACCTGATCGATGCCCGCAGCCGTCCGTTGTCAGCGGGTGCCTGGGGGTTCTCCGAACTGCTGATCGACCAGGGCCTGCTGGCCCAGGGCAAGCTGGCGATTGTGTCGGCCCGCGGCCTGCTGCCCGATGGCACGCCGTTCAATATTCCCCAGGACGACCTGGCGCCGAGCCCGTTGAACATCGACGACAACCTGCGCGACGGCCTGGTGTACCTGGCCCTGCCGCTCAAGCGCGCCGGCGCCCGTGACACGGTGGACGAGGGTGAAGCCCTGGAAGCGGCGCGCTACGTGAGCAAGGTGCGTGAAGTGCGCGACGACAACGCCCCGTTCGAAAACCGTGCACCGGTGGCGGTGGGCTCGCGGGCATTGCGCCTGCTGACGGCGCAGGACGGCATCAGCGACTACGCCGCCATCGGCCTGGTACGCATCAAGGAAAAGCGTGCCGACCGTGCGTTGGTGCTCGATGACACTTACATCCCGCCCGTGCTGGACGTGGCCGCAAGCAAGCCGCTGACGGCCTTTCGCAGCGAACTGCTGGGCCTGTTGCACCAGCGTGGCGAAGCCCTGGCCGGCCGCGTTGTGGCCTCGGGTGCCGGGGGGGCCTCTGAGATCGCCGACTTCATGCTGTTGCAACTGGTCAACCGCGCCCAGCCGCTGATCCAGCACTTCAGCCAGTTGAGCCCGTTGCACCCGGAGCGCTTCTTCAGCGAACTGGTCAGCCTGGCCGGTGAGTTTTCCACCTTCTCAACCTCCAGCCGCCGTCCACACGAATACCCGCAGTACCAGCACGACGACCTGGCCCTGAGCTTCATGCCGGTGATGGCGGCCCTGCGTGAAGCGCTGTCGATGCTCATCGACAGCAAGGCCACGCCGATCCCCATTGTGGAGAAAGCCTACGGCATCCATGTGGCGATGTTGGCCGACAAGACCCTGCTCGACAACGCCAGTTTCATCCTCGTGGTACGCGCCGATGTGCCCGGCGAAACCCTGCGTGCGCGTTTCGGCCAGCAGAGCAAGGTCGGCTCGGTGGAGCACATCCGCGACATGGTCAACCTGCAACTTCCGGGCATCGGCCTGCTGCCGTTGCCGGTGGCGCCACGCCAGTTGCCTTACCACGCTGGCAGCACCTACTACGAGCTGGACCGTGGCAGCGAGCACTGGCAGCAGCTGAATAATTCCGGCGGTTTCGCCTTCCATATCGCCGGGCAGTTCCCGGGCTTGAACCTGGCCTTCTGGGCGATCCGAGGATAATTGGCGATGCATCCCAATGATGATGACCGCACCCAGTTCATGCCGCGCCCGGGTGGCCGAGAACCTGCACCCGCGCGTGCCGAACCTGCGCCGCTGTCGATGCCGGCTGCGCCGATCCTCACCGGCAAGAGCCAGGGCCTCAACCCGCTGGAAAGTGCCGCCGGCCCGTTGCTGGCGTTGTTGACGCGGTTGCGCAACACCATCGCCCATCCCGCGCCGGCCAGCCTGCGTGCGCAGTTGCTGGCGTACCTGCGCCAGTTCGAAGAACGCGCCGAAGCCGCCGGTGTGGCACGCAATGAAGTGCTGTTGGCCCGTTACGCGCTGTGCACTGCCTTGGATGAAGCGGTGCTGAGCACGCCGTGGGGCAGCACCAGTGACTGGGGTAAGCAGAGCCTGCTGATCACCGTGCACAACGAAGCCTGGGGTGGCGAAAAGGTTTTCCAGTTGCTTGACCACTGTCTGCAAAGCCCACGGGAACGCCTGTACCTGCTGGAGCTGTTGTACCTGTGCATGTGCCTGGGTTTTGAAGGGCGTTACCGCGTGATGACCGACGGGCGCAGCCAGTTGGAAGCCTTGCGTGAACGCACCGCCGCAGCGATACGCAGCGCCCGTGGCGAGCACGAGCGTGAGCTGTCGCCGCACTGGCGCGGTGTAACCGTGGCCCGTGATCGCCTGGCGCAATTCATGCCGCCATGGATTGCCGTGGCGATTGGCTTGGCGCTGCTGTTGGCGTTGCTGTTCGGCCTGCGCCTGAAGCTGGCCTCGGACGCCGAGCCGGTGTTCAAGAATATTCATGCCCTGGGCGAGATCCCGGTGCAGGCCATCGACCGTCCGGTGGCGCAGCCCAAAGTGATTGAGCGCCCGCGCCTGGCCGGGTTCCTGGCCGACGACATCAAGGCCGGCCGCGTGGCGGTGGAAGACAAGGTCGACCGCTCTGTCGTGACCATTCGTGGCGATGAGCTGTTCGCCTCGGCCAGCTCCAGCATCGTCGATGATTACCAGCCGCTGATGCTGCGCATCGCTGACGCCATTCGCAAGGTCAAGGGCCAGGTGCGTGTCACCGGGCACAGCGACAACCGCCCGATTGCCACGTTGCGTTTCCCGTCCAACTGGGCGTTGTCCGAAGCCCGGGCCAAGTCGGTGCTGGCGATTCTCGCCGCCAAGACCGGCCAGGCCGAACGCTTCAGCGCCGAAGGCCGCAGCGACACCGAGCCGTTGGCCACCAACAGTACTGCCGAAGGCCGTGCCCGCAATCGTCGGGTTGAAATCACCGTATTGGCGGAGGGCGTCGAGTGAAGGCGTTTTTCAGTTTCATGATTCGCTGGGTGATCCCCGTGCTGGGCCTGATTGCCCTGAGCCTGATCATCTGGTTTGTTGGCCCGCTGCTGGACGTGCTGGTGCCCGAAGGGCGCCGTTGGGCGCTGATCGTGCTGGGGTTTGCGCTGTGGGTGGCCTACCGCGTGTTCCGCATTATCCAGGCCCGTCGCCAGGCCGCCGAAGTGATGCGCAGCCTGGCCGCAGAAACCCCGGTCGACCCCAACAGCGTTGCGACCGCCGAAGAGCTGTCCACGCTGCGCCAGCGCATGGACGAAGCCCTGGCACTGCTGAAAAAGGCCAAGCTGGGCGGCGATGAGCGCCGCAACCTCTACGAGTTGCCGTGGTATGTGATCATCGGCCCGCCGGGCTCGGGCAAGACGACCGCGCTGGTCAATTCCGGGCTGCATTTCCCACTGGCGGCGCAATTGGGCGCCGGTGCGGTGCGGGGCGTGGGGGGGACGCGCAACTGCGACTGGTGGTTTACCGACCAGGCCGTATTGCTCGACACCGCTGGCCGCTATACCACCCAGGACAGCAACTCCACGGTGGACAAAGCCGCCTGGCTGGGCTTTCTCGACTTGCTGAAAAAGCAGCGTGCGCGCCGGCCTATCGACGGTGCCTTTATCGCCATCAGCCTCTCGGATCTGCTGCTGGGCACCGACGCCGAGCGCGCAGCCCATGCTGCCGCGATTCGCCTGCGCATCCAGGAGCTGTATACGCAACTGGGCGTACGTTTCCCCATCTACCTGATGCTCACCAAGCTCGACCTGGTGCCGGGCTTCATGGAGTTCTTCGACAACCTGAGCAAGGAAGAGCGCGCCCAGGTGTGGGGCATGACCTTTGCCCTGGACGACGGCAAAAACAGCGACAGCCCGCTGGCGCACCTGCAAAGCGAATTCGCCGGCCTGGAGCAGCGCCTCAACGAACGCCTGGTCGAGCGCTTGCAACAGGAACGCGACCCGGCACGACGCGACCTGATCTACGGCTTCCCGCAGCAGTTCGGCGCGTTGAAAGATTGCCTGCAAAGCTTCCTCGAAGGCGTGTTCAAACCCAACGCCTTTGAAGAGCGCGTGTTGCTGCGTGGCGTGTACTTCACCAGCGGCACCCAGGAAGGCAGCCCGATTGACCGCCTGATCGGTGCCATGGCCCAGAGCATGAACCTGGACCGCCAGCACCTGGCGCGCCAGAGCGGCACCGGGCGCAGTTACTTCATCGAAAAACTGTTCACCGCCGTGGCCTTTGCCGAGCGCGGCCTGGTGGGGGTGAACCCGAAAGTCGAGCGGCGCCGCAAGTGGATCGCCCGTGGCGTACTGGCGGCCACCGTCGCGCTGGTGGTGGTGGTCAGCGGCCTGTGGTGGGTGAGCTATCGCGCCAACCAGGCATATATCGCCCAGGTCGATCAGAAGGTCGCGCCCCTGGGCCAGACCGTACAGAACCTGAGCCCGGCACAGCGGGAAGTGCTCGCCGTGCTGCCGTTGCTCAATGCGGTGAAGAACCTGGCGGGGGATTCGCCGAGCTGGTCCGAAGGGCTGGGGCTGTACCAGGGCGATATGCTCGAAGCCGAGTCCGCCAGCGTGTACCGCAAACTGTTGATCGCCGTGTTCGCGCCACGCCTGGTGACGCGTATCGAAGAGCAACTGCACGGCGGCGGTAACTCGGACTTTCTCTACGAGGGCCTCAAGGCTTACCTGATGCTCGCCGACACCGAGCATTACGACCCGGACTTCATCAAGGCCTGGATCGCCCTGGACTGGGACCGCAACCTGCCCCGCGACCTGCCGGCCGACCAGCGTCAGGCCCTGGCCGGGCACTTGCAGGCGCTGTTCGAACGCCACCCGCCGAGCGCACGCCTGGACCCACGGCTGATCGACGATTTGCGTCGGCAGTTGCAGCAATTGCCGGTAGCCCAGCGCGTGTACGACCGCGTCAAGCGCCAGAAACTGCCCGAAGGTATCCCGGACTTTCGCCTCAACGAAGCCGCCGGTCGCGATGCCGCGCTAGTGTTCAGCCGCAAGAGCGGCAAGCCGTTGGGTGAGCCGTTGAGTGGTTTCTTTACCGCCAAAGGCTATCGCCAGGCGTTCTTGCTCAGCAGCTTGAACCAGACCGGCACCCTGGCCGAAGAGCAATGGGTGCTGGGCCATGAACAGGCCGACCAGCAGAACGTGGTGAGCCTGGCCGCCGACGTGCGCCGTTTGTACTTCCAGGATTACCAGCGCCAGTGGGACGCGTTGCTCGCCGACATCGACTTTGTGCCGATCACCAGCGTGGCACAGGCCGCCGATGTGCTGCGGGTGATTTCCGGTCCCACCTCGCCGCTGAAAAAGCTGCTGGTGGCGGTTGCCAGGGAAACCGACCTGCAAGCCGAAGAACGCCAACTGGCCGCCAAAGGCGTGCCGGTGGAAGGCGGCGTGGACAAGCTCAAGGAGCGCCTCGGCAGTTTGCTGGGCGAGGCGCAACCGACGGCGAATGCACCGGCACCGGCGGATGATCCCGTGACCGCGCACTTTGCCGAACTCAACAGCATCGTCAGCAAAAACGAAGGTGAGCCGGCGGCCATCGACGGCCTGCTGTCGGACATGAATGCACTGTATGTGCAGGTCAGTGCCATGGTCGGTGCCAGCGGCGATGCCTTGCTCGGTGAGGCCAAGAACCAGGCGGCGGCTGCGGCCACGCGGGTCAGCCTGAACGCCGAGCGTCAGCCGCCGCTGGTGCAGGGCATGGTCAAGTCGGTGGTCAATTCCACCACCAACAGCATGATGGGCGGGGTGCGTAACCAGCTGAACGCGGCCTGGGTCAGTGAGGTGGTCAACGTGTATCGCCAGTCGTTGGCCGGGCGTTACCCGATGTCGCCGGGCAGTGCGCGGGACGCCACCCTGGATGACTTCGGCCAGTTCTTCGGCGTGGGCGGGGTGATGGACAACTACTTCCGCAAATACCTGCAGCCCTATGTGGACACATCGGCACAGACCTGGCGCTGGCAACCTGGGGCGGCGCAGAAGCTGGGGATTGCTCCTGGCGTGCTGCAAACCTTCCAGCGTGCGGCGTCGATTCGGGACGCGTTCTTCCGCTCCGGTGGCACCCAACCCATCGTGCGTTTCGAACTCAAGCCGGTGTCGATGGACCCTACCATCACTCAGTTTCTGCTTGACCTGGACGGCCAGCAATTGAGCTACGACCACGGCCCGAGCCGGCCGGTGGCGATGCAATGGCCGAACCCGGGCAGCATTGGCGTGGTGCGTATTTCCATCATGCCCCCGTCGGCCAGTGGTCGCTCCGGCATCACTCTGGACGGCCCGTGGGCCTGGTTCCGTCTGCTGGAGCAATCAGACCTCACCGCAGGCAACTCGCCGGATCGTTTCAACCTGCGCCTGCGAGTCGATGGCGCGAGCATCGCCTACGAGTTGCGCGCCAACAGTGCCTTCAACCCGTTCAAGAGCCGCGTGCTCAGTGGCTTCAGCCTGCCGGAGCGGCTATGACGGCCCTGGGTTTCTACGGCAAGTTGGCCAGCCGCGGGGACTTCGTCAGCCGCGCCTTGCCGCAGAGCTTTATCGGCCCGTGGGACAGCTGGCTGGCGGCGGGTTTGCTCGCCAGCCAGAACAGCCTCGGCGCTGACTGGCTGAATGCGTACCTGGTCAGCCCGTTGTGGCGCTTTGTGCTGGCCCCGGGCGTGTGCGGGCCGGACGCGGCGGCGGGCGTGGTGATGCCGAGCATTGACCGGGTCGGGCGTTACTTTCCGCTGGCGGTGGTGACCTTGCTGGATCACGACACCAACCCGGCGTCGCTGGTGGGCGGTTCGGACGCCTGGTTCGAGCAGGCTGAAACCTTGTTGCTCAGCACCCTCGACAGCGGCGCGACCTTCGAAAGCTTCAACGCCGGGCTCGACGAGTTGGGTGTGCCGGCCAGCGAGCCGCGGGCGGTGGACAGCCGTTTCGCCGGCCTGCAAAGGGTGGCAGCCACCGTGCCGCACCAGCGTATGACCGCACTGGCCGAACAGGCGTGCGAGGGCGCAAGCCTGTGGTGGGGGCGAGGCTCGCAGCGTATCTCCCCCGGTTTATTACGGTGCCAGGGCCTGCCTGCCGCCAGCGATTTTGCGCAGTTTTTGCTCGGACAAGAAGGTGTGGTGTAGATGGGCGTGACGTACGAATCCGCGAGCAAAAGCCATGTGGGCATGGTTCGCCAAGTCAACGAAGATGCCTTTCTGGATCTGCCGGAAAACCGCCTGTGGGTGGTGGCCGATGGCATGGGCGGGCACGCGGCGGGCGACTATGTCAGCAGCTTGATCGTCGACAGCCTGCGCCATGTGCCGCTGGGCCGCTCTCTGGAAGAATACTCGGCGGCGCTGCGCAATGACCTGCTGCGCATCAACGCGGCCGTGCGCGAAGAAACCGCCAACCGTGGCGTGACCATGATGGGCAGCACCGTGGTGGTGTTTGCCGCGCGCGGCTTGCGCGGGGTGTGCCTGTGGGCCGGCGACAGCCGCCTGTACCGCTTGCGCGACGGCGTGCTGGAAAGCATTTCCCGCGACCACAGCTACGTGCAAGACCTGCAAGACAGCGGCCTGCTCAGCGAAGCCGACGCCCGCACCCACCCGCGCTCCAATATCGTCACCCGCGCCATTGGCGTTGAGGCCCAGTTGGACGTCGCCTCGGTGGACCTGTTGATCGCTCCCGGCGACAGCTATTTGCTGTGCAGCGATGGCCTCAACAAAACCGTCGAAGACCATGAAATCCGCGAGGTGCTCAGCCATGACGCACCGGATGAAATCGTGCGCAGCCTGGTGCACTTGGGCCTAAATCGCGGCGCACCGGACAACATCACCACCCTCGTCGTGAAGGTCTCGTCATGAACATCGTCATCCCGGGTTATGACATCGAAGGCGAGATTGGCGAAGGCGCCATGGCCAGCGTGTACCTGGCGACCCAGCGCTCGCTGGAGCGCAAGGTGGCGTTGAAGGTGATGGCGGCGGCTTTGGCGGCCGACCCGAGTTTCTGCGAACGCTTCCTGCGCGAGGGCAAGACCCTGGCGCGCTTGTCGCACCCGCACACGGTGACCATCCATGACATCGGCAACGTCGGTGAGCTGTATTACATGGCCATGGAATACCTGCCCAACGGCACGCTCAAGGAGCGCATCGCTGCTGGGCTGACCCCGGAGCAGGGCGTGACGCTGATCCGCCAGATTGCCTCGGCCCTGGGCTATGCCCATGCCCAAGGGCTGGTGCACCGCGACGTCAAGCCGGCGAACATTCTGTTTCGCGCCGATGGCACGGCAGTGTTGTCGGACTTCGGGATTGCCAAGTCGCTGGACGATCGCACCCAGTTCACCCAGGCCGGGTTTGCCGTGGGCACGCCGAGCTACATGAGCCCGGAGCAGGCGCGGGGCCAGGAGATCGATGGCCGCGCCGACCTCTACGCGCTGGGCGTGGTGCTGTATGAAATCCTCGTCGGCAAGCTGCCTTATAACGGCACCGATGCGCTTTCCACGGCGCTGGCGCACCTGACCGAACCCTTGCCGGAATTGCCTGTGCACCATGGGCGCTATCAGGGCGTGCTGCGCAAGTTGTTGGCCAAGGACCCGGCGGAACGTTATCCGGATGCGGCAGCGTTGTTGTTGGCGCTGGATCAACTGCCGGCTGATGAATCGGATGCCACGCTGGTGCGGCCGCTGCCGATTCCATTGAGCTTTGATCTGGCGGGTATGACCCCTGTCACCATCGACATTCCGACGGATAAACCGCAGCCGCAGCCAATAGTGCGTCAACCGGTGGTGACGCCGACGCAGCACAATGCCCCGTCCGAGCAGCGCCGTGGGCCGGTATTGGCTTTGGCCGCCGTGGCAGTCGCCGTCGCGTTGGCCATTGGTGGCGCCAGCTACTGGTGGTTGAGCGGCGGCGATGAACCGGCCAAGCCGCCAGCCGCCGTGGTGCCCAAGGTGACGCCGCCCGTGGCTGTCGCTGAAGTGGATGGCGGTCAGCGCCCGTTGCTGATGGCAGGCAAGAAAACCTTGTTCCAGCGTGTACTCAGCAAACCCGGCGCCCAGCTTTCAGCGGACGCCGGGAGTACGCCGGATAAAGCGCTGCCGGCGTTTTCCGTGCTCTACGTGTACCAGCGCAAAGAGGTCGATGGCAGCCAGTGGGTACGCGTCGGCGCGGCCACTGATGGTCGCAGCGACGGTTGGCTGCCAGCCTCCCAGGTCAGCGACTGGAAACAAAGCCTGGTGCTCAAGTTCACCGAGCGCTCCGGCCGGGCTCCCGTGATGTTCCTGCGCCAGCCCGGTGAGGTGGAAAAACTGCTGGCCGACCCTGCCGCAGCGAAAAGCGCCTTGGCCAAGGCGCAGAACAACCGTGAAGACAACCAGCAAGTCCTGGCCCTGGAACCCACCGCCAGCGCGGTGCCGCAGAACCAGTTCTACCTGTTGCCGATCTTCGATTCCAAGGAGAGCTTCGACGACAACGGCCAGCCGGTGCAGTTGCTCAACGTGGCCTCCATCGACCCAGGCAGCCGCGCCGCTGCCAGACCCGCCAGCCCGACGCTCAGCGCCAATGCCGACGCGTTCCGCACGGCGGTGGTGCTGGTGGTGGACACCACCGTGTCGATGCAGCCCTACATCGACCAGATTCGCGACGTGGTGCATGAGCTGCAAACCCGCATTGCTGAGCGTGGCGAGTTGGACAGCGTCAGCTTCGGCATGGTCGGCTTTCGCAGCAGCATCCAGAAAACGCCGGGCCTTGAGTATGTCGCCAAGACCCTGATCAGCCTCGACCAAGGCCGCGACCCGCAGCGCTTTCTGGATATGGCGCGCCAGGTCAAAGCGTCGACGGTGTCCAGCCACTCGTTCAACGAAGATGCGTTTGCCGGGGTGATGCAGGCAGTGGACGGCATGGATTGGTCCGGCTACGGCGGGCGCATCATCCTGCTGGTCTCCGATGCCGGCGCGCTGCGCAAGAACGACCCGTTCGCCGCCACCCAGATGAACGAAGCGGAAGTGCGCCAGGCGGCGCTGGGCAAGCAGATCAAGATCTACGCGCTGCACCTGCGCACCGATGCCGGCAAGAAAACCCATGCCGGCGCCGAGAGCCAGTATCGCGTCCTCACCGCCGACGCCAACCCGCAGATCGGCGACCTGTACACGCCGGTGCCAGGGGGCGATGTGCGCAAGCTGGGTGAGCGCGTCGATGAGATCGGCACGGTGTTCGCCAACCTGGTGCATCAGGTGCGCAGCAACACGCCGCAGCCCGTGCCGTTGCTCAGTGCCGCGCCGAGCCTGGCGGACAAGTCCGCCGCCGTCGGCTATGCCATGCACATGGACTTTCTCGGGCGCAAGACCGCGAGCCAGGCACCGCAATTGGTCAGCGCCTGGACGGCGGACCGCGACCTGACCAACCCGGCGCTGCCAGCGTTCCAGGTGTGCGTGATGTTGACCAAGCTGCAACTCAACGACCTGCAACAATCGTTGAAGTTGATCGTGGATGCGGCGCGCAAGACCCAAAGCTCGCCCAAGGATTTCTTCCAGGAAATCGCCAGCGCCTCGGCCTATATGAGCCGCGACCCGCAGGCCCTGCGCAAGGGCGGCAACCTGGCTGACGGCGGCCTGCTCGGTGAATACCTGGAGGGCCTGCCGTACCGCAGCAAGTCGCTGAACATGACCCAGGACCTGTGGTTGTCATTGAGCGTGGCCGAGCAGGAAGACTTTATCGACGAGCTGGATTCGAAAATCCGTCTGTATGAAACCTTCCATAACGACGTGGCCAACTGGGTCCGTTTCGGCGATGCCGAACCGGGCGATGCGTTGTATCGCGTGCCGCTGTCGACGCTGCCGTAATGTTGAACCTGAGCGCGGTGCACAAGAGCCGGGGCGTCGGTAGCCAGCGCTACAGCCTGGTGATCCCTGCGTTGCAGCTGGGCGCGGGTGAACAACTGGCAATTGTCGGCCCCAGTGGTTGCGGCAAGAGCACCTTGCTCGACCTGCTGGCGCTGGTGTTGGCGCCGGATCAGGTGGGGCAGTTTGCATTCAACCAACACGACGTCGGCGCGCTGTGGCGTGCCGACCGGCAATCGGCGCTGGCCGCGTTACGCAGCCAGCACTTGGGCTATGTGCCGCAGACCGGGGGGTTGCTGGGGTTTCTGGACGTGCGCGGCAATATCGCGCTGTCGCGCCAACTGCTGGGCTTGCAGGATGACGGCCGCGTGGCGCGCCTGGCTGAGCAGTTGCAGATCAGCGATCAGTTGGCCAAGCGCCCGGCGGCGTTGTCGGTGGGCCAACGCCAGCGGGTCAGCTGTGCACGGGCCCTGGCCCATGGGCCGCAACTGGTGCTGGCTGATGAGCCGACGGCGTCCCTGGACCCGCTCAACGCCGAACGCGTGATGCAGGCGCTGCTGGCCCAGGCCCGCGAACACCGTACGGCCTGTGTGATCGCCACCCATGATGAACCGCTGGCCCGCGCCAGTGGCTTGCAGGTGCGGCGTATCAGTTGCCAGCGCGATCCAGACGGCGGTATCACCGCAACCCTCGGGGAGGCGTGCTGATGCGCATCGGCCTGGTTGCTTCGCTTGCGTGGCAGGACTACCGCAACGATGGGTGGTTGTCGGCCTGTTCGGTGTTGGCATTGGTGGCGGTTATCGCGCCATTGCTGGTGTTATTCGGGCTGAAATTTGGACTGGTTAGCAGTTTGACCGAACGCTTGGAGACCGACCCCGCCAGCCGTGAAATCATCCCATTGGGCGGTGGTCGATTCAGCGCGGCGTTTATCGCCCAACTGGGTGAGCGCAGCGAGGTGGCGTTTGCTGTGCCGCGCACACGGCAAATTGCCGCCACGGCGCAGGTGGGCACCCTGACCCTGGAAATGCTGCCGACTGCCGCAGGCGACCCGTTGTTGGCTGGCTTGCCGATGCCCCACGGCCTGGACCAGATCGTGCTCAGCCATACCGCCGCCGAAAAACTCGCGGCAAGGCCCGGTGACTGGCTGGAAACCAGCTTTGCGCGGCAAGTGGCGGGGCGCGTCGAGGCCCAGCGCACGCGGTTGCAGGTGCTGGCGGTGTTGCCGCTGGAGGCCTTCGTTCGCGAGGGCCTGTTTGCCGATCTGGCGTTGTTGGAGGCAGCGGAAGATTATCGCGATGGCCGTGCGGTGCCGGCGTTGGGTTGGGCCGGTGAAGCGGCGAGCGTGAGCGAACAGCGTATCTACCCGGCGTTTCGCCTGTACGCGCGCAGCCTCAGTGATGTGGAACCGTTGCGGGTGTATTTCGCCGGGCAGAACCTGTTGGTTTCAACCCAGGCGCACACCATCGCTCAAGTGCAATCGTTGAGCCGCAACCTGTCGATTGTGTTCTGGATCATCGCCGGGTTGGCGTTGGCCGGGGCGTTTGCGGCGATTTTCGCGGGCACCCTGGCGGCGGTAGCGCGTAAGCACCGTGAACTCTCGGTGTTGCGCCTGCTGGGGTTTTCCACCGCCGCCTTGTTGCTGTTTGTGCTGCTGCAAGCGCTATACAGCGCGGGTTTTGCCGCTGTGCTCAGCGTTGGGCTGTATGGCCTGGCTGAGGCGGGGTTGAACAAGCTTTTTGTGCAGGTGCCGGGCGAGTACGCCAGCCACCTGTTGGCGCGCCATTATGGCCTGGCCCTGGTGGCGGTGCTCGGTGTCAGTGCCGTGGCGGCCGCCTGTGGTGGTTGGCGGGTGGCACGTATCCAGGCTTCTGAAGGAATCAGAGATGTATAAATTACTGGGCGCCTGCGTGGCGCTGAGCCTGGCCTCGCTGGCCTGGGCCGATGAGGCAAGTGACAAGCTCGACAACCCCAAGCCGTTGCCGGACGACGTGAGCCTGCCGCTGCCCTGCGAAGGTAACATGGTATTCCGCTACGCCTACATTCTGGCCCAGGGCACCCTGGATGACCGTGAAATCAACCTGGGCTACCCCTTTGCCGAAGGCGAGGCGGGTTATCAGCAGTCGTTTATTTCCGGCTACCGGCGCGACTTCATCAACGGCCAGTTCACCCTCAAGGACTTGCCCAAGGACTGGAGCAAGGTCATCGCGCCGCAGATGCCGAAGACCGACGCCAAGACCCCGCTCAAGCCCATGCTGTACTTTATCGGCAAATACGAAGTGACTGCTCGCCAGTACGCCCAGGTGATGGCCCAGGCGCAATCCCTGGCCAGCGGAGAACCGGCTCCCGCATGTGAGGCGCCCAGCGGCATGGCCGGGCGTTTGCCCAAGGTGAAACTGTCGCGCTTTGAAGCCGAGCGTTTCTCGGCGGTGTACAGCGCCTGGCTGATGAAATACCACCGCGAACTGCTGCCGGTAAGCGGGCGCGGTGCGTCGGCCGAAGACGGCGGCCTGGGTTTTGTGCGCCTGCCCACCGAAGTGGAGTGGGAGTACGCCGCACGCGGCGGCCAGGCGGTGAGCCGCCAGGACCTCGAAGGCCGTCTGTATCCACGGCGCGCCGAGGGCAGTGAAAGCGATGGTCCGCTGGCCGATTACGCGGTGTTCAACCAAGTGGCCGGCGGCACCGGCCAGGCGGCGCGGTTGATGCCCATCGGTACCAAGTTGCCCAACCCCATCGGCATGTTCGACGTGATCGGCAACGCCGCGGAAATGGTCCAGGAATCCTTCCAGCTGGTACACGCTGGCCGCCGCCAGGGCACCTACGGCGGCTTTGTGGTCAAGGGCGGCAACTACCTGGAAGGCGAGGGCACGTTGTTCACCGGCATGCGCCGCGAATATCCGTTGTTTGCCGCTGATGGCACCGAGCAAAGCAACGAGACCACCGGCTTTCGCGTGGCGATTGGCGCGTTGTCGGCGCCGCGCTCGCGCTACAAGGAATTGTTTGCCCAATGGCAGAAGGAAGGCCGCCTGGCCGCGCTGACCGATGCCATCGACGACGCCCAGGACCCGACCAAGCGCCTGGACAGCATCATCGCCGCCAGTGTCGATCCCAAGCTTCAAGCCGAGCTGGGCCTGGTCAACGAAGAGCTCAAGCGCAACGTGTCGCTGATCGCCCAGCAACGCGAAGAAGCCGCGGGCAATTTGATCCAGTCGGCGGCGTTGGTGGCCGAGACCATCAGCAACTACAACATCCGCCTGGCCAACCTGCAGAAGAGTCGCCAGCAGGCGGTGGACAGCAAGGACGAGGCCAGCGCGCAGCTGTTTGACATGGCCATTACCAATGGACGCAGCGCGTTGGACGGCGCGGTGGCGATTTACATCGACAACCTGGCCACCGGCACGCGCTACACCGATGCGGTGATCCAGGCGCAGTTTCAACGGATCAAGGAAGAGTTGGATCGCAAGCCAGTGCTCGGCAAGAGCCTGGTGACGCGCGCGACACTGTTCGTTCGCCATGTCGGCAACTACCGCAAGCAACAGCGGGCCGACCCGGCAACGATCTTGAAGGAATTGCTCGCAGCGAGCGGTCAGCGGTCTTGATCGTTGGCTGTCTAGCGAGCTTGGAAGGGACTCAGGCGGCGGTGGGCCGTGCTGGGCAAGTCAAACTTAACAGAGATCACATCTATGCTTTTTTCCCGTAAGGCGGTTTCCAAGCGTCACCTGCTGCTGATCGCAGCTGGTTTCAGTACCGTGTTGACTGGTTGCGCTACGTCGCCTGCATCCAAGGTGGCGTCGAGCACCAAGGTCGAGTACTACCCCAACTGCTACGAGCCGGTGCAGCACCTGCGCGCCACCGATTCGGACATGACCAAATCGGTCGTCACCGGTGCCGCGATCGGCGCGGCCGGCGGTGCCCTGCTGGGCGCGCTGACCGGCGACAAGGACAGCCGTGGCCGCAATGCCGCGATCGGTGCCGCAGGCGGCGCCCTGGCTGGCGGTGCGGCGGGTTACTACACCGAGCGCCAGAAACAGATCACCGATGACAACCAGCGCATCGCGTCCTACTCCACCGACTTCAACAAAAGCGCCTCGGACATCGACCGCAGCACCGCCTATGCCAAGGCCTCGCAGCAGTGCTACCAGAGCGCATTCACCAAGCTGGTGGCTGATCGCAAGGCCAAGACCGTCAACGACACCGAAGGCCGCAAGCGCCTGGCGGAAATCGTCGCGGGCCTGAAGGAATCCAATGACCTGATCGTGACGGTCAACGGCAAGGCCAGCGAAGACCTGAACAACTACACCCAGGCGTACGAGAAAGACCTGCAACAGGTCGGCGTACAGCGCAGCGATGTGGTGACCGTGGCCACCGCCGATACCACGCCAGTGGCCGCTCCGGCCAAGGGCAAGAAAGCCGTCAAGCCAGCCAAGAAGCCGGTGCTGCCGACAGTGCCGAAAGAAGCGGTAACCACCGAACGTAGCATCCAGACCGTGCAGGCCAAGCAAGCTGAAAGCAAGCAGGTCGCCAGTGCGGGCAAGACCCAGATCGAAGCAACCTGCCGCAATCCAAACCTGGCCGATTGGGCGCCAGTGCCATGTCCTAACGTTTAAGTACTTGTTGCTATAAGCGTTAAACGCCAACCGATCTGCGCCTAAAGCGCGAGATCGGTGGCGTTCTTTTTGCAAATCGTTACACTGCTGCGGCCACTCCAATAAATACACCGAGGCCGTGTGCATGAAATTTCGTCTTCTCCTGTGGGTGCTGGGCCTGATGATGGGCAAAGCCAGCCGCACCAACCCCGCCTTCCAGCAGCAACTGGGTGACAAAGACCTGGCCTTCCAGCTGCAGACCCTCGACGGCAAGGTTGCCCGTCACTTCATCGTCAAAGACCAGCGCATCACCAGCCGCTCAGGTGTCCACCCGGCGCCGGCCTTCGCCATTGCCTTCAAGGATGCCGCCTACGGCTTCGCCACGATGCAGGCGAAGAACAAGCAACTGGCGTTCATGACGGGGATTCAGGACAAGTCGATCCAGATCAAGGGCAACCCGGCACTGGTGATCTGGTTCCAGGGGCTGACCAAGTATTTGAAGCCGAAGAAAAAGAAGTAGGCGGTCAGGTAGACCGAGTTGAATTCATCGCAGGCAAGCCAGCTCCCACAGTTGACCCTATTTCAACGTTGGAACGCGGTCACTGTGGGAGCTGGCTTGCCTGCGATAGCGGTGTAACAAGCGCCAGATTTACCCCTGGCTGAACTGCGAAGCCAATTCGCGCAACAGCACTTCGGCATCCAGCACTTTACCGACCACATCCTCCGCCTTCTCGCGGCTCAAGCCCAGGCGCTCAAGCAATGCGTCCGGAATGGATTCATCCGGCCCGGAGCCAATCCCCCGGCTGCGCAAAAGGCGCACCGCCAGGCACACCAGGTTCGGATACTCGGCGTATTGCCCGTCGTACGTCGGGTCGTGCTGGAAGCGCAGGGCGGTGCACAATTCGTCCGGCATGTCCCAATAGCGCATCAGCCAGGCGCCGATCTGTTCGCGGCTGATGCCCAGCAAGTGTTGCTCGACGTAGCTGTGGCACAGGTGCGGGTTGACCTCCAGGTGCCGGCAGATCAGCGAGAAGTGGGGCGGAAACACGTGGGCCAGCAGCAGATAGCCGAAGTTGTGCAGCAAACCTGCCAGGTAGGTCAGGCCGGCTTCCGGGCGCTGGGCGCGGGGCATGGCACGGGTCAGGCCTTCAATCACGGCGGCGGTGTAGATCGACTGGTGCCAGTACGGCGTGGACAGGTGCGGGCGGTCCTTGGGCAGGCTCAGGGTTTTGCCCAGGGCCAGGCCCAGCGCCAGGTTGATCACAAGATCAAAGCCCAGCACGCGCACGATGGCGTCTTCGACTGAGCGGATCTTGCCCGGCGAAGCGTAGTAGGGCGACGCGGCCCAGCTTACGACCTGGGCGGCGAGGGCCGGGTCGGTTTCCACCACGCCGGTGATGTCGTCGATGGTGGCATTGGGATCGACGCGCAGCTTGATGATCTTCTGCGCGGTGTCGGCCAGCGGTGGAATCTCGATGGTCGCTTCCAGGCGCTGCTGAATACGACGCGCGGTGAAGGCTTGCATCGCCTGGGTGATTTCCTCACGGTCATCATTGGGGCGGTCGAGATTCGGGCGGATGTTGCTCAAGGGTTCCCCGAACTGCGCGGCGCTGGCCTTGGTGAGCAGGCTCTTGAAGGCGTCGCTGGGGATTTCCAGCAACAGCCCGGCTTCGCCCGAATGCACCAGCAGGCTCGGCTCATTGAGCAAGCGGCCCTCGTACAGGCACGGCGAACTGGTCAGGGGCGGCAAACCCGGCAGCAGGCTCAGGTCATGCTTGCCCAGCATGCGCTCGACACGCTCGGGGGCGACGGCCGTGAGGCGGCGACCGGTGAGTTCGGCGAGGCGGTTGAGGTCCAGCAACTGGCTTTGGGGGAACAGCACCATGAGCGCGCCAACCGCATCTTCAAGCAACACCGCCTGGACCTTTTGTGCAGGGTTCAGGCCAGGCTGTTCGATGACTTCCGTGTAGGGGATGGCGAGCTTTGCGAGCAGCGCCCGAATGACCGGCGGGGCGGTCAGTGGGGCTGTGGCGAGGGCAACTTCTGACATGGCCTGATCCAATTTCTTACATTCATTGGAGTATAACCAGCTTGATACGGGTGTTGGTCGGATAAGTGCGTCAGGCGTCACACTTGGCCGTATTGCTGGCCGTGCCGCAGCCAGCGGTTGAGCAAGGGGCTGACGTGATCGGGCCAACGTTCGAGCAATGCTTGCGCAGCATCGCGCACGGCGGGCAGCAGGTCGGCATCGCGCATCAGGTCGGCGACCTTGAATTGCAGCAGGCCGGTCTGGCGCGTGCCGAGCATTTCACCGGGGCCGCGCAGTTCGAGGTCTTTTTCGGCGATAACAAAACCGTCGTTGGTTTCGCGCATGATGCCCAGTCGCTGGCGACCGATCTGCGACAGTGGCGGGTGATAGAGCAGCACGCAGTGGCTGGCGGCACTGCCCCGGCCAACCCGCCCGCGCAGCTGGTGCAGTTGCGCCAGGCCCAGGCGTTCGGGGTTTTCGATGATCATCAGGCTGGCGTTGGGGACGTCCACGCCCACTTCAATCACGGTGGTAGCCACCAGCAATTGCAGGTTGCCGGCCTTGAACTCGGCCATTACCGCGGCTTTTTCCGCCGGTTTCATACGGCCATGGATCAACCCCACCTTGAGCTCACCCAAGGCACTGGTGAGGTCTTCATAAGTGGTTTCGGCGGCCTGACAGGTCAGTTCTTCGGACTCTTCGATCAGGGTACACACCCAGTACGCCTGGCGGCCTTCGGCGCAGGCACCGCGCACGCGCTCGATCACTTCGACACGTCGGGTGTCGGTGACCAGCACGGTGTTGACCGGCGTACGCCCCGGCGGCAGTTCGTCGAGGATCGAGGTGTCGAGGTCGGCGTAGGCGCTCATGGCCAGGGTGCGTGGGATCGGCGTGGCGGTCATGATCAACTGGTGCGGGTTCATGCGCCCGCCCACGCCTTTCTGGCGCAGGGCCAGGCGCTGTTGCACGCCAAATCGGTGCTGTTCGTCGATGATCACTAGCGCAAGGTTCTTGAACTGCACTTCGTCCTGGAACAGCGCATGGGTGCCCACCACCATCGGTGCGCCGGCGGCGATCTGCTCCAGGGCGGCCACGCGGTTCTTGCCTTTGAGCTTGCCAGCCAGCCACGCCACCTCCAGGCCCAGCGGTTCGAGCCAGCGCTTGAAGGTGATGAAGTGTTGTTCGGCGAGGATTTCCGTCGGTGCCATCAGCGCCACTTGATAGCCAGCTTCCAGGGCTTGCAGGGCGGCGAGGGCAGCGACCACGGTCTTGCCGGCGCCTACGTCACCCTGGATCAACCGCAGCATCGGTTCTTGCTGGCTGAGGTCGTAGGCGATTTCATTGCCCACGCGCTGTTGCGCGCCGGTCGGCGCAAAGCCGAGGTTGGCCAGGTATTGCGCAGGCAGCCGCGTGGCCTTGGGCATCGCCGGGGCGCGCAGGGAACGCATGCTTTCGCGCAGGCGTTGCTGGGACAGCTGGTGCGTGAGCAGTTCTTCAAAGGCCAGGCGATGCTGGGCCCAGTGATGACCGAGGGCGAGTTCGTCCACATCGGCATCGGCGGGCGGGTGATGCAAATACCGGATCGCATCGGCCAGGGGCGCCAGCTGATAGTCGCGGGCCAGCTCCAGGGGCAGCCAATCGGGCAGGCTTTGCGGGCCGAGCATGGTCAGGGTCTGCATGCACAACTGGCGCAGGCGTTGCTGGGTCAGGCCCTCGGTCAGCGGGTAGATCGGCGTGAGCGTGGTGTCCATCGGCGGCGGCTCATCGCCGGTAATGGCGCGGTATTCCGGGTGGTAGATTTCCAGGCCCGATGCGCCTGGGCGCGCCTCGCCATAGCAGCGCACGCGGGTGCCACGCTTGAGGCCTTCCTTCTGCGCGTTGCTGAAGTGGTAGAAGCGCAAGCTCAAGCCGCCAGTGCCGTCCTGCAGGCGCACCACCAGGCTGCGGCGCTTGCCCATCACCACGTCGGCGCCACTGACGGTGCCTTCGATCACCGCGTCTTGCCCAGGGCGCAAATGGCCGATGGGCACCACGCGGGTGCGGTCCTGGTAGCGCAGGGGCAGGTGGAACAGCACGTCCTGAAGGTTCTCCAGGCCGACCTTGGCCAGCTTCTCGGCCATGGCCTCACCGACACCCTTGAGTGCCGTCACCGACACCTGCGACAGCTCAGTCATACCGTGGGTTAGCTCGCAACGGGCGGCTTGGCCACCGAACACAGACGGATCGAGTCCGCGAGAATCTCAATCGCTTTGGGGCGCGGGAAGCTGGCGCGCCAGGCAATCGCCACGGTACGGAACGGCACCGGCGGCGTGAGTGGGCGAACTTCGATCACGCCCTGGGCGTAGTGATGGCTGTCTACCGCAGACAGCGGCAGGATCGAAATGCCCAGGCCGGAAGCGACCATATGGCGAATGGTTTCCAGGGAGCTGGATTCCACCGTGGTGTGCTTGGCGCCGTCGTTGCCCTTGGTCAGGGTCGGGCAGGCTTCCAGCACCTGGTCGCGGAAGCAGTGGCCTTCACCGAGCAGCAGCAGGCTCTTGTCGTTGAGCAGGCCGGCGTCGATGGTGTCCTTCTTGGTCCACGGGTGAGAGGCTGGCATCAGCACATAGAACGGCTCGTCGTAGAGCGGCAGGGTCAGCACGTCCGCTTCGTTGAAGGGCAGGGCGATGATGATCGCGTCCAGCTCGCCGTTGCGCAGTTTGTCGCGCAGCACGTGGGTGAAGTTTTCTTCGATATACAGCGGCATCTGCGGCGCGACGCGATGCAGTTGCGGGATCAGGTGCGGGAACAGGTAGGGGCCGACCGTATAGATCGCGCCGACCTTGAGCGGCGCGGTCAGCTGGTTCTTGCCGGCCTGGGCCAATTCGCGAATGCTTTGCGCCTGTTCCAGGACCTTCTGCGCCTGGGCAACGATGCCTTCGCCCACCGGGGTGAGGCGAACGGCGCTCTTGCTGCGCTCGAAAATCAGCACACCGAGTTCGTCTTCAAGCTTTTTCACACCCACCGACAGCGTCGGCTGGCTGACGTGGCAACGCTCGGCTGCATGGCCGAAGTGCTGTTCTTGGGCGAGGGTCACGATGTAGCGTAATTCTGTGAGAGTCATAGCGGGCGTCCATGAGGTTGCGGGCCAAGCATACCGGCTGCAATCGATAGACGCACGTTATCAGAACTTTGCTGGGGATTGAGTGGGGAGTGTCGGAATTTTGCTGAGGTAATAAAGCGAATGTGGGAGGGCACCAGTCCCTCCCACAGTGCTCTGTCAGCGGCGACGCTTGTCGATGTTGTAGACGAACGGCGCGACCAGTTCGACGCTGCCGTTTTTCAACAGGTCTGCCGGTGGCTTGGGTAGCGGCTGAGCCTTGCGGATCATCTCAAGCGTTGCACGGTCCAGGTCGGCGTTGCCGGAGCGGCCTTCCAGTTCGTAGGACAGCACATTGCCTTCGCCATCGACCACGAAGCGCAAGCGGTTCATACCTTCCTTGCCACTGCGTTGGGCGCCGGGCGGGTACTTCTTGTACTTCTGCAGGTGCGCCAGCAACGTGCTTTGCCAGGATGCCTGGGCGGCCAGCTGCTGTGCCGACGGGCCCGGTGTAGGCTGGGCGGACTTCTGCGCAGGTGCGTTGCTCGGCGGCGTTTCGCTCGGTGGCTCCTCGGAAGGTTTCTCCTTGGGCGGCTCGGGCTTCTTCTCCACCGGCTTTGGCGGTTGTGGCTTAGGCTTGGGCTTGACCGGCTTGGGCACCTGGATCGTTGGCTTGGGCGCCTCGGCCAGCTTCGGCAGGGGCAGCTCTTCGACCGGTGGTGGCGGCGGCGCAACGACCTTGGGCGGTGCTGGAGGCGGCGGTGGCGCTGGCAGCGGCGCCAGGTCGATGACCATGGCGGCAGGTGGCAGCTGGATCGCCTGCGGCGCGGACCATTGGAGCGCGATGATGATCGCGACGGCATGCACGCCCAGCACGACGGCGAGGCTGGTGCCATAACGCGTCAGTTTGTGGCGCGTCGTGATCATTTCTTGGCTGCCGTCTCAAGTCCGACCAGGCCTACCTTGAGGTAGCCGGCTGCCCGCAGGGCATCCATCACGCTCATCAGGTCGCCATAGTCCACGCCTTTGTCGGCCTGGAAGAAGATCGTCGTGTCTTTCTTGCCTTGGGTCTTGGCATCCAGCACCGGCCCCAGGGTTTCAGCCTTGACCTCTTCTTCGCCCAGGAACAGGCGTTGGTCCGCCTTGACGCTGAGGAATATCGGTTTCTCTGGCCGCGGCGCCGGCTTGGCGCTGGACGCGGGCAGGTCCACTTTGATGTCCACGGTCGCCAGCGGTGCCGCCACCATGAAGATGATCAGCAGCACCAGCATCACGTCGATAAACGGCGTGACGTTGATTTCGTGGTTCTCGACGAGTTCGTCGTCGCCTTGATTCAAATGCAGGCCCATGGCCGATTACCCCACTTTCACCATGTGCGGTTGCGAGCTGCGCTCGGTAGGCAGGTGATCGAGGTCACGGCTGACCAGCAACAGGACTTCAGCCGATGCATCCGATACCTGAGCCTTGTAGCCGGCAATCGAACGGGCGAAGACGTTGTAGATCACCACCGCAGGAATCGCGGCAACCAGGCCCAGGGCGGTAGCCAGCAGGGCTTCGGCGATGCCAGGGGCAACGACGGCGAGGTTGGTGGTCTGGGTTTTGGCGATGCCGATGAAGCTGTTCATGATGCCCCACACGGTACCGAACAGGCCGACGAAGGGCGCAGTGGAACCGATGGTGGCGAGTACGCCGGTGCCACTGCTCATGTTACGGCCGCAGGCGGCAACCAGGCGCTCCAGGCGGAAGCTGACGCGCTCCTTGATGCCTTCTTTTTCGCGAGTGTTGGCCGACAGGCGCATTTCTTCGAGTGCGTCGTGCACCAGCAGGTTAGCCAGGGTGCCCTTCTTGGTCGCGGTTTCGCTCGCTTCCTTGAGGGTGGTGGCTTTTTTCAGGTGGACGATTTCAGCGCGCAGACGACGCTTGGCGCCCAACAGCTCGAAGCCTTTGGCAATCCAGATGGTCCAGGTGATGATCGAGGCAATGGCCAGGCCGATCATGACGGCTTTCACCACCACGTCAGCATTCTGGTACATGCCCCATGGTGACAAGTCGTGGGCCATGCCCAGGGTGTTGTCTTCCTCAAGCACCACGCCGGTTTCGTCGGCAGGTGCGGCGGCGCCGGCGGCCTGGGCCGGGTCGGTGGCCACTGGCGCGACGGCAGGCGTTGCCGCAGTAGCGGCATTTTGCTCGGCAGCTGCCGGAGCGGCGGGGGCAGTGGCGTCAGCGAATGCGGCGGTCGGTGCCAGCAATACGCTGAACAGCATCGCAGCAATCGCACGCCAGGCGCGGGAGGGGCTGTGAAGCTTGGTTGGCGAAGCGGGGTTTGTATGACGTGTCATGCTGGCCGGACCTGAGAGAAAAAATGGGTGATCGTCCTTCCAGACCATTTCGGGTCGAGGACAAATGGGCGGTTATTATTGCAAGTAATTCTTGTTAACTAAAGTGGCACTGTTACTTTATTTCGCTTTTTACTGGCCGTTGATCCACTCGCGCGGCTAATCTGCGCCTTTGAGAATGGAGTTTTGTGATGTCTGTGCCTTCTGTTGTGATTGCCGGTTGCGGTGATGTGGGTAGTCGGCTGGCTAGCCAATTGCTGGCCTCGGAATGGGAGGTTCATGGCCTGCGCCGCGATATTTCGCGCCTGCCCGACGGGGTGATCGGCATCGCCGGCGACCTGTTCAAAAAGGACTGCCCTGACACCTGGCCCATCGGCGGGGTGGATTACCTGGTGTACTGCGCCGCTGCCACTGACCACGACGAAGCCGGCTATCGCGCCGCCTACGTGCAAGGGTTGCTGCATGTGCTGGAGTGGCTGGAAGACTACGGCCAGACGCCCAAGCATTTGCTGTTTGTCTCCAGCAGCAGTGTGTATGGGCAGCAAAACGGCGAGTGGGTCGACGAAACGTCCGAGACGCAAGCGAAGGGCTATTCCGGGCAGGTGATGCTGGAGGCTGAACAGGTGGCGCTCAACAGCGGTATTCCAGCGACCATCGTGCGACTGACCGGGATTTACGGCCCGGGTCGTGAATGGCTGCTCACTCAGGTTCGCCAAGGCTATCGCGTAGCGGTTGACCCGCCGTTGTATGGCAACCGTATCCACGCCGATGACGCCGCGGGCCTGCTCGCCTTTTTGCTGCGGCATGTGGAAAAGGGCGGTTCGCTGGACAAGGTCTACATCGGCGTTGACGATGCGCCGGCACCACTGGCCGAGGTGGTGGCCTGGTTGCGCGAGTACCTGGGTGTGACCGAGTGGGCTGAAGATGCAAGTGTGCGCCGTGCTGGCAGCAAACAATGCAGTAATGCGCGTATCAAGGCGCTTGGCTGGATGCCGACATACCCGACTTACCGGGAAGGCTATGCGGCGATTCTGAAAGGCTGAAGCGCGCAAAAAATGTGGGAGCTGGCTTGCCTGCGATAGCGGTATATCAATCACATCTTTGTTGGATGTAATACCGTCATCGCAGGCAAGCCAGCTCCCACATTTGGATTTGGGTGAGGCTTTTATTACTTTTCAAGCAACCATTGGCGAGGGCCTGGCGTAAACGAAGGCACTTCATCGGCCTGTGCGGTATTGATCGCCTGGAAGATCTCCAGTTGCTCACCCTTGCGCGCGAAGATCCAAGGGTTGCCCTGGCCGTTCAGTTGCAGCCAGATGCTGTCATAGCCGCCGCTCATGGAGGCGCAATCGCCTGCCAGACAGAGTGAATAACGATCAACCCCCGGTAGGCCGGCGACCTTGCCGTCTGCCTGGAACTGCACCGTGGCGCCGCTGCCGGTGCCGTCGCTGATCTTCCAGTCGCCGCCCATATAGGCCGCGTACAGCGCGCGTTCGAAATTGGCGCCCAGTGGCGCGCCTTCTGGGGCCGGGTCTTTGGCGCGGGCAAACAGCTGCTCGGGCTCGTTGTCGTTGGCCACTTGCAGCAGTTGCTTGCCTTTGCGCTTGAGTTCAGTGGCAGAGCTGCCATAGAAATCCACGTTCCATGCGCCGGGCTCTTCACCCGACAACTTGCCTTCCGCCACTTCAAAACCGTTGTAGTAGCGGGCCTGCAAGGCCTTGGTGTTGACCTCCCACTCAAGGTTGGGGCCATAAGACTGCAGGGCTTCACGCAAAGGGCCGCCCTTGGCCGCCGCGTCGATGGCGGCCTGGTTGATCCAGGTACCGCTTACATCCAGGTCGGCGGGGTTACTGGCACAGCCACCGAGCAACAGGGCGAGCAACGAAGAGGCTACAAGCGCTTTGCGCATTACGAAATCCTTCTGAAACGAAGTCGGCGCAGCCTTTTGGGGCTGCGCCGGGTGTTTTACTCGATGACCAGAATGGCGTCCATCTCAACCTGTGCACCCTTTGGCAGGGCGGCCACGCCGATGGCGGCGCGGGCTGGGTAAGGTTGTTCGAAGTACTTGCCCATGATCTCGTTGACCTTGGCGAAGTGGCTGAGGTCGGTGAGGAAGATGTTCAGCTTGACGATGTCCTTGAACGAACCACCGGCAGCTTCAGCCACGGACTTGAGGTTTTCAAAGACCTGTACGGTCTGGGCTTCGAAGCCTTCAACCAGTTCCATGGTCTTTGGGTCCAGCGGGATCTGGCCGGACATGTAGACGGTGTTGCCCGCCTTGATCGCCTGGGAATAAGTGCCGATGGCGGCTGGAGCTTTATCGCTGGTGATAACTGTCTTGGTCATGAATGACTCCTTGTAATGGATCGGTTATGCACGCATGCGGGTGATGCGGATCACACCGGTCAAGGCGCGCAACTTTTTGATCACGCGGGCCAGGTGCACACGGTCGTGCACGCTGACCACCAGTTGGACCACGCTGATGCGACCATCGCGTTCGTCCATGCTGATTTTCTCGATATTGCCGTCGGCGGCGTTGACGCTGCTGGCCAGCAGGGCGATGAGGCCGCGCTGGTGTTCCAGCTCAACCCGCAGCTCGACGTTGAATTCGCCGGTGACATCCTTGGCCCACGAGAGCTGGATGCATTTTTCCGGGTTGTGGCGGATTTCGGTGATGTTGCGGCAGTTGTCCAGGTGCACCACCATGCCTTTGCCGGCGGACAAGTGGCCGACAATCGGGTCACCCGGGATCGGCGTGCAACATTTGGCGTAGCTGAGCACCAGGCCCTCGGTGCCGCGAATTGCCAGCGGGCCTTCAGGGCTCGGCAACTGTTCACCTTCGCCCAGCAGGCGGCGCGCAACCACGTAAGCCATGCGGTTGCCCAGGCCGATATCTTCCAGCAGGTCTTCGATGGTTTCCTGGCGGTACTCGTGGAGCATCGCTTGCACGCGCTCTTGCGGGATCTTGTCCAGGGCGCTGTCGAAGCCGTTGAGCACCTTGTTCAGCAGGCGTTCGCCCAGGCTGATGGATTCGGAGCGGCGCTGCAATTTCAGCGCGTGGCGAATATGCGTACGCGCCTTGCCGGTGACCACAAAGTTGAGCCAGGCCGGGTTGGGGCGAGCGCCCGGTGCGCTGACGATCTCCACCGTGGAACCGCTTTGCAGTGGTTCGGACAGCGGGGCCAGGCGCCGGTTGATGCGACAGGCGATGCAGCTGTTGCCGACATCGGTGTGCACTGCGTAGGCAAAATCGACCGCCGTGGAGCCTTTGGGCAGCTCCATGATCCGGCCTTTGGGCGTGAACACGTAGACCTCGTCCGGGAACAGGTCGATCTTCACGCTTTCGATAAATTCCAGGGAGTTGCCGGCACGTTGCTGCATTTCCAGCACGCCCTTGACCCATTGGCGCGCGCGAGCATGGGTGCCTTTGGGCTGCTCGTCGCCGCTGGACTTGTACAGCCAGTGGGCGGCAATGCCGTTGTTGGCCATTTCTTCCATTTCGCGGGTGCGGATCTGGATCTCGATCGGCACGCCGTGCATGCCAAACAGGGTGGTATGCAGCGACTGGTAGCCGTTGGCCTTGGGAATTGCGATGTAGTCCTTGAAGCGGCCCGGCAGCGGCTTGTACAAATTATGTACAGCGCCCAGCACGCGGTAGCAGGTATCGACCTTGTCGACGATAATCCGGAACGCGTACACGTCCATGATCTCGTTGAAGGCCCGGCGCTTGCCGCGCATCTTCTTATAGATGCCGTAAATGTGCTTTTGCCGACCGCTGACCTCGCCCTCGATCTCGTCGATCGCCAGGCAATGGCTCAGGGACTCTTCGATCTTGTTGACGATTTCCTTGCGATTGCCCCGTGCGCGCTTGACCGCCTGGTAGATGCGCGCCGAACGCATGGGGTGCATGGCTTTAAAACCGAGGTCTTCGAATTCGATACGAATGGCGTGCATACCCAGCCGGTTGGCGATGGGCGCATAGATTTCCAGGGTTTCCTTGGCGATGCGTCGGCGCTTTTCGCCGGACAGCACTTCCAGCGTGCGCATGTTGTGCAGCCGGTCGGCCAGCTTGACCAGGATCACCCGAATGTCTCGGGCCATGGCCATGGCCATCTTCTGGAAGTTTTCCGCCTGGGCTTCGGCCTTGGTCTCGAAGTTCATCTGGGTCAGCTTGCTGACCCCATCGACCAGTTCGGCCACGGTTTCGCCAAATTGCGCACTGAGCGCTTCCTTGGCAATGCCGGTGTCTTCGATCACGTCATGCAGCATCGCGGCCATCAGGCTCTGATGGTCCATGTGCATGTCGGCAAGAATATTGGCCACCGCAAGAGGATGGGTGACATACGCCTCGCCGCTACGGCGGCGTTGGCCGTCGTGGGCTTGTTCGGCGTAGAAATACGCTCGGCGAACCAGGTTGACCTGGTCGGCGCCGAGGTAGGCCGATAAGCGATCGGCGAGGGCGTCTATGCTCGGCAAAGTGTGAACTCCTGCCGATGGCTGTGACCCCGTGCCGTGCTACGTCGACCAGGCATAGGCTTAGACGTCCTCGTTGGACTCGCCTTCGAACGCTGCAAACAGCGGTTCGTCTTCAACGATTTCGGCGTTGGCGATGAACTCGTAGCTCATCAGGCCTTCAGCGATTTCACGCAGGGCTACAACGGTAGGCTTGTCGTTTTCCCACTGGACCAGGGGCTCTTTGCCGCCAGTGGCCAGTTGACGGGCACGCTTGGTAGAGAGCATGACCAGCTCAAAGCGGTTATCCACGTGTTCTAGGCAGTCTTCAACGGTTACGCGGGCCATGGTATTCCTCGGAGCGAATGCAAGATGCGCGCTGCCCGGTTGGGCGAGCGGACTGAGCAGTTTAAAAAATCACCAGCGTTTAGGGAAGCGCTGATTTTTGGCAGGCCTTCGCAAAACCGCTACAAGTGCCAATGTAAGGCCCTTGCAGCTGTTTTGGGAAGAGCCAATCAGCCGAGCAATTCGGCGAGTAATTTGCCGAAACGTTGCTGTTGGCGCTTTTGCTGCAGTTGGTTGGCGCGGAAAATCGCCTTCAAATCGTCCAATGCGTGGGTAAAGTCGTCATTGATGATCAGGTAGTCGTAGTCGACGTAGTGGCTCATTTCGCTGACGGCCTCACGCATGCGACCTTCGATGATCTCGTCGCTGTCCTGGCCACGGTTGGTCAGACGCTGGTGCAGGGCTTGGAGCGAGGGCGGCAGGATGAAGATGGAGCGCGCCTTGGGCATCAGCTGGCGCACTTGCTCGGCGCCCTGCCAGTCGATCTCCAGAATCAGGTCGTGGCCTTCGTCCAGGGTCTGTTGCAGGTGGCTCTGCGAGGTGCCGTAGAGGTTGCCGAACACTTCGGCGCGCTCCAGGAAGTCACCGTGTTCGATCATCTTGACGAACTCGGTACGCTCGACGAAGTGATAGTGCACGCCGTCCACTTCGCCCGGGCGCATGGCGCGGGTGGTGTGCGAGACCGAAATGCGGATCTGCTCGTCAGCGTCGGTCAAGGCCTTGACCAGGCTGCTCTTGCCCGCGCCCGAAGGGGCGGAAATGATGTAAAGGGTGCCGGTGCTGTGGGTCATGGAGGGTGCCTTACTCAATATTCTGTACTTGTTCGCGCATTTGCTCGATCAACACTTTGAGGTTGACCGCCGCCGTGGTGCTGCGCGGGTCGAACGCCTTGGAGCCCAGTGTATTGGCTTCGCGGTTGAGTTCCTGCATCAGGAAGTCCAGGCGCCGACCGGCGGCACCGCCCGACTTGAGTACGCGGCGCACTTCAAGGATATGGGTACTCAGGCGGTCGAGTTCTTCGGCCACGTCGCTCTTCTGTGCGAGCAGGACCATTTCCTGTTCCAGGCGCGTCGGGTCGAGGTCGGCCTTCATGTCGGTGAAGCGGTCGAGGACCTTCTGGCGCTGGGTGGCGAGCATCTGCGGTACCAGTTCACGCAGGGTCACTACGTCGGCTTCGATCGACGTCAGCCGCTCGCTGATCAGGCGCGCCAGTTCGGTGCCTTCGCGCTCACGGCCGGCCTTGAGTTCCTTCAGGCCCTGGTTGAACAGGGCGAGGGCTTCGGCATTCAGGGCCTGTGGGTCAGCCGCGTCGGCCACCAGCACGCCGGGCCAGGCCAATACTTCCAGAGGGTTCAATGCGGCCGGCTGCTTGATCAGGCCGGCGATGGTTTCGGCAGCGGCCACCAGTTGGGCGGCGCGGTCGCGGTCGACCTGCAGCGGCTTGCCGGTGGTTTCTTCGGTAAAGCGCAGGGTGCATTCCAGCTTGCCACGGGAAATGCCCTGGCGCAGCGCTTCACGCACGGCGCCTTCGAGGTCGCGGAACGACTCTGGCAGGCGCAGGTGCGGCTCCAGGTAACGGCTGTTGACCGAGCGCAGTTCCCAGCTGAGGGTGCCTTGGGTCCCGGCTTTTTCGACACGGGCGAAGGCGGTCATGCTGTGCACCATGGAGGTACCTCGCGTTGGATAAATAGAAATTGGCCAGGCCGACCTGTAGGAGCGAGCTTGCTCGCGAAGAACGCAAGGCGCCGCGCTGAATCAGGAAGCCCCCGTAATTGTTGGCGTTTTTCGCGAGCAAGCTCGCTCCTACAGTCTGGAGGCGCAGGATTGTAGCGCAGTGGGAGGTAGGCGCCCAAACCCGGGCATTGGTAACCGGATTTTTTAGAAGTGCCCCGAACCGGCTTGCGGCTCTATAATGCTCGGCAGTTTTTCGTCCTCAGTACAGGTATCCCCTATGAAACGTCCAAGTGGTCGCGCTGCCGATCAGCTCCGCTCGATCCGCATCACCCGCAACTACACCAAACACGCCGAGGGATCCGTACTGGTCGAGTTTGGCGATACCAAGGTCATCTGCACTGTCAGCGTCGAAAACGGCGTGCCGCGCTTCCTCAAGGGCCAGGGCCAGGGTTGGTTGACCGCTGAATACGGCATGCTGCCGCGCGCGACTGGCGAGCGTAACCAGCGTGAAGCCAGCCGTGGCAAGCAAGGCGGGCGTACCCTGGAAATCCAGCGCTTGATCGGCCGTTCCCTGCGTGCTGCCCTGGATATGTCCAAGCTGGGTGACGTGACCCTCTACGTCGACTGCGACGTGATCCAGGCAGATGGCGGCACCCGCACGGCGTCCATCACCGGCGCCATGGTGGCCCTGGTCGACGCACTGAAAGTGATCAAGAAGCGTGGCGGCCTGAAAGCGGGTGACCCGCTCAAGCAGATGATCGCCGCTGTGTCGGTTGGCATGTACCAGGGCGAGCCTGTGTTGGACCTGGACTACCTGGAAGACTCGGCCGCCGAGACCGACCTCAACGTGGTCATGACCAGCACCGGTGGTTTCATCGAAGTGCAGGGCACTGCCGAAGGCGCGCCATTCCAGCCGGCTGAGCTGAACGCCATGCTGGCCTTGGCCCAGAAAGGCATGACCGAAATCTTTGAATTGCAGAACGCCGCGCTGGCTGACTGAGCCGGCCCCAAGGAGAAGCGCCATGAATGACAGCCAGTTGCCGGTCCCGGCCCCGTCCAAGGAAGTACGCCAGTGGGCAATGTTGTGTCATTTTGCGGCATTCCTGGGGTTGGTATTCCCCTTCGGCAGCTTGCTGGGGCCGTTGATCCTGTGGCAATTCAAGAAGGACATGGACCCGCTCATCGATGACCAGGGCAAGGAGGCGCTGAATTTCCAGATCACCGTGGCGATCGCCTGGCTGGTGTGCCTCTTGTTGGGCTTCGTGGTTGTTGGCTTCTTGCTGATGACCGTGCTGGTGATCGGGGCGTTGATACTGACGATCATCGCCGGTATCAAGGCCAACAAAGGCATTGCCTATCGCTATCCGTGGACCTGGCGCCTGGTCAAGTAACCGAACGGCCACAAAAAAACCGACATCAGTGTCGGTTTTTTTGTGCCTGGAAAACGACCTCAGATGGTCAATGTCCAGTCGTAGTCCACGATCAGCGGCGCGTGCTGCGAGAAGCGCGGCTGGCGCGGCAGGCGTGCACTGCGTACGAACCGGCGCAGGCCTGGGGTCAGCAGCTGGTAGTCGAAACGCCAGCCCAGGTTGAGCATCTCAGCCTGTTCGTTATCTGGCCACCAGCTGTACTGGTCGCCTTCGCGGCTGACTTCGCGCAGGGCATCGACATAGCCCATGTTGCCGACAATCTCGTCCATCCAGGCGCGTTCCGGCGCCAGGAAGCCTGGGGATTGCTGGCTGTCGCGCCAGTTCTTGATATCCAGCTTCTGTTGCGCCACGTACAGCGAGCCACAATAAATGTACTCGCGACGTTTACGTCGCTGTTTATCCAAGTAACGGGCGAAATCGTCCATTAGCTTGAATTTCTGGTTCAAGTCTTCATCGCCGTTCTGCCCGGAAGGAAGCAGCAAGGTCGCGATGCTGACCTTGTCGAAATCGGCTTGCAGGTAACGCCCGTAGCGGTCGGCTGTCTCGAAGCCGAGGCCGCTGATGACCGCCTTGGGTTGCAACCGCGAGTACAAAGCCACGCCACCTTGGGTGGGCACTTCGGCATCGCAGGCATAAAGGAAGTAGCCATCCAGTTGGAAGGCTGGGTCGTCCAGTTCAAAGGCGGAGGCACGGGTGTCCTGCAGGCAGATGACGTCGGCATTCTGTGCTTGCAGCCAACTGAGCAAACCACGCTCGACTGCAGCCTGAATACCATTAACGTTCACACTGATGATCCGCATAAATGGCCCCAAAAATCGCGTGCGTGTATGATACACGCCGTCCACCCAATTAGCTAAATCCGTGGTATCTGAGGCTTTTTTCATGCAGGCGTATCAGCGCGATTTCATTCGTTTTGCCATCGATCGCGGCGTTTTACGCTTCGGTGAGTTCACCCTCAAGTCCGGGCGCACCAGCCCGTACTTCTTCAATGCGGGCCTGTTCAACTCAGGTTCGGCCCTGGCTCAGCTGGGCCGTTTCTATGCGGCAGCCATCGTTGAGAGCGGTATTTCCTTCGACGTACTCTTTGGCCCGGCCTACAAGGGTATTCCCCTGGCAGCGGCGACGGCGGTAGCGCTGGCGGAGCATCACGGGCAGGACTTGCCGTGGTGTTTCAACCGTAAGGAAGCCAAGGCCCATGGTGAAGGTGGCAGCCTGGTCGGCGCGCCATTGACCGGCGAGGTGCTGATCATCGATGACGTGATCACCGCGGGTACTGCTATCCGTGAAGTGATGCAGATCATCGCTTCCCAGGACGGCGCCAAGGCTGCCGGTGTACTGATCGCCTTGAACCGTCAGGAACGCGGCAACGGTGAGTTGTCGGCGATCCAGGAAGTGGAGCGTGACTTCGGCATTCCGGTGGTGAGCATCGTGTCGTTGAACCAGGTGTTGCAGTTCCTGGAAGATGACCCGCAGCTCAAGCAGCATTTGCCGGCGGTGCGTGCCTACCGCGAGCAGTTCGGCGTCTGACACTGAATCCTGTGGGAGCGGGCTTGCCCGCGATAGCGGTGTGTCAGGCGGTGCATTTTAGAATGTACTGCCGTCATCGCAGGCAAGCCAGCGCCCACATTTGAACTGTGTACAAACAAAAAGCCCCGCTCAATTCGATTGAGCGGGGCTTTTTGCTTTGCAGCGGTTAAGGACGCTTGCGGTTACTGATCAGCGTGCCCACACCAGTATCGGTGAAGATTTCCAGCAGGATTGCATTTGGCACGCGGCCATCCAGGATCAGCGAGCTGCCGACGCCGCCCTGCACCGCTTCCAGTGCGCAACGGATCTTCGGCAACATGCCGCCGTAGATGGTGCCGTCGGCGATCAGGTCGTCTACCTGCTGGGTAGTCAAGCCGGTCAGTACCTTGCCTTCCTTGTCCATCAAGCCGGCGATGTTGGTCAGCAGCATCAGCTTTTCAGCCTTCAGTGCTTCCGCCACCTTACCGGCTACCAGATCGGCGTTGATGTTATAGGACTCGCCATTAGCACCCACGCCGATCGGCGCAATTACCGGGATGAAGTCGCCCTTGACCAGCAGGTTGAGCAAATCGGTGTTGATGCCGATGACTTCGCCCACCTGGCCGATGTCGATGATTTCCGGCTGGGTCATCTCCGGCGTCTTGCGGGTCACGGTCAGTTTCTTGGCGCGGATCAGTTCCGCATCCTTGCCGGTCAGGCCGATGGCGCTGCCGCCGTGGCGGTTGATCAGGTTGACGATGTCTTTGTTGACCTGGCCGCCGAGGACCATTTCCACCACGTCCATGGTTTGCGCGTCAGTGACGCGCATGCCATCGATGAAGTGACTCTCGATGGACAACCGCTTGAGCAGGTCGCCGATTTGCGGGCCGCCGCCGTGGACGACCACGGGGTTGATCCCTACGGCCTTCATCAGCACGATGTCGCGCGCAAAGCCGGTTTTCAGCTCATCGCTTTCCATGGCATTGCCGCCGTACTTGATCACCAGCGTCTTGCCGACGTAGCGTCGAATATAAGGCAACGCTTCGGACAGGACCTTGGCGGTGTTGGCAGCGGCTTCGCGTTCGAGGGTCATTCAGGGCTCCGGGCAAAAAATCAGAACGGTAATTGGAGATCAGGGGCAACACGTTTCAACTGGGCGTGGAACACGTCCTTGATGCGCTGCAACTCAGCCTCGGTATCCGCCTCGAAACGCAGGACCAGCACCGGTGTGGTGTTGGACGCGCGAACCAGGCCCCAGCCTTTGGCGTAATCGACTCGCACACCATCAATGGTGGTCAGGTTGGCGCCTTCACCCCATTGCGCATCGTGCAATGCGTCAATGATGCTGAATTTGCTCTCCTCGGTCACATGGATATTGATTTCTGGCGTAGAAATATCATTCGGGAAGGTCTGAAACAGCTCTTCGGCCGTGGATTTCTCCTTGCTGAGGATCTCCAGCAGGCGAGCGGCGCTGTAAATACCATCATCAAACCCGAACCAGCGCTCCTTGAAGAACACGTGGCCGCTCATTTCACCGGCCAACAGCGCGCCGGTTTCCTTCATTTTCTTTTTGATCAACGAGTGACCGGTCTTCCACATTAGCGGGCGACCGCCGTACTCCTTGATCAATGGCGTCAGGCGACGCGTGCATTTCACGTCGAAGATGATCTCGGCGTTGGCATTGCGCGCAACCACGTCGCGGGCAAACAGCATCAACAGGCGGTCCGGGAACACGATCTCGCCGGTTTCGGTCACCACGCCCACACGGTCCCCGTCGCCATCGAAGGCCAGGCCGACGTCGGCGCCTGTTTCCTTGACCTTGGCAATCAGGTCCACCAGGTTTTCCGGCTTGCCTGGGTCTGGGTGATGGTTGGGGAAGTTGCCGTCCACTTCGCAGAACAGTGGGATCACTTCGCAGTTCAGGGCTTCGAGCAATTGCGGGGCAATCACACCCGCTGCGCCGTTGCCGCAGTCCACCACGACTTTCAAGCGGCGGGCGAGCTTGACGTCACGGGTGATTTCATCGGAGTAGCGTTGCAGGATGTCAACCTTGGTGATGGTCCCTGTGCCGCGGGTCAGGTCGTTGGTCTTCAGGCGGGTGTGCAGGGCCTGGATCTGCTCATTGGCCAGGGTGTCGCCAGCGATGACGATCTTGAAGCCGTTGTAGTCCGACGGGTTGTGGCTGCCGGTAAGCATGACCCCGGATTTGCCCGCCAGTACGTTGGCGGCGTAGTACAGCGCGGGGGTTGGCACCAGACCGACGTCGCTGACGTGGCAGCCGCTGTCAGCCAGGCCCTGGATCAGTTGCTCGACCAGCTCCGGGCCAGACAAGCGGCCGTCACGGCCCACCGAAACGTTGGGTTCGCCTTGGGCCAGACTCTGGGAGCCGATGGCGCGGCCGATCCAGTAGGCGGTTTCGGCGGTCAGGGTCTTGGGGACCACACCACGGATGTCATAGGCGCGAAAAATGCTGTCGGGAAAGGTCGGGGCTACGCGGGCTGCGGTACTCATCGCGGGGGAAACTCCATCTGAAAGGGGGCAAGGCGGGCCTGATGTGGCTGGCCGGCAGGCTCAAACTGAAGGGTATGACGGCGTTTTCGGCAGAGAGTTCGTGGTGTAAAAATGCCATCGGCGCTTCGGCGCTAGCATTATTTTTACGTAGTCCTTTGATTTCATTAGAGAAATCTCGATGATTATTTCCGCGCATTCTTCATCCTGAAAAGCCGGGCGGTGGCGCGTGGCCGGACGATTGCATCCGGCCACGTTCAGCTTAGTCAGTGACTGCCGGAATGCCCAAAACCGCCTGCGCCGCGTTGGGTTTCGTCGAATTCCTGCACCAATTCAAAATGCGCCTGCACCACCGGCACCAATACCAGTTGGGCGATGCGCTCGCCGACGGCGATGTTGAAAGCAGTCTGGCCACGGTTCCAGCACGACACCATCAACTCGCCCTGGTAGTCGGAGTCGATCAGGCCGACCAGGTTGCCGAGCACGATGCCATGTTTGTGACCCAGGCCGGAGCGCGGCAGGATCAGCGCCGCCAAGCCAGGATCGCCGACATAGATCGACAGGCCAGTGGGAATCAGGATGGTTTGGCCCGGCTCAAGGACGGTGTCCTCCTTGAGCATGGCGCGCAGGTCCAGGCCGGCGGAACCCGGCGTGGCGTACGCCGGCAGAGGGAATTCGTTGCCGAGGCGTGGGTCGAGAATCTTGGCTTGCAAAGCGTGCATGGACATTAAACCTGGTTCAGCCGTTGGGCGATAAAAGAGATCAGTTGGCGGGCAATCTTGCCCTTGCTGGTCTGGGCGAAAAGGGTGGCGTGCAGTTCGCGGTCGATCACGCTGCACGCATTTTCCTCGCTGTTGAAGCCGATGCTCGGGTTGGCGACATCATTGGCAACGATCAGGTCGAGGTTTTTGTCTTTCAGTTTGCGTGCGGCGTAGTCCAGCAGGTGCTCGGTCTCGGCAGCGAAGCCGACGCTGAACGGACGGTCTGGACGGGTTGCGATGGTGGCCAGGATGTCCGGGTTACGCACCATTTGCAGGAGCAGGCCGTCGCCGCTCGTAGGGTCTTTCTTGAGCTTCTGCGGGGCCACGACCTCCGGGCGGTAATCCGCAACCGCTGCCGAGGCGATAAACAGGTCGCAGGGAATGGCGGCTTCGCAGGCCGCCAACATGTCCCGGGCGCTGACTACGTCGATCCGCGTGACGCGATCAGGGGTCGGCAGATGCACGGGACCTGTGATCAGTGTGACCCGTGCGCCTGCCTCGACCGCGGCTTCTGCCAACGCGAAGCCCATTTTTCCTGAGCTATGGTTGGTGATGTAGCGGACCGGGTCGATGTTTTCCTGGGTTGGGCCAGCGGTGATCAGCACGTGCTTGCCGGTCAGGGCCAGGTGCTGGAAGCACTCGGCGGCGCATTGTGCGAGGTCCGTGGCTTCGAGCATGCGGCCCAGGCCGACGTCGCCGCAGGCCTGGCTGCCGGATGCCGGGCCGAACACCTTGAGGCCGCGGGTTTGCAGGAGTTGGGTATTGGCTTGGGTGGCCGGGTCGCGCCACATGGCCTGGTTCATGGCCGGAGCGATAGCGACGGTGGCGTCGGTGGCCAATACCAGGGTGGTGAGCAGGTCATCGGCAATGCCCTGGGCCAGGCGGGCGATCAGGTCGGCAGTGGCCGGGGCGATCAGCACCAGGTCGGCCCATTTGGCCAGTTCGATATGGCCCATGGCGGCTTCTGCGGCCGGGTCCAGCAGGTCGAGGTGAACCGGGTGGCCGGACAGGGCTTGCATGGTCAGCGGGGTGATGAACTCACTGCCACCACGGGTCATGACCACGCGCACTTCGGCGCCCTGGTCCAGGAGCCTGCGAACCAACTCTGCGCTCTTGTAGGCGGCAATGCCGCCGCCGACGCCGAGAACGATGCGTTTCCGATACAGACGCTGCATTGGTTTGCCTTTCCAGTTCAGTGATGCCAGTTCAGTGACGCCTGCGATGACCCCTCCCCAGGTGAAATCGCCGGCAAAAAAGAGGGCCCTACGATAACACAGCGCCCGCCGGGCAACAGCGGAGCAGATACAGGGAGGTGGGATGAGTATTCGTGATTGGCCCGTGGCGGAGCGTCCGCGGGAGAAATTATTGGAAGGCGGCGCAGCGATCCTGTCCGATGCCGAGCTGTTGGCGATTTTCCTGCGTACGGGGGTTGCCGGCCGAAGTGCGGTGGATCTGGCGCGCCATCTGTTGGCGCAATTCGGTGGGCTGCGCCCGTTACTGGAGGCCAGCCAGACGTTGTTCAGCCAGCATCTAGGGCTGGGCCCGGCGAAGTTTGCCCAACTGCAGGCGGTGCTGGAAATGTCCCGGCGCCACTTGGCTGAGCGCTTGCGGGCTGACTCGATGCTGGAGAGCCCGTTGGCCGTGCGCGAGTACCTCAAGGCGCTGCTGCGCCATGAGCCCCATGAGATATTCGGCTGCCTGTTTCTGGACTCAAAGCATCGGGTGCTGGGGTTCGAGGTCATTTCCCAGGGCACCATCGACGCTGCGATTGTCTATCCGCGACAAGTGGTCAAGCGCGCCTTGGCGTACAACGCGGCGGCGTTGATCCTGTGCCACAACCACCCGTCGGGGAACGCGGAGCCCAGCGCGGCTGATCGAAAATTGACCAAGCTGCTGCAGAAGGCGCTGGACGTGGTGGATGTGCGGGTGCTGGACCATATCATCGTGGGCGATGGCGACCCGCTGTCGATGGCTGAATACGGTTGGCTGTAACGGCCCTGCCTCTGTAGGAGCGAGCAAGTTCGCTCCTACAGGTGGGAGTGTGCCTTAGGGCTTGAGGCTGACTTTCGAATAGTCCTGGCGCCCGAACGGGCTTACCTGGTACCCCTGGATGTTCTTGCGGGTCAAGGCAAACGCCGTCGGATGCGCCAGTGGCAGCCACAGCGCCTGTTGCTGGATCTGCGCCTGGGCCTGCTGATACAGCTTGCTGCGCACACCTTGCTCGCTGGTGGTTTTGCCCGCACTGATCAACTTATCCAGGGTAGGGTCGCAATAGCGGGCAAAGTTGGTGCCGGACTTCACCGCGGCGCAGGAGAACTGCGGCGTCAGGAAGTTATCCGGGTCGCCGTTGTCGCCGGCCCAGCCCATGAACAGCAAGTCGTGCTCGCCGGCCTTGGCGCGGCGGATCAACTCGCCCCATTCGATCACGCGAATCTCGGCCTGGATGCCAACCTTGGCCAGGTCGGCCTGCAACAGTTGGGCGCCGAGGTTCGGGTTGGGGTTCAGCAGGCTGCCCGTAGGGCGGGTCCATATTGTGGTCTTGAAGCCGTCCTTGAGCCCGGCGCGGCCCAGCAGCGCCTTGGCTCTGGCGAGGTCCTGCGGGTAGCCTGGCAACTCCTTGGCATAGCTCCAGGTGTTCGGCGGGTAGACACCGTTGGCTGCTTCGGCGGTGCCTTCGAACACGGCCTTGAGGTAGCTGCCCTTATCAAAGGCCAGGTTGATCGCCTGGCGCACTTCGGGCTTGTCCAGCGGTGGGTGCTGGCTGTTGATGGCGACGAACGCGGTCATGAAGGCGGCGGTTTTTTCCACCTTCAGCGCCGAGTCTTTTTCGGCCTCGCCCACATCCAGGGGCTTGGGTGACAGGGCGATCTGGCATTCATCGCGGTGCAGCTTCTGCAGGCGTACGTTGGCGTCCGGGGTGATGGCGAAAATCAGGTTATCCACCGCCGGTTTGCCGGCGAAGTAGTCCGGGTTGGCCTTGTAACGCACCACGGCATCTTTCTGGAAACGCACGAACACAAACGGGCCGGTGCCGATTGGCTGGCTGTTGAGCTTCTCGGGTGTGCCGGCCTTGAGCAATTTATCGGCATATTCAGCCGGATAGATCGAGGCAAAGCCCATGCTCAGTGCTGGTAAGAAGGTGGAATCGGCATGGTCGAGGGTGAAGCGCACGGTCAGTGGGTCAAGGGCGTCGATTTTCTTGACCAGTGTGGGCAATTGCAGGGATTGGGCGTGAGGAAAGCCGCTCTGGGCGATCTTGTGCCACGGGTTGGCCGGGTCGAGCATGCGCTCGAAGCTGAAGCGCACGTCTTCGGCGGTCAAGGTGCGGCTTGGGCTGAAATAACTGGTGCGATGGAATTTCACATCGGGGTGCAGTTTGAAGGTGTACGTCAGCCCATCGGGCGACACTTCCCAGCTGTCTGCAAGGCTCGGTACCAACTTGCCACTGGCCGCGTCGAATTCCACTAAACGGTTCATCAGCACGTCGGCCGAGGCGTTGGTGGTGGTCAGTGAGTTGTACTGCACCACATCGAAGCCTTCGGGGCTGGCCTCGGTGCATACGCTCAAGTTGGTGGCCGCAACGGCCATCGGCGCAATAAAGAGAGGGGCAAGCAATAGCGGTAGGGCAGCGAGGCGCATATTCGGTTTCCTGTGCAGATCGAAGGCCCATCTGCGAGTGCAGTCTGGAAAAAGCCTACCGTAGAGGTCTGATTGATAAATGACTAGCCCATTTTTGCCTGTGCTTTTGGCCAAAATGCTGTTTTGATGGCGCCTCAGCGTGTTTCGCCGTGCACTTCCCTGTGACCGCAGGCGTTGTAAATCATTCTGTGCGACGAGCGGTCGGCTGTTACAGCGGCCCCTCCTGGCAGCGGTTCAGGCACTTGTGGCCAAGATTTACGCTGCTAAAAGTACACAGGTTGTTGTTGCACTGGGGTCTTTCTGGTATAAAGCAGCGCTCTTTTCTAGGGGCCCGGTTCCTTCACTGTAGGTGTAGCCGGTAAGACCCTAAAGAAACGCGGCGCCTGGCGCCAAATGACTGAGAGATTAAGCGGCCAACCCATGCCGGGTTGGGCATGTGGTTTTAGAGGGCTGAGGCATGTCGAGAGTCTGTCAAGTTACCGGTAAGGGTCCGGTGACTGGGAATAACATTTCCCACGCAAATAACAAAACCCGTCGTCGTTTCCTGCCGAACCTGCAGCATCACCGCTTCTGGGTTGAAGAAGAGAAACGTTTCGTGCGTCTGCGCGTATCTGCTAAAGGCATGCGTATTATCGACAAGCGTGGCATCACTGTCGTGCTGGCCGAAATCCGCGCCGCTGGCAAGATCTAAGGAGCTCTATCATGCGTGAATTGATTCGAATGATCTCTAGCGCCGGTACTGGTCACTTCTACACTACCGACAAGAACAAGCGTACTACCCCGGACAAGCTCGAAAAGAAAATGTTCGACCCGCGCGTTCGCAAGCACGTGATCTACAAAGAAGGCAAAATCAAGTAATTGATTTTCCTCCTTGTGAAAAAAAGCCCGTATCTCACGATGCGGGCTTTTTTTTGCCTGATCGTTCCCACGCTCTGCGTGGGAATGCCGTCTCGGACGCTTAGCGTCCCGTTGTCGATCAATCAATGATCAGGCTTTCTCTTCAAACACCACGTAGATCTTGCGGCACGCTTCCAGCACTTCCCAGGTACCGCTGAAACCGGCAGGGATCACAAAGCGATCGCCGGCCCGCAGGGTCTTGGCATTCCCCTCGGCATCACGCAACACCGACACGCCTTGCACGATCTCGCAGTACTCATGCTCGGTGTAGTTGACCTTCCACTGGCCCACTTCACCTTCCCAGACGCCGGCGTTCATCTGGCCGCATGGGCTGTTGTAGTGGTTGTAGAGTGTCTGCTCGGGATCGCCCTTGAGGATTTTCTCGGCGGCAGGGCGGTAGCGTTCGGGGGCGGTGTTGGCTTGGCTGAAATCGACGATGTCCTGGATGCTCATGTGCATTTCCCGTCTGGCCTGCGGTTGGAGAGTCCAAAGTCTATGTTTATTAAAATGAACATCGCAAGGGCGTTTGCCGCCGTTATGTCAAATATATTGAAACATCCCCAGCCGCTGGTTTAGGGTGGCAGCTGCCTTGAGCCGAACAGCAGGCTGGTCGGGCAAGCATTCGTGATGGCGCCGGGATAAACCTCCCAGGCCCTTGTATTCAATAAGAGGAGGACACTCGCATGACCACCCTGACCCGTGCCGACTGGGAACAACGCGCCAAGGCTCTGAAGATCGAAGGCCGCGCCTATATCAATGGCGAATACACCGCCGCCGTTTCCGGTGACACCTTCGAATGCATCAGCCCGGTGGATGGGCGCTTGCTGGCCACTGTCGCCAGCTGTGATGCCAGCGATGCCCAGCGCGCCGTGGAAAATGCGCGTGCCACTTTCAATTCCGGCGTGTGGTCGCGCCTGGCACCGGCCAAGCGCAAGTCCGTCATGATCCGTTTCGCCGCGCTGCTCAAGGCCAACGCCGAAGAGCTGGCGCTGCTTGAAACCCTGGATATGGGCAAGCCCATCAGCGATTCCCTGAACATCGACGTCCCCGGCGCGGCGCAAGCCCTGAGCTGGAGCGGCGAGGCGATCGACAAGATCTACGACGAAGTCGCCGCCACGCCCCACGATCAACTGGGCCTGGTGACCCGCGAGCCCGTCGGTGTTGTTGGCGCCATCGTGCCGTGGAACTTCCCGTTGATGATGGCGTGCTGGAAACTCGGCCCGGCGCTGTCCACCGGCAACTCTGTCATCCTGAAGCCGTCCGAAAAATCCCCGCTCACCGCCATCCGCATCGCCGCGTTGGCCGTTGAGGCTGGTATTCCAAAAGGCGTGTTCAACGTGCTGCCTGGCTATGGCCACACCGTGGGTAACGCCCTGGCGGTGCACATGGACGTCGATACCCTGGTGTTCACGGGCTCCACCAAGATCGCCAAGCAACTGTTGATCCGCTCCGGCGAGTCGAACATGAAGCGTGTATGGCTGGAAGCCGGTGGCAAGAGCCCGAACATCGTGTTTGCCGACGCGCCGAACCTGCAAGCGGCGGCCGAATCCGCCGCCAGCGCCATTGCCTTCAACCAGGGCGAAGTCTGCACTGCCGGCTCGCGCCTGCTGGTCGAGCGTTCGATCAAAGACACCTTCCTGCCGCTGGTGATCGAGGCCCTCAAGGGCTGGAAACCCGGCAATCCACTGGACCCAGCCACCACTGTGGGTGCATTGGTGGATACGCAACAGATGAACACCGTGCTTTCGTACATTGAAGCCGGCCACGCCGACGGCGCCAAGCTGGTCGCGGGTGGCAAGCGCACCCTGGAAGAGTCCGGCGGCACCTACGTCGAGCCGACGATTTTCGACGGCGTGACCAATGCCATGAAGATCGCCCAGGAAGAGATCTTTGGCCCGGTCCTGTCGGTGATCACTTTCGACAGCGCCGAAGAAGCCATCGCCATCGCCAACGACACCCAATACGGCCTGGCTGCGGCGGTGTGGACGGCGGATATCTCCAAGGCACACCTGACGGCCAAGGCTCTGCGCGCCGGCAGCGTGTGGGTTAACCAGTACGACGGCGGCGACATGACCGCACCGTTCGGTGGTTTCAAGCAGTCGGGTAATGGCCGCGACAAGTCGCTGCATGCATTCGACAAGTACACCGAGCTGAAGGCGACCTGGATCAAGCTCTAAGCAACACTGCTGATCCCCTGTAGGAGCGAGCCTGTGTGGGAACTGGCTTGCCTGCGATAGCATCACTGAGGTGTGGCTGACACACCGAGGCGTCTGTATCGCAGGCAAGCCAGCTCCCACATAAGCTCGCTCCTACAGTTCGTTTTGCGAAGCAGAATTATCCACAGGAGCGTGGCAATGCGTTGGGCGACATATTTCGCCGTGCTGGCCTCGGTACTCAGCGTTGGCCTGGCCCTGGGTGTCAGCATGCCGTTGGTATCCCTGCGTCTTGAAGGTTGGGGTTATGGCAGTTTCGCCATTGGCGTGATGGCGGCGATGCCGGCATTCGGCGTCCTGCTGGGCGCCAAGGTCTCCAGCCGCATGGCGTCCTGGCTCGGCACTGCCAACCTGATGCGCCTGTGCCTGTGGGCCGGTGCGGTGTCCATCGGCTTGCTGGCGATCCTGCCCAGCTACCCGGTGTGGCTGGTGCTCAGGCTGATGATCGGGGTGATCCTGACCATCGTATTTATCCTGGGTGAAAGCTGGATCAACCAATTGGTGGTCGAGCAGTGGCGTGGCCGCCTGGTGGCGCTCTACGGCTGCAGTTATGCCTTGAGCCAGCTGTCGGGGCCGTTGCTGCTGGGCCTGATAGGCACCGATCATGACTATGGCTTCTGGGTCGGCGCAGGCCTTTTAGTGGTGGCGCCGTTACTGTTGCTAGGACGTACCGGGGCGCCGACAGCGGATTCGTTCAGCGTGACGTTTGGCGACCTGTGGCGCTTTTGCCTGGGCCTGCCGGCGATTGCCTGGGCTGTGGCGTTGTTCGCTGCCTTCGAAGCGATGATTCTGACGTTGTTGCCGGTGTATTGCCTGCAACAGGGTTTTACCGCTGAGATCGCCTTGGCGATGGTCAGCACGGTGGTGGTGGGCGATGCGTTGCTGCAATTGCCCATTGGCGCGCTGGCCGACTATCTGCCGCGACGCACTCTGTTTCTGGCCTGTGCACTGCTGTTGCTGGCGTCGAGCCTGGCGGTGCCGTTATTGATGCACACCTTGCTGATCTGGCCGGTGTGGGTGCTGTTCGGCGCCAGTGCCGGCGGGTTGTTCACCTTGTCGCTGATTTTGATTGGCGAGCGCTACCGCGACGATGCGTTGGTGCGTGCCAACGCTCACGTGGCGCAGCTGTGGGGCATTGGCTGCCTGATCGGGCCGCTGGTGGCAGGAGCGGGCAGCCAGTGGATCAGTGGGCATGCGCTGCCGCTGTTGATGGCGGCCGGGGCGCTGGGGTTGGTGGTGCTGTTGCTGCGCCAGGGGGCTTTCGGCGCTACGCAGCCGGCCTGACCTTTAAACGCGGCCAATGTGGGAGCTGGCTTGCCTGCGATGACGGTTTGTCAGCCAGCTGATTTGTTGTCTGGCACACCGCTATCGCGGGCAAGCCCGGCTCCCACAGGTGATCCGCAGGGGTTTTAGAGCATGCGTTCCAGGCCAACACTGGTGGCGAACCAAGCGTTGAACCGCCGCCACCAACTGCCCGGTTCGCAAGTCAGAGTGTGCATCTGGCCGTTGTCTTCTGTCACCCACACCACTTGGCCGTCCTGCAGTTTGGCCTCATAGCTCAACGCTGGCGCCATACCTTCCAGCGCCAGGTTGCGCACGTGTTCGGCCAGTTCGGGGCTGTCCACCAGTACGCCGACTTCGGTGTTCCACAGCACTGAGCGCGGGTCGAAATTGAATGAGCCGATAAACGACTTTTCTCGATCGAAAATCATCGCCTTGCTGTGCAGGCTGGAGTCCGAGCCGCGCCAGCTGCCATGCCGAAACAGGTGCGGGCCGCTGCTTGCGCTGGGATCGCCCGGCTGCCGGCGCAGCTCATAGAGCTTCACCCCGTGCTCCAGCAGTGCCTTGCGATACGGCGCATAACCGCCGTGCACGGCCGGTACGTCGGTGGCTTCGAGGGCGTTGGTCAGCAGGCGCACCGAAACACCCGCATCGGCACGCCCTGTGAGGTAGACCAGCCCAGGTTGGCCCGGTACGAAGTAAGCCGAAATCATGATCAGCTCATGGCTGACCCCCGCCAGCTCTGGCGCCAGCTGGGTGGTCAGCAACAGTCGCGGGTCGGGGTCGGCCTTGGCCAGTACCTTGCTCGGTGCGTCCCACAGCGCCTGGTTCCAGGCCCAGATCAACTCGCGGCGCCAGATGTCCATGCGGGGCTGGGTCTGGTAAGTGCGCAGGCGGTTATACAGCGCGTGGTTCTGCTGACGGGACTGAGCCAGCGAGGCTTCAAGGCGCCCGCGGGCGACGGCGAGGTCGACCTTGGAGGGTTTGTTCGAGACGAAGTCATCGATAGGCTTGCTCAGGGCGCTGTTCCAGTACTGGTCGAAGCTGTGACCCAATTGCTCGGCTACCGGCCCGACGCTGAGCATGTCGATGTCGGTGAAATTCAGGTTGGGTTCGGCGTCGAAATACTCGTCGCCCAGGTTGCGCCCGCCAACGATGGCCACGCTGTTATCGGCCAGCCACAGCTTGTTATGCATGCGCCGGTGTTGCAGCGACAGGTTGAATACACGGCCCATGGCGCGTGTAACGCCGGTGCTGCGCCCCAGGTGCAGCGGGTTGAACAGGCGTATCTGCACCTTGGGATGGGCGGCGAGGGTGGCGATGATCTGGTCGAGGCCATCGCTGGTGGTGTCGTCCAGTAGAATGCGTACGCGCACCCCGCGGTCGGCGGCCTTGAGCAGTTCGTCCACAAGCATGCGTGTGCTGATGCCGTCGTGCACGATGTAGTACTGCAAGTCGAGGCTGGTCTGGGCGTTGCGGATCAACTCGGCGCGGGCCATGAAGGCTTCACTGCTGTTGGGCAGCAAACGAAAGCCCGAGCGCCCTTGGTAGGGGGCGGCCTGGGCCTGGATCGAGCGACCGAACGAGGAGTCCTTCGCCGGCAGGGCATCGCTGGGGATGCGCGGGGTGTCGACCGTGGCGCAGCCGCCCAGGGCCAGGGCGGCCAGCAGGCAAAACGGTAAAAGCCGTCGAATCATCAAGGAAACTGCTTCCAGGTCAGGGCGGTTGTGGCATATGACGGCAATTGCTCGGGAAAGGTCAGTCCGCCGTCTCTTCCAGCATCTTGCCAGCGGCAGCACCTACCTTGCGCACGGCCTCTTCAATCTGCGCTGTTGGCTTGGCAGCGTAGTTCATGCGCAAGCAGTTACGGTACTTGCCGGAAGCGGAGAAGATACTGCCTACCGCCACCTGTACGCCTTGTTCCACCAGCACGCGGTTGAGCTTCAAGGTGTCGAAGCCCTCCGGCAGCTCGATCCATAACATAAAGCTGCCCTGGGGCCGGCTGGCACGCGTACCAGCGGGAAAATAACGGCTGACCCAATCCAGCATCAAGTCGCGATTACGTTGGTATTGGGTGCGCATCCTGCGTAAATGCGGCTCGAAATGACCGCCTTTGAGGAATTCTGCAATGGCAATCTGCGGCTGTGTAGCCGTAGAACCGGTGCTGATGTATTTCATGTGCAGCACCCGTTCCAGATAGCGTCCCGGTGCGACCCAGCCAATGCGCAGACCGGGCGCCAGGGTTTTGGAGAACGAGCTGCACAGCAGCACACGCCCGTCTTCATCGAAGGATTTGATGGTGCGCGGGCGTGGGTAGCTGTAGGCCAGCTCGCCATACACATCGTCTTCGATAATCGCCACGTCAAAGCGCTGGGCCAGGGTCAGCAAGGCGCGTTTGCGCGCTTCCGGCATGATGTAGCCCAAGGGGTTGTTGCAGTTTGGGGTGAGCTGGATGACTTTGATCGGCCACTGTTCCAGCGCCAGTTCCAGGGCCTCCAGGCTGATGCCGGTGAGCGGGTCGGTGGGGATTTCCAGGGCTTTCATGCCCAGGCCCTTGAGGGTCTGCATGGCACCGTGGAAGCTGGGCGAATCCACCGCGACGATATCGCCAGGCTCACAAATGGCGTGAATGCTGGCGGAGAGGGCTTCGTGGCAGCCGGTGGTGATCACGATGTCTTCGGCGCTCAGTTGGCAACCGGAGTCCAATGAAAGCCGGGCGATTTGCTCACGCAGTTCCATACAGCCGAGGATATTGTCGTAATACAGCCCCGGCAGGTCTTGGCGCCGGCTGACACGGGCGAGGCTACGCAGCAGCGGCTTCAAGGTGGGCGACAATACATCCGGCATGCCCCGACCCATCTGTATGACGTCTTTGCGCGGCACCGCACGAATCAGTTCCAGCACCAGGTCCCACTGGGAGATTTCCACTGGGCGTTGGGCCGGGCGGCCAATCTCGGGCAGTGCCGGCAGTTCACGGCCCACCGGAACAAAATAGCCCGACTTGGGCTTGGGCATCGCCAGGCCGTTGTCTTCGAGCAACCGATACGCCTGCTGCACGGTGCTCAGGCTCACCCCATGTTCCACACTCAAGGCCCGCACCGAGGGCAGTCGATCGCCCGGACGATAGAAGCCCTGCTCAATGCGGGTGCCGAGCAATTCGGCGAGGTTGACGTAAAGAGTCATGGTGGTCGCTCCCGAGGGACCAGTACAGATAGAGGGAAAATACAGGATTCAGCCACGCATAGGGAGTATCTGTATGGATCTAATAAAAGTTGGCTGAATCTGTAATGGTTCTGGCCGCCCGCGCATGCTGGTCACTCAAGGCAACAGGCCAATGAGGGGCAGTCAAATGAGCGGCATGAGCGATGTACGGCTGGCGTTACGCAGTCAGGAACTGGAAGCGGGGCAGGAGCAGGCGCTCACTGCTCCGGCGCCTGGCCGCTGGCATCTGTTCTGGCGCCGTCGCCATACGCGCAAGGCCCTGCTGGACCTGAGCCGCGAGCAGTTACGCGACATCGGGCTGACCGCCGAGCAGGCGCGCCGTGAGGGTGTGAAACCCTTCTGGCGCGATTGATCAGAGCAGTTCTTTGAGGCGGTGCCAGAGCATCCCCAGGGCCAGCAACGGCGAACGCAGGTGTTTGCCGCCGGGGAAGGTGATGTGTGGCACCTGAGCGAATAGATCGAAGCGCCCCTGTTGCTGGCCGCTGATGGCCTCGGCCAGCAGCTTGCCCGCCAGGTGCGTGGCGTTGAGGCCATGGCCGGCATAGGCCTGGGCGTAATACACGTTGGGTTGATCGGCCAGGCGGCCAATCTGCGGCAGGCGGTTGGCGCCGATGCCGATCATGCCGCCCCATTGGTAGTCGATTTTCACGTCTGCCAATTGGGGGAATACCTGCAGCATCTTCGGCCGCATGTAGGCGCCGATGTCCTTGGGGTCTCGACCGGAGTAGTGGCAGGCGCCGCCGAACAACAGGCGACGGTCGGCGGACAGGCGGAAGTAATCCACCGTCACGCGCTGGTCACACACGGCCATGTTCTGCGGTAACAGGCTGGTGGCTTGCGCCTCGCTCAAGGGCTCGGTGGCAATGATGTAGCTGCCGGCGGGCAACACCTTGCCGCTCAGTTGCGGGTTGAGCCCGTTCAGGTAGGCGTTGCAGGCCAGTACCAGGGTCTTGGCGCGCACAGTGCCTTGGGCGGTGTGCACCTTGACCTCATGGCCATAGTCGATACGGGTCACTTGGGATTGCTCGTACAGCGCCACGCCCAACTGCTGGGCAACGGCAGCCTCACCCAGTGCCAGGTTCAGCGGGTGCAGATGGCCGGAACCCATATCGATCATGCCGCCTACATAGCGATCAGAGCCGATTACGGTGCCCATCTCGCTGGCTTGCAACAGGCGCACTTCGTGGCGGTAACCCAGGCTGCGCAGCTCTTCGGCATCCTCGGCCAGGCCCTGCAGGTCGCGGGGTTTATTGGCCAGGTCGCAGTAGCCCCAAGTCAGGTCACAGGGGATCTGGAAGCGCTCCACACGCTCGCGCACGATCTCCACGGCTTCCAGGCCCATCAGCTTCATCTGGCGCACGCCGTCGCTGCCGATCACCTGGGTGAACTGATCCAGCCCGTGGCCGACACCGCGAATCAACTGGCCGCCATTGCGCCCGCTGGCGCCCCAACCGATTTTGCGCGCCTCCAGCAACACCACGCGAAAGCCGCGCTCGGCCAATTCCAAGGCGGTGTTGAGCCCGGAGAACCCCCCGCCGATCACACAGACATCGGCGTTTACCTCACCGGTCAGCGTCGGGTAATCCGGTTGCGGCACGCTGCTGGCGGCGTAGTAGGAAGCGGTGTGCCGGGCGCTGGCGGTCATGGGGAACCTCCCTGTCTGGAAAATTTGACGCAGGATACAGTGGTCGCACGACGCTGTCTGCGCGGGGCGTTTTGCGTCAGAATCCACGTCTATTCGCCGTTCGGTATGGGTTTCGATGAGTTGCAACAGTCAGAAAATCAGCGCGCTGCGTCGCCAGATTCCTTCGTTCGAGTGCGTCCCCGGTTGCCACGACTGCTGTGGGCCGGTGACCACCTCGCCCGAGGAAATGTCGCGCCTGCCGCGCAAGACCGCTGCCGAGCAAGAGGCGGCGATGGACGAGCTGAACTGCGTGCACCTGGGGCCCAAGGGTTGCACGGTGTATGACGAGCGGCCGCTGATCTGTCGCCTGTTCGGCACCACCAAGACCTTGCCGTGCCCTAATGGCCGCCGGCCAGTGGAGCTGATTCATCCGCGGGTGGAGAAGCAGATTCATGAGTACATGGCGAGTACCCGGCAGGTGTTGGTCTAGCGGATGTACTCGGTTAAAACCAAGGGAGCAGGCACGCCAGCTCCCACATTTGACCGTGTTGTGTCAGTGGGTCAGTCAGGGATCGGCAGGTTCAGGCTTTCTTTCACCTCTTCCATCACGATATAGCTCTTGGATTCGCGCACATGGGGGAGTTTGAGCAGGATATCGCCCAGCAATTTGCGGTACGAAGCCATCTCCGAGATTCGCGCTTTCACCAGGTAGTCGAAATCACCCGACACTAGATGGCACTCCAGCACGTGAGGCAGTTTCAGCACGGCTCGGCGAAATTCTTCAAAGGTGTCACCCGACTTGTAATCCAGGCTGATCTCGACAAATACCAGCAAACTGCCCTTCAAATGCTGGGGATTGAGCCGTGCGTTGTAGCCCATGATGATCCCTTCGCGCTCCAGGCGCCGCACGCGCTCGGTGCAGGGCGTGGTGGACAGCCCGACCTTTTCCCCCAGCTCCGTGAACGAGATGCGCCCGTCGGTTTGCAGGATGCGCAGGATATTGCGGTCGATCTTGTCCAGCTCCCGTTTGGTCTGGGTGTTGGTACGCATAGGGGATACGCCTCTGTCAAAAGGGTTTTTGCCAAGAATTGTCGCCAAATATAGGCATTTATATAGTGAAATGCACTGTCGATTGTTTTTTACACTGCGCTCATCATTGCTCGAATAACACACGTCAGCGGCCAAGCCCGCGATGAGGATATAAAAATGCGCGTTCTGGTCTTGGGTAGCGGCGTCATTGGGGTGACCAGTGCCTATTATTTGGCGCGGGCCGGCTTTGATGTCGTGGTGGTTGATCGTCAGCCTGCCGCTGCCATGGAAACCAGTTTCGCCAACGCCGGCCAGGTCTCCCCTGGGTATGCTTCGCCCTGGGCCGCGCCGGGTGTGCCACTCAAGGCGATCAAGTGGCTGTTGCAACGCCACGCGCCGTTGGCAATCAAGGCCACTGCTGATATCGACCAATACCTGTGGATGGCGCAGATGCTGCGCAACTGCACGGCCAGCCGCTACGCGGTGAACAAGGAACGCATGGTGCGCCTGTCCGAGTACAGCCGCGACTGCCTCGACGAATTGCGCGCCGAGACCGGCATTGCCTACGAAGGGCGCAGCCTCGGGACTACCCAACTGTTCCGCACCCAGGCCCAACTCGATGGTGCCGCCAAGGACATCGCCGTGCTGAAAGAGTCCGGCGTGCCATTCGAATTGCTCGACCGCGCCGGCATTGCCCGGGTTGAACCGGCTCTGGGCAGCGTCACCGATATCCTCGCTGGTGCCTTGCGCCTGCCCAACGACCAGACGGGCGATTGCCAGATATTCACCACGCGCCTGGTCGACATGTGCAAACAATTGGGCGTGGAATTCCGCTTCGAACAAGACATCCAGCGCCTGGACTACGCAGGCGACCGCATCAATGGTGTGCTGATCGACGGCAAGCTGGAAACCGCCGACCGCTATGTACTGGCCCTCGGCAGTTACTCGCCCAAGTTACTCAAGCCATTGGGCATCAAGGCGCCGGTGTACCCGCTCAAGGGCTACTCGCTGACCGTGCCGATCACTAACCCGGCAATGGCGCCGACCTCGACCATTCTCGATGAAACCTACAAAGTCGCGATCACCCGTTTCGACAACCGTATTCGCGTCGGTGGCATGGCTGAAATAGCCGGTTTTGACCTGTCGCTGAACCCGCGGCGACGTGAAACCCTGGAGATGATCGTCAACGACCTTTATCCTCAGGGCGGCGATCTGGCCCAAGCCAGTTTCTGGACCGGCCTGCGCCCGACCACCCCAGACGGCACGCCGATTGTGGGTGCCACGCCGTTCAAGAACCTGTTCCTGAATACAGGCCACGGTACCCTCGGTTGGACCATGGCCTGTGGTTCGGGTCGCTTGCTGGCCGACCTGATGGCGAAGAAAACGCCGCAGATCAGCGCCGCAGGCCTCGATATTTCCCGTTATGGCAACCACCAGGAGTCCGCACAACATGTCAATCCAGCGCCAGCTCACCAATGAGCGCATGAGCCAGATCGTTGTCCACAGCGGTACCGTGTACCTGGCAGGGCAGGTAGGCGACGACATGAGCGCCGGGATTGAACAGCAAACCCGTGAAACCCTGGTCAATATCGAGCGCTTGCTGGACTTGGCCGGTACCGACAAGTCCAGGTTGCTGTCGGTGACGATCTACCTGAAAGACATCGACGCCGACTTCGCCGGCATGAACGCGGTGTGGGACAAGTGGCTGCCCAAAGGCGTCGCCCCGGCCCGCGCCACTGTGCAAGCCAAGCTGTGCGAACCCGAGATACTGGTAGAGCTGTCTGTCGTGGCTGCGCTGCCTTAACAAAGATCCCTCTCCCGGTGCCGACGTCGTTGGTCTGCACCGGTTTTTTTATTGACTTTGCTGCCTAGAAGCCTGCCGACATGCGTCCAGCCCGTGCCCTGATCGATCTCCAAGCCCTGCGCCATAACTACCAATTGGCCCGAGAAGTCACCGGGGCGAAGGCCCTCGCCGTGATCAAGGCCGATGCCTACGGCCATGGCGCGGTGCCCGTGGCCCAGGCACTGGAGGCGCAAGCCGACGGGTTCGCGGTGGCGTGCATCGAGGAAGCGCTGGAACTGCGCGCCGCCGGCATTCGTGCGCCGGTGTTGCTGCTGGAAGGTTTTTTCGAAGCCGACGAGTTGCCGCTGATCATCGAGCAGGATTTGTGGTGCGTGGTGCATTCGCTGTGGCAGTTGGACGCCATCGAGCAAGCTCGTTTGAGCAAGCCGCTGACAGTGTGGCTGAAGCTGGACTCGGGCATGCACCGTGTGGGCCTGCACCCCAAGGATTACCAGGAAGCGTATCAGCGCCTGCTGGCGAGTGGCAAAGTGGCGAAAATCGTGCTGATGAGTCATTTTGCCCGCGCCGATGAGCTCGATTGCGTCAGCAGCAACGAACAAGTAACGGTGTTTGAGGCGGCGCGTCAGGGGCTGGCGGCTGAGGTCAGCCTGCGCAACTCACCGTCTGTATTGGGCTGGCCGAGCGTGTCCAGCGACTGGGTGCGCCCCGGTATCATGCTTTACGGCGCAACGCCCTTTGGCGAAGACCAGGCCATTGCGGCGCGCTTGCAGCCGGTGATGACCCTGGAGTCCAAAGTGATCTGCGTACGCGAATTGCCGGCCGGTGAGCCGGTGGGCTATGGCGCCAGGTTCGTCACGTCCAAGCCGATGCGCATCGGCGTGGTTGCCATGGGCTATGCCGACGGTTACCCGCGCCATGCGCCTACCGGCACACCGGTGCTGGTCGCTGGCCAGCGCAGCCGGCTGCTGGGGCGCGTGTCCATGGACATGCTGTGTGTCGACCTCACCGACTTGCCCCAGGCGGGCCTTGGTTCCACCGTAGAGTTGTGGGGCAAACACATCCTCGCCAGCGATGTGGCCGTGGCCGCCGAGACCATCCCTTATCAGATTTTCTGCAATCTGCGCCGAGTGCCAAGGCTCTATAGCGGCGCTTAGCCGCCGGCAACGAACCGAGCACGCCGGGATTTAGGCCCAAGTGTTGTAAATACTGAACGCTGTCGCCATGATAACGCTCAATTACAACAAAGCCTGAATCCTAGGAGGCTCCTGCATTGGACGTCGGCGAACGACTGCAATCCATCCGTAAACTCAAAGGTCTTTCCCAGCGTGAGCTCGCCAAGCGTGCGGGCGTCACCAACAGCACCATTTCGATGATCGAGAAAAACAGCGTCAGCCCCTCGATCAGCTCCCTGCGCAAGGTGCTGGGCGGTATCCCCATGTCCATGGTCGAGTTCTTTTCCGAAGAAGTCCTCCAGGAAATACCGACGCAGATCGTCTATAAAGCCAATGAGCTGATCGACATCTCTGACGGTGCCGTCACCATGAAACTGGTGGGCCGGGCGCGCCCAAGCCGGGCCATCGCATTTCTCAATGAAATCTACCCTCCGGGTGCCGACACGGGCGAAGAAATGCTCACTCATGAAGGCGAAGAAACCGGAATTCTGGTGGAAGGGCGCCTGGAATTGGTGGTCGGCCTTGAAACTTTTGTGCTCGAAGCGGGCGATAGCTACTACTTTGAAAGCACCAGGCCTCATCGTTTTCGCAATCCGTTCGACGTGCCGGCGCGACTAATCAGCGCAGCCACACCCGCGAACTTTTAAGAATAGAGGCGCCCTGCCAGCGTTGCAGAGGTTCCCGCAGCTGTACACCGTGAGGCCGAATCTCCCTTTATTTAATAGGGTTGTTTCGGCCAGGCGGGCTAACCGTTATACTTTCGCCGCCTGCGAAACCGTGGCCGCAGGCGTGAATAGCCACCATTGAGGGTGAACGCGTGAACCTAATTATGAAAATGCTGGCTGCACCAGCAACCGTACTGGCCCTATGGGCTGTCAGCGCTCAAGCTGCGACCAATGATGACATTGCCAAGCGCCTGGAGCCTGTGGGCCAGGTTTGCGTCCAGGGCCAGGAATGCAAGGGCATGGAAGTTGCCGTGGCAGCCGGCGGCGGCGGCGCGAAAACCCCCGATGATATCATCGCCAAGCACTGTAACGCGTGCCACGGCAGCGGCCTTTTGGGTGCGCCAAAAATTGGCGACACCGCCGCATGGAAAGAGCGCGCCGACCATCAAGGTGGCCTCGATGGCATCCTGGCAAAGGCCATCACCGGTATCAACGCCATGCCGCCCAAAGGCACCTGCGCTGATTGCTCGGACGACGACCTCAAGGGTGCGATCAAGAAGATGTCCGGGCTGTAATCGGTCGATCTTCGTCAAAAATGCCGCTTACGAGCGGCTTTTTTGTGCCCGCGATTTGGTATTCAGGCTGTTCATTGCAGCAAAGACCCGGCAAGCTCGGTCCAACCCCTAATTCATGGAATGTTCGGGAGCAGTCGGATGGTGCAGTTGTGTTCAATCGAGCAAGCAGTTGACGACGTACTGGAGCGCCTGCCGGCGCATATCCACATGGGCATGCCGCTGGGGCTGGGCAAGCCCAACCTGTTCGTCAACGCGCTGTACCGGCGTATCGCAAAGTTGCCCGAACGGGCGCTGACGCTTTATACCGCGCTGAGCCTGGGTCGGCCTACGCAGGGTGATGGTCTTCAAAAGCGCTTTCTCGAACCCTTCATCGAACGGGTGTTTGGCGACTACCCCGAACTGGATTTCCTCGCGGACCTGCACAGGGGCAGCCTGCCGAAGAATATCCGTGTGCAGCAATTCTTCATGCAGCCCGGTAGCCTGCTCCACAGCGCCGCGGCGCAGCAGGATTACGTCAGCAGCAACTACAGCCATGCGGCCCGCGACATCAATGCCGCCGGCCTGAACCTGGTGGCGCAATTGGTTGCCAGTAGCAGCGAGCATCCCGACCGCCTGAGCCTGAGCTGCAACCCGGATATCACTCTCGACCTGCTGCCCATGATCGCCAAGCGCCGCGCGGCCGGGGAGACCATCCTGGTCGTCGGCCAGGTCCATAGCGATTTGCCCTACATGCCTGGCGATGCCGAGTTGGGCATGGATGAGTTCGACTACCTGCTGGATGAAAAAGACAGCACCACGTTGTTCTCCACCCCGAATATGCCGGTGGGCTTTCAGGATCATTTTATCGGCCTGCATGCCAGCACCCTGGTGCGTGATGGCGGTACGTTGCAGATTGGCATCGGCTCCATGGGCGATGCCCTGACGGCTGCCCTGCTGGCGCGCCAGGCCGACAACGAAGCCTATCGCCTGTTGCTCACCGACTTGGATGTGTACCAGTGGGCACCGTTGATCAGCCGCGAAGGCGGCGTTGAGCCGTTTGCCCGTGGCCTTTACGGTTGCAGCGAGATGTTCGTCAACGGCCTGCTGGTATTGGCCGATGCCGGGATCGTGCGGCGCAAGGTCTACCCGGATGTGGCGACCCAGATGCAGGCCAACGCGGGCACCCTGGACGACGCGGCGCAACCTGATGGCGTGTCGATTCATGGCGGTTTCTTCCTGGGACCGCGCAGTTTTTACCAGCGCCTGCAGGAAATGACCCATGCCAAGCGCCAGGCATTCAACATGACCCGCATCAGCTACATCAACGAGCTGTACGGGCAGGAAGAACTCAAGCGCCTGCAGCGCCTGGATGCTCGGTTTATCAACAGCGCCATCATGGTCACCTTGCTCGGTGCTGGCGTGGCTGATCAGTTGGAAGACGGTCGCGTGCTCAGTGGTGTGGGCGGGCAATACAATTTCGTGGCCCAGGGGCATGCGCTGGAAGGTGCACGCTCAATCCTGATTTTGCGCAGCTGGCGTGAGTCGGCGGGTGAGGTCAGTTCCAATATTGTCTGGGAGTACGGCCACTGCACCATTCCCCGGCACCTGCGGGATATCGTCATTACCGAATATGGTATTGCCGACTTGCGCGGTCAGACGGATGCCAAGGTGATCGAAGCGTTGCTGAACATCACTGACTCAAGGTTCCAGCACGACTTGATTGAGCAGGCGCAAAAGGCCGGCAAACTGCCCAAGGATTTCCAGTTGGATCCGCGTTTTGCCGACAACACGCCAGAGCGGCTTCAGGCGATTCAGGCCAGGCATCGTCGCCTGTTCCCGGAATACCCCCTGGGCAGCGACTTCACGAATGAAGAGCGGGATTTGTTACGAGCGCTGAACTGGCTCAAGAGCAAATTCAAGCTCACGGAAATTCTGGAGTTGGGCAAGGCGGCACTCGACGCGCCGGAGCCGGAGGCGTTTCCCGAGCATTTGCAGCGGATGCGCTTGGATAAGCCGGAGGGCATCAAGGAAGACCTGTATCAACGCTTGCTGCTGGCCGGACTGCAGGCCACCGCCCACTGACAGCGCAACGCAAAAGCTAATGTGGGAGCTGGCTTGCCTGCGATGAGGGCCTGTCAGTCGACATCTCTGTCGACTGACACACCGCTATCGCAGGCAAGCCAGCTCCCACACAGTGATTACTCGATAAAGGTCACGACACCACCGGCCAGCGACTTCACCCGCGCCAGCGACTCAACCCGATAACCCTGTGCATCCAGTTCTGCACGCCCACCCTGGAACGACTTCTCGATCACGATGCCCAAACCGGCGACGGTCGCGCCGGCCTGCTTGATGATCGAGATCAGCGCCTGGGACGCCTTGCCGTTGGCCAAAAAGTCATCGATCACCAGCACGCGGTCGCTGCTGGTCAGGTGGCGCGGGGAGATCGCCACGGTGCTTTCGGTTTTCTTGGTGAAGGAATACACCGTGGCCGACAGCAGGTTTTCCGTGAGGGTCAACGACTGCTGCTTGCGGGCGAAGATCACCGGCACACCCAGGTTCAGCCCGGTCATGATCGCCGGGGCAATGCCCGACGCTTCGATGGTGACGATCTTGGTGATGCCCGAATCCTTGAACAGTGCGGCGAACTCGTCGCCGATCAGTTTCATCAGTGCCGGGTCGATCTGGTGGTTCAGAAAGGCGTCAACCTTGAGGACCTGATCGGAAAGCACGATGCCTTCTTCGCGAATTTTCTTGTGCAGTGCTTCCACGGAAAGCTTCCTCTAATGGCGCGTTGTGCGCCGAAAGTAGATTAAAAAGTAGTCGATTCTAGCGCTTTAACATCGCGCGTATGTCCGCCAAGGCGGTGTTGCCGCGAACGGCCTTCACCTCGGTGGGCGTGTCGTCATTGCCTTCCCAGGCCAGATCGTCCGGCGGCAGTTCATCCAGGAACCGGCTGGGGGCACAATCGATGATTTCACCGTATTGCTTGCGCTTGGCGGCAAAGGTGAAGGCCAGGGTCTGACGTGCTCGGGTAATGCCCACGTAGGCCAGGCGGCGTTCTTCCTCGATGGTGTCGGCTTCGATGCTGGAGCGGTGCGGGAGGATTTCCTCTTCCATGCCCATGATGAACACGTAGGGAAATTCCAGGCCCTTGGAGGCATGCAAGGTCATCATCTGCACGCCTTCGGCACCGTCTTCCTCTTCTTGCTGGCGCTCGAGCATGTCGCGCAACACCAGCTTGCCGATGGCGTCCTCGACGGTCATCTCGCCGTCTTCGTCTTTTTCCAGGGTGTTCTTCAGCGCTTCAATCAGGAACCAGACGTTGCCCATGCGGTAATCCGCGGCCTTGTCGCTGGAACTGTTGGTGCGCAGCCAGTTTTCATAGTCGATGTCCATGACCATGCTGCGCAAGGCGCTGATCGGGTCTTCGCCGGCGCACTGCTCGCGCACCTTGTCCATGAAACGCTTGAAGCGCGACAGGCGATCGGTGAAGCGCGTATCCAGGTGTTCGCCCAGGCCTATTTCGTCGGTGGCGGCATACATGGAAATCTTGCGTTCGGTGGCGTAGTTACCGAGCTTTTCCAGGGTGGTGGAGCCGATTTCCCGGCGTGGCACGTTGATCACGCGCAGGAAGGCGTTGTCGTCGTCCGGGTTCACGATCAGCCGGAAGTAGGCCATCAGGTCTTTGACTTCCTGGCGTCCGAAAAAGCTGTTGCCGCCCGACAGGCGATACGGCACCTGGTGATGCTGCAATTTCAGCTCGATCAGCTTGGCCTGGTAGTTGCCGCGATACAGGATCGCAAAGTCGCTGTAGGGCCGGTCGGTGCGCAAGTGCAGGCTGAGGATTTCCACGGCCACGCGCTCGGCTTCGGCGTCTTCGTTGCGGCAGCGGATCACACGGATCTCGTCGCCATGGCCCATCTCGCTCCACAGTTGTTTTTCAAACTCGTGGGGGTTGTTGGAGATCAGCACGTTGGCGCAGCGCAGGATGCGGCTGGTGGAGCGGTAGTTCTGCTCCAGCATCACCACTTTCAAGGAGGGGTAGTCTTCCTTGAGCAGCATCAGGTTTTCCGGGCGGGCGCCGCGCCAAGCGTAGATCGACTGGTCGTCGTCGCCCACTACGGTGAACTGGTTGCGCGTACCGATCAGCAACTTCACCAGCAGGTATTGGCTGGCGTTGGTGTCCTGATATTCGTCCACCAGCAGGTAGCGCACCTTGTTTTGCCACTTCTCCAGGATGTCCTTGTGCTCTTGGAACAGCTTGACCGGCAGCAGGATCAGGTCGTCGAAGTCCACCGCGTTGAACGCCTTGAGCGTACGCTGATAGTGGGTGTAGACGATGGCGGCGGTCTGCTCCTTGGGGTTGCGTGCGGCCTCCAGGGCTTCGGCGGGCAGGATCAGGTCGTTTTTCCACGAGCCGATCATGTTCTTGATTTCGTCTACGCCGTCGTCGCCCGCGTATTCCTTCTGCATGATGTCGGTCATCAGGGCCTTGACGTCGGTCTCGTCGAAGATCGAGAAGCCGGGCTTGTAGCCCAGTCGCACATGCTCCTTGCGGATGATGTTCAGGCCCAGGTTGTGGAAGGTGCACACGGTGAGGCCGCGGCCTTCGCCGCCTTTGAGCAGGGTGCCGACCCGCTCTTTCATTTCCCGTGCCGCCTTGTTGGTGAAGGTCATGGCGACGATGTACTGGGCGCGGATGCCGCAGTTCTGGATCAAGTGCGCGATCTTGCGCGTGATCACGCTGGTCTTGCCGGAGCCTGCACCGGCGAGCACCAATAGAGGGCCGCCGACGTAGTTCACGGCTTCTTGCTGCCGGGGATTGAGTCGGGACATACGGAATTTTAGGGGTCGTTGTTCAAAAGGGCGGGCATTTTAACAGGCTGGAAAGATTCTGCTGCCATAGAACGACGGTGTGACGTACCACTCGATCTAAATTTGCCGGTTTTGCTACTTTGCCGCAGGATGTGGAGGAATATCCGAGACGATTATTTACAGTCTGCGTATTTGATAACACCTATCATTTGTCATCCTTTGTCATTGTCAGGCCGCACGTCATAATGGCACCGCTAATGAAATTTTGCAGAGTCTAGGGAGTTAGCGTGTCTACGCCTGTCGAACCCTTGCGTTTGCTGCTGCTGGCCGATGAGCCTGAGTGGGCAGCGTTGTTGCGCGAGTGCCTGGCGCCGATGGGCGAAGGGGCTGTGCTGATCAGTGCGCCCAACTGGGACTCGGTAAGCCGCCTGTTCGATGACGACCAGGGTGCTGTGTTATTGACCACGCCCAGCCTGCAGCCAGGCCCTGGCCGGTGCAGCCTGCCGTGTGTATTGCTGCTGGAGCAGGAGCCACTGGTGTCGCCGCTGGGTGTCAGCGATTGGTTGGTGCTGGAGGCATTGGACGCCGACACATTGCGCCGCTGCCTGCGCCATGTGCGCGAGCGCGGCGTGCTGGAGAATACCTTGCAGCGCCTGGCCGAGCAGGACCCGCTCACCGGTATTGCCAACCGTCAGGGCTTCCAGACCTTGCTCGCTGCACGCTTGGCCGACAATGACGGCCGTGGCCTGGCCCTCGGCCATCTGGACCTGGACAATTTTCGTCATGCCAACGATGCCCTCGGCCATCAGGCGGGCGACCGGTTGATCCTGCAAGTGGTGTCGCGGCTCAAGAGCCAGCTCGAAGCCGGGGACCAACTGGCGCGCCTGGGCAGCGATGAGTTTGCCTTGTTGATCGATACCCGCCGGGCACCTCAGCGCGCCGAGTGGATGGCTGAGCGCATCACCGAAGTGATGGCCGAGCCCTACTGGGTGGATGGTGAAAGCCTGTTGATCGGTTGCAGCCTGGGTATGGCCCATGCTCGAGCCCGCGCTGGCGCCGACCCGTTGATGTGGCACGCCCATATCGCCATGCAGCAGGCCAAAAGTACCCAGGGCTGCACCTTCCATATCTTCAATGAGCGCATCAACCGCAACGCCCGCAGCCTGGCCGACCTGGAAAGTGAACTGCGCCGGGCTTTGCGTCGCGATGAGTTGGAGCTGCATTACCAGCCGCGCCTGGACCTGGACGACGGTCATATCGTTGGCCTCGAAGCCCTGGTGCGCTGGCGTCACGGCGAGCGCGGCTTGTTGCCGCCCAGCGAGTTCGTGCCGCTGGCCGAACAGAGTGGCTTGATCGTGCCATTGGGCTACTGGGTCATCTCCCGAGCCCTGCGCGACATGCAAGACCTGCGTGAACGCGGCCTGCCGCCGCTGCACATGGCGGTCAACCTGTCGTTTCGCCAGTTCCAGGACAGTCAGTTGCTGTCTACCCTCAGCCGCCTGATTGCCGAGCGCGGCGTGGAAGCGCAATGGCTGGAGTTCGAATTGACCGAAACCGCCGTGATGCGCCGCAGCGACCTGGTCAAGCAGACCATGGACGCCCTTGGCCGGCTGGGTGTGCGGTTTTCCCTGGATGACTTCGGCACCGGTTTTTCGTCGTTTGTGCACCTCAACAGCCTGCCGATTGCCTTGTTGAAGATCGACAAGAGCTTTGTCGGCGGCATGGAAGAGCGCGAAGAAAACCGCAAGCTGGTGCACGCCATGATCAACCTGGCCCACAACCTCAACCTGGAAGTGGTCGCCGAAGGCGTGGAAACCCCTGAGCAACTTGAACTTTTGCGCTTGTTTGGGTGCGATCAGGTCCAGGGTTACCTGATCAGCAAGCCGTTGCCGTTGCCGGAGCTGGTGGAATATCTGCTGTTTGGTCAAAGCCAGCAGGCGCTGTTGGGCTAAGCCTTCAAAGTGGTTCAAATGTGGGAGCAGGCAAGCCAGCTCCCACATGGACCGCGTGCACTCGCTAGTCAGGCAGTGCCGCTTGGAAACCAACAGGAGCATCTGGCTCCTGCCGAATCATCCGCTTCATCTTCGCCTCAAACGCCCAGGTCAGGCTCACCGCCGCACACGCCAGGCCCAGTGCCAGGCCCCACCAGACGCCGGTGGGCCCCCAGCCCAGGGTGAACGCCATCAACCAGGCCGACGGTGCGCCAATCAGCCAATAACAACCCAGCCCCACCAGGAAGGTGGTCTTGGCGTCCTTCAAACCCCGGATACAACCCATGGCGATGGTCTGCACACCGTCGAATAATTCGAACCAGGCGGCGACGGCCAGCAGGCTCACCGCCAGGACGATGACGTCATGGAACGCCGGGTCGTCATGGTCGAGGAACAGCCCGATCAGTGGGTCGGAAAACAGCCACAGCACTGCTGCGAATCCCAACATCACCATGGCCCCGAATCCTATGCCGACTCGCCCGGCCAGGCGTGCCATCAGCAACTGCCCGGCGCCGTAATGCTGGCCGATGCGCATGGTCACCGCGTAGGACATCCCCGCCGGCACCATGAAGGCCACCGAGACAATCTGCAGGGCGATCTGGTGCGCCGCCAACTGCGTGCTGCCCATGGTGCCCATGCACAACGCCGCAAAGGCAAACAACCCGACCTCTACCGCATAGGTGCCGCCAATCGGCAGGCCCAGGCGCCACAGCTCGCGCAGGTAATGGGTATTCAGGCGCAGCAGGCCGGTGCCCAGCGGGTAAGCGGCGTAGGCCCGGTTGCTGCGGATGTACCACATCAATGCCAGCGCCATGCCGTTGGCGACGATGGCAGTCACCAGGCCGATGCCCATCAGGCCCAGTTTCGGCAGGCCGAACATGCCTTCGATCAAGGCATGGTTGAGCAGGTAGTTGACCACGGTGCCGCACAGGCTGATCACCATCACCGGAGTGGCCTTGCCGATGGCGCTGGTAAAGCCGCGCAGAGCCATGAAGCTCAGGTAGCCGGGCAGGGCAAAGGGCAGGATCGTCAGAAATTGCCCGGCTGCTTGCACGTTGGTTTCGGTCTGGCCAAACATCAGCAGTACCGGCTTCAAGTTCCATAACAGCAACGCCGCCGCCAGCGCCATCAACCACGCCAGCCACAGCCCGGCCTGGGTCAGGCGGGTGGCGCCGTCGATATCGCCCGCGCCATGGCGAATGGCGACCAGGGTGCCCACGGCTGCGATCACGCCGATGCAGAAGATCGCCACGAACGAATAGCTCGCCGCGCCCAGGCCGCCGCCTGCCAAGGCCTCGGGGCTCAGGCGCGCCATCATCAGGGTGTCGGTCAGCACCATCAGCATGTGCGCCAACTGTGAGGCAATCAACGGCCCCGACAGCCGCAGAATGGCCCAGAGTTCGGTACGTGCCGGATGTTGCATGATCATCACACTCGAATAGTCAGGAAGGTGGGGAAGGGTTGATTCTCGGCGCATTCAGCGCATTGCACAAAAGGATAAAAGCGATCGTTGGCATGATTAAAACTCATGCTTGAGCGATTCTGGTAGGGTTTCCAGATTGCGCAGTCGGAGCTTTCAGAATGTCCCGTCGTCTTCCTCCTCTTTATGCCTTGCGGGCATTTGAAGCCGCCTCCCGGCACCACTCCTTTACCCGCGCGGCTGAGGAGTTGTCGATTACCCAAAGTGCGATCAGCCGGCATATCCGTACGCTCGAAGATTATTTCGCCTGCCGATTGTTCCAGCGCAGCGGTCGCACATTGCAGCTCACGGAAGCGGCGCGGTTGTTGCTGCCTGGCGTACGGGAAGGCTTCGCTGCCCTGGAGCGTGCTTGCCATACCTTGAATGCCGAAGATGACATCCTGCGTATGAAGGCGCCGTCCACCTTGACCATGCGCTGGCTGCTGGCGCGGTTGAGTCGCTTCCGCGCATTGCAGCCAGGCAATGAGGTACAGCTCACCAGTGCGTGGATGAGCATCGATGAAGTGGACTTTAACCAAGAGCCGTTCGACTGTGCAGTGTTGCTCAGCAACGGGCACTTTCCGGCGGACTGGGAGGCCAGTTATCTGTTTGCGGAAATGCTGATCCCGGTGGGAGCGCCGAATCTGTTGGACGACGGTCCCTGGGACGTGACGCGGCTGGCAACCGCCGAACTGCTGCACCCGACCCCGGACCGCCGCGACTGGCGTTACTGGCTGCAGCGCATGGGGTTGTCATCTCACGTTTCACTCAAGGGTGGGCAGGTGTTCGACACGCTCGAGCTGGGCATGATCGCTGCCGCCCGTGGCTATGGCGTCTCCATGGGTGACTTGCTGATGGTGGCCGAAGACGTGGCGCAGGGACGCTTGAGCCTGCCGTGGCCCACGGCGGTCGCCAGTGGGGAAAGCTACTACCTGGTGTGGCCGAAAACTCGCCCGGGCGGGGAGCGTTTGCGACGGCTGGCGGAATTTCTTCAGGGCGAAGTCAAGGCGATGGAATTGCCCCAGGTTGAACGCCTCGATTGAGTAGGGCCGGACCGGGTGTGCAATCGTTTGCGGGATACCCCTGTGATTCGCTCAAGTATTGCCAAATGCCGCCGAAGAAGGAGGTTGGAACCATCGTGCATCAACGTTTCCCACTAGATAATTTGCCGAGCAGCGCTATGAGATCAGGATGATCCTGGCCTCGGCCAGGAGCTGTCATGTCTCAACCTCGCGCCCGGATTGCCTCCCAGTTAGGCCTTGCACTCGCCGTGATTCTCGCTGTCGTCATCAGCGGCAGTACGGTCTTTGCCTTGCGTACCCTCGACTCCGCCAACCTCGCCACCCGCGAGGAACACCTGGCCAGCGAGGCGCGTCTGCTCGCCGACCAACTCAACACCTTCCACAGCACCTTGCGCGAAAGCACCCAGCGTTTGAGCGGGCTGTTTGAAAAGCGCTTCGGTGCCGGCTTGAGTGTGCGTGCGGACCAGCCCGTGGCCGTGGCCGGCGTGCAGACGCCAAGCCTCTACCTGGGCAACGAGGTATTGAATAACAACTTCGAAGAGGTGGATGAGTTCAAGCAGATGTCCGGCGGCGTGGCCACGGTATTCGTGCGCAGCGGCGACGACTTTATCCGCGTCAGCACCTCCCTGACCAAGCAGGATGGCAATCGCGCCATTGGCACCGTGCTCGACCGTCAGGGCGCGGCCTACCAGCGCGTTGTGGGCGGCCAGACCTACATCGGCCGTGCCGTGTTGTTCGACCGCTCCTACATGACCCAATACAGCCCCGTGCGTGACAGCAGTGGCCAGGTCATCGCCGTGCTGTTCATCGGTTTCGATTACACCGATGCTCAGAACGCCCAGTTTGAAAACCTCAAGCGCTTCCGCATTGGCCAGACCGGCTCCCTCGCGCTGCTCGATGAGCAAAAGCACTGGCTGGTGCCGCCGGCTGGCGTGCAAGCGCCGGATCAGGCGATTGCCGTGATGCTCGACCTGGCGAAAAAGCCGGGCGCAGGCCGTTTCTGGAGCGACAAGAACGAAGATTTCTATAGCGTATCGGTGCCGTTCGAAGGCGGCCCTTGGGCGGTGGTAGCGAGCATGCCCAAGGCTGAGATTCGCGCAGTGACCTGGGAAGTCGGCATCCGCCTGGTGATCGGCAGTGTGTTGGCGATGTTGCTGGCAGTGGGCGCCACGGTGTGGCTGTTGCGCAGCAAGCTGGCGCCATTGAGCGAGCTGGTGCGCCAGGCCCAGGCGCTGGGCGCGGGCGATTTGAGTGCGCGCCTCAACGTTTCCAGCCATGACGAAATCGGCCAGTTGGCGCGCAGTTTCAACCAGATGGGTGAAGCGCTGTCGACCATGGTGTCGCATATCCGTACCGCGGCCGAACAGGTCAACAGCCGCGCACAGGCGTTGTCGGGCTTGTCCGGTGGAGCCTATGAAGGTATGGAGCAGCAGTCCGGTGAGATCACCAGCATGGCCGGCGCGGTGGAAGAGTTCAGTGCCACCTCGCTGAACATTGCCGACAACATGGGCAACACCGAGCGCCTGGCCCAAGAGAATGCCCAGCAAACTCGTATCGGCCGCACCTCGATGCAAGAAGCGTCATCGTCCCTGGAACATATCGCCACTGCGCTGAACAGCACCGCTGCAGTGATCAACACCCTGGGCCAGCGTTCCCAGGAAATCGGCGGGATCGTCGGCGTGATTACCGCCATCGCCGAACAGACCAACCTGCTGGCGCTCAACGCCGCCATCGAAGCCGCCCGCGCCGGTGAGCAAGGCCGTGGTTTTGCCGTGGTCGCCGACGAAGTGCGCAATTTGGCTTCGCGTACCCGCCAGGCCACCGATGAAATCTCCGGCATGATCCAGAGCATCCAGCAGGAAACTGGCAACGCCATCAGCACCATGGAACACGGCAATGCGCTGATGCAGGAAGGCTTGTCGCGCAACGCCGACGTGGCCTCGGCCCTGGCGCGTATCGACGAGCAAAGCCGCTCGGCCGGTCAGCAGTTCGCGGCGATCACCACCGCCACCCAGGAACAGAGCAGTACCGCGACCTTGCTCAGCAGCAACCTGCAGAGCATTGCGCTGGCCAACAGCGAGCAGCGTGAAGTGGTGTCCAACCTGGCGGTTACCGCCAAGGAGCTGGAGACCTTGGCGGCAGGTTTGCGACATGAGGTGGATCGGTTTCGCTGAAGCACCGCCAAACAAATTGTGGGAGGCTCAGCTGAGAGATGCTGGGCGGTATTGCAGGGCCTCCTTCAGATGATCACGGGTGATGGCGTCCATCTGGTCCAGGTCCGCCAAGGTGCGCGCCACCTTCAGCAGCCGATGGGCCGCCCGCAGTGACAGTGTCAGTCGCTCGCAGGCGGTCTCTAGCCAACCCTCGTCGACCTTTGGCAGCTTGCAGTGCTGGCGCAGCCCCGGCAGGTCCAGAAAAGCATTGGCACACCCCTGGCGTTGCTGTTGACGCTCGCGTGCTTCGGCTACCCGCACCGAGGCATCGGCCGTTGTATCGCCCGCCGGTTGAGTGGGGCTCAGCGCAGTGGCCTCCCGCGCGACGGTCAGGTGCAAATCAATCCGGTCCAGCAAAGGGCCGGATAGCTTGTTGCGATAACGCTGGATCTGCTCCGGCGTACACCGGCAACGCCCGCTGGGTTCGCCCATGTAGCCGCAGGGGCAGGGATTCATCGCCGCGACCAGTTGAAAGCGAGCCGGGAAGCTCACCCGGTCTCGGGCTCGGGAGATCACGATATGCCCCGACTCCAATGGTTCGCGCAGGACCTCCAGTACCTTGCGATCGAACTCTGGCAGCTCATCCAGGAATAACACCCCGTGATGGGCCAGGGTGATTTCCCCCGGTTGTGGCTTCGAGCCGCCCCCCACCAGCGCCGGCCCGGATGCCGAGTGGTGCGGCTGGCGAAACGGGCGGTTTGGCCAATGGCTCAGCGGTGCCAGGCTGACCACGGATTGGATCGCGGCCACTTCCAGTGCTTCCTGCTCGCTCAACGGCGGCAGCAAGCCCGGTAGCCGGCTGGCCAATAACGTCTTGCCGGTGCCCGGTGGCCCGCTGAAAAGCAGGTTATGCGCGCCCGCCGCCGCGATCAGCAATGCTCGCTTGGCCGCGAGTTGGCCCTGCACTTCACGCAGGTCTGGGTAAGGCTTGTTCACGTACAGCAAGCCGTCGGACCTGTAGGGCTCAATCGGCACGTGCCCATTCAGGTGCGCCACCACTTGCAGCAGGTGGTCCACCGCAATCACCTTCAACCCCGATGCCAGGCACGCCTCTTCGGCGTTGGCGCGCGGCACTATCACGGTGCGCCCGGCCTTGCGCGCCGCCAGCGCGGCCGGCAATACCCCCTTCACCGCGCGCACCTCGCCGGACAGCGCCAATTCCCCAAGGCACTCCACGTCATCGAGCATCAAGGCCGGCACTTGCACACTGGCCGCCAGGATGCCGAGGGCAATCGCCAGATCAAAACGCCCGCCGTCCTTGGGCAGGTCGGCGGGCGCGAGGTTGAGCGTGATGCGCCGGGCCGGATATTGCAGCGCCGAGTTGAGGATGGCACTGCGCACGCGGTCCTTGCTTTCCTTCACTGCGGTTTCGGGCAAACCCACCAAGGTGAGAGACGGCAGGCCATTGGCCATATGCACTTCGACAGTGACGGCTGGGGCTTCCACACCGACCTGTGCGCGGCTGTGGACAATGGCGAGGGACATGCTCGTTCCTTGAATGGGAGGGCCGCTTCCTGCGGTTTTTTCAAGGGTAGACGAGGTGGGATGGAGCGGGGCGGGGGAGGTTTTACAGAACGTATCCGGGCGGCAACGCAAAACAAGTGTGGGAGCAGGCAAGCCAGCTCCCACAACAATTGCGTTCACTCAGCAGAAGGTGGCGTCAACCGGGCTTCAAGTTCAGCCACCTTCGCCTCCAGGCTCTCCAGCCGCGCACGTGTGCGGGCCAGCACCACCATCTGGCTGTCAAACTCTTCTCGGCTGACCAGGTCGAGCTTGCTGAAACCACTCTGTAGCAAAGCCTTGAACTGGCTTTCGATTTCATTGCGGGGCAGTGGGGTGTCGCCGCTGAACAGGCGAGAGGCGTGGCCGCTCAGGGCGTCGAGGAAGTCTTTGGGCGCGAGCATTGGACATATTCCGGAAAACAGTTGGCCGGCAGTGTATCACGCAGCGTCTATAGTCATTTCCAGGCCCCTTTGCGCACGGTTTTCGCGCATTGGGGCGGGCGGCCTCGCACTGTTTTGATGCGCATTGCGGCCGCGCAGGCGCCCCGTAGGTGGGCACAAGCGGGTAAAGGATTGATTTCGGTGGTTTTTACGGAGCTGGCAAGGTTTCTGCTTAGACGATCATGACCCATGCACTGATGCAGTCGCTGTGACGAATGCAGTGCGCCGACGGATCCGGGGTACAGGGCTCGTCACCAGTGGTTCGCTGGCGTCGCGACGGCAAATGCCGAGGCGACGATGCGTTACAAAGCCAGGCACTGCGCTTAGACTTGAGACGGGTTTGTTTTCCTGGGGCAAGTCCACCAAATTCGGGAGAGAGTTTTCATGAAGCTAGTCACTGCCATCATCAAGCCGTTCAAGTTGGACGATGTACGCGAGTCACTGTCCGAGATCGGCGTGCAGGGCATTACCGTTACTGAGGTCAAGGGCTTCGGTCGGCAGAAGGGTCATACCGAGCTGTATCGCGGCGCGGAATACGTGGTCGATTTCCTGCCGAAGGTGAAGATCGATGTCGCCATTGACGACAAGGATCTTGACCGGGTTATCGAGGCGATAACCAAGGCGGCCAACACCGGCAAGATCGGTGACGGCAAGATCTTCGTGGTCAATCTGGAACAGGCTATTCGCATCCGTACCGGCGAAACCGATACCGACGCAATCTAAGCCGCCAAACCCCAACGCCCCAGGAGAAAACAATATGACTCTGCGTAAATTCGCAGGGCTCGGAGCCCTGCTGTCCATCGTAATGCCAAGCCTGGCCATGGCGGCAGATGAAGTGGCTGCTCCAGTCCTCAATTCCGGCGACACCGCCTGGATGCTTACCGCCACCGCGCTGGTGCTGTTCATGACCATCCCTGGCCTGGCGCTGTTCTACGGCGGCATGGTCCGCTCCAAAAACATTCTGTCGGTGATGATGCAGTGTTTCGCCATCACTGGCCTGATCAGCATCCTCTGGGTCGTCTACGGCTACAGCATCGCGTTCGATACCACCGGTATGGAACAAGGCGTGGTCAACTTCAATTCCTTCTTCGGCGGCATGGGCAAGGCGTTCCTGGCGGGTGTCACCCCGGCCAGCATCACCGGGCCGGCGGCGCTGTTTCCGGAAGCCGTGTTCATCACCTTCCAGATGACCTTTGCCATCATTACCCCGGCGCTGATCGTCGGTGCTTTCGCTGAGCGTATGAAGTTCTCCGCAATGCTGATCTTCATGGCTATCTGGTTCACCCTGGTCTACGCGCCGATTGCGCACATGGTCTGGAGCGGCAACGGCGGCCTGATGTGGGACTGGGGCGTGCTGGACTTCGCTGGCGGCACCGTTGTGCACATCAACGCGGGTGTGGCTGGCCTGGTGGCGTGCATCGTGCTCGGCAAGCGCAAAGGCTTCCCGACCACCCCGATGGCACCGCATAACCTGGGCTATACCCTGGTGGGCGCGGCCATGCTGTGGATCGGCTGGTTTGGCTTCAACGCCGGTTCCGCCGCGGCGGCCAACGGCACCGCGGGCATGGCGATGCTGGTAACTCAAATCGCTACAGCAGCTGCGGCCCTGGGCTGGATGTTTGCCGAGTGGATCACCCACGGCAAGCCCAGCGCACTGGGTATCGCCTCGGGCGTGGTCGCCGGCCTCGTCGCCGTGACGCCTGCGGCGGGCACCGTGGGCCCGATGGGCGCCCTGGTGATTGGCCTGGTCGCCGGTGTGGTGTGCTTCTTCTGTGCTACCAGCCTCAAGCGCAAGCTGGGTTATGACGACTCCCTGGACGCTTTCGGCGTGCACGGTATCGGCGGCATCGTCGGTGCGATCCTTACCGGTGTGTTCGCTGCCCCGGCGCTGGGCGGCTTCGGCACCGTGACCGACATCGCAGCCCAAGTCTGGATCCAGTGCAAAGGCGTGGGCTTTACCGTGATCTACACGGCGATCGTGACCTACGTCATCCTCAAGGTGCTCGACATGGTCATGGGCCTGCGTGTCACCGAGGAAGAAGAGGCGGTTGGCCTCGACCTGGCGCAACATAACGAGCGCGGCTACAACTTGTAACCAGGCGAAAAAAACATGCCCGGCTTGCCGGGCATTTTTTTGCCTGGCGTTTGTCTGTGGCTAAAGGCGCATGGGTTTTTTATCGACTTTGTGATGGGATCCACACAGCACTTTTAAGGGTGCAAATGTCTTACAGGCATGAAGGCGTATTCGGCACTTTGTTTTTTCCCAGAGCGCGCTAGAATGCGCGCCGATGGGCGGAGAACTGTATGTGGCAACAGACCCTGATTACCCTGCGGGCCAAGCCCCGGGGCTTTCACTTGGTAACGGACGAGTTGCTTGCCGGCTTGCCTGAATTGAAGGCGTGCCGTGTGGGCCTGTTGCATTTGTGGCTGCAGCACACCTCGGCCTCGTTGACCGTCAACGAGAATGCCGACCCGGCGGTTCGCCGTGACTTCGAGCGTTTTTTCAACCTGCTGGTGCCACAAGGTCGCGCAGGGTTTGAACATAACGACGAAGGTCCGGATGATCTGCCGGCGCACTTCAAGGCCAGTCTGCTGGGCTGCCAGCTGAGTTTGCCGGTCAAGGCCGGCCGCTTGGCGATAGGGACCTGGCAAGGTGTTTATCTGGGCGAGCACCGTGATCATGGCGGTGCTCGTAAAGTCCTCGCCACCTTGCACGGTGAAGGGGCATAAGCCACTGGTGATTCAGTGGATGTTGATTTTTTTCCGGCAACCTCGACAGAGGGTGAAGCTGGGCTATAACTAATCTGCTTTTCGCAAGTCATGAGGTAGAACATGAGCGACGATGATCTGGAACAAGACGACCTCGAAGTAGGTGATGAAGACGACACCGAAGACGGTCTTGAAGTTGCGGCCGAAGACGTTGCTGAGGACGTCGATGACAGTGTTGGCGATGACGCGGCTCCCAAAGCCAAAGGCAAAGCCAAGGCGGCTGTGTCGGTAGACGAGTTGCCGAGCGTTGAAGCCAAGAACAAAGAGCGCGATGCCCTGGCCCGTGCGATGGAAGAATTCCTCGCTAAAGGCGGCAAAGTGCAGGAAGTCGAGGCCAACGTGGTGGCTGATCCACCGAAGAAGCCGGATAACAAGTACGGAAGCCGACCTATCTGAGGTCTGCCTCCTGCTTGTAAGAAAAAGCCCGCCGTCGCTGCGGGCTTTTTCATGCCTGGAGCAATTTACCGGTTTGCTGCAATACCCTGTGGGAGCAGCCAAGCCAGCTCCCACATTGGGGCCAGTGTTAGCTCCAGCGACTCAGCAGTGGCGGTAACTCCGTCAGGCTGCGAATCTGCGCATCCGGGCGCTTGTCACCCTCCCAGGCCTTGCCCGTGGGGTTGAACCACACTGCCCGCAGTCCCGCCTGCTGCGCGCCGGCGATGTCATCCCCAGGATGATCGCCCACATGCACTGCCGCGCTGGCGTCCACACCGCCACGTTGCAGTGCTTCATGAAACAGCCGTGCGTCCGGCTTGGCGATGCCGATATCTTCAGCGCGCAGGGCAAAGTGAAAGTAGTCCGCCAGGCCCACACGCTGCACATCGGCATTGCCATTGGTGATCACGCCGAGCAGGAAGTGCTGGCGCAGCGCCTTGAGCATCGGCTCGGCTTCCGGAAACACGGTGAGTTGGTGGCGTGCGTGGATGAACGCTTCGAAGCAGACATCCGCCATCTCTGTGGCCTCAGGTTGGGGATAACCGGCCTCCTCGAACGCATGCATCAACACGCGGTGGCGCAGCAGGCTGATACGGTGTTTGAGTTCGGGATGACGCTGCAGCACCTGCTGGCGCAGGCTGGCAAAATGCTCAAGGGGCAGGTCGCCGACCTTGGACGCGTGGGTCGCCAGCCATTCGCGCATCGACGCTTCGGCGCTGATGATGACGGGGACGTTGTCCCAGAGGGTGTCGTCCAGGTCGAAGGTGATCAGCTTGATACTCATGAGTCGCCGCCCTTGATGCGTTTGGCCCGTGGATGGACGCTGTCGTACACCGTTGCCAGGTGCTGGAAGTCGAGGTGGGTGTAGATTTGCGTGGTCTTGATATCCGAGTGCCCGAGCAGCTCCTGTACGGCGCGCAGGTCCTGGGAGGATTCGAGCAGGTGGCTGGCAAAGGAATGACGCAACATGTGCGGGTGCAGATTCTGCCCCAGCTCGCGCTCGCCGGCAGCCTTGACCCGCAGCTGAATCGCCCGCGGCCCCAGGCGCCGGCCTTGCTGGCTGACAAACACGGCATCGTCTGCCGGGTTGGTCAGAAGGCGTAGCGGCAGCCATAGCTGCAAGGCTTCGCGGGCTTTCCTGCCCACGGGCAGTACGCGCGTCTTGCTGCCTTTGCCGAGCACTTGCACCAGGCCATCGGCGAGGTCCAGTTGATCCAGGTTCAGGCCCGTCAACTCCGACAGGCGCAGGCCCGAGGAATAGAACAGCTCGAGGATTGCCTGGTCGCGATGGGCCAGGAAGTCATCCTCGACGGCACCGTCGAGCAATTGCAGGGCGCGGTCTGTGTCCAGGGTCTTGGGCAGGCGCCGTTCGCCTTTGGGCGGTGACAGGCCATTGGCCGGGTCGTGGTCGCACAGCCCTTCGCGATTGAGGTAGTGATAGAGGCCGCGCACCGCCGACAGCAGGCGAGACAGGCTGCGGGAGGATTGGCCCTGTTGGTGCAACCGGGCGATCAGGCTGCGCAGGGCCTGGATATCCAGGGCCTTCCAGCTGCTGACGTGCTGCTTTTCGCAATAGGCCAGGACCTTGTTCAAGTCCCGCCGATAAGCTTCCAGCGTGTGGGACGACACCTGGCGCTCATTGCGCAGGTGAGCGCAGTAAGCGTCCAGTTGCCGCTCCATGATCAGCGCACCGCGCGCAGGGTGGTGGTGTGGCGTGGCAGGACGCGGCCCAGCACTTCGGCGATATAGGTCAGGAACAACGTGCCCACCGAGCTTTTGTAGTGCGCCGGGTCGCGGCTGGCGATGGCCAGTACCCCGTGCAAGCCTTGATGGCTGAGGGCGATGACAGCCGTAGAGCCGATCTGCTTGCGCTGTTCGGCGCCAAACAGGAAGTCCAGCTCATGCTCGCGCAAGGTGCCGCTGACGGTTTTGCCTTCGGACAGCAGGCCGCCGATGGCCGTCTGCGCTTCGCCACCTGTGACCCAGCGGCCCACCGGCATCGGGTTGTCGCTGAACAGGATCAGGCTGACGAAGGGCACCTGGAAATCCTCACGCAGGCTGTCTTCCACGGCGATCACCGTTTCTTCCAGGCTGGTGGCATCCATCAGGGTCAGAATCAGGCGGCGGGTCTTGTCGAACAAGCGGTCGTTGTCGCGGGCCACGTCCATCAGATGCGAGAGCCGGTGGCGCATTTCAATATTACGCTCGCGCAGGATCTTCATCTGCCGCTCCACCAGCGATACGGTATCGCCGCGCTGGTGAGGGATGCGCAGGGCCGGCAGCAGTTCTTCGTGCTCGACGAAGAAGTCCGGGTTAGCCTCAAGGTACGCCGCGACAGCAGCGGCCTCCAGGCTTTCACTCGGGGTAGCGTGTGCGGGTACTTGAGGCTTATCGGTCATTAGCTTGGCTCACTCATAGACGGACCTGTCCTTCGTATACGCGCGAGGCCGGCCCGGTCATCATCACCGGGTGGCCAGGGCCTGCCCATTCGATGGACAAACGTCCGCCGGGCAGGTCGATCAACAGCGGCGAATCCATCCACCCCTGGCTGATCGCAGCCACGGCAGCGGCGCAAGCACCGGTGCCGCAAGCCTGGGTTTCGCCGACGCCGCGTTCCCATACGCGCAATTGCGCACGGTTGCGGTCGATCACCTGCAGGAAGCCCACATTGGCCCTTGCCGGAAAGCGCGGGTGATGTTCGATCTTCGGCCCCAGTTCGTGCACGGGGGCGTTATTGATGTCGGTGACCCGCAGCACTGCATGAGGGTTGCCCATGGACACGGCGGCGATGTCGACGGTCTTGCCGTCTACATCCAGTGCATAACTGGTGGCCTGCTCGCTGGCCTGGAACGGAATATCCGCCGGCACCAGGCGTGGGGCGCCCATGTTGACGCTGATCTGGCCATCGTTGCGGATGTCCAGTTCGATCACGCCGCCTTTGGTTTCGACGCGAATCTGGCGTTTGGCAGTCAGACGCTTGTCGAGCACAAAGCGCGCAAAGCAGCGCGCGCCGTTGCCGCACTGTTCCACTTCGGAACCGTCGGAGTTGAAGATCCGGTAGCGGAAATCCACCTCCGGGTTGCTCGGCGCCTCGACCAGCAGCAACTGGTCGAAACCGATCCCGGTGTGGCGATCACCCCACTGTTTGGCGTGCTTGGGCAGGATGTGCGCGTGCTGGCTGACCAGGTCGAGGACCATGAAATCATTACCCAGCCCGTGCATCTTGGTAAAACGCAGCAGCATGGCTTACTCCGGCAGCAGGCTTTCGCCAGCATACAACTCGGCTACCGTCTCGCGGCGACGCACTTCAAATGCTTGATCACCGTCCACCAGCACCTCGGCGGTACGCCCGCGGGTGTTGTAGTTGGAACTCATGACAAACCCGTAGGCACCGGCCGAATGCACGGCCAGCAGATCACCTTCCTCAAGCGCCAACTCACGATCCTTGGCGAGGAAGTCGCCGGTCTCGCAGATGGGCCCGACGATGTCATAGGCGCGGGCTTCGCTTGTGCGCGGCGTCACGGCGGTGACATCCATCCAGGCCTGGTACAGCGCCGGGCGGATCAGGTCGTTCATCGCCGCATCGACGATGGCGAAATCCTTGTGTTCGGTATGCTTGAGGTACTCGACCTGGGTCAGCAACACGCCAGCGTTGGCGACGATGTAGCGGCCCGGCTCGAACATCAGCGTCAGGTCGCGGCCTTCGATGCGTTCGCGCACGGCCTGGATATAGTCGGCAATCAGTGGCGGCTCTTCATCGCGATAACGCACGCCCACGCCACCACCGAGGTCGATGTGGTGCAGGTAGATGCCGCACTCGCCGAGGCGGTCGATCAAGGCCAGCAGGCGGTCGAGGGCATCCAGGAACGGTGGCAGGGTGGTCAGTTGCGAGCCGATATGGCAGTCGACGCCCAGCACTTCCAGGTTCGGCAGTTGGGCTGCGCGGATGTACACGTCCTCGGCGTCGGCGATGGCAATGCCGAACTTGTTCTCTTTGAGACCGGTGGAGATGTACGGGTGGGTGCCGGCGTCGACATCCGGGTTGACGCGCAGGGAGATCGGCGCGCGAACGCCCATTTCGGCGGCAACGACTTGCAGGCGCTCCAGTTCGTCGGTGGATTCGACGTTGAAGCAATGCACGCCGACTTCCAGGGCGCGGCGCATGTCTTCGCGGCTCTTGCCGACGCCGGAGAAGACGATTTTGTCCGCCTGGCCACCGGCGGCCAGTACGCGTTCCAGCTCGCCACGGGACACGATGTCAAAACCAGCGCCAAGACGCGCCAGGACATTGAGTACACCCAGGTTGGAGTTGGCCTTGACTGCGTAGCACACCAGGTGCGGCACGCCGTCGAGGGCGTCGGTGAACGAGCGGTATTGGGCTTCGATATGCGCACGCGAGTACACATAGGTCGGGGTGCCGAAGCGCTGGGCAATCGCGGACAAGGCCACGCCTTCCGCGAACAGCTCGCCGTCCCGGTAGTTAAAAGCGTCCATAAGTTTCCCTTAACTTAGTAGGTGTCGTGCTTATGGGCTTTTGACGGCTTTTGCGACGATTGCGCCTGTTCGTTTGGATCTTTGCTGTCATCCGGCAGGTACAACGGGCCTTTCTGGCCACAGGCACTAACGAGGCAAGCGACCGCGACGAGCGCAGCAAGGGAAGAGATCAGGCGCTTCATGGCGAAATCCTTGAATATGCATTAATTGCGCCCGAGTATACCGACCACCCGCCAGCTTGCCTATGCGCCGCAACACCCGTCCGGCGGGGGTTTGCCGAGACAGTAGGGAAGCAGGCTACGATGCCTGGGGATATTTCGTACCGTCATCCGTGATGAAATCAGTATCCTTTGCAATCGGCGAGGCTCGCCCGTATCGTGCGGCGCTTGAGCAAAACCAGACACTTTTGAGGTTGCCACAATGAGTTTGACCGAAGCCCGTTTTCACGACCTGGTGGATGCCACCCAGGAGAAGCTGGAAGATATTTTCGACGACAGCGACCTGGATGTGGATCTGGAAAACTCGGCCGGTGTGCTGACCGTCAAGTTCGAGACTGGCCCGCAATTGATCTTCAGTCGCCAGGAGCCTCTGCGTCAGCTGTGGCTGGCGGCGCGTTCCGGTGGCGTTCACTTCGACTACGATGAAGAAAGCGGCAAATGGCAGTGCGACAAGAGTGAAGAGTTGCTGGGTGAGATGCTCACCCGACTGGTCCAGGAATACACCGGCGTCGAGCTGGATTTCGACGAGGTCTGATGGTGAGTGAGCCTGCAACCGTACGCCCGCCCAAGCCGCTGTTCAGCAATGTCAGCCCGGCAGTGCCGTCACCTTGTATCAGTTTGTGTCGCCTGGACGAGCAGAAAGTCTGCCTGGGCTGCTTCCGCCACGTGGAAGACATCCGGGAATGGCGCTCTGCCGACGATGCGCGGCGCCGGGTGATCTGCGCCGAGGCTGAACAGCGCAAGGCGAGCGCCTGACGGCGTCTTGTTTATTTGTGTCGCTGTGGTAGTGTCCGGATACACCTCCATTCATCGAGGTCCGTGAGAACCCCGCCTTTTCCTGGCGGGGTTTTGCTTTTTTGTGCAGAAAAAAGGAGTCTGCCTGAATCATGACCACCGCACCGTCCATCATTCTTACCCGTCTTGACGTGCAGCGTCTGGAGCAACTGATCGACCGCTTGGGCGACGAGTTTCCCGGCGCCCGAGCGTTGCAAGCCGAACTCGACCGCGCCGAAGACGTGGTTGGTCACGATGAAGTGCCTGCGGGTGTCGTGACCATGAACTCCAGCGTGCATTGCCGTGAGCAAAGCAGCGGCAAGGACTATCACCTGACGCTGGTCTACCCCAAGCACGCGAACGCCGACGAAGGCAAGATTTCGATCATGGCACCCGTGGGCAGCGCATTGCTCGGCCTGCAAGTGGGCCAGCACATCGACTGGCCGGCGCCAGGCGGCAAGACCTTGAAGCTGGAATTGCTCAGCGTCGAAGGCCAGCCCAAAGATGGCGGCGCCTTCCCGCTCTAAACCTGATTCAAGGCCGCATTGAGTGACTGTTCCAGTTCGGCTTTATAGCGCAGGTACAGATTGCTTGGGCTTTGCACATCACCGAGCAGTCCCGACAGATCCAGATCAGTGATATAGCAGCGGTAACGCTCGGTTTCCCGACGTTGCCCGACGATCTCCCGGGCGACCACCGTAAACAGCTGGTCGCCAAATTCCAGTTCGCAAAACTCCCGCTGATTGCAGTACAGGGTGATCCCTACGTGGCCTGGCGTGCCTTTGCCGATAATGGCCTGCACGTCATAAAACGCCTTGTTGGCCGGGTCTTGCGGGGCCGGCCTTGGCTCAACGCCCCGCGCACGGCCGCTGCCCGATGGCAACAGTTGGTAATACAGGATCTGTATCTCGCCCGCGGGTTGCTGGGTGTCCAGGGACGATAGTGCTTCGCGGCGATACAGGATCGATTGCAAAAAGCGCTGCAACGGCGCCAACAGGCTTTGCTCATCATGAAATGGCAAGCGCTGTTGCCAGAGCGCGTTGAATTCGTCGAGCACGTAGACGTCGGCGAAGCCTTCATTGACGCGGTAGAACACCTGCACACACTCGGCTTGGCCCATGGGCAGCAGCAGCGCCAGGTCGTGGTCTTCCAAGGCCATGGCGTCCAGGTGCCACGGGCTATAGCTGACCAGCTCCTCGCTGAGGTAGGCGATCAGCGCGTCCTGGGTCGGCAGTGACACATGGGTGGCCTGGCCCGGTACCAGTTCCATGACGTGATAATGCTGCTGCACCTGGAGCAGGTAGCGATGATTGCCCTGGCCGAGCAGCAGATGCTGCGCGGTGTCGAATACCTCTTCCACCCGCTGGGCAATGAACTGTGCCCGGTTGTGGCAAAAACAACGCACTCGCAGGCGTGGCAGATGGTTCGAGGGCAGTTGGTTGAGGTAGTCGCGCAGGCAGTCGAGCAGGGCGTGGGGGCCGTCATAGCGGCTGACCATCACTTCGTTCCAGCTGTTGAGCGTGACCTGGTCCAGGGTCAGCACCAGATTGTCGCGCACGCCGGCATAGCTCAGGGAGTCGGTGCGCTCTGTGGTCATCAGGATATTCAGGTCGCGATGATGTTTGAGCGGGTCAACCCCAACGTTGATCAACAGCAGCACCTCTTCCGGCACTGCCGGGCGCAGCAAGCGGCTCTCATCGACACTGGACAGGGGCAGGGCGATGGTCTGTTGCAGGCTGCCCAATAGGTTGAACAGCTCGAACTCGGTCATGTCGCTGGTGCCGGGGTGCAGCGCCAGGCGGGTGCTGCTGTCGATCACGCCGTTGCGATGGCACCAGGTGAGCATTTCCAGCAGGTCGCGGCTGCGTTTGATCGGGGCGAAGTGTTCCCACTCCAGAGCGGTAAGGTTGCCGTTATACAGGCCCCAATGGTGCTGGCCCGGCTCCTTGCGGTTGGGCGACTGCACCAGGGTCAAAGTGTCTTCGGCCAGGTCCGGGGCGATGCCGGGGTTGATGAACTCGACCTTGCCGGCCTTGCGCTCGAACGCCGCATACAAGCGGCGGCCCAGTACATTGAGTTCGCGTTTATTGACCGCGCTGGCGGTGTGTTCGCTGCGGGTGAACTGGGTGAGGAAGCGGTAGCTGTAGTTCAACTCATTGACCAGAGCACGGCGCTCGGAGGCGACCTGGCGCACTTTCCATTGGCTGCGGCTGTCCAGCAGGGCCAGTTGGCGCGTGTCCCAGCCCCACTCATGCGCCAGGCGTTCCAGCAGCTGCCGTTGCCAACCGGCAGTGCGCTGGCCGGCGCTGAGCTTGCGGTTGACCTTCAGGTACAGGCTGCGGCGCACCAGTTCCAGGCGCTCCAGCTCGTTGCGGGCCTTGAGGTATTCCTCGATACGGCGGTAGACCATGATGTACGGGTCCAGCTCATCCAGGTCTACCTGATGGCTGAACACCGCCTGTTTGAAGCGCAGGCTCAGGCATTGCACCTTCGGGTGTTCGCTGGCGTAGACCTCGGTCAGCAGCAGCTTGAGCACCGATTTATAGGGCGACTCGATGCCCTTGAACAGTTGCCACAGCCCGGCGCCAATAAACTCCCCCGGAGGAATATGAGCCAGATGGCCGAGGTCGAGGGTTTCATCGGCGCGGATAAAGCGCTTGGACACCAGGGCGTGAGTAAATTCGGCGTAGCGGTTTTCTTCGTAGACCGGTACCAGCCACCAGATGGGGGTGCGCCCGGCCAGCCAGATCGCGGTGCGATAGAACTCATCCAGCAGCAGGTAGTGCTGGGTGGTGCCGCAGTCGTCGGAACTCAGTGGCGTATCGCGATCACCCAACACAAAGCGCGTCGGCTCGATCAGGAAGAAATGCGCCTCGGCGCCCATGCTCAAGGCCCAGGTTTCCAGCAGTTGGCACTTTTTGCGCAGCTCGGCCAGCTCGGTCTCGCTCAGGTCGCGAGCGTGGCATACCCACACGTCCATATCGCTTTGATCGGCCTGCGCCAGCGTGCCAAGGCTGCCCATCAGGAACAAACCGTGGATCGGCGTAGGCGGGTTGCCATGGCGCGGTTTATAGGAGAACGAGCGGGTCAGGCGTTGGGCATCGGCCAAGGCCTGGGCGTCCGGTTCGAAATTCGACAGGCCAGCCGGTGTGTTACTGGAGACATAGCCCGGCAACAGCGGATGATTGACGTGGAAAAACAGCGGCAACAAAGCCAGCACGCTTTGCTGGCGTGGCGTCAGCCCCTCGACGGCCCGGGCCATGCGGCCTTGATTGAGGGTCATGAAACGCGCGCGCAGTTGGGTCAGCACCTTACGGTCGATGCCTTCGTCCAGATCGGGGCGGATTTCATGGGTGCGGGTCATGTCGAACTCGGTGGCTCGCAGCCCGACGCGGGCGGCCATGCAGGAGTTTACAGACAGTAGCGTAGGAGTTTTAGAGGGAAGTGGCTTTTTGGCGTCAGAATTTCGTATGCCGCGCAGCAACACCCGCGGAATCCGCAGGCGGCGGACTCCATGGGCGGTATCAAGTATCAGGCGGCTTCTTTGGTGTTGGCAGTGGTCAGGATGGTCAGCAGGGTTTGGGCTTGCTCGGCAGCGTCCCGGCCAAGGCTCGTCAGGTAGCCCCCGTCCGGTTGGTCAATCAGCCCTTTGGCATGGAGGCGCTTGGCAGCGGCGATGGCAGTAGGGGCGGCAGTCTGATGGACTTTCAAGCCTTCCTTGGTGCTGTCCAAGGGGAAGAGTACAAGGATTTCCAGTTCGGCAACCAACTCAGGGGTATACGACATAAGGACTCCAGACTTTCTAAAATTTATTAGAGGCTAGCAGGCCATAAGGTGAACGCACTTTGCCGAACTGTCCAGCGTGTTGCTGCGTGCCGGGGTTATTCCTTTTCCGGCGGCAGCTCGGGCAGTGCCCGCAGTGCCGTTTCATACCACTCGGTATTGAAGGCGCGGTCATCTTCGAGCATGGCGTCGATCTCGAACGCCAGCACGTGAGCCATCAGATTCAGGATATCTTCGCGCTCGTAACCCACCAGGGTCAGTTTGTTGAACGTAGCCTTGGCCGCTGGCGGGTTATCGCTCTCGATCTGGTTCTCGATGGCTTCGATCAGCGTGGTCTCGGTGAATTCTTCTTCGTCGTTGTCGATATCGGTCGGCTCGCTCATGGCAGGCTCCTCAAGGAAAGGGCGTCAGTCTACCCCCATTCAGGTGGGTGATGCTGCTGGTCAGGGTGCCCTCGAGGATCTATAACTCTTGCAGCCAACCCCACACCCGGCCTGGAGGCTTTGCGATGCTCAAGCTTTACGGATTTTCGGTCAGCAACTACTACAACATGGTCAAGCTGGCGCTATTGGAGAAAGGACTGCCCTTCGAAGAGGTGCCTTTTTATGCTGGGCAAACTCCCGAAGCCTTGGCGGTAAGCCCCCGCGGCAAAGTGCCGGTGCTGGGTGTGAAGCAGGGGTTCATCAACGAAACCAGCGTCATTCTCGAATACCTCGAACAGACCCAGGAAGGTCCGGCGCTGTTGCCCGCCGACCCGTTTGCGCGGGCTCAGGTGCTGGCGCTGTGCCGTGAGATCGAGCTGTACATCGAACTGCCTGCGCGGGCGTGTTTCGCCGAGGCTTTTTTCGGCATGGCGGTGCCGGAGGCGATCAAGGAGAAGTCCAGGGCCGAGCTGTTGCTTGGGATGGGTACGTTAGGTCGGCACGGTCAGTTTGCGCCTTATGTGGCAGGTGAGAGCTTCACCCTTGCGGACCTGTATTTCATGTACAGCCTGAACCTGGCCTGCGGTGTGGGCGAGAAGCTGTTTGGGCTGGACCTGCTGGAGCAGTTGCCGAAGGCGAAAGCCTTGTTGGCGCGCCTGAATGGGATGCCCAATGCGCAGAAGATAGAGGCGGACAGGCAGGCGGCGATGCCGGCATTCATGGCGATGATTGCGGCCAAGAAATAACCAATGTGGGAGGGGGCTTGCTCCCGAAGGCGGTGGGTCAGCTAAGATTTTCTTGTCTGATACACCGTCTTCGGGAGCAAGCCCCCTCCCACAATTTTAGCGGCTGGCGAGCAATTGCTGGCCGCGCGCGACCGCCGCCTTGACCTGTGCCGGCGCAGTGCCGCCCACATGATTACGGGCATTCACCGAGCCTTCCAGGGTCAGCACGGCAAACACATCCTGCTCGATCTGGTCGCTGAACTGGCGCAGTTCTTCCAGGCTCATTTCCGCCAAGTCCTTGCCGGTGTCCACACCGTACTTCACGGCGTGGCCGACAATTTCGTGGCAGTCACGGAACGGCAGGCCCCGGCGCACCAGGTAGTCCGCCAGGTCGGTCGCGGTAGAGAACCCGCGCAGGGCCGCTTCACGCATGATCGTATGCTTGGGCTTGATCGCCGGAATCATGTCGGCAAAGGCACGCAACGAGTCGCGCAGGGTATCGGCGGCGTCGAAGAGCGGTTCCTTGTCTTCCTGGTTGTCCTTGTTGTAGGCCAATGGTTGGCCTTTCATCAGGGTCAGCAGGCCCATCAGTGCACCAAATACACGGCCGCTCTTGCCACGCACCAACTCTGGCACGTCGGGATTTTTCTTTTGCGGCATGATCGAGCTGCCGGTGCAGAAGCGGTCCGGCAGGTCTATGAACTGGAATTGCGCGCTGGTCCATAGCACCAGCTCTTCGGAGAAGCGCGACAGATGCATCATCGCGATGCTGGCGGCGGCGCAGAATTCGATGGCGAAGTCCCGGTCCGACACGCCGTCCAGGGAGTTGCCGCCCACGGCGTCAAAGCCCAGCAACTGTGCGGTGTACTCACGGTCAATCGGGTAAGTGGTGCCGGCCAGTGCAGCGCTGCCCAGCGGCATGCGGTTGGCACGCTTGCGGCAATCGACCAGGCGCTCGTAGTCGCGGCTGAGCATTTCGAACCAGGCCAGCAGGTGGTGGCCGAAGGTCACAGGCTGTGCGGTCTGCAGGTGAGTGAAGCCGGGCATGATGGTGTCCGATTCACGCTCGGCCTGCTCCAGCAAACCTTTTTGCAGGCGGGTGATTTCGCCCAGGATCAGGTCGATCTCATCGCGCAGCCACAGGCGGATATCGGTGGCGACCTGATCGTTACGGCTGCGACCGGTGTGCAATTTTTTGCCGGTCACGCCGATGCGATCGGTCAGGCGTGCCTCGATGTTCATGTGCACGTCTTCCAGGTCGACGCGCCAGTCGAACGTCCCTGCCTCGATCTCACCGCGGATGGTGGTCAGGCCGTCGATGATGCTGTCACGCTCGGCGTCGGTCAGCACGCCGACCTTGGCCAGCATCGTGGCGTGGGCGATGGAGCCCATGATGTCGTGGCGGTACAGGCGTTGATCGAAGGTGACGGAGGCGGTGAAGCGCGCGACGAAGGCGTCGACGGGTTCACTGAAGCGGCCGCCCCAGGACTGGTTGGTCTTGTCGGTGCTCATGGATTCGCTCGTGATCTGCTTAAAAGAGGCATGAAGGTGTGCCGGCGATCATAACAGGGTTGCCCGTGGAGGCGGTGCTGCGGGTGATCGGCAATTTTATTTGTGTAAGAGATGGCTAAGTGCCTTGCCGCCGACCGCATCCGGGACGAGACTGGGGGCAGGTACTTATTGAAACGATATTTGACGATTGAGCAATGTCGCCTCAGTGAGCGTCTACAGTTGGACTGATAGTGTGTGAATGCACCAAAGTCGGGTGATGCGGTCATAACCAGACTATCCATTAAACAGGGGGGTATTCGGATTGTTTATCAGTGAACCCTACGACGATGCCCGAAGGCAGCGGGTCTTGGGCGCTATTGAACAGGTCCGGGTAAATTTGGGTGCCATTCTCAGGGCACTTTTTGCCGCTCGCGCTAGTCTTAGCGTGGATCGCTGTGACGTCAGTCACCGCACCTGTCTACGCTATCCTTGTGCGAGACTCACGCAGGAATCCAGCGCAATATGAATGTCCTGATCGTTGATGACGAACCCCAAGCCCGCGAGCGACTGAGCCGTCTGGTCAGTGAACTCGAGGGTTATACAGTCCTTGAACCGAGCGCCACCAGCGGCGAAGAGGCGTTGACGCTGATCGACAGCCACAAGCCGGATGTAGTGCTGCTCGATATCCGCATGCCGGGCTTTGATGGCCTGCAGGTCGCCGCCCGCTTGAGCGAACGCGAATCGCCGCCCGCCGTGGTGTTGTGTGCGGTGCAGGATGAGTTTTCTGCACAAGCGCTGGAAGACAGCGGTGTCAGTTTTCTCGTCAAGCCGGCCACTGCCGAAGCCTTGCTCAAAGCCTTGAAAAAAGCCGAGCGTCCCAGCCGCGCCCAACTGGCTGCCTTGACGCAACCGGCTGCGCAAAGTGGTAACGGGCCACGCAGCCATATCAGCGCACGTACCCGCAAGGGCATCGAGCTGATCCCACTCGGCCAGGTGGTTTACTTTATTGCCGATCACAAATACGTGACCTTGCGCCACGAGACCGGTGAAGTGTTGCTTGATGAACCGCTCAAGGCGCTTGAAGACGAGTTTGGCGAGCGTTTCGTGCGCATTCATCGCAACGCGCTGGTCGCCCGTGAACGCATCGAGCGCCTGCAGCGCACGCCCCTGGGGCACTTTCAGCTATTCCTGAAGGGGCTCAATGGCGATGCGTTGATCGTCAGCCGACGCCATGTCGCTGGCGTGCGCAAGATGATGCAGCAGCTTTAGCCCAAGGGTTGCGGCGCGGTCTGCATTCCTTATCCCGGTGCGACGTGGCCAGGGAGGCCCCGCACTTGCTGATTCAAATCAAAGCGTATTTGCCTGAGCTGTTATTATCCGCCGTATCTATTCAGTACGGATTGATCCATGTCCTCTCGCGAAATCCGCATCGCCACCCGTAAAAGCGCCTTGGCCTTGTGGCAGGCCGAATACGTCAAAGCACGCCTTGAACAGGCCCATCCCGGCCTCAAGGTCTCCCTGGTGCCCATGGTCAGTCGCGGCGACAAGCTGCTGGACTCGCCATTGTCGAAAATCGGCGGCAAGGGCCTGTTCGTCAAGGAGTTGGAAACTGCGCTGCTGGACAACGAAGCCGACATCGCCGTGCATTCGATGAAAGACGTGCCCATGGACTTCCCTGAAGGCCTGGGCCTTTTTTGTATCTGCGAGCGCGAAGACCCGCGCGACGCCTTCGTTTCCAACACCTTCGCGTCCCTGGACGAATTGCCGCTGGGCAGTATCGTTGGCACCTCCAGCCTGCGTCGCCAGGCCCAGTTGCTGACGCGGCGTCCCGACCTGCAGATCCGCTTTTTGCGTGGCAACGTCAACACGCGCCTGGCCAAGCTCGACGCCGGCGAATACGACGCGATCATCCTCGCCGCTGCCGGCTTGATCCGCCTGGGCTTTGAAGACCGCATCACCTCGGCCATCAGCGTCGAAGACAGCCTGCCCGCTGGCGGGCAGGGCGCAGTCGGAATCGAATGCCGCACCGCCGACAGCGAAATTCATGCGCTGCTAAAACCTCTCGATCACGCAGACACCGAAGTGCGCGTCACCGCCGAGCGTGCCTTGAACAAACACCTCAACGGTGGCTGCCAGGTGCCCATCGCCTGCTATGCCGTACTCGAGGGTGAGAACCTGTGGCTGCGTGGCCTGGTTGGTGATCCGGACGGCGGTAACCTGCTGACCGCCGAGGTACGTGGGCCGCAACGTGATGCCACGGCCTTGGGGATTCAGGTCGCCGAAGCGTTGCTGGAAAAAGGCGCGGGTACCATTTTGCAAAAAGTCTATGGCGAGGCCGGCCCGCAGTGACCGACTGGCGAGTGCTGCTGACGCGGCCTGCCGAGGAGTCGACGGCCCTGGCGGCGTTATTAGCCCAGAGCGGTATTCACAGCAACTGCCTGCCTTTGCTGGAGACTGAAGCCTTGCCGGTGACCGCAGAGCAACACGCGGTGTTCGGCGCGCTGCCGCGCTATCGCGCCGTCATCGTGGTGAGCAAGCCGGCTGCGCGCCTGGCGTTGCTGCGGTTGGGGGGCAGTGTGCCGCCAATGCCCTGGTTCAGTGTCGGCGCGGCCACGGCCCAGATATTGGCCGATCATGGCCTCAACGTTCACTTTCCCGCCACGGGCGATGACAGCGAGGCCTTGCTTGAACTGCCCGCCTTGCGCGAGGCTATTGCAGCGCCGGGTGCCCGGGTGTTGATCCTGCGCGGCGAGGGCGGGCGTGAGTTGCTGGCAGAGCGTTTACGCGAGCAAGGTGCTAGTGTCGATTACCTGGAATTGTATCGGCGTTTTCTTCCGGTGTATGAGAAGGGCGCGTTGATGCAACGCATCCAGTTGGAACGCTTGAACGGCCTGGTGGTCAGCAGTGGGCAGGGTTTTTTACACCTGCACGCGTTAGCCGGCCCCGATTGGCCAGAGGTGGCACAGCTGCCGTTGTTCGTGCCCAGCCCGCGTGTATATGAAATGGCGCGGGCCGCGGGTGCAGAAAAAGTTGTGGATTGTCGCGGCGCGAGTGCCGCGGCTTTGTTAGTGGCGTTAGGGAGCTATCCCGTTCCCACTCTCTGATACGCAAAGGACGGATACGTGAGCGAAACAGCCTTGCCTAAAGATGAAGCTCAGCCCGCGCTTGATGCGCCGGTCGAGACACCGGTCAGCGCGCCACGCCGTGGCAATGGCCTGGCAGTCGTCGCCTTGCTGTTGGGCGCTGCGGGCGTCGCCGCCGGCGGCTGGGGGATCTGGCAGGTCCGTGCCCTGCAAGCCAGCAGCCAGCACCAACTGGGCCAGGTGCAGACCCTGGATGACCAGTCCCAGAGCCTCAAGCAAGGCCAGCAACAGCTGGCCGCCCGCCTGGCGCAGTTGCCGGGTGCGGATGAGCTGGAAGAGCGTCGCCGCCTGGTCACTCAGTTGCAGGGTGATCAGCAGCGTCTCAACCAGCGTCTGGAAACCGTGTTGGGTGCCAGCCGTAAGGACTGGCGCCTGGCAGAGGCCGAGCATCTGATCCGTCTGGCCAGCTTGCGTTTGTCCGCCTTGCAAGACATCAACAGCGCCCAGTCGCTGGTGCAGGGGGCCGACGAAATTCTTCGCGAGCAGAGCGACCCAGGGGCTTTCGCTGCACGGGAGCAATTGGCCAAGAGCCTGGCCGCGCTGCGCAGCACCGAGCAACCGGACCGTACCGGCCTGTACCTGCAATTGGCTGCCTTGCGTGACCAGGTGGTGCAACTGGCGGCGATTGCCCCGGAGTATCAGCTCAAGGAGCCTGCTTCCCAGGGGCGTCCCACCAGCGATACGCAGAACCAGTTGAGCCAGTGGTGGGAGCAGATCTCCCGTTATTTCCGCATCGACTTCAACCCGGATGACAACATCCGTCCCTTGTTGGCAGGCCAAGGCCTGAACCAAGTGCGGCTGGCCTTGAGCCTGGCGCTGGAGCAAGCCCAATGGGCTGCGCTTAACGGCGAGGCGGCGGTGTACAGCCGCTCGTTGGGAGAAGCGCGCAGCGTATTGCAGGACAACTTCAACCAGGACAACCCGCAGAGCAAGGCGATGCTGGCGCGTATTGCCGAGCTTGAGCCCAAGGCGGTGTCGGTGGTCACGCCTGACCTGGCCGCGAGCCTGGCTGCTGTGCAGGCGTACCTTGAACGCCGTCATCAGTCTGCCGACGAAGCCAAGGCTTCGGCTGGCAAACCGGCGACCCAGGAGTAGAGCTGATGAAGCGTTTCTATGTGATCCTGGTGCTCGCGATTGCGCTCGCGCTGGCCCTGGGTGTGGGCATTTCGAAACACACCGGCTACGTGTTGATTACTTATCCTCACCTGCTGCATTACGAATCAAGCCTGTGGGCGACATTGGTGGCGGTGTTCGCCATTGGCCTGGCGATTTACCTGATCCGCGTGTTATGGAGCCTGGTCAGCACATCCGGTGGCGTGGTCAACCCCTGGTCACGACGCAACCGCAGCCGTCGTGTGCAGATCGCTATCGAGCAAGGCCAGATGGACCTCGCCGAGGGCCGCTGGGCCAGCGCCGAACGCCACCTGCACCGCGCCGCCGAAGCAGAGCGCCAACCCCTGCTGTATTACATCGGTGCCGCCCGTGCGGCCAATGAACAGGGCCGTTATGAGGAATCCGACGGCTTGCTGGAGCGTGCGTTGGAACGCCAGCCCCAGGCCGAACTGGCCATTGCACTGAGCCATGCGCAGTTGCAGATGGACCGTGGCGATACGGAAGGCGCACTGGTCACTCTTCAGGCGATGCATGAGCGTCATCCGCATAACGCGCAAGTACTGCGACAGTTGCAACGTCTGCATCAGCAGCGCGGCGATTGGTCGTCTGTGATTCGCCTGCTGCCTGAGCTGCGCAAGGACAAAGTCTTGCCCGCCAATGAGCTGGCCGAGCTGGAGCGTCGCGCCTGGGGCGAGAATCTGAGCCTGGCGGCCCAGCGTGAAGAGCAAGGCGAAGCAGGATTGCAGTCTCTGGAGCGCGCATGGGAGCAACTGACCGCAGCCCAGCGCCAACAGCCACAACTGGTATTGGCGTATGCCGACCAACTGCGTCGATTGGGCGCAGATGCCAAGGCCGAAGAAGTGCTGCGTGGCGCCCTTAAACGCGGTTATGACAGTCACCTGATCCGGTTGTATGGCCTGCTGCGCGGCAGTGATCCTGCGCGGCAACTGAAGTTTGCCGAAGGCTGGCTCAAGGACCATCCAGGCGATGCCAGCCTGCTGCTGACGCTGGGTCGTCTGTGCCTGCAAAACAGTCTGTGGGGCAAGGCGCGGGATTATCTGGAAAGCAGCCTGCAAGTACAGCGCAATCCCGAAGCCTGCGCCGAATTGGCTCGCCTGCTGGCCCAATTGGGCGATACCGAGCGCAGCAACCAGCTGTTTCAGGAGGGCTTGGGGTTGCTCGACAATCGTCTGCTGTCCTCGCCGCTGCCAGTGCCTGCGCGAGTTTGAAGTAGGAAAGGGTGGATGGGTTGGCTAGGACCGATCTGACACCCAACCCTTCAAACCCTGCAACCCCTCGGCTTAACTGGCTTTGTTACTAATTCCTACTTGTCTTGGCTGATTTTCCTCGGGCCCGTGGCGGGATGTCCTTATGTTTTCGAGGAAAAGTCCGCTCTAGGGCGTATTGAAAGGGGTCGGGCCTTTCCTCTACCGTAGCGACCTATCTCTTGCAGTGCGGATAAACAATGTCTCTGGCCCCTTTACGCTCTTTGTTTTTCCTGGCGTTCATGGCGGGTGCGCTGACGTTGGGCGCGTCTTACTACCTTCAATACGGTGCGCTGCTACGACCTTGTTTTCTATGCCAGGTACAACGCCTGTTCCTCGCCTCTTTTGCCTTGATCAACCTGATTGCCGCGCTTCACAAACCTGGGCGTTCCGGCCTTTGTCTTTATGGGTTGGCGAGCATGGGCTGTGCGTTGCTGGGCGCCATCACCGCAGGCCGGCAAGTCCTGTTGCAGAACAGGCCGGCAAGCCAGGTGGGGGATTGCTGGCCCAGCCTGCAGGACATGCTTGAAAACCTGTCTGTCTGGCAGGCAATGCGCTCGGTGTTCAATGGCACGGTCGATTGCGTTGAAATCAACTGGACGCTGTTTGACTTGAGCCTGCCTGAGTGGAGCCTGCTGTTTTTTGTGGCGATGCTGATCCTGGGGTTCATGCAGGTGTCACGGCTGTTGTTCGGCAGGCATTTGCGCCTCGCAACACCTTGAAAACGAGACTCAGATTGTAGGAGCGGATTAAACACTTGTATGAACATTCTCTCCTGCGTACCTTGAAGCCATAGTCATGCGGGCATAATCTGGCCCGCACGCGTTATCCAAACCGCTTGTCAGACGCGGCCTTGTCCGTCTGCTGCTTCATCCTTGAAGTGTTGCGCAGGTACAGAGCTGCGGCGCCCCAATAGGGAAGAGAGATCATCATGTTGGAAAGTTGTCAGAATGCTCAGGAACGCTGGGGTGGGGTGCACAAGCTGATCGACAGCTGGTTGAAGGCACGTCACGAACTGGTTCGGGCCTTTGATGCTCTCGGCGCCAAGCCCGAAGCGTTGGGCGAGAATCGCAAGCCGTTGCAGGAGTTCTGTGAGGTGTTGGTGGACTACGTGTCTGCCGGCCATTTCGGCGTCTACGAGCAACTGACCAAGGAGGCCGAAGCCTTCGATGATCAGCGTGGCCTGGAGTTGGCTGAGACGCTTTATCCGCGCATCGATGTGATCACTGAAAAGCTGCTGGCGTTCACCGACCTGTGTGATGCCGGGAAATGTGTCGCGGAAAAATTCAAAGAGTTGGGGGCGCTGTTGCATGAGCGTTTCGAGCTGGAAGATTGCTTGATCGAAGTGCTGCACAACGCTCATAAGGAAGAACCCGCCACCCAGGCTTGAAGCTGGTGGCGAGGTAAGAAAAACGGTGCGCATGTCGCACCGTTTTTTTATGGGTCAGTGGCGAGTGCCGATTAGTTCGATCTCGAACACCAGCGGCGTATAGGGGGGGATCAACTCACCTGCGCCGTCTGCGCCATAGGCCTGGGCTGAAGGAATCACCAGACGCCATTTCGCACCCACCGGCATCTGTTGTAATGCACTGCTCCAACCGCTGATCACGCTGTTGAGGCGAAACCATTGCGGTTGCGTACTTTTGTCGAAGACAGTTCCATCAGGCAGTCGGCCCACGTATTTAACCTGCACTTCATCGCTGGCCAACGGCTTGTTGCCAGTGCCGGGTGTCAGCTCGGTGAGCAGGATCCCATCGGCCAACTGACGAACGCCGGCTGCGGCTTTTTCCCTTGAGAGAAATTGCTGCTCGGCAGCGAGTGCTTTTTCGCTTTGAGGTCGTTGGGCGTCGGCGGCGTTCTGCGTTTCGTGCTGCGCGAGGATCTGTTCGATGCGCGCGTTATCCAGCGCCAGTGGCTTGCCTTGGTAGGCTTGCTTGAGTCCGTCGAGCAGGGCCTGTATCTGCAGGTCGGGGACTTCCTGGCGCAACCGTTCGCCAAGGCTTGCGCCCAGGCTATAGGCAAGATCGTGCGGGGTTGCGGCGGTGGTGTTTGACGAGGGTTGCTCGCTTGCATCGGCCACGCAGATCGCCAAGCCGAACACTAGAAAAAGGTAACGCGACATGGGCATTCTCCCGGCGAAAGTGCGACGGATTATGCCAGTGCGAGTGCGTAAAAAGTGGCGCGGTTTTCCGTTATATCGATAAGAATTTTCGCACGCTGCAACGCAACGCAAAGGATACTGTCAACATGCCCTAGCGGCGGTAAGAGCAGAGGGCTAGTATGAGCCGCACCCACGTCAGCCAGGAGGTAAACCATGTCGGCCAAACAGAAGCCTGTAAATACCCCGTTGCACTTGCTCCAACAACTTTCGGGCAGCCTGCTCGAACATCTGGAAAGCGCGTGCTCCCAAGCCTTGGCTGATGCAGAAAAGCTGCTCGCCAAACTGGAAAAGCAACGCGGTAAAGCGCAAGAAAAGCTGCACAAATCCCGCACCAAACTGCAAGACGCCGCCACTGCCGGCAAGTCCAAGGCACAAGCCAAAGCCAAAGGCGCGGTCAAAGAACTTGAAGAGCTGCTGGATGCTCTCAAGGATCGCCAAGCCGAAACCCGCAGCTACATTTCCCAACTCAAAAAAGACGCTCAAGAAAGCCTGAAACTGGCCCAAGGTGTTGGCCGTGTGAAGGAAGCCGTAGCTAAAGCACTGGGTGCTCGTACGCCTGCAAAAGTAGCCGCCAAGCCAACTGCTAAAACTGCTGCTGCCAAACCAGCTGCCAAGCCAGCCGCTAAAACCGCTGCTGCCAAACCAGTCGCGAAGCCAGCTGCTAAAACTGCTGTCGCCAAACCAGCTGCCAAGCCAGTCGCTAAAACCGCTGCTGCCAAACCAGCCGCGAAGCCAACTGCTAGAACTGCTGCTGCCAAACCAGCTGCCAAGCCAGTCGCTAAAACCGCTGCTGCCAAACCAGCCGCGAAGCCAGCTGCTAAAACTGCTGCTGCCAAACCAGCTGCCAAGCCAGTCGCTAAAACCGCTGCTGCCAAACCAGCCGCGAAGCCAGCTGCTAAAACTGCTGCTGCCAAACCAGCTGCCAAGCCAGTCGCTAAAACCGCTGCTGCCAAACCAGCCGCGAAGCCAGCTGCTAAAACTGCTGCTGCCAAACCAGCTGCCAAGCCAGTCGCTAAAACCGCTGCTGCCAAACCAGCCGCGAAGCCAGCTGCTAAAACTGCTGCCGCCAAACCAGCTGCCAAGCCAGTCGCTAAAACCGCTGCTGCCAAACCAGCCGCGAAGCCAGCCGCTAAAACCGCTGCTGTCAAACCGGCTGCCAAGCCAGCCGCTAAACCTGCGGCTGCTAAACCAGCCGTGAAGCCAGCCGCCAAGCCAGCGCCCGCAAAGCCAGCCGCTCCAGCAGCACCCACTGCCACCCCGGCAGCAGCCACCGCTCCAACTGCATCGGCCAGCAGCACCCCTGCACCGGTAGCGCCAAGCACCACCCCAACCAGCGCTTCCTAAGTGTTGGTGGCCATGACGCGCAATTGCAGCAGCGCGTCGTGGTCAAGGTTGGCGGCTTCGGTCGCCAGGCCTTCAAGCCAGTCTTGCTGATCCACCACCTCATTGATCGGCCATGTCTGCGCCAGCGCTTCCAAGCGCGCCAGCAACGTTCTTTCGGCCTCCAGCTCCAGTGTCTTGATCTGCTCGCGTAGCGATGCCAATTGCGCATCCTGCTGGGCCAAGGCTCGCCATTGCACGCGCACTTGTCGTAGCGGTTCGACTACCTGCACCCGCCACGGATGAGCCATCTGTTGCAGTGCCTGAACGCGTTCGGGCTTGTACGCCACACCTCGTTGCTCCAGCCAAGCACCACACAACAACAGGCACACGTCTGCCCCTTGCTCCTGCAAGCGCAGGCACGCGGCCTCCACGCCTGGGCGGGCATAGGTCGAAAGGGCAAAGCTCCACAGGTCAGCGCACATATTCACACCCAAGCCAGCGGCCAACGAAGCTGGTAGACTCCGCCGCCATTATGATCCGACTTCAAAGCCTAACATTACAGCGTGGCCCGCAACGTCTTCTTGAAGACGCCGAGCTGACCCTGCACGCCGGTCACAAAGCCGGCCTGATCGGTGCCAACGGCGCCGGCAAATCCACGTTGTTCGCCCTGTTGCTGGGGGAGCTGACCCCGGATTCCGGGGACTGCCTGCTGCCTGCCGACTGGCGCATTGCCCATATGCGCCAGGAGATCGACACCCTGGACCGTATCGCCATCGACTACGTGCTCGATGGCGACCTGCGCCTGCGCCAGGTGCAACACGACCTGGCTGAGGCCGAAAAAGCCCAGGACGGTGCCGCCCAGGCGCGCCTGCACTCGGAGCTGGACAGCGCCGACGGCTACACGGCCGACGCTCGCGCTCGCAAGATGCTCGCTGGCCTTGGGTTTACCAACGAACAGATGGACCGCCCGGTCGCCGACTTCTCCGGTGGCTGGCGCATGCGCCTGAACCTGGCTCAAGCGCTGATGTGCCCCTCTGACCTGCTGCTGCTCGACGAACCGACCAACCACTTGGACCTCGATGCGATCCTGTGGCTGGAAGATTTCCTCAAGAGTTACCAGGGCACCTTGCTGCTGATCTCCCACGACCGGGATTTCCTCGACGCCGTGGTCGATAACATCGCCCATGTCGAACAGAAGAAAATCACCCTTTACCGTGGCGGCTATACCGCGTTCGAACGCGCCCGCGCCGAACGCCTGGCCCAGCAGCAACAGGCCTTTGAAAAGCAACAGGCGCAACGTGCGCACATGGAAAGCTACATCGCAAGGTTCAAGGCCCAGGCTACCAAGGCCCGCCAGGCCCAGAGCCGGATCAAGGCCCTGGAACGCATGGAAGAGCTGTCGGCGGCCCACGTCGATTCGCCGTTCGACTTTGTCTTCCGTGAGTCGGTGAAGATCTCCAGCCCGCTGTTGGACCTCTCGGACGCTCGCCTTGGCTATGGCGACAAAACCATCCTTGAGAAGGTCAAGCTGCAGCTCACGCCGGGCGCACGCATCGGTTTGCTCGGCCCGAACGGCGCAGGCAAGTCGACACTGATCAAGAACCTTTCGGGTGAGCTTGAGCCGCTGGCCGGTCGCCTCACTCGTGGCGAGAACACGGTGGTGGGTTACTTCGCCCAGCATCAACTGGACTCGCTGGACGCCAAGGCAAGCCCGTTGTTGCACCTGCAACGCCTGGCGCCGACCGAGCGCGAGCAGACCCTGCGCGACTTCCTTGGCGGTTTCGACTTCCGTGGCGCGCGCATTGACGAACCTGTGCTGAATTTTTCCGGTGGCGAAAAAGCCCGACTGGCCCTGGCCCTGATCGCGTGGGATCGCCCGAACCTGTTGCTGCTCGACGAGCCGACCAACCACTTGGACCTGGAAATGCGCCTGGCGCTGACCATGGCCCTGCAGGAGTTCAGCGGTGCGGTATTGGTGGTGTCTCACGACCGTCACCTGCTCAAGAGCACCACCGACAACTTCCTGCTGGTGGCCGACGGTAAGGTCGAAGAGTTCGATGGCGACCTGGACGACTACGCGCGCTGGCTGACGGAGTACCGTCTGCGCAATGCGCCGGCCAGCAACACGCCGGTCAACCCGGACAAGACCGACAAGAAAGCCCAGCGCCAGGCCGCCGCCGCGCTGCGCCAGCAGTTGGCGCCGCACAAGCGTGAGGCCGACAAGCTGGAAGCCGATCTGGGCAAGGTGCATGAGCGCCTGGCCAAGATCGAAGCCAGCCTGGGCGACAGCGCCGTGTACGAGGCGGCGCGCAAGGACGAGCTGCGTGACCTGCTGGCCGAACAGGCCAAGCTCAAGGTGCGCGAGGGGCAGTTGGAGGAAACCTGGATGGAGGCCCTCGAATTGCTCGAAACCCTGCAAGCGGAGCTGGAGGCGCTGTCCTGATGGAGGCGTTGCAATTACCGGTACCGGTGCAATGGATCGAACCCATCTGGATCGGCGTGCAAATCCTGCTGATCCTGCTGGCTGGCTACCTGGCTCAGCGCTTCGTCGCAAAAGGCCTTACGCGCCTGGGTGAGCGCTACCCGTTCCCGCCGCAATTGCTGATGCCCCTGCGGGGCGGCTTGCGCTGGCTGATCATGGGCAGTGCGCTGATCTTTGTGCTGGGCCGCCTGGGTGTGTCTGCCACGGTGTTGTGGACGGCCCTGTCAGGCTTTGTCGCGGTGGCGGCCGTGGCGTTCTTCGCCATGTGGTCGGTGCTGTCCAACCTGCTGTGCGCGATCCTGATCTTCACGGTCGGGCCGTTTCGCCTCGGTGATATCGTCGAGTTGGTGGACACCGTCGACAAACCGGGCGTGAAGGGCCGGGTCGTGGCGATCAACTTGCTCTACACCACGCTGATCGAAGTCGAGGAAGCCGGGACCAACAGCGCGATGGTGCAGGTGCCCAATAGTCTGTTCTTCCAGCGTTCGGTACGCCGTTGGCCCGGCTCTGGCACTAATATCCTGTAGGCGCGAGCAAGCTCGCTCCTACAGAAATCTATAGCCAGCCTTTGGTCGCTGGAGTTAGCTTAAGGCACAACCGCTAACTCCCTTACGAGGTGTGCAATGGCTCTCGATACATGGCTGGCCTTTTTCCTGGCCAGTTGGATCATCTCCCTTTCTCCTGGCGCCGGTGCCATCGCCTCGATGTCCAGCGGCCTGCAATACGGTTTTGTGCGTGGCTACTGGAACGCCATCGGTCTGCAACTGGGCCTGGCGATGCAGATTGCGGTGGTCGCCGGTGGTTTGGGTGCCATTCTGGCGGCCTCGTCTACTGCGTTCTATGCGATCAAATGGTTTGGCGTGGCCTACCTCGTGTATCTGGCCATCAAACAATGGCGTGCCCTGCCCATGGACATGACCGATGACGCCGCCGTGCGCCCGATCGGCAAACCGATGGCGATGATGTTCCGCGGCTTCCTGGTTAACGCCAGCAATCCCAAGGCGCTGGTGTTTATGCTGGCGGTGCTGCCGCAGTTCGTGAACCCGCAGGCGCCGTTGTTGATCCAGTACCTGATCCTCGGTGCCACTATGATCAGCGTCGATATGATCGTGATGGCGGGCTACACAGGGTTGGCGTCGAAAGTCTTGCGCCTGTTGCGTACGCCCAAACAACAGAAACGCGTAAACCGCACCTTTGCTGGCTTGTTTGTCGGCGCTGCCGGTTTCCTGGCGAGCCTGCATCGCGCCACGGCCTGACCAAGCGACTGGCTCAAAAATGTGGGAGCGGGCTTGCTCGCGAATACGGTATCAGTCAAAGAAAATAGTGACTCAAGCACCGCGTTCGCGAGCAAGCCCGCTCCCACATTGGTTTTAGGGTGATATGAAATAACACCTTGAGTCGAATCCATTAAAGCTCAACAATAGTGTTACTTCGTATTTCCACTTGAGATTCATTCATGACCGCCCCTTTCCGCTTTCTCGCCTGGCTGCTGTTGCCGGCGTTGCTGTCGTGCAGCTTCAATCTGTTGGCCGCGACCGCCGAGGGCGCGCCGCAAGCCCTGCATTTGCTGGACTACATTGGCGCCGACTACCCACCCACGGTGGAGGCGGGCAAGGTGGTGGATGACTCGGAATACCGTGAACAAGTGGAATTTCTCGGGGTGTTGCAGGGGCTGGTGGCGGATTTGCCAGACAAACCCGAGCGCGCCGAGCTGATAAAGGGCGTTGATGAACTGCTGGCCGCGGTCACTGCCCACCAGGATGGCGCAAGCGTTGCCCGCCAGGCCCGCCAATTGGGTGCCAAGCTGGCCGTGGCGTATGAAGTCAGCCAGGCCCCGGCCATCACGCCGGACCCGACGCGCGGCGCGCCGCTCTACGCCCAGCATTGTTCGGTGTGCCACGGCACAGCAGGTGCCGGCGATGGCCCCGCAGGCATGGGCATGACGCCACCACCCGCTAACCTGCGCGATGCCACGCGCCTGGATCGCCTGAGCCTCTACGCGATCTACAACACCCTCGGCCTGGGCGTGGAGGGCACCGACATGCCGTCGTTCGCTGACCAATTGGACGACCGCCAGCGCTGGGACCTGGCAACCTATATCGCCGGCTTCACGGCCGACCCGGCCGCCGCCAAAGGCGAGCAGACATTCAACCTTGCCGACCTGGCCCGCCAGACCCCCAATGAAGTGCTCGCCGCTGACGGCCCTGGCGCTGCGGCGACGTTCCGCGCCCAGCGTGCGCAGCCTCCGCAGGTTCAGCGTGGCCCTGCGCAGTTGCTCGACTACACCGCCGCCACCCTGGACAAGAGCCTGGCGGCCTTCCGCAACGGCGACCATGAGCAGGCTTACGATCTATCCGTCGCGGCCTATCTGGAAGGCTTCGAACTGGTGGAAAGCTCCCTGGATAACGTCGATGCCAATGTGCGCAAAGACACCGAGAAGGCCCTGATGGCCTATCGGCAATCGTTGCAGGACGGCTTGCCTATCGAGCAGGTGCAGCAGCGCTTGGACTTGGCCAAAGGCAAACTCACTGAATCGGCCGGTTTGCTGGGCGGCGATGGCCTGAGCTGGTCGTTGAGCTATATCTCCGGCTTGCTGATCCTGCTGCGCGAAGGCCTGGAAGCGATTCTGGTGCTGGCAGCGATCCTCGCCTTTCTGCGTAACACCGGCCAGCAATCGGCGGTGCGCAGCGTCAACGTCGGCTGGGGCCTGGCGCTGTTGGCAGGCTTGGGTACCTGGGCTTTGGCGGCCTATGTCATTGACGTCAGCGGTGCCCAGCGTGAGTTGCTTGAAGGCTGCACGGCGTTGTTCGCCAGTGTGATGGTGCTGTGGCTCGGCGTGTGGATGCACGACCGGCGTCACGCGGCAGCCTGGCAGGACTACATCAAGAGCAGCCTGGTGGGCGGCGGTGGGCGTTTCGGTTTTGCCGTGCTGGCGTTCTTCTCGGTGTACCGCGAACTGTTCGAAGTCATCCTGTTCTACGAAACCCTGTGGCTGCAAGCCGGCCCTGCCGGGCACAACGCGGTGCTGGCCGGTGGTGCCACGGCGTTGGTGCTGCTGGTGGGCCTGGCCTGGGTGATCCTGCGCGGTTCGGCGAAGTTGCCCCTGGCGCTGTTCTTCGGCATCAACGCCGCGCTGCTGTGTGCGCTGTCGGTGGTGTTTGCCGGGCACGGTGTGAAAGCCTTGCAGGAAGCAGGCATCTTCGGCACGCGGCCGGTGGCGTTCTTTGACTTCGACTGGCTGGGCATCCACGCCGATGCGTACTCGTTGGGGGCACAGGCCGTGGCGATCCTGGCGATTGTGGTGTTGTATGGCCGTAGCCGCCTGACCGAAAAGCGCCGGGTGGCGGCGTAGCATGCGCGTGTGGATCGACGCCGACGCCTGCCCTCGGGCGGCCAAGGACCAAGTGGTGAAGTTCGCCCTCAAGCGCCAGTTTGAGGTAGTGCTGGTGGCAGGGCAAAGCCAGATCAAACCGAGCTTTGCCTGTGTGAAGCTGATCGTGGTGCCCAGCGGGCCGGATGCCGCCGATGATTACCTGGTGGAGCACGCCGTGCCCGGCGAACTGGTGATTTGCAGCGACGTGCCCTTGGCCGACCGCCTGGTGAAGAAGGGCGTGACGGCCCTTGACCCGCGTGGCAAGGAATTCAGCCCAGCGAACATGAGCGAGAGGTTGGCGGTGCGTAACCTGTTTACCGACCTGCGCGAGCAAGGCCAGATGGGCGGCGGCCCACCGCCCCACAGCGAAAAGGACAAGCAGGCGTTTGCCAATGCGCTGGACCGAATCCTTACCCGCTTGATGAAACCACTGTAGGAGCGAGCAAGCTCGCTCCTACAGAAAGAGGGCGTCAGTCGTTCTCGTGAGTCAACTCCAACACCCGATCCACCAGCTTGTTGATGCCTGACGCCACCTCGCTGATGTTCTTGCCCAGCATGTAGGCCGGCGTACTCACCAGCTTGCGCGCCTGGTCTTCGACGATGTCCTCCACGCTGCATTCGAGGTGGGTGGCGCCCATCTTGTCCAGGACTGCCGCGGTGTCGGCATCGTTGCCGATGGTACAGGTCACGCCAGGGCCGTAGATCTTGGCGGCCAGGGCCGGCGAAATGCAGATCAACCCCACCGGCTTGCCCGCTTCGGCAAAGGCTTCAGCCAGTGCCAGCACCTGGGGGTTGATGCTGCAACCGGCGCCTTCCACGGCAAAGTTCGACAGGTTCTTGGCCGCACCAAACCCGCCCGGCACGATCAGCGCGTCAAAGTCTGCGGCGTTGGCTTGGCCTATATCCTTCACGGCGCCGCGGGCAATGCGCGCCGATTCCACCAGCACATTGCGCGACTCGGGCATTTCTTCGCCCGTGAGGTGGTTGATCACGTGCAACTGCGCAACGTCGGGTGCAAAGCATTCCACTTGAGCGCCGCGCTGGTCCAGGCGCAGCAGGGTGATCACGCTTTCATGGATCTCTGCGCCGTCGTAGACGCCACAGCCGGAAAGGATCACTGCAATCTTTTTGCTCATGGGCATTTCTCCTGATTCATGGCGTTAAATGTCTACTAATTTGTAACCTGTTGCCAATGGGATCTCACGTCGCTGCACCTAATCTTGATGTAACAAAAATAGACCGGACTAGCCCATGGACTTCGTGCCTTACGCAGTACCGTTTTTTATCGCCCTGATTGTGGTGGAGTTGCTGGCCGACCGTTGGCGCGGCGCGCGCAACTACCGAGTGGCGGATGCCATCAACAGCCTCAGCACCGGTGTGCTGTCTACCACCACCGGCTTGCTCACCAAGGGTGTGGGCCTGCTGACCTACGCCTTCGCCCTCAAGCACCTGGCGTTGTTCGAGTTGCCGACCCAGAGCGTCTGGACCTGGGTATTCGCTTTTGTGTTTTATGATTTCTGCTACTACTGGCTGCACCGCATGGGGCATGAACGCAACATCCTGTGGGCCGCGCATTCGGTGCATCACCAGAGCGAGGACTACAACCTCAGCACTGCCTTGCGCCAGACCAGCACCGGTTTCCTGCTGAGTTGGATCTTCTACTTGCCCCTGGCGGTGGTTGGTGTGCCGCTGGTGGTGTTTATCAGCGTAGCGTCGCTCAACCTGCTGTATCAATTCTGGGTCCATACACGCCATGTTCCCAAGCTCGGCTGGGTCGAATGGTTTTTCGTCACACCGTCCAATCATCGGGCCCACCATGCACAGAACGCTCTCTACATGGATCGCAACTACGGCGGGGTGTTCATTATTTGGGACCGGCTGTTTGGCACCTTCCAAGAGGAAGACGATAACGAACCGGTGATTTTCGGCGTAACCACACCCCTGGCCAGTTGGAATCCGCTGTGGGCCAACCTGCAGTTTTATGCGCAGCTCTGGAGCGACGCCAGGCGTACTGAGCGTTGGTGGGACACGCTGCGCATCTGGTTCATGCGCACCGGTTGGCGGCCGGCGGACGTCAAGGCCAAGTACCCGATGGCCAAGCCGGACCTGAGCCAGTTCCGCAAATTCGAGGTGCCACTGGACATGCGCCAACAGGTCTACATCGCCTTGCAGTTTGCGGCTTATGTGGGGTTTGGCAGCTATCTGATGAATGTGGGTGAGGGCTCGCCCACGTCGGCGCTGGTCCTCGGTTGGGGCGCAATGGCACTGGGATTGTTTACCCTGGGGGTTGCGCTGGAGAATCGCCCATGGGCACTGAAGGCCGAGCTGGCGCGCCTGGTGCTGAATGTTCCCTTGGTATGGCTGGCGCCGCTGGCAGGGTTGTGGCCCGCCAGCAACCTGGGCTGGCTGGGCCTGGCGAGCTACAGCCTGCTCAGCCTCATCGGCCTCTACTGTTGCAGAAGCCGGCTTACTCGGTGGGTGTCTTAGGCGTTTCGATCGGGGCTGGCTCGTTAGCCAGCCGAGCCTTGGCCTCGGCACAGGCTTGGCGGGCGATGCGGGCATTCTTGAAGCGACGGCGCAGCCACAGGCCAAAGCCCAGCACCAGCAAGGCGCCCAGTACCCACAGCTCGTATTTCTTGACGCTGCCGAGCATCCCTTCCAGCACCGCGCCAAAGTGGTAGGCCGCCGCCCCCAGTGCCGCGGCCCAGATCGCCGCGCCAATACCGTTGAGGACCAGGTAGCGCAACGGTGGATAGCCGGACAGGCCAATCGCCACGGGCATCACCGTGCGCAAGCCGTAGACGAAGCGGAAACTCAATACCCAGATATCCGGATGCTTGCGGATATGTTCCAGCGCCTTGTCGCCCATCAATTGCCAGCGCGGTTTGCGCGCCAGCAACTTGCGGCCGTGCTTGCGCCCCATGTAGTACCAGAGCTGGTCGCCGGCGTAGCTGCCAAAAAAGGCAACGACCACCACCAGGTTGATATCCATGTAGCCACGGAACGCCAGGAAGCCTGCGAGTACAAGGATGGTCTCGCCTTCGAAGAACGTGCCGAGAAAGAGGGCAAAGTAGCCGAAGTCATGCAGAAATTGTTGAAGCATGGTCTAGGGTGCTGGCGAAATGAACGCGCAGCCTACGCCTTCACGAAGATTCATGAAAGTATCGAGATGTGTCACGAAGTGAACAATTCCTATGCAAATGACGAATGGGACTACAGGTCGCGTCGATAAGCACAACTGTCATTCATTCGTCATAATGGCCGCTTATAACTGCAACGCTCGCCCGTAAACACGGGCTCAGGAGTCTGTCGTGAGCTTTACCCCTGCCAATCGCCTGTTCCCTGCCACCCGTCTGCGTCGCAATCGTCGTGATGATTTTTCTCGTCGCCTGGTACGTGAAAATGTACTGACCACGAATGATCTGATCCTGCCGGTTTTCGTGCTCGACGGCGAAAATCGCCGGGAAGCGGTGGCGTCGATGCCGGGTGTGGAGCGTCTGACCATTGATTTGTTGCTTGAAGAAGCGGCGAATTGGGTCGAGTTGGGCATTCCGGCGCTGGCGCTGTTTCCGGTGACCCCGGCGGAACTCAAGTCCCTGGACGCCGCTGAAGCCTGGAACCCCGACGGGATTGCCCAGCGCGCCACCCGTGCCTTGCGCGAGCGCTTCCCGGAACTGGGGGTGATCACCGACGTGGCCCTGGACCCGTTCACCACCCACGGCCAGGATGGCATTCTTGACGAAGACGGTTATGTGCAGAACGACATCACCGTCGATGCACTGGTCAAGCAGGCGTTATCACACGCGGCTGCGGGCGCCCAGGTGGTTGCACCGTCGGACATGATGGACGGGCGCATCCAGGCGATTCGCGAAGCCCTTGAGCTGGCCGGTCACGTCAATGTGCGGATCATGGCCTACTCGGCCAAATACGCTAGCGCCTACTACGGCCCATTCCGCGATGCGGTAGGCTCGGCGCTGAACCTGGGCAAGGCCAACAAGGCCTCGTATCAGATGGACCCGGCCAACAGCCAGGAAGCCCTGCACGAGGTGGCTGCCGACCTGGCCGAAGGCGCCGATATGGTGATGGTCAAGCCGGGGATGCCCTACCTTGACATTCTTTACCGGGTCAAAGAGGAATTCAAAGTGCCGACCTTTGTCTATCAGGTCAGCGGTGAATACGCCATGCACATGGCGGCCATCCAGAATGGTTGGTTGAGTGAAGGGGTGATCCTCGAATCCCTGACTGCCTTTAAACGTGCCGGCGCTGATGGCATTCTGACCTACTTCGCCGCCCGCGCCGCCCAATTGCTTAGAGAGCAACAATAGCCCTCACAGGAACACTCGATGAATACCGAAGGACTCTCAGAAGTTGCCGTAAAAGACGCTCACCCGGTGGTTGAACAAGTCGCCCAGACCCCGCCGGAGCTGGAGCCCGCACCGCCTGCGGTGGTGGCCGAAGCGCCTGCGCCGGCGCCGGTGGCCGTGGTCACCAACCTGGATGACAGCAGCCTGTACATCCACCGCGAGTTGTCACAACTGCAATTCAACATCCGCGTGCTTGAGCAGGCGCTGGATGAGTCCTACCCCTTGCTGGAGCGGCTGAAATTCCTGCTGATCTTCTCCAGTAACCTGGACGAGTTCTTCGAGATCCGTGTTGCCGGCCTCAAGAAGCAGATCACCTTTGCCCGTGAACAAGCCGGTGCCGATGGGCTGCAACCGCACCAGGCCCTGGCGCGTATCAGTGAGCTGGTGCACGGCCATGTAGACCGCCAGTATGCGATCCTCAACGACATCCTGCTGCCGGAGCTGGAAAAGCACCAAGTCCGCTTCATTCGTCGTCGTCACTGGACCGCCAAGATCAAGACCTGGGTGCGCCGTTACTTCCGGGACGAGATTTCGCCGATCATCACGCCTATCGGCCTCGACCCGACGCACCCGTTCCCCTTGCTGGTGAACAAGAGCCTCAACTTCATCGTCGAACTCGAAGGTATCGACGCTTTCGGCCGCGATTCGGGCCTGGCGATCATCCCGGCGCCGCGTCTGTTGCCTCGGATCATCAAGGTACCGGAAGAGGTAGGGGGCGCTGGCGACAACTATGTATTCCTGTCATCGATGATTCACGCGCACGCCGACGACCTGTTCCAGGGCATGAAGGTCAAGGGCTGCTACCAGTTCCGCCTGACCCGTAACGCCGACCTGGCGCTGGACTCCGAAGACGTTGAAGACCTGGCACGTGCCCTGCGCGGCGAACTGTTCTCACGGCGCTATGGCGATGCGGTGCGCCTGGAAGTGGCGGACACCTGCCCGAAACATCTGTCGGACTACCTGCTCAAGCAGTTCAACTTGGCAGAATCGGAGCTGTACCAGGTCAACGGCCCTGTGAACCTCACGCGCCTGTTCAGCATTACCGGCCTGGACAGCCACCCGGAGCTGCAATACAAGCCGTTCACGCCGCAGATCCCGAAACTTTTGCAAAACAGCGAGAACATCTTCAGCGTGGTGAGCAAGCAGGACATCCTGCTGCTGCACCCTTTCGAGTCGTTCACCCCGGTGGTCGACCTGCTGCGCCAGGCTGCCAAGGACCCGCACGTCCTGGCCGTGCGCCAGACCCTGTACCGCAGCGGCGCGAACTCGGAAATCGTCGATGCGCTGGTGGATGCGGCGCGTAATGGCAAAGAAGTCACTGCGGTGATCGAGTTGCGTGCGCGTTTCGACGAAGAGTCCAACCTGCAACTGGCCAGCCGTCTGCAAGCGGCCGGTGCGGTGGTGATCTACGGCGTGGTCGGCTTCAAGACCCACGCCAAGATGATGCTGATCCTGCGCCGTGAAGCCGGTGAGATCGTGCGCTACGCCCACTTGGGTACCGGCAACTATCACGCCGGCAACGCCAAGCTCTACACCGACTACAGCTTGCTGACGTCCGACGACGCGCTGTGCGAAGACGTCGGCAAGTTGTTCAGCCAGTTGATCGGCATGGGCAAGACCCTACGCATGAAGAAGCTGTTGCACGCGCCGTTCACGCTCAAGAAGGGCATGCTCGACATGATTGCCCGCGAGACCCAGTTTGCCCTCGATGGCAAGCCGGCGCACATCATCGCCAAGTTCAACTCGCTGACCGATCCGAAGATCATCCGTGCTCTGTACAAGGCCAGCCAGTCCGGTGTGCGCATCGACCTGGTGGTACGTGGCATGTGCTGCCTGCGCCCCGGCATTGTGGGCGTGTCGCATAACATCCATGTGCGCTCGATCATCGGCCGCTTCCTGGAGCACACCCGCGTGTTCTACTTCCTTAACGGCGGCGAAGAACAGATGTTCCTCTCCAGTGCCGACTGGATGGAGCGCAACCTCGACAAGCGCGTGGAGACCTGCTTCCCGGTGGAAGGCAAGAAGCTGATCATGCGGGTCAAGAAGGAGCTGGAAAGCTACCTCACCGACAACACCCACAGCTGGAGCCTGCAGTCGGATGGTCGCTACGTGCGTAACACCCCGACCGGCAACCAGAACCCGCGCAGCGCGCAGGCGACATTATTGGAGAAGTTGGGTAGCCCGATTCTGACGGTGAACTAGCCCAGGCATACGCAACTCCATGTGGGAGCGGGCTTGCTCGCGAATGCGGTGTGTCAGTCAATGCATCTGGTGACTGATCCACTGCATTCGCGGGCAAGCCCGCTCCCACATTTGTTTTGCAGTGGGCTTTAGCGCAGGTTCAGGCTGAACCCCACCCGTGTCAGCCATTCCGCTTCCTGGGCGAAGTCCGCCTGGGTCAGCTGATTTTCATCCAGCCAGCCTTTGGGGAACATCACTTCCAGGCTATCGCCATCGGCGTGCAGTTTGACCTGGGGCATTTCCTGGGTGCCGCGGATGTGGTGGAACAGGATCGCAAAGCGCAGCAGCGCGCACAGGCGGATCAGCTTGATGCCGTCTTTACCGAATTCGGCAAACTTGTCCTTGGGAATATTACGGCGATGGCCGCGTACCAGCAGCGCGAGCATCTGTTGGTCTTCCCGGGAGAAACCGGCCAGGTCCGAGTGTTCGATCAGGTAGGCGCCGTGCTTGTGATAATGGTAGTGGGCGATGTCCAGGCCGACTTCATGCACCTTGGCTGCCCAGCCGAGTAACTCGCGCCAGACGCCGTCTTCCAGGTCCCAGTCCTCGGCCACCTGGTCGAACGCGTGCAGGGCTTTGCGCTCCACGCGTGCGGCTTGTTCCAGGTCAACGTGATAACGCTCCATCAGCGAGCTGAGGGTGCGCTCGCGCACGTCTTCGTGGTGGTGCCGGCCCAGCAGGTCGTAGAGCACGCCTTCGCGCAGGGCGCCGTCACAGTGGTCCATGCGTTGCAGTTCGAGGGCGTCGAAGATGGCTTCGAGAATTGCCAGGCCCGCAGGGAAAATCGCACGGCGATCGGGCTTGATGCCATCGAAGTCGATTTTCTCTGCATCCCCCAGCTTGAACAACTTGCGCTTGAGCCACGCCAAGCCCTCGGCGTTCACCTCGCCGGTGCCATGGCCACCGGCTTTCAAGGCCAGGCCGATGGCACGGATGGTGCCGGACGAGCCGATGGCTTCATCCCAGGTCAGTCGGTGCAAGGCGTGTTCGATGCTCATGATTTCCAGACGCGCTGCGGTGTAGGCCTGGGCATAGCGCGCCGGAGTGATCTTGCCATCCTTGAAATAACGCTGGGTGAAACTCACGCATCCCATCTGCAGGCTTTCACGCAGCAGCGGTTCGAAACGCTGGCCGATGATGAACTCGGTGCTACCGCCGCCAATGTCTGCCACCAGGCGTTTGCCGGGCGTATCGGCCAGTGTGTGTGACACGCCGAGGTAGATCAGGCGAGCCTCTTCACGGCCCGAGATGACCTCCACCGGATGCCCGAGGATTTCCTCGGCGCGATGGATGAACTCGTTGCGGTTGCGGGCCTCGCGCAAGGCATTGGTGCCAACGATACGCACTGCGCCAGGGGGCATGCCGTTGATCAGTTGCGCAAAACGCTTGAGGCAATCGAGGCCGCGCTGCATGGATTCTTCATTGAGCTTGCGCTCGTCGTCGATCCCGGCGGCCAGTTGCACTTTTTCGCCGAGCCGCTCAAGGATGCGGATCTCACCGTTCTGGGCCTTGGCCACGACCATATGAAAGCTGTTGGAGCCCAGGTCGATGGCGGCGATCAAGGACAGATTCTTGGCTTGGGATTGCGGCATGGTTTGAGGATCTCGGTCGATAACCTTGCCATCGTGCCACGATCGACCGCTGACGCCAACGCGTTGTGCTTCGGTAATTGGACCGATGCTGTCTGTAGGGAAATCTCTGGGAAGTGTAGGGCAGCTTCGCAAGCTTTAAACGAATAGGTAAACCGATACCGTAAGACGTTTTAACTGTATGTCGTCGTAAGTTGTGTATGACATTGCTTACAGTGATCGGGGCTGTAGATCATGCGATTTCAGTCAGAGGACTACTTTGCTGATCGATTAAAGCCGTTGCCTAATTTAATAGGGCCCACAGCAAATACCGTGTTGTCTGATTTTTTTGCCAGGCACCAAGGCGCCAGACTGTCATTCGGCAATTCTGCCTGGGTGTTATTTATTTATAGTTTTGTGTTACGGAAGATAAAGCGTTGAGCGACGGAGTCGCTGAAACCAAAATAAAGAACGCCTGTTAATTCCTAATGACAGGACGAGCATGAAAAAAATTATTGGATTAACCGTCGGTATGGTGTGCCTGGCTGCAACCCTCAATGCCCAGGCAACCACCAGTGCGCAGTTGGTCGTCAGGGGCACCATTACACCTGCTGCCTGCAACCTCAGCCTGGCGGGCAGTGGCATCATCGACTACGGCACGATTCGCTCGGGCGAATTGTCCCAAACAGCGTTTAACCCGCGCGAAGAGAGGACCACTTCGCTGGTGATCAATTGCGGCACCACGCCTGCCAGGTTCGGGCTCACGTTTACCGACCTGCAAGCGGGCAGCAAGGTGACGGGCATCCTCGGCGCGGGCTTCACCGAAGCACAGAACTATGGTTTGGGTATGGTAGGCGCCCGGCGTACCGGTGGCTATTCGGTGACTCTCAAGGACCTCAGGTCCTCCGGCACAACGCTGTTTCCGATCATGCGCAGCGGCCTGGGGGCCTGGTACAACAGCGATGGCAAAGTGGCCCAGTCGCCGAGCCAGTACTCTTGGCGTAATGGCACGACGATTACCCCTGCCGCTATCAGCCAATTGACCGGTACGCTCGCGGTGAAAGCGGTAATCAACAAGGCTCGGGATCTGGATTTAAGCCGCGACATTTCCATTGATGGGCGCGCCACGCTTGTATTGAGTTACATCTAAATAACTGAAAGCAGCCGATCAAGAAACTAACCCTTTCTTATTGGCTGTTTTTCTATGGCTGCGCGATTGCCAATCGTCAATGGCATGAGTTGAGGGGAATACTGAGTGCGTGGTTTTTTAATAAGTTGTGTATGGCTGTGGCATCTTTTTTTTAGTGCTGTTGCCACCGCCGACGGTATGTTGCCGGAAACAACAGTGGTGGTGCTTTATGAAGAGGACGGCGAAGCCACCCTGAGTATCAAGAACACCGATGCGGGGCCCGCGCTGCTGCATTCCGTGGTTGAGAATGTGCCTGAAGACCTGGAGCCGCTACTGATTGTCACACCGCCAGTTACCCGTGTGGAGGCAGGCGACACCCAGCTGGTGCGTTTTATCAGCACCCTGAAACAGCCGCTCAAGACCCAGCGGCTCAAGCGCGTGTCGTTTGAGGGCATCCCCCAGGCGCGGGCTGCGGGTGGTGCGACCATTGGCATCACCCTGCGGCAGAATTTGCCGCTTATCCTGCACCCCCAAGGCCTGCCGCGACACCATACGCCGTGGGAATTGTTGACCTGGAAGCGCGTCGGGGACCGGCTCAGCGTCCACAACGACAGCGCCTATGTGGTGCGCCTGGCGCCAGATGTGCAGCTGCTGCCACAAGGCACACTGGCGACATTGCCGCGCACTTACATCTTGCCGGGTGAGGCATTGGTGGCGAAGGGCGAAGGTACTCTGGGCAATGTGGCTCAAGTAGAGATCCAGCCCGCCACGGTCTACGGGTTTTCGGTAGACAGCTACCGAGCGCCGGTCATCACCGATGAAGGTTGATCGGTTCATGAGGCTTCCTTCGAGGCGCGACATTGCCGGTACTGCCTGGCCCGGTCGATCCACGTTATCCATCGGCTTTGCGGCGCTCTGGAGTCTGCCTGGTATGGCGACCGCGCTGGAACTCGGGGAAGGGTTTGACCTGGCGGCCCTCACAACCCACGGCATAGACCCCAAGGTTGCCGATTACTTTCGCAGTGCGGCGCGCTTTCGCGAAGGTGTCCAGGTGGTGGGGTTGCGGGTCAATGGCAACCCGCTTGGGCGGGTGGATGCCCGGTTTGGTTCGCAGGGTGAGTTGTGTTTCACCCCAGGTTTACTTGAGAAGGCCGGGCTGGTTAAACCCGGCACAATCCTGCAGCCCGGCGCCAGGCCCGACCAGGCCTGCCATGACTTTCTCGGCGCATTCCCGGCGACGATGGTGCGGCTGCGCCCCGGTAACGACGAAGTGGTACTGGTGGTGCCGACACAGGCCTTGCGCGAATCCCAGTGGGAAAGCGGGAATTTTTCCCACGGCGGCGCGGCAGCGTTGTTCAACTATGACGTGCTGGGTTACGACAGCCATTTGCGCAGTGGGCCCAGCCGGTTCGTGTCGGCTTATACAGAGGCGGGCTTCAACCTCGACGACTGGATTGTCCGCAGCCGCCAGTTCTATGTGTCTGACAACGGCCAGACCCGTACCGAACACTTGCACGCTTATGCCCAGCGGGATATCGCCGGGTTGCAGTCGACGTTCCAGACAGGCCAGATCTCCAGCAATAACCCGTTGTTTGGCGGGATCCAACTGTCGGGCGTGCAGTTCTCCCCCGATGGGCAGGCCAGAACACCCGCAGGCGGCAATAACGCAGTGGTCGAGGGGTTGGCCCAAAGCCAATCGCGGGTTGAAATACGCCAGTCCGGTGTGTTGGTCCACAGTACGTTGGTGCCTGAAGGACCGTTCCGGCTGACGGGCTTGCCCCTGCTTAACACCACCAGCGACCTTGAGGTCAGTGTAATTGACGTGCGGGGTGCCAAGCGCAGTTTCGTGGTGCCGGCGGCATCGTTCGCGGGGGCTACCCCCGCGGCGCCTGGATACTATTTGTCGGTGGGCGAGTTGCGCAGAACGGCGGGTGAGGAAGGGCCTTCACCGGTGATCGCCATGGGCAGTGGTACCTGGGGGCTGGGGAGCCACTCGTCTGCGGGTTTTGGCTTGTTGAGTACCGATGACTATTGGGCGGCAGGGGGCACCCTGAGCAGCGTGTTTTTCCAGCGGGTTTCTGTCAACGCACGCCATAACCTGTCCCGGGACAGCCAGAAGGCCGTGTCCGGCTCACGCAGCAGCCTGTCACTGAGCAGCCCGGTCGGGGCCAATATCGACGTCAACCTCAGCGCCACTACCCAGACGCGTGGTTACCGTGAAGTCACTGAAGTGGGCCAGTCGCTCAGGGCCGATGATCTCGATTCCCACTTTAAAAACCAGTACACCGCGGGCGTGAGCTGGGCCGACCCCACGCTGGGCGTATTTTCTTTGAATTACACCCGCAGCGCTCAGTTTGGCGGGCAAACCAGCGAGCATGTGTTTGCCTCATGGAACAAGTCGTTTGGCCATGCCGATGTGGCGCTGATCGCTGATTCACAGGTAGGGGGTTCACGGGCTGGCCGTGACGCCACCTATACAGGCAGCCGGCGTGATCGTGCCGTGGATAACGATGTGTCCCTGCGGTTGCAGGTCAGCGTGCCGCTGGGCGGCGATCGCCGTGTGAGCAGCTACACCAGCCGCCGTGGGGAGCAATTTACCGCTGGCACTGCACTGAGCGAGCGGGTCAACGAGTATGTGAACTACGAAGTGGGAGTTGAGCGTGACATGCGGGCCAGGGAGCAATCGTTGCGTGGGCAAGTGGACTTGTTGCCACGCTATACGCGAGTGGGCCTGGGCGTTAGTCGTGACCCGCTGGGCACCAGCTACACCGGCCAATGGCAGGGTGGTGCGGTGGCTCACGAAGGCGGGCTGACCTTTTCGCCCTACAGCGTGCAGGACACGTTCGGCATCGTCTCGGTCGGCGATATCGGCTCGGCGAAAGTCGAGACGCCACAAGGCCCGGTATGGACCGACTTCAGCGGCCAGGCGGTAATCGCCGGCTTGCCGGCCTACACCAACAGCCGCGTCCAGGTGCAGACCCCTTCCTTGCCCAAACGGGTGGACCTGAAAAACGGCACCCAGGTCCTTGCGGCAGGCCGAGGCTCGTTCAATAACGTGGATTTTGACGTGGTGAAAGTACGCCGGATGCTGGTAACCGCCAACGATCAGCACGGCCGACCATTGCCTCAGGGCGCCTCGGTCTTGGGCAAGGGCAATCGCTTCATCACCAGTGTGGTGGGCGAGGGCATGATTTTCTTCAACGACGTCTCCGAGTCGCAAAGCCTGAAAGTTTCATTGCCGGACTCTTCCACTTGCCTGTTGCACATCGACCCCGAGGCCAAGCCTGACAATGACAAATTCTATGAAGCGGTATCGGCTGTGTGCCAGGGTAGTTAAGCGTGCAAGCCTGCCCTTGGCCCTGTTATGCATGTTGCTGGCAGCACTTGATGCGCAAGCTGAAAACTGTCGGCTATCGCTGAGCCAGTCGCGCATCGACTATGGGCCGATATACCGGGATGCAGTGGTTGAAAATGCCGCTGTGGTGCTGGCTACCCGCACGTTCAGCATGACCGTGCTCTGCGCGGAGCCGGCGGCAATGGCCCTGCGTTTTGTCGCAGCGCCTGCCGATGGGCAAGGGTTTCGGTTTGGTCGTGAGGGGCGTTTGCGCTTGCGTCTCAAGCATGCCCAGGTCGACGGGCGAGCAGTCGGCTGGTCGTCTGCTCAAGCACCTGATGAGTCGGCCAGCGGCCAGTTGTTACCCGGCCAGGCCTTGATTGCGCGAGTCTCAGGTGTGCCGGTGACAGGGCGCAGGCTCACCGCCCAGGTCGATATCGACACCGAACTGCCCTTCGACGCGTTGATGGTACGCACGCAGGCCCACCTTGAAGGGCAGGGCCGTTTCGAACTGGTTAGCCCGGCTGTTCCACCGAGCCAATGAAGTTAGCCAGCTCGGCCGTTTTCGGGTTGGCGAACAATACCTTCGGGTCACCGGTTTCATGTACCTTGCCCTGGTGCATGAACACGAGCTTGTCGCCGACCTCACGGGCAAAACGCATTTCGTGAGTCACCATGATCAGGGTCATGCCGTCCTGAGCCAGTTGGCGCACCACGCTCAGCACTTCATTGACCAGTTCGGGGTCCAGGGCTGAAGTGATCTCGTCGCACAGCAGCACCTTGGGCGACATGGCCAGGGCGCGGGCAATGGCGACGCGTTGTTGCTGGCCGCCGGACAGGCGATCGGGAAAGGCGTCGAATTTTTCGCCCAGCCCGACCCGGTCCAGCATCTGCCTGGCCAGTTGGGCGGCCTTGGCCTTGGGCACTTTCTGCACCACTTGCGGCGCCAGCATCACGTTCTCGCCCACGGTCAGGTGCGGGAACAGATTGAATTGCTGGAACACCATGCCGACCTTCTGCCGCAGGCTGCGCAGGTCGGCGCGGGCGGCGTCGAGGTATTCGCCATCGACTTCGATTACACCGTCGTTGATCGACTCCAGGCCATTGAGGGTGCGCAGCAAGGTGGACTTGCCCGAGCCGCTGCGGCCGATGATCGCGACCACCTGGCCTTCGTCCACCGTTAAGTCGATGCCCTTGAGTACGTGGTGATCGCCGTAATACTTATGCAGGGCAGAAATTCTAAGCAGAGGCATGCAGTCTCCTTTCCAGGTAGCGCGCACTGAGGGACAAGGGGTAACAGAGCAAAAAGTAACCGAGGGCCACCAGGCCGTAGACCATGAAGGGTTCAAAGGTGGCGTTGGCGAGCATGCCGCCCGTCTTGGTCAGTTCGGTGAAGCCGATGATCGAGGTCACGGCGGTGCCTTTGACCACCTGCACCGAAAAGCCCACCGTCGGCGCGACAGCAATGCGCAGCGCCTGGGGCAGGATCACATAGCGCAGTTGTTCAAGCGGGTTGAGGGCCAGGCTGGCCGAGGCTTCCCATTGGCCGTGGGCAATGGAATCGACGCAACCGCGCCATATTTCAGCCAGGTAGGCACTGGTAAACAGGGTCAAGGCAATTGCCGCTGCCAGCCAGGGCGATATGTCCACGCCAAGCAGGGCAACGCCGAAAAACACCAGGAACAGCTGCATCAGCAGTGGCGTGCCCTGGAACAGTTCGATATAGGTGCGGGCCATATTGCGTGAGAACGCTTTGCGGCTGATGCGCAGGGTCATCACCAATAAGCCGATCAGGCCGCCGCCCACAAACGCCACCAATGACAGCAACAGCGTCCATTGCAGGCCGGTCAGCAGGTTGCGCACAATGTCCCAGAACGAAAAATCACTCATCGGCTGTTCCTCATGACAAACCGTCGGCCGATCCAGTTGAGCAATTGGCGAATCATCAGCGCCATGCACAGGTACACCAGGGTGGTCAGGGCATAGGTTTCAAAGGCACGGAAATTACGCGACTGGATAAAGTTGGCGGCAAAGCTCAATTCTTCAGTCGCAATCTGCGAACACACCGCCGAACCGAGCATCACGATGATGATCTGGCTGCTCAGGGCGGGCCACACCTTGCCCAGGGCCGGCAGCAGCACCACATGGCGAAACGCTTCAAAGCGCGTCATTGCCAGTGCCGCGGCCGCCTCCAGTTGCCCCCGTGGGATGGCCTGGATGCCGGCACGGATGATCTCGGTGGAGTAGGCCCCCAGGTTGATCACCATCGCCAGCACGGCGGCTTGCCACTCGGTAATTTTCAACCCGAGGGATGGCAGGCCGAAGAAGATGAAGAACAGTTGCACCAGGAACGGCGTGTTGCGGATCAACTCGACATACACACCAAAGACCCACGCAAACGGTTGGATCTTCCACGCCCGTACCACGGCGCCGACAGTGCCCAGGGCCACGCCGAGGATGGCGCCAATGGCCGTCAGCTCAAGGGTGAACAGCGCGCCACGCAGGAGCAGGTCGGTATTGGCCAGCACCGGCACAAAGTCGAATTGATAGGCCATCTTTGAGCTCCGCGTCAGAGGTCGGCAGGCAGCGGTTCTTTGAGCCACTGCATCGCGTTTTTCCCAAGGCTGCCGTCAGCCTTGGCTGCCACCAGGATCTGGTTGACCTTTTCCAGCAGCGCCGGCTCGTTCTTGTTCACGCCTACGTACACCGGCGAATCCTTGAGTTTCACCTTCAGTGCCGGTACGCGCTTGGGGTTGCGTTCGCTGATGGCCACCATGACCACGTTGCCACTGGCGATCAGGTCGACCTGGCCGGCCAGGTAGGCGGCGATGGTGGAGTTGTTGTCTTCAAAACGCTTGATCGTGGCTTCCTTGGGCGCTACCGCGGTCAGCTCGATGTCTTCGATGGCGCCACGGGTCACGCTGATGGTCTTGCCCTTGAGGTCGTCGAGGCTGGCGATGGCGGCATCAGGCGGCCCAAACACGGCAAGGTAGAACGGCGCGTAGGCGTTGGAGAAGTCGATGACCTTTGCGCGCTCGGGGTTCTTGCCCAGGCTGGAAATAACCAGGTCGACTTTGCCAGTGGTGAGGAACGGTATGCGGTTGGTGCTGTTGACCGGCGTCAGTTCCAGCTTGACCTTGAGTTGGTCGGCCAGCAGCTTGGCGGTGTCGATGTCCAGGCCCCGGGGTTGCATGTCAGGGCCGACCGAACCAAACGGCGGGAAGTCCTGGGGGACGGCAACCTTCAGGGTGCCACGGGCGACGATGTCATCCAGACCACTCGCCTGGGCGGGTGCCTGGCTCAGCATCAGGCTGGCAAACAGGGCAGTGAGCAGGGCGCTGTAGCGCTTGGTCATGGCAACTCTCCGAAAAAGGCGAAGGAATTTTCTGAGTTTGCCCAGTGCACAGCCCATGCCAGCACCGTTCGGATCGTCTGCAAGGCTGATTTTTGTTGAGGTGCAGTGGTCTTACTGGTCTGAACAGTGGTCAGGTTTCCCGCACCCTTTTCGAGCGTTTGCAAAAAGCCGCGAGCGCCTTTGGGGCGTGGCTTGCAGCCAGCTATGAATAGTTTTACAACGGGTCACACACGCTATCGGGAACCCTGAGCTTTTTATGAATTCCATTGCCCAAGCCGTACCGGAAGCGGCCTTGCAGGCCATCCGCAAACTGATCAAGGAGCAAGGCTTTGGGCCGGGCGACGCGCTGCCATCCCAGCGCGACCTGGCCCTGCAATTGGGGGTGAGCCGGGCGTCGTTGCGTGAGGCGCTGTCGTCCCTCAGCGCTTTGGGCGTGGTCAACGTGCAGCCGGGCAAGGGCGTGTTCGTGCAGGACGTGCAAGAGGCACCGGGGTTCGCCTGGCCCTTCGCGGCGCAGGCCACGCCGCCGGATATCTTCCAGCTGCGCTACGCCTTGGAGGGGTTTGCGGCGGGGTTGGCAGCAGTGACACTGACCCTCGATGCACTGGACAGCCTGCAAGACAACGTCCAAGCCATGCGCAAAGTGCTCAAGGCGGGCGACTTCGAAGCGGCCGCCCGCCTGGACTTCGAATTTCATCAGCGTATTCTGCTGGCCAGCGGTAACCAGGCCATGGTGAGCATCCTGAGCGCCAGCGCCGAGGTGTTTCTGGAAAGTCAGAAGCTACCGTTCATCCGGCCGGAACGGGCCATGGAAACCTGGCAGGAACATCGCAGAATCCTGCGCGCCCTGGCCCGCCGCAACAGTACGGCGGCGCAGAAAACCATGCAGGAACATATACGTAATGCAGCGTTGCGCACGGGCATTGCGTTCATGACGCCCGCCACGCCGTGACAGAGTCATACCCACGCTCATTCAACCTCATAGCAAGACTCAATCAGACGCGGCTTCCTGAACAGGGGAAGGGCGGCTATGATGGGCAACGTTTTTTTTGCTTACAATCCGGAGACATCCATGAGCAGCGATCTTATCAAGCACGTCACCGACGCGACCTTTGAAGCCGAAGTCCTCAAGGCTGACGGCCCGGTGCTGGTTGACTACTGGGCTGAATGGTGCGGCCCTTGCAAAATGATCGCTCCGGTCCTGGACGACATTGCAACCACCTACGCAGGCAAGCTGACCATTGCCAAGCTGAACATTGACGAGAACCAGGACACCCCGGCCAAGCATGGCGTGCGTGGTATCCCGACCCTGATGCTGTTCAAGAACGGCAATGTCGAAGCGACTAAAGTGGGTGCTCTGTCGAAGTCCCAGTTGCAAGCTTTCCTCGACGCGAGCCTCTAAGCGTCGTCAAAAAAGCCCCGCAAATTGCGGGGCTTTTTCGTAAAACAGGGCTAGACGCTCCGAAATCCAGGTGGTACATTCGGCCCCGCAGTGGTTTCTCCACTGCCCCCTGCAAGCCGTCGCCGACGCATTCCTTTTCGATTAGTACGCGATCCTGTCGCCTTCTCTGCGGCGCGGCCTCATTAAGCCAAAAGCTTAATTTCCCCCCTCCATAAATGATTACGTCATTCCTATATGAATCTGACTGAACTCAAGCAAAAGCCGATTACCGACCTGCTCCAACTGGCCGAAGAAATGGGCATAGAAAATATGGCCCGTTCGCGCAAGCAGGACGTGATTTTCTCCCTGCTCAAGAAGCACGCGAAAAGCGGCGAGGAAATCTCCGGTGATGGCGTGCTGGAGATTCTCCAGGACGGCTTCGGCTTCCTCCGCTCTGCAGATGCGTCCTATCTCGCCGGCCCAGATGATATCTACGTCTCGCCGAGCCAGATCCGTCGCTTCAACTTGCGCACCGGTGACACCATCGTTGGCAAGATCCGTCCTCCGAAGGAAGGCGAGCGTTACTTCGCCCTGCTCAAGGTCGACACGATCAACTTCGATCGCCCCGAGAACGCGAAAAACAAGATTCTCTTCGAGAACCTGACGCCGCTGTTCCCGACCGTGCGCATGAAGATGGAAGCCGGTAACGGCTCCACCGAAGACTTGACCGGTCGTGTGATTGACCTCTGCGCTCCAATCGGCAAAGGCCAGCGTGGCCTGATCGTCGCACCGCCGAAAGCCGGTAAAACGATCATGCTGCAGAACATTGCAGCGAACATCGCACGTAACAACCCTGAAGTTCACCTGATCGTACTGTTGATCGATGAGCGTCCGGAAGAAGTGACCGAGATGCAGCGCACCGTGCGCGGCGAAGTGGTTGCCTCGACGTTCGATGAGCCGCCAACCCGCCACGTGCAGGTTGCCGAAATGGTGATCGAGAAGGCCAAGCGCCTGGTCGAACACAAGAAAGACGTGGTGATCCTGCTCGACTCCATCACTCGTCTGGCCCGCGCCTACAACACCGTGATCCCGAGCTCCGGCAAGGTGCTGACCGGTGGTGTCGATGCCCACGCCCTGGAAAAACCAAAGCGTTTCTTCGGCGCTGCGCGCAACATCGAAGAAGGCGGCTCGCTGACCATTATCGCCACCGCGCTGGTTGAAACCGGCTCGAAGATGGACGAAGTGATCTACGAAGAGTTCAAGGGTACCGGCAACATGGAACTGCCTTTGGACCGTCGCATCGCTGAAAAGCGTGTGTTCCCTGCGATCAACATCAACCGCTCCGGCACCCGCCGCGAAGAGCTGCTGACCGCAGACGACGAACTGCAGCGTATGTGGATCCTGCGCAAGCTGCTGCACCCGATGGACGAAGTCGCTGCCATCGAGTTTCTGATCGACAAGCTGAAAACCACCAAGACCAACGACGAGTTCTTCCTGTCGATGAAACGCAAGTAATACAGCGTTTCAGGTCCAAAAAAATGGCGCCCTTAATGGGGCGCCATTTTTTTTGCGTCGAGATTCTGCGATTTTTGTGGCATAAGTATCCGTTAAGTAACAAAAATTGACGCGTGACTTCGCTCATCCCTTTCGTCGCAGACTGACCACATTCTTATGACCACCCTTGCTTACCGCAGAGACATCGATGGCCTGCGTGCCATCGCTGTCCTTGCAGTCGTGTTGTTCCACTTTGGTGTCCCTGGCATTACTGGCGGTTTTGTTGGCGTTGACGTCTTTTTCGTCATCTCGGGCTTCCTGATCACGTCAATTATCTGGCGTGAGCGTCAAGCCGGACGCTTCAGCTTCATCGACTTCTGGGCTCGCCGTGCCCGGCGTATCTTGCCGGCCCTGTTTGTGATGATCGCGGCGACACTGGCAGTGGGTTGGTTTCTGTTGGCGCCCAAGGACTATGAAGAGTTGGGGCGGTCTGCGCATTATCAGGTGACCTTTACCTCGAACCTGTTGTTCTCGCGCCAGCACGGCTATTTCGATGCTTCATCAGACATCAAACCCCTGTTGCATACCTGGTCATTGGCAGTAGAAGAGCAGTTCTATATTTTCTTCCCATTGCTGTTGACCTTGCTCTCCAGCCGTTTGAAGCACTGGCGCCTGGCATTGTTCGCGGTGCTGCTGGCGTCGTTTGGCATGAGCGTCTGGGCGGTTCAGCATGAGCCACAGAAAGCTTTCTTCCTGTTGCATCTGCGGGCCTGGGAGCTACTGGCCGGTGCGATGCTGGCGGTGCAGCCCAAGCGTGAGTGGCGCGCGTCGCGGGCCTTGGCGCAAGGGATCAGCCTGGCTTCCCTGGCATTGATCCTCATCGCTGTGCTGGGCTACGACGCGAAAACGCCGTTCCCAGGCGCGACTGCGTTGTTGCCTGTGCTGGGTGTGGTCGGGTTGATCTGGGCCAACGGCCAGCAACAGACTTGGGTCGCTCGCCTGTTGGGCACGCGGATCATGGTGGGTATCGGGCTGATCTCTTATTCCTGGTACCTCTGGCACTGGCCGGTATTCGTGTACGCCAACTACGCCGCGGTGGATGGCTTGAGCGCGCTGGAACTGGGGGGGCTGATGCTGCTTTCGCTGGTGCTGGGCTATCTGTCCTGGCGCTTCGTGGAAACGCCGTTCCGGGAAAAACGTTTGCTGGCTTCGCGTAAGGCGATTCTGGCGTCAGCCATGGTCGGCATTCTGGGGCTGGGCTTCACTGGCCTTGCGATACGCGAAGCTGACGGCGTGCCTTCGCGCTTGTCCGAACAGGCGTTGCGTTTTGCCCAGGCCAAGAAGTGGAGCCCTGACCTGCTGGCGTGCATGGCCGACAAAGATACGCCCGATGAACGCTTGTTCTGCCATTTCGGCCCGAAAGACCAATCGGTTTCGGCGTTGGTATGGGGTGACAGTCACGCTACCGCGCTGATACCGGCACTCAAAGAGGGCGCTGATCGTCACGATATCAGCCTGGTCGAAGCCAGTTTTGCCGGCTGTATTCCCCTCGATGGCCTGGAAAATATTGCCCGCTGCGCGCATTTCAACCGGCGCGTCGAGAAGGCCATGGCCGAGCAGACGTTCAGCGATGTGGTGTTGGCCGCCCGCTGGAGCCTGTATGTGTATGGGCAAATGTCCGGTGACAAGGAGCATGCACTCAAAGATCCTGGCACCGGCCAGTATGTGCGTGCCGTCGCCGAACAACGCTTTGCCCAGGGCCTGCGCGAGCGCATTCGGGACTTGCGCGCTGCCGGCCACAAGGTCTGGTTGGTCAAGGAAGTGCCGCTGCAGGAAATCATCGTGCCTTACCGTCTCAGCCGCCTGGCCATGATGAACCGGCCCGTGGACGGTGAAGGGCTCGCCGTGGCCGAGCATGTGAAGCGCCAGGCCTTTATCACGCAATTGTTTGATGAATTGGCGGCTGCCGACAGCGGTGTCGCGGTGCTGGACCCCGCGCCATTACTGTGCGGCGCCGATGGGTTGTGCCGGGTCGAACTCAATGGCCGCGCGTTGTATACCGACGATAACCATCTTTCGGACGTCGGCGCGCGACACATCGAAGCCTTCCTGGAACCGTTGTTCAGTTCGTTGCAATCACGTGGATTGACGGCCAATTAAGCTGCCAGCCGCCCTCAGAGCAGGTAGGATGTACGCCTATTTTACGGGTGGCATGGTTAATGAAATTCAAGGATCTTCGGGATTTCGTGCAGCAACTTGAGCAGCGCGGAGAGTTGAAACGTATCCAGATGCCGATTTCTCCGGTGCTGGAAATGACTGAGATTTGCGACCGCACCTTGCGCAACAAGGGCCCGGCGCTGTTGTTCGAAAACCCGACCGGCTTTGATATCCCGGTGCTGGGCAACCTGTTCGGTACTCCCGAGCGCGTGGCCTTTGGCATGGGCGCCGAGTCCGTCAGCGAGCTGCGTGAGATCGGCAAGCTGCTGGCCTTTCTCAAGGAGCCCGAGCCGCCCAAGGGCTTGAAGGACGCCTGGTCCAAACTGCCGATCTTCCGCAAGATCATCGCCATGGCCCCCAAGGTGGTCAAGGACGCGGTGTGCCAGGAAGTGGTCATTGAAGGCGATGATGTCGACCTGGCCATGCTCCCGGTGCAAACCTGCTGGCCCGGCGACGTCGGCCCGTTGATCACCTGGGGCCTGACTGTCACCAAGGGCCCGAACAAGGATCGCCAGAACCTCGGTATCTACCGTCAGCAAGTCATTGGCCGTAACAAAGTGATCATGCGCTGGCTCAGCCACCGTGGCGGCGCCCTCGACTTTCGTGAGTGGTGCGAGAAGCATCCCGGCAAGCCGTTCCCGGTGTCCGTGGCCCTGGGTGCCGACCCGGCGACCATTCTCGGTGCCGTCACTCCCGTACCTGACAGCCTCTCCGAGTACGCCTTCGCCGGCTTGTTGCGCGGTAATCGCACGGAGCTGGTGAAGTGCCGCGGTAACGACCTGCAAGTGCCGGCTACCGCCGAAATCATCCTTGAAGGCGTGATTCACCCAGGTGAAATGGCCGATGAAGGCCCGTACGGCGACCACACCGGTTACTACAACGAAGTCGACAGCTTTCCGGTGTTCACCGTCGAGCGCATCACCCATCGGGTCAAGCCGATCTACCACAGTACCTACACAGGCCGTCCGCCCGATGAGCCGGCCATCCTCGGTGTGGCGCTCAACGAAGTGTTCGTGCCGATCCTGCAAAAGCAATTCCCTGAGATCACCGACTTCTACCTGCCGCCCGAGGGCTGTTCGTATCGCATGGCCATCGTCACCATGAAGAAGTCGTATCCGGGGCATGCCAAGCGGGTAATGCTCGGTGTGTGGTCGTTTTTGCGACAGTTCATGTACACCAAGTTCGTTATCGTCACCGACGACGACATCAATGCCCGGGACTGGAACGACGTGATCTGGGCCATCACCACGCGCATGGATCCCAAGCGCGACACGGTGATGATCGACAACACGCCTATCGACTACCTCGACTTCGCGTCGCCGGTATCGGGCCTTGGCTCAAAGATGGGCCTGGATGCCACGCACAAATGGCCGGGCGAAACCACGCGTGAGTGGGGCCGGGTGATCGTCAAGGATGAAGCCGTCACGGCGCGGGTCGATGCGATCTGGAAAGAATTGGGAATAGATTGATGCGTGTAACCCTGCAACCTTCCGGTGCTGTGCTGGAACTGGTCCCTGGCGAGCGAATCCTCGAGGGCGCCCGTCGCCTGGGCTATGAGTGCCCTCAGGCCTGTCGCAATGGCGTGTGCCATGTCTGCGCGGCGTTGCTGGTGGAGGGCCGGGTACGCCAAGCCGGGGAAGTGCGCGATCATGGTGAGTTCTACACCTGCATCGCCGAGCCCCTGGAAGACTGCATTGTGTTGTGGGATGGCGTACTGGCGCCAGGAGAGTTGCCGTTGCGCAAATTGTCATGCCAATTGATCGAGTGCGTGGAAGTCGGCGGCGATGTCTGGCGTGTGCGCCTGCGCGCCCCGGCCGGTAAGGCGGTGCGTTACCACGCCGGGCAATACTTGATGCTCGAACGGGAGAGCGGCGAAAAGTCGGCGTTTTCTCTGGCTTCTGCGCCCCATGCCGGGCGTGAGTTGGAGCTGCATGTGCTGGTGCGCGAAGACAGTGCGCGCAACCTGATCGAACAATTGCAGCGCAACCAGATGGCTCGTGTGGAACTGCCGTTCGGTGACACCCACCTGGCCGAGTTGCCGGACGGGCCGCTGGTGCTGATGGCCGCCGGTACCGGTATGGCGCAGATGCACAGCCTGATCGAGCACTGCCGCGCTTCGGGCTTCAAGCACCCGGTGCACCTGTATTGGGGCGTACGGCGCCCGGAAGATTTCTACCAGATCGAGCACTGGGATCAGTGGCTGCAATTGCCCAATCTGTTCCTGCACAAAGTGGTCAGCGACCTGTGTGGCTGGGAAGGGCGCTGCGGTTTGCTGCATGAGGTAGTGTGCGAAGACATTGCCGACCTCAATAGCGTGCACGTCTACGCCAGCGGTTCGCCGGCGATGATCTACGGCACCTTGGACGCACTGGTCAACGCCGGCATGGATGCGCACCGGATGCGCGCCGATGTCTTCGCCTATGCCCCACGGCCCTAAGACCTTGCGCTGCAAAATGTGGGAGCTGGCTTGCCTGCGATAGCGGTGGGTCAGCGCCTCATTTGCCGCCTGGCACACCGCTATCGCAGGCAAGCCAGCTCCCACCCAGGACCGTGCTGTGTCAGAAGCGCACGCCAGTCGTCACCATTGCTGCGTTGAACCCGAGCAGCACCAGCTCCGCCGCCACCGGCCCGTAATGCGTTCCCACCGATGGAATGATCACCGGCGCCACACCGAATCGGTTCAACGGGATCTTGTCGCGGTACTCGCCGCGATAGCCCTGGATCAGCCCGCCGGTCAACTTCGCATACACCGGATAGTCGGCCATGTCATAGCGCTTGCCCGCATAGGCGTAGTACGAGCGTTGGCGGAACGAGTTGCGAAAGGTCACCCCGCCATACACCAGGCCCGACGCCTCATTGCGCTCCAGGCCGATCAAGTCCTGCTTGTTGTTGTGTTGCGGGTCGGGTGCAAAGTGCCGGGTGTAGATGCTGGTCTGGGCGTACCAGAAGCCTTTGTCGTCAGTGACCGTTGGCGTTTCGCTAGCCAGTGCTGTGGTGGCCTGGGCAAGCAATAGCAGGCCAGGCAATCGGAATTTTTTCATGGGCGACCTCGGTAGTCGATTTGATGAGCGGCTAAGTGGGTCGTTATAGGCGCGTCAGTTTGACGGCTTGGCACCCGCCCAGGCTGAACCGGGGCTGAAAGTACCGGGATTAGCCGCGTGGATCCTGACGAATGGGCGAGTGTGCTTATGCTTTTGCTTATTCTTTTAAGGTATTTATTCTGGTTGATGAATATCTTTAAGCTATATCGCAACGGACTACCGACTTCATCGACCATAACCAGATACTGACCGCCACCGCCCGCCAGCCGGATCGATCGTACGAACTTCGCGCATTGCAGTTCTATTTTTGATTCAAAGGGGAGCGGTATGGGCAGCTACAGGAAACACGCGCTATACACGGCGATTTTGTCGGCAAATTTGCTGACCGTTGTGGGATTCAATCCAGTTCTGGCAGACGAAACATCTGCGGTTGATGCACCTAAACTCGACACCGTGATCGTCACCGGCACCCGCGCCCAAGAGCGCACCGCCAGTGCATCGCTGTCGCCAATCGACGTTATCTCCGGTGAAACCCTGCGCAGCACCGGCTCCGATGAGCTGGGTGCCGTATTAGCGCGCCTGATTCCGTCGATCAACTTCCCCCGACCAGGCCTGGTGGACGGCGCCGAACTCGTGCGTCCGGCGCAGTTGCGCGGCTTGTCGCCGGACCAGGTATTGGTACTGGTCAACGGCAAGCGTCGCCATACCAGTGCCTTCGTCAATCTGGGCGGTGCGGTTGGGCGCGGTTCGGCTCCGGCAGACTTGAATGCCATCCCGCTGTCGGCGGTGGACCATATCGAGGTGCTGCGCGACGGCGCTTCTGCCCGTTACGGCTCCGATGCGATCGCCGGGGTGATCAACGTGATCCTCAAGCACGCCGACCATGGCGGCTCGGTTTCCAGCAAGTTTGGCGAGTACAAAAAGGGTGACGGCATCCAGCGTAATGTCAGCGGTAATACGGGCCTGGCATTGGGCGACAATGGCTTTATCAACCTGTCTGCCGAAGGCGCCGACAACGATTACACCAACCGCGCCGGCAACGACTACCGCCCCGGCAGCATCGGCTCTACTACTTACGGCCAGCGTGTGTTCCGCCAAGGTGAGCCGGCCACCAATGAAGGCAAATTCCAGTTCAACTCGGAGTATGCCTTCAACGATGCCGCCGAGTTCTACACCTTCGGTGGCTACAGCAAGCGGCGCGGTGAAACGGCAGCCTTCTACCGGGCAAGCAACGCGTCCAACAACATCAAGGCGCTCAACCCCAACGGCTACCTGCCACTGATCAAAGGCAACCTGGAAGACACCTCGCTGGTAGTGGGCTTGCGCGGCCTGCTGGCCTACGACTGGCATTACGACTTGTCGGCCAACTACGGCAAGAACCAGTACGAATTGGGGACTGAAACCATCAACACCTCACTGGGCCTCGCGACGCCGCGTAAATTCAATAACGGCACACTGAGCAACGATCAGAAGCAAGTCAGCCTGGACCTGTCCCGTGAATTCGATGTGGGCTTTCTGCCGTATCCGGTCTCTGTGGCGTTCGGCGGTGAGTACCTGCATCAGGGCTATGAAATCGAGGCGGGCGAGCCCGCGTCCTATTACCAGACCGGCAGCTCCGGCCTGGGTGGTTTCCGCGATGCCGATGCCGGTACCAGCACGCGGCATAACTGGGCGCAGTATCTGGACCTGGAAACCAACTTCACCGAAAAGCTCAGCGCCTCGGCTGCCGTGCGCCATGAGGATTACAGTGACTTTGGTTCCAACGTCAGCGGCTCGCTGTCGGCCCGCTACGACTTCACCCCCCAGGTGGCCGTGCGCGGCAGCATCTCCAACGGTTTCCGTGCGCCGTCCCTGGCCCAGCAGAATTTTGCCTACACCTCATCGCAGTTGATCGGTAGCACCATCCAGGAAGCCGGCACTTTCCCGGCCAACAGTCAGGTCGCGCGCCTGCTGGGTGCCGAAGACCTCAAGGCCGAAAAGTCGCGCAACTACAGCCTCGGCCTGGTGCTCGAGCCGGCCGATGACCTGACCGTCACGCTCGATGTGTACCGCATCGACATCCGCGACCGCATCAGCCTGTCGTCCAACCTCAATCTCAACCCGGCCACGGTGGCCTACCTGCAAGCCAATGGCGTCGGCAATATCAACTACACCACGGCCCGTTACTTCACCAACGCCACGGACACCAGCACCGATGGCGTCGATCTGGTAGCCAACTATCGCTACCAGCTCGATAACGGCATTCGCTGGAACAGTACCGTGGGCTACAACTACAACCACACCAAAGTCACCGACGTGAAAGCCAACCCCGCGATTCTCGACAGCCTGGGGGCCAACCTGGTGCGGGTGGACCGCCGCGAGCGTATCGGTTTGCTGGGCGATACCACGCCCCAGCACAAGCTGAGCCTGGGCAATGACTTCACCTTCGGTAATTGGGCGCTGCACACTAACCTGGTGCGCTATGGTGAGTTCACCAGTTATCAGACGGACAAGGTCAACGATCAGACCTTCAAGGCCGCCTGGGTGCTGGACCTGTCAGCGGATTACAAGTTGAAGAACTGGACCTTCACCCTGGGTGGCGACAACGTCACCGATAAGTACCCGGAGAACGTTAACGCCTTCGCCAGCAGCGGCGGCAACCTCGCCTACAGCACTTTTTCGCCGTACGGTTACAGCGGCGCGTTCTATTACGGTAAAGTCGCTTACAACTGGTAACACACAGGAGGCGCACCGCTTTTCGCCATGACCGCCATTGAAACCGATCTTCTGCAATTGGCTTACCCTCCGCGGCTCGATCTGGGGCCGCAACTCACTCACGAACAATTGATGAGCTCGATGCAAGCCACCATGGCTCGGCACAAGGGTGGGCCGGTGTGGCTGTTTGCGTATGGTTCGCTGATCTGGCGCCCTGAATGCTCGTCGACCGAGCGGGTACGTGCACGGGTTCACGGTTATCACCGTGGCTTGTATTTGTGGTCACACGAGCATCGCGGTACGCCGGAGCTGCCGGGGCTGGTGTTTGGGTTGGATCGCGGTGGTTCCTGCAGCGGGTTTGCCTACCGCTTGCCGGAGGACCAGTTGGAGGCCTCGCTTTACGCCCTGTGGCAGCGTGAGATGCCTTACCCCTCGTACCGGCCGCACTGGCTCAGTTGCCGATTGGAAGATGGCAGCACCGTGCAGGCGTTGGGGTTTGTGTTGGAGCGGCATTTGCCCAGCTATGCCGGCAACTTGCCCGATATCGTGCTTAATCATGTACTGCAAAGCGCTTGCGGGCGTTACGGTACGACTCGCGATTATGTCGAGCAGACCGTGAACGCCCTGCGTAGCCACGCCATGCCAGATAAAAACCTGGAGGCGCGGCTCAAGCGTTGTGCCAAGGATTGCCTGGGCGGTTAACGCGCCGAGCTGACACTGTTGGTGTGCCACAGCGTAGGGATCAGGAACGCGATCGCCAGTACGCAGGCGCTGATCAGCAGTACAAAGCCGCCGTCCCAGCCGAAATGGTCAACCGTATAGCCCATGGCGGCACTTGCCGCTACCGAACCGCCCAGGTAACCGAACAAGCCGGTGAAGCCCGCTGCGGTACCGGCGGCCTTCTTCGGAGCCAGTTCCAGTGCCTGCAGGCCGATCAGCATCACCGGGCCGTAGATCAGGAAGCCGATGGAGAACAGCGCAATCATGTCGATCATCGGGTTGCCCGGCGGGTTGAGCCAGTAAACCAGGGTTGCCACTGTCACCAGGGCCATGAACACGATGCCGGTCAGGCCGCGGTTGCCACGGAAGATCTTGTCCGACATCCAGCCGCATAGCAGCGTACCCGGGATACCTGCCCACTCGTAGAAGAAGTACGCCCAGGACGACTTATCGACCGTGAAGTGCTTGGCTTCTTTCAAGTAGGTCGGCGCCCAGTCCAGTACGCCGTAACGCAACAGATAGACGAACACGTTGGCGAAGGCGATGTACCAGAGCATTTTGTTGCGCAGCACGTACTTGACGAAGATTTCCTTTGCGCTGAATTCGTCTTCGTGGCTGGCGTCGTAACCTTCCGGATAGTCGTTCTTGTACTGCTCGATAGGCGGCAGGCCCACCGATTGCGGGGTGTCGCGCATGGTGATGAAGGCAAACGCCGCCACCGCCAGGGCCACGGTGGCCGGCACGTAGAACGCCGCATGCCAGTCGTTGAACCACGCCATGCCGAGCAGGAACAGCGGGCCGATCAAGCCACCCCCGACGTTATGCGCCACGTTCCACACGGACACCACGCCGCCGCGTTCTTTCTGCGACCACCAGTGCACCATGGTCCGCCCACTTGGCGGCCAGCCCATGCCCTGGGCCCAGCCGTTGATGAACAGCAAAATGAACATCATGGTCACGCTGGAGGTTGCCCAAGGCGCGAAACCGAAAATGAACATCACCCCCGCCGAAACCAGCAGGCCGAAGGGCAGGAAGTAACGTGGGTTGGAGCGGTCGGACACCAGGCCCATCAGGAACTTGGACAAGCCGTAGGCAATCGCGATCGCCGACATCGCCAGGCCCAGTTCACCGCGGGTGTAACCCTCGTCGATCAGGTAGGGCATGGCCAGGGAGAAGTTTTTACGCAGCAGGTAGTAGCCGGCGTAACCAAAGAAAATACCCGCGAAGATCTGCCAGCGCAGCCGTCGGTAGGTACTGTCTATTTTTTCTTCAGGCAGGGGCGCCTGGTGTGCGGCAGGACGAAAGAAAGCAAACATTCAAGAGCTCCAAATTTCTTGTTTTGACTGCGGATGCGAATGTTACAGTTTCGTTACCGAAAATAGCATCGCCTCTTATCCGCAAACACAGGAAACGAGAGCAATTGCATGTTCTTTTACGAACATGTCGCCTATAGATAAGTGATGGTCGTGGTTAGGTCCTAAGACCGCGAAGTAACTACTGTGGGAGCTGGCTTGCCTGCGATAGCGGTGGGTCAGCTTCATCTGTAGCAGCTGACCCACCGCTATCGCAGGCAAGCCAGCTCCCACATGGATTGCATTTCAGGTGTGTTATCGGGTTTGGACAACTATTTTACCCACTGCCTTGCGCTGTCCCAGATCATTGATCGCCTGGGCGGCCTGTTCCAGCGGATACACCTGCGACACCAACGGCTTGAGCTTGCCCTCGCCATACCAGGTGAACAACTGCTGGAAATTCGCTGCATTGTCCTGCGGTTGGCGCTGGGCAAACGAACCCCAGAACACCCCGACCACCGCTGCGCCCTTGAGCAACGCCAGGTTCACCGGCAGTTCAGGAATACGCCCGCTGGCGAAACCCACCACCAACAGGCGCCCATTCCAGGCGATCGAACGAATGGCCTGGTCAAACAGGTCACCCCCCACCGGGTCGTAAATCACGTCAGCGCCATTGCCATCGGTCAGGCGCTTGACCTCATCCTTGAGGCTGGCTTCGCTGTAGTTGATCAGCTCATCGGCGCCGGCCGCCTTGGCCACTGCGAGCTTGTCGGCGCTGCTGGCGGCGGCAATCACCCGGGCGCCCATGGCCTTGCCGATCTCCACGGCGGCCAGGCCCACGCCGCCGGACGCGCCAAGCACCAGCAGGGTCTCGCCAGGTTGCAGGTTGGCGCGTTGTTTCAGCGCATGCATGGAGGTGCCGTAGGTCATGCTGAAGGCGGCGGCGGTGTTGAAATCCATGCTCGGCGGGATCGGCAGCACGTTATAGCCGGGCACCGCGACCTGCTCGGCAAAGCTGCCCCAGCCGGTCAGCGCCATCACACGGTCACCGACTTTCAGATGGCTGACTTTCTCACCCACTTCACTGACCACGCCTGCCGCTTCACCACCGGGTGAGAACGGAAAGGGCGGCTTGAACTGGTATTTGCCTTCGATGATCAGCGTGTCTGGGAAATTCACCCCGGCCGCGTGCACGTCCAACAGGATTTCGTTCTTCTTGATCGCGGGGCTGGCGATCTCTTCCAGCACCAGGGTTTCGGCGGGGCCGAAGGCTTTGCACAGCACAGCTTTCATCGGACTATTCCTTTTGGCGTCGTGGCCGATAAGTGTAGGAGGGTACGCCCGTGGGTCAACGAGCATGCCCGCGCCTGATAAGCCCCCATAAGCTTGTGCTCAGCCTTGCTAGCGTTATGCTACCCGGCAACCGAATTCGAGGAATGAACTGTGAAAGCGTGGATCCTGTTGATGCTGGCCCTGACCTTGCCGATGGCAGCCCAGGCCGAAGAGGCCAAAGAGGGCGAGGCGCCGAAGGTCAGCTATATCAGCCTGAGCCCGCCGTTCGTGGGCAATTACGGCCTGGATGGCACCGCCAAGCTCAAGGTCTACAAAGCCGACATTGCACTGCGCGTGACGGGTGATGAGGCGGCGAAGTTGGTCAAGGCCAACGACCCGTTGATTCGCAACCAACTGGTGGCGCTGTTTACCCAGCAGACCAACGAGACCATGAGCAGTGTGGAAGGCAAGGAAAAGCTGCGTCAGGAAGCGTTGAAGCAAACGCAGCAGGTGATGAATGATGAAACCGGCAAGCCAGTGGTAGAAGACCTGCTGTTCAACAACCTGATCATCCAGTAAGTCGCTGCGCGACTATCGCGGGCAAGCCCGCTCCCAGAGGGGTTCGCATTTCCAGTGTGGGAGCGGGCTTGCCCGCGAAGAGGCCCTGACAGGCACCGCAAGAAGCCAGTTTCAATTAAAGCAACTGGAGGACCGCTGCCCACTGCTCCGGTGTGACCGCCATGACCGAAAGCCGACTGCCCTTTTGCACCAGCGGCATTTCAGCCAGTGCAGTTTGCTGTTTTAGATAGCCGAGCCCCAGCACCTTGGAGAAGGTTTGCACATGTGCGACATCGATCGCGCTCCACGGGTTTTTCTCCGGGGTGGCCTTGGCGTCGAAATAGTGGCTTTCTGGTTCCAGCGCAGTGGGGTCCGGATAGGCGGCCCGGATGATTTTGCCGATGCCGGCAATCCCTGGCTCCGGGCAACTGGAGTGATAGAAAAAAAACTCGTCGCCCACGGCCATGGCGCGCAAAAAGTTGCGCGCCTGATAGTTGCGTACCCCGTCCCAGCGCGCTTCGCCGAGCTTTTCCAGGCCGTTGATGGAGAGTTCGTCGGGCTCGGATTTCATCAGCCAGTAGGCCATGGTTGGGCTCCTGAAAAAGGCATTGGGTAAGTTGTCGGGCAATTGCATGACAAACCGACAGTCGGTTGGCGTCAAGGTTTGCGTGTTGGTTCACGTTACCGCAGAATGCGCGCTTTTAAGCTTGACGCAGCTGCAACGGACTACTTTGGAACGTTGTTGTCATCGTGTACGAGGTGCCTGAAAGGGGGGCAATCGATGCAACGTAAGCCGGATTTACTATGGATTTTGGTTATTTTGTTTGGTCTGGGCGTCGTGACCACCGGTTATGCCCAGAGCCTGTGGTCGAACAAGACCGATGCACCGGTTGAACTGGCTCAGCAGCAGCCGCAACCGTTCAAGCGTTAACTCAAGCATTCACCAAGGCGCCGCTGTTTCCAGCGGCGTTTGTGCGACATACCACTGCTTATCAGTCACCGTCCCCGCCAACGGCACATCCCAGCTTGCCTGCGCCAGGCGTTCGACTTTCTGGCATTCATGGGCCAGCCCCAGCAGCGTTGGCTTGCGCCAGCTCTGGCGGCGGGCAAGATAGGCCAGGCTGCGATCGTAGAACCCGCCGCCCATGCCCAGGCGCCCACCCACATCATCGAACCCCACCAACGGCAACAACACCAGGTCCAGCGCCCAGACTTGGCGCTGGTGATGGGCATTGACCCGTGGCTCAAGGATGCGAAAGCGGTTGGGCAACAACCTATCCCCAGGGCGTACGCGCTGGAACACCATCTTGGTGCGCGGCCAGGCGCTGAGCACCGGCAGGTAAGTGGCTTTGCCGCGACGCTGGGCCGCACGCAGCAGCAGGCGCGGATCGATTTCACCGTCCGTGGGCAGATATAAAGAGATATGTTTGGCCCGGCGAAACAGCGGGTGCTGTGCCAGTTGCCGGTACAGACCCTGAGCGGCCTGGCGCTGCTCGCTTGGCGTGAGCGCGCGGCGGGCCTTGCGCAACATGCGTCGAAGTTGCGGACGGGAAAGCGGCGCAGGTTCGGTCATGATTTTTCGGCTCATAAAACAATGCCAGTCCGGGGACTGGCATTGAGTTTGGGAATTCAGGCTCCCCGACAGAGCCGCTGTCGACTTAGCCCTTGAACCCGAAAGTTCAAGGTGGAAGAAGCAGTAGGCTTTAAGGCTTTCCGTCTAGCGGACATGCACACCAGCCCAACGTGCAACTTCCAGGGTAGTGCGAATCGGCTCAGGGACATCGCCGACTGGCAAACACGCCAGGGAGTGGGGCGAGTATACCTTAAACCTGCTCGGCAATCAGCCCTTGGGTGTGTCTGAATCGGTGGAAAGCACCAGATCCACGCGATCGAGCAGGTCACGCACCTGCTCGCGCGTCGAGCCGCTGGCCTGTACGTCAGGGCGCTCCTGCTTATGCAGCAGGTCATGGGTGATATTCAGCGCGGCCATCACGGCGATGCGGTCGGCGCCGATCACTTTGCCGCTGCTGCGGATTTCGCGCATCTTGCCGTCCAGGTAGCGGGCAGCGCTCACCAGGTTGCTGCGTTCTTCCTGGGGGCAGATGATCGAATATTCTTTGTCGAGGATCTGCACGGTAACGCTATTGCTTGAACTCATGAGTCTTGCTCCAGGGCCTTCAGGCGCGAAATCATCGATTCGACCTTACGCCGGGCGATTTCGTTTTTTTCAATGAGGTGAGCGCGTTCCTCGCGCCAGGTCTTTTCCTGAGCTAATAGGAGTCCGTTTTGACTCTTAAGTTGCTCGACCCGATCAATTAGCAGTTCGAGTCTGGCCATCAGCGCTTGCAGGTCGGTGTCTTCCATTGGGTTCCACTGGATTTGTCTGATGAATGGCAACTGCAGGATAAACGATCTGACGCCCTCGATAGTCTTGGTGCGTCTGCCGGTGCTAGGATACAGCGCTCCATTCTAGACATTGCGCCGTCTGGCGCCTAGCTCACCATGCCCATTCAGAACTCCCCGTACGATGCTTTTTCCAAACTGCTGAGCGCCAGCGGCCATCCATGCTCGCCTGCTGAACTGCACGGCGTGCTGTTGGGCCGCAGTTGCACCGGTGTCGGCTTTGATGCCGACAACTGGCTGGCCGATGTGGCCGAGCTGCTGGAAACCGAACCCACCGACAATGTGCGCAACGCATTGATCGGCCTGCAAGAAATGGTCAAGGGCGAACTGACCGGTGATGACGTCACCGTGGTCCTGCTGCTGCCCACCGACGACGCCCCGCTGGCCGATCGCGCTGCCGCGCTGGGCCAATGGTGCCAGGGTTTCCTCCACGGTTTCGGCGTGAATGCCGGCGGCCTGGAGCTGAGCACCGACGCCAAGGAAGTGCTGCAGGACCTGGCGGCCATCTCCCAGGTGCAAGATGCCCTGGAAGAATCCGAAGACGGCGAAGGCGACTACATGGAAGTCATGGAGTACCTGCGCGTCGCGCCGCTGCTGCTGTTCACCGAGACCCGCAAGTCCGCTGAGCCCGCTGCTCCCAAGCCGTCGTTGCACTGAGAAAGGACACCCATCTGCCCATGATCCATATCCCCAAAGCGGAATACACCCGGCGCCGCAAGGCGCTCATGGCGCAGATGGAACCCAACAGCATCGCGATCCTGCCGGCCGCCGCCGTGGCCATCCGCAACCGCGATGTCGAGCATGTGTACCGCCAGGACAGCGATTTCCAGTACCTGAGCGGTTTCCCCGAGCCCGAAGCGGTGATCGTGCTGATGCCCGGTCGCCAGCACGGCGAGTACGTGCTGTTCTGCCGCGAGCGCAATGCCGAGCGCGAATTGTGGGACGGCCTGCGTGCGGGCACCGAGGGCGCGATTCGTGACTTTGGCGCGGATGACGCCTTCCCCATTACCGATATCGACGACATCCTGCCCGGCCTGATCGAAGGTCGCGACCGCGTGTACTCGGCCATGGGCAGCAATGCCGAGTTCGACCGGCACGTGATGGAGTGGATCAACGTGATCCGTTCCAAAGCACACCTGGGCGCCCAGCCGCCGAACGAATTCGTTGCCCTGGATCATTTGCTCCACGATATGCGCCTGTATAAATCGGCGGCAGAAGTGAAGGTGATGCGCGAGGCGGCGCGAATCTCCTGTGCGGCCCATGTGCGGGCGATGCAGGCCAGTCGTGCCGGCCTGCATGAGTTCAGCCTGGAAGCCGAGCTGGATTACGAGTTTCGCAAAGGCGGCGCGAAGATGCCGGCCTATGGCTCCATCGTCGCTGCTGGGCGCAACAGCTGCATCCTGCATTACCAGCAGAATGACGCGGTGCTCAAGGACGGCGACCTGGTGCTGATCGACGCCGGGTGTGAGATCGATTGCTACGCCAGCGATATCACCCGTACCTGGCCGGTCAACGGCAAGTTTTCGCCCGAGCAAAAGGCGATCTACGAGATTGTGCTGGCCTCCCAGGAAGCCGCCTTCAAGCAGATCGCGCCGAACAAACATTGGAACCAGGCCCACGAGGCGACCGTGCAGGTCATCACCGCCGGCCTGGTGAAGCTGGGGTTGTTGCAAGGTGACGTTGACGAACTGATCGCCAGCGAAGCCTACCGCGCCTTCTACATGCACCGTGCCGGCCACTGGCTGGGCATGGATGTGCATGATGTGGGCGAGTACAAAGTGGGCGGTGAATGGCGCGTGCTGGAAGTGGGCATGGCCTTGACCGTGGAGCCGGGTATCTATATTTCCCCGGACAACCAGACTGTGGCAAAGAAATGGCGTGGCATTGGCGTGCGCATCGAGGACGACGTGGTAGTGACCAAGCAAGGCTGTGAAATCCTGACCGGCGGCGTGCCCAAGACCGTTGCCGAGATCGAAGCGTTGATGGCGGCTGCCCGATGAGCCGGGTCAACCTGGCGATTGTCGGCGGCGGCCTGGTGGGGGCCAGCCTGGCCCTGGCGTTGCAAGCCGGGGCCAAGGCGCGGGGTTGGAAGATCGTGCTGATCGAACCCTTTGCACCGGGCGACAGCTACCAGCCGAGCTACGATGCGCGCTCTTCCGCGCTGTCGTTTGGCGCGCGCCAGATTTACCAGCGTCTGGGCCTGTGGCAGGCCATTTCCCGACGGGCGGAGCCGATCAAGCAGATCCATGTATCGGACCGTGGGCGCTTCTCCACCGCGCGTTTGTCCGCGATGGAGGAGGGCGTGCCAGCCCTGGGTTATGTGGTGGAAAACGCCTGGCTCGGCCAATGCCTGTGGCAAGGCTTGGACAAGGACGTGGTGAGTTGGCGTTGCCCGGCAGAAGTCACGCACATGGAGCCTCTGCCCGATGGCTATCGCCTGACCCTCAACGATGAAACCGTGCTGGAATGCGACCTTGCGGTACTGGCCGATGGCGGCCGTTCCGGCTTGCGTGAGCAGCTGGGCATCGGCGTGAAAACCCGGCCCTACAACCAGAGCGCGCTGATCGCCAACATCACGCCGAGCGAAGCGCACAATGGCGAGGCGTTCGAGCGCTTTACCGATGAAGGCCCCATGGCCTTGCTGCCGCTGCCGGACAACCGTTGCGCGCTGGTCTGGACCCGCATCGGCATGGACGCCCAGCGCTTGGCCAGCCTCGACGAGCGTAGCTTCCTGAGCGAACTTCAGGGTGTGTTCGGGTATCGCCTGGGCACCCTCAAGCAAGTGGGCGCCCGCCACCTGTACCCGTTGACCCTGGTGGAAGCCGAAGAGCAAGTGCGTTCGCACCTGGTGGTCCTCGGCAATGCCGCCCACAGCCTGCACCCGATTGCCGGGCAGGGGTTCAACCTGTCCCTGCGCGATGCCAATGCCTTGGCCGAAGCCCTGTTGGCCGGGCCTGCTGTGCCGGGTGACCTGGCGACCTTGCAAGGCTATCGCGAGCGCCAGCGCCTGGACCAGCAACTCACCGTAGGCTTCTCCGACCAGGTCACGCGCCTGTTTGGCAGTGCCCAACCGTTGATGGCGCTGGGCCGCAATATGGGCTTGCTTGGCCTCGACCTGTTACCACCGGCCAAACGCTGGTTCGCCCGTCAGGCCATGGGCCTGGGTACGCGTTCCGATGCGTAAGTGGCTAACCCAACGTGTGGGCAAGGCGCGGCTGTTGCGCTGGTTCCTCACCCTGTACCCGCCGTACCTCGGCGCCGGGGTGCGGGTGCAGGCATTGAGTGCCGATTTCCGACATGCCAAGGTGCGCATGGGCCTGGGTTGGTACAACCGCAATTACGTCGGTACGCAATTTGGCGGCAGCCTGTATTCGATGGTCGATCCGTTCTACATGTTGCTGTTGATCGAGAACCTGGGCCGCGACTACATCGTGTGGGACAAGGCTGCGAGTATCGACTTCATCTCGCCGGGCAAAGGCCCGGTGTATGCCGAATTCTCCATCGACGACGCTTTGCTCGATCAGATCCGGCGCCAGACTGAAGGTGGCGAGAAATATCTGCCCCACCTCAAAGTCGAGATTCATGACGGCTCCGGCACTCTGGTGGCGCGGGTCGACAAAACCCTTTATGTGCGGCGCAAGCCGCCAGCGAGACAGGCTTGAATATGGACATGCGCGCAGATGTGCTGATTGTCGGGGCCGGAATGGTCGGAAGCGCCCTGGCGCTGGCGTTGCAGGGCAGTGGCTTGCAAGTACTGCTGCTCGACGGCAGCCCGTTGAGCGTCAAGCCATTTGACCCGGCTGCGGCGTTTGAACCGCGGGTGAGCGCGTTGTCGGCGGCCAGCCAGCGCATTCTTGAGCGCCTGGGCGTGTGGGACGGTATCGTAGAGCGGCGTGCAAGCCCCTATGGCGAAATGCAGGTATGGGACGGCAGCGGCACCGGGCAGATCCACTTCTCGGCGGCCAGTGTGCATGCCGAGGTGCTTGGGCATATCGTCGAGAACCGCGTGGTGCAGGATGCCTTGCTCGATCGCCTGCATGACTGCGACCTCGGCCTGCTTGCCGGTGCGCGCCTGGAACAGATGCGCCGCTCCGGCGATGACTGGTTGCTGACCCTGGCCGACGGCCGCAAGCTGCGCGCGCCGCTGGTGGTGGCTGCCGACGGTGCCAACTCCGCCGTACGCCGCCTGACCGGTACACCTACCCGTGAATGGGATTACCTGCATAACGCCATCGTCACCAGCGTGCGCAGCAGTCAGCCGCACCAGCGTACCGCGTGGCAACGCTTCACCGACACCGGTCCGCTGGCGTTCCTGCCGCTGGTGCGCGATGGGCAGGAAGACTGGTGTTCGATAGTCTGGTCGACCACGCCCGCCGAATCCGAGCGTTTGATGGCGCTGGATGACGAAGGCTTCTGCCGTGAGCTGGAGCGTGCTTTCGAGGGGCGCCTGGGCACCGTGCTCAGTGCTGACCCGCGTGTGTGCGTACCGTTGCGCCAGCGCCATGCCAAACGCTATGTGGCCGAAGGCCTGGCATTGATCGGCGACGCCGCTCACGTCATCCACCCGTTGGCGGGGCAGGGCGTCAACCTGGGTTTGCTCGATGCAGCCGTGCTGGCCGAAGTGCTGTTGGCGGCGACCGAGCGCGGCGAGCGCCTGGCCGATGTGAAAGTGCTGAGCCGTTACGAGCGGCGCCGCATGCCCCATAACCTGGCGCTGATGGCGGCGATGGAAGGCTTTGAGCGCTTGTTCCAGGCCGATCAACTGCCGCTGCGCTGGTTGCGCAACGCGGGTTTGAAAATCGTCGACCAGATGCCCGAAGCCAAAGCCGTGTTTGTGCGCCAGGCACTCGGATTGACTGGCGATCTCCCCGAACTCGCCAAACCCTGAACTGACAATACAACCCTCTGTGGGAGCCGGGCTTGCCCGCGATGAGGCCGTCAGCTCCGGCGCATATTCTGGCTGTGCAACATCTGGTAACGCCTCCACCAAGCGTTACCAAATGTGAGTCCTTATCATTTGCCCTCCATTTGCAAATGAGAGACCGCACCCATGTTGGCACCCAAGCGCCTCCTGACTGCCCTGGCACTCACCCTGATCGGCAGCACCACCGTGCAGGCGGCCGACGAAGTCGTGGTCTACTCCTCGCGTATCGACGAACTGATCAAGCCTGTGTTCGACGCCTACACCAAAAAGACCGGCGTACAGGTCAAGTTCATCACCGACAAGGAAGCCCCGTTGATGCAGCGCATCAAGGCCGAGGGCGAGAACGCCACCGCCGACCTGCTGCTCACCGTTGACGCCGGCAACCTCTGGCAGGCCGAGCAGATGGGCATCCTGCAACCGTTCACCTCTCCTGTGATCGACAAGAATATTCCTCTGCAATACCGCTCATCGGCCCACGCCTGGACCGGTTTGAGCCTGCGGGCGCGAACGACCGCCTATTCCACCGACCGGGTAAAACCGGGCGACCTGACCACCTACGAAGCCCTGGCCGACAAGCAGTGGGAAGGCCGCCTGTGCCTGCGCACGGCGAAAAAAGTTTACAACCAGTCGCTGACCGCCACGTTGATCGAGACCCATGGCGCGGCCAAGACCGAAGAAATCATCAAGGGTTGGGTGAATAACCTCTCCACCGACGTGTTCTCCGATGACATCGCCGTGCTGGAGGCCATCAACGCCGGGCAGTGCGACGTGGGTATCGTCAACACCTATTACTACGGTCGCCTGCACAAGCAGAAGCCAGACCTGGCAGTGAAGTTGTTCTGGCCGAACCAGGGCGACCGCGGCGTGCATGTGAACCTCTCCGGCATCGGCCTGACCCAGCACGCACCACACCCGGAAGCGGCCAAGGCGCTGGTGGAGTGGATGACCACGCCTGAGGCGCAGAAGATCTTCGCCGACGTCAACCAGGAGTTCCCGGCCAACCCGGCGGTACCGCCATCGGCGGAAGTGGCGACCTGGGGCAAGTTCGTGGCCGATACCTTGCCAGTGGAAGTGGCAGGCAAGCGCCAGGCCGAAGCGATTCGCCTGATGGATCGCGCTGGCTGGAACTGAAGCTGCGCCGCTCGACTGTGGGAGCTGGCTTGCCCGCGATTGCATCACGTCGGTATCACTGATACACCGGGGTGCTTGTATCGCAGGCAAGCCAGCTCCCACATTGGTTAGTGGCCGCTTCAACATCTTTATTTTTCTGAGAGCTTTTCCTTGGCCCACCCCGCCCAACGTCGCTGGTACCTGCCGGTTTTCAGCGTCGCCGCCTTGGTGCTGTTGCCGCTGAGCGTGCTGCTGCTGTCCTGGCAAAGCATCGACCCGCAGATCTGGTCGCACCTCTGGGACACTCAGATGCCCCGCTTGCTGGGCAACACCTTGACCCTGGTGCTCGGTGTCGGCCTGGGCGTGACGCTGCTGGGCGTCAGCCTGGCCTGGCTGACCAGCCTGTGCGAGTTCCCCGGGCGGCGCTGGCTCGACTGGGCACTGATGTTGCCCTTTGCAATCCCTGCCTATGTGCTGGCCTTTGTGTTCGTGGGCCTGCTGGATTTCGCCGGTCCGGTGCAAACCCTGCTGCGCGAGTGGTTCGGCACCGGGCTGCGTTTGCCGCGGGTACGCTCTACCAGCGGCGTGGTCATTGTGTTGGTGCTGGTGTTCTACCCCTATGTCTACCTGCTGGCGCGCAGCGCGTTCCTGGCCCAGGGCAAAGGCTTGATGGAAGCGGCGCGGGTGCTGGGGCAATCGCCATGGCAAGCGTTCTGGCGTGTGGCATTGCCAATGGCGCGGCCAGCGATTGGTGCTGGTGTGGCCTTGGCGTTGATGGAGACACTCGCGGATTTTGGCGCGGTCTCGGTGTTCAATTTCGACACCTTCACCACCGCTATCTATAAAACCTGGTACGGCTTTTTCAGCCTGTCCAGTGCCGCGCAACTGGCGAGTCTGCTGCTGCTGGTAGTGATGTTGGTGCTGTATGGCGAGCGACGTGCGCGCGGGGCCAGTCGACCGAGCAATGAGCGCCCGCGGGGCAAGGCGTTGTACCACTTGCGCGGGTTCAAAGCCGTGGCGGCCAGTGCGTGGTGCAGCCTGGTCTTCGCTTGTGCGTTCGTGATTCCGATGCTGCAACTGGTGGCGTGGTTCTGGCAGCGTGGCCGCTTCGACCTGGATGAACGTTACACCGGGCTGATCGTGCATACCCTCTACCTGGGCGGTATCGCAGCCCTGATCACCGTCAGCGTCGCGCTGATACTGGCCTTTGCCAACCGTCTGGCGCCCACCCGGGCGATTCGCTCCGGTATCAGCCTGGCCAATGTCGGCTATGCCTTGCCAGGCTCGGTGCTGGCGGTGTCGATCATGCTGGCGTTCAGTTACCTGGACCGCGAGTTGGTGGTGCCGCTCTCCGGATGGCTGGGCGGGGCGGGCAAGCCTTTGCTGCTGGGCAGCCTGTCGGCACTGGTGCTGGCGTATCTGGTGCGGTTCCTGGCGGTGGCCTACGGGCCGCTGGAAAACAGCCTGGCGCGAATCCGTCCGTCTTTGCCCGAAGCGGCACGCAGCCTTGGGGTGAGCGGCCCACGACTGTTTTGCAAAGTGTATCTGCCGTTATTGCTGCCGGGCACGTTGAGCGCAGCGCTGCTGGTGTTCGTGGATGTGCTCAAGGAAATGCCGGCCACCTTGCTGATGCGCCCGTTTGGCTGGGACACCCTGGCGGTCCGCATCTTTGAAATGACCAGTGAAGGCGAATGGGCACGGGCGTCTTTGCCGGCGCTGACCCTTGTGCTGGTCGGCTTGTTGCCGGTCATCGGGCTGATTCGTCGCTCGGCTCGGCAAATCGGTTAGGTGCCAGTCCTACGGCTTGAGGCTACAATGCGCGGCATTCGGTGCGCTCCGTCTTTCGGATCGACCTGCTGTATGTGGCTGCGGGCCTTGTAGTACAAGGTGTTCGGCGCGCGTGGCAGCTCTGCGCGCCTTCGCCAAGCCCGGAAGGAGAAACCCATGGGACAGCGTACGCCTCTGTATGACCTGCATCTCGCCCTCGGCGCGAAAATGGTCGATTTTGGCGGTTGGGATATGCCTTTGCATTACGGCTCGCAAGTTGAAGAACACCACCAGGTGCGACGCGACTGCGGGGTCTTCGATGTATCTCATATGACCGTGATCGATGTCACCGGCCCCCAGGCCAAGGAATGGCTCCAGTACCTGCTGGCCAATGATGTCGACCGACTGCACGGCTGTGGCCGTGCGTTATACAGCGCCATGCTCAACGAGCAGGGCGGGGTGGTGGACGACATGATCGTCTACCGCACCGAAACCGGTTACCGCCTGGTGGTCAACGCCGCCACGCGCGATCAGGACATGGCCTGGATGCAGGCGCAACTGGGCAGCTACTCAGTGCAACTGCATGAGCGCTCCGAGTTGGCCATGCTCGCCATCCAAGGCCCCCACGCCCGGCAGAAAATCGCCGAACTGGTGACCCAGTCCCGTGGCATCCTGATCCATCAGCTCAAACCGTTCGAAGGCCGGGCCGATGGCGACTGGTATATCGCCCGCACCGGCTATACCGGCGAAGACGGCCTCGAAATCGTGCTGCCGGCCGATCAGGCACCGGGCTTTTTCAACGACCTGGTGGGCGCTGGCATTTCCCCCATCGGCCTCGGTGCGCGCGATACCTTGCGCCTGGAGGCCGGCATGAACCTGTATGGCCAGGATATTCACCAGGCCGTCTCGCCGCTGGCGGCCAACATGGCCTGGAGCATCGCCTGGGAACCTGTCGAGCGTAACTTCATTGGCCGCGCTGCGCTGGAAGCAGAAAAAGCAGCCGGCGTGCAGTTCAAACTGGTCGGGCTCGTCCTTGAAGAGCGTGGTGTGCTGCGTGCTCACCAAGTGGTTCGTATCGCCAATGTTGGCGAAGGAGAGATCACCAGTGGTAGTTTCTCGCCTACGCTAAGCAAATCCATTGCGCTGGCGCGTGTGCCGACGGCGACTGCCGACCGGGCCGAAGTGGAAATCCGCGGCAAGTGGTATCCGGTTCGAGTGGTCAAGCCGACCTTCGTGCGTCATGGCAAAACCCTGATCTAACCAATTTCGGCAGGCCAATGGCCGCTGACATTTCATCTTGAGGACACAGACTATGAGCAATATCCCTGCCGACCTGCGTTTTGCCGAAAGTCACGAATGGGCCCGTCTGGAAGCTGACGGCACCGTGACCGTCGGGATCTCCGACCATGCACAGGAAGCTTTGGGTGATGTGGTGTTTGTTGAACTGACCGAAGTGGGCAAGGTGTTTGCCGCTCAAGACCAGGCGGGCGTGGTGGAGTCGGTCAAGGCCGCTTCGGATATTTACTCGCCGATTGCGGGCGAAGTGCTTGCCGTCAACGAAGAATTGGGTGGCAGTCCTGAGCTGTTGAACTCTGACCCGTACGGCGCCTGGATCTTCAAGCTCAAGCCAAGCGACAAGGCCGAGCTGGACAAACTGCTGGATGCCGCCGGCTACAAAGCCGCGATCGGCGAATAAACGCAACAGCTGCAACAGCACACCTCAATGTGGGAGCTGGCTTGCCTGCGATTGGATCACCCGGGTATCACCGATACACCGAGGTGCCAGCATCGCAGGCAAGCCAGCTCCCACAGTTGATTTGTTGTGATCAGTCTTTTTTCAGTACGGCTTTAACCGCCGCTACAGCCCGCTCCACATCCGCCTCTGTCATCGCCGTGAACATCGGCAACGACACGATCAAACGCCCAACACGTTCGGCCACCGGGAACATGCCTTCCTTGAAACCCTGTGCCCGATAGAGGCTCAGCAGGTGGATCGGCGGGTAGTGATAGCCGATACCCACGCCGTGGGCCTGCATCTGCTCCATGAACGTCGCACGGGCTGGCAGGCCATCCTGGCGCTCCGGCAATACCAGTTGGAACAGGTGCCAGTTGCTGTTTTCGAAGTCGGCCGGCGGCAGTTGCGCGCCGTATTGGGCTTCGAAATTGCTGCCGAAGCATTTGAAGTAGTGCCGTGCCAGGTTCTGACGATGGGCGGTGATTTTCTCGATGTGCGCAAATTGCCCCAGGCCGATGGCGGCGGCAATGTCGGTCATGTTGAACTTGCCACCCAGCACATCCACATCCAGGCCATCGAAGCCGCTGCGGGTGACGCCTTGCAGGCGGTACTTCTCTGCCAGACGGGCCTCCTCGGCATTGTTCAACACCAGGCAGCCGCCTTCGGACGACGTAATGTTCTTGTTCGCCTGGAAGCTGAAGGACACGAAGTCGCCAGTTGCGCCGATGCGTTCTCCATCCCAGCTGGACCCCAGGGCCTGGGCAGCATCTTCGACAATGCGCAGGTTGTACTTGTTGGCCAGCGCGTAGAGCATCGGCATATCCAGGGGCAAGCCGGCCAGGTAGACCGGGATGATCGCCTTGGTGCGCGGAGTAATGGCGGCTTCCACCTGGGCCAGGTCGATATTGCGCGTCACCGGGTCGATGTCGGCGAAGACGGGAGTGGCACCCACTTCGAGAATCACGTTGGCCGTGGCAACCCAGGAGATTGGCGTGGTGATGACTTCATCCCCAGGCCCGATCCCGGCGATGCGCAAGGCGATCTCCATGGTGCAGGTGCCCGAGTTGAAGGTGCGCACCGGACGTCCGCCAAAATAGTCTGACAACTGTGCTTCGAACGCCTGCACCTTTGGCCCGCTGGTGATCCAGCCGGAACGCAGAACATCGCCGACCGCCGCGATGGTGGCTTCATCAATGGTCGGTTTGGAAAACGGCAGGAAGGGCTGTTGGCTCATGACGAAGAAGGCATCCGTTTCAGGTAGGCAATGAAAAATAGACGTGTCAGTAGGGCATGGTTGCACGCTGAGACTGAATATAGCCTGTCATCCATGAACGATTCGTCATGCAGCAGGCAAAAAAATGCCGCTTGAAAAAGCGGCATTTTTTATGAGGGCAGTTGTTACTCGGTTACAGCATTCTTCGCCAGGATGGCGTTAGCCAGTTCCATGTCGGTGGCTTGGAGGCCAGGGTTGTCGGCGCGGACCTTCTGCATGGCCGCTTCCAGGTACGGGCCGCGAATGCCGCCGTCGCTGGCGACGAAGCTGCCTGCGTCGTCCTGGGCGGCGACCACCAGCTTGTGGTCCTTGAACGTCAGGTAAGTCGAGCCAGTGGTGGCGCCCGACGAGATGACATTACGCCAGAAGCTATCGGCCATGGCTGAGCCGACAGGTAGGGAAAGCACAGCGAGGGTTGCGACAGCATATTTGAGACGCATGATGGGTGACTCCGGTGGGTTATCTGTACGTTTTGATTGTAGTTAACCCGATCCAGTTCCATCACTGACTAAACAGTTTCAACCTTTAAAATCACCCCATCCTGCCCAACCACGCGGACTTGAGCGCCCACGGGGGCGTCTGCACCGGTGACCATCCACACGCCATCGCCGACTTTGACCTTGCCGCGGCCATCCACTATGGCTTGATGCACCACGAAAGTGCGCCCGACCAACTCTGAACCGCGCTCGTTCAACCCCGGTTGATCGCTGGCCTTGGCACTGCTGCGTTGGCGTTTCCACCAGTACACGGCGGTCAGTATCGACAACACCGCAAACAGCAGCAGTTGCCATTCCAGCCCCAGCGGCGGGAACAGGAACTTGATCACGCCCACGGCTGCGGCGGCGATGCCCATCCAGAGCAGGTAGCCTCCGGCACCGAACACCTCGAGAATCAACAGCACGGTGCCTAGGGCTAACCAGTCCCAAAACGACAAATGCAGCAAAAAGTCCCACATGGTGTTGGCCTCAGCCTTTCTGGTTGCCGAAGGTTGCCTTGACGATTTCGCCGATACCGCCCACGGCGCCAATCACCTGGCTGGCTTCCAGCGGCATCAGGATGACCTTGCTGTTGTTGGCCGAGGCAAGCTTGCCCAGGGCGTCGATGTATTTTTGCGCGACGAAGTAGTTCACCGCCTGCACGTTGCCCGACGCAATGGCTTCGGACACCACTTGTGTCGCCCGCGCTTCGGCTTCGGCCTGGCGCTCGCGGGCCTCGGACTCCAGGAACGCTGCCTGGCGGCTGCCTTCGGCTTCAAGGATTTGCGCCTGCTTTTTGCCTTCCGCTGTCAGGATCGCCGACGCCCGCAGGCCTTCGGCTTCGAGGATCTGTGCGCGCTTGATCCGTTCGGCTTTCATTTGGCCGGACATGGCGGCCATCAGGTCGGCAGGCGGGCTGATATCCTTGATCTCGATACGGGTGATCTTGATGCCCCATGGCGCAGTGGCTTCATCCACGGTGCGCAGGAGTTTTTCGTTGATGCCGTCGCGCTGGCTCAGCATGGCGTCCAGTTCCATGGAGCCGAGTACGGTACGGATATTGGTCTGCAGCAGGTTGCGGATAGCATGTTCGAGGTTGTTGACCTCATAGGCGGCCTGGGCGGTGTTGACCACCTGGAAGAAGCACACGGCATCGATCTGCACGGTGGCATTGTCGGCGGTGATGACTTCTTGAGGCGGGATATCCAGCACGCTTTCCATCACGTTGATCTTGCGACCGATGCGGTCCATGACCGGGATGATGATATTCAGGCCGGGCTTGAGGGTGTTGGTGTAGCGGCCGAAACGCTCGACGGTCCATTGGTAGCCCTGGGGCACCACTTTGAACCCCATGAACAGGATGGCGATGGCCAAGCCCACGAAAAGAAGCAGTACGGTTCCGATCTGCATAGCGATTCCCTATCTGAAGGTGTCAGTGAATGACATTAGGCCGATTGTAACGGTCTGGTCACGGATAAGGACGGTTTCATGGCCCAACAAACAAAGGATTTGTTTCTGAATCCCCTGGCGTGACCCGCAACACCTCCGTCATCGTGGTCAGCCCGGCCTTCACTTTCTCGATGCCGGCCATGCGCAGGCTGCTCATGCCCTGCGCCAGTGCCCCACGGCGCAGGGCTTGTACGTCCGCGCCTGGAGTGACCAGCGCCTGGAGTGCCGAGTCCATGAGCATGATTTCATACAGTCCGGCCCGGCCTCGATAACCGCTGTCACGGCAGTGTGCACAGCCGACAGCTTCGTAGCCGCCATCGTCCTCCAGGCCCGCGGGGTGCTTGCAGTGGCTGCACAGAAGCCGCACCAGGCGCTGCGCCATCACACCTATGAGCGTGGCTTTGATCAAATAGTGAGCAATGCCCAGTTCCTGCAGACGGCTGATGGCACTGGGTGCATCGTTGGTGTGCAGGGTCGAGAGCACCAGGTGCCCGGTCAGCGCGGCCTGGATAGCCATCTCTGCGGTTTCCTGGTCGCGGATTTCGCCGATCATGATGATGTCCGGGTCTTGGCGCAGCAGGGCGCGGATGCCGCTGGCGAAGGTGAGGTCGATGTTGTGCTGGACCTGCATCTGGTTGAAGGCCGGCTCGACCATTTCAATCGGGTCTTCCACCGTGCACAGGTTGACCTCGCGGGTCGCCAGTTGCCTGAGGGTGGTGTAGAGGGTGCTGGTCTTGCCTGAGCCGGTCGGGCCTGTGACGAGGATGATGCCGTGGGTGCGTCGCGTCATGGCGTGCCAGCGTTGCTGGTCGGCGCTGGACAAACCCAACTGGTCGAAATCCTTGAGCAGCACCTGTGGGTCGAAAATTCGCATCACCAGTTTTTCGCCGAATGCCGTGGGGAGGGTGGAAAGCCGCAATTCCACTTCGACACCCGCAGGGTTCCTGGTCTTGACGCGGCCATCCTGGGGCTTGCGTTTTTCGGCCACGTTCATTCGCCCCAGGCTTTTCAGGCGGCTGACCACGGCCATGGTGACCTGCGGGGGAAATTGATAGACGTCATGCAGCAGCCCATCAATGCGAAAGCGCACCCGACCCTGGTCGCGGCAGGGCTCGATATGGATGTCGCTGGCTCGTTGGCCAAAGGCGTATTGCAGCAGCCAGTCGACGATGTTGACGATATGCGCGTCGTTGGCGTCCGGCTCCTTGTCGCTGGCGCCGAGGCTGAGCAAGTCGACATTGCCAGGCGCCGTCATTTTTTGATCCGCACCGCTGACGGACTTGGCCAAGCGGTAAAACTCGTTGATACAGCGCTGAATATCCTGAGGGTTGGCAACCACGCGCTTGATCGTGCGTTTGAGTACCTGGGACAGCCCGGCTTCCCAAGTGGTGATATGGGGTTGGGCACTGGCGACCGTCACGCTGTGGGCATCCACCGCGACTGCAAGAATGCCGTGGCGCTGAGCAAAGGCGTGGGACATCAAGGGCACCACGGCCGCCACATCAATCTTCAATGGGTCGATGCGCAGGTAAGGTTGGCCGACCTGCCGGGCCAGCCATTGAATCAAGATCTCCAGACAAGGGCCCTGGGCTGCGATGCATTCCAAGGGATGCTGGCTGCCGGACGCTGGCGCTACCTTTTGCGCCGCCTGCGCCGTGATCAACCCTTGCTCGACCAGCGCCGGCAACAATTGCTGCAGTTCCAAGAGGTGATCGTGAGCGGCGACGGGCATGCAGGTTTTCCTGGGGCGTGGGGGTAATCCCAGGCTAGCCAGCCGCTGAAGATCCTGCTGGCGCTTGTATTGCCGGTTTTTACTGCGCCATCGCCGGCAGCGCTTGAGGCCGCTCGGAATCAGCGGACCACAGTTCCAGGGTGCAGACGCTGATCAGGTTTTGAATCTTTTCACCGATCACCTGGGCGCGGTGCCAGCTCAGGCCGGTCATCACGATATCGATGCTCAGCAGGTCGGCTTCCCGGTTCATGCTGACCTGGGTGGGCGTGAGCAATTGCAGCGCGAAGTAGTTCAGCACCCGGCACAGCACGTCCGGTTCAGCCTCGGCGACGATGCGATAGTGCGCCTGGCAGTGGCTGCTATTGGCGGCCCACGCATCGACGCGGGTGGCGGGGTAGGCGGTTTCGACGGCATGCATGCTGACTCTCCAGTTTAGACTGGAGAAATTTTTACATTCGCCTGGGGAGATTTCTTATCTAAAATAAGCCTGTTTCGCGATAAATCGACCAGAACAATTCAAGATAAGCCTATTCATGGGTACTTTTATGCACAGTGAGTTGGACGCCTACGACCGCCGCATCCTGGCCTTGCTGCAAGAGGATGCCTCGCTCTCCAGTGCACAGATTGCCGAGCAGGTCGGCCTTTCGCAGTCGCCATGCTGGCGGCGTATTCAGCGGCTCAAGGAGGAGGGCGTGATCCGCGGCCAGGTCACCCTGCTGGACCGCAAGAAAATCGGGCTCAACACGCAGATTTTCGCCGAGGTCAAACTCAACGCCCACGGTCGCTCCAATTTCACTGAGTTCACCGAGGCGATTCGCGGTTTTCCGGAAGTGTTGGAGTGCTACGTGCTGATGGGGGCGGTGGATTTTCTGCTGCGTATCGTCACCTCGGATATCGAGGCGTACGAGCGGTTTTTCTTCGAGAAGTTGTCGATGGTGCCGGGGATCCAGGAGGTCAACTCGATTGTGGCGCTGTCGGAGATCAAGTCCACCACCAGCCTGCCAGTCTTGCGCTGACAGGGAGGGCCTCATCGCGGGCAGCCCGCTTCCACAGGAAATGTGGGAGCGGGCTTGCCCGCGATAGCGGTATTACAGGCGCAGAAGGGTCTTCCAGGCACGATTCTGATACACCGCAATCGCCTGATGCATACGCGCATCCAGGGATTCATCGGTAATCGGCTGGTTGGCCAGGTGCGCCAGCTTGTTCAGTTCGCCGTACAAACGGTCCAGCTCAGGAATGTCCACCACATGGCGCGCATGGTGCAGCCAGGCCTGGATGCGTTCGATACGCGGCAGTTGCTCGGCCAGATCTTCCGGCTGTTGCTGGTAGCGCTGCAGTTGCAGGGCGACGGCGTCGTCAGCCAACAGGCGTGGCAGCCAGTTGGTGATTTGCGCAGCGCCCTGGCGGTTGCCACGCACATTACGCTCGGCCGTCCAGGTGCGGGCCAGCAGCCAGCGCGAGAGGTTGAGTGAGAACAGGCCCCAGCGCACGTCTTGCAGCTCTTCGATGAACTGCTCGGGCGCGGCTTTGCGAATGTCTTCATCGTCGTCACCGGCCTGGACCAGCGGGCGCCAGTCTTCCAGCAACGCATCCAGGGCGCTGCGCAGTTCGCTGGTGGATTGGCGCGGCGCGGCCTGACCGAGGCTGCCGATCAGGGCGCGCAACTCGCCGAGGTTCTCGACCCAGTCCTGCAGCAGGCGCCAGTGGCCATTGAAGCGGTATTGCTCAGCCAGGCGCTGGCTGCTGCCCAGCAGGTGCCACAGGATCGCGGCGAAGGCGTCGTCCAATGGCATTTCGGCGTGGATCTGTGGCGCCGGCAGGCTCAGGGAGTAGCTGCTGGCGTCATACAGGCGATAGCCGCGTTCGGCCTTGCTGATGTCGCACGGCATCAGGGCCAGGGTTGCGGCCAGCTCGGCGGCCAGTTCCAGCAGGGCCGCCGGTTCGCCTTCGCGCAGTTCCAGTTCCAGCTCGCAGATTTCTTCTTTCTGCTTGCCGACCACCACATGGCCCAGGTCCAGGGCGGCTTCGATCACCACCTTGGCCTTGCCACGGCCCCAGGCGATCTCGGCGCGTTCACGCACGAAGTCGGTGGTGAAGATCGGCTTGAGGGTCTTTTTGTCCAGCTCGGCCAGTTGCTCGGGCCAGCACTCGCCATCGAGTTTCTTCACGTCGAGCTTGGCTTTGGGCAGGTCCCAGTTGTATTCGTTGCGTTCCGACAGGCCGGCGACGCTTTGGCCGCGGGTCTTGAGGGTCTGGATGATGTCGTCACCGTCCTTGCGCAGGCGCAGGGCAACCTTGGCCTGGGCCAGGTCACGCTCGGGGGTGTCGAAGTACTGGTTCATCAACTCACGGCGTTCCCAGCCACTTTTGTTGCGTTTTTTCAGTAACGGGTGCTCACGCAGCGCGGCGAGTGTTTCGCGGCTGACGCGTAGCTTGATTTCGGTTTCTTTCTGCATGGCCGGAAAATCCAGGATCGGGAGCGCAGCCGGGGAAAAGTGTGGCTGCCAAGGTCGTGCAGTGTACAGGACTGAGCCCGGCAACGTGCCGCAACGGTTTATTGTGTTGCGCAGATGCCTCTATAGTGAGGTTCATCCGGGAAGTTGGGAGACCGCGCATGCCGTTACCGTCCATGAAAGAGCAGTTCGCCGCCTTGATCGCCGCGCCGTCGGTGAGCTGCACCCAGGCGTCTCTCGACCAGAGCAACCGCCCGGTGATCGACCTGCTCGCCGCTTGGCTGGGCGACCTGGGCTTTGCCATCGATATCCAACCAGTCAGCCCCGGCAAGTTCAACCTGTTGGCCAGTTTCGGCAGCGGCCCCGGTGGCTTGGTGTTGGCGGGGCATAGCGATACCGTGCCGTATGACGCGGCGCTGTGGAAGACCGACCCGCTCAAGCTGACGGAAGTCGATGGTCGCTGGGTAGGGCTGGGCAGTTGTGACATGAAGGGGTTCTTCGCACTGGTTATCGACGCGGTGTTGCCGCTGCTGGACCAACCCTTCAAGCAACCGCTGTTGATCCTGGCCACCTGTGATGAGGAAAGCTCTATGTCCGGTGCCCGTGCGCTGGCCGAGGCGGGGCGCCCATTAGGTCGTGCAGCTGTGATCGGCGAGCCGACCGGGCTCAAGCCTATCCGCTTGCACAAAGGCGTGATGATGGAGCGCATCGACATCCTCGGGCGCAGCGGCCACTCGTCGGACCCCAGCCTGGGCCACAGCGCCCTGGAAGCCATGCATGACGCCATCGGCGAACTGCGCGGCCTGCGCCTGGCGTGGCAGCGCGAGTACCGCAACGCGCAATTCAGCGTGCCGCAGCCGACGATGAACTTCGGCTGCATTCACGGCGGCGACAACCCCAATCGCATCTGCGGCCAATGCTCCCTGGAGTTCGACCTGCGCCCCCTGCCGGGCATGGACCCCGAGGTGCTGCGCGCCGCGATTCGCCAGAAGCTCGAACCCGTGGCCGAGCGGCATAAGGTCAAGATCGACTATGCGCCGTTGTTCCCCGAAGTCCCCCCCTTTGAGCAGCCCGAAGACGCCGAGTTGGTGCGGGTGGCGGAACGTTTGACCGGTCATCGTGCCGAAGCAGTAGCGTTCGGCACCGAAGCGCCTTATCTTCAGCGCCTCGGTTGCGAAACCCTGGTGCTCGGGCCTGGCGACATTGCCTGCGCTCACCAGCCGGGCGAATACCTTGAAATGTCACGCTTGACGCCTACAGTGCGTCTATTGCGGGAACTGATCGAACACTACTGCCTGAAACCTGCATAAATTTGCCCTTGCCCATTCGTACATAAGGAGAGTGAGCGTGTCGCCAAGCCTGTTCCGACGATAACCATCAGCCGCTGTGCGCTTTCACGATTGATCCTTTATTTGGCTGCTTTTTATTACAGGCCCAGGTGTTATGCCCGAATACGTCAATTGGCTTCGTCACGCTTCGCCCTACATCAACGCCCACCGCGACTGCACCTTTGTGGTCATGCTGCCCGGCGATGGTGTGGACCACCCCAACTTCGGCAATATCGTCCACGACCTGGTGCTGCTTCACAGCCTGGGTGTGCGCCTGGTGCTGGTGCATGGCTCGCGCCCGCAAATCGAAACCCGCCTTCAAGCACGCGGCCTTACCCCGGCTTACCACGAAGGCTTGCGCATCACCGATGCTGCGACGCTGGAGTGTGTGATCGACGCGGTGGGCCATCTGCGTATTGCCATCGAGGCGCGCTTGTCCATGGACATGGCGTCCTCGCCGATGCAGGGCTCGCGCCTGCGCGTGGCCAGCGGCAACCTGGTCACCGCACGGCCAATCGGCGTGCTTGAAGGCGTGGACTACCACCACACCGGCGAAGTGCGCCGGGTCGACCGCAAGGGCATCAACCGCCTGTTGGATGAGCGCTCTATCGTGCTGCTGTCGCCGTTGGGGTATTCGCCCACCGGCGAGATCTTCAACCTGGCCTGCGAAGACGTCGCCACCCGCGCCGCCATCGACCTGGGCGCCGACAAATTGCTGCTGTTCGGCGCCGATCCCGGTCTGATCGATGAGAACGGCCGCCTGGTGCGTGAATTGCGCCCACAGCAAGTACCCGCGCACCTGCAGCGCCTGGGCAGCAACTATCAAGCCGAACTGCTCGATGCCGCTGCCGAAGCCTGCCGGGGTGGAGTAGGGCGCAGCCATATCGTCAGCTACGCCGAAGATGGCGCCTTGCTTACCGAACTGTTCACCCGCGATGGTGGCGGTACGCTGGTGGCCCAGGAACAATTCGAACTGGTGCGCGAAGCGGCGATTGAAGACGTCGGCGGCTTGCTGGACCTGATCAGCCCGCTGGAAGAGCAGGGCATTCTGGTGCGCCGTTCGCGGGAAGTGCTGGAGCGTGAGATCGAACAGTTCAGCGTGGTCGAGCGCGAAGGCATGATCATCGCCTGCGCGGCGCTGTATCAGATCGCGGATTCGGATGCGGGGGAGTTGGCGTGCCTGGCAGTGAACCCGGAGTACCGCCACGGCGCGCGAGGCGATGTGTTGCTCGAACGCATCCAGACCCGGGCACGCGCCCAGGGCTTGAAAACCCTCTTTGTACTCACCACCCGTACGGCCCACTGGTTCCGCGAACGCGGTTTTGTGCCGAGCAGCGTGGACCGCCTGCCGTCGGCGCGGGCGTCGCTGTACAACTATCAGCGCAACTCGAAGATTTTCGAGAAGGCCCTGTAAAAGAATACTGCTCTGTGTGGGAGCTGGCTTGCCTGCGATAGCGGCGCCTCGGTTTAACTGCAGGACCGAGTTGCTGGCATCGCGGGCAAGCCAGCTCCCACCAAAGACTGTATTTATTGTGGGATGAATTTGTCGGTCACATAGGCCGAATAATCCGGCAGCACCGTCTCTACCTTCCCCTGTTCCTTCAGGAACTTCGCCGTTTCCTCAATCGCCTTCGCCGTGCCGCCCTTGAGCAGCGCAGCGGTTTGCTGTGCCTGCGCATCCGGAAACGTCGTACCGGCCAACAGTTCCGGAATGTCGTCGGCATTTGAACCTGTCAATTTGGCGATTTTCTGCACTGGCTCGGAATCCACCGTCCAGCTGTCTTTGTGGGCGGCATAGTCGGCAAAGGCATCCAGGGTAACTTTGGCGAACTTGGCCACTACCTCAGGATGTTTTTGCGCAAAATCCTTGCGCGCCACCCATACCTCAAACGTCGGCGCGCCCCATTGGCCCACCTGCGCCGCGTCTGTCAGGGTCTTGCCGCTCTTGCGGATTTCACCCAGGGCCGGGGACCACACAAAAGCCCCATCAATATCGCCGCGTTTCCACGCAGCGGCGATTTCGGCCGGTTGCAGGTTGACCACTTTGACTTGTTTGGTGTCCAGCCCCCAGTGTTTCAGCGCGCCGAGCAGGCTGTAATGGGAGGTGGAGACGAAGGGCGTGGCGATGGTTTTGCCGATCAGGTCCTGGGGTTTATCGATGCCACTGCCGTTGCGCACCACCAAGGCTTCAGAAGCGTTGATCTGTGCCGATACGATAAACGCCACAATCGGCAGGGTGCGCGAGGCCGCCGCCGCGAGCGGGCTGGAGCCGAGGTTGCCGATTTGTACATCACCGGAAGCGATGGCCGTGACTACCTCTGGCCCGCTGTTGAAGCGGCGCCAGGCGATTTTTTCGCCGATGGCTTTTTCGTACAGGCCGTCGGCCTGGGGAACCTTGCTGGGATCGATGCCGGTCTGATAGCCCACCGTCAGGTCGGCGGCGTTGACACCCAAAGAAAGTAATAGCGATACAAAAACTGTAACAAATTGACGGGAGGATGTGCGTTTGGCCATGATGGCGTCGCCTTTTTGATCGTGAGTGACGTATGCAACCATACGCCAACACTAATCGATCTAAAAAAGCACCAGTAAATACCCTTTAGGAATTAGCTTATGGAGCGGCGCGTCTATCCTGACCGGCCAGCTTCACGGAAAGTCTTATTCCTGGATCGTATGAAAAAGAATGAAATAATTCTTTTTGGGTGTATGAAAAACTCATTACCCTGCAGGGACCAAATCAACTGCGATTAGACGAAGGTAGTAGACACACAAGGTTACGATTGACTTGGTGGTCACTATCTGGCGCTAATCGCGCATCTGTGGATCGAGGGCGTCAGACCCGAGACCAAAGAAATACAAAAATTAGAAATGAGAGGAGCGGTACATGAAGAAGTCCACCTTGGCTGTGGCTGTAACGTTGGGCGCAATCGCCCAGCAAGCAGGCGCTGCCGGTTTCATCGAAGACAGCAAGGCCACACTGGGCCTGCGTAACTTCTACATCAACACCGATAACCGCGAAGGCACGGCCAACCCGAGCCGCAACGAAGAATGGGGCCAAGGCTTCGATCTGCGTTTCATCTCCGGTTACACCCAAGGCACCGTCGGCTTCGGTCTGGACGCTATCGGCCTGCTGGGTGTTCGCCTGGATTCCGGCGGTGGCACCAACGGCGCGACTGCCAGCTCCTACGGCGGCACGATCTTCCCGAGCAAGTCCAATGGCGAAGCCGTTGATAACTACTCCAGCCTGGGCCTGACTGCCAAAGCCAAGATCTCTCAAACCGAACTGAAGCTGGGTACCTTGCAGCCCAAGCTGCCGGTCATCGTCACCAACGATGGTCGTATGCTGCCGCAAACCTTCCAGGGTGGCCAGATCACCTCCAGCGATATCAAGGACCTGACCCTGGTTGCTGGCCAGATCGAAAAGGCCAAGGGCCGTAACTCCAGCAACAACGAAAGCCTGTCCATCTCCGGCGCCAACAGCCGTGGTGTGAACTGGCGTTCGAGCAACAAGTTCTACTACGCCGGTGGCGACTACAAGATCACCAAGGATCTGACCGCCCAGTACTACTACGGCAACCTGGAAGATTTCTACAAGCAACACTTCCTGGGCCTGACCCACAACTGGGCCATTGGTCCAGGCGTGCTGAAGTCTGACCTGCGCTACTTCAACAGCTCCGACGATGGTAACAACGGCAACCAGTCCGCTTACTTCTCGACGGGCAACTACAGCGGCGTGAACTCCGGCCGTGGCAAAGTCGACAACAACCTGTACAGCGGCCTGTTCCTGTACTCGGTTGCCGGCCACACCTTCGGTGGCGGTTACCAGGTCAGCAACGGCAGCAGCGACTTCCCTTGGCTGAACCAGGGTGACGGCTCGTCGGCTTACATCACCACCGACATGCAGATCCAGAAGTTCGCCCGTGCCGGCGAGCGCACCTGGCAAGCTCGCTACTCCTACGACTTCGCCAAGGTGGGCGTACCTGGCCTGACCGCGGGTGTGGTTTACCTGAAAGGTGATCATATCGACACCGTCGCCAGCAACCGTACCGAGTTCACCGGCCAGTCCGAGTGGGAACGTGACATCACTGTTGCCTACGTCGTACCGGAAGGTCCGCTGAAAAACGTCGGCGTGGCGTGGAAAAACGCTATGTGGCGCAGCGACATCGCCAACGCACGTAACCAGGACGAAAACCGCCTGATCGTCAGCTACTCGATCCCGCTGTTGTAAGACTGTAAAACCTTGCCCGGCGCAATGCCGGGCAAGGTGTCTTGCTGTTCAAGTCGGGCTCAACCCCCGCAAGCCCTTCCTGAGTTCCTCTTTTTTGCAGCGTCTCAAGGCCTTCTCGAACCTTGTAAGCGATGTTGGCCTCAGGCCGTTCCCAAGTCCAATGAACTGATTTTTAATATTCCTTTATCGTCTAGATAAATCGATATTTATTCTTTTTAAATCAGCAAAAATCCATGCACAGTGGGCTCCATAAGCACTCATCAGGAGCCACACCATGAGCCTAAGACTGGGCGACATCGCCCCCGACTTCGAGCAGGATTCCAGCGCCGGCAAGATTCGCTTCCACGAATGGCTGGGCGACAGCTGGGGAGTGTTGTTTTCCCACCCGGCGGACTTCACGCCGGTGTGCACTACCGAACTGGGTTTCACCGCCAAGCTCAAGGACGAATTCGCCAAGCGTGGGGTCAAGGCCATCGCCCTGTCGGTAGACCCAGTGGACTCGCACCACAAGTGGATCGAAGACATCAACGAGACCCAGAACACCGTGGTCAACTTCCCGATCCTGGCCGACGCCGACCGCAAGGTCTCGGACCTCTACGACCTGATCCACCCGAATGCCAGCGATACCCTCACCGTGCGCTCCTTGTTCGTGATCGACCCGAACAAGAAGATCCGCCTGACCATCACCTACCCGGCCAGTACCGGGCGTAACTTCCATGAAATCCTGCGGGTGATCGACTCGCTGCAACTGACCGACAACCACAAGGTGGCGACGCCGGCCAACTGGCAGGATGGGGATGAAGTGGTGATCGTGCCGTCACTCAAGGACGAGGAAGAGATCAAGAAACGCTTTCCCAAGGGCTATCGCGCGGTGAAGCCGTACCTGCGTCTTACCCCACAACCCAATCGTTAAGGCTGATATCGCCATCGCGGGCAAACCCGGCTCCCACAGTTGACCGCATTCCCCTGTGGGAGCCGGGCTTGCCCGCGATGGCGGCCTGATGAACAGCACAGGCTTCAAGTTGCAAACCGTCTCACACAGCAGGGGTTTTCAGGCCGTTTCGACGGCCTTTTTTTTCGCCTGGCGATTGGTTAAACGCTTATGTATTTATGGAATAAACAAATGAATAAATAAGATTTATAGATATATAAATCTGCTGATAAGGTCTATCCCATCTTGGCGCCATCGCCGCACAGCGAACCGCCGACACTTGCTCAAGGAATCTCCTGCATGCTGGTCGTAACACTTGGAGGCAGTCCCAGCCAGCGTTCCCGCTCTGGGGTCTTGCTGGATAAAACCCGTCAGTGGCTGCAACAGCAGGGCGTGGAAGTGGTGAGTTACCAGGTACGGGACTTCCCGGCTGAAGACTTGCTGCACGCACGCTTCGACAGCCCCAAGGTCATCGACCTGCTGCAACAAGTTGCCAATGCTGACGGGCTGGTGATCGCCACGCCGGTGTACAAGGCGTCGTTTTCCGGGGCGTTGAAAACCGTACTGGACCTGCTGCCGGAGCGTGCGCTGGCCCATAAGGTGGTGCTGCCGATGGCGACCGGCGGCAGCATCGCCCACATGCTGGCGGTGGACTACGCCCTGAAGCCGGTGCTGTCTGCCCTCAAGGCGCAGGAATTGCTCCACGGTATTTTTGCCGAAGACAGCCAGATCGCCTATGGCGAAGGCAGTGTTCAGGCGCAACTGGTGCCGGTACTTGAACAGCGTCTGCACGAAGCCCTGGAGCAGCTCTACAGCGCCATGGCGCGACGGCCAAAACCTTTGGACCCTGACGTATTGAATGAACGTTTGTTGAGTGCTCGCTGGAGCATCTGAGCCTCACCCCGAAAAGCTGGAAACCCTCACCTTACTCAGCCGACAACGGCCAAGCAGGTGCAGCCAAAACCCTAATCGCACAGTTGGAGAGAGCGCCATGCGCACTGTCATCTTGCGTCGTGGTCTGGTCGCACTCTTTGCTGCGGCTGTGTCCTTCGGCGCCATCGTTCAAGCCCAAGCCGCCGAGACCTTGCGGATCGGTTATCAGAAGTACGGCACCCTGGTGCTGCTCAAGGCCAAGGGCACCCTGGAAAGACGCCTGGCCGACCAAGGCGTGCAGGTGCAGTGGACCGAGTTTCCCGGTGGCCCGCAATTGCTCGAGGGCCTGAACGTCGGCTCCATCGACTTCGGCGTTACCGGCGAAACCCCACCGGTGTTTGCCCAGGCGGCTGGCGCCGATCTGCTCTACGTCGCCTACGAACCACCCGCGCCTACCAGCGAAGCGATCCTGGTGCCCAAGGACTCGCCGATCAAATCGGTGGCCGAGCTCAAGGGTAAAAAGGTCGTGCTCAACAAAGGCTCCAACGTGCACTACCTGCTGGTGCGTGCCCTGGAAGATGCCGGCCTCAACTACACCGACGTAAAGACCGTGTTCCTGCCCCCCGCCGATGCCCGTGCCGCATTCGAGCGTGGCAGCGTGGACGCCTGGGTAATCTGGGACCCGTACCAGGCCGCCGCCGAGAAGCAACTGCAAGCGCGCACCCTGCGAGACGGCACCGCAATTGCCGACAACCATCAGTTTTACCTGGCCACCAAACCCTACGCCGAACAGCACCCGCAAGTGATCAAGGCGTTGGTGGAAGAGGTGCGTGCGGTAGGCGAATGGTCCAAGGCCAACCCGCAGGAAGTGACTGAGCAGGTCGCCCCACTGCTCGGCCTGCCGGCAGATATCACCCTCACATCGGTGAAACGCCAGGGCTACGGCGCGCTGTTCCTGACCCCGGAAGTGGTCGCCGCCCAGCAGAAAATCGCAGACACCTTCTACCAACTCAAATTGATCCCCAAGCCCTTGAGCATCAAGGACGTGATCTGGACGCCACCCGCCGCGGTTGCCAAAGCGCCGTAATCCGACTTCATTCAGGAGACAACTCCATGAGCCTCAATATTTTCTGGTTCCTGCCCACCCACGGCGACGGTCATTACCTTGGCACCGCCGAAGGCGCCCGCGCTGTCGACCACGGTTACCTGCAACAAGTGGCCCAGGCTGCCGACCGCCTGGGTTTCGGCGGGGTGTTGATCCCTACGGGCCGCTCTTGCGAAGACTCGTGGTTGGTGGCCGCCTCGCTGATCCCCGTGACCCAGCGCTTGAAATTCCTGGTTGCCCTGCGCCCTGGGATCATCTCCCCGACCGTGGCCGCGCGTCAGGCCGCGACCCTGGATCGCCTGTCTGGTGGCCGTGCGCTGTTCAACCTGGTCACCGGTGGCGATCCGGAAGAACTGGCTGGCGACGGATTGTTCTTGAGCCATGAAGAACGCTACCAGGCGTCGGTGGAATTCACCCGCATCTGGCGCCGTGTGCTGGAAGGCGAGACCGTGGATTACGACGGCGAGCACATCAGCGTCAAAGGCGCCAAATTGCTCTACCCACCGATCCAGCAGCCACGCCCGCCGCTGTATTTCGGCGGTTCCTCCGAGGCCGCCCAGGACTTGGCGGCCGAACAGGTGGAGATGGTGCTGACCTGGGGCGAGCCGCCGGCAGCCGTTGCGGAAAAGATCGCGCAGGTACGCGCCAAGGCTGCAAAACTGGGACGCACGGTGCGCTTTGGCATTCGCTTGCATGTGATCGTGCGCGAAACCAACGACGAAGCCTGGAAAGCCGCCGACAAACTGATCTCCCACCTGGACGACGAGACCATCGCCCGCGCCCAGGCGTCCTTGGCGCGCTTCGATTCGGTGGGCCAGCAACGCATGGCAGCCTTGCACGGCGGTAGCCGTGACAACCTGGAAGTCAGCCCCAACCTGTGGGCCGGCGTCGGCCTGGTACGTGGCGGCGCAGGGACGGCGCTGGTGGGCGATGGCCCCACGGTTGCGGCACGGGTCAAGGAGTACGCGGACCTGGGTATCGATACCTTTATCTTCTCCGGTTATCCACACCTGGAAGAGTCGTATCGGGTCGCCGAGCTGTTGTTCCCGCACCTGGATATCGAACGTCCCGAGCTGCCAAAAAGCGCCGGCTACGTCAGTCCGTTTGGCGAGATGGTGGCCAACGACATCCTTCCCAAAGCTGCGTCACAGAGCTGAGGCGCCGTTATGGACTTAGAAAAAATCAGCCATCGCGTGGCGCCCTGGGTGCTGCCGATCTTATTGCTGGCGGTGTGGCAGTTGTCGGTGTCGGCGGGTTGGTTGTCGACGCGCATTCTGCCAGCGCCGAGTGCAGTGATCGAAGCCGGGGTGAACCTGGTGGTCAGCGGCGAAATCTGGACGCACCTGGCCATCAGCGGCTGGCGCGCCGGCCTGGGCTTTGTGATCGGAGGCAGCATCGGTCTGGCCCTGGGCTTTATCACCGGCTTGTCGAAGTGGGGCGAGCGCTTGCTCGACAGCTCCGTGCAGATGATCCGCAACGTGCCGCACCTGGCGCTGATTCCGCTGGTGATCCTGTGGTTCGGCATTGATGAGACCGCGAAAATTTTCCTGGTGGCCCTGGGGACCTTGTTCCCGATCTACCTGAACACTTACCACGGCATTCGCAATGTCGACCCGGCATTGGTGGAGATGTCGCGCAGCTATGGCTTGTCCGGTTTCAGCCTGTTCTGGCAAGTGATTTTGCCGGGCGCGCTGCCGTCGATCCTGGTGGGGGTGCGCTTCGCCCTGGGCTTCATGTGGCTGACGCTGATCGTGGCGGAAACCATTTCGGCAAGTTCCGGCATCGGTTACCTCGCGATGAATGCCCGTGAATTCCTGCAAACCGACGTGGTGGTACTGGCCATCGTCATGTACGCCATCCTCGGCAAACTGGCCGACCTGGCAGCCCGTGGGCTGGAACGTGTGTGGCTGCGCTGGCACCCGGCGTATCAAGTCAAAGGAGGTGCAGCATGACGGCCCAACAACCTCCGCGTCTGTTGAAGGGTATCCCACTGGCGGTGCGCAAATTGCGCAAGGCCTTTGGTACCCGCGAAGTGCTCAAAGAGATCGACCTGCATATTCCTGCGGGGCAGTTCGTGGCTGTGGTCGGCCGCAGCGGTTGCGGCAAAAGTACCTTGCTGCGCCTGTTGGCGGGGCTGGACAAAGCCAGTGGCGGCGAGCTGCTGGCCGGCTCCGCGCCACTGCACGAAGCGATTGAAGATACACGGTTGATGTTTCAGGAAGCGCGTTTGCTGCCCTGGAAAAAGATCATCGATAACGTCGGCCTGGGCCTCAAGGGCGACTGGCGGCCCAAAGCGCTGGATGCGCTGGAAGCGGTTGGCCTGGCCGAGCGCGCCAATGAATGGCCGGCGGCGTTGTCCGGTGGCCAGAAACAGCGCGTGGCACTCGCCCGGGCGTTGATCCACCAGCCGCGCCTGTTGCTGCTCGATGAGCCGCTGGGCGCACTGGATGCCCTGACCCGCATCGAGATGCAGCAACTGATCGAAAACCTGTGGCGCAAGCACGGTTTCACGGTGTTGCTGGTGACCCACGACGTCAGCGAAGCCGTGGCGATTGCCGACCGCGTGATTCTGATTGAAAACGGCGAAATCGGCCTCGACCTGAACATCGACCTGCCACGCCCACGGGCCCGTGGCTCACACCGCCTGGCCGCGCTGGAAGCCGAAGTGCTCAACCGCGTGCTGTCGCTACCCGGTTCCCCACCGGAACCCGAACCTGTTTCACCGCTGCCGACGCAATTGCGTTGGGCTCAATAACTCACACAGGAAAAACACCATGACTATTAAAGCCATCAACGTGCGTAACCAGTTCAAAGGCACCATCAAGGAAATCGTGGTTGGCGACGTGCTGTCGGAAATTGACGTGCAGACCGCGTCCGGCATTGTCACCTCGGTGATCACCACCCGTTCGGTCAAGGAGTTGGAGCTGGTGATCGGCAGTGAAGTGATTGCCTTTGTGAAATCCACTGAGGTGTCGATTGCCAAGTTGTGATAACGCCACTGATCGTTCCCACGCTCTGCGTGGGAATGCCGCCTGGGGCGCTCCGCGCCCCGCTGTGCCAAAGGTGACGCAGAGCGCCACGGGATGTATTCCCACGCAGAGCGTGGGAACGATCAGCGCTTGGGCAGATAGGCCGGCAAATAAAGCCCCACATACGCGTCAAACACCCGCATCCCTTCCTCCGCCATGCGCGGCGTAATCAGCCCATGCTGATGCACCGACCGCGCGTACACGCGGTCGCTCAACTCCAATGCCAGGGCAAACACGTCCACATCGCTCGGAAGCGTTGGCACTTCAAAGTGGCGATTGAACACCGCCAGCATCAAGTCGCCCAATTCCAGATCATGCTGGCGGTCGGCCTGGGTCACTTCGGCCAACCCGTGCTGAGCGAGGATCAACTGGCGTGCCGCGGCATCGTTGCTGTAGATGCTGAGCATGCGTTGTTCAACGATGTAGGACAGGTCGCGCCAATGCTTGAGCGATTCATGCTCGATGGGTGCCTGGATGGCGGCGCGAAAGGCTGCGTGAACGTCAGCGGTCAACGCCTCCAGCAACGCCGGCACACTGGCGAAAAAGTGGTACACCGATGACGGTGGTATCTGTGCTCGTTCGGCCACGCTGTAGATCGACAAACTGGCCACACCTCCGGCGGCCAGCAAGGTGCGGGCGGCTTCAAGGATCGCATCGATCCGGGCCTGGCTGCGGGCGCGGGGTTTGCGAGGGGCGGCGGGGCGGGTGGTCATGGATGTCTCCTACAAGGCAGCGGGCATTGTATGAGCAGGAAGGTGTGTTGTCTGCCAGGCCGCTATCGCAGCGATGCGGCGACCCGACAAGCCAGCTCCCACAATGGAACGCATTTGAAGGTTGGAACGCGATCAAATGTGGGAGCTGGCTTGCCTGCGATGAGGCGAACCCGGTTTCCAAAATAAACCCATAAAAAAACGCCACTGACCAAAATCAGCGGCGTTCTTTTATTGCAGCAACCGCTTACACGGTATGCAGGTACCAGTTGTACTCAAGGTCGGAGATGGAGTGTTCAAACTCCTCCAGCTCACTTTCCTTACAGGCGACGAAGATATCGATGTATTTAGGATCGATGTACTTGGCCATTACCTCGCTGTCGTCCAACTCACGCAGGGCATCGCGCAGGTTGTTCGGCAGGCTCTGCTCGTTCTGCTCGTAGCTGTTGCCTTCCACCGGAGCGTTCGGCTCGATCTTGTTGGTCAGGCCGTGGTGCACGCCCGCCAATACCGAGGCCATCAGCAGGTAAGGGTTGGCATCGGCGCCAGCCACACGGTGTTCGATACGCACGGCATCGGACGAGCCAGTGGGTACGCGAATCGCCACGGTGCGGTTATCCAGGCCCCAGCACGGCGAGTTCGGCACGTAGAACTGTGCGCCGAAACGACGGTAGGAGTTGACGTTGGGGCACAGGAACGCCATCTGGGCGGGCAGGGTCTCCAGCACACCGCCGATCGCGTGACGCAATGCGGCGTTCTGCTCGGGATCCTCGCTGGCAAAGATGTTCTTGCCGTCCTTGTCCAGAATGGAGATGTGCACGTGCAAACCGTTGCCTGCCTGGCCTGGGTAAGGCTTGGCCATGAAGGTGGTGTCCATCTCATGGTCGTAGGCGATGTTCTTGATCAGGCGCTTGAGCAGTACCGCGTAATCACAGGCCTTGATCGGGTCGGCAACGTGATGCAGGTTCACTTCGAACTGCGCCGGGGCACTTTCCTTGACGATGGCGTCCGCTGGGATGCCTTGCTCCTTGGCACCTTCCAGAATGTCCTGGAGGCAGTCGACGTATTCGTCGAGGTCGTCGATCAGGTAGACCTGTGTCGAGTGCGGGCGTTTGCCGGAAATCGGTGAGCGGGGCGGTTGTGGCCGGCCGTTCACGTTCTCCTGGTCGATCAGGTAGAACTCAAGCTCGAAGGCGGCGCAGATGGTCAGACCGAGGTCGTCAAACTTGGTAACAACTTGGCGGAGCACTTCGCGCGGATCGGCGAAGAAAGGTTCACCTTCAAGTTCGTGCATGGTCATCAGCAGTTGCGCGGTAGGGCGCTTTTGCCAGGGTTCATTGCACAGGGTGTCGGGGATTGGATAACAGATTCGGTCAGCATCACCGATGTCCAGGCCCAGGCCGGTGCTTTCCACCGTAGAGCCGTTGATATCCAGGGCAAATAAAGAGGCAGGCAGGTTAATGCCCTTCTCGTAAACCTTGTGGAGGCTGGTGCGTTCGATGCGCTTACCGCGCACCACACCATTCATATCCGCAATTAGAAGGTCTACGTACAGAACCTCAGGATGATCCTTAAGGAACGCGTTCGCTTCGTTAAGCTGAACGGCACGCGGGGGTACCGACATGATGCAACACCTTTGTTGTTAAAAATATCAATCATTGATCTTTTCTGGTTTCAGTCAACCCGAACGGCCTGCCGAAGTCAAGCGAGGCATTTTTTGCCCTAAAAAAGCGCCATGGAGCCTTTTTTGCGGGGTTTTGGGGCGGTTTTTTGGGTTTTAGGGGCTTGGGACCTGCAGGCTTGAGCGGGCCGTGTAGGATTTTTTACGGGGGTGTTGTGTAAAAAAATGAACAAGGCTAAGCTCGATTCAAACCCATAACAGCAATAATACCGGGGTGCTTCATGTTTCACCTGCCGCCAATCGGCGTCTGCGCCTGCTTCAGCCAGGCTTTGTCCGCAGCTCGTTCGCCCCGTGTGAATGCTCAGGCACCGGCCAATATTCTTGACGGCCCGGCCGATCTCCTTTTTGCCATCTCCGACGCCACTGAGCGACCCTCATCCGCCGTGCCGATCATAATTGCGCACAACTTTGGCCTGAGGAATGCAACCTGCGGGCAAATGGCAGGTAAGCTCCTACCCTGAATGAAAAAACGACGCGGATGCTGCGTCAACCAACGCCTGGCCTTTAATGGATGCCAGGAAACCCAGCCCAGAGGCATTTATGAGTAACAACCTCGACCAGCTCACCGATTGGTTGAAAGACCACAAGATCACAGAAGTCGAATGCATGATTGGCGACCTCACCGGCATTACCCGGGGCAAGATCTCGCCGACCAATAAGTTCATTGCCGAAAAAGGCATGCGCCTGCCCGAGAGCGTTCTGTTGCAGACCGTGACCGGCGATTATGTCGAAGACGACATCTATTACGAATTGCTCGACCCGGCCGACATCGACATGATCTGCCGCCCCGACCAGAACGCGGTATTCCTGGTGCCCTGGGCCATCGAACCGACCGCCCAGGTGATCCACGACACCTACGACAAGCAAGGCAACCCGATCGAGCTGTCGCCGCGCAACGTGCTTAAGAAAGTCCTCAAGCTCTACTCCGACCGCGGCTGGCAGCCCATCGTGGCGCCGGAGATGGAGTTCTACCTGACCAAGCGCTGCGAAGACCCGGACTTCCCGCTGCAACCGCCGATTGGCCGCTCCGGCCGCCCGGAAACCGGTCGCCAGTCCTTTTCTATAGAAGCAGCCAACGAATTCGACCCGCTGTTTGAAGACGTCTACGACTGGTGCGAACTGCAGGAGCTGGACCTCGACACCCTGATCCACGAGGACGGCACCGCGCAGATGGAAATCAACTTCCGTCACGGCGATGCCCTGTCCCTGGCCGACCAGATCCTGGTGTTCAAGCGCACCATGCGTGAAGCCGCGCTCAAGCACGACGTGGCCGCCACCTTCATGGCCAAGCCCATGACCGGCGAGCCCGGCAGCGCGATGCACCTGCACCAGAGCATCATCGACATTGCCACCGGCAAGAACGTCTTCTCCAATGAAGACGGGACCATGAGCCAGCTGTTCCTCAACCACATCGGCGGCCTGCAGAAGTTCATCCCTGAATTGCTGCCTTTATTCGCCCCCAACGTGAACTCGTTCCGCCGCTTCCTGCCCGATACCTCGGCGCCGGTGAACGTGGAATGGGGCGAAGAAAACCGCACCGTCGGCCTGCGCGTACCGGATGCCGGCCCGCAGAACCGCCGCGTGGAAAACCGCCTGCCGGGAGCCGACGCCAACCCGTATCTGGCGATTGCCGCCAGCCTGTTGTGCGGCTACATCGGCATGGTCGAAGGCCATAACCCGAGCGCGCCGGTGGTGGGCCGTGGTTATGAGCGGCGCAACCTGCGCCTGCCGTTGACCATCGAAGACGCTCTGGAACGCATGGAAAACAGCAAGACCATCGAGAAATACCTGGGGCAAAAATTCATCACAGGCTACGTCGCGGTCAAGCGGGCCGAGCATGAAAACTTCAAGCGCGTGATCAGTTCGTGGGAGCGGGAATTCCTGCTCTTCGCCGTCTGATGCGCCGGGCGCGCCTTTTAAATGGCGCGCCTTCACTGAAAAGTCTAGGAGATTGGTATGTCCAGCAACAACCCGCAAACCCGTGAATGGCAAGCCTTGAGCAATGATCACCACCTGGCGCCGTTCAGCGACTTCAAGCAATTGAAAGAGAAAGGCCCAAGGATCATCACCAAAGCCCACGGTGTTTACCTGTGGGACAGCGAAGGCAACAAGATCCTCGACGGCATGGCCGGCCTGTGGTGCGTGGCGATCGGTTACGGTCGCGATGAACTGGCCGATGCCGCCGCCAAACAGATGAAAGAACTGCCGTACTACAACCTGTTCTTCCAGACCGCACACCCGCCGGTATTGGAGTTGGCCAAGGTCATTTCCGATGTCGCGCCGGCAGGCATGAATCACGTGTTCTTCACCGGCTCCGGCTCCGAAGGCAACGACACCATGTTGCGCATGGTCCGCCACTACTGGGCGATCAAGGGCCAGCCCAACAAGAAAACCATCATTGCCCGCAAGAATGGCTACCACGGCTCTACCGTGGCCGGCGCCAGCCTGGGCGGCATGACCTATATGCACGAGCAGGGCGACTTGCCGATCCCGGGCATTACCCACATCGCGCAGCCGTACTGGTTTGGCGAAGGCGGCGACATGAGCCCCGAGGAATTCGGTGTGTGGGCCGCAAACCAGTTGGAAGAGAAAATCCTGGAGCTGGGCGTGGACAACGTCGGCGCCTTTATTGCCGAGCCGATCCAGGGCGCCGGTGGCGTGATCGTGCCGCCTGCCACGTACTGGCCGCGCATCAAGGAAATCCTCGCCAAGTACGACATCCTGTTTGTCGCCGACGAAGTAATCTGCGGCTTCGGCCGTACCGGTGAGTGGTTCGGTAGCGATTTCTACGACCTCAAGCCGCACATGATGACCATCGCCAAGGGCCTGACCTCGGGCTACGTGCCCATGGGCGGCCTGATCGTGCGTGACGAAGTGGTGGCGGTGCTCAACGAAGGGGGCGATTTCAACCACGGCTTTACCTACTCCGGCCACCCGGTGGCCGCGGCTGTTGCGCTGGAAAACATCCGCATCCTGCGCGATGAAAAAATCGTTAACCGAGTGCACGACGAAACGGCACCGTATTTGCAGAAACGTCTGAGGGAACTGGGCGATCATCCGCTGGTGGGTGAAGTACGCGGCGTCGGTATGCTCGGTGCGATCGAGCTGGTGCAGGACAAGGCGACGCGCAAGCGTCACGAAGGCAAAGGCGCCGGCATGATCTGCCGAACCTTCTGCTTTGAAAATGGCCTGATCATGCGCGCCGTGGGCGACACTATGATCATTTCGCCGCCACTGGTCATCAGCAAGGCTGAAATCGACGAGCTGGTCACCAAGGCCCGCCATTGCCTGGACCTGACTTTGGCTGCCTTGCAGGGCTAAGTGCTAGGCTCAGTGCGCGGTGCACTGGGCAGTTAAAAAGGCAGGGGCTTTGGTTGAAAGCCAGCCCCTGAACTTGCCAGACTGTCGCCCTGTTTTGTTGCCCTTCGGTTGGGCCGTAAAACATACAACGCTTGTGGCCCAAAAAAGAAAAAATTGGAGCATCACCAAATGAAGGCATTAGGTTTGAAGAACGCTGGCAAGACCCTCCTCGCCTTGTCCCTGATGGGTGCAATGGCGGGCGCGGCCCAGGCAGACAATAAAGTGCTGCACGTTTACAACTGGTCCGACTACATTGCACCGGACACCATCGCCAACTTTGAAAAAGAGTCGGGCATCAAAGTGGTGTACGACGTTTTTGACAGCAACGAAACCCTGGAAGCCAAGTTGCTGGCAGGCAAGTCCGGCTACGACATCGTCGTGCCGTCGAACAGCTTCCTCGCCAAGCAGATCAAGGCCGGTGTCTACCAGGAGCTGGACAAGTCCAAGCTGTCCAACTACGGCAACCTGAACAAATCCCTGCTCAAGGCCGTATCGGTCAGCGACCCGGACAACAAGCACGCCTTCCCGTACATGTGGGGCTCGATGGGCATCGGCTACAACCCGGAGAAGGTCAAGGCCGCACTGGGCGTGGACAAGATCGACTCGTGGGACGTACTGATGAAGCCGGAAAACATCGCCAAGCTGAAAAGCTGCGGCGTGAGCTTCCTCGATTCGCCGACCGAAATGCTGCCGGTAGCGCTGCATTACCTGGGCCTGCCGACCGACACTACGAAGAAGGCTGATCTGAAACAGGCCGAAGACCTGTTCATGAAAATCCGTCCTTCGATCGGCTACTTCCACTCCTCCAAGTACATCTCCGACCTGGCCAACGGCAACATCTGCGTGGCTGTGGGCTACTCGGGTGACATCGAACAGGCCAAAACCCGCGCGGCTGAAGCCGGTGGCAAGGTCAAGATCGCCTACGACATTCCCAAGGAAGGTGCTGGCAGCTTCTTCGACATGGTCGCCATTCCCAAGGATGCCGAAAACGTCGAGGCTGCCTACGCATTCATGAACTACCTGCTCAAGCCAGACGTCATGGCCGCGATCACCAACAGTGTGCGTTTCCCGAACGGTAACGAGAAAGCCACTGCCCTGGTCGATAAAGACATCACCAGCGACCCGGGTATTTATCCGTCGGCCGAAGTGCAATCCAAGCTCTACGCCATTGCCGACATGCCAGCGGCAACTCAGCGTGAAATGACCCGTAGCTGGACCAAGATCAAATCGGGCAAGTAAGCCTCAAAACCTGTGGGAGGGGGCTTGCCCCCGATGACGGAGTGTCAGTCGGCGATTCTCTCGGATGGTGCATCGCCATCGGGGGCAAGCCCCCTCCCACAAATTAGATCAAAGAAAGTTTTGCCGGATCGGTTTATCGACGGTAAGTTGCGCGCCGGTTTTGTTGCCGGGCAACAACTTCAAGGCCCCAACTATTCAAGAGGACCTCCACTTGCCAATTTCTTTATTTCGCAAAGCCATGCTGGTGGGTGCAGGTATCACGCTGGCTGCCAGCGTACAGGCCGCACCGACGGTGCATATTTATAACTGGTCGGACTACATCGGCCCCGACACCCTCGCCAACTTCGAAAAGGCCAGTGGTATCAAGCCTGTGTATGACGTGTTTGACTCCAACGAAACCCTGGAAGGCAAGTTGCTCGCCGGGCGCACCGGCTACGACGTGGTGGTGCCGTCCAACCATTTCCTGGGCAAGCAGATTAAGGCCGGGGCATTCCAGAAGCTCGACAAGTCACTGCTGACAAACTACGCCAACCTCGACCCGGTGCTGCTCAAGCGCCTGGAAAAGAACGACCCGGGCAATCAGTACGCGGTGCCGTACCTGTGGGGCACCAATGGCATTGGCTACAACGTCGACAAGGTCAAGGAAGTGCTGGGGGTCGACAAGATCGACTCCTGGGCCGTGTTGTTCGAACCGGAAAACATGAAGAAGTTGGCCACTTGCGGTGTGTCGTTCATGGACTCGGCCGATGAAATGCTGCCCGCAGTACTCAACTACATGGGCCTGGACCCCAACAGCACCAACCCGGCCGACTACAAGAAGGCCGAGGAAAAACTGCTGAAAGTGCGGCCCTACGTGACCTACTTCCATTCCTCCAAATACATTTCGGACCTGGCCAACGGCAACATCTGCGTGGCGGCCGGTTTCTCCGGCGATGTGTTCCAGGCCAAGGCCCGTGCGGCGGAGGCGGGCAAAGGCGTGAACATCGCCTACACGATTCCCAAAGAAGGCGGCAACCTGTGGTTCGACGTGCTGGCGATTCCCAAGGATGCCAGCAACGTCAAGGAAGCCCATGCCTTCATCAACTATTTGCTGCAGCCTGAGGTGATCGCTCAGGTCAGCGATCAAGTCGGTTACGCCAACCCTAACCCAGGGGCGGACAAACTGATGGAGCAATCGATACGCACCGACGCAGCGGTTTACCCACCGCAGGCGGTTCTCGAGCGGACATTCGTCAACTTTGAGCTACCCCCGAAAGTGCAGCGTTTAATGACCCGTAGCTGGACCAAGGTCAAGACGGGCAAGTAAGGCTCAAACTATCCAAGGCTGGCCCGCATTGGGCCGGCTGCACAGTTTTTTTTGGGAGTTTCGTAAATGGCAGTTGCCTCCGGCGCCTATAAGAAAGCCCTCGAGGGCGACCAGACACCGAAAAAGGTGTTGGTCAAAATCGACCGGGTCACGAAGAAGTTCGACGAGACGATTGCCGTGGACGATGTGTCCCTGGAAATCAAGAAAGGCGAGATCTTCGCCTTGCTCGGCGGTTCGGGTTCGGGCAAATCCACCTTGCTGCGCATGCTTGCAGGTTTCGAGCGCCCAACCGAAGGTCGCATCTACCTCGACGGTGTGGACATCACCGACATGCCGCCCTACGAGCGGCCGATCAACATGATGTTCCAGTCCTACGCCTTGTTCCCGCACATGACCGTGGCGCAGAACATCGCCTTCGGCTTGCAACAGGACAAGATCCCCAAGGCTGAAGTCGACGCACGCGTGGCCGAGATGCTCAAGCTGGTACAGATGAGCCAATATGCCAAGCGCAAGCCGCACCAACTGTCCGGCGGTCAACGCCAGCGCGTGGCACTGGCCCGCTCCCTGGCCAAGCGCCCGAAACTGCTGCTGCTCGATGAGCCGATGGGCGCCCTGGACAAGAAGCTGCGCTCGCAGATGCAACTGGAGTTGGTGGAAATCATCGAGCGCGTCGGCGTGACCTGCGTGATGGTGACCCACGACCAGGAAGAGGCCATGACCATGGCCGAACGCATCGCGATCATGCACCTGGGCTGGATCGCCCAGATCGGCAGCCCCATCGATATCTACGAAACGCCCACCAGCCGCCTGGTGTGCGAGTTCATTGGCAACGTCAACATTTTCGACACCCAAGTGGTGGACGACGCTGAAGGCCACGCGGTGCTCAAGTGCCCGGACCTGGACCGCGACATCTACGTGGGCTACGGCATCGCCACCTCGGTGGAAGACAAGTCGGTGACCTACGCGATTCGCCCGGAAAAGCTGCTGGTGACCACTGAAATGCCGACCTGCGAGCACAACTGGTCCAGCGGCAAGGTGCACGACATCGCCTACCTGGGCGGCCACTCGGTGTTCTACGTGGAGCTGCCGAGCGGCAAGCTGGTGCAGTCTTTCGTTGCCAACGCCGAACGCCGTGGCCAGCGCCCAACCTGGGGTGACCAGGTGTACGTGTGGTGGGAAGACGACAGCGGCGTGGTACTTCGCTCATGAACATGAAGAAATTCAAGCGGCGCTTGGATCGCATCGTGCCCAATGGCAAGCAGGTGGTCATCGGGATTCCTTTCCTCTGGCTGTTCCTGTTTTTCGCACTGCCGTTTTTCATCGTGCTGAAAATCAGCTTTGCCGAAGCCGATGTGGCGATCCCGCCCTATACCGAGATCTATACCTACGTTGAGCAAAAGCTGGAGGTGGTGCTGAACCTGGCCAACTACAGCTTGCTGGCGGGCGACGAGTTGTACATCGCCGCCTACCTGGGCTCGCTGAAGATGGCGTTTTTCAGCACGCTGCTGTGCCTGCTGATCGGCTACCCGATGGCCTACGCCATTGCCACCGCGCGCAAAGAGATGCAGACCGTGCTGGTGCTGCTGATCATGATGCCCACCTGGACCGCGATCCTGATCCGGGTGTATGCGTGGATGGGCATCCTCAGCAACAACGGCCTGCTCAATGGCTTCCTGATGTCCATGGGCTTGATCAACGAGCCGCTGCAGATCCTCAACACCAACATCGCGGTGTACATCGGCGTGGTCTATTCGTACCTGCCGTTCATGATCCTGCCCCTGTACGCCAACCTGGTGAAGCACGACCAGAGCCTGCTGGAAGCTGCTTCGGACCTCGGTTCGAGTACCTTCAACAGCTTCTGGAAAATCACCGTGCCGCTGTCCAAGAACGGCATCATCGCCGGTTGCATGCTGGTGTTTATCCCGGTGGTGGGCGAGTTCGTGATTCCTGAACTGCTCGGCGGCCCGGAAACCCTGATGATCGGTAAGGTGTTGTGGCAAGAGTTCTTCAACAACCGTGACTGGCCGGTGGCGTCTGCCCTGGCGGTGGTGATGCTGGCGATCCTGATCGTGCCGATCATCCTGTTCAACCGCAGCCAGGCCAAAGAGCTGGAGGGCAAGATATGAAGCGCTTTCGTTTCTCCAGCTTCATGCTGGTCGCAGGCCTGTTGTTCATCTACCTGCCAATGTTGATCCTGGTGATCTACTCGTTCAACGAATCCAAGCTGGTGACAGTGTGGGGCGGTTGGTCGATCAAGTGGTACGTGGGCCTGTTGGACAACACCCAGTTGATGGGCTCGGTGGCCCGCTCCCTGGAAATTGCCTGCTACACGGCGGTGGCGGCGGTGGCGTTGGGTACCCTGGCGGCCTTCGTGCTGACGCGCATCAGCCAGTTCAAGGGCCGCACGCTGTTCGGTGGCCTGGTGACGGCACCGTTGGTGATGCCCGAAGTGATCACCGGTCTGTCGCTGTTGCTGCTATTCGTGGCCATGGCGCAGATGATCGGCTGGCCCCAGGAACGTGGCATCGTCACCATCTGGATCGCCCACACCACCTTCTGTGCGGCGTATGTGGCGGTGGTGGTGTCGGCGCGCTTGCGTGAGCTGGACCTGTCGATCGAAGAGGCGGCGATGGACTTGGGCGCACGGCCGTGGAAGGTGTTCTTCCTGATCACCATCCCGATGATCGCGCCATCGCTGGCAGCGGGCGGCATGATGTCGTTCGCGCTATCGCTGGACGACCTGGTACTGGCCAGCTTCGTGTCGGGCCCTGGTTCCACCACCTTGCCGATGGAAGTGTTCTCGGCGGTGCGTCTGGGGGTTAAACCCGAGATCAACGCCGTGGCGAGCCTGATTCTGTTGGCGGTGTCGCTGGTGACCTTCCTGGTGTGGTTCTTCAGCCGTCGGGCCGAAGAGCATCGCAAGAAGGCTATTCAGCAAGCGATTGAAGAAGCCGCAGCGGATGGCTGGCAGCAGCCGGACAAGCGCCGGGCGCCAGCGCCGGTCTGACTGCCGGAGCAGGGTGAAAATGTGGGAGCTGGCTTGCCTGCGATGGCGGTGTATCAGTCACTTATAAGGTGCTGACTCACCGTCATCGCAGGCAAGCCAGCTCCCACAGTAGTTTTGCGGTGCTTATAACATCGGGTTTCAGTCAGCCCACGGCGACGTGCGGATCACCTGCACAAAATTCATCGGCTTGAACCCCGGCTCCTGGTCCACCAGCACGTCGGTCTTAACATTGCCAAACGTGGTCTGCGGGCGATGGCGCAAGCCGTCGGCGAACGCGCAGATGATGCACTCCTTGAACCCTTCACCCCGTGGATGCGCATGCACCACCGCTTCGCGCTGCGCGCTGCTGAACGCGGCGTAGTCCATGCCCAGCACATCCATCTCCACACCAGCGGTCACCAGCGCTACGGTGGGACGCAAGTGTTTCGGCACACCCGGCGTGGTGTGCAGTGCGATGGACAACCACACTTGTTCGATATCGTCATCGCTCAACCCATAGGGCTTGAGAAATGCGGCGGCGGCGTTGGCGCCGTCCACTTCGAAGCGCTCGTCGTCACTGCGGTGGCCTTCCACCAGCCCCAGGTCATGGAACATCGCGCCGACGTAGAGCAACTCCGGGTCGTAGGCCAATTGCTTGCGCTCACCGCTCAAGGCGCCGAACAGGAAGACGCGGCGCGAATGGTGGTAGAGCAGGTCCGATTCGACGTCGCGGATGTATTCGGTGGTGGCCCTGGCCAAGGTGCTGTCAGGGATCTGGATACCGGCTATGGTGGTGCTCATGGTGGATCTCCTCTGGAAAGATTCCAGTCTGGTCCCATGACCCTGAAGCGGCTATCGCCACAGGGAGGCGATCCCGGCCAATGTGCCGCCACATCGTGCCAAGCATGTAGGCGATCCCCTGTGGGAGCTGGCTTGCCTGCGATAGCATCACCTCGGTGTACCTGAGGTACCGAGTCGTCTGCATCGCAGGCAAGCCAGCTCCCACAAGGGGGTCGCGTTTATCCAGTTGGAAAAAGGTGTTTGTGACCATGGGCAAAACCGTCGCCATCCTGATCTTCCCCGGTGTCCAGTCGCTGGACGTGACCGGGCCGATGGATGTGTTCTGCGAGGCCAACCGCTTCCTGGCGCCCGAGGATCACTATCGGCTGGAAGTACTCGGCTTTGGCCACGGCGCCATGGCGGCCTCCAACGGTTTGTCACTGCAGGCGCACAAGCACTACAGCGAAGCCCGGCAACCCTATGACCTGTTGCTGGTCGCCGGCGGCCCGCAGTTACCCTTCGAGGATTTCGGCTTCGAGTTTGACGCTTGGCTGCGCGCGGCCGCCGCGAAGGCGCAGCGCTTCGGCTCGATCTGCAATGGCGCCTTCATGCTGGCCCGCGCAGGTCTGCTGGACGGCAAGACCGTCACGACCCATTGGAACGATGCCGCCAGCCTGGCGCGCCTGTGCCCCTCGGCCCAGGTCGAAGCCGACCGTCTCTATGTGCAGGACGGCAAGCTCTACACCTCCGCCGGGGTCACGGCAGGTATCGACCTGTCGTTGTACTTGCTGGCCCAGGATCACGGCCCGGAAGTGGCCCTGAGCGTGGCCAAGCGCCTGGTGGTGTTCACCCAGCGCTCGGGCGGGCAATCGCAGTTCAGCCCGTTCCTCACGCCCCATGCCGAAACCACCTCGGCGGTGGCGCTGGTGCAGCTGTACGTGCTGGCCAACCTGACGGGAGACTTGACCATTGCCGACCTGGCCAAGGCGGCCAATATGAGTGCGCGCAATTTCTCCCGGGTGTTTGCCCGTGAAGCGCGGATTACGCCAGCGGAATTTGTCGAGAGGGCGCGCGTGGATGCAGCGCGGGTGATGCTTGAAAGCAGCCACGCACCGCTTAAGACCGTGGCCTATCAATGCGGCTTTCGCGACGCCCAGCACATGCGCAGTGTGTTCAACCGCCGGCTGGGCGTCACGCCGCAACAGTTCAGGCTTAACTTTGCAGCGCCGGTTTGAGCGTGCGTGATCGTTCCCACGCTCTGCCTGGTAACGCCTCTTGGGACGCTCTGCGTCCCGATTCTAAGGGCGGACGCGGAGCGTCCATGGCTGCATTCCCACGCGGAGCGTGGGAACGATCATCGGGCGGGCAGCAGTTTCAAGGTGCCGCGGGTATTGGCCGTCACTTCCTCCTCACTGAAATGCGCCTGCTCATACCTGCCCTCGATATAGCTCTGCGCCTGGTCGCCATAGTGCGTATCAAAGGGCACACCGCTTTGCCCCACCGGGTTGATGGTGAGGGCGTGGGCCGGGTCGGCGAAGTCGATCAGGCGTCGTGTCGACGGGCCGTAGGTTACCGGCCACGGTGCTGGGCCAATCGGAGAGGTCTGGTTGTTCGGAACCTCATGGCTGCCCGGTGCCGGGAACGGGCCGACGTTGAAGATTTTATCCAGCGGTTTTTGCAGGCCCAGCGGGTGGCCGTGGGTCAGGGTGTGCGCCTTGCCCCATTGCCACTGTGCCGGGTCATCGCCGAACGCAGCCTTGAGATGGGCCAGGCTGTTGTCCCAGGCGAGCTTGACGGTATCGGCCCGATTGCCGTTCCACCAGGGTGAGTCTGCCGACGCGGCCAGGCGTGGCAAGGCGGCGTCGATCACGCGGGTGCCGAGCAGGGTCTTGAACAAGGCATCGCCGAGTTTGGGGTGAAAGGTTGCGTCGCTGAGGTTGAAGAGCAACTGGTTGAACAGCGTGGCATTGGTGGAGTCCAGTGGGTAGTCACCCTTCCAGTTGGCAAGCTGTTCCACCAGTTTGAGTTGCGCCGGGTCCTTGACCACCTCGCGCAGCACCGGCAACAGCGGCGCCAGCAGGCGTGGGCCGTAGGCGGTGGTGGTGCCCAGTTGCAGGGCCTGGCTGTTGGTCACATCCCACTTCACGCTTGTGTCGCTCAACTGCGCGTTCAACTGCTGGCCGCGGTCAGCCAGGTTGTAATAGCCGGGAATCGGCATGCCGGTGGGCGATGCCGGCTGGGCATTGGCGGACACCACATAGCCGCGCGGCGGATTTTCTTCCTGGGGGTTGGCACTGAAGGGGTAGAAACCCAGCTTGTCGGCCTGGGTAGTACTGCCGTCGAGGATGAACGCAGGGTTAACGCCGGCCGGGCGGATCGGCAACTGCGCCGCTGCCCACCAACCGATATCGCCCTTGGCATTGGCCCACACGATGTTCAGGCCCGGTGCCGAGACCTTGGCGGCTGCGGCACGTGCCTTGGCCAGGGTGTCGGCACGGTTGAGCTGGTAGAAACCATCCAGGATCGGGTTTTCACTGTCGAGGAACGCCCACCACATGGCAATCGGTGTGCTGCCGGCGTTCTCACCGAGCACGTCGTTGATGATCGGGCCGTGGGGCGAGCGGCGCAGGGTGAGGGTCACCGGCGCCTGGCCCTTGACCTGGATCTGCTGCTCGCTGCTGCTCATGTCCACCCATTGGCCGTGATACCAGACCTGGTTGGGGTTGTCCGGATTGACCTTTTCGGCGATCAGGTCGAGATCGTCATTCTGGAACATGGTCAGGCTCCAGCCGAAGTCCAGGTTGTGCCCCAGAAACGCCACCGGTACCAGCGCGTTGTGGTAACCGTACAACTCGAAGCCTGGCGCCGACAGCTGCGCTTCGTACCACACCGAAGGCACCGAGAAGCGGATATGAGGGTCACCCGCCAGCAATGGTTTGCCGCTTTGGGTATGGCTGCCGCTGACGGCCCAGGCATTGCTGCCTTCGAACTGCGGCAGGCCGTTGTCGGCCAGGGCCTGTTCGCCCAGGGCGGCGATGGCGCCAAGGGTCTGCCAATCGCTGGCGGCCAGGTTGAGAGCGCCCTTGGGTTGCCAGTCGAGATCGAAGACGTTCAAGTAGGCGCTGCCCAGTCGGTCGCGCACATAGGTCAGTACCGGCTCGGTGCGAAAGGCTGCGGCAAAGCTGTAGGCCATGTACCCGGCGACGCTGATGCTGTCTTCGGCGGTAAACGGGCGCTTGGCGATGCCCAGCACATCGAACTCCATGGGGCTGGCGTGGCTGTCCTGATACTGGTTGATCCCGTCCAGGTAGGCTTGCAGGGCCTTGGACGAGGCCGAGTCAGGGTCCATGTGCTCCACATAGCTCAAGGCACGCTCGCGAATGCGCAGGCTGCGAAACAGTTTGTCGGTCTCCAGCAGCTTGGGCCCCAGTACCTCGGCCAGTTCGCCACGGGCCAGGCGCCGCATGATCTCCATCTGGAACAACCGGTCCTGGGCATGCACATAGCCCAGGGCGCGGTACAGATCGGCCTCATTCTCGGCGCGGATATGCGGTACGCCACGGTCGTCGTAGCGCACCGTGACCGAACCTTGCAGGTGCGCCAGCGTCACCGTGCCCTGGCGCGTGGGTTGTTTGCTGAAGACGTACCAACCGGCGCCCAGGGCGACCAGCACAATCAGCACCGCAAAAACCTGCAGGACGCGCTTCATGAACATTCCTTACCAAAGTGGACGGGCTACAGATCCTTAGGCCACGAACAATAGCAGCCTACCGCGAGGGTGTGAGTGGCATTCACTTCGCGTCCGGTTCCAAGCGCCTTGAGGATCGGCTCGATAAAGCTGTTGCTGGCGTTGCACGTGAGGCCTTCGCTGTAGGGGCCGAAATACGCCAGCTTGCCGGTGCGATCCCAAATGCCCACGGCCGGGCTGGCGGGGATCTGGTCCGCGCCGGGCAGGGCATCGAGGACTTTCATGTGGCGCAGGTTCTCGGGCAACTGGCCGTGGCTGCCGGGTTTTTGCAGGGCATAGAACTCCACCCCTTGGGGCGCATACTGCTCGATCAACTCGCCCAGGTGCTGCTGGTTACCGACATTGCACGGGCAGGCCGGGTCCCAGAAGTGCACCAGGCGAATCGGGCCCGGGCCACTGAGGGCGGCGGGCAGTTGCAGCGCATCGCCGGAAAATACCGCGGTGTGTTCGCTGAAGGCACGCAGGTAGCGGCCTTGGAACCAGTCATAGGCCGCCCACAGCACCCCGGCGCAGATAACCAGGATCAGGCTGGCGAACAGGGCGTTACGGTAGGGCGGTCGCATTGGATGTATCCTCGCAGGTCGCGTAGCTTGCCATGCTTGTCCTGACAGATGAATATCGCAGCTCGATATTCATCTTCACCGCAAGTCTGGAAGCCTTTATGCCCGTCACCTTTGACCCTGATCATCTGCGCGAAAGCTTGCGCCCCCTGGTGGATGCGCAGCCGCTGTCAGCCGAGGCGAGGGTTTACCAGCGTTTCTACGGGCTCGACCTGGCCGCACGCCAGGTGCCGGCGGTGAGCCGCCTGGGGCGCTTGCAGGTGGATGGGTTCGAGGTGGTGGCCCAGGTCTGGTGGCCGCCAGCGCCGGTCGCGACCATGTTCCTGTTCCACGGTTTCTACGATCACATGGGGCTGTATCGCCATGTGGTGGATTGGGCCTTGGACCAGGGCTTCGTGGTGATCGCCTGCGACCTGCCGGGCCATGGCTTGTCCAGCGGCGTGCGCGCCAGCATTGATGACTTTGCGGTGTACCAGAGCGTAGTGCAGGCGTTGTTCGTCGAGGCCAAGGCGCTGCAATTGCCGCAACCCTGGCACCTGTTCGGGCAAAGCACCGGCGGCGCCATCGTGGTGGACCACCTGCTCCACCACGGCGCCCAGAGTCCGGCCCAGGGCAAGACTTTCCTGCTGTCGCCTTTGGTGCGGCCGCGTGCCTGGGGTTGGTCCCAGGTCAGCTATTACCTGCTGCGCCCGTTCGTCAAAGGCATCGCCCGGCGTTTCAGCGATAACTCCAACGACCCTGCGTTCAAGCCGTTCCTGGAAGCCGACCCGCTACAGCCTCGCCAGCTGCCTACCGCCTGGGTGGGGTCGCTGGCGCGCTGGATCAAACGCATCGAAGCCGCACCACGCAGCCCCCGGCGCCCGGTGATCGTGCAGGGTGAGGAAGATATGACGGTGGACTGGCAGCACAATTTGCAGGTGTTGCGGGGTAAGTTCGACCGGCCTGAGGTGTTGATGCTCAAGCGGGGTCGGCATCACTTGGCCAATGAAATTCCGCAGATTCGCGAAGCATATTTTAACTTCCTCACGGATCACCTGAAATAACGCAGTCCAAATGTGGGAGCTGGCTTGCCTGCGATAGCGGTGTCACTGACACAGCGCAATCGCAGGCAAGCCAGCTCCGACAGGGTTTACTGCGTCAGGCTTGAGGTGCTTTGACCAACGGCAAGCCCTGCGCGAATGGCCGCCAGGGCAGCCTGGTAATACGCCTTGCCCTCCGGCGACTCGGCAAAGGTGGCGAACTCTTCCAGCTCAGGGTCGGACAAATCCCGATAGACATACAGCAAGGTATTGTTCAAATCCTTGTCGATCTGCTGCATCAACCGCTCGCGCTGGCCATTCAACATTCCTTGCGCCTGGCCACCGCCGAGCAGGCCGGGGATCATCTGGCTCAAGCTGTCGGCCGCCACGCCTGCAATCGCCAGGCTGACCTCGGCACCGGCCTCGCGGGCGGGCAGGGCCTGGGCCAGGTGGCCGATGATCAGGCTGCGGGTGGCATCGGCTTCGAGTTTGGGCAGGCCCTGTGCGTTTTTCGCCAGTTGATCGCGGCGCGTGGCCAGCAACTCAGCGGCGACGATCTTGCGGCCCAGGGGCGACTGGAAAAACGCCAGGGCAGGTTTCGGGTCGGGCAAGTGCTTGCGCAGTTGCGCCTCGGCACGCTGGTCCATGGCCTGGGCGGCAAAGCGTTTATTGCTGTTGTCCACCAGCGCCTGGTACACCACCGGCGGCAGGCTATTGCGGTAGCGCTGCTGGGCGGCACTGAGGGCGTCATTGAAGTGCGCACGTTGTTCGGCCCAGCCGGCGACCTTGTACAACTGGTCATGGCCGTCTGCCCAGGCGGGCAAAACGCAGAACATCAACACAGAAAAAAACAAACGACGCATAAGGACTCCTGTCAGTCGGCCACTATTGTCCGTGTCGGGCGTAGGATTTGTCGAGAAGTCCTATCGGTCACCTGACTAAAGTGCATTCAGACGCTCAACGGCGCTGTCGGATTTTCAGGCGTATGGATACTATGCGCGCCATGCAAATACCCCTCGATCACCCGCTGCTGCAACGCATCGTCGACGACTTGGCCGAAAAAGGCTGGTCGCAGCAAAATGGCTTCCTGCCCCAGGCTCTGACCCTGGAGCTGGCGGCTGAGTGCCGTAAACGTGCGGCGCAGGGTGAGCTGGCGCCCGCAGCGGTAGGGCGTGGGCCGGCCCAGGAGATTCGCGAAGGCATTCGCGGTGACCATATCCAGTGGTTGGAGGAGGGGGACGCGCCTATCTGCGACACCTACATGGGCGTGATGGACGGCCTGCGCCTGGCGATGAATCGCAGCCTGTTCCTGGGCCTGGAAGATTTCGAAAGCCACTTCGCGATGTACCCGCCGGGCGCGTTTTACCTCAAGCATGTAGACCGTTTTCGCGACGATGACCGGCGCATGGTCTCGGCGGTGATCTACTTGAACGACGCCTGGCTGCCCGAGCATGGCGGCCAACTGCGCATGTACCTCAAGGGCGGTGTCGAATACGACGTGGTGCCCACCGGGGGCTGCCTGGTGGTATTCCTGTCGGGCGAGGTGCCTCACGAAGTCCTGCCCGCTACGCGCGAACGCCTGTCCTTGACGGGCTGGTTTCGCCGGCGGGGCAACGAGCCGTTTTAAACATGGAAAAGATTCTGGTCAGCCGCTGCCTGCTCGGGCACAAGGTGCGCTATGACGGCGGGGCCAGCGGCCCATTCGACCCACTGGCAGCTTGGCAAGCTGAAGGCCGCGTGGTTGCCATCTGCCCGGAAGTGGCGGGGGGCTTGCCCACACCGCGCCCGCCGGCCGAAATCCCAGGCGGGCAGGGGATCGACGTGTGGGAAGGCCGCGCCCAGGTGCTGACGGCCGAGGGCGAAGACTTCACCAGCGCCTTTCTCGACGGTGCCCGCCAAGCCTTGGCGCTGGTGCAGCGTCATCACATCCGCATCGCCATTCTCAAGGCCAACAGCCCATCCTGCGGCAATCTGTTGACCTATGACGGCACCTTCAGCGGGGTGAAGGTCAGTGGCGAAGGCGTCACGGCGGCGCTGCTCAAGCGCCATGGTGTGCAGGTGTTCAGTGAGTTGGAGTTGCCACAGGCGGCGATTGCCCTCACGCAGCTTTAAGAAGTTTAAACAGATCAAGTGTGGGAGCTGGCTTGCCTGCGATAGCGGTGTATCAGCACCTTATGTGTAACTGACAGACCGCTATCGCAGGCAAGCCAGCTCCCACATTTATTGCACCTTGAGCCATTTCTGCGCCAGCGCCTTCAACCGGCCATCGTCCTTAACCCGCTTCAACGCCCCGTTCAAACTGGTCTTGAACGCCGGGTTGCCCTTCTGGAACGGGATCGCCAATGCCGGCTTCTGGTGGTAAGGCTCACTGAAATCGAAACGATCCTCAAGCTCGGCAGTCATAGCCATATGGTTAATGGCCACGTCGTACTTGCCGGTTTCCACACCGGACAGCAGGTCCGCGTTATCGGTGGTAATAAACGAGGAGCGCACCTCCATCTCCTTGGCCAGCAGGTCACCCAGCTCCACTTCAAAGCCGGCGAGTTTGTCGCCCTCTTTGAAATTGTACGGCGGGGTGTTGGCTTCCAGGGCGATGCGCAGTTCACCGCGATCGTTGACGTCGTCAATCAGTTCGGCATGAGCCAAGGGGCTCAGAAGAGGAAGCAACAGCAACAGGCCAGGCGAAAAGCGCATGGTCACTCCTAAAGAATTCGTACAGGCGAGGCGCCGTTCAGCAACGTTTTGTTATGGTGTCGGGTGCCTTGGACCGCAATTTATCGCGAAGTTGTCATAACCCTACAGATTTCACCGAAAAACTGGAGAAGCGAATGAAAGCCCTTTTGTCCCGTGCAACGATTGCCAGCCTTTTGCTGGGTACCTCGATGTTGGCCAGTGCCGCAGACCTTCCTCGTACACCTGCGCCTGAAGGTGCCGAAGTGTTCATCGTCTCGCCGAAAGATGGCGCCACCGTTGATAAAACCTTCACCGTCAAATTCGGCGTCAAGAAGCTGGACCTGGAACCGATCGACAAACAAGTGCCTAACGCCGGGCACCACCACCTGTTGGTAGACCAGAAGGTGGAGTCGCTCAACGCCAATGAGGCGATCCCGGCCACGCCTACTTCGATTCACTTCGGCAAGGCGCAGACCGAAACCGAGCTGACCCTGACGCCAGGCAAGCACACCCTGCAACTGGTGGCCGGCGACAACGTGCATCGCCAGTTCGAACCCACAGTCGCCTCGAAAGTGATCACCATTAACGTCAAATAAGCGTTATTCGGGCAAAAAAATGGGAGACCCCTGCGGGTCTCCCATTTTTTATCCAGCGCTTGAAGCCTTAGAACAACACGCGGCTACGAATAGTGCCGTTGATGTGCTGCAGCTTCTCTTGCGCCAGGTCCGAGTACTCGGCGTCGACGTCGATCACCACGTAGCCGACCTTCTCGTTGGTCTGCAGGAACTGACCGGAGATGTTGATGCCGTTTTCCGCGAAGACCTTGTTGATCTCCATCATCACGCCAGGGATGTTCTGGTGGATGTGCAGCAGACGGTGCTTGCCCGGGTGAGCCGGCAGGGCCACTTCCGGGAAGTTGACCGACGATACCGAGGTACCGTTGTCGCTGTACTTGACCAGTTTTTCCGAGACTTCCAGGCCGATGTTGGCTTGGGCTTCAGCGGTGGAGCCGCCGATGTGCGGGGTCAGGATCACGTTGTCCAGGCCACGCAGCGGGCTTTCGAAGATGTCATCGTTGGAGCGCGGCTCCACCGGGAACACGTCGATGGCAGCGCCGATCAGGTGCTTGTCCTTGATCGCGTCGGCCAGGGCATCCAGCTCGACCACGGTGCCGCGAGCGGCGTTGATCAGGATCCCGCCTTTCTTGATCGCGCGGATTTCCTTCTCACCGATCATCCACTGGGTCTCGGCCGTTTCCGGAACGTGCAGGGTGACGATGTCGGACATGCCCAGCAGCTCGGTCAGGCTGGCCACTTGGGTGGCGTTGCCCAATGGCAGCTTGGTCAGGGTGTCGTAGAAGAACACCTGCATGCCCAGGCCTTCAGCCAACACCGACAGTTGCGTGCCGATCGAGCCGTAGCCGACGATACCCAGCTTCTTGCCGCGGATTTCGAAGGAGTTGGCCGCGCTCTTGATCCAGCCGCCACGGTGGCAGGAAGCGTTCTTCTCAGGGATACCGCGCAGCAGCAGGATGGCCTCGGCCAGCACCAGCTCCGCCACGGAACGGGTGTTGGAGTACGGTGCGTTGAACACCGCGATGCCGCGCTCGCGCGCTGCATTGAGGTCGACCTGGTTGGTGCCGATGCAGAAACAGCCGACAGCCACGAGTTTCTTGGCGTGGTCGAAGATCTCTTCGGTCAGCTGAGTGCGGGAGCGAATGCCGATAAAGTGCGCGTCGGCGATCTTTTCCTTGAGCTGGGCTTCCGGCAGAGAACTGGTGATGTACTCAATGCTGGTGTACCCGGCGGCTTTCAGAACGTCGACAGCCGATGGGTGGACGCCTTCCAGAAGAAGGAACTTGATCTTGCTCTTATCGAGAGAAGTCTTGCTCATCTGCGTAAACCTGTATCCCGGAGAAAATTGGCAGGGAGTCGAGCAGCGCAAGCTGACCCGGACGGCAGGAAAGCCGTCACCGCAGAAACGCCCTTTGGGTCTGTCCTGCGGGGGCGGTATGCTAGCATACGCACCCCGCTAAACACCTATTCCTGCGACGTGAAGCGTTCTCAGGATGACCATGAATTGTTCGAGAGTTCTGTCGATGACCCATCCTGCCCTGATTGATGAGCTAAAGACCCTGGTTGAGCCCGGCAAAGTGCTGACCGACGCCGACTCCCTGGAGGCTTACGGCAAGGATTGGACCAAGCACTTCGCTCCCGCACCTAGCGCCATCGTGTTCCCCAAGACCACCGAGCAGGTACAGGCCATCGTGCGGTGGGCCAATGAGCACAAGGTGGCGCTGGTGCCCTCGGGCGGGCGCACCGGTCTGTCGGCTGCTGCCGTTGCCGCCAATGGCGAAGTGGTGGTGTCGTTCGACTATATGAACCAGATCCTCGACGTGAACCTCACCGACCGCACCGCCGTGTGCCAGCCGGGTGTGGTGACCAAGCAACTGCAGAACGTCGCTGAAGAAAACGGCCTGTATTATCCGGTGGACTTCGCCTCGTCCGGTTCCAGCCAGATTGGCGGCAATATCGGCACCAATGCCGGCGGGATCAAAGTAATTCGCTACGGTATGACCCGCAACTGGGTGGCCGGCATGAAGGTCGTCACCGGCAAAGGCGATGTGCTGGAGCTGAACCGCGACCTGATCAAAAACGCCACCGGCTACGACATGCGCCAGCTGTTTATCGGCGCCGAAGGCACCCTGGGTTTTGTGGTCGAAGCCACCATGCGCCTGGACCGTGCGCCAAAGAACCTCACGGCAATGGTGCTCGGCACGACTGATTTCGACTCGATCATGCCGGTGCTGCACGCCTTCCAGAGCAAACTGGACCTGACCGCCTTCGAATTCTTCTCGGACAAAGCCCTGGCCAAAGTCCTTGGTCGTGGCGACGTGCCGGCGCCGTTCGAAACCGAGTGCCCGTTCTACGCGTTGCTGGAATTTGAAGCCACCACCGAAGAAGTCGCCAACCACGCCCTGGAAACGTTCGAACATTGCGTGGAGCAGGGCTGGGTGCTGGATGGCGTGATGAGCCAGAGCGAAACCCAGCTGCACAACCTGTGGAAACTGCGCGAGTACATCTCCGAAACCATTTCCCACTGGACGCCGTACAAGAACGACATCTCGGTGACCGTGTCGAAAGTGCCAGCGTTCCTGAGCGAAATTGACGCGATCGTCGGTGAACACTACCCGGACTTCGAAATCGTCTGGTTCGGCCATATCGGTGACGGCAACCTGCACCTGAACATCCTCAAGCCGGAAAACCTGAGCAAGGATGAGTTTTTCGCCAAGTGCGCCACCGTTAACAAGTGGGTATTCGAGACCGTCGCCAAGTACAACGGCTCGATCTCCGCCGAACACGGCGTGGGCATGACCAAGCGCGATTACCTGACCTACAGCCGTTCACCGGTTGAAATCGAATACATGAAGGCCGTCAAAGCCGTGTTCGACCCTAACGGGATCATGAACCCCGGCAAGATCTTCGCTGTTTAACCGCACCTGAAGGAGTCGTTCCATGAGCTACCAGCACAAGTATGTCGACGGCACCAACATCCACTTCCCGGTGGGTAAAGTGGTGTGCATCGGGCGTAACTACGCCGAACACGCCAAGGAACTGGACAACCCGGTACCCACCGAGCCGCTGCTGTTCATCAAGCCGGGCAGCTGCGTGGTGCCGTTGGAAGGTGGCTTTGCCATTCCGACCGAGCGTGGTTCGGTGCACTACGAAGCGGAAATCGCCGTATTGATCGGCAAGCCTTTGTCCGCCAAGCCGAGCCGGGAAGAAGTGCTGGACGCCATCTCCGGCTTCGCTCCGGCCCTGGACCTGACCCTGCGCGACAAACAGGCCGAGCTCAAAGCCAAGGGCTTGCCGTGGGAAATCGCCAAGTCTTTCGATGGCGCGGCGGTGATTGCCCCCTTCGTGGTCAGCAGTACCTTTGCGGACGTGACCGATATCGGCATTCGCCTGAGCATCAACGGCGAATTGCGCCAGGACGGCAACAGCGCGCAGATGCTTAACCCGATTGTGCCGATGATTCAGTACATGGCGGGTTGCTTCTCCCTCCAAGCGGGCGACGTGATCCTGACCGGCACCCCGGCGGGCGTTGGCCCTTTGAATGTGGGGGATGAAGTGGTGTTGGAGCTGGCGGGTGTCAATCGCTTCGAAAGCGTTGTGCGCTAAATCACTGCCAAACTGCGATCAAACTGTGGGAGCGGGCTTGCCCGCGATGGCGGTGTGACAGTCACTGAATAGTTGACTGAACGCCCTTAATCGCGGGCAAGCCCGCTCCCACAGTTGTTTGTGTACATCTGCAGGATCCAGCGTTTTGCATTTTTTTCACACACTATCCGGATAATTCCCTGCTCTTGCGCGCGGGTCCTTGAATCCTGTGCTATCCCCTACAGCTGACTTTCCGGAAAAGCGCTCAATGGTCGTGCCTCTGCCCACTTCGAAAACCTCGCTTCGCTCTCGCTTGTCCATGCGCTGGTATTCCTGGGTATTTTTGGCTGGTGCCATTTTGTATGGCATCGCCTGGGCCATGCACTGGGATGATCGCGGCCTGCTGTGGGTGCTGGAGCGTTTCGAGAGTTCGGCCGAGCGCCGGGAAAGTGTGTGGCTGCCGGACTATCACGCGGTGATCGACGCCAAGTTGCTGCCCGGTATGGAGAAGGACGAGGCATCAGACCTGTCCTATAACCCGCAGACCAAAACCCTGTTTTCAGTGATGGGCAAGAATCCCTTCCTGGTCGAACTGAGCCTGCAAGGCGATGTGTTGCGCAAAATGCCGCTCAACGGTTGGAACAATCCGGAAGGCGTGGCAGTGATGGAAAACGGCTTGATGGCGGTGGTCGATGAACGCGATCACAGCCTGACCGTGGTCAAGGTCGACGCCGGCACTACGGCGCTGAACAAGGCCGATTTCCCCAGTTATGACCTGGGCCCGTCCAAAGATCAGAACAAAGCCTTTGAGGCCGTTACCTGGGACAAGCGCAACCAGCAGTTGGTGCTGGGCGAAGAACGTCCCCCGGCCCTGTTCACCTGGAAAAGCGATGGCAATACGCTGACCGGCGACAAGCAAAAACTGGCCAGCACCGAACTGGATGTGCGCAACCTGTCGGCCCTGTCCATCGACCCACGTACCGGACATTTGCTGGTGCTGTCGGCCGATTCCCACCTGCTGCTGGAACTGGATGAAACGGGCGAGCAAGTCAGCTTCATGACCTTGCTTGGCGGCTTCAATGGCCTGAAAGACACGATCCCCCGTGCCGAAGGCGTGACCATGGACGAGAGCGGCAACCTGTACATGGTCAGTGAGCCAAACCTGTTCTATCGCTTTGAAAAGCAGAAATAACTGACGAATTACGTCAGAGTTTTCTTTATAAACGGCATTCGCCAGGCAGTCCGGTGCGTTTAAGTTTAAATTCAGGTGACCTTGATATCTATTCGCCAGTTTTTTCTCTGAGCCCGCCCCGATGCGTCGACTTGCCCGCCCTAAACCTGCTGTTTTTATCCTGCTGTTGCTCGCCCTGGTCACTGCCGGGCTGGTGGCACAGCAGTTCCGTCTGTTCGAACGCGCCTGGTTCAACTGGCAGGTGTGGTACCAGCCTGCGGATGAGCGCGCCATTGGCCTGGCGGACTACCGTGTCACCCTCGAAGGCCAGGTGATCGAAGGGCTCGACGACGATGTCTCGGCCCTGACCTACGACCCCGTGCGCAAAAGCCTGTTTACTGTCACCAATAAAAACGCCGAACTGGTCGAGTTGTCGCTGGAGGGCAAGATCCTGCGGCGCATTCCGCTGGTGGGCTTTGGCGATGCCGAAGCGGTGGAATTTATCAGCGACAACATCTACGTCATCAGCGATGAGCGCCAGCAGCGCTTGATCAAAGTGCATGTGGACGATGACACCAAGTTCCTCGACGCCGCCGATGCGGAGCAAATGACCCTGGGCGTGCACGTCGGCGGCAACAAGGGCTTTGAAGGGTTGGCCTACGACTCGGTGGGCAAGCGCTTGTTCGTGGCCAAGGAACGCGACCCCATGCTGATCTACGAGGTGCACGGGTTTCCCCATTTCAAGCCGGAAAAAACCTATTCGGTACATGTGATCAACAACCCCAAGCGCGATGCCGGCCTGTTTGTGCGCGACCTGTCGAGCCTGCAATACGACGAGCGCAGTGGCCATCTGTTGGCGCTGTCGGATGAGTCGTTCCTGGTCTTGGAGCTGGATATTGATGGTCGCCCTCTAAGCAGTCTGTCGTTGCTTAAAGGGCGCCATGGCCTGAGCAAGCGCGTGCCCCAGGCCGAAGGGATCGCCATGGATGACGACGGCACGCTGTACATGGTCAGCGAGCCCAACCTGTTTTACGTGTTCAAGAAACCCTGATCAGAACATCCATTGCACACCCAGCGAATAACCGGTCTGGCTGCCTTCAGCATGCCCGAGGCGGCCATTGACCTCGGCAAACACGCCCAACTGTGGGGTGATCGCCAGTTGGCTGCCCAGTTGTGCGCGAGCGAAGCTCTTATCCACTGAGCCCAGCCTGGCGGTGCGGGCCTGGCCATCGGCGCGTGCGGTGAGTTGCAGGTCGTCCAGGCGGCCGTCGGCCAATTCCTTGACCCAGGCGATGTCGCCGTAGGGCATCAGGTTCAGGCCATAGGGCAGGGCAACAGCGCCGCGCACGCGCCAGCCGAGGCTGGCTTCCAGGGAGTCGAAAGACTGCTCTTCGTACTCCAGGGCCGTGCGCAGGTTCTGCTTTTCGTGGAACTTGTCGATGCGGTAATGGCTGTAGTCCAGGCCGGCGAACGGCCCGCTCTTGATCGCGCCAAAGTCAAAGTCATAGCCACCCAGCACCCGTGCGCCCAACGCCAGGGCATCGGTATCGCCCGTCAGTTGCTGGTTGAGCAGGATCGGCCCGCCATTGGCCTGGATGACCAGGTTGCGCTTGGAGTCGAAGCGCGTGTGGCCCACGCTCAGGTCACCGGCCAGCCAGCGTGGCCCGCCATCGTTGAGCAGTGCATAGACGGCTGCCTGCCAGGTGTCGCTGTCGAGCTTGCCGCGATGCTCCAGTTTGTCGCGCCCATTGAGGTAGCTGAGGCTGGCGCCGATATTCAGGCTTGAAGTCAGTTGGTAGTCGCCGAGGGCATGCAGGCCCACGCGCCGGGCTTCGGGGTTGGGGGCCGTGTCGAAGCCGCTGTCCGGGTTGTATTCGCCATCCACGCCGATCTCGCCATCGAAGCTGCCGACCCCGCGGCTGCCCGCTTGCAGGGTCAGCCAACGGCGATCATGCAGGCGCACCAGGGCCTGATGCTGGCGCTGCAGGTTGTCTTGCATATTGCGCGCAACGGCACCGCCAGAAGCGGTCGAGGCCATCAGGTCGGCGTTGGTCAGTTCCAGCACCAGGCGGCTGAGCAGGCGTGAATAGTCGCGCAGGCGCTGGTCGATGCGCGCCTGGCCGAATGCATCGGTCAGCACGGCTTTGTTGTCTTCGTTCGGGTCGTGCCAGGTCGAGCCGCCGGGGATTTTCGGGTTGTCGGTCTGGGTGTAGCCGTCCAGGTCGCCCAGTTCCCAGTTGGTGGCCTCTATATAAAGGATCGGGATATTCAGCGGTTCAAACGCTTCACCATCGCTGCAGCAGCCGGTGCCCTTCGGGTACTGCGGGTCCAGGCCGGGGTTGCTGAATAAGGGGATGTTCAATTCCCTGGCGATCTGGAAGGTGTGCTCGCGCAAGGAGGCCAAGGCCGGGTTGGCGGTGCTGTTCTGGCCGGCGTGGGCGTACATCATGTCGCCGGTGATCAGGCTGTCGAGGTTGATCATCGCGAGCATGTTGGCGCGCTGGCTGGTGTTGAGTGAGTCGACAAAGGCACGGGAGCCGCGCAGGCCTTCTTCTTCGGCGCCGAAGCCCACTACCTGCAGGCCATTTTCCAGTGACAAGCCGCTGAGGTTCTTCGCCACCTCGGTCAGCACGCTGGCGCCGGAACCGTTGTCATCCAGGCCTTGCAGGGTCGGGCGGCCGAAGTAAGTGTCGAAATGCGCGCCAATCACCACGTACTGGGCCTTGGTACCAGCGGCAGAGGCCACCACGTTTTGCGAAGCCCGGCTGCCGTTGTTCCAGGTGAAGTCCTGACGGCTGATGCTATAGGCCGTGCCCATCTGCCTCTGCATCCAGTCGGCTGCCCCGGCAAAATTTGCCGTGCCGCGATATCGGCCAGGGTAGTCGTTGATCAGTTTTTCCAGGGTGGTGTTGGCGTGCTGGCCGTAATCGTAGGCCTGGGTAGGCGTGGACAGCAGGGCACCGGCAACGCTGATGGCGAAGGCTAGAGGCTTTATCACAAGGTCTTCCTTGAGGTGATGGGAATGTGCAAGCCCAGACCCTTTGCACAATGCGCGCCTCATTCCATGGGCGGCTGCGAATTGGCGCATTGTTAAACGCGTGGGTCGCGTGGCTGTAATTTGTAACGGATTGGATACCAGGCGGGGCAGGGGGTGCCGTGACAGAGCGCACGGTTTTGGCGAGGAGTGCTGCGAAAAGTAGCGTTTTTGTTACATCGCTCTAGAGTCGAGCGCAAACACATGTGGGAGCTGGCTTGCCTGCGATGGCATCGCCTCGGTATTCATTGATACACCGAGTCGTCTGCATCGCGGGCAAGCCCGGCTCCCACAGGGTCAGGCCTTGAGGGTTTTCACGCCTTCCGGGGTACCCAGCAGCAATACATCCGCCGGGCGCGCCGCGAACAGGCCGTTGGTGACCACACCCACAATGGCGTTGATCTGCGTCTCAAGCTCCACCGGGTTGGTGATCTGCATATTGAACACGTCGAGGATGATGTTGCCGTTGTCGGTCAACACACCTTCGCGGTACACCGGGTCGCCGCCCAGTTTCACCAGCTCGCGGGCCACATGGCTGCGGGCCATGGGGATGACTTCCACCGGCAGTGGGAACGTGCCCAGCACGGGTACCAGCTTGCTCGCGTCGGCGATGCAAATGAAGGTCTTGGCCACGGCCGCGACAATCTTCTCGCGGGTCAGGGCCGCGCCGCCGCCTTTGATCAGGTTCAGGTGCTCGTCGCTTTCATCGGCGCCGTCGACGTAGAACTCCAGGTCGCTCACGGTGTTGAGCTCGTACACCGGAATGCCATGGCCCTTGAGACGGGCGGCGGTGGCTTCGGAACTGGCCACGGCGCCGTCGAACGCGCCCTTGTGCTGGGCCAGTGCGTCGATGAAGCAGTTGGCGGTGGAACCGGTGCCGACACCGACGATGCTCTTGTCGTCGAGTTTAGGAAGGATTAAATCGACAGCGGCCTGGGCCACTGCCTGTTTGAGTTGATCCTGGGTCATGCGGGCTCCGGAACGGGCGGGGAATTAACGAGGGCGGCGAGTATAACCCAACAAAACCTCGGGATTCGTGTGGTCGCCCGGCCAAACGCTGGGTTAGACTCCTTGGCCCTGCCCAACCCGTGAAGTAGATGCCTGCCGATGCTTGAACACTACGTCAAAAAAATCCTCACCTCGCGTGTTTACGACATCGCCGTGGAAACCCCCTTGCAGACTGCCCGCCAGCTCTCCGAGCGGCTGGGTAACAAGATTTGGCTCAAGCGCGAAGACTTGCAGCCGGTGTTCTCGTTCAAGATTCGCGGCGCCTACAACAAGCTGACCCAGCTCAGTGCCGAAGAACGTGCACGCGGCGTCGTCACCGCGTCGGCCGGCAACCATGCCCAGGGCCTGGCCCTGGCGGCCAAGGTGCTGGGGGTCAAGGCCACCATCGTGATGCCCAAGACCACCCCGGAGATCAAGGTCGAAGGCGTGCGCTCCCGTGGCGGCAAAGTGGTGCTGCACGGTGATTCCTTCCCGGAAGCCCTGGCCTACTCGCTCAAGCTGGTCGACGAAAAAGGCTACGTGTACATCCACCCCTACGATGATCCGCACACCATTGCCGGGCAGGGCACCGTGGCGATGGAAATCCTGCGCCAGCACCCCGGGCCTCTGGACGCGATTTTCGTACCGGTGGGCGGCGGCGGTCTGATCGCCGGGATTGCGGCGTACGTGAAATACCTGCGCCCGGAGATCAAGATCATCGGCGTGGAGCCGGACGATTCCAACTGCCTGCAAGCCGCCATGGCGGCGGGCGAGCGCGTGGTATTGCCGACCGTCGGCCTCTTTGCCGACGGCGTGGCAGTGGCGCAGATCGGCCAGCACACCTTCGACATCTGCAAGGACTATGTGGATGAAGTGATCACCGTCAGCACCGATGAAATCTGTGCGGCGATCAAGGACATCTACGACGACACTCGCTCCATCACCGAGCCGGCCGGCGCGCTGGGCGTGGCCGGGATCAAAAAATACGTCGAGACCCGCGGTGTCAGCGGCCAGACCTTTGTCGCCATCGACTCGGGCGCCAACGTCAACTTCGACCGTTTGCGCCATGTGGCCGAGCGCGCCGAACTGGGTGAAGGCCGTGAGGCTATCATCGCCGTGACCATCCCCGAGCGGCCGGGCAGCTTCAAGGCCTTCTGCGAAGCGGTGGGCAAGCGCCAGATCACCGAATTCAATTACCGCTACCACTCCGGCAGCGAAGCGCACATTTTCGTCGGCGTGCAGACCCACCCGGAGAACGACCCGCGCAGCGCGTTGGTGGCCAGCCTGACCAGCCAGGGTTTCCCGGTGCTGGACCTCACCGAGAACGAACTGGCCAAGTTGCACATTCGCCATATGGTCGGTGGGCATGCGGCCAAAGTCAGCGACGAGTTGGTGTTTCGCTTCGAATTCCCGGAGCGGCCGGGGGCGTTGTTCAACTTCCTCAACAAACTCGGCGGGCGCTGGAATATCTCGATGTTCCACTACCGCAACCACGGCGCGGCTGACGGCCGAGTGGTGGCGGGCTTGCAAGTGCCGGCGGACGAGCGCCATCTGGTGCCTGCCGCGCTGGCGCAAATCGGTTACCCGTACTGGGATGAAAGCGAAAACCCGGCTTACCAGCTGTTCCTCGGTTGAGCGACTACGCTGACTGAGCGGCCTATAAGGAATAGAGACCATGGAAACGCTGACCACCCTCAAGGTGATCCACATCACCGCCACCGTATTGCTGCTGCTCAGCGGCCTGGGCCTGGCGGTATTGGCGTGGCGTAAACGCAGCGCCGGCCCGGCCGCGACCGTGCAGCGCCCCTGGGCATTTGTATGGCTGCTGATGGGGATTTGCCTGGTGAGCATGCCCTTCACCGGCTGGTGGCTGGTGCACCTGCTCGGCTGGCCATTGGGGCAAACCTGGATCTTGGGCTCCAGCATCCTCTACACCGTGGCGGCGCTGGCCTGGTTCTGGCTGGTGGCGCGGCTCAATCGGCTGCGCAAGGGCGAGGGCGGGAGCCTGAATTTCACCCTGGTGCTGGCGGTGGTCAGCCTGGTGGGGTTTGTGGCGATTGCAGGGCTGATGGGCGCCAAGCCGGTTTAAAGCGTTAGACCGCGTCGCGTTCATCGCAGGCAAGCCAGCTCCCACAGGGGAATGCATTCCAAATGTGGGAGCTGGCTTGCCTGCGATAGCGTCATCAGCTGCGCAGTGTAATCACCGGCCAACCACGCTTTTCAGCCTCGGCGCGCAAATTCTGATCCGGATCCACTGCCACCGGGTGCGTCACCTGCTCCAGCAACGGCAAATCATTCATCGAATCGCTGTAGAAGTAGCTGTCTTCCAGGCTATGCCCGGTTTCTTCCAACCAGCGGTTCAAACGCGTCACCTTGCCCTCGCGAAAGCACGGCACATCGGTACTGCGCCCGGTATAGCGGCCATCCACCATTTCGCACTCGGTGGCGATCAGGGTCTCGACGCCCAGGCGTTCGGCAATCGGCGCGGTGACGAAGCGGTTGGTGGCGGTGATGATCACCAGCTTGTCACCGGCGGCGCGGTGCCTGGCCAGCAGTTCAACGGCCTTGGGAAGCATGATGGGCTCGATGCAGTCGCGCATGTAGTCGTTGTGCCACGCGTCCAGCTGGGCCATCTCGGTGCGCCCGAGGATTTCCAGGCAAAAGTTCAAGTAGGCGGCGTTATCCAGCGTGCCGGCCAAGTATTCCTGGTAGAACTCGTCGTTGCGGGCCTTGTAGGCTACCGCGTCGAGAATCCCGCGTTCACACAGGTAATCGCCCCAGGCGTGATCGCTGTCACCGCCCAGAAGGGTATTGTCCAAGTCGAATAAAGCCAGGCGCATTGCAGTTACTCGCTGAAAAGTCTGTAAAAAGGCGTCCAGAATACGGTCTTTTCACAAGAGTGCACATAAGGTAAGAAGCCTCGTTGCCGCTGGAACAACCTTTGTGGAACAATGCGGCGACATGCGTTTGCGAGGTTGTTGCCGTGATCGACCCCGATGGTTTCCGTCCTAATGTCGGCATTATTCTGACGAATGATGCCGGACAGGTGCTATGGGCTCGCCGAATCAACCAAGATGCCTGGCAGTTTCCTCAAGGTGGAATCAACCCCGACGAAACCCCTGAAGACGCCTTGTACCGTGAGTTGAACGAAGAAGTCGGCCTTGAGCGCGAAGATGTACAAATTCTGGCCTGTACCCGTGGCTGGTTGCGCTATCGTTTGCCGCAACGCCTGGTGCGTACCCACAGCCAACCGCTGTGCATCGGCCAGAAGCAGAAATGGTTTCTTTTGCGCCTGATCTCCAACGAGCAGCGGGTGCGGATGGATTTGACCGGTAAACCGGAGTTCGATGGCTGGCGCTGGGTCAGCTATTGGTATCCGTTGGGCCAGGTGGTGACATTCAAGCGCGAGGTTTATCGTCGCGCTCTCAAAGAGCTTGCCCCGCGCCTTTTAGCGCGCGACTGACGACGGAGTTCGACCCCGAGCCATGCTCAATACGCTGCGCAAGATCGTCCAGGAAGTTAACTCCGCCAAGGATCTCAAGGCGGCGTTGGGGATTATTGTGTTGCGCGTCAAGGAAGCCATGGGCAGCCAGGTCTGCTCGGTTTACCTGCTGGACCCCGAGACCAACCGTTTTGTGCTGATGGCCACGGAGGGCTTGAACAAGCGCTCCATCGGCAAGGTCAGCATGGCGCCCAATGAAGGTCTGGTGGGCCTGGTGGGGACGCGTGAAGAACCCCTGAACCTCGAGAACGCGGCCGATCACCCGCGTTATCGCTACTTTGCCGAAACCGGCGAAGAGCGCTACGCCTCGTTCCTTGGTGCGCCGATCATTCACCACCGCCGCGTTGTCGGCGTGTTGGTTATCCAGCAAAAAGAGCGTCGCCAGTTCGACGAAGGCGAAGAAGCCTTCCTGGTGACCATGAGCGCGCAACTGGCCGGGGTTATCGCCCACGCCGAAGCGACCGGCTCGATTCGCGGCCTGGGGCGCCAGGGCAAGGGTATCCAGGAAGCCAAGTTCGTCGGCGTACCGGGTTCGCCAGGCGCTGCGGTGGGTACCGCGGTGGTCATGCTGCCGCCAGCCGACCTCGATGTGGTGCCGGACAAGACCGTCAGTGACATCGACGCCGAAATCAAACTGTTCAAGACCGCCCTCGAAGGCGTGCGCGCCGACATGCGCAACCTGTCGACCAAGCTGGCCACCCAGCTGCGCCCCGAAGAGCGTGCGCTGTTTGACGTGTACCAGATGATGCTCGACGACGCGTCCCTGGGTAACGAAGTCAAGACTGTGATCAAGACCGGCCAGTGGGCCCAGGGCGCGTTACGCCAGGTGGTCACCGATCACGTCAACCGTTTCGAAATGATGGACGACGCCTACCTGCGCGAGCGCGCATCGGATGTGCGCGACCTGGGGCGACGTCTGTTGGCGTACCTGCAGGAAGACCGCAGCACCAACATGGTCTTCCCCGATAACACCATCCTGGTCAGTGAAGAGTTGACCGCCACCCAGCTTGGCGAAGTGCCTGAAGGCAAGCTGGTGGGCTTGGTTTCGGTATTGGGTTCGGGTAACTCCCACGTGGCGATCCTGGCCCGGGCCATGGGTATCCCGACGGTGATGGGCCTGGTGGACCTGCCGTACTCCAAGGTCGATGGCATCGACATGATCGTCGATGGGCATCGCGGCGAGGTGTTCACCAACCCCAGCGACGTGCTGCGCAAGCAATACGCCGAGGTGGTGGAAGAAGAGAAGCAACTGGCCCAGGGCCTGGATTCGCTGCGCGAGCTGCCGTGTGTGACCCCCGATGGCCACCGGGTACCGCTGCTGGTCAACACTGGCCTGCTTGCGGATGTAGCCCGTGCGCAACAGCGCGGCGCCGAAGGGGTGGGTCTGTACCGCACCGAAGTGCCGTTCATGATCAACCAGCGTTTCCCGAGCGAGAAGGAGCAGCTGGCGATTTATCGCGAGCAATTGCAAGCCTTCCACCCGTTACCGGTGACGATGCGCAGCCTGGATATTGGCGGCGATAAGTCACTGTCCTATTTCCCCATCAAGGAAGACAACCCCTTCCTTGGCTGGCGCGGTATTCGCGTTACCCTCGACCATCCCGAAATCTTCCTCGTCCAGACCCGCGCCATGCTCAAGGCCAGCGAGGGCTTGAACAACCTGCGCATCCTGCTGCCGATGATCTCCGGCACCCATGAGCTGGAAGAAGCCCTGCACCTGATCCACCGTGCCTGGGGCGAAGTGCGCGATGAAGGCGCCGATGTGCCGATGCCGCCGATTGGCGTGATGATCGAAATACCGGCGGCGGTGTACCAGGCCAAGGAACTGGCGCGGCAGGTGGACTTCCTGTCGGTAGGCTCCAACGACCTGACCCAGTACCTGCTGGCCGTGGACCGTAACAACCCACGGGTGGCCGACCTCTACGACTACCTCCACCCGGCGGTGCTGCAAGCGCTGCAACACGTGGTGCGCGACGCCCATGCCGAAGGCAAGCCGGTGAGTATCTGCGGCGAAATGGCCGGCGACCCGGCGGCGGCGGTGCTGTTGATGGCGATGGGCTTTGACAGCCTGTCGATGAACGCCACCAACTTGCCGAAAGTGAAGTGGATGCTGCGCCAGGTGGAATTGAGCAGGGCCAAGGATTTGCTCGCCGAGTTGATGACCATCGACAACCCGCAAGTTATCCACAGCTCGCTGCAATTGGCGCTGAAAAACCTGGGGTTGACCCGGATGATCAACCCGGCCTCGGCCAAAACCCTGTAGGAGCGAGCTTCTAGCAGATCGTTCCCGCGCTCTGCGTGGGAAGGCAGCCCTGGACGCTCCGCGTCGGCTTTTAGAGCGTGACGCAGAGCGTCACAAGAGGCGTTCCCACGCAGAGCGTGGGAACGATCAAAGACCGAGGCGCCTTCATCGCAGGCAAGCCAGCTCCCACCTGTGGAATGCATTCCCCTGTTGGAGCTGGCTTGCCTGCGATAGCGGTGGTCCAAGCAGCGCTAAAACATCAGGTCCACCTCACCCAGCCGCCCCCCGTGCGGGCCAAAGCTGCGCTCCAGCATCCGCCGCGTCCCATCGGCATTCACGATCAGCGCTGTGCTCGCCCGTGTCCCATAACTGGGGCTGGCGATAAACACGCTCGACAGCAGGCTTTCGGTCGCCAGGCCTACGCCGGTGTCCGGCAGCTCAGCAAACGGCGCGGTCTGCGGGTCGCTGAGAATCCCCAGCAGTGCCTCAGGCTCGGGGTTCTCCAGCACGGCGCTGAACGCTGCTTTGGCCTTCACCAGCTTCGGCCAGGGCGTATCCAGCCCGGCATTGGATAATCCATACACCCCAGCCTTCAGCAACGTCGGCTCGGTGTCATTGGCGTTGTAGTGCCACAGCTCATCCCGCGTGCCCACCAGCAGGTTGAACCCGGCATATTCAATCGAGCGGCCGTTCACATCGGCCAAATAATCGTCGATCGGCAGCGAACCGCTGAGAAACCGCGCAACCAGTTCGCCGCGAGACTTGCGTGCCGGTGGCTGGTGCGGGTCGCGGATGTTGGTCAAGGCGGCAAAGCGCCCATCCGCGTTCACCCCCAGCCAGGTGCCCCCGGCCTCCTGATCGCGACCGGCATAAACCTGGGGCACATCCGCCCACTGGGCCAGCGGCAGGCTGGGGCGGGCGTAGAACTCATCGCGGTTGGCCGCGACGATCAGCGGCAGGGCATGGCCCGGTCGCCAGGCGAAAACAATCAGGCACATCGGGTGACCCCTTTTGTGTTTTTGCCACTCTACCCACAGACGCGCCGGTGTTCCATCGTCTCGAAGTTGGGCCGTGCACCTCTGATCCGTTAACATGCCGGGCTATTTGGCGTGTATGTGAACTTCTTAATTTGATCTCGCCGCTGTAACGCAGGCTTAATCGCACATCGGCATGGTCCGGTGCGTCATGACTAAATGTTTTAACGAGGAGTCGCAATGCTGCCTTACCCGCAGATCGACCCGGTGGCCCTGGCCATCGGTCCGCTGAAAATCCATTGGTACGGGTTGATGTACCTGATCGGCATCGGCGGCGCCTGGCTGTTGGCTTCCCGGCGCCTGAACCGTTTCGACCCGACCTGGACCAAGGAGAAGCTCTCCGACATGGTGTTCTGGATGTCGATGGGGGTGATCGTCGGCGGGCGCCTGGGGTATGTGCTGTTCTACGACCTGTCTGCGTATCTCGCCAACCCGACCCTGATCTTCGAAGTGTGGAAGGGCGGCATGGCGTTCCACGGCGGGTTTATCGGCGTGATGATCGCCGCCTGGTGGTTTGGCCGGCGCAATGGCAAGTCGTTCTTCCAGCTGATGGACTTCGTCGCCCCCTTCGTGCCGATCGGCCTGGGTGCTGGGCGCATTGGTAACTTTATCAACGCCGAGCTGTGGGGCAAGCCGACCGACGTGCCGTGGGCGATGGTGTTCCCGCCGTTCAGCGACCCGGCGCAACTGCCGCGCCACCCGTCGCAGCTGTACCAGTTCGCATTGGAAGGTGTGGCGCTGTTCCTTATTCTCTATATCTTCTCGCGCAAGCCACGCCCAACCATGGCCGTGTCGGGCATGTTCGCGCTGTTCTACGGGATTTTCCGCTTTATCGTCGAATTCGTACGGGTACCGGATGCGCAGTTGGGCTACCTGGCATGGGGCTGGCTGACCATGGGTCAGGTGCTTAGCTTGCCAATGATCCTGGCGGGCCTGGGCATGCTGTGGTGGGCGTACAATCGCCCGCAGCCGCTGAAGAACGCCGCGCTTTAAATTCGAATGCCAAGACCAGGAGGTCTTGGCTTCAACGATACGGGTAAAAACATGAAGCAATATCTCGAACTGCTGCAGGACGTCGTGACCAATGGCCTGACCAAGGGCGACCGCACGGGCACCGGCACCAAGGCTGTGTTTGCGCGTCAGTATCGGCATAACCTGGCCGACGGCTTCCCGCTGCTGACCACCAAGAAGCTGCACTTCAAAAGCATCGCCAACGAACTGATCTGGATGTTGAGCGGCAACACCAACATCAAGTGGCTCAACGAAAATGGCGTGAAGATCTGGGATGAGTGGGCCACCGAAGACGGCGACCTGGGTCCCGTGTACGGCGAGCAGTGGACCGCCTGGCCGACCAAGGACGGCGGCACGATCAACCAGATCGACTACATGGTGCACACGCTCAAGACCAACCCCAACAGCCGCCGCATCCTGTTCCACGGCTGGAACGTCGAATACCTGCCGGACGAAACCCAGAGCCCGCAGGAAAACGCGCGTAACGGCAAGCAAGCCCTGCCGCCGTGCCATTTGCTGTACCAGGCGTTCGTGCATGACGGCCATCTGTCGATGCAGCTGTATATCCGCAGCTCCGACGTATTCCTGGGGCTGCCGTACAACACTGCCGCGCTGGCGTTGCTGACCCACATGCTGGCCCAGCAGTGCGACCTGATCCCCCACGAGATCATCGTCACCACGGGCGACACCCACGCCTACAGCAACCACATGGAACAGATCCAGACCCAGTTGGCGCGTACGCCGAAAAAACTGCCGGAACTGGTGATCAAGCGTAAGCCTGCGTCGATCTACGACTACAAGTTCGAAGATTTTGAGATTGTGGGCTACGACGCCGACCCAAGCATCAAGGCCGACGTAGCTATCTAAAGCCTTACTCGGTGAAAAACTGTGGGAGCTGGCTTGCCTGCGATAGCGCAGTGTCAGGCGACATCAATGTCGCGGGCCCGCCGTATCGCAGGCAAGCCAGCTCCCACAGGGGTTTGGTGTTCGCTTGAGTTAATGGCCGTGGCTTCTGCCCACATGCGAAGGCTCGGCCTCGCTGGCCGCAATCCCGCCGCTGACTTCCAACTGCTGCAAGATCCCGCACTGGTTCCCACCGCCGCAACGTTGGCGCAGGTCCAGCAGTTGTTCCTGCAAGGCCAACAACCCGTCGATCCGCGCTTTCACATGGTGGATATGCTCGTCGATCAAGGCATTCACGCTTTCGCATTGGTCCTGGGGGCTGTCGCGCAGACCCAGCAGGCTGCGGATTTCTTCGAGGGTCATGTCCAGGCTGCGGCAGTTGCGAATAAAGGTCAGCCGCTCGGTGTGCGCCTGGGTGTACACGCGGTAGTTGCCGTCGGTGCGTGCCGGGGGCGGCAGCAGGTTTTCCTTCTCGTAATAACGGATGGTTTCCACCGGGCAATCGGTGAGTTTGGCCAGTTCGCCGATCTTCATCGCAGCAATCTCCAAATGGGCGCTTGACCCTATAGTGGCTACAGGGTCTTTACTTGGCAACAGGCACCTTTACGGACGCGACCTGATGAGCCACTCCATTCATACCCCGCACAAGCACGACCACAAGCATGATCACGATCACGATCACGGTCATGATCACAAACATGACCATGGGTCCGCCAAACTCACGCCTGTGGATAACCACGGCCATTCCGGCTCCTGCTGCTCCGGCGCTGCCGGGCCTGCCATCGTGACCCTGAGTGAGGCGCCCACCGCCGGCTCGCGCCTGAGCACCTTCCGTATCGAGGCCATGGACTGCCCTACCGAGCAGACGCTGATCCAGAACAAGCTGGGCAAGCTCGCTGGCGTGCAGCAACTGGAATTCAACCTGATCAACCGCATCCTCGGCGTCACCCATGACCTGCCGAACACCGCGCCGATCATTGAGGCAATCAAGTCCATCGGCATGCAGGCCGACCCTATCGAAGAAGGCAGCCCTGCCGCCGCGCCGCCCGCCAAGAAACATTGGTGGCCGCTGGCGGTGTCGGGCGTGGGTGCCCTGGGGGCCGAGGTGCTGCACTTCACTGGTGTGGCGCCCACCTGGGTAATCGCGCTGGTGGCGTTGGTGTCGATTCTCAGCGGCGGCCTTACCACCTACAAGAAGGGCTGGATTGCCCTGAAGAACTTCAACCTCAATATCAATGCCTTGATGAGCATCGCGGTGACGGGCGCGATCCTGATTGGCCAGTGGCCCGAAGCGGCGATGGTGATGTTCCTGTTCACCGTGGCCGAGTTGATCGAGGCCAAGTCCCTGGACCGTGCGCGCAACGCCATCAGCGGCCTGATGCAGATGACTCCGGAACGGGCCACGGTGCGCCAGGCTGACGGTTCCTGGCTGGAACAGGAGGTCAAAAGCATTGATCTTGGGGCGATTGTGCGGGTAAAGCCTGGAGAGCGCATCGGGCTCGACGGGGAAGTCACGGCCGGCCAGTCCACCATCGACCAGGCACCGATCACCGGGGAAAGCCTGCCGATAGAAAAAACCGTGGGCGATAAAGTGTTTGCCGGCACCATCAACCAGGCCGGCGCCCTGGAGTACAAGGTCACCGCCGCGGCCAACAACTCCACGCTGGCGCGGATCATTCACGCCGTGGAACAGGCCCAAGGGGCACGGGCGCCAACCCAGCGCTTTGTTGACAGTTTCTCCAAGGTCTACACCCCGGCTGTCTTCCTGTTTGCCCTCGGTGTGGCGGTGATTCCGCCGCTGTTCATGGCGGGCGTGTGGTTTGACTGGATCTACCGCGCCCTCGTGCTGCTGGTGGTGGCCTGCCCTTGTGCCTTGGTGATCTCCACCCCGGTGACCATTGTCAGCGGCACGGCGGCAGCGGCGCGCAAAGGCATCCTGATCAAGGGCGGCGTGTACCTGGAGGGCGGCTACAAGCTCGACTACCTGGCCCTCGACAAGACCGGCACCATCACCCACGGCAAACCGGTGCAAACCGACTATCTGCCGCTGTTCCCGAACATCGAAGACAGCGCGCCGGCCCTGGCGGCCAGCTTGGCATCGCGCTCCGATCACCCGGTGTCCCTGGCGATTGCCAACGCAGCTGTGGATAAAAACCTGTCGACTCACGCTGTGGATAACTTCGAGGCCCTGGCCGGGCGCGGTGTGCGGGGTGATATCAACGGCCAGACCTATCACCTGGGTAACCACCGTCTGGTGGAAGACCTGGGCTTGTGCTCAGAGGCGTTGGAAGAAAAACTCTTCGCCCTGGAAAAACAAGGCAAGTCCGTGGTGTTGCTGTTGGACAAGTCTGGCCCGCTGGCGCTGTTTGCCGTGGCCGACACGGTCAAGGAGAGCAGCCGCGAAGCCATTCAGCAGTTGCACGACCTGGGCATCAAGACCCTGATGCTCACCGGCGACAACACCCACACTGCCAAGGCCATTGCGGCCCAGGTGGGTATCGACCAGGCCCAGGGCGACCTGTTGCCCACCGACAAACTGCAAGCCATCGAAACCCTCTACGGCCAGGGCCGTCGGGTGGGCATGGTCGGTGACGGTATCAACGACGCCCCGGCCCTGGCCCGTGCCGAGATCGGCTTCGCCATGGCCGCGGCGGGCACCGACACCGCTATCGAGACCGCCGACGTGGCGCTGATGGACGATGATTTGCGCAAGATTCCGGCTTTCATTCGGTTGTCGCGGCAAACGTCGAGTATCCTCAAGCAGAACATCGCCCTGGCGCTGGTGATCAAGGCGATCTTCCTGGCCGTCACGTTCATGGGCATGGCGACCATGTGGATGGCGGTCTTCGCCGACATGGGCGTGAGCCTGCTGGTGGTGTTCAATGGCCTGCGCCTGGTGCGCAAATAGTGGATGAGAGGGTGGTGTGCTGAGTGCTGAGTTAAAGGCGTTTTTCATGGTCGCCCGCCTGGGCAGCATTACCCAGGCGGCGAAGAAACTCGGCTTGAGCCAGCCCACGGTGACCACCCAGATTCGCAACCTCGAAGGCCACTACGGCGTCGAGTTGTTCTACCGTGGCGGCCGCCGCCTCACCGTCAGCGACGAGGGCGCGCGGCTGTTGCCGATGGTCAAGGCGCTGTTGCAGCAGGAAGCGGATATCGAGTTTTTCCTGCGCAACAACGGCCAGGTCCAGGGTGCGCTGAGAATTGCAGCAACGGCGCCGTATTACATCCTCGATCTGGTCAAAGCTTTTCGTGAGCGACTGCCCCAGGTGGAAGTCTCGGTGGAAATCGGCAATTCCCAACAGGTGCTTGAGGCGTTGGACGATTACCGCGTCGATGTCGCGGCCTCATCGCAATTGCTGGAAGATGCCCGTCTGATCCGCCGCGTGCTGGGCACGGACCCGCTGGTGCTGGCGGTGCACCGCAATCACCCGTTGGCCAAGCTCGATCACGTACCGTTGAGCGCGCTTATCGGGCACACCTTGCTGATGCGTGAAGCGGGCTCCACCACCCGCCGGCTGACGGAAGAGATGTTGAAGAACGCCGGCGTGGGGTACGGGCCGTTGCTGGAGATTGGCAGCCGTGAGTCGATTCGCGAGGCGGTGCTGCGCAACATCGGCATTAGCATCATCGCCCGCCAGGAAGTGCCCCATGACCCGCAGTTGCGCGTGCTGACCATCGAGAATGCACCGCAGATTCCGGAGTATCTGTATTGCCTCAAGGAGCGCAAAGGTGCGCGCCTGCCGGCGGCGTTTCTTGGTTTGGCTCAGGAAATGTCACCCCTCTGAACATGGATGGCGGCTTTTAAATGGCCATCGCAGGCAAGCCAGCTCCCACATTTTGATGTGTGAACCTATTCAAGTGTGGGAGCTGGCTTGCCTGCGATAGCGGACCATGAGTCACCCATCTCCTTGAGTCCTACACAAATCCACCAATACCACTATCACCTCCTTTTGCCTTCCTGCCACACCCGCTACGCATTCCCTCCCTAGCATGGCCTTCATCCGTTCGATGAGGTGCCACCATGCACACAGCCCTGACCCAACCCGGCGCACCGATGAAAGTGCGCGCAATCCAGAAACGCTTTGGCGCCTTCACCGCGCTGGACAACGTCTCCCTGGACGTCGCCGCCGGCGAGCTGGTGTGCCTGCTGGGCCCGTCCGGCTGCGGCAAGACCACACTGCTGCGTTGCATCGCCGGCCTGGAGCGCCAGGACAGCGGTGAGCTTTACCTGGGCGAGCGGGACGTGTCCCTGCTGCCACCCCAGGCGCGGGACTACGGCATCCTGTTCCAGTCCTATGCGTTGTTTCCCAACCTCAGCGTTGAAGCGAACATCGGCTACGGCCTTACGGGCAGCGGCCGCGATGAAGTGCGCAAGCGGGTCGCGCAGATGCTTGAGCTGGTGGGCCTGGTGGGCAGCGAAAAGAAGTACCCCGGCCAACTCTCCGGCGGCCAGCAACAGCGCGTCGCCCTGGCCCGCGCACTGGCGCCGGCGCCGTCGTTATTGCTGTTGGATGAGCCGATGTCGGCCCTCGATGCCCGCGTGCGCGAGCACCTGTGCACCGAACTGCGCCAACTGCAGCGGCGCCTGGGCATCACCACCTTGATGGTGACCCACAACCAGGACGAAGCCATGTTGATGGCCGACCGCATTGCCGTGATGAACAACGGTAAGGTCGAGCAGTACGCCACGCCCCAGGAAATCTACGACCGCCCGGCCACGCCGTTCGTGGCGGAGTTTGTCGGCCAGGGCAACTGGTTGCCGTTCAGCCGTAACAGCGCCAGCCATGCCCAGGTGGGTGGGTTGAACATGCGCCTGGCTGAGGACGCGGGTGTCGCCCAATCGGGCCGCTTGTTCTGCCGCCCGGAAGCGATCTGCGTCAACCCACCGGTGCATGAAGAAAACCTGTTCCCGGCCAAGGTTCGCGAGATCACCTTCCTCGGCAACCGCTGCCGCATGAGCTTTGAGCTGGAGCAGTTGCCAGGCCATCCGTTGCTGGCTGAACTGGCGCCGGAAGCCATGCCGCGCCTGGGTGCACAGGATATCTGGGTGGCGTTGCCGCCGCGCAGCCTGCAGGTGTTTGCCTGAGATGGGGGCGGTGATGACATTGCCGGTACCGCGCCAGGTGTCCCGCGCCGAGTGGGGCGACCGCCTCTTCGTGGTCGGCGGCAAGTGGCTCTGGCTGGGCCTGTTAGTGGTGGCGGTGCTGTTGCCGCTGTTGGCGATCTTCTGGCGCGGCTTCAGCAGCGAAGCCGGGCAGGGCGGTGGCCTGGTAGCCGCTCGCGAACTGCTGAGCAGCGCCAACTTCCACTGGTTGCTGGGCAATAGCCTGAAAGTTTCCCTCAGCGTGGCGGCCATCGTCGTGCCGCTGGCCTACTTGTTTGCCTATGCCCTGCAACGCACGCTGATCCCCGGCAAGTCCATCTGGCGTGGCCTGTCCTTGCTGCCATTGATGGCGCCGTCGATGCTGCCGGGCATTGCCCTGGTCTATTTGTTCGGCAACCAGGGCCTCCTGCGCGGCTTGTTCTCGGAGAATATCTATGGGTTCTGGGGCATTGTGCTCGGTGAGGTGATTTACACCTTTCCCCATGCCTTGATGATTTTGCTGTCGGCGTTGTCCCTGGCGGATGCGCGTTTGTTCGACGCCGCTTCGAGCATGGGCGCCAGCCCGGCCCGGGCGTTTCGCAGCATTACCTGGCCGGCCACGCGCCAGGGGGTGTTCGCCGCGTTTTGCCTGGTGTTCACCCTGACCATCACCGACTTCGGGGTACCGGTGGTGGTGGGCGGCGATTACCAGGTGCTGGCGCTGGAGGCCTACAAGGCCGTGGTGGGCCAGCAACAGTTCGGTCGCGGCGCGTTGATCGGCATGGTGTTGCTGCTGCCGGCGCTGTTCAGCTTTGGCGTGGATGCGTGGTTGCGCCGTCGGCATGGCGACGCGATGAGCGGCCGCGCCCAGGTGTTCCAGCCAGCGCCATCGCGGCTGCGCGACGGCTGCTACCTGGCCATCGTGCTGCTGATCTGCGCGGCGTTGCTGCTGGTGTTCGGCATGGCGGTGTACTCCTCGCTGGTGAAATTCTGGCCGTACAACCTGTCGCTGTCGCTCAACCACTACCAGTTCGAAGACACCGCCGGCGGCGGCTGGTTGGCCTATCGCAACAGCCTGACCATGGCGCTGTGCACCGCGTTGATCGGCAGCGTGCTGATTTTCACCGGCGCCTACCTGATGGAAAAGACCAAGGGCCAGAAGAACCTCAACCTGGCGCTGCGCATGCTCAGCTTCGTGCCGATGGCCGTGCCGGGCCTGGTCCTGGGGCTGGGCTACGTGTTCTTCTTCAACCTCAACGGCAACCCGCTGCATGTGTTGTACGGCAGCATGGCGTTGCTGGTGGTGTGCACCATTGCGCACTACCTGACCACCGCGCAGATGACCGCGACCACCGCCTTGCGCCAGTTGGACGCCGAGTTCGAAGCTGCCGCGTTGTCCCTCAAGGCACCGTTGTACCGCCATTATCTGCGCGTCACGGTGCCGATCTGTCTGCCGGCGCTGCTGGACATCCTGCGCTACCTGTTTGTCTCGGCGATGACCACCGTGTCCGCCGCGATTTTCCTCTACAGCCCCGACACCATCCTCGCCGCCGTCGCCGTGCTGAACATGGACGACGCCGGCAATGTGGGCGGTGCGGCGGCCATGTCGACCCTGATCTTGTTCACTTCGGCCAGCGTCTCGCTGCTGCTGGCGTGGGCCTCACGTGGCGCGCTGCGCCGCTCCCAAGCCTGGCGCCAGCGCGCACCTGGCCAATAAAACATCCCTGAAGGAGGTGCTCCATGTTCAAGCCCCTGGCGCTGGTCGCTGCAGTCCTCACGGCATTCAGTCTGAATGCCTTCGCCAAGACCGAGTTGACCGTGTACACGGCCCTTGAAGCCGAACAATTGAAGACCTACAAAAAAGCTTTCGAACAGGCCAACCCCGACGTCGAGATCAAGTGGGTGCGCGACTCCACCGGCATCATCACCGCCAAACTGCTGGCCGAGAAAGACCGCCCCCAGGCTGACGTAGTGTGGGGCCTGGCCGCCTCCAGCCTGGCGATCCTTGATCAGCAAGGCATGCTCGACAACTACGCGCCCAAGGACCTGGACAAGATCGGCAAGCATTACCGCGACGCCGCCAACCCTCCGGCCTGGGTCGGCATGGACGTGTGGGCCGCCACCCTCTGCTTCAACACCGTCGAAGCCGAGAAGCAGGGCCTCACCAAACCGGTGAGCTGGCAGGACCTCACCAAGCCCGAATACAAGGGCAAGATCGTGATGCCTAACCCGGCGTCTTCAGGCACCGGCTTCCTGGATGTCAGCGCCTGGCTCCAGACCTTCGGCGAGAAGCAAGGCTGGCAGTACATGGACGACTTGCACCAGAACATCGGCCAGTACGTTCACTCCGGCTCCAAGCCGTGCAAGTTGGCGGCGTCCGGTGAGTTTCCGATTGGTATTTCCTTCGAATACCCGGCGGTTCAGCTCAAGCGCCAGGGCGCGCCGCTGGACATCATCCTGCCCAAGGAAGGCCTGGGCTGGGACATCGAAGCCACCGCCGTGATCAAAGGCACGGCCCATGCCGAGGCGGCGAAAAAACTCGCTGACTTCTCCGCCAGCACCGCGGCGATGGATCTGTACAAGGACAACTTCGCCGTGCTCGCCCAACCGGGAATCGCCAAGCCACAGACCGAATTGCCGGCCGACTATGAGCAACGGTTGATCAAGAACGACTTTGTCTGGGCTTCCAAGAACCGTGACAGCATCTTGGCCGAATGGCGTAAGCGTTATGACGGCAAGTCGGAAAAACAGTAACCGATCGTTCCCACGCTCCGCGTGGTAACGCCGCTCTGGACGCTCCGCGTCCGCTTTTAAAGGTCGTGACGCGGAGCGTCACCGGATGAATTCCCACGCGGAGCGCGGGAACCAGAGGACAGTATGAGTAGTGATCTGTTAGTCGTCGGCGCCGGCATCCTCGGTCTCTCCCACGCCTATGCCGCCGCCAGGCGCGGCCTCAAGGTCAAGGTGTTCGAGCGAAGCGCCACGCCATTGGGCGCCTCAGTGCGCAACTTCGGCCAGGCGCTGGTCACCGGTCAACCACCAGGGCCAATGCTCGACCTGGCGCGGGAAAGCCGCGAAATATGGGGCCAGTGGGCGCAAGCGGCGGGCCTGGCGCTCAAACGCAATGGCTCGTACCTGTTCGCCCGCACCGAAGCCGAAGAGCATCTGCTCGAAGCCTTCTGCGCCGGGCGCGCGCGGGAGCACGGCTACAACGTCGAGCTGCTGCAGGGCGCTGCCATGAACGACCTGTACGCCGGCCAGTTCCGCCATCACCGCGCCGCACTGCATGGCAAGGACGACCAGCAACTGTATTCCCGCGAGGCCATCCCGGCGCTGATCCATTACCTGAGCCAGGCGCTTAACGTGGAGTTTCACTTCTCTACCTTGGTGCGCGAGGTTGAACCGGGCCAGTTGCACAGCACGGCAGGCCGCTTTCGCGGCGAGCAGATCATTGTTTGCTCCGGCCATGACTATCAAACCCTGCTGGCCGACGCCATCGCCGCGCTCAACCCGCAAACCTGTCGCCTGCAAATGCTGCGCGCCCGGGCAGTGCTCAACCTGAACCTGCAACATGCCTTGCTCACCGGCTTGAGCTGCGTGCACTACGGCGCCTTTGCCGACCTGCCGGAAGCGGCCGCCGTGCAGGCGCAGATCTTGCGCGAAACGCCGTACCTGCACGAGCACGGCATTCACCTGTTGATCAGCCCTACGCCCCATGGCGAGTTGATCATCGGTGACTCCCACCATTACGACAGCGATCCGTCGCCCTTCAACGCCGAGCAGGTGGATGACTGGCTGATCGAACTGGCGCAACAGACCCTGGGTTGCAAGGTCCAAGTGGTGGAGCGCTGGCAGGGCGTCTACGGTTCGCGCGGGCCTGGGCCGTTTTCGTTTGTGCAGGCGGCACCTGGCGTCAGCGCTGCCTTGATGCACACCGGCGTAGGGATGAGCGTGGGGCCGGCGATGGCCGAGCGTAATATCAGCACACTGTGGGGCGCGACGCGATGAGCCCGGAACAGGCGATTGCCCAGGTGTTTGGCTTGTACGAGCAACATGGCACGGCTGACTACATCGGCGAGCCGGTGTCGCAAATCGAGCATATGTCCCAGGCCGCGCAATTGGCCATGGCCGAAGGTTTTGACGACGAGGTGGTGCTGGCGGCGTTTTTCCACGACATCGGCCATCTCTGCGGCCAGGGCGGCGCGAACATGGGCGGTTATGGCGTGGTCAGCCACGAGCGGCTGGGCGCCGATTACCTGCGCCGGGCAGGCTTCAGCGAACGCCTGGCCAGGCTGGTGGAATACCACGTCCAGGCCAAGCGTTACCTGACCTTCAGCCAACCGGACTATTTCGCCCGCTTGAGCGAAGCCAGCCGTCGCACTCTGGGTTACCAAGGCGGCGTCATGAGCGCAGAAGAGGCCCGGACCTTTGAGCAAGACCCGTTGTATGCCGTGAGCTTGCGTATGCGCCACTGGGACGAGCAGGCCAAGCAAATGCAGGCGCCGGTGCTGGACCTTGAGGTGCTTAAGGCCAAGGCCCGGCAGGTGCTGATGACTGCTTAGGTCTCGTCGAGGCGCATGGCAAGGGCTTCGACCTGTTCTTGACGCTCGGCCTGGCTTAGTTTGGCGTGGGGATTGAGGGACGACCATTGCGGATAGGCGCGGGCCTTGTTCAAGGCGTCGGGCAGTTTGCCCTCGCGCCAGGTTATGTCCTGGGGCGTGTCGACCTTGATGCTGTGCATTGCCGCATGGCCGCGCAGGTTCAGGGCCTTGAGCAACTGGCGCTGGCGCAGGGCGAGCAGGCGCAGCACGCTGTCATCGACGGTGAGTTCGCGTTGGCCCTTGATCTTGCCCATCAGGCGGCTGCCGTAGCTGCGCGCGGTTTGCAGCGCACCGCCGGCAATCGCGCCCGCCAGGGCAGCAGCGCCCAGCGTCAGGCCGCCGACCAGGAGGTCCACGCCCGCACCGGCGGCTGCGCCGGCGGCGATCCCGCCACCCACCCGCACGCCCAGTTGCTTGAGGGTTTCGGGGTTGAACAGGTCGTCGCCCCAGCGCCCATCCAGTAGCGGCAGGTCGCTGGCCGCCGCGTCCTGTGGGCGAAAGCCGTACAGCTTGAGCAGGGCATCAACACACTTTTGTTCCCGTTGGCGCACCGCTTTGCGCAAATCGCCGATGGCTTGCTGTTCATCTTCGGTGACGACATTGCGACGGCAGGCCGCGCAGTCGATCAACAGTTCGGCGATCAAGCGGGCGGCGCTTTGCTGGCGGGCCTGGCGCTGGGCTTCTTGATCGAGGATCAGGCGTTCCAACTGCGGCCGTGAGTTTTCCAGCAGCAGGGCCAGGCTTTCATACAGCCGGCGTTCGCCGTCTTCGGGCGGTGCCACGCTGTCGAAACGCACCAGCGCATGCAGGCCGAGGCGGGCCAGGGCTTCGCGCCAGTCCGGTTCACGGTGGTCGCTGCTGCTGACAAAGTTGAGCACCGGCAACAACGGCTTGCCGCAACTGGCCAGCACTTGCAGTTCGTCGCGGTACTTGGCCAGCACCGGCTCGCGAGCGTCGATCACGTACAGGCCGGCATCGGAGGCCAGCAACTGGCGCAACACCTTGGCTTCCTGTTCGAAACGCTGGCGCGCCTCGCTGCCTTCCAGGAAACGCGCCAGCCGTGCAGGGCCATCCAGGCGTTCGCCGGGGCGGTCGAGGCGCTCCAGGTAATCGAGCAGGGCGATGGCGTCTTCCAGACCGGGGGTGTCGTACAGCTCCAGCAAGGCTTCGCCATCTACCGATAGGCGCGCACCTTCCACATGTCGCGTGGTACTGGGGCGGTGGGACACTTCGCCAAAGCCGACATCGCGGGTGAGGGTGCGCAACAGTGAGGTTTTGCCCACGTTGGTATGGCCGACCACGGCGAGTTTCAGCGGTTTAGTCATGACCGGTCTCCAGCCAGCTCAGCGGCGCACAATCGGCAAACGACACTTCAAGCTGTTGCAACGCGGCATGCCAGTCGCCCAGGCGCTCGGCGTCCAGCGCCTGGCCCGGTGGTGCCTGCAGCAGCCATACGCGGGTGTCGGTAGCGCTGCGTGCCAGCTCGGCGATCAGCGCCAGGCTGCCACGGTCGGGCGAGCGGCGCGGGTCACAGGCGATGGCCAGGCGCGCGGGTGGGAAACGGCTGAGTTGCTCCAGCAGTTTGTTGCGTGATTCGCGGCTGTCGAGGATGCCGGCGTTCTTGACGTTGGCAGGCAGTTTAGGGGGCCAAGGGTGTTGGTCGTCGAGTTCGATGGCGACCAGCAAGGCGCCATCACTCTCCAGCTCACTTGCGCCGCCGCTGATCGGGTGCAGGTGTTCGGGCGCCACATCGTTGACCCCCAGGCGCTCGCTGCTGGGCATCAGGCGTTCGCGCAGTTGGGCGTAACCGGGCAGGTTGAGGTCCAGGTGCAACGCTGCGCGCCCGCGTTTCCATCGCCACAGGCACAGCAAGGCAAGGATCAACCGCGGCAGCAGACCGTAGACCAGCAACACGCCCACCAGCCAGGCCGCCCAGGCCTGGCGGGCGCTTTCGATATTCAGCGCGGAGTCGCCGCTGGCGCGGATCATCTCCACGGTGGGCACATTGAAACCGAGCAGAGCCGGGAGTGTGCCGAGGGCCTGGGTCACGGCGACAAAGGTATCGGCGCCGAGAATGGTGGTTTCCCACACAAACCCGTAGCGGCGGGTGGCGAGCAGAGTCAGCAGGATCACCAGGGCGCTGAGCAAGGCCAGCAACCACAAGCTGTTGACCAGCGCACCCACCGCCCAGCGATTGAGTTTTTGCCGTTGCAGCAACAGCAACAACGCCGGGGCCAGTTGCGCGGCCTTGGCGTCACGGGCCAGTTTCTCGCTGAGCCACAACCACAGCCGGCCAAGGCTGGCGCTGTGTTCGCCGGCAAACAGCAGGCCCAGGGCCCAACTGATCAGCAAGATCAGGTTCAGGCCGAGCAGGCTGCCCAAGGCCCAGAACACATTCACCGGGGCCAGGCCATTACCCAGCGCGGCGAACGCCAAACCGGCGCCGCTGACGACGGCGACCGCCGCCAGTAACAACAGCGCCAGGCGTGCGCCTTGCAGCCAGCGGCTGAGCGCGGCGGCCAAACCATCGCGCTCGGCCAAGTGCAGCGCACGCTGCTGGATGCGCGTGGCCAGGTCGCCCCCGGCGGTGCGGGCCAAGCGGTTGGCTTCCAGGTCTTCCAGGGGGCCGGCGTGTTCTTCCCGCAGGCGCACGGTTTCTGTCAGCCAAAGTCTGTGCAGCGGGTTCAGTGCAGTCACGCGCCGTCCTGTCGTGTTGATGAGGTTGGAGCATAACCGCTGGCTCGCCGCTCTGGTATTCTCGTCGCCATGAAAAAAACTCTCCCCTTAAGCCTGATCGCAGCCCTCGGTGAAAACCGTGTGATCGGCGTCGACAACAGCATGCCCTGGCATTTGCCGGGGGATTTCAAATATTTCAAAGCCACCACCCTTGGCAAGCCGATCATCATGGGGCGCAAGACCTGGGATTCCCTGGGCCGACCGCTGCCGGGGCGCTTGAACCTGGTGGTCAGCCGTCAGACCGATCTTGTGCTGGAAGGTGCGCAAGTGCTTCCGTCACTGGACGCGGCGGTAGAGCGGGCTGAGGAATGGGCCAAGGCGCAAGGCGTGGACGAGCTGATGCTGATCGGCGGCGCGCAGTTGTATGCACAGGGGCTGGAACAGGCCGATCGCTTGTACCTGACCCGCGTGGCGCTGAGCCCGGAAGGGGATGCGTGGTTTCCAGAGTTTGATATGAACCAGTGGAAGCTGGTGTCGAATGTCGAGAATCCGGCTGAAGGTGATAAGCCGGCCTACAACTTCGAAGTGTGGGAAAAAGCCTGAAAGCATCGCAGGCAAGCCAGCGCCCACAGTTTGATGTGTGAATACATTCAAATGTGGGAGCTGGCTTGCCTGCGATAGCGGTCTATCAGACCTGCGCTAACTCGGCATGCTCATCGGCATCCAGCAAGGCCTTATCCGTCTGCCCCATGATCTGGCTGGTAATCGCACCCGCCGTCATCGAACCATTGACGTTCAACGCCGTGCGGCCCATGTCGATCAGCGGTTCCACGGAAATCAACAGCGCCACCAGTGACACCGGCAAGCCCATGGCCGGCAGCACGATCAGCGCGGCAAAGGTCGCACCGCCGCCCACGCCGGCAACGCCCGCCGAACTCAAGGTCACTATCGCCACCAGGGTCGCGATCCACAGCGGGTCCAAGGGGTTGATGCCCACAGTCGGCGCGACCATCACCGCCAACATCGCAGGGTAAAGACCGGCACAACCGTTCTGGCCGATGGTCGCGCCAAACGAGGCGGCGAAGCCGGCGATGGATTGCGGGATGCCCAGGCGACGGGTCTGCGCTTCAATGCTCAGCGGGATGCTTGCAGCGCTGGAACGGCTGGTAAAGGCAAAGGTCAGTACCGGCCACACCTTGCGGAAGAAGCGCAGCGGGTTGATCCCGGCCAGGGAAAGCAGCAGGCCGTGCACCACGAACATCAGGCCCAGGGCCAGGTACGACACCACCACGAAACTGCCCAGCTTGATGATGTCTTGCAGGTTGGAACCGGCGACCACTTTGGTCATCAGCGCCAGCACACCGTAGGGGGTCAGCTTCATCACCAGGCGCACCAGGCGCATCACCCAGGCTTGCAGGGTGTCGATGGCGTTAAGGACTTTCTGGCCTTTTTCCACGTCGTCCTTGAGCAGTTGCAGCGCGGCAACCCCAAGGAACGCGGCGAAAATCACCACGCTGATGATCGACGTCGGCTTGGCCCGGGCCAGGTCGGCGAACGGGTTGGCCGGTACGAACGACAGCAGCAACTGCGGGATATTCAGGTCGGCAACCTTGCCAGCGTAATCACTCTGGATCACTTGCAGGCGCGCCATTTCCTGGGTGCCGGCCACCAAGCCTTCGGCGGTGAGGCCGAACAGGTTGGTCAGGCCGATGCCGATCAGCGCCGCGATGGCCGTGGTGAACAGCAGCGTGCCGATGGTCAGGAAGCTGATCTTGCCCAGGGACGAGGCGTTGTGCAGGCGCGCCACGGCACTGAGGATCGAGGCGAACACCAGCGGGATCACGATCATTTGCAGCAGCTGCACATAGCCGTTGCCGACCAGGTCAAACCAGCCGATGGAGGCTTTGAGCACCGGGTTGCCGTCGCCATAGATCGTGTGCAACGCCGCGCCGAACAGCACGCCCAGCACCAGGGCGAACAGCACCTTCTTGGCCAGGCTCCAGTTAGTACGGCGAGTTTGTGCCAGGCCCAGCAACAGGGCCACGAACACCAATAAATTGAGAATCAGGGGCAGATTCATTGAAGCTCCGTTGAGAAGGCAGCCAATCGCGTGAGCCTGCGATTGCGAACCGGGAAGCCTAACAGCTTGAAATATATTGATTTAATACCAATATGGAATGGCGACTGTCGTTTTTGGAATAAGCGTTTGACGCCCAGGCGTATGCCCTTGGCGCAATCGCGACGTCAGCGGTCGCGCTCGGGCGATAACTGTCATACGGATTTGTTAGCGTCGATGTCTTTCACTTGAGGGAGACAACGCCTATGAAGCTCGCGCCGAAACTACTGTTATCCGCCGCCTTTTGCCTCGGGCTCGCCAGCCAGGCGTTTGCCGCCACCGAGTTGAAACACTGGCCGGCACCTGCCGCCAAACAACTCAACGAAATGATCGCCGCCAATGCCAACAAGGGTAACTACGCGGTGTTCGACATGGACAACACCAGCTACCGCTATGACCTTGAAGAGTCCTTGCTGCCGTTCATGGAAAACAAGGGCCTGATCACCCGCGAAACCATGGACCCTTCGCTCAAGCTTATCCCCTTCAAAGACACCGCCGACCACAAGGAAAGTCTGTTCAGCTACTACTATCGCCTGTGCGAAGTCGACGACATGGTCTGCTACCCCTGGGTTGCGCAGATTTTTTCCGGCTTTACCCTCAAGGAGCTCAAAGTGCAGGTCGACGAGCTGATGGCCTCCGGCAAGCCCGTGCCGGTCAGCTATTTCGAAGGCGACGTGGTGAAAAAATCCGAGGTACAGCCGCCGAAAGTCTTCACCGGCCAGGCCGAGCTGTACAACAAACTGATGGAAAACGGCATCGAGGTCTATGTGATGACCGCCGCGTCCGAGGAGCTGGTGCGCATGGTCGCGGCTGATCCGAAGTACGGCTACAACGTCAAACCCGAGAACGTTATCGGCGTGACCACGATGCTCAAGGACCGCAAGACCGGCGAGCTGACCACCGCACGCAAACAGATCACTGCCGGCAAGTATGACGAGAATAGCAACCTCGGCCTGGAACTGACTCCCTACCTGTGGACCCCGGCGACCTGGATGGCCGGTAAGCACGCGGCGATCCTCACCTACATCGACGAATGGAAAAAACCAGTGATTGTCGGCGGTGACACACCGACCAGCGATGGCTACATGCTGTTCCACGATGTGGACGTGGCCAAGGGCGGCGTCCACCTGTGGATCAACCGCAAAGACAAGTACATGACCCAACTCAACGGCATGATCGCCAAGCACGCGGCGGCGCAAGCCAAGGAAGGGCTGCCGGTGACGGCGGACAAGAACTGGGTGATCGTGAAACCGGAGGAGATTCAGTAAAGAGCCTTAAGTCGAAGTGCAGTCACTGTGGGAGCTGGCTTGCCTGCGATGCAGACACCTCGGTACTTCATGTACTCCGAGGTGATGCAATCGCAGGCAAGCCAGCTCCCGCATTTGATCTCCAATGTCTTGGGGTTTTTCTGCAGACAAAAAAAGCCCCGCACCTGGCGGGGCTTTTTTATGCGCGGGGCTTACAGGCCGTCGAGCATGGCTTTGTTGCGCACCGCACCCTTGTCGGCGCTGGTGGCCAACAACGCGTAGGCCTTCAACGCGGTGGTGACTTTGCGCGGGCGCTTCTCCACCGGCTTCCAGCCTTTCTTGTCCTGCTCAACCCGGCGTGCTGCCAGTTCTTCATCGCTGATCAACAGGTTGATCGAGCGGTTCGGAATGTCGATCAGCACCTTGTCGCCATCCTGCACCAGGCCAATCGCGCCACCGGCAGCGGCTTCCGGGGAAGCGTGGCCGATGGACAGGCCCGACGTGCCGCCGGAGAAACGGCCGTCGGTCAGCAGGGCGCAGGCTTTGCCCAGGCCTTTGGATTTCAGATAGGACGTGGGGTAAAGCATCTCCTGCATACCCGGGCCGCCTTTAGGGCCTTCGTAGCGGATGATCACGATGTCGCCTTCCTTGACTTCGTCCGCGAGGATGCCGCGTACCGAGCTGTCCTGGCTTTCGTAGATCTTGGCGCGGCCTTCGAAAACGTGGATGGATTCATCCACACCTGCCGTTTTCACCACACAGCCGTCGAGGGCGATGTTGCCGTACAGCACGGCCAGGCCGCCTTCTTGCGAGTAGGCGTGCTCGACACTTCGGATGCAGCCGTTTTCACGGTCGTCGTCCAGGGTGTCCCAGCGGGTCGACTGGCTGAACGCGGTCTGGGTGGGGATACCGGCCGGGCCGGCCTTGAAGAAGGTGTGCACGGCTTCGTCGTCAGTCTGGGTGATGTCCCATTTGGCGATGCCTTCGGCGATGGACTTGCTGTGCACGGTTGGCAGGTCGGTGTGCAGCAGGCCGCCACGGGCCAGGGAGCCGAGGATCGAGAAGATCCCGCCGGCGCGGTGCACGTCTTCCATGTGGTACTTCTGGATGTTCGGCGCGACTTTGCACAGCTGTGGCACGTGACGGGACAGGCGGTCGATGTCGCGCAGGTCAAAGTCGATCTCGGCTTCCTGGGCGGCAGCCAGCAAATGCAGAATGGTGTTGGTGGAACCGCCCATGGCGATGTCCAGGGTCATGGCGTTTTCGAACGCCTTGAAGTTGGCGATATTGCGCGGCAACACCGACTCATCGTTCTCGCCGTAGTAACGCTTGCACAGCTCGACGATGGTGCGGCCGGCCTGCAGGAACAACTGCTCGCGGTCGCTGTGAGTGGCCAGTGTGGAACCGTTGCCCGGCAAGGCGAGGCCCAGGGCTTCCACTAGGCAGTTCATCGAGTTGGCGGTGAACATGCCGGAGCACGAACCGCAGGTCGGGCAGGCGCTGCGCTCGTATTCGGCGACCTTCTCGTCAGAAGCGCTGGAATCGGCGGCGATCACCATGGCGTCGACGAGGTCGAGGCCGTGGGAGGCGAGTTTGGTCTTGCCGGCTTCCATCGGCCCGCCGGAGACGAAGATCACCGGGATGTTCAGGCGCAAGGCAGCCATCAACATGCCGGGGGTGATCTTGTCGCAGTTGGAGATGCACACAATGGCGTCGGCGCAGTGGGCGTTGACCATGTACTCCACGGAGTCAGCGATGATCTCGCGGCTCGGCAGGGAATACAGCATGCCGTCATGGCCCATGGCGATGCCGTCGTCCACGGCGATGGTGTTGAATTCTTTAGCCACGCCACCGGCGCGTTCGATCTCGCGGGCGACCAGTTGGCCCAGGTCCTTGAGATGGACATGGCCCGGCACGAACTGGGTGAACGAGTTGGCAATCGCGATGATCGGCTTTTTGAAGTCGTCATCTTTCATCCCCGTGGCACGCCACAGCGCGCGCGCGCCGGCCATGTTGCGGCCGTGGGTGGATGTTTTCGAGCGGTAATCAGGCATTGGAGCACTCCGGGCGGCTAATCAAGTACTAAAGGGGAGTGAGCTTCTAATTGACGACTGGAACACTCAGAAAATGGCCGTGTGTCCGGAAGTTGCCACTCGCGTCGCGGGATCGCCGCGTGCTTGGGCCTCGAGCTCATAAACCCGCCGGGGGATGACTGGCGATGAATAGGGCCGATTCTACACCGCTGGCGGCTGGAGGGAATGGGCGCAACCTTGAAGTTAGCCGCTACAGGACGTGCGGGCGCCGCCGTGCCCATGAGTTCAACGCAAGGGCGGCAAGGCTCAGGATCAGAAAACACAAGCCAAGCGCAGTACTCAACTGGTGGGTAAAGGTGCTGATAAATGCACTGATACAGCCGCCAGCAATGAACAGCGCTGCCGCAACGGCGGAAGCTGCGGCTCCCGCATTGTCTGGAAACAGGCTCATGGCCTTGGAGTTGGAAATGGGCCGGGTGATGGTGGTGCCCGCCGTGCAGAGCAGCATGGGCACCAACACTGTCGGGGTTGATAAGCCGAACAGGTAGGCCAACAGCAGCATGACTACGCCAGAGATAGCGATCAGAACCAGCCCGACTGCCATCTGGGTAGCCGCCGCCAGCCGTTTGTGCAGGACGCCGGCACAGAGGCCTCCCACTACGTAGGCGGCGCCGTAGAGAAGCAAGGTCAATGAGTACTCATGGGGTGACAGCTTTAACTGGTCCATGAAAATGAGCGGTGACACAACGATGAATGAGAAATGACAGGCGAAGGTGATCGAGGAGATCGTGGCGTAGCTGGCGAAATGTCTGTTGGCGAAAACCTTGGCGTAGGCCCTGAAAATACCCCGCTCGCTTGGCGCGGTTGGAGGGAAGCCGCCATGCAGTAATCGGTGAGCCATAAACCACGTTGCGGCACAGAGGGCGATAAACGCGTAGAAGCTGGCTTTCCATCCCCAGTGCAATTGCAGCCATGCGCCCAGCACTGGGGAAATCGAGATGAAAATGCCTCCGGCCGTGGCCATTGCTATGCGCAACCGCTCCTGTTCCCTGCCGAAAAAAAGGTCCTGCACCAGCGCTTGGGACAGTATGAAACCACCGCAGCCTATGGCCTGAATGACTCGAAAGAACAGGAATTGGGGCGTGTTTCTGGCGGCCAGACACCCGACTGCACCCAGGATGGCTACTACCATACTGGCCAGGAGTAGCTTCTTGCGACCGATTCTGTCGGACAGCGGGCCGATCAGCAGCATTGAGCAGGAAAATCCAATGGCGAACAGGCTGACGGATCGAGCGATATGGGTGGTCGAGGTATGGAAGTGTTCAGCCAGGGCGGGAAAGGAGGGCAGTACGACGTCAAGGGGGAAGACGCCCAGCAAAGTCATGGTCATCAGCCAGAAAACCAAGAGCGGTTTTTCAGCCTGTGTAATTGCCTTCGACATGCGCGAGCCTCGGTTCCATGAGAGGGGCGAGGATCGAGTCTGCGCTACGGAAAGTCAAAGCCTGGGGCAGTACGACATTTCCTAAAAGCCTGTAGGAACCCGCAAGTCCCTACAGGGGAACAGCATCAGCTATTGGGTAGCAACCGGCAGGTAATGCTCTTGATGTAGCGCGTCTCGACAATCGCCGGGTGCACCGGGTGGTCCGGGCCTTGGCCGCCGCGTTCGAGCATCTGGATGTTGCGGTCCAGATGGCGGGCGCTGGTGAGCAGGATGTTTTGCAGGTCGTCTTCCGGCAGGTGCATGGAGCACGAGGCGCTGACGAGGATGCCGTCTTTGCTGAGCAGGCGCATGGCTTGCTCGTTGAGGCGGCGGTAGGCGCCTTCGCCGTTTTTCATGTCTTTTTTGCGCTTGATGAAGGCCGGTGGGTCGGCGACGATCACGTCGAAGCGCTCTTCGCTGGCTTTCAGTTCTTTCAACGCCTCAAAGACGTCGCCTTCGATGCAGGTCATCTTCTCGGCAAAGCCGTTCAGCGCGGCGTTGCGCTCTACGCCGTCGAGGGCGAAGGCCGAAGCGTCGACGCAGAACACTTCACTGGCGCCAAAGGCTGCAGCTTGCACGCCCCAGCCGCCGATGTAGCTGTACAGGTCCAGTACACGCTTGCCCTTGGCATACGGGGCCAGGCGGGCGCGGTTCATGCGGTGGTCGTAGAACCAGCCGGTTTTCTGGCCCTGGATCACCGGGGCTTCGAACTTGACGCCGTTCTCTTCCAGCGCCACCCACTCCGGCACCAGGCCGAACACGGTTTCGACGTAGCGGTTGAGGCCTTCGGCGTCGCGCGCGGCGGAGTCGTTCTTGAACAGGATGCCGCTGGGCTTGAGCACTTGGGTCAGCGCGGCGATCACATCTTCTTTATGCGCTTCCATGGTCGCCGAGGCGATCTGTACCACCAGGATGTCGCCGAAACGGTCGACCACCAGGCCCGGCAGCAGGTCGGAATCACCGTAGACCAGGCGGTAGAACGGCTTGTCGAACAGGCGGTCACGCAGGGACAGCGCGACGTTGAGGCGGTGCACCAGCAGCGACTTGTCCAGCGGCAACTTGATGTCGCGCGACAGCAGGCGGGCGCAGATCAGGTTGTTCGGGCTCATGGCCACGATGCCCAGGGTCTTGCCGCCGGCCGCTTCCAGGATAGCCTGGTCGCCTGCCTGGAAGCCGTGGAGTGGGGTGGCGGCCACGTCGATTTCGTTGCTGTAGACCCACAGGTGGCCGTTGCGCAAACGACGATCGGCGTTGGCTTTGAGACGCAGGCTTGGCAGGGACATGACGTCGCTCCGGAAAAAAGAGCGGGAGTATACCCTTTGCGCACTCTTTCATGTGGGAGCTGGCTTGCCTGCGATGCGGGCGGCGCGGTGTATCAGACGTACGGTGGTGATGCTATCGCAGGCAAGCCAGCTCCCACATTCGATCGGGTTTCACTTGGGTTTTTGGGTGTCGGCCACATCGGCATAAGGGGTAGAATTCGCGCCTAGCCCAGAGTGTGTACTTATGTCCCAAGAGCTTTCCCCCGAGCAGATCCAACAGGCCCTGCAAGGCATCAGCGTGCCGCCTCAACCGCAAATCATGGTGGATTTGCAGATGGAGCAGTACATGCCCGATCCGGACCTGGAAGTGATTGCGCGGCTGATCTCCCAGGACCCGGGCTTGTCCGGTGCACTGCTCAAGATCGTCAATTCGCCGTATTACGGCCTGAGCAACAAAATCGCTTCGATCCAGCGTGCGGTGAACCTGCTGGGCAGCCGTTCGATCATCAATTTGATCAACGCGCAGTCGATCAAGGGTGAGATGTGCGACGACACCATCGTCACCCTCAACCGCTTCTGGGACACCGCCCAGGATGTGGCCATGACCTGCCTCACCCTGGCCAAGCGCACCGGTTCCCAGGCCGTGGACGAAGCCTATGCCTTGGGCCTGTTCCATGATTGTGGCGTGCCGCTGATGCTCAAGCGCTTCCCCAATTACATGGCGGTGCTGGAAGATGCATACGCCAATGCCGCCCCGGATTGCCGCGTGGTCGACACCGAAAACAAAGCGTTCCACACCAACCATGCGGTAGTCGGCTACTACACCGCCAAGTCCTGGCGCCTGCCGGAGCATGTCACCGACGCCATCGCCAATCACCATAACGCCCTGGCGATTTTCAGCGATGAGACGTCGCGCAACCCACAGCTCAAGAACCTGCTGGCCATTTTGAAGATGGCCGAGCATATCTGTTCGTCCTATCGCGTACTGGGCAATCAGCCAGTGGATCATGAGTGGAACGCCATCGGCCATCTGGTGCTGGATTACGTGGGCCTGTCGGACTACGACTTCGAGAGCCTGAAGTTGTCGATCCGCGAACTGGGCGCGCACTGACCCGTCATTCAAGAGGTACATATGCCCGAGTTACCAGAAGTCGAAACCACCCGACGCGGCATTGCCCCGCACCTGGAAGGCCAGCGCGTCAGCCGCGTGGTAGTGCGTGAGCGGCGCCTGCGCTGGCCGATTCCGGAAGACCTGGATGTGCGCCTGTCAGGGCAGCGCATCGTGCTGGTGGAGCGCCGGGCCAAATACCTGTTGATCAATGCCGAAGTGGGCACCTTGATCAGCCACCTGGGCATGTCGGGCAACTTGCGCCTGGTGGAAGTCGGCATGCCCGCGGCCAAGCATGAGCACGTGGATATCGAGCTGGAATCGGGCATGGCCCTGCGCTACACCGACCCGCGGCGCTTCGGTGCGATGCTCTGGAGCCTCGACCCGCACAACCATGAGCTGCTGATGCGGCTGGGGCCGGAGCCGTTGACCGACCTGTTTGATGGCGAGCGCTTGTTCCAGCTGTCTCGCGGTAAGTCCATGGCGGTGAAGCCGTTCATCATGGACAACGCGGTGGTGGTGGGCGTGGGCAATATCTATGCGACCGAGGCGCTGTTTGCAGCGGGGATTGACCCACGCCGCGCCGCTGGCGGGATTTCACGCGGGCGCTATTTGAAGCTGGCGATTGAGATCAAGCGGGTGCTGGCCGCTGCCATCGAGCGGGGCGGCACCACGTTGCGGGACTTTATCGGCGGCGATGGGCAGCCGGGGTATTTCCAGCAGGAACTGTTCGTGTATGGCCGGGGCGGCGAGGCATGCAAGGTCTGCGGCACTGAGCTGCGCAATGTGGTGCTGGGGCAGCGGGCGAGTGTGTTTTGCCCCAGGTGTCAGAGCTGATTGCTGGGTGAAGGCTGATATTGCTATCGCAGGCAAGCCAGCTCCCACATTTGAATGTATTCATATATCCAAGTGTGGGAGCTGGCTTGCCTGCGATGAGGCCCTTAGGGGCAATGAAGAGGCTTAGGCCTTACCGGTAATCTTGCGGTACTTCTCCATCAACTGCTCTTCCGTCTCAGGGTGTGCCTCGTCCAGCGGAATGCAATCCACCGGGCATACCTGCTGGCACTGCGGTTCGTCGTAGTGACCGACGCACTGGGTGCACAGGTTAGGGTCGATCACGTAGATCTCTTCGCCCTGGGAAATGGCGGCGTTCGGGCACTCGGGTTCGCAGACGTCGCAGTTGATGCAATCGTCGGTGATGATCAGGGACATGGAAACTCCTGCCAGGGCACTCTGCCAAGGCATCTGAAAACTAATGCGCGCAATTGTGCCGCATTGGCGCCCGCAGTGCGAGCAGGCACCGACCGAGCAGCCTTACTTCTTGAAGCGCAGCGTCAGCGCATCGGCCACGGCTGGATGCACGAACTTGGTGATATCTCCGCCCAAAGCGGCGATTTCACGAACCAACGTCGAGGAAATGAACGAATAACGCTCCGACGGCGTCAGGAACAGGCTTTCCACGTCCGGCGCCAATTGGCGGTTCATGTTGGCCAGCTGGAATTCATATTCGAAGTCCGACACCGCACGCAGGCCACGCAGGAACACATTGGCGTTCTGCTCCTTGGCGAAATGCGCCAGCAATGTCGAAAAGCCCACTACTTCCACATTCGGCAGGTGCTTGGTGACCTCTTGCGCCAGCTCCACACGTTGTTCCAGGGGAAACAGCGGGTTTTTCTTGGGGCTGGCCGCGACCGCGATGATCACATGGTCGAACAGGCGAGAGGCGCGTTCGACCAGATCGCCATGGCCTTTGGTAATCGGGTCGAAGGTACCTGGGTACAACACTCGGTTCATCGCGTCGTCCTGGCGGAGTCCGTTGGGGAACCGGATGGTATCGCAGCATTACCGGTGGGCCAAGTCGACTTATGTAGATAGATACCGTGAATACCCTGTCTTTTCATGCCGTTTTCAGACGTTCGGCCAATGCGCTCGCCAGTTGCGCGGTCAGTCCGTACACCGACAATTGCGGGTTGGCGCCAATGCTGGTGGGGAACAGCGAGCCATCGTGGATCGACAGGTTGCGCAACTGATGATGGCGACCCAGGCTGTCGGCAACGGCATTTTTTGGGTCTTCACCCATGGCGCAACCGCCCATCACGTGGGCGCTGCCCAGGGTGGTGCGATGCAGTTCCAGGTTCAGACCGTCGATCACGCTGCGGGCTTCGGCCAAGTTGTTCACAAAGCGCGCGTCGTGATGCAGGGGCTTGACCGATTTGGCCCCCGCCGCGAACTGAATCTCGGCCATGCTGTGGAAGGCCCGGCGCAGGCCGTCCCAGGCGTAGGGCGAGACCTGATAGTCGAGCACTGGGGTGCCGTCACCGCGTAACTCCACCGTGCCGCCTGGGCTGTCGGGGTGAAAGCCGTCGCGCAGCAGGGCGAGCATGGCGTGAGTGTGGGGTAATTGGTTCATGTCCAGGGCGTTCTGGTTGCCATAGCCACCAAACAGGGTGCTCGCCAGGCCTGGATGCAGGGGCGGTGCTTCCAGTTTGTAGGACATTTTGCCGGTAGTGCCGTCCTGCCATTGGAAGTGGTCGGAGTAGATGGATTGCGGCGCACCGTAGAAGGGGTTGATCACCTCGTCGAACAGCCCGGCGGAGAAGTTGACCAGGTGCAGGAAGGTGCGCTTGCCCAGCCGCGAGTGTGGGTCGGGCGCGTCGGAGCGCATCATCAGGGCCGGGCTGTTGATGCCGCCGCCCGCCAGCACATAGTGCTTGGCTTTCACGCTGATCTTGCGCCCGGTGGGCGCTACGCAGCGTTCGTCCATGGCCACGCATTCGAGGCTGCTGATGGTGTCGCCGCTGTATTTCAGCCGTTCGGCGCGGGCCAGGTAAAGCAGTTCGCCACCCTTTTCCAGGGTGGACGGGATGGTAGTCACCAGCATTGACTGCTTGGCGTTGACCGGGCAGCCCATGCCGCAATACCCCAGGTTGAAGCAACCGCGCACATTGCGCGGGATCACATGCCAGCTGTAGCCGAGCTTTTCGCAGCCTTTGCGGATCACATCGTTGTTGGCATTCGGCGGCAGCGCCCACGGCGCGATGCCCAGGCGCTGCTCCATTTTTTCGAACCAGGGCGCCATTTCGGCGCTGCTGTGGCCTTTGACCGCATATTCGCTGGCCCAATGCGCGAGGGTAGCGTCAGGGGTGCGAAAGCTGGAGGTCCAGTTGATCAAGGTGGTACCGCCCACGGCCCGGCCCTGCAGGATGGTGATAGCGCCGTCCTTACTCATCCGCCCGATGCCTTCCTGGTAAAGGCTGGCGTAGGCTTCGTCTTCCAGCAGTTTGAAATCACTACTGGTCTTGAGCGGGCCTTCTTCGATCAGCAACACTTTGTAGCCGGCGGCGCTGAGGATTTCAGCCGTGGTACCGCCCCCGGCGCCGCTGCCGATGATGGCGACATCCGCTTCCAGGGTCAGGTCGTTATCCAGGGCGGCGCCATTGTGGGTTTTCCAGCCACGGGCCAGGCCGTCGCGGAACAGATCGGGTACGGGCATAGGTGTGCTCTCTTATTCTTGTCGGAAGATGCAATCTTGGGGGATTGCCCAGGCTAGATCTTGGGCGGGCCGGGGTAGCCGCAATGGGCCCAGGACTCGGGCCGGAAGTACCAGGCCATGATCACTAGCTTGAGCAACGAGCCCTGGCCCATGCGCAGCAGGTTCAGGTAGCTGTTTTCCCAGCGGTGCAGGAAATTGCGGATCTGTTCGCTGCTGGCGTTTTCCCAACTGCCCCAGATACCGGTCAGCGGGCCGCGGGTAATGCCCATGCCCAGTACGTCGAATAATTGCTGGGTGAGCTTGAACATCTCGGGGGACAAGTGCTGCAGGCTGTAATCGAGCTTTTTCAGGTTGCCCTCAATACCGGCAAGCACTTGTTCAGCACTGGCCGCGCCTTCCAGCAGCACCGGGATTACCGCCCGCAAGAATGGCAAGTCGCTGGTGCGCAACATCGCAAAGCCGCTGGCCGGCGTACTGCTGGAGCAACCGCTGAGGCTGGCGCCCAACCCGGCGGTGGCGAGGAAGGCGCTGGCACACAGGCCGATTTTCAAGACGCCGCGCCGTGACAGCGCGGGTGAATCAGTCAGGCTGGGGTTCATTGTTTTTATAGTCCCGAAGGTGGCGGTTATCAGCGGATAAACAGCTTCTGGATCAGCTTCTGGATCGACTTGCCATAAGGCGGGTAGATCAACTTCGCTGCGTTCAGGCGCTGTTTGACCAGCACACCCTTGGCCTTGCTGAACGTCAGGAAACCTTCGTGACCGTGGTAATGGCCCATGCCTGACGGGCCGATGCCACCGAACGGCATATCGTCCTGAGCGACGTGCAGCAAGGTATCGTTCAGGCACACGCCACCGGAGTGGGTTTCGTGGAGCACCCGCGCTTGTTCGCCTTTGTTGTAGCCGAAGTAATACAAGGCCAGTGGGCGAGGTCGCTGGTTGATGTAGGCAAAGGCTTGGTCAAGGCCGCGATACGGCACGATGGGCAGGAGCGGGCCGAAGATTTCGTCCTGCATCACGGTCATGTCGTCGCTGACATTCAACAGCAGGCTGTGGACCATTCGCCGCGCCTGGCCCTGCTCGTACAGCGGGATCAAGGTGGCGCCTTTGTCGGTGGCGTCCTTGGCGTAGGCATTGAGCCGGGCCAGTTGGCGTTCGTTGATGATGGCGGTGTAGTCCGGGTTGTCGACCAGCGTCGGATAAAACCCGCGCACGGCTTTGGAATAGGCCTCGACAAAGCCTTCCACGCGATCTTCCGGTACTAGCACATAATCTGGCGCCACGCAGGTTTGCCCGGCGTTCAAGGTTTTGCCGAAGGCGATGCGTTCGGCGGCGTCCTTGAGTGGCACATCGGCCGAGACAATGGCTGGCGATTTGCCGCCTAGCTCCAGAGTCACCGGCGTGAGGTTTTCGGCCGCCGCACGCATCACGTGCTTGCCTATGCTGGTAGCGCCGGTGAACAGCAGGTGATCGAAGCGCAACTTGGAAAACGCCATGCCCACGTCAGCTTCGCCCAGCACGACGCACACCAGGTCCTCGGGGAAGATCTTGGCCAGCAACGCCTTGAGCAGCTCACCGGTGGCCGGCGTGGACTCGCTGAGCTTGAGCATCACTCGGTTACCGGCCGCCAATGCCCCCACCAACGGGCCGATGGCCAGGTATAGCGGGTAGTTCCACGGCACGATGACGCCGACGACGCCCAATGGCTGGTAAATGACTTTGGCTGAGGCGGGCTGGAAGGCAATGCCTACAGCGCGGCGGGAAGGTTTCATCCAGCCCTTGAGGTGTTTGCTCGCGTAGTGAATGCCATGCAGGCTAGGCATCAATTCGGCAAACAGGGTTTCGTCGGCGCTGCGATGGCTGAAGTCCTGGCTGATCGCATTGATCAGCGCCTGGCGTTCGTCGCTCAGCAGATCCCGCAAAGCCTTGAGCCATTGCTGGCGCTGCCCGGCCGGCGGCATCGGGTTGGCGACGAAGGCGCGGCGTTGGGCGTTGAACAGGTTCTGGAGCTGATCCAGCGCCTGGGAATCTTGCAGGTAGGCAACGTTGGCAGACATGGCGCGGCACCGATTGTTATTGGTCTGCCTGGATTTTTAGAGTCATTGCTCTAAATTGTCAAATAACATTGCAGTAACATCCAGATTTATCCTGGCCGGGTTAGGCCGTAAGATGCCCCATCCCGTGTATAGAAGCTGATCCCCTATGGCACCACGAGTAAAGACCAGCGAGCGCATTGTGCAAACCAGCCTGGAGCTTTTTAACCAGCAGGGCGAGCGCAGTGTCAGTACCAACCACATTGCCGCCCACATGGAAATTTCCCCGGGCAACCTGTACTACCACTTCCCTAACAAGCAGGCGATCATCGCCGTGCTGTTCCGCGAATATGAAGCGCTGGTAGACAGTTTCCTGCGCCCACCACAGGGACGCACGATGGTGGTGGAGGATAAACGCTTTTATCTGCAAGCCGTATTGGCCGGCATGTGGCGTTATCGCTTCCTGCACCGCGACCTCGAACACCTGCTGGAGAGCGACCCGGAACTGGCGACTGGCTACCGGCGGTTTTCCCAGCGTTGCCTGATCCAGGGCGGCGCGATCTACCAAGGCTTTGTCGATGCCGGCATTCTCAATATGGACCCGGTGCAAACCGAAGCCCTGACCCTGAATGCGTGGATCATCCTTACCTCGTGGGTGCGTTTTTTGTGTACCACCAATGAAAAATCCACCCACCTGAGCGCCGAGGCGATCAAGCGCGGGGTGTACCAGGTGCTGGTGCTGGAGGCGGGGTTCGTTACGCCACAGGCTAAAGAGGCGGTGGATGCCTTGTTCAAAGAGTTTTACGTGCCGTTGAATCAGGCACTGGAAGAAGTGAAGTAAGACCTTTCCCCTTTGTATGCACAGGAGTCAGTCATGCCGCTTGCCCAACTGATCAGCCCCCCGCAATTGGCCGAGCGCCAACAGTCGAGCGGGTGGGTGATCCTGGATTGCCGCTTTGCCCTGGAAGACCCGGACTACGGCTTGTGCAGTTACGCCGAAGGGCATATCGAGGGCGCGCAATACGCCGACCTTGAGCGCCACCTGAGCGGCCCGGTGACCAAGGGCGTGACCGGTCGTCATCCTTTGCCGGCGGCGGACACGTTCGCCAGGCAACTGCGGGCCTGGGGCATCAGTGCCGACACCGATGTGGTGCTGTATGACGACGGCCCCGGTGCCTACGCCGCCCGTGCCTGGTGGCTGCTGGCCTGGCTGGGCAAGCGTGATGGCGTGTTTATTCTGGATGGTGGCCTCAAGGCCTGGCATGTCACCGGTTTCCCCTTGAGCCTGGACGCGCCTGTGGTTGCGCCAGGTACCTTCGACGGTACGCCGGATAATCGTCTGTTGCTGGATGCCGAACACCTGCAAAAACGCCTGGGCCAACCTGGCCTGACCTTGATCGACGCCCGCGCCCAGCCGCGCTTTCGTGGCGAAGTGGAGCCCATCGATCCGATTGCCGGGCATATCCCTGGTGCGCAATGTGCGGCGTTCAGTGAAAACCTGGGCAGTGATGGTCGTTTCTTGCCGGCTGATCAGCTCAAGCAACGCTTTGCCGCGCAGTTGCAAGGGCGCCCGGCTCAGGAGCTGGTGGCGTATTGCGGGTCTGGGGTGACGGCGTGCCATAACCTGTTTGCGTTGAGCCTGGCGGGGTACCCGTTGGGCAAGTTGTATGCGGGGTCGTGGAGTGAGTGGATTACCGATCCAGCCCGGGAAATTGCGCAGGGCGATTAAACGATAGGTGTGAGCACTTCATCAAAGTGTGGGAGCTGGCTTGCCTGCGATAGCAGAGTGTCAGCCACCTCAACGTTGGCTGGCCCACCGCTATCGCAGGCAAGCCAGCTCCCACACTATTGACCGTATTGGGTCTGGAGCCATTGCGGGATCCGGCGCTCCAAATAGTAACCAGGACGCTTCAGCGAACCCTCCACAAACCCCACATGCCCGCCCTTGGCCAGCAACTCGAACTCGGTGCAGGCCGACAGCTCACTGGAGTCAGGCAAGCTGTGCGCAAACACAAACGGATCATCAGCCGCCTGGATAATCAGCGTCGGCGTGCGGATACCGCCCAGGTAATAGCGACTGGAGGCGCGGCGATAGTAATCCTCGGCACTCAAGAAACCATGCAGCGGCGCGGTTACCCGCCCGTCGAAGTCCCAGAATGTGCGCATCTTTTCCAGGGAACCAAGGGCCTCCAGGGTTTTGAGCCCATCCTCACGACCGTCCTGCAGGAACTGGCGTTGCTTGACGCGGATGTACGCCAGCATCTCGCGCATGAAGTGCTTCTGATACACCCGCGAGAACCCCAGGCCGATGCGATCGGCGCATTGATCCAGGCGAAACGGCACCGATACCGCCGCCGCGCCCTGCAGACCCGAGGCCTTGCCGGTTTCCCCCAGATGCTTGAGCAACACATTGCCACCCAGGGAATAACCCACCGCATACAAGGGCGCCAACGGCCGCTTGGCGCGCAGATGAGCAATCGCCGCCGCCAGGTCTTCGCTGGCGCCGGAGTGATAACTGCGAGCCAGCAGGTTGGGCTCGCCCGAGCAGCCGCGCCAGTTCAACGCGGCACTGGCCCAGCCTTGGGCCGCGAGGACTTTTTGCAGGCCGGCCACATAGGGTGAATTGGACGAACCGGTCAGCCCATGCAGCACCAGCACCAAGGGCGCTTGCACGTCATGGGGGCCATGCCAGTCGAGATCGAGGAAGTCGCCATCCTCCAGCCACAGGCGCTCACGCTGACGCTCGATGTGGGTGGTCGGCCGCCACAGCGGCCCCCACAGTGTCTGCAAGTGGGGGTTGCCGAGGCCGAAGGCGGGTTTGAATAAATCGGAAGAGGGGGTCATGAAACTCTCGGTAGCCAGTGAGCTCGCCGTGGCAAGCTCCCCAGCCACAGGTTAAGCGGCGTTTTCGACCAAACGATGCCACAACGCGTAATACACCCGCCCGGACTTCTGCTCCCGGTGCAGGCGCCAGCCACTTGGCAGGCCGAGCGTGGAGGGCGCGGTCTCGCTCTCAGTGTAGATCCAGGCATCCGGTGCCAGCCACTGGCGTTCTTCCAGCAGAGTGCAGACGGCCGGTAGCAGGTTCTGGTTGAACGGTGGGTCGAGGAACACTACATCGTATTCAGTCGCCGCCTGGGTTTCCAGGTAGCGCAGCGCGTCGGCCGTCTGCACCTGGCCGGTGGTGCAACGCAGCGTGCCCAGGTGCTCCTTGAGGCTGGACACCGCCACATTGCTGGCGTCCAGCGCCTGGCCCTGGGCCGCGCCACGGGACAGCGCCTCCAGGAACAGCGCGCCGCTGCCGGCGAACGGGTCCAGCACTTTGGCCCCGCCTATGTACGGCGCGAGCCAGTTGAACAGGGTTTCACGCACGCGATCAGGCGTCGGGCGCAGGCCCACAACGTCGGGGAAGCTCAGCTTGCGGCTGCCCCATTCACCGCCAATGATGCGCAGTTGGCCCACACCGTTATGCACGTTGTGGACAGGTTTTTTCGGGCGAGATGAACTGGCCATTAATGCTCCGGAACCCCGAGCGGCTGCTCGGCAGGTTTATCAGTGGGGGGCGGTAGTGGCTTTTGCGCAATCGTCGGGCCGGCGGTCACGATGACCATCTTGTCGGCGCTCAAGTGTTTGTTCATTGCAGCCTTGACCTGATCGACGGTCAGGGCCTGGGATTGTTTCATGAAATCTTCCAGATAGCTCAGCGGCAGGTTGTAGAAACCCATGGCACCCAACTGCCCGACGATATCGGCGTTGCTGGCGGTGGACAGCGGGAAGCTGCCGGCCAGCTCGCGCTTGGCGTCATCCAGTTCCTTTTGCGTCGGGCCGGTCTTGAGGTAGTCAGCCAATACGTCCTCCACCAGGCGCAAGGTGCCACCGCTCATTTCGGCGCGGGTCTGCAGGTTGATCATGAACGGGCCGCGCACCTGCATCGGTGAGAAACCGGAATACACGCCGTAGGTCAGGCCGCGCTTTTCACGCACTTCGCTCATCAAGCGAGTGCCGAAGCCACCGCCGCCGAGGATCTGGTTACCCAGGGACAAGGCTGCGTAATCCGGGTCGGCACGGTCGATGCCCAACTGCGCAAACAGCAGGTGGGTTTGCTTGGACGGGAACTCGATACGGCTCAGGCCGGCTTTTGGCTCGGTCGGCTGGGCGATCTTGGCCATCGCCGGCCCCTTGGGCAGCGAGGCGGAGACCTTGGCCGTCATGGCTTCGGCTTCGGCGCGGGTCAGGTCGCCCACTACTGCAATTACCGCGTTACCCGCCGCATAGGCCTTGGCGTGGAACGCCTGCAACTGCGCCAGGGTAATCTTCGGCACGCTCTCGGGGGTGCCTTCGCTCGGGTGCGCGTAAGGGTGGTCGCCGTACAGGCGCTTGAACAGCTCGATGCTCGCCAGTTTGCCGGGGTTCTGCTTCTGGTACTCGAAACCGGCCAGGATCTGGTTCTTGATGCGTGCCAGCGAGTCTGCCGGGAATGTCGGCTGGCCGATCACCTGGTTGAACAGTGACAGGGCGGCGTCGCGCTTGGCGCTGTCGCTCAGGCTGCGCAGGGTCACCAGCGCCATGTCGCGGTAGGCGCCGTTGCCAAAGTCGGCCCCCAGGCCTTCGAACCCGCTGGCGATCTGGCTGACATCCTTGCCCGGCACGCCTTCGTTGAGCATGGCGTTGGTCATCAGTGCCAGGCCTGGCACGTCGCCATCCTGGCTGCTGCCGGCGGCGAACAGCAGGCGCATGTCGAACATCGGCAGTTCATGGGCTTCGACGAACAGCACCTTGGCGCCTTCGGTGGTGGTCCAGGTTTGTACGTCGAGCTTGCGGTTGGTCGGTGCCTTGCCATCCAGTTCCGCCAGGGATTGCAGGGTGCTGGCCGTTTGAGCCTTGTCCAGGGCCTGGCTGGCGACCGACTCGCTGGGGCGCAAGAAGTAAACGGCGCTGGCCGCCATCAGGGTGACGGCGATCAGGCCGGGCAGGATCAGGCGGCTGTTTTTGCGATCACTCATGAGCGGTCTCCTCAGGCAAAACATGGGCGACGCTCAGACGTTCGCGGGTGAAATAAGTGCGTGCGGCCTTCTGGATGTCTTCCGGGGTCACGCTTTGCAGGTCGGCAAGCTCGGTGTCCATGAGTTTCCAGGACAGGCCGACCGTTTCCAGGGAGCCGATGGCCGTGGCCTGGCTGGTGATGGAATCACGCTGGTACACCAGGCCGGCAATCACCTGGGCACGGATGCGCTCCAGTTCTTCGGCGGTCGGCGGCTTGGCCTTCAACTCATCGAGCAGGCGCCACAGGCCGGCTTCGGCCTGGGCCACGGTTTTCTTCTTCTGCTGGTTCGGCGTGGCCGAGAGGGTAAACAGGCTGTCGCCACGGGTGTAGGCGTCGTAGTTGGTGGAAGCCGCGGACACCAGTTCCTCACCGCGTTCCAGTTGCTCGGAGATCCGTGCACTGTAGCCGCCGTCCAGCAGGGCCGAGATCAGGCGCAGGGCCTGCACCGAACGTTTGTCTTCAGCGGTGGCCAGGCCGGGCACGTTGAAGCCCAGGATCACACTCGGAAGTTGGGTCTGCACGTGCAGGGTCAGCAGGCGCTCGCCGGGCTCGGCCAGTTCCATCGGGATTTTTGCCGGCGGCACGTCACGCTTGGGGATCGGGCCGAAGTAACGTTGGGCGAGGTTTTTCACCTCGTCCGGGGTCACGTCGCCGACCACCACCAGAGTGGCGTTGTTCGGCACGTACCAGGATTGGTACCAGTGGCGCAGTTCCTCGACCTTCATGCGGTCCAGGTCGGCCATCCAGCCAATGGTCGGCGTGTGGTAGCCACTGGCCGGGAACGCCATGGCCTTGAAGCGCTCGAACGCCTTGGACATGGGGTTATCGTCGGTGCGCAGGCGGCGTTCTTCTTTGATTACCTCGATTTCACGGCTGAACTCGTCGGCCGGCAGGCGCAGGCTGGCCATGCGGTCGGCTTCCAGCTCAAAGGCTACGCCCAGGCGGTCACGGGCCAATACCTGGTAATACGCGGTGTAGTCGTCGCTGGTGAACGCATTTTCTTCGGCGCCCAGGTCGCGCAGGATCAGCGAGGCTTCGCCGGGGCCGACCTTGGCGCTGCCCTTGAACATCATGTGTTCCAGGGCGTGGGACAAACCGGTCTGGCCCGGGGTTTCGTAGCTTGAGCCAACCTTGTACCAGACCTGGGAAACCACCACCGGCGCGCGATGATCTTCGCGCACGACCACTTTAAGGCCGTTATCGAGGGTGAATTCATGGGTGGGTTGTGGATCGGCAGCCAAAGCTGAGAGAGGCAGACAAACTGTGCTGAACAGCAGGCCTGCGGCGCGGCGGGCTAGAGCATTCATTCGTTTTTAAACCTGTTGGGCTGCCCGCTTGGTCTTAGCGTCGGCGGGCGAGGAGGTGCTAGGATACTGGTCCGACTTAAGGACGGCCACTGCGGCTGTCTTGTGAAGGCCCTATTTAGGCCTTACAAAATGTTGCGCATGAACGAGCTGGCTAAAAAACAGTCTGTTACGCATCGAATTTTATTTACCGGCGCACCCTGTGGCGCGTCGCTACCTTGAGATAGCCGTCTCCATGTTTGGTTCCAACGACGACAAGAAGACCCCAGCTGCGGCTGGCGAGAAGAAAGGCCTGTTCGGATGGCTGCGCAAAAAGCCGCAGGAACCCGTCGTCGAACAGCCGCAGGTTCACGCTGAACCGACCCCTGAACCCGTAATAGAAGCCGAACCGGTTGCCGAGACGCCAGTTCCGGTGGTGTTACCGATGGCTGAGCCGGTGTTGCAGCCGGTCGTCGAGGCCGAGCCGGAACCTGAGCCTGAGCCTGAGCACAAGCCCTGGTTAGAGCTGCCCGTGGCCGAAGAACCCGTGGCATTGGTTGAGGATGTTCAGGCCGAGCACGTCGTGCCGCCGATTCCTGCAGTGGTTGAGCCGGCGCCGGTAGAGGTTGTGGCTGAAATACCGCCCGTCGTTGAAGTGTCCGCACCGGTTGTCGCTGCACCTGCCGCTATCGAGCCAGAGCCTGTCGTCGCCACCACCGAAACCAGCAAAACCGGATTCTTTGCACGCCTCAAGCAGGGCCTGAGCAAGACCAGCGCCAGTATTGGCGAAGGCATGGCCAGCCTGTTCCTGGGCAAGAAAGTCATTGATGACGAGTTGCTCGAAGACATCGAGACCCGCCTGCTCACCGCCGACGTGGGCGTCGAAGCCACCGCCGTGATCATCCAGAGCCTGACGCAGAAGGTCGCGCGCAAGCAGTTGACCGACGCCGATGCGCTGTACAAATCCCTGCAGGCTGAGCTGGCCGCCATGCTCAAACCGGTTGAAGCGCCGCTGGTGATCACGCCGAAAAAGCCGTTCGTCATCCTCGTTGTAGGGGTTAATGGCGCTGGCAAGACCACCACCATCGGCAAGCTGGCCAAGAAGCTGCAAGGTGAAGGCAAGAAAGTCATGCTCGCCGCCGGTGACACCTTCCGTGCCGCCGCCGTCGAGCAGTTGCAGGTGTGGGGCGAGCGCAACAAGATCCCGGTGATCGCCCAGCACACCGGCGCCGACTCGGCTTCGGTGATCTTCGATGCCGTGCAGGCCGCCAAGGCCCGTAACATTGACGTGCTGATCGCCGACACCGCCGGTCGCCTGCACACCAAAGACAACTTGATGGAAGAGCTGAAGAAAGTGCGCCGCGTGATCGGCAAGCTCGACGCCGATGCACCCCATGAAGTCCTGCTGGTGCTCGACGCCGGTACTGGCCAGAACGCCATCAGCCAGGCCAAGCAATTCAACCAGACGGTGCAGCTGACCGGCCTGGCATTGACTAAGCTCGACGGCACGGCCAAGGGCGGTGTGATTTTCGCCCTGGCCAAACAGTTCGGGTTGCCGATTCGTTATATCGGCGTCGGTGAAGGCATCGACGACCTGCGCACCTTTGAAGCCGAACCCTTTGTACAGGCACTGTTTGCCGAGCGGGAGCGTTCATGATTCGATTCGAACAGGTCGGTAAACGCTATGCCAACGGGCATGTGGGCTTGCATGAGCTGAGCTTTCGAGTGCGTCGCGGCGAATTCTTGTTTGTCACCGGCCATTCGGGCGCAGGCAAAAGTACGCTGTTGCGCCTGCTGCTGGCCATGGAACGCCCGACTACCGGCAAGTTGCTGCTGGCGGGCCAGGACCTGGCCACTATCAGCAATGCGCAAATTCCATTCCTGCGCCGCCAGATCGGCGTGGTGTTCCAGAACCACCAGTTGCTGTTCGACCGTACGGTGTTCAACAACGTGGCCCTGCCGTTGCAGATCCTCGGGCTGTCCAAGGCCGAGATCGTCAAACGCGTGGACTCGGCCCTGGAACGCGTGGCCTTGTCGGACAAGACCGACCTCTTCCCCGGCGACCTGTCCACCGGCCAGCAACAGCGTGTCGGTATCGCCCGCGCCATCGTCCATCGCCCGGCTTTGCTGCTGGCGGACGAGCCCACCGGTAACCTCGACCCGCGCCTGGCGGCCGAGATTATGGGGGTGTTCGAAGACATCAACCGCCTGGGCACCAGCGTCTTGATCGCCAGCCACGACCTGGCCCTGATTGCCCGCATGCGCCATCGCATGCTCACCCTGCAACGCGGCCGCCTGATCGGCGATGGGGAGGCTGGCGTATGAGTGCTACACGCAGCCCTAAAGTATCCGAACGGGTGGCTCCGAAGCCGGCCGACCCGCAACCGAAAAAGAAAAAACACGACGAAGACGACGGCCCGGACTTCGGCACCCTGGTGCACGCCTGGATCGAAAGCCACCGCGCCAGCCTGCTGGACAGCCTGCGTCGCCTGGGCAAGCAGCCGATCGGCAGCTTTTTCACCTGCCTGGTCATGGCCGTGGCCTTGAGCCTGCCGATGGGCTTGTCGCTGTTGCTTAATAACGTGGAGCGCCTGGGCGGTTCCTGGCAGCGGGCGGCGCAGATTTCGCTGTACCTGAACCTGGACACCAGCAGCAAGGAGGGCGAAGCGCTGCGTGACGACATCAAGAACATCCCGGGGGTAGCCGAGGCCGAGTACATCAGCCGCGACCAGGCTCTCGAAGAGTTCCAGCAGCAATCGGGCCTGGGCGAGGCGCTCAAGGAGCTGCCGCAGAACCCGCTGCCGGGCGTGGTGCTGGTAACGCCGAACGAGGTCGACAAGCCGGCGCTGGAAGCCCTGCGACAAAAACTCGCAGGGATGCCGAAGGTGCAACAGGCCCAACTTGATCTAGTCTGGGTAGAGCGCCTGGCCGCGATCCTCAAGCTGGGCGACCGCTTTGTGTTCGGCCTGACGGTGTTATTAGTGTCTGCATTACTTTTGGTGATAGGTAATACCATTCGTCTTCATATTGAAAACCGTCGCACCGAGATAGAAGTGATTAAACTGGTGGGCGGCACAGACAGCTATGTGCGTCGGCCTTTCCTGTACATGGGCGCGCTGTATGGCCTGGGTGCGGGGGTCTTGTCCTGGGGCGTACTGGCGTTTGGCCTGGATTGGTTGAACGACGCGGTTGTCGGCCTGGCGGGGCTCTACGGCAGTGATTTCGCGTTGGCCGGTGTGCCGGTAGCCGATGGTCTGAGTCTCTTGCTTGGCGCGGTGTTGTTGGGGTATATCGGTGCGTGGATTGCGGTGGCACGGCATTTACGTGAGCTGGCGCCGAAGTAGTTAATGCCAGATTAATGTGGTTTCGTTTGTATTGACCGTATCAGCGGTTTAGGGAACTTGTCCTACGGTTCCCAGGTCAATTTTCGCAGTGCTGAACTGCACGAGTTATGTGAGTCGGAGGTTTTTTCGTATGACCACTTCTTTGCAACCTGCTTATGCCTTGGTCCCGGGTGCGAACCTGGAAGCCTATGTGCACACGGTCAACAGCATTCCATTGCTGACGCCCGAGCAGGAGCGTGAACTGGCCGAGAGTCTCTACTATGAGCAGGATTTGGGGGCGGCTCGGCAGATGGTGCTCGCCCACCTGCGTTTTGTCGTACATATCGCCCGTAGCTATAGCGGTTACGGTCTGGCCCAGGCCGACCTGATTCAGGAAGGCAACGTAGGCCTGATGAAGGCTGTGAAGCGCTTCAACCCTGAAATGGGCGTGCGCCTGGTGTCGTTTGCCGTGCACTGGATCAAGGCGGAAATCCACGAGTTCATCCTGCGCAACTGGCGCATCGTGAAAGTGGCCACCACCAAGGCCCAGCGCAAGCTGTTCTTCAACCTGCGCAGCCAGAAAAAACGCCTGGCGTGGCTGAACAACGAAGAAGTCCACCGCGTGGCCGAAAGCCTCGGTGTGGAGCCCCGTGAAGTGCGCGAGATGGAAAGCCGCCTGACCGGCCATGACATGGCCTTCGACCCAGCCGCCGAAGCGGATGACGACAGCGCCTTCCAATCGCCGGCCAACTATCTGGAAGACCACCGGTACGATCCGGCGCGTCAACTGGAGGACGCCGACTGGAGCGACAACTCCAACCACAACCTGCACGAAGCGCTGGAAGTGCTGGACGACCGCAGCCGTGACATTCTCTACCAGCGTTGGCTGGCAGAAGAAAAAGCCACGCTGCACGACCTGGCGCAGAAGTACAACGTGTCGGCAGAGCGGATTCGTCAGCTTGAGAAAAGCGCGATGAACAAGCTGAAGTTGTCGATCGCCGCTTAAAACGCAGCGAACAAAAAATGCCCCGGTCGAAAGATCGGGGCATTTTTGTATGTGTTCGAAAAGTCTCAAGTACAACTCGGTTTAATGTGGGAGCTGGCTTGCCTGCGATGAGGCCGTGTCAGATGAAGCATGGGTTACTGACCCACCGCTATCGCAGGCAAGCCAGCTCCCACAGGTCTCGTATTGTGTCAGTCGGACCAGGGTGCCTTTCGAGAGTTGTTCAGCTCCACCAGGTAACCCTCCCCACCCAACTGGCTCATCTGCTGGCGAATCCACGCCGCTCGCCGTGCCACATAGGCGGTCGGATGACTGGCACTCCACACCCGTGGATTGGGCAACACCGCCGCCAGGTAACTGGCCTGCTGCCGCGAAAGCCCCTTGGCACTTACGCCAAAATGGTGCCGCGCCGCCGCCTCTGCGCCAAACACACCTTCATCCCATTCCACGCTGTTGAGGTACACCTCAAGAATCCGCTGCTTGGGCCATAACACTTCGATCAAACCGGTAAACCACGCCTCCAGGCCTTTGCGCAAATAGCTGCGCCCGGCCCACAGGAACAGGTTTTTCGACACCTGTTGGCTCAAGGTGCTGGCACCGCGAATCGAGCCGCCGCGTTCGTTGTGCAGAATCGCCGCCTGGATCGCGCCGAAATCAAAACCCCAATGTTGCGGGAAGCGCTGGTCTTCACCGGCCATCACCGCCACTTTAAGGTCGTCGGAGATTTCATCCCACGGCACCCAGCTGCGTTGCAGGTCGATAGGCTCACCGTCAACCCAGGACTCGACCTTGCGCTCCACCATCAGCGCAGTGAACGGTGGCGGCACCACACGAAACAGCAGCACCAGCAACACACTGCCGATGGCAAACCATTTCACGACGTTGAGAAAGCGTTTGAAGAGGACACGCAGCATAGAGATGGCTTGGCCGAACCCGTTGAGCGGGCCATTATACAGACCCTGCCCGATGAGTCTGACTGGAGTTCCCCATGCTGCGTAGCTTTCTGATGCTGGCTGCCTTTTTCGGCTTTACCGGCGTTGCGCTGGGCGCTTTCGCCGCCCACGGCCTGAAAAACCGCCTGAGCGCCGACTACCTGGCGATCTTCCATACCGGCGTGACCTACCAGTTGGTGCATGCCCTGGCACTGTTCGGCGTGGCCTTGCTGGCGGCGCATATTCCGGGCCGGTTGGTCACCTGGGCGGGTATTTCGTTTACCGTCGGTATCCTGCTGTTCTCGGGCAGCCTGTATGTGCTGACGATGACCGGCATCAGTAAACTGGGGATCATCACGCCGTTTGGCGGGCTGGCGTTCCTGCTCGGCTGGTTCTTCCTGGGCCTGGCGGCGTGGCGTTTGCAGCTTTGACCGCTTGACGCTTGGAGCTGACCTTCAGGTTCCAATCGCGCTAGAATGCGGGCCCCTAAAAACGATGGCGGCCCGTGGCATGCGCATTCAGTTGAACGGCGAACCCTTTGAACTGCCCGACGGCGAAACCGTTGCGGCCCTGCTGACCCGTCTGGACCTGACCGGGCGTCGCGTCGCAGTGGAGCTCAACCTGGATATCGTCCCGCGTAGCCAGCACGCCGAGACTGTGCTCACCGAAGGTGACCAGATCGAAGTGGTCCACGCCATCGGCGGCGGCTAGCCCGCCACGGCCGCAACGCATTCTGCAGAACCTCATCCAACCAGAGGATTTCCCATGAGCATCGTTCGTAGCGACAAGCCTTTCGTCCTGGCCGGTCGTACCTACCAGTCCCGTCTGCTGGTCGGCACCGGCAAGTACCGCGACATGGAAGAAACCCGCCTGGCCATCGAAGCCTCGGGTGCCGAGATCGTCACCTTCGCCGTACGCCGCACCAACCTCGGCCAGATCGAGGGCGAGCCGAACTTGCTCGAAGTGCTGTCGCCGGAGCGCTACACCTTTTTGCCAAACACTGCTGGCTGCTACGACGCCATCGAAGCCGTGCGCACCTGCCGCCTGGCCCGTGAGCTGCTCGACGGCCACAACCTGGTGAAGCTGGAAGTGCTGGCCGACCAGAAAACCCTGTTCCCCAATGTGATCGAAACCCTCAAGGCCGCCGAGACCTTGGTCAAGGAAGGCTTCGACGTGATGGTCTACACCAGCGATGACCCGATCATCGCCCGTCAGTTGGCAGAAATCGGCTGCATCGCGGTGATGCCGCTGGCTGGTCTGATCGGTTCCGGCCTGGGCATCTGCAATCCGTATAACCTGCAGATCATCCTCGAAGAAGCCAAGATCCCGGTATTGGTGGATGCGGGTGTGGGCACTGCCTCCGATGCGACCATCGCCATGGAACTGGGCTGCGACGCGGTGCTGATGAACTCGGCCATTGCCCATGCCCAGCAACCAATCATGATGGCCCAAGCCATGAACCACGCCATCGTCGCGGGCCGCCTGGCCTACCTCGCCGGGCGCATGCCGAAAAAACTCTATGCCAGCGCCTCTTCGCCGCTGGATGGTCTGATCAAGTAAGAGCTATTGATGACTGAATCAAACGAAACGCCGAACACCGTGGAAGAGGGCGACGAGTCCAAGCACCGCCGCATCAAGAGTTTTGTGATGCGCGCCGGCCGCATGACCGAAGGCCAGCAAAAGGGCCTGGAACAGGGCACGCCGCTGTTCGTACTGCCCCTGGCCGATGCGCCGGTGGACTATGACCAAGTGTTCGGCCGTTCGGCCCCGCGCTCCCTGGAAATCGGTTTCGGCATGGGCCATTCCCTGCTGGAAATGGCCGCAGCCGCGCCGGAGCAGGATTTCATCGGTGTGGAAGTGCACCGCCCAGGCGTCGGCGCACTGCTCAACGGTGTGCTGACCCAAGGCCTGAAAAACCTGCGGGTCTACGACTGCGACGCGATTGAAGTGCTCAACCGCTGCATCGCCGACAACAGCCTCGACCGCCTGATGCTGTTCTTCCCCGACCCATGGCACAAGGCTCGTCACCACAAGCGCCGTATCGTCCAGGCGTCTTTCGCAGAGCTGGTGCGCAGCAAGCTGAAAGTGGGCGGCATCCTGCACATGGCCACCGACTGGGAACCGTACGCGGAATACATGCTGGAAGTGATGAACGTCGCACCTGGCTACCGCAACCTGGCCGAAGACGGCAAATGCGTGCCACGCCCGGCCGAGCGGCCGATCACCAAGTTCGAACGCCGTGGCGAGCGGTTGGGGCATGGGGTGTGGGATTTGAAGTTCGAGAAGCTGGCTTAAACAGTCATCCGCTTGAAACGCAATCAAATGTGGGAGCTGGCTTGCCTGCGATAACATCACCTCGGTATCACTGATACACCTAGGTGTCTGTATCGCAGGCAAGCCAGCTCCCACATGTGTTTTGTAGTGCCTGCTGGGTCAGCGGCGGTCTGCTACCACGCCAATCAACACCAGCACCACGATCAACACCGGCGCCAGGCTGTAGTTATTGAACTGGCTCAATCCCCGCACAATCCACGGCGTAGCGTAGATCAACGCCGCACCACTGCCGATCAGGCACAGCAGGGCCATCAAGGGTACGCGTAAGGCGCCGGCGATGCTGCCCAGGCGTGCTTCGACCCAGCCCTTGATGTCGGCGCCGAACAGCACCAGCAAACAGCCCACAAGGGCCAACGAGATTTCCGACAGGTTGCTACGGCTCCAGCGGGATACGGTGGCGAGCAGGTCGAGTACCAGATCCATTCGATTTCCTTAAGAGCTATCAGCTCAAAAACTTCTGCAACAGGTCATTGAGAAAGAGTTGCCCGCGGTCGGTGGCCGCCAGGCGTGACGGTTCGACCTGCATTAATCCACTTTGTTCTGCGTCGCGGCGGCCTTCATCGAGGCTTGCCAGGTCAAGGCCGGTGCGCTCGGCGTAGAGCTTGGCATCAACCCCTTCGGTGAGGCGCAGCGCGTTCATCAGGAACTCGAACGGCAGTTCATCGTTGGTCAGTTCTTTCGCGCCGGCCTGGAAGCTTTTGGCCGGGTTGAGGTAGTCCTTCGGTGCACGGGTTTTCCAGGTGCGGATGATGCGCCCGTCCGGGTGGCTGAGCTTGCCGTGGGCGCCGGCGCCTATGCCGATAAAGTCGCCAAAGCTCCAGTAATTGAGGTTATGCCGCGCCGGCCGCCCCGGTTGGGCGTAGGCCGAGACTTCATATTGTGCGTAACCGTGTTCGGCGAGCAGTGCCTGGCCGGCTTCCTGGATATCCCACAGCGTGTCGTCTTCCGGCAGCGCGGGTGGCTGGTTCCAGAACACGGTATTGGGTTCCAGGGTCAGTTGGTACCAGGACAGGTGCGTGGGCTTGAGTGCAATGGCCTGGCGCAGGTCGCCCAAGGCGTCCTCCAGGGACTGGTTGGGCAAGCCGTGCATCAAATCCAGGTTGAAATTATCGAACCCAGCCTGACGCGCCATACCGGCTGCGCGCACGGCTTCATCGCCATTGTGGATGCGGCCCAGAGCTTCAAGCTTCTCTTGCTGGAAGCTCTGGATGCCGATGGACAGGCGATTGATCCCCAGCTTGCGGTACGCCACGAACTTCTCTTGTTCGAACGTCCCGGGGTTGGCTTCCAGGGTGATCTCGATATCGTCGGTAAACGGGATACGCGTTTGAACGCCCTTGAGCAGGCGGCCCAGTGCAGCAGCGCTGAACAGGCTGGGCGTGCCGCCGCCAAAGAAGATCGAACTCAGTTTACGGCCATACACGGCGTGCAGGTCTTGGTCCAGGTCGGCCAGCAGGGCGTCCACGTACTCTTCTTCCGGCAGCACTTTGCTGGCGGTGTGGGAGTTGAAGTCGCAATACGGGCATTTGCGCACGCACCACGGGATATGGATGTACAGCGCCAGGGGCGGCAGATGGGGCAGGGCCGCCCGTGGTGTTTGCGCGCCACCGTGGATCAGCGGCTGCGCAGAGGTGTTCTGGGTCATTTCAAGCCCAGGCGCTGGCGCAGCAACGCCATGGCGCGGGCGCGGTGGCTGATCTGGTTCTTGTCGGCCGGGCTCAGTTCGGCGCTGGAGACATTGCGCTCCGGCACCCAGAACAGCGGGTCATAGCCAAACCCATGCTCACCGCTGGCGGCTTGCAGGATGCGCCCTTGCCACAGGCCTTCACACAGAATCGGCAACGGGTCATCGGCATGCCGCACCAGGGCCAGCACGCAGACGAACTGCGCACCACGCTCGGCCTCCGGCACGTCCTTGAGGGCGTCGAGCAGCTTGGCGTTGTTGGCTGCGTCGCCCTTGCCGTCGGCGTAACGGGCGGAGTAGATGCCAGGGGCGCCGCCGAGGAAGTCCACGGCCAGGCCCGAATCATCCGCTAGGGCCGGCAGGCCAGAGATACGCGCAGCATTGCGGGCCTTGAGGATGGCATTCTCGACGAACGACAGGCCGGTCTCTTCCGGTTCGACCTGGCTGAACTCGCCAATCGAACGCAGGTGCACAGACTCACCGAGCATGGCTTGCAGTTCTTTGAGTTTGCCGGCGTTGTGGCTGGCGAGTACGAGTTGGGTAAGGTTCATCATTCGGCCGGGAACAGTTCTTGGTTGAATTGGAAACCGTGGGCCTTGCCGCCGGTTTCAACGTTGATGGTAAACGTCTTGTATTCCCGCTGGGTCACCGAGTAGGGCGCGAGGTAGCTGATGCCGCTTTTCTCTTCGATCTGCTTGAACGTCAGGATCTCGCTCTTGCCGCCCAAATCCTTGACCGTGCCAGTGACTTGCGCGGCCACCGGGCTTACGCCCTTGATCACGGTCACGTTGATCAACCCCTTCTCCTTGCTGCGCACCACACCGACTTTTTGGGCGGTCTCAGCGGGCAGGAAGCTTGAAGTGAAGGTGTTGTAATGAACGGTGATATCGCCGAAGTCTTTTTTGCGATTAGCGTCGATAGCGTCGGCGGCCATGGCGCTGGCGCCCAGGCATGCGGTCAATAGAAAAATAGCCAAACGACTCATGAACGTCCCTCTTGAAGATGATTAGACGGCAACTTTGTGGTCGGTCAGGCCAGGGCTGCTGACCCGGTAGATACCAATTTCGCCCAACAGGTTGGGCCATAGCTTACTCGCCCAGCCGTGGCGGTGCTGTTGATCGACGGCAAGGCGGTTGATCACCTTGGCTTCACGCTCGCCACACAGGGCTTCGAAGTCTTCGAAGGTGCAGAAGTGGATGTTCGGCGTGTTGTACCAGGTGTACGGCAGGAAGTCGGAGACCGGCATGCGCCCCTTGGTGGCCAGGTACCAGCGGCAGCGCCAGTGGCCAAAGTTGGGAAAGGTGATGATGCATTGGCGGCCCACGCGCAGCATTTCGTCGAGGATGCGGTCCGGGTAGTGCACCGCTTGCAGGGCTTGGGTCATCACCACGATATCGAAGCTGTTGCTGGCAAAGTTGCCCAGGCCCTTGTCCAGGTCCTGCTCGATCACGTTGATGCCCTTGGCCACGCACTGGGCGATGTTATCCGGGTCGTTTTCCAGGCCGTAGCCGGTGACTTGCTTGTGGTCACGCAGCCAGCTCAGCAATTCGCCATCGCCGCAGCCCAGGTCGAGCACGCGGCTGCCGGCGGGGATCCAGTCTTGGATGATTTCCAGGTCGGCTCTCATGGCGTTCTCACAGTGCGATTCGGTTCATGTAGTTGCTAAAGGCCTGCAGGTAACGCGGGATCGGAATCAGGAAGGCGTCGTGGCCTTGCGGTGCATCGATCTCCAGGTAGCAGACGTCTTTCTTGGCGGCCATCAGGGCATCCACCAGCTCACGGGAGCGTGCCGGCGAAAAGCGCCAGTCGGTGGTGAACGACATCACGCAGAACTGGGCCGTGGCGTGCTCGAAGGTTTTTGCCAGGTCGTCATCGTGGTTGGCGGCCGGGTCGAAGTAGTCCAGAGCCTTGGTCATCAGTAGGTAGGTGTTGGCGTCAAAGCGCCCCGAGAATTCCTCGCCCTGATAACGCAGGTAGCTTTCCACCTGGAACTCGACGCTGTGGAAGTCGTAGTTGAGCTTCTCGCTCTTGAGGCCTCGGCCGAATTTCTCGCCCATGGAATCGTCGGACAGGTAGGTAATGTGGCCGACCATCCGCGCCAGCATCAAGCCGCGCTTGGGGATCACGCCCGCTTCCTGGAACGAACCGCCGTGGAACTCGGGGTCGGTGAGGATCGCCTGGCGCGCCACTTCGTTGAAGGCGATGTTCTGCGCCGACAACTTGGGCGCCGAGGCGATGGCCAGGCAATGACGCACGCGGTCTGGGTAAGTGATGGTCCATTGCAGGGCCTGCATGCCGCCCAGGCTGCCACCAATCACGGCGGCCCACTGGCTGATGCCCAGCAGGTCGGCGAGGCGTGCCTGGCTGTGCACCCAGTCCTCTACCGTCAGCACTGGGAAGTCGGCGCCGAACGGTTTGCCGGTTTCCGGGTTGAGGCTGCTGGGGCCGGTGGAGCCGTTGCAGCCGCCGAGGTTGTTCAGGCTGACCACAAAGAACTTATTGGTGTCGATGGGCTTGCCGGGGCCGATGCAACTGTCCCACCAGCCGGGCTTGCGGTCGTCAACGCTATGGAAGCCGGCGGCGTGATGATGGCCGGATAAGGCATGGCAGATCAGCACGGCATTGCTCGCCGTGGCGTTCAGTTGGCCATAGGTTTCGTAGATCAGGTCGTAGGCTGGCAACGAACGGCCGCAGGCCAGGGCCAGGGGTTCGCTGAAATGCGCCACTTGTGGCACGACCAGTCCAACAGAATCGGGGGGGAAGGCAGCTGGCATCGACCCTGCTCTCGTTTAAATGAGGCGTAAGTCTAAAGAGCGGGGACCCTAGCGGCAAGCAATGGTCGGGGGTTAGCGTGATCGTTCCCACGCTCTGCGTGGGAATGCCTCTTGGGACGCTCTGCGTCCTGCCCTGGTGACGCGGAGCGTCACGGGCTGCATTCCCACGCAGAGCGTGGGAATGATCAGCACAAGCCATGCTATCGCAGACAAGCCAGCTCCCACACAAGCCAACTCCCATAGGGGCTACGGCATTCAGATCAGGCCAAACAACTCTTTTGGCATGTAAGCAAAGTAGGCCAGGCGCGGAATCACCCAGCTTTGCAGCAACTGAATCACGATAAACGCGAAGATCGGCGAGATATCCAGGCCACCCAGGTTCGGAATCAGGCGACGGAAGGGTGCCAGCACGGGCTCGGTGATCTGAGCCACCAATTCGGCACCTGGGCTACGGCTGCCCGGTGCGACCCAGGAGAGGATCACGCTGATGATCATCGACCAGAAAATGATCTTCAGGAACAGCGAGAAAATCCCGATCAGGCCCCATGGCAACAGCAGGACGGTGAAGGCCTGGTAGCCATTGAGCATCAGGATCACCACGAACAGCAGGATTTGCAGCAGCAACGCCAGCACCAGCGACGACATGTCCAGGCCGAACAGGCTCGGGATCACTCGGCGCAGCGGCTTGAGCAGTGGTTGGGTGGCCTTCACCACGAACTGGCACAGCGGGTTGTAGAAGTTTGCACGCACCAGTTGCAGGATAAAGCGCATCAGCACGATCAGCAGGTACAAGCTGCCCAGGGTCTGGATGATGAAAATGGCAGCGTCATTGATTCCGAGCATGTTTGATTACCTTGGTAAGGGACGACTATTTGCCCAGTTGCTCAGCCATCTCGGCTGAACGATGTGCGGCGGCACCCAGTGCTGTTTCCACCAGGGCTTCAAAGCCCCCGGCCTGGAACGACTCGATAGCCGCTTGTGTGGTGCCACCGGGCGAGGTGACGCGACGGCGCAGTTCGGCGGCATCCACCTCGCTGCCGACCGCCATTTTCGCGGCGCCCAGGGCGGTTTGCTCCGCCAGTTGCTCGGCCACGTCGTGGGGCAGGCCCAGCTTGACACCGGCGGCGGTCATGGCCTCGATCAGCAGGAAGAAGTAGGCCGGGCCACTACCGGAAACGGCGGTAACCGCATCCAGTTGCTGTTCCTGCTCCAGCCACACGGCGATGCCCACCGCAGACAGCAGTTCCTGGGCCTGGTCACGTTGCTGCGCGGTGACTTCGCCGGTGGCATACAAACCGCTGACGCCCTGGCGCAGCAGCGCCGGGGTGTTGGGCATGCAGCGCACGATGGGCTGGGCGCCGAGCCAGTTGGTCATGCTGGCGCAGGTGATGCCAGCGGCAATCGACACCACCAATTGGTGAGGTTGCAGACTCGGGCGCAGGCTCTCGCACACAGCCTTCATGGCCTGGGGCTTGACCGCCAGCACGATCACATCGACGCCGTGGATGGCCTCGGCATTATCAGCGAAGGTCTGGATGCCGTGTTCGGCGCTGACGCGCTCGCGGGTCTCGGCGCCCGGGTCGCTGGCGCGGATCTGCTCGGCGTCCAGGCCCTTGGCCCGCAGGCCACCGATCAGGCTGGCCGCCATGTTACCGGCGCCGATAAAGGCAATACGCGTGTTGCTCATGACAGGTCCTTATTTTCGAGGGATGTCAGCCATTTCACGGCTGGCCGTAGTCGCGGGCGCCAAACAGCGCGGTACCGATCCGCACCCAGGTGGCGCCTTGGGCAATGGCCGACTCAAGGTCGTGGCTCATGCCCATGGAAAGTGTGTCCAGCGCCAGGTTCAAGCTGGCTTGCAGGTCGCGCACCGTGGCAAACGCCGCATCCTGCTCTGCCCGATCTTCAGTCGGCTCGGGAATCGCCATCAAGCCCCGCAGCTTCAAGCGCGGCAGGGCGCTGATCGCCGTGGCCAGGGCCGGCAGGTCGGCGGGTGTGCAGCCGGACTTGCTGGCTTCGCCACTGACATTGACCTGAATGCAGATATTGAGCGGCGGCAGGTCGGCCGGGCGTTGTTCGGACAGGCGTTGTGCGATTTTCAGGCGGTCCACGGAATGCACCCAAGCGAAGTGCTCGGCGATAGCGCGAGTCTTGTTCGATTGAATGGGGCCGATGAAGTGCCAACTCAAGGGCAGGTCGGTTAAATCCGCCTGTTTGCCCAGGGCTTCCTGCAGGTAGTTTTCGCCAAAGTCGCGCAGCCCGGCGGCATAGGCTTCGCGCACTGCCTGCGCGGGTTTGGTCTTGCTCACGGCCAGCAGGTGGATGCTGCTTGCGTCACGTTGCACGGCGTCGGCTGCGGCGCGGATGCGCTGGCTAACCAGGCCGATGTTGTCTGCTATCGTCGACATTCAAGATGCGCCCGTGGATATGGAGTCCGCGGCATTCTACTGGAAATGGAAAGCCCTATGGATATCACGCAATTGCTGACGGCCAGCGTAAGCCGAGGCGCCTCAGACCTGCATCTGTCAGCTGGCCTGGCACCGATGCTGCGCATTGATGGCGAGGTTTGGCCGCTGGATGGGCCAGCGCTGAACGCTACCCAAGTGGTCGACTTATTGAGCCCGTTGCTGAATAAACATCAACAAAAGGATTTCGAAACATCTCTTGAAACGGATTTTGCCTTCGAATTGCCAGGCGTCGCCCGGTTCCGGGCGAACGTGTTCCGCCAGGATCGCGGCGTGGGTGCAGTGTTCCGGGCTATTGCGACTGAGGTCCAGAGCCTGGAGGCGCTGGGATTGGGCGAGGTGTTCCAGCGTATCGCCCGCCTTCCTCGCGGCCTGGTGCTCGTGACCGGGCCCACCGGCTCGGGCAAGTCCACGACCCTGGCGGCGATGATCGACGACCTCAACCGGCATCGACGCCAGCATATCCTCACGCTGGAAGACCCCATCGAGTTTATCCACAGGCCGAAACTGGCGCTGGTCAACCAGCGCCAGGTGCATCGTGACACCCACAGTTTCTCGGTGGCCCTGCGTTCAGCCCTGCGAGAAGACCCGGATGTGATCCTGGTGGGTGAATTGCGCGATCTGGAAACCATCCGCCTTGCGCTGACGGCGGCAGAGACCGGGCACCTGGTGTTCGGCACTCTGCACACCTCGTCGGCGGCAAAGACGATAGACCGGCTGGTGGACGTCTTCCCGGCCGGGGAAAAGGCCATGGTCCGCTCGATGCTGTCGGAGTCGTTGCAGGCGGTGGTCTCTCAGGTGTTGGTGAAGAAGGTGGGCGGTGGGCGTGTGGCCGCCCATGAAATCATGCTGGGTACGCCGGCGATTCGTAACTTGATCCGTGAGGACAAGGTGGCGCAGATGGTTTCGGCAATTCAGACCGGTGGGGCGTTGGGGATGAAGACCCTGGATATGAGTTTGAAGGCGTTGGTGGGCGCGGGCCTGGTCAGTCGGGAAGAGGCGCGGGAGAAGGCGAGGGTGCCGGCAGATATCTAAAACGCACAGACACACAATGTGGGAGCTGGCTTGCCTGCGATAGCGGACTGTCAGGCACTCTGTCTGCCAACTGACACACCGTCATCGCAGGCAAGCCAGCTCCCACATTTGATTGCATTTCAAAGGGGGAGCTTCAGTGGTGCCTGGCTTAGCGCTGCACGATCCGCAGGTTGCTGTTCTGCTCTTTAGGCAGTACCCGCTTGGCAATCACGTAGTTCTTGTCCCAGAACGGCTTTTTCAGCGTGTCGATGCTCACCGACTTGCCACGGCGCGGTGCGTGAATAAAGCGGTCATTGCCCAGGTAGATGGCAACGTGGTTCACCTGGCGGCTCTTCAACTTGAAGAACAACAGATCGCCCGGCTTCAGGTCTTTGCGGTCAACCTTCAACCCATGGCCGGCCGCCATGGCGTTGGAGGTGCGTGGCAGGTCCACCGCTTTTACATCGTTAAATGCATATTTCACCAGCCCGCTGCAGTCGAACCCTTTACTTGGGCTGCTGCCGCCCCAACGATAAGGTGTACCGAGCACGTTGACGGCACGGCTCAAGACGTTGCTGCTTTGCTTGGTGTTCATGGCCAGCTGGGTGGAAAGCACTTTGCCGTGGGCCTTGCTCAGTTGAGTCGGGCGGCTGACGGTCGGCTTTGCCGCTTTGGCAGTGCTGGGCGTGCTATGGACTTTAGGGGTGAAACCGTTAACGTTCGGAAGTCGTTGCTCACGATTGGTGGCGTGGGCGGCCAGTGGCATTAATAGGCAAATGGTTAGCCATGTCTTGAAAAATGGTCGCATTAGGCGTGGCTCTTATGGGTTTGCGCGCAACTTTATAACAGCTTTTTGTGCTGTTCTCAGGCCGTTTGTCGACTGAACCTTGGGGTCAAATTCAGGAAAAACGCGACGATTCGCCGCAATTGTCCTACACAAGGCAGGCGGTACAAGGCTTTGAGGGCAGGAAGATACCATTTACCGTACGTCGGGCGCCCGTAAAAAAGTCACAAAGAAAATGAAAAAATTTATCTATCGACGCAAAAGAGGTCCTTCATGAACACCTATCAACAGGTTGGTCAGCAGCACGATACCCACAGTAAGGCGATTGGTTACCTGCTGTGGATTTTCGGTTTTACCGGGGCTCATCGCTTTTATTACGGCAAGCCCGTGACCGGTACGATCTGGTTTTTCACTTTCGGCTTGCTGGGTATTGGCTGGCTGATCGACTTGTTCCTGATCCCGGCCATGGACCGTGAGGCCGACCTGCGGTTTACCGCTGGGCCGATTGAATACAACGTGGCCTGGATTCTGTTGGCGTTCCTGGGGGTGTTTGGTGTGCACCGCATGTATCAGGGCAAATGGATCACCGGCCTGATCTACCTGCTGACCGGCGGTTTGTTCCTGGTCGGAGTGCTGTATGACTTCTGGACGTTGAACACGCAGATTTCGATCCGCAATGCCGAGCGCAATAGCGGCCGTTGAGCACTATAGCGCAGTGTGGGAGCTGGCTTGCCTGCGATGCAGGCACCTCGGTGTATCAGGTAGACCGAGGTGATGCTATCGCAGGCAAGCCGGCTTCCACATTGACCGTAACCACATTAGATAGGCGAGTTATCAAGCCTGGTAGCTGATCCGCCCATCCATCAAGGTGTACCGCACCGTCGCCGGCAGGCTGTGGCCGATGAACGGGCAGTTTTCGCCCTTGGACAACCAACGCTCACCAGCCACCGTCGAGCTTGCCAGGTCGAACAGCACCAGGTCCGCCGGTGAACCCACCGCCAACTGGCCCGCTGGCAAGCGCAGGGCCTCGGCCGGGCCGGCGCTCAGGCGCGACAGTAGTGTCGGCAAGTCCAGCAAGCCGTCTTCTACAAGCGTCATCGCCAGTGGCAACAACAACTCCACGCTGCTGATGCCCGGCTCGGTCGCGCCAAACGGTGCCAGCTTGGCGTCTCGCTCGTGAGGTTGGTGATGGCTGGAAATCGCCGACACCACACCCGACTTCACCGCCGCACGCAAACCGTCACGGTCTGCCTTCGTGCGCAGCGGGGGCTGTACGTGGTAAAGGCTGGAGAAGTCGATCAGCGCCTCATCCGTCAGGATCAGCTGGTACAGGGCGACATCCGCAGTTACCCGCAAGCCACGGGCCTGGGCCTGGGCGATCAGAGCCACGCCCCGGGCGCTGGTCAACTGGCTGAAATGCGCACGCACGCCGCTTTGTTCCACCAGCAACAGGTCACGGGCGAGGGCCACGGTTTCTGCGGTTTCCGGAATGCCCGGCAGGCCGAGGAAGCTCGCCACTGCGCCTTCATGGGCCAGGCCGCCTTCGGCCAGGTCGCGGTCTTGGGAATGGAAGATCACCGTCAAGTCGAACGTGGCCGCGTATTCCAGGGCGCGGCACAAGGTGCGCGTGCTGCGAAAGCTTTCCAGGCCATTGCCGAAGGCCACGCAACCGGCGTCACGCAGGGCGATCAATTCGGCGAGTTGTTCGCCATCCAGGCCCTTGCTCAAGGCGCCAATGGGAAACACTTTGCAATTGCCGGCTTCGCGGGCGCGGTCGAGGATCAGCTCGGTCACAGCAGAAGTGTCCAGTACCGGCTTGGTATTGGGCGGGCAACACAGGCTGGTCACGCCACCGGCTGCCGCGGCCTGGGTTTCGCTGGCGATGTTGCCTTTGCGACTGTAGCCCGGTTCACGCAGGGCGACATTCAAGTCCACCAGCCCAGGTGCGGCCACCAGGCCCTTGGCGTCAATGCTCTGGCCGGCGTTGAAGCCGGCGGGGGCGGCGCCGATGGCGACGATCTTGCCGGCGTCCAGGTGTAGATCGGTAACTTGGTCCAGGCCGCTGGCCGGGTCGATGACTCGGGCGCCGAGAATGCTGAGCTTCACTGGGCCTGCTCCTGCTCGAATTGACGTTGCGCGGTTTGTCCGCTCATGGCCATGGACAGCACGGCCATGCGCACGGCGATGCCGTAGGTCACTTGGTTGAGAATCACCGATTGTGGGCCGTCGGCCACCGCCGACTCAATTTCCACGCCGCGGTTGATTGGCCCCGGGTGCATCACGATGGCATCCGGCTTGGCCTTGGCCAGGCGTGCGGTGGTCAGGCCGAACAGGCGGTAGAACTCACCTTCGCTGGGCAACAAGCCCCCGGCCATGCGCTCGCGTTGCAGGCGCAGCATGATCACCACGTCCACATCCTTGAGGCCTTCGGCCATGTCGGTGTAGACCTTCACGCCATACTGTTCGATGCCGATGGGCAATAGGGTCTTGGGCGCGATCACGCGGATATCCGGGCAACCCAGGGCCTTGAGAGCCAGCATGTTCGAACGTGCCACCCGCGAATGCAGGATGTCGCCGACGATGGCTACCGAGAGGTTTTCAAAGCTGCCCTTGTGCCGACGAATGGTGAGCATGTCGAGCATGCCCTGGGTCGGGTGCGCGTGACGGCCGTCGCCGCCATTGATGATCGCCACGTTCGGGCACACATGCTCGGCGATGAAATGCGCAGCGCCGGAGTCGCCGTGGCGTACCACGAACATGTCGGCGGCCATGGCTTCCAGGTTGCGCAAGGTATCGAGCAGGGTTTCGCCCTTGCTCGCCGACGAGGTGGACACGTTCAGCGTGATCACATCGGCCGACAGCCGCTGGGCCGCCAGTTCAAAGGTGGTGCGGGTGCGGGTGGAGTTTTCGAAGAACACGTTGCAGATGGTTTTGCCGCGCAACAGCGGGACTTTCTTCACTGCCCGGCCACCGACTTCCAGGAACGAGTCGGCGGTGTCGAGGATTTCGGTGAGCAGTTCGCGGGGCAAACCGTCGAGGGACAAGAAGTGTTGCAACTGGCCCTGAGCATTGAGCTGCAGCGGGCGCTTGGCATCTAGAGGCGTCATCGCGGGGACTCTTTACAAGGCGGTTTAAAGGGCAAGGTCTTGCAGTTCGAGTTCGAGCGGCGTAGGACCGGACAATTTTACCCGCTGCTGGGGTGCAAGCGACAGGGTTGCACCCACGACGTCCGGGCTGATCGGCAGTTCGCCAGCATCCAGGTCCAGCAGGCACACCAGGGTCACGCTGGCAGGGCGGCCATAGTCGAACAATTCGTTCATGGCGGCGCGGATGGTGCGGCCGCTCATCAGCACGTCGTCGATCAATACCAGGTGCTGGCCTTCGATCTCGAAGGGCAGGGCCGATGGGCGCACTTGTGGATGCAGGCCGTTCTGGCTGAAGTCGTCGCGGTAGAAGGACACGTCCAGGGTGCCCAGAGGCGAATCGCTGCCCAGTGCTTCCAGCAATGCCTGGGCTACCCACACGCCACCGGTGCGTATGCCGATAAAACGCGGTTCGCTGATGGCACGGTGTTCCAGGTGCGCCTTGAGGCGTATCGCCATCTGGCTGATCAGTTCGGCAGGGTTCGGCAAGCTCATAGTGGCTCCTTATCAAGTGTGTAGGAGCGAGCTTGCTCGCGAAAAACTCATGGGCACCGCGTTCATCCAGCCTTCTCGCGGTATCGTTAACGTTCTTCGCGGGCAAGCCCGCTCCTACAGGATCGCGGCGGGTCAGGATTCAAATAAAGCGGTGTTTTCATCCAGCCAGCCCTGCAACAGCAAGGCCGCGGCGATAGCGTCTACCGGGTTGTCGCGGTAACTGCCCTTTTGCCCGCCACGGTCGCGGCGCTCCCCCTTGGCTTCGAAGGTGGTGAGGCGTTCGTCGTGGGTATAGAACGGCAGGTTGTAGCGGCCATTGAGGCGGCGCGCGAACTTCTCGGCGCGCAGGCACATGTCACTGGGGGTGCCATCCATGTTCAGGGGCAGGCCGACCACCACCGCGTCAGGCTTCCACTCTTTAATCAGGGCTTCGACCTGGTTCCAGTCCGGCACGCCGTTCTGGGCCTTGAGGGTGCACAATTCGCGGGCCTGGCCGGTGATGACCTGGCCAACCGCTACGCCGATCTGTTTGGTGCCGTAGTCAAAACCGAGGATCAGACGCAAGGCCATCAGGCGTGCCCCGCCTGGCTGGTCAGCAGGCTGAGGTTGACCCGCAGCTTGGCTGCTGCCGCTTCCAGGCGCAATTCGCTGGCGGTGTTGAACAAAATATCAGCGTCGAACGGGCAGGTCAGCCAGGCATTGCTGGCCAGTTCGGCCTCCAGTTGCCCGGCTTCCCAACCGGCGTAGCCCAGGGTGATCACACTCTGCTCGGGGCCGATGCCGTCGGCGATGGCGAACAGCACATCCTGGGATGTGGACAGTGACACCCCATCAAGGTCTACCGTGGCCTGGAACGTCGGCCCGGTGGGGTGCAGTACAAAACCGCGATCGGTCTGCACCGGCCCGCCGAAGTAGATCGGTACGCCCTGGCAGCGCGCTGGCGGGTCGATTTCCGGGCGCAGTTGCTCAAGGATATCGGCCAGGTTCAGCTCCTGCGGGCGGTTGACCACCAACCCCATGGCACCATTGGCCGTGTGCTCGACGATGTAGGTCAAGGTCTGCGCAAAGTTCGGGTCGGCCATATGGGGCATGGCGATCAGGAATTGGTGCTTGAGGTAAGTCGGGCTGACGTTTTTCATGTCCGCTAGTGTGGCGTTGGAGGGACGAACTGACAAGTGCGGGCGCGAGCCTGGTCGCTGATCGTTCCCATGCTTTGCGTCGGAATGCATCCCGGGGCGCTCCGCGTCCCAAGAGCAGACGCAGAGCGTCCATGGCGGCATTCCCACGCGGAGCGTGGGAACGATCTGTGCGATCAGTTGCTGGACAACCGGTCGCCCTTGGCGAACCGCCAGGTGCGGATGATTTCCAGGCGGTCCACGTCGTTCAAGTCGCCGCTGAACGGCGCAAAGGGCGCGGCCAGGCGCACGATGCGTTGCGCGGCCTGGTCCAGCAGCGGCTGGCCGGAGGACTCCAGCACCTGCACTTCATACAGCGAGCCGTCACGGTTGATCGACACCAGCAAGCGCAAGTTGCCATAAATCTGCTGGCGCCGTGCCTCGTCCGGGTAGTTGAGGTTGCCGATGCGTTCGACCTTCTTGCGCCACTCGTCCTTATACCAGGCGCCTTTGTCGCGCATGGTCGAGGCCGCGTTCAGGCGGTAGATGCGCGGGCGCTTGGCATACAGCTGTTGTTCATGGGCCAGTTCGGCTTCGAGGCTGGAAATTTCGTCGGACAGCGTCGAACTGTCGAACGTCGGCGCAGGTTTCACTGGCTCGGGCTTGGGTTCGGTCTTGGCCTTTTCGCGCTGGGTCGGGGCTTTTTGCGGCTTGGGCGCGACGGTGGCTACCGCAGCCTTGGGCGTGGCCTGCTTGACCTCGGGCTTTGGCGCCGGCGGTGGGGTGACCTTCTTGACCTGGTTGTCGTGGAAGGGCGCCACTTCGGTGGTCTTGGGCACGGCTTTCTTGTCGAGGGTGCCGCTGCCTTGCTGGTTTTCCTGGGCGAGAAAGTCAGCCTTTTCGGGCTTCTTTTCGCTCTTGAACGTAGCAAGTGTGATTTCCAGGGTCTTGGTGATCTGCTTGGGTTCCACCAGGGTGAACCCCACGCCCAGGAGCAGGGCGAGGTGAATCAGCGCAGCGAGAAACAGGGTAAAACCGAGACGATCAGCCGGGCGCACGCCGCTATGGGTGAATTCGGGGGGCAGATCGGACGGGAGTGTCATGACAAGAAAACCAACATCGCGCGTTTCACAGGTGGCGCATGATAACGCAATGTTGGTATGTGTCCGGCTGTTCTATGTCACTTGGCTTTTAGCTTGCGCTCAATGGCGGCCATCAGCATTTCGCCGATGTTCGTACCAAATGCATTGTCGATCTCGCGAATACAGGTCGGGCTGGTGACGTTGATTTCAGTGAGGTTCTCACCAATTACGTCCAGTCCGACAAACAGCAGGCCTTTTTCCCGCAGGGTCGGACCGACTTGAGCGGCGATCCAGCGGTCCTTGTCCGACAACGGCCGCGCTTCACCGCGACCACCGGCGGCCAGGTTGCCACGGGTCTCGCCGGCTGCCGGGATGCGCGCCAGGCAGTAATCCACCGGCTCGCCGTCGATCATCAGGATGCGCTTGTCACCGTCCTTGATCGCCGGCAGGTAGGCCTGGCCCATGATCTGCTGGGTGCCCAGGGCGGTCAGGGTTTCGAGGATCACCGACAGGTTCGGGTCGCCGGCGCGGTGACGGAAGATCGAGGTGCCGCCCATGCCGTCCAGCGGCTTGAGGATCACGTCGCCATGCTTGGCGGCGAATTCACGCAGTACATCGGCGCGGCGGCTGACCACGGTCGGTGGTGTGCACTGCGGGAACAGGGTGGCGAACAGCTTTTCATTGCAGTCACGCAGGCTTTGCGGCTTGTTGACGATCAACACGCCGGCCCGTTCGGCTTGCTCCAGCAGGTAGGTGGAGTACACAAATTCCATGTCGAACGGCGGATCCTTGCGCATCAGGATCACGTCGAGGTCGCTAAGGGGGCTGTCGATTTCGTCAGAAAGCTCGAACCACTTCTCGGGGTTGGCGAACACCTGCAGCGGGCGCATGCGTGCGCGGGCCTCGCCTTCACCCTGGTAAAGGTCGCGCTGCTCCATATAGAACAAGGTCCAGCCGCGGGCCTGGGCGGCCAGGAGCATGGCCAGCGAACTGTCCTTTTTATAGGAAATGCTGGCGATAGGGTCCATGACAATGCCGACGCGAACGCTCATGGGGGATTTCCTCTAGCAAATTGGGGCGCATAAAAGTGGCGTCAGAGTGGCGCTGCGGCTGTTGTGGGTCAAGGAAAAACCACTGGGTGGGTGCCTCGATAGATTGCGCTTGGAGACTGTGCTAAAAAGGCTGGCACGGCGCAGCAGCCCTTGAATTCCAAGGCTTGCGGCGTTCATCCTGTGCAACATCAGGCAGTACACACCGAAAACCGATTCGCTGTGGCGATGGTAGAGCAGATATGGAACAGCATTCCAACGCCTTGAAGGTGATGGTGATCGACGATTCGAAAACGATCCGCCGCACCGCCGAGACGCTGTTGAAGAACATGGGGTGCGAGGTCATCACGGCGATCGACGGTTTCGACGCCCTGGCTCGTATTGTCGATCATCACCCGCACATTATCTTTGTCGACATCATGATGCCGCGCCTGGATGGCTACCAGACCTGCGCCCTGGTGAAGAACAACCCGGCGTTCAAGTCGATCCCGGTGATCATGCTGTCCTCCAAGGACGGCCTGTTCGACAAGGCCAAGGGGCGCATCGTGGGTGTCGATCAATTTTTGACCAAGCCTTTCAGCAAGGAAGAACTGCTGGGGGCGATCAAGGCCTATGTGCCTGGGTTCGCCGCAGTAGAACAAGCACACTGACGCCGCCTCACGAGGGCCGGCGCCGACCAATGTAGCGGGGAAAACCATGGCACGTGTTCTGATCGTCGACGATTCGCCGACTGAAATGTACAAACTCACCGGCATGCTGGAAAAGCATGGCCACCAGGTGCTCAAGGCCGAAAACGGCGCGGACGGCGTGGCCCTGGCCCGCCAGGAAAAGCCCGACGCGGTGCTGATGGATATCGTGATGCCCGGCCTCAACGGCTTCCAGGCCACGCGCCAGTTGTCCAAGGAGCCAGAAACCAACGGTATCCCGATTATCATCATCACCACCAAGGACCAGGAAACCGACAAGATCTGGGGCGCACGCCAGGGCGCCAAGGATTACCTGACCAAGCCTGTGGATGAAGAGACCCTGATTGCCACCCTGAACAAGGTGCTGGCCGGCTAAGGCTTGCGATCATGACCGAGTCGCAAACCGCCTTTGAGCTGTTGCTGGACATCGACCGCCGCTGCCGCTTGCTGGCCGCGGACCTGCCGTCCCAGGAAACGCGCCTGCAACGCTGGAGCGGCATCGCCTTCCGCGTAGGGCCAAACGCCTACGTGGCGCCCATGGGCGAAGTCGCCGAGGTGTTGCATGAGCCGCGCTGCACCTTGATGCCGGGGGTCAAACCCTGGGTCAAGGGCGTGGCCAACCTGCGCGGGCGCTTGCTGCCGGTGATGGACCTGGGCGGTTTCCTGGGCCTTGAGTTGTCCAGGGCGCGCAAGCAACGGCGGGTGCTGGTGGTGGAGTTCAACGACCTGTTTGTCGGGCTGCTGGTAGACGAGGTGGTAGGCATGCAGCATTTCCCATTGGACGCCTGGGTGGCGAGCACCGCCTCGAGCGCCCCGTTTATCCAGGGCCAGTTCGACGGCGAGCCGCAATGGCAAGTCTTCAGCCCCTTCGCCCTGGCCCAGGCCCCTGGCTTCATGGATGTTGCCGCATGAGTACCGCTACCACGCCCAAACCTCAGGCCGCTTCGCGCAGCCGTTCGCAGATCATCGTGCTGTTTATCGCCTTGATCGTGTTCATCATGTTGCTGTTCGCCAACTTCGCGTACCTCAACACCCAGTCCACCTACGATAAACAGTACATCGGCCACGCCGGTGAGCTGCGCGTGCTGTCCCAGCGCATTGCCAAGAACGCCACCGAGGCCGCTGCCGGGAAAGCGGCGGCGTTCAAGCTGCTGGGCGATGCGCGCAACGATTTTGCCCAGCGCTGGGGTTACCTGAAAAAAGGTGACCCGCAAACTGGCTTGCCGGCGGCGCCCAGTGCGGTGCGCGCCGAAATGCGGGCGGTGCAGACCGACTGGGAGGCGCTGCTCAAAAACACCGACGCCATCCTGGCCAGCGAGCAGACCGTATTGTCGTTGCACCAGGTGGCGGCGACCCTGGCCGAAACCGTGCCGCAACTGCAGATCGAGTCGGAAAAGGTCGTGGATATCCTGCTGCAACGCGGCGCCCCGGCCAGCCAAGTTGCCTTGGCCCAACGCCAGTCGCTGCTGGCCGAACGTATCCTGGGGGCGGTCAACACGGTGCTGGCGGGGGATGAAACCGCCGTGCAGGCCGCCGATGCCTTTGGCCGCGATGCCAACCGTTTTGGCGTGGTGCTCAATGGCATGCTCAACGGCAACCCGGGCCTGCGTATCACCCAGGTCGAAGACCCGGACGCCCGTGCGCGGCTGGCGGACATCGCCGAGCTGTTCGAATTTGTCTCCGGCTCCGTGGATGAAATTCTCGAGACCTCGCCACAGTTGTTCCAGGTGCGCGCCTCGGCGAGCAATATTTTCAACCTGTCGCAAACCTTGCTCGATGAAGCCTCGCACCTGGCCACGGGTTTTGAAAACCTCGCCAGCGGGCGCAGCTTCGACACCATCGGTGGTTACGTGCTGGGCTTGCTGGCGCTGGCCTCGATCATCCTGATCGGCCTGGTCATGGTGCGCGAGACCAACCGCCAACTGCATGAAACCGCGCAGAAGAACGAGCGCAACCAGAACGCGATCATGCGCCTGCTGGATGAAATCGAAGACCTGGCCGACGGCGACCTTACCGTCACCGCCTCGGTCACCGAAGACTTCACTGGCACCATCGCAGACTCCATCAACTATTCCGTGGACCAACTGCGCGACCTGGTCGCCACCATCAACCTCACTGCCGGGCAGGTCGCCGGTGCGGTGCAGGACACCCAGGCCACCGCCATGCACCTGGCCCAGGCATCGGAGCATCAGGCCCAGCAGATTGCCGAAGCGTCCACGGCGATCAACCAGATGGCGCGGTCCATTGACCAGGTATCGGCCAACGCGGCCGAATCCTCGGCGGTAGCTGAACGTTCGGTAGAGATCGCCAACAAAGGCAACGAGGTGGTGCACAACACCATCCACGGCATGGACAACATTCGCGAGCAGATCCAGGACACCGCCAAGCGCATCAAGCGTTTGGGCGAGTCGTCCCAGGAAATTGGCGACATCATCAGCCTGATCGACGATATCGCCGACCAGACCAATATCCTCGCCCTCAATGCCGCGATCCAGGCCAGCATGGCCGGTGACGCCGGGCGCGGTTTTGCGGTGGTGGCCGATGAAGTGCAACGGTTGGCCGAACGCTCCTCGGCGGCCACCCGGCAGATCGAAACCCTGGTGCGCACCATCCAGGCCGACACCAACGAAGCGGTGATCTCCATGGAACAGACCACCACGGAAGTGGTGCGCGGCGCGCGCCTGGCCCAGGACGCCGGGGTGGCGCTGGAAGAGATCGAAGGCGTGTCCAAAACCCTGGCGGCGCTGATCCAGAGTATTTCCAACGCGGCGCAGCAACAGACCTCATCGGCGGGGCAGATTTCCCTGACCATGAACGTGATCCAGCAGATCACCACCCAGACGTCGTCGGGTTCCACCGCCACCGCCGAAAGCATTGGTAACCTGGCGAAGATGGCCAGCCAGTTGCGCAGGTCAGTATCGGGTTTCACCTTGCCGCCGCCCAAGCAGGTCGATGATTGAAATACGACCTGAAGAACACCACAGTCCAACTGTGGGAGCTGGCTTGCCTGCGATAGCGGTCTGTCAGATACAGATATAGTGCTGACCCACCGCTATCGCAGGCAAGCCAGCTCCCACATCGGATCTCCATTGTTTGTGAGATACCAGCAACTCATGAATTCTAAGCGGAGCAGTTATGGTTGATCGGCACGACTACGTGGCCCTCGAATGGGTCAAGGGCGATATTGCCGAAACCCTGAAACAGGCCCGGTCGGCGCTGGACGCGTACGTTGAAACCCTTGACGACGACGCCCTCAACCAATGCCTGGCCGGTATCCACCAGGTGCATGGCGCGCTGCAAATGGTCGAGTTCTACGGCGCGGCGCTGCTGGCCGAAGAGATCGAAGAACTGGCCCTTGCGCTCCAGGCCGGGCACGTCGGCCAGCGCGATGAAAGTATCCGCCTGCTGCAACAAGCCCTCGGCCAATTGCCGCTGTACCTCGACCGCGTGCACAGTGCCCGCCGCGACCTGCCACTGGTGGTGCTGCCGCTGCTCAACGACCTGCGCAGCGCCCGTGGTGAAAGCCTGCTATCGGAAACCAGCTTGTTCAGCCCGCAACTGCTGTCGATCGAGCCGTTGCCTGAGCAAGCCCTGGCCCAACGTGCCACGCCGGATCTGCATGAGCAGTTGCGCCAATGGCGCCACCTGCTGCAACAAGCCCTCGCCGGGTTGCTGCGTGAAGACCACGGCCCCAGCAACCTGGAAGACATGGCGCGGGTGTTCGCACGCCTTGAAGCGCTGTGCCAGGGTGCGCCGCTGCTGCCGTTGTGGCAGGTCACCTCGGCGCTGGTCGAAGGCATGCTCACCGGCGTGGTCGCCAACAGCCCGGCGCTGCGCAGCCTGCTCAAGGCCAGCGACAAGCAACTCAAGCGCCTGCTGGTTCAAGGCATCAATGGTATCAACCAGCCGGCGCCGGACGAGTTGCTCAAGAGCCTGTTGTTCTACGTCGCCAAAGTCACCCGGCCGACGCCGCGCATGCAAAGCCTGAAGGAACGCTACGGCTTGGACGAAGCCTTGCCCGACAGCGCCGTGGTCGACGCTGAACGTGCACGGCTGGCCGGGCCGGATCGCAATGCCATGGGCTCGGTGCTCGGCGCGTTGTGTGAGGAGCTGGTGCGGGTCAAGGAGCGCCTGGATCTGTTCGTGCGCAGTGATCGCCAGCACACCCAGGACCTCGACCCCTTGCTGGCGCCGCTGCGGCAGATCGCCGATACCCTTGCGGTACTGGGTTTCGGCCAGCCGCGCAAAGTGATCATCGACCAACTCGCTGTGGTGTTGAGCCTGGTCCAGGGGCAGCGCGAACCCAATGACGCGGTGTTGATGGATGTGGCCGGTGCGTTGCTGTATGTCGAAGCGACGTTGGCCGGGATGATCAGCACTGTCGAACCGCAAAGCCGTGAAGACAGCCGCTTGCCCACCACCGACCTGACCCAGATCCATCAGTTGGTGATTCGTGAGTCGTGCCAGTGCCTGCGCCAAGCCAAGGAACTGGTGATCGACTGCATTGAGGCTGATTGGGATCGTCAGCGCCTGGAGTCCTTGCCCGAGCTGCTGAGCCAGGTACGTGGTGCCCTGGCGATGATTCCCTTGCCGCGTGCGGCGAGCCTGATGCGCGGTTGCACCGACTACGTCGATGAGCAGTTGATGGTCAATGAAGCCGCCCCTTCGGCGACACAACTGGCGCATTTTGCCGAGGTGGTCAGTAGCCTGGAGTACTACCTCGAACGCATGCTTCAAGACCCTGACGCGGCAGGGGAAAAAGTGCTGGAGTTGGCCACCCAGGGCTTGAATGCATTGGGCTACCTGCCGGTGGAAAAACCCTGGCGCCAGGCCCTGGTCGCGCCCGAGGGGGCACTGTCCTCCGAGGCCGTATCAAACCAATCCCAATTCGATGCCTTGGCCAGCCCTGCATCACGTCTCAACCCTCCGGCCTTGCAGCGTCCAGGCAGCCTGTTGCCGCCGCCGGCCGGCGAGGAACCGATTGACGATGAATTGCGCGAAGTCTTCCTTGAAGAAACCGATGAAGTCCTCGACGTGTTGCATCGCTACCTGCCCGACAGCGCGGACAAAGCCGCCCAGGGCGAAATGCGCCGGGCTTTCCATACCCTCAAGGGCAGCGGCCGCATGGTGCGCGCCCTGGTGCTGGCCGAGCTGGCCTGGGCCGTGGAGAACCTGCTCAATCGCGTGCTGGAACGCAGCTTAGTCCTTGGCCCTGAGGTGCAGCAGGTGTTGGATGAGACCGTGGCCCTGCTGCCGGAGCTGATCGCCGATTTTGCCAGCGACGATCAACGCCAGCGCGATGAAGCCGACGCCTTGGCCGCCCGTGCCCATGCCCTGGCCAGTGGCGCTGCAACGTCGACCGCCGAGCCCCATGACCCAATGCTGCTGGAGATCTTCCGCAACGAAGCCCAGGGCCATCTGGACAGCCTCGGCCACTTCCTGCAACAGGCCGCCGAGCAGGTGCCGCTGCAGGTCAGCGATGAACTGCAACGCGCCTTGCACACCCTCAAGGGCAGCGCCTACATGGCTGGCGTGTTGCCCATCGCCGAGCTGGCGCGCCCGCTGGATCACCTCACCCGTGAGTACAAGGCCCACCGCCTGCCGCTGGACAAGGACGAAGTGGCGTTGTTGCTTGAGGCACAGGGGCTGTTCCAGCGCGGGGTGCGTGACCTGGACAATAATCCCCTGGCACCGATCCACGGTGCGGCCAGCGTGATCAGCCGCACCCAACACCTGCTGGAGCATCAACTTGCCGCCTTGCTCGACGCGCCCACGACCGGCCTGCGCGTCAAGCGTGACCCGCACTTGATCACCAACTTCCTGGCCCAGGGCATGGACATCCTGCTCGACGCCGAAAGCCTGCTGCGCCGCTGGCAGCAGCACCCCGGCGACCGTCAGGAGCTCACGGCATTGCTGGACGAGCTGACTACGTTGGGCGAGGGCGCTCACCTTGCCGACCTGCACCCTATCGACGCGTTGTGCGAGGCCTTGCTCGACCTGTATGGCGCGGTAGAAGAAAGCAGCCTGGCGGTCAGCGCCCGGTTCTTCCACGAGGCCGAACAGGCCCACGACGCGCTGATCAACATGCTCGACCAGTTGGCCGCCGGCCAGGAAGTCAGCCCCGCGCCCGCACGGCTGCAGGCGTTGCGCGAGTTGCTGGACGAAGCCTTGGACCCGTCCGCCACGGGCCTGATCAAAAGCGACGGCAGCCGCGCCCTGAGTATCTCCGAGTTGGGCGCGGCTACTGCGCAGTTGGATCACGCCACCGCGATGGACGACGAGATTGTCGAGATCTTTCTTGAAGAGGCCGTAGACATCCTCGACAGCGCCGGGCAGTCGCTCAAGCGCTGGTTGCTGGAACCCGAAAACGCCGCGCCCTTGTCCTCGTTGCAGCGGGACCTGCACACCCTCAAGGGCGGCGCACGCATGGCCGAAATCGACCCGGTGGGCGACTTGGCCCATGAGCTCGAATGCGTTTATGAGGGGCTGGTGGATCGCCGCTACAGTTATTCCGTGGAGCTGTCCCAGGCACTGATGGCCAGCCACGAACGCTTGGCCCAACAGTTGGACGAACTGCAACAGCAGCAACCCTTGAGTGACGGCGCCGAGCTGGTCGAAAGGTTGCGGGAGTTGCGCCAGGCCAGCAGCCCGGCAGCGCCGGCTGCGGTGGCAGCCGCCTCGGGTGCCGACCCGGAATTGCTGGATATCTTCCTCGAAGAAGCCACCGATATCCTCGACAGCTCAGGCAGCGCGTTAGTGCGCTGGCAGGGCGAGCCGGGCAATCGCCAGGAAGTGGAAACCCTGCTGCGGGACCTGCACACCCTCAAGGGCGGTGCGCGCATGGTCGAGATCGGGCCAATCGGCGATCTGGCCCATGAGCTGGAATTTCTTTACGAAGGGCTGTCCGCCGGTTTGCTCGCGCCGACCCCTGAGTTGTTCGCGCTGCTGCAAGGCTGCCATGACCGCCTGGCGCAGATGATCGACGCCGTGGCCGAGGGTCTGCCGGTGGGTTCGGTGGATAAACTCATCGAGCGCATCAAGAGCCTGGTGCACCCCAGTGATGAGCCGGTCACACCGGTGGCGCTGCCGGCTGGCAAGGCCGAAGCGGTCGCCGATCCGGCTGCCGACATGGTGAAAATCTCTGCCGACTTGCTCGATGACCTGGTCAACCTCGCCGGCGAAACCTCGATCTTCCGTGGGCGGATCGAGCAGCAAGTCAAGGATGCGCGCATTGCCTTGAGTGAGATGGAAACCACCATCGAGCGCATGCGCGACCAGCTGCGCCGGCTCGACAGCGAAACCCAGGGCCGCCTCCTGAGCCGCCAGCAAGCCGAGGCCGAACGCCTGGGCTACGAAGAATTCGATCCGCTGGAAATGGACCGCCATTCGCAGCTGCAACAGCTGGCCCGTGCGCTGTCCGAATCTGCCTCCGACCTGCTCGACCTCAAGGACACCCTTGAGCGCCGCAACCAGGATGCCCACAACCTGCTGCAGCAACAGGCGCGTATCAACACCGAGTTGCAGGAAGGCCTGATGCGCACGCGCATGGTGCCTTTCGAGCGCATGTTGCCACGCCTCAAGCGCATCGTGCGGCAAGTGGCGGGCGAGTTGGGCAAGGACGTGGAGTTTATCGTCGGCAATGCCGAAGGCGAGATGGACCGCAATGTGCTGGAGCGCATGGCGGCACCCTTGGAGCATATGCTGCGCAACGCCGTCGACCACGGCCTGGAGTCGCGCGAAGTGCGGCTGGCGGCGGGCAAACCGGAGAAGGGCCGCATCACCCTGGACCTGACCCACGAAGGCGGCGACATCGTCTTCGACATGCGCGACGACGGCGCCGGCGTGCCCCTTGAAGCGGTGCGACGCAAGGCGATCAAGCGCGGCCTGCTCGCGCCCCATCAAGAGATCAGCGACCGTGACGTGTTGCAGTTCATCCTGCAGCCGGGCTTTTCCACCGCCGAAAAAATCACCCAGATTTCCGGGCGCGGCGTGGGCATGGACGTGGTGCATGAAGAAGTGCGCCAGCTCGGCGGCTCCATGGTGATCGACTCGACGCCGGGCATGGGCGTGCATTTTCGCATTCGCCTGCCGTTTACCGTGTCGGTCAATCGTGCGCTGATGGTGCACTGCGCGGACGACCAATACGCGATTCCCCTCAACACCATCGAAGGCCTGGTGCGCGTGCTGCCCCACGAGTTGGCGGGGCACTACCAGCAAGACCCGGCGCACTATGAATATGGCGGCCAGCGCTACGAGTTGTTCTACCTCGGCGACCTGCTGCACACCGCCAGCCGCCCGAAACTGCTGGGCCAGTACCAGCCTGTGCCGGTGCTGCTGGTGCATTGCAATGAACGCCGCGTGGCGGTGCACGTGGATGCCATGGCCGGTACCCGCGAGATCGTGGTCAAGGGCTTGGGGCCGCAATTCTCCGGGGTGCAGGGCGTGACCGGCGCGACCATCCTGGGCGACGGCCATGTGGTGCTGATCATCGACCTGCTGGCGCACATCCGCGCTCGGCAACCGGCCTTGCCGGCCCAGGCAGTGGATGCGCCGCTGGTCCTCAACGACCCACTGAAAAAACGCCCGCTGCTGGTGCTGGTGGTGGACGACTCGGTCACCGTGCGCAAAGTCACCAGCCGCCTGCTGGAGCGCAACGGCATGAACGTGCTCACCGCCAAGGACGGTATCGACGCCCTCGCCATCCTGGAAGAACACACCCCGGACCTGATGCTGCTCGACATCGAAATGCCGCGCATGGACGGCTTCGAAGTGGCCATTCAGATACGCAACGACCCACGCCTGATGCGCTTGCCGATCATCATGATCACCTCACGCACCGGCCAGAAACACCGCGACCGCGCCATGGCCATTGGCGTCAACGACTACCTCGGCAAGCCGTACCAAGAGTCGGTGCTGCTGGAGAGCATCGCCTATTGGAGCAAGTCCCATGCTTGAACACCGCACCAGCCAACTCACCGGCCTGCTACTGCCCCTGGCCGACCGCCACCTGGTGTTGCCCAACGTTGCCGTCGCCGAACTGATCGACTTTCAGCGCGGCGAACCGGCCAGTGACGCGCCGCCGTGGTACCTGCGGCAGGTCACGTGGCGCGATCGACAGATTCCGCTGATCAGCTTTGAAGCGGCCTGCGGCGAAGCCAGCATGACGGGCGAACGCTCGCGCATCGTGGTGTTGAATGCACTGGGCGGGCGGCCGACCTTGAAGTTCATTGCTCTGGTGATCCAGGGTATTCCCCGCTCGTACAAGCTCGACAGCGAATTGAGCTACGTGGACGTCCCCCTGTGCCCGCTGGAACTGGCGGCGGTGCAAGTGGGCGAGCAGGTGGCGAAGGTGCCCGATTTGATGGGGCTTGAAGCGCTGCTGGTAGAGTCCGGCCTGGCCTGATCCTGAGCCCTATGAAGATCTACTGTGGGAGCTGGCTTGCCTGCGATAGCGGTGTTTCAGTCACTGCATTAAACACTGACCCACCGCCATCGCAGGCAAGCCAGCTCCCACACTGAGCTGCGCTCATCTCCAGGTCTCAATCAATCCGCGCAAACCGTTCAATCACTGGCTGCTCCCGATGCTCGGCCTGCCATAAGTCGTAGGCACTTTGCATCGACAACCATAACTGGGCAGTACTCACGCCGGCCCGTTCCAACCGAACGGCAAGATCCGGGCTGACCGGGGCGTGGCCATGCAAGATCCTTGAAAAAGTCTCACGGGCGAAACCCAGGCGTCTCGCCATCTCGGTGATGGTGATGCCCAAGGCAGGGATCACATCTTCAAGCAGGATCTCACCTGGGTGAGGTGGATTGTGCATACCCATATCGATGCCTCTACTCAGTGGTAGTCAAGATAGTCGACTAGTTCGACCTGATCGTCGAACATCCGAAAAATAATGCGCCAGTTACCACTTATGCTGACGGACCAGTAGTCAAGCAGGTCGCCCTTCAAACGATGGAAGCGCCAGCCGGGCAGGTCCAGTGCATCTGGATGCTCGGCTTTGTCCAGAATGAGCAGAACGCGGCGCAAGCGCTTTGCATGATTTGCGTTGATGCCTCTGGTTGAACCGGTCTCATAGAAGGCCCTGAGTCCCTTATGTTTCCAGCTAACGATCATGGCATGATTGTGATGTGATGCATCACACTCTGCAATGGCCTTGCATCGGGTTTAACGGTCGGATTCATGATGTCTGCCCGTGGCACGATTCGGATGGAAAAGGCTAGAGAGGCGAGTTCCGAGCAACAACCCGAAAAGCCTGTCGGAGCATTCTTTGCTGACTATCGGAAGGATGACGGTGGAGGTGGTCTTAGGATTTTTCCCGCAAGATTTTGGGCTATGCATGAACTTGTGGTGAGAGGTCCGCACGCCTAGTCTTCGTCCCGTCATCGCAAAAAACGGTGACACGGACGTGCAAGTCCGAGAAACCTGTTTAGGCGCACAAAACGCCTAGAACCAAAGGCGTTCCTTAATGAGACATTCAGGAACCGCATACCATGTCGAACTCCTCCTCATCCAACCTCTTCACCGTAAACCCGCACCAAGACACCGAAACCCTGCTGGTCAACGCCAGCGAAACCCTGTCCTCCCTCAACGCACTCACCTGCAACCTAGCCTTCGACCTGGACACTTCCCAGCGCGCCATCATGCTGGGGATTCAGCAAATGGCCGAGCTGGGTCAGTTGCTGGTCGATAGAGCACTGGAGCAAATCAGCCCGTCGCCAGCAACTTGAAACGGTCCCAAAAAGGGACTGATCGTTCCCTCTTTGGGACCGCTATCTAACCAACACCACCGACCCATGTGGGAGCTGGCTTGCCTGCGATAGCGGCCTGTCAGTCAACATCTCAGTAGCTGACCTACAGCTATCGCAGGCAAGCCAGCTCCCACAGTTTGATCTTCGTTACTCCAGGCGTAACGGTTCGTCCTCCAGCTTGATTGATGCCTTTGCGCTTCACTCCTAAGGTTAGCCCCACGACAGCAACCCCCCGTGGAGCGACCATGACAACAACCATCACCCCCGACTCGCGCTGGACGCGGCGGCGCGACGAGAAGCAGCGGCGGCTCGGGCTACTCAAACAGTATGCAGACGGGGCGGTGTTGCCCAGTGACAAGATCGTCGAGGCCCTTGAAGCCCTGATCCTCCCCGGCGACCGCGTGGTGCTGGAGGGCAACAACCAGAAGCAGGCCGACTTCCTTTCGCGCTCCCTGGCCAAGGCCGACCCGGCCAAGCTCCACGATTTGCACATGATCATGCCCAGTGTCGGGCGTTCCGAGCACTTGGACCTGTTTGAAAAGGGCATCGCTCGCAAGCTCGATTTCTCCTTCGCCGGCACCCAATCCCTGCGCATCAGCCAGTTGCTGGAAGACGGCCTGCTGGAAATCGGCGCGATCCACACCTACATCGAACTTTACGCCCGGCTGGTGGTGGACCTGATCCCCAACGTGGTGCTTTCTGCCGGCTTCATGGCTGACCGCGCCGGCAATATCTACACCGGCGCCAGCACCGAAGACACCCCGGCGCTGATCGAACCCGCTGCCTTCAGCGATGGCATCGTCATCGTGCAGGTCAACCAGTTGGTGGACGACGTTACCGACTTGCCTCGCGTCGACATTCCCGCCAGTTGGGTGGATTTCGTGGTGGTGGCCGACAAGCCGTTCTACATCGAGCCGCTGTTCACCCGCGACCCGCGCCATATCAAGCCGGTGCATGTGTTGATGGCGATGATGGCGATCCGTGGCATCTACGAAAAACACAATGTGCAGTCGCTCAACCATGGCATCGGCTTCAACACTGCTGCCATCGAATTGATCCTGCCCACCTACGGCGAATCCCTGGGTCTGAAAGGCAAGATCTGCCGCAACTGGACACTCAACCCGCACCCCACATTGATCCCGGCGATTGAAAGCGGTTGGGTGGAGAGTGTGCATTGCTTCGGCACCGAACTGGGCATGGAAAACTACATTGCCGCACGCCCGGATGTGTTCTTCACCGGCCGCGATGGCTCCATGCGCTCCAACCGCATGTTCTGCCAACTCGCCGGCCAATACGCCGTGGACCTGTTTATCGGCGCCACCCTGCAAGTCGATGGCGACGGGCATTCCAGCACCGTGACCCGTGGCCGCCTCGCCGGTTTCGGTGGCGCGCCGAACATGGGCCACGACCCACGGGGCCGCCGTCATGGCACACCGGCCTGGCTGGATATGCGCCACGACGATGCGCCTGAGGCCTTGCTTGAACGCGGCAAAAAACTCGTGGTGCAAATGGTCGAGACCTTCCAGGAAGGCGGCAAACCGACCTTTGTCGACACCTTGGACGCAGTGGAAGTGGCCCGCAAAAGCGGCATGCCCCTGGCGCCCATCATGATCTACGGCGACGACGTCACCCACTTGCTCACCGAAGAAGGCATCGCCTACCTGTACAAGGCGCGCTCCCTGGAAGAACGCCAGGCAATGATCGCCGCCGTCGCCGGGGTGACCGCCATCGGTATGCGCCACAACCCCAAGGACACTGCGCGTATGCGCCGCGAAGGCTTGATTGCCTTGCCCGAAGACTTGGGTATTCGCCGCACCGACGCCACCCGCGAGTTGTTGGCCGCCAAGAGCGTGGCCGACCTGGTGGACTGGTCTGGTGGCCTCTACAACCCGCCCGCCAAATTCAGGAGCTGGTAAATGCGCGCGCTCAAACAGCATGAACTGAGCCTGGCCGATCGCCTGGCGGATATGGCCGTGGATGCGCTGATCGACGAAGCGGATTTGTCGCCCAAACCCGCTCTGGTAGACCGGCGCGGCAACGGCGCCCACAGCGATTTGCACCTGGGGCTGATGCACGCCTCGGCGCTGTCGCTGTGGCCGATGTTCAAGGAAATGGCCGAGGCCGCGCTCGACATCGGAGAAGTCGGCCTGCCCCTGCGCGAGGCGCTCGGGCGTATTGGCCGGGAAGGCGAGCAGGCCATGCTCGCCACCACCCAGGGCGTGAACACCCATCGCGGTGCGATCTGGGCGCTGGGGTTGCTCGCCGCTGCGGCGGCCTTGGAACCGCGTGCCATAACCCTGACCGCCGCCAAGCTGGCCCTGCTCAACGACCGCTTCGCCCCGCAGCCCATGAGCCATGGGGCCCAGGTTGCGCAGCGCTACGGCGCACGCGGTGCCCGTGAAGAAGCCCAGCTCGGCTTCCCTTCGGTGATTCAACGCGGCCTGCCGCAACTGCACAAGAGCCGCCGCGAAAACGCCGGTGAGCAGAACGCCCGCCTGGATGCTTTGCTGGCGATCATGACGGACCTGGCAGACACCTGCGTGCTCTACCGCGCCGGTACCGAAGGCCTGGCCACCATGCAACAGGGCGCCCAGGCCGTGCTCGACGCCGGTGGCAGCGCAACCCTGGCCGGACGCCGCCAACTGCATGAGCTGGACCTGCAACTGCTGGCCTTGAATGCCTCCCCCGGTGGCGCCGCCGACCTGTTGGCCGCCTGCCTGTTTATCGACCGCCTCGACGGAGCGTTGTGATGGAAACCTTGTCCTTTGAATTCCCCGCCGGGCAGCCCCCCAAAGGCCGTGCGCTGGTGGGTTGCGTCGGCTCGGGCGACCTGGAAGTGCTGCTGGAGCCGGGCACGCCCGGCACCTTGACCATCCAGGTGCAAACCTCGGTCAATGGCGCGCAGCAACGCTGGCAGCACCTGTTCGAACGCATCTTCCAGGAGCAGACGCCGCCGGCCCTGAACATTGATATCCACGACTTCGGTGCCACGCCCGGTGTGGTGCGCTTGCGCCTGGAGCAAGGTTTCGAGGAGATCGGCCATGACTGACTTACTCGCTAAACACAGCTTTGTCGAACTTGGCGCCCGGCAGCGTGCCAAGGCGCTGTTGGATGCGGGCACGTTCCGCGAGTTGATTGACCCGTTCCAGCGGGTCATGTCGCCGTGGCTCAGCCGCCAAGGCGTGGTGTCCCAGGCCGATGACGGTGTGGTGATCGCCAAGGGCAGCATCGGCGCCAAGCCTGTAGTGATTGCCGCGATCGAAGGCAATTTCCAGGGCGGCAGCCTGGGTGAAGTTGGCGGCGCAAAAATCGCGGGCGCCTTGGAGCTGGCCGCCGAAGACAACCGCAACGGCATCCCCACCTGCGCCGTGTTGCTGTTGGAAACCGGTGGGGTGCGCTTGCAGGAAGCCAACCTGGGCCTGGCCGCCATTGCCGACATTCACGCGGCGATTGTCGACCTGCGCCAGTACCAGCCAGTGATCGGTGTGGTGGCCGGCAGTGTCGGTTGCTTTGGGGGCATGTCCATTGCGGCTGGCTTGTGCAGCTACCTGGTGGTCACTCGCGAAGCACGCCTGGGCTTGAATGGCCCCCAGGTGATTGAGCAGGAGGCTGGCCTGGAGGAATACGACTCCCGTGACCGCCCCTTTATCTGGAGCCTTACCGGTGGCGAGCAACGCTTCAACAGCGGCTTGGCCGACCGTTATGTGGCGGACGATGTGGCGCAGATCCAGCAGACCGTCAGCACACTGTTGCAGCAAGGTGTACCCGCACAACCGCGTAGCCGGCGCGCTGATTTTTACCTGGCACGCCTGGCCGAACTGGACGCGAGCGCGCAAATCGAGCCGGCCACTGTTCGCGCGCTGTATGAGGGAGAACGCTCATGAGAGGCTTGCAGTGGTTCAACGCGTTGAGCGCCAACGCAACGCCGGTCGAAGGTTTGCCGGGCTCATTGAAAGTGGCGGATGGAGTCTTGGGTGAACAGGCGGTGCGCTATATCGCCGTGGTTCCCGACCCGCACAACCGCTTCCCCCGCGCCCGCAATGGCGAAGTCGGCCTGCTGGAAGGCTGGGGCTTGGCCAAGGTGGTGGACGAAGCCATCGCCCGGGGTGACAAGCGTCCTATCATCGCTATCGTCGACGTACCCAGCCAAGCCTATGGCCGCCGCGAAGAAGCCCTGGGCATTCATCAGGCCCTGGCCGCCGCGGCTGACAGCTACGCACGCGCTCGGCTTGCCGGCCACCCGGTGATCGCCCTGCTGGTGGGCAAGGCCATGTCGGGCGCGTTCCTCGCCCACGGCTACCAGGCCAATCGCCTGATTGCCCTGCGCGACCCCGGCGTGATGGTGCATGCCATGGGCAAAGCCTCGGCCGCCCGGGTGACCTTGCGCAGCGTCGAAGAATTGGAAACCCTGGCCGCCAGCGTGCCGCCGATGGCCTATGACATCGACAGCTATGCCAGCCTGGGATTGCTGTGGGAGACGTTGTCAGTCACCCAGATTGAACAACCCACGGCGGATGACGTGGCGCGGGTCAGCGATTGCCTGGTGCAGGCGGTCAAGGATATCGGCAGTACCGACTTGAGTTCACGCCTCGGCGCCACCAACCGAGCCGCCTCCAGCCATGTGCGCCAGCTGTTGCGGGAGCAATGGTGAACGCCCACGATTTGCTCTGGGGCATGACCCTGGCGCATCTGCCTGCCGATGCCCCGGTCTGGGTGCGGGACGCGATCCGTGCCGGGCATCCGGTGGTGGTGCGGCGTGCCATCGCCGAGCCGGGCCATGTGGCGGTCGGTGTGCGTGGGCGTTTGCGTGAGCAGCGTTTTGCCGCCCGGATGCCTGTGGCGGCGGTGCATCGGCGGGTGGTGCCGCAAGCCTTGCGCGAGGTGCTCTCACCACGGGATTTACCGGCGCTGCGGGCCCTCGATCAACTGCGGCCGGTGCTGGCGCAGCAAGACTGGGGCGTCAGCGGCAGTGCCGGGTTTGAATTGGCCAGTGGCATTGAAGCGCTGCATGCCAACAGTGACCTGGATTTGATTCTGTGCACGCCCAATCCTTTAGGTCGTAGCGAGGCGCAAGCGTTGTTGGCGATCCTGGACACCGCGCCCTGCGCCGTCGACCTGCAACTGCAAACCCCGTTCGGCGCCGTCGCCTTGCGCGAATGGGCCGGGCCCTCACGCCGTGTACTGCTCAAGACCGTCAGCGGTGCGCACCTTGTGCTCGACCCTTGGCAGACCGTGGCATGAGCAGCCTTCTGGTGTTTCCGGGGCAGGGCGCCCAACGCAGCGGCATGCTCCAGGGGCTGCCGGCCGACATTCTGCAAGAGGCCAGTGATGCCCTGGGTGAAGAAGTTCGTCTGCTCGACTCGGCGCAGGCGCTGGAATCGACGCGGGCTGTGCAACTGTGCCTGTTGATCGCCGGCGTGGCCCATGCCCGGCAATTGGCGTGCACGCCGGATTACGTGGCGGGCCTGTCCATCGGCGCCTACCCGGCTGCGGTGATCGCCGGCTCCCTGGGTTTTGCTGATGCGATAAAACTGGTCAGCCTGCGGGGCGGACTGATGCAGCAGGCTTATCCACAGGGCTATGGCATGACGGCGCTGATCGGCCCTGATCTCTCCAGTGTCGAAGCGCTGCTGGCGGATATCCACAACGCGCAAACGCCGGTGTACCTGGCCAATATCAATGCCGATAACCAGACCGTCATCGCCGGCAGCAACGAGGGGATGAAGCGGGTTGCCGAGCGCATCAAAGGCAACGGCATCGCCAAGCGCCTGGCGGTCAGCGTGCCGTCTCACTGCCCGTTGCTGGAGCAACCCGCCCAGGCACTGTTCCAAGCCTTCGTCCCACTCAAGGCGCCGCGCATCACTTACCTGAGCAGCACCCGCGCGCGACCTATCCACAACCCCGAACAACTGCGTGACGACCTGGCCTTCAATATGTGCCGCGTTGTCGATTGGCGCGGCACGGTGCAGAGCGCCTACGAGCGCGGTGTGCGACTGCAAATCGAACTGCCTCCGGGCGCGGTGCTCACCGGTCTGTCACGCCGTGTTTTTGAACAAGGCACGGTGATCGCCTGCGAAGGCGCCCGCCTGGACACCTTGCAGGCCCTGCTGCAAGAGGAGGAGCGCCGCCACCGATAACGCAGTACCCAAGGCTTTCGAAGCACAAAAACAACAATTTCGAACGAGCACTTTGAGGACAACAACCATGATTATCTACGGTGTGGCTTTTTTGGCGTTCTGCACGTTGGCAGGGCTGTTGGTGGGTGAACTGCTTGGCAAGCTGTTGGGTATCCCGGCCAACGTCGGCGGGGTGGGTATTGCCATGCTGCTGTTGATCGGCCTGGGCAGCTACCTGAGCAAACGCGGCCTGTTTACCGGCAAGTCAGAGCAAGGCGTGAGTTTCTGGGCGGCGGTGTATATCCCGATTGTGGTGGCGATGGCTGCCCAGCAAAACGTGTATGGCGCCATCAGCGGTGGGCCTATGGCGATTCTGGCCGGGACCCTCGCCGTGGTGCTCGGCTTTGCCCTGGTGCCCGTGCTGGTGCGTATCGGTAACCGCGAGCCGGTTGCTCCTGTTCCCACCAAAGAAGCCGGGTGATCGCCATGTACGAATCGATGATGAAAGTGATCACCGGCTACGGCTTGATCAGTGGTTTCGCCGTGATCGGCCTGACCATGTGGGTGTCTTATTGGATCTCCGATACCTTCACCAAGGGCCGCCTGCATGGTTCGGCCATTGCCATTCTGCTGGGGTTGGCGCTGTCGTATGTGGGCGGTGCGTTTACCGGTGGTTCCAAGGGCGTGGTGGATATTCCACTGTTGTCGGGCATCGGCCTGCTGGGCGGTGCGATGCTGCGCGACTTTGCCATTGTCGCCACGGCGTTTGGCGTGAGTGTCGATGAGCTCAAACGCGCCGGCTACGTGGGTGTACTGGCGCTGTTTGTCGGCGTGGGCTCGTCGTTCGTTGCCGGGGTCGGGGTGGCGATGGCGTTCGGGTACACCGATGCGGTGAGCCTCACCACTATCGGTGCCGGGGCCGTGACCTATATCGTCGGCCCGGTGACCGGTGCGGCGATTGGGGCCAGCTCCGAGGTGATGGCGCTGTCCATTGCCGCGGGGTTGATCAAGGCCATTCTGGTGATGGTGATGACGCCGTTCGTAGCGCCGCTGATCGGGCTGAACAACCCACGCAGCGCGGTGATCTTCGGTGGCTTGATGGGCACCTCCAGCGGTGTGGCGGGCGGCCTGGCGGCGACTGATCCGAAGCTGGTGCCTTATGGGTGTCTGACGGCGGCGTTCTATACGGCGCTGGGGTGTTTGTTGGGGCCGTCGTTGTTGTTTTTGCTGATGCGTGGGTTGGTGGGCTGACGGGGGATGATTGTTCCCACGCTCCGCGTGGGAACGCCTCTTGTGACGCTCTGCGTCACGGTCAAAAAGCGGACGCGGAGCGTCCTAAGCTGCGCTCCCACGCAGAGCGTGGGAGCAATCGTCCTCAGCTTTGGCGATTGGCATACATCCGACACTCTGCCAACAACGCCAGCAGGTTCGGGTCGCGCTCCTTGGCTTTCAAAAACACCACACCGATCTGCTGCTGCAACCGATACCTGGGCTGCAGCGGTATCAGCTTCACGCGGTTCTCATACACCGCTGCGATACGTCCTGGCAGCAGCGCATAACCCACCCCTGAACTGACCATGCTCAGCAAGGTAAAGATGTCGTTTACCTGCATCGCCACCTTCGGTTCGAACCCTGCCTGTTTAAACACCCGGTTGCCGTCCTGATGGGTGGCGAAGCCCTGGGTGAGGGTGATGAAGGTGGCATCCCGTACATCGGCCAGGTCGATTTCCTGATTGCGGTCCAAGGGGGAGTCGGCCGGCGTGGCAAGGAAGATGTCATCGCTGAACAGCGCGATCTGCTCACAATCCGAATCGGTGGCGTGATCGTCCAGGGAGATGAGGATCGCATCGACCTCCATGTTCTTGAGCTTGTAGAGCAGGTCGAAGTTGGAGCCCAGGATCAGGTCGATATTGAGTTCGCTGCGCCTGATTTTCAGACCCATGATCAACTGCGGCACGGTCTTGACCGTCAGCGAATACAGCGAGCCGAGCTTGAAGCGTTCGGCCGAGAACCCGGCGGCTTCGCGGGTCAGGCGCACGCTGTCGACCACATCAGCCACCAGTTTTTGCGCACGCTCTTCGAGCACGTAGGCGCTTTCCAGCGGGGTGAGGTTGCGCCCCTCGTGTTTGAACAGCGGGCAGCGCAGGGCACTTTCCAGGGAGTGAATGGCGCGGTGCACGCTGACATTGCTGGTTTGCAACTCGGCGGCCGCGCGGGCCAGGTTGCCGGTGCGCATGAACGCCAGGAAAATCTCCAGCTTCTTGAGAGTGAATTCTTCGTCGATCAGCATGGCCTTGGGCTCTTGTTCGATTGCGCTCGATTGTGCCTGCAAACGCGGCCCTCGTCGCTGGAACGTCACACGCCGCTTGCACTCTGATACGCAAGGCTGGAGGCTTGCCGACAGTCGTCAACGGTGAGGGGAGGTCAACGATAGATGTATCACGGGGAACGGTTCAACGCCTGGAGCCATTTGCTCGGTGCAGTCGCGGCGTGTATTGGCGCCGTGTGGATGTTGGTGGTGGCGAGCCTGGACGGCAGCCCCTGGAAAATCGTCAGCGTGGCGATTTATGGTTTTACCCTGATGGTGCTGTACAGCGCGTCGACGGTGTACCACAGCGTGCGGGGGCGGCGAAAAGAGATCATGCAGAAGGTCGATCACTTCTCGATCTACCTGTTGATCGCCGGCAGCTACACACCGTTCTGCCTGGTAAGCCTGCGCGGGCTGTGGGGCTGGACGCTGTTCGGGATCGTGTGGGGGCTGGCGGTGATTGGCATCCTGCAAGAGATCAAGCCGCGCTCGGAGGCGCGGATTCTGTCCATCGTGATCTACGCGGTAATGGGCTGGATCGTGCTGGTGGCGGTCAAGCCGCTGATCGCGGCGCTGGGCACGGCAGGGTTTATCTGGTTGGCCGCGGGTGGGGTGTTGTACACCGTGGGCATCATCTTTTTTGCCCTGGAAGATCGCCTGCGTCATTCCCATGGCATCTGGCATTTGTTTGTGATTGGCGGCAGCCTCCTGCATTTTGTGGCGATCATGCATTACGTGCTGTGAATGCTGGTGGCTGCTCTTTAAAGGCGCTCGAGCAACTCACAGGCACGATTGCCGAAAATCTGCAGCAGCTTGGCCAGCATATGCGGCGGTGGCTCATCGCCGCGGGTCAGGGCGTAGAGGGTGATCGGCAGGGGGGGCGTGAGGGTGCGGATACAGGTGGTGGCCGTCGATGCGCCGAGGGCGGTAAAGGGGTCGATCACCGTCAAGCCGGCACCGGACTCCACCATCGCCCGGGCCAGGGAATAGGTTTGCACCGAGATGGTCACCCGTGGCGGTGGATCAACGTTCTCCAGGTAGCTGTCCAGCTTGGTCGCCAGCGGATCGGCACTGGAGAGCCCGATCAATGGCGCGCCCGCCAGTTCGCTCAGTGGCAATGGCCGGTTGATTTCAGCCGCCGACCAATAGCCCTTGGACGCCAATGCAACCAGCACGCCATTGGCCAGCACCTGTGTGGTCAACCCCGGATGGCCGGAAAAATTGAGGGTCAGCGCCAGGTCGATTTCGCGCATTAACAGCTTCTGGACCAGCTCACGGCTATGGTCGCTGGACAGCTCGCAAGCCATGTCGGGGTATTCGCGCTTCCATTCCAGAATCGCTGGAGGCAGCAGCGACAAGGCCAGCGCGGGTATCGCACCAATGCGTACGCTTTGCCCTGGGGCGCGGCGCAGGCTCTTGGCCAGGCGCCGTACACCTTGCAAGCTCTCGGTGACTTTCTCGACTTCGCGTTCCAGCGCCAGGGCTTCCGGCGTGGGTTGCAATTTGCCGCGTACACGCAGAAACAGCGCAAAGCCCAGCTGCAATTCGGCGTGCTGCAACACTTTGGTCACCGCCGGTTGCGAGACGTGCAGCAACTGCGCGGCGGCACTGATCGAGCCAGTCTGGCGAATGGCCTGGAAGATTTCGATATGACGCAAGCGCATGGCAGGTCCATAACCTTTGTTTATAGGTGACCCATCTTTATTCATTGTCGGTGGCCTGTCACCTGCGCCTACGCTTGGCCTTCAGTTAATCAACGGTCGGGGGCTGGGATGGCGAGGCAGGTTTGCATCATCGGTGGTGGGGTCATCGGCCTGGCCAGTGCTTACGCTCTGGTGCGGGCAGGCCACGAGGTCACGGTGATAGACGCCCGTGACACCCTGGGGAGCGAAACCAGTTTCGCCAACGGTGGGCAGCTGTCCTATCGCTATGTTGCACCGCTGGCCGACGCGGGCGTACCGCTGCAGGCGATGGGGTGGCTGTTGCGTGGGGACTCTCCGCTCAAGCTGCGCCCTCGCCTCGACCCCCGGCAATGGCGCTGGATGGCTGCATTCGTCGGCGCATGCCGGGGCTCGGTGAACAAGCGCAACGCTGCCCACTTGCTGCGGCTGGCGAGCCTGAGCCAAGGCACCTTGCAGCAATGGCGTGTCGACGATCGGCTGGACGGCTTCGACTGGCGGTGCAACGGCAAGCTGGTGACCTTCCGTAATGCCGGGACCTTTGAGCGTGCGCGCGCCAACGTCACAGACATCCTGCAGCAGCAGGTACTGTCGATGGCCGACTGCCAACGCCTGGAACCTTCCTTGGCGGCGCGGGATTTTGTCGGAGGCATCTATACGCCCAGTGAAGAAGTTGCGGACTGTCATGCCTTTTGCCAACGCCTGGCCGCCAGGTTGGAAGCGTCCGGGCGTTGCACATTTTTGCTGGGGCGCAAGGTTACCGGGGTTCGTCACGCCGACGGTGCGGTGCAGGCCATCGAGTTGGGCCATGAAGTGATGCCGGTCGATCAACTGGTATTGGCTGCCGGGCATCGCAGTGCCGAGCTGGCATTGCCGCGCTTGTCGCTGGCGCTGTATCCGCTCAAGGGCTACAGCCTGAGCGTGCCGATCGGCGAGCAGCACAAAGCACCGAACGTAAGCATCACCGACTACGACCGCAAGATCGTCTATGCACGCATAGGTGAGCAACTGCGGATCGCGGCCATGGTGGATATTGTCGGCTTTGATGCGCGTCTTGAGCCCAAGCGCCTGGCGTTGATAAAGCGTCAGGCGCTGGAAACGTTTCCTTTGGCCGGTGACTACGCCCAGGCGGTCGAATGGGCCGGTATGCGCCCGGCAACACCGACGGGCGTGCCATTGATCGGTGCCAGCGCCTACCGCAACCTGTGGCTGAACCTGGGGCATGGCGCACTGGGCTTCACCCTGGCCTGCGGCAGCGGCCAACTGCTGGCCGAGCTGATCGACCAGCGCCCCCCTTCCATTGATATGCAGGGCCTGACGCCCCGCGCCGCTTGAGGATGCAGCCATGACCATTACCCGAATCAATAGCAACGAACGACTCAGCGGCGCCGTGACGTTCAAGGACCTGGTGTTCCTTTCGGGCCAGGTACCGGGCGACGGCCTGGATGTGGCTACTCAGACCCGGCAAGTGCTGGCCAGGATCGACGCGCTGTTGGCCGAGGCGGGCAGCGATAAGGATCACTTACTCAACGCCACGATTTACCTGAAGGACATCGGTGCCGGTTTTGCACCGATGAATGATGTCTGGTCCGCATGGCTCTCGCCAGGCATGGCGCCCACGCGCACTACCTTGCAAGCAGAGCTGGCGCGGCCGAGTGTGCTGGTGGAAATCAGCGTGATTGCAATACGTAAATAACCTCAAAGACCAACGGAGAATAACAATGAAAAAGATCCTGTTGACCGGCTGCACCCTGGGCCTTTTGTGGGGCGCGCAGGCGCATGCAACCGAAGCGCCGCTGGCGGGCACTTTGAGCAAGATCGCCAGCGCCAAGTCCATCACCCTGGGCTACCGCGATGCGTCGGTGCCGTTTTCCTACGTGGGGGATAGCAGTGGTAAACCGATGGGCTACTCGGTGGACCTGGCAAACAAGATTGTCGAGCGTATCCAGCAGAAAACCTCAGTGGGCGACCTCAAGGTGAAATACAACCTGGTGACGTCCCAAACCCGCATCCCTCTGGTGCAGAACGGCACTGTCGATCTGGAATGCGGCTCAACCGGCGTGACGGCTGAACGGCAGAAGCAAGTGGCGTTCTCCTACGGGTTTATCTACGTAAAAGGCCAGTTGCTGACGGCCAAGGACAGCGGGATCAAAGGCTTTGCCGACCTAGCGGGCAAGAATGTGGTGACCACTGCCGGTACCACCAATGAGCGCTTTCTCAAAAGTTATAACGCTGAACACAAAGCCAATATGTTCGTGATCAGCGCCAAGGACCATGGCGAAGCGTTCAAGATACTCGAGACTGGCCGGGCCGTAGCGTTTTATATGGACGACGCGTTGCTCTACGGCGAGCGCGCCAAGGCCAAGGACCCGCATCATTGGGTGGTGGTGGGCGAGGAGCAATCACGGGAGATTTACAGCTGCATGGTGCGCAAGGATGACCCGCAGTTTCTCGCGGTGGTCAACGAAACCCTGGGCGAGCTGTACCGCTCGGGAGAGATCAACGGGATTTACCAGCGCTGGTTCGAGCAGCCGATTCCGCCCAAGGGCTTGAACCTGGAGTTCCCGATGACCAGCGAGTTGAAAGCGATCATCGCCAAGCCGGTGAGTGACCCAGTGGAGTAAGCCTTGGGTAACCCGATAAAACTGTAGGAGCTGGCTTGCCTGCGATAGCGGTCTGTCAGTTGTAAATTAACTGCCTGAAACACCGCTATCGCAGGCAAGCCAGCTCCCACAGTTGATTGGGTTTACAGGGTGAGGTTAGAAGTCGCCCCAGAGTTGTTGGGCGACGGAGAGTGCGACGACGGGGGCGGTCTCGGTACGCAACACCCGCGGGCCGAGGCGAGCGGCGTGGTAGCCGGCGTCTTGGGCGGTCGCGACTTCATTATCGGTGAGCCCCCCTTCGGGACCGATCAAGAACGCCAGGCTCGATGGCTTGGCGTGGCTGATCATCGGCTCTGCCACCGGGTGCAGCACCAGCTTCAAGTCCGCCTCGGTTTGCTTGAGCCAGTCTGCCAGCAAGAGCGGAGGGTGAATCACCGGCACCGTTGAGCGCCCACATTGCTCGCACGCGCTGATTGCCACCTGGCGCCAGTGCAGCAAGCGCTTGTCGGCGCGTTCGTCCTTGAGGCGTACCTCGCAGCGGTCGCTGAAGATCGGTGTGATCGCGTTGACGCCCAATTCAGTGGCCTTCTGGATCGCCCAGTCCATGCGCTCGCCCCGGGACAGGCCCTGGCCGAGGTGAATATGCAGGGGCGATTCGGCTTGGCCGGCAAAGCTATCGGTGAGTTGCACGGTGACGCGTTTTTTACCGACTTCCAGCAAGGTGCCACTAAACTCCTGGCCAGAGCCGTCGAACAGTTGCACGGCATCGCCTTCACCCATGCGCAACACACGGCTGATGTAATGCGCCTGGGCTTCGGGCAGTTCGTGATCGCCGAGGCTCAGCGGGGTGTCGGTGAAAAAGCGGGACAGTCTCATTTCTGTTCTCTGAAGAAGTTTATGTAGGCGCAGCGGCGCGCCTGGAATGCCTTCGCGAGCAAGCTCGCTCCTACAAGGATTTAGGCAATCAACCCGGATCACGGAAGCCTGGATGGAAATCTTTCGGCACCGCCACACTGACCTTGCTGTTGGTGGCGATATCGATCCCCTCGCTGGCCACCTCGGCCAGAAAGTCGATCTGCTCGGGGGTAATTACATAAGGCGGCAGGAAATACACCACGCTGCCCAACGGCCGCAGCAGCGCACCGCGCTCCAGCGCGTGCTCGAAGACCTTCAGGCCACGGCGCTCCTGCCACGGGTAGGCGGCCTTGGTGGCTTTGTCCTGCACCATCTCGATGGCCAGCACCATGCCGGTCTGGCGCACTTCCGACACGTGAGGATGGTCCACCAGGTGCGCGGTGGCGGTGGCCATACGCTGGGCCAGGGCCTTGTTGTTCTCGATGACGTTGTCTTCTTCAAAGATATCCAGCGTTGCCAACGCCGCCGCACAGGCCAGCGGGTTGCCGGTGTAGCTGTGGGAGTGCAGGAAGGCGCGCAGTGTGGGGTAGTCATCGTAGAACGCGCTGTAGACGTCTTCCGTGGTAACCACCGCGGCCAGCGGCAGGTAACCGCCGGTAAGGGCCTTGGACAAGCACAGGAAGTCCGGGCGGATGCCGGCTTGTTCACAGGCAAACATACTGCCGGTGCGGCCGAAGCCCACGGCGATTTCGTCGTGGATCAGGTGCACGCCGTAGCGGTCGCAGGCTTCGCGCAGCAGCTTGAGGTACACCGGGTGGTACATGCGCATGCCACCGGCGCCCTGGATCAGCGGTTCGACAATGACGGCGGCAACGGTGTCGTGATGTTCGGCCAGGGTCTGTTCCATCGCCAGGAACATGGTGCGCGAGTGTTCTTCCCAGCTCATGCCTTCGGGGCGCAGGTAGCAGTCCGGGCTCGGCACCTTGATAGTGTCGAGCAGCAGCGCCTTGTAGGTCTCGGTAAACAACGGCACGTCGCCCACCGACATCGCGGCGATGGTTTCGCCGTGGTAGCTGTTGGTGAGGGTGACGAAGCGCTTTTTGTTCGGCTGGCCGCGGTTGAGCCAGTAGTGGAAGCTCATCTTCAGCGCCACTTCGATGCAGGACGAACCGTTATCGGCGTAGAAGCAGCGGGTCAGCCCTTCGGGCGTCATCGCGACCAGGCGTTCGGACAGCTCGATCACCGGTTGATGGCTGAAACCGGCGAGGATCACGTGCTCCAGCTGATCGACCTGATCCTTGATACGCTGGTTGATCCGTGGGTTGGCGTGGCCGAATACGTTGACCCACCAGGAACTGACGGCATCGAGGTAGCGCTTGCCTTCGAAGTCTTCCAGCCATACGCCTTCACCGCGCTTGATGGGCACCAGCGGCAGTTGCTGGTGGTCTTTCATCTGGGTGCAGGGATGCCACAGCACCGCGAGGTCGCGTTGCATCCACTGGTTGTTCAAGCCCATCGGTGATCTCCTCGAAGCGGTCCTGCGGCGGGCACAGGCGAAACAATCGCGCAAGCCTATGCAATGGTGGCTCGGGTCACAAGCCATTGTGGGGAAATTCGCAGTAAATGCAGGACGGTCTGTCACGTTTCCCAGGGATAGTCTTAATCCCTTGTTAATTTATGATGCCTAGCCTCTTTATCGTATTTCTCGATATTTCAAAGCAAAATTTTCCGCTTTAATTCGATAGGTAAAGCGCTAGTCTTGGGCACAGTTCTTACGGGATTAAGTACATGCAGCTACGTAATTCGCCGGCCCGCTATGGTTGGGTCAGCATGGTTCTGCACTGGGGCGTAGCCCTGGTGGTGTTCGGTTTATTTGCCCTGGGCTTGTGGATGGTCGGTCTCGATTACTACAGCGCCTGGCGCAAAGATGCGCCCGACTTGCACAAGAGCATTGGCATCACGCTGTTCGCCATCATGCTGGTGCGGATCGTCTGGCGCCTGGTCAGCCCGCCGCCGCCACCACTGGCCAGCTATAGCCGCATGACGCGGATCGGCGCCGCGTTTGGGCACGCGTTCCTTTATGTCGGGCTGTTTGCCGTGATGATTGCCGGTTACCTGATTTCCACCGCAGACGGTGTCGGTATCCCGGTGTTTGGCCTGTTTGAAATTCCTGCCGTGGTTTCCGGTCTACCGGACCAGGCAGATACCGCGGGTTGGGTGCACCTGTACCTGGCCTGGGTGTTGGTGGTCTTCGCCGGCTTGCACGGCGTGGCGGCACTGAAACACCATTTTATCGATCGTGATGCGACCCTTGCGCGAATGCTGGGACGCAAAGCCTGATGTTCAACCTCGACTCACAAGGAATAGAAAGCATGTTGAAAAAAACACTCGCTGCGCTGGCAATCGGTTCTGCCCTGCTGTCCGCAGGTTCGGCGATGGCCGCTGACTACGTAATCGACAAGGAAGGCCAGCACGCCTTCGTCGACTTCAAAATCAGCCACCTGGGCTACAGCTACATCACCGGAACCTTCAAGGACCTGGATGGCAAGTTCAGCTTTGACGCCGCCAAGCCCGAAGACGCCAAGATTGAAGTCAACGTGCGTACTGCCAGCGTGTTCTCCAACCACGCCGAGCGCGACAAGCACGTCAACAGCAAGGACTTCCTGGAGTCGGGCAAATTCCCTGATGCCAAGTTCGTTTCCACCAGCGTCAAGCCAACTGGCAAAAATGCTGATGGCAAGCTGACTGCTGATGTGACCGGGGACCTGACCTTCCACGGCGTGACCAAGCCGATCCTGGTCAAAGCCACGTTCCTGGGCGAAGGCAAGGATCCATGGGGCGGCTACCGTGCCGGCTTCGAAGGCACCACCAACATCAGCCGCAAGGAATTCAACAAGGACGGCATGGACGTAGGTCCACAGTCTGACAACGTGCAGTTGTACATCACGTTTGAAGGTGTGAAAGCGAAGTAATGCTTCGTATGTAGGAGCGAGCTTGCTCGCGAAGGCCGCAAGGACACCGCGTTAAACCAGGATGCCCGCGTTATCGTTGACGACCTTCGCGAGCTAGCTCCTACAGGCAAAAAAAACCCGTATCTCACGATACGGGTTTTTTTTATGCTTCGCGGTTGCGAGTCAGCAGCGCTGGTTTCTCACCACGAGGGCGGCCTGGCAGTTGATCCAACTGCTCAGGTGTCGGGAAGCGATCCGCTTTCGACTCCTTGTGGATGATCTTCGGCGCCGGGCCACCCCGTGGGTTTTGTACTGCAGGCTCGGACGAGCGAGGCTGATCGTCACGGGCAGGGCGGCGGTTGTTGCTGCGTGAATCTTCGCGACGGGCCTGGCCGTCACGCGGTGCGCCATTACGCGGGCCGCTGCGCTTGGCAGGCGGGGTGCCAGTGGTGCCGCCGCTGCTGTTGCGCGGGGCGTTCTGGCGACCGCCCTGTGGCTGGCCGCTACGTGGAGCGCCTGCGCCCTGGGCAGGAGCCCCTGGACGACGGCCACGGCCCTGGGCCGGTTTGGCCTGGGGCACGTAGTCGACGCGGTTACCGAAGTTATCGATATCGTCGTCAAGGAACTCGTCCGGGGCGCGGTCGGCCGCGGCGCGTGGTGGCTGGCTCGGCTGGCGCTGTTCGCGGGCCGGTGTGCCTTCACGGGGCTTCTGCTCACGAGCCGGGCGTTCGCCACGGCTGCTGCTCGCGGTTTTTTCCTTGCCCTTGTCCTTGCCTTTGTCGCGACGACCACCGCCACCACCACCGCCGTTCGGGCCATCGCCCTTCGGACCGCGTGGGTTGCGAGGGTTGCGCACGTCTGGACGCTCGCGCGCTTCTGGCTTCTCGGCCTCCACGGCGCTGGCATCAAAGCCCATCAGGTCGCCATCGGCGATTTTCTGCTTGGTCATGCGTTCGATGCTTTTCAGCAGCTTTTCTTCATCCGGCGCGACCAACGAAATGGCCTCGCCCGAACGACCGGCACGGCCGGTACGGCCGATACGGTGCACATAGTCTTCATCGACGTTTGGCAGCTCGAAGTTGACCACGTGTGGCAACTGGTCGATATCCAGGCCGCGTGCGGCGATATCGGTGGCCACCAGGATACGCACGCTGCCGGCCTTGAAGTCGGCCAGGGCTTTGGTGCGTGCGTTCTGGCTCTTGTTGCCGTGGATGGCGACGGCGGTGAGGCCGTGCTTGTCCAGGTACTCGGCCAGGCGGTTGGCGCCGTGCTTGGTACGGGTGAACACCAGCACCTGTTCCCACGCGCCGTGGGTGATCAGGTGCGCCAGCAGCGAGCGCTTGTGGCTGGCGGCCAGGCGGAACACGCGTTGCTCGATACGCTCGACCGTGGTGTTCGGCGGCGTGACTTCGATGCGTTCCGGGTTATGCAGCAGCTTGCCGGCCAGGGCGGTGATGTCCTGGGAGAACGTTGCCGAGAACAGCAGGTTCTGCCGTTTGGCCGGTAGGCGGGCGAGGACTTTTTTCACGTCATGGACAAAGCCCATGTCGAGCATGCGGTCGGCCTCGTCCAGCACGAGGATTTCCACGTGGGACAAATCGACGCTGCCTTGGCCGCACAGGTCGAGCAAGCGACCCGGGCAGGCTACCAGCACGTCGACACCACGGGACATGGCCTGAACCTGTGGGTTCATGCCGACGCCGCCGAAGATGCAGGCGCTGACGAACTTCAAGTCGCGGGCATACAGCTTGAAGCTGTCGTGCACTTGGGCTGCGAGTTCGCGGGTTGGGGTCAGGACCAGTACGCGCGGTTGGCGCGGGCCGTGACGTTGGGATTTGTCCGGGTGACCGTTGGGAAACAACCGCTCCAGGATCGGGAGGGCGAAACCGCCGGTTTTACCAGTACCTGTCTGAGCCGCAACCATCAGGTCGCGACCTTGCAACACGGCGGGAATGGCCCGCTGTTGCACCGGAGTAGGCTCGGTATAGCCCGCTGCCTCGATGGCGCGGACTAAAGCCTCGGAGAGACCGAGGGAAGCAAAGGACATGAGTAATCCTGTTTTAGTTAGGGCTTGGCCCAAAGGGATAATCTTGCCGGGCGTGAATGGCGCTTAGGGGAGCGCAACCCCGTCCGGTCCTGCTGTGTCTGGCGGGCACTCCATCGGCTCGCGCGGGCTGCAAAGCTGCGCAGTAGCTGGGTTGGGTGCCGTTTTCAAGACCCGAGCGGCCGGGCGTAAGCCTGGCGGAAAGGCCGCAGTATAACAGAGCAATCACCGCGTGCTGCTTTCCTGCTGCTCAACGGCGTGTTCGGGGGCTGGTATGGGGGCTGTTTGCTCGTGCATCCGCCCATATTTGGCGCTCAATGTGGCATAGGCGGGCTCTTGCTTGAAGCGCTTGAGCTCGGCGGCAAAGCGTTGCACCAGCAGGTCCATGCCTGCGCCACGGCGTACCGCAAGGAATTGCTGCTGGCGGCTGACCACCACCGACGCCTGGCTGACTTTACCTTCCAGGCCCAGCGCCTTGATCACGTGGTGCCCCACGCGCCGGTCAGTCACCACCATATCGATGCGCCCCAACATGAGTTTGCCAAAGTTGGCTTCATGGCTGGGGGCGGGTTCACGCTGGAAGGTGTTGGCCTCACTGAACGCGTCGCCATAAAGGTAGCCCGGGGAAACGCCAACCGTCAGGCCACGCAGGTCGTCGAGCGTGGCGGCGGGGTGAGGGCGTTCGTTGGCATAGAACAAAACGAATTCGACTTCCGACAACGGCTCGCTGGGATAGAGCAGCGACGCATCGCGCTCCTGGCTGTGAAAGATATCCAGCGCGCCGTCGGCGTGGCCCTGGTCGAGCATCGCCAGGCAGCGCTTCCAGGGCAGGAACTGCCATTGCACCTCCACCCCCAGGCGCTGGAACACGATCAGGGTGGTTTCATAATCCAGGCCGGCCATGGTGCCGTTGTCTTCGTAGACATAGGGCGCCCAGGGTTCGGTGACAATGCGCAGTTTCTCGCCATGAGCGGCCAGGCTCAGGCAAGAAAAAAACACAGCGGTCAACAGCTTGAAGAGGACGGGCATAGCCTGAGGTTACGACGCTCCCCGAAGAAAGAGAAGCTCTGGCACGCGCATTGGCGGGCGGTCTTACTTCGCGGGAGCGTTCAGCAGGTGTTCGTGGATCGCGGCGCGGCGCTCGCCCAGAATCAGGCGCACCAGGGGGTTGGCAAACCAGTGTTCCAACTGGTGTGCATCAAGCGGGCGCTTCTGGCGTTCTTCCTGGTTTTGTCGGGCCTTGTCCCACCAGACCGGACCGCAGGCCTGGTCGAACTCGTTTTCGTGTTCGTAGCAGCCGTAAAGGATTTCGCGGATGAATTGTTGCTGGTGCTTGGGCAGCAGCAGGGTGATCAGCTTGTACATCAAGCGTTGCAAACGCGGCGGGCGCGGCAGGTGCGAGGAGACCTGACGCGTATCGGCCAGGGCCTGCGCACTGGTGGGGGCGCTCGCGTGCTTGGCGATCCACGCCTTGACCTTGGCCCGGAACAGCTGTTTGCGGCTCCAGTAATGGTGGATCAGGTCCGGGCACTCGCGCACCTTTACGGTACGGTAGGCGGCGATCGACAGGCAGAACTCTTCCAGGGTGTAGGCGCCTTGGGCATGGGGGAACAGTTCATCCATCAACTCGATGGAGCGGTCGAGGATGTGCGCATCCTGTTGGGTCAGGCCCATGACGCCGGAGTTGAGGGTCATCATGTCATCGTCGGCCACGCCCATGTCCAGCAGGCGCTGACGCAGGGCGGTGTAGAGGATGCTTTCGTGGTTGTCGCCGTACTTGGTGTAAAAGGCGTTGCACAGCAGGGTGCCGGGCTCTACGCGTTCGAACAGGGCCATGGGCGAATGATGGAAGAAGGTGTCAGTGTCGATCAGCAGCGCCACGGGGGATTCTTGCAGGACTTGGCGCAGCACCACGTGCTTGGTGCGAAAGTGATAACCGTGGGGCTCGCTCCAGCGTTTGCGGGTGGCTTCGTCCAGTGGGCGCACGCGCACCGGCAGCAAGCGATAGGGCTCGGGGTTGTCGCTGAATACCTGGATGTCGATGTTCGCATCCGGTGTGTCCTGCAGGAACGCCAGTGCGCTGGCGATGCTGAATACCGCTTCCTGATGGTAGGTGTCGGCGCCGAAGACCAGGTAAACCAGTTGCGGGCGGGACGTCGGGGGCACTGTATTCATGGACTGCGGGGTTCCGTGGGTAACGTAAAACGACAAAGGCCCTCGTCAGAACGAGGGCCTTGGTACAACCGGTCAAGCGTTAACGTGGCAGCTTGAGGTTGTTCCAGATGGCAAGGCTGGGTTCAGCCTGGTTCAGGGTATAGAAATGCAACCCTGGCGCACCACCTTGCAACAATTGCTCACACATCTCGGTGATAACCTGCTCGCCGAACGCCTGGATGCTTTTGACGTCATCGCCATAGGCTTCCAGTTGCTTGCGCACCCAGCGTGGGATCTCGGCGCCGCAGGCGTCGGAGAAGCGCGCCAACTTGCTGTAATTGGTGATCGGCATGATGCCCGGCACGATTGGGATGTTCACGCCCATCGCCCGTACTCGCTCGACAAAGTAGAAGTAGCTGTCGGCGTTGAAGAAATACTGGGTGATTGCGCTGTCGGCACCGGCATTGGCCTTGCGCACGAAATTCTGCAAATCGTCTTCGAAATTGCGCGCCTGGGGGTGCATCTCCGGGTAAGCGGCTACTTCGACATGGAAGTGATCGCCACTTTCTTCGCGGATGAAGCTCACCAGGTCGTTGGCGTAGCGCAGCTCACCGCTGGCCATGCCCATACCCGATGGCAGGTCGCCACGCAGGGCAACGATGCGCTTGATGCCGGCGGCTTTGTATTGGGTCAGCAGGCTACGCAGGTCGGCCTTGCTGTCGCCCACGCAGGACAGATGCGGAGCGGCGGGAACTTTGACTTCACTTTCCAGCTGCAACACGGTGTTGATCGTGCGATCACGGGTCGAACCGCCAGCGCCGTAGGTGCAGGAGAAGAAGTCAGGGTTGAAGCTGGCCAACTGCTTGGCAGTGGCCATCAGTTTTTCATGTCCAGCATCGGTCTTGGTCGGGAAGAACTCGAAGCTGTAGCGACGGTCTTGGGACATGGTAATACCCTTGGAAACTCGAAAGCCTGGAAGGCATACGCAATCGATGCGGGTGCCTGGCTTTCTGTGGGAGCTGGCTTGCCTGCGATAGCATCAGCTCGGTGTTACTGGAACACCGAGGCGTCTGCATCGCGGGCAAGCCCGGCTCCCACAGAAGAGCCGGCGCCAGCAAGGCCGATCAGTAGCGGTAAGCGTGCGGCTTGAACGGACCTTCAACCGTCACGCCGATGTAGTCGGCCTGGGTCTTGGTCAGTTGAGTCACGACGCCGCCGAAGCCGCGGACCATTTCCAGGGCCACTTCTTCGTCGAGTTTCTTGGGCAGTACTTCCACGGTCAGGCGCTCGGCTTTCTGGGCGGGCGACAGGTCGGCGTACTTCTGTTCGAACAGGAAGATCTGCGCCAGCACCTGGTTGGCGAACGAGCCATCCATGATGCGGCTTGGGTGACCAGTGGCGTTGCCCAGGTTCACCAGGCGGCCTTCGGCCAGCAGGATCAGGTAGTCGTCGTTCTGTGGGTCGAAATCACCAGCGCCGGTACGGTGAACCTTGTGTACCTGCGGCTTCACTTCTTCCCATGCCCAGTTCTTGCGCATGAAAGCTGTGTCGATTTCATTGTCGAAGTGGCCGATGTTGCAGACAACGGCGCGCTTCTTCAGGGCCTTGAGCATGTTCGCATCGCACACATTCACGTTACCGGTGGTGGTGACGATCAGGTCGATCTTGCCCAGCAGGGCTGCGTCGATGCAGGCGGAGGTGCCGTCGTTCTGGCCGTTGATGAACGGCGAAACCACTTCGAAACCGTCCATGCAGGCTTGCATGGCGCAGATCGGGTCAACTTCGGAGACCTTGACGATCATGCCTTCCTGACGCAGGGACTGGGACGAACCCTTGCCCACGTCACCGTAGCCGATCACCAGGGCTTGCTTGCCCGACAGCAGGTGGTCGGTGCCGCGCTTGATCGCATCGTTCAGGCTGTGACGGCAGCCGTACTTGTTGTCGTTCTTGCTCTTGGTCACCGAGTCGTTGACGTTGATGGCCGGGATTTTCAGCTCGCCCTTGGCCAGCATGTCCAGCAGGCGGTGTACGCCGGTGGTGGTCTCTTCGGTCACGCCGTGGACGCGGTCGAGGATCTGCGGGTATTTCTTGTGCAGCAACTCGGTGAGGTCGCCGCCGTCGTCCAGGATCATGTTGGCATCCCAAGGCGCGCCATCTTTGAGGATGGTTTGCTCCAGGCACCACTCGTACTCTTCTTCAGTCTCGCCTTTCCAGGCGAATACGGGGATACCGGCAGCAGCGATAGCGGCAGCGGCCTGGTCCTGAGTCGAGAAGATGTTGCACGACGACCAACGCACTTCGGCACCCAGGGCAACCAGGGTTTCGATCAGCACGGCAGTCTGGATGGTCATGTGGATGCAGCCGAGAATCTTGGCGCCCTTGAGCGGTTGCTCAGCGGCGTACTTGCGACGCAGGCCCATCAGGGCCGGCATTTCGGATTCGGCGATAAAGGTTTCGCGACGGCCCCAGGCAGCGAGGGACATATCGGCGACTTTGTAGTCATTGAAATCAGCAGGCGTCATTACAGCGCTCATAGAGAGCCTCCATTCGTAGTGTGCGAATGGGCGCCGTTGTGCGTTTAGTATCAGGCCAAGGCAACCAGGCCGGACAACGCCCCATCCGAGCCTGACAGGTTTAACCTGCTGCAGCGCCCCTCGGACAGGTGGCGGGAGAACGGTATCAATCGAAGATGACCGTTTTGAAACGGAGGCGATTATAGCCGTGTATGTGGCACTTCCCAAGCCTTTCTGTCGGTGGCAATGAAGATCGCGCATGGGGTTGATAGGCAATGGCTCATAGAGCTTGGGCCTGGGCTCTGCCATGATGTTGCCCATCATTTCGCAAGACGCTTTGGAGTGACCATGAACTTCCACACCCGCAAATGGGTAAAACCCGAAGACCTCAACCCCAACGGCACTCTGTTCGGCGGTAGCTTGCTGCGCTGGATCGACGAAGAAGCGGCCATCTACGCGATTGTCCAGCTCGGCAACCAGCGCGTGGTCACCAAGTACATCTCGGAAATCAACTTTGTCAGCGCTTCACGCCAGGGCGACATCATCGAACTGGGCATCACTGCCACCGAGTTCGGCCGCACCTCCATCACCCTGACCTGTGAAGTGCGCAACAAGATCACGCGCAAAAGCATCCTGACCGTGGAAAAAATGGTCTTCGTCAACCTGGGCGAAGACGGTTTGCCGGCGCCCCACGGCCGTACCGAAATCAAGTACGTGAAGGACCAGTTCAAGGACGACAGTCTTCCCGAGTAACAACCCCGCGGCCTGATTTGCTTTACCAAATCATTCCGCGTGGATCTATCTGAGGCTCTCTCATCACTCAGGCCTACATCCTGTAGAGAGAGCCTTGTGTATGAAAGTCTCCAGTTCTGTTGTAGAGAATCACCCCCCATCGCCGCAAATAAGCGACCAGGGCGCCAAGGTGCCCTTGGTCAAAGGTGTGGGCGAGCGCAACCTGAGTATTTATCGTCACAGCGATGGGCGTGTGGAGGTGGTGGTGTCACCGCCGCCCGCTCACCTGGTGCTCAGTGGTGGTGGCGCCAAGGGCATCGCCTTTCCAGGCATGGTGCAAGCGCTTGAAGAGGCCGACAAACTCAAAGGCGTAAAAGTGGTTTCCGGCTCATCTGCCGGTGCGATTTGCGCAGCACTGCTCGCCAGCGGCATGGATGCCAAGGCCTTTACGCAACTGTCGAATAACCTAGACCTGCCCCGCTTGCTCAACAGCAAAGACCCTGTCACGGCTTGGTTGCAGGAAGCCAGTTCCGAGCTCGGCAAGCTCGTCAGAAGTCTGCCCGGGCCGGTTGGAAATATCTCTCAACTGCTGCTGACGTTGCTGCCGCGCCTACAAACCGAGGGGCAGCCGCTGGAGGACTTGATCCGCAACGAATCGCGTCAATCGATTCTCGCCCATATCGCCGGTATGCCCCCAGCCAACCGCCCCCCGGAAGTTGCAGCAATTGCCGAACGGCTCAGCGCTGGTGGTGGGGCGACTTTTCGCGACTTGGAAGTGTTGAGCCGGCATATTCCGGCGATCAAGCAACTGAACATCACCGGCACGGGCATGTTCGATGGCCGCCCGCAGTTGGTGGTGTTCAATGCCAACCTGACACCGGATATGGATATCGGCCGCGCCGCGCTTATTTCGGGCGCCCTGCCTGGGCTGTTCAAGAGCCCCACCGAGCAGGGTCACGGGTTCCAGGCGGCGTCGCAGGTCACGGCGTTTCAGGACGGCGGGTTGCTGCTCAATACCCCTGCGCCAGGTGTCATCGAGCGCTCGTTCCCGGAAAGCCCCCTGGGCAAGGACGAAGCGCTGATCGTCAAGTTCGAGTCTGACAAGGCATCAACGCCGCCCAGGAGCGGTGGTTTTTTCAGCTTTCTGGCCGACACGTTCACCGGCACGCCACACACCGCCGCTGAAAGCTACCAGAATGACCGGCTCCAGGCGTTCTCGGAACAAACGGTCACGTTGCCGCTGAACTCGGACAAAGGCGACTTTCGCGGCCTGCTCGGTGGTACCGTCAACTTCACCATGACCCCCGAGCAGAAACAGCATTTGCAGGCCCAGGCTCGCCAGACGGTGTCAGGGCATCTGCAACAGCGTGAGCTGGAGCGTGAGCGTCATGAGTTCCCCTCGCTGAACGATGCCGTGATGGCGATGGATGATCAAATGCTCGCCAGCGTGCAAGTTGACCTGCAAAACGATGCGGCCGGCGCCGAGGCGTTGCGCTTTCGCAAAGACGCGCAGCAAGCGTTACAGGCGTTGGACACTGCGATTGCCGAGGCGAATCAAACCAGCACGTCGCTGGTGATCACGCCGAAATTAGCCTCGGCGCTGCGCAATCTGGATGCGCTCGCCCGTAGACCCGAGGATATCGAGTGGCTGGGCAAGCGCCTGAATGCGCCAGGCCAGCGTAATTTCCAGCAACTGCTGCAGGTGGGCACCAAGCAGGCGTCGAACAATGGCTCAGGCCTGTCCAAAGTGTTGACCAGCGCCGTCGCGGAAATGCAAAAACGCGATATCGGCGTGAAGGCAGAGAATTTTATCCGCGAAGTCATTTACCCCTCGCTATACCGTCCTGGCCAACCGGCTGCCAACGTTGAGTTATTGCAACGTGCGGTGCGGGATTTGGGCGAGGCGACGACGCCAGCGGAGTTCAACCGTGTGCTTGATGGCATCGTCAAACATTACCGAGCGCGCAATAAACCCTGGAGTAAACCCTTCAGCTCTACCACCGTGGAGCAGGCCAAGGCCTGGCGTATTCCGGTTTAGTTGCGGTGCCACTGAACAGCCATCGTCGCGGCGTGTCGTAGCTACAGGCACCCCTTGGACTCAGGTACATCATGGCCACTCAAGCAGACGGCAAGACCCCCAACCTGTCGCAGGAAGAGCAGCAAAACGTTGACGAGAACCAGCCGCCTCGCGCGGCTGTATTACACGAAATTATCCGCACCCAGGGCGATCAGGAGCTAGAGCGCAGTGTGGCAGCGTTGTGGTGGTCGGCGCTGGCCGCTGGCCTGACCATGGGCTTGTCGCTAATGGGCATGGGCCTGCTCAATTCACGCCTGCCGGACGGTGATGAATTCAAGGTCATTGCCAGCTTTGGCTATTGCGCAGGCTTTCTCGCGGTGATTCTTGCTCGTCAGCAGTTGTTTACCGAAAACACCCTGACCGCCGTGCTGCCGGTGATGAGCAAACCGACTCTGGCCAACGCCGGGCGCTTGTTACGGCTGTGGACGGTGGTGCTGGTGGGCAACCTGTGCGGCACCTTGCTGGTGGCCTACGTGATGCTGCACCTACCGATCTTCGATACCAAGACCGACCTGGCCTTCCTAGAGATCGGGCGCAAGGTCATGGAGAACGACCCCGCGCAGATGTTCGCCAAGGGCATCGTCTCCGGTTGGATGATCGCCACCATGGTCTGGATGATTCCGTCGATGGAGAGTGCCAAGCTGTGGATTATCATCCTGATCACCTACTTCATGGCACTGGGCGACTTCACCCATATCGTCGTCGGTTCAGCGGAAGTGTCCTACCTGGTGTTTGCCGGCGAGTTGCCGTGGAAGGATTTCTGGCTGGTCTTCGCCGGGCCGACCCTGGCCGGCAACATCATCGGGGGTAGCTTCATCTTTGCGTTGATCAGCCATGCGCAGGTTCGCAGCGAGGCGTCCATGCCTGCTGTTGCTCAATCTCACACACAGGCGAAGCCCCGTCAGGATAAGGGCAAAGTCTGACAGTACCCTGGCTGACGCGTCAGGCCTTGAAGGGCACGCTGGGAGGTTCGCAGGCCAGCGTGCTGTCGGGTGCCTTGAGCTGACCTTCCCAGCGAGCAATTACCAGCGGGGCCAATGCGTTGCCCAGTACATTCAGGGCTGTGACGGGCATATCCATCAGCCGATAGATGCCCGCGATGATTGCCACACCCTCCACGGGAAGCCCGGCCGCGGTCAACGTCGCGGTCAGGATGATAAACATGAAGCCTGGCACGCCCGCCGCGCCCTTTGATGTCAGCACCATGATCAAGACCAGCATGCCTTGATCCGCCAGGCTCAAGTCGATGCCATACGCTTGGGCGATGAACAGCGTGCCGAGTGCGGCAAACAGCGATGCACCATCCAGATTGAACGAGTACCCCAGTGGGATCACCATGCTGGTAATGGGCCGTGGCGCGCCATAGCGCTCCATCTTCTCGATCAGTTGAGGCATGACCGTCGCCGAGGCGGCACTGCTGAAGGCCAGCAGCAGTTCACTGCGTATTTCCCGCACCAGGTGAAAAAAGCCGACGCCGGCCAAGCGTGCCACTGCACCCAATACACACAGGGCAAATAAGAGCACCGCGACATAGGTCGTGCCGATCAGTTTGGCCAGCGGCAACAACGCACTGAGGCCAAAGCTGGCGACGGTGACCGCGATCAGGCCGAAAATACCTATAGGCGAGTAATGCATGACCAGATGGGTGACTTTGAACATGGTGTCGGAGACGCCTTGCATCACATTGATCAAGGGCGCTTTGCGCTCCTCGGGCAACAACGATAAGGCACAACCGAACAGGATCGCGAAGAACAGCACCGACAGCAGTTTGCCCTGTGACATGGCCAGGACGATGTTATCCGGCACGATCGCCAGCAGTACCTGGCCCAGGTTCTGTGGGGTGCCACTGGAGGCCAGTCCCGTCGCCGGTGCCTGCAGCGTGCTGCCGAATTCGGCGCCCGAGCCGGGCTGCACCACATTGCCAACCAACAGCCCGAAGACGATGGCAATGCTGGTGATGGTGAAGAAGTACACGAAGGTCTTCAGGCCGACGCGACCCAGGGCAGACGGGTTGCCCATGCCGGCGATGCCGACGGTCATGCAGGCAAATACCAGGGGAACGACGATCATCTTCATCAGCTTGATAAACAGGTCGCCAGCCGGTTGCAGCAGATTGTCGATGAACCAGGTTTTTTGCTCGGGGAATTGATTGAGCAGGAGGCCGACGATTATCCCGGCAGCCAGGCCGATCATGATGCGAGTGATAAGACTGGTGGGTTTTCTAGTGGTCATGGGGGTGTCCCTTATTGTTGTGATTGTCAGGGATTTACTGGGCGAACAACCCTTCGAAGTGCTTGAACCCTTTCACTTCGATGGGGTTACCGCTGGGGTCGAGAAAAAACATCGTGCGCTGCTCGCCAGGTTCGCCGGCAAAGCGGGTCACGGGTGGAATCTCGAAGCGCGTGCCCAGGCGGGTGAGGCGCTCGGCAAGCGTCAGCCACTCATCAAGTGGTAACACCACGCCCAGGTGTGGCATCAGTACCTGGTGCTCACCGACCAGGCCGGTGCGTGTGGTTGGGAAGGGCGTACCGAGGTGCAGTGAAAGTTGATTGCCGAAAAAGTCGAAGTCGATCCAGGTCTCGCTGCACCGGCCCTCGGTGCAACCCAAAACATCTCGATAAAAAATGCGCGCCTCGTCTAAGTCATAAACATGGTATGCAGCGTGAAAGGGTCTGTTCATGGCTGGTTCTCCAGATGGGGAACTGTCAGGTTAAACAGGCGATGCCGCCAGGGTAAAACGGGTTTGCCTTGGTCTGAGCGAAAGGAAAACTTATGGATGTTCGATTCCTGAGGAGCCTGGTCGCTGTCATTGAAACCGGGTCGATAGCCGCCGCTGCGCGCCGTGAAAATCGTAGTGCCGCGGCGATCAGCCTGCGGGTCAAGGCGCTTGAGCGCACGCTGGGTTGTACGCTGCTCACGCGCACGGCACATGCCGCTTGGCCTTCGGATCAATGCTTGCTGCTCTTGCCCAGAATCCAGGCAGTTATTGAACAGGCGCGCCAGCTGCAGGAGCATCTGAGCCAGGACGAGTTATCGGGGGAAATTAAAATCGGGGCCATTTCCACGGCGCTGACCGGCGTCTTGCCGGGGGTGATCGAGCGTCTGACAATGTCAGCACCCAAGCTGAGGCTGAAGATCACACCCGGCGACTCCAGAAGCCTTTATGAGAAGTTACTCAACCAGGAGTTGGATGCGGCGATACTGGTACGGCCGCCGTTTCAACCGCCCAAAGCCTTGTCGATGGCCTTGCTGCGTGCCGAACCCTTGATTCTGGTTGCGCCCGCCCAGTGGGGTGCGCAGGCGCTGGCTGCCTTGTTACGTGAACGCCCATTCATCCGCTATGACGCACGCTCCTGGGGCGGTCAGATTGCCCAGCGCTTTCTGGATGAACAGTCCTTCGACCCAGAGGTGCTATGTGAGCTGGATGCGCTGGAAACTATCCTGATGCTGGTCGCCCAAGGGATGGGGGTTTCGCTGGTGCCGCAGTGGGCGGGCATGCCCTCCAACGGCATCAGTGTGTTACCGGCCGGCAACCCGCAGTGCTATGCGCGCGAGCTGGTAGTCATGTACGGCTCGACACCGCGCCGTCCACTGGCGATGCGGCACCTACTTGAAGTGTTGCGCGGCGCGGTTACTGCGGCCCAGTAACGCGGCTGACAACGCGACCGATCGTCAACCCCTGCAACAGGATCGAAGACAGCACCACGATATAGGTGATGCTCAGCAACAAGTCACGCTCAGGGCCCAGGGGCAGGGCCAGGGCCAATGCCACCGAGACGCCGCCGCGCAGGCCGCCCCAGGTGAGGATGCGGATAGTGCCGCGTGGTACCGAGCGCCAACGGCGCAGCAACAGGATCGCCGGGGCCACGGTCAGCAGGCGCGAGAGCAGGATCGCCACCGCCAGCAGGCTGGCCGCGAACACGTGCAGCCAGTTGAATGGCAATAGCAGCAGCTCCATGCCGATCAGTGCAAACAGCAAGGCGTTGAGCATGTCATCAAGCAGTTCCCAGAAACCATCCAGGTAGCGACGCGTCATGTCGTTCATCGCCAGCTTGCGTCCCAGGTTACCGATGATCAGCCCCGCGACCACCATGGCAATCGGTGCGGACACATGCAGCTCCGAAGCCATGGCCGAGCCGCCGATCACCAGGGCGAGGGTCAGCATGACTTCGATCTGGTGCTGTTCGATGCTCTTGATCATCAGGTACACGAGGTAGCCGATCAGCCCGCCAAACAGCACGCCGCCAATGGCTTCGTGGGCAAACAGCATGGCCGTGGCGCCCACGGTGGGTGTTTCACCCAACTGCGCGATGCCCAGCAGCACGGTAAACACCACCACGGCGGTGCCGTCATTGAACAGCGATACGGTCTATATAGACACCTAAAACCTATGCCGTACATGTGACCATGTGGACAGACACCTTTCCATGGAGCGTGCCGGCTACCTTGAACGCGCATCAGAGCAGACTTCAGAAAGCTTCAGGCAAGCATGGACATAGGGAGAGAGCCTATACACATGACTAGAAGGATGAGGGGCAATGGAATTTGGCTGGGCGATTGCTCTAGCAGCTCGGCGCTCCAGGACTCGGGGCACTATTCCAGAGTAGGAATGAGCCTGTGAGTCAAAATAGAACTTGCATGATGTAGGCGACCGGACGTAATGAATTGCCCGATGCGAAGTTGATATTAAACCTTCTTAGAACTGGACGATTGCGAGACAAGGTGCATTGCCAGCTTCCTGACGGGAGAACGAATGTTGGCAATGAGGCATCCCAACATTCGTACTCTGGAAACTTTGCCAAGAGACTCAGCCAATGGAACTGACCAGCCTTGGCTTACGCAGCCTTACAATCTCCCTTTCAAGCTCGTCGATGTATCGGACAAGCATCAACTCGCGACTACGAACTCCGTCGCACTCATTTTTGAGGTCGGCAATTTCCCGGTTCTTAGCTTTGAGTTTGTCTTTTTCCTGCTGAGCGGAAGCTTTCTTTGGTGGGGGCTTCTGCGCAGCCGCTGCGTCCCTGACGGCTTGCCTCAGCGCCGCGAACTGAGGGCGATCAGCTCTGATCGACCCCCTAGTTCTCCCAGCCTCAAGCGCGACCAAGTCATAGGTGATAGGCATGTTTCTGCTGACGATCAGCGGTTTGCCAGCAAGGATTCTATTTAAGGCATCCCAAAAGATGATTAGATCGCAGAGTTCGGTCATGCTTGGATCCCCAGGCGAGTAGCGAAGGATGACAACTCATACTGCGTCTGAAGCTCTGCAGTGTGCTCCATGCTTCCTTGGTTGCAGGCCTCTACGGTCACATTCTGAAGGGCAATAAGCTTGAGGAGTTTTGGCTTGATAACGACTGCAGAAGCGCAGCCATCACAGCCTAGGAGATCAACGGTAATACGTTTAGTACAAATGCTATTCGACGTACACCCGCCCAGTGGTGTGGCGCGATACGATAGCTGACCTTTGTTCACTCGCTTGAGGGTTTCATCGAAACGCTCTGCATAGTTCAACTTGAGCAACGCTTTCTTGCCATGGATTTGAGCCCAGACGCCATGAGCGCCATAGAGAGCCTCTTCTGACATAATCACCTCATTAGTATATTGCCAGGATGCAACGTGACGTTCAGACTCTTGGAAAAGAGCTACCATGCTATCTTTCTTGCCGCTAAAAGCTTTAAGGATGTCGGGCGCGTAGATAGATCCACGACTATAGTATTTGGTCATGACTATACTTATGTGCTTGAGCATGGACTTCAGGGCTGGAAGGGTAACGATTCCGCTTCTGATTGCGTAAATTGCAGTAGAGCGCCGAAGCTGGTGAATGCTTAGAGGCCATGCGTTTCCGATATTGACTTCACTGGTTGCATTCCAGATGCGCAATGGATCAACGTTCTTAAGCTCCACCATATCGGCGGAGTTGATTGTCGGAGTGGTAAGCCTCCGTTGGAAACGAGATGGTTCATAGTTCCCGGCGACCGGTTCATCTGAGTTAATGGTCGCCGCATCCAGTACAGTGTTGCTGAAAGGGAAATACGCGGTAGAGATAAAAACATACTGATCGTCTGGGAACATTCCGTTACAAGCTAAAATCGTTTTACAGACGTGAGACGCTGCCGCAAATGGCAACTCAACGTCAGATGATGAATACCAGTCCACATGTTTTCTTCTTTTATGCAGTTTGGTCGTGAAACCATGCAGACTTCTAGAAATCACCACCCCATTTTTTATGTCTTGCCGAAGTGCGCTAAGCCGCAAGGAATAAAGTTCAGACCGCCTCATGCCTGTGAAGGAGTAAATCAACATTGCTGAACAATAGTTTATGACGCCAAAATGTCCCAACAGCTCCTTTTTGTCCGTGATATTGTTGGCATCTGCGTAGTTAGCGAGATCGCAGTGAGCTAGAGCTTTTACGAAACTTTCTTTATGGTCTTCTGATGGAGCTGTGCCGTGGTCGTTATTCCATGAGATCAGCACTGCCAGCTGTTGTAATTGTCCGCGATGCTCCATGTAATTGGCGATCTTCTTTTTGTACTCGACAAGCAACTCAACGTAGATGGCAGTAGGTATTACCAGTGTTTGGTCGTTTTTAGTGTTTTTAGAGAGGGGCGGTGCCTGGAATTTAGCCACTGCAGGCTTAAATCCCAGGTATCTAAACGGCAGCATTGAAATCTTTGGCAGCAAGTCTTCAAGTGCTGCCGCATTGCTCTTAGCTTGTTCAAGGCACAGCTTATGGATGCCTTTTACGTGCTCGATTGAAGACAAGGCTTGGAATACCGATATGTTGTTTTGGTAGCAATACTTTCGTGCTTTTTGCAGAACCAGGTTGTACCTGTTCATGGAGTCGACACCTAGCGGTGTTCCAGGTGATTTATAAGCGTGCCTGTCCAAGGCAAGCAGAATGCTCTTGGACTGTTTCAGATTGGTTCCCCAATTTGTCTCGGTGTGCTCTCCCTCGTAACCCAAATAAACAACCTTTCTTTGCGATATCCCTCGCTCGCGCCCCTGAATCGGCCAAGTGTTCTCCCAAAATTCGACTGGGGTACCGTCAGCCTGGGTCGCGACCACGAAATAATCCGATGGATATACATAATCTTCAGCAGATGCCGACCAAGGTGTTTGCTCGGAATCCAAATATTCAGTTAGAAAAAATTTTGCAAACTGCATTACAGAACCCCAATTTCAGAAAATATTCGTAGCTTGTTTTGCCAGTAGGGAGTCAGGTTTTCAAATTCGAAAACATCAATTCGAATCTGAGTAATCTCTGCCGCGAGGGAGGGGTTGCCCTCCATTTTCTTGATAATCCAGTAGATCTTATTCAAGGTGAGATCAAAAACCTGGCCATGTTCTGTTGGGCTGATCTGTATCAGCCGAAGCTGTTCTATGATGTAGGCCATGCTTAATAGTTTGTGGGCATCTTGGGCATTAAAATGAATTAAGTTGCTATCACAAAATAAGCAGCCAAGGAAGTTGCGGCAGTTTGGCTGAATTGAAACTTCATCCAGCTGCTTTGCTGGTATGAGTTGACCATCACATGACCCAGCTTGAGTCGTTCGAGCTGCCTGCTGCTGCTCTACGCTGGCCAGAATCAAGCCCAAATTGGTGAAGAAGGCTCCAGCTTGAGCAATGTTGTCTGCAACGTTACCTGCCTGGTAACTGGCAAGGGCGGTGCCCAGAGTGTGGTTTGCATCCGCAGCGGCGGCTTCGATGCCATGATGCGTGGTTTTATAATGATGGTGGTAGGCGCGGAGCTCCCGAAACCCAAAGATCGTAAGATTTGGATCCACCAGACGCCTAAGCTGTTTTCCTACAGTTGATGAGTAGCCATTGTCTAGAGGGAGTGGGCCGTTCTTGCGACCAAACGTACCAAAAAGATACTTGAAATCGTGACCATCAACGAGAGTTTCCCTGATTCGCAGATATGCGCGAAAGTGCACAAGAAATCTCGCCTCGAACGACAAGTCTAACTCGGTATGGCTACGCCATTTGATCGTTCGAAAACTTTGTATAACCGTATCAACAGACGATGTTGCATCCCAAGGTATTGCGCCCACTGGAGACTCGTTTCCCTCAGTGTACAAAATGAACATGAACAAGAAACAGTCGTGAGCGACTTTGCATAACTGCAATTGCTCCGTTTTGGTCAGTATTCTATCGAGGGAAATGAGTTTTTCATTATTTGCTGCATCTTGGATCCAACCTCTGTCTTTTAGAAGGTCAAATACGATTTGGAATCCATCTGAAGCGTCGTTCCCTGTTGCTTGCACGTGATTCAGCACATCACGCCTAATTGAGCTCAAAATCCTACCCGGTGTTTTATTGGTCTGGTAATGTAAGATCGCCGACTCAGACATCACAGGGTAATAGCAGGAAGTAAACCAATAAGTATGCCCAAAACCTTTCAGGGCGACAGGTACACTTTGTGTTCCCTCCATGAATGCGCTAATAGAGTCAAACAGGCCGCGCGCACCTGCTAAGGTCGGAAGAAATGCGTCTTCGGACGGAACTTCAGTATTGATTTTCTCATTATTACTGTATCCAGGATGTTGTATACCAATACCTACGTTATGAGTATGTTCTGGATAGAACTTCTCAGCTGATTGCATTGCGACCGTGAGTTTGCGTTGTGGGGTGTTTCGACGCTCAGGATCTGCTGTCGAACAAAGGTGGCGAGAGTATTCCACAAGTGCAAGGTGATAGTCTTCAATACTATCAAGCGCTGCTGGATGGCCATTTGTATCGCACCAGTCCAAAAACATAGCCGTTCGACTCCAATCCTCATGCACAGATGCAGGTCGTAGTATGCGAAAGTATTGCTCTACTATGCTTATAGCCCAGTTTAGAACAGCCTGTATTCTGCTGTAGGAGACTGTTTGGAGATCCACGAACGCTGGGTTGTAGGGCCTTGCCTTGACTCTTACGTGATATAGATACGCGCCGACATTTAGCCGGTGCACAGTCGCGCCACATCGAAGTGACAACTGCAATGAGGCGACAGGAATTTCATCCAATAGTCGCATGCATTCGTCGTAACTACTTTCGTCCAGATTTATTTGGCGCGAAACGAAAGCCACTTGTTCTGCCATTAATTCGCTTCCCAGGTGGTTCGGAGCTTTGCCTCCAAATAGGATTCGAACTTTCTTTGAGCTACTGCTTTTATTTGTTTCTTGCGTACGCTATTAATATAGTTTTCAGTCTCCTCTATGCTTGAATGGGCAAGCCTTTCGGAAACAATATTCAGGAGTTCAAGCCACGTGATACTACCAGAGTTGAGGCGATCAAGATTGTCAATCACTACGTTTTCACTGAACGATGCGCGCAAGTTGTGGAAGCGAACTTTAAATGTATTACCCGATTGCGCTAGCGCAGGGTTTAATTGCTGAAAGATAAAAGCTTGTACGGACTTCCCTACGCGTTGACTTCGATATTCACTTGCGAAAGTATCGTCTCCCTTGGCGTAATACGGTGCTCCGGTTTTTGTCAAAAAAATATAGGTGCTCTTCGCATTAGAGTAAAAGGATTTATCCTTGCGTGCTGCGTACCTCTCAGAAACGAGATATGTTTTGAGAGCTAACACAAGCCATCCAGGGATCAGTATCGGAAATCTTTTCTGAAATTTACTATCTGCGAATCCCTGTTCGCCGACCACTACTGGATGGTAGTCACTTCCGTCGTAGTCATCCAAAGCACTAGCTTGTAGCGTGAATACTGTTTGAAGCCTAGCTCCCGTAAGGATTGCGAGAAGAAAACCTAGGGTCATCTCCGTATTGTCGATTTGGAGCAGTGTCTCAATGAGTGCTTTTTGCTCTGTTTCGTCATACGCCCTGAGAGCTTTAGCGCCTAGGTTTTTTATAACTTTTAGCGTCAGATCGGTGCGTGTGATTTTCTTGTCATAAGACATACCTGCTTTGTTCTTGATGCGTATGTATCCTGTTGATTCCCTCCACATAGCCTGCTCGGGAACGAATCCTCTGTGCAGTAACCAGCGATAGAATGCAATGATTTTTCGAATCATTGCATTGGCTTTTTGTCCTTCTTTAGGGAACTCTTTGACGACATCACGATAATAGTCCGAGTAAGCGTATGTGGGTCTTCTGGCCTTTCTTAGGGGGAAGTTTAAAAAGTTAAGGCCGAGATCCAACATGATGCGAAAGAAGTCTTTTAAAGCTATTGCATGCTTTTCTACAGTCGCCTGGCTGGCTGTAGCGCCGGTAGCCACAAGATCGAGCAGGTAAAGATTGCCAAGTGCCCATGGAGAACCGTCCGGTTGCAGCAAACATGGAAAGTGGCTGAAAATTTGTTTCTCAACACTCTCCATAGGCATTAGGGGGAACAAGTTATCTGGAGATTTGCTGGCTGAGTAGTAAGTTATATTTTTTTTAGGCTCACGCTCTTCCAGTTCTACTGCTTGAAGTAGTTTTAGTTTTGCAATTTTTTTAATCGAAAGTTCCCCTGTCGGAGGACGGTTTTCGATTCTGATCAGGCCTGCATTGCTCATGATTTTCTTATGTCCATACACAAGGGGCGCAGTCGAGTGAGTGCTCGCTGCGAGTAGCTTAGGTTTCAAGTGATTTGAAAAGGCTAGCGTCGTGTAATTGGCTTTGCAATAGGTTTTTTTAAGAGAATATATACTTGTATGACAATATCCGTTAAATATTTATATGATCTGATTACCGTCTCCTAGCAGAGGTTGGCAGGACTTTGCAGGAGAGATTATCTGCTTGTATTCAGGCGGGCCCAATGTTCTTGAGGGGGGGTGATGAAATCTATAGTTGTTAACTTAAAAAGTCAGGGCTAGTAGATATATTGTCAATTTGTGGATAAATGTTTATATCCCATATCTATGAGAATTTTTTCCGTTTTGATTGTCTTTCTGGGAGGGGTGCACGGTTTCAGCCTAAGACGGCTTGGTGGCAGAGGCCGCTGTGCATCGTAGACGCGAGCTTATTTTTCCTATGATGAAGCAGATAGGATTGCTAATTCAGGTTCACTGCAGCTTTCCGGCGGCGTGCATCATTGATGGCGGGTTCTGCCTGTGTTTCACATCGCACTGAGGCCTACGGGCACCGCACACGGATGCTCTTTATGAAGCCCGTTAATCCTTCATTCGTATCAGGTGTTAGTCTACTTGCTAACAACAGCTCATCCCATTGTTACCTCCGGATTATCGATGATCACTTTCCAGCGACTCGCCGCCTGGCTATTCCTTGACCGCCGCCCCGAGCGTGAGAAAGTGCGTGAACGCGAGTTCATCCAGGCGGCCAACTCCTTGAAGACCCTCAAGGTGACACCAGAGGGCGGAATGTCCATCGATCCCGAAGAACTCCGAGATCAGATAATCGCGGCACGCGAGCAGTTGCAGCACCTTGTCCACCAGCCAGGAAAGCCAAGCAGGCCATTCCAACCTGTGGCAGAGAACGAGGTGGGGCAGAAGGCTTACCCCGCTGCTGAGGCCCCTGTAGAGCTGCAGGACTGTATTGAGGTGGTGGCTTGGCGTCGGCTCCATAGTGGCGCTGCTGTGCGCTACGTGTGCCTCCAGTCTACAAGTACGGGGCGATTCGCTGTCGCTACAGCCAGTCTGTTCACAGAGGCCATGGAGAGTCTCCCGACTTGGGTCGACGGCAATACCAACAGGCAAATCGCGAATGCCCTACAGCTCGATGATCTCCAGTGGTACGCGGCTGTGAGCGAGGCTATGGATGCATGGAATGCGGAGCTCTGATGACCCTGAGTTTTCGGTCACGGCGTGCCCCTGCGGGTAGCGGCTGTCGTGAACCGAGCCTTGGCAAAGCCTGCGTCTCGGCCCTTCGGGCTTTCATCCCGCACGCCTGCGCGCTCCGCTTGCGGTATGCAGAGATCAGTTCCTCCCTGGACAGTGCCTGTAGCTCGCACATTCTGATCCATTGAAAAGTCAAACGTGAGTCTGGCACTGGCTTTCTGAAGGGATAAACGCCCAGATTGGATGCAGGCTGAGAAAAGGGCATTCACCAGTGCGGTGAACAGCTTGATAGGAGTGAACCCGACCGAGGGCGATGCCCTGAAGCCGGGTTTATTCGGATTAAGCGAGCACAGCAGCGGGTTCCGCCGTATCGTCACCGCCTCCCTGTGCCGCTAGATCAGGCGAAACCAGACCTTGGGAGGAAGGGGCATAAGGGTAAAAAGCTTCAAACTTGTCATACGGGAAGAGTGACTGAATTTTGTACACGGCGTTTGTAAGAAACTGAGTCTTCTCTATATCGGCGTAATCACCGCTGTACCTTCCAGAGAAGAAGTTGACCTCCCAATAGCCAGCCTTTGGCCGTATTTCTCCCGCAATCCGAGCGGCCTGCATCCCAGTCATACTTGGGTGACCGAGCTCATCAGGTTTTGGAATGTCCTCAGCGACGAATAACACGCCGTCCTTACCTATGGCCCAGATAAGCTTACTCTCAGAGGATGGGTCGTTAGCCACTGAATCGGCCACTTTCTTGTAGGCCTCGTGAACATCAACCAAACGGATTTGTTGCGGATCCCAGAATTTTTTCGCGGTCTTGTTGGTGCCTTTTCCGTTCCGCGAGACCTCGTTCTCTTTAATGTGGTTGGGCGCACGCAATGTCCCATACATGCTATTGAGATGACTTTCGTAGTCATCTCGGCGCTGCTTCACAGCCCTGGTGAACGCCGGGAAGAAGTGCTGATCATCTAGACCGGCGATCTGGCTCTCCTGCCCCTTGAAGCCGGCCAGCATCGCATCTGCATAAATTGGGTCATGAATGTAAATGCCAGATACAGCGTTGCCCAAGGGAATGTCAGTCGCATCCAAGAACACCTGGAAAGCACACTCGGAATCCCAGTAGACATCAATTTGCCACTGTAAGCGTGCGAGGCTGCCAGTCAAGAAACTGAGTTTTTCCTTACGCCAGCGAATCATTCTCTCTTCATCGAGGGTGTAAGTACCCAACACGTCATTGACCTTGCGGTGGGTGTAATGTTTACGGACATCGTCTCGCGCTTGAGCAATCGATGCCAGTTTGATCTCGTACCTGACCGAAGGAACCGGGATCTCAAGCAGAGGACACATTTCATCTTCCAGGTATCCCAATACCTGATCACGAATACGCTCTGCTGTGCCATGAGCGAACTTGAAGTCGATGCGCGTCTTTCTATCTGCCGGGATGATCGAGATATCTGGAACAATAATCTCATGGGGAGCCACCCAGTTAGTGGCATCCGGTTCTCGAATGGACATCGCCAGCCCCCAACGACCTTTTACGGCCTCAGGAGTGGATTCCCCGAAAAATTCGTCAAGCATGACCATTTCTGCTCGTGCGTACGGCCCGAGTCGGTCGTCATGAACGTATACCCATTTCGAATCACCCCGGAAGTCATAACCAAGGGCGGTAATTGCGTGCCCAGCTTTGACGTACTCACCAGCTTCGTTGGGTTCCACGCCGTATACTTTTCCCGTCAAAATGACGGGCAGGTTGCTATTAATGTGAGCAACGAGGGACTCTCGGAAAGATTCAGGAGTTGATTCCTCAAGGCTATTGTTGTGATATCGCAGCCCCTCAATATCAAGCGTTCGCTGGATCTGCTTATTGGTAAGCTCTTTATTTGGGAATCCATTACTGGAACCGTCCACAAAATTCAGGGCGGCGGTGGTGATCTCACTGCAGGATTTAATGTCCTTAACACTACGACCAGGCGAACTGTGCAACGCTGTCCAAATGGCGGTGGTAGCACACGCGGCAACCACCTTGTCCTGTTCTTGGAATGCAATTGAGTCGATTGTCAGCTTGATGCCAAAGAGATTCACATCATAAGGCTTGTCAATTTTCTTCTTGCCCACACCTCGGTCACCACTGACACGAAGGCAGGTTTTCCCCACGAATGTCCTGGTGAGAGGTTTGATAACCATGAAACCGAGGTAGTGCGACTGGAGTTGCTCTAGAGTTTTTACAGCATTGTCATCCTCAGCATCATCTAACATTTCTCCCACGTCACCCGCCAGTAGAGCGTCGAGCCGCTTGTGAGTCAGATCGCAACTGAAGAAGTGAAGCCGAGCGCACTTGTAGCCATCGTTGCCGAAACGCCCCAGGTAAAAACGCGAGTAGTCCTCGAGGAAGTCTCGGTCGATGTATTCGTGCTCAAGCAGGATGCTTCCTACCGTCTTCTTACCCTTCGGAATCTCGGGCATGAAGGACTTCAAGTAGTTATAGATGTACTTGATCTGAGGTTTTTTGAAGATGTCAGCGTGATCATAGCCGTATGGCTCATGAATCAACGCTGCCATCGTCGCCTCTTCGAAGCTGGTGATGAGGTATGGAGTCATTGTGATCGCGCAAAAAAAAGCAGCCCATTAGGCTGCTTTCGGATGAAGGGATTTATTAGAGGCTGCAGGTCTTGGCAAGCAGCGTCGCAGTGACTTCTTGTTTAGCGAATTCACGTGCCAGACGGTGGTTAGTCGCGGCCATGCGATCACGAGCCGCCTTTAGGCTGGCTTCATGAGAACCGTTACGGTTACGGGCCTCTTCGATCATACGCTCAAGAGTCATAGCTCCATCCTCTAAGAATTTTGTTCCACGGTGCATCAACGAATTCCAATGCGCGACCACTGCTTTCAATGGAAAAAAACGTAATACTGCCTCGCTAGCAAAAGCGGTGCGGATTATCGAGCTCGTTCACCAAGCTTCACAAGCAGTACCTGCCGTCAGCCGACAAGCGGCTTTACGACTATAGTTCAGACTTGGCGAAAGCCCCCAAGGTTCAATAAACAAGCAGCCTCAGAACTCGGCAAACGGCAGCCCCGTCACAGCTCCGCTTCTCAGGAACGCCATTAAGGCTCTTCTCCTGCTAGTCGTTACCATAGCGACTAAAACCTCCATCAGGGAGGTGGCCAAGCTGGGCGAAAAATCGTTGATAACCGAGTATGGCATATGGCAATCACCCACTTAAAGTGTATTTTGCCGTTATTTTCGCCCCTTTATAGGGCGCCGGAGCGACGTTTTTTGAGTCTTCCATGCTCCCAGTCAGCGTTTGCTCGTCTGAATGGAAAGGATAGCCGACTAAAGGCTCAGTTATGCGTCGGCCCCCATGGGCCCCACGATGGAGGATTCTTAACGATGTCGATTGAGGTGCTGAGCTCGTCCTGCATGTGTTCAAAAACTCTGTCGAGACTTGGATGAGCTTTCGACTCTCGCAGGGCATTCACTAACGCCAATAGCTCACGCCCTTGAGCCACCGGCATTTGGATGTCGCAATACACGGTGTCATCGCTGTCTCGTTCCACGTCTATTCTCCGTCTGCATCAATCCAGCTTGGGCTTACTTCTGGCAGTTCTGTGTGCCTCGAGGTGCTGCATCTCTGATTCCCAACAAGCCAGGAATTTATACCAGTCCGCAGCGTAAGGCCCATCTAACAATCTGGTCGACCCGATACTCGCCTGATTGAAGCGCTCCCTCCAGGGCTGGGGGATAGTCTGCTCCAAAATGATGTCGATTCCGGAGTTGTGATGCTGCAGCGTGACACAATCCCGAAGCTGGTTGAGATCAAGTGCCTTGTCAGCATTGGGGGAGTATTTCCGTTCTTGAAGGTCAAGGTCATCAAGGATGGATAAGGCATCGAACGCCTTCGAATCGCCTGGAGATATGTGCGCAAGTATCCACAAAGCCTTTCGTCTCTTGGCCTCCAGTTCGCGCAGTTCATCGTCGGGCATTTGAGTTACCTCTTGTTGGCGTTGATGGCGTGCCGCCTGCGGCGTCAGGCTGCCGTAAATCGAGCCCCGCCAAGGCGTGTCTCGACCCTGCGGGCTCGCATCCCTCACGCCTGCGCGCTCCGCTTGCTTGGTGTTTGCGCCTCTGTGAAACATAGATCGTAACGCACCCTCCCTCGTGACTCGCAGCGGAGCATCGCTATTCAGAGCGTTCTGTTATCGTTCTAAAAGTAATTTAGTCGCTCTTAGCCATCAGCCTTCTGGGGAGCCGAGAATGGACACGACTCGACGCGTACCAGGCAGAGCCTACCAAACGGTTCGCGATCCCGAGCGTCTGCTCATTGAAGAGCGCGCCGAAGCTCTATCTGCTGCAGGCTACCCGCTGCCAGATGATGATCCGGCTATGTACGCTGAGCAATTGTTGAAAGAGGCCAGAGCGACACGACGACTACCGTGTTCAGATATTTGTCTTTCGTCCTGTGGGTCACAAGGTACTGACAACTAGGAAGTTAAGAGCTACCGCCCCTCATTTTTATCATCAAGGAAGAAAATGAAATACTCATTGCTTGAAGGCGCTCGTGTAGAGGCCACTCCAAAAGCACGTGGTGTTTGCAGTTTTTGTGGTTCCCAGACTGTCGCTAAATGCGGGAACCATGTCGTCTGGCATTGGGCTCATAAACGTTTGGACAATTGCGATCCGTGGTGGGAAACGGAAACGGCATGGCATCGCGATTGGAAGAATATGTTCCCAACCGAGTGGCAGGAAGTTGTGTTGCAAGCGTCCTCAGGGGAGAGACATATAGCAGATGTCCGAACGCCTTCAGGGATGGTTATTGAGTTTCAGAGATCGACGATACATCCTGAAGAGGTAATCGCGAGGCAAAACTACTATCAAAATATGATCTGGGTGATCGATGGCACGCGGACTGAGTTCGACAGGTACAACTTCAGAATGGGTTTGTCGAAAGTGTCGGAGAATGGACTGGCTTCATTTAGCTGGCATTCCCGCAGCAAGCTTTTTGCTCGCTGGTGGGTTTCCAAACCCGTGTTCATCGACTTCGGCCCCGATTTCGGTATATGGCGCGTCTTAAGATTCGATCCGACTCAAAAACGTGGAGTGGTGGCTTACACTCACAAGGAAAAGCTGGTCGAATGGATCACCAACGGCACCACCGATTTTAGCTTCAATGGAGGCCCGGCCTCTGATAAATCCGGTACGGCGGGTCAATAAAAACCGACCAAGTGTCTAGCGGGCATCTCTGTCCTTCGGGCTTCTTGCTGTTCTAGCTTGCAAATCAAACACCTTGAGACTACTTAGGGACGGGACGCTCATAAGGTGCTCTCAGGGTATGCCTATACCCGCAAGACACTTGCTGACTCATCATCGAGCTATGCTGGGTCGACATCAAGGAGTCCATGTAGATGCCCAGTGAATACTCGCTATCAGATGTGCTGGAAAGGATGTACCAAAATCAGCTCGCCCTTGAAGCTGCTCTCATGGAGCTGACCCTCCAGGTCGAAGCCCAGGGGCATGCGGAGGTCGGGGACAACGTTCGTGGCGCGCTCTACACAATTGGTGAGAACGCTGGTCATATCAAACAGGGTCTAGCCCGGCTCAAAAAGCTCCCATGAGGCAGCCACTGTTCGATTTTGATCTCAAACGCGTTTCCCGCACGCACTACATCACTGGCAAGGCCGCGATCAACTTTCCGCACGCTGGAAGCACTACAGGTGGGTGGCATTTTCTGTCCTACTTTGACCGAGAAGCAGGGGCGGCGAAGGTGTCCCTGGCAGGTATTCACTATCCAGACACCACCGGTTTTTTTGATCACGCGGGCGTCATTGACGTCACTGAACAACTAGCCAAGCTTGGTTGGTTTGCAGAGGGGCGACGACTCTTCATGGCGGATCACTACCGAGCAGCAGCGGACATGGTTGTGAAATGGGCCCTGAGTGAGTCCAGGCACTGCAATGTCGAGGTCGCTGAATGGTTTTCATCACCAGAGTGCAGGCAAGAGCTACTCATGCTTTTAGATTTAGGAAAACCGAAGCTTCTCGAAATGGGCAGACTGCAAAAAATGGAAGCCTGGCTAATCTCGCACTGATGTCAGCGCCGCCCTTATTTTCTAGCCGTATTCAGCTCCCGACACAGCCGGGAATGCCGCCTCGAATTTCGTCACTTAGTCTCAAGTGCTGCCTGGACAAACCGTCCAGAATCCCCAGAATCTGATCGTCATTGAGCGCAAATTTGGGCACAAACTCCATGCCGACCGGCAAGCTATCGTGAGGACACATCAGTGCTCCCTTACCCTCACCGAACTGCTGGCTGATGAAGGTTTTGAGGTTGCTTGGCGTTTTAGTGGCGTAGGCGCTTCGGAAGATCGACAGGTCGCAGAGGACACCTGCGAGCATTACCCAGGCGTGACCGTCCCACTTGGCGTCCACAAACTCTCCCTCGTAGGTTGCCCCTGGAATGTTCCCCCTGCATTCGAAAGCATACTGGCCGTTAATCAGCAGGTCTCCCAGGACGACAACTGCGGGTATCCCTTGAGATTTGAGAATTGCAGTGAAGCCAGCACTGACCATGACGCAAGAACCAAATGATGGAGGGATCGATTCGAGCGTTTGCCTAGCGGCACTAACGATCACATCAGGATCGGTAATTTGAAACTCCGCGTAATCGGTATAAGCCTGCGCGCCTCGGTCGCGGATGATAATGTCTACTAGAGTTGAAGGCACAAAGAGTCCTTGAGTATTTGACACCGGCTTGAAGGTATCTTTCATTGGGTTTTGGCAAAACTAGCCTTGCTGATTGCTTCAGCACAGGCGGAAAAATCTATGATGCTGACGACAGGCCGGAATTGCGACGGCGCTAATACCTGTAATCAACCCATAGATTGATACGATGCTTCACTGAGCGACTGCCAGCGCAGCACTCTCATCCTGATGTTGCACTGGGTTTGACGTATTTAAATCGAGCGTTGCCTGTTCTTGGATCGATAACACCTTAGCGAGCAACGTGTCGGTTGGCAGGTTGTCATATCGTTCCTCCAGCGTCTTACGCAAGCGCATCAGTCGCAGGTTAGCCGTGCCCACAAGTGCCCCATAAGTCGTTGCTCTGACTTGACCATATTTGCGCGAGTCATCACCTACAGTTTTCTCGGTACCCACTCCCGATGCAATTGACTGTCCGACCACCCAGGCCGTGACAAAGGGCGCGCCATTTACATATCCAGAATTAGCAATATCCTGCACATAACCGTCGGCCTGATTGACCTCGTCCCGCTTGATTTTGAATCCCCCTCTCTTCAGCTCGATCAGAAGGATGTTCTGCATCTGCGCGATGGTCGGGTCTTGCGGATCAAATCGCTCTATACCCACCAGCTGCACCATGCTGCGATCAGGCAAGACAACAACGTCTGGGCGTTTTTTCTCGTTCTGAAACGATGCGTCCCCGTCGCCCCATAGCTGTTTGGCTACGCTTCGCAATGTGGTGTTCGAACAGTATTCCACTGATTCGAACTCCGGGCCGAAAAGCCAGCGGGATCGCAGGATCAGTGGGTGGAGGGTGTGGAGCTCATCTGTGTTCGGATCCTCTGCCAGCCTAGCAATGGCCTCTATGACGCTCAGTCTGTCATCTATCTCATCCAACACGCGAAGTGCGTCTTTGACAGACCAATCAGCCAACAACGTATCGAGTCCCTCAACATCCTTTGTATCTAGGTTGGCGAGTTTATGAAGGAGCGCAGCCCCACTCTTGGACTTTTCCAGATTGATCACCGCTTTGACTGCTGTCGCCAAAAACTCCGGAGATACCATCGGATGCGCCTGAGCAACAGCTTTGGTAAATTCAGTGACTTCGAGCTGCGCCCCCTGGCCCAACGACTTGAGTTCAGCACGATTCTGGACAAGAGCGTCTTCTGAAGTGGACTCGACAACTTCTGCTGCTAACTCATCAGCAACCTGACTGATGTGGTCGGCTGTAGCCTGATACAACTCTTTTACTGCTGGCGTTGTACGAAATCCTGTCCAGTCCGCAAGTACGTGATCCTCGAAACCCAAAGTGTCGACGATGATCTTGTACCGTTTGGCGAATCGAGTTCGGCCATCGAAATTTGCTACCTGACCGATAGCCCATGTTGGATCACCGACAAGTCGATGATCTACCCAAAACGCAACGCCTTGATGAATCGATGAGTGATTCTGCTGAGTAGAATCAATAACGATCACCTTCGCCGTCCGCCCCTCACTGAGGGTCAGCGTGTGCGACCTGGCGTGCTGCTCAAGCTTTGCTAACGTCAGGGGGGTTCCATTAACTCGGATCTGAAATCCAGGATCGTGGATGAAGCGTGCTGCAAGAACGGTGATGATTTCTTCAAGGTCGGGCATTTTGCGATTGACTACAACCGACAACCTAGTGCCTTCACCCTCTCGCTCACTGAACTCTTCAGAGCGAACCACAAATGGACTCGGCCCTGATTCCGTACCCACGACAAATGTGCTGAGTATCCCATCTCGCCATGTTTCTACACGGTACTCATCCGCGAAACAGAGAAGTCCGTGGCGACCGACACCATTTCGGCCATAAGCTTTTCTGGCTTTACCATCCTTCCCTTTAGGAAACTCCACTTTCCAGCTTTGATGCTTCAGTCGGTTGTAGCGAAGCGTCATCCAACGCCGACTAAACTGTTTGGGCGTCATGCCATGACCATCGTCGATCACAGTCAAGGTGCCACCCAGTTCAGATGGAAGAAACAGTTCAACTAGACTTGCGCCTGCATCCCAAGCGTTCGCGACCAGCTCAGTAAGCGCCACCTGCGGTACATGGGCCACAGGCCCAAGCTCACGTAGAAGATAGTCCTCTTCAAACAAAGACAAACGACTAGATTCGTCGGACATGGACTTCCTCCTGGAAATTGCATAGCGCGGTTTGGGCTGGTAAGCGCAGTTTGTGCTGCTGATGCTACCTCAACGAATGGTGAGATGGGGAAGACTCGCACCCTCAGCGATCCAACTAACAATCCGGCGATTCAAGCTCCAATAAAGCGATATAGATGTGGACTCGAGAAGTGGAGCGCCTTGAAAACCGACTATGATGTCTCGGTGCATTGCCTAACAGGACGTCAAACAGCGCATGAATCTCCAGGCCCTTGGTGACAAGCTTCAACGCTACCGTATTCAGCTTCAGCGAACCGTTGACGAAGTCGCAGCTTTCACAGCAATCAACGTTGAGCGCCTGAGTAGTATCGAGAAAGGTGCGTTGGAGCCTACCGGAGACGAGGTGCTCATCCTTGCCGACTACTATCGATGCGACTTCAAATTCTTTATTTCAAACGAGCAGGTCGCCCCATTTGAGCAAACTGAAACGCTCTACCGGGCGCATGGCCGTGAGTTCTCGAAGGAAGATCGCTCTGCCATTCAAGAGTTTCTGTACATCTGCGAAACCGAAGAATTTTTAACCCAAGAACTCCGTGGTGCTGTCAGTACCTTTGCCTACACCCCACGGGGTAACTACTTCCTATCTCATGCCGAGGGCGCGGCAAAGGCATTTCGCCGGCAAATGGGTCATACAGACCGAGAGGTGCCCCGAGACATCTACTCCGAGTTTCGCTCAGTCGGTGTGCATGTGTTCCGGCGAAAGCTAGACAACTCCAAAATCTCAGGCCTCTTTGTGATGCACCCCGTCGCCGGCAAATGCATTTTAGTTAACTACACCGAGGACGTTTACCGACAGCGATTCAGTGCAGCGCACGAGATGGCTCACTGCATTTTTGATAGTGAAGAAGGAGCAAGCGTAACCATCCCGGGAGACAAAGACATCCGGGAGGTGCGGGCGAATAGGTTCGCCTCCTGTTACCTCATGCCTCCAGAAACGCTCAGCTTGCTTCCTGACCCAACTACTTGGTCTGAAGAGGAAGCTCAAGGATGGGCTAATAAGTTTCGAGTGAGCTGTGACGCCTTGGGTATAGCCTTGAAGGCCGCGAAGCGAGCCGACATTGATACCAGTCGACGAATCCGAGGTTACCGTGTTACTCGACAAGCCAAGATAGACCCCGAACTACCTGAGAGCCTCACCCTCCAGCAACGCGCGAGAAAAGTCGCTCTGCTCGAACGCGGTCTGTCCGACCATTACGTGAAGCTTTGCCTGGACGCACATAGCCAAGGCATCATCAGCCTCGGCAGGCTGGCCGAAGCTCTTCTCTGCGGCTATGGCGAACTGGCAGCACTTGCCTCTCTATATGGAAGGACAATACATGGCTATTGATCCATCGAAATTCCACAAGATCAATGTGGCCGACACCTGCTCGGTGTGGAACATTTTGTCTTCGCGCCGACTGTATGCGGCAGCTCAAGAAGCCAAGTGTGAGTTCTGCATGACTGGATTCGTCCTATACGAATGCCTGGTCAAGCCCCGCACAGCCGCCACCGAAGCAGACCTCGAGTTGAGAGAGCGCCTCAAGCAAGAGCAGACCAAGGGCAAATTCGCGTCCCATTCCTGCAGCATTGACGATCTCCAAGCCATCGCAGCCCTTGAAAGCCGAAAAAAACTCGGAAAAGGCGAGCTGTCGTCAATCGCCTTCGCAAGCAGAATCCGCCAAGCCTTCATCACTGATGATCGCAAGGCCAGAGCTCTCTCAGAAAGTGTTGCTCAAGCGATAACCCAGACAACGCCACACATGCATTCCTGGCTCATTTTCACCAATGTTCTTACAGATGCAGATCACCAGGTGGTTTTATCTCAACATATCGAAATGGGTGGCTCGCTGGCTACGCATCTGGAGACAGCTTACGGTATGGCGCTGCAGTGCCGGCTGAACATCCATGCTTCCAACAAGACACCAGATTTCGATGCCTTGCTTTGAAAAAGGCATACCGCAGAATGAGGGCGTTGAGGGCTGCGCCACTACTGCAGTAAGTGCGGGGAAAGATGGTGTTGGCCGTCTGACAATCGCAGAAACTGGCGAAGACTCGCACGCCCATTACCGTGCTGAAACGTCGCGATCACGTAGCGTGAATTCTCTGTGGTAAGTACCCAAAATCGGCCCTCGCGCTCCGCCTTAATCACGTCAGAAGTCCGGATCAGGTGACCGTCGCCGAACCGTCCATATTGGTCTTTGCGGTTGTGACCAAACACGACGCCTAATCCAGCACGAGCCTTTATGGATACTCCGCAGAGATAGGCTGTTATCGGTTTGTCGAAGCCTTGCGCCTGTGCTTTTAGGATTCGTGCAAGATCGAAATCTGTATGTCGTTTTCCATGAAGATTCACATCCACAGTGTTCAGCATAATTGCGCTCCTTTCGCAGCCAGTATGGCGTTACCAGGAAAACCACACGCAACCAACTGTGCTGGTATCGTGCAGGAATCTTGGTAAATCTCAGGCTGTACGAATCATGTTTGCGTGATAGATCGGACGAAGGTTGCTCAGCACATCAGTGTTGAAGCCAGGTTGGTGAGAGCTGTGGTATTTGGAGCCGGTCTCCACCTCTAGCAGGCACACAACACACTCGTTTTGGTCTTCACCAAGCGTCACTTTGGTCAGTTTCTCCATGCGCCAAACTCCCGTGCCATTCATGTGGGCAGGTGTGACTACTTGCACCTCTGTGATGATCGTCTCCGCGTCCTGGGAAATCAGCAGTTGCTGAAGCCGTGGTTCGCTGTCGATCATCAGAACCGCCTCTGAAATTCTGTCCTCGTACTTGGCCTGGACAGTTACGTGATACCAGTGATTACGAAGCACTTTGGATACCTGATGCCATTGGTACTGACCTTCACCAAACATACCTGGTAGACCGAGCATGTCGGCGTCGTGTGTTCTAAACATCGTATGTCCTTGGCCTGAACGGGCTCCGATATAGAGCGCAGTTAAAAGAGGGAGAAAACGTCTTTCAGGCTCGCGAGCTGTTCATGACCAGGGCCAATCAACACGTAAATAGAGTTTCTGGTCTCGAACGCAACACCGTCGTGGAGACCTGTGCACATGCTTGAACGAACCCAATCGCCGCGTTCGAAACGACCTTGGCTGTCCTCTGCCACGTTGTGAGCAAACAGGATCATCGGGAGCTGGCCCGCTGCTTGGCATTTGAAGAGTTCGTCGCGGGTGACTTCAATGCGAAATATTGTCCAGTCTCGAACCAAGCAGTAAGGCTTTTCGGGAAAACGTTGGTTCGCCAGCGCTCGTGCATCAGAGCTGCTCGACAGGCCTTCCAGTGGTGTACGTGGCCCCTTCATAAAGTCGGGTTCTACGACGCTAGCCATAAGGCTTCCCCTCAGTAATTACCATCAAATTGACAATTCAACTCTCTCTGCCCGCCGTTCACGATGGCTTGGCTGATCCACGACAGGGCTGCTTTTTCGTGGCCGTGGCGCATGGGTAAAGCTATTAAACCTCTAGATAAGCCCCAAGGCAATCATAACGAACCTGATTGGGCGTGTTATGAAGCGACTGGGTGTGGCTTTATCCTCAGATTTGGTTGGGGAAAATACCGATGGATGCGGCAGAAGCACTGGCTGTCGTGGTTCGTGGAATTCGCAGAGGCCAAGGTCTGTCCCAAGAGGACATCAACAATCTTGGGCGCTCTCATTTCAGCCGTATAGAGCGCGGAGAAGTCAGTATTGGACTCGACGTCCTGGTGAGGCTCGCCGGGATCCTAGACCTCGATCCGGCTACGCTCCTGCTGATGGCGACCTCCATGCAAAATCACGAGTCATTCAAGGACGGTCAGAAACGTCTTACGAAGCAACTCGCAAGAATTAGGAAGGCAGGGATCGATCTTGAGATTGAGTCGCAGGCTCGAACTGGAAAGCCACGTCCTGGGCGGCCAGCTCGTCCTGATGCGGCTAGAAATACCATTGAGGCCAATCGATTGAAGCAGTGGGGAATTTCTGTTGCTGAGATCGCGGAAAGGTTGGGGCTTTCTGAAGCGACTGTTCGTAGGTATTTGAAAACAACCAAGCCCGAACAGCCGTGACTTCTGGATGACCAGCACCAGGCTGAAAATGTCCCAAGAAGGTTTGCTGTGGAAGAGTGCTCTGCAACACCTTGGCCCGTAGGGCTTCATCACATCGTTGTCGAACTATGGACAAAGGCAGAGCCGCGAGCACGCGCAACCGTCGAGTACCTGGAAAGTCTTCACATTAGCAATGACGTGCTGAATATACTGAGAATTGCCCAAGCATCTGTCGGTGCGGTAGTACCTTACAGGCCACTAGAGCCAGACAGGATCGCGATCTATTCGGCTCACGCGGAGCATCTCGCCGACAAGTTGTTGAAGGCCATGCCAGTCGAAAAGCTGCCGCCCAGCTTGAAGGGGGCCAGGCTCGAGGTCGATCTAGGAATGTAGGTCGAGCAACGGGTGATTCATACATACTTCCAGAGGACACGCTGGAGCAGCCATCCTAGTAGAATTCGTCGAGCTGATTACGGCCCCCTTTGAGATGTTCTATGAACTCTGAATTAACTGAAGAAGAAATGCGTCGTGCGTTATTCGGTACGCCTCAGTCCGAGGAGCAGATGTCTGCTCCTGTAGTAGAGGAGCCAGTGGAAGAAGTTGTGCTCGCGAAACCGGTGGTCGCTCCAGCAGCCAAGAAGAAAGTAGCGAAAGCATTCACGCCCAGGTTGAGGGTCACGTTACGCGTTGGAAACGAGTTTGAAGGGAAAATGGTCGAGTTGATTCACGAGGCTGATACGTTGAGCTCATTGCTTGCTGAGCAGGAGGCTGTGAAGGCTGCTAGGAAGAAGTACAAGTACGTGGCAGTGGTATCGGTTAAATCCATGTAAATGCGCCAAATGACCTAATCGTGCAAAGGGTCGGCCCGTACATGGATCATTGATCAAACATCTTGCATGGCTAAAGGGCCTTCAGATCGCTTACATGCAACTGCTCTTGATGCCTCTTGATGCCATTGGCGCTGATGCTATAGGATCAGATCAGGAGATGGCATTCCTCCTTTAACCGCCTTCGTGCTGATGATGCCTACGTGAACCCTGGACAGGGTGCGTAGGTGCGTCTCCCTGTCCTCCATTTTAGGACAGGCTATGATCTTACCCTCCGAGTTTCCCTTTTCTTTCAGCGCGAGCCGCTTGCGAGTTAGTCCACTCAGGTCTGATGAGGTGGGCTCGCCATGCTGAAGTCATTAATGGTCATCGCCGTTGGCGCTTCACTTGGAGCCTGGTTGCGCTGGATATTGGGCATGAAACTGAATGCTCTGTTTCCTACGATTCCTCCAGGTACTGTGGTCGCGAACATGGTTGGGGGCTACATCATCGGCCTGGCCATCGCCTTCTTGGCCGCTTCCCCTACCCTTAGTCCAGAGTGGCGTCTCCTGATCATCACGGGCTTCTGTGGTGGGCTTACTACCTTCTCTACATTTTCAGCCGAAACGGTTGCCTTGATTCAGGAGGGCAGACTGGTATGGGCGCTTGGCTCAATTTCGTTGCACGTTGCAGGCTCGTTAGCGATGACCGCTGCCGGGCTTCTGTCCTACCAAATGATTGGTACTCGCTGAGGAGATAGAAATGAAAGGCTATATGGTCGTTTTCTTCACCCAACAAAACCGTCGTTATCAGGGAAAGATGCTAGGCGAATGGATCGTCGACGTGGCTAAAGAAATGGGGTTGCGAGGCGCCACGCTCTGCACCGGAATCGAAGGGTTTGGGCACACAGGAAAACTGCATTCATCGCACTTTTTTGAGCTGGCGGATCAACCCACGGAGATTCGCTTTGCAATCACGGAAGATGAGGCAAAACGATTGTTCAAACGATTGGACTCTGAGGAAATATCGGTGTTTTTCACGAAGACGCCAATCGAGATGGGCACCCTTGGAAAAACACCTTCCAGCTCAACACCCTCCACAACTTCGGAGCTATGAACATGAGCTACGCGGACATCCCAGCTGGCAACGCCATCCCCGATGACTTTTTCACCGTTATCGAGATTCCTGCAAACCACTTGCCGATTAAGTACGAAGTGGACAAGCCGAGCGGACAAATTTTTGTTGACCGCTTCCTCAGCACGCCGATGTTCTACCCGGCCAACTACGGGTTTATCCCGAACACGCTGAGCGACGATGGCGATCCGCTGGACGTCCTGGTGGTTTGCCTATATCCCGTCTCACCTGGAGTTGTCATCCGCAGTCGCCCGGTTGGTGTGATCTACATGACGGATGAAGCTGGTGCGGATGCCAAGGTGATCGCAGTGCCTCATGAAAAACTTAGTTCAATGTACACCGACGTGAAAGAGTGCTCAGACCTCCCTGCGTTACTCCTCGCACAGATCCAGCACTTCTTCGAAAACTACAAAGCATTGGAGCCGGGTAAGTGGGTGAAGATGGGGCGTTGGGGGAGCGCGGATGAGGCGCGGGAAGAGATTCGCAAGTCGGTAGCGGCGTATATCCCCAAATAGGCTTACTCCAGATTCAAATGCCACTGTCGTAGGATCGCGCTGAGGTGCGTGCATTTATGCTGGGCCTCAGTTGCTTCAATCATCAAATATCCGAGGAGCCACACGCCTGTAAAGAAGGATCGATGCTCGCTCGCCTAGTGAGGCTATGTGCTTGGAGCGCGCTCCTACGTTTCATGAGCGAGCCCGTGCCTGGGAACACACTGAAGGCTGATTAAGGCTCGGTGTAAATCGTTACAGGCTATGTGCCCTGCCGCGCTGGTAAACCTCGGATGTTAAAATAATCGCTTTGGATCAAAGCGCAAGGACACTGATGACTCATAGTAGAGCTCCCGCAGAAACCCCTAGAGCAGCCGCGATTCTGGCTCGCTTCCTATCGTCGGAATCCGCTGGCGGTCTTGTACTGATGGGCGCAGCACTCGCGGCCCTAATCGTGGCGAACTCGCCTCTCTCGCAAGGTTATTTTGCCGCCTTGCACAGTGTCTGGTTGGGCATGTCTGTGGAGCATTGGGTCAATGATGGCCTCATGGCCATCTTCTTCCTGATGGTCGGCCTAGAGATCAAAAGAGAGGTTCTGGCAGGTGGGCTTTCTACTTGGGGCCAGCGCGCCCTGCCGGGGTTTGGTGCTTTAGGTGGCATGGTTGTGCCTGCGCTGATCTACATCGCAATCAACTGGGGTAATTCTGAGACTTTGAAGGGGTGGGCTATCCCAGCCGCTACCGACATCGCATTCGCCTTGGGCGTCTTGTCGTTGCTGGGGAGGCGAGTCCCTACGTCGCTGAAGGTCTTCCTCGCCGCCTTGGCGATCATTGACGACCTGGGTGCTGTAGTCATCATTGCCTTTTTCTACACCTCTGGTCTTTCCATGCCGATGTTGCTGGCATCGCTTGCAACCTTGGCCATTCTGATCGCAATGAATCGATTGGGCGTCAGACGATTGTTCCCGTATCTGCTGGTAGGTGGTGTGCTGTGGTTCTTCGTGCTGCAATCGGGAGTGCACGCCACCCTTGCGGGTGTCGCTGTAGCGCTGTGCGTTCCAATGGGTAAGCCTGAAGAGGAAGCCCGGTCTCCACTGCTGTTCCTAGAAGAAAAGCTGCATATGTGGGTAGCGTTCGCTGTGGTGCCGATTTTTGGCTTCGCCAATGCGGGTGTTTCATTGGCCGGTATTTCGATGGAAAACCTAGTCGATCCGGTTCCGCTGGGTGTTGCGCTCGGCTTGTTGGTGGGCAAGCAGATTGGCATCTTCCTATTGGCTGCTCTGGCCATTCGTATGGGCTTGGCCAAACTGCCGGAAGGCAGCAATTGGGCACAGCTTTACGGCGTTGCGCTCTTGTGTGGCATCGGCTTCACCATGAGCCTGTTCATCGGAAACCTGGCGTTTGCTGGATCAGCTCACCTGATCGATGAGGTAAAAGTCGGCGTGTTGATTGGTTCGACCCTGGCTGCAATCGGTGGAGTCCTGATTTTGCGACGCAGCGCTGCGCCCGCCATTGTCGCCGCCACGGTTTCTAAATAAGCGTAAGCGAGCCGGCCACGGAGTTTCTCCCTGACAGAAATCCTGTGGCCGGAACATCGTCTCGCGAAGCGAGGTCATCGTGCTTTACGCCACAAGTTGCTGAAATATCCCCTCAAAGGCTGATTGGCGGCATCAACTCGGACGCGATTTTTTTCAGCATGAACGTTTCGCGCTGAATGAACTGCCCCATCGATGACTCCTGACGCTGCATCACGGCTTCATTATGCGTTATGGCTTCATGCAGGTTGATCTAGACAGGCCGCATACCATTAGCGATTTCGTGGCTTTCCATTCTTACGGGCGCTAGCTGGGGCGCGACTTCGCATTGATAAAAATGCGAGGTCATGTGCATCAGATCGTACTGTGGCTTCCAATAGGGCCGGTACTCCTCGATGTAACCGTAGTGCTGGAGCACCTGTATTTCACGGGCACCAGTCTCTTCCTCAAGCTCACGCTTCAAGCCTGTGACAATGCTCTCGTCACCATCAAGACCGCCTCCAGGAAAGCTGAAGTCGTTATAGCGCTCGGTGAACAGCAACAGGATCTGTTCATCCCGCATCACGATGCCGCGTGCTGCATGTCGACGGAATACTCTGCCCTGTTTGGATTTCAGCTCGGGGTGAACAATTTCAGTTATGAGTTGCATGTAGTTTCGTTACCGCAAGATCAGTTAGTCATCGTCCAGGGTGGCCACGGCATTTCCGCAATTCTGGAAATACTGTGGCCAGTGGCACTGGCTCAGCGAAGCAGCAATACGGGTAAAGTGGATGTCCGCAGCATCGTCGTGGTCGTGCTGCCTACAAGAAACTGCCTGATGCGTGAGTGCCCGTACGCACCCATGACCAGGAGGTCAATGCCATGCTCTGCCTGATACGCATGCAGTACCGACTCTACTTCGCCTGGGTGGATCTCGGCATGCACTAGCAGGCCAGAAGAGGCAAGTGTGGCTCGTGCTTTCTCCAGCTCGTTTTGATTTTCTTCAGAGTCCGTACCAACCATGACGATATGAATTGGCAGGCCCTCGCATAGCGGGCTTGAAGCAAGCATCTGTACGGTCTTGTGGCCTGCAGCGCTGCCGTCAAATGCCACCATGACCGTTTCAGGTTTTCTGAAATGGCTGGTTGTAATCAGGATGGGGCGGTGGATAGTTCGGACTACCGCTTCAATCTGGCTGCCAAGACTTTGGGCACTGCGCGCGCTGTCCTCACCGACTCTTCCAATCACCAGCAATCGAATGTCGTCTTGGAGATCGCTCAGGCTCTCGACGAGATGGCCGTGGCGCTGCTTCAGATCAGGTGACATGGCGCCAGAGATGACTGTTCGCTCGCGAGCTTTTTCAAGCATGTGCTGCCCATGCTCCAAGGCCAGTTTTGCACGCTGCGCATCCAGCGTGGCCAACTCCTCCAGTAGATGTTCTCTGCTACCGAGACCGATATTGCCGCTGAGGTCAGTGGATGCAGGATATTTCTCCTTATCCAGCACATGAAGCAAGGTCAGGGGAGCGCTGAGTCGTTGCGAGGCCCATGCTGCGTAATCGCAGACCGCCAGTGAGGATTGTGAGTTATCAATGCACGCCATTACGTGGGTCATTGTTGTTCTCCTTAGTGGCTCATGAGCTTGTCGATGGCACCGGGTTTGTCATGAACGCCGAAGCGGTCAACGATTGTTGCGCTGGCATCATTGAGACCTAGCACTTCAACCTCAGCCCCTTCACGTCGGAACTTGATCACGACCTTATCTAGGGCTGCGACGGCGGTGATATCCCAGAAATGCGCCTGTGTGAGATCGATGGTGACTTTGTTGAGAGCTTCCTTGAAGTCAAAAACTTCAGTGAACTTGTCCGCAGAGCTAAAGAACACCTGGCCCACGACGTGGTAAGTCCGATGCGATTCCGTCTCTTCCAGAGTGCTCTTGATATCCAGGTAGTGCCCAACCTTATTGGCAAAAAACAGCGAAGCTAGCAGCACACCTACCAGTACGCCGTAGGCCAGGTTGTGAGTAGCCACGACGACCACGACGGTCGCCACCATGACAAGGTTGGTCGACAGCGGATGCTCTTTCAGATTACGCAAAGAATCCCAGCTAAAGGTGCCGATGGACACCATGATCATCACAGCCACGAGTGCCGCCATAGGGATTTTGGAGAGCCATTCGCCAAGAAATACCACCATCAGCAGCAGGAAAACGCCGGCACACAATGTCGAGAGACGGGTGCGGCCACCAGATTTCACGTTGATGATCGACTGGCCGATCATGGCGCAACCTGCCATGCCGCCAAGCATGCCGGCAGCGATGTTGGCCACACCCTGGCCTTTGCACTCGCGGTTTTTGTTGCTGGTGGTATCGGTAAGGTCGTCGACGATGGTCGCGGTCATCATTGACTCGAGTAGACCCACTACGGCCAAGGCAGCCGAGTACGGGAAAATGATGCGCAGGGTTTCAAAGTTCAGCGGCACTTCGGGCCAAAGGAAAATCGGCAACGTATCCGGCAGTTGGCCCATGTCACCGACGGTGCGGATATCCAAACCGAGGTAAATGACGACGGCAGTCAGCGTCAGGATGCACACCAACGGTGACGGAATCAGCTTGCCGATCTTCGGTACGTATGGGAACAGGTAGATGATCCCGAGGCCCGCTGCCGTCATGGCGTAGACGCGCCAGGTGACATTCGTAAGTTCCGGCAACTGCGCCATGAAAATCAGGATCGCCAATGCGTTTACGAAACCGGTGACTACCGACCGTGAAACGAACCGCATCAACGAGCCAAGCTTCAGGTAGCCGGCAAGGATTTGAAGTACGCCACATAGAAGGGTCGCGGCCAGCAAATACTGAAGTCCGTGCTCTTTAACCAACGTAACCATGAGCAGTGCCATGGCGCCGGTAGCCGCCGAGATCATTCCGGGGCGCCCACCGACAAAGGCGATGACAGCACAGATACAGAATGAGGCGTAGAGACCGACTTTGGGGTCTACACCGGCGATGATGGAAAAGGCAATTGCTTCAGGGATAAGCGCGAGTGCGACCACTAACCCCGCGAGCACGTCGCCACGGACATTGGAAAACCACGTTTGTCTAAGTTTTTGCAGCATAGAAAATATCCAAGGCAAAGCATCGCGCACGCCAAGGGAACGGCGAGCGAATCGATACAAATTCAAATTTTGAGGATTTTTTGCTGTGTGCTTAAGGTGTAAAACCAGGCGTACAGCAGTGCGCACCCGCGAGCGAGGCTAGCGGAAGCAGGATGTTGCGAGGGGGCGTAGCGCTAAGGCGGCGTAGGCTGCCAGTAGATCGTTTGGAGTACAGTCATGCGAGTGTTCCTGTAGCTCAAGGGTATGCAGAGCAGGCAGTATACAGTAAATCCACCCTTGATCGCGACCCAGTGTCAAGCTCCACGAACATTTAATGCTAAAAGAGAGGTAGCTGAAGAGTTGGTTTTTGAGCAACGTCTAATTTGCAAGTATGGCTCTGTTACGGGTGGCAACGGTGAAAGCGGTAAGCATCTCGCGAGACCCGCTTAGAGCTCGAACTGGTTTTCGCTGAGTTGGTACATCATTATGAAACCAAGTTCTGATCCACTCGCAGGGCTAGCCGCGTATGCCTAAGGAAGGCCATCGGTTAGCCTATATACCGTTGGCTCCAAAGTATTTGGTTTTGTGCAGCAGTCATTTTGGGAGGGATGGATATTGGCAGCCGAAGATAGTGTAAAGGCCGTCACGACTGACTCCCCTTGGGCGGTTTTTCTGGTGTTTCTGCGCCTAGGGCTCACCTCCTTCGGAGGCCCGATTGCACATCTAGCTTACTTTCGCGAAGAATTTGTCGCTCGACGCCAATGGCTGAGCGAGCGTAGTTATGGGGATTTGATTGCTCTGTGCCAGTTCTTACCGGGGCCCGCCAGTAGCCAGGTTGGAATAGGTTTAGGACTATCTCGTGCCGGGGTTCCTGGAGCAGTAGCTGCGTGGGCAGGCTTCACATTGCCTTCGGCAACAATCCTGGTTTTATTCGCTCAGGGCATGTCCTCGTGGGGACGGGCTCTTCCGAGCGGTCTTTTACATGGTCTTAAAATTGTTGCAGTGGCTGTCGTTGCTCAAGCCGTCTGGGGAATGGGCCGTAGTCTTTGCACTGATGCCCCTCGAATAGCCGTCGCCGTGTTTGCTGCTTATGCTGCACTGCTTTGGCCGCATGCTTGGGGGCAGATTGGCGTGATTTTCTTCGGTGCCGTCATAGGATTGATGCTCTTCAAAACCCATCAGAGCCAAACTACGGAGTCTTTGCCGATATCGGTGAGCAGGAAAGTCGGTGCGGTGTTATTGCTGCTGTTCTTCGGCCTGTTAGCTGGCTTGCCATTACTGGTTCAAGTGTGGCCCTCTCAAGCGTTAGCTGTGGTAAACGTCTTTTTCCGTACTGGGTCATTAGTTTTCGGAGGTGGGCACGTTGTGCTGCCGTTGCTTCAGTCAGCTACCGTACCGAACGGATGGGTAGCCAATGACACGTTTCTTGCCGGATATGGTTTAGCACAGGCCGTACCAGGCCCGCTTTTTACATTCGCAGCATTTCTTGGCGCGTCCATGAATGCCCAACCTTCTGGTTGGCTCGGGGCTACCGCGTGCGTCGTTGCAATTTTTGCTCCTTCGTTCTTGCTCGTAATCGGCGTGTTGCCATTTTGGGAGCAACTGCGGAAAAGCTTACGCACCCAAGCCGCACTTTCAGGCGTAAACGCAGCAGTTGTAGGTCTTCTCCTGGCAGCCTTGTATAATCCAGTCTGGACGAGCGCCATATTGACTCCTACAGACTTTGGCTTGGCGCTGATAGCGCTTGTGGCTTTGATGTTCTGGAAGGTTCCTCCATGGTTGGTCGTCCTGGTGGGAGGTCTTCTCGGATGGTTACTCAGCATAGAGTTTTGAGGTCGGTTAAACAGATATGTGCTTGCCTCGAATTTTGGGTAGTCGCTGTGCCCACAATTTTTGCGACCGCGCTCAAGCAGACGTTGACTGCAACACACTGTTAAGCTCAGCGTGAGTGACTCCAGCGATCCTCCAACTCAGCCTGCTCATCAATCCCAGATACGTTCTACTTCTACAGGATGGCAATCCCACGGCGGATATCAAAGAGTCGAGCTACCGGTGCTCCGCAGGCCCGGAGCACCTAAACCCCACTTGAAAGTTGCGAACTACCTGATAAAAATTGATAGTTTATGCACGTAACGCTCCAGTAAAGAGGGCTATAACTACATTTGAAACTGCTTTACCAGCCTGTTCAACTCGACCGCTAGTTTTGTGAGTTCGGACGTTGCAATAGCTGTCTGACTTGAGCCCTCTGCCGCTTGATTTGAAAGATCACGGATACTCACCAGGCTGCGATCTACCTCCCTTGCAACCTGAGCCTGCTCCTCCGATGCGGTCGCAATCAAAACGTTGCGCTCAGTAATATTGTCGATAGATTCGGTAATCTCCACCAACGCGGAACCAGCGCCTTGAGCAGTGTCCAGTGTTTTCTGGGCTTGGGTGTTTGTGTGAGTCATTGCAGACACAGCAGACCCAGTGCCTTTTTGAATTGAGCTGATCATCTGCTCAATTTCACTGGTTGATTGCTGAGTACGATGAGCTAAAGCTCGGACTTCATCAGCGACTACTGCGAAGCCTCGACCCGCCTCACCCGCACGAGCGGCTTCGATAGCCGCATTCAACGCAAGAAGATTGGTTTGTTCGGCGATAGCGCGTATCACATCCAAAACCTTGCTGATGTCGGTGGCCATTACGGCGAGCCCTTGTACCTCTTGGGATGCGTCTTCAACATTTGCGACCATCAGGCTGATGGCCTGCACGGTTTCATCGACGCGTGCACGACCAGCCAACGCGGCGGAGTTGGATCGATTGGCTGCTTCAGAGGCTTGCGAGGCATTTCTAGCTACCTCTTCTACCGCTGCACTCATCTCAGTGACGGCAGTGGCTGCCATTTCAACTTCGTTATTTTGACGCAGCATGCCTTTATTTGCGTCTTCGGTGACAGCATGCATTTCTTCAGACGTCGAAGCCAACTGGTTGGAGGAATCAGATATCAAAGAAAGGGTATTTCGTAGACCATGCTGCATTACACTTAAAGCTCGCATAAGTCTAGCCACCTCATCGTGTCCTTGAGCTTCGATAACTCCGGTGAGATCGTTTTTAGCAATGCGCTCGGCAATAGCTAGTAATTGGCTGATCGGGCTGGTAATACTCCGGGTGTACATCAAGGCCAGTGCAATAGCTGCCAAGGTACTTATCAATATAAATGCCCCAACGATTAACTTAGCTTGCTCATAAGTTTGACTCGCCTCCTCCCCGGCTCGTTTAGCTTTGTTATTATTAACGTCTATCATTTCTTCGATATGGCCTTCAACAGCATCAGCAGATTGTTTCATCGACTCGCTGGAAAGCTTGACTGCCTCATCTAAACTTCCTGAGGAAATTAGAGATAAGTATTGATCTTGAACAGTTTGATAGCTGGCAAGGCTTTTTGAAAGCTCATCAATTTTCTGCTTGCCTATCGGGGTTACGATTAGAGGTTGCAAATTCGTCAGCGAATTCTGGATATTAACTCTAGCCTTATTTAATTCCTCTAGAGCTTGAGTTTTGCGACTTGCGGGCTCTACAGGGTTGCGCAACCGTGCGTTGCTACCTCTGATGCTTACAAACTCCCTGTCAATTATCCCAAGTATGGATATGCTGGGAACAACATTCGTTTCAACGAAACTTTCAGAATCCTTCAAACTTGACGTCTGCTTAAGGGCGATGATCCCAAGTGCAATAATCATAAGGCAAAAGAAACCAAAGCATAGAGCCGAGCGCGGAGCAAGGTTGAGTTTGCGCAGTATCATAATTAGAGCCTCGTGTGAATTATCAGCAATGTCGTCAATCGCCACGCGAGCTTGAGCACCGTTCGTCGGGCAATTCAATGTAGCTCGAGAAGGCTGGCCTTCTATTTTAGATATTATGTTTCTGAATGTGAGCATTGAGGATTTATGCGGAGGCGTCGACCGAAATAGGATTTAGGGCATGCTTCATTTGAACATATAGAAATTTTAAATTAGCGCTTACCAAGTAATAACCTAGTAAATCATTTATAGGGTATTCGCATTGCATATGAGTGCTTTCGCCATCACCCAGTGAGGTATTTTCACTTGCTTCACTATATTCAGAGCGGCGAGTGTTAATTCGATCAATGTAGACCAGGCAAGCTCCGCCCAATCTCCATAAGCCACCATTCACAGATCAAATGAGGCGACACTTCGAATTTCATACACGACGACTTTGGCGTCATTACCAGCGATTCGTAGATTGCCCAGATGATGGAGCGTTGGAGCAAACCCAGTAAACAATATGATGGTATCGAAAAGCGTCTCGTAGTTCGATGTGCACTCTCCGGTTGGGGATGGGTTTGAGGGGAAATTATTGAGTTGATTCACTAGGCTGATACGTTGATCTCGTTGATTGCTGGGCAAGCGGCTCTAAAGGCTACTAAGAAGAAATGCAAGTATGTGGACGTAGTTCCGACCAAATCGTTGCAGACGCCCCATCTGCCCTACTTAGGCGAATGGCAGCGCCCGTAACATTTCTCTATCTCGAGCATGTCCAAGGCTGATCTAAAAAGGGTAATGTTCAGCTTTCGAATCAGGGACGACATACATGGCTTTGAAAATCCGTACGGCGGCGGTAGCAGATGCTGTAGCCATACAGCGCATTTACGCCCCCATCGTTTCTAAAACAGCGATCTCCTTCGAAGAGATTCCGCCAAGCGCTGAGGAAATCGCTCAGCGAATAGCTACAACGCTTCAGACATATCCCTACCTTGTGGCCGAAGACGGTGGGGAGATCAAGGGCTACGCCTATGCCAGCCAGCACCGCGCACGTCCGGCCTACAGGTGGGCGGTGGACGTGACGGTATACATAGCTGAATCGGCTCGCCGACAGCGCGTTGGCCGTAAGCTTTATGAGACTTTGCTTCCTATACTTGAAAAACAGAGATTTCGCGCAGCTTACGCTGGAATTGCTCAGCCCAATGAAGGCAGTGTGGGTCTGCACGAGTCGCTGGGATTCGTCCATATCGGTACATATCCGGAGGTTGGCTTCAAGCTTGGGAAATGGCACGACGTCGGCTACTGGCGGCTCGGACTGTGCCAGGCAACTCCGCCACTGGAGCCTATTCTCTTCCCCCAGCTGGAAGTCGCATTACAGTAGGCTCACTCGATTTGCGTTGCGAGCCACTAGGATTCGCTTATGAGATAGCTTTGCACTTGCTTGACTACATCTCGAGCGGTGCGGGTTACTCCGATCAATGTCGCAGAGGCGAGCCCCGTCCAATCGCCGTAACCCACCAGCCACAGATTGGGTGAAGCAACACTCCGGTTTTCGTTCACAGCCACTTTGCCATCCTGGCCTACAATGCCCAAGCTGTTTAGGTGGTCGAGCGCTGGGGAAAACCCAGTGCACCAGATGACGACATCCGCCGTTGTTTCGCCTCCTGATGACCAGACAACGCCTGTTGAAGTGAAGTGCGTGAATGGCCGTACTGCGCTCAATACACCGCGTTCACGAGCGTCCTTCACCGATGGCACCATTACGATGTCGCCCAGCCCCCCAGCGGGTTGTTCAGGCTCCACACCTTCCTGTTGCGCCTTCAATCGAGCAGTAGCTCGTTCGAACAGGACGCGCCCATCAACCTCATCAGGTAGAAACTTTGGAGCCTCTTGAGTCACCCAGGTTGCCTGAGCCACTTTAGATACCTCGGCGTAAATCTGGGCTCCCGAGTTGCCGCCACCCACGACAAGGACGGTTTTCCCCTCAAACTCATCCGGCCCAACGTAATGAGCGGAATGAAGCTGCTGCCCTACGAACAACTCCTGTCCGGGATAGCTTGGGGTAAATGGGCGGCTCCAGGTGCCTGTTGCACTGATAACTGCTTTGGCATCCCAGTATCTATCCCCGGAGACAACCCGTAATCCTTCTTCGATTTTCTCGACACGGGTCACCCTGGTGGATCGGATGATGGGGAAGTCATATCGACGCTCGTACAGAGTCAGATAGTCGATAACATCATCACGTTGAGGCGTTTCTTCTGATACGGCAGGCATCGGCCAGCCCGCAATCGAGCTCCACGCCGATGGAGAGAAGAGTCGCAGCGAGTCCCAGCCATGCCGCCAGGCTCCTCCTGGTGCCGACTCCGCATCGAGCAGCACGTAAGACAAGCCTGACCGCTTCAAAAAATAGGCGACTGTGAGCGCTGATTGACCACCGCCAATGACCACAACATCAAGTTTCGAATTCTGACTCACCAGCATCCTCCAGGCTCAATCGCGGCACCTCACCGTCGTCGTATCAGACTCTGCGACCGTGCTCATCAATGACCACTTGGCCGTCCTCTTTGGCGAAACTCCCATGCTGCTCTTGCGGTAACAAATCGAGCACAGCTTCTGACGGACGACACAAACGCGTCCCCAAAGGCGTCACGACGATGGGGCGATTGATCAGGATAGGGTGAGCCATCATGGCATCGATGAGCTGTTCGTCCGTCAGCGAAGCTTCACCCAATCCCAGCTCTTCGTACGGAGTTCCTTTGATACGCAAAAGAGCCCGCACCCCGATACCCATATCCCCGATGAGCCTTGCAAGTGTGGTGCGATCAGGCGGGGTCTTCAGGTACTCGATAACCGTCGGTTCTTCCCCGCTGTTACGGATCAACTCCAAGGTGTTGCGAGAGGTGCCGCATTCTGGGTTGTGGTAGATCGTGATCTGGCTCATATCGCTTCCTCGTAATGACGTTAGATGGAGCGCTGGTTGACGCGTTTGGAAAGCTCTTCGGCGGACTCTTTACGCTCGGAGTACCGATCAACCAAATAATCCTGGCGATCCCGCAAAAGCAGGGTGAACTTCATCAGCTCTTCCATCACGTCCACGAGACGGTCGTAGTACGAGGACGGCTTCATACGACCTGCCTCGTCGAACTCGGTAAATGCCTTGGCAACCGAAGATTGGTTTGGGATGGTGAACATCCGCATCCATCGGCCCAGTACGCGCAGCTGATTAACCACGTTGAAAGATTGCGAGCCACCGCATACCTGCATCACTGCAAGGGTCTTTCCTTGCGTAGGTCGTACAGCACCTATCGCCAGCGGAACCCAGTCAATTTGGGCTTTGAATACTGCACTCATGGAGCCGTGACGCTCAGGGGAGCACCATACCTGCCCCTCAGACCATTGCATCAGCTCGCGCAGCTCAGCGACCTTGGGATGTGTGTCGGGAGCGTCATCCGGCAGCGGCAGACCCGCTGGGTCAAAGATCTTGGTTTCAGCACCAAACTCATTCAGCAGGCGTGCCGCCTCTTGCGTGACTAATCGGCTAAATGAGCGTTCTCGCGTTGATCCATACAGCAGAAGAATGCGAGGTTTATGGAGCGAAGGCGTGCGAGGCGACAGTTGCTCCAGCGACGGAATGTCGATCAGGTCGGCGTGTACGTTCGGCAATGTGTCTTGCATATAAACTCCTAAGGCGGCGCCTGGTTGGGTGCCGCCTCGGTTGATCTTTAAAGCGAACCGATGCGGTTCAGTTCAGCTTTCAACTGTTCAGCGCTGATGGTCTTCAGTGGCAGCGCAAGAAACGCGCTCACGCGCTCGTGAATTTTGGCGAGTGTGGTTTCAAACGCTGCGGTGATCTCGGCTTGCGAACCGCTAGCGTCAGACGGGTCGGCCAGACCCCAATGCGCCTTCAAAGCTGGCCCAAAGAAGATTGGGCATGCCTCACCCGCTGCCCGGTCACAGACAGTGATCACGATGTCTGGAGGTGAGCCTTCAAAAGCATCCGAAGCCTTGCTGCTCAAGCCCGCCGTGGAGATACCCGCCGCCTCCAGCGTTTGCAATGCCCGTTGATTCACCCGGCCACTGGGAAAGCTTCCTGAGCTGACTGCTTCTACACCCTCGGGCGCCAAGTGGTTGAAAAGCGCCTCGGACAGAATGCTGCGGCAGCTGTTGTGGGTGCACATGAACAAGACTTTCATCAGACGATTCCTTGATTCAGAAACTGAGGCGCAGTGCCAGGGCGGACAATGTGGCGACGAGGATGGGTACGGTCAGCACGATCCCAGTCTTGAAGTAGTAACCCCAACTGATCGTTATGTTTTTCCGGGCGAGCACGTGCAGCCACAACAGAGTTGCCAAGCTCCCAATTGGAGTGATCTTCGGGCCCAAATCGCAGCCGATGATGTTGGCGTAAACCATCGCTTGCTGGACTACACCATCGACTTCAGCGGCATGAATGGATAAGGCACCTACCAGAACGGTGGGCATGTTGTTCATGATCGAAGACAGCAACGCTGTTAGCAGCCCTGTACCAAGGGACGCGCCCCAAACGCCATAACCGGCGAACACGTTCAGGATCTGTGCAATGTGGTCGGTCAGACCGGCGTTCTTCAGACCATAAACAACCAGGTACATACCCAAAGAAAAGATCACTACCTGCCATGGCGCCTCTTTGAGTACCTTGCTTGTATTGATGGCGTGACCACGAGCCGCGATGATGTAAAGAATGAATGCACAGACTGCTGCAATGGCGCTGATTGGCACCCCCAGTGGCTCAATGACAAAGAAGCCGATCAGGAGTAGTGCCAACACCCACCAGCCAGCTACGAAAGTGGCCCGGTCGTGGATTGCCTCGTCCGGATTGTCCAGTTGGTTGAGGTCATACGTCTTTGGTAAATCCTTGCGGAAAAACCATAACAGCATGGCTAATGTCGCCGCCACGCTGACGATGTTTACCGGCATCATGATCGAAGCATATTCGTTGAAGCCGATATCGAAGTAGTCGGCAGAGACGATGTTGACCAGGTTGGAAACCACCAGCGGTAAGCTCGCCGTATCGGCGATAAAACCAGCTGCCATGACGAATGCCAAAGTGGCCGCAGGAGAAAAACGCAACGCCAGCAACATCGCGATCACAATGGGTGTGAGGATCAATGCTGCTCCGTCATTGGCGAACAGGGCCGACACCGCTGCGCCCAGCAGGACGATAAATGCGAACAGCTTGCGGGTGCTCCCGCCTCCCCATCGGGCCACATGCAGCGCAGCCCACTTGAAAAAACCTGCCTCATCAAGCAGCAGACTAATGATGATGACCGCGATGAAAGTCCCAGTGGCATTCCAGACAATGCGCCAAACCTCTGGTATGTCGGCAAGGGTAACGACACCTGCCAGCAACGCCACGATGGCACCGAACATCGCACTCCAGCCCACCCCAAGCCCCTTGGGCTGCCAGATGACAAGGACGATGGTGGCGATAAAGATCAATACGGCAATCAGCATTTCATTAATCCGGTTGGGCGTGAATCAGCTACACACGGCTTGGTTGATCGGACGGTCGTTCATGCCGCAGAGGCGCTTAGCCTCGGTTTCCAGCCATTGCTGATTGGCGTCTACCACTTCCTTCAAAACTGCAGTCACCCACGTGGGCAAATCAGGATTCAGCCGGTAGTACACCCATTGGCCTTGGCGACGATCCAACAGCAAACCGGCAGAGCGCAGCAGCGCCAAATGACGAGAAATCTTTGGCTGACTCAGGTCGAGTGCTGCCGTTAGCTCGCAAACACACAGCTCACCTTCACTCACGACAAGCAGCGAAATTTTTGCTCGGGTGTCATCCGCCAGGCACTTGAATAAGGTGGTGGGGTTCATAGGTTCTGTCACAGATCCTCCAGGTGTTTGGTCTTGACCAAAACGAAGAGCTTGATGCGCTCGTGGATGTCGTGGAGCGTGTGGCGAAATGCGCCAGGATCATCGCTGGTTACTGGGTCAGGAAAATCCCAGGCAATGATTTCACCTGCATTAGGCATTGGTAGGCACTCGCTTGCGGATTTATCACAAAGAGTGATTACGTAATCGAATCGATCAGCTTGAAACTCGCTGAGGGACTTGCTGCGCAGGCCCGTTGCATCGGCTCCAACTGCCTCCAATGCCTGAGTCGTGCGCGGATCAACCTCAGACGGTTCAGACCCTGCGCTGAAGGCCTCGAAGCGCGGGTCGGTGTGCCGCAGCAAAGCCTCTGCAAGCAAGGAGCGGGCTGAGTTGGCAACGCACACGAAAAGCACTTTGATAGCAGGGCTCATTGTGGAACTCGACGCATATGGAAAATCGAATATACGCTTTGGCGAATATTCGGTAAAGCGAATATGATGTCTGCTGTTTCGGCATGTGCTCTAACGTTCCATGCGTGTCGGCATAACGGTGATCAGAGGAGGGAGGGGGTATGATGATCCAGGCAACGGAAATAGCCGGAGGGCAGTCGCAGCGCTTTCGCGATGCACTGAAATCTGCTGACCTTCCAGCAGGCGATATTGATCTTCCAGGCCGAACCTTTTTTGAGTTCACACTGGATAGCGAGACGGTCGCATGGGGAGGATTCGAAACGCATGGTACGGACGGGTTGTTGCGTTCTCTGGTCGTAGTGTCGACATTCAGATCGAAGGGGGTCGGTGTCGCGGTGCTTCGGGTCATTGAAGCGAAAGCCGCCGAGCAGGGAATCGCTCGATTTCATTTGCTGACAACAACTGCTTCAGGCTTTTTTAAGCAGCAGGGCTATGCAGTAAATCAACAAGGCTCTGCGCCACCTCTTATTTCTCAGACGGAGCAGTTCAGGGGGCTTTGCCCTGGCTCGGCTTGCTACATGTGCAAAGCATTATCTGCGAATGCACGAAAGTAGCTGATCACCTTGGTGATGGCTTTTAGCCTCGATGCCAGCTAGATTTAAAGCTTTCTACGATCAAGGAAGGATATGAAAAAGCTCATCGCAGTAATGGGTGTGTGTGTCGCGCTCGGCGGTTGCGCTACGTCCCACTACACCGCAGGACGAGACTTTCCGTCGGCCAGTGTAGCTAGCATCACCAAAGGCAAAACGACGACTACCGAGTTGAAGTCCCTGTTTGGTGAGCCCTACGCCAAGAGCGCAGTCAGCGAGACTGACGAAAAGTGGATCTACACCTACACCAATGGCTCAGCCCATGCTCAAAGCTACGTGGTCACCATGAAGGTGACGACTAGGGGCACCCAGAAAACTCTCGACGTCTTGATCCGAAATGACGTGGTCATCAACTACACGTTCAGCGAAGGCCCCGCTCCAGGCAGTACCACTGCGACGAACTAAGTTCGCCACCTTGCCATTGGGCGACCCACCGCACTCAGTACGTTGTTGATGGAGCAAGCTCATGGACAGAACGTATGCATTCGTGGATGAGTCCGGGAATTCCGACCTTGATACGTCAAAGGGAGGAAGCTCGGGCTTCTTCATCGTGTGCTCCATTCTGGTGGCAGAGAAAGATCTGGAAGCTGCTTATGCCCAAGCTGAAGCACTCCGCATGCGTCATTTTCAAACAGGCGAGATCAAATCTAGCAATCTGAAGCCCAAAGATTCAGATCGCCGTGCCCGAATCCTCAACGAGCTAGCTGAGCTGCCATTCAAGCTCTATTTCACCGTCGTTGATAAGTCTCGAATTCACAAAGACGGCGGCCTCCGTATCAAGACCTCGTTCATAAAATACGTGAACGGGTTGCTCTATGAACGTTTGTTCCGCGCATACCCTGACCTCCAGATGGTCGTAGACGAACATGGTGGCCAGGAATTTCAGGAGAGCCTCAAAAGCTACGTTGCAGAACGATTCGTGGACGACCTATTTGGCGATAAGGATGCCTTCCAGACGATGGCCAGTAAGGACAACGTCTTGGTTCAGGTTGCAGATTTTTTTGCTGGCTCAGTCGCTCAGATCTACGAAGAGAAAGCATCGGAAGAAGCAGTTCTTGCCTACAAAAAGATTCTACGAAGCCTGACCCTTGGAATGCTTGAGTGGCCATCCAAGTACCAGTCTCTTCTGCCGCCGCCGGCGGATGAATCTGGGTATGCAGACTACCAGGTACACCAAGAAGCTCTCCGCCAGGCTGACCTTTTTAGCGAACGGGCTGGTGAGCACCCTAATGAGGATGAGCGCCTGCAGCTGAGCATCTTGCGGTTCCTGAGATTCCAAAGCGAATTCGTCACCAAAGACTACGTGCCAACCGCAGAAATAGTCGGCCACCTAAAAGATAGCGGCTTCGGAGATATCAACGACCAGAGGATCCGCTCCAGCGGCATCGCCAAGCTTCGCGATTCGGACGTGATTATCACAAGCGCGGCCAAAGGCTACAAAATTCCTCAGACACGGGCTGACATCAACGAGTTTCTGGAAAGGGCGTCAGGCATAGTCGTCCCTCTGCTGGAACGTGTCAAAAAGGCTCGAGAGGTGTATCGGCTGAGTAGTCGAGGAGAATATGACATCGTGACTGCAGCCAACCTGACTGAGCTTGCCAAGCTGCTCACTGCGCTCGAGGCGTTTGCAGATGACTGAGCTCAGTCATGGCAACGAACCTCAGCAGGCTGCATTGATCCAGGATGAAATCCTAGAGATCTTGAAAGAGGCCAGGTGCTCGCGCGTAGATTCTATCGCCTGACCGGCAAGCCGCTGGGCGTGACAGGCGAGATCGCAGAGTACGAAGCTGCCACTAGACTCGGCCTGTTACTACATCCTGCAAGGCAGGCAGGTTACGACGCTACAGAGACGCTGGAAGTTGGCGTCGCGAGAATCAAGATCAAGGGGCGCTGTATCCTGAACCCGCAAAAGATTACGGGCCGTATGGGTGCAATTGATCTACGACAACCCTTTGATACTGTGCTCTTGGTACTGCTTGATTCTGAGTTCAACGCATTTGCAATGTACGAAGCAAGTCGTGCCAAGGTAGAGGCAGCGCTGACCGTGCCTGGGTCGAAAGCCAGAAATGAACGTGGTGCGTTGGCTATTAGGCAATTCATGTCGATAGCTACGTTGCGCTGGGCTCGCCATGAGCCTAGCGACTAAGAGTATTAACCGCCGTCTGGACGCAGAATGCTGTGGATATGCCCCGTGTGACGAGCCAGGCTAATGTCCCTAATACGGCACATTAACCACAATTTTTAGGCTTAATGACCCTATTTGGGCACATTAAGCTGAGCGACGGAATGCAGACTACGATGAGAGGAAGGCTTCACATCCCTCACCAGCTGCGACCTGCACCATGACTGCTCAGCTGGCATCTCACCTAACCAAACAACACCAGACCGAAGCCTGATTTCAAGGTGCGCGGTTAGATAGCTTGCATCCAATCCAATGTGCTTCGGGAAACGGGATGCTCTTGATCAATCATCTCCGGTTGCCAGCTACGGATAACTTTGGGAGCCCAGGAGGGCCGGTTACTGACTGCTTTTTTTGCTAGCATCTGGATCTCAAGTTTGGGGGGATCTGATGCAAATGCAAGGTGATTGGGAAGTGTTGCTCAACGGCGACCCGCAGGAGATCAGGCAGCTTTGCACATGGGGGCACAGCATCAATTACTTCAGGCTCTGGGGGGGAGTAGATGACTGGAACGACTGCCCTAACGACGACTTCCGATTTAATTCAAATCTGTTCGAGGGTCAAACTCAGGAAGGAGTCTGGCAGATCACCTATGAGCTTTTGAGTCTTTTCAATGGTGCATCGACGCTGTTGGAGCGCGAACCATACAAGCTGAGTATCTACAAGATCCTGCTTGAGGGGGGCGAGCTCGCTAGGCAAGAAAAAAGGAACATTCCGGGGATGCTTACCAAGCCTGCTGTCTCCAGCCAAGCTTGGGCCGATGATCTCAGGAAGGCTCTTGGCACATCACAGAAAATCAGCCTTATGATGCTGGCCGCTGAGCATGAGGATATTTACCTCTTCCTCAAATTTCTCGACCAAGACAGCAGTTGGATCACCTACTACAAGATACTGGACACTCTTGAGACATGGGAAAGGCGGAAGGGTCTAAAGGCTTTTAGAAGCAAGCGAAAAGAGAAGAAATTCACCTGTTCAGCCAACAATTTCAGTTTGAACGGGTTCGATGCTAGGCACGGCTTTCAAGAAATGATGCAACAGCCCGCGCAGGTATCAATGACGATTGATGAAGGCCATCAGTTCATCACGGGTCTTGTCAAAGACTACCTTCAGCAAGCTCATCCCCAGTTCGTAAAGTTTAGATGACTCAGGAAGCCGGTCTACCGGGCCGGTTTCTTGTTACGACGGGAAGCGTCGATGGTGTCTCCCGTGGACAGGATCGAAGCGCTCACACAGCCCTTCAGCGCATTGGCAGAATCTGCTGCGTGGAACGCTCACGAAAGGTCGATCACTATCTGCTGGCTGTCGGCCAGAAGATAGGTAAATCCGGTAAAGAGGGGCCATTTTTTGTGAGCAGAGATGTGAGTGAGGTTGTTTTGAATGGCCAGCTTTCAGCTGGCCACTTCCTCATTGATTTCAGAACTCGTGCTCAACATCATCGAAGAAGTTTGGGTCTAACTCGTACTCCAGAGAGCCGAATCGCGCAAGCAGGTCTGCTCTCAGCTCGCCTTCAGCTTCCGGTTCGAGATTGATCCAGTAGCTATATACGAGCCCGTCATCCGATTCGTTAGTCGTGATCTCTGCTCCGGACAAAAGCTCGGCGTCATCGACAGATATCCCCAGCTCAATAGCAAGCGCTTGAGCCATGGACATCCGGTTACTACTCCGGGCTTCTTCCACGGTTGCCCAATACTCCTGCTCAGATCTACGGTCGCGGTCAGCATCAGATTCACCGCTGGAGATGACCACACCTTTCTCAGCAAGCAGCCATATACCATCACGGCGTAGCAATTCGACCGTGGCTTTGAGATAGAACGCTGCACCGTGATACATCCTCTCCTGATCTTGCTGCCCCTGGTAGGTCAGGGAAACCTCTAAAGAAAGCTTCCCGGTTGCGTCGCTGTAGTCAGCGGTTTCAACTTCAAGAGCATCAATAGTGAATCCACTCGCATTGGTATCCGCAATCGCGCCGGAGAGCTGATCCTCCAATTCTAGATCCAGGTTGGCGTAGACATCATCCTCATGGATCGCTTGGGAAAAGTCTTTGATCCCAAAAACGGCCAACATCAGACGCGGATCCTTGAGGTTCCGTTGGGCGACGACAGAAAACTCATGGTAATCAGCGAAGCCCGCTTTTTGCACAAGGGTTTCTTGAGCGACAGAAAGCTTCAGGCCCTGATCACGAGCAAGCTGTTTAGCTTGGGATTTAAAGATGTTTAGCGGGGAAAAATCAGACATGGCAATGGTTCCTAAATCTACGACGCTTAGGTGTCCGATTGCCTGTTCACCGGGCAGCGTCTGGTTAGGGACATGCCGATGTAAAACTGAAGGGTGTCACAGATGGGCTATTGCTTCGCGAAACAGGCGCCAGGCGACCATCACCGCCTATTGGGATCATAGGTCAGAGGAAATAGCCCCGCAATACCCCGCCCGAATGTTTTCAATGGACGGTTTTTTAGCGTCACCTACTGGCAGTGGAAAGAGTTCAAGAACAGCAACTGATGGTAAAACCAAACTAGATTTAACGAAGAAATGACGCCACTAGATTGTCACTTTTAAACGCTGAGGGGCACTGTTCGAGAGTGAACAGAGACATGCGAAATGAGTGTGTTTCAAAATATTTCAAGAACGAAACGTCGTAGCCCGCGATTTAGAAGGGCTGGGCATGCATACAGGGGCAAAGTGGATCCAACCACTGATTTGCGCACAAGTTATCCACAGGCTTGTTGCCTTGCAATGTCATTTTGACCCCATTATCTTGTAGGTCATCTCGACAACAACACTACATGTTGTGTTTTTGGCGAGAGGCTGAGGTTTCAGTGAACACAGCGGGTATGCGTGCAAAGTTTGGACGCCGAGCACACATACCCGCCAATCCCTGAGCCAATGCGGACATTGGTGGGACGCGCATTAGAGAAAAACCGACTTTGGATGTCAACCATTCAGCTCGGCTTTCCGCTCAAGGGTTGCTCCTGCCTACTCGATTTTTTCTAGATACAGGAGCACCTAATCGTGCCGAAAAATCCTAAACAAACTTCGTCTCACGTGGCCAGCTTGGCCTCCAAAATCCTGCGTAGTGATAGCTCCTCGGCCATCCAGAAGGAATTGGCAGGGTCGGCCATGGCTCAAGCTTCGACCGGCAAGCAAACCGGTGCCGATATGGAGACTAAAGCCAGTCATGTCCTCGACAGCAACAAGTACAACGCCACCACCAAGACCCTAGCGGCCTCGGTACTCGCCCAATCGAACAAAGAGCGGGGTGAGTAAAAATGGCTCAGTATTTCGTGAACCGTAATGCACAGACCAATGGTGACCACGAGGTGCATACCAGTACGTGCATCTATTTGCCGGCACTCCATAACCGCCTTGATCTTGGCTATCACACCACCTGTGTGACCGCTGTTCGCCAGGCTCGCAACACCTACCAGCAGTCGAACGGTTGCCGGACGTGTTCCTCGGTATGCCATACCCAGTAATTTTTGAAGTCTCATCGGAAGCTCTGGGCGGCTTTGCTGCTGCCCATCTTCTGCAGGTTAATGGGCTTCCGGGACATTAAGTCTATTCAAAGTTGCGTCTGATGAAGGTTGCGTCTAATGATTCACGATCATGAATACAGCCTATTGGGCGGGGTAAATCGAGCTCTGATTGGCCGGTACTTGACACTACTGGCAAGCGCGATTTCCGGCATTGCGGTTTTTTTGCTGCTGTCAGCTGAAGATTTGGCTAAAAAGTATGACCTGCCTGTAAATCTTCCACCGACAGCCCTGTCACTAATTGGCGCAGGTATAGTTTTTGCCCTGCTGTACGCACTATTCAATAAGACAGTTTGGAAATGGCGCTGGGCAGTTAAATATCTAAAAGTTCCTGATCTTTCGGGAGAGTGGCAGTGCACTGGAACAACACTGGACACCGAAGGAAATCCGATTCGTTCTTGGCAAGCCGATGTATATATTTGTCAAACTTGGGACAAGATTAGAGTGCGATTGAAGACACATCAATCAGGCTCCAACAGTATCACTGCGGCATTGGTTCACGATGAAGCTGACGGATACCGCCTTCTTTATAACTACCAGAATGATCCTAACCCCGGCGAACCTGAGCTTCGGGGACATGTTGGCAGCGCAAACCTTTTGTTTGCTAAATCACTAGATTGCGCAAAGGGTGACTATTTTAACGGTTACGGTCGGCCCACCTATGGGCGAATGGAGCTTAGGAGAAAAAATGAACACACCAATTAACGAACGAATCAATCGTCTGCGCTCCAGACGCTCGGGCCTTGATAGATCCGCTGTAATCGCGATGGATGCGAAGGATTTCATCGTGAACCGAAGCCTTACAAAAGAGGCGTGGGAACATAGGGTTAAAGACAAGCCGAATACAACATTTGCTTTAGGCGCTATGCAAGAGGTAGACCCTACCTACACACGCATCAGCATCGAAACCGCAGAACGGGTTAGCAACCAGTTGTCGAAGAGGACAAGCGGCAATCTTGAATTCGAGCTACAGGGTTCAGTACCGCTTAATGTCCATATTCGAGGGGTCAGTGATGTCGACCTTTTAGCGATAGAAGCTGACTTTCATACCTATGATGCGCGTGGGTACATGAGTACATCGGGTCAGTATCGTTCACCGACCTCACGCACCTCAGTTGGCGTGTTGACTGCTCGCAGGGGGGAAATTAGTAAAGCTCTTCGCGATGCGTTTCCCGCAGCGACAATTGACACCTCTGGCTCCAAGGCCATTAAATTGCAAGGAGGGTCGTTAGCGCGTCCAGTTGATGTCGTGCCTTCCCACTGGCATGACACTATTAGTTATCAAGCATCTGGTCAGAAACACGACCGTGCTGTCACCATCCTAGATTCGCATAAAAACACCACGATTGAAAACTGGCCTTTCCTGCACATCAAAAAAATACGAGAACGATGTGAAACCACGAGTGGCGGGCTCCGCAAATCAATAAGATTATGTAAAAACATAAAGGCAGATCTCGAGGCGGAAGGAAAAGCTGTAACGATCTCCAGCTTTGATATTGCCTCAATAATGTACCACGCCAACATGCATAGTCTCTCCGTTGGCGCCTACTATGAATTAGCGATATTAGCTGAGACCCAAAGATATTTGGATTACTTGTGGAACAACAAGGAAGAAGCGAGGCGACTGATAGTGCCAGATGGATCTCGCTTTATATTTAACACGGAAGACAAGTTTAACGGCTTGATGCATCTCTCCGTGGCCATGGACAGTCTCCTTCGGGAGGTCGCTAAAGAGCAAAGCTTCCTGCTGAGCTTATCCGAGAAACCACTCTTGGATGCCAGTAGGGCAGCGGTGACCAACGCGCTAATTTTTTAAAGGCAGTCAGTGGGGAATTGAGGAAGCATGCACGCAACCTTGAGACAACGACGGGTGTCCATAGAAACCAAATATCGTATGGACAGTGCCTATTTAGACGCAGGCCAATGAAAACGGGACGTTCAGGTGTCTGTCCATACGGCCATATGGGGGGAAAAGACTCTCGCCGACGATGGTGGTTTTCAGCGGTTTGGAGGCATTGGCGGTCCGCAGCACGCCGAGCACCGCAATGGGGTCGGTGGGGGAAATCAGCGCGCCGAACAGCAAGCAGTAAAGGAAGCTCACATGCCAGCCAAATAGGGCGAAGATGTAGTACGCCAGACTGCCGATCACCACGGTGGCGATCAACACGCCAAAGGTTGCCAGCAGGCCGATGGGCCAGCGGTAGCTGCGCAAGTCGTTCAAGTTGACGTGCAAGGCGCCGGCGAACAGCAGGAACGACAGCATCCAGTTCATCAGCAAATCGCCGAAGTCGATCTGGCCGATCAGCTGTTGGACGCGTTCCTCTAAGCCTGGGTAGCCGAGCACGCTCAGGCCTTGCAGGATCAGCGAGAACAGCAGTGCGGTGACCATCACGCCGATGGTGGGCGGCAGGCCGATAAAACGGAAGTTCACATAAGTGAGCAGGGTGGTGAGGCAGATGAAAGCGGCGACAAGTTCAAGCATCCGGGGTCCTTGGAGCAGGGAAATATAGGCGCACGGGGTGCGTCGAATCGGGGTTTAGTATAAACAGGTGCTGTTACATGACGTATCAATTAAGGAGGTTCTGGTGGTAGCGACAGCCCTGGTGCTGGTAGCGGCGCTGTTGCATGCGACGTGGAACGCCTTGATCAAGTTCAGTGGCGAGCGCCTTTTAGTCATCGCTTGCATGGACAGTGTGGCGCTGCTGTTCGTGGTATTGGCGGTGGGGTTCGTGTCTTTGCCGCCGCTGGAACTCTGGCCGTGGCTCGTTGCCTCGGCGCTGTTTGAATTGCTCTATCGCTATTTGTTGATCCAGGCCTATCGGGTGGGTGACTTGGGCCTGGTATATCCGTTGATGCGCGGTTTGTCGCCGCTGGTGGTGCTGGTGCGCAAGCGTGCAGCCTTCAGCCTGTTCTGGCGCACCCAGTGGCGGTTGGGGTTGAGCGTGGGGTTATGCGTGTTGTTGAGCTACGCTTTGGTACTTTGGGCCATGCAGTTGGGCTCGATTGCCGAAGCCGCCGCGCTGCGCGAAGTCAGTGTGATTCTGGTGGTGCTGTTCGGTATGCGTTACTTGAAAGAACCTTTTGGCCGTCCACGGCTCATAGCCTGTGGGTTGGTGTTGATTGGCATGTTGGTGATGAAACTCTAACCGTCGGATAAAACTAAAAGGAATCGGTGATGACAGTCGCTTTATGGTGTGTGTTGATCGCAATCTTTCTGCCGTACATCTGCACCGGTGTGGCCAAGTTCAGTACAGGCAAGTTCGGGCCACGGGATAACCACGACCCGCGTGCCTTCCTCGAGAGCCTGGAAGGCGTCGCCAAGCGTGCTCATAGCGCGCAACTCAACAGTTTCGAAGTGACCCCGGCGTTTGCCGCCGCAGTCATCATTGCGCACCTGGCCGGCAACGCCGAACTGGTGACGATCAACGTGCTGGCAGTGCTGTTTATCACCAGCCGCCTGCTGTACATCATTTGCTACCTGGCGGACTGGGCGATCTTGCGTTCGCTGGTGTGGGCCGTGGGTATGGCGTTGATTGCGAGTTTCTTCTTCGTCTCGATCTGAGGGATGACGCCGTCGCTATGCGGGAGGGAGCAAGCCCTGCTGTTGATCAATTAAATGTGGGAGCTGGCTTGCCTGCGAAAGCGGTCGTGCCGTAACAGATGCACTGACTGACACACCGCCTTCGCGGGCAAGCCCGCTCCCACAGGGGATTTGCGATAACTGGCTGGGATCAGGGCAAGCCCCCACCCACATTGACTATCAGAGGTTGTCAGGTGCCGGCAGGCGCATCCGGCACCTGTGGCAACGCCACGCCTTTGGGCCACAGCATCCAGATCTGCCCTTGCTGTTTCATGTTCCCCGCCAACTCGCCTGCGGCATTGCCTGTGCCCCAGAACAGATCTGCGCGCACTTCTCCGGTGATTGCGCCGCCGGTGTCCTGCGCGGCGACCGGGCGTGCCAGTGGCGTGCCGTCCGGCTTGGTGGTCGACAACCACAACAGGCTGCCCAGCGGAATCACCTTGCGATCCACCGCCACGCTGTAGCCGGCGGTCAATGGCACGTTCAGCGAACCGCGCGGGCCTTCGTTACTGTCGGGGCGGGCGCTGAAGAATACGTAGCTGGGGTTGCTCGCCAACAGTTCTGGAATGCGCTGCGGGTGGGCCTTGGCCCAGGCGCTGATGGCGGCCATGGTCACGTCTTCTTTTTTCAGTTCGCCTTGTTCCACCAGCCAACGGCCTATGGGGCGGTACGGGTAGCCGTTCTGGTCGCCGTAACCCACACGCAGTTGGCGCCCACCGGCCAGTTGAATACGCCCCGAGCCCTGGATCTGCAGAAATTGCAGGTCCATCGGGTCGGTCAGCCAGGCGATCGGCTTGGCGGTGGAGCCTTGGCTGTTGAGGGTGCTGGCGTCGTCATACGGCTTGAGCACACGACCTTCCAGGCGCCCGCGCAGACGCTTGCCCTTGAGTTCCGGGTAGATGCTGTCGAGGTTGACGATGATCAGGTCGTCCGGCACGCCGTATACCGGCACGTGGGCGGTGGCGGTCTTGGTCAGGCTGCCGGGGTAGACCGGCTCGTAATAACCTGTGATCAAGCCGTTTGGCGTGTTGTCCGCCGAACGCAGGCCGAAGACATCCAGGTGTTCCTTGAGAAAGCCACGAACCGCCACGGCATCGCCCGGAACGCTGGTCGCTGCCGCGCAGGTCGGGCCCCAGATCGGGTCGGCCTTGAGGCGCTGGCAGGCGCTGCGCCAGGATTCGAAGCCGGCGAGCAAGTCGCTGTCGGAAACGCTCGGCAAGGCTTCCCACGGTGCGCTCACGTAGGTGGCAACGGCGTGAGGTTTGGTGGGTTCCTGGGCAGCTTCTTTGCCGGCGTCTTTACCGGCATCGCAGCCGGCCAGTAGCGCGAACATTGGCAGAGCCCACGCCAGGCGCCGGCCCCAGGGTTTGAAGGTGACATTCATGCAAGCAATTCCTGAAACGATTGCCCGTGCTTCACTGCATTCGGGCAACCCTTATTATTAATAGGGCTATTGGTCTTTGCGGGCGGTGCGAGGATACTGGCCGCCGTTTCCCGTGACCTTGAAGCCATGATGATGTTAAAAAAATTGACCGTTGTATTGCTGGCCTGCCTGGCAGTGTCTGCCTGTGGCGGTGTTGATCCCAATTCCCCCCTGGGCCAGCGCAAGGCGATCTTCAAGCAGATGCTCAAGACTGGTGAAGACCTGGGCGGGATGCTGCGCGGGCGTATCCCATTTGACGGCGCCAAGTTCGCCGAGGGTGCGGTCAAACTGGATGCGTTGTCCCATGAGCCGTGGAAGCATTTCCCGAGCGTGCGCGAAGAAGACCACACCAGTGCCAAAGATGATGTGTGGCAAAAACAGGCGCAGTTCCAACAATTGGCCCGCGATCTTGAGGCGGCCACCGGTGAATTGGTGATCGCCAGCCAAGTGCAGCCCTACAAGGCCAGCAGCCTGCAACCTGCGGTGCAAAAAGTTGAAGATGCCTGCAGCGCCTGCCATAAACAGTTCCGCGATCATTGACCGGTTTTACTGGTCAAGTTCTTCCACCGCGTCTTGCAGCTCTTTGCGCGAGTCGGCCAGCTTCTCCTTACGCTTGTTGATCTTGTCCGGGTCGCCTTTTTTCATAGCCTTGTCGAGGTCGGCCTGACGGCGGCTGACTTCGTGCTTGGCGTCGAGCACTTTGTTTTCACGTTCTTTCTTCAAGCCGGCATCGGTGCAGTGGGTAGTGACTTCGTCCAAGGCTTTTTCCAGACCGGCCTGCTGGGCGCGGTTACCGTGGGCCTTGGCCTGTTCGATCTGGCTGCTGATGGCCTGGCGCTTGGCGGCGCAGCCGGTGAGGGGTTGTACGTCTTCGGCGGCCAACAGCGGCGTGGCCATGAAGCTTGCGACGGTCAGCAAGGCAAAGGGGGCGAGAAATTTCATATAAAGCTCCAAGTTCGCAATCAGGTGGCCGGGGGTGTTCAAAACCCATCTATCCCGGCTACGCGTAATGTTTCAGCCAAGGCTTGTACCTGCGGGTCGCGAAAAAAAGCGCTGAGTTGCGCCGCGCGTCCCGGACCAATGCCGTCTGAGGCCAGCCAGGCTTGGGGGTCTTTGGCGACCAGCGTCTGCCAGTTACCTTCCAGGTTGTTGCGCGCCGCTGGCGGTATGCCCAAGGCGCGGAGCCATTGTAAAAAAGGGCGTTGCCGGGCGCTTTGAATACTGTCGAGCACCCGCGCACGGGTCCGCTCGCCTAAGCCCTCAATGGTAGCAAGCTCGGCCGCATCCAGGGTCAACCAATCGAGAAAGCCTGCGATTAGACCGGCCTGAATCAATACGTTCCAGGTTTCACGGCCCATATGGGGTAAGGCCAGGCCGTGTTTGCCGCTCAGCCAGGTGAGGCGGGCGAGCAACTGATCTTCGCAGCCGGGGTCCAGTTGCCAGCAGCTCAAAGCGTGGAAGTCTTGAGGGTCGGGTACCTTCAGGTCCACGCGCGTCTCGTTGCGCAGGATCACCTCGTCCAGTCGCGGTATCACCTGGCCCGCCAGGCTGATCGACACATGATCGCCGGGGCGGATATCCAGGGCTTGCCAGCGTTTCAGGGAGCTGGCACTGACCCGGCTGATCTGCCGATCATCCAGCCGCACGGGTTCCAGTTCGAGGATTGGAGTAATGCGCCCGGTGCGCCCCACCCTGAACTGGACATTGCGTACCAGGGCCAGGGCCTTGATGGCAGGGTACTTCCAGGCAACCGACCAATACGGCGCACTGGCTTGCCAGCGCTCGGCGGGCGCTCGCGCAGCCTGGTGCAGCACCACGCCATCGCTGGCGAAAGGCAATGCCGCGTTGTACCAGTGCGTGCGCCAATGCGCAGCTTCGCTAATGGAAGCGACGGGTTGGCTGTACTGCTGGCTGTCGCTAAACCCCCAGCGCGCCAGGGTGGCCAGGCGTTCGGTGAAGTCCTTCGGGCCGTCGGGCCATGCCCATACGAACAGGCCGATCCCTGCCGCCTCGGCGTCGCTCAATTGGCGACGGTTCATCAGGCCAGCCACTTTACTGCGTGCATTGAGCCCGCCCTTGAGCGCTTGCACATGGTGATTGAGGCGCCAATAGAGTTCGCCTTGCAGCACCACGTCAACGGCGTCGGGCAACTGTTGGACAATGCCGGGGATCTTGGCGGCGGAGGCTGACCAGTCGTGCCCCAGCAGGCCGTCGCCCCGACTGATGAGCTGGTGCAAGCGGCCCTGGCGATACACCAGGGTCACCGCGACGCCATCGACCTTGGGTTGGACCCATACATCCTGGCGTGTGCTAAGCCAGTCACTGACGGCAGGCTCGCCCGGCAGCTTTTGCAGACCGGTGTGCGCGACCGGGTGACGTAGGGTGCCGCGCGCACTGGCTAGCGGGTTATCAGCCTTGGGGGGCTGCTGGCGGGCGCATTCTTGCCAATGCGCGAGGCGCTTGCGGGCCTGGTCGTAGAGTTCATCGCTGATCAGGGATTGGCCCTGCCGATGGTAGCTGTCGTCCCACTGCTGGATTTGCCTGGACAGGGTTTCCAACTGCAAGTGAACGTTATCCGGACAGGCTTCGGCCCAGGCCCAGGCTGGCAGGGCGCTTATGAGAGCAGCCAGTAATACGTGCATCATGAGCATCCTTGCTCGAAAGGGGACGCCCAGCCTAAGTGATCCACGCGCCCACAAAAAAGCCCCGACCGAGCGGGGCTTTTTACCGGGTATTTCTGTTTACTTGAACAGGCCGCCCAAGGCCTTCACAGCGTCGTTGTTTTCAGCCTTGGCCTGCTGTTTTTGCTGCTTGGCGTCGACTTTTGCCTGGCTGTCGGCGAGTTTGTTGCAAGCTTTGTTGACCTGCTCCAGCGCAGCCTCATATGCCCGCACTTTCAACAGATCGTTCTTGGCATTGGCCGCGTCGATCTTGGCTTGCAGGTCTTTGGGTTGCTGCTGGCAGTCGCCGGCGTTGCCGCCACCGAGCTGGGCACTCAGGGCGCCGCTCAGCGCGTTCAGGTCAGCGGCCTGGGCCGACAGGGTGAACAGGCTGAGCAGAAGGGCGGCAGGGGCGAGCGTGGAAATGCGCATGAAAACCTCAATGTTCGATTGCCTGCGCGCTTATCCATCCCGGGCGGGCGCAGTGCAATATCCAAATAAGGTGAAGGGCCCGAGAGGGCGCGGATTCTAGTGGGCCATCATTTTGCCTGCAAGCCTTGGATCCAAAAAAGCCCGAAGAGGCCCTGCAGGCAACAAAAAGCCCCGCCAGGCAGACCTGGCGGGGCTCTATTTACCGCGAACGATTACAGGCCGGCGGCGGTACGCAGGTCGTTGGCGCGGTCGGTTTTTTCCCAGGTGAAGGTACTGAAGGTGTCATCACCCACAGTCTTCTGCGCCGGGGTGCGGCCGAAGTGGCCGTAGGCTGCGGTTTCCTGGTACATCGGGTGCAGCAGGTCGAGCATGGTGGTGATCGCGTAAGGGCGCAGGTCGAAGATCTCACGCACCAGCTTGACGATCTTGTCATCGCTGATCTTGCCGGTGCCGAAGGTGTTCAGCGAGATCGACGTAGGCTGGGCGACGCCAATGGCGTAGGAAACCTGGATTTCGCAGCGCTCGGCCAGGCCGGCAGCCACGATGTTCTTGGCCACATAACGACCGGCGTAAGCCGCAGAACGGTCAACCTTGGACGGGTCCTTGCCGGAGAATGCACCACCGCCGTGACGGGCCATGCCGCCGTAGCTGTCGACGATGATCTTGCGGCCGGTCAGGCCGCAGTCGCCCACGGGGCCACCGATGATGAACTGGCCGGTCGGGTTGATGTGGAACTGGGTGTCCTTGGTCAGCAGCTCGGCAGGCAACACGTGCTTGACGATCAGTTCCATCACGCCTTCACGCAGGTCGGCGTAGGACACATCCGGGTTGTGCTGGGTCGACAGTACGACGGCGTCGATGCCCACCACTTTGCCGCCTTCGTAGCGGCAGGTCACCTGGGACTTGGCGTCCGGGCGCAGCCATGGCAGTACGCCGGATTTGCGCGCCTCGGCCTGGCGTTGTACCAGCTGGTGCGAGAAGGTGATCGGCGCGGGCATCAGTACGTCGGTTTCGTTGCTGGCGTAGCCGAACATCAGGCCCTGGTCGCCGGCGCCCTGGTCTTCAGGTTTGGCCCGGTCAACGCCCTGGTTGATGTCTGGGGACTGCTTGCCGATGATGTTCATCACGCCGCAGGTTGCGCCGTCAAAGCCGACGTCGGAGCTGTTGTAGCCAATGTCGGTGATCACGTCACGCACGATCTGCTCCAGGTCGACCCAGGCAGTGGTGGTAACTTCGCCGGCGATGATCGCCACGCCCGTTTTCACCAGCGTCTCGCACGCCACACGGGCGAACTTGTCTTCAGCGATGATAGCGTCCAGCACCGCATCAGAAATCTGGTCGGCGATTTTGTCCGGATGCCCTTCAGACACGGACTCGGAGGTGAAAAGGGAGTATTCGCTCATCTCGATGTTTTCCTGATATTTACCGATGGTGAGTGTCGCCAGCCGGTCGCTGAAAATGGCGGACCTGAATCTGGAAACCATTACGTAAACCTACATAGAGGCTTTCCCCGGGAACGAGTCCCGCAGCGGTGGCCCAACGGGCCAGATCGTCCTGTTCAAAACCCAGCCAGAGATCACCGCAGGCCTCCTTGGCCCAATTCTGGTTGTGGCTGCATAAATCCGTAACCAGCAGGCTACCGCCGGGGTGCAGCAACCCGGCCATTTGCTTGAGAGCTTCTGCCGGGGCGGCGAAATGGTGCAAGACCATGTTCAGCACCACGCAATCGGCTCGCAGGCCGGTGTCACTCAGGGCGTCGGCCAACTGCAGGCGCACATTGCCCAAGGCTTCGCGCTCACAGAGTTGGCGCGCCAGTTCAAGCATCGCCGGGCTGTTATCCAGCGCGGTGACCTGCTCGAAGCGGCGCGCCAGTTCGGGCAGGAAACCGCCGTCGCCAGGGCCGACTTCCAAGGCCGTGGCCTCTTCACTGAAGCTCAGCTTGTCCAGCAGCGCCAGTACGCTTTCGCGGTACTGGGCCAAGCCGGCGATCAGATCCTGCTGGGCGCGAAACTTGTCGGCCACCCGTGAGAAAAAATCCTGGCTGGCGGCGGCGCGTTGTCCGTGCACCTGGCCGATGCGCGATTGCACATCGCCGGGCAGGCACAAGTTATCCACTTCGTCGAGCAGGGCAGCGTGCAATTTGCCGCCAAGCAGTTCGGTATGGGGCAGGGCACGCCGGTAGAAAATCGCATTGCCTTCGCGACGGGTAGCCACCAGGTCGGCCTGGGCCAGCACCTTCAAATGGTGGCTCATGCCGGACTGGCCGATGGCGAAGATCTGCGCCAGCTCCAGTACCCCGAAAGAATCGTTGGCCAGTGCGCGCAGTACGTTCAAGCGCAAGGGATCGCCAGCGGCCTTGCACAAGGCAGCCAGTTCATCGCCGTCATCAGGACGCAGGGAGGGCACGGGTAGGTTCATAAGGCCAGCAGTCTAGTGACGGGTGTAGATCCCCGCAAGGCCAATATCAAAAAGTTTTGATATTGATCGATAAGTGGCGGTTATAAGCCATCGCTATAACCTTTAGACGAACCGGTTAAAGGTTTCTGCAAGGGATTGGTGCCCAAAGCACAGGAAAAACGCCCACAAGTAACTATCTGTCATTGCCCGCAGGCGGTGGCTGAGGGAAAATGCCGGTCCTTTTTTCCGTTTCTTTATAAGCAAACTCCAGGAGATCAGCGATGCCCAGCCGTCGTGAGCGTGCCAACGCCATTCGTGCCCTCAGCATGGATGCCGTGCAAAAAGCCAACAGCGGCCATCCCGGTGCCCCGATGGGCATGGCGGATATCGCCGAGGTACTTTGGCGTGACTACCTGAAACACAACCCGAGCAACCCGTCGTTCGCCGACCGTGACCGCTTTGTGCTGTCCAACGGCCACGGCTCGATGCTGATTTATTCGCTGCTGCACCTGACCGGCTACGATGTCACCATTGACGACCTCAAGAGCTTCCGTCAGCTGCACAGCCGTACCCCGGGCCACCCGGAATTCGGCTACACCCCAGGCGTGGAAACCACCACCGGCCCCCTGGGCCAAGGCCTGGCCAATGCGGTTGGTTTCGCCCTGGCGGAAAAAGTCCTGGGCGCGCAGTTCAACCGCCCTGGCCACGACATCGTTGACCACCACACCTACGTATTCCTGGGTGATGGCTGCATGATGGAAGGCATTTCCCACGAAGTCGCCTCCCTGGCCGGCACCCTGGGCCTGGGCAAGCTGATTGCCTTCTACGATGACAACGGCATCTCCATCGACGGCGAAGTCGAAGGCTGGTTCACTGACGACACGCCTAAGCGTTTCGAAGCCTACAACTGGCAAGTGATCCGCAACGTCGACGGCCACGATCCGGAAGAGATCAAGACCGCCATCGACACCGCTCGCAAGAGCGCGCAGCCAACCCTGATCTGCTGCAAGACCACCATCGGTTTCGGCTCGCCGAACAAACAGGGTAAAGAAGACTGCCACGGCGCCCCACTGGGTGACGCGGAAATCGCCCTGACCCGCGAAGCACTGAAGTGGAACCACGGCCCGTTCGAAATCCCGGCCGATATCTACGCCGAATGGGATGCCAAGGAAAAAGGCCTGGCGGCTGAATCCGAGTGGGACCAGCGTTTCGCTGCGTACTCCGCCGAATTCCCGGAATTGGCCAACGAGCTGGTACGCCGCCTGGCCGGTGACCTGCCTGCCGACTTCTCGGAAAAGGCCTCGGCCTACATCGCTGAAGTCGCGGCCAAGGGCGAGACCATCGCCAGCCGTAAAGCCAGCCAGAACACCCTGAACGCCTTTGGCCCGTTGCTGCCTGAGTTCCTCGGCGGTTCGGCTGACCTGGCCGGTTCCAACTTGACCCTGTGGAAGGGGTGCAAAGGTGTCTCTGCCGAAGACGCCAGCGGCAACTACATGTACTACGGCGTGCGCGAGTTCGGCATGAGCGCCATCATGAACGGCGTGTCCCTGCACGGTGGCCTGGTGCCTTACGGCGCGACCTTCCTGATGTTCATGGAATACGCACGTAACGCCGTACGTATGGCGGCGCTGATGAAGAAGCGCGTGATCCACGTCTACACCCACGACTCCATCGGCCTGGGCGAAGACGGCCCGACGCACCAGCCGGTCGAGCAACTGACCAGCCTGCGTACCACGCCGAACCTCGATTGCTGGCGCCCAGCCGACGCGGTGGAATCCGCCGTGGCCTGGAAGCACGCCATCGAGCGCAAGGACGGCCCTTCGGCGCTGATCTTCTCGCGTCAGAACCTGCAACACCAGGTGCGTACCGACGCGCAGATCGCCGACATCAGCCGTGGCGGTTATGTGCTCAAGGACTGCATCGGCGAGCCGGAGCTGATCCTGATCTCCACCGGTTCCGAAGTGGGCCTGACCGTTCAGGCGTACGACAAGCTGACCGAGCAAGGCCGCAACGTGCGCGTTGTGTCCATGCCCTGCACCAGCGTGTTCGAAGCCCAGGACGCCGGTTACAAGCAATCGGTGTTGCCGTTGCAGGTCAGTGCGCGTATCGCCATCGAGGCGGCTCACGCCGACTACTGGTACAAGTACGTGGGCCTGGAAGGCCGCGTGATCGGCATGACCACCTACGGTGAGTCGGCACCGGCGCCAGCCTTGTTCGAAGAGTTCGGTTTCACCCTGGAAAACATCCTGGGTCAGGCTGAAGAGTTGCTGGAAGACTAAGTCAGTCTGCGTTGTCTGTACTGGCGCCATCGCGGGCAAGCCCGCTCCCACATTTGGATCGCGGTCCACTGTGGGAGCGGGCTTGCCCGCGATGGCGCCAGTACATTCATCACTGAACTAACCTTGATCGAGAACCCCATGCCCCAACCGCGTCCCTACAAAGTTGCACTCAACGGCTACGGCCGCATTGGTCGTTGCGTCTTGCGTGCTCTGTTCGAGCGAGGGGCGGCGGCCGGGTTTGAAATTGTTGCGATCAACGATCTGGCCGACATGGCCAGCATCGAATACCTGACACGCTTTGACTCCACCCACGGCCGTTTCCCTGGCGAAGTGCGGGTTGAAGGCGATTGTCTGCATATCAATGGCAACTGCGTGCAAGTGTTGCGCAGTGCCACCCCCGAAGGCATCGACTGGAAAGCACTGGGCGTCGACCTGGTGCTGGAATGCTCCGGTGTTTATCACACCCGTGCCGATGGCCAGCGTTTTCTCGACGCCGGCGCACCGCGTGTGCTGTTTTCCCAGCCGATGGCCAGCGAGGCGGATGTCGACGCCACCATCGTCTACGGCATCAACCAGGACTGCCTGACCGGCGATGAGCTGCTGGTGTCCAACGCGTCGTGTACCACCAACTGCAGCGTGCCGTTGCTGCGCCTGCTGGACCAGGCGATCGGCCTGGATTACGTGTCGATCACCACGATTCACTCGGCGATGAACGACCAGCCGGTCATCGACGCCTATCACCACGAAGACCTGCGGCGCACGCGTTCGGCGTTCCAGTCAGTGATTCCGGTGTCCACCGGCCTGGCGCGTGGCATCGAGCGACTGCTGCCGGAACTTGCCGGGCGAATCCAGGCCAAAGCCGTACGGGTGCCGACGGTGAATGTGTCTTGCCTGGATATCACCATGCAAACCGTCAGTGACACTGACGCGGCCGAAGTCAACCGGATCCTGCGCGACGCCGCCACCAGCGGCCCGCTCAAAGGTCTGTTGGCCTACACCGAGCTGCCCCACGCCAGTTGCGATTTCAATCATGACCCGCATTCGGCGATTGTCGATGCCAGCCAGACCCGCGTTTCCGGCCCCAGGCTTGTGAACATTCTGGCCTGGTTCGACAACGAATGGGGCTTTGCCAACCGCATGCTGGATGTTGCCGAACACTATCTGCACATCGCTTCTAAACAACCTCAACAGTAATTCAGGAACTGCGACCCATGACCGTGTTGAAGATGACCGACCTCGATCTGCAAGGTAAGCGCGTACTGATCCGCGAAGACCTCAACGTCCCCGTCAAGGACGGTGTTGTCACCAGCGATGCGCGAATCCTGGCCTCGCTGCCGACCATCAAGCTGGCCCTGGAAAAAGGCGCGGCCGTGATGGTCTGCTCCCACCTGGGTCGCCCGACCGAAGGTGAGTTCTCTGCCGAAAACAGCCTCAAGCCGGTCGCCGAGTACCTGAGCAAGGCCCTGGGCCGTGACGTGCCATTGGTCGCAGACTACCTGGGCGGCGTGGACGTGAAAGCCGGCGATATCGTGCTGTTCGAAAACGTGCGCTTCAACAAGGGCGAGAAAAAGAACAGCGACGAACTGGCCCAGCAATACGCCGCCCTGTGCGACGTGTTTGTGATGGACGCGTTCGGCACCGCCCACCGCGCCGAAGGTTCGACCCACGGCGTGGCCAAGTTCGCCAAGGTCGCCGCGGCGGGCCCGTTGTTGGCTGCCGAGCTGGATGCGCTGGGCAAGGCCCTGGGCGCTCCGGCCCAACCGATGGCGGCCATTGTTGCCGGCTCCAAGGTGTCCACCAAGCTGGACGTGCTCAACAGCCTGAGCCAGATCTGCAACCAACTGATCGTCGGCGGCGGCATTGCCAACACCTTCCTGGCTGCTGCCGGCCACCCGGTGGGCAAGTCCCTGTACGAGCCAGACCTGCTCGACACCGCCCGCGCCATCGCCGCCAAGGTCAGCGTGCCGTTGCCGGTGGACGTGGTGGTTGCCAAGGAATTCGCGGAAAGCGCCGCGGCGACCGTCAAGCTTATCGCTGACGTGGCCGACGACGACATGATCCTGGACATCGGCCCGCAAACGGCAGCCAACTTCGCCGAGCTGCTCAAGGCATCCCAGACTATCCTGTGGAATGGCCCGGTGGGCGTATTCGAGTTCGACCAATTCGGCAACGGCACCAAAGTGCTGGCTAAAGCGATCGCTGAAAGCTCGGCGTTCTCCATCGCTGGCGGTGGCGATACTCTGGCGGCAATCGATAAATATGGTGTGGCTGATCAGATCTCCTACATTTCTACCGGTGGTGGCGCTTTCCTCGAGTTCGTCGAGGGCAAGGTGTTGCCAGCCGTGGAAGTGCTGGAAACCCGAGCCAAAGGTTAAGGCTCGCGTGATCAGGAAAAGGAGCGTTCCCATGATCAAGTCGTTGGCACTGGTGATCGCAGCGGGCCTGTTGGCCGGCTGCGGCAGCACACCCAGCGCGGCGCCCGAGGCGGATAATGCCAAGGCACCGTTGAGAAAAAGCTGTTACCAGGCTGACTGGCAAGCCGAGACCATGCCGGTGATCAACAAGCGCATCGGCAACGAACGGCTGGAGAAATACGACTCCGCGCCCAACGGTCAGGAACAGGGTTGCCCATGACGGGTCTGATCCACTAACCGACAGCAACGGCGGCCCATAGGCCTCCCTGCGAGGATTGGCAATGAAAGGCGTTTTCGCCCTGGCAGCTCTGGCCCTGTTGGCCGGCTGCAGCAGCATGAACCTGTTCAACAAGGCAGAGCCAGCCGACAAATGGACCACCTGGACCTGCGACAGCAAGGCCGAGGTCAACTGGCGCTTTGCCAACCAGGCCCGTTCCGAAGTGGATGTACGCCTCGGCGGTTCGGACCAGGTTTATCGGCTCAAGCAAGAGGTAGCCGCCTCCGGCGTGCTGTATAGCGACGGCCAGTTGGCATTTCACACCAAAGGTGAGGAAGGCCTGGTGTACTGGGTGGCGACGGATGATTTGATTGGGCGCGGCTGCAAAGCCAACTGAACCCAACAGCAATAACGATTCAGCAGCACAAGGCTCAACCCCTTGATCTGCAATAACTTGAATAGCAGCCGCCGCTACGGCAGGCTTGCACGATTAACGACCCTCGACCGGGAGAGACAACACAATGGCACTTATCAGCATGCGTCAAATGCTGGACCACGCAGCCGAGTTCGGCTACGGCGTCCCAGCCTTTAACGTCAACAACCTTGAGCAGATGCGCGCCATCATGGAAGCCGCTGACAAGACCGACTCCCCCGTGATCGTCCAGGCTTCGGCCGGTGCTCGCAAATACGCTGGCGCCCCGTTCCTGCGTCACCTGATCCTCGCTGCCATCGAAGAATTCCCGCACATCCCGGTGTGCATGCACCAGGACCACGGCACCAGCCCTGACGTGTGCCAGCGCTCGATCCAACTGGGCTTCAGCTCGGTGATGATGGACGGTTCCCTCGGTGAGGACGGCAAAACCCCAACCGACTACGAGTACAACGTACGCGTCACCCAACAAACCGTGGCCATGGCCCACGCCTGCGGCGTTTCGGTTGAAGGCGAGCTGGGCTGCCTGGGTTCGCTTGAAACCGGCATGGCCGGCGAAGAAGACGGCATCGGCGCCGAAGGCGTGCTGGATCACAGCCAGATGCTGACCGACCCGGAAGAAGCGGCCGACTTCGTCAAGAAGACCCAGGTCGACGCCCTCGCCATCGCCATCGGCACCAGCCACGGCGCCTACAAGTTCACCAAGCCGCCTACCGGCGACGTGCTGGCCATCGACCGCATCAAGGAAATCCACAAGCGCATCCCTAATACCCACCTGGTGATGCACGGTTCTTCCTCGGTACCGCAAGAGTGGCTGGCGATCATCAACCAGTACGGCGGCGACATCAAAGAAACCTACGGCGTACCGGTTGAAGAAATCGTCGAAGGCATCAAGTACGGCGTGCGCAAGGTCAACATCGACACCGACCTGCGCCTGGCCTCCACCGGTGCGATGCGTCGCCTGATGGCCACCAACCCGAGCGAGTTCGACCCGCGTAAATTCTTCGGCGCCACCGTGACGGCGATGCGTGATGTGTGTATCGCACGTTATGAAGCGTTTGGTACGGCGGGTAATGCTTCGAAGATCAAGCCGATCTCACTGGAAGCGATGTACCAGCGGTATTTGAAAGGTGAGTTGAACGCTAAGGTGAACTGAGCCTCAAGTGTTAATAAAAAGCCCGCAGCGATGCGGGCTTTTTTATGGACACCATTTAATCAACTTGCAGATGAAGCGCCGAAACCACGGTGTTCAATGACCCGAAACACATCACTCACGTCCTGCACCAGAATGCGTGCGGTATTGGCCATGTTGTTCAGGTCGCGCTCGGCAAAATCCGGCAGGCTGGAGCAAGCCATCAGGTTGAGGTGTTCCAGAGCGGCGTTGAGGCGTTCGCGCAGGCAGGCGTGGAGTTCGAGCAGTGGGGCTTCACTGTCGATCAGCAGCACGGGGTAGTCGGTGGCGGTTTCTGTGCAGGGGCTAAAGCGGCGGGGTGGAAGCTGTTGGGTCATGGCAAATATTCCTCGTATCTGAAAAGGACTACCGCCATTCGCTGCGAAACGAAGTGGGTGGTAGCTGTGTGCAGGTTCGCAGACCGAGGATACGAGGAACCCGGCAGACCCGAAGGTCTCCCACACACAGCCACCATTAAACAGACGACGGGCGCCGAAGCGCTCATCGTTGTATTCATGATGCTTGGTTACACACGTATCGTTAGGGCTGCGAAACCCTATCGCCGATCAATGCCAGCGACGGGGCGAACTATAAGCGGCGATGTGGCTGGCCGCAACGGTGCTGTAGGACTCACACCGGACCTTGAAGTCGATGCATGGTCAATGTGGGAGCCGGGCTTGCCCGCGATGGCGGTGTGTCAGGCGCCTAGGATAGTGGCTGATGTGCCGCCATCGCGGGCAAGCCCGGCTCCCACAGGGGGCGGCGGTGTGTTTAAGGCTTTGGATTTATCTGGGAAAAATCCGGTGTCTCACGGGACGATTCACTCATGATCAATATCCAACTTCGCAAACGTCACCCGCGCGCCCTCATTGGTGTCGCCCGAATTGTCCTGCACGTACACCCCCGCCTTGAAGTACAACGGCTTGTCACCCCAGGCCGCGCCTATGCGTTCATTCCACTCACTGTCGGCGGCATACACGCTCAGCAGCCCGGCTTTGTTGAGGTTGATCACGTAGGTGAAGCTCTTCTGCAGTGGCACATTGGAGGCGACGATGATCACCTGGCTTTCGGCTTCGTCCGGGCGCATGCGCACTTTGGCGACGATGTTGCCGGTCTGGGTTTTCTCCTTGAATTGGTACTCCAGCTTGATCAACGGTTTCTGGCTGTCGTAGGCGTGGATCTGGCCGATCACGATCTTGCCGGAGGAGGGCACCTGGTTGACGGTGAGGGTTGCGCGCAGGAAGTTGTCGGCTTCGGGGTAGGTCCAGTTACGCAGGCGGCCGTCGGCGTAGGTTTCACGCAATTCGCTGCGTGGGTAGATGGCGTTTTCGGTGCGCGAGCCCGTCACAGGCGTCCAGAACTGCACATCGCTGCCTTCGGCCTGGAAGTATTGATCGTTGAAGCCGCTCATCAGCCTTGGCGTTTCAATGGTCGTGGGTGGGGAGCCGACCGGGATGCTCAGGTTCCAGGTGGAAAGGTCGATCATGGTGTTGGCCTTTTTACAGAGGGTGTAGGCATTGGCCCAAAGGGCCTTCCAGGTTCTTTATAGGCGGTGCGGGTGAGATTGTTAAACAATTGCTGGCAATTTATTGGCGTCAGAGGAATGCCAAAAAGCCATGTTGCCCGTGAACCGCGGGCTACAGGGCCTTACCGTTAGTCGGCTTCCTAGTCTTTGGCACAATGAGGGCACCCACGTCACTTCTGCTTTTTTGGCCGCGCGGCTAGAGTGAGCCCTCAGTGTTTATCCGGCCTTGGTAGCAAAAGTGACCGGTGCAGCTCCCTAAGGAAGAGACGTAGCATGGATGGCGCTCCGCAACACGACGATGCAATTTCGGTTCTGTTGGTGGTCGATGACTACCCGGAAAACCTCGTCAGCATGCGTGCGCTGTTGCAGCGTGACGACTGGCGGGTGATCACTGCTGCGTCTGGCCTGGAAGCCTTGGAGTTACTGCTGGCCCATGACGTCGACTTGGTGCTGCTGGACGTGCGCATGCCGGGCATGGACGGCTTTGAGGTCGCGCGCCTGATGCGGGGCAGCCAGCGCACGCGCATGACGCCGATTATCTTTCTGACCGCCACCGCCCATTCGCCCGACGCGGTGCTTGAAGGCTACGCCAGTGGGGCGATCGACTATCTGTTCAAGCCCTTTGACCCGCACATCCTCAAGCCCAAGGTGCAGGCGTTGCTCGAGCATCAGCGCAATCGCCGTGCCTTGCAGCGCCTGAGCCATGACCTGGAGTTGGCCCGCGCTTTTAATGCCTCGGTGCTGGATAACGCCGCCGAGGGCATTTTAGTGGTGAGCGAAAACAGTGTGATCGAGTACGCCAACCCGGCCATTTCCCGGCTGTTGAATGCGACGATGGCTGAGTTGCAGGGCGAGAGTTTCCTCAGTTTCCTGCAAAAGCCCCATGTGCCAGCCTGGTTGGGCTTCCCCATGTACGAGGCGTATCGCCGGGGCGAGACGTGGCGCCAACACGACGCCATTTTGCGCACCGGTCGGGGCCAGCAGGTGCCGGTAGCGTTGTCCTGCGCGCCCTTGCCTGTGGAGCAGAAGGCGATGGTGGTGACGGTGCTGGACATGTCCGAAGTACGGCATCTGCACCAGCAACTGGAGTTCCAGGCCGTGACCGACCCGTTGACCGGGCTGCTGAACCGGCGCGGTTTCCATCAGGCGATGGAGAATACGTTGCTGCGCAGCGAACGTAGCGAGCAGGCGCTGGTATTGCTGTACCTGGACCTGGATGGCTTCAAGCGGGTCAACGATACGTTGGGCCATGACGCCGGGGATCGCGTGCTGCGTTGGGTTTCGGAGCAAATGCAGGCGTGCCTGCGTTCCTACGACATTCTGGGGCGCATGGGCGGGGATGAGTTCACCGCGTTGCTGGAGCTGGAGTTTCCCGAACAGGCGGCGAAGATCGCGGAAAAGCTCATCGAGCGGGTTTCTGTGTGCCAGCAGGTCGATGGGCTGGAGGTGATGCTTGGGGTCAGTATCGGCATCGCGACCTTCCCGGATTGCGGCTCGGACTTGAGCGGCCTGCTGCGGGCGGCGGATATTGCCATGTACGAAGCCAAGCGCGCCGGCCGTCAGCAGTATCGTTACTACGACCAGGAAATGAACGGCCGCGCCCGCTCGCGGTTGATGCTGGAAGACAGTGTGCGTACCGCCATTGCCAACAAGGACTTCACCTTGGTGTACCAGCCTCAGGTTTGCCTGGAAGACGGGCGTTTGCGCGGCGTCGAAGCGCTGTTGCGCTGGCAGCATCCCAGCGTCGGCGATGTGCCGCCGGGCCTGTTCTTGCCGCTGCTGGAAGAGGCGCGGTTGATCAACCAGTTGAGTGCCTGGATCTACCAGCAAGTCGCTGCCCAGCGCCAGGCCTGGCAAGCCACCTTCGACCCCGAACTGGTGTTGAGCGTGAGCCTGAGCAGCAGCCAGTTCAACATGCCCAACCTGGCCAACCAACTGCAGCAGATGCTGGAGCGGCATGGATTACAGGCGCGGCAACTGGAGGTGGAAATCGGCGAGGACTGCTTGATGAGTAATCTTGCCGAGTCTACCAAGCAACTCCAGTTACTGCGCCGGATCGGGGTGCGGATTGCCCTGGACGATTTTGGCTGCGGCCAGTGCTCCCTGGCCCATTTGCGCGACCTGGCATTCGATACCCTCAAGCTTGACCCTCAATTAGTGGCGCGCCTGCCTGGCTCGGCGCGGGATGGGGCGATGGCGCGCAGCATCATCCAACTGTGTGAGCATTTTGGTGTGCTGGTGATCGCCGAAGGCGTGGAGACCCTTGAGCAAACACAGTGGCTAAAGGCCAATGGCTGCGCGTATATCCAGGGGCCGTGGGCGGCGCTGCCGTTGATGGCCGAAGACGTTGCCGGCTGGTCTTACCCTCGCGCGCTTTGAATTCGCTACACTGGCGCCCGTCCCAATTGCGTTGCAGAGCCCATGACCGCGTTGAAATACCTCCAGGCCTATCCCGCCGCGCTCCAGGAGCAAGTGCGCCAACTGATCGCCAAGGACCAGTTGGGGGCTTACCTGGAACAGCGCTACCCCGAACGCCATGGGGTGCAGAGCGACAAGGCCCTGTACGCCTATGCCCTGGCCTTGAAGCAGGAGCACCTGCGTAACGCGCCGTCTATCGACAAGGTGCTGTTCGACAACCGCCTGGACCTGACCCATCGTGCCTTGGGTTTGCACACCACGATTTCCCGGGTGCAAGGCGGTAATCTCAAATCCAAGAAAGAGATTCGCATCGCGTCGCTGTTCAAGGAGGCGGCCCCGGAGTTTCTGCGCATGATCGTGGTACACGAGTTGGCTCACTTCAAGGAGTCGGACCACAACAAGGCGTTCTATAAACTCTGTCAATACATGATGCCGGGCTACCATCAGGTGGAATTCGACCTGCGTGTGTACCTCACCTGGCGCGATTTGCAGGGCAAGCCCTAACCCCAAGGCGACTGACCATGGATGTGAGCAAGACCAAAAGCAGCTTCTACCGCCGCCTGTACGTGGCGTACTTGATCGACAGCCAACTGGCCAGCAGCGTCCCGGCGCTGACCGAGGCCACCGGCATGCCTCGGCGTACCGCCCAGGACACCATTGCGGCGTTGGCCGACCTGGATATTGTGTGTGAGTTCGAGCAGGAGGACGGTGCGCGTCACCATGCCGGGCGCTATCGGATCCGGGACTGGGGGGCGATTGATCGGGGGTGGATCGAGGCTAATCTGGCGTCGATCAAGCAGGTGTTGGGCTATCCCTGAAGGTCGGCTTTGGCAGGACTGACGCTATCGCGGGCAAGCCCGGCTCCCACAGTTGAATGCGTTCCAATGTGGGAGCTGGCTTGCCTGCGATGGCGCGCTCAGAGGCGCCGCATACCAATATGTGGAATATCATCTTCCAGGTATTCCTCACCCGCCACCACAAACCCATACCGCCCGTAATACCCCTGCAAGTGCGCCTGGGCCGAGAGAAAAATCGGCGTTTGCGGCCAGATATCCTCAATACGCTCAAGCGCCTCTTCCAGCATTTGATGCCCCAGCCCGGTGCCCCGTGCCGCTGGCGAAACGATGACGCGGCCAATCACCACATCGCCGCCCTGGGTCTCCGGGTCCAGCAGCCGCAGGTAAGCCACCAGCTCGTTATCATTCCAGGCCATCAGGTGGTGGGTGTCCCCCGCTAGGTCCTGCCCGTCGATGTCCTGATACGCGCATTTCTGCTCGACGACGAATACCTCGCTGCGCAAGCGCAGGACGGCATACAGCTGGTCCTTGCCCAAGTCGTCGTGATGTTTGCAAACCCAATCAACCGTCATGATGTGTGCTCTTATAAAGACGTGCCTGGATAGTAAGCGTGACGGGCGCCGCTGTCTAAAATTGACAAATGTGTGAATGGCGTCAATTTGCCATCATTCAGTGCGTGCGCCGTTGGCTTCTTTGTGTAATCTGCAATGCAAGCTTATTGATGAGCTACTGTTATCAGGCCACCGCCTGCCCGCCAAGGACTTTGAGCATGCCGCGATTGACTCGTGCCGTTGCTTTGATCGCAGTGCTGCTACTGGCCCAACCAGTGCTGGCACAGCGTCTGCGTCTGGTGGCGGATGGCTGGCCGCCATTCACCGATGCCACCTTGATCAATGGCGGCTTGGCCACGGATATCGTCAGCACGGCCCTGGCCCGTGCGGGGTACGCGAGTGATTTTGAACAGGTGCCTTGGGCTCGTGCGCTCAAGGGCGTGGGCGATGGGCGCTACGATGTGCTGATCAACGCCTGGTACGACGAGGCCCGCACGCAGTTTGGCCAATTTTCTGCTGAGTACCTGCTTAACCGTGTGCGCTTTCTCAAGCGCAGCGACGATGACATCGTTTATCAGAACCTGGCCCGACTGCACGACGAGACCATCGCCGTGGTACGCGGTTACGCTTACTCGGCTGCGTTCGATCAAGACACCCAGCTACAGAAAGTACCGGTGCACAACTTCGCCATGGCGGTGCGCATGCTCGCGGCGCGGCGTGTGCGGTTGACGCTGGAAGACGAATACGTAGCGCGCTATTACCTGGCTCGGGAGTCGCCGCGGGTGCGCAATGCCGTGGCGTTTGTGGGCAAGCCGTTGAGCGAGAACAGCCTGCATATTCTGGTCAGTTTGAAGAACCCCGAGCATGCGCAAATCGTTGCCAGCTTTGATCGGGAGATTGCCAGGATGAAGGCTGATGGCAGTTATGCGCGCTTGATGAAGGCGCATGGGATGTAGCGTGCTTGCGGGCCTCATCGCGGGCCAGCCCGGCTCCCACATTTTGCCCGCCTTCTTATATTGGAACTCGGTCAAATGTGGGAGCTGGCTTGCCTGCGATAGCGGTCTAAGCCGCGCCGGTCTCCTTGATCAGATGCGCCGCCAACGTACGCAACGGCCCCAACTGCCGGCAAATCAACGCCAACTGCGTCTGCACCAACCGCTGCGCCTCATCGATCTCATCGGGCATTTGCTCCAGCTCGGCCGCCAACCCTTCCTCGGCATCACTCTGGATCGCAATCGGCTGTTTATTGGCCAGGCCGGTGGCGATCTCATCGATGCTCGCCGCCAGGCTGTTGCCCGCGCCTTCGATCAAGTGCTCGCGTACGTCGGTCGGTAGCTGAGTATCGCGGTGTGCACCCAATCCGGATAAGTAGCTGAGCAAGGTGTGAGACAGCACCAGGAAGCGGAAGCCCACGTCGGCTTCCTTACGGAAGTGCCCCGGCTCCATCAGCATATTCGCCAGGGTGGTGGACAACGCGGCATCGGCGTTGTGGGCGTTGCGGCGGGCCAGGCGGTAAGCCAGGTCGTCACTCTTGCCGGCGGCGTATTGCTGCATGATCTGGCGCAGGTAGATGCTGTTGCAGGTCAGGGTATTGGCCAGCACTTTGTTCAAGCGTCGGCCTTGCCAGTCCGGCAGGAACAGGAACACCGCCAGGCCCGCGATCAGGCTGCCGAGCAAGGTATCGAACAGGCGCGGCAGGAACAGCCCGTAGCCATCGCCCACCTGGTTGAAGCAGAACAGCACCATCAGGGTGATCGCCGCCGTCGCCAGGGTGTAGCGGGTGGTGCGGTTGATAAAGAACACCAGGCCTGCGGCGATAGCGAACATCGACTGCACCACTGGGTTGGGGAACAGATCAAACAGCGCCCAGGCCACGGTGAGGCCGATGGCGGTGCCGATAATCCGCTGGCCGAGCTTGCGCCGGGTGGCGCCGTAGCTCGGTTGGCACACGAACAGGGTGGTGAGGATGATCCAGTAACCCTGAGACGCGTGAATGGCGTGTAGGGTGGCGTAGCCGACGGTCAACGCCAGGGACAGGCGCAGGGCGTGGCGAAACAGCAGCGAGGTGGGCGTCAGTTGGGTGCGCAGGCGCGTCCACATTTCCTTGAGGTTGCGCGGGGCGCGGTCCAGCAGGTTACTGTCGGTGGCGTCCGCCAGGGCATCGGGGTTGCTGGCGTCGCCCAGCAGGCGGTCGAGGGTGGACAGGTTGGCCGCCAAGGCTCGAAGTGAACGCAGCAGGCCACGCCAGGCTGGGTTGCTCTGGATGCGCAGGTGCTCCAGGGACGCGTTGAGGTCGCCCAGGGCTTGGGCAAAGCTGTCGTCATAGATGAACGGTTGGCGCAGTTGGATCGACTCAGCCAGGGTCTGGCAGGCCTTGCCTTGCTGGCGCAGCAAGCGCTGGCAGCGAAACAGCACATCGCTATGGAAGAAGGCTTCAGTAAGGGCGTTGTAGGGGTAGTGGGAGGAACTGGCGCGCTCGTGGATGTCCTGGGCCAGGAAGTACAGTTTCAGGTAGCGGCTGACCTTCGAGCCCGGTCGGCCATTGCCGACGCGGTGCAGGATGATTTCCTTCGCGGCATTCAGTGCAGCCACTACTCGGCCATTTTGCTGGGCCAATTCCAGGCGTCGCGCTTCCACATCCAGCTGCCGGATCGGTTCGAACAACGATGACTTGAGCTTGAGGTAACGCCCCAGCTCGCGGAACAACCGCGCCAGGCTCTGCTGCACCGGCTGGTTGGAAAACAGCGCCTGCCACAGCACGGACAGCACGCCGTACCAGGCGGCACCGGCGACCAGCAGCAGCGGCTCATGCCAGAAATCCGTGACGGCGCCGCCGCGCTGGTCCACGCCGATCATGGTGTAGACCGACAGAATCAAGGTGGCCGAGGCAATCGCGCCATAGCGTTCGCCCAGTGCGCCGAGCATGGTCAGGCCGAAACTGGCCACGGCCAGGGCGACGGCAAATATCCAGGGGTAGGGGAACAGCAGTTCTACCGACAGCGCGGCGATGCTGAAACACACCAGTGTCACCGCCAGCGCATTGAGACGGCCTTGCCAGCTGTCATCGGTCTCGGCCAGGGCGCTGGCGATAATCCCCAGGAACAGCGGGATCAGCAGCGTCATTTCATCCTGGTACCAACACAATGCCATGCTGCCGGTGAGGGCGATGAACACCCGTACGCTGTAGCTGAATTTATCCAGCGCCCACAGGCGCCGCATGGACTGCTTGAACGAGGTCGATGACATGAAGTCTGGAGTCTTCCGGGACGTTGTCGCTAAATTGAGCCAGTAATGACGCCACGGCAAGCGTGGCGATCACATCGGACAGCAAAATTTTCAGGATCACTGCAAAACCAATGTGGGAGCTGGCTTGCCTGCGATAACGATGTGGGATTCACTGCCGCTATCGCAGGCAAGCCAGCTCCCACAGGGGGATTGCATCTCAAGGTGCACATCAGGCGTATTGCGCGGCCGCGTAACCCGAGGCCCAGGCCCACTGGAAATTGAACCCGCCCAGGTGGCCGGTCACATCCAGCACTTCGCCGATAAAGTACAGGCCGGGGCTTTTCAGCGATTCCATGGTCTTGGACGACACTTCCCGCGTATCCACCCCGCCCAATGTCACCTCGGCAGTGCGATAACCCTCGGTGCCGGCCGGTACCAGTTGCCAGCTCCCCAGCTTTTGCGCGATATCGGCCATTTCAGCGTGGGTGTACTGCTTCATCGGTTTGGATTCGAACCAGCTTTGGGCCAGCAGGTTGGCCATCTTCTTGGTGAAGATCTCGCCCAGCAGGGTTTTCAACTCGCTGTTGGGGTGTTCGGCCTGTTGCTGTTGCAGCCAGGCATGGGCGTCGTGGTCGGGCAGCAGGTTGATTTCCACCGTGTCGCCGGGGTGCCAATACGAGGAAATCTGCAAGATCGCCGGCCCGCTCAGGCCGCGATGGGTGAACAGGATGTTCTCGCGAAAACTCTGGCCGTTGCAGCTCACCAGGCAGTCGACCGAGGTGCCGGACAACTCGCCGCACAACTCCTTGAGCTGGTCGGTGATGGTGAACGGCACGAGCCCGGCGCGGGTTGGCAGCAGTTCATGGCCGAATTGCCTGGCCACTTGGTAACCGAAACCGGTGGCGCCCAGCGTCGGGATCGACAAACCGCCCGTGGCGATCACCAGGGATTCACAGCGCAGTTCACCCAGGGTGGTTTGCAGTTGATAGCCGCTTTCGAGCTTGGCGATTGCCTCGATGGAGGTGTCCAGGTGCAGGCTCGCGCCGGTCTGGATGCACTCGTCGAGCAGCATGCCGAGGATGTCGCTGGACTTGTTGTCGCAGAACAGCTGGCCGAGTTTCTTCTCGTGGTACGGCACGCCGTGTTTGGCCACCAGCCCGATAAAATCCCACTGTGTATAACGGGCCAGGGCCGATTTGCAGAAGTGCGCGTTGTGCGAGAGGAAGTTGGCCGGCTCGGTGTACATGTTGGTGAAGTTGCAGCGGCCGCCACCGGACATCAGGATTTTCTTGCCGGCCTTGTTGGCGTGGTCGATCAACATCACCTTGCGCCCACGCCCGGCGGCGGTCAGCGCGCACATCAAGCCTGCGGCGCCGGCGCCAATGATCACAACTTCGGTCGAGCGCACAGCCATGTCCTCACAAAACTATTGATTTGAAATGCCATCAACCCTGTGGGAGCTGGCTTGCCTGCGATAGCGGTAGTGGATTCACCGTCGCTATCGCAGGCAAGCCAGCTCCCACATTCATTCGGTTCCTGTAATGGGAACTCGGTGTTATTACAAAATGCGCACGCGCAGCGAACGGCCTTTGATCTTGCCGTCATTCAAACGCTGCAACGCCTGCTTGGCGATGCCGCGTTCCACGGCCACGAAGGCCTGGAAATCAAAGATAGCGATCTTGCCGACCTGGGCACCCGGAATGCCGGCTTCACCGGTCAATGCGCCGAGGATGTCGCCTGGGCGAACCTTGTCCTTACGCCCGGCAGCGATGCACAGGGTGCTCATCTGCGGCAACAGCGGGCCACCGCTTTGCGGCTTGAGGTTGTCCAGTTGGTCCCAGTTCAGCGGCGACTTCTGCAGTTGCTCAATGGCCTGGGCGCGGTGGGCTTCGGACGGCGCCACCAGGCTGATGGCGATGCCGGTCTCACCGGCACGGCCGGTACGGCCTACACGGTGGATGTGAATTTCCGAGTCGCGGGCCAGTTCGACGTTGATCACCATGTCCAGGGCGTCGATGTCCAGGCCTCGAGCGGCGACGTCGGTGGCCACCAGCACCGAGGTGCTGCGGTTGGCAAACATCGCCAGTACCTGGTCACGGTCGCGCTGTTCCAGGTCACCATGCAGTCCAACAGCGGAAATGCCCTTGGACGTCAGGTGGTCGACGGTTTCCTGCACTTGCTGCTTGGTAAAGCAGAACGCCACGCAGGAGGCCGGGCGGAAGTGCGCCAGCACCTTGGTCACGGCGTCCATGCGCTCTTCCGGGGAGATCTCGTAGAAGCGTTGTTCGATCTGGTCGTCGGAGTGGAACGCTTCGGCTTTCACTTGCTGAGGCGCACGCATGAACTTGGAGGCCAGTTGCTTGATGCTCACCGGGTAGGTGGCCGAGAACAGCAGGGTCTGGCGGCGCGGTGGGGTCTTGCTGATGATGTCTTCGATGGCGTCGTAGAAGCCCATGTCGAGCATGCGGTCGGCTTCGTCGAGAATCAGGGTGTTCAAGCCGTCCAGCACCAGAGAACCTTTACGCAGGTGCTGCTGGATGCGTCCCGGGGTGCCGACGATAACGTGGGCGCCATGCTCCAGGGAGGCGATCTGCGGGCCGAGGGACACGCCGCCGCACAGGGTCAGTACCTTGATGTTGTCTTCGGCACGGGCCAGGCGGCGGATTTCCTTGGCGACCTGGTCGGCCAGCTCACGGGTCGGGCACATCACCAGCGCCTGGCAACCGAAGTAGCGCGGGTTGATCGGGTTCAACAAGCCGATGCCGAAGGCGGCGGTCTTGCCGCTGCCGGTCTTGGCCTGGGCAATGAGGTCCAGCCCTTTGAGGATCACCGGCAAGCTTTGCGCCTGGATCTGCGTCATCTCGACGTAACCCAGCGAGTCGAGGTTAGCCAGCATGGCGGCGGACAGGGGCAAAGTATTAAAAGCGGTGGCGATGGTAGTCACGGGACTGGCTCTGCAAAACAAAATGTCGCGCAGTGTACCAGTCTCGTGGGATTTTCCTCGCAAGTTCTCGACGAGACGCCCGTTAGTGCTCGATATCGTGCTCGCGGCTGACCACCCGTTTGCCGTCTTTAGGCGACAGTTGCAGGAAGATCGCCGCCGCCAGCATCGCCATGATGCCCACGGTGAGGAAGGTCAGCTGGAACGCGCCGAGGACACTTTCCACACCGTCATTGCCGGCCTCGGCAGTAAACCCGCCAAGCAACGCGCCGGCACAGGCCACGCCGAGGCTGAGGGACAGCTGCGCCACCACCGACAGCAAGCTGTTGCCGCTGCTGGCCTGGGCGTCGTCGAGGTCGATCAGGGTGACGGTGTTCATCGCGGTAAATTGCAGGGAGTTGATGGCCCCCAGTACCGCCAGCATGGCCAACAGCAGCGGGTAGGGCGTTTGTTCGCTGACCAGGCCCATGCTCGCCAGCATCAGGCCCAGGGCCAGGGTGTTGCCGGTCAGGACGATGCGGTAGCCGAGGCGCTCGATAAGCGGGCGCGCGATGGATTTGGCGAACATTGCCGCCGCCGCCAGCGGCAGCATGCTCATGCCGGCTTCTGACGGCGAATAGCCCAGCGCCACTTGTAACAGCAGCGGCACCAGGAACGGCAGTGCGCCGCTGCCCAGGCGCGCAAACAGGTTGCCGAGGATCCCCACGGCAAAGGTGCGCGTCTTGAACAGCACCGGCGAGAACAGCGGGTTGTCGATGTGCCCGGCGCGCAGCCAGTACGCCGCCAGGCAGGCAAGCCCGCCGAACAACAGCAACATCACCCGCAGGTGCGGCAGGTGCAGTTCGCCCAGGCCCTCCATGGCGATGGTGATCAGTACCATCGCCGCGCCGAACAGCAGAAAGCCCAGGCCGTCGAAGCGCGTGCGCTCGCTGCCGCGCAGGTCGGGGATGAATTTCCACACGGCATAGCAGCCGATCATGCCCACCGGCAGGTTGATCAGGAAGATCCAGTGCCAGGTCAGGTATTGCACCATCCAGCCGCCCATGGTCGGGCCAAGCAAGGGGCCGAGCAGGCCGGGAATGGTGATGAAGCCCATGATCCGCACCAGCTCGGAACGCGGATAAGCGCGCAGTACCACCAGCCGCCCGACCGGCAGCATCAGCGCACCGCCCAGGCCCTGGATCACCCGTGCGCCCACCAGCATGCTCAAGCTACTGGACAGCGCACACAGCAGCGACCCGATGCTGAACAGCATGATCGCGCCAAAGAAAATCTTCTTGGTGCCAAAGCGGTCAGCGATCCAGCCCGATGCCGGAATCAGCAAGGCAACGGTGAGCATGTAGGCGATCACCACCCCTTGCATGCGCAGCGGGTTTTCCGCGAGGTCCTGCGCCATGGCCGGCAGCGCGGTGTTGAGAATCGTCCCGTCCAGCGACTGCATGAAGAAGGCAATCGCTACCACCCAGGGGAGCCAGCGGGCAGTCTTGGCATCGAGAGGGGCACGATTCGGCATGGGATCCCTTTTAATTAGCAGGCTATGTGTCGGCGATTATGCGCCATCCGTCGCGCCTTTTCCCACTGGCGGTTCGTCTATAGCTGACAATGTCACATGTTCGCCCACCAGGAAATCCAGCAACGCCCGATGCACTGCCAGCGCGGATTCGCGGGACTCCAGGTCGAGCAGATGGCCGGTGTGTTCGGCCACCGCAAAGCTGCTGCGGCCTACGTAGTGTTTGAACAGCTGGGCCTCGTCAGCCGGCGTGTATTCGTCCAGTGCGCCGTTGAGAAAGTGCACCGGTGTTTCAATCTGCTTGAGCGCCGGCAGGTAATTGCCATCACCCAAGCCCAGCACCTGATGAATATGAAAGCGCGCCTGGCGGTACTCGGTGGTGGCCATGGTCGACAGGTGCCGATGGTTATTGCGTTTGAGGCGCGGCGACAGGTATTTGCCCACCGTTTCGTTGAGCAGATGGCCGACCGCCGACTTGTCATCGGCCTCGATCAGCACACGCACACGCTCGACATACTCCAGCATCGCCTGGTTGAGGTTGGGCGCCAGCGCCATCACCACCGAGCTTTCGATGGAGGGCGGGTTATGCGCCAGGGTCAACAGCGTGGAGATGCCGCCCCAGGAGGCCGAGACTAGATGGTTGACCTCAAAGCGATCCACCAAGGCACGCAGGATTTGCACCTCGTCGTCCTTGGTGACCAGGTCGAGTTCGGTGTTGTGCTCGCGTGACAAGCCAGAGAAGGGCAAGTCGAACAGCAGCACATTGAAGTGCTCGGCCAGGCATTTGCTGGTACGGGCAAAGGAGCGCGTGGTGGATAACGCGCCATTGACCATCAGTACGGTTTTTCTATGTGGGTCGTTACTAAGTTGCTCCACGTGAACGTTGTATTGCTTGAACAGTTTTTCTATGACGAAACTTCCATGGTTCATCTCAAGACTCCAGCTTGCCCAGTCCAGGCAAGGTCATGCATCACGTGCAGGCACGTGGGCGGGTGGCAAGATTTATAAGGTCAGGGTCAAACGCTTGATCAAGGCTCCCGGCAATAGGTTGGAGGCAGTATTACGCTGGCTGTAGGTACTGGGCGACAGCAGCAGTTCTCGATCAGTGGTCAACGCTTCAAGCTGTGAGCCAAGCAGGCTGTAAACACTGTCATCAAAGCGCATGGTGCTGACCGGTGCCTTGATTTCGCCATTCTCCACCCAGAAGGTCGCAAAGCGCGTCATGCCGGTCAGGCGCGCTGCCGGCAGGTCGGAGTAGTTCAGGTACCAGAGGTTGCTGATATACAGCCCTGTGCCCAACTGCTTGAGAATATCGGCCTGGGCCAGGTTGCCTGCGGCCATTTGCAAGGCGCTGGGCGACTCGTCGCTGCTGGCGCCGTTGGTGCTCAAGCCGTATTCGGCGGCGCTGCGAGAGTTGATCAACTGGCCCTCGGCCTTGCCTGCGTTGATCAGGGTGACATCCTTGCGCGGGTAGCCTTCAGTGGAAAACGCCTGGCTCAGGGAGCCGCTGATCTGCTCATCCACCGTCACCAGCGGGCTCAGTGACTGATCACCCGCGTACAGGCGTTGCAACGAACTGCCTTTGCTCGCGATGGCCTGGGCCGAAAAACCACCCCAGGTGATGATGCTGATGATTTCTTCCAGCGCTGCCGGCGCCAGGTAGGCGCGGTATTGGCCGGGTGCCAGGGTGTGGAGCGGGCGACCGAGAAACGCCAGTTGCTCACGGGCCTGTTGGAAACGGGCGGCGAATTCGACGCTGTTCCAGGTGTGCCCGGCGTAGCTGGCTTTTACCGCTTCGCCATTGGCGTGGAACAGGCTGAAGTCGAAATTGAAGCTGTTAGCCCGGTGCCAGCCGAACGCACCCAATGAGCTGGCGAAACCGCGGCTGATCGGGCCGGAGGCGTAGAAGCCAACCAGGTCCACGCCATCGGCGGCCCGGCTGATATCGTCCAGCACTTGGGCCAGTTCCGGCAGCGGGCGCAGCTGTTCGTTATGGTTGTGCCAGGCGTCGGGGTTCAGCAGCAGGTACGGGTCAGGCGGCAACAGCGGCAAGGTTTCGCGCAGTTGTTGCAGGCCATTCGCCAGGCGCTGGCGATCCAGCTGCGCCTCGCCCGACAGGGTGATGCCCAGGTCGGCGTGGCGCCCATCGTTGATCAGCTTGAGGTTCAGGCTGGCCTGCTGTACCTGCCCGGCCTGGCGTACCTGCGCGTGGTTGAAGCGCACGAACTCGGACGCCTCATCCGCGTAGCCGAGGTGAAATTGTTCTTGATCGGTGACCGCCTGCTTGAGCCAGTCCACCAGTGCCTTGAAATGGTTCATCAGGCATCGCCCCCAAATACATCCACATTGCTGAATACACAGGCCGGCGACGCATGGCCGACACGGATCACCTGGTTGGGTTCGCCCTTGCCGCAGTTCGGCGTGCCCAAGACCTTGAAGGTGCTGGCGTCGCCCACCGCGCTGAGCTTGCGCCAGAACTGCGCGGAAATCGCCCGGTAGTTGGGGTTCTTCACCACGCCCTTGAGCTCGCCGTTTTCGATCAACTGGCCCCACTCGCAGCCGAACTGGAACTTGTTGCGCGCATCGTCGATGGACCACGAGCGGTTGGTCGACATCAGGATGCCGCTCTCAATGCCGCCCACCAATTGCGCGAGGCTTTTATCCCCAGGCTCGATATTCAGGTTGGCCATGCGGTCGATGGGTGCACGGTTCCAGCCGCAAGCGCGGCTGTTGGCGACGCCTGGCAGGTTGGCGCGAAATTGCGATAAGGCCCCGCCCAAGGGCTTGAGCAGCAGGCCCTCGCGAATCAGAAATTGCTTGCTGGCAGGCGTGCCGTCGTCGTCATGAGCGTAGCTGGCAAGCTGTTCGGGGATGTCCGGGTCGAAAGTGACGTTGAGCAGCGGCGAGCCATATTGCAGGTGGCCGAAATCGCTGGCTTTCACAAAACTGGTGCCGGCGTAATTGCGCTCGTCACCGAGGATGCGATCCAGCTCCAGCGGATGGCCGATGGACTCGTGGATCTGCAGGATCATCTGGTCGGGCATCAGCAGCAGGTCACGCGGGCCGTGGGGCGTATTCGGTGCGAGCAGCAATTGCAGGGCTTCGTCGGCCACCTTGCGGGCGGCGCCCACCAGGCCAAAACGCTGGATCACCCCGGCACTGCCTTGCTGGCCGAAGTTGGTACCGCCCAGGGTACGGGTCTGGCTGTCGTTGCCGTCGAAGGCGGTCACACTCAGGCCCGGAAAGACAAAGCGCTGGGCCTGACGCAATTGGGCGCCGGCGCTGTTGAGGTAGATCTGTTCAACCCGCGTGGTCCCCAGGCTGACTTCCCAGCTCACCAGGCGCTCATCCTCGGGCACGGCGGCGGACTCATCGCCGAGCAATTGGTAGCAGTCGCTCAGGGACGGGAAGGGCTGGTCGAGGTCGGGCGACAGGTAGTCGGCGACGTCGCTGGACACCGGTTGCTGGTGCAGGTCGAGCAGGGCGTGGGGCTTGATAAGCCTGGCTTGTTGTTCAGCGCGCTCAAGGGCGGCCTGCAGACCGGCAAGGGAAATATCGTTGGTCGCGGCGTAGGCTTCCACGCCGTTGAGACGCACGGTGAGCATGGCGCCTTCATCATGGCCCAGGTGAGGCGGCTCGGCGACGTTCTTGCGTACCGACAGGTACTGGCCGGATTCGCGCACGTAGCGCAGGGAGAAAAATTCGGCGGTGGTGCGCAGGGCACCGAAGTGTTTCTTGAGCGTGGCGTGGTGTTCGAACATGGGGCCTTCCTTGTGGGCGGCTCGGCGCGGGCAGGCGAACAGAGTAGGCCTGGGCGAGGAGCTGATCAAGGGAGGTTTTGTTGTGTGATCGTTCCCACGCTCTGCGTGGGAATGCCACCCTGGACGCTCTGCGTCCGCTCTTGAAGGGCGTGACGCAGAGCATCACAGGATGCGTTCCCACGCGGAGCGTGGGAACGATCATCAAGGAAAGTGTCGGCGGGTAATTTTGCGGTGTCTGGTCGGGCCTCATCGCGGGCAAGCCCGGCTCCCACAGTTGACCGAGTTGTTCAGGCGAACTCGGTCAACTGTGGGAGCTGGCTTGCCTGCGATGCAGGCGCCGCGGTGCTGGAGTTACTGCGCCAACGGCCCCACTTCACGCAACGGCTTGCCACGCACCGGCGCATCGCCTGCCACGTAGTAATCCGCAGTGCTGCGCGGCAGTGGCTTGCGGCCACGGATCTTGTCGGCGATTTTCTCGGCGATCATGATCGTTGGCGCGTTCAGGTTGCCGGTGGTGATGATCGGCATGATCGAGGCATCGACCACCCGCAAGCCCTGCACACCATGTACGCGGCCTTCGCCATCGACTACGGCCATCTCGTCGGTGCCCATCTTGCACGAGCAGGACGGGTGGAACGCGGTCTCGGCGTGCTCGCGGATGAACTTGTCCAACTGCTCATCGGTTTGCACTTCGATACCCGGGCTGATTTCGCGGCCACGGTACGGGTCCAGTGCCGGCTGCTGCATGATTTCACGGGTCAGGCGGATGCCGTCGCGGAACTCCTGCCAGTCCTGCTCGGTGGCCATGTAGTTGAAGAGGATGCTCGGGTAGTCCCGTGGGTTCTTCGACTTCAGCTGAATACGGCCACGGCTTGGCGAACGCATGGAGCCCATGTGCGCCTGGAAACCGTGCTCTTTCACACCGTTGCTGCCGTTGTAGTTAATCGCCACCGGCAGGAAGTGGTACTGGATGTTCGGCCACTCGAACTCTTCACGGGTACGAATGAAACCGCCCGCTTCGAACTGGTTGCTGGCGCCGATGCCGGTGCCGTTGAACAGCCATTCGGCACCAATTGCCGGCTGGTTGTACCAGAGCAGCGACGGGTACAGCGACACTGGCTGGGTGCACGCGTATTGCAGGTACAGCTCAAGGTGGTCCTGCAGGTTTTCACCCACGCCCGGCAGGTCGTGGACCACCGGGATATCGAGGCTTTCCAGCAGTTTGGCCGGGCCGACACCGGAGCGTTGCAGCAGTTGCGGCGAAGCGATTGCGCCGCTGCACACCAGCACTTCTTTGCGCGCACGGGCTTCAACACGCTCTTCGGCGGCGCCGATCAGGTAACGCACACCGACCGCACGCTTGCCTTCGAACAACACTTTGTCAGTGAGGGCATGGGTGACGATGGTCAGGGTCGAACGCTTTTTTGCCGTGTCCAGGTAACCGCGTGCGGTGCTGGCGCGACGGCCGTTCGGCGTAACGGTACGGTCCATCGGGCCGAAGCCTTCTTGCTGGTAGCCGTTCAAGTCTTCGGTACGTGGGTAACCGGCCTGTACGCCCGCTTCAACCATGGCGTGGAACAGCGGGTTGTTGCCCGCTTTCGGCGTGGTCACGCTGACTGGGCCATCGCCACCGTGCCAATCGTTGGGGCCGATGTCGCGGGTTTCGGCTTTGCGGAAATACGGCAGGCAGTCCAGGTAGGTCCAGTCTTCCAGGCCCGGCAGCTTCGACCAGTTGTCGTAGTCCATGGCGTTGCCACGGATGTAGCACATGCCGTTGATCAGGGAAGAGCCACCCAGGCCCTTGCCGCGACCGCATTCCATCCGGCGGCCGTCCATGTGTGGCTCTGGATCGGTTTCGTAGGCCCAGTTGTAGCGGCGGCCTTGCAGCGGGAAGGCCAGGGCGGCTGGCATCTGGGTGCGGAAGTCGAGGCGGTAGTCGGGGCCACCGGCTTCCAGCAGCAAAACGGTGACGCCTTCGTCTTCGGTCAGACGGGTCGCCAGGGTGTTACCGGCAGAGCCGGCACCCACAATGATGTAATCGTATTCTTGGGACATGAATGTACCCTCTTTGAAGTGTGGTCAGGTCTGGCGAGTGCTTAGCACTCGATCGCAGGCAAACCAGCTCCCACATTTGATCGGGTTCACACAGAACAAATGTGGGAGCCGGGCTTGCCCGCGATGGCCTCACGGGCAATACAAGGCTCGGGTGTTAGAACACCGAGGCGTAATCGCCCAATTCAACCTGTACCGATTTGATGCGGGTGAAGTTGTTCAGCGAGCTGATGCCGTTCTCACGGCCCACGCCCGACTGCTTGTAGCCGCCAACCGGCATCTTCGCGTCGGACTCGCCCCAGGCGTTGATCCAGCAGATACCGGCTTCCAGTTGATGAATCACGCGGTGGGCGCGGTTCAGGTCCTTGGTGACCAGGCCAGCGGCCAGGCCGAAGTCGGTGTCGTTGGCGCGGCGGATCACTTCTTCTTCGGTTTCATAGGTGAGGATGCTCATCACCGGGCCAAAGATTTCTTCACGCACGATCACCATGTCATCGGTGCAGTCGGTGAACACGGTCGGGGCCACGAAGGCGCCTTTGGCGAAGTCGCCTTCGGTGAGGCGGTCGCCGCCGCACAGCAGACGGGCGCCTTGCTCTTTGCCTTTGGCGATGTAGCCCAGCACGCTTTCCATGTGGGCGAAGCTGACCAGCGGGCCGAAGTTGGTGTTTTCGTCTTCCGGGTTGCCGATGCGAATACGCGCAACACGCTCAACGATCTTGGCTTCGAACGCGGCTTGCAGGTGCTTGGGCACGAACACGCGGGTGCCGTTGGTGCAGACCTGACCGGAGCTGTAGAAGTTGGCCATCATGGCGGTGTCGGCGGCGCGGTCGAGGTCGGCGTCGTCGAAAATGATCAGCGGGGACTTGCCGCCCAGCTCCATGGTCACGTCCTTGAGCGAGGAGCTCGACGCGCTGGCCATGACTTTCTTGCCGGTGTCGGTGCCGCCGGTGAAGGAGACTTTTTCGATGCGCGGGTGCTCGGTCAGCCAGGTGCCGACTTCACGGCCGCTGCCGGTCAGTACGTTGAACACGCCCGCTGGAACGCCAGCCTCGGTGTAGATCTCGGCCAGTTTCAGAGTGGTCAGCGAGGTGACTTCGCTTGGCTTGAAGATCATCGCGTTACCGGCGGCCAGGGCCGGTGCGGATTTCCACAGGGCGATCTGGATCGGGTAGTTCCACGCGCCGATACCGGCGACTACGCCCAGTGGCTCGCGGCGGGTGTAGACGAAGGAAGTGTCGCGCAGTGGGATCTGCTCACCTTCGATGGCTGGCACCAGGCCGGCGTAGTATTCCAGCACGTCAGCGCCGGTGACGATGTCGACGTACTTGGTTTCCGAGAAGGCTTTACCGGTGTCCAGGGTTTCCAGGGCGGCCAGTTCATCGTTGCGCTCGCGCAGGATGTCCACGGCACGACGCAGGATGCGCGAACGCTCCATGGCGGTCATGGCGGCCCAGATTTTCTGGCCTTTTTCAGCGCTGACCACGGCACGTTCAACGTCATCTTTGGTGGCGCGTTGCACTTGGGCGAGAACTTCACCGTTAGCCGGGTTGATGGCTTCGAAGGTGGCATCGCTGCCAGCGTCGCTGTAGCCGCCGTCAATGTAGAGTTTTTGCAGGTCGAAACGGGCCATAAAGTCCTCGCAAGTGCATAAGTGGTTGGCGTTACCCGCCGAACAGTGGGCCATGGGGGTGTGGCAACACTGAGCGGCGGACGTTCAGGGGTTGAGCGGTTATGTGTGCTCTAACTCACCTGCTTGGCCAATTGGAAATCCATGTATTCGTAAGCGATCCGTTGCGCCTGCTCCGTGTCGAAAGCGTCTCCCGACAGGGCGCCGCGCAACCACAAACCGTCGATCAGGGCCGCCAGGCCTCGGGCTGCTTTGCGTGCGTGCGGCAGCGGCAGCACTCGGCGGAACTGGCAGCACAGGTTGGAATACAGACGTTGATCGTTGATCCGCTGCAACCTGTGCAATGACGGGTGGTGCATGCTGGTGGCCCAGAAGGCCAGCCAGGTTTTCATTGCCGGGCCATTGACCTGGCTGGCGTCGAAGTTGCCTTCGATGATCACCTGAAGGTGCGCCCGTGGGCTGTCATCCTTCAAGGCACGCCTGCGTTCTTGCACGTTCTCGATCAGCGCATTCATCAGGTAGCGCATCGTCGCTGCGATCAGGCCGTTCTTGTCCTGAAAGTAGTGGCTGATGATGCCGTTCGAGACGCCGGCCAGACGGGCGATCAGCGCAATGCTGGCATCTCCCATCCCGACCCGATCGATGGCCGTCAACGTGGCTTCGATCAACTGCTGGCGGCGTATGGGTTGCATACCGACCTTGGGCATGTAGCACCTCTCCTTAGGCCTGCCGATGGGCGATCCACGTCCGTCGGCTTGAGGGCCAGTCTATTTTGTTTTGATTGAACGTTCAATCAACAAAGAATAAGATCTGCGACAAATGGTCGCTGCCTACAGATGTTTCCTACCTGCGAGCCGCAACCTTCGACACCTGCAAAAACCCTTGAAACAGGCCACTTCAGAGCCTGATCACCGCTTAGGCGGGCTCAAGAATTTTGGGGTGTCTTTATAACACCCGTCCGTCGACTGCCGAAAAATCGATGTCCCGGGATAACCGTTGCCTTGTGTTTCTCTCTCGCACTGCCTGGAGCATCTGCGCCATGAGTTCTGCCTCTCTTATAAAGACCCCACCGGAAAAGGTCCGGGTCAACGGTTGGGTGTTCTACACCTCCACCGCGCTGATTTTGTTGTTGACCGCCATTCTGATCGTCGCCCCGCAGGAGGCCGGGCGCCTGCTCGGTGTCGCACAGGCCTGGCTGTCGAAAAGCTTTGGCTGGTACTACATGGTGGTCATCGCCGCCTACCTGGTGTTTGTGGTCGGCCTGGCGTTTTCGTCCTATGGGAAACTTAAGCTGGGTGCGAAGGACGATACCCCAGACTTCAGCTATGGCGCCTGGGCCGGCATGTTGTTCTCGTCCGGTATCGGCATCTCGCTGTTGTATTTCGGTGCGTCCGAGCCGTTGGACCACTACTTCAACCCGCCCGAAGGCGCTGCCGCCAGCAATGGCGCGGCACGCCAGGCGCTGCAACTGACCTTCCTGCACTGGGGCCTGCACGGCTGGGCGATCTATGCGCTGGTCGGCCTGGCCGTGGCGTACTTTGCGTACCGTCACAACCAACCGCTGGCACTGCGTTCGGCGCTGTACCCGCTGGTGGGCGAGCGTTGGGTGAAGGGCGCGGCCGGCCACGCGGTAGACGGTTTCGGCATGTTCGTGACCCTGCTGGGCCTGGTGACCAACCTGGGGATCGGCTCGATGCAGGTGTCGTCGGGGCTGGAAAACCTGTTCGGCATGGAGCACAGCAATACCAACCTGCTGATAGTGATCATCGTGATGAGCACCGTGGCGACCATCGCCGCCGTGTCGGGTGTGGAAAACGGTATTCGCCGCCTGTCCAACCTCAACATCGTGCTGTTCAGCGGTTTGCTGATCTTCGTGCTGTTGTTCGGCCCTACCTTGCACCTGCTCAATGGCCTGGTGCAGAACACCGGTGATTACCTCAACGGTATCGTGCTGAAAACCTTCGACCTGTATGTGTACGAAGGCGACGGTGCCAAGACCGAACGCTGGATGGGTCTGTGGACTCTGTTCTACTGGGCCTGGTGGATTTCCTGGGCGCCATTTGTGGGCATGTTCATCGCGCGTATTTCCCGTGGTCGTACCGTGCGCGAGCTGGTGGCTGGCGTATTGCTGATCCCGCTGGGCTTTACCCTGGCGTGGCTGTCGATCTTCGGCAACTCGGCCCTGGACCTGGTGTTGAACCATGGGGCGGTGGAGTTGGGCAAGACGGCGCTGGAACAACCGTCCATGGCCATCTACCAACTGCTTGAGCATTACCCGGCGTCGAAAGTGGTGATCGGCGTGTCGATCTTCGTGGGCTTTGTGCTGTTCCTGACCCCGGCGGATTCCGGCGCGGTGATGATGGCCAACCTGTCCTGCAAGGGCGGCAACGTGGATGAAGATGCGCCGCACTGGTTGCGTATCTTCTGGTCGGCGGTGATCACCCTGGTGACCATCGGTCTGCTGTTTGCCGGTAACTTCGAAGCCATGCAAACCATGGTGGTGCTGGCGGGGCTGCCGTTCTCGGTGGTGCTGGTGTTCTTTATGTTCGGTTTGCACAAGGCCATGCGCCAGGACGTGGCCATCGAACAGGAGCAGGCGCAATTGGCTGAACGCGGGCGTCGTGGTTTCAGCGAGCGCTTGAGCGCCCTGGACCTGCAACCGAGCCAGGCCACCGTGCAGCGCTTTATGGACAAGCACGTAACGCCGGCGTTGGAAGAAGCCGCGAGTGCGTTGCGTGATCAGGGCCTGGAAGTGCAGACCCTGCTGGGCAAATCCAAACGCTGCATCGGCGTGCGGATCGAGATGGACGAGGGTAACCCGTTTGTCTACGAAGTGAGCCTGGATGGCTACTCGGCGGCGCCGGCTGACCTGCCTGAAGAAGAGCGCACCCGTTACTACCGTGCCGAGGTGTACCTGCACAACGGGCCGCAGGAGTATGACCTGATGGGCTTCACCCAGGAACAGATCACCCGGGATGTGCTCGATCAGTTTGAAAGCCATCGGCAGCTCCTTGGCCGGGTCTATAGCTGATAGTTGAGCTGGCGGCGCCCTCACTGGCGCCGCTGTTGCAAGCATTGAATGCGGTCGAATGTGGGAGCTGGCTTGCCTGCGATAGCAAGGGTGAATCCAGCATAGCTATCGCAGGCAAGCCAGCTCCCACATTGACCGCATTCCTTCAGTTGGGGCCTTAGCCCAAGTTCTTGCCTAAGAGGGCATGGTAGAGCTCACTGTCCCCCAGTATCCCCACCACCTTGTTGTTGTCGTGCAGCACCAGCTTGTTGCCTGTCTGGTAGCGAATCTGCAGTGCATCGCGCATACCGATGTTCGAGTCCACCAGCGTCGGTACGCGGCCCAAGCCTTCCACGGCCTGCCCTGGCGCCCAGTTTTGCAGGTTCATCGCCACGCCATTCTGGCGTGCGCCCTGGATGGTGTTGCCTTCGGCCAGGTCCAGCCAGGAGTCGCCACCCGGATCAAGACACACCGAACCGTTCACGCGCTTGCAGTTGTCCAGCGTGCGCATCAGGCTACGTCCGCACAGCACGTTCAGCGGGTTGGTATGCGCGACGAAGGTGCGCACATAGTCGTCTGCCGGGTTCAGTACGATTTCTTCCGGCACGCTGTACTGGATGATCTTGCCGTCTTTCATGATCGCGATACGGCTGCCCAGTTTCAGCGCTTCATCCAGGTCGTGGCTGACGAACACGATGGTCTTGCTCAACTTGCGTTGCAGTTCCAGCAGTTCATCTTGCAAGCCTTGGCGGATCAGCGGGTCGAGGGCCGAGAAGGGTTCGTCCATCAGCAGGATATCGGCGTCCATCGCCAGGGCGCGGGCCAGGCCGACGCGCTGCTGCATGCCGCCGGACAACTCGTCGGGCTTCTTGTTGCGCCATTGGCTCAGGCCCACCAGTTCGAGTTTCTCGTCCACCAGCGTGCGCCGTTCTTTCTCCGGTCGGCCCTGCATTTCCAGGCCGAAGCTGATGTTCTCGCGCACCGTCAACCAAGGCATCAGGGCGAACTTCTGAAACACCATGGCGATGCGTTTGGTGCGCATCATTTTCAGTTCGGCGGGGGTGCAGGAGGCGATGTCGATCTGACGCCCTTCATGCTCCACAAACAGCTGGCCACGGCTGACGGTATTGAGGCCGTTGATGCAGCGCAGCAAACTGGATTTGCCTGAGCCCGAGAGGCCCATCAGCACACAGATCTCGCCTTTCTCGATATCCAGGCTGGCGTTCTCGACGCCGACGATCTGCCCGGTCTTCTTCAGAATTTCGTTACGGCTCATGCCCTGGTCCAGCAGCTTGAGCGCTTCGCGTGGGTCTTTGGAAAAGATCACGTCGACTTTGTCGAATCGGATAATGCTCATGCATCACCCCCTACTTTAGCGTCGGGTTGTTTGCAGATACGGTCGAGCATGATGGCGAGCAACACAATGGCCAGGCCCGCTTCAAAGCCCAGGGCAATATCGGCGGTGTTGAGTGCGTTGACCACCGGCTTGCCGAGGCCGTCGGCGCCTACCAGGGCCGCGATCACCACCATCGACAACGACAGCATGATGCATTGGGTAATGCCGGCGGCGATGCTCGGCATGGCGTGGGGCAGTTCAATGCGCGAGAGCAACTGGCGGCGCGAGCAGCCAAAGGCCTTGCCGGCGTCCATCAATTCTTGCGGGACGTCGCGGATACCCAGGTAGGTCAGGCGGATCGGCGCGGCAATCGCGAACACCACCGTGGAAATCAACCCAGGCACCACACCCAGCCCGAAGAGGGTCAGGGTAGGGATGAGGTAGACGAAGGTCGGCACGGTCTGCATCAGATCGAGTACCGGCCGCATCATGGTGTAGAACATTGGTTTATGCGCGGCAACAATGCCCAGCGGCACACCGATGACCACGCAGACCAGGGTGGCGAACAGCACCTGTGCGAGGGTTTCCATGGTTTCCTGCCAGTACCCCAGGTTGAGGATCAGCAGGAAGGAGGCGATGACAAAAACAGTCAGTCCCCATTTACGTTGAATAAAGTGAGCCAGCAGCGCAATCAGACCGATCAATGCCAGTGGATTGAACCAGGTCAGCGCAAACGTCACGCCGTGGATCATCGTTTCCAGTGTCGATGCGATTGCGTCGAAGTAGTTGGCACCGTGTTGGGTCAACCAGTCGACGAAGGCAGCGATGTACTGGCCTAGTGGGATTTTCTGTTCAGTCAGCATGGTAGTGAATGTCCACATGCGAAGGGGAAAACATCCCAGGCCAGCGCACCGGCCTGGGGTCAGCGGGTGCTATTTGGCGAGGTAAGCTTTAACGGCATCGAGCCCTGGTTTGCCATCAACGGTGGTGACACCGGCGAGCCAGGTGTCGAGCACTTGCGGGTTCTTCTGCAACCAGGCCTTGGCGGCAGCGTCGGCCTTCATCTTGTCGTCCAGGACGTTCCCCATCAGGGTGCTTTCCATGTCGAGGGTGAACACCAGGTTTTTCAGCAACTGGCCGACGTTGCTGCATTCCTGGGTGTAGCCTTTGCGGGTGTTGGTGTAGATGGTGGCCTGGCCGTAATTGGGGCCGAACGAGTCGTCACCACCGGTCAGGTACTTCATCTTGAAGCGGGTGTTCATCGGGTGCGGTTCCCAGCCGAGGAACACGATGGCCTGGTTGCGCTTGGAAGCGCGTTCAACCTGGGAGAGCATGCCGGCTTCGCTGGATTCGACCACCTTGAAGCCGGCGGTTTTCAGGCCGAAGGCATCTTTGTCGATCAGTGTCTGGATGGTGCGGTTGCCATCGTTGCCCGGCTCGATGCCGTAGATCTTGCCGCCCAGCTCATCCTTGAATTTGGCGATGTCGGCGAAGTCTTTCAGGCCCTTCTCATACAGCGCCTCTGGGACCGCCAGGGTGTACTTGGCGTTCTCCAGGTTGGCGCGCACGGTTTCCACGGTGCCGGCATCACGGTACTGCTTGATGTCGTTTTCCATGGTCGGCATCCAGTTGCCGAGGAAAATGTCCATGTTCTTGCCGTCGGCCAGGGACTTGTAAGTCACAGGTACCGAAATCATCGTGGTGCGCGGCTTGTAGCCCAGGCCCTTGAGGATCTCGCTGGTGGTCGCGGTGGTGACGGTGATGTCGGTCCAGCCGACATCGGAGAAGTTGACGGTCTTGCACTGTTCCGGTTCTGCGGCGTATGCCACGACTGGCAGACTCAGCATGGCGGCCAACAACAACGAGGGTGAACCTTTCATGTGGGTAGACTCCTGTGTCTTTTCTGGCGGCATTCGCCGCGCTTTATAAGTGTTGCGGTTGGAGCGTGCGACAACAGCTCTGGCGCGGTGCCTTGCAAACGAGTCGAGACTGATCATGTACCAGTGAAAATCTGACGCCTACAGGGGGCGTCGTATCCAGTACAGGGAGGGTCGCATCCAGTACCGATGACGTCGCTTACAGGTTTTTCCTAAGGTAAAACTGCTGTTTTTACCCGTCTGCACCGCAAAAAACGGCCAAAACTGGCGTTCGCACGCGAGCGCCGCTGGTGAGCATGAGTGCGTCGGTGTGAGACGCCGTGATGACGAATAAAAGCTTGATGATGCCGCCATCTGGGCGATCTGAGCGTAGCACCTCGTTCAAGCCCGGCCCGTGCTTATCGAGGAGTTTCACGTTAATGGCTATCAGCGTTTTCGACCTGTTCAAGATCGGCATCGGGCCTTCGAGTTCGCACACCGTGGGGCCCATGCGCGCCGCGGCGTTGTTCGTTCAAGGGTTGCGTGAGCGTGGGTGGCTGGAACAGGTGCAGCGTGTCGAAGTGCAACTGTACGGCTCGCTGTCGGCCACCGGCATCGGCCACGGCAGCGACACCGCCACCATCATGGGCCTGATGGGCGAATGGCCAGACGCAATCGACCCCACGCAAATCGGCGCCCGCATTCACACCCTGCGCGAAACCGACACGCTGCTGCTGGACGGGCGTTTGCCGGTGCCCTTTGTGTGGGCGCGGGACATGCGCTTGCTCGACGAAAACCTGCCGTTCCATCCCAACGCCATGACCCTGGTGGTGTTTGGCGAAAACGGCGAGCTGCACCGCGACACCTATTACTCGGTGGGTGGCGGTTTCGTGGTGGATGAAGCCCAGGCCCAAAGCGGTGTGGCGGACATGGACCGTACCGAGCTGCCCTATGATTTTTCCAGTGCCGTGGAGCTGTTGCAGCTGTGCAAGACCCACAACCTGCGCGTTGCCGAACTGATGCTGGCGAATGAAAAAACCTGGCGCAGCGAAGAAGAAATCCGCAGCGGCCTGATGAAACTCTGGCGCGCCATGCAAGATTGCGTGGAGCAGGGCCTCAAGCACGAAGGTATCCTGCCCGGCGGCTTGAACGTGCGCCGTCGCGCTGCCAAGTTACACCGCAGCTTGCAGGAGCTGAACAAGCCCAATGTGATCGGCTCGACCTTGAGCGCCATGGAATGGGTCAACCTGTTCGCCCTGGCGGTCAACGAAGAAAACGCCGCCGGTGGGCGCATGGTCACGGCGCCCACCAACGGCGCGGCGGGAATCATCCCGGCGGTGCTGCACTACTTTATGAAGTTCAGCGAAGAAGTCACCGAAGCCAACGTGGTCGACTACCTGCTGGGCGCGGCGGCGGTGGGCATCCTGTGTAAAAAGAACGCCTCGATTTCCGGTGCCGAAGTCGGTTGCCAGGGCGAGGTCGGTTCCGCGTGCGCCATGGCAGCAGCCGGGTTGGCTGAAATCCTCGGCGCCACGCCGGAGCAACTGTGCAACGCCGCCGAAATCGGCCTGGAACATAACCTCGGCCTGACCTGCGACCCGGTGGGCGGCCTGGTGCAAGTGCCGTGTATCGAGCGCAATGCAATTGCGGCGGTGAAGGCGATCAATGCGGCGCAAATGGCGTTGCGGGGCGATGGCCAGCACTTCATCTCGTTGGACCGGGTGATCCGCACCATGCGTGATACCGGGGCCGATATGCATGACAAGTACAAAGAGACATCACGAGGTGGGTTGGCGGTGAGTGCGGTTGAATGTTGAGTCAGTGACATGATCGTTCCCGCGCTCCGCGTGGGAATGCCGCCCCGGACGCTCCGCGTCCCAGGGGTGACGCAGAGCGTCACAGGATGCATGCCCACGCAGAGCGTGGGAACGAGCTGAACAGAGGAGCATCATTGCTCACAAAGTGAACACCCCAGCCAAAATCGCCACCTTTTAGCGCGTCGCAAATAGATAAGTAGCTTCCGAACGAATTCCTCCACGATCACACGCCTGATGTGCTTTGGGTGACAGACTTCTCCTACGCCCGCAAAGCGCCTTCCCACAAGTGCTACCGATCTGCTCACCCCCCTTGAACCTCGCCCGTTATGCGTCATATCCCGCACTTCACGCGTGGGCTCATATAGACGCATAAACAGGTCGTTTTCAGGAGTTCTTGAATAGCCATTCAATTTTAGGCATGGCATTTGCTCTATCAATTTCAAAGCCTCGCCTTTCCAGGACGAGTGCAATAACAAGAGCCTCGCCTGAGGCCACCACCCGCTTTGTGTGATGTGAGGAGATACCGCGATGACGTCGACCAACTCCGGGGCCCAACCCCAGAACCGTGCGCCTCAATCCATCGGCTTTTTGCTGCTGGACAATTTCACGCTGATTTCCCTGGCGTCAGCCGTGGAGCCACTGCGCATGGCCAACCAGCTGTCCGGCCGCGAGCTGTATCGCTGGACAACCCTGAGTGTCGACGGCAACCAGGTGTGGGCCAGTGATGGCCTGCAAATCACACCCGATGCCTCCATGCACAAAGCCCCCGTCCTGGACACGGTCATCGTGTGCGGCGGCGTCGGTATCCAGCGCACCGTCACCCGTGAACATGTGTCGTGGCTGCAAAGCCAGGCACGCCAGTCTCGTCGCCTTGGCGCGGTGTGCACCGGCAGTTGGGCCCTGGCCTGCGCCGGCTTGCTCGATGGCTTTGATTGCAGCGTGCACTGGGAATGCCTGGCGTCGATGCAGGAAGCCTTCCCGCGGGTGGCCATGAGCACGCGTCTGTTCACCCTCGATCGCAACCGCTTCACCAGCTCCGGTGGCACCGCGCCCCTGGACATGATGTTGCACCTGATCAGCCGCGACCACGGCCGTGAATTGTCGGCCGCCATCTCCGAGATGTTCGTGTACGAACGCATCCGCAACGAACAGGATCACCAGCGTGTGCCGCTCAAGCACATGCTTGGCACCAACCAGCCGAAGCTGCAAGAAATCGTCGCGCTGATGGAAGCCAACCTCGAAGAGCCGATCGACCTGGACGAACTGGCGGTGTATGTCGCCGTGTCGCGCCGGCAGTTGGAGCGGCTGTTCCAGAAATACCTGCACTGCTCGCCGTCGCGTTATTACCTCAAGCTGCGCCTGATTCGTGCACGGCAGCTGCTCAAGCAGACCCCCATGTCGATCATCGAAGTCGCGTCGGTGTGCGGGTTTGTGTCCACGCCGCACTTTTCCAAGTGCTACCGCGAATACTTCGGCATTCCGCCACGGGATGAACGCGTAGGCTCCAACACCACCCAGCAAGTGGCGATGATGCCGATTCCGCCGGCACTGGTGTTGTCACCGTTGTCGGGGCCGATGTCGGCGTTGAGCCAGGCGCGCAATGAGTCGACCTTTGCCAGTGTAAGGCTCTAAACCGAGCCGTCTGCATCGCAGGCAAGCCAGCTCCCACCTTGGAATGCGTTCCCCTGTGGGAGCTGGCTTGCCTGCGATGGCGGAGTTTCAGGCGCCAGAGTTCTGTTTGAACTGCATCAGCGCCGGCAGCAACTGTTTGTCGATCGCCTGCCTCACCGCCGGCAAAATCGTCGCGCTGCCGCTGTACATCTGTTCCACCATGCCCTTGAGCGCCTTGGCCCGCGCTTCGCTCAACCCGCGCACCGCACATTCGCAGGCCTGCTCGGCGGTAGCGCCGCTGGACACGTCAAAACCCAGGGAGCGCAGTTGGCTCAGCAGGTCATCCTGGTCAATCAAATCCGCGTGCATCATGACGGTCATCCTGGTGTAGGGAGCGGGAATGACTTGGATTCTGGTAGGCCCCAGGACTGGCGGCAAGGGCAGAATCCACCGATGGCTCGGATGGCTATGAACAGGTCGTTTTCGAGGTGCTTGACCCGGCCCGTAACGGGCACACTGAACCCAGGCACGCAGCTTGAAGGTTTGGTCACCCTCGAAATGCACGGCTCACACAAAGCACTCTGCCCCGATCCCGTCACGGCTGGATCGGGGCTTTTTTTTGCGCGGGCAGCCCGATCACCCGGCCGAGTAGGGCTGGCCGGGGTAGATCGGCGTGTGCCTGGCTGAGAGCGATGAGTTTTTCCAGGGTCGCGCCGGCAAACGGCGCCGACTGCGGCCCGGCCAGATCGACATGCAGCAGCATCTGTTCGTTACCCGCCAACTCGCGCTCTTCGCCCACAAGGTGCAGGCTGTGATAGAGGTGCAGGCGCTTGGCGTCGTGGGCGATCAGTTGGGTATGCACCTCAACCTCGGCGCCGAGCTTTACCTCATGCAGATAGTTCAGGTGCAACTCTAGGGTGAACAGCGAGTGGCCGCTGGCTTCGCGGTTTTCGCTGTCCAGCCCCAGGGTGTCCATCAGCGCATCGGTGGCGTAGCTGAAGATCAGCAGGTAGAACGCGTCACGCAGATGGCCGTTGTAGTCAACCCAGTCGGGCAGGATTTTGGTGGTGTAGGTGGTCAGTGCGGGCATGGCATGAATCCAATTTGGTATGCGGTCAAATGTGGGAGCTGGCTTGCCTGCGATAGCAAGGGTGAGGCCACCGCCATCGCAGGCAAGCCAGCTCCCACAGGGTTATTCGGCGAAGCTCATGCCGTGCTTGGCCTTGGTTGTTTTTACGGCTTCCAGCACCGCCAGCAGGCAGTCATCACGATAGCGCTCCAGCGCCGAGATGCTGCGGTTACCCAACTGCTCAGCGGTGCCATCGACCACATCATCAATCAGCTTTTCAGTCAATTCAGGCGCCGGTAGATAAGTCCACGGCAACTGCAACGCCGGGCCGAACTGGGCCATGAAGTGGCGCATGCCAGCATCGCCGCCCGCCAGCGTGTAAGTGAGGAAGGTGCCCATGAACGACCAGCGCAACCCGGCACCAAAACGAATGGCATCGTCGATTTCGCCGGTGGTCGCCACCCCGTCATTGACCAGGTGCAGCGCCTCTCGCCACAGCGCTTCCAGCAGGCGGTCAGCAATAAACCCAGGCACTTCCTTGCGTACATGCAGCGGGCGCATGCCGAGGGATTCATACACGCTGATTGCTGCCTGGATCGCCTCTGGCGCGGTGTTTTTACCGCCCACTACCTCTACCAACGGCAACAGGTAGACCGGGTTAAAGGGGTGTCCGACTACGCAGCGTTCCGGGTGGGTAGAGCCCTCATAGAACTCGCTGGGCAACAGCCCGGAGGTGCTCGAACCAATCAAGGCATTCGGCTTGGCCGCGGCGCTGATCTGGCTGTGCAATTGCAGCTTCAACTCCAGGCGTTCGGGAGCGCTTTCCTGGATGAAGTCGGCGTCTTTTACGCAGTCTTCGATGGTAGCGACAAAGCGCAGGCGGTCCTGGGAGGCGCCGGGCGCCAGGCCCTGTTGTTCAAGGGCGCCCCAGGCGTTGGCGACGCGTTTACGCAAGGCCGCCTCGGCACCGGGGGCGGGGTCCCAGGCCACTACATCCAGGCCATGGGCAAGAGCACGGGATACCCAGCCGCTGCCGATGACACCGCTGCCCAACGCAGCAAAGGTTTTGATTTCGGTGATAAAGCGCATGGCATATTCCTAAAGTGTTCGATGGGCCTTTGTGGGAGCCGGGCTTGCCCGCGATGGCGGCATTGCAGGCTACAAAGATGTGGCAGATTTACTGGCCTCATCGCGGGCAAGCCCGGCTCCCACAGGGTTGTGTGGTGTCTGTGTTAGCCGCGTGGGGTCAGGCCCATCTTGATGCGGCCTTCGGCTGGGGTCAGGACCCGTGCGCCCAACCGGCTGAGAATTTCACTGGCGCGTTCCACCAGTTGGCCATTGGTGGCGAGCACGCCCTTGTCCAGCCACAGGTTATCCTCCAGGCCCACCCGTACGTTGCCCCCCAACAGCACGGCTTGCGCGGCCATTGGCATTTGCATGCGACCAATCCCGAACCCTGCCCACACCGCGTCGGCGGGCAGGTTGTCGACCATGGCTTTCATGGTGGTGGTGTCGGCCGGTGCGCCCCAGGGAATGCCCAGGCACAGTTGGAACAGCGGGTTATCCAGCAGTCCTTCCTTGATCATCTGCTTGGCGAACCACAGGTGGCCGGTATCGAAAATTTCCAGCTCAGCCTTTACGCCCAATTCCTGGATACGTCTGGCGCCAGCCCGCAGTTGCGCCGGGGTGGACACGTAAATGGTGTCGCCATCGCCGAAGTTCAGCGTGCCGCAGTCCAGGGTGCAGATTTCCGGCAGCAGTTCTTCAACATGGGCCAGGCGGGTCAGCGGGCCCACCAGGTCGGTATTGGGCCCGAACTCCATGGGATTCTCGCCGCCACCGATCTCCAGGTCGCCACCCATGCCGGCGGTGAGGTTGACGATGATGTCGATGTCGGCCTCGCGGATGCGCTCCATCACTTCGCGGTACAGCGCGACGTCGCGACTGAACTTGCCGGTCTCGGGGTCGCGTACGTGGCAATGCACGACCGTGGCGCCGGCCTTGGCGGCCTCCACGGCAGCGGCGGCGATTTGTTTGGGTGTGACCGGCACGTGGGGGCTTCTGGCGGTCGTGTCGCCAGCACCGGTGAGTGCGCAGGTGATGATGACGTCGTGGTTCATGAGGCGGTTCCTTACAGGCGGGTGATTTCAAGGCGCAGGGCGCCGTGTCGCGGCCTGGAGCGGCTGCGACACGGTGGTCCAAATAGGGTTATTTGCGGGTCAGTTGCAGGTTGGCAGCAGCCGGCTTGCCGTCGAAGGTGGTCACACCCTCCAGCCAGCGCGCCTGGTCTTGTGGGTGATCCTTGAGCCACTGCTTGGCGGACTCGATGGCGTCCTTGTGATCCAGCAGCGGTTGCATCATGCGGCTCTCGTCGGCGGCGGTGAACGTCAGGTTGGTCAGCAACTTATGCACGTTGGGGCACTGCTCGGCGTAGGCCGGCGCGGTCACGGTCCATACGGTGGCCATGCCTTCGTTCGGGCCCAGGGCATCTTCGCTGCCGGTGAGGTAAGTCATCGCCACATTCACGTTCATCGGGTGCGGCGCCCAACCAAAGAACACCACGGCTTCCTTGCGGCGCACGGCACGGTCCACGGCCGCCAACATGCCGGCTTCGCTGGACTCCACCAACTGGAACTTGCCCAGGCCGAACTGGTTCTTGGCGATCATCGCCTTGATCTGCGTATTGGCGCCCGAGCCCGGCTCGATGCCATAAATCTTGCCGCCCAGCTCTTTCTCGAACTTGGCGATGTCGGCAAAGGTTTTCAGGCCCTTGTCCGCCAGGTAGGTGGGTACTGCCAGGGTGGCGCGGGCGTCTTGCAGGCTGGGTTTTTCGAGGACCTTGACTTGCTTGGCGTCGACGAACGGTGTGATGGTCTGGGTCATCAGCGGGTTCCAGTAGCCAAGGAACAGGTCCAGGCGCTGATCACGTATACCGGCAAAGATGATTTGCTGGGACGCGCTGGTTTGTTTGGTTTTATAGCCCAGGCCGTCGAGCAGTACTTGAGCCATGGCGCTGGTGGCGATGACGTCAGTCCAGTTCACCACGCCCATGCGCACGTTCTGGCAAGAAGCGGCGTCCGCTGCCATGACGGTGTTACTCAAGATGGCGCTGGCGCTGAGTGCGAGTGCGCAGCGGCTGATCAGTCGGTTCATGGGTGGAGCCCTCGGCAGGTCGTTATTGTGGGTGCCGGCGTCTTTGTGCGCCGTGGGATCACGTTACGCAGCTTGGCGCCCCGCAAAGCGCACGGCGGCGACCCGCTCTTGCACTGCAGCGACCTGTGCTCTTGAATGGCCGGTTGAACTGGCGTATCACAGTGACCACGCTGCCCGTCCGACGAGAGCGCCACCATGTCCCAGGATGTCTATTTCTTGCTGATGCCGGGTTTCTCGGCCCTCGGTTTTATCTCCGCGCTGGAACCGTTGCGCGTGGCCAATCGCTTTCGCGGCGAGCTGTACCGCTGGCACATCTTGAGTGCCGATGGCGGCGCGGTACTGGCGAGCAACGGCATGTCGGTCAACGCCGATGCCGCGCTGGAACCGTTGAAAAAAGGCGCGACTTTACTGGTGGTGGCTGGCTTCGAACCCCTGCAGTTCGCCACGCCCGCCCTGGAGCATTGGCTGCGCCGCCTCGACCATGAGGGTGTGACCCTCGGTGCCATCGACACCGGCGCCTGCGTGTTGGCCGAAGCGGGCCTGCTTGACGGCCACCGCCTGACCTTGCACTGGGAAGCCATCGACGCCTTCAAGGAAGCCTATCCGCACCTGAGCGTGACCCAGGAACTGTTCGAAATCGACCGGCGCCGCATCACCTGCGCCGGCGGGACCGCGTCCATCGACTTGATGCTCGATCTCATCGCCCAGGCCCACGGCCCGGAGCTGGCGATCCAGGTTTCCGAGCAATTCGTACTTGGCCGCATCCGCCCCCGCAAGGACCACCAGCGCATGCAGATCGCCACGCGCTACGGCATCAATAACAAGAAACTGGTGCAGGTGATCGGCGAAATGGAACAGCACACCGAACCGCCCCTGAGCACCTTGGCCCTGGCCGAAACGATCAAGGTCACCCGACGCCAACTGGAGCGGCTGTTTCGCCTGCACCTGAATGACACCCCCAGTAATTTCTACCTGGGCCTGCGCCTGGAAAAAGCCCGAAAACTGCTGCGCCAGAGCGACATGAGCGTGCTGGAAGTGAGTATTGCGTGCGGGTTTGAGTCACCGTCGTATTTCACCAGGAGCTATCGTGCAAGGTTTGCCAAATGCCCGCGGGAGGATCGGCGACGGGAGGTGGTTTGACGGACAATTATAGTCAATTATACTCTTGGCTATAATTTATAGTCATTTCCATAATTGAGTATAAAACCATGTCCAAGCACAGCGGCTTTGTGTTTCGCCGCCCCACCCTGGCAAGCAGTATTGCCGATGGCCTGGTGGGGGCCGGTATTCAGGATTTCACCTCCGGCCTGTTTCTCGCGGCGCCCCGACGCACGGGCAAAAGCACTTTTCTGCGCGAAGACCTGATTCCGGAATGTCAGCTGCGGGGCTGGCTGGCGGTGTATGTCGACCTGTGGGCCGACAAGGAAAAAGACCCCGCCGAGCTGATTGCGAGTGCCATTGCGGGGGCATTGGTGCCGTTTGAAAAGGGCATTCGCAAACTGGCAAAGAACATTGGCATCGAGAAACTAAGCTTTCTGCGTACGCTTTCCTGGGACTTTACCAAGCCACAATTGCCTGTCGGTGCGACGCTGACCCAAGCGTTGGAATTGCTCCACAGGGCTGCAGAAAAACCCGTTGTACTGGTGATTGACGAAGCACAGCACGCAATAACCACCGAGTCAGGTATCAATGCGATGTTCGCGTTGAAGGCTGCCCGGGATCAGCTCAACCAAGGCCGTGACGAGGAGGGCAGCGGTTTGCGCCTGGTGTTTACCGGATCCAATCGCGACAAACTCGCCCATTTGGTACTGGGTAAAAGCCAGCCATTCTTCGGTTCCAGCATCACGCCGTTTCCGCTGCTGGGCAAAGCGTTCACCCAGGCCTACACCGTGCACCTCAACGCGCACCTGGCCCAGAACAACCAATTCAACGCGGCTGATATTGATGAGGCGTTTGAGCGGGTAGGTCGGCGTCCCGAGATGTTGCGCACGATCATCGGTGAAGTCGCATTGGAGTTGGGCGAGGCGAGCAATCTTGGCCAACTGCTGCACAGTCGCGCAGAACTGCTGCGCGCGGGTGTATGGACCGAGTTCGAAAGCGTCTGGAACGCCCTGACCATCCCGCAGCGCGCCGTGCTGGAGGTGATGGTGGAGCGTTCTCAAAACAACGAACCCTTCGCGCCATTCACCGATAGCACCCTCACGGCGGTCAGCAAGGCGCTGGAAAAGATGGGTAGCGACGTGGTGCCGGGTACCCAGACCATCCAGGCCTGCATCGATGCCCTGCGCGACAAGGAACTGGTGTGGAAGTCGAGCCGAGGCGGCTATGCCCTGGAGGACAACACCTTCGGTGATTGGCTGCAACACAAGAGCCTTACACCGCGCTAAAAGGCCGGCTTCTAAAGAGAGCGGAGGTGGTTTATTTCTTTACCAGGGCCGAGCATGCCGCCTTGTAGGCTTCATGCTGGTACTTGTTAAGCGTCGCTGGCAGATCAAAGGTGTGCTTTTTGTTCTGCGCATTGATGGTCTGCGGCGACAACAGCGTCACTTCCACCCCCTCCAGCAGTTGAAGCACCCCTTCAATCTTGAACGTCGTTGGGCCACCGGCGAATTCACCTTTTTTGCTGCGCTTCTTGATGGCGATGCGAGTGATGGCGTTGTCCTGCACAAACGCTTTCACCTGAGCGGCGAAGGCTTTGACGTTGGCCGCTTCATCGTCATCGTCGAGGGCGATTTTCTTGGTCGCCAGGGCGACGTGGGTCAGCGCCTGGTTGTCCAGGGCGGCGAGGGCGATGATGGCTTCGCTGCCTTTGATTTCGATGCCGCAAATAATCATGGCGTTGCCTTGAGCAGGAAAAGAGGGCACGGATGGTAACAGGCTCGGTTCGTTCGAGAGGAGCTGACCATCCGTCGGAGATAGTGCTGATACTGTCAGATCTGACAGTAGATCTTGATGGGTTCCCCAACTAGATTCGCAGCAGGGGCCGGCACGCGGTCCCATGTTTTTGCGACGAGGGGGGCGGGCAATGAATATTCGCAAGGAAATTCGAAAACTGAGCGGGCCTGAACGGCTAGCGTTTACCAATACGCTGTTGGCCCTTAAGGGTAATGGCGGATACGACAAGTATGTGCATTGGCATCACGCAGTGATGGTACCTACCGTTCACCCTGATGAACCCCAAGATCCCGACTATCGTAATGGCGCCCACTTGGGGCCGGCTTTTTTACCCTGGCATCGTGAAATGTTGTTGCAGTTGGAAGCCGACCTTCAGGCCATCACGCCCGGTATCACGCTGCCTTACTGGGATTGGACATTGGACGCGGCAGACCCGACGAATTCGCCGGTGTGGGAGCAAAGCCTGCTGGGGGGGGACGGTGACGCTGCCGATGAATTCAGGGTGCAGGATGGACCCTTCGCGTACCGATACGGCAATTGGCCGGTGCCTGCCTATCCGGAAGATGGGCTGCCGGGGGCGGGGTTGAAGCGCCAGTTCTCACGTTTGGTCAACTCGCTGCCGACGGCCGCGGACTTGCAGATGGCAATGAATGAAGAGCTGTATGACGAGCCGAACTACACGTCGAGTCCGTTCAATAGAGGCTTTAGAAACCGACTCGAAGGCTGGATCACTCAGAAGGGCGATCCGCAAGTCACCACCCCTGGTTCTCAATTGCACAACCGCGTCCATTTATGGATTGGCGGCAACATGCTGGCGATGACCTCGCCCGAAGATCCAGTATTTTTTCTGCATCATTGTTTCATCGACAAAATCTGGGCCGACTGGCAGGCGCAAATGATGCTGGATAAGCCCGCACTGGCGCCTCATTACTGCCCGATGCAGGATGGCCCCACCGGGCATAATTACGATGATGTGATCAAGCCCTGGACTCGTCGTATCCGTGAGGTGATGGATATCACCGCGCTGGGGTATGCCTACGAGCCAGCCTCACCCTTGACCAAAAGGCCGTTCAAGTCACCTTTCATGGCTTGAGCGTGGCGCAGCCCTTTGCGCGGCCTGGTCGCGTGAAGGGTGTTTACTCCTGGCCAATCGACTCCAAAAACTCCGACCGCTCATCACTCATCCGCGCCAGGCAGTCGTTGTGCGCAATCGCATAGGCCTTGGTGCCGGTCACTGCCGGGAAGGTGTCCACCGCACAATCGGCATCCCGCAGTTTTTCCCACTTTTGCTGCGCGTCCTTCAGACGGGCGGTAATGTCCGCCAGTTTGGTCTTGTCGCTGCCGTAGGTCGAACCCATGCGCTCCAGCAACCCCTGATAGTTATCTTTGAGCAATTGCTCGGCGGTGGTCTTGTTGTAGGTGGCGCATTCCAAGGTTTGCTGGTCGTTCTCGATACCGTCGCACGGCGTGCTGTCGGTGTCTTCGGCCGCGTGGGCGGTGGTTGCGATGAGTGCCAAAGCCAGGAAAATCGATTTCATTGCGCCGTCTCATATCACGTGATGCGCAATTCTGGCTCAAGCGTAAGACAAAGAACAGCCGACCGTGGGGCCTGTCTTCGCAGGCTTTGTCGCGGATTGACGCTTTCGGCAATTCCCCTGTCGTTTTTGCACCCGGCTCCGTCGGTCCCTGGGCATATGCTGGCCCCAAAGCGCCGGCAGACGATTCGGCGCATGAATCGCCAATAAGGGGACGCCTGATGAGCCCAGCCGAGTTGCACGCCGACAGCATCGTTATCGACGGTCTGATTATTGCCAAGTGGAACCGCGACCTGTTCGAAGACATGCGCAAAGGTGGCCTCACCGCCGCCAACTGCACGGTGTCGGTGTGGGAAGGCTTCCAGGCCACGATCAATAACATTGTCGCCAGCCAGACCCTGATCCGTGAGAACAGCGACCTGGTGATCCCGGTGAAAACCACCGCCGACATCCGCCGCGCCAAGGAGCAGGGCAAGACCGGCATCATCTTCGGCTTCCAGAATGCCCATGCCTTTGAGGACCAGCTCGGCTATGTCGAGATCTTCAAGCAGCTCGGCGTGGGGGTGGTGCAGATGTGCTACAACACCCAGAACCTGGTGGGCACCGGCTGCTACGAGCGTGATGGCGGCCTGTCGGGTTTCGGTCGCGAGATCGTCGCCGAGATGAACCGCGTCGGCATCATGTGCGACCTGTCACACGTGGGCTCCAAGACCAGCGAAGAGGTCATCCTCGAATCGAAAAAGCCGGTGTGCTACTCCCACTGCCTACCGTCCGGGCTTAAAGAACACCCGCGCAACAAGTCCGATGAAGAGCTGAAGTTCATCGCCGACCATGGCGGTTTTGTCGGCGTGACCATGTTCGCGCCGTTCCTGGCCAAGGGCATCGACTCGACCATCGACGACTACGCCGAAGCCATCGAATACACCATGAACATCGTCGGCGAAGACGCGATCGGCATCGGCACCGACTTCACCCAGGGCCATGGCCAGGATTTCTTCGAAATGCTCACCCATGACAAGGGTTACGCCCGCCGCCTGACCAGCTTCGGCAAGATCATCAACCCGCTTGGCATCCGCACCGTGGGTGAGTTCCCCAACCTCACCGAGACCCTGCTCAAGCGCGGCCACAGCGAGCGCGTGGTGCGCAAGATCATGGGCGAGAACTGGGTCAACGTGCTCAAGGACGTCTGGGGCGAATAAGCCACTGCTCGCTTAATCCTTCACCCGCCGCCATCCGCGTGGCGGGCATCAAAACGAATTTTCTGGAGTTAAGTTTCCATGGCCAAGATCGCCCCGCAATTGCCAATTGAAGTCGACAGCGAAACCGGTGTCTGGACCTCCGACGCCCTGCCGATGCTGTACGTGCCGCGTCATTTCTTCGTCAACAACCACATGGGTATCGAAGAAGTGCTGGGCGCTGATGCCTACGCCGAGATCCTTTACAAGGCCGGCTACAAGTCCGCCTGGCACTGGTGTGAAAAAGAAGCTGAATGCCACGGCCTGGAAGGCGTCGCGGTGTTCGAGCACTACATGAAGCGCCTGTCGCAACGCGGCTGGGGCCTGTTCAAGATCCAGGACATCGACCTGGATAAAGGCACCGCTAGCGTCAAGCTGGAACACTCGGCGTTCGTCTACGTGTACGGCAAGGTCGGCCGCAAGGTGGACTACATGTTCACCGGCTGGTTTGCCGGCGCCATGGACCAGATCCTTCAAGCGCGTGGCAGCAAGATTCGCACTGTCGCCGAACAAGTCTACGGAGGCTCCGAAGAGGGCCACGATGATGGTTTGTTCACCGTCAAACCGTTGTAAGCCGAGGACCGTGCCATGGCTTTCGAAGCAATGTTCCAGCCGATCCAGATCGGCAAACTGACCATCCGCAACCGGGTGCTCAGCACTGCGCATGCCGAGGTGTATGCCACCGACGGCGGCATGACCACCGACCGCTATGTGAAGTACTACGAAGAGAAAGCCAAGGGCGGTATTGGCCTGGCGATCTGCGGTGGCTCCTCCGTGGTGGCCATCGACAGCCCGCAGGAATGGTGGGCGTCGGTGAACCTGTCCACCGACCGCATCATCCCGCACTTCCAGAATCTGGCCGATGCCATGCACAAGCATGGCGCCAAGATCATGATCCAGATTACCCACATGGGCCGGCGCTCGCGTTGGGACGGCTTCAACTGGCCGACCCTGATGTCGCCGTCCGGCGTGCGTGAGCCGGTGCACCGTGCCACCTGCAAAACCATCGAGCCGGAAGAAATCTGGCGTGTGATTGGCAACTACGCCCAGGCTGCGCGTCGGGCCAAGGCCGGTGGCCTGGACGGGGTGGAGTTGTCGGCTGTGCACCAGCACATGATCGACCAGTTCTGGAGCCCGCGGGTCAACAAGCGTACCGACGAGTGGGGCGGCAGCTTCGAGGGCCGCATGAAGTTCGGCCTGGAAGTGTTGAAGGCCGTGCGTGCCGAAGTGGGGGATGACTTCTGCGTGGGCATGCGCCTGTGCGGCGACGAGTTCCACCCGGACGGCTTGTCCCACGAGGACATGAAGCAAATCGCCAAGTATTACGACGACACCGGCATGCTCGATTTCATCGGCGTGGTGGGCTCGGGTTGCGACACCCACAACACCCTGGCCAACGTCATCCCGAACATGAGCTACCCGCCGGAACCGTTCCTGCACCTGGCGGCCGGCATCAAGGAAGTGGTCAAGGTTCCGGTGCTGCACGCGCAGAACATCAAGGACCCGAACCAGGCCACGCGTATTCTGGAGGGCGGCTATGTGGACATGGTCGGCATGACCCGTGCGCACATCGCCGACCCGCACCTGATCGCCAAGATCAAGATGGGCCAGATCGACCAGATCAAGCAGTGCGTGGGCGCCAACTACTGCATCGACCGCCAGTACCAGGGCCTGGATGTGCTGTGCATCCAGAACGCTGCGACCTCCCGTGAATACATGGGCGTGCCGCACATCATCGAGAAGTCCACCGGGCCCAAGCGCAAGGTGGTTGTGGTGGGGGCCGGCCCGGCCGGGATGGAAGCCGCGCGCGTGGCGGCTGAACGTGGCCACGACGTGACGCTGTTCGAGAAAAAGGAGTTTATCGGCGGGCAAATCACCACGGCATCGAAAGCGCCGCAACGTGACCAGATCGCCGGTATCACTCGTTGGTATCAACTGGAGCTGGCGCGTTTGAAAGTCGACCTGCGCCTGGGTGTTGCAGCCGATGCCGAGACCATCCTGGACGTGCGTCCGGACGTGGTGGTGCTGGCGGTGGGCGGGCACCCGTTCATCGAGCAGAACGAACACTGGGGCGCCGCCGAAGGCTTGGTAGTGAGCAGTTGGGACGTGCTCGACGGCAAGGTGCTGCCTGGCAAGAACGTGCTGGTGTACGACACCATCTGTGAATTCACCGGGATGTCGGTGGCCGACTTCCTGGCCGACAAAGGCAGCCAGGTGGAGATCGTCACCGACGACATCAAGCCAGGCGTGGCAATCGGCGGTACGTCGTTCCCCACGTACTACCGCAGCATGTACCCCAAGGAAGTGATCATGACCGGCGACATGATGCTGGAAAAGGTCTACCGCGAGGGCGACAAGCTGGTGGCCGTGCTGGAAAACGAATACACCGGCGCCAAAGAGGAGCGGGTGGTGGACCAGGTGGTGGTGGAGAACGGCGTGCGTCCGGACGAGGCCATTTACTACGGGCTCAAGGAAGGTTCGCGCAACAAGGGCCAGATCGACGTTGAAGCGCTGTTTGCGATCAAGCCGCAGCCATGCCTGAGCGAGGCGGGCGAGGGGTACTTGCTGTTCCGCATTGGTGACTGTGTGGCCCAGCGCAACACCCACGCCGCCATCTATGACGCCCTGCGCTTGTGCAAGGATTTCTGACGCACCTGATCGTTCCCACGCTCTGCGTGGGAATGCCGCCCTGGACGCTCCGCGTCTGCTTTTAAGGTCGTGACGCAGAGCGTCACAGGATGCATGCCCACGCAGAGCGTGGGAACGATCTTAGTGGGAGCTTCACCATGCTGAATACCCTTCTTCCCATCCTGCTTTTTGCCGCCCTGGGCCTCGCCGTCCTCGGCGCCTTGCGCCGGGTGAACATGTGGCGCCGTGGCCGCTCGTCCAAAGTCGACCTGCTGGGCGGCCTTTTGGCCATGCCCAAGCGCTACATGGTCGACCTGCACCACGTGGTCGCCCGTGACAAATACATCGCCAACACCCACGTAGCCACGGCGCTCGGCTTTGTGCTGTCGGCGCTGCTGGCGATCCTGGTGCACGGCTTCGGCCTGCAGAGCCGCATTCTTGGCTATGCGCTGCTGCTGGCATCGACATTGATGTTTGTCGGCGCGATCTTCATGTACCTGCGCCGCCGCAATCCGCCTGCCCGCTTGTCCAAAGGCCCGTGGATGCGCCTGCCGAAAAGCCTGATGGCGTTCTCGGTGAGCTTCTTCCTGGTGACCTTGCCGGTGGCCGGGATTCTGCCCGCCGATTTCGGCGGCTGGCTGCTCGCGGCTTTGCTGAGCGTGGGCGTGCTGTGGGGCGTGTCCGAAATGTTCTTCGGCATGACTTGGGGCGGGCCGATGAAACACGCCTTCGCCGGTGCCCTGCACCTGGCCTGGCACCGTCGCGCCGAGCGCTTTGGCGGTGGCCGCTCCACCGGTCTGAAGCCGCTGGACCTCAGTGATAAAACCGCGCCGCTGGGCGTAGAAAAACCCAAGGACTTCACCTGGAACCAACTGCTCGGCTTCGACGCCTGCGTGCAGTGCGGCAAGTGCGAAGCAGCATGCCCGGCGTTTGCCGCCGGCCAGCCACTGAACCCGAAAAAGCTGATCCAGGACATGGTGGTCGGCTTGGCCGGTGGCACCGATGCCAAGTTCGCCGGCAGCCCGTACCCCGGCAAACCGGTGGGCGAACACGGCGGCAACCCGCACCAGCCGATCGTCAACGGCCTGGTGGACGCCGAGACCCTGTGGTCGTGCACCACCTGTCGCGCTTGCGTGGAAGAGTGCCCGATGATGATCGAGCACGTAGACGCCATCGTCGACATGCGTCGCCACCTCACCCTGGAGAAAGGCGCCACGCCGAACAAGGGCGCCGAAGTCCTGGAAAACCTGATCGCTACCGACAACCCCGGCGGTTTCGCACCCGGTGGTCGTCTGAACTGGGCGGCAGACCTGAACTTGCCGTTGCTCAGCGACAAAGGCAGTTGCGATGTGCTGTTCTGGGTCGGCGATGGCGCCTTCGACATGCGTAACCAACGTACCCTGCGCGCCTTCGTCAAAGTGCTCAAGGCCGCCAAGGTCGACTTCGCCGTGCTTGGCCTGGAAGAACGCGACAGCGGTGACGTGGCGCGGCGCCTCGGCGATGAGGCGACATTCCAGCTGCTGGCCACGCGCAATATTCAGACCCTGGCCAAGTACAGCTTCAAGCGCATCGTCACCTGCGACCCGCACAGTTTCCATGTGCTGAAAAACGAATACGGTGCCTTCAACGGCAACTACCGGGTGCAGCACCACAGCACCTTCATGGCCGAGCTGATTGGCGAGGGCGCGCTGAACCTGGGCCAGCACAAAGGCAACAGCGTGACCTACCACGACCCCTGCTACCTGGGCCGCTACAACGGTGAATACGAGGCGCCGCGCCAAGTGCTGCGGGCGTTGGGTATCGAGGTCAAGGAAATGCAACGCTCGGGCTTCCGTTCACGCTGCTGCGGTGGCGGTGGCGGCGCGCCGATCACAGACATCCCCGGCAAGCAACGTATCCCCGATATGCGCATGGACGACATCCGCGAGACCGGTGCCGAACTGGTGGCCGTGGGTTGCCCGCAATGCACCGCGATGCTTGAAGGCGTGGTCGAACCGCGCCCGTTGATCAAAGACATCGCCGAACTGGTAGCCGACGCGTTGCTTGAAGACGCCGCGCCGGCCAAAGTCCCCCTCAAGCGTGAACCTGCGGAGGTGCACTGATGAGCGATATTATCCGCCGCGACCCCCGGGCCGAATGGATCGCCCGTAACCGCCTGCACCCGTTGCACGCGGCGATGCAGCCGGTGCAACACAGCTGGATGGGGCCCAACGGTATCATTCGCAAAAACGTGCATGGTGTTGGTTTTATCGGGCCCAACGGCATCAAGCGCATCGACCGCAGCGGTGCCCAGCAGGGCGGCGCGGCCAAGCGCAGCGCGGCAGTGCAAGTGCAATTGCCGCTGCATCAGGTGCCGACCCCGGCGTTCTACATCAACGTGGTGCCGGACATGGTCGGTGGCCGTCTGAGCAGCCACGACCGTGACCTGCTTGGCCTGGCGCGCCAGTTGGCTGGCAGTGACGGCGCGGTATTGGCGGTGGTATTCGGTGAACACAAGGAAAGCGCCTTTGCCACGGCCGGCGTCGACCGTCTGCTGGTGCTGGAGGGGCATGAGTTCGAGGGTTATGCACCGGAGCAACGGGTGCAGGGCCTGCGCGCTGTGGATAACCAATTCAGCCCGCGCCACTGGTTGCTGCCAGATAGCCGCAGCGGTGGTGGCGAACTGGGGCGACGCTTTGCCGCCAGCCTCAAGGAACGCCCGGCGACGCGGGTGTGGCAGATCAAGGGCGAGGAGTGCATCGGCCGTGCCGGTGCCGGCCAGGAAGACCTGGCGCGACCGTTGCCCCGTCTGATCCTCGCCGCCGCCGAATGTGCCGATCCGGTCAGCGAAACCCGCCACGAAGTCTTGCCCGTGGAGTTATCCACAGGCCTGGCGCGCAGTTTGCCGCGTATCGAAGATCTCGGCGCGGTGGCGGTCGACCCGGCAGCGATTCCGATGGCCGAGGCAGAGTTCATTTTCTCCGGTGGCAACGGCGTAAAGGACTGGGCGCTATTCCACCAGACCGCCGCGGCCCTGGGCGCCACCGAAGGCGCCTCGCGGGTGGCAGTGGACGATGGCTTCATGGCGCGCGATCGCCAGGTCGGCGCCAGCGGCACCTGGGTCACTGCGCGGGTGTACGTGGCCGTCGGGATTTCCGGGGCGATCCAGCACCTGCAAGGCATCGGTGCCTGCGACAAGGTGGTGGCGATCAACCTCGACCCAGGGTGCGACATGATCAAGCGTGCCGACCTGTCGGTGATCGGCGAAAGCGCCGCGATACTGCACGCCTTGATCGCGGCGGTCGAGACCTACCGCAACGGCGCCAAGCGCGATGCAGCCTGAGGATATGACCATGACCAACACTGTATTCAGCCTGGTGTCCATCGGCGCTCACCCCACCTCCGGGCGTCCACGCCGTGCCGAGCAGGACGCGCGCGCGGTAGAGTTGGGGCTGCAACTGGCTGGGGATAAGTTGCAGGTGCTGCACGCGGGTGATGTCAGCGAGCCGACCCTGCGCAGCTACCTGGGCATGGGCCTGCCGCAACTGCAGGTACTCGAACAGCCGGCGGGCGCCGATGCGTTGCCGGTGCTCAGCGAGTATCTGCGCGACGCGGGCGCCCAAGTGGTGCTGACCGGAAGCCAGGCAGAAACCGGCGAAGGTTCGGGGATGCTGCCGTTCCTGTTGGCCGAACAACTGGGCTGGCCGCTGATTGTGGGGCTGGCGCAGGTGGAGTCCATCGACGCCGGCGTAGCCCTGGTGCTGCAGGCGCTGCCTCGCGGCCAGCGGCGGCGCTTGAAGGTGCGCCTGCCGTTTCTTGCCACTGTGGATAACGCCGCGCCCAAACCACGCCAGAGCGCCTACGGCCCGGCGCAACGGGGTGAGTTGGCAGCCCATGACGTCGAGATTGAACAGGATGAGTTATTCACAGACGCACTGCTGCAACCGGCCAAACCGCGGCCCAAGCGCCTCAAGGTGATCAAGGCCAAGAGCGGCGCCGATCGTATGAAAGCTGCCACAGCCAAGGCCAGTGGGGGTGGGGGGCAGGTGCTCAAGGGCGTCAGCGCCGAAGAGGGCGCGCAGGCGATTCTCAAGTTGCTGATAGAGGAAGGCGTGGTTCGCTAAGCTCGTCTGAAAAGATAGCGAGGCAAACGCTGTATACACCACAGCGTTTGTCTCGCAACAGACATTTTACTTCTCAGTCTTTCTTATCCCACGCATCGTTCCATTGGCTGCCTACACCAGGTTCGTAATAGCTGGGTGATTGCGAGCACCAGCCGCTATTTGGGTAGGGTTTGCACACATAATTGGCGCCCTTGTTAGATACAACGTCACGTGGCTTGTAAGGGGGGCTCTTGTTCGGCACGTACGCGGGGTATTCCCCACCGCCCGCTTCGACTATCGCCATGGCCTTGGAGTAACCCTTGACCTGTACGAATACCGAATTGACCTGCGGATCAGCCGTGTTGAACACAATGTCATTGCCGTCTTTTTCCCCTACTTTGGCGATGCTTGAAGGGATTTGATTGGCCAGTTGCGGGCCCCATATCTTCGCGTCCAGATTGTTTGCGTCAATGGGCAGGGTAATGTCTACGACCTCTTTCGCTTGTGGCGTGTTGTCCAGAATACGGAAGTGAACGGCGTTTCCTGGGGTGAGGTCTTTCATGACGGCATCGATGAATTGCCCCAGATCAAACCACCGCTCGGGAACGCCTGCCCCGATAATATTGATATCACTGCAGTTGTAGAATCCTTCCCCGGCCGGGTCAATTCGTTGCCATTGCACGAAGAGGGTCGCGTTGCCGAATTGTTCTGCAGGGATAGGCACTGGAAATCTGAAGTACCCCGAAGACGAAATGGCAGGCGGCCTGGTGCCCCAGTCGGTTTGAGCGACTGTCAGTTGCTCGGTATGGATAAGGACCAAATCATTCCAGGTCAGCGGTGCTGTGGTCGGATCAAAGCCAGGTTTTGTCAGGAATACCTTTGCAAAACTGGGGACGTGAGGGGCCGTACCGATGATGCGAACGTTCATTTTACCGTCGTGAGGCGTGACGTCCGTCCGGTACCAATCATTTGACACCAAGTTAAGGCCGTCTTTCTTCTTGTCACCTGCTGAACATAGTTGCCCATCTGGAACTGCTTTTTTAACGATTTCCGGGTCGTTATACCCCGGGGCAGCAATTAAATGGGCAACTTCATTCCATTGCTGGCTTGGATACTGTCCGCTTGTTTTGGCTAACGCCGCGCATCCTGGATCGCTGGGGTTTCCCGACCAGAAATCTGGAAGCGCTTTGCAATGAACCTGGCGTGATACCGGCTCATCGACGGCACCGTGTGCCATGACCAACAGGGGGGCCAGAAGCACCGCTGCCAGCAGCCACTTGATGAGAACGTTCGTATGTTGCTGTAAATTATTCATGCTCTAGTCCACCTTCAATTCAGACAAACAAGTTCCGAACTGCTGGAACGCTCAGTGTGTTGTTAGCGTTTTGTAAGCATCGATGGCATAGCGAATGTCTCGCAGCGAACGCTGCAAGTCGAGTTCCCGAATGTGTTGACCCATCAGCGCCGTCAGCGGATAAGCCACTGTCGAAAGCGTGGCCAGTGAGGCCAGCGTCAGTAGTAATTCAATCAGCGTAAAACCTTTGGCGCGGTGATGGCTGGGATTGCCCTGCCACGTCACCGGTCTATCTCCTCTTTTGCGCCAAGGACTTCTGTACTCACCTGGGCCAATGGATATAACTGCAAGAAAGAGTGTAGATGAAGTTTAAATTTGAGCGTTTCCGCGCAAGGAACGGACAAGCGGGCAATTACCCACAATCGCTGTGCACGTGCCTGTGGATAAGGTGTTTGTGTTTGTCCGCAGGGCACGTATTTAAAGGCCTGTGCGCTATTGGCTGAAAAATGATCAGGCTAAGTGGCGGTTTTCTCTAGGGTTTTGCTGTGGATAAAGCTAAGCGGATTTTATAACTTGCCCCCAAAGTCTGTTGGCGGATCTGTGGATAAGATGTTCGCTATCCGTTGTAGGCCAGGTAATACGAGGCCTACAGAGGGTTGGTTAAAAAATCACCAAAACACTGTATTTAACCCTTAAAACGTCTCATGACCCGCGGAAATAGCGACTTTAGGTGGTTTTCCACAGCCCAGACAAAGTTGCCCCCAAAGTCTGTTGGCGCATCTGTGGATAAGGTGTTCGCTTACCGCTGCAAGCCACGCCAAACAAGGCTCTTGGAGGTTTGATCAATAAATGATCAGCTTGAGCTGAAACCCGGAAGTTTGAATAAGTCACGGATTTTCTTGATTTAATTTTCGTCCACGACGCAATTGCCCACAATTGCTGTGGGTGGCTTTGTGGATAAGTTGTTGGGTAAAGGCTGGAGGGCAGGGTGGTAAAGGGCTGTATCAGAGCTGATCGAATTTTGAACAGCTAATCTGTCCTAATGTGGGAGCTGGCTTGCCTGCGATAGCGGTCTATCAGCCAATACAGACTTTGACAGACACCATGCCATCGCGGGCAAGCCCGCTCCCAAACAAGCGTTATTCGTGAGCAGCTACGCCTTTGAGATAAGGCGCCGGCGCCGCACCCAGGTTGCTCAGCATGCGCTCGCTGTACCAATCCACAAAATTCACCACGCCAAATTCATAGGTCTTGGAGTACGGGCCGGGTTGGTAGGCGGTGGAGTTGATCCCGCGCTGGTTCTCTTCGGCCAGGCGGCGGTCCTGGTCGTTGGTGGCGTCCCACACCTGGCGCATGCGTTCCACGTCGTAGTCCACGCCTTCCACGGCGTCCTTGTGCACGATCCACTTGGTGGTAACCATGGTTTCCTGGGCGCTGATGGGCCACACGGTGAACACAATGATGTGGTCGCCCATGCAGTGGTTCCAGGAGTGCGGCAGGTGCAGGATGCGCATCGAGCCCAGGTCCGGGTTCTTGATGCGGCCCATGAGCTTGGCACAACCTTGTTTGCCATCCAGGGTCATCGACACGGTGCCCTTGAGTAGCGGCATGCGCACAATCCGGTTACGCAGGCCGAAGCTGGCGTGGGCGTAAGGGATCTTCTCGGCATCCCAGGCGGCGGCGGAGGCGGCTACGTGGTCCTTGAACGCCTGGTCGGCACGTGGGTCGGTAACGTCGTCCCATTCCAGCAGGGTTTTCAGCAGTTCCGGGTGCGAGGCGTTGCAGTGGTAGCACTCGCGGTTGTTTTCCAGCACCAGCTTCCAGTTGGCTTTTTCGAACAAGGTGGTCTGGATCGCCACCTTGGTGTTCTCCATGTCGTAGGGCTCCATGTAATGGCTGAGCGTCGATAGGAAGTCATCGATGGCCGGCGGGTTTTTGGCCAGGCTGATAAAGATATAGCCGCCAGCGGTCTTCACGTTCACCGGCTTCAAACCGTACTGCTTCATGTCGAAATCGGCGCCCATCTCGGTGCCGGCGAACAGCAGGCGGCCGTCCAGCTCGTAGGTCCACTGGTGGTAGTGGCAAACCAGCTTGGCGACCTTGCCCTTTTCGCTGGTGCACAAGCGCGAACCACGGTGGCGGCACACGTTGTGAAACGCATGCACCACGCCATCGGCACCCCGGATCACGATGATTGGGTTCTTGCCCACTTGCAGGGTCAGGTAGTTGCCCTTGGTAGGAATTTCGCAGGTCATGCCGGCGATCAACCACTCTTTCTGGAAGATCTCCTGCATGTCGATATCGAACAGCCGCTCATCAGAGTAGAACGGCTGCGGCAGCGAAAAAGTGCGCTCGCGCTCTTGCAGCATTTGCGCGGTGGCCTTGCGTGCGGGTTCCAGCGGATCGCCCAAGCTTAAGGTTGCGGTGACGTCCATCGTGTGTGTCCTCATGGCCATTCTGTGTGGCCGGCGAATAGTGGCTACGGTTGGTGCTGTGCAAGGCGTAAAGAACGCGTCTTTGTTGGGAGCGAGTGTGGGCCCGGCGTAACGTCGAACCTTATCCATGGGCGACATGGCCCAATCTGATCCCGACGCGCAAGCCCCTGTCTTTGGGGGCTGGTCGCCGTAAGTATGTGAATGTCGCAGATAGGTAAATGGGTGGTTCTCGCGTTACGCAGAATCGCCACCATAAGGCCGACGTCGGCGGTGGAGAACAACATGTCCAATAATTTCCTGAATCCGGTAACCACCCAGACCTGGGCCAATGGTCGGCACATCGTCCGCTGCGTCAAAGTCATCCAGGAAACCTGGGATGTGCGCACCTTCTGTTTTATGGCCGATCAGCCGATCCTGTTCTTTTTCAAGCCGGGGCAATTCGTCACCCTGGAGCTGGAAATCGAAGGCCAGCCGATCATGCGTTCGTACACCATTTCCAGCTCACCGTCGGTGCCTTACAGCTTCTCGGTGACCATCAAGCGCGTACCGGGCGGCCGGGTTTCCAATTGGCTGCACGACACTTTGCACGAAGGCCAGGAGTTGGCGGTGCACGGCCCGGTCGGGCTGTTCAATGCCATCGACTTCCCAAGCCCGAAAGTGCTGTACCTCAGCGGCGGCGTTGGGATCACGCCGGTCATGTCCATGGCGCGCTGGTTTTACGACACCAACGCGAACGTCGACATGACGTTTATCCACAGCGCCCGCTCGCCCAAGGACATCATCTATCACCGCGAGCTGGAGCACATGGCGTCGCGGATCGACAACTTCAGCCTGCACCTGATTTGCGAAAAACACGGCCTGGGCGAACCCTGGGCCGGGTATCGCGGCTATCTGAACCACAAGATGCTGGAGCTGATGGTGCCGGACTTCCTGGAGCGCGAAGTGTTCTGCTGCGGCCCTACGCCGTACATGAACGCGGTGAAGCGTTTGCTGGAAGTTGCCGGTTTCGACATGACGCGTTATCACGAGGAATCGTTTGGCGCGACGCCGCCCGAAGCCCGTGCCGATGCGGTGGAGCAGGCCGAGCAAGCGGCGGATGCGCCGGAGATCGACCTGGCAGACCTGCATCAAGTGGAATTTATCGCGTCCGGCAAAAGCATTCGCGTGGCACCGGGGGAAACGGTGCATGCCGCGGCGGCCAAGCTCGGCCTGCTGATCCCCAAGGCCTGCGGCATGGGCATCTGCGGTACGTGCAAGGTGATGAAACTGGGCGGCGAAGTGGAGATGGAGCACAACGGCGGGATTACCGAAGAAGACGAGGCTGAAGGCTACATCCTGTCGTGCTGCAGTGTGCCGAAGGGTGATGTACGCATCGAATTCTGATCTGCTCGTTCCCAACGCTCTGCGTGGTAACGCCGCCCAGGACGCTCCGCGTCCGGCCGCGTTGAGGGTGTGACGCGGAGCGTCACGGGGCTGCATTCCCACGCGGAGCGCGGGAACGATCTTCCCGGCAGCAGGCACATACTCGTTCCCAACGCTCTGCGTGGTAACGCCACCTGGGACGCTCCGCGTCCGGCCGCATTGAGGGTGTGACGCGGAGCGTCACGGGCTGCATTCCCACGCGGAGCGCGGGGAACGATCTTCCCGGCAGCAGGCACATGCTCGTTCCCACGCTCTGCGTGGTGACGCCGCCCAGGACGCTCCGCGTCCGGCCGCATTGAGGGTGTGACGCGGAGCGTCACGGGCTGCATTCCCACGCGGAGCGCGGGAGCGATCTTCCCGGCAGCAGGCACATGCTCGTTCCCACGCTCTGCGTGGTAACGCCACCTGGGACGCTCCGCGTCCCGTCGTAAGGGAAGGGGCACGCGGATCTTCAGAGCCAAGGTTGGATGTCGATCAGGCCTGGCATACCTGCATAGTTGCGCGCGCTGGAGTAACGCCAGTGTTCAGCCAGGTCCACATAGCCTCGCTTTATGGGGTTGTGATGGATGTAATCAAGCTTCTGGCGCATGACTGCCTCGCTGTAAACCAATTGCGCATGTGAGCCTTCCTGCCACAGTTGATAAACACGATCTGTCTTATGTGCACGCTTGCAGAAACGCAGGCGCTGCAATACCCGCTCCGCGCCTTTGCTTTGCAGGTCGTCAATGATGGTTCGGGCGGTGAAGGATTTGAATTGGCTGACGCACTTTCCCAGATCTGGCGCTTGAGCAATAAAGTGCAAGTGATTTTCCAGGATGACGTAACCAAACAAGTTTAAAGCGTGGTTGCTTTGTTGATATCGCCAGCAATCCAGAAGATGGTCCACCAGGTAGTTGCAGGTGAAGAGGGGGAGCCATTCCATGACAGTGCAGGTGAGGAAGTGGGGTTTTTCGGGTTCGGTGATGACATAGCGGCTTCTGCCCACGTGTTCATCCTTGATTTCGGGTGGACGCGGAGCGTCCGAGGAGGCATTCCCACGCGGAGCGCGGGAACGATCATGATTCAGCGTCGCGTCGCAGGCCATGAATCTGCGACGCGGCGCTTAGGCGTTAACAGTTATTGGGCATAGATATGAACAACGAAGTGCTGGCCTGAGTTTGTCAATTCGTAGGCTTTGTCGTAGATGGTCAACGTCCTTGAGGGCTCCTGAATGGTGTCCCCGATCTTGGCGTGTTTCCTGAACTCGTCCCAGTCTATGACCGTGGTGCTAGTGCCGCCGCCGCTTTGCAGTGTGTTGCCATTACTTTGATATTCCATGATAAAACTCTCCATTGATGTGCCTTTGCGGCCGATTATTCGGCTGGCGATGAAACCCGAAAGGCGGCAGTTATCGCTGCGTTTTCCTTGCGGGTAACAAGAGGCTAGACAATGAAAGCGAGCTACGTAGCGGTCGGAAATATCAAAAAACAGTCTCGGCAATCGGCCAGTACCAACTGGCCGAATTCGTACGTTAAGCGTTCATTACTTCCCGAATATCGGCAGCCAATTCCCTCACACGCTCTTCCTCGGTATCCCACGCACACATGAAGCGCGCACCGCCTTTGCCGATGAAGGTGTAGAAGCGCCAGCCCTTGGCGGTCAGCGCTGCAATCGCGGGTTCCGAGAGTTGCAGGAACACGCCGTTGGCCTGTACCGGGAACATCAATTCCACGCCGGGAATATCCGACACCAGGCTGCTGAGCAATTGCGCGCAATGGTTGGCGTGGCGTGCATGCTTGAGCCACGCGTCATTTTCCAGCAGGCCCACCCATGGCGCAGAAAGGAAGCGCATTTTCGACGCCAACTGACCGGCCTGTTTGCAGCGGTAGTCAAAGTCTTCAGCCAGTTTGTGATTGAAGAACAGGATGGCTTCACCTACCGCCATGCCGTTTTTGGTACCACCAAAGCACAGCACGTCGACGCCGGCTTTCCAGGTCAGGTCGGCCGGTGAGCAGCCCAGGAATGCACAGGCATTGGCGAAGCGTGCGCCGTCCATGTGCAGGTTCAGTCCCAGTTCCTTGCAGGTGGCGCTGATGGCGCGGATTTCTTCCGGGGTGTACACGCTGCCGACTTCGGTGGCCTGGGTCAGGGTCACGACGCGCGGCTTGGGATAATGGATATCCTGGCGCTTGAGGGCGATTTCGCGGATCGACTCCGGGGTCAGCTTGCCGTTCTCGGTACGGGCAACCAGCAGTTTGGAGCCGTTGGAGAAAAACTCCGGCGCGCCGCATTCGTCGGTTTCGACGTGGGCGGTTTCCGAGCAAATCACGCTATGGTAGCTCTGGCACAACGAGGACAGCGCCAGGGAGTTGGCAGCCGTACCGTTGAAGGCGAAGAACACCTCGCAGTCGGTCTCGAACAGATTGCGGAAACCGTCGGCGGCGCGGTGGGTCCATTCATCATCGCCGTAGGCGCGTTGATGGCCCTGGTTGGCTTGTTCCATGGCGGCCCAGGCTTCCGGGCAGATGCCGGAATAGTTGTCGCTGGCAAATTGTTGGCTCTTGTCGGTCATGGCCCGTTCCTGTGGTCGATGTTGGTGCGCACTTTACCCAAGATTGCCGGGGGCACGCACGCACTGTAAATGCAAAGTCGTTGGGGAATTATGCACGGTACTCACACCTTGCCTGTCGGACCTGTCCGAGATGGCGCTTTGGATCTGCTCAAGTGGTTGGCGCTGTTGAGTATGGTGCTCGATCACCTGCGCTATGTGGGGCTGAGCCTGGATGGGCTATACGTGCCGGGGCGTCTGGCGTTTCCATGGTTTTGCCTGGCGATTGCGGCCAATGTGCATCGTGTCCGTTACGTCCCAGTGACCGGCCATTGGCGCTACCTGGGTTGGTTGCTGTTGTTCAGCGTGATCAGCGAAGTGCCGTATCGGCTATTTATCGAGGACGCCGATACGTTGAATGTGCTGCCGACTTTGGTGTTAGGTTTGCTGGTTGCCCGAGGTTGGCAGCAAAAGGCGCTTTTTGATCGAGGATTAGCGCTGTTAGCGCTCAGTATCGCGGGGGCGTTTGCGACACATTTGATGTTCGGTTTTTTCGGTGTGTTGCTGCCTGTGGCGATGTTGCTGGTGTTCAGTCGCCCTTGGTATTTCAGTGTGCTTCCAGGCTTGGTTTGTGTTGCCGCCAACCAATGGCAGATTTTGCTGAATAGCGGCACACCGGTGGCGCTGTTGGGGTTGGCAACATGCCTGATTGCGCCATGGGTGGGTTTGGTCTTGTTGCGACATGCCAAAAATGTCTCGCCACCAGCGATGCGGCGTTGGGCCTATGCCTTATATCCACTGCATTTCTTGCTGCTGCTACTCATCCGCCAGATCATCGCCTAACCCCTGTGGGAGCTGGCTTGCCTGCGATGCACACACCTTGGTCTGCCAGTTGCACCGCAGCGATGCCATCGCAGGCAAGCCAGCTCCCACACAAGCGTTTGCACATTCTTCAGTCCATGTCGTAAACGCACCTTTGCGTGGCGTGCGCAGGCATTTGGCCCGCACGCGCCAGCCCTACCATCGCATCAAAGGGTCCTGCGAGGGCCTCAACAATACGAAAGGCTGGGAGAGACGCGATGTTCAGCAAACAAGACCAGATCCAGGGATATGACGACGCACTGCTGGCGGCGATGAATGCCGAGGAGCAGCGCCAGGAAGATCATATCGAGCTGATCGCGTCGGAGAACTACACCAGCAAGCGCGTGATGGAAGCTCAAGGCAGTGGCCTTACCAACAAATACGCCGAAGGCTACCCGGGCAAGCGCTACTACGGCGGCTGCGAACATGTGGACAAGGTCGAAGCCCTGGCCATCGAACGCGCCAAGCAGCTGTTCGGCGCCGATTACGCCAACGTGCAACCGCACTCCGGTTCCTCCGCCAACAGCGCCGTGTACCTGGCGCTGATCAATGCCGGCGACACCATCCTGGGCATGAGCCTGGCCCACGGCGGTCACCTGACCCACGGCGCCAAAGTGTCGTCCTCGGGCAAGCTGTACAACGCGGTGCAATACGGCATCAATACCGACACGGGCCTGATCGACTACGACGAAGTCGAGCGCCTGGCGGTCGAGCACAAGCCGAAGATGGTCGTGGCAGGGTTCTCGGCCTACTCCAAGACCCTGGATTTCCCACGCTTCCGTCAGATCGCCGACAAGGTAGGCGCGCTGCTGTTCGTCGACATGGCCCACGTTGCCGGCCTGGTTGCCGCTGGCCTGTACCCGAACCCGCTGCCTTACGCCGACGTGGTCACCACCACCACCCACAAAACCCTGCGCGGTCCACGGGGCGGCCTGATCCTGGCCAAGGCCAACGAAGAAATCGAAAAGAAACTCAACGCTGCGGTATTCCCCGGCGCCCAGGGCGGCCCGCTGATGCACGTGATCGCCGGCAAGGCCGTGTGCTTCAAGGAAGCGCTCGAGCCCGGCTTCAAGGCGTACCAGCAGCAAGTGATCGATAACGCTCAGGCCATGGCCGAAGTGTTCATCAAGCGTGGCTACGATGTGGTCTCCGGCGGCACCGACAACCACCTGTTCCTGGTCAGCCTGATCCGCCAAGGCCTCACCGGCAAAGAGGCGGATGCCGCTCTGGGTCGCGCCCACATCACCGTCAACAAAAACGCGGTGCCGAATGACCCGCAGTCGCCGTTCGTGACCTCGGGCCTGCGCATCGGCACCCCGGCGGTGACCACCCGTGGCTTCAAAGTGCCGCAATGCATCGAGCTGGCCGGCTGGATCTGCGACATCCTCGACAACCTCGGCGACGCCGATGTCGAGGCCAACGTGGCCAAGCACGTGTCTGCCCTGTGCGCTGATTTCCCGGTTTATCGCTGAGCGCGGTTTTGGAGTAATGACTATGCAACGCTACTCAGGCTTCGGCCTCTTCAAGCACTCCCTCAGCCATCACGAAAACTGGCAGAAGATGTGGCGCACGCCGACCCCTAAAAAGGTCTACGACGTGGTCATCGTCGGCGGCGGCGGGCATGGTCTGGCGACCGCTTACTACCTGGCCAAGGAACACGGCATCACCAACGTGGCGGTGGTCGAGAAAGGCTGGCTGGGCGGCGGTAACACCGCGCGCAACACCACCATCGTGCGTTCCAACTACCTGTGGGACGAGTCGGCGCACCTGTACGAACACGCCATGAAACTCTGGGAAGGTTTGTCCCAGGACCTGAACTACAACGTGATGTTCTCCCAGCGTGGCGTGTACAACCTGTGCCACACCCTGCAGGACATCCGTGATTCCGAGCGCCGCGTGAGTGCCAACCGCCTCAACGGTGTGGACGGCGAGCTGCTGAATGCCCAGCAAGTGGCCGACGAGATTCCGTACCTGGATTGCTCGAAGAACACCCGCTACCCGGTGCTCGGCGCCACCGTGCAACGTCGCGGCGGCGTGGCCCGTCACGATGCCGTGGCCTGGGGCTTTGCCCGTGCTGCCGATGCCTTGGGCGTGGACCTGATCCAGCAGACCGAAGTGATCGGGTTCCGCAAGGAAAACGGCGTGTGCATCGGCGTGGAAACCAACAAGGGCTTTATCGGCGCCAAGCGTGTCGGTGTGGTGACTGCCGGTAATTCCGGGCACATGGCTTCGCTGGCGGGCTTCCGCCTGCCGATCGAATCCCACCCGCTGCAAGCCCTGGTGTCGGAGCCGATCAAGCCGATTATCGACAGCGTGATCATGTCCAACGCCGTGCACGGTTACATCAGCCAATCCGACAAGGGCGACCTGGTGATCGGCGCCGGTATCGACGGCTACAACGGTTACGGCCAGCGCGGTTCGTACCCGGTGATCGAGCACACCATCCAGGCCATCGTCGAGATGTTCCCGGTGCTGTCACGGGTGCGCATGAACCGCCAGTGGGGCGGCATCGTCGACACCACGCCGGATGCCTGCCCGATCATCTCCAAGACCCCGGTACCGAACATGTTCTTCAACTGCGGTTGGGGTACGGGCGGCTTCAAGGCCACCCCAGGCTCAGGCAACGTGTTTGCCGCCAGCCTGGCCAAGGGTGAAATGCACCCACTGGCCGCACCTTTTTCCATCGACCGTTTCCACAACGGTGCGTTGATCGACGAACACGGCGCTGCGGCCGTCGCCCACTAACAGGAGAAATTCCCTATGTTGCATATCTTCTGTCCTCACTGTGGCGAACTGCGCTCCGAAGAGGAATTCCACGCGTCCGGCCAAGCGCACATCCCGCGCCCGCTAGACCCGAATGCCTGCACCGACGAGCAGTGGGGCGACTACATGTTCTTTCGCGATAACCCGCGCGGCCTGCACCACGAACTGTGGATCCATGCCGCCGGTTGCCGCCAGTATTTCAACGCCACCCGCGACACTGTGACCTACGAAATTCTTGAAACCTACAAGATCGGTGAGAAGCCTCAGTTCACCGCCAAGGCCTCTGGAGAGAAGGTATGAGCCAGATCAATCGCCTGTCCAACGGTGGCCGCATCGACCGTAATAAAGTCCTGACGTTTACGTTCAACGGTCAGAGCTACAAGGGCTTTGAAGGCGACACCCTGGCTGCCGCCCTGCTGGCCAACGGTGTCGACATCATTGGCCGCAGCTTCAAATATTCGCGCCCACGGGGCATCTTTGCCGCGGGCGCCGAAGAGCCGAACGCGGTGCTGCAGATCGGCGCCACCGAAGCCACGCAGATCCCCAACGTGCGCGCCACCCAACAGGCGCTGTACCAGGGCTTGGTTGCTACCAGCACCAACGGCTGGCCGAGCGTGAACAACGACATGATGGGGATTCTCGGCAAGGTCGGCGGCAAGCTGATGCCGCCGGGTTTCTACTACAAAACCTTCATGTACCCGCAATCGTTCTGGATGACCTACGAGAAGTACATCCGCAAGGCGGCGGGCCTTGGCCGCTCGCCCACCGAGAACGACCCGGACACCTACGACAACTTCAACCGTCATTGCGACGTGCTGGTCGTGGGCGCAGGCCCTGCGGGCCTTGCGGCTGCGCTGGCCGCTGCGCGCAGCGGTGCTCGGGTGATCATCGCCGACGAGCAGGAAGAGTTCGGTGGTTCGCTGCTCGATTCCCGCGAAAGCCTCGACGGCAAGCCCGCCACTGAATGGGTTGCCGGCGTCATTGCCGAATTGAAAGCCCTGCCGGACGTGGTGCTGCTGCCCCGCGCCACCGTCAACGGTTACCACGACCACAACTTTCTGACCATTCACGAGCGTCTGACCGACCACCTGGGAGACCGTGCGCCGATTGGCGTGGTGCGTCAGCGTATTCACCGCGTACGCGCCAAGCGTGTGGTGCTGGCCACCGGTGCGTGCGAGCGTCCGCTGGTGTACGGCAACAACGATGTGCCGGGCAATATGCTCGCGGGTGCGGTGTCTACCTACGTGCGTCGCTACGGCGTGGCACCGGGTAAAAAGCTGCTGCTGTCGACCAACAACGATCATGCCTACCGCGTTGCGCTGGATTGGTTCGATGCGGGCCTCACCGTTGTCGCGGTGGCCGATGCGCGCCACAACCCACGCGGGGCACTGGTTGAAGAAGCTCGCGCCAAAGGCATTCGCATCCTCACCGGCAGCGCCGTGATCGAGGCCCGTGGCAGTAAGCACGTGACCGGTGCCCGCGTGGCAGCCATCGACGTCAAGGCGCATAAAGTCACCAGCCCCGGCGAGTGGCTGGACTGCGACCTGGTCGCCAGCTCCGGCGGTTACAGCCCGGTGGTGCACCTGGCCTCGCACTTGGGCGGCAAACCGACCTGGCGTGAAGATATCCTCGGGTTTGTACCGGGCGAAGCACCGCAAAAACGCGTGTGCGTGGGCGGCATCAACGGTGTCTACGGCCTTGGCGATTCCCTCGCCGATGGCTTTGAAGGCGGCGTGCGTGCGGCCAGCGAAGCCGGTTTTGCCCCGGTTGAAGGCACGCTGCCAAAAGCCTTGAGCCGTCTGGAAGAACCGACCCTGGCGCTGTTCCAGGTGCCCCACGAAAAAGCCACTGCACGGGCGCCGAAGCAATTTGTCGACCTTCAGAATGACGTCACCGCGGCCGCCATCGAACTCGCGACCCGCGAAGGTTTCGAGTCGGTGGAACACGTCAAACGCTACACCGCGCTGGGCTTCGGCACCGACCAGGGCAAGCTGGGTAACGTCAACGGCCTAGCCATCGCGGCCCGTTCGTTGAACGTGACTATCCCGCAGATGGGCACCACCATGTTCCGCCCCAACTACACGCCGGTGACGTTCGGCGCCGTAGCGGGCCGTCACTGTGGGCATATCTTCGAGCCGGTGCGCTACACCGCCCTGCAAGCCTGGCACGTGAAGAACGGCGCCGAGTTTGAGGACGTCGGCCAGTGGAAACGCCCATGGTATTTCCCGCGCAACGGTGAAGACCTGCACGCCGCGGTGAAGCGCGAATGCCTGGCCGTGCGTGCCAGTGTCGGCCTGCTGGACGCGTCCACCCTCGGCAAGATTGACATTCAGGGCCCGGATGCCCGCGAGTTCCTCAACCGTATCTACACCAACGCCTGGACCAAGCTCGACGTGGGCAAGGCGCGCTACGGCCTGATGTGCAAGGAAGACGGCATGGTCTTCGACGACGGCGTCACTGCCTGTCTGGCCGACAACCACTTCCTGATGACCACCACCACCGGCGGCGCCGCCCGCGTGCTGCAGTGGCTGGAAATCTACCAGCAGACCGAATGGCCGGACCTCAAGGTGTACTTCACCTCGGTCACCGACCATTGGGCAACCATGACCCTGTCGGGCCCCAACAGCCGCAAGCTGCTCAGTGAAGTCACCGACATCGACCTGGACAAGGACGGCTTCCCGTTCATGACCTGGAAGGAAGGCCTTGTGGGTGGCGTGCCGGCACGGGTGTTCCGTATCTCGTTTACCGGTGAGTTGTCGTATGAGGTCAACGTGCAGGCCGACTACGCCATGGGCGTGCTGGAAAAAATCGTCGAGGCCGGCAAACAGTACAACCTGACCCCGTACGGCACCGAGACCATGCACGTACTGCGCGCCGAGAAGGGCTTCATCATCGTCGGGCAAGACACCGACGGCTCGATGACCCCGGACGACCTGAACATGGGCTGGTGCGTTGGCCGGACCAAGCCGTTCTCGTGGATCGGCTGGCGCGGGATGAACCGTGAAGACTGCGTGCGTGAAGAGCGCAAGCAGTTGGTGGGGCTCAAGCCGATCGACCCGAACGTGTGGCTGCCGGAAGGCGCGCAGTTGGTGTTCGATCCGAAGCAGACGATTCCGATGAAGATGGTGGGTCACGTTACCTCAAGTTATGCGCATAACTCCCTGGGCTATTCGTTTGCCATGGGTGTGGTGAAGGGCGGCTTGAAGCGCATCGGTGAGCGAGTGTTCTCGCCGCAAGCGGATGGCAGCGTGATCGAAGCCGAGATTGTGTCTTCGGTGTTCTTTGACCCCAAAGGTGATCGGCAGAACGTCTGACACCTGATCGTTCCCACGCTCTGCGTGGGAATGCATTCCGGGGCGCTCTGCGCCCCAAGGGCGGACGCAGAGCGTCCATGGCGGCATTCCCACGCAGAGCGTGGGAACGATCAACAGAATTCAGAACAGGTGCTTTATGACAGCAGCCAATGTTTACCAACAACGCCCCACCACCGGCGCCAAGGCCGAGTCGTCGCTGCACCATGCCGACCTCGCCAGCCTGGTCGGCAAGGGCCGCAAGAATGCCGGCGTGACCGTGCGTGAAAAGAAACTCCTCGGCCACCTGACTATCCGTGGCGATGGCCACGACGCCGCCTTCGCCGCTGGCGTACACAAGGCCGTCGGCATTGAACTGCCCGGCCCGTTGAGTGTGGTCTTCAAAGGTGAAACCAGCCTTCAGTGGCTCGGCCCGGACGAGTGGCTGTTGATCGTGCCGAGCGGTGAAGAATTCGCCGCCGAACAGAACCTGCGTGCCGCCCTGGGCGACCTGCATATTCAGATCGTCAACGTCAGCGGCGGCCAGCAGATTCTTGAACTGAGCGGCCCTAACGTGCGCGATGTGCTGATGAAGTCCACCAGCTACGACGTACACCCCAACAACTTTCCGGTTGGCAAAGCCGTGGGTACGGTGTTCGCCAAGTCGCAACTGGTGATCCGTCATACGGCTGAAGACACCTGGGAACTGCTGATCCGCCGCAGCTTCTCGGATTACTGGTGGTTGTGGTTGCAGGATGCCTCGGCTGAGTTCGGCCTGAGCGTTGTCGCATGATGATCATTCCCACGCTCCGCGTGGGAATGCATACCGGGACGCCCCGCGTCCCAAAAGCGGACGCAGAGCGTCCATGGCGGCATTCCCACGCAAAGCGTGGGAACGATCAGCCTGAGGAGTGACCCATGAGCCGCGCACCCGATACATGGATTTTGACCGCCGACTGCCCAAGCGTGCTCGGCACGGTGGACGCGGTCACCCGCTACCTGTTCGAGCAGGGCTGTTACGTCACCGAGCACCATTCGTTCGATGACCGCCTTTCTGGCCGGTTTTTCATTCGTGTGGAGTTCCGCCAGCCCGACGGTTTCGACGAGCAAGCCTTTCGCGCAGGTCTGGCGACCCGTGGTGAAGCGTTTGGCATGATCTTCGAACTGACGGCGCCGAACTACCGGCCCAAAGTGGTGATCATGGTCTCCAAGGCCGATCACTGCCTGAACGACCTGCTGTATCGCCAGCGCATCGGCCAATTGTCGATGGACGTGGTCGCGGTGGTGTCCAACCACCCTGATCTCAAACCGTTGGCCGACTGGCACCAGATTCCCTACTACCATTTCCCACTGGACCCCAACGATAAACCGTCCCAGGAACGTCAGGTGTGGCAGGTGATTGAAGACACCGGCGCCGAATTGGTGATCCTTGCGCGCTACATGCAAGTGCTGTCACCAGAGCTGTGCCGCAAGCTGGACGGCAAGGCCATCAACATTCACCACTCGTTGCTGCCGGGCTTCAAGGGCGCCAAGCCCTATCACCAGGCGTACAACAAGGGCGTGAAATTGGTGGGCGCCACGGCGCATTACATCAACAACGATCTGGATGAAGGGCCGATCATCGCCCAAGGCGTGGAGGTGGTGGATCACAGCCACTATCCCGAAGATTTGATTGCCAAGGGGCGGGATATCGAAGGGCTCACATTGGCGCGGGCGGTGGGGTATCACATCGAGCGGCGGGTGTTCCTGAATGCCAATCGCACCGTCGTTCTCTAGATCGCTGTCGCAGGCAAGCCAGCTCCCACATTCCTGGATGTGTGAACCCGATCCACGGTGGGAGCTGGCTTGCCTGCGATGAGGCCCTTACAAGCAACACAAGAAACAGCATCTGTACCCGAGCACTTAACGCGCTGCCCCAAGGGCAACGCAGTTCCATAAAAACAACAGCGAGGTGAAAGCATGTCTGGTAATCGTGGTGTCGTGTATCTCGGCAACGGCAAGGTCGAAGTACAGAAAATCGACTATCCCAAAATGCAGGACCCGCGCGGCAGGAAGATTGAGCACAGCGTCATCCTGCGCGTGGTCTCCACCAACATCTGCGGCTCCGACCAACACATGGTGCGCGGCCGCACCACGGCCCAGACCGGCCTGGTGCTGGGGCATGAAATCACCGGTGAAGTGATCGAGAAGGGCAGCGACGTAGAGAACCTGAAAATCGGTGACCTGGTCTCCGTGCCGTTCAACGTTGCTTGCGGGCGCTGCCGCTCGTGCAAGGAACAACACACCGGCGTGTGCCTGACCGTCAACCCGGCCCGTGCCGGTGGTGCCTATGGCTACGTCGACATGGGCGACTGGACCGGTGGCCAGGCCGAGTACGTGCTGGTGCCGTACGCCGACTTCAACCTGCTGAAACTGCCGGATCGCGACAAGGCCATGGAGAAAATCCGTGACCTGACCTGCCTCTCCGACATCCTGCCCACCGGCTACCACGGCGCTGTTACTGCCGGCGTCGGCCCAGGCAGCACTGTCTATATCGCCGGTGCCGGCCCGGTGGGTCTGGCGGCTGCCGCCTCCGCTCGCTTGCTGGGTGCAGCGGTGGTGATCATCGGCGACGTCAACTCGATCCGTCTGGCCCACGCCAAGGCCCAGGGTTTTGAAGTGGTCGACCTGTCCACTGACACCCCGCTGCACGAACAGATCGCCGCGTTGCTCGGCGAGCCGGAGGTGGACTGCGCCGTTGACTGCGTGGGCTTTGAAGCACGCGGCCACGGCCACGACGGCGTCAAGGCCGAAGCCCCTGCCACGGTGCTCAACTCGCTGATGGGCGTGGTGCGCGTGGCGGGCAAGATCGGTATCCCAGGTCTGTACGTGACTGAAGATCCAGGTGCGGTCGATGCCGCCGCGAAAATGGGCAGCCTGAGCATCCGCTTTGGTCTGGGCTGGGCCAAATCCCACAGCTTCCATACCGGGCAGACGCCCGTGATGAAGTACAACCGTCAACTGATGCAGGCGATCATGTGGGACCGTATCAACATCGCCGAAATCGTCGGTGTGCAGGTGATCAGCCTGGATGATGCGCCACGCGGGTATGGCGAGTTCGATGCGGGTGTGCCGAAGAAGTTTGTGATTGATCCGCACAAGTTGTTCAGCGCTGCATAAGCATTGGCCAAATGAAAAGGGCGACCCATGGGTCGCCCTTATTCGTTGCCTGGAGCCAATTTTCAACGCACTGATGAGCCAATGTGGGAGCGGACTTGCCCGCGATAGCGGCTAATCAGTCGACATCTATGTCGCTGACCCACCGCAATCGCGGGCAAGCCCGCTCCCACAGTTTGAAACGAGTGTGCGGCCCGATCAGCGAGTGGCCAATGCACCCTGGTAGACGGTCGGGCCTGTTGGCTGCTTGCTCACCGAACCACCCTTGGTTTCCGAGCTCACCATCAATTCCACCGGCTTGCTGATGGTTTCCTGTTGGCGTGGGTTCAGGCCGATGATGCCTTTGCCATCCTCCGGCAACAGTCCAAGGGACACCGGTGTGCCGTCTTTGGGAATCGCCCAGAGTTCAAGGCTCTGGTCCGGTGCTGGTGCCGTGGAGGCAATCGGTTCTACTTCCAGGTAGTCCTTGTGGGCCATGATCTGTGCGGCCGGCTGTTGGGTCGTGGTCACCAATGTCGCCGCGGATTTGACGCTGTCCTGGGTGTAGAGCGCGCCGCCGATACCGGCAACCACCACCACGCAGGCGCCGATGAACAGGCGAGGGCGGCTCCAGAACGCAGGCTTGTGCTCAATCACTGGGGGTTGGATCGCAGTCATAAGTCTCTTCTCGACAAATTCTATAGTCAGTTCATGGACCCGCTTATCCTCGATGGGTTCCTGAGGGGCTCCGGAACAACCGACGGGTTACCCAGTCCAACGCCTGCTTTTACCCCTATACCCAGAGGTTGTTTCGATGAAGATTTCACGCGGTTTTGCCCTGTCCTGCCTGTTGACCGTGGCCGCTGGCCCGGTGTTCGCAGCAGGTTTCAGCCTTGGCGATGCAGCCAACGCCATTTCCGGCATGCAGGGTGGCAACAACAAGGCCGCTGCCGCCGCGCCTACGTCGGAGACGGCCGACCTGCTGACGGCCTTGACCTCGCAACTGAACATCACCCCCGAGCAAGCGGTGGGCGGCACGGGCGCCATGCTGGGCCTGGCCAAGAACAAACTCAGCGGCAACGACTTCTCGCAGTTGAGCAGCACTGTGCCGGGTCTCGACAAGTTGTCAGGTAATAACGCATTGGGCAGCCTCGGTGCCCTGAGCGGGATGCTCGGCCAAACCGGCGGCAGCAAGACCAGCGGCCTGGACGGCCTATTGGGCAATGTGAAAAGCACCAATGACTTGAACACCGCCTTCAGCGCCTTGGGCATGGACAGCGGCATGATCGGCCAGTTTGCCCCGGTAATCCTGAAATACCTCGGCGGCGAGGGCGCCAGCAGCTCCGTATTGGGCAAATTGGCTCAAGCCTGGGGAACCGGTAGCTAGTTACCTGCGCAAAGGTCGTTTTTATAACGAGCAAGACTGAAATGTCATACCGGTAAATATCACAAGGTTGTAGGGAACCGTAAGAAGCAAGACACCACAATAAAGGTACCTTCCAAGGTCTCGTTTACGACGACCTTGGGAGGTTTCATTAATGACCTATGAGTGGTGGCGTTTTGAATATCAACGGGACACAAACTCCAGACATCAAAAACTATTTCAGTCCGCCTCCTCTTTCACGCAGTGGCGCTGATGATCAAGCGTTGCGCTCGCGCCTGGAAGAGATGGGGATTCACTCTGACAGCTACACAGCATCGGCGAGTCGCTTCAAAAAAAATGTCGAAGATCTGTCGCCTGGGCTTCGTTCTATTGTGCTGGGTGGAATTGATAATGCTTGGTCAGCGACAGCTCTGTTCAACGGCCTTGCCCGAAAGCACGCTTTCCGCTGTCTATAGTCAGGTTTCGTAGCATCTTGCGGGGCCAGGCGGTCATCGTTGCTCCCCACTGTTTTCCAGCAGTTCGTGAATTCGACGGTCCTTTTCCCTCCAGAGCTGGTTGACCCAGTTCTGGAGGGTCTGGCGAAACGCCGGATCGTTCTCGTAATCCCCTTGCCACAACGCCGGGTCCAGCTCGCGGGTGCGGATATCCACGATCACCTTCGGCACCGCGCCGCTGATCAGGTCCCAGAACCCTGGAATCTTTTGTTGTGGGTAGGCCACGGTCACGTCGAGTACCGCGTCCAGCTGTTCACCCATTGCTGCCAGCACAAACGCCACGCCGCCTGCCTTGGGCTTGAGTAGTCGAGTAAAGGGTGAACTTTGCTGCGCACGCTTGGCCTCGCTGAACCGCGTGCCTTCCAGGTAATTGACCACCGTCACCGGCTGACGCTTGAACAGCTCGCAGGCCTCTTTGGTGATTTTCAGATCCTGCCCCGCCAGCTCCGGGTGCTTGGCCAGGAATGCCTTGGTGTAGCGCTTCATGAAGGGGTAATCCAGCGCCCACCAGGCCAGGCCGAGGAAGGGCACCCAGATCAGTTCTTTTTTCAGGAAGAACTTGAAGAACGGCGTGCGCCGGTTCAGCGCCTGGATCAGCGCCGGGATATCCACCCAGGATTGATGGTTGCTGATGACGAGGTAGGAGGTGTCCCTGCGCAGGTCCTCACCGCCGCGAATATCCCATTGGGTTGGAATGCACAGCGAGAAGATCAGCTTGTCGATCTCGGCCCAGGTCTCGGCGATCCACATCACCGCCCAGGACGCATAGTCACGCGAGCGGCCCGGCGCCACCAGCTTGAGCAGGGCGAAGACCATCAAGGGGCCGATCAGGATCAGCGTGTTGAGTAACAGCAGCAGTGTAACCAGACAGCCGGTGAGCAGGCGGCGCATAAGCAACTCTTGGAATTCTGTGGGCGGGCCATGATAAGCAAGGTGAGTCTAGAGGCCAAATCGCAAAATGCCGCACGAATGTTTCACACTGTGCGCGATATGCTCGCTCAGCCAACTAAGTGCCGTGTTTGCGGTCTAGACTCCGCCCACTTCTTTCGAGGAAATCCTGCCGTGAAATTACTCCTTGCTGCGTTCGCTCTGGTTGCCGTCCCTGTCATGGCGGCCGAGCCCACGCTCTACGGTCGCTACGAATACATCCAGTTGCCGGAGATCGGCGAAACCTTCAAGGCCAAGATGGACACCGGCGCGCTGACCGCCTCGCTGTCGGCCCGCGACATCGAAACCTTCACCCGTGATGGCGACGACTGGGTGCGCTTCCGCCTCGGCGGCAAGGACGCTGGCAACAAGGTCTACGAGCACAAGGTATCGCGCATCAGCAAGATCAAGAGCCGCGCCGACGAAGACGATGACAAGGACGAAGCCAGCGTGGCCAAGCGCCCGGTGATCGATCTGGAGATGTGCCTGGGCGACGTCAAGCGCACCGTCGAGGTCAACCTCACCGACCGCAGCAGCTTCAACTACCCGCTGCTGATCGGCGCCAAGGCCTTGCGTGAATTTGGCGCTGCGGTAAACCCGGCACGTCGCTACACTGCGGACAAACCGGACTGCTGATTGAACCCATGCCGCACATCCTGATTGTCGAAGACGAAGCGGCGATAGCCGACACGCTGATCTTTGCCCTGCAAGGCGAGGGCTTCACCACCACTTGGCTGACGCTCGGCCAGGCGGCGCTGGAGCATCAGCGCCAGACCCCGGCTGACCTGATCATCCTCGACATCGGCCTGCCGGACATCACCGGCTTTGAAACCTGCAAGCAATTGCGCCGCTTCAGTGAAGTGCCGGTGATGTTCCTCAGTGCGCGGGATGCCGAGATCGACCGGGTGGTGGGGTTGGAGATCGGTGCCGACGATTATGTGGTCAAGCCTTTCAGCCCGCGGGAAGTGGCGGCGCGGGTCAGGGCGATTCTCAAGCGGGTCGGCCCGGGTGTGGCGCCAACCCTGTTCCAAGTGGATCTGGAACGCATGCAGATTCTCTATCGCGGCCAACCCTTGAGCCTCACGCGGCATGAGTTCCGCCTGCTGCAAAGTCTGCTGGACCAACCCGAGCGCGTGTTCAGCCGCGAACAACTGCTGGATGCGGTGGGCGTACCCTTTGATGCCGGTTATGAGCGCAATATCGATAGCCATATCAAGAGCCTGCGCAGCAAGCTCAGGAGTGTGGCGGCGGATGCCGAGCCGATCCAGACCCATCGCGGCCTCGGCTACAGCTACAGCCCGAGCCACAGCTGATGCGCCTTGGGCTGCGGATTTTCCTGGTGTATGCGCTGTTTATCGGCCTGACCGGCTACTTCGTGCTCAACACCGTGATGAAGGAAATCCGCCCCGGCGTGCGCCAGTCCACCGAAGAAACATTGGTGGACACCGCCAACCTGCTGGCTGAAATCCTGCGTGCAGACGTTAAAAACGGCACCCTCGGCCAGAGCCATTGGCCCGAATTGCTCAAGGCTTATGGCAGTCGCCAGCCGGGAGCGACGATCTGGGGCCTGCCGAAAAACCAGGTCAACCATCGCATCTACGTGACCGACGCCACAGGCAGGGTATTGCTCGACTCCAGCGGTGAAGCAGTCGGCCAGGACTATTCGAAATGGAACGACGTGTACCTGACCCTGCGCGGCGAATACGGTGCGCGCTCCACCCGCAGCGACGCAGACGACCCCACCTCATCGGTGATGCACGTGGGGGCGCCGATTCGTGACAACGGGCAGATCATCGGCGTGGTCACCGTAGCCAAGCCCAACAGCTCGTTGCAACCCTACGTGGATCGCACCGAGCGGCGCCTGCTGTGGTACGGCGCCGGGCTGGTCACCCTCGGGCTGCTGCTGGGCGCGCTATTGTCGTGGTGGCTGACGGCGGCCCTCAGACGCCTTACCGCCTATGCCGAAGCCGTGAGCGAGGGCCGCCGCGCCGAGTTGCCGCATTATCGCGGCGGCGAGCTCAAGCAGTTATCCAGCGCCGTGGAACACATGCGCACGCAGCTGGAAGGCAAGGCTTACGTAGAGCGCTACGTGCATACGCTGACCCATGAATTGAAGAGCCCGCTGGCGGCGATTCGGGGTGCGGCGGAGCTGTTGCAGGGCGACATGAGCCGTGAGCAGCAGCAGCGGTTTGTCGGCAATATCGACAGCGAAAGTGCGCGCCTGCAACAGCTGATCGAGCGCCTGTTGAACCTGGCCCAGGTGGAACAGCGCCAAGGTCTGGAAGAGCAGTCGAGCATTTCTTTGGCAGCCCTGGTTGAGGATGTGTTGAAGGCTCAATGTGCGCGGGTCGAAGGCGCCGGCTTGCACGTCGAGCAGGCCATCGCCGCCGATGTGCGGGTATTTGGCGAACCTTTCCTGCTGCGCCAGGCCCTGGGCAACCTGCTCGACAACGCTCTGGATTTCACCCCACCCGGCGGCACGCTGAGGTTCAGCGCGCTGGTGCGGCATCACGAGGTGCAGGTCAGCCTGTTCAACCAGGCGCAGGCGATTCCCGACTACGCCTTGCCGCGCCTGAGCGAGCGTTTCTACTCGCTGCCGCGCCCGGCCAGCGGGCGCAAAAGTACGGGCCTGGGGCTCAACTTTGTCGAGGAGGTGATGAAGCTGCACGGCGGCTCGTTGCAGATCGGCAACGTACCGGGCGGCGTGCAAGCGGTGCTGCATCTCCACACAGTCTCCACATTGCCCACATAAATCCCCCATACCGACTGGGCAGACTCTCCCCATCAAAACAGGGAGAGACCCATGAACCGCAACCTGCTTTTCAAATTGGGCGCGATTGCGCTGCTGATCCTGCTGTTGCTGATTCCATTGTTGATGATCAACGGCATCATCAGCGACCGTCAGCAACTGCGCGACGGCGTACTGATGGACATTGCCCGCAGCTCAAGCTTTGCCCAGCGCCTCACCGGGCCGGTGATGGTGGTGCCGTTTCGCAAGACGGTGCGCGAGTGGAAGCTCAATGAGAAGCTCAACAAGCGCTACGAAGAAACCCGTGAAGAACGCGGCCGTCTGTATTTCCTGCCGGACCGTTTTGAGCTCGACGGCAAAGTGCAAACCGAACTGCGTGCGCGGGGCATTTACCAGGCGCGGCTGTTCCATGCCGACAACCGTATCAGCGGGCGTTTCGAGTTGCCGGCGCAGTTGGGGATCACCGAAGACTTTGCCGACTACCGCTTTGAGCCGGCGTTTCTGGCGGTGGGGATCAGCGATATTCGTGGTATTGAAAACGCGTTGAAGCTGGAACTGGGCGATCAGCGCCTGGAGTTCTCGCCGGGTTCGCAAGTGGACTGGCTGGGTGAGGGCGTGCATGTGACGTTGCCTGCGCAAGACGGCAAGAAAGCGGCCGTGCTGGACTTCGCCTTCGACCTGCGCCTGCAAGGTACCGAACAACTGCAAGTGGTGCCCGTGGGCAAGACCAGCCAGGTATCACTGGCGTCCAACTGGCCGCACCCGAGTTTTATCGGCAACTTCCTGCCGGCTCAGCGTGAAGTTACCGACCAAGGCTTCAGCGCCAACTGGCAGACGTCCTTCTTCTCCACCAACCTGGAACAAGCCCTGCAGAACTGCCTGGACGGGCAGGGTTGTGACGACTTCAACAACCGCAGCTTCGGGGTGAATTTCATCGACCCGGTAGACCAATACCTCAAGAGCGACCGGGCGATCAAATACGCGCTGTTGTTTATCGCGCTGACCTTCGCTGGTTTCTTTCTGTTCGAAGTGCTCAAGAGTCTGGCGGTGCACCCGATTCAGTACGCCTTGGTGGGCGTGGCGCTGGCGTTCTTCTATCTGTTGCTGTTGTCGTTGTCCGAGCATCTGGGCTTTGCCCTGGCCTATCTGATATCGGCCAGCGCCTGTGTGGTGTTGATCGGCTTCTACGTGTGCCATGTGCTGCGCAGCGTCGCCCACGGCCTGGGGTTTTCGGCAGGGTTGGCGGCGTTGTATGGCTTGCTGTACGGCTTGCTCAGTGCCGAGGATTACGCACTGTTGATGGGCTCGCTGCTGCTGTTTGGCCTGCTGGGTACGGTGATGGTGCTGACGCGCAAACTGGATTGGTATGGGGTGGGCAAGCGTAAGGTGGGGGAAGTGCAATGATCGGGCTGCGCGAAGATCAGCGGATGAAAGCGAGGATGGTCAACTTCCTCAATCACACCGCCTCTCACTGTAGGAGCGAGCTTGTGGTGGCGAGCAAGCTTGCTTGCGCTGGGGTGCGAAGCGCCCCTGATAAAGCCGGCTCCAGCTGCGCTGTCGAGCGGGAGCAAGCTCCCTCGCCACAACAAGCTCGCTCCTACAGGGGGCTGGTCAAACCGGGGGTTGGGTCTGCTGAATCGAAGCCCGCTGGCTGACTTCGGCGTACCAGGCGGCGAGCTTGGGAGTGTCCGAGCGCCACTGAATATCCGGGTGGCGAAAGTCGATATAGCCCAGGGCACAGGCCACGCTGATGGCGGCGACGTCGAAGTAGCTGGCCAGTTCAGCAATGGCGTCCCGCTCCAGCTCGGCGAGGGCGCGGCGGATCTTGTTGCGCTGTTCATCCAGCCAGGGAGCCCAGTGTTTTTCTGGCGGGCGCATGGCGGTCTCGTAACGTACCAGCACGGCGGCATCCATGATGCCGTCAGCCATCGAGGCCAGGGTCAGGCGCCGCCAGCGGGCCGAGCCGTCGCGGGGGATCAGCGGGTTGCCGACATGCTGGTGGTCGAGGTAATCGAGAATCACCCGGCTGTCGTGCAATACCGAGCCGTCGGCCAGGCGCAGGGCCGGGATCTTGCCCACGGGGTTGCCTTGCAGCACTTCGGCATCCGGGTTGACCGGAGTGGGCAGGCACGCGTGCAGGGCCACACGATCCTGCTGGCCGGTCTCGATCAGTAGCACGCGCACTTTACGCACGAAGGGCGAAGCGGGGTTGTGGAACAAGGTCATGCTGGGGGCGGACATGGGCATTCCTCGAGGTGAAGTGTGGCTAGCCTAGAGGGTTGTGCGGTGCCTGGCGAGGGGCCGCGTTGTTTTTGCGGGCCTCATCGCAGGCAAGCCAGCTCCCACATTGGACTGTGTTCACAGGTCAAAATGTGGGAGCTGGCCTGCCTGCGATAGCGACCTCAGGCGCGCCGCTTAACCAACCCCCATACCCCCATCATTGCCGGTATCCCGAGCCCGATCCAACTCAACGAATCCCACCACCCATCGCCCAGCAACGCCGCAAACAACCCGGCAGCACTGAGCAGGCCGATCCCCAGCGGTATGGCAAAGACCTTCCAGACATTCGACTGCCGCGGCTTCATACCTTGGCCGCCTTGCGCCGTACGATCCATAAGTAAATGCCGCTCACCAGCACGATGATGGTCAACACATCCAGCACCGCCCACAGGACCTTCATTGGCATGCCGCCGTAATCACCGAAATGCAGGGGTTGGGACATGCCCATGGCGTCCATGTACCAAGGCCGTTCGGCGATGGCGGTGACGGCCAGGGTGCTGGCGTCGATCAGCACCGGGGTCAGCAAATGGGAGGTCAGGTGGGTGCTGCCCTTCATGAACACGGCGTAGTGATGTTCGCTGGAAAAACGCGTGCCGGGGAAGGCGATAAAGTCTGGCTCCATACCCGGAGCGGCCTTGGCGGCAATGCTCAACAACTCGGTGGCGGGCGCGCGTTGGGTCAGCGGCGGGGCGTTCTTGTAAGGTTCGATCATGGCGCTGAGGCTGTCCTGGCGCCAGGCGGCGATGATCAGGTCGGCGCAGGCGCTGATCACGCCGGTTACCCCCACCACCAACGCCCAGGTCAAAGTGACCACGCCGATCAGGTTGTGCAGGTCGAGCCAGCGCAGGCGAGTGGACTTGTCCTGGCGCACCGTGGCGAACTTCAAGCGACGCATGAACGGCAGGTACAACACCGTGCCCGAGATAATCGCCAGCACAAACAGAAGGCCCATGAACGCCAGCAACAACTTGCCCGGCAACCCGGCAAACATATCCACATGCAGGCGCAGCAGGAACAGGGTCAGCCCGCCATTGGCTGCGGGGGTTTCCACTGCTTGGCCAGTGCGGGCGTCGAGCATGAAGGTGTGCGACGAGTTCGGCTCAGTGCCGGCTGTGGCCGCCATGATCGCGATCACACCGTTCTTGTCGTCTTCGTCCCAGGCAAGGTACTGCATGGCCTCGCCGGGGCGATGGGCCTGGGCTTTAGCCACAAGCTGCTCAAGGTTGAGCCGGGGCGTATCGGCAGGCATCTGCGCCAGTTCGGGTTCATTGCCCAGCAGGTGGTCGATCTCGTGGTGAAACACCAACGGCAGGCCGGTGAGGGCGAGCAGCAGCAGGAATACGGTGCAGATCAGGCTGGTCCAGGTGTGGATGAAGGACCAGCGGCGGATGGTTTTGCTTTTCATTGTCTAGCCTTCAGATGCACCAAAGCCGCCCTGTTGGGCGGCCTGGTGGTTAGCTCAGCTGATTACCACTGGTAGGTGGCGCTGGCGACTACGCTGCGTTGGTCGCCGAAGTAGCAATAGGAGCCATCGCAGGTGGAAATGTAGTCTTTGTTGAACAGGTTGGTCGCGTTCACTTTCACCGACGCGCCCTTGAGGCTGTTGTCCAGGCGGCCGAGGTCATAGTGCAGCGCGCCGTCGAAGACGGTGTAGGCGTTGGCCTTGCCGGCCCAGGTATTGGCCTGGTCGCCGTAGGTGTTGCCGGTGTAGCGGGCGCCGAAGCCGATACCGAAACCGTCGAGCGCGCCGGTGTGCCAGGTGTAGTCGGTCCACAAGGACGCTTGTTGGTTAGGCATCAGTTGCAGGCGGTTGCCTTTGAACTCGCCTTTTTGCACTTCGGATTTGGCCAACGTGTAGGCAGCGATCACTTTGAGGTTTTCGGTCACGTCAGATACGGCTTCCAGCTCCAGGCCTTTGACTTTCACTACGCCGGTCTGGTCGGTGACAGAAACACCACCGGACTGGAAGCTGCTGACCAGAACGTTCTTCTGGGTCAGGTCATACAGCGCGGCACTGAGTAGCGTGTTCGAACCCGGCGGTTGGTACTTGATCCCCAATTCCCACTGCTTGCCTTCGGTGGGCTTATAGGATTCTGTAGGAGAGGCGCTGGCGTTGCTCGCCGGCTGGAAAGATTCGGCGTAGGAGATATACGGTACGAAGCCCGAGTCGAACACATAGCTCAGTGCCGCGTTACCGCTGAAATTCTTGCTGCGGTCAGTATTGGTCGCGTCGTTTTTGTTGAGGTACGTAGTGCCTTGGTGCACCCAGTCTTCACGGCCACCCAGGGTCAAGCGCCAGTTATCAAGAGCCATCTGGTCTTGGACGTAGAGGCCGGTCTGGACGGTTTTCTGATTGTAGTCGTAGAAAGCGCCGGAGCGTGCGGGGCGTTCAACTGGCGTGGTGTTGACCGGGTTGAAGATGTTGACTCGTCCGGCCTGTCCGTAAATCGACAGGTACGAGGTATCGGTACGCTGGTGGTCAAGCCCGAGTAGAAGGGTGTGGGTGACGTCGCCGGTGGAGAAGTCGGCCTGAAAGTTGTTATCTACCGCCAATTGTCCGATGTTCTCGTCCACGTTGGTCGAAGAACGGTCCATATTGCCTTCGGCGTCGACCGGTGCCCAGGCAAAGGCGCCCACGGTCAATTGTTGGAACGACAATTCTGATTTGGTGTAACGCAGATTCTGTTTGAACTGCCAGGTATCGTTGAAGCGGTGCTCGAATGCGTAGCCGAGTGCGTAATAGGTACGGTCGTAGAACTCGTAGTCCGGATCGCCCAGGTTTTTATGATGCGAAACGTCACCCAGTGGCGACTTGATCTTGGTGCCGACTATCGGCAGGAACTGGCTGGTCGCCCCGGTATCGTCGCGGGTGAACTGCGACAGCAAGGTCAACTTGGTATCGGTGTCGATATTCCAGGTCAAGCTCGGTGCGATGTTGTACCGCTTGTTGTCGATGTGATCGACCTGGGTACCGGCATCGCGCACCACGCCGCCAACGCTGTAGAGAAACTGGCCCTCATCATCGATCTTGCCAGTGCTTTCGAAATTGATCTGGCGATAGTTGTCACTGCCGTATTGCATCTGGATGGCGTGGCGCGATTCAGCGCTGGGGCGGCGGCTGACCATATCCAGCAGGCCGCCCGGAGGGGTCTGGCCATAGACTGACGAGGCCGGACCGCGCAGCAGGGCGAGGCGGTCGAGGTTCCAGGTTTCGGCTTTCGGGTTGGCGTACACGCCACGGGGCAGTGGCAGGCCATCGAGGAATTGCGTCGGCTCGAAGCCGCGTACGCGCATCCAGTCGTAACGGGTGTCGCTGCCGTAGCTGGCAGACACGATACCGGGCATGTATTTGACCGCATCGTCGAGGTTCTGCACGTTACGGTCCTGCATTTGCTCGCGGGTGGCTACCGAGATCGAGCGTGGTGCCTCGACCAGCGCAGTATCGGTTTTGGTGCCGGCGGCGGTGCGCTTTGCAACATATCCCTCCACCGGCCCCCAAGCGCTTTCATAGCTGCCTTGGCCGGTGATGTTGGTGGTCGGCAAGGCAACGACGCCCTCCGGGACCGGCATCAGGGTGTAAGTGCCCGCACTGCTCTGCTCCAACTGCAACCCCGTCCCCCGCAAGGCTTCCCGCAACGCGCCCTGCGCATCGAACTGGCCTTTGACCGGTGCCGAGGTCTTGCCGGCGGCGAGTGCGGGGTTGAGGGTCAGCGCCAGGCCGGCCTGGCTGGCGATCTGGTTCAGGGTGGTGGCCAGGGGCGCAGCGGGCAGGTTATAGGCGCGCACGCTGGAGGCTTGTTCGGCGGCGATCAGCGGGGTGCTGGCGAGCGGGGCGCTGAGGGCGATCGCCATGGCTAACAGGCTGGGGCGCAACAAGGTGTCTAGCGTGCGGGACATAAGGGCGGCTCCTGAATGGAAATATTTCTCAATTGCCTAGGTGCCGAGCGAGAATCGAAAAGTGATAGGGGGGAGTGAAAATATTTTTCGCAGGTGTGCTTGAGGGCCTCATCGCAGGCAAGCCAGCTCCCACAGTTGAAGGTGTTCGCAATTCGAAATGTGGGAGCTGGCTTGCCTGCGATAGCAATCGCCCAGGCGCTGCAGAACCTAAGGCTTACCCTTGACGGTCACCCACCACGGCGTGTGCTGCTCAATCTGCACCGGCAAGGTCGGCAACAGCGCATTCAATGCCAACGTGGTGTCATGCAGCGGGAAACTGCCGGTGATGCGCAGGTCGGCCACGTTGTTATCCACCCCCAGGTAGCCGGTGCGATAGCGCGCCAACTCCTCGATCACATCCCCCAGCCGAGCGTTGTCCACTACCAGCATGCCGCGCGTCCAGGCATCGGTGGCCGGGGTGACGGCCAGCAACGGGCCAAGGCCGTCGCTGCGCATCAGCACCTGCTGGCCCGCCTTGAACACCTGTTCGTGGTGCAACGCCTCGGGCTGGGCGGCCACGGCTGACTGCAACACACTCAGGCGCGTAGCGTCGTCTTCGCGCTTGACGATAAACCGAGTACCCAGCGCCCGCAGGCTGCCGTCGCGGGTTTGCACGTAGAAAGGGCGTGAATCATCGTGGCCGGTTTCGACGAGAATTTCGCCTGCCTGCAACACGATCAAGCGGCGTGTTTCGTCGAAGCGCACATCAATGGCGCTGTGGGTGTTGAGGTTGATCCGCGTGCCATCCGCCAGCTTCAGCGTGCGCTGTTCACCGGTGGCGGTGCGCTGGTCGGCCAGCCAATAGTGAATAGGCACGTAACGCTCACCGGCAAACAGCGCCAGGCCGCACACCAGCACGATACTGGCCAGGCCCCGGCCCAGTTTGCGCACGCGCTGGCGAATGCCGTGGCGCGACTGCAGCAGCGCCGCCCGAGCCGGGCCCGAGGCCACGCTGAAACGCTGGTCGAGCATGCCCAACTGGCGCCAGGCGCGAGCGTGTTCCTCATCACTGGCCAGCCACTTGCTGAACTCTTCCTGTTCCACCGCGCTGCCGTCGCCCGAGTCGAGGGACAGCTGCCAGGCAATCGCGGCATCCAGCACGCGCGACGACACCGGTTTGGAGCCGATCGCGGTCACGACGGCTCGCCATACAGTGCGATGTAGCACTGGCGAATGCCCTGGGCCAGGTATTGGCGCACGCGGGGCACCGACACGCCCAGGCGCTGGGCGATTTCGGCATGGCCCAGGCCGTCGAGGCGGTTATAGAGGAACGCGGCGCGGGCCTTGCTCGACAGTTTGCCGAGCAGGCGGTCGATGGCCTTGAGGTCTTCGAGGATCAGTTGCTGGGCTTCCGGCGAAGGCTGTTCGCTTTCCGGGATCAGCATCAATTCGGTGAGGTAGGCCTGTTCCAGGGCCGCACGTCGGAAATAGTCGAACAGCAAACCCTTGGCGATGGCCACCAGGAACGCCCGCGGTTCGCGGGGCTCGCGCAACTCGTCACGGCCCAGCAGGCGCATGAAGGTGTCCTGGCTCAGGTCTTCGGCGCGGCTTGGGCACCCCACGTTGCGTCGCAGCCAAGCCAACAGCCAGCCACGGTGGTCGCGATACAACGCACCAACAAGCTCACTGCGTGGGGTCTGGACCGACGACAAGGCATCACCGAATAAACAAGAGGTTTAAACTAACGAGAATTATTCGCGATTGTCGCAGAGGCGTGGGGTGGGCGCAATTGGCGTCTGTCGGGTGATCGTTCCCACGCTCGGCGTGGGAATGCATCCCGCGATGCTCCGCGTCGGGCGCGAAGCGTTAAAGGGAAGGGGACTGTTTGCGCCGTTTCCATTGGGCCAAACGCTCTTGCAGCGTCTGGGGCGTGTCTATCTGTTGCTGCCGCGCACGGCTGAACAGGATCAGCATCAGCTCTGCCGTCGCCAGTGCATCGGCGCTGGCATGGTGGCGTTCGCCAGCCTGTAGCCTGAAGTGGTTGAGCCAATCATCCAGCCCGGCCTCGCGGATATGCGCCTCAGGGCACAACAGCGGAGCCAGGTCTGCCACATCCAGGAATGGATGGGCCAGGCGATACCCCAGGCTGTCCTTGAGCGCCCGGCACAGCATGTGTTGATCAAACGGCGCATGAAAAGCCAGCAGAGGGCTGTCGCCCACGAACGCCATGAAATCCAGCAACGCCTCGGCCGGGTCGCTGCCGGCGGCAATTGCACTGGGCCCCAGCCCGTGGATCAGCACACTGGGGCTGAGCTTGGTGTCGGTGCGCTGCAGGGTACGTTCGAACAGTTGGGAGAAATCCACCGCACCGTCTTCGATGACCACGGCGCCGATGGACAGCACCTGGTCGCGGTGAAGGTTCAGGCCGCTGGTTTCCAGGTCCACCACTACCCAGCGCTGGCTGCGCAATGGGCCGTTGCCCAGTTCGGCGGGCTTGGGTAAATGCTCCAGGCGCTGCTGTTGCGCAGCGTTGAGCCCGGGCTTTTTCGCGCGCAGCCAGCCAAACAAACTCATAGCTGATACCGCAAGCTCAGGCTGCTTTGCAGGCGTTGGGCCTGGCGCAGGGACTCACGCAGGATGCGCCGGTCCAGGTGGTTGAGGCTGTCGGGGTCGACGCGGTTGGAATAGGGCAGGTTCTCGCGGGTCTGCAATTGGTGCTGCTGCATGCGGGTCTGCTGGATAAAGTGGTAGGCCTCTTCATAGGCGGCGCCATCCAGGGGTTCGATCACGGCCTTGTCCACCAACTGGCGCAGGCGTTCCAGGGTGTTGTTGGCGTGGATGCCATTGGCCAGGGCCAACAGGCGCGCGCCATCTACAAAAGGCGTAAGGCCCTGCACCTTGAGGTCGAGGGTGGCCTTTTCGCCATTTTTGCGGGTCAGCACGAACTCGCGAAAACGCCCTACCGGCGGGCGTCGCAATAGTGCATTTTCGGCCAGCATCCGTTGGAACAAGCGGTTATCCGCCACCTGATCGAGAATGCCCTGGCGCAGTTGCTCGCAACCGCGCTCTTCGCCCCACACCACGCGCAAGTCAAAATAGATGCTTGAGCCCAGCAGGTTTTCCGGCGTCGCCTCACGAATGAACGCGCCGAAGCGCCGCGCCCACTCCACGCGGGACAAGCACAGCTCGGGGTTGCCGGCCATGATATTGCCCTTGCACAGGCTGAAGCCGCACAGCGCCAGGCTTTGGTTGATGTGCTGCGCCAGCGGTAGCAAGCGCTCACGCCTTTCGGCGGCTTCGACGGCGTCCTTGGCCTCGAACAGGATGCCGTTGTCCTGGTCGGTGTACAGCGTTTGTTCGCGGCGGCCTTCACTGCCAAAACACAGCCAACTGAAGGGCACGCCGGGGTCGCCTTTTTCCGCGAGGGTCAGCTCGATCACCCGGCACACGGTGTGGTCGTTGAGCAGCGTAATGATGTGGGTGATCTGGGTGGATGAGGCGCCATGGGCGAGCATGCGCTCCACCAACTGGCCGATTTCACCGCGAATCGCCACCAGGTTTTCCACCCGGGGCGCGTTGCGGATGGTGCGGGCCAGGTGCACCAGGTCCACACGCTGCAAGGAAAACAAGTCACGCTCGGAGACCACGCCACACAGGCGCTGGTCTTGCACCAGGCACACATGGGCGATATGCCGCTCGGTCATGGCGATGGCTGCGTCGAAAGCGCTGTGCTCCGGGCTCAAGTAAAACGGCGCCTGGGTCATGTGCCCGGCAATGCTCTGGCTGAAGTCGCTGGTGCCATCGGCGACCACCTGGCGCAGATCGCGCAGGGTGAAGATGCCCAGGGGCGCTTTGTGTTCGTTGACGATCACAATGCTGCCGACTTGCTGTTCGTGCATCAAGGTCACCGCTTCGCGCAACGCTGTGTGCGGGCTGCAGGTGACCGGGTGGCGCATGGCCAATTCACCCAGGCGGGTATTCAAGGAATATTGGGTGCCGAGGGTTTCCACGGCTTTTTGCTGTACCTGCTGGTTGACCTGGTCGAGCAGGCTGCTGACCCCGCGCAAGGCGAAATCACGAAACGGGCTGGACAGGGCGAACAGCTTGATAAAGGCCGGTTTGTTCAATTGCAGGCAAAAGGTGTCTTCAGCGGCTTTGTGTTCTGTACGGGTCGCGCGCTCACCCAGCAAGGCGGCGAGGGGGAAGCATTCGCCGGTGGCGATTTCAAAGGTGGTGTCTGCCGAGTCTGGCCGCTCACCCACGACCCGCCCCTGCTTGACGATATAAAAGTGCTCGACCGGGCCGCCCGACGGTTTGAGGATGCTGTCGCCGGGGCCGTAGAAACGCAGTTGGCACTGTTCCACCAGGAAGGCCAGGTGCGCCTGTTCCATCTGGTTGAACGGCGGGAAGCGTTGCAGGAATTGCAGGGTGCCGTGGATGTTCTGCAACACCGCGGTTTTACCCGCCTGTGCGAATGCATCAGCTTTACTCATAACAGTGACCGCAGTGTTTTTGTCGTTATCGTGCTGCATGGTCGACTCCTGCGCAGTGGGTGCCCATTGGACGTAAGTCTAGGTCGAGGAATACCGCGCAAAACTAGGGAAAAACCTTACATGACAATCGTCCAAAACCCGTAGAAAGCCCACTAGGCAAACTTTCCGACGAAGTGCACATTGTTCGCCCTTCCGCAGATGTCTGACGAGTGTGCTGGGAGATTGATGAGAACTGCTGAGAAACGTATGTCCGACCACGATATTTTGAGTGATGCCGAGCGCGAGGCGCTGAGCGCCGTGATGCTGGAGCCCGATTTACCCCCCCAACGCGTTTTGATCGTGGACGACGACAAGGACGCGCGTGAATTGCTGGCGGAAATCCTTGGGCTCGATGGTATTCGCTGCATGACTGCCGAAAGTGGCGAGGCTGCGTGGGATTTGTTGAAGACGAGCAGTTCCATCGGTTTGCTGATCACCGACCTGCGCATGGCGCCCAGCAATGGCCTGGAATTGATCCGCCAGGTGCGTGAGTCCACCCGTGCGGCGTTGCCGATCATCATCATGTCTGGAGACGCGGAAGCGCCGGATGTGATTGATGCGATGCATTTGAGCGTGGTGGATTTCTTGCTCAAGCCGATTGATAGCGTGAAGTTGGCGAAGTTGGTAAAGCGGGAGTTGGGGATGGTGCCCTGAGTGTGGGGTGACTGGCCTGGCCTCTTCGCGGGTAAGCCCGGCTCCCACATTTGAAATGCATCCCCCTGTGGGGGCTGGCTTGCCTGCGATTCAGGCAACGCGGTCTAACTGACACACCTGATAAAAAAGCCCCGATCTTTCGATCAGGGCTTTTTTCCATTACAGGCCGTTCTTGGCCTTGAACTCCCGACGCCTGCGATGCAACACCGGCTCGGTATAGCCATTGGGCTGCTTGGTCCCTTCAATCACCAACTCCACCGCTGCCTGGAACGCGATGTTGCTGTCGAAGTCCGGAGCCAGTGGGCGGTACAACGCATCCCCGGCATTCTGGCGGTCCACCACCGGCGCCATGCGCTTGAGGCTGTCCATCACTTGAGCTTCGTTGACGATGCCGTGGCGCAGCCAGTTGGCGATGTGCTGGCTGGAAATGCGCAGGGTGGCGCGGTCTTCCATCAGGCCGACATCGTTGATGTCCGGCACCTTGGAGCAGCCCACACCCTGGTCGATCCAACGCACCACATAGCCGAGGATGCCCTGGGCGTTGTTGTCCAGTTCGTTGCGGATCTCTTCTTCGGACCAATCGGTGTTGCTGGCCAGAGGAATGGTGAGGATATCGTCCACCGAAGCGCGCTCGCGCTTGGCCAGTTCGGCCTGGCGGGCAAACACATCAACCTTGTGGTAGTGCAACGCATGCAGGGCCGCAGCGGTCGGCGACGGTACCCAGGCGGTGTTGGCACCGGCCAACGGATGGGCGATTTTCTGCTCAAGCATCAAAGCCATCAGGTCGGGCATGGCCCACATGCCTTTACCGATCTGTGCACGCCCTTGCAGGCCGGTGCTCAGGCCGATATCGACGTTCCAGTTCTCATAGGCGCCGATCCATTTTTCCGCCTTCATGGCCGCCTTGCGCACCATCGCGCCGGCTTCCATGGAGGTGTGGATTTCATCACCAGTGCGGTCGAGGAAACCGGTGTTGATAAACACCACGCGCTCGCTGGCCGCCTTGATGCAGGCCTTGAGGTTGACCGTGGTGCGGCGCTCCTCATCCATGATCCCGACCTTGAGGGTATTGCGCGCCAGGTTCAGCACCTCTTCGATGCGACCGAACAGTTCGTTGGTGAACGCGGCTTCTTCCGGGCCGTGCATCTTCGGTTTCACGATGTACACAGAACCGGTACGGCTGTTCTTGCGGGTGTTGTTGCCGTTGAGGCTGTGGATCGCCGCCAGGCTGGTGATCAGGCCGTCGAGGATGCCTTCGGGTACTTCGTTGCCGTCTTTATCGAGGATCGCGTCGATGGTCATCAAGTGGCCAACGTTGCGCACGAACAACAGCGAACGGCCGTGCAGGGTCACGTCGCTGCCATCCACGCCGGTGTAGACGCGGTCAGGGTTCATGGTGCGGGTGAAGGTCTGGCCGCCCTTGGCCACTTCTTCGGCCAGGTCGCCCTTCATCAGGCCGAGCCAGTTGCGGTAGATCACCACTTTGTCATCGGCGTCGACGGCGGCCACAGAGTCTTCGCAGTCCATGATGGTGGTCAGCGCGGCTTCCATCAGCACGTCTTTGACGCCTGCGGCGTCGGTTTGGCCGACTGGGGTGCTGGCGTCGATCTGGATTTCGAAGTGCAGGCCATTGTGCTTGAGCAGGATCGCAATCGGCTCGGCCGCAGGGCCCTGGAAACCGATCAACTGGGCATCGTCACGCAGGCCGCTGTTGCTGCCGCCTTTGAGGCTGACGATCAGCTTGCCGTCGACGATTTTGTAGCCGGTGGAATCGACATGGCTGCCGGCGCTGAGCGGTGCGGCCTCGTCGAGGAAAGCGCGGGCGAAGGCAATGACCTTGTCGCCACGCACTTTGTTATAGCCCTTGCCCTTCTCGGCGCCGTTGGCTTCGCTGATGGCGTCGGTGCCATAGAGCGCGTCGTACAGCGAGCCCCAGCGCGCATTCGAGGCATTGAGGGCGAAGCGGGCGTTCATCACCGGCACGACCAGCTGTGGGCCGGCCATGCGTGCGATCTCATCATCGACGTTTTGGGTCGAGGCCTCAAAGTCTGCGGCTTCTGGCAACAGGTAGCCGATGTCTTGCAGGAAGGCTTTGTAGGCCACCGGGTCATGGGCCTGGCCGGCGTGGGTCTGGTGCCAGGTATCGATCCGCGCCTGGAAGTCGTCGCGTTTGGCGAGTAGGGCTTTGTTCTTCGGGGCCAGGTCATGGATGACCTTGTCGGCACCGGCCCAGAACTGGTCGGCAGTGATGCCGGTACCGGGAATGGCTTCGTTGTTCACGAAGTCGAACAGGACTTTGGCGACCTGCAGGCCACCGACTTGAACGTGTTCAGTCATTGCTTGCCTCACTCTGCGGAGCTTATGCGCTTTATCAGATTTTCATTATGTAGTGCACGGTTGGGCATACTACATGATGACTTGCGGTTGTGAAAATTAGACTAAATACGTCGTTTAGCGACCCACTTTGGTCGTACGGTCACAGCGGAGAACCAGATGTTCTCAAAAAACTATTGGATTGTTCCAGATAAATATAAAAATGGTACACGATTTGTCTGGGGGAGCTGGTTTGCCTGCCATGGACGTTAACGATCACGCGTCCCTTCTGGATAAACGCGGCATGTCTATAATCGAGGATCAACCAACCGAGGGACTGCGCCATGGACCATCTTGTACTCACTATTATCGCCGCCGACAAACCCGGCCTGGTTGAACGCATCGCGCAGAACATTGCCAGTCATGGTGGTAACTGGCTGGAAAGCCGCATGGCGCACATGGCCGGGCAGTTTGCCGGGATCCTGCGGGTCAGCGTGCCGAGCGAGCAGCGCCAGGCATTGGTGGGGGCATTGGAGGATTTATCCACCCATGGCATTCGCGTGTTGGTGGGTGAGGGCAGCAGCGGCCAGGCATCGGCGTCCAAGCCGATCCTGATGACCCTGGTGGGCAATGACCGCTCGGGCATCGTGCGTGAGATCACCGCGCTGCTGAGCCAGCAGGGCGTCAACCTGGAACGCCTGAGCACCGATGTGCGCCCGGCGCCCATGAGCGGTGATCCGCTGTTCAACGCCGAGGCGTTGTTGCAAGTGCCGGCCACGCTATCGCTGGAAACCCTGCAAGAGGCTTTGGAAACCTTGGCCGATGACTTGATGGTGGAGTTGCGTCAGGAGGAATAACGATCCGCAAGGTTATGCAGGGAAATCTTGCATGGGCCTGTGGATAACCTGTAGAGACCCGACGCCAGGCCACGTCCGCCGGCCTTCTGCGCAAGTTGAGCAAAAAACGAGCAGTTTCAAGGGCTTGTGCACAAATGGCGGGGATCAGGTTGTGGATAACCTTGGGGTCGAACGCTACAAGCCACGAAAGCCGTGGCTTGTAGAGGTTTGTACGTTATTTGATCAGCGTTTACGCACGGTCAGCCAGGCATCCAGGCTGTACACCACCAACCCGGCCCAGATAAAGGCGAAGGCGATCAGCGTGCTCGGCGCCAGGTGTTCACCGAACAACAGCACGGCTTCGAGCAACACCAGCGTCGGCGCCACATACTGCAAAAAGCCCAGGGCGGTGTAGGGCAAATGCCGTGCAGCGGCGTTGAAGCACACTAGGGGAATCAGCGTCACCGGGCCTGCGGCCACCAGCCACCAGGCCTCTGAGGTGCTCCAGAACGCCAGTTGCGCGCTGTGGGCGGTCGGGTTGAACAACAACCAGGCGACCGCAATGGGTACCAGCATCCAGGTTTCCACCACCAGCCCTGGCAGCGCCTTGACCGGCGCCTGCTTGCGGATCAAACCGTAGAAGCCGAACGTCAGCGCCAGCGCCAGCGACACCCACGGCAGGCTACCGACTTGCCACACCTGCTGCGCCACACCTATCGCTGCCAACCCCACCGCTACCCATTGCAAACGGCGCAAGCGCTCGCCGAGGATCAGCATGCCCAGCAGCACATTCACCAGTGGGTTGATGTAGTAACCCAGGCTCGCTTCAAGCATGCGCCCGGTGTTCACCGACCACACATAGGTCAGCCAGTTAGCGGCGATCAACGAACCGCTGAGGGCCAGGATCGCCAGGCGCTTGGGGTTGTCGCGCAGTTCGCGAAACCAGCCGGGATGTTTCCACACCATCAGCAACAGCCCACCGAACAGGGCCGACCACAACACGCGGTGCACGATGATCTCGGCGGCGGGCACGCTGGCGATGGCTTTGAAGTAGAGCGGGAACAGACCCCAGATGACATAGGCGCTCAGGCCCAGGATGTACCCCTTGCGGGGGTTGGCGGCTTGCATTGCAGAATCCTTGCTCAGGCAGCTAACAAAGCGCAATTGTAAGGATATTTGTCAGACAACGCTCGTTCCCACGCTCTGCGTGGTAACGCCGCCTTGGACGCTCTGCGTCTGCTCTTAAATCGTGACGCGGAGTGTCACAGGATGCGCGCCCACGCAGAGCGTGGGGGCGAGCATGGACAGCCAGCTCCCACAGGAGGCAGGGCCAGGTCAGAAGAGCTTCAGCGGTTCTTCATTGAGCGCCGACAGTTGCTCGCGCAACGCCAGCACCTGGTCACCCCAATACCGTTCGCTGCCAAACCACGGAAAGCTATGGGGAAACGCCGGGTCGTCCCAGCGTCGTGCGAGCCAGGCACTGTAGTGCATCAAGCGCAGGGCGCGCAGCGGCTCGATCAGCGCCAGTTCGCGCGGGTCGAAGTCGTGGAATTCCTGATAGCCGTCCATCAGCTCCGAGAGCTGGCCGAGGCATTCCTGGCGGTCACCAGCCAGCATCATCCACAGGTCTTGCACCGCTGGGCCCATGCGGCAGTCATCCAGGTCGACGATATGGAACATCTCGTCGCGGCACATCATGTTGCCGGGGTGGCAGTCACCGTGCATACGGATGTTCTTGTGCGGTGTGGCCTTGTAAACCTCTTCCACACGCTTGAGCAAGTCGCGGGCCACGGATTCGTAGGCCGGCAACAGGCTTTTGGGAATGAAGTTGCCTTCAAGCAAGGTGGTGAGGGAGTCGTGACCGAAATTCTTCACCCCCAGGGCTTCGCGGTGTTCGAACGGGCGGGTGGAGCCCACCGCGTGCAAACGCCCCAGCAGTTGCCCGAGCCGGTAAAGCTGATCGAGGTTGCCTGGCTCCGGCGCCCGGCCGCCACGGCGGGGGAACAGGGTGAAGCGGAAACCTGCATGTTCGAACAGGCTCTCGCCGTTGTGGACCAAGGGGGCGACCACCGGTACATCGCACTCGGCCAGTTCGAAGGTGAAGCGGTGTTCTTCCAGGATCGCCTCGTTGGTCCAGCGCTGGGGGCGATAGAACTTGGCGATCAGCGGTTCGGCGTCTTCGATGCCCACTTGGTACACGCGGTTTTCGTAGCTGTTGAGCGCCAGAACCCGCGCGTCGCTGAGGAAACCGATGCTTTCGACGGCGTCGAGCACCAGGTCTGGGGTGAGTGTTTCAAACGGGTGGGCCATGCGAACTCCTGCGCGCAGCAGGGCGCCGCGTCCGGCCGGGTATGGTAACAGCATAGATAGCCGGTGGTTGTGCGGACGCCTTCGCAGGCAAGCCAGCTCCCACACTGGCATGTATTTACACATCGAAATGTGGGTGCTGGCTTGCCTGCGATAGCGGTCTATCAGGCGCCTACGATCCCGCCATCATCCCGCCGAATCGCCATCACCGAAGACCGGGGTTTGCCATTGGGCAGGTGTTCCGGCCAGGTCGAACCACCGGTTTCCCCTGGGTGCTGAATGCCCACGAACAAGGTTTTCTGGTCCGGCGAAAAGCTGATCCCCGTCACTTCACACGCCACCGGCCCCACCATGAAGCGACGGATTTCACCCGTGCTCGGGTCGGCGCACAGCATCTGGTTATTGCCCATGCCCGCAAAGTCGCCGGCGTTGCTGTAGTCGCCATCGGTCAGGATCCACAGGCGCCCGGCTTTGTCGAAGCCCAGGCCGTCGGGGCTGTTGAACATGTTTTGCGGGTTGATGTTGGACGAGCCGCCCTTGGGGTTACCGGCATGCACGCCGGGGTTGCCGGCCACCACGAACAGGTCCCAGGTGAAGTCCGTGGCACCGTGGTTATCGGCGTCGGCTTTCCAGCGCAGGATCTGGCCGTAGACGTTTTTCTCCCGTGGGTTGGGGCCGCCCGCCGGCTGGCCCTCTTCGCCGCGCTTGGCGTTGTTGGTCAGGGTGCAATAGACCTGGCCATCGGTAGGGCTGACCACGATCCATTCCGGGCGGTCCATGCGTGTGGCTTTCACCACGCTGGCGGCCAGGCGCGCATGAATCAGCACCTCGGCCTGGTTAGCGAAACCGCTGCTGGCGTCAATGCCGTTTTTGCCATGGGTGAGTTCGACCCACTGGCCTTTGCCCTTGGGGTGGTCGGCGTTGCCGTCGCCCGCGTCGAAGATCGCCACGTACAAGGTGCCGTGGTCGAGCAGGTCTTTGTTGGCCTTCGGGTTGTTGTGGTTGATCTGATCGCGGCTGATGAACTTGTAGATGAATTCACCGCGTTCATCGTCGCCCATGTACACCACGGCGCGGCCGTCACGGGTTTCGGCGAGGGCCGCGTTCTCGTGCTTGAAGCGGCCCAAGGCCGTGCGTTTTACCGGGGTGGATTGCGGATCGAACGGGTCGATTTCCACCACCCAACCATGGCGATTGAGTTCGTTGGGGTTCTTGGCCATATCAAAGCGCGGGTCGTGCTGATGCCAGTTAATGTCCTTGCTGGCGGCCACCACGCCGTAGCGCTTCTGCCCTGCGTCGAAGGTTTGCTGCGGGTTGCTGCTGCCGAAGCAGTCGGTGAAGTTTTCTTCGCAGGTCAGGTAGGTGCCCCACGGGGTCTTGCCGTTGGCGCAGTTCTGGAACGTGCCGAGGACTTTTTTGCCGCTCTTGTCGGCGGTGGTTTTCAGCCAGTCATGGCCGGCGGCAGGGCCACTCAAACGGATCGGCGAATTGCCGTGGATGCGCCGGTTGTAGCGTGAATCCTGGACGAATTGCCAGGTGTCGCCTTTGCGGCGTACTTCGATCACCGACACGCCTTCGCTGGCCAGGGCCTTGCGCACGTCTTCGGCCGATTGTGGCGCGCCGCCGTGGGCGTAGAGGTAGCGATAGTTGGTGTATTCGTTGTTGATCGCCATCAGCGCGCGGTTGTCGTCACCGGGGAATGGAAACAGGCTCATGCCGTCGTTGTTGTCGCCGAACTGTTGTTCCTGAGCCTTGGCGGTGCCATGGCCGGACGGGTCGAAAGCCGGGGCGTTCTTGTGCAGGGGCTGGCCCCAACTGATCAACACCGAAGCACTGTAGCCCGGTGGCAGGGTGATGGTGTCGCTGGTGGCGGCGGCGATGCTGGTGAACCCCAGCAACGGGCTGGCGGTAGCGGCATTCACGGCCAGGGCGCTGCGGCTCAGCAGGTTGCCGCCGAGGAACATCGCGGCGCCGCACAGGGCGCCTGCGCCGATAAAGCGACGGCGGGTCAGGCCCACCATCTGTTCAAGGTCGGTGGCTTGGTTTTCTTCTAATAGGCTCATCACAGGCTCCTTAAGGTTTTTGCAGACACCTTAAGCAGCGCTTGTGACCGAATTGTTGCAGCTTGAAGACGCGCGCCCGTTACACCGGGGTGCCAAGCAATACATGGCTGGGTGCAAACTGCACGCGGATCGGCTGGCCTTGCGCTGCATCAATGGCCTTGAGCGCGACGGGCGGCGCCAGCGCGCACAACACTTGGCCGTTGGGCAGGGCAATACGCACCTCGCTGGGGCCGTCTTCGGCGGCGAGAATGGTCTCGATCCTGCCTTCCAGGCAATTGTGTCCAAGTGTTTCAGCTTGCCCGTCCACCAGTAATTCAAGCCACCCGGCCTTGATCAGGGCCACTACTTCCACGCCGGTCTGCAGTTCCAGGCGCAGGGTGCTGTCGTGGGTGATCTGTGCGTCGAGGTGCAGGCCGCCGGCCAATTGCAGGCGGATCATGTCGTTGTGGCCATGGCTCTCTATGGTACTGACCTGGCCGTGCAATTGGTTGCGCGCGCTGGTGCGCAGCATCAAGCGGCCCAGCAGGTTGAAGTCGCTGGCCGCTTCGTCCGAGCCAAGGATCTCGGCCTGAAGCAGTTGCAGGCGCTGATAAAGGCGCAGGACCCGTTCCCCTTCCTGCGTCAGTTTGGCGCCGCCACCGCCCTTGCCACCGACGCTGCGTTGCACCAGCGGTTTTTGCGCCAGGTTGTTCAGCTCATCAATGGCGTCCCAGGCGGCCTTGTAACTCAACCCGGCACTCTTGGCCGCACGGGTGATGGAGCCCTGCTCGGCGATATGCCCCAGCAAGGCAATACGCTGGGGGCGGCGGATGATGTGTTGGCTGAGAGGGCTGGGCACAGACATGGCAGATACGCTTGGGTGAGATGCGCCGACGTTGCCGCGCTGGCGCAGGGGAGTCAAGTCAGCTGCCGGGTTTGGGCGTACGGGCCAGGCAATACACGTCCACCTGGCGTGCGCCGGCATTTATCAACAAGCGCGCAAGGCTGTGGGCGGTGGCGCCGGTGGTGAGGACGTCGTCTACCAGCGCCACATGTTGCCCGGCAACTCCGATGCCGGGGGCCAGTGCGAAGGCGTTGAGCAGGTTGCGTTTGCGGGTCTTGGCATCGAGGTCTTGCTGCGCCACGGTTTCATGGGGGCGCAACAGCGCATGCTCATCAAAGGGAATGTCGAAGGCGTGACTGAGCCAGCGGGCCAGCATCAACGCTTGATTGAAGCCGCGTTCGCGCAGGCGTTTACGCGCCATGGGCACGGGCAGCAGGCAGTCGGGGCGCTCCAGTTCGGCGTTATCGAAGCGATGCTGCAAGTGCTGCCCCAGCAGGCGCGCCAACAGATGCCCCAGCGGCCAACGCGCCTGATGCTTGAAGCGGCTGATCAGGGTGTCCACTGGAAAGCTATAGGTCCATGGCGCGATCACTTGGTGAAAGGCCGGAGGCTGTTTTTGGCACTGGCCGCAGATCAACCCATCCATGGGCAAGGGCAGTGCGCAGCGCTCGCATTGTTCCATCAGCCATGGCAATTCTGTTTCGCAGGCGTTGCACACGGCCTCGGCCGAGTCGGTGCACTCATCGCAAATCAAACAGGTCTGTATGCTTTTTAACCAGATGTAAACTTGGTGTTTGTGCTCAGGTTGACAGTGCATGAATCTTCCTTAAATATGCCGAGCATCCGTGTCGTGCCTGTGGATATTGCCGTTCCCACAGCGCTTGCCAAAGCATAATCAAGGAATCGCCCATGAGCGCCAGCACCTCTGCCACCCTGCGTCACGATTGGTCTTTAGCTGAAGTCAAAGCCCTGTTCGTGCAGCCCTTCAACGACCTGTTGTTCCAGGCGCAGACCGTGCACCGCGCGCATTTCGACGCCAACCGCGTGCAGGTCTCGACCCTGCTGTCGATCAAGACCGGCGCCTGCCCGGAAGATTGCAAATATTGTCCGCAGTCGGGCCACTACAACACTGGCCTGGAAAAAGAGAAGTTGATGGAGGTGCAGAAGGTCCTCGAGGAGGCCGCTCGTGCCAAGGCCATCGGTTCGACGCGTTTCTGCATGGGTGCGGCATGGAAACATCCGTCGGCCAAAGACATGCCCTACGTGCTGGAAATGGTCAAAGGCGTGAAGGCCATGGGCCTGGAAACCTGCATGACCCTCGGTCGCCTCGACCAGGACCAGACCGAAGCCCTGGCCCAGGCCGGCCTGGACTACTACAACCACAACCTCGACACCTCGCCGGAGTTCTACGGCTCGATCATCACCACCCGCACCTACAGCGAGCGCCTGCAAACCCTGGCCTATGTGCGTGATTCGGGGATGAAGATCTGCTCGGGCGGTATCCTCGGCATGGGCGAGTCCCTCGACGACCGTGCCAACTTGCTGATCCAACTGGCCAACCTGCCGGAGCATCCGGAGTCGGTGCCGATCAACATGCTGGTGAAGGTAGCGGGCACGCCGTTGGAAAACGCCGATGACATCGACCCCTTCGATTTCATCCGTATGCTGGCGGTGGCGCGCATCCTGATGCCGCAGTCCCACGTGCGCCTGTCGGCCGGCCGCGAAGCCATGAACGAGCAGATGCAGGCCCTGGCGTTTTTTGCCGGCGCCAACTCGATCTTCTACGGCGACAAACTGCTGACCACCGCTAACCCCCAGGCTGACAAGGACATGCAACTCTTCGCACGCCTGGGCATCCTGCCCGAAGCCCGTGAAGAGCATGCCGATGAAGTGCACCAGGCGGCGATCGAGCAGGCGTTGGTGGAGCAAAAGAGCAGCGAGCAGTTCTACAACGCTGTGGTGTAACCACCTTTGGAATGCATTCCAGCTCCTCCAGTGGATTGAGTTGAACCTGTTAAATCGAGGCCAGCATGTCTTTCGATCTCGCCGCGCGCCTCGCTGTTCGCCGTGCCGACCATCTTTACCGCCAGCGCCCCTTGCTGCAGAGCCCCCAAGGCCCGCATGTGGTGGTGGACGGGCAACCGTTGTTGGCCTTCTGCAATAACGATTACCTGGGCCTTGCCAATCACCCGCAAGTGATCGAAGCCTGGCGCGCCGGTGCGTCCCGCTGGGGCGTGGGCGGTGGCGCTTCGCATTTGGTGGTGGGCCACGCCACCCCGCACCATGAGCTGGAAGAAGCTCTGGCTGACTTGACCGGTCGCCCGCGTGCCTTGCTGTTCACCACCGGCTACATGGCCAACCTCGGCGCGGTCACGGCGCTGGTGGGGCAGGGCGATACGGTATTGGAAGACCGGCTTAACCACGCGTCCTTGCTGGATGCTGGTTTGCTGTCCGGTGCGCGTTTCAACCGCTACCTGCATAACGACGCAGGCAGCCTGGCCAAGCGCCTGGAGAAAGCCACCGGCAATACCTTGGTGGTCACCGACGGTGTGTTCAGCATGGACGGCGACCTTGCCGACCTGCCCGCGCTGGCCCGTGAAACCCGGGCCAAAGGTGCCTGGCTGATGGTGGATGACGCCCATGGCTTCGGCCCGCTGGGCGCCAATGGCGGCGGTATCGTCGAGCATTTCGGCTTGAGCCAGGACGACGTGCCCGTGCTGGTTGGCACCTTGGGCAAAGCGTTCGGCACCGCCGGGGCCTTCGTGGCCGGCAGTGAGGACTTGATCGAGAGCCTGATCCAATTCGCCCGCCCGTATATCTACACCACCAGCCAACCACCGGCACTGGCCTGCGCCACCCTCAAAAGCCTGGAACTGCTGCGCAGCGAACATTGGCGACGCGAGCACCTCAACGCGTTGATCCGCCAGTTCCGTCATGGCGCCGAGCAGATCGGCCTGGGCTTGATGGACAGCTTTACGCCGATCCAACCGATCCTGATTGGCGACAGCGCCCGGGCACTGCGCCTGTCGCAGATGCTGCGCGAGCGTGGCTTGATGGTGACTGCCATTCGCCCACCGACCGTGCCCGCCGGCAGTGCCCGTCTACGGGTGACATTGACGGCGGCCCACAGCGAGGCGCAGGTGCAGCTATTGTTAGATGGGTTGCAAGCGTGTTTTCGCTTGTTAGACGCCTCGGAGCCCGGCCATGCGTAATCGACTGATATTGCTGCCGGGCTGGGGACTGGGTGTGTCCCCGCTGGAACCGTTGGCCGCTGCGCTGCACGGCCTGAACGAGCATTTGCAGGTACAGATCGAACCCTTGCCGGCGCTGCAAGCCAGCGAACTCGGTGAGTGGCTCGATGAACTCGATGCGACGCTGCCGGACAATGCCTGGCTCGGGGGCTGGTCGCTGGGCGGCATGCTCGCGTCCGAGTTGGCGGCGCGCCGTGGCGAGCGGTGCTGCGGCTTGCTGACCCTGGCGAGCAACCCGTGTTTCGTCGCCCATGACGGCTGGCCCCATGGGATGCCTGCTGAAACCTTCGATGCATTTCTGGCCGGCTGCCACGCCGACTCCCAGGTCACGCTCAAGCGTTTTGGCCTGTTGTGCGCCAAGGGTGCCGAAGACCCGCGCGGCTTGTCGCGGTTGTTGGTCAGCGGTGCGCCGAATACCTCCCCCAGCGTCTTGATGCCCGGCCTGGAGCTGCTGGCCCAACTGGATACGCGGGCGGCCTTGCAGGCTTTTCGCGGGCCGCAGTTGCACCTGTTTGCCGGCCTGGACGGGTTGGTGCCTGCCGAAGCCGCCAGTGATCTGCTGGCCTTGCTCCCCGATGTAGAAATCGGCCTGATTGAACAGGCCGGTCACGCGTTTCTTCTGGAAGACCCTCACGGAGTAGCCGGGGCTATCCAGGCTTTTTTGCATGAGTGTGTCGATGACTGACCTATCCCACCCGCCCTTGCCTGGGGGCTTGCCGGACAAGCGCCAGGTCGCAGCCTCGTTCTCCCGTGCGGCGGCCAGTTACGACAGCGTGGCCGAGTTGCAGCGTGCGGTCGGGCATGAACTGCTCAGCCGCTTGCCGCACGGCCTGGTGCCCCAGCGTTGGCTGGACATGGGCTGTGGCACGGGTTACTTCAGCCGCGTATTGGGCGAGCGTTTGCCCGGTAGCCAGGGTGTGGCGTTGGATATTGCCGAGGGCATGCTCAACCACGCGCGTCCACTGGGTGGCGCTGCGCACTTTATAGCCGGCAATGCAGAACGCTTGCCGCTTGCAGCTGACAGCTTCGAGCTGTTCTTCTCCAGTCTCGCGGTGCAGTGGTGTGCCCATTTTGATGCGGTACTCAGTGAAGCCACACGTGTGCTGCGACCAGGTGGCGTGCTGGCCTTTGCCAGCCTGTGCGTAGGCACCCTGGATGAGTTGCGCGAGAGTTGGCGGGCGGCGGACGGCCTGGTCCACGTCAATCGCTTCCGCACCTTCGAGGCTTATCAGCAACTGTGTGCGGCCAGTGGTTTGCGCGTGATCAGCCTGGAGCGAAAGCCCCACGTATTGCATTACCCGGATGTGCGCAGCCTGACCCATGAACTCAAGGCACTGGGCGCCCATAACCTCAACCCAGGCCGCCCGGGAGGGTTGACGGGCCGTGCGCGGATTGTCGCGCTGGTAGAGGCCTACGAGCAGTTCCGCCAGGCCCAGGGCCTGCCCGCCACGTACCAGGTGGTGTATGCCGTACTGGAGAAACCGTTATGAGCGCCGCTTACTTCATCACCGGTACAGACACCGATGTTGGCAAGACCACCATCGCCGCCGGCCTGTTGCATGCGGCCAGGCTTTGCGGCAAAAGCACGGCCGCCGGAAAGCCGGTGGCGTCGGGCTGCCAACTGACGGCCCAGGGCCTGCGCAATGCCGATGCGTTGGCGTTGCTGGCCGAGTGTTCCGTGCCGCTCAGTTATGCCGAGGTCAACCCGGTGGCCTTCGAGCCAGCTATCGCGCCGCATCTGGCAGCGCGCGAGGCGGGCGTCGGGCTCACGGTGCAATCGCTGCTCAAGCCGATGCAGCAGATCCTGGCACGGGGCGCGGACTTCACCTTGATCGAAGGGGCAGGCGGTTGGCGCGTGCCCTTGGCCGACCAGGCCAACCTGTCGGACCTGGCCATGGCGCTCAAGCTGCCGGTGATCTTGGTGGTAGGCGTGCGCCTTGGGTGCATCAGCCACGCGTTGCTCACCGCCGAAGCCATCGCACGGGATGGCTTGCCGCTGGCGGGCTGGGTGGCAAATATCATCGACCCCAAGACCTCTCGTCTGGAAGAAAACCTCGCCACCCTGGCTGAGCGCCTGCCCGCGCCTTGCCTGGGGCGAGTGCCTAAACTCAAGCATGCCGGGGCTGCCGCGGTGGCCGAGTACTTGGAGCTGGACCTGCTTGACTGATTTTGGCTATCGCTAAGGCAATATGCCATTAGTGTTTTTGACGGGCCTTTTGCCAGGATGTCTGGTTCAATCGGGCTTCACGATTCTCTAAAGGCAGGCTTACGCCATGGACATCTCTGGAAGCAGCGCGTTTTATTCGGGCCTGAGCACTATTCAGACCGGGCAGAACCGCGTCGACCAGGCGGCCGGCAAGATTGCCAGCGCCGCGACCACCCAGCCTTCGGCCGCGCAAAGCGACCGTCTGCAAGCCAATGACCGCGCCCAAGCGTCCAACTCGGCGAGCAACATGGTGGAAATGGCCCAGGGCAAGTTTCAAGTCGAGCTGGGGGCGAAAGTCGCCAAGGCTTCGGACGAAATGCTCGGTACCTTGATCGATACCTACGCTTAACTTCTCTATCGCTTGCCCGCTCCTCTCTGTGGGAGCTGGCTTGCCTGCGAGAGCATCAACGCGTACTGCCTGATACACCCTGGCGTCTGCATCGCAGGCAAGCCAGCTCCCACAGTCGTTCCGCGACATTCTGCTTTCTTTAAATCATGAGGCATCCCGCCGCAGGCCTTGTCGTGCCTGGCTGACCTGCGTCAAGACAAACGGCATCTGGCCGACGCTTGACAACCCTGGGTGGTAAACGTATGTTTCAAACACCTGTTTGACCGCCATAACAAATCCACGCGGTTGTTCATCCCAGTTACATCAGCAGAGGTTTATCGCTATGCCTGACTACAAGGCCCCCTTGCGTGATATTCGCTTCGTTCGTGACGAACTGCTCGGTTATGAAGCGCACTATCAGAGCCTGCCGGCTTGCCAGGACGCTACCCCGGACATGGTCGACGCCATCCTCGAAGAAGGCGCCAAGTTCTGTGAGCAAGTACTGGCACCGTTGAACCGCGTGGGCGACATCGAAGGGTGTACCTGGAGTGAGTCAGGCGTTAAGACCCCTGCGGGTTTCAAAGAGGCCTACAAACAATTCGTCGAAGGCGGCTGGCCAAGCCTGGCCCACGACGTGGAGCACGGTGGCCAAGGCCTGCCGGAATCCCTGGGCCTGGCTGTGAGTGAAATGGTCGGCGAGGCCAACTGGTCGTGGGGCATGTACCCTGGCCTGTCCCATGGCGCGATGAATACCATTTCCGAGCACGGCACTCCCGAGCAGCAAGACGCTTACCTGACCAAGCTGGTGTCGGGCGAATGGACCGGCACCATGTGCCTGACCGAGCCACACTGCGGCACCGACCTGGGCATGCTGCGCACCAAGGCCGAGCCTCAGGCTGACGGTTCCTACAAAGTCTCCGGTACCAAGATCTTCATCTCGGCCGGTGAACACGACATGGCCGACAACATCGTCCACATCGTACTGGCCCGCCTGCCGGATGCACCGGCTGGCACCAAAGGCATCTCGCTGTTTATCGTGCCCAAGTTCCTGCCCAACGCCGATGGCTCGGTGGGCGAGCGCAACGCGGTCACCTGTGGCTCCCTGGAACACAAGATGGGCATCCACGGCAACGCCACCTGCGTGATGAACTTCGACGCGGCCACCGGTTTCCTGATCGGCCCGGCGAACAAAGGCCTGAACTGCATGTTCACCTTTATGAACACCGCTCGGCTGGGCACCGCGCTGCAAGGCCTGGCTCACGCCGAGATCGGCTTCCAGGGCGGCTTGAAATATGCGCGTGATCGCCTGCAAATGCGCTCCCTGACCGGCCCGAAAGCGCCAGATAAAGCTGCTGACCCGATCATCGTGCACCCTGACGTACGCCGCATGCTGCTGACCATGAAAGCCTTCGCCGAAGGTAACCGTGCGATGGTGTACTTCACTGCCAAGCAAGTGGACATCGTCAAGTACGGTACCGACGACGAAGCCAAGAAACAGGCAGATGCCCTGCTGGCCTTCATGACCCCGATCGCCAAGGCATTCATGACCGAAGTCGGTTTTGAATCGGCCAACCACGGCGTGCAGATCTACGGTGGCCACGGCTTTATCGCTGAGTGGGGCATGGAGCAGAACGTTCGCGACAGCCGCATTTCTATGCTGTACGAAGGCACCACCGGCATCCAGGCGCTGGACCTGCTCGGCCGTAAAGTGCTGATGACCCAAGGCGAAGCGCTCAAGGGTTTCACCAAGATCGTGCACAAGTTCTGCCAGGCCAACGAAGGCAACGAAGCGGTTAACGAGTTCGTGGCACCCCTGGCGGCACTGAATAAAGAGTGGGGCGAGTTGACCATGAAGGTCGGCATGGCCGCGATGAAAGACCGTGAAGAAGTCGGTGCTGCTTCGGTGGACTACCTGATGTACTCCGGCTACGCGTGCCTGGCGTACTTCTGGGCCGACATGGCACGCCTGGCCGCCGAGAAACTGGCCGCTGGCACCAGCGAAGAGGCGTTCTACACCGCCAAGTTGCAGACTGCGCGCTTCTACTTCCAGCGCATCCTGCCGCGTACCCGCACCCACGTGGCAACCATGCTGTCGGGCGCCAACAACCTGATGGACATGAAAGAAGAAGACTTCGGCCTGGCTTACTAAGCCTTACCGGGTTCTTCTGAAAACCGCCGCCTCCTTCGGGACGCGGCGGTTTTTTTGTACGTGTGTAGGCGCGAGTCTAAAAAACCACAGCAATGCACTCAGGGATTGCGATGAGCTGCCGTTACAGTGATGGCAATGTGATACATGCCCGGTCGGTTGTGCTTAACTGACCGCCTAGAAACACAGTGCCATTATTTGTTTGCGGGTCGGAGCTTTACCCTTGTCACGCGTGTCCGCTGTACGTTTCAGCCATTTCCTACCGTCGCTGCTGCTGTTGCTGGCCGGGCTCTCGGCTGCGTACGTCAAGGACCTCAGCGTCTTCTTCACCTCGCTGTTTAACGTGCTGCCCACCCTGGTGCTGTTGCTCGGCGGCGCCTATTGCGCGGTGTATCGACGCCAGCGTGAGCTGTTCCTGATGGTCACGGTGTACGTCGCCTATTTCCTGCTGGACACCCAGACCGACTTCTACCGCGACAATGGCCGCGTGCGTGAAGACGCTGCGGTGGTGTTCCACCTGTGTTGCCTGCTGTTGCCCTTGCTGTTCAGCATTTATGCGCTGTGGCAGGAAAAAACCCATCTGTTTCGTGACTTCGTCGCCCGCTGCGCGGTGCTGCTGGCGGTGGGCAGTGTGGCTCTGGCCCTGGAACAAAGCTTCCCCCAAGCCTTGCTGGGCTGGCTAGCGGAGATTCGCTGGCCGATGCTGCATGGCGCCTGGATGAGCCTGATCCAACTCTCGTACCCAATGTTCCTGATCGGCTTTCTCACCCTGGCCGCTCAATACTGGTACCAGCCGCGCCCGCTGCACGCCGCACAACTGGTGGGGCTGCTGGGCATGTTCTGGATGTTGCCGCAAACTTTCATCCTGCCGTTCACCCTCAACATCATGTGCAGCCAAGTGATGCTGATGATCGCTGCGGGCGTGGCGCACGAGGCGTATCAAATGGCGTTCCGTGATGAACTCACCGGCTTGCCGGGGCGCCGTGCCCTCAACGAGCGCATGCAGCGGCTAGGTCGCAACTATGTGCTGGCGATGAGCGACGTCGATCACTTCAAGCGTTTCAATGACACCCACGGCCACGACGTGGGCGACCAGGTGCTGCGCCTGGTGGCGAGCAAGTTGTCCAAGGTCAATGGAGGCGGGCGGGCCTACCGTTACGGCGGTGAAGAGTTTGCCGTGGTGTTTGCCGGCAAGACCCTGGATGAGTGCATGCCGCACCTGGAGGAGATCCGCGAGATCATCGCCAGCTACGACATCAAGTTGCGCAACCCGGACCGCCCCCAGGACGATCATCAAGGCCGCCAGCGCCGTGCGGGCAGCGGCGCGTCCAGCGTGTCGGTGACGGTAAGCATCGGCGTGGCCGAGCGCCAGGCCGAGCAACGCAGCCCCGACGAGGTACTCAAATCCGCCGACCAGGCGCTTTACACCGCCAAGGGCGCGGGGCGTAACTGTGTGGTCGCAGCCGGGCAAACCCGCCGTGGCGCGGTGCGCATGGAGAGCGCTGCCGGTTGAGTAATGGCGCTGTATTCAGCAGCGCTACAGTGATTGTCCACGGCCATGGCCGGCAGTAGGTTAACCCTATCTGCTGCCGGAGACATTGCCATGCCTGAGTACAAAGCTCCCCTGCGCGACATGCGCTTTCTGATCGACAACGTATTCGATTTCCACGGCCACTACGCGGCCCTGGGCGCCACGGATGCCAGCCCGGACATGGTCAGTGCGATCCTCGAAGAAGGCGCCAAATTCTGCGAAAACGTACTCGCGCCGCTCAATCGCAGCGGCGATGAAGAGGGCTGCCATTTCGATAATGGCGTGGTGACCACGCCCAAAGGCTTCAAGCAAGCCTTTGCCCAGTATGTGGAAGGCGGCTGGCACGGCGTGGCGGCAGACCCAGCCTACGGTGGCCAGGGCCTGCCCCATTCCCTGGGCCTGGTGCTGAGCGAGATGATCGGTTCCAGCAACACCTCCTGGGGCATGTACCCTGGCCTGACCCACGGTGCGATGTCCGCCATCCACGCCCACGGCACCGACGAACAGAAAGCCACTTACCTGAGCAAACTCACCGCCGGCGAATGGACCGGTACCATGTGCCTGACCGAAGCCCACTGCGGCACCGACCTGGGCTTGATCAAGACCCGCGCCGTACCGCAGGCAGACGGCAGTTACGCGGTCACCGGCAGCAAGATCTTCATCTCGGCCGGCGAGCACGACATGAGCGCCAATATCATCCACCTGGTGCTGGCCAAACTGCCGGATGCGCCGGCGGGCACCAAGGGCATTTCGTTGTTTATCGTGCCCAAGTTCCATGCCGACTCCGGCGAGCGCAATGCGGTGCACTGCGGCTCCATCGAACACAAGATGGGCATCAAGGCCTCGGCCACCTGCGTGTTGAACTTCGATGGCGCCAAAGGCTATTTGATTGGCGAGGCGAACAAGGGCCTCAACTGCATGTTCACCATGATGAACCACGCACGCCTGGGCACCGGCATGCAGGGCCTGTGCAACGGCGAGGCGAGCTTCCAGGGCGCGATCAAATATGCCAACGACCGCCTGCAAATGCGTTCGCTCACCGGCGCCAAGGCTCCGCAGAAAGCTGCCGACCCGATCATCGTGCACGCCGATGTACGCCGCATGCTGCTGACCATGAAAGCCTTCAACGAGGGCAACCGCGCGTTGACCTATTTCACCGCGCAACTGCTCGATACCGCGCACCTGGGCCGCGACGCTGGCCAACGCCAGGAAGCCGAGGACCTGTTAGCCTTCCTCACGCCGATCTGTAAAGCCTTCATGACCGAAACCGGCCTGGAGGTGACCAACCACGGCATGCAGGTATTCGGTGGCCATGGCTATATTCGAGAGTGGGGCATGGAGCAACTGGCCCGTGACGCACGGATTGCGCCGATCTATGAAGGCACCAACGGCATCCAGGCCCTCGACCTGCTTGGGCGCAAGGTCCTGGGCAGCCAGGGCAAGTTGCTGCGTGGGTTTACCAAGATTGTGCATAAGTTCTGCGCGGTCAATGCCGAGCATGCGCAACTCAAGGCCCATGTGGCGCAACTCAATGAACTGAACCAGCAATGGGGAGAACTGACCCTGAAGGTCGGCACGGCAGCGATGAAAAACCCTGACGAAGTGGGCGCGGCGGCGATGGATTACCTGATGTACAGCGGTTACATCATCCTTGCCTACCTGTGGCTGCGCATGGCGATCGCGGCGCACGCGCAGGATGACGAAGGGTTTGCCCAGGCGAAGCTTGCGACCTGCGACTTTTATTTCAAGCGCTTGTTGCCGCGTACGGCCATGCACCGTGCTGCGGTAGAGGCAGGGAGCGAATGCCTGATGAAATTACCAGCGCAGGCCTTCGCACTGTAGAGGTCACTGATTGCTCGGGGCAAAATGTGGGAGCGGGCTTGCCCGCGAATGCGCTGATCCAGTCAAAGATGTACCGACTGGCACGCCGCATTCGCGACCAAGGCCGCTCCCACAATGAGTTTATGTGACTTATAAATACTTAGCGGTCACGAACTGACCCTATGTGTCTGAAAAGTTGTTCGGGTACACTCGGGGTCTGTAAAACCGATCCTATCGAATTACTTTTCACGTTCTCACGAGGTTTGCCATGGCTGATTACAAAGCGCCGTTGCGTGATATGCGCTTCGTCCTCAACGAAGTGTTTGAGGTCGCTGATACTTGGGCCCAGTTACCGGCATTGGCAGACAGCGTTGACGCCGAAACCGTCGAGGCGATTTTGGAAGAGGCGGGCAAGGTCACCGCCAAATCCATTGCCCCGCTCAGCCGCGGCGGCGATGAGCAAGGCTGCCACTGGGCGGACGGCGCCGTGACGACTCCCGACGGTTTCCCCCAGGCCTACAGCACCTACGCCGAAGGCGGCTGGGTCGGTGTGGGCGGCGACCCGACCTACGGCGGTATGGGCATGCCCAAGGCCGTGTCGGCGCAGGTTGAAGAGATGATCAACTCGTCGAGCCTGGCTTTCGGCCTGTACCCGATGTTGACCTCCGGCGCCTGTGTATCGATCAACACCCACGCCAGTGAAGAACTCAAGGCTACCTACCTGCCGAAGATGTATTCCGGTGAGTGGGCCGGTTCCATGTGCCTGACGGAAGCCCATGCCGGTACCGACCTGGGGATGATCCGCACCAAGGCCGAGCCTCAGGCGGACGGCTCCTACAAGGTCAGCGGCACCAAGATCTTCATCACCGGTGGCGAGCACGACCTCACCGAAAATATCATCCACCTGGTGCTGGCCAAACTGCCGGACGCACCGGCCGGGCCCAAGGGCATCTCGCTGTTTCTGGTGCCGAAGTTCCTGGTAAATGCCGATGGCAGCCTGGGCGCGCGTAACCCGGTAAATTGCGGCTCCATTGAACACAAGATGGGCATCCAGGCCTCCGCTACCTGTGTGATGAACTTCGACGAAGCCGTGGGTTACCTGGTCGGTGAGCCCAACCGTGGCTTGGCGGCGATGTTCACCATGATGAACTATGAGCGCCTGGGTGTTGGCATTCAGGGCTTGGCGTCGGGTGAGCGGTCCTATCAGAACGCGATTGAATATGCCCGCGACCGTCTGCAGAGCCGTTCCCCGCTGGGCGCGCAGGCCAAGGACAAGCCGGCAGACCCGATCATCGTGCATCCGGATGTCCGCCGCATGTTGCTGACCATGAAGGCGGCGAACGAAGGCGGCCGGGCGTTCTCCACCTACGTGGCGACGCAGTTGGACATCGCCAAGTTCAGCGACGATGCCCAGGCGCGCGAGCGTGCCGATAACCTGGTGGCGTTGCTGACGCCGGTGGCCAAGGCGTTCCTCACCGACCTGGGCCTGGAAACCACCGTACTTGGCCAGCAGGTGTTTGGTGGCCACGGTTACATCCGCGAGTGGGGCCAGGAGCAATTGGTGCGTGACGTGCGCATCACTCAGATCTACGAAGGCACCAACGGCATTCAGGCCCTGGATCTGATGGGCCGCAAGATCGTTGGCAGCGGCGGTGCGTTCTATACCTTGTTCGCTGATGAGATCCGCCAGTTCATCGCCGCATCGGGCCCTGAGTTGGCCGAATTCACCAAACCGCTAAGTGCGGCAGTGGATAACCTGGATGAGTTGACGGCCTGGGTGCTGGACCGCGCCAAGAGCAATGCCAATGAAATCGGTGCGGCCTCGGTGGAATACCTGCATGCGTTCGGCTACATGGCCTATGCCTATATGTGGGCGCGCATGGCCAAGGCGGCGTGGGGCAAAGAAGGCGAAGAGGATTTCTACGCCAGCAAACTGGGAACTGCGCGTTTCTACTTTGCCCGACTGTTGCCGCGTATCCACTCGTTGAGTGCATCGGTAAAAGCCGGCAGCGAATCACTGTTCCTGATGGATGAAGCCCTGTTTTAAGGGCGAGGAGGGCGTGTAAGCATTCTCTTACATGACGTGCTGCTAATCGTCCTCTATCGCCACATTGGATCCACGGCTAATCTACTTCACATGGACGTCGCGCAGGAAGCGCAAAGCAACAACACGGACACGTAGGATTCTGCCAGGACGGCGGAGTGAAATGGATGTCAGGGAAACAGTCTGCAAAGCCCCGCTTCGGCGGGGTTTTCTTTTGCCCGCGAAAAAGTCAGGCGGTTGTCGACGGGGCATTCATCACGTCTTCCAGCAGGGTGCGCAGCAACGCCACCGTCGCCTGCTGGCGTTGCACATCGCGGCATACCAATCCTACTTTCAGCGGTACCCTGGGCTCGCTCAAGGGTTTCCACAGCAGCGCCTTGCTGTTGTGTTCATCCTGGGACCGCCCAGGCAGCACGGTCGCCAAACGGGTGTGAGGCAGGCTGTCGAGAATGCCCACCATGGTATTGAGTTCCGCCTGCACTTGCGGACGCCGCCCGAGGTTGGACAGTTGGCCTTGCCAGATCTGCCGAACCTGAAACTCTTCCCCCAGCAGCAACATCGGTAATTCGGCGGCTTGTTTGAGCGAGACTTTCTTGAACTCGCGCAACGGATGATCTTCGGGTATCACCACCTTCAGCTCGTCTTCATACAGCAACACGCCGTGCAGGCCCGGCTGACGGGGTGGCAGGTAGCTGATGCCGATATCGAGTGAGCCATTGAGCAACCGCCGCTCAATCTCAAGCCCGGTCAGCTCGTAGATCTGCACCACCAGATGGGGCTGGGCCTTGCGCACGCGCTCAAGCATCTGCGGTACCAGGCTGGTGTGCACGGTTTGCAGCACGCCGATGGCCAGGGTGCGCATGGCCTGGCCCTTGAAGTTGCGCAGTGCCTCCACGGCTTGCTGCATCCCATCAATGAGCGGCAACGCGTGGTTGTATAAAGTGTGCGCCGCCAGCGTTGGCAGCAGACGCTTGCTGCTACGTTCGAACAGACTTACATCAAGGTTCTGTTCCAGTTGGCGAATCTGTTGCGACAACGCTGGCTGGGAGATCGACAGACGCTCCGCGGCACGGCCTACATGGCCTTCCTCATACACCGCGACGAAATAACGCAGCTGCTTGAAATCCATAAGGTTTGCTTATCGAAAAAGCTGGAAAATCGAAATGGCCGCTGGCCCCCGAGGCGCCTAGTCTAGCGCCTATTCGCAGGGCTTACAGGGCCGGATCGGACAATGAACAGCGTTTTTGTTGATAGCGTTTACATAGGCAACGCAAAAAATCTGAAGGCCTTATTGGCAGGCGGCATCGACCAAGGTCAGGTTGCCAACGGAGGTGAAGTGTGAACTTGTTCCGTCGCTTCGCGCCGAGTCTGGATGACCTGCTTGTGCATGCCCCGCGTGCAGAGGTTTCCAGCCAGTGCCTGATGCCCACTGTGGCGCGCCCGCCCCAGGTGTTTGTGCAGGGGCAGGGCTCCTGGCTTTCGGACGCTGACGACCGCGCCTATCTGGATTTCAGTCAAGGCGGCGGCGCCAACAGCCTGGGCCACAGTCCTCAGGCCGTGCGCGACGCCATTGCCGAACAGATGCATACCGTGATCAACCCTGGCCTGGGTTTGCACAACCGCGCGCAACTGGACCTCGTCGACCGTCTGTGCCACCACACCGGCAGTGATCAGGCCTACTTGCTCAACACGGGTGCCGAAGCCTGTGAAGCGGCCATCAAGTTGGCACGCAAGTGGGGCCAGTTGCATCGTGGCGGCGCTTACCACATCCTCACGGTAAGCAATGGCTGCCACGGCCGGAGCCTTGGGGCGATGTCGGCGTCGGCCATGGCCTGCGAAAACCGGTTCGAACCGCAGCTGCCAGGTTTCAGCCAGGTGCCGTTTAACGATCTGCCGGCCCTGCATGCAGCGGTCGATGCGCAGACCGTCGCCATCATGCTGGAGCCGATACAAAGCGGCGGCGGTGTCGTCCCTGCGACAGAACATTACCTCAAAGGCGTCGAACGCCTGTGCCGTGAGCTCGGGATCCTGCTGATCTTCGACGAAGTGCAAACCGGTATCGGCCGCTGCGGCAGCCTGCTCGCCGAACAGCAATACGGCGTGCGCGCCGACATCATTGCCCTGGGCAAAGGCCTGGGCGGCGGTGTGCCCTTGGCGGCGCTGGTGGCGCGTGGTAATGCCTGTTGCTTCGAACCGGGCGAGCTGGACGGTACACATCACGGCAATGCACTGATGGCATCTGCGGGTATCGCCGTACTCGACGCTCTATTGGAGAACGGCTTTCTCGAGCACCTACGCGAATCCGGCTTGTACCTCGCAGAAGGCCTTGCCCGGCTTGCCTACCGTTACGACCATGGGCCCTTGCGCGGCAACGGGCTGCTTTGGGGCCTGACACTGTCGGACGATTGCGCCGCAGCAGTGGTCAAGGCCGCGCTGCTCGAAGGCCTGATTCTCACCTCCTCACAACCTGACTGCCTGCGCTTTACCCCTGCGCTGAATATCAGCAAAACCCACATCGACGAAATGCTGCTGCGGCTTGCCCGCGCCTTTTCTCGGGTGCGCACCGCTCAAGTGCAATGCCGCAAGGGCATCGCCGTTTGACCCCAGTTTCCTGAACCGTCTCGCGGCATACGCGGCGCCTCCAGCCTGATTCTTTTGGCTGGGGGCGTTTTTTTTGTCTGGGTAATTTCTGGTGTGAAAACGTTGATTGAGCCTCCCTGGGAACAGTGGTTTCTTAGCGGACGTCGGCAAGGACCGCCGATGGGGCACAGCGTGCTCGACTTTTAATCTATACCACTGGGTGGTATGTTTTTGTGAAGGGACCTCCATGAAGCTCAGGTTGTTTAAAACACGGCGATTTGCCGAGGCGGCCAACAAAGCCTGGATCTGCGATTCGGAGTTGAGGGAGGCGTTTGGCGAAATGCTGAGGGGGCAGGCAGATAATCTGGGCGGTGGTGTCTGGAAAAAACGCCTCAACCAAAATCGACATCGTTCAATCATATTGGCCAAGGGTAGGCACTATTGGGTTTATCAGTTGCTGTTCGCCAAGAAGGATCAAGGCAACATTACGTAGAGCGAACTTGTTTGGTTTCGATCACTGGCCAAAACTTATGAAAGGTTAAACGAAGCACAGATTCAGCAAATGCTGGATCTCAAGGAGTTTGTGGAGATACATCATGACCAAGAAGTATAAAAGCGAGGCGTTTGAGTCCATTCACCAGTCAGCCAAGGCACTTCATGCTGTCGGCGCCATCAGCAAAACCACTCTGCGAGAATATGATGAGGCGTGCTTATCCATGCCAGACCAAATACCTGCCGAACAGATCAAGCAACTACGTGAAAGCAGCCATGTCAGCCAACCTGTGTTCGCCCGCTACCTGAACACCAGCGCGTCCACCGTCAAAAAATGGGAGTCGGGAGAGAAACGGCCTAGCGGCATGGCGCTCAAATTATTGAGCATCGTGCAAAAGCATGGCCTGCAGATTCTGGCCTGAGATGGCCCAATGCCAGAATCCACTGAACCCTCACGAACCGCCAAGGTCGATTAGCTACACGGCTCACACGAGCCGATTTTCTGGAGCTGACCCATGGACATCATTCGTATCATCATCGCCATTCTGCTGCCGCCATTGGGTGTGTTCCTGCAAGTAGGTTTCGGCGGTGCATTCTGGCTGAATATCCTGCTGACCCTGTGCGGTTACTTCCCTGGCATCATCCACGCGGTGTACATCATCGCCAAGCGTTGAGGCCCTCAGCCTTTTGCAATGAGCCTTGAGTTGCGCTCATTGCGAAAAGCCAGTTGCTCGATGGTCTGGGTGGCATGTTCGGCCTCTTCCCGCGCTTGCAGGATGATGCCGTGCTGCTCGGATTTGCTGCATACAGGGTCGGCATTACTGGCGTCACCAGTGAGCATGAAGGCCTGGCAACGGCAGCCGCCGAAGTCCTTTTCTTTTTCGTCGCATGAACGGCATGGCTCAGGCATCCAGTCGTAACCACGAAAGCGATTGAAGCCAAACGAGTCGTACCAGATGTGCTGCATGCTGTGGTCGCGCACATTGGGAAACTGTACGGGCATTTGCCTTGCGCCGTGACAAGGCAGGGCGGTGCCGTCGGGTGTGACTGTCAGGAAGATGCTGCCCCAGCCGTTCATGCACGCTTTGGGGCGCTCCTCGTAATAATCCGGTGTCACGAAGATCAGCTTGCACGGGTGGCCTTCGGCTTCCAGCTTGGCGCGGTACTCATTGGTGATGCGTTCGGCGCGCACCAACTGCTCGCGTGTGGGCAGCAAACCCACGCGATTGAGCTGTGCCCAGCCGTAGAACTGGCAAGTGGCGAGCTCGACGAAATCTGCTTCCAGCGCAATGCACAGCTCGATGATGCGGTCGATCTTGTCGATATTGTGCCGGTGGGTGACGAAGTTCAGCACCATCGGGTAGCCTTGGGCTTTCACGGCTCGGGCCATTTCCAGTTTTTGCGCGAAGGCTTTTTTGGAGCCGGCCAGCAGGTTGTTCACCTGTTCGTCACTGGCCTGGAAGCTGATCTGGATATGGTCCAGGCCGGCTTTCTTGAAGTCGCTGATTTTTTGTTCGGTGAGGCCGATGCCAGAGGTGATCAGGTTGGTGTAGAAACCCAGCTTGCGAGCCTCGCCGATCAGTTCGGCCAAGTCCTGGCGCACCAGCGGCTCACCGCCGGAAAACCCCAGCTGCGCAGCACCCATTTCACGGGCTTCGCGAAATACCTTGATCCATTGTTCGGTGCTCAACTCCTTGCCCTGCTCGGCGAAATCCAGCGGGTTGGAGCAATACGGGCACTGCAACGGGCAGCGATAGGTCAGCTCGGCCAGCAGCCACAGCGGTAGGCCGATGGCGGGTTTTTCAGGCAAGGGTGATCCAGTGCTCAGCACGGGCGACCTCCATGAATTGCTCGATGTCGTCACCCAGCTCCGGTACGCCGGGGAACTGCTTGTCCAGCTCGGCAATGATGGCCGCCACGTCGCGCTCGCCGTCGATCAGGCCGCCGATCAATGCGGCGCTGTCGTTGAGCTTGATCATGCCTTCGGGGTAGAGCAACACGTGGCCTTTCTGTGCAGGCTCGTACTGGTAGCGATAGCCCTGGCGCCAGGTCGGTTTTTTGCTGCGATCAAAGCTCATAGGGTAATCCCTTTATGCCATACCCGCTGTTCGGTCACGCTGTGATACGGCGGGCGTTTGAGTTCGTAGGCCATGCTCATGGCGTCCAGCATGCTCCAGAGGATGTCCAGTTTGAACTGGAGAATGTCCAGCATGCGCTCCTGCCCCTCGCGGGTGGTGTAGTGCTGCAGGGTGATCGCCAAGCCGTGTTCCACATCGCGCCGGGCCTGGCCCAGGCGGGTGCGGAAGTACTCGTAACCGGCCGGGTCGATCCACGGGTAGTGCTGCGGCCAACTGTCGAGGCGCGACTGGTGGATTTGCGGCGCGAACAGCTCGGTCAGCGAGCTGCTGGCGGCTTCCTGCCAGCTGGCGCGGCGGGCGAAGTTGACATAGGCGTCCACGGCGAAGCGTACGCCGGGCAGCACCAACTCTTGGGAACGCAGTTGGTCGGGGTCCAGGCCCACAGCCTGGCCCAGGCGCAGCCAGGCTTCGATACCGCCGTCTTCACCGGGCGCGCCGTCGTGGTCGAGCAGGCGCTGGATCCATTCGCGACGGATTTCACGGTCTGGGCAGTTGGCCAGGATCGCCGCGTCTTTCAGCGGGATATTCACTTGATAGTAGAAGCGATTGGCGACCCAGCCCTGGATCTGCTCACGGCTGGCGCGGCCTTCGTACATCGCCACATGGTAGGGGTGATGGATATGGTAGAAGGCGCCCTTGGCGCGCAGGGCGGCTTCGAACTCAGCCTTGCTCAACGGTGTGTCGGTCATTTCGATCGCTCCTACAATTCAATGCTCATGCCGTCGTAAGCCACTTCGACATTGCGCCGCACCAGCTCCGCTCGCTCGGGGGAGTCTTCATCGAGGATCGGGTTGGTGTTGTTGATGTGGATAAGCACTTTGCGCTGTTTGGGCAGTTGCTCGAGCACTTCAAGCATGCCGCCGGGGCCGTTCTGTGCCAGGTGGCCCATCTCACGCCCGGTGCGGGTGCCGACGCCACGGCGCTGCATTTCATCGTCGTCCCACATCGTGCCGTCCACCAGCAGGCAGTCACTGCCGGCCATGATGTCCAGCAGCGGTGCGTCGACCTTGCCCAGGCCCGGGGCGTAGAACAATTTGCCGCCGGTGCGCAGGTCTTCGACGATCAGGCCAATGTTGTCACCGGGGTGCGGGTCGAAACGGTGCGGCGAATAGGGCGGTGCGGCGCTGCGCAACGGCAGCGGGGTGAAGCGCAGGTTGGGGCAGGCCGGGATGGTGAAGCTGGCGTCCAACTCGATGCGGTTCCAGGCCAGGCCACCGTTCCAGTGGGTCAGCATGGTGAACAACGGGAAACCGGTGCTCAGGTCTTCGTGGACCATGTCGGTGCACCACACCTGGTGCGGGCAGCCTTCGCGCAGGCTCAGCAGGCCAGTGGTGTGGTCGATCTGGCTGTCCATCAGGATGATTGCGCTGATGCCGGTATCGCGCAGGGCGCGGCCCGGTTGCATGGGCGCAAAGCCCTGGAGTTGCGCGCGAATATCCGGCGAGGCATTGCAGAGCACCCAATTCACGCCATCGTCGGAGATCGCGATGGACGACTGGGTACGCGCGTGGGCCCGCAGGCTGCCATCGCGAAAACCTGCGCAGTTCACGCAGTTGCAGTTCCACTGAGGGAAGCCACCGCCGGCGGCGGAACCTAGAATCTGGACAAACATGATCGCTCCATCAAGCACAGCTCAAAACAAAAACGCCCCGGGCGAACCGAGGCGTTGTATCACTCAGCCAATCAACGGCTGGCGAAGTACATGGTGACTTCGAAACCAATACGCAGATCAGTGTAAGCAGGTTTGGACCAGGTCATATTCTTACTCCTATCAAGGGATGGGACGTTCACTACCAAGTAATACATATAGTCCACCTCCTGTTGGAGATGTTCAGATATTGCTGCGCAATGTTACGCAATTTTATTCAAGTTAGCGCTGTCTCGGTGGAGAAAGCCTGTTGCAGGGTTGGCAATGATCACGGCGCTGCTTGCCAGTCGTCGCTGATACGCGGCCCGTTGGCCACGCATTGCCAGCCGCCTGCGGCGTCATTGAGTTGTTGCGCGGCGCGCTGCACATCCTCGCGTGTGCACGCTTGGATCAACTGTTGAAGCTGATCCAGATACCCCGACGAATGACCTGCCAGGTGCGCATGCCACAGCAAGTCGGCAGCTTCGTTGATGGGCAGCGTCTGGGCCGCGAACTGCTGTGCGAGGGCCTGGTTACCCAAGTCGGGGCTGCGTTCGATCAACGACGGCAGTTGCCCCAGGAAGGCCTGCAACTGTTGGACGATGCCGTCCAGGGAGGCGCTCGGCGATTGCACCCCAAACAGCAGGCCGGTTTGGCCGTTGATATGTCGGATGCCGCTGAACACGGCGTAGCCGATTTGCAGTTCGACTCTCAAACGCTGGTAGAACGGCCCCTGGAGCACGTGCCCGAGCAACCGCCAGTGGGCTTCATCGGCGAGGGATTGAGTCGGCGTTGGGCAAAATAGCAGTAGCGCTGCTTCGCTTGATTCGGTGCTGACTGCGTGCCAGCGCTTTCGTCCGTCAAGGGACTGAGGTGTAGAAGGCACGCTTGCCGGTTGCCCAGGCAGCCGGACCGCTGCGGCTTTGATCGCGGCTTCACAGGCGGGTGGCAGGCCTGCGCCCAGCGCCTGCCAGCGCGCGGTAGCCCATGATGCTGTCGTCTCCTGAGGCTGGGGCTGAACACCCGCGCAGCAAGCGGGCAACGCCTTGAGCAGTTCCCGGATGGCGATCATCGGCACGGGAGCGGTCGGTGGCAAAGGTTCATCCGAGTCACTCAGACACCGCGCCAACGCTTCGAGCACCGCCGGCATGGGCTCGTGGAGGCCGTGCATCTTCACCTGCCAATCCGTGGCGCAGGTTTCGCAAGACAACTCGACGCCGGCCTGGCGTGCCTGCTCGCGCAACGGCCGCAACAGACTTTCCAGCCCGCTGGGTACCGCCGAGTCAAACCGCCAGTGCAGGTACAGCGCGCCTTCGCCAGTGTCATCCGCCAACGCCTGGCTGAAGGTCAACGCTGACAGCTCCCGTCGGCCCCGTGAGCGATCCTGGGCAAAGGTGCGCAAGCCACGGTGGGCGCTGGTTTGGCCACGAATCAGGCCAGCGCGTTCTTCCTTGGCGGGCGCACGAAGCAAGGGGTTATTGGGCGGCAGTTGCCAAGGGTGCCGGGAGGCGGGCAGGTGCAGTGAATCGAGTATGGCCTTGAGGGCTACGACGCCTTGTTCCGACAGGTCTTGGGCATCGTTGCGCGCCAACGCCAGGGCGCCTTGGACCTGTTGCTGGCGAGCATTGAGCAAGGCGAACTCTTCGCGTAACGCTGTCCAGTCGCTGTGTGCGAAGAAACCCAGCCAGTCGTGCAGCAACTCTTCAATCTGCGTAGCCGGTTCGCGTTCGCTGGCGAGGGTGAAGTCTATATCCAGCACGGCTTGATCCGCGAATTGGTACAGCACGGACGCCTGCAGCGCGGCGGCCAGTCGTCGCGCTTGCAGTTCAGCGAGCAACCCGCCGGGGGCCGAGGCGTTGAGCCAGGTGCAGAGAAACGCCAGCGCTTCCCGTGGCGCGTTACACGTAATGACCTGATGCAGGTGTTGGCCGGCGACGTGCTGATAACGGCGCGCCGGGCCAGGCATCAAGGCCGGTGGAGCGGCCTGCGGGTGCAATGGGCCGGGCGTCAGTTGGTCACTGAACTGCTGGGCCAAGGCCTGCAGGTCGGCCAGCGATTGTGGACCGGCGAGGCTCAGGGTCATCTGCCCGCTTTGATAAAAGCGTGCGTGGAACCCTCGCAAGGCGTGCTGAAACTCGTCGCTTTCCACCGGCAGGCTGTCGCGGTTGCCGGCATGAAAACCTCGTAGAGGATGATCCGCCGCCAAGCCTTGCAGCAGCGCCACTTGCTGTTGGGCCTTGGCATCCTGGGACCAGGCGATGAACTCCGCCTCCAGCACTTCGCGTTCACGTTGTTGATCGTCGAGGGCCAGGCGCGGGTGAGCCAGCATATCCGCCAAACGCGCCAGCCCGTCTGCAAAAGCCGGCACCGGCAGTTCAAAGAAGAACTCGGTGGTGCGCTCACGGGTGCTGGCGTTGACCTGCCCACCGTGGCGCTGCACGTAGGCCATCAGCCCTTCGCCGACTGGGAAACGTTCGGTACCGAGAAACAACAAGTGCTCAAGAAAATGCGCCAGGCCAGGCCAGGCCAATGGCACGTCATGGCTGCCGGCAGCCACGTGTAAAACGGCGGCGCAGCGCTTCAAGCGTGGCGCATGGCGCAGGCAAACCCGCAGGCCATTAGCGAGAGTCAGGTGAAGGGGATGAGGGTGAACCGGCGCAGGCATGGGCACTTCCGAGGCGTGGGAAGTGCCTATGCTAGCAAACCCAATGGGTCAGGGCTTGTGCAGTGCGCCGTAGAGTTCGGCGCGACGGTCTTGCAGGTAGTGGTTGGCGGCGCGGGCGTCGACAATAGATTGGCGATCCAGGGTGCCGACGATCAAGGCTTCATCCAGGCCGGCCTGGGCAATTCGCTGGCCGTCCGGCGCGGCAATGCTGCTTTGCCCGCAGTAGTGAATCTCGCCTTCGTGCCCGCAATAGTTGGCATAGGCCACGAAGCATTGGTTTTCAAAGGCTCGCGCCCGCACGGTGACGTCGGCAACGAAGTCGAACGGCACCATATTAGCGGTGGGCACCAGAATCAGTTCGGCACCGGCGAGGGCCAGGCGCCGGGTGTTTTCCGGAAACTCCAGGTCGTAGCAAATCAGCATGCCCACCTTCCACCCGTTCAATTCCACCACCGGGAAATCATCGGGGCCGGCGCTGAACATTGAGTGGTCAAGATCGCCAAACAAGTGGGTCTTGCGGTAGTTGCACAGGCGCTTGCCCTGGGCGTCGATCAACTGCACGGCGTTGTAGACCTGGCCGTCTTCGGCCCGCTCCGGGTAGCCATACAGGATCGCCAGCCCGGCACTTTGCGCCAGTTCGGCAATCGCCTGCGCCGATGGCCCATCCTGTGCCTCTGCCAGTGCGCCAACGGCTTCGGCGCCAATGTTATAGCCGCTGAGAAACATCTCTGGCAGCACCAGCACATCGGCGCCGTGTGCCTCATGGGCCAGTTGATGCAGGCGCTGCAGGTTAGCGGCCACATTCAGCGGCAGCGGCGGGCATTGGTACAGGGCGACACGCATGCTCAACTCCTTATTCTGCCAGGGCGATTGGCCCTATTTCATCGAACACGTCGCCTGGGCCTGGGTTCTCCGGGTGGGTGCTGCCACCGAAGTGATTCATGATGCCCCATACCGCGTTGAGCGAGGTTTGTACCGCGCCTTCGACCCAGGCGGGCGTCCACGATACATCATCACCCGCGATGAAGATCCCGCGTTGTTCGGCGGGCATATCCTTCTGCATGAAGTGCGCATACATCCGCTGGTTATAGCGATAGTGACCGGGCAAGGCGCCTTTGAAGGCCCCGAGGAAATGCGGATCGGCCTCCCAGGACACGGTGATCGGGTCGCCGATGATGCGCGCCTTGATATCAACGTTGGGGTAGATCTTCTTCAGCGCATCGAGGGCCAGTTTCACCCGCTTGTCGATAGGCTGGGGCAGCATCTTCAGTGCGTCGCTCATCCACGAGTAGGACAGGCAGATCACCCCCGGCTTGTCGTCACCGTTATCGAACAGGTAGGTGCCCCGGGTCAGGCGGTCGGTGAGGGTCATGCTCATCAGGTCGCGGCCGGTTTGCGGGTCTTTGTCTTTCCAGAATGGGCGATCAACCATCACGAAGGTTTTCGATGACTGCATGTAGCGAGTGCGATCCAGGGCCATCCACATTTTTTGTGAGAACAGGGTTTCGTCGCATTCGATCTGTGTGGTCAGCAGCCAACTTTGGCAGGTGGTCAGCACCGCCGCGTATTCGCGCGTGTCGCCATAGTTGTCGGTAACAGCAAAGCGGCCATCGGCGGCGTGGGCAATGCGCTTCACGCCTGCCCGTGGTGCGCCTCTATGCAACGAGCTCAGGCTGGTGCCGGCCGGCCAATGGGCGCAGCGCTCTGGCACATGGCGCCAGATGCCCATGGGCACTTGTGCCACGCCACCGACGATCAGGTGTTGATGATCATCGCAGTTGGTCATTACCACACGGAAGATTTCCAGCATGGAGTTGGGAAAGTCAGAGTCCCAACCGCCGGTGCCGAAACCGACCTGGCCAAACACCTCGCGGTGGTGGAAGGACAATTTGGCGAAGGCTTTGGAGGTGGCGACGAAGTCGTAGAAGGTACGGTCATCCCACAGCGGCACGAGCTTGTTCCACAGTTCCTTGAGCCGTGGCACGTCGCGGTCGCGGATTGCCTGCTGGATATCGCCGAACTGCGAACCGGCCTCCAAGGCGTCGGCCCAGGCATCGGCGACTTCCTGGAACAGTGCCGGTAAATCGGAGAGTTTTTGCGCATAGTGAGTCTGGCCTTCCAGATCGATCACGGTGCTGCCGGACGCCGGTGTCAGCGGGTTGGGAAAGGGCTTGGTCTCCAGTCCAAGTTTGTCCACGTAATGGTAGAACGCCGTGGACGATACCGGGAACCGCATGCCGCCCAACTCGGCGATGATGCCTTCGGCGCCTTCAAAGGCCTGCGAGCGCAAGCGGCCACCCATCTTCGAGGCTTCATACACAACGGGCTTGAGCCCGAGTTTCATCAGCTCGTAGGCCGCAACCAGGCCCGCGATCCCGGCGCCGACGATCGCCACTTCGGCGCCATGATTGGCCGCAGGAATACTGCCCAGCCCGGCGGGGTGTTCGATCCAGTCATCAAAGGCAAACGGGAAGTCCGGGCCGAAAATGGTGATGGGTTTCTTACCGTCGCCCGGGTGGCGATTGGGCTTGCTGAGGGTGCTGGACGGAATGCTCATGGCTGACCTTACTGACGGCTCGGCGGGAGGAGGGCCCGTTGAGTATAGGAAAAGATGGCAGCCAGTTTAGGGGGCGTTGCGCTCGTTAATAAGACGCAATGTGTCGTCGGATTGTACTGGTTTTAGTCAATATGACGAAGGTAGTGATCAGATTGGTTGTCCGCGATCCAATTTGTTACTGAGGATGATCGAGGTGGTGGTTTTTTCCACGCCGTCAACACTGCCGATCTGGTCCAGCAATTGGTCCAGTTGCTCTGGCGAATCGGTGCGCAGCCAAGCCACGTAATCGAACTCTCCACTTACCGCGCACAACTGCTGCACTTGCGCCATGGCGCTCAGCCTGCGCAACACCTCTTTGCCCGAACGGGGTTGCACGGTAATGCCCACATAAGCTTGCAACCCCCCATCCGCAACGCGCTGGCCCAGGCGCACGCCGTAACCGGTGATGACCTGGGTTTTCTCCAGGCGGGCCAGACGCGACGTGACGGTGGTGCGCGCGATGCCCAACTGCCTGGCGAGCATGGCCACGCTTTCACGGGCGTTGAGCTGCAGGGCGGCGATCAGTTGGCGGTCGATTTCGTCTAGGGCGGGCAAGGGGGGGCTCCAGTGCGGGGGCAATGAGCAAGCATGGTACAGGCTTGGCCTGGCTGAAAGAACCGTGATGCCAGATACGCAAAAGCCGCGCAATGCGCGGCTTTTTTTGTGTGGTGGGCCCAGTAGGACTCGAACCTACGACCAAGGGATTATGAGTCCCCTGCTCTAACCAACTGAGCTATAGGCCCTCAGTAGGTCGCGGATTATAGCGATGGTTTGTTCACTGTGCCATCCGAAAAATCCTTGTGCCGTGTACGAAGGAAGCTGGCGGCAAAAAGCTCCGGCGGGAGGGGCAGGCTGACGATGTAGCCTTGCATCTGTTCACACCCCTCGCTTGCGAGGAATGCTTGTTGCGCCGGAGTCTCCACGCCTTCGGCGATGATGGTGAATTGCATGCTGTGGCCGAGGGCGATGATGGCGCGCACGATGGCTGCATCGTGAGGGTCGTCGGGCAAGCCGCGCACGAAGGATTGGTCGATTTTGAGGAAGTCCAGGGGCAGGCGTTTGAGGTAGCTGAGGGACGAGTAGCCGGTGCCGAAATCATCGATCGCCAATTGGACGCCCAGGCGCTTGAGTTGGTGCAACACCGCGAGCGCTTCTTCGGCTTGGCTCATGATGAAGTTTTCGGTGATTTCCAGTTGCAGGCAGCCGGGTTCGAGGCGGTAATCGTGCAGCAGTTGTTCGATGCGTGATAGCAGGTTGGGGTGACGCAGTTGCGCGCCTGCGAGGTTGACGGACAGGGGGCCGAAATCCTCGAAAGCCGCTTGCCAGGCGTGCAGTTGCCGGCAGGCCTGTTCCAGTACCCAGTCGCCGATTTGCAGGATCATGCCGTTCTCTTCGGCCAAGGCGATAAAGTGTTCGGGCGGGACGTCGCCCAGAGTCGGGTGGTGCCAGCGGATCAAGGCTTCGGCGCCGATCAGTTGTTGGGTGACCAGGTTGCGCTTGGGTTGGTAATACAGGCTCAATTCTTCACGTTCGATGGCGCGGCGCAGTTCGTGCTCCAGCGCTACGCGTTCATTGGCTTGGGCAGTCAGGTCGCGGGTATAGCGCTCGACCCGGTTACGCCCCTTGGCCTTGGAGCGATACATTGCGGCGTCGGCATTTTTGACCAGGGTGGCGACGTCGGTACCGTCTTGCGGATACAGGCTGGTGCCGATACTGGCGCTGATAAAGAACTCATGCTCGCCGGCTTGGAATGGCGGGGTAAAACAGTCGAGCAGTTTGTTCGCCAAGTGCTGGGCGTCGCTGGCCTGTTGCAAGCCGGGCAACAGGATGATGAATTCGTCGCCGCCCAAGCGAGCAACGGTGTCCACGTCCCGCAACTGCTCCTTGAGGCGTACGGCGATGTCTTTGAGCAGCAGGTCGCCGACCGGGTGGCCGAGGCTGTCGTTGATGTGTTTGAAGCGATCAAGGTCGAGAAACAACACCGCGCCCTGTTTACCACTTTCCTGCTGGCCGTTGAGGGCGGCCTGCAGCCGGTTTTCAAACAGGGTGCGGTTGGGCAGGCCGGTCAATGGGTCGTGGTGGGCCTGATAATCCAGGCGTGCCTGGGCCAGCTTGAGGCTGGAGATGTCGGCGAACACGGCAACGAAGTGGGTGACCAATTGCTCGCGGTTACGCACGGCGCTGATGGTCAGCCAGCTCGGATACACCTCGCCGTTCTTTCGGCGGTTGGAGATCTCTCCTTGCCAATGACCGTGGGCCGTCAACTGGTGCCACATCGCCGCATAGAACGCGCTGTCATGCAGGCCGGAGGCGAGCAGGCGCGGGGTATGGCCAAGGGCTTCAACCTCGCTGTAGCCGGTTATCTCAGTGAAGGCGCGGTTGACGGCGCTGATGTTCTGCCGTGTGTCGGTGATCAAGACGCCTTCGGCGGTGCTTTCGAACACCGTGGCGGCCTGCTGCAGTTTTTCCTGCATCAACTGGCGTTCGGTGATGTCCCGGGCGATGGTCAGCATGCAATCTTCGTCGCCAATCGGCAGTGGGCGGCTGGACACTTCGCACAGGCGAATCTGGCCGTCGGCACGACGGATATGACAGATGAAATCGCGCACAAAGCCGTCGCGCTGCATCAACTCCAGCATGTGCTTGCGTTCGTTGAGGTCGACCCAGATGCCTAGGTCCAGGGTTGATTGGTCAAGTGAGGAGGCGCTGGTGAAACCGGTCAGGTGGCTGAAACCTTCGTTCACTTCAATCAGCAGGCCATCCCTTTGGCGACTCAGTAGTAAACCGTCAGGGGAAGCATGGAATGCCTTGGCGAATTTCTCTTCGGAGGTTTGCAGCTGCTGTTGGGTTTCCTTGAGCTCGGTGATATCGCGCACCACCACCACCAGGGCTTCAGTGGTATCGAGTTGGAACGGCTCAGCTGAGATCAGCCCGGTAAATGCCTGACCATTGCTGCGCAGAAAGGACATTTCCAGGTTACGGATACTGGTGGTCTGTACCCGCTGCAGCAAATCCGGACCGACGCCCTGAATGCCCCATATATTCAGATCTGAGGCGGTTTTGCCTACCACCTCGTCGGCGCGTAGCCCAATCTGGTCCTCGAATGCCTTGTTGACCTCCAGCAGGCAGCCATCAGACAACTGGGCAATCACCAGGATGTCTGGGCACTGCTGAAACACCGAGGCAAATTTCTGCTCGGACAGTTGCAGGGCTTCCTCGGTGCGCTTGGCTTCGCTGATGTCGATCATCAGGCCGCGCAGCACTGGCTCGTGGCCGTGTTCGATCAGGCTGACAATGTCACGTACCCACAGGCAGCGGCCATCAGCGGTGATGACCCGGTAATCAATGCTGTGATCACGGTTAGCGCGAGTTTCCCGATAGCAATAGGCCTCGGCGCGGGTCAGGTCGGCGGGGTGGATGATGTTGCGCCAGAAGCCTGGAATCAGCCAATGGGCGCGGGGATAACCGAGCAGGTCTTCGGCATGGGGCGACACGTAGCTGTAGGTGAAATCGCTGATGCTTGCTTCCCAGGCGATGGCGGACAAGCTCTCCACCAAGCCGCGATAGTGGTACTCGCTGCTTCGCAGTTCTTGTTCAAGGGCGACCCGGCGAGAAATTTCCGAACTGAGCCGGCGATTGATCCGAATAACGATGGCCAGCACCGTACTCAATAGCAGCACCGCTGGCAGGCCGTACGTGAGCAAGTCAGCCCAGAAGGTGCGGTGATCGGTGAAGCTGCCGACCCAATGTTGCTGGATTGCATCCGTTTCGGCTGAGCTGAGGTCGGCGAGGACTTTGTCCAGGATGCCCACCAGGATTTTTTCATCCCGCGGGACACCCATCGCCAGTTGGTAGCGGTAGGGCGTTTCGCCGCTGACGTATAAACCGTCGAGCTTGAGTTGGCGCAGGCTCCAGACGCTGGAGGCGAGGTCGCCGACCACGGCATCCACTTCATCGGTGGCCAGGGCTTGCAGCGTCGAACTGACGTTGGGCAGGGCGACCAGATTCAGGTCCGGATGGTGGGTGCGGAGCAATTCATGGGGCGCGTAGTTTTCCACCACGGCAATTTTAAGCCCGTACAGATCCTTGAGGCTGCGTGGTTTCGCGCCGCCTTCATGGGCCAGGATGACGATGGGAAAGTCGAGATAGGGGCGTGTGAACGCCAGGAAGTTTTGGCGTTCGGGGGTGGACATGATGCCAGGCAGCAGGTCGAGCTGATTATTGCGGGCTTGTTCAAGCACCGCAGTCCAGTTAACCGGTTCGATCAGTTTGATACGCACACCCAGGCGGTCCTGGAGCAGGCGTACGTAATCGGCTGCCAAGCCCTGATATCGGCCATTTTCATCGCGATATTCAAAAGGTGGCCAAGACGCATCCACGCCTAGGCGCAGCTCCTGATGGTCCGCCAACCAGCTACGCTCATCATCCGTAAGAGTCAACGCGCCAGCCGTTGCGGTCCAGGTCAGCAGCGACAGCAGTATCACGGTCGGCAATCTGGGCATAACGGTCTCGTTATGGCACGGGGAATGTCTCGAGTGTAGACGGGCATTGCGAGGGCGGGGTGTGCGAGGCAGTTAATCTGTGCAAAGCAATCGGTAGAAAGCAAAACCCCCGGCCTGGGCCGGGGGTTCTGGTATCACTCGTCGAGGAAGGAGCGCAGATGCTCGCTTCGCGTCGGGTGGCGCAACTTGCGCAGCGCCTTGGCTTCGATCTGACGGATCCGCTCACGGGTCACGTCAAACTGCTTACCGACTTCCTCAAGGGTGTGGTCGGTATTCATGTCGATGCCGAAACGCATGCGCAGTACCTTGGCTTCACGGGCAGTGAGGCCGGACAGTACGTCGCGAGTCGCTTCTTTCAAGCTCTCAACAGTGGCGACATCGATTGGCGACTGCATGGTCGAGTCTTCGATGAAGTCACCCAGATGGGAGTCTTCGTCATCACCAATCGGCGTTTCCATGGAGATCGGCTCTTTAGCGATCTTCAATACCTTGCGGATTTTATCCTCAGGCATTTCCATGCGTTCGCCCAGCTCTTCCGGGGTCGGTTCGCGACCCATTTCCTGCAACATCTGCCGGGAAATGCGGTTGAGCTTGTTGATGGTCTCGATCATGTGCACCGGAATACGGATGGTGCGGGCCTGGTCGGCGATCGAGCGAGTGATCGCCTGACGGATCCACCAGGTGGCATAAGTCGAGAACTTGTAGCCGCGACGGTATTCGAACTTGTCCACCGCCTTCATCAAGCCGATGTTGCCTTCCTGGATCAGATCAAGGAATTGCAGGCCACGGTTGGTGTACTTCTTGGCGATGGAGATCACCAGACGCAAGTTCGCTTCAACCATCTCTTTCTTCGCGCGGCGGGCCTTGGCCTCACCGATCGACATACGACGGTTGATGTCTTTGATTTCTGCAATGGTCAGGCCGGTTTCGGTCTCAAGCGCGGTCAGCTTCTGCTGGCAACGGATGATATCGGGCTGCAGGCGACCGATGGCTTCGGCGTATTTCGCCTTGCCCTTGGCCAGTGCGTCGCTCCAGCTTTCGTCAACTTCGTTGCCCGGGAACTGGCGCAGGAAATCGGTACGCGGCATGCGCGCATCACGCACACAGAGCTGCATGATCGCACGCTCTTGTGCACGCAGACGCTCAAGGGCGCTGCGAACACGCTCAACCAGGCCTTCGAATTGCTTGGGCACCAGCTTGATCGGCATGAACAGCTCAGCCAGGGCCACCAGCTCGGCAATCGCCTGCTTGTTGCCACGACCGTGCTTCTTCAGGGCCTTGCGGGTGATTTCCATTTGATCGGAAACCGCACCGAAGCGCTGGGCAGCGATGACCGGGTCTGGACCGCTTTCGGCTTCTTCTTCGTCGTCGCTGCTTTCAGCTTCGTCGTCGTCGGAGTCGTCGTCCGCTTTTGCGGCTTTCGCATCAACAGGCGGCGGTACTTCGGCGGCAGGCGGCGCAATGCCGTCGTCCGGGTCGATATAACCGCTCAGGACGTCAGACAGGCGGCCACCTTCGGTGGTGACGCGAGTGTACTCGGAGAGAATGTGGTCAACCGTGCCAGGGAAGTGCGCAATGGCGCCCATCACTTCACGGATGCCCTCTTCGATACGCTTGGCGATTTCGATCTCGCCTTCGCGTGTCAGCAGCTCGACGGTACCCATTTCGCGCATATACATGCGCACCGGGTCTGTCGTGCGACCGATATCGGTCTCCACCGCAGCCAACGCGGCGGCAGCTTCTTCAGCGGCGGCTTCGTCGGTATCGGCGTCGGCCAGCATAAGGGAATCCTTATCTGGCGCAGTTTCGAATACGTTGATCCCCATGTCGTTAATCATGCGGATGATGTCTTCCACCTGCTCAGGATCTGAAATATCCTCAGGCAGGTGGTCGTTGACCTCCGCGTAAGTCAGGTAACCCTGCTCACGACCAAGAAGTATCAACTCTTTGATACGAGACTGCTGTTGCGCTTTTCCGGACATAACACCCTATCCACTGAAGGTCTTGGCGGGCAAAAAACAAGCCGAGGATTATACCCGAGCTATGACCTCACACGCCAGCTGAGGTCGGGTTTGATGCGTAAACATTCTGTTTTAAGAGGTCGCGCATCTGTTTTGCTATCTGAATTTGCTCTTCAGCCGATAATCCCGGCTGCCTTGCTCTCTTGATAAGTTCGTCGAGGGTCTGAGTGTGTTGACCCGCGGATAACCTATTAATGGTGTCTAAAAACTGTTGTTCAAGGTTGTCGCCGTCAATTAGCCACTCCTTTTCCGCCAGTGCCCGCAATAAACGGCCCTGTTCCGTGCCATGCCAGCGAGCCATCAACTGGATTGAGTTTAGCTTAGGGTTTTTCTGCACGGCTTCGATCAGTGCAATAAGCACCTGAGCATAGGTATTGCTCTCGTTGGCAAAGTGGTCGGCACTTTCAACCTTGCCGGCCAATTGCGGGTGGTGAATCAGTGTGCGCAGTGCAATCAGTGTGGGGGCTTCCACCGCTACGGGCGTGCGTGGCGCGTAGGCTTCATCGCGATCATCGCGATCACCGCGCTTGCCGTTTTTGCTCCACGGCTTTTTATCCCACTTCTTGCCACCTGCGCCGGGCTTCTTTGGCGTCCACTCCTGCTGGGGCGCGAAGGCCTCCTGAGGTTGGTGAAAGTCAGCGTAGTCCGGCATGGCGTCGTAATCCATGCCGGGGTCGTAGGCTGGCGGCGCCTCTTGCGGGGCGCTGTGCACCAGCTGGCTGACGGCTTCACCGCTCAAACCGGTGATCTCCAGCAGGCGCTGGCGCATCAGTGTGCGCAAATTGGCGCCGGGGACTTTGTCGATCAGCGGCGCCGCAAGGGTTGCCATATGGGCCTTGCCCTCCAGGGAGCGCGGGTCGGCTTCTTCGGTCAGTTGCTGGAAAAAATAATCCGCCAGCGGCTGTGCATGTTGATTGATGCGTGCACGGAACGCATCGGTACCTTCCGAGCGCACCAGCGTGTCCGGGTCTTCGCCTTCGGGCAGGAACAGGAAGCGTGCGCGACGCCCATCCTGCAGGCTCGACAGCGTGGCTTCGAGCGCGCGCCAGGCGGCGTTGCGGCCAGCCTGGTCGCCGTCGAAGCAAAACAGCACGCTGGGCACGACACGGAACAGGCGCTTCAGATGTTCTTCGCTGGTGGCGGTGCCGAGGGTCGCGACCGCGTTGCGCAGGCCTTGTTGGGCCAGGGCGATCACGTCCATATAACCCTCAACCACGATGATTTCGTCGAGGTTGCGGTTGTTCTTGCGCGCTTCGAACAGGCCGTAGAGTTCCTGGCCTTTGTGAAACACCGGGGTCTCCGGGGAGTTCAGGTACTTGGGTTTGTCATCACCAAGCACGCGGCCGCCAAAGGCGATGATGCGGCCACGGCTGTCGCGGATCGGGAACATCACGCGGTCGCGGAAGCGGTCATAGCGCTTGCCGGTCTCGGCGTTTTCCACCAGCAGGCCGGCGTCGATCATGGCCTTTTGCTGGAGGGTGTCGTTGCTAAGGTGTTTATACAGATTGTCCCAGCCCGGCGGAGCGAAGCCGAGACCGAAGTCCCGAGCGATTTCGCCGGTGAGGCCGCGGCCTTTGAGGTAGTCGACAGCGGCCTTGCGCTGCGGATGGCTCTTGAGTGCCTGGCGGTAAAAGTCGGCGGCAGCGGTAAGCAGCGGGTACAGCGGCGAATCGGTGGGTTGCCGGGGTTTGTGCGGGCGGCCACTTTCTTCGCGGGGCACTTCCATTCCTGCGGCTTTAGCCAAGTCCTCGACAGCCTGGGGGAAGTCCAGGTTGTCGTGGTCCATCAGGAAACCCAGGGCATTCCCGCCCGCCCCGCAACCGAAGCAGTAATAGAACTGCTTGTCGGGGCTGACGCTGAAGGATGGGGTTTTTTCTTTATGGAACGGGCAGCAGGCGGTGTAGTTTTTGCCGGCTTTTTTCAGCTGTACGCGTGAGCTGACAACATCGACGATGTCGGTGCGGTTCAGAAGGTCGTCAATAAAGCTCTGGGGAATCAGCCCGGCCATGGCGTTCTCGTCATCACTGCGTGTAAATGAGGACCCGTGAGGTGTTCAAGCGCACGTATAGGGGGCTTGATCATCATCGTCTGCATGGGTCATCAGGAAGTGTATCTGCCGAATATTCACTGAGGGTAGTTTCTGATCAGTCTTCGGCATGGAAATGTTGCCCGGGCGTCCGGTCTTGGCCAATGGCAGCCTCGGAAACGCATCGATGGGCACAGCCGACACGGTTGATCGTCTGTTTGAAGAATAGGTGTGCTCGTCAGTAGCCTTGTTAGGCTCGTCAGAAGAGACGTGCACCGCTGGCAAAAGAGCCAGCCCTGACGTGTGAAGCAGTGTCTCGGTCGCGTGTGCGGCGTCGACGGTGAAGCATCAAGCGATATCCGCAAATGCCAACAGCCCGGCTGAGGGCCGGGCTTGGCAGAAGCTTGCTACGAACGTCTGTGTATTAGTACAGACGAACGGCGCGGCGCTGTTCGCGCTGAACTTTCTTAGCGTGACGCTTAACAGCGGCTGCTGCTTTGCGCTTACGCTCAGAAGTTGGCTTCTCATAAAATTCGCGGCTACGAACTTCAGCCAGAACACCGGCTTTTTCGCAGGAGCGCTTGAAACGACGCAGAGCTACGTCGAAGGGTTCGTTCTCTTTTACTTTGACGGCTGGCATCCAGAGCTACCTTCTTTCATTACCGGGAATCAACGTTCTCGTCGCAAAAAATTCGCGGCTGAGGTCGTCGGTTTTTAAGGGTTGCGGATGTTAACCCCTCATTGCCCGGAATGCAAAGCCTCTGATCGAAAACCGCTAGTCGGGAGGGGGAGTGGCGACTATTATGCGCGCCTTCGAATTCAGCCTCTACAAGGCGCAAACCCATGCTAGTACTGGGACTTGAAACCTCCTGCGACGAAACCGGAGTCGCACTATACGACAGTGAACGCGGGCTTTTGGCCGATGCACTGTTCAGTCAGATCGACCTGCATCGCGCCTATGGCGGCGTGGTGCCGGAGCTTGCCAGCCGCGATCACGTCAAGCGCATGCTGCCATTGATCCGCCAGGTGCTGGATGAGGCCGGTTGTGTGGCAACCGAGATCGATGCCATTGCCTATACGGCAGGGCCCGGATTGGTCGGAGCCCTGCTGGTTGGGGCCTCTTGCGCCCAGGCGCTGGCCTTTGCCTGGGGTATTCCTGCTCTTGGTGTGCACCATATGGAAGGCCACTTATTGGCGCCCATGCTGGAAAAAACACCGCCGGAGTTCCCGTTCGTCGCTTTGTTGGTTTCGGGCGGGCATACGCAGCTGGTTCAGGTGGATGGGATCGGTCAATACACACTGTTGGGCGAGTCGCTGGACGATGCCGCCGGTGAAGCGTTCGACAAAACCGCGAAGATGATGGGGCTTAATTATCCGGGGGGGCCGGAAATCGCCCGCCTTGCCGAAAACGGCGTTGCCGGTCGCTACACCTTCCCGCGCCCGATGTGTGATCGTCCTGGCTTGATGTTCAGTTTCAGCGGTTTGAAAACCTCTGCCTTGAACACCTGGCAGCAGAGCGTCAGCGCCGGGGACGACGGCCAGCAAGCCCGTTGCGACATCGCGCTGGCGTTCCAGCAGGCTGTGGTGGAGACTTTGACCATCAAGTGCAAGCGCGCCCTGAAACAGGCGGGCATGAAGCGGCTGGTGATCGCAGGCGGCGTCAGCGCCAACAAGGCGTTGCGCAGTTCCCTGGAAAAAATGCTCGGCGACATGAATGGCAACGTGTTTTACGCACGCCCTGAGTTCTGCACTGACAACGGCGCGATGATTGCCTACGCCGGTTGCCAGCGCTTGCAGGCCGGGCAGCACGAAAGTCTGGCGATCAGCGTGCAGGCGCGCTGGCCGATGGAGCAATTGCCGCCGTTGTAAGGTTCAAGGGCACCGGGTCCAGGCGGGGTATTTAAAAATGCCGTTCGCGCCCGGCAAACAGGTCGCGTAGATTGCCGCGGTGGCGCCAGACGATCAGCAGTGTCAGCACGCTCATCGGTAGCAGCGCTTCTGGTTCCTGCCAGGCCAGCAGCGGCAGGGTCAGCGGCGTGGCAATCAGCGCGGCCAGCGAGCTGGTGCGGGTCAGGTAGAACGTCAGCAGCCAGGCGAGCATGGCCAGTAACGCCGCAGGGGGGTAAATGCCCAGCAGCATGCCGGCCGCCGTGGCGACGCCCTTGCCGCCGCGAAAGCGGAAGTACAACGGGAACAGGTGGCCCAGGACGGCACACAGGCCCACCCAGGCTTGCTGTTGCAAGCTAAGGCCGACGAGGCTGGCGATGAGCACGGGCAGCAGGCCCTTGCAGACGTCGCCCAGCAAGGTCAGGACGGCGAGTTTCTTGCCGGCCAGGCGCAACATATTGGTGGCGCCGGCATTGCCTGAGCCACTCATTCGCGGATCGGGATTTCCCGTCAAGCGGCTGAGCAAAATGGCGAAGGACAGCGAGCCGAGCAGGTAGGCGAAAATCGCCAGTGACCAAAACATGCTAACTATTCCGGGCGAGGACGCCCTGATTCTAACGGGGCATCGCGCCCTTGTCGTGCTGCGGAGAAAAGTGCTTGGACAGAGTGTTTATCGAAGGCCTGGAAGTCGACACCGTGATCGGGGCTTACGACTGGGAGCGCGGAATCCGGCAATGCCTGCGCCTGGACCTGAGCTTCGCCTGGGATAATCGCCCAGCTGCGGCAGGTGACGACCTGACCCTGGCACTGGATTACGCCAGGGTGTCTGCGCGTATCCAGGCCTTTGCCGAGCATTCCCAGTACCAACTGGTGGAAACCTTTGCCGAGCGTCTGGCCGAAGTGCTGATGAGTGAGTTCCAGATTCCCTGGCTGCACCTCAAGTTGACCAAGCCCGGCGCGGTACCGGCTGCCAAGGGCGTGGGCGTGGAGATCGAGCGCGGATGTCGTTGACTCAGGTTTACCTCGGGCTTGGCAGCAATATCGACCGCGAGGCTCGTCTATGCGCCGGCTTGGATGCGTTGGCGGGCTTCTTGACGGATATGCGCTGTTCGGCGGTGTTCGAAAGCCAGCCGGTGGGGATCAAAAGTGGGCCGTTTTTCAATCTGGTGGTGTCGGCTTATACCGACCTGCCGTTGATGGAACTCGATCGCCGGTTGAAATCCATCGAGGCCGACAACGGCCGCTACGCGCCCGACCGCAAAGGCCTGCCGCTGGATATCGATGTGTTGTTGTATGGCGATTGGGTGGGCAATTTCGATGGCTTGATCTTGCCGCGAGCCGAAACTCTGAAAAACGCCTTTGTGTTGTGGCCGCTGTCGATGATGGCGCCGGAGCGTCTGCACCCGGAGGCGGGCAAGACAATGGCCGAGTTGTGGCGAGACGCGCAAATTGATCAGGTATTGGCGCCTGTGGCGTTCGAGTGGCAGGGTCAGCCACTCACGCCACAAGCTCTTTTGTAGGAGCCGAGCTTGTTGTGGCGAGGGAGCTTGCTCCCGCTGGGCTGCGCAGCAGCCCCACTATCTTGGGAGCGCTTCGCACTCCAGCGGGAGCAAGCTCCCTCGCCACAACGGCCATCGCCTAGGGTGAGGGATTTTCCTTGTAGGCTTTGAGCGCCTTGAGCCGTTCGCGCTTGAGCGCCTCGCCCAGTTCGGGGCCTTTGAAACCCTTTTCTAGCAGCGGCGCGACCGGCACTTCGCGTGCCACCTTTGCCGCTCCGCGCAAATAATCGGCCTGTGGATAACTGCGTTGCTCAAAACCCTCGCGGCCACGAGCGTCCATTTCGCAGGCCGCCACGAACTCTTCAAAGCGTTGCGGCCGACGGTACACGTCGAAGCTTTGCAGCAACTCCAGCAATGTCGAGGCCTTGAGTTCAAGCGCGCGATGCCCGTGAGTATGATATTGCCCCACCAGCAAGGCCAACTCCTGGCAATCCCTCGGCACCTTGAAACGCTCGTTCACCGCTTTGATCAGCTTCAAGCCGCGATGTTCGTGGGCAATGTGCTGCGGCAATTTATCCACAGGCGTCAGGCCTTTGCCCAGGTCGTGCAGCAGGCAGGCCCAGCGCACGCTCAGCGGTTGCTTGTGCAGGGCTGCTTGCTGCAGCACGCTCAAGGTATGCACGCCGGTGTCTATTTCCGGGTGGTGAGCTGCGGGCTGCGGCACGCCGAACAGCGCATCCACCTCCGGCATCAAGGTTTTCAGTGCGTCGCAGTCACGCAGTACTTGGATAAATACCTGGGGTTGATCTTCCATCAGCGCCCGTGAGATTTCCTTCCAACTGCGCTCGGGGGTAAGGGCCTCCAACTCGCCGGACTCACTGAGTTGGCGCATTAATTCGAGGGTCTCAGGGGCGACTGTGAAGCCGAGAGGCGCATAGCGCGCGGCGAAACGCGCAACGCGTAGTACGCGGAGGGGATCTTCGGCGAACGCGGGAGAAACATGCCGTAAAAGACGCGCTTCAAGATCGCGTTGTCCCTGATAAGGATCAGTCAGGTTACCCTCGTCATCCTCCGCCATGGCATTGATGGTCAGGTCACGCCGGATCAGGTCTTCTTCCAGCGTAACGTCGGGGCTCGCATGGAATATAAAGCCACCGTAACCCCGGCCATTCTTGCGTTCGGTGCGAGCGAGGGCGTATTCGTCACCGTTTTTCGGATCGAGAAACACCGGAAAATCGGCGCCCACCGGTTTATAACCCTTGGCGAGCATCTCTTCAGCCGTCGCGCCAACGACGACGCGGTCTATATCGGTGACCTCGATGCCCAGAAGGCGATCACGCACGGCGCCGCCGACTTTGTAGATTTTCATGAAAAAGCCTCCATTAGCGGCACAGGATAACGCCTGAGCCTGGCCAATGGAGGCTTTGCTGTTTCAGAGATGCACGACGGCCATGTCCAGGCGGCCATAGTCGTTGTCGTTATGATCGCTGCGCGGTGGTACATGGTGGGTCTTCATCACTTGGTCGCCCTGCAGGGTTTCCAAATGAATATCAAAACCCCAGAGCCGATGCAGGTGCTTGAGCACTTCCTCAGTGGATTCGCCCAAGGGTTTGCGGTCGTGTTGCTGGTGACGCAGGGTCAGCGAACGGTCGCCACGCACATCAATGCTGTAGATCTGAACGTTAGGCTCGCGGTTACCCAGGTTGTATTGCGCGGCCAGGGTTTCGCGAATGATGCGGTAGCCGGGTTCGTCGTGGATGGCAGGCACCACCAGGTCATCCTTGAGGTCGTCGTCCAGGATGCTGAACAACTTGAGGTCGCGGATCACCTGAGGCGACAGGTACTGCAGGATAAAACTCTCATCCTTGAAGCTGCTCATGGCGAACTTGATGGTCGATAGCCAGTCGCTGCCGGCGATTTCCGGGAACCAGCGGCGGTCTTCCTCCGTGGGGTGCTCGCACATGCGGCGGATATCGCGGTACATGGCAAAACCCAGTGCATAGGGGTTGATGCCGTTGTAGTACGGGCTGTCGAAGCCTGGCTGGAAGACCACGCTCGTATGGGACGTGAGGAACTCCATCATGAAGCCGTCAGTGACCAGGCCTTCGTCGTACAGGTCGTTCATCAGGGTGTAATGCCAGAAGGTTGCCCAGCCTTCGTTCATTACTTGGGTTTGGCGCTGGGGATAAAAATATTGCGCGATCTTGCGCACGATACGCACGATTTCGCGCTGCCAGGGCTCCAGCAGCGGTGCGTGCTTTTCGAGGAAATACAGGATGTTTTCCTGCGGTTCGGCGGGGAAGCGGGCATTGTCCTTGTCGCTGTTCTTGTCGGCGCGCTTGGGGATGGTGCGCCACAGGTCGTTGATCTGTTTCTGCAGGTGCTCCTCGCGCTCCTTCTGGCGCAGGCGTTCCTCTTCGGCGGAAATAGGATAGGGACGCTTATAGCGATCGACCCCATAATTCATCAGCGCGTGGCAGGAGTCCAACAGGTCTTCCACCGCATCGATACCGTGGCGCTCCTCGCACTGCATGATGTATTGCTTGGCGAACACCAGGTAATCAATGATCGAACTGGCATCGGTCCAGGTGCGAAACAGGTAGTTGCCCTTGAAGAAACTGTTATGCCCATAGCAGGCATGGGCCACTACCAGCGCCTGCATGCAGATGGTGTTTTCTTCCATCAGGTACGCGATGCACGGGTCGGAGTTGATCACGATCTCGTAGGCCAGGCCCATCTGGCCGCGTGTGTAGGACTTCTCGGTACTGAGAAAGTGTTTCCCGTAGGACCAATGGTGATAGCCCAGGGGCATGCCCACCGAGGCATAGGCATCCATCATCTGTTCAGCGGTGATGACTTCTATCTGATTGGGATAGGTGTCCAAGGCATAACCCGCCGCGATACGGCTGATTTCCCGGTCATAGGCCTGGATCAGTTCGAAGGTCCACTCGGAACCGGTGGAAATGGGTTGGCGCTTGTTCTCTTTTTTGGCGGTCATGTCACTAACCTGCGCTGGAAGAGTTCACGGAAGACCGGGTAGATATCGCCGGCCGAGACCAGTTGCTGCTGGGCGAACGTGTCGGCAAAGGCTTCGCCGATGCGCTCGTATTCGAACCAGAGGGCCTGGTGCTCACGGGGGGTGATTTCGACGTAAGTGTAGTACTGCACGAACGGCATGATCTGGTTGATCAAAATGTCCCGGCAGATCGGCGAGTCGTCGTTCCAGTTGTCGCCGTCGGAGGCTTGGGCGGCGTAGATGTTCCACTCGTTGGCGGGGTAGCGCTCGGCCATGATCTCCTGCATCAGCTTCAGTGCGCTGGAAACAATGGTGCCGCCAGTTTCCCGCGAATAGAAAAACTCCTCTTCGTCCACCTCTCGCGCGCTGGTGTGATGGCGGATGAACACTACGTCAATCTTGTCGTAGTTCCGTTTCAGGAACAGGTACAGCAGGATAAAGAAGCGCTTGGCGATGTCCTTGGTGGCCTGGGTCATGGAGCCGGAAACGTCCATCAGGCAGAACATCACCGCCTTGGAGCTGGGGTTGGGTTGCTTGACCAGCAGGTTGTATTTCAAGTCAAAGGTATCGAGGAACGGCACGCGGTGGATGCGCGCGCTGAGTTTTTCGATTTCCGCCTCGATTTCCTGGATATCGCCGAAGTTATCCGGTTCTTCGCGCTTCAAGCGTGCCAACTCTTCCTTGGCCTGCTTGAGTTTGGCGCGGCTGCTGCCGGAGAGGGCGATACGCCGTGCGTGGGCTGAACGCAGGGTGCGGATGATGTTGATGCGCGACGGGTTGCCCTCGTTGCTGATCCCTGCACGTACGGTCTTGAAGGTATCGGTGCCGGTCAGGTTGCGTTTGACCAGGTTGGGCAGTTCGAGGTCTTCGAACATGAATTCGAGGAATTCTTCCTGAGTGATCTGGAATACGAATTCATCCATGCCTTCGCCAGAGTTGCCGGCTTTGCCCGGGCCTTTGCCGCCGCCACCGCCTTGTGGGCGCTGGATATGTTCGCCAGTGGTGAATTCCTTGTTACCCGGGTGCACCACGGTCTGTTTGCCGCCGCGGCCATGGTGAAGTACCGGTTCGTCGATGTCCCGTCCGGGAATGCTGATTTGTTCGCCATGCTCCATGTCGGTGATGGAACGGCGGCTGACGGCCTCTTCTACCGCCTTTTTGATGTGGTCACGGTAACGCCGCAGGAAACGCTGGCGGTTTACCGTGCTCTTGTTCTTGCCATTGAGGCGTCGGTCGATCACATAGCTCATGGGGAGCCCTCCGGGCAGCTTCACGTTACAAGCTTCAAGCCGCGGGCTGGAAGCTTAGAGACAAGCGGTCAACTGCCAGGCCGGATGCCTGGCAGTGCGCGCTTGCCGCTGCCTTACTGCGATTTGCGAACCCGCAGGTACCACTCGGAGAGCAGTCGTACCTGTTTGTCGGTGTAGCCTCGCTCGACCATGCGTGTGACGAAGTCGTTGTGTTTTTGCTGATCCTCCTTGCTGGCCTTGGCGTTGAAGCTGATGACGGGCAGCAGGTCCTCGGTGTTGGAGAACATTTTCTTCTCGATGACCACCCGCAACTTCTCGTAGCTGAGCCAAGTGGGGTTCTTGCCGTTGTTGTTGGCACGGGCGCGCAGTACGAAATTGACGATTTCGTTGCGGAAGTCCTTCGGATTGCTGATGCCGGCGGGTTTCTCGATTTTTTCCAATTCTTCGTTGAGGGCCACGCGATTGAGGATTTCGCCGGTTTCCGGGTCGCGGTATTCCTGATCCTGGATCCAGAAATCGGCGTACAGGACGTAGCGGTCGAAAATGTTCTGGCCGTATTCGCTGTAGGACTCCAGGTAAGCGGTCTGGATTTCCTTGCCGATGAACTCGATGTAGCGCGGCGCCAGGTATTCCTTGAGGAAGCGCAGGTAGCGCTCACGAGTTTCGGCCTGGAATTGCTCCTGTTCAATCTGTTGTTCCAGCACATAGAGCAAGTGCACCGGGTTGGCGGCAATCTCGTGGGGATCGAAGTTGAAGACCTTGGACAAGATCTTGAACGCAAAGCGCGTCGACAGACCGTTCATGCCCTCGTCCACACCGGCTGTATCACGGTATTCCTGGATCGACTTAGCCTTGGGATCGGTGTCCTTGAGGTTTTCGCCGTCGTAGACGCGCATCTTCGAATAGATATTGGAGTTCTCCGGCTCCTTGAGGCGCGACAGTACGGTGAACTGGGCAAGCATTTTCAGGGTGTCGGGGGCGCAATGGGCCTTGGCCAGGGAGCTGTTGAACAGCAGTTTGTCGTAAATCTTGATTTCGTCACTGACCCGCAGGCAGTACGGCACCTTGACGATATAGATCCGGTCGATGAAGGCTTCGTTGTTCTTGTTATTGCGGAAGGTATGCCATTCCGATTCGTTGGAGTGAGCCAGCAAGATCCCGGTAAATGGAATCGCCCCCAGGCCTTCGGTACTGTTGTAGTTACCTTCCTGGGTAGCGGTGAGCAGTGGGTGCAGCACCTTGATCGGTGCCTTGAACATCTCCACGAACTCCATCAGGCCCTGGTTGGCCCGGCACAATGCGCCCGAATAGCTGTAGGCATCGGCATCGTTCTGCGGAAACTCTTCCAGTTTTCGGATATCGACCTTGCCCACCAGTGCCGAAATGTCCTGATTGTTTTCATCGCCGGGTTCGGTCTTGGCCACGCCGATCTGGTTGAGGATCGACGGGTAGAGTTTCACCACCCGGAACTGGCTGATGTCACCGCCGAACTCGGCCAGGCGCTTGGTGGCCCAGGGCGACATGATGGTGTTGAGGTAGCGCCGCGGGATACCGAAGTCTTCCTCGAGGATCGCGCCATCTTCCGTGGCGTTGAACAGGCCCAGGGGCGACTCGAAGACGGGCGAGCCCTTGATCGCATAGAAGGGCACCTTCTCGATCAATTGCTTGAGCTTTTCCGCCAGGGACGATTTGCCGCCGCCGACCGGGCCGAGCAAATAGAGGATCTGCTTCTTCTCTTCCAGGCCTTGGGCGGCATGGCGGAAGTAGGAAACGATCTGGTCGATGCATTCTTCCATCCCATGGAAGTCTTCAAAGGCCGGATAGCGGCGGATCACCTTGTTGGAAAATATCCGCGACAGGCGCGAATTATTGGCGGTTTCCACCAGTTCTGGCTCGCCAATCGCCAATAGCAAGCGTTCGGCGGCAGAAGCGTAGGTGCTGCGGTCCTGTTTGCACAGCTCGAGATACTCCTGAAGCGTGAGTTCTTCCTGCTGTGTGGACGCGAAGCGTTGTTGGAAGTGGCTAAAGATACTCATGACGTCGTCACCTCGCTCGATACGTGGAGCCGACGCCGGATCAATCAGTCGATGCTGGCAGTCATTGACGCACGCCAATGGCTGTTTTCCCCCCAGAACACCCTGAAACGCTACCGATGACCCGTACGCCGGTGTACCGGCTCTCCCCTGATTCGGATGGCCTGCGCTTAAGGATAGTTCGGAATCCGGGAGGTCAAGGCGCGATGCGCAATTAGTTTAGCCGCGCCGTTCGTCAGAAACGGCGCAAGCCCAAGCGTCACGCGGGGTAGCGGGGTGTGAAAAAAATTATTGCGAATCGCCCGAGGAAATTTCCGCGGGATAGGTCGTACGCCACAGCTCAAACCCGCCGTCCAGGCTGTAGACGTCAGAGAAACCCTGGCTGATCAGATACGCGGCTGCACTCTGGCTGGAATTGCCGTGGTAGCAGGCGACGATCAGCGGTGCATCGAGGTCGGCGGCGCGGATGAAGTCGGCGATGTTGACGTTGTCCAAGTGCTGGGCGCCGGTGATGTGAGCGGCGGCATAAGTAGGCTGGTCGCGGATGTCGACGACTACGGCACCTTGCTCGCGCAGGGTCTGTGCTTCTTGGGGAGGGATACGTTTGAATTCGGTCATGGCGGGCTCCTATTGCTTGGCGGTGGCCGGCAGGGTAATGGAAAGGGGCGATTCGCACTGGCAGTCGAGGCGCTTGCCCGTGTCGATGTTCATCAGGGTCATGGCACCGCCCCACACGCAACCGGTGTCGAGGGCGAACACGCCGGGTTCATCGCACTTGCCTTCCAGCGCGGCCCAGTGGCCAAAGATGATCTTTGTGTCTCGGGTCTTGCGTTCCTTGTAGGCGAACCAGGGCTTGTAGCCGGGCAGGGCGGTGTCGGCGCCTTCCTTGCTTTTGAGGTCCAGTTTGCCTTCGGCCGTGCAGAAGCGCATCCGCGTGAAGTAGTTGGTGATGACTCGCAGGCGGGCCACGCCGGTGAGGTCGTTGTCCCACTTCACTGGGTCGTTGCCGTACATGCCGTCGAGGTAAGCGGTGTACAGGTTGTCATCACCCAATGCACTTTCAACTTCGGCGGCGCACTTGAGGGCTTTTTTCAGCGTCCACTGCGGCGGGATACCGGCATGCACCAAGGCCATGTTGCGATCCTCGTCGTAGTGCATGAGTTTTTGCCGGCGCAGCCAGTCGAGCAGTTGAGCGCGGTCTGGGGCTTCGAGAATTTCCCGCAGGGTGTCGCCTTTTTTGAGGCGCTCGATATTGTTGCCGGCCGCAAGCAGATGCAGGTCATGGTTGCCCAGCACGCATACCAAGGAATCACGCAGGCCATAGAGGTAGCGCAGGGTTTCCAGGGACTGTGGGCCCCGGTTAACCAAGTCTCCCACCAACCACAAGCGATCATTTGCCGGGTCGAAGGCTACGCGCTCCAGCAGGCGCTTGAGAGGGTCCAGGCAGCCTTGCAGGTCGCCGACCGCGTACGTTGCCATCAGTGCAGGGCTCCTGGCACAGCCAGGCGGAAGGGCTTGATGATTGCATCGAACAGTTGGCCGTCGGTGGCCTTCATTTGATACGAGCCTTGCATGGTGCCGACCTTGGAGGTCATTACCGTGCCGCTGCTATAAGTGTGGCTGGCGCCGCTGTCGATCAACGGTTGCTGGCCGACAACGCCTGCCCCGCGCACTTCCTCGACCTGGCCGTCGCCATCGGTGATGACCCAGTGGCGCGACAGCAGCTTGGCCGGCACCAGCCCGTTGTTCTTCACTGTAATGGTGTAGGCAAAGGCGAAGCGGTTATGTTCGGGTTGCGACTGGTCCGCCAGGAAGCGGGTGACGACGCTGACGTCTATCTGATAGCGAGGATCGGACATGCAAGAGGCCTTAAAAGCGAAGGACAGCAGATGCGGGTCAGTCTAGGCCAAGAGGTGGGCACTAGGCCAGACATGCTGTCTGGGCTCTTGAACTTGATGAAACGACTCTATCAACGTAACGCGGTTAAACCTGTGGGAGCGGGCTTGCTCGCGAATGCGGTGCGTCAGTCAACTGATCTATAACTGATCCACCGCATTCGCGAGCAAGCCCGCTCCCACATTGGAGGGTGTTGAACCCTATTGCGCTGTTGGCGCTGGCTGGATGGCAAGCTGGTCAGCCAGGCGCACGAACGCGGCCAGGTCCAGTTGCTCGGGGCGCAGGCCGCCGTCGACGCCGGCGGCTTCGATTTCAGCATTGCTCAGCAGGGCTTTGAGTGTGTTACGCAAGGTCTTGCGGCGTTGGTTGAACGCTTCGCGTACCACACGTTCCAGCAGTTTGTGATCCTTGGCCGGGTGCGGCAGTACGGCATGCGGCACCAGGCGCACGATGGCTGAATCGACCTTCGGTGGCGGGTTGAACGCGCCCGGGCCGACGTTGAACAGGTGCTCTACGCGGCAGTGATACTGGACCATGATCGACAAGCGGCCCCAGTCACCACCGCCAGGGCCTGCGGCCAGGCGCTCCACCACTTCCTTTTGCAGCATGAAGTGCATGTCGCGGATGATCCCGGCGTTGTTCAGCAGGTGAAAAATCAGCGGCGTGGAAATGTTGTACGGCAGGTTACCCACCACCCGCAGGCTATTGGGCGCGGCATTGAGGCTATTGAAGTCGAACTTCAGCGCATCGCCCTGGTGCAGATTGAAGTTGGACTTGCCGGCGAACTGCTGGTTGAGGATCGGGATCAAGTCCTTGTCCAGTTCCACCACGTCCAGTTGCCCACCGCTGGCCAGCAGGCCTTGTGTCAGTGCGCCCTGGCCCGGGCCGATTTCCAGCAGGCGGTCTTCTGGCTTGGCATGGATGGAGCGCAGGATGCGATCGATTACGCCAGCGTCATGCAGGAAGTTCTGCCCGAAGCGCTTGCGCGCCCGGTGTTGGTAATGCTCAGTCATATACGGGTCTCGGCCATCTGATAGGCGGTTTCCAGGGCCACGTGCAGGCTGCCGGTATCGATCTTGCCGCTGCCTGCGAGGTCCAGGGCGGTGCCATGGTCGACGGAGGTGCGGATGATCGGCAGGCCCAGTGTCACGTTGACTGCGGCGCCGAAGCCTTTGTATTTCAGCACGGGCAGCCCCTGGTCGTGGTACATCGCCAGCACTGCGTCGCAGTGCTCCAGATATTTGGGGGTGAACAGAGTGTCTGCAGGCAATGGGCCGCGTAGGTCCATGCCTTCTTGGCGCAGGCGCTCTAATGTCGGTTCAATGATGTCGATTTCTTCATGGCCCAAGTGGCCGCCTTCACCGGCGTGGGGGTTAAGCCCACAGACCAGGATACGCGGTTGGGCAATGCCGAATTTGTGTTGCAGGTCGCTGTGCAGGATGCGCGTGACACGCTCCACACGCTCGGCAGTGATGGCATCGGCGATTTCACGCAGCGGCAAGTGGGTGGTCACCAGCGCCACACGCAGGCCGCGGGTGGCGAGCATCATCACCACTTGAGCGGTATGGGTCAGTTCCGCGAGGAATTCGGTATGGCCGGAAAAGGCGATACCGGATTCGTTGATCACACCTTTGTGCACCGGTGCGGTAATCATGCCGGCGAAGTCGCCGTCGATGCAGCCTTGGCCCGCACGGGTCAACGTCTCCAGCACAAATGCCGCGTTGGCCGTATTCAACTGCCCGGCAACCACTTTGGCTTGCAGCGGGGTGTCCCACACATACAGGCTGCCGGCGGGGGCCGGCAGGTCGGGCCAGTTGCCCGGCGCCACGTCCAGCAGGTTGACGGCCACACCCAGTTGCGCGGCCCGCTCAAGGAGCAGGTCGCGGCTGGTAATGGCAATCAGGGGGTGTGGCTGGGGTTGCGAGGCGAGCAGCAGGCACAGGTCTGGACCAATGCCGGCTGGCTCGCCGGGTGTCACCGCGAAACGCTGGGGTTTCACTGGGGTGCCTGGTCGGTGCCTGTTTGCTCGGCGCCTGGCAGCTTGTTCTCTACATACGCTTCGTCACGGATCTGACGCAGCCAGGTTTGCAGCTCTTCGTCGTATTTGCGGTTACGCAGTACGCTCAGGGCTTGCTGCTCGCGGGCCTGGGTGGTGTTGTCCGTGGCGCGACGGCCAAGCACTTCCAGCACATGCCAGCCGTACTGAGTCTTGAACGGCTTGGACAATACGCCTTGCGGTGTCTCGGCCATAACCTGCTGGAACTCAGGCACCAGAGCTTTCGGGTCGATCCAGTTCAGATCGCCGCCGTTAAGGGCAGAACCTGGGTCTTCCGAGAAGCTTTTAGCCAGGGTGGCGAAGTCTTCACCGCTTTCAATGCGGTCGTAGATCTTCTGGGCCAGTTCCTTGGTTTGTGCCTCGGTGCGGATTTCGCTCGGTTTGACCAGGATGTGACGAACATGGACTTCGTCTTTCAGCGAAGTCTCGCCACCGCGACGTTCCAGCAGCTTCAGGATGATGAAGCCACCCGGGGTGCGGGCTGGCTGGGTAATGCCACCGACTTCCATGGCGCTCAATTCGCGATCAAACGGAGGTGGCAATTGAGCGGCTTTACGCCAGCCCATGTCACCGCCTTCGAGGGCGTTGTCGCTGCCGGACTGAGCAATGGCCATCTGGGCAAAATCTGCACCCGCTTTCAGGCGCTCATAGATCGCCTGGGTTTTAGCGGCGGCGGCATTAAGCTGCTCAGAGTTGGCTCCGTCCGGGGTTGGGATCAGGATATTGGCCAAGTGCAACTCTTCGGAGAGCTGCATCTTGCCCAGGTCCGAGGCCAGGAAGTTCTTCACTTCCTGCTCGGACACCTGAACCCGCTCGGCCACACGGCGCTGGCGCACACGGCTGATGATCATTTCGCGCTTGATCTGGTCACGGGCGTCCTCGTAGGACAAACCATCGCGAGCCAGGGCGGCGCGGAACTGATCAATGCTCATGTTGTTACGCTGGGCGATGGTGCCAACGGCCTGGTTCAATTCTTCGTCTGAAATACGGATGCCAGAACGGTCGCCAATCTGCAATTGCAGGTTCTCGACGATCAGACGCTCCAGCACCTGGGGTTCCAGGACGCTGCTCGGTGGCACACCACCGCCACGCTTGGCGATGGTTTGCTGAACTTCCTTGACCCGTTGGTCCAGCTGGCTCTGCATGATCACGTCGTTGTCGACGATGGCCGCTACTTTATCCAGCTGTTGAACTGCGGCGTGTGCCGAAACAGTACCCAGGAACAGCGCGCCCAGCACTAGCGGGCGCAAACACTCAGAAAGCTTTGTCTTCACGTTCACGATAACCTTCAATGCCTTTGTCGAGGAAGCTCTCTACCTTGGCGCCGGTCAGGCCGCCGAGTCCTTTAAGGACGATCTGGAAGAAGAGCCCGTGGTCACCCTTTTCGTTCTGAGGGGCGATCTGCGTGTATTCGTCGTTGGAAACCCAGTAACGGTTGATGACGCGCAGTTTCCAGCAGCAGTTGTCGTACTCGAAACCACCAAAGGCTTCCAGGGTACGGTTGCGAGCATAGTCATACTGCCAGCGCGTGATCAGGTTCCACTGGGGAATGATCGGCCACATCATCGAGAAGTCGTGTTGTTGGATTTTGTAGTAATCCTTCACGTAGTTCTCTTGGCCCGGGCTGCCGAAGTCTCCGCCGAACTGCCATTTACCGGTCAGTTGGTTGTAGACAACCTGGTCGTTGCGATAGCGGTAGCCCAGGTTGACGACCTTGTTCGGGTTGTCTTCCGGCTGGTAGTGGAACATCGCGCTGCCGGAGCGAGGGCTATGGCTCTCGGTGTCCCAGTTGTAGTCGGCTGTGGCGCGCCAGTCGCGGTTGAAGCGGAACTCGTACTCCAGTGCAACAGGAGATACGTTCGAGTGGGCGTCATCACGTGTCTTGGCGTCGATGCCAGGCAATTGAACTTCACGATCCTTGAAGTACACCGCTTGGCCGATGGAAGCGCGTTGACGTTCGAAACCGTTCTCTTCAATCCAGCGGCTGGTGAGACCAAAGGACAGCTTGTTTTCGTCGCCGATGCGGTCGGAACCGCTGAAGCGGTTATCCCGGAACAACGAGGAGTAGCTGAACGAGTTCTCGCTGGTGTCGAAGACAGGGATCTCGGTCTGGTCTTTATTCGGTACGTAGAGGTAGAACGCACGAGGTTCGAGGGTCTGGTTGTAGTCTTTGCCGAACCAATTGGTTTTACGGTCGAAGTACAGGCCGCTGTCGATGCTTGCAATAGGTACTGAGCGGTCCTGTGAGCTATTGAAGGTTTGACCTCCTGCAGCCATTTGGCTCTTGCCTGTACCGTCAAGGTCAAGATCGTACTTGGTATAAACGTACTTCAACTTCGGCGTCAAAAAGCCGTAGGACCAGTTCATCGGATAAGAGACAGCTGGCGCAAGGTTCAGACGAGTGCCGTTTGCACGGGTCAGGCCGGTAACGTTGGTATCCAGACGACGCGAAACCAAGCCATTTTCGTCCGTAAAGTTACCGTTCTCCAAGTCTCGATCAAAGCGTACGGCTTCGGTTTCATAACTGAAATCCAGCCCGCCCGGATGAAATGGCAGTTGGCCATTCAGTGTGAGTTGCGGCAACCGGTCATACGGTGTGATCTGAGTGATTGTCGCCAGTTGATAGGCTTGGACATTCAAACGGGCCTGATAAGAATCGCCCCGATATGTCAAAGATCCCTGCTGGTTCAGAGCGTCTTGGCTCTCAACCCCTTCCTCAAACGACTTCAAATCCTGGAAGTAATAAGGATCGCTGATCCGGGTGTAATCCACCTGCGACGTCAGACGTGAATCCAACCCACCCTTATGCTGCCAATTGAGCATATAGCGGGTCTTTTCGTAATCAGTCTGGTTCTTCCGCTCGTCGTTATCGTCGTTGAGGTACGCCCCACCAAACTGCCCTTCACTCGACTTGGTCAGATAGCGGAACTCGCCTTCCATCAACAAGCCACGTTTAGTCATGTACTGCGGGTACAACGTGGCATCGTAGTTCGGCGCCAGGTTGAAGTAGTACGGTGTTACCAGCGTAAAGCCAGTTTCCCCACCGGTGCTGAAGCTCGGCGGCAGGAAGCCGGATTGGCGACGGTCGTCGATCGGGAAGTAGATGTACGGGGTGTACAGGATCGGGATGTTCTTGACCCGCAACGTCGCGTTGGTCGCCGTACCGAAACCGGTGGCCGGGTTCAACGTGATGTTGTTGCCCTTGAGCTGCCAGGCGTTGCTGTCCGGCTCGCAGGTGGTGTACGTACCGTCCTTGAGACGGATGATCGCATTCTCTGCACGCTTGGCGTACAGCGCGTTACCGCGGATGCGTGACTTGTGCATCACGTATTCGGCGTTATCGATCTGGGCGGCGCCGGTGTCGAGCTGGACTTGAGCGTGGTCACCCACGATCAGGGCGCCGTTGTCGCGCAGGCGCACCTTGCCATTTAGTTCGCCACGGTTCTCAGCCTGGTACAGGCTGGCTTCGTCCGCTTCCAGTTGCATGCTGCCCTGGCGCATGACCACGTCACCGGCCAGGGTAGCGACTTGCTGCTCCTGCTCGTAACGCGAGGCCTTGGCGCCGATGAAGGTCGGCGCATCGCTCTTGTTCGTCTTGTCGTTCATGCCAGGACGAGTCGGCTCGATGTACGCGCCGCCGCAGTAAGGGCCGGTTTCGGCCAACTGTGCTGCGGTCAGCTTGTCGCGAGGTACCCAGTCCAGGTGGCTGTAGTCGGCGCTGCGCGAGCGCAGGCCACGGCCCTTGGCTTCGGTGACCAGCATGGTCTTGGGCTCGGCGTCGACGCTGCCGCCAGCTTTGCCTTGCGGCGTGCTGTTGGCCGAGCTGACGGCAGCACCGTCATGCACCGGGCGCGGTGGCAATGGGGCGGAGGCCGTCTTCGGCGCACAATCCCAGGCACCCGAAGCAGAGACTGAGCAGTCATACTGTTCCGCGGCGACCACGAATGAGGTGGCGAAAGGTTGCAAGGCCAGCAGACTGCCGGTTACCAGCAACGGAAATTTTCTACGAAACGCGGGGGATTTCAATGCCATCTTATTAGTCCGGGCTTCCTGCGTGCCATCTGCCCGCGGTTTGGGCCGCACGCCTCTCGATGGTCTGAAAAAGATGCGTGATAATAAAGCATGCCCCGCTTGACGGCTAGCGCCGTCGGAGACCCTTGTAATGCCCGAGCACGATCTACGTTTACAACAGCTGGAAGTCTGGCTGGATGAGCAGTTGCCGATTCTTTTCAACGCTCAGGACTGGGGGCCCGTGCCCCCGGCCACATTGACCGCGGCCAGCAGCGACGCGAGTTTCAGGCGTTACTTCCGATGGGAGGGCGGTGCCCATACGTTCGTCGTCATGGACGCGCCACCCCCCCAGGAAAACTGCAAACCTTTCGTCGATATTGCGCATTTGCTCGCGAAATCAGGAATAAATGTGCCAAAAATTTATGCAGAAGATTTGCCCCGTGGCTTTCTTTTGCTCAATGACCTAGGCACAAAAACCTATCTGGACGTGATTGACGGTGAAAATGCCGACCAATTATTTGCCGATGCCATCGACGCGCTGCTGGCTTTCCAGCAATTGCCGATGGATGCACCGTTGCCCAGCTATGACGTTGCTTTATTGCGTCGCGAGCTGGAGCTGTTCCCGGAATGGTATGTGCGCCGTCACTTGGGCATCGACCTCGACCCTGAGCAACAAGCCCTCTGGCAACGTGCCAGCCAGCAGTTGATCGACAGCGCCCTGGCCCAGCCCAAGGTGCTGGTGCACCGCGACTACATGCCGCGCAACCTGATGATCAGTGAGCCAAGCCCTGGCGTGCTGGATTTCCAGGACGCGGTCTACGGCCCGGTGACCTATGACATCACCTGCCTGTTCAAGGACGCCTTCCTCAGTTGGCCCCAGGCCCGCGTGCGCGAATGGCAGCGTGGCTATTGGCAGCGTGCCGGACAATTGGGGATTCCAGTACAGGACGACTTTGAGGAGTTCCTGCGTGCCAGCGACCTGATGGGCGTGCAGCGTCACCTCAAGGTTATCGGCATCTTTTCGCGTATCTGCCACCGCGACGGCAAACCACGCTACCTAGCCGACGTGCCGCGTTTCTTTGCTTATATAGAAGCGGTGCTGGCCGACCGACCCGAGTTGAGTGACCTGGGCGAGTTACTCGCCAGCCTGCGCGAACCTGCCGAGGCCAGCGTATGAAGGCGATGATCCTGGCGGCGGGCAAGGGCGAGCGCATGCGCCCGCTCACCCTGCATACGCCCAAGCCGCTGGTGCAAGCCGGCGGCAAGCGGCTGATCGAGTATCACCTTGAAGCCTTGGCGAAGGCCGGCTTTACCGAGATCGTGATCAACCACGCCTGGCTCGGCGAGCAGATCGAAAGCTACCTGGGCGACGGTGCCCAATTCGGTCTGCGCATCCGCTACTCGCCGGAGGGTGAACCGCTGGAAACGGGGGGCGGGATATTCCAGGCGTTGCCGCTGCTGGGCGACGAACCGTTTCTGGTGGTCAATGGCGATATATGGACCGACTACGATTTCATCCAGCTCAAGCAGCCGATCCGGGGCCTGGCGCACTTGGTGATGGTCGACAACCCTGCGCACCACCCGTCGGGCGGGGATTTCTACCTGGATCACGGTGTGCTTCATGATGCCGCGCCCGGTGCCGATAACCTGACCTTCAGTGGCATTTCAGTGCTCGACCCCAAGTTGTTCGCGGGTTGCAGCGCCGGTGCCTTCAAGCTGGCCCCGCTTTTGCGCGAGGCCATGGCCAAAGGTTTGGTAACGGGGGAGCACATGGCAGGACGCTGGGTGGATGTGGGGACGCTGGAGCGACTGGCGCAGGTCGAAACCTTGCTGACAGCGGGGCAGTAGGATGTTGTGGCCAGGGACGCTGATCGGCGCCGGGGCTGGCTTTGCCATTGCCAGTATTCCGGGGGCTCTGTTGGGGGCATTGCTGGGGCAGGCGCTGGATCGCCGTCTGCAACTGCACAGTTGGGCGCAGTTACGTGAACGCTTGGGTGGGCGCCCGGCCTTGCGCAACGACGAACTGTTGTTTGTGCTGCTGGGACGCCTGGCCAAGAGTAATGGCCGGGTTGTCGACGGACATATCCAGCAAGCGCGCCAGGAGATGCGCGCACTGGACATGAGTGAGCCGGCCCAGCGCCGCGCGATCAGCGCCTTCAACCGTGGCAAGTCCGGCAGCGACCGGGTTCGCCGTTACCTGCGGGTGCTCAAGACGCAGCCCCATGCGGCGGAAGGCGTGCTGCGCGCCTGTTGGCGCATGGCGTGGGCGGACGGTCGAGCGGATGCTGCCGAGCGCGACCTGATCGACCAGTGGGGCAAGTGGTTGGGCTGGACGCCACAGCAGCTTCAGGCATTGGCGACCGATTACGCGCCGGAGCGCAAGCCATTGGCCAATCGTGGCGGTGCCTATCAGGAGGCGTTGCGTATCCTGGGGGTGACGGCAACCACTGAGCCTTCGGTGATCAAGCGCGCCTACCGCCGCCTGCTCAGCCGTCACCATCCGGACAAGATCGCCGGCACGGGTGCCAGCCCCGCGCAAGTGCGGGAGGCGACCGAACGAACCCGAGAGTTGCATAACGCCTATGCGCTGATTCGCGAGCGGCGGGATTTTCGTTGAGATTATCGCCACTCAACGCCATGTGGGAGGGGGCTTGCCCCTGCCACATCGTTGTGCGACATGGTCGACTATGTGATCAGTCTGCGCTGCCCTTCGGGCTCAGCCACCCGCGAACCCTGCGGTACAACTGCTCTTGCTCCGCCGCGCTATTGCCGGGTAACGCCGTGAGCGACACCTGCTTATAGCTGTCATTCTTCGAGCGCTTGGCCGCCTGGAGTCGCTCCAGGGCGTTCTTGCGATCCTGGGCGCCCTCTTGATAGAACACGTCCGCCGTGGGTACCTTCAAGGCCGGCGCCAGTTGCTGCAGGTCCGGTTGGCGAGCCGCAGGCGTCTTGCCGGCCACCATCACCAACCTCTGCACCTGGGAGGGTTGTTTCTCGCTGAGGTAGCGTGCCGCCCACCAGGCCCCGGTGCCATGGCCGAGCAACACCACACTGCGGGCGCTTTGGGTCTGGGCGAAGGCGACGGCGGCGTCGATACGGTCGAAGATGCGCTTGGCGTCGGTCTTGTCCTGCTCATCCGCCCCCGGCACCACCGCCGGGTCAGTGCCTTCGGCCTCGGCACTGGCGGCCTGTTCGACCGGCTTGGCAGCGGTGCTGCCTTCCTTGCTGCTGGTATCGACCGCCGCTTTCGGCGGTTCGATGAGCCGTGGCGGCAGGGTGTCCACACTGACGTCAGGCAATGACAGGCTGAGGGTGCCCCAGGCGGCGTCCGGTAACTTGCGCCGCAGAGGCGCGATGGCCTGCGGCCAGTCCGCGTTCTCCCCGGCACCTGGTATGAGAATCACCACACCCTCGGCTTCGGCGCTGTTGGCGGGTTTCCATAGCGCCAGGAACGAATCGCTACCAGCTTGCAATTGCTGTTGCTCCTGCTGCGGCACCTGCCGTTCGAGCGCACTGGCTTCTTGCTGGCTACGCTCGGGCAAGGCCTGGCGTTCAGCCGGTTTTTCGACGGCAGGCGAGGGTGCATCCTCGGCCTGAACAGGCAAGACGCTGGTAAACAGCAGTGACAGGCACAATGCTGGCAGTGCCGAACGGTGAAGAAAAAGCATCGTTGATTCCCGGCCAGAAGTGATTCCAGCAGCCTAATGGGTTGGTCGGTATTTGTCAGGGGTATGAGGCGCGGTTCTCGCTACCGACAGGCTATCGGCGGTTTGTTAGCTGTCTTGATGGTCGCGGCGCGGCCATTCAACCAATGAATGGCAGACAACACGCCAGGGGCAGCTATTCTTGTGCCAGCCCATCATTCATAAGAGGCCGCGCACATGAGTACTTCCTCATTCAAGATCGCCCACAAACTGCTGACCGGTGCAGGTGCCATCGAACAACTGGCTGCCGAACTCACGCGCCTGGATGTGGATAACCCACTGATCGTCACTGACGCCGCGCTGGTCCAGTCCGGTACCGTGGCGCTGGCCTTGGAGCATCTGGGTGATCGAGCCTACGAAATCTTCGACCGCGTGCTGCCCGATCCGGAAATTGCCATCGTCGAAGACTGCATGCGTGCGTACCGCGAAGGGGGGCATGACGGCCTGATCGGTGTGGGCGGCGGCAGTGCCATCGACATCGCCAAGAGCGTGGCGGCCTATGCCGGTTATCACGGCGCGCTGGCGGACTTGTTTGGCGTCGATCAGGTGCCGCGCAAAGGCCCGCCGTTGATCGCCATCCCCACCACGGCCGGTACCGGCTCGGAGGTGACCAATGTGGCGATACTGTCCGACAAGGCTGCACAGCTGAAAAAAGGCATCGTCAGCGATTACTTGCTGCCGGATGTCGCGCTGATCAGCCCGCAAATGACCTTGACCTGCCCGCGAGGTGTCACGGCCGCCAGTGGCGTGGACGCCTTGGTGCATGCCATCGAGTCCTACCTGTCGCTGCATGCCTCGCCGATTACCGACGCCCTGGCCATCGGTGCGATCAGATTGATTGCCAGCGCGTTGCCCAAGGCTTACGCCAACCCGGCCAACCTGCAGGCCCGTGACGACATGGCCACCGCCAGCCTGATGGCCGGCATGGCCTTTGGCAACGCGGGCGTCGGTGCCGTGCATGCGCTGGCGTACCCGTTGGGTGGGCGCTTCAATATTGCCCATGGCGTCAGTAATGCGCTGTTGCTGCCGTATGTCATGCACTGGAACAAATTGGCCTGCGTCGAGCGTATGCAGGACATCGCCCAGGCCATGGGCGTCAATATCGCCGGGCTGAGTGTGAATGACGCTGCCGACCAGGCTGTAGAGGCGATGACGCGGTTATGTGCGGCAGTGGAGATCCCGTCCGGCCTGCGCAGTTTCGGCGTGCCCGAGGACGCCATCCCGGCCATGGCCAGCGAAGCTGCAGGCATTGAACGCTTGATGCGTAACAACCCGCGCAAGCTCAGCGCCGCCGATATCGAAAAAATCTACCGGGCAGCTTACTAACCGTTGAGATAGGTCACGGTGCGCGCAGCAAAGCATGAGGTATACAATGCGCGCCATCGTGATTTAGCTCAAAAAAGGTGCGTCATGCAGCCCTTCGTCATTGCTCCATCGATTCTCTCTGCCGACTTCGCCCGCCTGGGTGAGGAAGTGGACAAGGTGTTGGCCGCCGGTGCCGACTTCGTGCACTTCGATGTCATGGACAACCACTACGTACCCAACCTGACCATCGGCCCGATGGTGTGCGCCGCGTTGCGCAAGTACGGCATCACCGCGCCGATTGATGCGCACCTGATGGTCAGTCCGGTAGACCGTATCGTCGGTGACTTCATCGAGGCGGGTGCGACTTACATCACCTTCCACCCGGAAGCTACATTGCACGTTGACCGCACCTTGCAACTGATCCGCGAAGGCGGCTGCAAGGCGGGCCTGGTATTCAACCCGGCCACTCCGCTGAGCGTGCTTGAGTACGTGATGGACAAGGTCGACATGGTCTTGCTGATGAGCGTCAACCCAGGCTTCGGCGGGCAGAAGTTCATCCCTGGCACCTTGAACAAGCTGCGTGAGGCCCGTGCGCTGATTGATGCGTCGGGGCGTGACATTCGCCTGGAGATTGACGGCGGCGTTAACGTCAACAATATCCGTGAGATCGCCGCAGCGGGTGCCGATACCTTCGTGGCCGGCTCGGCGATTTTCAATGCCCCGGACTACCAGGCCGTCATTGACAAGATGCGTGCCGAACTGGCGCTGGCGCGTCCATGAGCGGTTTTGAGCAGTTGTTCCCCGGCAAATTGCCACGGCTGGTGATGTTCGATCTGGACGGTACCTTGATCGACTCGGTGCCCGACCTGGCGGCCGCGGTGGACCAGATGCTGCTCAAGCTGGGGCGCAAACCGGCAGGCATCGAGTCAGTGCGCAAGTGGGTCGGCAATGGCGCGCCGATGTTGGTGCGCCGGGCCCTGGCCAACGACATCGATGCCACGGGCGTGGATGAGGCCGAGGCAGAACATGCCTTGGAGCTGTTCAATGCCGCTTACGAAAGCAGCCACGAACTGACCGTGGTTTACCCCGGCGTGCGTGACACCCTCAAGTGGTTGAGCAAGCAGGGCGTGGAAATGGCCCTGATCACCAACAAGCCGGAGCGCTTCGTTGCGCCGTTGTTGGACCAGATGAAAATCGGGCGCTACTTCCGCTGGATCATCGGCGGCGATACCTTGCCGCAGAAAAAACCAGACCCTGCGGCCCTGTTTTTCGTAATGAAAATGGCCAATATTCCGGCGTCTCAGTCGCTGTTTGTCGGCGATTCGCGCAGTGATGTGTTGGCGGCTAAAGCGGCGGGCGTGCAGTGCGTGGCCTTGAGTTATGGTTACAACCATGGCCGGCCGATTGCGGAGGAGTCCCCCGCTCTGGTCATTGATGACCTGCGACTGCTAATCCCCGGTTGCTTGGGCGCGGGCGCTGAGATAACGTTGCCCGACATTGATTCGTCCCCTTCTGGAAATTCCATCGTGGTGGTCACTCGCAAACTCTGGATGAAAGTCATCAAGGCCTTGGCCCGCTGGCGTTGGCGCGCCTGACTGATCCAGGCCGCGTGTGCGGCACGTTTGCCTACCTGACTTGACCCTCACACCACGAGGCACCTCATGACCCGCGAAGAATTCCTGCGTTTGGCCGCTGCCGGCTACAACCGTATCCCCATGGCTTGCGAAACCCTGGCCGACTTCGATACGCCGCTGTCGATCTACCTGAAGCTGGCCGATGAGCCCAACTCTTACCTGCTTGAGTCGGTACAAGGCGGCGAGAAGTGGGGCCGTTACTCGATCATTGGCCTGCCATGCCGCACGGTGCTGCGGGTGCACGACCATCATGTGAGCATCACCCATGACGGCGTGGAGATCGAAAGCCATGACGTAGAAGACCCGCTGGCCTTTGTCGAAACCTTCAAGGCGCGCTACAACGTGCCGACCATTGCTGGCCTGCCGCGCTTCAATGGCGGCCTGGTGGGGTACTTCGGCTATGACTGCGTGCGCTATGTGGAAAAACGCCTGGGCAAATGCCCGAACCCGGACCCGCTGGGGGTGCCGGACATTTTGCTGATGGTGTCCGACGCGGTGGTGGTGTTCGACAACCTCGCCGGCAAGATGCATGCGATTGTCCTCGCCGACCCCGCCCAGGCTGATGCCTTCGAACAAGGCCAGGCCAACCTGGAAGCGTTGCTGGAAAAACTTCGCCAGCCGATCACCCCGCGTCGCGGCCTGGACCTCAGCCGCCCCCCGGCGGCCGACCCGGTGTTCCGCTCCAGCTTTACCCAGGATGACTACGAGCGCGCCGTCGATACCATCAAGGAATACATCCTTGCCGGTGACTGCATGCAAGTGGTGCCGTCGCAACGCATGTCCATCGACTTCAAGGCGGCGCCGATTGACCTATACCGCGCACTGCGTTGCTTCAACCCGACGCCGTATATGTACTTCTTCAACTTCGGCGACTTCCACGTCGTGGGCAGTTCGCCGGAAGTGCTGGTGCGGGTTGAAGACAACCTGATCACCGTGCGCCCGATTGCCGGCACGCGCCCCCGTGGGGCGACCGAAGAAGCCGACGTGGCGCTGGAAGAAGACCTGCTCAGCGACGAAAAGGAAATTGCCGAACACCTGATGCTGATCGACCTGGGGCGCAACGACACCGGGCGTGTCTCGGAAATCGGCTCGGTGAAACTGACCGAGAAGATGGTTATCGAGCGGTATTCCAATGTGATGCATATCGTGTCCAACGTCACCGGCGAGCTGAAGGCCGGGCTGACGGCGATGGACGCCCTGCGAGCGATTTTGCCGGCGGGCACATTGTCGGGGGCGCCGAAGATCCGTGCGATGGAAATTATCGACGAACTGGAGCCGGTCAAGCGCGGTGTCTATGGCGGCGCCGTCGGGTATTTCGCCTGGAACGGCAATATGGATACCGCCATTGCGATCCGCACGGCGGTGATCAAGAACGGCGAGCTGCATGTGCAAGCTGGTGGCGGGATTGTGGCAGACTCGGTGCCGGCCCTTGAATGGGAAGAAACCCTCAACAAGCGTCGGGCGATGTTCCGTGCCGTGGCATTGGCAGAGCAAACTCCACAAGACTGAAGCTGGAATAAAAAATGTGGGAGCTGGCTTGCCCGCGATGGCGGTGTGTCACTTGAGATATTCAGTGACTGATCCACCGCCATCGCAGGCAAGCCAGCTCCCACATTTGTTTTGCGCAGTATTTAGAAATCCAGACTGACCCCGACATTGATGCCTTGCTGGGTCAAATTGTCGTCCTTCCTCAGGCTATACGCCGCGCGCAGTGCCAGGTCCTGAGTCAGCTTGTGGCTGACACCCAGGCTCAAGCGGTCAGAATTACTGCGAGGCGTATACCCGTCGAGCTTGAAGTCGATCCCCTGCACGCTGTTGAGCGAAATGTTCACCTTCTGGGTGTCATTTTCAAACTCATGCTCGTGGGCCACTTCGCCAAAAACCTGGGTTTGCGGCGTGATGCGGTAGCTGCCTTGCAGGCCGACGCCCAGGCGTTTGGAGTCGCGTTGTTGATCGTCAAAGGTCAGGGCGGTGGAGCGGCTGCTTTTCTCCGAGTAACCATTGACTTCAACCCGCGCGTAATCGGCGCTGATGAACGGCGAGAGGTGCCAGTCGCTGCCCGGCGCGGCGATGTCATACCCCACGCGGCCGCTCAGGGCCCAGAGCCAGCCATCGGTGTCACCTTTCTCCGAGCCTTCGCTGACACCCAGCGCAAACTTGCGTTTGAGGCTGTCAAAGTCCAGCTTGCCGCCGGTCAATGCGGCATCGGCCCACCAGTGGTTCTGCTGATACTGAGCGAATGCCGTGCCCATATAGCTGTTGAGCTTGTAGTCCGAATCATTGGCGCCGGCTTCGAGAGTCTGCCGATACAGGCCGGCGGCAACGCCTACGCGCCAGTTTTCATCGAGCCGGTAGCTGCCACCGATATTCAGGTTATAGCCGCTGCCGTCGCCACTGGCCGAGCTGCTCTGATCATCGAAATCCAGGCGTTGGCCTCCGCCGGCCACTATGGCGCGCCATTGGCCGACGGCTTGCCAGCTGCCGTTGTCTGCTTGCCATTGGTTACGCAGCTCGTCCTGGTGGGCGCGCAATGTGCCTTGGGCCATTTCCGGCAGCAAGGTCAGTTCCCACGGCGCGGCGAGTAGCGAATAGGCGTAGTCGGCAATCAAGCGTTGCCCGGCCACGGTAGGGTGGACCGAGTCGTTGTAGATCAGCTTGGTTGGGTCCGGGTTGGTGCCGCCGATGCCATAGGTTGGGTTGGCGGTGCAACTGTTACCGCTGAAGCAGGTGCCCGTCAGGTTCTGCTCGGTGGCTAGGCCGAAGCGCGCTGGATCGGCGAAGGCCTCGTTCAACAGCAGCGGGATGTTCAGCGGGATAACCTGCGCATCCACTTGTGACAGACGCTGTACCAGGGACTGGTTGAAAATAGTGCTCAGGGCCGAAGTCGCTGCTTGCTGTGGGGTGCCGTTGATGGCCGGCGTCAGGCCCAGGTCGGGTAGCATCCACACCATAATGTAACGCGCGCCGGCTTGTTGCAGGGCCTGGGCGCTGTCCGCCAGCCTGCCACCGGCGGCGACCGCTTGAGCGGGGCTGAGTACCCGGCCTTGCAGGAAGTCATTGCCGCCACCGGAAAGGAAGTAAAGTGCGTTCGGGTCGGCTCTCCCACCATTAGCCGGCAGATAGCCCTGCCGACTGCGCAACACAGTGCCGCCCCCGGGGTTGCCTGGGGGAATCGCAGCATTGGAGACTGAGGTAATGGAGTCGAGGATATTGTCGGTACGGTAGCCACCCACTGCCCAGTTGTTGCCGTCTGGCAAACCCTGGGCTGCGCGGACCGGTGAGGTGGAAGCATTCAGGTCGTTGGGAGTGACGCCCAGTTTCGTGCCCAGCAGGGTCGATGAGACCAGGCCGTATTCACCCTGGAAGGTCGGCCCGGTTCGGTTGGTAAAGCGCAATGTGGCGCCGGCCGAACCGTCGGGAAACTGGCCTGCATCCGCCAGGCTGTCGCCGAAAACCACCATGGTTGAATAAGGTGACGGGGCTGCGAACGCCTGGGCGCAGGCCAATGATAGGAGGCAGCCGGCAAGGGGCGCGAAAAACGCTGGTCTGAGCATGCAAGATTCCATTGGGTTGTTTTTATGTCGGAAGTGAAACACTAGCAAAATTTCTGGCATTTTCTGTAGGGAAATCCGGAATCCACCTACGTTGCGTCCCCGTATTTGCGGCTCCATATTGCACCGCTGGCGAGCCTACGTTACTGTGCCTGAACGTATGAATGAGACCCTCCCCGTGTTGATCATCAGCAAACTCTTGATGCGAGTAGTCAAGGCACACGCCCGTTGGCGTTGGCGCGCCTGACATTTTTCTCTGCCGGCCTGGCCGGACCTGTACCGATTTGCCTTCTTCACCCGTTGTCTGACGCCCCTTGCCAACTCACCCTGGCAACCGGAACGTGCGTCTGGCAGCGGGTCACACGCTTGGAAGGCGGTCATTTGAAATCAGTGAATTCAAGAGGTTTGAACCCACATGTTGCTGATGATTGATAACTACGACTCCTTTACCTACAACGTTGTGCAGTACCTGGGCGAACTGGGTGCCGAGGTCAAGGTGGTGCGCAACGATGAACTTACCGTTGCTGAAATCGCTGCGCTGAACCCCGAGCGCATCGTGGTTTCGCCTGGCCCGTGCACGCCGACCGAGGCGGGCATCTCTCTGGAAGCTATCCAGTATTTCGCCGGCAAGCTGCCGATCCTGGGCGTCTGCCTGGGCCATCAGTCCATCGGCCAGGCGTTTGGCGGTGATGTGGTGCGCGCGCGCGAGGTCATGCACGGCAAGACCAGCCCGGTGTTCCATCGGGATTTGGGTGTATTCAATGGCTTGAACCTGCCGGTGACCGTGACCCGTTACCACTCTCTGGTGGTCAAGCGTGAAACCTTGCCCGAATGCCTGGAACTGACCGCCTGGACCCAATTGGAAGACGGCTCGGTCGACGAGATCATGGGCCTGCGCCACAAGACACTGAACGTCGAAGGGGTGCAATTTCACCCTGAATCAATCCTGACCGAGCAGGGCTACGAGCTGTTCGCCAACTTTCTCAAGCAGAGCGGCGGCACGCGCTAAGGACTTTTCATGGATATCAAGACTGCCCTGAGCCGTATCGTCGGCCATCTGGACCTGAGCACCGCGGAAATGAGCGATGTGATGCGCGAGATCATGACCGGTCAATGCACCGATGCTCAGATCGGCGCTTTTATGATGGCGATGCGCATGAAGAGCGAAAGCATCGACGAAATCGTCGGTGCGGTGTCGGTGATGCGTGAGCTGGCGGACAAGGTCGAACTCAAGACCCTCGACGGCGTCGTCGATGTAGTGGGCACCGGCGGTGACGGTGCGAATATTTTCAACGTGTCGACCGCCTCATCCTTCGTGGTGGCCGCCGCTGGTTGCACCGTCGCCAAGCACGGGAACCGCGCGGTGTCTGGCAAGAGCGGCAGTGCCGACTTGCTGGAAGCTGCCGGTATTTACCTGAACCTCACGCCGGTGCAAGTAGCGCGCTGCATCGACAGCGTTGGCATTGGCTTCATGTTTGCTCAGTCCCATCACGGCGCGATGAAGCACGCTGCCGGCCCGCGCAAGGACCTTGGCCTGCGTACCCTGTTCAACATGCTCGGCCCGCTTACGAATCCGGCCGGTGTGAAGCATCAGGTGGTGGGCGTGTTCAGCCAGGCGCTGTGCCGGCCGCTGGCCGAAGTATTACAACGCTTGGGCAGCAAGCACGTGCTGGTGGTGCACTCCAAGGATGGCCTCGACGAATTCAGCCTGGCGGCGCCGACCTTCGTGGCGGAGCTGAAGAACGACGAGGTCACCGAATATTGGGTCGAACCTGAAGACCTGGGTATGAAAAGCCAGAGCTTGCACGGCCTGGCGGTGGAAAGCCCGGCGGCTTCGTTGGAGTTGATTCGTGATGCTCTGGGGCGTCGCAAGACCGAAAACGGTCAGAAAGCTGCGGAAATGATTGTGCTCAACGCTGGCGCAGCACTTTACGCCGCCGACCATGCCTATAGTCTCAAGGAAGGTGTCGCCTTGGCCCACGATGCGCTGCACACCGGCCTGGCTCGTGAGAAGCTCGAAGAGCTGGGAGCATTCACCGCCGTATTCAAGATGGAGAATGAAGGATGAGTGTGCCAACCGTTCTGGAAAAGATCCTGGCCCGCAAGGCTGAAGAAGTGGCCGAGCGCCGCGCCCGCGTGGGCCTGGCCGAGTTGGAAGCCCAGGCGAAAAGCGCCGATGCGCCACGCGGCTTTGCCAATGCCTTGATCGCCCAGGCCAAGCTCAAGCAGCCGGCCGTGATCGCCGAGGTCAAGAAAGCCTCGCCGAGCAAGGGGGTGATTCGCGAGAACTTTGTACCCGCCGAGATCGCCGCCAGTTATGAGAAGGGTGGGGCGACTTGCCTGTCCGTACTGACGGATATCGACTACTTCCAAGGTTCAGACCTGTTTCTGCAACAGGCGCGCGCCGCGTGCAAGTTGCCGGTGATCCGCAAGGATTTCATGGTGGACCCGTACCAGATCGTTGAAGCCCGAGCCTTGGGTGCCGACTGCGTGTTGCTGATTGTCTCCGCATTGGATGACGTGAAGATGGCCGAGCTGGCGGCCGTGGCCAAAAGCGTCGGCCTGGACGTGCTGGTCGAAGTACACGACGGCGACGAACTGGAGCGCGCATTGAAGACCCTCGATACTCCGCTGGTGGGCGTCAACAACCGTAACCTGCATACCTTCGACGTCAGCCTGGAAACCACCCTCGACCTGCTGCCGCGTATCCCGCGCGATCGTCTGGTGATTACCGAGAGTGGCATCGTCAACCGCGCCGATGTGGAACTGATGGAAATCAGTGGCGTGTACTCGTTCCTGGTGGGCGAGACGTTTATGCGCGCAGAGAACCCGGGGGCGGAGCTGCAGCGCTTGTTCTTCCCGGAGCGCGGTACGACGATCAGCGGTTCGACACTAGACTGATTTGAAATACGCTCGGAACTGTAGGAGCTGGCTTGCCTGCGATAGCGGCGGGTCAGCCAACCTCTGTGTAGCTGACACACCGCTATCGCAGGCAAGCCAGCTCCCACATTGGTTTTGTGTTTATTCAGGTAGGTAGGTGTTCGATGCTCCAGCCCGTGATCATGACTGTCGAAGCAGGCCTTGCCGCCGAGCAAGACCTATTGGCAGCCGTTTGCGCGGGTGAGCAGGCATTCGGATTGCTGTTCTGGCAGCCCAGTGACCAAGCACTGGTCATGCCGCGCCGTTTGAGCCGGCTGCCGGCATTCGCGGTGGCGAGCCAGGTTTCGGCCGATGCGGGTTGGCCGGTATTGCTGCGTGAAACCGGTGGTGAGCCGGTGCCGCAGTCCGGCGCCACGGTCAATATCGCCCTGGTCTATGCCCCACCGCGCAGTGAAAGCGACCAGGGGCGCATCGAAACCGGCTATCAGCGCTTGTGCCAACCGATTTGTGATCTGTTGATCGAGTTGGGTGGCGATGCGTCCGTCGGCGAAATTGACGGTGCCTTTTGCGACGGCCGTTACAACGTCAACCTCAATGGCCGCAAAATGGTGGGCACTGCCCAGCGTTGGCGACAAAGCGGTGGCCGCCCGGTCGGGTTGGTGCACGGGGCGATGTTGCTGGAGAATGATCGTGAGCAATTGATTGCGGCGGTCAACCGCTTCAATCAAGCCTGCGGTTTGGAGCAGCGGGTTCGCGCCGATAGCCATATCGCACTGCACGAAGCGTTTACGGCGCCGGATGCGATCCGTCGGCTCGACACGTTGTACCGTCAGATGCTGGCTGGCTTCCTGCCGGTTTAACGGGTACCGAACACCACCATCGTCTTGCCTTTGACGTGCACCAAGTTGCGTTCTTCCAAGTCCTTGAGCACGCGGCCGACCATTTCTCGTGAACACCCGACAATACGTCCGATCTCCTGGCGCGTGACTTTGATCTGCATGCCGTCGGGATGGGTCATGGCATCGGGTTGCTTGCATAGGTCCAACAGGCAGCGAGCGACGCGGCCGGTGACATCAAAGAACGCCAGGTCGCCGACTTTGCGGGTGGTGTCGCGCAGGCGCTGGGCGATCTGACCGCTCAGGGCGTACAAGATGTCCGGATCATGCTGGGCCAATTCGCGAAATTTTGCATAGCTGATTTCGGCCACTTCGCACTCAACTTTGGCTCGTACCCAAGCACTGCGTTCCTGCTCTTTGCCTGCTTGTTCAAACAAACCCAGCTCCCCGAAGAAGTCTCCGGCGTTGAGATAGGCAATGATCATCTCACGGCCATCCTCATCCTCGATCAGGATGGTGACTGAGCCCTTGATGATGAAAAACAGGGTTTCTGAGCGCTCGCCGGCGCAGATGATGTTGTGCTTGGCCGGATGACGTCGGCGCTGGCAATGCAGCAACAGCTTGTCGAGGTTCTTGATCTTGGGTGTGGGAGTAAGAGCAACCATGGTTGTATCCCGAAAAGACTGCGCGGTGTAGTTGGCGTTGTTTTTATCCAGCGGCATCTCATTGATATACGCTGTACAAGTCATGGCAATGCGCCATTCATTTGGCGCCAGCTTACCAGACACCTTCTGTCGCGATTAGCCAATTTAGCGGCAAACGCTGTCATTTATCGAATTTATGCAGAGCGCTGTTGTTTCAAGGCCCTGTGCTAAGCTGGCGACCCTTTTTTAGCAGTGGAGTCTGGGCGATGAAGGCACGCATCCAATGGGCGGGCGAAGCCATGTTCCTCGGTGAGTCGGGCAGCGGCCATGTGGTGGTCATGGACGGTCCGCCGGAAGCCGGCGGTCGTAACCTGGGTGTACGCCCCATGGAAATGTTGCTGCTGGGTGTGGGTGGTTGCAGCAATTTTGACGTGGTCAGCATCTTGAAGAAGTCCCGCCAGGCCGTAGAAAGCTGCGAAGCCTTCCTGGAAGCTGAACGCGCCACTGAAGACCCCAAGGTTTTTACCAAGATCCATATGCATTTCGTGGTCAAGGGCCGGGCGCTGAAAGAAGCCCAGGTCAAGCGTGCCATCGAGCTGTCGGCAGAGAAGTACTGCTCAGCATCGATCATGCTGGGGGCCGCGGGCGTGGTCATTACCCACGACTACGAAATCATCGAGCTGGGTTGATTGCAGCAGGCAAAAGAAAGGGCGCTTCGGGCGCCCTTTTTTTCGGTTCAGATTCGATAAGTGCTTTTGGTCATGACCTTGGCCAACAGGCTCATGCCGAACCGTACCGGGGCTGGAAAGCGGAAGCCGCCCGCGTCCAGCGCGCTTTCTGCATGGTGCTCTTCGTCAATGCGCATCTGCTCAAGAATGGCCCGTGACTTTTCGTCTTCGGCCGGCAGTTGCTCCAGGTGTTCATCCAGGTGCTTGCACACCTGATGTTCTGTCGCGGCCACAAACCCCAGGCTGACTTTGTCACTGATCAGCCCGGCAGCCGCGCCGATACCAAACGACAAGCCATAAAACAGTGGGTTGAGCACGCTGGGATGGCTGCCCAACTGGCGGATGCGTTGTTCGCACCAGGCCAGATGGTCGATCTCTTCCTCGGCCGCATGCTCCATCGCCGTGCGTACCTGTGGCAACTTGGCGGTCAGCGCCTGGCCCTGGTACAGCGCCTGGGCACAGACTTCGCCGGTATGGTTGATGCGCATCAGGCCTGCGACGTGACGGGTGTCGGTCTCGCTCAACTGTACATCCGGCTGCACGATGGCGGGCGATGGGCGGTAGGGCTGGCCACTGAACGGCAGCAGGGTGCGCATGGCCATGTCGGCTTGCAGCAACAGACGGTCAATTGGCGAGTAGTGACGTTGGGTAGTCATGCTGACCTCCGGGAAGAATCTCGGCGGCCAGTTTACCGCAAGAGAGCGTCCAGCGTTTGTGCTGAGTCAATTTGCCCTTGTGCACTCAGCCCGGTGGCCAGTTCATCTGGCGCTGACCCAGCACGTGCATATGGATGTGGTAAACGGTTTGCCCGCCGTCTTCATTGCAATTCATCACCACACGAAAGCCTTTTTCGCAGCCTTGTTCCACGGCCAGGCGTTGGGCGGTGAACAGGATATGGCCGGCCAGCGCCTTATCGTCCTCGGTCAGGTCGTTGAGGGTACGAATGGGTTTTTTCGGGATAACCAGGAAATGCACTGGTGCCTGGGGGGCGATATCGTGAAAAGCCAGGACTTGGTCATCTTCATAGATGATCTTCGCCGGTATTTCCCTGTTGATGATCTTGGTGAACAGAGTATCCACAGCTGTATCTCCATCGTGAAAAGTGAGGTAAGTGTACGTAGGCCGTCAGCGCGGGCAATAGGCCTTGTTGATGGCACCGGCAATTTTGCGGGTCAGCCAGCGGGGGCTCAGGCGTGGGCTGAACGTCAGCCAACGATTGCGGCGCCCGGGAATGATGATGGCCTTGTTCTTTTCCAGCGCCCGCACGGTGTAGAGCGCGACTTCTTCCGGGCTCATCAGTTGCTGGCTGCGGTCGAGTTTCGCCGTATCCATCTGCGCGGTGCCGAAGAATGCGGTGCGCGTAGGGCCAGGGCACAGCACTGAAACCTTGATGCCGCAGGTCTTCAATTCCTCGCGCAACCCTTCGGAGAAGTGCAGCACGTAGGCTTTGCTGGCGTAGTAGCTGCTCATCCACGGCCCAGGCTGGAAGGCCGCGACCGAAGCCACATTGAGGATTTGCCCGCCGCCATGCAGGGCCATGGCATTGCCCAGTGCGTGGCACATGCGGGTCAAGGCCAGGATGTTGACTTCGATGAGGTCCTGCTCGGTCATCCAGTCCTGGGCCAGGAACGGCCCGCTGGTGCCGATGCCGGCGCAGTTGACCAGCAGGTCGATCTGTCGCTCACCCTCTTCGAGCTCCAGCAAAAAGCCGGACAAGCGCAGCGGCTCGCCCAAATCACAGGCGCGAAACAGTACCTCGACGCCGAAGCGTTGGGTCAATTCCAATGCAATGCTTTCCAACTGATCACGCTGGCGGGCCACCAGGATCAAGCTACGGCCACGCCGTGCCAAGGCTTCGGCCAATGCCAGGCCGATGCCACTGGAGGCGCCGGTGATCAGAGCGTAACGGGTCATGCCTTTCTCCATCGCAACGCCGCCGGCCCATGACAGTGCGTCACAGGCGGCCGGCGTTTCTTCACTGTTCTGGAGAGTCTACAGGTTCGGCTGCATCGTCAGCACTTTGCGCTGCGGCTTCGTCAACGATAGCGCTTTGATCGGCGTCTGCATCGGAGGTGATGGAGCTGCTTTCGTAGCTGCTGTCCATGTTGGCTTCAAGCTGGTCCAGGTAGCCGTTCATGCCCAGGGTGACGACGATGATGAGCATCAAGGGAATGAACGCCAGCCACAGCGAGGCCAGGATTTTCACCGCAGTGGAGTTGCGTGGTGGTGGCGCGCCGTATTGGTTGGCGCCCGTGTTGCCTGGCAATACCAGCAACAGCAGCGGGAAAACACTGTTAACCAGCGGAACCAGGTTGAGCAGGTAAAGCCAGCCAGACCAGCCCAGGTCATGCAGGCGCTGCACGCCGATTTGCACGCTCACCACTACCAGTGCCACAAACAGCGCGAAACCCAGCAGTGAGCCAATAATGATGGCGATGGTTGGCGAGGCTGTCGCCACCGCGAAGCCCACCGTACTGATGATGCCCGCTGCCACCAACATCGCGACGGTCAGTGCCAGCGTCCAGGCCAGGTAGCGCAGGCGCCCGATGCGCCCGTGGATGGTGAAGACCTTGAGGGTTGCGAACTCCGGCAGGTCGTCGCCAACGGCAGCGCGTGGGGGAGCATAAGGTGAGGCGGCGGCGCGGTCAGCGGTTGACGAGCTTGTTTCGTGGGTTTCTGCCAGGCTGAATGCCACAGGTTGTTCGGCCTCGATGCGAGCGTCGACCCCGGCGTTGTGCAGTGCCGTGAGGTAAGTTTGCGCGTCGGGGTGGGACAGGTCGCGCTTGAGCGCGACGGGGCGGCCGGTGAAGAGCTTTTCGATCGCTTCAACATCGCTTTTGAATAACTCGGCGAGGTTCAGCTTGGCGGTGGTGCTTTCGACACCTGGGCGCAAGGCTCCGTCAAACACAATCTTGAAACGGCTGTCGCTCATGCGGGCATCCTTGTCACTTAATCAGGGAGAGTATGCAGGCCTGTCCAATCGGCAGGCCTGCCAGTGGGTCAGCGTGGCCAGCGCAGTTGCGCGGCGTGCTCGCGTGCTTTGCGGTATTCGGCATCCAGGCGGGCAACGAGGTCATCCACACTGGGTACATCATTGATCTCACCGACGCCTTGGCCAGCAGACCATACAGTTTTCCACGCTTTGGCCTCATCGCTCAATGGCTTGAGCTTGGAACCGAAGTTGACTTCACCTTTGCCTTGAAGCGCAGCGAGGTCAAACCCGGCATTTTCCAGGCTCTGGCGCATGAAGCTGGCAGGTACGCCGGAGACTGCTGGAGTGTGCACGATGTCGGCGGCGCGCGATGTGAGCAGCATCTCCTTATACGCATCCGGTGCCTGGCTTTCGGTGGTGCCGATAAAGCGCGTGCCGAAATATGCCAGGTCTGCCCCCAGCACCTGGGCGGCGAGGATTTCGTGCCCATGGTTAAGGCAGCCCGCCAGCAGTAGGGTTTTGTCGAAGAACTGGCGAATTTCGGCAATCAGTGAAAAGGGGCTCCAGGTGCCAGCGTGGCCACCCGCACCAGCGGCGACGGCAATGAGGCCATCAACACCCGCTTCAGCGGCTTTCTCGGCATGGCGTCGGGTAGTGACGTCATGAAATACCAGGCCGCCGTAGCTATGAACCGCGTCCACCAACTCCTTTACCGCACCGAGACTGGTGATGACGATGGGCACCTTGTGCTCGACGCAGATCGCCAGGTCTGCCTCCAGGCGCGGGTTGCTGTTGTGCACGATCAGGTTCACGGCATAGGGCGCAGGGTTGTCCAACTGAGCCAGGCCCGCTTCGATTTCTTCCAGCCAGGCCTTGAAGCCACTGCTTTCGCGTTGGTTGAGCGCCGGGAAACTCCCAACTACCCCGTTGCGACAGCAGGCCAGGACCAGTTGCGGATTAGAGATCAGAAACATCGGCGCGGCCACCACGGGCAGGCGCAGACGTTGTTCCAGCAGAGCGGGCAGCGACATTGGAGGTTCCCCGAGTAATTGACGTTAGAACGGTTTGACCACGACCAAAATTACGATAGCCAGCAATATCAGAACCGGGACTTCATTGAACCAGCGATAAAAGACATGGCTGCGGGTGTTTTCGCCACGGGCGAAGCGCTTTAACTGTGCGCCGCACATGTGATGGTAGCCAATCAGCAGGACGACCAGGGTCAACTTGGCGTGGATCCAGGCGCCCGACTGGAAAATGCCGGGGTTGAGGGCCAGCATCCAGATGCCGAAAACCAGTGTGGCAACCATCGCAGGGCCCATGATGCCCCGGTACAACTTGCGCTCCATGATGCTGAAGCGTTCCTTGCTGACGGTGTCTTCGCTTTGGGCGTGGTAGACAAACAGGCGCGGCAGGTAGAACAGCCCGGCAAACCAGCAAACGATGCTGACGATATGGAAGGCTTTGACCCATAGATAGAGCATTTTAGTTATTCCCAGGTTCACGGTAGCGAAGATAGTAGTGGCTCATGCGCCCGTACGTCACGTTGACGGTTGTCGCAGGACGATACGGCCCCTATTATCGACGGCTTTCCAGTGGGTTCGTTGAGGGCAGGTTTATGGTCAAGGTCGGTATCGTCGGCGGCACGGGTTACACCGGTGTCGAATTGCTGCGTCTGTTGGCTCAGCATCCGCAAGCTGAGGTGGTGGTCATCACTTCCCGATCCGAAGCCGGGCTGGCCGTGGCCGATATGTACCCGAACCTGCGAGGCCACTATGACGGTCTGGCGTTCAGTGTGCCGGACACCAAAACCCTGGGTGCCTGCGACGTGGTGTTCTTCGCCACGCCTCACGGTGTCGCCCATGCTCTGGCCGGTGAGTTGCTGGCGGCCGGTACCAAGGTTATCGACTTGTCGGCAGACTTCCGCCTGCAAGACGCCGATGAGTGGGCCAAGTGGTACGGCCAGCCCCATGGTGCGCCGCAGCTGTTGGAAGAGGCGGTTTACGGCCTGCCGGAAGTCAATCGCGAGCAGATCAAGCAAGCACGCCTGATTGCGGTGCCGGGTTGCTATCCGACGGCGACGCAATTGGGCTTCCTGCCACTGCTGGAAGCTGGCCTGGCGGATGCGTCGCGGCTGATCGCCGACTGTAAGTCGGGCGTCAGTGGTGCGGGCCGTGGCGCAGCGGTCGGTTCTCTATACTCCGAAACGTCGGAAAGCATGAAAGCCTATGCGGTAAAAGGTCATCGTCACTTGCCGGAAATTCGCCAGGGCCTGCGCCGCGCTGCCGGCCAGGATGTGGGTCTGACCTTCGTGCCGCACCTGACGCCGATGATCCGCGGGATTCACTCCACGCTGTATGCGACTGTCACTGATCGCTCGGTAGACCTGCAGGCGTTGTTTGAAAAACGTTATGCCAATGAGCCGTTCGTCGATGTGATGCCGGCCGGCAGCCATCCGGAAACGCGCAGCGTGCGTGGTGCCAATGTGTGCCGTATTGCGGTGCATCGTCCGCAGGATGGCGACCTGGTGGTGGTGTTGTCGGTGATCGACAATTTGGTCAAGGGCGCTTCGGGCCAGGCGGTGCAGAACATGAATATCCTGTTCGGCCTGGACGAGAAGTTGGGCCTGTCCCACGCGGGGATGTTGCCTTAACGCGGGATCACCGTTGCGCAAAAGGCCCTTTGATCGGGCCTTTTGCATTTTTAATGGTCGCTGGGCGGATTGATATACCGTAACAATAGTTGACCGCTTTTCTAGGAGAAGCGGATAATACCCGCCATTACGCATATGGCGGCGCTACGCCGGGAGATTATCAGCATGAGCGTTGAGTCCTTCACCCCCACGGCTTTGCAATTCACCCACGGTGCTGCGCACAAGGTGAAGAGCCTGGTCGATGAAGAGGGTAATGATCGCTTGAAGCTGCGCGTATTCGTTACGGGCGGCGGTTGTTCAGGGTTTCAGTACGGTTTTACCTTCGATGAAGATGTGGCCGATGACGACACTATCGTTGAGCGCGAGGGTGTAAGCCTAGTCGTGGATCCGATGAGCTTCCAATACCTGGCAGGTGCCGAGGTGGATTATCAGGAAGGTCTGGAAGGCTCGCGTTTCGTGATCAAGAACCCTAATGCCACCACGACGTGTGGTTGCGGGTCTTCGTTCTCGATCTGATCGGTAGCAGATACAAAAACGCCGCTTGGCTTTTATGGGCCAAGCGGCGTTTTGCTGTCTGGGGTTCAGGCGGGGTAGATCGCGCCAAGCACTCGAAGCCCACGTGCGCCAGTGACGCTGGGACGATTGGCGGCAATGCCTTCAAGGCAGCAATGGGCCAGCCAGGCGAAGGCCATTGCCTCTACCCAGTCAGGGTCTACGCCATAGGCCGCTGTAGTGCTGACATGGGTGGAAGGCAGCAACGTTCTCAGCCTGCCCATCAGTGCCCCGTTATGGGCGCCGCCGCCGCAGATCAGCAAGGTTGTTGTGTCAGTCTGGGCGCTTTGCAGGGACTCGACGATGGTCAGGGCCGTCAGCTCCAGCAGGGCGGCCTGTACGTCTTGGGGTTCAAAGGTGGGCAAACGGCCAAGGTGCTGCTGCAGCCAGGCCAGGTTGAACACCTCTCGGCCCGTGCTTTTCGGGCCTTTGGTCATGAAGAACGGATCGCTGAGCAGCGTATTGAGCAGCTGGGGCTGGACCTTGCCGCTGGCCGCCCATTGCCCGTCCCGATCAAAGTGTTCGCCGCGCTGCAGGTGAATCCAGGCATCGAGCAGCACGTTCCCCGGGCCGCAGTCGAAACCGGCGACAGGCTTGCCCGTCTCGATCAGGCTGAGGTTGCTGAACCCGCCTACATTCAATACCGCGCGATTGCCCGTCTGCTCGCCGAACAAGGCTTCATGAAAGGCTGGAACCAAAGGAGCGCCTTGGCCGCCGGCAGCGACATCGCGGCTGCGGAAGTCGCTGACGACGGTGATGCCTGTCAGTTCGGTGAGTAGGGCAGGGTTGCCGATCTGAACGGTGAAACCTCGGGCGGGTTCATGGCGAATCGTCTGGCCATGACTACCAATCGCCCGAATGTCCTGAGGCTTGAGGTTTTGTTGCTCCAGCAAGGCGATGATCCCTTGTGCAGCGAGCGTCACCCATTGCTGCTGGGCAATTGCCGAACGGGCGATTTCATCCGGGCCGCTGGCGCATAGGCTCAGCAGTTCTGTGCGCAAGGCGTCGGGCATTGGGATATAGCGAGTGGCGATCAGATTGATCGCCGCGCCTTGTTCGATAAGGGCGATATCCAGGCCGTCGAGGCTGGTCCCGGACATCACACCGATATAGAGCGGCATACCTTAACGCTTCGCCGAAGCCAGCAAGGTGGAGCGCTCTTGATCCATCCGTGCCATCAGCGGCTGGCTCTGCTGCATGAAGCGCGCGCGTTCGGCCTTGGCAATCGGGTCAGCCATTGGGAGCTTCTGGCCCAGTGGGTCGACGTGTACGCCGTTGACCTGGAACTCATAGTGCAAGTGCGGGCCGGTGGAGAGGCCGGTGGTACCGATGTAACCGATCACTTGGCCCTGTTTCACGTTGCCGCCAGTCTTGACGCCCTTGGCAAAACCTTGCATGTGGCCGTACAGCGTGCGGTACGTGTTGCCGTGCTGGATGATCACCGTATTGCCGTAACCACCACGACGCCCCGCCAACAAGACCTTGCCGTCGCCTGCCGCTTTGATTGGCGTGCCACGCGGCGCGGCATAGTCGACACCCTTGTGCGCGCGAATTTTGTTCAGAATTGGATGCTTGCGGCCCATGGAGAAACGCGAGCTAATACGGGCAAAGTCAACGGGGGTACGGATGAAGGCCTTGCGCATGCTGTTGCCATCAGCTGTGTAGTAGCTGCTGTTGCCCTGTTTGTTGGTGTAGCGCACGGCGGTGTAGGTTTTGCCACGGTTGGTGAAGCGTGCAGACAGAATGTTGCCAGTGCCGACCACTTTTCCGTTGGCTACTTTCTGCTCGTAGATCACGTCGAATTCGTCGCCTTGACGGATGTCCTGAGCGAAGTCGATGTCGTAGCCAAATACGCTGGCCATGTCCATGGTCATGCTATGCGAGAGGCCCGCACGCGCGGCCGATTGCGACAGGGAGCTGTTGATCACGCCGTGTACGTAGGCGGAACGCATGACGGGTTTGGTGGTGATTCGGTTGAATGCGAAGCCTTTGGCGCCTTTGCTCAGGCTGATACTTTCCAGGTCACTGATGCTGGTGTGCAGGTTGTTCAACTGGCCGTCTGGCGTCAGCTCAAATTCAAGCTTCTGGCCACGTTTGAGCTGAGTGAATTGCTTGGCTTGCTTATCGCTGGCGAGCACTTCATTTACAGCGGCGGCAGGCAACCCAACCTTTTCGAACAGGGTAGATAGTGTATCGCCTTTGCCCACGATGACTTCGCGATGCTGGGGATTCTTGGCTGCGGCTGCTGCAGGTGCTTCCTGGGCGGCTTGCTGGGTGTCTTCGGGAGTGCTTTCGATCTGTGCGAAAGGTGACTCAGTTGCTGTGTTTGTGGCTTGTTGAGCGTCGGAAGCGTCTTGATCTTGTGTCAGTTGTTCAACTGGGCTTTCCAGATCGAGGCTCAGGGATGTTCGTTTGGCTTCAACGTCACTGGAAGGGAATACCAGCAGTGCCAGGCTGAGAAGGGCGGCGATACCACTTGCGGCGAGCAGGTGGGTCTTCGGGTAAAGCGGCGGCGCTTTAGACGGTTCAGTGGTCATAAGTAATTTTGACTTTGAAGATGAAATGGAAAAGATGAATGACATGATGAAGATGAAATAACTGTATAAAATATAACCAAATCATCTGTGGCGCAAGCTCGCGAACGCTGGGCTTGCTGAACGGTGTCCGTGCGCAGGGCAAAACTTGTAATTAGTCCCTGATCTTGTATGGTTGGTTCCCTTTTGAATCTGAGCCTTGCGGGTCTGTTATGAAGTCGGTTGAAGAGCAGCTAGCGCTGATAAAACGTGGTGCGGAAGAACTGTTGGTCGAGGCCGAGCTGATCGAAAAGCTCAAGCGTGGCCAACCCCTGCGTATCAAGGCTGGCTTTGATCCGACCGCGCCGGATCTGCACCTGGGTCATACCGTGCTTATTAATAAGCTGCGTCAGTTCCAGGAGTTGGGCCATCAGGTCATCTTCCTTATAGGTGACTTCACCGGGATGATCGGTGATCCAAGCGGCAAGAGCGCTACGCGCCCGCCGCTGACTCGCGAACAGGTGCTCGATAATGCCGAGACCTATAAGACCCAGGTATTCAAGATTCTTGACCCGGCCAAGACCGAGGTGGCGTTCAACTCCACCTGGATGGACAAAATGGGGCCGGCAGATTTCATTCGCCTGACGTCCCAGTACACTGTGGCGCGCATGCTCGAGCGCGATGACTTCGACAAGCGCTACTCGACCAATCAGCCAATCGCCATTCATGAGTTCCTTTACCCGCTGGTTCAAGGGTACGACTCGGTGGCGCTGCGTGCGGATGTCGAGCTGGGTGGCACCGATCAGAAGTTCAACCTGCTGATGGGGCGTGAATTGCAGCGCGCCTATGGTCAGGAGGCTCAGTGCATTCTGACCATGCCATTGCTGGAGGGCTTGGATGGCGTCAAGAAGATGTCCAAGTCCCTGGGTAACTATGTCGGTATCCAGGAAGCGCCGGGTGTGATGTACGGCAAGCTAGTATCTATTCCGGATGCGCTGATGTGGCGCTACTTCGAGCTGTTGAGCTTCCGCTCGATGGACGAGATCAATGGGCTGCGTGCGGATGTCGAGGCGGGCGCTAATCCTCGCGATGTGAAGATTAAGCTGGCTGAAGAAATCGTTGCGCGTTTCCATGGTGAGGAGGCTGCGGCCAACGCTCACCGTGCGGCAGGTAATCGCATGAAAGATGGCGAGCTGCCTGACGATCTGCCCGAGATTGAGCTGACTGCTGCCGAGGCGATGCCGATTGCCGCTGTGCTTAATAAAGCTGGCCTGGTGAAGAATTCAGCGGTCGCGCGTGATCTTTTGGGGGCCGGCGGTGTGCGTATAGATGGTGAGGTGGTTGATCGCACCTTTATATACGAGCTGGGCGCCACTCACGTTTGCCAGGCGGGCAAGAAGGCATTTGCGCGAATTACGCTCAAATCCGAATAAGTCTGAAATAGGTGTTGACGGCGAATTATATCTGTCTATAATTCGCCCCACTTCCGGCGCAGTCGAAACGGAAAACTTCTTGGTAAACAATGAGTTACGCAGTTCTCGACAGCAAGTTGCTTCAGTTCATTGAGGCCAAAAGGAAGTTGAAAAAGAGGTGTTGACAGCAGCGTGTAACGCTGTAGAATTCGCCTCCCGCTTACGAGAGATCGCAAGTGCAAGTGGTTGAAGTTGTTGAAGAAATCTTCGAAAACTTCTGAAAATAACCACTTGACAGCAAATGAGGCTGCTGTAGAATGCGCGCCTCGGTTGAGACGAAAGATCTTAACCAACCGCTCTTTAACAACTGAATCAAGCAATTCGTGTGGGTGCTTGTGGAGTCAGACTGATAGTCAACAAGATTATCAGCATCACAAGTTACTCCGCGAGAAATCAAAGATGTAACCAACGATTGCTGAGCCAAGTTTAGGGTTTCTTAAAAACCCAAAGATGTTTGAACTGAAGAGTTTGATCATGGCTCAGATTGAACGCTGGCGGCAGGCCTAACACATGCAAGTCGAGCGGTAGAGAGAAGCTTGCTTCTCTTGAGAGCGGCGGACGGGTGAGTAATGCCTAGGAATCTGCCTGGTAGTGGGGGATAACGTTCGGAAACGGACGCTAATACCGCATACGTCCTACGGGAGAAAGCAGGGGACCTTCGGGCCTTGCGCTATCAGATGAGCCTAGGTCGGATTAGCTAGTTGGTGAGGTAATGGCTCACCAAGGCGACGATCCGTAACTGGTCTGAGAGGATGATCAGTCACACTGGAACTGAGACACGGTCCAGACTCCTACGGGAGGCAGCAGTGGGGAATATTGGACAATGGGCGAAAGCCTGATCCAGCCATGCCGCGTGTGTGAAGAAGGTCTTCGGATTGTAAAGCACTTTAAGTTGGGAGGAAGGGTTGTAGATTAATACTCTGCAATTTTGACGTTACCGACAGAATAAGCACCGGCTAACTCTGTGCCAGCAGCCGCGGTAATACAGAGGGTGCAAGCGTTAATCGGAATTACTGGGCGTAAAGCGCGCGTAGGTGGTTTGTTAAGTTGGATGTGAAATCCCCGGGCTCAACCTGGGAACTGCATTCAAAACTGACTGACTAGAGTATGGTAGAGGGTGGTGGAATTTCC
>NZ_CP150262.1:2957500-4675000 GCF_037976155.1 Pseudomonas sp. FSL L8-0168 | reverse complement strand
GGAAGATGTAACGGGGCTCAAACCATACACCGAAGCTACGGGTATCACGTAAGTGATGCGGTAGAGGAGCGTTCTGTAAGCCTGTGAAGGTGAGTTGAGAAGCTTGCTGGAGGTATCAGAAGTGCGAATGCTGACATGAGTAACGATAATGGGTGTGAAAAACACCCACGCCGAAAGACCAAGGTTTCCTGCGCAACGTTAATCGACGCAGGGTTAGTCGGTCCCTAAGGCGAGGCTGAAAAGCGTAGTCGATGGAAAACAGGTTAATATTCCTGTACTTCTGGTTATTGCGATGGAGGGACGGAGAAGGCTAGGCCAGCTTGGCGTTGGTTGTCCAAGTTTAAGGTGGTAGGCTGGAATCTTAGGTAAATCCGGGATTCTAAGGCCGAGAGCTGATGACGAGTTACCTTTCAGGTAACGAAGTGGTTGATGCCATGCTTCCAAGAAAAGCTTCTAAGCTTCAGGTAACCAGGAACCGTACCCCAAACCGACACAGGTGGTTGGGTAGAGAATACCAAGGCGCTTGAGAGAACTCGGGTGAAGGAACTAGGCAAAATGGCACCGTAACTTCGGGAGAAGGTGCGCCGGTGAGGGTGAAGGACTTGCTCCGTAAGCTCATGCCGGTCGAAGATACCAGGCCGCTGCGACTGTTTATTAAAAACACAGCACTCTGCAAACACGAAAGTGGACGTATAGGGTGTGACGCCTGCCCGGTGCCGGAAGGTTAATTGATGGGGTTAGCTAACGCGAAGCTCTTGATCGAAGCCCCGGTAAACGGCGGCCGTAACTATAACGGTCCTAAGGTAGCGAAATTCCTTGTCGGGTAAGTTCCGACCTGCACGAATGGCGTAACGATGGCGGCGCTGTCTCCACCCGAGACTCAGTGAAATTGAAATCGCTGTGAAGATGCAGTGTATCCGCGGCTAGACGGAAAGACCCCGTGAACCTTTACTATAGCTTTGCACTGGACTTTGAATTTGCTTGTGTAGGATAGGTGGGAGGCTTTGAAGCGTGGACGCCAGTCTGCGTGGAGCCATCCTTGAAATACCACCCTGGCAACTTTGAGGTTCTAACTCAGGTCCGTTATCCGGATCGAGGACAGTGTATGGTGGGTAGTTTGACTGGGGCGGTCTCCTCCTAAAGAGTAACGGAGGAGTACGAAGGTGCGCTCAGACCGGTCGGAAATCGGTCGTAGAGTATAAAGGCAAAAGCGCGCTTGACTGCGAGACAGACACGTCGAGCAGGTACGAAAGTAGGTCTTAGTGATCCGGTGGTTCTGTATGGAAGGGCCATCGCTCAACGGATAAAAGGTACTCCGGGGATAACAGGCTGATACCGCCCAAGAGTTCATATCGACGGCGGTGTTTGGCACCTCGATGTCGGCTCATCACATCCTGGGGCTGAAGCCGGTCCCAAGGGTATGGCTGTTCGCCATTTAAAGTGGTACGCGAGCTGGGTTTAGAACGTCGTGAGACAGTTCGGTCCCTATCTGCCGTGGACGTTTGAGATTTGAGAGGGGCTGCTCCTAGTACGAGAGGACCGGAGTGGACGAACCTCTGGTGTTCCGGTTGTCACGCCAGTGGCATTGCCGGGTAGCTATGTTCGGAATAGATAACCGCTGAAAGCATCTAAGCGGGAAACTAGCCTCAAGATGAGATCTCACTGGAACCTTGAGTTCCCTGAAGGGCCGTCGAAGACTACGACGTTGATAGGTTGGGTGTGTAAGCGCTGTGAGGCGTTGAGCTAACCAATACTAATTGCCCGTGAGGCTTGACCATATAACACCCAAGCAATTTGCGAACTCGAGAGAGGCCAGATTGCGGTGTGTGAAGACGCAATGAACCGAAAGTTCGACGCTCACAAAACACCGAAAACTATCCCATACCCAATTTGCTGAAGCGAGGCCAGTTGGCCACGACTCAGTACCCGAATTTCTTGACGACCATAGAGCATTGGAACCACCTGATCCCATCCCGAACTCAGCAGTGAAACGATGCATCGCCGATGGTAGTGTGGGGTTTCCCCATGTGAGAGTAGGTCATCGTCAAGATTAAATTCCGAAACCCCAATTGCGAAAGCAGTTGGGGTTTTGTTTTGGACGCTCGAAAATCTTGTGGGGCGTCGATCAATACTGATATCCACCCTTTCTATGCAATGACCCTGCGCATGGCTATCATGCGTGCCTCATTCTGAGGCGATATGTGCATGCTGACGTTGTTGAAACTTCTGAAAGATGGTCAGTTCCATTCTGGAGAAGCGCTTGGCGCCGCCCTGGGCGTTAGTCGCAGTGCCGTGTGGAAGCAGCTTCAGCATCTTGAGGCAGAATTGAATCTTCCTATCCATAAGGTTCGGGGTCGTGGGTATAGATTGGCTGCGCCATTGGTATTTTTGAATGCGCAGGAGGTTTCTCGGGAGGCGACTTCCCTATCTTGGCCCGTTCATATTTTCGATTCCATTGACTCCACTAATGCCGAGGCCTTACGTCTTGTCGATGCGGGTAGTGCGGCACCTTTTGTTGTGCTAGCGGAGCAGCAGACGGCTGGTAGGGGGCGCAGAGGCCGTAAATGGGTCAGCCCATTTGCGCAAAACGTTTACTACAGCCTTGTATTGCGTATTGAGGGTGGTCTGCGGCAACTGGAAGGGTTGAGTCTGGTGGTAGGACTGGCAGTCCTGCAGGCTCTGCGTGAGTCGGGTGTGCAGGGCGCGGCTTTGAAGTGGCCAAACGACGTCTTGGTTGGGCACAAGAAAATCTCAGGCATCTTGCTTGAGCTGGTGGGAGATCCCGCGGATATCTGTCACGTTGTGCTAGGGATAGGTATCAATGTGAATATGCAGAGGGCAGCTGATGTTGATCAGCAGTGGACCTCGATGCAGCTTGAGACGGGCTTTTCAGTTGATCGCAATCACCTGGTGGCGCGACTGGGTTTGCAACTCCAAGCCTACCTAGATCGACACAAGGCTGCGGGTTTTGCAGGGTTGCAAGACGAATGGGAGCAGCATCACGCGTGGCAGGGGAAGTCCGTGTCGCTTATCGCGGGCGTCAATCAGATTGATGGGGTTGTGCTGGGCGTGGATCGTCAGGGCGCCTTGCGTTTGGATGTCGGTGGCGTTGAGAAAATATACAGCGGTGGTGAGTTAAGCCTGAGGTTGCGTGATGATTCTTGAGCTCGACTGTGGAAATAGCTTTATCAAATGGCGTGTTCTTGAGTTGAGTGAGGCAACTGTTCGCGCGGAAGGTATCGCAGGTTCAGATATCGCGCTGATCGATAGTTTGGTGGCTTTGCCTGGTCTATTGCTCACGCGTTGTCGGTTAGTGAGTGTTCGCGCGCTTGAGGAGACCGATAAGCTGATAGCTGCCTTGGTAGCGGCATTTGGCGTTGCTGTTTCCTGTGCAACCTCTGCTCAAGAAATGGGCGGAGTGCGCAACGGCTACGAAGACTTCCAGCGCCTGGGGATGGATCGATGGCTGGCCATGCTAGGCGCGTTCAAGTTGGCGTCAGGTGCATGCCTGGTACTCGACTTTGGTACAGCGGCGACAGCAGATTTTATTGGTCCGGACGGTGGGCACCTGGGTGGGTTTATTTGCCCTGGTATGCCGCTTATGCGTAATCAACTGCGAACCCATACCCGCAAGATACGCTATGACGACGCGGCCGCTGAGCGGGCTGTGGAACGTCTCTCTCCTGGTCGTACGACCGTAGAGGCCGTCGAGCGTGGGTGTACGCTCATGCTTAGAGGGTTTGTGCTGACCCAGCTCGAGTTGGCGCGAGGCTATTGGGGAGAGGATTTCACGGTCTTCCTCACTGGCGGCGATGCTGACCTGGTGAGGGATGCTGCGCCTCAGGCTCGGCTGGTCCCGGATCTGGTGTTTGTTGGTTTGGCAATGGCGTGTCCTTTGTCTTGAGGTGATTATGCGCTGGCTGTTTTTACTTTTACTGGTCCTCAATGTTTTCTATTACGTCTGGCATCAGCAAGAGGCGCCATTGCGGGCCAAGGATGTCACGCCCTTGAGTCTCCATCGGGGGACACAACAAGATATTCGCCTCCTGAGTGAGTCGGCAGATGCGGTGGCGCGGCGTGATCGAGCGAGGCCGGCAGAGGCGCAGAATACCTGCTTGTACATCGGTGGGTTCACTGATCGACGCCAAGCCTCCTCTCTCGAGCAGAGGCTCACCAGCCTGGATATCAAGGTCAAGGTACAGTTGCTGAATGCGCCGGACGCCTCGGGTTATTGGTTGCGTGTAGCCCCTGAGAGCCGTCGCCTGGCTGACGATCTGCCCTTTGAAAGCCTTGCTAATGAATTCAATGAGTTAAAACATAAAATAATGCTGTGTGAAGGCATTGCAACTCTCGAATAGTTTGCATAGAATGGCGCCCGCTTCGCAGTGAAGACCTTTAAGGGCTACAGTGCAAAGCGACCGTCAATGCAGCTAACCTCATAATTTAAATGAGAAAATGCTTGACAGAAGGTCGGCGTGATGTAAAATGCCGGCTCGCTTAGGAGGGGTTCCCGAGCGGCCAAAGGGATCAGACTGTAAATCTGACGTCTACGACTTCGAAGGTTCGAATCCTTCCCCCTCCACCATTTTTAGCGTGAGCTGCAAGCTCCGCGGGTATAGTTTAGTGGTAGAACCTCAGCCTTCCAAGCTGATGATGCGGGTTCGATTCCCGCTACCCGCTCCAAGTTTGCAGGTTGTGCAAGGTGTTTCGCTCTTGTAGCTCAGTTGGTAGAGCACACCCTTGGTAAGGGTGAGGTCAGCGGTTCAAATCCGCTCAAGAGCTCCATATGACAAGGCAGATATGAAAATATCTGCCTTTGTTTTAACAGCTGCCTCGGCTTGAATGTTGTTCGATGTTTCAGGTCTTGTGGGGTTGGTTGTTGTAAAGTCTTTTTCAGGCCTGCATAATGGTCGGCCTGATTTTGTTTTAGGTCAGTAGCTCAATTGGCAGAGCGACGGTCTCCAAAACCGTAGGTTGGGGGTTCGATTCCCTCCTGACCTGCCAGATTCACGTGGTGTGTCTGGCTTTCTTTTCACAGGATCTTCATAGATGACTCCTAAGGCTGAAGCTCAAAGCTCTCGTTTCGATCTGGTAAAGTGGCTCGCTGTAGTCGCCTTGGTGGTCGTAGGCGTTGTTGGCAATCAGTACTATTCTGCTTCGCCGATCCTGTACCGTGTACTCGCTTTGCTTGCCCTCGCTGCTGTAGCTGCCTTTGTAGGCCTGCAGACTGCCAAAGGCAAGTCGTTCGCGGTACTGGTTAAGGAAGCTCGCACCGAAATCCGTAAAGTCGTTTGGCCGACTCGCCAAGAAACCACTCAGACCACATTGATTGTCGTGGCTGTTGTTCTGGTTATGGCGTTGCTGTTGTGGGGGCTTGATTCCCTGCTCGGCTGGCTTGTTTCCTTGATTGTTGGCTAAGGGTGTCCCGTGGCTAAGCGTTGGTACGTTGTGCATGCTTACTCGGGTTACGAGAAGCATGTTATGCGCTCTTTGCTGGAGCGCGTAAAGCTGGCAGGCATGGAAGATGGCTTCGGCGAAATTCTGGTTCCCACTGAAGAAGTGGTTGAAATGCGGAATGGGCAGAAGCGCAAAAGCGAACGCAAGTTCTTCCCTGGCTACGTGCTGGTACAAATGGACATGAACGAAGGTACTTGGCACTTGGTCAAGGATACCCCTCGCGTCATGGGCTTCATTGGCGGTACTGCCGACAAGCCTGCTCCGATCACCGACAAAGAGGCGGAAGCAATTCTGCGTCGTGTTGCTGATGGTAGCGACAAGCCCAAGCCGAAGACATTGTTCGAGCCGGGTGAGGTTGTTCGCGTTACAGACGGTCCGTTCGCTGATTTTAACGGTACGGTCGAAGAAGTTAACTACGAAAAGAGCCGGATCCAAGTGGCAGTGCTCATTTTCGGTCGCTCTACCCCGGTAGAGTTGGAGTTCAGCCAGGTCGAAAAGGTCTAGCTGGGCAAGCATCCCAACCCCGCAGCCTAGGCTGTGGGGTTTTGTCGTCACTGGGATAAACGCGCAAGTAACCGGGGAGCCTTTCGAGGCGTTTGAACCCGTAATTGGAGTGCCTCATGGCCAAGAAGATTACCGCTTACATCAAGCTGCAAGTGAAGGCCGCTCAGGCCAACCCTAGCCCACCCGTCGGTCCAGCTCTGGGTCAGCACGGCGTGAACATCATGGAATTCTGCAAGGCCTTCAACGCCCGTACTCAGGGTCTTGAGCCAGGTCTGCCGACTCCAGTGATCATCACTGTATACAGCGACCGTAGCTTCACCTTCGAAACCAAGTCGACCCCGGCTTCGGTTTTGCTGAAGAAAGCTGCCGGTCTGACCAGCGGTTCCGCTCGTCCTAACACCGTTAAGGTTGGCACCGTAACTCGTGCTCAGCTGGAAGAAATCGCGAAAACCAAAAACGCGGATCTGACTGCAGCTGATATGGATGCAGCCGTGCGTACCATCGCCGGTTCTGCTCGTAGCATGGGCCTTAACGTGGAGGGTGTGTAATGGCTAAGCTGACCAAGCGCCAAAAGGCTATCGCCGGCAAGATCGAAGCAGGCAAGTCCTACAACTTCGTAGACGCTGCTGCCCTGCTGACCGAGCTGTCGACTGTCAAGTTCAGCGAGTCTGTTGACGTTGCTGTAAACCTGGGTGTTGACCCACGTAAATCCGACCAAGTCGTTCGTAGCGCTACTGTGCTGCCACACGGCACTGGCAAGACTGTACGTGTTGCTGTCTTCACCCAAGGCCCAGCTGCTGAAGCTGCTCTGGCCGCTGGTGCTGATCGCGTTGGCATGGACGACCTGGCTGCCGAAATGAAAGGCGGCGACCTGAACTATGACGTCGTTATTGCTTCCCCGGATGCAATGCGTGTTGTAGGTCAGTTGGGTCAGATCCTCGGTCCACGTGGCCTGATGCCTAACCCTAAAGTCGGCACCGTAACTCCAGACGTAGCTACCGCGGTTAAAAACGCCAAGGCTGGTCAGGTTCGTTATCGCACCGACAAAAACGGCATCATTCACACCTCCGTTGGCAAAGTCGGCTTCGATGCCGTCAAGCTGAAGGAAAACGTTGAAGCCCTGATCGCTGATCTGAAGCGTATCAAGCCTGCTTCCTCGAAAGGTATCTACGTCAAGCGCGTTACCCTGAGCACCACTATGGGCCCAGGTCTGGTCATCGACCAAGGCTCGCTGGACGTATAAGACATAAATTGGCGCAAGTAATTGCGCCAATTGAAAGATTGGGGTCCCTGCCTGGCGGGGGCTATCCAAGACCGTAGGCGACGCAAGTCTTAAACCAACAAGCCTACGCAGATGGTGCTCCCGGTTCCTTACCGAATCAGACACCAAAACGACATCAGGCCTAGGCCAGATGAAACGGTAACAAGCAGGAGTTAAACCCGTGGCAATTAATCTCGAAGACAAGAAGGCCATCGTCGCTGAAGTCAACGAGGCTGCCAAAGCTGCTCTGTCCGCTGTCGTGGCTGATGCCCGTGGTGTGACAGTAGGCGCTATGACCGGACTCCGTAAAGAGGCTCGTGAAGCTGGCGTATACGTACGTGTTGTACGTAACACCCTGCTCAAGCGCGCCGTTGCTGACACTGAATACAGTGTTCTCAACGACGTGTTCACTGGCCCGACTCTGATCGCATTCTCCAAGGATCATCCAGGCGCTGCTGCCCGTTTGTTCAAAGAGTTCGCCAAGAGTCAGGATAAGTTCGAGATCAAGGCAGCTGCGTTCGAGGGCAAGTTCCTCGCAGCTAACCAAATCGACGTACTGGCAACACTGCCGACCCGCGACGAAGCCATTTCGCAGCTGATGAGCGTGATTCAAGGCGCTACCAGCAAGCTGGCTCGTACTCTGGCTGCAGTTCGCGAGCAAAAAGAAGCTGCCGCAGCCTAAGGCTGAGCAAATTCTCTCGCGTATTTTTGTTTATTTCGATGGCCGCGTAGGCCGTCCCCCAATTCAGGAAATACAGCAATGTCTATCTCCCAAGACGATATCCTCAACGCCGTAGCTGAAATGTCGGTTCTGCAGGTTGTTGAGCTGATCAAAGCTTTCGAAGAAAAATTCGGCGTTTCCGCTGCCGCTGCTTCCGCCGGTCCAGCTGCTGCTGCTGCCGTTGTTGAAGAGCAAACCGAATTCAACGTCATGCTGACCGAAGCTGGCGAGAAGAAAGTAAACGTGATCAAGGCAGTACGTGAACTGACCGGTCTGGGCCTGAAAGAAGCCAAGGCTGTAGTTGACGGCGCTCCTGCCATGGTTCTGGAAGCTGTTACTAAAGACGCAGCTGACAAAGCCAAAGCTACTCTGGAAGAAGCAGGCGCTAAAGTCGAGCTGAAGTAAGCATCGACCTTGCGTCTCCAGCCCAAGCGTTAAGCTGAAGGCTGATGGCTGGTGGCTCTTGCCACCGGCCTTTTTCCGTTCTTGGCTGTCGACTCGGTCGCCGCCATTAACGCGCTGTAGCCACCCGAAGCGGTGGTGCAAACCATGGGGTTTGCAAGATTTTCTGGCTGCTCCCGTCGGAGGGGCCAAACAAGCAGGTGACCAAGCTGGGGAACGCTGATGGCTTACTCATATACTGAGAAAAAACGTATCCGCAAGGACTTTAGCAAGTTGCCGGACGTCATGGATGTCCCGTACCTTCTGGCTATCCAGCTGGATTCGTATCGTGAATTCTTGCAGGCGGGAGCGACCAAAGATCAGTTCCGCGACGTGGGCCTGCATGCGGCCTTCAAATCCGTTTTCCCGATCATCAGCTACTCCGGCAATGCTGCGCTGGAGTACGTCGGTTATCGCCTGGGCGAACCGGCATTTGATGTCAAAGAATGCGTGTTGCGTGGCGTTACGTACGCCGTACCTTTGCGGGTAAAAGTCCGTCTGATCATTTTCGACAAAGAATCGTCGAACAAAGCGATCAAGGACATCAAAGAGCAAGAAGTCTACATGGGCGAAATCCCACTGATGACTGAAAACGGTACCTTCGTAATCAACGGTACCGAGCGTGTAATCGTTTCCCAGCTGCACCGTTCCCCGGGCGTGTTCTTCGACCACGACCGCGGCAAGACGCACAGCTCCGGCAAACTCCTGTACTCCGCGCGGATCATTCCGTACCGCGGTTCGTGGTTGGACTTCGAGTTCGACCCGAAAGACTGCGTGTTCGTGCGTATCGACCGTCGTCGCAAGCTGCCGGCCTCGGTATTGCTGCGCGCGCTCGGTTACACCACTGAGCAAGTGCTGGATGCTTTCTATACCACCAACGTATTCAGCCTGAAGGATGAAACCCTCAAGCTGGAGCTGATCGCTTCGCGTCTGCGTGGTGAAATTGCTGTACTGGACATCCAGGACGAAAAAGGCAAGGTCATCGTTGAGGCTGGCCGTCGTATCACTGCGCGCCACATCAACCAGATCGAAAAAGCCGGTATCAAAGAGCTGGAAGTGCCATTGGACTACGTCCTGGGTCGCACTACCGCCAAGGTCATCGTTCACCCGGCTACAGGCGAAATCCTGGCTGAGTGCAACACCGAGCTGAACACCGAGATCCTGGCCAAGATCGCCAAGGCCCAGGTTGTTCGCATCGAGACCCTGTACACCAACGATATCGACTGCGGTCCGTTCATCTCCGACACACTGAAGATCGACTCCACCAGCAACCAATTGGAAGCGCTGGTCGAGATCTATCGCATGATGCGTCCTGGTGAGCCACCAACCAAAGACGCTGCCGAAACCCTGTTCAACAACCTGTTCTTCAGCCCTGAGCGCTATGACCTGTCTGCGGTCGGCCGGATGAAGTTCAACCGTCGTATCGGTCGTACCGAGATCGAAGGTTCGGGCGTGCTGTGCAAGGAAGACATCGTTGCGGTACTGAAGACCCTGGTCGACATCCGTAACGGCAAAGGCATCGTCGATGACATCGACCACTTGGGTAACCGTCGTGTTCGCTGCGTAGGCGAAATGGCCGAGAACCAGTTCCGTGTTGGCCTGGTGCGTGTTGAGCGTGCGGTCAAAGAACGTCTGTCGATGGCTGAAAGCGAAGGCCTGATGCCGCAAGACCTGATCAACGCCAAGCCAGTGGCTGCGGCGGTGAAAGAGTTCTTCGGTTCCAGCCAGCTTTCGCAGTTCATGGACCAGAACAACCCGCTCTCCGAGATCACCCACAAGCGCCGTGTTTCTGCACTGGGCCCGGGCGGTCTGACCCGTGAGCGTGCAGGCTTTGAAGTTCGTGACGTACACCCGACGCACTACGGTCGTGTTTGCCCGATCGAAACGCCGGAAGGTCCGAACATCGGTCTGATCAACTCCCTGGCCGCTTATGCGCGCACCAACCAGTACGGCTTCCTCGAAAGCCCGTACCGTGTGGTGAAAGACGCTCTGGTCACCGACGAGATCGTGTTCCTGTCCGCCATCGAAGAAGCTGATCACGTGATCGCTCAGGCTTCGGCCACGATGAACGACAAGAAAGTCCTGATCGACGAGCTGGTAGCTGTTCGTCACTTGAACGAGTTCACCGTCAAGGCGCCGGAAGACGTCACCTTGATGGACGTTTCTCCGAAGCAGGTAGTGTCGGTTGCAGCGTCGCTGATCCCGTTCCTGGAACACGATGACGCCAACCGTGCGTTGATGGGTTCCAACATGCAGCGTCAAGCTGTACCGACCCTGCGTGCTGACAAGCCGCTGGTAGGTACCGGCATGGAGCGCAACGTAGCCCGTGACTCCGGCGTTTGCGTCGTGGCTCGTCGTGGCGGCGTGATCGACTCCGTTGATGCCAGCCGTATCGTGGTTCGTGTTGCCGATGACGAAGTAGAAACTGGCGAAGCCGGTGTCGACATCTACAACCTGACCAAATACACCCGCTCGAACCAGAACACCTGCATCAACCAGCGTCCGCTGGTGAGCAAGGGTGATCGCGTTCAGCGTAGCGACATCATGGCCGACGGCCCGTCCACCGACATGGGTGAGCTGGCTCTGGGTCAGAACATGCGCATCGCGTTCATGGCATGGAACGGCTTCAACTTCGAAGACTCCATCTGCCTGTCCGAGCGTGTGGTTCAAGAAGACCGCTTCACCACGATCCACATCCAGGAACTGACCTGTGTGGCACGTGATACCAAGCTTGGGCCAGAGGAAATCACTGCAGACATCCCGAACGTGGGTGAAGCTGCACTGAACAAGCTGGACGAAGCCGGTATCGTTTACGTAGGTGCTGAAGTTGGCGCTGGCGACATCCTGGTCGGTAAGGTCACTCCGAAAGGCGAGACCCAACTGACGCCGGAAGAGAAGCTGCTGCGTGCCATCTTCGGTGAAAAAGCCAGCGACGTTAAAGACACTTCCCTGCGTGTACCTACCGGTACCAAGGGTACTGTCATCGACGTACAGGTCTTCACCCGTGACGGCGTTGAGCGTGATGCTCGTGCACTGTCCATCGAGAAGACCCAGCTCGACGAGATCCGCAAGGACCTGAACGAAGAGTTCCGTATCGTTGAAGGCGCGACCTTCGAACGTCTGCGTTCCGCTCTGGTAGGCCACAAGGCTGAAGGCGGCGCAGGTCTGAAGAAAGGTCAGGACATCACCGACGAAATTCTCGACGGTCTTGAGCACGGCCAGTGGTTCAAACTGCGCATGGCTGAAGACGCTCTGAACGAGCAGCTCGAGAAGGCCCAGGCCTATATCGTTGATCGCCGCCGTCTGCTGGACGACAAGTTCGAAGACAAGAAGCGCAAACTGCAGCAGGGCGATGACCTGGCTCCAGGCGTGCTGAAAATCGTCAAGGTTTACCTGGCAATCCGTCGCCGCATCCAACCGGGCGACAAGATGGCCGGTCGTCACGGTAACAAAGGTGTGGTCTCCGTGATCATGCCGGTTGAAGACATGCCGCACGATGCCAATGGCACCCCGGTCGACGTCGTCCTTAACCCGTTGGGCGTACCTTCGCGTATGAACGTTGGTCAGATCCTTGAAACCCACCTGGGCCTCGCGGCCAAAGGTCTGGGCGAGAAGATCAACCGTATGATCGAAGAGCAGCGCAAGGTCGCAGACCTGCGCAAGTTCCTGCACGAGATCTACAACGAGATCGGCGGTCGCAACGAAGAGCTGGACACCTTCTCCGACCAGGAAATCCTGGATCTGGCGAAGAACCTGCGCGGCGGCGTTCCAATGGCTACCCCGGTGTTCGACGGTGCCAAGGAAAGCGAAATCAAGGCCATGCTGAAACTGGCAGACCTGCCGGAAAGCGGCCAGATGCAGCTGTTCGACGGCCGTACCGGCAACAAGTTTGAGCGCCCGGTTACTGTTGGCTACATGTACATGCTGAAGCTGAACCACTTGGTAGACGACAAGATGCACGCTCGTTCTACCGGTTCGTACAGCCTGGTTACCCAGCAGCCGCTGGGTGGTAAGGCTCAGTTCGGTGGTCAGCGTTTCGGGGAGATGGAGGTCTGGGCACTGGAAGCATACGGTGCTGCATACACTCTGCAAGAAATGCTCACAGTGAAGTCGGACGATGTGAACGGTCGTACCAAGATGTACAAAAACATCGTGGACGGCGATCACCGTATGGAGCCGGGCATGCCCGAGTCCTTCAACGTGTTGATCAAAGAAATTCGTTCCCTCGGCATCGATATCGATCTGGAAACCGAATAACACGTGACGCGAATCGAGAGCGTGGCCGTTTGGCCCGCTCTCTGCTCCGCCAGGAGGAAAGGCCTTGAAAGACCTACTGAATTTGCTGAAAAACCAGGGTCAAGTCGAAGAGTTCGACGCCATCCGTATTGGATTGGCATCGCCTGAGATGATCCGTTCGTGGTCGTTCGGTGAAGTTAAAAAGCCGGAAACCATCAACTACCGTACGTTCAAACCTGAGCGTGACGGCCTGTTCTGCGCCAAGATCTTTGGCCCGGTAAAGGATTACGAGTGCCTGTGCGGTAAGTACAAGCGCTTGAAGCACCGTGGTGTGATCTGCGAGAAGTGCGGCGTTGAAGTTGCGCTGGCCAAGGTTCGTCGTGAGCGCATGGCGCACATCGAACTGGCTTCGCCGGTTGCCCACATCTGGTTCCTGAAATCGCTGCCGTCCCGTATCGGCTTGCTGATGGACATGACCCTGCGTGATATCGAACGCGTTCTCTACTTCGAGAGCTATGTCGTTATCGATCCAGGCATGACCACCCTTGAAAAAGGTCAGCTGCTGAACGACGAGCAGTACTTCGAAGCGCTGGAAGAGTTCGGCGACGATTTCGATGCCCGCATGGGTGCCGAAGCTGTCCGCGAACTGCTGCACGCTATCGACCTGGAGCACGAGATTGGTCGTCTGCGCGAAGAAATTCCGCAAACCAACTCCGAAACCAAGATCAAGAAACTGTCCAAGCGTCTGAAGTTGATGGAAGCCTTCCAGGGTTCCGGCAACTTGCCAGAGTGGATGGTGCTGACCGTTCTGCCGGTTCTGCCGCCAGACCTGCGTCCGCTGGTGCCGTTGGACGGTGGTCGTTTCGCGACGTCCGACCTCAACGACCTGTACCGCCGCGTGATCAACCGTAACAACCGCTTGAAGCGCCTGCTTGATCTGTCCGCTCCGGACATCATCGTGCGCAACGAAAAGCGTATGTTGCAGGAAGCTGTGGATGCCTTGCTCGACAACGGTCGTCGTGGTCGCGCTATCACCGGTTCCAACAAGCGCCCTCTGAAATCCCTGGCTGACATGATCAAGGGTAAGCAAGGTCGTTTCCGTCAGAACTTGCTCGGTAAGCGTGTTGACTACTCCGGTCGTTCGGTAATTACCGTAGGCCCGACCCTGCGTCTGCACCAGTGCGGTCTGCCCAAGAAGATGGCACTCGAGCTGTTCAAGCCGTTCATCTTCGGCAAGCTGGAAATGCGCGGTCTCGCGACCACCATCAAAGCGGCCAAGAAAATGGTCGAGCGCGAACTGCCAGAGGTTTGGGACGTTCTCGCTGAAGTGATTCGCGAACACCCGGTTCTCCTCAACCGTGCACCGACCCTTCACCGTCTGGGTATCCAGGCGTTTGAACCTGTACTGATCGAAGGTAAGGCTATCCAGCTGCACCCTCTGGTCTGTGCCGCGTACAACGCCGACTTCGACGGCGACCAAATGGCCGTGCACGTACCGCTGACACTGGAAGCCCAGTTGGAAGCGCGTGCGTTGATGATGTCGACCAACAACATTCTGTCGCCAGCCAACGGTGAGCCAATCATCGTTCCGTCGCAGGACGTTGTATTGGGTCTGTACTACATGACTCGTGAAGCGATCAACGCCAAAGGCGAAGGTCGTGTGTTCGCTGACCTGCAAGAAGTTGACCGTGTGTTCCGTGCCGGCGAAGCCGCACTGCACGCCAAGGTCAAGGTGCGGATCCACGAAACCGTCAACGACCGTGACGGCGGCAGCGTGAGCAACACCCGTATCGTCGACACCACTGTCGGCCGTGCGCTGTTGTACCAGGTTGTTCCAAAAGGTCTGTCGTACGACGTCGTCAACCTGCCGATGAAGAAAAAGGCGATCTCCAAGCTGATCAACCAGTGCTACCGCGTGGTTGGTTTGAAAGAGACCGTTATCTTCGCTGACCAGTTGATGTACACAGGTTTCGCTTACTCGACTATCTCCGGCGTTTCCATCGGCGTTAACGACTTCGTTATCCCGGATGAAAAAGCCCGCATCATCAGTGCTGCCACTGACGAAGTGAAAGAGATCGAGAGCCAGTACGCCTCCGGCCTGGTAACCCAGGGCGAGAAGTACAACAAAGTGATCGACCTTTGGTCCAAGGCCAACGACGAAGTGTCCAAGGCGATGATGGCCAACCTCTCGAAAGAGAAAGTCATCGACCGTCACGGCGACGAAGTTGACCAGGAGTCCTTCAACTCGATGTACATGATGGCCGACTCGGGCGCACGGGGTTCTGCTGCGCAGATCCGTCAGCTCGCCGGTATGCGTGGCCTGATGGCCAAGCCGGACGGTTCCATCATCGAAACGCCGATCACTGCGAACTTCCGTGAAGGTTTGAGCGTACTCCAGTACTTCATCTCTACTCACGGTGCTCGTAAGGGGCTTGCGGATACCGCGTTGAAAACCGCTAACTCCGGTTACCTGACTCGTCGTCTGGTAGACGTTGCACAAGATCTGGTTGTAACCGAGATCGATTGCGGCACCGAGCACGGCCTGCTGATGACTCCGCACATTGAAGGCGGTGACGTTGTAGAGCCGCTGGGTGAGCGCGTATTGGGTCGTGTTATTGCCCGTGACGTATTCAAGCCAGGCACCGAGGAAGTTATCGTTCCTGCCGGTACCCTGGTGGATGAGAAGTGGGTCGAGTTCATCGAACTCAACAGCATCGACGAAGTGATCGTTCGCTCGCCGATCAGCTGCGAAACCCGCTACGGCATCTGCGCCAAGTGCTACGGCCGTGACTTGGCTCGTGGTCACCAGGTGAACATCGGTGAAGCGGTCGGCGTTATCGCTGCCCAGTCCATCGGTGAGCCGGGTACCCAGCTGACCATGCGTACGTTCCACATCGGTGGTGCGGCAAGCCGGACCTCCGCAGCCGACAGTGTTCAGGTTAAGAATGGCGGTACCGTCCGTCTGCACAACCTCAAGCACGTTGAGCGAGTGGATGGCCACTTGGTTGCTGTGTCCCGTTCCGGTGAGCTGGCAATCGCTGATGACTACGGTCGTGAGCGTGAGCGTTACAAGCTGCCGTACGGTGCTGTGATTTCGGTTAAAGAAGGTGACAAGGTCGACGCTGGCGCAATCGTGGCCAAGTGGGATCCGCACACTCACCCAATCGTTACCGAAATGAAAGGTACCGTGACCTACGTGGGCATGGAAGAAGGCATCACGATCAAGCGTCAGACTGACGAATTGACCGGTATGACCAACATTGAAGTACTCGACGCCAAAGATCGTCCAGCTGCCGGCAAAGACATCCGTCCTGCCGTGAAGATGGTCGACGACAACGGCAAGGACCTGTTGCTGCCAGGCACTGACGTAATCGCTCAGTACTTCCTGCCAGCCAACGCCCTGGTCGGTGTAGCGGATGGTGCGAAGATCGCGATCGGTGATGTTATCGCGCGTATCCCGCAAGAAACTTCGAAGACCCGTGACATCACCGGTGGTCTGCCGCGTGTTGCCGACTTGTTCGAAGCTCGTCGTCCGAAAGAAGCGTCGATTCTGGCTGAAGTCAGCGGCACCATCGCGTTCGGTAAAGAGACCAAGGGCAAGCGCCGTCTGGTCATTACCCCGAACGACGGTAGCGATCCGTATGAAGAGCTGATTCCGAAGTGGCGTCACCTGAACGTGTTCGAAGGCGAACAGGTAAACCGCGGCGAAGTTATCTCCGACGGCCCGAGCGATCCACACGATATCCTGCGTCTGCTGGGTGTGAGTGCGCTGGCCAAGTACATCGTTAACGAGATCCAGGACGTTTACCGTCTGCAAGGCGTGAAGATCAACGACAAGCACATCGAGACCATCCTGCGTCAGATGCTGCGTAAAGTTGAAATCGCTGAATCCGGCGATTCCAGTTTCATCAAGGGCGACCAGATGGAACTGACTCACGTACTGGTAGAAAACGAGCGCCTGGCGAACGAAGAGAAATTTGTCTCCAAGTTCACTCGCGTGCTGCTGGGTATCACCAAGGCGTCGTTGTCCACTGAGTCGTTCATCTCGGCGGCCTCCTTCCAGGAGACCACTCGCGTACTGACCGAAGCAGCGGTAACCGGCAAGCGCGATTACCTGCGCGGCCTGAAAGAAAACGTAGTCGTGGGTCGTCTGATCCCGGCAGGTACCGGTTTGGCTTACCACAGCGAGCGTAAGCGTCGCCGTGATGCTGACAAGCCGCTGCGCGTAAGCGCCAGTGAAGTGGAAGCTGCACTGACCGAAGCGCTGAACTCAAGCGGTAACTGAGTTCTGCGATAGATGAGTCTGGGCCCTGGCACTCCCGTTCGTCGGATCGAGGCATTTTTGCCCCGGTTCGACGCGAGGGGAGGTCGGGGCCTTGCCTTGACTGGGGACAAGATCCTCTTTAGACTCTTGTACCCCTAAATTTGGCGGGAATTCGTTCCTGCCATTTTGCTTTTCTTGCAAGACAATAGCGTCGCAAGACAACAGTGGAGCTAGTAGATGGCAACTATCAACCAGCTGGTACGTCAGCCGCGTAAGCGTATCGTCGAGAAATCCGACGTACCTGCGCTGCAGAACTGCCCGCAACGTCGTGGCGTATGCACCCGTGTGTATACCACCACGCCGAAAAAACCTAACTCGGCACTGCGTAAAGTATGCCGTGTGCGTCTGACCAACGGTTTCGAGGTTTCCTCGTACATCGGCGGTGAAGGCCACAACCTGCAAGAGCACAGCGTGGTACTGATCCGCGGCGGTCGTGTAAAAGACTTGCCAGGTGTTCGTTATCACACCGTACGCGGTTCCTTGGATACTTCCGGCGTTAAAGGTCGTAACCAGGGTCGTTCGAAGTACGGTACCAAGAAGCCTAAGTAGTAGCGGCTTTTTGTAAACCTGAATCATCTTATTTTCTGAGTCGATAAGAGTAAGGTCGGAGGCGTCCCGAAAGGGCACCGATTCCGAGCGAACCTGAAGACCGTTTGAGGGCTTATCCATGCCAAGAAGACGCGTAGCAGCCAAGCGCGAAGTGCTTGACGATCCAAAATACGGAAGCCAAATCCTGGCCAAGTTCATGAACCACGTGATGGAAAGCGGCAAGAAAGCCGTTGCCGAGCGTATCGTTTATGGCGCGCTGGAAAAGGTTAAAGAACGCAAGAACAGCGACCCCCTGGAAATCTTCGAGAAAGCTCTCGACGCCATCGCTCCGCTGGTCGAAGTGAAGTCGCGCCGTGTAGGCGGTGCTACTTACCAGGTTCCGGTTGAAGTTCGCCCGTCCCGTCGTAACGCTCTGGCAATGCGCTGGTTGGTAGACTTCGCCCGTAAGCGCGGCGAGAAGTCTATGGCTCTGCGTTTGGCCGGCGAACTGTTGGACGCTGCTGAAGGTAAAGGTGCTGCTGTTAAGAAGCGTGAAGACGTGCACCGTATGGCTGAAGCCAACAAAGCTTTCTCGCACTACCGCTTCTAATTTTAGCTTCACTAATTTTGCGAGGGCTTTATGGCTCGTACTACTCCGATTAGCCGCTACCGTAACATCGGTATCGTCGCTCACGTGGATGCTGGTAAAACCACCACCACCGAGCGCGTACTGTTTTACACCGGCAAAAGTCACAAAATGGGCGAGGTGCATGACGGCGCCGCGACCACAGACTGGATGGTTCAGGAGCAGGAGCGTGGTATTACCATTACTTCTGCTGCTATTACCGCCTTCTGGAAAGGTTCCGAGAAGCAGTACAAAGACGAGCATCGCTTCAACGTAATCGATACCCCGGGCCACGTAGACTTCACCATTGAAGTTGAACGTTCCCTGCGCGTACTCGACGGCGCTGTCGTTGTGTTCTGCGGCACCTCGGGTGTTGAGCCTCAGTCGGAAACCGTATGGCGTCAAGCCAACAAGTACGGCGTTCCACGTCTTGTTTATGTAAACAAGATGGACCGTGCTGGTGCCAACTTCCTGCGCGTGATCGGTCAGATCAAGCAGCGTCTGGGTCACACTCCGGTGCCTATCCAGTTGGCTATCGGTTCCGAAGACAACTTCCAGGGTCAGATCGATCTGATCAACATGGAAGCTGTTTACTGGAATGATTCCGACAAAGGTATGGTTCCTGTTCGTAAGCCTATCCCTGAAGAGCTTCAGGAACTGGCTGACGAGTGGCGCAACAACATGGTTGAGGCTGCTGCCGAAGCCAGCGAAGAGCTGATGAACAAGTACCTCGAAGGTGAAGAACTCACCAACGTGGAAATCAAGGCCGCTCTGCGTCAGCGTACTATCGCTGGTGAGATCGTCTTGGCTGTTTGCGGTTCCTCGTTCAAGAACAAGGGTGTTCCCCTGGTTCTCGACGCCGTTATCGACTACCTGCCTGCTCCAACCGACATTCCTGCTATCAAGGGTTCCAACCCTGATAACGAGGAAGAAGAAATGGAGCGTCACGCCGATGACAACGAGCCGTTCTCGGCTCTGGCGTTCAAGATCGCTACCGACCCATTCGTGGGTACTTTGACCTTCGTCCGCGTTTACTCGGGCGTGTTGGCCTCCGGCGACGGCGTGATCAACTCGGTTAAAGGCAAGAAAGAGCGCGTGGGTCGTATGGTGCAAATGCACGCAAACGCCCGTGAAGAGATCAAGGAAGTACGCGCTGGTGACATCGCGGCCCTGATCGGCATGAAGGACGTCACCACTGGTGAGACTTTGTGCGACGCTGCCAAGCCAATCATCCTGGTTCGCATGGACTTCCCGGAGCCGGTTATTTCGGTTGCCGTAGAGCCTAAGACCAAGGATGACCAGGAAAAAATGGGTATCGCTCTGGGCAAGCTTGCTCAGGAAGATCCATCTTTCCGCGTCAAGACTGATGAAGAGACTGGTCAAACGATCATCTCCGGCATGGGCGAGCTGCACCTGGACATCCTGGTTGACCGGATGCGCCGTGAGTTCAACGTCGAAGCCAACATCGGTAAGCCTCAGGTTTCCTATCGTGAGCGCATCACGAAGAACTGCGAAATCGAAGGCAAGTTCGTTCGTCAATCCGGCGGTCGTGGTCAGTTCGGTCACTGCTGGATCCGTTTTGCTCCTGCTGACGAAGGTCAGGAAGGTCTGCAATTCGTGAACGAAGTAGTAGGTGGTGTTGTTCCTAAGGAATACATCCCTGCTATCCAGAAGGGTATCGAAGAGCAGATGAAGAACGGTGTTGTTGCCGGCTATCCGCTGATCGGCCTGAAAGCAACCGTTTTTGACGGTTCTTACCACGACGTCGACTCCAACGAGATGGCGTTTAAGGTGGCTGCTTCCATGGCAACCAAGCAACTGGCCCAGAAGGGCGGTGGTGAGTTGCTTGAGCCAATCATGGCGGTAGAAGTTGTTACACCTGAAGACTATATGGGTGATGTCATGGGCGACCTTAACCGTCGTCGCGGCATGATCTTGGGTATGGAAGACACGGTTTCCGGCAAAGTGATTCGCGCCGAGGTTCCGTTGGGTGAGATGTTCGGTTATGCGACCGACGTTCGCTCCATGTCCCAGGGTCGCGCAAGCTACTCTATGGAATTCAAAAAATACAACACAGCTCCGGCGCACATCGCTGAAACTGTATCCAAAAAACAAGGCTGATTCAGTCCTTTAGGCAAGGAGTTAATTGTCGTGGCTAAAGAAAAATTTGATCGTTCCCTACCGCACGTAAACGTTGGCACCATCGGCCACGTTGACCACGGTAAAACCACTCTGACCGCTGCTCTGACTCGCGTCTGCTCCGAAGTTTTCGGTTCGGCTCGTGTTGACTTCGACAAGATCGACAGCGCACCAGAAGAAAAAGCTCGTGGTATCACCATCAACACCGCGCACGTTGAGTACAACTCGACTATTCGTCACTACGCTCACGTTGACTGCCCAGGTCACGCTGACTATGTGAAGAACATGATCACTGGTGCTGCCCAGATGGACGGCGCGATCCTGGTTTGCTCGGCCGCTGATGGTCCGATGCCACAAACCCGTGAGCACATCCTGCTGTCCCGCCAGGTTGGCGTTCCGTACATCGTGGTTTTCCTGAACAAGGCTGACCTGGTAGACGACGCTGAGCTGCTGGAACTGGTTGAGATGGAAGTGCGCGATCTGCTGAGCACTTACGACTTCCCAGGTGACGACACTCCGATCATCATCGGTTCTGCTCGTATGGCTCTGGAAGGCAATGACGAAAACGAAATGGGCACCACTGCCGTTCGTAAACTGGTTGAAACTCTGGACAGCTACATCCCAGAACCAGTTCGTCTGACCGACAAGCCGTTCCTGATGCCAATCGAAGACGTATTCTCGATCTCTGGTCGCGGTACTGTTGTGACTGGTCGTATCGAGCGCGGTATCGTTCGCGTTCAGGATCCACTGGAAATCGTTGGTCTGCGTGACACTACTGTCACCACCTGCACCGGTGTTGAAATGTTCCGCAAACTGCTCGACGAAGGTCGTGCTGGCGAGAACTGCGGCGTTCTGCTGCGTGGTACCAAGCGTGACGACGTTGAGCGTGGCCAGGTTCTGGTTAAGCCAGGTTCGGTCAAGCCGCACACCAAGTTCACCGCAGAAGTTTACGTTCTGAGCAAAGAAGAAGGCGGCCGTCATACTCCGTTCTTCAAAGGCTACCGTCCACAGTTCTACTTCCGTACTACTGACGTGACCGGTAACTGCGAATTGCCAGAAGGCGTTGAAATGGTAATGCCAGGTGACAACATTCAAATGACTGTTACCCTGATCAAAACCATCGCAATGGAAGACGGTCTGCGCTTCGCAATCCGTGAAGGCGGCCGTACCGTTGGTGCTGGCGTTGTAGCTAAAATCATCGAGTAATCTCTCTTTCGAGTGAGCTTTGATGTTTTGAGAAGGCCCCCGCTTAGCGGGGGCCTTTTTTATTGGGTTGACACCTATCTAGGGCGTCTATAGAATTGCGCCTCCTTTTAACGGGCGTATTGCGCCCGGTGGGAATAGCAGCCGGAGTCTGAAATCCAATGCAAAATCAGCAAATCCGTATCAGGTTGAAGGCTTTTGACCATCGCCTGATCGACCAATCCACCCAGGAAATCGTGGAAACCGCGAAACGTACTGGTGCTCAAGTGCGTGGTCCAATTCCACTGCCTACCCGTAAAGAGCGGTTCACCGTTCTGGTCTCCCCGCACGTCAACAAAGACGCGCGTGACCAGTACGAGATCCGTACTCATAAGCGCGTACTGGACATCGTCCAGCCAACGGATAAAACCGTTGATGCACTTATGAAGCTCGATCTGGCGGCCGGTGTGGAAGTACAGATCAGCCTCGGCTAAGACTTGGGTCTTAGTCGTGTAACGCTCTGAAATGGGCGGCCATAGCGGGTGAAAGCCCCGTACACTCATGAGGTTTACAACATGACTATTGGTGTAGTCGGTCGTAAATGCGGTATGACCCGTATTTTCACCGAAGAAGGTGTCTCCATTCCGGTCACGGTCATTGAGATCGAACCGAATCGCGTCACCCAGTTCAAAACTGAAGAAACCGATGGCTATCGTGCAGTGCAAGTCACTGTCGGCGAGCGTCGTGCTTCGCGCGTGACTGCTGCTCAAGCAGGTCACTTCGCTAAAGCAAACGTTGCAGCTGGTCGTACTGTTATGGAGTTCCGTCTTGAAGACGGCGACTACCAGGCTGGCGATCTGATCAACGCTGAAATCTTCGCCGCTGGTCAACTGGTTGATGTAACCGGTCAGTCCAAGGGTAAAGGCTTCCAGGGTACGATCAAGCGTTGGAATTTCCGTGGTCAAGACAACACTCACGGTAACTCCGTTTCCCACCGCGTCCCGGGCTCTATTGGCCAGTGCCAGACTCCTGGTCGTGTATTCAAGGGCAAAAAAATGTCCGGTCATATGGGCGCTGAGCGCGTGACCGTGCAGTCCCTCGAAGTAGTGCGCGTCGACGCTGAACGCAATCTGTTGTTGGTCAAGGGTGCTGTTCCTGGCGCTACTGGCGGCAACCTGGTTGTACGTCCAGCGGCCAAGGCTCGCGGTTAAGGGGAAGCTGACATGCAATTAAATGTAAATGACGCTCAAGCGATCGAAGTTTCCGAACTGACATTTGGCGGCGAATTCAACGAGACGCTCGTTCACCAAGCAGTCGTGGCCTACATGGCCGGCGGCCGTCAAGGTAGCAAGCAGCAAAAGACCCGTTCCGACGTACGTGGTGGCGGTAAGCGCCCTTGGCGTCAGAAAGGCACTGGCCGTGCTCGTGCCGGTACTATCCGTAGCCCAATCTGGCGTGGCGGCGGTACCACTTTCGCAGCTCGTCCACAGGATCACTCTCAGAAGCTCAACAAGAAGATGTACCGCGCAGCTCTGCGCTCCATCCTTGCTGAACTCGTGCGTACTGATCGTCTGGTCGTGGTTCAGGACTTCGCTGTTGAAAGTCCAAAAACCAAAGATCTGCTGGGCAAACTGAACAACATGAGCCTGACCGATGTTTTGATCGTGTCTGAAGCTGTTGATCAGAACCTGTACCTGGCTGCTCGCAACCTGCCACACGTTGATGTACGTGACGTGCAAGGTTCCGATCCAGTTAGTCTGATCGCATACGACAAGGTGTTGATCACCGTGTCGGCCGTGAAGAAATTCGAGGAGCTGCTGGGATGAACCAGGAACGCGTATTTAAAGTTCTGCTTGGCCCGCACGTTTCCGAAAAGGCTACGGTTCTGGCTGACAAGAAAGGCCAGTTCGTTTTCAAGGTTGCAACTGACGCAACCAAGCTGGAAATCAAGAAGGCCGTCGAAAGCCTGTTCAGCGTGAAAGTAGAGCGTGTTACTACCCTGAATGTTCTGGGTAAGAGCAAGCGCACTGCTCGCGGTCTGGGCAAGCGTAATGACTGGAAGAAGGCAGTTATCTCCCTTCAGCCAGGCCAAGATCTCGATTTCAGCAGCAGTGCTGAGTAAGGAAGGGGTGCATCATGGCAATCGTTAAATGCAAACCGACTTCCCCTGGCCGCCGTTTTGTGGTCAAGGTGGTCAACCAGGAGCTGCATAAAGGCGCTCCTCACGCACCGCTGCTCGAGAAAAAATCGAAGTCTGGTGGTCGTAACAACAATGGTCGCATTACCACTCGTCACATCGGTGGTGGCCATAAGCAGCATTATCGTCTGGTCGATTTCCGTCGCAACGACAAAGATGGCATCGCTGCCACTGTCGAGCGTATTGAATACGATCCAAACCGTACTGCTCACATCGCTCTGCTGCTGTACGCAGATGGCGAGCGTCGCTACATCATCGCCCCTAAAGGCGTAAGTGCTGGCGACCAGCTGATCGCAGGTGCTTTGGCACCGATCAAGCCGGGCAATGCTCTGCAACTGCGTAACATTCCAGTTGGTAGCACCGTACACGGCATCGAATTGAAGCCAGGTAAAGGCGCGCAAATCGCTCGTTCCGCTGGTGCTTCGGCTCAGCTGATCGCTCGTGAAGGTGTCTACGTGACCCTGCGTCTGCGTTCTGGTGAGATGCGTAAAGTACTGGCTGAATGCCGTGCGACCCTGGGCGAAGTCTCGAACTCCGAGCACAGCCTGCGTTCGTTGGGTAAAGCTGGTGCCAAACGCTGGCGTGGCGTTCGCCCAACCGTTCGTGGTGTTGCCATGAACCCGGTTGACCACCCACACGGTGGTGGTGAAGGTCGTACCTCTGGTGGTCGTCATCCGGTATCGCCATGGGGCTTCCCGACTAAGGGCGCGAAGACTCGTGGTAATAAGCGTACCGACAAAATGATCGTCCGTCGTCGCAAGTAAATAGAGGGATACGACAGTGCCACGTTCTCTGAAAAAAGGTCCTTTTATTGATCTTCACCTACTGAAGAAGATCGAAGTGGCGGCGGAAAAGAACGATCGCAAACCAGTTAAGACCTGGTCGCGTCGTTCGATGATCCTGCCACAAATGGTCGGTCTGACCATCGCAGTACACAACGGTCGTCAACACGTCCCAGTTCTCGTTAACGAAGACATGGTCGGCCACAAACTGGGCGAGTTTGCCGGTACCCGCACTTATCGTGGGCACGTGGCAGACAAGAAAGCCAAGCGTTAAGGGGTTAGGAAATGGAAGTAGCCGCTAAGTTGTCGGGCGCTCGAATCTCCGCCCAGAAAGCCCGCTTGGTCGCCGACCAGATCCGCGGGAAGAAGGTGGGCGAAGCGCTCAACCTGTTGGCTTTCAGCAGTAAGAAAGCCGCCGAGATCATGAAGAAAGTGCTGGAGTCGGCCGTAGCCAACGCCGAGCATAACGAAGGCGCAGACGTTGATGACCTGAAGGTCAGCACCGTTTTCGTCAACGAAGGGCGTTCGCTGAAGCGCATCATGCCACGTGCCAAAGGCCGTGCTGATCGCATCGTCAAGCGGTCTTGCCATATCACTGTCAAGGTTGCTGACAAGTAACGGAGTCGAAGAGATGGGTCAGAAAGTACATCCCATTGGCATTCGCCTGGGAATCGTCAAGGAGCACACCTCCGTCTGGTACGCAGACGGTCGGACTTATGCGGACTACTTGTTCGCTGATCTGAAGGTGCGTGAGTATCTCCAAGACAAACTAAAAAGCGCGTCCGTAAGCCGTATCGATATCCATCGTCCGGCCCAAACTGCACGTATCACCATCCACACCGCTCGTCCAGGTATCGTTATCGGGAAGAAAGGTGAAGATGTTGAGAAACTGCGTCAGGACCTGACCAAGCAAATGGGTGTGCCTGTGCACATCAATATCGAAGAGATCCGCAAGCCGGAGCTCGACGGTATGCTGGTTGCGCAGAGCGTAGCTCAGCAGCTGGAGCGTCGCGTAATGTTCCGTCGCGCTATGAAGCGCGCCGTACAGAACGCCATGCGCATTGGTGCCAAAGGCATCAAAATCCAAGTGAGCGGTCGTCTCGGCGGTGCTGAAATCGCACGTACTGAATGGTATCGCGAAGGTCGTGTGCCACTGCACACCCTGCGTGCCGACATCGACTATGCCAACTACGAAGCTCACACCACTTACGGTGTGATCGGTGTAAAGGTTTGGATCTTCAAAGGCGAAGTAATTGGTGGTCGCCAAGAAGAACTGAAACCACAAGCACCAGCGCCTCGTAAAAAAGCTGCTAAGTAAGGGGTACGCCAAATGTTGCAACCTAAGCGTACGAAGTTCCGCAAGCAGATGACAGGCCACAACCGTGGTCTGGCTCAGCGCGGTAGCAAAGTCAGCTTCGGCGAGTTCGCGCTGAAGTCTGTAGCTCGTGGTCGTCTCACCGCTCGTCAGATCGAGTCAGCGCGTCGTGCTCTGACCCGTCACGTAAAACGTGGCGGCAAGATCTGGATCCGTGTATTCCCGGACAAGCCGATCTCCAAAAAGCCTCTCGAGGTTCGGATGGGTAAAGGTAAGGGTAACGTGGAATACTGGGTAGCCCAGATTCAGCCAGGCAAAGTCCTGTATGAAATCGAGGGTGTTTCTGAAGAGCTGGCGCGTGAGGCTTTCGCCCTGGCTGCTGCAAAGCTGCCGCTCGCCACCTCCTTTGTTAAACGGACGGTGATGTGATGAAAGCGAATGAACTTCGTGAAAAATCCGCACAGCAGCTGAACGAGCAACTGCTCGGCCTGCTGCGCGACCAGTTCAATCTGCGTATGCAGAAAGCAACTGGCCAGTTGGGGCAGTCTCATCTGCTCTCGCAAGTTAAGCGTGACATCGCTCGCGTGAAGACTGTGCTCAACCAGCAGGCAGGTAAGTGATCATGGCTGAAGCCGAAAAGACTGTCCGTACGCTGACTGGCCGTGTTGTCAGCGACAAGATGGACAAAACCATCACCGTTTTGATCGAGCGTCGCGTTAAGCACCCGATCTACGGTAAATATGTTAAGCGTTCGACTAAGCTGCACGCGCACGACGAAACCAATCAGTGCCACATCGGCGACAAGGTCACTATTCGTGAAACTCGTCCGATGGCCAAGACCAAGTCTTGGGCACTGGTTGATGTTCTCGAACGCGCTGTGGAAGTCTAAGGACTAGGGGTCGGAGAAATTATATGATTCAGACTCAATCCATGCTCGATGTGGCCGATAACAGCGGCGCTCGCCGTGTTATGTGCATCAAGGTGCTGGGTGGCTCCCATCGTCGTTACGCTGGTATCGGTGACATCATCAAAGTTACCGTGAAGGAAGCAATTCCTCGCGGTAAGGTGAAAAAAGGCCAAGTGATGACTGCTGTTGTAGTCCGCACTCGTCACGGCGTACGTCGTGCTGATGGCTCCATTATCCGCTTTGATGGCAACGCTGCTGTTCTTCTGAACAACAAGCAAGAGCCGATCGGCACCCGTATCTTTGGGCCAGTGACCCGTGAACTTCGTACTGAGAAGTTCATGAAGATCGTCTCGCTCGCCCCAGAAGTGCTGTAAGGAGATCCGACATGCAAAAGATTCGTCGTGACGACGAGATCATCGTGATCGCCGGCAAAGACAAAGGTAAGCGCGGTAAGGTGCTTAAGGTTCTCGCCAATAACCGTCTGGTTATCGGTGGTCTGAACCTGGTCAAGCGTCATACCAAGCCTAACCCGATGTCGGGCGTGCAGGGCGGTATCGTCGAGAAAGAAGCTCCGCTGGACGCTTCTAACGTCGCCATCTTCAATGGCGAAACCAACAAGGCTGACCGCGTTGGTTTCAAAGTAGAAGACGGTAAGAAAATTCGTGTCTTCAAGTCGACCCAAAAAGCGGTTGATGCTTGAACACTGCTAGGTAGATTAGACCATGGCACGACTACAAGAGATTTACCGGAAGGAAATCGCCCCTAAGCTTAAGGAAGAACTTAAGCTCGGGAACGTGATGGAAGTTCCGCGCGTCACCAAAATCACCCTGAACATGGGTCTGGGCGAAGCGATCGGCGACAAAAAAGTCATCGAGCACGCTGTTGCTGACCTGGAAAAGATCACCGGTCAAAAAGTCGTTGTGACTTACGCTCGGAAATCCATCGCTGGCTTTAAAGTCCGTGAAGGTTGGCCGATCGGCGTCAAAGTGACTCTGCGCCGTGAGCGTATGTACGAATTCCTGGATCGTCTGCTGTCGATCTCCCTGCCTCGGGTCCGCGACTTCCGCGGCCTGAATGCCAAGTCCTTCGATGGTCGTGGTAACTACAGCATGGGCGTGAAAGAGCAGATCATCTTCCCGGAAATCGACTACGACAAGATCGATGCTCTCCGCGGTCTGGACATCACCCTGACCACCACTGCCAAGAACGATGATGAAGGCCGCGCTCTGCTGCGTGCGTTCAAATTCCCGTTCCGCAACTGATTGGAGTAGGACCATGGCCAAGATGAGCATGAAAAACCGCGAGCTGAAGCGTCAGCTCACGGTTGCCAAGTACGCCAAGAAGCGTGCAGCACTGAAAGCAATCATCGTTGATCTGAACGCAAGTCCAGAAGCGCGTTGGGAAGCTACAGTTGCTCTGCAGAAGCAGCCACGTGACGCAAGCGCTTCGCGCATGCGTAACCGCTGCCGCCTGACCGGTCGTCCACACGGCGTTTACCGCAAGTTCGGCCTCGGCCGTAACAAACTGCGTGAAGCGGCAATGCGTGGTGACGTACCAGGTCTGGTTAAAGCCAGCTGGTAAGTACTTTCAACGTCCAGGTGGTCGGAATCGCAAGATACTGACCGCCGGTGACCTTGAATCTGGATCAAGCCCCTTTTGGGGCTTGTTTCATTTCTGGAGTATGTCTAAAATACGCGGCTCGCCTGAGCCCGTGTTTTTTGTGCTCGGAGATTCTCGGCGACATATGTAGCCGCAAGGCTAATTTTTTTGTATTAGGAGCGTCTAGCCCATGAGTATGCAGGACCCGTTAGCGGACATGCTAACTCGTATCCGTAATGCCCAGATGGCTGAAAAGTCCGTCGTAAGCATGCCATCTTCCAAGTTGAAGGTAGCTGTTGCCAAAGTCCTGAAAGACGAAGGCTACATTGCGGGTTATCAGATCAGCAGCGAAATCAAACCACTGCTGTCCATCGAGCTGAAGTACTTCGAAGGCCGTTCGGTCATCGAGGAAGTGAAGCGCGTTAGCCGTCCAGGCCTGCGTCAGTACAAGTCCGCTGAAGATCTGCCGAAAGTTCGTGGCGGTCTGGGCGTGTCTATCGTCTCCACCAACAAAGGTGTGATGACGGATCGTGCTGCGCGCGCTGCCGGTGTCGGCGGCGAAGTTCTTTGCACTGTGTTCTAAGGGGGGATAAGCATGTCTCGCGTCGCTAAGAACCCCGTTAAGCTGCCAGCCGGTGTCGAAGTCAAATTCGCAGGCCAACAGCTTTCGGTGAAGGGTGCCAAGGGTACTCTTGAACTGAACATCCATTCGTCCGTTGAGATCGTTGAAGAAGCTGGTGAGCTGCGTTTCGCTGCTCGCAATGGCGATCAACAAACTCGCGCAATGGCCGGTACCACGCGTGCGTTGGTAAACAACATGGTCCAAGGCGTAAGCCAAGGCTTCGAGCGTAAGCTCCAGCTGGTCGGTGTTGGTTACAAAGCGCAAGCAAAAGGCACGGTTTTGAACCTTGCCCTTGGCTTCTCGCACCCAGTGGATTACGAACTGCCAGCGGGCATCACTGCTGAGACTCCTAGCCAGACCGATATCCTGATCAAGGGCATCGACAAGCAGCTGGTAGGTCAAGTGGCCGCTGAGATCCGCGACTTCCGTCCACCAGAGCCGTACAAAGGCAAAGGTGTGCGCTACGCGGACGAAGTCGTCCGTCGTAAAGAAGCCAAGAAGAAGTAGGGCATAGCAAATGACCGACAAAAAAGTTACTCGACTGCGTCGCGCTCGCAAAGCACGCCTGAAAATGCACGAACTCGAAGTCGTGCGTCTCTGCGTGTTCCGCTCGTCGCAGCACATCTACGCCCAGGTCATCTCGGCCGACGGCAACAAAGTCCTGGCAAGCGCCTCGACTTTGGATAAAGAACTGCGTGATGGTGCCACTGGCAACATCGACGCGGCCACAAAGGTTGGCCAGCTGGTCGCTACGCGTGCTAAGGCCGCTGGCGTCTCGCAAGTGGCTTTCGACCGCTCTGGCTTCAAGTACCACGGCCGCGTGAAAGCGCTGGCTGATGCTGCTCGTGAAGCTGGGCTGGAGTTCTAAGTTATGTCAAATAACGACCAAAAGCGCGACGAAGGCTACATTGAGAAGCTGGTTCAAGTTAACCGCGTAGCCAAAACCGTTAAAGGCGGCCGTATCTTCACTTTCACCGCGTTGACCGTGGTGGGTGATGGTAAAGGGCGTGTTGGCTTCGGCCGTGGCAAGTCACGTGAAGTGCCTGCCGCGATCCAGAAGGCAATGGAAGCTGCTCGTCGCAACATGATCCAAGTTGATCTGAACGGCACCACTCTGCAGTACGCAATGAAGTCCGCTCACGGCGCTTCGAAGGTGTACATGCAGCCTGCTTCTGAAGGTACCGGTATCATCGCTGGCGGCGCTATGCGTGCTGTCCTCGAAGTTGCTGGCGTTCAGAACGTTCTGGCCAAGTGCTATGGCTCGACTAACCCGGTAAACGTGGTTCACGCCACTTTCAAGGGTCTGAAGGCTATGCAATCTCCTGAGTCCATCGCTGCCAAGCGTGGTCTGACTGTCAAGGAGATCTTCTGATCATGGCTACCGTTAAAGTAACGCTGATCAAAAGCATGACCGGCCGCATCCCTAACCACAAATTGTGCGTTAAAGGTTTGGGTCTGCGTCGCATCGGTCACACTGTAGAAGTCCAGGATACTCCCGAGAATCGCGGGATGATCAACAAGGCTTACTACATGCTGCGTGTAGAGGGTTAATCGATGAAACTCAATGATCTGAGTCCAGCGCCGGGTTCCCGTCGCGAAAAGCATCGTCCGGGCCGTGGTATCGGTAGTGGTTTGGGTAAGACCGGTGGCCGTGGCCACAAGGGTCAAACCTCCCGCTCCGGTGGCACCATTGCTCCAGGCTTTGAAGGCGGTCAACAGCCGCTGCATCGTCGCCTGCCTAAGTTCGGTTTCGTATCCCTGAAAGCCATGGATCGCGCAGAAGTGCGTCTGTCCGAGCTGGCTAAAGTGGAAGGCGACATCGTTACTGTGCAGACCCTGAAAGATGCCAACGTGATCAACGTCAACGTACAGCGTGTGAAAATCATGCTGTCCGGTGAAGTGACTCGCGCTGTCACTATCGGCAAGGGAATCGGCGCCACCAAAGGTGCGCGTTCGGCTATCGAAGCAGCTGGCGGCAAGTTCGAGGAATAAATGGCTAAGCAAGGTGCTCTCTCAGCGCTCGGCAAAGGCGGTATGTCTGAACTTTGGGCTCGTCTGCGTTTTCTGTTCCTGGCGATTATCGTCTACCGAATAGGCGCACACATCCCGGTTCCAGGTATCAACCCGGACCGACTCGCAGACCTGTTTCGACAGAATGAGGGGACCATTCTTAGCTTGTTCAACATGTTTTCCGGCGGCGCGCTGGAGCGGATGAGCATCTTTGCACTGGGGATCATGCCGTACATTTCGGCATCGATCATCATGCAACTGATGACAGCCGTCAGCCCGCAGCTGGAGCAGTTGAAGAAGGAAGGTGAAGCTGGCCGTCGCAAGATTAGCCAGTACACCCGCTACGGCACTGTCGTCCTCGCCCTGGTTCAAGCTATCGGCATGTCCGTTGGCCTGGCGGGGCAGGGCGTTGCGTTCACTGGTGACTTTGGCTTCCATTTCGTCGCGGTATCCACGTTTGTGGCTGGTGCGATGTTCATGATGTGGCTGGGTGAGCAGATTACTGAGCGTGGTGTTGGCAACGGTATCTCGATGTTGATTTTCGCAGGTATCGTCGCCGGTCTTCCGAGAGCAATCGGGCAGTCTTTCGAGTCTGCGCGTCAGGGTGATATCAATATCTTCGCCTTGGTTGCCATCGGTTTGCTGGCAGTAGCGATTATCGGTTTTGTGGTGTTCATTGAGCGTGGCCAGCGTCGTATTGCTGTTCACTACGCCAAGCGTCAGCAGGGCCGTAAGGTCTTCGCTGCGCAGACCAGCCACTTGCCGCTGAAAGTGAATATGGCCGGTGTTATTCCGGCAATTTTCGCGAGCAGCATCTTGCTGTTTCCGGCTTCGTTGGGTACCTGGTTTGGTCAGTCTGAAAATATGGGCTGGCTGCAGGACCTCTCTCAGTCGATCGCTCCTGGTCAGCCGTTGAATATTCTGCTGTTTAGTGCAGGGATTATTTTCTTCTGCTTCTTCTATACGGCGTTGATGTTCAATCCGAAAGACGTAGCGGAAAACCTGAAGAAGTCCGGTGCCTTTATTCCGGGCATCCGTCCAGGTGAGCAGTCGGCACGCTACATTGATGGCGTTCTGACTCGTTTGACCCTGTTCGGTGCTCTATATATGACGGCCGTGTGCTTGTTGCCCCAGTTCCTGGTGGTTGCAGCAAACGTTCCGTTCTACCTTGGCGGGACCTCGTTGCTGATCGTGGTCGTGGTTGTGATGGACTTCATGTCCCAAGTACAATCGCACCTCGTTTCGCACCAGTACGAATCCCTGATGAAGAAAGCCAACCTGAAGGGCTACGGCAGCGGCATGTTGCGCTGAGTACCCCATAAGGTTCGAGGAGTTGGTGATGAAAGTTCGTGCATCGGTGAAAAAGCTGTGCCGTAACTGCAAGATTATTCGCCGCGAAGGTGTTGTTCGAGTAATTTGCAGCGCGGAACCGCGTCACAAACAGCGCCAAGGCTGAGTGTGATCCGCTTGAAGCCCGGCAGCTAGTGCGCTGCCGGGTTGATTATTTGTTATTACAGCGATATTATCTCGCGCCCTATTTCTTGGCTTCCGGGGCGTAGGTAGCTGTCAATTGGAGTCCCACTGAATGGCCCGTATTGCAGGCGTTAACATTCCAGATAACAAGCACACTGTTATCTCGCTGACCTACATCTATGGTGTTGGTCGCACTACTGCGCAGAAAATTTGCGCAGTTGCTGGGGTAAACCCAGCCGCTAAGATCAAGGATCTGAGCGACGAGCAGATTGAACAGCTGCGTGGCGAAGTGGCGAAGTTCACCACTGAAGGTGACCTGCGTCGCGAAATCAACATGAAAATCAAGCGTTTGATGGACCTCGGTTGCTATCGCGGTCTGCGTCATCGTCGTGGTCTTCCAGTACGCGGTCAGCGTACCAAGACTAACGCGCGTACCCGTAAAGGTCCGCGTAAGCCGATCCGCAAGTAATCGCCCCAGCGAATCGACAGGAAAATTATCATGGCAAAACCTGCTGCTCGTCCTCGTAAAAAAGTTAAAAAGACAGTGGTTGATGGCATCGCCCACATCCATGCATCTTTTAACAACACAATCGTGACCATCACCGACCGTCAAGGTAACGCGCTTTCTTGGGCTACCTCCGGTGGTTCGGGTTTCCGCGGTTCCCGCAAGTCCACCCCGTTTGCTGCTCAAGTAGCTGCTGAACGTGCTGGTCAAGCTGCGCTGGAATACGGCCTGAAAAACCTCGACGTTAACGTCAAGGGTCCAGGTCCAGGTCGTGAGTCTGCTGTCCGTGCTTTGAACGGCTGTGGCTATAAGATCGCCAGCATCACCGACGTGACGCCAATCCCGCACAACGGGTGCCGTCCGCCGAAGAAGCGCCGCGTGTAATCCAGGAGATTGTAAAGAATGGCTCGTTACATTGGTCCAAAATGCAAACTCGCTCGTCGCGAAGGCACCGATCTCTTCCTGAAGAGCGGCGTGCGCGCGATCGAATCGAAGTGCAACATTGAAGCAGCACCTGGTATCCACGGCCAACGCCGCGGTCGCCAGTCCGACTACGGCACCCAACTGCGTGAAAAGCAGAAGGTCCGTCGTATCTACGGCGTTCTCGAGCGTCAGTTCAGCGGCTACTACAAAGAAGCTGCTGGCAAGAAAGGTGCAACCGGTGAAAACCTGCTGCAACTGCTCGAATGCCGTCTGGACAACGTTGTATACCGTATGGGCTTCGGTTCGACTCGTGCCGAATCCCGTCAGCTGGTATCGCACAAGTCGATCAGCGTTAACGGTCAGACCGTAAACGTTCCGTCCTACCAGGTTCGTGCTGGTGACGTGGTCGCAGTTCGCGAGAAAGCAAAAAACCAACTTCGCATTGTCCAAGCTCTCGATCTGTGTGCCCAACGTGGCCGCGTAGAATGGGTAGAAGTAGACACTGAGAAGAAGTCGGGCGTTTTCAAGAACGTTCCTGCTCGCAGTGATCTGTCCGCCGACATCAACGAAAGCCTGATTGTCGAGCTCTACTCCAAGTAAGGGCTAGAAAATAGGTGCATCCATGCAGATTTCGGTAAATGAGTTCCTGACACCCCGCCACATTGATGTGCAGGTTGTCAGTCCAACCCGCGCCAAAATTACTCTCGAGCCTCTCGAGCGTGGTTTTGGCCACACCCTGGGCAACGCGCTGCGCCGCATCCTGTTGTCCTCAATGCCCGGCTGTGCAGTAGTCGAGGCCGAGATTGACGGTGTGCTCCACGAGTACAGCGCCATCGAAGGTGTACAGGAAGACGTAATTGAAATCCTGTTGAACCTTAAAGGTCTGGCTATCAAGCTGCACGGCCGTGACGAAGTTACGCTGACCTTGTCGAAGAAGGGTTCGGGGGTGGTTACCGCTGCCGATATTCAGCTGGATCATGATGTCGAGATCGTTAACCCCGATCACGTAATCGCTAACCTGGCGTCTAACGGCGCCCTGAACATGAAGCTCACTGTAGCTCGTGGTCGTGGTTATGAACCGGCCGACTCGCGTCAGAGCGATGAAGACGAAAGCCGCAGCATTGGTCGCTTGCAGCTTGACTCTTCGTTCAGCCCGGTTCGCCGTATCGCATACGTGGTGGAAAACGCCCGTGTCGAGCAGCGTACTAACCTGGACAAGCTGGTTATTGATCTGGAAACCAACGGTACCCTGGATCCTGAAGAGGCTATCCGCCGCGCTGCAACCATTCTGCAACAGCAGTTGGCTGCGTTCGTCGACCTCAAAGGTGACAGCGAACCAGTGGTAATCGAGCAGGAAGACGAGATCGATCCGATCCTGCTTCGCCCGGTTGACGATCTGGAACTGACTGTACGTTCGGCTAACTGCCTTAAGGCGGAAAACATTTACTACATCGGTGACCTGATCCAGCGCACCGAAGTAGAACTGTTGAAGACTCCGAACCTGGGCAAGAAATCCTTGACTGAAATCAAGGACGTTCTGGCCTCCCGCGGTCTGTCCCTCGGCATGCGCCTCGACAACTGGCCGCCTGCAAGTCTTAAGAAGGACGACAAGGCGACTGCCTGATCGTCGTAATCACCGAACGTGAGTTTGGTAAGGAATGAACCATGCGTCATCGTAAAAGTGGTCGTCACCTGAGCCGTACCAGCTCGCACCGCAAGGCCATGTTCCAAAACATGGCGGTGTCGCTGTTCGAGCACGAGCTGATCAAAACTACACTGCCGAAAGCTAAAGAACTGCGTCGCGTTGCTGAGCCGCTGATCACTTTGGCCAAGACAGACAGCCTGGCTAACCGCCGTCTGGCTTTCGACCGTACTCGTTCGAAAGCTATCGTTGGTAAGCTCTTCAACGACCTGGGCAAGCGTTACGCTACCCGTGAGGGTGGCTACCTGCGCATCCTCAAGTGCGGTTTCCGCGCTGGCGACAACGCGCCTATGGCGTACGTCGAGTTGGTTGATCGTGCTACTGCCGGCGAAGCTGTAAGCGCCGAGTAAGACGACAAGCTGCAACGAAGAACCGGGCCTAGTGCCCGGTTTTTTGTGCGCGTAACAAAAGCGCAACTTATACAAGCTTCCATAGGCCGGGCGCTGCACTATAGCGAACGGAGTGTTGTTAGTTATTCTCTATCGATGCCTGCAATTTAATGAATTTGTAGGCGTGGTGTTGATGATCAATACTCCCTCCAAGCCGATTAGCCGGCAGTTCCAAGTCCGACCTGAGGAAGATTGAGCATGAGCCAGAATAAAGTCCTTACCACCGCCAGCGGTGCTCCCGTTGCGGATAACCAGAACTCCCGTTCCGCGGGCCCTCGTGGTCCGTTGTTACTCGACGATTTCCACCTGATCGAGAAGCTCGCTCACTTCAACCGTGAAAACATCCCTGAGCGTCGCGTGCACGCCAAAGGATCGGGCGCCTACGGTACGTTCACAGTCACCCGGGACATCACCCAATACACCAGCGCCAAGCTGTTCGAATCTGTTGGCAAGCAAACGCCGACATTCCTGCGATTCTCCACTGTAGGCGGTGAGCGCGGTTCTGCTGACACTGAACGTGATCCACGTGGCTTTGCCCTGAAGTTCTATACCGAAGAGGGTAACTGGGACATCGTGGGTAACAACACTCCCGTGTTCTTTATTCGTGATCCGCTGAAATTCCCGGATTTTATCCACACCCAGAAACGCCTGCCGCAGAGCAACCTTAAAAGCGCGCAGATGATGTGGGACTTCTGGTCGCACTCACCAGAGGCGCTGCATCAGGTCACCATTCTGTTTTCGGACCGTGGCATCCCGGACGGCTATCGCCACATGCATGGTTTCGGCAGCCACACTTACAGTTTGATCAATGCCCAGGGTGAGCGTCATTGGGTGAAGTGGCACTACAAGACTAAGCAAGGCATCAAGAACCTGGCGCCGGCCGAGGCCGCCCGCTTGGCGGGAACCGATCCTGATTACGCCCAGCGTGATCTGTTTGGTGCAATCGAGCGCGGTGACTTCCCCAAGTGGCGCGTGTGCATCCAGATCATGACCGAGGCACAGGCGAACGCCCATTACGAGAACCCGTTTGACGTGACCAAGACCTGGTCGCAAAAAGAATTCCCGTTGATTGAAGTGGGTGAGTTGGAGCTCAATCGTAATCCGCAGAACTACTTCGCCGAAGTCGAGCAGGCCGCATTTGGCCCAAGCAACATGGTCCCAGGCGTTGGCCTGTCGCCGGACCGTATGCTGCAAGGTCGGGTTTTTGCCTACGCCGATGCGCACCGCTACCGTGTGGGCACCAACCACCAGCAACTGCCGGTGAACGCACCACGTAGCCCGGTTAACAGCTACCAGCGTGACGGCTCCATGGCTTTCGGTAGTAACGGCGGTGCGGCTCCGAACTACGAGCCAAACAGCTATGCCGATGCGCCCAAGCAAGCCCCGCAGTATGCAGAGCCAGCATTGACCCTGAGCGGCGCGGCTGATCGCTACGATCATCGCGAAGATACGGACTACTACAGCCACGCCGGTGCGCTGTTCCGTCTGATGAATGATGAGCAGAAAGCCCTGCTCACCAATAACATCGCGGGCGCTATGGCTGGGGTTTCCAGCGATGTGGTCCAGCGTCAACTGCAGCACTTCTATAAGGCCGACCCGGCTTATGGAGAAGCAATCGCAAAGGCACTGGGTGTATCGCTTAACTGACTCTAAACGATAAGCAGAACCGCCCTCATTTGGGCGGTTTTTGCGTTATTTCAGCTACTTTTCTCCGGAAATCTTCACTTTTCTGCCGTTTGTCCCGTGACCTTCAAGTCAGCATGGTTCAAACTACAGTCTTTCAAGCAGGGAGATGTAGGGCGATGCAAGGTCACCCCGACGTAATCGATTACCTCAACACGTTGCTGACGGGCGAACTGGCAGCTCGTGACCAATATTTCATCCATTCGCGTATGTACGAAGACTGGGGCTTTACCGAGCTCTACGAGCGTATCAACCACGAAATGGAAGAAGAGGCACAGCACGCTGATGCCCTGATGCGCCGCATTCTGATGCTCGAAGGCACGCCGCGTATGCGTCCTGATGATCTGGACGTGGGTACCACAGTGCCTGACATGCTCGCTGCCGATCTTCGCCTTGAGTACAAGGTCCGTGCTGCACTCTGTAAGGGCATCGAGCTTTGTGAGCAGCACAACGACTATGTCACCCGGGAAATACTGCGGGTGCAGTTGAATGACACCGAAGAAGATCACACCTACTGGCTGGAAAAGCAGTTGGGCCTGATCAAGCTGATCGGCCTGGAGAATTACCTGCAATCGCAGTTCTGATTCCCGGCTATAAAAAAGCCCCTGTCACCGCAAAGTGGCAGGGGCTTTTTATTGGACGATGAAAAGATCAGGCCCGATCGCGTTCCAGCAATGGTTTCAGGTAGTAACCGGTGTGCGACTGCGGCATTTCGGAAACCTGCTCTGGCGTGCCCACTGCGATGATCTGGCCACCCTTCGAACCACCTTCCGGCCCCAGGTCTACCAACCAGTCGGCCGTCTTGATCACATCAAGGTTGTGCTCAATCACCACCACGGTATTGCCGTGGTCCCGCAAGCGGTGAAGTACGTCCAGCAACTGCTGAATATCCGCGAAGTGCAGGCCAGTGGTCGGCTCATCGAGGATGTACAAGGTTTTGCCGGTATCACGCTTGGACAGCTCGCGAGACAGCTTGACCCGCTGCGCTTCACCACCCGACAGCGTGGTCGCTGATTGCCCCAGCTTGATGTACGACAGGCCTACATCCATTAGCGTCTGCAGCTTGCGCGCCAACGCCGGCACGGCGTCGAAGAACTCGCGAGCTTCCTCGATTGTCATCTCCAGGGTTTCATGGATGCTCTTGCCCTTGTACTTGATCTCCAGGGTCTCGCGGTTGTAGCGCTTGCTCTTGCACACATCGCACGGCACGTAGATGTCGGGGAGGAAGTGCATCTCCACCTTGATCAGGCCGTCGCCCTGGCAGGCTTCGCAGCGCCCACCCTTGACGTTGAACGAGAACCGGCCCGGCCCATAACCTCGTGAGCGCGACTCGGGTACGCCAGCGAACAGCTCGCGGATAGGCGTAAACAGCCCGGTGTAGGTGGCTGGGTTGGAACGCGGTGTGCGTCCAATCGGGCTCTGGTCGATGTCGACGACCTTGTCCAGATGCTCCAGGCCTTTGATGCTGTCGTGGGCCGCAGCTTCCAGAGTGGTCGCGCCGTTCAGGGCGGTGGCACTCAGTGGGAACAAGGTGTTGTTGATCAGCGTCGACTTGCCCGAACCGGAAACACCGGTCACGCAGGTCAGCAGGCCCAGCGGAATCTCCAGGTCGACATTGCGCAGGTTGTTCCCGCGCGCGCCCTTGAGGTGCAGAGCCATCTTTTTGTTGCGCGGCGTACGCTTGGCGGGCACTTCGATCTTCACCCGGCCAGACAGGTACTTGCCGGTCAACGAGTCCGGATGTGCCATCACTTCGGCAGGCGTGCCCTCGGCAACGATATGGCCACCATGCACACCCGCGCCCGGGCCGATATCGACCACGTAGTCCGCCAGGCGGATAGCGTCTTCATCATGCTCGACCACGATCACGGTATTGCCGATATCGCGCAGGTGTTTCAGCGTGCCCAGCAGGCGGTCGTTATCCCGTTGGTGCAAGCCAATCGACGGCTCATCGAGGATATACAGCACGCCCACAAGGCCCGCGCCAATCTGGCTGGCCAGACGGATTCGCTGTGCTTCACCGCCCGACAAGGTATCGGCGCTACGGTCCAGCGACAGGTAGTCCAGGCCAACGTTGACCAGGAACTGCAGACGCTCGCGAATTTCCTTGAGGATCTTGTCGGCAATTTCCCCGCGTCGCCCGGTGAGCTTGAGTACGCCAAAGTATTCACACGCATCGCCGATCGGCAGGTTGGTCACTGCTGGCAGGGTCTTCTCGCCCACCCACACGTGACGTGCCTCACGGCGCAGGCGGGTGCCACGGCAATCCGGGCAAGGCTGAGTACTGAGGAATTTTGCCAGTTCTTCACGCACGCTTGCCGATTCGGTCTCGCGGTAGCGACGCTCCAGGTTCGGCACGATGCCTTCGAACGGGTGCGAGCGCTTGACGATGTCGCCACGGTCGTTCAGGTACTTGAAGTCGACATTCTGCGAACCGCTGCCATGCAGAATGACCTTCTGCTGGTCTGCCGGCAGCTGGTTGAACGGCACTTCCAGGCTGAACTTGTAGTGCGAGGCCAATGACCCGAGCATCTGGAAATAGTAGACGTTACGCCTGTCCCATCCGCGTATCGCCCCCTCGGCCAGGGTCAGGTCACCATTGACCAGGCGCTTGATATCGAAAAACTGCTTCACACCCAGGCCGTCGCAAGTCGGGCAGGCGCCGGCCGGGTTGTTGAAGGAAAACAGCTTGGGTTCCAGCTCACTGATGGCATGGCCACAGATGGGGCACGCAAAGCGCGCGGAGAAGATGATCTCTTCGCCCGGCTCGTCGTCCATCGGCGCTACGAGGGCAATGCCATCGGCCAGCTTCAGCGCGGTTTCGAACGATTCCGCCAAACGCTGCTGCAAGTCGGCGCGCACCTTGAATCGGTCGACCACCACGTCAATGGAGTGCTTTTTCTGCTTGTCCAGCTTCGGCGCTTCGTCCAGCTCATAGAGCTTGCCGTTGATGCGCGCCCGCACGAAGCCCTGGGCACGCAGTTCTTCGAAGACCGACAGGTGTTCACCCTTGCGCTCGCGAATGACGGGCGCCAGCAGCATCAGCTTGGCGCCCTCTGGCTGGGCCAGTACCAGGTCGACCATCTGGCTGACGGTCTGGGCTTCCAGGGGAATATCGTGGTCCGGGCAGCGCGGAATGCCCACGCGCGCATACAGCAGGCGCAGATAGTCGTAGATTTCGGTAATGGTACCCACGGTGGAGCGCGGGTTGTGGGACGTGGATTTCTGCTCGATGGAAATAGCCGGCGACAGGCCTTCAATGGTGTCGACATCGGGCTTTTCCATCATCGACAGGAACTGCCGGGCGTAGGCCGACAGGGATTCCACATAGCGACGCTGACCTTCGGCATACAGCGTGTCGAACGCCAGGGACGATTTGCCGGAGCCGGACAAGCCGGTGATGACGATCAGTTTGTCCCGGGGCAGGGTCAGGTCGATGTTCTTCAGGTTGTGGGTTCTAGCCCCACGAATCAGGATCTTGTCCAAGATGGCCTCGCACGGCGGGCGTAAATGATGGCGGAGTATACGGCTAAAGACTGGATGAATATACACTGTCAAAACGCCGCTTGCAGCCTTACATGAAAGCTGCGCGGCAAAGCGCCGCATATACCCTCTCAATCGATGGGACTGGTAGAATCGCCGCCGGTTCACACGAGGTTTTTCCATGCACGATCCCCACAGCGAACGCATGAGTAGCGGCGAGACCCGAGCGGCAAGCGGTCTGGCCCTGGTGTTCGCTTTCCGTATGCTGGGCATGTTTATGGTGTTGCCGGTGCTGGCCACCTATGGGATGGATCTCGCAGGGGCGACCCCCGCCTTGATCGGCCTGGCGATTGGTGCCTATGGCCTGACCCAGGCGATTTTCCAGATCCCGTTCGGGATTATTTCCGACCGCATTGGCCGTCGCCCGGTGATCTATCTCGGGCTGATCGTATTCGCCCTTGGCAGTGTGCTAGCGGCCCAGTCCGATTCGATCTGGGGCGTGATCGCCGGGCGCATCCTGCAGGGCGCCGGTGCGATTTCCGCCGCCGTGATGGCGCTGCTGTCGGACCTGACCCGCGAACAACACCGCACCAAGGCCATGGCGATGATCGGCATGACCATCGGCCTGTCGTTTGCCGTGGCAATGGTGGTCGGCCCCTTACTCACGCGCGCGTTCGGCTTGCATGGGCTATTCCTGGCCACGGGCGGCATGGCGTTGTTCGGCATCCTGATCGTGGCTTTTATGGTGCCGCGCTCCACCGGCACCCTGCAGCATCGTGAATCGGGCGTCGCACGCAAGGCGTTGCTGCCGACGCTCAAGCACCCGGACCTGCTGCGCCTGGATTTAGGTATCTTCGTATTACACGCCATGCTGATGTGCAGCTTCGTCGCCTTGCCCCTGGCCCTGGTGGAAAAAGCCGGCCTGCCCAAGGAACAGCACTGGTGGGTCTACCTCACTGCGCTGTTGATTTCGTTCTTCGCCATGATCCCGTTCATCATCTATGGCGAGAAGAAACGCAAAATGAAACGAGTTTTACTCGGCGCCGTCGCGACATTGATGCTCACTGAACTATTCTTCTGGCAGTTCGGCGACAGCCTGCGAGCATTGGTGATTGGTACGGTGGTGTTTTTCACCGCCTTCAACCTGCTCGAAGCGTCGTTGCCGTCACTGATCAGTAAAGTTTCACCGGCAGGCGGTAAGGGCACGGCCATGGGGGTGTATTCCACCAGCCAGTTCCTGGGTTCTGCGTTGGGCGGCATCATGGGCGGCTGGATGTTCCAGCATGGCGGTTTGTCGGTTGTGTTCCTCGGATGCGCCGGGCTGGCTGCACTTTGGCTGGTCTTTGCTGTTACCATGCGCGAACCTCCCTACGTCACCAGTCTGCGTTTGCCGCTATCGCCCGAGGCGATCCGCGAAGCCGGCCTGGTAGAGCGCCTGAAGGCTGTCGTAGGGGTAACGGATGCAGTCGTGGTCGCTGAAGAGGCGGCCATTTACATCAAATTGGACACCGAATTATTGGATCGCGCGACGCTCGAGCAACTGGTCAACCCAGTGCCGACAGCGCGCCCAGCCTAGGAGAACGTTATGGCCCGTGGGGTTAACAAAGTCATATTGGTCGGTACTTGCGGCCAGGATCCCGAAGTTCGCTACTTGCCTAACGGTAACGCCGTGACCAACCTGAGCCTGGCGACCAGCGAACAGTGGACCGACAAGCAGACCGGCCAGAAGGTCGAGAAGACCGAATGGCACCGCGTGTCGATGTTCGGCAAGGTCGCAGAGATCGCCGGTGAATACCTGCGCAAAGGTTCGCAGGTCTACATCGAAGGCAAACTGCAAACCCGTGAGTGGGAAAAAGACGGCATCAAGCGTTACACCACCGAAATCGTGGTCGACATGCAAGGCACCATGCAACTGCTGGGCGGCCGTCCACAGGGCGACCAACAGGGCCAGGGCGGCATGTCCAACTCGGCACCGCGCCCACAGCAGTCGCGTCCGCAGCCAAGCCAGCAGCCACAGCGTGAGTCGCGCCCTGCACCACAGCAGGCTGCTCCGCAACCGGCTCAGGATTTCGACAGCTTTGATGACGATATCCCGTTCTAAGGTCCAAGACCGACCCTGAACAAACAAAACCCCCGATAGCGAAAGCATCGGGGTTTTTTTATGGGCGATGAACAGGCGTCGGTGCACGCGCTGCCTTTTTGCAGGCAGCACACCAACCCCAGCATTTGTTCTCATGGCTCACAAGATTTAGGCTGTCGCCACCTCTAAGAAAGAAGGAAGGCTGTGATGACCTGGTCCGCCAAGCAGTACACGATGTTCGAACAGCAGCGCACTCGCCCTGTCCGTGACCTGATTGCGGCAATTCCCAACACCGACGTGGGCACCGCAGTCGACCTGGGGTGCGGGCCGGGAAACTCCACCGAAGTGCTGGCCGAGCGTTTCCCCCAAGCGCACGTCACTGGCATGGACAGCTCCGATGACATGTTGGTAGACGCCCGCAAGCGCCTGCCCAGGTTGAACTTCGAGCTGGCAGATATCGGCGCCTGGCATCCTGCGCAACGCTTGGATGTGATTCTGGCCAATGCCTCGCTGCAATGGCTGCCCGACCACGCCACGCTCTACCCGCACTTGGTCCACCAACTGAACCCAGGCGGTACGCTGGCGGTGCAAACCCCGGACAACCTTGACGAGCCCGCCCATCGCCTGGCCCGTGAAGTTGCGGCCGATGGCCCGTGGTCGGCGAAGATAGGGGCGGTCAAACACAATGAGCGGCACACCGCCAGTTACTACTACGAACTGTTGAGCAAGTATTGCAGTACCGTGGATGTATGGCGCACCACCTATCACCACCCGTTGGCGGACCACACGGCGGTGGTGGAGTGGTTCAAGGCTTCGGCATTGCGGCCTTTTCTTGCGCCGTTGACCGACGATGAAAAAGCCGCCTTCCTGCAGCAATACCAGGCGCGAATTACCCAGGCTTATCCCGCCCTGGCCGATGGCACGGTGTTGTTGCCCTTTCCGCGCCTGTTCATCATCGCCACACGCTAAAGCGATCGGCCTGATTGGCGGTCACGCGGCCGCTGCTTGGGCCTTCAAATATTCCTCTGCCGACACCACACCCGCATAGCCAAAGGCCAGGGAGGCCATGTACGCCCCGTGCACCTGCGCCGCCGGAATCACCTGCCCGTTGAATTCCTGGTCGCGGGTCGCGCAGGCATCATGGATCACCGTAACCTTGTAGCCCAGGTCCGCCGCCGCCCGTACCACGGCGTCAATGCACATATGGCTCATGCTGCCTACCACCACCACGTCGGTGATGCTGCGCTGTTCCAGCAGTTCGCGCAGGTTGGTTTGGCGAAACGCATTCACGAAGTGTTTGAGCACCACCGGTTCCTCGCCCTCGTTGAGCACCTTGGCATGCAAGTGCGCGCCTTCGGAGCCCGGTGTGAAGAACGGTGCGTCGTCGCCAGCGAACTCATGCCGTACATGAATCACCGCATCGCCTGCTTGTCGAAACGCCTGGAGCACCTGCGCCGCCTTGTCCGCTGCGGCTTCCACGCCGTCGAGCGGCCACTTGCCCTGGGGGAAGTAGTCGTTCTGGATATCGATTAGGATGAGCGCCTGCTTGGCCATGTGTGTTGCCTCGTGATGGGTTGATGGGCCTAGTATCTTAGCTGGCGATCACGCCGAGAATTGGCCGCACCGACAATAACAGGGGGAAAACTGACAATGGCCGCGCAACGCAGCACTGTCGAGCTGGGTGTGTTGATCTACCAGGGCGCGCAACTCGCCGCAGTCCACGGGCTGACCGACCTGTTCGGGGTCGCTAACCGCATCGCCGCCGAGCATGAATCTGCGCAATTACCGCTGCTGCGGGTCAGCCACTGGCAGGTAGATGCCCACGGCACGCCCGCGCGCACGTTCGACAGCCACCCAGGCCCCGACCAACCGATGATGGCCGTGTTGGTGCCGCCCTCGATTGCAGAGTTCACCGAAGACCAGGCGCCGCCGGCGCTGCTGGAATGGCTGCGCCTGCAACATGCGGGCGGCACCGTGCTGGGCGGCGTGTGCATCGGCTCGATCATGCTGGCGCGCAGCGGCCTGTTGGATGGCCGCAGCGCCACCACCCACTGGTCCTCCGCGAAGTCTTTTGCGGCCAGTTACCCGGCGGTGCGCCTGGAAGCGGATAAACCCATTGTCGATGACGGCGACCTGATCACTTCCGCGGGGCTGATGGCCTGGTCCGAACTGGGCCTGCGCCTGGTCGACCGGCTGATGGGCCCGAGCGTGGCGGCCGATACGGCGCGTTTTCTGGTGATCGAACACAGCGCCAGCGCCAGCCAATGTGGTAGTAACTTTGCGCCGCTTCTCAGGCACGGTGATGGTGCGGTCCTCAAGGTCCAGCATTGGCTGCAAGCCAGTGGCGCGGTGGACGTGTCCGTGGCAGCGATGGCGCAGGAGGCGAACCTGGAAGAGCGCACCTTTCTGCGGCGCTTTCGCAGCGCCACCGGATTGAAACCCACTGAGTACTGCCAACACCTGCGGGTCGGCAAGGCGCGGCAGATGCTGGAGTTCACCAACGGCACCATCGATCACATTGCCTGGACCGTGGGCTATCAAGACCCCGGTGCCTTTCGTACCATTTTCAAGAAAATCACCGGCCTGTCCCCCAGCGATTACCGCAACCGCTTTGGGGTTTGAATCGTGCAGAACGCCGCAGGGTTCGCCCCGGGTCGTGCAGAATAAAACAGGCTAACGGCCATCACTTTTTGCGCAACTGATTGATTTAACAACTATCCGCTCAATCACAGCGTTGGCCTGATCCATGCAACCTCATTGCTACACAAAGGTTGATGGAAAAGGGGACCGCATGACCCCCATAAGTCGCAAGAAGTTGGTGGTCGCCCACTCCATGCGAGAGGGGGCGCCCCTGCATGAAATCGAAACCAACCGCGCCCTCGCACGCTGGCTGGCGCAGATCCTGGGGCTCAAGTTCGGTGGCAGTTACGACCCGGCCCTGCATGCGGGTCGGGAATTGTATCTGCTGCCCACGCAAACCCTGGTCGGGCCAGCCCAAGCGCGCCAGCTCAATATCAAGGGGCCTGGCGATCTGTGGGGCGGCTATGTCGATCACGCTTTTATCTGCACCAAGGCCATCACGCATGGCCTGCTGAGTCCCGACGCCAAGGCGCCCGAAGGCTGGTCGCCGACATTCTGCGAGCGCGTGCGTGACGTAGTGTTGGACGGCGTGAGTGTGTTCGCCCTTGAGGACGCGCGGCCTGCCGCGACCCGCTTGCTCTACAGTGGCCCGATTCGTCTGAAACCCGTGAACGCCTGTGCAGGGCGCGGGCAGGAAGTTATCCACAGCCTGGATGAGTTCGACGCGATAGTGGCGCGCCCGGAAGCGGCCCGAATGTTCAATGAAGGCGTGGTGCTGGAACAAGACCTGCACGCGGTGGTCACCCACAGTGTGGGCCAGAGTTTTATTGGCGATCACCTCATTAGCTACTGCGGCGAGCAGCACCTGACCCAAGACGGGCAGGGGGAAGAGGTCTACGGCGGTTCCGATCTGCTGGTCGTCCCCGGTGATTATGCTGCCCTGCTCAAACTGGATCTGCGTGAAGACGTGCGTGAGGCCATTGAACAGGCGCTGGTTTTCGACCGTGCTGCGGACGAAGCCTACCCAAGCTTCTTCGCCTCGCGCCGCAACTACGACATCGCCCAAGGCCTGGACAGCACAGGCCAGCGCCGCAGTGGTGTGCTCGAACAATCCTGGCGCATGGGCGGGGCCAGCAGCGCGGAAGTCGCGGCGTTGCAGAGTTTTATCAACCATCCGGGCCTTAAAGCCATCCGTGTGTCCTCGGTAGAAACCTATGTAGACCAGGCGCTGCCGGCGGATGCCATCGAGGTATACCGAGGCCCGGCCGAAAACAGCGACTTTCTACTCAAGTATGTGACGGTCAAGACTTATGACGGCTAGAAGCGAGAGCATCACCATCGATATAGACGACGAACAGATGAGCGGGACATTCCTCAGTCCCAAGTCCAAAGTGCCCGGCGTGTTGTTCGTGCACGGCTGGGGCGGCAGCCAGGAGCGCGACCTGGAGCGGGCCAAAGGTATCGCAGGCCTTGGATGTGTATGCCTGACCTTCGACCTGCGTGGCCATGCTGGCACCGGCATCCCTTTGTCGCGCGTCACCCGCGAAGACAACCTGCGCGACCTGTTGGCCGCCTACGATCGCCTGCTGTCCCACCCGGCTATCGACACCTCGGCTGTGGCAGTGGTGGGCACCAGTTATGGCGGCTATCTGGCAGCGATCCTCACCTCATTGCGCCCGGTACGTTGGCTGGCGCTGCGAGTGCCGGCGCTGTACCGCGATCAGGAATGGCTCAAGCCCAAGCGCGACTTGGATAAAGCCGACCTGATGGATTACCGCGGCACCCTCGTGCACGCCGAAACCAACCGTGCCCTGCATGCCTGCGCGCAATTTACCGGCGATGTGCTGATTGTCGAATCGGAAACCGACGACCATGTGCCTCACGCCACCATCATGAGTTACCGCGCGGCGTGCCAGCAAACCCACTCCCTGACCCACCGCATCATCGACGGCGCCGACCATTCCCTGAGCGACCCGGTGTCGCAACAGGCCTACACCTCGATCCTGGTGGACTGGATTACCGAGATGGTGGTGGGGGAGCGGTTGAGCATCATTCAGGCTCGATAGTCGTTGCCCTTGTGATCGCTTTCGCGGGCAAGCCCGGCTCCCACCTGGGAATGCATTCCCCTGTGGGAGCCGGGCTTGCCCGCGATAGCGATTCCACCGTCACCACCGTCTCATCAGGCAGTTTTCTTAACCCGCAACGCCTTGGCCTTGGCCTCCACCCCCAAATACATCACCAGTGCAATCAACAACGGGCAGATAAAATAAATCGCCCGGTACGCGATCAGCCCGGCCAGCAAACTCCCCCGCGACGCCTCATGCTGCAACAGCGCAATGAACACCGCCTCCAAAACCCCCAAGCCGGCGGGAATATGGGTGACCACCCCGGCAATTGCGCTGATCAACAGCACCCCCAGCACTAGGGGGTAATCCAGTTTGGCGGGCAACAAGGCAAATATCACCGCCGCCATCAACGACCAGTTCAACGCACCCAGGGCCAGTTGCAAACAGGCCATACGCAGCGACGGCAAGTTGATCTCGATACCGCGGATCGACCACGCGCGCTTTTTCGAAAACCGGCACGCCGCCAGGTAGCCCAGGCTCGCGAGCACCAACAACCCCCCGACCCCTTGCAAGGCGCCGCTGCTGAGCTTCCAGCCCGGCGGCAGGGTCACCAACCCGCTGCTGAACACCACCCCGGCCAACGCCATATAGCCAAACCAATTGGTGGCCAGGCTCAGGCCGAGGATCTTGGCGATATTGCTGGTGCTCACGCCCAGGCGCGAATACAGCCGATACCGCATGGCGATGCCACCGACCCAGGCGCTGAGGTTGAGGTTGAACGCGTAGCTGATGAAACCCACCGGCAATATCTGCTTCCAACGCAACGGCTGGCGAATGTAGGTGCGGCCGATCAAGTCGAAGCAGGCATAGACGATAAAACTGCACAGCGTCAGCGCGCCGGCGATGAACAATGTGCGCAGCTTGAACTCGCTCAGGGTCTGGAACACTTCGCTCCAGTCAATGCGCCGGGCCAGCAGGGTAAACAACACGATCAGCAGCACGAAGAACGCGATCGTCAGCGGTTTCTTCCAGCGCTTGAACCCAGAGGCTTGCGCTTGGGGGCGGGCTTCAGACGTCATGGGGCGTGGCCTCAAAAGGTTTCAAGCGCGGTTTGTGGGCCGGTAACCAACTGGCCAGTACCGGGAAATGGCGCATCACATGAAACACCAGGAAACCCACGGTCAAGCGCCAGAGCCACAGACGTGGCTTGCGCTTTTCCGGCATGGTCTGGCAATGATTTCGGGCCAGGGCTTCCAGGCGTTCGTAGAGCTGCTGATTGAAAGCCCGGTCGCGAATCAGCACATTGGCTTCCAGGTTTAATGCCAGGCTCAGTGGGTCCAGGTTGCTCGAACCGACGGTGCTCCATTCGTCATCCACCAGCGCCACCTTGCCGTGCAGCGGGCGTTGGCAGTATTCGTGAATCACCACGCCATCCTTGAGCAAGTAGTCATAGAGCATGCGCGCAGCGAGTTTCGCCAACAGCACGTCCGGCTGGCCTTGCATGATCAACTGCACGTGCACGCCACGGCGCGCCGCGTTGCGGATCTCGCGAAGCAGGCGATAGCCGGGGAAGAAATACGCGTTGGCGATCACCACGCGCCGCCGAGCCTGGCTCAAGGCGTGGATATACGCGTCTTCGATATCGTCACGATGCTGAATGTTATCGCGATAAATCAGGCGCACCAGGCCGTCGCCTGGCTCGCTCGTCCAGGGCGAAGGCCGTTGCTGGCGCCGTCGCCAACCGCGACGGCTGCGCACTTGGCGGCCACTTTGGGCGAGGGCGAAATGGTGCAGGTCGGCCACAGCCGGGCCGATCACCTGTACTGAGTAATCCTGCTTGGCTTCGGGGCCGAAATCCGCCAAGTGGTCAGCAGAAAAATTGATCCCGCCGATAAACGCCACGCGGGCATCCACCACGACAATCTTGCGGTGCAGGCGGCGAAACCAGTTAGTGCGTATGCCGAAGGTCTTGGGCGCCGGGTCGAACATCTGCACCATCACCCCGGCTTCGGCCAACTCCCGCAGGAAGCCCGGGCTCAGCTCGCCGCAACCAAAACCGTCGAGGCTGACCACCACCTTTACCCCACGCTTGGCCGCCTCGATGAGGATGCTGTGCAGCTCAAAGCCGACCTTGTCTTCAAAGAGGATGAAGGTCTCCAGCAGGATCTCGCGCTCTGCCGCCCGCAAAGCCTCGAACACAGCGGGAAAGTACGCCTCGCCGTTCTCCAGCAACGCCACCTGGTTGCCGCTCTGCCAGCCGTAATCCAGATCCCGCGCTTTGCTGTCATCTGGCGGTTGGTCTGTGGCGATATGGTCTACCGCGACGTTCATAGCTCAACCTCCACCGACAGCGGCACATGGTCTGAGAGATGGGACCAAGGGCGAGTGGTGAGTACGCGCGGGTTGTGCACCGTCAAGTTACGCACATAAATGCGGTCCAGCGGCAGCAACGGCAGGCGTGCCGGGAAGGTGCGCGCCGGTTTGCCAAGGGTGTGCATGAACACTTCCTGCAAACCGCTTTCGCTCAGGTCGGCTTTTTGCCGCCAGTCGTTGAAATCGCCAGCGACCACCAACGGCGCATCGGCCGGAATCTCGCTGATACGTTGTTCCAGCAACCGCAATTGTTGTTGGCGATGCACCTCGCGCAAGCCCAGGTGGATGCAGATCGCGTGCACCTGCTGGCCGCTGCCCGGCAGGCGCAACACGCAATGCAGCAGGCCGCGGTTTTCATGGCCGCTTTGCGAAATGTCGAGGTTGTCGTAGCGGATGATCTGGAATTTCGACAGCAGTGCATTGCCATGGTCGCCATGGGGGTACACCGCATTGCGCCCATAGGCAAACTGCGGCCAGATGCTGTCGGCCAGGAACTCATACTGCGGCATTTTTGGCCAGTCGCTGTAGCGCTGGGGATGGCGTTCGTGAGTGCCATGGATCTCCTGCAAGAACACCATGTCGGCGCCCACGCTGCGCACCGCTTCACGCAGTTCGGGCAAGATGAAGCGGCGATTCAATGCGGTGAAACCCTTGTGGATATTGACCGTCAGCACCGTGAAACGGGTGATGGCGGTGGTCGGCGGGGTGGGGATCAGCTCTGGATGCGTCATGGCAATACTCCTGGTTCCGGCAGTCGGCCAGGCTCGGTGAGCAGGTGTTCGTCCAGTCCGAAGCGTTGCAGCAATTGGCGTGCATCGAAGGGGGCGCGAACTTTGATGTCGTTGTCGAAAAAACAGAACACATCGCGCTGTTTACGCCTGCGGGGTGTGTGGTGCGGGTCGACCAGGTGTGCATCGGCAGGCTGCTTGCCCTGGGCCCAGCGTTCGATGCGGTCACCCCAGCGCTGGAGCGCTTCGGCGCTATAACCGCTGGCATATAGCTGCTTATCGCCGTGCAAGCGCAGGTACATGAAGTTGGCGGTCACGTCTTCCATGTACGGCCACTTGCCTGCGGTGTCCGCGACCACCAGGGCCACTCCGTGTTTATCCAGCATCTGGATGAACTCCGGTACGGCAAAACTCTTGTTGCGAATCTCCACGGCATGGCGCAAAGGTTTCTTGGCATAGGCCTTCATGCTCGCCTTGCCGTTCAGGCGTGGCTCATGCTGGCGGGCGAGGGCGGCCGCCTGTTGGGTATCGGTGGGTAATTGGGCCAGGAAGGTTTCGAACAGCGTGGCGTCAAATTTGAAGCTGGGCGGAAACTGCCAGAGGATGGGGCCGAGTTTTTCTTTGAGTTCGAGCACCCCGGAAGCGAAGAAATTCGCCATCGGCTTGTGCACGTCCCGCAGGCGCAGGATATGCGTGATGAAACGGGGCGCCTTGACACTGAACAGGAAACCTTCGGGCGTATCGGCATACCACTCGGCGTAGCGCTTGGGGGTTTGCAACGCATAGAACGAGCCGTTGATTTCGATGCTGTTGACGGCGCGTGACGCAAACTGCAACTCGCGTTTCTGGGTCAGCCCTTCGGGGTAAAAGTCCCCGCGCCAGGGCGTGTAGCGCCAGCCGGAAATGCCGATGTGAATCGCCGCCATGTGTGCTCCCGTGGATGGTGGGTGAGGTGACCTCCGTTATGGGATGACTGCGCTGTTTGGCTGAAAGTTTCCACATTCCTACAGGCGGTACAGGGGGTGAAATGTGGGAGGGGCATTGCAAACGCAGGGAACGATAAGGGCCCAAGCTCGTCAGTTCCTTACAGACCCTGCTGAAGGAGCTTGCTGTTTTGCTGAATCCAAAGACTGCATTACTGCTCGTCGCGCTGCTGCTCTGCGGCAATGGCGCCCTGCAAGCCGCGGCAACGGCGCCCGCTGCCGAAACGCCGGCCAAGCCGGAACTGCTGGTAGAAGGCGGGCTGCTCGGGGCCATCAGTTCAAGCATCGACGACGTGCAGAACAAGCTCGACCTCGACCAGAACCTCATCGACGCCTGGCGCCTGCGTGCTGATCGCGCCGCGGACGAAGTAGGGCGCCTGGTAGACCAGACAGCCGCACGCTCGCCGTGGAGCGTGGCGGGCGATTTCCTGCTGTTGTCTGGGGTGTGGGTCGGTGCCTTTGCGGTCTTGACGATACTTGGGCGCCTGGTTGTGCAACGCTCGAGCCGCCGCCCATTCCTCGCGCGGCGCCAACGGCTGCAAGGCTTGCTGGGCTATGTAGTTCCCTACACGATTCCAGCGCTGATCTGCCTGCCGCTGACCCTTTATGTCAGTCACTTTTTACCCACGTCTGTCGGCCGAGCCCTGGCACTGTGTTTTGCCTACGCCACCAGTAGTGGCATCTTTTCCACCTCGCTGTTGCTGTGCGTCATTGTCATGTTCAACGTCGGCCACAAGCGGCCTGCCGTGCGGATCATTCGTGACTATTGCCCCAAGCCTCTATTCCTGATCGGCTTTCTCGCGGCCCTCAGCGATGCGCTGACCAGCCCGCAAATCGCTCGTCAGTTGGGCGGCAATATCACCAGCAGCATCGCCGTGTTTACCGGCTTGTTTGCCGCGGTCATCTTTGGCGTGCTGGTGGTACGCCTGCGGCGGCCGGTGGCCCATTTGATCCGCAATCGGCCGTTGGCCCAGCGTCTCAAACATCCAGCATTGCAACAGTCGCTGCGGGTGTTTTCCGGGCTCTGGTACTGGCCGATTCTGTTGATGGTGCTGGTGTCGGCGGTCAACCTGATTGGTGCCGGTGACGACAACCAAGAGGCCCTGCGCTGCGCGTTGCTCACCACCTTGTTACTGATCGGCACGGTGTTTCTCAGCACCGTGCTGCAACACCTGTTCAAGTCCCGCAGCCAGGTATCGATCCAACGCAGCAGCGCCTACAAGGAACGCTTCCTGAGTTTGCTGCACGCGATTTTGCGTATCGTCATGGCCATCGCGTTTATCGAGATACTCGGGCGTATCTGGGGCGTTTCGCTGTTCGAATTCGCCCAGCGCAACTCGGTGGGCCGGGCCATCAGTGATTCCCTCAGCAGTATCGGCCTGATCCTGTTGGTGACATGGCTGTTCTGGGTGGTGCTCGACACCGCGATTCAGGAAGCCCTCAAACCACCGGTGAATAAACGCTCCAGTCGCCAGCCCAGCACCCGGGTCAAAACCATCCTGCCGCTGCTGCGCAATGCAGTGAAGATCATCCTGGTGGTGATCTGCGCGATTACCACCATGGCCAACCTGGGCATCAATGTCGCGCCATTGCTGGCGGGCGCCGGGGTGGTGGGACTGGCGATCGGTTTCGGTTCCCAGCAATTGGTGCAGGACGTGATTACTGGCCTGTTCATCATCATCGAAGACACCCTGTCCATCGGCGATTGGGTGGTGCTCGACTCTGGTCACGCCGGCACCGTGGAGGGCCTGACCATCCGCACCCTGCGCCTGCGTGACGGCAAGGGGTTTGTGCATTCGGTGCCGTTCGGGCAGATCAAGGCGGTCACCAACCAGTCGCGTCAATTCGCCTATGCCTTCTTCTCAGTGCAGTTCACTTACGACACCGACGTGGACAGGGCCGTGGAGCTGATCCGCGAGGCCGGCCAGTCGATCCGCGACGACGTGTTCCTCAAGTACAACCTGCAAGGGCCGCTTGAAGTATTTGGCGTGGACAAGATGGACCTCAATGGCGTGGTGCTCACCGCGCAGTTCCGCACGGTTTCGGGTGGCCAATACGCAGTCAGCCGGGCGTTTAATCAGCGCTTGAAAAAGCTTGTGGATAACTGTGATGAGGTGCATTTTGCGCAAACTTATCCACAGCAGGTGTTGTTGCCTAAGCGTGTGGCGCAGGAGCATGAGCAGGATGCGGTGGTGTTGACGGAGCAGCCCAGGTCTCAATCATGAGGCCCTCAAGGTCAGCGCCTGATCAACTTCTGCTGTACCGCCTGCTGATCCACCTCCAACAAAACCTGCTGCTTGCCCCCTACCATCACCGCCGCCGGCACCCCATCACGGTACACAACCCGGTTACCGCTTACCGCTGGCACCTTGGCTCCCGGCAACAGCGTGCCGACAAGATTCAACGGATCCGCCCCACACACCGCAATTAAACTCCCGTCATGGGGCCGTCGCCGCACCTCGCGCAGCAACGGTATCGCCTCCGGCAATGCAAACTGCTCTCCCGCCAACCCACTGACAAACCGCCCGCCACGGATCTCGCCTCGCGCCTCCAACCGATGGAAAGTGCGCAGCAACTCGCGCCAATTCGGTAACCAATCCGCCTCGCGCTCCAGCAGCCGCCAGAACACCACGCCATAGCGGCGCAGCAGGGTCATCGCCACATGCTCCAGGGTCTCGGCCGTATGCGCGCCGGCGGCGGTCGCCGAGCGGCGAACCAAGGCCCAACGCCCGGCGTCGTCCATACCCCCGACAAACGCCCCGCGCCCACGTCGACTGCTGCGCGCCTGGCGTTTGCTGGCGGGGGTGGTCAAGGCGCGCAGGCCGGCGAAGCTGTCAGCATTCACCAAGCCGGCGCCTACCAATTCCTGCAAGGCTGTCTCCAGCTCGCTGCGCAGCAAATGGGCCTCATGTACCAGTTCATCGAAAAACAGCGCGCCATGCTCGCGCAGGGCCAGGTGGACCTTCTGCGTCTTGGGCGACAAGGTGGTGCTGTCGGTAGGCTCGGTCAGCCCGCTCCACAACGCTACCTGGCTACGGGGGAGCAAAACCACCGGGGTGCTGCGCAACGCCATGGCGCCGGCCTTGTTGCTCAGGCGCGTCCAGACCAGCTTGCCGCTGCGGCACAGGTCATCGAGCCAGGTCGATGAGTAATCCTTGATGCGGGCGCTGAGCAGGTCTGTGTCCCAGGCTGACGTGGCGGCGGCATAGCCTTCGAACTGGCCGACGATTTGCGGCAACACGGCGCTGCCCTGGCCGCGTGTGCTGTCGGACAGGTGCTGCCAATCGAACAGAAAGCGCATGAAATCCTGCAATGCCACCGGCTCGATTTCCCGGCGCAGGCGCTTGACCGTGTAGCGATGAATGCGCGCGAGCAAATGACGTTCGCACCATTGTTCTTCACCCACGCCGGGGCTGAAGTGACCGCGCAGCACGTAGCCTTCTTGTTCCAGGCGTGCCAGGGCCTGGGTAAGCGCCACCACCGGTAATGCCAGGGGCGCTGCGATCTCGACCAGGGTCAGTGGGCCGAAACCACTGAGGCGCGCACGCAGCACTTCCACCAGCGCTTCATCAAAGGACCAGGGCTCATCGAACCCCGGCAGCAACGGCAGATCGTTGGGATACAGCGCCTGCAAACAATTCAAGCGCTCTACGGCGACCCACATTCCGTTGGGCAACTGATAGGCCCGCCCGGCCTTGCGCAGTGCCTGCAACCATTGGGCCCATTGCGGCGTAACTTCGCCCGCTGCGATGCACGCCAGGCTCATCAACGCTTCATGCATTTCATCCAGGCCATTGGGCGCCGGCCAGGCTTCTTCGCGTACACCGGCGATGGCGTCGGCATCCAGGGCGCCCAAGTCGTCAGTGCTCTGCGGGTCGCTCCAGCGGCGGTTGAGCACGGCCTGGGTGCGGCGCTCTTCCAGGGGGGCGTCGTCGAGGAAGGTATAGGGTTTAGCGCTGAGGATTTCTGCGGCCATGGGCGAGGGCGCGGGCAGGTCGCGGCTGATCAACCGCACGTCGCCGCGTTCCATGCGCCGCAGCAGCGCCAGCCAGGCGTCGCTGTCCATGGCCTCGTGCAGGCAGTCGTCGAGGGTTTGCTCCACCAGCGGGTGGTTGGGGATTTCGCGTTCGCCGGCGAGGTTTTCCAGGCAGGCGATCTGGTCGGGAAATACGCTGGCGATCAGGTCTTCGCTCTTCATGCGCTGGATCTGCGGCGCCACCTTGCGCCCGCCGGTATAACGCGGCAGCGCCAGGGCCACGCCGGCATTCCAGCGCCAGCGCACACCGAACAGTGGCGCATCCAGCACGGCCTGGATCAGGATGTGCTCGGCACTGTTGCTGTTGAGGTAACGCCACACCTCATCCAGCGCGAAGCTGTGGCTGGTGGACAACGACAGCACGATGGCATTTTCACTGGCCGCCGCTTGCAGCTCGAAATTGAAGGTACGGCAAAAGCGCTTGCGCAAGGCCAGGCCCCAGGCGCGGTTGATGCGGCTGCCAAACGGCGTGTGGATGATCAGTTGGGTGCCGCCGGACGTATCGAAAAACCGTTCCATGATCAATGTGTCCTGGGACGGCAAGGCGCTCAGGGCCTGGCGCGACCGGGCGAGGTAATCCAACAGTTGGTCGGCGCTGGCGACATTGAGACCCAGGGTGCCGGTAAGCCAGTCGAGGGCCGGTTGCAGGTCGCCGGGCGTGGCGCCGAGCAAGCTGTCCAATTGCCCTTGCAAGCGGGCCACGGCCACCGATAACTCGTTGCTGCGCCCGGGGGCTTCACCCAACCAGAACGGAATGGTCGGGGGTTGGCCCTGGGCATCTTCGACCCGCACCTTGCCGGCTTCGACCCGTAGGATGCGATAGGAGGTATTGCCGAGCTGGAAGATATCCCCGGCGATGCTTTCCACCGCAAAGTCTTCGTTGACGCTGCCGATATTCAGGCTTTGCGGCTCCAGCAACACGCTGTAGTCGGCATTGTCGGGGATCGTGCCGCCGCTGGTTACCGCCGTGAGCCTGGCGCCACGGCGGCCGCGCAGGGTGTGGGCCACGGCGTCGCGGTGCAGGTAGGCGCTGCGCATGCCCTGGCGGCCGTTGTAGCCCTCGCTGAGCATCTGCAAAAGGGCCTGGTAGTGGCGTTCATCCAGTTCGGCGTAAGGCGCGGCGCGGTGGATAAGCGCCAGCAGCGCCTGTTCCGGCCATTCCTGGGCGCTGACCTCGGCGATGATCTGCTGGGCGAGTACATCGAGCGGTGCCACCGGAATATGCAAGGTATCCAGCTCGCCACGGCGCACGCAGTCGAGCAGCGCGGCGCACTCGATCAGGTCGTCGCGGGTGGTGGCAAACAGGCGCCCCTTGGGCGTGCCGCCGACCTGGTGCCCGGAACGGCCGACCCGTTGCAGGAAGCCGTTGATGGAACCGGGTGAGCCGATCTGGCACACCAGGTCCACTTCGCCGATATCAATCCCCAGCTCCAGGGACGCCGTGGCGATCAACACTTGCAGTTCGCCGGCCTTGAGGCGCTGTTCGGCGTCCAGGCGCATCTCCTTGGCCAGACTGCCGTGGTGAGCGGCCACGGCGGTCTTGCCCAGGCGCTCGCTCAAGTGCCGGGCCAGGCGTTCGGCCAGGCGCCGGGTGTTGACGAATACCAGGGTGGTGCGGTGTTCACGGGCCAATTGCGCGAGGCGATCGTAGACCAACTCCCACACGTCGTTGGCCATCACCGCCGAGAGCGGCACCGGCGGCACTTCGATCGCCAGGTCACGGGGGCGGGCGTGGCCGATATCCACAATGGCGCAATCACGTTCGGTGCCGACTAAAAAGCGCGCGACGGCTTCGATGGGTTTTTGCGTGGCCGACAAGCCGATACGGGTCAATGGCTCGGCACACAGCCCTTGCAGGCGCTCCAGGCTCAAGGCCAAGTGGCTGCCGCGCTTGCCAGCGGCGATGGCGTGGATCTCATCGACGATCACCGTACGTGTGCTGGCGAGCATGTGCCGGCCGGAATCCGAGCCGAGCAGCACGTAGAGCGATTCAGGAGTGGTTACCAGGATATGCGGTGCGCGTTTGCGCATCTGGGCGCGGTCTTTTTGCGGGGTGTCGCCGGTGCGCACAGCGGTGCGGATTACCAGCGGCGGCAGCCCCCGCTTCTCTAGATGTTCGGTAATGCCGGCCAGCGGGTTTTGCAGGTTGATCTGGATATCGTTGGATAGCGCCTTGAGCGGCGACACATACACCACCAGGGTTTGGTCCGGCAGTTCGCCGCCGTTGGCCAGGCCTTGGTGCACCAGGTCGTCTAGCACTGCCAGGAAGGCCGTCAGCGTCTTGCCGGAGCCGGTGGGCGCGGCGATCAGCGTCGAGCGGCGCTGGCGGATCAACGGCCACGCCTGGGCCTGGGCGTTGGTCACCGAAGGAAAGGTACTACGGAACCAAGTGCTGACGGCGGGGTGAAAGCCGTGCAAACCCTTGTCCGTTGATTCGGGAAGGTTCATTCACCCTATATGCAACCGGCGGGGCCAAGTTGCAACCCCGCACTTTATCCGTGACGGTTGCGCTACAAACCCGCAAAATGCAACGATTCTGGCAACTACCTACGGCAAGGCGCATACGCCTGTCGATAATAACCATCGTTCCAAACAGACCGGGCCTGCTCAATCTATGCGAATGCGCCTTATGTTACTGGGCGGCGGGAATGCCCTCGGGCAGGCGCTGATTCGCCTCGGTGCGGAGGAAGACATCGGTTTCCTCGCCCCCAAACCGCCCCAAGACGGCTGGGATGCCGCAAGCCTCACCCAATTGCTCGACGACACCCGTCCCGATGCGTTGATCAACCTCGCCTACTATTTCGACTGGTTCCAGGCCGAAGCCGTAAGCGAAACCCGCCTGGCCGGCCAGGAATTCGCCATCGAGCGCCTGGCCGAACTGTGCCAGCACCACAGCATCACCCTGCTGCAACCGTCCAGCTATCGTGTGTTCGATGGCTCCCGCGCCACGGCCTACAGCGAGAAAGACGAGCCGGTGCCCCTGGGCCTGCGCGGCCAGGCGTTGTGGCGTATCGAACAAAGCGTGCGCGCTACGTGCCCGCAGCATGTGCTGCTGCGGTTTGGCTGGCTGCTCGATGACAGCGTCGACGGCACCCTCGGGCGTTTCCTGGCCCGGGCCGAGAAACCCGATGAGTTACTGATGGCGGACGACCGGCGCGGCAATCCGACGCCGGTGGACGATGCGGCGCGGGTGATCATCTCGGTGCTCAAGCAACTCGATTGCGCCGCGCCGCTGTGGGGCACTTACCATTACGCCGGCCACGAGGCGACTACCCCGCTGGCGCTGGGGCAGGCGATTCTGACTGAAGCGCGCAACTTCCATCCGTTGGCCATCGAGTCCCCCACCGCCCAGGCCCACGCGGCGCGGCCGGACGCGGCAGAAGAACCGCAGCACGCGGTGTTGGCCTGCAAGAAAATCCTGCATACCTTCGGCATCAAGCCCAGGGCATGGCGGGCAGGCTTGCCGGCGCTTCTGGATCGCTTCTACCGCCATAGCTGACACCCCAAAACCAAAAGTGGGAGGGGACTTATGTGGGAGCTGGCTTGCCTGCGATAGCATCACCTGGGTATCACTGATACACCGTGGTGTCTGCATCGCGGGCAAGCCCGGCTCCCACATAAGCCCCCTCCCACTTGGGTTATGCGGTGTGGCGTAAACGGGACTTAGAACTTGTAGCCGATACCCACCATGTAAACCATCGGGTCTACATCCACATTGACCTTGGCCCGAGTGCCCTGGCCCAGCGCGTTGTTATCCACAGTCGCCTTGGTGCTGATGTCGATGTAGCGCGCCTGGGCGTTGATCATCCACTTGTCGTTGATCATGTAGTCGGCGCCGATCTGTGCAGCCCAACCCCAGGAGTTCTCGGCCTTGAAGTTGCTGAAGCCGGCCTGTTCGGCGCGGCTGCCCACGTGCTCGTCGTAGATCCAGGTGTAGTTGATACCGGCGCCCACATACGGCTGGAACGCGGACTTGTGGTCCAGCGGGTAGTACACGACGCTCAAGGTCGGCGGCAGGTGTTTCAGCGTGCCGAGCTTGCCGTTGGCGGCGCCGAGGGCGGTGTTCTTGATCTTCACGTCATGCTCGAATGGCGTGGCCGCAAGCAATTCGATGCCGACGTGGTCGGTGATCATGTAGGCGAAGTTCAAGCCCAATTGGGTGTCGCTGCTCATGGTCGCCTTGCCGCCCAGGTTGGTACCGGCCAATGGGCCCTGGTCAACCTTGACGCTGCTGCTGTCGGCCTTCGGGTTCACGGTAATTGCACCGGCGCGAACCAGAATATCGCCCGCCTGGTGAGCGTGGGCGACGGGGGCGACGAGGGCGAGCGCGAAGAGGGACGCGCCGAGCAGAGACTTGTTCATGGGAGCTCCAAAGGACGTTTAAAAGTTGTACGTCCAATGGTAAAGATCGTTCCGTTCGGTCTTTTGACTCAGCTCAATGAAAGGGTGATCAGTCACTTTCGGCACTGATCAAAACCTGTGGGAGCTTCAGTGTGTTGCTGGTGGGGGTTATTCCTCCAGCTCGTACATATAAATCTTCTGGGCATCCATCTGGTAACCGGCATCGGCCAATTCGCTGGACGATGGCTTGACCTGCATCGCGCCTTCGATCCAGTACGGTTGATACAGCTCATCGAGCTTCACCCCCACCTCGCTTTTCACATGCACGATCTGGTTCGACGGCGGTGGCGGCACATGGATACAGGCGCCGAAATACGGCACCAGCAGAAACTCCGTGGTGCGGCCTTCTTCGCTGACTTCCAGCGGCACGATATACCCCGGCAAGCGAATGTGCTGGCCGTCCAGGCTCTGCACTACCGGCGCGTTGGGCAGGTCCTGCTTGGCTGCGGGCGCGGCCTCGACGGACAAGGCATCGGCCATGTTCGACAGGTCGTGCAGCGGCTTCATATTGGGCACTTCCGGCGGCGCATCCGGCGGGATCATCTCCTGCCAGGACAAATCCTTGGGCTGTTCATCCGCCCACACCGGAACGGCCGTCAGCAGCAACAGGGCAAACAGGGCACGACGCATCGGAGCCTTCCTCATAAACGGATGGACAGGCCATCGGCCAAAGATTGTCGATAGGCGCGCCACGCGGGCACGCTGCCCATCAACAGGGCGGCTGCCAGGATACCGGCGAGCAACGTCCATTCATATTCGCTCGGCCACGACATCGGCAGGTCCAGGCCGTAGTTGGCCTGCAAATAACCCCGTGATGCGGCTATGCACAGGTACAGCAACCCCAGGCCCGCCAACACGCCAGACAAGGCCAGGGCGAAGGCTTCGAAGATCAGCAGCGTTGCGATGTGCCAAGGCCGCGCACCCACCGACCGCAGGATCGCCATCTCGCGGCGACGCTCGTTAAGGCTGGTGAGGATCGCCGTGAGCATGCCGATCAAACCGGTCAGCACCACAAACAGCGAAATCACGAACAAGGCTTTTTCGGCGGTGCCCATCATGCTCCACAGCTCTTGCAACGCCACGCCTGGCAGGATCGCCAGCATTGGCTCGCCACGGAATTCATTGATCTCTCTTTGCAAGGCAAAGGTGGAAATCTTGTTGTTCAGGCCGAGCATGAACGCGGTAATGGCTTGCGGCGTCAGGTCCATATTGCGCGCCTGGTCGGCACTGATGCGGCCTTTGCCCTGGGCCGGCACGCCGTTGTGCCAGTCGATATGAATCGCTTCCATGCCGCCGAGGCTGATATGCAGCGTGCGGTCCACCGGCGTGCCGGTGCGCTTGAGAATGCCCACCACCGTAAACGGCTTGTCGTCATGCTTGACCAGGCTGACCACCGCCACGCCGTGGGCCAGCACCAGCTTGTCACCGAGTTTGTAATGCAGGGCGTCGGCCACTTCGGCGCCGAGCACCACTTCGAATGGGTCGGTGGCGAAGGCGCGGCCGCTGGCCAGCGCGAGGTTTTGCTTTCGCCCGTACTGGTAGTGCTCGAAATAGGATTCGTTGGTGCCCATCACCCGGTAGCCGCGATGTGAGTCGCCGAGGGAAATGGGAATCGCCCATTTCACTTGAGGGCTGGCGGCGAAGTGCTCGTAGCTGTCCCAACGGATGTTGTTGGTAGCGTTGCCGATGCGGAACACCGAGTACAGCAGCAGGTTGACCGAGCCGGAGCGGGCACCGACGATCAGGTCGGTACCGCTGATGGTGCTGGCGAAACTGTTGCGCGCCTCGACGCGCACACGCTCCACCGCGAGCAGCAAGCAGACGGAAAGCGCGATGGCAAACGCAGTGAGGATCGCGGTGAAGCGGCGGTTAGCCAGACTGGCCATGGCTAGACGGAACAGATACATCTCAAACCTCTGCGGGCATGGCGGCGCGATTGAGTTCGGCCAGCGACAGGTTGCGGTCGAACAGCGGCGCCAGGCTCTGGTCATGGCTGACAAACAACAGGCTGGCGCCCGCTTCGCGGCATTCTGCGAACAGCAACTGCAGGAAGGCTTCGCGGGCGTCGTAGTCCAGGGCCGAGGTGGGTTCGTCGGCAATCACCAGTTCTGGCTGGCCGATCAGCGCTCGGGCAGCGGCCACCCGTTGTTGCTGGCCAATGGACAGCGAATCGGCGCGGCGTTCCAGCAGGCTCGGGTCCTTCAAACCCAGGTGCGCTAGCAAGGCCGCGGCGGCCTGGTCGACACTGCCGTGGCGCTGTTTGGCCCGTTGCGCGCGCAGCTTGGAAAAGTGGCAAGGCAGCTCGACGTTTTCGCGTACTGACAGAAACGGCAGCAAGTTGAACTGCTGGAAGATATAACCGGTGTGGTCCACACGGAAACGGTCACGAGCGCCGGCCGAGAGTTCGGTCAACTCCTGGCCGAGCAGGCGGATGCTGCCTTGGCTGGGTTTCTGCACGCCTCCCAACAGCCCGAGCAAAGTGGTCTTGCCACTGCCGCTCGGGCCCTTGAGGAACAGGGTTTCGCCGGGTTCCAGGCGGAACGCGGGGATGTCCAGCAACCGCGGGTGCCCGGGCCAGTTGAAGCCCAGGTCGGACAGTTCGATTAACGCTTGAGTCATGGGAATTCAGTGTCGCCTGGTAGTCGAAAATGGCGCCGATCCACTGTGGGAGCTGGCTTGCCTGCGATGGCATCGCTACGGTGTGCCTGCTGCACCGCATCGCCTGTATCGCGGGCAAGCCAGCTCCCACAGGGACTGTGCTTTCAAGTCAGAACTTCAGGGTGGCGGCGGTGGCCGTCGCGTCAACACCTTGCTGACCGCTCGGGCCGATCAGTTGTACCTGAATTTTCTGGGTGGCGGGGAAGGTCTTGAACACTTGGCTCAAGTCCAGGTTGCCCAGGCCCGTCGGCGTGGCGCAGGTGAACTGGTAATGGGCGTGGATTTCACTGTGGTCGTGATCATGCTTGTGGGCGGCGGCGCCTTTGCCGTCGGTGGCGTGGTCATCGTCGTCATGCCCGGCTTCTGGTTTGTCACCGAACAACGGGCTGTTGAGTTCCTGGCTGCTGACCACGCAACCTGCGGTCTTGGGCAGGTTGAACAGTGCCGATGGATTTTCCAGTTGCTTGCGCACGGCGGCGACCTTGGCTTTGTCGGCGGCGCTGGTCGCTACATGTTCGAAACCCACCAGGTTCATGGCCGGGCTGTCCAGTTCCAGCTCCAGGGCCTGGCCGTCCAGTACGGCATTCAGGCGCCCGACGCCATGTTCATGGGCGCCGAGGCTGCCGTGCTCGTGGTCATGGTCTTCATGGGCATGAGCGACAGCCAGTGGCAGCAGGGCAAACGGCAAAGCAAGCAGCAAACGGCGCATGAGAGGGCTCCAGGATGAAAGTTTTGTTATGTGATCTTATAACAATTGATCCGAGAGTTTGACCGCCCGCTTGGTGTTGCGCAAGCTGCATGGGAGCATGCCCGTCAGAAAAATGCAGGAGTAAGGACGATGTTGCGAATTCGTGGAACCATCGGCGACCTGCCGGTGGACTTGACCCTGGAGCTGGACGACGGCGATTGGGCGCGATTGGGTGCCCAACTGCAGGCCACACCAACGCCCAGCGCGCCCACTGCGGCTCCGGTCAAACAGAACGAGGACCTGTGGCAGAACGCCCAGGATTTGCTGCGCAAGGCCGGACAACTCAATGGTCTGGAATTGCTCGATCAACTCGAAGGCTTGGCTGGCGATGCCGGGGCGGGCAAGCGCCTGCTGGTGCGCCTGCGCCACAGCGCCAAGGTGAAGGTGAGCAGCGGCGGAGATACGCCGCTGTACAGTTGGATCGGTGATTAATACAACGCGGCAAACAACTTGCGGCGGTACACCGTGACCAGCGGGTGATCATTGCCCAGCAATTCGAACACTTGCAGCAAGGTCTTGTGGGGCAGGCCTTCGCTGTAGCTGCGATTGCGGATAAACAACTTGAGCAAACCTTCCAGCGCCGCGTCGTATTGCTGGCGCGCCAGTTGCTGGACCGCCAACTGATAGGCCGCTTCGTCATCCTGCGGGTTTTGCGCCAGGCGGCGTTTCAGCTCGGCAGCGTCCGGCAAATCCGCCGCCTGGCGCAGGAAGGTGATTTGCGCCTTGGCCCCGGCCAGGGCAGCCTTGTGGTCGTCGCTCTTGACCGCGTCGAGCACGGCCTGGGCTTCACCCAGCTCACCGCGCTCGGCCAGGCAGCGTGCATAGAGGATCAGGGCGGCGGCGTTGGTATTGTCCTCGCCCAACAATTGCACCAGCAACGCTTCGGCCTCGCTGATGCGCCCTTCGCTGAACAGCGCCTGAGCCTGCTCCAACGGGTCCGCCGCAGCCGGCGGTGGCATTTGCACATGGGGCTCCAGCATCGCCCGCACGGCCGACTCCGGCTGTGCACCGGCAAAGCCGTCCACCGGTTGGCCATCCTTGAACAGCACCACCGTCGGCAGGCTTTGAATGCCAAAACGCGCCACGATGTCCTGTTCGGCTTCGCAGTCGATCTTGGCGAGCAGCAACTCACCCTGATAACTCTCGGCAATCTTCGCCAGCATTGGCATCAGTGCTTTGCAGGGTGCGCACCACTCGGCCCAGAAATCGACCAATACGGGCTTTTCGAAGGAGTTCTGGATAACGGCCTGATCGAAGTTGGCGGTGGTGACGTCGAAGATGTACGGCGTGGGCTCACTCATGGGGCGTCTCGAATAAAGCGGGAATGGGGGCAACTATAAGGGCTGGCGAGGTTGGCTGAAAGCATCGTGGTAGCTCCCACCTTGAAATGCATTCCCCTGTGGGAGCCGGCTTGCCCGCGATGGCCTCAAGCACGCCGCGAATGGTACAGGCTCACCTTGCGAAACTCCCACGGCTCGGCCAGGTCTGGCAGGGTCAAGGCCTCGAGGATCTCCAGCCGCTGGTAATCCGGATGCTGGAAATCCCGTACCCGCGAATCCGCCACCAGCGCTTCGCGGCCACGGGTGAGGAACTGATCCAGCAACGGCAGGTTGGCGCGGTCATAGAGCACGTCGGCCACCAGAATCAGGTCGAAGCGGTCGGCTTCGGCAAAAAAGTCTGCCGAATAACTCAGCGCCACCTGGTTGAGTTCGGCATTCGCACGGCAAGCGGCCAAGGCCAGTGGGTCCAGGTCGCAGGCCACCACCTCCAGGGCGCCAGCCTTGACGGCGGCGATCCCGGCTACGCCCGAACCTGCGCCGAAATCCAGCACGCGTTTGCCGGCGACCCACTCAGGATGCGCTGCCAGGTAACGCGCCAACGCCAGGCCGCTGGCCCAGCAAAAGCTCCAGTAGGGCGGCTCATGCAGGATACGCCGGGTTTCTTCCTGGCTGAAGGCACGGTCCATGTTGTCGGCGTCCAGCAACCACAACGACAACGCGGTACCCGGCAACGGGCAGGGCACCAATTGCGCATCGCCAATCAACGCGCTCAAGGCGTGTTGCAGGCCCAGCGGTGGCGTCATGGCGCCTTGACGAGTTGCAGGGGGCCGGTGCTCTGGGTGATCGCCTGGGTGACGCGCACGGCAGGCAGATGCAGGATCAGCTGGCCGGACTGGCTGGCGCGGCCGCGCAATTCCACGCGGGCACCGGCCGGGAAGGCTTCAGGGTTGAAGCGCAGGCGGAAGGCCAAGGGCTTGCCGTTGCCGCTCAGTACGCTGCTGGCGAGCAGTTGCTGCGGGCGCGAACGGTCGTCGATCACCAAGAGCGCCATCTCGACTTCGGCACCGGCGGGCACGTTGGTCAGGCTGCCGCTGATTTCGCGCTGATAGGCGGGCAGGGGGCCGAGGTCTTCAATACCCGGGACTTTTTTCTCTTGCGCCGGTGTTGGTTGAGGCGCGGCCGGCTTGGGGGCTTCGCTGCTGCAGGCGACCAGAAAACTGAACAGGCTGAGTAGAACGAGTGGTCGTAACTGCATGTACGGCTCCAGAAAGGACAAAATCCGTGGCTTAAAAATATGAAACATATAAGCCTGCCTATATACCGTAAAGGCTATGGCTTGTCTTGCCACAGGGATGCGCTACCATGGCCCTCCCATTTTTTGTTGCCTGCCAACCATGCACTGTCCCTTCTGCGGTGCCAACGACACCAAGGTCATCGACTCGCGTCTGGTCGCCGAGGGCGACCAAGTGCGTCGCCGGCGCGAATGCCTGGCCTGTGGTGAACGTTTCACCACCTTCGAAACCGCCGAACTGGTGTTGCCGCGTCTGATCAAGTCCGACGGCAGCCGCCAGCCTTTCGACGAAGAAAAACTGCGCGCCGGTATGCAGCGCGCCCTGGAAAAGCGCCCGGTGAGTGTCGAGCGCCTGGAAGCGGCGCTGGTGCATATCAAGCACAAGCTGCGGGCGACCGGCGAGCGCGAGGTCAAGAGCCTGGTAGTCGGTGAGCTGGTGATGGGCGAGCTGCAAAAACTCGACGAAGTCGCCTATATCCGTTTTGCCTCGGTGTATCGACGCTTCCAGGACCTCAATGAATTCCGCGAAGAGATCGACCGCCTGGCCCGTGAGCCCTCCAAACAATGACATCTGAACAGGCTGTGCTCGACGCCCACTACATGGCCCGTGCTCTCGAATTGGCGCGCAAGGGCCTGTACACCACCCACCCCAATCCGCGGGTTGGCTGCGTGATCGTGCGTGACGAGCAGATTGTCGGCGAAGGCTGGCATGAGCGCACCGGCGAGCCCCATGCCGAGCCCAATGCCCTGCGCGCCGCTGGCGACAAGGCCCGTGGCGCGACGGTGTACGTGACCCTTGAACCGTGCAGCCATCATGGCCGTACGCCGCCCTGTGCCGATGCGCTGGTGACCGCCGGCGTCGCGCGGGTGGTGGCCGGCATGCAGGACCCGAACCCCGAAGTGGCTGGCCGAGGCATGCAACGCCTGGCCCAAGCCGGTATCGAGGTGCGTAGCGGTGTGCTGGAAACCGAAGCGCGGGCGCTTAACCCCGGCTTCCTCAAGCGCATGGAGTACGGTCTGCCGTTTGTGCGGGTCAAGCTGGCGATGAGCCTGGACGGCCGCACGGCGATGGCCAGCGGCGAAAGCCAATGGATCACCGGCCCCGCCGCCCGTGCTGCGGTGCAACGCTTGCGTGCCGAGGCCAGTGTGGTGTTGACCGGTGCCGACACGGTACTGGCCGACGGTGCCCGCTTGACCGTACGCGCCGCCGAACTGGGCCTGGACGACGCAACCACCGCCCTGGCCATGTCGCGCCCGCCGTTGCGCGTGCTGATCGATGGCCGCCTGCGGGTGCCGCTCAACGCACCGTTCTTCAAGGCCGGCCCGGCATTGGTCATCACCTGCGTGACTCCGGAAAACCAGTTCCCCCGGGGCCCTGAGTGCCTTGTGGTTCCAGGTGTGGAGGGCCAGGTTGACCTGCGCTCGGCATTGGTCGCCCTGGCTGCCCGTGGCGTCAACGATGTGTTGGTGGAAGCCGGCCCAAGCCTGGCCGGCGCGTTTGCCCAACAAGGCCTGGTGGATGAATACGTGATATTCATCGCCGGCAAGTTCCTCGGCTCCGCTGCCCGCCCGTTGCTGGACTGGCCGCTTGATAAGTTGGCCGATGCTCCCCAACTCAAGATCACCGAAATGCGCGCTGTGGGCGACGACTGGCGAGTCACTGCCATCCCCGTCCCAGCAGTGAGCGTATAATTCCCGGCCTGCGCTTGAGCGTCAGCCCCCTCGTTTTCAGGAGAACGAAATGTTCACCGGCATTATCGAATCCATCGGCAGCATCCGTGCAATGACCCCCAAAGGCGGCGACGTGCGCCTGCTGGTTGAAACCGGCAAGCTGGACCTCGGCGACGTCAAGCTGGGCGACAGCATCGCCGTCAGTGGCGTGTGCCTGACCGTCATTGAGCTGCCGGGCAACGGCTTTGCTGCCGATGTCAGCCGGGAAACCCTGGACTGCACCGCGATGAACGACCTCAAGGCCGGCAGCCCGGTCAACCTGGAAAAAGCCCTGACGCCGACCACCCGCCTGGGCGGTCACCTGGTCAGCGGCCACGTCGACGGCGTCGGCGAAGTGGTGGCCCGCAGCGAAAACGCCCGCGCGGTGGAATTCCGCATCCGCGCGCCCAAAGAGCTGGCCAAGTACATCGCCCACAAAGGCTCGATCACCGTCGACGGCACCAGCCTGACCGTGAACGCCGTGAATGGCGCCGAATTTGAACTGACCATCATTCCCCACACCCTCAGCGAAACCATCATGGCCTCGTACCAGCCGGGTCGCCGGGTGAACCTGGAAGTGGACTTGCTTGCCCGTTACCTGGAGCGCCTGTTGCTGGGCGAAAAGGCCGCAGAGCCTGCATCAGGCAACATCACCGAAAGTTTTCTGGCCGCTAACGGCTACCTGAAATCCTGACCAAGGGGGTGCCGCGTGGCGCTCAATAGCATCGAAGAACTGGTTGAAGACATCCGCCAAGGCAAGATGGTCATCCTCATGGATGACGAAGATCGCGAGAACGAAGGCGATATCATCATGGCCGCCGAAGCGTGCAAGCCCGAGCACATCAACTTCATGGCCAAGCACGCCCGTGGGCTGATCTGCATGCCCATGAGCCGCGAACGCTGCGAATTGCTCAAGCTGCCGTTGATGGCGCCGCGCAATGGCTCGGGTTTCGGCACCAAGTTCACCGTATCCATTGAAGCCACCACGGGCGTCACGACCGGCATTTCCGCCGCTGACCGCGCCCGCACCGTGCAAGCCGCCGCCGCGAAAGACGCCAAGGCCGAAGATATCGTGAGCCCCGGCCACATCTTCCCGCTGATGGCCCAACCGGGCGGTACCCTGGCCCGTGCCGGCCACACCGAAGCCGCCTGCGACCTGGCGCGCATGGCCGGTTTCGAGCCAAGCGGGGTGATCTGCGAAGTGATGAACGACGATGGCACCATGGCCCGTCGTACTGAACTCGAAGCCTTTGCCGCCGAGCACAACCTCAAGATCGGCACGATCGCCGACCTGATTCACTACCGCATGATCCACGAACGTACCGTTCAGCGGATTGCCGAGCAGCCCCTGGACAGCGAACTGGGCCAATTCAATTTGGTGACCTACCGTGATTCAGTGGAAGGCGACGTGCACATGGCCCTGACCCTGGGCAACATTTGCGCAGAAGAGCCGACCCTGGTACGCGTCCATAACATGGACCCACTGCGTGACCTGTTGATGGTCAAGCAGCCCGGTCGCTGGAGCCTGCGCGCCGCCATGGCTGCGGTTTCCGAGGCTGGCAGCGGTGTGGTGCTGTTGCTCGGCCACCCGCTGGACGGTGATGTATTGCTGGCGCATATCCGCGAAACCGCTGACGCCGTGCCGGTGAAAAAACCGACCACCTACAGCATCGTCGGTGCCGGTTCGCAGATCCTGCGCGACCTGGGTGTGCGCAAAATGCGCCTGATGAGCGCACCGATGAAATTTAATGCGATATCCGGATTCGACCTGGAAGTTGTAGAATACGTGCCCTCCGAATAAAGGCCGGCGATTCTTGCCCCTTGTTCGCGGTTAAATCATCACTGAGGGACGCACTTTTCGCGTCCCGGCTCTTTAAGAGATTTGTCGAATGACCCTGAAGACCATCGAAGGTACCTTCATCGCCCCCAAAGGCCGCTATGCCCTGGTGGTTGGCCGCTTCAACAGCTTCGTGGTTGAAAGCCTGGTAAGCGGTGCGGTTGACGCCCTGGTTCGCCACGGTGTGAGCGAGAGCGATATCACCCTTATCCGCGCGCCTGGCGCCTTCGAAATTCCACTGGTTGCGCAAAAAGTTGCTCAGCAGGGTGAATACGCGGCGATCATCGCCCTGGGCGCGGTCATTCGTGGCGGCACCCCGCACTTCGAATACGTGGCCGGCGAATGCACCAAGGGCCTGGCCCAGGTGTCCATGGAATTCGGCGTGCCAGTCGCTTTCGGCGTACTGACCGTTGATTCCATCGAGCAAGCCATCGAGCGTTCCGGCACCAAAGCCGGTAACAAAGGCGCTGAAGCTGCCTTGTCCGCCCTGGAAATGGTCAGCCTGCTGTCGCAGTTGGAGGCCAAGTGATTTCCGACGAAAGCGATCAGTTCAACCCTCAGGACCCGCGTCCTGCCGATGCCGGCAAACCGTCCAAGAGCGAGAAGCGCCGCAAGGCGCGTCAACTCGCGACCCAGGCGCTGTACCAGCGTCACCTGGCGGGCGCTTCGCTGAACGAAATCGAGGCACAGTTTCGCGTCGATAACGATTTCACCTTCGCCGACCAGAGCTACTTCCACGACATCCTGCACGGCGTGCACGCCAACCTGACCGAGATCGACACAGCCCTGGCGCCATGCCTGGACCTGACCATCGAAGAGCTCGACCCGGTTGAGCTGTGCGTGATGCGCCTGTCTACCTGGGAATTGCTCAAGCGCGTTGACGTGCCGTACCGCGTCGTGATCAACGAAGGCATCGAGCTGGCGAAAGTCTACGGTTCGACCGACGGCCACAAGTTCGTCAACGGCGTGCTCGACAAGCTGGCCCCGCGCCTGCGTGAAGCCGAAGTGAAGGAACACAAGCGCTAATCTGCGCTTGATTCCTCAATGGGTGAGTTTGAGCTGATCCGCACATACTTCGCCGCCGCGCCCTGTGCGCAAGGTGGCGAAGGCATTGCCCTGGGGATCGGCGACGACTGCGCCTTGCTGGCGCTTCCCGCCGGGGAGCAACTGGCAGTCTCCACCGATACGCTGGTGGCTGGCGTGCATTTTGCCGACCCCTGTGACCCGTTCCTGCTCGGCCAGCGCTCGCTGGCCGTGGCGGTGAGCGACCTGGCCGCCATGGGCGCCCACCCCCTCGCCTTTACCCTTGCCCTGACCACGCCGAGCGTCGAAGCCGATTGGCTGCAACGCTATGCCCAAGGTTTGAATGCCATGGCGCAAAACTGCGGCGTGGGCCTGGTGGGCGGCGATACCACCCGTGGGCCGCTGAGCCTGACCCTGACCGTGTTCGGCCGCGTGCCGGCTGGCCAGGCCTTGACGCGCAGCGGTGCACAGCCGGGCGACCTGCTGTGTGTCGGCGGCGAGTTAGGCAATGCCGCTGGCGCGTTGCCGCTGGTATTGGGGCAACGCACGGCTGACGCAGCAATCGCCGAGCCGCTGCTGGCGCATTACTGGTCGCCGCAACCGCAGTTGGCCCTGGGGCTTGCGCTGCGGGGCAAGGCGACAGCGGCGATGGATATCTCCGATGGGCTGTTGGCCGACTGTGGGCATATCGCCAAGGCGTCAGCGGTGCGCCTGGTGGTTGAGCGCCACCGGTTGCCGTTGTCCGAGGCCTTGCTGGCGTTTGTTGGTGAAGACCAGGCTCACGTGGCGGCGTTGAGTGGGGGCGACGACTATGTGCTGGCGTTCACCTTGCCACCGTCCGAGTTAGCGCCGTTGCAGGCGGATGGCTGGCCGGTGCATGTGGTCGGCCGGGTCGAAGCGGGGCAGGGCGTAACGCTGCTCGACGTCCACGGCCAGGACATCACCCCGGCTGTGCGCGGCTACCAGCATTTTCGCCAGGCGCCCTAAGCCGGCGGTCTGCGCTACCCTTTATACGATTATCCCGAGTAAGAGGCCGTGACTATGGCTGCATGCCGCTGGCTGCTGATCGTGCTGTGTACCTTCGCTTCCCTGGCCCAGGCGGACACTCCCATGCCCGGCAAAATCGTGCTGGCCAGTGAGGAGTGGAACGACTACACCAACAAAGATGGCAGCGGCCTGGCCTGGGACCTGTTGCGCCAAGTCTTTGAACCGGCTGGCATCACCGTGCACATCCGCAGCGTACCCTATACCCGCTCGGTCGGCCTGGCCCAGCGTGGTGAGGTGGATGGTTGTGTCGGCACCTATCGCGATGAGGCCAGCGGTGTGTTGTACCCCCGCAGGAACTTCGACGCCGATCATGTCTACGCCCTCGGGTTGGCCACTGCGCCGACACCGACCCTGGCGACTTTGGGCAACTATCGCCTGGCCTGGGTGCGCGGCTATAAATACGAGGAATACCTGCCCACCGTGCGCCGCTTCAACCAGATCGAGCGGCGCAGCGGCATTCTGCCAATGCTGCAACACGGCCGTGCCGATTTTTATATCGACGCCCTCACCGAAGCCAAATACGTGCTCAGCCAGGCGCAAGACCCGGCGCTGTTCAAACTCACCCATATTGCTGAACTGCCGCTCTACGTAGGCTTTGCCGACACCGCGCGCGGCAGGGCATTGATGGCCATGTATGACCAGCGTTTGGGCATCCTGGTCCAGACCGGTGAGCTGAAAGCGATTTTCGAACGCTGGAAACAGCCGTATCCGTTCTGACGCCCATAGAACTGACTCAAAGGCCAATCGAACCTATTGATCTTTATCAGCGATAATTCAGCTTAAGCGTCTGTAGGAACGTGCTGTTACAATGCCCGCCTCTGTGAAATCTGAAATCAGGAGCACACGGTGCCCGTCGTTTTCGTCGCCGCTTCCAAGCTGCCTACCCCTTTTGCCACGTTCACCATGAACGGCTTTCTTGAAGAAGCCACCGGGCGCGAGCACGTTGTGCTCAGCCTCGGCGACATCACGGATGGCGCGCCGGTGCTGGGGCGTGTGCATTCCGAGTGCCTGACCGGCGATGCGCTGTTCAGCCAGCGCTGTGACTGCGGCTCGCAACTGGAGGCTGCACTGCAAGCCATCGCCCGTGAAGGCCGTGGCGTGTTGCTGTACTTGCGTCAGGAAGGCCGCGGCATTGGCCTGTTGAACAAGATCCGCGCCTACGAACTGCAAGACGGCGGCGCCGACACCGTCGAGGCCAACGAGCGCCTGGGCTTTGCTGCCGACCAGCGCGACTACGCCATCTGCCTGCCGATGCTCGAGCACCTGGGGGTCAAATCCCTGCGCCTGATGACCAACAACCCCCGCAAGGTCAAAGCCTTGACCGAGATGGGCATCACCGTGGCCGAGCGCGTGCCGCTACACACCGGGCACAACCCGCACAACAAACTCTACCTGGCCACCAAAGCCAGCAAGCTCGACCACATGATGGGCAACGAGCACCAGGGCGAGGTCGACCGCGCGTGACCCGTGGCCAGGTGAAACGGCGACTGTCCTTCAACTGGTGGCAGTACCTGGCCCTGGCATTGCTGCCGTTGTTCGTGATCAACCTGCTGTTTGGCCGGGCTGAATCCTTGTTGCCCGTCTTGGCCATGCCATTCTTCATCGCCGGCGTGGCCTCGATGTTTCTCAGCCTGCGTTATTTTCACGCCTACAAACACGCGCTGATCGCCACCTCCAAAGCCCTTGATACTGCTCAAGAGCCGGCAGCCTGGATCACCCTGGCGGCGCGTCGGCGCACGGCGTTGCTGGTTGCAGCGTTACCGGCCTGGATTGGCGCGCTGGCGGTGTTCGTCGGCCTGGAGGCAGTGCCGCTGTTTCTGTTGGCGCTGTCGACGCTGGTGTTGTTCTATCTCTATCGCATACCGCGTCAGTTGGGATGAAGCGCTATTGGCTGGCGCTGCTGCTGGTATTCAGTGCCCAGGGCTGGCCGGTCGAGCGGGTTGTCAGCCTGGCGCCGTCACTGTCTGAAATCGTCCTTGAACTGGGCGCCGAGGACTTGCTGGTCGGCGTGCTTGATGGTGGTGACCGCCCGGCGGCGTTGGCGAAGGTGCCCTCGGTCGGGCACTACGGCCAGTTGGACATGGAGCGCCTGCTCAGCCTCAAGCCCGACCTGATCCTGCTCTGGCCTGGCAGCGTCGGCCCGGCCCAGCGCGAGCAGCTCCAACGATTGAATATCCCGGTGTACGTCGCCGAACCCCACAGCCTTGAACAACTGACCGCGCAGGTGCAGGCCATTGCCGAGCAATTGGGCCGCGCCGAGGCCGGGCACCAGCGCGCGGCACAATTGCGCCAGCGCTTGGCCGAGTTGCGCCAGCGCTACCAGCGGGCCGAGCCGCTGCGAGTGTTCTACCAAGTGTGGAACCAGCCGCTGTACACCGTGGGCGGTGGGCAGATCATCAGCGATGCCCTCAGCGTGTGCGGGGCGCGCAATGTGTTCGATGACCTGAAGTTGCCGGCGCCGCAGGTGAATATCGAATCGGTGCTGGCGCGAGACCCCGAGGTGATCCTGGTGGGGGATCAGGCTCAGAGGGAGGCCTGGACGGCATGGCCGGCGATGGCTGCTCGGGTGCGGTTAGTGCCGGACAAGGGCCTGGAACGGCCCAGCGGGCAGATGTTGGAGGCGGTAGGGCGGTTGTGCCAGGTGATTGCGCCGAACCTGTGACAACGCTATCGCAGGCAAGCCAGCTCCCACAGGGGAATGCATTTCAATTGTGGGAGCTGGCTTGCCTGCGATGACGCCGGATCAGGCTACTTAGAGCTCAGGTGTCCACGTCACCCCGAACATCCACACCCGACCTTCTTCGCGATAGTCCTGATTGTTCTCATAATTGGGCTCGTCATAGCTGTACCTCGCCCGCGCGTAAGTCCCGTCCAGCACGTTATCAACCTTGACCGATAACAACACTTCCCGCGTCATTGCCCAACTGCTACGCAACCCCAGCAGGCTATAGCCCGACAGGCGCTTGGTGTTCTCTGCATCGTCATAGCTGCTACTAACCGCTTGCCAACTGGCTCCCACGCCCAAACGGTCAAACTGACGATCCAGGTCCAGGCTCAAGGTGCGGCGTGCGCGACGCTCCAGGGTGTGTCCGCTGTCGTTATCGCGCGGGTCGATGATCGACAGACCGAGGTTACCTTGCCAGCCAAACAATTCCTGCTTGAGCGCGGCCTCAAAACCATTGATCCGGGCCGAAGCCACATTGCGCGGAATATAGAAATCTATCTGCCGCGCAATGATGGCGTCCTTGAGCTCGGTGCGATACAGCGAGGCCTCCAGGCGCATTGTGTCGGTCAGTTGGCTGCGCCATTGCAACTCATAACTTTTCGAATGTTCAGGCTTGAGGTTGGGGTTGCTGCTAAATGGGTAATACAGGTCATTAAAGCTCGGCGCGCGGAAGCCTTCGCTGTAGGACAGCAATAGATCGTTATCAGGGTTGAGCGGCAGGGTGAAGGTACCGCTCCAAGTATTCTGGCTGCCGAATTGCTGGTTGGTGTCGTGGCGCAGGCCCAGCTCAGTGGAAAACGCCTCGGCCTTGAATCGATGCTGGATAAATACCGCACGGTTCCAGCGGCTATCGGCTTTGAGGTTTTCACTGGTGTGGACGCGGTCTTCATACCAGTCGCCGCCCAGGATCAAACTGTTGCGCTCAGTCAGACTCAAGTCGTTCTGCCAGTTAACCGAATCGCGATAGGTATTGAAGGCGGCGTTGTAATCGCTCAAGCGGTCACGCTTAGTGTCACGGTTCTCGCTGTGACCTAGTTCCACGCGGGTTTGCCAGGCATCGTTGATCTTGGCATCGACATAACTACTGGCGCTGCTCACGGTGTAACGGGTGTAGGGCTTCATCCCCACGGCCTCAGTCAAACTGATGTTGCGGCCGAAGGGGTTGTCATATTCGGCCCTGCCTCGGCCATCCAGCAGGTTGAATCCGACTTCCACATCATCGCTCAGCGAGTGGCTGAGGTTGAGGCTTATGGAGTTGTTGCGATAGGCGTCGTGATCGCCATCGCTTGCGAAGGATTTGCGGGTCCAGTCGATGCCCTGGGTTTCATCCAGGCTGGCGCCGAGGTTGAAGCGCGTGCGCCCATCACCGCCCGACAAGCCAAGGCTGCGTTCCCAGGTCTGGTGGCTACCAAAACCCAGATGCAGGCGTGGATGGATGCCGGCTTCGGCATTACGTCGCGTGAAAATCTGGATGACCCCACCAATTGCATCGCTGCCGTAGATCACCGAGCGTGAGCCACGCAGCACTTCTACTCGCTCAATCTGATCCACACTCAAGAACTGCAGCCCGCTGTCACCCGATGTGGCATTGGCAATGCGTTGGCCGTCTACCATCACCAGGCTTTGAGCAGTCTTAGTGCCGCGAATGAAAATCCCCGGCAAACTGCCACGCCCACCGGTCGGCGCAACTTGCACGCCCGGCACGCGGCTGAGCAGGTCGGTGACGCTGGTGGGTTGCAGGCGGTCGATGTCGGCGCGGGTGAAGACGGTGTTGGCGGCGCTGCTGTCATTACGCGCCTGGACTTGGCGGTTGGCGCTGATGACCACGTCGGAGAGCTTCAGGGCCTGGTCGCGGGTGTCGGCGAGCAGGTCAGCGCAGGGTAGCAGCAGCAGGGCAAGGCACAGGCGTTTCATGGGCTGTCCATAGCATTCGAAGGTCATGCAAAACCACTGTGGGAGCTGGCTTGCCTGCGATAGCGGTGTATCTGACACATTGTTAGCGAATGTGCCGCCGTCATCGCAGGCAAGCCAGCTCCCACAGCTGGGGCTGATTACAGATTCAGTAGCGCCAGGCGCTCGCGCACGGACGCCTCGATACCCGCCTCATCCAGCCCGCATTCAGCCAGCATCTGCGCCGGCTTGGCGTGTTCGACGTATACATCTGGCAAGCCCAGGTGCAGCACCGACTTGAGGATGTTCTCCCGCGCCAGGAACTCACTGACCGCCGCACCGGCGCCGCCCATGATGGCGTTCTCTTCGACGGTCACCAGCAGCTCATGGCTGGCGGCAATTTCGCGTACCAACGCTTCATCCAGTGGCTTGACGAACCGCATGTCGACCACGGTGGCGTCGATCTTCTCGGCGACTTTCAAGGCTTCAGCCAGTTGCACGCCAAACACCAGGAACGCAGTTTTGCTGCCTTGGCGACGCACGATGCCTTTACCGATTTCGATCGGCTCCAGGTCTTTTTCGATCACGGCGTTCGGGCCGGTGCCGCGCGGGTACCGCACAGCGGCCGGGCCGTTGTACAGGTGGCCGGTGCTGAGCATCTTGCGCAGTTCGTTCTCGTCGCTCGGGGTCATCACCAGCATGCCGGGGATGCAGCGCAGGTACGACAGGTCGAAACTGCCCGCATGGGTCGGGCCGTCTTCGCCCACCAGGCCGGCACGGTCGATGGCGAACAGCACGTCGAGGTTCTGCACCGCCACATCGTGAACCAATTGGTCATAACCGCGTTGCAGGAAGGTGGAGTAGATCGCCACCACCGGCTTGGCGCCTTCGCAGGCCATGCCGGCCGCGAAGGTCACGGCGTGTTGCTCGGCAATCGCCACGTCGAAGTAACGCAGCGGGAAACGCTCGCTGAACGCCACCAGGTCGGAGCCTTCCTTCATCGCCGGGGTAACACCCACCAGACGCGGGTCGGCGGCGGCCATGTCGCATAGCCATTCGCCAAACACCCCGGAATACTTCGGCCCGCTGGCCTTTTTCGGCGCGGCGGCGGGAGCGTCCAGGGGTTCGAGCTTAGTGATCGCGTGGTAACCAATCGGGTCGACTTCCGCCGGAGCGAAACCTTTGCCTTTCTTGGTGACGATATGCAGGAACTGCGGGCCCTTGAGGTCGCGCATGTTGCGCAACGTCGCGATCAGGGTCGGCAGGTCGTGGCCGTCGATAGGGCCGATGTAGTTCCAGCCCAGCTCTTCGAACAGGGTGCCGGGTACCAGCATGCCTTTGGCATACTCTTCGGTGCGGCGCGCAATTTCCCATGCGCCAGGCAGACGCGACAGCACTTTCTTGCTGCCTTCGCGCATGCTGGCGTAGGTACGGCTGGAGAGGATCTTCGCCAGATAATTGGACAGGCCACCCACGTTGCGCGAAATCGACATGTCGTTGTCGTTTAGGATCACCAACATGTTGGCGTCCACTTCCGGCGCATGGTTCAGCGCTTCGAAGGCCATGCCGGCGGTCAGCGCGCCATCACCAATCACCGCAATCGCCTTGCGCTCACTGCCTTGCAGGCGGGCGGCAATCGCCATGCCCAGTGCTGCACTGATGGACGTGCTGGAGTGGCCGACGCCAAAGGTGTCGTACTCGCTCTCGGCACGGCGTGGGAAGGCGGCCAGGCCGTCCTTCTGGCGCAGGCTGGCCATGCGCTCGCGACGGCCGGTGAGGATTTTATGCGGATACGCCTGGTGGCCCACGTCCCACACCAGCCGGTCGTCCGGGGTGTCGAACACGTAATGCAAGGCGATGGTCAGCTCGATCACGCCCAGCCCGGCGCCAAAATGCCCACCGGTCTGGCCGACCGTGTAGAGCAATTCCAGGCGCAGCTCATCGGCCAGGGTTTCCAGCTCGGCTTCACCCAGTCGACGCAGGCCGTCCGGCGTGGCAGCACGGTCGAGCAGGGGCGTAGACGGGCGTTTGCGGGGAATCTCTTGAAACGTCGTGGGCATCAGGCGAATCGTTATAGGTATAGAAGAGGCGGCAGTTTACCTCAAGCCGTGCAAACTGCCCACGCAGAGGGCCGAACTTGGCCGATATGCGGCGCAAATGGCCGCGGCTGTCAGTGGCGACGTTCGACGATATACCGCGCCAGGTCACGCAGTGGCTCGGCCGCCGCGTCGAAAGGTCGCAGGGCATCCAGAGCCTGGTCACGCAGCTCGATGGCATAGGCCTTGGCGGCTTGCAGCCCCAGCAAGGCAGGATAAGTCGGCTTGTCACGTGCGATATCGGCGCCCTGGCGTTTACCGAGGGTGGCGGTGTCGCTTTCCACGTCGAGGATATCGTCCTGTACCTGGAAGGCCAGGCCGACAGCGCGAGAATAGGTCTGCAGCGCCGCTAATTGCTCGGCGTCGGCACGGCCACTGGCCAGGGCGCCCAGTTGCACGGCGGCCTCAATCAGCGCACCGGTCTTGTGGCGATGCATGTGTTCGAGGGCTTTTTGATCGAGCTTGAGGCTGACCGAGCCCATGTCGATGGCCTGCCCGCCGACCATTCCAGCCGGGCCCGCTGCATGGGCCAGGGCGGTGACCATGCGCAAGCGGATCTCGGCGTTGACGCTGCTTAGCGTCGGGTCCAGCAATGCGCTGAACGCCAGGCTCTGCAAGCCATCTCCGGCCAGAATTGCATAGGCCTCATCGAAGGCTTTGTGGGTGGTGGGCTGGCCGCGACGCAAATCATCGTCGTCCATTGCCGGCAAGTCGTCATGCACCAGGGAATAGGCGTGGATCAACTCGACCGCACAGGCCGCGCCATTCGCCTCGGCTGCCGGCGCCCCGAGAGCTTCGCAGGCGGCATAGGCCAGCAACGGGCGCACACGCTTGCCGCCATTCATCACGCTGTAGCGCATGGCCTCATAGAGGCGCGTCATTTCCGGGCTTGGCGCAACAAACAGGGGCTCCAGCGCGGCATTCACCCGGGCTTGGCTACTGGCCTGGTATGCGCTGATCATTCCGGCTGTTCCGCATCGAAAGGCTCTTCGGCCAACTCCCCGTCACGCTCCAGCAACACCTGGACCTTCTGCTCCGCCTGCGCCAACGCGCTCTGACAGTCGCGGGTCAGGCCGATGCCTTGCTCAAACGCTGTCAACGAGTCTTCCAGCGACAACTCGCCGTTCTCCAGACGCTCGACCAGGGCTTGCAGGTCGGCGAGGGATTGTTCGAAATCGAGTGCAACTTTTTTGCGGGCCATGGCGGCAATTCCGGTAGACGGTAAACCGGCGCGACACTAGCAGACATGGGGGATTGGGGCAAATGAGTGGCGCACACACGGTGATGTGAGCCGATTGATGGGTTTATTCGGCTCACCGAGTCTCAGCTTGTCTTCGTGGCGACCCAGCACTCCCCCTGCGCCGCTTTCAATTGGGCCTCGAAGACCAATAAACCCTGATGCATATTCTGCAATGCCACAATTTGCATGGCTAACGCTTGCTTCTTATTGGCGATGGCTTGGTCAGCCTTGTCCCAGGGAAGCGCATCACCCTCGTACCCCTGCAAAATCTCCTGTAATTCCTTGAGCTTGAACCCCAGCTGTTGCGCGCACTTTATAAACATCAGCCGCTCGACACTCTGCTCGGTATAAACGCGATAACCGCCCCGACGCGCAGGCGCTGGCATCAGCCCGATTGCCTCATAGTGACGAATCGCCTTGATGGTCGTGCCGGACAACTGCGCGGCTTTGCCGATGTACATGAAAACTCCCTTTTTCAAATAGTGCGCCGGCCTGTTTCAGCCACTTGGCCCGCTGCGTCAGCGAAGAGCCCAGCACCGGCCCCAACAGCAGCGTCTTGCTCGTCGCGATGCCGCACAGCGCCAGCGTGGTGCGCCGCATTTGGTGGATGGCCGGCATGCGATAAACCCAGCGGTAATACCACGGCGGCGTGTCGAGGGTCACTAACAAGTGCGCGGTTCGGCCCTTTAGCAGCTTGTCTGGGAATGCCTTGCCTGCGCGGTACTTGAAGGCAAAGCCGGGGAGGAAAACGCGGTCGATAAAGCCCTTCATCAGTGCCGGGATACCGCCCCACCAGACAGGGAAAACCCAGGCCAGATGCTCGGCCCAAAGGATGTCGGCTTGGGCGCTGAGCAAGTCAGGTTCCAGCGCTTGAACCTGGGTGTAAGCATGATGAAGGATGGGGTCGAACCTGAGATCACCCAGGCGCAGGACGCGGACTTCGTGACCGGCCGTTTTAGCAGCGTGGATATAAGTGTGCGCGAGGGCGGAACAAAAGCTATCGGCGGACGGGTGGCCGAGAATGACCAGAATGCGCTGACTCATGGTGATAAGTTCTGAGAAAAGGGCATTCAGGGTAGGGGGTGCCGTATAGGGGAGAGTCAAGTGCCAGCAGGACCTTTCTGTGAGGTACGCAGGACCCTTCCTGAACTGTTCTCGAATGCTTGTGACGGTACTGTCGGCTGGCTAGCCTGCCGAAAACACCAGAGTAAAAAAGGCATGAGCGAAACTTCTATCGGGTTGATCGCGCCTCCTGAGGGCTACGGCGATTGGCTGACAGACCTCAAGGGCCGTATCCATCAGGCGCAACAGCGCGCATCAATTGCCGTTAATCGTGAGCTGGTGCTGCTCTACTGGCAGCTCGGTCACGATATTTTGGCGCGTCAGCACGCTCAAGGTTGGGGTAGTAAAGTGATCGACCGCCTTGCGCAAGATCTGCGGGCGGCCTTTCCTGACATCAAGGGTTTTTCGCCGCGCAATCTGAAATACATGCGTGCTTTTGCCGAGGCGTGGCCGGATTCGGAATTTGTGCAACAGGCTGCTGCACAATTGCCTTGGGGCCACAACGTGGTGCTGCTCGATAAGCTTCCCGGCCCCGAAACTCGTCGTTGGTACATCATCCAGGCCTTAAAACATACTGGTCGCGCAACACACTGGTGATGCACATTGAAAATCGCCTGCTGGAGCGCAGTGGCAAGGCCGTCAGCAACTTCGAAAGCCATCTGCCCAAAGCGCAATCCGACCTGGCGCGCGAATCCCTCAAAGACCCGTACCGCTTTGATTTCCTCAGCCTGGGCCAGAATGCACAAGAGCGCGAAATCGAAAACGCCCTGATCAAGCATGTCACTGACTTCTTTTTGGAGTTGGGCGCAGGTTTTGCCTTCGTTGGCCGGCAAGTGCTGCTGAATGTAGGCGGCGATGAGTTCTTCATCGACCTGTTGTTCTATCACCTGAAGCTGCGTTGCTATGTGGTGATCGAACTCAAGGCAGGCAAGTTCAAGCCCGAGCATCTGGGCAAATTGAGCTTCTATCTTGCGGCGGTGGATGCCGAGATAAAGCACCCACAGGATGGCCCGACTATCGGCCTCTTGTTGTGCAAGGGTAAAAATGAAGTGGTGGCTGAATACGCACTGCGCGATAACAACCGGCCTATTGGTGTGGCGCAATATCAATTGATGGAGTCTTTGCCAGCCGAACTGCAATCGAGCTTGCCTAGCATCGAGCAAATCGAGCGAGAGTTGGCGGGGTAGGCTGGGTCTTTTCGGTGGCTGAAAAATGTAAGGAAAAATCTCACGCGTGAGCTATTGAGTACCTTGCGGATTGCCTGTAGATTTTCTCACGCGTGAGTTTTTCACAGCGAGGTCAGTACCATGAACAGCAGCTCTCCATCGAGCCCATCAACTGGGCCCGATACCGATTCAACAAGCCTCAAGGGAGAGCGCTTGAAGCCGTCCGCAAAAAAGCCGTCGAGCTTTTACATGAAGCAGATGCGTGCGGGGCTGGCGGCGGCCGGTTATGTGAAACACGAGACTTGGGTGCTTCCCGAAAACCGAAGCCTGCTCAAGCAAATGGAGAAACAGCTACGCCAACCGATCCTGGCTGGCTCATTCATGTCGGAGAATTTCATGAGCGCAGGTACTAACTGGAATATCGATCGTCTTTACAGTGCTCTTCAGGCGCTGGATGACGTGACGTCCAATGACATTACGCTTTCTCTCGTCCAAGGCTCCGAGTCCAGTATCAAGCTGGAGATGAACGACTTTGGTGGCTTGCCGATTTACATCGCGGTGGTGGGCGAGCAAATCATCGTGGATACCGTCCTGGTCGACGCCGAGTCCATCAACGACGTGCCGGCCTTCAATGACGCCGTGCTGCGCAGCCGGGAGATGTTCCCGTTGTCGTCGATCGGTATCGAGTCCATGCCGAACGGGCAGGTGGTTTACAACATGTTCGGTGCGCTCAGCTCCGACTCCAGCCTGACCAACATCGTGACCGAGGTGAAAACCCTGGTTGATAACGTGCAGCGCGCCAGCGAAGCCTTCGAACGTTTCTTCATTTAATTATTCGGGAAAACCCAATGACTCAGTCCATCTGGAGCAAATTGTTCACCGCGTTGCGTGGCGGTGCCAGCGAAGTCGGCGAATCGATCGTCGACCAACAGGCCCTGCGCATCCTTGACCAGGAAATTCGCGATGCAGACAGCGCCTTGGCCAACGCCAAGCGTGAGCTGGTGAGCATCATGGCCAAGCACAAACTGGCGGCTGATCGTGTTGGCGAGTACGACGCCAAGATCAAAGACCTGGAATCCAAGGCGATGGCCGCTATCCAGGCCAACCGTGAAGACCTCGCCCTGGAAGTGGCCGAAGCCATTTCGACCCTGACCAACGAGCGGGACGTTGAGCAAAAGCAGACCACCGAGTTCGGTGGGTACGCTGAGAGCATGCGCAAAGACATCACCAAGGCCGAAAGCCGCATCAAAAGCCTGCGCCAGCAAGTGGACATGGCCAAGGCTCGCGACAGCGTGCAAAAGGCCCAGGTCAGTGCCTCCATTGCCAGCGGCGGTGCCAACGGCAAGCTGGAAACCGCCGTCGGTACGCTCAATCGCTTGCAGGCCAAACAGCAACAACGCGCCGCTGAGCTGCAAGCCCAGGATGAGCTGGCTGAAGCGTCGACGGGGACAGACCTGGAACGCAAACTGCGCGATGCCGGCATCACGCCGAACGAAGGCAGTGCCAATGCGATTCTGGAGCGTCTGAAGCAAAAGTCGGCTGAGTAATCAACGTAGGTCAGTTAAGCCTGCAACTCTGTGGGGAGGGAGCTTGCTCCCGCTGGGCTGCGCAGCAGTCCTGTTTTTGGGGCCGCTTCGCGCCCCAGCGGGAGCAAGCTCCCTCGCCACAGTCGCAGTGCTCTTCTTTTGTATGTTGAGGTCAGGATGGACGCCTTGAAGGGTTTCAAGACAATCGCAGGCCTGGCCCTCTTCATGGTCGCGCTGCAACTGCTCAATGTGGTGACCGGTTACAGCCTCATGGCATTCGGGCTAATCCCGAGAACGATGCAGGGTCTGTTCGGCATCCTCACATCACCGTTTTTGCACGCCTCCTTCGCCCACCTGAGCGCCAACCTGATTGCCTTTGTGATCCTGGGTTCTCTGGTCATCATCGAAGGGGTCAACCGGTTCATCGCCGTCAGTGCCATCGTCATTCTGCTGGGCGGCTTGTTGGTCTGGCTGTTCGGTTTTTCAGGCGTACACGTCGGCGCCAGCGGCTGGGTGTTCGGGCTATGGGCCTATCTGCTGTCTCGCGCCTGGTTTCACAGAAGCTGGGGCAACCTGCTAACAGCCGCTGTTGTGGCTTTGCTGTATGGCGGACTGGTCGTGGGCTTCCTTCCGCGGCAGGGCGTTTCCTTCGAAGGGCATCTGTTTGGTGCGCTCGCCGGATTTATTGCAGCCAAGGTACTTCTATCCACGCCGCGCAGCGGGTTTAATGCCGGGTGAACGCACTTGAGCATCCAGACGCCGAGGCGATGCTGTCGTCAGGATTCAAGTACCCAGGGAGCCAGGGGCTAAATGTCGATTTTCCTACTGCTACGCATGTACGCCTCGTCCCTCTTTCATCGCTTCGGTTGGGCAGGCCTGATCGTTGCCTTGGGTGTCCACCTGAGCACCGCTTACCTGGGCCTGGTGTTGCTGGGCGAACAACACCTCACCGCTGCCGCCACGTTTATCTACTTCTATCTCACCACCACACTCACCGTCGGCTATGGCGACCTCGCGCCGCAGACGTCTGCTGGGCGAATTTTCGTGGCGGCCTGGGTCATGCTCGGGGGCATTGCGCTGCTCACGGCAGCCATCGGCAAAACCACCAGCAGTGTTATCGATGCATGGAGAAAAGGCATGAAGGGCAAAGGTGATTTCACCGGCAAGGTCGGCCATACCGTGTTGATCGGCTGGGAGGGCGCGTCCAGCGAGCGGGTGATTGAGTTGTTGCTGCAAGACGAAACCTCGAACGACAACCTGATCGTGATCTGCGATTGCAGCCTTGAAGAAAATCCGATGCCGGGCAAAGCAGCGTTCATCCGCGGCGAAAGCCTGTCTTCCACCGCGCTGTTGCTGCGTGCCGGTGTGCCCGGTGCCGAGCGTGTGCTGGTGCGAACCCCGTCTGACGACCTGACGCTGGCCACCGTGCTGGCGGTGAACCAACTGAGCCCCGTGGGGCATGTGGTCGCCCACTTCAACGAAAGTGAAATCGCTGCACTGGCCAGCTCCTACGCCCCGCGCCTGGAATGCACGTCCAGCATGGCGATCGAAATGCTGGTGCGCGCCTCTCAGGATCCGGGCTCGTCGGTGGTCATCAATGAGTTGCTGTGCGTGGGGCAGGGCGCCACCCAGTACCTGATGAAATTGCCCGACGCCTTTGAGGCAACGTTCGGCGAGCTGTACACGCAGATGAAGGAGCGCCACAACGCCACCCTCATTGGCTATCGCGCCAAAGGTGTTCAGCAGCCGTCGATCAACCCGCCCAGTGCCACAGCGGTCAAAGGCGGCGAACTCTTCTACATCGCTTCCACTCGCCTTAAGGAAATCTTTCATGGGATGGCTTAAACAGTTGATGGGGCTTGAGGCCCCAAAAGCCACTACCGACTCGAGCCGAACCGCCAGCCCAAGCCTGCCCGCCACCGGCCCTTTGGGCCTGGCGCCGGGCAAGGGCGTGATGTTTGACACGACTCTGAAATTGCTGCTCGATGAAAAAACCAACGTGGTGATCCCCGGCTCCCAGGAAATCTGGAGCAACGGCACCATCGACCTCGGCCAGTCCACCTGGCTGTCGCGCTATTACATGAACGACGAAGATTATTGGTTGCAGGTGCACACCACCGGCCAGATAGCGGGCCAGGTCGAGTCAGTGATTCTGTTCAACTACCTGAGTTACGTCACCATCAGCAGTGAAGCGGAACTGAGCAGGCTCGCGGGCCCACAAAGCCTGATCGGTCTGCCGACCTACACCCACGACGGCGTCGAGTTCTTCCGGGAGTGGGGCAGCGAAGATGGCCAGACCGAATTGGTGGCGATGAGCGAACAGGTCATCAGCCCAGAAGCCACCTACAGCGTCGAGCACCGTTCGATGCTATACGCCCGCGACACCGGCTTGACCGACCGCCGAGAGTTCCTGCTGTTCTCCGTCGAAGAAGATGCCGAAGGCACCATCAGCCTGAGCACATCCCTGGGCATTTCGCTGTACACCACCGACCTGACTACGCTCTAAAAAAAGGAAGCCGTCCATGCTAGAAGCACTCTCCATCTCCCTCAACAAAGCTGCGGTGCTCGGCTTTGTCCTCTACATCCTGGGGGCTGCGGTACTGTTCGCGCTGTTCCAGTTCATCTACACCCGCATCACCCCGCACAAGGAGTTCGAACTGATCCGTGCGGGCAACACCTCCGCAGCGGTCGCCCTGGGCGGTGCCATCGTCGGTTTCGCCATTCCGGCCAGCAATGTGATTGCCTACTCGATCAACGTTCTCGACTTCATCGTCTGGGCCGTGATCGCCGCCGTCGTCCAACTGCTGGCGTTCCTGCTGACCAGCCTGGTGCTCAAAGGCACGTCCGAGCGCATCAAGAAGGGCGAACTGGCGGCCGGTATCTACGTGGCCGCGGTGGCCATCAGCGTCGGCATGCTGAATGCCGCGTGCATGACGCCCACCTCGAACTGATTGCCCACGGAGCTCCCGATGAAACGAAGCAAGTACGTCCAGCTGTCGCTGGCAGCGTCGGTCGCCATGGCGATATCCGGCTGTGGCCCAACGGAAAAAACCTACGACCTGCAAAAGAAGTACAACTTCCAATCGGTACAGCAATGCGCCGATGAAAAACTTCCGGTAGACGTCTGCTCGGACGCCTACATGACGGCCATGGCCGAGCATCGCCGCATTGCGCCGGTGTATGACAGCCAGGCCGATTGCGACGCCGACTTTGTCGCTGACTGGTGCCAGCAAGACTCCACCGGCAAATTCATCCCGCGCTTGGGCGGTTTCGAACTGACCGCCGAAGGCCAGGTGACCCAATCCCAAGTCGACGCTGCCAATGCGCAAGCGGCCAACGCTCAGGCCAGCGGCGGCTCAGGCTTCTCCACCAGCAGCCTGCTGACCGGCTTGCTGATCGGCAACATGCTGAGCAACAACCGCAACAGCTACCGTTCGGAACCGGTGTACCGCTATCGCGATGATCGCGGCAACTACGGTAACTCGACGCTCAACCAACGCGTGTCCAATGGCGCGACCTTTGGCCGTTCCAACCAGGCCCGGTACGGCAGCAGCAATTACACCAGCACGCTGCGCTCTTCACCTAAGTCGAGCTCGGTTTCATCGGCCACCTCCCGCGGCGGCTTCGGCAGCAAAGCCAGCGCACGCAGCGGCTGGGGCGGCGGGTCGAGCAGCTAAGGAAACCGGCCATGAAGAAGATCCAATGCGCAGAGCGTCATGACTGGAAACACACCGCCGAGAGCCTCGGCTTCCTGTTCCATACCATCGACGGCGAACCCTACTGGGACGAAAGCGCGTACTACCAGTTCACGCTCAAGCAAATCGAGCGCGACCTCGAAGACCCGACCACCGAGCTCCATGACATGTGCATGGACCTCGTCGCCCGCGTGGTCCACAGCGAAGAACTGCTTGAACGCCTGAGCATCCCCGCGCCTTTCTACGACATGATCCGAACCTCATGGCTCGAAGGCCACCCGCACCTTTACGGGCGCATGGACTTCTCCTACAACGGCAGCGGGCCCGCCAAGTTGCTGGAGCTCAACTACGACACCCCCACCAGCCTCTACGAAGCAGCCGCGTTTCAGTGGGGCTGGCTGGAACAATGCATCGAACGCGGCCTGCTGCCCAAGCACGCCGACCAGTTCAATAGCATCGACACCAAACTGCACCAGGCCTTCGCCCAACTGCAGGTCAACCAGCCGTTCTACTTCGCTTCGATGAAAGACTCGGTCGAAGACAAAGGCACCACCGACTACCTGCGCCTGGTCGCTGAAAAGGTCGGCATCGAATCGCGCCACATCGACATCGAAGACATCGGCCTGAACAGCGAAGGCCGCTTCGTCGACCTTGAAGATCGCTGGATTCCCCACCTGTTCAAACTGCACGCCTGGGAGTTCATCTTCCACGAACCCTTTGGTGCCGCGATTGCCCAGAGCGACACACAGTTCTTCGAGCCCGCGTGGAAATCCATTATTTCCAACAAAGGCATCCTGCCGCTGCTGTGGGAATTCAACAAAGGCCACCCCAACCTGCTCGCGTCTCACCTGGACACCGATCCAGGTAAAGCCGTGCCAAAAGGCTGGGTGCGCAAGCCGTTCTTCTCCCGTGAAGGCGCCAACATCGAACTGCAAACCGCCGAAGGCCTGACCGTAAAAGAAGACGGCCCCTACACGGATGCGCCCTTCATCCTTCAAGAGTTCGCACCGCTGCCAAAATTTGGTGACAGCTACACGCTGATCGGCTCTTGGGTCATTGGCGACCAGGCCGCCGGCATCGGTGTGCGCGAGGACAATAGCTTGATCACCAAGGATTCAAGCCGGTTTCTGCCGCACTTGATCCTGGATTAGGGACGTCTGACGGGTTCGTTCCCACGCTCCGCGTGGTAACGCATTCAGTGACGCTCTGCGTCACCCGCACGCCTCTCAATCTACACCCATAAAAAAGCCTGCCTTTTCAGGCAGGCTCAATACGGAGCATGGCAGTCTTAGCTCTGGCGAGCAGACAGGGCCGAGTAGCTGTTCATCAAATTGCGGTAGTTAGGAATCCGCTGGGACAACAAATTCCCCAGCCCTTCGATATCGTTGCGCCAGTCGCGGTGCAACTCACACGCCACCGAGAACCAGTTCATCAACTGCGCACCGGCCTGCGTCATCCGGCTCCACGCCGCTTGCTGCACGGTGGTATTGAACGTGCCCGATGCATCCGTCACCACAAACACCTCAAAACCTTCTGCCAGCGCCGACAAGGTCGGGAACGCCACACACACATCCGTCACCACACCGGCAATGATGATCTGCTTACGCCCGGTGGCCTTGATTGCCTTGACGAAATCCTCGTTGTCCCAGGCGTTGATCTGACCAGGGCGAGCGATATACGGCGCGTCCGGGAACATCTCCTTCAGCTCCGGCACCAGCGGGCCGTTAGGGCCTTGCTCGAAACTGGTGGTGAGGATGGTCGGCAAGTTGAAGAACTTGGCCAGGTCAGCCAGGGCCAGCACGTTGTTCTTGAACTCGTTGGGGGAGAAGTCCTGCACCAGGGAGATCAGGCCGGTCTGGTGGTCGACCAGCAGAACAATGGCGTCGTCTTTGTTCAAGCGGTTGTAGGTTGCAGTGCTCATGGTTGAATCCTTTTTTGTTTAGGTTGGTTGGGCGTTGCGTTCAACATGGGCACAGATTAATGGGTAGGTGACGAGGGATAAATCGGGTGGAAGGAGTCTTACTGTCAACTTAAAGTGGACAATAGTTGGCACCCGATTTCAGGCCTCCGGGTCGCTGTGCAGACCAGGAGTGAATTGCCTGATTTTGAGTAGCTAGCAGGTCCGATCCCTTTCCTTTGCAGGACGTTTCCGAGAGAATCCCAACCGCTTGCGCCAGTGGAATTGGGTGACTAGGCTGCTGACCGTCACTGCTAATTCAGTGATCGGGTTTAGTCGCCCGGATTCGATTGGCGCATATGCAACTCATGAGTCAGGCACCTCATCGCCTGCATCTTATGGTGGCTGTGCGCAGGGCACCTTCGGGTGCGCCGGGTTCCAATCGACCGGTCGACTAACCTGCGTACAGCTGCCACCTTTCGTTTAGTCGCGTAATTGGCAGCTTCAAATTATCGATTGGAGTTTTGCTATGGATAACGTTGTTTCGGATTCGCCGTCGTCAGGCGCAACCAACCCATTTACGGTCAATGAAGAACTGAGCTTCGAGGATGCCTGGGTGCAGGTGGCTGAGCTGCTGCATTGTGCGCTGGCTACGTCGCAGGTGATCGGCGAGTCAGTGGCTGCGCCACAGAGGGCGGTGATGCATTTGGTGGAGATGGCGAAGATGGTGGCGGATAGGGCTGTGGAGTGTTTGCAGCCTAGGTGATATGACGTCGCCTGTTCGGTTTTGATCGTCCAGGCGACTTATTCACGATTTCCTTAATTTCGGCTCAGAAATAGGGCTTGAATTCGTTGCTGTCGCGAATCAGCAACTGCATCAGCTTTGGATGAATGAACAGTTTTTCCTTTCCGACCTGAACCTCTTGCAGAACATCAATGGAGACCAGCTCTTTGAGGTAGCGAGAAGCAGCCTGGCGCTGAGCGATCTGCTTGTCGACGACGTTGCTAATACGGCAATAGGGCTGCTCAAAAATCACGTCCACCAATTCGCGTGAGTAGGTTTTCGGCAAACGTTCGCGAACAAATTGGCTGGTGTGCTCGGACAGGCTGCGAATGGCGGCAATTTTTGCACTGGTCCAGCGAGCGGTTTCTTCCACGGCAGTAAGCATGTACAGCAGCCAGGGCTCCCAGGCCTGTTCGCGTGTGACATCAAGCAGTAGTCGATAGTAATCGGCTCTATGCGCAATGATGAAATGACTAAGGTAAAGAATCGGTAGATTCAACAGACCTTCCTGGATCAGATACAGGGTGTTTAGCACGCGCCCGGTACGACCGTTGCCGTCTGTGAATGGATGAATAGCCTCGAACTGATAGTGTCCGACAGCCATGCGAACCAGCGGGTCGAGGTCTGTCTCGTTGTGTAGAAAACGTTCCCAGTTGGTGAGCAAGTCGCGTAAGCGATCTTCGCCCTCTGGTGGGGTATAGATGATTTCTCCGGTCCGATCATTGGCTAGCTGGACGCCTGGCACTCGACGGATGTCCATGTCTACACCCTTGAGCGTTCGACAGATCTCTACTGCTGTGCCGGTAGAGAGTGGACGTTCAGCCAGAGGCTGGAAACCGTTATGTAGAGCCTTGCGGTACCGGAGGGCTTCTTTGGTCGCGGGATCTGCATGATTGGCGCAATCCTGGGCATGCTGAAAGAGTAATCTGTAGTAGTGACAATACTTTCGATCTCGGAGCTGTCCTTGGCTTCCAGCAGCGGGATCGTATTGATCAGCATCGTCTGGTTAGGAATCAGCTCGGCTGCTTGTTTCAATTCGGCCAAGGCTGCTCGAGCTTCGATGCAGCGTTTGAGGACTGCTCGGGTTTCCAGTTCTGCCTTTGGCGGCAAGGGTGGAAGCTGGTTATAGGGTCTATCCGCCTGCCAAGGCCGTTGGGGGTTAGTCATGGGCGCACGCTCACTAGGACGTCCAGTTAAAGGTAAGGCCGCTTTTATAAGCGCCCTTGTCATGTCGCTAGTGAAAGCCTGCGTGCATAACGTGTCGTTATTTTTGTATTTTTGCGACATGTTTCATCCTCGCGTCGCTGTTGGCGACATGTTGGATATCGATCAGGTCGCTGACTATTTGGGTGAAGCAATGAAGAAGGGGTAATACACCTAGATTGCGTCGAGTCATTTTGATATTGCTGGAGCCCACTGGCCTTTGAATGGCTGCCTATTGCACCAGAGACATGTTCAGGGGGGGCAGAGTGGATCTTTAAGGCTACGTGATTGATGTTTAAGGGGGGGGATTAAAAAGCCGGCTTGTGGCCGGCTTCTCGGGGACTGCCTCAGCTTGTTTTTGACAAACCTCACCAGCCTTCAAATCGCTCAGCCCACATTGCGTCGGGCTGAATAGTAGGGCATCCGCGGGAACTCCTCCGCTTCGCCAGCAGGGAGTCAGCTAGAAGCGACCCCTGCCAAATGTGCGGCGCATGATACTCACATTCACTTCAGTTGCCCACCTCCGGTTCCGATTTAGAGCCTTCCCAGCCCAGCAGGTGTTCATCCAGTGGCACCGGTGGGCGGCGGTTGTTGAGGGTGGACCACCAGAATACCCAGCCGACGATCTTGAAGCTTTGCTCGAAGCGTTCCTCGTGGTTGAGGTATTCGTCCGGGTGTTCGCTGGCGTTGTGGCTGCGCAGGCGCAGGCCGCCGCCAGGGCGGTTGTAGAGGTATTTGATGCGCAGCATGCCGTCGTGTTCGACGGCGTAGATTTCACCGTCGATGATTTGGGTACGGCCTCGGTCGATGGCGAGGGTGGCGCCTTGTTGGATGATGTCGATCATGCTGTTGTCGACCATGTAGGCGCCTATCGCGCGGTCGGGGTTTACGTTGAGTGTTTCCAGGCTGTGCAGGGAGACGCGGATGCGTTCGGTTGAGGTGAAGGTGGGGTGGAGGGGGATCTCCACGTCGGTTTTTTCCGGGCGGCAGGCGGGGCCTGTGAGGTATTTGCCTGTGTCTTCGCGGGCGGTTGCAATCCTTGCGGTGGGGCCTTCCAACAGGTAGTTGGCGGGCGGGTGTTTGGGGCCTTTGCCGTCGCTTAACCAGCGACTTGAGACGCACAGCAACTCTGCGATCTCGTTGAGTCGGCCCATGGGGACCCCGCGTTTGAACCAGTTGTTCACGTGCTGAGGCGTGACGCCGCGGTTCTTGGCGAAGTCGGAGGCGGAAAGATGAACTTCCCGTAATAGCGCTTTTAAACGATCACCTGATGTATTCATAAACGCAGAGTTTACTGGCCGGAAAGTCTAATCAAATAAACCATGCGTTGATTTGCGGTTGTAGGATTTGGCTTAGTTGTGGCAGGATCTTTCAGGTGTGCAACTTAGTTAAACGCTGCAAATAAACATTGAACTTGATGTTTAATTCGGCCCATAAAAAAGCCCCGAATTAACGGGGCTTTTTAATTGCCGTGGCAATGAGGCGCGGGTATCAGCCTTTGTAGGCGGCAACCGACTTCATGATCTCGGCGCGGGCGGCGTCTGCGTTGCCCCAACCGTCGATCTTCACCCACTTGCCTTTTTCGAGGTCTTTGTAGTTCTCGAAGAAGTGCTTGATCTGTTCCAGCAACAGTGGCGGCAGGTCGGTGTATTCCTTCACGTCCACGTACAGCTGGGACAGCTTGTCGTGTGGCACTGCGATGACTTTGGCATCGCCGCCGCCGTCGTCGGTCATGTTCAGGATGCCGACTGGGCGTGCGCGGATAACCGAGCCTGGGGTGACCGGGTAAGGGGTCACGACCAGCACGTCGAGGGGGTCACCGTCGTCAGCCAGGGTGTTAGGGATAAAACCGTAGTTGGCCGGGTAGAACATCGGGGTGGCCATGAAACGGTCAACGAACAGGCAGTCGCTGTCTTTGTCGATTTCGTATTTGATCGGCGCGTGGTTGGCCGGAATTTCGATGGCGACGTAGATGTCGTTCGGCAGGTCTTTGCCAGCCGGAATCTTGCTGTAGCTCATTGGGCGTTGCCCCCGTTAGTTGGCCATATGACATGGCCGGATTGGCCTAAAAGTGGCGGCGATTATAGGCATATTCTGACGCCGATGCCATGCGCCAAGCGTCGTACGGTCATTCCCCCTGTGGCGCGTAGCGCAGGTCGCTGGCTTGCAGTTGAGTCAGGCGGGCCAGGGGATCCTGGCGATAAAAGCGGCTGAGTTGGGCGTACACCTGTGGATAACTGTTGACCAGTAAATCCGGGGCGCTGAAGAAATACTCGCTGGTGACGGCAAAGAACTCCGCCGGGTTTTCCGCAGCATAAGGGTCTATCTCGGTCTCGGCGTCCGGGTTGGCGTCCAACTGGCGATTGAGGTCATCGAAGGCGCCTTGCATGACGCTGGCCCAGTCCTGCACGCGCATGTCGTGGTGAAGCGGTGGCAGGCCGTTGGCGTCGCCGTTGAGCATGTCCAGCTTGTGCGCCAGTTCGTGGATGACCAGGTTGTAGCCTTCCCATTGGCCGCTGGCGAGCACGCCGGGCCAGGCGAGGATCACCGGGCCCTGTTGCCAAGCTTCGCCGCTGTGTTCGCCGTCCCACTCGTGTTCGACGCTGCTGGCATCGCGATGGCGTTGTGGGCTGAGGAAGTCGTCGGGGTACAGCACGATCTCATGAAAGCCTTGGTACCAGTCGAGGTCGCCCAGGTTCATCAGCGGCAGTTGCGCCTGGGCGGCGAGCAGCAGGCGTTGTTCCTGGTGCAGTTCGACGCCAGGCAGGGCGGTGAGGTGTTTTTCGCTGAGGAACACCACGCAGGCTTCGCGTAGCCACTGATCTTGCTCCGGCGTGATGCCGTCGAGGAAGGTCAGGTGGTGGCGCACCCGTTGCCAGATGTCATCGGCAATCGGGTGCTTGGCCAGCAGGCGCCGGCGACGCCAGGCGCTGAAGGACCACACGGGCAATCAGTGCGGGTTGGCTTCGGAGGACGTGCGGCCAAAGCGGCTGCGCACTACGCCAATAATCATCGGCACCAGGGACAGCAGAATGATGAACACCACCAGCAGCGACAGGTTCTTCTTGATAAAAGGCACGTTGCCGAAGAAGTAACCCAAGGTCACCAGGCCGCCGACCCACAGGATGGTGCCCAGTACGCTGAAGCCGAAGAAGCGTGGATACGGCATCTTGGCCACGCCCGCGACGAACGGCGCGAAGGTACGCAGGATCGGCAGGAAGCGCGCCAGCGTCACGGTCTTGCCGCCGTGCTTGTCGTAGAAGTCGTGGGTCTTTTGCAGGTAGTCGCGGCGGAAGATCTTGGAGTTCGGGTTGCTGAACAAGCGCTCGCCCGCCGTTCGTCCGATCACATAGTTGGTGCTGTCGCCGAGGATGGCCGCCAGCATCAGCAGGCCGGCCAGCAGGACTGGGTCCATACCGCCGCCGGCCGCTACGGCACCGGCAATGAACAGCAAGGAGTCGCCCGGCAGGAAGGGCATGACCACCAGGCCGGTTTCGCAAAAAATCACCAGGAACAGAATGGCGTAGATCCACGGACCGTAGTTGGTTACCAGCATATCGAGGTAAACGTCGAGATGCAGGATAAGGTCAAGCGGGTTGAAATCCATGGATGGCACCTGTGTGAATGGCCCGGCTCAGCGGGCTTGTGCGGAAGCTCAGGCAATAAGGCTACAAGTAATTGTCGCGGTTCTTACAACCCTGAAAGGTCGGCATTATACGGATTGAGAGGTGAAAAGCGTGTGGCTTTTGTAGCGGGGAGTGTCGCGAAATTGTGAAGGGGTTGGGCTTCAAGCCAGTCGCCGGACCCAATGTGGGAGCTGGCTTGTCTGCGATAGCGGTGGGTCAGTATGAGAAGTGCTCGCTGACACTTCGCCATCGCAGGCAAGCCAGCTCCCACAAGGATATTGCGGTGTTTGGCTTACCGGTTTTCAGTCTTCGTTGATCGGCAACACGTAGTTTTTGAATTCGGTGTCTTCGCGAAACCCAATCGACTCATAGGTCTTCTGCGCCACGTCGTTATCGCTGCTGGTCGATACCCGCAACCGTACCGCGTGGGTGTCCTTGGCCATTTTCTTGGCCGTGCGCATCAGGTTGTCGGCCACCAGTTGCCGGCGCGCATCCTCGGCCACATAGATGTCGTTGAGGATCCATACCCGCTTGAGAGACAGTGAGGAAAAGCTCGGATAGAGCTGGCAAAACCCCAGCAGCCGCTTGTCATCATCGTCGGCCAGGGCCAGGTAGATCACCGACTCCTTGCGCCGCAGGCGCTTTTCCAAAAAGGCCCGTGACGAGTCCGGGAACGGCAGGGCCCCGTAGAACTCGCGGTATTTGACGAACAACGGGGTCAACAGGTCCAGGTGTTCCAGGGTCGCTTGAGTAATCCGCATGCCAGGCCTCAACTTCCAAATGGGGTATGACCACACGAGCGGCCGTGACTCGATGCTGCCTAATGACGCCAAAAAGCGCAATCTTGCCGCTATCGGTCATCGGGCGGGCTGAGCAGGAAATTGCCCTTCATCAGGTCCGGGTCGTCCGATTCGAGGGGCTGAACCTGTGCCTCATCCTTGAGATTAACCCCCGACAACTGCCGGCGACACGCCTCGCGCATCAAGTACAGCAGGCGATGGGCCGCCATGCCATAACTCAGGCCTTCCAGCCGCACGTTGGAGATGCAGTTGCGATAGGCATCGGTGAGGCCGACCTTGGGGTTGTAGGTGAAATACAGGCCCAGGCTGTCCGGCGAGCTGAGCCCCGGTCGTTCGCCGATCAGGATCACCACCATCTTGGCGCCCAGTAGCTGCCCGATTTCATCGGCTACCGCCACGCGGCCTTGCTCTACCAGGATCACCGGTGACAAGGACCAGCCTTCGGCGTGAGTCTGTTCTTCCAGGCGCGCCAGAAACGGTGCTGTGTGTTTATGCACCGCCAATGCCGACAGGCCATCGGCCACTACGATGGCCAAGTCCACCCCGCCGGGCTGGGCCGAAGCGTAGTCGCGCAATGTTTGCGCCGACTCATCGCTCAAGCGTCGCCCCAGGTCCGGGCGTTGCAGGTACATGTGCCGGTCTGTGGCGGCGCTGTGCAGCAACAGGCTGTCTCGGCCACGTTCGGCCAATTGGCGGCTGAGGCCGGTGTGATCGAACGGCAAATGCACCGCGTCCCGCGCCTGGGCGTGGGCAAACTGGAAGTCCAGTTGGGCGCTGGTGTGAAGGCTGGTGCCGGTGCGGCCCAGGGCAATACGCGCCGGGGTGAGGCGGCGCAGTTCCAGCCACGGGTTGTCAGGCATTTCTGGTTGCACAGTCGGCTCCTTCATCCCAATTGCGCCAAGGCGTGACGAAAGGCCGGTGGCAAGCTATTGCCAAAATGCACTTTGCCATCGGCCTGCGTGAAGATGCCCATTTTCGCCAGCCACTGCTCGAACTCCGGCGCCGGTTTTAAACCCAATGTTTGCCGGGCGTACAGGGCGTCGTGAAACGAGGTGGTCTGGTAGTTGAGCATGATGTCGTCGGAGCCGGGGATGCCCATGATGAAGTTGATGCCGGCCACGCCGAGCAGGGTCAGCAGGGTGTCCATGTCGTCCTGGTCGGCTTCGGCGTGGTTGGTGTAGCAGATGTCGCAACCCATGGGCACGCCGAGCAGTTTGCCGCAGAAGTGGTCTTCCAGGCCGGCGCGGATAATCTGCTTGCCGTTGTAGAGGTACTCCGGGCCGATAAAACCGACCACCGTGTTCACCAGAAACGGCTTGAAGTGCCGGGCCACGGCATAGGCACGGGTTTCACAGGTTTGCTGATCGACGCCAAAGTGCGCATTGGCCGACAAAGCGCTGCCCTGGCCGGTTTCGAAGTACATCAGATTCTGGCCCAGGGTGCCGCGCTTGAGGCTTAAGCCCGCGTCATAACCTTCCTGCAGCACGTTCAGGTTGATCCCGAAACTGGCATTGGCCGCTTCGGTACCGGCAATCGACTGAAACACCAGGTCCAGCGGTACGCCGCGGTTGATCGCTTCGATGGAGGTGGTGACGTGGGTCAGCACACAGGCCTGGGTGGGGATGTCGTAGCGCTGAATGATCGCGTCGAGCATTTCAAGCATGGCGCAGATCGAGGCGATGCTGTCGGTGGCCGGGTTAATGCCGATCATGGCGTCGCCGTTGCCGTACAGCAGGCCGTCGAGGATGCTCGCCGCGATGCCGGCCGGTTCATCGGTGGGGTGGTTGGGCTGCAAGCGCGTGGACAAGCGCCCGCGCAGGCCCAGGGTGCCGCGAAACTGGGTGACCACGCGGATCTTCTGCGCCACCAGCACCAGGTCTTGCACGCGCATGATCTTGGACACGGCCGCGGCCATTTCCGGTGTCAGCCCTGGCGCCAATGCGCGTAGGGCCTGTTCATCGGCCGCATCGCTGAGCAGCCAGTCGCGCAGGCCGCCGACAGTGAGGTGGCTGACCGCTGCAAACGCCTGTTTATCGTGGGTGTCGATGATCAGCCGGGTGACTTCATCGCTTTCATAAGGAATCAATGCTTCCTGCAGGAAGTGCTTGAGCGGGATATTTGCCAGCGCCATCTGCGCCGCCACACGTTCGCCGTCATTCTGCGCGGCGACACCGGCGAGGAAGTCCCCGGAGCGTGCCGGGCTGGCCTTGGCCATCACGTCCTTGAGGCTGTCGAAGCGGTAGGTTTGAGCACCCACCGCGTGGGAAAAGCTTGCCATACAGTGTCTCCTTGGTGACGCGCGCCTGCTGTGGGCAAGGCGCCGCGTCGAGGTTTTCGGCAGTTAGTGCAGGGCGGCCTCTGCGGCCTGGATCGCCGCGAATTCCTCTTCCGGCGTGCCTGCTACCAAGTGATGCCGGCTGTAGAAAGCAAAGTAAGCAATTAATACTCCATAGATGATCGCCGCGCCAATCACCACGCGCGGGTCCACCAGAAAGCCCGCCACCACGGCCACGCAAGCCAGCACCAGTGCCACGCCTGAGGTGAAGATGCCACCGGGTGTGCGGTATGGCCGCTCCATTTTAGGGCGACGGATGCGCAGGGTGATGTGGGCGGCCATCATCAACACGTAGGAAATCGTGGCGCCAAACACCGCCACCAGGATCAGCAAGTCACCCTGGCCGGTCAGCGACAGGCCAAAGCCGATAATCCCGGGGATTACCAGTGCCAATACTGGCGCCTTGCTCTTGTTGGTCTCGGACAATTTGCGCGGCAGGTAACCGGCACGGGACAAGGCAAAGATCTGCCGCGAATAGGCGTAGATGATCGAGAAAAAGCTCGCGATCAAACCGGCCAGGCCGACCAGGTTGACGAAGCTGCCCATCCAGGTGGAACCGCCGTAGGACAACGCCAAGGCTTCAACCAGCGGGTTGCCGGATTTGATCAGCGCATAAGTGCCCGCACCGCCCGGCGCGATCACCAGGATCAACAGGGCAAAACTGGTCAGCACCACAATCGCGCCGATCAGCCCGCGCGGCAGGTCGCGCTTGGGGTTCTTGGTTTCTTCAGCGGCCAGCGGCACGCCTTCCACCGCCAGGAAAAACCAGATGGCATAAGGGATCGCGGCCCACACGCCGACGTAGCCGAACGGCAGGAAGCTGCTGGCGCCCTTGGCCTCGGTCACGGGTATATCCAGCAGGTTGGCGACGTTGAAGTGCGGCACCATCGACACCAGGAACACGCCCAGGGCAATCGCGGCGACGGCGGTGATCACGAACATCAGCTTCAAGGCTTCGCCCACACCAAAGATGTGGATGCCGATAAAGATGATGTAGAACGCCAGGTAGATCATCCAGCCGCCAATGCCGAACAACGACTCGCAATAGGCGCCGATAAACACCGCGATGGCGGCGGGCGCGATGGCGTATTCGATAAGGATGGCAGTACCGGTGAGGAACCCGCCCCAAGGGCCAAAAGCGCTGCGGGCAAAACCGTAGCCACCGCCAGCAGTGGGGATCATGGACGACAACTCGGCCAGGGAAAAGCACATGCACAGGTACATGGTGGCCATCAGCAAGGTGGCGAGGAACATGCCACCCCAGCCGCCCTGGGCCAGGCCGAAGTTCCAGCCGGCGTAATCGCCGGAAATAACATAAGCGACGCCAAGGCCAACCAGTAGTACCCAGCCGGCGGCGCCTTTTTTCAGTTCGCGTTGTTGAAAATAATCGGTGCCGACTTTTTCGAAGTCGACAGAAGAACCAGTGGGTTCGCTAGGCATGGGAAGTACCTTCCATTCTTATTGTTTTTGACTCGGCGTCTGTGTGCCGAACGAGGTAGCAATTGCGTGTGATATCAAATGTGGGAGCTGGCTTGCCTGCGATAGCGGCCTGTCTGCTACCCCTTATTTGGCTGATACATCGTTATCGCAGGCAAGCCAGCTCCCACACTTGATTGCATTTCAAGTTGGGAACTGGTTGCTTGCTATAAGGCTGAGTTAGAAAAAGCCCAACGGATTAATGTCGTAGCTCACCAGCAAGTTCTTGGTCTGCTGGTAGTGATCCAACATCATCTTGTGGGTTTCACGGCCCACGCCAGACTTCTTGTAACCGCCAAACGCGGCATGCGCCGGGTACAGGTGGTAGCAGTTGGTCCACACGCGGCCAGCCTTGATCGCCCGGCCCATGCGGTAGGCGCGGTTGATATCGCGGGTCCACAGGCCAGCGCCCAGGCCGAACTCGGTGTCGTTGGCAATCGCCAGGGCTTCGGCTTCGTCCTTGAAGGTGGTGATGCTCACCACCGGGCCGAAGATTTCTTCCTGGAACACACGCATATCGTTGGTGCCCTTGAGCAGGGTCGGCTGGATGTAATAACCGGTGGCCAGGTCGCCGGTGAGCTTCTCCACCTTGCCGCCCGTGAGCAATTGCGCGCCTTCGCCCTTGGCGATTTCCAGGTAAGACAGGATCTTGTCGAACTGCTGCTCGGACGCCTGGGCGCCGACCATGGTGTCGGTATCCAGCGGGTCGCCACGCTTGATCGACTCGACCTTTTTCATCACCACTTTCATGAAGTCGTCGTAGATCGACTCTTCCACCAGAGCACGGGAAGGGCAGGTGCACACTTCGCCCTGGTTGAAGAACGCCAGCACCAGGCCTTCGGCGGCTTTTTCGATAAATGCAGGTTCCGCTTTCATGATGTCGGCGAAGAAGATGTTCGGCGACTTGCCGCCCAACTCCACCGTAGACGGAATGATGTTCTCGGCCGCCGCATGCATGATGTGCGAGCCCACAGGCGTTGAGCCGGTGAAGGCGATCTTGGCGATGCGCTTGCTGGTGGCAAGGGCTTCGCCGGCTTCCTTGCCGAAACCGTGCACCACGTTCAGCACGCCCGGTGGCAGCAGGTCGCCGATCAGCTCCATCAGCACGCTGATGCCCAGCGGCGTTTGCTCGGCGGGCTTGAGCACCACGCAGTTACCGGCGGCCAGGGCTGGGGCGAGTTTCCAGGCGGCCATCAGCAGCGGGAAGTTCCACGGGATGATCTGGCCGACCACGCCCAGCGGCTCGTGGAAGTGGTAGGCGGCGGTGAGCTCATTGATTTCGGCGCTGCTGCCTTCCTGGGCGCGGATGCAGCCGGCGAAGTAGCGGAAGTGGTCGGCAGCCAGGGGGATGTCGGCGTTAAGGGTTTCACGCACGGCCTTGCCGTTGTCCCAGGTTTCGGTGATGGCCAGCAGTTCGAGGTTTTGCTCGATGCGGTCGGCGATTTTCAGCAGCACCAGCGAACGGTCCTGGGCCGAGGTTTTGCCCCAGGCGTCCGCAGCGGCGTGGGCGGCGTCCAGCGCCTTGTCGATGTCTTTGGCGGTGGAACGCGGGAAGTCGGCTATCGGCTTGCCGTTGACCGGCGAGGTGTTGGAGAAATAGTTGCCATCGACTGGCGCCACGAATTCGCCGCCGATGTAGTTGCCGTATTTGGCCTTGAACGAAACGATGGCGCCTTCAGTACCGGGGTGTGCATAACGCATGGTGAGCATCTCCTGCTTTTATGTTTATTGGAGTACAGCGCGGCAAGCGCGTTATAAAGCGTAGAGCAAAGGTTGGGCCACTGCTGTGCGGGCCAACAAAATCAATGGGTTGGGCTTTGTCGCAAGGCGGTGCCGTGACAGGTGTGGTACAGGCGTGGTGACAGTTTGTGCCATAAGCGGTACAGCCTGTGACCGGTGGGTCGGGCCGGGATTGCAAAGGCCCAATGGCTGGGGGATGCTGGGCGTTCTCACGCAGGGAGAATAATAAGAACATGCATAACGATCATTTCAGCCGCCATGCCCAGCAAGTCCTGACCGTCACCCGTGGCCAAGAGCTTTCCCAGGGGCCGGGCAGCGACCCGTCCATCGCCCGCTCCTGGCTGCGCTGCGTGGAGGACTACCACCTCGACCCGGCGCTGACCATCGCGCCTACCGTGCTTGAACACGGGCGCCTGCTGGAAAGTCGCGAACGCCTGCGCCAGGTGCTGCACATCGCCGGCAGCGAGATGAATAGCCTGCACCAGCAACTTTCCGGTGCCGGCCATGCGGTGCTGCTCACCGATGCGCGCGGGGTGATCCTCAACTGTGTCACCGCGCCGTCGGAGCGCAAGATTTTCGAGCGCGCCGGTTTATGGTTGGGCGCTGACTGGAGCGAAGCCTGCGAAGGCACTAACGGCATCGGCACCTGCCTGGTAGAGCGGCAGTCGTTGACGATCCACCGTGACGAGCATTTTCGCGGCCGTCATACCGGGCTGACCTGTTCGGCCAGCCCGGTGTTCGATCCTCATGGTGAATTGCTGGCGGTGCTGGATGTGTCCTCGGCCCGCGAAGCCGTGTCGCGCCAAAGCCAGTTCCACACCATGGCGCTGGTGAACCTGTCGGCCAAGATGATCGAAAGTTGCTACTTCCTGCGCCACTTCGAACACCACTGGCTGTTGCGTTTTCACCTGCAGGCCGAGTCGGTCGGGTTATTCAGCGAAGGCTTGCTGGCGTTTGATGGCGAAGGGCACATTTGTGCGGTCAACCAGAGCGCCCTGAACCTGTTGGGGCAGTTGCGCGGCGGCTTGGTGGGCCAGCCGGTGGAAGCGTTTTTCGACTGCTCCCTGGATCAGTTGCTGGGGCGGGCCAGCGCAAATGCCACGGCCAGTTGGCCGCTGCGCACCCGCGATGGTCGGCCTTTATTCGCAGCGCTGCGAGGCCAGCCGCGCAGTGCGCCGGCCCCTATCATCAAGCCACAGGCGTCACGCCCATTGGGTATCTGCCTGGGCGACCCGGCGTTGCAAAATGAGCTGCGCAAGGCCTCGCGAGTGTTCGAGCGCGATGTGCCCTTGCTAATCAACGGCGAAACCGGCTGCGGTAAAGAAGCCTTCGCCAAGGCCGTGCATCAGGGCAGCCAGCGGGGCGACAAGGCCTTTATCGCGCTGAACTGTGCGGCGATTCCAGAAAACCTGATCGAGAGCGAACTGTTTGGCTATCGCGCCGGCAGTTTCACCGGCGCCCTTAAAGAAGGCATGCGCGGCAAGCTGCAACAGGCCGATGGTGGCACGCTGTTTCTCGACGAAATCGGCGACATGCCCCTGGCGTTACAAACCCGCCTGTTAAGGGTGCTGGAGGATCGCCTGGTGGTGCCTATCGGCGGCGAACCCCAAGCCGTGAACGTGCGCATCATCAGCGCCACGCACCGCAATTTGCTGGAACGGGTGGCCGATGGCAGCTTTCGTGAAGACCTGTATTACCGCTTGAACGGCTTGGAAGTCGCCCTCCCGCCGTTGCGCGAGCGCAGTGACAAGTCGCAACTGTTGGATTTCCTCTTGGCGCAGGAAGCAGGCACCGAGCAGGTGATGCTCGACGAGTCGACGCGCCAGGCCTTGTTGGCATTCCACTGGCCCGGCAACCTGCGGCAGATGCGTACTGTGTTGCGCACGGTGGTGGCACTCTGTGAGGGCGGGCGAGTCGGTCTTGAAGACTTGCCGGCGCTGATTCGCCAGGCGCGGCCGCAAGGGGCAAGGGCGGATGCGCCGTACGCTTTGCCACTGGAGAGCGCCGAGCGCCAGGCATTACTCGATGCGTTGGCGCAGCAGCGCTGGCATATGAGCCATGTGGCGGAACAGTTGGGCGTCAGTCGCAATACGCTGTATCGCAAGTTACGCAAACATGGTATTTCACGGGGCGCCATGCATTAGGGCGCGCGACAGTTGTCGGAATAACTCCGTTATTGCGGACGACTCGTTTTTGTCCCACGTCATTTAAGGTTTTTTATCGCTCTACCCGTTCACGTCGTCCCGGAACGTGGCACGTTGTTTTAAGCACTGATGGAATAAGGGCAGAGCATTAATTGCCCTTAAACACCGCTGTTTGAAACTTCTAGGGTGACAACACATGAATATTACAAGTCCAATAACGACTCCTGTGCCACAACTCCCTGTTCAACTTGATGTTACGCCCACCTCCCCACCGCAACACTCGATAACGGGCTGGGGCGAACCGATGGACCCCCCTCAGCCTGACCATGACACGCCGCCTTCTGCTCAGGAGGCCGACCAAGCGCCGAAGGTACGCAACAAGCGTGGAATCTCCTTCTTCGGACGGCGGTTCCCATTTGGAGGCGCAACCCGGCCCACGGCGCCCGTGTCTCCCACGCCATCGATCAAGGTGCCGTCGCCTGCGTCCGTGTCCCCCGGTCCATCGACCAGGGTGCCGCCCGCCCCGGTCAATCCCACTGCCACCAGGCTGCAGAACGCACTGGGTGGAAATAACCCTGGTACCAGCTCGACCGCAGCCAGTTCAAGCCAGTCGGCCTTGGATAAACTCAAGGGCGTAGTGACCAGGGGGCCTCAAACGCCCACCAGTGGCGGGGTTGTCTCCGTAAAGCCGGTGGAACCGCCCAAGATCAGTGTGGCCGATGTCACCCAGCGGCTTTTGGATGCCGACAGGCTGGTCAAGGCAGGGGTTATTTCCACCTCACCTTCAACAGGCAAGACGATCAAGGACGCGTTCATCAACGCGGGCGTCAATGGCATCGTCAGCGCGCCGATCAATGTGGGCGCATACGCCGGGTCCGTGGCCGCGGGAGAGGCGATCAAGGGCCAGTATGTACCGTCGCCATTGCCGCCGCCGCATTTGCCTGGTACTGCAAAGCCAGATCCCGCGTCTACACCGCAAGTAGCCGCGCCAACCACATCGGATACGCCAACGCCTTCGGCCACGCGCCATCTGGACCGGGTAGAAAAAGTGGTGCTGGAATTTGCCAATGTCATCATCACGCTGGCGTCGGGAAATACTGAAGACCGGCTTGCCATGGGCGACGCCTGGCCCAAGGAGCGGGGGGCACGCTTGGATAACCTTGAGCAGTTACTGAGCATTTCGGAAACCCATATGAAGCAAGTGGCCGAGGATAACGGCATTATTTTCAAACCTCACCTCGAACCAGAAACCGCCCCAGGCACGGGGGGCCGCTTAGGCGTGATAGAGCGCCGTTATCGCGCCTTGGAAAAGGCGGCTGACCGGATCATTACCCTGAAAGACGCGGAAGCCAAAAAAACCGAGGCCTCCGTTTAAGGCAGCCTTTTTGCCCGCCGGATCCTACCGGCGGGCGTTTCGCGCTCAGCTAAAGCGTGCGAACTTTCCCACCCTACGCTAACCTGCCTCGATGTTTACGAGGTCGACTATGCACATTCATATTCTGGGTATCTGCGGTACGTTCATGGGTTCGATGGCGGTTCTGGCCAAGGAGCTGGGCCATCATGTAACTGGCTCCGATGCCAATGTTTATCCCCCCATGAGCACGCAGCTACAGGCGCAAGGGATTGAGCTGACCCAAGGTTACGACCCCGCGCAATTCGACCCGGTGCCGGACCTGGTCGTGATCGGCAACGCCATGTCGCGCGGCAATCCGGCGGTGGAATACGTACTGAACAAAGGCTTGCCTTACGTCTCCGGCCCCCAGTGGCTGGCCGACCATGTGCTGCAAGGCCGTTGGGTCCTGGCAGTGGCAGGCACTCATGGCAAGACCACCACCAGCAGCATGCTCGCCTGGGTGCTGGAGCATGCGGGCATGAGCCCGGGGTTCCTGATTGGCGGCGTGCCGCAGAACTTCTCGGTATCAGCGCGCCTGGGTGAGACACCGTTTTTTGTGATCGAGGCCGACGAGTACGACAGCGCCTTTTTCGACAAGCGCTCCAAGTTCGTCCATTACCGCCCACGCACAGCGATCCTGAATAACCTTGAGTTCGATCACGCGGATATCTTCCCCGATCTGCCGGCGATTGAGCGCCAGTTCCACCACTTGGTGCGCACTATTCCAAGTGAGGGCCTTGTCATTCATCCCACCACCGAGCCTGCGTTGCAGCGTGTGATCGACATGGGCTGCTGGACCCCGGTGCAAACCACCGGCGCGGGTGGGCAGTGGCAGGCCAGGTTGCTCAGCGAAGATGGTTCACGGTTTGAAGTGCTGTTCGAAGGCCATGCCCAAGGCATCGTCGATTGGGGCATGACCGGCCAACACAACGTGGCCAACGCTTTGGTGAGCCTGGCTGCCGCTCGGCATGTTGGCGTGGTACCAGCCATGGGCATTGCCGCCTTGAGCGCGTTCAAGAGTGTGAAGCGGCGCATGGAGAAAGTCGCTGAAGTAAATGGAATTACCATCTACGACGACTTTGCCCACCACCCGACCGCAATTGCCACCACCCTGGATGGCCTGCGCAAGCGCGTCGGCGATGCGCAGATCATTGCCATCGTCGAGCCGCGTTCCAACTCCATGAAGCTGGGCGCGCACCGTGATGGCCTGCCCGAGAGCGTCAACGATGCCGACCAGGTGGTGTGGTATGCACCGGCCAACCTTGGCTGGGATTTGCCCGCGATTGCTGCGCTATGCACCGTGCCCTCCACAGTCTGCGATTCGTTGGAAGGCATCATTGAGCATGTGAAGTCCTTGGCCCAAGCCGGCACCCACGTGGTGGTCATGAGCAACGGCGGCTTCGGCGGCCTGCACGGCAAGCTGGCCGAGGCACTGAAATGAGGGGGCCGGAACGCATTACCCTGGCGATGACCGGCGCATCCGGTGCGCCCTATGGCCTGCGCCTGCTCGATTGCCTGGTACGTGAAGACCGTGAGGTGCATTTTCTGATCTCCAAGGCGGCGCAATTGGTGCTGGCGACTGAGACCGATGTCGCGCTGCCTTCCAAGGTGCAGATGATGCAGGCATTCCTCACCGAGTACACCGGCGCAGCGGCGGGGCAGATCAAGGTCTACGGCAAAGAAGACTGGATGTCGCCGGTAGCCTCAGGCTCCGGTGCGCCAGCGGCGATGGTGGTGGTGCCTTGTTCCACCGGCACCTTGTCGGCGATTGCCACGGGCGCCTGCAACAACCTGATCGAACGGGCGGCGGACGTGACCTTAAAAGAGCGCCGCCAATTGATCCTGGTGCCGCGCGAAGCGCCGTATTCGAGCATTCACCTGGAGCACATGCTCAAGTTGTCGAACATGGGCGTGACCATTCTGCCCGCGTCGCCAGGCTTCTATCACCAGCCACAGACCATCGATGACCTGGTGGACTTTGTGGTGGCGCGCATTCTCAACCTGTTGAACATTCCCCAGGACATGCTGCCACGTTGGGGTGAGCACCACCTGGCCGGCGATGAATAAAGCACTGCTGCTCTTGATGGCGCTGCAACTCACCGGCTGTGCCACCGCGCGCACGCTGGATGCCGCGCAACCGGGCGCCCCGGTGGTGTATGCCGGCACGCGCCTGGATCTGTACGCGATCAATGGCGGCTGCTGCGCCAAGGACCGCTTTGGTGCCGAGGCCCCGAGCTCTCCCCATCTCGACCTGCCGGCCAGTGCGTTGCTCGATACCTTGTTGTTGCCACTGACGGTGCTGACGGTGCTGGGGGTTGGCTTCAACGCCACGGGCGGGCTGTAAGATAAGGGCTACCTGGGTGGATCGTTCCCACGCTCCGCGTGGGAATGCAGTCGGGGACGCTCCGCGTCCCAAGCATGACGCAGAGCGTCATAACCGGCGTTCCCACGCAGAGCGTGGGAACGATCAGTAACAGCCCTGCATCATCACTTGCCGAGTTTGCGCAACTCGTCCGACTCCACCACCCGCACGCCATCCTGTTCTTCCAGCGCCAGGCGCCACATGGCGCGGGCCAGTTCGCAGACTTCAATACCGTGGTACTTGCCCGGGATAAGCCGTGACAGCGGGCCGGCCAACTGTTCGGCCAGGCGCGGTTCCAGTCGCTCACCCAGCAGCAGCGAGGGACGTACGATGGTCAACTGCGGCCAGTCTTGCGCTCGGAGCGCCAGTTCCATTTCCCCTTTGACCCGGTTGTAGAACACCGAGGATTTCGGGTCGGCGCCAATCGCACTGATCACGATCAGATGCCGCGCGCCCAGTTCCCGTGCGCGTTTGGCGAAGGCCACTACCATGTCCAGGTCGACCGCACGGAACGCCGCTTCCGAGCCGGCCTTTTTAATCGTGGTGCCCAGGCAGCAGAAGGCAATATCCACGCGGCCGCTCAGTTGCGGCAGGAACACCGCCGGGTCGCCTACCGGGTTTTCCAGGCGTGGATGTTCAGCCAATGGTTTGCGGCTGGGTGCCAGCACGCGGGTCACGGTAGGTTCGTTGAGCAGGCGGTCGAGCAGGTGTTCGCCAGTGAGGCCGGAGGCCCCGGCCAGCAAGATATGCTGCGGTGTCAGGTACATGGTGTTTCCCCCTTGTTACACGTTACAGCTTAGTTGCCTTTGGCTTCCTTGCTATTCATTGAGACGCTTTCGAGCGCCTTTCGTGCCTGCTGTTTACGTAATAATTGCCAATGGGCGATCACGCCCTTAGGCGCCCAGATCTGCGGTTCGGAGGCTTCGAAATTGTCCGCCTGCTCGCGTTCGGCCACGTGCAGTTGTGCCAGTTTGAAGGCGTGTTGCAAATCATCCGTTTGGTTGAAAGCCTGTGCGAAAAGCGCATCACCGAAGTAGGTGAAGTCTGCTTCTTCCGAGCAGCCGAACGACACGCGGTCCGCGCGGGAGGCGGTCATGATCAGGGTGCGCTCATCTTTGAGCGCCGGTATGAAGCCGCCGGAATAACATGCGGAGATCACGATGACCTTGTCGCGGTTTTTCAGCGGTGCGAGCACGGCGGCCAGCTCGTCGGCGGGCAGGTCGGCCAGTTCCATGCGCGGTTGGTCGAGCACCAGCTCATGCTCATGGGTGCCATGGCTGGTCAGGTAAATGAACACCAGGTCTTCCGGCCCGGTCCGTTCGGCCAGGGTTTGTACCGAGCGGCGCAGGCTTTCGCGGGTGGCCAGGGGGCGGTCGGCGATATGGTCGCGGTGGTTGACCAGGCGCACTTGCCCGCGCGCGCCGAAGCGGGTGGCGAGCAGGTTGCTGACGTAATCGGCTTCGCGCAGGAACACGCTTTGTTTGCCGTCACCGGCCAGCACCAGGGTGTACAGTTCCACCGCCGGGGTGGACGCGGGCACGGTCGCCAGGGCGTCATCAAGCAAGCGGCCTTGTGCCAGTATGCCGGTCTCCAGTGGGTCGGGCAGCAGCTTGCCCTCGGCGTCGCGTACGCGCAGGCCATTGACCCAGGTGCCGGACTGCACGGTGCCGTCGGTGAGGACCAGGGTGCCACGGCCTTGATAGTTGTCACTGTCAAAGCCACCGATATAGAAACTGCCATCGGTGAGGTTCAGACGCCCTTCGCCGGTAAAGCGCCAGTCACTGAACTGGCCGACGTAGTGGCTGCCATCAACCCCGATCAGTTCGCCTTTGCCGGTCAGCGCGCCCTCCTTGAACTGGCCGATCCATACATCGCCGTCGGCGTTCTCGTAGCGGCCTTTACCGTTGAGCTGGTTCTGCTTGAATTGGCCGACATAGATATCGCCCTCGGCGCTATTAAAGGTGCCATTGCCTTCCAGTTGGCCATCGACAAAGCGGCCGCTGAACTGGTTGCCGCTGTCGTCATTGCGCTGGCCTTCGCCATTGGGCTTGCCGTGGGCGAACTGGCCCTGATACTGGCTGCCGTCGGCCAGTTCCAGGCGGCCGAGGCCTGAATACTGGTCGTCTTGGAATTCGCCGCGATAGGTCATCTGCCCCTCTTTGAGGGTGCCTTCGCCGTTGCGTCGACCATTCTTGAAGCCGCCCACGTAGCTGCTGCCCGACGTGGTCAGGCTGCCCTGGCCATCAAACAGGCCCTGCTTGAATTCGCCTTTATAGACTTCGCCATTGCTGCCATGCCATTCGCCCTGGCCGTGCCACTGGCCTTTGTCGAACTGGCCGGCGTACCAACTGCCATTGGGGTAGTCCACACGGCCTTGGCCTTGCAGCAAACCGTTGACCACATCGCCACGGTAGCGTCCGCCATCGGGCAGGCGCGCATCGGGCGGCAACAGCGATTCGCCGTCTCCGCAAGCGGTGAGCAACAGGGCAAGGGCAAGGGGAGCGAGTGGGCGCATAGCGGGATCCGGATAATTGAGCGCCGAGTATGCCGTAGCCGGGGTGCCGAACCTAGTGGTCTATGCGCAGGATCTACCACCTGTAGGAGCGGGCTTGCCCGCGAAAAACTCACAGGCACCGCATTTATTCAGCAAGCTCGCTCCTACAGAGGAAGGTGTGGTGATTATACGAAGCAGAGTGACAGCGACTCGGCAATGTAGGCCGGCTTCTCCTGGCCTTCGATTTCCAGGGTGGCCGTCGCCTTGAACAGCCATTGGCCCGGCTTTTTCTCGGTGACGTCAGTGAGGGTGACGTTCAGGCGCACCTTGGAGTTCACCTTCACCGGCTGGATAAAGCGCACGCTGTCCAGGCCGTAGTTGACGGCCATTTTCAAGCCTTCGGGCATGATCAGGATGTCTTCCATCAACTTGGGCATCAGCGACAGCGACAGGAACCCATGGGCAATGGTGCTGCCGAACGGGGTTTGCGCCGCCTTGATCGGGTCGACGTGGATGAACTGATGATCGCCGGTGGCTTCCGCGAAGAGGTTGATACGCGCCTGGTCGATGATGAGCCATTCGGAACGTCCCAGTTCCTTGCCGACGTAATCTTTGAGCTGCGCTACGGGTACATAGGGCATTGCGTCTCTCCTTGGTTCATCACTTATGTGCCCGTTGATAAGGGGCGTTTTTTTTGGTTGCAGAGAACCACTGTAGATCATCACGGGCAATCAGCCCGGTCAACCCAACATGCTTTTGGCGAATGCCGGAGCATAGGGCGGGCGTGCTTATAATGCGCGCGGGATTTGAGGGGGAGAGAGCGGGATGCTGTTACGTGGCCTGACCTGGCTGGTGCTGTTTCAACTGATCGGCACCGCGATCAATCATTTGCTGGTGCCGGTGCTGCCTGGGCCCATCATCGGCTTGTTGCTGATGCTGGGCTTTCTGGTCTGGCGCGGTGAAGTCGGCGAGCCCCTGAGCCTGGCGGCCGGCAGCCTGTTGCGTTACCTGCCGCTGCTGCTGGTGCCGCCGGCCGTGGGGGTAATGGTGTACGCCAAGGACATTGTGGCGGATTTCTGGGCCATCGTCGGGGCGTTGGTGTTGTCGCTGGTGATCGCCATGGGCTTTGTCGGTGTGCTGATGCAGCAGATGGTCAAGCGCAAGGAGAAGGACCAATGATCCTCGACTGGCAGGGCGCCTGGACGGCGGTCATTCATCACCCGCTGTTCGGTATCGGTATCACCCTGGGCGCCTATCAGCTGGTGCTGGCGGGGTTCGAGAAAACCCGCTGGATCTTCCTGCAGCCGGTGCTGGTGTCGATGTTGCTGGTGATCGGCGTGCTGCTCACCTGCGGGCTGAGCTACGCCGAATACCGCGAGAGCACCGAGATCATGGGCATCCTGCTGGGGCCTGCGACCGTGGCCCTGGCGGTGCCGCTTTATCTGAACCTGCGACGGATTCGCCAATTGTTCTGGCCGATTTTTACTACGCTGGTGGTAGGCGGGGTATTGGCCACTGGTCTTTGTGTGGCGTTGGGGTGGTGGTTCGGGGCTGAGCACCGGGTGCTGATGACCATGGCGCCCAAGTCGGTGACCTCGCCGATTGCCATGCTGGTGGCCGAGCAGATCGGCGGCGTAGCGGCCTTGGCGGCGGTGTTTGTGTTGATCACTGGGGTGGTCGGCGCGATGATCGGCCCAGCGCTCTTGTCACGGCTGGGAGTGCGCAGCCCCGAAGCGCGCGGCATGGCTTTGGGCATGACCGCCCACGCCGTCGGCACTTCGGTGGCCCTGCAGGAAAGCGAAGAATGCGGCGCCTTCGCGGCGCTGGCCATGAGTTTGATGGGCGTGGCCACGGCGGTGTTCCTACCGTTGGCGGTGTCGGTCATTGTTTAACCCAGGTTTAAGGAAACCGTTATGAGTCTGGCGCTATTCCCCCTCAACACTGTGCTGTTCCCGGGCTGCATCCTCGACTTGCAGATATTTGAGGCGCGCTACCTGGACATGATCGGCCGTTGCATGAAAAAGGGCGAAGGCTTTGGTGTGGTGTGCATCCTGGATGGCTCAGAGGTGGGCGCGGCCCCTGACGGCTATGCGCTTGTCGGTTGTGAAGCGCTGATTCGTGACTTCAAGCAGCAGGATAACGGCCTGCTGGGCATTCGCGTCGAAGGTGGCCGTCGATTCCGCGTGTGTGAGGCCGACGTGCAGAAAGACCAATTGCTGGTGGCCCAAGTGCAATGGTTGCAAGAGTTGCCGGACCCGCCGCTGGGCGAAGAGGACGCCGACTTGCTGGCGTTGCTTGAGGCCCTGGCCGAGCACCCGATGGTGGCCTCGCTGGACATGGGCGGCCACGCCGAAGGCCAGCAAGCCCTGGGCAATCAATTGGCCTATCTGTTGCCGTTTACCGAAGCTGACAAGATCGACTTGCTGCAACTGGACGACCCACAGCAACGGCTGGATGCGATCCAGATGTTGCTCGATGAACTGCAGGGTGAGCTGTTCACCTGAGGTTCGGATTTGCCTGACAGCGCTTTCAGACTTTGCTCGGTCGTCTCCACGGTGTCGCCTGCACTATTTTCCGATCACACAACAATGATCGGAGAGAACCATGATTCGGCTGACACCCTCGGAACAAGTGGCGTGGGACGCTTATTTTGTCAGCGTGACCACGCAATTACTCCAGCAGCAAGCCACGCGGGGCGCGGAGTACATTGCCGAGCGCGCCGCCGAAGTGGCTGATGAGATGTTACTGGAGCGCCGCGAACGTTGCGTTGAACGGCGCAGCGCCTCCGTGGACTGGATCGGCCCGGCCAAGGGTCAGTAGGCGTACCTGAGCAGGGCGTGGGGCGTGCCGGTAAAGGCGATAAAACCGAGCACGGCCACCACGGCGGGCAGCACCAGCCACCAGGCTTTTTGCGACATGGCTGGCAATGGGCTGCGGTACTGGATGGCCGTCAGGCTGAACGCACACACGGTCATCGCCAGCAACGTGCCGGCCAGGATGTCCGTCGGCCAGTGGGCGCCCAGGTACACCCGTGACAAGGCAATGAACGCCGCCGGAATGCAGCCTAGCAGCATCCAGGTCAGGCGCAGCCGCGTGGGTTGACCGCGACCGGCCAATACCGCGAGCGCCAGGAAGAAGGCAAAAGCACCGGAGGCATGGCCGCTGGGCATGCTGAAGCTGGTCAGCGGGTCGGTGAGGATTTCCGGGCGGCCCCGGGCGAAAAACAGCTTGGTGCCGGTGTTGATCACTGCCGCGCCAGCGAGGGTGGCGCCGACAAACACCGCGTGGCGCCACTGCCGTGCCAACAGCAACAGGCCAGTGAACACCGCGCTGGCGAAGAACATCTTCTTGAACTCACCCAGTTGGGTGACCCGTACCATCACTTCGTCCAGCCACGGGCTGCGATGCTCTTGCACCAGGGCGCTCAGGCCCTGGTCGAAGTTGTTGAGATGGGGGTAGCCGATAAACAACGCGATCAACAACACCAGGCTGGCGCAACCGATCCACAAGGTGGCGCGCCGATGCCCGCGCCAACTGCTGTTCAAACTCAGCCCCAGCAGCACCGCCAGGCACGCCGCGATAATCGCCGCTTCCGGCCAGAAGCCTTCCGGCAACGGCAGGCGGAACGCGGCGCCGGCAGCCCAGCCCGGCAGCAGATAGGCCACGGTCCAACCCGCTGCGGCAATGATGCTCACAACGGCAAAGCGCGGGAAGGGCATGTCGCACATGCCGGCGACCATGGGCAGCATGGGACGCAATGGGCCGATGAAACGCCCGACCAACAGGCTGGCGATTCCGTACTTGTGGAAGTAGGTTTCTGCGCCGTTCATCCATTCAGGATGCTGGCGCAGGCCGGGCAGGCGCCGGATGTTCTGATGGAAATGGCGGCCCAGGTAATAGGAAACGCCGTCGCCCAATAAACCGCCGAGGAAGCCCAGCAGTAGGGTTTCACTCAAAGGCAGCGCACCGCTGCCAGCCAACGCGGCGATTGCGAACAGCAATACCGTGCCCGGCACGATCAACCCGGCAATCGCCAGGCACTCCACACACGCGACGATAAACACCGCGGCTGCCAGCCATTGTGGGTTGAGGGTCAACCAGCCGGTGATGCTATCGAGCCATTGGCCCATACAATCCACTCCATGCATACAAAACAGAATTTGAGGCGGTGAAATTCAACTGTGGGAGCTGGCTTGCCTGCGATGGCTGCGGCATGGCCAGCATTGAAGTTGCCTGGCCCACTGCTATCGCAGGCAAGCCAGCTCCCACATGGGATGTGTCGCGCGTTAAATCAAAAAATAATCCCGGCCTTCGACCTGCCCCCGACGCATCGGGTTCCGCGTGCAATAAGGCGCATAGCCAGCATCGACGAAGCGGTACATCAAGTGTTCATCGCGCCCACTGGGGATGCCCAGGCGTGTGGTCTGGATAATCTGCGTGGGCACCTGGCCCACGTCTTCGACATACAGCAGTTCCTGATCGAAGCGCTTGGCGTCCCACATCGGCACTTTCAGGCCCAGGGCCTTGCACAGCAGCGTCTGGCCCGCACAGAGTTTCTGCGAGGGGCGTGGGCTGCCATCGGGGTTGGGGTTGTTCAACAGCATCTGCGCCAGGCTCGCCGCGCCGGAAATGTCGTCGACCCAGGGATAGGCCGATTTGATCAAGTCGGGCGTATAATACCTGTAAGATCGGATCTTACAGGCGGCAGCACATGGCACGTTTAATCTCATACCTTCGAATGTCTACAACCGAGCAGTTGAAAGGGTTTTCGCTTGAACGTCAGCGAAAACTGATCGCTGATTTTGCCTCAAGAAATGGGCTTTCGCTCGATGAAAGTCATTCAATTGAAGACATAGGACGTTCGTCGTTCTCCGACGATGCGGAGCAAAGGCAGCTTGCTCGGTTCTTCACTGACCTAGAAGCCGGGAAATTTTCCCCCGGTGATGTGTTCGCACTGGAAAACATCGACCGGCTGACCCGTCGCGGCCCGTTTGATGCACTTATGAAGGTCAATACGATCCTGTCTAAAGGGTTGAAATTGGCGATCATTAGCGACAAAGAACAAAAAACCATTGATGACATAAATGACGTTTATACGATTATCAATTTATCCATTGATGCAAAACGTTCGCATGGCGAAAGTAAAAACAAAAGCAATAAAGGTCTGTCAAATTGGGAAGAAAAAAGACAGCTTGCCGCCAGTCATGGCGTAGCAATGACCGCACAGGCCCCGGCGTGGCTTGATACCGAAACCTTTTATATAATGGACGAAAGCAAAGGTATACAGGTTAAACGCCGCCGATACGTGCTAAATCCTGATAAAGCTGAAACCGTCCGGCTGATCTTCGAATTATTTCAAAATGGTAATGGTTCGCTGAAAATCAAAAACATCTTGAATGAGCGAAAAATCCCCACCTTCAAAGGTGCCGAATACTGGGAACCTTCGATCATTTCAAAAATATTGAGAAACCCGGCAACGCATGGCTTTTACCAACCTCAAAAGCAAGGGACAGGAAAACGCGACCTGATCCCCGCAGGCGAACCCATCCACGACTATTTTCCGGCGATTGTGAGCCTTGAAACCTTTGAGCAATGCCAACGCATCACCGCTGCAAATTCGACCCGTAAAGGTCGCAAGGGGAAGCTATTCACAAACCTATTCACCGGCCTTTTGAAATGTGTCGATTGTGGTGGCCCTGTTCATCTACTCAACCCCGGTATTGATAAAAGGGCAAAAGTTCCGAAGTCAATCAATTACATTGTTTGTAAAAAAGGTAAATTTACCCGTGAGTGTATCTTGAAGCGTTTGCGTTATGACGATTTTGAAGCTGTCATGTTGAACGCTATTCAAGAAATCAACCTTGCGGACGTTCTCAACGAAAACAATCCACTTGAACAGCTAATCAAGCAAATCCGAGCGATTGAAACCAAGATCGAGAAAAATCAAAAGCTTCTTGAAAATTTTCAAAAGTCATTTGTTGAAACGGGCGATCTTCCCGCTTTTATGATCGAAGCCGCTAAGAACGCAGAAACAGACAATAAAGCCCTAGAAATTGAACGCACTGAGCTACAAGCTCAGATCTCACAATTAAACGCCTATAACACTAACGTAGATAATGCCATTGAAGAACTTAAAGAAAATGGCACCTATGAAACCCGTGCAAAAATAAACCTTTTGCTACATGACATTATAAAAACCATCAATATTGATTTCGAGCTTTTAGATTATGCCATCATCTTTAAAAATGGCGTGAAGCGATTTATAAATGATGGAATTATTCAAAATGTATATATCGCCAAAAGCTTCAGCGAGCAATCATTTAGAGAATTTGAAGAAATCCTAAATCATAAGCCGCCCGAAAAAATCTAACCATCAAACGTATTCAAGAGGCTGTCATTTATTTGATGGCCTTTTTTTATGAAGTCTAAAAATCAAACGGTAAAAGAGAACATAAAAGGTCTGATCATCAAACGTATTATGTCGGACACTTTTAAAAATTGTCGGACACTTTTTTGTCATACAGATATGTCGGACACTATTGAAAACATTAAAATATATGATACAACATTTATATGAGTTCGATAAAAGATAGGCAAGCAATGGAAACGTCCGACATTTAACTTCGTTAAATTGTCGGTCATAAAAAACACTTCGTGCTTTTTTATTCCGTTTCCTACTTGAAATTTCGCACTTCGTTTGAAATTTAGAAGCAAAAGCAAGACCCCTGTAATGCTTCGACATTACAGAAAAAACAAACCCTAACGATGAGGACTAAGATGGATGAATACAATTATTATTATGACAGTGAAGCATTCGATAACAGAGAAGAAAACAATGATGGCGACTATTATAACGACGGTGAAAATGACGTAAGAACGTGCCTAAGCTGTCAAGAGTTCAAAGCAAACAAGCATAGCCACGCATATCTAAAAGCTGGCCTTTGCTGGGATTGTTACGAACAAGGCGGCGAAGGATTTGAAAATTAAGAATTATGAGTAAGCACGAACAACAGGCCCCGGCCTTTGTTCACCAAATTAAAATCAACCCCGATCAGGAGAAACATGGCACAAGATAAAGTATCAATAAGAATTTCAAAAGAAGACATGCAAAAATTCAACGAACTCGCTTCTAGCCTTTCAATGACTAAAACAGCAGTTATCAAGAAAATCGTTAATGACGGTTTTGCTCAAACAGTCGAAATAACAAACCCTACACTTTTAGAGAATTTCGAAAAAATCCTGACGGTTCTCGAAAACATTGAAAAACAAATAAAGCCGTTAGGTGATAACGTAAACCAAATCGCTAGAAAAATAAACTCTAACGAAAAATTTACTGATCAAGACAGGAGAATTCTCGCCAACGATTTAAAGATTTTAGAACAAGTATCATCACGCTTTGAAACTCTTTCTGATTTGATTTCTACAAAAAGTAAAAAAGCAGTAATCAAAAAGAGAGGTTCAAAATGATAAGAAAAATAAATAGCAAGTTGTCCGATAGTGCTGGCATCAGTGGCACTATGAATTACGCATTAGAAAAAGCCGAATTAGTAGACGGTAGCGAAGCCAAATTCGATGGCACCAGTATCAAGGACTATAACAAGCTAGGCGTTAAGAAATTCAATCAAATCAATAATAAATTTGAACCTAAAACCGGAAGAAAACAAGAAGTTCTTGCCATTCATGAGGTGATCAGCTTTTCACCAAAAGACAACATAACAAATGAACAAGCATTAGAAATTGCTATGTCAGTCTGGAAAGTAGCCCTTGATTTAGACAATAGAAAATATCGTGTAGCTGTTCACGATAAAGACGACAACGGAAAAACCCACGTCCATTTGATCTGGAATAAGCGAGATAACAAAGGTAAACCCTATGAGCAGAAAAACGATTACGAGCTATTCGAAAAGCTTTGTCATCAGGCTGAATTGAAACACGGCCTTGAAGAAGTGAAAAACAGAAAATACCTAAAGCCCGGAATGCCTACAAATCCCCAACCATCAAACGAATACAGGCTTGAAAACCGTGGGATAAAGTCCGAGAAGACGAAATTTAAAGAAGCTGTAAACGCTTCGACTGATAAGGCTATGACCGCTGGCGAGTTCCTTGAATTTCTTGATAACGATGGTTACACGTTGATCACCAACGGCAACAACGCCTATTCACTTGAAAAAGACGGCGTGACCTTCAAGGCTTCGGAAGTGGGAGCGTCCTACAAGCTCTTAAAAGCCCGTTTTGGCGACGATCCCCAATTCTCCGACACGCTTGCACGTCTTGGAGTAAAAACGGCTCCTGTGCGTGATTATGGAAGCATCGGCGGCGATTTTCATGATGAGCAATCAAGCATCACAGAAAAAAGGATCAAGAAATCTAATCGTGTCCTAGATACCCGCTTCGATACCCCTGATGGTCATGATTTTTTTTACAAAGGGACGAATAAGAAAGCTTTTGAATACAGCAACGGCAAAGCTACTTTCAACACTAACAGCCGAATGGCGATTAAAGCGGGTTTTCAAAAGCTCACTGAGAAGGGCAAACCCCAAGCCCTGCACCTTGATGGCAATGACGATTTTAAGCGTAACGCATGGCTCGAATTTCACATGATGCAACTGGATCAAAAAGGTTACTCGCTCAAAGGTTTCACACCAACCGCAAACGATAAAGCAGAGCTTGAAAAATTAAAGCTTGAAAATCCGGCCTTTAAGAAGCCTACACAAGAAAACAATATCACAGGCTCATCAACAGATTTCACATCAAAAAATGATACTGTTTCTAGTGCCAAAGGGAGTGCGAAAGAAGTCGCATCAACAACGATGGATGCAGCGGTCGGTTTGCTCGATGGTTTAGTTAAAGCTGCTGTTGATGTGTTAACTTCGAAAGACACCGTTGGCCTTCAAAGTGAAATGCTTTCAGAAATGCGAGTGCTTGCAGCACAAGCAGAAAGTAAAAAACAAAATGCTGAAAGTGAGCATCATCAAAATAAAAGAAGTCGACTTCAAAAACCTAGCCCACATTAAAAAAACGCCTTAATGGCGTTTTCTTTTTCGTATTTTAATTAAGCTGAGCATTCACCGAAATAACCAAAAGACGATACACCATCAACCCCCTTCGATCTCATCATATCCCAAAGCTCAGCATTCGCTTTCAAATAATTCGAATTACATTCAGCATCAAAAACAGATTTCGGCACAATGAAATCAACAACACATTTGAAATTTTCTTCTTTTGAAACTTTCAAAAGCTGGCCGGAGAATGGTGCAAAATCTCCATTTTTAATTTCACACGATGGATCGGTTGCTGAGTTGTTATTTTCGTTTGGGTCTACGCCAACGTTATCGTAATACTGTTTGAAACTCACCGCTTCTTTGTCCATTGGAATTTTTATTACATAAGCAGCTTGAACCGACATTGAAGCAAATAATGCGATTGTTAATAGTGAAAGCTTGATCATTGTGATACCCCGTTATTATTGTTTGTTTTGTTTTCTCTCCTTTGTGCTTCACTCTTCAAACTTAGCAATGCGTAAATGCCAAGGCCCTGAATGGCGATCAATAAGAAAAATTGAATGTCGTAGAAATTTGCGGCTACTGCAAAATAAATCGAAGTAAAAATTGCGGCTACTGCTATACCTAAAACTAAAATTACTATTTGCGATGTTTTCATTCCATTAAAATATGTTGTTAATATTATTATATATAATAATATTAAAAAATCAAATACGAACAAAAAGCCCTGTTTTGGGCTTCTTTATTTCAAATCAATTTCAAGTAAAGCAGCTCGTATTGAAGTGCCCGAATTCGATACAAGCGGCTTTTAATTTCAGCTTTCTTTTCTTCTATTGAAATCATTTCGTCTTTTTTAAATGCTTCAATTTCATTATTCATTTGTGCAATCCTTATACTGAAATGTTCAAGCATTGCTTGGCAATTTTCTTCGTTCATATTATCCCCCTGTTGATTTATTTTGTTTGTCGAAATCAAAAGAACATACATTGTTTTTTTTGTCGTATGTTTCATATACATTAAATGACTGTTTTGCTTCACCCATAAACGCCGAGTTTTTGCATAGTTCCGGCTTTCCAATATTGAGATAACATTGGCCTTTATAGGCCATCATTCCGAAATCTCGACCATACTTAATAGGGACGGTTATAACTCCATCGTTACTCATCATTTCAATTTCATGATTATCCGCAAGTTCCTGAACTGCGATCCTCGCTTCATCTCCCGACGAACAAACACAAATTTTGAATTGTTCATCTATCTTTTTAATAGCATCGTGAGATTTAAAACCGTGCAACATTAGCGAAGCGTAATCCTTGTTTCTTTGCTCTCTGCATTTGCTATCGCTCCACCATGCAGGGTCATCAGCAAAAGCATTGACTGAGAATAAAAGCGTTAAAAGCAACATCGTATTTTTCATAATTTTCCCCATTGTTTTTTAAAAGTTAATTCCTATATCGTGCAACGTATTGATTGCCATCTGAGCTGTGTGCGGTATATCGACAATCAACGCAGAAGCGAACATTGTTATGATGGGTTTTCCGTAGCCGCTTTCTTTTGATGATCCATTTGACACTTGTGCAATTCCATACGCTCCGACCGAAAAATAAATCAATCCGACAATTTGAAAAATCCCAATAATTATTTGGATATTTTCCAAAAATTTTTCGGCTGTGCCTCCACTCGAAAGCTTTTCTATTCTGCTTTTTAGCTCACCAGTAAGCCCCGATATTTCTGTATTCATACAAGCGTTATTTATCGCACCTTCTTCAACGACAAAACAGAAATCCCCGGCCTTAAAATAAGTATTCCCGAACACGCCAATGGCTAGCGTGACGTTCATGAGAACAGCCCCAACAATTACATAAATAAGCGGCACGGATTTGCCCATTTTGCCATCTTGATCGGAAAGCAATTTGAGCTTGTAGCAGCCTGAAACAAACACGATAAAACCAATAAGAAAAATGACGAGCTTGATCAATCCGATATTGGCCGAAATCATCTCGACGCGGGCTTGTGTAACGTCATCAGCGAACGCAATGGCTGGAAGGAAAAGCAGCGTTAAAAAGGTGATTACATTTCTTACATTCATAGATCTCCTGATCGATGTTAAACCGCTGAGCTTGGCGGCTTTTGTTCATTTGGTTTTGCTTTTGACGCTTTCTTTTCGTTAATTTCTTTGAGCATTTTTATGACTGGAATTGCGGCGGGAATACAATTTATTTCGCTGAGTATTTCGCCAGTGAAAGGGTTGTATTCAAGATCGCCAGTAGTCATTTTATGTTCTATCAATTCGCTACTTTCAATTGATGCAACAGCCAAGATCAAAATTTGACGCAACATGGCCTCATTTCCACCCTCGCTGATAGCAGTGCCTAGCTTCATCGCTACGAGCTGTCTAACGCGGTCGCTAGGGATCGTTGGTAATATGCTTTCAATGTGCGTAATCAACGCCTGAGCGGCAATGCTGACGTGCTTCAAATCTATTTCTTTAATTTCATTTATATCCATTCTTCGTCCCCATCATCTGTTAATTTATTAGGTGCTTTTGGCTCTTCAACTTCTTCGTAAAAATTTTCACTCAACTCACGATCAAAATCGTCTGAATTCGACCCTTCCGCACTCTTCTTTTTATCGTTTTTTTTGTAAAGAGTTTTATAGCTGTAACTCACATCAAATCTAATTGTTTGACTACGCAATTTTTCAGGTTCTTTTTTTGTCTCTGTGAAACCATCTATAAAGCCCATTGCTTGAAGAGCTATATTTGCTTTTCTTATTTTCAATACGAACGTTTTATCGGGCATCTTTTCACTGTTGATCCTGAAACGCTGCTTCAACATTTCAACACTGAAATAATTCACGTCATTACGTCTGTTACACACATACAAAACATAGAGCATTCTTTGATATTCATTTGTTAGTTTTCCGAGTATTCTAGGATCTATTTCGTAAAGCTCTTTTAGACTTCCAAAAAACTCAATAAATCTTTTTGAAACAGAGATTGTGCATTTATCTTTTTCTAGCTCGCCCTCAATAAAAGAAAATACAACGGCAACAATTTTATCATCGCGTTTTTCTTTATAAGAGACGTTTATTTGTCCAAGCTTAATCATGGACGCTTGAAATATTTTTAAATAATTGGGACGTTGGTTATTGGCAATTTTTAGATCGTCCATCAATTCTTTGGTTGCAAACTCGATTTCAGTGCTATTGCTGTTTATTACTTTGCGTAGAATAAAAAGGAAGAACTCAAAATCATTAAATATAGTTAATGATGATGAATTCATGACAATATCACGCATGTTTTGATATTTTGGTATTGTTATCTTATCGGCTAACTCTTCCGACTGATTTGCTATGTTAAACAGCGGCAACGCTAGAAACGCTTTTGGCACTGATACAAACGTATTTAATGCAAATACTTTTCTCTCTTTTGTTTTTAATGAATATTTCATGGTTATTTTTTCGCCTGTTAATACTTATATGAAATCATAAAAAAAGATAATTTCAAGAGAGAACAGGAAAATTTTTATAATTTGCGTTAACTATATTATTGTGCTGAATTTTTATTCATCTTTTAAAGCATTTTTGTATGTGGATTTATAAGGAGCGTTAACCATAAACCCATATTTTTATAAGGAGCGTTAACCGAGATTTTCAAGATTTCCTTATTTTTGCGGTCTTTTTTAAACGTTTCAGGAAAAGAAAAGGTATTTACTTCGTAAATGTATTAAGAAGATGTAGGGCAGAACGTCAAAAGCTCATCTGGTGGATCTAAAATCAAAAACCTTTCTGGTAAGAGCTTAGGCCCTTTATTTTGACTTTTTTAAGGATTGATTTTATTATCCATTTTTTGATCAATGGAAGGGTAAAAATGACAGATAAAGATTTGGCTAAATACAAGGAAGTCGTTTTTAGCGTCTTAGTTGATCAGTGGTGGAGAGATCCCAGAGATGGAAAAGCACTAGATTGCCTTCATTTCGACGAGTATTGCGATAAGGTATTACAGCTTAAAACTAACGTAGATATGGGGCTTTTTGGTGTTGATGCAGGGTTAAGAGCATCTTTGAAAGCCTATACGCTTTACGTTGTTCTTTACACGCTTGGGCTTCGGGAGTCCGAGGTCGAAAGCCAAGAAAACCTACAAATAATAAAAGAAGAAATATCCAAAACAGTTGAAAGCAACTGGCCTGAATATTATTTCAGAATGGAAAATACTTTTTCCATTTTTCTCCGTCAATTACATAAGGTTGTTTAAAAATGTCGAAATTGCTTGATCTACTCGCACAGCAAAAACAGCTTGAAGAACAAATCAAGAACCTAAGAGAAAATGAAGAAGAAGCAAAAGTCATCGAATTTGTTGAAGAGCTTGAAACCCTTCGCGACAAATACGGCTATTCAGTGGCTGAATTTGTTGATGTGGTGCATTCCCTTCACCAAATCAAAACCCCCGCTAAAACACCTAAAAGCGTGAGCGATGACGGACCAAAGGCACCCAAGGAGCCTAGCGATAAATGGAAAGTGCAGATTGACGGCGTTGAATTTATTTTGAAGAAGGCGAAGCAAGGCATTGCCAGTCAAGCCATGAAAGATAAAGGATTTAAAACCTACGCCTTGTTTTTGGCTGACTTGATGAAGAAAAATGAGGTTGATACGTTCGAAGCTTTGATCGACAAACTCAAAGCTGAAAAGATCTAAAATCTAGCGACACCATGAAGCCCCTTGATTGGGGCTTTTTTGTGCCTGTTGGGTTTAGGCCCTTTCTTTTGACAAATTATTTTTCAATAAAATTTCGGTAATTTTATTTTAGAAAATCTTGCAAATTATTGAGTTTTGCCATTTTTGCGATGGTCGTTTTATGGCTTTCGTAAGCCATAAATTACGTGTCAATAGCAGATTGAAAATATATTTAAGGTCGAACATTATTTAAAAATAGGGTTGGACAATAACCCCCATTGATCAAAATAGTTAGGCCCTTTAATTTGACATTATCTTTTTCTGTGTTCTAATTTTAAGTAACAAAACAGAAAAGGAGATTTATGAATAATACTAAATTTAACCCGGTCGAACTAGCAAGCAAAGCTTTTTATACTGTTATAGATTTTAAGCCTAGTGATACAACATTTAAACATGGTTCAGCAAAAGCAATCGTTGACGGTCGAGAGGAAGATATAAGCACTAAACATATGTTTATTACTCGTGATAGAGATGCTTTATCCAACAGCGATTATATATTGAAAGATTATTTTGCATCGTCCCAATATCAAAACGCTACGCACAAAAAATTTCACATCATTGATCTTGATCAAGATGATTACGATACGGCATCAATAAAACTTACCAGAACTCATAAGTTCAAGCCTGTTTCATCAATATCAAAATGTGAAAAATTGTCGAGAGCGATAGATGCGGGCATTCAATCGATCAACGGCATAGAAATAGGATATACATACATTGAAGCATTTAAATGCATGATGCAGCCTTACGACTTTTTCAAATTTCAAGAAGTTCGCACAGAATTTAGAATATCTATCTCGTTAATTAAAGATAGAAAGGTATTTAAAAAAATCAATGTGAATATTGGCTATTTTACTTTGATCGTTGGTTCAAAGCCATATAGCTATCAAGTAGAAGACAGCAGGCATAAAAAAGCCACTAGGCCATCATTATCTAATCCAGTTTATAAAGATGATGGTATTGAGTTTATGGTTACATTTAACGACCGCAACAAAGACTATCGAACGATGGTCGATATGATGAAAATTTAAAAACCTTGGTTTGAAGGGGTAAAATAAAAAAATGGCTCATTTATGGGCTTTTTTTGTGATTTTTGAAAAGTGTTGTAAATTTTAGATCCTAGATAAACAGCATTTTCAATCAAGCATTGTTAAATTTCCGTTATCAACAGAGCATGTTTATTAGGTTTTGCTATTTGGTTAGGCCCTTTTTCTTGACTTTAAAAAGCTTGTGATTTTAAAGCGAAGCGTCACCAGAATAGCGGGGCCACTGCACCGCACCGCGTAGCGGCCACACACCACGTATCCGGCGATTTTCTGCACGGGTACAAGTCCCCGCACATCAAACCACCCTGATCGGACTACAAGAGCTTTTAACGCATCGTTTGGACCGGTTGCGTCAAGCACCGACCCAAACACCCACGGAGTGAGAAAAGCCGGGGGGTTAGGTATGATCCCAGTGATGAAACGACACCTAAAAAATCACAGGTTAAACGCTACCGTCTTGATCAGCACGGCATTGCCCGGGCCGTGAGCGCTGAAGTTCAACGAATCACCGCCACGGGCGTAGTACATGTAGATATGGCCACCATCCAGAAACAAAGCCTTACGCTTTTCTGTGTAGCCGAGTGAGGCGTGGCTGCCTTTTTCGGCCACGTAATAGGCTTCGGTTTCAATAATTCGCGCCGAAAGCCAGAGATCGCCCACACGATGACGAATGACTTTTCCGAGTAATTCGCGCGCAAGCAGTTGGGCATCGCGGTCGAAGAAGCTATCGGGCAGGGGGCTGGCGGGAAGTTGGGGCGAAAAATCGGGCATGGCGGTCAAGGGTTGATACGGCTAAATGTGACCGAATCATAACAACTCTCAGCTTAATTACGCCTGAACCTGGGGTTTTTACAGTTCATTTCGACCATCCGCCCCTCACCGCTGTCAGTCGGGCGGCGTCACAGCTATAATCTGCCGCTTTCCTCTTTGCCAAGACTCCCTGACCATGACTGAGTCCGTTCTTGACTACATGACCCGCCTGGGTCGCGCTGCCCGGCAGGCCTCGCGGTTGATCGCCCGTGCGAGCACCGCGCAGAAGAACCGTGCGCTGCTGGCGGCTGCGGATGCTCTGGATGCTTCGCGCTCCGAGCTGACCGCCGCCAACGAACTGGACCTGGCCAATGGGCGCGCCAATGGCCTGGAGCCAGCCCTTTTGGACCGCCTGGCGCTGACCCCGGCACGTATTGACGACATGATCGAAGGCCTGCGTCAGGTGGCCAAGCTGCCTGACCCCATCGGTGAAATTCGCGACATGCGTTACCTGCCGTCCGGCATCCAGGTGGGCAAGATGCGCGTGCCCCTGGGCGTGATCGGCATTATCTATGAGTCGCGCCCGAACGTGACCATCGACGCCGCGAGCCTGTGCCTCAAGTCAGGCAACGCTACCATCCTGCGTGGCGGTTCCGAGGCGATCAACTCCAACCGCGCCATCGCCGCCTGCATCCAGCAGGGCTTGGCCGTGGCCGAGTTGCCAGCCGAAGTGGTGCAAGTGGTGGAAACCACCGACCGTGCCGCCGTGGGCGCGCTGATTACCATGCCGGAATTCGTCGACGTGATTGTGCCTCGTGGTGGCAAGAGCCTGATCGAGCGCGTCAGCCGCGATGCCAAGGTGCCAGTTATCAAGCACCTAGACGGCGTCTGCCATGTGTTCATCGACATCGCCGCCGATCTCGACAAGGCGATCCGCATTGCCGACAACGCCAAGACTCACCGCTACGCGCCGTGCAACACTATGGAAACCCTGCTGGTGCACGTCGGCATTGCCGAGCGCGTGCTGCCGCCGCTGGCCTCCATCTACCGTGACAAGTCGGTAGAACTGCGCGGTTGCGAGCGCACCCGTGCGCTGCTGGGCGCGGACGTCATCGAGGCGACCGAGCAGGATTGGTACACCGAGTACACGGCCCCGATCCTGTCGATCCGCATCGTCGACGACCTGGATCAGGCCATCGAACACATCAATACCTATGGCTCCAAGCACACCGACGCCATCGTTTCCGAGCATTTCAGCGATGCCCGGCGTTTCCTCAACGAAGTGGATTCCGCTTCGGTGATGGTCAACGCCTCGACGCGTTTTGCCGACGGCTTCGAGTACGGCCTGGGGGCGGAGATCGGTATTTCCACCGACAAGCTCCACGCACGCGGCCCGGTGGGCCTCGAAGGGCTGACCAGCGAGAAGTACGTGGTGTTTGGCGACGGTCATGTGCGCACTTGATGACTAAACGCATCGGGCTGCTCGGCGGTACTTTCGACCCCGTGCACATCGGCCATTTGCGCAGTGCCCTGGAAGTTGCGGATGCCCTTGCGCTGGATGAGCTGCGCCTGCTGCCCAATTTTCGGCCGCCCCATCGCGACACGCCGCAGGTGGCCGCAGAACAACGCCTGGAAATGGTGCGTGTTGCCGTAGAAGGTATATCGCCGCTGGTGGTGGACGATCGCGAACTCAAGCGCGATAAACCGTCCTACACTATCGACACCCTGGAGCTGATGCGCGCCGAATTGGCCGCAGATGACCCACTGTTTCTGCTTTTGGGCTGGGACGCATTTTGCGGCCTGCCCTCTTGGCACCGCTGGGAGGAACTCCTCCAGCATTGCCACATCCTGGTTTTGCAACGCCCGGATGCCGACAGCGAACCGCCGGATGCCTTGCGCAACCTGCTGGCCGCGCGGTCGGTAAGTGACCCCTTGGCCCTGACCGGGCCGAACGGGAATATTGCATTCGTCTGGCAGACCCCGCTTGCGGTGTCCGCCACCCAGATCCGTCAACTGCTGGCCAGCGGGAAGTCGGTACGTTTCCTGGTGCCTGACGCGGTCCTGGCCTACATCGATGCGCACGGGCTTTACCGTGCGTCGAACTGAAAAGGCGCGCTTGAACGCACGAACCGTGCAGCAAGCGCCCGAACATACGAGCAAAACGAGTTTTATATGACGAACAAAGACGTAAGCAAAGTTAAGCGCAAAGGCACCTTCAAAAGCGCGCCGCTGCCGGTTGAAGCCCATGTTGGCCCGGAACTGGCTGGCGAAGAGCTGGTGAAAGTCGCCGTGGCTGCCCTGGAAGACGTTAAAGCCCAGGACATCCAGGTGCTGGACGTGCGCGACAAGCAGAGCATCACCGACTTCATGATCATCGCCACCGGTACCTCCAACCGCCAGATCGGCGCGATGCTGGACAAGGTTCGCGAAGCCGTCAAAGCCCAGGGCGTCAAGCCACTGGGTGAAGAAGGCAAGGGCGACAGCGACTGGGTGCTGCTGGACATGGACGATGTGATCGTTCACATGATGACCTCCAACGCTCGCCAGTTCTACGACCTGGAGCGTCTGTGGAAAGGCGCCGAGCAGAGCCGTGCTGCCGATGGCAAGCACCACAGCCCGGAAGTGGGCCACGCGCACTTCGACAAGCTCAACAAAGACCAGGAATAAGGAACGGCTGTGCGCCTGCGTCTGATCGCTGTCGGTTCACGCATGCCCAAGTGGGTGGAAGAAGGCTGGCACGAATATGCCAAGCGTCTGCCCGCTGAGCTGTCGCTTGAGCTGGTGGAAATACCGCTCAATACCCGGGGCAAGAACGCCGACGTGGCGCGCTTTATCCGTCAGGAAGGCGAAGCCATGCTGGCCAAGGTCGGCCCCAATGAGCGCATCGTCACCCTTGAAGTGCACGGCAAGCCCTGGAGCACCGAGCAACTGGCGGTGGAGCTGGATCGCTGGCGCCTGGATTCGCGCACGGTCAATTTCATGGTCGGCGGCCCGGAAGGGCTGGCGCCAGAAGTCTGTGCGCGGGCCGATCAGCGCTGGTCGCTGTCGGCGCTGACGTTGCCGCACCCGTTGGTAAGGATTCTGATCGGTGAACAGCTGTATCGCGCCTGGACAGTCCTGTCCGGGCACCCTTACCACAAATAGTCTGCGCCGCCCCCGATGACCCAGCCGATCCGCATCAAGGACCACGAGAAAGACGCACGTCTGGTACGCGCGCGGGTGGTGTTCGGTGCTGTCTTGGTGGTGGTGCTGATGTGCGTGCTGATTGCGCGGCTGTATTTCCTCCAGGTGATCCAGTACGACTATCACTCCACACTGTCGGAAAACAACCGGGTGCATGTGCAGCCGATTCCGCCGACACGTGGGCTGATTTTCGACCGCAATGGCGTGGTGGTTGCCGATAACCGGCCCAGCTTCAGCCTGAGCATGACCCGTGAACGCTCCGGCGATTGGAAGCAGGTCCTCGATGTCATCGTCGAGGTGCTGCAACTGACGCCGGAAGACCGGGCCGTCTTCGAGAAGCGCATGCGGCAGGGGCGCCGGCCTTTCGAGCCGGTGCCTATTCTGTTCGAGCTGACCGAAGAGCAGATCGCCCGGATTGCGGTGAACCAGTTCCGCCTGCCGGGTGTGGAAGTGGTGGCGCAGTTGGTGCGGCATTACCCGCAAGGGCCGCACTTTGCCCACTCCGTTGGCTACATGGGGCGGATCAACGAGAAAGAGCTGAAAACCCTCGACCCGATCAACTACAGCGGCACCCACCATATCGGCAAAACCGGCATCGAGCGTTTCTACGAGGCCGAGTTGCATGGCCAGGTAGGTAACGAGGAAGTCGAGACCAATGCGCGTGGCCGCGTATTGCGCGTGCTCAAGCGCACCGATCCGGTACCGGGCAAGGACATTGTCCTGAGCCTGGACATCAAGTTGCAGGAAGCTGCCGAGATGGCCTTGGGCGGTCGGCGAGGTGCCGTAGTGGCGCTGGACCCGAAGACTGGCGAAGTGCTGGCGATGGTCAGCCAGCCCAGCTTCGACCCCAACCCGTTTGTGACTGGCATCAGCTTCAAGGCCTACGCCGAGCTGCGTGACTCCATCGACCGGCCACTGTTCAACCGTGTGTTGCGCGGCCTGTACCCCCCGGGCTCGACCATCAAGCCGGCGGTGGCGATTGCCGGCCTGGATGCTGGTGTGGTCACGGCCTCAAGCCGGGTGTACGACCCTGGCTACTACATGCTGCCCAACTACGACCACAAGTACCGTAACTGGAACCGCTCCGGTGACGGCTATGTCGATTTGGACACCGCGATTATGCGCTCCAACGACACCTATTTTTACGACCTGGCCCACAAGCTGGGGATTGATCGGCTATCTGCCTACATGGGCAAGTTCGGCCTCGGTCAGAAAGTCTCCTTGGACATGTTCGAAGAATCCCCTGGCCTGATGCCATCGCGGGAGTGGAAGCGTGCGACCCGCCGCCAGGCGTGGTTCCCTGGCGAAACCCTGATCCTGGGTATCGGCCAGGGCTATATGCAAGCCACTCCGCTGCAACTGGCCCAGGCCACGGCGCTGGTGGCGAACAAAGGCGTGTGGAACCGACCGCACCTGGCCAGGACCATCGAAGGCGAAAAGCCGGTGGACGACAACCCGATTCCGGACATCGTGCTGCGTGACCCGTCCGACTGGACCAAGGTCAACCACGGCATGCAGCAGGTGATGCACGGCGCTCGCGGCACCGCGCGCAAGGCGGCGGTCGGCGCGCAGTACCGCATTGCCGGCAAGAGTGGTACGGCCCAGGTGGTCGCAATCAAGCAGGGCGAAAAGTATGACCGCTCCAAGGTGCAGGAGCGTCACCGCGACCACGCCTTGTTTGTCGGCTTTGCGCCGGCGGAAGACCCGAAAATCGTGGTGGCAGTGATGGTCGAGAACGGCGAGTCCGGCTCCGGCGTCGCGGCCCCAGTGGTACGCCAGGTGATGGACGCCTGGCTGCTGGCCGACGATGGCCGGCTCAAGCCCGAGTATGGCGGCCCCCCTTCAAGCCCCGAGGTTACGGCCCGTGAAGAGTAATTTTGACCGCATCCTCTCCAGCGAAGATGTGATGCGTCGCCGTGCGACGTTGCTGCAACGCATGCACATTGATGGCCCCTTGCTGATCCTGCTGCTGACCCTGGCGGCCGGCAGCCTTTTTGTACTGTATTCGGCCAGCGGCAAGAACTGGGACTTGCTGATCAAGCAGGCGTCCTCGTTTGGCCTGGGCCTGCTGTCGATGGTGGTGATCGCCCAGTTGGAGCCGCGCTTCATGGCACGCTGGGTGCCCTTGGGGTATGTCGCCGGCGTGTTGCTGCTGGTGGTGGTGGACGTCATGGGCCACAACGCCATGGGGGCCACACGCTGGATCAACATCCCCGGGGTGATTCGCTTCCAGCCGTCGGAATTCATGAAGATCCTGATGCCGGCCACTATTGCCTGGTACCTGTCCAAGCGCACCTTGCCGCCGCAGCTCAAGCACGTGGCGATCAGCCTGATCCTGATTGGCGTGCCCTTTGTGCTGATCGTGCGCCAGCCGGACCTTGGCACCTCGTTGCTGATCCTCGCCGGTGGCGCGTTCGTACTGTTCATGGGCGGATTGCGCTGGCGCTGGATCCTCAGCGTGCTGGCCGCCGCCGTGCCCGTGGCGGTGGCCATGTGGTTCTTCTTTATGCACGACTACCAGAAGCAACGGATCCTGACGTTCCTCGACCCGGAGAGCGACCCGCTGGGCACCGGCTGGAACATCATCCAATCCAAGGCGGCCATCGGTTCCGGCGGGGTATTTGGCAAGGGGTGGTTGCTGGGCACCCAGTCTCACCTGGACTTCTTGCCCGAGAGCCATACCGACTTCATCATCGCGGTGATGGGCGAAGAGTTCGGCCTGGTGGGCATTTGCGCATTGTTGCTGATCTATCTGCTGTTGATCGGTCGCGGCCTGGTGATCACGGCCCAGGCGCAGACGCTGTTCGGCAAATTGCTCGCCGGCAGCCTGACCATGACTTTTTTTGTTTACGTTTTCGTCAACATCGGTATGGTCAGTGGCCTGCTGCCGGTGGTTGGGGTGCCGTTGCCATTCATTAGCTACGGCGGAACTTCGCTGGTGACATTGCTGTCAGCGTTTGGGGTTTTGATGTCGATTCATACGCATCGCAAGTGGATCGCACAGGTTTGAATAAGGTGAAGATGTCAATGCAAGTAATGCGCGGCTGGGCGACTCGGCATGCGACCTGGATGGGCCTGATCGGGCTGCTGGGGGCAACGCAAGAGGCGCAGGCCGGTGACTACGATGGCTCTCCCCAGGTTGCCGAATTTGTCGGTGAGCTGACCCGCGACTACGGTTTTGCCGGTGAGCAACTGATGGGCGTGTTCCGCGAAGCCCAGAAAAAGCAGGCGATCCTCGACGCCATTTCCCGGCCCGCCGAACGCGTCAAGCAGTGGAAGGACTATCGCCCGATGTTCCTCACTGATGCACGCATCGCCCGCGGCGTGGATTTCTGGCGCCAGCACGAGGCGGTACTGGCCCGCGCCGAGCAAGAGTACGGCGTGCCGGCGCAGGTGATCGTCTCGATCATCGGCATCGAAACCTTTTACGGGCGCAATACCGGCAGCTACCGGGTGATCGACGCCTTGTCGACCCTGGGCTTCGATTACCCGCCCCGTGCCGAATTCTTCCGCAAGGAACTGCGCGAATTCCTGTTGCTGGCCCGCGAAGAGCAGGTCGACCCGCTGAGCCTCAAGGGCTCCTACGCCGGGGCGATGGGCTTGCCGCAGTTCATGCCGAGCAGCTTTCGGGCCTACGCGGTGGATTTCGACGGTGACGGGCACATCAATATCTGGAGCAACCCCGACGATGCCATCGGCAGCGTGGCCAGCTACTTCAAGCGCCACGGCTGGGTGGGCGGCGAGCCGGTGGTTATCCGCGCCGATGTCGCGGGCGAGCACGCCGACGAGGGCCTGACCCAAGGTATCGAACCGGTCAAGACCGTCGGGGAGTTGCGAGCGCTGGGCTGGTCGAGTCAGAATGCGCCACGCGACGACATGCCGGTGACGGCATTCCGCCTGGAAGGCGCAAATGGCCCTGAATACTGGATGGGCCTGAAGAATTTCTACGCAATCACGCGTTATAACCGCAGTGTGATGTACGCCATGGCCGTGCATCAGCTGTCAGATGAGCTGGTTCAAGCACGGGGCAACAAGTAATGCGGGTATCGCCGTTCAAAAAACCGCTCAAGCTGGTGGCGTTCGCCGCGTTGTCCTTGTTGGTAGCCAGTTGCTCCACCACGCCTAGCCGTGCGCCGGCCAAGAAGGCCGGCGGCGCGGTCGTGCGCGCCCAGCCGGGCCTGGACATCAACCGCGCGCACAAAGACGGCGCGCCGTGGTGGGATGTGGATGTGTCGAAAATCCCGGACGCCACGCCGACCCTGCACACCGGCCCCTACAAGGCCAACCCCTATACCGTGCTGGGCAAGAATTACTTCCCGCTGCAGGAGTCCAAGACTTACGTGCAGTCGGGCACCGCGTCCTGGTACGGCACCAAGTTCCATGGCCAGAACACCGCCAACGGCGAAGTGTATGACCTGTATGGCATGAGCGCGGCCCACAAGACCCTGCCGCTGCCCAGCTATGTTCGCGTCACCAACCTGGACAACAACCGCACGGTGATCCTGCGGGTCAATGACCGCGGGCCGTTCTATTCGGACCGGATCATCGACCTGTCCTACGCCGCCGCCAAGAAGCTTGGCTACGCCGAAACCGGCACCGCCCGGGTGAAAGTCGAAGGCATCGACCCGGCGCAGTACTGGGCCCAGCGCGGCAAGCCGGCGCCGTTGATGCTCAACGAACCGGCTACCCCGCAACCGCAAGTGACGGCCTCGACCGGCAAGATCGAGCAGTGGACGCCGCCGCCGGCGCAACATGCTCCGGATACCGTCGTCGTCCCTCACGCGGCACCGGGCGCCTCGATGGCGGGCGGGCAATACCTGCAGGTCGGCGCTTTCGCCAACCCGGATGCGGCAGAACTGTTAAGGTCCAAGCTCAGCGGTATGGTCAGTGCGCCAGTCTTCATCAGCTCCATCGTGCGTAACCAGCAAACGTTGCACCGTGTGCGCATGGGCCCGATCGGCTCTCCGAGCGAAGTGGCGCAAGTGCAGAACAGCGTACGCCTGGCCAACCTGGGGCAACCTAGCGTGGTCACCGCAGAATAAGTAACGCATTGATGGCTCGGGGCGTCTGCGTGCCCGAGCCCTGGTTGTTGGCTCGTTGAACAATAAAAACCCAGGGGCAAGGGGTGAGCGGGCAACCGAACACGTGACAGTCTGGAAGCGGGCTGTCTGAATAGTTTTGCCCGCGAGGGCAAGTTTCCATAAGCAATTTCGAGAGACGGATGAACATCACCACCTTAGCCAAACGCACGTGCCTGCTTATCTCGCTGATCATCACCCCGGCCGCCTGGGCGGTTGAAATGGTGCCGGCCTCCCCGCAACTGGCCGCCAAGTCGTGGGTCCTCATGGACGCCGCCAGTGGCAACGTGCTGGTCGAAAACGGCGGTGATGTACGCCTGCCGCCTGCCAGCCTGACCAAGCTGATGACCGCCTACATCGCGACCCTGGAAATCCGTCGCGGCCAGATCGGCGAAAACGACCCGGTTACTGTCAGCGAAAACGCCTGGCGTACCGGTGGTTCGCGGATGTTCATCAAGGTGGGTTCGCAAGTGACCGTGAGCGACCTGCTGCACGGCATCATCATCCAGTCCGGTAACGACGCCAGCGTCGCCCTGGCCGAGCACATCGCCGGCAGCGAAGACGCCTTCGCCGACATGATGAACAAAACCGCCGGTGAGTTGGGCATGACCAACAGCCACTTCATGAACCCGACCGGCCTGCCGAACCCGGAGCACTACTCGTCGGCTCATGACATGGCGATCCTGGCGCGCGCCATCATCCGCGTTGACCCGGTGCACTACGCGATCTACTCCCAGAAGGAATTCTTCTGGAACAACATCAAGCAGCCTAACCGCAACCTGTTGCTGTGGCGCGACAAGACCGTCGATGGCCTGAAGACCGGCCACACCGACGAAGCCGGCTACTGCATGGTGTCGTCCGCCGTACGTGATGGCCAGCGCCTGATCGCCGTAGTATTCGGCACCAACAGCGAGCAGGCCCGTGCGGCCGAGACGCAAAAACTGCTGACTTACGGCTTCCGCTTCTTCGAAACCCAGACCTTCTACCAGAAGGGTGCTGAACTGGCGACCGCGCCGGTGTGGAAGGGCTCGACTTCGCAAGTCAAGGCCGGCCTGGCCGACGACCTGACCCTGACCATGCCTAAAGGCCAGCTGAAAAAGCTCGCCGCCAGCATGACCCTGAACCCGCAATTGGTTGCGCCAATCGCCAAGGGTGATGTGATCGGTAAGGTCGAAGTGAAGCTGGACGACAAGGTGGTGCACAGCGCCGACCTGATCGCGCTGGACGCTGTCGAGGAAGGTGGTATCTTCCGCCGCGTATGGGATAGCATCCGTCTATTCTTCTACGGCTTGTTCAACTGATTGTGTGCACCTGCAAAGCCCCGCGTTGATCCAACGCGGGGCTTTGCCCGTCGCCACGGCTTAGCGCTTACGAGGCTGTTCTGCCATGACCGATAAAGACGTAGAAGTAAAGGCGCCAAAGATCGAATTTCCTGTGACGGATTATCCCGTCAAGGTGATCAGCGATACCGGTGTCGGCCGCAAGGACAAGATTCTCGAAATCGTGCGCAAGCACGCGACGATCAACGACAACCGCGTGGACGAGCGCCAAAGCTCCACCGGCAAGTACACCACGATCCAGTTGCACATCGTTGCGACCGATCAAGACCAGCTCTACAACATCAACAGCGAACTGCGAGCCACCGGCTTCGTGCATATGGTGCTGTGATGTCGCAAGTCCTGGGCTTTCGCGAGCTCGGCCGGATGGCATACGAGCCGGTCTGGCATGCCATGCAGCGCTTTACCAATGAGCGCGGCACCTCGGCCCCGGATGAAATCTGGCTGGTGGAACACCTGCCGGTCTTCACCCAGGGTCAGGCCGGCAAGGCCGAGCACTTGCTGCTTCCGGGTGATATTCCGGTGGTGCAGGTCGACCGAGGGGGGCAAGTGACTTACCATGGGCCCGGTCAACTGGTGGCTTACCTGCTACTGGACGTGCGCAAGCTGGGGTTTGGCGTGCGCGACCTGGTCAGCCGCATGGAAACGTGCCTGATCGAGCTGTTGGCCAGTTACGGCGTGACCGCCGTGGCCAAGCCCGATGCACCGGGTGTATACGTGGATGGCGCGAAAATCGCCTCCCTGGGGCTGCGCATTCGCCACGGTTGTTCCTTTCATGGCCTGGCCTTGAATGTGGACATGGACCTGGCGCCGTTCCGGCGCATCAACCCGTGCGGTTACGCCGGGCTTGCGATGACCCAGTTGAGTGAGCATGCAACATCCATAGAATTTGCCGAGGTAAGTGCCCGGCTGCGCGCGCAGCTCGTCAAACACCTCGACTATGCAGAGCAGACGACCCTGACGGGCGGAATTGATTGATATGACTACTGATGTTGTGCAAACCATGATCCCGGCGCTGGACATCACTGAGCGTCCAGCCCCGGCCCCGCGTGCCAAGGTGGAAGCCGGCGTCAAGCTGCGCGGCGCCGAGAAGGTTGCACGCATCCCGGTCAAGATCATCCCGACCACCGAACTGCCGAAGAAACCTGACTGGATTCGCGTGCGCATCCCGGTTTCGCCGGAAGTCGACCGTATCAAGTCGCTGCTGCGCAAACACAAGTTGCATAGCGTATGCGAAGAAGCCTCCTGCCCGAACCTGGGCGAGTGCTTCTCTGGCGGCACCGCCACGTTCATGATCATGGGTGACATCTGCACCCGTCGTTGCCCGTTCTGCGACGTCGGCCACGGCCGTCCGAAGCCGTTGGACGTCAACGAGCCAGAAAGCCTGGCCATCGCCATCGCCGACCTGAAGCTCAAGTATGTGGTGATCACCTCGGTAGACCGCGACGACCTGCGTGACGGTGGTGCCCAGCATTTTGCCGACTGCATCCGCGAGATCCGCAAGCTGTCGCCGAACGTGATGCTCGAAACCCTGGTGCCGGACTACCGTGGCCGGATGGACGTCGCCCTGGACATCACCGCTGCCGAGCCGCCGGATGTGTTCAACCACAACCTGGAAACCGTGCCGCGCCTGTACAAGGCGGCGCGCCCGGGTTCGGACTACCAGTGGTCGCTGACCCTGCTGCAGAAATTCAAGCAGATGATGCCGCACATCCCGACCAAGTCCGGCTTGATGCTGGGCCTGGGTGAAACCGACGAAGAAGTCATCGAAGTCATGAAGCGCATGCGCGAACACGACATCGACATGCTGACCCTGGGCCAGTACCTGCAACCGTCCCGCAGCCACTTGCCGGTGCAGCGCTTCGTGCACCCGGACACCTTCGCCTGGTTCGCCGAGGAAGGCTACAAGATGGGCTTCAAGAACGTGGCCTCGGGCCCGTTGGTGCGGTCTTCGTACCACGCCGACGAGCAGGCCAAGCTGGTCAAGGCGAGCCTGGTTTCGTAAGCCGCCCCCAGAATCAATGTGAAATGCTGGCTTGTGTGGGAGCTGGCTTGCCTGCGATAGCATCACCTCGGTGTCACTGATACACCGAGGCGCTTGCATCGCAGGCAAGCCAGCTCCCACATTTCGTTCTGCGTCATATAGGGAGAACCATGGATGACCGCCGCCGTACCTGCACTGCGCCCCGAAGGCACCCTCGGCCTGATCGCCCCCGCCGGCCCCGCCGCGCTGGATGTTGAAAAAGCCGGGCAATGGATGCGTGCCCGTGGCTACCAATTGCACATTTTCCCCGGGGTGTACGAGCACGACGGCTACCTGGCCGGCAGCGATGAAGTGCGCGTGCGTGATTTGCATGCCGCCTTCGCCAACCCCGATATCGATGCCATCCTTTGCCTGCGTGGCGGTTACGGCACGCCCCGTTTGCTCGACGCCCTAGACTTCGACCTGCTGCGCGCCAACCCGAAAGCGTTCGTGGGCTACAGCGATATCACCGCCTTGCATCTGGCCATCAACCGCTATGCGGGCTTTGTGACGTTCCATGGCCCGATGCTCAACGCCGACCTGCTCGGCGGCAAACAGCCACCCACCGAATCCTCCTTGTTCAGCCTGCTGCGTGGCCAGCGGGGCGCCGGCAGTGTGCTGCCGCACCCGATGGCCTACCCGTTGACCACAATCGAGCCAGGTGTGGCCTGTGGGCGCTTGCTGGGGGGTAACTTGTCGATGATCGCCGCAGTCATGGGCACGCCTTACGAAATAGACGCTGACGGCATCATCCTGTTTATCGAAGACGTCAACGAACCGCTCTATCGCATTGACCGTCTGCTGACCCACCTGCGCCTGGCTGGCAAGCTGGCCCAGGTCGCCGGTGTGCTGGTAGGGGATGTGGCGGGTGTGGATAGCGGGGCGTTGGCACGTCTGCTGAAGCAGTCCTTTGAGCCGCTGTGCATTCCAGTGCTGGCAGGCTGGCGCAGTGGGCATTGCGACCCGAACCTGACATTGCCGATGGGCGCCTTGGTGCGCCTGGATGCGGGGGAGCAGCGGGTGGTGTTGGAGCAGGATGTAGTGTTCAAGGCCTGATCGTTCCCACGCTCTGCGTGGGAATTCCTTCAGTGACGCTCTGCGTCACCCTCTTCAGCCGCGGACGCGGAGCGTCCAAGGCAGCGCTCCCACGCAGAGCGTGGGAGCGATCACTTCAGCGGTTCTGCAGCGACTCCAGCAACTTCACCGTCGGATACCCATCCGCCGGCCAGCCCAGTGCCTGCTGCGCAGCCCGAATCGCCTTGCGCGTGTTGGCGCCAATGATCCCGTCGGCATTACCCGCGTCATAGCCTTTGGCGCTGAGCGCCGTCTGCAGGTCTATGCGTTGCGAACGGCTCAGCGGCAGCTCATCCTTTGGCCAACTGCCCCGAATCACACCGCCACCGCCAAACCGCTCCGACAGCAAGCCAACCGCCAGTGCATAGGACGACGAATTGTTGTACTTGAGGATCGCGCGGAAGTTATCCAGCACCAGGAACGCCGGGCCACGGTAGCCGGCCGGCAGCAGCAGGGCGGCGGACAGCTGGTCGACATTGGCCGGCAGGCTCACGCCAGGCGGCAGTTGGATGCCCAGTTGCAGCCATTGCGCCACGGTCTTGCGCACGCCGCCATCGGCCAGGCTGTAGTCGAAGCCCGACGGCAGCGGCTGTACTTCAACGCCCCACGGCTGGCCTTTCTGCCAACCGGAGCTTTGCAGGTAATGCGCGGTGGAGGCGAGGGCGTCGGACGGGCTGTTCCAGATATCGCGGCGACCGTCACCGTCGAAGTCCACGGCATGGGTGTTGTAGGTGGTCGGGATGAACTGGGTCTGGCCCATCGCCCCGGCCCAGGAACCTTTCATCTGGTCGGCCTGAATATCGCCATGCTGGATGATCTGCAGCGCGGCCAGCAACTGCGCTTGCGCAAAGGCCGGACGACGTCCTTCATAGGCGAGGGTGGCCAAGGAGCGGATCACCGAGTTATTGCCCTGGAAAGCGCCGAAGTTGCTCTCCATGCCCCACACCGAGACCAGCGCCTGGCGGTCGACGCCATAGCGTTGCTCGATGCTTTGCAGAATATCGGCGTACTTGACCAGCAGTGCCTGGCCATTGCGCACGCGCACCGGCGACAGTGCTCCGTCGAGGTACTCCCACACTGGGCGGGAAAATTCCGGTTGGCTGCGGTCGGCGCGAATCACCGCCATATCAGGTGTGACGCCGGCAAAAGCGTTATCGAACACGGCCGCAGTGATCCCGGCCTGCAGCGCTTGCGCACGGAAGCCAGCTTGCCATTCGGCAAAGGTCTGGGTCGGCTGGATATCGAGATTGTCCACCGCCAACGGGGCCACCACGGCAGGCGCGATAGCCGGGGCCGTCTGGAGCTTGGGCAGGGGTTGAGCGTCCGCAGCGGTAGGTTTTTCGGCGCAGGCGACAAGCAGAATGAGGCTGGAGGCAGCGATCAATTGGCGCAGGTGCCAATGACGAGAAAGACGAGAGGGCATGCACAGGTCCAGGGGTTACAAATCAGGTACAGACCTTATCATGCCAGAGGGGCGCTTGCCTTCAGGCAGCCAGAAAGTAAGAAGCCTCCCAGCTATTAGACTGGAAGGCTTCGCGGCGGTAGCTGCCTTTGCCTTTGCCGGCGCGTTCCTGGCGGCTGCGGAACAAGGGCTGGGCGATGATGGATTTGGCCTTGTTGGGGCCATGCTTGGATGGCTTTTTGCTCATGGTGGATTCTCTCGCTTGAGGGTGGAATGCAGCGGTGCAAATCATCTGCCGAAGTGGGCCGGCTGTAAAGCCCGTCGATAGGTGGGAAATGTCGCAAATAGGCAGTGGGCAGAGTCAATGTGGGAGCAGGCAAGCCAGCTCCCACAGGGTTTTGTGCCGTTGTACAGAGGTGGTTATTCGGCAGGCAACGCCAGGCGCTGGCCAGCCATCAACAGCGACAAGCGGCTCAGGCTCATCCACGGCGAGCCGGCCGCCTGGCCTTTGATCTGTGCGTCGATGCGCTGCGCTTCCAGTAACAGTTGCGCCCAGCGTTGCGCCGAGTGCCGTTGCAGGGCTTTGCTCATCAGGGGTTTGCGTTTGTCCCACACCGGCGGCCTGGCCTGGCTGAAGCATTTGTCCAGCGGTGTGCCTTGGCTGTATTGCAGGGCAATGTTCGCCAACACCCGCAGCTCCCGAGCCAGTGCCCACAGAATCACCGGCGGTTCCACTCCCTCGCCACGCAGGCCTTCGAGCATGCGCAGGGCGTGGGCGGGCTCGCCGTTGAGGATGGCGTCCACCAGGCCGAACACATCAAAGCGCGCGCTATCGGCCACTGCGCCTTGCACGGTTTCGACGGTGATCTGCCCGTCTTCAGCCATCAACTTGAGCTTTTCGATCTCCTGGGCGGCGGCAAGCAGGTTGCCCTCGACCCGAGCGGCGATCAGTTCCACGGCATCCTGTGTCGCCGCCAGCCCTGATTGCGACAGGCGCTGACGAATCCACTGCGGCAACTGGTTGCTGTCCACCGGCCAGATCTGGATGAACTGAGTCTGTGGACCTTCAACCAGGGCCTTGCCCCACTTGGTTTTCTGCGCGCTGCCGTCAAGCTTGGGCAGGCTGACCAGCAGCACGGTGTCTTCGGCGGGGCGCGAGCAGTATTCCATCAGGGCCGCCGCGCCTTTATCGCCCGGCTTGCCCGAGGGCAGGCGCAGTTCCAGCAGGCGTTTTTCGGCAAACAGCGACATGCTCGCGCCAGCTTGCAGCAGCGTGCCCCAGTCGAAACTGGCGTCAGCACTGAACACCTGGCGTTCATCGAAACCTTGCTGGCGTGCGGCGGTGCGGATAGCGTCGGCCGCTTCCTGGCACAGTAGCGGGTCGTCGCCGCTGACGATGTACACAGGCGCAAGGCCACCTTGCAGGTGTTTGGCGAGTTGGGCGGGGGCAAGTTTCATAGGCGGGGCAAACGGGGCGCCAGGGGCGCCCCGTCTGGCTTACTCGACAGGGACTTCAACAGGTGACTGTTTCGGTGTGTTGTCTTCATATTCCTGCGCGGCTTTCAGGGCGTCGGCGTCAGCCTTGGCCTTGTTGTCGGCCACTTGCTGCAGCTCAGCCAGTTTTTCCGGGGTGAGCATTTGCAGGCGAGTCATCATGCGCTGGATCAGCTCACGACGCATTTCCTTGCGCACCTGGATGGTCTCGGAGTCCGAACCCACCAGGTTGTTGCCATCGTGGCTCACCACTTTCTGCACCTGGATCTTGTCACCCATCAACGGCAACTGATCACGGCCTTGTATTTCGAACATCAGCGCCGTGTTCAACTCGACGTCCGACGCACGGCCAGCACTGGCGTAGCTGATATTGCGCTGGGTTTCGCGCTCATCCGTCAGGATCAGTTTGTAGGTGGCGCCGTTGTACACGTGCACACCGCTGTTTTCCAGGGTCTGGCGCAGCTGGGTGACGGTTTCGCCGTAGGCGTTGCGGGCGCTGACGTCGAGTTCCTTGAGCGACAGCTCATTGGTGCCGGTGCCGCGCAGCTGGAAGCCGCAAGCGCTCAACAGCACGGCAAGGCCCATAACCAGCAGATTGCGTTTGATCATTTTGTTGCTCCCCTTGAAACCAGGTGGGCCTTCTCGGGCCCTAAAGGTTTAGTTCGGCGTGGGGCCCAAGCCCCGCGCCTGATCCGATTTAGCTGGCGACGATATTGACCAATTTGCCAGGCACCACGATCACCTTGCGGATGGTCAGGCCTTCGGTAAAGCGCAGCACGTTCTCATTGATACGTGCAGCTGCTTCAACCTCTTCACGGCTGGCGCTGGCCGGCATGTCGATCTGGCCACGCAGTTTACCGTTAACCTGGATGACCAGTTGCAGCGTGTCCTGTACCAGGGCGCTGTCATCCTGCACCGGCCAGGCGGCATCGATGACGGCACCGCTGTGGCCCAGACGGCTCCACAGTTCATGGCTGATGTGCGGCGTGATCGGCGCGAGCAACAGGGTAACTGTTTCCAGGCCTTCCTGGATCAGCGCACGGTCTTGTTCGGTCGCCTGCGAGGCTTTTTCCAGCACGTTCATCAGCGTCATCACCTGGGCGATGGCGGTGTTGAACTTGTGGTTCTGCCCGACGTCCTGGCTGGCCTGGCGGATAGCCAGGTGGATGCTGCGGCGCACGGCTTTCTGCTCGTCGTTCAAGGCGCCGAGGTCCAGCTTGCCCGGCAGGCCCTGGCTGACGTGGGCGTGGGCCAGGCGCCAGACGCGCTTGAGGAAACGGTGCGAGCCTTCGACACCCGAGTCGGACCATTCGGCGCTCATGTCAGGCGGCGAGGCGAACATCATGAACAGGCGGCAGGTGTCGGCGCCGAACTGATCGATCATCGACTGTGGGTCGACGCCGTTGTTCTTGGACTTGGCCATCTTCTCGGTGCCGCCGATTTCCACCGGCAGGCCGTCGGCCTTCAATTTGGCGCTGATGACCTTGGCCTTGCTGTCACGCTCAAGCTCGACATCCGCCGGGTTGAACCAGGTGTAGGCGCCATTGGCTTCGCGACGATAGTAAGTGTCGGCGATCACCATGCCCTGGGTCAGCAGGTTCTTGAACGGCTCATCGGAGCTCACCAGGCCTTCGTCACGCATCAGCTTATGGAAGAAGCGCGCATACAGCAGGTGGAGGATGGCGTGTTCGATGCCACCGATGTACTGATCCACCGGCAACCAATGGTCGGCTGCGGATTTCTCCACCAGGCCACCTTCATAATGCGGCGAGGCATAACGAGCGTAGTACCACGAGGACTCCACGAAGGTGTCCATGGTGTCGGTTTCACGCTTGGCCGGTGCGCCGCACTTAGGGCAACTGCACTCGTAGAACTCAGGCATGCGTGCCAACGGCGAGCCAGCGCCATCCGGCACCACGTCTTCTGGCAACACGACCGGCAGTTGGTCTTCCGGTACCGGCACGTCGCCGCAGGTTTGGCAGTGGATGATCGGGATCGGGCAGCCCCAGTAGCGCTGGCGGCTGATGCCCCAGTCGCGCAGGCGGAACTGGGTGCGCGAGGCACCGAGGTTTTTCTGGATCAGGGCAACTTCCATGGCATCGAAGGCGCCCTGGAAGTCCAGGCCGTCGAATTCGCCGGAGTTGATCAGCGTGCCGTGCTCGCCGTAGGCGTCTTGCCACGGAGCGGGGTTGGTGTCGCCCGAGCTGGTGCGCACGACCGACTTGATCGGCAGGCTGTACTTGGTAGCGAATTCGAAATCGCGCTCGTCGTGGGCCGGCACGGCCATGACGGCGCCATCGCCGTAGTGCATCAATACGTAGTTGGCGACCCAAACCGGCAGTTTCTCGCCGGTCAGCGGGTGCTCGACGAACAGGCCGGTTGGCAGGCCTTTTTTCTCCTGGGTGGCGACGTCGGCTTCGGCCACGCTGCCGCCTTTGCATTCAGCGATGAACGCCTGCAGCTCAGGGTTGTTCTGTGCGGCCTGGGTGGCCAGCGGGTGTTCGGCGGCCACGGCGACGTAGGTCGCGCCCATCAGGGTGTCTGGGCGGGTGGTGAAGACCTTGAGTGCGCCCGCTTCGCCGATGGAGTCGACGATGTATGGGAACTGCACTTCCATGCCCTTGGATTTGCCGATCCAGTTGCGCTGCATGGTCTTGACCTGTTCAGGCCAGCCCGGCAGATCGTCGAGGCTCGACAACAGTTCATCCGCGTAGGCGGTGATCTTGAAGTAGTACATCGGGATTTCGCGCTTTTCGATCAGCGCGCCGGAACGCCAGCCGCGACCGTCGATAACCTGTTCGTTGGCCAGTACGGTCTGGTCGATCGGGTCCCAGTTCACGGTGCCGCTTTTTTTGTAGATCACACCTTTTTCGAACAGGCGCGTGAACAGCCATTGTTCCCAACGGTAGTAATCCGGCTTGCAGGTGGTGACCTCGCGGGACCAGTCCACCGCCAGGCCCAGGCTGCGCAGCTGGGTCTTCATGTAGGCGATGTTTTCGTAGGTCCACTTGGCGGGCGCCACGTTGTTTTTCATCGCGGCGTTTTCTGCCGGCATGCCGAAGGCGTCCCAACCCATAGGTTGCAACACGTTCTTGCCGAGCATGCGCTGGTAGCGCGAAATCACGTCGCCGATGGTGTAGTTGCGCACGTGCCCCATGTGTAGCTTGCCGCTGGGGTAAGGGAACATCGATAGGCAGTAGTAAGTCTCCTTGCCTGGCTGTTCACTGACTTCAAAGGACTTTTGCTCGTCCCAGAAGGTTTGGGCGGCATTTTCTATTTCACGGGGCTGATATTGTTCGTGCATGGCTACTTTTGAACTGGATAGGGGTGGCCTAATCCTCTTCGGTGCACTGTCCGGGTTGTTCGACACCAAGAAGCGGCGCGTCCGTGCCCAAACCCTGCGGGAAGTGGAGTTACAGGAAGCGCCGTAGCATACATGACCCCACTCTATCGAGGGAAACCCTGATTGCGCGGCAAGGGCCGTCTGTCGCGGCACCGGGCAGGCGCAGCCACGGGGGCTACGCTGTTTAGTGGGGAGCAAGTATTTCTTCAATGAGGTGAGGGGATGGTTGAATCGCAGCGAACTTTAACGAAACCGCAGTTGTATGAAGGATTGATCGACCGTTTGGGTCGGGCATTGGATGCCGCAAGAACCGCAGGCCGATTGCGTGATGAGCGGCCTCTGGAGCTGGAGTTGCGAGGCTTGAGCCAGGCGGAACTTGAATTGATCAAGAACTACCTGGCGTTGAATTACGACCGCGCCTCCCATGGGCAGGCTTCCCCGCCCGCTCATTCGGCCAAGGTCATCTGGCTCAAAGACTTGGCGACCGGCCGCGGGCCAGAGGACTTCCGCTCCGTGCGGTGCAAGTGAGACCCGCGTTATCCGTTAGCGTTATCAAAATGTTGTCGGTAAGGATTGTTGCAAAACCCCGATGCATCTAGGCTTCGGGCATCTTTGGAGATGCCCGATGCCTTTTCGTTATTTCATTAAACAACTGTTGTTGCCGCCCGGTATTTTTCTGCTGTTGCTGGCGTGTGCCTGGTGGTTTCGCCGCAGCCGTCCACGCCTGGCGGGCTTGTGCTTTGCCCTCGGGCTGGGCGGGATGTGGTTGATCAGCCTGCCAGTGATGGTGCAGTGGGGCGCCCGTGTCCTGGAGACAGAACCACCTTTGGCCCGGGAAGACTGGGCCACCTTGGCCCAGCGTGCCGACGCGATTGTGGTGCTGGGCTCGGGGCGCGAGCGCGGTGACGTTGCCTGGGGCAGCGACCAGCCCACCGGTATTGGCCTGGAGCGTGAGCGTTTTGCCGCGCGGCTGGCCAAAGCATCCGGTTTGCCAGTGCTGACCAGCGGTGGCTTGCACTACGGCACGCCGCCCAGTGAGGCCGAGCTGATGGCCGTGTCGATGCAGGATGACTTCGGTGTCACCGTACGCTGGAAAGAAGAGCGAAGCCGCACTACCTGGGAAAACGCCCAGATGAGCGCCGAGATACTCTTGCCTCAAGGCATCAAGCGTGTGGTAGTGGTGACCCAGGCCTGGCACATGCCGCGTTCGGTGTGGAGTTTTGAAAAGGCCGGCTTCACCGTGGTGCCGGGGCCGGTGGGCTTTTTGGGTGTGGACCATGGCCGACCGTTGGGTGGCTGGATGCCGGAGGTCAAGGCGGTGTGGCAAAGCGGGCAGTTGATCAATGAAGCGGTGGGGCAGGTGGGGTATCGGTTGTTTTACCGGTAGGCGCAACACAGGAGATCAAAATGTGGGAGCTGGCTTGCCTGCGATGGCGGTGGGTCAGTGAGCACTCAGGGCACTGATACACCGCCATCGCAGGCAAGCCAGCTCCCACAGGTCAGAGCGTTTTGGACATTCGTGCAGCCAGCAGAGCCCAGCCAAACAATGGCAGGCACACAATGATCAACGGCCACGAACGCCATTGCAGGTACGGCGTGAGGTTATGCATCGGCACCACCTCTCCATAGAGAATGCCGCGCTCGAACTGCGGGATCTGCGCGGTGATCTGCCCAAACGGATTGATCAGCCCGGTCACGCCGTTGTTGGTGGCGCGGATCATCCAGCGGCCAGCTTCCAGGGCACGCATCTGCGCCATTTGCAGGTGCTGCAGCGGGCCGATGGAGCGGCCAAACCAGGTGTCGTTGCTGATGGTCAGCAGCAGGTCGCTCTGGGCCGACAGGCCGGCGGCGAATTCGGGGTACACAACTTCATAGCAAATGAACGGCGCAATCTGATAACCCTTGGCCTGTAGCATGGCCTGGTCAGAAGGGCCGCGGGCGAAGTCGGACATGGGCAGGTCGAAAAAGGCGATCAGCCCGCGCAACATGTCCTGCAACGGCACGTACTCGCCAAACGGCACCAGTTTCTGCTTGAGGTAGGTGCCGTCACCTTCACCCACCACGGTGATGCCGTTGAAGTAGCGCTTCTGGTGGTGCACTTCCTGGCGAATCGGTACCCCGGTGATCAACGCACTGTCCCGGTCGGCGGCAAACTTGCCCATCATGCCCAGGTAGCCCTCGACGGACTCCTTGAGCACCGGCACGGCGGTTTCCGGCCAGACCAGCAGGTCGACGCGCTTGGAGCTCAGGCTCATGTCGCGGTACAGCGCCAACTGTGCATTGAGCTGGTCGGGGTCCCACTTCATGCTTTGCTCGACGTTGCCCTGAATCGCGGCCACGCTCAGCGGCGCGCCAGACGGCGACGTCCAGGCGTGATGCTTGAGCGCCAGGCCAATGGCCCAAGGTGCAACCAGCAATAACAGGCCCGCGCCGATGAAGGCATTGCGCTTGCTGGCCAGCAGACGCGGCAGGTTGCACAGCAATGCGGCGGTGAGTGCGAGGGCGAAGGAAATCAGCCACATCCCACCCAATGGCGCGAGGCCGGTCAAAGGCCCATCGAGTTGACTGTAACCGGAGTACAACCACGGGAAACCGGTAAGGAACCAGCCACGAAAGGCTTCCTGGCCGACCCACAACGCGGCGAACGTCAATGCATCCGCCAGTGGTGCTTCGTTACGGCGCAACCAGCGTGCCCATAACCAGGCGGGCAGGGCAAAGAACCAGGCGATGGCGGCCGTGAACAGCAGCATCAGGAACCCCGCCAGCAGCACCGAAGCGCCGCCGAAGTGGTGGATGCTGTAGTAGATCCAACTGGTGCCGGCACCAAACAGGCCGAAGCCGAAACACCAGCCACGGCCCAGGGCCTGGCGGGGTGTCAGCTCCCGCAGGCCGATATAGAACAGGCCGACCGCTACCAGCGCCAACGGCCAGATATCGAACGGCGCCAGCGCCAGGGTTGTGATGGCGCCGGCCACCACGGCCAGCAAATTACCGGGCCAGCCGGGTGAGGTGAGACGGCGCATGTCAGTCCTTAGCGGGCGATGGGTGTCAGGCGGATCAGGTGGATGCGACGGCTATCAGCATTGAGGATGCGGAAGCGATAGGCGCCGATCTCGGTGGTTTCATTACGCTTGGGCAGGTGCCCGAACGCACTCATCACCAGGCCGCCGACGGTGTCGAACTCATCGTCCGAAAACTCGCTGTCGAAGAACTCGTTGAAGTTCTCGATGGGCGTCAGCGCCTTGATCAGGAAGTCACCGCTGGGCAGCGGCTTGATGTAGCTGTCTTCTTCGACGTCGTGCTCGTCCTCGATGTCGCCGACGATCTGCTCCAGCACATCCTCGATGGTAACCAGGCCGGCCACGCCGCCGTATTCGTCAATCACAATGGCCATGTGATTGTGGTTGGCGCGAAACTCGCGCAGCAGCACATTCAGGCGCTTGGACTCGGGCACGAAGGTGGCCGGGCGCAGCAGGTCCTTGATGTTGAAGCTGTCGCCGTTCTCCTTGAGGATCAACGGCAGCAAGTCCTTGGCCAGCAGGACGCCCATGACGTCGTCATGGCTTTCACCGATCACCGGGTAGCGCGAATGCGCCGAGTCGATCACGGCCGGGAGGAATTCCCGTGGGGTCTGGGTCGCCTTGATGCTGATCATCTGCGAGCGCGGGACCATGATGTCGCGTACTTGCAGGTCAGCCACCTGGATGGCGCCCTCGACGATGGCCAGCGCTTCGCTGTCCAGCAATTTGTTCTGGTGTGCATCGCGCAGCAGCTCCAAGAGCTCCTGGCGGTTTTTCGGCTCGTGGGCAAAAGCCTGGGTCAGTTTACCCAGCCATGACTTCTGCCCGTTGCTCGATCGGTCTTCGCTCATAGCGATTACTCTAAATCCTTTGATATGACAGTTGAGTGTTGATCAGTTTTCGTCGTCTGCGTACGGGTCGCGGTGACCCAGCTCTGCAAGCAACGTTCGTTCCAGCGCTTCCATTTCCTCGGCTTCGTCATCGTCTATGTGGTCGTAACCCAAGAGATGCAAGCAGCCGTGGATGACTAGATGGGCCCAATGGGCCTCAAGTTCCTTGCCTTGTTCGGCCGCTTCGCGCTCGACCACCGCGACGCAGATCACCAGGTCGCCCAGCAGCGGAATATCCAGCAATTCGTCGGGCACGTCGGCGGGGAAGGACAGCACGTTGGTCGCGTAGTCTTTCTGGCGCCAGGTGTGGTTCAGCTCACGGCCTTCGGCCTCGTCCACCAGACGAATGGTCAGTTCCGAGTCGGCGGTGCGCTGGCGCAGGGCCAGTTCACACCATTGGCGGAACTGGGCTTCGCTGGGGGCGGGCGCGTCGGTGGCCAGCTGCAGGTCTAGCTCAAGCATCGTGGCGAGCGTCCTTGGCGGGCGCGTCGTCGCGGTGTTCGAAACGCTCATAGGCCTCGACAATGCGCTGCACCAGCGGGTGGCGTACCACGTCCTTGGGCATGAAGTGCGTGAAGCTGATACCCGGCACGTCCTTGAGCACCTCGATCACCTGGCCCAGGCCCGACTTGGTGCCCTTGGGCAGGTCGACCTGGGTGATGTCGCCCGTGATCACGGCAGTGGAGCCGAAACCGATACGGGTGAGGAACATCTTCATCTGCTCAACGGTGGTGTTCTGGCTTTCGTCGAGGATGATGAAGCTGTTGTTCAAGGTGCGGCCACGCATGTAGGCCAGTGGTGCGATCTCGATCACCTGGCGCTCGATCAGCTTGGCCACGTATTCAAAGCCGAGCATCTCGTACAGCGCGTCGTAGAGTGGGCGCAGGTACGGGTCGATCTTCTGGGCCAGGTCGCCGGGCAGGAAACCGAGCTTTTCGCCGGCCTCGACCGCTGGGCGCACCAGCAGGATGCGCCGCACTTGCTCGCGCTCCAGGGCATCGACAGCGCAGGCCACCGCCAGGTAGGTCTTGCCGGTACCGGCCGGGCCGATGCCGAAGTTGATGTCGTTGCCGAGGATTTCCTTGACGTACTTCTGCTGATTCAAGCCGCGGGGGCGAATCATGCCTTTTTTGGTACGCAAGGCCACGCTGGCTTCGGCCACCGGGTTATTGGCCAGGTCTTCCACAGCCGATTCCTGCAGGTACAGGTGCACGGTCTCCGGCGACAGCTCGCTACCCTTGGTTTCGCGGTAGAGGCGGCGCAACAGGTTTTCTGCAGACGTGGTGTGTTGAGGTTCACCAATGAGCTCGAACTGATTGCCGCGGTTGCGGATCTCGATGCTCAGGCGTTGTTCGATCAGGCGCAGGTGCTCGTCGAACTGGCCGCACAGGTTGGCGAAACGGCGAGCCTCAAACGGCTCGAGGATAAAGCGATGGGGTTCTGCTATGGGTGCGTTCAAGGTTGCTTTTAGCCGCCCTTTGGCTGATGAGGTGAGAGAGAGAATAACGCCAGGCGCCGGTGTGCGAAAGCACTTAAATAGCTTGGCCCCACTCTCGATAACCCTGAAGAACCCCTGTGGGAGCTGGCTTGCCTGCGATAGCGGTGGGTCAGTTGGCACATAGGGCACTGATACATCGCTATCGCAGGCAAGCCAGCTCCCACATTTTGATCTTCATCCGGTCAGCGAGATCAGTTGATCAACGAGCCACGCAACGAGTGTGGCTGCGCCGCATCAATGTGCACATCGGCAAACTGGCCGATCAGCGTGGGATTGTCGCAGCGGAAGTTGACGATTCGGTTGTTCTCGGTACGCCCCTGCAATTCACCCGGGTCTTTCTTCGAATAATCGGTGACCAGAATGCGCTGGATCGAACCGACCATTTGTCGGCTGATTTCAAAGCCCTGCTGATTGAGGCGATGTTGCAGCGCGTTCAAGCGCTCTTTTTTCAACGCTTCCGGGGTTTCATCCAGCAGGTCGGCAGCCGGGGTGCCCGGGCGCTGGCTGTAGACGAACGAGTAGGAGAAGTCGAAACCGACGTCCTCGATCAGCTTCATGGTCTGCTGGAAGTCTTTCTCGGTTTCGCCCGGGAAGCCGACGATAAAGTCCGAACTGATGCAGATGCCCGGCACGGCAGCGCGCAGTTTGCGCAATTTGGATTTGTATTCCAGCGCGGTGTGGTTGCGCTTCATCGCCGACAAAATGCGGTCCGAACCCGATTGCACCGGCAAGTGCAGGTGTTTGACCAGCTCTGGCACTTCGGCGTGGGCCTGGATCAGGCTGTCGGAGAACTCCAGCGGGTGCGAGGTGGTGTAGCGGATACGCTCGATGCCATCGACAGCGGCGACCACGCGGATCAATTCCGCCAGGTCGGCCAGGCGGCCATCATCGGTCTGGCCACGGTAGCCGTTGACGTTCTGGCCCAGCAGGGTCACTTCGCGCACGCCGTTTTCAGCCAGGTGGATGATTTCCGATAGCACATCGTCAAACGGCCGGCTGACTTCTTCGCCGCGGGTGTAAGGCACCACGCAGAAGGTGCAGTACTTGCTGCAGCCTTCCATCACCGACACATAGGCGCTCGGCCCATCGATGCGCGGTTCGGGCAGATGATCAAATTTTTCGATTTCGGGGAACGACACGTCAACCTGCGGCAGCTTGGTGATGCGTGCGGCGTCGATCATCTCGGGCAAGCGGTGCAGGGTTTGCGGGCCGAACACCACATCGACATAGGGCGCGCGGTCGCGGATCGCAGCGCCTTCCTGGCTGGCCACGCACCCGCCGACGGCGATCACCATGTCCGGGTTGGCCAGTTTCAATTCGCGCCAGCGGCCCAGCTGCGAATACACACGGTCCTGGGCCCGCTCGCGGATCGAGCAGGTATTGAGCAGGATCACGTCGGCATCTTCGGCGCGGGCAGTGACTTCCAGGGCCTGGTGTTCGCCCAGCAAGTCGACCATGCGCGAGCTGTCGTACTCGTTCATCTGGCAACCGTGGGTTTCGATGTAAAGCTTCTTGGCCATGGGAATCGTCAACTGGTGGTAAAGAACCGCGCATTATAGGGGGCATGCCCATTGGTTCCTAGCGCTGTGCATCGGGTGCCATGCTATAGTTCGCGCCCTCTTTTATATCCCCATGTGTTGTTCGCCCACCATGACCAAACGTGAAGCTCCAATCTATAAGGTGATTTTCCTCAACCAGGGCCAGGTGTTCGAAATGTACGCCAAGCAGATCTATCAAAGTGATCTGTGGGGCTTCCTGGAGGTGGAAGAGTTCGTCTTTGGCGAGCGCACCCAGTTGGTGGTCGATCCGGGCGAAGAAAAGCTCAAGGCCCAGTTCGAAGGTGTGGTGCGCAGCTTTGTGCCCATGCATTCGATTGTGCGCATCGATGAAGTCGAGCGCTTGGGGACGCCGAAGATCAGTGAAGCTCGGGGCATGAGCAATGTGATGCCGTTTCCGATGCCGATGCCTGAGAAGTGATCTGCAATTAATTTGTAGGGCGTTTCCGAAACTGCCTCTCAATGGATAGACATTTTGTTTGAAAGATAGCAAATTTTGTTTATTCAGAGAGGGCATCATGAATCTACCAATAATAAGAAAACCTCGAAGTTTCCCCCGTTCGACTGCGTTTAATCACGCCACTCATTAGCGTCAAGTTCCATCACGCCGTCATTAACGAACTGACCTGTTCGGGAGTAGCCCTGTGCGCGATCCTCGCTATGACATTCTGTTTGAGCCGGTGCAAATAGGCCCGGTGCGTACCCGCAATCGCTTTTATCAAGTTCCGCACTGTAATGGCATGGGCCACGTGCACCCCTCGGCGATGGCGCGCATGCGCGCAGTGAAAGCCGAGGGCGGCTGGGGCGTGGTGTGCACGGAAGAATGCGAAATCAGCCCGCTGAGCGAGTTCTCCCCTTATATAGAAGCGCGTCTTTGGGATGAACGCGATATTCCTGCACTGGCGCGCATGTGTGAGGGGGTACACCGTCACGGGGCGTTGGCCGGGGTAGAGCTGGCATTCAATGGTTACTCGGCGCCCAACCGCTACAGTCGCGAAATTCCCTGGGCGCCTTCCAATACCCCGGTGCGCAGTTACGACCCGGTGCAGGCTCGGGCCATGAGCCATGCCGATATCCGGCAATTGCGCGCCCTGCATCGAGCCGCCGCATTGCGCGCCCGGGAGGCGGGTTTCGACATCATCTATGTGTACGCCGGCCACGACCTGAGCGTGCCGTTCCATTTCCTCACGCCACGCAATAACCGGCGTACCGACGAATACGGCGGTACGCTGAAAAACCGTGTGCGCCTGTTGCGCGAGTTGATTGAAGACACTCGCGACGCAGTGGGTGATCGGTGTGCCGTAGCGGTCCGCCTGGCGGTGGATGAGCAAATGGCCGACGGCCTCAGCCGCGAGGGCGAAGGTGCCGAAATCTTCTCGATGCTGGCGGACCTGCCGGACTTGTGGGACGTCAATGTCGCCGATTGGTCCAATGACAGCGTGACGGCGCGCTTTGCCGGGGAGGGTTACCAGGAGGCCTTCCTGCTGGGGCTCAAGGCGCTGACCAGCAAGCCCGTGGTGGGCGTCGGCCGCTTCACTTCGCCGGACACCATGGTGTCTTTGGTTCGCCGTGGCGTACTGGACCTGATCGGGGCGGCCCGCCCTTCGATTGCCGATCCGTTCTTGCCCAAGAAGATTGAAGAGGGGCGCGCCGAGGAAATTCGCGAATGCATCGGCTGCAATGTATGTGTCAGTGGCGACCACACCAGCACGCCCCTGCGCTGTACACAGAACCCGACCATGGGCGAGGAGTGGCGGCGTGGCTGGCACCCCGAGTCGGTCAACCGTACGCAGCAACCCGGCCGGGCGCTGGTGGTCGGCGCCGGGCCATCCGGGCTTGAGTGTGCACGGATCCTAGGTGCGCGAGGGATGGAAGTGGCCCTGGTCGACAGCCTGCGCACCCTAGGCGGGCGTGTAGCGTTGGAAGCCCGGCTGCCGGGGCTGGCGAGTTGGGCACGGGTGATTGACTATCGACTGGATGCGTTGAGCCGCATGCCGTCAGTCGAGATCTATCGGGAAAGCCCCTTGCAGGCCCAGGATGTGCTGGATTTCGCCGCCGAGCATGTGTTCATCGCTACGGGTTCCCATTGGCGGCGGGATGGCTTGGGACGCGCCTTGCGCTCCCCCTTAACGGGCCTGGAGAGCCTGCCCGTGCTGACGCCTGATGACCTGATGGCGGGGGTGTTGCCCACTTCGCCGGTGTTGCTGTTCGATGACGATCACTATTACATGGGCAGCGTGCTGGCCGAACACCTGGTGGCGCGGGGTGTGGAGGTGATATTCATCACCCCTGCGGCGGACGTGGCGGCCTGGACCCATAACACTCTCGAGCAGCACCGCATTCAGCGTCGTCTGATGCAGTTGAATGTCACGATCATACCGTCCCATACGCTGGTCAGCGTTAAGCCAGAGGGTGTGGTAGCGGGTTGCATCTACACCGAACGTACGCGGTTGATCCCAGCTGCAGCCTTGCTGCTGGTCACTTCCCGGGAGCCTGAGCAGGCGCTGTATCAGGCCTTGAACAACTCACCCGAACAGTTACAGGCGGCAGGCATCCGAACGCTGACGCTGATCGGCGACTGTGTGGCGCCGGGCACCATTGCGGCGGCGGTGTATTCAGGTCATCGCATCGCACGTGAGTTCGATGCGCCCGAAGGCTCGCTGATAGTGCGGCGGGAAATTCCATTTATCGAGGTGTAGTCAGTCCGACTGTTCAATCAATAACGAGGAATACAATAATGAAAAAAATACTCCTGATGTTATTCACCACACTCCTTATTAATTCATCGTTGTTTGCCAGCGATTATAAAGTGATCCGTTTCGCTGCCGATCCCAACTATGCGCCCTTTGCTTATAAAGACAGTACGGGCACTTTGACCGGTTTTGAAATAGATATTGGCAATGCAATTTGTGCACATTTGAATGTTCGCTGCCAATGGGTCGAGAGTGACTTTGACGGCATGATTCCCAGCCTCAACGCCGGCAAGATCGACGCCATCCTTGCTTCAATGACCATCACTGCCGCTCGGCAAAAGGTCGTCGACTTTTCCTCGGAGGTGTTTTCCAGTCCCACCGCCATGGTGATGCGCCCTGGCACTGAGCTTTCCACAGGCATGGCCGTCGGCTATTTGCAGGGCAGTACTCAAGAAGTGTATGCCCGGCAAGTGCTCGCCGGGCAGGGTATGAAGGTGGTGGCTTATGCCGATCAGGAACAAGTGTACGCGGACCTGCTGACAGGGCGTTTGCAGGCATCGCTGCAGGATGCTCAGCAAGCACAGAGCGGATTTTTACGTTCACCCCAAGGCGTCGGGTTCGTGCTGGGCCCGTTGATTGACAGCGAGTTGATGCCGTCCAAAAGCGGCATTGGCATTGCCAAGGGCAACCACACGTTGAAAGCGCTGTTGGATAAGGGGCTGGCTGCCCTGCACGCCGATGGCACCTACGCTCGCCTGCAAGAGCAGTACTTCCCCGGAGTGAACATGTTCAGCGGCCAATAACCGCCCTCAACGGCCAGCGAGGACACAATCATGCTACCTGCCTTCACTCAATTCGCCGCGTCCCTGGGCGGTTTTTTGCCGATGTTACTGCACGGGGTCTGGGTCACCCTGCAACTGGCACTGTTGTCATTGCTGCTGGGGCTGATCCTGGGCCTGCTGGGGGCAGGCGCCAAGCTGTCCAGGGTCAGGGCATGGCGCCTGTGCGCGCAGGTGTATACCACCTTGATTCGCGGGGTTCCGGACCTGTTGTTGATGCTGTTGATTTTCTACGGGTTGCAGACAGGCCTGAGTCGTCTGACCAGCGAATTGGGCTGGGCCTACATCGATGTCGACCCTTTCAGCGCCGGCGTGATCACTCTGGGGTTTATCTACGGCGCCTATTTCACCGAAACCTTTCGCGGCGCGTTGCTGGCTGTGCCCCGGGGCCAGTTCCAGGCTGCCAAAGCCCTTGGCCTGACCTTCAGGCAGAGTTTTGTGCATGTGATATTCCCGCAAATGATGCGGTTTGCCCTGCCGGGGCTGGGCAATAACTGGATGGTCTTGCTCAAGGCCACGGCGTTGGTGTCGATCATCGGCTTGGCAGACTTGGTGAAAGTGGCGCAGATGGCGGGCAAGAGCAGTCAGCAATTACTGGCTTTTCTGCTGCTGGCGGCGCTGGTTTACCTGTTGCTCAGCAGTGTTTCAAACGCGGCGTTGCGCTGGCTGGAGCGTCGGTATAGTGACGGTGTGCAGGAATCATCATCATGATCGAGCTTATCCAGGAGTATTGGCGGCCGTTTATCTATTCTGACGGCCAACAAATCACCGGCCTGGCCATGACCTTGTGGCTGACTAGCGCCTCTTCGTGCCTGGGCCTGCTGTTGGCGTTGCCACTGTCCATTGCCAGGACGTCCAGCCGACGCTGGCTGCGTTGGCCGGTGCAAAGCTTTACCTACGTGTTTCGCGGCACACCGCTGTATATCCAGTTGCTGATCTTCTACACCGGCATCTACAGCATTGGCGCCGTTCGCGAGCAACCGTTGCTGGATGCTTTTTTTCGCGAAGCGCTCAATTGCACCCTTCTGGCGTTTGCCCTCAATACCGCGGCCTACACCACGGAAATACTCGCGGGCGCGATCCGGGCGATGCCGCGCGGTGAAATCGAGGCTGCACGGTCGTTGGGTTTCGACGGTTGGAAGCTGTACGTGCACTTGATCATGCCCTCGGCCCTGCGCCGGTCGTTGCCCTACTACAGCAATGAAGTGATCTTCATGTTGCATTCCACCACCCTGGCGTTCACGGCAACGGTGCCGGATATCCTGAAAGTCGCGCGGGATGCCAACGCTGCAACCTTCCTCACCTTCCAATCCTTTGGCCTGGCCGCGGCGCTCTACTTGTGCATTACGTTCGCGTTGATCTGCCTGTTCCGTCTGGCAGAACGACGCTGGCTGAGCTTTCTTGATTCGAATCGATAGGAGGCGATATGCAGACTTGCAGACATGAACTGTTGACGGCTGTGCCAGGTACCACGCGGCATATTCATAGTTTTCATTACGGCCCAGCCGATGCGCCGAGCAAGGTTTACATCCAGGCGTCCCTGCACGCCGATGAGCTGCCGGGGATGTTGGTGTTGTGGCATCTCAAACAACGGCTGGCAGATCTGGAGGCCAAAGGTGCGCTGCGTTGGCAGGTGGTGCTGGTGCCGGTGGCCAATCCGCTGGGGTTGGAGCAGGTGCTGATGGACGTGCCGCAGGGACGCTTCGATAACGACAGTCGAGAGAACTTCAATCGCTTCTTCGTCGACGTCAGCCAGCAGGTCGGGGATCAGGTCCAGGATGTTCTGACTGATGATCCTGCGCATAACCTGCACCTGATCCGCGCGACCTTGCGGCAAACCCTTGTCAGCCAGGTGCCGGCGACCCAGCTGCATTCCCTGCGCCTGGCCCTGCAAACGCTGGCCTGTGACGCCGACAGAGTGCTGGACCTGCATTGTGATTTCGAGGCGGTGCAGCACCTGTACCTGGCACCGGACGCCTGGCCCCAGGTGGAACCGCTGGCGCGGTACCTGGGCGCCCGGGCCTGCTTTATGAGCCCGGACGCGGGCGGGCATTCGTTCGACGATTGCTACACCTTGTTCTGGGCACGGATGCAGGCGCGTTTCCCTGGGGTCTTTGCGGCGCCGGGTTTTGCCGTGACCGTGGAGTTGCGCGGCGTGGCTGATGTGAGCCACGGGCTGGCGCGACAGGATTGTCAGGCGTTGATCAACTATCTGACTTTGCAGGGAGGCGTTGAGGGGCAAGCGCCTCCACTACCGGCGTTATTGAGTCCGCCAACACCCTTGGCGGGGGTCGAGCCGGTGGTGAGTGCGGTGGGAGGCTTGATTGTGTTTTGCGCGCAGGTGGGGGATTACCTGGAAGCAGGACAAATCGTGGCGCACGTCATCGATCCGATTACAGACCGTGTGACCGAGGTAGCGTGTGAGCGTGCAGGGCTTTTGTATGTACGATCAATACGCCGAATGGCAAGCGCCGGTATGGCGATTGCCCACGTCGCAGGGGTCACGGCGTATCGACAGGGCTACCTGTTATCGCCGTGATCAAGGCAGGGGAGAGAAAGGCGAACGCCCATCGGCGCTCTGCAACTCCTGCAGGTAGTTGCGGAAAATCTGCCCCAGCACCTGGGTCGCCACTTCCAGTTCATCGCGCTGCATGTGCTCGGCGACTTCGTCGGCGGTGTCCAGCGCGTCTTCGGCGCCATTGACCGCGGCCATTTTCAGCACGATGTACGCCTGAATGTTGTTGGCCGGCACGCCTTCGCCTTTGAAGAACATGTTGCCCAACTGGTATTGCGCCTGGGCGTGGCCCTGCAACGAGGCTTTCTCGAAGTAGCTCAACGCTTTGTTGAGGTCAACGGCCGGGTTCTTGCTGTCGTGGTAGTACTCGCCCAACTCGTATTGCGCCTGCGCATCCCCGTCCTCGGCCTGTTTCTGGCACGCGCTCAGGGCTTCGGCCTGGCTCTCTGGCTGGGTATTGAGGGTGCAACGACCCATCGCTGGAATTAACAACGAGTTGCCGCCGGCCTGGGCATGTGCCAGTAGCGGTTGAAGGAGCAACAGGCAGCCCAGAACCAGGGTGCGGCCGGTGCGTTTCATGGGAATCGACTTACCTCTGACGGGGCGCGCGGACCCTCGAGGGAGTCCAATAAGCGCGCATTATGAAATAAGCAGGCCTCTGCTTACAAAGTCTTTACTCGTTTTTCTGCTGCTTGGGCAAGTTATCTGCCGGATTGCAGTGCAATTCTCGAAAAAACCAGGAATTCTCTGTAAGCAAAGTAGCAAATCTGACGCTGCCAGGGGCAACGTCAGAGGTTGCCGTCACTTATTTCAGGGCCGCGAAGGCGCGCTCGGCAGCATCCAGGGTCAATTTCAGTTCGGCTTCGCCATGGGCAATCGAGGTGAAGCCGGCTTCAAAGGCGCTCGGTGCCAGGTACACGCCGCCTTCGAGCATCAGGTGGAAGAAGCGCTTGAACAGCTCGGCATCGCTCCCCATCACGTCATCGAAGGTGACGATATCGTCGGCGCCGCTGAAGTACAGGCCGAACATGCCACCGGCCTGGGTGGTCACAAACGGGATTCCGGCGGCGTCGGCGCGTTGTTGCAGGCCGTCGAGAAGGCGCGTGGTGTAGTCGGTCAGCTCGGCGTGGAAGCCCGGGCGGCTGATCAGGCGCAGGGTGGTCAGGCCGGCGGCCATGGCCAGTGGGTTACCCGACAAGGTGCCTGCCTGGTATACCGGGCCGAGCGGGGCGATGTGTTGCATGATCTCGCGCTTGCCGCCGAAGCAGCCTACCGGCATGCCGCCGCCGATGATCTTGCCGAAGGTGCTCAGGTCTGGCGTAACGCCGTAGTAAGCCTGGGCGCCACCGAGGGCGACCCGGAAACCGGTCATCACTTCGTCAAAAATCAGCACCACGCCATGCTTGTCGCACTGCTCGCGCAAGCCCTCAAGAAAACCCGGGGCCGGTGGAACGCAGTTCATGTTGCCGGCAACCGGCTCGACGATGATGCAGGCAACGTCCTGGCCGACTTCGCTGAGCATCTGCTCGACGGCTGCGATGTCGTTGAACGGCAAGGTCAGGGTGTGCTTGGCGAATGCCGCAGGTACGCCAGCGGAATTGGGAACGCCCTGGGTCAGCGCGCCGGAGCCGGCTTTCACCAGCAGGCTGTCGGAGTGGCCGTGGTAGCAGCCTTCGAACTTGATGATGTTGTCGCGGCCGGTGAAACCACGGGCCAGGCGGATCGCGCTCATGGTGGCTTCGGTGCCGGAGCTGACCATGCGCACCATTTCCATCGACGGTACGATCGAGCAGACCAGGTCGGCCATCTCGGTTTCCATCGCGGTCGGGGCGCCGTAGGACAAGCCGTGTTGCAGTTGCTGGCGCACCGCCTCCAGCACATCCGGATGGCTGTGGCCGAGGATCATCGGGCCCCAGGAGCCGACGTAGTCGACATAGCGCTTGTCGTCTTCATCGGTGACGTAGGCGCCTTCGGCATGCTTGAAGAACAACGGCGTGCCGCCCACGCTCTTGAACGCACGCACGGGGGAGTTCACACCGCCGGGGATGTGTTTCTGGGCGTTGGCAAACAGGGTTTCGGAACGGGACATGATCGGGCTCTCTAAACTGAAGATTTAAGAAGGTCGTTGAATGCACGGGCGCGGCGGGTGACTTCCTGGGTGCTGTCGGCACCGAACAGGCCATGGACCACGGCGAGCAGGTCAGCCCCGTGGGCCACCAGCGGCTCGGCGTTTTCCAGGGTGACGCCGCCAATTACGCAGATCGGCAGGTGCAGGCGCTTGCGGGCCTGGGCCAGCATGTCAACGGTGGCGGCGGGTGCGCCGGGTTTGGTCGTGGAATTGAAGAAGCGGCCGAAGGCGACGTAGCTGGCGCCTTCTTTGGCGGCCTGTTCGGCCAGTTCGATCTGGCTGTGGCAGGTGGCGCCGATGATCGCCTTGGCGCCGAGCAGTGCCCGGGCCGAGGTCAGCGGGCCGTCGGTCTGGCCCAGATGTACGCCGACGCCCAGTCGCGCGGCCAGTTCGGCATCGTCGTTGATGATCAATTGAGTCTTGTAGCGCGAGCACAGTTCATAGAGCTTTTCGGCTTCACGCAGGCGCCGTGCCTCGTCGCTGCTTTTGTCGCGGTACTGCAACAGGGTGACGCCACCGTCCAGCGCCGCCTCGACGTAGGCGAGGAATTTGCCGGCCAACAGTTGGCTGTCGGTAATGGCGTAAAGGCCGCGTAGTTTCATCGGGCAAACCCCTTGCTGACGAGCGATAAGTTACGAGCAGAAATCCAGCGGCAATCGACGCGGCACGAACTGGCCCTGGCCGAGTTGTTCGGCATCACGCAGGGTACGCCACGTGTAGTTGAGAGCCGTTTGCACGGCGCTGGCCAAACCTTCGCCTTGGGCAATGCGCCCGGCCAGCGCACTGGCCAAGGTGCAACCCGAGCCGTGATAACTGCCGGGCAAACGCTGGCAGGTAAAGGTCTGGCGCGTGCCGTCGCGGCTGTACAGGCGGTTGTGCACTTCGTGCTCGTCGCCATGGCCGCCGGTGATCAGCAGGTGCTTGATGTACGGCAACAGCTTCTCGGCGCAGTCGTCGGCGCTGCCGTCGGGCAGTTCCGCGAGGATGCGCGCTTCGGGCAGGTTGGGGGTGGCGATCAATGACAAGGGCAGCAGCCGCTCGCGCATTGCATAACCGACCTCGTCCTTGCCCAGGCTACCGCCGCCGCCGGCGCGCAGCACCGGGTCGCAGACCACCGGCAAATGCGGGTGCGCCTGCAGCAGTTCGACCACGGTGTCGACCATCGCGGTGGAGCCGAGCATGCCCAGCTTGACTGCCGCAACTTCAGAGTCACCGAGCACGGCATTGGCCTGGGCCAGTACCCACTCACGGTCAAGCACGCGGAAATCACTGACATTGACAGTATTTTGCACGGTCAACGCGGTGACGGCCGGGGCCGCGTGGCAACCCTGGGCGAGCAGGGCTTCGATATCTGCCTGCAGGCCGGCGCCACCACTGGGGTCGTGGCCGGAGAGACAGAGGACAACGGGGCGAGAGCTGTAGATATTCATGGTGCGCGAGCTTACCACCAAACGCTTTTTGCGTGGCTGCCTGGCGATGGCAGGAGTTTGCCGCTGCGGCGCGATTTGCCGTGGCTGAGCGCTGCACTGAGATGAGCTGAAAGCATTGCTCTAGAGCTGTCCTAAAAAAAGTTCCCGCGGTGGCTAATGGCTTTTACTGGCTATGCTAAAGTGCATCCAAACAACTTACTGTATCGCCGGTGTACGTCTTCTCAAAAGGAATGGGGGGCTTTTGACACAACCGGACCAGGCTACGCTGGGGCTCTATGCGCTATTTGCTGATTTTTTTATTGTGCGGGCTGCCGATGCTCGCCAGCGCCGTCGAGTTCAACCAGGACACGCGAAGCCTCCCGTTGGGCCGGGTCATGCAAGTGCTCGAAGACCCAACCGATGCCCTCACCATCGCCGATGTCAGTTCCCCCGCCTATGCCGCCCAATTCAAGACCCACGACAAAGACACGCTCAATGCCGGCTATTCACGCTCGGTGTTCTGGCTGAAGGTCAACCTGCACTACACCGCCAAAGATCCCCGGGCACCACGCACCTGGTTTCTGGAACTGGCCTACCCGCCGCTCAATCGCCTGGACCTTTACCAGGACGACGGCACTGGTCACTTCCGCCTCACCACCCGCACCGGCAGCGCGTTGCCGTTTTCCAGCCGTGAGGTGAGCCAGAGCAACTACCTGTTCAAGCTCAGCTTCTTGCCCGACCAGCAACAAACCGTCTACCTGCGCTTGCAAAGCCAAGGCTCGATCCAGGCACCGCTGACATTATGGGCCGGCACCGCCTACATGGAGGAGCAGCCGCTGCGCTTGTACGTGCTCGGCGCCATCTACGGTGTGTTGCTGGGCATGCTGATCTACAACCTGTTCATCTACCTGAGCGTGCGCGACACCAGCTACCTGTATTACATCCTCTATATCGCCTCGTTCGGCTTGTATCAGCTGTCGGTCAATGGCGTCGCGGTGGAGTACTTCTGGCCGAACAACCCGTGGTGGGCGAATGCGGCGGTGCCCTTCCTGATCGGCTCGGCGGCCTTGTTCGGCAGCCTGTTCGCGCGCAGTTTCCTGCACACCGCGCAGCACAGCCGCTGGCTCAACCGTATCCTGCTGGCGCTCGCGGCCTGTGGAGGGTTGGTGATGGCACTGGCGTTGTTGACCAGTTACGCCGTGGCCCTGCGCCTGGCCACTGCGCTGGCGCTGGTGTTTACCGTGACCATCTTCGTGGCGGCCATCAAGGCCTGGTATTGCGGGCAGCGCATGGCGCGTTATTTCATCATCGCCTGGTCGGCTTTCCTGCTCGGCGGGGTGGTCAACACCCTGATGGTGCTGGGTTACCTGCCTAACGTGTTCCTGACCATGTACGCCAGCCAGCTCGGCTCAGCCATTGAAGTGGCGCTGTTGTCCCTGGCCCTGGCCGACCGCATCAACGGCATGCGCGAACAGCAGGCGCAGATTCTCCTCGATGCCAGCCAGAAGCTGGAAGCGCTCAACCAGCAACTGGCCCGCAGTAATCGCCTCAAAGACGAATTTCTCGCCACCCTGACCCACGAATTGCGCACGCCGATGAACGGTGTGATCGGCTCGCTGGAGCTGATGCAAACCGTGTCATTGGACGATGACCTGACGCAGTACCAGCAAACCGCCGCCGGCTCGGCGCGGGACATGATGCGCATGGTCAACGGCATCCTCACCCTCACCGAATTGCAGGCCGGTCGCCTGGTGGCCCAGCCACAAGTGTTCAGCCTGCGCGGCACGCTCGATACCTTGCGCCAGCAATTCACCGGCAGCGCCCAGAGCAAAGGCCTGGCGTTCTCCATTGATGTGGCCGATGAGGTGCCGGACCGGCTGATCGGCGATGCCGACAAACTGCTCCAGTGCCTGGATTGCCTGCTCGATAACGCTTTCAAATTCACCCACGTCGGCGCGGTGCGCTTGCGAGTGGTGGGCGTGCCCCAAGGGGATGGCGCCTTGCACCTGAGCTTTATCGTCACCGACACCGGTATCGGCTTCGCCTTTCTCGATGAGGCCACGCTGTATCAGCGTTTCTTTCAGTTGGACGGCTCGATGACGCGTGAATACGGCGGCCTGGGCATTGGCCTGGCGATCTGCCGGCAGTTGATCGAACTGCTGGGCGGGCGCCTGACCCATCATTCTGAGCCCCGTAAAGGCAGTCGCTTCCAGTTGGAAGTGGACGTCAGCGCCGTGCCGCAGCAGGTGACGCCCGCCACGCAAACGCTGCCTGCACAGCGTGCGCCTCAGGAGTGCACGGTACTGTTGGTGGACGACAACAGTGTGGGCCAACTGGCGGTGCGTGGCATGTTGCTCAAGCTCGGTTACCGGGTCAAAACCGTGGACAGCGGCCCGGCGGCACTCGCTGCATTGCAAGGGCATAGCTTCGACGCCGTGCTGCTGGATGTGCCAGAGGGTGGCTTTTCGTTGTGCTGTCAGATTCGCGCATTGCCTGGCTGCGGTGAATTGCCGGTGATCGCCCTGAGCTCTTCGCCCAATGGGCCGGAGCGTGAGCGCTGCCATGGCATTGGCATGACGGATCGGCTGGCCAAGCCGGTGCGTTTCGATGCTTTGCAGGCGGCACTTGAACGTAGCGTGCTGTGCGCGGATGAGGGTGAAAGCGCCGAACATTCGGCGCGTATGCCACTTTTTTAAGGTCTTGCACGGTGCTTAACTGAATTCCGGGCCACTGTTCATGCGGCCTTTTTTCCAGGAGGCCCGTCATGAACCTGCATCAGTTTGCCGAAACCCACGACGTCACCAACCAGCCACCGTCCCTGGACGGCACCAACCTGTATCGCATCGACTTGCCTTTGCAGGAATGGTCACGCCGCTTTGGCGCCGGCTGGGCCCAAGCGCGCATTGATGCCTACGGCGCGCTGGCGGGTGGGCCGTTGATGGCAGCCGGCTTCCTGGCCAACCAGAACAAACCGGTGTTCAGCAGCCATGACCGTTATGGCCATCGCATTGACCTGGTTGAGTTTCACCCGGCTTATCACGAGCTGATGCGCACCGCCGTCGAGCATGGCCTGCCGTCGTTGCCGTGGGCCCATCCCCAGGCGGGCGCCCATGTGGCGCGTGCGGCGATGACCTACCTGCACAGCCAGGCCGAAGCCGGCAGCGGCTGCCCGCTGACCATGACCTTCGCCTGCGTCCCGGCCCTGCGCCTGCAACCGGAGCTGGCGGACCTCTGGCTGCCTAAAGTCCTCAGTACCCAATACGACCCCCGCAATGTCGGCATCGCCCACAAGGCCGGCGCTACTATCGGCATGGCCATGACCGAGAAGCAGGGCGGCACCGACGTGCGCGCCAACACCACCCGCGCTTACCCCGTGGGCGCGAGTGGCCCTGGCCAAGCCTACGAGTTGGTGGGGCATAAGTGGTTCTGCTCGGCACCGATGTGCGATGGCTTTCTGACCCTGGCCCAGACCGACAAGGGCCTGACCTGTTTCCTGCTGCCCCGGCACCGCCCGGATGACACGCGCAACGAGTTCTACATCCAGCGCTTGAAGAACAAACTCGGCAACTGCTCCAACGCCTCCAGCGAAGTGGAATTTCGCGGCGCCCTGGCGTGGATGGTCGGTGAAGAAGGCCGCGGCGTTCCAACCATCATCGAAATGGTTGCCATGACCCGCTTCGATTGCATGGTCGGCTCCAGCGCCTTGATGCGTCAGGCGCTGACCCAGGCCAGCCATCACTGCGCTCATCGGCAGGTGGGTGGCCGCGTGCTCAGCGAGCAGCCGCTGATGCAGAACGTGCTGGCCGACCTGGCCCTGGAAAGCGAAGCGGCCCTGGCCTTGAGCCTGCGCATGGGGCGCGCCCTGGATCATCTTGATGATGAACATGAAGCCAAGTTCGCCCGGCTGGTCACGGCCGTGGGCAAGTACTGGATCTGCAAACGCGCGCCCGCGATGATCAACGAAGCCGCCGAATGCATGGGCGGCGCCGGGTATGTGGAGGACAGCATCCTGCCGCGCCTTTACCGCGAGGCACCGGTGAATTCGACGTGGGAAGGTTCCGGCAATGTGCAGTGCCTGGACGTATTGCGTGCCCTGTCCAAAGAGCCGGGGGTACTGGAGGCGTTGTTTGTGGAGCTGGGCGATGGCCACGGCGACAAGCGGTTGGCGCGGCATATCGAGCAGTTGAAGGCGGCATTCATGGACACCCAGGACATCCAGTATCGGGCGCGGCAACTGACCGAGGACATCGCCCTGGCGTTACAGGCCAAGTTGTTGCTGGAGGCGGGTAATGCGGCGGTGAGTGATGGGTTTATCGCCAGCCGGTTGGGTGAGTCGTCGGGGCGGGTATATGGCACCTTGCCGCGTGGCGTCGACGTGGAAGCAATTGTCGCCCGCTCAACCCCGCAATCGCTCTGAATAAACACAATCCAAATGTGGGAGCTGGCTTGCCTGCGATAGCGGTGGTCCAGCCAGCAATTATGTAGCTGATAGACCGCTATCGCAGGCAAGCCAGCTCCCACCTATCAACGCATTCCACTTCTGGTGTTTCGGTGAGGCCTGGATACAGGCAAGATAAAGGCCTGCAAGTCAGAACACAGGATGCTTACCGTGACCGAAGCTTTTGTTGTCGTTAAAACCGCCGAAGAAGCCGTGGACCGGCTGGCGGCGCTGCATGAGCGTGCCACTGGCGCGCTCAACCAGGCGCTCAAGCAATACCTCAAGGACCGCGTCGAGCCCGACGCCGAGCAGCGCGCATTGTTTCGCTACCCGGAACTGCGCTTGACCTACCACTGCCACGGTGAAGTCCCCCAAACCACTCGGGCGTATGCCAAGGTGCAACTGCCGGGGACCTACAGCGTCACCGTGACCCACCCGGCCGCGTTCCGTAAGTACCTGCTGGAGCAACTGGTGCCGCTGATGCACGACTTCACCGTCACGGTGGAAGTAGGCGTCAGCCAGCAGAACATTCCATATCCGTACGTGGTGGAGCAGGGCGATGAACTGGCCGGCTCCGGCGTCACCGCCGCGACCCTGGCCCGTGTATTCCCCAGTACCGACTTGTCCGCCGCCACCGACGGCATTGCCGATGGCCTGTACGACTGGGAAAACACCGACCCGCTGCCCCTGGCCCTGTTCGATGCCGCCCGTGTGGATTTTTCCCTGCGCCGCCTGGTGCATTACACCGGCAGCGACTGGCGCCATGTACAGCCGTGGATCCTGCTGACCAACTACCACCGCTACGTGGACCAGTTCATCCTGCATGGCCTGGAGCAACTGCGCAGTGACCCGCGTTTTATCCGCATGGTGCTGCCGGGCAACGTGGTCATCGACAAGAGCATGGACCACGGCGAAGCCTCGGCCATTGCCGCCGGCGTGGTCTGGCACCGCTACCAGATGCCGGCGTATCACCTGCAGGCCACTGACGGCCACGGCGTGACCCTGGTGAACATCGGCGTGGGCCCGTCCAACGCCAAGAACATCACCGACCACCTGGCCGTATTGCGCCCGCATTGCTGGCTGATGATCGGCCACTGCGGCGGCTTGCGCCAATCCCAAACCATCGGCGACTACGTACTGGCCCACGCCTATATGCGCCGCGACGGGATTCTGGACCGTGTAGTACCGCCGAACATCCCGATCCCGGCCCTGGCCGAAGTGCAGCTGGCGCTTCAGCAAGCGGCGGCGAAAGTCACCGGCGAAAAAGGCGAAGAGCTGAAAAAACGCCTGCGCACCGGTACCGTGCTGACCTACGACGACCGTAACTGGGAACTGCGCTGGGCCCAGGAGCGGCCGCTGATCAACCTGTCTCGCGCCGTGGCCGTGGACATGGAAAGCGGCACCATCGCCGCCCAAGGTTACCGTTTGCGCGTGCCTTACGGCACCTTGTTATGCGTATCCGACAAGCCGCTGCACAGCGAGATCAAGCTGCCGGGTTCGGCCAACGCGTTCTACGAGCGTGCGGTCAGCCAGCATTTGAAGATCGGCATCGAGGCGGTCGACCTGTTGCGCACCGAACTCAACTCGTTGCACTCGCGCAAACTGCGCAGCTTCGACGAACCGCCGTTCCGCTAAGCGGTTGGGATGGTCATTTGGCGGTCAGGCCACTAGCATTGTCGGTCCTGACCGTTAGATGTTCCTTTGCCATGTCCCGTCCTACCCGTCCCGATTCGCGCCGCCCAGGCGTGAAACCTTCGCAGCCTGTTCGACGTGTCGCCAAGGCGCCACCGGCCGAGCCGAAGCTGATCCTGTTCAACAAACCGTTCGATGTGCTGACCCAGTTCAGCGACGAAGGCGGGCGCGCGACGCTCAAGGATTTTATCGATATTCCCGGTATTTACCCGGCGGGGCGCCTGGACCGTGACAGCGAAGGCTTGCTGCTGTTGACCAACGATGGCCAGCTTCAGTCGCGCATCGCCGATCCCAAGCACAAATTGGCGAAAACCTACTGGGTGCAAGTGGAAGGTGAGCCGACTGAAGAACAGCTGCAACGTCTGCGCGATGGTGTCGAGCTGAACGATGGCATGACCTTGCCTGCCGAGGCTCGGCAACTGGATGAACCGGCGTTATGGCCGCGCAACCCGCCGGTACGCTTTCGCAAAAGCGTGCCGACGCATTGGCTGGAGTTGGTGATTCGTGAAGGGCGCAACCGTCAGGTACGGCGCATGACCGCAGCAGTGGGCCTGCCGACGCTGCGCCTGGTGCGCGTGCGCATTGGCGACTGGTCTATCGACGGCCTGGATCAAGGCCAATGGAAGGCAGTGCCGGCGCGCTTATAAGGCGCCGGATTCAATCAGGCCGATCACCACGCTCTTGATGATGAACGCTGCCACACCAAGGCCCAACACGAAAAACAGGATGAACGAACCAAAGCGCCCGGCCTTGGATTTCTTCGCCAGGTCCCAGACGATGAAGCCCATGAAAATGATCAGGATAGTGACCAGGCCGGTCATCATCCATTCTTCAAACAGGGCGGGGTCGATGTTGTTCATGGGACTCTTCCGACAAGACAAGCGAGCAGTATACGGCAGCGTCACAAACGCAACATTGACCTGAGTCCTACACCATCGAACTGTGGGAGCTGGCTTGCCTGCGATAGCGGTCTGTCAGGTACCGTGATGCAAACTGGCCCGCCGCCATCGCAGGCAAGCCAGCTCCCACCGTTGTTCTCAGGTGCGCAGGTGGGTCAGGGGCAGTTCGGTGCTGTTGAGCACTTGGTTCAGCACAAAGCTGGAACGCACGCTGGTCACCCCTTCGATCCGGGTCAGATGCCCCAGCAGCAATTTTTGATAGTGATCCATGTCCGGCACTACCACCTTCAACTGGTAGTCCGCATCCATCCCGGTCACGAGGCTGCACTCCAGCACTTGCGGCAGGGTGCGGATGGCGGCCTCGAAATTCTCGAAGCGTTCCGGCGTGTGACGGTCCATGCCGATCAATACATAAGCGGTGAGGCTCAGGCCGAGCATCTTGCGGTCGAGCAGGGCGACCTGGCGGGCGATGTAGCCGTCGTCCTCCAATTGCTTGACCCGGCGTGAGCAGGGCGAAGGCGACAGGCCGATGCGTTCGGCCAGCTCCTGGTTGGAGATCCTCGCGTCGCGCTGCAATTCCGCCAGAATACTCAGGTCGTATCGGTCAAGCTTGCTCATTGGGTTGGCCTTTGTCGTAACTATTGCGGTTAATTATCCATGAAGGGTTAAAAATTGCGCAAGCACTGTTTATTGACGCAATCTTCGCAATCCTCTGCCCGCCCGGCACGCCTATGATTACCAACAGAATCACCGCCTGGACAACAGTCCACCGCAACGCGCCCAATCAGGCCCGTTGCGGCCGCCGCCCCAGCAGGGTTGAGCCGGCCTCCAGGCTGCACACTGTCCACAAGACGGCGTGAGGTGAGCCAACGTCAAAAGCGTTGAGCCAGGACGAAATTCTCAAGGGGTGGCCGACGGGTCACCCCTTTTTCTTTGTGCGCGTTTTGCCTTCAGAAAATAGTTCTCGTGACTGATAACCTGTCTCAGAACCGGGCGAGGCTTTTCCAGTCTCATGATCAAGCCCCAATCCGCAGTGAGGAAAAGCATGAAGCGCATCTGGCGTATGGCAGGTGTTGGTTTGCTGGTGGTCAGCGTCGGCTCCCAGGCGATGGCCGACGAACGCGATAACTCACCGGGCCAGGGGCAACGGCCTGAGCACAATCAGCCACGCCCACAAAACCCGCAGGGTGATCGTGGCGGCCAGCACGAGGGTGGCCAATGGCAGGGTCGGCCTCAAGGTCATGAGCCGGGGCGACCAGCACCGCAACCGCAACCCTCCAATAACCTGCCGATCCAGGGCCGGCCCGATACCGCGCGCCAGACCCAGGAGCCGCGCCAGGGTTATTACCGTGATATTCCCAGACGCCCCGATGACAACCGGCATTGGGAGGCCGGCGGCCCCGGTTCGCGTCCGGGTAACGATCGCCCCGGTGATAACCGCTGGCCAGGCCGCCCCGACGGGCATGGCAACGGCTGGGGCCCGGGCCCGCAACATCGCCCTGGTTATGTCATCGACCGTTTTCCCGACCGCAATTACCGCGTGCCTTACCGTGGCCAGGACTACTTTTTCTCCGGTGGCTACTGGTATCGCCCCCAAGGCCCGCGCTACGTGGTGGTGACGCCGCCCTACGGCATCCGCGTGCATTACCTGCCGGACTACGCACGTGAAGTGTGGGTAGGCGGCTCGCTGTTGTTCCTCGCCGCAGGCGCCTATTACGCCTACGAGCAAAGCACCCAACAATACGTGGTGGTACAACCTCCGACGCAGGTGCCATCACCTCCGCCGACGCCTCAAGGCAACGGTTATGACGTGGTGGCTTACCCGGCCAACGGCCAGTCGCCAGCCCAGGTACAGCAGGACGGCTACGACTGTTATCGCTGGGCGGTGCAACAAAGTGGCTTCGACCCGCGCACCGTCACCTACGCCCCGGACCCTGCGGTGGTGCAAACCTACCGCCAGGCCCAGGGCAACTGCCTGGGCAGTCGGGGGTATCAGGTGCAGTACTAGGCCTTGTTACCGGTGACCACTTCCCGTGGGTCGGCGTGCACCAGCACTTCGGCTTTCGGGTATTCCCGGTGAATGGCATCGGCGGCCTGGTCGCTGATGCCATGGGCCACCGACAGCGTCAATTCCCCCGGCAACTCCAGGTGCAACTGCACAAACCAGTGGTTGCCGGAAACCCGCGTACGCAAGTCGTGGGCACCCAGTACGCCGGGCACGCCACGGGCCAGATCCAGCATGTGCTGGCTGACATCCGGCGGTAGCTCTTCATCCATCAACACCGCAAAGCTTTCCCGGGCGATCTGGATCGCGCTCCACAGAATGTAAGCGGCGATTCCCAGGCCGAACCAGGCGTCGACCTGATGAAAGCCAAAGCCTGCCAACACCAGCGCAATCAGGATGCTGCCATTGAGCAGCAAGTCTGAGCGGTAATGCAGCGAGTCGGCACGCACCGCGTTGGAGCCGGTCTCGCGCACCACGCGGTGTTGCAGCATCAGCAGGGCCATGGTCAGCCCCAGCGACAAGATAATCACGCCGATACTCAGCCACGGTGCGCCGACCGGCTCCGGATGCTTGAGCCGTTCATAGGCCTGGAGCGCAATCAGTACCGCACTGCCGGCGATAAACAAGGCTTGCGCCATACCCGCCAGCGACTCTGCCTTGCCATGCCCATAACGATGATCGTCATCGGCGGGGCGCAGGGCGTAATGCACCGCCAGCAAGTTCAGCAGCGAGGTCACGCCGTCGAGCAGCGAGTCGGTCAACCCGGCGAGCATGCTCACCGAGCCGCTGAGCCACCAGGCGATGGCCTTGGTCACAATCAACACACAGGCCACGCCCACCGAGGCGCGGGTGGCTAGGCGCAAGAGCCTTGCGTGTTCGGGGCTGCTGGTCATGAGCTGTCCTTACGCGGCAGGCTGCGGGCCCAGGGCCGCCAGTTGCTGCACGCTGCCCCTGAACTGGATCAGGCGTGGGTCGTCCAGCGGCAAGGTGCGGCCGGTTTCTTTCTGGATGATGCTTTGCAGCTTGGCGTTATCGACCTTGCCGTCAGCGCCGATGGCTTCGTGCAGTTTCTCGGGGGCGACCTGGGCGGTCTTGCCCGGTTCGAAGTAAATGGCGCCCGTGGCGAAGTCGACACCGAAGGCGATCAGGCCGGGGATCACATAAAACAACAGGCCGAGGGCATCGAGTACCGCGATGGTCGGGTCGATCTTGCCATCGATCTGGCCACGACGGTCGGGGTAGAAAATCGACCCGCAGGCGGTAAGTTGGCTCAGCAGGGTAACGGCGAGGACACCGCCGATGACACGGGAAGCGATACGCATGAAAAAGTCTCCTGAACATATTTAAGGGTGACTATAAGCCAGATCGGCCAGGCGCCGATGAACCAATGTGGGAGCTGGCTTGCCTGCGATTGCGACGGTTCAGGAAATACAGCGGCAACTGTCACACCGCTATCGCAGGCAAGCCAGCTCCCACCTTCGACTGCATTCACAGCCCAAAGCGTGGGTGTTTTTAAGACCCGCATCGGCACTCGGCAGTTCGCCGTTATACTCGCCGCTCTGCTTTGGAGCCAGTATGAATTCGTTGCCGATCGATGATGTTTTACCCGCCCTGCGTGACGCCTTGGCGCATCGCCATGAAGCCGTGCTGGAAGCGCCCCCCGGCGCCGGTAAAACCACCCGCGTGCCGTTGGCCTTGTTGCATGAGCCGTGGCTCGCCGGGCAAACCATCCTGATGCTCGAACCCCGGCGCCTGGCTGCCCGTGCTGCTGCCGAGCGGCTGGCCAGTGAACTGGGTGAAAAGGTCGGTGAGACCGTGGGCTACCGCATTCGGCTGGACAGCAAAGTCGGCCCCAATACGCGTATCGAGGTGGTCACCGAAGGTATCCTCACCCGCCGCCTGCAGGACGACCCGGCGCTGGACGGCGTGGGCTTGTTGATCTTCGACGAATTCCACGAGCGCAGCCTCGACGCCGACCTGGCGCTGGCCCTGAGCCTTAACGGTCGCGAGCTGTTTCGCGACGAGCAGCCGCTGAAGATCCTGCTGATGTCGGCCACCCTCGAAGGGGAGCGCCTGGCGGGCTTGCTGGATGACGCGCCGATCCTGCGCAGCGAAGGGCGCATGTTCCCGGTGCAGATGCGCTGGGGCCGGCCGTACCAGGCCGGGGAGTTTATCGAGCCGCGCGTGGTGCAAACTATCCTCGAAGCCCTGCATGACGAGCCCGGCAGTGTGCTGGTATTTCTGCCGGGGCAGGCGGAGATTCGCCGGGTCAACCAGCAACTGACTGAGGCCTTGGGAGATCGCCCTGATGTACTGTTATGCCCGTTGCACGGTGAGCTGGACCTCAACGCCCAGCGCGCCGCCATCGACCCGGCGCCGGCCGGCAAGCGCAAAGTGGTGCTGGCCACCAACATCGCCGAGACCAGCCTGACCATCAACGGCGTACGCGTTGTGATCGACGCCGGGCTGGCGCGGGTGCCGCGTTTCGACCCCGGCAGCGGCATGACCCGCCTCGACACCCAGCGCATCTCCCGCGCCAGCGCCACCCAGCGCGCCGGCCGGGCAGGGCGGTTGGAGCCGGGGGTGTGTTACCGGTTGTGGTCCGAAGACCAGCACGACGGTCTGGCCGCTTATGGCAGCGCGGAAATCCTCGCCGCTGACCTGGCAGGGCTGGCCTTGCAACTGGCCCGTTGGGGTGTGAAGCCCAACCAGTTGGTGTGGCTGGACGTACCACCGACTGCCGCGTATGCCCAGGCCCAGGATCTGTTGCAACGCCTCGGTGCATTGGACGAAGAAAACCTCACTGCCCATGGCCAGAAGATGGCCGAGTTGCCGGCTCACCCGCGTATCGCCCATCTGTTATTACGTGGCCAGGACCTGGGCCTCGCCGCCACCGCCTGCGACGTGGCAGCCTTGTTGGGCGAACGCGACATCTTGCGCGGCGGCGGTGCCGATTTGCACAGCCGCCTGGCGCTGATGTCCGGTGAAGAACGTGCGCGCGGCACCCAGGGGGGCGTGCAGCGCGCCAAGCAACTGGCCCGGCAATACCGTGGCTACCTGCGCGGCAAGGCGACCCTGCCGGTGGACAACCCCGACCACCCGCGCTGGCTCGGCGCCTTGCTGGCATTGGCCTACCCGGACCGCGTCGCCCAGCAACGGCGCCCTGGTGGCGCTGAATATCGTCTGGCCAATGGCCGAGCAGCGCTGTTTGCCGAAGCCGACAGCCTGATGAAACAACCCTGGCTGGTGATCGCCGACCTGGGCAGCCGCCAGGGCCAGCGTGAAGAGCGCATCTACCTGGCGGCGGATTTTGCCCCGGCGCTGTTCGACACGGTGCTGGCCGAGCAAGTGCGCAACGTCGACCAACTCGACTGGGACGAGCGCGAAGGCGTCTTGCGTGCCGAGCGCCAACGCAAAGTCGGTGAACTGGTGCTCAGCCGCGAACCCCTGACCGGCCTCGACGAATCCGCTCGCAGCCAGGCGCTGGTCAACCTGGTGCGCCGCAAAGGCCTGGAACTGCTGCCCTGGACCCCGGAACTGCGTCAGTGGCAAGCCCGTGTGATGCTGCTGCGCCAACTGGATGCCGGCAACACCAGCGAGTGGCCCGACATCAGTGACAAGGCCCTGCTCGCGGGCCTGGAGCACTGGCTGATGCCTTACCTGGGCAAGGTCTCGCGCCTCAGCCATTTCGCCAACCTGGATATTTCCAGCTACCTGCACAACCTGCTGCCATGGCCCTTGCCCCAACGCCTGGAAGAGCTGGCGCCGCAGCATGTGAAAGTGCCTTCAGGGTCATCGGTACGCCTGGACTACAGCGAACAGCCGCCGATCCTGGCGGTGCGCTTGCAGGAATTGTTCGGGTTGGCAGACACCCCGCGCATTGCCGGTGGGCGCCTGGCCGTGAAGCTGCACCTGCTGTCCCCGGCGCGGCGACCGGTGCAGGTCACGCAGGACCTGGCGAACTTTTGGCGCAGTACCTATGCCGAGGTGAAGAAGGATTTGAAAGGGCGCTACCCCAAGCATTACTGGCCGGATGACCCGTTGGTGGCCGAAGCGACGGCCCGGATCAAGCCGCGTAAGTAGGCGCGATGCAGTTCAAATGTGGGAGCTGGCTTGCCTGCGATCGCATCGCTGCGGTGTCACTGAAAGACCGCATCGGCGGCATCGCAGGCAAGCCAGCTCCCACAAAAGATTAAGGATGTGGGTTATTGCGCGGCAGGCAGCAGGAAGCGGGCGATAACCGGTAGATGGTTGGAAATGCGCAATGTGTCCTCCTGCCTCACCTTCGCCTCCACCCGCTTGATGCGCGGGCTGTAGAACAGATAATCCAAGGTGCGATCCGGCCCGTCCAGGCTCGGGTCATTGGGGAAGTGCGTCAGCCATTTTTCTCGATCAATCCCGCTGGACTCGCTGTTACGTGGGATCATCGGGTACTTGTCCCACAGCAGGTGCAACTCGCTGTCCGGCGCATACTGCCCACGCTTAGCCGCGTCCAGGCGCAGGTATTGGCCCAGTGGCAGCAGATTGAAATCCCCGCCGATCAACCAGGGCGTGCCCCGGCCTTCGAACTTGTCCAGCAGCTTGGCCGTGGCTTGCACTTGTTGTTGCGCTGCCGAGCGGCCAGGTGCGCCGCCGTCCAGGCGTGTATTGAGCACCGCCAGTTGGCCGCCATCGCTCAAGGGCAGGTAAGTCAGTAGCAACGCAGGTTTAGGTTGGAACTGCCGGCTGATGAAGTTGGTTTCGGCGGCCGGCAGTTGCAGGCGTTCGGCGTGTTCGATCTGGTAGCGGCTGAGCGTAGCGAGCTTGCGCCCGACACTGCCGAAGATATGCAGGCTGGGCACAAAGTCGGCCTTCCAGTCGAACGCCTGGGTGCTGCATGGGTAGAGGTCGACCAGACGCTCCTGCAACAGCGCAAGCTGGTCCTGATAATGGGAAGGCTTGGCGCCTTCGTCGACTTCCTGCAACAGCAGGATGTCGGGTTGTTCGTCGCGAATCACCCGCGCCACTTCGTCGAGGCTAAAGGCCATGTCTTCGACGGTGGGGCGATCGTCCGGGCCGCTACCGTCCGGGGTGTCGTACCAGAACACGTAGTTCTTGCCGGCCAGGTATTGCACATTCCAGGTCATGACCTTGAGCGCCTGCCCCGGCAACAGCGTAGGCGCGCGGGGTGCCACGCAGCTGACGGGCAGGGTCTCTTTGTCGGCAGGGCGCCAGGTCAGGCTGTAGATCAGCGCGGCCAGCAGGCCGGTGATGATCAACAGGCTCAACAGGGTGATGCGCAATAAACGGGTCATCGGCTCGGCTTATATGCGTGTCAGAAGAGCCACGGAGCATATCACCGCACGTCGGCGTCGCCACCGATCAGCATGAATAAACGGAACAGCACCACGCTGGTGAACAGTTGCAGGAAGCTGTGGGCGCTGTCCATCAATAGCCCCAGCAGCGGCGCCGGCTCAGGGTAGGCCGCCACGCTGGCGCCCTTGAGCAGCCACAACGGCGTCATCACACACAGCAGGCACACCAGGATGCGCCAGAAATGCCCGCGGGTCAGGCGAAAGCTTTCCTTCATCGCCTCCAGGGCGGGCATGCCGCGCAGCACCAGCAGGTATTCGGCAAACGCCAGCACCACCATCAGCCACAAGCCCGGCAGGAAATACAGCGACAGCCCCAGCAGAATCAGCAAGGTGCTCATGGCTGTCAGCAGGGCAAAACGCGGCCACAGGCTCAAGGCCATGGCCCACACGTCCTTGGTGCGCGGCGACTCGCCCCGGGTGCGGGCATCGAGAAACAGGATCAGGGCGCCGGTGTACAGCGGGTACACCAACAAACCCACGACCACGCTGTAGCCGGGAAACGCATCCGGGCCCAGCGTGTGGTCCAGCACCTGTTGCAACAAGGCTTCGAGGATCACCAACGGCAGGCACAGCTGGACGATGGCGCCCAGGTTGCGCTGGGTAAAGCGGAAGGAGTCGCGCAAAACGTCTAACGGATTCATCAGGGTCATCACAGGCCTGGAAGCAGAGGGCCACACTTTAACCGATCAGGGTCCAAGGGGCGCAAACGTAAACCTTGAGTAAAGACCATTGAAACAACTCGTAACATCCCCATAACTGGAAAGCCCCCAGCCTGATCACAGGCGGGACCGGAATTTTTTATCGGCAATCTAACGAGGTCGCCATGAACAGCGAAGAGCAAACCCTGATCGATGGACTGTTTTCACGGTTGCAGCAAGCCGAAACGGACTCAGCCCCCCGCGACGCCCAGGCCGAAGCGCGGATCAAGGAGCATATGGCTCGCCAACCCGCCGTCGGCTATTACATGACCCAGTCGATTCTGGTGCAGGAACATGCGCTGCAGAGCCTCGACGCGCAAAACAAGCAACAGGCCCAGCAGATCCAGCAATTGCAGGACGAGCTGCAACGGGCCAAGGCCACGCAACCGGCGCCGGCCAGCGGTGGTGGGTTCCTGTCGAGCATCTTTGGCGGCGGCTCCCGTGAGCCACAGCCTGCGCCGAGCAACTCCGGTGGGGGTTGGCGTGAACCGGCGCGGCCCGCTTTTGGCCAGCCGGCGCCGCAGCAGAACTACCAGCCGCCGCAAGCACCGGTCGCCGCACCAGCCGGCAGTGGCTTCCTCGGCGGCGCCATGAAGACCGCCGCGGGTGTGGCCGGTGGTGTGTTGCTGGCCGAAGGGATCAGCAGCCTGTTCCATCACAACTCGCAGCCGCAGGTGGTGGAGGAGATCATCGAACAACCGGCACCGGCCAGCGATCAAGGCAACTGGGGCAACGATGACCAACAGTTCGCCGGCAATGACAGCTGGGGCGGCAACAATGCCGACAGCGATTATTCGGACGATTCCTCATCCTTTGGCGACGACGATTCTTTCGTCTGACCCACGCAGACCGGAACGCTGCGGCGCTCCGGTCTGATTTTTTCCCGGAAACACTCCCTTGGCTGGCATACTGGCGCCCTTTCCGGGCGCTGGCGCCTGGCTGTCCATGAGGAAGTGCGGTGAAAAAAATTGCAGTGTTCGCCGATGTGCAAAACCTCTACTACACCGTGCGCCAGGCCTATGGTTGCCACTTCAACTACGCCGCTCTGTGGGCTGACATCAGCGCGCGCGGGCAGATTGTCGAGGCGTACGCCTATGCCATCGACCGCGGCGACAGCAAGCAGCAGCAGTTCCAGCAGATCCTGCGCAACCTGGGCTTTACGGTAAAACTCAAGCCGTACATCCAGCGCAGCGATGGCTCGGCCAAGGGCGACTGGGACGTGGGCATCACCCTGGACATCATGGACGCCGCCGACCATGTCGACGAGGTCGTGCTGGCCTCCGGTGACGGTGATTTCGACATGCTGCTCGAGCGCATTATCCACAAGCATGGCGTGCGGGCCGTGGCCTACGGCGTGCCGGGGCTGACGGCCAACTCATTGATACGCGCCGCCAGCCACTACGTGCCGATCGAAGGCGCGTTGTTGCTCAAATAGATCGTTGAACGGAGTAGGAACAGGTTTGGAACGCATAGCGGTCATCGACTTTGAAACCACCGGCATCACCCCCAGCAGCCACTGCCGGGCCACGGAGATTGGCGTGGTCATCCTTGAGCGCGGGCAAATCGTGGACCGCTACCAGAGCCTGATGAATGCCGGTGTGCGCATACCGGCGTTTATCGAACAACTCACCGGCATCAGCAACGCCATGCTGCGCAGCGCGCCACCGGCTGAACGGGTGATGAACGAAGTCAATGAATTCGTCGGCACCACGCCCTTGATGGCGCACAACGCCGCGTTCGACCAGAAGTTCTGGGACTTTGAGCTCGGCCTGATCCGCCGCACCCGCCTGCAGAAATTCGCCTGCTCCCTGCTCCTGGCCCGCCGCCTGATGCCGGCGGCGCCCAACCACAAGCTCGGCACCCTCAACGCCTACGCCAAACTGCCCCACACCGGCCAGGCTCACCGGGCGCTGGCGGACGCGGAAATGGCCGCTAACCTCACGGCGCACCTGGCCCAGGAACTGCGCCAGACTCATGGTTTGCGCGAGCTGTCCCATGACCTGTTGTGCACGTTGCAGAAAGTGCCTGCCGCAAAGATCAATGAACACCTGAAGAAACATCGCGGGTTCTAAGGCCTGGCGCTGATCGTCCCCACGCTCCGCGTGGGCATGCATCTGGTGACGCTCCGCGTCACGACTTTAAGAGCGGACGCAGAGCGTCCAGGGCGGCATTCCCACGCAGAGCGTGGGAACGATCAGCAAGTCGCTAAATAAGTTGACTGACACACCGCCTTCGCGAGCAAAACATCGCGGGTTCTGATCCAGCCACCCCTCTCAAGAACACTGAAGTTCCAATGTGGGAGCTGGCTTGCCTGCGATAGCGGTGTATCAGCCAGCCATTTATTGCCTGACCCTCCGCTATCGCGGGCAAGCCCACTCCCACAGGGGGTTATGCGTCGACTATCGAGGCTGTGCGCACTCCAGCGCCTGGTCCACCACCCCCTTCGCCATCTCCACCAAATGCATCACCGCCCGCTGCGGCGCCTTCATCACCTCACCCGACGCATTCGCTGTCTCCACCGCGCAGTGCAACAACTCCGCCGCATGGGCCAGGGCGTCTTCGAAGCTCAGGTTGTCATTGAGGATAAATATCGGCGCATCCGGGGCGGATGCCTTGAGGTAGTAGTCGATGGCACGACGGTGGAGCAGGGCGTCTTCGCTGAGGAAGTCGGTTTTGGGCTGGGGTGGATCGGGGGTGACTTTTTTGACCATGGTGAAACTCCTTGCTGGAAGAAGTCGACACCGTTCGCTTGCACGCGAATTAGGGTGGCAACTGTGCGTAGGTGTGCAAGACCGGGGCAAGGATCCAAACCCAGCAGGCCCGAAGGCCTCCCACGCACAGCCGCCATAACAGGCATATTGGCTGTAGGTTTATTTATGATCTTGCTTGCCATCGGACTTGCACGTCCGGTCACCGAACATTCGATGACAGAGCGAGACTAGCTACCGAATCCGACGGAAACAAGGCCGTGGGATTCTCTCGGAAACGTCCCGCAAATGAAAGGGATCGGTCTTGCTGGCCACTGAAACACGGAGGTTTTGAGGTCTCTTTCACCTGAGCGCTGAATGGTCGGTAGGCCAAATCCGGCTATGACCTAGGACCTTTCTGGTTTTCCTCTTTACTCCTCTATCGCGTCTTACTGCGACCTACCATCCCGTCTGTCACTCATGCACAGGGATTACAGTCATGCAGGAAAGCGATCTTCATACAGCGATTATGCGAAGCAAGTTGGAACTTGAATCAAATGGCATTGATCTGGGCTCCAGTTCAAGCATGGCGTTTCATGTGGGCAACACGATGACAAGCTGCCCGGCAGTCATGGTGTTGCCGAGTTCGCCAGGTTGGAGTCATGGCCCTCATTACCAGTTACTCAAGCCGATTCACGCTGACCCCGCTGTGCCGGATACGACGTTTGATGAACTCTGGAAATGTACACAGCAACACTACGGCCTCACGGCAGCCACCGTGATCACTGGCGCGGCGGGCATACCGATAAGCAAAATTGCGGTGGGTGCTTGGGTTCACGTCGGCTCCAGCAAAACCACGAACCTGGCTAGCCTGATCGGCATGCGCTTTTTCCCTCGTACATTGATCAGGCAACCCACCATGGCCAGAATGGCAAAGGCAACGTTTGGCACGGTTCGGGTATTTGGCATCATCGGGCGAGGCATACCCTTCGTTGCTGCCGGGCTTGCAGTCTTTGACCTAGTCAGTATTGGTAAGTGTGCCTATGAGGCGAGAAATGGAAGGTAGCCTGACCAGAGCCGACATCAGCGAAAAAGTGATCCAGCTATTCGTCGATATCATCGGCTTTATCGACCGAAGCGATGTGACGGAGCAAACCGATTTCATCCATGACTTCGACATCATTGATGACGATCTGACGTGCTTTGTCATGCAGATCAAGTGGCAGTTCAAGTTGCAAGCGACGCAGGAGGATTGGGATCACATCACGACCATCGAGCAGATAGTCGATCTGATCGTCCAGCGCAGATCGAGCCCTTTGTAGGAGCGAGCTTGCTCGCGAAGAACGCCAACGGACGCTGGCGTCCTGAATGCACGCGGCGCCCTCGGGTTTTTCGCGAGCAAGCTCGCTCCTACAGGGGGCGCGGCGGGCAACCGGTGAGGCCACTGGCGCCATCGCAGGCAAGCCAGCTCCCACAGTTGACCGCGTCGCTTGGGCAGATCAGCCAGCATTTTTCCCATTGGCTTCCAACTGCCCCAACGGCACCCGCCGCTCTATGGCGCTGGACAAAATAATCGAGGTCTTGCTGAAGCCGAACTTCGCTACCCGATTAATCAGGTTTTCCAGCTCGGGCATCGAGCCCACCGCCGCTTGCATGATCACGCACGGGTCGCCGGTGACGCGGTGGCATTCGGTCAGTTCGGGTATTTCCGCCAGGGCGTCGTAAACCTTTTGGCTGCCATGGTTGGTCAGTCGCAGTTCAATCACGCATTGAATCGGCAAACCCACTTTGGATAAATCCACCTTGGCCTGGTACCCGGTGATCACGCCGCTGGCCTCAAGCTTGGCCACGCGTTCGGCCACGGCGGGGGCGGAGAGGTTCACGGTGCGCGCCAGTTGCGCGTAGGAAGCACGGCCATCTTCAAGCAGGGCGCTGAGGAGCATGCGGTCGTATTTGTCCATGATAAGGCTCCGGTTGCGCATGGCTTTCGAAAGCACGGTTTATAGCCTTGATAACCATGGTTTGAGAAGTGTATTGGCGTTTTAAACAGGTTTTGTAACTTAAGTTTATCCACCTTCGTTTCTAGAATAAGTTTCCCATTTCCTGCCATAGAGCCGCCCAATGCCTGGCCCACGTCGCTTTCCCTTACCGTTGATCGCCGCCTTTTTTGCGTTGTATGTGATCTGGGGTTCCACCTACCTGGTGATCCGCATTGGCGTGGAGTACTGGCCGCCGCTGTTGCTGGCGGGGATTCGGTTTTGCACGGCGGGCGCGTTGATGTACGGCTTTCTCAGGTGGCGCGGGGTGCCGGCGCCGACCTGGCCGCAGTGGAAGGCGGCCGGGATGATCGGGATTTTGTTGCTCACCGTGGGCAATGGTGGCGTCAGCGTGGCGGAACATATGGGCGTGTCGTCCGGCGTGGCCGCGCTGGCGGTGGCGACGGTGCCGCTGTTTACCTTGCTGTGTGGGTTTTTCTGGGGCGCACGTAATACGCGGTTGGAATGGGCCGGGGTGCTGCTGGGGATCATCGGCATTGCCATGCTCAACATGGGCAGTACCTTGCAGTCGAGCCCACTGGGCGCGGTGTTGCTGTTGATGGCGGCGGCGTCCTGGGCCTTCGGCTCGGTGTGGAGCCGGCATTTGCCGCTGCCCCAAGGCGCCATGGCCAGTGCCGCAGAAATGCTCGTGGCCGGCGTGGCGCTGCTGCTGGTCAGCGCGTTGTCTGGCGAGCACCTGCAGGCCATGCCGCCGCTGGAGGGCTGGCTGGCCCTGGCGTACCTCACGGTGTTCGGCTCGATCATCGCCTTCAACGCTTATATGTACCTGCTCAAGCACGTACGCCCGGCAGCGGCGACCAGCTACGCCTATGTGAATCCGGCCGTGGCCGTGTTACTGGGGATTGTGTTCGTCGGTGAGAGCATCGGCCTGGAAGAAGCCCTGGCAATGCTGGTGATCATCAGCGCGGTGTTGCTGATCAGCCTGCCCCAATGGCGCAAGCCCAAACCCGAAATAAGGTAAACTGCCGCGCATTACGCCCTTGCGCTGAATTTTTCCTACGGTAACTACATGACTTTCGCCACCCTTGGCCTGATCGAACCCTTGCTGCGCGCCCTTGAGACGCTTGGCTACCAGACCCCGACGCCGGTGCAGGCCCAAGCCATTCCGGCCGTGCTGGCCGGTCGCGACCTGATGGCCGCAGCCCAGACCGGCACCGGCAAGACCGCAGGTTTCGCCTTGCCGCTGCTGCAACTGCTGACCCTGGAAGGGCCGAAAGTCGCCGCCAACTCGGCGCGAGCGCTGATCCTGTGCCCCACTCGCGAACTGGCCGAGCAGGTTCATGCCAGCGTTGCCGAGTACGCCCAACACCTGCCGCTGACCACTTACGCGGTGTACGGCGGCGTGAGCATCAACCCGCAGATGATGAAGCTGCGCAAAGGCGTCGACATTCTGGTCGCCACCCCTGGCCGCCTGATCGACCTGTTCCGCCAGAACGCGCTGAAGCTCAACCAGCTGCAAACCCTGGTGCTGGATGAAGCCGACCGTATGCTCGACCTGGGCTTCTCCGAAGAGCTTGCCAACATTTATCGCATGCTGCCGAAAAAGCGCCAGACCCTGCTGTTCTCCGCGACCTTCTCCGATGACATTCGCCTGCTGGCCGGGCAGATGCTCAACGACCCGCTGAGCATTGAAGTCAGCCCCCGCAACGTTGCCGCCAACACCGTCAAGCAGTGGGTGGTGCCGGTGGACAAGAAGCGCAAGCCGGAGCTGTTTGTGCACCTGATGCGCAAAGGCCGTTGGAAGCAAGTGCTGGTGTTCGCCAAGACCCGCAACGGCGTAGACGCCCTGGTGGACAAGTTGCAGGGCCTGGGGATCAACGCCGACGGCATCCATGGCGACAAACCCCAAGCCACCCGCCAACGCGCACTGGACCGCTTCAAGGCCAGCGAAGTGCAAATCCTGGTGGCCACCGATGTGGCGGCCCGTGGCCTGGATATCGAAGACCTGCCGCTGGTGGTCAACTTCGACCTGCCCATCGTGGCCGAAGACTACATCCACCGTATCGGCCGTACCGGGCGTGCGGGCAACACCGGTGAGGCGATTTCCCTGGTGTGTGCCGACGAGGTGAACATGCTCTCGGCGATCGAGATGCTGACCCGTCAGACCCTCACCCGCAAGATGGAACCGGATTTCGAGCCGGAGCACCGCGTGCCGGACACCGATGCCAGCGGGCAGGTGGTCAAGAAACCGAAAAAGCCGAAGAAGCCTAAAACGTCCGGCGGTGGCGGCAAGCGCAACCTGGGCAAGTGGGTGGACAGTGGGGAAGTGGCGCCGGCCGAGCCTTCGATCAAGCCGGTGCGCAAGGTGCCGGTGTTTAACACTGGGCCGCGTAAGAAGAAGTGATTGATCGTTCCCACGCTCCGCGTGGGAACGCATCCTGTGACGCTCTGCGTCACGAACCTAAAGCGGGACGCAGAGCGTCCCTGGCGGCATCCCCACGCAGAGCGTGGGAACGATCAGCGTTGGAGCCACTCCAACATCCCCAGCCCAGCCGTCCGGCCACTGGCAAAACAGCCGGTCAGCAAATACCCACCGGTCGGCGCCTCCCAATCCAGCATTTCCCCCGCACAAAACACGCCAGGCAACGGCTTGAGCATCAACCGCTCATCCAGCGCTTCAAACGGCACACCACCCGCCGTGCTGATCGCCTCATCCATCGGCCGCGTCCTCACCAGCGTCAGCGGCAGCGCCTTGATATCCACCGCCAATTGCGCCGGATCGGTGAAGTGTTCAGCGGGCGTCAGCTCGCGCAACAACGCCGCTTTCACGCCATCCAATCCCAACTGACTGTGCAAATGCTTGCTCATCGAACGCGAGCCACGGGGCTTGGCCAATGCGGCCTGCACCTTGTCCAGCGGCTTGCTGGGCAGCAAATCGATATGCACCGTGGCCGCACCGTCGCGGTTGATCGCTTCGCGAATCGGCGCCGACAAGGCGTAAATCAAACTGCCTTCAATGCCGGTGGCAGTGATCACGCATTCGCCCAACCGAGGCTTGTCATCCCCCAGGCCAATGGCGACGTTTTTCAACGGTGCGCCCGCGAATTTGCTGACCATCAACGCGCTCCATGCCGACACTTCAAACCCGCAGTTGCTCGGTTGCAGTCGCACATAGGGCAGGCCTTTGCCTTCAAACAGGTTGAGCCATGCACCGTCGGAGCCCAATCGCGACCAGCTGCCGCCGCCCAGGGCCAGCAGCACAGCGTCGCTGTGGACAACTTTTTCGCCGTCCGGGCTGTGGATAAGTAAATCGCCCTCGTCATTCCAACCCGTCCAACGATGCCGGGTGTGGATAACCACACCTTGCTCCCGCAGACGCTTGAGCCAGGCGCGCAGCAGTGGCGCGGCTTTCATATCGGTAGGAAATACGCGGCCGGAGGTACCGACAAAAGTTTGAATGCCCAGGCCATGAATCCATTCGCACAACGCCTCGGCGCCAAAGCTGCGCAGTAGCGGTGCCATGTGCGGCGCGCGTTCGGCGTAGCGCGACAGGAACGCCGGGTACGCCTCGGAGTGGGTGATGTTCATGCCGCCCACGCCGGCCAGCAGGAACTTGCGCCCCACTGAAGGCATGCCGTCGTACAGGTCCACGCGCACGCCCGCCTGGCTCAAGACTTCGGCGGCCATCAGCCCGGCGGGGCCGCCGCCGATAATGGAGACGTGGTGGGCAGAAGTCTGAGGCATGGGCAGGGCTACGGTGATGTGAATAGGCCGAGCATTCTACCCGACCATGACGCCGCTGCCTGATCAAAAAACGTACACTTTCCTACAGGCCATGCGGTCAAACGCTTGTAGCCGCTTACGCTCAAGTTATCCACAGGCCGTTCCACAGGCATTGTGGGTAACGCTCACACTTCAATGACAGCCTGATGACGTCCACACCCGCTGCGCGCTGTGGTGCAGGATGCCGTGGCGGCGGGCGAGGGCGGGGCGGTCCTTGCTGTAACCGCCGCCGATCACGCCCATCACCGGTATGTCGCGGCCCAGGCAGTGGCGCATCACGCTTTCATCACGGGCGGCGACGCCTGCATCTGTCAGCTTGAGGTAACCAAGGGCGTCGTCCTTGTGCACATCCACACCGGCGTCGTACAGCACCAGGTCCGGCTGGTAGAGCGGCAGCAGGTAGTTGAGCGCGTCATCCACCACCTTGAGGTAGTCGGCATCGCCCATGCCCATGGGCAGCGGGATGTCCCAGTCGCTCTGGGCCTTGCGTGCCGGGAAGTTCTTTTCGCAGTGCAGCGACACGGTGATGGCGTCCGGCGTGTCGTGCAGGATGCGTGCGGTGCCGTCGCCCTGGTGCACGTCGCAATCGAAGATCAGCACGCGATTGACCCGGCCGCTGGCCAACAGGTAATGGCTGATCACCGCCAGGTCATTAAAAATGCAGAAACCCGCCGGATAATCGTAATGGGCATGGTGGGTGCCACCGGCCAAATGGCAGGCCAGGCCATGTTCGAGGGCTTGTTCGGCGGCCAGGATCGAGCCGCCCACCGCGCGCACCGTGCGCCGGGCCAGGGCTTCGCTCCACGGCAGGCCGAGGCGGCGTTGGTCTTCGCGGGACAGTTCGCCGCTCATGTAGCGTTCGATATACCCAGGTTCATGGGCCAGGGCCAGAATATCTCCCGGGCACAACTGCGGGCGCAGCAATTGGCTGTCCTGGGTCAGGCCGGTGTTCACCAGGTGGTCACGCAACAGGCGAAACTTGTCCATGGGGAAGCGGTGGTCGGCCGGGAACTCAGGGCTGTAGTCTTCGTGGTAGATCAATGGCAAGGGCATGGGATTTTCTGACGGGAACCTGCGAAGGATCTTAACAGCGCTGTACACTCACGCACATGGCAAGGCAGGGGGACCCATGGAGCCGATACTGGAATTGGAAAGTGCACGCTTGGTGCTGCGCCAATGGCGCGACAGCGACCTGCCGGACTTTGCGCGCATGTGCGCCGACCCGCAGGTGATGCGCTACTTTCCGGCTCAATTGAGCCACTTGGAAAGCGCCGCGTTGATCGGCCGGATTCGCGGGCATTTTGCTGAATATGGCTTTGGTTTTTGGGCCTTGCAGCGCAAGGACACGGGCGAATTTATCGGCCTGACCGGGCTTGCGAATGTCAGCTTTGAAGCCGGCTTTACCCCGGCGGTGGAAATCGGCTGGCGCCTGGCCCGCGAACATTGGGGCCTGGGTTATGCCAGTGAGGCCGCCTGGACAGCGTTGCGCTGTGGTTTTGACCGCTTGCAACTGGACGAAATCCTGGCCTTCACCACCGAGAGCAATCTGCCCTCACAAAAAGTCATGCAGGCCATCGGTATGCATTACGATCCGCAGGCAGATTTTGAACACCCGAAAGTCGCAGCCGGTGACCCGCTGCGACCGCATGTTTTGTACCGCATCACCCGCGCCCAATGGTTGGACACGCTGCACGGATAAGCAGCCCGGAATGCCCTATTGATTGTAGGAGTTGCTCTATGAGCCAAGTATTGGAAGATCTGGTGGACTTGCTGACCCTGGAGCCGATCGAGGAAAACCTCTTTCGCGGCCGCAGCCAGGACCTGGGCTTTCGCCAACTGTTCGGCGGCCAAGTGCTCGGCCAGTCGCTGTCGGCGGCCAGCCAGACCGTAGAAGAAGCGCGGCATGTACATTCCCTGCACGGTTATTTCCTGCGCCCTGGCGATGCCGCGTTGCCGGTGGTGTATTCGGTGGACCGCGTGCGCGATGGTGGCAGTTTCAGCACGCGTCGTGTCACCGCGATTCAAAAGGGCAATCCGATCTTCACCTGCACGACCTCGTTCCAGTACGACGAACAAGGCTTCGAGCACCAGACCACCATGCCGGTGGTAGTGGGCCCGGAAAACCTGCCGTCGGAACTGGAGCTGACCCAGCAACGTGCGCACCTGATCCCCGAGCACATGCGCGACAAGCTGCTGTGCCCCAAGCCCATCGAAGTGCGCCCGGTCACCGAAAAAGACCCGTTCAACCCGCAGCCGTCCGACCCGGTCAAGTACGTGTGGTTTCGTGCCGACGGTGCCTTGGCGGACACACCGGCGTTGCATAAATACCTGCTGGCCTATGCCTCGGACTTTGGCCTGCTGACCACCTCGCTGCTGCCCCATGGCAAGACCGTGTGGCAGAAAGACATGCAGGTCGCCAGCCTCGATCACGCGCTGTGGTTCCACGCCGACCTGCGTGCCGATGACTGGTTGTTGTACGCCATGGACAGCCCGTGGGCTGGCAACTCCAGGGGGTTCTCCCGGGGCAGCGTGTACAACCGCGCCGGGCAACTGGTGGCGTCGGTGACCCAGGAAGGTTTGATCCGCCATCGCAAGGATTGGGCATGAGCCTCGGCGACGTTAGGCACTGGGTGTTCGACATGGACGGCACCCTCACGGTGGCCGTGCATGATTTTGCCGCTATCCGCGTGGCGCTGGACATTCCACCTGAAGACGACATCCTCACGCACCTGGCGGCCTTGCCGGCGCCGGTTGCAGCGGCCAAGCACGCCTGGTTGCTGGAGCACGAGCGCGAGCTGGCCCTGGGTTCGGTGGCGGCGCAAGGCGCGGTGGAATTGGTACGCGAATTGGCCGGGCGCGGTTATCGCTTGGGGATCCTGACCCGCAATGCGCGGGAGCTGGCCCATATCACCCTGGAGGCGATAGGCCTGGCGGACTGCTTTGCCATTGAGGATGTGCTGGGGCGCGATGATGCGCCGCACAAGCCGGATCCCGGTGGGTTGCTGAAACTGGCGGCGGCTTGGGACGTAGCACCCCGCGACATGGTGATGGTCGGGGATTACCGCTTTGACCTGGATTGTGGCCGGGCAGCGGGCACCAAGACGGTGTTGGTGAACTTGCCGGAGAACCCTTGGCCGGAATTGGCGGATTGGCATGCCGAGGATTGTGCGGCGCTGCGCCGAATGATCTAAGCCGGGCGACAGAGAGCAAATGTGGGAGCTGGCTTGCCTGCGATAGCGGTGGGTCAGCTGACACTTTATCAACTGACAGTCCGTCATCGCAGGCAAGCCAGCTCCCACATTTTGATTAGGTTCCTTCAGGTGCTAATGGGCGAACAGCACCTTTTCTCCTTCTGGCGAGGTAAACATTTTGTCCCCGTCATGTCCCACCCCCGGCACTTCTACCAGCCGGTGGCCCAACTGCGGATGCCGCTGCTTGAGGTAGTCAAAGTAGTTGTGGCCACGAAGCAGTCGATACGCACCCTGGGTTTCGGCTTCGCAGCTTTTATCCAATGCCGGGTGGTTGGGGTCGGTGTCCTGCTGGCCCAACAGGTAAGTGATGTCGCGTGAGACGTAGTCTTGTTCCAGTTGCTGGGCACCTCGGCCCCCCACGTAATCCGGCAGGTTTTGCATGCCGTACTTCCAGTCGTTAAAGCCTGGGCAATTGGCGATGTCGAACGTCACCGGGCGCTGCGGGCTGAAGTACGCATAGGACGACGGGTTAGCCACCACATACCGCAGGCGGATGCCCTCGGAGTTCAGCAACGGGTGGTCGTGGCCGGTGAGGGCGAAGCGCTGCACCACTTGGCCGCCACCGGAATGCCCGGCGACCACGATTTCTTTCAGCGCCGGGAACAGTTTGTGGTTGCCCAAGTGCTTGATGATCTGGTCCAGAGCGCCATAAGAGCTGATCTGCCCTGGGCCGGTGGACGCTTCGCCGGCCATCCAGTCGTTACCCGTCCAACGCACTACCTCGTGGCCCAGGTGATTGCGCTTCACGTCGGCTTGATTGAGAAACTGCGGCGCGATCACCAGCGTAGTACCGCCCACCCCGGCATGCTCGGCGGCGTCGATGCCGCTTTGCAGGTAGGTTTGTGCATTGCGCAGGCGGCCATGCACGATGATCAACGCGCGTGTGACCTTGGGCAGTGGTTCGCGCCAATCCTGGCTCAGGCCCAGGCTGAGGTCGCCGGCCTCCAGATGAAAGCGATCGGGGCTGACCACCTTGACGCCGTGTTCGGCTGCGAAGGTGCAACAGGACACGAGCACACCCAGCAGTAACCCCCATCGTTTGATCATTTAGAGACTCTTGGCCGCGAAGGTATCGCATTGAGTGATCTGGCCCTGGGCGAAGCCGGTCTTGAACCAGCGCACGCGCTGGGCCGAGGTGCCGTGGGTGAACGAGTCTGGTACCACGCGCCCCTGGCCTTGTTGCTGCAAGCGGTCATCGCCGATGGCATTGGCTGCGTTCAGGGCTTCTTCGATATCGCCGGGTTCCAGCCAGTTCAGACGTTTTTGCGCATGGTTGGCCCACACGCCGGCAAAGCAGTCGGCTTGCAGCTCCTGGCGAACCAGCAGGCCACCGTCGCCTTCCATCTGCCGGCCCTGTTGGCGCGCCGCCTGGATCTTGGACGAGATGCCCAGCAACGTTTGTACGTGGTGCCCGATTTCGTGGGCGATCACGTAGGCCTGGGCGAAATCACCGGCGGCCTGGAAGCGTTGCGACATTTCCCGGAAGAAATCCAGGTCCAAGTACACCTGCTGGTCAGCCGGGCAGTAGAACGGGCCGCTGGCCGAGGTGGCGCCACCACAGGCTGAGTTCACCCGGCCACGGAACAGGATCAGTTTCGGGTTCTTATAGGCCAGCCCATTTTCCTGGAACACTTGGCCCCAGGTGTCTTCGGTATCGCCCAGCACAGCGCGCACAAAGTCGGCTTGCTCATCGTTGGCTGGCGGCGCTTGACGCGGCTGGGTACTGACCGATGGCGCCTGTTCCATCTGGCCGGTCAATTGACCAAGAATCTGCATCGGGTCCTGGCCGGTCAGCCAGCCAATGCCAACGATCAGCACGATGGCCGTGAGGCTCAGGCCCTTGCCGCCGCCGAAGCGCATACCGCCACCGCCGCCACCACTGTCGTTACGGGCATCCACCACGTTGTCGCTGCGTCGGCCTTTTTTCCATAGCATGGGAGCAATCCTCTGTGTGCAAACCGTGATTGATTATGGTCGGTATTAACGGCAATAGCCTTCGCCAGTGGCGACGATCAGGCAGTCTTTTTTATCTGCCAGCCATTTCAAGCCGGTGGCGGCGCCGTCGCCAGCGCGCAACAACTGCGGGCCGTCGGGGCGGATGAAGGCGATGCCGTCTTCGGTGGCCTCACCTTTGAAGGTGCCGGCGTCATCGGCGTCGAGGCCGTATTGCATGGTCAGCAGGTAGTGGCCACGGCCAATGCTGTCGTCCTTGGCGATGGTCAGGTGCAAGCCTTCGACACCGACCCACTTGCCTACCCATTTATCGGTCGGCGGAGTCTCGGGCACCAGGGTCGCTTGCACGGAAGCCGGCGCGGGCTTGGGGGCTTCTTTCGGGGTTTTATCGCAGGCGGCGAGCAGGGCGAGGGCAGACAGGGCAAAGAGGATTTTTTTCATAGCGGCAAGGCCTTGGTTAAATAGTGTGCAACGCCGGGGCGAGCGTGCAGCGTTGGACTCGGATCCATCGATTTAGTGCGCTGTTCGCCCAGTGTTTGGTTATGCTCTTGGGGCAGACTCCGGCCCGGCTGCTAGATTACCGGGTTGAGCGCGACTTGGTTCAGCGCTCAGCGTCCCGCTCGCCACACAAGAGAATTCAATGACTGTCAGTACCCCGCTCTCCGGCGTCAACCATCCGTTCAAAGGCATCCTGCTGATTGTGCTGGCGACGTTCCTGTTCTCCAGCCACGACGCCTTGTCCAAATACCTGGCCGGGTTTTACCCGATCGTGATGGTGGTGTGGGCGCGGTACATGGTCCACACCTTGCTGATGGCCGGGATCTTCCTGCCGCAATCGGGCCTGCGCGTGTTGCGCAGCAAGCGGCCGGGCATGCAGGTGGTGCGCGCGTTATGCCTGTTGGGCACCAGCCTGTTCTTCACCACAGCGCTGCATTACATCCCGTTGGCCGAAGCTACAGCGGTGAACTTCCTGGCGCCGATCCTGGTGACGGCGCTGTCGGTGCCGTTGCTCGGTGAGCACGTGACCCGAGGCCAGTGGCTAGCGGTGATCTGCGGGTTTATCGGCGTGGTGATCATTATCCACCCCGGCGGCGAGCTGTTTACCCCGGCGGTGTTGCTGCCGCTGTGTTCGGCGCTGTTCTTCTGCTTCTACCAGTTGCTCACGCGCATCCTCAGCCAATACGACAGCCCGACCACCAGCAACTTCTTCGCCGGCCTGTGCAACACCTTGGTGATGAGTGCAATGGTGCCGTTCTTCTGGCAAGTGCCGACGCTGTGGCATGCGGTGATGATGCTGGCGCTGGGCACCTGCGGGATGACCGCGCACCTGATGCTCACCCAGGCGTTCCGCTTCGCGGCGCCGGCCTTGCTGGCGCCGTTTGGCTATTGCCAGATCGTGTTTGCGGGGTTGTTGGGCTGGCTGGTGTTCAGCCATACCCCCGATATGACCACGGTGGTGGGTATCGGGGTGATCTGCATGAGCGGGTTGGCCGCTGCCTGGCAGCAGCGGCGCAGGTAGATCAAACGTCTACGGTAGGGATCTTGCGCGGCGCCATGAAGTACATCCACACCAGTGCGATGAAGTACATCGCCGGGATCAGGGTGAACAACACCGTGTAGTTGTTGTTGGTCACCGTGAGGATATGGCCGACGATCTGGGTCATGAACATGCCGCCGATGGCCGCGCACATGCCGCCGAAACCGAACACCGTGCTCATCATGTGCTTGGGCGTGTAGTCCATCACCAGGCTCCAGATGTTGGCGGTCCAGGCCTGGTGCGCGCCGATGGCCAGGGAGATGGCAAACACCGCGACCCACAGCTGGCTGGAGCCGGCCGCCATGATCACGCCGACGATGCAGCAGGCGAACAGCAGCATCGACAACAGCCGCGCCTTGATCGAGTTCATCCCACGGCCAATCAGGAATGACGACAGGATCCCGCCCCCGACGCTGCCAAAGTCGGCGGTGAGGTAAATGATGATCAGCGGAATGCCCATCTGGGTCACGTTGATGCCCAGGTTGTATTGCTGATTCAAGAACGGCGGCAGCCAATACAGGTAGAACCAGAACACCGGCGCGGTCAGCGAGTAGGCGAGGGCGAAGGCCCAGGTGCCACGCATGCGCAGGATGCGGCTGAACGGCACGCGGGGTTGTTCGGGTTCGACTTCCTGTTGCACGTAGTCCAATTCGGATTGTTTAACCGTGGGGTGGTCTTCCGGGTTGTAATACTTCAAGCCCCAGAGCACCAGCCAGATACCGCCCAGTGCCGACATGCACAGGAACGCTGCCTGCCAGCCCCACACGTGCAGGATCAACGGCAGCAGCATGGGCGTCATCATCGCGCCGACGTTGGTGCCGGCGTTGAAGATGCCGGTGGCCACTGCACGTTCACCCGCCGGGAACCACAAGCGTGTGGTCTTGACGCAGGCCGGGTAGTTGGCGGCTTCGGTCAGCCCGAGGATAAACCGGCAGACCATAAAGCCGACCGCCGAGGTGGCCAGGCCATGGGCGCCGGTGGCCAGGCTCCACAGCAGCACGGCGCAGAAGAACACGCGCTTGACGCCGACCCGGTCAATCAGGCGGCCTTGCAGCACAAAGCCGATGGCGTAGCCGACCTGGAACCAGAAGTTGATGTTGGCGTAGTCCATCGCCGTCCAGCTCATTTCCTTGGCGAGGATCGGTTGCATCACGCCCAGGGCGGCGCGGTCGATGTAGTTCAAGGTGGTGGCAAAGAACACCAGGGCCAGCATGCCCCAGCGCGTTTTACCCACGGCCAGGGCACCGCGGATCTTGTCGCCGATGCCGGCGTGCGGGTTGCCCGGGCGCGCGGCCAGGGCTGAATTTTGCAGAGGCATGAGGTTTGTACCCGTTTTTTGAAATTCTTATGGTGTGTTCTGGGTCTTTGTTACGTGAGCGAATTACCCGGTCGATGGTGCGCAGTGGTTAAAAAGTCGTCAATTCGCCAAAGGGGCTTAGTGTTCGATAATCGCACCAAAAACTAACCGGTTCGTACATTTTAATTGCTGCCTGTAGGCTGGGGGCGAATAATTTGCCACAAACAACAATTGCCGGGAGTCTTCCATGCAACGTTCTATCGCCACTGTGTCCTTGAGCGGCACCCTGCCGGAAAAACTCGAAGCCATCGCCGCCGCCGGGTTTGATGGGGTGGAGATCTTTGAGAACGACTTGTTGTATTACGACGGCAGCCCTCGGGAAGTTAGGCAGATGTGTGCCGACCTCGGCATCGCCATCACCCTGTTCCAGCCGTTTCGCGACTTCGAAGGCTGCCGCCGTGATCGCCTGGCGCGCAACCTGGAGCGCGCCGAACGCAAATTCGATCTGATGCAAGAGCTAGGCACCGACCTGGTGCTGGTGTGCAGTAACGCCTCGGCCGACAGCGTGGGTGACGAACGCATTCTGCTCGATGACCTGAGCCTGCTGGCCGAACATGCGGGCAAGCGCGGCTTGCGTATCGGCTATGAAGCGTTGGCCTGGGGCAAGCATGTGAACACCTGGCAACAGGTATGGAACCTGGTGCGCCAGGTCGATCACCCAAGCCTGGGCGTGTTGCTCGACAGCTTCCACACCTTGTCGCTCAAGGGCGACCCGGGTGGCATCGCCCAGATTCCGGGCGACAAGATTTTCTTCGTGCAAATGGCCGACGCGCCGATCCTGGCCATGGATGTGCTGGAGTGGAGCCGGCATTTCCGTTGCTTTCCCGGCCAGGGCGAATTTGACCTGGCGGGCTTTCTCGCGCCGATCATCCAAAGTGGCTACACCGGGCCGTTGTCCCTGGAAATTTTCAACGATGGCTTCCGCGCCGCGCCCACTCGTGCGAATGCGGCAGATGGCTTGCGCTCGTTGCTGTACCTCGAGGAAAAAACCCGCCAGCGCCTGGCGCAAGAGGCGCCCGCTGCGCCAGTGGACATCCTGTTTGAAACCCCGGCGGCCAGCGAGTACGACGGGATCGAATTCCTCGAATTTGCCGTGGATGAAAGCCTTGGCGCCAAACTGAGCAATTGGCTGGAACGCCTGGGGTTTGCCAAGGCCGGCCAGCATCGCTCGAAGAATGTGAGCCTGTTGCGCCAGGGTGACATCAACCTGATCCTCAACTGCGAACCCTATTCCTTCGCCCACAACTTTTTCGAGGCCCATGGCCCGTCGCTGTGCGCCACGGCAATTCGGGTCAAGGACAGTGCCAAGGCCCTGGAGCGGGCGGTGGCCTACAAGGGCCAGCCTTATCGCGGCCTGGTCGGCCCCAACGAGCTGGAATTGGCCGCCGTGCGTGCACCGGATGGCAGCCTGATTTACCTGGTCGACCCCAGCGAAGGCGGGCTGTACGACACCGATTTCAACCTGCAAACGGCCGCACCCGCTAGCGGCGGCTTGTTGCGCATCGACCACATGGCCATGGCCTTGCCGGCCGACAGCCTCGACAGTTGGGTATTGTTTTATAAGAGCCTGCTGGATTTTGAAGCCGACGATGAAGTGGTGCTGCCCGACCCTTACGGCCTGGTGAAAAGCCGTGCGTTGCGCAGCCGTTGCAGCTCGATCCGTCTGCCGCTGAACATCTCCGAAAACCGCAACACCGCGATTTCCCACGCGCTCTCCAGCTATCGCGGTTCGGGCGTGCACCACATTGCCTTCGATTGCGCGGATATTTTCGCCGAGGTACGCCGGGCCAAAGAGGCCGGTGTGCCGTTGCTGGATATCCCGCTCAACTATTACGACGACCTGGCGGCGCGCTTTGATTTTGACGATGAGTTCCTCAGTGAGTTGGCGTATTACAACGTGCTGTACGACCGCGACGCCCAGGGCGGTGAGTTGTTTCATGTGTACACCGAGGCGTTCGAGGGGCGGTTTTTCTTCGAGATCATCCAGCGCAAGAATGGCTATGCCGGCTACGGCGCTGCCAACGTGGCGGTGCGTCTGGCGGCGATGGCCAAGTCGCGCAGTGGGGCGGTACGCCAGGCTCGGCTATAACCGCAAGGCAGGTGCTTCCTTCGGGGAGCGCCGCGGCCCATAATCAGCGCCTGCACAACAATGGCCGTGAGCGCACCATGACCTCGAGTCCCGATCTCCCCGCGGTAGCTGACGCACCGCGCAAGAGTCGCAAGAACAATCCGGAAAAGACCCGGGAGAATATTCTCCAGGAAGCCATTGTCGAGTTTGTTCAACAGGGCCTGGCCGGCGCTCGCGTAGACGCCATCGCCGAGCGCATTCACACCTCCAAGCGCATGATCTATTACTACTTCGGCAGCAAGGAGCAGCTATACGTCGAGGTGCTGGAGAAGCTCTACGGTGATATCCGCAACACCGAAACGCGCATGAACCTCACCGCCCTGGAGCCGCGTGAGGCGATTCGCCGGCTGGTGGAATTCACCTTTGATCACCACGACCAGAACGTGGATTTCGTGCGCATCGTCAGCATCGAAAACATCCACAACGCCGAGTACGTCAAACGCACCGAGACCATCAAGGCGATGAACAGCAAAATCCTGGAAGGGTTGGGGGAGACCCTGCGCCGCGGGGCTGAGTTGGGGCTGTTTCGCGAAGGGCTGGAGCCGCTGGATGTGCACTTGCTGATCAACTCGTTCAGTTTCTACCGGGTGTCCAACCGGCACACCTTCAGCGAGATTTTCCAGATCGAACTGTCGGATGAGGCGATCAAGCAGCGCCATCGGGAAATGATTTGCGAGTCGGTGCTGCGCTACCTGCAAGCCTGAGAACTGATCGTTCCCACGCAGAGCGTGGGAACGATCATGATGGGGTTGCATACCTAGATATTCATGCTCTGGAAGTGCGCCAGCATTCTGTCTGCATCCGCCACTTCGCCGCTGAACAACTCAAATGCCTTCACCGCCTGAAACACCGCCATATTGCCGCCATCCAGGGTACGGCAACCCAAGGCGCGCGCGTCCCGCAGCAGTTGGGTTTCCAGCGGGAAGTACACAATTTCCGCCACCCACAATTCAGCCCGCAACAACGCCGCAGGCACAGGCGTGCCGGGCAGCTTGGCCATGCCCATCGGCGTAGTGTTCACCAGGCCATCGGCCTCGGCCATGGCGCTTTCCAGGTGGCTGCCGACCTGAGCGCGACCGACGCCGAACTGCTGGGCAAGGTTATCCACAAGGTTCTGGGCGCGAGTGCGGTCGACATCGAAGATGCTCAAGTACTCCACGCCTTCTGCCAACAGTGCATGGGCCACTGCCGCGCCCGCACCACCGGCGCCCATCTGCACCACGCGTTGGCGCGGCACGTTGTGCAAGTTGCGCCGAAAGCCTTCGGCGAACCCCAGGCAGTCGGTGTTATGACCGATGCGTTTGCCGCCCTTGAACACCACGGTGTTGACCGCACCAATACCCCTGGCCTCATCGGAGAGCTCATCGAGCAACGGCAGAATCGCCTGCTTGCACGGGTAAGTAATGTTCAAACCGGTGAAGTGCATCAACTCAGCGGCCCGTAGTAATTCCGGCAGGGCTTTGAGGTCCAGGTGCAGCGGCTCCAGGTCGATCAGGCGATACAGGTAGCGCAAGCCTTGGGCGTCGCCTTCCTGCTCATGCAGTGCCGGTGTGCGTGAGGCCTGGATGCCGGCGCCGATCAGGCCAGCGAGAATGCGTGGTTTCATTACGTGCGTCCCTTCAGCGTCAGGCTGAAATGTTCCAGGGCCAGGTGGTAGCCATGGCTGCCAAACCCGGCCAGCACGGCCTGAGCGATCGGTGACACAAACGAGTGATGACGAAAGGCTTCACGGGCATGCACGTTGGATAAATGCACTTCGATCACTGGCACTTCACTGGCCACCAGGGCATCGCGGATCGCGACCGAAGTGTGAGTCCAGGCCGCCGGGTTGATCACAATACCCGCGCAGCGGTTGCGGGCGCCGTGGATCCAGTCAAGCAATTCGCCCTCGTGGTTGGTCTGGCGAAACTCGATCTTCAGCCCGAGCTTGTCGGCGCTGCGACCACACAGGGTGGCAATGTCGGCCAGGGTTTCATGGCCATAAGTGGCAGGCTCGCGGGTGCCGAGCAGGTTGAGATTGGGGCCGTTGAGCACCAGCACGATGGGCGGCATAGAGGCTTCTCCACAGTTCTTATTGGTTGTGGAGTCAAAATGTACTGGTTGGTTAATTTGGTCAATGGATGGCTGCGGATATGTTCGGTGATCGAACGTTTAATCAGTGCAATTGCTGGATTACCGGCTGATGGGCATTCGGTTGAAGTATTGCGCGAGGTTGCTGAACGAGGCGGACTTTCGAGCATTGACCGGGTAGTTCCAGTTGTTGGCATCCCTGGTTACAACCCGGCATTCGCCGGGTTTTTTGTGCTTACTAATCTGTGAAACAGCTTCGGGAATAGGAGCCGGTTGTCGGGTGGCAGAGGGAAATTGTTACCTGACGGAAAATAACCTAACGGATGGGTTACGATGAGAGTAGGTGCTTACAAAGGCTATGTCTTTTGGGTGTTTATCAGGGATGAGCATTGCCCGCCCCATGTGCATGTCAGGGGCAAGGGATGGGATGCGCGGTTTCGTTTCAGTTTCCTGGATGGGGAAGTTGAGTTGTGGGATGTAGAGCCTGAACGGAGGCGGCCACCCACAGCACTTCTGAAGGAGATACGCGTGGCGATCATGCAGCGGCACTACTTGGCGCGGGCACGCAGGATCTGGTGGGAAAAACTGCAGACGGTTTGCCTGGAGAATCATTCCTGGAATTGGGACGCTGGTGAGTTGGTTCCAGGATTGGTCATTCGACACGGCGTCTATGTCATCGCCAGCGCCAGGCACGATGTCGTAGCGCAACGGACTATTTTGAATCTGGTAAGAGCGCCAGATTGCGTGGGGATTAATTTATGAAACTCATAAAAGCCAAAGTCACACCTTATGTACCTCTCACTGAAGCCGACGTTGACAAGGCAATCGCCCGAGGACGCAGGTTGAAACGCCTGTACGCCAACGCCAGTAACGTACGTTATGAAAACGATTGCCTCTCCATTGGCTTCAGCGATGGCAGCCGCGTGGTGTTGCCGGTGGCTGGCCTGCCGGAGTTCGAAGGGTTTTCAGAGAAGGATTTCCAGCAGTTGGAAGTGACTTTCGGAGGCAAGGCGATTAGCTGTGAAGCGCAGGACCTGGATGTTTCGATCACAGGGTTGATCGCTACAAGCCAGCCGCTGATGGACCTGGCAACCAGCCTGGTGGCATCGCGCAATGGTCGCAAAAGCAGCGCGGCCAAGACCGCAGCGGCCCGGGCCAATGGCAAGAAGGGGGGGCGGCCACGCAAGGAAGTACCGCAGCCCCCAGAGAAAACAGACACTTGAATAACCAACAGGGGAACTGTAGGAGCGAGCAAGCTCGCTGCTACAACCCGCAGATTTATCGGCGGGTCAGCAACACACCCGACTCCATATGGTGCGTCCACGGGAACTGGTCAAACATTGCACACTGGGTGATCCGGTGCGTGTCGTGCAGTTGCGCGATGTTCGCCGCCAGCGTCTCCGGGTTGCAGGAGATGTACAGGATGTTGTCGAAGCGCCGGGTCAGCTCGCAGGTGTCCGGGTCCATGCCAGCGCGGGGCGGGTCGACGAAGACGCTACCGAATTCGTAGCTTTTCAGGTCGATGCCGTACAGGCGGCGGAACGGGCGCACTTCGTTCAGGGCTTGGGTGAGTTCTTCGGCGGAGAGGCGCACCAGGGTGACGTTATCCACGCCATTTTCATCCAGGTTGCTCAGGGCCGCATTCACTGAGGTCTTGCTGATCTCAGTGGCCAGCACCTTGCGCACGCGGGTCGCCAGCGGCAGGGTGAAGTTGCCGTTGCCGCAATACAGCTCCAGCAAATCGTCCGGGCGATCGCCCAGCGCTTCGTAGGCCCAGTTGAGCATCTTCTGGTTCACCGTGCCGTTGGGCTGGGTGAACGCGCCTTCGGGTTGGCGGTAGCTGAAGGTGCGCCCACCGACGTCGAGTTTCTCCACCACGTAGTCATGGCCGATCACATCGCGCTTGCCCTTGGAGCGGCCGATGATGCTCACATTCAGCTCAGCGGCCAATGTGTTTGCGGCGGTGTGCCAATGTTCGTCCAGCGGGCGGTGATAACACAGGGTGATCATCGCGTCGCCGGCCAGGGTGGTGAGGAACTCCACCTGGAACAGCTTGTGGCTCAGGGCGGCGCTGGCTTGCCAGGCGGCCTTGAGTTGCGGCATCAACTGGTTGATGCGCTGGCTGGCGATGGGGAACTCTTCGATGAGGATCGGCGTGCGCTTGTCCTCCTGGGAGAACATCGCGTAGTGGCGCTCGCCGCCTTCGCGCCACAGGCGGAACTCCGCGCGCAGGCGGAAGTGCTGCAGCGGCGAGTCGAAGACCTGCGGCTCGGGCGCGTCGAACGGTGCCAGCAGGTCACGCAGGCGCGTGACCTTGTCTTGGAGTTGAGCGGTGTAGCTTGCGGCGTCGAAAGTCATGCGTTGAACCAACCCAGCTTGATCACAAACAGGATCGACAGGATCACCAGTGCCGGGTTCAGCTCACGGTAGCGGCCCGAAAGCAGCTTGATGGCGGTCCAGGCGATGAAACCGAAGGCGATGCCGTTGGCGATGGAGTAAGTGAAGGGCATCGCCAGGGCGGTGATCACCACCGGCGCTGCCACCGTAATGTCGTCCCAGTCGATTTCGGCCAGGCCTTGGCTCATCAGCACCGCCACAAACAGCAAGGCTGGCGCGGTGGCATAGGCCGGTACGCTGGCGGCCAATGGCGAGAAGAACAGCGCCAGCAAAAACAGGATCGCGACCACGATGGCGGTCAAGCCGGTACGGCCACCGGCGCTCACGCCTGCGGCCGATTCGATGTAGCTGGTGGTGGTCGAGGTACCCAGCAGGGAACCGGCCATGGCAGCGGTACTGTCGGCGATCAGTGCACGGCCCATTTTCGGCATATGGCCGTCCTTGCCCATCAGGCCGGCGCGCTTGGCGACGCCGATCAGGGTGCCGGAGTTGTCGAACAGGTCAACGAACAGGAAGGCGAAGATCACGCTGACCAGGCCGATGTCCAGCGCGCCCTTGATATCCAACTGCAGGAAGGTCGGCGCCAGGGACGGCGGTACTGAGGTCACACCGATGAACGGCGTGAAGCCCAGGACGATGGAGGCGACGGTCACCGCCAGGATGCCGATCAGCACCGCGCCGCGTACGGCCAGGGCTTCCAGCGCGACGATCAGCACGAAACCCAGGGTCGCCAGGATCGGCGCCGGTTGTTTCAGGTCGCCCAGGCCCACCATGGTGGCCGGGTTGCTCACTACGATACCGGCGTTATGCAGGGCGATCAGCGCCAGGAACAGGCCGATGCCGGCGGCAATCGCCGAGCGCAGCGGCAGGGGGATGGCGTTGATGATCCACTCACGAATGCGGAAGATCGACAGCAAGAAAAACAGCACCGCCGAAATGAATACCGCGCCCAGCGCCACCTGCCAGGTGTGGCCCATGTGCAGGACCACGGTGTAGGTGAAGAAGGCGTTGAGGCCCATGCCCGGTGCCAGGGCAATCGGGTAGTTGGCGATCAGGCCCATCACGGTCGAACCGATGGCCGCCGCCAGGCAGGTGGCGACAAACACCGCGCCCTTGTCCATGCCGGTCTCGCCGAGGATGCTCGGGTTCACGAACAGGATGTAGGCCATGGCCAGGAAGGTGGTGATCCCCGCGAGAATCTCGGTGCGCACATTGGTGTTGTGGGCTTTGAGTTGAAACAGCTTTTCCAGCATGCCGGCTCCCTGTGACGCTAGTGTGCGTCGTGATTTGTTGACCTCTAAGTCAAAGCACAAACTGCGCCAAACGCTTGTGGTTTCAGAGAGGATCGGAAAAAGCGGCGCATCATACCAGCAGCCGAGGCTGTGTGGCGCATGGGCTTGAGGCATACTGCGCCGACGTTCAACAGCCGGTCATCGACAGCATGAAAAAAGCCAACCCGTGGAGTCTAGCTCTGATCGCCAGTATCGGCCTGTGGCTGGGCGCAGCACCGGCGTGGGGCGCGACTGCACCGGCCTTGAGCGAGGTGCGGGTGTTCAAGGTGGAATCGGCCGACTGCAGCGAAGCGATCCCGGAGCGGGTCAACACCACCCAGATGTGCGAGCACCGCGGGCCCACCCAGGTCTCGGTGATGGAAGTCGGCCTGGGCAACAGCCCCATGGGCCGCTTTAACGGCGCAGAGTTGAATGGGCAACGCACAGCGGTGTGCCAGGTCGGCAACATCAGTGAGGCGTGCAACGGCGTGGGCACCTTGATGGGCTACATCTATGTGTTCGACCTGAACGTCCAGGCCCAGGGCTGGTTCGAATTCACCAATACCTCGATCAACCCACCGCAAAACACCCTGAAAGCCCAGCTCAATATCCGCTGATCAATCATCTTGAACGCTCAAAACACCCGGAAGTCGTACCCCTAAGACGGCGATTTTCCTGAACGCCGCGGATGTACACCAACCCGTGAGGTGTTTATGAGCGCGACCCCCCATGGCGCGGCGGCCCAGCCGTTCGTTGCCCACCCGATACGCCTGACACTCAACGGCCAGGCTCGCCAACTGACCGTGTTGCCCTGGACCACCTTGCTGGACTTGCTGCGTGAGCAGTTGGACCTGGTGGGCAGCAAAAAAGGCTGCGACCACGGCCAGTGCGGCGCCTGCACCGTGTTGCGTGACGGTAAACGCGTGAATGCCTGCCTGACCCTGGCCGTGATGTGCGACGGCGCCGAATTGACCACCATCGAAGGCCTGGCTGACGGCGACCAACTGCACCCCATGCAACAGGCCTTTATCCAGCACGACGCGTTCCAGTGCGGCTATTGCACCCCCGGCCAGATCTGTTCTGCCGTGGGCCTGGCCAATGAAGGCCGCGCCCACGACCGTGCGCAGATACAGGAATTGATGAGCGGCAACCTGTGCCGCTGCGGCGCCTACAACAACATCCGCGATGCCATCGAAGACGCGCTGCCGGCATGCCGTCGCCAGGGAGGTGAATCATGAACCCCTTCCACTACAGCAGGCCGACCGATGTGCAGCAGGCCGTTCAGATGAGCAGCGCCGCCTCGCGCTTTATCGCCGGTGGCACCAACCTGCTGGACTTGATGAAGGAAAACATCAGCCATCCCGAGCACCTGATCGACATCACCGGCTTGCCGCTGCATGACATTCAAGAAACTGCCGAGGGCGGCCTGCGCATTGGTGCGTTGGTGAGCAACGCCGACCTGGCCTGGCACCCGCTCATTGAGCAGCGTTACCCGTTGCTGTCCCAGGCCATCCTCGCCGGGGCGTCGCCGCAGTTACGTAACATGGCCAGTACCGGCGGCAACCTGTTACAGCGCACCCGTTGCTATTACTTTTACGACGCCGCGGTGCCGTGCAACAAGCGCCAGCCCGGCAGCGGCTGCCCGGCGCGCAACGGTTTGAACCGTATCCATGCGATCCTCGGCGCCAGTGAACAGTGCGTGGCCACCCATCCTTCGGACATGTGCGTGGCCCTGGCGGCGCTTGCGGCGCGGGTGCATGTAGAAGGACGCGGCGGCGCGCGGGTGATCGAGTTCGCCGACTTCCATCGCTTGCCAGGCGATGCGCCGCAACGTGACAACCAGTTGGCCGACGATGAGCTGATCACCGCGATTGAACTGCCCGCCGATCACTTGGCCCGCCACAGCCACTACCTGAAGATCCGCGACCGTGCCTCCTATGCCTTCGCCTTGGTTTCGGTGGCTGCCGCCTTGGAGCTGGACGGTGATGAAATCATCGACGCCCGCCTGGCCCTCGGCGGTGTGGCGCATAAACCCTGGCGTGACCGCGCAGTGGAAGCCTTGCTGATCGGCCGCACGGTCAGCCGCGAAACCTTCAGCGCCGCCGCCGACGCCCTGCTGCAAGACGCCGAACCGTTGGAACACAACGGCTTCAAGGTCAAGCTGGCGCGACGCGCAATCATTCGTGCCCTGAGCGACGCCGCCGTCGCAGGAGAACAGCCATGAGCGCCATCGGTAAACCCCTGGACCGTGTCGACGGTCTGCTCAAGGTCACCGGCCAAGCACGCTACGCCGGTGAATTTCCCGAGGACGGCCTGCTGCATGGCAGCGTGGTGTCGAGCACTATCGCCAAAGGCCGGGTGCTGCGCATCGATGCGTCCAAGGCGTTGGCGTTGCCGGGTGTGGTGGACGTGATCCATCACCTCAATCGGCCGAAAATCGCCAGCTATGATGAGGCGTTCGCCGATGCCGATGCGGCCGATGGCTCGCCTTTTCGCCCGCTGTATAACGACCGCGTACTCTACAGTGGCCAGCCCCTGGCCTTGGTGATTGCCGATAACCTCGAACTGGCGCGGCACGCCGGCTCGCTGGTGCAGATCGACTACGCGCCTGAAGCCTTCGAAACCGACCTGCTCACCCAGCAAGCGGCGGCGCACCCGTCGCCCCAGACCCCACCCAAACCGCGCGGCAACTTCGAGGCTGAATGGGCCGGTGCCGCAATCAGTCTGGACTTGCACTACAGCACGCCCATCGAGCACCACAACCCGATGGAGCCCCACGCCAGCACCGTGCTGTATCAGCCCGACGGCACCCTGCATATTCACGACAAAACCCAGGGCCCGCAGAACTGCCAGGCCTATGTGCAAAAAGTCTTCGGCCTGGATAAGAACCAGGTGCGCATCTTCGCTGCCTTTGTCGGGGGCGCCTTCGGTTCGGGCTTGCGCCCGCAATACCAATTGCCGCTCGCGGTGATGGCGGCCATGGCGCTCAAGCGTTCGGTGCGGGTCACCCTGACGCGCCAGCAGATGTTCACCTTCGGCTATCGTCCGCGCACCTTGCAGCGTTTGCAGATGGGCGCCGCCGCCAATGGTCGCTTGCTGGCGCTGGGGCATACCGCGATTGGCCAGACCTCGCGTTTTGAGGATTTCAGCGAGCACGTGGTGGAGTGGAGCGGCATGCTCTATCACTGCGACAACGTGCAACTGACCTACAAGCTGGTGCCGCTGGACGTCTTTACTCCGCTGGATATGCGCGCGCCCGGTGCGGCACTGGGCGTGATCGGCCTGGAGTGTGCCATGGACGAACTGGCCTGCGCCTTGGCCATCGATCCGGTGCAATTGCGCCTGATCAACTACGCCGAACGCAACCAGAACGAAGACAAACCCTGGTCGAGCAAGGCCCTGCGCGAGTGCTACAGCGAAGGCGCCGAACGTTTCGGCTGGAGCCAGCGCAACCCGGAACCGCGCAGCATGCGTGACGGCCGCCAACTGATCGGCTGGGGCATGGCCGGTGGGGTGTGGGAAGCCATGCAGATGAAAGCCAGCGCCAAGGCCCGCATCGATAGCAACGGCAAACTCACCGTGAGCAGTGCCACCACGGACATCGGCACGGGCACCTACACAGTGATGACCCAGATTGCCTCTCAAACCAGTGGCGTGGCGATGGCCGATATCAGCTTTCTGCTGGGGGATTCGTCATTGCCCACGGCGCCGTTGCAGGGCGGTTCGTTTACCGTGTCTTCCGTCGGCACCGCCGTGCAGCAAGCGTGCGAAGCGCTCAATGCCAAGTTGCTGGAGATCGCCCGGCAGACTTACCCGGTATTTAAGGATGCCGATTCCATTCGGTTTGAAGACGGCCAGCTACAGAGCGGTGACGTGAGTGTGTCGTTGGCGCAACTGGTCAAGGACAGCGGTGAAGAAGCCTTGCAGGTACAGGTCGACAGCGAGCCCGACAAGAAGCGCGAGAGCTATGCCAGCGCTACCCACTCGGCGGTGTTCGTCGAAGTGCGCGTCGATGAAGACCTGGGCACCATCAAGGTCAGCCGTGTGGTCAGCGCGGTAGCCGCCGGGCGCGTGGTCAACCCGAAGATGGCCCGCAGCCAGATCCTCGGCGGCGTGGTATGGGGCATTGGCATGGCGCTGCATGAAGAGACTCAGGTCGACCATCAACTGGGGCGCTACATGAACCACAGCCTGGCCGAATACCACATCCCGGTGAACGCCGATATTGGCGAGATTGACGTGCTGTTTGTCGAAGAACACGACGAGATCGTCAACGCGCTCGGGTCCAAGGGCGTGGGCGAAATCGGGATTGTCGGGGTGGCGGCGGCGGTGGCAAACGCGGTTTACCATGCCACCGGCAAGCGGGTTCGGGCGTTTCCGATTACGCTGGATAAGGTCCTCTGACGTAGATCATCAACCCACCGAAGGCTACCGTTTTTTGCACTTTCCTTGAGGCAGTATCAAAAAACGGTAGCTACTTACGGCCTTGTAGACGACCTGTTTTTCAAGGACGTTTCATTTCAATATAGATTTCCGTTTTGTCTCGTGATTGAGTGACAGAGGCTGGCGTATTGGCTGGGGCTTGCTCGACGCTCACCCCTGTTGCTCCCGTCAGTTGAGAGACTCCTCGAACAGGCGGTTCACCGTCATATGTAAACACATGCTCGTCGCCGACTCGTGCAACCCATTTTTCTCCGGGGTTAAGAGCCTGATCTCGCTCGATCACTTTGGTCGTATAGTAGTTCATATTTTTAATACGTGTGGTTTTTGGCTCTACCGAGGGCACATCAATCGCTTTGATACGAATACCCTTTTCACGCATTTTTAAGAGCAGATTTCTATTTGTATAGGGCCCATGCCCAGCATGCCCACGGTCAATGAGCTTCAAATTTTCCCGTAACGCGGGTGAGAACTCACCCGTCTCGAAAAACCTGTCCAGATCTGGCTGCAGGGCGTGTTCGAAGCCTTCTGAATACAACGTTTTAACCTCGGCACGCTGATAGTCGTCAGCATGGTCAATGAGAAATCGCAAGGCGGCAGATTCTGAATGGTTCTCACCAATGATCATCCCAGTCGACTTCTTGTATACGGTCTCAATAACCTGCCCTGGTCCCGCATCGCGAGGGATGTCTGAGAGGCTGGGAGGTTGTTTCGTTTTAGCTGTTTTATGATAGTTACTCGCATCTTTTTTCAATGCGGCATCTATTTTTTCATTCGTTTTTGACGTTGAGGGTTTTCCTTCAGCGGGATAGTCGTAAGTGCCCGGGTCAAACTGTTCCGGTCCAGGAGTTTTTGTTTGCCACGGCCACTTTCCGCCAGGCCCATTAACCGGTTTCCAAGTGCCATTGCCGGTTGAATGCACCGTCATTACCGGTGTTTTGGTGTTTGGATCGATAATCTGAACATGACCATTACTGAGTTTAAAGCGGCCATCAATTTCGTAGACCCGGCTGACCCCATTGTCATCGGTTAGCCGAATCATCCATCGGTCTGTGCTTTGTGGCCCTTTGACTTGATAGATGCCCTTGGCGTTTGGTGTCACACCCTCAATCAGTTGTTCACCCTCTGCGATGGAGAAGTGTCTGATGTCAGGCCACTGAGATGGGCGCAGACGATTAGGGCCGGTTTCGGCATTGGGCGGCGTGGGCGCTGGCTCGGCGTCGCCTGACACAGGTGGCTCATGCGTCTCATTGGGCGTGGGCTCGGGTACGGTGGGCTTATTCTCTAGGGCTGGTCTGTTCGGTGATTGGGGTTCGAACAGGTTTTTCCTGGCTGGGCTGTTTGGTTTCAATGCAAGCATATCCGCCATATCTCTTGTCTCTTGCTTGGTCAATGGCTCATTTCGAATCGCCTTCGCCAACAAATTCCCTAACCCCCTGGCCTGGCCATAAAAAGGAACAAAACCCTGCGCAATATCACCGGCGCCTTTAAGGGCTGAATCCATGGTCGCTTTGTCGACGCCAAATACCTTGCCGATCTGATTGTTTTTGTTCAAATCGAGTAACAGCGCGCTAAAAGGGTTGTCTAGATAGCGCTCTACGGTATCCGCCGTATTTTTATTCACGCCTAGGGCTTTTAGCGCATCGCCAATACCGGAAAAGGGGTGTTCAAGATGAGTAAGAAGCTCTTCGTAGAGCCCCCTGATATCATCTGCGCCGACATTTTTTTCGACTTCTTCATAAACCCGTTTGTCAAACTCGCTCGGTGTCATCGGCTTTAAGGGCATGTGGCTGTTTAAGCCATTTTTGATGAAATAAGAATTCCCTTTATTGTCTGCACCTTGAAAGTTTCCGTACGCGTCATACTCGTAAAATACTTTTGTCCCGTCGGCCTGCTGTCCTGAATAAATCACGCTCCCGTCCGTACGGATGCGCTCTTCTTTAAGGTTCGTCAAACCGTTAACCGCAGCGGGTGGGGCGGACGCTTCCTTGTCCAGGCGCGCAAAGATATCAACGCGTTCAGTGGCATAAGGCCCAACGATGGCGTTGATATTGTTCTTTTTGAACTCAGTCATCGTATCAATGACTCGCTTTTTCTTTGCAGGAAGCCCCTCCACCGCAAAGTGCTCACTGAATGCTTCCAGCCACTGTGGATCGCCAGCCAGTTTTTTCAAACCAGCATTCATATCTTCAACAGTGTTGAATGTCAGAAAGGAATTGCCGGCTTTGTCTGGTATAAAAAGAACGATATTGGGGCCTTCGGGCACTGGCGGCACACGCTCAATGAACATGATGTCTTTCGCTTGCATTCCGTCTACCGCAAAGGTCTTGACTTGCACTTTGGGTAGGCCGGGTTTGCCTGGTGAAAGTATTGCCTCGGCCAGACGATTGACGTCAGGCGACAGCTGGCCGCTATTCAAGCCCTTCGTCACGCTTTCTATAAACGTGTCTTTGGTGGTCTTCAGCGTAAAGCTGTCGCGGGGGGCGTCCCAAGACTTGGGTGAGGTCGACGCAACATTGTTTACTTGAGGGGGGGCGCCAACAGCAGAGAAAGTCATGATCAGTAAAACCTTACGTATGGTGGTATGAATTCTTTGCAACACAGGATTCAACCTGTGCGGCTGTACTCCATATGTGTACTCAGCGTACGAACTCGTTCCACCACTTGTCGGTTCTAAGCCTTGCCCTCTCCCTCCGACACATGCATACGATCACGGTTGGCCAGCGTCGGGAACAGCTTGATCCACACCCCGGTCACCACCAAAGTGCCAACCCCGCCCATCACCACCGCAGGCACGGTGCCAAACCAATGGGCGGTAATCCCGGATTCGAATTCGCCCAATTGATTGGACGCACCGATAAACAGGCCATTGACCGCACTCACCCTCCCGCGCATTTCATCTGGCGTTTCCAACTGCACGAACGACGCACGGATCACCATGCTGATCATGTCTGCCGCGCCCAGTACCACCAGCACCGCCAGTGAAAACCAGAACGAAGTCGACAGGCCGAAGGCAATGGTTGCCACCCCGAACACGCCGACGGCGGTGAACATTACGCGGCCCACCTGGCGGTCTACCGAGAACCGCGCCAGCCACAATGACATCAGCAATGCCCCCACGGCCGGGGCCGACCGCAGCAGGCCCAGGCCCCAAGCGCCGGTCAGCAGGATGTCCTTGGCGAACACCGGCAACAGCGCGGTGGCGCCGCCCAGCAGCACGGCAAACAGGTCCAGGGAGATGGCGCCGAGAATGTCCGGGCGGCTGCGGATAAAGCGAATACCGGCCAGCAGCGAGTCCATCGTGGCCTTGGCTTTGTTCAGTGGGGTCTGGCGTGCGGGCAGGTTCAGGGTCAGCACGCAGGCGATCAGGTACAGCGCCACGGTGGGGCCGTACACCCACACGCTGCCAAACGCGTAAAGCAAACCGCCCACGGCCGGTGCGACGATGGTTGCCAGTTGCTGGGCCGATTGCGAGGCGGCCACGGCGCGGGGGAACAGCGCGCTGGGCACGATGCTCGGCAACAGCGCCTGGGTGGTAGGCATTTCAAACGAACGTGCGGCGCCCAGCAGGAAGGCGAGGATAAAGATCATCTCGCGGGTCACGTTGCCGGTCAGGCCGCCGATGGCCAGGGACAAGGCAATGAGTGCCTGTAACGTCTGGCAGATAGCGGCGACCCGGCGCCGTTCATAGCGGTCAGCCACGTGACCGGTGTGCAGCATGAACAGTACGCGCGGTATGAATTCCACCAGGCCGACCAGGCCCAGGTCCAGGACGTTGCCGGTCAGTTGGTAGAGGTTCCAGCCAATCGCCACGGTGAGCATCTGGAAGCCGCTGGCGGTAAAGATCCGCGCCAGCCAGAACGCGATGAAAGGGCGGTGGTGACGTAACAACAACGCAGGTTCACTGGGCATCGGGAATCAGGTCGGCAACGGGAGAATGGCGAGATTAGCATCAAGCTGTAACAAATAGTTGCAAGAACTGAGCTGAGGCAAGCTGTCACGCGGCAAAAGACCACACAGTCCTACGGCAAAAATGGGACTACTCTTTCAACGATGCTTGATCCAGATCAAAACCTGCCCCGGGATTGTTCTGGTGGCCGAAAGGCCAGATTCCCCACGCGATGGGTAATAAAAGAAACGAATTGAAATTCGCCACACTCCATATCCGTGGGGGCAGTGGGTGCAGGCTCCCAGCCAGCAGCCGGTATTACCTGACAGAGGAAGACTTATGTTCGGTTTGGAGGCGCTAGATCTCGCCCGAATTCAATTCGCGTTCACCATCTCATTCCACATCCTGTTCCCGGCGATCACCATCGGCCTGGCCAGTTACCTTGCGGTGCTGGAGGGCTTGTGGCTCAAGACCCACAACGACACCTACCGTGACCTCTATCATTTCTGGTCGAAGATCTTTGCCGTCAACTTCGGCATGGGTGTGGTATCGGGCCTGGTCATGGCCTACCAGTTCGGCACCAACTGGAGCCGCTTCTCAGACTTCGCCGGTGCCGTCACCGGGCCGTTGCTGACGTACGAAGTGCTCACGGCCTTCTTCCTCGAGGCCGGTTTCCTGGGGGTGATGTTGTTTGGCTGGAACAAGGTGGGGCGCAAGCTGCACTTCTTCGCCACCGTGATGGTGGCCGTGGGTACGTTGATCTCCACGTTCTGGATTCTCGCCTCCAACAGCTGGATGCAGACGCCTCAGGGCTTTGAAATCATCGATGGCCGCGTGATACCGACCGACTGGTTGGCGGTGATCTTCAACCCCTCGTTCCCCTACCGCCTGATGCACATGGCCACAGCGGCGTTCGTGGCCACGGCCTTCTTCGTCGGCTCGTCGGCGGCCTGGCATCTACTGCGCGGCAAGGACAACCCGGCGATCCGCAAAATGCTCTCGATGGCGATGTGGATGGCCTTGATCGTTGCGCCCATCCAGGCGGTGATCGGCGACTTCCACGGCCTCAATACCCTCAAGCATCAGCCGGCCAAGATCGCCGCGATTGAAGGCCACTGGGAAAATATCGGCAACGAACCCACGCCGCTGATCCTGTTCGGCTGGCCGGACATGAAAGCCGAGAAAACCAAATACGCGGTCGAGATTCCGTACCTGGGTAGCCTGATCCTGACTCACTCCCTGGACAAGCAGGTGCCGGCGCTCAAGGAGTTCCCGCCTGAAGACCGCCCCAACTCCACCGTTGTGTTCTGGTCGTTCCGGGTCATGGTCGGCCTGGGGTTCCTGATGATCTTCACCGGTCTGTTCAGCCTGTGGCTGCGCCGGGGCGACAAGATGTACACGTCCAAACCGTTCCTGTACCTGGCGTTGTGGATGGGCCCGTCTGGCCTGATTGCGATTCTTGCCGGCTGGTTCACCACCGAAATCGGTCGCCAGCCCTGGGTGGTCTACGGGTTGATGCGCACGGCGGATGCCTCCTCCGGGCATAGCCTGACGCAGATGACCATTACCCTGGTGTTGTTCGTGGTGGTGTACTTCGCGCTGTTCGGTGCGGGCCTGGGCTACATGATGCGCCTGGTACGCAAAGGCCCCGTGACCCACGACAGCACCGAGCCAGCCCACGGTGGCCCTGGCCAGAAACGCACCCCGGCGCGTCCGTTGTCTGCTGCCGACGATGGCAGTGATAACGACCACGACCACATCCAGCACAAGGGGAATTGAGATGGGTATTGATCTTCCGCTGATCTGGGCCGTGATCATCATCTTCGGCATCATGATGTACGTGGTCATGGACGGCTTCGACCTGGGGATCGGCATTCTTTTTCCGTTTATCCCGGGCAAAGTCGACCGTGACGTGATGATGAACACCGTGGCGCCCGTATGGGACGGCAACGAAACCTGGCTGGTACTCGGCGGCGCGGCGTTGTTCGGCGCGTTCCCGCTGGCCTATTCGGTGGTGCTGTCGGCGCTGTACCTGCCGCTGATCTTGATGCTGATCGGGCTGATCTTCCGCGGCGTGGCCTTTGAGTTCCGCTTCAAGGCCAAGGACCACAAGCGTCACCTGTGGGACAAGGCGTTTATTGGCGGCTCGCTGGCGGCGACTTTCTTCCAGGGGGTGGCGTTGGGCGCCTTTATCGACGGTATTCCGGTGGTGGATCGCCAGTTCGCCGGCGGCTCACTGGACTGGCTCACACCCTTCACGATGTTCTGCGGCGTGGCGCTGATCGTGGCGTATGCCTTGCTCGGCTGCACCTGGCTGATCATGAAGACCGAAGGCAAGTTGCAGGAGCAGATGCACAACCTGGCGCGGCCATTGGCCTTCGTGGTGTTGGCGGTGATCGGCATCGTCAGCATCTGGACGCCGCTGACCCACCCGGAAATCGCGTCGCGCTGGTTCACCTTGCCGAACCTGTTCTGGTTCCTGCCGGTGCCGATCCTGGTGCTGGTTACCATGTACGGGCTGATCCGCGCCGTGGCACGTAATGCGCACTACACGCCGTTCCTGTTGACGCTGGTGCTGATTTTCCTCGGCTACAGTGGCCTGGGGATCAGCCTGTGGCCGAACATCATCCCGCCGTCCGTGTCGATCTGGGATGCCGCCGCGCCGCCGCAAAGCCAGGGCTTCATGCTGGTGGGCACGTTGTTCATCATCCCGTTCATCCTGGGCTACACCTTCTGGAGCTACTACGTGTTCCGCGGCAAGGTCACCCACGAAGACGGCTATCACTAGGAGGGTTGAAACATGTCCAAACCTTCGTTGCACGAAATTGAACAGGCCGAGAAGCAGCCATTGTGGCGGCGCCTGGGGTGGCTGGCGATGATCTGGACCGGCAGCGTGCTGGCCCTGTTTGTGGTGGCCAGCCTGATGCGCATGTTCATGAATGCGGCAGGCCTGAGCACGCACTGATACTCCTACGAAAAAGCCCTGCTTTTCTTGATCGAAAAGCAGGGCTTTTTTATTTACGCGCCTTGAGGATCACGAACTTGGGCGTGGCCGCTACTTGCTCGACACCACGGAACAGCCGCGCCAGCTTGCTGTGGTAGCCCAGGTGACGATTCCCGACGATGTACAAGGCGCCACCGACCACCAGTGCTTCGCGTGCCTGCTGGAACATACGCCAGGCGAGGAAGTCACCGACCACTTGTTGTTGGTGGAACGGCGGGTTGCACAGCACCACGTCCAGCGATTGCGCCTCCTGGCCGGCCAGGCCATCGTCGGCACGTACGCTGACGTCCCGTTCACCCAAGGCGGCTTGCCAGTTTTCGGCGGCCGATTGCACTGCCATATACGACTCATCCACCAAGGTGTAGTGCGCGTCGGGGTTTTGCAGGGCGCTGGCAATCGCCAGTACGCCGTTGCCGCAGCCCAGGTCCGCCACGCGGGCGCTGCCCAGGCTTTTTGGCAGATGCGGCAGGAAGGCACGGGTGCCGATGTCCAGGCCTTCGCGGCAAAACACGTTGGCGTGGTTACACAACTCGATGACCGGCGCATCCAGGGTATAGCGGGTCGGGTAGGGCGAGACCGCGGCAGGGCGCTGCTCGACGCTGGCGATCAGCAACCGTGCCTTTTTGACCGCCAATGAGGCGTGCATGGGCCCGATGTAACGCTCCAGCAATTCACCTGCGGCCCGGGGCAAATGCTTGACCATCGCACCTGCGATCACCTCGGCGCCGGGCGCCAGTTGCCCTTGCAGGCGGATCAGTTGTTCTTCCAGCAACGCCAGGGTTTTCGGCACGCGGATCAACACGCGATCGAACGGCCCGGTCGCGAGCTGGCTAGCCGGTATGAAGGGCACGGCATCGAAGGGCTTGCCGTTGCGCACCAGGTTTTTTTCCAGGCCCTGGGCGGCGAGGAACGAATCGCCGCTGGAGGTTACCTGTACCTGGCCCTGAAGGCTGGCCGCCAGGGCGCCGAAGCTGTCATTGAGGACCAGCACGCGGGTGGCGGCAGTGGGCTGTTGCGCGGCGAGGTGGCTGAGCAGGTATTCGTCGGCGGCATCGAAGGCTTGCAGCGGATCATTGTGTTGCTCTGGCTGACGAATCAGGTCGAGCTGGGCGAAAGGGCTGTCAAGCAGGGGCATGGCGGGGCAAGGCTCTGGGTAATCGACGGACCGTCTGAGTGAACGGCGGGGGCCACGCGAAGCGCACCCTCAACACTCAGAATTGGCCGTAAATATTACGTTTTTTTCAACGCGATGACATGCGGTGTTTTGCGTGGGCTAAAACAGCCCGGCTTTAGCGGCACGCAGCACCGCCTGGATCTTGTTATGCACGCCCAGCTTCTTGAAGGTACTGCTGATATGAAAGCCCACGGTGCGCTCGGACAGGCAAAGAATCGCGGCAATCTCGGAGGCGGTCTTGCCCATCGCGGACCACTTGAGTATTTCTGTTTCCCGGGCAGTCAATTTGCTGGGCGCTTTGATCTCGGGTGCGTTGGCGTACTTGCGCGCGACCACCGCATGCATCACATGGCAAAGCCACAACACCTGGGCGGTTTTTTCGTAGAGCTCTGCAGGGGTGACCTTGCCCTTGCTGCGAACCAGGGTCAGCATGCTGAACACCCCCTGGAAATCATGCACGGGTTGGGTCCAGCCGAAATGCACTCCGCATGCCTGGGCCAACTCCCACAGCTGGGGGGCGTCAGCAAAGGTTTTTTGCTCCCAGAGAATGGGCAGTACCGAAGTTTTACAGTGGGTTACAACGGGGTCTACATCGAAGAAGTGTGCTTTTTTATAAATACTGAGCCATTCATTTGGATAGTTATTGAATAAAATTGGTTTTGTATGGGGGCATTGTGATTGGGTGCTCATGGTAAAGGAGCAATATTCGAAGCCTCGTTCATAGGTGTGGTTTATCACCATCTCAAACACACTGGTGATTTCACTCTCGCCGTCCAGCTTGGGTAGCCGGGTATTATGCCAATTGACCATCGGTGACTCTCCATAGGTGTCTGTGTAACCTGGGTACGTCCTGATCTCCCAATGCAACTCGAAAAGAAGTGTAGGGTAAGTCCTACAACTGAGTTTAAAAAAAATTTTATCTACAGGGCTCGTTTAGTTCGCCGGTTTTGTACAAGACTCGAAGTTTTGTATAGGAGCGCTTGGCAGGGGCTTTTTTTTCAATGTTTTGAAGGTGGTATCAAAATGATGTCGCTGTAAGTGCCGTTGCTTCTAGTGAGGTATTCGGGGCACGTTAATAGCCAAATAGTTAGTTCCGCAGTGGAGTGCATGGTTGACCCCGTGATGGGCAAAAAACGTGCAGCCCAGCTGAGTGTGCTTTGAGCGATTGCAAAGCCAGTACCAATCATCGGTGTTTGCGCGGGCTGTTTTGAGGGACACTAAAGGCCTGTGCAAAACGGAGCCCCCCATGACGGCCAGTGCTGAGAAATTTACCCGCCAGACCCTGCTCGATGTGCAATCGCTGACCCCCAGCCTGTTCACCCTGCGCACCACCCGCGATGCCGGTTTTCGTTTTACCGCCGGCCAGTTCGTGCGCCTGGGCGTTACCAAGGCGGATGGCAGCACCGTGTGGCGTGCCTATTCCATCGTGTCTTCGCCGTTTGATGAGCATCTGGATTTCTTTTCCATCGTGGTCCCCGGTGGTGAGTTCACCAGTGAACTGAGCCGTCTGAAGGTGGGCGATACCTTGCTGGTAGAGCGCCAGGCTACGGGTTTTCTGACCCTCAACCGCTTTGTCGACGGGCGCGACCTGTGGTTGCTGGGAACCGGTACGGGCGTCGCGCCGTTCCTGTCGATCCTGCAGGACTTCGAAGTCTGGGAAAAATTCGAGCGCATCATCCTGGTGTACAGCGCCCGGGAAGCCAAGGAACTGGCCTACCAGTCGCTGATCGACACGCTGGGTGAGCGCGAGTACCTGGCCGAGTACGCCCACAAGCTCACCTACATTCCCATCGTCACCCGCGAGCAGCATCCGGGCGCGTTGAATGGGCGTATTACGGCCTTGATCGAAAATGGCGAATTGGAGCGGGCCGCCGGCGTGGAGCTGACGGCGCAGGATTCGCGCGTACTGATTTGCGGCAACCCACAGATGGTCGATGACACGCGCCAGTTGCTCAAGCAGCGGGACATGCAACTGAGCCTGAGCCGACGGCCTGGCCAGGTGGCGGTAGAAAATTATTGGTAGAAAAAAGGCGCCTTGCGAGGCGCCTTTTTTGCATCCGCCGGTTAAAGCGGCTTGTTGTTCTGTGCCTTGAGCAGATCGCGGATCTCGCCCAGCAGCACTTCTTCCTTGCTCGGCGTCGGCGGCAGGCTTGGGGCCACGGCTTCTTCGCGCTTCAGACGGTTGATCGCCTTCACGCCCATGAAGATTGCAAACGCGACGATTATAAAGTCGATGATGCTCTGGATGAACTTGCCGTAGGCCAGGACAACAGCGGGTACATCACCTTGTGCGGCCTTGAGCGTGACGGCCAGATCGGCAAAGTCCACGCCACCGATCAGCAGGCCGATGGGAGGCATTATCACGTCGCCTACAAATGAGGAAACAATCTTGCCGAAGGCAGCACCGATGATGATACCGACGGCCATGTCGACCACATTACCTTTGACCGCGAAGGCCTTGAACTCACTGATCACGCCCATAGGTTATTCCTTGTTACAGTTGAGGAGGGTGGAGGTCAGTGTAATTCAGTCGAACAGCGCTTGCTCGACACAACTGTTAACACTGTCGGTTTTTATCGACACATCAAATCGCAAATAGTTTGCAAAGTGCCATCAATCGCGCGCGAATTAGCCGCTATTTCAGCGGGTTACCAGATTTTTTTCTTAATCGGGTCTGTGGTGTTTTTCTATTTATCTTCTGACTCGCAGGTCACTAGCCTCTGGCAAGCACAACTGAATGTGCATTAAAAAAACCAGAGGAAACCTCGATGAATACTCCAATCAGCCGCAGGCCCGTGTCGGCGCGCCACGCGCTGGCACTGGTGACCGCCAGCCTGCTTTCCCTCTCTGTGCAAGCCGCCAACCTGACCCGCGATAACGGGGCCAACGTCGGTGATAACCAGAACTCCCAGACCGCCGGCGCCAATGGCCCGGTGTTGCTGCAGGATGTGCAACTGATCCAGAAGCTGCAGCGCTTCGACCGCGAACGCATCCCGGAGCGCGTGGTGCACGCGCGCGGCACGGGCGCCCATGGCACCTTCACCGTGACCGACAACCTCAGCGACCTGACCAAGGCCAAGGTGTTCGCCGCCGGTGAAACCACGCCGGTGTTCGTGCGCTTCTCGGCGGTGGTGCATGGCAACCACTCCCCGGAAACCCTGCGGGACCCACGGGGCTTCGCCACGAAGTTCTATACCGCCGAAGGTAACTGGGACCTGGTCGGTAATAACTTCCCCACGTTCTTTATTCGCGATGCCATCAAGTTCCCGGACATGGTCCATGCCTTTAAACCGGACCCGCGCACTAACCTGGACGATGACTCGCGCCGTTTCGACTTCTTCTCCCATGTTCCAGAGTCCACTCGTACACTGACCGAGTTGTACTCGGACTCCGGCACCCCCGCCAGTTACCGCGAAATGGACGGCAATGGCGTACATGCCTACAAGTTGATTAACACTAAAGGTGAAGTGCACTACGTCAAGTTTCATTGGAAGAGCCTGCAGGGCATCAAGAACCTTGATCCCAAGCAAGTTACCGAAGTACAAGGGCGTGACTACAGCCATATGACCAATGATCTGGTCACGCACATCAACAAAGGCGACTTCCCTAAGTGGGACCTGTATGTGCAGGTGCTCAAGCCTGAAGACCTGGCCAAGTTTGATTTCGACCCACTGGATGCCACCAAGATCTGGCCGAATGTGCCCGAGCGCAAAGTCGGGCAAATGGTGCTGAACCGCAACCCGGCCAATGTGTTCCAGGAAACCGAGCAAGTCGCGATGGCCCCGGCCAACCTGGTACCGGGTATCGAGCCGTCGGAAGACCGCTTGCTGCAGGGGCGGGTGTTCTCCTACGCCGATACGCAGATGTACCGCCTGGGCGCGAACGCCCTGCAGTTGCCGATCAACGCTCCACGGGTCACCGTCAACAACGGCAACCAGGATGGCGCGATGAACTTTGGCAAGACCACCACCGGTGTGAATTACCAGCCAAGCCGCCTGTTGCCGCGCGAAGAGCCTCAAGCCGCACGCTACAGCCAGGCGCCGCTGTCGGGCAGCACCCAGCAGGCCAAGATCCAGCGTGAGCAGAACTTCAAGCAGGCGGGTGACCTGTACCGTTCCTACACCAAGAAAGAGCGCGAAGACCTGATCAACAACTTCGGCGGCTCATTGGCCACCACCGATGACGAGAGCAAGCACATCATCCTGTCGTTCCTCTACAAGGCCGATCCCGAGTACGGCACTGGCGTGGCCAAGGTCGCCAAGGGCGACCTGGCTCGCGTAAAGGCGCTGGCGGAAAAACTGACTGACTGATTCGTTGGTTATGGTCGGCGCCTTCACGGGCGTCGACCTTTGGCAGGAGAACACCCTATGCGCATCACTATCGGTTTACTGATGGCCATGCTGGCCTTCGCTGCCCATGCCGAGTCCCCCGACCCGGTGGCGCTCAAGGCACAGTTGCAGGACTACTATTTCGACGCCGCCCGTCGTGGCGACCTCGACATGCTCAACACCTTCATAGAGTCCGGCTACGGCCTCAATGCCCAGGATGACAAGGGCTACACCGCATTGATCCTGGCTGCTTATCACGGCCAGGGCCCGTATGTGGAGCGTCTGCTCGATGCCGGCGCCGACGCCTGCGTGCAGGATAAACGCGGTAACACAGCGTTGATGGGCGCCATCTTCAAAGGTGAGCTGAAAATCGCCCAGCGCCTGTTGGCCACCGACTGCAACCCCGACCAACGCAACGGCGCAGGGCAGACCGCCGCCATGTACGCCGGGTTGTTCAAGCGCGTCGAGTTGCTGGGCGCGCTGCAAGCCAAAGGCGCCGACCTGAACGCCGAAGACCCGGTCGGTAACAGCGCTTCACGTTTGGCTAATGGCGAAATCCGGACCCCAGCGTCGCGCTGAGCTATCATCGCGGTTTTTCGGTTGGAGGTTCTCATATGGCAAAGGCCAAGCGCATGTACGGCTGCACAGAGTGCGGCGCGACCTTTCCCAAATGGGCGGGCCAGTGCTCCGAATGCGGCGCGTGGAACACCCTGACTGAAACCATGATCGAGAGCGGCGGTGCCGCGGCCCCCACCGGCCGTGCCGGCTGGACCGGGCAACAGGCGCAGATCAAGACCCTGGCCGAAGTCAGCGTCGAAGAAATCCCGCGCTTTTCCACCGCCTCCGGCGAATTGGACCGGGTGCTGGGCGGTGGCCTGGTGGACGGCTCGGTGGTATTGATTGGCGGTGACCCGGGCATCGGCAAGTCCACGATCCTGTTGCAAACCCTGTGCAGCATCGCCAGCCGCATGCCTGCGCTGTATGTCACCGGCGAAGAGTCCCAGCAGCAAGTGGCCATGCGCGCCCGGCGCCTGGGCTTGCCCCAGGACCAACTGCGGGTCATGACCGAAACCTGCATCGAAAGCATCATCGCCACGGCGCGCATCGAAAAGCCCAAGGTCATGGTTATCGACTCGATCCAGACGATTTTCACTGAACAACTGCAATCGGCACCCGGCGGTGTGTCCCAGGTGCGCGAAAGCGCGGCGCTGTTGGTGCGTTACGCCAAGCAGAGCGGCACGGCGATCTTCCTGGTCGGCCACGTGACCAAGGAAGGCGCACTGGCCGGGCCACGGGTGTTGGAACACATGGTCGACACCGTGTTGTATTTCGAAGGGGAATCCGACGGTCGCCTGCGCTTGCTGCGAGCGGTGAAGAACCGTTTTGGCGCCGTCAACGAACTGGGGGTGTTCGCCATGACCGACCGGGGGCTGAAAGAAGTCTCGAACCCCTCGGCGATTTTTCTCACCCGCGCTCAGGAAGAAGTCCCAGGCAGTGTGGTGATGGCCACCTGGGAAGGCACCCGGCCGATGCTGGTGGAAGTCCAGGCGCTGGTGGATGACAGCCATTTGGCCAACCCACGGCGGGTCACGCTGGGGCTGGACCAGAACCGCCTGGCGATGCTGCTGGCGGTGCTGCACCGGCATGGTGGCATTCCGACCCACGACCAGGATGTGTTCCTCAACGTGGTGGGCGGGGTCAAGGTGTTGGAAACCGCGTCCGACCTGGCGTTGATGGCGGCGGTGATGTCCAGCCTGCGTAATCGGCCGTTGCCCCATGACTTGCTGGTGTTTGGGGAGGTGGGGTTGTCGGGCGAAGTGCGCCCGGTGCCGAGTGGGCAGGAGCGGTTGAAGGAAGCGGCCAAGCATGGCTTCAAACGGGCGATTGTGCCCAAGGGCAATGCGCCGAAGGAGGCGCCGCCGGGGTTGCAGATTATTGCTGTGACGCGGCTGGAGCAGGCGTTGGATGCCCTGTTCGAATAATCCGCAACACTGCTGAACACCTGTGGGAGCTGGCTTGCCTGCGATAGCGGCGGGTCAGCTTACCCATCCTTGTCTGATACACCGCCATCGCAGGCAAGCCAGCTCCCACCCTTGATTCATGTTGGCGGCTAAAGCTCCAGCAGGGCGCCCAACTCGCGCTCCAGTTCTTGCTCATCACCCAGGTTCAACTCAACGAACCTACGCAAATGGCTGATCGAGTCCAGATCAATGTGCTTGCATACAAAGCCCAATTGGCCCTGATCTTCATGGGTCAGCCGCGCTTGCATCTTTATATGCGTCTTCTGGTCCAGGCGTATGTCGACGTCAAAGGGCAGCGCTTTATTCCCCTTCCAGTCGTCAGGCCGTTCCACCAGCAATCCCTTGAGTGACAGATCCACCATTTTCACCGGCCATTCGCTGCCGTTTTGCCGAAGTTCGGCCGTGGCATCAAAGGCGATTCGGCGAAAACGGCGACGTTCAGACGCATGTTCGGTCATGGTATAGCCCTCTGTGAATGGGAGGAGTGTAGCCCGGGGCCATCAAGGGGCGTTTATTTCGGCTTTTTTTAACGGTTGAAGGCTCTAGACCAACGTAGGGGGCTGGTCTTTAAGGCCAGTAGCGCTAAACTCGGGCTGGCTGTCCTTTCTGTCCACCCTGGCTGGAATATAAAAATGAAAAATAATAATAGCCTGCTACGCCACTTACCCTGGCTGGTGCTGGCAATTGTAGGAGCGTGCGCCCTGGGCGTAGTGGCCTTGCGCCGCGGCGAGGCGATCAACGCCTTGTGGATTGTGGTCGCTGCGGTGGCCATCTACCTGGTTGCGTACCGTTACTACAGTCTGTTCATCGCCAACAACGTGATGCAACTCGATCCCCGGCGGGCAACCCCTGCGGTGGTCAACAACGATGGTCTGGACTATGTGCCGACCAACAAACACATTCTTTTCGGTCACCACTTTGCGGCGATTGCCGGTGCAGGCCCGTTGGTGGGCCCGGTGCTGGCGGCGCAAATGGGCTATCTGCCCGGTACCCTGTGGCTGATTGCCGGGGTGGTGCTGGCCGGTGCGGTGCAAGACTTCATGGTCCTGTTCCTGTCCACCCGTCGCAACGGCCGTTCCCTGGGGGATATGGTGCGCGAAGAGATGGGCCGCATTCCCGGGACCATCGCGCTGTTCGGCTGCTTCCTGATCATGATCATCATCCTCGCGGTGCTGGCGCTGATCGTGGTCAAAGCCCTGGCCGAGAGCCCATGGGGCATCTTCACGGTGATGGCGACCATCCCGATCGCGATGTTCATGGGCATCTACATGCGCTACATCCGCCCGGGCCGCATCGGTGAAATCTCGATCATCGGCGTGCTGTTGCTGCTCGGTTCGATCTGGCTGGGCGGGCAGATTGCCGCTGATCCGGTGTGGGCCAAGGCGTTCACCTTCACCGGTATCCAGATCACCTGGATGCTGATCGGCTACGGTTTCGTGGCCGCTGTGCTGCCGGTGTGGCTGATTCTGGCGCCCCGCGACTACCTGTCGACGTTCCTGAAAATCGGCACCATCATCGCCCTGGCGATTGGCATCCTGATCACCATGCCTGATCTGAAAATGCCGGCTCTCACCCAGTTCATCGACGGCACCGGCCCGGTGTGGAAGGGCGGCCTGTTCCCGTTCCTGTTCATCACCATTGCCTGTGGCGCGGTCTCGGGCTTCCATGCGCTGATCTCCTCGGGCACCACGCCCAAGTTGCTCGCCAGTGAGAGCCATGCCCGTTACATCGGTTACGGCGGCATGCTGATGGAGTCGTTCGTGGCCATCATGGCGATGGTTGCCGCCTCGGTGATTGAGCCTGGCGTGTACTTCGCCATGAACAGCCCGGCTGCCATTGTCGGCACCGACGTGGTCACCGTGGCGCAAACCGTCAGCAGTTGGGGCTTTGCCATTACGCCTGAGGCGCTGTCAGCCGTTGCCCACGATATCGGTGAAACCACCATCCTGGCACGTGCCGGCGGCGCGCCGACTTTGGCGGTAGGTATCGCGCAGATCCTGCACAGCGTGCTGCCGGGTGAAAACACCATGGCGTTCTGGTACCACTTTGCGATCCTGTTCGAAGCGCTGTTCATCCTTACGGCAGTGGATGCCGGTACCCGCGCCGGTCGTTTCATGCTGCAAGACCTGCTCGGTTCCTTCGTGCCTGCGCTCAAACGCACCGAGTCCTGGACTGCCAACCTGATTGCTACCGCAGGCTGCGTGGCGATGTGGGGTTACTTGCTGTACCAGGGCGTGATCGACCCGCTGGGTGGCATCAATACCTTGTGGCCGCTGTTCGGTATCTCCAACCAGATGCTGGCCGGTATCGCGCTGATGCTGGCGACCGTTGTGCTGATCAAAATGAAGCGTCAGCGCTACATCTGGGTGACCATGTTGCCGGCTGTCTGGCTGCTGATCTGCACCACCACGGCAGGCTTCATCAAGCTGTTCGACGCCAACCCGGCGATCGGCTTCCTGTCGCTGGCCAAGAAATACAGCGATGCCCTGGCTAACGGCCAGATCCTCGCCCCGGCCAAGAGCATCGACCAGATGCAGCACGTGATCTGGAACGCCTACACCAACGCAACGCTGACGGCGCTGTTCCTGTTCGTGGTGTTCAGCATCCTGTTCTATGCGCTCAAAGTCGGCGTCGCCGCCTGGGGTAACAAAGAACGTACGGATAAAGAAGCCCCGTTCCAGGCTGTACCGGACGCGTAAACGAGGATTGCAAGCATGTTCAATGACATCAGTCGCCTCGGTAAATACCTCGGTCAGGCCGCCCGCCTGATGGTCGGCATGCCCGACTACGACACCTACGTCGAGCATATGCAAACCAAACACCCGGACAAGCCGGTGATGGACTACAAGGCGTTCTTCCGGGAACGCCAGGAAGCCCGTTACGGCGGCAAGGGTGGGCCCAAGTGCTGCTGACCCGGTAACGCGGGCCAATGCAATATCCCTGTGGGAGCAGGGCTTTCTGTGGGAGCTGGCTTGCCTGCGATAGCATCACCTCGGTCTGACGCAAGCACCGAGTTGTCTGCATCGCAGGCAAGCCAGCTCCCACAGGGGCCTTTGCTCCCACATTTGTTTCTGTTTTTCTTCAAGGAGAATCTCTTGTCCTCTCCCATCCCCGTCACCATCCTCAGTGGCTTTCTCGGCGCCGGCAAGACCACCTTGCTGCGCCACCTGCTCAAAGCCGAGCACGGCTTGAAAATCGCCGTGATCGAAAACGAATTCAGTGACGCCGGTATCGACACCCAACTGCTGGGCGACGAGCCGGTGCAAGTGATGACCCTGTCCAACGGCTGCGTGTGCTGCACCATCCACACCGACCTGACCAAAGCCCTGTACCTGCTGCTGGAACGCCTGGACAGCGGCGAGATCGCCTTCGACCGGCTGGTGATCGAATGCACCGGCCTGGCCGACCCGGCGCCGGTGGCCCAGACGTTCTTCATCGACGAAGAACTGCGCGAGCGTTATATCCTCGACGGCATCATCACCTTGGTGGATGCGGCCCACGCCGAGCATCACCTGACCCAGACCATCGCCCAGGCCCAGATCGGCTTTGCCGACCGCTTGCTGGTGAGCAAACGCGACTTGGTAGACGACGCCAGCTTCGACGCCCTCAGCCAGCGCCTCACCCGCATCAACCGCCGTGCGCCGATTCGCGTAGTGGACCACGGCAAGATTGATTTGGCCGAGCTGCTGGACGTACGCGGCTTCAACCTCAATGCCGGCATGAGCCTGCGCCCGGTGAGTGCAGCGCCTTCGGTGGACCGTATTTCCAGCCTGGTGCTACGCACCGACCAGCCGCTGGATATCGACCGTCTCAGCGAGTTCATGAACGAGCTGCTGGAAGACCATGGCAAGCAACTGCTGCGTTACAAAGGCGTGTTGAACATTGCCGGGGAGGATCGACGCATGGTGTTCCAGGGCGTGCTGAAGCTGTATGGCTTCGACTGGGATACCGAATGGGCCGAGGGCGAGGCGCGGGAGAGTGTGATCGTGTTTATTGCCGATGAGCTGCCCGAAGACAAGATTCGCCAAGGCTTTGAGCGGGTCTACCAATGAACTCGGCTTGAAATGCACGCCAATGTGGGAGCTGGCTTGCCTGCGATAGCGGTGGGTCAATCACTGATGGGCTGACTGCACAACCGCCATCGCAGGCAAGCCAGCTCCCACACTTGACCCTGTTTCAAATTGAAATCGGCATAAAAAAGCCCGGCTCATGAGCCGGGCTTCTTATTCACGCAACTGCCATCAAGCGCCGTATACCGGCAGCTTCTTGCAGATGGCCTTGACCTTCTCACGTACCGCGTCGATCACGGCTTCGTTGTTCAGGTCGGCCAGGATGTCGCAGATCCAGCCCGCCAGTTCCTTGCACTCGGCTTCCTTGAAGCCACGGGTGGTCACTGCCGGGGTGCCGAAGCGCAGGCCGGAGGTGACGAACGGCGAACGTGGGTCGTTCGGCACGGAGTTCTTGTTCACGGTGATGAAGGCTTTGCCCAGGGCAGCATCAGCATCTTTACCGGAAATGTCCTGCTTGATCAGCGACAGCAGGAACAGATGGTTTTCAGTACCGCCGGACACCACGTCAAAGCCGCGCTCGATGAACACGCTGGCCATGGTCTTGGCGTTCTTGACCACTTGTTGCTGGTAGGTCTTGAACTCAGGCTGCAGTGCTTCCTTGAAGCAGATCGCCTTGGCCGCGATCACGTGCTCCAGCGGGCCGCCTTGGGCGCCCGGGAAAACGGCGGAGTTGAGCTTCTTCTCGATCTCGGCGTTGGCACGCGCCAGGATCAGGCCGCCACGTGGACCGCGCAGGGTCTTGTGGGTCGTGGTGGTGACCACGTCAGCGTAAGGCACTGGGTTGGGGTAAACGCCCGCAGCCACCAGACCGGCCACGTGGGCCATGTCGACGAACAGGTAGGCACCGACCTTGTCGGCGATTTCACGGAAGCGTGGGAAGTCCAGGATCTGCGAGTAGGCAGAGAAACCGGCCACGATCATTTTTGGCTTGTGCTCGACCGCCAGGCGCTCGACTTCGTCGTAGTCGATCAGGCCGTTGGCATCGATACCGTACTGAACGGCGTTGTACAGCTTGCCGGAGGACGAAACCGTGGCGCCGTGGGTCAGGTGACCGCCGTGGGCCAGGCTCATGCCCAGGATGGTGTCGCCGCCTTGCAGCAGGGCCAGGTACACGGCGCTGTTGGCTTGGGAACCGGCGTGTGGCTGGACGTTGGCGTAATCGGCGCCGAACAGCTCTTTTGCACGGTCGATGGCCAACTGCTCAACCACGTCGACGTACTCGCAACCACCGTAGTAGCGCTTGCCTGGGTAGCCTTCGGCGTACTTGTTGGTCAGAACCGAACCTTGAGCCTCCATCACCGCAGGGCTGGTGTAGTTTTCCGAAGCGATCAGCTCAATGTGCTCTTCCTGGCGCACGGCTTCTTGCTCCATGGCGGCGAAGAGATCGGCGTCGTACTTGGCAATAGTCAAATCACGGCTGAACATGGCGGTCCTCAAGGATCGGGGGCAGAAAAGGAGGGCATTCTAACCCAATGGGTTTTAGATGGCATATGAAAGGACATCATGTCGCGGACAAGTGGTTTTCACTCAGCCCCTGATCGTTCCCACGCTCTGCGTGGGAATGCATCCCGTGGCGCTCTGCGTCACATTTAAAAGCGGACGCAGAGCGTCCAGAATTGCGCTCCCACGCAGAGCGTGGGAACGATCAGGGACGGCACTTTCAGTCAAACATGAACAGCGCATCATTACTGAACTGCACCTCAAACCGATTCGCCGGCATTGGCCGCCCGAACAGGTAACCCTGCACCTCATCACAGCCATGCTCACGCAGGAAGTCTAACTGCTCATGGGTTTCCACCCCTTCGGCAATCACCGCCAGGTTCAGGCTGTGGGCCATGGCAATGATCGCCCGGGCAATCTGTGCGTCCTGCTCACCCGAGGGCAGGCCGTCGACGAAGGTGCGGTCGATCTTCAGCACATCGATGGGGAATTGCTTGAGGTAGTTGAGCGACGAATAGCCGGTGCCAAAGTCATCCACCGCAATGCTCAGGCCCAGGTTTTTCAGGCTGGCGAGGATCTGCAGGGCTTCGTTGACTTCACGCATCAGGATACTTTCGGTCAGTTCCAGCTCCAGGCACGCCGGCGGCAGGCCGGTGTCCTTGAGAATGGTGGCGATACGCGTGCCCAGTTGGCCGTCGGAGAACTGCCGCGCCGAGATGTTCACTGAGACTTTCGGCACGCGCACCTTGTTCTGGTGCCAGGTCTTGAGCTGGCGGCAGGCTTCGCCGATTACCCAGTCGCCCACATCCACCACCAGCCCGAGCTCTTCCAGCACCGGGATAAAGTCCCCGGGCGGTACCAGGCCACGGCGCGGGTGGCGCCAGCGCAGCAGGGCTTCGGCGCCGGTCAGGCGTTTGCCGTCGCCGCTGAATTGCGGCTGGTAATAGAGCACGAATTCGTTCTGGTCCAGGGCGTGGCGCAGGTCGCTTTCCAGCTCCAGGCGCTCCAGGGCGCTGGCGTTCATGTCGGCCTGGTAGAACTGGAAGTTGTTCTTGCCGCGCTCTTTAGCGTGATACATCGCCGTGTCGGCGTTTTTCATCAATTGGCTCAGCTCGTTGCCGTCTTGCGGGCTCAGGGCGATGCCGATGCTGGCGGTCACGAAGAATTCGCGGCCCTCCAGCACAAAAGGTTTGACCAGGCTGGCGAGGATCTGCTCGGCCACATGAATGGCGCGGTTCAGCGCCATGTCGCGGCTGACCCGTGGTTGCAGGAGCAAGGTGAATTCGTCGCCGCCCATGCGCGCCACGGTGTCGTCCTCGGCCACGCAGCCGAGCAGGCGCGTGGCCATTTCCTTGAGCATGCGGTCGCCGGCCGCGTGGCCGAGGGAGTCGTTGATCGGCTTGAAGCGGTCAAGGTCGAGGAACATCAGCACCACCCACGACTTCTGCCGTTCGGCGGACTGCAACGCGGTGTGCAGGCGGTCCTGGAACAGGGTGCGGTTGGGCAGGTGGGTCAGGGCGTCGTAGTAGGCCAGGCGGTGGATGCGCTGCTCACTGGCCTTGCGCTCGCTGATATCGCTGAAGAAACACACGTAACTGGCCAGGTCGCCTTCGTCGTCGAACACCGCGGTAATGCCCACCCAGGCCGGGTAATGCTCGCCATTGAGACGCTTGAGCCACACCTCGCCTTCCCAGGTGCTGTGCTGGTGCAATTGCTTGAGCACATAACGCAGATGGGCTTCCTGCTGCTCATCGACGGTGAGCATATTGGGCAACTGGTCGAGCACATCGCTCACCGCATAGCCGCTGACCCGGCTGAACGCCTCGTTGGCTTGCACGATATAACCGGCCGGGTCGGTGATCAGGATCGCCGAGGTGGAATGCTCGAATACCGTGGCCGCCATGCGCAGGTCTTTTTCGGCGCGGCGTTGCTGGCTGATATCGCGGCCCACGCCGAGGATGCCTTCAAACGCGCCATGTTCATCCCACACCAGCACCAGGCGCAGTTCTATCGGCACCTTGCGCCCGTCGGCGCGCAGGCAGTCGAACAGAAACAGTTGGGTCTGCAGTTCATCGCGCAAGGTGTTCAAGGCGTCGGGGTTGCCGAGGGCGCGGCTGACCTGTTCCATCAGGCTATAAATGCCGGTCAACTGCTGAGGGTTGGCAACGATCGACTGCCAGCCGTTCTTGAACACCCAGTCCACGTCATAGCCCAGGACGGTGTTGACCGAGGGGCTGATGTAGTTGAGGGCCAGTTGGCTGTCGGTGGAGCAGATCACGTCGCTGATGCTTTCGGCCAGCATCCGGTAGCGCTGTTCACTGTCGCGCAGCGATTCACTGGCCTCGATCTGGTCGGTAATGTCCTTGGCCACGCCGATGATCCGGGTGACCACCGTAGACGTATCGCGGGCCAGGGCCTGTTCGCGGATATCGAAGCGGCGCCACTGGTTATTGCGGTGACGAAAGCGCAGTTGGCAGTGCAATTGGGTCGTATAGCCGACCTGGCGTTGTTGTTGGCGCGCGTCATGGTAGTGCTCGGCGTCTTCGGGGTGCAGCAGGATTTCCCAGAAGTACTCACCCATTTGCTGCAGTTCGGCTTTGTTGTAGCCCAGGGTGTGACCCAAATGATGGTTGCTGAAAATCATGCGCTGGCTGATCACGTCTTGCACATACAGGTGGTCGGGCACGGTGCGCACCACATCCGACCAGAAGCTTTCACGCTCCACCAGCGACAACTCGATCAGCTTGCGGCTGGTGATGTCGCTGATGCTGAGAATCACGGCCTTGACGTCATCCTGCTGCTCCGGCAAACGCATCACCAGCCACAGGTACTGTTCGTTGCCGGCCACGTCGTTGAGCTGGATTTCCAGCTCCAGCTGTTTTTGCCGGGTCAGTACGGCTTCCAGCACCTGATAGCCGATGGACGTGGCATTGCGCGGGCAGTCATCGATCAGGCGTTCCCACGCCTGCTCGCAGGACGCGACGTTGAGCAGGCGCACGGCCATCTGGTTGACCTCGGTGACGCGCAACTCCTTGAGCAGTTGCTTGCGCTCCGTGGGGTTGGCCTGCAACCAGGCGTGCAACTGCTCACGGCTTTGCACCTGGGTCTTGTTGCAAAACGCCTTGAGCCCCGACAGGTCCAACACGCACAACGCGACGCCGGTGCCTTCGAAGATGTCCTGGTAGCGTCGCCGGCCTTCGTTCACCTGGCGTTGGCGGCGGCGCATGTTGAGCAGCACGATCACCGGGATCAGCGAGAACGCCAGGCCCAGCAGGCACTTGCCGATAAAGGCGGGCAGTAGTTGTTCCAATACCGCGCTGCGGTCAAACATGCCGCGCAGTTGCCAATCGCTTTTGCTCAACGGCGTGACCAGCACGCTGCGGTTCAATTCATCCGGTGTCAGGGCGCCGGACCACTGCGCCGGCATGCCGCTGTCACGGCTGACCACACGATGGTTCAGGCTGTTCTCGATTGCCCACATCGGGCGCTGGCCCTGGACATCCTGGCGTGTGAGGTTGGCCAGATAATTGGGCGCCAGGCGCAAGGCCCAGTACACCTTGGAGCCACCGCTGGGTTGGTGCAGCAACAGATAGATGACCGTGCCGTCATTATCATTGCTCAGGTAGTAGGACTGGGCGTGACTGCGCTTGACCAGGTCTTCGAGCAGGGCACTGTCTTGGCTGCCTTCGGCAGTGTCGCTGATCAGTGCGCCGCTGGGGGCGAGCAGGGCGAAGCTGCGCAGGTCCGGTAATGAGCGCTGCAGCGTGCGCATCAGGGCCTGCTGCTGTTCGGCATTGCGCGGCGGCTCGACAATCGGCAACAGGTTCAGGGCGATCTGTGCGCTCAGGGCCATGTTCTGGCTGATCTGCTCGGCCAGGTCGGCGCTGTAGTCGATGGTGTATTGCTGTTGGTTTTTCTGGTTTTGCTGCAATTGGTCCAGCAGTTGCCAGAACAACAGGGCGAGCAACAGCAGGACAAGCGTCGCCAACGCGCCTTTCAAGGTGCCGTGCAGGGGCGCTCCCGGCGCAATATGAGCGGCGCGCAAGGGCGTGGGCGGCGTGACGTTGGACAAACTGTGATCCTGCGGTTTGGCTGGACTGGCGCGCGACGTGCACTATAAGCCGGACGCCCGAAGGGCGGCTAGCATGCCTTGAGTTGTGGCAAAGTGCCAGTCCTGCCTGGCTGGACTGCCCCAGCGCATTCAGGTAGCTTTGCCGGTTACGCGGGGGCGTTCCAGCCCCAGACATTCAGGCTTTTTTTGCTCGCTGGCATTGATGATAGTCAAAGGCCCGCGCGGCGCATGGCCTGGCACGGGCTTCGTCCGCTTAATTCATCAGTCACTGACGCTAGGTTCACCATGGCTCAATACGTCTTCACCATGCATCGGCTGGGAAAAGTAGTTCCGCCGAAGCGGGAAATCCTGAAAAACATTTCGCTGTCCTTCTTCCCAGGCGCCAAGATCGGCGTGCTCGGCCTCAACGGTTCGGGTAAGTCCACCCTGCTGAAAATCATGGCGGGCGTCGACACCGAGTTCGAAGGCGAAGCCCGTCCGATGCCGGACCTGAACATCGGTTACCTGCCGCAAGAGCCGATCCTGGACCCGACCAAGACCGTGCGCGAAGTGGTCGAAGAAGCCGTCAGCGTGATCAAGGACGCCCAGGCCCGCCTCGATGAGGTGTACGCCGCCTACGCCGAACCGGATGCCGACTTCGACAAGCTGGCTGCCGAACAGGCCAAGCTCGAAGCGATCCTGCAGGCGGGCGATGGCCACAACCTGGAGCGCCAACTGGAAGTCGCCGCCGATGCGCTGCGCCTGCCAGCCTGGGACGCAAAGGTCGAGCACCTGTCCGGTGGTGAGAAGCGTCGTGTGGCCCTGTGCCGCCTGCTGCTGTCGGCCCCTGACATGCTGCTGCTCGACGAACCGACCAACCACCTGGACGCCGATTCCGTCGCCTGGCTGGAGCACTTTCTGCACGATTTCCCGGGTACCGTGGTTGCGATCACGCACGACCGTTACTTCCTGGACAACGTCGCCGGCTGGATCCTGGAGCTCGACCGCGGCGCCGGTATCCCTTACGAGGGCAACTACTCCGGTTGGCTGGAAGCCAAGTCCGACCGTCTGGCCGCCGAATCCAAGCAGCAATCGGCCCACGAAAAAGCCATGAAGGAAGAACTGGAGTGGGTGCGCAAAGGCGCCAAGGCCCGCCAGTCCAAATCCAAGGCCCGTCTGCAACGCTTTGAAGAAATGCAGTCGCAGGAATTCCAGAAGCGCAGCGAAACCAACGAGATCTACATCCCGGCCGGTCCGCGCCTGGGTGACAAGGTCATCGAGTTCAAGAACGTGACCAAAGGCTATGGCGACCGCGTGCTGATCGACAACCTGTCGTTCGCCATGCCAAAAGGCGCGATCGTCGGCGTTATCGGCGGTAACGGTGCGGGTAAATCCACCCTGTTCCGCATGCTGATGGGCAAGGAAACCCCGGACTCCGGCAGCATCGAGATCGGTGACACCGTGCAACTGGCCTGTGTGGACCAGAGCCGCGACGACCTCGACGGCAGCAAGACTGTGTTCCAGCAGATCTCTGACGGTTCCGACCAGATCCGTATCGGCAACTATGAAATCCCGTCGCGCACCTACGTCGGCCGTTTCAACTTCAAGGGCGGCGACCAGCAGAAGTTCGTCAAGGACCTGTCCGGTGGTGAGCGCGGTCGCTTGCACCTGGCCCTGACCCTGAAAGAGGGCGGCAACGTGTTGCTGCTCGACGAACCGTCCAACGACCTCGACGTTGAAACCCTGCGTTCCCTGGAAGAAGCCCTGCTGGACTTCCCGGGCGCCGCCATTGTGATCTCTCACGATCGGTGGTTCCTTGACCGCGTCGCGACCCACATCCTGGCGTACGAAGATGACTCCCAGGCGGTGTTCTTCGAAGGCAACTACACCGAGTACGAAGCCGACCGTAAGAAGCGCTTGGGTGAGGCCGCTGCCCAGCCGCACCGTGTGCGTCACAAAAAGCTGGCCTGATGCTGCAATAGCCGCAACAGCCTGTTGAAAAAATACCCCTCACGCAGGGGTATTTTTTTGCCCGCGTTATGCCGGAAGCGTCGTGGGCGCCAGCGTTGGGCGGCTGCGCAGCAATTCTTCGACCACCCCCATAAACGCCTCGACCAACAATGAGCGTGACGGTGAGCGCGTGAGTATCAGCAGGTGTACCCAGGCTTCGGGGTCTGCCAAGGGGCGGTAGACCACGCCTTCCCTGGCCAGGGTGCGGGTGCACTGGGGCACGAGCGAGACACCTTGGCCTGCCGCCACCAGGGCGATGATCGAGGTGATCTGGCGCCCAGCAGGGCCCGGGCGCAGCGCCAGGCCACGGCGTTGATACAGGTGCTCGATGGAGCCGTTGAGGCCCGAACCGTAATCGCTGGGGAACAGAATCAACGGGTACTCACTGAGCTGGGCGAGGGTGACTTCGCTCTGCTCCGCCAGCGGGTTGTCGCTGCAAAGAGCCGCCACCAGCGGTTCTTGCCCCAACGACAAAGCCTCGACGCCGGTTTGCCCAGCCTCCGGCAGCAGGCGGCTCATGCCGACGTCGATGCGCCCGTCCAGCACGTGCGTGTGCAGGCTGCCGGAAGCGCTCTCCACCAGGGTCAGTTGCACATCGGGAAAACGCTGGGCGAAGGCTTGCAGGGTTTGGCTGAAGAGTTCCGACAACGCGATCGAGCTGGCATAGCCTACGACCAGTTGGCCAGTCGAGCCGGCAGCCAGCTTGGCGGCGATGTCTTGTGCAAGCCTGGCGTGCTCCAGCGCTGCGCGGGCATACGGCAAAAAGTGCTGGCCTTGGGCGGTCAGTGTGACCGTGCGACTGGTGCGGTCGAACAGGCGAAAGCCAAGCTCGGTTTCCAGGGCCGAAATCTGCCGCGTCAGGGGCGGCTGGGCAAGGTGCAGGCGCTGGGCTGCGCGGCCGAAGTGCAGCTCTTCGGCGACCGTCAGGAAGTACCGTAACTTGCGTAGATCAAGCATTCTGTTTCCTGGGTATTGATCGGTCCGAATTCGGTATTGGTGTTCCCTGCGCTGGGTATTCTATAAACATCCTCGACTATAAGACGAGAGGCCACATGAACCCGCGCATGCATCACGCCCGCTTCGCCGTGTTCCTGTGTGGCTGTGCGGCGTTTCTGAATCTTTATGCGACACAGAGCATCCTGCCTGCGTTTGCCGAAAGCTTCCAGGTGAGTGCCCGACAGGCAGGGTGGAGCATCACGGTGACCACGTTGGCCGTGGCGTTGACCGCGCCGTTTGTCGGGCGCCTGACCGGCCGTTTCGAGCAGCGCACGGTGATTGCCGTGGCCGCATTGCTGCTGGCGCTACCGACGCTGCTGACGGCCTATGTGGACAGTTTTGCCGAGCTGCTGGTGTGGCGTTTTGTCGAAGGGATGTTAATCCCAGTGGTGTTCGCCACCAGCGTGGCCTACATCGGTGATCGCTGGCGTGCGGCCACGGTCACCGAGATCACCAGTTTGTACGTCGCGGGGACGGTGCTCGGTGGGTTTGCCGGGCGCTTTGTCTCGGGTGTCATGACCCAATATGTGGGCTGGCGCGAAGCCTTCGAACTGTTGGCGGTGATCAGCCTGCTGGTCGGCCTGCTGATTGTGTGGCTGTTGCCGGCCAATCCGGTGGCGCGGCCCGGCGTTGCGGCCGTGGGCATGCACGGGGTGCGCCGGCTCCTGCGCAAACCCTTGCTGGCGGCCTATGGCGTCGGTTTCTGCGTGCTGTTCTCCCAAGTCGCAACCTTTACCTATGCCGGGCTGTATCTCAGCCAGGCCCCGTTCAACCTGGGCGCTGCAGCCTTGGGCACTTTGTATGCGGTGTTCCTGCTGGCGCTGGTGGTCATTCCTGTTGCGGGGCGCTTGAGCAAATCGCGACCACAATCGCAGTTACTGACCGGCGCTGTGGCGCTCGGCATCTGTGGCTCGGCGCTGACATTGTTGCCGTCCCTGTGGCTGATCGTGCTGGGGCTGGCCCTGAGCTCCACCGGCGTATTCCTGGCACAGGCATCCGCCAATGCGTATATCGCCACCACGGCGGGCCCGGACAAGTCCGGCGCCGTGGGGCTGTACCTGACCGGTTATTACCTGGGCGGCAGCGCCGGCGCCGTGGCCCCGGCCATGCTCTGGAATCAATGGGGCTGGCCGGGCTGCGTCGCGTTGGTCGCAGGTTTTCAGCTGTTGTCGCTGGCGATTGCCCTGCTGGGCTGGAAACCGGTAAAGCCCCAGGCCCTGATCGCCGGACAGCGCGGCAAACCAGCCTGATTTTTCATCCAATAAAGGACTATGAGAGGTGAACATGACTAACACCGTGATCAAGCGCAGCCAGTTGTTAAAGCTCATCGAACCGGTATTGAACGACATGCCGGCCGGCGCCTTGCGCCACGCGCTGTTCGAAGCCTTCTGGGCTCAGGAAGACGCGCTGGTGGATATCGAAGACGCTTTTGCGCGACTTACCTCGCGTCGGCATTCGCCGGCGGTACTGCGCAAGTTCTTCGCCAGTTGGTCCAAGACCAATAATTCGGCAGCCAGTGTGTCCGGCCTGGCCAACCGCATTACCTTGCTGGCGCGCTCCGATGAAGGCTCCGCCGCCGCGGCGCAGTTGTACCGCGCCTGCGGCAGCCTGCAACGCATCACCGATGAAGATCTGGGCGCGTTGGGCAACACCCTGCACGCAGACCTGTTCTACACCATGGCCACCGCGCTGTGCGGTGATGACCAGTGGATATTGAAGGACAATTGCCTGCCCTCGGCACAGGCGTTCAAGGACTGGACCGACACCCGCCGCCTGCGTGATCGCGACCTGCTGCAGGGGTTGCTGACCACGTTGATCCACGAGGTGTACACCCATGGCGAAGTGGAATTCATCCACCCGTTGTACTCGCAGTGGTTCGTGCGGGACATGGGCGTGCCGCCGGAGAAATCCCGTGCGACGGTGGCCTGGGTCACGGTGCACACCGGCGGTACTGAGAGCAACCATTTCGCCCATGCGGTGGCGGCGGTGAATGAGTTCACCACTGCCATGCAGATTGAAGTGGACCCCGCCACGGCACGCGACATTTTCGCCCAATACCTGCAGCGTAAAGCCAGTGTGATGAGCGACTGTGCGCAGTTGCTGGGTTAACCCGGCGTTTTGCCTGAGAGCCTCTGACCCAGATGAACACCCTGAAGCAGACCGCAACGCCATCGTTGTCGCCGCCTGACCCGGTCAGCGTGCGTCGCCGCGCTCTGGTGGCCGGCTGCGGCGCGCATGCCGTGCACGACGGGCTGACCGATGTGATTTATGTGCTGTTGCCGATCTGGCAAGCGCAGTTCGGCCTCAGCTACGCCCAGATCGGCCTGTTGCGCGGTGCCTATGCGGGCATGATGGCCGGTTTTCAGTTACTGGCCAGCCGGGCTGCCGCGCGCTGGGGGCGTGAACGCTTGCTGGTAGGTGGCACGGCGTTGGCGGGCCTGGCCTACCTGCTGGCCGGCCAGGCCGGTGGGCTGGGCGTGTTGCTGTTGGCGCTGCTGCTGGGCGGGCTCGGCGCGAGTACGCAGCACCCGCTGGCCTCGTCGTTGATCACCGATGCGCACGAGGCCGGCGGAGGCGTCAAACAAGCGCTGTCGCAGTACAACTTCAGCGGCGATATCGGCAAGACCCTGATCCCGGGGTTGATCGGGCTGTTGCTGGCGGTCATCAGTTGGCGCGCCAGTGTCACCCTGCTGGGTGTACTCGGGCTGCTGGCGGCAGGCCTGTTGTGGTGGCTGATCCCGGCACGCGCCGAGGCTTCGGCAGCGCCGGTGAAAGCCGCCCGTACGAGCGTCGGCGCCGGCTCTGCGAGCGGGCTGCGTGCGCTGATCGTGACCGGCACGCTGGACAGCGCCGTGCGCATGGGTTTCCTCACGTTCCTGCCGTTTTTGCTCAAGGCCAAGGGCGCCGGGCCTGCGGGCATCGGCCTGGCGCTGACGATGCTGTTCGTCGGGGGCGCCTTCGGCAAATTGTTGTGCGGTTACCTCGGTGCGCGCATCGGCATGATGAAAACGGTATGGGCCACGGAGTTCACCACGGCCGTGTTGATCGTCATGGCGGTGTACTTGCCCTACGCCGGCTTGATGGTGATGTTGCCGCTGCTGGGGCTGGCGCTGAACGGCACGTCGTCGGTGCTGTACGGCGCAGTCCCGGACCTGGCAGGGCCGGGCAGGCGCGACCAGGCGTTCGCCGTGTTCTACACCGGCACCATCGGTGGCGGCGCCTTGGCGCCGGTGCTGTTCGGCAGCCTTGGGGACGCCACCGGTGTGCCCATGGCCGTCCTGTTGCTGGCCGCCACCCTGTTGCTGACCTTGCCGCTGTCCTGGCGGGTTCAGCAAGGGCTGGAGGCCCAAGCCCGGTAGGGCGAACGAACGTTCCAACGTGTTCTGGCAGGTATAACAATGAATAACAGTGAACCGTCTGCCGTGTCATTGCCGTTGTCCCAGCGTGCGCAACGTCTTAGCGCACCCGGCACATCCAGCATGCGCAGTAAAGCCAATGCCTTGAAAGAAGCCGGCGTCAACGTGGTCAACTTTGCCGCGGGCGAATTGTCCTTCGATGCCTGCCCGGTGATGAAAGCCGCCGCGGCCGATGCGCTCGCCACTGCCCGCAACCGCTACACGCCGCCCATCGGCCTGCCCCAGCTTCGCCACGCGCTGGCGCAGCAGGTCACTCAGCGCTGCGGGGTGAATTACGCCGCCGATGAAATAGCGGTGACCGCCGGTGCCAAGCAGGCGCTGTATAACGCCGCAATGGTGCTGCTCAATCCGGGGGATGAAGTCATCGTCGCGGTGCCGTACTGGGAAACCTTCCCCACCCAGATCCAACTGGCCGGTGGCGTTCCCGTCTATGTCGACACGGCTGCGGATGACTATCGCCTCACCTGCGCAGCGGTCCAGAAGGCCCTGACCCCGCGCACCCGGATGATTGTGATCAACACCCCGAACAATCCGACGGGCACGGTTTATCAGCGCGAAGAACTGCTGGGGATTGCCCGGCTCGCCTTCGCACACAGGCTTTGGGTGGTGTTCGACGAGTGTTACCGCAAACTGGTGCGCGCGCCCCATGAACATCACAACATCGTGTCGCTGTTTGCGCCGCTCAAACATCAGACGGTACTGGTCGATTCGTTTTCCAAGAGCCACGCGGTCACCGGCTGGCGGGTAGGGTATGCGTGCGCGCCCGCCCCAGTCATCGCCGCCATGCACAACCTGCAAGGGCATACGACGTCCAACCCCAGCAGCCTGTCCCAATATGCCGCGCTCGGCAGCCTGATGGCGGACGCGCCGCACTTTACCCGCCAGGTCAATGCCTTCCTCGACCAGCAATTGCTCGTGGCCTGCACCTGCCTGGGGCATGTCGACGGCATTCGGTGCGCCCCGCCGGAAGGGGCGTTCTATCTGTTTATCGATGTGTCCCGCAAGTTGGGGGGCCGCTACCTGGGCACCGTTATTCGTGACGTCGACCACTTGGCCGATCTGTTATTGACCGAGGCCCATATCGCGGTAGTGCCCGGCTCTGGCTGTGGCGACGAAAACAGCATCCGCATCTCCTACGCCGTTGAGCGTGAAGCGCTGATTGAGGGCCTCACACGCTTTAGTCGTTTCATGTCAGAAATCGTTGCGCATTAACCCCACCTTAAAAGGATATGAGCCGTGGAAAATCTGAGCCGCCAATTGATCGGGTACGTGAACCAGGCGCTGGTGGATGTCGAGGACGGACATCTGGTCCAGGCCCTGCTCAGCGGTTTCAACAGTCAAACCGCCGCGCTGGACACGTACTGCGAGACCTATGTCGACATGACCTCCAGTAATTGGAGCGAGTCGTCACTGTGTACGTTCTTCTGTGGCTGGCGTAGCCCGGACGGCGCCGCCCATGCCGTCTCGAGCGTCATCGTGCGCATCCTCCAGGAGTCGGCATCGTTGACGGATGACGCCCGGTTGAAAATGCTCGAAGCGGCGGCCCATTGTGGGGAGATCATTGTCGAGGACATCGGGCTGGGTGAAATGCATGGGCATCCGCACCATTCCAAGCTGTATTACCGCATGGCTTCGGCCATCTGCGGCTCCGATGATTGGCGCCTGCAAGACAAATTCCTCAACCCGATTACCAAAGAGTTCTCCGGTTGGGTGGGGGAAAAACGCCCATTGGCGCCGCAACTCATCGAAGCGCTGGAAATGATGGCCATGACGGAGTTGTTCAATACCGGCGAATACAACCTGATGACCCCGCTATGGAAGCAGTGGTTGCGCGATGTACGGGGCTATAGCGCCGGTGAGGCCAGCCGCGTCGCAAGTTTTCTCAGCGTGCATTGCGGCAGCGTGGAAGCACGCCACTTCAAACATGCCGCTGAGGCGTTGCGGCTGTATGCCAGCGCCACCGGGCAGGCCGTGGATTACGCGCGTATCGCGCGGCTTTCCAGGGAGTACGTGGCCAGGGCCTGCGAACATCTGCAAAAGATGGCGTCGGTGCTCAAGTGCGAACAGCCCGCCTGGGATTGAGGCTGTCCGATAACCCTTGTTGTGCCGCTGATAAGGAGCCTGAACCCTATGATGGATACCGAAGCGCGCCGACGCCCTCTGTCGGCGCTATTGGATAGCAACCGTTGCCTGCGAGTACTCGAAGCCCATAGCCCGATATCGGCGTTGCTCGCGCAGCGCGCCAGGCTGGAAATCAGCCCAGGGCATACGGTGGGGTACGACGCCATCTGGTCGAGTTCGCTGACCGACTCGACCCAGCGCGGGTTACCCGACATCGAAATTCTTTCGCCCAGTAACCGATTGCCGGGGATTCGCGAAATCTTCGATGTGTGCTCGCTGCCGCTGATATTCGACGCCGATACCGGCGGTAAGGCCGAACATTTCGCGATTCATATCAAGATGCTGGAGCGCGCAGGCGTCTCGGCGGTGGTGATCGAAGACAAATGCGGCCTGAAGAAGAATTCACTCTTGGGCATCGAGGTCGACCAGGCGCAGGAGTCCATCGAGGCCTTTTGCGCCAAGCTCCAGGCCGGGTGCACGAGTCGCACCGGCTCAGGGCTGATGATGATTGCCCGGTGTGAAAGCTTGATTCTGGATCGCGGCATGGAAGAGGCGATGGCGCGGTGCCTGGCGTATGTCGATGCGGGGGCGGATGGCATCATGATCCACAGCCGCAAGCAGGATGGCCTGGAAATTCTGGAATTCGCCCGGCAGTTTCGCCTGCAGCGGCCCAGGGTACCGCTGATTTGTGTGCCGACCAGCTATGTTCACCTGAAGTTCGAGGTGCTGGAGCGAGCAGGTTTCAACGCGGTGATTTATGCCAATCACATGTTGCGCAGTGCCTACCTGGCCATGCGCGATACCGCCGTCGGCATACTCGCCAATGGCAGGACGCTGGAACTGGAGCCACGTTGCCTGGGCATCGACGAGATACTCGACCTGGTGCCCGGTACGCGCTAGAGACATGCGCGGGTCTGTGGGCAAATGCTGTGCGGGCTTGCTCGCGAAAGCGGTGGGTCAGTCGCTGCATCTGTAACTGCACCGCCGCTATCGCAGGCAAGCCAGCTCCCACATGACCGGTGTACTCGATCCAATGTGGGAGCTGGCTTGCCTGCGATAACGGCCTACCTGTTGGTGCAAAACTCAGAGTGAAATCCCCATTTAAGGGCAAAAAAAGGCAGTTATTTATACTTATTGCACCATTTAATTTCACAAAAGCGACATTTTGCCCTGTCGCGGTGCGAAACGAATTGATAAAGTCCGGCTCAATCTCCGTTTAACAACAATCAATTTGCCGAGACTGTTCATGACCGAATCCGTCGATTCCTTCCTTGCCCGCCTCAAGAAACGCGACCCGGACCAACCGGAATTCCACCAGGCTGTAGAAGAAGTCCTACGCAGCCTGTGGCCCTTTCTTGAAGCCAATCCGCACTATCTGACCTCGGGCATCCTAGAGCGCATCTGCGAGCCGGAACGCGCGATCACGTTCCGGGTGTCGTGGGTGGATGACCACGGCAAGGTCCAGGTCAATCGCGGTTTCCGTATCCAGATGAACAGCGCCATTGGGCCCTACAAAGGTGGCTTGCGCTTCCACCCTTCGGTCAACCTGGGTGTGCTGAAGTTCCTCGCCTTCGAACAGACCTTCAAGAACTCCCTGACCTCGCTGCCCATGGGCGGCGGCAAAGGCGGCTCGGACTTCGACCCCAAGGGCAAGAGCGACGCCGAAGTGATGCGCTTCTGCCAGGCGTTCATGAGCGAGCTGTACCGCCACATCGGTGCGGACGTGGACGTACCGGCCGGCGATATCGGCGTGGGCGCACGGGAAATCGGCTTCCTGTTCGGCCAGTACAAACGCCTGAGCAATCAATTCACCTCAGTGCTGACCGGCAAGGGCATGACCTATGGCGGTAGCCTGATCCGCCCTGAAGCCACCGGTTTCGGCTGTGTGTATTTCGCCGAGGAAATGCTCAAGCGCCAAGGTCAGCGGGTTGAAGGCAAGCGTGTGGCCGTGTCCGGCTCCGGTAACGTGGCGCAATACGCGGCGCGCAAGGTCATGGACCTGGGCGGCAAGGTAATTTCCCTGTCGGACTCCGAAGGCACCCTGTACGCCGAAAGCGGCTTGACCGAAGAACAATGGTCGGCGCTGTTGGAGCTGAAAAACGTACAGCGCGGGCGTATCAGTGAACTGGCCACACGTTTCGGCCTGGAGTTCCGCAAAGGCCAGGCGCCGTGGGAACTGGCCTGCGATATCGCACTACCTTGCGCCACCCAGAACGAACTCGACGCCGAAGCAGCGCGTACCTTGCTGCGCAACGGTTGCCTCTGCGTGGCCGAAGGCGCGAACATGCCGACCACGTTGGAGGCTGTGGATATCTTTATCGACGCGGGCATTCTGTTTGCACCGGGCAAGGCGTCCAATGCCGGTGGTGTGGCGGTGAGCGGTCTGGAAATGTCGCAAAACGCCATGCGCCTGCTGTGGACCGCCGGGGAGGTGGACAGCAAGCTGCACAACATCATGCAGTCGATCCACCATGCCTGCGTGCATTACGGTGAAGAAAACGGCCGTATCAACTACGTCAAGGGCGCGAACATCGCGGGCTTCGTGAAAGTGGCTGACGCGATGCTGGCCCAAGGCATCGTTTAAATCTCGGGTTCGACGCGTAACACTTCGATCAACTGATCGCCGACGGGGCGCTGCCACAGCACCTCGTCGCCCACCTGGGCGCCCAACAAAGCACGGCCCAGGGGCGAGCCCCAGTTGATCAAGCCGGCGTTGGCATCGGCCTGGTCTTCACCGACCAACTGGATGCGCTGCTGTTCGTCCTGCTCGTTGGCGAACGTGACCCAACTGCCGATCTGCACCTTGTCGGTGGACGTGGCCGGCGCGACCACCTGGGCGCTCTGCACTCGTTGGTTGAAGTAGCGCAGGTCCCGCTCAAGATCCGCCTGGCGCTGTTTATCGGCCTGCTCACCCTTGGCGGCTTCGTCGCTGTGCTCCCCTTGCAACTGCGCCACCTTGGCCTGCAATTGCGCCAACCCTTGCGCGGTCAGGCGGTTAGGTTGCGCGCTGACCTGACGCTCCACCGGCTGATCAGCCTGGGCCGCCGCGTTATCTTCATTTACAAAAGCTCGGCTCATGGCGTTCTCCTTCCTATGGAAGTTGGGCCACGTTCGCGGGCTGATCGTTCCCACGCTCCGCGTGGGAATGCATCCTGTGACGCTCCGCGTCACGACCTCGCGAGCGGACGCGTAGCGTCCAGGGCGGCATTCCCACGCGGAGCGTGGGAACGATCAGCGTGAGCGATAGGCTTTGGCGGCGTCACGATCTTTTTCCTGCTGCCAATCGTGTTCGCGGTCGTCCCTGCGGTTTTCCTCGTAATCGCGCAGTTCCTGGCTCTCGCGCATGGCCTTGCACTGACGAAACCCATCTTCCCAGCCTTCGGCGTATGGCCGGTCTTTGAGGTAGCGTGGCACATTCTTGCGAAACGCCCCGGTAATCACCCCAGCGGCCTGGCGACCGCTGCTGCAACCGTCATCAAAACCATCGGCGAAGGCGGGTGGATAACCTTTGGCCAGCAATTCCTGATGGGTTGACTGGCAACCCGACAACCCCACCACCGCGCACAGCATGACCGCATACCGCCACATGGCGTACTCCCTGGCCGTTTTACGGCTGATAAGGGAAGTCTAGAAGAGGATTTGTTGGGGCGGTGTGAAAGGCAGGTCAGAAAGTTGTGGGCCGAGTATAAAACCTGTGGGAGCTGGCTTGCCTGCGATGGCGGTGCGTCAGTCACTTGAACCTTGGCTGATATACCGTATATCGCGAGCAAGCCCGCACTCATTAATCAGTAGTGGTACCACTTCACCTCAAGCATCACTTCATTTACCGGTGTGGACAGGTGGCTGTACTCACGCTGGGCACTCAGGCGCAGGCCCAGGTTGCGCGACAGTTCCCACTGCTGGTTGAGGCTGATGCTGCGCCGCACTTCGCCGTTGGTGAAGAAATCGCCCTTGGCTTCCAGGCTCAGGTTGCCCAACGGGTTTTTCCACAGCACGCCGGTGTTGAAGCCAGCGGCCGGGGAGATGGCTTCGCTGAAGTCGTTGTTGTGCTCCACGCGCACGGTGCCGAGGGCGAAGCCGAGCATGTCGTCGGAGAGTTGCCAGGTGCCGCCCGCGCCGCCGTTGACGTGGGCGACCAGGGTTTCGTCGTCGTGTTTGCCCGGCACCCGCTCCAGGCCGCCGGTAACTTGCCACGACCAAGGTTGCAGCAGCGCATTGCGTGGCGTCAGCGAGCGGATGGTGGCCAGGTCCAGTTGCTGGAGCTGCCAGTGATTGCCCTCGTACTGGCGCAATTTCATTTGCAGGATTTCGATCTGCGCGCCCAAGGGGAAGCCTTCGGCGTTGTCGTTGAGGTCGTGGTAGGCCATGCGCAGGCCGTATTCACCGAAGGCTTTGTCGCCACGGGTGCCGATGCCGGCTTGCCAGGTGCGCGATTCGTGGCCGTTTTCCGGCAGGCCAGGCGGGGTGATTTTCAGGTCTGGTGCCGGGTTCTGGTTGATCGCGCGCAGCAGTTCGAAGCTGCGCTGGGAGCGTGTCGCGTCGCGCTCCAGGCCATTGGCGCGGTAGCGGCCCAGGCGGTAAGCAGCATCCACGATCAGTGCCTGGCGCTCGCGGGGCAGTGCTTTGAATGCCGGTTCCTGCAGTTGCTTTTGGTCGTCGCTGATTTTCAGCACCCACTGTTGCTCATCGCTATCGAGTGGCTTGGCGCGTTCCAGCAGTTCACGTTCACGGGAGGGGCGATAGTCGATCTTTTCCACCAGCCCTGCGTCTTTTACCGCTTTGACCGTGTCGGTAGGGATCGCGGTGAGTGGGAATTGCTCAGTCAAACGCAGGCCAGGGCGGGCCACTTGCAGCAGTTCGAGCAGGCGGTAGGAGCAGTTTTCGTCGAAGAAGAAGTAATCGAACTGGATCTGCTTGAGCTCCCACACGTGCTCGACCATACGCTTGGTCTCGACCTCGGTGAGGTTCAGGCGGTATTCCCACAAATCGCGGTTTTCGAGGCTGCGGTATTCCGAGAGTTTCTCCTGATAGGGCACCAGGGCGAACAGGCCCGGATAACCGCCCATCAAGCCCTTCCAGGCATAGAGGATGCTGTTGTCGGAGCCTTCGATATAGGCGCCGAAGTTGATCGCATAGCTGAGCAGCGCGGTGTTGTTGCTTTGCACGTCGGCCTGGTCGATGCGCAGCAGGGTGTGGCCGAACATCGACGACGGGCTGTTGAGGTAGGCCGCCGGGAAGATCATCACTGCGCTATGGGGCGCGACGTCCTTGAACCATTGGGTGAACTCTTTGCACTCCAGGGCGGGCAGGTCGTTCAGTTGCAACTGCGCCTTGAGCCAGCGGGTGCGTGCGGGGTAGACGCATTGGGCGTGCTTTTCACCCAGGCTGGCCGGTGCATACAGCGCATCAACGGTGGCCTTGAGTTCGGCGTCCGGATGGTGTGCGCCATCGGGAGCGATGAAGAATTTCTTGTCGCTGACATAGCTGCGCCAGCCACTGACTTTGCCGGCTTCGTAGTGCCCCAGCGACAGCCAGAACGGATCATTGGCCAGTTGCTGCAAACGTTGATCGTCGAGGTGCGGTGCCGCATGCAGCGGGGCGCAGGCGAAGAGAGCCAGGCAAGCGAGGCGTTTGAGCATGGAGGCTACTTAAGTCGGACGGAAAAAAAGACCCAAGGTGGGCGGGTCGAAAAAATAAAACCCGCGCCTCGAAAGGCGCGGGCAGGTCGAGCTTAAGCCTGGGTTGCGTATTTCGCCAGACGGGCATCGCTTTTCAGTACAGCAATGGTGTTGTTGTGCACGTCGTCAGCGGTCACGTCAGCCTTGCTGAAGATCTGCTGGAAGTGCTCGTGGGTCACGGCCGCGAAGTGATCGCGATCTTCCGGCGCAACACCCAGTACCACCGCGTAGGTGGTCAGCGCTTCGCCGTTGCCTTTGGCCATGTCTTCGGACAGCTCGTTCATCATGCCATTCATGGCAATCCAGGACTTGCCGCCGTAGGTCAGGGCGCTGTTGGTGCTGCAACCGTTGGTGCCCGAGGTCATGCCGAAGGTGGCGTTACCCGAAGTACCGTTGGTGGTGGAGGCGAGGAAGTGGGCCGGAGTACCGCGCTGGCCTTCGAACAACATGTTGCCCCAACCGCAGTTCGGGCCACCTGGTGCTTCTGCCATTGCATTGAGGGAGACGACGGTGAAGAGAGTACCAAGAAGGATCCGTTTCATAGCTTTGTTCTCTTTGTGTGCAAACCAATGGACAAGGGTTCAGGTGCTCAACGCACCCTAGGGGCCAGTTATTAGTCCAACCCGCGCAGTTTGGAGTTTAGGCACGTTCCCAGGGTTCCGTGTTTTTTTATAAACATTCAGTGGCGGGTGATTTTTTTGCAGGACGCGTGCCGTGGCTATGCTTTCCCGAAAGCGCGCCTTGCCAGAGCGCTCAACCGGGAGCCAGAATGCCCCATCTGCCCCGCCTGATGTAAGGAAGCCCGATGCCTGATCCTGTTGCTGCCAGCTTGCGTCTAGCGCCCGAAGCGCTGACTCGCCCTTTCTCCGCTGAACAGTTCAGCTTCTCGACCACCAATGATTTGGAGCCCTTTCGCGGTGTGCTTGGCCAGGAACGTGCGGTTGAAGCCTTGCAGTTCGGCGTGGCCATGCCACGCCCCGGTTACAACGTGTTTGTCATGGGCGAGCCGGGCACCGGCCGCTTTTCGTTCGTCAAACGCTACCTCAAAGCCGAAGGCAAGCGCCTGCAAACCCCGGCGGACTGGGTTTATGTGAATAATTTCGATGAGCCCCGCGAGCCCCGCGCCCTGGAATTGCCGGGTGGCGCCGCCGCGGCGTTTATCGCCGATATCAACGCCCTGGTCGACAACCTGGTCGCCACCTTCCCGGCGGTGTTCGAGCACCCGACTTATCAACAGCGTAAAAGCGCCATCGACCGGGCGTTCAACCAGCGCTACGACAAAGCGCTGGACGTGATCGAGCGCCTGGCCCTGGAAAAAGACGTGGCGCTGTACCGCGACAGCTCCAATATCGCCTTTACGCCGATGCTCGACGGCAAGGCGCTGGACGAAGCCGAGTTTTCGCAACTGCCGGAAGTCGATCGCGAGCGCTTCCACACCGATATCTCCGAGCTGGAAGAGCGCCTCAACGAAGAGCTGGCCAGCCTGCCGCAGTGGAAGCGTGAGTCCAACAACCAGCTGCGCCAGTTCAACGAAGAAACCATCACCCTGGCCCTGCAGCCTTTGCTGGCGCCGTTGTCGGAAAAATACGCAGAAAACGCCGGCGTCTGTGGCTACCTGCAGGCCATGCAGGTGTACCTGCTCAAAACCGTGGTGGAGCAATTGGTGGACGACGCCAAGACCGACGCCCAGGCGCGCAAGCTGCTCGAAGAGCAGTACTGCCCGAGCCTGGTGGTGGGCCACTCGGTCAACGGCGGCGCGCCGGTGGTGTTTGAACCGCACCCGACCTACGACAACCTGTTCGGCCGTATCGAATACAGCACCGACCAGGGCGCGCTCTACACCACCTATCGCCAGTTGCGTCCAGGTGCGTTGCACCGCGCCAACGGCGGTTTCCTGATTCTGGAAGCCGAAAAAATGCTCAGCGAACCCTTTGTGTGGGATGCGCTCAAGCGTTCCCTGCAATCGCGCAAGCTGAAGATGGAATCGCCCCTGGGCGAACTCGGCCGCCTGGCCACCGTGACCCTCAACCCGCAGATGATTCCCTTGCAGGTCAAGGTGATCATCATCGGCTCGCGCCAGTTGTATTACGCCTTGCAGGACGCCGACCCGGACTTCCAGGAGATGTTCCGCGTATTGGTGGACTTCGACGAAGACATCCCCATGGTCGACGAGAGCCTGGAGCAGTTCGCCCAGTTGCTCAAAACCCGTACCTCGGAAGAAGGCATGGCGCCGCTGACTTCGGACGCGGTGGCGCGCCTGGCGACCTACAGCGCACGCCTGGCCGAACATCAGGGGCGCTTGTCGGCGCGTATTGGTGATTTGTTCCAGTTGGTGAGCGAGGCGGACTTTATTCGCCACCTGGCCGGCGACGAAATGACCGATGCCGGGCATATCGAGCGCGCCCTCAAGGCCAAGGCCACGCGCACCGGCCGCGTGTCGGCGCGGATCCTCGACGACATGCTCGCCGGCGTCATCCTGATCGACACCGCCGGCGCCGCTGTGGGCAAGTGCAACGGCTTGACGGTACTGGAGGTCGGCGACTCGGCATTCGGCGTGCCGGCGCGGATTTCCGCCACGGTGTACCCAGGTGGTAGCGGTATTGTCGACATCGAGCGCGAAGTTAACCTCGGCCAGCCGATTCACTCCAAGGGCGTGATGATCCTCACCGGTTACCTGGGCAGCCGCTATGCCCAGGAATTCCCGTTGGCCATCTCCGCCAGTATTGCCCTGGAGCAGTCCTACGGCTATGTGGACGGCGACAGTGCGTCCCTGGGCGAGGCGTGCACCTTGATCTCGGCTCTGTCGAAGACGCCGCTCAAGCAATGTTTTGCCATCACCGGCTCGATCAACCAGTTTGGTGAAGTGCAGGCGGTGGGCGGGGTCAACGAGAAGATCGAAGGCTTCTTCCGCCTCTGCGAAGCCCGTGGGTTGACTGGTGAGCAGGGTGCGATCATCCCTCAGGCCAACGTCGCCACGCTGATGCTCGACGAGAAGGTGTTGCAGGCCGTGCGTGCCGGGCAATTCCATATCTATGCGGTGCGCCAGGCGGATGAGGCCTTGAGCCTGCTGGTGGGCGAGGATGCCGGTGAGCCGGACGCCGAGGGGCAGTTCCCGGAAGGCACCGTGAATGCGCGGGTGGTGGAGCGCCTGCGCGCGATTGCCGAGATGATCAGTGAGGAAGATTTGAAGGAGGCGGAAAAGGAGCTGGCGCAGCAGGCGTTGGCCGAAGCCAAGCCGACCTGATTGCTGTCATCACTCGGCTAAGGTGGGAGCTGGCTTGCCTGCGATAGCGGTGTATCAGCCAACTGGGAGGTTGGCTATGAGTCTGTCATCGCAGGCAAGCCAGCTCCCACAGTGGTCCGTGGTGTTTCGGGGCGCGTTTAGCGTGCCACAAAATTGACTCCATTCTCGGGGACCAACGCCCGTTGGTCCCTACAACCTTGGTTTGTCGTGTTTTTCTTCTATTCTCAGACTCAGGGATATCCACAGGAGTCGTAGGATAGAAACAGCCTCGCCGTGCGCTGGGGCTGAACACCGATCTACCGAGGGGCGCCGCCATGTCGCGCAACCTTTGCCTTACTCGCCAGTGCCTGGGCCTGGTCACCCGTATCGAATGCTCCATTCGCCCTCTCGCCGGGGATAACGGGATGTGGACGCTGTTGTTTGCCGCCGGCATGTCGGGCGAGCAGCCTTCCACCGTCAAATCCCAGGGCCCGTTCCATGGGCCCTTCGTGGCAGAACGCATGCTGGGCACCATCGTTGATAGCCTGACCTTGCACGGCTACGAGCAAATGGACGAGCCGCAGATCTGGTGCCTGCACCTGCAGGCTCATCTGCGCCAACTCAATGGCGGCCAGGAGCGGCTGGCCCTCTGAGGATCGTTCCCACGCTCCGCGTGGTAACGCCGCCCCGGACGCTCCGCGTCCACCCAGGGCTATTTGCTCTCAGGCCTGTCCAGCTTCACCTCAAAACCGTACTGCACGGTGCTGAGGTCGGTGCGCTGGTAACTTTCCAGCGTGGTCGGCTGGCCGTAGAAGTAATGCACGTCAAACATCGCCGTGCCGTATTCCTCGGCGCGGTGGCTGACGCCGAGGATCTCCTTGAGGTAATTGCCGCTGGCGTCCTTGGCGTAGAAGCGCCAGCTGTCGGCGGGGAAGTCCTTCTGGTCGACGATCAGCGCGTTGTCCTTGAGCGACAGGCCCTTGGGCAGCTTGGCGGCGTCAATCGTGGCCTTCTCGATGGTGGCCAAAAACAACGGTACCGAGCCCACCACAAACGCCGGTGTTTCCGGGAACAGGTTGAGGTCGTAGGTGAGCGTGCCGCTGACGGCATTCAGCTCGAACGCCTCGGTCGGCAGCTCGATAGGCTCGCCGCGCTCGCCCTTGTCGTCGGCGGTGAAGAAGGTGATAGGCGCGTCACTGTTGTTGCGCTCGGCACCGACCAGGTCGTCATTGAAGGTGAACGGGTGGTCGAACACGATTTTTGCGGCACTGGCGTCTTCGGTCGATTGGCTGATGGTGACGCTGTTTTTCAGCTGGTCCTCGGTCATCGAGGCATCTTTGAGCCAACTGGCGGCGCCGTCGTCATACACCGTGACCGGCATTGGCAGGGGCTGTACGGTCTTTTGCAGGCTGTTCCTGTCAAAGCGCATCACCGGCAGGTCCAGGTCTTTACGGGTGAGCGTGGCCTTGGAGAAATCCAGCACATTCACCTGCAGGTTATCGATCAGCCCGTTGAAATACACCTTGGCGTAATGGCTGGTCTGCTGGCGCTCGAAGGCTTTTTGCGCGTCGGTGAGCTGTTTATCGAAGGCATCGGACCACGCGGTCTGTTTTTGCATCTCGGCCAGTTGTTTTTCATAGAACGCCACTTGCGCGGCACTCTCGTTGATCGAGCCTGAGCGGGTCAGAAACTGCCCGGTGCTGTCCCGTGCCTGCACCAGCAGTGGGTTGGGTGACGCATCGCCCACTTCGGCGGCCAGGGGCTGGCTGTTGGTCAGTTCAATCTCGGCGTAGTTCTTTTCCAGCGTCAGCAGGTTGAGGGTGATATTGCCGTCGGTGCGTTTATGGCCCACGTCTTGTTTGGTCAGGTCGAACGTCAGCACCTTACCCGGGGTGATCACCTCCACCGCGCCCTTGAGGCTGATGGGTTGTGGCTGGCTCTTGTTTTCCGTCTCGATCCCTTCGATAAACGGGTAGGTCACCGTCAGGTCGTCGGGGTTGGTCAGGTTGGAGCTGCTGGGGCTCAGTTGGATGCCGGGGTCGGTTTCTGACCACTCCGGCTGGAAGGGAATGACTTTATTGTTGCTCAGGGTGACCGACTGCCATTCCAGGCCATGGGGGAACGGGAACTGGTCCGGGGCGTTGAAGTTGAACGGGAAGACAGGCTGCAAATCCGTCAGGTAGTCGGAATGCGAGGTTTTGCGCAGCACGAACAGGCCATTGATGTAGGTGTTCACCAGCGCTTGGGGCGTAGGGTAATGCTTGAGCAGGGCCAGGCTGTCTTCGCCGTATTCGGCTTCGATGGGCTTGCTGGCGAGCTTGACGCGCGCACGTTCCAGCAACAACAGCGAGCCGCCCAGGTCCGCAATGGCATCGCGCAGCTTGGGGTCCTGAATAGTGTCCAGGGACTGTTCGAACTTTGTGGTTTTCTCTTCGAGGGTCGCCTGCTTCTGCTCTTCTTTGGGGGAGCAGCCGCTGGCCATCAGCAACGCCGCGCACAGGCCGAAAGTGGCCAAAGGGGATCGCACATCCATCATCTGAGTTTTCCTGTCCGACATCATCGAGCCGAGTGAATGGCCTCGACACTAGCAGAAAAATTCTCTTACAGATGCCACTTGGGTCAGTTTTCTCGCGGTGACAGGGGCCGGGTGGCGGCTGGTATACTCGGCGCCATTTTTAGCCAAGCTGTGTGAGATTCAATGGAACGCTTTATCGAAAATACAATGTACGCCTCGCGTTGGCTGCTGGCGCCGATCTACCTGGGCCTGTCCCTGGGCTTGCTGGTCCTGGCGCTGAAATTCTTCCAGGAAATCATTCACGTGATTCCCAACATCTTCACCATGTTGGAAGCCGAAGTGATCCTGCTGCTGCTGTCGTTGATCGACATGGCCCTGGTCGGTGGCTTGCTGGTGATGGTGATGATTTCCGGCTACGAGAACTTCGTCTCGCAGCTGGATATCGACGAAAACAAAGAAAAGCTCAACTGGCTGGGCACCATGGACTCTTCGTCGCTGAAGATGAAAGTGGCGGCCTCCATCGTGGCGATTTCCTCCATCCACCTGCTGCGGATCTTCATGGACGCCAAGAACGTCGATCCACAGCACCTGATGTGGTACGTGATCATCCACATGACGTTCGTGGTCTCGGCGTTTGCCATGGGCTACCTGGACAAACTCACCAAGCATTGATACCCCGCGCCGGCCTTACTGCTCCACGAAGTAGTAAGGCTGGCGGTTGACTGCCATTTGCTTGATCACCGTGACCGGCTCTTTCAGCCGGTCGGTGTGGTCCGTCAACGCCACGTTGCCGGGCTTGGCGCTGAGGAAGGTACGCAGTTCGGCTTCGGTGTTCAGGATCGGCAAGTAGGCCTGCAGGTAGAACACGCTGGCGCCGTCGATGCGCTCGTTGGGTTGATACATCGCTACCGTCCTGCCTTCGTCTTGCAGGGCCTGGATCTGACTCATCACTGGTACGAATGAATGGCGCACATCGGCTTTGGGTGCAAACCAGAACGCTGCGCTCAGGTAGCAGGCGATGGCCAGGGCGAAAACCCCGCCAATAATGCGCCGATGATAACGGTACAGCCCCGGCTTATGGTCTTTGACCCACTCCAACAGCACCCGCGCATATTCGGCGGCTAATACCGCGGCGGCTGGCGTCAGCGCCATCAAGTACACCGTGCGTTTGCTGGAAGCCAAGGTCAGCAGAGTGAACTGCGCCACCAGCCACACACTGAAAAACAACCGATAGCGGTTACGCACCAGGCTTTTGCGGAAGTGCCACAGGCCCAGGTACACCAGGATGTTCCAGGGCAGGAAGGCCTCGGGTAGTTTCGCGAGGTAATAGTAAAACGGCTCGTAATGCCCGGCTTCTACGAACGAACCACTGAAGCGCCCGACGCTATTGGTCCATAACACTTCACCCACCGCCTGCATCCCACCGCGCTGAAACAGAAACCCCAGCCAGATCAGCAACGGCACCAACGCCAACAAGGTGAACAGCGCCGGCTTGAGCCAATCGCCCAGCCGCAGGCGCTTATCCATTAGGCTGGTGCTGAACAGGTACACGAAAATCACAATGCCCGGCATCGCCAGGCCCAACACGCCCTTGCTCAACGTAGCGATGACCATCCCGGCGGTAAACAACGCCCAGGCCCAGGTACTCGAACCTTCGCGCTCGGGCCGTACCGCCTGGTAAAACCCCAGCAGGGCCGCGGTGACACCGAGGCTGAGCAACGAATCCTCACCCACACCCCGCACATTGCCCCAATAACTGGCCATGGTCGCCAGGATCAGCGCAGCGCTGAACGCCAGCGTCTGCGGCCGCCCAAAACGCCGCAGCATCCCGTACAACAGCATCACACTGAACAACCCGGCAAACGCTGAGGCCAGGCGCACCGCCCCGGTGCTAGCGCCAAACAAACGAATCGCCCCGGCATCCAGCCATAGGCTCAGGGGCGGTTTTTCCAAGAAGGGTTCACGAAACAGGCGCGGCACCACCCAGTCATTGTCCAGGTGCATCGCCATGGCGATCCCGGACACCCTGGCTTCGGTAGAGCCTTGCAGCTCGTGGTTGCCGAGGGCAAAGAAGAACAACAGAGCAGCAAGCAAGAGCAGCAGGGGAGCGGGGCGCGTCATGGAGTCTGGCTACCGAGGCATGAGACCGATCGGGCGACCGGTCATGGGTAGTCAGGGAGTATACGAGCGCGATTCTTAACCTTTGGTGAACGGCCGTGGGGTTTTTCTCCGGCGGATCAAGGCAGTTTCAAGCTGGGCACTGCCGCTTTGCCTTGTGCGGTCAGCACCGGCTCCAACTGCTCCCAGGTGAAGGCCAAGTCGTTGTCGCAACCGTCACCATTGGCCGGTGTCGAGAGTTGCAGGCCCTGGGTGTTGAAGCTGAGGTGAAAGTTGGAATAATCGGTGATCGCCGGGCAGCCCTCGTCGGTGGTGGTTTGCTTGGCCAGCCAAGTGCTGAAGGCGGCCGGCAGCTTCAAATGGCCGGAATAGGCGTCATGCCATTGCTGATGGCCGCCGAGCCAAGCCCATGGGTCCACACTCTCGCCGGTTTGCAGGTTCCAGGAGTGCAGGCCCCAACTGATGCCCATGGCGCCTTGGCCCGCGGCCCAGCGGTAGAACCGCACGGTGAGAAATTGCGATGACCAATAGGCAGGCTCAACCTCGATCTCACTGGTATAGACCGAACCGTTTCGACCCAGGTATTCACGCCGTTCATAAAAATAGTCGGTTAGATCTTCGTCATTGACGGCCAACGCGGCGAGTTGCTGGTTGATCTTCTGCACCGCCGGGCTGTCACCCTCCAGCTTGAGCGTGACGCGGGGGCCTTGGGTCTTGAGCTGGTAGGTGTGGTTGTGGAAAGTCTTCTTCTCAGTCTTGATCGGCAGCGGCGCGGCTTCCATGGGCGCGTTATAGGCATCGCTACCGCAGCCGTCCGTACCAATGCGGCGCAGGGCCAGTGGCAGCGGCGCACCGCCATCGGTTTTGCTCCAGGCACCCGAAAGGGTATCGGCCTGAGGTTTTTGCAGGGCCCAGAAACCGGTGCTTCCTTCCTCCACCCACGGCGCGTTGTCGTTGGCCTGAGTCAACTGGATAGGGGTACGGATGCGCTGGTAGTAATAACTGCCATGCTCCCCGTCGGCGCCGTTGAAACAGACGGTGATAGCGGATTTGCCCAAGGTGCCTTGCCAAACCCCGGCCAACTCGGCAGCGGTGGCGAGTGAAGGGATGACGGCGAGGGCGATGACGGCGAAGGGCTTGAACACGGGTATCTGACTTCCGGTTGTCTGATAAAGGCCGTCAGGGTAATGGGAAGTGTGAGGGGATGCCAGCGGGCGAGATGCGCTGAGGCGTCTCGCCCGTTTGCGTGTTTTAGGGGTGTGGCGGATGGGTAGTGAATGGTTGGGTGTTCAAGACTCGTTCTACCAGTAGCTCACCCAGAACGATCAATTGTTGGGCGGCGAGCAACTTGTGGCGGTGCGCACCTTCAAGTTCGAAAGCCAGGTCGGTGGTCATGGCGTTGAGGGAGGCTAGGGTTTCGCTGGCTTGGATTAGCAGGGTTTCGGGGTGGATGTTTTCGGCGAGGGTGAAGAGGGTGGTTGGGGGATTGGGGGTGATTTTTTTCATGGCTGAAACTCCTTGATTGATGGAGTCGCCAGACATCGCTGCTAAACGAAAAGGGTGGCGACCGTACGCGGGTTAGCAGACCAGGAATCAAGGAACCCGGCGCACCCGAAAGTGCCCCACGCACAGCCGCCATGACACGAACCAGCGGATGCTGAAAGCATCGCTCGCACGGATGGTGGCTTTGCAGGCCTTGATATTAACCGAGCTGCTAAACCCGGTCGCTGATTTTGCAGCGACAGGGGGAGGCTAGGCTTGTTGGGTGGGGGGCGCTAGTTCATCAATAGCGCGGCGTCTTGCGGGAAAATTCCGAAGCCCGGTCCTGTACCGCTTCTAGACGCGCGACACAATGGAAGCCGTGAAGTTGAGCTCAGTCCTTGGCTTCCAGGCATGGCTTTTTAACGTGCACCCCTGGATCAGCTTCCAGGTTACCCGCAATTGCGATTTCAGTGGCCTCATCGCGTTGGTGTCGCATATCTGGTCGTATAGCCCACCACTCCGGACTCTTAATGACATCGGCGCCGGTGATATCCCTGATCATCTTCACAATGTCGAAGGATCGAAGGCCATCTACGTGTTCGCTAAGACTGCTGGTCGTATTGGCCCACATGGGATCCAGAACGAAGTCGATCCCTTTCATCCTTGCCAGCTTTGCCGCAGGTACGAAATCAGCGTCGCCGGCCACCAAAACAATGACGTCAACCAGCCGGTCCATGGCCAGGGTCGTGATATCCATGCCCAGTTTGGTATCTACGCTTTTCTGCTCCACGTTGTAGTGAAAGTCTGCATTGGTGAGCTCGCTCCAAGCCTTTTGGCCATTTAGCAAAGCTTTGAGTGAGTGGGAGTTGAGCCGCCATTCTCCACTTTTCGCTAGCTCGCCGAGCCTGAGCGCTGTTTTCCTGCTGCACCTGAGATTGTCATGAAGGGCACGTCGTAACTGGTAGGGCGGATGCGTATTGAAGTTCAAATGCCCTGGTGTTTTGTGACCTGGTGGTATGAGCGGGAGGCGTACCTGATTGGAGGGCGGAGGACAGTCGTAGTAATAGACTCGGTAGAGTTCCCGGCGGGCGGATCGCTCGTCCTCAATGTGAAGCCTGACCAGCTTCCTGATGATCTGCGCCAAATTTTCCGCGTTCGGCAGCAGGCTGTCCCGGAAATACTTTCGCCCGAAGAACAGCACGCGTTGAAAGAAAAAACCACCATCTATGAGAACAGCTGTTCGCTTCACTCACTTTTCTCCGGGCAAAAAAAAGCTCAGGACTGCTGGGCAGGTTCTAACAATTGCCTGCGCGCTGTACTGAGCTGGTAGATAGTTTTGTTCAGTCGCCGCCTGAGCGTCAAGGACAAGATGAAGCCATCTTAGAGCTGGGCGCTACCATTGCTGCGACAGTTGAAGGTTATCTGCGGCAGGCGGAGTTGACCAGTTCACCAAAAGCGCGGCATCTTGCAGGAAAATTCCGAAGCCCAGCCCTGTTGACCTCCCTCGTCGTCAGGCTCTGTTAAAAGCTCCAGTCCTCAGCCTGAACTAACTGGCAGAGCGGCCCGTTGAGCGTGGCATTGTGATGAGCCACGATGGCCTCGGCTTTCATCAAAGGCGTATCAGAACAGGTATGACCGTCGGCGATAAGTACCGCATCGAAGCCAAGATCACGCGCGGCACGGCAGGTACTGTCGACGCAGTATTGCGTTTTCATCCCGGTGATTACCACGCCGGAGGCGCCGCTGGAGCGCAGATTGTCCGCCAGGTCAGTCATTGCAAAAGCGTTAGGCCGACGTTTTTCGAACACCACTTCCCCACCCAGCAACTTCAGTTCCTGTGCAATCAGCGTAAGCGGGCTGCCGGGTTCGATTGGCGAGCCAGCGGGGCCGATGTGGCGAGCGAGAAAAATCGGCGCACCTGCGCTACGGGCCTTGTCCATCAGGGTATTGAGCGTTTCCAACAGCTCGTCGCAGCGCCATGGTTTTTCTGGGCCGTGGATGAGTCCGACTTGGATATCCAGTATCAACAGGGCGTACATAGGTGCATCTCCTTGCGTGTGAACCAGCGACACAAGGCATAAAAAAAGGCCCTGTCCATCGCTGGCGGGCCTTTGAAGTTCGTTTGTTGTTGCTTCACGACACCTCGCACGCTCCGCTTGATGCGGTCGTGGTGGTGGTTGTCGAGGTGAGGCAATGGGTAGTCATAAGGTGACATTAGCAGTGTGGTGGATGGAACTCTAGGCAAAAAAAGACATTGTTGGACGACTTTTTTTGTTTAATTGGCGGGTCGGGGGAAACTGAAACAAGTGGGTGTCTACCTGTTATTGCTGGTTAATAATTATTGGGTAATCTAGCTTGGAATACAGTTGGAACGCTGCGTGTATTGGATTCCGATGGACGGTGCAATTTGAGCTGCCTCTTAATCCGTCGGGATTGAACCTATCAAGCGAATGGCAGTGAAAACGTCAGCCATGGCTGGGGAAGAGTTGCTGTTAATTGTTTCGCGCCACCCGCCTCAGACTGCTTTGAATAGTCTTTCGGACTGCATGGAAATGGAGTGCGGAAAGCCTATAGGCTCAGGTTACGGTTAACTAATCGCTGGGGACGAGCAGGTCGGAGAAGTTGGGCCATGAGACGTATTTTTGGGTGCGATCCGGGATCGTTTCCAGAAGCCAGTTCATGCCCGCTTCCGGTCCGCGTATTCCGCACTCCCAGAGCTCGATCACTCGCCAGCCTAACCTGAGCAGTTCGTCTCGGTTCCTGATGTCACGCTTCACGTTCTGATCGAATTTCGTCTGCCAGAAATACTCGCGGGTCTTTGGGGTCGCGGCGTATCTACAGCCCGGATGCCTGTGCCAGAAGCAACCATGAACGAAGATGCAGACACGATGACGAGGGAGTACGACATCGGGTTTGCCTGGAAGATTTCGCTGATGCAAGCGATACCTGAAGCCTTGCCGGTGAAGCAGTTTCCTGACCTTCATCTCTGGCAATGTATCGCTGCCGCGGATGCCCGCCATCATTCGAGACCTGACTTCTCTGCTGACTATGTCCATGAACACCCCCCAGATGAGCTTGCCTCTGGCGCAGGATACCTCCTTGGGAAAAACTATTCCGCTTCGTGAGCCAATTCAAGTTGTGGCTTCTTCGCAGGTCCCGGAGGGCTGGGGAAGGCTTTGCCTCATCAGGCAAAGGTGAGCGATTAGATATCGTCGTTTAGGTCGAGATATACCCCGTTGCCCGTAAACCTTGATGCTAAGGGGATTCTTTCGCCGATGAGGCTGGCTAATTGTGAAGGTTCACGCGACCTGCGCAGGCGACATCTCGCGGCATTTTCATTACACTCTGACACCATGTAGCATTTAGCGTCCGGTTGACAATTCGTCAAACCGGGATGCGCGTGGTATGAGCATGCCTGAGCCGCCGACCTTCTCCGCTCCGTGCAGCTGGTCTCGGCGCATGTTCCCTATGAGAGATACCGGATGTCCATCCAGACCGAGCTGCGCAAATCGCAGCCCAGCAATACCTACGAAAAGCCCATTGCCCAGGCTGCAGACCTGTCCCCCTCGACTGGCAAGAATTCCCGCGCCTCTACCCCAGACGACGAGCTGATACGCAGCAAACTGCAGCGTATTCAGGAAAATGGCGAAATCCGCTACATGGACATGTTCGCAGGCTGTGGCGGCATATCCCTTGGCTTCCTGACCGCCGGGTTTACACCGGTCGCATCGATCGAAATGGACCCGTGGGCTGCGAAGTCGCACGGAGCTAACTTTGGCTCGCACTCGGTGGGGGGCGATAAGGAAGCGCACCACGCCCCGCGCGACGCGGTAACCGAAACCGCTGACACTGTCTTCGGCGATCTCGGGCTGCTGGGTGCAACGGACCGCCAGATTGATGTTCTCGTCGGCGGGCCACCCTGTCAGGCGTTCGCCCGTGTAGGCCGGGCTAAGCTCCGCGAACAGGCCCGCCTGCGCGAAGAGGTGACCGCAGACGAAGCTTTCTTGGTGGATGGGCGGGTCAGCCTGTGGGAACGCTACGTTGCGTTCATCCGAGCGACAAAGCCTGTTGCGCTTCTGATGGAGAACGTGCCAGACATCCTCAACCATGGCGGCACCAATGTTGCCGAGCTCGTTTCCAAAAGCCTTGCCGAAGAAGGCTACGACGTAGCCTACACACTGCTGAACTCCGTCTGGTACGGCGTTCCGCAGATGCGGGAACGCATGATTTTGGTAGGCTTCCATCGTTCTACCGGCATCAAGCCAAAATTTCCGGTGCCAACGCACCACTTGGTTCTGCCATCCGGCTATACCAGTTCCAAGAATGCTGCGAGGCGAGTTATCAAAGCCGAAGGCTCAGCGCACCACCGCTGGATTCCCGATCCAGCTCCCGACTCTCCCGCGGCCACATCGGCCTCTGATGCGCTGGCAGATCTGCCGCACCTGTTCGCTGAAGAAATGCTTCGCTCGGGTGCCATTCGTCGCGGGGCGAAAGACCCGTCAGAACCTGTAGAGTACACAGCAAAAAAGCCGTCGAATGCCTATTCGCGGCTGATGCGGGAGTGGCACGGATTTGCGACCAAGTCTACGACTGGCCATGTTTTTCGCTATCTGCCGCGCGACTACAAGATCTTCGCCGAGATTCAGCCTGGCTGGGAGTACCCGCAGGTGCATGCCTATGTAGAACAGAAAATTGCGAACTGGCTTGCCGACCGAAGGATACTCGGGTTGCCCACCGACCCGAGAAACGCAGACGTCAGCACATACATTACGTCCTGGCGCATCCCGTATGACCCGGGAAAGTTTCCGAACAAGTGGTGGAAGCTCCGCCCCGACGCCCCGGTACGTACGCTGATGGCTCATCTTGGCAAGGACTCATATTCCCACATCCACTTCGACTCGAAACAGGCACGCACCATCACCGTCCGTGAGGCTGCGCGGCTCCAGTCATTTCCTGACGGTTTCGTTTTCAAGGGATCGATGAATCCAGCATTCAAGCAGATCGGCAATGCCGTGCCACCGCTCTTTGCATATGCGATCGCTCGTGGAATGCGGGAGTGCTTGGGGGCACCGGAGACAATGGACATGCGTGTAGCACTGTTCGATTTGGAGCAATCACAAATCAAGACTACTGAGGGCAGTAAGTGAAGTTCACCATTCTCCGACTGCTGACTCATTCCGAACTCGGCATGTTTCATGAGTACCGTCGTCAGGGGAAGGAACGCGCCAAGCAGCGTTCCATCAACTTCGACTTGGACGTCGTCAACAGGGTTTTTCCTTCAGCAGAGAACCCTGACACCATCGCAATCACCTGCCGGCGTCTCGAAGACGAAGTTACCGTGGTTGAGATTGCTTCATGGCTCAAGCGGCAGCACAAAAATTGGAGATTCGAAGGCGATTGCCCGAAAAGCTCTTTCTACAGTTTCGTCGACCCAGGCGTTCTGTTCGCAATGGTGGTTGACGCCTCGACCACCCCGGCCAATGCATCCTGGGTTGTCATCCCTGCGGACCACCCAGCCTGCTCTTCGATCCTCGGCCATGGAGAGAGCACTCGTCTCGGCAAATCCGCAATGATCGCGTTGTATGGTGATGAAGGCCAGCACTGCCAGGCAGTACTCTCGGAGCATTTCCCGCAGCTATTCAAGGAGGCAGAAACAGTGTCCGTGACGTCACCAAAAGAAAACGACAACAACGGCAACGATGATGACGCTGCACCGGACCCGCTCGGTCTCTTCAATATCCTGGCACGTGCTGGGCACAGCCTGCCCAGCGCCGTCGCCGATCTGGTGGACAACAGCCTGTCGCATGGCGCTCGGGAGATCGACATCACTTTTCCGAGCCCCAACGCGGGCGGTCGGTGGATGTGCATTCGCGATGACGGCACGGGCATGACTCCATCGGGTCTGCGCGACGCCATGAAGATCGGGCACCAGCGTAAATATGACGACGGCGATCTGGGCAAGTTTGGCTATGGGCTGAAGGGGGCGGCCTGGTCCCAGGCCGATCGACTGACGGTAGTATCGAAAGTTGCCGGAAACGAGAGCACGACACTCACCTGGGACAAGGACCATCTCGCCAAGACGCGCCGTTGGGCGCTTCTGAGCGATCCGGTAGCACCCGAGCATACCTCGGCAGTGAATCTCGGCGACTCGGGCACGGCCGTGCTGCTCACACAGATGCGCCCCTCGATGGAGCCTGCAAGAGGCAGGGCAGATTCTCCCTACGCGCAGGAACTCGCTGCCATCAAGTCGCACCTCGAACTGGTCTTCCACCGTTACCTTGAAGGCAAGGCGCGGGGGCGCGAGAAGGTTGTCATACGGCTGAACGATGAGGTTCTGTGTGCCAATAACCCCATGGGGCACCCGTTGACGAAAGAGTACGACCAGCATCGCATCGAGCTTCCCTGCGCCTCCCCGGACAAGATGCCTGTCCTCTATGTTCGTGCGTACGTCACGCCAAACGAGGAAGAGTTCGACGAGTACATCAAGGATCTGCCGCCGCTGGAGCAACGCGTCGAACGCGACCGCCACACCCTGAATGGCCGCGCAAACGATGCTCAGGGCCTTTACTTCTATCGTCTTGACCGCCTTATCAAATGGGGCGGCTGGGAAGATCTCTTCGCCAAGGATGAGCACACCAAGCTGATTCGTGTCGCAGTCGACTTCGATAGGCTGGCAGATGAGCAACTGCAGGTAGATATCAGCAAGCAGCTCATTCGCCTGCCCTTTGCGATCACCAAGCCCCTCGGAGACCTGATCAAGGCCCCTCGCGCAGCAGCCCGCCTCCGGTACAACAAGAAGGAAAAACCTGCGCCGACTCCGAGAGGAGGCGGCAAGACTGTGTCGCCGGCTGGCACGCCAGCGCCAGGCGGCTTGCTGCCTGCAACTACAGCAGAGGGAGGCATCCCCGTGGCGGCGCCTGCTCCGGCCCCGGCTGCAAAGAAGGACAAAACTTCAATACGCCTTGTCAGCAGCGGCGACAAGCCATGGCAGCGCAAGACCGGATTCAAGGGGGAGGAAGTCGAGGTCACGCCGCTGATGCCGACGCTGGTGACGCTCGTGCAGCTCATCGACAAAGATGCCGAGGCCAAGACGGCTTTGTCTGAATTCCTTCGCGCACTGGAAACGGCCGGTGTCCCGGACCAGCTGTCGGACAAGGCCTGATGCAGGTCCGGCTTCCGCTTCACCTTACACTGAAGCCCAGGCTGGCCCTGTGGACTGACGCAACCGCCTGGACCAACTGGTCCCGGCATGAAGCCTATCTGCGAGCCCAGCCCAAATGGAAGCCACACCAGATTGCTTCGGTCGCGGAAGAGTCACTGCGGATCATCTCGAAGACCACACCGGTAGGTCGTCCTGAATTCCAATGTCGCGGTCTGGTCGTCGGATACGTTCAGTCCGGCAAGACCGCCAACTTCACGGCTGTGGCAGCGCGCGCGGCCGATGTCGGCTACCGTCTGATCATCGTTCTTTCAGGCATTCACGACTCACTTCGGAACCAGACGCAGAAGCGCCTGGATCTGGAGCTGGCTGGGACCGGCGTCGACTGGATCACGCTGACCGATGAAACTTCAGACTTTCGTGAGCCGGAGGTGGCCGACGGATTCGCGTCGACCGGTACCGTTCTGATCGTCGCGAAGAAGATCACGCCGATCCTGAAACGGCTCAACCAGTGGTTCGGCAAACTCGAAGGCCGGCTTGCTGATGTACCTGTTCTTCTCATCGATGACGAAGCCGATCAGGCCTCAATCAATACACGCGGAAATCGGCGCGACCCCAGTATCGACACCGACACCGAATCGGATGACGACACGGCCCCGTCACTGACCAACGCCCTGATTCGCGACATTCTCAAAAAGATTCCGCGGGCCACATACATCGCCTACACGGCTACGCCATTCGCCAACATCCTTATCGACCCAGACGCCAGCGACAGCCAGGTCGGCGAAGACCTATTCCCCAAGGACTTCGTCGTGCAGCTTCCGCGACCGGACGGCTACACGGGAACGGAAGAGCTTTTCGGTGTCAGTTCGCAGGGCCGCGATGTACTGCGCCCTGTAGGCTCGGCGGATGTGAAGGCTCTGAAGCCGAAGCCGCGCAAAAGGAGCGAGGCGATTGTTGTCCGGGGACCGCTGGATCTTCCCCAGTCGCTCGCCGATGCCCTGCTGACCTTTGCACTTGTTGGCGCTATCAGACTGCAGCGCGGCCAGGTGGGTAAGCCGAACACGATGCTCGTGCACGTATCCCGGCTCCAGGAGGACCAGATGCGCATTGGAGAGGCGATCCAGGAACAGATCCGCAACTGGTTCCATCATGAGAGCGCCGAACCCGGCGTGCTCAAACAGATGTTCCGGTCAACGCTCGCAGGGTTGGGACCGGTATATTTGCCTTGCAGCGAAGAAACTCTAATGGAAGAGGCCGTGACGAACTTGGCTCGTCTGGTCGTCGTTGTGCTCAACAGTACGACGGGCGACGAACTGGAATACGACGCGAAGCCTGGACGGCAGCTCGTTGCAGTGGGCGGCAATCGGCTGTCGCGCGGATTGACGCTTGAGGGGCTCACGATCGCATACTTCCTGCGCACTACAACACTGGCAGACGCTCTGCTTCAGATGGCCCGCTGGTATGGGTTCAGGACAGGCTATGAAGACCTGATCCGCATCTGGACAACCGAAGGCATCGCTCAGTGGTTTGTGGAGCTGGCGCTGGTCGAAGAATCCCTGCGTAACTCCATCACGGCACTGAACAAGGCCGGCCGCAGGCCTGACCAGATGGCCATCCGGATGCGCGCCCATTCAAAGCTCCTCCTTACCAGCAAGAACAAGAGCAGGATGCAGGCGGATGATGCGCGGTCATGGTCTGGCGAAAACCCGCAGACGATTCTGTTTCCCATGCAGGACCGGGAACTGCTGGAACGGAACTTGGACTTGGCGTCCGCCCTACTGCGACAGCACCCCCCGACACAAGATGCACACGGCGGTGCCATAGCACACGATGTGCCGGCCGAGGACATCGCACTGTTCCTTAGGCGTTATGAGGGACACCCGAACAGCATTGCATTTCTGGGCGCAGAGATTGCCGACTGGATCCTGGAGCGAACTGAAGCGGGGGAGCTGACGAACTGGACCGTGTTCGTAGCCAACCCGGAGCGGGAACGACAGGTACTTCTGGGCGGAAGGCCTTTCGGCCTTGTTCGACGTTCTTTGCAGGCCAACGAGTCGATCGGCATCTTGATCGATCCACGCCATGAAGGTGTCGACCTGCATGGCGGGCCGGGGAACTACCGCGCTGGCTCAGGCTTCAATGCACGGGCAATGCGCGAGGAGCGACCCGCGCAGCAGGGCTTGCTCCTGCTCTACCCCCTGGATCCCGAGCCGCTCCGCGCGCCAACACAGGCAGTGCTGGGCCTCGCACTTTCTCTGCCTCGCACTGCGGACGGCGAACAACGGCTTGTCGTGAACCGTGGGGTACGCAATGGTTGAGATCACGCAGGACCGCTGGGCAAGTCTGCGCGAGCAGCGGCTTCCGTATGAGGACATCTACGAACAGGCAGCCGAAGACCTGGAAGCAGCGCTGATCGGAGTGTCAGACGACGGACGCCTGCACCTGCTGCTGGCCATCGATGTCGCCCCACAAAACCTGCCGCCGGACCTGCAGAGTCTTCAAGTCCGCATCCTGGAGGGCGGACACACTTGGCTGGACGTTTCCGCACGCAGCCATCACGAAGAACTGCTTACGCTGGTAGCCAACAAGGTCCTCCACGCTATCCGCATTGAAGGCCGCGATCCTGCTGTCTCGGTTGAACGCATCATCGACGACATGCGTGCGGCATTGCGCCCGCTCGCACCGGACCTTAGCGCGGCTGAGCAGATCGGTCTTTTCGGCGAACTCTGGGTGCTGTCCAACGTGCTGCTCCCGTCCATCGGTCCTCGCGTCAGCCACCTTTGGAGTGGTCCTGAAAGCGAACGTCATGATTTCGTCGGACAGGGCGTCCACGTCGAAGTGAAAACCACTACTCGATCGGAACCGAAGCACGAAATATCTCGTTTCGATCAGTTGAAGGCGCCCGCCGACAAGCGCCTCCTGTTTGTCAGCGTCATGTTGGAGCGCAGTCTTGGTGGCGACGAAACACTGGCAGACCGCGTCGATGAAATTCGAGAGAAACTGGTATCCGATGGGCGTGCGCTAGATGTTTTCGATTCACGCCTAGGACAACTCGGTTGGCACGAGGGCCTACGACAGGCAGGCGCACTCCTCCGGTTCACATTCCGCGATGTCCATGTCTTCGAAGTTGCAGGTAGCTTCCCCAGACTCCCCGATGACTACGTGCCGCCACTCGGTGTGACAGGCGTTAGGTACAGCATCAATGTCGGCAGCCTGCCGTCGCTCGATATATCGGAGGTTCAGGAAGTTCTGTTAACCGCCTAACGCGTCACCCGACGCCTTAGGTCATGATCTCGTTTAGCCGCTGGCTAAAACGTTTGACCGTCTCCAGGCTGCCTTTCGCTTCGTTGGACGAAGCGACCCGATCACCATCGGCACGGTGATTTTCGCGAGGGGGGGGGTCTTCAAAACTGGGAAACGTCCAGTTTGAGCGAGCGCCACATGCCTTCGGGATAAGCAGGTGTGACGGAATCCTTCTTCAATTCGAACCAGGCGGCGGTCACCTTCTCGAAAGTGCGTTCAGTCTAAGCAAGCTTGGCTTGCCTTACCTCATCACGCTGGGTTTTGGGATCAGTGTCCAAAGCGAGAAGTTTACGCGCCTCTGCGCAGCTTTCTTCCAGGCGTTGGCTCGCGAGAGGTAAAGCGCCATATTTTTACGGTTTCTGGTCTGGGGCTCGCGGTAATTGAAACTCCACATCATCGAGCCGCTCGCGCGTACTCGAAGCTACAAGCCATTTCCGAAATTTTTACCAGTTGCTTTGATGGCCTTGAGCTAGAGATCGGAGAGGCGGGTTGCTTTAGTAGGTATGGGGTACCTCAGCACGGTTTTAGTATCCTGAAAAACAGCATTTGGCAGTCCGAGATACCAACGCGGGTGGAACTCCGAGACTTTCCAAAGCCCCCGTAAGCACTGAAGCCCATGTATCCACTGGATTCCAGACACAAAAAAAGACGTCCAGAGACGTCTTTTTTCGTTCAATTGGCAGGGGCGATCTGAACCCCTACATACTGCTATCTACATGCCATCCAGCGTCAAGGTTGGTATAAAGCCTTCACTCAGAAACTTGACCGCCGACCTGGGCGTACACCATTTGCGAGCACACTTGAGGGACTGCTGGCCTCTCTACGGTGCCGATATTCGTTTGGCCCCAGCGCCCAAGCATCGTCAATATACTGAAAGTAGTTACGGAATGAGTCTTGCAGATTTTTCTTCAGGTCGAGGAGGTACTCTTCTTCGAGCATGACCTTCACGCTAAACTTGTCATCGGTAATTACATTGTCGCAAATTTTTTGCCAGATCCTGGTTTTTCGGTCTCTCTCGGCTTCGTCGTAGTCTCCATTGACGATGACCGCCACAAAACCCTTGTGCTCCAAAGCATATAGAACGCATGGTGCGATCAAGTCAGCGAAGAATGCTGCTTCGAGAAGAGCAATAATTCGATCATCATGATCGCGGTCCCAAACAACGGCAATACGCTGCAGTTTAATGGGCGCTTCAGGCGCAATAAATAGAGGGAGGGAGAGAATGGAATAGTGCGCTTCCAGTGCACCGACGTTGTACTGCTCATCGTATACAGTTTGGAAGAAATCAGAATATTTCGGAAGGTCGTCGCGATAGCGAGAGCGCATAGATGCACCTATGTTTTAGTAATTGCCAATTACAGCGCTGCCTTTTCGGGGACAACGCGATCCGAGTGAATTAAAGTGCTTCTAGGCCCTTTTTGTCAATACCGTGACCCCATATTAATTCGGCGCGGTCACCGGCGCTTTATCTGCCGCGGGCATCCTGCGTCTGGACACTCGGCCGATCATCAGCCAGTCGGTATGCTCCATTTGCCTAGCCACCCACATTGGAAAAGGGGGCTGGAAAAGGGCACGGACTTATTTTTCACTGGATTCCAGACACAAAAAAAGACGTCCAAGGACGTCTTTTCTCGTTCAATTGGTGGAGCCGGGGGGATTTGAACCCCCGTCCGCCAGTACTCCGCTGTCGGTACTACATGCGTAGCCGTTTCTATTAAGTTAACCCTCAGCGACCCGAAGGGCAGGGTGCTTTGGGCGAGTTGTGTAAGTTTTAGCCGCTTCGTCCACAACGTACTGCACGGCGATTCTGTTCTATATGACAATCACTTTGGGTTTACAGACATCCCCTGGTGATTGCTGGACCCGAAGGTACCAGAAGCTCAGGGCTAAGGCTGCTTACGCAGCGAGAGCGAATTCCTGGCCGTAGTTTTCGTCATTGGCAACTATAAGAAGTTGCAACAGTGGATTTACGAGTTCTGTTACCAACTCGGCATGCACCTAAAGTTTCGCGACCGGCGTCGAATCCTAAACGGCCCCGTGCTTGTAACTCGTTGTTTCTTAGTGAGTGACAAGCCTGTGCAGTGTACGCCAAAACGTCAGCGAAGGCCAACCCGAAGGTTGGCCCTCTCGCTTACTGGCCGCCTTTCTCGCTGTTCTGCAGGTCTTGCAGGGCCTTGGAGGTGATTTCGATGCACTTCTTCTCATCACCTGCGGCGTGGGCGGCCTTGGCCTGGGAGACGGCGGTGTCTATTTCGCCACTTTTACCGCTGGTGTCGGTGGCGAGCAGGGCTTTGCCGTTGTTGATTTTGTCCAGGTTGATCTGGCACAGGTCTTTGTCACTGGCGGCGAAAGCGGGGGAGGCGAGCATCGCAGCGGTCATGAACAAGCCAGCAAGAGCGGAACGCTTCATAGGGTGTCTCCTTGCGCAAAAGGGCTCGACGCTGCTGGCGTGCAACCGCTGCCAGCGACATCACTGATGGGCCTCGTTTGTCGAGGCCTATGCAGATGACTGCGCCGGTGCGCGAGGGTTCGGTTTTTTTGCCGGGTCAGTGGGCGCGGGCGCGGGTGACGCGGTCTACCAGGTAGACCAGGCCGTGGTAGTCGATGCCGCCATGCTGGCTCAGGCCGATCTCGCAGGTGCGGCTGGTGGAGATGCCTTCGCTGCAATATTGCACGGCGTCCTTGAGTGAGCGCAGGGAGTGGGCATTGAGTTCCGGGGTGGTGAAGCCTTTGTCGCCGGCAAAGCCGCAGCAATGAATGCCTTCGGGGATCACCACGGTTTTTGCGCAGCGTCGCGCCAGTTCGATCAGGGCCTGGCTCTCGCCCAGGTGTTGGGTGCTGCAGGTGACGTGCACGGCGATGGGCGCTTCCTGGGGTGTGAAGTCGAGGCGGTCCATCAGGTGGGTGCGGATAAAGCGCACGGGGTCGTAGAGGTCTAGGCGCGTTTCTCCCAACTCTTGCACCAGGCGCAGGGTGCAGGGGCTGGTGTCGCAGTAGATCGGGTCGAGGCCGCCGCGGCTGGCGTGGAGCAGGGCGCCGATCAGTTCCTGGCGTTTGTGTTCGGCGTGCTCGGCGTAGCCTTTGGAGGCGAAGGGTTGGCCGCAGCAGAGGCTGTCCTGGTTGTCGGGGAAGACCACCTGGTAACCGGCTTTTTCCAGCAGCTGGCGGGTTTTGTCGTACAGCGATATTTGCTCTTTATCACCAGCTGCCGGGCCCATGGCGCGGGAGACACAGGCGGCCAGGTAAACCACGCGCGGGCGCGCGTCTGTCACCGCTGGGCTGAAGCGGATGGCTTTTTCGGGCTGTGGCATGGCGTTGGTCCACTGCGGTATTTGCCCTTTGGACAGCTTGGTCAGCGTGCTCGAGAGCTTGGCCAGCCGTGGAGCCCCCAGCAGCATGCGTGCGCCATTGGCGACGTGCAGGGTAAAGCGCGCACCTTGCAGTGCGGTGGCGAAATGGCTGGCGAGCCAGTCGGCGGTTTTCGTACGGTCGGCTGCGCGGCTGCGCAGCTTTTTCACCAGGTCGCCGGTATTGATGCCTACAGGGCAACGTTGCGCGCATAAGCCGGTGGCGGCGCAGGTGTCGATGCCCTGATAGTGGTAGGCCGCTTCCAGTTCGGTAGTGTCCACGCCTGCGCGTTTTTTTGCCTGGATGTCGCGCCAGATCACGATGCGCTGGCGCGGGCTCAGGGTCAGGCCTTTTGACGGGCACACCGGCTCACAGAAGCCACACTCGATGCACTTATCCACAAGCTCATCAGCGGCGGGCAACGGCTTGAGGTGTTTGAGGTGGATCTGCGGGTCTTCGCTGAGCACCACGTCGGGGTTGAGGATGCCATTGGGGTCGAGCAGGCGCTTGAGCTGCCACATCAGTTGATAAGCGTCGCTGCCCCATTCCAGTTCGACGAAAGGGGCCATATTGCGGCCGGTGCCGTGTTCAGCCTTCAGCGAGCCACCGAACTCCACGGCCACCAGTTGCGCGACGTCGTCCATGAACGCTTGATAGCGTGCGACTTCTTCGCTGCTGTTGAAGCCTTGAGTGAACACAAAGTGCAGATTGCCTTCCAGGGCATGTCCGAAAAGGATGGCTTCGTCGTAGTGATGTTTGTCGAACAGTGCGATCAAGCGGTTCACGCCAATCGCCAGTTGTTCGACCGGGAAGGTCACGTCTTCGATGATCACGGTGGTGCCGGTTTTGCGCACGGCACCTACGGCGGGGAAGGTGTCTTTGCGGATCGCCCACAGGCGTGCGTTTTCCAGTGGGTCTTCGGTGAAGTCGACTTGTTGCTCCACGGGAAACGCCGCCAGGGACGCCATGATCCGCGTCAGTTGTTCGTGCAGCAGCGATGGCGAAGCGGCGCGGGATTCGATCAGCAGTGCGCAGGCGTTTTCCGATAGGTGCTGCACGAAAGCAGGCATGCCTGGTTTGTCCTGCACCGAGCGCATGCTGCGTCGGTCCAGCAGTTCAACGGCGGAGACTGGCTGGGTTTTCAGCGCGGTGACGGCGTTGCAGCAGGTTTCGACATCCGGGAAGACGATCAGCGCCGAGGCTTTGTTGGGGTGATCGATCACGGTGTCGTAGGTGACCGCACTGATAAACCCCAGGGTGCCCTCGGAGCCGACCAGCAGGTGGCTGAGGATATCCAGCGGGTCATCGAAATCCACCAAGGCATTGAGTGACAGGCCGGTGGTATTTTTCAGGCGGTATTTGTGGCGGATCTTTGCCGCCAGCTCAGTATTTGCCCGTGTTTCGCGACCCAACAGGGCCAGGCGTTCAAGCAGTGCACTATGTGACTGGCGGAAGGCTTGCACGCTGGCGGCATCTTCGGTGTCCAGGCGGCTGCCATCGGCCAGCACCAGGCGGATGCCCGCCAGGGTGTGGTAGGTGTTTTGCGCCGTGCCGCAGCACATGCCACTGGCGTTGTTGGCGACGATACCGCCGATCTTGCAAGCATTGATGGACGCAGGGTCCGGGCCGATCTTGCGCCCGAACGGTGCGAGCCAGGCGTTGGCCTGGGCGCCGATCACACCCGGTTGCAGGCGTATCTGGGTGCCTTGCCCGCGAATTTCGCGGTGGTTCCAGTTATCACCCAGCACGATCAGCACCGAGTCGCTGATGGCCTGGCCCGAGAGGCTGGTGCCTGCGGCACGGAAGGTCACCGGCACGCGGTCGCGCTGGGCCAGTTGCAGCAGGGTTACCACTTCGTCTTCTGACTCCACACGGATCACCAGCTGTGGGATCAGTCGGTAGAAGCTGGCGTCGGTGCCGAAGGCGAGGGTGGAAAGTGGATCGTCGAAGCGACGATCTTGCGGGATCAGTTGTGCGACGTCGCTCAGGAAAGCAGCAGGCAGGCTCATCGGTCCTCCAGAAATAGCAGACGCCGGAAGGGTGCCCCGGCGTCGATTCTTACCCTATTACGTGCAGGTCTCAGTGCACCAGCATACCGGTGAACCAGTACGCCTGCGCCAAGGTGATCAGCCCGACGATGGTGGCAAAAAACAGGCTGTGCTTGAGGGTAAAGCGGAACAGGTCGGATTCCTTGCCCACCAGGCCGGTGGCGGCGCAGGCCACGGCGATTGATTGCGGCGAGATCATTTTGCCGGTCACGCCACCGCTGGTGTTCGCGGCTACCAGCAGGGTGTCGTTGACGCCGATCTGGTGCGCGGTAGTGGCTTGCAGTGAGCTGAACAGGGCGTTGGATGAGGTATCGGAGCCTGTCAGGAAAACTCCCAGCCAGCCAAGGAATGGAGAGAAGAACGGGAAGGCAGCACCGGTGCCAGCCAGAACCAGGGCCATGGTCGAGGACATACCGGAGTAGTTGGTGACGAAGGCGAATGCCAGCACCATGCCGATGGACAGGATCGGCCAGCGCAGCTCAAAGAAGGTTTCTTTTAAAGTGGTAAGACCAGTTTTGACGTCGATTTTCAACACCAGCATGGAGACCAGTGCCGAGAAGAAGATTGCAGTGCCGGTGGCAGATATCGGGTCCAGCTTGAAGACGGCCGGGATGGCGGTGGGGTTGGTCACGATGGGCGCGACTTTAACCACCAGTTGATCCAGGTGCGGGATCGCGAAATTGAACACCCAGCCGTACATCGAGCCGCCCGCGGCGAACAGGGCCTTGAAGGGTTTGAGAGTCCAGATGGTCACCAGTACGGTGAGGATCAGGAACGGCGACCATGCCTTGAAAATTTGCCCCAGGCTGTAGGGCGAAACCACGGTGTTGCGTGGCAAGCCGAAGCCGCCGGCGCTGGAAGTGACCGCTACGCTGGAGGTGGCGCCGGCAATTTGTGCGCCTGCGGTGCGCTTGGGTTGCCAGACTTTCAGGAACAGCGTCAGGGCAATCAGGCTGGCGAGTGCCGAGGTGATGTCCGGCAGCTCTGGGCCAATGAAGTTCGAGGTGAAATATTGGGTGACGGCAAAGCTCAAGCCCGCCACCAAGGCTGCCGGCCAGGTTTCGCGAACGCCGCGCAGGCCGTCCATCATGAACACCAGCCAGAACGGCACGAACAACGACAGCAGCGGCAGTTGGCGGCCGGTCATGGCGCCAATCTTGAACGCATCAATACCGGTGACCTGGCCTGCGACAATGATCGGAATGCCTAATGCGCCGAAGGCCACAGGCGCGGTATTGGCGATCAGGCACAGGCCGGCGGCGTACAGCGGGTTGAAACCCAGGCCTACCAGCAGCGCGGCGGTGATCGCCACGGGCGCGCCAAAACCGGCCGCACCTTCCAGGAAGGCACCAAAGCAAAAACCGATCAGCAACACCTGCAAGCGCTGGTCGTCGGTGATCGACAAAACGGAGCTGCGGATGATTTCGAACTGGCCGCTCTTGACCGTCAATTTGTACAGGAATACAGCCGCGACGATGATCCAGGCGATGGGCCACAGGCCGTAGGCAAAACCATAACCGGCCGCAGCCAGTGCCATGTCTACGGGCATCTGGAAGGCGAAAATGGCGACCAGGATCGACAGGGCCAGGGTGATGCTGCCGGCTACATGGCCTTTGAGGCGGAACACGGCCAGCGCCAGGAAGAAGAATACGATAGGAATGACGGCGGCCAGTGCGGACAGGCCGAGGCTGCCGAGTGGGCTGTAAAGCTGTTGCCAGGTTTGCATATGGGGTGGCCCCTGATTGTTGTTGTTTGGTGAGCTTGGTTAATTGGTAATACCAATTTACAGTCGCTGTGGGCTAGATTAAGAGCCTGGGCAGGGGTGTGTCAATTTGCCGCCTGCGAAACTTTGGTCGTAAGTCGGTAGGCGGGGTGTTCTGATCGGCGAAATTGAAGGCGTTCTGATAGGTGCTGCCGGCACGTCGATAGGCCAGAATAGGGGCCCCGGCGAGTGGTCGGGATGGTGGAGAGTGAGTTATGGGGTTTGATCAGGTGCGTCAGCGCCGTTTGTCTGACGATATTGTCGAGCAGCTTGAGGGGATGATTCTCGAGGGCACGCTGAAGTCGGGCGAGCGCTTGCCGGCCGAGCGCGCGTTAGCCGAGCGCTTTGGTGTGTCGCGCCCGTCGTTGCGTGAGGCGATTCAGAAACTGGCGGCCAAGGGGTTGTTGGTCAGTCGTCAGGGCGGTGGCAACTATGTGGTGGACTCCCTGGGTTCGACCTTCAGCGATCCGCTGTTGCACTTGTTGGAAAGCAATCCCGAAGCGCAGCGCGATCTGCTGGAGTTTCGCCAGACCCTTGAGGCTTCGTGTGCTTATTACGCGGCGTTACGCGCCACGGAGGTTGACCGTGAACGGCTGACCGCAGCGTTTGAGGCGTTGCAGGATTGCTATGCGCGCGCCGACGAAGTGAGCCGAGTGGAGGAGGGTGCTGCGGATGCAAGGTTTCACTTGGCGATTGCCGAAGCCAGTCATAACGCCGTGTTGCTGCACACCATTCGCGGGCTGTTCGACCTGCTCAAGCGTAACGTGGTGACGAATATTGGTGGCATGTACCAGCAGCGTACTGAGACCCGCGACATGCTGATCAATCAGCATCGGGACTTGTACCTGGCCATCATCGAGGGGCGGGCCGAGCAGGCGCGCGAAGTCTCGACACGGCATCTGCTGTATGTGCAGGAGGTGTTGGAGGAGGTGCGTCAGGAGGTTCAACGCGTGGCTCGGGCGGAGCGGCGCAAAGGGATGTAGCCCGCCTGGGCTACACCGTCACAAGGATTACTCTTCCTTGCCTTTGTTGCGCACGGCGCGATGCAGCTCGCGATTGGAATCGCGCTCGCGTTCGGTGTCGCGCTTGTCGTATTCCTTCTTGCCCTTGCCCAATGCGATCTCGCATTTGACCAGGTGCTTGCTCCAGTACCAGGACAAGCAGACGCACGCGTAGCCTTTTTGCTGCACGGCTGCGGCGAGTTTTTCGAGCTCGCGGGCATTGAGCAACAACTTGCGCGTACGCACCGGGTCGGCAATCACGTGGGTGCTCGCGGTGGTCAGCGGAGTGATATGACTGCCAAGCAGCCATGCCTCGCCATCCTTGAGCAGCACATAACTGTCGACCAGCTGCAGTTTGCTGGCACGCAGACTTTTTACTTCCCAGCCGGCCAGGACCAGACCAGCCTCGAACCGATGTTCGATGAAGTAATCGTGTCGCGCTTTTTTATTTTGCGCGATGGTCCCTGTGGGGTGTTTCTTTTGTTTAGCCATAGGGGCGGCATTATAGGGAGTTGCGAGCGTGTCGGCTACGGTCAACCTGTGTGCTTGAGCGAGTTGGACGAATCCCGGACAATGCGGGCAGTTCTTTGGTTTTTTTCTCTCGCGGATTGGGCTGTTCTTTCGCGATGTTTGCCTTAAGCAGTGGAAGTAACGCTCACATGACGACGCATATTCAACGTTCGGCCCTGTTGCCCTACCCGGCGCAGGCGCTCTATGACCTGGTCAACGACGTGGCGCGTTACCCGGAGTTTCTGCCTTGGTGCTCGACGGCCGAGGTTCTGGAGAGCAGTGACGAGCACATGGTTGCCAGCGTGGGGGTGGCCAAGGGCGGCCTCAGCCAGCATTTTGTGACGCGTAATGTGCTGGTGCCGGGTCAGTCCATCGAAATGAACCTGCAGGAAGGGCCGTTCACCCAGCTGCACGGTGTGTGGGTGTTCAAGGCGCTGACGGACAAGGCCTGCAAGATCAGCCTGGATCTTTCGTTTGATTATGCCGGGCCGATTGTTCGTGCGACGTTGGGGCCTTTGTTCAATCAAGCAGCCAATACCCTGGTGGACGCGTTCTGTCAGCGCGCCAAGCAACTGCATGGTTGAGATTGAGGTGGTGTTCGCCGCTGAGGATCGCCAGGTGTTGCTGGGGGTAAAGGTGGCTGAAGGCACTAGTTTGCGCGAGGCGGTGCGGGCGTCGGGAATAGCGGCGCATTTTCCTGACGTTGATCTGGCTGATTGCCCGCTGGGTATATTTGGCAAGGTTGTCGTGGATGCCGGGGCGCGTTTCGTACAAGCGGGCGACCGTATTGAGATCTACCGGCCTTTGCTGGCCGACCCTAAAGAGGTGCGCAGGTTGCGCGCGGCCAAGGCGGCATTGGCCAGGCAAACGAATTCTTGAGCTTGCCAAGTGGCAGCCTAGCTATCTGGAGCGCCGCGATCCAACTGTGGGAGCTGGCTTGCCTGCGATGACGCCCTGATAGCCGGCGCATATCTACCTGATCCCCGCGATCCAAATGTGGAAGGGGGCGGTTCCGATAGCGGATATGTACTCGATCTGATCCAGGATCCTGGTTGACTGTCAGTTCGCTTTCGCAGGCAAGCCAGCTCCCACAGGTTCAGCGTCGCACCAAGGTTATGTAGAGATGCCTATGTAAATGGCAGGCAACAAAAAGCCCGGCATGCCGGGCTTTTTATCGAGCGCAAAATTATTGCGGGCTGGTGTCCAGAGGCTCAGGCGTCGGGACGGGCACGGTTTCCACGTTGTCGATGTCTTTCTGGATGGTGTCCAGCAACGAACCAGGCTTGGCCGGTACCTCGGATTTTGGTTTTTCAGCTTCCTGCGCAGGTGCGGTCACGTTGGTGCCGCTGTCCTTGCCCAGCAAGGCTTCATCGCGGCTTACGCCGGGCATGAAGTCACCGGACAGGCTCACGAGCTGGTCATTGCCATTGAAGATGACACTGACGCGCTCCTGCTGGCGTTCACCGCCACCAGGCTGCAGGCTGTAGAGATAATCCCAGCGATCGGCATGGAAAGTGTCGGTCAGCAGGGGATTGCCCATGATAAACCGTACTTGCCGTCGGGTCATTCCCGGGCGTAACTGGTCTATCATGTCCTGCGTGACGACATTGCCCTGCTGGATGTCGATTTTGTAAACCCCGGGGAATGAACAACCGGCGAGTGCGAGCAGTCCCACAAAGGTGAAACTGGTTAGCAAGAGCTTGGTGTTTTGCATCGGTGGGCGACTTCCACTATCTTGGCTGGGACAACGTAAACGCCGATCATACCCGTATTAAGAGAAGCTGCGAAGCAGCATCCGCGAGAAAGCTAACCATGGTTGAAAATAGCGAACTACGCAAAGCCGGTCTCAAAGTGACTCTGCCACGAGTCAAGATTCTACAAATGCTCGATTCTGCTGAGCAGCGCCACATGAGTGCCGAAGATGTTTACAAGGCGCTGATGGAGTCTAACGAGGACGTCGGCCTGGCCACGGTCTACCGTGTACTGACCCAGTTTGAAGCCGCAGGGCTGGTGGTTCGTCATAATTTCGACGGCGGTCATGCGGTGTTTGAATTGGCTGACGGTGGTCACCATGACCACATGGTTGATCTGGATACCAATGAGGTTATCGAGTTCACCAGCCCTGAAATCGAAGCGCTGCAGCACAAAATTGCTGAAGAGCATGGGTTCGATTTGGTCGACCATAATCTCGTGTTGTACATCCGTAAGAAAAAGTAAAAATCGACGCAGTTTTGCTTTGCGAAACGATTGAAGGCGACCCTCGGGTCGCCTTCGTGCTTTCTATAGAGTGGAAAATATCGCTTCAGGCCTTCGCGGCCACCACCATTTTTTTCGCGTGAGCCAAGGACTCCTTGGTCAAGTCGATACCGCCGAGCATCCGCGCCACTTCTTCCACCCGTTCCGACTTGTTCAGCTTGGAGACGGCGGTGTGTGTCGCGTCACTACCGCGCACCTTATGCACAAACAGGTGCTGATGCCCTTGGGCTGCCACTTGCGGCAAGTGGGTCACCGTAAGCACCTGGCCGCGATCCCCCAGGCGACGCAGCAATTGGCCAACAATTTCTGCGGTCGGCCCGCCAATGCCCACATCCACTTCATCGAATACCAGGGTGGGTACGCGTGAGGTCTGGGCGGTAATCACTTGGATCGCCAGGCTGATCCGCGAGAGTTCGCCGCCGGAGGCCACTTTGGCCAGGGCCTTGAGCGGTTGGCCGGGGTTGGCACTCACCAGCAGTTCGACGTGCTCCAGCCCATGGGGCTGCAATTCTTGACTGGCGTTGGGATGCAGCTCGATGGTGAAGCGCCCGCCTGGCATGCCCAGGCGTTGGATTTCCAGCTCAACGGCGCTTGCCAGGCTAGTAGCTGCCTGCTGGCGCAGAGCGCTCAGCTCCCGGGCCTTTTCCTGGTAATGACGGGCAAACGAAGCGAGCTCCTCGCCCAGTCGTTCGATGGATTCGTCGTTCGCGTTGAGTGTTTCGATTTCATCCAGCAGTTTCTGCTGCATGGTTGCGACTTCTGTCGGCTGGATTCGATGCTTGCGAGCCAGGGTATAAATAGTGTCCAGGCGTTCTTCTATTTCCTGCAGGCGAGCTGGGTCGGCGTCGAAATGGTCCAGGAAACGATTGAGTTCGCCCACGGCCTCTTCAACCTGGATCTGCGCGCTGGTCAACAGGGTGGTCGCTTCGCTCAGTGAGCCGGAAGCATTGTTCACACTGGACAGGCGGTTGAGGCTGGCGGTCAGTGCATTAAGGACATTGCCGGAGTCGCTCTCACTACATTGCTCGACGACCTGGCGGCAGATACCCAGCAGGGTCTCGGCGTTGGTCAGGTTCTTGTGTTCCTGCTCAAGTTGCTCCAGTTCTGTCTCACCCAGGCCCAGACTCTCGAGCTCTTCCAGTTGATAGCTGAGCAACTGGTGGCGGGCGCGTTGTTCGTCGCCGGAGTTGGAGAGGCGTTCCAGTTCCTGGCGTGTCTGGCGCCAGCGTTGGGCGGCCAGTTGAACTTGCCGGGAAAGATCGGTGGCGCCGGCGTACTCATCGAGCAGGCGACGGTGGGTATCGGTTTTCAACAGGGATTGGTGTTCGTGCTGACTGTGGATATCGATCAGCAATTCGCCCAGGGCTTTCAAGTCGCCCAGTGGGCAAGGCGTGCCGTTGATATAGCCGCGCGAGCGTCCCTCGGCGGTGATCACCCGGCGCAGAATGCAGGGGCCTTCATTATTAAGGTCGCGCTCGGCCAGCCATGCCTCGGCTTCAGGGATGTCCGCCAGGTCGAAGGTGGCCAGGATGTCGGCCTTGTCGGAGCCAGGGCGTACCACGCCACTGTCGGCGCGGTCGCCAAGCGTCAGGCCGAGGGCGTCGAGCATGATCGACTTGCCGGCGCCGGTTTCGCCTGTGATTACGCTCATCCCGCGATCCAGTTCAAGATCCAGATGTTCAACGATGGCGTAGTTATGTACAGACAGGTGCACGAGCATGACGGCCGCTCCCAGGCTTTAGGTCTGGTTATTTATACAGTGTTTTGTTCAGGCCTGACAATCCTGGCACTTAGCTCGATTTGCTTGAGTCGTTAATTTTTTTAGCGCGATGTGGAATGAGCGTGAAGGAAATGATCCAGGTCAATCGAAAGACTTTTGGTAACGCCTGCGCCCTTGAACCTGAAAATTGTGGCCCCATATACCGGAGCAGAAGCGCGAGTTGAGTTCGCGCATGATTTTGAAAGGAGAAATCTATGGCTGACGAACAGACGCAGGATACGCAAACTCCAGACGCCAATTCGGCTGCCGGTGATGAACTGGCGACACGTGTGCAAGTGCTCGAAGAGCAATTGGCCGCTGCGCAGGATCAATCGTTGCGTGTTGCCGCCGATCTGCAGAACGTCCGCCGCCGTGCCGAGCAGGATGTAGAGAAGGCTCACAAGTTCGCGCTGGAAAAATTCGCCGGTGACCTGCTGCCGATCATCGACAGCCTGGAGCGTGGTCTTGAGTTGTCCAACCCGGACGATGAAAACATCCGCCCAATGCGCGAAGGCATCGAGCTGACCCTGAAAATGTTCCAGGACACCCTGAAGCGTTATCAGTTGGAAGCTATCGATCCGCAAGCCGGCGAGCCGTTCAATGCTGAACATCACCAAGCCATGGCCATGCAAGAAAGCCATGACCTGGAACCTAATAGCGTGATCAAGGTGTTCCAGAAGGGTTACCAGCTCAACGGTCGCCTGATGCGTCCGGCAATGGTGGTGGTGAGCAAGGCTCCTGCACCCGTTGCACCTTCTATTGATGAGCAGGCTTGAAATTCGCCGCAAGGCCCCCATTTATAAGTCAAGCGTTTAAGTGCTACCGCAGTTAGCCAAAACTGCTGCGGCAACCAAATTCAAGTTTCGGGAGAGTAAATCATGGGCAAAATTATCGGTATCGACCTGGGGACCACCAACTCCTGCGTCTCCGTGCTGGAAAACGGCGTTGCAAAAGTTATTGAAAACGCCGAAGGCGCACGTACCACTCCGTCGATCATCGCTTACGCCAACGACGGTGAAATCCTCGTCGGTCAATCGGCCAAGCGTCAGGCGGTGACCAACCCGCACAACACCCTGTACGCGGTAAAGCGTCTGATTGGTCGTAAGTTCGACGAAGAAGTCGTACAGAAAGACATCAAGATGGTGCCTTACAAAATCGCCAAGGCCGACAACGGTGACGCCTGGGTTGAAGTGAACGGCCAGAAAATGTCGCCGCCGCAAATCTCGGCTGAAATCTTGAAAAAGATGAAGAAGACCGCCGAAGACTACCTCGGTGAAGCCGTGACTGAAGCGGTGATCACCGTTCCGGCCTACTTCAACGACAGCCAGCGCCAGGCTACCAAAGACGCCGGCCGCATCGCGGGCCTGGATGTAAAACGTATCATCAACGAACCAACCGCAGCCGCGCTGGCTTACGGTATGGACAAGGCCAAGGGCGACCACACCGTGATCGTTTACGACCTGGGTGGCGGTACGTTCGACGTCTCCGTGATCGAGATCGCAGAAGTTGACGGCGAGCACCAGTTCGAAGTGTTGGCCACCAACGGTGACACCTTCCTGGGTGGTGAAGACTTTGACATTCGTCTGATCGACTACCTCGTTGACGAATTCAAGAAAGAAAGCGGCATGAACCTCAAGGGTGACCCGCTGGCCATGCAGCGCCTGAAAGAAGCCGCTGAAAAAGCCAAGATCGAGCTGTCTTCCGCTCAGTCGACTGACGTGAACCTGCCGTACATCACTGCAGACGCTACCGGTCCTAAGCACTTGAACGTGAAGATCTCGCGTTCCAAGCTCGAAGCATTGGTTGAAGACCTGGTTCAGCGCACCATCGAACCTTGCCGCATCGCGCTGAAAGACTCCGGTATCGACGTTGGCTCGATCAACGACGTGATCCTGGTGGGCGGTCAGACCCGTATGCCACTGGTTCAGAAGCTGGTCACCGAGTTCTTCGGCAAAGAAGCCCGTAAAGACGTGAACCCGGACGAAGCCGTTGCCATGGGTGCTGCCATCCAGGGTGCGGTACTGGCCGGTGATGTGAAAGACGTGCTGCTGCTGGACGTAAGCCCGCTGACCCTGGGTATCGAAACCATGGGTGGCGTGATGACTGCGCTGATCGAGAAAAACACCACGATTCCTACCAAGAAATCTCAGGTGTTCTCGACTGCCGATGACAACCAGGGCGCCGTGACTATCCACGTGCTGCAGGGCGAGCGTAAGCAAGCCGCACAGAACAAGTCCCTGGGCAAGTTCGACCTGGCTGAGATTCCACCAGCACCACGTGGCGTGCCACAAATCGAAGTAACCTTCGACATCGACGCGAACGGCATCCTGCACGTCGGCGCGAAAGACAAGGCCACCGGCAAAGAGCAGAAGATCACCATCAAGGCCAACTCCGGCCTGTCTGATGAAGAAATTCAACAGATGATCCGTGATGCTGAAACCAATGCTGAAGCCGACAAGAAGTTCGAAGAGTTGGCAGGCGCCCGTAACCAGGGTGACGCGCTGGTTCACTCGACGCGCAAAATGATCGCTGATGCTGGCGACAAAGTGACAGACGAAGAGAAAACCGCAATCGAAGCGGCAGTGGTTGCGCTGGAAGCCGCCATTAAAGGCGACGACAAGGCTGCCATCGAAGCCAAGGTTGAGGAGCTGTCGAAAGTCTCCGCGCCAGTTGCTCAGAAAATGTACGCCGAGCAAGGCCAGCCGGCTGACGGCGCTGCGCAACAAGCAGAGCCTGAAGCCAAGCACGACGATGTTGTCGATGCTGAGTTCGAAGAAGTTAAAGACAACAAGTAAGTTGTCGCCCGGTTGACCGCGCACAAGCGGTGACTGGTAGGATGTCGCCGCGCGGGAGCTTGCTCCCGCGTTGGCGTGTCTGGGGTATGCGAATTTTTACAGCATGCGACAACGCTCGGATGCTGGCGGTGTGAACGGGAATGCTCCTGCTTTCCGAATGACAGTCACCGCGTTTTTGGCCGGCTCCCTGGCTGAAAACAGTAATGACCAGGATCGTTGAATTGACGTGAGTTGGGTCCGGGCCTGTATTGGGGCTCAACGAGTTTGGCAGGGTTCAGGAGGGCCAGGTCGAACGTCCTTAAGAGTGCAAAGACTTATGGCAAAGCGTGACTATTACGAAGTATTGGGTGTGGAGCGTGGCGCCAGCGAGGCGGAGCTGAAAAAAGCCTACCGTCGCCTGGCGATGAAGCACCACCCGGACCGTAATCCGGATAACAAAGAATCCGAAGAGATGTTCAAAGAGGCCAACGAGGCCTACGAATGCCTGTGTGATCCCAATAAGCGTGCGGCCTACGACCAGTATGGCCATGCTGGCGTCGACCCGAGCATGGGCGGCGGCGGTGCCGGTTTTGGTGGCCAGAACTTCTCCGATATTTTCGGCGACGTATTCAGCGACTTCTTCGGCGGTGGCCGTGGCGGTCAGCGTGGCGGCCCTCAGCGCGGCAGCGACCTGCGTTACACCCTGGAGCTGAACCTGGAAGAAGCCGTGCGCGGCACCAGTGTCAATATCCGTGTGCCGACGCTGGTCAACTGCAAGCCGTGCGACGGCTCGGGTGCGAAGAAAGGCTCCTCGCCGATCACGTGCCCGACCTGCGGCGGTATCGGGCAGGTACGCATGCAGCAGGGCTTCTTCTCGGTGCAGCAAACCTGCCCGCGTTGCCATGGCCAGGGCAAGATCATTTCCGATCCGTGCGACTCCTGCCACGGCGAAGGCCGCGTCGAAGAGTACAAGACGCTGTCGGTGAAAGTGCCGGCGGGTGTGGATACCGGTGATCGTATTCGACTGTCGGGCGAAGGCGAGGCGGGTGCCCAGGGTGGCCCTACGGGCGACCTGTACGTGGTGATCAATGTGCGCGAGCACTCGATCTTCCAGCGTGACGGCAAGCACTTGTTCTGCGAAGTGCCGATCAGCTTTGTTGATGCGGCCCTGGGTGGCGAGCTGGAGATTCCGACGCTGGATGGTCGGGTCAAACTCAAGATTCCCGAAGGGACTCAAACCGGCAAGCAGTTCCGCATTCGTGGCAAAGGCGTTGCGCCCGTGCGTGGTGGCGGTGCTGGCGACCTGATGTGCCGTGTGGCGGTGGAAACCCCGGTGAACCTGAATCGTCGTCAGCGTGAACTGCTGGAAGAGTTCCGCAGCTCGCTGGAAGGCGATGACTCCCACTCGCCGAAGACTACGGGCTTCTTCGACGGTGTAAAACGCTTCTTCGGCGACCTGTAAGGATCTGAATATGCGACGTATAGCCGTAATGGGCGCTGCCGGGCGCATGGGCAAGACGCTGGTCGAGGCGGTGCAGCAACGCTCGCCGGCCTCCGGGCTGACGGCGGCGATTGTTCGCCCAGGCAGTACGTTGATCGGCGCGGACGCAGGTGAGTTGGCCTCATTGGGCCGCATCGGTGTTTCGTTGTCTGGCAACCTTGAGCAGGTGGCTGACGAGTTCGACGTGCTGATCGACTTCACCCTGCCGGAAGTGATGCTGAAAAATCTGGCCTTCTGCCGTAAGGCGGGCAAGGCCATGGTGATTGGTACCACCGGTTTGAGCGCCGAGCAGAAACAGTTGCTGGTGGAGGCGGGCAAGGATATTCCGATCGTCTTCGCTGCCAATTTCAGCGTGGGCGTAAACCTGTCGCTGAAATTGCTGGACCTGGCGGCGCGCGTGCTGGGTGATGAGGCTGATATCGAGATTATCGAGACTCATCACCGTCACAAGATCGACGCCCCGTCGGGCACTGCGTTGCGCATGGGTGAAGCTATTGCCGATGCGCTGGGCCGCGATTTGTCGAAAGTGGCGGTATACGGGCGTGAAGGCCACACAGGGGAGCGCGCACGCGACACCATCGGTTTTGCAACCGTGCGCGGTGGTGATGTGGTTGGCGATCACACCGTGCTGTTCGCCACCGAAGGCGAGCGCCTGGAGATCACGCACAAAGCCTCCAGCCGCATGACTTTCGCCAAGGGCGCGGTGCGTGCTGCGCTTTGGTTGGACGGCCGCGAGCCGGGCCTGTACGACATGCGTGACGTGCTGGATTTGCACTAACCAGTAGCTAAAACGGGGGCTCAGGATTATCCTGTGGCCCCGTTTTTACCCGCTAGGCGACGTCCTGTCGCATTCCCCTGCCTTTAAGGCTCATTAGCGGTGGACCAAAAAAGCCTTTTTCTGTAAGCTACAGCTTTAGTGTGTCCACTAAAAGCGCGCAGAATAATTCAGTGAAGAAGCGGGGTGACGTGTCCATACGTCACTCCGCTTTTTTACAACCTGCGATCGCCCTTTCAGGCTTTATTTACGGGAGGTCTTCTTGACTAAGCCAGCCATACTCGCCCTTGCTGATGGCAGCATTTTTCGCGGCGAAGCCATTGGAGCCGACGGTCAGACCGTTGGAGAGGTGGTGTTTAACACTGCCATGACCGGCTATCAGGAAATCCTTACCGATCCTTCCTACGCCCAACAGATCGTTACCCTGACCTATCCGCACATCGGCAACACCGGCACTACGCCGGAAGATGTCGAGTCTGATCGTGTCTGGTCGGCGGGCCTGGTGATTCGTGACCTGCCACTGGTTGCGAGCAACTGGCGTAACACGATGTCGCTGTCCGATTACCTGAAAGCCAACAACGTTGTGGCGATCGCCGGTATCGATACGCGCCGCCTCACGCGCATCCTGCGTGAAAAAGGCTCGCAGAACGGCTGCATCATGGTCGGTGACAATATCTCCGAAGAGGCGGCGATTGCCGCGGCGCAAGGTTTCCCCGGCCTGAAGGGCATGGACCTGGCGAAAGTCGTCAGCGTTAAAGAGAAGTACGAGTGGCGTTCCACTGTGTGGGATCTGAAGACCGACAGCCACGCGACTATCGAGGCTGCCGATCTGCCTTACCACGTGGTCGCCTATGACTACGGCGTCAAGTACAACATCCTGCGCATGTTGGTCGAGCGCGGTTGCCGTGTGACCGTGGTGCCCGCGCAAACCCCTGCCAGCGATGTGCTCGCGATGCAGCCGGACGGTGTGTTCCTGTCCAACGGCCCGGGTGACCCTGAGCCATGCGACTACGCTATCCAGGCCATCAAGGACGTACTGGAGACCGAGATTCCGGTGTTCGGCATCTGCCTTGGCCACCAGTTGCTGGCTTTGGCCTCCGGCGCCAAGACCCTGAAAATGGGCCACGGCCACCACGGTGCCAACCACCCGGTACAAGACCTGGACACCGGCGTTGTGATGATCACCAGCCAGAACCACGGTTTTGCGGTGGATGAAGCCTCCCTGCCGAGCAATGTGCGCGCCATTCACAAGTCGCTGTTCGACGGCTCCCTGCAAGGCATCGAGCGCACCGACAAGAGCGCGTTCAGCTTCCAGGGCCACCCTGAAGCCAGCCCGGGCCCGAACGACGTAGCGCCGCTGTTCGACCGTTTCATCAATGAGATGGCCAAGCGACGCTGACTGAGTGGCCTGCGGGCGGCCCCGGAGTGCGGTGGCCCCCGCAGGCTCTTCAAAGATTGTTCAAGACGGCTTGCCGACTGACCTGCGGATTTGAGTGACAAACCCATGCCAAAACGTACAGACATAAAAAGCATCCTGATTCTTGGCGCTGGCCCGATCGTGATCGGCCAGGCCTGCGAATTCGACTACTCCGGCGCCCAGGCCTGTAAAGCCCTGCGCGAGGAGGGCTACCGCGTCATCCTGGTGAACTCCAACCCGGCCACCATCATGACCGACCCGGCCATGGCCGACGCCACCTACATCGAGCCGATCAAGTGGCAGACCGTTGCCAAGATCATCGAAAAAGAGCGTCCGGACGCGCTGCTGCCAACCATGGGTGGCCAGACCGCTCTGAACTGCGCCTTGGACCTGGAGCGCGAAGGCGTCCTGGAAAAGTTCGGCGTAGAGATGATCGGTGCCAATGCCGACACCATCGACAAGGCTGAAGACCGTTCGCGTTTCGACAAGGCCATGAAGTCCATCGGCCTGGCGTGCCCGCGTTCCGGTATCGCCCACAGCATGGAAGAGGCCAATGCGGTCCTCGAGACCCTGGGCTTCCCGTGCATCATCCGTCCGTCCTTCACCATGGGCGGCACCGGCGGTGGTATTGCTTACAACCGTGAAGAGTTCGAAGAAATCTGCGCGCGTGGCCTGGACCTGTCGCCGACCAAAGAGCTGCTGATCGACGAATCGCTGATCGGCTGGAAAGAATATGAGATGGAGGTTGTCCGCGATAAGAAGGACAACTGCATCATCGTCTGCTCCATCGAAAACTTCGACCCGATGGGCGTGCACACCGGTGACTCGATCACCGTGGCACCAGCACAGACCCTGACCGACAAGGAATACCAGATCCTGCGTAACGCCTCCTTGGCGGTATTGCGCGAGATCGGCGTTGAAACCGGCGGTTCCAACGTCCAGTTCGGCATCTGCCCGGACACCGGCCGCATGGTCGTGATCGAGATGAACCCACGTGTATCGCGTTCTTCGGCGCTGGCCTCGAAAGCGACTGGCTTCCCGATTGCGCGTATCGCTGCCAAGCTGGCTATCGGCTACACCCTGGACGAGCTGCAAAACGAAATCACCGGCGGCGCTATGCCGGCGTCTTTCGAGCCGTCTATCGACTACGTCGTGACCAAGCTGCCGCGCTTTGCCTTCGAGAAATTCGCCAAGGCTGATGCGCGCCTGACCACCCAGATGAAGTCGGTCGGTGAAGTCATGGCCATCGGCCGTACTTTCCAGGAATCCCTGCAGAAAGCGCTGCGCGGCCTGGAAGTGGGTGTTTGCGGCCTGGACGAGAAGCTCGACCTGAGCAACCCGGAAAGCATGAGCATCCTCAAGCGCGAGCTGACCGTGCCGGGCGCCGAGCGTATCTGGTACGTGGCTGACGCCTTCCGTGCCGGCCTGAGCGTCGAAGATATCTTCGGCATGAACATGATCGACCCGTGGTTCCTGGTGCAGATCGAAGATCTGATCAAAGAAGAAGAGAAGGTCAAGACGCTGGGTCTGTCGTCTATCGATCGCGACTTGATGTTCCGCCTCAAGCGCAAAGGTTTCTCCGACCAGCGTCTGGCCAAGCTGCTGGGTGTGACCGAGAAGAACCTGCGTACTCATCGCCACAAGCTGGATATCTTCCCGGTCTACAAGCGCGTTGACACCTGCGCCGCAGAATTCGCCACCGACACGGCCTACATGTACTCAACTTATGAAGAAGAGTGCGAAGCCGCGCCGACGGGCCGCGACAAGATCATCATCCTGGGTGGCGGTCCGAACCGTATCGGCCAGGGCATCGAGTTCGACTATTGCTGCGTACACGCCGCCCTCGCCCTGCGCGAAGACGGGTACGAGACCATCATGGTCAACTGCAACCCGGAAACGGTTTCCACTGACTACGACACGTCCGACCGCCTGTACTTCGAGCCGGTAACCCTGGAAGACGTCTTGGAAATCTGCCGCGTCGAGAAGCCTAAAGGCGTGATCGTCCAGTACGGCGGCCAGACCCCGCTGAAATTGGCGCGCGCCCTCGAAGCCGCTGGCGTGCCGATCATCGGTACCAGCCCGGATGCTATCGACCGTGCCGAAGACCGTGAGCGTTTCCAGCAAATGGTTGAGCGCCTGAACCTGCGTCAGCCGCCGAACGCCACCGTGCGCAGCGAAGACGAAGCCATTCGTGCGGCCAGCAAGATCGGCTACCCGCTGGTGGTGCGTCCGTCCTACGTACTGGGCGGCCGGGCGATGGAAATCGTCTACGAAGAAGAAGAACTCAAGCGCTACCTGCGTGATGCGGTGAAAGTCTCCAACGACAGCCCGGTGCTGCTGGACCACTTCCTCAACTGCGCCATCGAAATGGACGTGGATGCGGTCTGCGACGGTACTGACGTCGTGATCGGCGCGATCATGCAGCACATCGAGCAGGCCGGCGTTCACTCCGGTGACTCCGCGTGCTCCCTGCCGCCGTACTCGCTGCCGGCGCACATCCAGGACGAGATGCGCGAACAGGTCAAGAAGATGGCCCTGGAACTGGGTGTGGTCGGCCTGATGAACGTACAGTTGGCGCTGCAAGGCGAAGACATCTACGTCATTGAAGTCAACCCGCGTGCTTCGCGTACCGTACCGTTCGTGTCCAAGTGCATCGGTGTGTCCTTGGCCATGATCGCTGCGCGTGTGATGGCTGGTAAGACCCTGAAAGAAATCGGCTTTACCAAGGAAATCATTCCGAACTTCTACAGTGTGAAAGAGGCGGTGTTCCCGTTCGCCAAATTCCCTGGCGTGGACCCGATCCTGGGCCCAGAAATGAAGTCCACCGGTGAAGTGATGGGTGTGGGCGATACCTTCGGTGAAGCCTTCGCCAAGGCCCAGATGGGTGCCAGTGAAGTGCTGCCGACCGGCGGTACTGCGTTTATCAGCGTGCGTGATGACGACAAGCCACTGGTTGCAGGGGTTGCCCGCGATCTGATCAACTTGGGCTTTGAAGTCGTGGCTACCGCCGGGACCGCCAAGCTGATCGAAGCTGCCGGCCTGAAAGTACGTCGCGTAAACAAGGTGACGGAAGGCCGTCCGCATGTGGTCGACATGATCAAGAATGACGAAGTCACCCTGATCATCAACACCACCGAAGGTCGTCAGTCGATCGCGGACTCCTATTCCATTCGTCGTAATGCCTTGCAGCACAAGATTTACTGCACCACTACCATTGCTGCTGGCGAAGCTATCTGTGAAGCGCTCAAGTTCGGTCCGGAAAAGACCGTGCGTCGCTTGCAGGATCTACACGCAGGATTGAAGGCATGATCAAATACCCAATGACCGTCCAGGGCGCCAAGGCCCTGGAAGAGGAACACGCCCATCTGACCAAGGTCGTACGTCCGAAGCTGAGTCAGGACATCGGTACGGCCCGCGAGCTGGGTGACTTGAAGGAAAACGCTGAATATCACGCTGCTCGCGAGCAGCAGGGGATGGTCGAGGCGCGGATTCGTGACATCGAAGGCCGTATGCAGAATGCGGTGATCATCGATGTCACCACCATCCCGCATACCGGCAAGGTAATTTTCGGCACGACCGTGGAAATCGCCAACGTCGAGACCGACGAAAGCGTGACTTACCAGATCGTGGGTGAGGATGAGGCTGACTTCAAGCAAGGCAAGATCTCTGTCGGCTCGCCGATTGCTCGCGCCCTGATTGCCAAGGAAGAAGGCGACGTGGTTGCCGTGAAAACGCCGAGCGGCGTCATTGAGTACGAGATTGTCGAAGTTCGTCACATCTGAAAGACGGCGCCCGCTGCGTGCGGGCGCCATGCTTTGGCAGCTCTCTCAGATGCTTTGGGTGGGCGGCCTATGGCTGTTACATATTGGTGTATTGCCGGCGTTGGGCCTGATTGGCCTGGCGCCGCTGCTGATCGATGAGATCGACGGATTGCTGAGTGCGCTGCTGGTGGGTTTTGCGGCGACGTGCGTGATGCTTCAGGTGTTGGTGCTGATCAAGGCCGAAGGCCTGAAGAGTTTGTGGCGGGATATCCGCGGGCAACTGCTGTTGATGGCGCTGTATGCATGCGCAATGTTTTGCGTGGTGCATGTGTGGCTGCCGCAAGCGTTGCGCTGGCAGTTATTCAGCTATCTTGTGCTAGGGTTCTCTGGCCTGGTGCTGGTTATGCAACCTGCGCCGGGATGGAGTGGCGGGGCGCGCGAAGCACGCCCTTGACCCTTTTCATCATTTGAAGCGATGAACGTTCGACAGTTGCTTGTTGACGCTGAAGTTCTTGCGATACAGCAGCGCCATCTTGCCGATGACCTGAACAAGGTCCGCTTTGCCGACCTTGCACAGTTCTGCAACGGCGGCCAGGCGCGCTTCGCGATCAAGGATGTTGACCTTGATCTTGATCAGTTCGTGATCGTTCAGTGCGCGCTCGAATTCGGCTAGCACACCCTCAGTCAAACCGTTGTCTGCCACAATCAGAACTGGTTTCAGATGGTGGCCAATGGATTTGTACTGTTTCTTCTGCTCTTGAGTGAGCGGCATAATCTGACCCCTGCGTCTGATCTTGTAAAAAGCGGCGGCCAGTTTACCCGAGCGAGTCCGGGACCGCCCAGTTAATCACGACCCGTTTTATTTTTTCGAGGTGGCCCGTGGCCCGTTCCAAAACCAGCCTTAAGTGGCTACAAGAACATTTCAATGACCCTTACGTCAAAAAGGCGCAAAAGGACGGCTACCGTTCCCGGGCCAGCTACAAGTTGCTGGAGATCCAGGACAAGGACAAATTGATTCGTCCAGGCATGAGCGTTATCGATCTCGGCGCGGCCCCCGGTGGCTGGTCCCAGGTGACCAGTCGTCTGATTGGTGGGCAAGGTCGATTGATCGCTTCGGACATCCTCGAGATGGACAGCATCCCGGACGTGACCTTTGTTCACGGCGATTTCACCGAGGACAAGGTATTGGCCGAGATCCTGGAGGCTGTGGGAAATTCGCAGGTAGACCTTGTGATTTCCGACATGGCCCCCAATATGAGTGGATTACCGGCTGTTGATATGCCGCGTGCCATGTTCCTGTGTGAACTGGCGCTGGATCTGGCAGGTCGGGTGTTGCGTCCGGGTGGCGATTTCCTGGTGAAGGTCTTCCAGGGCGAAGGTTTCGACGAGTACCACAAGAACATTCGCAAGTTGTTCGACAAGGTACAGACACGCAAGCCGGACTCATCCCGTGACCGGTCCAGGGAGCAGTATCTGCTGTGCCGTGGCTTCCGCGGTGTCGAAGGCGCTGCGAGCGAAGAGCGTTTTTGAGAAAATCGAGGAGGGCGATAGGTTTTTTTATATCGCTTTCGTCACGAAGCTTTACGAATATTGCGTAGTCAAAGTTTCACAAAGGGTTACAGACGGCGCCTGCCAGAGTTGTAGGTAATGTAGTAAGTTAGGCCGGTGAATATCATGCGAAGCGCGCGCCAGTAGCGGAGCTTGCTTCAGAGGGTAGTTAATTGAACGATATGGCAAAGAATCTGATCCTGTGGTTGATCATCGCGGCTGTCCTGGTGACGGTGATGAACAACTTCTCCAGCCCTAACGAGCCGCAGACCCTCAACTATTCCGACTTCATCCAGCAAGTTAAGGATGGCAAGGTCGAGCGCGTAGCGGTTGATGGCTACGTGATTACCGGTAAGCGCAACGATGGCGACAGCTTCAAGACCATTCGTCCTGCCATTCAGGACAACGGTCTCATCGGTGACCTGGTGGATAACAAGGTCGTTGTGGAAGGCAAGCAGCCTGAACAGCAAAGCATCTGGACCCAGCTCCTGGTTGCCAGCTTCCCGATCCTGGTGATTATCGCCGTGTTCATGTTCTTCATGCGCCAGATGCAAGGCGGTGCGGGAGGCAAGGGCGGGCCGATGAGCTTCGGCAAAAGCAAGGCGCGCCTGCTCTCCGAAGACCAGGTGAAGACCACCCTGGCTGACGTCGCAGGTTGCGACGAAGCCAAGGAAGAAGTCGGTGAGTTGGTCGAGTTCCTGCGTGATCCGGGCAAGTTCCAGCGCCTGGGTGGCCGTATTCCTCGCGGTGTGCTGATGGTGGGGCCTCCGGGTACCGGTAAAACCTTGCTGGCCAAGGCGATTGCCGGCGAAGCCAAGGTGCCTTTCTTCACGATTTCCGGTTCTGACTTCGTCGAGATGTTTGTCGGCGTCGGCGCCAGCCGTGTTCGCGATATGTTCGAGCAGGCCAAGAAGCACGCGCCATGCATCATCTTCATCGACGAAATCGATGCCGTCGGTCGCCATCGTGGCGCGGGCATGGGGGGTGGTCACGATGAGCGTGAGCAGACCCTCAACCAGTTGCTGGTAGAGATGGATGGTTTCGAGATGAATGACGGCATTATCGTCATCGCCGCAACCAACCGTCCCGACGTTCTCGACCCTGCGTTGCTGCGTCCGGGCCGTTTCGACCGCCAGGTTGTGGTCGGCCTGCCGGACATTCGTGGTCGTGAGCAGATCCTGAAAGTACACATGCGCAAGGTGCCAATGGGTGACGACGTGGCTCCGGCTGTGATCGCCCGTGGTACTCCCGGTTTCTCCGGTGCTGATCTGGCGAACCTGGTGAACGAGGCTTCGCTGTTTGCTGCCCGTACTGGCAAGCGCATCGTTGAGATGAAAGAGTTCGAATTGGCGAAAGACAAGATCATGATGGGCGCCGAGCGCAAATCCATGGTCATGTCCGAGAAAGAGAAGCAGAACACCGCTTATCACGAGGCAGGTCACGCCATTGTAGGTCGCGTTGTGCCTGAGCATGACCCCGTCTACAAAGTGTCGATCATTCCTCGTGGTCGGGCACTGGGTGTGACCATGTTCCTGCCGGAAGAAGATCGCTACAGCCTCTCCAAGCGTGCGCTGATCAGCCAGATCTGCTCGTTGTATGGTGGCCGTATTGCTGAGGAAATGACCCTTGGCTTCGACGGTGTGACCACTGGCGCCTCCAACGACATCATGCGTGCCAGCCAGATTGCGCGAAACATGGTGACCAAGTGGGGCTTGTCGGAAAAACTCGGCCCATTGATGTACGCCGAAGAAGAAGGCGAAGTGTTCCTGGGCCGTGGCGGCGGTGGGCAAAGCGCCAGCTTCTCGGGTGAGACAGCCAAGCTGATCGACTCCGAGGTTCGCAGCATCATTGACCAGTGCTACGGCACTGCCAAGCAGATCCTCACTGACAACCGTGACAAGCTGGACGCCATGGCTGATGCGTTGATGAAGTACGAAACCATCGATGCCGACCAGATCGACGACATCATGTCGGGCCGCACGCCGCGTGAGCCGCGCGACTGGGAAGGTGGTTCGGGTACTTCGGGCACTCCGCCTGTGGTGCAGAATGAGCGCCCTGAAACGCCTATCGGCGGCCCGGCAGCTGATCACTAAGGTTTGAAATGACTTCTGCTTTGTCCTCTACCCGGTTGCCTTGCGGCAACCGGGTTCTTGATTTGGCCCGGACGCATGTCATGGGCATCCTCAATGTAACCCCTGACTCCTTTTCCGATGGTGGCCGCTTCAGTCAGTTGGACGCCGCGTTGCGCCATGCCGAGGCGATGGTGGCTGCCGGTGCGACGCTGATTGATGTGGGTGGGGAATCGACCCGCCCCGGCGCCCGCGTTGTTTCTCCATTGGAGGAGCTGGAGCGGGTGGCACCGGTAGTTGAGCGTATTGCCCGTGAGCTGGATGTCATCATCTCGGTAGACACCTCCACCCCGGCAGTGATGCGCGAAACCGCGCGTCTGGGAGCTGGGTTGATCAACGACGTGCGCTCGCTTCAGCGCGACGGCGCCCTTGATGCGGCCGCTGCAACCGGCTTGCCTGTCTGCCTGATGCATATGTTGGGTGAGCCCGGCAACATGCAGGACAATCCGCATTACGACGATCTGGTCGGCGAGGTGGGTGGGTTTCTTGCTGAGAGGGTTGCCCAGTGTGTGGCTGTGGGTATTGCGCCCGAACAGATCATCCTCGATCCGGGGTTTGGCTTTGCCAAGACCCTGCAGCACAATCTAAGCCTGTTCAAACACATGGAAGCGCTGCACGCCCTTGGTCGCCCGCTGTTGGTCGGCGTTTCGCGCAAGAGCATGATAGGGCTCGCCTTGAATCGCCCCGTCGGCGAACGCCTGTATGGCGGCCTGGCGCTTGCGGCACTAGCCGTGACCAAGGGCGCACGTATTTTGCGTGTGCATGATGTCGCCGAAACGGTCGATGTGGTGCGCATGCTCGCTGCTGTAGAATCAGCCGAATAAGAATGATGGAGTACTTATGACTAAAAAATATTTTGGCACCGACGGCATTCGTGGTCGGGTCGGCGAATTCCCGATCACCCCTGATTTCATGCTCAAGCTGGGTTGGGCGGCAGGCATGGCGTTCCGCAGCATGGGCGCGTGTCGCATCCTGGTGGGCAAGGACACCCGTATTTCGGGCTACATGTTTGAGTCTGCGCTGGAGGCCGGATTGTCCGCCGCCGGGGCCGATGTGATGCTATTGGGGCCTATGCCCACGCCGGCAATCGCTTACCTGACGCGTACCTTCCACGCTGAAGCCGGTATTGTGATCAGCGCCTCCCACAATCCTCATGATGACAACGGCATCAAGTTTTTCTCGGGGCAGGGCACCAAGTTGCCTGACGAGATCGAGTTGATGATCGAAGAGCTGCTGGATGCGCCGATGACGGTGGTCGAGTCCAGCAAGCTGGGCAAGGTGTCGCGCATTAACGACGCGTCAGGCCGCTATATCGAATTCTGTAAAAGCAGCGTCCCGAGCAGCACCAATTTTGCAGGCTTGAAGATTGTTGTCGATTGCGCCCATGGGGCGACCTACAAGGTGGCGCCGAGCGTCTTCAAGGAACTGGGTGCACAGGTTACCGTGCTGTCGGCTCAGCCCAACGGCTTGAACATCAACGACAACTGCGGTTCCACCCACATGGAGCAGCTGCAGGCTGCTGTGCTGGCTGAGCATGCGGACCTGGGCATCGCTTTTGATGGCGATGGCGACCGCGTGCTGATGGTGGATCACACTGGCACGATCGTGGATGGTGATGACCTGTTGTTCATCATTGCCCGTGACCTGCATGAGCGTAACAAGCTGCAAGGTGGCGTGGTCGGCACTCTGATGAGTAATCTCGGGCTGGAATTGGCGTTGGCAGAACTGGGGATTCCCTTTATTCGCGCCAATGTCGGTGACCGCTACGTGATCGCCGAACTGCTGGAGCGTAACTGGTTGGTCGGCGGCGAGAACTCCGGGCACGTGGTCTGCTTCCAGCACACCACCACGGGTGACGCGATCATCGCCGCGCTACAGGTGCTGTTGGCCCTGCGTCGCCGCGAGGAGAGCCTGGCCCAGGCGCGTCAAGCCCTGCGCAAGTGCCCGCAAGTGCTGCTCAATGTGCGTTTTGCCGGTGGCGAAAACCCCATCGAGCACCCTGCTGTCAAAGAGGCTTGCGAGCGCGTGACCCAGGCAATGGCGGGGCGCGGGCGTGTGTTGCTGCGCAAGTCCGGCACAGAGCCGCTGGTGCGTGTGATGGTCGAAGGCGAGGACGAAACACAGGTTCGCGGCCATGCCGAAGACCTGGCAAAACTGGTAACTGAAGTTTGCGCCTGAATTCGGCTTGCCAGTGATGATGTGGTTGGGTAACATCTGCGCCCACTTTGACCGACGGGGTACAGCATGCGTCGCACTATGGTAGCTGGTAACTGGAAGATGCACGGTACCCGCGCCAGTGTCGCTGAGCTGATCAACGGCCTTCGTCACTTGGCCTTGCCTAGCGGTGTTGACGTCGCGGTGTTCCCGCCTTGCTTGCATATCAACCAAGTGGTTGATGGCTTGAAGGGCAAGTCGATTCAGGTCGGCGCGCAGAACTCTGCGGTAGAGCCGATGCAAGGTGCGTTGACCGGCGAGATTTCGCCGAGTCAGCTGGTTGATGCGGGTTGTTCCTATGTGCTTGTCGGGCACTCCGAGCGTCGCCAGATGATGGGCGAGCGGGATGGGACGCTCAACCGCAAGTTCGCCGCAGCACAGGCTTGTGGCTTGATTCCGGTGTTGTGCATAGGGGAGACCCTTGAGCAGCGCGAATCGGGCAAGACTCTTGAAGTTGTCTCGCGTCAGCTGGGCAGCATCATCGAGGAGCTGGGTGTTGGTGCATTTGCAAAGGCAGTTATTGCTTACGAGCCGGTCTGGGCCATTGGCACCGGGCTGACTGCTACACCGCAACAGGCGCAGGATGTGCACGCAGCCATCCGCGCGCAGTTGGCGGCAGAGAATTCTGAAGTCGCACAAGGTGTGCGGCTTCTATACGGCGGCAGCGTGAAGGCGGCCAATGCGGTCGAACTGTTCGGCATGCCGGATATCGATGGGGGGCTCATTGGTGGAGCTTCCCTGAATGCAGATGAGTTCGGTGCGATCTGTCGCGCCGCGGGAAACTGAAAAAATGCTGGAAACAGTCGTAGTCGTTTTTCATCTGTTGGCTGCCCTGAGCGTAGTTGCTCTGGTTTTGTTGCAACAGGGTAAAGGTGCGGATGCTGGTGCGTCTTTCGGTGCAGGTGCTTCAAATACTGTGTTCGGAAGCCAAGGTTCCTCTACCTTTCTTAGTAAGTTTACTGCTATACTTGCCGCAGGTTTCTTCATAACCAGCTTAGGGTTAGGTTACTTTGCTAAAGAGAAAGCTCATGTGCTGACTCAAGTAGGTTTGCCAAACCCAGCAGTGTTGGAAGTTCCAAAAGCAAAACCGGCTTCTGATGATGTCCCGGTGCTTCAAGAGCAAAAGTCGGCTACTCCAGCGACTGACGTACCTCCAGCTCAAGAGCAGAAGTAAGAAGGGTTGTAAGCGCTGTATTGCCGAGGTGGTGGAATTGGTAGACACGCAACCTTGAGGTGGTTGTGCCCATAGGGTGTAGGGGTTCGAGTCCCCTTCTCGGTACCAATTATCAGGAGAGCCCGCTGTTGCGGGCTTTCTTGTAGGTGGAAGGTTACATTGACCCTGTAAGGGATCGGTCGTATACTTCCGCCCCAGCTTTGTCGCGGGGTGGAGCAGTCTGGTAGCTCGTCGGGCTCATAACCCGAAGGTCGTCGGTTCAAATCCGGCCCCCGCAACCAGTTTTAGCGGAGCCCCTTTTAAGGGGCTTTTTGTTAGCTGGACACTTTCAACGCCGCTGTTCGACGGCGTTTCAAGGATGGGCGTTTCGCCCATTTTTTTATTTTGCACAGCATGCACATACATGCACGAGGGGGTTCAGGTGTCGAGCAAGCTAGAAGAGTTGCAGGCCTTGTTGGCCCCGGTGGTCGTGGCCCTAGGCTATGAATGCTGGGGTATTGAGTTTTCGGCTCAAGGTCGCCACTCAATGTTGCGCGTTTATATCGATAAAGAGGGCGGTGTGCTGGTGGACGATTGTGCCATTGTCAGCCGTCAGATCAGCGGTGTGCTGGATGTTGAAGATCCAATCTCCGTTGAATACACCCTTGAAGTTTCCTCGCCAGGCATGGAACGCCCACTGTTCACTATCGAGCAGTTTGCTAAATATGCCGGTGAACAAGTGAAGATCAAGCTGCGCTCCCCCTTTGAAGGGCGACGCAACTTTCAGGGCCTTCTGCGCGGTGTAGAAGAGCAGGATGTCGTGGTGCAGGTAGAAGACCACGAGTTCCTGTTGCCGATCGATATGATCGACAAGGCCAACATTATTCCCAGTTTTGACTGAGACGCGGATCCCGCGGATCCAATGGCTTGCGAAAGGCGAGGCGTACGATGAGCAAAGAAGTACTGCTGGTTGTTGAGTCGGTATCCAATGAAAAGGGTGTACCGGCAAGCGTGATTTTTGAAGCGTTGGAGCTGGCCCTGGCCACTGCTACCAAGAAACGTTTTGAAGACGAAGTAGATCTGCGTGTGGAAATCAACCGCCACACCGGTGCCTATGAGACTTTCCGTCGCTGGACGGTGGTCGAAGAGGACGATCTTGATGATCCGGCCATCGAAACCTGGCCAAGCAAGGTTGCGCAAACGCATCCGGGCGCTCAGGTTGGCGATGTTGTCGAAGAAAAGATCGAGTCGATCGAATTCGGCCGTATTGCTGCACAGACCGCCAAGCAGGTCATTGTGCAGAAGGTTCGCGAAGCCGAGCGCGCTCAAGTCGTTGACGCCTATCGCGAACGCCTGGGTGAAATCATCTCTGGCACCGTGAAAAAAGTTACCCGCGACAACGTGATCGTCGACCTGGGCAACAACGCCGAAGCGTTGCTGGCCCGCGAAGACATCATCTCTCGCGAAACCTTCCGTGTCGGCGTGCGTCTGCGTGCGCTGCTCAAGGAAATCCGCACCGAGAACCGCGGCCCGCAGTTGATCCTGTCGCGTACCGCGCCGGAAATGCTGATCGAGCTGTTCCGTATCGAAGTGCCGGAAATCGCCGAAGGCCTGATCGAAGTGATGGCTGCGTCCCGTGACCCGGGTTCGCGTGCCAAGATCGCGGTCCGCTCCAAGGACAAACGCATCGACCCGCAAGGCGCTTGCATCGGTATGCGCGGTTCGCGCGTCCAGGCAGTGTCGGGAGAATTGGGCGGTGAGCGTGTGGACATCGTCCTGTGGGACGATAACCCGGCGCAGTTCGTGATCAACGCCATGTCGCCAGCTGAAGTGGCGGCAATTATCGTTGACGAAGATGCCCATGCAATGGACATCGCCGTTGGCGCAGACAATCTGGCTCAGGCCATTGGTCGTGGTGGTCAGAACGTGCGTCTGGCCAGCCAACTGACCGGCTGGACCCTGAACGTGATGACCGAATCGGACATCCAGGCTAAGCAGCAAGCTGAAACCGGTGACATCCTGCGCAACTTCATCGAAGAGTTGGAAGTCGATGAAGAACTGGCACAGGTGCTGGTAGATGAAGGCTTCACCAGCCTGGAAGAGATTGCCTACGTACCGTTGGAAGAAATGCTCAACATCGACGGCTTTGACGAGGATATCGTCAACGAGCTCCGCGCTCGGGCCAAGGATCGTTTGTTGACTAAAGCCATCGCTACTGAGGAAAAGCTGGCAGACGCCCATCCGGCCGAAGACCTGCTCTCGCTTGAGGGTATGGACAAGGATTTGGCGATGGAACTGGCGGTGCGCGGCGTAATTACCCGCGAAGACCTGGCCGAGCAGTCTATTGACGATCTGCTCGACATCGACGGCATTGACGAAGATCGTGCCGGCAAGTTGATCATGGCCGCCCGAGCCCATTGGTTCGAGTAATTAGGCGCGGCCTGAGGAGAGAAGTGCATGACGCAAGTCACGGTGAAACAACTGGCCGATGAGGTCAAAACACCGGTAGAGCGCCTGTTGCAGCAGATGCGTGAGGCAGGTCTGCCGCACACCGCCGCCGATGAAGGTGTGAGCGATAGTGAGAAGCAGTCTTTGCTGACTCACTTGAAGAGCAGCCACAAGGCGAAAGTGGAAGAACCGCGCAAGATTACATTGCAGCGCAAAACCACCAGCACCCTGCGGGTTGCAGGTAGCAAGAGCATCAGCGTTGAAGTACGCAAGAAGAAAGTCTTCGTACAGCGCAGCCCGGAAGAAATCGAAGCCGAGCGCAAACGCGAGCTGGAAGAACGTCGCGCAGTAGAAAATGCTGCACGTCAGAAGGCTGAAGAAGAAGCCAAGCGTCGCGCCGAAGAAGAAGCGCGTCGCCAGCCTGCTGCTGCGCAACCTGCTGCCACTGACGCGGTCGCCGCCCCTGTTGAAGCTGTGCGTGAGGCTGCCCCGGCTGCCGCCGCACCTGCTCCTGCAGCAGACGCCCGCAAGCGCGACGAGCCTCGTCGTCCGGACAAACCACGTGCTGACGACAACAATCGTCGCGGTGGTGGTGGCGATGGCGAGCGTAAAAACGCTCCGCACCGCGCCTCGGTCAAAGAGAAAGCGCCTGCGCCACGCGTTGCCCCACGTACCACCGACGAAGAAAGCGATGGCTTCCGTCGTGGTGGTCGCGGCAAGGCCAAGCTGAAGAAGCGCAACGCCCACGGTTTCCAGAGCCCAACCGGCCCTGTCGTGCGTGAAGTGAAGATCGGCGAGACCATCACTGTGGGCGATCTGGCCCAGCAGATGTCGGTCAAGGCTGCTGAAATCATCAAGTTCATGTTCAAACTGGGCACTCCGGCCACCATCAACCAGGTACTGGACCAGGAAACTGCCCAGTTGGTTGCTGAAGAGCTGGGCCACAAGGTGACCCTGGTCAGCGACACCGCCCTGGAAGATTCCCTGGCCGAGTCCCTGAAGTTTGAAGGTGAAGCGGTTTCCCGTGCGCCGGTCGTGACCGTAATGGGCCACGTTGACCACGGTAAGACTTCCCTGCTCGACTACATCCGTCGTGCCAAGGTTGCCGCAGGCGAAGCCGGTGGTATTACCCAGCACATCGGTGCATACCACGTTGAAACCGAACGCGGCATGGTCACCTTCCTCGACACCCCAGGTCACGCCGCGTTTACCGCAATGCGTGCCCGTGGTGCCAAGGCGACCGACATCGTGATCCTGGTGGTTGCAGCGGACGACGGCGTAATGCCGCAGACCATTGAAGCCGTCCAGCACGCCAAGGCTGCCGGTGTTCCTCTGGTCGTTGCCGTGAACAAAATCGACAAGCCGGGCGCCGATCTCGATCGCATCCGTAGCGAACTGTCGGTTCACGGCGTGACGTCCGAGGAATGGGGTGGCGAGACGCCATTCGTATCGGTCTCGGCGAAAATGGGTACCGGCGTTGACGAACTGCTCGAAGCGGTCCTGTTGCAAGCCGAAGTCCTGGAACTGACCGCTACTCCATCGGCTCCTGGCCGTGGCGTCGTGGTGGAGTCCCGTCTCGACAAGGGCCGTGGCCCGGTTGCCACCGTGCTGGTCCAAGACGGTACCCTGCGCCAAGGCGACATGGTACTGGTCGGTTCGAACTACGGCCGTGTACGTGCCATGCTCGACGAGAACGGCAAGCCAATCAAGGAAGCAGGTCCTGCTATCCCGGTCGAGATTCTCGGCCTGGACGGTACGCCGGACGCTGGCGACGAGATGAGCGTAGTGGCTGATGAGAAGAAAGCCCGTGAAGTGGCTCTGTTCCGTCAAGGCAAGTTCCGCGAGGTCAAGCTGGCCCGTGCTCACGCCGGCAAGCTGGAAAACATCTTCGAGAACATGGGCCAGGAAGAGAAGAAGACGCTTAACATCGTCCTCAAATCCGACGTCCGCGGTTCCCTCGAAGCGTTGAACGGCGCCTTGAACGGCCTGGGTAACGACGAAGTGCAAGTGCGCGTTGTCGGTGGCGGTGTCGGTGGTATCACCGAATCCGACGCCAACCTGGCACTGGCTTCCAACGCTGTACTGTTCGGCTTCAACGTGCGTGCCGATGCTGGCGCTCGCAAGATCGTCGAGCAGGAAGGCCTGGACATGCGTTACTACAACGTCATCTACGACATCATCGAAGACGTCAAGAAGGCCCTTACCGGCATGCTTGGCAGTGACGTCCGGGAGAACATCCTGGGTATCGCCGAGGTGCGTGACGTGTTCCGCTCGCCGAAATTCGGCGCGATTGCCGGCTGTATGGTGGTTGAAGGCACTGTGTACCGTAACCGTCCAATCCGTGTACTGCGTGAAGACATCGTTATCTTCGAAGGCGAGCTGGAATCCCTGCGCCGCTTCAAGGATGACGCTGCCGAAGTACGTGCCGGCATGGAATGCGGTATCGGCGTCAAGAGCTACAACGACGTCAAGGTTGGCGACAAGATCGAAGTCTTCGAGAAGGTTCAGGTTGCTCGCAGCCTCTAACTCGCGCACTTCAGGAGCCGCGCAGCGTGTGGGCATGCAGATGCCCCGCGCAGCGTCAGGACTCTAAACGCAACGCCCGGTCTGGCTTTTGTCAGGCCGGGCGTTTGCCGCTTTCAGACCCCACGGGTTTCACCGTGTGGCAGTAACAGGTAACAAGACATGGCAAAAGAATACAGCCGTACCCAGCGTATCGGCGATCAGATGCAGCGTGAGCTGGCCCAACTGATCCGCCGCGAAGTCAAAGACCCACGCGTTGGCCTGGTCACCATTACCGCTGTTGAAGTGAGCCGTGACGTGGGTCACGCCAAGATCTTCATCACCGTAATGGGGCAGGACAACAGCGAAGAAATTGCGCAAAGCATCAAGGTGCTCAACTCTGCTGCAGGTTTCCTGCGTATGCAGTTGGCCCGTGAAATGAAGCTGCGCAGCGTTCCGCAGTTGCACTTCCACTACGACGAAAGCGTCGTGCGTGGCGCGCACCTGTCGGCCCTGATCGAGCGCGCCGTGGCTGAAGACAGCCAGCATCCGTCCACACCTGAAGACGCCAAGGAGTAAGCGGTGGCTCAGGTCAAACGTATTCGTCGCAACGTCAGTGGCATCATTCTGCTCGACAAACCCATTGGCTTTACCTCCAATGCCGCGTTGCAGAAGGTTCGCTGGCTGCTCAACGCCGAGAAGGCCGGGCATACCGGCAGCCTTGATCCATTGGCCACCGGTGTATTGCCGTTGTGCTTTGGCGAGGCCACCAAGTTTTCGCAATACCTGCTTGATTCCGACAAGGGTTACGAAACCCTGATGCAACTGGGCAAGACCACCACCACGGCGGATGCCGAAGGTGATGTTTTGCAGGTTCGCGACGTGACCGTTGGTCGTGCGGATATCGAAGCTGCCTTACCCGCTTTTCGTGGGCAAATCAGTCAGATACCGCCGATGTACTCGGCACTCAAGCGCGATGGCCAGCCACTTTACAAGCTGGCACGTGCGGGCGAAGTAGTGGAGCGCGAACCGCGTTCTGTTACTATTGCGCGCTTGGAATTGCTCGCTTGTGAAGGCGACACTGCCCGTTTGGCCGTGGACTGCAGCAAAGGCACCTATATCCGTACCCTGGTGGAAGATATTGGTGAAAAGCTCGGTTGCGGCGCGTACGTTGCAGAACTGCGACGCACCCAGGCCGGGCCTTTCAGCCTGGCCCAGACGGTCACGCTGGAAGAGTTGGAAGCGGTACACGCCGAGGGCGGCAATGAAGCGGTTGATCGCTTCCTCATGCCATCGGACAGCGGTTTGCTCGATTGGCCGCTGCTGCACTTCTCGGAGCACAGCGCGTTCTACTGGCTCAACGGCCAGCCGGTACGCGCCCCGGATGCCCCGAAGTTCGGCATGGTGCGAGTACAGGATCATAACGGTCGCTTTATCGGTATCGGTGAAGTGAGCGAAGACGGGCGCATCGCGCCGCGTCGGCTGATTCGGTCAGAATGACCGAACGAGTGTGGCTGTTAACAGGCATGGTCAACACTCATTTTTAGATACAGGGATTTGTCCCTGGCCTGTTGAAACTGCCCTTTGGGTGGTTTCCTGAAAAAAGGATTGCCTCATGGCTCTCGACGTTCAAGAAAAAGCACAAATCGTAGCTGACTATCAGCAAGCTGTTGGTGACACTGGTTCGCCAGAAGTGCAAGTTGCACTGCTGACCCACAACATCAACAAACTGCAAGGTCACTTCAAGGCCAACGGTAAAGACCACCACTCCCGTCGTGGTCTGATCCGCATGGTAAACCAGCGCCGTAAGCTGCTGGACTACCTGAAAGGCAAGGATCTGGGTCGTTATCAGACTCTGATCGGTCGCCTGGGTCTGCGTCGCTAATAAGCGATTGCGCTAGAGGTTGGTTGTCTGCCGCGTGTCATCGGGATTCCCGTTGGCCCGTGGTAGGCTCCCAGCCTCAAGTTTTATCTGGATACACGTTTTACCCTGGACGAGCGTCGGGCCGATTCCCGGCATTGCCCAAGAATTTCGCAAGAAGACAAGTTCCCCCAAGAGCCACAAAGAAGGTAGGACACCGTGAACCCGGTTATCAAAAAATTCCAGTTCGGTCAGTCGACCGTTACCCTCGAGACAGGCCGTATCGCCCGTCAAGCCTCCGGCGCAGTGCTGGTTACCGTTGACGACGACGTGACCGTACTGGTGACCGTTGTTGGCGCCAAGACCGCTGACCCGAGCAAGGGCTTCTTCCCTCTGTCCGTTCACTACCAGGAAAAGACTTACGCTGCCGGTAAGATCCCTGGCGGTTTCTTCAAGCGCGAAGGCCGTCCTTCCGAGAAAGAAACCCTGACTTCCCGACTGATCGACCGTCCGATCCGTCCGCTGTTCCCAGAAGGCTTCATGAACGAAGTGCAGGTTGTCTGCACCGTCGTTTCCACCAGCAAGAAGACCGATCCGGACATCGCTGCGATGATCGGTACCTCGGCTGCCCTGGCCATCTCCGGTATTCCTTTCGATGGCCCGATCGGCGCTGCCCGCGTTGCGTTCCACGAAAGCACCGGCTACCTGCTGAACCCGACTTACGAGCAACAGAAAGCCTCGAGCCTGGACATGGTCGTTGCCGGTACGTCCGAAGCCGTATTGATGGTTGAATCGGAAGCCAAAGAGCTGACCGAAGACCAGATGCTGGGTGCCGTACTGTTTGCTCACGACGAGTTCCAGGTTGTGATCAACGCGGTTAAAGAACTGGCTGCCGAAGCTGCCAAGCCGACCTGGACCTGGGCTGCTGCCCCGGAAGCCACCGAACTGCTGGGCGCTATCCGCTCCGAGTTCGGCGCTGCCATCTCCGACGCCTACACCATCACCGTCAAGGCCGACCGCTACGCTCGCCTGGGTGAGCTGAAGGACCAGGTCGTTGCCAAGCTGTCCGGTGAAGAAGGCCAGCCTTCTTCCAGCGAAGTCAAAGCTGCTTTCGGTGAGATCGAATACCGCACCGTTCGCGAAAACATCGTTAACGGCAAGCCACGTATCGACGGTCGTGACACCCGCACCGTGCGTCCGCTGAACATCGAAGTCGGCGTACTGCCGAAGACTCACGGTTCGGCGCTGTTCACCCGTGGCGAAACCCAGGCCCTGGTCGTTGCGACCCTGGGTACTGCCCGCGACGCACAACTGCTGGACACCCTGGAAGGCGAGAAAAAAGACCCCTTCATGCTGCACTACAACTTCCCTCCGTTCTCGGTGGGCGAGTGTGGTCGTATGGGCGGCGCGGGTCGTCGTGAAATCGGTCACGGCCGTCTGGCTCGTCGTTCGGTTCAGGCCATGCTGCCTGCCGCTGACGTGTTCCCGTACACCATCCGTGTTGTATCGGAAATCACCGAGTCCAACGGTTCCAGCTCCATGGCTTCGGTCTGCGGTGCTTCCCTGGCGCTGATGGACGCCGGTGTGCCAATGAAGGCACCGGTTGCCGGTATCGCCATGGGCCTGGTTAAAGAAGGCGAGAAGTTCGCCATCCTGACCGACATCCTGGGTGACGAAGACCACCTGGGCGACATGGACTTCAAAGTAGCCGGTACCGCCAAAGGTGTGACCGCGCTGCAGATGGACATCAAGATCAAGGGCATCACCGAAGAGATCATGGAAATCGCCCTGGGCCAAGCCCTGGAAGCGCGCCTGAACATCCTCGGCCAGATGAACCAGATCATTGGTCAGTCCCGCACCGAGCTGTCGGAAAATGCTCCGACCATGATCGCGATGAAAATCGACACCGACAAAATCCGTGATGTTATCGGTAAAGGCGGCGCGACCATCCGTGCGATCTGTGAAGAGACCAAGGCTTCGATCGACATCGAAGACGACGGTTCGATCAAGATCTTCGGCGAAACCAAGGAAGCAGCTGAAGCAGCACGCCAGCGCGTACTGGGTATCACTGCTGAGGCCGAGATCGGCAAGATCTACGTCGGCAAGGTTGAGCGCATCGTCGACTTCGGCGCGTTCGTCAACATCCTCCCGGGCAAAGACGGTCTGGTTCACATCTCCATGCTGAGCGATGCTCGCGTTGAGAAAGTGACCGACATTCTGAAAGAAGGCCAGGAAGTGGAAGTGCTGGTACTGGACGTGGACAACCGCGGCCGTATCAAGCTGTCCATCAAGGACGTAGCAGCAGCCAAGGCTTCGGGCGTTTAATCACCCGCAGGCTTCACGCTGAAAAAAGGACTCCTCGGAGTCCTTTTTTTATGGGCGCGAGAAAATGAAGCAGAATCAGCTGTTTAGCGCCGCCTAAAAGCCGCAACTTGCATGCAGGCACGATGAGCTTCATGCAAGTTGCACGATTTCGAAAATTTATGCTTTTCATAAGTCATTGTTTAATAAGGGATTTAATCTGTTCAGCGAGTTGGCACACTGTCTGCAATATCCCTGGTAGCGCTGCAGCATGAAGGTTTACGCCTGCAGACTTTTAATAAAACAGGAGTTACTCGTATGAAGAAGTTCGCTCTCGCTACTGCTACCGCTCTGACCCTGGCCATGGGTGCTAACGTAGCCTTTGCTCAGACTTCCCAAGCCCCTATGACTTTGGCGGCCGGTGAAGCGACCAAGGCTAAGGAAAGCGTTTCGGATACTTGGATCACCACTAAAGTCAAAGCTGACCTGCTGACCGAAAAAGGCATTCCAGGTTCGGACATCAAGGTTGAGACCAACAAAGGTGTGGTTTCCCTGTCCTCCGACGTAGCAGTCTCGGATTCGCAGAAAGCTACTGCTGTAGCCATCACCAAGAAAATCAAAGGTGTGACCGCGGTTTCTGCTGACGGCCTGCTGGCTGGCGGTGCTACCAAAGCTGACGGCATCGACAAAACCAAAGGCGCTGCCCACGACGCTAAAGAGACCACCAGCGATACCTGGATCACTACCAAAGTGAAGGCTGACTTGGTCACTGAAAAAGGCATTCCTGGCACCGACATCAAGGTTGAAACCAACAAAGGTGTTGTATCCCTGTCGTCCCCTACCGCTGTGACCGCTTCGCAGAAAGAAACGGCTGTAGCGATCACCAAGAAGATCAAAGGCGTTAAAGCTGTATCGGCCGATGGCCTGAAAGCAGAGTAACGTTGACGTTTCGTCTGGACTGAATAGCGGCGGCTTAGGGTGAGTTAGATATCCACCTGACGCACCTCTGGAGTTCATGCGACCGACCACACGGATGTGGTCATTACAGGCCCCGGCACTTGTGTCGGGGCCTGTTCTATTTCAGGCTGAAACAGAATGATCAGGTCAAAAAATGTGGGAGCTGGCTTGCCTGCGATGCTGGCACCTCGGTCATTCAGTTGCACCGAGGTGATGCTATCGCAGGCAAGCCAGCTCCCACATTAGGATGGGTGGTGCTTAGAAGTTACTCAGCATCCAGGTGCATTGGAGTGATCACCCGGCCATCTTTCTCGGCCTGCCCCAGCTGCGCATCGATGAAGTACACGCGGTCATCTTCCAACTGGCCCTTGTCTACCAGGTAATCCTTGATCGTGCTGGCTCGGTCCTGCCCCAACTGGCGCAGTAGCACGTCACTGCCACTCCAGAACTTGATCACACCGTCCTTGAGCTTCGCCGAGCGCTCATCGCTGCCCAGGTCTTTCCATTCGGCCGGGGGTTGCTGTTTGAGGCGGGTGCGGTAGATGCCTTCCAGCAATGGTGCTTTTTCCTTCTCTGGCACTTCAAGCAGGGAGGCTTGGGCCGGGACCTTGTCGCCACGGCGCTGGAGGATCTTGTAGTAGTTATATTGGTATTCACGCTCCAGTCGCTGTGCGGCCAGGAACGGCCCGTCGCTGCTGGCAGCGGCGGTGCCTTCAATTTCCAGGCGCAGGGCAGGGCGTTCTTTCAGCGCCTTGGCCAGGGTGTTCAGAGCGCCTTCGGCGTCTTTGTTCAGCTCACTGGAGCCTGCGGCGAACGACACATTGCCCAGGTCTTCAGAGCCACCACCGGTGACCAGCCCGCCAATGAACTTGAAGGGCGCGGTTGCCGCGCGTACCACGAGGTTGCGCAGGGTCTGCCACACAATCGGCATCACGCTGAATTGCGGGTTGTTCAGGTCGCCGCTTACTGGCAGCTCGATGGAGATCTTGCCGTCGGAGTCCTTGAGCAGGGCGACAGCCAGGCGAATCGGTAAGTCCACGGCATCGGAGCTGTCGACTTTTTCACCCAACTGCAGTTGCTCGACCACCACTTTGTTTTCAGCCTTCAACTGGCCTTTGGTGATCACGTAGTGCAGATCGAGATTCAGGCGACCCTTGCGGATGCGGAAGCCTGCGAATTTACCTGAGTAAGGTGTCAGGTTGGTCAGCTCGACACGCTTGAAGCTGGTGGCGATGTCCAGCGCGGCCATCGGGTCAAACGGGTTCACGCTGCCTTTGATCGTCACTGGTGCGTATCGGTCCACCTTGCCCTTGATGTCGACGCTCGCCGGTTTGGCCTGGCGACTGTCGATGGTGCCAATCTGGCCGTTGAGCTGTTGAATCGCGGTGGCAAAGTTGGGCGTGAGGCTAAAGTCAGCAAAGTTGGCCGAACCGTCGTTGATCGCGATCTGCCCGATATGAATGCCCAGGGGTTTGTCGTTACTGGCGGCAGGTTTGGCGGCCGACTTGCTGCCACTGTCGGCCGGCTGCGGAATCAGCAGGTCGTCGATGTTGGTGGTGCGATCTTCGTTGATCATGAAGCGCGCATACGGCTGCAACAGGTTGACCTTGTCGATCGACAGGCTTTGGCCGTGCTGGTAGTTCACGCCCTCTAGCACCAGGCGCTGCCACTTGAGGAAGTCGCGGGTCTTCAGGGTGTCCAGGGTATGCAACTGGTCAACCTGGGCGCGGCCGGTGACCTGGAGGGCCAGTGGCTCGGTGCTTTTGAGGTTTACGTCCAGGTTGCTGCCGAGCATGCCGCTGCGCAATTCCAGGCGAATAAACGGGCTGATATAGGCCTGGGCGACCCGCAGGTCGATGTCCTGGGTGTTCACTTTCAGCTTGGCGCTGACCGGGTTGAGGTTAACTTCGCCGGTTGCCTGGATCTTGCCTTGCTTGCCCAGGCCGGTGTCGACCTTCAAGGCGAAGGGGCTCTGGTTGAGGCTGTCGAAGTTCTGTACGTCGACATTCAACGGGCCCAGTTCCAGCGCGACCGCAGGTTTAGCCTGGCGGTCGGCCAGGTGCACCTGATAGTTACGCAGTTGCACATCCTTGAGCAGCACTTGCCACGGTTTGCTCGGGGCCGCCGGTTGCGCCGACGGCGCGTCGGCAGCGGTTGGTTCCGGTGCCTTGGCCGGTTTGCTCGGTTGGCTGGCGAACAGCTTCTGCCAGTCCAATTGACCATCGGCCTCACGGGCGGCCCAGGTTTCCAGCTTGTTGCTGCGGATCTTGCCGATAATGACCTGCTGCTTGGCCAGGTCTACCGTGGTTTCGCTGACGTCCAGGCGTTCCAGGCGTGCCAGTGGCCGGCCATCGGGGGCCTTTATAGCAAAGGGGGCGATGCTGGCGGCGGTGTTGGTCAGGTTCAGCTCGGTTTCTTTGGCCAGGCTGAATTTGTAGTCAGTGCTGAAGTTGAGCACCCCGTCTTCCAGCACCAGTGGCAGGGCGTCACGTACATACGGCCACCAGGCTTTCATTTTGCCGTCGGTCACCTTCAAGGTGCCTTCGGAGGTGATCGGTACCAGACTGAAGTTGCCTTTCCAGTCGATTTGCCCACCTTCGGGGCCGGCGGCGACCAGGGTCATGTCGGCATTGTCGTCGGGCAAAGTGCTAAGGTTTTTCAGCTCGAAGTCGAGTTCGTCGTAGAGGAATTCGATGGGCTCGCTGGGGCGCAGGTCCTGGAAATGCAGGTTACCACCCGCCAGCTTGATGCTGTCGATACGCAGTGGGAACGGCTTGGCATCAGGATCGGCCGGGGTTGGCTCGCTCGGCGGCAGTTTGAACAACTGCGCCAGGTTCAGTTGGCCGGACTTGTCGAACAGCAGTTCGGTCTTGGGCTTGTCCAGTTGCACATCAGCCAGGTGCAGGGCGCGGGTCCAGAGGCTGTCGATCTGCAGGTTGGCGTAGAGGCGTTCGAAACCTACTTGCTCTTTGCCTGGCTCACCGATCTTCAGGCCCCACAGCGTCAGTTCCAGGCTGAAGGGGTTGAGCTCGATGCGCTCGATTCGCGACGGCACCGTGGCGTAATTGGCCAACTGTTGGTTGGCAATGCGAAGGGCGATGCCGGGTAATATCAGAAAGCCCAGCAAGCTGTACAAAGCAAGGGCGGTCAACAAGGCGCCTACGGCGCGGATCAATCCTTTGGGCATGGGTGAACGCCATCTATGTCGAACGAGAGTGCCTTGGAGTATGGCACGGGAATTCGGTTCCGAAGAACCGTGGGCGCTGGGAAACTTCCTACAAATGCAGGATCAGGGTCTTCAACGGGGGCTGTTGATCCCTGGAAGGAAAGTCGGCCCCAGGTGTCATCACGTGCCACTCGCGTACCGGGCGCCCGGCTTTTTCCGCGCAGCGCAGCACCTGCTCACGCCAGTCCTCCATGCTGACTTTTGCCAGGTTGTTGCAGCAAATCAGTACGCCATTGTCGGCGGTGGCCAGCAGTGCGGGTTTGAGCAGGCTTTGATAGTCGCGCAACAAATCGACGGTGCCGAAAGCGCTCTTGGCCCAGGCGGGAGGATCGAGCAGTACCAGGTCGTACTGGCGTTGCTCCAGGCGTGGATAGCTCGGCAGCTTCTGCCCGCGCCGCTGGGTGATCGGCAGGCCCGCCAGTTGGCGAATCGCCGGGAAGTAATCGGACTGCACAAATTCCATGCTCGGCAACTGCGGGTTGAGCTGGCCGTTTTCACGTCCCACCGCCAGGTTGCCCTCGGCAAAATCCAGGTTGCACACTTCCCGTGCGCCCCCCGCCGCTGCGCTCAAACCTACCCCACAGGTGTAGGCGAACAGGTTCAGCACGCTTTTGCCGGCGCTGTGGTCCTTGACCCAGCCCCGGGTGTTGCGCAGGTCGAGGAACAGCAGTGGGTCTTGCCCGGCGTGGCGCCCACGCACACGGTAATTGAGGCCCCACTCGTGGCCGACCAGGTCTTCCAATGCGCCAGGCTCGGCGCGGTACACCGTGTCTTCGCGGTCGATGCGCGAGTTGCCGCGGGCACGGTCGTTGTACACCAGCAACAATTCCAGGCCCATGTATTGGTTGATCAGTTGGTGCAGGTCCAGCAGGTCTGCGGTTTCCAGGGACTGGTGGAAGCTTTGTACCAGCAATTGCGGGCCGTAGCGGTCGATGGTCAAGCCGCCGGCGCCTTCCTGGCTGCCGTGAAACAGCCGATAGCAGTCCGTACCCTGGGCGTGCAGCGTGTTGATCAGGTCTTGGCGGTGATCGAGGGCGGCGCGCAGCGCCTGATTCAAGGGAGTCATGGAGCGCGCCTTGCTTGCAGATGAATAAGAAAAAGGGGGCGCGAAGTTTAACAGCTAACCCCGGCCTGCACAGGCCGGGGATTATCCTGGCCCTACCGGTTGAGGCGTTTGTCGATCAAACCGTCCACCACGCTGGGGTCGGCCAGGGTCGAGGTGTCGCCCAGGCTGTCCAGTTCGTTACAGGCGATCTTGCGCAAGATGCGTCGCATGATCTTGCCGGAGCGGGTTTTCGGCAGGGCAGGGGCCCATTGGATCAACTCCGGTTTGGCGAAGCTGCCAATCTCCTTGCTGACCAACTCCAGCAGGTGCTTTTTCAACGCGTCGCTGGGTTCGACGCCATTCATGGGGGTGACAAAGGCGTAGATGCCCTGGCCTTTGACGTCGTGGGGGTAGCCCACCACCGCGGCTTCGGCGACCTGATCATGCAGCACCAGCGCACTTTCCACCTCGGCGGTGCCGATGCGATGGCCGGACACGTTGATCACATCGTCGATCCGCCCGGTGATCCAGTAGTCGCCGTCTTCATCGCGCCGTGCGCCATCCCCGGTGAAGTAGTAGCCGGGGTAGGGCTTGAAGTAGGTGTCGATCATGCGCTGCGGGTCGCCGTAGACGCTGCGAATCTGCCCCGGCCAGCTTGATTTGATGGCGAGTACACCGCTGCCGGCGCCGCTGATTTCCTTGCCTTGTTCATCAAGCAACACCGGTTGTACGCCGAACATGGGCTGTGTCGCGCAGCCCGGTTTGATGCGCTGGGCGCTGACCAGCGGGCTGAGCATGATGCCGCCGGTTTCGGTCTGCCACCAGGTATCAACAATCGGGCAGCGCTGTTCGCCGACGGCGTTGAAATACCAGTCCCAGGCTTCCGGGTTGATCGGCTCACCTACGCTGCCCAGCAGGCGCAGGCTGGCGCGCGATGTACTCTGCAGCGGGCCGTGGCCTTCGCGCATCAGGGCGCGCAGGGCGGTGGGCGCTGTGTAGAAGATATTCACCTGGTGTTTATCGATGACCTGCCAGAAGCGCGAACTGTCCGGATAACTCGGCACGCCTTCGAACATCAGCGAGGTGGCGCCATTGGCCAGCGGGCCATAGACGATATAGCTGTGGCCGGTGACCCAGCCCACGTCGGCGGTGCACCAGAACACTTCGCCTTCTTGGTAATCGAGCACGTACTTGAAGGTCATCGCCGCTTGCAGCAGGTAGCCAGCGGTGGTGTGCAACACGCCTTTGGGTTTGCCGGTGCTGCCGGAGGTATACAGGATAAACAGCGGGTCTTCGGCGTCCATCGGCTCGGGTGGGCAGTTGTCGCTGGCGGCGTCCAGGGCGGCTTGGTATTTGAGGTCGCGGCCCTCGTGCCAATTCACGCCCGCCCCGGTGCGCTCCACCACCAGTACCGTGCTGACATTCGGGCAACTGGCCAGGGCCTTGTCGACGTTCTGTTTCAGCGCCACGGGCTTGCCACCGCGTATGCCTTCGTCGGCGGTGATCACGGTGCGGCAATCGGCGTCGAGGATGCGGTCGCGCAGGGCGTCAGGAGAGAAACCACCAAACACCACCGAGTGCACTGCGCCAATTCGCGTGCAGGCCAGCATGGCGTACGCCGCCTCGGGGATCATCGGCATATAGATGCACACGCGATCACCTTTGTTCACGCCACGGCTTTTCAACACATTGGCCAGGCGGCTGACGTTTTGGTGCAGTTGACGGTAAGTAATCGTGCAGGATGTTGACGGGTCATCGCCTTCCCAGATGAAAGCCGGCTGATCGGCGCGTTGCGCCAGATGGCGGTCGATGCAGTTGTAGCTGACGTTCAACTGGCCACCGGCAAACCATTGGGCGGCACCGGTGTGGATGTCTGACTGCTGGACGCTGTGCCAGGGTTTTATCCAGTCGAGAAAGCCCTTGGCCTGTTCGGCCCAGAAGGTGTCTGGCTGGTCGATGGATTGGCGATAGAGGCGCTGGTAGTCCTCTTGACTGAGCTGCGCAGCCCGGCGGACGGCATCGGCGGTGGGAAAGGTGCTGATATCGAACATGAGCGCTCCTTATTCTTGTTTTTGCGACAAGCCATAAAGATGCACCCTGGGGCGGGAGGGTTCAAGGCCAACGTCCAAACGGACGTTGGCCTTGAATGAACGGCTTCAGCCGCGGTGGCGACCACGGAAGTAGTTGATCAGGCCCTGGGTCGAAGCATCTTCGGCCAAGGTTTCTTCGGCGCCGGTCAGGCGGTTGTACACGCCTTTGCCCAGCTCCTTGCCCAGTTCAACGCCCCATTGGTCGAAGGCATTGATGCCCCACACCACGCTCTGCACGAACACCTTGTGCTCATACATCGCCACCAGCGCACCCAGGCGGCGTGGGCTGATGCGCTCGACCACCAGGGTGTTGCTCGGACGGTTGCCCGGGATCACCTTGTGCGGTGCCAGCTTCTGTACTTCGGCTTCCGGCAAGCCCTTCTCACGCAGCTCGGCTTCGGCCTCGCTGCGGGTCTTACCGAGCATCAGCGCCTGGCTCTGGGACAGGCAGTTGGCGTACAGCCACTGATGGTGGTCGGACACAGGGTTGAAACTGACGATCGGCACGATGAAGTCGGCCGGGATCAATTGAGTCCCTTGGTGCAGCAACTGGTGGTAAGCGTGCTGGCCGTTGCAGCCTACGCCGCCCCAGATCACCGGGCCGGTATCGGTGGACACTGGCGTACCGTCCTGGCGCACGCTCTTGCCATTGGATTCCATGTCCAACTGCTGCAAATGCTTGGTGATGTTACGCAGGTAATGGTCGTACGGCAGGATCGCATGGCTCTGCGCACCCCAGAAGTTGCCGTACCACACCCCCAGCAAGCCCAGCAGCACGGGCATGTTGGCTTCGAACGGCGCGTTCAGGAAGTGCTGGTCCATGGTGTAGGCACCCGACAGCAGTTCCTTGAAGTTGGACATGCCGATAGCCAGGGCAATTGGCAAGCCGATGGCAGACCACAGCGAGTAGCGCCCACCGACCCAGTCCCACATGGGGAAGATGTTTTCTTCGCGGATACCGAAGGCCACGGCTGCGGCATTGTTGCTCGAGACGGCGATGAAGTGGCGATACAGTTCGGCTTCCGAGCCTCCCTGGGCCAGGTACCAGGCGCGGGCGGCCTGGGCGTTTTTCAGGGTTTCCAGGGTGTTGAAGGATTTGGACGAGACGATAAACAGCGTGGTCTCGGCGCGCAGCTTCATGGTCAGTTCGTGGAACTCGCTGCCGTCGATGTTCGCCAGGTAGTGGCAACGCACACCTTTATGGGCGTAGGACAGCAAGGCCTCCGAGACCAATTCCGGGCCGAGGAACGAGCCACCGATGCCGATGTTCACCACGTCGGTGATCGGCTTCTCGGTGTAGCCACGCCACAGGCCGTCGTGGATACGGCCGACCAGGTCAGTGATCTGATTCAGCACCTTGTGCACGTCCGGCATGATGTTCACGCCGTTGACCGACAGCTTATCGCCCACCGGGCGGCGCAGGGCGGTGTGCAGGGCAGGGCGGCCCTCAGAGGAGTTGACCGGTTCGCCAGCGTACTGCGCGTCGATCGCCGCCTTGAGATTGACTTCCTTGGCCAGGCCCACCAACAGGTCGCGGGTTTCGCTGGTGATCAGGTTTTTCGAGTAATCGAGGAAAAGTCCGCAGCTGCTCAAGGTGAACTGGGAAAAACGCTGAGGATCGGCATTGAACGCCTCGCGCATGCTGAAATCCTGCATGGCTTGGCGATGTTGAACAAGCGCTTGCCAGGCGGGCAGCGCGGTAACGTCATGAGGGGTGCGGTAGTACGCCATCGCTGCGGGTTTCCTTTTATTACGGGGACTGCCTTTAGGACACTTCAAAGCCCGGAACATCCAGTCTTATCGCAAGGATTGGGTTCCAGACAGCGCTAACCATAGCGCAGGGCAGTTACATTAAACCTAGCGTGTGGATATGTCTTGGCTTTGTCTGCGCTGTGGCCGGTACTTTTTTATACCGGCACAGCCGTCGGGGCAACAGGTTGAGGGTAAAGCGGGGGTCAGGCGAGGTTCAGGTGCAGGTTATCGATGAGGCGTGTTGCCCCCAGATAGGCGGCGACCAGAATCACCACATCACGATCTTCAGCCGTGGCCGGGCGCAGATGTACGCCTTGGCGCACTTCCAGGTAGTCCATGCGCAGCCCTGCGGCTTCAATCTGCTGAATGTGCTCGGCGCGAAGCCTGGCAAAATCATGATCGCCGCTTTGGATGGCCGTGGCGATCTGGCTGAGCGCGCGGTACAGCACTGGCGCGACCGCACGTTGCTCCTCGGTGAGGTAACCGTTGCGTGATGACAGCGCGAGGCCGTCCTCGGCGCGCACGGTAGGCTCGCCAATGATCTGGATCGGCATGTTCAGGTCGCGGACCATGGCGCGGATCACCGCCAACTGCTGGTAGTCCTTCTGGCCGAATACGGCCATGTCCGGCTGGACCATGTTGAACAGCTTGCTGACCACCGTGGCCACGCCTTCGAAGTGCCCTGGGCGGCTGGCGCCGCACAAGCCTTCGGACAGCTGTGGCACGCTGACTCGGGTCTGGCCGTTCATGCCATCGGGGTACATTTCCTCGACCGTGGGCGCAAACAGCAGGTTGCAGCCCGCCTGCAGGAGTTTTTCCTGGTCGGCGGCCAACGTGCGCGGGTATTTGTCCAGGTCTTCGCCCGCGCCGAATTGCAGCGGGTTGACGAAAATGCTCGCCACTACGAAGTCCGCTTGCTGCGCGGCCTTGGTCACCAGGGTGGCGTGGCCGCTGTGCAGGTTACCCATGGTGGGCACAAAGCCGATGCGTTTGCCGGCGCTGCGGGCGTGGGTTACGGCAGCCCGCAGTTCGCGGACGGTTTTAACGGTGTTCATGCCGAGAACCCGTGTTCAATACCTGGGAAAGTTACATTCTTGACTTCGCTGACGTAGGCGCTCAGGGCCGCGTGGATGCTGTCCTGGCCGGCCATGAAGTTCTTCACGAACTTCGGTACGTGGCCGGTGATCGACAGGCCGAGCATGTCGTGCAATACCAGCACTTGGCCATCGGTGGCGGAACCTGCGCCAATCCCGATCACGGGCACTTTGACGGCCTGGGTGATTTCGGCGGCCAGTTCGCTCGGCACGCACTCCAGCAGAATCATCGCAGCACCGGCTTGTTCCAGTGCAATAGCATCGGCGCGCATCTGGCGGGCCTGGGCTTCATTGCGGCCCTGGACCTTGTAACCACCGAGGATATTGACCGACTGCGGTGTCAGGCCCATGTGCGCGCACACTGGCACGCCGCGCTCGGCCAGCAACCGGATCGACTCGGCCAGCCACACGGCACCTTCGACTTTGATCATATGCGCGCCCGCCTGCATCAGCTTGCCGGCGTTCAGGAAGGTTTGCTCAAGGGTGGCGTAACCCATGAACGGCAGGTCCGCGATGATCAAGGCGCCATCATTGCCACGCTTGACGCTGGCGGTGTGGTAGGCGAGCTCATCGGTGGTCACGGGCAGCGTGCTGTCATTCCCTTGAAGAACCATGCCCAGGGAGTCGCCCACCAGCAGCACTTCGACGCCAGCCTGGCAGCTGGCGTGGGCGAAGGTGGCGTCATAGCAGGTCAGCATGGTGATTTTTTCACCTTTGAGCTTGAGGCTCTGCAAGGTGGTCAGGGTAATGTCTGGCATGAAAGGGTCCTCGTTCAGGCGCTTGGAAACAGCGAGTAACGCGCGTGAGTCTTCGTTTATACAGGCGCACTGTCTTGAAAGCAGTGCTTATAAGGCCTGGATTGCGCCCTGTCGCGCCGGGTTGGCGGCAGCGGGACGCCTATAGTCGTGAGGAGGACACGGGAAGTCAATTGGATGTGTTACCGCATTGTTACGATGGCGGTGTTACCGCTGTTACTGACGCGATTCAGCAAGATGGGCACAGGCTTGGGGCGCACTGAATATCCAATGTGGGAGCTGGCTTGCCTGCGATGGCATCACCTCGGTGTGGCTGATACACCGTGTCGCTTGCATCGCAGGCAAGTCAGCTCCCACATTGACCGGGTCATTCTTGAGGGAGGCGTTCCAGGCCGACGAACGGGCAGGCGGTGAGCAGGTCGCTTAAACGCTGGCCGTCAGGCAGCTGCAGGTCGGCTGGCGCCAACTCAGCCAACGGATACAGTACAAACGCGCGCAGATGCATCTGGTAGTGCGGCACCTTGAGGCGCGGCTCATCGATCAGGCGATCACCGAACAGCAGGATATCCAGGTCCAAGGTGCGCGGGCCCCAGCGTTCCAGGCGTTCGCGGCCCTGATCGTTTTCGATGGCTTGCAGCGCATCGAGCAGGTCCAATGGCGCCAGGTGACTGTCCAGCGCCGCAACGGCGTTGGTGTAGGGCGGCTGGCCGGGCAGCAGTGAATCGCTTTGATAGAAGGCGGACACACCGGCGAGCTGAGTGCCAGGCAATTGCGCCAGCGCCTCGATCGCGCTGCGCAATTGTTGCTCCGGGGCAGCCAGGTTGCTGCCCATGCCGATGTAGATACGTTCCACGTTTATTCGCCCGCAGCGCCCGAGGCATCGGCACTGCTGCGTTTACGCTTGGTGCCGCTGCGGCGACGCTTTTTCGGGCCTTCGCCGGCGCTATCACCTTTGCTGCCCAGTTCACGAATCATTTCGCGGCGCTGGCTGTCATTGGCGTCCTGATAATCGGTCCACCATTCGCCCAGGCCATCGGTCTGCTCGCCCGCGCTTTCGCGTAGCAGCAGGAAGTCGTAGCCGGCACGGAAGCGCGGGTTGTCCAGCAACAGATCGGCGCGCTTGCCGCTGCGGCGTGGCAGGCGCTCCTGCATGTCCCAGATTTCGCGGATCGGCATGGTGAAACGTTTGGGGATGGCGATGCGTTGGCACTGTTCGGCGATCAGCTCGTGAGCCGCTTCCTGCATGGCCGGGATCGGCGGCATGCCACGGTCCTGCAGGCGCAGTACGCGTTTGGGCAGGGCCGGCCACAACAAGGCGGCAAACAGAAACGCCGGGGTCACCGGTTTGTTCTGCTTGATGCGCAGGTCGGTGTTGATCAAGGCTTCGCTGATCAAGGTGTGGGTGTACGTCGGGTTGTACTCCAAGGCCTCGGCGCTGGCCGGGAACAGGGGGTCGAACAACTGCAGGTCCACCAGCATTTCAAAGGTGTCGGCGGCGTAGCCCGAAAGGAACAGCTTGAGCACTTCCTCAAACAGGCGTGCCGAGGGGATTTCCCGCAGCATCGGCGCCAGTTCGCGAATCGGTGCGGCGGTGTGTTTTTCGATGCCAAAGTTGAGCTTGGCGGCGAATCGCACGGCACGCAGCATGCGCACCGGGTCTTCCTGGTAGCGCTGCGTCGGGTCGCCGATCAGCCGGATCAGGTTGTTGCGAATGTCGTGTACGCCGTTGGCGTAATCGAGGATGCGCTCGCTGACCGGGTCGTAATACAAGGCGTTGATGGTGAAGTCGCGACGTTGCGCGTCCTCTTCCAGAGTGCCATAGACGTTATCGCGCAGGATGCGCCCGCTCTCGTTGCGGGAAGACTGGTTGGTGTCCTCCTCTTCATCGTTTTGCGGGTGACCGGCGCGGAACGTTGCGACCTCGATGATTTCGCGACCAAAGTGGATATGCACCAGCTTGAAGCGCCGGCCGATGATTCGTGCATTACGAAACTCGGCGCGCACTTGTTCAGGCGTGGCACTGGTGGCGACGTCGAAATCCTTGGGCGTGATGTTGAGCAACATGTCGCGTACGCAGCCACCCACCAGGTAGGCCTGGTAGCCGGCGTTCTGCAAACGTTCGACGATGTTCACTGCATAACGGCTGAATTGAGCGCGCTGCAGCGAATGCTGGCTGCTATTGAGCACTTCAGGCGTGCTGCGTTTGTGTTGCGTTCGACGCAAGGGAGAACGGAATGACTGGAACAACTTCTTCAGCATGGGATGCACTGTTTGAAGGAATGTTCGGCCATAACGAAGAATGACCGCATGATGGGCGGGGATTCTAGCATTTAGTCAGGGGATGGTGTAGGAACAAGCTAAAGGCATTGCGCCATAAGCGTTTGCAGGTCAAATCCCGGAAACTACAAGGGGAGCCGAAGCTCCCCCAGAAGTAGTTGCGTGCTCTATTTTTATTATTGATGTCGGGCTTCTTGTTTTTGTTGATCGCCCTCGCCACGAAGTTTCACCTTCATGACACTCCCAATCGGGAGTCAAGAGCAAACGGATTGCTTTGGTCGCTGTGTTGCTGATCTACGATCCAACCAGTTCAGGCTCTGCCTTAGGGCAGTTTTTGTTGTTCTCGGCCTGGTTGCGGGGCAAGCCCCAAATGCAACGCCTCTCCAAAAGAATCAGTTAGCTGCGCCTCCGCCGTGTTGTTTTTGTTATGCGTGAGTCGATTCGTCTTATTTTTATTGTCTTGTACAAAGCTTGTTATTGTTTTTGTACTAAGCATATAGCAGGGTGCGTGCCAACTTTTGCGCCGTCCAGCAAAACCGGGGGTTTGGGCTGGTTTCGCCAGATTGAGGGCCAAAAAAAAGCCGGGGCTTCGTTACCGTAAGCCCCGGCTTTTGTTACGTGAAAAGTCAGCGGTAACAGTTTTTTCACATCAACAGGTGTTACCTGTGGGGCTGCGCGCTCAGCTTTCGCTGGCCACCCCGGTCTTGCGCCGTGGAATGCCCAGGCGCTGACGCCGTTCCCACAAACACTTGCGACTTACACCCAGTTTGCGGGCCAGTTCGGTCTCGGTCATATGGTCCTGATGCTCGAGCACGAAGTGCTGGAAGTAGTCTTCCAGTGACAAATCTTCCGTCGGCTCATGGCTGGTATTGCTACCGCCGCCCTGCTGCGGGGCCAGGCCGATGAAGTCGTCGTCATCCAGGTCGCTGAGCTCAATGTCGATGCCCAGCAATTCGGCGGAGATCTCCGGGCTCTCCGACAGAATCACGGCGCGCTCGACGGCGTTCTCCAGCTCACGCACGTTCCCTGGCCACGAGTAGTGACGGATCGCCTGCTCGGCGTCCGCGGCAAACTTCAAGTCGGTGCGGTCAATGCGTGCGCCTTGACGCAACAGGAACGCGTTGGCGATTTCGTTGACGTCGGCGCCGCGCTCGCGTAGGGCCGGCAATTTGAGCGCGATGACATGCAGGCGGTAATACAAGTCCTCACGGAACTGGCCGATCTTGGCCAGGCTCTTCAGGTCTCGGTGTGTCGCCGCGATCAATCGAACATCGACCTTCTGCGATTGCACCGAACCCACGCGACGAATTTCGCCTTCCTGCAGCACGCGCAGCAAACGCGCTTGGGCTTCCAGGGGCAGCTCGCCAATTTCATCAAGGAACAAGGTGCCGCCGTCCGCGGCCTCCACCAGGCCCGCACGCCCGGCGCTGGCGCCAGTGAACGCACCTTTCTCGTGGCCGAACAGCTCGGACTCGATCAGGGATTCGGGGATCGCCGCGCAGTTCACCGAGATCATCGGCGCCTTGGCGCGCTTGGACAGGTTGTGCAGGGCGCGGGCCACCAGTTCTTTGCCGGTGCCCGACTCGCCCTGGATCAATACATTGGAGTCAGTCGGCGCCACCTTGCGGATCTTGCTGTACAAGTCCTGCATCGGAGGGCAGGAGCCGATGATGCCGATCTCGCCATTGCTGTTGTTGGCACCTGGTTTTTCGGCGCCGCTGGTCTTGCCGGTGGGGCGTGGCTCGGCAGGCGCACTGCTGGCCGACACACGGTCACGCAGGATGCGGGCCACGGCCTGGAGCATCTCGTCGTGGTCGAAAGGCTTGGCGATGTAGTCCACCGCGCCCATCTTCATCGAGTCCACCGCCGAGCGCAGGCTGGCGTAGCTGGTCATGATCAGCACCGGGGTGCCCTGGCCCAGCTTGATCAGCTCGGTGCCCGGGGCGCCTGGCAGGCGCAGGTCACTGACAATCAGGTCGAACGTGGGAATGCTGAATCGCTCTTGGGCTTCCTGCACCGAGCCGGCTTCGCTGACCTGGTACTGATTACGTTCAAGCAGGCGACGCAAGGCAGAGCGGATAATGGTTTCGTCTTCGACGATCAAAATGTGCGGCATTGATTCAATTCTCTCGACGGTCTCAGTTCACAGCGGACGTCGCTTCGACATGACGCGGCAAGGTCACCCGGATACGGGTGCCGCGTTGGCTTTGTGTGTCAGCCGGGCTGTCGATGGTGATTTGTCCATAATGCTCTTCAACGATGGAATAGACCAGTGCAAGGCCCAGACCGGTACCTTCACCGGGGTCCTTGGTGGTGAAGAAGGGTTCGAACAATCGGTCCATGATGTTCTGTGGAATGCCGCTGCCTTCGTCTTCCACGATCAGGTCGACCGTGTGCTCGAAAGCCTCGCTCTTGACGCGTACAGCACTGCCGGCCGGCGACGCGTCGCGGGCGTTGGACAGCAGGTTGATCAGCACCTGGGCCAGGCGTTGTGAGTCGCCATCGACCCAATGGTCCGGATCGCACAGGTTAAAGAACTGTACTTCGAAATTGCGCCGGTTCAAGGCCAACAGCCCAATGGCATCCTGCGCGACTTCGGCCAGGCACACCGCTTCGTCCTGATTCTGATGGGCGCCGGAGTGGGCAAAGCTCATCAGCGACTGGACGATGCGTGAAACCCGCTTGGTCTGTTCAAGGATCTGCCCGCTGATTTCGGTGATTTCCCCGTCTTCTTCGCGCTCTTCCCGCAGGTTTTGCGCCAGGCAGGCGATACCGGTGATCGGGTTACCGATTTCATGAGCCACGCCGGCCGCCAGGCGCCCAATGCTGGCCAGGCGTTCGGAGTGCACCAGCTTGTCTTCGAGCATCTGTGTATCGGTCAAATCTTCTACCAGCAGCACCAGGCCGCTGTTACCCGGCGCCAGAGGTTCGTCGATGGCCGCTTTGTGCAAGTTGAGCCAGCGGGTCTGGCCGTCGAGGGCCAAGTGCTGTTTGTGCAAGTGCTCGTCCGGCAGGTTGATGAAACCCTGCAGCAGCTCTTTCCAGGGATCGCCCAGTGTATTGAGGCGCGAACCCACCACCCGCTGGGCGGCGATGCCGGTGAGTTCTTCCATGGCTTTGTTCCACATCAGGATTTCCTGGTCCTTGGCCAGGGAACACACGCCCATCGGCAGTTCCTGCAGGGTCTGGCGGTGGTAACGGCGCAGGGCGTCGAGTTCGGCGGCCAGGCCTGTGAGGCGCGAGTGGTAGTCCTCCAGCCGGCTTTCGATGAAGTGGATGTCTTCGGTGACGTAGTTTTCGCCACCGGCCTTGTAGGGCAAGAAGGTTTCCACCATGTCCTGGGACACGCTCGGCCCCATCAAACCGGACAGGTTGGCTTCGATACGGTCACGCAGGCGGCGCAGGGCATAGGGGCGGCGCTCGTCAAATGGCAGGTAGAGGTCGCGCAGCGCCTGTTCGACTTCCTTTTGTGCGGCCTTGGCGCCCAGGGGCTTGGCCAGTTGCGTGGCGAACTCTTGGGGCGATGCCGCATGCAGTTCGCGGCGTTGCGGGCGGCGCACGTTGTCTACCGCACAGGCTTCTGCGGCGCTGGTTTCTTCGGCGCTGGCGTTAGTGAACAGCGAGATCAGGGTGAACATCAGTACGTTGGCGGCCAGCGAGGCGATGGCCGCCATGTGCCAACTGGTGTCGTCCAGCACGTAAATCATGTTCAGCAACGGGATATAGAAGCCCTGCAAGTTGCCGACCAGCGGTAGCAGCATGGTCACGGTCCACACCAGGATCCCGGCCAGCAGCCCTGCAATAAAGCCACGGCGATTGGCAGTCGGCCAGTACAGCACCGACAACACGCCCGGCAGAAATTGCAAGGTGGCGACAAACGCGACGATGCCGAGGTTGGCCAGGTCTTGCCCGGCGCCCAGCAGCAGATAAAACGCGTAACCGGCCATGATGATCGCGACGATCAGCGCGCGTCGGGTCCATTTCAACCAACGGTAGATATTGCCCTCGGCCGGCGGCTGGTACAGCGGCAGTACCAAGTGGTTGAGCGCCATGCCCGAGAGTGCCAGGGTGGTGACGATGATCAACCCGCTGGCGGCCGATAACCCCCCGACATACGCCAGTAGCGCCAGGGCCGGGCTGTTGGCAGCAATACCGATGCCCAGGGTGAAATACTCGGGGTTGGTGGTGGCCCCCAGTTTCAGGCCGGCCCACAGGATCAGCGGCACCGCCAGGCTCATCAGCAACAGGAACAGCGGCAAGCCCCAGCTGGCGCTGACCAGCGAGCGCGGGTTGAGGTTCTCGGTGAAGGTCATGTGGTACATGTGCGGCATCACGATCGCCGAGGCGAAGAACACCAGCAGCAGCGTACGCCATGGTCCCTCCTGCAAGGGGGTATGCAAGGCGGCGAGGGCGGTCTGGTTTTGCAGCAGCCACAGCTCCAGCTGTTGCGGCCCGTCGAACACGCCGTAAAGCGCATAAAGGCCGACGCCGCCGATGGCGATCAGCTTGATGACCGACTCAAAGGCAATCGCAAACACCAGGCCCTGGTGTTTCTCGCGGGTGGCGATATGGCGAGAGCCAAAGAAGATGGTGAACAAGGTGATCAGCGCGCAGAACGCCAGGGCAACCCGATGTTGCACGGGCTCGCGGGTCAGGATGCTGATGGAGTCGGCCACCGCCTGGATCTGCAGGGCCAGCAACGGCAGCACGCCGATCAACATGAAGATGGTGGTCAGCGCGCCGGCCCAGGTGCTGCGAAAGCGAAAGGCAAACAGGTCCGCCAGGGAAGACAGCTGGTACGTCCGGGTGATTTTCAGGATCGGGTACAGCAGCACCGGCGCCAGCAGGAACGCGCCGGACACCCCCAGGTAACTGGAGAGAAAGCCGTAGCCGTACTGATAGGCCAGCCCCACCGTGCCGTAGAACGCCCAGGCACTGGCGTACACGCCCAGGGACAAGGTGTAGGTCAACGGATGGCGAATGATCGCCCGAGGAATCATTCCGCGCTCACTGATCCAGGCCACGCCGAATAACGCAGCCAGGTAGGCGGCGCTGATCAGCAGCATCTGGGTGAGACTAAAGCTCATCGGCATCTTTTTGGCTCTGCAGGATGAAGGTCACGACGATCAGGATCAGCCATAGCAGATAAGGGCGATACCAGGCGCCCGTGGCGTCGATCCACCAATCCATGATGGCGGGGGAGAACAGGTAGATCCCGACGACCAGCAGCAGGACCAAACGATAGATGTACATGTTGGCCTCTGATTAAAAATCTGCCGCGATGTTAACGGATGGCTGGCAACCTGCAAGCGCCTTCAACTCAATTGCGCTTCGGCCAGGGTCAGCGTGCGCGGGATGCGGGTGGCGTCCCAGTGTGCAATGCCCCAATCCAGCAGTTCTCGTGGGCTGGCGTACAGCAGTTGCGCGTCGGGCTGTTGGCCAAGGGCGCGCAGTGCTCTGAGCAGCAAAGGCGTGGCCTGGTCGGCTGTCAACGGTGGAGAGCGGTAGGACTTGCCCAGCTTGTTGCCGTCTGGCTGCACGATCAGCGGTACATGCAAGTAACGTGGCTGGCGCAGGCCAAGCAGCTCTTGCAGGTACAGCTGGCGCGGTGTGGAGTCGAGCAGGTCGGCGCCGCGCACGATATCGGTTATCCCTTGCCAGGCGTCGTCGAGCACCACCGCCAGTTGGTAGGCGTAGAGGCCGTCGCGGCGACGGATGATGAAGTCGCCGGCATCGCGGCCCAGATGCTGCCGGAACTCGCCCTGCACACGGTCGGTAAAGTGGTATTCCAGCTCGGGCACGCGCAGGCGGATGGCGGCGTGTTGCTGGTCGTGGCCGGCATTGCGGCACAAGCCTGGGTAAACCCCGTTGTAGGGCTCCAACTGCTTGCGCGAGCAGGTGCAGGCGTAGGCCAGGCCGTGGTTGAACATATCGTTCAGTACTTTGGCGTAGGCATCATGCCGCTCGCTCTGGCGAACCAGTTCGCCATCCCATTCAAAGCCGTAGCTTTCCAGCGCATGCAGAATCGCCGCCTGGGCGCCGGGCTCTTCACGCGGAGGGTCAAGGTCTTCCATGCGCATCAACCAACGGCCCTGGTGGGCGCGCGCATCGAGGTAGGAGGCAAGGGCGGCAACCAGGGAGCCGAAGTGCAAATGGCCGCTGGGTGTGGGGGCGAAACGCCCAATATAGGTAGAGGCTGTCATGGCCCGGATACTACTGCATAACCGATAAACGCCAGAAACAAAAATGGAGCGTTCGCACGCTCCATTCGTTCAACTCGGCAACGTTACTTGCCGACCTGTTTTTCCTTGATTTCAGCCAAGGTCTTGCAGTCTACGCACAGGTCTGCGGTTGGGCGGGCTTCCAGTCGGCGAATACCGATTTCGACGCCGCAGGATTCGCACCAGCCATATTCCTCGTCTTCGATCAGTTGCAGGGTCTTGTCGATCTTCTTGATCAACTTGCGCTCGCGATCACGGGCACGCAGTTCGAGGGCGAATTCCTCTTCCTGGCTGGCACGGTCTGCCGGGTCCGGGAAGTTGGCCGCTTCGTCCTTCATATGGTCAACCGTGCGGTCGACTTCCTGCATCAAGTCCTGTTTCCACTGCTTCAGGATTTTGGAGAAGTGCTCGCGCATGGGCTTGCCCATGTATTCCTCGCCCTTGGATTCAACGTAGGGCTGGAAACCGCTGATGCTCTGTTGCTTTGCTTGGGTGGACATGAATAGACCGCCTCTCACTCTTCTAATCCATTGCGCAGGATTGCAACGTCACCGACACCTGCCGGCCCTGCGGCTGCAAGCGGGCGAACTTACCAGATAGATTCAGGGTGCGCTACTCCCGGTTGTCGAGGCCCAGGGCAAAGGGGTTGCAAACCGCAGCAGCCCGCCATGACTGGGTATGTATCGCCTCGAATATTGATTTTAGCTGTTTTACGAGCGTGCGCAGGGTGCACTTGCAGCCCCAATCAGGCAATAGAGCATGTTTTACCGTGAGGGTTCGGTAGAATCCAGATTTTGTCCTCACCGTCTAAGGAAGGCTAATGGCTCAGCCCTACAGTGCGCGTAGTCGCGCCATCGAACCCTTTCATGTCATGGCGTTACTGGCGCGTGCCAATGAGCTGCAGGCCGCCGGTCACGACGTGATCCACCTGGAAATCGGCGAGCCGGATTTCACCACCGCCGAGCCGATCATCCAGGCCGGCCAAGCCGCGTTGGCAAACGGTAAGACGCGCTACACCGCCGCCCGCGGCTTGCCCGAATTGCGCGAAGCCATCAGTGGTTTCTACCAGCAACGCTACGGTTTGAGCATCGACCCGCAACGCATTCTGATCACCCCCGGTGGCTCCGGCGCATTGTTGCTGGCCAGCAGTTTGCTGGTGGATCCGGGTAAACATTGGCTGCTGGCGGACCCAGGCTACCCCTGCAACCGACACTTCCTGCGCCTTGTGGAAGGCGCGGCGCAGTTGGTGCCGGTCGGCCCAGACGTACGCTACCAGTTGACCGCCGATCTGGTGGCCAGGCATTGGGACCAGGACAGTGTCGGCGCACTGGTGGCATCGCCCGCCAACCCCACCGGCACGATCCTCACCCGGGACGAGCTGGCTGGGCTGTCGGGCGCCATCAAGGCGCGCAACGGTCATTTGGTGGTCGACGAGATTTATCACGGCCTCACCTACGGCACCGACGCGGCCAGCGTGCTGGAAGTCGATGATGACGCCTTTGTTCTGAATAGTTTTTCGAAGTATTTCGGCATGACCGGCTGGCGCCTCGGTTGGCTGGTGGCGCCCCATGAAGCGGTGGGTGAACTGGAGAAATTGGCGCAGAACCTCTACATCAGTGCGCCAAGCATGGCTCAGCATGCCGCGTTAGCCTGTTTCACCCCGCAAACCCTGGAGATTCTGGAGCAGCGCCGTGCCGAATTTGGCCGCCGCCGTGACTTCCTGCTGCCGGCCCTGCGTGAGCTGGGGTTCGGTATCGCCGTGGAGCCCGAAGGTGCTTTTTATCTGTATGCCGATATCAGCGCGTTCGGCGGCGATGCCTTCGCGTTTTGCCGGCATTTCCTCGAAACCGAACATGTGGCTTTTACGCCCGGGTTGGATTTCGGTCGCTACCAGGCGGGGCACCATGTGCGTTTTGCCTACACGCAAAACCTTGATCGGCTGCAAGAAGCGGTGGAGCGGATTGCCCGTGGTTTGCGGAGTTGGCAAGGCTGATGCGTTTTAATCCTACTCTTGAAGAAGGGCGGCTGATCCGCCGCTACAAGCGCTTTCTCACCGATATCGAAACCGTTACCGGCGAGTTGCTCACCATTCACTGCCCTAACACCGGTTCGATGCTCAACTGCATGGTCGAAGGTGGTCAGGTCTGGTTCAGCCGTTCTACGGATCCCAAGCGCAAGCTGCCGGGCACGTGGGAAATTGCCGAAACGCCCCAGGGCCGGCTGGCGTGCGTCAACACCGCGCGTGCCAATCAATTGGTGGAAGAAGCCCTGCTGGCCGGTGTGATCACTGAACTCAACGGCTTTACCGCGTTGAAGCGTGAGGTGCCTTATGGCCAGGAGAAAAGCCGCATCGACTTTCGCCTGGATTACCCCCAGGGCGCTGCGTTTGTCGAGGTCAAAAGCGTCACCCTGGGCTTTGATGGCAGCTCAGTGGCGGCTTTCCCCGATGCGGTGACGCAGCGCGGTGCCAAGCACTTGCGTGAGCTGGCCCACCTGGCGCGCGACGGTATACGGGCGGTGCAGTTGTATTGCGTGAACCTGTCGGGGATCGACGCGGTGCGCCCGGCTGTGGAAATCGACGCCGGTTATGCGGCGGCGCTACGTGAGGCCAAGGCTGCAGGTGTGGAGGTGCTCGCCTACGGCGTACGGGTCACGCCGCAGGAGATTTACGTCGAGCGTCGGTTGAAGGTGCTGCTGGGCGACTAGAGATCGACCCACAATCCCTGTTCGTCTTCGCGACCGGGCAGGGCAGTGAGGTGTTGGCCTGCGCAGGGCCCGGCGATGCACTCGCCGCTTTCAATCAGGAACAACGCGCCATGGGTGGCGCATTGGATCAGGCTGGCGCTGTCGTCGAGGAAGCGATCAGGTTGCCATTCCAGTGGGATCCCACGATGGGGGCAGCGGTTGAGATAGAAGTACGCAGTGCCGTCCCGACGCACCGCCAACAGCCTGTGGCCATCGATATCAAAACCGCGGCTGCTGTTGGGGGTGAGGTCGCCTGAGGCGCAGAGAAACTTCATTTCAATCCTTAAGTGCCTTGACGTTCAAATGCAAACAATTATCAAATGCCTGCTTCGCCCGTCAGCTGACTGGGTGCTCAATACGATGCCTGGCAGGGGTTATCTGTCACATCAATGAGTGCTTGAGTGGCCCTGCCCTAGGAAGGAAACCCTGTTATGCGCCTGAGTACCAGCGCTATTGCGCTTGTTGCTTCACTGCTGGTCAACCCTGGGGCGCACGCCTCTGAACTGCCGCAACGCTGGGTCAGTGCTGGCGGGGCGCTGTCGGAGTGGGTGACGGCTCTGGGCGGTGAATCGAAGTTGGTGGGAGTGGATACCACCAGTCAGCATCCCGCCTCGCTCAAGGCCTTGCCAAGCATTGGTTATCAGCGACAGTTGTCAGCCGAAGGCATTCTCAGCCTGCGCCCGCAAATCCTTGTGGGCACGGAGGAAATGGGACCACCGCCGGTGCTGGCACAGATTCGCAGTGCCGGGGTGCAGGTGGATATGTTCTCGGCCCAGCCGGATTTGCCCACGCTCAAAGGCAACCTCGAACACTTGGGGAAACTGCTCGGCAGTGAGGCCCAGGCTGATGCCCTGTTTGCCGGGTATGAGCAGGCGCTGGCACAGCAAAAAAATTGGGTGGTCAAGGCCCAGGCCACGCAAAAAGCTCCAGGCGTGCTGTTGCTGCTCGGCCATGCCGGTGGCAAGCCGCTGATCGCGGGCAAGGACACGGCCGCTGATTGGATGTTGCAGCAGGCTGGAGGGCGTAATCTGGCCACGCACACCGGCTATAAACCGTTTTCCGTCGAGTCGCTGGCGGGGTTGAGCCCTGAGGTGCTGGTGTTTGCCGATCGCGCCCTGACCGGTGACGCGGCACGTGCTGCCTTGTTCAAGGAAAATCCGATCCTTGCCTCGACGCCGGCAGCCAAGAACGGCCGCGTCTTTGAGCTGGATCCGACCTTGCTGGTAGGTGGCCTTGGGCCCCGATTGCCGCAAAGCCTGGAGAAACTGTCTGCCGGTTTTTATCCGTCCCAGCCTAAGCCTGCTCCATGACCACTCTGGTTAAGCCAAAAACGCTGTTTATTGGGCTGTCGCTGCTGTGTGTATTGGCGATCTGGCTTTCATTGGCACTGGGGCCGGTCAGCCTGCCGTTAGTGGACACGCTCAGGGCTGCGCTGAAACTAATGGGCGTACCGATAGAGGCCCAGGGGTTGGAGCAGGCCGAGTTGATCCTGGGGCAGATTCGCCTGCCGCGGACCCTGTTGGGGCTGGCGGTCGGCGGTGTGCTGGCATTGTCGGGTGTGGCGATGCAGGGGTTGTTCCGCAACCCGCTGGCCGATCCTGGCTTGGTCGGCGTGTCCAGCGGGGCGGCGCTGGGAGCGGCGGTGGCGATTGTCGGTGGCTCGCTATTTGGCGGGCTGCCGGATGCTTTCGGGCCGTACCTGTTGTCGCTGTGCGCCTTCCTCGGTGGTCTGGGCGTCACGGCACTGGTCTATCGCCTGGGGCGTCGCAATGGCCAGACCAATGTCGCGACGATGTTGCTTGCCGGTATTGCGCTGACGGCCCTGGCCAGTTCGACCGTGGGCCTGTTTACCTATCTGGCAGACGATGCCACCTTGCGCACCCTGACGTTCTGGAACCTGGGCAGCCTCAATGGTGCAAGTTATTCGCGGTTGTGGCCCTTGTTGCTGGTGAGTGCGGGCGTGGCGCTATGGTTGCCGCGCCGGGCCAAGGCGCTGAACGCGCTGTTGCTGGGTGAGTCCGAGGCCAAGCATCTGGGTGTTGATGTCGAGGGGCTCAAGCGCGAGTTGGTGTTCTGCACGGCCTTGGGCGTTGGCGCCGCAGTGGCAGCGGCGGGCATGATTGGTTTTGTCGGGTTGGTGGTACCGCATCTGGTGCGGCTGCTGGCTGGGCCGGATCATCGGGTGTTGTTACCGGCCTCGGTGTTGGCGGGTGCGAGCCTGCTGCTGTTTGCGGACCTGGTGGCGCGCCTGGCGTTAGCGCCGGCGGAACTGCCGATCGGTATTGTCACCGCGTTTATCGGTGCGCCGTTTTTCCTCTATTTATTGTTACGAGGGCGCGCCTGATGTTGCGGGTAGAAGCGTTGCAGATCCGGCGCGGTGGTAAGACCGTGCTCGCCGATATCACCTTGGACCTATTGCCGGGCGAAGTGCTGGGCGTTCTGGGCCCCAATGGCGCCGGCAAAAGTACCTTGCTTGGAGCGCTGTGCGGGGAGTTGCAGCCGGATCAGGGCAAGGTGTGGCTGGATCAGCAGGCGCTCAAGCACATGACAGGTGTGCAGCGTGCCCAGCGCCTGGCGGTGCTGCCACAATCCTCCACCCTGGACTTTGCCTTTCGTGTCGAAGAGGTGGTGGGCATGGGCCGCTTGCCTCATCAGACCGGGCGAGTGCGCGACGACGAAATCATCAACGCCGCGCTGCAGGCTGCTGATGTAGGCCACCTGAGTGGCCGCAGTTACCTGGCCTTGTCGGGCGGCGAGCGGCAGCGTGTGCACCTGGCACGGGTATTGGCGCAGTTATGGCCGGGTGAGGCAGGGCAGACGTTGTTGCTGGATGAGCCCACATCGATGCTCGACCCTCTGCACCAACACACCACCTTGCAAGCTATCCGGCATTTTGCCGACAGAGGCGCTGCGGTGCTGGTCATCCTGCATGACTTGAACCTGGCGGCGCGTTACTGCGACCGGATCCTGTTGCTGGAAAACGGCCGCCCCCACGCGCTGGATACGCCCTCTAACGTCCTGCAACCAGAGCCGCTCAAGGCTGTATTCGGTCTGGATGTATTGGTACAGCCGCATCCGGAGCGTGGGCATCCGTTGATCATTGCGCGCTGAGGCCGGTTAATTCGCGGGCAAAAAAAGACCCGGCAAGAGCCGGGTCAAATAACCGTGATTAGCCTGATGAGGAGATAATCTGAGAGTCCGAACCAATGGTCTTTCAGTTATCGGCTGATCTCGCGACCAGTTGTGATAATCATAACGATTCTCATTTGAGAGTCAACATCTGTTTTTCTGCTTCATCCATTTTTCTCAAACGCTCGTTTGTAATGCCCGTAAACACTGGGTTTGAGTGCCACTCTAGTTCTTCTGATGCACTGAGATCGCTTCAAGCTGACGGTTCAAGGCCTCCTTGCGCTCCGTGGGTATGTCGTTCCAGTGCACATCCATCAATGCCCCTTCAATGGCATACAGCAGAACCTTCGAAGCTCGAAACCCGCGCGTGCGCACGGCTCGGTAAGCATCGACCGCCCCCAGCCGGCGCAAGTCGGACGCGCTGTGGATGCCCACCGCATGCAGCCACTGCGCTGAAGTCTTGCCAAGGTTTTTCAGGTGTTGCAGCTCATCGTTCATCAAGCCTCCTTGCGTTGGCTGAATGGTGCGGTGGGTGTCGTGACCAGGCAGCCTGAAAATGAGTGTAGCGTTGAGTAGGAAAAGCGTGGTTCTTTGGTCAGAAAGGGCTGAAAAGATTATAAGGATGGCGCGACGGCGCTTACTCGCAGGCAGGCGCAAAGTGCCCGGCAGGCAGGGGATGTGGCAGGAACTCGGTGTGTGGCGTTACTTGGTGCGGTAGCGCAGGCGAGTACCGAAATTGACCGACATGAGTATTTCGTCAGCCGTGAGTTCGGGCGGGAAATAAGCCCCCGATATCTGCGCATGGGCCAGGCTGGCGCCTTCCAGTGAGCAGCCACGCAAGTCCAGGCCGCGCAGGTCGGCAGAGCGAAAATAGGCGTCGGTGAAGTCAATACCGGTGGCGTTCAGGTCGCGCAGGTCCAGCCCTCGAAAGTCGCCACCGCGCATGTCGATGGGGCCATTTTCAGGGCGCTCCTGGTTGAAGCCGCGGATGTCGTCCTTGTGCAGGAGGGCGTAGAGCGGGGTATCAAGAAGCTTTGGCTGACTCATGATCGCGACTCTGGCTGGCGTTATTGAGCCAGTATAGTGCCACTATCGCTGGGTCGCGCGCCGAAGACGACGACGCGACCAAGAAATATTTCTTACAGGCCCGGCAGGTGTTGACGGATATGCCCGACCAACGCGTCGAGCGTCCCGCTTTCATTGGTCTCCACACGCTTGCTGAGCAGCAGCTCCTCGGTAGTCAGCGGGTCACGACTGGCTTGTTGCTCTTCGATAACGGCCAGGGTGGCGTCAGACGGATCGTTTTTATCCGCCTGGCGTTGTGCCAGCCAACTGGTGATAACGGCTTGCGGGGCGTTGCAGTCGAGGATCAGGAACGGCGCGCCAGTGGCTTCGGCAACCTGGGCGGCGGCGTCACGCTGCGCGCGTTTCAAGAACGTGGCGTCCAGCACCACCGGGTAGCCGGCGCGCAGCACGGTGTCGGCAATCTCGTTCAGGCGTGCGTAGGTGGCAGCGCTGGCGTCCTGATTGTAGATACCGGCCTGCAGGGTGTTCTCTACCTGTTGTTCGCCAAACAGGCGCTTGCGCTCTACGTCCGAACGCAGGCGTACCGCGCCCAGGGCTTCGACCAGGCGCATGGCCACGTGGCTCTTGCCCACGGCTGAAACGCCATGGGTGATTGCCAGGAAGCGCGAAGGGATAGTGCTGTAGCTTTCCGCCAGGTTGGCGTAGTTGCGGTACTGGCGCAGGGTGGTAGCGCGTTGCACCGGGTTGGCTTCGCTGGGCATGCTGAACAGCGCAACCTTGGCGCGTACCAATGCACGGTAGGCTTTATAGAAGTTCAGAAGCTCCAGGCCCTGGTAGTCGCCGGTCAGCTCCAAATACTGGCTTATGAAGCGCCGTGCCAGGCATTTCAGGCCGCGATCTTCCAGGTCCATCGCCAAAAAAGCGGTGTCGGCGTACACGTCGGTAAAGCGGAAAGGCTCGTTGAACTCAATGCAGTCGAAGATCACCACGCGGCCATCGATCAGCGTGGCGTTGCCCAGGTGGATATCGCCGTGGCATTCACGGGTATAACCGTCGAGCTTGCGCTGCGCAAGCAGAGGCTTGAGGCGTTCGAAGCTGCTTTCAGCCCAGGCTTGCAGAGCCTCCAGCTGAGTCAGGTCGGCCTTGTCGCTGAGGAATGGGCGGATTTGGTCGAAGTTCTGGCGTACCGGAGCCATCACCTCTTCCGGCGTGCCGGCGGGGTGATCTTGCGGGACTTTGGGGGCGCTGAGGTGGAATTGCGCAATCTGCTTGGCCATCTCATCGATGTGCGCGCTGGTCAGTTCGCCGTTGGCTTGCAGGGTGCTGAGCATCTGGCTTTGCGGGAACTGGCGCATTTTCAGCGCGTACTCGATGGCTGGGCCGTCGCCACCCAGTTGCGGCGCCTCGGCAGTGCCGGTAATCGGCAACACTTCAAGATACAAGTCTTCGGTCAGGCGCTGGTTGAGGCGCAGTTCCTCGCGGCAGAAATGCCCGCGGTCGTCCAGATTGGTGAAGTCCAGGAAGCCGAAGTTCATCGGTTTCTTCAGCTTATATGCATAGGGGCCCGTCAGTATCACCCAGGAAATATGGGTCTCGATGACTTGAAACGCGTCAACCGGATGAGGGTACAAGGCCGGGTTTTGCAGGGCAGCGATCAGGGTCTGGCTCACGGGCGATCCTTCAAAGTCGGGGGAAAATCATGGGGGGCATTATGGCTGCTGATGCCAGTCGTGCAAACCGCTGTCCGGCTCATGTTGATCATCAATAAAGTGCGTATAATCCGCCGCCATGACTCGAACCCGATCTCCCCGTTCCCGTAAAAAACCTCCTTCCCGCGGCCCGCGCCCTTGGCTGGGCTGGGTGATCAAGCTTGGCCTGGTGGGCCTTGTGGCGGTCGCCGGCCTTGCGGTGTACCTCGATGCCGTGGTGCAGGAAAAATTCTCCGGCAAGCGCTGGACGATTCCGGCCAAGGTGTATGCACGCCCGCTGGAGCTGTTCTCTGGTCAGAAGCTGAGCAAGGAAGACTTCCTTACCGAGCTCGATGCGCTGGGCTACCGCCGCGAACCCGTGAGCAATGGCCCTGGCGCTGCGGCGGTCAGCGGTAATACCGTCGACCTGAACACCCGTGGCTTCCAGTTCTACGAAGGCCTGGAAAAAGCCCAGCCGGTGCGCGTGCGTTTCTCTGGCGATTATGTGGCTGAGCTGTCCTCGCTCAATGGCTCCAAGCTGCCGGTGGTGCGTCTCGAACCGTTGCTGATCGGCGGTATTTACCCGAAGAACCTTGAAGATCGCATCCTGATCAAGCTCGATCAGGTACCACCGTATCTGCTGGATACCCTGGTCGCTGTCGAAGACCGCGATTTCTATAGCCACTGGGGTGTTTCTCCGAAGTCGATTGCCCGCGCTATCTGGGTCAACACTTCCGGCGGCAAGATGACTCAGGGCGGCAGTACGCTGACGCAGCAACTGGTCAAGAACTTCTACCTGACCAACGAGCGCAGCCTGACCCGTAAACTCACCGAAGCCATGATGGCGATGTTGCTGGAGCTGCATTACAGCAAGCAGGAAATCCTTGAGGCTTACCTCAACGAGGTATTCGTCGGGCAGGATGGCCAGCGCGCCGTGCACGGTTTTGGCCTGGCCAGCCAGTTCTTCTTCGGGCAGCCGTTGTCCGAATTGAAATTGCATCAGGTTGCGTTGCTGGTGGGGATGGTCAAGGGGCCGTCCTATTACAACCCGCGCCGCAACCCGGAGCGTGCGCTTGAACGTCGCAACCTGGTGCTCGATGTACTGGAGCAGCAGGGTGTGGCCACCGCTGAACAAGTGGCCGCTGCGAAAAAAATGCCACTGGGTGTGACAACCCGCGGCAAGCTGGCGGATAGCTCGTTCCCGGGCTTTATCGACCTGGTCAAGCGCCAACTGCGCGAAGACTACCGCGACGAAGACTTGACCGAAGAGGGGCTGCGGATCTTCACCAGCTTCGACCCCATCCTGCAGATGAAGGCCGAAGCATCGGTCAACGACACCTTCAAGCGCCTGACTGGCCGTAAAGGCTCGGATGAAGTCGAAGCCGCCATGGTCGTGACCAACCCGGAAACCGGCGAGGTCCAGGCCATGATCGGCAGCCGCCAGGCCAGTTTTGCAGGCTTCAACCGCGCACTGGATGCCGTGCGGCCGATTGGCTCGCTGGTCAAGCCCGCGGTCTATCTCACGGCACTGGAAAAACCCAGCAAGTACACGCTGACCAGTTGGCTGTCCGATGACCCGCTGTCGATCAAAGGTGCGGATGGCCAGGTATGGACGCCCAAGAACTTCGACCGCCGCTCTCATGGCACGGTGTTCCTGTATCAAGGATTGGCGCATTCCTACAACATCTCGACCTCGCGCCTGGGGCTTGAAGTCGGTGTGCCGAATGTGCTGAAGACCCTGGCGCGACTGGGGATCGAACGTGAGTTCCCGGCGTTCCCGTCCATGCTTCTGGGCGCTGCGGCCATGACGCCGATGGAAGTGACCACCATGTACCAGACCCTGGCCAATGGTGGCTTCAATACGCCGATGCGCGGTATTCGCAGTGTGCTGACCGCCGATGGCGAACCGCTCAAGCGCTACCCGTTCCAGATTCAGCAGCGCTTCGACGCCGGCTCCATCTACCTGATCCAGAACGCCATGCAGCGTGTGATGCGCGAGGGTACAGGGCGTTCGGTCTATAGCGTGCTGCCGTCGAACCTGACCCTGGCGGGCAAGACCGGTACCAGTAACGACTCTCGCGACAGCTGGTTCGCGGGTTTCGGCCAGGATGTACTGGCCGTGGTATGGCTGGGGCGCGACGACAATGGCAAGACGCCGTTCACCGGTGCGACAGGCGCGTTGCAGGTATGGACCAGTTTCATGCGCAAGGCTGACCCGTTGCCGCTCAACATGCCGCAGCCGGACAATATCGTGCAGGCCTGGATTGATCCGCACACCGGCCAAGGCTCCGATGCCAACTGTCCGGGCGCGGTGCAGATGCCGTATATTCGCGGCAGCGAACCACCACCCGGCGCCGCGTGCAGTGGCAGTGCCCCTGCTGACGCGGATTCGGTGATGGATTGGGTCAAGGGCTGGATGAATTAAGCAAAGAGGGTTTCAAGTGAACAAGTTGTGGATTCCAGCCATTACGGCTCTGGCTTTGCTCGGCGGTTGCTCCAGCGTGCAGCGCGGCTCTATCCCTGTGGTGGACTCAAGCACGTCCGTCTCCAATAACGACCGCATTTCGGCCAATGGTGGCTTCCGTCAGACCGTGGTCAAACGGCCTGCCCAAGCTGCAACCCAGGCAATTCCACAGGATTCCGGCGTCGTGGTGATGGTGCCCGGCAGTGGGGCTGCAACCTCGGCGCCTATCAGTGCCGAACCATGGACCCCAGGCCCGAGCACTTCCGGGCCGGTGAACTCCACGCCGATTCAAACCGCGCCGGTCAACCAGGGCACCTACAACATGCCTTCTACGCCGAGCGGTATTCCGTCATCGTCCAATGCGGGCGGGTTGTCGGCTGACGAACAACTCGATGGCCCGGTGCTGGCGTTGCTCACAACCGCACAGCAGCAGCAGGCGGGTGGCGATTTGAATGGCGCCTCGTCGAGCCTTGAACGTGCCCAGCGCGTGGCGCCGCGTGAGCCACAAGTGCTCTATCGCCTGGCCCAGGTGCGCATGGCCCAGGGCGATGCGCCCCAGGCGGAGCAGTTCGCTCGCCGTGGCCTGAGCCTGGCCAATGGGCGCCCAGACCTGCAAGCCAGCCTGTGGGCCTTGATCGGGGATGCGCGTGCAGCCCAAGGCGATGCAGCGGGTGCTGCGCAGGCACGGCAAAAAGCCAAGGTCAGCCTCTGATGGATGCGCGTTTTCCCGCGATTGCCGAGCAGTTATTGCTGATCGAGCGCGAACTGCGCGTTCAGGGCTGGTGGGATGAAGTCTCCCCCAGTGCTGAAGCGCTCAGCAGTGTCGAGCCCTTTTCCGTCGATACCTTGGACTTCCACCAGTGGCTGCAGTGGATCTTCCTTGCGCGTATGAAGCAGATCCTGGAACAGGACCTGCCCTTGCCGAATGCGTCGGGGATCCTGGAAATGGCCGAGATGGTCTACGCCGACCGGCCGCGGGAGAGCCTCGGCTTGCGTAACGCGCTGAAAAAGTTCGATCAATTGATCGTCGACGCTCGTTAATTGCCTGACTGCCGGTTTTTCCGGCAGTCTTGCGCACATTTCTACCGCTTGACGACATTCAGGCGAGTTTTATCCCTCCTCAAAGCCCTTTCTTCTACGTTCTCATGCGCTTAGTTGGAAAAAAGCGCAATTATTGCTTGACTTGAAGGGCGTGAAACAGAAGAATCCAAAGTCCGCTGTATCGGGACTGCCAGAAGCAGGCCCGCTCAGCAGATCATGAGGCGCACATCCGCGCCGACCTGTAACACCCGCAACGCGTTACCTCGCGCTGGGTGGGAAAAGCCCGCAACACTTGGGACGATCCCAATACTTGCTCAGTCAGTGCTGACGTAGTCGGCGACCACCGTCGCTCATGCTCTGTTGAGAAGTAAACCTATTAAGACCCGTCGGTTTTTTAACGGACGGTATTCTGGCGTTTTAGAGGTGAACAACGTGGAGCTTTTATCTGGCGGTGAGATGCTCGTCCGCTTTTTGCGTGACGAAGGCGTCGACTATATCTACGGGTACCCAGGTGGTGCTCTGCTGCATGTCTACGACGCACTGTTCAAGGAACCGGCTGTTACCCACATCCTGGTTCGCCACGAACAGGCCGCGACCCATATGGCTGACGGTTACGCCCGTGCCACCGGTAAAGCCGGCGTGGTACTGGTAACGTCCGGCCCAGGCGCAACCAATGCCATTACCGGCATCGCGACTGCGTATATGGACTCCATCCCGATGGTGATCATCTCTGGCCAGGTGCCTAGCACCATGGTCGGCACCGACGCTTTCCAGGAAACCGACATGATCGGTATTTCCCGCCCGATCGTGAAACACAGCTTCATGATCAAGCACGCGTCGGAAATCCCGGAAGTCATGAAAAAGGCGTTCTACCTCGCCCAGTCCGGTCGCCCGGGCCCTGTGGTGGTTGATATCCCGAAAGACATGACCAACCCGGCCGAAAAATTCGAATATGTTTTTCCCAAGAAAGCCAAGCTGCGTTCCTACAGCCCGGCCGTCCGTGGGCACTCGGGGCAAATCCGCAAGGCGGCAGAAATGCTCCTGGCGGCCAAGCGCCCCGTGTTGTACTCCGGCGGTGGCGTGATTCTGGGCGGCGGTTCCGCTCCGTTGACCGAACTGGCCAAGTTGCTCAACCTGCCGGTGACCAACACCCTGATGGGCCTCGGCGCATTCCCGGGTTCGGACCGTCAGTTCGTCGGCATGCTCGGTATGCACGGCAGCTACACCGCCAACCTCACCATGCACCACGCCGATGTGATCCTGGCCGTGGGCGCGCGGTTCGATGACCGAGTGATCAACGGCGCGAGCAAATTCTGCCCGAATGCCAAGATCATCCACATCGACATCGACCCTGCGTCCATCTCCAAGACCATCAAGGCCGATGTGCCAATCGTGGGTCCTGTAGAGAGCGTATTGACCGAAATGGTCGCTGCGCTCAAGGACATCGGCGAAACGCCGAACAAGGAATCCGTTGCCAGCTGGTGGAAGCAGATCGACGAATGGCGCGGTGATCGCGGTCTGTTCCCTTATGACAAGGGTGACGGCAGCATCATCAAGCCACAAACCGTGATCGAAACCCTGTGCGAAGTGACCAAGGGCGACGCCTTTGTGACCTCCGACGTGGGCCAGCACCAGATGTTCGCGGCGCAGTACTACAAGTTCGACAAGCCTAACCGCTGGATCAACTCCGGTGGCCTGGGCACGATGGGCTTTGGTTTCCCTGCGGCCATGGGTGTGAAACTGAGCTTCCCGGATGCCGACGTTGCCTGCGTCACCGGCGAAGGCAGCATCCAGATGAACATCCAGGAACTGTCGACGTGCCTGCAATACGGTCTTCCGGTGAAGATCGTCTGCTTGAACAACGGCGTGCTCGGCATGGTTCGTCAATGGCAGGACATGAGCTACGGTAGCCGTCACTCCCATTCCTACATGGAATCGTTGCCGGACTTCATCAAGTTGGTTGAAGCCTATGGCCACGTCGGCATTCGCATCACTGATTTGAAAGATCTGAAGCCGAAGATGGAAGAAGCGTTTGCCATGAAGGACCGTCTGGTGTTCATCGATATTCAGGTCGATACCAGCGAGCACGTCTATCCGATGCAAATCAAAGACGGCTCTATGCGCGACATGTGGCTGAACAAGACGGAGCGTACTTAATCATGCGGCATATTATCTCCCTGCTTCTGGAGAACGAACCCGGCGCCTTGTCCCGTGTTGTCGGCCTGTTTTCGCAACGCAACTACAACATTGAAAGCCTGACCGTGGCCCCGACCGAAGACCCGACCCTGTCGCGCCTGACGTTGACTACTGTGGGCCACGATGAGGTGATCGAGCAGATCACCAAGAACCTCAACAAGCTGATCGAAGTGGTCAAGCTGGTCGACCTGTCGGAAAGCGCCCACATCGAGCGCGAACTGATGCTGGTCAAGGTCAAGGCCACGGGTGCCCAACGTGCCGAGATCAAGCGCACTACCGATATTTATCGCGGGCAGATCGTCGATGTGAGCGCCAGCGTTTATACCGTTCAACTGACCGGTACAAGCGACAAGCTGGACAGCTTCATCCAGTCGATCGGGACGGCCTCGATTCTGGAAACCGTACGCAGTGGTGTCACCGGGATTGCCCGTGGCGACAAAGTACTCAGCATCTAACCCAAATTAGCGAATGGCCTCACGGCCTGGATATATAGAGGAACCTCATGAAAGTTTATTACGATAAAGATTGTGACCTGTCGATCATCCAGGGCAAGAAAGTCGCCATCATCGGCTACGGTTCACAGGGCCACGCTCAAGCGTGCAACCTGAAAGACTCCGGCGTTGACGTCACCGTTGGCCTGCGCAAAGGTTCGGCCACCGTAGCCAAGGCTGAAGCCCATGGCCTGAAAGTGACCGACGTTGCTTCTGCTGTCGCGGCTGCCGACCTGGTCATGATTCTGACCCCGGACGAGTTCCAGTCCTCGCTGTACAAGAACGAAATCGAGCCGAACATCAAGAAGGGCGCTACCCTGGCCTTCTCCCACGGCTTCGCGATTCACTACAACCAGGTTGTGCCGCGTGCTGACCTCGACGTGATCATGATCGCGCCGAAAGCACCGGGCCACACCGTGCGTTCCGAGTTCGTCAAAGGCGGCGGTATCCCTGACCTGATCGCGATCTACCAGGATGCGTCGGGCAATGCCAAGAACGTTGCACTGTCCTACGCTGCTGGCGTGGGTGGCGGTCGTACCGGCATCATCGAAACCACGTTCAAGGACGAGACCGAAACCGACCTGTTCGGCGAACAAGCCGTTCTGTGCGGCGGTACCGTTGAGCTGGTAAAAGCCGGTTTCGAAACCCTGGTTGAAGCTGGCTACGCGCCGGAAATGGCCTACTTCGAATGCCTGCACGAACTCAAGCTGATCGTTGACCTCATGTACGAAGGCGGCATCGCCAACATGAACTACTCGATCTCCAACAACGCCGAATACGGCGAGTACGTGACAGGCCCTGAAGTGATCAACGCCGAGTCCCGCCAGGCCATGCGCAACGCCCTGAAACGTATTCAGGACGGCGAATACGCCAAAATGTTCATCAGCGAAGGCGCTACCGGCTACCCTTCGATGACCGCCAAGCGTCGTAACAACGCCGCTCACGGTATCGAAGTCATCGGCGAGCAACTGCGCTCCATGATGCCGTGGATCGGTGCCAACAAGATCGTCGACAAAGCCAAGAACTAAGTCGTACGCATCAAGGGAAAACGCGGCTTAGGCCGCGTTTTTTCGTTTGAGGGGTTGGTTCTGGTATAAAGCTGCATCGTTTGCAGGCGAACACTCGCTGCAAGTATCTGTCGAATTTTTTCACACCGTTGCAAGGTAAAGTCCATGAGCGAACGTCCCGAAGAGCCAAACCAGGCTTCCGACGCCGAAAGCATGCTGCCGATCGATGAACATGTCGAAGAAGGGCATGACGCCGAAGGCCGCAAGGTCCGGCATCGTGGCATCTATCTGCTGCCCAACCTGTTCACCACGGCGAACCTGTTCGCCGGCTTCTACTCCATCATCAACTCCATGAGTGCCCAGAGCGCGCTGGCGGCGGGTGATGCGGCGAGTGCCAGCAAATACTTTGGCTTTGCTGCTATCGCAATTTTCGTGGCCATGGTGCTCGACGGCCTGGATGGTCGCGTGGCGCGCATGACCAATACTCAAAGCGCTTTTGGCGCCGAGTACGACTCGCTGTCGGACATGGTCGCCTTCGGTGTTGCCCCCGCATTGCTGGCATTTGCCTGGGCATTGGGTGACATGGGCAAGGTTGGCTGGATGGTTGCCTTCATCTATGTCGCGGGTGCCGCTTTGCGCCTGGCGCGCTTCAACACCCAGGTGGGGACTGCCGACAAGCGCTACTTCATCGGCCTTGCCAGCCCGGCAGCGGCGGGTGTTGTCGCGGGGATTGTCTGGGCGTTCAGTGATTACGGGATTCAGGGATCGAAGATGTCGTTCCTGGTTGCCCTGATGGTGGCAGCGGCCGGCATGCTGATGGTCAGCAACATCAAGTACAACAGCTTCAAGGAATTTGACCTCAAAGGGCGCGTGCCTTTCGTGGCCATCCTTGTGGTGGTGCTGGTGTTCGCGGTCGTGTTCAGTGATCCACCGCGTATCCTGCTGCTGGCGTTCCTGGCCTACGCCGCTTCGGGTCCGATTCAGTACTTGTTGCGTCTGCGTCGGGACAAAACATTGTCTTAATGTAATTTCCCCCATACTCCGCAGTCTATTGGTGCATCAGTTCTCCAACGCTGCGGAGTTACCATGTTAATCAAATTACCCAAAGCGTCCGATTGTCACGAATCGGACGTCACGCCTGAATCCTTCTATCTCTCTCGCCGCAGCCTGCTCGGTGGTGCGCTTGCTGGTATTGCCGCCAGCAGCTTGCCGCGTTGGGCCAGTGCGAGCGATGCTTCGCGGTATGCCGACGTCGAGCCGGGCAGCGCGCCCAACTGGTTTACGGAAAAACTTCCGAACACGACGTGGCAATCGGTGACGGTCAAAGATGAGGCCATCACGCCATTCAAGGATGCAACTCACTACAACAACTTCTATGAGTTCGGGACAGGCAAGGGCGACCCGGCAACGAATGCGGGCTCGCTCAAGACGCAGCCCTGGAGTGTGGTGATTGATGGTGAAGTCGCAAAACCTGGGCGCTATGCCCTGGAGGACTTCATGAAACCCTATGCGCTGGAAGAGCGCATCTACCGTCTGCGTTGCGTCGAGGCATGGTCCATGGTGATTCCGTGGATAGGCTTTCCCATCTCGGCGTTGCTCAAGCAGGTCGAGCCTACCTCCAAAGCCAAGTACATCCGTTTTGAAACCCTCCAGGATCCCAAGAGCATGCCTGGGCAACGCTCAAGTTTCGGCTTGATCGACTGGCCTTATGTGGAAGGGCTGCGCCTGGATGAGGCGATGAATCCTTTGGCGATCCTCGCTGTGGGCATGTATGGGCGGGAGTTGCCTAACCAGAACGGCGCGCCGTTGCGCTTGGTGGTGCCGTGGAAGTATGGCTTCAAGAGTGTGAAGTCCATCGTACGTATCAGTCTGGTCAGTGAGCAGCCGAAAACGACCTGGCAAAGTATTGCTGCCGATGAGTATGGGTTTTATGCGAATGTGAATCCTACGGTCGATCATCCGCGCTGGACCCAGGCGCGGGAGCGCCGCCTGCCGAGCGGCCTGTTCAGTCCGAATGTGCGCCAGACGCAGATGTTCAATGGCTATTCGGATGAGGTCGCTTCTTTATATGCAGGCCTCGATCTGCGGAAGAACTACTGATGCGCTATCCCATCTGGCGCATCGGCGTGTTTGTAGCCGCAGCAGTGTGGCCATTGCTCTGGCTGTATGAAGCGTGGAGTTCTGCGCTGGGGCCTGATCCAGGCAAGGTGCTCGTTGATCGCCTGGGTTTGGGGGCGCTCATTTTATTGCTGATCACGCTTGTTATGACGCCGCTGCAGAAATTGAGCGGTTGGGCGGGGTGGATAGCGGTGCGGCGACAGTTGGGGCTGTGGTGCTTTGCTTATGTTGTGCTGCACCTGGCGGCCTATTGTGTGTTTGTCCTGGGGCTGGATTGGTCGCAGCTCGGTGTAGAGTTGAGCAAGCGGCCCTACATCATTGTGGGGGCGCTGGGGTTTGTTGCTCTCCTTATCTTGGCCGTCACGTCGAACCGCTATAGCCAGCGTCGGTTGGGGAGTCGATGGAAGAAGCTGCATCGTCTGGTCTATGTGATTCTTGGGCTCGGTTTGCTGCACATGCTATGGATAGTGCGGGCGGACCTGAAGGAGTGGGCCATCTACGCGTCTATAGGTGCGCTACTTCTGTTGATGCGGGTGCCGCCGGTAATGCGTCGAATCCCTCGCCTTATTGCTAAAAAAGCGCCTTCTGCCACAAAAGCGTAATTAAGCCTTGACGGCAGATTCTGGAAGCCTATAATTCGCCCCACTTCCGGCGCAGTCGAAACGGAAAACTCCTTGGTAAACAATGAGTTACGCAGTTCTCGACAGCAAGTTGCTTCAGTTCATCGAAGCCAAAAGGAAGTTGAAAAAGAGGTGTTGACAGCAGCGTGTAACGCTGTAGAATTCGCCTCCCGCTTACGAGAGATCGCAAGCGCAAGTGGTTGAAGTTGTTGAAGAAATCTTCGAAAACTTCTGAAAATAACCACTTGACAGCAAATGAGGCTGCTGTAGAATGCGCGCCTCGGTTGAGACGAAAGATCTTAACCAACCGCTCTTTAACAACTGAATCAAGCAATTCGTGTGGGTGCTTGTGGAGTCAGACTGATAGTCAACAAGATTATCAGCATCACAAGTTACTCCGCGAGAAATCAAAGATGTAACCAACGATTGCTGAGCCAAGTTTAGGGTTTCTTAAAAACCCAAAGATGTTTGAACTGAAGAGTTTGATCATGGCTCAGATTGAACGCTGGCGGCAGGCCTAACACATGCAAGTCGAGCGGTAGAGAGAAGCTTGCTTCTCTTGAGAGCGGCGGACGGGTGAGTAATGCCTAGGAATCTGCCTGGTAGTGGGGGATAACGTTCGGAAACGGACGCTAATACCGCATACGTCCTACGGGAGAAAGCAGGGGACCTTCGGGCCTTGCGCTATCAGATGAGCCTAGGTCGGATTAGCTAGTTGGTGAGGTAATGGCTCACCAAGGCGACGATCCGTAACTGGTCTGAGAGGATGATCAGTCACACTGGAACTGAGACACGGTCCAGACTCCTACGGGAGGCAGCAGTGGGGAATATTGGACAATGGGCGAAAGCCTGATCCAGCCATGCCGCGTGTGTGAAGAAGGTCTTCGGATTGTAAAGCACTTTAAGTTGGGAGGAAGGGTTGTAGATTAATACTCTGCAATTTTGACGTTACCGACAGAATAAGCACCGGCTAACTCTGTGCCAGCAGCCGCGGTAATACAGAGGGTGCAAGCGTTAATCGGAATTACTGGGCGTAAAGCGCGCGTAGGTGGTTTGTTAAGTTGGATGTGAAATCCCCGGGCTCAACCTGGGAACTGCATTCAAAACTGACTGACTAGAGTATGGTAGAGGGTGGTGGAATTTCCTGTGTAGCGGTGAAATGCGTAGATATAGGAAGGAACACCAGTGGCGAAGGCGACCACCTGGACTAATACTGACACTGAGGTGCGAAAGCGTGGGGAGCAAACAGGATTAGATACCCTGGTAGTCCACGCCGTAAACGATGTCAACTAGCCGTTGGAAGCCTTGAGCTTTTAGTGGCGCAGCTAACGCATTAAGTTGACCGCCTGGGGAGTACGGCCGCAAGGTTAAAACTCAAATGAATTGACGGGGGCCCGCACAAGCGGTGGAGCATGTGGTTTAATTCGAAGCAACGCGAAGAACCTTACCAGGCCTTGACATCCAATGAACTTTCTAGAGATAGATTGGTGCCTTCGGGAACATTGAGACAGGTGCTGCATGGCTGTCGTCAGCTCGTGTCGTGAGATGTTGGGTTAAGTCCCGTAACGAGCGCAACCCTTGTCCTTAGTTACCAGCACGTTATGGTGGGCACTCTAAGGAGACTGCCGGTGACAAACCGGAGGAAGGTGGGGATGACGTCAAGTCATCATGGCCCTTACGGCCTGGGCTACACACGTGCTACAATGGTCGGTACAGAGGGTTGCCAAGCCGCGAGGTGGAGCTAATCCCATAAAACCGATCGTAGTCCGGATCGCAGTCTGCAACTCGACTGCGTGAAGTCGGAATCGCTAGTAATCGCGAATCAGAATGTCGCGGTGAATACGTTCCCGGGCCTTGTACACACCGCCCGTCACACCATGGGAGTGGGTTGCACCAGAAGTAGCTAGTCTAACCTTCGGGAGGACGGTTACCACGGTGTGATTCATGACTGGGGTGAAGTCGTAACAAGGTAGCCGTAGGGGAACCTGCGGCTGGATCACCTCCTTAATCGACGACATCAGCTGCTCCATAAGTTCCCACACGAATTGCTTGATTCATTGAAGAAGACGAAAGAAGCAGCCCGAAATTGGGTCTGTAGCTCAGTTGGTTAGAGCGCACCCCTGATAAGGGTGAGGTCGGCAGTTCGAATCTGCCCAGACCCACCAATTTTGTGTGGGAAACGCCTGTAGAAATACGGGGCCATAGCTCAGCTGGGAGAGCGCCTGCCTTGCACGCAGGAGGTCAACGGTTCGATCCCGTTTGGCTCCACCACTACTGCTTCTGTTTGTATAAAGCTTAGAAATGAGCATTCCATCGTTGTGATGGTGAATGTTGATTTCTAGTCTTTGACTAGTTCGTTCTTTAAAAATTTGGGTATGTGATAGAAAGATAGACTGAACGTTACTTTCACTGGTAACGGATCAGGCTAAGGTAAAATTTGTGAGTTCTCTTAATTGAGAAATTCGAATTTTCGGCGAATGTCGTCTTCACAGTATAACCAGATTGCTTGGGGTTATATGGTCAAGTGAAGAAGCGCATACGGTGGATGCCTTGGCAGTCAGAGGCGATGAAAGACGTGGTAGCCTGCGAAAAGCTTCGGGGAGTCGGCAAACAGACTTTGATCCGGAGATGTCTGAATGGGGGAACCCAGCCATCATAAGATGGTTATCTTGTACTGAATACATAGGTGCAAGAAGCGAACCAGGGGAACTGAAACATCTAAGTACCCTGAGGAAAAGAAATCAACCGAGATTCCCTTAGTAGTGGCGAGCGAACGGGGACTAGCCCTTAAGTGGCTTTGAGATTAGCGGAACGCTCTGGAAAGTGCGGCCATAGTGGGTGATAGCCCTGTACGCGAAAATCTCTTAGTCATGAAATCGAGTAGGACGGAGCACGAGAAACTTTGTCTGAATATGGGGGGACCATCCTCCAAGGCTAAATACTACTGACTGACCGATAGTGAACTAGTACCGTGAGGGAAAGGCGAAAAGAACCCCGGAGAGGGGAGTGAAATAGATCCTGAAACCGTATGCGTACAAGCAGTGGGAGCCCACTTTGTTGGGTGACTGCGTACCTTTTGTATAATGGGTCAGCGACTTATTTTCAGTGGCGAGCTTAACCGAATAGGGGAGGCGTAGCGAAAGCGAGTCTTAATAGGGCGTCTAGTCGCTGGGAATAGACCCGAAACCGGGCGATCTATCCATGGGCAGGTTGAAGGTTGGGTAACACTAACTGGAGGACCGAACCGACTACCGTTGAAAAGTTAGCGGATGACCTGTGGATCGGAGTGAAAGGCTAATCAAGCTCGGAGATAGCTGGTTCTCCTCGAAAGCTATTTAGGTAGCGCCTCATGTATCACTGTAGGGGGTAGAGCACTGTTTCGGCTAGGGGGTCATCCCGACTTACCAAACCGATGCAAACTCCGAATACCTACAAGTGCCGAGCATGGGAGACACACGGCGGGTGCTAACGTCCGTCGTGAAAAGGGAAACAACCCAGACCGTCAGCTAAGGTCCCAAAGTTATGGTTAAGTGGGAAACGATGTGGGAAGGCTTAGACAGCTAGGAGGTTGGCTTAGAAGCAGCCACCCTTTAAAGAAAGCGTAATAGCTCACTAGTCGAGTCGGCCTGCGCGGAAGATGTAACGGGGCTCAAACCATACACCGAAGCTACGGGTATCACGTAAGTGATGCGGTAGAGGAGCGTTCTGTAAGCCTGTGAAGGTGAGTTGAGAAGCTTGCTGGAGGTATCAGAAGTGCGAATGCTGACATGAGTAACGATAATGGGTGTGAAAAACACCCACGCCGAAAGACCAAGGTTTCCTGCGCAACGTTAATCGACGCAGGGTTAGTCGGTCCCTAAGGCGAGGCTGAAAAGCGTAGTCGATGGAAAACAGGTTAATATTCCTGTACTTCTGGTTATTGCGATGGAGGGACGGAGAAGGCTAGGCCAGCTTGGCGTTGGTTGTCCAAGTTTAAGGTGGTAGGCTGGAATCTTAGGTAAATCCGGGATTCTAAGGCCGAGAGCTGATGACGAGTTACCTTTCAGGTAACGAAGTGGTTGATGCCATGCTTCCAAGAAAAGCTTCTAAGCTTCAGGTAACCAGGAACCGTACCCCAAACCGACACAGGTGGTTGGGTAGAGAATACCAAGGCGCTTGAGAGAACTCGGGTGAAGGAACTAGGCAAAATGGCACCGTAACTTCGGGAGAAGGTGCGCCGGTGAGGGTGAAGGACTTGCTCCGTAAGCTCATGCCGGTCGAAGATACCAGGCCGCTGCGACTGTTTATTAAAAACACAGCACTCTGCAAACACGAAAGTGGACGTATAGGGTGTGACGCCTGCCCGGTGCCGGAAGGTTAATTGATGGGGTTAGCTAACGCGAAGCTCTTGATCGAAGCCCCGGTAAACGGCGGCCGTAACTATAACGGTCCTAAGGTAGCGAAATTCCTTGTCGGGTAAGTTCCGACCTGCACGAATGGCGTAACGATGGCGGCGCTGTCTCCACCCGAGACTCAGTGAAATTGAAATCGCTGTGAAGATGCAGTGTATCCGCGGCTAGACGGAAAGACCCCGTGAACCTTTACTATAGCTTTGCACTGGACTTTGAATTTGCTTGTGTAGGATAGGTGGGAGGCTTTGAAGCGTGGACGCCAGTCTGCGTGGAGCCATCCTTGAAATACCACCCTGGCAACTTTGAGGTTCTAACTCAGGTCCGTTATCCGGATCGAGGACAGTGTATGGTGGGTAGTTTGACTGGGGCGGTCTCCTCCTAAAGAGTAACGGAGGAGTACGAAGGTGCGCTCAGACCGGTCGGAAATCGGTCGTAGAGTATAAAGGCAAAAGCGCGCTTGACTGCGAGACAGACACGTCGAGCAGGTACGAAAGTAGGTCTTAGTGATCCGGTGGTTCTGTATGGAAGGGCCATCGCTCAACGGATAAAAGGTACTCGGGGATAACAGGCTGATACCGCCCAAGAGTTCATATCGACGGCGGTGTTTGGCACCTCGATGTCGGCTCATCACATCCTGGGGCTGAAGCCGGTCCCAAGGGTATGGCTGTTCGCCATTTAAAGTGGTACGCGAGCTGGGTTTAGAACGTCGTGAGACAGTTCGGTCCCTATCTGCCGTGGACGTTTGAGATTTGAGAGGGGCTGCTCCTAGTACGAGAGGACCGGAGTGGACGAACCTCTGGTGTTCCGGTTGTCACGCCAGTGGCATTGCCGGGTAGCTATGTTCGGAATAGATAACCGCTGAAAGCATCTAAGCGGGAAACTAGCCTCAAGATGAGATCTCACTGGAACCTTGAGTTCCCTGAAGGGCCGTCGAAGACTACGACGTTGATAGGTTGGGTGTGTAAGCGCTGTGAGGCGTTGAGCTAACCAATACTAATTGCCCGTGAGGCTTGACCATATAACACCCAAGCAATTTGCGAACTCGAGAGAGGCCAGATTGCGGTGTGTGAAGACGCAATGAACCGAAAGTTCGACGCTCACAAAACACCACGATCTATCACATACCCAATTTGCTGAAGCGAGGCCAGCTGGCCACGACTCAGTACCCGAATTTCTTGACGACCATAGAGCATTGGAACCACCTGATCCCATCCCGAACTCAGCAGTGAAACGATGCATCGCCGATGGTAGTGTGGGGTTTCCCCATGTGAGAGTAGGTCATCGTCAAGATTAAATTCCGAAACCCCAATTGCGAAAGCAGTTGGGGTTTTGTTTTGGGCGCTCGAAAAGTGTCCGCCTTGTCCCCGCACGCCTGTCAGGCTGTGCCCGCCCCGTGCGCCACAGTGCTAAAGTCCACCCCTCGATTTTGCTTTTCCCAAGGAAGCCGTTATGCCGGACGCGACGTCCCTCAGCCCTGGATTCATGGTGGTTCACGGCAACCGCCTGGACGAACTGCGCAGCCTGGTGGTCAGTTGGATGCGCCGTTACCCACTGGCGCCTTTGGAAAACGAAATCGCCCTGGTACAAAGTAACGGCATCGCCCAGTGGCTGAAGCTGGCCTTGGCTGAAGATCCGCAAGAAGATGATATGGGCGGCTGTGGCATTGCCGCAGCCATCGACGTACAACTGCCTGGCAGCTTTATGTGGCAGCTCTATCGCATGGTCCTGGGCCGCGACGAAATCCCGCCCAAGTCCCTGCTTGATAAAGCCCCGCTGACCTGGCGCCTCATGCGTCTGTTACCCGAGCTGATCGACCAACCGCACTTCGAACCTCTGCAACGCTTCCTGACGCAAGACACCGACCTGCGCAAACGCTACCAACTCGCCGAGCGCCTGGCTGACCTCTTCGACCAATACCAAGTCTACCGTGCCGACTGGTTGGAAGATTGGGCCGCAGGCCGGCATCAACTGCGCAATGGTCGAGGTGAGTCCAAACCGCTCAACCCAGCCAACTGCTGGCAAGCCGAGCTGTGGCGCGCGCTGCTGCTGGATGTGGGTGAAGCAGGCATGGCCGAAAGTCGGGCCGGTGTACATCAGCGTTTCATCGAGCGCATCAACAGCCTTGAACAAGCACCGCCCGGCTTGCCTCCCCGGGTGATCGTCTTCGGCATCTCATCGCTGCCGGCCCAGGCGCTGGAAGCCTTGGCGGGTCTGGCCCGTTTCAGCCAGGTCCTGCTCTGCGTGCATAACCCCTGCCGCCATCATTGGTCGGACATCGTCGCCGACAAAGACTTGCTGCGTAACGAATACAAACGCCAGGCGCGCAAAGCGGGCATGCCCGTCACTATCGACCCACAAACTTTGCACCAGCACGCCCATCCGCTGCTCGCTGCCTGGGGCAAGCAGGGCCGTGATTACATCAGTCTGCTGGACAGCTACGATGATCCCAACAGCTACCGCGCCGCATTTCGCGACGGTCGTATCGACCTGTTCAGCGACAGCGAACCCACCACGCTGCTCAACCAACTCCAGGACGATATCCTTGAACTGCGCCCGTTGAATGAAACCCGTGAACGGTGGCCCGCTGTCGACTTGCAACGCGATACTTCGATCCGTTTCCATATCGCCCACAGCGCCCAGCGCGAAGTAGAAATCCTCCACGACCAATTACTTCATCGCTTCAGCGCCGACCCCACCTTGCGCCCTCGGGATATCATCGTCATGGTCCCCGACGTCGACAGCTACGCACCGCATATTCGCGCGGTCTTCGGCCAGCTCGAACGCCATGACCCACGCTTTATCCCCTTCACCCTCACAGACCAAGGTCAACGTGGCCGCGACCCGCTGTTGATTGCTGTGGAGCACCTGCTCAAACTCCCCGACAGCCGCTTCCCCGTCAGCGAAATCCTCGACCTGCTCGACGTCCCGGCCCTGCGCGAACGCTTCGCCATCAAAGAGCGTGACCTGTCCACCTTGCATCGCTGGATCGAAGGGGCCGGCATCCGCTGGGGCCTGAATGCCGAGCAACGCGCCGGTTTGGGCCTGCCCGCGGAACTGGAGCAGAACAGCTGGCGATTCGGCCTGCGCCGTATGCTGCTGGGCTATGCCGTCGGCACCGGCACGGCCTGCGACGGTATTGAACCTTATGACGAAATCGGTGGCCTCGATGCGGCCTTGATCGGCCCGCTGGTCGGCTTGCTCGACGCCTTGCACGATGCCCATCAAGCGCTATCGGAACCCGCCGCGCCACAGGCCTGGGGCGAGCGTCTACAACGGTTGATGCAGCTGTTTTTCCTGCCCAGCAGCGAGCACGATGACTACCTGCTGGGCCAGCTCGAACAGCTAAGAGAAACCTGGCTGGAAACCTGCGAATCCGTCGGCTTGCAAGACGAGTTACCCCTTACGGTAGTACGTGAGGCATGGCTTGCCGGATTGGATCAGGGGCGCCTGTCCCAGCGCTTCCTGGCGGGAGCGGTCAATTTCTGTACGCTCATGCCCATGCGTGCGATCCCGTTCAAGCTGGTCTGCCTGCTCGGCATGAACGACGGCGATTACCCGCGGGCCCAGCCACCCCTGGATTTTGACCTGATGGGCAGCGATTACCGCCCCGGCGACCGTTCTCGCCGTGAAGACGACCGCTACTTACTGCTCGAAGCGCTGCTGTCAGCCCGTGACCAGCTGTATATCAGCTGGGTAGGCCGCAGCATCCGTGACAACAGTGATCGCCCGGCCTCGGTACTGATCGGCCAACTGCGCGACCACTTGGCCAGCGGCTGGCAGCACGCCAACAATGATCAGCCGCTGCTCGACGCAATGACCCAAGAGCACCCGCTGCAACCCTTCAGCGCACGCTACTTCCACGAAGGCGATTCGCTGTTCAGCTATGCCCGCGAATGGCAATTGCTGCATCAGGCACCGGCGGTCATCACCCAAGAGCAAGGCTTGATCCCTCACCAACAGGAAGAACCCCTGAGCCTTGGCCAGTTACAGGACTTCCTGCGCAATCCGGTCAAACACTTCTTCAGCCAGCGCCTGAAAGTATTCTTCGAAGCCGCTGAAGTGCCCCTGGCTGATGAAGAACCCTTCGTGCTGGACGCATTGCAACGCTACAGCTTAAGCGACAGCCTGCTGAACGCGGCCCTCACCCAACCCGACCAACTCGATCAGGCGCTCAACGCCCAGGCCCTGCGCCTGCAAGGCAGCGGCCTGCTGCCGATGGTCGGTTTCGGTGAATGCCTGCGTAACGAGTTGATCGAGCCGTTGCCGGACCTGGTGCAACGCTATCAACACCTTCTAGCGCTGTGGCCCACCCCGCATACTGGCGCTGAACCGATCAGCTTTGCGTACCAAGGTATCCAGCTGGAAGGTTGGATCAGCGGTCTGCACCGACGCAGTGATGGCGGACTGTTAAGCGTCACCACCATCCCCAACAGTATTGGCTCGATCAAGACACGCAAGTGGCACCGCCTCATCCGCCCTTGGGTCAATCACGTGGTGGCCTGCGCCTGTGGCCTGCCCTTGAGCACCGGCCTGGTAGCCAGTGACGACACCTTGTTGTTGGCCCCACTGGACAAGGCCGGCGCCGAGGACATCCTCGGTAACCTGCTGTTGGCCTGGCACACGGGAATGAGCGCGCCGCTACCGGTCGCGGTGAAAACCGCGTTCGCCTGGCTCGGCCAGACTGACCCCGCCAAGGCCCAAGCGGCAGCGAGCAAAGCCTATGAAGGCGATGGCATCACCACAGACGGCGAACGCCGCGAAACGCCTGCCCTTACGCGGCAATTTCCCGACTACGCGGCCCTGGTCGCCAGTGAAGAGTTCGAAGGCTGGTGCGAAACCCTGTATCGCCCGCTGATCAACGCCCCCTGGCGATCGCTTTCCAGCACGGAGGCTGACGCATGATCGGCAAACCCTTGGCCCTGGCGTTCCCGCTCAAAGGCAGCCAGTTGATTGAAGCCAGTGCCGGCACCGGCAAGACCTTCACCATCTCCGCCTTGTACCTGCGCCTGGTGCTCGGCCACGGCGGTGGTGAGTCCGGTTTCGGCCGCGAACTGCTGCCACCGCAAATCCTCGTGGTGACGTTCACCGACGCCGCCACCAAGGAGCTGCGTGAACGCATCCGCATCCGCCTGGCCGAAGCCGCGCGCTTTTTCCGTGACGAAATCGAGCAGCCTGATGCGCTGATTGCCGACCTGCGTGAGCAATATGAACCGCAGCAATGGCCCGCCTGCGCTAACCGGCTGGACATCGCCGCCCAATGGATGGATGAAGCCGCCGTCTCGACGATCCACAGTTGGTGCCAGCGCATGCTGCGCGAACATGCGTTCGACAGCGGCAGCCTGTTCACCCAGACCCTGGAAACTGACCATAGCGACCTGCTGGGCGAAGTGCTGCGCGACTACTGGCGATTGTTCTGCTACCCAATGCACGACGATGCCCTCAACTGGGTGCGCAACCATTGGGGCGGCCCCGCGGCGCTGATGCCACGGGTGCGTGCGTTGTTCGGCAGCGAGCGGCCCACCGACGAAACCCGCGAGCCAGCCGAACTGATCACCGCCTGCCTGCAAGAACGTCGTGCCGCGCTGGTTGCTCTCAAGGCACCCTGGCAACAATGGGCCGCCGAGCTGCGGGATATCTGCCTGCAAGCCGTGGCCGCCAAGGCGGTCGATGGGCGCAAGATGCAAGCGCGCTACTTCGAGCCCTGGTTCGAAAAGATCAGCGCCTGGGCCGCTGACGAAACCCTGGAACAACTGGACATCGGCACCGGCTTCACCCGCCTGACGCCTGACGGCATGGCCGAAGCGTGGAAAGGCGAGCCGCCGCAGCACCCTGGCATCGAGGCCATGGCCAGCCTCAAAGCCAGCCTCGACGCCTTGCCAACGCCCGACGCGGCGGTGCTGCAACACGCTGCCGGCTGGGTCGGCAAACGCTTCGAGGAAGAGAAACGTCGCCGCGCCGAGATGGGTTTTGACGACATGCTGATCCGCCTCAACGCCGCCCTCCAGGCAGACGGTGGCGAGCGCCTGGCCAGCGTGATCCGCGAGCAATTCCCGGTGGCCCTGATCGATGAATTCCAGGACACCGACCCGGTGCAATACAGCATCTTCGACAGCATCTACCGCATCGAAGAAAACCACCTCGACAGCGGCCTGTTCCTGATCGGCGACCCCAAGCAGGCGATCTACGCCTTTCGCGGCGCCGACATCTACACCTACCTGCGCGCCCGGCAATCCACCACCGGCCGTCATCACACCCTGGGCACCAACTTCCGCTCCAGCCATGCGATGGTCGAGGCGGTGAATCACGTGTTCCAGCGTGCGGAAACCGGTCGTGGTGCGTTCCTGTTCCGTGAGCCCAATGGGGATAACCCGGTGCCGTTTCACCCGGTGCTGTCCCAAGGCCGCAGCGAACACCTGCAGGTCGACGGCCAACCAATGCCGGCCATGAACCTTTGGCACCTGCCCACCGACCAGCCGATTTCCAACGTGGTTTACCGTCAACACCTGGCCGCCGCCTGCGCCACGCAAATCGTTGCGCTGCTCAACGGTGGGCAGCAAGGCACGGCGGGCTTTGTAATAGAGGGTAACCTCAAGGGCGTGTTGCCGTCAGACATCGCCATCCTCGTGCGCGATGGCAAGGAAGCCCAGGCCGTGCGTGCCGAACTGGCCCGCCGTGGCGTGCGCAGTGTGTACCTGTCGGATAAAGACTCGGTGTTTGCCGCCCAGGAAGCCCATGACCTGTTGGCCTGGTTGAAGGCTTGCGCCGAACCCGATGTCGAACGCCCGCTGCGTGCCGCCCTGGCCTGCGTCACCCTGAACCTGTCCCTATCGGAGCTGGAGCGTCTGAATCAGGACGAACTGGCGTGGGAATCACGGGTGATGCAGTTCCGTGGCTACCGTGCCATCTGGCGTACCCAAGGCGTGTTGCCGATGCTGCGTCGCCTGCTCCACGACTTCAAGCTGCCGCAAACCCTCATCGCCCGCAGTGATGGCGAGCGGGTGCTGACCAACCTGTTGCACCTCAGTGAATTGTTGCAACAGGCCGCCTCGGAACTGGATGGCGAGCAGGCGTTGATCCGTCATTTGGCCGAGCATCTGGCGCTGTCGGGACAGGCCGGTGAAGAGCAGATCCTGCGCCTGGAAAGCGACGAGCAACTGGTCAAAGTGGTGACCATCCACAAATCCAAGGGCCTGGAATACGACCTGGTGTTCTTGCCGTTCATCTGTTCGGCCAAGCCTGTGGACGGCAGTCGCTTGCCGCTGCATTACCACGATGGACAGGGCAAGTCCCACGTCAGCCTGCGACCCACGGCCGAGCTGATCGCCCAAGCCGACGATGAGCGCCTGGCCGAAGACCTGCGTTTGTTCTATGTGGCCTTGACCCGCGCCAAACACGCCTGCTGGCTAGGCATCGCCGACCTCAAGCGCGGCAATAACAGCAGCTCGGTCTTGCACCTGTCGGCGTTGGGCTATTTGCTTGGTGCTGGCGCGTCGTTAGGCGAATCAGCGGGTCTGGCGCGCTGGTTGCTGGACTTGCAGCAAGGCTGCGCGGCCATCGGTTATGACCATGTGCCGGACGCCCAAGACATCCTGTTCCACCCGCCGCGCAATCAAGCGACCCTGCTCGCACCATTGCTGCCTGAACGTAAGGCCACGGAAAACTGGTGGATTGCTTCCTACAGTGCCTTGCGCATTGGCGACAGCATGAGCGCCGCCAGTCTTGAAGCACCGGAAAGCCCCCAGGCCCAGAAACTGTTCGATGACGAACGCCTCGACCCCGATGCGCCACGGGAAGTGGCGGCGTCCGGCGGTGATATTCATCGTTTCCCACGCGGTCCTAATCCAGGCACCTTCCTCCACGGCTTGTTGGAGTGGGCCGGTGAAGAGGGTTTCAACGTGACGCCCGAGGCCATCGAAAAAGCCGTGGGCGCACGTTGTAACCGCCGCAACTGGGAAGGCTGGATCGTCACCCTCAGCGGCTGGCTGGGTCATCTGTTGCAAACGCCGTTGCCGCTGTACAACGACCACGTGACCTTAAGCGGCCTTCAGCAGTACCAGATCGAAATGGAGTTCTGGTTCGCCAGTCACACAGTCGATGTGCTGGCCCTCGACAAACTGGTGTGCCTGCACACCCACGGCGGTGTTTCCCGTGTGGCCGCTGAGCCGGTGCTGCTCAACGGCATGTTCAAGGGGTTTATCGACCTGACGTTCGAACACGATGGCCGCTACTACGTGGCGGACTACAAATCCAATTGGCTCGGCCCCGACGATTCGGCCTACACCCAGCAAGCCATGGAGCACTCGATTCTTGAGCATCGGTACGACCTGCAATACGTACTTTACCTGCTGGCCCTGCACCGCCAGCTCAAGGCGCGCCTGCCTGATTATGACTACGACCAGCACGTCGGCGGCGCCCTGTACCTGTTTCTGCGTGGCACCCAGTCGGTGAGCCAGGGGGCGTATTTTACCCGGCCGCCCCGCGAGCTGATCGAAAGTCTGGATCTGCTGTTCCAGGGCAAGCCTATCCCGCCCAAGGTCGAGCCCGTCTGGGAACAAGGAGTGTTGCTATGAGCCTGTCGCGGTTACCGCTAGAGGAGCTGGCACCGCTGAGTCGCGCCACCGACCTGGTGCAGTTGCTTGAGCGTTGGGTCGAGCGTGGCTGGTTGCGGGCCCTGGACAAAGCCTTCGTCGGCTTCCTGCATGAGCTTGACGCCCAGGCCGACTCCTTGGTCTTGTTGGCGGCCGCCTTGACCAGCCATCAACTGGGCCATGGTCACGTCTGCCTTGACCTGTTCGAAACCCTCAAGGCGCCGGACTTCGCCCTGTCATTGCCGCCCGAAGGCGACCTGCACACTGGCGCCATGCTGCTGCCGTCGCAATTGCTGCACGACCTGGACGGTGCCCATTGGTGCCATGCCCTGGCGTGCAGCCCATTGGTAGCGCTGGCGGTCGATGGCAGCGACGCGGCCCAGAGTCGTCCGTTGGTGTTGTCTGGCAAGCGCCTGTACCTGCGCCGCTACTGGACCTACGAGCGACGTATCGACCGCGCCCTGCGCCTGCGCCTTGCGAACGTGGAGCCCGCAGCTGCCGATTTGCCACAACGCCTCAACCGCCTGTTCGACCAACCGGCGCCCGACGGTGTAATTGACTGGCAAAAGCTTGCCTGTGCCCTGGCAACCCGCGGCGCCTTCAGTATCGTCACCGGCGGCCCCGGCACCGGCAAGACCACCACCGTGGTGCGCCTGCTCGCGTTGTTGCAGGCACCCGCTGTGGAGTCCGGCAGCCCGTTGCGTATTCGCCTGGCTGCGCCCACCGGTAAAGCCGCTGCGCGCCTGACCGAATCCATCAGCCAGCAAGTGCTGTCACTGACAGTGCCCGACGACGTGCGGGAAAAAATCCCGACCCAGGTCACCACGGTTCATCGCCTGTTGGGCAGCCGTCCGGGCACCCGCCACTTCCGGCATCACTTGGGTAATCCATTGCCGCTGGACGTGCTGGTGGTGGATGAAGCCTCGATGATTGACCTGGAAATGATGGCCAACCTGCTCGATGCCTTGGCGCCCCATGCGCGTCTGGTATTGCTGGGCGACAAGGACCAGTTGGCGTCGGTGGAGGCCGGTGCGGTACTCGGCGATTTGTGCCGTGACGCCGAAGCCGGCTGGTACAGCCCGCAGACTCTGCAATGGCTGCAAGCGGTCAGCGGCGAAGACCTCAGTGCCAGCGGCCTGCAAGAAGACCTCGATGCCCGTCATCCCCTGGCCCAGCAGGTGGTGATGCTGCGCTATTCGCGTCGTTTCGGCGAAGGCAGCGGCATCGGCCAGCTGGCGCGCTGGGTCAACCAGCAGAATGCCGAAGAGGCACGTCAGTTGCTGGCCGCGCGCCGTCATGACGACCTGTTTTGCCTAAGCCTCAAGGGCGAGCATGACCACGGCCTTGAGCGCTTGGTGCTGGACGGGCAGGGCGACGGCGCCCAGGGTTATCGCTACTACCTGAACCTGCTGCAATCGGCACGTCCACCTCTGGATACGCCGCGCGATGACCCGGCCTGGACCTATTGGGCGCAACAATTGTTGCAAGCCTTTGATGCGTTCCAATTGCTCTGTGCCGTGCGCAAAGGGCCCTGGGGGGTTGAAGGGCTGAACCAGCGCATCACCGCGGCCCTGCGCAAAGTCCGCCTGATCGAAGGCGACGAGCAGTGGTACGAGGGCCGTCCGGTCTTGATGACCCGTAACGACTATGGCTTGGGCCTGATGAACGGGGACATCGGCATCGCGCTGAAACTGCCCGAAAGCGATGGCGGCCCCCACGTGCTACGCGTGGCCTTCCCACGTAACGATGGCCAGGGTGGCGTACGTTTCGTGCTGCCCAGCCGCTTGAATGATGTCGAAACCGTGTATGCGATGACCGTACACAAATCCCAGGGCTCGGAGTTCATCCATACGGCGCTGATCCTGCCGGATGCTTTGAACCCGGTGCTGACCAAAGAATTGATCTATACCGGTATTACCCGCGCCAAGCGCTGGTTCAGCTTGATCGAGCCCCGGGGTGGCGTGTTTGAAGAGGCGGTACGGCGCAAGGTCAAGCGTTTGAGCGGGTTGATGCTGGAGTTGGACGCCGCACCGGAAAAACTGACTGATAGGTCATGAAATATTTCTGATTCAGATGTCTGATTTTTCTGAAAAAATAGTAGGCCCCGTGCCAGCCGTGCTGCGCGGGGGTTCCCGCCGCTGTGCTATCGTTGCGGCATCACCCTGGAAAATACCTGAGAGAAGTGCTGCATGAACGTGGCTGTCTCGCCCACAGAGCGCAGTTTGAGCTGGAGACGCATGTTGCGGGTGGCGGTTCTGTGCCTGCTCGCGCCGCAGGTATGGGCGCAGACGCCCAGCCTCGCCGAGCAGCGCGCCCAGGCGGTCACCCAGGTCGTGCTGGGTATTCTCAGCTACGCGCGGTGGCCGGTGGAGCCTGCGCAATTGCGGCTGTGCATTGTCGGGCCGACTCAGTACACCGATGACCTGGTCAAAGGCACTACTCAGGCCACCGGTCGTCCGGTGCGGGTGCGGCGCCTGCTGGTCGATCATCCGGATATCGTCAATGCCTGCGACGCCATCTACATCGGCAAAATCACGCCTGACGAACGCAACCGCCTGTTTACTTCGTTGATTGGCCACCCTGTGCTCAGCATCAGCGAAGGGGGCGACCAATGCACGGTGGGCAGCCTGTTCTGCCTGCGGGTCAGCGATGAGCAGGTGTCATTCGAGGTCAATCTGGATTCCGTCGCCCGCAGCGGCGTGCGTATCCATCCCAGTGTGTTGCAGTTGTCTCGCCGTCGAGCGCCTGGCTCATGAGCCGCGATAAAGTGCGGCCGACCCTGCGTTCGGTGATTGCCCGCGGGCATATGATCCTGGCGCTGGTAGCGGTGACCCTGGCCAGTGTTTCCCTGACCCTGCTCGGCGTGCTGGCCCTGCGGGTTTACGCCGAGCACAACCTGCACCTGATCGCCCGCTCCATCAACTACACCGTGGAAGCGGCCGTGGTGTTCAACGATAGCGCGGCGGCCACCGAAGCCCTGAGCCTGATTGCCTCCACCGAAGAAGTGGCCCAGGCAGAAGTATTTGATATCAACGGCAAGCTGCTGGCGCGCTGGGTTCGCCCGGAAACCGGCATGTTGTCACGGGTCGAGCTGCAAATAGCGCACGCCCTGCTCGAACAGCCCATCAGCCAGCCGATTCTGCGCCAGGGGCAAACTGTCGGCAGCATCCACCTGGTCGGCCACGGTGGCAGCCTGTTGCGCTTTTTGCTCAGCGGTCTGGTCGGGATTTTGATCTGCACAGCGCTCAGCGCCTGGGTGGCATTGCACCTGTCGCGGCGTCTATTGAATGGCATCACCGTGCCATTGCAACGCCTGGCCGCCGTCGCCCACGCCGCCCGCAGCGAACGAGACTTCGACCGCCGCGTACCCTCGGCGCAGATCGCCGAGCTCGACAGCCTGGGCAGCGACTTCAATGCCCTGCTCGGTGAGATGGAGGCTTGGCAAAGCCACCTGCAAAGCGAAAACGAAACCCTGGCCCACCAGGCCAGCCACGACAGCCTCACCGGCCTGCCCAACCGCGCGTTCTTCGAAGGCCGGCTGATCCGCGCCTTGCGCAGCGCCGCCAAGGTCAACGAGCGGGTGGCGGTGTTGTTCCTCGACAGCGACCGCTTCAAAGACATCAACGACAGCTTCGGTCATGCCGCTGGCGATGCCGTGCTGGTGGCCGTTGCCGACCGCGTGCGGGCGCAACTGCGCGAGGACGACCTGGTGGCGCGCCTGGGCGGTGATGAATTCGCGGTATTACTGGCGCCCCTGCACAAGGCCGAAGACGCCCATCGCATCGCCGACAAAATCATTGCCAGCATGGACATGCCGATCCCCCTGCCAGGTGATACCCAGGTGTTGACCTCCCTCAGCATCGGTATTGCCATTTATCCCGAGCATGGCGCCACTCCCGGCACCTTGCTCAACGCCGCCGACGCGGCGATGTACCAGGCCAAACGATTGTCCTCGGGCGGCCAGCAAACGGCGGAGTCGGAGCATCCCGTCGTCAACGTTCAACACAGGAGTTGATTCCCTTGTTCGCTAACACACGCATTTTATTTGTTTCTTTACTCGTCGCTTTCCTGGCCCTCAGCGGCTGCCAGACGCCACCCAAAGGCCTGACCCCGGCGCAAGTCGCCGTGCTCAAACAACAAGGCTTCGAGCTGACCGATGAAGGCTGGGCCTTCGGCCTGTCCGGCAAAGTGCTGTTTGGCAGTGACGTCGAAACCCTCAACAAACCCAGCACCGACATCGTCGAACGCATCGGCCAGGCCCTGGTAGGCGCGGGTATCGAGCGTGTGCGTGTCGACGGCCACACCGACGCCTCCGGCAAAGAACCCTACAACGTGGCCCTGTCCCTGCGCCGCGCCAAAAGCGTGGGCAAGGTGCTGACCCGCGTGGGCATGAAAGAAGAAAACATCCAACTGCGCGGCCTGGGCAGCAGCGAGCCGGTGGCGCCGAATACGACCACAGCAGGCCGCACCGAGAATCGCCGGGTGTCAATTGTAGTAATCGCAGACTAAGCGGGTTCTGCTTCCCCCAGCTGAAATGCATTCAATATGTGGGAGCTGGCTTGCCTGCGATGGCGGTTGATCGGTAGATATAGCTTTTGCTGATGCACCGCTATCGCAGGCAAGCCAGCTCCCACATTCAGTCTGCAAACCTGATCTCCCGCGTCTCCCCCATCAACAACCCCTGATTCTGCTCCGTCACTTCCCGGATGTAATCCCACAACAACGTAATCCGCTTCAACTTCCTCAAATCCTCCCGGCAATACATCCAGAACTGTCGCGTAATCGCGATCTGCTCCCCCAGCACCGGCAACAACCGCGAGTCCTGCGCTGCCAGAAAGCACGGCAATATCGCCATCGACCGGCCTTGCTGCGCCGCCACGTACTGCGCGATCACGCTGGTGCTGCGCAAACTCGCGCTGGCGCCGGGCACGACGTTGGCCAGGTACAGCAGCTCCGAGCTGAACGCCAGGTCATCCACGTAGCTGATAAATGGATGCTCGGCCAAGTCCGCAGGTGTGCGAATCGGCGGGTGTTGGTCGAGGTAGTCCTGGGTGGCGTACAGCTGCAGTTTGTAGTCGCACAGTTTGCAGCACACATACGGTCCGTGTTCCGGGCGTTCCAGGGCGATGACGATGTCGGCTTCGCGCTTGGACAGGCTGATGAAGTGGGGCAGGGGCAGGATGTCCACCGAGATCGCGGGATAAGTGTCGACGAAATGGCTCAGTTGCGGGGTGACGAAGAAGCTGCCGAAGCCTTCGGTGCAACCCATGCGCACATGGCCCGACAGTGCCACGCCGGACCCGGACACCTGTTCGCAGGCCATGTGCAGTGTGCTTTCGATGGATTCGGCATAACCCAGCAACCGCTGGCCTTCGCTGGTGAGCACGAAGCCGTTGGTCCGGGATTTTTCGAACAGCAGCGTGCCGAGGGACACTTCCAGTGAACTGATGCGTCGCGACACGGTGGTGTAGTCCACCGCCAGGCGCTTGGCGGCCACGCTGGCCTTGCGGGTGCGCGCCACTTCGAGGAAAAACTTCAGGTCATCCCAGTTCAGGGCGCCCAGGGAGGTGATGTTTTTTTGCATATTGGACCGGCTTTTATGTACGTTCTTATTAGAGATTTGCACATCTATACTCCAAAAACAGTCCGAACGCCTCATTCTTCAAGGCGATTCAACGCCTTGGTTCTCTGCATAACGACAAGATTCTGGAGACCATATGAACGCATCTGCCGATATTTCCGTGCAACAGGTCAAGTTGCTGATCAACGGCGAGTGGGTCGAGTCCAAAACCACCGAGTGGCAAGACATCGTCAACCCGGCCACTCAGCAAGTGCTGGCCAAAGTCCCGTTCGCCACTGCCGATGAAGTCAACGCCGCCATTGACGCTGCCCATCGCGCTTTCCAGACCTGGAAGCTGACACCGATCGGCGCGCGCATGCGCATCATGCTCAAGCTGCAAGCCTTGATCCGCGAACATTCCAAGCGCATTGCTGTAGTCCTCAGCGCCGAGCAGGGCAAGACCATTGCCGATGCCGAGGGCGATATTTTCCGTGGACTGGAAGTGGTCGAACACGCCTGTTCCATCGGCACCCTGCAAATGGGCGAGTTCGCCGAGAACGTGGCCGGCGGCGTGGATACCTACACCCTGCGCCAGCCTATCGGCGTATGCGCCGGCATCACCCCGTTCAACTTCCCGGCGATGATTCCGCTGTGGATGTTCCCGATGGCGATTGCCTGCGGTAACACCTTCGTACTCAAGCCTTCCGAGCAAGACCCGTTGTCGACCATGCTCCTGGTGGAGCTGGCGCTGGAAGCCGGCGTACCGGCGGGCGTGCTCAACGTGGTGCACGGCGGCAAGAGCGTGGTGGATGCACTGTGCACCCACAAAGACATCAAGGCGGTGTCCTTCGTCGGCTCGACGGCCGTCGGCACCCATGTCTATGACCTGGCAGGCAAGCACGGCAAACGCGTCCAATCGATGATGGGCGCCAAGAACCACGCGGTGGTGCTGCCGGATGCCAACCGCGAGCACACCCTCAACGCCCTGGTCGGCGCCGGTTTCGGCGCGGCGGGCCAGCGTTGCATGGCCACCTCGGTGGTGGTGCTGGTGGGTGCGGCCAAGCAGTGGCTGCCAGATCTCAAGGCGTTGGCACAAAAGCTCAAGGTCAATGCAGGCAGCGAAGCCGGCACGGATGTCGGCCCGGTGATTTCCAAGCGCGCCAAGGCACGCATCCTTGAACTGATCGAAAGCGGCGTGAAAGAAGGCGCCAAGCTGGAGCTGGATGGCCGCGATATCAAGGTGCCGGGCTTCGAACAAGGTAACTTTGTCGGCCCGACTCTTTTTTCGGGCGTGACCACCGACATGCGCATCTACACCGAGGAAATCTTCGGCCCGGTGCTGGTGGTGCTGGAAGTCGACACCCTCGATCAAGCCATCGCCCTGGTCAACGCCAACCCGTTCGGCAACGGCACAGGTCTGTTCACCCAGAGCGGTGCGGCGGCGCGTAAATTCCAGAGCGAAATCGATGTGGGCCAGGTCGGCATCAACATCCCCATCCCGGTGCCAGTGCCGTTCTTCAGCTTCACCGGCTCCCGCGGTTCCAAGCTCGGCGACCTGGGCCCTTACGGCAAGCAAGTGGTGCAGTTCTACACTCAGACCAAAACCGTCACCAGCCGCTGGTTCGACGATGACACGGTCAACGATGGCGTCAACACCACCATTAACCTGCGCTGAACCTGGGAGACGATCATGAAGATTGCATTTATCGGCCTGGGCAACATGGGTGCGCCCATGGCCCGCAACCTGATCAAGGCTGGGCACGCGCTTAACCTGTTCGACCTGAACCAGGCGGTACTCAAGGAACTCGCCGAACTGGGCGGCACCATCAGCAGCTCGCCGCGTGATGCGGCCCAGGGCGCCGAACTGGTGATTACCATGCTGCCGGCCGCCGCCCACGTGCGCAGCGTGTGGCTGAATGAAGACGGTGTACTCGCCGGCATCGGCAAAGGCATCCCCGCCGTGGATTGCAGCACCATTGACCCGCAAACCATCCGTGAAGTAGCGGCTGCGGCAGCCAAACAAGGCGTGGACGTGGCCGATGCGCCGGTCTCCGGTGGTACCGGCGGTGCCCAGGCCGGGACGCTGACCTTTATGGTTGGCGCCAACCCGGAACTGTTCGCCACCCTGCAACCGGTGCTGGCGCAGATGGGCCGCAATATCGTGCACTGCGGCGATGTCGGCACTGGGCAAATCGCCAAGATCTGCAACAACCTGCTGCTGGGTATCAGCATGGTCGGCGTCAGTGAAGCCATGGCCCTGGGCGATGCACTTGGCATTGATACACAAGTGCTGGCCGGCATCATCAACAGCTCCACGGGGCGCTGCTGGAGTTCCGATACCTACAATCCTTGGCCAGGCGTGATCGAGACCGCGCCATCATCGCGTGGCTATACCGGTGGTTTTGGTGCCGACCTGATGCTCAAGGATTTAGGCCTGGCCACCGAAGCTGCACGCCAGGTGCACCAGCCGGTGATCCTCGGCGCAGTGGCCCAGCAGCTGTATCAATCGATGAGCCAGCGTGGGGAAGGGGGCAAGGACTTCTCGGCGATCATCAACAGCTATCGCAAGCCCAAATAAAAACCTGTGGCGAGGGAGCAAGCTCCCTCGCCACAGCTTTTGCTGGGTCAGGCAAACACAAAATACTTACGCACCGTCTCGACCACTTCCCACGTTCCTTTCATCCCCGGTTCCACCACAAAGATATCCCCAGCCCGCAAGTGGATCGGCTCCATGCCTTCAGGCGTGATCACGCAGTAGCCTTCCTGGAAATGGCAGTATTCCCACTTCACGTATTCCACGTACCACTTGCCCGGTGTGCAGATCCAGGTGCCCATGATCTTGCTGCCGTCTTCGCTGGTGTAGGCGTTGAGGTTGACGGTGTGCGGGTCGCCTTCGAGCTTTTCCCATTTGCAGGCATCCAGGACCGGCAGTGGGTGGGTGTCGCGTAGTACGGTGATGGGCTTGGTCATGATGACTCCGAGGCAGGGAAGGGAAAGCTCAACCCTAAGGCCTCGGGCGTTGCGCCAGTGGTCTGAACTCGACATTGGGATGCCCAGAAGCGCAGTCACCTGAACACCGCAGTCCCCTGTGGGAGCCGGGCTTGCCCGCGATGACGCTGGCACAACAAGCATCTCCATTGCCTGACACTCCGCTATCGCGGGCAAGCCCGGCTCCCACAGGAGGTCTTGGTGTATCTGAGCGACAGATCTGTGCATCAAACCGCTGTTTCCTCGCAGTAACTGCGAAATATTTCCCGTGGCGCGCCAGAATTCGCAAGAAAATTCAGAGCTGGCCCTCGTATCATTCACCCCAGTACCCCGTGAGAGCCTTGCAATGAAACCAATAAAAACGTGGTGGGATATCAGCCCGCCCTTGAGCACGGCCACCCCGACCTGGCCGGGCGATACACCGTTCCAGGAAGAGCGCGTGTGGCAGTTCGGCCCGGAGTGTCCGGTAAATGTGGGGCGCGTCACCCTGTCGCCGCACACCGGTGCCCATGTGGATGCGCCGCTGCATTACAGCGCCGATGGGGCGCCGATTGGCGAGGTATCGCTGGATGTGTACATGGGCCCGTGCCGGGTATTGCATTGCCTGGGCAGCGGCGCTCTGGTGCAGCCCCATCAGTTGCAAGGGCGTGTGGATAACCTGCCGGAGCGCGTGCTGCTGCGCACTTATCCACAAGCGCCACTCACCGACTGGGATTCGAACTTCACCGCCATCGCCCCCCAGACCATTGAGTTGCTGGCCAGCCTGGGGGTGCGCCTGATCGGTATCGATACGCCGTCCCTGGACCCGCAGCAATCCAAGACCATGGATTCGCACAACGCCGTGGCGCGCCATGGCATGGCGATCCTCGAAGGCATCGTGCTCGATGACGTACCGGAGGGCGACTATGAACTGATCGCGCTGCCGCTGCGCTTCGCCAACCTGGACGCGAGCCCCGTGCGCGCCATTCTCCGCCCGCTCAAGGAGCCCACGCGATGAGCCAATGTCCTTTCTCAGCTGATTACCAACCGCCGGAAGAATGGCATAACGCCGAACTGAATTTTTCCGAGTCCATGAGCTATGGCGATTACCTGGACCTGGGCAAAGTCCTCAGCGCCCAGCACCCGCTGTCGCCGGATCACAACGAAATGCTCTTCATCATCCAGCACCAGACCTCGGAGCTGTGGATGAAATTGATGCTGCACGAACTCAAGGCCGCCCGCGAACATGTGCGCCTGGGTGAGCTGCCACCGGCGTTCAAGATGCTGGCGCGGGTGTCGCGGATCTTCGATCAACTGGTGCACGCCTGGGCGGTGCTGGCGACCATGACCCCGTCGGAATACAAGGCGATTCGCCCGTTCCTGGGGCAGTCGTCGGGGTTCCAGTCGTTTCAGTACCGCGAGATCGAATTCATCCTCGGCAACAAAAGCCCGGCGCTGCTGCGGCCCCATGCCCATCGCCCGGAGTTGCTGCAGCAATTGCAGGTGGCGATTGCCACGCCGTCGTTGTATGACGAGGCCGTAAACCTGATGGTCAAGGCGGGGCTGGCGATTGATCCCAAGCGCGCCGAGCGCGACCCGACCGCCGCCACGGTGCACGATGAATCGGTGGAAGCGGCCTGGCGCGAGGTGTATCGTGACCCGAGCCGTTACTGGGATTTGTATCAGTTGGCCGAGAAGTTTATCGACCTGGAAGATTCGTTCCGCCAGTGGCGCTTCCGGCATGTCACCACGGTGGAGCGCATCATCGGCTTCCAGCCGGGTACTGGTGGTACTGAAGGCGTGGGGTACCTGCGCAAGATGCTCGACACGGTACTGTTCCCTGAACTCTGGCGAGTACGTTCCACGCTCTAATAAAAAAGCCCCGGATTACCGGGGCTTTTTTCTAGGTGAAATACAGTCAATTGTGGGAGCTGGCTTGTCGGGTCGCCGCATCGCTGCGATGGCGGTGTATCAGTCGGCTCATCCATTGGCTGACACGCCACAATCGCGGGCAAGCCCGCTCCCACAGGGGTTACTGCGCCACGGCAACCTTCCCGTTTCTGATCCGAAACCGATAGGCGATGTAGATAATCCCTACCCACACCGGCATCGCATACACCGACTCGCGAATCCCCGGAATCGCCAGCATCACGCCAATGATCATCACCATGAACGCCAGGCACAGGTAGTTGCTGAACGGGAACCAGAAGGTCTTGAACGACGGCGTCACGCCTTGCTCGCCCATGGCCTTGCGGAACTTGATATGGGTCAGGCTGATCAATGCCCAGTTGATCATCAGCGACGCGACCACCAGGGCAAACAGCAACTCCAGCGCACTGTGCGGCGCCACGTAGTTGACCACCACGCACAGCATGGTCACCAGCGCCGAAATCGCCAGGGCCCGCAGCGGCACGCCTTGTTTGTTGAGCTTCATCAGCGCCTTGGGCGCGTCACCTTGCTCGGCCAGGCCGAACAGCATGCGGCTGTTGCAGTACACGCCGCTGTTGTACACCGACAACGCCGCGGTCAGCACCACGAAGTTGAGGATGTGGGCGGCGGTGTCGTTGCCGATCAGCGAGAAAATCTGCACAAACGGGCTGCCGCTGTAGGCATCGCCCGACGCGCCGAGGGTTTGCAGCAGTTGATCCCACGGGTACAGCGACAAGAGCACGGTCAGCGCACCGACGTAGAAAATCAGAATGCGGTACACCACCTGGTTGATTGCTTTGGGGATCACCTTGCGTGGTTCGCTGGCTTCGGCGGCGGTGATGCCGACCAGTTCCAGGCCACCGAACGAGAACATGATAAAGGCCATCGACATCAACAGCCCCATGCCGCCATTGGGGAAGAACCCACCGTGGCTCCACAGGTTGCTGACCGAGGCTTGCGGGCCGCCGGTGCCGCTGAACAGCAGGTAGCAGCCGAGCACGATCATGCCGACAATCGCCACCACCTTGATGATCGCAAACCAGAATTCGGCTTCACCGAAGAACTTCACGTTCAGAGTGTTGATCAGGTTCACCGCGACGAAGAACACCAGCGCGCTGACCCAGGTTGGAATCTCCGGCCACCAGAACTGGATGTACTTGCCCACCGCCGTCAACTCGGCCATGCCCACCAGCACGTAGAGCACCCAATAGTTCCAGCCCGCCAGGAAGCCTGCGTAACCGCCCCAGTATTTATGTGCGAAGTGGCTGAAGGAACCGGCCACCGGCTCTTCGACGATCATCTCGCCGAGCTGGCGCATGATCAGGAACGCGATAAACCCGGCCACCGCATAGCCCAGGATCATCGACGGCCCCGCCGACTTGAGTACCCCGGCCGAGCCGAGGAACAAGCCTGTACCAATCGCACCTCCCAAGGCGATCAGCTGAATGTGCCGGTTCTTCAGGCCGCGCTTGAGGCCCACCGGGTTAACCATGTCATCCGCCATTAACATTCCCTTCTACTTGTTTTTCTCAAGGGTGATTGCACGCCGCATCGGCCCCTCAGAACTGCTGAGGGTCAGATATTACTCTGCGTAAACTTTTCGTAATACAACTGAACGCCATCAAGTGTCTGATCCGCCAGCCATTGCTGGATGGATTCGACCATTGGAGGGGGGCCGCACACGTACATATCCGCCGATCTGTCCCGCAATTCGGCCAGGTCGAAATGTTCGGTCAGGTAGCCGCGTTTGCCCGTCCACTCGGCTGAGGCGTCGCTCAGCACTTCGGTGTAGCGAAAGTTCGGGATTTTCGTCGCGTAGGCTTGGATACGTGCCGCTTCACATAAGTCTTCGGCGCCGCGCACGCCGTAGTACAGGTGCACAGGTTGTGTGCAGCCGTTGACGACCAGCTCATCGAGCATGCCCAACAACGCCGACAACCCGGTGCCGCCCGCCACCAGTACCAGCGGTTGGGTGACGTGCCGCAGATAAAACGCACCCAAGGGCGCCTCCATCAGCATTTCATCACCTACCTGGCAGCGTTCACGCAGGTAGTTGCTCATGACTCCGTCGGGCAGCAGGCGTACCAGGAACTGCAACTGATTACCCGGCCGGTTGGCGAAGGAGTAGGAGCGCCAGCTATCGGTGCCGGGCACCGACAGACGCGCATATTGGCCCGGCAAAAAATCCAGTGGCTGGTCCAGTTGCACCTGCAAGATGGCGGTGCTGGTCGAGACCTGCTGCACCGCGCTCACCGTGCCGCGTACCTGCACGGGCCCGGGGGCGTTGCACAGGCTCGAATCAAAGTCGAAATAAAAGGTGGCGTCGGACTTCACCCGAGTCTGGCAACTGAGCATCTTGCGCTGTTGCAGGTCGAGGCTGGAGAGCGCTTCCTCGTCGACGTAGTCCTGGGTGTACTCACCGGATTCGCAACGCCCTTGGCAGGTGCCGCACACACCTTCGCGGCAATCGAGCGGGATCTTGATGCCGTTGCGCAGGGCCGCGTCCAACAGGATTTCATGGGCGCCCACCGGGAAGAACAGGGTCTTGCCATCGGCAAAGCTGAAGGCCACTTTGTGATTCATTGATGAACTCCACGCGTGCCCCTGTGGCGAGGGAGCTTGCTCCCGCTGGGCTGCGAAGCTGCCCCAAAAAACTGGGAGCGCTGCGCACTCCAGCGGGAGCAAGCTCCCTCGCCACAGGGGGGCTGGTTTTAAAGGTGATAGAAATCCAGCACCGAATTGATGGTGTCGTTGAGCAGCAAGGCGTGCTTGCGCATGATCAGCCAGCTGTCGCCCGCAGGCTTGAGGCGGTACGTGGCATGCCCATAGAACTGCTCGGACGTGGCGAGGCGATAGAAGAGCGTGTGCCAGTTCAAACGCACCTCCAACGTGTCGTCGGCCTGCTCGGCAATGCGTACGTTATTGATCAGGTGCAAGGTGCGCGGCATCGGCGTGGCAGAGGCGGCTTTGCCGGTGCGCAGGCGGAACACACGGTCCTCCAGGCCCGAGCGGTTGGCGTAGTAGATCAACGACATCTCGCGCTTGGGGTCTTGGGTGTAGACGTGTTCGGAATCCCATTGCGGCAGGTGAAACTCACTCTGCGGGTCGAACAACTGCACGTAGGCATCCCAGTCCTGGGCGTCGCACAGTTCGGACTTGCGGTAGAAGAACTGCTCGATCTGGTACTGCAATTGCGCATTCATCACTTCACCTCCCGCAGTGTCAGCGCTTGTCGCTCCAGGCCCTGGAGCAGGAACTGCTGCCAGTTGCGATGCTGGTTGACGTACAAACCTTCGTGGGTGAACTCGGTGCCGGTCATGGCTGGTTGGATGCCAATGGCTTCGCTGTTGGGCGTCGGCCCAGTCTCCCAGCGATGGCTGCCTCGTGAGATATCGCTCCAGCGCTCCAGGCGGCCCTGGAAACCGCGCTGGGCTTCGCGAAACTCCACCAGGTCATCCGGCGTGCCCATGCCCGAGACGTTGAAGAAGTCCTCGAACTGGCGAATCCGGTTTTCGCGGTCGGCGTCGGACTCACCCTTGACCCCCAGGCACTGGCTGATGATCTCGGTCTTGTTCCAGGCCACCGGGCGGATGATGCGCAACTGCGAGCTGATCTGGTCGAGAAAGAACAGGCTGGGGTAGATATTCAGGTTGCGCAGGCGGTGCATCATCCACTCGGCCTTCTGCTGGCCGTGTTCTTCTACCAGGCGCGGCATGATGGTGGCGTAGCCGGAGCGCACGCTGGGGTTGGGCATGTCGCTGAACAACACACTGTGGCCGTTATTGAAGGCGAACCAGCCGTCATCGGTATTCGCGTCGCCGGCGCCGAGCTTGCTGTAGTCCAGCGTCGTGCTGGAACCCGCGCCGTTTTCGGTGTTGACCTGCTGGCGATGCTGCACGGTGGCCACGTAGTTGTAGTGCACGGTGCTGACGTGATAACCGTCCAGGCCGTTTTCGTTTTGCAGCTTCCAGTTGCCGTCGTAGGTGTAGGCGGACTTGCCCGGCAGCACTTCCAGCTCACCGGTGGCCGATTGCGCCACCATCATGTCGAAGAACACTTTGGCGTCGCCGAGGAAATCTTCCAGGCTGTTAGTGCCGTTCACGTCCAGGCTGATAAACACAAAGCCCTTGTAGCTGTCGATGCGCGCTTTTTTCAGGCCGCGGGTGGCCTTGTCGAAACCTTCCGGGTATTCCCCCGGCGCCTTGACCTTCACCAGTCGGCCATCGCTCTTGTAGCACCAGGCGTGGAACGGGCAGGTGAAGGTGGACTGGTTGCCCTTGCCCACGCGGGTGAGGGTAGTGCCGCGATGCTGGCAGGCGTTGATCAGCGCGTTGAGCCGGCCTTCGCCGTCGCGGGTGATGATCATCGGCTGGCGCCCGGCGCGCATCGTCACGAAGTCGTGGTTATGGGCCAGTTCGCTTTCGTGGCAGGCGTAGATCCAGTTCTTCTCGAAGATCAGTTCCATCTCCAGGTCGAACAGCTCGGGCTCGGTGAACATGTCGCGGGCGATGCGGAACACTTCATCCGCCGGGCGAAAGTCCAGGCAACTTTCGATAAAGGATTTCCACTGCTCGACGGTTCTTGCACCACTCATGGGAGGCACCTTTTGATCATGGCTAAACGGTGAGCCATTAAGCGGCTGCGATGCGGTGGCGGGCTATCCGCTTAATGGGGGAACGCAGGCCGCAAAGTTGGGCAGCAAATACCCATGGCGGTGCGCGCAGGTGACGGCATGCGCTACTGTGATGGTGGGCGATGGTCGTAAAGCCCTGGGATTTATCCACATAGTCGACCGTTACTATCCACCCAGTGGCCACGCTGCTGGCGTGGCCTGGAACTTGCTGTCGAGGTTCAACGACGCGCCGCCAGAGCGCGCAAATGCCTAACCGCCGTGGGTGCACCCTGATGAGTAGCCAGACACGCGATATTCATATTCAACGCTTCGACCTGGAAGGCGCGCGCAGCTGGATGTCCGGCATCTGCGGGCCCCATCGCCTGGCGACGGCCACCCCCGAGCGCCTGCGCTTTCACCACAGCGCCAACGTGTTCAAGTCCCGCGCCACCACTCTGGGCGTGATCGAATACGGTACCGATGTGACCATCGACATCGAAGACGCCGAGCACTTTCGCAGCTACAGCTTGAGCCTGCCGCTGGTGGGCGAGCAGGAGCTGAGCAAGAACGGTGAGCGCCTCAGTTCCAACCGCGACCAGGGCGTGATCATTTCACCCAATGAGCATCAGGTGCTGGCGATTTCCGGTGACTGCCGCAAGTTGCAGGTGGTGATCACCCGCGCGGCGATGAGCGAGTCACTGGAAGGTTTGCTGCAACGGCCCATCGATGCACCGCTGCGGTTTGAGTCGGTGATGGATGCTGTGGACGGAGCACCGGCCTCGTGGTGGCGCATGGCGCGATACTTCATCGCCGAACTGGAATGCAGCAGCGAGTTGTACGAGCAGGCGGCGTTTACCCGTGACCTGGAAAGCTCGCTGATCAAGGGGCTGATCCTGGCCCAACCGAATAACTACTCTGAAGAGTTGCGCGACGTGTTGGGGGTAAAACTGCCGCACTACTTGATCCGTGCGCGGCAATTCATCCACGACAACGCCCGTGAAGTGCTGCACCTGGAAGACCTGGAAGCGGCGGCGGGCGTGTCGCGGTTCAAACTGTTCGATGCGTTTCGCAAGTACTTCGCACTGTCGCCCATGGCGTATCTGAAGAAGCATCGGCTGGGGGCGGTGCGCCAGGAAATTCTGGAGCAGGGCTCAATGCGCACTATTTCTGAAATCGCCCTGGGCTGGGGGTTTACGCACCTGGGGCGGTTTTCGGCGGAATACCGCAAGCTGTTCGATGAGTCGCCCAGCCAGACATTGCAACGCAAGCGCCTGCGCATTACTTGAACTCGGGTGAGGATCAACAGGTGGGAGCTGGCTTGCCTGCTCCCACATGGAGTATGGGGTGCCTGGAGGATCTCAGATCAACTCCTCAACCAGTTGCAGGCAATGAGTCAGCCCCGGCGACCGGTCATTCACCCGCCGGCTGAGGATGATCGGCGAACTCGCCGTCGCCTCCACCACCGGCGTATAGCCAATATCCGCCCGATGCAGCACCTGCACCGACGCCGGCACCAGCGTCACGCCCATACCGGCGCCCACCAGGCCGATAGCGGTCTGCAATTCGTTGGTCCACTGCGCCACCTTCACGCTCAAGCCATGGGCGTCGAACAGCGCGATCACATGGTCGGCATAGCTGGGGCGCGGGTTGCCGGGGTAGAGCACGAAGGGTTCGCCGGCCAATTGGGCGAGGGTGGCCGGAGCGCCCAGCAACGGGTGACCGCTGGGCAGCACCGCCACCAGGCGGTCTTCCACCAGTACGCGCTGGACAATGGCCGGGTCGTCGATGCGAATACGCCCGAAGCCCACGTCAATGCGGCCAGCCTTGAGCGCTTCGACCTGCTGCAAGGTGGTCATTTCCGACAAACCCAGCTCCAGCTCCAGGGCCTCGTGGGTGCGCAGGCGCCGAATCAGCTCCGGCAGCACGCCGTACAAGGTCGACGGCGCGAAGCCGATGCCCAGCCAGGTTTTCTCGCCTTGGCCGATGCGCCGAGTGGTGTCGCAGACCTTGTCCAGTTGTTCGAGCAGTACATTAGCGTGCTCATAGAAAAAACGCCCGGCTTCGGTCAGGCGCAAAGGCCGACTGCGCTCCAGCAGCACCACCCCCAGTTCATCCTCCAGCTGCTGGATCTGCCGGCTCAAGGGCGGCTGGGCGATGTGCAGGCGTTCGGCAGCCCGGGTGAAGTTAAGGGTTTCGCCCAGCACCTGGAAATAGCGCAAGTGACGCAGTTCCATATCGACTCCTTTCATACCTTGAGGGTATTGCACCAGACCAATTCTATATTGGAACCCCAAAAAAATGCGGCACAGAATCGACGCAAATCTATAAAGAACCCAACGGGTATTGCCATGCCGATTTGCGCCATCGAATCGATCGACACGCTTATTGTTGATCTGCCCACCATTCGCCCGCACAAGCTGGCGATGCACACCATGCAAAACCAGACCCTGGTGATCATCCGCCTGCGTTGTGCCGACGGCATTGAAGGCATCGGCGAAGCCACCACCATTGGCGGCCTGAGCTACGGCAATGAAAGCCCCGACAGCATCAAAATCAATATCGACCGCCACTTTGCGCCGCTATTGATCGGTCAGGACGCGAGCAACGTCAATGCGGCCATGTTGCGCCTGGAACGCAGTATTCGCGGCAACACCTTTGCCAAGTCCGGTATCGAAAGCGCCTTGCTCGACGCGCTCGGCAAACGCCTCGGGCTGCCGGTCAGCGAGCTGCTGGGCGGGCGTGTGCGTGATGCGTTGCCGGTGGCCTGGACCCTGGCCAGCGGTAATACCGAACAGGACATCAACGAGGCCGAGAAAATGCTCGACCTGCGCCGTCACCGCCTCTTCAAATTGAAGATTGGCGCCGGTGAAGTCAGCCGCGACCTGGCCCATGTGATCGCAATCAAGAAAGCCCTGGGCGAGCGCGCCAGTGTGCGCGTCGACGTCAACCAGGCCTGGGATGAGGCCGTGGCCCTGCGGGCATGCAAGGTGCTCGGCGACCACGGTATCGATCTGATCGAACAACCGATCTCGCGCAACAACCGTGGCGGCATGGCCCGGCTCAACCTGTCGAGCCCGGTGCCGATCATGGCCGATGAATCTATCGAATGTGTGGAAGACGCCTTTAACCTGGCCCGTGAAGGCGCGGCCACGGTGTTCGCCCTCAAGATCGCCAAGAACGGTGGCCCTCGCGCTGTATTGCGCACGGCGGCGATTGCCGAAGCGGCTGGCATCGGCCTGTACGGCGGCACCATGCTCGAAGGCGGCATTGGCACCCTGGCCTCGGCCCATGCCTTTCTCACGCTGAACACCCTGGCGTGGGGCACCGAATTGTTCGGCCCGCTGTTGCTCACCGAAGACATCCTCACCGAGCCACCGGTGTACCGCGATTTCCAGCTGCATGTGTCCACTGCGCCGGGCCTGGGTCTGACGCTCGATGAAGAGCGCCTGGCGTTCTTTCGCCGTGACAAACACTAAGAGGCCTCTGCCATGTTGTTCCACGTAAAAATGACCGTGAACCTGCCCCTCGATATGCACCCCGAGCGTGCCGCCAGCCTCAAGGCCGAGGAGAAAGCCTTGGCGCAGCGCCTGCAACAAGAGGGCAAATGGCGCCACCTGTGGCGCATCGCCGGGCATTACGCCAACTACAGCGTGTTCGATGTCGACAGCGTCCAGGACCTGCACGACCTGCTGATGCAACTGCCGTTGTTCCCCTACATGGCCATCGAAGTGAACGCGCTGTGCCGCCATCCGTCGTCGATCCATGCGGACGACCGCTGAGCCGGCTTGCACCTATAACTACAAGATGAGGAATGCACCATGTCCATCCGCCTGTCCCAGACTGCCCACGCCCAACAGTTTCTCGAAGAAGCCAGCGGCAACCTCAATGACGCGGGCAACCCACGTACCAAGGCGCTGATTTACCGGATCCTGCGCGACACCGTGAACATCATCGAAGACCTGGAAGTGACCCCGGAAGAATTCTGGAAGGCGGTCAACTACCTCAATGAACTGGGCAAAAACCAGGAGGCCGGTCTGCTCGCTGCCGGCCTGGGCCTGGAGCATTATCTGGACCTGTTGATGGACGCCGCCGATGAGCAGGCAGGCAAGTCCGGCGGTACACCGCGCACCATCGAAGGCCCGTTGTATGTGGCCGGCGCGCCGCTGTCCCAATACGAAGCACGGCTGGATGATGGTCAGGACGACGCGGTGCCGTTGTTCATGCGCGGGCAAGTGCGCGATACCGCAGGCAAGCCATTGGCGGGGGCGATTGTCGATGTGTGGCAGGCCAATACCGGCGGCACTTACTCGTGGTTCGACCCGAATCAATCTGAATTCAACCTGCGTCGCCGTATCGAGACCGACGCCCAGGGCAACTACCGTTTTCGCAGCATCGTACCTTCGGGCTACGGTTGCCCGCCGAGCGGGCCGACGCAACAGTTGCTCGACCAATTGGGGCGCCACGGGCAACGGCCGGCGCATATCCACTTCTTCATTTCGGCGCCTGGGCACCGGCACCTGACCACGCAGATCAACCTGTCGGATGACCCGTACCTGCACGATGACTTCGCCTATGCCACCCGCGATGAACTGATTGCCGAGATCCGCTTCAGCGACGATCCGCAACTGGCGCGGGAATTTGGCGTGCAAGGACGGTTTGCGCAGATTGATTTTGACTTTGAGTTGCAGGTGGCGGATGCGCCAATAGAACAGCAGCGCATGCAACGAGTGCGTGCTCTGGAAGACTGATCAACTCGGTCAACTGTGGGAGCTGGCTTGCCTGCGATAGCGGTGGAACATTCACTACCGCTATCGCAGGCAAGCCAGCTCCCACATTGGTTTTGGGGTGTTTGTGTTATTTGCGCACGACCAGGTCCAACACCTCATCCCGGTCCTTGATCTTCTGCAGCACGATCTCCGAACGGATATCCATCACCCCCGCCGTGCGGTTCAGGTGGTTCACGATAAAGTCCGAAAAGTGCTTGAGGTTGCGCGCCTGCACCCGCAGCACATAGTTGCTGGCGCCGGTGATCACATAGGCGCTCGCCACCTCCGGCCAGCCTTGCACCTTCTTGATGAACGTCTCATGCCAGTCCTCCACATCCTGGCGCAACGACAGGTGCACGATGGCTTCCAGCTCGATCCCCAACTGCTCGGCGTTCAATACCGCGCGGTAGCCGCTGATGATTCCCGCTCTCCAGCAGGCGCAAACGGCGCAGGCATGCAGACGGCGACAGCGCGACTTTTTCCGCCAATTCCTGGTTGCTGATGCGGCCATCCTGTTGCAGGAAATGCAGGAGGCGCAGGTCGGTGGCGTCGAGAATCATGCTTGGAAGATATCCGCGTGTTTGGAGGTTAAATTCGAATTTCCTACAGCTTAAATAGCCGTTTACCCACCACTTTGCACGAAAATTCTCTAAAAGTTCGTTCATTATTTGGTCCATCCTCACCTATAAAAACCAGGACGACCCATGACCACTCGAAGCCATTGCCAAGCCCTCGACGCACAGGACCCTTTGGCCCCCCTGCGTGCCCAATTCGCCTTGCCCGAGGGCGTGATCTACCTCGACGGCAACTCCCTCGGCGCTCGCCCGGTGGCGGCGCTGGAACGCGCACAACAGGTGATCGCCGAGGAGTGGGGCAACGGCTTGATTCGTAGCTGGAACAGCGCTGGCTGGGCGCAGTTGTCCCAGCGCCTGGGCAATCGCCTGGCGCCATTGATTGGTGCGCGTGACGGCGAGGTAGTGATCACCGACACCACCTCGATCAACCTGTTCAAAGTGCTCAGCGCCGCCTTGAGTGTGCAGCGCCAACGTACACCTGCGCGCAAGGTCATCGTCAGCGAAGCGAGCAACTTTCCCACCGACTTGTACATCGCCGAAGGCTTGGCCGAATTGCTGCAACAAGGCTATTCCCTGCGCCTGGTGAACAGCCCGGCCGAACTGCCCCAGGCCATTGATGCGGACGTGGCGGTGGTGATGCTCACCCACGTCAACTACAAGACCGGCTATATGTACGACATGGCGGCGCTGACCGCACTGAGCCACGAGTGCGGCGCGCTGAGCATCTGGGACCTGGCGCATTCGGCGGGCGCGGTGCCTGTCGATCTGCACCATGCCGGCGCGGATTATGCGATTGGCTGCACCTACAAATACCTCAACGGCGGCCCGGGCTCCCAGGCGTTTGTGTGGGTCAACCCGGCGTTGGTGGATGTGGTGCGCCAGCCGTTGTCGGGTTGGTTCGGGCATACCCGCCAGTTCGCCATGGAGTCCACCTACGCCCCCAGCGCCGGCATTGCCCGCTACCTCTGCGGTACGCAGCCGATTACCTCGTTGGCCATGGTGGAATGCGGCCTGGAGATTTTCGCCCAGACCGACATGGCCAGCCTGCGCCGCAAATCCCTGGCCTTGACCGACCTGTTTATTGCGTTGGTCGAAAGCCGTTGCGCCGCCCATGGCCTGGAACTGATAACCCCGCGTGAACACACCCGGCGCGGCAGCCACGTCAGCTTTGAACACCCCGAAGGTTACGCGGTGATCCAGGCCTTGATCGCCCGAGGCGTGATCGGCGATTACCGTGAACCGCGGATCATGCGTTTTGGCTTCACGCCGTTGTATAGCAGCTTTACCGAGGTGTGGGACGCCGTGGAAATTCTCGGTGAAATTCTCGACAACGCCACCTGGGACCAGCCGCAATTCAAAGTCCGCAACAGCGTTACTTAAGAGCAACACAGATCAAATGTGGGAGCTGGCTTGCCTGCGATAGCGTCGGTGCATTCACTACCGTTATCGCAGGCAAGCCAGCTCCCACAGGTTCAGCGTCAGCCACTATCACAATAATAAAGGGGCACACCCGTGACCACGCCAGACAACGGCTTTGCAGAGATTACCCACCGTGAACTGGGCCTGAGGCGCCAGCTCACTTCCGGCCAGATGAGCATGATCGCCATCGGTGGCGCCATCGGCACCGGGCTGTTCATGGGCAGCGCCTACGCCATCGGTTATGCCGGGCCGAGCGTGCTGGTGAGCTACGCCATCGGCGCATTGATTACCTTGCTGCTGATGGGCTGCCTGGCGGAGATGACGGTGGCCCATTCCACCTCCGGCTCCTTTGGCGCCTATGCCGAGTTCTACATCAGCCCGTTGGCCGGGTTCCTGGTGCGGTATGCCTACTGGGCGGCGATTGTGCTGGCGGTGGGGGCCGAGGTCACGGCGGTGGCGATGTACATGAAGTACTGGTTTGCCAACGTGCCGGAGTGGGTGTGGATCGTGTCGTTTTCCAGTGTGCTGATCCTGCTCAACGCGATCAGCGTGAAGACCTTCGGCAACTTCGAATACTGGTTCTCGACGATCAAGATCAGCGCTATTGTCGGTTTCATCATACTGGCAGTGTATGTGGTGTTCGGCTCTGGTAACCCCGACTACGGCGTGCAGAACTACACGGCCCACGACGGCTTTTTCCCCCATGGCTTGAGTGGCATGTGGATCGCGGTGATCGTGTCGATCTTCAGCTACCTCAGTGTCGAGATGATCGCCGTGGCCGCCGGTGAAGCCGCCGACCCGGAGCAGGCGGTGAAGAAAGCCTTCCGCGCTACCATCGTGCGGCTGGTGGTGTTCTATCTGCTGACCCTGGCGCTGATGCTCGCCATCGTACCGTGGAACCAGGCCGGCCAGGCCCAGAGCCCGTTTGTCACAGTGATGCAGACCATCGGCATTCCCGGCGCCACTGGAGTGATGAATTTTGTGATCCTGATCGCAGCGCTGTCGGCCATGAACAGCCAGCTCTACATCACCACGCGCATGATGTTCAGCCTGTCCCGCGCCGGCTTTGCGCCCAAGTCCATGGGCGCGTTGAGCAAGAACGGCATTCCGCTCAACGCTTTGCTGCTGTCCAGTTCGGGTATTGCCCTGGCGACGTTGCTCAACGTGGTGTACCCGGAAAGTTCGTTCACCCTGATGATGGCGATCTCGATGTTTGGCGCGATCTTCACCTGGTTCATGATCTTCCTCACTCACCTGTTTTTCCGCCGCTATCGCAAGCGTCATGGCGGGGCGAAGTTGTCGTTCCAGTTGCGCCTGTTTCCCTACAGCACGTTGCTGGGGTTGGTGCTGATGGGGGCGGTGATGATCACCACCTATTTCACCGACGCCTTCAAGATGACACTGGTGTTTGGCGTGCCGTTCCTGCTGATTCTGTCGGCTGTGTATTACGGGTTCTTCCGCAAGGGCAGGGCCAAGGCGTCGAACAAAGCCCTGGCATAACCCGGCAGTTGCTCGAACGAGCGTGCGCATAACAGCAACGTGCGGCAGGCCCACTCCTCTTGCAGGGGGTGGGCCTTGAAACGGCGTTCTGACGGCCAGCGGTCCAAGGCGGCCTGAGGCACGATGCCCAGGCCCGCACCGCCGACGACCATGCGAATCAACCCCTCAAAACCGTCGGCGCGAATGCGCGTCTGCAAGCGAAAGCCAGCGTGCAGTGCCTGTTCTTCCAGGTAAACCGCCAACGCGCTGTTCGCCCCCAGGCCCACGTAGTCGTATTGCAGGCTCTCGATAAAACTCGGGTTGGTCAACGGGTGGTCCAGGGGCATGATCAGCACCAGCGGGTCGTCGCGAAACGCCAGGGTCTGCAAGCCGTGGGTGTCTACCGCATCGGAAATAATCCCCAGGTCGGCGGTGCCCTGGCGCAAGGCGTGGGTGATGCGCAGGCTGGGCAACTCTTGCAGGTCGATATCGAGGTTGGGATGCTCGCGCAAAAACTGCGCGAGCAGCTCCGGCAGGTATTCGCTGAGGGCGGTGGTGTTGCACAGCAGGCGTACCTGGCCTTTGACGCCATTGGCGTATTCGGCCAGGTCTTGCTGCAGATGGTCGGCCTGCTGCAACAGCAGGCGAGCATGCCGGGCCAGGGCTTTGCCCGCGGGTGTTGGGGTTACGCCACGGCGGCCGCGCTCGAGAAACGCGATGCCCAGTGAAGACTCCATGGCTCGGATGCGTGCGCTGGCGGCAGCCAGGGACAGGTGGCTGCGGGCCGCGCCAGCGGTGATATTGCCGCTGTCCAGGATGTGCAGGTAGAGGCGCAGGTCGATGAGGTCAAAGTGCATGAAGTTTCCCAGTGACTGGAAGGGCCTCATCGCAGGCAAGCCAGCTCCCACCCTTGAATGTATTCACAATTCCAAATGTGGGAGCTGGCTTGTCTGCGATAGCGTCATCAGCCTCACGCAAAACAAGAGGCTGGCTCAGTATATGGCGAATTTTCAGCCACTCTCCAGCCCTGCACAATCGATGCATGAATACCTTCCTCTGCTTCTACCAAAACCTCGGTCCCGCACTGACAGCGCTGGTCATCACTACCTTCCTGCTGGCCGGTACGGTGAAGGGCGTCATCGGCCTGGGCTTGCCCACTGTAGCCATGGGCATGCTTGGCCTGGCTATGCTGCCGGCGCAGGCTGCGGTATTGCTGATCATTCCTTCGACGGTGACCAACCTGTGGCAACTGTCCTTTGGCGGGCACTTGGGTGCCTTGCTCAAACGCCTGTGGCCGATGCTGTTGCTGATTTTCCTCGGCACCGGGTTGGGCACCTTGTGGCTAGGCATGGGTAGCGGACCTTGGGTGGTGCGTGCCCTGGGCGCGGCTTTACTGGTGTATGCGCTGAGCGGGTTATTCCTGCCGACCTTCAAGGTCGCGCCCCGAACCGAGCGCTGGCTGGGCCCCATGTGCGGGGTGATCACCGGCATCATTACCTCGGCCACCGGTGTCTTCGTGATCCCTGCGGTGCCGTACCTGCAAGCGCTGGGCTTGAGCCGTGACCATTTGGTGCAGGCGCTGGGGCTGTCGTTCACCGTATCGACGTTGGCACTTGCCGCCGGGCTGGCTTGGCGCGGTGTGCTGGGCGGGGGTGAAATGGGGGCGTCGGTGTTGGCGCTGGTGCCGGCCTTGCTGGGGATGTGGCTGGGCCAGGTGGTGCGTCGGCGTATCAGTGCCGTGTGGTTCAAACGTGGATTTTTTACCGGCATGGCGTTGTTGGGAGGCCATTTGTTGCTGGCTGGTTAATAATGAGCGGGCATTTTTCAGCCGTTAATGAAGGACTGCCCGTGAAAGCCCGTTCCGATGAGCTACAGATCTTCGTCAGCGTGATTGAATGCGGCTCGATTTCTGCCGCCGCCGAAAAGGTCGGGCAAACGCCGTCTGCGGTCAGCCGCACGCTGTCGCGCCTGGAAGCCAAGCTCGATACCACGCTGATCAACCGCACCACGCGACGCATGGACTTGACCGAGGAGGGCAAGTACTTCTTCGAGCAGGCCAAGCTGATCCTGGCGCAGATGGATGAGCTGGAAGAGCGCCTGTCCTCGCGCCAGAAAAAGCCGGCCGGGCGCCTGCGTATCAACGCCGCCGTGCCGTTCATGCTGCATGGGATCGTGCCGTACATCGCTGAATTTCGCAGCCTCTACCCGGATATCCAGTTGGAGCTCAACAGCGATGATTTGATCATCGACCTGCTGGAGCAAAGCACCGACATCGCCATTCGCATCGGCGCCCTTGCCGACTCGACCCTGCATGCGCGGTTCCTGGGCAGCACGCCGCTGCATGTCCTGGCCAGCCCCGACTACCTCAAGCAGTACGGCACGCCGACGACCGTTGCCGAGTTGGCTGATCACACCTTGCTGGGCTTCACCCACACCGAGACCCTCAACCACTGGCCGCTGCGCCATGGTGAAGGTGACCGCTGGCTGATCCAGCCCAATGTCAGCGCCTCCAGTGGCGAAACCGTGCGCCAGTTGGCGCTGCAGGGGCAGGGAATTTGTTGCCTGTCGAATTTCATGACGGTCGACGATATCGATGCCGGCCGCCTGGTGCCCATGCTGGAGGCGTCCAACAGCGGTTATCGCCAGCCGATCCACGCGGTGTTCTATCGCAACTCGCAATTGGCGCTGCGCATTCAGTGCTTCCTGGACTTCATTCAGGCCAAGTTGGCGCGGTATGCGCGCTGATTCGTGACTTGCGCGCAAGAGTGAATTGGGCTGTACGGGCTTATTAGACAGCAGTGGGAGCTGGATACTGGGCGCATCACTTACCCAGTCAGGAGCAACCTCCATGAATGTATTCGTTACCGGTGCAGCAGGGTTTATCGGCGGTTCGATCGCCACCGGCCTGGTCAACGCCGGCCATCACGTCACCGGCCTCGTGCGCAGCGCCGAGCAAGCCGCCGAAATGACTGCCCTGGGCATCGCACCGGTGATCGGCACCCTCGACGACGCAGCCGTATTGATCGAGCAGGCGCACAAGGCCGATGCGGTGATCAACGCCGCCAGCAGCGATCACCGCGCCGCCGTAGAAACCTTGCTGGCGGCCCTGAAAGGTTCGAACAAGCCATTCCTGCATACCAGCGGTTCAAGCATCGTGGGCGATGCTTCCGGTGGCAAGGCCAGTGAGGTCATCTACTTCGAAAGCAATCTGCCTGAGCCGACCGTCGACAAGGCTGCCCGCGTGGCCATCGACAACCTGATCCTCGCGGCGGCCAATGACGGCGTGAATTCGGCGGTGATCTGCAACACCCTGATCTACGGCCACAGCCTGGGCGTGAAGCGTGACAGCGTGCAATTGCCGCGCTTGCTCAAGCAGGCGCGCAAAAGCGGAGTAGTGCGCCATGTGGGCAGCGGGCAGAACATCTGGTCCAACGTGCATATTGAAGACGTGGTCGCCCTGTATCTGCTGGCGCTGACCAAAAACGTCCCGGGTACTTTCTACTTCGTGGAAAGCAGCGAAGCAGCATTCATCGACATGACCACGGCGATTGCCCAAGCGCTGAACCTGGGCGAGCCGCAGGATTGGCCATTGGCCGAGGCTGAGGCCGAGTGGGGGTATGAAATGGCCAATTACGGGTTGGGCTCCAACAGCCGCGTGCGCGGTAAACACGCTCGTGAACTGTTGGGCTGGGCGCCGAAGCGTACGTCGGTGGTGGAGTGGATTCGCAACGAGATGATTTGATGTTCGCTTAGCACCGCGGCGTGGCCATCGCGGGCAAGCCCGGCTCCCACATTTTTAAGGTGTGACCCCTATCAAATGTGGGAGCTGGCTTGCCTGCGAAAGAGGCGACTCGGTACCTCGGAGCTGACACTTCACTAGCCCCACCCGCCGCAATTCCGTACCATTCCCCGCCTTATCCCCCGCAATTCCCTGGTACTCCATGAACCTCACCCGTCTGCGCGCCGACGCCCTGGCCGGCCTCACCACGTCTTTCGCCTTGCTGCCCGAATGCATCGCCTTTGCCTTGGTGGCTCATCTCAACCCGCTGATGGGCCTCTACGGTGCTTTCATCATTTGCACCCTCACCGCGTTGTTCGGCGGCCGGCCGGGCATGGTCTCGGGCGCCGCCGGTTCGATGGCGGTGGTGATCGTCGCGCTGGTGGTGCAACACGGTGTGGAGTATTTGCTGGCGACGGTATTGTTGGGCGGGTTGATCATGGTCGCTTTCGGCCTGTTGCGCCTGGGCAAGCTGGTGCGCATGGTGCCGCATTCGGTAATGCTCGGCTTCGTCAACGGCCTGGCGATCATCATTGCGCTGGCGCAATTGGAGCATTTCAAGAGCGGCGAAACCTGGCTCAGCGGCACGCCGCTGTACGTGATGGCCGGGCTGGTGGCAGTCACCATGGCCATTGTGTACCTGCTGCCGCGCCTGACCCGTGCCGTGCCGCCCGCGCTGGTGGCGATTCTGGGTGTGGGCCTGGCGGTGTACCTGCTCGGTTTGCCGACCCGTACCTTGGGGGATATGGCGCACATCGCCGGTGGCTTGCCGACCTTCGCGCTGCCGCAGATTCCCTGGACCCTGGAAACCCTCGGCATCATCGCGCCCTACGCGTTTTTGATGGCGATGGTTGGCCTGTTGGAAACCTTGCTGACCCTCAACCTCACCGACGAAATCACTGAGACCCGTGGTTATCCTGACCGCGAAAGCGTGGCCCTGGGCGCGGCGAATATGGTCTCGGGTCTGTTTGGCGGCATGGGTGGTTGCGCGATGATCGGGCAAACCGTGATCAACCTCAGCTCGGGCGGGCGTGGGCGTTTCTCCGGGGCGTTTGCCGGGGTGATGATTCTATTGTTCATTCTGTTTCTGTCGCCACTGATCGAGCGAATCCCGCTGGCGGCGTTGGTGGGCGTGATGTTCGTGGTGTCGCAACAGACCTTCGCCTGGGCGTCGCTACGGGTGATCAACAAGGTGCCGCTCAATGATGTGCTGGTGATCATGGCGGTGACGATCATTACGGTGTTCACTGACCTGGCCACCGCTGTGCTGTGCGGTATCGTCATCGCCGCGCTGAACTTCGCCTGGCAGCAGGCGCGGGAACTGTACGCCGATGAACACCTGGAGGCCGATGGCAGCAAGCTCTATCGGCTGCACGGCACGTTGTTCTTTGCCTCAATCACGCCGTTTTTGAATCAGTTCGATCCGGCCAACGACCCGGCTCAGGTCACGCTGGATTGCCGTCACCTGAGCTTTGTCGACTATTCGGCGATTGCCGCCCTGATGACCCTGCGCGAGCGCTACACCAAGGCTGGCAAGCACCTGCGGGTACTGCATTTATCCGAGCGCTGCAAAAAACTGCTCAAGCGCGCCAAGGTTCATCACGACTGACGCCTTCTTCTGTAGGAGCGAGGTTGTTATTACGGCCCGACCAGGTCTTCCAGCTCCTGAGCGCGGGTCTGGGTCATGTCCAGCACGCAGCCTGAGCCGTTTACCTGATCAATCGTGCCGCCGGTGGCGCTGCCTGCGTAGGCGCAATTGGCGTCGCGGTATTTGATCCACAGGCGCTGCACGTCTTGCAGTTGCTGTTTGCGCGGGCCTTCCTGGGCGGCGAGGGCGGTTTTGTAGGCACGGTTCAGGCGGTCGTCCTGCACCTTGGTTTGCCTGGCGTTGCAATTGACCATGTCGGCGGTGGTATTGGCGCTGTCCATGCATTTTTTCAAGGCAGGGTTGTCGGCGGCATAAGCGCTGCTGCACAAGAGCAGGACGCTGGCGGCAATTGTGGCGCGAATCATGAGCGGGTTCCTGGGCAATGGATGCGCAGTCTATGACTCAAGGGCGGCGTTTGAGTTTCCGCCTTCACTGATCTTCATGTAAGAACACCCTCCGAATTTTCATCCACCCACGTCGGGCATATCCCCAAGCGACAGCGCTTATCCGTGGGCGAAAATTACTTTCATAAAAATTGAAAATGCTCCTCGGGAATGATTTATGAGTTTCACAACCAATTCGACGTGACCCTTTCCGAGGAGTACCGCATGGCCGCATCACCGGGCTTCGGGCTGTTGGCATACGCTGCCATCGCCATCATTGCATTGATCGTGCTGATTGCACGCTACCGACTCAACCCCTTTATCGTGATTACCCTGGTGTCCATCGGCCTGGCGCTGATGGCCGGAATGCCGGCGGACACCATCATGGGTTCGTACGAGGCGGGTGTCGGCAAGACCCTGGGGCATATCGCCCTGGTGGTGGCGCTGGGTACCATGCTCGGCAAGATGATGGCCGAGTCCGGTGGCGCCGAGCAGGTGGCGCGCACGCTGATCAACCGCTTCGGTGAACGCAATGCCCACTGGGCGATGGTGTGTATCGCGTTCCTGGTGGGGCTGCCGCTGTTTTTCGAAGTCGGCTTTGTGTTGCTGGTGCCGATTGCCTTTACCGTGGCGCGGCGCGTGGGCGTGTCGATCCTGATGGTCGGGCTGCCGATGGTCGCTGGCCTGTCGGTGGTGCATGCGTTGGTGCCGCCGCACCCGGCGGCAATGATGGCGGTGCTGGCCTATAACGCCTCGGTCGGGCAAACGGTGCTGTATGCGATCCTGATTGGCATCCCCACGGCGATCATTGCCGGGCCCGTCTACGCCAAGTTCATCGTGCCGCACATTCAGTTGCCGGCGCAAAACCCGCTGGAGCGCCAGTTTATCGAGCGTGAACCGCGTACACGCCTGCCCAGCTTTGCGCTGACCATGGGCACCATCCTGCTGCCGGTGGTGTTGATGATGATCGGCGGCTGGGCCAACGTGATTTCTACGCCGGGCAGCGGTTTCAACCAGTTCCTGTTGTTTATCGGCAACTCGGTGATCGCCCTGTTGGTGGCGACCCTGGTGAGTTTCTGGACCTTGGGCCTGGCCCAGGGCTTCAACCGCGAGTCGATCCTCAAGTTCACCAACGAATGCCTGGCGCCGACCGCCAGCATTACCTTGCTGGTGGGCGCGGGCGGTGGGTTGAATCGCATCCTGGTGGACGCTGGTGTTACTCATGAAATCCTTGGCCTGGCTCATGCGTTCCAGTTGTCGCCGCTGGTGATGGGCTGGCTGTTCGCCGCGTTGATGCGCGTCGCCACCGGCTCGGCCACGGTAGCCATGACCACCGCGTCCGGGGTGGTCGCGCCGGTCGCCTTGGGCCTGGGTTATCCACACCCTGAATTGCTGGTGCTGGCGACTGGTGCGGGCTCGGTGATCTTTTCCCACGTTAACGACGGCGGCTTCTGGCTGATCAAGGAATACTTCAATATGACGGTCATCCAGACCTTCAAGACCTGGACCGTACTGGAGACCCTGATTTCGCTGGTCGCCTTCGGTCTGACCTACGGCTTGTCCCTGGTGTTATGAGCCTGATTCTATAACCGGAGCCTGCATGGACATCCTCTACCAGATCCGCGCCCGCCAGGACTCGTTCAGCGCCGGCGAAGGGCGTATCGCCAAGTTGATGCTTGAAGATGTGGGCTTTGCCGCCTCGGCCAGCCTGGAGGCGTTGTCCCAGCGGGCCGAGGTCAGCACCGCGACCTTGTCGCGTTTTGCCCGCAGCGTTGGCTGCCGTGACTTGCGCGATTTGCGCCTGCAGCTGGCCCAGGCCAGTGGTGTGGGCAGCCGCTTCCTGGACCCGGCGGGGTTGCCGGAACAGTCGGCCTTTCATCGGCAAATTCTGGGCGATATCGAAGCGACGCTGCGCCAGCATTTGTCAGGTTTTAACCAGCACAGCTTTGTCGATGCGGTCAGTTTGCTGGGCAAGGCGCGGATGATTCATGCGTTCGGCATGGGCGGCCCTTCCAGCCTGTGCAGCGATGAATTGCAGGTGCGCCTGGTGCGTCTGGGCTACCCGATTGCGGCCTGCCATGACCCGGTGATGATGCGCGTCACGGCCGCGACCCTGGGCCCGCAACATGCCTTGATTGTCTGTTCCCTCACCGGCCGCACACCTGAATTACTGGATGTGGTGAAACTGGCGCGCAACTACGACGCACGGATCATTGCCATCACCCTCGCGGACTCTCCCCTGGCCGAATTGGCGGATGTCCTGCTGCCGCTGCAACCGGCGGAAACCAGTTTTATCTACAAACCCACCGCCGCCCGCTACGGCATGCTGCTGGCCATCGACCTGCTCGCCACCGAGCTGGCGCTGGCCCTGCCGGACGACAACCAGGAACGCCTGCGCCGGATCAAGCTGGCCCTGGATGATTACCGCGGCGGCCCTGACAGCCTGCCGCTTGGAGACTGATATGACGTACGACACGCTGATTCGCCAGGCGCTGATCATCGATGGCAGTAACACCCCAGGGTATGTCGCCGATGTGGGCGTGCACGCAGGGCGCATCCGCACGATCGGCGACTTGTCCACAGCCCGGGCCGAGCAAGTCATCGACGCCCATGGCCGCGTATTGGCGCCGGGTTTTATCGACGTGCACACCCACGATGACACGGTGGTGATCCGCCAGCCGCAGATGCTGCCCAAGCTCAGCCAAGGCGTGACCACGGTGATTGTCGGCAACTGTGGCATCAGCGCCTCGCCGGTGAGTTTGCGCAGCGACCCGCCGGACCCAATGAACTTATTGGGCAAGCGTGAGCAGTTCTGTTATCCGCGGTTCAGCGATTATCGCAACGCAGTGCAAGGCGCCGATCCGGCAGTGAACGTTGCCGCCCTGATCGGCCACACGGCGCTGCGCAGCAACCATATGGATGACCTGCATCGCACCGCCACGCCCTATGAAATCGCGGCCATGCGCGTGCAGTTGCAAGAGAGCCTGGAGGCCGGTGCCCTTGGGTTATCCACAGGCCTGGCCTACGCCAGCGCATTCAACGCCGAGACTGATGAGGTGTTGCAGCTTGTTGAAGAACTGACGGCCTACGGTGCGGTGTACACCACGCATTTGCGCAGCGAGTTCGAGCCGGTACTGGAGGCAATGGATGAGGCGTTTCTGATCGGCCGACATGCCAGGGTGCCGGTGATTATTTCCCACCTTAAATGCGCGGGTGCCGGTAATTGGGGGCGCAGTCCGCAGTTGTTGGCGGCTCTGCAAGCTGCAGCGGAAAATCATCCGGTGGGCTGTGATTGCTATCCCTATGCTGCCAGTTCCTCGACCCTGGACCTCAAACAGGTCACCGACGCGTTTCGCATCACCATCACCTGGTCGACACCGCACCCGCACATGGGCGGGCGCGATTTGCAGGACATCGCTGGCGAGTGGAACGTTTCGCTGTTGGAGGCCGCTCGCCGTTTACAGCCGGCAGGGGCGGTGTATTACGGGATGGATGAAGCCGACGTTCGGCGCATCCTTGCGCATCCGTTGTCGATGGTGGGCTCGGACGGCTTGCCTGAAGACCCGTTTCCTCATCCCCGCTTGTGGGGGGCCTTCCCACGGGTACTCGGGCATTTCAGTCGGGATGTCGGCTTGTTCCCTTTGCACACGGCGGTGCACAAGATGACCGGCTTGTCGGCGGCGCGCTTTGGGCTGGCCGAGCGTGGCGAGATCCGTGAAGGCTACTGGGCTGACCTGGTGTTGTTCGACCCCCTGCGGGTGCGGGATGTGGCGGATTTCACCGCACCGCAGCGCGCAGCTGAAGGGATTGATGGCGTGTGGGTCAATGGCGTATTGAGCTATCGCGATGGGCAGGCGAACGGCGCGAGAGCAGGCCGGTTCCTGGCGCGTAGCGGGGATTTGCGTGGTGGGTTTACGGCTCTATAGTGGGGCTTCTTTTATACGGAGCTGTCGCCATGCACTTAGGAAAAGTCGTCCCCATTCTGCGGATTTTCGACGAGGTCAAAGCCTTGGAATTCTACGTCGACTTCCTGGGGTTCAAGGTCGATTGGCAGCATCGTTTCGAGGCGAATTTCCCGTTGTACCTTCAGGTCTCGCTGGGGGAATGCGTGCTGCATTTGTCCGAGCATCATGGTGATGCTTCGCCGGGGGCGGCGGTGCGAATTCAGGCCCAAGGGGTCGATGCGTATCAGCAGCAGTTGCTGGGCAAAGAGTACCGATATGCCAAGCCTGGGGTTGAGGACACGCCCTGGGGCTCGCGGGAGATGAGTATCCGTGACCCGTTTGGGAATCGGCTGGCGTTTGTCGAGGACAGCGAGGTCTGAAGGGTAAATGGCAGGCAAAAAAAAACCGCCTTAGTAGGGCGGTTTTTTATTGCAAACCCAGTGAGTGGCTGGGGTTTGCTATCTCAAAGGACGCATTGACCCGCAGGTGGATACTAACTGCCGGTCACGTCGTCACGCAAGACGGAACGATGGCCGGCATGGATCCTTTAGGCATCTTCTCTTGCCTGATTTTGACTGCAAAAGCTTGCAATGAATCTATCGGCGATACTGGATATTTGACCACTGTTAGACACACCTTAGACGGGAATGTTGGTTAGGATCTTCCCCGTTCTGCGTTTGTCGCTTTTGGGGGGCCGGGTACGCGCGCGAATTCTGGACTGACCGCCACGGGCTAGTAATCCGTGCCGGATTGATGCGGAAGGCCTACTAGCCCGGCCACCTCAAAGGACGCATTGACCCGCGTCCAAAGGCTCACGTGTTCCGGTAAGTGCGCTGGAGGTAAGGCCCAACTCTAGGAGGGCCGAGTATGTCTAAGTTTGCACCTGTGGCGAGGGAGCTTGCTCCCGCTGGGGTGCGAAGCGCCCCTAAAAAACGGGACTGCTACGCAGTCCAACGGGAGCAAGCTCCCTCGCCACAGTGGTTGTGGTGCTACACCCGGAAATGACTGACCATCTGCTGTAACTGGCTACCCAATCGAGCCAGTTCCACACTCGACTTGGCCGTCTCATCACTGGCAGTCGCGGTCTGCTCGGACACATCCCGCACATTCACGATACTGCGGCTGATCTCTTCCGCCACGGCGCTTTGCTGTTCGGCGGCCGCTGCGATCTGCTGGTTCATCGACTGGATATTCGACACGGTGCGGGTGATGTTTTCCAGGGATACCCCGGCCTTGCGCGTCAGTTCGACGCTGCTGTCGGTCAGGCTGCGGCTGTTGTTCATCACGCTGGCGACTTGTTGGGTGCCGTTCTGCAAGCCGGCAACCAGGCCTTCGATTTCTTCGGTGGATTTCTGTGTACGCTGGGCCAGGCCGCGTACTTCGTCGGCGACCACCGCGAAGCCACGCCCGGCCTCACCGGCACGCGCGGCTTCAATCGCGGCGTTCAGGGCCAGCAGGTTGGTCTGTTCGGCCACGGCCTTGATCACGTCCATCACGCTGCCGATCTTGTTGCTCTCTTGTTGCAGGTGCGTCATGGCGTCGGTGGAGCGCGCCACTTCGGCCGCCAGGCGTTCGATCTGGGCGATGGCTTCAGCCACCACGTTATCGCCTTCGCGGGCTTGGCCGTCGGCGTCGGAAGCGGCTTGGGAAGCCTGCTCGGCATTGCGCGCGACTTCTTGCACAGTGGCCGTCATTTCATGCATGGCGGTAGCGACCTGATCGGTCTCGATCTTCTGGCTGTTCACGCCGGCGCTGGTCTGCTCGGTCACCGCTGACAACTCTTCGGCGGCGCTGGCGATCTGAGTGACGCCATCGCGGATGCCGCTGATCAACTCGCGCAGGGTCGTGCCCATGCGCTGGATGCCTTGTTGCAGCACGCCCAGCTCATCACGACGGGTTACCTGGATGTTGTGGCTCAAGTCGCCCGAAGCGATGCGCTCTACCACCGCCAGGGTGTCCTGGATCGGGCGGGTGATCTGTCGGGTGATGACCCAGGCGGCAATTACGCCAACCAGCAAAGCCAGCAAGGTGCTGATCAATTGCAGGCTGCGGGCCTGGGTGCTTTCAGCGTCGCGACGTTCCAGTTGAATGTCGTACAGCTTGTCGCTGATGGTCACGATATCGGCGCCCTGGGTGGTCATTTCGGCGCGGGCGGTGACGATGTTGGCGTTGGCTGCCTTGTAGCTCTGCACGGCGCTGCGGTAGGCACCGAGGGCGGTTTCCAGGGCCGACAATGCGCTTTGCTGACCGGTACCGAACGCCGCGCTGAGGTCCTTCAAACCGGCGACGGCTTTTTCCAGTTGCGCCGCAGCGCGGGCTTCGGTTTCTGCGTTGGGACTATTGGTATAGCCGCGCACTTCGTAGCGAGCTTGCTGGAACTCATTCTTGGCTTGGGTCACGGCCAGAAATTGCGTGAAGCGTTCCGGGCTATCCGGCGCCTGTTGCACACTGGTTTGCAGCGCATTGATTTGCGCGTTGGCGATATCGGCCTTGGCGCCCATGACGTCGCGCGCAGCGTTGCCATTGCGGTAGGCCTCGCGCATTTTGTTCAAGGACTGGCGGTAGGCGGTAATGACGGCTTTCTGGTCATTGAGCAGCTTGAGGTTTTCCGGGCTCTTGAAGCTATCCAGCAGCTTCTGTTGCTGAGCGGCGAAGGCATCGAGGCTGGTCTGTACGTTCTGCGCCACGGCTTCGTCGCCATTGGCCAGCATGTATTGCAAGCGCACGATGCGCAGCTTGGTCAGCGAGGCGTTGAGCTGGGTGATATCGCTCATCCAATTGCTACGGTCGATCAAGCCGCCGAGGCTGGTCCAGCCCGTGAGCGCCAGGACTGAAGTGAGGACCAACACCAGGCCGAAGCCCAGGCCGAGTTTGAGATTGACGCTGATGTTACCGAACCAGCTGTTCATCGAAAGCTCCTTGAAGAGTGATGTCTGTCTGCTGGACGGTGTGTTGTTGTTTGAGCCAGCCAAGATGTGTAGGGCTGTATCGGCGGCAAGGGACAATTCTGAAATACTTTTATTGCCGGGCGACGAAGGGTCATCGGCACGCTAATGCGATGCCGGGGTGGGGCTGATCATGGGCCGCTCTTGTGTGCTAGTCTGCGGGCCCTTTTAGTTCTGGGCAGCGCGGGAAACCGTGGTGTCCTACAGCGGAGCCTCTTCATGTCCGACGTTAATCTGTCCACCGACGAAACCCGCGTCAGCTACGGTATCGGCCGTCAGTTGGGCGACCAACTGCGCGACAACCCGCCACCGGGCGTGAGCCTGGACGCAATCCTGGCCGGTCTGACCGACGCGTTTGCAGGCCAGCCAAGCCGTGTTGACCAAGAGCAAATGGCAGCCAGCTTCAAAGTGATCCGCGAAATCATGCAAGCCGAAGCCGCTGCCAAGGCTGAAGCTGCTGCGGGCGCTGGCCTGGCTTTCCTGGCAGAAAACGCCAAGCGTGATGGCATCACCACCCTGGCTTCCGGCCTGCAATTTGAAGTGCTGACCGCCGGTACCGGCGCGAAGCCGACCCGTGAAGACCAAGTGCGCACCCACTACCACGGCACCCTGATCGACGGCACTGTGTTCGACAGCTCCTACGAGCGCGGCCAACCTGCGGAATTCCCGGTGGGTGGCGTGATCGCCGGCTGGACCGAAGCCCTGCAACTGATGAATGCCGGCAGCAAATGGCGCCTGTACGTGCCGAGCGAACTGGCTTACGGCGCTCAAGGCGTTGGCAGCATCCCGCCGCACAGCGTTCTGGTATTCGACGTCGAGCTGCTCGACGTTCTGTAAGACCTGCTGATTACCTGTTGGGACGAACGCGTTCGCCCCAACAGGCATTTGCCAGTTTCTTCATGGATGGAACTTGCCATTCAAGTCGGTCGCCGGGCGCAACGCTCGTGCATAGCAGAACAGAAACAGATTCCTTACCACCTCCTTCAGCACCCCAGGCTCACTGGAACTCAGGCCATTCACGTCCAGATCGCCTTGGTCCTGTAGCTCGTTCAGCGCTTCTTCCTCAAGCACCGCACAGACTTCACCGGTTTCCCGATGCAGGATTCGCAGGTAAGGGTGGGGGCGATCCAGCCAGGCATCTATCAAATAAGTCATGGTCGTTCTCCTTGATGGGTTTCAATGAGAATAATTCTTATTCGTAGAATAGCAAGCGTCTATTGGCAGTTTCTGGGTTTTTCTGTGTGGGTATTGCGTTCGATCAACGCAGAGGGCGAAACGCCATCCCGCGGCGGGCGCGGGATGGAATGCAGCAGGATCAGACTTTGCGTACGAACTCGGACTTGAGTTTCATCGGGCCGATCCCGTCGATCTTGCAGTCGATATCGTGGTCGCCGTCGCACAGGCGGATGTTCTTGACCTTGGTGCCGACCTTGACCACCAGGGAAGTGCCCTTGACCTTGAGGTCCTTGATCACGGTGATGGTGTCGCCGTCCTGCAGGACATTGCCCACAGCGTCTTTCTTCACGGTTTCATCACCAGCCACTTCGGCCTCGCCAGTGGCGGACCATTCATGGGCGCATTCCGGGCAGATCAGCTGGGCGCCGTCTTCGTAGGTGTATTCGGAATTGCATTTCGGGCAGGGAGGCAACGTGCTCACTAAAGCTCCTAGAAAGTCAGGGATGGCTAAAAGTCGCACATTATATAGGGTTTTAAACGCGGATGGGGTTGGACTCGTCCTAATGTGGGAGCTGGCTTGCCTGCGATAGCGGCAGTGAGTTCACTCCAGTCATCGCAGGCAAGCCAGCTCCCACATTAAACAGCGCGGAATCAGTGAGTACGGGCGACCGCAAACTCACTCAGCTCAACCAGGGCATCCCGGTATTCACTGGCCGGCAGCGCTTGCAGGCATGTGATCGCCCGCGCCACGTAGTCACGCGCCAGTTGCGCGGTGTACTCCAGGGAACCCGAAGCTTCTACAGCGGCACGGATGGCTTCCAGGTCTTCGATCCCGCCTTTCTGGATCGCCTTGCGCACCAGGGCGGCCTGTTCCGGCGTGCCTTCGCGCATGGTGTAGATCAGCGGCAAGGTCGGCTTGCCCTCGGCCAGGTCGTCACCGACGTTCTTGCCCAGGGTTTCGGCGTCGCCCTTGTAGTCGAGCAGGTCATCCACCAGTTGGAACGCCACGCCCAGGTGGTCACCGAACGTGCGCAGCGCCTCGGCCTGTTCGGCGGTGGCGCCACACAGCGCGGCGGCACTGTGGGTAGAGGCTTCGAAGAGCATCGCGGTTTTGCCGCGAATTACTTCCATATAGGTTTCTTCGGTGGTGCTGGCGTCGCGCACCTTGGACAGCTGCAACACTTCGCCTTCGGCGATGATGCGCGTGGCCTGTGAAAGAATCTTCATCACCGGCATCGAGCCCAGCTCGACCATCATTTCGAACGAGCGCGAATACAGGAAGTCGCCCACCAACACGCTGGGCGCATTGCCCCACATCGCGTTTGCAGTCTCGCGACCACGGCGCATGCCGGACATGTCGACCACGTCATCATGCAGCAAGGTGGCGGTGTGCAGGAATTCGATCGTGGCGGCCAGCAGGCGCAGGTCATCGCCTTGGCGGCCCAGGGCCTTGCCGCACAGCAACACTAATAAAGGACGCAGGCGTTTGCCGCCCGCCGACGTAATATAGTCGCCAATTTTGGAGACCAGCGGCACTTTAGACGTCAGCTGCTGTTTGATGATGCCGTCGACGGCGCTAAAATCGTCCGCGACCGCGCGGTAGAAAGCTTGGGGTTGCATCAGCGACAGTCGCTCCAGAAGGGTTGCGCGGCATGCTAGGACCCTGACCCCCGGGTGTCAAGGCGCGATAGACGGCCCCTTGCAAGCCTCCCATAGCTTGCGTACAATCGCGCACCCTGAACTTCCTGGGCAGCACCTGCCTTACGCAATTGCATTCGGGACGTCCATCCCATGCAGCCATGCCAGCCAATACCTCTTCTTATAAAGCGCTGGGTGAGCAGGATTATCGGAGAAATACCATGTCGTACGCAGTAATTGTTACTGGTGGCAAGCAATACAAAGTCGCCCCAGGTGAATACCTGAAGATCGAGAAACTGGAAGTCGCTACTGGCGAATCCGTTACTTTTGATCGCGTTCTGTTGGTCGCCAATGGCGATGACGTGAACATCGGCGCTCCAGTTGTTGCTGGCGCTACCGTTGTGGCTGAAGTGATCTCCCAAGGTCGTCACGATAAAGTCCGCATCATCAAGTTCCGTCGTCGTAAGCACCACATGAAGCGTATGGGCCACCGCCAGTGGTACACCGAGATCAAAATCACCGGTATTCAGGCTTAATTTCAGCCTAATTCCTCACTAGGAGAATTGACTCATGGCACACAAAAAAGCTGGTGGTAGTACCCGTAACGGTCGCGACTCAGAAGCCAAACGCCTTGGCGTGAAGATGTATGGCGGCCAGAAAATCATTCCGGGCAACATCATCGTGCGTCAGCGCGGCACCCAATTCCACGCCGGTTACGGTGTTGGCATGGGTAAAGATCACACCCTCTTCGCTAAAATCGAAGGCGTGATCAAGTTCGAAGTAAAGGGCGCGTTCAACCGCCGTTACGTGAGCGTTGTCGCAGCTTAATTGCGAGATCGCTGGAAAAGCCCTGTCTTGCGACGGGGCTTTTTCGTTTGTGGAGTGAGTCTCTTGCAAAGCTGTCTGTGATGAGCTCAGGCGCTGGTTTGCGGTCGCTGATTGAGGTCGCTGCGCTCATTTTTGCAAGAGTCTTATGTCTTGGTTTCTTAAGCTCGTCCATGCGGCGAGAGGCGTTTTGTTATGAAGTTCGTTGATGAAGTTTCCATCCGAGTAAAAGCAGGCGACGGCGGTAACGGTTGCATGAGTTTCCGTCGCGAAAAATTCATCGAAAACGGTGGCCCGAACGGCGGTGACGGCGGTGACGGCGGTTCCATCTACATGATGGCCGACGAAAACCTCAACACCCTGGTCGACTACCGTTACACCCGGCACTTCGATGCCGAGCGTGGCTCCAACGGCGGCAGCACCGACTGCACCGGTAAAAAAGGTGAAGACCTGGTACTGCGCGTACCGGTCGGCACCACGATCATCGACTCCGCGACCCAGGAAGTGATTGGCGACCTGACCAAGGCCGGCCAGAAACTGATGGTTGTGCAGGGCGGCTGGCACGGTTTGGGTAACACCCGATTCAAGTCCAGTACCAACCGTGCACCACGCCAGACCACGCCGGGCAAGCCGGGCGAGCAGCGCGACCTGAAGCTGGAAATGAAAGTACTGGCGGACGTGGGCCTGCTGGGCCTGCCGAACGCGGGTAAAAGTACCTTCATTCGTTCGGTATCGGCCGCCAAGCCGAAAGTGGCCGACTACCCGTTCACGACCCTGGTGCCAAACCTGGGCGTGGTCAGCGTAGACCGCTGGAAAAGCTTCGTAGTCGCCGACATTCCTGGCTTGATCGAAGGCGCTTCCGACGGCGCGGGCCTGGGTATTCGCTTCCTCAAGCACTTGTCCCGTACCCGTTTGCTGCTGCACCTCGTCGACATGGCACCGCTGGATGACACCAGTGCCGCCGATGCCGCCGAAGTCATCGTCAGCGAACTGACCAAGTTCAGCCCGGCCCTGGCCGAGCGCGATCGCTGGTTGGTACTGAACAAGTGCGACCAGATCCTTGAAGAAGAGCACGAAGAGCGCGTCAAGGAGATCGTTGATCGCCTGGAGTGGGAAGGCCCGGTCTACGTCATCTCGGCCATCGCCAAAGAAGGCACCGAGCGCCTGACCCGCGACATCATGCGTTACCTGGAAGACCGTGCCGACCGCCTGGCGGCCGACCCGGTGTACAAGGCCGAACTCGCCGAACTCGACCAGCAGATCGAAGACGAAGCCCGTGCCCAGTTGCAGGCCCTGGACGACCAGCGCGCCCTGCGCCGCAGCGGCGTGAAGTCAGTCCACGACATCGGCGACGATGATTGGGACGAAGAAGACGTGGATGATGAAGACGGTCCGGAAATCATTTACGTGCGTGACTGATCCGTTGCGATAAACTTGAACGCCGCTCCTTGGAGCGGCGTTTTGGTATCCGGGTATAACGTTATGGGCAGCGCTGGGTCGCGCGGCCCTCACTCTAAGGTTGAAGATGATGCGGAGCAAAGTGACAGGTGCGCAGCGCTGGGTCGTGAAAATCGGCAGTGCGCTGTTGACGGCGGATGGCAAAGGTCTGGATCGCGCAGCCATGAGCGTCTGGGTCGAGCAGATGGTGGCCTTGCATGAAGCAGGCGTTGAGTTGGTGCTGGTGTCGTCCGGAGCGGTTGCCGCCGGGATGAGCCGCCTCGGCTGGACCGCGCGACCCAGCGCGATGCACGAACTGCAAGCCGCCGCCGCCATCGGCCAGATGGGCCTGGTGCAAGCCTGGGAATCCAGCTTTGCCGAGCACGGCCGCCACACGGCGCAGGTGCTGCTGACCCACGACGACCTGTCCGACCGCAAGCGCTACCTCAACGCCCGCAGCACCTTGCGCGCGCTGGTGGAGCTCAAGGTCATCCCGGTCATCAACGAGAACGACACCGTGGTCACCGACGAAATCCGCTTCGGTGACAACGACACCCTGGCCGCCCTGGTGGCCAATCTGGTAGAGGCCGACCTGCTGGTGATCCTCACCGACCGCGATGGCATGTTCGACGCCGACCCGCGCAACAACCCCGATGCCCAGCTTATCTATGAAGCCCGCGCCGATGACCCGGCGCTGGATGCGGTCGCCGGCAGTGTCGGCGGTGCCCTGGGTCGCGGTGGCATGCAGACCAAGCTGCGCGCTGCGCGCCTGGCCGCGCGTTCGGGGGCCCACACCATCATCGTCGGCGGGCGCCTGGAGCGCGTGCTCGATCGCCTCAAGGCCGGTGAGCGCATCGGTACGTTGCTGTCGCCGGAGCGCGGCATGCTGGCGGCGCGCAAGCAATGGCTGGCCGGTCACCTGCAAACCCGTGGCACCCTGGTGCTGGACGCAGGCGCAGTAGCGGCGTTGTCCCAGGGCAACAAAAGCCTGCTGCCGGTGGGTGTGAAGTTGGTGCAGGGCAGCTTCCGCCGTGGCGAGATGGTGGTGTGCGTTGCGCCAGACGGTCGCGAGATTGCGCGCGGCCTGGCCAACTACAGCGCCCTGGAAGCACAGAAGATTATCGGACAACCCTCCGACGCCATTGTCGGACTCTTGGGTTATATGGCAGAACCGGAACTGGTTCACCGCGACAACCTGATCCTGGTCTAACCATAGGAAATACACGATGCGCGTGATGAAGGGATTGCTCGGCCTGCTGTTGGCCATGCCACTGCTGGCCTCGGCCGAAGAGGTCGGCCAGGTGTCGACGGTGTTCAAGTTCGTCGGCCCCAACGATCGGATTGTGGTCGAAGCGTTTGACGACCCCAAGGTCGATGGCGTGACGTGCTACCTGTCCCGCGCCAAGACCGGCGGCGTAAAGGGCGGCCTGGGCCTGGCCGAAGACCGTGCCGAAGCCTCGATCGCCTGCCGCCAGGTGGGCCCGATCCACTTCAAGGGTGAGCTCAAGGACGGCGACGAAGTGTTCAAGGAGCGCACCTCCCTGGTGTTCAAGACCATGCAGGTCGTGCGTTTCCTCGACAAGAAGCGCAACACCTTGGTGTATCTGGTCTACAGCGACCGCCTGATCGAAGGCAGCCCGCAGAATGCGGTGACGGCGATTCCGATTTTGCCCTGGCCGACCGCTCAGTAACCTGCAGGCGAGTTTCGTCATCGGCGTCTATGATTGCAGCTTTGCCGGTTGTAAGCTCCGAAGGGCTGCAATGCAAAGAACATGGGATATCTGGAGTTCGTCATGAGTGCTTTCCACGATCTGAAACTCAAAGCCTTGGACGGACAAGCGCTACCGCTGGCGCCTTTCAAGGGCCAAGTCGTGCTGGTGGTCAATGTGGCGTCCAAATGTGGTTTGACCCCGCAATACGCGGCGTTGGAGAACCTCTACCAGCAGTACAAGGGCCAAGGGTTTACGGTGCTCGGCTTGCCGTGCAATCAGTTTGCCGGTCAGGAACCGGGCAGCGAGGAAGAAATCCGCGAGTTCTGTAGCCTGAACTATGGCGTGACCTTTCCACTGGGCAGCAAGATCGACGTCAACGGCCCTGATCGGCACCAGTTGTACCGCTTGCTGGCGGGCGAGGGCGCTGAATTCCCCGGGGATATCACCTGGAACTTCGAGAAATTCCTGTTAGGTAAAGATGGCCGCGTACTTGCGCGCTTCTCACCCCGTACGCCCCCAGAAGATCCCTCCATCATCCAGGCCATCGAAAAAGCCCTGAGTTGACGCCTACAGGTATTCGGGCGCTTCTATACCTTAATCATTTAGATCAATAGTGCTTTGAGAGACGCTCTGCTCTCCATATTATCCACGTCATAAATTTCTTAGCCGTGGAGCGCTCCATGCCCGTCCAAGCCTTGTTCAAACCCTTCCAGCTCGGTGCATTGCAATTGTCGACCCGCGTGGTCATGGCGCCCATGACCCGCTCGTTCTCCCCAGGTGGCGTACCCAACTCGAAAGTCATTGAGTACTACCGTCGCCGTGCCGCTGCCGGTGTGGGCTTGATCATCACTGAAGGCACCGTGGTCGGGCACCCAGCCTCCAACGGCTACCCCAACGTGCCGCATTTTTACGGTGAAGCCGCCTTGGCCGGCTGGAAGAAAGTGGTCGATGCAGTCCACGCCGAAGGCGGCAAGATTGTCCCGCAACTGTGGCATGTGGGCAGTGTGCGCCGTATCGGCACTGAACCTGACGCCAGCGTGCCGGCTTATGGCCCGATGGAAAAGCTCAAGGACGGCAATGTCGTTGTGCACGGCATGACCAAACAGGACATCACGCAGGTGATCAACGCCTTCGCCCAAGCGGCCAAGGATGCCCAGGCGATCGGCATGGACGGCGTGGAAATCCACGGTGCCCACGGCTACCTCGTCGACCAGTTTTTCTGGGAAGGCAGCAACCAGCGCACCGACGAATACGGTGGCAGCCTGGCCAACCGCTCGCGCTTTGCCATCGAACTGATCCAGGCGACCCGCGCCGCTGTCGGCCCGGATTTTCCGATCATCTTGCGTTTCTCCCAGTGGAAGCAGCAGGACTACACCGCGCGCCTGGTACAAAGCCCTGAAGCGTTGGGTGAGTTCCTCAAGCCATTGTCTGACGCTGGCGTGGATATTTTCCACTGTTCCACCCGTCGTTTCTGGGAGCCGGAATTTGAAAGCTCGGACCTCAACCTGGCCGGCTGGACGCGTCAGCTCACCGGCAAGCCAACCATCACGGTGGGCAGCGTGGGCCTGGATGGCGAGTTCCTGCAGTTCATGGTCAACACCGACAAAGTCGCCCAGCCTGCCAGCCTGGAGAAACTGCTGGAGCGCCTGAACAACGATGAGTTCGACCTCGTGGCAGTGGGCCGTGCATTGCTGGTGGACCCGGATTGGGCGGTGAAGGTGCGCGAAGGGCGTGAAGGCGACATCCTGCCCTTCAGTCGTGAGGCGTTGACGACCTTAGTGTAAGGACTCGGACTCCCTGTGATGGGGCACAGGGAGTTCTGTTGCTTTAGTGATTAATACCCTGGCCGCTTATTCAGCTCTTTGTGATGATCAGTCTTGAGCCCATCTTTGTGCCCAGGCTGGCCGTAGGTTGGCGGTTCTGCACGGGATTGATCCAGCCATTGTTGCTGGCGTGTCCACTCCGCGGTTGGCATGTTGACGCCATTGCGTACACCCATTCCATAAATTGGCATTGTTCATTATCTCCATATTCAAAGGGCCTGCTTGATCGGCAGGTCTCTATGATTGGCGTTACGCAACCGTTGGTTCCCGGTTTAAATACCGGGCAAAACTTGAGTGGCCGGTAGCAGGCTCGCCATGCGTTTGATCATTGACCGATTGTTCAGCGCACGTAAGGTTGCGTTGGAAGGTCAAAACTCTCCCCGCACACCCCACGTAACTGATGCTCGAATTGCTCGACAATCGCTGGCCAGCCTTGGCGGCTTGCGTGTTGACGGGCATTGAGGCGCATACGGCGTAAACCTTCTGCGTCCTCCAGCAGCCAATTGGCGGCATCGCAAAACGCATTTTCATCCCCCGGCATCGCCAGCACCCCGTTATAGCCATGACGAATATGCTGGGTGGCGGCTGCCTGGTCGTAGGCCACAACTCCCAGTCCTGAAGCCATGGCCTCCAAAACCACATTACCGAATGTTTCGGTCAGGCTGGGGAACAGGAACACATCGCCGGATGCGTAATGACGAGCCAGTTCTTCACCGCGCAAGGCACCGCAGAAAATGGCGTCGGGAAGGTCTTTCTCCAGCATGGCTCGCTGCGGCCCATCACCAACGATGATCAGTTTCATCTGACGCAGTGGGTATCTGTCTTGCAAGGTCTCGAAACAGCGCTTGAGCAGTCCCAGGTTCTTTTCCTGCGCCAGTCGTCCTACATGCAGTACTGCGATTTGCTCATTATTCAATGCCCAGCGTTCGCGCAGAGTGCTGTCGCGTTTAGCGGGGTGGAACAGTTGGCTGTCGACGCCTCTGGCCAACATCCCCAAGCGCTCAAAATGCCGACGCTCCAGTTCCAGACGCTGACTGGCGCTCGGTACCAGGGTCAGGCTCGAGCGGTTGTGAAACCAGCGCAGGTAATGGGTGACCACGCGACTGAGCAGGCTCAAGCCGTACTGGTTCGAATACTGCTGAAAGTTGGTATGAAAGCCGCTGACGACGCTGATTCCCAACCGCCGCGCCGCCCGCAAAGCGGACAATCCCAGCGGCCCTTCGGTGGCGATATACAACACATCCGGGCGCTGCCGGCTCCAGCGTCGGAGCAGTTTTCGCATCGACGATTGGCCCCATTGCAGCCCTGGGTAACCGGGTAATGGCCAGCCGCGGCACAGCAGCAGTTGATCGTCACTTGATCGGCTCTTATCGGTGTTCTGACGTGGGCGCACCAGTTCGACCTGATGGCCGCGTGAGCGCAAACCCTCGCACAGGCGGCCAAGGGTATTGGCCACCCCGTTGATTTCCGGCGGGAAGGTTTCGGTAATGAGGGTGATGTGAAGCGAGGCTGTCGTCATGACCCACAGTGTCGGCGTGGGCCATGTCGCCATTGTGTCAGTGCGATGATGGATTTATGACTTGGCCACCGCTTGCTGCGCCATCGCCTCGGCGCCTTGTTCACGCACCCAGAACAACGTTGCGCCGGCCACCGCCGCTGGCATCATCAACAGGTTGACCACCGGCACCAGCAGTACCAGGTAGACAATGCCGCCAAAACTCATGCTCTGCCAGCGTTTCTGGCGCAGCCATGCGAGCATCTCGTTCCAGCCCAGCTTATGGTTATCGGCCGGGTAGTCGATGTACTGGATCGCCATCATCCAGACGCCAAACAGCAGCCACAACGGCGCCGCGATCAGGTTGACCACCGGGATGAACGACAGGATAAACAGGCCGATGGCACGTGGCAGGAAGTAACCCAGCTTGCGCATCTCCCGCGCCAGGGTGCGTGGGACCATGGCGGCCAGTTCGGTCCAACTGAACGGCGGGAAGTCGTCGGTGCCACGTACCACGACCTCGACCTTCTCGGCGAGAAACCCGTTGAACGGCGCGGCGATGATATTGGCGAGCATGGTGAACGTGAAAAACACCATCAGCACCACCAGCACAACAAACAGCGGCCACAACAGGTAATTCAAAAAGCCTAGCCAGTGGGGCAGCGTCGGCATCAAGCTATCGACCCACAGGCTGAACTGATGGCCGGCGAAATAGATCAACCCGACGAACAGCACCAGGTTGATCGCCAACGGCAGCAACACGAACAGGCGCAGGCCAGGGCTCAACACCAGTTTGAGGCCTTCACGCAGGTATTGCGGGCCGGAAAGAGCAGGGGCGGGCATGGAATACTCCGAGCAAAATGGCGAACGCGCCGACCTTACCGGCTTTGCACCTGTTGTGAAAGCGCGGGCAGGTAGGCGACATCCAGGGTTACAAAGGTGTCGATTAACTTAATTGCGCACATAGAGAACACCTATGAGCTGGATTGTTAATGCGTATTTCCTTAATCTTGCCCCCCTCGATACGCTGCACCCATTATTTTCAGGACCTGGCGAGTCAAAGCCTTCCCCAAGTGCTTCGCGGTCCTTTTTTATTCCCGCCGCCCTGTGGTTTGGGCGGTCGGTAGGAGTGAGTCATGTCTGATACCCGTCATTCCCGAGTGATTATTCTCGGTTCCGGCCCTGCCGGTTACAGCGCCGCTGTCTACGCTGCCCGGGCCAATCTCAAGCCGCTGCTGATCACCGGCATGCAGGCGGGCGGTCAGTTGACCACCACTACTGAAGTCGACAACTGGCCTGGCGATGTCCACGGCTTGACCGGCCCGGTGCTGATGGAGCGGATGAAAGAGCACGCCGAGCGCTTTGAAACCGAGATTGTCTTCGACCATATCAACAAGGTCGACTTCTCGAAAAAGCCTTACAGCCTGACCGGTGACAGCGGTGTGTATACCTGCGACGCGCTGATCATCGCCACCGGCGCCAGTGCGCGTTACCTGGGCCTGCCTTCGGAAGAAGCGTTCATGGGCAAGGGCGTTTCGGCCTGCGCCACTTGCGATGGTTTCTTCTACCGCAACAAGCCGGTTGCCGTGGTCGGCGGTGGCAACACTGCTGTGGAAGAGGCGCTGTACCTGGCCAACATCGCCAGCACCGTGACCCTGGTTCACCGCCGCGAGACCTTCCGCGCCGAGAAGATCCTGATCGACAAGCTGCACGCCCGTGTCGCCGAAGGCAAGATCATCCTCAAGCTCAACGCCACCCTGGATGAAGTCCTGGGCGACAACATGGGTGTGACCGGTGCCCGTCTGAAAAACAACGACGGCAGCTTCGACGAGCTGAAAGTCGACGGTGTGTTCATCGCCATCGGCCACACCCCGAACACCTCGCTGTTCGAAGGCGTGCTGGAAGCCAAAGACGGGTACCTGGTGGTGCAAGGTGGCCGTGAAGGCAATGCGACCGCGACCAACATCGAAGGTATCTTCGCTGCCGGCGACGTGGCAGACCACGTCTACCGCCAGGCCATCACCTCGGCCGGCGCCGGTTGCATGGCGGCCCTGGATGCCGAGCGTTACCTCGACGGTTTGAAGGACGCTTCGTTCTAAACCTGTGAAATTGAAAAAACCGGCGAAAGCCGGTTTTTTTATGCCTGCGATCTAGCCGAGACACCGCAAAACAAATGTGGGAGCTGGCTTGCCTGCGATAGCGGTGTGATAGTCACCACCGCCCTCGCGGGCAAGCCCGGTTCCTACATTGAGCGGGGTTGATTATTAAATCAGCGGCGAGTCAGAGGCTGTTCAGCAAACTTCACTGCGGCCAGCCCATGGGCAATCAACGCTCGGATATTGCCATGGTCACTGCCCTCAGGCGTCGCCACCACCGACCGATAATGCTCACCAAATGCTAGCAGTGCTTCCTTATCACTCAACCCTTCCAGCAGCGCCAAACCCAGGGTCTTGCACGAACCTTCGTTCTGTCCGGCAGCGTTTTCCACACCGCCGTTGGTGAAAGCTTGCGGCTGGTAGTTGTAACCGGCCGCGACGAACGCCAGGGTGTCGGCAAAGAGGTGTTCGCCACTGTTGAGGCTGGCGCGCAGGGTGTTCAAATCAGTCATGAGGCTTTCCTTTGGCAAACGCGGCCTGTTGGTCGGCGTTGGCTTCTTGCTGGTATTGGGCTTTCCACTCGGCGTACGGCATGCCGTACACCACTTCACGGGCCTCATCGAGGCTGACCTCGATCTGGCGTTCGTCGGCCTCGGCCTTGTACCACTTGGACAGGCAGTTGCGGCAGAAGCCGGCGAGGTTCATCAGGTCGATATTCTGCACATCCTTGCGGCTGTCCAGGTGGGCCACCAATCGGCGAAAGGCGGCGGCTTCGAGTTCGAGGCGTTGTTGGTCGTTCATAGGGCTCACTTGGTATCAGCGGCTGGCGGCCAGAGTGATCGAAACCGACTCGGCAAAGCGCAGCGCGTGGGGCTTGTCCACTTCGACTTCGGCGTACAGCACCGATTCGTTGCTCATCACCAGGTCCAGCAGTTCCTGGGTCAGGCGCTCCAGCAGGGCAAAGCGATTGCCTTCGACGTGAGCGATGATGGCCTTGGTGATGGTGCGGTAGTTCAGGGCGTGGTCGATGTCGTTGTCACGCACGGCTTCCTGGGCGGCATACAGGATGGTCAGGTTGATCAGCACATCCTGTTTGTTGAGGATTTCGTCCTCGTTGATGCCGATAAAGGTGCGCAGGCACAGGTCCTTGACCCGGATACGCGCCATGCCTGGTTGAAGTTGTGGCATTGCTACTTGCTCCGTCCAATCAGTTGCAGGAACTCCATGCGGGTGGTGTTCGACTCGCGAAAGGCGCCGAGCATCACCGAGGTGTTCATGGTTGAATTCTGTTTCTCCACGCCGCGCATCATCATGCACATGTGCTTGGCTTCGATCACCACCGCCACGCCGGCGGCCTGGGTCACGTCCTGGATGGCGTCGGCGATTTGCCGCGTGAGGTTTTCCTGGATCTGCAGGCGCCGGGCGAACATGTCGACAATGCGCGCCAGTTTTGACAGGCCCAGCACCTTGCCGGTCGGAATATAGGCCACATGGGCCTTGCCGATGAAGGGCAGCAGGTGATGCTCGCACAACGAATACAACTCGATGTCCTTGAGGATCACCATCTCGTCATTGTCGGACGCGAACAGTGCGCCGTTGACGATTTCTTCCAGGTTCTGCTCATAGCCATGACACAGGTACTGCATGGCCTTGGCGGCACGCTTGGGCGTGTCGAGCAGGCCCTCGCGCTGCGGGTCTTCGCCCAGGCCCTTGAGGATCTCGCGGTAGTGGTGGGGCAGGGATAAGGTCATACAACATCCTCAAAAACGGCTTACTTGATATGCCGCCCACCGTTGACGGTCAGGGTGGTACCGGTGACATAGGGGTTGTCCAGCAGGTAACGCACGCTCTGGTAGATCACCTCGGGCCCGGGCTCGATGCCCAAGGCCGACTTGTCCAGGACCTTGGCGCGATAGGCCGCGTCATCGCCTTCGTTGAACATCACCATCGCCGGTGCGATGCCGTTGACCTTGATCAGCGGCGCAAACTGCGCGGCAAACGATAACGTGAGGCTGTCCAGCCCGGCCTTGGTGGCGCAATAGGCGATGTGCTGCCGGCTGCCCTTGCGCACCACGTCGTCGCTGATATGCACGATATCGGCGGGTGTCGAGCGTTGCAGCAAAGGTGAACAATGCAGGTTGATCAGGTACGGCGCAAGCATGTGCACGCTGAACATGTCGATAAAGGCACGGCTTTCGTCGCCCGGGGTTTCGGCGACCCAGGCTGAAGCGTTGTGGATGATTGCGCGCAGGCTTTGAGTATGGGTTTTGACTGCGGCAATGAAAGCCAGCACTCCGGCTTCGCTGGAGAAATCGGCAAACACGCCGATGGCACCGCGCTCACGCAGCGCCTGCACGCCGGGGCGTTCGCTGCGGTAGCTGAACATCACCGCTTGGCCTTCATCCAACAGGCGCTCGGCACAATGCAGGCCGACACGCTGGCCGGCACCGGTGATCAGGATCGGAGCGTTGGTTGCATTCATGGGAGGCTCAAGTCGCTGGCAGGCTCAAACTATACCAGCGCGCCGGCCTCCCTGTACTCAAGCGGCGGCTTCAGTGACTTTGCGAGGGGGCGAAGGGTGCAGCCAGTTCGCCAACAGATGGGTCGACAGCGGTATAAAGAAATAAACCATCAACGGGGTCAGCGCTGCGGTGCTCACCAGTACGCGGCTGAACAGGTCCAACTCGCTGAGCAGCGGCCCCAGGCCGAAGTTGAACAGCAGCGATACCGGGAAAAATGCCAACCAGATGGCCACCGCCTGTTTCCAGCGTGGCGGGCGGGCACCCACTGCGCCAAACCAGCCATCGATACCGCTGACGCGGTGTTCCGACGGGTCGGCAAACAGCTCGCTGCCTCGGCTCAGCCACGCGCTGCGCGACGCGGAGAATTCCCAGGCATGCAGGGTTTTTTCATCGGCAAAGCGGAAGATGATCTGGAACTCATCATCATGGGGTGGCGGGGCCAGCACGCCGGAACCCAGGTAACCGGGGAAGTCAGTCGCCAATTGCTCGCCTTCACGCAGCCAGGCCATCAGTTCTTCGTAGCGACCTTTGGCCACGCGGCGCGCAACCATCAAGGTGACGGGTGAGGTAGACATCGTATATCTCCAAATCAGCAAGTGCGCCGAGCCGGGTAGGCTGTGCACGAACGAGGCTGCGGGGTGGTGCAGCGACGCAAAAGAACAGGCAAGGATTATTCCGGATTTGCCCAAATACGCCAGAAACTTCGGATGGATCGCCGTAGATCTTGAATCATGCAGTTCAATCGGCGTTAAATGGTGTTCAAATTCATACAAGTTTTTTGACCGCTGATGCCCGAAATCACTGCGCCTCTTCGCGAAACGACAGCCGACAGCCACTCTGACTGCGAGGGGCTGTTTCCGATTCGTGAAGTGGCAAGACTCACAGGTGTAAACCCGGTGACCTTGCGGGCGTGGGAGCGTCGCTACGGTTTGATCCAGCCTTTACGCACCGAAAGTGGGCACAGGCTGTACTCAAGCACCGATATCGACACCGTGCACCGCATCCTCGACTGGATCGAACGTGGCGTGGCGGTGAGCAAAGTCGGCAAGCTTTTGGCGCGCGACCCACAGCCCAACGAACCGGCTACCGCGTCACGCAGCGATACCGAACTGGAGTGGCGCCAATGGCAGGCGCAATTGCGGCAGGCCATCAGTGCCTTTGATGATCGTGAGCTCGACCGGTTGTACGGCCAGATCTTCAGCGTCTATTCGACGGCCGTGGTGTTCCAGGACATTCTGGTCCCGCTGTGGCAGCAGTTGTTACGTCACCAAGGCCGCTTTGGCCAAGCCAGCGAGTGGCTGTTCTTCGATAATTTCCTGCGCTCGCGTGTCGCACGGTGCCTGCAAATGGCCTGTGCCTCGCCAGCGCCCAGGGTATTGCTGTCAGCCATTGCCGGAGAGTGCCGTGAGCTGGAGTTGCTGGTGGCGGGCTTGTTGATGTCGAGCGAGAAACTGGCGGTCAAGGTCCTGGGCGTTGGCCAGCCACTGGATGAGTTAACGCTGATCTGTGAGCGCACTCGGCCGCAAGCCCTGGTGCTGTTTTCCAACCATGCCCCTGGCGCAGAGCTGGCGTCGCGGCTCAATCGCCTGGCCTTCACCCTCGACTGCCCGTTGCTGCTGGCTGGAGAGGCGTCAGAGCTGGCAGAACACAGCCTGGAGGGGGCATCGATTGGTTGTCTGGGCAATGACGGGCGCTTGATGCCGCGCCGCTTGCAGCAACTGCTCAGCGGCCATCTGGAGTCTCAGGCATGAACGTGAGGATGAACCAGGCGATGCTGGTGCAGGATGAACTGGCGTAACCGTTCGATCTCATCGGCATCGCTCTGGCTGAGGCGATAAGCGAACAGGCCGCGGGCGGTTTCCCGCTCCAGCGTACCGCGCAGGGCGATGCGTTCGTAGCCGGAAGGGCTGAACCACAGGGAAAACGTCTTTGGCGGTTTGACCCGGCCACGCACTTCTACCAGCACCCCTTTGAATGACACTTCGTGCACCCACAGCGCGCTGGAGTAGCCCTTGATGTTTTCCAGCGCCACCGGCGTTTCAAGCGCCAGGCGCCACGGGCGGATCATCGGCCCATCTTCAAAAATGCTCGGTACGCCCAGGCGCAAATGCACGGCATGAAACTCATCTTCCACCAGGTGCAACGGGAAGGTGAGTTGCTGGTTGTCGAACTGCGCCTGGATGGTGACCTGGTCGTGAGCCGCTAGCCGCGTGAGCAAATCGCGAATCTGTGCGCCGCCATTAACCGTCAGGCTCGACCATGCATCCCGCAGGTTGAGCTGCGGGTTGTGCTGCATGTCCTGGATAAAATCCAGCTCGTCCTGCGTCAATAGCGTGTCGCGTTGCATTGATCTGGCTCAAGGCTGAGGCATTAAAAAGCCATTATCGCTCTAAAGACCGCGTTTTTTACAGTTTGTTAAATCCACTCGTCGCCTTGAGTGCCGCGAGCTCACTTTTGAGCTCGGCTAACTGGGCTTCCAGCTGGGCGACGCGCTGTTGGGCTTTGACTTGAGTGGTGACGTCTTTTTGCACGCCGACGAAATACGTTTGCTTGTCGACCTCGTTGTACACGGTCGAAAGCGACAGTTCGTTCCAGAAAGGCGTGCCGTCTTTGCGAAAGTTGCGCAGGATCTCCCGGCAGGCGCCGCCGCTGTCGAGCGCGTCACGGATGGCGATCAAGGCCGGTTGGTCGCGGTCGCCCGACTGCAGGAAGCGGCAGTCCTGATACAGGATCTCGTCGAGGGTATAGCCGGTCAGCCGTTCGAAGGCCGGGTTGACGTAGATCAGCGGTTTGTCGTTGCCTTCGCGCTCGGCAACAACGATTCCGTCGTTGGACGCATTGACGACCATTTGCAACAGTTTGGCGTTAATCATAGAGCGGTCCATGGCCTGGTTTTGACCTTGCCAGTTTATGGCAAGTCTGGAATGTTGCACGGTGCGCACTGAAATATTGGCACGGGCTGCTAATATCCCACGCTTTCGCTCAACCACAGGATCAGATTGATGAAAGTCGCCATCCTCTCCGGCTCGGTCTACGGTACGGCTGAAGAAGTCGCTCGCCACGCGGAAGAAATCCTCAAGGACGCAGGTTTCAACGCCTGGCACAACGCACGTGCCACGCTGGCAGACGTGCAGGCCTTTGCTCCCGATGCATTCCTGGCAGTGACCTCGACCACCGGCATGGGCGAGTTGCCCGACAATCTGCAGCCTCTGTACTCAACCATCCGCGACCAACTGCCCGCCGCCTGGCGCGGCCTGCCGGGAGCGGTCATCGGCCTGGGCGACGCCAGCTATGGCGATACTTTCTGTGGCGGCGGTGAACAAATGCGCGAATTGTTCGCCGAACTGGGCATCCGCGAAGTGCAGCCGATGCTGCGCCTGGACGCCAGCGAAAGCGTCACCCCGGAAGCTGACGCCGAGCCTTGGCTGGCCGATTTGATCACCGCGCTGCGCGGTTGAGCCCCAGGGAGCGCCGTTATTGACGGCGCTTGTTTGACACGTATTTGTACTATTCTCTTGACTGACTCGCTCAGTCATCAAGCTGGCTGCCAAGGAAACTCCTTGCGCCTCGGCGTCTGACTAGACTGGCTCTCACTTTAGACACCATAAGAAGTGCGCCAAGGAGGTCATTGCCATGAGCCTAGCCCCTGCTCCATCGCCACAAAACGTCAAAGCCCAGGTCAGCGCCGCCGAATGGCAAACCCGCGTGGACCTCGCGGCCTGCTATCGCCTGGTGGCCATGCACGGTTGGGATGACCTGATCTTCACGCATATTTCGGCCAAGGTGCCGGGCACTGAAGATTTCCTGATCAACCCCTATGGGCTGATGTTCCACGAGATCACCGCGTCGAGCCTGGTCAAGGTTGACCAGGCCGGCAATAAGCAAATGGAGAGCCCCTACGATATCAACCCTGCGGGCTACACCATCCACAGCGCCATCCACGAAGTGCGCCACGACGTGACCTGCGTGCTGCACACTCACACTGCTGCGGGCGTAGCGGTGTGTGCGCAAAAGCAGGGTGTATTGCCCATCAGCCAGCAATCGCTGTTTGTACTGTCCAGCCTGGGCTATCACGCCTATGAGGGCGTGGCGCTCAATCACGAGGAAAAGGCCCGCCTGCAAGCGGATTTGGGCCAGAACAATTTCCTGATGCTGCATAACCACGGCCTGCTGACCTGCGCCGGCACCATCGCCGATACCTTCCTGATGATGTTCACCTTCCAGCGCGCCTGCGAGATCCAGGTGCTGGCCCAGAGCGGCGGCACCGAGTTGATCGCCATCGAGCCGCAGATTCTCGCCGGTGCCAAGGCGATGGTGGCAGCTGTCACAAAAAGCGCCCAAGGTATGGGTGGTGCGCTGGCCTGGCCGGCGCTGCTACGCAAATTGGACCACCAGGACCCCGGGTATAAAAGCTGATGCCACTCGCCGAGATACCGCTCAGAGCCTGGCGCAAGCGCGGCCAGGACTTCGTCTTTCGTGGCCACACCGTGCGGTATTGGATGGCCGGGCAGGGCGAGCCGTTGCTGCTGATTCATGGTTTCCCCACGGCCAGTTGGGACTGGCACTACCTGTGGCAACCCCTGGCCCAGCGCAATCTGGTGATTGCCTGCGACATGCTCGGCTTTGGCGACTCGGCCAAACCCTTGGACCACGACTATTGCCTGTTGGAACAGGCCGATCTGCAACAGGCGCTGCTTGAGCACCTGCGCGTAGAGCAGCCGGTGCATGTGTTGGCTCATGACTACGGCGACAGTGTCGCCCAGGAATTATTGGCTCGGCATTACGAGGGCCGGTTTCCGATGGCGAGTTGTGTATTTCTCAACGGCGGGCTGTTTCCGGAAACCCATCGGCCGGCGCTGGTGCAAAAGCTGCTGCTCAGCCCGTTGGGCTGGATGATCGGTCGGGCCTTTGGGCGCAATGCCTTGGCCAGCAGTTTCAACCAGATCTTCGGCCCCCAGACGCGGCCCAGTGAAAGCGTGCTGGATGATTTCTGGAGTTTGATCAGTTGCAACGACGGCCCGCGTATCCTGCACAAACTCATCGCCTACATCCCCCAGCGCCGTCGTCTGCGCGAGCGCTGGCTCACGGCCATGCAGCGAGGTGAAGTGCCGCTGCGGGTGATCGACGGCGAAGTAGACCCGATTTCCGGGGCTCATATGGTCGAGCGCTATCGCCAACTGGTGCCCGCGCCCGACACGATAAGGCTGGCCAATATCGGCCACTACCCGCAGATCGAGGCGCCGGTCCAGGTGCTCAAGCATTACCAGGCGTTTCGTGAGCGCATCAGCCAGCCTTCACCCCGCGCGGCCTATTCCTGATTCCGCGCATCATCCCGCTGCCTTATCAAGCACCATTCAGCCCCGGCCGTCTTTATTGTGACCAAAGGCTGCGTGCGTGACACTCTGCCTATCCCATTGTCGCCAGCGGAGTTCGGTATGAGTGAGTCAGTGCAGTTTCAGGATAAGGTCGTGATCGTCACCGGCGCCGGTGGTGGCTTGGGCCAGGCCCATGCGCTGCTGTTCGCCAAGCACGGGGCCAAAGTGCTGGTCAACGACCTCGGTGGCTCAACCCAAGGCGAGGGCGCCAACGCCTCGGCGGCCGACCGGGTGGTGGCGCAGATCCGCGCGGCAGGCGGTATTGCCGAGGCCAACCATGACTCCGTCACCGACGGCGACAAGATCGTACAGAACGCCCTGGATGTTTTCGGCCGGGTCGACGTGGTGGTCAACAACGCCGGCATCCTGCGCGACAAGACCTTTCACAAAATGGACGACAACGACTGGGACCTGGTTTACCGGGTGCATGTCGAAGGCGCCTACAAAGTCACCCGCGCCGCCTGGCCGCATTTGCGCGAGCAGGGTTATGGCCGGGTGATCTTCACGGCGTCGACGTCAGGCATTTACGGCAACTTCGGCCAGTCCAACTACGGCATGGCCAAGTTGGGCCTGTATGGCTTGACCCGCACCTTGGCGCTGGAAGGGCGCAAGAACAACATTCTGGTCAACGCGATTGCCCCCACCGGTGGCACACGCATGACCGAAGGGCTGATCCCGCCGCAGGTGTTCGAGCGCCTCAAGCCGGAACTGGTCAGCCCGCTGGTGGTGTACCTGGGCAGTGACGCCTGTGAAGAAACCGCAGGCTTGTTTGAAGTGGGTGGCGGCTGGATCGGCAAGACCCGTTGGGAGCGCAGCCTGGGTGTGGGTTTTGATCCCGAGGCCGGTTTTTCGCCGCAGGATGTGGCCGCGCACTGGCAGCAGATCTGCGATTTCGAAGGGGCTGCGCACCCCAAGGACAATATCGAGGCACTGAAGGAAATGATGGCCAACTTGCAGAAGTTCAGCCTCTGATCATTGCCGGTAAATCAATGAATCCCACGGGGCGTCGATGACGCCCCGTTTTATTGCAGGCATAAAAAAGGCCGCTGCATAGGCAGCGGCCGAAGTAAGACGTTGGATCAAGGAGCGACAAATCAACGTCAGTGAACACCGGGAACAGACTGATTACGGGATCAATCCGTTATAAATCAGCTTTTCTCCCCAATGCGGGAGCGGGCTGTTTGCCCTGAAAGCCAGGCAAGAATAGTCGGTTGTAACAAAATGAGTAATAGCGAATCAGGACAAGGACTATTACCAGATCGGCAATAATTACAGGGCGCCATCGATCCTTCTGATAACCCTTCATCCATCGCATGCATGTCACCAAGCCAACGCCCGGCCAGAGAACCCCGTCATCCTTTCGAGCGACAACACGAATACCTCCTTGGTGCGCTTATCGCTCCTCAAGGGCGGCAGTAGGGTGGGGCCTTCTGTCACTCACCGGGGAAGACGCATGACAAAAACAATAATGCGCGCCATCTTCACGCCACAGGCGCTGGCCACTGCGGTTGCGCTGGGCTGCTGTGCCCAGGCGCAGGCTGTTTCGTTCAACATCGGCGAGATCGAAGGGCAATTCGACTCCTCGCTGTCGGTCGGCGCCAGTTGGGGCATGCGCGATGCCGATAAAAGCCTGGTCGGCACGGTCAATGGCGGGACGGGCCAGGCGTCCACCGGGGATGACGGGCGCCTCAACTTCAAGAAGGGCGAGACCTTCTCCAAGATCTTCAAGGGGCTGCACGACCTTGAGTTGAAGTACGGCGACACCGGGGTATTCGTGCGTGGCAAGTATTGGTACGACTTCGAGCTCAAGGACGAAGACCGCGAGTTCAAGCCCATCAGCGATCACAACCGCAAGGAAGGCGCCAAGTCCAGCGGTGCGCAGATCCTCGATGCCTTCGTCTACCACAACTACTCCCTGGGCGACCTGCCCGGCACCGTGCGCGCCGGCAAGCAGGTGGTCAGTTGGGGCGAAAGTACCTTCATCGGTAACTCCATCAACAGCATCAACCCGATCGACGTGTCGGCGTTTCGCAGGCCCGGTGCCGAGATCAAGGAAGGCTTGATCCCGGTGAACATGCTGTTTGCCTCCCAGAGCCTGACCAATCAACTGACAGTGGAAGGTTTCTACCAACTGGAATGGGACCAGACGGTGCTCGACAACTGCGGCACCTTCTTCGGTGGGGACGTGGCGGCGGACGGCTGCACCAATAACTACACCGTGGGCAGCCCGGCGATCCGACCGCTGCAACCGGTGGCCGCTGCCTTTGGTCAAGGGTTTGGCGTGACCAATGAAGGCGTGATCGTGCGGCGTGCCGGTGACCGCGATGCGCGTGACTCCGGCCAGTTCGGCGCGGCCCTGCGTTGGCTGGGTGATGACACTGAGTACGGCCTGTACTTTATGAACTACCACAGCCGTACACCGACCGTCGGCACCCTGACCGCCAATACCAACCTGGCCACCATCGGGCGCATCATCAACACCGCCAACGCCCTGGCACCCGGTTCCGGGGGCGGTTTGGCGCAAAGCACCATGCTTGGCCGCGGCCAGTACTACCTGGATTACCCGGAAGACATCCGCCTGTTCGGCGCCAGTTTCTCCACCACCTTGCCCACGGGCACGGCGTGGACCGGCGAAATCAGCTATCGGCCCAATGCGCCGGTGCAGCTCAACACCACCGACCTGACCCTGGCCCTGGTCAACCCCATCGCGGGTCAGCTCGCCTCACCCATCCGCAGCAATTTCGGCGATGACAACAAAGGCTACCGCCGCAAGGAAATCACCCAGATCCAGAGCACCATGACCCAGTTCTTCGACCAGGTACTGGGCGCCGAGCGCCTGACCCTGGTGGGCGAAGCGGCGGTGGTGCACGTCGCCGGCCTGGAAGACAAAACCAAACTGCGTTACGGCCGAGACTCGGTGTACGGCGCCTACGGTTTTCAAGGTGACACCGACGGTTTTGTCACCTCCACCTCGTGGGGCTACCGGGCGCGGGCGATCCTTGACTACAACAACGCCATTGCCGGTGTGAACCTCAAGCCCAACCTGTCCTGGTCCCACGACGTGGCGGGCTACGGCCCCAACGGCCTGTTCAACAAAGGCGCCAAGGCCATCAGCGTCGGCGTGGATGCGGACTATCGCAGCACCTACACCGCAAGCCTGAGCTACACCGACTTTTTTGGCGGTGACTACAACACCCTGACCGACCGCGACTTCCTCGCCCTCAGCTTCGGCGTGAACTTCTGATCTGGCTTAAAAGAAGGACAAGACCCTATGCGTAAGATGATTGCAATGTTGGCCCTGAGCGTATTGGCCGCCAACGTAATGGCGGCGGTATCGCCCGAAGAAGCAGCCAAGCTCGGCACTTCCCTGACCCCGGTCGGCGCGGAAAAAGCCGGCAACGCCGATGGCTCGATTCCGGCCTGGACCGGCGGCATCCCCAAGAATGCAGGCGCGGTGGACAGCAAGGGGTTTCTCGCCGACCCCTTCGCCAGTGAAAAACCACTGTTCGTGATCACCGCTGCCACGGTGGACAAGTACAAGGACAAGCTCTCCGACGGCCAGGTGGCGATGTTCAAGCGCTACCCCGAGACCTACAAGATTCCGGTGTACACCAGCCACCGCACGGTCAACTTGCCGGCGGACATTTACGAGTCGATCAAGCGCAGCGCCGTGAATGTGAAGGCGATCAACGATGGCAACGGCCTGGAGAATTTTACCGGCAACCGTTACTACGCGTTCCCTATCCCTAAAAATGGCGTCGAGGTGCTGTGGAATCACATCACCCGTTACCACGGCGGCAACCTGCGGCGCATCATCACTCAGGCCACGCCCCAGACCAATGGCAGCTACACGCCGATCCGTTTCGAAGAAGAAGTAGCGGTGCCGCAAGCCATTCCGGATATCGACCCGGCCAAGGCCGCCAACGTGCTCAGCTATTTCAAGCAATCGGTCACCGCCCCGGCGCGGCTGGCGGGCAACGTACTGCTGGTGCATGAAACCCTCGACCAGGTGAAGGAACCGCGCCTGGCCTGGATCTACAACGCCGGCCAGCGCCGGGTGCGGCGCGCGCCGCAGGTGTCCTACGACGGCCCAGGCACCGCCTCCGACGGCCTGCGCACCACCGACAACTTCGACATGTTCTCCGGCGCGCCCGACCGTTATGACTGGAAACTGGTGGGCAAGAAGGAGATGTACATTCCCTACAACAGCTACAAGCTCGATTCGCCAAGCCTCAAGTACGACGACATCATCAGGGCCGGGCATATCAACCAGGACCTGACCCGTTATGAACTGCACCGCGTGTGGGAAGTGGTCGGCACCGTCAAGCCCAGCGAGCGGCACATCTATGCCAAACGCCATATGTTCATCGACGAAGACAGCTGGCAAGTCGCCCTGGTGGACCACTACGACGGCCGCGGCCAACTGTGGCGCGTTGCCGAAGGCCATTCGCAGTTCTACTACGACCACCAGGTGCCGGCCTACACCGTGGAAACCCTGTACGACCTGATTGCCGGACGCTACATCGCGCTGGGCATGAAGAACGAGGAGAAGAGCAGCTTCGTGTTCGGTTTCGCAGCCAAGGCGGCGGACTACACCCCGGCCGCACTGAGGTCGGCGGGCGTTCGCTGATTCCACACTGAAATGAGGTTGAAAATGTGGGAGCTGGCTTGCCTGCGATAGCGGTGGGCCAGGCCGCTCATCGATTGCTGTTGCACCGCCATCGCAGGCAAGCCAGCTCCCACACTGAAGGACGTATACCTTGGTTTTTATGGTCTTCAATCAACCCGCTGAATACTTCTTCAACAACCGCCAACCACAGGTCTAGGGTGACGCAACAATAAAAACAGCAGGATGCAGCAATGACCGCCATGACCCGCTGCCTGGACCGTTCTGGATTTATGCCACGGCTGTCCGCCCACCATGTGTTGCGTGCGCGGCTGACTGTGCCGCTGCTGACGGCGCAGGCGCGGGTAAGGTTGCTGTGCGCGCCGGGTGGCAGTGGCAAGAGCGCGTTGCTCGCCGAGTGTGCGTTGCAGGCGCCGAAGGGGTGCCGGGTGGTGTGGATGCCACTCAACGGTGCCGCGCTCAGCCCCTTGGAATTCTGCGCACGGCTGGCGCAGCAGCTTGGCTTGCCGTTTGTGGATGAAGCCACGTTATTGCTCGACTTGGGCCGTTGGTCACACACCACGTGGTTGTTTCTGGATGATTTCTGTCGCTCACCTGCGCCTGAGCTGGATGCGCTGCTGGACCGTTTGCTCGCCGCTGGCAGCCCGCAGTTGACCTGGTGGCTGGGCGCGCGACGGCGCCCGTTGTGCAATTGGCCACGCCTGTTGCTCGACGATGAGTTGCTGGAGTGCAGCGAGTTGTTTTTCAGCGCCGAGGAAGTCGAGCAACTGCTCGCCCCGGGGCATACCGTCGACAGCCTGATGCAGTTCAGCGCCGGTTGGTGCGCCGGTGTGCGTATCGCCTTGTTGGGCGACGGCCACCCCGACAAAACCCTGCTCGATTACCTGCAGCATGAGCTGTTCAACACCTTGTCGGCGCCATTGGCTGAGGCCTGGCGGGTGTTGGCCCATCTGCCGCGTTTCAACCTGAACCTGTGTGAGTACTTGTTCGGTGGTGGTGACGGCGCTGAGCATTTGCGCGAATTGCAGGCACTGGGTGCGTTTATCCAGCCCTGGGAAGACACCAGCGACTGGCTCCACGTTTTCCCACCGTTGGCGCGACTGCTGCGCGATGAGCCCTGGCCGGCCAAACGCTCCTGGCACCGACGCGCGTGCCAATGGTTCAGCGCCGAGGGTGACTGGCAGGCCGCGTTCGAGCAGGCGTTGCTGGCGCATGAATACGAAGTGGCGGTGAGCCTGTTGCAGTATTTCAGTTTTGAGGATCTGTTTCGCCAGCAAAATGCCCTGCTGCTGTTGCGCCTGCATGAACAGCATGGCGATGAGTTGATGTTGGGTTCGGCGCAGTTGGTGGGGCTGCTTACGGCCGCGTTGTTGTTTGCCGGGCGCTTCGAACAGGCCGCCTTGTGCATCGACCAACTGGCCCGGTTCGCCCCGCAACCGACGGCCGCCGCGCAGCGCTACCTGCTGGCGCGTTGGCAGGCGCAGTGGGGGTGGTTGCTGCATTTGAGCGGTGATGCCGAGCGCTCCCGTGAGCACTTTCTCGAAGCCCTGCAAGCGCTGCCTGACAGCGCCTGGACATCACGGCTGATGTGCCTGTCGGGCCTGACCCAGCAAGCCTTGCTGCGCGGTGAGTTGGAGGCCGCCCAACGCTTGAACCGTGAAGCGCTATGCCTGGCCCGGGCCCACGGTTCGCTGGTATTGGAGGCCCTGCTGGAGTTGGATCACGCCCAGTTGTTGGAACAGCGTGGCGCGCCGTACCGGGCACAAAGCCTGTTGGAAACGGTGCAAGCGATGTTGGCCGGGCAACGGCTCACCGCCGGGCCGTTGGTGGGGCGTATTGTCCTGCGATGTGGGCATCTGGCCTTGCGTCAGGGCCAAGACACCCTGGCCGCCGAGTGTTTCGAGACCGGCTTGAGCATGTGCCTGCAAAGCCAGGACAAGCGCGTGCTATATGGCTATCTCGGCCTGGCGCTGCTGGCGGCCAACCGTGGCGACTACGCCCAGGCGTTCATTCAATTGCGCAACGCCGAGCGCCTGATGCAGCAGCGCCATGTCCCGGAGACGGTGTATCGCGCGGTGTTGTTGTTGGTCAGCGGACACCTGTGGCTACAACAGGGCCGGGCTGAATTGACGGTACAAGCGGTGCGCCGGGTGTTGCGCCATTTCCGTGGGCCCAGTGCCAAGCAGGCACCGCCGGCGACCCTGGAACTGATCCCGCGTCTGGAGTATTTGCTGGTGCTGGCCGAGGTCAGGCTGGGCTGTGCCGAGCAACCTATCGCACGGCTCAATGCCTTGCTCGAAACCTCCCGGCAGCGCGGCATGCTGTGTCTGGAAACCGAACTGCACCTGGTGTTGGGTGAGGTGACCTGGCAACTCGGTGACCCGGCGTTGGCCCGTCGTGCATTGCAGGCCGGGCTGGCGCTGGCGGCTCGTTGCCAGGTACAGCAGGCGATTCGCGAACTGCGCTTGCGTGCACCCGGGCTATTGAGTGAGCTGGGCCTGGAGCCTCAGGTCACGCCTGCCGGTGCGACGCAAAACCCTCTGAGCCAGCGCGAACTCGAAGTGTTGCAGTTGATCGCCCTGGGCAACTCCAATCTGGAAATCGCCGACCGCCTGTATATCTCCTTGCACACCGTCAAGACCCATGCACGGCGCATCCACAGCAAACTCGGGGTGGAGCGCCGCACTCAGGCGGTGGCCAAGGCCAAGACGCTGGGCTTGATGGCCTAGGCGCGCAGTGCCTGGCGATATTCACCCGGGGTGGCGCCCATGGCTTGGCGAAAGCGTTGGTTGAAATGGCTGGCGCTGGAAAAACCGCACCTCAAGGCGACCTCACCCAAGGGCAACGAGCTGTTGCGCAGCAAAGTTTGCGCGCGTGCCAGGCGGCGTGCCAGCAGGTATTGATGGGGCGGCACGCCGAAGCTCTGACGGAACATCCGGGCGAAATGGTATTCCGACAGCGCGCACATCGACGCCAACTGGCCGAGGCTGATGGGATCTTCAACATGGTGGTCGATGTACTCCACCAAACGCCGCCGTTGGTGCGCCGCCAACCCGCCTTTGAGGCGCAGGCCGTCGCGCACGCCGACCTGGTTGAGCAGGGTGTGGCTGAGCAGTTCATGGGCCAGGCTGCTGGTCAGCAGGCGCTCGCCGGGTTCGAGCCAGTTGAGGCTAATCAACTGGTGAAAGCGTCGGGCCTGACGGGCGTCCTCAAGGAAGGTCGTCTCACGCAACTGCAACTCCCGCGGCTCGCGGTCCAGCAAGGTGACGCAGCCGAGGGCAAATTGCTCCGGGCTGAAATACACATGGGCCAGGCGTATCTCGCCATTGATCACCCACGCCGACTGGTGCTCGGCCGGCAGTATGCACAATTTGTCGGGGCCGCCCTTGGTGCCTGGCCGGTCACGGCGAAAGGTGCCCGTGCCGCCGCCGATATAACAGGACAAGGTGTGATGGCTGGGCGCCTGGTAGTCCTGGGCATCGTGGTGGTTGCTCCACACGGCCGCAGACAAACCGTCACCGAGCTCGGCGCAGGCTTCCAAGCGTGCGTGAGGCGAGCGGTTGAGGGATTGAAAGACGTGCAGCGATTCCAGCTCTGGCATGGTGTGTTCTCCGACGTCTTGCATCCTACTCCCGGCAGCGGGCGCTGTGAGCCCATCGCCCGACAAAAGCGCAAGAATGTGCAAGAACCTCAGGGTGGTTGAAGGCAACACTGTGGCTCAAACGATGGAGCCTGCTATGAACCTCTTCCTGTATTTACTCACGGTGCTGATTTGGGGCACCACCTGGATTGCGCTCAAGTGGCAGCTGGGCGTGGTGGCGATTCCCGTGTCGATTGTCTATCGCTTCGGCCTGGCGGCGCTGGTGCTGTTTGCGCTGTTGCTGCTCAGCCGCAAGTTGCAGGTGATGAACCGGCGCGGGCACCTGATCTGCCTGGCCCAAGGGCTGTGCCTGTTCTGCGTCAACTTCATGTGCTTTCTCACTGCCAGCCAGTGGATCCCCAGTGGCCTGGTGGCCGTGGTGTTCTCCACGGCGACCTTGTGGAACGCGCTCAATGCCCGGGTGTTTTTCGGCCAGCGGGTGGCGCGTAACGTGTTGATGGGCGGGGCGCTTGGGTTGCTGGGGCTGGGCTTTTTATTCTGGCCGGAGCTGGTTGGGCATACCGCTAGCCCGCAAACCCTGTTGGGCCTGGGCTTGGCCCTGCTGGGCACCCTGTGCTTCTCGGCGGGCAACCTGTTGTCCAGCCTGCAACAGAAGGCTGGGCTCAAGCCGTTGACCACCAATGCCTGGGGCATGGCCTATGGGGCGGCGATGCTGGCGACCTATTGCGCGGTGCGTGGCATTCCCTTCGAGATGGACTGGAGTGCGCGGTATATCGGTGCGCTGTGGTACCTGGTGATCCCGGGTTCGGTGATTGGTTTTACCGCTTACCTCACCCTGGTGGGCCGCATGGGCCCGGAGAAGGCGGCGTATTGCACGGTGCTGTTTCCGGTGGTGGCGCTGAATGTGTCGGCCGTGGCCGAGGGCTACCAGTGGACGGCGCCGGCGTTGATGGGGCTGGTGCTGGTGATGCTGGGGAATGTGCTGGTGTTTCGTAAACCCCGGTCCATCTTGGCGGGCCTCAAGGCTAGCCAAGCCTGAATGTGGGAGCCGGCTTGCCGATAGAAGCAGCACCTGCCACGAATCCCCTGTGGGAGCGGGCTTGCCCGCGAAGGCGGTGTGCCAGTCAATGTGTCTTTAACTGACCCACCGCTTTCGCAGGCAAGCCAGCTCCCACATTGGACTGAGGTGCCTGCTTTATTTGAGGCCTAGCCGCTTGGCCATGCGCCCCAGGTTGGCGCGGTCCAGGCCCAGTTCGCGGGCGGCGCTGGCCCAGTTGCGCTGATGGCGTTCCAGGCAGGCGCTGATGAGTTGGCGCTGGTAGTGCTCGGTGGCCTGGCGCAGGTCGCCGCTGACCATGGGCAGGGCTTGGGCCGGTGCTTGTTCTGCCACCGCCGTACTCACGTCGGGCAAGTCCAGGTCCAGGGCGCTCAGGCTGAGAATTTTCGGGCGCTCGCGGCAGTTGCCCAGGGCTTTCAACGCGCTGCGGCCGATCAAGTGCTCCAGCTCGCGCACATTGCCGGGCCAGTTGTAGGCCAGCAACGCCGCCTGGGCATCGCCGGTCAGGCGCAGGCTGCCCAGGCCCATGCGCGAACGGTTCTGTTCAAGGAAGAAGCCAGCCAACAGCAGCACATCACGCCCGCGTTCACGCAGTGCCGGCACTTGCAGCGGGTACACGCTCAGGCGGTGGTAAAAATCGGCACGGTAGCGCCCATTGCGCACTTCTTCGGCAAGGTCGCGGTTGGTGGCGGCAATCAGGCGCACGTCCACCTGGTGTTCCTTGTCCGAACCCAGGCGCTGCAACTGGCCGCTTTGCAGCACGCGCAGCAGCTTGGCCTGTACGCTCAATGACAGTTCACCGACTTCGTCCAGGAACAACGTGCCGCCGTTGGCCAGTTCAAACTTGCCTCGGCGCTCATTCAGCGCTCCGGTGAAAGCGCCGCGTACATGGCCGAACAGCTCGCTTTCTACCAGGGTTTCCGGCAGTGCGGCGCAATTGAGGCTGATCATGGGCTTGTCGGCACGCGATGACGCGGCATGGATCGCCTGGGCCACCAGCTCCTTGCCGACCCCGGTTTCGCCGGTGATCAGCACGGTCAGGTCGCTGCCGCCTACCAGCTTGATTTCCTCGACCAGCCGTTTATGCGCCTTGCTCTGGCCGATCATTTCCTTGTGCTGCTGGCCGCTGGCTTGGCGATAGATTTCGGCGCGCTGGTGCTCGTCTTCGGCCCGCAGCGCCAGGCGCTCGATGCGTTCAGCCACGTTGACGGTGGCCGCGGCGAGGCTGGCGAAGGCTTGCAGGGCGTCCAGTTCGACCCGTTCAAAGCGCTCGTTGTCGAGAGCGTCAAGGGTCAGCAGGCCCCACGGCTGGTCGTCGATAAACAGCGGGCAGCCCATGCAGTCGTGGACTTCGAGGTGGCCGTGTAAACCGGCGACCAGGCCGTCATAGGGGTCGGGCAATTGGCTGTCGCTGTCGAAGCGGGTAGGGCCGGGGCTGCTCAGCAGTATTTCAAAGCGCGGGTGTTCGCTGATCTTGAAACGTCGGCCCAATGTGTCAGGGCTCAAGCCATCCACCGCCAGCGGCACCAGCCACTCGCCATCCAGCCGCAGCAGCGCGGCGGCATCGCAGGGCAACAGGGCGCGCATGGTTTGCAGCAGGCGGCGGTAGCGCTCGCCTTCGGGCAGTTCCCGGGACAGATCGGCGACCAGCGGCAGCAGGGCGGTGAGCAGCGGTTTTGCAGTCATAATGACTCCTTGTAGTCGATATGACTATAAAGCGTAGGAGGTCATACTGACTACATAGTGTTTAAACTATTGAAAAACATGGGTTTATTAGTTGGCACGAATACTGACTACCTAAGGGTAATGAGTAAAAAGACCGAGGAGTCTCCCATGCTGAGTGCCCAAGACCGTGCCATTGTTAAATCCACTGTGCCCCTGCTGGAAAGCGGCGGTGAAGCACTGATCACCCATTTTTACCGCATGATGCTGTCCGAGTATCCCGAAGTCCGTCCGCTGTTCAACCAGGCCCACCAAGCCAGTGGTGACCAGCCTCGCGCCCTGGCCAATGGCGTGCTGATGTACGCGCGGCATATCGACCAGTTGGACCAACTGGGCGACCTGGTGGCCAAGATCATCAACAAGCACGTGGCCTTGCAGATTCTGCCGGAGCATTACCCCATCGTTGGGGCCTGCCTGCTGCGGGCTATTTCCGAAGTGCTGGGCAGCGAGATTGCCACCCCCGAGGTCATGAGTGCCTGGGGCGCGGCCTACGGCCAGTTGGCGGACATTCTGATCGGCGCCGAAGCGGCCATCTACGACGAAAAAGCCCAGGCGCCCGGCGGCTGGCGGGGTGCGCGGGCGTTCCTGCTGGTCAAGCGCGTGGAGGAGAGCGACGAGATCATCTCCTTCTACTTCGCCCCGGTGGACAACGGCCCGATCCTGGTCGCAGCCCCCGGCCAGTACATCGGTCTGAAACTGGTGCTCGATGGCGAAGAAGTGCGCCGCAACTATTCCCTGTCGGCCCTCACCGACACCGGGCTGTACCGCATCAGCGTCAAGCGCGAAGTGGGCGGGCGGGTCTCCAATTACCTGCACGACCAGATGCACGTCGGCGCGACCATTGACCTGTTCCCGCCGTCGGGTGAGTTCACCCTGGCCGCCAGTGATAAACCGCTGGTGTTGATCAGCGGCGGGGTAGGCATTACGCCCACACTGCCGATGCTCGAAGCCGCCCTGGCAACCGAACGCCCGGTGCACTTCATCCATTGCGCCCGTAACGGCGGGGTGCATGCATTCCGTGACTGGGTGGACACCCTGGCGGCCAAGCATCCGCAGCTCAAGCGTTTCTACTGCTACGCCGAGGATGACGGCATCAGCCCGGCGGCAGACAAGGTCGGGATGCTCAATCAGGAGCAACTGGCGGCCTGGTTGCCTGAGCAGCGTGATATTGATGCCTACTTCTTGGGCCCCAAGGGCTTCATGGCGGCGATCAAGCGGCATCTCAAGGCGCTGGGTGTGCCGGAGAAGCAGGCGCGCTATGAGTTCTTTGGCCCGGCGGCGGCGTTGGAATAGAATTTGGCCAATTGACCGTATCGGCATCATCGCGGGCAAGCCCGGCTCCCACAGAGGATTGCATTCCAATGTGGGAGCCGGGCTTGCCCGCGATGGCGTCCGCACAATCATTACATTTGCCACGATTAATCCGCTGTTAACCCCCCTCTGTTTTAACCACTGCCTGTGTGTAAACTCGTTGCCATCAGGCACAACCATAATCAGAGAAAGGGAAAGACGGGGATGATTGACGACATGCGTTTAGGCAGGGAGCGGCGCTTTCTGGTGTTGCTGGGCATCATCTGCCTGGCGCTGATTGGCGGGGCGCTGTACATGCAAGTGGTGCTGGGCGAAGCGCCGTGCCCGCTGTGCATTCTGCAGCGCTACGCCTTGCTGCTGATTGCGCTCTTTGCGTTCATCGGCGCCGCCATGCGCACCAAGGGCGCGCTGACGTTCTTTGAAGGGTGGGTGGTGCTCAGCGCCTTGGGTGGCGTGGCTGCGGCCGGCCACCATGTGTACACCCAGTTTTTCCCCCAAGTCAGCTGCGGCATCGATGTGTTGCAGCCGATCGTCGACGACCTGCCCCTGGCCAAGGTGTTTCCCCTGGGCTTCCAGGTCGACGGCTTCTGCAGCACCCCCTACCCACCGATCCTCGGCCTGTCCCTGGCCCAATGGGCACTGGTGGCATTCGTGCTGACGGCGATCCTGGTGCCCCTGTGCATCTATCGCAACCGTCACCCCAAAGCCTGAGTCGCCGCGGCTGCCAAACGCTCCGTTCCTTCTGAATGAAGGCCGGAGCGTTTTTGTTTGTAGGGATTTGTGAAAGCACCGTGACGAGGGGCAACGGAAGGTGCGCGCAGCGTGCGACATGTTGTCACACGGACGCTGTCGCAGGACGTTTCTGACCCGCCAAATCGGCCCTTTAATTTGCACCCGGCGCACAAATTGTGCTGTCAGTTCGTGGTTCGTGCAGTGGCCCGATTTGTGTGCGGCTCCAACCCCTGCTGCCTCTATGAATGCCTTGTTTTATGGGGACTTGGACGGCATCCGCATGCCCTTACAAGCCGTAAGGGAAGTGGCACTGTGCCCAATAACACGGCAATTTTTGTGGTTTTTGTTGAGAATCGAACACGATAAGATCGCGAATCTTTGCAACTTTGGTGAAGGATTGTTGCTGGAATCGATAAAAATTATTTCTTTATAAGACATGGTTTATACATCGCTAGCTAACTACAATCGCCCGCACTGAATGTCCGGTGCTGTTCAATATTTGAGCATTGGAGCGGTCGAGGAGCAGATGGAAGGCTCAATGCGACCCCAGGTTCCGGCAGCCTTTCAACTATCCGCACCAAATGGAATTGGTCTGTAACAAGGCCTTTAGCCACGAAATCGAATAAGAACTCACTGCAGGTCCGTGAAACGTACAGTCATGACGTGTCGGGCAGGCTCTTATTCAATCGAAGAGAAATGCCAACCCTTGGCAGGGTGAAGTGTTGGCGATCAAAACCCAACTGCATTGCGCAAGCTGCTTTAGAGGTCGTGAGATGAGTAAAAACAGGTACCCCCGATTACTAGGCTTTTTGCCGCTGCTTGGCATGATGTTAATGCTGGGAGGCTGCAAGTGGACCTTGCTCGACCCAAAAGGACAGGTCGGTCTGGATGAACGAAACCTGATCATCACCGCTACCCTGCTGATGCTGCTGGTTGTGGTGCCTGTGATCGTGATGACCTTCGCCTTCGCCTGGAAATACCGCGCGTCCAACACCAGCGCTACCTACGCGCCGAAGTGGTCGCACTCCACCAAGATCGAGATCGCGGTGTGGCTGGTTCCGATCCTCATCATCATCGCCCTGGGTTACATCACCTATAAGTCGACCCACGCGCTGGACCCGTACCGTCCGCTGGAGTCCGACGTCAAGCCTGTGAACATCCAAGTGGTCGCGCTGGATTGGAAGTGGCTGTTCATCTACCCGGACCTGGGTATCGCCACTGTCAACGAGATCCGCTTCCCGGAGCACACCCCGCTTAATTTCCGGATCACCTCCGACGCCGTGATGAACTCGTTCTTCATCCCAGCACTGGGTGGCCAGATCTACGCGATGGCAGGCATGCAGACCCGCCTGCACCTGATCGCCAACCAGAAAGCTGAAATGGAAGGCATCTCCGCCAACTACAGCGGCGCTGGCTTCACCGGCATGAAATTCAAAGCGATCTCGACAAGCCAGGAAGATTTCGACGCCTGGGTAGCTGCAGTCAAGGCCGCACCTAAACAGCTTGATCAAGCTGAATACGATGCTCTGACCAAACCGAGCCAGAACAACCCTGTCGCCTTGTACTCCGCGTATGAGCCGGACCTGTTTCAGAAAATCGTCGACAAGTACGAAGGTATGAAGCCAGGCAAGCCGGTCAAGCACGAGAAGAAAGAAGTGGCCGTGGTTGAAGGTTCTGATACGGGCGCGCATTCAACTGCTGGGGCAGAGGAGTAAACGATGTTTGGTAAATTAAGTTGGGACGCGGTCCCATTCCACGAGCCGATCGTAATGGTGACTATCGCCATGATCGCGCTGGGTGGTTTGGCGCTGGTTGCGGGTATCACCTATTTCAAGAAGTGGTCCTACTTGTGGACCGAGTGGTTGACCTCGGTCGACCACAAGAAAATCGGCGTCATGTACGTCATCGTTGCCATGGTCATGCTGCTGCGTGGTTTTGCCGACGCCATCATGATGCGTACCCAGTTGGCCATGGCCACCGAGGGTTCGCCTGGCTACCTGCCACCTGAACACTATGACCAGATCTTCACCGCTCACGGTGTGATCATGATCATCTTCATGGCGATGCCATTCTTCACCGGCTTGATGAACCTTGCCTTGCCGCTGCAGATTGGTGCGCGTGACGTTGCCTACCCGTTCCTGAACTCCCTGAGCTTCTGGCTGCTGGTTTCCGGCGTGGTGCTGATCAACGTTTCCCTGGGCGTCGGCGAATTCGCCAAGACCGGCTGGGTTGCGTATCCGCCATTGTCGGGCTTGCAATACAGTCCGGGCGTGGGTGTGGACTACTACATCTGGGCGCTACAGTTATCAGGGCTCGGGACGACATTGACGGGGGTCAACTTCCTGGCCACCGTCCTGAAAATGCGCGCCCCTGGCATGAAACTGATGGACATGCCGATCTTCACCTGGACCTGCACCTGGGCAAACGTGCTGATCGTGGCTTCGTTCCCGATCCTGGCCGCTACCATGGCGCTGCTGTCGCTTGACCGTTACCTGGATTTCCACATTTTCACCAATGAACTTGGTGGCAATCCAATGATGTACGTGAACCTGTTCTGGGCATGGGGTCACCCTGAGGTGTACATCCTGATCCTGCCGGCGTTCGGTATCTTCTCCGAAGTGATCTCGACCTTTACCGGCAAGCGCCTGTTCGGTCACCACTCGATGGTCTACGCCTCGGGCGCAATCTCCGTACTGGGCTTCATGGTATGGCTGCACCACTTCTTCACCATGGGTTCGGGGGCCAGCGTCAACGCCTTCTTCGGCCTGGCGACGATGCTGATTTCAATCCCGACGGGGGTGAAGCTATTCAACTGGCTGTTCACCATCTACCACGGTCGTCTGCGCATGACCAGCCAGGTTCTGTGGACCCTGGGCTTCATGGTGACCTTCGCCATCGGCGGCATGACCGGCGTACTGCTGGCCATCCCGGGTGCTGACTTCGTGCTGCACAACAGCCTGTTCGTGATCGCTCACTTCCACAACGTGATCATCGGTGGTGCGGTATTCGGCTACATCGCTGGTTTCAGCTTCTACTTCCCGAAAGCGTTCGGCTTCAAGCTGCACGAAGGTTGGGGCAAGGCTGCGTTCTGGTTCTGGATCTCGGGCTTCTTCGTCGCGTTCATGCCGCTCTATGCACTGGGCTTCATGGGCATGACCCGTCGTCTGAACGCCACCACCAACCCTGAGTGGGTACCGTACCTGTACGTTGCCATGTTCGGTGCGGTGATGATCGCTGTGGGCATCGCCTGCCAGCTGATCCAGCTGTACGTCAGCGTGCGTGATCGCAAGCAGAACATGTGCGAATCCGGCGACCCATGGAACGGCCACACCCTGGAATGGTCGACCTCGTCGCCACCACCGTTCTACAACTTCGCTGTGATCCCGACTGCGAACACCATTGATGCGTTCACCGAAGCCAAGGAAGACGGTACTGCGTACCAGAAGCCCAAGCACTACGAGCCGATCCACATGCCAAACAACACCGCCACCGGCGTGGTGATGGGTGCGCTGTTGACCGTGTTCGGTTTCGCGATGATCTGGCACATCTGGTGGCTGGCAATCGCGAGCCTGGTGGGCACTATCGGTTACTTCATCATTCACGCTGCCCGTGATGATCAAGGCTACATGGTGCCGGTCGAAACGATCGAACGCATCGAAGCCGAGCAGCACGCTCGCCTGGTAGCCGAGAAGAAGATCCCGGCCAACCGTGTAGAAACCTCGTTGGAACAGGCTTAAACCATGTCGAACTTAGTGACCAATGCTGGACACGCCCATGTCGATGACCATGGGCACGATGACCACCACCACGATTCGGGGCCAATAACCGTCTACGGTTTCTGGCTCTACCTGATGACCGACTGCATCTTGTTTGCGTCGATCTTCGCGGTGTACGCGGTACTGGTAAACAACGTAGCGGGTGGCCCGTCGGGCCACGACATCTTCGAACTGCCTTACGTGCTCGGCGAAACCGCCTTGCTGTTGTTCAGTTCGATCACCTACGGCTTCGCCATGTTGGCCTTCTACAAGGGCAACAAGAAGGGCGTACTGAGCTGGCTGGGCCTGACCTTCCTGTTCGGCCTGGGCTTTATCGGCATGGAGATCAACGAGTTCCACCTGCTGATCTCCGAAGGCTACGGCCCGCACCGTTCCGGTTTCCTGTCGGCGTTCTTCACGCTGGTCGGCACCCACGGTCTGCACGTATCCGCTGGCCTGCTGTGGATGGCAGTGATGATGTATCAGGTCAATAAGCACGGCCTGACCAACACCAACAAGACCCGCCTGAGCTGCCTGAGCCTGTTCTGGCACTTCCTGGACGTGGTCTGGATCTGCGTATTCACCGTCGTTTACTTGATGGGGACTCTGTAATGGCTAATGCACACTCCCATGACAGCCACGATTCAAGCCACGGCAGCGTAAAGTCTTACGCCATCGGCTTCATCCTGTCGGTCATCCTGACCCTGATCCCGTTCGGCCTGGTGATGTACCCAACCTTGCCCAAGTCGATCACCTTGATGATCGTCTTGGCGTTCGCGGTGATTCAGGTTCTGGTTCACCTGGTGTACTTCCTGCACCTGGACCGCTCCAAAGAGCAGCGCGAGAACGTGATCGCGTTTGTGTTCGCAGGCCTGGTGATCGTTCTGCTGGTTGGTCTGTCGCTGTGGATCATGTTCAGCATCCACACCTACATGATGGCGAAGTGAGGTAAGACCCGATGTCGCTTAAGCACTTTATCCAAATCACCAAACCGGGGATCATTTTCGGTAACGTGCTTTCTGTGGCGGGCGGTTTCTTCCTGGCCTCCAAGGGACATGTCGATCTGGCCATCTTCCTGGCAGCAATGATCGGTACGTCCCTGGTGGTTGCTTCCGGTTGCGTATTCAACAACTGCATCGACCGTGACATCGACATCAAGATGGAGCGCACCAAGAATCGCGTGCTGGTCCAGGGGCTTATTTCCCTGAAGCTGGCACTGATCTTTGCGACCGTCCTGGGTGTTGCCGGTGTGGCCCTGTTGTACAAGGTGGCCAACCCATTGGCGGCGCTGTTTGCCGTGATTGGCTTTGTCATCTACGTCGGTCTCTACAGCCTGTACCTCAAGCGCAAGTCGGTTCACGGCACGCTGGTGGGCAGTCTGTCGGGGGCGATGCCGCCGGTGATTGGTTATGTGGCTGTGACCAATAGCTTCGACATGGCCGCGCTGGTGCTGCTGGTGATGTTCAGCCTGTGGCAGATGCCGCACTCCTACGCCATCGCGATTTTCCGCTTCAATGACTACCTGGCTGCGTCGATTCCGGTTCTGCCGGTCAAGCGTGGCATTCAGGTGGCCAAGAAACACATTCTGCTCTACATCCTGGCCTTCCTCGTGGCGACCTTGATGTTGACCTTCAGTGGCTACGCCGGCATGAGCTACCTCGCCGTCGCCGCCGCGATGGGTATGTACTGGTTGTACATGGCCTGGACCGGCTACAAGGCGGTGGATGACACCGTCTGGGCGCGCAAGCTGTTCGTGTTCTCGATTTTCACCATCACCGCGCTCAGCGTGATGATGTCCCTGGATTTCCAAGTGCCGAAAGAGCTGTTGCTGACCTACGCCCACTGAGTGGTCTTGCAGTAAAAAAGCCCCGCCTTCGAAAGTCGTGCGGGGTTTTTTATTGAGCGCTGCGCTAAACCGGATACGCTGCGTTATCGTTGACGTTTTTCGCGAGCGAGCGCACTCCTACATCCCAATTCTACAAATGCAGGAAGCAATGCAATGAGTAAAAAAGCCGTGATGGTTTTCAGTGGCGGGCAGGATTCGACCACCTGTCTGATCCAGGCCCTGCCGCTGTATGACGAAGTGCACTGCATTACCTTTGATTACGGCCAGCGCCATGTGGCAGAAATCGAAGTGGCCCAGAAGCTGGCCAAGCAGTTGGGGGCCACTGTGCACAAAGTGATGGATGTGTCCCTGCTCAATGAGCTGGCGATCAGCAGCCTGACGCGCGACAACATCCCGGTACCGACCGTGAACAGCTCGGGTGAAAGCCTGCCGAGTACCTTTGTGCCGGGGCGCAACATCCTGTTCCTGACCCTGGCTGCGATCTACGCCTATCAAGTGAAGGCCGAGACCGTCATCACCGGTGTGTGCGAAACCGACTTCTCAGGCTACCCCGACTGCCGAGATGAGTTTGTCAAAGCACTCAACCAGGCCCTCAAACTGGGCATGGAATACGACGTGCGCCTCGACACCCCGTTGATGTGGCTGAACAAGGCCGAAACCTGGGCCCTGGCCGACTACCACGGGCAACTGGAGCTGGTGCGCGAGCAGACGCTGACTTGCTACAACGGCATCATCGGTACCGGCTGTGGCGAGTGTGACGCGTGCAACCTGCGCGCTCGGGGCTTGAATGACTACCTGCAGAACAAGACAACTGTCATGCAGAGCCTCAAGCACAAGTTGCAGCTGAAATAACCCTTGTAGGAGCGAGCTTGCTCGCGAAGAACGTCAACGATAACGCAGCGCATCGGGTTGAACGCGGCGCGCTCGGGTTCTTCGCGAGCAAGCTCGCTCTTACAGGATTATTGATAGCGCTTGAACAATGAACGTGCCCCGTAGGCAGGCAGGATGTTGAAGAACGCAAAGCCGACTTTGATCGCGATCTGTACATAGATCATGCTGAGTATGTCGCTGGTCTGCATCGCCCCGTAGAAGGCGATAAAGCAGAACAGGAAGCTGTCGATAATCACTGCAAAGAACGTACTGAGGAATATCCGCAGGTATAGGTACCTGGAGTTGGTCAGCTCCTTGATCTTGCACAGCAAATAGGAATTTATATTCTCCGACACCAAGAACGACACCGAAGAGGCCACCAGCACCGACGACACTTGCAGGATCACGTCGGTATAAGGCCCATCCAGCTTCCAGCCCGGTAGCCCCGGCAGGAACGTGGAGCCATACAGCAGGATGATGATCATCGCGTTGCTGGCAAACGCAAACAGAATGGCTCGCCTGGCCAGGCGCAAGCCAAAATTCTCGTTGAGCAAGTCCACGATCAAGAAGGTCAGCGGGTACAGGAACGTGCCCGGCGTGACGATGATGCCCAACGACTCCAGGTAAATCGGTTTGGTCGCGGCAATGCTGGTGAAGATATAGAAGGTGAACAGCAGCAAGTTCAGGATGATGTAGATCATCCAGGAGTTTTCATTGCGGTCGTTTATATCGTAGGCGGTCAGTGTCCCGCCTTGGGAGTAGAACTTTTTGTACAGGTTCTTGATTTCCATCTTGTTGAAGTTGTCCATCATTTCACTGCTGAGCACTTCACTCAGCTTGATCTTGAGGACCTTGCCCGTGGCGATCACCATGATCACCGCCAGGCGTTTGTCGTTTTCAAAGCCCAGTAACTTGTATTTGCTGTTTTCCACGGCGCCCTCAGACGTTGTCATTGAAGCGCTCCTCAAGGATGTCGCCGATGACACACAAACGCTCTGAGTTCCCGCAGGGTTCGAGGGTGATGAACAGCTTCTTGGTGGCGCGGTCGTACACCAGCTTTTCTTTATCGTCGCTCGACGAGCCTTTCTGCACGATCAGCAAGTCCCCCGGTTCATTGAGGCCCGGAATCCCGTGCTCCAGGCGCACGCCGATCAAGTTGCAGGCGCTGCCGAAGTAATACGTCAGCGGATGAAGCGTGGCCAGTTCACCGATGCGCTTGCCCAGGTTCTGCATGAGCAGGCTTTCCTTGAGCACAGGCACTGCCGCCGGGTTCTTGTTACCCAGTGGGGAAACATTGCTCTCGATGACTTCCTTGGCCTCAAAACTGATGGTCTCGATTTCTTCGTAGGAGACGCCGAAGAAGTCCGAGATTTTGCGAATGGTCGACTGCTGTACGTTAACGACCTTGCCTTCCAGGATGTTGTAGATGGTGGTCCTGGTCAGGCCGGCGGCACTGCTTAACGAAAGCTGGGTTTCGCCACGACTCTTGATCAAGTACTTGATGTTGCTCTTCAAGTGCTCGGTTTTTTCCCGTCTGTGTATCAAGTGCTCACCACTTCCATTTAGTCATCAGTCCATGCCGGCAGAACCCGTTCTTGAAGGTTCGCGGCAGTGAAAGTGTTGCATGCGCCCGCTATAACAATAAAGTGCTGAGTGCAGGGATACGCCTTGGTGGTAAATCAGGCAACGGCTTTCTCGTCATAGTCTTCTATACGGCCTGCGCGAATCCCTCGCGCCTCTACAAGGAGTAGTCACCATGGTGCGTGTCAGTCGTCGATCCCTTCTCGCGCTGGGCGCGGCCCTGCCTGTGATGGGGCAGCTCAAATGGGCCCTCGCCAGCCCAGCGCCGACAAAATCTGACCAGGTGCTGCTCAATTACAACGAAAGCCCCTACGGCCCTTCAGACGCGGCTCGCCAGGCAATGCAGCGCGCGATTGCAACGTCCGGACGTTACCCTTACCCCGATATGTACGCATTGGCCGCGCTGTTCGCCCAACAACAGGGTATAGCCGAAGACAACGTCGGGGTGTTTGCCGGCTCGATGGCTGCCTTGCGTTACGCAGTGCTGGCGTTTGCCAGCCAGACCCGCGGCCTGGTGATGGCCACGCCGTCCTACGAAGTCCCGCGCCAGGCGGCCGAGTCGATCAAGGCGCCGGTGCATGAAGTGAACCTGGATGCCCAGCATGCCCATGATGTGCCCGCCATGCTCGCGGCTGACCCACAGGCCGGCATGTTGTACCTGTGTAACCCCAACAACCCGACCGGCACCCTGACCTCGACCGATGCCATCCGGCGGGCCCTGGCGCACAAACCCAAGGGCAGCGTGCTGGTGGTGGACGAGGCTTATATCGAATTCTGCGATACCCCCAGTTGCGTGAGTTGGGTCAACGACCACGACGACCTGCTGGTGCTGCGCACCTTCTCCAAGATCTACGGCATGGCCGGTGCGCGCCTGGGCCTGGCGATCGGCCACCCGGCGTTGCTGGAGCGGTTGGCGGTGTTTGGCGGCGACAACGTCCCGGCCGGCGCCAGCTTGCTGGCCGCCCGTGCCAGCCTGGAAGACGCGCAACTGGTGGGCCAACGCAAAGCGCTCAATGCCAGGTTGCGCGATGAAACAATCGCGTGGCTCAAGGGCCGGGGCTTTAGCTGCACCGTCTCCCACAGCAACTGCTTCATGATCGACGTGAAGCGGCCGGCAGAGCAGGTGATTGAGCAGTTGGCGGCGCAGAATGTGTTGGTTGGGCGGGTATGGAAGGACTGGCCGCATTGGGTGCGGGTGACGGTGGGCAACTCGCGGGAGATGGAGCGTTTTCGCGAGGCCTTTGCGACGCAGGTGGTCTGATCAGGCGGCGCTATAGCTGCTCACGGTCGGTTCGCCATCGGAAGCACTGGACAAGGCCGTCAGGCGTGTTTCATTCTTTCCCCTGTTTAGAGAAATTTCCTACGGAGTGGGTCGGCTCTGATCAGAAGCTTCCGGATTGAAGCACTTCCGTCAGATCGCTAGCTTCACCCCGTTGTCACTCATCAGGGATGATATTCATGCGAAGCGATGGTCAAGCCAATAACAACACGCTCATTCAGCCCGCTGATGTGCGTCAATTGCTCGATGCCGAGCTGAGTCGACGTGGCCTCGGGCATTTCGAGGTTTATCAATGCGGGCCGACGCTGGACGAAGCGGAAATCATCACCAATTACCCCGATGCGCTGGACCGCGGTGACGCGGCGGATGATTTTTACCAACGCGGTCATTTGTTGTCCTTGTCCAAGCGCCGCATAAAACCGTTTTTCTGGAGCGATGAAAACATCCTGGCCCCTGCGGCAGAAGCGGTGCCGGTGCCGGGGCCGTGTGCGCCTGTGGGCGAGGGCGCCAGTTTTATTGTGCATGGCAACCAGGGTTTTTATTCCATTCTCAACCTGTGCAGTTTCGGAGAGCATCAACAGTTTCGCGAAAGAGTGCTGGCCAACAAAAGCGAACTGCAGATGCTGCTGGTCTCGGTTTACGACGAGGCGCTGGAAAGTGGTGCAACCTCGCTTGCCCCTGTTGTACGGGAAACCGTGCTGACGCCTCGCGAAACAGAGGTATTGTCCTGGACCAGCCTGGGCAAGACCTATAACGAAATAGCGCTCTTGGTCTCCATGAGCCCGCGTACGGTAAAGTTTCATATGAAGAATATCTTCAGCAAGTTGAATGTCACCAACGGCAAGTCCGCAATCCGTAAAGCCTTGCAACTGGGCTACATCCGCGAACAGGCCTGATCGGCAGGCCCCCCTCGTAAAAATACCGCGCTCGCCGATGATTTTTCATCGGCGAGCGCGCGCGTGCGCGCGTGATTTGGCGCTACCTGTCTAAAAGGGCAGCTTGTTCACTGTTAAGCGGTGCTTTAGTTTTTTTGCAGCCGATGAGTCTAGCTCAGGCAAAAAAAACAATAGGCGCAGCACTCAAAAAATCATCTTCGCCCTGCGCGGATCGAGTGCTGCAGCGCGCCGCTTAATTATGGAGTGATTATGCTGGTCGATAAAAACAAAGAACCTGCTAGCGAATACGCTGCCGGTATTTCCCGGGAAACATTCGGGATGCTTAAACACTTGTGTAAAAAAGATAACTATCACTGGGCCATCGCACTGGGTAAGGACTATGCAATTATTGCGTTTGCCATTTACCTGTCGTTGGGCATCAGCTATTGGTTCTACCCGGTTTCGCTGTTTCTAATCGGCACCACCCAACGTGCTTTGACTAACGTACTACATGAGTCAACCCACAAGGTGTTGGCAAAAAACCGTGCGATCAACTGGTTTGCCGGTACGTTTCTTTCTGGGTATCTGGTCTTCCACTTGTACCAGTCCTACAGCACTTCGCACATCAAGAACCACCACGTGCACTTGGGGCATCCAGAAAAAGACCCTGACTACAATTTCCATCTCAAGTGCGGCCTGTATGACCTTCAACAAAGCGAGCGCGAGTTCTTCTTGAAGAACGTCGTGATGGCGCTATCCGGCTACAGAACCCTTCAGTACATCAAGTATGTGGTCAAGGACCGTGTCCAGGGGCAAGACCCGCGCATCCGCAAGGAACGCATGATGATGTGGGCTTATTGGGCGGTAATCTTTGCTGTGGTCGCCTGGTTTGGGGTGGTCGCTGAATGGGTGTTGTTCTGGCTGGTGCCGCTGTTTACCACCGCCGTGGCCGTAGGCTGGATCATCGAGCTGGCCGAGCATTATCCGATGCCGGCGGTTGAGACCGACAAGTTGTTGCTGACCCGCAACCGTAAAGGCAATGTTTTGGAGAACTTCTTTTTCGGTCGCCACGACGACAATTACCACCTCGTGCACCACCTACATCCGTCCATTCCCCACTGGAATATGCGCAAGGCTCATAAGCTGCTGATGACTCACCCTGAGTACGCGCGCTGGGACAACCTGTGGGCCGGGATCTTTACCCGTGATCGGCAGAGCCGCCACAAGGAAACGTTGCTCAGTTACGCGTCCAAGTTCCGCGCTCACAAGATTGCCAACCACACCGACGATTCGAGTTTCGCACGTCGTATGCTCAACCAGTCCTACGGGGTTTAATGCCATGAACACGACCGACAACAGCCTGCTGGCAACCCTGGCCCTGAAGAAACTGGCGGCAAACAAAACCTATCGCGATTTGTTCCTGCAGAGCGAGACGCTGCGCGATTTCCTGCGGCCCGCCGCTCTTCGTTACATCATCTCCGAAGATCGCCTGGAGATGCTTGATAAGCTTGGGGCCCTGCTGGAGAAAGGCTATCGCACCGGTGTCGAGTTCGTTGGCGAGGAAGCGACGACATTAGCCGAGGTCACCGCGGCTACCGATGAGTACCTGAAACTCATCGACTTGATTGCACAGCATCCCAAGCTTGAAGAACCCCCGCAGCTGGGGTTCGACCTGTCCAACGTCGGCACCATCATTTCCCGCGAACTGGCGATTGAGAACTGCTCGAAGATCCTCACCCATGCAGCCGATAAGGATATCGGTGTGATCATCAGTATGGAGCGTTCTCAATGGACGGATTCGATCCTCGATATCTTCCTGCAACTGAGCGGGCGCTTTCCCAACGTGGGTATCACCTTGCAGGCGCAATTGAATCGAACCCCGGATGACCTCGGGGCGGTCCTGGAAACTGGCTGCAAAGTACGCTTGGTCAAAGGCGTCTATGCTGAGCCTGCCGCGATTGCTTTACCGCGTGGCAATGCGCTCAACGAGCGTTACCTGGGGTTGCTGGACCGAATCAATGGCGGCCGTGGCCCGTTCGCTTTCGCGACCCAGGACCCACAGCTGGTTGAAGAAATCCTCACCAGCCGCATCGCCGACCGAGGCGAGCTGGAGATGCTTCACGGTGTGCGCCCTGAATTGATTCAGAAGGTGAAAAACCAGGGTCAGGTCAAGGCCCGCGTGTCGGCGGTGTATGGCATCAATTGGTACCTGCACCTGTTGCACCGTGTGGCTGAGTTTCCGCAGAACATTTTCCTGGCGCTGGATGACGTGGCTTCGCCACGGGCCTCTGAAACCGCCACTCATTACTGAAAAAGGACATTCTTATGAAGCAGTACGTCGCATTGGTGGATGTCTACTCGAGCGGTAATTTCCTGCCGCAATATTTTCGGGATGCGGGCTTCAGCCTGATCCATGTACAGAGTACCCCAGAGTTGATGCCGAGCATGCTCGGGCCGAATCTGTCGGAGTTCGAACACAATTTGGCGTTCAACGACAACGCTGAAGAGATCGTGCAACGCCTGCGCGAATTCAACGTAGTCGCCGTCATTGCTGGCCAGGAGCCAGGCGTGCCATTTGCCGACTACTTGAGCGAACAACTGCAGTTGTCCACTTCCAACGGCAGCGCGGGGTCACGTGCGCGCCGCGACAAGTTTGAGATGATCAATAAAGTCGCGGCCGCGGGCCTGTTGACCGCCCGCCAGATCAAATCCTCGGACCCCCAGCAACTGCTGGCTTGGGTAGAGGCCGGCCATGTGTTTCCGTGCGTGATCAAACCGCTGAGCTCGGCTTCGACAGACGGCGTCTCGATCTGCCACAACGTCGAGGACGTCAAGCGCGCCTGTGAGGAAGTCATATCCAACCTGGATATCTTCGGCCTGGCCAACACCGAAATTCTTTGCCAGTCCTACCTCAAGGGCCCGGAGTATATCGTCGATACCGTCAGCCGTGATGGGCAGGCCTACGTCTGTGGGATCTGGCGTTATGTGAAGCGTGAAATCAGTGGCGGCAAGAACATCTATGACCGTGACGTTCTGATTGCGCCGGACAGTGCCGAGGCCAACGTACTGGTCGATTACATCGTGCAGGCGCTCAAGGCGTTGGGTATCAATAACGGCCCAGCCCATTCGGAAGTGATCCTCACTGAAGCCGGCCCTGCGCTGGTAGAAGTCGGTGCTCGCTTGAACGGCAACATGGAGCCCCGATTCCACGACATCAGCCTGGGCGGCAACCAGGCGCAGCTCACCTATCTGGCGTACTGCGATGGTGAGGCGTTCAAGGCAAACTATGCCGGCAAGCGCTATCAAAAGCTCAAGGAAGCCTGTGTCATCAACACCGATACTACGCTGCAAGGTGAGGTCACTGGCTTCAACGACTCAGCTATCCAACTGATCGAGGCGCTGCCCTCGGTGCATAAGCTGAGCGTCAAATACAAGGCCGGCAAGTTGATGAAAAAGACCGTGGACCTGCTCAGCAGCCCTCTGCGGGTGTTTCTGGTATCGGAGAGCCAGCGCAGTATCGACGAGGATTACGAGCAGATTCGCCAGAACAAAGACCACGTCTATGTGATCCGCTGATGATGGGCACCTATCGCGCTTTACGTGGGCTCAATGCCCGCTTGCAGTTGCTGTTCCTGATCACCTTGGTGTTCCGCATGGGCACCATGGCGTTCCCTTTCTATGCGGCGTACCTGATTCATCAGCACGCCGTATCGGCGGGCACCGCAGGTTTGCTGGTGGGCGTGTATGGCGCGGGTGCGTTGTTTGTGGACTTGATCATCGGCGGGGTGATCAAGCGTTTTTCTGCCAATCGGGTGATCCTCGGTTCGTTACTGCTCAATGCGGTGCTGCTGCTGATCATTCCGTCGGTGGATAACACCGTGGTGTTGTTTGTGCTGTCGTTTCTATGGGGGGGCTGCTACGAAGCATTCACCCCCGCCACGTTCTCCGAAACAGTGGCTCACAGCAGTAGCGAATCGCGCAAAGTGGCGTTCTCCTGCAACCGCCTGGCGATCAACATCGGCATGGCAATCGGGCCGCTCTTGGGCAGCCTGATTTTCCTGAGTAACGCCGATGCGGTGTTCTACCTCAACGCAGCGTTGTCCCTTGTCGCCTTTATCGCCTGCCTGTGGTTTGGGCGTACGGTGCCGGTGACACAAGGGGCTGGCGTTGCCAGTAAAGGCAATGGGCTGCCGGAAAGCGCAATGCACGAGCGTTCGCGCTTGCTGGTGATTCTGCTGGCAGCGTTGCCGGTGCACATCGCCTATGCGCTGCCGCCAACGTTTCTGTCGGCCTACATCATCAACTACACCGAGTTGCCGGCCTACTACGTCGGCATCATCTTTTTTATCAATGCACTGCTGGTGATTCTATTCGAAGTACCGATTAACCAACGCATGTCGCACCTGTCGAGCAGTCGCTCACTGGTGGCGGGTTTCCTGATGGCCGGCGTAGGGTTTTTCCTGATGGGCTTCAGCCATATCGGTGCATTGTTGCTGGCCGCCACCGTGCTCTGGAGCCTGGGGGAGATGGTTGTGTTCCCCGGTATCACCCACTACGTCAGCAGTATCTCCAGCCGTCACACCGTTGACCGCAACCTCGGCTATTACTCGGCGGGGGTGAATATCGGCGTGATGATCACACCGCCGCTGGCGTTCATGCTGATGTCACAGCCATCCCTGCCGTCGCCGTGGCTGCTGGCGGGTACGGTATTGCTGTTGTTCGCAGTGGCAGTGGGCGTGATGAAAGGATCGGCTGTTTTGTGGAACAAGGAAGCATGAAATGAATAGGGTGCATTTGAACACCGCCGGTGCGGGCCTGATGTCGTCGGCCACGCTCAATGCTATACAGCGTTTTACCTCCATTGAAGCGCAGATAGGCAGCTATGAAGCCGAGCTTGCCTATGAAGAGTTGCTCAACGTCGACCTGTACCGAGTGATGGCCGGGCTGTTGAATGCTCAGCCTTCACAGATTGGTTTTTTCAGCAGTGCCACCGAAGCCTGGACCAGCATCCTCGGCAAACTGCAATTTCCCCGGGGCAAGCGGGTCTGGGTATCAACTTCTGAGTACGCGGCCAACCTGATCTTCTTCAACTACCTCAAGTTATCGAGTGACATTCGCGTCGAAGTGATCCCCACCACGGCCACCAGCCCGCTGGATCTGGAGTGGGTGCGGCGTCATTTGGACGATGATGTGTTCCTGGTCAGTGTGTCGCACCTGCCTTCGTGCTGTGGGGTGATCAATCCGGTGGAAGCGCTGGGCGCGTTGCTCAAGGACGCGAACGCGTTGTATGTGGTGGATGCCTGCCAGTCGTTGGGGCAGTTACCGCTGGATGTGCGGGATATCCATTGTGATTTATTGACAGGTGCGGGCCGCAAGTTTCTCTGCGGGCCCCGTGGCAGTGGGGTTGCTTACGTGTCGCCACGCTTGCTTGGCCAATTGCAGCTCAATTTTGCCGACTTGCACGCCGCCAGCACCGATGGCCAGGTCAACCGGCTGGACGTGGCCAGTGCGCGGGTGCTGGAAATTGCTGAAAAAAGCCTCTCGGCCCAGGTGGGCATGCATACGGCGCTGCAGGAGTATGTGCAGGTCGGCGGCGGGCAGGTGAGTACAGAGCCCTATGCGCTGCTGGCGAAGGAATTGCGGCGCCTGCCGCAGTTGACGCTAATGTGCGACCAGTTCGAGCAGACTGGAATTGTCTCGTTTGTGCCGCACAACCTGCCGGCCAAGGCATTTGTCGGCCAAGCCCGCGAGCTGGGGCTCAACTTGTGGGCAGGCACCACCGCTCACACTCCGTTGTTGCTTAAGGACCTGGGCGTCACACACTTTGTGCGTGCCTCGGTGGGCCGGCATATCACTCTCGCCCAGGTCGAGCAGGCTCTTTTGACCCTGCGAAGTTTGTAGTGTTGGGCACTTACTGGGCGGCGATGGCGTAGCCGTCAAAGGCGCTTTGCTGTTGCAGCGCGGTCACGATGCTCTTGCGCGTGACCGGCTGCTCGGCGCCGCTGTTGTCGATGAAGGTTTCGCTCGCAAGCTCCGCCTCGCTGCCTTCGCCTACAAAGGTGAAGCCCAGGAACTCCAGTGCTTCGCGGTCCACATTGAGCTTGGAGCGCGGCGTGCGCAGCGGCAGGGTGACGCTGATGCCATCTTTGCTGATCACAAACACTTCGGTGTCTTTCTTGGCGCGTGCAGCTTTGCCCTTGCCGGCGCTCGGGTTGCTGATGGCCTGGTGCGACTGGTTAAGCACCTTGAGGGCCAGGCCATAGACCAGTTCCTGGAACTCGGGATCGTCCTTGAAGCTGGACAGGATGCGGCTGATCGAGAACTGACTGCTCAGGTGTTCCAGGGCGGCGTTGTCTGCGGCTTCGGCGTCTTTCAATTGCTTGAGCTGGCCCATCAGCTCATAGGCTTTGTCATCATCGAAGGCATCGTGGGCCTGGCGGATGGCAACGCGCAGCTCGCGGATCTGGTCGCTTTCTTTGGAGGTGTGAAACGCGTCCAGCACCATCTCGCTGATGATCTTGGCGGCTGGCACATGCTGTGAAAGATTGATGGCGTTTTCGTATTCGGCTTTGGCGTGCAGGGCGACTACGGATTCTTCGGCGGATTTTTCGGTGTAGGAATCAGACATTAAAATTTCACTGCGTAGTATGCGGGGAGACAAAAAACGTCGGGCATTTTCAGCGGGTGGGGGGATCAGGTCAAGGTGGCTGGGGCGTCAGAATAATTTCAGTAGTGGTAGCGGCACATCAATATTTGTACTTCATCATCCTCGATGCCATAAACCAAACGATGCTCCGCGGTGATTCGTCGAGACCAGAAACCACTCAGGTTATGTTTGAGGGGTTCAGGCTTCCCCACGCCGCCGAACGGGTCTCTTTGTATGGCCTTGATCAAGAGATTGATGCGCTTGAGCCCGGCTTTGTCGTTCTGTTGAAACCAGAGGTAGTCGTCCCAGCCTTCAGGGGTAAAGAGTATTTTCATTCTTCAATCAACCGCCTTGGCTTGGCTTTGCCTGCTCGTAAGCTGTTGACTGAGTTAATGAGACGTTCGGCATTTTTAGGCGAGCGCAGCAGGTAAGCCGTCTCTTCCAGAGCATTGAACTCTGATAACGAGATCATCACCACGGGCTCGCCTTTTTGTCGAGTCAGTAGAAGTGGGACGTGATCATCGTTGACGCGGTCCATCGTTTCGGACAGATGGGCTCGGGCGTTGGTGTAGTTGATAGTTTCCATGGGGACTCCTTGTTGGGTGGGGTTAACGTACAGAAATACGTACATATCCACAACGGGAATCTTATCAACGGTCATCCACCTCGCCCGGACTTCACGAACAAGCTCAACGACTGAGTGGAGCAGCGTCAAACCTGTTGATACATGTTACTCGTCCAGTTCTTCGAGGCACGCCTGGAGAATATCCAGACCTTCCTCCAACACCTCAGGCTCAATGGTCAGCGGGGCCAGCAAGCGCACGATGTGCCGCGACTTGCCGCTGGGCATCAGCAACAAGCCAGCCTCTCGCGCCAGCTCCAGCAGTTGCGCCAGTTGCTTGGGGGCGGGTGTGCCGTCGGCATGGGCCAGTTCAATGCCCCGCATCGCGCCGACACCGGTGAGGCGGCCCAGGTAGGGCGACAGTTGCTGTGCGCGCCAGGCTTCATAGCGGCCCACAATCGCGGCCGCCTGCGCGACGCCCCAGGCGTGCAGGTTTGTGTCGCTCATCACCTCAAGGGTCGCCAGCGCCGCCCCACAGGCGATGGGATTACCCGAGTAGGTACCGCCCAGGCCGCCTTTGGGCAGGTTGTCCATCAGCGCCTTGCGCCCGACCACCGCCCCCAGCGGCATGCCGCCGGCGATGCTTTTGCCGAGCAGCAGCAGGTCCGGCTCGATGCCCAGGCGCGAGAAGGCGAAACGCTGGCCGGTGCGACCAAAACCCGACTGGATTTCATCAATGATCAGCAGGATGTTGTGCTGGTCGCAGAAGCGCCGCAGCGCCTGGGCGAACTCAGTGTCCAAGGCGAGAAACCCGCCTTCGCCCTGTACCGGCTCGATGATGAAGCAGGCCACATCGGTTACGTCGATCTCCACGCTGAACAGACGCTCCATGGCCTTCAGCGCTTCGGCGCAGGACATGCCGTTATCGGTACTGGGGTAGGGCAGGTGATACACAGGGCCGGGCAGTACACCGACCTTCTGCTTGTAGGGCGCGACCTTGCCGTTGAGGTTGAGGGTCGCCAGAGTGCGCCCGTGGAAGGCGCCGTCAAAGGCGATCACCGCCGTGCGCCCGGTGGCACCACGGGCGATCTTCAGGGCGTTTTCCGCCGCCTCGGCACCGCTATTGGTGAGCATGCCGCTGACGGGGTAGCTCACCGGGATAAAGGCGCAGAGGCGTTGCATCAAATCGATGTAGGGCGTATGCGGTGCGGCGTTGAACGCGTAATGGGTTAGCCGGGTGGCTTGCTCGCAAATGGCCGCCACCACGGCCGGGTGGCAATGGCCCAGGTTGAGTACGCCGATACCGCCGACAAAGTCGATGTAACGCTTGCCCGCCGTGTCCCAGACTTCGGCGTTTTTACCGTGGCTCAGGCTGATGGGGTGAACGATGGAAATCGACTGGCTGATGCTAGCGTGGCTCATGACTCGGAGACTCGGCAGTGGTGGGCGCAGCGCTATCTAAGCCGCGCGCCTGGCCTTGCCGCAAACGAAATAAAGTTGCCGGGTCATTCCACCTTGGAAGGAGCTGCGGCCTATTCCGACACCCCATCCTTGCCCGCCGCCTTGGATCGGTACAAGGCTTGATCGGCCCGCGCCATCAGCGCCGCCGGAGATTCCCCCATGCGCCGCTCTACTACGCCCAGGCTCAGGGTAACGTTCAACGCGCCCAAGGGGGCCGCCGCCTTGATTTTATGGCGAATCCTTTCGGCCAACTCTTTGGCCGTGTCCAGGCTGCTTTTGGGCAGCACTACCATAAACTCGTCGCCGCCCCAACGCGCCAGCAAGTCGCTTTTACGTACGCAGGCTTCCAGGTGTTCCACTACCCGTATCAGCGTCTGGTCGCCGACGCCGTGGCCGTATTGGTCATTGATCGGCTTGAAGTCATCGACATCCATGGCCACCAGTGCCAAGGGCAGGCGGAAGCGTTCGGCGCGGTCGCATTCCTCCAGCAGCACCTTTTCCAGGCGATACCGATTGGCGATGCGCGTCAGGGCGTCCCGCTCGGCCAAAGAGCGGTTTTCGTCCAGTTGCAATTGCAGTTGCTGGTTGACGCGCGACAACTCGAGGGTGCGCTCCGCGACCAGCGCTTCCAGAGACTGGTTGCGCTTTTGCAACTGTTCGATGGAGCATTTGCGCGTATGGATATCGCGGTGTGCGCCGACCATGCGCGCCACGGAACCGTCGGGGTTGCGGGCAATGACGTAGCCGCGGTCCTCGATCCAGAGGTACGTACCGTCTTCTTTTCGGCAACGGTATTCGGCCCGGTAATGAGCGGCGCGTTGGCTGATATAGTCATCGAACACCGCCATCACGCGAGGGTAATCCTCGGGGTGGATCACGTTCTCCCAGGTGAAGACGCTGTTTTCCAGGGAGTGGTGGGAGTAGCCAAGCATTTCGTACCAGCCGGGATTGCGGTAGACGAAGCCGGTATTGGCGTTCCAGTCCCAGATGCCATCACTGACCAGTTCCATGATGGCGTGCAACAGGTCGACGTTAAGGTCGGACACTTCATTGCGTAGCGGTTCTTTGCCGGATGTATCGTCCATCTGCGCGCTTCCTGCGGGGGGCTGGCGCCCAAGGCCAGTCATGGTTGACGCCGATACTCCGTGGCTGGCGCTACTGTACATCGGCGCTTGCGCGCTTTGAATAGGGCAGGTGTGCTGCTTATGACGAGTGGCGAAACGCTATTTTTCTGGCGCCATCATCTTTGTCCGAGGCCTTCCATCCGCGTTGTGCTGGTAAATGGCCTGCGGTTGGCCCTGCTCATTGAAAAACACCTGGCCAATGCCCGCCGAGTTCCACAACCGCTCACCCGCTTCGGCATGCTCTGGGATATAAGGCATCACCTGCATGGTGCGGCGGCGGGTAAACCAGTTGAGGGGCGAGCGCGGGGAGTAGAGCCAGCGGTTGAGGCGATCGAACCATTCCAGCAGGCGCGGCGGGAACTCGTTCTTGATGCCACTGCTGGTGATTTGCCAGATCTTGGGGCCGCCGTTGCGGTGTCGGATCAGCACTTGGTAGACAAACGAGTAATGCACGTCACCGGAAAGGATCACGTAGTTACCTGGCGTGCGTGAGTGGCGGAAGATATTCAAAATCACTTGGGCGGCGCCGCGGTGGGCCATCCAGTTCTCGGCGTCTACCAGCAGGGGAAAACCGCACCAGCTGAAGACCTTTTGCACCGTCTCGATCAGCTTGACGCCAAAGACCGGCGCGGGCGAGACGATGATGGCGGATGGATGGTCCAGCAGCGCTTGTTGCAGTTCGCTCAAGGCTTCCCAGTCCAGCAGGCCGGAAGGTTGCTTGAGGGTGAACTCGCTGCGCCAGCGTCGGGTGCGGGTGTCGAGTACCACCAGCGCCGGGGTGGTGGGCAATACGTAGTGCCACTGCTGGAATTTCAGCAAGGCCTCCAGCAACGCGTCTTGCGCCGTCGCCTCGAGATGATTGGCCTGTACCCGGCCGGTCAGTGCCTGGGTCTGGTCCAGCAGTTCGCCAAACACCTGGGGCTGGTTGCCCCAGCCCTGGCATAACAGATACGCCAGCAAGGCATTGCCGATGATGCGCTTGGAGAAGGGGTGGCCGTAGGCGGTTTCTTCCCACTGGGCGCTGAGGTTCCAATCGTCAGTGATGTCGTGATCGTCGAACATCATCAGCGTCGACAGGTGCGCGAACACCCGCGCTACCCCAGGCAGGCCGTCGCGGAACTGATCGATATGAACCTGTTCGCGGGCATAGCGTTGTTGTTCTTGCGCACTCAGCGGCGGCGGTTCTGGTGCGATCAGCGTCCAGGGTACCGGCGACCAGGCCAGCAGGTACATGGCGATCACTTCGGCAAAGGTCACCAGGTGATTGTCGGCGGTGCTGCTGGTGAAGATGGGTTTCTTCACACCGCCGAAAAAGCGTTCGCGCAAGGTCTCGTTACTGTCCAGCGCAGGGAGCAGGTCGGCCCGGTGGTAATAGCTGGCGCGATGCCCATAAAGGCTGGCGCTGTCGCTCACCACCGCACCCTCTAGAAACTCATCGAACAGGCCCAGGCGCGCAATCAGCCCGTGAATGGCTCGCAGCATGGGCCCTGCGACGTCGTCGGCGTAGATCTGGTCGCCATTCATCATCAGCAAGGCTGGGCGTTCGAGCGGTGTGCGGGCGTCCGCCAACAGACGGTCGACACACAGCAAGCCTTCGTCGGCACGATGGTGGGGTTTGCGGCACGAGCCATGCACCAAGTGATGGATGCGGCTATGCAGCACGAAGCTTGGCGTAGTCGCGTCGCCATACAGCAAGTGCGGTGCCCATTGTGCAATGCCGAGGCCGTCGATCAACAGGTCGTAACCGATGATTTCATCCTGTGGCAGGGCGTGGCTCAGGGCTATGTCGATCAGGTGGATAACGGCATGGCGGCCGACGGGCACGACTTGGCAGTGCGTTGCATCGAGCGGGATATCCCGCGCCTCGCCCGAGGGTAATTGCAGCCGCAAGCACAGGGGCAGGGCACGACTGCCCACCAACCAGATAACCAGGCGCTGTGGTTCCAGGCGTCTTAGCAAGGGGCCGGCGATCACGGCAGGCAGGATTTCAGGTTGACCCATGAAGAATGCAGCTCATACCAAGTGGGACTGGAAAGGATAACGCAGAGGATGTCAGTGTTTTGTTAACGCAAGTGCAGCGCGTTGCGCTGCACTCGTTGCCGGTGACTCCTAACGGTTTAAAGCAGTTTGCCTCCTCCGAGAGAGGTCATACCCGAATCTTTGGGTTTTGGTCGCGTGTCCTGCCCCTGTGGGGGGCTGTCAATCGGCGAAGAGATGGGGGCGGGATTGGCTGAAGGCTGGTTATCTTTCATGCCTTGCTGGATGTTATAGCTCAAGCTGTCAAACGAATTGCCAATGATCATCGGTACAACCCCTTACTCAATTGGAGGACTGTTGTCGCACCAATACTCCCTTTGAGTGCGCACCGTTTCAGTGGCATTGGCCGGGTTGTTCGTTCCCGGCCAAAGGTATCCGCATGTTGGGTTTAGAAAATGGGCGCGTTTCAGGCAGGCTTTGGCACCGTAAACCTGAACTCACTACCGCACCCCAACTCACTTTCGGCCTCGATGCGCCCACCGTGAGCCTGGACAATCCCCTGGGTGATATACAGCCCCAACCCGCTGCCGGTGGGGTTGTTTTCAGTCTGGGTCCAATAGCGATCGAACACATGGGGCAAATCGTCCGGTGCAATGCCTTCACCGGAGTCTCGCACCGAAAATACAATCTCCTCGCCGTTGCTCATGGCGCTGATGCCGATGTTGCCTTGGCGTGGGGTGAACTTGATCGCATTGCCGATCAGGTTCGACAGCACCTGGAACAAGCGCTCCGGGTCGGCCTTGATCTGCAGGCCGGGCTCGACATTGAACGACAGGTCGATGCCTTTTTCCGAGGCCAGGGGGGCCAGCAACGAATACGCTTCTTCAAAGATCTGGCTGACGTCCAGCGCCACCGGCTTGACCACATAGCGCCCGGCCTCGATCTTCGAGGTGTCGAGCAAATCTTCCAGCAACACATTCATGCGCCCGGCGGCCTGTTGCATGGTGTCGATCGCGGAAGAGATACGGCGTGAGGTGTGTGGACCATCGGAGCTGAAGGCTTTTTGCATCATGCCGCAGAGCATGGAGATGACGGTCATGGGGTTGCGCAGGTCGTGGGAAACCACCGCGACCAGCTCGTCCCGCGCACGCACCGCTTGTTGCTCGCGCAGCACTTGGCGGGACAGGTCGTTCTCCAGGGCCGAGCGGCGCAAATCGTTGGCGGCAAACAGGTCGCCATGGCTCCATTTGGTGGAGATGCCGGCCATCTCCACCTTCCAGATTTCAAACGAGGTGCGTGGGCGAAGGCGCATGCCCGCGTCGCAGGTTTCCAGATTCAGCGGCTTCTGCGGGTCGCCACTCCAGTGGATGTTCTCTTTGACTTCCGGGCGAAACCACAACACACCGTTATCCACAGGCTTGGGCAAGCTCATGGCGAGCACGCCGCTGGCCACGCTCTGGAACTCAGCGGCAGGCGGGTAAACCGAGGCCAGGTTATGGCTGGAAAATACCGGTTCACCGTTGGCCTGCAACCACTTGTGCAGCGCGCGTATCTGCGCCGGTTCCGGGCAATTGCCGTAGCGGTGCAGTTGTTTATCTTCGATGATCGCCACGCCGCCGGAGAGGGTCAGGTCCATCAGCATTCGGCCTTGTTGGGCCAGGCCGTCGAAGACGTTATTGGCAGAGGCTTTCATCGCCAGGTCCAGCAGCGCCAGCGCTTGGACTTTCTCGTCGCGCTGGCGGGTCAGCTCCAGGGCCTCCATGGCACTGATCTGCAATGACAGCACCTGGCCGATGGTCTGGCAGGCCATGCGCAGGTCATTAGGTACCAGCAGCGGCTCACGGTTGCCGCAGCTGATCAGGCCCCAGAGTTTGTCGCCCTTCATCAACGAAATACTCATGGACGACAACACGCCCATGTTCTGCATGTACTGGCAGTGAATCGGCGACACGCTGCGCAGGGTGGCCAAGCTCAGGTCCAGGGGCTGCCCGGTGTCCGGGCGCAATTTGGGCACCAGCGGTACCGGTTCGTAGGACGCATTCGGGATGATCCGTAGCCAGTTGGTGCGATACAGCTCCCGAGCCTGCTCGGGGATGTCGGACGCGGGGAAGAACAGCCCGTTGAACAATTCCATTGACGGCGCCGAGGCCTCCGCGATCACCTGGCCATGGCCTTCCTCTTCGAAGCGATAGATGAGCACCCGGTCATAACCGGTCATGGCCTGGATTTCGTTGACGGTGATGGCGTAGAGCGCCTCCAAGGTCTTTGCCGATTGCAGGCGGTGCAGCATCTTGCCCAGATCGCTGGTGCGGCCATTGTGCGCTCGGGGTTTGAAATCCTTGAGCCGTGGTTCGAATTCCAGCACTAACACGCCCTGGTGGCGATGCAACAGGCCTTCGAACTGCTCACCCTTGAAGGTGATCAGCAGGGGCGGCGAGTCCAGGAATGCGCTGTCCTCGGCCATGGTTCGCACGGCCTGGGCGTACTCCTCGCCAATCAATCTGTGCAACGGTTGATCCAACAGCGCCTCGGGGGCGTGGCCGAACAACGTACCGACGTTGGCACTTACCTGAATAATGTTCAGGCCAGGTTCCGACAAAGTCAGCAGCACGCCGTGGGGCTGGATGGCCCCTGGAAAACGAATGGGTTCGTCGGCGCAGTTGGCAAGCAGCTCTTCAAAATCTTCGGGTTTCATAGCAATACCTCCTGGCTGTCGAGCCATTGCTCAAAGCCGCTGAATGTCGAACGGGCCGCCATCACCGCGCGCGCGGCGGCATCTGTATCCAGTGGCTGGCGGCTCAGATAATCGAGGAAATCTTTCCAGCGCCGTCCGGTCTCGGCGCCGTATACATTGAGAAAGGCACCGCCGTTGTCGGCGTTCACATCCAGGCGCAGGGCCATTTCCCGGCGCAGCACTTGGCCACCCAGGGTGGCGCCTTCCAGCACATACAGGGCGCCGAGACACGCAGCCGGCGTGTCTAATACGGGGAGTTGGGCACAGCGAGGCAGGGCATGGATGGCGTGGTCAGTCAGGCCGAGTGCGTGCAGGTCATGGACCAGTGTTGGCGTTTTCACACGCAACACAGGCTCATATCCATCGGGAATCAAACCGCTGTCATACAGCGCCGCTTCCATCGGCTGATAAAAGCCGTAGTACGCTTGCAGCAGGCGCCGATACCACTGGGCATCCAGGCGCTCGGAAAAAAACGGCAGGCGCTGTTCCAACGCCACATGCAGCAGGCCCGTGCCCGTGCGCAACGTTTCCAACAAGGAGGGCGCACTAACGTCATGGGCCTGTGAATGCATTCAATGAGCTCGAACTGTGGGCCTGTCGGCCATGAATGACGCGTGAAAATGGGCGACGATTCTACACAACTCATTGTCGTCAGTTGAACGCAGAAGCGAAAAGGCTGACCAGCGGATCAGAAAAGTCGCTCCCTGCACCTTACATGACCGCAGAACTGGCCCTCAAGTTCGGTTGAAATGATATCGCGCTGCTATCAACGCAGGGGCAGGCCCTAGTGCGTCAATGCTGTCTGCACGCACTCAAGCAAGTGGTCGGTACTCCAGGGCTTGGGCAGAAACCGCACGGAACTGCCCAACTCGGCGGCGATTTTCGTATTACCTGAGGTCAGCACTACTTGTACTTCAGGCCAGCGGTGGGCGACCACACGGCTCAAGTCATAACCATTGAGCAAGCCGGGCATTTGAATATCACTGACAATCAAATCCACCGGGTCATCGCCGCGCTCCAGGTAAATCATCCCTTCGTCTGCCGATGCAAACGATGTCACCACCGCACCAAAGTCTTCCAGCACATCTACCATCAACGCCCGAATGATCTCGTCGTCTTCCAATACCAAAATCGATGGCTGAGCCATGATCCTTACTCCACCATCAGGGGGTTCAGTAAGGTGGAGTGGAAGGTGGCCGGATAGGTTCGATTGGATGTTTTTTAATCGATGGGTGGTCGTTTGACTGCTTGTGAGCCATGGGCACGACAATCCGTTAAGGTGAACGCCACCCCGCCGTCCCAAGGAATGCCATGTTTAACCGTAACCCGCTCGTGCCGGAACTGATTGTCACTCGCCTCAGTGTCAGCCTGGCGTTCTGGGTCGAACAGTTAGGCTTCACCATCGCCTACCAGCGCGCTGAAGAAGGCTTTGCCTACCTCGACCTGCACGGCGCGCAAATCATGCTCGAACAATACGACCCCGACGCCGGCCAGTGGCTGACCGCACCGTTGCAGCCACCGTTCGGGCGCGGCATCAACCTGCAAATCGATGTGCCCGCCGTGACGCCTATCCTGCAACGGTTGGCGCACATTGGCTGGCCATTGTTCCGCGATGTTGAAGATGCCTGGTACCGAGCCGGTGACGTGGAGGCCGGGCAGCGCCAGTTCATCGTGCAAGACCCGGACGGTTATCTGGTGCGTCTGGTGCAGCGGCTGGGAGAAAGGCCGGTCGAACAGGCATAATCCACGGCAACAGCCGATAGGGATACGTGAATGAAGTATGTGTTATTGACCCTCGTCCTGACCGTTATCGCCGCACCCGCGTTCGCTGCGGGCGACGCCGACGCGGGCGGCAAACTCTTCACCAAGACCTGCGGTGGCTGCCATAGCATTGGTGAAGGCGCGCGGGGTGGTTTTGGCCCGGAACTGAACGGCATCATTGGCCGGCCTGCCGGTACTACCACGGACTATCAGTATTCGGATGCGATGAAGAACTCAGGCGTGGTGTGGACACGGGAAAAACTGGCGGCCTACATTGAAGATCCGAAGTCGGTGGTCAGTGGCACGCGGATGATCTTCTGGGGGATCAGTGACCAAGAGAAGATTGAAAATATCCTGGCGTACTTAGCGACATTCCAGCCCAAGTGAGGCGCCCAGGCTGACGGGCATCAGTAGCGAACCCGCGACGCAAGGTCCGGGTAATGGGTCGCGAGCTCAGCCAAGCACTGCCGCAGCATCTTGGCATCGTGAGGTAGGCACTCTGAAAAAATATCCCAACCAGAAAACTCAAGCGTCTCGGGCATTTCTACCAAGCCGGTGATGGCGTCCCAAAAAGCATCCCAGTTCTGGCCATACCAAGTGGGGAAGTTGAGTGAAGTGCCCAGCGTGGCGTGAAGCTCTTTGGGGTTCTGAATGCGGGTCAGGTCTATTTTGATGATGGATGATCGGGTCACTTGTGCACCATTTGCTTTTTCATCTACTACAGCTCAGGCTGAATTCTTTGAGTCTGCATTACTCGTTTGCAATTTCGTAATCAAATGCGATGAAGTAGTCACTTTCTGAAAGAGCAATTTCATGAAAAAAGTGTGGCTGTATCACTGATAGCCATTCCCTGCGCAATTCAAACATGCCGTTATTGACGTCCACTGCGCTCAACAACCCGAGCGTGGAAATCACCGAGTAGTCATCTCCGCAGTCCGCTGAACTCTCCGTTCCGTTTAGCCTCTCTGTGGTTCTGTCGAACCATTCCAACCTTATTTTTAGTCCCATGTAGCCCTCACAGATATTTTTTGATGTTTCGTTTTCTGATTGGCCCTTTTAGCTGCTCGCCGCTTATGTGGTTGAACGCACCTATATGGCTCCCATCACTCGCTAGATAAACCTCCAGCTCTCCGTGCTGAGAGTCCCATTCATAGATCTTCCGACCTTTTTCCTCAATCCAGCGTTCTCTCAGCCCGGCGCCTCCTTGTCTGGGAGTCTTGGGTTTTGCTTTTATCAGTTTTTCAAAGCCAGTTATTTGTTCAGTGTCGGGCGCTTTGTGGTACTTGTGATCCCCAGACTTGGCACCTACCACCACATACAGCGGCCGAACCCCCGACCCCGCCGGAAACACCAGAATAAAATCCCGATAGGCCGGTGGGTAAATAGGGTTAACCAGAATCTGCGCCGCCGTCTCAGTCGGTGGGTAGATCCAGATCACGGGTGCTTGCGGCGCAGCCTCCAATGCCGGAACACCTAAGGTGTCATTTGGATCAACGGAGGGCGTCCAGATCAGCTCTACGCCATTATTCAAATCTGCTATTAACTGGCCGCTGCGGTTTTGAAACTGCACCACGTCAATCATCTGCCAATCGGCATTGTTACCTGTGTAAAACCCATACCCCTTAAGCGTGCCGTCGTCGCGTTGCTCGATATGCAGCCGCATTTGCGAACGCGCTCGTTGCAGCGAACGCAACTGTTCCTCGTTGTAGAGCGCGCTATCATTTAGATCCGACGGCCAAGCCAGCGCTACCAATCCTGTCAACAGGCTACCAGCGACGGATGCGCTGACTGTCGCCGCCGACTCCAAAAACGCTGAACGCAATGCCAACTGCCCTAAGCCGGTTGGCAGTGCGCTGCCACTGATCTTGCGCAAGGCAACCGCGCCCCGGGCGTCCACTTCGCGCCCGCCCAACAGACTTACATGGCCGTACTCCTTGATCAGTTCCAGTGGGACAAAACCGGTGGGGCTCGAGTAATGAGCGATACCGTCAGGCAGTTGGCATGGTTTTATGAAAACGCAGCTTGGAGGTTGGGCTGGTGTAGGTGGCTGGGCAGGGGACGGCTCGAAAAAATCGATAGTAGGCGAATACGGCACACGCGACGGTTGCCGGGTGAGGATTCGTCGCTTGAGTAACGCTTGTTCGGTGGGTGGATAAAAGCGTTCTGACATGACCGATTCACTTCCTTGTGCGAGGGAGTGAGCCTATGAGGGGGAGTCAGAAACCGATATCAGCTCAATTTGTCAGTTGATGTGGGAAAAGTTGACTGGTACGTGAGTCGCCAGCATTGTTTCGAATATTGCGATTTTCGTTTGTTTTGTTTAGCGTTGACCTCAACTGAATTGCGTAAGGCCGGAGTTGCATCATGACCATCAACAATCTTCCCAAAACGATCCTTCCGCTGGAAAAAGAAGTCGAGGCGGCAGTGCAAGGTCAGCGTGAATTAGCGTCCCTATTGTCGACCAAATTTGAAACCCAGCGCATCGATATCTTCGACAAAGAAGACAAGCCACACAGGCTTGTCCTACCAACCTCCGCACTGCGTCTGCTGGTCGATATTCTGGGCGAATTGGCGCTGGGCAATGCCGTCAAGGTAGTGCCGGTTCATGCCGAGTTGACCTCGCAGGAGGCTGCCGACCTGCTTAATGTGTCACGCCCGCATTTGGTCAAGATGCTGGAGGAAGGCGCCATCCCCTTTACAAAAACGGGCCGACATCGGCGAGTCCGTTTTTCGGATTTGATGGCGTTCAAGCAACGGCGTGACGAGCAAAGCCAAGAGGCAATGGAAGCGCTGGTTCAACAGGCCCAAGAGTTGGGAATGGGGTATGACGGATGAGGTGTTCGCCCTTTACTGCGGTGTACGATGCTTGTGTTCTCTATCCTGCGGCACTTAGGGACTTACTCATGTGGCTTGGTTTGTCTGGTTTGTATCGAGCGCGATGGACTGGCCAGATTCAGGATGAGTGGAAGCGCAACGTACTTAAGAACCGACCCGATCTTACGGCGGCTCAGGTGGACTGCATGTCGGCGCTAATGGACATTGCTATACCTGACGCGTTGGTGACGGGATATGAGGATCTGTGTTCGAGTTTGGATTTACCAGACCCGGATGACCGGCATGTGTTGGCGGCGGCAATTCGGAGTAAAGCTGAGGTCATCGTGACCTTCAATTTGAAAGACTTTCCACCTCATATATTGGCTGCCTATGACATTGAACCGATGCATCCGGATGACTTTATTTCGGATCTCTGGGATTTGGATCAGGCGGCAGTGTTGGGAGCGGCGCAGAAGCAGAGGAGGGCGTTGAAGAAGCCCGCGATGGAGGCGGGAAGTTATCTTGAGATGTTGATGCGGCAGGGCTTGGTGCAGACTAGCAAGGCAATGGGACCCTATGAAATGATGCTGTGAGCAGGATGAGCCCGGTGTACGTCAGCTGAGCCGCAATAAAAAAGACCTTGAAACACCAAGGTCTTTTGGGTGCCTGCGGATCAACTCAGCAGATGCTTGGAAATCAGCCGGGAGATTTCCACGATCGAGGTCTTGCCAGTGAACTCGAATTTCACCTTCCCCAACGACGAAAAATAAATCTCCAACTCCGAATCCAAGTCAAACGTCCCGGACGTTTCCACCGAGTACGCCACGATGTTCTTGTATGGCAATGAGGTGAAATCCTTCTTGCTGCCGGTAATTCCCTGCACGTTCACCGCGATGATGCGTTTGGTGGTGAACACGACGCCGTCGCGCATGGCCTTGTAGGCGTCGACCACTTCTTCGCCGTCCAGCAGCAGGGCCGCTACGCGTTCGGCGTATTCGTTGTTTTGCTTGAGCTTGAAGAAACCTTTGTTGTTGAAGTCGATCATGTGCCTGTCCTGGGTAAGTGGTGCCGTCGGTGTATGACGTTTTGCCTGCGGATCTGTATCTAACGCCCTGGCCTGCAAGCCCCTAGCATGACGCTCAACACGACCGCGTCGAAGGATTTCACGCTGGCAGCCTAAAAAACCAGGAGCCAATCCATGCCTGATATGTCCAGCTTGCTCGCCTACGGCCTGATTTCACTCGGCATGGTACTGACTCCCGGGCCGAACATGATCTACCTGATTTCCCGCTCCATCTGCCAGGGGCGCACGGCCGGGTTGATTTCCCTGGGCGGGGTGGCGCTGGGGTTTGTGGTGTACATGGTGTGCGCGGCGCTGGGTATCACGGCGTTGGTGATGGCTGTGCCGTTTGCCTACGACGCGCTGCGGCTCGGCGGGGCGTTGTATCTGGTGTATCTGGCATGGCAGGCGGTCAAGCCGGGTGGGCGCTCGCCATTCCAGGTGCGCGACTTGCCCAAGGACAGCCCGCGCAAGTTGGTGACCATGGGCTTGGTCACCAACTTGCTCAATCCCAAAGTGGCGGTGATGTATTTGTCGTTGCTGCCCCAGTTCATCGACCCTAATGGTCATGGCAGTGTGCTGATGCAATCCCTGGCGCTGGGCTCCCTGCAGATTGTTATCAGCGTGAGCGTCAACGCGGTGATTGCCTGCATGGCGGGCTCTATTGCGGTGTTTTTCGTCACACGGCCAGGTTGGCAGGTGCTGCAGCGCTGGCTGATGGGGTCGGTGTTGATGGGTTTGGCGGTGCGGATGGCGGTAGAGGGGCGCAAGTAAGGCTGCTTTCAGCGCGCCATGACGTTGACAATCACATGCAGGATGAATGCTGGCCCGTAGCAAGGCTGCCCATGTTCATCTTCGATACGCCAGATTGAGGTGACGGTACTGGTCTCCCTCGGGGCTCCGAACTCCACGGTGATATGCACTGGCTGGCCGGGCAAAGTATCTGCTATCGGAATATCGTTATTCAGGCTTCGCAGATGGCTATCCATCACCACTTCCAATGGCTCCCCCGAAGCGGTTCGACGGGCGATCACGTACTCACCGTCCACTCTCACCAATCGCCGGCCGCGCCAGGGGCGAATCCCGAGGTTCTGGATCTCCCAGGTTTTCTGAAAGGTTTCACCGGGCAGCACTACGGTCTGGTCAGGCGTGGTCACGTCTGCATTGAATACGGCAATGTCAGATGGGTCGTGCAAGCCAATGGCCCGGTTGGTGATAGCCATTGAGTAAGCATCAGTTGGAGCACCGGTCAGGTCGGCAAAGTAGCGAAACAGCAGCAGCGGGGAGACACGTAGCGCTTTGGCTAATTTGATCAGGGTACGTACGGACGGATCTTTTGAAGCACCGTCCGCCAATGCATAAAGGTAGGTTCTGGAGATGCCAGCCTCCTTAGCCAGGTTAGTCAGGGGTTTTCCCAGTTCTCGGCTGCGTCGTACAACAAGCGCTCGAAGAGTATCGCCAGTTTTGATGCTCATATTTTGCAAACCCGTTTCCAGTGGAAGTCGTCATCTTGTAAGCCAAAAAGGACAACCTGCCCGCCGTCACGGTTACATAGCGATTCAGACTTTGGTCTTGCTGGCGACGTTGTGAAAGACATGGATAGGTCCCGGTTTGGTTGGCATATCCAGTGTCGCGGTTTCTCACATGCTTGCGAACCTTGTGTGTGTTGCATTCCTTTACATCTATCTGTGGATATAGCTATGAGTCCAATGAAAGCGTGCTGTGAATCCATTGCCCGATCAGGCTTTGGCATCCTGCAAATTCCTGATGCGATGTTGCAGGACTACAAAAAGATCATTGATGGCTATTCGGCCATTCCCCAGGCCATCAAGGATGAGTTTTCCTTTGCCCAGGACACGGATGGTTTTTTCCCTTTTGGCGCCGAGTACTCCCTTGCCGAGGAGCACCCGGACCTGTGCGAGCGGTTTTGTTACTGGCCCGCGCACGCTTCAAAAAGAACCGCTTTCGAATTCACCCGAAGTACTTTCGTTGTCGCAGTCGGCAGTTTTGAACGACAGATGAGCGAGTTGGCCCAGGGAGTTATGGATGGCATTTGCGAGGAATTTGGCGTTGCCCCCTTGGCCCCCTTTCGCGCGGCATCGTACATCCAGTTATGTGTCTATGGTCCACAGGCGAAAGACCATTCTCGTCAATATGCCCAGGATCCTCATGAAGACGGGCATATGCTTTCGTTTATCAAGCCTACCCGCGAAGGGCTGGTTTTGATGAAAGGACGATCGTTGGAGCCGGTACGCCTTCTGGAGAACGAGGTCGCGGTGCTGGCGGGTTCCTTGCTGACAGAGCTCTCCGATCATGCCGTGCCTGCCGCCTACCATGCTGTACTTGCGCCCAGCAAACCGGTCGCCAGAAGCTCATTGATCTACTTTGCAAATCCCAATCCGGATCAGTTGCTGACGACCTTTTACCGCCAGAAATCCATTGACCTGGGCAGTACTGTGAATGCTCGTCATACCGGTTTCGGTAATCAACCGATTCAACTGCGCTAAATAGTCCTGGAGGGCTCGAACAGTCCATGTTTCCTCACTTCAATGCCCTTTACATCGAAGGTTTGCTCTTGGGTATCGGACTGTTCGCCGCCCCTGGCCCGAAAGACACCTTGGTGATCCGCCAAGGTGTCGGTCGCGGGCCGATCTGGGGCGTTGTCGCTATTTGCGTAATGGCCGATATTTTCCTGATCGCTTTCGGGGTCACGGGTTTAGGTTCGTTGTTGGGAAGCCGGCCTGAGGTGATGGCACTATTGCTGTTGTCCGGCGCTGCGTATCTGCTTTGGTTTGGTGGCCAACGTCTGTTGGCCTGCATCCGGGATCAGTCCATGCCGGACGCTCAAGGCGGCAACTCGCAAAGAGGGCTGTTGCGCTCGGCGGTCATACTCGGCTTTGCCAACCCTTACGCCTGGCTCGATACCGTGGTGTTGATTGGTTCCATCGGTGCCACGAAACCTGCGGGCCAACAGGCGCTGTTCGCGACAGGCGCCATGACGGCATCACTCGTGTGGTTCGTGGTGTTGGCGCTGTGCTGTCAGCGATTGACGGTATTGTTTCGCAAGCCTGCGGTCTGGCGCTGGCTGGATGCAGGGGTGGCGGTGTTGATGGTTTACCTGGTCGTTACCCTGATTACCGATTCATTGCACATCTTTCAGATAGCTCTTTAGTACGGTCAGCGGGCAGGTCAACTCATCAAGACGAGCGATGTTTTGCACATCGGTGGATAGCCTTTGCAATTCACGCCCGAGAACGCTGTCCGCTCCACCCAATGCAATCAACGCCTGGGTGATGCACTCATCGAGCTTCAACTGGATCTCGGCCAGGTTTCCCTGGCGCACCAACAACCCAAACACCTCGCGATCATAGCCCTCCATCACGGGATCATCGCGCAGCAATGGGCTGCCGTGGTCAGTCTCATGCACCAGCTTCAACGCGAACAACGCAACCGCTTCAAGCGTCAACTCCATGGTCCCGCTCCCTCCACTGCCACGCCTGGCACTTTTTTGCAGGCGAAAAAAAAGACCTTGAATTTCAAGGTCTTTCTTTAAGATGGTGCCCCGAGGGAGACTCGAACTCCCACTCCTTTCGAAAACGGATTTTGAATCCGCCGCGTCTACCAATTCCGCCATCAGGGCTCAATGGCGGCGAAGTATAGAGATGAGATTACCGTTGGTCAATCACGTTTCATGGTCTATTTTCACTATTTCCGCTAGACTTCCCGGCCCTGCTAGACGAACCCCATCATGCGCGTTGCTGACTTTACTTTTGAGCTCCCTGATTCGCTGATCGCTCGCCACCCTTTGGCCGAGCGTCGCGCCAGTCGACTGCTGACCCTGGACGGGCCCAGCGGTGCCCTCGCACACCGTCAATTCACTGATTTGCTTGAGCATTTGCGCCCAGGCGATCTGATGGTTTTCAACAACACCCGGGTGATTCCGGCGCGGCTGTTTGGCCAGAAAGCGTCCGGCGGCAAGCTGGAAATCCTGGTGGAGCGGGTGCTGGACAGCCATCGCGTGCTGGCCCATGTGCGCTCCAGCAAGTCGCCCAAACCGGGGTCGAGCATCTTGATCGAGGGCGGTGGCGAAGCCGAGATGGTGGCGCGCCACGATGCCTTGTTCGAGCTCAAGTTTGCCGAAGAAGTGTTGCCGCTGTTGGAGCGCGTCGGCCATATGCCGTTGCCTCCTTATATAGACCGCCCCGACGAAGACGCGGACCGCGAGCGCTATCAGACCGTGTACTCACAGCGCCTCGGCGCCGTCGCCGCACCGACTGCCGGGCTGCATTTCGACCAGCCACTGCTGGATGCGATTGCCGCCAAGGGCGTCGACACCGCCTATGTAACCCTGCACGTGGGGGCCGGTACGTTTCAGCCGGTGCGTGTGGATAACATCGAAGACCACCATATGCACAGCGAATGGCTGGAGGTCAGCCAGGACGTGGTGGATGCGGTGGCGGCGTGCAAGGCGCGTGGCGGTCGAGTGGTTGCCGTGGGCACCACCAGTGTGCGCTCGCTGGAGAGTGCAGCGCGTGATGGCGTGCTCAAGCCGTTCAGTGGCGACACCGATATTTTCATTTTTCCAGGGCGACCCTTTCATGTGGTCGATTGCCTGGTCACCAACTTCCATTTGCCCGAATCCACGCTGTTGATGCTGGTGTCGGCATTTGCCGGTTACCCGGAAACCATGGCTGCCTACCAGGCCGCCATCGCTAACGAGTACCGTTTTTTCAGCTACGGTGATGCGATGTTTATCACCCGTAACCCGGCGCCGCGCGGCCCTGAGGACAACTTATGAGTCGTATGTCGTTTGAATTGCTCGCTACGGACGGCAAAGCCCGTCGTGGTCGCCTGACCTTCCCGCGTGGCACTGTGGAGACCCCGGCCTTCATGCCGGTCGGCACCTACGGCACCGTCAAAGGCATGTTGCCCCGCGACATCGTCGCCACCGGTGCCGAGATTATCCTCGGCAATACCTTCCACCTGTGGCTGCGCCCGGGCACGGAAGTGATCAAGAAGCACGGCGACCTGCATGACTTCATGAAGTGGCAAGGCCCGATCCTTACCGACTCCGGTGGTTTCCAGGTGTTCAGCTTGGGCGCCATGCGCAAGATCAAGGAAGAGGGCGTGACCTTTGCCTCGCCGGTCGACGGCGCCAAGGTGTTCATGGGCCCGGAAGAGTCGATGCAGGTACAGCGCGATCTGGGTTCGGACATCGTGATGATTTTCGACGAGTGCACGCCGTACCCGGCCGATGAAGACGTGGCGCGTATCTCCATGGAGTTGTCGCTGCGTTGGGCCCAGCGTTCGAAGAATGCCCATGGCGATAACACCGCGGCGTTGTTCGGTATTGTCCAGGGCGGCATGCATGAAAACCTGCGCAAACGCTCGCTGGAAGGCCTCGACAAGATCGGCTTCGACGGCCTGGCCATAGGCGGTTTGTCGGTGGGCGAGCCCAAGCATGAAATGATCAAGGTGCTGGATTACCTGCCGGGCCTGATGCCCGCAGACAAACCTCGTTACCTTATGGGCGTTGGCAAACCGGAAGATCTCGTAGAGGGTGTGCGCCGCGGTGTGGACATGTTCGATTGCGTGATGCCAACCCGTAATGCCCGCAATGGGCATCTGTTCATCGATACAGGCGTGCTGAAGATCCGTAACGCGTTCCATCGCCATGATGATTCGCCGCTGGATCCTACCTGTGACTGCTACACCTGCCAGAACTTCTCCCGTGCTTATCTGCACCATCTGGACAAGTGCGGGGAAATGCTGGGTAGCATGTTGAATACCATCCACAATTTGCGTCATTACCAAGTCCTGATGGCTGGTTTGCGCGAGGCTATTCAACAGGGTACATTGGCCGCCTTCGTCGATGCCTTCTATGCCAAGCGTGGCCTCCCTGTGCCGCCCTTGGACTGAGTTTTCCGACCCTAAGATTCACTATTTGCAACTGGAGTGCTAAATGAGCTTTTTTATCTCTAACGCCATGGCTGACGCCGCTGCGCCTGCTGCTGCCGGCCCTATGGGCGGTGGTTTCGAGTGGATTTTCCTGGTCGGCTTCCTGGTCATCTTCTACCTGATGATCTGGCGTCCACAGGCCAAGCGCGCCAAAGAGCAGAAAAACCTGCTGGGCAGCCTGCAAAAAGGCGACGAAGTCGTGACCACTGGCGGTATCGCCGGCAAGATCACCAAGGTCTCCGATGCTTTCGTGGTACTGGAAGTCTCCGACACCGTGGAAATGAAGTTCCAGAAGGGCGCCATCGCCGCCACGCTGCCTAAAGGCACGCTCAAAGCGATCTGAGTAACAACCTTTACCAATCGACGGGGCGCGCAAGGCGCCCCGCGTTATAAGCGGGCGGCGTGATGCTGAACAAATACCCTCTGTGGAAATACGTACTGATCCTGGCGGTGCTGGCGATCGGTTTTATTTATTCCGCTCCCAATCTCTATCCTGATGACCCGGCGATCCAGATCTCTGGCGCCAGCACTTCGCTGCAGGTCAATCAGGCTGACCTGGACCGTGCGAGCAAAGCGCTCACCGACGCGGGTATCCAGGTTAAAGCGGCAACCTTGGCGGCTGGATCCAAAGGCGGCTTGTTGCGCCTGACCAAGCAAGAAGACCAATTGCCGGCCAAAGATGTCGTACGCAAGGCCATGGGTGACGACTACGTTGTCGCGCTCAACCTGGCCCAGACCACGCCACAATGGCTGCGCAGCATTGGCGCGCACCCGATGAAGCTGGGTCTGGACTTGTCCGGCGGTGTGCACTTCCTGCTGGAAGTCGACATGGACAAGGCCCTGGACGCACGTCTGAAGGTCTACGAAGGCGACGTGAAGAGCCTCCTGCGCAAAGAGAAGCTGCGTTATCGCAGCCTGCCGCAGCTCAATGGCGCCATCCAGTTGGGCTTTGCTGACGAAGCATCCCGCGAACAGGCCCGTGCGCTGATCCGCAAGAACTTCAATGACTTCGACATCGTGCCTGCCGACCTGAACGGCCAAGCGGTACTGCGTCTGGCGATGAGCCCGGCCAAGATCGCTGAAATCCGCGAATACTCCATCAAGCAGAACCTGACCACGGTCCGTAACCGCGTCAACGAGCTGGGTGTGGCAGAGCCGATCGTGCAGCGCCAGGGTGCCAACCGCATCGTGGTTGAGCTGCCAGGCGTACAGGACACTGCTGAAGCCAAGCGTATCCTCGGCAAGACCGCCAACCTGGAGTTCCGTCTCGCGGCAGACCCAGGCGCTACGCGTGCAACTTCCGAAGAATTCGAATTCCGTGAAGGCAACCGTCCTCCTGCGCTGATCGAGCGTGGCTTGATCATCACCGGTGACCAGGTGACCGACGCCAAGGCCGGTTTCGGCGAGCACGGCACGCCTGAAGTGAACATCCGTCTGGATGGCCATGGCGGCGAACTGATGAGCCGTGCCACGCGCAGCAACGTTGGTCGCAGCATGGCGGTGATCTTCATCGAGCAGCGCCCGGTGACCACCTACACCAAGCAAATGGTCAATGGCGTCGAGAAAGACGTGCCAGTGCAGACCTTCAAGGAAGAGAAGAAGATCATCAGCCTGGCGACCATTCAGTCGCCGCTGGGTGCTCAGTTCCGCATCACTGGCCTGAACGGCCAGGGCGAGTCTTCCGAGCTGGCGTTGCTGCTGCGTGCCGGTGGCCTGGCGGCACCGATGTACTTCGCTGAAGAACGTACCATCGGCCCGAGCCTGGGTGCCGACAACATCACCAAGGGTGTCGATGCCGCGCTGTGGGGCATGCTGTTCGTGTCGCTGTTCATCATCGCCATCTACCGCTTCTTTGGTGTGATCGCCACTGTCGCCCTGGCGGGCAACATGGTGATGCTGCTGGCGTTGATGTCGTTGCTGGGCGCCACACTGACCCTGCCAGGTATCGCCGGTATCGTACTCACCATGGGTATGGCGGTGGACGCCAACGTGCTGATCTTCTCGCGGATTCGTGAAGAGATCGCCGCCGGCATGACCGTGCAGCGTGCAATCAACGAAGGCTTCGGCCGGGCATTTACCGCGATCCTCGACTCCAACCTGACCACACTGTTGGTCGGCGGGATTCTCTTCGCCATGGGCACAGGCCCGGTGAAAGGTTTTGCGGTGACCATGTCCCTCGGGATCTTTACCTCGATGTTCACGGCCATCATGGTGACCCGCGCAATGGTCAACCTGATCTTTGGCGGGCGTGACTTCAAGAAGTTGTGGATTTAAGGGGCTGCCATGTTACGTACAATCAACTTCATGGGCGTTCGCAATATTGCGTTCGGCGTTACCGTGCTCCTTACCGTTCTGGCGTTGTTCAGCTGGTTCCATAAGGGCCTGAACTACGGCCTGGACTTCACCGGCGGTACGCTCATCGAGCTGACCTACGAGAAGCCGGCCGACGTTACCCTGGTGCGCAGCGAGCTGGTCAAGGCCGGCTATCACGAAGCCGTGGTGCAGAGCTTTGGTGCCACCACCGACCTGCTGGTGCGCATGCCTGGCGAAGACCCGCAACTGGGTCACCAGGTAGCCGAGGCCTTGCAGAAGGTGGGCGGCGATAACCCGGCGTCGGTCAAGCGCGTCGAGTTCGTCGGCCCGCAAGTGGGTGAAGAACTGCGCGATCAGGGCGGCCTCGGCATGCTGATGGCGCTGGTCGGCATCATGATCTACCTGGCATTCCGCTTTCAGTGGAAGTTCGGTGTCGGCGCCATTGTGTCGCTGATCCACGACGTGATCGTGACCGTGGGTATCCTGGCCTACTTCCAGATCACCTTCGATCTGACCGTATTGGCAGCTGTGCTGGCGATCATTGGTTATTCGCTCAACGACACCATCGTGGTCTTCGACCGGGTTCGTGAGAACTTCCGGGTGCTGCGCAAGGCGACGTTGATCGAGAACATCAACATCTCCACCACGCAGACCCTGCTGCGGACCATGGCGACGTCGATCTCCACCTTGCTGGCGATTGCTGCGCTGATGATCTTCGGTGGCGATAACCTGTGGGGCTTCTCCCTGGCGCTGTTTATCGGCGTTCTGGCGGGTACTTACTCGTCGATCTACATCGCCAACGTGGTGCTGATCTGGCTGAACCTCAACAGCGAAGACTTGATCCCTCCTGCCGCTACCGACAAGGAGGTCGACGACCGTCCTTGATGGGCGTTTGTTGATCCGCTGTTACAAGAAAGGCGCGAGTATTGAACTCGCGCCTTTTTTTTTGCTCCAAGGCTGGGTATAGCGCGGATCTTTCGGTCCGCTTGTGATGGTCAGGAGGTTCATGTGAACAAGTCGTTGCTGGTTGGTGCGGTATTGGGTGCTGTCGGTGTGACTGCCGGAGGCGCTGTTGCCACCTACAGCCTGGTAAAAAGCGGCCCTGAGTATGCGCAAGTACTGGCGGTACAGCCGGTGAAAACCCAGATCAAAACCCCGCGTGAGGTCTGCAAGGACGTCACCGTGACCCGACAGCGTCCGGTGCAGGACCAACATCAAATCGCCGGTACCGTGGTGGGCGCCCTTGCGGGTGGCCTGCTGGGCAACCAGATTGGTGGCGGTAACGGTAAGAAGCTGGCCACCGTGGCCGGTGCTGTCGGTGGCGGTTATGCCGGTAACAAGGTTCAGGAAGGCATGCAGAACCGCGATACCTACACCACCACACAAACTCGCTGTAACACCGTTAACGACATCAGCGACAAGGTGGTCGGTTATGACGTGCGTTACAACCTGGATGGCAAGGAAGGTACCGTGCGTATGGAGCGTGACCCTGGCAGCCAGATTCCGGTGGATAAGGAAGGTCGTTTGATCCTAGGTCAGAACCAGCAGTAATCCCAAGCCTTGCAAGGTTCAAGTGTGGGAGCTGGCTTGCCTGCGATGGCGGTGGGTCAGTAACCCGTGAGTTGGCTGGCAGGCTGTTATCGCAGGCAAGCCAGCTCCCACATTGGCTTGTATTGAGTCAGTTGGAATTGGTTTTTTGCTAAATCCCAGGCATAAAAAAAGCACCCCGAGGGGTGCTTTTTTTGTGCTCGCTCGCTTAGCGCTTCAGCGAAGCCGGCAGGTGCGGCTGGATCGCCGTCAGTACTGCCTTGAAGCATTTGGTGTTGCCAGCCACGACGTGGCCTTTCTCCAGGAAGTCATGACCACCGGTGAAGTCGCTCACCAGGCCGCCTGCTTCCTGAATCAGCAGGGCGCCGGCTGCCATGTCCCACTCGGACAGGCCCGACTCCCAGAACGCATCAAAGCGACCGGCGGCTACATACGCCAGGTCCAGGCTGGCTGCGCCGGCGCGGCGGATGCCGGCGGTCTGGCCAACCAGGGCGCGGAACATGCCCAGGTAGTTTTCCAGATTGTCCATCTGGTCGTCACGGAATGGGAAGCCGGTACCCAGCAGAGCGCCTTCCAGGCTAGTGCGGCCGCTGACACGCAGGCGACGACCGTTCAGTTGGGCGCCACGACCACGGCTGGCGGTGAATTCTTCCTGGCGAACCGGGTCCAGCACGACGGCGTGTTCCAGGCGGCCACGGTATTTGCAAGCGATGCTCACGGCAAAGTGCGGGATGCCGCGCAGGAAGTTGGTGGTGCCATCCAGTGGGTCGATGATCCACAGGTAGTCTTCGCCTTCACCGCTGCCTTTGTGCAGGCCGGTTTCTTCACCGAGGATGCCGTGGGTAGGGTAGGCCTTGCGCAGGGCGTCGATGATTTTCTGTTCGGCGGCGCGATCCACCTCGGATACATAATCCTTGGCGTCTTTTTCGTCGACCTTGATGGTATCCAGGCGCTCGATGGAGCGGAAGATCAATTCACTGGCGCTGCGGGCGGCGCGCAGCGCGATATTCAGCATGGGCTGCATGGATAGGTCACCTAAGGTTGTTAAAGAAAGCCGAGCATTCTAGCAGAAACTTTCCTCAGGTGAAGGACGACGTTCGCTTTCATGGCATAACCTTAGGCGGTTCTGTAAGATTTGCTCCCCTTTCCCGTGTCCGAGAGCGCCTCCCTTGCTGCAAAACATTCGTGTCGTCTTGGTCAATACCAGTCATCCCGGCAACATCGGCGGGGTGGCGCGAGCCATGAAAAACATGGGGCTGACGCGCCTGGTGCTGGTCGAACCGCGGGTATTCCCGCACCACGAGGCGGATGCCCGTGCGTCCGGCGCCAATGACTTGCTTGAAAATGCCCAGGTGGTCGCCACCTTGGAGGACGCCTTGGTCGGCTGCAATCTGGTGCTCGGCACCAGCGCCCGTGACCGTCGTATCCCTTGGCCGCTGCTGGATCCGCGCGAATGCGGCACTAAAGTGGTGGAGGAGGCTGCTGGCGGTGCTGAAATCGCCTTGGTATTCGGCCGTGAGGACTCCGGCCTGACCAACGAAGAGCTGCAGCGATGTCATTACCACGTGCATATCCCATCAGACCCTGAGTTCAGCTCGCTGAACCTCGGGGCTGCGGTGCAGGTGCTGACTTACGAAGTGCGCATGGCCTGGCTGGCCGCTGCCGGCCAGCCGAGCAAGGTGGAAAAGGAAGAGGTTGCATCGACCAAAAGTGGCGAGTTGGCCACCATGGACGAGCTGGAACGGTTCTATGAGCACCTGGAGCAAACCCTGGTCGCCATCGAATTCCTCGACCCTGAAAAGCCACGGCACTTGATGGCGCGCCTGCGTCGTTTGTACGGCCGCAGCTCGGTGAGCCGGGCTGAAATGAACATATTGCGTGGCATCCTCACGGAAACCCAGAAAGCGGCCCGTGGTGAGCTTCTTAAGCGGAAGGATTAAAAATGTTCGAGCGTTTGCGAGAAGATATCCAGAGTGTTTTCCACCGTGACCCGGCGGCGCGCAATGCCTTTGAAGTGCTGACCTGCTACCCGGGCATGCACGCGATCTGGATCCACCGCCTGTCCGGCGCCCTGTGGGGCATGGGCTGGAAATGGCTGGCGCGGCTGGTATCGAACTTCGGGCGCTGGTTGACCGGTATCGAGATCCACCCGGGTGCCAAGGTGGGCCGTCGGTTCTTTATCGATCACGGCATGGGCATCGTGATTGGCGAGACAGCCGAGATCGGCGATGACGTCACCCTCTATCAAGGCGTGACCCTGGGCGGCACCACCTGGAATAAGGGTAAGCGCCACCCAACGCTGGGCGATGGGGTGGTAGTAGGGGCGGGCGCCAAGGTGCTCGGGCCGTTTACCGTGGGTGCGGGCGCGAAGGTTGGCTCCAACGCGGTAGTGACCAAGGCTGTGCCGCCGGGTGCCACGGTTGTGGGTATTCCAGGCCGCATCATCGTCAAGCCGCAAGACGGTGATGAGCAAGAGGCCAAGCGCAAGGCGATGGCCGAAAAGATTGGTTTCGATGCCTATGGCGTTAGTGAAGACATGCCCGATCCAGTGGCTCGTGCTATTGGTCAATTGCTTGATCATCTGCAGGCGGTGGATGGCAAGCTGGAGGGCATGTGCGGGGCGCTGAAGGAGCTGGGCAGCCCGTACTGCGCCAAAGACCTGCCTGAACTGCGTGAAGAGGATTTTGCTGAGATCAAGGACGAGGCCGCTACCACCAAGGCGGGCTGAATGCGGACTCTTGTGGGAGCTGGCTTGCCTGCGATAGCTGTCTATCAGCTTGCTTATAGGTTGCTGGCCCACCGCAATCGCAGGCAAGCCAGCTCCCACATTTGATCTCCATTGGCTCGGTGGTCTTGCAGCAGGCCTGGTTGCGCTGTTCGATCCCACCCCATCCTGCTATGATTCGCGCGCCCTTTTTACGGGTATTCCTGACTAAAGTACTAGGTCTTATAGTTGACTTAAATACTCGGGAATCGCATACTTGCTCCCATTCTGAAACACCTTGGTACTTGTCCATGAGACTGACTACAAAAGGCCGATACGCGGTGACCGCCATGCTCGACTTGGCCTTGCACGCGCAAACTGGGCCGGTGTCCCTGGCCGATATCTCCGAGCGCCAAGGCATTTCCCTGTCCTATCTCGAGCAGTTGTTCGCCAAATTGCGCCGTAGCAATCTGGTTTCCAGCGTTCGCGGTCCGGGTGGTGGCTATCAGTTGTCCCGCGACATGCAGGGCATTCAGGTGGCCCAGGTGATCGACGCGGTCAACGAATCCGTCGATGCCACCAAATGCCAGGGTTTGGGTGACTGCCATGCCGGTGACACCTGCCTGACGCACCACTTGTGGTGTGACTTGAGCCTGCAGATCCATGAGTTTTTGAGTGGTATCAGCTTGGCTGATCTTGTGACTCGCCGTGAGGTGCAAGAAGTAGCCCAGCGTCAGGACCAGCGCCGTTGCAACACCAAGGCGCCGCGTCTGGACAAGATTGAAGCGTCCGCCGTCGAGTGACAGCCGAAGAGCTAACGGCACGCCAGCCAGCCTGATTTAGGAGAAAGTCCATGAAATTGCCGATTTACCTTGATTACTCAGCGACCACCCCGGTTGATCCGCGTGTCGCGCAAAAAATGAGCGAATGCCTGCTGGTCGACGGAAACTTCGGCAACCCGGCCTCCCGTTCCCACGTATTCGGCTGGAAAGCCGAGGAAGCGGTCGAGAACGCTCGTCGCCAAGTCGCTGACCTGGTCAATGCCGACCCGCGCGAAATCGTCTGGACCTCTGGTGCCACCGAGTCCGACAACCTGGCTATCAAGGGCGCGGCGCATTTCTACGCGACCAAAGGCAAGCACCTGATCACCACCAAGATTGAGCACAAGGCTGTCCTGGACACCATGCGCCAACTGGAGCGTGAAGGTTTCGAGGTTACCTACCTTGAGCCAACCACCGACGGTATCGTCACCCCGGCCATGATCGAAGCCGCGATGCGTGAAGACACCATCCTGGTTTCGGTGATCCACGTGAACAACGAAATCGGCACTATCAACGACATCGCCGCCATCGGCGAGCTGACTCGCTCCAAGGGCGTGTTGCTCCACGTCGACGCTGCTCAGTCCACTGGCAAGGTCGATATCGACCTGTCCAAGCTGAAAGTCGACCTGATGTCGTTCTCGGCCCACAAGACTTACGGCCCTAAAGGCATCGGTGCTCTCTACGTAAGCCGCAAGCCGCGCGTACGTATCGAGGCCACCATGCATGGCGGCGGTCACGAGCGCGGCATGCGTTCGGGCACCCTGGCGACCCACCAGATCGTCGGCATGGGCGAAGCTTTCCGTGTGGCCAAGGAAGACATGGCTGCCGAAAACGTGCGCATCAAGGCCCTGAGCGATCGCTTCTACAAGCAGGTCGAAAACCTTGAAGAGCTGTACATCAACGGCAGCATGACCGCTCGTGTACCGCACAACCTGAATTTGAGCTTCAACTACGTCGAAGGCGAGTCGCTGATCATGGCGCTCAAGGACCTGGCGGTATCGTCCGGTTCGGCCTGCACCTCGGCGTCCCTTGAGCCTTCGTACGTACTGCGCGCCCTGGGCCGCAACGACGAACTGGCCCACAGCTCTATCCGCTTTACGTTCGGCCGCTTCACCACCGAAGAGCAAGTCGACTACGCCGCGCAGAAGGTCTGCGAAGCCGTCAACAAGCTGCGCGTTCTGTCGCCACTGTGGGACATGTACAAAGACGGTGTCGATATTTCCAAGATCGAGTGGGCGGCACACTAACTATAGAAGCCGCCACCCAAGCTCTGTAGGAACGTGGCGGAAAACGCAGGCGTTTCTACAGGGTTCCAGAGCGGCCCTGATGAGTGAGGATTCAGTACCATGGCTTACAGCGAAAAGGTCATCGACCACTACGAAAACCCGCGCAACGTCGGCAAGATGAACGCGGAAGATCCAGATGTCGGCACCGGCATGGTCGGCGCCCCGGCGTGCGGCGATGTAATGCGCCTGCAGATCAAGGTCAATGATGCTGGCGTTATCGAAGACGCCAAATTCAAGACTTACGGCTGCGGTTCGGCCATCGCCTCCAGCTCCCTGGCGACCGAATGGATGAAAGGCAAGACCCTGGATGAGGCTGTCACCATCAGCAACACCCAGCTGGCCGAAGAACTGGCGTTGCCGCCAGTGAAAATCCACTGCTCCGTACTCGCTGAAGATGCCATCAAGGCAGCTGTTCGCGACTACAAGCAGAAGAAAGGCTTGATCTAAGCATTTGGCGACGAGTAAGGAGTCAACGATGGCTATCAGCATGACAGAAGCGGCTGCGCAGCACATTCGCCGCTCCCTGAATGGGCGCGGTAAGGGTGAGGGGATTCGTCTGGGTGTACGCACCACGGGCTGTTCCGGCCTTGCCTACGTGCTGGAGTTTGTCGACGAGGTGGTTGAAGAGGATCAAGTGTTCGAAAGTCACGGCGAGAAAGTGATCATCGACCCCAAGAGCCTGACCTACCTGGACGGCACCGAACTCGATTTCGTCAAGGAAGGGTTGAACGAAGGTTTCAAGTTCAACAACCCTAACGTGCGCGGTGAATGTGGCTGCGGCGAAAGCTTCAACATCTGAGGCTACTCGTGGGTACTCCTTGTCATTTCGCTTTATTCGAGCTGCAGCCGAGCTTTCGGCTGGACCTTGAGCAGCTCGCCACGCGCTACCGTGAATTGGCGCGTGGGGTGCATCCGGACCGCTTCGCTGACGCTTCCGAGCGTGAGCAGCGCTTGGCCCTTGAGCAATCGGCCAGCCTCAACGAAGCCTATCAGACGCTCAAAAGCCCCCCCAAACGCGCGCGCTATTTGCTGGCGATGAAGGGCGGTGAGTTGCCGATGGAGGTCACCGTGCATGATCCGGACTTCCTGATGCAGCAGATGCAATGGCGTGAAGAACTCGAAGAACTGCAGGACGAAGCCGATGTGGCGGGTGTCGCGGTCTTCAAGCGTCGTCTGAAAACCGCCCAGGATGAGCTCAACGAAAGCTTCGCAGCCTGTTGGGATGATGCGGCGCAACGCGAACAGGCCGAGCGCCTGATGCGGCGCATGCAGTTTCTCGACAAGCTCACCTACGAAGTGCGCCAGCTAGAAGAGCGCCTCGACGATTAACCCAGTGCTGCCCGTGATGCACGCCTGATAGACAGATAAGACCTGATTACCATGGCTCTACTGCAAATCGCCGAACCCGGCCAAAGCCCTCAACCGCACCAGCGTCGCCTGGCGGTCGGGATTGACCTGGGCACCACCAATTCCCTGGTTGCTGCCTTGCGCAGCGGCCTGTCCGAGCCACTGCCTGACGCCGATGGGCAGGTGATCCTGCCGTCCGCTGTGCGTTATCACGCAGATCGCACTGAAGTGGGCGAGTCGGCCAAGCTCGCCGCGTCCGCAGACCCCTTGAACACGGTGTTGTCGGTCAAGCGCTTGATGGGTCGTGGGTTGTCCGACGTCAAGCAATTGGGTGACCAACTGCCGTACCGCTTTGTCGGCGGCGAGTCCCATATGCCGTTCATCGACACCGTCCAGGGGCCCAAGAGCCCGGTCGAAGTGTCGGCCGATATTCTCAAGGTGCTGCGCCAGCGTGCGGAAAATACCTTGGGTGGTGAGCTGGTAGGGGCGGTTATCACCGTTCCGGCGTATTTCGATGACGCCCAGCGTCAAGCCACCAAGGACGCGGCGAAACTTGCCGGCCTGAACGTGCTGCGTTTGCTCAACGAGCCGACTGCGGCAGCTGTGGCCTACGGCCTCGATCAGCACGCTGAAGGCCTGGTCGCTATTTATGACCTGGGCGGCGGTACCTTCGATATTTCGATCCTGCGCCTGACCGGCGGTGTGTTCGAAGTGCTCGCGACCGGCGGCGACAGCGCCCTGGGTGGCGATGATTTTGATCACGCCATTGCTGGCTGGATCATCAGCAGTGCCGGCTTGTCGGCTGATCTGGACCCAGGCGCGCAGCGCAACCTGCTGCAAACTGCCTGCGCGGCCAAAGAGGCGCTGACTGACGCTGCTTCTGTTGACGTTTGCTACGGTCATTGGTCGGCCCCACTGACTCGCGAAGCCTTTGATGCGCTGATCGAGCCGATGGTCGCCCGCAGCCTCAAGGCCTGCCGTCGTGCTGTGCGTGATTCCGGTATCGAGTTGGAGGACGTTGGCGCAGTGGTCATGGTGGGCGGTTCCACCCGCGTTCCGCGCGTGCGTGAAGCGGTAGCCGAAGCCTTTGGGCGCCAACCACTGACCGAAATCGACCCGGATCAAGTCGTCGCCATCGGCGCTGCCATCCAGGCCGATACCCTGGCTGGTAACAAGCGTGATGGCGGCGAATTGCTGTTGCTCGACGTGATTCCGCTGTCGCTAGGCCTGGAAACCATGGGCGGCCTGATGGAGAAGGTGATTCCGCGTAACACCACCATCCCCGTCGCGCGCGCCCAGGACTTCACCACCTACAAAGACGGTCAGACAGCCATGATGATTCATGTGCTGCAAGGTGAGCGCGAGCTGATCAGCGACTGCCGTTCCCTGGCGCGCTTTGAATTGCGTGGCATTCCGGCGATGGTCGCGGGCGCGGCGAAAATTCGCGTGACCTTCCAGGTCGATGCCGATGGCCTGCTCAGTGTCGCTGCGCGCGAACTGGCGTCTGGCGTTGAAGCCAGCATCCAGGTCAAGCCGTCCTACGGCCTCACCGATGGCGAAATCGCCAAGATGCTCAAGGATTCATTCCAGTATGCCGGTGACGACAAGGTCGCCCGCGTATTGCGTGAGCAACAAGTGGATGCCCAGCGCCTGCTCGAAGCGGTGCAGGGCGCCCTTGAAGCCGACGGCGAGCGCTTGCTGGATGCCGAAGAGCGCATGGTCATTGACCTGCAGATGCAGGAACTGGCCGAACTGATGAAAGGCAACGATGGTTACGCCATCGAGCAACAGACCAAGCGCCTGTCGCAAGTCACTGATGCCTTTGCTGCCCGCCGTATGGATCAGACGGTTAAAGCCGCGCTGGCGGGCCGCAACCTGAATGAAATTGAGGAATAACTGATGCCGCAGGTCACTTTTCTACCGCACGCCGAACATTGCCCTGAGGGCATGGTCGTGGAGGCTGAGACCGGCAAGTCCCTGCTCGACGTCGCTCATGACAACCATATCGAGATCGAAAGTGCCTGTGGCGGCGTCAATGCCTGCACCACCTGTCACTGCATCATTCGTAAAGGTTTCGACAGCCTAAATGAGGCTGACGACCTGGAAGAAGACTATCTTGATCGGGCGTGGGGCCTGGAGCCGACGTCGCGCCTGAGTTGTCAGGCGAAAGTGGGGACTGAAGACCTCACCGTCGAAATCCCGAAATATTCGCTCAACCATGCAGCCGAAGCGCCGCATTGATTCAAGGAAATGTCATGAGCCTGAAATGGGTTGATGTACAAGAAATCGCTATACAACTTGCGCAAGCTCATCCTGAGGTCAATCCTCTTACGGTGAACTTCGTCAAGCTGCGCGACCTCGTAATGGCACTGCCGGATTTTGACGACATCCCTGACCGGGGTGGCGAAAAGGTCCTTGAGGCGATTCAAGGCCTGTGGATCGAAGAAGCAGACTGAGCCGCCTTTTTACGCAGTTAGGCAATACCCAATAACCCGCGTATAATTCGCGGGTTTAATTTTTCGTAAATTACCGTTTCTGGAGTTACACCATGGCTGTTCAACGTACTTTCTCCATCATCAAGCCTGACGCTGTTGCAAAAAACGTCATCGGCGAGATCACCACTCGTTTCGAAAAAGCCGGCCTGAAGGTTGTAGCTTCGAAACTCAAGCAACTGTCCAAGGCTGAAGCTGAAGGCTTCTACGCTGAGCACAGCGCTCGTGGCTTCTTCGGTGACCTGGTTGCCTTCATGATCTCCGGCCCTGTTGTTGTCCAGGTTCTGGAAGGCGAAAACGCTATCGCTCTGAACCGTGAGCTGATGGGCGCTACCAACCCTAAAGAAGCTGCTGCTGGCACCATCCGTGCTGACTTCGCTGAATCCATCGACGCCAACGCTGTTCACGGCTCGGACTCCGAAGCTGCTGCTGCTCGCGAAATCTCGTACTTTTTCGCTGCTACTGAAGTAACCGCTCGCTAAGCATCGGCTTAAAGAGTGAGGGTGAATCCATGACTACATCGACTGTTAAAACCAACCTGCTGGGTCTGACTCAGCCGGAAATGGAGAAATTCTTCGACTCAATCGGGGAGAAGCGTTTCCGTGCCGGTCAGGTAATGAAGTGGATTCACCACTTTGGCGTCGACGATTTCGACGCCATGACGAACGTCAGCAAGGCCCTGCGCGACAAGCTCAAGGCCATTGCCGAGGTGCGTGGTCCCGAAGTGGTCAGCGAGGACATTTCCAGCGACGGTACCCGTAAGTGGGTAGTGCGCGTGGCGTCCGGCAGCTGTGTCGAGACCGTGTACATTCCCCAGGGCAAACGTGGCACTTTGTGCGTTTCGTCCCAGGCAGGCTGTGCCCTGGACTGCAGTTTCTGCTCCACCGGCAAGCAAGGCTTCAATAGCAACCTCACCGCCGCCGAAGTCATCGGCCAAGTCTGGATTGCCAACAAATCCTTTGGCAGCGTCCCGGCGACCGTCGACCGTGCCATCACCAACGTGGTGATGATGGGCATGGGTGAGCCGCTGCTGAATTTCGACAACGTGATTGCGGCCATGCATTTGATGATGGACGACCTGGGCTACGGCATCTCCAAGCGCCGTGTGACCCTGTCGACCTCCGGCGTGGTACCGATGATCGATGAGCTGGCCAAGCACATCGACGTCTCCCTCGCGTTGTCGCTGCACGCACCTAATGACGCATTGCGTAACCAATTGGTGCCGATCAACAAGAAGTATCCGCTTAAGATGCTGCTCGAATCGTGCCAGCGTTATATGGCGACCCTGGGTGAGAAGCGTGTGCTGACCATTGAGTACACCATGCTCAAGGACGTCAACGACAAGCTGGAGCACGCGGTCGAGATGATCGAATTGCTCAAGGACACCCCGTGCAAGATCAACTTGATCCCGTTCAACCCGTTTCCTCATTCTGGTTACGAGCGGCCGAGCAACAACGCCATCCGTCGTTTCCAGGATCAACTGCACCAGGCCGGCTATAACGTCACTGTGCGAACCACTCGTGGTGAAGACATCGATGCCGCCTGTGGCCAATTGGTAGGGCAGGTGATGGACCGCACCCGCCGCAGTGAACGTTATATCGCCGTGCGCGAACTTAACGCCGCTGAAGATTTGCCGCAAATCGCTGTGAATCGAATCTGAGAGGATCTCTATGCCCTTGCGCCTTGCGCTGCTTTTACTGTTTACCGGCCTCGTGGCCGGTTGCGTTTCATCGGGCCATGACAGCCCGTTGCGCACTGATAAAGGCCGTGATGAGGCGCGGGTTGCCTATGTGCAACTGGGTTTGGGGTACCTGCGCCAAGGCATGAGCGAGCAGGCCAAGGTGCCGTTGAAAAAGGCCCTTGAGCTGGACGCTGATGATGCCGATGCCAACGCCGCGCTGGCCCTGGTGTTTCAGGCTCAGGCTGAGCCCGAGCTGGCCGACCGCTATTTTCACAAGGCCCTGGCCTCCCGCCCTGCCGATCCGCGGCTGCTGAATAACTACGGCAGTTTCCTGTTCGAGCAGAAACGGTATGACCTGGCGTCACGTTATTTCCAGCAAGCCGCCACCGATACTCTCTACCCGCAGCGTTCGCGGGTGTTCGAGAACCTTGGTGTGACCTCGATGCGCCTCGGCCAGCGCGACAGCGCCCGCCAGCAACTGGAAAAAGCCCTGCACCTGAACAGTCGCCAGCCACGGGCATTACTCGAAATGGCTGAGTTGTCTTACGAAGACAGGCATTATGTGCCGGCACGTGACTATTACGAGCGTTTTAGCCTGCTCAGCGGGCAAAATGCACGTAGTCTATTGCTCGGTGTGCGCCTGGCGACGGTTCATGAAGAACACGACACGGCCGCACGTTTTGGCCAGCAACTCGAACGACTCTATCCCGGTACGCCGGAATATCAGCAATACCTGTCGGAGCAATGATGAAAGCCGCGCACCCGGAAGATGTAGCAGCTAATCGCGTCAACCCAGGCGAAACCTTGCGCCAGGCCCGCGAAAGCAATGGTTGGTCGCTGGCGGAAGTGGCCCTCAAGCTCAATTTGACCAGCACCTCCCTGGCCAACCTGGAAGCCGGCGCGTTCGATAAGCTGCCTGGGCATACCTTTGCCCGCGGCTATATCCGCGCCTACGCCAAATTGTTGGGTATCGACCAGGCCGTACTGGTGCAGGAATTCGACCAGTTCACCGGTACCGATGCACAGGGCAGTAATGTCCATGGCCTTGGGCGCATCGAAGAGCCAACGCGGGTTTCCCACACGATTTTGCGGATTGTCAGCCTGTTGTTGCTGGTTGCCGTGGTCGGCGGCGGTTTCGTCTGGTGGCAAGACCAAGCCTCCCTGCGCAGCAAAGACCTGACCAGCAACGCCATGGAGCACGTCGAAGTCGAAAGCGCCGATGGCACCACCCAGATTCATCCGCTGGACGAGCCGGAAGACCAGGCCGTGGTAGAAGGGCAAGCCGCGCCGCAAGCGCCGGCCACTGCCGAACAGCCCACGCCAGATGCTGGCGTGGACCCTGCTGCGGTACCGGCTCCGGCTGTTCCGACCGCTCCCGCAGCACCCGTGGCACAGGCTCCGGCGGCTCCTGCACCTGCGACCCCTGCGCCAGCCGCACCCGCAGCGCCGGCGATGTCGCCTCCCACCACTCCGGCGTTGATCGCCGGCGACGGGCGCGTACAAATTACCTTCATCGCTGACTGCTGGACGCAAGTTACCGATGGCAACGGCAAAGTGCTGTTCAGCGGTTTGAAGCGTAAGGGCGATACGCTTGACCAGGGCGGCAAGCCTCCTTTGACGCTGCGTCTGGGCTTCGCCCGTGGCGCGCAAGTGGCCTACAACGGCCAGCCTGTAGACGTGGCGCCGTTCACCAGTGGCGAGACCGCTCGCCTCAAGTTGGGACAATAGTCATGCACGGCGAATCTCCAATCAAACGTCGCGTATCTCGCAAGATATGGGTCGGCTCGGTGCCGGTGGGTGGCGATGCCCCTATCGCAGTGCAGAGCATGACCAACAGCGACACCAACGATGTAGCGGCCACCGTGGCCCAGATCAACCGTCTGGAAGCGGCCGGTGTGGACATCGTGCGAGTTTCCGTACCAGACATGGACGCAGCCGAGGCCTTTGGTCGTATCAAGCAGTTGGTCAAGGTACCGCTGGTTGCCGACATTCACTTCGACTACAAGATCGCGTTGCGCGTGGCCGAACTGGGTGTGGACTGTCTGCGTATCAACCCCGGCAACATCGGGCGTGAAGACCGCGTGCGTGCTGTGGTGGACGCTGCCCGTGATCGCGGTATTCCGATCCGCATCGGCGTCAACGCCGGCTCCCTGGAAAAAGACCTGCAAAAGAAATACGGCGAGCCCACTCCGGCGGCGCTGGTCGAGTCGGCCCTGCGCCACGTTGAACACCTTGAACGTCTGAATTTCCAGGACTTCAAGGTCAGCGTAAAAGCTTCCGACGTGTTTATGGCGGTAGAAGCCTATCGCCTGCTGGCCAAGGAAATCGTGCAGCCGCTGCACTTGGGTATCACCGAAGCTGGCGGTTTGCGCTCAGGCACAGTGAAATCTGCGGTGGGTCTCGGTATGCTGCTCGCCGAAGGGATTGGCGATACTATCCGCATCTCCCTGGCGGCAGACCCCGTTGAGGAAGTGAAGGTCGGTTACGACATTCTAAAATCCCTGCGTTTGCGTTCCCGTGGTATCAACTTCATTGCCTGCCCGAGCTGCTCGCGGCAGAACTTCGACGTGGTGAAAACCATGAACGACCTGGAGTTGCGCCTCGAAGACCTGCTGGTGCCGCTGGATGTCGCAGTGATTGGTTGTGTGGTCAATGGGCCGGGCGAGGCCAAAGAGGCTCATGTGGGCCTGACCGGTGGTACACCAAACCTGATTTACATCGACGGCAAGCCGTCGCAGAAGCTAACGAATGACAATCTGGTGGACGAGCTGGAAAAGCTGATCCGCGAGAAAGCGGCCGAGAAGGTCGCCGCTGACGCAGCGCTGATCGCTCGCGGCTGATTGAACGAATTTAAGGATCTGATGTGAGCAAGTCTCTGCAAGCCATTCGTGGCATGAACGACATCCTGCCGGAGCAGACGCCACTGTGGCGCTACTTCGAGAGCACTGTCGCGCGCCTGCTGGATAACTACGGTTACAAGCAGATCCGTATGCCGATCGTCGAGTTCACCGAGCTGTTCAAACGCTCCATCGGTGAAGTGACCGACATCGTCGAAAAAGAGATGTACACCTTCGAAGACCGCAACGGCGACTCCCTGACCCTGCGTCCGGAAGGCACGGCCGCGTGCGTGCGTGCCGTACTGGAACATGGCATCACCGGTGGTGGCCAGACCCAGAAGCTCTGGTACATCGGCCCGATGTTCCGCCACGAGCGCCCGCAGAAAGGCCGTTACCGCCAGTTCCACCAGATCGGTTGCGAAGTTTTCAACCTGGACGGCCCGGACATCGACGCCGAGCTGATCGTGCTGACCTGGCGCCTGTGGGGCCAACTGGGCATCCGCGATGCGGTCAAGCTTGAACTCAACAGCCTGGGCACCAGCGAGTCCCGGGGTCGCTATCGCGAAGCCCTGGTCGAGTACCTGTCGGCCCACCTGGACAAACTGGACGAAGACAGCCAACGCCGTCTGAAGACCAACCCGTTGCGCGTGCTGGATACCAAGAACGCCGACACCCAGGCCGTGCTGGTCGATGCGCCGAAAATGGCTGATTACCTGGACGACGAGTCCCGCGTGCATTTCGAGGGCCTCAAGGCTCGTCTGGATGCAGCCGGTATTCCCTACGTGATCAACCCCAAGCTGGTGCGTGGCCTCGACTACTACAGCAAGACCGTGTTCGAGTGGGTCACCGACAAGCTCGGCGCCCAGGGCACCGTGTGTGCCGGTGGTCGCTACGACGGCCTGGTCGAGCAAATGGGCGGCAAGCCGACCCCCGGCGTAGGCTTTGCCATGGGCATCGAGCGGCTGATCCTGCTGCTGGAAACCTTGGAGCAGGTTCCGGAAGAGATTTCCCGTCAGGTGGACGTGTACCTGTGCGCTTTCGGCGAGGCTGCCGAACTGGCGGCCCTGGCTTTGAGCGAAAAAGTACGTGACCAACTGCCCAACCTGCGCCTGCAGATCAATGCCGGCGCTGGTAGCTTCAAGAGCCAGTTCAAGAAGGCCGACAAGAGCGGTGCGCTTTACGCACTGATCCTCGGCGATGACGAGCTGGCCCAGCAAGTGATAGGTTTCAAACCCCTGCGTGGCCAGGGTGAACAACAGAACATTGCCTTTGATGCGCTCGCTGCGCACTTGGCCACCTGCATCGTGCAGGGTTGAAGCTGTCGAACAGCCGAATTTAGCGATTAAGGAGTATTGGGGTGTCGAGTACTGATGATGAGCAACTGGCCGAGTTCAAGGACTGGTGGCAGCGTAACGGCAAGCCCCTGGTCACAGGCGGCCTGCTGGCGCTAGTGGTGGTGTTCGGCTGGCAAGCCTGGACCAAGTATCAGGCCAACCAGTCCCAAGGTGCCTCGATCGTTTATCAGCAACTGCTGGAAACTACCCTGACCCCGGACGGCAAGCCTGACCCTGCGCAGGTGGCGGATCTGGCCGGCAAGCTGAAGAACGAATTCGGCGGTAGCACCTACGCCCAGTACGGCAGCCTGTTCGTCGCGAAAGTCGCGGTCGATACCGGCAAGCTGGATGACGCCGTCACCGAGCTGAAGGCCATTGCCGACAAGCCGACCAACCCGACCCTGGGTGAAATCGCACGTCAGCGCCTGGCACAGGTATTGGCGGCACAGAACAAGGCTGACGAAGCACTCAAACTGCTCGACGGCGATGCTGACAAGGCATTCGTGGCCACTCGCGAAGAGCTCAAGGGCGACCTGTTGGTCCAATTGGGTCGTACCGACGAAGCCCATGCTGCGTACCAAAAAGCCAAGGCGGCGCTGTCTGATGAAGCGGCGGTCGGTGGCTTACAAATCAAGCTCGACGACTTGGCCAAAGGGGATGCGTGACGTGATCCGTTGGAAACATGCAGCATTGCTGGCTCTGGCCGTTTTGGCCGCGGGTTGCAGCAGCAACAGCAAAAAAGAACTGCCTCCTGCCGAGCTGACCAGCTTCAAGGAAGAAGTGGTCCTGCAAAAACAATGGAGCCAATCCATTGGTGATGGGCAGGGCGACCTCTACAACCTGTTGCAGCCGGCGATTGACGGCGACAACATCGTGGCTACTGATTCCACTGGTGTCGTGGTTGCCATGGATCGCATGAGCGGCGACGTCAAGTGGAAGAAAGACCTCGAACTGCCGGTTTCCGGCGGTGTGGGCGTCGGCTACGGCATGGTGCTGATCGGTACCCTCAAGGGTGACGTGGTCGCGCTGGACTCCAGCACCGGTGAAGAGAAATGGCGCGCTCGCGTGACCAGTGAAGTGCTCTCGGCACCGGCGACCAACGGCGATATCGTCGTGGTGCAAACCCAGGATGACCGCGTGATCGGCCTGGATGCCTCCACCGGCGACCAACGCTGGTTGTACGACAGCACCCCAGCGGTGTTGACCCTGCGCGGTACCAGTGGTCCGATTGTGACCAACAACCTGGCCGTTGCTGGCCTGTCGACCGGTAAAGTGGTTGCCCTGAATACCCAGAACGGCGTGCCGGCCTGGGAAACTCGTGTGGCCATCCCGCAAGGTCGTTCCGAACTGGATCGCGTTGTAGACATCGACGGCGGCTTGCTGCTGTCGGGTGAGACCCTCTACGTCGCCACCTACCAGGGTCGTGTTGCCGCGCTGGACCTGCAAAGCGGTCGCATCAACTGGCAGCGTGATGCCTCCAGCTATGCGGGTGTCGCCCAAGGGTTTGGCAGCGTCTATGTGAGCCTGGCATCCGGCACCGTTGAAAGTGTGGATGAGCGTTCCACCACTGCACTGTGGAGCAATGACTCCCTGGCTCGCCGTCAATTGTCGGCACCGGAAGTCTTTTCCAGCTACGTCGCGGTGGGTGACTTCGAAGGCTACCTGCACCTGCTGAGCCAGGTGGACGGTCGTTTTGTCGGTCGCCAGCGTATCGACAGCGACGGCCTGCGTGCGCGTCCGCTGGTGGTGGGTAACATGCTTTATGTGTATGGCAACGGCGGCAAGCTGGAAGCCCTGACCATCAAGTAAAGGTTTGACTATGCTTGGGGTAACCCCCAGGCGGCCCTGCTTCGGCGGGGCATGCGGCATCTGACGATGCTGCCCCGAGCACCAGCCGCTGCCCTGCAGCGGCTTTTGTATTTTCTGAAATAACGAAGTGGAGAGCCGCATGGTTCCCGTAATCGCCCTGGTGGGCCGACCTAACGTCGGCAAGTCCACCCTGTTCAACCGCCTGACCAGGACTCGCGACGCCATTGTCGGCGACTTGTCCGGTCTGACCCGTGATCGCCAATACGGTGAGGCAAAGTGGCAAGGGCGCTCCTACATTATTGTCGACACCGGTGGTATCTCCGGTGACGAGCATGGCATGGACGAAAAAATGGCCGAGCAGTCACTGCTGGCCATTGAAGAAGCCGATGTCGTGTTGTTCCTGGTGGACGCCCGCGCGGGCTATACCGCTGCCGACCAGATGATTGGCGAGCACCTGCGCAAGCGCAACAAGCGCTCCTATCTGGTCGCCAACAAGATCGACAACATCGATCCTGAGGCAGCCCGTGCCGAATTCAGCCCGATGGGCCTGGGCGATGCGATCCCGGTCGCCGGTGCCCACGGTCGCGGCATCACCCAGATGCTGGAAATCGCCCTGCGCGACTTCCCCAAGGATGACGTCGAGGAAGAAGAGGGCGAGGAAGAGATCGTCGCTGAAGGTGAGGAAGCCAAGCGCATTCCTGGCCCGAGCGAAAAAGACGGTATCAAGATCGCTATCATCGGCCGCCCGAACGTCGGCAAGTCGACCCTGGTCAACCGTATGCTCGGTGAAGACCGCGTTATCGTCTATGACCAACCCGGCACCACGCGCGACAGTATTTACATCCCGTTTGAGCGTAACGACGAGAAGTACACGCTGATCGACACCGCCGGTGTGCGCAAGCGCGGCAAGATCCACGAAGAAGTTGAAAAGTTCTCCGTGGTCAAAACCCTGCAAGCGATCAAAGACGCCAACGTGGTGATCTTCGTAATGGACGCCCGCGAAGGCGTGGTGGACCACGACCTCAACTTGCTGGGCTTTGCCCTGGAAGCCGGTCGCGCCCTGGTAATCGCGATCAACAAGTGGGACGGCATGACGCCGAGCGAGCGCGATTTCGTCAAAATCGAGCTGCAGCGTCGGTTGTTCTTCGTCGAGTTCGCCGATATCCACTTTATCTCGGCACTGCACGGCACCGGCGTGGGCAACCTCTACGCGTCCGTACAGAACTCGTTCAAGTCCGCGGTTACCCGCTGGCCGACCAACCGCCTGACCCAGATCCTGGAAGACGCGGTGGGCGAGCACGCGCCGCCGATGGTCAACAACCGCCGGATCAAACTGCGTTACGCCCACTTGGGTGGTGCCAACCCGCCGATTATCGTGATCCACGGTAACCAGATCGAGAAGGTGCCCAAGTCCTACGTGCGTTACCTGGAAAACACTTACCGTCGAGTCTTGAAACTGGTCGGTACGCCGATCCGTATCGAGTTCAAGGGTGGCGAGAACCCATACGAAGGCAACAAGAACACACTGACTGACCGTCAGGTGAACAAGAAGCGTCGTTTGATGACTCACCACAAGAAAGCCGACAAGAAGCGCCGCGACAAGAAATAACGGCAGCTTTGCGTTGTAAGCGACACGCTGCAAGAGAGGGCTCCTTTGGAGCCCTTTTTTATGCGCGACCGTTTGTGCCTTGACCCGATGCAGTGGGCAGCTTAAAACTTGTGGCTCACCTGCAGGGGCTTCCGATGATCACCAGCAAGCTGCCGAATGTCGGCACGACCATTTTCACCACCATGTCGCAACTCGCCGCTGAAACCGGCGCACTCAACCTGTCCCAGGGCTTCCCGGATTTCAATGGCCCGCAAGGTTTACTCGATGCCGTGGGCAAGCATATCGCCCTCGGCCATAACCAATACGCACCGATGACCGGCCTGCCCGTGTTGCGTCAGCAAGTGGCGGCCAAGATCGCCCGCAGTTATGGCGTCACAGTGGATGTCGACAGCGAAGTGACCATCACCCCAGGCGCCACCGAGGCGATCTTTTGCGCGATCCAGGCGGTCATCCGCAACGGCGATGAAGTCATCGTGTTCGACCCCAGCTACGACAGCTACGAGCCGTCGGTCGAGCTGGCCGGTGGTCGCTGCGTGCATGTGCAATTGAGCCTGCAAGGCTTCGCCCTCGACTTTGACAAGATCAGGGCCGCGCTCTCACCGCGCACGCGCATGATCATCATCAACTCGCCACATAACCCCACCGGCGCGCTGATCAGCCGCGCCGAGCTGGACCAGTTGGCCGAACTGATCCGCGACCGTGATATTTATCTGGTCAGCGATGAGGTCTACGAACACCTGGTATTCGACGGTGTGCCCCACGTCAGCATATTGGCCCATCAGGAACTGTATCAGCGCGCCTTTGTAGTCAGCTCCTTCGGCAAGACCTATCACGTGACCGGCTGGAAAACCGGTTACGTGGTCGCGCCGCCGGCCCTGACAGCTGAACTGCGCAAGGTGCATCAATATGTCAACTTTTGCGGCGTCACCCCTTTGCAGTACGCTTTGGCAGACTTCATGGCCGAACATCCGGAGCATGTCGACGAACTGCCGGCTTTTTACCAGGCCAAACGTGACCTGTTCTGCGACCTGCTGGCGCCATCGCGCTTGAGCTTTACCCGGGTGACCGGCACTTACTTCCAACTGGTGGATTACTCGCAGATTCGCCCAGACCTGGATGACGTCGCCATGTCCCTGTGGATGACCCGCGAAAATGGCGTGGCGACCATTCCGGTTTCGGTGTTCTACCAGCACCCACCCCAAGGCCAGCGCCTGGTGCGCCTGTGCTTTGCCAAACGCGAGGAGACGTTGCGACAAGCGGCGGAAAAACTATGCGCGATCTGAGTGCACTGCCCAATCTGAACATTGCCCTGGTGCAGACGAGCCTGGTCTGGCATGACCGCCAAGCCAACTTTGAACACTTCGAGTTGCTGCTGGAGCAGGCCAAAGGCGCCGACTTGATTGTGCTGCCAGAGATGTTCACCACCGGTTTTTCCATGGAATCAGAAGCCCTCGCCGAGCCGGAAAGCGGCCCCACCCATCATTGGCTCCAAGCCCAAGCGGCAAAGTATCAGGCCGTGATTACCGGCAGTGTGATCATCCAGGCCGCCGATGGCAGCCACCGCAACCGTCTGCTGTGGGCGCGGCCGGATGGCGAGGTGTTGCATTACGACAAGCGCCACCTGTTCCGCATGGCCGGTGAACATGACCATTACACCCCCGGCGAGCGCCAGGTGCAGTTCGAGTTGAAGGGTTGGCGCATTCGCCCGCTGATCTGTTATGACCTGCGCTTCCCGGTGTGGAGCCGCGACGCCCAGGATACGGACCTGCTGCTGTACACCGCCAACTGGCCGGGCGCTCGGCGTCAGCATTGGAATCGGCTGTTGCCGGCACGGGCCATTGAGAACCTGTGTTACGTGGCGGCGGTGAACCGGGTGGGCACCGACGGCAAGGGGTTTGCCTACACCGGCGATAGCCAGGTGTTGGATTTCCAGGGTGAGACTTTGCTGAGTGCAGGGGAGGCGGATGGGGTGTTCCAGGTGATCCTGGATGCGGCGGAGCTGGCGGCTTACCGTACACGATTCCCGGCGAATCTGGATGCCGATAGCTTTCAGTTTGTCTGAGGCTCTGAGATTGCTCCCACGCTCTGCGTGGGAACGCCTCTTGGGACGCTCTGCGTACCGCTTCTAAGGGCGGACGCAGAGCGTCCAGGGCTGCATTCCCACGCAGAGCGTGGGAACGATCAGGCCCCTGGATTCTCACCCAGGGGCCTTTTGCATTACGGCAATGCTTACGCCGCTTTGGCTTCCAACTGGCTCAACGAGCGGTTCAGCGCACTGAACAGCGCCTTGAAGCTGGCGGTAGTGATGTTTTCATCGATCCCCACCCCATGCACCGGGCGTTCGCCGTTCACGCGCAGTTCAATGTAAGCCGCCGCCTTGGCATTGGTACCCGCACCAATCGCATGCTCGTTGTAGTCCATGATTTCAACGCCAATCGGCAAGCCGGCCACCAAGGCTTCCAGCGCGCCGTTGCCTTTGCCTTTCCAGTGCAAGTTGGTTTCGCCCTGGCCTTTGCCGGAGACTTCCACCTCGACAAAGCTGTTGCCGTTCTCTTCCTGCAGGCGGTGGCTGACCAGCGCGTACGGCGTGTTGGCTTGCAAGTACTCACGCTGCAGCAAGGCGTAGATCTGTGGCGCGGTCATCTCCAGGCCCACGCGATCGGTTTCGGCCTGTACCACCTGGCTGAACTCGATCTGCATGCGACGGGGCAAACTGATGTCGTATTCCTGCTCCAGCAGGTAGGCGATGCCGCCCTTGCCTGACTGGCTGTTCACACGGATCACGGCCTCGTAGCTGCGGCCAATGTCCGCAGGATCGATCGGCAAGTACGGCACTTCCCACAGCGCATCGTCTTTCTGCTGGGAGAAGCCTTTGCGGATCGCGTCCTGGTGCGAGCCGGAGAACGCGGTATGTACCAGATCGCCGACATACGGGTGACGTGGGTGCACCTGGATCTGGTTGCATTCCTCGACCACTTTGCGCACGCCGTCAATGTCCGAGAAGTCCAACTGCGGGTCCAGGCCCTGGGTGTACATGTTCAGCGCCACGGTGACCAAATCGACGTTCCCGGTGCGCTCGCCGTTGCCAAAAAGGCAGCCTTCCACACGATCAGCGCCGGCCATCAGGCCCAACTCGGTGGCCGCCACGCCAGTGCCACGGTCGTTGTGGGTGTGCAGGCTGATAATCACGCTGTCACGACGGTTGATATGGCGACCGAACCACTCGATCTGGTCGGCATAGATGTTAGGGGTGGCGCATTCAACCGTGGCGGGCAGGTTGAGGATCATCTTGTGCTCAGGCGTGGGGTTCCACACCTCGATCACCGCGTCGCAGACTTCCTTGGCGAACTCAAGCTCAGTGGCGCTGAAGGTCTCTGGGGAATATTCGAAGGTCCACTGGGTTTCCGGCTGCTGGGCGGCGTATTTGACGAACAGCTTGGCGGCGTTGACCGCGATGGCCTTGATGCCGTCCTTGTCCTGGTTGAACACGATGCGGCGGAACGACGGCGAGGTGGCATTGTACAAGTGCACAATGGCTTTCTTCGCGCCGCGCAGAGATTCGAAGGTGCGTGCGATCAAGTCTTCACGACCCTGGGTCAGCACTTGGATGGTGGTGTCCTCGGGGATGTGGTTGTCTTCGATCAGGGTGCGCACGAAGTCGAAGTCGGTTTGCGACGCGGCAGGGAACGAGGCTTCGATTTCCTTTACGCCAACGGCCACCAGGGTCTTCCAGAAGCGCAGCTTTTTCACCGCGTCCATTGGCTCGATCAGCGACTGGTTGCCATCACGCAGGTCGGAGCTGCACCAGATCGGCGCTTGGGTGATGGTCTTCGACGGCCAGGTACGGTCCGGGATGTCGATGGTCGGGAACGCGCGGTATTTCGAAGACGGGTCTTTGAGCATGCTCATCGGAAAATCCTTGGTTGTAGGGGCCGAAAAAAGGCGGCCTGCCGTAGAACTGTTATTGGGGATAAAACTTTAGGACGAGGCAGATCGATTCAGCCTGGCAGTCGTGCGCTGACAAGGCACAGGCTGCGGTGCTGGCGGAGCTGAATGAGGGTGTGAGAGGTTTTCATAAGCTCAACCCTAACCGCCGGGGTGAAAGATGGCAAGCAGTCGAGAAAAATTGAGATAAGTTCTTTTGCTGTCTCGAAAATCGAGATTTTATTGCCGTAATTTCGAGTGGTGTGTGTTTTTGTTGCTGTGGGTTTGTCAGGTGCGCAATTGAGGCGACGGCTTGCACCATCGCAGGAAAGCCAGCTCCCACACTGGGCAGCCTTCCAATGGAGGAGCCGGGCTTGCCCGCGATGAGGCCCGTAGTTTCACATTTGATATCAGGGTTGGAACGCGCCGATAAAGATCGCTGGATCTACACGTGCATCGTTCAGGCTGACGTTCCAGTGCATGTGCGGGCCAGTCGCCCGGCCAGTCGCACCCACCTTGCCCACCACCGCGCCGCGCACCAGTTGCTGGCCCACCTTCACGTCGATTTTGGACATATGGCAGAACATGCTGATAAAACCCTGGCCATGGTCGACGAACACCGTGTTGCCATTGAAGAAGTAATTGCCCACCAGAATGACCTTGCCGTTGGCGGGCGTCTTGATCGGCGTACCGGCCGGCACGGCGAAGTCCAGGCCCGAGTGCGGGTTGCGCTCTTCGCCGTTGAAGAAGCGTCGCACGCCGAACTTGCTCGACAACGGCCCGCTCACCGGTTTATCCAGCACCAGGTTGCTCGGCAGGTTCGGGCTGAAACTGCGGTAAGCCTTGAGCTGCACAGCCAGTTCGCCTTCGATGCGCTTGAGCTGGGCCGGGTCAGGGTTGACCTGGCTCTTGTTCTTCAAAGTGATGCGCTGTTCCGGATACTTCTTGTAGCCGACGATAAACGGCAGGTTGCGCCCACCGCTGCTGATGCGCTCGTTGCCGGGCTTGACCGTCAACGGGATGCCGACAATGGCCAGCCAGTTGTCCTGCTCCTTGACCACCAGCACCGGCTTGCCCTGGTAAGTGGCTTTCGGCGCCGTGGCCGAAGGGCCCAGCTCGACGACGGCCACGCCGCCAGGCACCGGTTTGTTCAGGGTTCGCGTGATGTAGCTGTCGGCGTGGGCATTAAACGTGAGGCACAACAGCATCAACAGGCTCAGTAGGCGTGGCATCGATCAATCCAATAATGAAAGGGTGACGGGTGTCAGGTGGTTGTCTTCCACCCGCACTTGCAATTGGCCTTCACCCAGGCGCGCGGTGAGGCGCTGGCCGGTGTGGGTTTGCGCGGCATTGCGAATCGCCTGGCCGCGCTCGTCCAACAGGATGCTGTAGCCGCGGCCCAGGGTCGCCAGCGGGCTGACCACCTGCAATGTCTGCACTTGGCTCTGCAGTTGCAGACGCCGAGCCTTGAGACCTTCGCGCATGGCGCGGGGCAGGCGTTCGGCGAGGCTGTCCAGGCGCTGGCGCAAGAGTGCCAGTTGACGGCCCGGGTGCTGGCCGGCGAGGCGGGTCTCCAGGCGGATCAAGCGCTCGCGACGGGTATTGAGGCTGCGCTCAAAGGCACGGCGCAAGCGCATGTCCAGGTCATCCAGACGCTGGGCCTGCTGGCGCAAGCGCTCGCCCGGATGACGCAGGCGCCGGGCCATGCCTTCCAGGCGCAGGCGGCTGTGGCTCAGGCGGTTGCGCATCAGCATCACCAGGCGGCGCTGCAGGTTTTCTACCTGGCGCACCAGATGGCTGGCGTCGGGAGCCAACAACTCGGCGGCGGCGGAGGGAGTAGGGGCGCGGACGTCCGCCACGAAGTCGCTGATGGACACATCGGTTTCATGACCAACGGCGCTGACGATAGGGGTAACACAGGCATCAACTGCACGGGCCACCGCCTCTTCGTTGAAGCACCACAAGTCTTCAAGGGAGCCACCGCCACGGGCCAGGATCAGCGCGTCGAAACCACGAGCGTCGGCGAGTTTCAGCGCCCGCACGATCTGCGGGATTGCTTCGCGGCCTTGCACGGCGGTAGGGATCAGGGTCAGTTCAATGTTCGGCGCGCGGCGGCGGAACACGCTGATAATGTCGCGAATCACCGCGCCGGTGGGCGAGCTGATAATGCCGATGCGCCGAGGATGCACCGGCAGCGCCACCTTGCGTTCGGCACTGAACAGGCCTTCGGCGCTCAGCTTTTCCTTCAGTGCATCAAAGGCCAGGCGCAGCGCACCGTCACCGGCTGGCTCCACGGTATCGAGGATCAGTTGGTAATCACCACGGCCCTCGAACAACGAGACCTTGCCGCGCACCTTCACCGCCAGCCCGTCCCTCAACGCCTGGCGTACGCGTGCAGCGTTGTTGCGAAACAGCGCACAACGCACTTGGGCCCCGCTGTCCTTGAGCGTGAAATACACATGGCCGGAGGCTGGGCGAGCGAGGTTGGAGATCTCGCCTTCCACCCAGATATTGGTGAACACGTCTTCCAGCAACACCCGCGCACGGCCGTTGAGCTGGCTGACAGTCAGGACTTCGCGGTCCAGGCCCAAACGGGCAAAAGGATCTTTAATCATGGGCGGCAGTTTATAGGCATTCGTGCAGGGTTTGACAGAATTGCTCCACCAGCGGGCTCTGCACTTGCGCGCAGGCCAGGGCCACGGTGCTGTGGCAGTCCGGGTCGGCCAGGGGTAAAAAGTGCAGGTTGGCGGGGGCGATGTCCTGCATGGATTTTGGTAACAAGGCAATACCGAAACCGGCCTGGATCAATTGCAACTGCGTGGTCTTGCGCGACATCACCCGTGCGGCCTTGGGGAAAAAACCTGCACGCATGCACAATTCGGCCGACAGATAACTCAGCCCGCCGCGTTGGGGATGGGGGATCGAGATAAACGCTTGGTCCTTTAGCTGTGCCAACTCCACCGGCGCGTCGCTGCGTGCCAACGGATGATTCGGCGGCACCGCCAGCACCAACGGCTCCGTGTACAACGGCAGCACACGCACGCCGTCGCGCTGGCGCAGTACGGGCAAGCGTAGCAGGCCGACGTCCAGGCGACCCTCGGCGATATCCTCCAACTGAGCTTCGGAGGAGAGCTTGGCAATATCCACCGACACGCCCGGACAGCGCTCTAGCCAGTTGCTGATGCCGTGCAATAACGCGCCGCTCATCGGCACGGTGCTCGAGTGACTCAGGCGCAGCGTGCCAAGCTGGCCATTGCCTACGAGGGTCGCCACTTCGCTGGCCTTGAGCAACTCACTCAACAAATTGCGCGCCCGTGGGTAGAACGCTTCACCGGCCGCTGTGAGCCGCGGTTGGCGTGCGGTGCGTTCGAACAATGGGGTTTGAAGTTGATTTTCCAGTTCCTTGATCTGCCGGCTCAAGGCCGACTGCGCCACAAACAGGCGTTCGGCCGCGGCACTGAAGCTGCCGCTCTCGGCGATTTCGACGAAGTAACGCAGTTGCCGCGTGGAGATCACGAGTCATGCCTTTTTGAGATGAGTGGCTGGCTTTGAAGATATTAGTCGCAACAGTAGACAATGGCTAAAGTGAAGGCCATGTCCAACAAGGAATAACCCATGAGCCTGGTTGAGTTGATGAGTCAGTGGTCGTTCGGGGCTGTGGATTGGCTGGTGATCGGCCTGGGTGTGGTGCTGGCCTATGTGGTGTTTGGCATTGCCGGGTTCGGGACGGCCTTGGTCGCCGGGCCAATCCTGATTCTATTCATGCCGCTGTCGAAGATCATCCCGTTGCTGGTGCTGCTGGATTTTGTCGCGGCGTTTGGCGGCCTGCTGCAAGCGCGGCACGATGTGAACAAGCCGGAACTGTTGCGGTTGCTGCCCTGCATGGCCATCGGCTGCAGCCTGGGCGTGGGGTTTTTGCTCAACTTGCATTCGGACTTGTTGCTGTTGTTGATGGGGCTGTTTATCAGTGCCTACGCGATTTACAGCCTGGCGGTGAAAGCACGGCCGACTCAATTGGCGGCGGGCTGGTCGATTCCCATGGGCACTGTGGGTGGCCTGTTTGGTGCGCTATTTGGCAGTGGCGGCTTTTTATATGCGATTTACCTTAACAGCCGTTTACCCAAAGACGCGGCGCGGGCCACGCAAAGCGCGCTGATCAGTTGCAGCACGGTCGTGCGTTTGAGTTTGTTCCTGATTGCCGGGGTGTATGCAGATTTGCCGTTATTGATGTTGGCGGTTTGTCTGTTGCCGGCGATGGCCCTGGGGCTGTGGTGTGGGCGCAGGCTGACGATGCGGCTGTCCCGGGAGGCGTTCGTGCGGTTGGTGACCTGGTTGGTATTGGCCAGTGGTATTGCGTTGATCGGGCGGTATGTGAGTACTTGACCTGATTTTTTCAGGGATTAAGCTGCCGTCCTCCCGGGCGTCATCGCGGGCAAGCCCGGCTCCCACATTGGAATGCGATCAACTGTGGGAGCCGGGCTTGCCCGCGATGGCGCCAATAGCCACACCGCAGGACTCCCATGAACTCCCAAAGCATCCTTGTCCCGAAAATCTCCACCTTGCCCGTCCACGAACCCCGCGCCCGGGCGATTGTGCGCTGGCTGGTGCGCAAGAACATCATCAAGGAAGAACTCACCACTTGCGGGCGTACCGGCAACCGCATGGGCTACGCCCTGGCCGATGGCGCCCGCGCCGTGGTGCTGCACCCCGAGGCGCTGCCGTTCAACGAGCCGGTCAATGGCCTGGAGATCATCTACAAGCGTTGCATCTATACCCCGGCCAAGGGGTTTCTTGAAGAAGCCGGTTGCCCGGAATGCCTGAAGGAAGTTGGTGAGGCGCTGTTCGAAAGCCTGGAAGACTGGATGCCTGGCCACACCGACAACTTCACCTGCCCGCTGTGTGGGCATGAAGATGACATCAACGGTTTTCTGTTCCTGCAGGAATGCGGGTTTTCCAACCTGGGGTTCATCTTCAACAACTGGGCGGAGGCGGGGTTCAAGCAGAGCTTTATCGACGAATTTGCCGATTGGTTGGACCAGAAAATGAGCTGGGTCAAAGTCGAGCTTTAATCCATCTATCAGTATTACCAAGTTTGTCAGAGTTTTACATTGAGCCGGGCAGGGTGCATGTATATAATGGCGCGCTTCCATTTTCCCGCTCGGGAGCCCCCGCGATGCTGCGTATCAGCCAAGAAGCTCTGACATTCGACGACATTCTCCTAGTGCCCGGTTATTCCGAGGTGCTTCCTAACGAAGTCAGTCTCAAGACCCGCCTAACCCGTGGCATCGAGCTGAATATTCCCCTGGTTTCCGCTGCCATGGACACCGTCACCGAAGCCCGTCTGGCCATTGCCATGGCTCAGGAAGGCGGCATCGGCATCATCCACAAGAACATGACCATCGAGCAGCAAGCTGCCGAAGTGCGCAAGGTCAAGCGTTACGAAGCCGGCGTGGTGAAAGATCCGATCACCATCGAAGCTGACGCCACCGTGCGTGACCTGTTCGAACTCACGCGTATGCACAACATCTCCGGCGTCCCGGTGCTGCACGATGGCGACCTGGTCGGCATCGTCACTTCCCGTGACGTGCGTTTCGAGAACCGCCTTGAAGTCACCGTCCGTGAAGTGATGACGCCTAAAGAGCGCCTCGTCACCGTCAGGGAAGGCGCCGACAAGAACGATGTGCGCGAACTGCTGCACAAGCACCGCATCGAGCGCGTGCTGATCGTCGACGACAAATTCGCCCTCAAAGGCATGATGACCGTCAACGACATCGAAAAAGCCAAGGCTTACCCGCTGGCCAGCAAGGATGACCAAGGTCGTCTGCGTGTTGGCGCTGCCGTCGGTACCGGTAAAGACACTGGTGATCGGGTCTCGGCCCTGGTCGCCGCCGGTGTTGACGTGGTAGTGGTCGACACCGCCCACGGCCACTCCAAAGGCGTGATTGACCGCGTGCGTTGGGTCAAGCAGAACTTCCCTGACGTGCAGGTGATCGGCGGCAACATCGCCACCGGCGCTGCCGCCAAGGCCCTGGCCGAAGCGGGCGCCGACGCAGTCAAGGTCGGTATCGGCCCAGGCTCCATCTGCACCACGCGTATCGTCGCCGGTGTGGGCGTGCCGCAGATCAGCGCCATCGCCAACGTCGCCGCCGCCCTTGAAGGCACGGGCGTACCCTTGATCGCCGACGGTGGCATCCGGTTCTCCGGTGACCTGTCCAAGGCCATCGTCGCCGGTGCCTCCTGCGTGATGATGGGCTCGATGTTCGCAGGTACCGAAGAAGCGCCGGGCGAGATCGAACTGTTCCAGGGTCGTTCGTACAAGGCTTACCGTGGCATGGGTTCGCTGGGCGCCATGTCCCAGGCGCAAGGCTCTTCCGACCGTTACTTCCAGGACTCCTCGGCAGGCGCCGAGAAGCTCGTACCGGAAGGCATCGAAGGCCGTGTGCCGTACAAAGGCACCCTGAGCGCGATCATCCATCAACTGATGGGCGGCCTGCGTTCCTCGATGGGCTACACCGGCAGTGCCGACATCGAAGAAATGCGCACCAAGCCAGAGTTCGTGCGGATCACCGGCGCCGGCATGGCTGAATCCCATGTCCACGACGTGCAGATCACCAAGGAAGCGCCAAACTACCGTGTAGGTTGAGCCTTCCAGCAAAATGTTAAGTAACCGGGGCTGTTCTTCAGCCCCGAGTTGTTTCTGATTCATTAGACGAGACTGACTTCATGGCCCTCGACATTCACGCCCACCGCATCCTGATCCTCGACTTCGGTTCCCAGTACACCCAACTGATCGCCCGCCGCGTGCGTGAAATCGGCGTGTACTGCGAACTGCACCCGTTCGACATGGACGATGAAGCGATCCGCGAATTCGCACCCAAAGGCGTCATTCTCGCCGGTGGCCCCGAGTCCGTTCACGAAGCCAACAGCCCGCGCTGCCCGCAGGCGGTATTCGACCTGGGTGTGCCGGTGTTCGGCATCTGCTACGGCATGCAGACCATGGCCGAGCAACTGGGCGGCAAGGTTGAAGGTTCCGAGTTGCGTGAATTCGGTTATGCCCGTGTAGACGTGGTCGGCAAGAGCCGCCTGCTGGACGGCATCGAAGACCACATCGACGCCGACGGCCTGTTCGGCCTCGACGTGTGGATGAGCCACGGTGACAAGGTCACCAAAATGCCGGAAGACTTCCACATCCTGGCAAGCACCCCGAGCTGCCCGATTGCCGGCATGTTCAGCGACGAGCGTCGCTACTACGGCGTGCAATTCCACCCGGAAGTGACCCACACCAAGCAAGGCGGGCGCATCCTGTCGCGTTTCATCCTCGACATCTGCGAGTGTGAAGCCCTGTGGACCCCGTCGAAAATTGCTGAAGATGCCATCGCCCAAGTGCGCGCCCAGGTCGGCACTGACAACGTATTGCTTGGCCTGTCCGGCGGCGTTGACTCCTCGGTTGTAGCGGCACTGCTGCACAAGGCCATCGGCGACCAACTGACCTGCGTGTTTGTCGACAACGGCCTGCTGCGCCTGCACGAAGGTGAGCAAGTGATGGCCATGTTCGCCGAGAACATGGGCGTCAAGGTGATCCGCGCCAACGCTGAGGACCAGTTCCTCAACAACCTGGCCGGCGAGTCCGACCCGGAGAAGAAGCGCAAGATCATCGGCCGCACCTTCATCGACGTGTTCGATGCCGAGTCCAACAAACTGGACAACATCAAGTACCTCGCCCAGGGCACCATCTACCCCGACGTGATCGAATCGGCCGGCGCCAAAAGCGGCAAGGCCCACGTGATCAAGTCCCACCACAACGTGGGTGGCCTGCCTGAGGAAATGAACCTCAAGCTGGTAGAACCGCTGCGCGAATTGTTCAAGGACGAAGTCCGCCGTCTGGGCCTGGAACTGGGCCTGCCGTACGACATGGTCTACCGCCACCCATTCCCAGGCCCGGGCCTGGGTGTGCGTATCCTGGGTGAAGTGAAGAAGGAATACGCCGACCTGCTGCGCCGCGCCGACCACATCTTCATCGAAGAACTGCGCAAGGCCGACTGGTACCACAAGGTCAGCCAGGCGTTCGTGGTGTTCCAGCCGGTGAAATCGGTGGGCGTTGTCGGCGATGGTCGTCGTTACGCATGGGTTGTTGCGCTGCGTGCCGTAGAGACCATCGACTTCATGACGGCGCGTTGGGCTCACCTGCCTTACGAACTGCTGGAGACGGTCAGCGGCCGGATTATCAATGAGATCGAAGGTATTTCGCGCGTTACTTATGACGTGTCGAGCAAGCCGCCGGCGACGATTGAGTGGGAATGATCCTGCGATAGCAGGTGAGGACTGAATAACAGAACCCCGGCCATGTGCCGGGGTTTTTGCATGTTAGGCGAGTAGGTTAGAAGAACTCATCCTCTGTACATCAAGGAAGCTGTTCAATACAAAATGCATTGTATATTATGCAAAATTGTAATTTATGAGGTTTTGCATTGTATAGGATGCGATATAGGTGGAGGATCTAGGAATTCTGATCAAAACCCTGCGAAAGTCCGCAGGCCTTTCGCAAAGTCAGCTAGCACAGCGGCACGGCATGAGTCGCGCCACCATCTCGGGGATCGAAAACAATACCATCCCTGAAATAGGTATTCGCAAGGTCGCAGCGATTCTTGAAGGCTTGGGATACGAATTGACCGCCACCCCCAATCCTCGACGCATGACTCTCGACGAATTGAAGGCAGGAGGTGTCCATGACTAGCCAACGTGATCGGTTGTACATCGGCACCAACGGTGTGCCTGCTGGAACGCTCGGGCGACGTAATGAAAATCAGCGTGACTCGATTTTTTCGTATAACGACACGGTGGCCCAAGAGCAAGCAGTGTCCTTGACCATGCCGGTGCGCCTGGAAAGCTACAACTGGGAGTACGGCATTCACCCGTTGTTTGAGATGCACATTCCTGAAGGGCATCTCAAGGCCGAACTCGTACGGCGTTTCAGCAAATCGGTGCGCGGTTTTGATGACTTTGCTTTATTGGGCATCGTAGGTCCGCACCAATTGGGTCGTATCAGCGTTGCCCATCAAGCGGGTGATGCGTCGTTGCCTGGGGTCAGGCTGGCTGACCTGCTGGTGTACGACGGGGCTGAAGACCTGTTCGATGAGCTTCTGAAAACCTACGCCGCTTATTCAGGGGTGTCGGGCGTTCAGCCGAAAGTGCTGGTTCGCGATGTTGGCGATATGGCTGCTGATATTGAACGTCTTACCCACAAGGGCGCCACGCATTTGGTAAAGGCGTTCAATGAGTCGGACGTTCCTCAGTTGGCGGCCAATGAATTTTTCTGCATGCGTGCCGCATACCATTGTGGTCTTGAGGTGCCTGAGGTCCAGCTCAGTCATAACGGGAAGTTTCTGGTAGTGAAGCGGTTCGACATCGGTGAAAACGCCTACCTCGGATTTGAGGATATGTGTGTTCTATCGGGATGGGGAACCGGGAAAAAATATGACGGCAGCTATCAAGGGTGCGCAAAACTGATCAGGTCATTTGTCACGCCAAGCCGGGTAGCCAGGGCTCTTGAAGACTTTTTCATAATGGTGGCGCTCTCGGCCGGTATTCAGAACGGTGATGCACACCTGAAAAACTTCGGCTTGCTTTATGAAAACTGCGCCGAGGATGCCGATGTCTGGCTTGCCCCCGTTTATGACCTGGTGACCACTACGGTCTACGCCGGCAACGACATCATGGGGCTGTTGCTTGGCGGTTCGAAGGCGTGGCCAAAGCGCAAGATGCTTGTGCAGTTCGGGCGCAGTTCGTGCAGTTTGACGCAGGCGCGCTGTAACGAATTGCTCGCCAGAGTGGACGATGGCATGAGTCGCGCTATGGCGGAGCTATCCGAGTATCGAAGTACCCACCCGGAGTTCGAAGCCGTGGGGGAAAAGATGGCCGGCGCATGGGCAGCAGGCTTGGCCAGGAGTATCTCGGTGTCGTGAGGGGCCGGGTTTAAGCGAGCCCCAGGGAGCAGCCGGGTTTAGCGCCGTGCCACATCCGAAAAATAAAACTTATCCAACGTATGCCGCGACTCGGTGTACTCGAACTGCCTTCCATCCTGCAAGAACGTCTGGTTGCTCACCACAATCACATGGCTTTGCCCATCCAGATCCAGATGCGCCTGGTCGTCCTTGCTGCGCGGCAAGGCTTCGATGGTGCGCTGCGCATAGCTGATCTGCAGCTGCAGCGTTTGCTCGATAAACGCGTAGATCGACTGCTCGGCAATCGAGCGGTCCAGGCCGGGGAGCAGGTCGGCGACGAAGTGGTTGATGTCGAGAATCACCCGCTTGCCGCCGATACGGCGTACCCGTTTGATGCGGGTGATCAGTGTGCCCGGCTCGGCTTCGATGTGTTGTAGCAGAGAACCTTCCAGCGGGAATTGGGTGAACTCGACGACGTCAGTACGTACGTCATCGCCCAGGTCAGCGTGCGTTTCGTGGAAGCTGACGATGCCGCCCAGTTGGAACTCGATCGGGTTGGGCGATAACACAAAGGTGCCCTTGCCGTGGATCTTTTGCGCAAAGCCACGTTCCTGCAACTGCTCGATGGCGCGCCGTACGGTGCCACGGCTGGCCTGGTAGGCGTCCATCAGTTCGGTTTCAGAGGGAAGGCGCGTACCGCGTTGCAGGCGCTCGGTGGTGATGCTGGCAAGCAGATCCGTATAGATCTGGTTGTATTTGCTCATGGGATGGCTCTTGCCCGGCGTTATGAAGGTGGACTGCGCGTTCAAGGCAGGAACCATAGTGGCAGAGGTGGGGTTTGTCCATTGGACAGCGGTGCGAGCCGGGGAAAAATCTGACAGAAAGCTCGCAGGCATAAACAAAAATGTAACTCGTACAGACGAGTTGTTGATTTAACTCGTACAGACGAGTACTTTTCCCTCCTCGGCGTGCTGCCAACGACTGCCACCCATAAAAACAATCACAGTGGAAAACGAGCATGAGCCACGACTATTCAACGATTGCCCGCGAGATTCTCGACAACCTCGGGGGCCGCGAAAACCTTGAGCAGGCCGCCCATTGCGTGACCCGCCTGCGCCTGGCGCTCAAGGACCCCAGCCTGGTCAACAGCAGTGCCCTTAACCAGGTCGATCTGGTCAAGGGCTCGTTCTTTACCGGTGGCCTGTTCCAGGTGGTGATCGGCCCCGGCGAAGTGGAAAAGGTCTACGCCGCCCTGCGCGAGTTGACCGGCCTGGCCGCGTCGACCATTGCCGACGTCAAGAAAGCCGGCGGCGACAAGACCAACCCCATGCAGCGTCTGGTGCGGGTGTTCTCCGATGTGTTCATGCCGATCCTGCCCGCGCTGATCATTGCCGGCCTGTTGATGGGCGTGAACAACCTGATGGGCGCCAAGGGCATGTTCATCGAAGGCAAGACGCTGCTGGAGGCCTACCCGAACCTGGATGGTCTGTGGAGCCTGATCAACCTGATGGCCAACACCTCCTTCGTGTTCCTGCCGGCACTGGTGGGCTGGTCGGCGGCCAAGCGGTTCGGCGGCAGTGAAATCCTCGGCATCGTGCTGGGCCTGATGCTGGTGCACCCGGACCTGCTCAACGCCTGGAACTACGGCAAGGCGGTTGCCGGCCTCGACGGCCAGAGCCTGCCGTACTTCGATATCTTCGGCTGGTTCCAGATCGAGAAAGTCGGTTACCAGGGGCAGATCCTGCCGATCCTGATGGCGGCCTTTGTCATGAGCGTGATCGAAAAGTGGCTGCGGGCGCGGGTGCCGAATGCCATTCAACTGCTGGTGGTGCCGATCACCACTATCGTCGTCACCGGCGTGCTGGCCCTGGCGATTATCGGCCCGGTGACCCGTCACCTTGGCATCCTGATCACCGAAGGTTTGGTGACCCTGTTCGAGATCGCCCCGATGATCGGCGGCGCGATTTTCGGCCTGCTCTATGCGCCGCTGGTAATCACCGGCATGCACCACATGTTCCTCGCCGTCGACCTGCAGTTGATCTCCACTCAGGGCGGCACCTTTATCTGGCCGATGATCGTCATGTCCAACCTGGCCCAGGGCAGCGCCGCGCTCGGGGTGTTCTACATGACCCGCAATGCTCGGGACAAAAGCATGGCCTCCACCTCGGCGATTTCCGCTTACTTCGGCATCACGGAGCCGGCGATGTTCGGCGTGAACCTGCGCTTCAAATTTCCGTTCTATGCCGCGCTGCTGGGCTCGGCGCTGGGCAGCATTTTTCTGTCGTTGAACAAGGTGCAGGCCTCGGCCATCGGCGTCGGCGGGTTGCCCGGGTTTATCTCGATCGTGCCGAGCGCGATTCCGATGTTCGTGATCGGCATGGTCGTGGCGATGGTCGTGCCGTTTGCGCTGACGTGCATGTTGAGCATGAAGATCATTCGGCCTGGTTACCGGGTCGCCTGAAGATCGCTATCGCAGGCAAGCCAGCTCCCACAGTGATGTGTGAACACATTCAAGTGTGGGAGCTGGCTTGCCTGCGATGAGGCCGGAAGGGCCAGCACCCAACTCTACTGAAGGAACCCACCATGCAAACCTGGCAACACTCGGTGATCTACCAGATCTACCCCAAAAGCTTCCACAGCCACGCGGGTAACGCCACCGGTGACCTGTTGGGCATCGTGGACAAACTCGACTACCTCAAATGGCTGGGCGTGGATTGCCTGTGGGTCACCCCGTTCCTGCGTTCGCCCCAGCGCGACAACGGCTACGACATCAGCGACTACTACGCCATCGACCCCAGCTACGGCACTATGGCCGACTGCGACCTGCTGATCAGCGAAGCCGCCAAGCGTGGCATCAAGCTGATGCTCGATATCGTGGTCAACCACACCTCCATCGAACACGAATGGTTCCAGCAGGCGCGCAGCAGCCTCGACAATCCCTATCGTGACTTCTACATCTGGCGCGACCAGCCGAACAACTGGGAATCCAAGTTCGGCGGCTCGGCCTGGGAGTACGAAGCGCAGACTGGCCAGTACTACCTGCATCTGTTCGACCATACACAGGCCGACCTCAATTGGGACAACCCCCAGGTGCGCGCCGAAGTGTTCAAGATGATGCGCTTCTGGCGCGACAAAGGCGTGGGCGGCTTCCGCCTGGATGTGATCAACCTGATCTCCAAGCCCGCCGACTTCCCCGAGGACAACAGCGACGGCCGCCGCTTCTATACCGACGGCCCGAACGTGCACCAATACTTGCAGCAAATGCACCGTGAAGTCTTTGAAGGCCATGACCTTATCAACGTGGGCGAGATGTCATCCACCCGCCTGGAACACTGCATTCGCTACTCGAATCCAGCGTCTAAAGAACTGTCGATGACCTTCAACTTCCACCACCTGAAAGTCGATTACCCCAACCTGCAAAAGTGGGTGAAGGCTGACTTCGACTTCCTGCAACTCAAGCAGATTTTCTCCGACTGGCAGATGGGCATGCAGGCCGGCGGCGGCTGGAACGCGTTGTTCTGGTGCAACCACGACCAGCCACGGGTGGTCTCGCGCTTTGGTGACGACGGCCAATACCGCGTGGTCTCGGCCAAGATGCTTGCCACGGCGCTGCACTTTTTGCAGGGCACGCCGTATGTGTATCAGGGCGAAGAGTTGGGTATGACCAATCCAGGCTTCGACAGCATCTCGCAATACCGCGATGTGGAAACCCTGAACATCTTCCGCCTCAAGCGCGACGCGGGAGAGTCCGAAGCCTCGAGCATGGCGGCGATCATGCAGAAGTCCCGCGATAACGGGCGTACGCCCATGCAGTGGAGCACCGAAGCGAACGCGGGGTTCAGCCGCGGTGAACCCTGGATCGGCATTCCCGCGAATGCTGCGCAGATCAACGTCGCAAGCCAGGTGGATGACACGGATTCGGTGCTGCATCACTACCGCAGGCTGATCGATCTGCGCCGTCGCGAACCGCTGATACAGCAAGGCGTTTACCGCCCGATGCTGCAAGACCATCTCCAGGTCTGGGCGTACCTGCGTGAAGGCCACGGCGAGCGCCTGTTGGTACTCAACAACTTCTATGGATCGCCATGCGAGATCCAGCTGCCAGAAAGCGTGATCAACGCCGAGAGCGAGCAACGCCTGTTGATCAGCAACTACCCCGACTGCCCCCTGCGCACGAGCACTGTGCTGTTACGTCCTTATGAATCCTTCGTGCTGCACCTGACTGATTGAAACACCCCCTGTAGGAGCGAGCTTGCTCGCGAAGATCGTCAACGAAAACGCGCCCCTCCAGGTGTTGCGTGGAGGCAGGAAGTTTTTCGCGAGCAAGCTCGCTCCTACAGGGATCGCGTCATGCAAGACAGTAAGAAAAAACAATAAAAATAAAAGGAGCGTTTCATGAAAACAACAATAAAGCTGGGCCTTATTGCCTCCTGCCTCACGGTGCCTGTTGGCGCGCAAGCCCTGGAGTTTGCCGGGTATTTGCGCAGCGGCGTGGGCACGTCAACGGGCAGCGGCAAGCAGCAATGTTTCCAACTGCCGGGTGCGCAAACCAAATACCGCCTGGGTAACGAATGCGAGCAGTACGCCGAGCTGGAACTGCGTCAGGATTTGCTGACCCTCTACGACGGTTCTGTGTTCAGCGTCGATGCCATGGCGTCCCTCTACAACCGGTACGACCGCGCCCTGAAGTTCCAGGGTGAAAACAACGGCTCGGCGCGCATGCCGCAGATGTATGCGCAATGGTCCAACCTGCCCAGTCTCAATGGCGGTTCGCTGTGGGCCGGGCGGCGTTACTACAAACGTAACGACATCCATATTTCCGACTTCTACTACTGGAACCAGAGCGCCACCGGTGGTGGGATCGAGGACGTGTTGATCGGCGGCTTGAAATACAGCTACGCCCTGTCGCGCAAGGACAACCTGTACCAGAAGGAATACGCCACCCGTCACGACTTCAACGTCGCCGGTTTCAAGACCAACCCCGGTGGCGAACTGGAACTTGGCTTGAGCTACATCGCCAAGGCCGGTGGGCGTGACACCAACAGTGGCTGGGCGCTGACGGCGCAGCATGTACAAGCGGCCTTCCTGGGCGGCAAGAACAAGTTTGCCCTGCAGTACGGCGAAGGCCCTGGCACCGGCCTGGGTTACACCGGCAATACCACGCTGGACAAAAGCAGCAAAAGTTACCGCGCCGTGGAGTTCTTTGATTGGCAGGTGACACCGCGTTTCGGTGGACAAGTTGAAGCTGTGTACCAGAAAGATGTGCGCCCTGGGCGTCAGGATCAGAACTGGATGTCCCTGGGTGTACGCCCGGCGTATGCGCTCAGCGAGCAATTCAAACTGGTCACTGAGCTGGGGCACGATCAGGTCGAGGCCACCGGCGGTACGCGCAAATTGAGCAAATTTACCTTCGCCCCGACCTGGTCGCCCAAAGGCCCTGAGTTCTGGGCGCGGCCGGAAGTACGGCTGTATTACACCTATGCGTCCTGGAATAAAGCGGCCAAGCGTGCGGCCAATGAGCTGGCGGCGGGCTCGGCTTTGTCCGACACCGGCGCCTATGGCACGGCGCGGCATGGGTCGAACGTCGGTGTGCAGGTCGAATATTGGTGGAAGTAATCCGGGCTTGTGTGGGAGCGGGCTTGCTGTGGCGAGGGAGCTTGCTCCCGCTCGACTGCGCAGCAGTCGCAGGCTTTTGGGGGCGCTTCGCACCCCAGCGCAAGCAAGCTTGCTCGCCACAGCAAGCCCGCTCCCACCTTTGATCTTCGTCATCCTCAACCTTGCATCGACTCAATGATTTTTAAAGAACAACACAAACAGGTGAAGTCATGACCACATCTCAACCCCTGGAACTGCTGGCACCCTTGTCCGGGGTTTTGCTGGCGCTGGATCAGGTCCCCGACCCGGTATTTTCCGGCCGCGTGATTGGCGATGGCCTGTGCATCGACCCCACTTCGCAGACCCTCTGCGCGCCGTTGGCCGGGGTGGTCAGCAACATTCAGGACAGCGGCCACGCCGTCAGCGTCACCGCCGATAACGGTGTGCAGATATTGCTGCATATTGGCCTGGACACGGTGAACCTGGCGGGCCAGGGCTTCACCCGGCTGGTCGAGGAGGGCCAGCGGGTGGAGGCCGGGCAGCCGCTGATCGAATTCGATGCCGACTATGTGGCGCTCAATGCACGTAGCCTGCTGACGTTGATGCTCATTGTAAGCGGCGAGCCGTTTGTGCCGTTGGTGGCCGGTCAGGCGCTGGTCGAGTCCGGCCAGCCACTGTTGCAGGTCTCACCGGGGCAGATACCCGCAGAGGTGGACGAGGAGGAGGGCAATGCGCTGTTCTCCAAGCCAGTAACCCTGCCCAACGCCAGCGGCTTGCACGCCCGCCCTGCGGCGGTGTTTGCTCAGGCGGCGAAGGGGTTCAGTTCAAGCATATTTCTGCACAAGCAAACCCTGAGCGCGAATGCCAAGTCGCTTGTGGCGATCATGGCGCTGCAGACCTCCCAGGGCGACAGCGTGCAAGTGAGCGCGGCGGGGGAAGATGCCGAGGCGGCGATCCAGGCGCTGGTGGCGTTGTTGCTCGACGGCTGTGGCGAGACGCTGCCGGTAGCCGTCGAGAAAATCAGCAAGCCCGCTGCGTCGGCGTCTTCGGCGTCCGTGTTGCGAGGCGTCTGTGCGTCGCCGGGCTCGGCGTTCGGCCAGGTGGTCCAGGTGGCTGAACCGACGCTCGACATTCCCGAAGCCGGTGCGGGAGAAACCTTCGAACGTACCGCATTGGCCCGTGGCCTGCGGGCGGCAAACGAGGCGCTGCAAGCGTTGCAGGCCAAGGCGGCCGGCAGCGCCCAGGCCGAGATTTTCCGCGCCCACCAGGAACTGCTCGAAGACCCGACCCTGCTTGAACAAGCTCATAGCCTGCTGGCCGAAGGCAAGAGCGCGGCCTTTGCCTGGAATACGGCCACGGTGGCGACCGCCAGGCTCTTCGAAGGCTTGGGTAAAACGCTGCTGGCTGAGCGTGCGGCGGATTTGGCCGACGTCGGCCAGCGCGTGCTCAAGTTGATCCTGGGGGTGCCGGAGCGTTCCATGGAGCTGCCGGAGTGCGCCATTCTGGTCGCCGAACAACTGACCCCCTCACAAACCGCCGGCCTGGATACCAGCAAAGTGCTGGGCTTCGTCACGGTCGCCGGTGGGGCTACCAGCCACGTGGCCATCCTCGCCCGGGCCCTCGGCCTGCCATCCCTTTGCGGTGTACCCAGTCAAGTATTGGCCTTGGCCAACGGCAAGCGGGTACTGCTCAATGCCGATAAAGGCGAGCTGCAGCTGGAGCCGAATCTGGCTGAAATCGAGCAACTGCAGGCGGTTCGTCAACAGCAAAAGCTACGGCTGCAGCGTGAAGTGGCACAGGCCTCACAGGCGGCGGTCACCCGCGACGGTCACCACATCGAGGTCACAGCCAACGTCGCCTCATTGCAGGAAGTGGAACAGTCACTGACCCTGGGCGCTGAAGGCGTGGGTCTGCTGCGTTCGGAGTTCCTCTACCTGGAACGCAACCGTGCCCCGAGCGCAGAGGAGCAGGCCGACACCTACAGCGCCATCGCCCGCGCCCTCGGCCCCGAGCGCAATCTGGTGGTGCGTACCCTGGATGTGGGCGGCGATAAACCCTTGGCCTATGTACCGATGGAAAGCGAGACCAACCCATTCCTTGGCCTGCGTGGGATCCGCCTGTGCCTGGAACGTCCCGAACTGTTGCGTGAACAGTTGCGTGCGATTCTTGCCAGTGCAGGTTTGGCGCGGCTGCATATCATGTTGCCGATGGTCAGCCTGCTGTCGGAGCTGCATCTGGCGCGCAAAATGCTCGAAGAGGAAGCGCAGACGCTTGGCCTGAGTGAACTCCCCAAGCTGGGCATCATGATCGAAGTGCCGAGTGCGGCGTTGATGGCGGATGTGTTTGCGCCCCATGTGGATTTCTTCTCCATCGGCACCAACGACCTCACCCAATACACCCTGGCCATGGACCGCGATCACCCGCGCCTGGCCAGCCAGGCCGACAGTTTTCATCCGGCGGTGCTGCGGCTGATCGACATCACTGTCAAGGCGGCCCATGCCCACGGCAAGTGGGTGGGCGTATGTGGTGCGCTGGCATCCGAAACCCTGGCGGTGCCGGTGTTGATTGGCCTGGGCGTGGATGAGCTGTCGGTCAGCGTGCCGCTGATCCCCACCATCAAGGCCACCGTGCGCGAGTTGGACCTGCACGACTGCCAGATCATTGCCCGCCAAGTGCTGGGCCTGGAAGAAGCCGACCAAGTGCGCGAGGCCCTGCGCCTGTACCACGCGGCCACCGTTGAAACCTCACCTATCATGGAGCACTGAGCATGTTCGAGAAATTGCAGCGGGCGTTCTGGAAAGCCCTGACGCCTGATTTGGTGGCCGAGACGGTCACGCCGACGCCGCCGAGCCTGTTGTCGGCCGATGTGGTGAGTGCATTGGGCGGGGAGGGTAACGTCACGTCACAGCAGCGCGTGGCACTCACGCGGGTGCGCGTGCAATTGCGCGAGGCGGGGCGTTTGGATGAGTCGGCGTTGAAGGCCGCGGGTATACCCGCCGTGATGGTACTGCCGGGCGGCGTGCTCCACCTGCTCACCAGCCTATAAGGCGACGATGATCAAATGTGGGAGCCGGGCTTGCCCGCGATAGCGGTGTGTCAGGCGCCGAATACCTTGACTGTCAGGCCGCCATCGCGGGCAAGCCCGGCTCCCACAGAGATTTGCTGTGTGCGGGCTGTCGTGATCAGAGTTGCGGGCTGTCTTGCGGTGGCTTGGTCTTGTCCACGCCCGGCACATGCAGGTTGCCTTCCACCACCTGGTTACCCTCCAGCTGCGGCTGGGTCACCCAGGTGAGGATGTCGTAGTAACGCCGGATGTTGGCCACAAAATGCACCGGCTCGCCGCCGCGGGCGTAGCCGTAGCGGGTCTTGCTGTACCACTGCTTCTGCGACAGGCGTGGCAGCATCTTCTTCACGTCCAGCCACTTGTTTGGGTTCAGGCCTTCTTTTTTCGCCAGGATGCGTGCGTCGTCCAGGTGGCCGGTGCCCACGTTATAGGCGGCGAGGGCGAACCAGGTGCGGTCGGGCTCGGCGATCTTGTCGTCCAGCTCATCCTTGATTCTGGCCAGGTACTTGGCGCCGCCCATGATGCTCTGCTTGGGGTCCAGGCGGTTGGACACGCCCATGGCTTGCGCGGTGTTCTGGGTCAGCATCATCAGGCCGCGCACGCCGGTCTTGGAGGTGACCGTGGGTTGCCACAGCGATTCCTGATAACCAATGGCTGCCAGCAGCCGCCAATCGACTTTCTCGGCCTTGGCATACGCACGAAAGTGTTTCTCATACTTGGGCAGGCGTTGTTGCAGGTGCTGGGCAAAGGTATAGGCGCCGACATAGCCGAGTACATCGACGTGCCCGTAGTAGCGGTCCTTCAGGCGTTGCAAGGTGCCATTCTTCTCGACCTTGTCCAGGTAACTGTTGATCTCGTTGAGCAGGCTGTTGTCGTCGCCTGCTGCCACGGCCCAGCTTTGATTGCTGGCATTGCCGAGGTCGAAGGCCACGCGCACGTTGGGGAAGTACACCTGGTTCATGGCCACTTCGTTGGAGTCCACCAGGGTCAGGTCGATTTGCCCTTCGTCGACCATGCGCAGCAAATCCACCACCTCAACGGCATCGGATTCTTCGTATTCAATCGCCGGGTTCTGTTTTTTCAGCGCCGCCAGTTGTTCAGCGTGGGTGCTGCCCTTGAGCACCATGATCTTCTTGCCCACCAGGTCGGCGGCATTGGTGGGACGCGATTGGCCGTTGCGGTAGATAATCTGTGGGGTGACTTCAAGGTACGGGTGGGAGAAGCGCACCTGCTGCTGGCGCTGGTCGCTGCTCACCAGGCCGGCGGCGGCGAGTACCGGGCCATTGGGTTTGCCCAGCCGGCTGAACAGGTCGTCGAGGTTGTCGGCCGTCTCGATTTCCAACTTCACCCCCAGGTCGTCGGCAAAGCGCTTGACCAGTTCGTATTCGAAGCCGGTCTCACCGTTGCGATCCTGGAAATACGTAGCGGGACTGTTGCGAGTGACCACCCGCAATACGCCATCCTCCTTGATTCGCTCCAGTGTGCTGGGTTTATCAACACAGGCACTGAGCATCAGGAAGAGCAAGGTGGCGATGAGCCATTTGACGCATCGCAGGCGCGAAACAGTTGGGAAGAACATCTGCGCAGTATACGCAAACGGCTCACGGCGCCATATCTCGACAGCGGCGCACTTGTCTGCTAGCCAGCGTAAAACTGTGCTGCAGCCCGCAGAAACGGGGCTTGGCGAGCGATTGTGACGGTTAAAATAACTGCGCCCAATGCCCTGCATCACGCCGTGATCGCAGGCAAAGCGTGCCAACTGACGTTCGGCGGCGGCCACCGGTAGCGTTTCGGGTGCCGTTGGCGAAGGTTTACGCTAGAATGCACGGCCTCAAAGCACACCCCTTCCCGAGGCTGTCCCGAAGATGTTGATCCTGCGCGGCGCTCCTGCCCTTTCTGCCTTTCGCCACAGCAAACTCCTTGAGCAACTGAGCCAGAAGGTTCCAGCTGTTACAGGCCTGTACGCTGAATTTGCTCACTTCGCCGACGTAACCGGCGTCTTGACCGCCGACGAACAGCAAGTGCTGGCACGCCTTCTGAAGTACGGCCCAAGCGTTCCCGTTCAAGAGCCGACTGGCCGCTTGTTCCTGGTTCTGCCACGGTTCGGCACCATCTCGCCCTGGTCGAGCAAGGCCAGCGACATCGCCCGCAACTGCGGCCTGGATAAAATCCAGCGCCTGGAGCGTGGGATCGCCTTTTATGTCGCCGGCCAGTTCAGCGATGCCGAAGCCGAACTGATCGCCAGCAGCCTGCACGACCGCATGACCCAGATCATCGTCAGCCAGCTGGAACAGGCTGCCGGCCTGTTCAGCCATGCCGAGCCGAAGCCGCTGACCGCGATTGACGTGCTCGGCGGCGGCCGCGCCGCCCTCGAGAAGGCCAACACCGAGCTGGGCCTGGCCCTGGCCGAAGACGAGATCGACTATCTGGTCAACGCCTTCACCGGCTTGAAGCGCAACCCCCACGACATCGAACTGATGATGTTCGCCCAGGCCAACTCCGAGCACTGCCGTCACAAGATCTTCAACGCCAGTTGGGACATCGACGGCCAAAGCCAGGAAAAAAGCCTGTTCGGCATGATCAAGAACACCTACGTGATGCACAGCGAAGGCGTTCTGTCGGCTTATAAGGACAACGCCTCGGTCATCGTCGGCTCCGTCGCCGGTCGCTTCTTCCCGGATCCGGAAACCCGCCAGTACGGCGCGGTGCAGGAGCCGGTGCACATCCTGATGAAGGTTGAAACCCACAACCACCCGACCGCGATTGCCCCGTTCCCGGGCGCAGCCACCGGTTCGGGCGGCGAAATCCGTGACGAAGGCGCCACCGGCCGTGGTGCCAAGCCCAAGGCGGGCCTCACCGGTTTCACCGTGTCCAACCTGCAGATCCCGGGCTTTGAACAGCCGTGGGAAGTGCCGTATGGCAAGCCTGAGCGCATCGTCACGGCGCTGGACATCATGATCGAAGGCCCGCTGGGCGGCGCCGCGTTCAACAACGAATTCGGGCGACCAGCGCTCACCGGCTACTTCCGGACCTTCGAGCAGTCCATCACCACCCCGCGTGGCGATGAAGTGCGCGGCTACCACAAGCCGATCATGTTGGCCGGCGGCATGGGCAACATCCGTGAAGAACACGTCAAGAAAGGCGAGATTCTGGTCGGCTCCAAGCTGATCGTGCTCGGCGGCCCGGCGATGCTGATCGGCCTGGGCGGCGGTGCGGCCTCTTCCATGGCCACCGGCACCAGCTCGGCAGATCTGGACTTTGCTTCCGTACAGCGCGAAAACCCTGAGATGGAACGCCGTTGCCAGGAAGTCATCGACCGTTGCTGGCAGTTGGGTGACAAGAACCCGATCAGCTTCATCCACGACGTCGGCGCTGGCGGTTTGTCCAACGCCTTCCCGGAACTGGTCAACGATGGCGACCGTGGTGGCCGTTTCGAGCTGCGCAACATTCCAAACGACGAGCCGGGCATGGCCCCGCACGAAATCTGGAGTAACGAATCCCAGGAACGCTACGTACTGGCCGTCGGTCCTGAAGACTTCGCACGCTTCCAGGCCATCTGCGAACGCGAGCGTTGCCCGTTTGCCGTGGTCGGCGAAGCCACTGCCGAGCCGCAACTGACCGTCACCGACAGCCACTTCGGCAACAGCCCCGTGGACATGCCGTTGGAAGTGCTGCTGGGCAAGGCCCCGCGCATGCACCGTTCGGCCAACCGTGAAGCTGAACTGGGCGATGATTTCGACCCAAGCACGCTGGACCTGGCCAACAGCATCGAACGCGTGCTGCACCATCCGGCCGTGGCGAGCAAAAGCTTCCTGATCACCATCGGCGACCGCACCATCACCGGCCTGGTGGCTCGTGACCAAATGGTCGGCCCATGGCAGGTGCCGGTGGCCGATGTTGCCGTCACCGCCACCAGCTTCGACGTGTACACCGGTGAAGCCATGGCCATGGGCGAGCGCACGCCGCTGGCCCTGCTGGACGCTCCGGCGTCGGGCCGCATGGCCATTGGTGAAACCCTCACCAACATCGCTGCCTCGCGTATCGGCAAGCTGTCCGACATCAAACTGTCGGCCAACTGGATGTCCGCTGCCGGTCACCCGGGTGAAGATGCACGCCTGTACGACACGGTTAAAGCCGTCGGCATGGAGCTGTGCCCGGAACTGGGTATCACCATTCCGGTGGGCAAGGACTCCATGTCCATGGCCACCCGTTGGAACGAAGACGGCACCGACAAGAGCGTCACGTCGCCGCTGTCGTTGATCGTTACCGGTTTCGCGCCGGTCACCGACATCCGCCAGACCCTGACCCCGCAACTGCGCATGGACAAGGGCACCACCGACCTGATCCTGATCGACCTGGGCCGTGGCCAGAACCGCATGGGCGCCTCGATCCTGGCGCAAACCCACGGCAAGCTCGGCAAGCAGGCCCCGGACGTCGACGACGCCGAAGACCTCAAGGCCTTCTTCGCCGTGATCCAGGGCCTGAACGCCGACGGCCACCTGTTGGCTTACCACGACCGTTCCGACGGTGGTTTGCTGACCAGCGTCGTCGAAATGGCCTTCGCCGGTCACTGCGGCCTGAACATCGTGCTCGACAGCGTTGCCGAGGATGCTGCCGAAATCAACGGCATCCTGTTCAACGAAGAATTGGGTGCAGTGATCCAGGTACGCCAGGACGCTACCCCAGACGTGCTCGCGCAGTTCAGCGCCGCTGGCCTGGCCGAGTGCGTGGCGGTGATTGGCCAGCCGATCAACAACGGCGAAGTCAATATCTCCTTCAACGGCGACACGGTCTTTACCGGTCAGCGTCGTTTGCTGCAACGCCAGTGGGCCGAGACCAGCTATCAGATCCAGCGTCTGCGCGACAACGCCGACTGCGCCGAGCAGGAATTCGACGTGATCCTGGAAGAAGACAACCCGGGCCTGAGCACCATGCTCAGCTTCGACGTCAACCAGGACATCGCAGCGCCTTACATCAAGAAGGGCATTCGCCCACAGGTTGCCGTACTGCGTGAGCAAGGCGTCAACGGTCAGGTGGAAATGGCGGCGGCATTCGACCGCGCCGGCTTCAATGCGATCGACGTGCACATGAGCGATATCCTCGCTGGTCGCGTTGACCTCAATGAGTTCAAAGGCCTGGTGGCCTGCGGTGGTTTCTCCTACGGCGACGTGCTGGGTGCCGGTGAAGGCTGGGCCAAGTCGGCCCTGTTCAACAGCCGTGCCCGCGATGCGTTCCAGGGCTTCTTCGAACGCAACGACAGCTTCACCCTGGGTGTGTGCAACGGTTGCCAGATGATGTCCAACCTCAGCGAACTGATCCCGGGCAGCGAGTTCTGGCCGCACTTTGTGCGTAACCGTTCCGAGCAGTTCGAAGCCCGTGTCGCCATGGTGCAGGTGCAGGAGTCCAACTCGATCTTCCTGCAGGGCATGGCCGGTTCGCGTATGCCAATCGCCATCGCCCACGGTGAAGGCCACGCCGAATTCAGCAGCGAAGAAGCGCTGCTTGAAGCCGACCTGTCCGGCACCGTGGCCCTGCGTTTCGTCGACAACCACGGCAAGGTCACCGAGAGCTACCCGGCCAACCCGAACGGCTCGCCGCGCGGGATCACCGGCCTTACCAGCCGCGACGGCCGCGTGACCATCATGATGCCGCACCCGGAGCGCGTGTTCCGCGCCGTGCAAAACTCGTGGCGCCCGGAAGAGTGGAACGAAGACGGCGCCTGGATGCGCATGTTCCGCAACGCTCGCGTGTGGGTGAACTAAGGCCGTGTACAAGCTCGCCTTCTTCGTACCCGACAGCCATGTGGAGACGGTAAAAACCGCCGTCTTCGCAGCCGGCGGCGGGCGCATCGGCGACTACGACAGCTGCGCCTGGCAAGTGCTGGGCCAGGGCCAATTCCGCGCGTTGGACGGCAGCCAGCCGTTTATCGGGCAGGTCGGCCAGGTTGAAGTGGTTGAAGAGTGGAAGGTTGAGCTGGTGGTGGCGGATGAGTTGATTGCGGCTGTCGTGGCTGCTTTGAAACTCAGTCACCCGTATGAGACACCGGCGTATGAGGTGTGGCAGTTGGCGGATTTTTGATTCGTGGGCTGTATAAACAAGAAACCCGCTGGGCCCGTTTGGTCAGCGGGTTTTTTGTTGGCTGTGAAGGCCTCATCGCGGGCAAGCCCGGCTCCCACAGTTTGATCGTGTTGTCTGTCATGCATCAACCCACTGTGGGAGCTGGCTTGCCTGCGATGGCGCCGGTGCAGGCGCCTCAGAACTTTCCGACAAGCCTTTCAGGTTGTCCCTCGGAACGGGTACCACTGACCTTCGTCAGTCGCTGCCAATTCAGCGACCGGGACTGCAAGCCCGCCGAAACCTCACCAGTTAGTCACAAGCGCCTTTATAATTGCGGCGCTTTTTCATGGTCGCCATTTATGGCGGCTGTGTGCGGGAGACCTTCGGGTCTACCGAGACTTGCTGGTGATTCTCGGTCTTGCAGGCCCGCACACAGCTGCCACCCATCATCTGCAAGTGATGCTGGTAGTTCTTACTTCACACCAGAGGTTTACCATGATCAAAGACAGCCCAAATCCCCCATCTGATTCCCAGCCCACCGACCAAATCTTCACCATCCTAACCAACCTGAACAGCGAAACCCTGCTCGCCAACGCCTCCCAAGACCTGGCATCCGTGCAGGCACTGGCGGGTCAACTGGCTTTTGATGTCGACGGCCCCCTGCGTGATGCAGTGCTGGGGATTCATCGGATGGTGGAAGGGATCCAGTTGATGGTGGATCGGGTGCTGGATCTTCACGAAGTGTCAGCAGCCACGGCTAACTGATCGTTCCCACGCTCCGCGTGGGAATGCATCCTGTGACGCTCAGCGTCACCCTTGCGTAGGGCGGGACGCAGAGCGTCCGAGGCGGCATTCCCACGCAGAGCGTGGGAACGATCGGTCAAGACCTGGCATCCGTGCAGTCACTGGCGGGTCAACTGGCTTTTGATGTCGACGGCCCCCTGCGTGATGCAGTGCTGGGGATTCATCGGATGGTGGAAGGGATCCAGTTGATGGTGGATCGGGTGCTGGATCTTCACGAAGTGTCAGCAGCCACGGCTAACTGATCGTTCCCACGCTCCGCGTGGGAATGCATCCTGTGACGCTCAGCGTCACCCTTGCGCAGGGCGGGACGCAGAGCGTCCGGGGCGGCATTCCCACGCAGAGCGTGGGAACGATCGGTCAGGCGTTGATAGGGCGGGTAACCAACCGCTCCAAAGCCTCACCCAAACCTAAAGCCTTGTCACCAATCAACAAGTGCCAAACCCCGCTATCCAGCTGGCTCACACCCTTGCAACCCAGCGCAGTGAGGTCCGCTTCAGACAGCACCGAATCATCCCCCAACTCCACCCGCAACCGGGTCATCGCTACCGCTTCCAGTTGGCGCACATTCTCTCGGCCACCCAGGGCATTCAGCCACTTTTCGGCCTCGTGTACATTCACCGCCACCGGCTTATCCACAGGCGCAACCGCTACAGGCGTTGCGGCAACAAACCCCGGCATCGCCAAGCGAATCTCATCGGCAATGCTATCGGCCATCGGCCCAACCACCACCTGCAAACTGCCGCCGTTACCCGGGCGCACTACAGCCATGGCACCCAGCGCTTTCAGTTCAGCATCCACCGCCTTGTTGCGATCCACCATGTCCAAGCGCAGGCGCGTAGTGCAAGCGCCGACACTGAGCAGGTTCTGCGCACCACCCAACGCCTGGATATAAGCCGTCGCACGCTGGTTGTCACTCATCGCTTCGGCCTGCACCACCTGGATATCTTCACGCCCCGGTGTCTTCAGGTTGAAGCGGCGAATGCAGTAGCTGAACACCGTGTAGTAGATCACCGAGTAGGCCAGGCCCACCGGTACCACCAGCCAGCCATTGGTGGACTTGCCCCAGCCCAGCACCATGTCGATAAAACCACCGGAGAAGGTAAAGCCGAGGTGGATATTCAGCATATTGGTCACGGCCATCGACAGGCCGGTCAGCAGCGCATGCAGTAAGTAGAGGAACGGTGCGAGGAACATGAAGGCGAATTCAATCGGCTCGGTCACCCCGGTCAGGAACGAGGTCAGCGCCATCGACAGGAAGATCCCGCCCATGACCTTGCGCCGCTCCGGCAACGCGTTGCGGTACATCGCCAGGCACGCCGCCGGCAGGCCGAACAGCATCACCGGGAACATACCGGTCATGAACTGGCCGCCTTTCGGGTCGCCGGCGAAGTAGCGGGTCAGGTCGCCGGTCACCACCGCGCCGGTTGTCGGGTCGGTAAACGTGCCGAACACGAACCACGCCATATTGTTGAGGATGTGGTGCAAACCAGTGACGATCAGCAGGCGGTTGAATACGCCGAATACGAACGCACCCAGACTGCCGCTTTCCATCAGCAATACGCCGAAGCTGTTGATGCCGTGCTGGATCGGCGGCCAGATCAGGCCAAAGATTACGCCCAGGCCCACCGCCGAAAAGCCGGTGACAATCGGTACAAAGCGTCGTCCGCCAAAGAACGCCAGGTACTCCGGCAGCTTGATGTCTTTGAAGCGGTTATACAGCGCGCCCGCCATCAGGCCGCTGGCGATACCGGCGAGCATGCCCATGTTGATGGACGTGTCCATCACCTTGAGTGTGGAGATCATCACCAGGTAGCCAATCGCCCCGGCCAGGCCGGCGGTGCCGTTGTTGTCGCGAGCAAAACCCACGGCAATGCCGATGGCGAAGATCAGCGCCAGGTTGGCGAAGATCGCCTGCCCGGCATCGTGCATCACCGCGATGTTGAGCAAGTCGGTGTCGCCCAGGCGCAGCAGCAAGCCGGCGATTGGCAGGATCGCAATCGGCAGCATCAGTGCGCGGCCCAGGCGTTGCAGGCCTTCGATAAAGTGTTGGTACATGGCGTGTCTCCCTATTCTTGTTGTTTTCAGCTCAGCGGCCAGTGGTGTTGACAGGCTTGGCGAACGGCCTTGGCGCTGCTCAGGTCGAGCAGCTCAAGGCTCCGTTGCCGGCATTGCGCCGCGTCCAGGTGGCGGACGCGGTCCTTGATTTCGCCGATCTGCGGCGGGCTTACCGACAGCTCGGTGACTCCCAGGCCAACCAGTACTGGCGTGGCCAGCGGATCCGACGCCAGGGCACCGCACACGCCGACCCAACGGCCGTGTTTCGCCGCACCGGCGCAGGTCTGGGCGATCAGCCGCAGCAGCGCCGGGTGCAGCGCGTCAACACGGGCGGCCAAGCCTGCGTGGTCGCGGTCCATGGCCAGGGTGTACTGGGACAGGTCATTGGTGCCGATGGACAAAAAGTCCGCGTGTTCAGCCAACTGTTCAGCCATCAGCGCGGCGGCGGGCACTTCAATCATCACGCCCAGTTCGGGGCGTTGCGTCAGCTCCAACTCCGCGCACAGTTCATCCAGGCGCTGGCGGATCTGCAGCAGTTCATCCACCTCGCTGACCATCGGCAGCAGGATGCGGCAACGCGCCAGCGGGGTAACTTGCAGCAGGGCGCGCAGTTGCTGGTCGAGCAGTTCCGGGCGTACCTGAGCCATGCGAATACCGCGCAGGCCCAGTACCGGGTTGGCCTCGACGGGCAGCGGCAGGTAGTCGAGCTGCTTGTCGCCGCCCACATCGATGGTGCGGATGATCACCGACTTGTCGCCCATGGCATCCAGCACGGCCTGATAAGCCTGGCGCTGTTCTTGCTCATCCGGCGCGGTGCGACGGTCGACGAAGAGGAATTCGGTGCGCAGCAGGCCGACGCCGTCGGCGCCGTTGTCAAACGCCACTTGGGCTTCGGCGCTGGAGGCGACATTCGCCGCGACTTCAACCGTCACGCCGTCAGTGGTGTTCGCCGATTGCCGGGCTTGGACCTGTTGCTGCTGGCGTCGCAACTTCTGTGTTTCGCGAATCTGGTGAACTTCGGCGTGGCGCGCTTCGCTGGGGGCCAGTTCCAGGCGGCCGTTGGCGGCATCGAGCACCACCCGTTGGCCTTGGGGTACGTCGAGCACTTCATTGCCCAGGGCGACGAGACATGGCAGGCCTTTGCCCCGGGCCAGAATCGCCACATGGGAGGTCGCACCGCCTTCGGCCATGCAGATGCCCGCAGCCTGTTGCGCGCTCAATTGCAGGAGGTCCGAAGGTGTCAGCTCATGGGCACTGACAATCGCCCCCGCCGGCAATTCGAAATGCCAGGCTTCACCCAGCAACGCCCTTAGCACCCGTTGTTGCAGGTCGCGCAGGTCGTTGGCGCGCTCGGCAAACAGTGGCTTGCCCAATGCCAGCAGCACGGCGCACTGGGCCTGGATCGCATCCCGCCAGGCGTGGGTGGCGGCGCTGCCCTGTTCGATGGTTGCGCTGGCGGCGTCGAGTAACGTCGGGTCTTCCAGCAGAGCGAGGTGCGCGGCGAAGATCTCCTCTTCTTCGACGTTCTTGCGTTGGCGGGCCAGTTCCAGAGTGTTGCGGATTTCGCCACGCACTTGCTCAAGAGCCACATCCAGTCTTTGCAGTTGTTCGTCGACGTTATGGGGGTCGGTATCTTCCGGCAACTCGATGCCCGCCAGGCGGAACAGCGGCCCACATACCAAGCCCGGCGCGGCGCAGACGCCTTGCAGCACATTGGCTTCGGTATTCGCCCGGCGTGGTGTGGCGGCGACCGGCGTGTGGTGTTCCTCGTGGATCGCCACGGACAGCGCGGCGACCAATGCCTGTAACGCCGCCTCGCCATCCTTGCCGCGACAGCTCACCCGTACCTCGTCACCTTCACCAATACCCAGCCCCATCAGGCCGATCAAGCTGTCGCAAGCCGCCGTCTTATCACCGAAGTGCAGCTGTGACTGGCTGCTGAAACCCTGAGCAGTCTTGCGGATCAGTGCAGCAGGGCGTGCATGCAATCCGCCACGGTGTGTGATGCGCACTGTAGCGCTCACTTGCGCGTCCGAGTTATCCACAGCGGTGTTAACCGGTGCGGATGTGCGCACGGCAATCCGCATCAGCGCGTCACCGACCTTCACCGTCTTGCCTGCAATCGGTTGCAGCTCAAAGCGCTCACTGTTGGTCAGGATGATCAAGCTCACCAGGCTCTTGCACTGGCGCGCAATGCGGTCCAGATCAAACTGCACCAACGGCTGACCCTCGCTCACCCGTGCGCCTTCCTTCACCAGCAAGGCAAAGCCTTCGCCATTGAGTTCCACGGTGTCGATGCCCACATGCATCAGTACTTCGGCACCGTTATCAGCGCGGATGGTCAGGGCGTGCCCGGTGCGGGCGACGTGGATGATCACGCCGTCACAGGGCGCCTGCAGGCAGTCGTTCAGCGGGTCGATAGCGATACCGTCGCCCATGGCGCCGCTGGCGAACACTTCGTCGGGGACGCGGTTCAGGGCCAGCACCGGCCCACTCAAGGGGGCGCTAAGGGTCAATGGATTATTGTTGTTGGGCATGGGCACGGTACTCATCAGGAAAACGCCGCTTTAGTGCGTGCGGGTGACTTTGCTCAGGTGGCGCGGCTGGTCCGGGTCCATGCCCCGTGCCTGCGCCAGGCCGGCGGCCATCACGTAGAAGCTCTGGATCGCCAGGATCGGGTCCAGGCTCGGGTGTTCGGCGCGGCTCAGCGTCAAGTCGCGTTCGGCGATATCGTCCGGCGCGGCCAGCAGCACGCGGGCGCCGCGTTGGCGCATGTCGGCGGCCAGGCTCAGCAGGCCGGCCTGCTCGGCGCCGCGTGGGGCGAACACCAGCAGAGGGTAGTTCTCGTCGATCAAGGCCATCGGCCCGTGGCGCACTTCGGCGCTGCTGAACGCTTCGGCCTGGATCGCCGAGGTTTCCTTGAGCTTGAGCGCGGCTTCCTGGGCGATGGCAAACCCGGCGCCACGGCCGATCACCATCAAGCGCTGGCTGCCTTTGAGGGCGTCGACGGCCAGGCGCCAATCCTGTCTGGCGGCGTCACGCAGGCCCTCGGGCAAGGCCTGACAGGCTTGCAGCAAGTCGGCTTCTTGATTCCAGTGGCCGACCAACTGTGCACTGGCGCTCAGGGTGGCGATGAAGCTCTTGGTGGCGGCCACGCTGAGTTCCGGCCCGGCGCACAGCGGCACATGAAATTCACACGCGGCTTCCAGCGGTGAGTCTTCGGCGTTGACCATCGAGATGCTCAAGGCACCCCGCTTGCGTAGCAGGCGCAGGCTGTTGACCAGGTCCGGGCTCTGCCCCGATTGAGAGAAACCAAACGCCACTTGGCCGCTGACTTTCATCGGCGCCTGCAACAGGGTCACCACCGACATCGGCAGCGACGCCACCGGAATGCCCACGTGTTGCATGGCCAGGTAGGCGAAGTAGCTGGCGGCATGGTCGGAGCTGCCGCGGGCGATGGTCATCGCCACCTGTGGTGGCTGGCGGCGCAGGCGGCCGGCGATTTCTTCCAGCATCGGGTCCAGGCGTTGCAGTTGGGCCGCGACGGCGTCGCAGGAGGCCAGGGCCTCTTCAAGCATTTTTGAAGTCAATGGTGTCTCCTTCGACCATTACGTCGGTGAGTGTCAGGGAGCGGTCCAGGCGCACGCAGTCGGCAAAGCTGCCCGGTTGCAGGCGGCCGCGTTCTTGCAAGCCCAGGTAGTCCGCAGGAAATTGCGACAGGCGTTGTGAGGCTTCACTGATGGGCAGGCCGATTTTCACCAGGTTGCGCAGCGCCTGGTCCATGGTCAGGGTGCTGCCGGCCAGGGTGCCATCGGCCAGGCGCACGCCGCCCAGGCATTTGGTCACGGTGTGGCTGCCCAGCTTGTACTCGCCGTCGGGCATGCCGGCGGCGGCGGTGGAGTCGGTGACGCAATACAGGCAGGGAATCGAGCGCAACGCCACGCGCATGGCGCCAGGGTGCACATGCAGCAAGTCCGGGATCAGCTCGGCGTACTGGGCGTGGGCCAGCGCGGCGCCGACGATGCCGGGTTCGCGGTGATGCAGCGGGCTCATGGCGTTGTACAAGTGGGTGAAACTGGTGGCGCCAGCGGCCAGGGCGGCAACGCCTTCTTCATAGCTGCCCAGGGTATGGCCGATCTGCATGCGCACGCCGCGTTCGCTGAGGGCGCGGATCAGGCCGTCGTGGCCGGCGATTTCCGGGGCGATGGTGATCACCCGGATCGGCGCCAGGCGCAGGTAGGCTTCCACTTCCTGCATCAACGCGGTGTGGGCGAAGTTGGGTTGGGCGCCGAGTTTGCCCGGATTGATGTAGGGGCCTTCCAGGTGCACGCCGAGTACGCGGGCGCTGCCGGCTGGGCGCTGTTCGCAGAACGTGCCGAGCTCACCAAGCACGCGGGAGATTTCTTCCACCGGCGCCGTCATGGTGGTGGCCAGCAGCGAGGTGGTGCCAAAACGCACGTGGGTACGGGTAATGGTCTCGAAGGCGCCCGCACCTTCCATGATGTCCGCGCCGCCACCGCCATGCACATGCAGGTCGATAAAGCCCGGCAGCAGGTAGGGCAGGTCGTTGTCGGCCGGGTCGCACGGCGTGCCGTCAATGGCGACAACCTTGCCGTGCTCGTGCACCAGGCGACCACGCATCCAGCCGCTGGGCGTGAGGATATTGTCTTCAGTCATGGGCAGTTCTCTAAGTTCGCAATTCGGCGGAGTAATCATGGCGGCGCAGTTCTGCGACAAAGTCGTAGTAATCGTTGCGGCAGTAGGTGTCGGTGATTTCAATCGGCGTGTTATCGGCGGTATAGCCCACGCGGGTCATCAGCAGCATGGCGGTGCCGGGGGCGATGCCGACCAGCGCGGCGAACTCATCCGAGGCATTGATCGCCTGGATATGCTGCAAGGCGCGCACGATGGGCTTGCCGATGCTTTCCAGGTATTCGTACAACGAATTGCCGATGGCCTGGGGATGGGGCAACACCGAGGCCGGCATGGCGGTCATTTCAATCGCCATCACCGTGTCATCGGCTTTGCGCAGTCGCTTGAGGCGCGCCACTTTGTCGGTGGGCGACAGGCCCAGGCGGATCAGTTCTTCATGGGTCGGCGGGGTGATGTCGCGCTCCAACCACTGAGACGTGGGCACAAACCCCTTGAGCCGCAGCATTTCGCTGAACCCCGACAGGCGTGACAAGGGTTGTTCCAGGCGCGGCGTGATGAAGGTACCGGAGCCTTGGCTGCGACGGATCAGGCCTTGAGCCAGCAACACTTCCAGCGCTTTACGGGCGGTGACCCGCGAGATGCTCAGTTGCTCGCTGAGGGCGCGTTCCGAAGGCAGGGCCTGTTCGGATTTCCACTGGCCGGCATGGATCGCTGCTTCAAGGCTGCGGGCCAGTTGCAGGTACAGCGGCGTGGATTGCTTATCGTCGGGGCGCAGGGCCAGGATGGGGTTCATCTGTCAGGTTTCCGATGCGTTATTGGAGTGTTGTCGCCCGGTAATGGCCGAAAACTAATACCACTTAAATACCATGTCAATGCTACCAAAACGGTGCGAATCCCGGTTTCAGGGCGCTTTAATGGGGCTTGGTATCAAGTGGTATTAGAGAGGTCTTTGTGGCGCGCACAAGTGCAGGGTCCCGCGCGGTGAACTGGTATTCACCGGCAGGCGCTGCCTGGGGCAGGAATTATTTTCGAATTATTTTACGAACGGCACGCGATTACGGCCGAATCTCGATGAGGGTGCCGTCTTTGACCAGGTTCCACACTTCGCGCATATCCACATTGCGCATGCCGATGCAGCCGTCGGTCCAGTCCAGGGTGTGGAACCACTGTTCCGGGTAGTCTTCGGTGTCGGGGGTGCCGTGGATCATGATCATGCTGCCTGGCTTCACGCCTTCGCGGCGGGCGCGGGCGGCGTCGCTGATGTTCGGGTAGGAAATGTGCATGGCCAGGTTGAAGCGGTCGCTGGTCTTGCGCCAGTCGATCCAGTAGAGGCCTTCGGGTGTGCGGCGGTCGCCTTCGATCAGCTTGTGGCCCTTGGGGTTCTTGCCCAGGGAAATGCGATAGGTCTTGAACGGCTTGCCGTCGTTGATCAGCTGCAGCTGGTGGGCGGACTTGAGTACCAGGACTTTCTCGACCGTTTTACCGCCAAGGGTTTGCACCGTGGAGGCCGGGGACAGCGTGGCGAACGACAGGCAGATCAGAGCAAGCAACCAACGCATTGAAACGGTATCCCTTTGGCGACATTGGCCGGCTTGTTATTGGGCGGGCTTGGACAGCGGTGGCACAGATTCGCTACGTACCGGGTACGCCTGTTGGCGACGGTCAGCGAAGAAGCATTCTAAGGTACGCCCGACCGTGCGGAAAGCCAGCTCGGACCAAGGGATGTCGGCTTCGTCGAACAGCCTCACTTCCAGGCTCTCCTGGCCAGCGGCGAAGTCCAGGTCGATCAGTTCGGCGCGGTAGAAGATATGCACCTGGCTGATGTGCGGCACGTTGATCAGGGTATAGATGCTCAGGTTGCGCACCCGGGCGCAGGCTTCTTCCAGGGTTTCACGCATGGCGGCCTGTTCGACGGTCTCGCCATTTTCCATAAAGCCTGCGGGCAGGGTCCAGTAACCCAGGCGTGGCTCAATGGCGCGGCGGCACAGCAGCACTTGGTCGCCCCATACCGGCACGGTACCGGCGACGATATTGGGGTTCTGGTAATGAATGGTCGAGCAGTGGTCGCATACATAGCGCAGGCGTGCGTCGCCTTCGGGAATGCGTTGGGTTACCGGTTTGCCGCACTGGCTGCAGAAATTCATGCTGGGGTTCCTGGACAATGGGCACATCTTGGCTCGGTGCCGGGCGTTCCTGCAAGTTGTCGTTTCGCGACAGCGCTGCGGTTTTGGGGTTGGGCGCTCGCACGCTTTGGTGCATGATGCAAGGTAGCCAACAGACCGAGATGACTCATGCTGGACGAGCTACTTCGCCGGGTAAGCAACCACACCCCCCACACTCTGGAAACCGACGGGCGTTTCCCCGAGGCTGCGGTGCTGGTGCCGATTACCCGCAGTGACGAACCCGAGCTGATCCTGACCCTGCGCGCCAGCGGCCTGTCGACCCACGGTGGCGAAGTGGCCTTTCCCGGCGGGCGCCGCGACCCCGAAGACCCGGACCTGATCTTTACCGCCTTGCGCGAAGCCGAAGAAGAAATCGGCCTGCCGCCGGGGCTGGTTGAAGTCATCGGCCCGTTGAGCCCGCTGATTTCCCTGCACGGCATCCGCGTAACGCCCTATGTGGGCGTGGTCCCCGATTACGTCGAATACCTGGCCAACGACGCCGAGATTGCCGCCGTTTTCAGCGTGCCTTTGGACTTTTTCCGACAGGACCCACGCGAACATACTCACCGCATTGATTACCAGGGCCGTAGTTGGTACGTGCCCAGCTACCGGTTCGGCGAATACAAAATCTGGGGGCTGACGGCAATCATGATTGTCGAGCTGATCAACCTGCTCTATGACGATGCCAAGATCAGCCTGCACCATCCGCCCAAGAGCTTCATCAATCTATAAGCCATCGTTTAAATGGCATGCCGTGAGGAAAAACCATGAAATACCGCCTGGGCGACGCCCGCGTCGAGACCCATCCCAACAGTTGGGTTGCACCGAATGCCACGCTGGTGGGCAAGGTCAAGCTGGAGGAGGGCGCCAACGTCTGGTTCAACGCGGTGTTGCGTGGCGATAACGAGCTGATCCTGATCGGCAAGAACAGCAACGTGCAGGACGGCAGCGTGATGCACACCGACATGGGCTACCCGCTGACCCTTGGCACCGGCGTGACCATTGGCCATAACGCCATGCTGCACGGCTGCACCGTCGACGACTACAGCCTGATCGGCATCAACGCAGTGATCCTCAATGGCGCCAAGATCGGCAAGCACTGCATCATCGGCGCCAACTCGCTGATCGGTGAAGGCAAGGAAATCCCCGACGGCTCGCTGGTCATGGGTTCGCCGGGCAAAGTGGTGCGTGAGCTGACCGAGGCGCAAAAGCGCATGCTTGAAGCCAGCGCCGCGCACTATGTGCATAACTCGCAGCGTTATGCCCGTGACCTGGTCGAGCAGGAATGAGCACGATTGAACGACCGGTCGCCTCGCCCTGCGTCAGCATTTGCGCACTGAATGATGACGATATCTGCACCGGCTGCCAGCGCAATGTGGATGAAATCACGCGCTGGAGCCGCATGGACAACGCCGAGCGCCGGGTGGTGCTGGGGTTGTGCCATGAGCGGGCGGTGGCGAGTGGGATGATGTGGATGACCCCTGGGAAATCTGGCGCCTGACAGGCCGCCATCGCAGGCAAGCCAGCTCCCACCCTTGATGTGTGAATACCCTCACATGTGGGAGCTGGCTTGCCTGCGATGAGGCCCTGCCAGACGACATCCTTGTAATTGTGTACCCTGTGCGGCATTGCCCACAGGTCCATCCTCCATGTTTTTCCTGATCGCCTACATCAGCAGCGTCGTGCTGATCAACTTCGCCTTCTCCACCGCCCCACACCTGGACATCATCTGGTCCGCCTGGGGCGGCCTGGTATTTATCCTGCGCGACATGGTGCAAACCCGCTTCGGCCATGGCGCAATCATCGCCATGCTGGCGGCACTGGTGCTGTCCTATATCACCTCCGACCCGTCCATCGCCCTGGCCAGTGCCACGGCGTTTGCGGTGTCCGAATGCATCGACTGGCTGGTGTTCAGCATCACCAAGCGCCCGCTGCATGACCGCCTGTGGATAAGTTCGGCGCTGAGCATTCCCCTCGATACCTTTATCTTTTTCGGCCTGATCGGCGCACTGACGCCGGCGGTGGCGGGCACGGCGTTGGTGTCCAAGTTCGCCGGTGTCACCGTGGTGTGGTTGATCATGGCCTGGCGCATCCGCCGACGGGCCATCGCCAACTGAGGCCAATTTTTACAGTTCATGTAAAATGCCGGCCTTTCTCCCCCATGATCCGCTCCCCTGAGGACCTGAGATGACCCGAATCGGAACTCCATTGTCGCCAACCGCGACCCGCGTTTTGCTGTGTGGCTGCGGTGAGCTGGGCAAGGAAGTGGTAATCGAACTGCAACGCCTGGGCGTTGAAGTGATTGCCGTGGATCGCTACGCCAACGCGCCGGCCATGCAGGTGGCGCACCGTAGCCATGTGATCAACATGCTTGACGGGGCCGCATTGCGTGCGGTGATCGAGGCGGAGAAACCGCACTTTATCGTGCCGGAAATCGAAGCCATCGCCACCGCGACCCTGGTGGAACTGGAGGCCGAAGGCTTTACCGTCATTCCGACCGCCCGCGCCACGTCGTTGACCATGAACCGTGAAGGCATCCGTCGCCTGGCCGCCGAAGAACTGGACCTGCCGACCTCGCCATACCACTTCGCCGACACCTTCGAAGCCTACAGTAAGGCTGTCCAGGACCTGGGCTTCCCGTGCGTGGTCAAGCCGGTGATGAGTTCGTCGGGCAAGGGCCAGAGCCTGTTGCGCAGCACTGATGACGTGCAGAAAGCCTGGGACTACGCCCAAGAGGGCGGGCGTGCCGGCAAGGGCCGGGTGATCATCGAAGGTTTTATCGACTTCGACTACGAAATCACCCTGCTGACCGTGCGCCACATCGGCGGTACCACCTTCTGCGCGCCGGTAGGGCATCGCCAGGAGAAGGGCGACTATCAGGAGTCCTGGCAGCCGCAGGCCATGAGCCCGATTGCCCTGGCAGAGTCAGAGCGCGTAGCCAAAGCCGTGACCGAAGCCTTGGGCGGTCGTGGTCTGTTTGGTGTGGAGTTGTTCATCAAAGGCGATCAGGTGTGGTTCAGCGAAGTGTCGCCGCGCCCCCATGACACTGGCCTGGTGACCCTGATTTCTCAGGACCTGTCGCAGTTTGCCTTGCACGCGCGCGCCATCCTCGGCCTGCCGATCCCGTTGATCCGTCAGTTCGGGCCTTCGGCGTCTGCGGTGATCCTGGTGGAAGGGCAGTCCACCCAGACCGCATTCGCCAACCTCGGCGCCGCGCTGAGCGAGCCGGATACAGCGTTGCGTCTGTTTGGCAAACCTGAAGTGAATGGTCAGCGCCGTATGGGCGTGGCACTGGCGCGGGACGAGTCGATTGAAGCGGCTCGTGCCAAGGCGACCCGTGCTTCCAAGGCTGTTGTTGTAGAGCTCTAAGCCTCCACGCTCGTTCCCACGCTTTGCGTGGGAATGCCTCTTGTGACGCTCTGCGTCGCGCTTGGGGACGCAAAGCGTCCCTAACTGCATTCCCACGCAGAGCTTGGGAACGAGCATGGGGTCAGGCGACCTTGTTCAAATCATTATCCCGCGTCTCTTTCAGGCACAGCACTGCAATCAAACTCAGCAACGCTGCTGCCGATACATATCCCCCGACATAACTCAAACCACCCATCGCCACCAGCTTGGTCGCGAAGAACGGCGCCGCCGAGGCCCCCACGATCCCACCCAGGTTATACGCTGCCGATGCACCGGTATAACGCACGCGGGTCGGGAACAATTCCGGCAGCAGGGCGCCCATCGGTGCGAAGGTCACGCCCATCAAAAACAGCTCCAACGCCAGAAACAGCGCCACGGCCCAGGTCGAGCCATGGGTCAGCAGCGGCTCCATGGTAAAGCCCGACAGAATTGCCAGGACCGCGCCGACAATCAGCACCGGCTTGCGCCCGTAGCGATCACTGGCCAAGGCGGCCAATGGCGTTGCCAGCCCCATGAACAGCACCGCAAAGCACAGCAGGCCGAGGAAGGTTTCACGGCTGTAGCCCAAGGTGGAAACGCCGTAGCTCAACGAAAACGCCGTGGTGATGTAGAACAGCGCATAGCACACCACCATCGACGCGGCGCCCAGCAGTACCGGCAGCCAATGCTGGCTGAACAGTTCCACCAGCGGCACTTTCACGGGTTTTTCCTTGGCCACTGCATTGGCGAACACCGGCGTCTCATGCAGTTTGAGGCGCGCATACAGGCCCACCATCACCAGCGCGGCGCTGAGGATGAACGGAATGCGCCAGCCCCAGCTGCGAAATTGCTCGTCATTCAGGCTCATGGCCAAAATCAGGAACAAACCGTTGGCCGCCAGGAAGCCTATCGACGGGCCCAGTTGGGGAAACATGCCGAACCAGGCGCGCTTGCCCTTGGGGGCATTCTCGGTCGCCAGCAAGGCCGCGCCGCCCCATTCTCCACCCAGGCCGAGGCCTTGGCCGAAGCGCAGAACACACAAGAGAATCGGGGCCCAGGCGCCGATGCTGTCGTAGCCCGGCAACAAGCCGATCAAGGTGGTGCACACCCCCATCAGCAGCAGCGAAGCCACAAGGGTTGATTTACGGCCGATGCGGTCGCCGAAGTGACCGAATAACGCCGACCCCAGTGGCCGGGCGATAAAGGCGATGCCGAAGGTCAGAAACGACGCCAGCATCTGTGCGGTGCCAGAGGTCTGTGGGAAAAACACCGGGCCGATCACCAGAGCGGCAGCCGTGGCGTAGATGTAGAAATCGTAGAACTCAATGGCGGTGCCGACGATGCTCGCGGTGGCGACGCGGGCGGTCGAGTTGGCAGGTGCGGCGCTCGCGGCCTCTTGGTAGGTGGTGCTCATAACGTTATCCCTGACGGTTATTGCGCGTTTGGACGCGGATTATTATTGGTCGAACACCCATGGATCAGGGCTATGCGCGGAGCGGCTCGGGATGGGAGCAAACGCCGGTCGGACATGGTAAGGCGGTGCCAGGACACGCTGAGTGCGGGTAGCACGCGGTCGGGCGGGGCTTGGGTAAGCCGCAGGGATTATAGGAAGGGGGCTAAGGATCCAACAAGGGGCTGGTGAGGATCTATGGCCTGGAACTGGATCAATGTGGGAGCTGGCTTGCCTGCGATAGCATCACCTCGGTTCAACTGAAGGACCGAGTCGCCTGCATCGCAGGCAAGCCAGCTCCCACATTGACCGGGTTGAGCCTGCTGAGGTCAGGCGGCCACTGGCACGTGGCTGGTATGCCAGATCAATACTTTGCTCACCCGGTTGTCCTCGGTCTCGAGAATTTCCAGGCGATAGCGGCCGACTTTCAGGCACACCGCGCAATCGGGGATGGTTTCCAGCGCTTCGGTCACCAGGCCGTTGAGGGTCTTGGGACCGTCGCTGGGCAGGTGCCAGCCCAGGCTTTTGTTCAGTTCGCGGATCGAAGCGGCGCCGTCGATGATGTAGCGGCCATCGGGCTGGGCTTCGATATGCGGGTTATCCACCGCCTGATCGCTTTCGAATTCGCCGACGATCTCTTCCAGAATATCTTCCAGGGTGACGATGCCCAGCACTTCACCGTACTCGTCCACCACCATGCCCAGGCGCCGCTGTTGTTTGTGGAAGTTCAGCAGTTGCAGCTGCAACGGCGTGCTTTCCGGCACGAAGTAAGGCTCGTGGCAGGCGGCGAGCAGGGCCTCTTTGGTCAGGCTGGCGTCAGGCAGCAGGTGTTGGACCTGCCGGGTGTTGAGCACGGCCTGCACCTGGTTGATGTCGCTGTGGAACACCGGCAGGCGTGTGCGCGGCGAGGTGCGCAACTGTTCGATGATGTTTTCTATTGGCTCATCGAGGTTGATGCCGTCCACTTCACTGCGCGGCACCAGGATGTCGTTGACCGTGATGTTGTCCAGGGCATGGATACCGGGCAGGCCGGGAGTGCGGTCGGCGTCGGTATCGGGCTCTGGGTTGTCATCATGGTCGGGCAGGGGCTCGTCGCTGTTTTTCGCCACGCCGGATTTGCGTGCAAACGGGCGCAATAACAGCAGGCTGATGCCATTGAGCAGCCAGGCCAGGGGGTAGAGGATTTTCAGCGGCACGCCCAGCAATGTATTGCCAAAGCCCAGCACTGCCTGAGGGTGACGGGTGGCCAGGGCGCGGGGCAGGTAGTCGGCCAACACCAGCAGCGCTGCGCAGGAAATCAGCCAGCCTAGCCAGGGCCCGTTTTCTGCCCAGGCATAGATTGCCAGCAGGGTGCAAAGAATCACCACGGCGGCGCGACACAGGCTGTTGCACAGGATCAGGCTATGGCGCGGGAAGCTCAGGCGGGCGGCCGCCTTGTCGCCCTGGCGGGTGCCAGGGCGCAGGGCCAGCAGGTGTTGTTGCGCAGCTTCTATGGCAGTAAACAGCGCCGCCCACAAGATCAGCAGGGCAATTACGGCGAGCATCGGCCCTAAGGGCAAGTTGTCCATGATCACTGCCCGTCAGATATGCAGGATGTATTCGCGAACCAGCTTGCTGCCGAAATAGGCCAGCATCAACAGGCAGAAACCGGCCAGGGTCCAGCGGATGGCCTTGTGCCCGCGCCAGCCGAGGCGGTTGCGCCCCCACAGCAGCACGCTGAACACGACCCACGCCAGGCACGCCAGCAAGGTTTTATGGACCAGGTGCTGGGCAAACAGGTTCTCGACGAACAGCCAGCCGGAGATCAGCGACAGTGACAGCAGGGTCCAGCCGGCCCACAGGAACCCGAACAGCAGGCTTTCCATGGTTTGCAGGGGCGGGAAGTTCTTGATCAGCCCCGACGGGTGCTTGTGCTTGAGCTGGTGATCCTGCAGCAGCAGGAGCAGGGCCTGGAACACCGCGATGGTGAACATGCCGTAGGCGAGGATGGACAGCAGGATGTGGGCGAGGATGCCCGGCTCCTCGTCGATCACCTGTACGGTGCCAGTAGGGGTGAATTGCGCCAGCAGCACCGTGAGCATTCCCAGGGGGAATAGCAGCACCAGCAGGTTCTCCACCGGAATCCGGTAGCAGGCCAGCAGCGTCAGCGCGATGACGGCCGCGGCGATCAGGCTGGCGGCGCTGAAAAAGTCCAGGCCCAGGCCGACCGGGGTCATCAGGTGGGTGAACAGGCTGGCGGCATGGGCTAGCAGGGCCAGCACGCCAAGGCCGACGAGCAGACGTTTGTCCGCTTTGGCGCCTTGGGCCAGACGAGTGCCCTGATAGAGTGTCGCAGCGGCATACAAAATGGCGGCGGCGAGGCTGGGTAGCAAACTGGGTGACAAGGGGAGCATAAATCCTGGTAGGCAAGCCCGAAAGGCGTTGAGTTTGGCACACACCTGCGTTGCACGAAAGACTCCCGGGCCAGACAGCGGGTGTGCATGGGCGCAGTCTTCGCTATAATCCGCGACCTGCCCACGCCGCAGGCTCGGCGAACGCTGTTTTTAATAGCGATTTCCCCCAGCCTGGGCCGCCATTACCTCGGTCTACCTGCATTTCGATGAATAGGGCCTGAAAGGATCGCGCATGTTTGAAAACTTGACTGACCGTCTCTCGCAGACGCTGCGCCACGTTACCGGCAAGGCCAAGCTGACCGAGGACAATATTAAAGACACCCTGCGTGAAGTGCGCATGGCGTTGCTGGAAGCCGACGTGGCTTTGCCGGTGGTGAAGGACTTCGTCAACTCGGTCAAGGAACGTGCGGTCGGCACCGAAGTGTCCCGCAGCCTGACCCCGGGCCAGGCCTTTGTGAAGATCGTCCAGGCCGAGCTCGAAAGCCTGATGGGCGCGGCCAACGAAGACCTGAACCTCAGCGCCGTGCCGCCAGCCGTCGTGCTGATGGCGGGTCTGCAAGGTGCGGGTAAAACCACCACCGCCGGCAAACTGGCGCGCTTCCTTAAAGAGCGCAAGAAGAAATCCGTGATGGTGGTATCGGCCGACGTGTACCGTCCGGCGGCCATCAAGCAGTTGGAAATGCTCGCGGGCGAAGTGGGCGTGACCTTCTTCCCGTCCGACCTGAGCCAGAAGCCGGTCGACATTGCCAACGCGGCTATTAAAGAAGCCAAGCTCAAGTTCATCGACGTGGTCATCGTCGATACCGCCGGTCGCCTGCACATCGACGAAGAGATGATGGGCGAGATCAAGGCGCTGCATGCCGCGATCAACCCGGTCGAGACCCTGTTCGTGGTCGACGCCATGACCGGCCAGGATGCGGCCAATACCGCCAAGGCCTTTGGTGACGCACTCCCGCTGACCGGCGTGATCCTCACCAAGGTCGACGGCGACGCCCGTGGCGGTGCCGCGCTGTCGGTACGTGCCATTACTGGCAAGCCGATCAAGTTCATCGGTATGGGCGAGAAGAGCGAAGCGCTCGAGCCGTTCCACCCTGAGCGTATCGCCTCGCGCATCCTCGGCATGGGTGATGTGCTCAGCCTGATCGAGCAGGCCGAAGCCACGCTCGACAAGGACAAGGCCGACAAACTGGCCAAGAAGCTGAAGAAGGGCAAGGGCTTCGATCTCGAAGACTTCCGCGACCAGCTGCAACAGATGAAGAACATGGGCGGCCTCGGCGGCCTGATGGACAAGCTGCCCAACATCGGCGGTGTGAACCTGGCGCAAATGGGCAACGCCCAGGGCGCGGCAGAGAAACAGTTCAAGCAGATGGAAGCCATCATCAACTCCATGACCCCGGCCGAACGCCGCGACCCTGAGCTGATCAGCGGTTCGCGCAAGCGCCGGATCGCCATGGGTTCCGGCACCCAGGTGCAGGACATCGGTCGCTTGATCAAGCAGCACAAGCAGATGCAGAAGATGATGAAGAAATTCTCCGCCAAGGGCGGTATGGCCAAGATGATGCGCGGCATGGGCGGTATGTTGCCCGGCGGCGGCATGCCTAAAATGTAAAGTATTCGAGCGCAAGCCTTGCTTGCGCTCCGCCCCACAGGGATGTGGGATCTCCAGCAAACCCGCCGTTGGCGGGCGCTGACTCGCCGTTTTAACCGACGGCTCTATAGCAGATCTGAATGGCACGCTGATAGGCGCCAGAAAAAGACATTTGCAAAAGTCCGGATATTCCTTAGAATATGCGGCCTTTCGGGCACCTATGCCCGCTGTGCATTTAGATTTGCAGCACCGACTACAGGAACGATGTTCACATGCTAACAATCCGTCTTGCCCTTGGCGGCTCCAAAAAGCGCCCGTTTTACCACTTGACCGTAACCGACAGCCGCAACCCGCGTGACGGTTCGCACAAGGAACAGGTTGGTTTCTTCAACCCTGTTGCTCGTGGTCAAGAAGTTCGTCTGTCCGTGAACCAAGAGCGCGTAGCCTACTGGCTGAGCGTTGGCGCACAGCCATCCGAGCGCGTTGCAAAACTGTTGAAGGACTCGGCTAAGGCCGCAGCCTGAGCAATATGAACGCGACGCCAGCTGTTGCTGATGATTTGATCGTTATCGGCAAGATTTACTCTGTTCATGGCGTTCGCGGCGAAGTGAAGGTGTATTCCTTTACTGATCCGACTGAAAACCTGTTGCAGTACAAAACCTGGACGCTCAAGCGCGAAGGGAGTGTGAAGCAGGTTGAGCTGGTCAGTGGACGCGGGAGCGACAAGTTCCTGGTCGCAAAGCTCAAGGGTCTTGATGATCGTGAAGAAGCTCGTCTTCTGGCCGGTTATGAGATCTGCGTGCCGCGCAACCTGTTCCCTGAATTGACCGACGGCGAGTACTACTGGTACCAGCTCGAAGGTCTGAAGGTTATTGATCAACTCGGGCAATTGCTGGGGAAAATCGATCATCTTCTGGAAACCGGCGCCAATGATGTAATGGTGGTCAAGCCTTGCGCTGGCAGCCTGGATGACCGTGAACGCCTGTTGCCCTATACCGAGCAATGCGTGTTGGCCGTCGACCTGGCAGCGGGCGAGATGAAGGTGGAATGGGACGCGGACTTCTAAGCGTGGCTAATTTGCGCATTGAAGTGATCAGTTTGTTTCCCGAGATGTTTTCCGCCATCAGCGAGTACGGCATCACCAGTCGGGCGGTGAAACAGGGGCTGTTGCAGCTCACCTGTTGGAACCCGCGAGACTACACGACGGATCGACATCACACTGTGGACGATCGCCCATTTGGCGGTGGCCCGGGCATGGTGATGAAGATCAAGCCCCTGGAAGATGCGTTGGTTCAGGCCAAGGCAGCCGCCGGGGAGAAGGCGAAGGTAATTTACCTGTCCCCTCAAGGCCGTCAGCTGAAACAGGCGGCGGTACGCGAACTGGCGAATGAGGAAAGTTTGATCCTGATTGCCGGTCGCTATGAAGGCATTGACGAGCGTTTTATTGAAGCTCATGTCGATGAAGAGTGGTCGATTGGGGACTATGTCCTGTCTGGCGGCGAGCTGCCGGCGATGGTCCTGATAGATGCGGTTACACGACTGCTGCCCGGAGCTTTAGGGCATGCGGACTCCGCGGAGGAAGATTCCTTCACGGATGGTTTGCTGGATTGCCCGCACTACACCCGTCCGGAGGTGTATGTGGATCAGCGTGTTCCCGACGTATTGCTAAGTGGCAATCACGCACACATCCGGCGTTGGCGTTTACAGCAGTCCCTTGGTCGGACCTATGAACGACGCGCCGATCTTCTGGAAAGCCGCTCGCTTTCTGGAGAAGAGAAGAAGCTGCTCGAGGAATACATCCTCGCGCGGGACGATAGTTAACAACGTATCGATGGTAGGTCCATTGACTTACCTTAGGAGCACAGCATGACTAACAAAATCATCCTTGCACTCGAAGCAGAGCAGATGACCAAAGAGATCCCTACCTTTGCCCCGGGCGACACCATTGTCGTTCAGGTGAAAGTGAAGGAAGGCGACCGTTCGCGTCTGCAAGCGTTCGAAGGCGTGGTAATCGCCAAGCGTAACCGTGGTGTGAACAGTGCTTTCACTGTTCGTAAAATCTCCAACGGTGTTGGCGTAGAGCGTACTTTCCAGACCTACAGCCCGCAAATCGACAGCATGGCCGTCAAGCGTCGCGGTGACGTACGTAAAGCCAAGCTGTACTACCTGCGTGACCTGTCCGGTAAAGCAGCTCGCATCAAGGAAAAACTGGCTTAAGTCCAGCTTCCCGATGCAGAAAAAAGCAGCCTACGGGCTGCTTTTTTGTGCCTGAAATTTGCCTATCTGCCGGTATTGACCCATGACCACCCGCCTCGAAGAAATCCAGCGCCGCACCGACCTGTCCGTCACCCACGTGACCAAGGCCGTGTTCCCGCCCACCACCAACCATCACAACACCCTGTTCGGCGGCACTGCCCTGGCCTGGATGGACGAAGTGTCGTTCATCACCGCCACGCGTTTCTGTCGCTTACCTTTGGTGACGGTCTCCACCGACCGTATCGACTTCAACCATGCGATCCCGGCTGGCTCTATCGTTGAGCTGATCGGTCGGGTGATCAAGGTCGGCAACACCAGCCTCAAGGTCGAGGTTGAAGTGTTCGTCGAGAGCATGAGCGCTGATGGCCGTGAAAAGGCGATCCAGGGCGTATTCAGCTTTGTCGCGATTGACGCAGATAAACGCCCTGTCCCAGTACTGCCTGGCTTTGTTGACTGATTACTCGGCGGTGCTGGCCTGCGGTTGAATGACCGCCAGCAAGGTCCAGCCCGCTACGGGCTTCAAATTGCTCTCGGGCGAGACCACGTGCACCCAGCCGCTGGTGTCCCTGGCAAACAGCAAGGTGGCGCGCTCGCCGTGCAACGCCTGGTACTGCTCCCAGCCAAAGCCGTCGGTGAGGTTGGTGCTATACAGTTCGGCGCCCTGGCCCAACAGGCTGGCCAGTTTGGTGTAGCTCAAAGGTTGGCTGCCCAGCAAATGGCCACGGTGTTCATGGCTGGCCTTGTGCTTGTCGGTGCGACGGTTTTCCTGGCTGCTGGCCAGGGCGAACAGGCGATGGCCGAAGTCATGGCGAAAACGCATGGTGGCCAAGGCATTCAGTTCGCCAGAAGGCGAGAGGGCGAGCAGGTGCCCCAGGCCGACCAGGTCCAGATGGGATTCGGCATGCTGGGAGGCCGGGTTGCCGAAGTACGTAGGCAAGCCTTCCATACGACTGGCGCGGATGTTTTCCCAGCTGGAATCCGTTAGCAACACGCGGCTGCCCAATTGCTGCAACGCCTTGCCGAGTGCTCGCGCCGGGCCGTTCGCACCCACGATCAAAAAGCCGCTAGGCGCCGGCTCAGCGACTTTGAGCAGGCGGGCCAAGGGGCGTGCCGTGGCGCTTTGCAGCACCACGGTGCCGATGATCACCGCGAAGGTCAGCGGCACCAGCAACAACGCGCCTTCGTGGCCAGCCTCATCCAGGCGGATCGCAAAGATCGCTGACACCGCCGCCGCCACAATGCCCCGTGGGGCGATCCAGGCCAGCAGTGCGCGCTCGCGCCAGTTCAACCCCGAGCCAAAGGTCGAAAGCGCCACGTTCAACGGGCGTGCAATGAATTGGATGATCAACAGCAGGATCAACACGAACGGCCCCAGGGCGATCATGGCGTTCAGGTCCAGGCGTGCCGCCAGCAGGATAAACAGCCCGGAAATCAGCAACACGCTGAGGTTTTCCTTGAAGTGCAGGATGTGCCGTACATCCACGCCTTTCATGTTCGCCATCCACATGCCCATCAGCGTGACCGCCAGCAGGCCGGACTCATGCATCACCTGGTTGGAAGCGATGAAGATACCCAGCACGCCCGCCAGTGTCGCCAGGTTATGCAGGTATTCCGGCAACCACTGGCGGCGCATGATCTGCCCCAGTACCCAGCCACCGGCGATGCCGAACAGGCTGCCGCAGAGGATGACGCCGCCGAAGGTCAGCAGGCTGTGGCTCAAACCATCGCCCGATGCGCTGGCGATGATGAAGCTATACACCACTACCGCCAGCAGCGCGCCAATCGGGTCGATGACGATGCCTTCCCAGCGCAGGATATTGGCGATGGAGGCTTTGGGGCGTACCACGCGCAGCATGGGCACGATCACGGTTGGCCCGGTCACCAGAGTCAGCGTGCCGAACAGCAGCGCCAGCATCCAGTCAAAACCCAGCAGCCAGTGGGTGGCCAGGGTGATCACTGCCCAGGTTGACAGGGCGCCAACCGTGACCAGGCGATGCACCACGCTGCCGATTTCCTTCCACTCCGACAGGTGCAGGGTCAGGCTGCCTTCAAACAGGATCAGCGCCACTGCCAATGACACCAATGGCATCAACAGAGGGCCGAACATTTCCTGCGGGTCGAGCCATCCGAGTATCGGCCCTGCCAGAATCCCGCTCAGCAGAAGAAACAGAATCGCTGGCAGTTTCAGGCGCCAGGCCAGCCACTGGCAGCCGAGTGCGGCCACGCCAATGCCGCCAAAAGCCAACAAAATCTGTTGTTCGTTCATTAAAGCTTCCTGTTCCTTGAAATAGCGGGCTATGAAAGACTAATGGCTCTTGTCACAGTTCCTTAAATAATACGCGTATTGCCTTGTGCTAAGTCGCTTGAGTGCCCATGCCTGCCATTGACCATCCCCTGATCGACCGCTTCCTCGACGCCCTCTGGTTGGAAAAAGGCCTGTCGGACAACACACGCCAGGCGTACCGCAGCGACCTGGCGCTGTTCAACGGCTGGCTGCAGGAGAAAAACCTCGAACTGATCAATGCCGGGCGCGAGTTGATCCTCGATCACCTGGCCTGGCGCCTGGAGCAGAACTACAAACCGCGCTCCACTGCGCGATTCCTCTCCGGCGTGCGTGGCTTTTATCGCTACCTGCTGCGGGAAAAACTCATTGCCGTCGACCCGACCCTGCAAATCGACATGCCGCAACTCGGCAGGCCGTTGCCCAAATCCTTGTCGGAAGCCGACGTCGATGCCTTGCTCGCGGCCCCGGACCTGAGCGAGGCCATCGGCCAGCGCGACCGCGCCATGCTTGAGGTGCTGTATGCCTGCGGCTTGCGCGTCACCGAACTGATCAGCCTGACGCTGGAGCAGGTCAACCTGCGCCAGGGCGTGTTGCGCGTGATGGGCAAGGGCAGCAAGGAGCGGCTGGTGCCCATGGGCGAGGAGGCGATTGTGTGGGTCGAGCGCTACATGCGCGATGCGCGCCACGAACTGCTCGGTGGGCGCCCCAGCGACGTGCTGTTCCCCAGCCAGCGCGGCGAGCAGATGACCCGCCAGACCTTCTGGCACCGCATCAAGCACCAGGCCAAAGTGGCCGGGATCGGCAAGGCGCTGTCACCCCACACCTTGCGCCATGCCTTCGCCACCCACTTGCTCAACCACGGCGCGGATTTGCGCGTGGTACAGATGCTGCTCGGCCACAGCGACTTATCCACAACCCAGATCTACACCCATGTGGCGCGCGCACGTTTGCAGGATATGCACGCCAAGCATCACCCGCGCGGATAAAACCGTCAGAAATGGCCCATTTTACCTGTCGCGGTCTGCCCTCCCGCCCAACTGTGGTAGGCTTTGCCGGTTCGCAAAGGGGACGGCATCCATTGTGGTCCAGATCAGTATTCTGCTCCCGTCCCTGCCTCTGCCTTCAGGAGTTCCCATGCGCTTGACCCAGATTATTGCCGCCGCAGCCATTGCGTTGGTTTCCACCTTTGCGGTCGCCGATGATGCGGCCGAGCAGACCATTCGCAAGAGCCTGGCCAACCTGGCGCTCGATACCCCGATCGAAAGCATCAGCGCCAGCCCCATGGCCGGCCTGTATGAAGTCAAGCTCAAGGGCAGCCGTGTGCTGTACGCCAGTGCCGATGGCCAGTACATCGTCCAGGGCTACCTGTTCCAGCTCAAGGACGGCAAGCCGGTCAACCTGACCGAGAAGGCCGAGCGCCTGGGTGTGTCCAAGCTGATCAACGGTATCCCGGTGGCTGAAACCGTGGTGTATCCGGCCATCGGCGAGACCAAGACCCACATCACCGTGTTCACCGACACCACCTGCCCGTACTGCCACAAGCTGCACGCTGAAATCCCGGCACTGAACAAGCTGGGCGTGGAAGTGCGCTACGTCGCGTTCCCGCGCCAGGGCCTGGGTTCGCCGGGTGACGAGCAGTTGCAAGCCGTATGGTGTTCGGCCGACAAAAAGGCGGCCATGGACAAGATGGTCGACGGCAAGGAAATCAAATCGGCCAAATGCGCCAACCCGGTTTCCAAGCAGTTCGCCCTGGGCCAGTCCATTGGTGTGAACGGTACACCGGCCATCGTTTTGGCCGACGGCCAGGTGATTCCGGGCTACCAGCCGGCGCCGCAAGTTGCCAAACTGGCACTGGGTGCCAAGTAAGCATTTATCGTTGAGCCTTTGACGATCATGGCCCGCCGAACCGTCGGCGAGTCATTAATTGAGAGCCGCAGTTGTGCGGCTGTTTTCACGGCCGACCTAGCGTCGGCCGTTTCATGGGGAGTTCTTCAGTGAAACCGGTCAAAGTAGGCATCTGTGGGTTAGGGACCGTCGGTGGCGGTACCTTCAACGTACTTCAGCGTAACGCTGAAGAAATTTCCCGCCGCGCAGGTCGCGGGATTGAAGTGGCGCAGATTGCCACGCGTTCGCCAAAGCCTCAGTTCGAAACGACCGGTATTGCGATTACCAACGATGTGTTCGCCGTGGCCACCAACCCTGAGATCGATATCGTCATCGAACTGGTTGGCGGCTACACCGTGGCCCGCGAGCTGGTGCTCAAGGCCATCGAGAACGGCAAGCACGTGGTCACCGCCAACAAGGCGCTGATCGCCGTGCACGGCAACGAAATCTTCGCCAAGGCCCGCGAGAAGGGCGTGATCGTGGCGTTCGAAGCCGCGGTGGCCGGTGGTATCCCGGTGATCAAGGCAATCCGCGAAGGCCTGTCCGCCAACCGCATCAACTGGGTAGCCGGCATCATCAACGGCACCGGTAACTTCATCCTCACCGAAATGCGCGAGAAGGGCCGTACCTTCGAAGACGTGCTGGCCGAAGCCCAGGCCCTGGGTTACGCCGAAGCCGACCCGACCTTCGACGTGGAAGGCATCGACGCGGCCCACAAGCTGACCATCCTGGCGTCCATCGCTTTTGGTATCCCGCTGCAATTCGACAAGGCCTACACCGAAGGCATCACCAAGCTGACCACCGCCGACGTGAACTACGCCGAAGCCCTGGGCTACCGCATCAAGCACCTGGGCGTAGCGCGCAGCACCCCGGCCGGTATCGAATTGCGGGTGCACCCGACGCTGATCCCGGCCGACCGCCTGATCGCCAACGTCAATGGCGTGATGAACGCGGTGATGGTCAACGGTGACGCCGCCGGTTCCACCCTGTTCTACGGCGCCGGTGCCGGCATGGAGCCGACCGCGTCGTCTGTGATCGCCGACCTGGTGGACGTGGTTCGCGCCATGACCAGCGACCCGGAAAACCGTGTGCCGCACCTGGCCTTCCAGCCGGACTCGCTGTCGGCCCACCCGATCCTGCCGATCGAAGCCTGCGAAAGTGCCTACTACCTGCGTATCCAGGCCCAGGACCATCCAGGCGTGCTGGCCCAGGTGGCCAGCATCCTGTCGGAGCGCGGTATCAACATCGAGTCGATCATGCAGAAGGAAGTCGAGGAACAAAACGGCCAGGTGCCGATGATCCTGCTGACCCACCGCGTGCTCGAACAGCACATCAACGATGCCATCCATGCCCTGGAAGCCTTGCAAGGCGTGGTCGGCCCGGTGGTGCGGATTCGCGTCGAACACTTGAACTAACCGATTTGTTCCAGGGGCCCCGTCCATTCGGCGGCCCCTGTTCGAGAATGTTTTAGAGGAGCCAGTCATGCGTTACATCAGCACCCGCGGCCAGGCACCGGCCCTGAATTTCGAAGACGTTCTGCTGGCAGGCCTTGCCACCGACGGCGGCCTGTATGTGCCGGAAAACCTGCCGCGCTTCACCCAGGAAGAAATCGCCTCCTGGGCCGGCCTGCCGTATCACGAGCTGGCTTTCCGAGTGATGCGCCCGTTCGTCACCGGCAGCATTCCGGATGCGGATTTTAAAAAGATCCTGGAAGAGACGTACGGCGTGTTTGCCCATAGCGCCATCGCACCTCTGCGCCAGTTGAACGGCAACGAGTGGGTACTGGAGCTGTTCCACGGCCCGACCCTGGCATTCAAGGACTTCGCCCTGCAACTGCTCGGTCGCCTGCTCGACTACGTGCTGGAAAAGCGCGGCGAGCGCGTGGTAATCATCGGCGCCACCTCCGGCGACACCGGCTCGGCGGCCATCGAAGGGTGCAAGCACTGCGAAAACGTCGATATCTTCATCCTGCACCCGCACAAGCGCGTGTCGGAGGTGCAACGTCGGCAGATGACCACCATCTTCGGTGAGAACATTCACAACATCGCCATCGAAGGCAACTTCGACGACTGCCAGGAAATGGTCAAGAACAGCTTCGCTGACCAGAGCTTCCTCAAGGGCACGCGTCTGGTGGCGGTGAACTCGATCAACTGGGCGCGGATCATGGCCCAGATCGTCTACTACTTCCATGCATCGCTGCAGTTGGGCGGCCCGGCGCGTTCGGTGTCGTTCTCGGTGCCGACCGGCAACTTCGGCGACATCTTCGCCGGTTACCTGGCACGCAACATGGGCCTGCCGATCAACCAGTTGATCGTCGCCACCAACCGCAACGACATCCTGCATCGCTTCATGAGCGGCAACCAGTATGTGAAGGAAACCCTGCACGCCACGCTGTCGCCGTCCATGGACATCATGGTCTCGTCGAACTTCGAACGCTTGCTGTTCGACATGCACGGTCGCAACGGCGCAGCCCTGGCCGAGTTGATGAACAGCTTCAAGCAAGGTGGCGGTTTCAGCGTCGAGCAAGAGCGCTGGACCGAAACCCGCAAGCTGTTCGATTCCCTGGCCGTGGACGATGCGCAGACCTGCGAAACCATCGCGCAGGTCTATGCCCAAACCGGCGAAGTGCTCGACCCGCACACGGCTATCGGCGTGAAAGCCGCCCGCGAATGCCGCCGCAGCCTGGATATTCCAATGGTGATCCTCGGTACCGCGCACCCGGTCAAGTTCCCGGAAGCGGTCGAGAAAGCCGGCATTGGCAAGGCCCTGGAGTTGCCGGAGCATTTGACCGACCTGTTCGAGCGCGAAGAGCGCTGCACCGTATTGGCCAATGACCTGAAGACAGTGCAGGCGTTTGTCAGCCAGCATGGCAATCGGGGCAAACCGCTCTAATCAAGAATGGGGTAGCGGGTTTGTGTGGGAGCTGGCTTGCCTGCGATGCAGGCGCCTCGGTACGACTGAATACCCAGGCGTCTGCATCGCGGGCAAGCCCGGCTCCCACATTCAGCTAACTCACCTGCTGACCCTGAGGCGGATATCAGGCTGCTACAGGTATGCATTCAGCTTTTTGCAGTCGGCCAAGCCCGTCCTCGTGACGGGCTTTTTCATTCTGGCGAGCCATACTTGCCCAGTCGCCCAATCAAGGAAACCCAACCGGTGCAGGTGTTGATCCAATGGACGTTGAAGCTGGTGTGCCTGTTGTGGCTCATCCAGGTGCCCATGAGCCTGGCCGCCGTCAGCCTGCCGTTCAAACTGGTCCCGGCGTTTATCCCGCTTGAACCTATGCCGCTGGCGCCAACGGAGCAGCAGTGGTTGGCGGCGCATCGGACACTCAAAGTGGGTATCTCGATAGATGACTACCAGCCGATCGATATCACCCGCGACCGCAATCGCTACCAGGGCATCAGCGCCGATTATTTGAGCCTGGTTGGCGCGCGGCTGGGTGTGCCCATGCAAGTGCTGGGCTTCTCCGAGCGCGCCCAGGCGGTCGAAGCGCTGCGCAACGGCACCATCGACATTCTCACCAGTGCCAATGGTTACGAGCGTGACGTACCTGGCCTGCAATTCACCCCGGACTACATGCCCGACCGCTCGGTGGTGGTGCTGCGTCGCGACGATACCCAAGGCGACGATCTGGCCGGCAAGAAGCTGGTGTTGCTCGACGGCTACGCCAACGTGCAGAAGGTGCACGCGGCGTATCCCGACAGCCACATCATGCTCGCCCCCAACCTCTACAGCGGCCTCGAAGCCTTGAAGCAAGGTGACGTCGATGCGTTTATCGGCAACGAAGTGATTGTGCGCGCCTATAAATCGCTGCGGCCTTACCTGGGGTTGCAGATCAAGGAGCAGAGCCGGCTGGCGCCCATCGGTTTTGCCTTCGCCACCCGCCAGGCAGATCCGTTGTTGGGGGCCATGATGAATCGCGCGCTGGCAAGCCTCGACGAGTCGGTGCAGCGCGAAATTCTTGCGCGCTGGACCACCGGGCTCGGCGTCGGTATCAGTGGTGAGCGCGTTGCGTTGTCGGCGTCGGAACAGGCCTGGGTGCGTGAGCATCCCCATGTCGTGGTGGTGGCCCAGCAGATGTCGCCTTACATTTTCATGGACAAGGACGGCCAGTGGGTTGGCCTGAATGTCGACCTGTTGAATCGCATCTCGCGCATGACCGGTTTGCAGTTCGTCTATGAAGAGGTGGGTTCTACTGCGCAAACCCTGGAATGGCTGGAAACCGGCCGGGCACAGATGAACACGACCCTGGCTGTGAATCAGGAGCGCAGTGCGTTGCTCAACTTCAGTCATGGTTTTGGCGGGTCCGGCTGGGTGTTTATCGAACGTGCCGATGCCTCGCCCCTGACGGGCTTGAAGCAGTTGGACGGCAAGGTGCTGGCGCTGCCGGCACGTCATGTATTGGAAAATGATATTCGCCATGCGCATCCGAACATCACCTTGCGCCTGGTAGACAATTACAACCAGGCCCGTGAGCTGGTACGACGGGGCGAGGCGGCCGCTACCATTCAAACTGAAGTGGAAGTGCAGAGTTACCCGGAAGATGGTCTGCGTATCGGACGCAGTGTCGATGGCAAGTGGTCGTCCAACTGCCTGTCGGTGCGCAAGGACCAACCTGAGCTGCTGAGCATTCTGAACAAGGCCCTGGAGGCGTTGCCGGTGGCTGAGCTGAGTGCGTTGCGCCTGCGTTGGATCGGTGCCGTGGCGATTCCGCTGCCGGCCTGGCAACGCGTACCGCCATGGGCCTATTGGACGGTGGCCACGGCGCTGCTGTTTGTGTTGGTGTCGCTGGTGTGGAACAGCCGGCTCAAGCGCCAGATTCGCCAACGGCTGGAGGCCGAGCAACGGCTCAACGACCAGTTGGCGTTCAAGCGCGCACTGCTCGACGGCATGCCCAACCCGCTGTTCGTCCGCGACCTGGACGGGCGCCTGGTGACCTGCAATAAAAGTTATGAACAGCAATTGGCGACCCGGCTGGAGCTGATCCAGGGCCTGACGCTGATGGAGAGCAAGGTCGTGCCCGACGCCACAGCGGCGCGGCTGCACGAAGGCCACATGGAGCAATTGGCCACGCAGCAGCCGTTGTTTGTCGACCGGCAATTGGAACTCAACGGCGGCAGTTATCACGTCTACCAGTGGACCGTGCCTTTTTTTGACGCCCAGGGCCGCCTGCAGGGGTTGTTGGGCGGTTGGATCGATATCAACGAACGCAAAGACCTGGAGCGCCAGTTGATGGACGCACGCCAGGCCGCCGACGAAGCGAACTACGCTAAAAGTGCATTTCTCTCGGCCTTGAGCCACGAGATTCGCACCCCCATGACTGCCATCATTGGCTTGCTCGAACTGGAGCAAGAGCGTTGCCTGGCAAGCGGCCAGCCGGTTTCCGAGGCGCTGCAGGTGGCCCATCGTTCGGCGCGTGAGCTGATTGCGCTGATGGGCGACAGCCTGGACTTGGCCAAGATCGAGGCCGGCCACCTGCAACTGGCGCCACAGACCACCGAGTTGAAGCGTTTTTTCGAGGGCATTCAGAGCCTGTTCGAAGCCACAGCGCAAAAGAAGGGCCTGCACCTGACCCTGGCGTTTGATCCGGCTGCTCAGGGTTATTACTGGTTCGACCCGCTGCGGTTACGCCAGGTGATGCACAACCTGTTGGGCAATGCGCTCAAATTTACCGAGCGGGGCGGGGTTCACCTCAGCGTGACCTGCCAACGGGATGAGACCGATACCGAATACCTGCACCTGTGCGTCAAGGACAGCGGCCCAGGCATCAGCGCCGAGCAACAGCCGCGGGTGTTCAAGCCGTTTACCCAAGTGAGCGCCCTGACCGCTGCGCAACACGGTGGCACCGGGCTGGGCCTGAGTATCTGCAAGCAACTGGTGGAGTTGATGGGCGGCTGCATTCACCTCGACAGCGTGGTGGGCGAGGGGACGGTAGTGTGCATTGACCTGCGCCTGGACCGGGTCAGCACCGATGATGTGCCGGCAACGCCCACCGCGACGTTGTCACCGACGGGGCGCAGCCTGTCGATACTGGTGGTGGATGATTTGGCGGCCAACCGCCTGGTGCTGGCGCAGCAGTTGCAGTTCCTCGGTCATCAAGTGGTCGCCCTGGAGTCGGCCGAGGCCGCGTTGCAACGCTGGCGTGAGCAGCGTTTTGACGTGTTGGTCACCGATTGCCAGATGCCCGGCATGTCCGGTTATGCCTTGAGTGCGGCGATACGGCGCCTCGAAGCCGAGGAGCAACGGCCTCGTAGCGCGCTGGTGGGTTGCACCGCGAACGCCATGAAAGATGAACAACGCCGCTGCGAGGACGCCGGTATGGATGAACTGCTGGTCAAGCCGGTGACCTTGGAACACTGGACCCAAGTGCTGGCACGCCTGGCACCCCAGCGTTCGTTCGATATCCAGGCCCTGCGCACCATGACCCAGGCCGATGGCCCGGTGCTGCAAAGCATGTTGCAGGAACTGGCCAAGAGCCTGGACCACGAACACGAGGTGTTGGCGGGTGCCCTGGCCGAGCGCGACGTGGCACGCTTGAATGCATCGCTGCACCGGCTCAAGGGCATTTGCTCGCTGGTGGACGCACTGCCACTGGCCAAGGCCTGTGTCGCCCTTGAGCAATGCGCCCGTGAACAGCGCGGCGCCGAGCTTGAAGAACCCTGGTTGCGCTTGTCCGAGGTGCTCAAGGCGTTTCGTCGCGACCTGCAACCTTATCTGGATGCCTGACACCTTAATGCCGATCAGCTAAGCGAACGCAATGCTCAAGGCAACGACGATCAAATGTGGGAGCTGGCTTGCCTGCGATAGCGGTAGTGCAGTAACAGATGTAGCGACTGACACACCGCCTTCGCAGGCAAGCCAGCTCCCACAGGAGGTCTGCGCTTGACCGACAAGGCTTGCCCCTCCCACATTTAAAGAAGCTTTTAGGACACGTCCTATGGGATACGGCGTAGCGTATGGCTACTGTGCAGGACTTTCTCTGTACCGACACCCTTACCCATGCGATCTCTGAACGTCCTGATCCTCGAAGACAACCCGTTTCAACTGATGGCCCTGCACCAGATGCTCAATGCTAACGGTGTGTTCAATGTGCGGGCCGCGGAAACGGTCGAAATTGCCCGCCAGTCCCTGGACAGCAAAGGCCCGGTGGATATCGCCATCTGCGATCTGTACCTGGAGCAGGGCGATGGCCTGGCGTTGATCCGTGAGTTGGCCGAACGCCGCCTGGCCCAGGTGTTGATCCTGCTCAGCAACGCCGAGCCCGACGTGCTGGAAGGCGTGGCGAACATGGCTCGCCAATTGGGGCTCAAGGTCTTGGCGTGCTTGCCCAAGCCGGCCTCGGCCAAGCTGATCGGGCAAGTATTGAGCGATTGTCAGGAGCACTTGCGTCCAGGGCCAGCGGTGCTGTCCTGGGAGCGCGTCCGTCAACTGCTGAGCTTGAGCGAGCAGGAACAACTGCCGCCCTCGGCGGATGTCAGCCAGGCGACTATCGCAGCCTGTGGCAGGGTCTGGTACCAGCCCATCGTCAGTCAGGCCGGTGTGTTGCAAGGGGTGGAGGCGCTGGCGCGTTGGCAGTTGCAGGACGGTGAGCTATTGCTGCCTGACGAGTTCCTGCCAGTGCTGGAGTTTGCCGGCATGGAAGAGGCGTTTACCTGGCATGTGCTGGAGCAGGCGCTTGGCCTGGCGAACCAGGTGATGGGCGAAAGCGGCCGAGTGCTGCCGGTAGCTGTGAACATTCCCGGGCGTATGCTGGAGCGCGAGCACTTCCCCCAGGTGCTGCAAGGTTTGCTGCAACTTCATGGTGTGCCCGCCCATAGCCTGACCCTGGAGTTGGTGGAAACCTCGACGCTGAAAACCGACAGCGCCCATGTCACTGGGTTGCTGCGCTTGCGCATGTTGGGTTGCCAGTTGTCCATCGGCGACTTCGGCATGGGCGGCACCAGCCTGCAGCATTTGCTGGAACTGCCTTTTACCGAGCTGAAAATTCCCCCGGCGTTTGCCTGTGGGATGGCCAATGATGATCGCAAGGCCGCTGTGGTGGCGGGCGCCATGAGCATGGCGGCGCGCCTGGATGTCGCCGTGGTGGTCACCGGCGTGGAAACCGCCGCCGATTATCACGCCGTGGGCGAACTGGGCGCGGCGTGGCTGCAAGGTTGCTTTATCGCCCGGCCGATGGAGGCCGAGACGCTCAAGCAATGGATCGCGTTCCAGGCTAGGCCAGCCCGTGTTCCTGCACGTAAATAAACAGGGCGGCATCGTTGACCAGCCCCAGCTTGCGCATGGCGCTGACTTTTTGCGCGCTGACGGTCTGCTTGCTGCGGTGCAGGTGCGCGGCGATCTCGCCCACCGTCATGCCACTGGCCAACAGGCGAATCACCTCCAGTTCCCGGGGTGACAGGTGCTCCTGGGAGTGCAGGCGATCAGCGCCGACTTCCCCGGCCAGGCTCAGCGCCTGGCGGATGGTCTGGGCCACATAGGTACGTTGCTGGCGAACCTGGCGGATCGCCTGGGGCAGCTCATCGGCCAGGCTGGCCTTGCTCAGCAAGCCCATCACGCCCAACGCCAGGATGGAATGAAACAACCCGGCATTGTTGAGCATGGTCACCACCACAATGGGCAGGTGCGGATAGTGCCGGCGCAGTTGCTCGATCAAGCGCAACCCGTCGGCTTGGGGCTCGACGGGCATCATGAAGTCGGTCACCACCACATCGCAGGCACAGTGTTGCAACAACGCACTGAGGGCCTGGGGGGAATTGGCCTCGCCGACGATGCTGATGTGCGTGTCACGCTCGAGCACGGCGCGCAGGCCAATCAGGAAAATCGGGTGATCGTCGGCAATCACGATACGCAAGGGCGGTTCAGACGCAGCTCTCAAGGCAGGCTCCCGGGACAATCCAGGGATTCTAGCCTGTGCGCCGTTGTTTTTTCTCTGTCATCTTTTCCGTGCATGCTCGTTTTCCTCAAGCAGTGGATTACACAAAAGGTAGAACTTTCTGCTTTGAGCACGGGTCACTTGAATGTCAGCCTCTTCGTGACATTTTTGTTTTTCGAACCTTTTTCGAATGATTGAGTGGTGATCGAGATGGAAAGTATCAACCTATTGCTCAGCCAAGCACTGAGCCCTTATCAGGTTACGCTGACCTCTGCCGGTATGCGCGACGACTGCCTGGTAACCGTGAAGAACCCCGGTGGCGCCATCGTGGTTGAACGTGAAGTCGATCGTGCGCAATTGAGCGACAAGCGCGCGCTGGTGGATGTGGTGGATTGCCTGCTCCGCGACCTGAAAATCGCCGAAGGGCGTCTGGAACCTTCAGTCATCGCTGCCTTGCGCAACGCCTCCCAAACCCGTGGCGGCGCACTGGCATGAAACATTATTTTTCTTCGGAACCTTCCTACAAGGTGGTCAGTCAGAGTTTGTAACAGCAAGAGCAGGCATTGTGCTCCGGTGTTTGTCGCTTGCTGTGCGGGTCTTTTTGTAGACCACGTTTAACCCCGAGTTGTCTCCCCACTGCTCGGGGTTTCTTTTTGCCTGGGATTTGTCAGATCGCGCCATCCTCGCGCAGGCGAGTGATAGCCGCCGCGTCGTAGCCCAAGGCATTGAGCACCAGGCTGTTGTGTTCACCCAGTTGCGGCCCCACCCATTCGCAACTGCCCGGTGTGTCCGAGAGCTTGGGCACGATGCCGGGCATCTTGAAGTCCTTGCCGCCCGGCAACTGCGCCTTGAGGAACATTTCCCGGGCCAGGAATTGCGGGTCGCCCAGCATGTCTTCGGCGCTGTAGATGCGGCTGGCGGGCACCTCGGCTTTGTTCAGATGCTCAATCACCTGGTCGAGAGACAGCGAATTGACCCAGCGATCAATCACGCCGTACAGCTCATCGCGGCGAGCGTCACGCCCGTCATTGCTGGCCAGTGCAGGGTCGTCCGCCAAGTCGTCACGGCCGATCACCCGCATGAAGCGCTTGAAGATTGCATCGCCATTGGCGCCGATCTGCACATGCTTGCCGTCTGCGGTGGTGTGGATCGAGGACGGGGTGATACCGGGCATGATGTTGCCGGTGCGCTCACGGATAAACCCGAACACATCGAACTCGGGGATCATGCTTTCCATCATGGCGAAGATGGCTTCATACAGCGCCACATCCACCACCTGGCCCAAGCCGCCGTTGACTTCGCGGTGACGCAGCGCCATCAGCGCGCCGATCACTGCCCACAACGCGGCAATCGAGTCGCCGATGGAAATCCCGGTGCGCACCGGCGGGCGGTCCTCGAAGCCGGTGATATAGCGCAAGCCGCCCATGGACTCGCCCACCGCGCCAAACCCCGGCTGGTCCTTCATCGGTCCCGTCTGGCCGAAGCCCGAGAGGCGTACCATCACCAGCTTGGGGTTGAGGGCGTGCAGGGTTTCCCAGCTCAGGCCGAGTTTCTCCAGCACGCCTGGGCGGAAGTTTTCGATCAGGATGTCGGCGTCGGCCAACAGTTGCTTGAGGATCGCCAGGCCTTCAGGGTGCTTGAGGTTGAGGGTCAGCGACTGCTTGTTACGGGCCTGCACGAACCACCACAGCGAGGTGCCTTCATACAGCTTGCGCCATTTGCGCAGCGGGTCGCCGCCGTCCGGGGATTCGACCTTGATCACCTCGGCGCCGAATTCAGCGCAAATGCGTGAGGCAAACGGGCCGGCGATCAAAGTGCCCAGTTCGATGACTTTCAGGCCGGCAAGTGGTTTGGCAGTGAGCGACATGGGGATCCTTACGAGCGCGGGACGATGATGTCCTGCTTTTTAACATAGGCGAGCCGCGCGGATGCAGCGCAGTATTCGTTCAATGCCCTCGCCATCGGTTAGACTGGCCGCCTTTCCTTGTCTTTAGAAGCCCGTTCATGGCCCAGCCGTCCACGACCTACAAATTCGAACTCAACCTCACCGACCTCGACCGCTCGGTGTACGAGAGCGTCAAACAGACCATCGCCCGCCACCCTTCGGAAACCGAAGAGCGCATGACCGTGCGCCTGCTGGCCTACGCCCTCTGGTACAACGAGCAGTTGGCGTTCGGGCGTGGCCTGTCGGATGTAGACGAACCGGCCCTGTGGGAAAAAAGCCTGGATGATCGGGTTTTGCACTGGATCGAAGTCGGCCAGCCAGATGCCGACCGCCTGACCTGGTGCTCGCGTCGCACCGAACGCACCAGCCTGCTGGCCTATGGCAGCCTGCGCGTGTGGGAAGGCAAGGTGGTGCCGGTGGCCAACAACCTGAAAAACGTGCACATCGCTGCCGTGCCCCAGGAAGTCTTGGAGACCCTGGCCAAGGACATGCCGCGGGTGATCAAGTGGGACGTGATGATCAGCGAAGGCACGATCTTTGTGACCGATGACCGTGGCCAGCATGAAGTGCAACTGCAATGGCTGGTCGGCGAGCGCGGTTGAAAAGGTGGGAGCTGGCTTGCCTGCGAGGGCATCCACTCGGTGTGTCTGATGTACCGAGTCGTATGCATCGCAGGCAAGCCAGCTCCCACACTTGATCTCTGCTGCGTTCACTATCTGTGTTTAACCGATGTATTAGAAGAGAAGCTCCCGTCACCCCATGCGTATCGATCCCCGCCCATTGCCCGCCGTCCTGCCTTTTCTCGGTGAACTGCCGCCGCTGTTGACCCGCCTTTACGCCGCACGCGGGGTGCAGTCGGAGGCCGAGCTGGACAAGAGCCTGGCGCGGTTGATTCCCTATCAGCAGCTCAAGGGCATCGATGCGGCGGTGGACTTGCTGGTGACGGCCCTGGAGCAACGCCAGCGCATCCTGATCGTCGGTGACTTCGACGCCGATGGCGCCACGGCGAGTACCGTGGGCACCCTGGGCCTGCGTTTGCTTGGCGCGGCCCATGTCGATTACCTGGTGCCCAACCGCTTCGAATACGGCTACGGCCTGACCCCGGAAATCGTCGCGGTGGCGCTGGAGCGCGAGCCGCAGTTGCTGATCACCGTGGACAACGGTATCTCCAGCGTCGAAGGCGTGGCGGCGGCGAAAGCGGCGGGGTTGCAGGTGCTGGTGACCGACCACCACTTGCCCGGCGATGAACTGCCGGCCGCTGACGCCATCGTCAATCCTAACCAGCCGGGCTGCACATTTCCCAGCAAGGCCCTGGCCGGCGTCGGCGTGATCTTCTATGTATTGATGGCCCTGCGTGCACGGTTGCGCAGCCTGGGTTGGTATGACAACAAGCCCCAGCCGAACATCGGTGAACTGCTTGATCTGGTGGCCCTGGGCAGCGTCGCTGACGTGGTGCCGCTGGACGCCAACAACCGCATCCTCGTGCATCAGGGGCTGGAGCGTATTCGGGCCGGTCGGGCGCGGCCGGGGATCAAGGCGATCCTGGAAGTGGCCAAGCGTGATCATGCGCGCATCACCTCCACCGACCTGGGTTTCATCCTCGGCCCGCGTCTGAACGCGGCCGGACGCCTGGATGACATGAGCCTGGGCATTGAATGCCTGCTTACCACGGACTTCGCCGCCGCACGGGAAATGGCCGCGCAACTGGACGGCATGAACCAGGACCGTAAATCCATCGAGCAAGGCATGCAACGCGAGGCCCTGGCCCAGCTCAAGGACCTGCCGGTGGAGTCGATGCCGTACGGTCTGTGCCTGTTTGACCCGGAGTGGCACCAAGGGGTGATCGGGATCCTCGCGTCACGCATGAAGGAGCGTTATTTCCGCCCGACCATCGCCTTCGCCGATGCCGGTGATGGCCTGCTCAAGGGCTCTGGACGCTCGGTGCAAGGCTTTCATATCCGCGATGCGCTGGCGGTCGTCGCCAGCCAGCACCCCAACCTGATCACCAAGTACGGCGGCCACGCCATGGCGGCGGGGCTGACCTTGCCCGAGGCCAACTTCCCGTTGTTTGCGCAAGCCTTCGATGCCGAAGTGCGTCGGCAATTGCGCGAAGAAGACCTCACCGGCCGCCTGCTTTCAGACGGCACCCTGGCGGTGGAAGAATTTCACCTGGAACTGGCCCGCGCCCTGCGCCATGCCGGCCCGTGGGGGCAGCACTTTCCCGAGCCGTTGTTTCACGGGGTATTCCAGTTGGTGGAGCAGCGGGTGGTGGGCGAGCGGCATTTGAAAGTGGTGCTCAAGAGCGAGTGCGGGTCGGTGAAGCTCGATGGCATCGCCTTTGGTGTGGACCGCGAAGTGTGGCCAAACCCGACGGTGCGTTGGGTGGAATTGGCCTACAAGCTGGATGTGAATGAATTTCGTGGCAATGAGACGGTGCAACTGATGATTGCGCACATCGAACCGCGCTAGTTTTCATCAACACCACGTACCACTGTGGGAGCGGGCTTGCCCGCGATGACGGAGTGTCAGTCAACGCTACTGTGACTGAGCCAGCGCTATCGCGGGCAAGCCCGCTCCCACATTGGGTCTTAGGTTAAGCTGGAGTTATTCGGCTTTGGCCTGATGCTTGACGATAATATCCACCAAGCGCTTGGCCAGCGCCGGGTAGTTCTCATCGAAGTGATGCCCGCCCGGCAGCTTCATGGCTTCGCCCACGGCGGTCTTGTCGGTGCAGCCACTCTCGTCGACTTCTTCGGCGCCGTAGATGCACACGACTTTCTCAGGCGGCAGCTTGGCCATTTCCGGGCCGGTGGCGGCTTCTTTGCCGGCGTTGCCCAGCCAGCCTTCCACTTCGATTTCAAAGCTGCCGGTACGGGCGAAGGCCAGCAGGATGATCGCGTCCACCCGTTGCTGTTCGTTCTCTGGCATACGGTTGTAGATGGCCGGCAATACGTCGGCGCCGAACGAGTAACCGGTCAGCACGAAGCGCTTGGTGCCCCACTTTTGCCGGTAGTGTTGCATCAGCTCGGTGAGGTCCTTGGCGCTTTGCTCCGGCGTCTTGTGCTGCCAGTAGTAGCGCAGGGTGTCGATGCCCACCACCGGGTAGCCGATCTTCGCCATCTCGCCCGCCACGTCGCGGTCCAGGTCGCGCCAGCCGCCGTCACCGGAGAGGAATAGGGTCACGGTGTCCTTGGCTTGGCCGGCAGGCACTTCCACCACCGGAATCGCCAGGCCGCCGTTGTCCGAACCGACCAGTTGCTTGCGCAGTTCGTTATTCAGCACCTGTGGGTAATGAATGTCGTAGTCGCTGATGCTGGTAGTAGCGCGCGGTGTGTCACGTACGAAACTGGCGCTTTCATCGTCGGGGTTATCGTTCCACGCCACCAGCCAGCTGCCATGGGCGGCGGTTTTCGGCAGCGGGTCGTTGCAGCCTTCCTGTTTCAGGGCGAAGCCCACGGAGATGGCGTTGGCCTTGTCATCGTTCTGGGTGGCCAGCCAGCGCCAGGCGAGTGCGGCGCCAGGGCCGATGCCGCTGACCAGGGTTGCCGGGCCTTTCAGCTGGGCCAGGGCGCCTTGCAGGGCTTTTTCCTGCAGTGCGCAGTCATCTTTTGGCAGCACCACCTGAACCAGTTGCGCTGAACCGCCCTGGCTCAGGGCAATCAGTTGGCTGTCGGTCAGGATTTCTTCGGCCATCACCGCCACGGCCACGCGGGCTTTTGCGTTGCTGGCCGGGGTTACGCGGGTCATTACCGAACCGTCGGCCTGGGGCAAGTGCTCCAGGGTCGGTTGCGGGGCAGGGCGGTTCCAGTACCAGAAGCCACCCGCCGCGATCAGCGCAAGCAGCACCACTAAAGCCAATACATACCGCCAGGAGCGTCGAATCATCAGCGTTTCACCAATCCAGTCAAGCCGCCCGCAATCAGGGCGGCGGTATCGGCCAATGCCACCAGCGGATCCAGTCCTGCGGGCACGGCCATGTAACGGGGTTCCCAGTCGGGCTGGAACTTGTCTTTGAAGCGGCGCAAACCTTGGAAGTTATACAGTTGCTCGCCACGGCGGAACACCATCGAGCCCAGGCGCTGGGTCAGCGGTGCGCCACGGCGCGGTTGCAAGCCCGACAACGGCACCATGCCGAGGCTGAAGCGCGCGTAGTCGTGGCTCTTATAGTGTTGAATCAGGCCCACCATCATGAACTCCATGGTCAACTTGGGCGCGTCCGGGTGGGCACGCATCAGGTCGAGGCTGGCCAGGTCATGATTATAGGTTTCGAGCAGATTGGCGAAGGCCACCGGGCGCCCTTCGAAGCGAATGATCGCGATACGAAAGTGCTTGAGGTAGTCATCGCTGAAACGGCCCAGGGAGAAGCCTTTTTCCCGCACATTCTTACCTGTAAGCCAGGCGTCGGAGATGACTTTTAATTCATCCATCGGCGCCTTGCCCGGTTCGCAGATTTCCAGGGACAGGCCGTCCCGGGTGCCACGGTTCCAGGTGTAGCGCAAATCCTTCATTTCTTTGCCCTTGGCTTCCAGGTCAAAGCGTTTCAGGTCGACGCGGGCTTCTTCACCCAGTTTGATCGCGGTGAGGCCGATGTCCATGTAATACGGCAGGTTCTCGGCGCGTACCTGATAGAACACCGGACGGGCGTGGTGGATGTCGCACAGGTCGCGGAACTGCCAGATCATCTCGGCGCGCGGTTGGGTCGGGCCGATCGGGTCGTACAAGGCCACCAGGCTACGCCCGCGACGGGCATACATCAGGAAGGCTTCATCGTTAGGGTGAAACAGCAGCGCCTTGTCGCCGGTGAGCGCCAGGCCGCCGTCGGGTTGGGACGAGGCCATCAGGATCTTGCTGGCGCGCTCCAGTTCTTCCGGGGTCGGCAGGTGGATGACCGGGCGTGCCGTGCGCAGCAGCCAGGTCAGCGATACGATCACCAGCAACACGGCGGCGCCGAGCAGCGAACGCAAACCACGTGGGGCGTTGGCGTCGAGGGTGAACTGCCACCAGAGTTGGTGGCTGTAGGGCACGTCCTGGTAGGCAAACAGCAACAGCCAGATCGAAGCGCCGAGCACACAGACACTGGCCACCAGGTACAGCGGCGAAAACGGCAACTCGGTCAGGCGACTGGCGCGGTAGAACGAGCGCCGGAAGATGGCCAGCAGCACTGCGGTCATGGTCATCAGGCTGGCTTCTTCCCAGTCGAAGCCTTTAAGCAGCGAAAGCAGGGCGCCAACCAGCAGCAACACCATGGTCAGCATCCAGGCGGCCGACAACCGCCGGCGCAGGCCCTGGGCGAGCAACAGGCACAACACACCGATCAGGCTGGCACCGAAGTGCGACGCGTCAATCAGACGATGGGGAATCAGGAAGCCGATGTTTTCCAGGCGTGAGTCGATCTCTGGCGTGGCGCCGGAAAACAGCAGGACCACGCCGGACAAAAAAACCAGGACGGCCAATACTGGCGCTGCCAGCCCCGACGCTACCCGCAGACTTTGCTGGGTCTGGAACAGGCGCTGGGCCTCGTTGACCAGCAGGAATACACAGGCGATCAGCAGCGGCAGCACCACGTAGATCATGCGGTACAGCAGCAAGGCAGCAGCCAGGGGCGCGGCACCAAGTTTGTCGGCAAAGGCCGCCAGCAGGATCGCTTCGAATACCCCCACCCCGCCCGGAACATGGCTGAGCACACCGGCGGCCAGGGCCAGCAGGTACACCAACAGGAACGGGCCGAAGGGCGGAGCTTCCGGCAACAGCAGATACAGCACGGTGGCGGCTGCGGCGACGTCCAGTGCGGTGATGATCAGTTGCAGGAAAGTCAGGCGTCGGCCAGGCAGGCGCAGGGTACGGCGCCCGGCCTTGACCAGCAGGTTGTCGGGGTAGGGCTGTTCCGGCAGGCGGCGGCGATAGATGCCGATGCACAGCAGGGCCGACAACAGCAGCACGGCGCCGGCAATGCCGCCGAGCAGGCTTTGCGATAAATGCAGGTAAGTGGAGGCGGCCGGCAAGTTGCTCAACGTGGCCAGCGCGGCCAGCGGTGGCAGGGCACAGCCCAGGGCCAGGCTGGCGAATACGGTCATGTGCGCCACTTCCGAGGCGCCGATGCCATGGCGTGCATATAAACGGTAACGCACCGACCCCCCCGAGAGCATCGACAAGCCAATGGCGTTGCCGATAGCAAAGGCGGTGAAACCACCCAGGGCCAGGGTCTTGGCGGGCAATTGCACGCCGGCATAACGCGCGCCGGAGAACTCATAGCCGAGCAGGATTACAAAACCGGCGACCGCCGCCGCGAAGGCCCCCAATAGGGCCGGCTTGGGCACTTCCAGGATCGAATCGTGCAGGGCGTAGAGGTCCAGCTCCAGCAGCAGGTGCCGGCAGGCGATCAGGGCGATTGCAAACAGCAGAAGCGTCACGGCCAGGCCGATGGGCTGGCGGTATTTGCTCAACAGGTCCAGCCACCGCAAACGGGTGGGAGTGATCGGTTGTTCTGCTGTAACGGTGTCTTGTGGTTCAGACGAGTTGGCGCGCATCAATCACCTCGTGGATTGTGCGCGACAGGATGGAGGTATCCAGCCAAGTTACCAATCCCTATGGACAAAATAATTACAAATATTAACGCGGATCACCGGGCGCGGCGACTGCGGCCATTGGTCGTAGAGGGGTAGCGCTTGAGCATTGAGCATAGCGTGCAATGAGATGGACTCTGCAAACCGTCTACGGTTTCATGAAAGATGCCATGTCATTGTTTCAGAAGAACTTTTTCGTCAGATACAAAAAAGGCCACTCTTTCGAGTAGCCTTTTTTGATGTTTGGTTGCGGGAGCCGGATTTGAACCGACGACCTTCGGGTTATGAGCCCGACGAGCTACCAGACTGCTCCATCCCGCGTCTGTGGGCGGCATTCTACAGCCCAGCGGCGGGGTGTCAACCGTTAATGAGCTGATCGCTGAAATAAGCGCTAATTATTCTGAAATCAAGGTGTTGGCTGCATTGTGCAGGCAAAAACAAGCGCGCACAAAAAAGGCCACTCTTTCGAGTAGCCTTTTTTGATGTTTGGTTGCGGGAGCCGGATTTGAACCGACGACCTTCGGGTTATGAGCCCGACGAGCTACCAGACTGCTCCATCCCGCGTCTGTGTGTCGGCATTCTACAGAGGAACGCGAGTGTGTCAACCTGTGAATCAAACAAAAGCGCTTGTGGTTCAATCGGTTAGCTCTCCAAAGAGGGGGCGTGAAGTGCTCTGGGCCAGTCAGGCCATGGCTTTCAGCTCTATCGGAAGCCCGAATTCGATTGAAAAAATAAATTCATCAAGGAAACTTCCTACCACTTGGAAGGAAGAATCAAACTACTGGTGCTATATACAGGTGTGAATGCGATACTGGCCACCCGTTGGTTCACACCCCGTTTATATGACGCAGCGCAAAATCATCCACGTTGACTGTGATTGCTTCTACGCCGCCATCGAGATGCGTGACGACCCGAGCCTGGCGCAAAAGCCCTTGGCGGTGGGCGGTTCGGCGGACCGGCGGGGGGTGATCGCTACCTGCAACTACGAGGCGCGAGCGTATGGGGTGCGTTCGGCGATGTCGTCACGTCATGCCTTGAAGCTCTGCCCGGACTTGACCATTGTTAAGCCGCGCATGGATGCCTATAAAGAAGCGTCGAAAGAAATCCAACTGATCTTCCGCGACTACACCGACTTGATCGAGCCGTTGTCGCTGGATGAGGCTTACCTTGATGTGTCTGACAGCCCGCATTTTGGCGGCAGCGCCACGCGTATTGCCCAGGACATTCGGCGCCGGGTCTCCAACCAGTTGCATATCACTGTGTCTGCCGGCGTGGCGCCCAACAAGTTTTTGGCCAAGATCGCCAGCGACTGGAAAAAGCCCAACGGCCTGTTTGTGATCACGCCGGATCAGGTTGAAGACTTTGTCTCGCAGTTGCGTGTCAGCAAGCTGCATGGCGTGGGCAAGGTCACCGCTGACAAGCTGGCGCGCCTGGGCATCGAAGACTGCCTGCAATTGCGCGACTGGAACAAACTGGCGCTGGTGCGCGAATTCGGCAGTTTTGGCGAGCGCCTCTGGAGCCTGGCCCGTGGAATTGATGACCGTGTGGTGCAAAACGACAGCCGTCGGCAATCGATTAGCGTGGAAAACACCTTCGATGTGGACTTGCCGGATCTTTCAAGCTGCCTGGCGAAACTGCCGGAGCTGATGGAGACCCTGGCCGGGCGCATGGCGCGTATCGACAGCAGCTACCGGGCGGGCAAGCCGTTCGTGAAAGTGAAGTTTCATGACTTTACCCAGACGACGCTGGAGCAGGCCGGGGCAGGACGGGATCTGGAGAGTTATGAACAGTTGATGACCCAGGCGTTCAATCGCGGGGGCAAGCCGGTGCGGTTGCTGGGGATAGGCGTACGGTTGCTGGACCTGAGCGGCGGCAACGAACAGCTCGAGTTTTCCTGGTAAAAACCCGAAACAAATGTGGGAGCTGGCTTGCTTGCGATAGCCGTGTGTCAGTCAAGAATGCTTTAACTGATACACCGCTATCGCAGGCAAGCCAGCTCCCACAGTTTGATCTTCACAGGTATTGCACGATCAGCGTGCGCCAGGATCGGCGACTAACCGCCCCCCATCCTTGGTCAACGCCTGCACAAACTCCTGCTGCAACTCCGGATCATTGCGCGTCAGTTCAATCAGGCTTTGTTCCAGCTCGCTGGCTTCTTCTTCCAGGCCCAGCTCCGACAAGCGTTTGACCCGGTGTACCCACTGGTTCACTTCGTCATCTTCCAGGTCGTCATAGATCAGGGCATGGGCTTCGAGCAGCTTGCTGCGCAGCGTGTTGCTGACCGCCAGGGTCGAGTCGGTATGCACGTCGTCCTGGCCATCCGCCACAGTGATTTTCAGCGTGGTGACGCGGTTCAGGTCCTGCTCGGCAAAGGGGCTGTCCAACAGGTTAAGGCGCAGTATGCCGTTACGGTCGGTGGTCAGCTCGTGGGTCTGCTTGCCGGCGGTGACTTGCACCGGGCGCTCGCTCCAGGGCAGGCTCGAATACTCCAGGCGCTTGTCACGCTGGACTTCATCGATAGCCGCCAGGTTCTGTTGCGCACGGCCGTGGGATTGCACGTTCATGAACGGGTTGATGCCGTCCACGCCATAGCTCAACCAGTCATGGGTCACACTCGTGGGCAGGTTGCCGAGGGCGAAGATATTCACCACGTTAGCACCCACGCCCGCCACCAGCGCCACGGCACCCAGGGGCATCTCATAGAGTTTGCGCCAGGGCTGGTAGGGTGTGTAGCGGTCGTAACGACGGGTGACTTCGAATTCGGTGACCTCGAAGGTCTTCTGCTCATGAATGCGAACCCGGCGTTGCGGTAGCTCCAGCACTTTAGGCTCGCCTACATCGATCTGCAGGCTGTGGTCGAGCAACTTACGCTCGACCCGCTCCTCGTGTTCACTGCGTTGCGACATCTGATTGGCGCAGCCGCTGACCAGCAGGGCGCCGCACAAGGCGGCGCCCCCAGGGCTCTGGTGTTTCGCTTGAACATGACTTCTCTTGATCTGGTTTTCAGCGACGAATACGCGCCTGGAGGAAAGACAGCACCTCAGCCACCGGCAACGGTTGGGCTTCGGCTTCGGTCCGGCTCTTGTATTCCAGATTGCCATCCGCCAGGCCGCGGTCACTGACCACGATCCGGTGCGGGATGCCAATCAGTTCCATGTCGGCGAACTTGATGCCCGGGCTGGTTTTCTTGTCCCGATCATCGAGCAGCACTTCAAAACCGGCGGCGGTGAGTTGCGCGTACAGTTTGTCGGTGGCTTCGCGTACTTGCTCGGTTTCATAGCGCAATGGCACCAGGGCCACCTGGAACGGCGCCAGCGCGTCACTCCAGATGATGCCTTTCTCGTCGTTGTTCTGCTCGATGGCAGCGGCCACCACGCGGGATACGCCAATGCCGTAGCAGCCCATGTCCAGGGTGATCGGCTTGCCGTTCTCACCCAGTACTTCGCACTTCATCGCCTTGCTGTACTTGTTGCCCAGCTGGAAGATGTGCCCGACTTCGATGCCGCGCTTGATCTCCAGAGTGCCCTTGCCATCCGGGCTCGGGTCGCCGGCCACGACGTTGCGCAGGTCGGCCACGGTCGGAACCGGCAGGTCACGCTCCCAGTTCACGCCGAAGTAGTGCTTGTCGTCGATGTTGGCGCCGATACCGAAGTCGATCAGCTCAACGGAACGGTCGATGATGATCGGCAGTGGCAGGTTCAGCGGGCCGAGGGAACCGGCACCGGCGCCAATGGCGTCGCGCAGTTCGGCATCGGTGGCCATGACCAGCGGGCTGGCTACGCCAGGCTGGTTAGCGGCCTTGATTTCGTTGAGCTCGTGGTCACCACGGATCACCAGGGCGATCAGCTTGCCTTCTTCTTCGGCGCGCACGATCAGGGTCTTGATGGTCTTTTCAATCGGCAGATTGAATTTCTCCACCAGGGCCGCGATGGTCTTGGTGTCTGGCGTGTCGACCAGGCGCAGCTCCTCGGTGGGAGCAGGGCGCGAGGTTTCACGTGGTATGGCTTCGGCCTTCTCGATGTTCGCCGCGTAGTCGGAACCGTTGCTGAACACGATATCGTCTTCGCCAGACTCGGCCAGCACGTGGAATTCGTGGGAGCCGGCACCGCCGATGGAGCCGTTGTCCGCTTCAACCGGGCGGAACTTCAGGCCCAGGCGCGTGAACACGTTGCAGTAGGCCTGGTGCATGCGGTCGTAGGTCGCTTGCAGGAAGCCTGGTCGGCGTGGAACGAATAGGCGTCCTTCATGATGAATTCGCGGCCACGCATCAAGCCGAAGCGTGGGCGGATCTCATCACGGAACTTGGTCTGGATCTGATACAGGTTGAGCGGCAACTGCTTATAGCTGCTCAACTCGTTGCGCATCAGGTCGGTGATGACTTCTTCGTGCGTCGGGCCGGCGCAGAAATCGCGGCCATGACGGTCTTTGAAGCGCAGCAACTCAGGGCCGTACTCTTCCCAGCGCCCGGATTCCTGCCACAACTCAGCCGGTTGGGTGCTCGGCATCAACACTTCCAGAGAGCCGGCAGCGTTCATTTCTTCACGAACGATGGCTTCGACCTTGCGCATCACCTTCAAGCCCATGGGCAACCAGGTGTACAGGCCCGAGGCCAGTTTGCGGATCATACCGGCGCGCAGCATCAACTGATGGCTGATTACAACCGCGTCGGAAGGCGTTTCTTTCTGTGTGGCGAGCAAATATTGACTGGTACGCATGGTAGGCCGTTGTCGGTTGCTTGGACTTGAAATGACTTGGGATTGTACGGGCGCTTGTCGCCGGAGTACAGGCGTGAGGTGGCGGGGCGTATCTGTCGTAACGGTCGCTTGTGTGGGAGCTGGCTTGCCTGCGATAGCGGCGCTGGGTTCACCACCGCTATCGCAGGCAAGCCAGCTCCCACATTGACTGAGTCGTGTCAGTCTTCCGGCGGGGGATTCAGCCGGGCGCGGCGGTTCTCCTGGAACCAATGCAACGCAATCAGGAGCAGCGTCGGCACGCCCAACAGGCAGGTGATCATAAAGAAGTTGTGGTAACCGAACTTCTCCACCATCACGCCTGAATAGCCGCCGATCAAACGTGGCAGCAACAGCATGATCGAACTGAGTAGCGCATATTGGGTGGCGGAGAACTTGAGGTTGGTGAGGCTCGACAGGTAAGCCACGAATGCCGAGGTGGCCATGCCCGAACTGAAGTTGTCCAGGGAGATGGTCACGATCAACATCTGCAGGTCGGGGCCCATGTCGGCGAGCATCACGAACAGCAGGTTGGTACCGGCCGAGGCCACGCCGCCGATGAACAGGATCGGCAATATGCCGAACCGCACGATCAACAGGCCGCCCATGCCGGCGCCGAGCAGGGTCATGATCAGGCCGAAGATCTTGCTCACTCCGGCGATCTGGTCCTTGGTGAAACCCTGGTCGATATAGAACACGTTGGCCATGACGCCCATCACCGTGTCGGACATGCGATAGGTGGCAATCAGCCCGAGCAGCAGCAGCGCCTGCCAACGGTAGCGCAGGATAAAGTCGTTGACCGGCGTGAGCACGGGCGCGAGGCCCCGGCGGCCCATGGCTGAAAGGCACAGGGTAGTGAGGATGATATAGAGGATGGCGCGCAGGAACGCGCGGTCTTCCATCAGCAGTTCCCACAAACTCACGCCCTGGAACAGCACGCTGGCGAAGTCGGTGTTGTACAACTGAGTGAACATCGCCGGCACCGAGACCAACAGCACGATCAGCACAAACACCGACACCAACTGGTGCATGAAACTGTAGCGGCCGGCCTGCAACTGGGTGCGCAGCGGCACATCAGGTTCACGCATGAGGAAGGTGGTGAGCAACGCCGGCACCATCAACACGCCGAACAACACATAGGTGCCGGTCCAGGCCGAGTGTTTATAGTTGAAGCCGGTGGAGCCAAAGCCTTCGGCAAAGAACAGCGCACCGGCGGTGGCCAGCAGGGCGGCAATGCGATAGCCGGACATGTAGCTTGCCGCCAGGGCGGCCTGACGGCTGTCGTCGGCGATTTCCAGGCGGTAGGCATCCACGGCGATATCTTGGGTGGCCGACGCGAAGGCGACGATCACCGCGATGGCGATCAACCAGGACAGGTGTTTTTGCGGGTCACAAAAACCCATGCCGATCAATCCGAGGATCACCAGCGATTGGGCCAGCACCAGCCAGGAGCGACGACGCCCCAGTTTACCGAGCAACGGCAAGCGCCATTGATCGAGCAGCGGCGACCAGACCCATTTAAAGGCGTAGGCCAGGCCGATCAGGCTCGCATAGCCAATGGTCTCGCGAGCCACACCGGCTTCACGCAGCCACACCGAAAGCGTCGAAAACACCAACATGTAAGGCATGCCGGCGGCGAAACCGAGCAACAACAGCACTAACGTCGAAGGGCTGGCATAGGCGGCGAGCGCGGCGCGCCAGGTTTTACGGGGCATGGGCTGGAGTCTGCCTCAGATTTGCGGAAACAAAGCGCGCACTCTAACCGCTGTGCTCTACCGGGCGCCAGCCATGACGCTGAATATCAACACGATTGTTCAGGATAGTGACGCCTTCGCTACGTAAACGCGCACGTTGTTCGTCGCCCGAGGCACTGCCCACCGGCAGGCTTATCCGACCACCGGCACCCAGCACCCGATGCCAGGGCAACCGCGTGTCTTGCGGCAACTGGCTCAGGGTGCGCCCGACCCAGCGGGCAGCACGCCCCAGACCCGCCAGGTGGGCCAGCTCGCCATAACTCACCACGCAGCCTTCGGGCACCTGCGATAACGTCAGGTACAAGGCGGTGCGGCGCATCTCGGCGGGGCTTTGTGGTGCATCTGCAGGTGGGATCACTGTGGAGATATCCGTTGAGATCGTCGTTGTTTTGTCAGAAACGTCTGTAAACATGACGATGAGTATTGAACTCAATATAAATCCTTGAGTCAGTTCTAGCCATGTAACACTATAACGCCCCTTTTTTCGCCTATCCTGAGCCCCGTACCTGCTTATGTTGTCCAGAACCCTGTTGTGCCTTGCTGTTTTCAGTGCTTCCACGCCCTTGCTCGCCGATACCGTCTGGTTGAAAAACGGTGACCGGCTCACTGGCAAGATAAAAGTCTTCGACGGTGGCAAGTTGCTGATCCAAACCACCTACGCAGGCTCCATTCCGGTGGACTGGAAGCAGGTCAAAACCCTGGAAAGTGACCAGGAGCTGCTGGTCAAGCAAGACGCCTACAGCGGTGAAAAGGCCAAGTCCTTGCAGGCATCGGATGACGGCAAGGTGGTGCTGGCCAATGGCGAGGCGCCCAAGACGGTGGAACTGGCAAGTATCCAACAGATCATGAAGCCCAAGCCCGTGATCGAAGACCTGGTGTGGAAGGGTAACGTCGACCTGGCGCTGGACTACAAGCGCGCGGACAAAGACACCAACGACTACGACATCGACTTCAAGACCTCGGCCCGTCACGGCCAGTGGCGCCATACGGGCAAGGGCGAGTACAACCGCGAGTTCCAGGACGACGTCACCACCACCGACAACTGGGCCCTGGAATACGACCTGGACCGCTTTATCACCGAGCACTGGTTCTGGCAGGGGCGCCTGACCTACAAGCGCGACAAGGTCGAAGACCTGGCGCGCCAGCGCACCGTGGGTACCGGCCCGGGCTACCAGTTCTGGGACGATGAGTTGGGCGCGTTCTCCCTCGGGTCGCTGGTCAACCGTACCGATTACGAATATGCCGACGGCGGCAAGGACAACTTCTACTCTCTGGCCATGAAGTGGAACTACAACCGCTACTTGGTGGGCAAGACCGTAGAGTTCTTCACCAACGGCGAATTGGGCAAGCCTCTGGACGGTCCGGCCGATTACTCCCTGGATGCCGAGATGGGCCTGCGCTACAAAGTCACCGAGTGGGCGTCCCTCAACCTCAAGGCTGAGCGTGACGTCATCAGCGGCGACTCCGACAGCAGCTTGAGCAAGACCCGCTACACCGCAGGCTTTGGCGTGGCCTGGTAAACCGGCGTCGGCCCCTCTGGCAACCTGCGCAGATATTGATTACCTTGTGTTGAGATCCATTCCCATATGCCATGGGTCGCGGAACATCCGAGGAATCCTATATTGAGCACGCAGGTTGCCAAGAACGCCCGAGAGCTGTTGCTCAAGGAATACCGTGGGGCGCTCGCCACACAGTCCAAAGCCATGCCCGGCTTTCCCTTCGGCTCGGTGGTGCCCTACTGCCTGGACGAGCAGGGCCGCCCGCTGATCCTGATCAGCCGCATTGCCCAGCACACCCATAACCTGCAAAAAGACCCCAAGTGTTCGCTGCTGGTGGGTGAGCGCGAGGCCGATGATGTGCAAGCCGTCGGGCGCCTGACCTACCTGGCCGAAGCCGAGAAGCTGGAAGACCCCGCCGCCATCGAAGCGGCTGCAGAGCGCTACTACCGCTACTTCCCTGATTCGGCCAACTACCACAGGGCCCACGATTTTGATTTCTGGGTGCTCAAGCCGGTGCGCCACCGTTATATCGGTGGGTTTGGCGCGATCCATTGGGTCGACCAGTTGACCTTGGCCAACCCGTTTGCGGGCAAGGCCGAGCGCAGCATGATCGAGCACATGAACAGCGATCACACCAAGGCCATCGCCCATTACGTTGAGTTGGGCGGTTTGCCAACCACCGAGCCTGCGCAGTTGGCCGGTATCGACAGCGAAGGCATGCACCTGCGCATTGGCCAATCGTTACATTGGCTAGGGTTTGCCGAGCCCTGCAATACGCCGACACAAGTACGCGAAGCCCTGGTTTCATTGGCGAACGCCGAGGTCTGGCCGAAAAAAACCGTGGCTACTGCTTGAATTCACGCAATGGCGACGTCATCTAAGGTGAACTGGCAAGGCATTCTTGCGTTGAGGAACCATTTGATGCGCCCTTTTTTATTGCTCTTTCTGCTGTTTCCGGTGTTGGAGCTGTTCGTATTCGTTAAAGTCAGCGGTGCGATCGGTTTCTTCCCGGCGCTGCTGCTGATCATCGTAGGCTCCATGCTCGGCGTGCTGGTGCTGCGTGTCGCCGGCCTGGCGACCGCGCTGCGTGCCCGTGAAAGCCTGAACCGCGGCGAACTGCCGGCCCAGACCATGCTTGAGGGCTTGATGATGGCCCTGGCCGGTGGCCTGCTGATCCTGCCGGGTTTTATCAGCGACGTGCTTGGCCTGGTGCTCTTGCTGCCGTTCACCCGCAAGCTGCTGGCCGGCAAAATGCGCCAGCGTGCTGAAGAGGCCGCGATGCGCCAGCGTGCGTTCGCCGACGACCTGCAACCCCGTGGTGGTCCGGCTCCACGCCAACCCCTGGGGCGTGAAGGTGATGTGATCGAAGGCGAATTCGAACACCGCGACCCTAAGTAACCGCTTCACTGGCACGGCACCTTCGGGTGCCGTGTTGCATTTACCCTTGAGTCGACACAAAAAATTTCATCCTCGGCCCCTTGTAATAAGCCTGGGCGCCCTTATGTAACGGTCACCGCAAGGTTTCTGGTGGTGACATCAGACAGACTTCCGCGTCTCGCCCCGCGAGCCGCGACCGGCACCGCCGGAATTTAACCCGCCGGAATTGATACCGGCCGATGAAAAACACAATTAGGAGAGATCGACAATGAAGCTTCGTCCTCTGCACGACCGCGTCGTAATCCGTCGCAGCGAAGAAGAAAAGAAAACCGCTGGCGGGATCGTTCTGCCAGGTTCGGCTGCTGAAAAAGCCAACCACGGTGTAATCGTCGCTGCTGGCCCAGGCAAAACCCTGGAGAACGGTGATGTACGCGCACTGGCCGTGAAAGTGGGTGACAAGGTTGTTTTCGGCCCTTACTCCGGCAGCAACACTGTGAAAGTAGACGGCGAAGACCTGCTGGTAATGGCTGAGAACGAAATTCTCGCCGTTCTGGAAGACTGATTTCCTCGCTCATTTTCCCGTTACTACAAAGTATTTAAGGAATATCGATCATGGCTGCTAAAGAAGTTAAATTCGGCGACTCCGCCCGCAAGAAAATGCTCACTGGCGTCAACGTACTGGCTGACGCAGTAAAAGCGACCTTGGGCCCGAAAGGCCGTAACGTGATCATCGAGAAGAGCTTCGGCGCTCCGACCATCACCAAGGACGGCGTTTCCGTCGCCAAAGAAATCGAACTGGAAGACCGTTTCGAAAACATGGGCGCGCAGCTGGTCAAAGACGTTGCCTCCCGTGCCAACGATGACGCAGGTGACGGTACTACCACCGCAACCGTACTGGCTCAGTCGATCGTCAACGAAGGCCTGAAGGCCGTTGCTGCCGGCATGAACCCGATGGACCTCAAGCGCGGCATCGACAAGGCGACCATCGCCATCGTCAAAGAGCTGAAGAACCTGTCCAAGCCATGCGCCGACACCAAGGCCATCGCTCAGGTAGGCACCATCTCCGCCAACTCCGACAGCTCCATCGGCGACATCATTGCCGAAGCCATGGAAAAAGTCGGTAAAGAAGGCGTGATCACCGTTGAAGAAGGCTCGGGCCTGGAAAACGAACTGTCGGTTGTAGAAGGCATGCAGTTCGACCGTGGCTACCTGTCCCCGTACTTCGTCAACAAGCCGGACACCATGGTTGCCGAGCTGGACAGCCCGCTGATCCTGCTGGTCGACAAAAAGATCTCCAACATCCGCGAAATGCTGCCAGTGCTGGAAGCCGTTGCCAAAGCCGGCCGCCCACTGCTGATCGTGGCTGAAGACGTTGAAGGCGAAGCCCTGGCGACTCTGGTTGTGAACAACATGCGTGGCATCGTCAAGGTTGCAGCCGTCAAGGCGCCAGGCTTCGGCGACCGTCGCAAGGCCATGCTGCAGGACATCGCCGTTCTGACCGGCGGTACCGTTATCTCCGAAGAGATCGGCCTGAGCCTGGAAAGCGCCACCCTGGAAAACCTGGGTAGCGCCAAGCGCGTGACCCTGTCCAAGGAAAACACCATCATCGTTGACGGTGCTGGCGTTGAAGGCGACATCGAGTCCCGTATCGCTCAGATCCGTGCACAGGTTGCCGAGACTTCCTCGGACTACGACCGTGAAAAACTGCAAGAGCGCCTGGCCAAGCTGTCTGGCGGCGTTGCAGTGATCAAGGTTGGCGCTGGCTCCGAAGTTGAAATGAAAGAGAAGAAGGCCCGCGTTGAAGACGCCCTGCACGCAACCCGTGCAGCCGTTGAAGAAGGCGTGGTACCTGGCGGTGGCGTTGCGCTGATCCGTGCTCTGGAAGCCCTGACTGAGCTGACCGGCGACAACGCTGACCAGAACGTAGGTATCGCTGTACTGCGTCGTGCCGTTGAAGCACCGCTGCGCCAGATCGCTGCCAACTCCGGCGACGAGCCAAGCGTTGTGGTCAACGAAGTCAAGAACGGCAAAGGTAACTACGGTTACAACGCTGCGACTGGCGTGTACGGCGACATGATCGAAATGGGCATCCTGGATCCAACCAAGGTGACTCGTTCCGCGCTGCAAGCAGCATCCTCCATCGGCGGTCTGATCCTGACCACCGAAGCTGCGATCGCTGAAGCACCGAAGAAAGAAGGCTCGGCTGGCGGCGGTATGCCAGACATGGGCGGCATGGGTGGCATGGGCGGCATGATGTAAGCCAGCCTACCCGGCGCTATAAAAAGCCCCGCCTGCAGTGATGCAGGCGGGGCTTTTTTATGCACGGCTGTACCCACCCGACGGCGGCCTGACAGCCACGCTTATCTAACTGATGCACGGCGGTCAAAATGTGGGAGCTGGCTTGCCTGCGAAGACGGCCTGCCAGCCTGCAGGAATGTTGGATCAGAGCGCGTTCATATCCGTTAGTCAGGCAACGGCCATCTAGGGGCCGCCCTGCCGGGTTACCCAGGAGTTCAAGCCTGCGTTCGGCCAGCGTGGTTATCGAGATTGTAGTTGCCGTCGACCGCTGCAAAGTTGTGTCGATACTTATGGCCAATCGCAGGCAAGCCAGCTCCCACATTTGATCTTCGTTGCATTCGCTTAACTGACCGGCATCACGGCTTGCCGTGAAGGCCGGTACAGCAACAAGCAATACAGCCCCAGGCAGATCAGCCAGCAAAAGATCGCTGTCCACACATTGTGGGAAAAGAAATGCGCCCCTTGCAGCATACGGCTGACTGAAAACACGCTGCCCAGGCTGACGGCAAAGATGAACGCATATCGGGCCAGCCGCGGCCGTCGATCCCGCAAGGCGAAGAACCAGGCGAACAAGGCAAACCCGGTGGCGGCATGTCCGCCGGGCCAGCAACGGCCTGGTTTATCGGTAGGCGGGCGCGGGCTGAGCAGTTCGCTGTAGGTTTCCTGGCCGCCGAACTCCTTGAGGCTCCAGGGGCATTGCACGGCTGTGATGGTTTTCAACGGCGACACGAACGCCGTCGCCATTCCCAGCGACAGCACCAGGCACACCAGTTCACGGCGGTACGGCTTGAGTCGCTGCAGGATGAAGCTGCCGACCAAGCCCAGAATCGCCAGCACCGAAAACAGGATCACCAGTTGCTTGGCACGGTCATGCAGGATGTCTTCAAGGAAAAAGCTATAGCGGCCAATGAAGCCGCCAGCCTCTGCGCTATAGAAATGCCTGGCCAGGTCCATGTCCAGTGACGTCAGTTCAAGCAACAGCAAGGCTACTGCAGCGCCGGCAGGCAGGCCCAGGCACAGCCAGAAATCAAGCGGTTTGGAAACCGGTAAAGAGGAGGGGGATTTCATCTCGAACCTTGGTAAAAAAGCCCCGCGCTCACCTGCACGGGGCTTTTTGATTAGCGTTTGCTTAAGACTGGAGCCTCTTCCTTGGGCGCTTTCCAGCTCAGCAGTTGCTGTTTGTAGTCGTAACTGGCGGCCTGGTAGTAGGTGATCGCCCGTTGGATCAAGGGGTCATCGCTACCGACGCGCAGTTCCTGGCTCTCGCCCAGAGCCTGGTCGTGGCGACGCAAACCTTGGCGCGGGCTGAGGATCGCCAGGTCCTTGCCATCAAACAGACCCAGGTGCTGGTAATTGCCCACTACCACCCGTGGAGGCAATGGGTTGTCTTGCAGCAGGTTGCGGCCAAAGAATGTCGATTCGTAGCTCAGGTTGAGCAGGCCCAGCAAGGTCGGCGCCAGGTCGATCTGGCTGGACAGTTGAGCGGATTCCCGTGCGTCGATCAGCTTGGGCGCGTAGATAAACAGCGGAATCTGGTAGTTGGTGATCGGCAGGTCTTCCTTGCCTGCGCTGCCGGCGGTGTGGTCGGCGACGAACACGAAGATCGTGTTATCGAACCACGGCTTCTGGCGCGCTGCCTCAAGGAACTGGCCGATGGCGTAGTCGGTGTATTTCACCGCGCCGTCGCGGCCCTTGCCGGACTTGATATCGATACGCCCGTCCGGGTAGGTATAAGGGCGATGGTTGGAGGTGGTCATCAGTTGCAGCAAGAACGGCTGCTGCTTGGCGTAATCGGCGTCGGCCAGTTTCAAGGTCTGTTTGAACAGGTCTTCGTCGGCCATGCCCCAGGCGTTTTTGAACGAGATCTCCGACTCTGGCACGCTGCTCTGGTCCACGACCCGATAACCGTTGCCGCTGAAGAACGCGTTCATATTGTCGAAGTAACCGCGCCCGCCGTAGACAAATACGCTGTCATAACCGATGGCCGAGAGCTGTTGCCCCAGGCTGGCGAACCCGCTTTCGCGGCCGATGCGCTTGACGATCGAACGTCCCGGCGTCGGCGGGACTGCCAGGGTAATGGCTTCCAGGCCTCGGTCGGTGCGCGTACCGGTGGCGTAGAAGTTATTGAAGTACAGGCTCTGTTGGCGCAATGCATCCAGATTGGGCGTGAGGTTGCGCGCATCGCCATTGCTGCCCATGTACTTGGCGCTGAAGCTCTCGATGGTCACCAGTACGATGTTGGGCTTGCGCAGTGTGCCGGGGTTGGTGATGGCACGGCGAATATCCAGCGGGTCCGGGCCGATAAAGCGGGCGTTGGGCTCACTCAGTTCGGCGCGCAACTGCTTGGCGACGACGTCGGTCGGCAGGCTTTTGTAGAACTGGGTGTAATCCAGTTCGTTGTTACGGAAGGCGGCGAAGAACTGATAAGGCCCGTTGCTGGCCAATTCGTTGTTGTACGCGTTACCGCCTTGGGTGCGTGGGCTGTCCTGGCTGACCAGTTGCAGGCTGAGGCCGGCGAGCACCAGCAGGCCCAGGGCGTTGACCAAACGGCCACGCAGCGCAGGCACGGGCGCTGCCATCGCGGCATTGAAGGGCTTGCGCAGAGCCACGCTCAGAATCAGTGCAAGCATCGCCAGCAGGCTCAGCAGCTTGCCGATCGGGTAAGACTCCAGCAGGTTGTTCAGTACCTCATCGGAGTACACCAAGTAATCGACAGCGATAAAGTTGAAGCGCACGCCAAACTCATCCCAGAACAACCATTCGGCCACCGAGGTGAACAGCATGGCGAACAGGCTGACGGTCAGCACCGCTTGCAGGAACCAGCGATGGCCACGGCGGCGCCACAGGGCTGGCGGGCAGAGCAGCAAATACAGGCCAAGCGGCAAGGCTGCGTAGGCGAGGAAGGCCAGGTCGTAGAGCACACCTACGCCAAACACCGGCAGCAGGTTGCCGCCGACTTCATCTAGGTGAGTGATGAGCAGCACACTGCGCGTAAGCAGGAAAACCAGTAACCAGGTACCGGTAATCAACAACAAATAGCGCATTGGTGCAGTTTTGAAAAAACCCATGTCTATGTTCCTTAGATCAATGGGGGGCGATCTTCTTCCTGAGGCTGTAGTCAGTTTGTGAAGCTATAGTGAAAAACTTGTTCGGCTCTGCAAACAGTTGAAAACCTTTATCAGCGGGGCTCTGCGCTCTATCCCTGAGCCCCGCTTGGCCTTAAGCTGCGCGAGCCAACACGGCCGTTACCGCGTACGGAGACACTGCCCATGCGAATTCTATTGGTTGAAGACAACCGCGATATCCTCGCCAACCTGGCCGATTACCTGGGGCTCAAAGGCTACACAGTGGACTGTGCGCAGGACGGTTTGTCGGGCCTGCACCTGGCGGCCACCGAGCATTACGACCTGATCGTGCTCGACATCATGTTGCCCGGCATCGATGGCTACACCCTGTGCAAGCGCCTGCGCGAAGACGCGCGCCGTGACACTCCGGTAATCATGCTTACCGCTCGCGATCAACTGGACGACCGGCTGCAGGGCTTCAAGTCCGGCGCCGATGACTACCTGCTCAAACCCTTCGCCTTGTCGGAACTGGCCGCCCGTATCGAAGCGGTGTTGCGCCGTGCCCAGGGCGGCGGGCGTCGTGCCCTGCAAGTGGGTGACCTGAACTACGACCTCGATACGCTGGAAGTCACCCGCGAAGGGCGCCTGCTCAAGCTCAACCCCGTGGGTCTGAAACTGCTCGCCGTGCTGATGCAGAAAAGCCCGCACGTTCTGCGTCGGGAAGTTCTCGAAGAAGCTCTGTGGGGAGACGACTGCCCGGACAGCGACAGCCTGCGCAGCCATGTTCACCAATTGCGCCAAGTGATCGACAAACCCTTCGCCAAGCCATTGCTGCAAACGGTGCATGGTGTGGGTTATCGCTTGGCCGAGGGGCGTGATGGAGTTTAAGCAAAGCCTTGCCCAACGGATCATCATCGCCTTCGCCTTGATGAGTGCGTTGGTGGCGGGGGCCTTCGCCATCGGCATCATTGCGACCGTGCACCTGGTGGAAGAGAAGTTGATCTCGGCGGGCTTGGGCGGCGACTTGCAACGCCTGCTGTTGATGGACAGCGTCGAAGACTGGAACCATCGGCCGGAGCCGGACCAGCTGTTCTATTTCAGCGGCGGGCGTGGCGATTTTGAACTGCCCAAGGACCTGCGCCATCTGGACCCGGGGTTCCATGAGGTGTTTCGCGAGGCGCTGTCGTACCACGCCATGGTTGAAGTGGTCGATGGCCGACGTTATGTGTTGCTGCAAGACCAGAGCGATTTCGAAGAACGTGAGCGCGTGCTGTTTGCGGTGGTGCTGGTGGGGTTCGTACTCAGCCTGGCGCTGGCGGCGTTCCTCGGCTGGGTGCTGGCTCGCAAGGTGATGGCGCCGGTGGTACGCCTGGCCCGCCAGGTCCGTCATCGTGACCAACTGTTGGGCCTGGCACCGCCTCTGGCGCCGGATTACGCCGCCGATGAAGTGGGCGAACTGGCGGTGGCGTTCGACGCCACCTTGGGGCGTTTACGCCAGGCGCTGTCACGTGAGCAATTGTTTACCAGCGATGTGAGCCATGAGTTGCGCACGCCCTTGATGGTCCTGGCCAGCTCCTGCGAACTGTTGCGCGAAAACCCGGCCATCGATCAACGTGGTCGCAACCAGGTAGAGCGCATAGCCCGTGCCTGTGAAGAAATGCGCGAGCTGGTGCAAACCTTCCTGATGCTGGCCCGCGCCAAACACGACGACGCTGCCAGTTCACCCCAAGGCAACCTCACCCAGGTGGCCGAAGACCTGCTCGGTATCTGGCGCGAGCCCATCGAGAAAAAAGGCCTGGCGTTGATCTACCTGCCGGGTAACCCCCTGGACACCCGCTACAACACCACCTTCTTGCACGCGGTGATGGGCAACCTGCTGCGCAACGCACTGCATTACACCGAGCACGGGTTTATCCGCCTGACCCTGGAGCCCAGTGGTTTCACGGTGGAGGACTCCGGTGTCGGGATCCCCGAAGAGAAGCGCGAAGCGATGTTCGAGCCGTTCGTGCGCGGTAGCGAGAAGCGTGGCGAGGGCCTTGGCCTTGGGCTCTCACTGGTGCAACGGATCTGCGAAAGCCAGGGCTGGAGCGTAAGCCTGAGCACTATGGAGCCCAATGGCTGCCGTTTTCACGTGGAGCTCAGTCCAGTCAAAACCTGACCCTTCAGTCTGTCGTTTTGCTGATGCAGACTGCCCGCTTTTCGGCGAAGATGGCCCGGTGCTACTGAATGTTTCTGTAAAGTCTTGAAATGTATGCAATTGGACAGGACAAGATTTTCACAACGAGTTGACCTGTTGATCACAGTTCGCTGCTTAAGGTCGTAGGCATCAGTTACTGGAGACGTAAGATGCCTTCCCCGATCAAGCTGGAATTTTCTGACAAGTACGACGATCAACACGCGCAGAAATATTTGCTCAAGCATCAGGACAATCTGGCTCGCCGGTTGTCCCACAAACGCGACGAGCAGTTGGCGCGCGGCGCCTTGGCCATGGCCGGTGAGCCGGGCCTGGTGTTGGACCTGCCGTGTGGCGCTGGACGTTTCTGGCCGTTGCTGGCCGAAAAACCCAACCGTGTGATTATCGGAGCTGACAATTCGGCGTCGATGTTGAAGATCGCCACCGCTGCCCAACCGGCAGAGGTGGTGAAACGGGTACGCCCTTTGCAGACGTCTGCCTTTGATATCGATTTGCCAGATAACTCCGTCGACAGTATTTTCTGCATGCGCTTGATGCACCACATCGGTGATCCAGAGCACAGATTGACGATATTGCGCGAGTTTCAACGTGTTACCCGCGACAGCGTGATTATTTCGCTGTGGGTAGACGGTAATTTCAAGGCCTGGAAGCGCAAGCGCAGCGAAGTGCGTCGTCGCAAAAAAGGTGAGCAGGAAGGTTACCAAAACCGGTTTGTGTTACCGGCTGCTACTGTCGAGGCAGAATTCGAGCAGGCCGGTTTCCGTGTTCAGGAATCCCTGGATTTCATACCGCTCTACGCCATGTGGCGAGTGTATGTATTGCGCAAGAGGTAACAGGATGGCAGTTGAGTGCGTAGTAGGCAGTCATGTAGCTCCCGAAGAACGATTTGATTTTTTCTGGCGTCAACAGGGTGAATGGGTGGAAGAACCCAACCGCCGACGTGGTGGTGAAAGTGGCGTGCAACGGGTCATAAGCCCTAATGGCCGTTTGCTCTATTGCAAGCGCCAGACCGGCCACATTTACCGCAGCTGGCTGCACCCCTTTGGGCGTCCGACCGTGCTGCGTGAGCGTGATGCCCTCAAAGGCCTGCGTTTGCTGGATGTGCGTGTGCCGGAACTGGTGTTTTGCGAAGCACGTCGCGACCCAGAGCACCAGTGGAAAGCCCTGTTGGTCACCGCGTCTCTGGACGGTTTCGACGAGATTGAAAACTGGTACGCCGCCGGTGGCCGCGAACAGTATGGCGAGGCGGTCCACGAGCGCCTGCTGCAAGAGTTGGCCGGCACCTTGGCCCGTATGCACAAAGGCCGCTGGCAACACGGTTGCCTGTATATCAAGCACATTTTCGTGCGGGTGACCGGTGAGCCTGATGCGGCGACGGTGGAAGTGGCCCTGCTGGACTTTGAGAAATGCCGCCAGCGCCTGACCGCTTATCGGGCCGCGTCCCACGACATGCTGCAATTGCGTCGCCATTCGTCGTGGAATGATACCGACTGGAAAAAACTCAGCTACTTTTACGAGACGGCGTTTGGCAGCGCTATCAAGGGTTTAACCAGATGAAGCTAGAAATCGCACGAGGTTTGTTTCTGGTCGGGGCATTGGGTGTTGCAGCCCTGGCCCTGGCGGTATGGGAACAACCTCGTACACAAGTGTTGAGTGCGGTAGACGGTGGCGGGCAATGCCTGCTGCCACGCATTGCCAAGACGAGTGTGGCGGCCAAGCCCGACCATGAATTGCTGTTATTCATGTTCGGCATGTCTCAAGCGATGAGGCCGCAAAGTTGAAACGATTGACCCCGAAAAGGGCCTTGCCATGCGAGGCCCTTTTTTTATGGTGCGCCAGGCATGATCATTCCCACGCTCTGCGTGGGAATGCCTCTTGAGACGCTCTGCGTCTCGTCCGTTAGCGCCAGTGACGCAGAGCGTCACGGGTTGCATTCCCACGCAGAGCGTGGGAACGATCAAGCCCGCTCCCACATTTTGATGTCGTCGGTCTTTAGACCAAGTGCAGGTGGTTATCCCAGAACCCCGCCGGTAACTCCAGTGGTGTTGCCAGTAACTTTTCCTGGCGGCAATCATAGAAGCGGCACCGCCCCTGTCCTGATGTCACGACAAACCCATCCGCCACCGCACCCACCCCCGCACAGTCCGGCAAGGGCCCATCCAGGCGCAGTTCGGCGGTGTCCATGTCCCAGATAAAAAAGCGATTGCCACGAGGTGCCGTCAACGCCACCAGGCGCAGTTCGCTGTGCACCGCCACGCTGGCGGTGTAATGCCCCATCGCCTGCAACTGTTCATCCGCCACTGGGAACGCCACGAACGGCTGCCCCGGGCGCTTGATCGCCAGCAACTCGGAACGCTCCTGGGACGGGCCCATGAACTGTTGCCCGGTGAGGATGGTGCCATCGCTGGCGATGCCCATGTGCCGCACGCTGTTCATCTGCTGGGCCAGGGTTTCCTTGCTGATCAGGCTGCCGTCACGGCGCATCAGCACCAGGCTCGGCTCCATGGCATTGAGGTTCATCTCTACCCGGCTTTCGGCTTCGGTGCGAATGCCACCGTTGGCCACGATCAGCGTCTCGCCGTCGGGCATCCACGAGACCTGATGCGGGCCGATGCCGTGAGTGGATATCTCGCCGCTGTGCACCAGCCGCTCACCTTCGAACTTATATACACCCAACAGGCCGCGGCCAGGGTCGGAAGTGTCGTTCTCGGTGGCGTACAGCCAGTCACCGCTCTTGTGGATCACCGCATGCCCATAGAAATGGCGGTTGGCGTTGGAGGTGATGGTTTGCAGCAGCCTGCCATCGCGCAGGTCGATCAGGTAGCTCTCGGTGCCTGGGCGACGGGCGACGAACAACGCAATCGGCAACGTCGGGTGGTTGATGATGTCATGGCAGCGCTGGCTGACCTGAGTAGCAAATACCGGCTTGCCGTCCAGGCGATAGCCGACAGCGTAGTGCTTGCCGTCGGCATCATCGCGCGCCGACAGCAGCAGCGGGCCTTTGTCTTTGTGCTTGAACAGCGTCCAGCCACCCAAGGTGATAGCGCTGAGCAGCACGCTGCCCACCGCCAAAGCCTGTCGCCTGAGCATCATCAGTCACCGTCGTTGGCGTTAAAGCCCAGTTGGACGCCCAGCGCCTTGGCCAGTTCACCTTCATGCAGGCGGTGGACTACGTTGAGGCTGTCGTAGATGTCGTTGAGTTGCTGGCGCCCGGCGTCGTCGTTCAACAGTTCGTTGAGGGTGCGCTGGTTGCTGGCGAACAGTTTCAGCGACGCTGCGTAGGCGGCGTCGATTTTCTCGGCCAGGGGCTTCTGGTCCGCCGGCAGCAGGCCACGCAGGCCTTTGTTATCGACGCCCACCCACACGGTCTGCGCTGCGGCGAGGCTGGCTTCCAGGCTCTGCAGGGACGACTGGCTGCGCCAGGCATCGGCCTGGAACGGTTGCGGGATGCCCTTGGTCTGGCGGCCCATTGGGGTGCCGAGTTTTTTCTTCAGGGTGTCCAGGGCGGTCACTTGCACGCGCAGCAGGTCGGCGATGGCTTCGTGGGAATCAGCGTAGCGCTGGTTCGGAAACTTGGTCATCTGCGCGAGCATGCCGTCGGTGCTGTTCCAGCTGGCCAGGATCTCTTCGGCCAGGAGTTTCTGGCGCTCGCCGATGGCCATCAGTAACGGGCAATAGCGGGCTTTCTGGGCTTCGTCGGCGACGTCGGGCTTGGCGTCGTAGAGGATGTATTCGTAGGCCGACAGGCCCTGCACCACCACGCTGGATTTCGCCAGGGCCGCGGCGTCGATCTGCGGCTGGGCACTGACCAGTTGCTCGACCTGGCGGCCGACCAGGTTCTTCTTGTCTGGCCAGAACTGCACCTGCCACGCCCGGTTGCCTTCGGCCAGCGGGCCGATCAGCAGCGGTTGCAGCTCGGCCCAGGCTTTTTGTGCGTGCAGGAAGTCAGCGCGGGCGGTGTCCAGGCTTTCCTTGCCTTGGCAATAGGCCAGGGCGCTGACGGCCAACTGACGGTCGGCCTCAACCCAACGGCTGTAGGTCGGCAGGATCACTTGCTTGGCGATGGCTGCCGAGGTCACTGCTTGCGGGTCTTGGGGCGAGCAGGCGCCCAAGGCCAGGGCGGCGAGGCTGGTGAACAACAACTTGGGACGAAACATGTCGAGCTCCCTTCTGTAAGTGGGGCAAAGCTTATAAAGAATTCAGGAACGCCAGCAACGCGGCACGCTGCTCGGCATTGAACGACAACACATGTTGCTGCGCCGCTTGGGCTTCACCGCCATGCCACAGCACGGCTTCAAGCAGGTTGCGGGCGCGGCCGTCATGCAGGAACTGGGTGTGACCACTCACGGTTTGCGTCAGGCCGATACCCCACAGCGGCGGGGTGCGCCAGTCGCGGCCAGTGGCTTTGAATTCGCTACGGTTGTCGGCCAGGCCTTCGCCCATATCGTGCAGCAGCAGGTCGCTGTAGGGGCGAATCACCTGGTTGGCCAGTTCAGGTTCGGCGGCATTGGCGGCGGTGGTGAAGCTGGGCTTGTGACAGCCTTGGCAACCGGCCTGGTAGAACAGGTTCTTGCCGGCCAGCACTTGCGGCGTATCAACGTCCCGACGTGCGGGCACCGCGAGGTTGCGGGTGTAGAACAGCACCAGGCGCAGGATGTTATCGCTGACTTCCGGTTCACCCTGCGGGCCATTGCCGTTGGGCGCCTGTTTGCAGGCCACTTGGGCGTCGGTGCAGTCATCGAAGGGTCTCAGGGACGTGGTGAGGCCCATATCACCAGAAAACGCGTGAACGTTTTGTTGGTTGAGGTTGGGCTGCCCGGCTTTCCAGCCAAAACGCCCGAGGACAGTTTTGGCCTGAGCGTCATCCCAGACCCAATTGGCGCGGCCGACAATAGCCTCTTTGTCGGCGGTCTTGGGGTCGGTGTTGCGCAGGATATCGGCGTCGCTGATCGCTTCGAGCAGGCCCAGGCCGATCATCGGCGGGGCGATACGCGCCGAGAAGCGTGTGTCAGGGTGCATCGGGCCGTAGCCGAGTTGGGTGATCTGCAGGTCGGGCTTGCGTAATTCAACGAGCGTGCCGTCCTTGAACCTGACGTTGACCGGTGTGTAGTCGACCCGCACCTTGCCTTCCGGCGCAACGCCGGGCACCGCCATGTCCTGGAGTTGCCCGCCGTAGACCGGCTCGGGTACCACGCCGATCTGTTCGATGAGCTTGGCGTAGGCTGGCTGCTCTGTAATAGAGGGATGGATGGACAGGCGCACCAGCATCGACACGGCATTGGGCGCGTCGGGCAGCGGCGGGTGGCCACGGCCATCCTTGATATGGCAGTTCTGACAGGCGTTGGTATTGAACAGTGGGCCCAGGCCATCGCGCGCCGTGGTGGTGGACGGCGCAATCACCCACGGGTTGCGAAAGAAACTGTTGCCGACGCTGAAGTCCAGGCGCCGCGTCGGCGCCAGGTTGGCCGATGGCAGGGAAAAGGCGTTCTGGTCGCGCTTGTTTACCGTCGCCGCGCCACCGGCCCGCGATTCACCCGGCTCTGCTTTCGTGAAGCGAGGGGCGTCATCGCAAGCAGTCAGGCTTAAAGCCATCAACGCTGCAGGCAGGTACAAAAGCGCACGGAACATCGAGATTCCTGGACGAGGGCAGAAAATTAAGGCGCAAAGTCTAACAGGGCAGGGCAGATTGAATAAGAGCAATTATCGTTTGGTGGCATCCCGATTCTTTCCCGCTAGAATGGCTGCACATTTTTTTATGGAGGTGGCCAATGCAGGCTCTCGACGCTTTGCTCAACCGTGTTTCCGTGCCCCGTTTGCTCGACCCGGCACCGACCCAGGAGCAGCGCGACCTGCTGTTCGCCGCCGCCATGCGCGCGCCCGACCATGGTCAACTGCGCCCGTGGCGTTTCCTCACCGTCGAAGGCGCAGCCCGTGAACAGATGGGCACGCTGTTGGCTGAAGCCGCCCGCCTGCAAGACGCCGACGCACCGCAAGCCGCCATCGATAAAGCCCAGAACGGCCCGCTGCGTGCGCCGCTGGTGGTGGTGGTGATTGCACGCTTGCAAGAGCATTTCAAAGTGCCCAAGTCCGAGCAATTGCTGGCCGCCGCCTGTGCGGCCCACGGCATTCTGCTGGCGGCGTATGCCCAGGGTATTGGCGCGGTGTGGCGTACTGGCGAATTGTCCTACTCGGCCCATGTCGCCAAAGGCCTGGGGTTGGCGGCGAATGAAGAAGTGATTGGCTTTCTCTACCTGGGCACACCGCAGAACCCACCGCGTACGGCGCCGAAGGAAGACCTGACGCCGTTCGTCCAGGCTTGGCCCGGTCGGTAATTCACCGCTGTTCTGCTCTATGTGGGAGCTGGCTTGCCTGCGATGGCATCGACTCGGTTTCACAGATACACCGAGTTGTCTGCATCGCGGGCGAGCCCGGCTCCCACCCAGATGTTTAGTGTTTTCAGAACCGAGTCAGACCCTGAACTGATCCATCAACTTCATCTGCTGGCTGGCCAGCGCATTGAGCTGGCTGCTGATCGCCGCCGACTCGGTGGCCTGGCCCGTGAGGGTTTCGGTCACGGTGCGAATCGCCGAGACGTTGCGGTTGACCTCTTCGGCCACCGCGCTCTGCTGTTCGGCCGCGCTGGCGATTTGCAGGTTCATGTCGCTGATCACGGTGACCGCGTCGCTGATCTTGCCCAGGGCTTGCACGGCTTGATGGATCTGCCCGGCATTGCTCTGCGCCTGGTGCTGGCTGGAGTGCATGGTCGCCACTACGCCACGAGTACCGCTCTGGATACGCTCGATCACCAGGCGGATTTCTTCCACCGAGTCCTGGGTGCGTTTGGCCAGGTTGCGCACTTCGTCGGCCACCACCGCAAAGCCACGTCCGCTTTCCCCAGCGCGCGCCGCTTCAATCGCCGCATTCAACGCCAACAGGTTGGTCTGTTCGGCAATGCTGCGGATCACCTCCAGCACTGAACCGATTTGCTCGCTGTTGACCGCCAGGGCTTCGACTTCGCCCACGGCTTTGCTGACTTCGTCGGCCAGGGTGGTGATATCGCGGGTGCTCTGCTCGATGATCGACATGCCTTCGCGAGCCGACTGGTCGGCGCCGCGTGCCGCGCTGGCGGCATTGGAGGCGCTGTTGGCCACGTCGTGGGCGGTGGCGCTCATTTCGTTCGACGCGGTGGCGACCTGGTCGATTTCACGGAACTGCACCTGCATGCCTTCGCTGGTCTGGCGCGCAATGGCGGACGACTGATCGGCCGTCCCACGAGCTTCGGTGATGCTTTGCTTGATCTGCGCAATGGTCGGCTGCAGTTTGTCGAGGAAGCGGTTGAACCAGTTCACCAGCTCGCCCAGTTCGTCCTTCTTGGCGTAGGCCAGGCGCTGGGTGAGGTCGCCGTCACCGCTGGCGATGTCCTTGAGCATGGCGGCCACGCTATTGATAGGGCGGGTCACGCCAGTAGCGGTCAGCCAGATCAACAGCAAGCCCAGCAGGCCAGCGGCGGCGGCCACCAGCAGGGCTTTTAGCGTGCCTGTTGCCTGGGCCTCGTCGAGTACGGCTTGCAGTTTTTCGTTGTCGGCCAGCATCACCGCTTTGGGCAGCTTGATCACCACGCCCCAGGATTTGGCACCGGCAATCGGCTTGAGCGGGTACACGGCACGAATGGTGTCGTCCTGCTCACGGATCACCGGACGGTCATTGGCCAACAGTTGCACGATCTCCTTGCCTTCGGCGCCGATGCTGTCGATCAGGTTCTTGCCGACTTTGGCCGGTTCACCACTGTAGGCGGCGATCAGGCCGGTGCTGGACAGAATCTCCAGGTGGGCGGCACCGTTGAACAGGTCTTTCTGCGCAGCATCGGTGGTCGCTTGCAGGGAGGTGAGGGCGATGTCCACGCCGACGACGCCGATGACTTTGCCGTCGACGATCAGCGGCAGGGAAATGGTGGTCATCAGTACCGGTTTACCGGCCACCGTGTCTTCGTACGGGTCCAGCAGGCAAGTGCTGCGCGTGTCCCGTGGGCAGGTGTACCAGATGTTGTAAGGCGTGCCGCTGAGGTTGAGGGTGGTCTTGGTCAGGTCATCTTCGACCATGATGGTGTTCTGGCCTTCGCCGCCAGCACGACTCCAGTAGCTGGAAAACCGGCCTTTTTCATTGGAGACGCGTGCCTTGTCGTCGATGAATTCGCTGTCCTTGCCATCCAGCCCGTTGGGTTCGAACGACAACCAGATGCCCAGCACTTTGGTGTTGCGCTCGAACGCGGTTTTGACGCTGCGGTTGAGCTCTTCACGCAGGGCCCCGGCTTCAAGGGCGCGTTGGGTGCCCAACTGACGCAGGTCTTTGATCTGGTCGGCCAGGGCGGTGACCACCAGCAGGTTTTCGCCGAAGGTCTGCTGCAAGTGGCCGGCCTGTTCGGCCGCTTTGGATTGCAGCAACTGCTCAACGCTGGCGGTGAGCATTCGTGAGCTTGAATCACTGACCAACCGATCGTTCTGGTTGGTGTTGTAGATATTGATGCCGACCACCAGTGCAATCACACCCAGCAGGCACAGGCCGGACAGCAACACGATTTTCAAGCGGATGGAGAGGGTGTCGAACATAGGTTCACTCACGAATGGACTTGTTGGAATGCACGCAGAAGAGCCAAGTCCATTCGGCGCCGTACCTGAAACATCGGCGTCACAAATCAATTCATGAGAAATAGGCGATGAGCGGTAGGAAAATGCCTACACCGGCCGTTATACGGGGCGTGCGAGCTGCTCGGGGCGGGACCAGATCCACAGGTTGCCCAGGCTCATCCCGGCAATCGCCAGGTACACCGGCCAGCCGTGATCGAGCATCACCAGCATCAGCACGGCGCACAGCAACATGCTCACCGTGGCGCTGACCTTGGCGCGGCGGGCGATGATCTTGCCATTGCGCCAGTTGGACAGGATCGGCCCGAACAGGCGATGGTTTTCCAGCCAGGCGCTGAGGCGCGGCGAGCTTTTGGTGGCGGCCCAGGCGGCGAGCAAGATGAATTCGGTGGTGGGCAACCCCGGTATGACAATCGCCACCAAGCCGATCCCCAGGCTCACGTAGGCCAGCAGGCCAAAGAGGACTTGGGCGATTTTGGAGGAGGATTGGGGTTTGCCGGTCATGCTGCAGTTTTCTGGTGGGAAGGTTTACACATTATCAGCCATGAAATGCACCCAAGTGTGGGAGCTGGCTTGCCTGCGATGGCGGTGTATCAGGTTAAATATCTGGAGCTGACCCACCGCCATCGCAGGCAAGCCAGCTCCCACATTGAACCGCTGATTACCAGAACGCTTACGCCAGTTCTGGGGCGCTAGCGTACGCCTGTTCCAGCAACACGGTGAAGCGCACAAACGCATCAATCGCGCCTTTTTCCACGGCAGCTTCTTCTTCGGCACTGAATGCCAGGCCGTCGAGGGTGCGGGTGAAGCTTTTCCAGCCTTCGGCGCGACCACCGGCCGGCTCGCCCAGGTGGCGGGCACCGAAGGTTTCGCTCAGGCCCAGGCCCACGGCGCGCTTGATCAGGAACGCAGCGCCCAGCTTGGAGCCTTCGGAGACGAACAGCCAGCCCAAAGCTTCGGCTTTGCTGGGGTTATTCACCGCACCGGCAACCGGGGCCGGGATTTCGGTGTCCAGGTCTGCCAGGTCGAGCTTGGCCGCTTCGGCGCGGCAGCGGGCGGCCAGGTCAGGGATGATCTGGTTCAACTCGGCATCGTTGTACATGGCCACCAGTTCCGATTGGAACAGGTACTGGGCCACCACGAAACGGGCGAAGTTGGCTTGGGTTTCGAACGGCGCGTGAGCTTTCACCAAGGCGTCGAGCTTGGTGTGCGGCTCGTTGGTGATCTGGTTCAGGCGTTGGGAGCGCAGGCTTGGGCGTTCTGCGGTGGAAGAAGCGGTCATGGAAAAAGTCCTTGAGAAGAGAAGCGCCTGGGCGCCCTGAAGAGAGCTGTTATCAACTAGACGAACAAGAAGACGCGGCACAGTAAAAAATCCTCACCTCGCCGCGGCTGCAAGGGCGGCGAGGTGAGGCGGATGGGTCAGATGTCCCAGATCACGTTGATCGCAAAGTTGCGACCGGGCTGGGTCAGGCGGTCGAGGTTGGCCGGGCCGGTCACACCGGCTTCGCCGACGCTGTCGTAGCTGCGCACGTCATCCCAGTTCCAGTACTTCTTGTCGGTGAGGTTGTAGAGACCGCCGTTGACGGTCACGTCTTTGCTCACCTTGTAGTAAGCGGTCAGGTCGAGGATGCCGAAGCCCGGGGTCTTGAACGGGCCGTCGGTGCCGCCGTCGGGCGCGTGGAAGGTGGTGCTGTCGACGCGGTTCTGTTTTTTCACCACGGTCCAGCTCACCAGGCCACCGTAGTTGTCCTGGTCGTAGCCCAGGCCAAACACGCCCTTGAGCGGGTTGACGCTGTTCAACGGCTCGCCATTGTCGTCGTTGCGACCGTAGGTGTAGGCAACCGAGCCTTGGGTATACAGACCCTTCGGCGCGCCGAAGGTATCCAGGTTCAGGCGGCCCTTGGCTTCCACGCCCTTGATGGTGGCGCGCTTGATGTTGACCGCCTGGAACTGCTCCACGGTGCCGCCGACCACGGCGTTGTCTTCGTCGATAAAGTCGCGGTACTTGTTGTAGTACACCGCAATATCGAAAGAGCCTTCGTCGAATTTGCCGCGAATCCCGGTTTCGATGCCTTTGCTGGTTTCCGGCTTGAGGTCGGGGTTGGGTTCGACGGTGTAGCCCAGGTTGAGGTTTTCGAAGCGACCGTACAGTGCTTTGGCAGACGGCGTGCGGAAGCCCTCGGCGTATTGGCCGAACCAGGTGTAGTTGTCGGTCAGGGCATAGGTGAGGCCGAACTTGGGTGTGACGCGGTTCCAGGTCTTGTCTTTGCCATCGACGGCATAGGCGCCGGTCGGGTTGACGGTGTTGAGGAATTCCTGGGTCAGCTTGGGCTTGAGCCGGGTGTAGTCATAACGCACGGCGGGCAGGAAGGTCCATTTGTCCCAGGTGATCTGGTCCTGGGCGAACAGCGAGTAGGTGTTGATGGTCGGGTCGGGGAAGTCGCTGGCCTTTTTCACGCTGTCGCTGGCTGATGGGCTGGGCGCGCCGATGGCGGTGCAGCCGGCGCCAATGGCCAGGCACGAGGCCGAGCCTTCGCGTGAGCCGGTGACTTTCTGCTGCTTGAGGGTGGTGCCGTAGGTCACCTGGTGGTCGGTTTCGCCGAGGCTGAATGCTTTGTCCAGTTGCGCGTCGAAGACCCACTGTTTTTCTTCGTAAAGGGTGTCGCGGGTACGCAAGACGCGACGGCCGGCCTGGTAGATTTCGGCGGTGGTCTGGTCGGTCTTGGCGATCTGGTAGTTGAGGCTGGTCTTGATGCGGTCGGCAATCGGCGACTCCAGGGCGAAGGTGTTTTCCAGGCCGAAGCGCTCGCGGGTAATGGTGTCGTTACCGCGACGGTCGCGGTACAGGTTCATGCCCCGACCACCGATGAACGGACCGCCCACTGCGTTTTTCAGATTGACGTCGCGGTCATCCTTGAACTTCTCATAGGTCAGGCCCAGGCGGTTGTCATCGCCATAGTTCCAGCCCAGCTTGGCCAGCACGTTGGTGGTGCGCGCATCTTCCGGGTTGGCGCCGGTACGGGCCAGGCCGGTGGCGTTGTTGCCATCGTAGGACTCGGTTTCATGGCCATTGCGCTGGCTCAGGTGCAGCAAACCGTCGAGGTCTTGCACACGCCCGGCGAAGGTGCCGGAGGTCAGCCAGCTCTCGTCGGCGGAGCTGTAGCCGGTCTTCAGGCGGGCGCCGACGTCCTGGCCTGGTTTGATGATGTCATCCGGGTCGAGGGTGAAATAACTCACCGCGCCGCCGATGGCGCTGCTGCCGTACAGGGCCGAGGCCGGGCCACGCAGGATCTCCACGCGCTTGACGATTTCCGGGTCGACGTAATTGCGGCGGGTCTTGGCGTAAGGGCCGTTGAAGAAATTGTCCGGCACTTCGACGCCATCCACCTGGGTGAGGACGCGGTCGCCATCGATACCGCGAATGTTGTAGCCCGCGTTACCCGAGCGCGTACCGGCGCCGCCGACGGAGACGCCGGGTTCGTAGCGCACCAGTTCACGGATGTTGTTGACGTGCTGGCGGTCCAGTTCTGCGCGGTCGTGCACGCTGACGGTGCTCGGTACACTGTTCACATCCTGTTCATTGCGGGTGGCGCTGATGGTCACCTGTTGCAGGGCGAGGGCGCTGCCGGCGCTACGTTTTTCCAGCACGATGTTGTTGGTGCCCAGTTTGCGATAGCTCAGGTTGGTCCCCACCAACAGCCGCTCCAAGGCTTTTTCCGCTGGCAGCGGGCCGAGCACGCCAGGGGACGACACGCCCTGGCCCAGTTCGGCCGGCAGGCCCACTTGCCAGCCGGTCACTGCGGTGAAGGCGTTGAGTGCCGACACCAGTGGCTGCTGTTCGATGCTGAACGTGTAGTTGGCGTGGCTGCGAGCGGCAGGTTCCGCGGCGGTGGCGCTCATGACGGGCGCACCAGCCAGCAGGATCGCGGCGGTCAGCAAGGACAAAACGGGCGAAGCAGACCGGCGGTTGAAACGAGAGGACATCGAGAGCGCTCCGGGATACGAATCTTATAGTTGCGAACCGAACCAAATAGGAATCAGTTGCATTGGCTATAACGAGACGTATCGCCGGTTAATATCGAGTAAAAATAATTCTCATTTAGTTCAGGATCACCAGCGCCGGGTACTCCGACAGCTTGGCCGAGGTGATGTGAGCCAGAGAGCGCACCACGTCCAGGGGCTGGTCGAGGCGGTAGTTGCCGGTGACGGCGACGCTGGCCAACTGCTCGTTGTTGTTGACGATCCAGCCGGGGTAATAGCGGCGCAGCTCAGCCAGCACTTCGCTCAGCGGGCAGTTTTCGAATACCAGCCGGCCCTGCACCCAGGCCAGATCCTTGCTGGGGTCGAGCTTGGCCGGTTGGCCGAAACCCTTGGGGCCGATGCGGATGCTTTCACCGGCGCTCAGGCGCACGCGGGCATCGTCGAACGTGTTGCTCAGGTCGACATCGCCGCGCTGCACTTGAACCTGGGCTTCGCCATTGAGGTAGCGCACGGCAAAGGCGGTGTCGCGCACGCTGGCGCGCACCGGGCCCGCGTCGATCTCCAGCGGCAGGCCACGGGTGGGCGCTATTTCAAAGTACGCTTCGCCCTGGTAGAGGCGGGCAATGCGCTGATGGTCCTTGATGGTGCTGGAAAACGCCGAATTGGTGTTCAGCAGCACCTTGGAGCCATCGTCCAGTTGCAGGCGCTGGCGCTCGCCCACCACCGTCAGATGGTCGGCCTGCAAACGCACCGGCAGGTTGCTGAAACTGAACAGGCCGACCAGTAGCACGGCGGCGGTGGCCAGGGGTTTCCAGTGCGGTCTGATCCGGCGCCAGCCGCTGGGCTTGCGCGGTGCGGCGAGGGCCACGGCGGCGCTGTGTACCGGCGCGCCACCCCAAGCGGCCTGGGCCTTGCTGAAGGCGTGGACATGCGCCGGGTCCTGGGCCAGCCAGGCGTCGAACGCGGCCTGCTGCCCAGGTTGCGGGCACTGCAAGGCGATCAGCCAATCGAGGGCTTGGTCCATGGCCGCGTCTTGCAACACCTCATGAGCCAACGCATGGGGGCGCAGTTTATTCGGGTCCGTCACGGTGTTCCTCGGGTCTTCGCCACGTTTTATTCATTTTTCCTACAGCTTGGATCGATACCTCTGTCGGGTGAAGCTTAAGGCTGATCCAGCCGTTCGGCCACACCCACACAGATAGCCATGATCAATTTGAGTTCCTTTTGCACCGTGCTCAAGGACACGCCCAATTGATCGGCAATCTCTTGGTAGCTGCAACCGTGCAGGCGGCTGAGGATGAAAATCCGCTGCTGGCGGGCGCTCAACTGGCCGAGGCTGACACTCAGGTGCTCCAGCAGCTGCTCTGCCTGGGTAGCTTCCTCCGGCGTGCTGGCCGGCGCGGCGACGCTTTGCAGGACATCCAGCGGGACATCCTCCTGCAGGGTACGCGCCTGAATCCTGCGCGAACGCAAGTGATCCAGCGCCAGGTTGCGGGCTGTCTGGTAGACAAAGGGTTCAAGGTGGTCGATTGGCCGCTCGCTCAGGGCCCGAGTCACGCGCAGGTAGGTTTCCTGCAACAGGTCCTCGGCAGTGCTGTGGTTATGCACCATGCGTTGCAGAGTTCGTAGCAGGATCACCCGTTGGGTGAGGAAGACGTGGTTGAAGCGAGATTGGCTCACAGTGATACCAGACCGATTTGCAGTGAATGATAATGCTTATCATCAACTGAAATGGCAAGTGGCACTTTGAGATGCCTTGGAGATTGTGTGGGAGCCAGGCTTATGTGGGAGCTGGCTTGCCTGCGATAGCATCACCTCGGTTTGACTGAACGACCGAGTCGCCTGCATCGCGGGCAAGCCCGGCTCCCACACAAGCCAGTTCACACAATCCAGCCCGGGGCTTATTCGGCGTTACACAACGCCAGGCAGTTATCCAGCATACGGTTGGAGAAGCCCCACTCGTTGTCATACCACGCGAGCACTTTGAGCAATTTGCCGCTGACCTTGGTGTGATTAGCGTCGAAGATCGACGACAGCGGGTTATGGTTGAAGTCGCTGGAAACCAGCGGCAGGGTGTTGTAGCCGAGGATCTTCGAATGCTGGCTGGCGTGTTTAAGCAGGGCGTTGACTTCATCGGCCGTGGCTTCTTTCTTCAACTGCACGGTGAGGTCCACCAGCGACACGTTGATCACCGGTACACGCACCGCCATGCCGGTCAGCTTGCCTGCCAGTTCCGGCAGCACCAGGCCCACCGCTTCAGCGGCGCCGGTCTTGCTCGGGATCATGTTCTGGGTGGCCGAACGCGCGCGGTACGGGTCGGTGTGGTACACGTCGGTGAGGTTCTGGTCGTTGGTGTAGGCGTGAATAGTGGTCATCAGCCCGCTTTCGATGCCCAGCTCGCGATGCAGCACCTGGGCCACCGGCGCCAGGCAGTTGGTGGTGCACGATGCGTTGGAAATGATCTGGTGGGATTGACGCAAAATGTCATGGTTTACCCCGTAGACCACAGTCGCGTCCGCGCCTTTGGCCGGGGCGGAGATGATCACCTTGCGCGCGCCAGCGCTAATATGCGCGGCAGCTTTGTCACGGTCGGTGAACAGGCCGGTGCATTCGAACACCACGTCAATCTTGTGCGCAGCCCACGGCAGGTCGGCGGGGTTGCGAATGGCACTCACGGCAATCCGGTCACCATTGACGGTCAGGCTTTCCTGATCGTGGGCAACCTCTGCGTCGAAAGTGCCGTGTACGGTGTCGTACTTGAGCAGATGGGCATTGATCGAACTGTCGCCCAAATCGTTGATGGCGACGATCTGCAGATCCTGGCGATAGCCTTGGGTATACAGTGCGCGCAGGACATTACGGCCGATACGGCCAAAACCATTGATTGCGATTCGAAGAGTCATCGGAAAGTGCCTGTCGTCGATTTGTTGTAAGAATTACAAGATTATTCGCATAAAAATAGAAAACAAGCCTTTTTAGTGGCAATATTTTGTTCAATCTACAACGAGTGACCTGAATCAACTGGTCCGATGATCCAAACGACCCCCTGCCATCCCATGAGCCGTGGGCGTTTGATCAGCATAGACTCTCAGGTCGCCACATCCGTTAGCCTGGAGTTCTATACATGCATCCCCGCGTTCTTGAGGTCACCGAACGGCTTATCGCCCGCAGCCGCGCCACCCGCGAGGCTTACCTTGCGCTCATTCGCGGCGCAGCCAGCGACGGTCCGATGCGCGGCAAGCTGCAATGCGCCAACTTCGCCCACGGCGTGGCCGGTTGCGGCACCGAAGACAAAAACAGCCTGCGCATGATGAATGCCGCCAACGTTGCAATTGTTTCTTCTTATAACGACATGCTCTCGGCGCATCAGCCCTACGAGCATTTCCCCGAACAGATCAAAAAGGCGCTGCGCGAAGTCGGCTCGGTCGGTCAGTTCGCCGGCGGCACCCCCGCCATGTGCGACGGCGTGACCCAGGGCGAGCCGGGCATGGAACTGAGCCTGCTCAGCCGTGAAGTCATTGCCATGTCCACGGCGGTAGCGCTGTCCCACAACATGTTCGACGCCGCGCTGATGCTGGGCATCTGCGACAAGATTGTTCCTGGCCTGATGATGGGCGCGCTGCGCTACGGCCACCTGCCGATGATTTTCGTGCCAGGCGGGCCGATGCCCTCGGGTATCTCCAACAAGCAGAAGGCCGATGTGCGCCAGCGCTATGCCGAAGGCAAGGCCAGCCGCGAAGAACTGCTGGAATCGGAGATGAAGTCCTACCACAGCCCCGGCACCTGCACTTTCTACGGCACCGCCAACACCAACCAGTTGCTGATGGAAGTCATGGGCCTGCACTTGCCTGGCGCTTCGTTCGTCAACCCGTACACGCCCCTGCGGGATGCGTTGACCCGTGAAGCTGCGCACCAGGTCACGCGTTTGACCAAGGCCAATGGCAACTTCACGCCGATTGGCGAGATTGTCGACGAGAAGTCCATCGTCAACTCCATCGTTGCGCTCAACGCCACTGGCGGCTCCACCAACCACACCCTGCACATGCCGGCCATTGCCATGTCGGCAGGCATCATCCTGACCTGGCAGGACATGGCCGACCTCTCCGAGGTGGTGCCGACCCTGTCCCACGTGTATCCAAATGGCAAGGCTGACATCAACCACTTCCAGGCGGCGGGCGGTATGTCGTTCCTGATCCGCGAACTGCTGGAAGCCGGCCTGCTTCACGAAGACGTCAACACCGTGGCCGGCAAGGGCCTGAGCCGCTATATCCAGGAACCTTTCCTGGTGGATGGCGAACTGGTCTGGCGCGACGGCCCGATCGAAAGCCTCGACGAAACCATCCTGCGCCCGGTGGCCCGTGCGTTCTCGCCGGAAGGCGGCTTGCGCGTGATGGAAGGCAACCTTGGCCGTGGCGTGATGAAGGTTTCGGCGGTAGCGCCGGAGCATCAGGTTGTCGAAGCGCCCGCGGTGGTGTTCCAGGACCAGCAGGACCTGGCCGATGCCTTCAAGGCTGGCCTGTTGGAAAAAGACTTTGTCGCGGTGATGCGCTTCCAGGGGCCGCGCTCCAACGGCATGCCGGAACTGCACAAGATGACCCCGTTCCTGGGCGTGTTGCAGGACCGTGGTTTCAAGGTGGCGCTGGTGACAGATGGGCGCATGTCCGGCGCGTCGGGTAAGATCCCTGCCGCGATCCACGTCAACCCCGAAGCCCAGAGCGGCGGGCCGCTGGCGCGGGTCCAGGATGGCGATATCATCCGTGTGGATGGCGTTACCGGCACCCTGGAGCTTAAGGTGGACGCCGAAGTATTTGCAGCGCGCACGCCTGCCACGGGCCTGTTGGGCAATAACGTGGGAGCCGGTCGCGAGCTGTTTGCATTCATGCGCTTGGCCGCAAGCTCCGCAGAGCAGGGCGCCAGCGCCTTTACCTCTGCCTTGGAGACGCTTAAGTGAAGCTTGCGCTGGTCGGTGACATCGGGGGGACTAACGCCCGTTTTGCGTTATGGCGGGATCAGGAACTGCATTCGATCCGCGTGCATGCCACGGCGGATCACGGCAGCCCTGAAGAGGCGATCAAGGTCTATCTCAAAGAGGAAGGCCTGGAAATCGGGGACATCGGTGCGGTGTGCCTGTCGGTGGCCGGGCCGGTGAGTGGCGATGAATTCAAGTTCACCAACAACCACTGGCGCCTGAGCAAAACCGCGTTTTGCCAGGCCCTGCAGGTGGATGAACTGTTGCTGGTCAACGACTTCTCGGCCATGGCCCTGGGCATGACCCGGCTCAAGCCCGACGAATTCCGCGTGGTCTGCGAAGGCACGCCGGAGCCCTTGCGCCCGGCCGTGGTGATCGGCCCAGGTACGGGTCTTGGTGTCGGCACCTTGCTGGACCTCGGCGCAGGCCGTTGGGCAGCATTGCCGGGGGAGGGTGGGCATGTCGACCTGCCCCTGAGCAGCCCACGGGAAACCCAGCTGTGGCAACACATCTACAGCGAGATCGGGCATGTCAGCGCCGAAACCGCGTTAAGCGGCGGCGGCCTGCCGCGGCTGTACCGGGCGATTTGTGCGGTGGATGGGCATGAGCCGGTGCTCGACACCCCCGAAGCCATCACGGCGGCGGGCCTGGCCGGCGATCCGGTGGCGATGGAAGTATTGGACCAGTTCAGCATCTGGCTGGGCCGGGTGGCGGGCAATAACGTCTTGACCACCGGTGGACGCGGTGGCGTGTACATCGTGGGTGGGGTGATACCGAGGTTTGCCGACTTCTTTATCGCCAGTGGTTTCGCCAAAAGCTTCGCGGATAAAGGCTGCATGAGCGACTACTTCAAAGGTATTCCAGTGTGGTTGGTGACGGCGCCGTATTCCGGGCTGACTGGGGCGGGTGTGGCGCTTGAGCAAGCTTTTGCATAGGTCATAATGGCGCCATCGCAGGCAAGCCAGCTCCCACAGTCCGGAATGCATTCCAAGTGTGGGAGCTGGCTTGCCTGCGATGACGGCCTAAAGCGCACCCGATGATTTAAGCCAGGCCATAACAACAAGGAGGCCCCCGTGAGCGTAATCAGTAAATCCATTCTCCTCGTCGACGACGACCAGGAAATCCGCGAATTGCTGCAAACCTACCTCAGTCGCGCCGGCTTCCAGGTCCGTGGCGTGTCCGACGGTGCGGGGTTCCGCCAGGCAATGAACGAGGCGCCGTGCGACCTGGTCATCCTCGATGTCATGTTGCCAGACGAAGACGGCTTCAGCCTGTGCCGCTGGATTCGCCAGCACCCGCGCCAGGCGCAGGTGCCGATCATCATGCTCACCGCCAGTTCCGACGAAGCCGACCGCGTGATCGGCCTGGAGCTGGGCGCCGATGACTATATCGGCAAACCATTCAGCCCCCGCGAGTTGCAGGCGCGTATCAAGGCACTGCTGCGCCGCTGCCAATTCGGCCAGGAGCGCAGCAGCGGCGGTGATGTGTGGGTGTTCGATGAATGGCGCCTGGATATGATCAGCCACCGCTTGTTTCATGTGGATGGTGAAGAGGTGATCCTCTCCGGTGCCGACTTCGCCTTGCTCAAGTTGTTTCTCGACCACCCGCAACAGATCCTCGACCGCGACACCATCGGCAACGCCACCCGTGGCCGCGACCTCATGCCCTTGGACCGTATCGTCGACATGGCCGTCAGCCGCTTGCGCCAGCGCCTGCGCGACACCGAGAAACCTCCGCGGCTGATCCGCACCGTGCGTGGCAGCGGCTATCAACTGGCAGCCAGCGTGGTTGCCGGCAATGCCCACTGAAGCGCTGAACGAACGTCGCCGCCGCTTCCCGGTACCCCGCTCGCTGCTGGGGCGCATGTTACTGTTGACCTTGCTGGCGGTGCTGTTCGCCCAGGCGCTGTCCAGCGTGATCTGGGTGTCGCAATTGCGCGCCACCCAGCTTGAGGGCTTGGTCACCAGCGCCCGCAGCCTAGCGCATTCAATGACTGCCAGCGTGAGTTACTTCCGGTCGCTGCCGGTGGCCTATCGCCCGTTGGTGCTGGACCAATTGCGCAGCATGGGCGGCACGCGTTTTGTGGTGACCCTCAATGATCGCCCGCTGGACATGCAGCTATTGCCCGAAACCCCACGCAAGCAGGCGGTGCTGGTGGCAGTGGATGAAGTGCTGCGCCAGACCCTGGGTGCCGACGTGCATATCTCGGTGGAGTTCGTCAGCGCCGAAGACCTGCGCATCTTCAATGCCGGCCTGAAGCTCGACGAACTGCCACGCTCCTGGGCCCATTACGCGTTGACCCTGGAGCCGGTGAACCCGCCGGTGCTGGTCACCCAGATCCAACTGGCACCCGGTGAATGGCTGTACATCGCCTCGCTATTGCCCGAGCCCTACACCAGCCTGGAAGAGCAAGGCCTGCCGTCCCAGCAGGTGTGGTTCATCGTGCTCACCAGCGGTTTTCTGCTGCTGTTCATCGGCCTGCTGGTGCACTGGCAAAGCCGACCGCTCAAGCGCCTGGCGCGAGCGGCGCGGGACATGTCCCTGGGCGCCGATGTGGAGCCGGTGGCTGAAGGCGGCGGCAGTGAAGTGGTGGAAGTGGGCCGTGCGTTCAATGCCATGCGTGAACGCATCAGCCGTTACCTGACCGAGCGCAGCCAGTTGTTCAGCGCGATTTCCCATGACCTGCGCACACCCATCACCCGCCTGCGCCTGCGCGTGGAATTGCTGGAGGACGAGAACCTGCAAAACAAATTCGGCCGTGACCTGGATGAACTGGAATTGCTGGTCAAGGGCGCGTTGCAATGCGTGAAAGACACCGACATCCACGAAAACATCCAGCCGGTGGACCTCAACCACGTCCTCGAATGCCTGGTGGAGCCATACCTGGCCCCCCATGGCAATGGCCGAGTGACCCTCGATGGCGCGGCGCTGTCAGCCTACCCAGGCAAGCCGCTGGCGCTCAAGCGTTGCATCGGCAACCTGATCGACAACGCGCTGAAGTACGGGCAGAACGCGCATTTGCATATCGAGGACGATGGCGCGCAGTTCATTCTGCATGTGGATGACGAGGGGCCTGGTGTGCCGCAGCAGCGGCTGGAACAGGTATTTGAACCGCACTTTCGACTGGCCGGCCAGCAGCAGGGTTACGGGCTGGGGTTGGGCATTGCGCGCAATATTGCCCATAGCCATGGGGGCGAAGTGAGTTTGCAGAACCTGCGCGAAGGCGGCCTGCGCGTCACCCTGCAACTACCAAGAACCTTGGACTAACAAATACCTGAGATCAAATGTGGGAGCTGGCTTGCCTGCGATAGCGGTGGTTCAGTTGACTCATTAGTGACTGACACACCGCCATCGCAGGCAAGCCAGCTCCCACATGTTGCTCTGCGTACATCAGATGCTTTGACGCAACCGGGCCAGGTCGCGCAGCGGCGGCGCACCGAACAACCGGCTGTACTCCCGGCTGAACTGGGACGGGCTTTCATACCCCACCCGATAGCCCGCCGCCGAGGCCTCCAGCCCTTCGGCAATCATCAGCCGCCGGGCTTCCTGCAAGCGCAGTTGCTTCTGGTATTGCAGCGGGCTCATGGCCGTGATCGCTTTGAAGCGATGGTGCAGGGTCGAGACGCTCAGGTTCACTTCTTTGGCCAGGTCGTCGATGCGCAGCGGCTGTTCATAGTTGCCGTTCAGCCAGGTGATCGCCTGGCTCACCCGATGACTCTGGCTGTTAGCCACAGCGATTTCATACAGGCGATAACCCTGCGGGCCACGCAGCAAGCGGTAGAGAATTTCACGGTTGATCAAGGGCGCGAGCATCGCGATGTCTTTAGGCGTGTCCAGCAAGCGGGTCAGGCGCAGCACCGCGTCGAGCAGTGCGTGATCGATGCGGTCGACGTACATGCCTCGTGAGGTCGGGCGCGAGGGCACGCCCATCGGCCCGGCCTCTGCGATCAGCGCGGTGAGCTGCGCCGGGTCGATATTGATACGCACCGAGAGGTTCGGGTCCTCGGCGGTGGCGTCAATAATGCGGCCGGCCACCGGCATCGCCACCGAGAACACCAGGTAGTTGAGCGGGTCGTAGGCAAAGATCTCGTCGGCCAGGCGCACTTCCTTACTGCCACTGGCTAGGATGCACAGCGCGGGTTCCACCAGCACCGGCATGAAATCCCGGGGCGCGTTGTGGCGGTTCAGGTACAGCGAGGTGATCGCCGTGCCATAGGAGCCGTCCTCCCAGGTATGGCGGTGCACGATACTGGCCAGCTCGGCGCGTTGTTTCTCCATCTCGGCATCGAGGGGAACGGGCTTGGATTCGGGCGACGGCATGGGGCGTCCTCTACACGCGGCTTTGATGGGCTCAGCTTAGCGGCGGCTTTTCAAAAAGTGTTACGTCGATTCTGCAGCATCCTTGCCTGATCCTGCGAGATCGCGTGAATCAGGCAAGTACGCAGCCTGTCATCTGCCTGAAACATGGGGCCTGGGCCTGGAATAAATTCTGAGACCGAACGTCCTCCCTACGCTTCTCGCAGGATTGTGCAATAAGCCTGCAGGAATTGACTAACCGCGCTTACCGCCGCGCCGTTATCTTTGATCCTGTGGCAACACGCCCTCATTGTGCTTGCCGAGCATCACTTCTCAACGGGAGAGTCGAACATGTCCACCCCCATTCCCGCGAGCCATATGGCCTTTATCCGCGCCCGTAGCGGGTGCAGCACCGAACTCGGTGCACGCTTGAGCAGTTTGATCGAACCGGGTCGCCAGGCCCAGGGTTGCCTGCAATTCTCGTTGCAGCACTCCCAGGTCGACCCCGATGTATGGCTGGTATCCGGGTTCTGGAGCAGCGAGCAGGCCATGAGCGCCTACTTCAACTCTCCGGCCCTGATGATCTTCACTGAGCTTCTGAACGACATGGTCGTGCGCAGCATGGACTTCCAGACCTTCACCGACGCATCGGCGGCACAGGCCTACGGCGAGTACCTGCAACTGGCCGGTTAACGGTTAGAATGGCCGACTTTCCATTGGCCAGGACTTGCAACATGGCACGTAAACAATTTGCCCACCACGAAGCCGTTTCCGCCGTAGTACCGGGCGAAGGTGGCTACAGCGCCGCCGTCGCCGTCAAGGCACTGGATGGCATGGGCGCACCCAGGTTTCACAAGATCCTTGATGGGCAGACGTTCAAGGCAGCGTCCGATGCCGATGATGCGGCGACGTTGCAACTCGAGCATCTGGTCGATGTGGATGCAGAAGGCCAACTGACCTGGGCGACTGCTGAACGCTGAGGCAGCACACCTAACCAATGTGGGAGCTGGCTTGCCTGCGATAGCGGTGTATCAGTCACTCTTGGGTTAACTGACCCACCGCTATCGCAGGCAAGCCAGCTCCCACAGTTTTGATTGCATTGCAGTCAGGGTTTGGTGGCGCCTGGGCGGTACATCTTGAACAGCGCTTCTGGCCCCAGCTGGAAATAATCCGCCGGGCCACCCCCGCGTAAAATCGGCTCGGCGGCAGCGGTGTCGTAGATCCCGTCCTTGAGCAACCATTTGGCGATGTGCACCGCAACCACCTCGCCCAGCACCAGCCAGCTCGGCACCAACTGTTGGTCGGCACGTTGCAGCTGGATGATCTGCGTCACCTTGCACTCGAACGACACCGGGCTCTCGCCCACCCGTGGTACGCCAACGATTTTCGAAGCCACCGGCGTCAAGCCGGAGAGTTCGAATTCATTCACCTCGGGCGATACGGCCGCGCAACTCTGGTTCATCTGCTCGGCCAGCGGGCGGGTGGCCAGGTTCCAGACGAATTCGCCGGTCTGTTCGATATTGTTCAGGCTGTCTTTACGCCCGACACTGGAAAACCCAATGATCGGCGGAATGTAGTTGAATGCGTTGAAGAAACTGTAGGGCGCCAGGTTCAGGCGGCCTTCGCGGTCGTGCGAGGAGATCCAGCCAATCGGGCGTGGGCCGACGATGGCATTGAACGGGTCATGGGGCAGGCCGTGGCCGTTGGCGGGTTCGTAAAAGTGGATGTCGTCAGGCATGGCCGGGGTTCCTGCTACGCGGTTTGGGAGGCGGTCATAGTGCAATTCATGGCGGTGAATTTCCATCGTGCCCATGGATTTTTCATACATCTGCCACCTATTTTTCACAGTTTCCCCTTCAGTCTGCGCCCAAGGTCAATACCCCCTATAAGACTGAGCCTTGGAGCTATCTACTGCATGAATAAACTTCCTCAGATCACCCTGGCGTTCTGGGTCATGAAAATCTGCGCAACCACCTTGGGCGAAACCGCCGGAGACTTGCTGTCGATGACCTTGAACGTTGGCTACGCCATCAGCTCCATGATCCTCATTAGCGTGTTCCTGGTGACCCTGGTGACGCAACTCTGGTCGAAAACCTACAACCCGGTGCTGTACTGGATCGTGATTTTGTCTACCAGTACTGCGGGTACCACGATGTCCGACTTCATGGACCGCACGCTGGGACTGGGCTACGCCACCGGGTCGATGATCCTGATCGTGATCCTGATGATCATCTTTGCATTGTGGCACCTCAGTGGTGACTCGCTGAACGTGAACAAGGTGCAGACCTTCCGAGGGGAGCTGTTTTACTGGATGGCGATCCTGTTCTCCAACACCTTGGGCACCGCATTGGGCGATTTCCTCGCGGACGATTCGGGGCTGGGCTTCGCCGGTGGCGCATTGTTGATCGGCTCAACCATCGCCGCGGTGGTGGTACTCAAGTACTTCACCCGCATCTCGTCGGTATTGTTGTTCTGGGTGGCGTTTGTACTGACACGGCCGTTTGGCGCGACCTTGGGGGATTTTCTGACCAAACCCCATGAAAAAGGCGGCTTGGATTTCGGCACCATCGGTTCATCCGCGGTATTGGCTGCGGTGCTGGTGGTGATGATTGCTGGCGCGTCGTATGCGCAGCGGCGCTATGGGCGCAATGAGGCCGCAGAGTTGTCCTAAGGCTAAATGAGGGAGCGGGCTTGCTGTGGCGAGGGAGCTTGCTCCCGTTCGACAGCGTAGCTGGAGCCAGCTTTTTGGGGGCGCTTCGCACCCCAGCGCAAGCAAGCTTGCTCGCCACAGCAAGCCCGCTCCCACATTTTTTAGTCGGTGGTGATGCGTGAGTGTTTACGCGTGTCTTTCATGGTCACGTAGACCATCAACGACACGGCGATACACGCGGTCACGTACCAGTAGTAGCCCGTTTCCATACCGATGCTCTTGAACCACAGCGCGATGTATTCAGCGGTACCGCCGAAGATCGACACGGTCAGGGCATACGGCAGGCCCACGCCCAGTGCGCGGATTTCGGTCGGGAACAGCTCGGCCTTCACCACGGCGTTGATCGAGGTGTAGCCGCTGACGATGATCAGCGCCGCCATGATCAGGAAGAACGCGCCCCACCAGCTCTGGATGGTGTGCAGGGTGGTGAGGATCGGCACGGTGAACAGGGTGCCAAGCACGCCGAAGGCGATCAGGATCGGGCGGCGGCCGATTTTATCCGACAGCCCGCCGATGATCGGTTGCAGGCACATGAACAGAAACAGCGTCGCCGCCGAGATGGTGGTGGAGTCGGAGATGCTCATGCCGACCGTGTTCACCAGGTATTTCTGCATGTAGGTGGTGTAGGTGTAGAACGCCAGGGTGCCGCCCATGGTCAAGCCGACCACGGTCATCAGTTCCTTGGGGTGACGCATCAAGGTGCGCATTGCGCTTTCCTTGGCTTTTTCTTTCTTGGTGAACGACTCGGTTTCTTCCATGCCGCGACGCAGGTACAGCGCGACCACTGCGCACAGGGCGCCGATGGCGAACGGGATACGCCAGCCCCAGGCATACAACTGCTCGGTGGTGAGCACCTGTTGCAGCACGATCAGCACCGCCAGCGCGATGAGCTGGCCGGAGATCAGGGTCACGTACTGGAAGCTTGAGTAGAACCCGCGACGTTCCTTGGTGGCCATCTCACTCAGGTAAGTGGCAGAGGTGCCGTATTCGCCGCCGACCGACAGGCCCTGCAGCAGGCGGGCAAACACCAGCAGGATCGGCGCACCGATACCAATGATTTCATAGCCTGGGCTCAGGGCAATCAGCAGCGAGCCGAAGCACATCAGGTACACCGAGGCCATCAAGGCTTTTTTACGCCCGACTTTGTCGGCGTAGAGGCCCATCAGCCAGCCACCGATCGGGCGCATCAGGAAGCCCACGGCGAAGATCGCGGCGGTGTTGAGCAGTTGGGCAGTGGTGTCGCCTTTGGGGAAGAAGGCTTTGGCGAAGTACAGCGAGAAGGCGGCGTAGACGTACCAGTCGTACCATTCGACCATGTTGCCGACCGATCCGCTGAAGATCGACTTGATGCGGCTGGAGGTGGTGCGCTCCTGCGCTTTTGCGGCCGTCGATCCCAGAGGCACGGTGTTGGAGTTATCCATTGAAGGATCCTTCATCTAGTTGTTTTTATGGAGCGGCGCGTGCGCAGCCTGTTGGGGCTATAGCAGGAGCTGTGCCAGGTAGAGGAAGGCCCGCAATAGAAGGGTTGCGGGATTTTATTGAGCGGAAAGTCGCTGATGGTTTTTGGGTGATGAGCGGAAATCCGCTTATGGCTGCCGACGCCATCGCAGGCAAGCCAGCTCCCACACCTGCTGTGTTCACAGACCAAAATGTGGGAGCGGGCTTGCCCGCGATGGTGATCCAAATATCGCTACACAAACATCTCCCTTACCAACCCATGCCTCTGCATCTTCTCATTGAAGGTACGGCGCGGCAGTTGTAACTCGGCCAGCACCGCCTTGATATCGCCCTTGTGACGCGTCAACGCGGCCTTCAGGCAGTGTGCCTCGAACGCTTCTTGCTGCGCTGCTAACGACTGCCCGGCCTCGATCCCTTGCGGTTCCGGCTCGTCCAGCCCCAACACCTGGCGCTCGGCGACGTTGGCCAGTTCGCGCACATTGCCCGGCCAGTCATGGCTGAGCAGGCGCCCCAACTGTGGCCCACTCAAGGGCTCGACCTGGCGGCCCAGACGCTCGGCGGCGCTTTGCGCAAAATGCTCGTACAGCAGCGGAATATCTTCGCGACGTTCACGCAATGGCGGCAGGCGCAGTTGCGCGACGTTGAGCCGATAGGCCAGGTCTTCGCGAAAGCGCCCGGCACGGGCTTCTTCCAGCAGGTCGGGCTTGGTGGCAGCGATGATGCGCAGGTCCACTTGGATACTCTGGTTGGAGCCCAGCCGCTCCAGCTTCTGTTCCTGCAATACGCGCAGCAATTTCACTTGCTGGGCCAGGGGCATGCTTTCGATTTCATCCAGGAACAAGGTGCCGCCGTGGGCATATTCCAGTTTGCCGATGCGTTTGCCCTGGGCGCCGGTGAAGGCGCCGCTTTCATGTCCGAAGAGTTCGGCTTCGAACAACTGCTCGGGGATTGCCGCGCAATTGAGGGCCACGAACGGCTTCTTTGCGCGTGGGCCGAAGTCGTGCAGGCAGCGGGCGACCAACTCCTTGCCGCTGCCGGTTTCACCGCGAATCAGCACATTGACCGGCAAACTCGCCAGGTCCAGCACTTGGCGGCGCAAGCTTTGAAGGCCCTTGGACACACCCAGCAGGCTGGACTCCAACTGCGCGCGATGATCGGCCTGTTGATGCAGGCGGCGGTTTTCCAGGATCAGGCCACGCTTGTCCAACGCCCGGCGCAGGCTGTTGAGCAAGGCGTCGGGGCTGAAGGGTTTTTCCAGGAAGTCGTAGGCGCCGTCGCGCATGGCTTCGACGGCCATTGGCACGTCGCCATGGCCGGTGAGCAAAATCACCGGCAAATCGGCATCGCGGCGCTGCACCTCGGCCAACAGTTCAAGGCCGCTGAGCCCTGGCATGCGCACGTCGCTCAGAATCACCCCGGCAAAGTCCTTGGGCAGTTGCGCCAGGCACTCTTCGGCGCGGCTGAACAGCTGCACGTCAAACCCCGACAGGCTCAGCCATTGCTCGACGGCCGTGCGAATACTGGCTTCGTCATCGACCACAATCACCGCGTTCAACATAGGTCTGGCGTCTCCAGGGCGATAGGCAGGGTCAAGGTGAAAGTCGCGCCATCGCCACGGTTGGCGGCACTCAGGCGTCCGCCCAGTTCATGCACGATAGCGTAGGACACCGCGAGTCCCAAACCGAGCCCGTCGCCCACCGGTTTGGTGGTGAAAAACGGGTCGAACACGCTGCTCAAATGTTCTTCGGCAATCCCGCCGCCGCTGTCGCAGACGCTCAACTGCCACAGCTGCTGATCGGCGTGCAGGCGGATTTCCAGGCGCTTGCGCGGTTTGTCGGCCATGGCGTCGAGGGCGTTGCGCAACAGGTTGATCAGCACCTGTTCCAGGCGGATCGCGTCGCCACGTACCCAGGCCGGGCGGGTGAGGTCCAGCACCACACCGATGGCTTCGTCACGCAGGCGCGCGTCGAGCAGGTGCAAGGATTGGTCGACCACCGTCGCCAGGTCCAGCTTTTCGCGCAGGCCACTGGGGCTCTTGCGCGCGAACGTCTTGAGGTGGCCGGTGAGCGCGGCCATGCGCGTGAGCATGTCATCCAATGGCGTGAGCGCCTTGTAGGCATCGTCCACGCGACCATGGTCGAGCAGCAGCCGCAGCGTCGCCAGTTGCATGCGCTGGGCGGTCAGCGGCTGGTTGATTTCATGGGCGAGGGCGGCCGACATTTGCCCCAATGCCGCCAGCTTGGCCGACTGCACCAGGCCATCCTGGGCGGTGCGCAGCGCCTGGGTGCGTTCTTCGACCAATTGCTCCAGTTCTTCACGGCTGCGCTGGCGCAAGCGGGCCAGGCGCCAGCGCTGGCTGAGGAACAGCACCAGGAACACCAATGCCAGCCACGAACCCGCAGCGGCAAGGCCCGCGTTACGTTGGTCTTCAAAGGCAAACTGGGGTTTGCGCAACAGGTGCAGGGTCCAACCTTCGCGCTTGAGCGGCAGCGACTCCCAGATGTAATTGGCGTTGCCGTCGGGGCCGCCGACGCGAATCAAGTGGCTGTTTTCGTCAAAGCGTTGCAGGGGCTGGGTGTCCAGTGGCTGCAGTTGCTTCTTGTCGTATTGGCGGGTGGTCTTGAGTTCAGCCAGGTCATTTTCGGACAACGGCCGCAGGTTGCGATAACGCCAGCCCGGCTGGTTGGCGATAAACACGATGCCCCGCGCATCGCTGACCAACAGCAGGTCATTGCCCTGGGCCCACTCGCGCTCCAGCTCGGGGAACTCCAGCTTGACCACCATGGCGCCGAGGAACTGCTCGTGCTCATCCACGACCGCACTGGAAAGAAAGTAGCCCGGAATACCCGTGGTCACGCCCACTGCATAAAAGCGCCCGGTGCCGTGGCTCAAGGTCTGGCTGAAATACGGCCTGAACGCGTAGTTGTGGCCGACATAACTGCTGGGCAGGTTCCAGTTGCTGGCGGCCACGGCCAGGCCGGTGCGGTCCATCAGTTCCAGGGTCGAAGACTGCGCAGCGCCGTTGATGCGCTCCAGCTTGCGGTTGAGCCGGTCTTGCGTGGTGGCGTCCAGCGGGCCCTTCAAGGCGCTGATCATCTCCGAATCCAGCGCCAGCACGGCGGGCAGGGCACGGTAGCGTTCGATCAGGGTGTGCAGCGAGTTGGCATACAGCGCCAGCTGCTGATTGGCACGGGCGGCGTCGTCCACCAAGGCCTGGCGTTCGGCATGGCGCGTGGCCAAGGCGGCAGCCAGCACCGCACCGGCGATGATCAACAGAGAATAGAAGGTCAGGCGCAGGGGGCGAGGGATCACGATCATACGATGATGAACAGGCACGGTAAGGGGCGAGCACCATAGCATGGGCAGCTCATATCTTGTGACCAAGGAGCTTGTGGGGGAGCTGGCTTGCCTGCGATGACGGCCTGACAGCCGACATCTATCTACCTGACACCCCACGATCCAACTGTGGGAGCTGGCTTGCCTGCGATGACGGCCTGACAGCCGACATCTATCTACCTGACACCCCACGATCCAACTGTGGGAGCTGGCTTGCCTGCGATGACGGCTTGCCAGCCGACGGCTATCTACCTGACACCCCACGATCGCAATGTGGGAGCGGGCTTGCTCGCGAAGGCGGCCTGACAGCCGACCGGGATGTGGGATCAGATTGAGTACATATCCGTTAGTTAGGTAACGGCCACTTAGGGTTCCGCCCTGACGGCGGCTCACTTTGCAAAAGCGGCAAAGTAAGCAAAACGCTCTTGCCCCACCACTCGGCACCTCGCCTAGGTTCGGCCAGCGTGGTTTAACGGGGCGCCTGAGATCAAGATCAAAAGCAGATCAAGAGCAAGATCAGGAGCAAGATCAGGAGCAGTCCCTTGCTCCAGGCATAAAAAAGGCGACTGGGCCGTGGGGCCGCAGTCGCCTTTATTCTTTTGGATGAGGTGCTTACTGCACTTCTACCGCCAGGCTGTCACTGATCTTTTTCTGCCAGATGGCAGGACCGGTGATGTGGACGGATTCACCTTTGCTGTCTACTGCAACGGTGACCGGCATGTCTTTGACGTCGAACTCGTAGATGGCTTCCATACCCAGTTCGGCGAAGGCAACCACGCGCGACTTCTTGATGGCTTGGGCCACCAAATAAGCGGCGCCGCCCACGGCCATCAGGTACACGGCCTTGTGATCCTTGATCGCTTCGATGGCGGTAGGGCCGCGCTCGGATTTGCCGATCATGCCCAGCAGGCCGGTTTGCTCCAGGATCTGGCGGGTGAACTTGTCCATCCGCGTTGCAGTGGTCGGGCCCGCTGGGCCAACCACTTCTTCGCGCACCGGATCAACCGGGCCGACGTAGTAGATAAAGCGGCCCTTGAGGTCCACCGGCAAGGTTTCGCCCTTGTTCAGCATCTCGACCATGCGCTTGTGCGCCGCATCGCGACCGGTAAGCATCTTGCCGTTGAGCAGGACGGTTTCGCCCGGCTTCCAGCTCTGCACTTCTTCCGGGGTCAGGGTGTCGAGGTTGACGCGGCGAGCCGATGGGCCGGCTTCCCAGACGATTTCCGGGTAGGCGTCCAACGGTGGCGCTTCCAGTGACGCCGGGCCCGAGCCGTCGAGCACGAAGTGCGCGTGACGGGTGGCGGCGCAGTTGGGGATCATGCACACCGGCAGGGACGCGGCGTGGGTCGGGTAGTCCATGATCTTCACGTCGAGCACGGTGGTCAGGCCACCCAGGCCCTGGGCGCCGATGCCCAGTTGGTTGACCTTCTCGAACAGCTCCAGGCGCATTTCTTCGATACGGTTTTGCGGGCCGCGCTTTTTCAGCTCGTGGATGTCGATGGACTCCATCAACACTTCCTTGGCCATTACCGCGGCTTTCTCGGCGGTACCGCCGATGCCAATGCCGAGCATGCCCGGTGGGCACCAGCCGGCGCCCATGGTCGGAACAGTCTTGAGCACCCAGTCGACGATCGAGTCGGACGGGTTGAGCATGGCCATTTTCGACTTGTTCTCGGAGCCGCCACCCTTGGCCGCCACGTCCACTTCCACGGTGTTACCCGGGACGATGGAATAGTGGATGACCGCAGGGGTGTTATCCTTGGTGTTCTTGCGGGCGCCGGCCGGGTCGGCGAGGATCGAGGCGCGCAGGACGTTTTCTGGCAGGTTGTAGGCGCGACGCACGCCTTCGTTGATCATGTCGTCCAGGCCCATGGTTGCGCCGTCCCAGCGCACGTCCATACCCACGCGCACGAACACGGTGACAATACCGGTGTCCTGGCAGATCGGGCGATGGCCGGTGGCGCACATGCGCGAGTTGATCAGGATCTGGGCGATGGAGTCACGGGCTGCCGGCGATTCTTCGCGCAGGTAGGCTTCGTGCATGGCCTGGATGAAATCAACGGGGTGGTAGTAGGAAATGAATTGCAGGGCGTCGGCAACGCTCTGAATCAGGTCGTCTTGCTTGATCACGGTCATGAGTCGCGCTCCTCTATAAGGGAACATTCAATAAAGATGGCCTCAGTGTTGCATCGGTCGGCTGAAGCCATCTTTCCAAGGCACGCCAGAATGGTGCAGGCGCGACGCTAAAAAGGCGCGGCAGTATAACCCGGCACGGTGGCCGATACACCCGACTATGGTCAAACTGTCGCAGGCATGATTCCCTGTGCGCGCTCCTTATGATCGAGTCTTTATATGCCTGAACTGTATGTCGGCGAACGCCACTGGTCGGTCACCCCCGGCAGCAACCTGCTGGATGCCTTGAATCAGGCCGGTGTGGCCGTGCCCTTCAGTTGCCGGGCCGGCAGTTGCCATGCGTGCCTGGTGCGTTGCGAGGGTGAGGTTGACGACCAGCAGCCCGAAGCCCTGAGCCCGACGCAGCGCCAGCAAGGTTGGCGCCTGGCGTGCCAGTGCCGGGTCATTGCGGACCTGAAGGTCGACGCGTTTGATCCCCTGCGCGATGGCTTGCCCGCCCAGGTGGTGGGCGCCGATTGGCTGAGTTCGACGGTACTGCGCCTGCGCCTGCAACCAGAACGTGCCCTGCGGTACAGGGCCGGGCAGCATTTGGTGCTGTGGGCAGGGCAGGTGGCACGCCCTTATTCCCTGGCGAGTTTGCCCCAGGAGGAGCCGTATCTGGAGTTCCATATCGACTGCCGTCAACCCGGTGCCTTCAGCGATGCCGCGCGACAGTTGAAGGTCGGTGATCCTGTATGCCTGGGCGAACTGCGGGGTGGAGCGCTGCACTATGATCCTGACTGGCAATCACGACCCTTGTGGCTGCTGGCCTCCGGTACTGGCCTGGGCCCCTTGTGGGGCGTGTTGCGCGAGGCACTGCGCCAGGATCATCAAGGCGAGATTCGCTTGATTCACCTGGCCCATGAGGCCGAGGCTCATTATCTGGCTGAACCCCTGGCAGCGCTTGCCGCGCAACATGGGCACCTCACCGTGGAGCTATGGACCGCGGCGCAGTTGCAGCCGGCATTGGCGCAACTGCGGCTGGTTTCCCGGCACACCCTGGCCTTGCTTTGCGGGCACCCTGCCAGCGTCGAGGCCTTTTCCAAGCGCTTGTTCCTGGCGGGACTGCCGCGTAATCAATTGCTGGCGGATGTGTTCCTGGCTCGCCCTTTTACGTTATGAAAAGCCTGGTCAAGTCGGTATCGGAGCTTATCGTCCGGAGCCGATGACGCCATCGCAGGCAAGCCAGCTCCCACAGTAGACCGAGTTGTCTGACTATTGTGGGAGCTGGCTTGCCTGCGATGAGGCGCTGAAATTCAACACAGTGGCCTGCACTGAAATGCAAAAAGCCCCGCCATTCACAGGGCGGGGCTTTTGTTTTTCAGCTTGTCACTCAGACCTGCGGGTCGCCCACATGCAGGATCTTCATGCCATTGGTGCCACCGGTGGTGTGGTAGCTGTCGCCCTTGGTCAGGATGACCCAGTCGCCTTTCTCCACGACGCCGCGTTTGACCAACTCGTCGATCGCCTTCTGGCTGACTTCGTTCGGTGCCAGCGACGCCGGGTCGAACGGGATGGTGTACACGCCGCGGAACATGGCCGCGCGGGCCTGGGCTTCGCGGTGTGGGGTGAACGCGTAGATAGGCACCGAGGAACGGATGCGCGACATGATCAACGGCGTGTAGCCACTTTCGGTCAGGGCGATGATGGCCTTGACACCCGGGAAGTGGTTGGCGGTGTACATGGCAGCCAGGGCGATGCTCTGGTCACAGCTTTCGAAAACCTTGCCGATGCGGTGGCTGGAGGTCTTGCTGGTCGGGTGCTTTTCGGCACCGACGCAGATACGCGCCATGGCCTGCACGGCTTCCAGCGGGTACGGGCCGGCGGCACTTTCAGCCGAGAGCATCACGGCGTCGGTGTAGTCGAGCACGGCGTTGGCCACGTCGGACACTTCGGCACGGGTCGGCATCGGGTTCTGGATCATCGACTCCATCATCTGGGTCGCAACGATCACCGCTTTGTTATGACGGCGTGCGTGCAGGATGATCTTCTTCTGGATACCGATCAGCTCGGCGTCACCGATTTCCACGCCCAGGTCGCCACGGGCAACCATCACGGCATCGGAAGCCTTGATCAGGCCGTCGAGGGTTTCATCATCGGCCACGGCTTCAGCACGCTCGATCTTCGCTACCAGCCAGGCGGTACCGCCGGCTTCGTCGCGCAGCTTACGGGCGTATTCCATGTCGGCGGCGTCGCGCGGGAAGGACACGGCGAGGTAGTCCACTTCCATTTCGGCGGCGAGCTTGATGTCAGCCTTGTCTTTTTCAGTCAGGGCCGGCGCCGTCAGGCCACCACCGCGACGGTTGATGCCTTTGTGGTCGGACAGCGGGCCGCCGATGATCACGGTGCAATTGAGTTCGGTCGGCGTGGCGGTGTCGACGCGCATGACCACACGGCCGTCGTCCAGCAGCAGCTCGTCACCGACGCCGCAGTCCTTGACCAGGTCCGGGTAGTCGATGCCCACCACGTCCTGGGTGCCTTCGGTCAGCGGGTGGCTGGTGGAGAAGGTGAATTTGTCACCGATCTTCAGCTCGATCCGCTTGTTGGTAAATTTGGCGATACGGATTTTCGGGCCTTGCAGGTCGCCCAAGAGTGCAACGAAGCGGCCATGCTTGGCGGCCAGGTCACGCACCAGCTTGGCACGAGCCTTGTGCTCGTCCGGGGTGCCGTGGGAGAAGTTCAGACGGGCGACGTCCAAACCAGCCAGAATCAGCTGTTCGAGGACTTCCGGCGAGTTACTGGCCGGGCCAAGGGTGGCGACGATTTTGGTACGACGGACGGACATGCACGGACTCCTGAGTTCAAGCGCTGGGGAAGGCTACTATGCTCTTTCGTTGTAGTCATTGTTCGTTTGCACTACTTATCGACGATTGGCTTGTTTTGGCTGCGGTTGAATGGGTAAACGCCTTGAAGATTTTCGACCAGGGGTCGATACACTGCACAAGACAGGAGAACCCCATGCGAATTTTGCTCGTTGCTGCCCTGGCCGTCAGTGTTGTCGGCTGTACCCGCTGGTCGATGGACCACCATTTGAACAACGCTTACCGTGCCTATGGGGTTGGTGATTGCCAGCGTGTCACCCTGGAGTTGTCCCAGGTCGATCGCGAGAGCCGTACCCGCCGCTACGTGCAACCGGAGGTTTCGATGTTGCGCGGGCAGTGCCTGGAACGCCAGAAACTGTTTGTCGATGCCGCACAGACCTATCAGTTCATCATCGGCCACTACCCGTCTAGCGAGTACGCCTATCGAGCCCGCGCGCGGCTCGATACCTTGCAGCAACTGGGGCATCTGCCGGCTGCAGGCCTGGCAAAACCAAGGCCTGCGTCGTTGTAATGGTATTTGTCATTTTATAGCTGGCCTGTCGCCAGTCTTGGGCTAATCTTTGAATGTCTGTTTGTGCAGTTTCCCATTCGAACGGATGCAAGGCCCGGATTCGGCATTTGTTTGGTGACAAGCGGTAGGTTTTGTCACACCGAGATCCAGGGAGAGCGAGCGATTGCTTGTTCCGAATCACTGGCACGGCCAGATTTTTGGCTATTGGATGGCGACTTCACCATGTTTACCGAACGACGGATCGAGCGGCATCAACTGCCGTATTTTCTGCAGGTGTTCAATTGTATTACCGACAAGCCAATCGGCTATCTTGGAAATGTGTCTGAAAACGGTCTGATGCTGATCAGCTCGTTACCCATGATGACCGAGGTGGATTTCGAGCTGCGCTTGAAAGTGCCGGTGGCGCAAGGCGAGTTCAAGGCGATTGACCTCACGGCAACCTGCTTGTGGAGCCACGAGGATGTCACCCCGCAGCATTACGACTCGGGGTTCAGCGTGCTTGAGGCGCCCGAGGAATACCGGCACCTGATCAACGCGCTGTTGCAGTACTTCAGCTTTTATCCTTTGCAGGCCTCTGTCTGAATTATGCGTGGGGTCTTGGCCGTTTCCTGGCCATACCCCTGCGCAGTCATCCTCAGAATACCCCGGCCTTTTTCCACTCCAGATAGCGTGTGACCAGCCCGGCACCCAGCGCCGATGGCAAGGTATCGAGCACCGACAGCCCATGGGCACTCAAACGATCATGGCGTTGGTTGCGGGTGTTGAGGTAATCGATCGTGCCGCTGTAAGCCAGGGCTTCGGGCAATGTCTGCACAGGCGTCTGACGTAGCTGGTCGAGGACCTCTTCCCTCAGGCTGGCCACCAGTACCCGGTGATGCCTGCCGATACGCTGGACGGCAGCCATCAGCGCTTCATCCTCCTCATCCCGCAGGTTGGTGACGATGATCACCAGCGCCCGGCGTTTTTGACGTGCCAACAACTGGCTGGCGGCCGCCTGGTAGTCGGCGGTTTTTCGCGTGGTCTGTAGGTCATAGACCGCATTGAGCAACAGGTTCAATTGGCCACTGCCCTTGACCGGCTTCAGGTAGCGCGGCTGGTCGCTGGCGAACGTGCACAGCCCTACCGCATCGCCCTGTCGCAAGGCGACATAGCTCAGCAGCAGGCAGGCATTGAGCGCGTGATCAAAATGGGACAGTTCGTCATCCTGGCTGCGCATGTGCTGGCCGCAATCGAGCATGAACACGATTTGCTGGTCGCGTTCGTCCTGGTATTCCCGGGCAATGGGCGTTCGTTGACGGGCGGTGGCTTTCCAGTCGATCTGACGCAGGCTGTCACCTTCACGAAACTCGCGCAGTTGGTGAAATTCCAGGCCCAACCCTCGCCGCTGATGTTGGCGCACGCCCAGTTGGCTCAGCCAGTTATCCACACCCCGTAACTGCGCACCGTATAAGCGCGCGAAATCCGGGTAAACACGGGTGGAATCGCGGGTGTCGACCCATCGTCGTGCCGACCACAGCCCCAATGGGCTGGGCAGCAGCAGCTCGCAGCGACTGAAATGGAAGTGCCCGCGCCGCAAGGGGCGCACGCGATAGCCCAGCTCAGCACGTTCACCGGGGCGTAGTTGAATGAATTGACGCAGGTTCTCCACACCCAGGCCATCGGGCACGTGATCGAACACCTGCACGGTCAGTGGTTGCGGGTAGTCGTGCTCCAGGCACAGGCGTATTTCTTCCCAGCGCCCCAGCGCCAGGCTGCCGGGCAGTGTCCTGTATACGCGGACCGAGGGGCGGCGGCGCAAGCGTGCGGCATCCAGCATCGCCAGCAGCAACAGGGCCAGCAGCAGGCCCCAGGCTACCGAATGCAAGGTGGCGGGCGCTTTGAACTGCAACGCTGCCGAAGCGCCCAACAAGATGTTCAAACCGAGCAGAACGCCCAGCCAGGTCAGCAGCAGACGAGTCGGTTTCATGGCCGCGTCATTGCCTTGGTGCCGCAATCTGGTCGAGTAACTGCTGGAGCACCTGGTCGACCTCCAAGCCGTCGATGTCCAGCTCTGGTGCGATGCGTACCCGGTGACGCAGTACCGCCAGGGCGCAGCCCTTGATGTCATCGGGGGTGACGAATTCGCCACCGCGCAACAGCGCACGGGCACGGGCACCGCGTACCAGAGCGATGGAGGCCCTGGGGCCGGCACCGATGGCCAGCCCCGGCCAACTGCGCGTGGCACGGGCCAGGCGCACGGCGTAGTCGAGCACCTGCTCATCCAACGGCAAGTCACTGGCAATTTGCTGCATCCGTACCACGTCCTCGGCTTGCAGCACGGTACGCAACGGCTGCACCTCCAACATGTCTGCCTTGGACGAGCGCGTCACTTCGCGGACCATATCCAGCTCTTGTAGAGCATCCGGGTAGTCCATTCGCACCTTGAGCATGAAGCGGTCCAGTTCGGCCTCGGGCAGTGGGTAGGTGCCTTCCTGTTCGATAGGGTTCTGGGTCGCCAGGACCATGAAGGGCTGGCCGATGGGCAACGCCTCGCCCTCCAGGGTCACTTGGCGTTCCTGCATGGCCTCCAGCAGCGCTGCCTGGGTCTTGGCGGGTGCACGGTTGATCTCGTCGGCCAGCAACAGGTGGGTGAACAACGGCCCCTTGCGCAGTTTGAACTGTTCGGTCTGCAGGTCGTAAACGGCGTGGCCGGTGACATCGCTGGGCATTAGGTCCGGGGTGAACTGGATGCGGGCGAAATCACCGCCAAAGCAGCGGGCCAGGGCCCGTACCAGCAAGGTCTTGCCCAGGCCAGGCACGCCTTCAAGCAGGACGTGGCCGCCTGCGATCAGGGCGGTGAGCACGTCGTCAATCACAAGGTCCTGGCCAATCACGGCCTTGCGCAATTCCACGCGCAGCGCCTGGGCCTGCTGGCTGGCCTGCTGAAGGTTTTCGGCGGTCAGGGCGGTGGCCAGTGGAGAGTCGCTCATAAGGCATTCCTGAGGGTTTGCAGGTGCGCCACCTGACGGCTGAAGTCGGCGCTGGAAAGCCGCTTCAGCGCAACGGGCTCAAGCGCCTGGCTGATGATGTGAGGGGGTTGTCGCGTAAGGTGTTCCAGCACTTGGCGTTGCTCTGACGCATCGAGGTGTTCGAACCCTGGATGGCGTCGCCGGGCTGCGCGCAGGATGTCGTGTCGCAAGGCTTGCAACAACGTGCCCTGGCCGCTGCGGCGCAATAGGAAGTCCGCGCTGGCCTGCAAGTGTTCCTGCAGCTGGCGACGTGCCTTGGGCGCCGGTGTCTGGATCGGGCCCTGGCGCATGCCTGCCTGCCACAGCCCCAAAGCAAGCAGCGCAACCAGGGCGACGAGGGCCTGGGGGAAATAACGGAGCAACAGAGTAAACAGATCGTCTGTGTCGCTGTTGAACAGCAGGGTGACGTCAGTGCCCTGGTTCAGGTACCACAGCAACCAGGCGTTATCATGGTTGCCGATATCTGTGGTTTTCCATAGGTCGCTGTCGGTGATCACCGTGACGCGACCTTGCCCCAGGTCGAGTTGCATCAGGTGGCTGGACTGGGCGCTGTTGGCGGAAAACTGCGCCAGGTGCTTGGGGTCGGTGAGGTTGAAGTAAGTGTCAAAACTAAAGTACGCCGGTGCGGTTTCGTTGTCGACATAGAGCTTGGTCAGATCCGGTTTGGTTTTTTTACGCGGTGGCACGGGTTCGTCGAAGGTGTCGCTCAAGGTTTGGCGGATAGTGAGGCGATCAAGCAGCAGGTCACCGCTTGTGCCGGCTTCTTCATCCCATAATGCCTCGGCGACCAAGAGCAGGTGGCCACCGGCTTTTGCCCAGCCCAGCAGTTGGTCGACCTGGCGTGGGGTCATGTTGCTGCGCTCTCCCAGCAACAACAGGCTATGGCCTTTGGCGGGCAGTTCGGCGAGTCGTTCAAGGCCCTTGGCGTGTGCCACGACCAAGCCGTGCTGGCGTAGAAAGTGCTCGGCGGCCAGATAGGGATTGGCGCGAGCCTCTGGCGACGGGCCCCGGTCAACCACTTCCTCGTAGGGAATTGCCTTGTGCCAGGCATATAAGCCGCCCGCACCCACCAGGCACGCCAACAACAGCGCTGTCCACAATAGCGCGCGATTCATTGGCCCGCTCCGTCACTGAAAAGAGCACGCCAGTCGCTGCACAGTTTTTGTTGGGCTGAAGAAGGCGGCAGACGGTGACCATAGGCCAGGTTTTGCCAGTGGCGTGTCAGTTCGTCGCTGAACGCCAGTAACTGCGGTTGTTGCAAATGATGAACACGCTCCAGTACCTGCCCCTCGGTATCGGCGCTTGTCAGTGGCAGGTCGAACTCGTGCAACAGCCGGCTGAGCAACCCGCGATACAGCAGGCCTAGGGCTTCCCGTGGATGGGTGGGCCATAGTTGTTCGGCGGTACTGGCGATGTCTTCGGGCAATGTCTCGGTGCCCAGTTCCAGCCCGAACAACTGAGCGGGAACGGGCGAGGGAGCGGCCGTGCGAGTAGGCCCAAGGCGGCTGACGAACGTGCGCAACCATTCACGGTAACGCCAGCACACCAGGGCCAGGCCGCCAATCACAAGGCTCCAGAGCAGTATTTCCAAAGTTTTGGCGACGTATTTGAAGGTGTCGCTGTTAAGGTTGTCGAGCAGTGCCTGGAGCCAGCCAGGTAATTTGCCGTCGCCCGTGGCCTTGTTTTTAACCGGCGCTTTTTCTTCGCCAAACCGATAGCGTGTGACGGTTTCCGGGTTCTTGAAAGGTGGCTTTTCCAGCAACGCCTGGATGGATTGGCTGGCGGCCTGGGTGCTAAGTGGCTTATGGGCTGTGGTTTCATCTGCCATGGTCGGTGGGCTGATGTGTAGCAACGCCAGGCCAACCACCAGCAACAGCAGCGGTGCGACATTGCTCAGGCGCTGGCGCAGCCGACGGAATACCAGTTCCAGGTCCCAGGCCTCCAGCACTGTGCGGCGGTTGAGGTACAGGCTGAAGCCACAGGCGACGTAGATGGGTTCCCAGAACACCAGGACCAGGGCATAGAAGGCATTGCTCAGGTGCTCAAGCCAAAGCACGTCCGAGGCTGACGCGAATATTAGCCGTTGCCAGTCCCAGTCCAGTTCAACCTGTTGCGGGATGAAGAGATAGAACAGGATCATGCCGCCAAACCAGAGGCCGATTTCCATGTGCACACCGATGGTCGTCAGCCAGCGTGCGGCGCCAGCGTTACGTTGCAGCAACACTCCAAGGCGTCGTTGACGTGCGTCACCGTCCAGGCCTTCCAGTTGGCTGACGGGCAGGGTGAAGCTGCGGCTCATGCTCAGCCGCCGCCACGTCAGGCTTGCGAACAGTTGCCCCTTGAGCAATTGCGGCCACTGGCGAACGGCCTGTTTGAGGCTGGGGGGCTCACCAAACAGGGCCTTGGACAGAATGTACAGCGGCAAGCGGTCGAAGGCCGGCTTGAGCCACCAGAACAGGAACATGACCAAAGACGGGTAATTCCAGAGCAGCACCGTCAACAGGCTGAATACCGGCAAGCTTACCAGCGCCCAACTGCCCATCAGCAGGACACGGTGTTCCCTGGCCATCAGTACGCCCAGGTCCATGGCTTCCCAGGAAGTACGCGGGCGAATCACCACGCTGGCGTCAGTCAGGCGCATGGCGACTCCGCCCGGCCAGGGACAGGTAAGCGGCCACCAGCAGCCAGAGCGCGGCGCCTACTGCGTATTTGATCCAGGGCTCAATGCGAGTGGTTGAGGACCAGTAGGCTTCGATAAAGGCTGCGATCAACAGGAACACCATGACACCGCAAAGCATCCGTACGCTTTTGCGGGCGGCCAGGCGCAGGGCCTCGCTGCGTGCCAAGCGCCCGGGGGCAACCAGTGACCAGCCCAGTTGCAAACCTGCGGCACCGGCCAGCGTGATGGCGCTCAACTCGAATGCGCCGTGACCAATGACAAACGACCAGAAGGTCTGGCCATAGCCAATGTCGGTAAGGTGCCCGGAGACTGCACCTATGACCAGGCCGTTGAAAATCAGGAAGAACACACTGCCCAGGCCGAACAACAGGCCGGCGGCAAAGGTCTGGAAGGCGATGCCGATGTTGTGCATCACGTAATAGCCAAACATCATCCAGTCTTCGCTGGCGGCCCGTTCGGCAGCACGGCCCAGACGGCTGGCGTCGGGGTTGTACATGCCCTGCATGTCGGCCACCTGCTGGGGGCTGATGATGCTGTAGATAAGATCGGGGAACAGGTACACCAGCAGGGCTATCCCCACCAGGCTGCCAAAGAACAGCAGGCCAGCGATCAGCACGAAGCGCCATTGTTCGCGTACCAGGCGCGGGAAGTCGGCGAGAAGAAACGCCAGTATGTTTGCCGTCAGTTGGCTGCGATGGCGATACAGTTGTTGATGGCCGCGCAGTGCCAGTTGTTGCAACGTGTCGACCAGGTAACTGCTATAGCCGCGTTGCTGAGCCAGGGCCAGATGTTGGCACAGGCGTCGATATTGATGCGGGAAGTCGGCAACATCGGCGGCCTTGGCTTTACCTTGCTCCAGTTGTGTCAACTGCTCGGCGAAGGTATGCCATTGGCGCTGGTGGCGGCTTTCAAAAAGGCTCTGCTTCATGTCGGCCCCAACAAACCACGGGCTACCCCGTTGAGTTGCTCCACGGCGCGCGGCGCAGACACCTGCAGGGGCTCTGCGAGGATGGCGGCCAGTTCATGCACCCGTTCGGCCGAGAGTTCGGCCTGGCGTTCGGCGAAACCGAGGATGGCCCTCTGTTCGCTCAACTCCAGTGCGAAGGGTAGGCGCAGGGCGGGCGCTTGAGGGATGCTTGGGCGTACCAGCGGCAATTCCCGGTAGACCACCAGCGTACCGGCGGCCAGGTCGCCGAGCCGCTTGAAGTGCGGATGTTGCAGGCAACTGATCGCGCCCAGGAAATAACCGAAGGGCAGCATGTCGACAAAACGCAGCAGGTTGCGGATCAGCGATGCCGACCAGCCAATGGGCGTGCCGTCATCTTGTACCACGCGCAGCCCCATGACCTGCTTGCCTGGCGAGCAGCCCTGGTTGAGCACTTCGAACAACACCATGTACCACCAGCTCACCAGGAACAGCAGCAGCGAACCCAGCCCGATCCCCACATTGCCGAGCAGCGCCAGCGGCACCAGCAGGATACCCATGATGATCCCGCGCACGCCCAGGTCGAATGCAAACGCCAATGCCCGGGAGGGCAGGCCAGCAGGGCGCAGGGGCAGGTCGATGCCCTCGGGCGTTTCTATCTGATAGTGGGTATCCAGAGGGGTTGATGGCATTGCGATCCTTGGCACTGCGAGGCGACTTGAGAGACACGGATGCTAGCAGTGTCGAGGATGGAAGCAACCACCCGAGGTTTTTCTGGATATTTATACAGTAAGGTATCGCTGGCCCCGGACGCCTTGCAGCGCCTAGACTTTGTCGGTCTTCAGCACAGGAATAGCCCGTGACCTCGATTTTCTGGTACGACTATGAAACCACCGGCATCAACCCGCGCAACGATCGCCCGCTCCAGGTAGCCGGTATCCGCACCGACCTTGAGCTCAATGAGGTCGGTGCGCCGATCAACCTTTATTGCCAGCCCAGCGACGATATCCTGCCTCATCCGGCAGCGTGTGCGATCACGGGCATTACGCCGAGTATCCTCGCTGAGAAGGGCCTTGCCGAAGCCGATTTCATGACTCGGGTGCACGCCGAATTGGCCGCGCCAGGTACCTGCGGCGCCGGCTACAACACCCTGCGATTCGACGATGAAATGACGCGCTACAGTCTGTACCGCAATTTTTTCGACCCCTATGCGCGCGAGTGGCAGGGCGGCAACAGTCGCTGGGACTTGATCGATGTGATGCGCACCGCCTACGCCCTGCGGCCGGAGGGCATCAACTGGCCCGAGCAGGACGGGCGTGTGACCCTCAAGCTCGAACGCTTGACAGAGGCCAACGGCATAGACCACGGCCAGGCCCATGACGCGTTGTCGGATGTGCGTGCAACCATCGCCCTGGCGCGGTTGGTCCGGGAGAAACAACCGAAGTTATATGAATGGTTGTTTCAACTGCGCAGTAAACAACGGGTCATGGATCAGGTGCGGTTGCTGCAACCGATGGTGCATATCTCCGGGCGTTTCTCCGCCGAACGCCATTACCTGGGCGTGGTCTTGCCCCTGGCCTGGCACCCACGCAATCGCAATGCCTTGATCGTCTGTGACCTGGGGCTCGATCCGCAAGGGCTGTTGGACCTGGATGCGGCGACCCTGCGCCAGCGTCTTTACACGCGCCGCGATGAGCTGGCCGAAGGTGAGCTGCCGGTTCCGCTCAAGCTACTGCATATCAACCGCTGCCCGGTGGTTGCGCCGTTGAAGGTGCTGCGCCCGCAAGATCTTGAGCGCCTGCAACTGGATAAGGAGGCTTGCCTCGCGCGGGCGCTGCGACTAACTGACGCACAGGAAGTTTGGCGGGACAAGTTAGCGGCCATTTATGCCGAGGAAGACTTTGCGTCGAACGCGGACCCGGAGCAGCAGCTCTACGAGGGTTTTATTGGTGATCGTGACCGCCGTTTATGTGAGCAAGTTCGCATGGCAGAGCCCGCGCAATTAGCCCGTCAGCAGTGGCCGTTCGATGATCATCGTTTGCCGGAATTATTATTTCGCTACCGGGCGCGTAACTTTCCTGAAACCTTGAACAATGACGAGCAACAACGCTGGAAACTTTTCTGTCAGCAACGTTTGTCGGAGGCGCAGTGGGGGGCGCCGAATACCCTGTTGGCATTTAAGCAGGCGCGTGAGGAGTTGGCGGTTAGTGCTACATCGTTTCAGTGCCAGGTGCTGGCGCAATGGCAGGACTATGTGGATTCATTAGCGGCGCGCTTGAGTCTGTAAGCGCATAACTACAGAATATTCAGACAATAAAAAACGCCAGCAAGCTGGCGTTTTTCATGTGTGACGTATCGGGTGAACGTCCGACCGGGCTTAGCCCAGCAGGGTTGCCCAACCTTCAACTACGTCACCGCCCCACTTGGCTTTCCACTCTTTCAGAGTTTTGTGGTTGCCACCTTTGGTTTCAATCACTTCGCCGTTGTGTGGGTTTTTGTATTGCTTGACCTTGCGAGCACGCTTGGTGCCGGTAGTTTTCACAGCGCCGCGCGGTGCTTTAACTTTCGACTCTGGATCCAGCAGCGCGATGATGTCACGCAGGGATTTGGAGTATTCACCCATCAGGGTGCGCAATTTGCCTTCGAATTCCAGCTCGGTTTTCAGCTTGTCGTCTTCGGACAGGTTCTTCAAACGGGCTTGCAGCTCTTTGATAGCTTCTTCGGTGGCGCGGTATTCGTTGATCAGTGACATGTGGACTACCTTATGTAGAACGCTGATTGACAGGGTGAGTGGCCTAATAATAGTCAGGCAATTTCATCAAGTAAACATTTAAGACGTTATTCAGGTGAATGACATTGAATGTGTGTGAGAAAACCTGGCCGATGAGTTAATTAGTCAGCGTTAAGCGCAAAGATAATCGCGTTAATTTTTTGCTACTGACCTCAGCATGCCGTTGTACCGTCATATAGCGGTGGTAAAACCTTACACGATTAAGGGGTGTTACCACGGCCATGCCTCAAGATAAGGTGCAAGGGAATACTGCAGTTTTTCTGCGTAATCGCTAGAATAGCGGCCTTTGTGAAGTTCTGGAGTTTCCCCCTAATGCGCACTTTTCGGCTGGTGATTGCTTGCCCGGACCGGGTTGGCATCGTTGCCAAGGTCAGTAACTTTCTGGCTTCCCATAATGGCTGGATCACCGAGGCGAGCCATCACTCGGACGATCTCAGTGGTTGGTTTTTCATGCGTCACGAAATCCGTGCCGATACGCTGCCCTTTGGCCTGGAAGCATTCCGCGAGGCGTTTGCGCCGATTGCCGAAGAGTTTTCGATGACCTGGCACATCACCGATACAGAGCAGAAGAAACGCGTGGTGCTGATGGCCAGCCGCGAATCCCACTGCCTGGCAGACCTGCTGCACCGCTGGCACAGCGACGAACTCGATTGCGAGATTGCTTGCGTGATCTCCAACCACGACGACCTGCGCAGCATGGTCGAATGGCATGGCATCCCTTATTACCATGTGCCGGTCAACCCACAGGACAAGGAACCGGCATTTGCCGAGGTATCGCGACTGGTCAAGCAGCATGACGCGGATGTGGTGGTGCTGGCGCGCTACATGCAAATCCTGCCACCGGAACTGTGCCGCGAATACGCTGGCAAGGTGATCAACATTCACCACAGCTTCTTGCCGTCCTTTGTCGGTGCCAAGCCGTATCACCAGGCTTCCCTGCGTGGCGTGAAGCTGATTGGTGCAACCTGCCACTACGTGACCGAAGAGCTGGACGCCGGCCCGATCATCGAGCAGGACGTGGTGCGCGTCAGCCACAGCGACAGCATTGAAGACATGGTGCGCTTCGGCCGTGACGTCGAGAAGATGGTGCTGGCCCGTGGCCTGCGCTATCACTTGGAAGATCGCGTGTTGGTGCACGGCAACAAGACCGTGGTCTTCTGACCCGGCGATTGTGATTGAAAGACACCGGGGCCTGGAGGTAAAACTCTCCAGGCCCTTTTTTATTTCTGCTTCTGGAGATTCCCATGAGCGATCCGCTCGATAAAGCCACCTCACGGGCGCCTGCTACCTTGGGCGAGGGCTGTTTGAGCCGTTACGACCCGGACGCGCTGGATGCCGAGGATGGTACTGATTTTCCAGGCGCGGCGCGTTTATGGGAGCAGACACAGGCGCAGGACCAGCCGCCTGCCGCCCCTGAAAAAGACGCTTGAGCAGCGGTTTGCCGACCATCAATAGAAACACTGGCGCACCGGCCAGCAAATAGAAGTAGTAGGTCACCGCGCGCCAGATCAGAATTGCCGCAGCCGCTGTGGATGTGCCCACCATGGGCGCCAGCAGTGCCGCTGACGTCAATTCCGCAGCGCCGGCCCCGCCTGGCGCCAGGCTGAACTGCCCCGCAGTCAGGGATAACATCTGGATCAGAAAGCTCCAGGCCCACTGTACCTCGCCCCCCAACCCGCGCAGCGCCAGGTACAGCACGCTGTAACGCAGCAGCCAATGCAGGCTGGTCAGCGCAAAGACCCCAAGCAAGGTGCTCCGGGGTAGTTTCAGGGTGGCGCTGAACGCCGCAAGAAAACGCAGCAACCGGCGTGCCCAGCGTCGGCGGGTGGTAGCGCCGACCTTCATGGCCTTGAGTGCCAAACCCGCCAGGCGAATCAGCCGCCGGTGAACATGCACCACGGCCCAGCCACTGATTACCCCACCCACCATCGACACGGCGCTAAGCCCCAGCAACCACTCCAGACGCGGGCTGAGGCTATGGAACAGCGCATACAGCAAGATCCCCACCAGTGCGCAGAGAAAAAACACCAGGTCGCTCAATTGGTCCATGGCGAACACTGCGCTGCCATGGGCGGGGCGGATACCATTGCGCGCCAGCAGGGCCATCAGGGTCAACGGCCCGCCGCTGCCGCCGGGAGTTGCACACATGGCGAATTCAGTGGATATCACCACGCCAAGGCTTTTGAGCGGCCCTAACTGGCCGCGATGCTCGCCAAGCAACAGGCGGATGCGCAGGCTGTTGATCAGCCAGCAGCCGATGATCATGGCGAACATCCCCAGTAACTGGGGCAACGGAAACTGGCGCAGGCGCGCAATGCTTTCGCCGCCGCCCAGCCACAATGGAATCACCAGCGCCACCAAGAGCGCCAACACTAACCAGATCAGTCGGCCCATGGCTGCGTCGCCAGCCAGGCGGCCTTGGTTTGGGGGACGCGCCCCGCGTTGAGCAGGCGTTGCAGGGTGTCTAGCCAATAATCGCGGGAAAACCTGTGGCGCATGTCCACCGGATGCAAACCCAGTCGGATCAGCGGGGCGGCCTGCCATCGCTGTTCACGGCGATCAGTGAGGATTTTGGACAATCCCCGGCGCCATGCACTGCGGGCGCTCCACACCAGGCCAGGGGCGTTGATAGGCGTGAAGTCCGGTAGGCGATAAAGATGTTGTGGGTCGCTGGTGTAGCTCAGCGGCAACTGGCGCAATGCCTGCCGGGTGCCATCGCTCATCAACCAGGCTGGCGCAACAAAGCCATGCAGCGGCCAGCCATTGCGCTGGAATACCTCAATGCCGGCGGTCAACCGCCGCAACGCCTCGGCTTCGGACAGCTGGTAAAACTCGCCTTCGTGGGTATAGATGCGTCGCATAAACCATTCTTTTGGCGTACGCGGCCGAGGTTGGTCGTCGCAATGGTAATAACCATGCAAGGTGAGTTCATCGCCCTTGGCGACACGGCTATCGAGCAGGCGCCGAAAATCGCGGTGGGCGGCTAGGTCGTCATGGTGATGGAAGTCCGGCACCACCAGCCAAGTGATGGGCACGTCGCCCAGTGCATCGACGGCCTCGACGAAGGGCCGGTAGTCGGCCCAGGTGTGCGGTGCCACGTCGTGCAGTACCAGCATCAGCGCGCGCTCAGCCATGGGCGAGCATCGGTTCATGGCTGCCCAGCACGGCGCAGTAATGCCCCAGCAGGCTGTCGACTACTGTGTCCCACGCATAATGCTGCTCGACATGGCGCCGAGCCTGAGCACCCAGGCGTCGGCTGTCGGTACTGAACAACTCGCGCACCGCATCGGCCATGGCCTTGGGGTTGTTTGGCGCACACAGCACGCCACAACGCTCGTCGATAATCTCGGTAAAGGCCCCGGCCGCCACGGCGACCACTGGAATACCGCAAGCCATGGCTTCCAGGATCACCAGGCCGAAGGTCTCCTGGTCGCCACCATGCAGTAGGGCGTCGGCGCTGGCCATCAGCCGAGCGACATGTTGGGCGGGCCGGAATCCGTCAATCACGGTGACATTGTCTGGCACGCTGGCCGGCATGCCGGAGCCCACCAACAGCAAGTGGTAGCCTTCCCCCAGGCGTTTCATGCAGTTGAGCAGCACCGGCAGGTTTTTCTCCTTGGAGCCGCGCCCGGCGAAGATCAGTAGTCGAGTGTCTTCGCCAATCCCCAGTTCGGCGCGCAGGCCGGGGTCACGTACCTCAGGGGTGAAGGTTTGCAGGTCTACACCCAGGGGTTGCACGAAGACATTTCTGACGCCAAGCCCGGTGAGCTTGTCGGCCATTACCTGGCTGGGGGCGAGCACTCGGTCGAAATTCCCATAGAGTTTGCGCACATAGGCTTCAACATTGGGGGTAAACCAAGGCCCCATGCGATTGCTCACCAGCAGTGGCAGGTCGGAGTGGTAAAAGCCGATGACCGGCACATCCAATTGGCGTCGGGCATCCAGTGCGGCCCAGGCGGTCAGGTAAGGGTCGCCAACTTCGATCAGGTCAGGCTGTAAATCGTGCAGGACATTTCGCCAAGGCGCCAAACGAAGGGGGAAGCGATAGCCTTTGCCGAAGGGCAGGGCGGGCGCCGGTACTTTGAAGATGCCGTCCTGCTCGCTCAAGTGTGCACCGGGTATCAACAGGCTGTGGCGAATGCCCGGCTTGAGCGCCAGACGCCGGTGCTTGGCGTCAAGGTAAGTGCGTACGCCACCGCTGGCCGGGGCGTAGAACATGGTTATGTCAGCGATATGCACGATGAACATCCCTCCGATCCATTGCTCTCCCTAGATGGACCTGAGGTAAGGATAGATGTTCGATTGGGATTGGTGTGTTATGCCGGTCTGTTAAACGCAGGTCCCCTGTGGGAGCGGGCTTGCTCGCGAAAGCGGTGAATCAGTCAGTACATCTTCAACTGATAGACTGCTTTCGCGAGCAAGCCCGCTCCCACATTAGTTCGCATTGCGTTCGCTGTAATGGTCGGTATTGCCCCTCAGATCCGGAAGCTGCCCACCAATTGCTTCAAACGCGAGGCCTGTTGTTCCAGGTCCGAGCAGGCGCGCAGGGTCGATTGCAGGTTTTCCACCCCTTCCTGGTTGAGGGTGTTGATCTCGGTGATGTCCATATTGATCGACTCCACCACCGAGGTCTGTTCTTCAGTGGCGGTGGCGACCGACTGGTTCATACCGTCGATCTCGCCAATGCGCTGGGTCACGCTGTTCAGGCGCTCGCCGGCCAGGTTGGCGATTTCCACGCTGTCCAGGCTGTGGCGTTGGCTTTCGCTCATGGTAGTCACCGAGTCCCGGGCGCCCACCTGTAGCTCTTCGATCATCGTCTGCACCTGTTGTGCCGATTCCTGAGTGCGATGAGCGAGGTTGCGCACTTCATCGGCCACGACCGCAAAGCCACGCCCGGCTTCCCCGGCGCGCGCCGCTTCGATCGCCGCATTGAGCGCCAGCAGATTGGTTTGCTGGGAAATGCTGGTGATCACCTCAAGAATCTGGCCGATATTCACCGTTTTGCTGTTAAGTGCTTCGATATTGGTGCTTGAGGTGCTGATCATGCTGGATAACTGCGTCATCGCCTTGATATTGCGTTCAACCACCTGCTGGCCGTCTTCGGCCAAGTGCCTGGCATCGCTGGCCTGACTGGAGGCTTGGGCGGCGTTGCGTGCGATCTCCTGAGCTGCGGCCCCCAGTTGATTGATGGCCGCAGCGACGCTGTTGGTGCGGTTGGCCTGTTCGTCGGAGTTGACCATCGACGAGTTGGAGGCGCTGACCACCCGCAGGGCCACTTCATTGACGTGCTCGGTGGCTGAAGACACTTCGCGAATCGAGGTATGAATGCGCTCGACGAAGCGGTTGAAGGCATTGCCCAGGGTGCCGAATTCATCATTGTTCTGGATGGTCAGGCGGCGGGTCAGGTCGCCTTCACCGTCGGCAATGTCCTGCATGGCTCGGGTCATCAGGTGCAAAGGTTGCAGCAAGACGCGGATGAGCATGCCGAGCAGGGCGATGATGATCACCACCGCGATGATCGTTGCGATCACCGCCGAGGTGCGAAACTCACTGAGCATGGCGAAAGACTTGTCTTTATCCACCGAAACGCCCAGGTACCAGTTTACCGAGGGCAGGCCCTTGATCGGTGTAAACGTCACGATATTGGTCTTGCCGTTGGCTTGCACTTCGCTGAAATCGCCGCTGATCTTCGGCGTGTCTTTTGGATAAACGTCCGCCAGGGTCTTCATCACCAGGGCTTTATCCGGGTGCACCAGCACTTTGCCGTCGGCGCTGACCAGGAACGCATAACCCATGCCGCCAAAATCCAGCGCGCCGATGTTGTCCACCAGGGTCTGCAGGCTCAGGTCGCCGCCGACTACGCCGATGCTCTGGCCACCCTTGGCGCTGGGCGTGGCGACGGAAATGATCAGTTGCCCGGTCGCCGCGTCGATATAGGGTTCGGTCAGGGTTGAACCGTTGCTGGCCTGGGCGCCCTTGTACCAGGGGCGAACACGCGGATCGAAGCCGTCGGGCATCTTGGTGTCAGGACGAATGGTGAAGGTGCCCTGGCTGTCACCGACGTAGGTGGCCATGAATGACGAGGTCAGCGCTTTCTGTTCCAGCAGGCTGGCGACCACGCTTTGTTCAGGGTTGATGGCGATGTTCTGTGCGGCGTTTTCCACCAGGGCGATACGCCCGGTGAGCCAGGTCTGGATGTTGCTGGCGGTGACGTCGCCCATCTCATGCAGGTAGTTATTGAGGTCGTCACGAATCGCGTTGCGCTGCAGGTAGTCGTTGTAGAGGGTAAACAACGCGAAAGCGGCGATGACGATAAGGGAGGCTGCAAGCAGGATCTTGTGGCTGAAGCGCAGATTTTTGTTCATGGCTTGAAGGGTCCGCTAAGGTCTTAATATCCGAGGCGCATCCTATGCGGGAGGCGCAAAATGGCAGCGTCAAAAAAGGTGTGGTATTTCTGGTGATAGCTCCGTTGGTCCATATCGGAATTATCTGACCGTTTTTTAGTCTTTGTCGGGCTTACATCCGTCTATATCGACCTCGCGGCACTAAAGATTAACCATAGGTGACGAAATGCCTGACTCCACACAACTGCTTATCGGTGCTGGCCTTGACGGCCTGCCCATCGCCCAGTCCATGCGCCTGGCCAACCGTCATGGGTTGATCGCTGGCGCCACGGGCACCGGCAAGACCGTCACCTTGCAGCGCCTGGCGGAAGCCTTCAGTGATGCGGGTGTGGCGGTGTTCGCTGCCGACATCAAAGGCGACCTCTGCGGCCTGGGCGCCGCCGCCAACCCCCAGGGCAAAGTGGCCGAGCGCATCGCCGGTATGCCCTTCCTTAATTACACGGCCCAGGCGTACCCGGTAACCCTGTGGGATATCCACGGCCAATCCGGTCATCCGTTGCGCACCACCATCAGTGAAATGGGCCCGCTCTTGCTCGGCAGCCTGTTGGAGCTCACCGACAGCCAGCAATCGGCGCTCTATGCGGCGTTCAAAGTGGCCGACCGCGAAGGCCTGTTGCTGCTGGACCTCAAGGACCTCAAGGCACTGCTCAATCACCTGCGCTATCACCCGGAACTACTGGGCGAAGACGCCGCCTTGATGACCACCGGTTCCAGCCAGGCCTTGTTGCGGCGTCTGGCAGTGCTGGAGCAGCAGGGCGCCGAAGCCCTGTTTGGCGAGCCGGCCCTGCAATTGGAGGATATTTTGCAGCCCGCCAGTGATGGGCGTGGGCGCATCCACCTGCTGGACGCCAGCCGCTTGGTGCATGAAGCGCCGAAGGTCTACGCGACCTTCCTGTTGTGGCTGCTGGCAGAGTTGTTCGAACAATTGCCGGAACGCGGCGATGCCGACAAACCGTTGCTGGCGTTGTTTTTCGATGAAGCGCACTTGTTGTTCGCCGATACGCCAAAAGCCTTGCAGGAGCGCCTGGAGCAGGTAGTGCGCCTGATCCGGTCCAAAGGCGTCGGCGTGTATTTCGTCACGCAATCGCCGGGCGACTTGCCGGATACGGTGCTGGCGCAACTGGGCCTGCGCATCCAGCACGGTTTGCGCGCGTTCACTGCCAAAGAACAGAAGTCCCTGCGAGCGGTGGCGGACGGTTTTCGTCCCAACCCGACATTCGATACCTTGTCGGTGCTTACAGAGTTGGGCACTGGTGAGGCCTTGGTGGGAACCTTGCAGGAAAAGGGCACGCCGGAAGTCGTCCAGCGCGTACTGGTTGCTCCTCCGCAATCGCGGATCGGGCCGCTCACCGAAGCCGAACGTAAAGCGTTGGTTGCCAGCTCGCCGCTGTTGGGGCGCTATGACAAGCCGGTGGATCGTGAGTCTGCCTATGAAGTGCTGATGGCCCGCAAGGAGCTTGGGCCTGCCGAGCAGGCTGCTCCGGCCGCCGAAGAGCCGAGCTTTACCGACAGGGCCGGTGCCTTCCTGGGGACCACGGCGGGCAAGGCGTTGAAGTCAGCCATGCAGCAGGCCGCCAATCAGATGGGGCGCCAATTGGTACGTGGTCTGCTGGGTTCGTTATTGGGCGGCAGCAAACGCAAATAACGTTTCAGGCTTTGGGCCGGGCATGGGCGGCCAGCCGTTCCAGGGCGGCGCGCAAGCCCGGGTCGTTGATCCCTTCGGCGGTGGCCTGAAGGGTTTCGGCGGCCGTTTCCGACAGGTCCAGGGTATGCCCCACTGCGCCTTGCGGCACGGTGGGTGGCTGTACCTTGAACTGAATGCGCGTCAAGCCGGCGAATTCTTCAAACGCCATCAACTGGCGCTGCAAGCGTTTTTGCTGATAACGCAAGCGCGTGGCCCAATGACCATCGGTGACAATTAATAGCAGATTGCCTTCTCGCCAGGACGCCACATGACAGTGCTCACGTGCGGCAGGTTGCAGCTGGCTTTCCAGCAGGCGTTGCAAATGGCCCAGGCGTTTGGCATGGCCAAAGATGGCTTTCAACGGCTTGGCTTCGCGAAGCAACACGCCGGGCGCGCGGGCTGTAAGAGGGCGAAATGCCATGTTTAGACACCTTAGGTAACAGAGCGGTTATCTTAACAGAAAGCGCCGGTACACCCCGCGGCCGTGCCTCGGCTGGGCTTTGCCCATGAAATCAATAAGTAACTTCTGCGCTCCATGGGTTGAAGTTCGCGCAAAAGCCCTTATTTTAAACAGGCCCTCTCACAGCGCCGTGCCTGCCTCGGGGAACAACGCCACTTTCCTCACCCACGATTCCGGGTAGAATGCGCGTTCGCAATGCGGCCGTGAGGGCTGCTCGGGCCACTCACGGTGCGCCCTCCATCCCTATGTGTGGAAGAACCTGCCGATATGTTTGCGCCTTTGTTAAAGAAACTTTTTGGAAGCAAGAATGAGCGCGAAGTCAAACGCATGCTCAAGACGGTGCAGCTGGTCAATGCCTTCGAAGAGCAGATGGTTGCTCTGTCGGACGAGCAATTGCGCGCCAAGACCCAAGAGTTCAAGGCCCGCATAGCCAAAGGTGAAACCCTCGACAAGCTGCTGCCCGAAGCCTTTGCGGTCGCCCGTGAAGCCGGTAAGCGCGTCATGGGCATGCGCCACTTCGACGTCCAGTTGATCGGCGGCATGACCTTGCATGAAGGCATGATTGCCGAAATGCGCACCGGTGAAGGCAAGACCCTGGTGGCAACCCTGGGCGTTTACCTCAACGCACTGTCCGGCAAGGGCGTGCACGTTGTGACGGTGAACGACTACCTGGCTCGCCGGGACGCCAACTGGATGCGCCCGCTGTATGAATTCCTCGGCCTGACCGTCGGCGTGGTAACGCCGTTCCAGCCGCCGGAAGAGAAGCGCGCCGCGTACGCCTGCGACATCACCTACGGTACCAACAACGAATTCGGTTTCGACTACCTGCGCGACAACATGGCGTTCAGCATGGATGAAAAATTCCAGCGTGAACTCAACTTTGCCGTGATCGACGAAGTCGACTCCATCCTCATCGACGAAGCCCGTACCCCGCTGATCATCTCCGGCCAGGCCGAAGACAGCTCGCGCCTGTACACCGAGATCAACAAGTTGATCCCGCGTCTTGAGCAGCACATCGAGGAGGTGGAAGGCGTGGTGACCAAAGAAGGTCACTTCACCATCGACGAGAAGACCCGCCAGGTCGAACTCAACGAAGCCGGTCACCAGTTTGTCGAAGAGATGCTGACCCAGATCGGCGAATTGGCCGAAGGTGAAAGCCTGTACTCGGCGCACAACCTGGGCCTGTTGACCCACGTGTACGCTGGCCTGCGCGCCCACAAGCTGTTCCACCGCAACGTCGAGTACATCGTGCAGGACGGCCAGGTGGTACTGGTTGACGAGCACACCGGTCGTACCATGCCCGGTCGTCGTCTGTCCGAAGGCCTGCACCAGGCCATCGAAGCCAAGGAACACCTCAACATCCAGGCCGAAAGCCAGACGTTGGCGTCCACCACTTTCCAGAACTACTTCCGTCTGTACAACAAGCTGTCCGGCATGACCGGTACGGCCGACACCGAAGCGTTCGAATTCCACCAGATCTACAACCTGGCCGTGATGGTCATCCCGCCGAACAAGCCGTTGGCGCGTAAAGACTACAACGACCTGGTGTTCCTGACCGCCGAAGAGAAATACGCGGCGATCATCAATGACATCAAGGATGGCATGGCCAAGGGCCGTCCGATCCTGGTGGGTACCGCCACCATCGAGACCTCCGAGCACGTGTCCAACCTGCTCAACAAGGAAGGTATCGAGCACAAGGTACTGAACGCCAAGTTCCACGAAAAAGAAGCCGAGATCATCGCCCAGGCCGGTCGCCCAGGCGCATTGACCATCGCCACCAACATGGCCGGTCGTGGTACCGACATCCTGCTGGGCGGCAACTGGGAAGTGGAAGTGGCCTCGCTCGACAACCCGACGCCTGAGCAGATCGCCCAGATCAAGGCCGACTGGCAGAAGCGTCACCAGGCTGTGCTGGAATCCGGTGGCTTGCAGGTGATCGCGTCCGAGCGTCACGAATCGCGCCGTATCGACAACCAGCTGCGTGGCCGTGCCGGTCGCCAGGGTGACGCCGGTTCCAGCCGTTTCTACCTGTCGCTGGAAGACAGCCTGATGCGTATCTTCGCGTCGGACCGGGTGAAGAACTTCATGAAAGCCCTGGGCATGCAGTCCGGTGAGGCGATCGAGCACCGCATGGTGACCAACGCCATCGAGAAGGCCCAGCGCAAAGTAGAAGGCCGTAACTTCGACATTCGTAAGCAACTGCTTGAGTTCGACGACGTCAACAACGAACAGCGTAAAGTGATTTATCACATGCGTAACACGTTGCTGGCCGCCGACAACATTGGCGAGACCATCGCTGATTTCCGTCAGGACGTGCTCAACGCCACTGTCAGCGCCCACATCCCGCCACAGTCCCTGCCTGAGCAGTGGGATGTTGCCGGCCTAGAAGCGGCATTGAAGAGCGACTTCGGTGTGGACTTGCCGGTTCAGCAATGGCTGGACGAAGACGACCACCTGTACGAAGAAACCCTGCGCGAAAAACTGATGGCCGAGCTGCTGGCGGCGTACAACGAGAAAGAAGAGCAAGCGAGTGCCGAAGCACTGCGCACCTTCGAAAAACAGATCGTATTGCGCGTGCTGGATGACCTGTGGAAAGACCACCTGTCGACCATGGACCACCTGCGTCACGGTATCCACCTGCGTGGCTACGCCCAGAAGAACCCGAAGCAGGAGTACAAGCGCGAGTCGTTCACGCTGTTCTCCGAATTGCTGGATTCGATCAAGCGCGATTCGATCCGCGTGCTGTCCCACGTTCAAGTGCGTCGCGAAGACCCGATCGAGGAAGAAGCACGCCTGCGTCAGGAAGCCGAAGCACTGGCGGCGCGCATGCAGTTCCAGCACGACGAAGCGCCGGGCCTGGATGAGCCTGAAGCATTGGGTGAAGAGGTCGATGTGGCCCTGGCCCAGACCCCGGTTCGCAATGACCAGAAGCTGGGCCGCAACGAGCTGTGCTACTGCGGTTCGGGCAAGAAATTCAAACACTGCCACGGCCAGATCGAATAAGATTTTCGCCTGACGCTGCAACACCCCGCGCCGCGACCGGCCTTTGCCGTCGCGGCGTTTTGCCATTAATTCCCACCGTCGATAGCGACGGCACAGACATCACCTATTTTTAAGGAGCGCATTCATGGCTGTTGGTCTTGGTCCTTTGCCCACGTTGCACCCGGTTGCCGGTTTTGAACTCGGTATCGCTTCGGCGGGCATCAAGCGCCCGGGGCGCAAGGATGTGGTGGTGATGCGCTGTGCTGAAGGCTCGACCGTAGCGGGCGTGTTCACCCTCAACGCCTTCTGCGCCGCGCCGGTGATTCTGGCCAAGCAGCGCGTGGCCGGGTCGATTCGCTACCTGCTGACCAATACCGGCAACGCCAACGCGGGCACCGGCGAGCCCGGCCTGGCGGCGGCGGCGCGCACCTGCGCCAAGCTGGCCCAGTTGACCGGCGTCGATGCCAGCCAGGTGTTGCCGTACTCCACCGGTGTGATCGGTGAGCCGCTGCCGGTGGAAAAAATCGAAGGCGCCCTGCAAGCCGCGCTCGATGATCTGTCTGTGGATAACTGGGCGGCTGCGGCCACTGGCATCATGACCACCGACACCTTGCCCAAAGGCGCGAGCCGCCAGTTCGTGTATGAGGGCGTGACCATCACCGTCACCGGTATCAGCAAAGGCGCAGGCATGATCCGCCCGAACATGGCCACCATGCTCGGCTATATCGCCACCGACGCCAAAGTTTCCCGTGATGTGCTGCAACGCCTGATGCTGGACGGCGCCAACAAGTCGTTCAATCGCATCACCATCGACGGTGACACCTCCACCAACGACTGCTGCATGCTGATCGCCACCGGCCAGGCCAACCTGCCGGAAATCACCTCCACCGAAGGCCCGTTGTTTGCGGCGTTGAAACAGGCGGTGTTCGAAGTGTGCATGGACGTGGCCCAGGCCATCGTGCGTGACGGCGAGGGCGCGACCAAGTTCGTCACGGTTGAAGTCAACGGCGGCGGCAACCATCAGGAATGCCTGGATGTGGGCTACACCGTGGCGCACTCGCCGCTGATCAAGACCGCGCTGTTTGCTTCGGACCCGAACTGGGGCCGTATCCTCGCGGCTGTCGGCCGTGCCGGCGTGCCGGACCTGGACGTGAGCAAAATCGACGTGTTCCTGGGTGACGTGTGCATCGCCAGCCGTGGCGCCCGCGCCGAAACCTACACCGAAGCCCAGGGCTCGGCGGTGATGCAGCAGGAAGAAATCACCATCCGTATCGAACTGGGTCGTGGTGACTGCAGCGAAACCATCTGGACCACCGACCTGTCCCACGAGTACGTGAAGATCAACGCGGAATACCGTACCTGATACCAAGAGGAAACTGGCGGTGAAACGAGTACATGTAGCTGCAGCGGTGATCCGCGGTGTCGATGGCAGGATCCTGCTGGCGCGCCGTGCCGATACTCAGCATCAAGGCGGCCTCTGGGAATTTCCCGGCGGCAAGGTGGAGGCTGATGAGTCGGTTGCCACGGCCTTGTCCCGTGAATTGCAGGAAGAGCTGGGCATCCAGGTCACCACGGCGCGGCCGCTGATCAAGGTGCAACATGACTATCCGGACAAGCAGGTATTGCTGGATGTCTGGGAAGTCTCGGCTTTTACCGGCGAGCCCCATGGCGCTGAAGGGCAGCCTTTGGCGTGGGTGGCACCGCGGGACCTGGTCAACTATGAATTCCCGGCGGCGAATGCGCCGATTGTCGCCGCGGCACGCTTGCCCGCCGAGTACCTGATCACCCCTGGCGAGCTGGAGACCCCGACGCTGTTGCGCGGTATCCAGAAGGCTATTGCCGGTGGCATCAAGCTGGTTCAACTGCGTGCCCCTAACGGTTACGACCCCAAATACCGCGACCTGGCGGTAGATGCGGTGGGCCTGTGCGCCGGCAAGGCGCAACTGATGCTCAAGGGGCCGTTCGAGTGGCTGGGGGATTTCCCTGCTGCGGGGTGGCATATGACCTCGGCGCAGTTGCGCAAATACGCGAGCAAGGGCCGGCCGCTGCCCAAAGACCGCTGGTTGGCGGCGTCTTGCCACAACGCGGAAGAACTGGCGCTGGCAGAGTTGATGGACGTGGATTTTGTCACGCTGTCGCCGGTGCAGCCGACTCAGACCCATCCGGATGCGCAGCCGTTGGGTTGGGAACAGGCGGCTGAGTTGATCGCCGGGTTCAGCAAGCCGGTGTTTCTGTTGGGCGGGGTTGGGCCGGCGCAGCGGGAGCAAGCTTGGGAGGCTGGTGCGCAAGGTGTGGCAGGTATTCGGGCGTTCTGGCCGCAGGTGTGATGAGCGTTCCCACGCTCTGCTGATCGTGCTGATCGTTCCCACGCTCTGCGTGGGAATGCCTCCTGCGACGCTCTGCGTCACGCTTTGGGACGCGGAGCGTCCGTTGATGCATTCCCACGCAAAGCGTGGGAACGATCTGCTCAGTGTGGCTTGGCCGCCGCCTGCCACAACACTTCCGCAACACCTTGGCGTTTGGCAATCACCCTGGCCGCCACAAACAGCAAATCCGACAACCGATTGATGTACGCCAACCCCACACCCTCCAACGGTTCCACCGCATTCAGGTGCTGACAACGGCGTTCGGCGCTGCGCGCCAGGCTGCGGCACACATGGGCTTGAGCGATCAACGCTGAACCGCCAGGCAGGATGAAATTCTCCAGCGGCCCGACTTGCTCGTTCCAGCGATCAATCGCAGCCTCCAGCCGATCCACTTCCGCCGCATTCAACGCCTTGTACACAGGCATGGCCAGCTCACCGCCCAAGTCAAACAGACGGTGCTGGCAAGGCGTGAGCACTTCAATCACATCCTTCAACCCCGGATGCTTGCCGCTTTGTTCTTCAAGGTTAGCCAACAGCAGGCCGAGTTGGCTGTTCAGCGTATCCACCTCGCCAATCGCTTCCACGCGTGGATGGTCCTTGGGCACGCGGCGGCCGTCGCCGAGGCCGGTCTCGCCTTTGTCGCCGGTACGGGTGTAGATCTTCGACAGGCGAAAGCCCATGGTCAGTGCTCCAGTTGGGTAAGTTCAGTGGGGGGCAATTGGCTGCCGGCCAAAGGCAGGCGCAAGGTAAAGCAGGTGCCCTGGCCCAGGGTGGAATGCACTTCCATCTGGCCCTTGTGGTTGTTGGTGATGATGAAATACGACACTGACAGCCCAAGCCCGGTACCTTGGCCGATTTCCTTGGTGGTAAAGAACGGTTCGAACGTGCGTTTGCGCACGTTTTCGCTCATGCCGATGCCGTTGTCTTCCACCTGGATTTCCGCCCACGGCGGGTTGAGGCGGGTGCGCAGGATGATGCGCCCCGGCTCGCTGTCGTCCTCGCGCAGGTGAATGGCCTGGGCAGCGTTTTTCAGCAAGTTGAGCAGCACTTGCTCCAGCTCGTTGGCGGTGCCGGGCACCGGGCCCAGTTGCGGATCGAACTGGCGGATGATCGCCTGGCCCTTGAAATCGAAACCGATGGTCAGGTCAAAGTCGTTACCGGCGATTTCCACGGCCTGGTCGATCAGCGCCGGCAAATCGCAGGGCGCCATCTGGCGATTGCTGCGGCGGCTGAAGCTGAGCATGTGGGTAACGATTTTCGCGGCACGCGCCCCGGCCTGCTGAATGCCGTCGAGCAGTTGCGGGACTTCGCGGCCTTGCAGGTATCGGTTGACCGTCTCCAGCTCGATGCCCACCTGTTCGGCAAGTTCAAGGTTCTTGGGCAGCTCGGGGGACAGGCGCCGCCGAATGTTCTGCACGTTATGCAGGATCGCGCCCAACGGGTTGTTGATCTCATGGGCCATACCTGCGGCCAGGCCGCCCACGGAGAGCATTTTTTCCGATTGCACCATCATTTCTTCCAGGGACAGGCGCTGGGTGATGTCGTCGATTCGGATCACCACACCGCGCCCGGCGCCGCCCATCAACGGGTAGAACGTCAGCGCATAATGCTTGGGCTCGTCGTCCTTGATCCAGGTGACCCGTTCTATCCGCTCCACTGTGTGCTGCTCCACGGTGGCCTTGATCTGTGGCAGGTACGGCTTGAGCGGCTGGAAGGCCAGGAACACCGGCTGGTTCAGGGCTTCGTCCAGACGCGTACCGGAGAGGGCGGTAGCTTCCTGGTTCCACTGGGTGACATAGAGTTGTTCGTCCAGGGCGATCAGCGCCGAGGGCATCGAGTCAATGATGCTGTTCAGGTAGTTCTGGAAGCCCGTGAGCTTTTTCTCGATCTTGCTGCGTACCTGGACTTCCAGTTCCAGCTTGCGGTTGGTATGCCGGGTTTCTTCGGCCAAACCCTGGGCCTGGTCATACGCGGCCTGGGAGTCGTCGCGCGCGCGTTTGAGCTGCTGCTCGCGGGCTTCGATGCGCGACAACATGGTGTTGAACGCTTCGGCCAGGCTGCCGATTTCATCACGGTTGCCACGCCCGGCGCGTAAAGCGTAGTTCTCCTCGCGGGTCACCTGGCGGGACAGTTCTTCAAGTTCATGAATCGGTCGTGTGATCAGGCGTTTGATCTGCCGGGCGATGACCAGCCACAGCAACACACTGAAAATCAGGATGCCCAGGCTCGCGGTCAGCGTGCCGGTATAGAACGCCACCGGCAGCTCACTGCTGGCCACCAGCAACAAATGCCCCGAAGGCTGAGTGCCACGGGGCAGGGTGATGATCTGGTTGCTGCGAAATTCGGTGAGGCGCCACGCTTCGATATGCCGGTAGTGGTCCGGCAGGTGCAGGCGGTCGCCGTGCTGCATCTGCGCCAGGCGGTTGCCTTCGCCGTCGTACAGCGCGGCGGCGCGCAACGGTGAATAGCTGGTCAATTCATTGAGCAGCGCCTCGGCCTTGGTCGGGGACTCAAGCGCCTCGGCGGCGAGCGAGGGGTTGGACACCAGTCGACCAATAGCCTGCAAGGCCTGGGGGGCCATGCTTTCCTGGGAGATCCAGTAGGCGGCGCTGATAAACGTCAGGTTGGCCACCAGCAATACGGTGGTGAGAAGCACCAGCAGGGCCGCCAGCAGTTTTTGTCCTACTGGTAGATTTTCAAGACGCTGGCGCAGTGGCATCAGAGTTTTCCCAGGTGATAGACAGGTAGGCAGGGTAGCGCGTGCCTCAGTCGCTGGCCAATCCGCGTGCAAGCAGATGCGCCACCAACCGCGTGTGTACCTGTTGCAGGTGCGGCGCTGCCAACTGATGGCGGGCCGCGGCCTGGCAAGCGTAGCCCAGCAGGTAACTGATCTCGGTGCGTCGGGCGTTGGCGACGTCCTGGTACATGGAGGAATAATTGGCGGCGGTGGCCTGGATCACCCGCTCGACTTCGCTGTGCAAGTCCTGTGCAGCCGCAGGCTGGCCACAGCGCTCCAGCAGTTCGGCCAGTTCGGCGCAGAGCGTGGCGACCTCGCAGTGGTGGGCGCTCAAACCGCCGTTGCGGCAGTGGTACAACACGGTCAGTGGGTTGATGGCGCAATTGAGCGCGAGCTTGCGCCACAGGCGCGTCAGGATATCGGTGGCCCATTCATGGGGGATGCCTGCCGCTTGCAAATCATCCAGCCACAGCGGCGGGGTGGGATGGCTCGCGTCCCCCAGCCAGGTGTAGCCATGGCCGGCAAATACCACCCGCCAATCGCCATCGCGAAATGCGCCCTCGGTGCTGGAGGCAAAGATGCAGCGCGCCGACGGCCATTGCGCAGCCACGGCGTCCTGGCTGCCGAGGCCGTTTTGCAGCAGGATCAATTCGGCGTCCGGCGCCAGTCGATGCTGCAACTGTGCGATGGCGCTTTGAGCGTCGTAGGCTTTGCACGCTACCAGCAGACGCCGAATCGGCTCCGAGCTATCAGGCGTTTCGCCGATGACCGGATAAGTCTGTTCCACGCCGTGCTCCACCAGGGTCAGCCCTTTGCCTGCGCGATAGCTGGCCAGGCGCGCCTGGTTACGCAGGATCAGCCTGACGGGCACCCCCGCGCGTGCCAGCCGCGTGGCCCAGAGGGTGCCCAGGCTGCCAGCGCCAAGAATATGCCAGGGGGTCGACATCAGTGTGTACTCCATAAGCTCGCCAGCGGTGAACGGCGCGAAAGAACCGCTATAATGCCCCGGCATTTTAGCTCGGGCGCGCTCCATCTCTACTGAGCCCGCCCCTTATATTGGAGAAATCACATGCCTTCGTTCGACGTGGTATCTGAACTGGACAAACACGAAGTCACCAACGCCGTCGAGAACGCCGTCAAGGAACTGGACCGTCGCTATGACTTGAAAGGCAAGGGCAGCTTCGAATTCAAGGAAAAGGAACTGACCGTCAACCTGACCGCTGAAGCCGATTTCCAGCTGGAAGCGATGATCGAGATCCTCAAGCTGGCCCTGGTCAAGCGCAAGATCGACGTGCAATGTCTGGAAGTCAAAGATGCCTACGCCTCCGGCAAGCTGATGAAGCAGGAAGCCGTGCTCAAGGAAGGCATCGACAAAGAGCTGGCCAAGAAGATCGTGGCGCATATCAAGGACGCCAAGCTCAAAGTCCAGGCCGCCATCCAGGGCGAGCAGGTTCGCGTCACCGGCAAGAAGCGTGATGACCTGCAAGAGGCTATCGCAGCTCTGCGCGCCAAGACTTTCGACATGCCGCTGCAGTTCAATAACTTCCGCGACTGATGGCACTTTGGGGAACCTGTGGGCACTTTTGACGTCCCACGCCCCAGCATCAGTGCCTACAATTGAGCCCTTCGGGGCTCAATTGCGTTTTCAGGCAGTCAATACAGCCTTATCGCCGCACAACAGGAGAAAGTAGATGGATTTGAACGCTGAAATGGATCACCTGATCAAGACCTCCCAGTCTTGGCTCCCCATGATCATGGAATACGGCAGCCGCGTATTGCTGGCGTTGGTCACCCTGGCCATCGGCTGGTGGCTGGTCAACGTCTTGACTCACCGCGTGGGCCGTCTGCTGGCCATGCGTAACGCAGACTTGGCACTGCAACACTTCATCACCAGCCTTGCGAACATCGCGCTCAAAGTCATGCTGGTGGTCAACGTGGCCTCGATGATCGGTGTGGCAACCACCTCGTTCGTTGCGGCGATCGGTGCCGCTACCCTGGCTATCGGCCTGGCCTTGCAAGGCAGCCTGGCGAACTTTGCCGGCGGCGTGTTGATTCTGTTGTTCCGCCCGTTCCGTATCGGTGACTGGATCGAAGCCCAGGGTACCTCGGGTACCGTCGACAGCATCCAGATCTTCCACACGGTGCTGCGTACCGGCGACAACAAGACGGTGATCATTCCCAACGGCAGCCTGTCCAACGGCCTTATCACCAACACCAACCGCCAGCCGACCCGCAAGGTCGTGTTTGACGTGGGTGTGGACTATGAGGCGGACCTGCAAAAGGCCCGTGAAGTATTGCTGGCTCTGGCCGAAGACCCGCGTGTACTGAAGGACCCTGCCGCCGTGGCGGTGGTGTCGACCTTGGGCGACAGTTCCATCACCGTCTCCCTGCGTTGCTGGACCAACACTCCGGATTATTGGGACGTGATGTTTATGCTCAATGAACTGGCGCGTGACCGTTTGAAAGCGGCCGGGATTGATATTCCGTTTCCGCAACGGGTTATTCGGGTGATGCAGGAAAGTGCGCCGAAGTAACTTGGCGCGATGCTATCGAAGTTGGCCGAAAGGTCAGCTTTGAAAAAACTAGTTACTTAGCTTGCTAGTTGTTTTGTTGGTTGAAGTAAAACTGCAATAAAAAAGCCGCTCCCTGTTTAAACAGAGGAGCGGCTTTTTGTTTAAGGCCGAGGCCTCAAGTCATCGTTGTAATTGAACCGGCAATTACAAGATGTTCAGCGGGTAGTTGGCGATCAGACGCAGCTCGTCGATCGACGGCGAACCGTAGTACACGCCATCACCGGAACGGTAAGTCGCTTGACGCAGGCGCAGGCTCAGGTTTTTCGCCGGGCCGCTCTGGATCACGTACTTGGCTTCGATGTCGCGTTCCCACTCTTTGCCGTTCGAGGTGGTGCCGGTGTTGGCGCCGCTACCGGTGACGTAACGGGTCATGAAGCTCAGGCCCGGAATGCCAAAGGTCGCCATGTTGATGTCATAACGCGCCTGGTAGGACTTTTCGCCTTCGGCGTTGAAGTCGGAACGGGCGATGGAGTTGGCCAGGAACACAGTGCCGCCGCCGTCTACGCCGTAACCGTAGTCGCCGTCACCGGTGACTTTCTGGGCTGCCAGGGTGAAGGTGTGAGCACCGATGGTGTACGCACCCTGCAAGCTGAAGGCGCGGTTGTCGAGCTTGGTCACGCCATCTTTCTCTGCGCGTTGCAGGCCGGCGCCGTCGCTCTTGGTGTCGTAGATGTTGAAGTCCAGGGCGAACGACTGATCATCGCTCAGGGCGTGGGTCCAGTTCAGGTTGCTGTAGTACTTGCGGAAGTAATCTTCGGTTTTCGCGTAGTACAGGCTGCCGGTGACTTCTGGAGTGAAGGCATACACACCGCCGACAAAGTCGGTTTTGGTCAGGCCCAGGCTGTCGTGGTAGGTCTGGTTCTGCGCGACGCTGGAAGTGAAGTGACCGCCTTCAAGCTTCAGGCCCTTGATTTCGTTGCTGGTGATGGAGATACCTTGCGGCAGCTCTGGCAGCAGGCGGCTGTCGTCGGAGGCAAACACTGGGGCTGTGGTGTATTGGTCACCGATTTTCAGCACTGTGTTGGAGATGCGGAACTTCACCGCGCCGCCGCCTTTGGAGTAGTCGTCTTGCGAGCGACCATCGGAACCGGTTGGGAACAGGCCGGTGCCGGCGCGGCCCTTGCCGCTGTCGAGCTTGACGCCCATCAGGCCGATCACGTCGACACCGACACCAATGGTGCCCTGGGTGAAGCCAGATTCGTAGAGGGCATTGAAGCCCAGGCCGGTTTCTTCAGCACGGCTTTTACGCTTGCCGTTGACGGTGCTGTAACCGCCCCCTGGCTCATTTCGAAAGTCACGGCTGAAGTACAGCGCGCGAGTATTGATGCTGAACGTGCTGTCTTCAACAAAGCCCTTGGAATCGTCCTGGGCGGACGCCATTGCGAACTGCGAGGTGCCTGCTGAAACAGCCAGGGCGATCATGCTCCACTTCATCACGCGCATCGTGATTTGCTCCTTTGGTTTTAGGAAGAGTACTGCCGTCCCACCTGTATTTTTATCTGGGCGGCTCTTTCTTTTTGTGTCGGCGCAAAGTTAGCTCACGCAGACCCTATTGACGATACTTACTCAACTATCCTTTCAGCTTCTTTACGAGGCTGTCGTAAATCGCTAGATCCATGTCGCAAATTCACAGCCCAAAATGTATCCAGGCTGACAACTTCAATGCTGTTTTCAGACTTCGTTCAAAGTTTGAACACTTCCCTGATACACATTGAAACGCCACTGTTTTTATCGCGAAACACCTGTGTCCAGACGGGTGCCGTTGCCGACGATATGGAGGTGAATGCAACAAGCGTGCTCAAACCGCTGACCGAATGTCATTTTTTCGTGAAAAGTGTGATGAACCTGTAAAAACCGCATAAGCACGGGGGGTTTACGCCATTTGGGTTGGGCTTGACGCCAGGGTGTTACCCCGGTTCGGTGGTACCTGAATGCTGTACCTGGGTAAAACGTTACCGGTTGACCCTTATCAGTGGGTAATCGGCGGATCCCTTTGAGGCACAGGTGGGTCATTTTGGTGCATCCCGTTGAGGCCCGGCCTAGCGTTGCTCTCTTGAGTTACTGCCTCTAAAGGGTGCATTTTTTTGCCCGGCTGCCTCAAGGCCGCCAGCATTGCCCGTGAAGCCTTGGGCATTCGAAGGTATGCTGGGCACCTGTTACCGACCTGCCGAACGGAGTGCCACGTGTTCGCCTTAGATCAACGCCTGCAACAAGATACCTTGGCCATTGGGGACTTCCCGCTCTGTCGCCTGCTGCTGTCCAATGACGCCAATTACCCCTGGTTCATTCTGGTGCCACGCATCGACGGTATCAGCGAAGTGTTTCAACTGGATGTCGCCGATCAACAAACCTTGTGGCAAGAAACGACAGCCTTGGCGCAGTTGCTCAACGAGGGCTTGGCGGCCGACAAAATGAACATCGGCGCGTTGGGTAACGTGGTCAGCCAGTTGCATGTGCATGTGATTGTGCGCAAGCGCGACGACGCCGCCTGGCCAGCCCCCGTGTGGGGCAAGCACCCGGCCCAGCCCTATACCGAAGAGCAGGTGGCCGCGATTCGCAGCCGATTGCGTGAGCTATTGCCTGCCGACTTCATCTTTACCCAGGACTGAACCATGGACCTGCAAGAACGCGTCACCGACCTGGAAAGCCGCCTGGCCTTCCAGGACGACACCATTGAAACCCTCAACGACATCCTGGTCACCCAGCAGCGGGCCGTCGAACGCCTGCAATTGCAGATGACTGCACTGCTCAAGCGCCAGGAAGAAATGGGCGGGCAATTCGAGTCATCCGAAGAAGAAGCGCCGCCGCCCCACTATTGACTGCGCACGCAATAAAAAACCGCGACCCAGCCAAGGCTGGATCGCGGTTTTTTTTGCTGCGAAAGCTGGGGAATCAGCGACGCGGCAGGGCAGCGATGACGTCTTCGGCTTGCAGGCCCTTGTCACGGTTCATCACCGAGAACTCCACGCGCTGGCCTTCGACCAGGACGCGATGGCCTTCGCCACGAATGGCTCGGAAGTGGACGAAGATATCGTCGCCCGAATCGCGGGAAATGAAGCCGAAGCCCTTGGAGGTGTTGAACCACTTGACGGTCCCGGTATCCCGGTTGGTCATGTCATAGTTTTGCGACGCGGCCGCTGGAGACGAGCGGTAGAAGCTGATGGCCAGGTGAAGAACGATGGCGACCACAGCAATCACCAGGCTGAGCAGGATGGCCGGATGGCCCCCGACTTCAGGCATGGGCGCCAGGAGGGTAAGGGTTTGTACGACAACAGTCAGCACCAGCAGCGCACTGACCAGGTTTTGCAGTTGATGACGCGTGCCTTTGTTCCAGTAAGGGATTACCGGTGCGAGCGTCAGGTTAAGAAGGCCGAACAAGGCCAGGTACAGGGCGTCGTGTTGTTCCAGGTAGGGCAGGCTTTCAGGCTGCAGGCTCGGAATAAAGGACAGCAGCAACGCTGCAACGCCCGTTAGCAGGTGGACGATTTTCAACATTTTGGTTAACTCACGTTAAGACGGATCACAAGGAAGAGCTGACTGGCACGGTTCGCTTCTGAACAATGGGAGGCGTTGAGCACGTGCGCGGGTATCAGCCTATGTGACGTGCCGCAGGAATAAACGGCAGCCACACCGCGTCTATTTAACAGCAAAGGCTGTGCCTACTCAAATCAAGCATTTCGGGGTGTTGCCACGGTCACGGCATTTCTGCGTCAAACGCTTGTCCTAGACAGGTGCGGGATTTTTTCAGTGGCAGCCAAGACCCTTCCTACAGGTAAACAGGCTTGCCAACTCAGATCTCGCAGGCGGTGCGGGGCGATTTGCCGCATGCCGTCCGAGTGTGTCGGGCTGCACGTGGCGCACTCTCTTGCTAGAGTGGAGCTGCACCTGATCAATGAATGCTCGTCAATTGAAGGGGAAACACATGGCAATCGATATTGGTATCAGTGAAGAAGACCGTAAATCCATCGTCGACGGACTTTCCCGCCTGCTCTCCGATACCTATGTTCTGTATCTGAAGACCCACAATTTCCATTGGAACGTCACAGGCCCCATGTTTCGTACACTGCACCTGATGTTCGAAGAGCAGTACAACGAGCTGGCGCTGGCAGTGGACTCCATTGCTGAGCGTATCCGTGCCCTGGGCTTCCCGGCGCCGGGTGCCTATTCGATTTACGCCCGCCTGTCTTCCATCAAGGAAGAAGAGGGTGTGCCGAGAGCCGAAGAGATGATCAAGCAGTTGGTCGCCGGCCAGGAAGCAGTCACGCGTACCGCGCGGGGCATCTTCCCATTGCTCGACAAAGTCAGTGATGAGCCGACGGCGGACCTCTTGACCCAGCGTATGCAGGTTCACGAGAAAACCGCGTGGATGCTGCGCTCCCTGCTTGAAAACCAGTAATCGTCGAACCCTGGCGGCGCCTTTTGGGCGCCGCCTGCTGGTTTCCCTGCGCTTCCTGGCGTTGTCCTACGACTAACAACTCCCCGTCTTCTGGCTGCTCTGTGCTGGCTGCTGTTTTATAGGCCCATCGTCCAATGGGAGAAACCTGTTGGCTGTTGTTTGGCAATGGAGTGTCAGCTGTATGTCACGTGGAGTGGGTAAGGGAGTGATGGAAACCTGTGGTTTTCACAAGATAAAGGTCGACCCTTTTGCCAAGGGTTTTGATATGGGGCTGGCCAAGCCGCTGTCCCGGTCGGTCAGGCTCAATGGGTTTTCTACCTGCCTGCGGCTTGAACAGATCTATTGGAACATCCTGACGGAAATCGCCAGGCTCAATACCTGTTCGGTCAGTGCATTGTTGTCCTACGTCGATCGGGAAGTGCATTTGCGTTACGGAGGCGTGAAGAACTTCAGTGGGCTGGTGAGGGTGGTGTGCGTGGTCCATGTGCTCAAAGGCCGGGACGCCCTCACGTCCGCGGACACGCTCGCGCAGTAGTCCGGTGGTCGGTCCGTCATCCCGGCGGGCCGGGCCCTGGGCACAAAGCCGGCTGCGCTGTGTTGATTTACCAGATATAATCCCGCGCTTTGCTGCGCATGCCGGGCTTTAAGCACAGGGCAGGGCGTGGCGCTGTAACGATCTGATCGCCGAGACATCTCCATGCCCATGTACGACTATCAATGCGCTTCCTGTGGTCATCAGTTGGAAGCCATTCAGAAGATCAGCGCCGCGCCGCTGGTCGATTGCCCTGCCTGCCAGGCACCTGAGTTGAAGAAGATGTTGTCCATGCCGGGCTTCCGTCTGAGCGGCAGTGGCTGGTACGAGACCGATTTCAAGACCGGCGCCAAGAAGAACCTGGCGGGCGGCGACAAAGCAGACTGAGTTGAACTCTACGCGCAGGCTCCTGCATTATCCGTCCCCTGCTTTAATGTACGGTGACGAGGCGGGCCTGCCACCGAATTTCGAATTACGAGAAGTGAAACCACGACCATGATGCGCAGCCACTATTGCGGCCAACTGAACGAGACCCTGGAAGGTCAGGAAATCACCCTTTGCGGATGGGTTCACCGTCGCCGCGACCACGGCGGGGTGATCTTCCTCGATATCCGTGACCGTGATGGTCTGGCCCAGGTGGTGTTCGACCCGGACCGCGCCGAGAGTTTTGCAGCCGCCGACCGCGTGCGCAGCGAATACGTCGTCAAGATCACCGGCAAGGTACGCCTGCGTCCGGCCGGTGCCGTGAACAAGAACATGGCGTCCGGCGGCATCGAAGTACTGGGCTATGAGCTGGAAGTGCTGAACGAGTCGGAAACCCCACCGTTCCCACTCAACGAATACTCCGATGTGGGCGAAGAAACCCGCCTGCGCTACCGCTTCCTGGACTTGCGTCGTCCGGAAATGGCCGAGAAGCTGCGCCTGCGTTCGCGCATGACCACCAGCATCCGCCGCTTCTTGGATGAAAACGGCTTCCTGGACGTCGAAACGCCGATCCTCACCCGGGCCACCCCGGAAGGCGCGCGTGACTACCTGGTACCGAGCCGTACCCATGCCGGCAGCTTCTTCGCCTTGCCGCAATCGCCGCAGCTGTTCAAGCAACTGCTGATGGTGGCCGGTTTCGACCGCTATTACCAGATCGCCAAGTGCTTCCGTGACGAAGACCTGCGCGCTGACCGCCAGCCGGAATTCACCCAGATCGACATCGAGACCAGCTTCCTCGATGAAACAGAGATCATGGGCCTGACCGAGCAGATGATCCGCAACCTGTTCAAGGAAGTGCTGGGCCTGGAGTTCGGCGAATTCCCGCACATGACTTTCGAAGAAGCCATGCGCCGCTACGGTTCCGACAAGCCAGACCTGCGTAACCCGCTGGAACTGGTGGACGTGGCCGACCAGCTCAAGGACGTCGACTTCAAGGTGTTCAGCGGCCCGGCCAACGACCCTAAATGCCGCATCGCCGCCCTGCGTGTGCCTGGCGGCGCGAGCATGCCGCGCAAGCAGATCGACGACTACACCAAGTTCGTCGGCATCTACGGTGCCAAGGGCCTGGCGTACATCAAGGTCAACGAGCGCGCCAACGGCGTCGACGGCCTGCAATCGCCGATCGTGAAAAACATCCCTGAAGCCAACCTGAACACGATCCTTGATCGCGTCGGTGCGGTTGATGGCGACATCGTGTTCTTCGGCGCCGACAAGGCCAAGATCGTCAGCGAAGCCCTGGGCGCGCTGCGTATCAAACTCGGTCACGACCTGAACCTGCTGACCTGCGAGTGGGCGCCGATGTGGGTTGTGGACTTCCCGATGTTCGAAGAGAACGACGACGGCAGCTTCAGCGCCTTGCACCACCCGTTCACCGCACCGAAGTGCTCCCCGCAAGAGCTGGAAGCCAACCCTGCAGGCGCGCTGTCCCGTGCCTACGACATGGTGTTGAACGGTACTGAACTGGGTGGCGGTTCGATCCGTATCCACCGCAAAGAGATGCAACAAGCGGTCTTCCGCCTGCTGGGCATCAACGAAGCGGAACAGGAAGAGAAATTCGGCTTCCTGCTCGACGCCCTGAAATACGGCGCGCCGCCGCACGGTGGCCTGGCGTTCGGCCTGGACCGTCTGGTGATGCTGATGACCGGCGCCCAGTCGATCCGTGAAGTGATCGCCTTCCCGAAAACCCAGAGCGCTGCGGACGTCATGACCCAGGCGCCGGGTGTGGTGGATGCCAAGGCCTTGCGCGAGCTGCACATCCGCCTGCGCGAGACGCCGAAGGCTGAGTAAGGCTGCAGCGTGAAAGCGCGATAAGGTTGTACGCAGTCAAAAAGGCGCATCTTCGGATGCGCCTTTGCGTTTAAAAGAGGGAAATCTCGCCTGGGGCGGGATTGATAAGGTTTCTAGAGAATTCGGAGTTGTGTTATGGCTGGCCATTCCAAGTGGGCGAACATCAAGCACCGCAAAGAGCGTCAGGATGCCAAGAAGGGCAAGATCTTCACCAAGTGGATTCGCGAACTGACCGTCGCGGCCCGCCAGGGTGGCGGTGACCCGGGCTCTAACCCGCGTCTGCGCCTGGCGCTGGACAAGGCGCTGGGCGCCAACATGAGCCGCGACATCATCGACCGCGCCGTGGCCCGTGGTGCTGGTGCGGCCGACACCGACGATATGGTCGAGCTGACCTATGAAGGCTACGGCCCGGGCGGCGTGGCGGTGATGGTCGAATGCATGACCGACAACCGCAACCGTACCGCGGCAGCCGTACGTCATGCGTTCAGCAAGTGCGGCGGCAACCTCGGCACGGATGGTTCGGTGGCCTACCTGTTCGAGCGCAAGGGGCAGATCACCTTCGCACCGGGCACCGATGAAGACGCGCTGATGGAAGCCGCAATGGAAGCGGATGCCGATGACGTCGTGACCAACGAAGACGGCTCCATCGACGTGTTTACCTCGTTCGCCAGCTTCTACGCCGTGCGCAACGCCCTGGAAGCCGCTGGTTTCAACGGCACCGACGCAGAAATCGTGATGCTGCCGACCACCAGTGCCGAACTGGACCTGGACGGTGCGCAGAAGGTGCTGAAGCTGCTGGACATGCTTGAAGACCTGGATGACGTGCAGAACGTGTATTCGAATGCCGACATCCCTGAGTCTGTGGCCGAGCAGCTCACTTAAGAACGATGAATATCCACTGTGGGAGCTGGCTTGCCTGCGATAGCATCACCTCGACTTGACAGAAGCACCGAGGTGCCCGCATCGCAGGCAAGCCAGCTCCCACAGGGGTTCTATGCTGTTACACAAATGTGTGCCTGGCACATGCCGTTGTAAATCCAACCCGCAGGCGTTATGACTTTAATCCTAGGTATCGACCCCGGTTCGCGCATCACCGGATTTGGCGTGGTGCAGCAGACCCCACGTGGCTGTGTGTACGTCGCCTCGGGCTGCATCCGCACTGGCGCAGGGGAATTGGCCGAGCGGCTGCAGATCGTCTATCGCGGCGTTCGTGAAGTCATCCAGACCTACGGCCCGGTCACCATGGGCATCGAAAAAGTGTTCATGGCCAAGAATGCCGACTCGGCGTTGAAGCTCGGCCAGGCCCGTGGCGCCGCCATCGTGGCGGGTGCCGAGGAGGGCATGGAGATCGCTGAATACACCGCGACCCAGGTCAAGCAGGCCGTGGTCGGTACCGGTGGTGCCAACAAGGAGCAGGTGCAGATGATGGTCATGCACATGCTCAAGCTCACTTCAAAGCCACAGATCGACGCCTCGGATGCCCTGGCCATCGCCATTTGCCATGCCCATACCCGCTCCAGCCTGTTGCCTCACGGCTTGGGCGCAGCACGTAGTCGTGGCGGGCGCCTGCGTCTCTGATAGCATCAGCGCAATCGTTATTTTTGCGGTCAGGCTCCGATCTGACCCCCAGCTTTAAGGATCTGAACCGTGATTGGACGCTTGCGCGGCACCCTGGCTGAGAAACAGCCGCCGCACCTGATTCTGGATGTGAATGGGTTGGGTTATGAGCTGGAAGTGCCCATGACCACCTTGTATCGCCTGCCGTCGGTCGGCGAGCCGATAACCTTGCACACGCATTTAGTGGTGCGCGAAGACGCGCAACTACTCTATGGTTTCATCGGCAAGCGCGACCGCGATTTCTTCCGCGAGCTGATTCGTCTCAATGGCGTGGGGCCCAAATTGGCCCTGGCCTTGATGTCGAGCCTGGAAGTGGATGAGTTGGTGCGTGCTGTATCGGCCCAGGATACCTCGGCCCTGACCAAGGTGCCGGGCGTCGGCAAGAAAACTGCCGAGCGCTTGCTGGTCGAGCTCAAGGACCGCTTCAAAGCCTGGGAGGTGGTACCGAGCATGTTCGCCCTGGTACCGAACCAGCCGGATATGCCGGCGGCCCAGGTCGCCAGCGCCGAAAGCGATGCGGTCAATGCGCTGATCTCCCTGGGCTACAAGCCTCAGGAAGCCAGCAAGGCCGTATCGGCCATCAAGGACAAGAACCTGAGCGCTGAAGACATGATTCGCCGTGCCCTGAAGGGAATGATTTAAGTGATTGAAGCCGATCGTCTGATCGCGGCCACCGGCCCGCGTGACCGTGAAGAAGTCCAGGACCGGGCCATCCGCCCGCTGAGCCTGGCCGAATACATCGGCCAGCCCACCGTGCGCGAACAGATGGAGTTGTTTATCCAGGCCGCGCGCGGGCGCAGTGAGTCCCTGGACCACACCTTGATCTTCGGCCCGCCCGGGTTGGGCAAGACCACCCTGGCCAATATCATCGCCCAGGAAATGGGCGTGTCGATCAAGTCCACCTCCGGCCCCGTGCTGGAGCGTCCTGGAGACCTGGCGGCGCTGCTGACCAATCTTGAACCCCATGACGTACTGTTTATCGACGAGATCCATCGGTTATCACCGATTGTCGAGGAAGTGCTGTACCCGGCGATGGAAGACTTCCAGCTTGACATCATGATCGGTGAAGGCCCGGCGGCCCGTTCGATCAAGCTCGACCTGCCGCCCTTTACCCTGGTGGGCGCGACCACCCGTGCGGGCATGCTGACCAACCCGCTGCGAGACCGTTTCGGCATTGTTCAACGTCTAGAGTTCTATAGCACCGCCGATCTGGCGACCATTGTCAGCCGGTCGGCGAGTATCCTCGGCTTGCCCCTGGACCCGGAAGGCGCCTTTGAAATCGCTCGACGCGCTCGCGGTACGCCACGAATTGCCAACCGTTTGCTGCGCCGCGTGCGAGACTTTGCCGAGGTGCGTGCCAAGGGCCACATCACCAAGGCCGTGGCGGACCTTGCCTTGAACCTGCTGGATGTGGACGAACATGGTTTTGATCACCAGGATCGACGCCTACTTTTGACCATGATCGAGAAATTCGACGGTGGCCCGGTGGGCGTGGACAGCCTGGCCGCAGCCATCAGCGAAGAGCGCCATACCATTGAGGATGTGCTGGAACCGTACCTGATTCAGCAGGGCTACATCATGCGAACCCCGCGGGGCAGGGTGGTGACGCGTCATGCTTACCTGCACTTTGGGCTAAACATTCCGTCACGATTGGGAGAGATGCCCGTGGTAGACGAATTCCTCGATGCGGTAGACGATTAAAAAGCTTACGCCGGACGATTTATCTGAGCTTTGTGCTGTCCCAGTGTCTGGCGTCGTCATTTGAATCACTGCAAAAGCGTTCAGGAATGAAAAAACAGTTGCCCAGCCAATTGGCAACCTGAGGAGTAAGCACTAGAGTATGCGCGCGCAAAACGGGGATCAGTCGTTCGCACATCGCTGTCGCGTTTATTACGAGGACACCGATGCCGGCGGCATCGTTTATTACGTCAATTACCTGAAATTCATGGAACGGGCTCGAACCGAGCGGCTGCGGGAGTTGGGTTTTGCCCAGTCCGAGCTTGTAGGCGAGGACCTGTTATTCGTCGTGCATTCCAGCGAGGCGCGGTATTACGCGCCGGCGCGACTGGACGATGAGTTGCTGGTCAGCGCTGAAGTCATCGAATTGAACCGTGCCAGCCTGCGTTTCAAACAGCAGGTCAGGCGGGCCACGGATGCAACGCTGCTCTGTGAGGGGCAGTTCCTGGTGGCGTGTGTGCGCACCAACAGCTTGAAACCTCGGGCCATTCCCGAAACTCTACGCGCGGCCTTTGCCGCCGTGAGCGGCGCGGGTCAACAATCAAAGCAGGAGATTTAGCGTGGAACCTACCGTCGTCGACCATTCCTCCATGTGGAGCCTGGTCAGCAATGCCAGTGTCGTGGTTCAACTGGTCATGCTGACACTGGTAGCCGCATCGGTTACCTCTTGGGTCATGATTTTTCAGCGCAGCAACATGTTGCGCGCCGGTCGACGTGCCCTGGAGAGCTTTGAAGAGCGCTTCTGGTCGGGTATCGACCTGTCCAAACTGTACCGCCAGGCCGGCAGCAACCCGGACCCGGATTCGGGCGTCGAGCAGATCTTCCGTGCCGGCTTCAAGGAGTTCTCGCGCCTGCGCCAGCAGCCGGGTGTCGATCCTGAAGCGGTGATGGAAGGTGTGGCCCGTGCCATGCGCGTGGCCATCTCCCGCGAAGAAGAGAAACTTGAGCAGGGCCTGCCGTTCCTCGCCACCGTGGGTTCCGTCAGCCCGTATATCGGCCTGTTCGGTACCGTATGGGGGATCATGAACTCCTTCCGCGGCCTGGCCCAGGCGCAGCAAGCCACACTGGCCACCGTGGCCCCGGGTATTGCCGAAGCCCTGATCGCCACCGCGATCGGCCTGTTCGCCGCTATCCCCGCAGTAATCGCCTACAACCGTTTCGCCGCAACCAGCGAAACCTTGATCAGCCGTTACTACACCTTCGCCGATGAATTCCAGGCGATCCTGCACCGTAAAGTGCACACCAGCGAAGAATAAGCAGGTAATTCCCAATGGCTTTAATCGCTCGAGCTCGCAAAAAGCGCAAGCCGGTCGCCGAGATGAACGTAGTGCCTTACATCGACGTGATGCTGGTGCTGCTGGTGATCTTCATGGTGACCGCGCCGATGCTCAACCAGGGCGTGAAGGTTGATCTGCCCAAGGTTTCCAGTGAAGCCTTGCCGCAGGACAACAACACTCAGGTCCTGACCATTTCGATCAAGGCTGACAAGACCTATTACTGGAACCTTGGCAGCGAAGTCGACACGCAAAAGCAGCAGGACAAGGCCCTGACCCTGCCGGCCATGACCGATGCGGTGACCAAGATCATTCGCTCCGGCAACGAAGGCGGCAAGCACACCCAGGTGTTTATCCGGGGTGACAAATCGGTCGACTACGGCTCCGTCATGGGCGCCATGGGCGGGCTGCAGAAGGCCGGCGTCGGTAACGTTGGCTTGATTACCGAGGCGCCCTGATGCAGCAACAGCGAGAGCCGTCCGCCTCGGAAAGCTACTTCTGGCCTGGCGTGTGGGCAATTGCCCTGCACGTCCTGGTGTTCGGCATGCTGTTCGTCAGCTTTGCCATGACCCCGGACCTGCCGCCAGCCAAGCCGATCGTGCAGGCGACCCTGTATCAGCTGAAATCGAAAAGTCAGGCCACCACCCAGACCAATCAGAAGATTGCGGGTGAGGCCCAGAAGTCGGCCGCGCGCCAGACTGAAGTCGAGCAGATGGAACAGAAGAAGGTCGAGCAGGAAGCGGTGAAGGCTGCTGCGGAACAAAAGAAAGAAGAGGCGGCTCAAAAGGCCGAGGAATCGAAAAAGGCTGACGAAGCCAAGAAGGCCGACGAGGCTAAAAAGGCTGATGAAGCCAAGAAGGCCGACGAGGCTAAAAAGGCTGATGAAGCCAAGAAAGCCGAGAAAGCTGCCGAAGCGAAAAAGGCCGAAGAGAAACAATTGGCTGATATAGCCAAGAAGAAATCGGAAGAAGAAGCCAAGAAGGCTGCCGAAGAAGAGGCCAAGAAAAAGGCCGCTGAAGAAGCCAAGAAAAAGATAGTCGAAGACGCGAAGAAGAAAGCCGCCGAAGACGCCAAGAAAAAAGCTGAAGCAGACGAGGCGAAGAAGAAAGTCGCCGACGAAGCGAAGAAGAAAGCTGCCGCCGACGCCTCCAAGAAAAAGGCCCAGGAAGCAGCACGCAAATCCGCCGAAGAGAAAAAGGCCCAGGCCCTGGCAGATTTGCTTTCCGACACGCCGCAGCGTCAGCAAGCCTTAGCCGATGAGCGTGGCGATGAAGTCGCGGGCAGTTTCGACGACCTGATTCGGGCGCGGGCAGCGGAAGGTTGGACACGTCCACCTTCGGCACGTAAAGGCATGACAGTAGTGCTGCAGATCGGCATGTTGCCGGACGGTACGGTGACTTCGGTCAGCGTGGCCAAGTCCAGTGGTGACGGTTCGTTCGACAGTTCGGCGGTTGCCGCGGTCAAGAATATTGGCCGGTTGACCGAGATGCAGGGAATGAAACCAAGTGACTTCGCTCCCTATCGTTCATTCAAGATGACATTCACACCTGAGGATCTAGCCTTGTGAGAAACCTTCTTCGAGGAATGCTTGTCGTTATTTGCTGTATGGCAGGGATAGCGGCGGCGGATGAAAAGAACATCCTGGTAACCAGCGGCAGTGATCGGGCCACCCCGATTGCAGTCGTGCCGTTCGGTTGGCAGGGCGGCAGCGTGCTGCCGGACGACATGGCCCAGATCGTCAGCGACGACCTGCGTAACTCCGGTTACTACGCGCCGATTCCAAAAGGCAACATGATCAGCCAGCCAACCCAGGCCAGCGAAGTCATCTTCCGTGACTGGAAGGCCGTCGGTGCCCAGTACCTGATGGTCGGCAGCATCACGCCGGCCGGCGGTCGCCTGCAGATCCAGTACACGTTGTTCAACGTGGCCACCGAGCAGCAGGTGTTGACCGGCAGCGTATCGGGTACCGCCGAGCAACTGCGCGACATGGCCCACTACATCTCGGACCAGTCGTTTGAGAAACTCACCGGTATCAAAGGGGCGTTCTCGACGCGCCTGTTGTACGTCACCGCTGAGCGCTTCTCGGTAGACAACACCCGCTACACCCTGCAGCGCTCGGACTACGACGGTGCACGTGCAGTGACCTTGCTGCAGTCCCGTGAGCCAATCCTGTCGCCGCGCTTCGCGCCGGATGGCAAGCGTATTGCCTACGTATCGTTCGAACAGCGTCGTCCGCGCATCTTTGTGCAGCACATCGATACTGGCCGTCGTGAGCAGATCACCAACTTCGAAGGCCTCAATGGTGCGCCAGCCTGGTCGCCGGATGGTTCGCGCCTGGCTTTCGTGCTGTCCAAGGACGGCAACCCGGATATCTACGTGATGAACATGGCCTCGCGTCAACTCTCGCGTGTGACCAGCGGCCCGGGCATCAACACCGAACCGTTCTGGGGCAAGGATGGCTCGACCATCTACTTCACCTCCGACCGTGGCGGCAAGCCTCAGGTCTACAAGGCAAATGTGAACGGCGGCGGTGCGGAACGTGTGACCTTTATTGGTAACTACAACGCCAACCCCAAGCTTTCGGCCGATGAAAAGACGTTGGTGATGATTCACCGTCAGGATGGTTTCACTAATTTCCGGGTTGCGGCCCAGGATTTGCAGCGCGGAACCGTAAAAATCCTTACAGATACCAACCTTGATGAGTCAGCCACTGTTGCGCCCAACGGCACCATGGTAATCTACGCCACCCGCCAGCAGGGCCGGGGAGTCTTGATGCTCGTGTCCATCAATGGACGCGTAAGGCTCCCACTTCCTACCGCACAAGGCGAAGTCAGAGAACCATCCTGGTCCCCTTACCTGAACTGACGCGGCGCTACAAAAAGAAGTACTTAACACACTGGGGTTCATTAGGAGTTTCACGATGGAAATGCTGAAGTTTGGTAAGTTTGCTGCTCTGGCTCTGGCTCTGTCCGTAGCCGTTGGTTGCTCCTCTAAAGGCGGCGACAATGCCGGTGAAGGCGCAGCTGTTGATCCAAACGCTGGTTACGGCGCCAACACTGGTGCGGTCGACGGCTCCCTGAGCGAAGAAGCTGCTCTGCGCGCTATCACCACTTTCTACTTCGAATACGACAGTTCGGACCTGAAGCCAGAAGCCATGCGCGCTCTGGACGTTCACGCCAAGGACCTGAAAGCTAACGGCGCTCGCGTTGTTCTGGAAGGTAACACTGACGCCCGTGGTACTCGTGAGTACAACATGGCACTGGGCGAGCGTCGTGCGAAAGCCGTTCAGCGCTACCTGGTACTGCAAGGTGTTGCTCCAGGCCAACTGGAACTGGTTTCCTACGGTAAAGAGCGTCCAGTTGCAACTGGCAACGACGAACAGTCGTGGGCTCAGAACCGTCGCGTCGAACTGCGTAAGTAATTCGTCATGCGAACGTGCCGTCGTGCTCTGACTGTATTGGCTCTCAGCTTCGCACCGCTTGCGGTGTGGGCTGCGGTTCCTGTAACGGATAGCAACTCAGGCTATAACAATAGCGGGAGCAGTTATCCGCCAGCAGGTTATGGCACGAACGGCGCCTATGCGGGGGGAGCGGCTACGTCCGCTCCCTCGGCACAGGGCGAGCTGTTCAACCAGCTGCAACGCATGCAGGATCAATTGGCCCAGCAACAAGGCGCCATTGAAGTGCTGCAGAACCAGGTGAACCAGCTCAAGCAAGAAGGCCTGGAGCGTTACCAGGATCTTGATCGTCGTATTGGAGCCGGTGTTGCACCTGCCGCTACTCCTGATAATTCTGCTGCCGGTGGCGCGCCAAGCGCCGCTGCCGGTGGCGCAGCAGCAGGGGCCGCCGCGGCTGCCCCTGCCGCCAGCAGTGAACCGGGTGATCCGGCGAAGGAAAAACTGTATTACGATGCAGCCTTCGACCTGATCAAGGCCAAGGATTTCGATAAGGCCAGTCAGGCCTTCACCGCTTTCCTGCGCAAGTACCCCAACAGCCAGTACGCGGGCAATGCCCAGTACTGGTTGGGTGAGGTCAACCTGGCAAAGGGTGATTTGCAGGGCGCGGGCCAGGCTTTTGCCAAGGTCAGCCAGCTGTACCCCAAGCACGCCAAGGTGCCGGATTCGCTGTACAAACTCGCTGACGTAGAACGCCGCCTGGGTCACACCGACAAGGTCAAAGGCATTCTGCAGCAGGTGGTTGCCCAGTATCCGGGTACCTCCGCGGCGCAGTTGGCCCAGCGGGACCTGCAACGCTTGTAAGCAATGCAGCCCGTTCAGAAGAAACCCGCGCTTGTCGCGGGTTTTTTCGTTAGAATCCACGCCCTTTTATGAAACACGCTTCCTGGGGTTGACGCGTTGGCGCAATCCCTTGAAGTGCCTGACGGAGGCGGACAGCCTGTTTAGCTGTTACGCCCGTGGCGACTATGCAAGACACATTACGTATTACCGAAGTCTTTTACTCGTTGCAGGGTGAAACGCGCACTGCTGGCCTGCCCACCGTATTCGTACGGCTCACCGGCTGCCCATTGCGTTGCCAATACTGCGACAGCGCCTACGCCTTCAGCGGCGGTACCGTGCGCACCCTCGACGACATCCTGGAACAGGTTGCCGGCTACCGGCCGCGCTACGTCTGCGTGACGGGCGGTGAGCCATTGGCGCAACCCAATGCCATCCCATTGCTCAAGCGGCTGTGTGACGCGGGTTACGAGGTCTCACTGGAAACCAGCGGCGCCCTGGACATCTCTGCGGTCGACCCGCGTGTCAGCCGAGTAGTCGACCTCAAGACCCCGGACTCCAAGGAAGCCCACCGCAACCGCTACGAGAACATCGACTTGCTGACGGCCAACGATCAGGTCAAGTTCGTCATCTGTTCCCGCGACGACTATGACTGGGCGACTTCCAAGCTGATCCAGTATGGCCTGGAGCGTCGTGCGGGCGAGGTGCTGTTCTCGCCCAGCCATCACGACCTGAACGCCCGGGAGCTGGCCGACTGGGTAGTGGCGGACAACCTGCCGGTGCGCCTGCAATTGCAGCTGCACAAGTACCTGTGGAACGACGAGCCAGGGCGCTGATCAGGCGGCTGCGAGAGGCGTTCTACCCACCGAATTACCGTTCAAATGCGTTTTTTCTGATTTATTTCAAATAAGGTGTTGAATAATCCTTAGAAATCAGTATTATACGCGCCACCACACAGCGGGTCGTTAGCTCAGTTGGTAGAGCAGTTGGCTTTTAACCAATTGGTCGTAGGTTCGAATCCCACACGACCCACCATTTTTGGCGGTTTAGAAAATCCGGAAGGCCCACGCAAGTGAGGATTTCCGGGTTTTTTTTTGCCTGTTATTTGGCATCACCGACTGGACGGTGAGCCGTCCCTTGCTCAGATTCCCGCTCTCGTCCAAAAAAAAAGTCCTGTCAGTACTTTGAAAGAGCGAACTATAGAAAAGGGCTCAGCTAATCGGCTGATATGAATAAAGAAAAATAAAAAGGACCGACCTTGATTCACGGTGACCTGTCCCGTCCTGTGCGTAACCCACAGGTATCAAATCACGTGTGTTTAGAAATCCCGAGAGCCTCACACCAGTAAGGCTCTCGGTTTTTTTTTGCCGTCAGAAATGTTTTCCCTGGCTCCTTGCCGGTAACTCGTGCTTTTAAGTCTTCGATTGTTGACTTTCATGCCTTTGCGCAATTTTTTTTGGTTTTTTCAGTCTGCTTGGGTTTTTTTTGGTTTTTCTTATTCCACAAACTCAACAACGCAATTTGTATCAAACTATGTTCGTTTAGTATTGGATCCAATCAGTCGGCATCGCCGACGGTGTGTCTGACACAAACAAACTGCTGAAAAAGGAGAAACGCCATGATGCTCAAGGACCCTTCCCGCAAATATCGCCACTTCACCACGGTCAACCTGCCGGATCGCACATGGCCCAGTACTGTCCAGGTTGCCGCTCCTACCTGGTGCAGTGTGGATATGCGCGATGGCAACCAGGCGTTGATCGAGCCGATGAATGCCGAGCGCAAGCGGCGTTTCTTCGATTTGCTGGTGAAGGTCGGTTTCAAGCAGATCGAGGTGGGCTTTCCTGCCGCTTCGCAGACCGACTTTGACTATGTCCGTGAGCTGATTGAAAGCGGTGCGATTCCTGATGATGTGACGATTCAGGTCATGACCCAGGCGCGCAGCCACCTCATCGAGCGCACGTTTGAGGCGTTGAAGGGCGCGCCTCGCGCCATCGTGCATGTTTACAATGCGACGGCGCCGGTGTTCCGGGACGTTGTCTTCAATGTGGACAAGGCGGGCTGCATCGAGATTGCTACCCAGGCAACTCGGGAGATCAAGCAGCACATGGACGCAAACCCTGATACGCAGTGGACGTTCCAGTATTCCCCGGAAACCTTTTGCTTCACCGAGCTGGATTTTGCACTGCAGGTGTGTGAAGCGGTGACAGATACGTTCGGCCCGACCCCGAGTAACAAGATGATCCTGAATCTGCCTACCACTGTGGAGGTGTCTACCGCCAATGTCTTCGCCGACCAGATCGAATGGTTCTGCCGGCACTTCAGTCGCCGGGACAGTGTGGTCATCAGCGTGCATCCGCACAATGATCGGGGCACTGGGGTCTCCACCGCGGAGCAGGCGTGCCTGGCTGGTGCCGAGCGTGTCGAGGGCACGTTGTTCGGTAACGGTGAGCGCACTGGCAACGTAGATATCCTCACGTTGGCGATGAACCTCTACACCAGCGGCATCGATCCGCAGTTGGATTTCTCCGACATCCTGCACGTCCAGCGTGAGGTGGAATTCTGCAATCAGTTGCCGACCCATCCTCGTCACCCTTACGCCGGTGAGTTGGTGTTTACCGCATTCTCCGGCTCGCACCAGGACGCGATCAAGAAAGGCTTTGCGGCGCGCCAAGCCAATCCACAGGGCATGTGGGAAGTACCGTACCTGCCTATCGATCCTGCCGATATGGGCCGTAGCTATGAAGCGGTAATTCGCGTAAACAGCCAGTCGGGCAAGGGGGGCGTGGCCTATCTGTTGGAGCAGCACGGCATTGTGATGCCGCGTCGCTTGCAGATGGAGTTCAGCAGCCTGGTACAACAGGAAGCGGATGGCTCCGGCCAGGAAATCAGTGGCGAGATGATCCTTGCCTGCTTCACCCGGCATTACCTGGAGCAGGGCAAGCCTTACGCGTTACGAGCCCCCAAACTGGTGAGCGAGGGCGATGTGACTTACCTGGAGGCCACCCTTGAACAAGGCACACAGCGCATCGACTTGAGTGGCGAGGGCAACGGCCCGCTTGCGGCGCTGGTCGATGCGTTTGCCCAACGTGGCATTCATTTTGATATCGCCGATTACCACGAACATGCCACCCGTGACGGTGCCCAGGCTGAGGCGTTGGCCTATGTGGAAATTCGCGTGGGCAACCAGTTGCTGTTCGGCGCCGCTCGTGATGGCAGTAGCCTGCTCGCTTCCCTCAAAGCGGTCACCAGTGCGGTCAATCGTGCATCGCGCCTGGGCTTGCTCAGCCTGGTGAATGCTGCGGTGCCGTCCTGAGATGAACGCGCATACCGCATTGGCGGCACTTGCCGGTAATTATGGCCACGGTGACATCGTGGCCTCGCATCGACATGACGAAGGCCAACTGGTCTACGCCATCAACGGTGTGATGCTTGTGTCGGTGGAGGAGACCACCTGGGTGGTACCTTCCGGGCATGCGCTGTGGGTGCCTTCAGGTTTGGAGCATCAGATCCGCATGACCGGCGAAGTGCGCATGCGCACTTTGTTGATCTCGCCGGGAGCGCACCGTCGTTTGACGGAGGAATGCGAGGTCATCAGGGTTTCACCCTTGTTGCGCGAGCTGATTGTGGCTGCGGGCGATGAGCCTGACAGCCAGGCGGCGTCGTTGCGTCATGTGCAGATTGTGGAGCTGATTTTCTCGGAACTTGACCGTGCGCAAAGGGTGCTGGCTCACGTGCCGATACCGGACGAGCCGAGGCTCAAGTCACTGTGTGCGGACTTTATCGACAACCCTTCTCAGGAGTCGAAACTGGAGAGTTGGGCGGTGCAGCTCAATATGAGTTCACGCACTCTGGCTCGGCTGTTCCAGAAAGAACTGGGCATGAGTTACGGCGAGTGGCGCAAGCGCACGCGGTTGCTGCTCAGCATGCAGCGGCTGGCCAGTGGGGCCTCCATTTTGGAGGTGGCCTTGGAGCACGGTTACCAAAGCCCGAGTGCATTTACCGCGATGTTCAAGCGCACCCTGGGATACACCCCGAGTCACTGTCGCCTGGTCTGAATTCACAGCGGTAGCCGTGACTGGCACTTTGGCGAGGGAGCGATGAAGATCCAATGTGGGAGCTGGCTTGCCTGCGAAAGCTTTAGTGCAGTAACAGATGCATCGACTGACACACCCCCTTCGCGGGCAAGCCCGCTCCCACATTTCTGAACGAGTTCGACGCGCGATTCGGAAGCGCCGCCCCACCTTGTCCCAATCGAAACGATGGTTGTCCAGAACTCGGGAGATGCGCACCCCGTTGCGCTTTTAACCTGCGTCTCTACTTGGCTTTCTGGATTTCTTTGATGGGTTCGCCTTCTTTTTTCCCACGACATGGCCGTCTCTCGCTGCTCGGTGTTGCGGTGGCGTTGTTGGCGGGATGTTCGTCCTGGGTCGCCCATACACCGGCACAGCCCCATCCGGAACGCATCAATGCCCTCAGCCACCTCCCCCAAGGTGTCTCAGCCCAAGCGTTACCTGAACGCTGGTGGCAGTTGTATAACGATCCGAACCTTGATGCGTTGGTGCAAAAGGCGTTGCTGCACAACCGCGACCTGGCGGCGGCCCAGGCCCATGTGCAGGCGATGCTGGCCGGGATCCAGCAGGCCGATGCCGAGCGCTGGCCGTCCACCCAGGCGTCACTGGGTGCCGCTTACGGAAAGACGGCCGATGACCAGACGCTGGCCAAGGCCACCGATAGCCATGCGCCGTCAGAGTGGGCATTCAACCCAGGCTTCGAGCTGGCTTATCAAGTGGATGTCTGGGGCCAGGTTCAGCGCACCATTGAACGTGCCCACGTGCAAACCGCAGCGGCGCAGGATGCCGAAGACTTGCTGCGCATCACAGTCGTGGCGCAAACCACTCGCGCCTATGTGAATGCCTGCGCCCTGGGCGCGCGTGCCAAGGTCCAGCGCCATTCGTTGGACGTGGTCGCGCATAGCCTTGCGTTGACCGATCGCCAGCGCCAGGCCGGTGTGGTGACAGACCTTGAATACAGCCGCATGCAAGCCCTGCAAGGCGAAACCCAGGCGCTGCTGCCGATGTTGGAGGCGCGTCGACAAGCCGCGCTCTACGAATTGGCCATGCTGACGGGCGTCGCTGATCTTGAACAAGGCTCTGGCGCCGCAACGTGTGAAGTGGTGCCACAACTCAATGCCGAGTTACCGGTGGGCGATGGCTGGCAATTATTGGCACGCCGCCCTGACGTCCGGCAGGCCGAGCGCGCGTTGCAGGCGGCCACGCTGCAAGTGGATATCGTCCAGGCCGACCTGTACCCCAAGGTGACGTTCGGTGCTTCAGTGTCCTCCTCGGCCAACAAACCCCATGAGCTGGGGGACAACCGTGCGGTGATGTTCGGCATCGGCCCCCTGATTACCTGGCAGTTCCCTAATTGGCAGGCCAACCGCGCGCGAGTCAAGCAGGCACGGGCACTCGAGCAGGTGGAGGTCGCACAGTTCGAGGCCAGCGTCCTCAAGGCCCTCAAGGAGGTGCGCCAGGCCCTGGCGTTGTACGACGGCGAGCGGCAGCGCCACGCGGCCTTGAGCCGGGCGCTGGACAGCAGCCGCCAAGCCTACAAGTTGGCCCAATTCAACTATGACGCAGGTTCTATCGACTTTCTCGACGTGCTGGACAGTGAGCGAGAACTGATCCGCTTGCAGGCCACGCGCGCCGACGCCGATGGCCAGTTACTGCAACGCCAGATCGGCCTGTTCCGTGCCCTTGGCGGCGGTTGGCAGTCCGGCGCCGTCGAAACCCCGGCCGCTGCGCCCACCCATGCGTCCATCCCTTCTTCCGGTACCCAGCCATGAATATCGCCGTTGATGAAAAAACTGCAGTCCAGGACGAGCAGGAGAATGTGCTCGAGCAACTCATGCATGCGCGTAAGCAACGGCGAAAAAGGAACCTGATCCTGCTGGGCGGCGCCGCGCTGTTGATCGCGGCGGTGGTGTTCGGCGTGTATTGGATGACCGTCGGCCGCTACCTGGAGCAGACCGATGATGCGTATGTGCGGGCCGACTGGATTCCCATCAGCCCGAAGGTCTCAGGCTACGTGGCCGAGGTGATGGTAGAGGACGATCAGCCGGTCAAGGCGGGGGATGTGCTGGTGCGCATCGAGGACCGTGACTACCAGGCCCGTTTGGCACAAGCCCGCGCAGAACTGGCCGAGACCCAGGCCTCGGTGGCGGCGCAAGAGGCCAACTTGAAAGTCACTGACAGCCTGATCGCCCAGCAAAAGGCCGGCGTTGCCCAGGCTGAGGCTCACGCCCGCAGTGTGGCCGCTGAATTGCGCCGCGCAAGTCTCGACCAGCGTCGCTACGAAGGTTTGGTGCGCGAACACGCCGCCAGCGCACAGCGTCTGGAAACGGCCGCCGCCAGTTACACCCAGGCCAACGCTGCGGTGGAAATTGCCAAAGCGATGCAGCTGCAACAGGAAACCCGCTTGACCGTGGCCGTCACCCGCCGCCAACTGGCCCAGGCCTCGCTCCAGCAACAGATAGCCCGGCGCAGCCAGGCTGAGGCGCAGTTGAACCTGGCGACGCATGCCCTGGAAGACACCTTGATCCGCTCACCCATTGACGGTGTGGTGGGGCAGCGCAAAGTGCGTACCCGCCAATACGTCGCGCCAGGGTTGCCGCTGCTGGCGGTGGTGCCCTTGCAGCAGGCTTACGTCGTGGCCAACTACAAAGAAACCCAATTGCGCGATATGCGTGCCGGCCAACCGGTGGATATCAGCGCCGACAGTTATTCGGGACGCAAGCTCAAAGGCCATGTGGTGAGCTTCTCGCCAGGCTCTGGAGCGGTGTTCGCACTGTTGCCGTCGGATAACGCCACCGGCAACTTCACCAAGATCGTGCAACGCTTTCCAGTGAAAATCGTCATTGATGAGCATGACGAAGGCGGACCTATCCTGCCGGGCATGTCGGTCATCACCACGGTGGACACCCGCCCAGATAAGCAGGGCGCTGCACATGACTGAATCGGCTGAAAAGAGCGTCTCCTTTCGCGCCTGGGTGGCCGTGATCGGTGGGCTGTTCGGTTGTTTCATGGCCGGCATGAACGTGCACGTGACCAGCGCCGCGCTGCCGGAGATCGAAGGCTCCCTGGGGGCGACGTTCGAAGAAGGCTCGTGGATTTCCACCGCCTACCTGGTCGCGGAAATCGTCATGATCCCGCTGACCGCCTGGTTGGTGCAGGTGTTCTCTCTGCGGCGTGTGATGCTCGTGGGCTCGTTTGTGTTTTTGGTGGCGTCCATTGCCTGCTCCTGGGCGCCCAACCTGCAAGTGATGATCATCATTCGGGTGATCCAGGGCGCCGCCGGCGCAGTGCTGATTCCCTTGTCATTCCAGCTGATCATCACTGAACTGCCGCCCAGCAAGATCGCGATGGGCATGGCCTTGTTCGCGCTGTCCAACAGCGTCGCCCAGGCCGCCGGGCCGTCCATTGGTGGCTGGCTGACCGATGCCTATTCCTGGCGCTGGATCTTTTACCTGCAACTGGCCCCCGGCATTCTCTTGCTGTTGGCGGTGGCATGGTCGATCGATGCCAAGCCCATGCAGTTGAGCCTGCTCAAACGCGGCGATTGGGGCGGGATCATCGCCATGATCGTCGGCCTGGGTGGCTTGCAGATCGTGCTGGAAGAAGGTGGCCGCAAGGACTGGTTTGGCTCCGATTTCATTGTGTGGATGTCACTGGTGGCCGGCGTGGCCCTGGTGTACTTCGTGCTGTCGCAGTTGTATGGCAGTCGCTCCTTCATCAACCTGCGCCTGCTCAAGAGCTACAACTTCGGCGTGGCCAGCGCAGCGATGTTCATCTTTGGCGGGGCGACTTTCGGCCTGGTGTTCCTGGTGCCCAATTACCTGTCCCAACTACAGGGCTACAACGCCCGGGAGATTGGCATCAGCCTGATCGCCTACGGCATGGTGCAACTGGTACTGGCGCCGTTCATGCCACGCCTGATGCAGTGGCTCAACCCGAAACTGATGGTCGCCAGTGGCTTTTTCATCATGGCCCTGGGGTGCTACCTCGGCGCGCACCTGGACGTGGACAGCGCCGCCAACGTGATTATTCCGTCCACCGTGGTACGGGGCATCGGGCAGCCGCTGATCATGGTGGCGCTTTCCGTGCTCGCGGTGTCTGGCCTGGCCAAAGATGAAGCCGGCTCCGCCTCGGCCTTGTTCTCCATGCTGCGCAACCTGGGTGGTGCCGTGGGTACCGCGGGCCTGACGCAGATCGTGGCCATGCGCGAGCGCTTTCACTCTGAGCGGGTAGGGGAGTCGATCACGCTGTTTTCCCCGTCCTTTCAGGAGCGCCTGCGCGCCAGCATGGCTGACAGCGAGGCTTTTATCTTCAACCAGCTATTACCCGCTCAACAGCAGGTCCTTGAGGGCTTGATCCACACCGTGCGTCGTGAGGCGTACCTGATGGCCTACAGCGATGCGTTTTATGTGTCCTGTATTGCGTTGATCGTGTGCGGGGTAGCAGCCTTGGCATTACGGCAGTCAGCCAAGAGCGGATAACCACGTCAAGCAGGTGTTGAACTTGTACAGCCCACTGCATTTGGTAGGCGCCCACTATCCGCCCTTCGGAAAAAAGGAGCTCTCTCATGCAACAACCCGATACCCTGGTTCGCAACCCGGTGGGCAACCCTGTCGTCGCCAGCGTCAGCGTGAAGGGCGATGCTCGCAGTGTGTGGAATGTCGTCGGAGATTTCGCCGGTTTCGCGAAGTTTATTCCGGCCTTGTCCCATATCGAGATGACGGGCGAGGGCGTGCGTTCGGTACGCAAAAAGCTGTTCAAGGACGGCAATGTGGTGATCGAGCAACTCAACAGCCATGACGACCAAGCCATGACCATGACCTGGTCACTGATCTACACCTCGCTGAACATCGGCAACCTGTGGGCGCTGATGGAGGTGGTGCCACAAGGCCCGAACCAGAGCCTGGCGACCTGGACCATCATTGGTCAGCCCTACACGGGCGGCAAGGAAGACGTACCGGCGTTCGAAGCCTTCCTGCAAGGCTTTGCCGATGACGCGATGAAGAACGTACAGGCACTCTTCAACTGACATGACGCGCAGGGTGGCACGCTGAGAATGTGCCTAGGTAGGAGCGAGCTTGCTCGCGAAAAACCTGAGGGCGCCGCGTACTCTCAACATGCCAGCGTCATCGTTAACGTCTTTCGCGAGCAAGCTCGCTCCTACAGTGGGGTGGGCCTTCCCCGACAGTGCCCACCGTTTATGGTTTTGGAAAGGTCTCGGGTTTATAAGTAAAAGCCCACCATTTAAACGGATTCCAATGGGGGTTTTTCTTTGCCGGTTTGAAGTTTCTGTTTTTTGCCATTTCTCGGGAGACGTATTTTTCCGCTTCGGATCTGGCCAATGCCTTATCAGCGTCAGTCAGTGGAGTGTTCTGATTTTTTTTCAGGGTGTCCAGATAGATATTTTCTACTTTTACAATCGCAGCATTTATATCTTCCGGTACTAGGTTGGCGGTGAGGGTGCCGCTATAGCCCTTGACAGGGCGCCCTATGAGCTTCTGAAACTCCGCCGCGAAGGACGCATCTCCACCACTTGCAGAGTCACATGACAGTAGTCTTACGTTGTCAAACGTTTCCGGGTAAATGCCCGAGTCATGAAGTGTCTGAAGTAACTCTTGTGGCGTATTGAGTTTTCCGTTGTATGAAACTTTCGAGATGCCAGTAGCCGGGTCGACGCTTCCGTGCACCAGGATGTTGAGTCGTTCTTGACGGCCGTTTTTGTTGAAGTCGGTAAATGTATAAAGTTTTTCGTCAAGGGAATTTAGCTCGTTAAGCTCTCCACTTAGTACTACGTTTTTATCCACAGTGGAAAAAAGCGCTTCGCCGGTCGGTAAGTTCTCTACGGATGTCAGAAGTGAGCGCTTACTGTTTGGTATTTCGATTGTCGGAGGGACACCTTCACTGACGTGTGGTGTATCCGGTTCGCTTGGTGCGGTATTGGCGACGGAGGACACGTCGCTGTCATTCGCGGCGTTTACTTTCCTCACGAAATCAAAACGGTTGCTTTGCTCATTGTATTTCCAGCCGTAATGTTCGCTGCCAGCGATAGTCGATGCGGAGGGTGCTTCGCCCAACCCAGCCTCAGCTCCAAATGGTGTGAGTTCGTGCGCCAGCTGCAAGCCCGATATCACTGCAGCCGCTGTGCCGCCAACACGATCGTCGGCGGTCATACCATAAATGGAATCATGGGTACCGAAGACAATATTGCCCGCGTTTCCAAGGATGGGCACATAGCCGAAGGTGCGCCCCCATAATTCTTTGGCTTCCTTCCACGTTTGCTTCGAGGAACCAAATACCTCTGTTTGATCGGCCCACACGGCATTGTTGGCGTTGATCTTTTGATAATTGCTGGCAATACCAGAGTTCAGATCTCCAAATTTTAAATGGTAGGTTTTCTTTCGCGATTGAGTGTAATTAAATAACTCTCTAACCGGAATCTGTTTGTCGCTGAGTAGATTTTTGCGTCCCGGATAGTGCGCATGATTACCCTCAATCAAATTTTCGAGCACACTGCTCGCTGATGGCCAATGAGCATCCTTTCCGCCTTGTCTGTCTTCGGCGTTAAAGCTGGCTTTTAAGGCATCACGGTTGTCTTTGGCCCAACGAGCAAAATCATCGTCTCCGCGTATTTCGCTGACTGTGCCGTTCTTCAAGTCGAGCATCAGGCCTTGATTGGGGCGGGTGTCATAATTGCCGTGATAGTTGACATAAGGAATAAACGCATACCCGGCCAGTGGATAACCGTATATGTTGGGTATGACGACATTTCCCTTATTGTCTAGCGTGCGTTCAACGGCTGATCGGCCTTCAGGCGATAGCATTTTATACGCATCTTTGTCGTTACGCAGGCCTTGCAAAGTTCCCAGCACAACATAAGCATCGGCTTTTCCCGAGTGCTTCGCCAATTCGCCCGTCTCGTCGCTCATGGTGGAGGCGACATCATCTTGCCAATGATTTTGTAGCTTCGCACCCAGCGCTTCCAGATCGTTGATCTTGCTCCGGTCTTGCGGCTTGATTTCCATGGTCTGGAAGTTGAGCAGGCCACCTCCCGGTGGTTTATCGTGCTTAAGAGCACCGGCTGCAATTTCCCATGCAAAATAGGTGCGTGTATCGGTGTTGGTCTCGACTTCCGGCTTCCATTTTCCAACGTAACTTTTGAAGGTTACAGTGATTTTTTCATGCGGGTCGAACCCGGCAGCCAATAACCCGCCGCTGAAATAACCGGCAGGCTCCAGGAACGGGCGAGTTTTCTGGAACCTGATATTACTTTCGTTTTCTTCACCGCTTTCTTCTATTTTCTTGATTTGCGTGACAACACGGTCGGCGTAAGCGTCAATCCTCTGTAGCTGTTCCTGGTGCGTATAACTTGCTGTGGGAGGGGAAACGCTGACAGAGCCATAAATGACTCCCTTGGCGAAATCTAACTCATGGTCGGGGGCGGGCGCAGGGATCGTTTTTTGTCCCAGCCCCAGCTTTTTATCTTCCGAGGCGCTCGGCGCGCCCGCAAGTGTATTTTCGACTGGCGGTGCATCGTCAATTGCCCGAGTGGAGCGACGGTGTTCAGCATTTGTTGTATGGGGATAGTTGCTGAGTGGCTGTGGCACGGGCGAGAATATATTCATTGCTGGGTCACTTTATTTATATGAGATCAACGATATAGCTTTAAACGCAGTCGTTCGGCGGGCGTGTGTGCACTGCACTAACATGCCATACCCTTTTAACGGGCTCACTGTTTAACCTCTGTTTATGGTTATAGACGCCAAAGGGAAGCGCTGAATTTTCTGGTGCGTCCGTCTGTCGAGCTTATTTTCTCTTGTTTGAAAATATCCGCATGAGGTTAGTTTTTTGTTGGGTGGTTGAGGTCTGTGAAAGGTTCCACTTTCTGGGTGTGCTTTGTTTGTAAGAACGCGATCATAAGGACCAACCTACAGCGACCCGAGAAAAAGCGTACAACTGAGCGCGCCGGCTGGCACGCTGAGAATGTGCCTGTGGAGCGAGCTTGCTCGCGAAAAACCTGAGGGCGCCGTGTACTCCAAGCATGCCAGCGTCATCGTTAACGTTCTTCGCGAGCAAGCTCGCTCCTACAGTGGGGTGGCTTTACCCTTTAGTTGATGGCCTGATCAATCCCCGCCTGCAAGGCCTGGCTCTCACTGTGCCCACCCGCTCGCAGCGGGCCCAGATTTAAAGCTTGGTCCTTGCGCGTGGCGTCGTCGTGTTTCTGGGTCAGTTCGTCCTTGGCGCCCAGGGCCAGGTTGACCGGTGACTTCGAAACGTTCAGCCCGACATCGGCACGGTAGTCGCTGCCGGCCAGTGTGGTTGCAGTCACCTTGGAGCCACCCAGCTCAACCTTGCCATTGGGCGCACTGATCCGCGCGCCCGTGAGCTGGGTATCACCCTTCACCAGCAGGTTGACGCCGTGGCCTGCGCGAATGCCTGACGCCTGGGTGACGCTGTCCTTGACCACATGGCTGACATCCAGATACAGGGTCGGGGTGTAGCTGGTGTTGCCGCTCTTGTCGCCGAACAACACGCTTTCGGCGGTGTTGGCCACCTTGCTGCCGGTGGTGTCTTTGCCACTGACGGTGTAGCTGTCGCTGGTTTTTGGCCAGACCTTATCCTTGAAGCCAGACAGGCGTGTGCCCAGGGCGTCGGTCTTGTCTGCAAGGTAAGCCTTGGCCTTGTCCACGCGAGTACCGAAGGCGCCACGGGGTTGCGGGTTCACGTCGTAGCTGCCACTGCGGGTAAGTTTTTCGCCCAGGCGTTCCTTGGCATTGACCACGCTGTTGACCACGCTGTCCTTGGCCGAAGCCAGGTGCCCGGTGCCTTTGTCTACGACGTTCTCCAGCTTGTCGCGATGCTTGTCGAACGCACCTTCAGCCTTGGCTTGTACCTTGTCCTTCAGGGGGCCGCTGGTTTTGGCCAGCTTATCCACCACCCCCGGCTGGTTCTTCTCGACATCCAGCCTGGCGTCAACATTCACCTGGGTGCTGTTGACGTGGTCCTTGCGGCTTTCGACGACGAGGTCGCCGCCCACCGTGCCGTGCACCTTGTCGGCGTCGATACGCGCTCCGGCCAGATGGGTATCGCCGGCACTGTTGAGGGTGACGTCACCCGCCGTGATCACGCTGTTGTGCTGCGTGATGCCTTGCAAGTGATCCACATCGACCTTGGCCCGCGCATTGATGCCGCGCTGGGTCTTGGGTGTCTCATGTTCACCGGCGTCGGCCAAGGTGGTTTTGCCGATGCTGGCGCCTGCGCCCAGGGTCACGCCCCAGCTGTTATGGGCCTGGGTCGATTGTGAGGACTCTTGCAGGATGCCGCCGTTTTGCGCATCCAGGCTAACGCTGGCTGCGCTGACCTGAGTGCCCTGCAAGTGGATGGCATCGGTTGCCTCAGCGCCACTGGCGAGGCTGACCTTGCCGCTGCTGTGCAATTGCCCGACGACCGCGCTCTTGTCGTTCTCCGCCACTTTACCAATATTGAAATTGGCGCTGAGGCTGCCGGTCTTGCTGCTGCTTTCGGCGCTGCTGGTCTTGCCGGCACCGAGGGTCAGACCGCCGCCCAGGTTGCTGCCGTTGCTGACGTGGCTGTCGGTGGCGGCTTGCAGGTCCAGCTTGCCGCCGGCATTGAGGCTGATATCGCCAGCCTTTGCGCCCGTGCTGCCGATCTGCGTGCCTTGCAGGGTCATGTCTGCGCCGCTGCTGAACTGAACGGGGCCGCTGCCTTGAATGGTCGCGACCTGTGCCTGGCTGTTCTGGGTGTCCAGGCGCTTGTTATCCAACTGCACGCCGGCACCGAGGTTGATGTTGCTGCCATTCGCACCGGGCGCGGTGCCCACCGTCAGTGAGCCGTTGCCGCGCAGCGTGCTGCTGTTTTTGCTCTGGGTGTTGGTGGCCTGGTTGAGCGCCAGCTCACCGCCGGTCTTGAGGTTGACCCCTGCCTGGCCGCCGTCGAACTGGCTGCCTTCATAACGGGCATCGCCCTTGGCTTCGATGCTCACGCCTTGGCTGGCCACATAGCTGCCGACCACCGCCGTGCTGCTGGACTCGCGCACATCGCTGCTGCCGCCCAGGCCACTGCCGCGCACATTCAGGTCTTCACCGGTGGTTGTATAGACCCGCACGCCAGCCTTGGCGTCCACGCTTTGCCCGCTGCTGCTGTGGGTGTTGGCCGCTGCCGTGGCCAGGTGCTCGCCGGCCTTGATGTTCAGCCCGCCCTCGGTGGCGCGGTACTGGGTGCCCTCGTCCTGCAACGTGCCGGCTGCATTGACCTGCACCGCGGCGCCACTGAACTGGCTGACCACGGCGGTGCTGTCTTGCGTTGTGCCGGTTTTGTTCGTGTGCCCGACTTCCACATCCAGGCCGACATTGGGTTGCTCGAACGCGTCCAGCAAACCGGGCTGATGGAACTTGGCCTGGGCCACGCCCTCGACGGCTTTTTCGATCGGGCGGGTAATGCCTTTGTATTCCACATTGGCGCCAACATCGGCGGTCCAGCCGTTTTCCTTGTGGGTGCTGGTCTCGGTGGAATGGGCAGCCTGGTTGTCGATCTGACCCGCGTTGACCTGCAGTTCGGCGCCGGCCTTGGCCTGTGCACCCTCGCTGGTGAAGGTGTTGCCAGCGTTGATGGTCAGCTTGCCGGTCGCGGCCACGGTGCTGGTTTGCGCGGTGGTTTTTTCAGTGGTGTCTTGGCTGCTTTGGTGGCTGAACTGAGCGCCACTGCCTGCCCGATCAATGCCGCCGGTGTAGTAGAAACTGCCGCCGGTGGTGGTGGTGTCGACGGCTTCGGTGCGCTTGTCGTGGGCGGCCAACAGCTCGACGTTGTTGCCGCTCAGGGTGGCATCGCCTGCGGTTGCCTTGAGGTCCGAACCCTGGATGCTCACATCGCCACCGGCCTTTACTACGACACTGCCGCCCTTGAGGCTGGAACCCTGCTGCTGGGTGGTGTCGGTCTTGCGGGTTTGCTGCTGGTCTTCATAGCTCAACCCCGCACGGTACTGGCGGCTGACGCTCTCGGTTTCCTTGGCGTAGCCATCGAAGCCACGGCTATGGGTGCGAGTGGTGTCGTGGGTGGTGTTCTCGGCGGCAACGACCTTGATATCGCCCTTGGCATCCGCTTGCAGTTCACCCGCGGCGGATACCTGGGAGCCACTGACGGTGATGTCCTTGGCACTTTGCAGCTTGAGGTTGCTGTCCGAGCGCAGGTTGCTGGCAACCACGGTGCTGTCCTTGAGGTTCTTGCGGCTTTCATCCTTGGAGATACCGAAGAACTTGCTGTCATTGCTGTAGCGGTTGTCGTGGGAGCTGTCCTGGACGCCGTCGATCACCAGCGAGCCTTTGTCACTGATGACGCTGGCCTGTTTGCCGCCTCGGGCCTGGCTGCCGCTGATGCGCACGTCGTCGGCCTTGACGATCAGCTTGCCGTCGGCGTTGACCTTGCTACCAGTGTTCGACGTCTTGCCCTGGTTACCGTCGCCTTGCTTGCCGAAGAAGCTGCCACCGGTGAGGTCGCCGGAGTAGGCATTGTCGCTGCTGCTCTGGGTACGGCTGGCGCTGGCGATTTCCACGTGCCGGGCGGCCAGTTGGATATCGCCGGGGGTTTTCAGCTCGGCGCCTTGCACTTGCAGCTTCTGTTGGCTGGTCAGCTCCAGTGTCTTTCCGGCCTTGAGGCTGCTGGTGATGCTGCGTTGTTCGCTGCTGGATTTATCCCAGTTGGCTTTCCACAGGTGCTTGCGATGGTTGCCTTGGTCGCGGGTTTCATGGGTTTCGGTGGCGGCGTTAACGTGCAGGTTGGCACCGCTGTCGACGCGCAGAGTGTTGCCCGCTTCCACATGGCTGGCTTTGATCTCGGTGTTGGCACCGGAAGACAGCGCCGCATCCTGTTGCGCCACAACCTTGTTGCCGTGCTGGCGCGAGTCTTTGTCGGTGGTGGTGCGGTCGTAGGTTTCGTAGGTGAACAGGAAGTTGCTGTTGTTCCACTGTTCACGCTTTTCCTGGAGCTTGCGGCTTTCCAGGCTGCTGAGGGTCAGGTTGCGGCTGGCGTCGAGTTTGACGTTGCGCCCGCTGACGTCGGTGGCGGCCAGGTTCAGGTCCTTGGCGCTGTGCAAGTCGACATCGCCCTGGCGGCTGTGCACGCTGGCGCGGGTGGCGTCGAGGCTGTCGGCATGCACCTGGCCGCTGATGTCGAGGTCGCCGGCCGAACTGATCTTCACCCCGTCAGTGCCTTGCGCCTGCACACCGCCCACACGCACACCGGCGCCCTCGGCGGTGCTGATGATGTTGATGCGCCCGGCCTGCATGGCGCCGAACAGGCGTGCGTCGATGCGTTGGTCCTGGGTCTTGCTGGCCGGGTCGATCTGGCGCACTTGCCCGCTGGCGAAATCGACCTGATTACGGCCCACCGTGAGGTTCAATTGATCGCGGGCGCTGAGGCGACCTTCGCTGTCGATGCGCGGCGCGATCAGGTTGATAGAGCCCTCGCGGTTGTGCAGGCCCTGGCCTTGCACTGTCAGTTGGCCGTTGGCATCGCGGGTGCTCAAGGCTTGCAGCTTGCCGTCGTTGAGTTCAGGGCGGCCGACCACCAGGTTGGCATTGGGCGTGTTGATGAAACTGCCGCCATTCACCGAAATGCCGTTAGGGTTGGCCAGCACGTAATCGGCTGCCTGGCCAAAAATCTCCTGGGCGCCGTTGAGGGTCGAGGCGTTGCGGCTGATCACTTCATTGAGGATCACGCTCGCCGCCTGGCCCTGGAACTGCGGGTTGGCTGCCAACTGCCCGGCGAGTTGGGACTGGCCAGCCTGCAAGGCGTTGTTCAGCACCAGGCCCTGGCGGTCGACGTTGTAGTCCAAAAACTGGTTATGGGACAGGCCACCGGCGTTCGGCGCGACGATGTTGACGATGGGTACACCGCCCTGGTTTTGCAGTTGCGGCGTGCCGCCAGGGCCTTCGACGACGGTCAAGCCTGCGGCGAGCGCGAGTTGCGGCAGCAGGAACAGGCTGGCGATGGCCCAGCGCAGTTTGCCCTGGGGTGAAAGGTGGAAGCTGTGTGGAGTAGTCGGCATAAATAATCTCGCTCTGTGTTGGCTGATCCACGACGCGCGTTGTTCGTTGCAACGCTGCTGGAGTGGCCAGGTACGGCGGTGACTCAGGCAAAAAACGGGTGTGAGCTCATATCTGCACGCTAAGGCGCGTCAGCCAGACCTCCGGCTCCTGGCGAAAACCTGTAGGGGTGTTGAGGTTGCGTTGGTAGTCGACGTCGAGCTGCACGTTCTTCCAGCTCAGGTTGAGCCCCGCGCTGGCGCCGCTCAGGCGTTGGCTCCGGGCACCGTGTTCGTGCTTGACCCAGCCGTTGTCCAGGCCCAGGCGCGGGGTGAGCTTCACCGGCAAGTCAGTATTGAGCGGCAGGCGCAAAGTGTTGCGCCATACCGTGCCAATGGCACCGGAAGTACTGTTTTCGCGGTAGCCGCGCACGGCCGAGTCGTCGGTGATCAGCAGTTGTTCGATGGCGGGCAATGCATCCGGGCTGTACTGCACCGATAACTGGCTTTGCCACTGCCACGGCTGCGCTGCCCATTGGCCGTTGCGCCATTGGGTGAGGTTGGCGCGGTACTTTTGAAACTGCGCCTTGGGCTGGTTTTTCTGCACTTGGCTGGCATCGCGATCGGCGCCGAACCAGGTCAGGCCCTGGGCGTAGTTGACGTCCAGGTTCCACACCGCACTGTTGAGCCAGAACAGGTTCAGGCCCGCTTCGGCCACGGTCAGCGTCGGGCTCTGGATGTCCAGGTGTACCTTTTGCAGGTAGCTGTCGACGTCTTTGTAGGCCAGTTGCAGGTTGGCGCTCAGTTGGTGGCCCTGGTCGCGCCACAGCACACGGTCGCTGCGCAGGCTGACTTGATCGGTGCGGCCACTGTTGTAGAACGTGGCGCGGCTGAGCTTGAACGGCGAGCGGTATTCGGCATGGCTGGCGAACAGGCTGTAGGTCCAGTAACCGTAGGGGATCGAGTAGAACAGGCTGTGGCTGCGGCTGTAGCGCGGCCCATGGTTGAGCGTGTCGCTGAAGCTCAGGTTGAGCGAGTCGTTGATTTGCAGCGGGCTGTCCAGGCTCAAGTTGATTGCATTGCGATCCCGCCCGGTGCCGGCGCTGCCGAGGTTATCCACCCCCAGGCCCAGGGCCCAGCGCGAGGCGCTGCTGCGCGTGCGCAGGATGATGCGCGAGGCGCCCGCTGTGCTGCCTGGGGCGATGTCGGCGGTGAGGTCGACCGAGCGTAGGCGGTTGAGCTGGTCCAGGCCCTGTTCCAGGTCTCGCAGGTTCAGTGGTTTGCCGAGCATGCCGGGGAATGCCCCGCCCAATGACACCGGCAGGCTCTGGTCGGCCAGCTCGATGGTCTCCAGGTAGCCTTCTTCGACGCGAATATCCAGCGGCTGCCCGGCGGTGGGTGCACTGATCAGGTAGGGGCGGCTGGCGATATAACCGGCCTCGACATACAGCCGGGTGATCTCGGCCAGCAGGCGGTTGATCTGGGTGACGCCCATGCAAGGCGCCACGTAGGGCTCGATGTGTTTGTCCAACTCGGCACGGCTGAACAGCGTGACCCCGGCCAGGCGCGTACCGCTCAAGGGCCAGCAGTGTTCATCCCTGGCGATGTCCGTGGGCAAGGCGGGTATGGCCGCTGGTGTACCGAAGCTGCCGCGTTGCATCTGGCGTTGGCGCTGCTCCAGGTGTAATTGCTGCAGGTCGCGTTGCTGTTGTTGCTGCAAGCGCAGGGCTTCCTGGCCTGGCTGCGGCACCTCGGCGCCAGCCACGGGCAGCGCCCACAGGCAGAGCAGGGCGATACCCAGATTACGGATACAACACAAGTGTCCGGTTGAGAGCTGATTTGGCACTCGACATCCTTAACGTAGAAATACACACGATCCATACCGTTTGAGCCAGCGTTGAACTCAGCGGTAGTTGCCCTACTTGAGTGAGTGGTCGACGGTTTGTTACATCGCTGTAGGATTTATTACACAAGACGTAAGAAAAATCGCGTAATTCAGTGCTTAAATGCACAAAATTAGGACGCGCCAGGGTGTGGGGGCCTGATATTCCTGATTTTTCAGGCGTGTGGGAGGGAAAGGGGCGGTTTTGATTGTTGTGCAGGCATCGCCTAATCGGCGTGTCGCGGCCAGGGATCGGGCACTTGGCCGGGTCACCAGATTAGGCTTTTGAATCCATTGGATATTCTGTAGCCTTGCGCAGCTTTAAGCTTTACCCGTGCTTGATGAACAAAAACACTTCGTCCGGCGGCGCCCGAAGGGCTCCTGAGCCGGTGGTACACTCGACTTTCGCGCTACTGCGCCTGCAGGTCTTGCGAACATGACGCACATTTCCGAACGCCTACTGGTTCAAGCTCACCTCGACGCCAAGCAGCCCAAGGTGCTCAGCGCTGCCGAAGAGGCGAGCCTGCGAACCGCCATTGCCGCCGAGCTCAAGGCTCAGGACGCGGTGTTGGTTGCCCACTTTTATTGCGACCCGGTGATTCAGGCCCTGGCCGAAGAAACCGGTGGCTGTGTTTCCGACTCCCTGGAGATGGCGCGCTTCGGTGCCGCCCACCCTGCCAAGACCGTACTGGTGGCTGGCGTGCGTTTCATGGGGGAGACCGCCAAGATCCTCACGCCTGAAAAACGCATCCTGATGCCGACCCTGGAAGCCACCTGCTCCCTGGACCTGGGTTGCCCGGTGGATGAGTTTTCCGCGTTCTGCGATCAACACCCCGAGCGCACCGTGGTGGTGTACGCCAACACCTCGGCGGCGGTCAAAGCCCGGGCGGATTGGGTGGTGACCTCCAGCTGCGCGCTGGAAATCGTCGAAAGCCTGATGGACAACGGCGAGACCATTATCTGGGGCCCGGACAAACACCTGGGCACCTACATCCAGCGCCAGACCGGTGCCGACATGCTGCTGTGGGACGGTGCCTGCATCGTCCACGAAGAGTTCAAGTCCAAGCAGCTCGAAGACATGAAGGCGCTCTACCCGGATGCGGCGATCCTGGTGCACCCGGAGTCACCGACTTCGGTGATCGAACTGGCGGACGCGGTGGGTTCCACCAGCCAGCTGATCGCCGCAGCGCAACGCTTGCCGAACAAAACCTTTATCGTCGCCACCGACCGCGGCATCTTCTACAAGATGCAGCAGCTGTGCCCGGACAAAGTCTTCGTCGAAGCGCCTACCGCCGGTAACGGTGCAGCCTGCCGCAGTTGCGCGCACTGCCCGTGGATGGCGATGAATACGCTGGAGCGCACGTTGCAATGCCTGCGCGAGGGCAGTAATGAGATCTTCGTGGAACCGGCGGTGATTCCGCAGGCCGTACGGCCGCTCAAGCGCATGCTCGACTTTACCCAGGCAGCACGGTTGAAACTGGCCGGCAACGCCTGATCCTCAGGCTGAGACAAATCAAAATGTGGGAGCTGGCTTGCCTGCGATAGCGGTGTAACAGTCACAGGTGTTTTGACTGCAAGACCGCTATCGCAGGCAAGCCAGCTCCCACAGTTGATCTGTGATGCGCTTGAGTTACTTCTTTTGCTTCGGGATTCGCACCAACTGCGTATCCGAATAGATGTCATGCCAGCTGCGTTTGTGTTTATCGAACAACGACCAGATAAACCCCAACCCCACGCACAGCCATGACGCAATCGACACCACAAAACGCAACAGTGCCTGCCACAGGCTGATCCGCGACCCGTCAGCGTTCTGCACGCGCACGCCCCACACCTGCATGCCCAGGGTTTGCCCCGAATGGGTCCAGAACTTGGCGAAGAACCCGAACAGCACGAACAGCAGCAGAGTCGACAGCAACGGGTCACCGTCCAGCGCGCCGGACTCGGTGAGCGTGCGCATCTTCGCTTCGCCCACGAAGGCGATCCACACCAACTTGTAGATAAACGCGGTGACGATCAGCAGGGCGGTGCACAGCAGGAAATCGTAGAACATCGCTGCCAGGCGACGGCCCAGGCCAACGGCGGGGAATTCGCCCTGGGGGCTCAACAGGGGTTTGGACATGGCAGGGCTCTCTGGAGAAAGCACGCAGTTTACGCAATGGCGCCCATAAAAAAGCCCCTGATGTCATATCAGGGGCTTTTTGTCGCAGCAAGGATCAGCCTTCTGCTTGTACTTCGTCAGCCTGCAGGCCTTTTTGGCCTTGTACTGAAACGAAGGTGACCTTCTGGCCTTCCTTCAGGCTCTTGAAACCGTTGCCCTGGATAGCGCGGAAATGCACGAACAGATCCGGGCCGCTTTCAGGAGTGATAAAACCAAACCCTTTCTCGTCGTTGAACCACTTGACGGTACCGCTCTGACGTCCACCTTTATCCGACATTTTCTTCTTTCCTTTGACGCTAAAAATTAATGACAGCCCCTTTCACACGAAAGAGTACTGGGCTGGGTTGCAGGAAAGTAAGAGACGTCGAACGGGTTGTAGCAAACTACTTGAGCTACTGCCCAGGTCCAGGTTCCAAGCGACCCATGCAAACACAGTGGGCAAACTCTACGCCAACTAATATGAAAAAAACAAGCCCTTGTGCAGGCCCTTGTTTTATTGGGTCTCATGACACTTTGTTGAATGTTCTGATACCGGCTTATTCGATAGAGTTATTCACTTGTTATAGGGCGTCAGCTATAAAAAGCCTATCGTGAATGCACTGTTTTATGGCGGTTGCGTTACAGTTCAGTGCGCATTAACGCAACCGCGTTACTTATAGAAACAGTCAATCAGCCACGGTAGTAACGTTGCGGAACGAATGGCATTTTACTTACACGCAGTGGCACCTTTTTCCCACGTACCATTGCGCTAACTTCGGTATCCAATGCGACAAATGCGCTGTCCAGGTAACCCATCGCCAGCGGGCCGCCCAAGGTTGGGCCAAAGCCTCCGCTGCACACGCTGCCGATAACCGTACCCTGTGCATCGACAATTTCAGCGCCTTCACGCACCGGGGTACGCTCCTGCGGCAGCAGGCCTACGCGTTTGCGCGCCACCCCGGTTTGCTGTTGGGTGAAGATGCGGTCGGCGCCAGGGAAGCCGCCGGCCCGTGCGCCATCGGCACGCCGAGCCTTGGAAATCGCCCACAACAGGCTGGCTTCGATTGGCGTGGTGTCGGTGTTCATGTCGTGGCCGTACAGGCACAGGCCGGCTTCCAGGCGTAGCGAATCGCGGGCGCCCAGGCCGATGGCCTGCACTTCGGTTTCGGCCAGCAGGCTGCGGGCCAGGCTCTCGGCATTGGCCGCCGGCACGGAGATTTCAAAGCCGTCTTCACCGGTGTAGCCGGAGCGGCTGACGTAGCACTCCACGCCCAGCAAACGCAGGGTGGCAAATTGCATGAAGGTCATCTGGGTGACTTCAGGGGCCAGGCGCGCCAATACTTTCACTGCCGCCGGGCCTTGCAGGGCCAGCAGGGCCCGTTCTTCGAACAGCGGTTCGATGGTGCATTGGTCGCCGATATGTGTGCGCAGGTGCGCCAGGTCCTGGTCCTTGCAGGCGGCGTTGACCACCAGGAACAGTTCATCGTTGCCCAGGTTGGCGACCATCAGGTCGTCGAGAATGCCGCCTTGCTCGTTGGTAAACATCGCATAGCGCTGCATGCCCACCGGCAGGTCGATGATATCGACGGGCACCAGGGTTTCCAGGGCCTTGGCGGCATTCGCGCCAGTGAGACGAATCTGGCCCATGTGGGAAACATCGAACAACCCGGCCTGTTCACGGGTATGCAGGTGTTCCTTCATCACGCCCAATGGATACTGCACCGGCATGTCGTAGCCGGCGAAGGGCACCATGCGCGCGCCGAGTTCGAGGTGCAAGGCGTGCAGAGGAGTTTTCAACAGGGTTTCGGTGGACATATTCAGCTCCTGAAAAACGTGCCGACGCGCTTGTGGGCGTCAGCACTCGATAATGTTGACCGCCAAACCGCCACGGGCGGTTTCCTTGTATTTGCTTTTCATGTCGGCGCCGGTCTGGCGCATGGTGCGGATGACCTTGTCGAGGGACACAAACTGCTGGCCGTCGCCACGCAGGGCCATGCGCACCGCATTGATCGCCTTCACCGAGCCCATGGCATTGCGCTCGATGCACGGCACCTGCACCAGCCCGCCAATGGGGTCGCAGGTCAGGCCGAGGTTGTGTTCCATGCCGATCTCGGCGGCGTTTTCCACTTGGGACACGCTGCCGCCCAGCACTTCACAGAGTGCGCCTGCGGCCATGGAACAGGCCACGCCGACTTCGCCCTGGCAACCGACTTCGGCGCCTGAGATCGAAGCATTTTCCTTGTACAAAATGCCGATGGCGGCCGCGGTGAGCAAAAAGCGCACCACACCGTCTTCGTTCGCGCCGGGGATGAAGCGCATGTAGTAGTGCAGCACGGCGGGAATGATCCCAGCCGCGCCATTGGTGGGCGCAGTGACCACGCGCCCGCCATTGGCGTTTTCTTCGTTGACTGCCAGCGCATACAGGTTGACCCAATCGAGCACCGACAGCGGGTCGCGCAGCGCCGACTCCGGGTTCTTGCACAACTGCCGATGCAAGGCCGCCGCCCGGCGCTTGACCTTCAAGCCTCCGGGCAAGATACCTTCGTTGCGACAGCCGGCATCGACGCAGTCCTGCATGACTTGCCAGATCTTCAACAACCCGCTGCGGGTTTCGGCTTCCGGGCGCCAGGCACTTTCATTGGTCAGCATCACCTGGCTGATAGACAGGCCATAGGTGGCGCAATGGCCGAGCAAGTCCTTGGCGTGTTTGAACGGGAAGGTCAGGGGTGTGGCGTCTTCGACGATACGGTCGGCGCCCGCCGCGTCTTCATCCACCACGAAACCGCCACCGACCGAGTAGTACTCGCGGCTACGGGTCTGAATGCCGGCGGCGTCAAAGGCACGAAAGATCATGCCGTTGGGGTGATAGGCAAGGGGCTTGCGAATCATCGCCAGGTGTTCTTTCTCGTTGAACGCAATGCTGTGTTCGCCGAGCAGGTTGAGGCGCCCGTCACTGCGCATCTGCGCCAGGCGTGCAGCCACGGTTTCGGTATTCACGGTGTCCGGATGTTCGCCTTCCAGGCCCAGCAACACAGCCTTGTCGCTGCCGTGGCCTTTGCCGGTGGCGCCCAGCGATCCATAGAGTTCCACCTTGATGCCGCAGGTGGCGTTGAGCAGGTTGTCACGCTTGAGCCCCTCGACGAATCGAGCGGCGGCACGCATCGGGCCGACGGTGTGGGAACTGGAGGGGCCGATGCCAATCTTGAACAGGTCGAACACGCTAAGGGACATGGTTGTTCTCCGGTTTCTTATTATTTTCTGGGCTGGACTCGATCAATGTGGGAGCCGGGCTTGCCCGCGATAGCGGTGGGTCAGACAACATCACTGTCGGCTGATACACCGCTATCGCAGGCAAGCCAGCTCCCACACTGGCCGCGTATCTCCCGTCAGATCAGGCGTAGCTCTCGATAGAAGGGCACGCACACACCAGGTTGCGATCGCCAAACACGTTGTCAACCCGGCCAACCGGCGGCCAGTACTTGCCTTCGATCAATGAAGCCACCGGGTACACCGCTTGTTCACGGCTGTATGGGTGGCTCCATTCGCCCACCAGTTCAGCGGCGGTGTGCGGCGCGTTTTTGAGTGGGTTGTCGTCTTTGTCCAATGTGCCGTTTTCCACCGCGCGAATTTCTTCGCGGATGGCGATCATGGCGTCGCAGAAGCGGTCCAGCTCTTCCTTGGATTCACTTTCGGTCGGCTCGATCATCAAGGTGCCGGCCACTGGGAACGACATGGTCGGCGCATGGAAACCAAAATCGATCAGGCGCTTGGCCACGTCGTCCACGCTGATGCCGCTGCTGTCTTTCAACGGGCGCAGGTCCAGGATGCATTCGTGGGCCACCAGGCCATTGCTGCCGGTGTACAGCACCGGGTAGTGCTCTTCCAGGCGACGGGAAATGTAGTTGGCATTCAGGATCGCCAACTGCGACGCACGCTTGAGGCCGGCGCCGCCCATCATGCTGATGTACATCCAGGTGATCGGCAGAATGCTCGCGCTGCCGAACGGCGCAGCGCACACCGCGCCTTCCTTGCGTTCCATGGCTGCGTGGCCGGGCAGGAATGGCGTGAGGTGCGACTTGACGCCAATCGGGCCAACGCCCGGGCCGCCACCGCCGTGGGGAATGCAGAAGGTCTTGTGCAGGTTCAGGTGGGACACGTCGCCGCCGAACTTGCCCGGTGCGCACAGGCCAACCATCGCGTTCATGTTGGCGCCGTCGATGTACACCTGGCCGCCGTTGTCATGAATGATCCCGCAGATTTCGCGGATACCTTCCTCGAACACGCCGTGGGTGGACGGGTAGGTGATCATCAGCGCAGCGAGGTGCTCGCGGTGCTCGATGGCCTTGGCGCGCAGGTCTTCGATGTCGACGTTGCCGCGCGCGTCGCAAGCGGTGACCACCACGCGCATGCCGGCCATGTTGGCGGTGGCAGGGTTGGTGCCGTGGGCTGACGACGGGATCAGGCAGATGTCGCGACGTGCTTCGCCACGGCTCTGGTGATAGGCACGGATGGCCAAGAGGCCGGCGTACTCACCCTGGGAACCGGCGTTGGGTTGCAGGGAGATCGCGTCGTAACCGGTGGCCGCGCAGAGCATGGCTTCCAGTTCGCTGGTCAGTTGCTGGTAGCCGGCGCTTTGCGCGGCGGGGGCGAACGGGTGCAGGGCACCGAATTCGGCCCAGGTCACCGGGATCATTTCGCTGGCGGCGTTGAGCTTCATGGTGCACGAACCCAGCGGGATCATGGTGCGGTCCAGGGCCAGGTCTTTGTCGGCCAGCTTGCGCAGGTAGCGCATCAGCTCGGTTTCCGAGTGGTAACGGTTGAAGACCGGGTGGCTGAGGATCGGCGACTGGCGCAGCAACGCGCTCGGCAGGGTGCTGTCGGTGGCAGCAAAGGCCGGCAGGGTTTTGCCGTCCGCGAAGAGGGCCCACAAGGCCTCGATATCGGCCTGGGTGGTGGTTTCGTCGACCGACAGGCCAACGCGCTCGCCATCCACCACGCGCAGGTTGATGCGCTGGGCGCGGGCCTTGTCGTGCAGGGCGGCGGTGTGGGCGCCGGTATTGAGGGTCAGGGTGTCGAAGAAGTGTGCCTGCTCGACGTTCTGGCCCAGGGCCGTCAAGCCCTTGGCCAGGATCGCGGTCAGCTGGTGAATGCGCTGGGCGATCTGGGTCAGGCCTTTGGGGCCGTGGTACACGGCGTACATGCTGGCGATGTTGGCCAGCAGCACTTGGGCAGTGCAGATGTTGCTGGTGGCTTTCTCGCGGCGGATATGTTGCTCGCGGGTCTGCATGGCCAGGCGCAGGGCCGGCTTGCCGAAGCGGTCGACGGAAACACCGACCAGACGGCCTGGCATGTCGCGCTTGAACGCATCCTTGGTGGAGAAGTACGCCGCGTGCGGGCCACCGAAGCCCAGTGGCACGCCAAAGCGCTGTGCGCTGCCAATGGCGACGTCGGCGCCGAATTCACCCGGCGGCGTCAGCAGGGTCAGGGCCATCAGGTCGGCGGCTACGGCGACCAGGGCGTTGGCGGCGTGGAAGCGCTCGGTCAGCTCGCGGTAATCGAATACATCGCCGTTACTGGCCGGGTATTGCAGCAGGGCACCGAAGAAAGCGCTGACGTCGGTCAGTTCACGCTCATCGCCGACCACCACATCGATGCCCAAAGGTTCAGCACGGGTGCGCAATACGTCGAGGGTTTGCGGGTGGCTGTGCACCGACGCGAAGAACGCGTGGCTGCCTTTGTTCTTGCTCAGGCGCTTGCAGAAGGTCATGGCTTCAGCAGCGGCGGTGGCTTCGTCAAGCAGGGAGGCGTTGGCAATCGGCAGGCCGGTGAGGTCGCTGATCAGGGTCTGGAAATTCAGCAGGGCTTCCAGGCGGCCTTGGGAAATCTCGGGTTGATACGGCGTGTAGGCGGTGTACCAGGCCGGGTTTTCCAGCAGGTTGCGCAGGATCGGCGACGGCGTGTGGCAGTTGTAATAGCCCTGGCCGATGTAGGTCTTGAACAGTTGGTTCTGGCTGGCGATGGCCTTGATCTTGGCCAGGGCCTGGGCTTCGCTCAAGCCGTCTTCCAGGCCGAGCACGCTGGTGCCCTTGATGCTTTCCGGGATCACGCTGGCGCTCAGGGCTTCGAGGGAATCAAACCCCAGGCTGGCGAGCATTTGCTGCTCATCTTCCTGGCGCGGGCCGATGTGGCGGGCGATGAATTCGTTGGCGGTGGTCAGATTAACGGTCATGGCGCGCTCCTCAAGCTTCAGCGTTGGCTTTGATCAGACGGTCGTACGCATCCTGATCCAACAGCTTAGCCACTGCATCGGCATCGGCGGGTTTAAAGCGGAAGAACCAGCCTTCGCCCATCGGGTCTTCGTTGACCAGTTCCGGGCTGCCATCGAGCTTGTCGTTGACTTCGAGGACTTCACCGTCCAACGGCATGTACACACCACTGGCGGCCTTGACCGACTCCACGGTGGAGGCTTCGGCGCCCTTGGTATAAGCCTGCAACTCTGGCAGTTGCACGAAAACCACATCACCCAGCGCGTTCTGCGCAAAAGCGGTGATACCCACGGTGACGCTGCCATCGGCTTCGGCGCGCAGCCATTCGTGATCTTCAGTGAAACGCAACTCGCTCATGGAAACTCCTCAGGGCCAGAATCGTCTGGTGGACGGGATTGGAATAATGAGGAGTTGCTTAGCAATATCGCGGCCAACGTTATTAAGTCGTTATAGATCAAAGAGTTAATAAATTCCGCCAGAGGCTTAATCGAATGTGCTGTAGCGTTTTCGCTACAGTCGAGTGCGTGAAAAAAAGCCTATGTGGATCAAAGCCTTGCATGGCGCGCAAAAAACAGGGTTGTAGCGATATCGTTACGCTGTAGCGCTTTCAGTACACGGAGTGTCGTTCTCAGACCAAATCTGTAATGCGGTCTCTATGGGAGCTGGCTTGCCTGCGATAGCGGTCTACCCGTCACTAAGGCGTTGGATGACCCAACGCTATCGCAGGCAAGCCAGCTCCTACAGTTGAACCGCGTTTATTCCGTCAGGGTTTGTTGGGAATGCCGTATTTGCGCAGGCGATGGGCGATAGCCGTGTGGGAGGTTTGCAGCCGGCTGGCCAGTTGGCGGGTCGAGGGGTAGCGGCTGTAGAGGCTTTCCAGCAGGCCGCGCTCGAAATCTTCCACGGCCTGTTCCAGGCTGTCGACTTCACCATCGCTCTGGCGCGCCACAGAGGTGCCGGCGATGTCCAGGTCGCCGATGTCCACCAGGCTGCTTTCGCAGATGGCGGCAGCGCGGAAGATCACGTTTTGCAACTGCCGCACGTTGCCCGGCCAGTGGTTACCCAGCAGGGCTGGATAGGTACCCGGGGCCAGGCGGCAGACCGGGCGCTGGATCTGCGCGCAGGCTTGCTGCATGAAGTAGCGCGCCAGCAGCAGGATGTCCTGGCCGCGTTCACGCAAAGGCGGCACGGCGACGTTGAGCACGTTGAGGCGGTAAAACAGATCTTCGCGAAAGGTGCCTTCGCTGACCATCTTTTCCAGGTCGCGGTGGGTGGCGCTGAGGATGCGCACATTGACCTTTACTTCGCGGTCGCCACCCACGCGGCGAAAGCTGCCGTCGTTGAGAAAGCGCAGCAGTTTGGCTTGCAGGTACGGCGACATTTCACCGATCTCATCGAGAAACACCGTGCCCTGGTTGGCCAACTCCATCAGCCCCGGTTTACCACCGCGTTGCGCGCCGGTAAAGGCGCCCGGCGCATAGCCGAACAATTCACTTTCGGCGAGGTTTTCCGGCAACGCCGCGCAGTTCAGTGCCAGAAACGGCGCACTGTGACGCGCGCTGATGGCGTGGCAGGCGCGGGCCACCAGCTCTTTGCCGGTGCCGGTTTCGCCCTGGATCAGCAGCGGTGCATCCAGCGCCGCCACCCGTTGCGCCCGAGCCTTGAGCGTGCGGATCGCCGGGGACTCGCCCAGCAGCGCATCAAACCCTTCGGCATGGTCATGGTGCAGCGCCGACAGTTGTTCGCCGATGCGGTTGGGCTGGTAGAGGGTAAGCAGGGCGCCAGCGTCGGTGATCGGCGTGGCGCCCAGCAGCAAGGTCTGGCCGTTGACGCTGATCTCGCGCAACGGCAAGCGAAAGCCCTGGTCCAGCAAGGTTTCCAGCAAGGCCGGATCATCGAACAGCTCGGCGATGCTCTCACCGGCCGGTTCACGCCCGTACAAGGCGATCAGCGCCGGATTGGCCAGCAGGATCTTGCCTGCACTGTCCAGGGCCAGCACCGGGTCGGTCATGGCCGCCAGCAGGGCGTCGAGTTGCAAGTGGCGACGCTGGCCCGGAAGGATGTCGACGACCTTTACCGCCTGCACGCCGTGCACGCTGAACAACGCATCGCGCAGCTCTTCAAGCACCTCGGCGCTGAGGGTCGGCGCATCGATATAGACATTGGGCGGCACCATTTCCACCGCATCCAGATTGAGATTGCGCCCACCGAGCAAGGCCAGGACTTCCTGGGTGATGCCGACGCGGTCGATGAAGCTGACGTGGATACGCATGGGGCGGATCTTGATTCTGGAGTGCTGAGGGTGGCCAGTATGCCTTGGAGCCGGTGGAGATCAAAATGTGGGAGCTGGCTTGCCTGCGATGGCGGTGGGTCAGTTACCGAAAATATCGTCTGACAGGTCGCTATCGCAGGCAAGCCAGCGCCCACATTCGATTGGGGGGCAGGTTATTCCAGGTGTTCGGGTTTGACCGGGTCGCCGGATTTCATATCCAACTGGTGGCGCACATCCTCAAACATCAGATCGTAATGCTTGTGCTGTGAACCGACGCTGCTATGGGTCTTGGGAATGCCGTATTTTTCGACAATCTTGGTCACATTGCTGGCGAAGTTGTAGGCCTGGTCCTTGGGCAGGAAAAAGGTCTCTTTCATGCCCTTGCCCTGGATGCTGCCGTGCAGGGTGAACTGCATGCCTTTGCCTTCGCGCTCATCCGTGAAGACTTCGTAGTCCAGGCACAGGTCGTAGCTGACATCGTCCTTGTTCAGCGCGTGTCGCTCGATATGCAGGTGGCCGGGTTCAAAGATAGCCATAGGCGTTTCTCCTCAACTTCACAGGTAGGTGATGCCAGGTTTGGCCGTGCTGATGCGCGTGCCGGCGCTGCCCTGGACGATGGCTTCGATGTCCGAGAGTGAACCGATCACCGCAGTTTTGCCAGTCTGGCGGGCGAACTCGCAGGCGGCCTGGACCTTGGGACCCATGGAGCCGGCGGCGAAGCCGAGTTTTTCCATGTCGTCGGGGTGGGCCTGGCCGATGGCCTTCTGGGTGGGCTTGCCGAAGTCGATAAACGCGGCGTTGACGTCGGTGGCGATCACCAGCAAATCGGCCTCCAGTTGCGTGGCCAGCAAGGAGGAACACAGGTCTTTGTCGATCACGGCTTCAATGCCGCGCAGCTTGCCGTCTTCGCCATACATCGTCGGGATGCCGCCGCCACCGGCGCAGATCACGATGGCTTTTTTCTCCAGCAGCCATTTGATCGGGCGAATTTCAAAGATGCGTTTGGGGCGCGGGCTGGCGACCACGCGGCGGTATTTGTCGCCATCGGGCGCGATGGCCCAACCTTTCTCGGCGGCGAGTTTCTCGGCTTCGGCTTTGGCATACACCGGGCCGATGGGCTTGGTAGGGTTCTGGAAGGCCGGGTCCTTGGCGTCCACTTCGACCTGGGTGAGCAGGGTGGCGAACGGCACTTCAAAGTCCAGCAGGTTGCCCAGTTCCTGTTCGATGATGTAGCCGATCATGCCTTCGGTTTCGGCACCCAACACGTCCAGCGGGTAGGGCGAGACGCTGGTGTAGGCCGCCGCCTGCAACGACAGCAGACCGACCTGCGGGCCGTTGCCGTGGGCGATCACCAGTTCGTTGCCGGCGTGGATTTTGGCGATCTGTTCGGTGGCGATACGGATGTTGGCCCGTTGATTGTCTGCGGTCATGGGTTCACCACGACGCAGGAGGGCGTTGCCGCCCAGGGCTACGACGATGCGCATACAGAATGTCCTTCTAGAATGATCGTTCCCACGCTCTGCGTGGGAATGCCTCACCGGACGCTCTGCGTCCGCTCTTGTGGCGCAGAGCGCCACTGGCTGCATTCCCACGCGGAGCGTGGGAACGATCAGAGTGGGGTTAGATATCCGCCAACGCCGACACCAGAATCGCCTTGATGGTATGCATGCGGTTTTCCGCCTGCTCGAAGGCGATATTGGCCGGCGACTCGAACACCTCTTCGGTCACTTCCACGCCATTGGCCAGGTGCGGATAGCGCGCCGCGATGTCCTTGCCGACCTTGGTTTCACTGTTGTGGAACGCCGGCAGGCAATGCATGAATTTCACCCGAGGGTTGCCCGAGGCTTTCATCATCTTGGCGTTGACCTGGTACGGCAGCAGTTGCTCGATGCGCTCGTCCCACGCTTCCACTGGTTCGCCCATGGACACCCAGATATCGGTGTGGATGAAATCCACACCTTTCACGGCTTCTTTCGGGTCTTCGGTGATGGTGATGCGTGCGCCGCTTTCCTCGGCAAAGGCCTGGCATTGCTTGATGAAATCTTCATGGGGCCACAGCGCTTTGGGCGCGCCGATGCGCACGTCCATGCCCAGCTTGGCGCCGATCATCAGCAGCGAGTTGCCCATGTTGTAGCGGGCGTCCCCGAGGTAGGCGTAGCTGATGTCATGCAGCGGCTTGTCGCTGTGTTCGCGCATGGTCAGGGTGTCGGCGATCATCTGGGTCGGGTGGAATTCGGCGGTGAGGCCGTTGAACACCGGCACACCGGCGAACTTGGCCAGCTCTTCGACGATTTCCTGCTCAAAGCCACGGTATTCAATGGCATCGAACATCCGGCCCAGTACGCGGGCGGTGTCTTTCATGCTTTCTTTGTGGCCGATCTGCGACGACACCGGGTCGATATAGGTGACTTGGGCGCCCTGGTCATGGGCCGCGACTTCGAAGGCACAGCGAGTGCGGGTGGAGGTTTTTTCGAAGATCAGTGCGATGTTCTTGCCCTGCAAGTGCGGGCGCTCGGTGCCGGTGTATTTGGCGCGTTTGAGGTCGCGGGACAGGTCCAGCAGGTAATGCAGCTCGCGAGTGGTGTGGTGCATCAGCGACAGCAGGCTGCGGTTGCGCATATTGAAAGCCATGATGAAATCTCCTTAATAGTCGATAGGGTCGCGGATGATCGGGCAGGTCATGCAGTGGCCGCCGCCACGGCCTCGGCCGAGTTCACCGGCGCTGATGGTGATCACTTCCACACCGGCCTTGCGCAGCAGGGTGTTGGTGTAGGTGTTGCGGTCGTAGCCAATCACCACGCCCGGTTCCACGGCCACCACGTTGTTGCCGTCATCCCATTGCTCGCGTTCGGCGGCGAAGCTGTTGCCGCCGGTCTCGACCACGCGCAGGGCCTTGAGGTTGAGCGCTGCGGCCACGGTTTCGAGGAAGTTGGTTTTCTCGCGCTGAATGTCGATGCCGTGGGGCTTGCTCTCGTCAGGACGCAGGGTGAAAGGCACGATCTGGTTGACCACTTCGGGGAAGACGGTGACCAGGTCGCGGTCGCAGAAGCTGAACACGGTGTCCAGGTGCATCGCGGCGCGGGATTTGGGCAGGCCGGCCACGATGACGCGCTCCACGGCTTTGTTCTGGAACAGGTTGCGCGCCAGTTGGCCAATGGCCTGGTGGGACGAACGCTCACCCATGCCGATCAACACCACGCCGTTGCCAATCGGCATCACGTCGCCGCCTTCCAGCGTCGCGGCGCCATGTTCCTGGTCGGGGTCGCCGTACCAGATCTGGAAGTCCGCGTTGGTGAACTCAGGGTGGAATTTATAGATGGCGCTGGTCAGCAGGGTTTCCTGGCGGCGCGCCGGCCAGTACATCGGGTTGAGCGTCACGCCGCCGTAGATCCAGCAAGTGGTGTCGCGGGTGAACTGGGTATTGGGCAGCGGCGGCAAGATGAAACTGGCATGGCCGAGAAAATCGCGGAACATCTCGATGGTCTTGCCACCGAAGCTGCTCGGCAGGTCGTCGGCCGATACGCCGCCAATCAGGTACTCGCTGATTTTGCGCGGCTCCAGGCTGCGCAGCCACGAACCGACTTCATCGACCAGGCCCAGGCCTACGGTGTTGGCGGTGATCTTGCGTTCCAGAATCCAGTCCAGCGCTTCGGGGTTGGCGACGATGTCGGTGAGCAGGTTGTGCATTTCCAGCACATCAATGTCCCGCTCGCGCATCTTGGTCACGAAGTCGAAGTGGTCGCGCTTGGCCTGGGCCACCCACAGCACGTCATCGAACAGCAGCTCGTCGCAGTTGTTTGGGGTCAGCCGCTGGTGGGCCAAACCTGGGGAGCACACCATGACTTTGCGCAGTTTGCCGGCTTCGGAATGTACGCCGTACTTCACTTTTTCCGTGGTCATTACAGATCCTCCAGTGAACAACAATTACAGGGTCAGGAAGCCGTCGTAGAGCCCATAGGCCGCCACCAGGGCGCCAATGACCACTGCGGCGAAAATCAGCTTCTCGACGGGGGTGAAAATCGGTTTGCCCAGTTCACGCTTGGCTTTGGCGAACAGGATCGCGCCAGGGGCATAGAGCAGGGCGGAGAGCAGCAGGTATTTGGTGCCGCCGGCGTAGAGCAGCCAGATCGCATAGATCAGGGCGATAGCGCCGATGAACAGGTCCTTTCTGCGCTCTTTGAGGGCGTTCTCGTAGGTCTCGCCGCGTACCGCCAGCAGCAGGGCGTAGGCCGCCGACCACAGGTAAGGCACCAGGATCATCGAGGTGGCGAGGTAGATCAGTGACAGGTAGGTGCTGGCGGAAAACAGCGTGATCACCAGGAATATCTGCACCATTGCGTTGGTCAGCCACAGGGCGTTGACCGGCACATGGTTGGCGTTTTCCTTGCGCAGGAACTCCGGCATGGTGTGGTCCTTGGCGGCGGCGAACATGATCTCCGCACACAGCAGCACCCAGGACAGCAGCGCGCCGAGCAGGGAGATGATCAAGCCCACGCTGATCAGCACCGCGCCCCAGTGGCCCACCACATGCTCCAGCACGGCGGCCATCGACGGGTTTTGCAGTTTGGCCAGTTCCGGCTGGGTCATGATCCCCAGGGACAGCACGTTCACCAGCATCAGGAACAGCAGCACAGTGATAAAGCCGATCACGGTGGCCTTGCCCACGTCACTGCGTTTCTCGGCACGGGACGAGAAGATGCTCGCGCCTTCGATGCCGATAAACACCCACACGGTGACCAGCATCATGTTGCGCACCTGGTTCATCACACTGCCCAGGTCCGGGTTTTTCACGCCCCAGATGTCAGCGGTGAAGATGTCCAGCTTGAACGCGAACAGGGCGATGAGCACGAACAGCAGCAGCGGCACCACCTTGGCGACGGTGGTCACCAGGTTGATGAACGCCGCTTCCTTGATCCCGCGCAGCACCAGGAAATGCACGGCCCATAACAGCCCTGACGCAGCGATCACCGCCGTCGGGGTATTGCCCTCGCCAAAGACCGGGAAGAAATAGCCCAAGGTGCTGAACAGCAACACGAAGTAGCCGACGTTGCCCAGCCATGCGCTGATCCAGTAGCCCCAGGCGGATGAAAAGCCCATGTAGTCGCCGAAACCGGCCTTGGCGTAGGCGTAGACCCCGCCGTCAAGGTCAGGCTTGCGGTTGGCGAGGGTCTGGAACACGAAGGCGAGGGTCAACATACCGATGGCGGTAATCACCCAGCCGATCAACACCGCACCGACATCGGCGCTGGCGGCCATGTTTTGTGGCAATGAAAAGATACCGCCGCCAATCATCGAGCCGACGACAAGTGCGACCAGGGCGCCTAGTCGAAGTTTTCCGGGAGTTTCAGACATTGCATGACTCCAATGCAGGAGAAGAGAGACCACAGAATAATTCCGTGCGCTAATCAAACAGCTGACTCAGATCACTTCATTGGCACATTCCATTGTGAATTAACGACTTAGGGTGAGGTTTTTGCGGGCGAACAAGTCCCGCAAAGGCGCTTGATAGAGCGCTCTTTGCTTTGTGGTTAATCATTTGGTCGAGGGCATGGGTGTTGACGCTAGTTCGTATTTGCGAATGTGCAAATTTTTTGTACGTTGTTTGACTATCGCTTCATAATTGACGTATTTAAATTCTAAATAAGCCTAAACTTCCTACCTTTACATATCCTTATGTTATGACAACGTCATTAATCTGAATTACTTGTGTGCGCAGTTGTCGCCCAACCGTTTATTTCGAGGAAGCTGCATGACCCAACCCGCCCAGAAACTCCGGCTCAGTGCCCTGATCGCCCTGGTGGTGGGCTCGATGATTGGCGGCGGCATCTTTTCATTGCCGCAGAACATGGCCGCCCGTGCCGAAGTGGGCGCCATATTGATCGGCTGGGCGATCACCGCCATCGGCATGCTGACCCTGGCCTTTGTGTTCCAGACGTTGGCGAACCGTAAGCCCGAACTGGACTCCGGGGTGTATGCCTACGCCAAGGCGGGTTTTGGCGACTACATGGGCTTTTCATCCGCCTGGGGTTACTGGATCAGTGCGTGGATGGGCAATGTCGGTTATTTCGTCTTGCTATTCAGCACCCTCGGCTACTTTTTTCCGGCGTTCGGCCAGGGCAATACGCCGCTTGCCATCGGCTGCGCGTCGCTGTTGCTGTGGGCCGTACATTTTCTGGTGATGCGCGGGATCAAAGAGGCAGCGTTCATCAATCAGGTGACGACGGTGGCGAAGATCGTGCCGCTGCTGATGTTTATCGTGATCGCCGCCGTTGCATTCAAGGCGGATATTTTCACCCGCGATATCTGGGGAATGGGTAACCCGCAGATGGGCAGCGTGGTCGAGCAGGTGCGCCACATGATGCTGGTCACGGTGTTTGTATTTATCGGGATCGAAGGCGCCAGTGTGTATTCGGCGCGGGCGCAGAAACGCTCGGACGTGGGGCGCGCCACGGTGATTGGTTTCGTGGGCGTGCTGGCCTTGCTGGTGCTGGTGAATGTGTTGTCCCTGGGCATCATGAGCCAGCCGGAGCTGGCGCAATTGCAGAACCCGTCCCTGGCCGGTGTGTTGGAGCATGTCGTCGGGCCTTGGGGCGCGGTATTGATCAGTATCGGCCTGGCGGTTTCGCTGCTCGGCGCGTTGCTCTCCTGGGCGCTGCTGTGCGCGGAAATCCTCTATGCCACCGCCCAGGACAAGACCATGCCGGCGTTCCTGAAGAAGGAAAACGCCAATCAGGTGCCGGTCAATGCCTTATGGCTGACCAACGTGATGATCCAGGCATTCCTGGTGATCACGCTGTTTTCCGCCAGCACCTACACCACCCTGATCTACCTGGCGTCCTCGATGATCCTGGTGCCTTATTTGTGGTCGGCGGCCTATGCGGTGCTGTTGAGCGCGCGCGGCGAAACCTATGCAGGCTGGCAGCGCCGGCGCATGAAAGATCTGCTGGTGGGGCTGGTTGCCCTCGGCTACGCGATTTGGCTGCTGTATGCGGGGGGCTTGAAGTATTTGCTGCTGTCGGCGTTGCTGTACGCCCCGGGTGTGATCCTGTTTGCCCTGGCCAAGCGCGAGCAGGGCCTACCCTTGTTTACCGCCGTGGAAAAAGGCATTTTCAGCGGCGTGATCGCGGGCGCCGGGTTAGCCGCGTATGGGCTGTATAGCGGGGTATTGTCACTGTGAGATTGGCGTATCAACCGCCCTACGACTGGGCGGCGATGCTGGGGTTCCTATCGGCGCGGGCGATTACCGGGTTGGAAACCGTGGTCGCCGGCGTATATCGGCGCAGTATCAGTGTGGCGGGCCGACATGGCTGGGTCAGCGTCGAACCGGGCGTGGGGGATTGGCTGGAGGTGACGGTCGACTTTCCCGAGCCTGCAGCGATGCCTGAGATCGAGCGGCGCTTGCGCAGGATGTTTGATCTGGATGCGGTGCCTGAGGTGATCAACGCGCAATTGTCGCAAGATCCCCTGATGGCGCAACTGGCTGCGGCCCGCCCTGGCCTGCGGTTGCCAGGCACCTGGGACGGGTTGGAACTGGCGATTCGTGCAGTGCTGGGCCAGCAGATAACCGTGGCGGCGGCGATTCGCCTGGCGAGCAAGCTGGTGGCCCAGTATGGCCTGGCGCTGGCATCCCCGCACGCCGGTATCACCCACCTGTTCCCGACACCAGAAGTGCTGGCGGCGGCAGACCTGGCCACCCTGGGCATGCCCAAGGCGCGGGGTCGTACGTTGTCCGGTGTGGCCCAGGCGCTGTTGGATGATCCTCAGCTTTTCGAACCCAAGGCCAGCCTCCAGGACGGCGTTGCACGGCTGGTTGCGTTGCCGGGGATTGGAGAGTGGACCGCGCAGTACATCGCCATGCGCCAGTTGCGCGAGGTGGATGCATTTGCGTCGGGGGATATCGGGCTGATCAATGCTTTGGCAGCCTTGGAAGGTGGGCCGGTGTCGGCGCGGCAGTTATTGGCGCGGGCCGAGGCGTGGCGGCCGTTGAGGGCGTATGCGGCGCAGCATTTGTGGACGTCGTTGAACCGCGGGGATTGATAGCGACGGTGATGGCCCCATCGCGGGCAAGCCCGGCTCCCACACTGATCCTGTGGGAGCTGGCTTGCCTGCGATAGCGGTGCCCAGGTCACCACTGAGGTCGGTGTGACCCTAACTCCACCGCCGGCAAATCCCACTGCAACGGCGTGCCACTGATGCTCAGCGGCGCCAGTAGCCGGTGGGCCTGGCCCCAGGCTGTCTGCTCCACGACCAGGCCCTGGTCATTGATGTCTTCCTCACGCAATGCCGCTTGCTGTGACACTTGCCCGGCCGCCACCAGCAACTTCGCCGTGCGCGCCAACGACAAGCGCGCCGAACCGCCGCGTCCGGAGTCCAGGCGCTCGGCCAAAGCCCGGATCGCGCTGGCGGCCATCAAATAGCCGGTGGCGTGATCCAGCGCCTGCACCGGTAGCGGCAGCGGTTTATCCGTCTGTTTCCAGGCCATGCCGGCCTCGGCAATCCCGCTGCTCATCTGCACCAGGCTGTCAAAGCCACGCCGATTACGCCATGGGCCGCTCCAGCCGTAGGCGTTGAGGCTGACGTCGATCAGGCCGGGGGCGATGTGCTGACGTTCGCCAAGGGTATAACCCAGTTGCTCCAGGGCATCGGCGCGGTAACCGTGGAACAGAATGTCGGCGTCCTTGAGCAACGCTTCAAACACCTGCCGGTCGTCGTGGCGCTTTAGATCAAGGCGGGCGCAGCGTTTACCCAGGGTCATTTCCGGGACGACGCCAGGTTCGTTCCAGGTGGGCGAGTCGATGCGCAGTACGTCGGCGCCTAAGCCTGCGAGGAAACGACTGGCCACCGGGCCGGCCAGCACCCGGGTCAAATCCAGCACCTTGATGCCGGCCAGTGGGCGAGCGGCTGAGCCTAGCCAGGGTTTGTCGATGCCGGGTTCGAAGACCTGGCGCTGGATCAACGCTTCGGCGTTTACCGCCAAGCCTTGGGGATGCTGCTGCCAGGCTTGCCAGCTACGCATTTGCGCGGCACAACCGCCCGCATCGACAACCGCCTGTTCCAGTTCGGCGGCTTTCCAGGTCGCGACTCTACTCGCCATGGCGGCGCAATCAGCGGCAGGCCCCAATACCCGCTCGGCCGCCGCACGATGATGGGGCGCGTTGGTGTGCAGGCGGATCCAGCCATCGACGCTGGCGTAATCACCCGCTACCGGGTCCCACAAAGGCGGCACTTGCCACCCCACGGGGCGAATCGACGAAGAGAACCACAACGAGGCCAGGCGCCGATCCACGCTGACGCTGGGCAGACGCCCGGTTTGTTGCTCAATCAACTGGGCGATAGCCTGGCCCGCGGCGCCGATGCTGGCGGCCGCCAGGTCAGTCACGGCAAAGGTCGAGGGCAAGGCACCGGCCTGGGTCTGGGGCAGTGGGGCGTGCGGTAACGCGAGTGCGGCTTGGATGGGAGTCAGCAGGTCAGTCATCAAAGGCCCTCCGTAAGAGAAGGGCCACTATAGAAGATCATCCCACTGGTGTGGCAACCCCAGGGATCAAGGGCAGTTCGATGCTGGCGATAAAGCCGCCATCGGGATGGTTGGCCAGGATCAGGTTGCCGCCATGGCGCTCGGCGGCGCGACGGGCGATGGCCAGGCCCAGGCCATGACCTTGGGCGGTCTGGCCCGGCGCCCGATAGAACGGCTCGCCCAATTGGCTCAGGTGCTCGGCTTCAACGCCGGGGCCGTGGTCGCGTACGCTGATCAGAATGCGCCCGCCTTGATGCTGGGCCTGCAATTCAATCGGTTCGCCCACCGGGTTGAAGCGCTGGGCATTGCGCAGCAGGTTGTCCACGGCGCGTTCGATCATGGTCGGCCAGCCTTTAAGCTGCAAATCATTGGCAGTCGTCAGTTGCACCACTTGCTCGGGGGCACTGAGTTGGGCGTCCTTTTGCAGGGTTTTAAGCAACGGGGTGAGGTCGATGTCTTCGGCGCTGGCGTTGTCGGCGTCAACCCGTGCCAACACCAGGATCTCGCTGATCAAGGCTTCCAGGCGATCGCATTCGCGGGTCAGGCGCGGCCAGAGTTTTTCCCGCTCTTCGGGGCTGGCGCGTTCGGCCAGGGCCAGGGCGATACGCAAGCGCGCCAACGGCGAGCGCAGTTCGTGGGAGACGTCGCGCAGCAACTGGCGCTGGCTGCCGATCAGGCTTTGCAGGCGCGCGCCCATGCGGTTGAAGTCGTTAGCCAAGACACCGAATTCGTCGCGCCGGTTGGCCAGTTGCGCCAGGCTGTTTTGTTGATAGGTGGTTTGCCCCAGATCATGCACCGCGCCGCGCAAACGACTGAGCGGGCGAGTAATGGACAACGTCACCAGAAGGCTGAACAGGGTCAGCACCACCAGGGTAATCGCCAGGGCACTGAGCGGCCACAGCAGGCTGCTGCGGTGCCAGGCCTCCAGCTCCGGGTGGGGGATGCGGTAGATCAGCAGGTAGGTGTCGCCGGTTTTGTCGCTGGTGTACTCGGCGGTCAGGCGTCGCCACGGCAGGTGGCCGTCCTGGCTGTCGTTCTGCCGGGCTTCGAAGGCGGCGGCGCGGCGCGGGAAGGTGCCCCGCACCACCGGCTCGCCACTCTCGTTCAGCACTTGCACATCAATGTGGTACTGGCGTTTGCGCTGTTGCAGCAAGTCCTGGGCGGCGTCTTCGCCCTGGGCTTCATAGAGTTGCGTCCACTCTTGGGCCAGGTTGTTGAGGCCAGGGTGGCGGCTCAGAATCCAGGCGTCCTGGTTGAGCATATGCCCAAGCAAAATCGACAACCCGCCTACCAGGGCGATGGCCAGCCAGAAACTCGCCAGGATACGCCAGAACAATGAACGCACAGGAAACCCTCAAACAGGAAAAGCCCAGCGGCGCGAACCACTGGGCTGGGGTGAAGCTAGGCCATTATTGCGCTTTTTGCGCTTGCTGGGCTTTCCAGGCCTGGAACTCTTTCCATTCGGCGCGGCGCTCGGCTTGCTTCTTGACGATCTCGTCGTACTTCTTCTGTTGGTCGGGCTTGAGCACGGCGCGGATATCGGCCTGGGTTTTCTGCTTGCCGGCGGCGATTTCGTCCTGCATCGCCTTCTGGTCAGCGGCCGGCAGTTTGTCCAGGTACTTTTGGGTCAGGTCTTTGCGAGCGTGCCATTGCTCACCCATCAGCTTGCGGATCTGCTCACGCTGTTCCTTGCTCAAGTCCAACTGGCTGAACGGGCCACCTTTACCACGCGGACCGTGTTCACCGTGGCCTGGGCCACCCATCATGTGGCCTTCGTGGCCGCCCATCGGGCCCGGGCCTTCAGGCATGGCCATGGCGACGGTAGGCAGTGCAGCGGCGAGCATCAAAGCGATAAGGGTCTTGCGCATGGTGATTCTCCTGTCTCTATTCCGGTGAGTCCGGATGTGAGTAGGTTACGCAGCGCAAGGTCAGCGGCGGTCAGGGGAGGGTAAAGCTTCGGTAAAGACAGGTTTGACAGGAGCTGACAAAACCCTTGAAGGTGATGAAATCAATGGTGGGAGCTGGCTTGCCTGCGATAGCGGTGGGCCAGTTAGCATAACGGTGGACTGACACACCGCTATCGCAGGCAAGCCAGCTCCCACAGGGTTAAGCGGGATGTTTAGAGGCTGTAGTAGTAGCCACGACTACGCAGCGCCACGATGCGTGGCCGGCCATCCGGGTGTGGGCCGATCTTCTTGCGCAGGTTGCTGACGTGCATGTCCAGGCTGCGATCGTAGAGGGTCAACTTGCGGCCCAGGGCGATCTGCGCCAGTTCCTGTTTGTCCAGGGGCTCGCCGGGTTGACGCAGCAAGGCTTCAAGCAGGCGGCTTTCGGAGACGGTCAGGGTGAATTCCTGCTCATCAATGCTGACCACCCCGCGCACCGGGCTGAAGCACAAGTCGCCCAGTTCCAGCTGGGTCGATACCGCGGCCGGGTGGCTGCGGCGTAACACGGCGCGCAGGCGCGCCGTCAGTTCGCGCGGATCGCAAGGTTTGGCCAGGTAGTCGTCGGCGCCCAGTTCCAGGCCGAGGATGCGGTCCAGAGGCTCGCCCCGCGCCGAGAGCATCAGCACCGGCAACTCCGGGTGGTCGTTGCGCAGTTGCTTGAGCAACTCCAGGCCGCTGCCGTCGGGCAGCATCACATCGAGCACCACCGCCGCCGGGGCGGCTTCGGCCAAGGCTTTGCGGGCGCTCAGGCCGTCGTGGCAGGCGCGCACCTGGAAGCCTTCCTGGCTCAACCAACTGGTCAGCAGCTCACAGAGCTCCTGGTCATCATCTATCAGTAACAGCTCGCTCATGACTCACTCGATTTAGCCATTGTCGACGGCGACGACCCCACCGGTGACGCCGTGAGCCATTAGGAGTGCGCCGAAACGATTAGGTTCGACGCAGCCGGGTTCAAGGCAGGACTTGCTTGAACGGCTTGATCACCACATCGGCATAAACGCCAGCTGCAACGTAAGGGTCTGCCTTGGCCCAGGCCTCGGCGTCGGCCAGGGAGGCAAACTCGGCCACGATCAGGCTGCCGGTGAAGCCGGCGTCGCCCGGGTCATTGCTGTCGACCGCCGGGTGCGGGCCGGCCAGTACGATGCGGCCTTCAGCTTGCAGCTGTTTAAGGCGCTCGACGTGGGCCGGGCGTACGCTCAAGCGTTTTTCCAGCGAGTTGGCAATATCGGTGGCAATGATGGCGTAGAGCATGTCAGTCCTCGGTTTTCGGCGTGGTAGACGCGGTGTCATGCAGGTGGCGCGACAGGTAGATGCCCTGGCCGATCAGGAACAATACGGTCATGCCCAGGCTGCCGAACACTTTGAAGTCGACCCAGTAGTCCTGGAACGTGAAGGCCACGAACAGGTTGGCGGCACCGCAGAACAGGAAAAACACGATCCAGGCCACGTTCAGGCGCACCCACACCGGCTCCGGCAAGGTCAGCGCATGGCCCATGATTCGCTTGATCAGCAGGCGGTCACCAATGAAGTGGCTGCCGATGAACACCAGGGCGAACAGCCAGTTCACCACCGGGGCTTTCCATTTAAGGAAGGTTTCGCTGTGGAAGGCCAGGGTCAGGCCACCGAATACCAGGCAGGCGATAAGGGTCAGCCATTGGCTTTTTTCCAACTTGCGCTGGGAGATGAAGATGGCGCCGTACACTACGATGGAGCTGATGATCAGTACGGCAGTGGCACTGTAGATGCCTCCGAACGATAGCTCGTGGCCGGCGACTTCGATGACCCTGGGGTCGAGTTTGGTAACGATGAAAAACAGCAACAGCGGGATGAAGTCGATGAATTGTTTCACAGTAAGAGCCAGAAGCTGGATGTGACGGCATAATAACAAACATCCTTGGTTGCGATAGCGCCAGCTGACTTGAGGTTACACACTCCCGTGAATGTTGATTTGCACTGCCACAGCACGGCCTCCGACGGCGCCCTGGCGCCCGCGGTATTGGTTGCGCGTGCGTTTGAAAAAGGCGTGCGAGTTTTGGCATTGACCGACCACGACACCCTCGAAGGCCTCGATGAAGCCCGCCAGGCCGCGCATTCCCTGGGCATGCAGCTGGTCAACGGCGTGGAATTGTCCTGCACCTGGGGCGGCGCCACCATCCATGTGCTGGGCTACGGTTTTGATCAAAAGGCCCCGCCCTTGGTGGCGGCGATTGCCCAATTGCACGATGGCCGCTGGCTGCGGTCCGAAGAAATAAGCCGCAAACTGAGCCTTAAAGGTATGCCTGGCGCCCTCGACGGCGCCCGCGCCATCCAGCAAGAGCTGGGCGACAGCGGCAACGCACCGGCCCGTCCGCATTTTGCCGACTGGATGGTGCGCGAAGGCTATGTCAAGGATCGCGCCGAGGCCTTTCGCAAATGGCTGGGCGCCGGCAAGTTGGGCGATGTGAAGCTGCATTGGCCGACCCTGGAAGACACCGTCCAGACCCTGCGGGCCTCCGGGGCCTGGGTCAGCTTGGCGCATCCCTGGCATTACGATTTCACCCGCAGCAAGCGCCGCAAGCTGATCAGCGACTATATTGGTGCGGGTGGCCACGCCATCGAGGTGGTCAACGGGCATCAACCGGCAGAACAGGTCGGCAGCCTGGCGATCCTTGCCCGCGAATTTGGTCTGCTGGTCAGTGCCGGCAGTGATTTTCATGGCCCAGGCGGCTGGTCCGAGATTGGCGAGTATCGTCAGGTCCCGGAAGATCTGCCGCTGTTGTGGGGGCGATTCAAGCATGACCCCATTATTGCCACCGTCTGAACAGGTAGAGCACGTGAGTCAATTCTTCCAGATTCATCCGGAAAACCCTCAGGCGCGCCTGATCAAGCAGGCCGTAGAGATCATCCGCGCCGGTGGCGTGGTGATCTACCCGACTGATTCGTCCTACGCCATTGGCTGCCAGATCGGCGACAAGGGCGCGGTCGAGCGGGTAAGACGCTTGCGTCAGCTGGACGACAAGCACAACTTTGCGCTGATCTGCAGCGACTTGTCCCAGCTCGGCCTGTTCGCCAAGGTCGACACCGGTACCTTCCGCCTGCTCAAGGCCCACACGCCGGGGCCTTACACGTTCATTCTCAACGCCACTCGCGAAGTGCCGCGCCTGTTATTGCACCCGAAAAAACGCACCATCGGCCTGCGCGTGCCGGAACACCCGATTGCCCTGGCGCTGCTGGCCGAGTTGGGCGAACCGCTGATGAGCGTGTCGTTGATCCTGCCCGGCGAAACCGAGCCGTTGTACGACCCTTACGAAATGCGCCGTTTGCTGGAAAAGCACGTCGACCTGATCATCGACGGCGGCTACGGCGGCAACAAGGCCTCCACGGTGATCAACCTGGCCGATGGCGAACCAGAAGTGGTGCGTGTGGGTTGTGGCGACCCGGCTCCGTTCATGGTCGAGGCCTGAATGTCAGCCGTGGAAGCCGCTGATCCCCAGGCTGGCGCCCAGCAAGAACTGCCGTTTGCCATGGTGTATGGCCAGGCGGTCATGGAAATGCCCCTGGACCTGTACATCCCGCCGGACGCCCTGGAGGTGTTCCTTGAAGCCTTCGAAGGCCCCCTGGACTTGCTGCTGTACCTGATCCGCAAGCAGAACATCAATATCCTCGATATTCCGGTGGCAGAAATCACCCGCCAGTACATGGGCTATGTCGAGCTGATGCAGTCGGTGCGCCTGGAATTGGCCGCCGAGTACCTGGTGATGGCCGCCATGCTCGCCGAGATCAAGTCGCGCATGCTGTTGCCGCGCTCGGAGACGGTAGAAGCCGAAGAGGATGACCCGCGCGCCGAGCTGATCCGCCGCCTGCAGGAGTACGAACGCTTCAAGGCCGCCGCCGAAGGCATCGACGGTCTGAGCCGTGTGGGCCGTGATGTGGTGGTGCCCAAGCTCGACGCTCCCGAGGCGCGCGCGCGCAAGTTGCTGCCGGACGTGAGTCTGGAAGAATTGCTGATGTCCATGGCCGAAGTACTGCGCCGTGGCGATATGTTCGAGAGCCACCAGGTCAGCCGTGAAGCGCTGTCCACCCGCGAGCGCATGAGCGATGTGCTGGAACGTCTCAAGGGCGGTGGTTTTGTGCCCTTTGTCGAGTTGTTCACCGCCGAGGAAGGGCGCCTGGGCGTGGTGGTGACCTTTATGGCGATCCTTGAGCTGGTCAAGGAATCCTTGGTCGAGCTGGTGCAGAATGAGCCTTTTGCGGCTATCCACGTGCGGGCGCGAGCCGAATAACGAGCTGAATCGATGAATCTGACTGAACCCCGCGAACTGGCCCCTTTGCTGGAGGCCTTTCTCCTGGCCTCGGGCAAACCGCAATCTTTGGAGCGCCTGTTCGAACTCTTTGAAGAAGCCGAACGCCCGGAGCCGCCGGTGTTCAAGAAAGCCTTGGAGATCCTGCGCAAGTCCTGTGAGGGCCGTGCCTTTGAGTTGCGCGAAGTGGCGTCGGGTTATCGCCTGCAGATCCGTGAGAAGTTTTCACCGTGGGTCGGGCGTTTGTGGGAAGAGCGCCCGCAGCGCTACTCGAGGGCGATGCTGGAGACCATGGCGCTGATCGCCTATCGCCAGCCCATCACTCGGGGCGAGATCGAAGACGTGCGTGGTGTGGCGGTCAACAGCCATATCGTCAAGACCCTGCTGGAGCGCGAGTGGATTCGCATCGTTGGCTACCGTGACGTGCCCGGCAAACCGGCGATGTTCGCCACCACCAAGGTGTTCCTCGATCATTTCAACCTGAAGAACCTCGACGACCTGCCGCCGCTGGCCGAACTGCGCGAAATGGAGGCCGAGCCAGTGCTCGATTTCGACGACGCGCCGGTGCCGCAAAGCCTGCAGGAACTGGCCGATGCCAGCGCCGAGCCGGAGGAGCCCAAGGACGAAACCAGTTTCCATACGTTGTTGCTGGAGCTGGACGACATGGAGCAGGGGATCAAGACCGACTTCGACGATTTGCTGCGTGATGGTGCGGCGGAGCCAGAAACCCAGGTGAACGTTGAATCCGAGCCTGAGGTCGAAGCCCAAGACGATGTGCTTGGCGTGGCCCAGGCCCGGGAAAAGCTCCTGGCCGCCGTCGCCGCCCTCGAACAGCCGCCCCTGAGTGACGAAGAAGACGAAGCCCGGGCGCTGGCCGAGGCCATCGAAAACGAACGCCGCCAACTCGAAGACTGACCCGTTCTGACTCTCACCGTGCAACCCATGTGGGAGCTGGCTTGCCTGCGATGCAGACGCCTCGGTCTCTCAGATGCAAGGAGGTGATGCCATCGCAGGCAAGCCAGCTCCCACAGAGGATCGACCATGAGTGCCCTGAAAGACCCGTGCATCAGCATCTGCAAATTCAGCGACGACATCTGCGTCGGCTGTGGCCGCAGCAAGCGTGAAATCCGTGCCTGGAAGAAACTCGATAAAGCCGACAAGCGCACGGTATTGGCCGAAGCCCAGCTGCGTTTGCTGGCTCTGGGCGCCACCGGTCGGCGGAAAAGCAAATGACTTGGGCGTTATCGGCTAGTCTGTGATGCGCAACACGCGCCATGCGCGTATGATTCGCGACCCCTTGCCGACCTATTCGGCCTAGGCCCCGCTTTCAATACCCCTCAGGCCACGCCTGAATCGACCCACCGGGAGGTGCTTACGATGAATGACCAAGACCAGAAAGACCAGGAAATCGGCCCAGCAGGCGAAAAGCTGCAAAAAGTGCTGGCGCGTATCGGCGTGGGCTCTCGCCGCGACGTCGAAGCCTGGATCACCCAGAAGCGCATCAAGGTCAACGGCGTCGAGGCTACCCTCGGCCAGCGCGTCGACCTGCACGATGCAATCACCATTGATGGCAAGGTCATCAAGCGTGAAGAGGCCGCCGAATCGGTGCGCCGCGTGATCATGTACAACAAGCCCGACGGCGAGATCTGCACCCGTGACGACCCGGAAGGCCGTCCGACCGTGTTCGACAAGATGCCCAAGCCTAAAGAAGGCCGCTGGATCAACATCGGCCGCCTGGACATCAACACCACCGGCTTGCTGATGTTCACCACTGACGGTGAGTTGGCCAACCGCCTGATGCACCCGTCCTACGAGATGGACCGTGAATACGCCGTGCGTGTACGTGGTGAAGTCGATGACGAGATGATCGAACGCCTCAAGGCGGGCGTGGTGCTTGAAGACGGCCCGGCCAAGTTCACCGACATCAAGCAGGCGCCGGGTGGCGAAGGTTTCAACCACTGGTACCACTGCGTGGTGATGGAAGGCCGTAACCGTGAAGTGCGTCGCCTGTGGGAGTCCCAGGGCCTGGTGGTCAGCCGCCTCAAGCGCGTGCGTTTCGGTCCGGTGTTCCTGAACTCCGACCTGCCGATGGGCCGCTGGCGCGAAATGAGCCAGTACGAGGTCGATATCCTCAGCGCCGAAGTGGGCCTGACGCCGGTTGCCATGCCGCAGATGAACGCCAAGAGCAAAGACAAGCTTGAGCGTATGCAGCGCAAATCGTCGCGCCCAGTGCCACGTACCGAACGTGTTGCCCGCACCCTGCGCCCTGCGCTGGATGCACCGGCCACCGGCGGTCGTATCTCGCGTCAGCCGCACATTGAAGGTGAACGCCGCCCCACCACGCCATCGCGTCAGGAAGGCGAGCGTGCGCCACGTACGCCGCGTCCTGCTCCGGCGGGTGGTCGTAGCAACCGTGGTGAAGCGGATCGCCCGGCCGACAACGCCAGCACCAAGCGTCCAGCCAAGCCAGCGGCGAACAAGCGCCCTGGCCCGAAACTGGTCGCGGACGAGCCTTCGGGCAAGCGCCGTGGCGCACCGGCCGGTTCCGGCCAGCGTCCTGGTTTTGGTCGCAAGAAGCCGCAGTGATACGTTAAGCGCCGCATAAAAACGCCAACCCTAGGGTTGGCGTTTTTTTTTTGCGATCTACATTTGAAATGCAATCAACTGTGGGAGCCGGGCTTGCCCGCGATAGCGGTGGGTCAGTGAGTAAAAAGGTGACTGACACACCGCTATCGCAGGCAAGCCAGCTCCCACCGGGATCTCTACACGTCTATGATTTTTTAAAAGGCAAAGGCGCCATCAAACACCGGCTTGTCATCCAGCGCCAGCACCCCACTGGCAAAGATCAGGTCCAGGTGATGACTGCCTTTCTGCCCGCCACCCAAGCCCAAGTGCAACCCGCAGTGACGCTCTTCAAACCCGGCATTGCGCGCATACAGGTCCTTGACCCCTTCATTGGTGCCAATCCCCAACTCCTCCACACGACGGTTGGACGGGTTGGCATTCAGGTACTTGTTGAAGTCATCTGCCAGCCCTGGCACTTCGCTGGCCACGCTGCAAACGGTGGAGTTCTCGATCCATAGCTCCAGCGGCAATTGCAGCACGCCGTATTTGCGTGCAAAGGGGATGGTACTGAGGAAGGTGCCGACAAACCGCACCTGGCCGTTGATGGCTTCGCTGTGGGTGGCGATTTCGCCGGGCGCCAGGTCGTGGTTGCCGACGCCGTTGATATTGGTCCACTTCTTGATGCTGCTCATCGGCGCTTCCAGGCGCGAACCGTGTTTGTCGGTAAAGCTCAGCACGTTGGCCTGGGCCATGCGCCGGATCAGTGTGGCGTTGAGGTCGGCGATGCGTTGGGGCTCGACGCTGAAGGTGTCGTAGAAATAGTCGCCGTAATCCTTGAACAGCAGGGATTTTTTCCAGTGCTCGGCCATCACGCCTTGCAGGGCACGGATAAAGTCCGGGCCTTCGGCGCGTGGGTTGGGCAGCGTGGAGGAATCATAGAGAAACAGGTACAGGTCGCAGCTTTGAATGGCCTGGGACAGGGTGTCGCTGGGCGCCAGGTCCAGGCGTTGCAGTTGAAAGTTGAAGCGGGCGGCGCTGCCGTGGGTAATCGCCTGGGCGATGGCGTCATAGCGCTCGGTGTGGCCCAGCAACACGGTGGGGCGGTTCAGGCCGTTGAGGGCGGGGTGGTGTGCCAGGTAGTAGAGAAAATGTTCGACGGCGCGGGCCTTGTCCATGACGGGTGTCCTTCTGTGCCTTGGGTAAGGGGGCAGGCGCCGTGCACAGCGCCTGCCGGATGCCTGCCGGGTATTAGAAAGGCCACATCGCGGTGCCAAAAGGCACAACGGCATCGGCTTGCATCATTTCAACGGCGGCCTCATGGGTCGGCGCTTCAAACCAATCGTCGAGTTGCAGTTCGGTTTCCAGGTCGTTTTCCAGTGCTTGCATGGTGTATCTCCTAGAGGACGTTGATTGAGAACGGCTCACCCACGGGCTTCGCGGGCAAGTGCAAAGAACCTAGAAGAGAGTGTTTCGAAATGCAAAAAATTTATTGACACGGTTTCATTTGGATTTTTTCTTCTGTTTTTCGGCAGATTTTTTTATTCAGGCAAAACAGTGAATTGGCTGAAGCGATTCTTCAGGCATTGCTTACCGACAGAATTCCGTTGAGGGTTGCCAAAGTCTGGCTGTAACGCGGATTTTCCGGGGTGTAACGATAGATTTACGCAACTGCCCTGGCTTTGTTGGGGGGCGCGCCGATGTAAGCATTAGCTGACAGAATCGCCCGTGCACTTTCCCGGTGCGTGCCGAAGCTGTCGAGCGGTGTACAATGCGCCGCGTTTTACTGTGACCCCCCCTTGCGTACCCACGCAAAAGGCCAAGACCTCAGGGTTTGATCCCCCTGATCACTCCGCCTGGCCACGAGCCGGACGGGTTCGATTTCGTCACAGATAAAAACAAACAGGTGACGCATGACCATTAGAAAGACGCTGTACTCCTGGTGCCTGCGCTGGGGTTTGAGCGGCGCTGCTTGAGTCGGTAATTCAAGGCAGCAACCTGCATTCAACTCTTCAAACCTTGCGTGAGACCCTTTTCATGAGTGGACCCCATTCTTCTTCAGGCGAGCTGAAACGCGGCCTGAAAAACCGGCATATCCAGTTGATCGCCCTCGGTGGCGCCATCGGCACCGGCCTGTTCCTGGGCTCGGCCGGGGTGCTCAAATCCGCCGGCCCTTCGATGATCCTGGGCTATGCCATCTGCGGCTTTATCGCCTTCATGATCATGCGCCAGCTTGGCGAAATGATTGTCGAGGAGCCGGTCGCCGGCTCCTTCAGCCACTTTGCCCACAAGTACTGGGGCGGTTTCGCCGGCTTCCTCTCGGGCTGGAACTGCTGGATTCTGTACATTCTGGTGGGTATGTCGGAGTTGACGGCCGTCGGCAAGTACGTGCACTACTGGTGGCCGGAGATCCCGACCTGGGTCTCTGCTGCGGCGTTTTTCGTGCTGATCAACGCGATTAACCTGGCCAACGTCAAAGTCTTCGGTGAAGCCGAGTTCTGGTTCGCCATCATCAAGGTGGTGGCGATCGTCGGCATGATTGCCCTGGGCAGCTACCTGCTGGTCAGCGGCAGCGGCGGCCCGCAAGCCTCGGTCAGCAACCTGTGGGAGCATGGTGGTTTCTTCCCCCATGGCGTCGGCGGTTTGGTGATGGCCATGGCGATCATCATGTTCTCCTTCGGCGGCTTGGAAATGCTCGGTTTTACCGCCGCTGAAGCCGATCAACCACGCACCGTGATCCCCAAGGCGATCAATCAGGTGATCTACCGCATCCTGATTTTCTACATCGGTGCCCTGGTGGTGCTGCTGTCGCTCACCCCGTGGGACAGCCTGCTGGCGACCCTCAACGCCTCCGGCGATGCCTACAGCGGCAGCCCGTTCGTGCAGGTGTTCTCGATGCTGGGCAGTAACACCGCCGCGCATATCCTCAACTTTGTGGTGCTGACGGCCGCGCTGTCGGTGTACAACAGCGGCACCTACTGCAACAGTCGCATGCTCTTGGGCATGGCCGAGCAGGGCGACGCGCCCAAGGCCCTGGCAAAAATCGACAAGCGCGGCGTGCCGGTGCGTTCGATCCTGGCCTCGGCGGCGATCACTCTGGTGGCGGTGCTGATGAACTACCTGATGCCCCATGACGCGCTGGAACTGCTGATGTCGCTGGTGGTGGCCACGTTGGTGATCAACTGGGCGATGATCAGCTTCTCCCACTTCAAGTTCCGCCAGCACATGAACCGCATTGGCCAGGTGCCGCTGTTCAAGGCGTTGTGGTACCCGTATGGCAACATCATCTGCGTGGCCTTTGTGGTGTTTATTCTGGGCACCATGCTGATGATTCCGGGCATTGACCGCTCGGTGTACGCGATCCCGGTGTGGGTGGCGTTCATGGGTGTTTGTTACTGGGTCAAGAACAAGCGGGCGCAGCAGTCCATGGATATGGCGGTCCCCGCGGTGAAGTAAGCGTCAATGTTGTTAAGCAGACCCGGCCTTGTGCCGGGTTTGTTGTTTGAGGGGATGGCCAAGGTGCATTCGCGTATCCTAGGGCTTCTTCCGGAGGACCGTGTTACATGCTGGTGATTTCCAACAACGTACAGCTGCCCGATGCCGAGATTGAGCTGACCGCCATTCGCGCCCAGGGTGCCGGTGGGCAGAACGTCAATAAAGTGTCGAGTGCGGTGCACCTGCGGTTTGATATTCCGGCGTCTTCGTTGCCGGAGTTCTACAAGGAACGCTTGCTGGCACTGCGTGACAGCCGGATCACCAGCGAAGGCGTGCTGGTGCTCAAGGCCCAGCAATATCGCACCCAGGAGCAGAACCGCGCCGATGCGCTGGAGCGCCTGGTGGAGTTGATCCAGAGCGCCACCAAGGTCGAGAAAAAACGCCGTCCGACCAAGCCTACCCTGGGCTCGAAGAAACGCCGCCTGGAGTCCAAGACCAAGCGCGGCAGCATCAAGGCCGGGCGCGGCAAGGTCGACTTCTAGGCGTCGCGTGTTTCGCGGGCCTTGGGCGCCTGGCGGTACAGGTAGACGCTCAGCAGCAAACCGGCGAAAGCGGCGAGGGCGGCGAACAGGAAGATCGAGGCAAAGCCAAACCCGGCCGCCACGGCGCCCGCCAGCGGCCCGGTGATGCCCAGGGACAAGTCGATAAACAGCGAATAGGCGCCCACCGCCGAGCCACGGCTGGAGGCCGGCACCAGGTTGACGGCCTCCACTCCCAACGCCGGGAACACCAGGGAAAAACCGAAACCGCTCAACGCCGCACCCGCCAACGCCAGTTGGGCATCCGGCGCCAGCCACAGCAACAGCAGGCCCAGTACTTCCACCGACAGGCAGGCGATTGCGACGCGAAAACCACCAATGCGGTTGATCAAATTGCCAAACAGCAAGCGCGCGCCGATAAAACTGGCACCGAACAGGCTCAAGGCCCACACCGCGTTATCCCAGTGCTGGGTGCTGTAATACAACGTGATAAAGGTGGCGATGGTGCCAAAGCCGATAGAGCCCAATGCCAGCGCGCAACCATGGGGGAGCACGCGGCCCAGTACATTCATGAACGGCAAACGGATGCCGGGCACAATCGGCGCGGCTTGTTTTTTCCAGGCCAACACCACACCCAGTACGGCCAACAGAATGATGCTGACGCCCATGCTCCACAGCCCCAACTGGCTGACCAGCAGCACCCCCAACGGCGCGCCGACCGCCAGCGCGCCGTAGCTGGCGATGCCGTTCCAGGAAATAACCTTGGCCGTGTTCGCGGCGCCGACACGGCCAATGCCCCAGCCAATCGCCCCCGAACCCACCAGGCTTTCAGCGCTGCCCAGCACTAGCCGACCGACCAGCAGGCAGCCGAGGCTCAGAGCCGGCAGGCTGGAAAACCACGCCGCAAACAACATGAACACGCCACTCAAGCCGCAGCCCACCAGGCCGATCACCACGGCGCGCTTGCTGCCCAGGTTGTCGATGATCTTGCCGGCATAGGGGCGGCTCAGCAGGGTTGCCAGGTATTGCACGCTGATCACCAGCCCGGCAATGACGGCGCCATAGCCCAGCTGGCTATGGACATAGCCCGGCAATACGGCCAGGGGGATGCCGATATTCAAATAGCCGATGAAGGTAAACAGCACGATGGAAACAACTTGCAGCGTGACCGCCATGGGGCGCTGGGTATCTGGCATGGGAGAGATCCACTGTCGCAGCAGGTAAAGATAGGCTGCTAATGATACCGGCGCGCAGGCCGGGCAGGGCGGCAAAAATGTAAAACGTCAGCTCTAAAGCCGATCAAGCTTGGGTGGGGGCCAGCAATTGAGTGGTCACCAGGGCAGCCAAAGCGTTTTCCTGGGTGCCAAAGCGCTTGAGCAGTGCTGCTTGCTTGTCGGCACTGAGGCGGTTCCAGACTTCGACCATCTGCAAGGCAGCGTCGAGTACAGCGGCGTCCGGCGTGTCGGAAGGGGAGGTGGTCATAGTGAAGGTCTCGGATGATTCAGGCAGTGTGGAAAGCGCTCAAAGGCGCGCTTTCCACACGGTCTGGTACGGCGTCAGTCCCGGCTTTCGCGCTCGACTGGTTTTGCTTCTTTGGCCTCAGGCTGCTTGTCGCTGGCCTGCTGCGGTGTTGGCTGCTCAGTTGGGTGCAGGCTTGGGAAGGGGAGATTAGGTATCTCGTGCATCGTGGTCGCTCCTCGCAAGGTCTGTTTTTTCAATCGCAGGTGATTCCGCGCTCTCAAAAAGCCTTGGCAGGATACAGCACCGTAAATGACAAAAAGACTTTTATCTCGACGTATGCACAATTTTTAATGGTTCAGACGCAAGTGACATGAGGTCACACCTCTAGAACGGCACCTTGCCCAGAATCATGTCGCGGTACATCACAAAATCTCCCAGCAAGCTGTAGAACGGGTGTTGAAAGGTGGCGGGACGGTTCTTTTCGAAGAAGAAGTGACCAATCCAGGCAAAGCTGTAGCCCGCGAGCGGCAAGGCCAGCAGCAGGACCCATGAACCTCTGCCGATGGCGTACGCAAGAATGCCGATCACCAGGGTGGTGCCGATAAAGTGCAGGCGTCGGCAGGTACTGTTGCCATGCTCGGCCAAGTAGTACGGGTAGAACTCGGCAAAACTGTTGTATTTCTTGATGTTTTCCACGGTCACCGGCCCTCTGGTTGTTGTGCCGCCAACGGGTGTGCGGCGGGGAGCTTATTTGAGTCTAGAGTGATCAGTGGTAACAGCCAGTGACAATAGATGCCACTTTAGTATCCTTGGCTTCCTGGCTGCCGTTTGAGCCTGCTTTCAACAAGAAGACGCCATGAGCGAACGAACAACTTCTGCAAGCTGGGCGATGGGCATCGTCAAGGCGCTGGAAATGGATGGCCTGGATTGCCGTGCCTTGTTCAAGCAACTGGGCCTGGATTATGCGGCCCTCAGTGATCCCGATGCGCGCTTCCCGCAAGACGCCATGACCCGCCTGTGGCAACGCGCGGTAGAGGTGTCGGGTAACCCGGCGATTGGCCTGAACATGGGCAAGGTGGTGCGCCCGGCCTCGTTTCACGTTGCCGGTTATGCGTTGATGTCCAGCAACACCCTGGCCGAAGGCTTTATGCGATTGGTGCGCTACCAGCGCATCATCGCCGAAAGCGCTGATTTGAGTTTTCGACTGTTACCCGAAGGCTATGCGTTGATTCTGACGGTGCATGGCGATCACCTGCCGCCCACCCGTCAAAGCGCCGAAGCCTCGCTGGCCAGCGCCCTGGCCCTGTGTGGCTGGCTCACCGGGCGCACCCTGCAGCCCCGCAAAGTGCTGCTGCAAGGCGAGCAGCCAGCGGACCTGGCGCCCTACCAACGCGCCTTCCATGCGCCTTTGCAATTCAATGCACCCTATGACGCGCTGATTTTCGAGCAGGCTGACATGGAGGCGCCGCTGCCCACGGCCAACGAAGCCATGGCGCTGTTGCATGATCGCTTTGCCGGTGAATACCTGGCGCGTTTTTCCGAAAGCCGCGTGACCCATAAGGCGCGTCAGGTGCTGTGCCGCCTGTTGCCTCAGGGCGAGCCCAAGCGCGAAGCGGTGGCCCAGACGCTGCACCTGTCCCAGCGCACCTTGCAGCGGCGTTTGCAGGAGGAGGGCACCAGTTTCCAGGCCTTGCTTGATGACACCCGGCGCGAACTGGCCGAGCAGTACCTGGCACAACCCAATATGACCTTGCTGGAAATCGCCTACCTGCTGGGGTTTGCCGACCCGAGCAACTTTTTCCGCGCGTTTCGCCGCTGGTTCGATGCCACGCCCGGCGAATACCGGGCGCGCTTGCAGCAAATGTCGTCGGTCAGTGACGCCAGAACGCCGGAATGCACAACACAAACACGGTGATGATCTCCAGGCGCCCCAGCAACATGCCCAGGGACAGGATCCACTTGGCGGCATCCGGCAGGGTGGCGAAGTTGCCGGCCGGGCCGATGGTTTCGCCCAGGCCGGGGCCGACGCCGGAAACGGTACTGGCGGCGCCGGTCAATGCGGTCATCCAGTCCACGCCCAGCAGTGACAGCGCCAGGGCGATCATGCAGATGGTGATGGCGAAGAAAAACGAAAAAGTCAGAATCGAGCGCACGATCTCCTCATCGAGGCGATGGCCGTTGTACTTCTGCTTGATCACCGCGCGGGGATGGATCAACTGATTCAAGTTGGCTTTGAGCAGGATGTAGGCCACCTGGAAACGGAAGATCTTGATACCGCCTGCGGTGGAGCCTGAGCAGCCGCCGATAAAGCCCAGGTAGAAGAACAGCATCAGTGAGAAGTTGCCCCACAGGCTGTAGTCCCCCAGTGCAAAGCCGGTGGTGGTCACCACAGACGTCACGTTCAGCGCCACATGGCGCAAGGCATCGAGCCAATGCAGGTTGGTGGTCCACCAGTACCAGGTGCCGAGTACCAGCCAGGTCACCAGCAACAGGCCGAGCAAGCCTTGCACTTGCTGGTCCTTGATCAGCGCCCGACGGTTGCCGCGCAAGGTGGCCACGTACAGGGCGAACGGCAAGCTGCCAAGGATCATTACCACCACCGCGACCCAGTGCACCGCCGGTTGTTTCCAATGGGCCAGGGACTCGTCCGAGGTGGAAAACCCACCGGTGGAGATCGCCGACATTGCATGGTTGATCGCATCGAACACGCCCATCCCGGCCCACCAGAAGGCCAGGCTGCCGAAGATGGTGATGCCCACATAGGCGGCCACGATCAAGCGCGCCACCATGTGTGAGCGAGGCATGACCTTTTCAGAGCGGTCCGAGGATTCGGTCTGGAACAGACGCATGCCACCAATGCGCAGCAGCGGGAGGATCGCCACCGCCATGCCGATAAAGCCGATACCGCCAAGCCAGTGCAGCAACGAACGCCACATCAAAATGCCCGGCGACATGCTGTCCAGGCCGCTCAACACGGTGGAACCGGTGGCGGTGATGCCGGACATGCTTTCAAAGAACGAGTCGGTGTAGCTGATGTGCTGGGTCAGCAAAAAGGGCAGGGCGGCGAAGATGCACACCACCACCCAACTGCTGACCGTCAGCAGGTACATGTCCCTGGGGCGCAGGTGCACGTGCTCGGGGCGGCCAGGAATGACCAACGCCAACCCGGCGATAAAGGTGATCAGGCTGGCCCACAGGAACGAGGGCAGGTCGCTGGTGCGTTCGAAGATCACCAGGGTCGCCATCGGGATTACCATGGCGACCGCAAGGGTGATCAGGAAGATGCCGATGATGAAACCGATGATGCGCAGGGTCGGCAACGCCATGAAGTTCGCTCGGGTGATTGGGCAGAGGCGCCATTCTACCCGCGGTGCAGGTCTTGTAAACCGAGGGCTGCGGGTTGATGGAGAACCCCTGTGGGAGCTGGCCTGCCAGCCGGCGTATATTCACCTGACGCCTCGCAATCCAATGTGGGAGCTGGCTTGCCTGCGATGGCGGTGTGTCAGTTACAGATTAGTCGACTGAACCACCGCCATCGCAGGCAAGCCAGCGCCTACAGGGATAGACGCGGCAGTTATTGCGCGCATGAAAAAGGCGACCCGCAGGTCGCCTCTTCAATTGCGCTTGATCAGAACTCGTGATCAGCGCTGTCCGGGTTCAGGTCACTGATACCCAGCTTGCCAGCAGCGGCTTCGATCGAACCGGTCTGCTTGACCAGGGCGGCAATCGAGTCACGCACGATCTGGTTGCCCTTTTCATTGTCAGCGGCGATCAACTGGTCGTAGTGCTCGCCGTTGTTGGCGTGGTCAACCATCACCTGGATCTTCGCTTCGGTGGCTGCCAGGTCAGCCTTGAGGGCTGCGTCGGCTGCCGGGTCGACCTTGGCCACCAGAGACGACAGGCTGGCGCCGGTCAGCTTGGTGCCGTCAACACGGGTGTATTCGCCCAGGTAGACGTTACGGATGCCCTTGGCGTCGTAGAAATGCGAGTAATGGGTGTTGTCGCTGAAGCAGTCCTGCTCGTCTTCCGGCGAGTTGGCTTCCAGGGACACTTTCATGCGCTCCCCGGCGAGTTCGCCCAGGGACAGGCTGCCCATGCCGAACAGCATTTTACGCAAACCGTCGGTGCCCGGTTCCGACTCCAGGGTGGCGCGGTAGTTGTCTTCGACGTTGGGCTTCCAGTTGTCGACCATTTCCTGCAGGTCGCTGACCAGCAGTTGGGTGACAGCACGCAGGTAAGTGCGGCGACGCTCGTTGTGACCGCCGGTTGCACCGTCACCGGTCATGTAGTCCGACGCCGGGCGGTTGCCCGCGCCTGGGCCGGTGCCGTTAAGGTCCTGGCCCCACAGCAGGAATTCGATGGCGTGGTAGCCGGTGGCGACGTTCGCTTCGGAACCGCCCAGCTCATTGAGGCTGGCGAGTTTTTCCGGGGTGATCTCCTTGACGTCGACCTTGTCTTCGCCCACCTGAATCTCGTTGTTGGCGATGATATTGGCGTTGGCACCTGGGTTGCCCAGCGCGTGCTCGTAGGACTTGTCGACGTAGTCGATCAGGCCTTCGTCCAGGGGCCAGGCGTTCACTTGGCCTTCCCAGTCGTCGATGATGGTGTTGCCGAAGCGGAATACTTCGCTCTGCAGGTAGGGTACGCGTGCGGCGATCCAGGCGGTACGGGCCGCTTTCAGGGTTTCGTCGTTCGGGTTGGCGAGGAAAGTATCGATTGCGGTCTGCAGGGTTTTTGCGGTGGATTCGGCATCGCTGTACACCGCAAACACCATGTCTGCGTAGTGCGCGACCACGGCCTTGGCGGCTGCTTCGTCGACCTGGCCTGCCGGGGCAGCCGCCGGTGCGGTAGTGCTGGCGGCAGCGGGTGCCTGGGGCGCGGCGGCCTTGTCTTTACCTTCGCCGCAACCGGCGAGAGAAATGGCAATGGCCAGCAGACTGGCGGTGGCCAGGGGCATACGAATCATGGCGAACATCCTGCTTCGGTTGTTGAAAGGGCGCGCGGGGAGCGCAAACGCTGCGACATAATGCGAAAGATTTGCATTTTGTGTAAAGGCTTATACGCGGGAAATATTGAGTATCGAAGTGTAAATTCAAAGACTCACGGCGTTATTACGTTCGGACTGCTTCAGATAAGCCGTCAACTCCCGGGCCTGCAGCGGTTTGCTGTAGTGATAACCCTGCCCTTCATGGCACCCCTCGGAGATGATGTAGGCCTCCTGTTCGGCGGTCTCCACCCCTTCGGCAATCACCTGCATGCCCAGGCTTTTACCCAATTGGATAATGGCGCGCACGATGGTTGCGTCATCGTCGTCGTCCTGCAGGTCCTGGACGAAGCTCTTGTCGATCTTGATCTTGTCCAGTGGCAGGCTTTTGAGGTAACTCAGGGAGGAATAGCCGGTGCCGAAGTCATCAATGGCGATCAGCGCCCCGGAGCGACGCAGGCTCAGCAGATGCTGGGCGGCGGTGCTAATGTCTTCCATCAGGCCGGTCTCGGTGACTTCCAGCTCCAGGCTGCGTGGCGGCAGGCGATAGATCTGCATCAGGTTGTTGACCACCCTCGGCAATTCGGTGTGGTGCAGTTGCACCGTGGACAGGTTGACGGCCATGCGCAGCGCCGTGAAACCCTGGTCATGCCATTCGCGCAATTGCCGGCACGCTTGGTCCAGCACCCATTCGCCAATGGGAATGATGGTGCCGTTCTGTTCCGCCAGCGGGATAAACAAGTCCGGCGGTACCAGCCCATGTTCCGGGTGTTGCCAGCGCAGCAGGGCCTCCACGCCGACCACCTGATGGTCGCGATAGCTGATTTGCGGTTGGTACACCAGGTGGAACTGCTCGCGGCTCAGGGCATCGCGCAGGTCTTTCTCCAGTTCACGGCGCCGGCGCATTTCGCTGTCGACGCTGGCGATATAAAACTGATAGCGGTTGCGCGAGCGGCTCTTGGCCAGGGTCATGGTCTGCTCGGCTTTTTGCAGCAACTTCTCGGTGCTGTCGCCATCTTCCGGAAACAGCGTGATGCCGATGGTGGCGCGCAGGCGGATCAGGTCGTGGTCGAGGGCGAATTCAGCCTCCAGGTCATCGAGGATGCTTTGTGCCAGTTCGGCGGCCTCGTAGGGCTGGTCGATATCGGCTTGCACCAAGGCGAACTGGTCGCCGCCCAGGCGGGCGAGCGTGCCCAGGCGGCCACTATGGGCGCGCAGGCGGTCGGCCAGGGCCAGCAAGAGTTTGTCGCCGGCCTGGTAGGTGAATTGCTCGTTGACGCTCTTGAAGTCATCCAGCCCCACGCATAACACCGCGACACGGCGTTGCCGGCGGCCAGCGTCCGTTAGGATCTTGTCCAGTTGCGCCTGCAACTTCTGGCGGTTCGGCAGGCCGGTCAGGAAGTCGTACTGGGCCATGCGCAACAGGCTGGACTCGGCCTCGTGCCGCAGGTGGGTATTGCGCTCAATGGATTCGAGCAATTGGTTGGCGGTGTTTATCCACTGTCCCAGTTCGTTGCGTTCATGACCCTTGAGCTGAGGGATCTTGTGCTCGCTGGGGCGGTCCGGGTTGATCGAGGTCAGGTGTTGGAGCATCCGCGACAGCGGTTTGGTCAGCATCCAGTGATACACCAGGTACAGCACCAGCCCCATGACCAGGGCGCGCAATACGCCCGAGATAAAGATGATGACCGAGCTGACCAGGAAACTTCGGCCATAGGTGGCGGTGTCGAGGGTGATGCTCAGGTCGCCGTAATATTCGCTGTAGGGGCCCTTGCCGACTAACGCGGTAGTAAAGGATCGTTCCTGGCCAAGAATCAGGTCGGTCAGCCAGCGGCTGGGGGACCGCTGTAAAGGGCGGCTTTTTTCCGCCAACATGGTCTCGTTGGGATGGCCGATAGAGGCCATGCGCACAGCATCGTCCTGGAACAGACCTTCGATCACCTGCATGCCCATCTCGCGATCCAGGCTGTACACGGCCTGGGTCGAGGGGTCGCGAAACATGTCGAGGATGCGCTGGGCATCGCCCGCCACGGCCTGGCGTGTCTTGTAGGCATCAAAAACGATCTGCGCCACGCTCAGCGCCACACCCACGATCAAGGCCGACCGCAGCACAACCCGTAGCAACTTCACCGACAAGCTGTTCTTGAGTTCCAGCTTCAAAGGGGCATTCCTTGTCTCATGCGGGTGGCCGTCAATATGCCATGAGTATTGGCAATCTGGGGAGGGCAGTCAAAGGGACATTACTGTGGGAAGGGAGGTGGCGCTTTGCAGCGACGGTGGGCAGGAAAACGGCGGATGGAATCCGCCGTGAATGTTGCCTTGCGGGGGGGCAAGTGGTTGCTTGATTAAAAATTAATCTGTGGTGGGGCAGATGACTGTGGATCCGCGCCCAGTTGGCCGCCTTGGGCTCCGTCCGTGACACGGTCAATCACGTCCTTGAGTAGATCCATTCCCATCTCGGCCGCTTTTCCTGCAATGGGCAGTGCCACCGAGGCGGCGGCGCCGGCGGCGGCCATCATCGAAACTGGTTCCATAGTTGACTCTCCTGCGTTGGATGAGAGGTGTATTCCTCTCATCGACTACGTGGCCGGTTCGTCTCAATGAGTTCCATTTTTTCGGCCGATCCACACTCGTCGCCCAAAAAAAAGCCCGGCAATCGCCGGGCTTTTCCTACTGCAAGCATCGCTTAGGCAGTGAAGGCCTTGCCTTCGAACTGCTCAGCCACGAACTTCCAGTTGACCAGGTTCCAGAACGCTTCCACATACTTTGGACGCACGTTGCGGTAGTCGATGTAGTAGGCGTGTTCCCACACGTCGCAGGTCAGCAGCGGGGTGTCGCCGTTGGTCAGCGGGTTGCCGGCGCCGATGGTGCTGGCCAGGGCCAGGGAACCGTCAGCCTTTTTCACCAGCCAGCCCCAACCGGAACCGAAGGTGCCAACCGAAGTCTTGGTGAACTCTTCCTTGAACTTGTCGAACGAACCGAACGCAGCGTTGATGGCTTCAGCCAGCGCGCCGGTTGGTTGACCGCAGGCGTTTGGCGCCAGGCAGTTCCAGTAGAAGGTGTGGTTCCAGACCTGAGCGGCGTTGTTGAAGATACCGCCCGAGGAAGACTTGACGATCTCTTCCAGGGTCTTGCCTTCGAACTCGGTGCCAGGCACCAGGTTGTTCAGGTTCACGACATAGGTGTTGTGGTGCTTGTCGTGGTGGTACTCCAAGGTTTCCTTGGAGATGTGCGGCTGCAGGGCATCGTGTGCGTAGGGCAGCGGCGGCAATTCGAAAGCCATGATGATTCTCCTAATCAGGTCAGTTGCGGTGAGCGCAAGGCCGATCACGGGCGGCCAAACATGCGCCGGGGAGTTTGTACTCTTTGCGGCGCAGGGGTCCGATCATAGCACCGGGGGTGCGGCATAACCACGCAACAACTGTGTGGGATAGAGGTTCCAGAGCGTTTTGGAATATTGCTCAGGCGCTGATCAGTTGATAGGCCACCCAGAACATCATTACCGCGACCAGCAGGTCCAGCAGGCGCCAGGTGGCCGGGCGTGCCAACCAGGGTGCCAGCCATGCCGCGCCCAGCGCCAGGGTGGAGAACCACAGGAACGAGGCACTGGCTGCTCCGGCTACATAAGCACCCGGTTCGGTTTGTTGCGCGCCCAGGGAGCCGATCAGCAGGACGGTGTCCAGGTAGACATGGGGGTTGAGCAAGGTGACCGCCAAGGCGCTCAGCAGCACGGCGCGCATTGAGCGTGTCTTGAGGCTGTCGCTTTGGTCCAGGCTCTGTTTCGAGCAGGCCCTGCGTAGCGCGCATGCGCCGTACCAAAGCAAGAACGCTGCGCCGCCCCAGCGTGCCACCGCCAGCAGTATCGGGCTTTGCGCCAGCACGGTGGCCAGCCCGAATACCCCGGCGGCTACTAAAATCGCATCGCACACGATGCACAGCGCCGCCACCGGTAAATGATGTTCGCGGCGCAGGCTTTGTGCCAATACAAAGGCATTTTGGGTGCCGATCGCCATGATCAGGCCGAGAGCGACCAGCAATCCGTTCACATAGCTTTGCCACATAGGGTTTACTCCGCGTTCGCTGCCAATTGCCGTAATACGTCCATGGCCCGCTGGGCATCGGCGCGGCCGACGAACAGGTGGTCGTGGTAGTAGCCGGCGATCACGTTGCAACTGATACCGGCTTGGCCCAGCGCGCTGGCGAAGGCGGCGGTCAGGCCCACGGCTTCAAGGGCGGAATGCACATTCAGGGTGATCCAGGCGGCGAGATAGTCGAAGCTCAACCCAGCCTGTTCGGCCTGTTGTCGTTCGACAATCACCGTCAGCCCTTCCTGTTCACGAAAACTGCCGATGACCTCGCAGCCCGCAGGGATACGGTTGTCGGGAAGGGTGCAGAACACATAGTCGCCGTCATTCAACTGCGGGCTCATGCTGCGCAATAAAGTGGTCAGGGCGGTTTCGCCAGCCATGTGAGGTTTCCTTAAGTGGGGAAGCAATGCTGGTCATTTTCACGGGAGAGCCTGTATAAGAAAAACCAATATTGCTGATCGCTCATTAGAGAAACTGATGTTCGACTATAAATTGCTTTCTGCCCTGGCGGCGGTGGTGGAACAAGCCGGCTTTGAGCGCGGTGCCCAGGTGCTGGGGCTGTCGCAGTCAGCCATCTCTCAACGCATCAAGCTATTGGAAGCGCGTATTGGCCAGCCGGTGTTGATACGCGCCTCGCCGCCGACGCCCACCGATATCGGCCGGCGCTTGCTCAACCATGTGCAACAGGTGCGCTTGCTGGAGCGTGACCTGCAAAGCCAGGTGCCGGCCCTGGACGAGGAGGGCATGCCCGAGCGTCTGCGCATTGCCCTGAATGCCGACAGCCTCGCCACTTGGTGGGCCGAGGCGGTCAGCGACTTCTGCGCCGAACAGCATTTGCTGCTGGACCTGGTGGTCGAAGACCAGACCGTGGGCCTCAAACGCATGCGCGCCGGTGAAGTGGCGGCCTGCATTTGCGCCAGCGAGCGCCCCGTGGCCGGTGCCCGCAGCCTGTTGCTGGGCGCCATGCGTTATCGGGCGCTGGCCAGCCCGGCCTTTCTGGCGCGGCATTTTCCTGGGGGCGTGCGGGCCGACCAATTGGCGCGCACGCCTGCGCTGGTGTTCGGCCCGGATGATTTCCTGCAGCACCGCTACCTGGCGTCCCTGGGAGTGGACGGTGGTTTCGAACACCATCTATGCCCGTCATCCGAAGGCTTTATCCGCCTGACAGAAGCCGGCCTGGGCTGGGGCTTGGTGCCTGAATTGCAGGTGCGCGACCAGTTGGAAACCGGCGTATTGGTCGAGTTATTGCCAGATAAGCCCATCGATGTGCCGCTGTACTGGCATCATTGGCGCAGTGGCGGACAACTGTTGGGCTTGTTGACCGACCATCTGGCCGATGTGTGTGGTCATTGGTTGGTGCCGTTGGAGTGATGGCGCGCGTCAAGGCAACAGCGATGAAAAACGAAAGAACACGGAGTACTACATGAAAATTCTGGTCACCGGCGCAAGCGGCTTCATCGGCGGGCGCTTTGCGCGCTTCGCCCTTGAGCAGGGCCTGGACGTGCGGGTCAACGGGCGGCGCGCCGAGGGTGTGGAACACCTGGTACGGCGTGGTGCCGAGTTTATCCAGGGTGACTTGAATGACGCCGACCTGGTGCGCGACCTGTGCCGCGATGTCGAAGCCGTGGTGCATTGCGCCGGCGCCGTCGGGCTGTGGGGCAAGTATCAGGGCTTCCACCAGAACAACGTGCTGGTCACCGAAAACGTCGTCGAAGCCTGCCTGAAACAGCGCGTCGGGCGCCTGGTGCACCTATCGTCACCGTCGATCTACTTCGATGGCAGGGACCACCTGGGGCTCACCGAAGAACAAGTGCCCAAGCGTTTCAAGCATCCCTATGCCGCCACCAAGTACCTGGCCGAGCAGAAGGTGTTCGGCGCCCAGGAATTCGGCTTGGAAGTGATAGCCCTGCGCCCACGGTTTGTTACCGGGGCCGGCGATATGAGCATCTTCCCGCGCCTGCTGAAAATGCAGCGCAAGAACCACCTGGCGATCATCGGCGACGGCTTGAACAAAGTCGACTTCACCAGTGTGCACAACCTTAACGAGGCGCTGCTCAGCAGTTTGCTCGCCACCGGCTCGGCGCTGGGCAAAGCCTACAACATCAGCAACGGCGCACCGGTGCCGATCTGGGATGTGGTGAACTACGTGATGCGGCAAATGGAGCTGCCCCAGGTGACCCGTTACCGCTCCTACGGTGTGGCCTACAGCGTGGCAGCCTTGAATGAAGCCTTCTGCGCGATGTGGCCGGGGCGGCCGGAACCGGCATTGTCGCGCCTGGGCATGCAGGTGATGAACAAAGATTTCACCCTCGACATCAGTCGCGCCAGGCATTATCTCGACTACGAGCCCAAGGTCAGCCTGTGGGCCGCGCTCGACGAGTTCTGCAGCTGGTGGAAAGCCCAGGACCCGGGCCGCCAATAAGCTCATAAGCAGCAACACTTCGGGAACCCAATTCCAGGTTCCGAGTCGATCCATGCGCCGGGAGTGCGGTTTATACTCCTGCCGCTCGGCCTTGCAGCCAGCCATCTCATTGATTCAGGGTAGATTCATGCGTAACGATGCTAAAGACGACTTCGACAACGTTCCCAGCCTGCGGGCCGATAGTGGGGATGACGATGATTTCGTGCCGACCGCCGCGACGTCGGTGCGTTCGCGAACGACGCCCGTGGTCAAGGTCAAGAGCGCCAGCACTGGGCCGTTGTGGGCATTGGTTGGCGCGCTGTTGATCGCCTTCGCGGGCCTGGCCTGGTGGAGCTTTCAGCAGATCTCCCTGATGGGCCAGCAGTTGGTCGCCACCCAGGAAAGCTTTGCCCGCATCAGCGAGGAAGCGGCGGGGCGCCTGCAGGCGATTTCCGGCAAGGTCGTGGCCAGCGAAGCCAATGTGAACAACGGCAGCGAAGCCTTGAAACTGCAGATCAAGCAGCTGGAAGCCCAGTTGCAGGAGCAGGGCAAGCAACAGTTGGGCGTCGCGGGGCAGGCCACCGAACTGGACAGCCGCCTGGCGCAGATGAGTGCCAGCACCACCGAACTGACAGCGGCCAACACCAAGCTGCAAGGCCAGGTGCAGGCCCTTACCGACGCAGTCGCCAGCCTCACGGCAGCGCAGGCCGAGGTCAAGGGCCTGGCCACCGATGTGGCTGCCTTGAAGAAGCAAGGCAACCCAAGCGCGGCCATCGCCCGTCTCGAGCAGGACCTGCTGGTACTCAAGAGCGCCCAGGAAAACCAGCCGGCCAACGTCGACGCACCGACCAACAAGGAATTCGACGTGTTCCGTATCCAGACCACGCGCAATATCACCACCTTGCAGAGCCAGGTGCAGAACTTGAATCAGCGTCTCAATGCGCCGGCTGCGGCCACCCCACTGGGCCAATGACCGAAAATCGCCTTGTGTAGGAGCGAGCTTGCTCGCGAAAAACGTTAACGATCACGCGGGTTTCCTGGATAAGCGCGGCGCTTGTTGGCTTTTCGCGAGCAAGCTCGCTCCTACATTAGGATTAGGGTGTTGATTGTCACCATTTGGTGACATTTGCCATCCCTTTCGTTACTTGCCCATCCCACGCCCTTGTTTAGACTCCGGTCATCCCAAAAAAACAATAAGGGCCACCCATGACCACCCATCCACTGCCTGCCAGCAGTTGGCTGAATGCACCTGCCCATCACGCCTGGCTCGCCGCCGAAGGCCAGCGCCTGCTGGCGTTCGCCAAGGCATCGCGCCTGCCGGACGGTTTCGGCAACCTTGACGATAAAGGCCAATTGCCGGCCAACGCCCGCGCCGAAACCATGAACACTGCGCGCATGACCCACAGCTTTGCCATGGCCCATGCCATGGGGTTGCCGGGTTATGCCGAGTTGGTGGCGCACGGTGTGGCGGCGCTCAGCGGCCCGCTGCGCGACAGCGAGCACGGTGGCTGGTTCGCCGCGCCCCAGGGGGCTGACGGCAACACCGGCAAGGCCGCCTACCTGCACGCCTTCGTGGCCCTCGCGGCCAGCTCTGCCGTAGTGGCCGGCGCGCCGGGTGCACAAACATTGATGAACGACGCCATCCATATCATCGACCAGTTCTTCTGGAGCGAAGAGGAGGGCGTCATGCTCGAATCTTTTGCCCGGGACTGGAGCGGCGTCGAAGCCTATCGTGGCGCCAACAGCAACATGCACGCCACCGAAGCCTTCCTGGCGCTGGCCGATGTCAGCGGCGATACACGCTGGCTGGACCGCGCGCTGCGCATTGTCGAGCGAGTGATCCACACCCATGCCGCCGGCAACCAGTTCATGGTCATCGAGCATTTCGACGCGCAGTGGAAGCCCTTGCTCGGTTACAACCAAGACAACCCCGCCGATGGCTTTCGTCCTTACGGCATTACGCCCGGCCATGGTTTTGAATGGGCGCGGTTGCTGCTGCACCTGGAAGCTGCGCGCCTCAAGGCCAAGCTGGCCACGCCAGACTGGCTGGTGAGCGACGCCAAAGGCCTGTTCGCCAGTGCCTGCGAGTACGCCTGGGCGGTGGATGGTGCGCCGGGCCTTGTCTACACTTTGGATTGGAACCAGCGCCCGGTGGTACGCGAGCGCCTGCACTGGACCCATGCTGAAGCCAGCGCCGCCGCTCAGGCGCTGCTCAAACGTAGCGGCGAACTGCATTACGAAACCTGGTACCGACGCTTCTGGGAGTTTTGCGAAGCCCACTTCATCGACCGGCTCCAGGGCAGCTGGCACCACGAGCTCAGCCCGCACAACCAACCCAGCAGTAAAATCTGGGGCGGCAAACCTGACCTGTACCATGCCTGGCAAGCGGTCGTGCTGCCTGCACTGCCCTTGGCACCCAGCTTGGCCAGTGCATTGGGCAGCGGATGCTATGTCACCAAGTGGTGACATTTGTGCGTCCCTTTGTTACCTGCACCCTGAAAATCCATGTTTAAACTCCGTGCAGCGCAAGCTCTAGACTTGCATGCATAACAACAAGAAAAGGTACTCAGATGAACGCGATTAATCGCCTCGCCGTCGCTATTTCCATTGCCTCGTTGTTCCCCCTAAGTGCATTTGCCGCCGACTCCAAAGGTACGGTGGAAGTGGTGCATTGGTGGACCTCCGGCGGTGAAAAAGCGGCTGTGGATGTCCTGAAGGCCCAAGTTGAGAAAGACGGCTTCACCTGGAAAGACGGTGCTGTAGCCGGTGGCGGTGGCGCCACTGCCATGACCGTGCTCAAAAGCCGCGCGGTCGCTGGCAACCCGCCAGGCGTTGCCCAGATCAAAGGCCCCGACATACAGGAATGGGCGTCGACTGGCCTGCTCGACACCGACGTGCTCAAAGACGTCGCCAAAGAAGAAAAGTGGGACTCGCTGCTCGACAAGAAAGTCTCCGACACCGTGAAATACGACGGTGACTACGTCGCCGTGCCGGTGAACATCCACCGCGTAAACTGGCTGTGGATCAACCCGGAAGTCTTCAAGAAAGCCGGCATCACCAAGAACCCAACCACCCTCGAAGAATTCTACGCAGCGGGCGACAAGCTCAAGGCCGCAGGCTTCATTGCGCTCGCCCACGGCGGCCAGCCTTGGCAGGACAGCACCGTGTTCGAAGCAGTGGTGCTCTCGGTCATGGGTGCTGATGGTTACAAGAAAGCCCTGGTCGACCTTGATAACGGCGCCCTGACTGGCCCAGAGATGGTCAAGGCCCTCACCGAGCTGAAGAAAGTCGCGACCTACATGGACGTCGACGGCAAGGGCCAGGACTGGAACCTGGAAGCTGGCAAGGTCATCAACGGCAAGGCCGGCATGCAGATCATGGGTGACTGGGCCAAGTCCGAATGGACTGCGGCCAAGAAAGTCGCCGGCAAGGATTATGAGTGCGTAGCGTTCCCGGGCACCGACAAAGCCTTCACCTACAACATCGACTCCCTGGCGGTGTTCAAGCAGAAAGACAAAGGCACTGCCGCGGGCCAGCAGGACATCGCCAAAGTGGTGCTGGGTGAAAACTTCCAGAAGGTGTTCAGCATCAACAAGGGCTCGATCCCTGTGCGTAACGACATGCTGACCAAGATGGAATCCTACGGCTTTGATTCCTGCGCCCAGACCGCCGCCAAGGACTTCCTGGCCGACGCAAAGACTGGCGGCCTGCAGCCAAGCATGGCGCACAACATGGCCACGACCCTGGCGGTACAGGGTGCGTTCTTTGATGTCGTGACCAACTTCATCAACGACCCGAAAGCCGACCCGGCCGATACCGCCAAGAAGCTGGGTGCTGCGATCAAGTCAGCCAAGTAAGACTTGGTAGCGGATTTTTGTGGGAGCCGGGCTTGCCCGCGATGCAGGCAACTTGGTGTGCCGGTTACACCGAGGTGATGCCATCGCAGCGGTGCGACGATTCGACAAGCCAGCTCCCACACAAACCGCGTTCGACAAGAGACTCACCTTGTAGTCCTTTTTCCCTGTACTGGATTTTCCCATGAGTTCTGTTGCTGTGTTCAGCAAGGCCTCGCCATTCGATGTGCTGCAGCGCTGGCTCCCTAAACTGGTGCTGGCGCCGAGCATGTTCATCGTGCTGGTGGGCTTTTATGGCTACATCCTGTGGACGTTCGTGCTGTCGTTCACCACCTCGACCTTCCTGCCCAGCTACAAATGGGCGGGCCTGGCGCAGTATCAGCGGCTGTTCGACAACGACCGCTGGTGGGTGGCGAGCAAGAACCTGGCCGTGTTCGGCGGCATGTTCATCGGTATCACCCTGGTGATCGGCGTGCTGCTGGCGATTTTCCTCGACCAGAAAATCCGCCGCGAAGGCTTTATCCGCACCATTTACCTGTACCCGATGGCGCTCTCCATGATCGTCACCGGTACCGCCTGGAAATGGTTGCTCAACCCGGGCATGGGCCTGGACAAACTCCTGCGGGACTGGGGCTGGGAAGGCTTCCGTCTCGATTGGCTGATCGACCCGGACCGCGTGGTCTACTGCCTGGTGATTGCCGCTGTGTGGCAAGCCTCCGGCTTTATCATGGCGATGTTCCTCGCCGGCCTGCGCGGTGTTGATCAGTCGATCATCCGCGCTGCGCAGATCGACGGCGCGAGCCTGCCGCGTATCTACTGGAGCGTGGTGCTGCCCAGCCTGCGTCCGGTGTTCTTCAGTGCGGTGATGATCCTGGCGCACATTGCGATCAAGAGCTTCGACCTGGTGGCGGCGATGACCGCAGGCGGCCCGGGCTACTCGTCCGACCTGCCGGCGATGTTCATGTACTCGTTCACCTTCAGTCGCGGCCAGATGGGCATGGGCTCGGCCAGTGCAATCCTGATGCTCGGTGCGATCCTCGCGATCATCGTGCCGTACCTGTATTCCGAGCTGAGGACCAAGCGTAATGACTAGTCTCGCCGCCAAACCTGCCATCAGCCTGAGCCGCATCGCGATCTACGCGGTGCTGATCCTGGCGGTGCTGCTGTACCTGGTGCCGCTGGTGGTGATGCTGCTCACCAGCTTCAAGACCCCGGAAGACATCAGCACCGGTAACCTGCTGAGCTGGCCCACCGTGGTCAGCGGCATCGGCTGGGTGAAAGCCTGGGCCACCGTGGATGGCTACTTCTGGAACTCGATCAAGATCACCGTTCCTGCTGTGCTGATCTCTACCGCTATCGGCGCCTTGAACGGCTACGTGCTGTCGTTCTGGCGCTTCCGCGGTTCGCAGCTGTTCTTTGGCCTGTTGCTGTTCGGCTGCTTCCTGCCGTTCCAGACCGTGTTGCTGCCCGCGTCGTTCACCCTCGGCAAGATGGGCCTGGCCAGCACCACCACCGGCCTGGTGTTTATCCACGTGGTCTACGGCCTGGCGTTCACCACGCTGTTCTTCCGTAACTACTACGTGAGCATCCCGGATGCGCTGATCAAGGCCGCACGCCTGGACGGAGCGGGGTTCTTCACCATCTTCCGCCGGATCATCCTGCCGATGTCGACGCCGATCATCATGGTCTGCCTGATCTGGCAGTTCACCCAGATCTGGAACGACTTCCTGTTCGGCGTGGTGTTCTCCAGTGGCGACTCCCAGCCCATCACGGTGGCGCTGAACAACCTGGTCAACACCAGTACCGGGGCCAAGGAATATAACGTGGATATGGCGGCGGCGATGATCGCCGGGCTGCCGACCCTGCTGGTCTATGTGATCGCAGGCAAGTATTTCGTGCGCGGCCTTACGGCTGGCGCGGTCAAGGGGTAATCATGGCTACGCTTGAACTTCGCAATGTAAACAAGACTTATGGCGCCGGCCTGCCCGACACCTTGAAGAACATCGAACTGTCGATCAAGGAAGGCGAGTTCCTCATCCTGGTCGGCCCGTCGGGCTGTGGTAAATCCACGCTGATGAACTGCATCGCTGGCCTTGAGACCATCACCGGCGGCGCGATCATGATCGGTGATCAAGACGTGAGCGGCATGAGCCCCAAGGACCGTGACATCGCCATGGTGTTCCAGTCCTACGCGCTGTACCCGACCATGAGCGTGCGCGAGAACATCGAGTTCGGCCTCAAGATCCGCAAGATGCCGCAAGCCGACATCGACGCCGAAGTGGCGCGCGTGGCCAAGTTGCTGCAGATCGAACACCTGCTCAACCGCAAGCCGGGCCAGTTGTCCGGTGGCCAGCAACAGCGCGTGGCCATGGGCCGTGCCCTGGCGCGCCGGCCGAAGATCTACCTGTTCGACGAACCGCTGTCTAACCTCGACGCCAAGCTGCGCGTCGAGATGCGTACCGAAATGAAGCTGATGCACCAGCGTCTGAAAACCACCACCGTCTACGTGACCCACGACCAGATCGAAGCGATGACCCTGGGCGACAAAGTGGCGGTGATGAAGGACGGGATCATCCAGCAATTCGGCACGCCAAAAGAAATTTACAACGACCCTGCCAACCTGTTTGTGGCAAGCTTTATCGGTTCACCACCGATGAACTTCGTTCCCATGCGCCTAAAACGCCAGAACGGTGATCTGGTGGCGGTGCTCGACAGCGGCCAGGCCCGTTGCGAGTTGGCGTTGGGCATGAATGACGCCGGGCTGGAAGACCGCGATGTGATCCTGGGCCTGCGTCCGGAGCAGATCGTGCTGGCAGCGGGCGAGGGTAATGGCTCGTCGAGCATTCGTGCCGAAGTCCAGGTCACCGAGCCGACCGGCCCGGACACCCTGGTGTTTGTGCAGCTCAACGACACCAAGGTCTGCTGCCGTTTGGCGCCGGACGTGGCACCGCAAGTGGGCGAGACCCTGACCTTGCAGTTCGACCCGGCCAAGGTATTGCTGTTTGACGCCAAGACCGGTGAGCGGTTGGGCGCAGTGGCTTCATTGCCGGCACAGGGGCATGCCGACAATGTGACCCAGTTCAAGGGCCGTTAAGCAAGATAAGTGATTGTTTTAATTAAAAAATGTAACCCGCGTTAGATAAAAACAGTTTAATAACAATAAAGACGAGGATGTAGGGATGAAAAAGCAACACAACAACACCCGGCTGATCTGCCAACTGTCAGCGGCAGCAGCCCTTGTATTGTCCGCCAATGCGATGGCGGCCGATGCATTCAGCGCTGATTCCAAGTGGATGACCGGCGATTGGGGCGGCGAGCGTACCAAGCTGATCGAGCAAGGTATCGACATCAAGGCCGACTACGTGGGCGAGATGGGCTACAACGCCCACGGCGGCTACAACGACGACAAGACCGGTCGTTACTCCGACCAGTTCGGTCTGGGCGTGGCACTGGACCTGCAAAAACTGTGGGGCTGGGATAACACCCAGGCCAAGATCCAGTTGACCAACCGTAATGGCCAGAACATCTCCAATGACCGCATTGGCGACCCGCGTGCCGGCACCTTGAGTTCCTCGCAAGAAGTGTATGGCCGTGGCCACATGGTGCGTTTGACCCAGTTCTGGATTCAGCACCAGATGTTCGACAACAAGCTGGACGTGAAGCTCGGTTACTTCGGTGAAGGCGAAGACTTCAACACCTTCCCTTGCGACTTCCAGAACCTGTCGTTCTGCGGCTCCCAGGTCGGTAACTACGTCAATACCTGGTACAACTGGCCGGTCGCCCAGGCCGCTATCCGCGTGAAATACAACATCACGCCTGAGCTGTATGCGCAAATCGGTGCCTACAACCAGAACCCGTCGCAGCTGGAGCACGGCAACGGCTTCAAACTCAGCGGCAGTGGTACCAAGGGCACCGTGATTCCGGTGGAATTGGTCTGGTCGCCGAAGGTTAATAACCTGCCGGGCGAATACCGTGTGGGTTTCTATAAAAGTGCGGCCGATGCTCCGGATGTACGTGAAGACGTCAACGGTAACGATGCGGTCCTCAGCGGCGCCGACTTCCGTACCCGCAGCAGCAAGAAAGGCTACTGGTTCGTTGCGCAACAGCAACTCACCACCCATAACGGCGACGCTTCCCGTGGTTTGAACATTGCCGCCAACGCGACCTTCCATGACAAGGAAACCAACCTGGTCGACAACTACCAGTCGTTGATGCTCGTGTACAAAGGCCCATTCGACGCGCGTCCAAAAGATGACGTCGGCATTGGCGTCGCTCGCCTGCATGTCAACAATGATGTGAAGAAAAACTCGGAGCTGCTCAACGACGCCAGGGGCGTGAGCGACTACGACAATCCGCTGTACACGCCGATTCGTGAGACTGAGTACAACGTCGAACTCAACTACGGTTTCCACGTCACCAACTGGCTGACTGTGCGTCCGAACCTGCAGTACGTTGTCCAGCCTGGCGGCGTGGATAAAGTCGACAACGCGCTGGTAGCGGGCCTGAAAATTCAGTCTACGTTCTAACGCTGTTGCGATAAGCTCCTCTCTCTGTGCGCATTTGCGGGTAGCCATGGCTATCCGCTTTTTTTTGCGTGGCACTGTGATATTCGGGACCTGGCACATGCACGAGCAACCGCTGCAACGCTTTTTCAAATCCCTGCGCGAGCGTCCGGTGTTCGCCTGGGAGCGCTTTCAGATGCGCGATGTGTTGGTGATCGACCATCCGCTGTGCCAGGCGGTGTTCAGTCGCCAGGGTGCGCAATTGCTGCACTTTCAACCCACCGGCCAAAAGCCGTGGCTGTGGTGTGCCGCCAAATGGCCGCAAGTCGGGGCTATCCGTGGTGGCGTACCGGTGTGCTGGCCGTGGTATGGCCGTCACCCCAGCGAAAATGCCTGGCCTTCCCACGGTTGGGCCCGCTTGATCGACTGGAAACTGCTCGACAGCAGCACTGACGATGACGGCGTGCGCCTGCACTGGCAATTGCAACTGTGCGACTGGCAGGTGGACTTGCACGCACACTTGGGCGAAACCCTGGAACTGCGCCTGAGCACCGAGCATCACGACGAGCTGCCGTGCCAGTTGAGCCATGCATTGCACGCTTACTGGCGTATTGGTCACGTTGACGAGGTAGCGCTGTCTGGGCTCGAAGGGGCGCAGGGTTATGACCAGCTCAATCGCCAGGTTTGCCAGCAGGAAGGCGAATTGCGGGTCGATGGCGGATGCCAGCGGGTGTTCCAGCATGAGGGCGAACTGCAGCTCAAGGACCACGCCTGGCAGCGTGAACTGTGCATCGACACCGGCGACAGCGCCGACACGGTGGTGTGGCACCCGGGCAGCCGGCCGCTGTTGGGCGTGAGCTTTAACGAAGCGTCGGGGTTTGTGTGTGTGGAGGCGGCGATGGCGGCGGCGAGCCTGGCGCCGGGGGAGAGGGCGCATTTGAGTTTGCAGGCCAGGGCAGGGGTTTAGCGGTGTGGCTGATGGCGCTATCGCAGGCAAGCCAGCTCCCACAGGGGAATGCATTCCAAATGTGGGAGCTGGCTTGCCTGCGATAGCGCCGGTACTGCTGGTAGAGCTGCCTGCTAGTTGAACTCATCCCCCACCGGATATCGGCTGTCATTCAAGCTCTCTTTTCATGATCGTTCCCACGCTCCGCGTGGAAATGCAGCCTATGACGCTCCGCGTCACGACGCTAAAGGCAGACGCAGAGCGTCCAGTGAGGCATTCCCACGCGGAGCGTGGGAACGATCAGTTGACACGGATTTAGTTGAATTCATCCCCCACCGGATATCGGCTGTCATTCAAGCTCTCTTTGATCTTGCGCAAATGCGGCTGGAAATCCACTCCGCGACGCAGGGTCATACCCGTTGCCAACACGTCCAATACCGTCAATTGGATAATCCGAGAAGTCATCGGCATGTAGATATCCGTGTCTTCCGGCAGCGGGATGTTCAGGCTCACCGTACTGGCTTTGGCCAGCGGCGAGTTTTCGGCGGTCACGCCCAGCACCGACGCACCGTTTTCCCGAGCGATACGCGCCACTTCCACCAGTTCGCGGGTACGGCCGGTGTAGGAAATGATCACGAACAACTCACCGGTGTGCGCCACCGAGGCGATCATGCGTTGCATCAGCACGTCGGCGTGGGCGGTCACTGCCAGGTTGAAGCGGAAGAACTTGTGCAACGCATCCATGGCCACCGGGGCTGAAGCGCCGAGGCCAAAGAAGTGGATCTGCCGTGCCTGGATCAACAAGTCCACGGCCTTGCTGATCAGCGCCGGGTCCAGGGCCTGGCAGGCACTGTCCAAGGAGGCAATGGCGCTGCCAAAGATCTTCTGGGTGTAGGCCTCGGGGTTATCATCGGCCTCCACGGCGCGGCTGACATACGCGGCGCCACTGGCCAGGCTTTGCGCCAACTGCAATTTGAGTTCAGGGTAACCGCTGACACCGAACGAACGGCAGAAGCGGTTGACCGTCGGTTCACTGACCGAGGCGGCCTGGGCGAGGGCGGCGATCGAGAAGCGTGTGGCCTGCTGCGGGTTGAGCAGGATCACTTCAGCGACTTTGCGCTCGGCCTTGTTCAATTCTTCGAGGCGGTTCCGGATCTGTTCCAGAAGATTTCGCACGCGGTCCATTCAGTCTTTCCTTCGGGCGACGATGCAAATAAAAAGGCGGTAACCAATCGATGAGTGGCTTTTCGCGGTGGCCTATCCTACTGAGGGTAGCTGAACACCACCACTCGCAATGCGTATTTCGGGAAAATGTTGTGGTTATTACTACATTTTTCCTTGAGTGATGCCTTGAAAAAAGGTATTTGTAGCTTAACTTGATAAAAGAACAAACATCATGCCTTCGATAACCGTGGAACCCTGCACCTTTGCCCTGTTTGGCGCCTTGGGTGATCTGGCGCTGCGCAAGTTATTTCCTGCCCTTTATCAACTCGATGGCGCCGGGTTGCTGCACGACGACACACGCATCCTGGCCCTGGCCCGTGAAGCCGGCTCCGAGCAGCAACACCTGGCCCATATCGAAAAAGAATTGCGTAAATACGTCGGCAAGGAACTCGACGAGGCCGTGGCCCAGCGTTTCCTCGCGCGCCTTTCGTATGTGCATGTCGACTTCATGAAGGCTGACGACTACGTTGCCCTGGCCGAAAAAGCCGGCAGCGATCAACGCCTGATTGCCTACTTCGCCACCCCGGCGGCGGTGTACGGCGCGATCTGCGAAAACCTGTCCAAGGTTGGCCTGGCGGAAAATACCCGCGTAGTGCTGGAAAAACCCATCGGTTCGGACCTGGAGTCATCGCGCAAGGTCAACGACGCCGTGGCGCAGTTTTTCCCGGAAAACCGCACCTACCGCATCGACCACTACCTGGGCAAAGAGACGGTGCAGAACCTGATTGCCCTGCGTTTCGCCAACAGCCTGTTCGAAACCCAGTGGAACCAGAACTACATCTCCCACGTGGAAATCACCGTGGCCGAGCAGGTCGGCATCGAAGGCCGTTGGGGTTACTTCGACAAGGCCGGCCAGCTGCGCGACATGATCCAGAACCACCTGTTGCAGCTGCTGTGCCTGATTGCCATGGACCCGCCGGCCGACCTGTCCGCCGACAGCATCCGTGACGAGAAGGTCAAGGTGCTCAAGGCCCTGGCGCCGATCAGCCCCGAAGGCCTGACCACCCAAGTAGTCCGTGGCCAGTACATCGCCGGCTACAGCGCTGGTAAAGCCGTGCCGGGTTACCTGGAAGAAGACAATTCCAACACCCAGAGCGACACCGAAACCTTCGTCGCCCTGCGTGCCGATATCCGCAACTGGCGTTGGGCCGGGGTGCCGTTCTACCTGCGTACCGGCAAGCGCATGCCGCAAAAGCTGTCGCAGATCGTCATCCATTTCAAGGAACCATCCCACTATATCTTCGCCCCCGAGCAGCGCTTGCAGATCAGCAACAAGCTGATCATCCGCCTGCAGCCGGACGAAGGTATTTCCCTGCGTGTGATGACCAAGGAACAGGGCCTGGACAAAGGCATGCAACTGCGCAGCGGGCCACTGCAATTGAATTTTTCCGACACCTATCGCAGCGCACGCATCCCCGATGCCTACGAGCGATTGTTGCTGGAAGTGATGCGCGGCAATCAGAACCTGTTTGTTCGCAAAGATGAAATCGAAGCCGCGTGGAAGTGGTGTGACCAGTTGATCGCCGGGTGGAAAAAATCCGGTGATGCGCCTAAGCCGTATGCGGCGGGGTCCTGGGGGCCGATGAGCTCCATTGCACTGATTACGCGGGATGGGAGGTCGTGGTATGGCGATATCTGAATTGAAACTGCCTCAGGGCGTCACTGCCCATGAGTACCGTACGCCTGCGCTGCTGGCCGATGGCCTGGCCAATGACGTGGCCGAACAACTGCGCGCGGCCATCAGTGCCCGTGGCGAGGCGACGTTGGTGGTGTCCGGTGGCCGCAGCCCCGTGGCGTTTTTCCAGAACCTGGCCAAGCAGGGCCTGGACTGGTCCAAGGTCACCATCACCCTGGCCGATGAGCGCTGGGTGCCGGTCGAACACGCGGACAGCAATGCCGGCCTGTTGAAGCAACACTTGCTGCAAGGCCCGGCGGCCAAGGCGAAGTTCTTGAGCCTGTACAGCCCTGCCGCCAACCTTGAAGACGCTGCCGAGCAGGCCGATCGCCTGCTGGCCGAGCTGCCTGCCATTGATGTGCTGGTGCTGGGCATGGGCGATGACGGTCACACTGCCTCGCTGTTCCCCAACAGTCCCAACCTGGCTGAAGCCCTGAAGCCCGACGGTACCCGCCGTTGCTGGCCGATGCTGGCACCGACCGTGCCGCACCAGCGCCTGACCATGAGTCGCGCGCTGTTGGCGACGGCCAACTACACCGTGCTGTCGATTTCCGGCAGTTCGAAATTGACCACCTTGAGCGCCGCCCTGGCCAGCAACGATGTTGCTGCCATGCCGATTCGCGCGTTTTTGCAACCTACTCTAGAGATTTACTGGTGCCCATGAGCCAAGGATCAGCCGCTATGAAAAGCCCCCAATCGACCGTGTCCATGGCGGATAAAGTTGCCTTGATCGACAGCCTCTGCGCCAAGGCGCGGATCCTGCCGGTGATCACCATCGCCCGCGAACAGGACATCCTGCCGTTGGCCGACGCCCTAGCCGCTGGCGGTTTGACCGCGCTGGAAGTGACCCTGCGTTCCGAGTTCGGCCTCAAGGCCATTCAGGTCTTGCGCGAGCAACGTCCTGAGCTGTGCACCGGTGCCGGTACCGTGCTCGATCGTCACATGCTCGAAGCGGCGGAAGTGGCGGGCTCGCAATTTATCGTCACCCCTGGCATCACCCGCGACCTGCTGGAAGCCTCGGTGCACAGCCCGATCCCGCTGCTGCCGGGCATCAGCAACGCCTCCGGCATCATGGAAGGCTACGGCCTGGGTTATCGCCGCTTCAAACTGTTCCCGGCTGAAGTCAGCGGTGGTGTTGCTGCCATCAAGGCGCTCGGCGGCCCATTCGGCGAAGTCAAATTCTGCCCGACTGGCGGTGTTGGCCCAGCCAACATCAAGAGCTACATGGCGTTGAAAAACGTGATGTGCGTGGGGGGCAGCTGGATGCTGGATCCGGAGTGGGTCAAGAACGGCGACTGGGCGCGTATCCAGGAAGTCACTGCCCAGGCGCTGGCGCTGCTGGACTGAACGGATTTATCGAATCGTTGTTGCTGTGCTTAACGGCATTTTTGCGGCGCACTTGGTCGGTGTGCCGCTTTTTTTTGCCTGTAGAAAAACCTCAAGCACATCGCCGCTCTGAAGGTGGGAGCTGGCTTGCCTGCGATAGCTATTTATCAGTTAGCCCATCTTTGGCTGATACACCGTTATCGCAGGCAAGCCAGCTCCCACAATTTTAATCGGTGTTTAGTCTGGTGATTGCGTGGACCAGCGCATTGATGTCCGCCGCTGACGTCACCAACCCGGGCGTCACCCGAATACAGGTGCCAAACGCTGCCCCCGTGCGCGTAGTGGTGAACAGGCCGTGCTCCTTGAGCAACCTGTCCACCATCGCCTGCTGATCACGCCCGATGAACTTGAAGGCGGTGATCCCGCAATACAGTCGCGGGTCATCCGAAGTCAGCACTTCGATCCCCGCCAACGGCCGCACCTGGTTCACCCACAGGTTGCGCAGGTGATTGACGCGTGCGCCCTTGGCCGCGGCGCCACCCAATTGCCGATGCTCTTCAAACACCAGGGGCAAGGTCATTAGTGCTGGGAAGTTCGGCGTGCTGTAGGACGTACGCGCTCGTACATCCGTGGTCGGGTAGTGGAACTCACCCATGTCCGGGTCGATATCGGCCAGGCGCTCCGGTGCGATGTACAAAAAGCCCAGGGTCAGCGGTGCGCCGATCCATTTATGCAGGTTGAAGCCTGCGAACTGAATGCCCAGTTCGGCCAGGTTGAATTCGACCTGGCCCAAGGCGTGGGCGCCGTCGAGGATCACGTCGATTGCGCGTTCGCGTGCGGCCTTGGCAATGGCCGCAACCGGCATGACCAGCCCGGTGCGATGGGTTACATGGGTCAAGGCCATGAGCTTCAGGCGCGGGTACTGCGCGAAGGCCTCGTGGTAAGTGTGCACCAGGCTGTCGAAACTGGCCGGGTGGGTGTGGGCCACCTCTATCACTTCCACGCCGCGAGTCGCTGCCAGCCAGCGCATGGCGCCTTTGACCGTGTCGTATTCCAGATCGCTGATCAGCACTTGGTCGCCCGGTTGCAGGCGGTTGTAGTTGCGGATCAGCGACTGCAAGGCTTCGGTGGCGTTACGGGTGAAAGCGACCGACTCGGGGTCGACAGCAATCAACCCGGCCAACTGGCGGCGTATCTCGTTGTTTTCACCCTGTTCAAAACGCTGGCGCACATGCACAGAGTTGCTGCGGTTGATAAAGCTGATGTGCTCAAGGTATTGGGCCTGCACCGCCCGGCTCATGCGCCCGAAGTAGCCGTTTTCCAGGTTGATCGGGCCGGGCTCGCACTCGTAACGCTGAGCGATGGCCTGCCAGTGCGCTTCGTTATCGGCATTCCTTGGCATGGTGGGTCTCCTAGTGGCGGGGGGCGGGTCTGCCGTGTTTGGCGCGCAGTGGCTCAAGCAATTCGGACAGACCGTTGTGGTCGATTTCCTGCATCAAGGCCAGCAAACCGCCCAGCTCCCCGTGGGGGAAACCTTCGCGGGCGAACCAATTCAGGTAGGGCCCAGGCAAGTCGGCAATGATCCGGCCTTTGTATTTGCCGAAGGGCATTTGGCGGGTGATGAGCAGTTCGAGTTTTTCGGGATTCATGAGCGTCGCAGGATTCAGGCCAGGCTTTCGAAAATACAGGCATTCTGCATGAAGGCCAAATGACAGATCATGCAAATAACCAAGATACAGATGGTTCAATAATTCGTAACTTATTGAAATAAAACATAAAAATAATTTTTGAAAACCTGGCACGGGCGCTGCAATAACCAAGGCAACCTTCTAACCCGTACAAGGAATTGAAAAATGACTGATATCAACAAAGAATCGATCTCCGTACTGAACGACCTGATCGAGACCAGCATCGACGGCCAAAAGGGTTTCAAGGAATGCGCTGAAGACATCAAGCATCCAGAACTCAAGGCCCTGTTTGCCAAACGCTCCGCTGATTGCGCGACAGCCGCTGCTGAACTGAAAACTGCTGTGCGTGCCTTGGGTGGCGATCCTGAAGATTCCGGCAGCATGGCCGGCGCCCTGCACCGTGGCTGGGTCGACGTGAAGTCGATGGTCACTGGCAAGGACGAAGAGGCCGTATTGAACGAAGCCGAGCGCGGTGAAGACCACGCATTGAAGGCTTACCGTGAAGCGATCGAGAAGATCAACAAACACAACCTGGTGGGCATTCGTGACTTGGTTGAGCGTCAGTACCACGGTGTACAGCGCAATCACGACCAGGTAAAAGCCCTGCGTAACCAGGCCCGCGCCCAGTCGTAAGACCTACGCTGGGCTTAGTGTGGGAGCGGGCTTGCCCGCGAAAGCGGTGGATCAGTCACGGTTGTATTGACTGACACACCGCATTCGCAGGCAAGCCCGCTCCCACATTTGTTTTACGCAAAGGCTGGAATGTAGATCAGCCAATACTGATCGGCGGTAGCTCGGTCAAGGTCACCACTTGCTGCTTACGTGGCGCCAGAATTTCCGCCTCGCCATCGACGACCAACTCATCACGCTGGTTGAACACCCGAGTGGCAATGCGCACGCGAAACTTCGGCAGTTTCTCGAGGATTTCCAAGCGCACGGTCAGGGTGTCGCCGATCTTCACCGGCTTCTGAAAGGTCATCTGCTGGCCGATGTAAATCGTGCCCGGCCCAGGCAGCTCGCAGGCCACCGCGGCGCTGATCAGTGCACCGCTGAACATGCCGTGGGCAATCCGCTCCTTGAACATGGTCGCCTTGGCGTATTCAGCGTCCAGGTGCACCGGGTTGTGGTCACCCGACATGGCGGCGAACAGCTGGATATCGCGCTCTTCGACGGTTTTGCTGAAGCTGGCAGTCTGGCCCACTTCAAGCGCTTCGTACGGGGTGTTGGTTACCTGGGTCATCTCAAGGTGCATCCTGTGGCTTAACGGTAATTAATCGGCTGATTTTAAAGCAAAAACTATTCGCAGCGGGTGGGCCTGCGCAACGCCAGCGCCTGGTCGAGCCAGGCCAGCAGGTCGGCGGTGACTTCATCGCGGTTGGTTTCGTTGAACACTTCATGGCGCGCCTGCGGGTAGAGCGTCAATTGCACGTCCTGGCAACCGGCTTCACGCAGGGCGTGGGCCAGGTCCTTGAGACGCTTGCCTTCACTCACCGGATCACAATCGCCGCCCATCACCAGGATCGGCAGGCCAGGATCGATCTGCGCCAGGTTGGAGACTTTGCTGATCTGCTGCAAGCCGCCCAGCAGGTCGATCCACAGTTGATTGGTGCAACGAAAGCCACAGAGTGGGTCGTTGATGTAGTTATCCACTTCAACCGGGTCGCGGCTGAGCCAGTCGAATTTGGTGCGGTTGGGCTTGAAGGCTTTGTTGAATGAGCCGAACGACAGGAAGTCGATCAACGCACTGCGCCCTCGCAGGCCTTGGCGCGCTCGCTCGATGCGCGCGATGATTTGCGCTGCACGGTAGAGGGCCACCGGCTGGAAATTCGAGCCGCTGAGTATTGCGCCATGCAAGCTGGCACTGTGATGCAGCAAGTACGCCTGGGAGATATAGCTGCCCATGCTGTGGCCCAGCAGGATGATCGGCAGCCCGGGATGCTGTTGGCCGATGTGCTGATTGAGGCTGGCCAGATCGCCCACTACTTTGTTCCAGCCATCCGTTTCAGCATATAGCCCAATAGTGCCGGCCTCTGCAGTGCGGCCATGCCCGCGCTGGTCCAGCGCATACACACCCAGGCCTGCTGCACACAATGCCTGCGCCAGGCGCGCATAGCGGCCGCCATGCTCGGCCATGCCATGGGAGATCATCACCACGGCCCTGGGTGGCCCGTCGGGCAGCCATTGGTTGACGTACAGACGGGTGTGGTCGTTCGCGGTCAGCCAGAAGGTGCTGTGGTTCATGGCGGCTTCCTTTGCTCAGGGTGGTTGCATTGTATAGCTCATCCGGCGTGGGGCGGGGTATCTGCCTACGCCTTAGGTACAAGATTCATACAATCAATGACACAGTTCAGCGTCTTGCCTGTTTGGCCATAGCTGCTAACTTCCCCAAAGCTCCGCTTCTTATTGCTGCACATCTGCATGGCAGCGGCCGGACACACTCAGGTAAAGAGGACAAGAATAATGCAACCTGATTTCTGGAATGACAAACGCGCGGCGGGAGTCCCCAATGCCATCGACCTCAGCACCTACAAGTCGGTGATCGAGGTGTTCGAGCGTTCCTGCAAGACCTTTGCCGACCGTCCGGCATTCAGCAGCATGGGCATTACCCTCACCTACGCAGAACTTGAACGCCAGAGTGCGGCGTTTGCCGGTTACCTGCAGCAGCACACCGACCTCAAGCCCGGCGAGCGCATCGCGGTGCAGCTGCCCAACGTGCTGCATTACCCGGTGGCGGTGTTCGGCGCACTGCGCGCCGGGCTGATCGTGGTCAACACCAACCCGCTGTATACCCCGCGCGAGATGCGCCACCAGTTCAAGGACGCCGGTGTGCGCGCGCTGGTCTACCTCAACCTGTTCGGTTCGCGGGTGCAGGAGGTATGCACCGACACCGAGATCGACTACCTGATCGAAGCCAGGATGGGCGATTTCATGCCCGCCGCCAAAGGCTGGCTGGTCAACACCGTGGTCGACAAGGTGAAGAAGATGGTTCCGGCCTACCACCTGCCGCGAGCAGTGTCGTTCAAGCGCGCCCTGCGCATGGGCGCGGGCCTTGGGGTGACGCGCCATCCGGTGACCCTGGACGACGTCGCCGTGCTGCAATACACCGGCGGCACCACCGGCCTGGCCAAGGGCGCGATGCTCACCCACGGCAACCTGGTGGCGAATATGCAGCAGGTGCGGGCGTGCATGTCGCAACTGGGCGACGACGGCCATCCGCTGATCAAGGAAGGGCAGGAGGTGATGATTGCACCGCTGCCGCTGTACCACATCTATGCATTCACGGCCAATTGCATGTGCATGATGGTCTCCGGCAACCACAACGTGCTGATCACCAACCCACGGGACATCGGCGGGTTTATCAAGGAGCTCAAGCAGTGGCAGTTCTCCGGCCTGTTGGGGCTGAACACGCTGTTTGTGGCGCTGATGGACCACCCGGATTTCAAGAGCCTGGACTTCTCCCACCTCAAGATCACCAACTCCGGCGGCACCGCCCTGGTCAAGGCCACGGCGGAACGCTGGAAGGCGCTGACCGGTTGCGCCATCGGCGAAGGCTACGGCCTCACCGAAACCTCGCCAGTGGCCAGTACCAACCCCTACGGCGGCCTGTCGCGCCTGGGTACCGTGGGCATCCCGGTGCCGGGTACGGCGATGAAAGTCGTCGATGACCTGGGGCAAGAACTGCCTTTGGGCGAGCGCGGCGAGCTGTGCATCCAGGGCCCACAAGTGATGAAGGGCTACTGGCAGCAACCGGCCGCCACCGCCGAAACCTTGGACGCCGATGGCTGGTTGAAGACCGGTGACATTGCGGTGATCGACACCGATGGCTACATCAGTATTGTGGATCGCAAGAAGGATTTGATCATCGTCTCGGGTTTCAACGTGTACCCCAACGAAATCGAAGACGTGATCATGGCCCATCCGGCCGTGGCCAACTGCGCCGTGATCGGCGTACCGGACGAGCGCACGGGGGAGGCGGTGAAGCTGTTCGTGGTGGCACGGGCCCAGGGGGTGAGCCTTGAGGAACTGAAGGCGTACTGCAAGGCCAACTTCACCGGCTACAAGGTGCCCAAGCATATTGTGTTGAGGGAGTCGTTGCCGATGACGCCTGTGGGCAAAATTTTGCGCCGCGAGCTGCGCGACATCGCTTGAGTTGAAACCGGGTACAAAAAATGTGGGAGCTGGCTTGCCGGCGATAGCGGTGTTTCAGTCACCTGTTGAATTGACTGATCCACCGCTATCGCAGGCAAGCCAGCTCCCACATTGTCATATAGCACCCTTGAGAGCTTGTTCTAGAGCCATTTTTGGCGTTATAGAATTTTTGCTCTAAAAGTGACCATTGGATATTCTTGAGTCATGTTTATGACTGTAGGGCCCTCTTTTGGCTCTAGGCGGCCCTTGGCAAAGCTGCTACTCTCGGCGCGCTTTGTGACTTCTAGGCCTGCTTGAAAGCGCCAGACTCACCTAAAAACATACACCAATAATAATCGCATCAAATGCGATGATGAATTCGCGTCGCTGAGGAGTGGGCTTCCATGAATGAAGACTTTTGGAAGGATAAGTACCCCGCCGGGATTGCTGCACAGATCAATCCAGACGAGTATCCGAATATTCAGGCGGTACTGAAGCAGTCCTGCCAGCGCTTCGCCAACAAACCGGCTTTCAGCAACCTGGGCAAGACAATCACCTACGGTGAACTGTACGAATTGTCCGGCGCATTCGCCGCGTATCTGCAACAGCATACCGACTTGAAGCCTGGCGATCGAATCGCTGTGCAACTGCCCAACGTTCTGCAATACCCCGTCGCTGTATTCGGTGCCATCCGCGCCGGCCTGATCGTGGTCAACACCAACCCGCTGTACACCGCGCGGGAGATGGAACACCAATTCAATGATTCGGGGGCCAAGGCCCTGGTTTGCCTGGCCAACATGGCGCACCTGGCTGAAAAAGTCGTGCCCAAGACCGCCGTCAAGCACGTGATCGTCACCGAAGTTGCCGACCTGCTCTCGCCGTTCAAGCGCGTGCTGATCAACAGCGTGATCAAGTACGTGAAGAAAATGGTCCCGGCCTATCATCTGCCCCAGGCCATCAAGTTCAACGACGTACTCGCCAAGGGCCATGGCCAGCCGGTCAACGATGCCAGCCCGGCCAGCGGCGATGTGGCCGTGTTGCAATACACCGGCGGTACCACCGGCGTGGCCAAGGGCGCGATGCTGACCCACCGCAACCTCGTCGCCAACATGTTGCAATGCAAGGCGCTGATGGGCTCCAACCTCAATGAAGGCTGCGAGATCCTGATCACACCGCTGCCGCTCTACCACATCTATGCCTTCACCTTTCATTGCATGGCGATGATGCTGATCGGCAACCACAACATCCTGATCAGCAACCCGCGCGACCTGCCGGCGATGGTCAAGGAACTGTCGAAGTGGAAGTTCAGCGGCTTCGTCGGCCTCAACACCCTGTTCGTGGCACTGTGCAACAACGAAGGTTTCCGCAAGCTGGACTTCTCTGCGCTGAAGGTCACCCTATCGGGCGGCATGGCGTTGCAACTGGCTGCGGCGGAGCGTTGGAAGGCCGTGACCGGCTGCGCGATCTGCGAAGGCTACGGCATGACTGAAACCAGCCCGGTGGCCACGGTCAACCCGATCCAGAACATCCAGATCGGCACCATTGGCATTCCGGTGCCTTCCACCGCGTGTAAAGTCATCGCCGACGACGGTACCGAGCTGGCGCTGGGCGAAACCGGCGAGCTGTGTGTAAAAGGTCCGCAAGTGATGAAGGGCTACTGGCAGCGCCAGGATGCCACCGACGAGATGCTCGACAGCGACGGCTGGCTGAAGACCGGCGACATCGCGATCATCCAGCCAGACGGCTACATGCGTATCGTCGACCGCAAGAAGGACATGATTCTGGTCTCCGGCTTCAACGTCTACCCCAACGAGCTCGAAGACGTGCTGGCGGGCCTGCCGGGCGTGCTGCAGTGTGCGGCCATCGGCGTACCGGATGAAAAATCCGGCGAGCACATCAAATTGTTCATCGTGGTCAAGCCAGGGGCCACCCTGACCAAGGACCAGGTGATGGAACACATGCGCGCCAACGTCACCGGCTACAAGGTGCCCAAGGCCGTGGAGTTCCGTGATGCGTTGCCGACCACCAACGTGGGCAAGATCCTGCGGCGTGAATTGCGTGATGAAGAACTGAAGAAACTCGGTCTTAAAAAGTAACCCATAAAAAACCCCGCTGATGCGGGGTTTTTTATGAGGGCGCTGGCCAAACACTTACCTCCTGTGGGAGCGGGCTTGCCTGCGACAGCGCTACACCAGCCACTGCTGTATCGCCTGACTCACTGCCATCGCGGGCAAGCCCGCTCCCACAGGGTTACCGGGCTTACAGCGCGAACTGCGCGAAGCTCACACCCGCACCGGCGGGGCGTACGTCCTTCAAGAACGAGTCCTTATCCGCGCTTAGCTCCAGGGTAATCTCCGGCCTGCGCTTGCCCGCATTGCGCACCACCAGCCCCTCGAGTTTTTCACGCAGGAACACGGTCGGCACCTTAAGGTGCAGCAACTGGTCGGTGTCGGCGTTGTGCATCAACAGATGGATCCACTCGTACTGGCCCACGGCAATACGCCCCACCGGCAGGTCGAACCACCAGATGTTGCGTTTGCGGTCCAGGTCGGTGAAGTGGCAGTTGTTGACGCCGAGTACGGCACCGCCCAGTTCCTGGTTTCTGCGGGCAATGGCCTGTGCTTTATTGAGTTTCATAACCTTCCTACGGGATCTGTTATTCAGCGTTGCAGCCTGAATGTGCCGGGCATTCTCGTGGGTTGGACATAAAACATAAAGCCAAACCTGCCGCTTTCGATGAAATGCTCGTACAAAAATAATTGAAACTCTGCCGTTGCGCTTCAGGTCAACCGCTACGTAGTGACCAAAAACCATTTGATTGTTATCAGGAGTAATACCATGAGCAGCACTTCCGATAAGGTAAAGGGCTTGGCGAACGAAGCTGTCGGTAACATTAAGCAAGGCGTCGGTAAAGTCACAGACAATGACAAACTGCGTGCTGAAGGCGTGATCCAAGAGAAAAAAGGCGAAGCTCAGCAAGCAGTGGGCAAGACCAAGGACGCAGTGAAAAAAGCCACTGAGTAACACGTCCTGGCGGGCAGCCCCCAGCAGCCCGACGGCCATCCACGGATGGCCGTTTTTGTATCCGGTGTTGCAACTAAACTTTCGAAATTGTTTCAAAGTCGCCAAATGGGCTACTTTGATGTAGAAAACGGCCCCTGAGTCGCCCATGAACTCAATCTCTTTGCGGCGAAAGGAGACGCTATGATTTTTCCGGTACTCGATGGTCTCAAGCTGCACAAGGTGCTGATGCGCACCGTCACTGAATTTCTCGATGACGAGATGCCGACTTACGCCTCGGCACTGGCCTACCAGATGCTGTTCTCGTTGTTCCCCTTTCTGCTGTTCCTGATCGCCCTGATCGGTTTCCTGCACCTGCCTGACTTCTTCACCTGGCTGCGCCTGCAGTCGGAACTGGTGTTGCCGCCCCAGGCGCTAGAGCAAGTCAACCCGGTGATCGACCAACTGCAGCAGTCCAAGGGGGGGCTGCTCTCGGTCGGTATCGTGATTGCCTTGTGGACGGCCTCCGCGGGCGTGCGCCTTATGATGAGCGCCATGAACGCCGCCTACGACGTGGTTGAGGGCCGGCCGATCTGGAAGCGTTTTCCACTGTCGATTTTCTACACCGTCGGCATCGCCGGCATGCTGCTGGCTGCTGCCGCGCTGATGGTGCTCGGCCCGCAGGTCATGGAGTGGCTGGCCGGGCAGATCGGCATGCAGGAATTCGTCGTCACCCTGTGGACTATCCTGCGCTGGCCATTGATCGTGATCCTGCTGATGTTCGCCGTGGCACTCATGTATTACGTGATGCCGGATGTCGAGCAGGAGTTTCGCTTTATCACCCCAGGTTCGGTATTGGCGGTGGTGGTGTGGATCGTCGCCTCCCTCGGCTTTGGCTACTACGTCAAAACCTTCGCCGACTACAACGCCATGTATGGCAGTATCGGTGCGATTATTGTCCTGCTCCTGTATTTCTATATCTCCGCTGCCGTGCTGTTGCTCGGCGCGGAGATGAATGCCGTGATCGAACACATGTCTGCCGAAGGCAAGGACCCCGGGCAGAAGGAAATCGGCGAACCGGCCCCGACTGAAAAACAGCACGTCTCTGGCTTAGGCCGGGACCACTCCAAGCCCATTACCGAGCCTGAACAATGATCCGTGAAATCCTGAAAATGGGCGACGAGCGCCTGCTGCGTATCGCCCCGCCGGTACCGCCGGAGATGTTCGACAGCCCCGAGTTGTGGCAACTGATCGACGATATGTTCCAGACCATGGAACACGTAGGCGGTGTTGGCCTGGCTGCACCGCAGATTGGTGTCGACCTGCAACTGGTGATCTTTGGTTTCGAGGCCAGCGAACGCTACCCGGAGGCGCCGCCGGTACCCCAGACCATTCTGATCAACCCGCTGATCACACCGCTTAGCCCGGTACTGGAAGAGGGCTATGAAGGTTGCCTGTCAGTGCCCGGCCTGCGCGGCGCCGTGAACCGTTACCAGCAGATCCGCTACGAAGGTTTCGACCCCAAGGGGGAGCCGATTGTGCGTTTTGCCGACGGCTTCCATGCGCGGGTGGTGCAGCATGAGTGCGACCATTTGATCGGCCGGTTGTACCCATCGCGGATTACCGATTTCAGCAAATTCGGGTTTATTGAAGTGATGTTCCCGGAGCTGGACCCAACGGCTGACGAATAGCCCACAGTTCAACTGTGGGATCAGTGTTTATTCAGGACTGGGGCATTGAGCCCCATCGCAATCATCGGCTTATTGCGCTTGTAACGCACCAGCCGTTCACTCAGCGATTGCGGCAAAACCGTGTCCTGGCTGAACCCCATGCCCCGATACAACCCTTCCAGGTCCGGATGGCACAGCAACCAGACCGTCCCCTCACAACCCGCCACGGCCTCTTCAACCAGTCGCGCCGCGAGCCCCTGGCCACGATAAGTCGGCGCCACAAACACCCCCGTCAGCCACTGCCCACCCACCACCGGGCTCAAGCACAAGCCCGCCACGATGTCGCTATCGCGCGCCACCCACAAGCGGCCGCCCTTGAGTGCCTTCATCGACGAATTGTGGTTGCGGTAAAACTTGTTCAGCAGTGGCCACAGAGGCTCTGCCAGCGGTTCGATGTGCAATGGGGGCATGGGGTTCAGACAAGCATTATCCAGGGCCGGGGATTATAAGCGCCTTCTGCCGGGCAATAGGTGGTATACCCAGTGCTACATCCCCTGTTAGTGGAGCATGCATCATGGCCAAAGGTATGGATTCAAAGAAAGCCGCCAAGAAAAAACCGGCAAAGACCGCCGATGAAAAACGCGCGGACAAGAAGACCAAAAAATCCGAAGCAGGCCTGTTCGGTCACTGAGTTACACGCTTAGAACTAAACGATCTGCAAGATTTTCCCGCCTCATTGCACAGAGCAGGAAACACCTGCTCTGAGCTGCCGATGGCCAATTACCTTGATCCGACCCAACGCCGGGAAATCGAAGCCCTGGCGACGACCTTCGTGGCAAGAACCGAATGGCCGACCTGGCTACTGTTGATCGGCGTATATGCCGGCTGGTTCGCGGTGATCCTTGGCAGCCGGTGGCTGGGCCTGTGGCTGAGCATGTTGCTGCTGATTCCGCTGGTGACCCTGTGGCTATCGGTGCAGCACGAATTGCTCCACGGCCACCCGACCCGTTCGTTGTTGCTCAATAAACTCCTCGGCTATGCGCCTTTCGCGGTGTGGTATCCCTATACGCTGTACCGCGACAGCCACCTGTTGCACCACAACGACGACAACCTGACCCTACCGGGCATCGACCCGGAAAGCCGCTACCTCAATCAGCAGCAATGGGACGACAGCTCGCTGTTCGAACGTGGCGTGCATTGGCTGACCAAGACCGTGCTTGGCCGCTTACTGCTGGCTGCGCCGTTGGCCATTGGCCGGTTGGCCCGTCACGAGTTTCAACGCCTGCCCCAGGTATGGCCGATGTGGCTGGCTCACGGCGCCGTTACTGTGCTGATGCTGAGTTTCATTGCCTCCTACAGCGCGCTTGCGGTGTGGCATTACCTGCTGCTGGTCAGCGTGCCAGCGTTGTCCCTGGCTTCGATCCGCTCCTACTATGAGCACCGCCCCCATCTCCGGCCGGAACACCGCACAGTGCTCAACGAAGCGTCCTGGCCCTGGGCCTGGCTGTTTCTCAACAACAATCTGCACCTGGTGCACCACGATCTGCCAAAGTTGCCGTGGTACCTGCTGCCCAGGGTGTACCGTGCCCGGCGCGAGCAGTGGCTGGTGCGCAGCGGTGGCTTCCTGGTGCAAGGCTACGGCCAGTTGATCAGCCGTCACGGCCTCAAGGCCATCGACAGTCCCCGGCACCCGTTTGCCTGAGAGGCGACCATGAGTGAGTACTACGCCGACCTGCGCATGTACGTTGCGCCCGAACCCATCCAGCAGGCCAATCAACACTGGCTGGCGCGCATCCTTGAGCGCTTGAAGCTGCATCGTCTTAACGCCGACCACCTCGACTTGCGCGGCCTGTGGCTGGCGCCACAATTGCTCGTCAGCCAAACCTGCGGCTACCCGCTGATGACCCAACTGCGCGGCCAGGTGCGCATCATTGGGCGCCCCCGTTACGAGTTGGCCCACAGCAGCCACGGCGAACATTGCAGCCTGCTGTTGACCCGCGCGGACAACCCGCGTACCCGCCTGACGCAGTTCTACCAGAGCCGCGGCGTGATCAACGGCCACGACTCCAACAGCGGCATGAACCTGCTGCGTCACTGTCTGGCGCCGTTGCAGCGCGACGGGCGGTTCTTCGCCAGCGTCGGCATCAGCGGCGCCCACCGCGAGAGCTTGCGCTGGCTGCGTGAAGGCCGCGCCGACCTCGCCGCCATCGATAGCGTCACCTACGACTACCTCGCCCGATTCGCTCCCGAAGAGGTCGCGGGCCTGCGCGTCATCACCCGCAGCGCGCCGAGCCCGACTTTGCCTTACATAGGCGCGCTGGGCTTGAGCGATGGGCAGGTGGCGCAGATTCGTGAGGCGATGAACCTGGCGTTGCAGGACCTGCCGCAGGTGGCGCAAACCCTCGGTGTGCGAGCTGTGCTTCCTGCCAGCGAAGATGACTATCAGGTGGTGTTGGATTACCAGCGCAAAGCCGCCAGCATCGGCTATTCGGTACTTCAATAAGGTTATATAAGAATGCGTTTTAAGTATTATTAAAGCATAAGGAGCCTTGATAGGATTGCTTCACCGGAACACCGGACATACCGCGCAACCTACTCAGAAGGAGCCCCTATGTCCGGCGCCGATCGTGCTCACAGCGACTATGTGGGCTCCCTGTTTCGCATTCATTACCCTTGGCTGTGCAGCCGCTTGCACCGCTACCTCAACTCCCGTGCCCACGCCGAAGACATCGCCGTCGACGCGTTTGTCCAGCTCTTGAGTGCACCTCAGGTAGCGCCGATACGACAGCCCCGCGCATTGCTTACCACCATTGCCCAGCGCCTGGTGTACCAGGTGTGGCGTCGACGTGACCTGGAGCGTGCCTACCTCGCTGCGCTGGATAACGATGCGGCCTGCGCGGAGGGCAGGGCCCGAGTGCTCGAAGCGCTGCAGGCCGTCGAGCAGACGCTCGACCGCTTGCCGGCCAAGGTCAAGGCGACGTTCCTGCTGTCCCGCGTCAACGGCCTGACGTACCCCCAGATCGCCGCCGAACTGGGGATTTCCCAGCGCTCGGTCAGTGACTACATGGCCCGCGCTGTTACCGGACTTGAATCCCACCCCGATCAAATGTGGGAGCTGGCTTGCCTGCGATAGCGGTGAGCCAGCCAACACCTCTGGCCATGACAGGCCGCCATCGCAGGCAAGCCAGCTCCCACACTTCCTGTGCTCACTTTGAATCTGATCGAACCACCAAGAGGCAACTTATGAAAGCAATCAAACACCTGCTGGGCAGTTCGCTGCTGGCATTGGCGGTACTGGCGCAACCCACCTCGGCGGCCGAACCTTCCACGCTGCGCATCGGCTACCAGAAAAGCTCGGTCAGCATGGTGCTCGCCCGTGAGCACAAGCTCTTCGAAGCCGCACTGCCCGGTACACAGGTGCAGTGGACCGAATTCCTCGGTGGCCCGCCGCTGATCGAAGCGCTCAACGCCGGGAGCCTGGACATCGGCAATATTGGCGATATCCCGCCGATCTTCGCCCAGGCGGCCGGGATCGACTTGCAGTATTTTGCCGTCGAGCCCAACGAGGGCAAGGCCGAAGCAGTGCTGGTGCCCAAGGCCAGCACCGTGCAGAACGTGGCCGAACTCAAGGGCAAGCGCGTGGCATTGCTCAAGGGCTCCAGTGCACACAACCTGTTCCTCAAAAGCCTGCTGCACGCCGGGTTGCAGTGGAAGGATGTGAATGTGGTGTACCTGTCGCCTTCCGACGGCCGCGCCGCGTTCGAACAAGGCAAGGTGGACGCATGGGTAGTGTGGGACCCGTACTACTCGGCCGCCGTGATCGACGGCTCGGCACGCGTGCTGCGGGACGGGCAAGGGTTGAACCCTGCGGGCAGTTTCTTCGTGGTCAACCACCCGTTTGCCAAGCAGCACCCAGAGGCCATCGCCACGATTATCCAGACGCTTGGCAAGGCGCAGCGCCTGTCGCTTGATGAGCCTGCCGCGAGCATCACGCTGATGGCCGGCACCCTGGGCCTGCAACCGGCGGTGGTCAAAAGCTACTTCGAACATCGCTCGCCTGAGCCGATCCGCCCCTTGGCGGCCATCGACATTGCCAACCAGCAACGCACCGCCGACCTGTTTTTTGCCAACGGCCTGATCCCGAAAAAAGTCGACGTGCAGCAGGCTGTCTTCAAGCCCCTTGACCTTCCATGAGCCAGACCGCTAGACCGATCAGTGTGGGAGCTGGCTTGCCTGCGATACAGACACCTCGGTGTATCAGATGAACCGAGGTGATGCTATCGCAGGCAAGCCAGCTCCCACAGGTTCAGATCGCGGCCAGGGTTTCTTTCACTGTCTCGGCTGGCGAAGCAGTGGCCTTCGCCGCAACCTGCTGCTGTTGCTGCTCTTTCAAGCGCTCGGCCACTTGTTTGGCGATGGCGTCTTGTTTTTCCTGGGGCAGCGCCTGCACTTGCTCTTCGGTCAGCCCTTGTTCCTTGAGCAGCTGTTCACGAATACGTTCGGCCGGGGATCTGCTCATGTATTCGGTGAACTCGGTACGTGCCCCGTTAGTCGTGGCCTGTAACTGCACGCGGGTCTTGGCGAAGGCTTCGTCGATGCGATCGCTGGCCTTGTCCAATTCCCTCTGCGCGGCCGGCACTGTGACGCTGTGTTGCGCAGCCTGCAAAGCGCCGCTGTACAGCGCACTGGCGGCGGCGTTGGCGGGGTCCATGTCGGGTCGCGTGATCTGTTGCACGTTCGACGCCGCTTGAGTGTTGTTAACCAGCATGATCGGTCACCTATGAAAACAGACGGTGCGACAGCTGGAGCAAATACTGTGCCGGGTGCCGTACCCCAGTGTTTACTGGGGCGGGAGTCGTCGGCGCGGCAAGCCTTCTCCTTGTGCGGCCAACCGTTGCCGTCAGTGAGCGATGTTCTCCAGCGCCAGGTTGCGCGTACGCGGCCCGAACCAACTGATGGTAATCATCACGATCAACATGCTGCTGGCGATAAACGCCAACACCCCCGGCGTGCCAAGGTGCTCGAGGATAAAGCCGATCAACAGGCTACTGAACACCGTGGACAAACGGCTGAATGAATAACAGAACCCGACCGCTCGCGCACGGATATTGGTGGGGAACAATTCGCTCTGATAGGAGTGATAACCGAAGCTCAGCCAGGCATTGCAGAAGGTGATCATCACCCCGCAGAAAATCAGCCCTAACGCTGTGGTTTGCAGGGCAAACAGGCTGCCGAAGATCACTGCACCCATGGCCGAGCCGACAATTTGCCATTTGTTCTCAAAGCGGTTGGCCACCTTGACGAACAACAGCGGGCCCAGCGGGTAGGCGAGGGTGATGATAAAGGCGTAGAGCAGGCTGTGGGTCACGCTGACACCCTGGCCCGAGAGCAAGGCCGGCAGCCAGTTGCCAAAGCCGAAGAAGCCGATGGCCTGGAATACATGGAACACGATCAGCATCAAGGCGCGGCGCCGGTAGGGCGGCTGCCAGATATCGGCGAAACGGCCATTGCCCTGCACGCTGATGGCTTCGGGGTCCGGTTCGTCCAGCGGCTTGCCATGATCCTTTTGGCAGCGTGCCTCCAGGTTGTTCAGGATCGTGTCGGCCTCTTCGAAGCGTCCCTTTTGTGCAAGCCAGCGCGGTGACTCCGGCAGGCGCTTGCGCAGTTGCCAGATAAACAGCGCAAACACTGCACTTGAGAGCACCACCCAGCGCCAGCCCGCGATACCGAACGGCGCCTGTGGCACCAGCCACCACGACATCAAGGCCACAGCCGGTACCGACAGAAACTGGATAAAAAATGCAAAGGCAAACGCCGAACTGCGCATGCGCTTAGGTACCAGTTCCGACAGATAGGCATCGATGGTCACCAGTTCGATGCCAAGGCCAATGCCCACCAGAAAGCGCATGCAGATAATGCCCACGGCCGAGGTCTGAATGCCCATCAGCACCGTTGCCACCGTGTACCAGACCAGCGCAAAGGTGAAGATCGCGCGTCGCCCGAAGCGGTCGGCGATGGGGCTGAGCAGGCTGGCGCCGAGGAACAGGCCCAGGAATGTGGCCGAGGCGAAAGCGGCCTGGTCCGAGAAGCCGAAAACACCTTCGCTGCCGGTATGAAAAATCCCGTCGCTGATCAGGCCAGGGCTGATATAGGCGGTTTGGAACAAGTCATACAGCTCGAAAAAGCCGCCGATGGAGAGCAACGCCACCAGGCGCCAAATAGTGGCGACGGCGGGCAGGCGGTCGATGCGGGCGCTGATGTGGGCGGCTCGGTGGGGGGCGAGGGTGTCCGTAGCTGAGGCGGGGAGTGTGGACATGAGGAAATTCCATATGCGGTCACCTGGAATCTTAGCTGGCTAACGGAAAGCGGTGTTTGTTAAGTTGCGGACGGTAGCCCGTACATTCGCCGATTAATTGCGCGCGGCGCCTCTGTTTCAGAGGTTTATCGCGCGAGGGCGCGAAGGCTGTCCTGCCGAAGGTTGCTATCGGCAGGCAGCTTCTGGCGGGAGTGGGGCCCTCCCGCTGCGTGGATGTTCTAGACGTGCTTGAAGTCCTCAACCTCATAAACGCCTTGGGTGAAGCTCATCTTCTTTTGAGGGGCTTGCGCGGTTTGCGCCTCAAAGTGGAGGGACGCTGACAGCATATTGCCTTGCAGTTTCAATACGGTGAATTTGCCACTGGTTGCCATATAGTTGCCGGACTCGCCTTGTCGCGTGTCGTCAAACTCAAGCCTTACTTTTTTATCACTCCCCGTTGCATCGATGTCGTAGGTCTCACCTGCCTTGATATTTTGGTCGATGCTCATTTTTATCAAGCCAGATCCGGACATGATTCCTACTGTCGAATTGAAACCTGACTCTCCGTTCAAATGGGCGACAAAGGACGTGACAAAGGTGGTATCCCACCCATCGATTACGCCGGAAATTTTGTCGTACTCACCGATCTTCTCGCTCATGGCTGCTTCTCCATATTCAGGGATGAGCGAGGCATTGCCTTGCTCTGGCTTATGAATAGGTGAAGATGAAAAACAGGTCTACTGTCAAATATGACAGGTGGTAGTGGTTTTCAGACCAATGGTGATGACCATGCCTGAGGCCCAATAGCTCGCTTAGTCATGGCCGTCGAGGGCGAAGGTCTTGAAGCCGGCATGCTGGCTGAGGCGTTGGTAATACGCCTCGATGGCGGGGTAGGGTGGCCGCTCCATGGGTGTCATCTGCCACCGATGCACCGAAAGACCTATCAAAATGTCAGCGAGGGTGAACTCTTCGCCCGCGACGTAGGCGCCGGTCTGGGTCAACTGTTGTTCCAGCAAGGCCATCTTGTCATTCCAGGCCTGCACGCCCGCCTGGATGCGTTGCGGGTCCTGATAGTCCGGGTTCTTACGCACCAGTGCGTTGAACACATAGCCCCATGAAGGATTGAGTTCGGTGGCCTGCCAGTCCATCCACTGTTCAACCCGTGCACGCAAGGCAGGCTCAACGGGTAGCAAGTCATGGCGCTGATAAAGGCCGACAAGGTAGCGACAGATGGTATTGGACTCCCACAGCACGCCATGGTCGTCGATCAGCACCGGCACCTGCGCGTTGGGGTTCAAGGCGAGGAACTCGGGGGACTGGGTGGGCTTGAAGCCGATGCCCCAGTCCTCACGCACGTAGTCGATGCCCAGTTCCTGGCAGGTCCAGAGTACTTTGCGCACGTTGATGGAGGAGGTGCGACCCAAAATTTTCAGTGAATGGCCCATGGTGCTTCCCTGGCATTTGGAGAATGACCAATCTAGCAGGCGCCGGGCACAGCGGCGAGGGTGTGAAGCGGGCACGGTCGAAAATGTGGGAGCTGGCTTGCCTGCGATAGCGCTGTGTCAGTCAATGAAGGTACTGCCTGATACGCCGCTATCGCAGGCAAGCCAGCTCCCACAGGGATCGTGGATTGCCTCAGCAGCGTGGTGTGTGCTGGTCCATGGCCTTGCCCACCAGCAATACGCTCAGCTCGCTCAATTGATGAATGGCCAGGGCCACATCACGGTGTTTGCCGGTGAGGTCATCGGACAGGTCGAGCAGTAAGGTGCTGACGGAGCAGACGGTTTCGTAGCTGTTGGCCAGCAGGGTTTCAGTGGAAACATCGGGGATGAGCGTGAAGAGGGTGGTTAGCGGCGGATCGATTTTTTTGATCATCAGAGCATCCTGGAATGGGCTGCCGCCGTATCGCTACTAAACGAGGGTGGCAGCTGTACGCAGGTTAGTAGACCGGTGGACACTCAAAGCCGGCGCACCCGAAAGTGCCCTACGCACAGCCGCCATTAACGCGGGCAGGCTTATGCACTTAGAGTGACCAAACTCGGGCTACTAAACCCGATCACCGAGAAATTCAGCGACCGGCAAACCTTAGAGACCGCCACCGAGGCGCACAAGCCGGCGGATTCTGACGTAAGCGTAGGCAGCGGAGCAAGGCGCTTACTGCAATGTAAGCCGCTTCCTACGGCTGTCCTACCTATCAAGTGGGCACGGTAGAAAAAGGTGGGAGCTGGCTTGCCTGCTCCCACATTGTGTGCGTTCAGCTCGACGTTCAGGTGCTCTCGCGCACCTGCAACTCAAACCCCATATCCACCACTGGCTTGGCCACCTTGTTGCCCGCCATGATCGTCAGCAAATGCTCCGCCGCCCGACGTCCGATGGCTTCCCGTGGCGTGCTGATGCTACTCAGGCGCGGCACCATGAATGAGGAAGCGGGCAGGTCGTTGAAGCCCAGCACCGCCACACGTTCAGGCACCTTGATGCCATGGCGCAGGGCTTCGAGCAGGGCGCCCTGGGCCAGGTCGTCGTTGCCGAAGAAGATCGCATCCACATCCGGATGCGCTGCCAGCAATTGCAGGAACAGTTCGCCGCCCAGGCCCACGGAGGAGGGGCGTGGTGTCAAAAGCTCCAGCGCCGGGTCGTACATGCCCGCCTGCTGCAAGGCGCGGCGGAAACCTTCGCCGCGCAACAACGTGCGCTGATCCAACTGCGCGCCGATATAGGCCAGGCGCTTGCGCCCCCGGGACAGCAAGTGCGCCGCCGCGGTCTCGCCAGCGGCCAGTTGCGAGAAGCCCACGCAGTTCACCCCGGCATTAGGGTCCAGATCCATCATGTACACACAGGGCACATTGCTGGCCTCGACCATTCGTCGCGCGCTTTCGGTGCGGTCAAACCCGGTCAGCAGCAACCCTCGCGGCTGATAGGCCATGTAGTTGCGCAGCAGGTCTTCTTCTTCATCGCGCGAATAATGGGAGTTGCCGATCAGTACTTCAAAGCCCTTGGGCCGCAGTACCTGATGAATAGCTTCCAGGGTTTCGATAAACAGCAGGTTGGACAGTGACGGCACCAGCACCACCACCGAATGGCTCTGCGCCGAGGCCAGGGCGCGGGCGGCGGGGTTGACCACGTAGCTCAGTTCGGCGGCGGCCTGTTGCACCTTTTCTACCAGCTCCGTGGCGACCGTGCTGATACCGCGCAAAGCACGGGAGGCGGTAATCGGACTGACGCCAGCCAGGCGGGCGACTTCGTTCAAGGTGGGGCGACCCGTCGTGCGGGTATTTTTATCGTTCTTAGAGGTCATCAGGCAGCTTGCCAAACAAAAATCGAGGCACTAAGGTAGCGCTGTCTCCAAAGGGCTGCAAATTCTTGGATAAAGGGTTGCCTGATCCTGTCCAGCTCTTGAAGTCAATCTGTTGGAACGGATGCACGCGTCACTCCATAAAAATGACAAGTCGGCGCGGGAAAAGCCTGTTTTTGCACTAGCCTTACGCTATGCAAAGGTAGCGCTATCTGCGTCCTGAGGTGTTTCATGAGTCAACCTGTTACCGCCCTGGTCATCATGGGTGTTTCCGGCTGTGGCAAGTCCAGCGTCAGCCAAGCCCTGTGCGTCCTTAACGGCGCCACTGCCATTGAAGGCGACAGCTTTCACCCCGCCGCGAACATCGAAAAGATGAGCGCCGGCCACCCCCTCAACGACGACGACCGCGCCGGCTGGCTCGACATCCTGTGCGATGAACTGCGCCGCGCGTTGAAAGCGGGCGAGCATCCTGTACTGACCTGTTCGGCCCTGAAGAAAAAATACCGTGACCACTTGCGCGAAGCCGCGCCGGGCCTGGGTTTTGTCTTCCTGGAACTGACCCGCGAAGTCGCCGCCGACCGCGTGTCTCACCGCCCCGGCCATTTCATGCCGGCAAGCCTGATCGATAGCCAGTTCGCCACCCTTGAATCGCCCAAGGGCGAGCCGCTGACCCTGGCCTTGAACGCCAGTGAAGACAGCGTCGAGGAGCTGGCCGAGCAGACCAATACCTGGTGGCGCAAGCACGGCTTTGAACCTACTCATTAATTTTTTGCCGGAAAAGATAGCGCTATCCCCGGCAGGAAGTTCAACACCCGCTTTAATAACAACAACAAACAGGAGAGACCCCCCATGTTTGGCATGTCCCACGAGTCTTACCTGCTGCTAGATGCAGTAGTCACTATCATCGGGTTGATCGTACTGATCACCAAGTTCAAGGTGCACCCGTTCATTGCACTGATCATCGCGGCCGGTTTCCTCGGCCTGACCTCGGGTATGCCCGTGGACAAGATCATCAAGGCGTTCCAGGACGGCTTCGGCGGGGTGCTCGGCTTTGTCGGCATCATCCTCGCGCTGGGCACGATGCTCGGCAAGATGATGGCCGAGTCCGGCGGTGCCGATCAGATCGCCCAGACCCTGATCCGCGCCTTCGGCAAAGAGAAGGTCCAGTGGGCCATGATGTTCGCCGCGTTCCTGGTGGGCATCCCGCTGTTCTTCGAGATCGGCTTTGTATTGCTGATCCCGCTGGTGTTTATTGTCGCCCGGCGTACCGGCGTGTCGTTGATCAAGATCGGTATCCCGCTGCTGGCCGGTTTGTCGGCGGTGCACGGTCTGGTGCCACCGCACCCGGGCCCGCTGCTGGCCATCGGCGTGTTCGGTGCCGATATCGGCAAGACCATCCTGTACGGTCTGATCGTTGCGCTGCCGACCGCCATCATCGCCGGCCCGATTTTCGGTACGTTCATCGCCAAGTACATCCCGGGCAACCCGTCCCAGGAACTGGTGGACCAACTGGCCCGCGAGACCGATAACAAGTCGCTGCCAAGCTTCAGCATCACCCTGGTCACCGTGCTGCTGCCGGTGTTCCTGATGCTACTCAAAACCTTTGCCGACATCGCGTTCGCTGAAGGCAACGTGGTGCGTAACTGGATGGACATGATCGGCCACCCGATCACCGCACTGTTGCTGGCTTTGCTGTTGTCGCTGTACACCTTTGGCCATCGTCAGGGCATCCACTCCAAGCAGATCCTCAAGCTGCTCGACGCCAGCCTTGCGCCGACCGCCGCGATCATCCTGATCATCGGTGCCGGTGGTGGCTTCAAGCAGATGCTGGTGACCAGCGGCGTGGGCGACGTGATCGGCCATATGGCGGTGAACGCGCAGATCAACCCGATCCTGCTGGCGTGGCTGGTGGCGGCGGTGATTCGGATTGCCACCGGTTCGGCGACGGTTGCGACCATTACCGGCGCGGGCATTGTGGTGCCGGTGGTGGGCATGATCCCAGGGGTTAACCGCGAGTTGCTGGTACTGGCGACGGGCGCGGGTTCGTTGATCCTGTCTCACGTCAACGATGCGGGGTTCTGGCTGGTCAAGCAGTACTTCAACATGACCGTGGCCGAGACGTTCAAGACCTGGACGGCGATGGAGACCATTCTGTCGATCGTGGCGCTGATCTTCATCATGTTGCTGTCGTTGGTGGTGTAAGCCACACCACAAAAGCAGTGGCGGCAACTCGATCAAAATGTGGGAGCTGGCTTGCCTGCGATAGCATCACCTCGGTACATCTGAAACACCGAGGTGTCTGCATCGCAGGCAAGCCAGCTCCCACATTGATTGGGTTTCTTCAGGTAAATCAGGTCAGGCTTTAGTCACCAACCCATCCGCCCTGAACATCCCGCGAATCCCGCGCACGGCCTGGCGAATCCGGTCCTGGTTTTCGATCAGCGCAAAGCGCACATGATCATCGCCATACTCACCAAAACCGATCCCCGGCGACACACACACCTTCGCTTCCAATAACAGTTTCTTGGCAAACTCCAGCGAGCCCATGGCGGCATACTGCTCGGGAATCTTGGCCCAGACGTACATCGACGCCTTCGGGTTCTCCACCATCCAGCCCAGCTCATGCAGGCCTTTGACCAGCACATTGCGACGCTGGCGGTACTGTTCAGCGATGTCCTTCACGCACTGTTGGTCGCCTTCCAGCGCTGCAATCGCCGCCACTTGCAGCGGGGTGAAGGTGCCGTAGTCGTGGTAGCTCTTGATGCGTGCCAGGGCGTTGACCAGTTCCGGGTTGCCTACCATGAAGCCGATGCGCCAGCCGGCCATGTTGTAGCTCTTGGACAGGGTGAAAAACTCCACCGCAATGTCCTTGGCGCCGGGCACTTGCATGATCGAGGGGGCTTTCCAGCCGTCGTAGACGATGTCGGCGTAGGCCAGGTCGTGCACCACCAGCACGTCGTACTGCTTGGCCAGGGCGATCACCCGTTCGAAGAAGTCCAGTTCCACACACTGCGCGGTCGGGTTGGACGGGAAGCCGAGGATCATCATCTTCGGCTTGGGGATCGAGCCGCGAATCGCGCGCTCCAGCTCAGCGAAGAAATCCACGCCCGGTATCAGCGGCACCGAACGTACCTGGGCACCTGCAATCACTGCGCCGTAGATATGAATTGGATAGCTGGGGTTGGGCACCAGCACGGTATCGCCCTGGTCCAGGGTGGCCAGCATCAAGTGCGCCAGGCCTTCCTTGGAACCGATGGTCACGATGGCTTCGGACTCAGGGTCGATATCCACCGCGTAACGGTCCTTGTACCAGCGCGAAATCGCCCGGCGCAGGCGCGGAATGCCTTTGGAGGTGGAGTAGCCGTGGGTGTCTTCACGCTGGGCGACGGTGACCATTTTCTCCACGATATGAGGAGGCGTGGCGCCGTCAGGGTTACCCATGCTCAAGTCGATGATGTCTTCGCCGCGCCGACGCGCAGCCATCTTCAGCTCGGCAGTGATATTGAAAACGTAAGGGGGGAGTCGATCTATGCGCGCAAAGCGGCGCGGCGAACCTTGGTCTGCCATTGTTGCCTCGAGGTACGTAAGCGCCCGGAACCGTCCGAGCGACGTCGGCCACTGCGGTGGCCTGCGGGGCAGACAATAAGGGCGATGATGGCCAGTTGTCCAGATGCGTAGGAAATTTTTCTACATGGAGTACAACGCGGATATGCCCCTATACTCGATGCGGGTTTGTTCCCTCATAAGAAGGAGACTGTTCGTATGGATCAGCAGACAAAACAACCGTTGGAGTCACGCCTGGAAGCCGGTAAGGCCCTGGTGATCGCCGGGGTACAAGGGCGATATTCGAAGGCCACCGTGGGCGATATCCCACGGCTGTGGGAGTTGTTCGATACCTGCATCAAGGACATCAAGAAGCGCGTCGGCGGTGTGACCTACGGGGTGTGCCATAACCCGCATCACGGCGAATTCGATTACCTGGCAGGTGTTGAAGTCCCGGCCAAGAAAGACGTGCCAAGCAATTTCGAGGTGATCGAAATTCCGCCACTCAACTATGCCGTGTTCCCCCACTACGGGCCGGTGCAGGCGCTTGAGCAAACCTACGAGCGCATCATGTTCGAATGGCTGCCGCACTCGGGCTACAAAGTCATGGGCGCGGATTTCGAGCGCTATAGCGCGGACTTCGATGCCAGGAAGGGCACGGGGACGGTGGAAATCTGGCTGCCGATCGGGGAGCGGGGCTGACACTGCACCCGATGTCACGTAAACACGACATGCACGCTTAAAAGTCATGTTTACGTGACATTGCCGCTATGGATTAAACCTGAAGCTCAACCGGCGCTCATACCCTACGCGACCCTTGTACGCCTCACCGCGATCCACCCATCCTGCCCCCAGATACAACCCCATTGCCGCCAGGTTGTGGGCATCCACCGACAACTCCAACCCCTTGATCTGCGGCCAGGCCTCGCGCGCCACGGCGGGCAACGCCTGCAAACACATCTTGCCGTATCCACGCCCCTGTTGATGCTGGTCTACCTGTAGCGCGTGGAGTGTGGCGCTGTGTTCATCGGCCCAATGAGGCAGGCACGGTGGTCGCTTGAGCAGCAAGAACGCCACAGGAAGGTCGTCGACCAACAGCGCAAAGCCCTTGACCCCAGGGCTCGGGTTGGCGAGCAGGGTATTGAGGGCGCAATACATATCACCGCAAAACGGCAGTTGTTCAGGGTGAACTTCGATGGCGCCGACTTGCTGTTGTTGCACAGCATTCAGCGCCTCATAGGCAACGAGGCGGGTTGGCATGGGGCTGTCCGAACGGCTGCAAGAGAAGTGGCAGTTTATCGGGTTTGGGCTACGGGAAATTATTTTTCAGGGGGATGTCGATTTCCCTTCGGGCCATTCGACTAAGGGTGTCTTCCGTGATTTTCCACCCCAAGGAGTCATCGCCATGAGCACTGCAATCAAGCGCCTGATCGAGCAATGGAAAGACGCCGTCGTCAGTCGCGATATCGACAAAATTGTCAGCTTTTACGCCGACGATATCGTCTCGTTCGACGCCGTAACCGCTCTGCAATTCAAGGGCAAGGCGGCCTACCGCGCGCATTGGGAGGCGTGCATGGAGCACTGCCCCGGCCCCGGCATCTTCGAGTTTCATGAATTGCATGTCGTCGATGCGCCAGACAGCGCATTCGCCCACTGGCTGGCCCACTGCGGCGGCGCCGGGCCGGACGGCGAGGTAAAGGCCTGCTGGATGCGCGTGACTGCCGGCTACCAGCGTATCGATGGCCAATGGAAGGTGGTGCACGAGCACTGGTCGGCACCGTTTGATATGCAAAGCGGCACGGCGTTGTTCGACCTGAAACCTTGAGCACTGCGAACTATAGTCAGTAGTCCGAAAACGGAGAACGCCATGAAATACCTGTGCTTGATCTACAGCGACGAACAGGCGTTGCACACCTCGCCCGACAGCCCCCACGACTCGGAATGTCTGGCCTACGCCGAGTCCATCCAGGCCAGCGGGCGCATGCTGGCCGCCGAGCCGCTGGAGTCAGTGACCACCGCCACCACCGTGCGCATGCGCAACGGCAAGCTGTCGATCACCGACGGGCCTTTTGCCGAAACCAAGGAGCAGCTCGCCGGGTTCTACCTGATCGACGCCAAGGACCTCAATGAAGCGCTCCAGGTGGCTGGCGGCATTCCGGCAGCCCGGGTCGGCAGTGTGGAAGTGCGCCCCGTGCGCCAATTGAATCTCTCAACACAATAATCAAAAGACTTGAGGAGGTTGCCCCGTGAACATTCAACCCGCCGAATTTGAACTGTCCATCAGCCGCTTGATCGATGCGCCGCGCCGCCGGGTGTTTCGCGCCTGGACCGAGCCAACCCTGCTGCAACAATGGTGGGGCCCCCACGGCATGACCACCCCTGAATGCGAGATGAACCTGTGGGTCGGCGGCTTGTTCCGCACCTTGATGCGCGCCCCGGATGGCAGCGAGTACCCGACCCAAGGCGTGTTCCTGGAGATCGACGCGCCCAACCGCCTGGTGTTTACCGACGCGTTCATGCCGGGTTGGGTGCCTTCGGGCAAGCCGTTCATGAGCGCCGAAGTCACCTTTGAAGATGTCGGCGGCAAGACGCTCTACACCGCCCGCGCCATGCACTGGAGTGCCGAGGACAAGCAGGCCCACGAAGCCATGGGCTTTCATGACGGCTGGGGCCAGAGCCTGGACCGCCTGGTGAAGTTGGTGACCGAGGACATGGTCGATTGACCCAGCAGATCGACGCTATTTACCGCCGCGAATCACGCCGCGTGCTCGCGACGTTGATTCGTGTGCTAGGGGATTTCGACCTGGCCGAGGAGGCGCTGCACGAAGCATTTTTCGTCGCCCTGCAGCGCTGGCCCGAGGATGGCGTGCCGGATAATCCACGGGCGTGGCTGGTGTCCACCGGTCGCTTCAAAGCCATCGACCGCCTGCGTCGGCAGTCGCGTTTTACCCCGTTATTGGAAGAGCAGGCCGAGGCGTTGGAGGCCGCGCCTTGGAGTGATGAAGACGTGGAAGACGACCGCCTGCGCCTGATGTTCACTTGCTGCCACCCAGCGTTGGCAGCCGATGCCCAGGTTGCGCTGACCTTGCGCGAGATCTGCGACCTGAGCACCGAGGCCATCGCTCACGCTTTTCTAGCCACGCCCACCACCATTGCCCAACGCATCGTGCGCGCCAAGGGCAAGATCCGTGAGGCGAGAATTCCCTATCAAGTGCCGTCCCGCGCCGAATTGCCCGAACGATTGGACAGTGTGCTGCGGGTGATTTACCTGGTGTTCAACGAGGGCTATTCGGCCTCAGCGGGTGCCGACCTCACCCGCGAGGACCTGACCTTGGAGGCCATTCGCCTGGGGCGTTTGCTGCTGGAGTTGCTGCCCGAGCCGGAAGTCATGGGCTTGCTGGCGTTAATGTTGCTGCACGAGTCGCGTCGGCCTGCCCGCACTTCTGCCAGCGGCGAACTGGTGCTGTTGGACGCTCAGGATCGTACGCTTTGGGACAGGGCCTTGATCGCTGAAGGCTGCGCATTGGTGGAGCAGGCGCTGATGACGCCACGCTTCGGGCCGTATTGCTTGCAGGCTGCGATTGCCGCCGTGCACGCCGAGGCGCCCAGCGCAGGGGAAACCGATTGGCGGCAGATTGTCGGGCTCTATGATGTATTGCTCAGGGCTGTGCCGTCGCCGGTGATCGAGTTGAACCGTGCGGTAGCGGTGGCGATGGAGCAGGGGCCTTTGGCGGGGCTGGCGCTGGTAGACAACCTTTTGCAGCGCGGTGAGTTGCAGGACTATCACTTGGCGCATTCGGCGCGTGGGGAATTTTGCCGGCAGTTGGGGCGGTTTGACGAAGCTCGCAGCGCGTACGAAAAAGCGCTGTCGCTGACGCAACAGGCGCCAGAAAAACGCTTCATCACGCGACGCCTCGCCGAACTCAAATAGCCAACACGATGTTATGACGCCCCGCGATCCAATGTGGGCGCTGGCTTGCCTGCGATGATGGCCTGACAGCCAACGTCTCTCTAACGGCCCCCTCTACATTGCACTGCGTTCACTCCAGCATCTTGCCCAGCAACCAGCTCCCCGCAGGCCCCGGCGGCTGGTGCCGGGACCACAGCGCATCCACCGCCACCGAACGCGGCCAACTGCGCACCTTGAGTTCAACCAACTGGTTGCCGCCAAAACGCTCCACCAGCCAGCGCGGTATCGGTGCCCAACCAAAACCCAGCTGTGCCATTTCCATCAGCATCAGGTAACTCGGCGCCGACCACACACGTTGCGTGCCGCGGTTTTCATTGGGGCTGATGATGCTCGCCAAGCGCAACTCCCGGTGTTGTTGCAAGGTGTGCGAGTGAACCTTGTCCAGGGTTGCCAATGGGTGTCTGGGCGAGACGAACAGCGCGATCTCCGTGCGCTCTTCCACGGGGGAGAACGTCAGGTCCGGCGGGTAGGCTTCTTGTTTCTCGATAAACGCGATCTGCGCCCGGCCACTTTGCACCAGTGCGATCAAGTCTTCGCATTCCGCGATCAGGCATTCCAGCTCAAGGTCTGGGTAGCGTTGTTCGAAGGCGCTGAGAGCGACCTCGAATCGATCAGACTGATAAGTATCGGACATGGCGAGACTCAACTTCGGCTCCAGGCCTTGCGATAACTGACTGGCTGCCAGCTCCAGGCGGCTACTGGCTTCCAGCACTTGCTCAGCCCGTTGCAGCAACACTTGCCCCGCCGGTGTGAGGGTCGGCTTGCGGCTGCTGCGGTCAAACAGCACCACGTTCAGGTCAATCTCAAGGCTGGCCACTGCCGCGCTCACGGTGGACTGGCTTTTGCCCAGCTTGCGCGCCGCCGCGGAAAACGAGCCTTGGGTGGCAGCCTGGACAAACGCCTGAAGCACTTCATGGGAGGCCATGACTATCGCCTTGATCGATGGTTATTGGTTATGAAGTATCGAGACAAAGCCTGATCATGGCAACCATCGTCACTCACGGAGCCGGGCCATGACCCCTACCAAATCCCTTACTGAACGCGTTTTTCAAGCCCTTGGTTTCGAGGGGTTGGCCTTATTGATTTGCACGCCGCTGTTGGTGTGGATCACCGGCCGGCCAGCGCTGGAGATGGGCGCAGTGACCCTGGGCATCAGCCTGTTGGCACTGAGCTGGAACGTGGTGTTCAACAGCCTGTTCGACCGCCTTAAAAATCGCCTGCAACTGGCCAACGGTGGTTGGACCCGTGTGCTGCATGCGCTGCTGTTTGAAGGCGGCCTGATCCTCTTGGCAGTGCCGTTGATTGCCGCCTTGATGAAGATCAGCCTGTTGGAAGCCTTCATCCTCGACATTGGCGTGTTGTTGTTCTTCCTGCCGTACACCTACGTGTACCACTGGGGTTATGACGTGCTGCGCGAGAAATTCGCCGGTAAAACCCCAGTTACCCCGTAGGCGTGCGTCGCTTATAGGAACATCCCGCCCGACGCCTCGATCCGCTGGCCGGTGATCCAATGACTGCCATCGGCCAGCAAGGTCGAAATCGCCCCGCCAATGTCGTCCGGCAAGCCTACGCGGCCCAGGGCGGTGTTATTGGCAACCATCGCATTCACATCGGTGTTATCGCGCACCGCGCCGCCGCCGAAGTCGGTGGCAATCGCGCCCGGTGCTAGGGTGTTCACGGTAATACCCCGTGGGCCCAGTTCTTTAGCTTGGTAGCGCGACAAGACTTCCACCGCGCCTTTCATGGACGCGTAGGCGGCATACCCCGGCAGGCTGAAGCGCGCCAGGCCGCTGGAGATATTGATGATGCGCCCGCCATCGCTGATCAGCGGCAGCAGTTTCTGCGTGAGGAAAAACGGTGCCTTCACATGGATCGCCACCAACTGGTCGAACTGGGCTTCGGTGGTTTCGGCAAAGCTTGCGTAGGTGCCAACCCCGGCGTTGTTGATCAGGAAGTTGAAATGCTCCTGGGCGAACACATCCTTGAGCAGTGTGCCGATCTGGCCAACGAATGCATCGAAGGTTGCGCTCTGGCTGACGTCCAGTTGCAGCATGGCGGCGCGACCGCCCAAGGCCTCTACCTGGGCAACCACGGCTTGGGCTTCGGCCGCTGCGCTGTGGTAAGTGCCGATGATGTCGATGCCTTGCGCAGCCAGGTGCAGGGCGGCGCTTTTGCCCAGGCCACGGCTAGCGCCAGTGATGAGTGCGATTTTACGGGTCATGGTGCAGTCCTCGAATGGGGTGAGTGGGACTGAGTGTATTTGTCCGGCTATAACGTGATAAACAGGCTGATATCGAAATCACTGGCCGGATAAGGCGAACAATCTAATGAACAAGCTTGAGCTGCTGCGCACCTTCGTACGCGTTACTGAGTTGTCGAGCTTTACCCAGGCCGGCCAAAGCCTGGGCTTGCCGCGCTCTACGGTCTCTGAGCATGTGCAGGCGTTGGAGGAGTTGCTCGGCGCTCGGCTGTTGCAACGCACCACGCGCAAGGTGCAGGCGACCCAGGATGGTCGTGTGTTGTATGAGCGCAGCAAGGATCTACTGGCGCACATGGAAGAGTTGGAAGGTTTGTTCCGTCAGGACGAAACCCAATTGGCCGGACGCATACGGGTGGACATGCCCAATGTCATGGCGCGGGGCGTGATCTTGCCGAACTTGCCCACGTTCATGGCGCGCCATCCGCTGATCGACATGGAAATCAGCTGTTCGGACCGCCAGGTGGACCTGATCGCCGAAGGTTTTGATTGCGTGGTGCGCGTCGGCGCCCAGCCCGATCAAACTGTGGTAGCGCGGCGGGTGTGCAGCATGCCGATGGTCAACTGCGCGAGCGCGGCGTACCTGCAACGGTATGGCGTGCCCGAAACCCTGGCAGACCTGGCGCATCATCAGTTGGTGCATTACGTGCGGCCGCTGGGCGCACGCTCGGCCGGGTTCGAATACCTGGTGGGCAACAAGGTGCAGCGGCTGGCGATGGCAGGCCGGGTGACGGTCAACAGCACCGACGCCTATCAATCGGCGTGCCTGGGCGGGTTTGGCATCACCCAGGTGCCGCAGCTCGGCATACGCGACTTATTGGCCAGCGGCGAGTTGGTGGCGGTGCTGCCCGACTACCAGGCGCCGCCCTTGGATGTGTCGTTGCTGTACGCCGGCCAGCGGCATCTGCCGTTGCGGGTGCGGGTGTTCATGGACTGGTTGACCGCCACCCTGCAAGCTCATCTTTAACGGCGTGCCGACAACTGCTGGGGCGCCAGGAACGCGTCGTGGAAGTAATCCCGGAACGCTTGCATCGCGGGGGTAAACGCGCGCTCGCGGTGCCAGGCCAGGCCGACGCTCATGGGTGTGACCGGGTCGGTCACGGTCAGGGTTTCGATGCGTTTGCCTTCCAGGGACCAGGGCCGGTGCACCAGGTCTGACAGGATCGCCACGCCGCTGCCATTGGCAACCATGCTGCGCACCGCCTCCACCGAGCTGGTGCGCAGCCGCACCTTGGGCGTTTGCCCGGCCTGTTCCCAGTAGCGCATGGCGCTGTGTTCGGCTTCATCGACGGTGAGCAAGATGTAGGGTTCTTGGGCCACGTCGGCCAGGCTCACGGCACCGCGTTCGCACAATGGGTGATGGCTGGGCAGCCACAGGCGGCGTTCGGAGTTGAATAGAATTTCCGAGACGATATCCGCGTGGGTGAGGTTGGCAGTGAGCACCACAGCCATGTCGAACTGGCCGTCGAGCAGGCCCTGTTCGATGGCCTGGCGCTCCTGTTCGAACACCTCGATGGTCACGTCCGGATGCCAATGCTCCATGCGCTGTAAATGGTGCGGCAGGAAATAACCCAGCACGGTGTAGCTGGCCGCCACCCGCAGCACGCCGCTGGCGCGGTAGTCCGGCAACGGGCTGTTGAGGGCATCCTCCACGCTGCGCACAATCACATAGGCACGGTTGAGAAAATGCCGCCCCGCGTCGGTGAGGTTCATGCCTTGGGCCGAGCGCACGAACAACTGCACGCCGAGCATGGCTTCCAGCTCCTTGATCGCTGTGGTCACCGCCGATTGGGAAATATTCAGGTGAATTGCTGCCTGGGAAATCTGGCCGATTTCCGCAGTGGCGACGAAATAGCGAACCTGGCGCAAGGTTAAAGACATATCGCACTCTGCTTATTGATCGTTCCCACGCTCTGCGTGGGAATGCCTCTTGTGACGCTGCGCGTCACGGTCTCAAGTGCGGACGCAGAGCGTCCATGGCTGCATTCCCACGCAGAGCGTGGGAACGATCGGGGGTCGAGGATAAAAAGCTATCTGATTTTCAGAAGATGGGCCATCTGATAATAGATCTTCCCAAGGGGTCAAGCCACGGCCTACTTTGCGGGCATCACCTTTGGCGGAGCGACCTCGATGCAGGCAGTGGATTTCAATTCAGACATGGGCGAAGGCTTTGGCCCCTGGACCATCGGCGACGGCGTCGACGCAGAGCTGATGGCCTATATCAGCTCGGCCAATATCGCCACCGGCTTTCACGCCGGCGACCCAGGCACCATGCGCCGCACCGTCGAGCGCGCCAAGCAACTAGGTGTGGCGATTGGCGCGCACCCAGGCTTTCGTGACCTGGTGGGTTTCGGTCGTCGGCATATCAACGCACCGGCCCAGGAACTGGTGGACGACATGCTCTACCAGCTCGGTGCCTTGCGTGAAATGGCCCGCGCCCAAGGCGTGACCTTGCAACATATCAAGCCTCACGGCGCGCTCTACATGCACCTGGCCCGCGATGAAGAGGCCGCCCGGCTGTTGGTGCAAAACCTGCAAATCATCGAGCCCACGCTGATGCTGTACTGCATGCCCAACTCGGTGATCTGGCGCATTGCCAAGGAACTGGGGCAGCCGGTGGTGCGCGAGTTTTATGCCGACCGTGAATACGACCTCAGCGGTTCCATCGTGTTTACCCGCAATGTGCGGGCGCTGGACCCCGCCACAGTGGCCGCGCGCGTCTTGCGTGCGTGTCAGACCGGCCTGGTACGTACCGTCGAAGGCGAAGACCTGGCGATCGAATTCGATTCCATCTGCCTGCACAGCGACACCCCTGGCGCCCTGGAGCTGGTGGGGGCCACCCGTGAAGCCCTGGACCAGGCGGGTATCGACGTCAGACCTCCCCAATAAGAGCCAACCCTTACTTTTTTGCCTGCCTTTCTACAATGATTCCAAGAGGAACAGACATGGCTGAAACGTCCCCCATCCGCTACAGCTTCGGCGGTGATGAACACCTGTTTGCCGAGGTCAGCAACAGCATGTCCCTGGAGGCTTTTTTCAAGGGCATGGCGGTGACCCGCGCCGTGGAGCGCCTGGCACTGGAAGGCGTATTGGATGTCTGCCTGGCCAACGCATCGTTCCAGATTCGCTTCGACCCTGACCGCATCGCCCCTCAGGCGCTGCTCGACGCCGTGCAAAGCGCCGAAGCCCAGGCCGTGGCCGAACGCACCTTGCGCACGCGCATCATCGAAATCCCGGTGCTCTATAACGACCCCTGGACCCACGAAACCCTGATGCGTTTTCGTGACCGCCACCAAGACCCCAGCGGCACAGACCTGGAATACGCGGCACGCATCAATGGCCTGGCCGACGTGGACGCGTTCATCGCCGCCCACAGTGGCGCGCCGTGGTTTGTGTCGATGGTCGGCTTTGTCGCGGGCTTGCCGTTCATGTTCCAGATGGTCGAACGCGAGCGGCAATTGCAGGTGCCCAAATACCTGCGCCCACGCACCGACACGCCGAAACTGACCCTGGGCCATGGCGGCTGCTTTGGCTGTATCTACTCGGTGCGTGGCGCGGGCGGTTACCAGATGTTCGGCGTTACCCCGGCACCGATCTACGACCCGGCGCAGCAGTTGGCGTACTTCAAGGAGCACATGGTGTTCTTCCGCCCTGGCGATATCGTGCAGTTCAAGCCGATGGACCGCGAGGCTTATGACCTGGCGGTCGCCGAGGTGGACGCCGGTCGTTTCGACCTGCGCATCCGCCCGGTGGAGTTTTCCCTGGATGCCTTTCTCGCCGACCCCATCGGCTACCCGAAAACCCTGCAGGAGGCGCTGGCATGATCAAGGTCCTCAAACCTGGCCTCGCCACCTCCGTGCAGGACCTGGGCCGCGAAGGTTATTACCACTTGGGCATCCCGCCGTCGGGGGCGCTGGACCAATACGCGTTGAGTGCGGCCAACCACCTGGTGGGCAATCCTGTGGGCGCGGCGGGCCTGGAATGCACGCTGATCGGGCCGGAGCTGGAGTTCCAGCAGGACGCGCTGGTGGCCTTGAGCGGCGCCTTGATGTCGCCGCGCCTGGACGGTGAAGTGGTGCACCAGGACACCGCCTTTGCCGTGCGCGCCGGGCAGGTGCTGCGGTTCGAGTTTCCCAAGGCCGGCGCACGCACCTACCTCGCCGTCGCCGGCGGTATCGACGTGCCGTTGGTGCTCGGCAGCCGCTCCACCTACACACTCGGCGCCCTCGGCGGGTTTAACGGCCGACGCTTGCAGGAGGGCGATCAATTGCCGATCGGTACCGCCAGCGGTATGGGGCGTGCGGGCAACAGCTTGCCGATGGCGTTGCGGCGTTCGGTCGGCGGCGATGTGACGTTGCGGGTAGTGCCGGGGCTGTATTACGAGCGCTTGACTGACGAGGCCAAAAGCAGCTTTTTTGCCGAGCCGTGGACGGTGGGCTCCGAGGCCGATCGCATCGGCTACCGCTTCAAGGGCGGCAGCGCGTTGAGCTTCCAGCCACGGGAACAGCCGTTTGGCGCGGGCTCCGATCCTTCCAACATCGTGGACAGTTGCTACCCGATTGGCTCGATTCAAGTACCGGCGGGGCTGGAGCCGATTGTGTTGCACCGCGATGCGGTGTCGGGCGGTGGCTACGCGATGATTGGCACGGTGATCAGCGCCGACCTGGACTTGATCGGGCAGATGCAGCCCAACCAGCGAGCGGGGTTTGTGGCGGTGAGCCTCGAGGAGGCTTTGGAGGCGCGGCGGGTGTACAAGAAGCGCCTCAAAGCGATGACGGGACTCTTCAATCACTGAATAAACGCAAACTGCTGTGGGAGCTGGCTTGCCTGCGATAGCGGTGGGCCAGCTTGCATTGTGTTGGCTGATACACCGCAATCGCAGGCAAGCCAGCTCCCACAGTTGGGCTCATTTCAATTTGAGAATGTGCGCAATGCCCGGCGATCAGTGGCTGGACGCTTCAAACACTGAATAAACGCAAAACCCTGTGGGAGCTGGCTTGCCGGCGATAGCGGTGGGTCAGCTTGCATTGTCTTGGCTGATACACCGCAATCGCAGGCAAGCCAGCTTCCACAGTTGGGGCTTATTTCAATTTGAGAATTTGCGGAATGCCCACCGTCCAGCGATCAGGGTGAAGGTTGCGACCAAGGCCACCAGTATCCAGAAGCCTTCCGGATCCTGGGAAAGCGGCACCCCACCCACATTCATGCCAAAAAAGCCGGCAATGATATTGATCGGCAGCGCCAGCACCGTCACCACCGTGAGGGTAAACAGCGTGCGGTTGCTCTGTTCATTGAGGTTGGCGGCGATCTCTTCCTGCAACAGCTTGATGCGTTCGCCCAAGGCGGTCAGGTCGTTGATGATCAGCGCAAACTCCTCGGTGGATTTGCGTAACTCCTTCACGTCTTCCTTTTGCAGCCATTGCGGCGGGCGATTGAGCAGGCGCAGCAGCGAGCCCGGTTCCAGCGCCAGCAGGCGTTGCAGGCGCACCAGCACGCGGCGGGCGGCACCCAGTTCGGCGCGGTTGGTGGACAGGCGCGAAGACAACAGCTGATCTTCGATATGGTCGACGCTGATACTGGTCTTGCGCACGATCTGCGTCAGCACTTCGCCCTGGTCGCGCAGCAGGTGCACCAACAGCTCCAAGGGGGAGCGAAAGTGTTCGCCGGCCTTCACCGACGAGCGCAATTTATCCACCGAGTGCAAAGGCTGCAGGCGCGCGCTCACCAACAAGCGGCTGCGAGCGCACACCCATAGCGTGGAAATATCCGACGACACCATGCTGCTGAAGTTGAACACCACATCGTTGACCACTGCCAACAAGGCCGAGTCCACATGCTCGATGCGCGTGGAGCGTGAGCCCTCATGCAAGGCTTCAAAAAACTCTTCCGGCAGCGACAAATGCGCCTGCATCCAGCGCTCGCAGGCGGCGTGCGCCAGGTTCAGGTGCAGCCACAGGAATTCGTCCGGGTCTGGCGGGTGCTGTAAGGCGGCGAGGGCGGTGGCGGAATCAATTTGTTGGCCTTTCTCGCCGGGGCGAAAACGAAAACCGTAAAGCAGGCCAAACAGATCGGAATCTTGATGGCCGTGGTCGATGCTGTGGTTCATGGCGACTCGCAGAGAAAGGGCCTGTAGGACGTTTCACAGGTTCCTGAGCGAATCATTGCAAGGCGGTATGACGGTTATGTGACGGTTTGAGGCGCGCATAAAAAAACGCGCCACCCGAAGGTGGCGCGTTTTTTCAAGGTTCAACTCAGGTGTCTTGCTTGTTTTCCAGCACGGCACCGGTCTTGGCGTCGAGCTTCACATCCCATTTCTTGCCGGTGGTGTCGGTCAGGTCCACTTCGTAGACCAGCTTGCCAGCTTCGTGATCCAACTCGGTATCGTTGATGGTCGCGCCGGCATGTTGGGCGACGGCGGCGGCGTTAAGCTTTTCGAACGCCATCACTTCACCGGACTTGAGCAGGCTAGGAATCTGGTCCGGACGGACATCAGCCTGGGCCAGGCCGGCAGTCAAGGTCAGGGCAGTAGCAGCGAACAGGGCAGTCAAGGTTTTCATGGTGTGTGTCCTTCTTAGGTTGAGCTGTTTAAGTGGCGCCAGATTAACCGGCGCAACTTAACTCATCCTTAATGGCTCACTGACACTAACGCTTTTAGTACTTATGGTCGTTGAGCAGGTCTTGCACGCTGGACGACGGCCAGCGCTTGTAGAACTTCAACAGCTCGGCGGCGCGGTTGGTGAAAATGCCATCGACGCCGGCCTTCATCACTTTCTCGAAGTCCACCGGCTCATCCACCGTATACACATGCACCAGCAGGCCCTTGTCGTGGGTCAGCTTGTTCATTTCAGGCTTCACCAGGTTGGTGTAGCTCTGGTCGCCGTGGTCGGTCAGCTCGGCCGACGGGCCGGTGCCGATGGCGCCGAGGCTTTTGGCTTCATCAACCCATTTTTCGAATTCGGCAGCGTCTTTAGGCTCTTGCTTGGCGTAGTAGGCGGCCTTGGTGGATTCGCCAGACTCGGCGAAGGTCACTTTGGATTTGGGCTCGATGCTGCCTTCACCCACCCACAACAGCAGGATTTTCGGAGTGTTGGGCATTTCCTTCTGCAGCTCTTTGAGGCTGGCGGTTTCGAAGGTTTGCAGCACCACGCGGCCCTTGCCTTGGCCGACACCGGTATTGCTCTTGCCCAGTTTGGAGCCGGCGGAGCTCAGCCAGCCTTTGTCGAGCAGCTTGTTTTTCAGGTCGGCTTCGATACCGGGGAACTGCTTGGGCTCCTTGGTCTCGATGTACAGGCCGGGTTTGTGCGAGGGGTTGCCTTCGGCGATCTTGATGATGTCGTCCAGGCTCAGGATTTTCAGGCCAACGAAACCAGGGCGCGCGCGGTCCGGGTAGGCGGCGTTGAACCAGCTGCCGGCGTCGAGGGTTTGCAGTTCTTTCCAGGTGAACTCGTTGGCAGGCGCGTCTTTGCGCTCGGGGAACTTGGTGGCGACGTCGGTGGTGCGCTGCAGGTTGTTGTCGTGCAGGGCGAACAGCACGCCGTCCTTGCTACGTTGCAGGTCCAGTTCCAGGTAGTCGGCGCCCAGGTCGCGTGCAACCTTGTAGGCAGCGGCGGTGGATTCAGGCGCATCGTAGGAAGCACCACGGTGAGCGATCACGGCAGGGTAGGGAATGCCTTCGTTTGTCGCCAATTCGGCCGGGCTGACCGGCTCGGCAGCCTGTGCCTGGCCAAGGCCGAGCATCAACGCCAGCAGCAAGGCGCTTTTGGAAAACGTGACAGGCATATGCGAAGTCCTTTCGTGGAGGTAACTTTGAGAAGGTGTCCTTTTTAACAATTGATTGCGAACGGCGCTATCACCAAACCGACATTAACGTGCGCACCGGCCAATTTTGTCGACTTTTTTGCAGGGTGTTGCAGTATTCTTACGGGTAGCTGCCCCGCCAGAGGGCGGTATTTTCTGCCACGCGTGTAAACCATCTTTCCAGTCCCTGTGGGACTTTTCAGTGAGGTTTACCATGCGCATCACTTCCGAGCTTATCTGCCAGGCCGCCGACCAACTCCAGGGTTTTGTCGGCCTCAACCGCAAGACCGGCCAGTACATCGTACGATTCAGCGAAGACTCATTCGGCATGGACGTGGCCGATGACGGCATCATCCCCACGGCCGAGTTCGTCTGGCTGCCGGCCGCCGACCACACCATGACCCTGTGCCGAGCGCGCCTGCAGTTGTTGCTCGACCAGAATATCGACGAGCGCATCAACATCACCGAGCCGCTGCGTGTGTATATGCGCCGGGTAGAGATCCCGCAGATCAGCGCGTTGCGCAGTTTGGTGAGCTGAGCGTCCGCGATTGCTAACGATGACGAACAAATGTGGGAGCTGGCTTGCCTGCGATAGTCTCACTGCGGTTTCACTGCATCACCGAGGTGTCTGCATCGCAGGCAAGCCAGCTCCCACCGGGTTCGGTGATTCAAGTGGAGAAGGTGTAGGCCCGCTCTACCTTGCACACCCGCGTGTGAAACGCCGCATACCAAGTGGCCCGCCCTTGCTCGCGCACCTGCCGATGCTCAGCCTGTTGTTTCCAGGCCAGGATCGCCGCCTCGCTGGCCCAGTAGGACACGGTGATCCCCAGCCCATCCTCCCGCGCCGATTCCACCCCAAGAAACCCCGGTTGTTGCCTGGCCAGTTCCAGCATGCGCGTGGCGGCCTCGCCATAACCCCGGTCGGCGTCGGTGCGCAGCGAGCTGAAAATTACCGCGTAATAAGGTGGGGCGGGTGTTTTGGCAATCATGCCGATACCTCCTGGCAGGCCTTGAGCAGCGCAATCACCAGCGGCGGCGTGATGCCCTTGAGTGCGGCGCGTTCAGGCTGGAACAGGGTGGCGACGAAGAACGGGTGGTCGAGCAGTTCCACCGCGCGCAGATCGCCCGCCGAATCGTGGCCGGTGGGAATCAGGTTGGCGTCCAGCAGGGCGTCGGCAAAGGTGGGGTTGATGCCGTAGCGGCAACGGTAACCCTCGTGGATGTCCAGGCTGCCGTAGGCCTGGGCAATGCGCGTGTACGCGGCCAGGCGCACGGTGTCGTTCACTTCCACCAGGGAGCAGTCCAGCGGCGTGATGACGGCGCGCTCAGTATCGGGCATTAATTCGCCGTGCTGGGCATCGGCCCAGCCGAGCACATGGCGGGCATATTCCAGCACGGCATGTTGAAAACCGCCGCAGGTACCGAGGAAAGGGCGACCTTGTTCGCGGGCAAAACGTATCGCGCGCAGGGCGCCGTCGACGTCGCGATAGGGGCTGCCGGGCACGCACCAGAAGCCGTCGAAGTCGCTCAGGGCAGAAGTGGAGGTAAGGGTGTCGGTGGCCAGCCATTGCACGTGGACGCTCAGGCCCAGAGCGTCGGCGGCCTGTTGCAGGGCCATGGGAATGGCTTGGTGGGCGGTCACATCAGGGTTGTAGTCACCGATCAGGGCAAGGTGCAGCGCGGGGGTTGGCATCGTGTACGTCCCATGGCTTGTGGTGGGTTGATACCCACTATAGATTGGCGTTCACGCAATCAATATTGGCGTTTGCCCATATGTTCAATGCAGCTACGCACTATCAAATCGACTACGCCGACCTGTCATTGGTCCTGGCCCTGGTGCGCGGCGGTACCCTGGCGCGGGCGGCGGCGCTGCTGCGGGTCGATGTATCCACGGTGTTCCGTGCGGTGCGGCGGCTGGAGGCGGCGCTGGGCCAAACCCTGTTTGAAAAAAGCCGTGCCGGTTATTTGCCCACCAGCCTGGCGAGCAACCTGGCCCAACAGGCCGAGCGTGCCGAGCAGGCGCTGGAGGCGGCGCGCATTGGCGTGGAACAGGGCGGTGAAGTGATCAGCGGCACCGTGCGCCTGACCTGCACCGACTCAGTGTTGCAAGGCTTGCTGTTGCCGGCCCTCGCGCAGTTCATGCCGGCCTACCCGGCGTTGACCCTGGAACTGAGCACCTCCAATGACTTCGCCAACCTCAGCCGCCGCGATGCGGATATCGCCCTGCGCCTGACCACGGCGCCGCCGGAGCATCTTGTCGGACGTTGCCTGGGGGCGGTGGCGTATCAGGTGTGTGCCAGTGCCGACTATGCGCGCCTGCACCCAGACCATGAGTGGGCCGATCTGGCCTGGATCGCGCCGGACGATTTTTTACCCGATCACCCCACCGTCGCCTGGCGCCGTGAGTATTTGCCGGGCGTGCGTCTCCGTTATCGGTGCAACAGCATGCAGTCGGTGGCCGAATTAGTGCGCGCAGGGTTGGGCGTAGCGGCGCTGCCGGATTTTCTAGTCGGGAATGGCGTGCAACCGCTGGGCCCTGCGCTGGCAGGGCACGATACGGCGTTGTGGTTGTTGACGCGGCCTGATTGTCGGGCGTTGCGCTCGGTGGTGACGCTGTTTGATGAGTTGGGGCGGCATGTGCGCTGGCTGCGAAGTTAACCCTCAGACAGCCAGCGCCAAGGGTTCAGCGATTGCCCCGCTCATTGGCAAACGCGCTTACCGCTTGTACCGCCTCGCCGGTACCTTCGCGAATCTGCAGGATCACCGTGCCGGCCTGGTTGGCCAGTTCCACACCCTGGGCAGCGCGGTCGCGGGTGGCGTCCATGCTGTCGATGGCTTGGCGGGTTTCGTCCTGGATCATGGCGATCATGCCGGAGATTTCCGCGGTGGAGCCGCTGGTGCGCGCGGCCAGTTGCCGCACTTCATCGGCCACCACGGCAAAGCCACGTCCCTGCTCGCCGGCGCGGGCGGCTTCGATGGCGGCGTTGAGGGCCAGCAGGTTGGTCTGGTCGGCAATGCCGCGAATGGTGTTGACGATGGCGGTGATCTGTTGCGAGCGTTCGCCCAGCTTGGCGATCAGTTGCGAAGAGGTGTCGATATCCACGGCAATTTCACGCATGCCGCTGGCGGTCTTCTGAATCACCTCAGCGCCTTTTTCCGCCATCTCCTGGGTGTTCAACGACAGGTGATAAGCCTGGGCGGCGCTCTGTGCGTCAGCGGCATGCTGTAGCACGCGGGCGGTGACGTCCGAGGCGAACTTCACCACTTTGCACAAGCGCCCGCTGGCGTCGTAGACCGGGTTGTAGTTGGCTTCCAGCCACACGACCTGGCCGTGTTTATCCACCCGCTCGAACTGGCCATTGAACAGCTCGCCCTGGTTCAAGCGCTTCCAGAACTCGCTGTAGGCCGCACTGTTGGCCAGTTCGGCCGTGCAAAACAGGCGGTGATGCTTGCCCTGGATCTGCGCCAGGCTGTAGCCCATGCGCTGCAGGAAATTGCCGTTGGCGGTGATGATGGTGCCGTCGAGGTTGAACTCGATCATCGCCATGGCGCGGTCGATGGCTGCAAGCTTGGCGTTGGCTTCGCTCTCGGCTTGCAGGCGCGGGGTGACGTCCATGGCGTATTTCACCACTTTGATTACATTCCCCGCTTCATCCCGTACCGGGTTATAGCTGGCTTCCAGCCACACCGAGGCGCCGTTGCCGCCTACTCGTTCAAAGGTGCCCGACTGGAATTGGCCGTTGCGCAGGTGCGTCCATAACTGGTTGTAGTCCGCGCTGCGGGCGAACGCCGGGGTACAGAACATCCGATGGGGCTGGCCCAGAATCTGTTCGGCGCGGTAGCCCATGGTCTTGAAGAAGTTGTCATTGGCGCGCAGCACGGTACCTTGCAGGTCGAATTCGATCACGGCCATGGAGCGCTCGATGGCGTCCAGCAGGCTGGTCTGTTGGGCAAGGCTGTGTTGCAGGGTACTGATGGTTTTCTTGTGAGCGTGAAATAGCATGGTGGAGGGCTCGGGCATGCAAGCGTATGCGGGGTCCATGTATTTGCGCCTGACCCCGTAGGGCCCCTGGCCTTACGGTTGACTTGCTCATTGCCAGCTTCCTGGTGCTGACAGAGGGGGGTAGAACAACGGTCTCAGAGTGATCAATCGGCCTGGAAGTTCGCTCGTCAGGCAGGACTATTTTGGCCAGGCGACCAATGGCGGCATTATGCTATTGCAGCAGGTGGGCGGAGCAAGATTCGGACGAGGTGTCATCAGACAACTCAGGCTGAATGAACGACCGTGCATTCGCTGATCTTGACGCGGTTGCGGCCGCTGTTTTTGGCGGTGTACAACGCGCGATCCGCAGCATCGAGCCACATGACCGCGTCCTTGAAGGACGGGTGGAAATCCGCCAGGCCAATGCTCAGGCTGACGCGCAGGTCTGGGATTTGCGGATGCCGATAGTGACTGAAGGTTTCGCGTAGATGCTCCATTACCTGCGCAGCGGCTTGCAGGGGCATTTTCGGAAGCATCACACAGAACTCATCGCCGCCATAGCGGCCGGCCAGGTCTTCTTCGCGCAAGTGTTCGCGCAGCGCTTGGCTCAACTGGCGCAGCACCGCGTCACCCACGGTGTGGCCATGAACGTCATTGATGTGCTTGAAGTGGTCGATATCGATCAAAGCAATGGTCGCTTGGCCGTGTTGCTGTTGGCACTTGTGAAACTTGAGGTTCAGCAGGTCTTTCCAGGAACCATGGTTGAGCAGGCCGGTGAGGCTGTCGATGCGGCTCAGGGCGCTGAGGGCGCGTTTGTGTTGCGACAGTTTGATCGCCAACTGGTAACAGACCATGCCGATGGCCATCGGGTAGAGCGTCAGCATCGGCAGGCAGGTGTAGACCTCGGTGAGGCTGACGCTGGGGTCGAACTTGATGCCGAACAGGCCCCAGGCCACCGCGATACCGGCCGCCTGTGCCAGCAACCCGCGCAGGAACAGGCGTTTGCCACCGGCTGCGACGTTGTTCATGGCCATCATCGACAGAATAGTCACCGCTGTCAGTGGCGAAAACTGAGTGGCCGCGGCCCAGAATCCGCCCAGCACTGAGTCATACAGCAGGTTGCGTTGTTCGGCCTGGTAGGGAAATGGCGAGTGAGTGGAAATCAGGTACGCCACATGCGGCCAGGCAATGCCGTTGAACAGCAGCAACGCCCAGACCCAACCGGGCATCGACAAGGGATACAAAGCCCCGATTACGCTGATGCTACCGATACCCAGGCCGATAATCCTTGGCGTGTAGATACGCCTGGCAAATGAAAGCCCTTTGCCTCGTCTGTTTTCCATAGTGTCCTGGGTCAACTTTTTTGCGGGTGCAACAGCACGCGTCAGCGGGCAGAGCCGGTGGTCGGATAAGAAAGGTGGATTGTCGATTATTCCTGTGGGATTAATCAGTGTCCTTCCAGGCCATTTGCGCAAAACAGCGGGCAAAAACGCCATAAACGACCTTAAATGTCGCTCCTGCAACAGGGCTTACTGGGGCGTGCGCTGCGTGCTGGCTTCGTAGCCGGCGAGGAACAGGTCGATGGCCGATTCGATGACATGGGCCTGGGTGGCAGGGTCGAGGGTGGGCTGGCCGAGGGTGATTTGCGGCCAGAATGCAAAGGCCTTGAGCAGGCTTTGGATCTGGTGGGCGGCGAACGCCGGGTCGGTGCCGGTGAGGCGGCCGTCTTCCTGGGCGGCGCGCACCCATTGGGTAAAGCCTTCTTCCCGCGCACTGAGGCGGTTGACCATGTCTTGCGCGCGCTCCGGCGAATGGATAGTGGCAGCAATGGCCACGCGTGCCAGGTCGAGGAAGTTGGCGTCTGACATCATCTGCATTTTCGCTTCCAGCAACGTGCGTAGTTGGTCGCGCAGTGGGCGGTCACTGGTGTAGATCACGTCCAGTTGGGCAACGCTGCTGGCCCACAGTTGGTGGAGGATCTCGGCGAACAGTTCTTCCTTGCTGGGGAAGTGGTTGTACACGGTGCGCTTGGAAACGCCAGCGCTGGCGGCGATCTTGTCCATGCTGGTGACCTCGAAGCCGTGCTCGCGAAATTCGGCAATCGCCGCCGCCACGATGGCTTCGCGTTTACGCTCGGTGAGGCGTTTGGGGGCAGTCATGGAAGGCATTCGACTCAACAATGAAATTACACCGGGCAGTTTACTTGCTCCGGATTTTGTTGCAATCTAGAAACTACACTGTGCAGTGTAATACTTGAGCGGACCGCAGGAGTCACTTTGTCATGGCTACGATTTCAACCCGTCTCGACCCTGCGCCCTCGGCGCCCAAGCCTGCCGAGCAGGGCCTGGGGCACTTCAGCAACGACACGCCGGTGCAGCACGGTGGCTTGGGCAAGACCCTGCGCATTTTCTGGAACATGCTATTCAACAAGCCGCGAACGACACGGCCGGTGGGGCAGATTCCGGTACAGCCACTGACCCGCGAGCAGTTATTGGCCGCCCCTGATCACAGCGTGTATCGCCTCGGCCATTCAACCGTGCTGCTGAAAATGCGCGGTAAATTCTGGGTCACCGACCCGGTGTTTGCCGAACGCGCCTCGCCATTGCGTTGGGCCGGCCCCAAGCGTTTTCATCAGCCGCCTATCAGTCTTGAAGAGCTGCCTGCGCTGGAAGCGGTGATCCTTTCCCACAATCATTACGACCATCTCGACCGCAAAGCGGTGGTCCAATTGGCCGAAAAGACCCGCTACTTCCTGGCGCCCCTGGGCGTGGGCGACACACTGGTCAAATGGGGCGTGGATGCCAGCAAAGTCCGCCAGTTGCAATGGTGGCAGGGCACCGAGGTCGATGGCGTTCGTTTTGTCTGCACGCCGGCCCAGCACTTTTCCGGGCGCGGCCTGTTTGATGGCAACCAGACCCTGTGGTGCTCCTGGGTGATGATCGACGACACGCGGCGTATCTTTTTTAGTGGCGATACGGGCTATTTCGACGGTTTCAAACGCATCGGCGAGCAATACGGGCCGTTTGACCTGACCCTGATGGAAACCGGCGCTTACAATGTCGATTGGCCCCATGTACACATGCAGCCGGAGCAAACGCTGCAGGCGCATATCGACCTTAAAGGGCGCTGGCTGCTGCCGATTCACAATGGCACCTTCGACCTGGCCTTCCACGCCTGGCATGAGCCTTTCGACCGCATCATGGCCCTGGCCTGGGAGCGCAATGTTTCGATCACCACTCCGGCGATGGGTCAGGCTTTTCGCTTGAACCAGCCTGAGCGCGGGCGTGCCTGGTGGCTGGAAGTGGAACCTCAATCGGTCAACGAACACGCAGCAGGCTGAGCCAAAGGCCCGTTTGGAAAAGAGCTTTTCAGCGAATTTCAGCCCTGCGACAAAGGTCAAGAGAGAGTGCGATGATCCCCCGGGAATTTTATCTCCGGGAGGATGTTTCGATGGACAGCCATTGTAAGAAACTTTGGAAGATGGGTTTGCCGTGTGCGTCAGCTCAACCGCTGCCATCGCTAATGAACGCCGTCGACGTTCCCGCTTCACCCCACGGTGCCGCTCCCCCTTCTATTGTCTTTGGCACCGAGCAACGTGCGGGCGCCACGCCCATACCTGGGTATAACGCTCTGGCTCCCCATATACGGCCGGTGCGCGATCCCGCGCTATCGCTGATCGCCATCAGCGGCGTTGACCCTACCGAACCGGTGATGGTGGAGGTACCGCTGGTATTGAATAACACCACCTTCACCGCCTCGCTGCCGCTGACGGGATATCGTATCGGCTATGCCGAGCATTATGTGCAGGGCAAGCAGGTTGAACGGGTCGCACGCAGTGCGGCCTTGAACCGAGTCTTCGACACCCTGCGCCAGGCTGGTGCGCAATGCGTGGCAGTGGATATGCAGCGCAGCGGTGATTGTGAGCAGGCTTGTCATGAAATCGACGAGCTGGTGGTAGGTCTTCGCCTTGATGCCTTGGTGTCAGAGGATCCCGAAGCCGCCTTTCATCACGCCTGTAAAAGCGGCTACCCCAGTATGTGTGAAACCCTGGAAGACGGCTCCAAGGTCTGGTTTTACGGTGCGCGCTGGGCGGGTGATCGCTTGGCGGCACTGGTACGAGCTTACCGCGTGCTGCGGCCGTAGGTATTGATGCCTACATCGGGCTGCGAAGGGTAGGACGCAGTGGCAGGATTCGCCTGAAATAGTGGTGGGTGGTCGGCTCTTAGACTGGTGCGGCGCTATCGACCGATAGCTCTCACACTCAGTCAAACAGAGGGGCACTTCATGATCGGACCAGTTTCGGCAGGTGGATGGGCCACGGGCCTGCTTCAGGAGCTTTCAAACCCGGTACAAGGTTTCAAGAGTGCCTGCCAGATGTCAGCGGAGATGGCCCAAGGAGGCGGCGTCACCTCAGAGTCACTGTTGAAGGACTCGCTCAAACAAATTGCCAATATTGATCGTGGGCTACAGGGCGGCAATGCGTTTTTGGAAACCAACCCGGATGCCATGAGGGAGGCGAAGGCCCGCGATCAGGAACGTGCCAATGGCCGCGTACGCGGGTACTTGCATGGCGTGCCGATAGCGCTCAAGGATGTCTTTGAAACCAATGACCGCATGCAGACCAGTGCAGGCTCCAAGGCGTTGGTGGGTGCGCCTGCCGCCCGGAATGCCAAGGTCGTCGACAATTTGCTGAAAGCTGGCGTGGTGATTGTAGGCAAAACCAATATGAGTGAGCTGTCCAACTTTCGCTCACTCAAATCGGCGGATGGCTGGAGCTCCCGAGGTGGCCAGACGTTGAACCCACATCGACTCGGAGGGACGGTGGCCGGCTCGAGTTCAGGTTCGGCCGTGGCGGTCGCCCAGGGGCATGTGCCCGTGGCACTGGGGTTGGAAACCAACGGATCAATCATCAGCCCCGCAGCCTACAACGGTGTGTTTGGCCTGAAAACAACGACGGGCCTGGTCAGTACCGAAGGCGTCATGACCAGCACCCGCATGGACGCGGTGGGGACCTTCACCCGCAATATCTGTGATGCGGCAGAAGCACTCAATGCAATGACCGAGACCAACGTCTACACCGAGGGCCTGCACGCTGATGCCTTGAAGGGTAAGCGTATTGGCTATACCCCTTTGCCTGAATTGTCCGCAGAGGAGTCCAAAGACCCGGCCAAGCGCGCAGACCGCAAGCACTATGAGGCGGCGCTCGAAGTGATGAAGGCCCAGGGTGCAATTCTAGTGCCCTTGGAGCGGTTGGACGCCGGTGTCCCCGATGAAGCCTATGAGGGTTATAACGAGGCGATATTCTCGGAGGTCAAGCAACAACTGGAAGACTATTTGGCTGGGCGGGAAGGTTTGCCCGTCAAGTCACTTGCTGAGCTGATTGCTTTTATCAAACGCACGCAGAAACCTGATGAGCCTGACCAGAAATTGCTGGAAATGATCAATGAGCTGGAGACCACGCCGCAAAAGCGCGAGGTATTGTGGGAAGCCATCCTTCCTGTATTTCAGAAGACCATTGATGACCCCCTGAAGGAGCACAAGCTCGACGCCATGGTGTCGAATTTTCTGACGCACAACTATTTCTATAGTGCGGCCGCCGGGTACCCCGGTATATCTGTTCCATCAGGTATGGATGATGAAGGCATGCCCACGGCAATTTACGTGTATGGCTCCGGCAAGAGTGAAGCCACCTTGCTGTCAGTCGCCCATGGTTATGAACAAGCCTCGCAGGCCATTCAAGAACCGGCTTTTCTCCCAGGTGCTCCTTCTACGCAAACACCAGACAGTCCAGATAAAACGGTTGAGGCCACCAACGGCTGAGTTGAGTCAGCCTCGGCTGGTTGCCACGGTTGAACCCATCAATTGAGAGATAAGGCTTTGTGCAGAAGGTTGCGCCGCCGGGGTATCGAACCGGCGCGCACTCATCCCCCACCCCGGTGCGAACCCCGGGAAAAACACCAGCCCTTCGGCCTCCAGGCGAAACGCCAGGATCAAACGGGTTTCATCGTCCACGTCGCCGTGGTCTTCCAATTGTTCAATGGCTTGCACCGCCACGCCAGCCTGGCGAGCCAGCGCTTCGCGGCTCCAGCCCAGCATGACGCGCGCCTGCGCGCAGTGTTTGGCGGTGAATTGATGCAGGACGATCTGTTGTTCTACGAAAGAACTCATTGCCAGAGAGGACATGGGGTTTCTCCAGGTTCGACAGGGGAGGTGCAACTATACTGTGTTTTTGTACAGTTGTTTCTACCGCTCATCCACTGGCGTTGCAACCCCTTATGATTCCAGCCCCGGTGCCTCACGAATAATCAGGTGATCCAGATTCTCGATCCTGGCGCTGAATACCCCGAACGTCTGCTCGGGGTTTTTCTGGCTGGGCACCTGCACAAGCTGCGGCGTGACCCCATAGAAAAAGCAATACAGCGACCGTTCACTGCTGGCCGCCGCCTTGATCTGCTCCAGGAATGCCGTGCGCTTGCGGTAGTTTTCGATGAGCTTTTTGCTCAGGTAGACGTTCACCGAATAAGGCTTCCTGTCGAGCCACACCTTCTTTTCGAAGTCGATGCGAAAACTGCTGGTGTAGTCCTTGATGGTCTTGATCTTGCCCCAGTAAATCAAACCCTGGTTGTCTTGCAGGTATTCGATCTTCTTGAAGAATGCCCAGTAGGTCGCCGCGTGCTCACCGATCTTCAAAGGCATGGCCTTGAGCTTGTCCTTGTCATCGATGTTGGACACGTAGCACTCCACCGGGTGTGCGAATACGCTGGTTTTGTCCGGGATCGAGTCATTGCTGCTAGAAGAGGTGGTAGCGCGGTTTGCGGGCGCTTTCGTCGGCTCCTGAAGGACGCTTCCAGCGGTGCCGACTACCGGCGTTTTAGGCTCGTACAGTCGCCGCGTCAGCACAAATTCCGATGGGAAATTTTCCTCACGCTCGTCGTCATTTTCACCCGTCGCAGGTTTATGGCTGCCGGCATAGCGGCAGCCGTCGATATGCCGCGTGCCGGGTTTGTTCTTGAAGTGCGGCGTGCGCAGGTAGTTGACGTTCTTGGCGTTGAAAGTGCTCAACGCATTGGTGCTATCGAACGCCGCGCGGCAGGCGTCGTTGGGGCACAGGAAGCTGTCCTTGTCGGAATCGAACGCGGTGGTTTCGTCGAAATTCAGGTCTCGTATGTCATAGATCGACACCTTGTCGTCGAGACTCAGGCTGTAGGCCGTGTCGAATTTCATGGGGCTCGGGTCCTTCAGAGGTTTGGCTATTAATAGCCGGATCTTGCGTAAATATCAGCAAGAACCTGCCACGCGTCGCCCGCTCAAGAAACACAGGGTGCCGCCCATGGCCGTGAGTGCGGCCAAGGCAAAGAACATGCTGGTGGGCGCCGCATTGATCAGCAGATAGCCGCAAATCACCGGGCTCATGGCCCCGCCAAACGCGGCCAGGTTCTGTGCCCCGTAATAACTGCCCCGTAGTGCATCCGGCGCGATGGTGTCGATAAACAGGAACTCTGAGGGATAGATGATCATCTCGCCCAAGGTGAACACAAACATCGCCAGGCACCAGGTCAGCAGACTGTGCGCCTGGCTGAAGCCGACCAACCCGACAATAAACAGCAGGGTGCCCAGCACGATCCAATGGCGCAGTTGCTCGCGCTTGAGAAATCGGCCGATTTGGTACTGCATCAAAATCACGGTGATGGCGTTGCAGGCGAGCACCGCAGACAGAATTTTCAGTGCCTGGTCGGGGGTGTAGGCCACCAGCAAAAACTGCGACAGATAAAGGGTGTAGCGCCCATGGACGATGGTGCTCAACAGGCTGCCGCTGGTGAAGAGGATCAGCGTGCGGTCGCTGCGCAAGATGCGCAGGGTGCTGAGGAAACTCTGAGGCTTATGACTGTCGTCGCGCTGGGTCGGCGCAATGCCGATCATCAGGAACAGGCTGCCAAAGGCAATGGCGCTGGCGATCAAAAACGGTGCCCACGGCAATTGGCCGGCAATCACTACGCCCAACATCGGGCCCGTGGCATAGCCGACATTGGTCAGGGTGTAGCGCAGGGAAAACACCTTGGCGCGCTCACCCACCGGCAGGTTTTCGCTGATGATCGCCTTGGAGCCGATCAGGAACAGCGCCGACGCGGCTTCAGTCACAACAAGGGTCAGCGTGGTGAGGTAGAGGTTGCTGGCAAAGGTCAGCAACAAAAAGCCGATGGAGCTGGAGAGCATGGCCAGGATCAGCAGTTTGCGCTTTTCCAGGCGATCGATGATGTAGCCGCCATACAACCCCATGAGCGTGGCGATGAACACCGCGACCCCCATCAGCAGGCCGATGTCCTGCTGGTTGAGGCCCAGGCGTGTGCTCAGCCAGAGGGCCAGCAATGGGCTGGTCATGGCACGGCTGACCACGATGGTCACCGAGCAGATCATCAGGCGACGGATTACCAGGGAGTAGGTGGCCACGGTGGGGTGGGCTCCTTGTGATTCTTACCTACACGACTCAGATCACCAGCGAACGCAGATTGAGTGTGGGAGCTGGCTTGCCTGCGATAGCGGAGTAACAGCCAACATTGTTTTAGCTGACCCACCGTTATCGCAGGCAAGCCAGCTCCCACATTCGATGGCGTTATTGGCCAGAGTTGATGGTGATTTTTTCTACCGCACCTTGTTCCAGATCCCACTTCTTCAGGATCTTGCCGTAAGTCCCATCATCAATCATGCCCTGCAACGCCTCACTGATCGCCGTGACCAACTCGGTATTGCTCTTCTCAATCCCAAGCCCGGTGAATTGCTTGGAAATCGCCAGCCCCACCGGCTTGTACTTGCCCTTGTCCAGCGACATCAAATAAGGAATGGTCTCGCTGCCCTGCATCGCCGCATCCAGGCGGTTCTGCTGCAACTGCGCCCGCGCATCCGCCGAGCCTTCGGTGCCGATCACCACGATTGCCGGCTTACCTGCCGCCTCGCAGTTTGCCTTGCTCCAGGCGGTAATTTCCGACGGCCAGGTGGTGCGGCGGCTGGTGCCGACTTTTTTACCGCACAGGTCGGTCAATTCCTTGATCTCTTCACGCTTGGCCAGGGTGTACAGCTGCGGGCCGCTGGTGAAGTAGTCGATGAAGGTCACGGCTTTCTGGCGCTCGGCGGTGTCGGTCATGCCTGACAGCACGATGTCGACGCGCTTGGTGGTCAGGCCGCTGAGCATTTGTTCGAAGCCGGTTTCCTGCCATTTGATCTTCACGCCCAGTCGCTCGGCCAGGGCGTTGCCCAGGTCGAAATCAAAACCGGTGAGTGTGTTGGTGGCCGGGTCCTTGAAGTCCATCGGCGGGTAGTTCGGCACGATGGCCGCGCTGATCTCACCCTTGTCCTTGATGGCTTGCGGCAAGGCCGCGAATACACATGAGGAGGCAATCAGGCCTGCAAGCAAGGTAGGGATAAACATCTTCTTCATGGGGGCGTTCTCGTTAGTTTTTTAGTTAAGTGCGAACGGCAGAAATAAAGCTTTGGGTACGCGGGTTTTGTGGGCTTATTAGAATGTCTTCCGGGCTGCCGGCTTCCACAATCTGGCCGGCGTCCATAAACACCATGCGGTTGGACACTTCGCGAGCGAAGCCCAATTCATGGGTGACCACGATCATGGTCATGCCGGTGGTGGCCAAATCGCGCATCACCGACAACACTTCGCCTACCAGCTCCGGGTCGAGGGCTGATGTGGGTTCGTCAAACAGCATCAACTTGGGGCGCATCGCCAAGGCACGGGCGATTGCCACACGCTGTTGCTGGCCACCGGACAACTCCACCGGGTAAGCATTGCGCTTGTCCGCCAGGCCAACGCGGGCCAGCAGTTCCAGCGCGTCTTCGATGGCTTCCTTGGGCGAGCGCTTGAGCACCTGGCACGGGCCTTCGATGATGTTTTGCAACACGGTCATGTGCGGGAACAAATTGAAACGCTGGAACACCATGCCGGTGGCCAGGCGCTGGCGGGCGATCTGCGCTTCGTTCATCTCGTGCAGCTTGTTGCCGACTACCCGATAACCGACCAGTTCGCCGTCGACCCACAGGCCGCCCTTGTCGATCTTTTCCAGCTGGTTGACGCAACGCAGCAGGGTACTTTTGCCCGAGCCGGACGGGCCGATGATGCACATCACCTCGCCTTGCTCGACCTCGATATTGATGTCACGCAGGGCGTGATACTGGTCGTAATACTTGTTCAGGTTGACAGCCTTGACGATGCTTCTCATGGGGCAAATCTCCTCAACCCAGGCTTACGAACGCTTGCCGGCGCCGCGGGCAAAACGACGCTCGAGGCGGCTTTGACCAAATGAAAGAACAGTCACCACCGCCAGGTACCAGATGCCCGCCACAATCAGCAGCTCCATCACCCGGGCGTTGGCGTAGTAGATGTTTTGCGCGTTGTGCAGCAGTTCCGAGTACTGGATGACACTGGCCAGGCTGGTCATTTTCACCATGCTGATGAACTCGTTGCCTACGGGCGGGATGATCACGCGCATGGCCTGCGGCAGAATGATCCTGCGCAGCGCCTGCAGGCTCGGCATGCCGATGGACTTGGCCGCCTCGTATTGGCCGGTGTCCACCGACAGCAAGCCGGCACGCACCACTTCAGCGGTGTAGGCGCCCTGGTTGATGCTCAAGCCGAGCAGGGCGGCTACGAAGGGCGTCATCAGGTCGACGGTGTCGATGCTGAACAGGCCCGGAATCGCGATCACCGGGAAGATCAACGCCAGGTTGAACCACAGCAACAATTGCAAAATCAGCGGTGTACCGCGAAACAACCAGGTGTAGGTGATGGCCACGTAACGCAGGATCGGGTTGGCCGACATGCGCATGATCGCCGTGATCACGCCGATCACCACGCCCAATGCCATCGCCAGGATCGACATGACGATGGTGTTCACCAGGCCCCAGAGGATGGCTTGCGACGTAAGGAACTGGCCAATGTAGGACCATTCGATCTGGCCATTGGCAAACGCGCGCAACAGCGCAGCCAACACAATCACGATCAACGTGGCAAAAAACATCCGCCCGTAATACCGCCGCGGCACATGCTCGTACTGCGTGATATCGAACTGGTTTTCAGACAACTTGCGCTCGGCTTCCAAGCGCTCGGCCGGGGTTTGATTCATGTTGCCACTCCAAAACTAATGACGCTTTAACCGATGTACACGGTGTTGCGGTTGAAACCCGGTCAAATGTGGGAGCTGGCTTGCCTGCGAAAGCGCCGGTGAGCTCACCACACCTACCAAGGCTTAAATCCGAAACCCCTGATAACTCTCAGCCCACTTCTGCTGTTCAGCCAAAGTAGTCTTCAACCGCCCAATCTGCTCCTTCACCCGCTCCGGCGCCGTACCACCCCACCCACTGCGCGCCGCAATCGCCGCCTCCAGGGTCAGGCAATCACGCACGTCCGGGGTGAGCCGCCCATCCACCTCGGCCAACATCGCCGGTGAGGCTTGCCACAACTCAATTTCATGCTGCTCACAGGCCTGTACCAGCGCGCCGGTAATCTCATGGGCCTCCTTGAACGGCACGCCACGGGTGGCCAACCAATCCGCCACCTCAGTCGCCAAGGTAAAGCCCATCGGTGCCTGGCGTCGTAGCTCCTCTACCTGCACCTTCATGGTCGCCACCATCCCGGCCATCGCCGGCAACACCAGCAGCAAGGTGTCCACACTGTCCAACACGCTGTGCTTGTCTTCACTCAAATCGCGGTTGTACGACAGTGGCAACGACTTGAGCGTCGACATCAGCCCGGTCAGGTTGCCGATCAAACGCCCGGCCTTGCCCCGCGCCAGTTCGGCAATGTCCGGGTTCTTTTTCTGCGGCATGATCGAACTGCCGGTGGCGTAGGCGTCGTCCAGCACTACCCAGCGAAACTGGCGCGACGACCACAGGCAAAACTCCTCAGACAGCCGCGAAATATTCACCCCGAGCATGCCCGCCACAAACAGGAACTCCGCCACATGGTCACGGCTGGCGACAGCGTCGATGGAGTTTTCGCATGGCCCGGTGTAGCCCATTTCCTTGGCCGAGTGCTGCGGCTGACGTGCTATCGCCGAACCTGCCATCGCTGCCGCGCCCAACGGCGACAGGGCCGTACGCGCATCCCAATCCACCAGGCGCTGCACATCGCGCAGCATCGACTGCGCGTGAGCCAGCAAATGATGGGCAAACACAATGGGTTGCGCCTGCTGCAAATGGGTGAAGCCCGGGCAGATGCTCTGCACATGTTGCTCGGCCTGTTCAACCAACGCCTGCTGCAGGCCCAACACCTCAGTGGCGATGGTGCGTGCATGGTCACGCAGGAACAGGCGCAGATCATTGGCCGTCTGGTCATTGCGCGAGCGTCCGGCGCGCAACTTGCCGCCCAGGGCACCGATGCGCTCGGTCAATACGCGTTCGATAAAGGTGTGTACGTCCTCGTCATCCAGGGTGGGATGCAGGCGACCGGCGGCGAAATCCTCACCGATACGGTCCAGGGCTTCGAGGGTGCGCAGGGTTTCCGATTCATCCAGCAAACCGGCGCGCTGCAACTCACGGGCATGGGCGCGGGAGCCGGCCAGGTCGTAGGGCGTGAGGCGAAAATAGCGCTCAGGGCAACGCGACAACGCGGCCAACGCCGCAGACGGACCGGTCTTGAAACGAGCGCCCCAAAGGCGGTCGGTGGGCTGGGACATGGGTGTTCCTCACGCTTGTTTTTAGAAGAGTCGGAGGCAGTTTCAACAGAAGTTTATCGGTGTAGAACCGACGTCTGACGCGCCGTATTCAAGGTTGCCAAGGGCGGATGTTTATGTTCATTATCGCCGCCTGGCTATGTTCAAGGATTGGGTTCAAGCCTGTTGAATATGGCACTCGAGGTCAACGCGCATTATGGAAACCCCACTTTCCACTTCTGGAAACCTGCCGCCAAAACCCGGCACACGAGCGCCGCTGCAACTGAGCGGGCTGGACTTTAAATTGTTGCGGGTATTTATGGCCGTGGTCGAAGCCGGCGGCTTCAGTGCCGCGCAAAACGAGCTGAACGTGGGCCTGGCGGCCATCAGCAAACAGATCTCCGATCTCGAGATTCGCATCGGCATGCGCCTGTGCACACGGGGCCGCGAAGGGTTCGGGCTGACCGAAGAAGGCAAGTTGGTGTATCAAGCATCCATCGAGTTATTTACCTCGGTGGACAGTTTTCGCGACAAGCTTAGTTCGGCGCAGAATGAACTCATCGGCGACCTGAGTGTGGGCGTTATCGATAACACCGTCTCCGACGTTAGTTCCCCACTGATTACCGCCCTGGGCAACTTACATCGCCAATCGCCAAAAATAAGATTGCGCCTACACGCCTCGCAATTGGACGAAGTTGAACGTGGGGTAGTGGAAGGGCGACTGGTCGCCGGCATCGTCCCGGTGTACCAACGCCGTGAAGAATTCGACTACTTCCCACTCTACGAAGAAAAGGCCCACGCCTACTGCGCCGTAGGGCATCCCTTGTTCACTGCGAGCGACATCACCCCCGACGCTCTTCGCCAATACGAAGTGGTCAACCATCGGTATGCGATCCATCGCGACAAGGCCAACTTCGTCAGCCACGACAGCCAGTCCGCCTCGGCTTCACAAGTGGAAGCCGTCGCCATCCTGATCCTCACCGGCCGCTTCCTGGGCTTTCTGCCAGAACACTACGCCACGCCACTGGTAAGGGAAGGGCGCCTGCGCGCACTGTGCCCAGAGCAGGTTCATTTAAGCACCGCGTTCAACCTGATCCTGCGCCACAACGCGCCGAGAAGCCCGATGGTAAAAGCCTTCGCCACAGCGCTGGGTGTAGACTTGAAGACGTCGGCCTAAGCCTCAACAAAGCTCAAATGTGGGAGCTGTCGAGCCCCAGCGAGGCTGCGAAGGGATCGCCTCGGTCTCCCGCCAACCCCACCCACCCGCATCACCGCTGCAACCGAGCCCGCTTTTTCTTCTTCGCATGAAAATGCCGAAAATGCGCATCCTGCGCCGCCGCCAACAACTCCCGATCCCCACGCGTATCGCCCCAGGCCCTGAGCCGATACTCCCCCAGGTCCCCATACACCGCCTCAAGCCGCAGCACCTTATTCTCACAACGGCAATTATTCCCGGTGAGCTTGCCGGTCAGCACCCCATCCACCACCTCAAGCTCAGTACCGATCAAGCGGATGCCAAGCCGGTCGGCAAACGGCTGCAACACCAACGCCGGCGACGCCGAACACAGCGTCACCACCGCCCCGGACTTCACCTCATCCGCTACCGACTGCAAACCGCTCGGGCGCATCAACTTGCTCCAGCGCGCCTGGCAATATTCCTGCGCTTGCTGCTGAACCCAAGCCTTCTCCACCCCGGTCATAAAGGTGCGAATCAACTGCGCCTTCAACTCATCCCGGCTGATCTGCCGCACCAAAAACCGCAGCCCCGGCAGCGCCAGCTTGACCATCCGGCCATAAAACTCGCCGGGGCCAAAGGCAAACTTGAGGAAGGGCACGAAACTGTCGTGGTGGGTGAGGGTGCCGTCGAAGTCAAAGACGGAAAGTACTTTGGCGTCTGCGGGGCCGGCTTCGAGCATGTCTGGGTTCACGGGTTGGCCTCGATCCTATCTGATAGTTTTCAAGCGGGCATCAGCTGTGACAGCAGGAGTCTACTCCCGTGCCAATCTTCCGATCTTGGCGTAAAGCTCTTCGGTGAAAGCTTCCCGAGCGCTTGACCGGTGACAACGCTGATGGCAATTGGGGCACTAGGCTACAGCATTGGGGGGGCGATCCGAACCCTTCCGGGCCAGGTGCTTGAGGTGATGTACTTCAAGAAATGGCAAATGCCTTTTTTACCGACGAAAAAAAGCCCTGAACATGCCAGGGCTTCCTTTAGTGCTTAGTCCGAATCAATCCCAGCTCAGCGCGCCGCCGGTCTGATACTCGATCACACGGGTCTCGAAGAAGTTTTTCTCTTTCTTCAAGTCCATGATCTCGCTCATCCACGGGAACGGGTTGGTGGTGCCTGGGTACTCTTCCTTCAAGCCGATCTGCGACAGGCGACGGTTCGCGATGAACTTGAGGTAATCCTCCATCATCGCCGCGTTCATGCCCAGCACCCCACGCGGCATGGTGTCGCGAGCGTATTCGATCTCCAGCTGCGTACCCTGCAGAATCATCTGGGTCGCTTCTTCCTTCATCTCGGCATCCCACAGGTGTGGGTTTTCGATTTTGATCTGGTTGATCACGTCGATACCGAAGTTCAGGTGCATCGACTCATCGCGCAGGATGTACTGGAACTGCTCGGCCACGCCGGTCATTTTGTTGCGGCGGCCCATGGACAGGATCTGGGTGAAGCCGCAGTAGAAGAAGATGCCTTCCAGTACGCAGTAGTAGGCGACCAGGTTGCGCAGCAGTTCCTTGTCGGTGTCGACGGTGCCGGTTTCGAACTTCGGATCGGAGATCGAGCGGGTGTACTTGAGGCCCCAGGCGGCCTTTTTGGCCACCGATGGAATCTCGTGGTACATGTTGAAGATCTCGCCTTCATCCATGGCCAGCGATTCGATGCAGTACTGGTAGGCGTGGGTGTGGATCGCTTCTTCGAAGGCCTGGCGCAGGATGTACTGGCGGCACTCCGGGTTGGTGATCAGGCGGTACACGGCCAGCACCAGGTTGTTGGCTACCAGGGAGTCGGCGGTGGAGAAGAAGCCCAGGTTGCGCATGACGATGCGGCGCTCGTCGTCGGTCAGGCCTTCGGGGTTTTTCCACAGGGCGATGTCGGCGGTCATGTTGACCTCTTGCGGCATCCAGTGGTTGGCGCAGCCGTCGAGGTACTTCTGCCAGGCCCAGTCGTACTTGAATGGCACGAGTTGGTTGAGGTCGGCGCGGCAGTTGATCATGCGCTTTTCATCAACGGCGACGCGGGCGGAGGCACCTTCCAGCTCGGCGAGGCCTTCGGCGACGTCGAGTTTGTCCAGGGCGGCCTTGGCGCGCACGATGGCGGCGGAGTCGTTGGCGGTGACGGCGCGGGCTTCCACGGCGGCAGCGGCGCCGGCACCGTCGAGACGGTCCATGTTGGCTTCGGTGGCGTGGCCGGCGTTGGCGCCTTTAGCGGCTACTTCGCCTTCTTCTTCTTTGTCGAATTCGTCCCAGCTCAGCATGACGTGTCGTCTCCTGCGTGAGGGCTCAAAGGTGCCCGTGTGAAACCGGATGGTTGGGTGTTCACACGGCCCTATGGCCGCGGTGGATCTTAAGGAATCGTTTGTTGCAACAGCTCGCGCAGGCAAATAAACGGAATCAGGTTGCGGGTGCTGCATGAGGCTTGAGGGGCGCAGCGATGCGTGCTTGCTGCAGCGCAGGCTCAAGGTCTGGCTCTTTATCCCTGTGTAAAGGGATATTGCAGGCCCGATTTACCCGCGCATTATAGGGAAAAAATTGGGTTTGTGTTGCGGCGGATGGTCACTGATTAGAGACAAAAAGGACGCTTTTTAAGCCGGGGTGAGAGTTTTCGGGCTGTTGCTGTCGCAAGTTTTTTTAGCAGCTGGCACACGTCTCCAATCGTCGGCCAATTGCCATATGTCTTGCATAGGCTTCAGGGTGTCCTTACATTGCATATGTCAGGCATAGGTAGAGGATGAATCATGCGCACAGTCTCAATTTTTAAAAATGGAAAGAACCAGGCTATTCGATTTCCAAACGACATGGCCTATGAGGGAGTCGGTGAGCTCGAAATCACCCGCAATGGAGATACGATTACATTACGACCTGTCCGACCTAGCTGGGGGTCGCTGAGTGAGTTACCCAGGGCGGACGAAGATTTTCTTCAGGAGCGTCAGGACGTTGTTGGCGATGAAGGCAGGTTCAACCTGTGACGACATACATGCTGGATACCTGCATTTGCTCGTTCATCATGCGTGAGCGGCCCGAGTGCGTGCTTAAACGTCTGGCCTTGGAGGTGGCGAGGAGCAATCGAATCGTGATTTCGGCCATAACCTATGCCGAAATGCGATATGGACAGATTGGGAAAAAGGCATCGTCCAAACACAAGACGTTAGTCGATGAGTTTGTGAAGCGACTCGATGAAGTGTTGCCGTGGGGCGTGGCGGCGGTGGACGCGACGGTTGAGGTGAAGCGAAGCCTGACCGAGCAAGGGGCGATCATCGGCCAAAATGATACTGCTATTGCAGGGCATGCAATTGCTTCGGGGTGTACGTTGGTGACCAACAATATTCGGGAGTTCAGTCGCGTAGCGGGGTTGTCTTACGAGGATTGGGTCCATTAACCGGAGCGGGTGTTATGGCTGAAATCGCCATCGCAGGCAAGCCAGCTCCCACAGTTGATGCGTGGTGTATTCAAGGGCGGGTTCTTGGCCGCAAGAACGATTTCTTGCGGCAATTAAGAATCCAACTTCAGAAGTTGTTAGCCGTTAGAGCAACCATTGCCCATCACTTGATAGTTAAGAATATGCCGCTGGCCTTGCGAATCTTCATATTCCATCTTCACCGGTACAACTTCGCAGACTTCTGGAATGCTGCTCATGGACAAGACTTTGGCCACATCCAGGTGAGTGCTGTAGGTGTAGTCCTCAACGATCGGGGCGTTCTGGCCGGCCAGTTCAGTCGGGGCTTCGTCCGCCAGGGCGGCGGTGGCGCACAGGCTGCTCAGGGCCATCACTAATAACGCTTTCATTGCTTCATTACCTTCTTCAGGGCGAAAGGGGGCACGGGGCCCTTGTGAGGCCGCGTGTGTCACTTAAAAGTTGGGAAGTTCGGATTAACGTTGCCTTCGTGGGGGCTGTTGCGTTGTTAATCAGAGTGCCTTGTTGGCGGAGTTGATTTTAGGCGCCTCGGTTATATTCATATACCCGTGGTTTTGATAAACACTTTTGGCGGTTTTTGTAACAATCCCTCGATTAAGCTTTTTTCAGAAAGCTGCCAAGCGCCGCAGCACGCGGGCCAGAGCGGTGAAACGGCATAGCAGGGCAATTTGTAGGGTCTTGTTACTACCATCGTCGAATGGTTCTATAGGCCCACCCCGGCTACAACAGGGGCCATACAACAACAACTATTGTCACCGAGGTAAGAAAGATGAGTGCGGCTTCCCTGTACCCCGTTCGCCCCGAAGTAGCAGCCAACACGCTGACCGACGAGGCGACCTACAAGGCCATGTACCAGCAGTCGGTGGTCAACCCCGATGGCTTCTGGCGCGAGCAAGCCAAGCGCCTTGACTGGGTCAAGCCTTTCACCGCGGTGAAGCAGACCTCTTTCGACGACCACCATGTCGACATCAAATGGTTCGCCGATGGCACCCTGAACGTTTCCTACAATTGCCTGGACCGTCACCTCGCCGAGCGTGGCGACCAGATCGCAATCATCTGGGAGGGCGACGACCCTGCCGAGAGCCGCAACATCACCTACCGCGAGTTGCATGAGGAAGTCTGCAAGTTCGCCAACGCCTTGCGCGGCCAGGATGTGCACCGCGGCGATGTGGTGACTATCTATATGCCGATGATTCCCGAAGCCGTGGTCGCCATGCTGGCCTGTACCCGCATCGGCGCGATCCATTCGGTGGTGTTTGGCGGTTTTTCCCCGGAAGCCCTGGCCGGTCGCATCATCGACTGTAAGTCGAAAGTGGTGATTACCGCTGACGAAGGCATCCGCGCTGGTAAGAAGATTCCGCTGAAGGCTAACGTTGACGACGCGCTGACCAACCCGGAAACCAGCAGCATCCAGAAGGTGATCGTGTGCAAGCGCACCAATGGCGCGATCAAGTGGAACCAGCATCGCGACATCTGGTACGAAGACCTGATGAAAGTGGCGGGCACCGTCTGCGCGCCAAAAGAAATGGGCGCCGAAGAAGCGCTGTTTATCCTCTATACCTCTGGCTCTACCGGCAAGCCTAAAGGCGTGCAGCACACCACCGGCGGCTACCTGCTCTATGCGGCCCTGACCCACGAGCGTGTATTCGACTATCGCCCGGGCGAAATCTACTGGTGCACTGCCGACGTGGGCTGGGTCACCGGCCACACCTACATCGTCTACGGCCCGCTGGCCAATGGCGCGACCACGCTGCTGTTCGAAGGCGTGCCGAACTACCCGGACATCACCCGCGTGGCGAAGATCGTCGACAAGCACAAGGTCAACATCCTCTACACCGCACCGACTGCGATCCGCGCCATGATGGCCTCCGGCACCGCGGCCTGCGAAGGCGCCGACGGCAGTAGCCTGCGCCTGCTGGGTTCGGTGGGCGAGCCGATCAACCCGGAAGCCTGGGACTGGTACTACAAGAACGTCGGCCAATCCTGTTGCCCGATCGTCGACACCTGGTGGCAAACCGAAACCGGCGCCACGCTGATGAGCCCACTGCCAGGCGCCCATGCGTTGAAGCCGGGTTCGGCGGCACGGCCGTTCTTCGGGGTGGTGCCGGCGTTGGTGGACAACCTGGGCAACATCATCGAAGGCGCCGCCGAAGGCAACCTGGTGATTCTGGATTCCTGGCCAGGCCAGGCGCGTACCCTGTACGGCGACCATGACCGTTTTGTCGACACCTACTTCAAGACCTTCCGCGGCATGTACTTCACCGGTGACGGCGCGCGTCGCGATGAGGACGGTTACTGGTGGATCACGGGCCGTGTGGATGACGTGTTGAACGTGTCCGGCCACCGCATGGGCACTGCCGAGATTGAAAGCGCCATGGTTGCGCACCCCAAAGTCGCCGAGGCGGCGGTGGTGGGTGTGCCGCATGACATCAAGGGGCAGGGCATTTATGTGTATGTCACCTTGAAGAATGGTGAAGAGCCTAACGAAGCACTGCGCCTGGAACTGAAGAACTGGGTGCGCAAGGAAATCGGGCCGATTGCCTCGCCGGATGTGATCCAGTGGGCGCCTGGGTTGCCAAAAACGCGCTCGGGGAAAATCATGCGGCGCATTTTGCGCAAGATCGCCACGGCTGAATACGATGGGTTGGGGGATATCTCTACCTTGGCAGATCCAAGCGTGGTGGCGCATTTGATTGAAACGCACAAGACCATGAACGTCGCGTAAGCGGAGTAGGTGGGACAAAGCCCCATTCGGTGCAAGCCGGGTGGGGCTTTTTTGTACGGCCTCAAGACCGCCCAGATTTAGTGTGGGAGCTGGCTTGCCTGCGATAGGGGTATGTCAGGCAAAGGTTGGTTGGCTGAGGCATCCCTATCGCAGGCAAGCCAGCTCCCACAGTTCAGATTGCATTTCATAAGGGGGTATGGATGGCGGTCTGACAGACCTGCATAGCCACCAAACCAATAAATATCGGTTTTCCCCGTAGGACGTTTCTGAATGTTACCGCGTCGCTCAAATGTGTAACCGCCCGCACAAACCTGGGGCGATGGACCACGCCTACGCCCCGAAAAACCGCGTTCTAGACATCCCCACAAATAAGATTAAACGCCAGACTTGCCGTGCTAGAAGGGTTTGCGAATAATAGGCCCGCAATTTGCAGCATCATCAGGTTTAATATCTTTTGTCTCTGCATAAAATTCAGAGGCTGTCAATGAGCTGGAACCGCTTTCTCAGTGCTTCTGTAAATTGTTGTCGCATTGAGGAAATATCGGCCTCCGGCCTGTCGTTAGAATGCCGATCACTCGCTCGTCGTCGCAGGTGTCGCCCGCGCAGGACGCAGCACCGCTATTCGGTTACACCTTCGCCGCATCGTGGGCCATGGCTCATACTGCTGTTTTTGCCCTATACCGATGGAGTCCCAAGATGAAGAAACTCGTGCTGTTGGGCGCCCTGGCGCTGTCCGTGCTGTCCATGCAGGCTTTCGCCGAAGGCAAGCCGCTGAAAATTGGTATCGAAGCGGCTTACCCTCCGTTTGCCTCGAAGGCGCCGGATGGCAGCATCGTCGGTTTTGACTACGACATCGGCAATGCGCTGTGCAAGCAGATGGACGTCAAGTGCACCTGGGTCGAGCAGGAATTCGATGGTCTGATCCCGGCACTCAAAGTGCGCAAGATCGACGCGATCCTGTCGTCCATGTCCATCACTGACGACCGCAAGAAATCCGTGGACTTCACCACCCGCTACTACCTGACCCCAGCTCGTCTGGTGATGAAGGAAGGCACCACCGTCAGCGACAGCCTGGATGAACTCAAGGGCAAGAAGATCGGTGTGCAGCGCGGTTCGATCCACGACCGTTTCGCCCGTGAAGTCCTGGCGCCAAAGGGTGCCGACATCAAGGGCTACAGCACCCAGAACGAAATCTACCTGGACGTGGCTGCCGGCCGCCTCGATGGTACCGTGGCTGACGCCACCCTGCTGCAAGACGGTTTCCTGAAAACCGACGCCGGCAAAGGCTACGCGTTCACCGGTCCGGCGTTTACCGACGTCAAATACTTCGGCGACGGCGTAGGCATCGCGGTACGCAAAGGCGACAAGGAAAACCTTGAGCGCATCAATGCGGCCATCGCTGCAATCCGTGCCAACGGCGAATACAAGAAAATCCAGGACAAGTACTTCGACTTCGATATTTACGGCGCTGACGCCAAGTAACTCATCGCAGCTGTCCGTCCGAAATGGCGCAAGCAACAGTCATCCTGAAGTTTGCGCCATTTTTTCATCCCCCTTTTCGAGGACCTGAATCATGTTGAAAGGCTACGGGGCCGTCATCCTCGATGGCGCATGGTTGACGCTTCAGCTCGCCTTGTCGTCCATGGCCTTGGCCATCGTTCTGGGTCTGATCGGGGTCGCGCTACGCCTGTCGCCGGTACGCTGGCTGGCTTGGCTGGGCGACCTGTACTCCACGGTGATCCGCGGGATCCCCGACCTGGTGCTGATCCTGCTGATTTTCTACGGCGGTCAGGACTTGCTTAACCGCGTCGCGCCGTTGCTGGGCTTTGACGACTATATCGACTTGAACCCCCTGGCCGCCGGTATCGGCACCCTGGGTTTTATCTTTGGCGCTTACCTGTCGGAAACTTTCCGTGGCGCCTTCATGGCCATTCCCAAGGGGCAGGCTGAAGCCGGCCTGGCGTATGGCATGAGCAGCTTCCAGGTGTTTTTCCGGGTGATGGTGCCGCAGATGATTCGGCTGGCGATCCCCGGGTTTACCAACAACTGGCTGGTATTGACCAAGGCCACCGCGCTGATTTCGGTGGTGGGTCTGCAAGACATGATGTTCAAGGCCAAGCAGGCGGCAGACGCCACCCGCGAGCCTTTTACCTTCTTCCTCGCAGTGGCGGCGATGTACCTGGTGATCACCAGCGTGTCGTTGCTGGCCTTGCGTTACCTTGAGAAGCGCTACTCGGTAGGCGTAAGGGCGGCTGATCTATGATCTTCGACTACAACGTCATCTGGGAGGCCATGCCGCTGTACCTTGGCGGCTTGCTGACCACCCTGAAACTGCTCGCTATCTCGCTGTTCTTCGGCTTGCTCGCAGCCTTGCCCCTGGGCTTGATGCGCGTGTCCAAGCAGCCGATCGTCAATGGCGTGGCCTGGCTTTACACCTACGTGATCCGCGGCACGCCGATGCTGGTGCAGCTGTTTTTGATCTACTACGGCCTGGCGCAGTTCGAGGTGGTGCGCGAAAGCTTCCTGTGGCCGCTGCTGTCCAGTGCCACGTTCTGTGCGTGCCTGGCGTTTGCCATCAACACCAGCGCCTATACCGCCGAGATCATCGCCGGCAGCCTCAAGGCCACGCCTAACGGTGAAATCGAGGCGGCCAAAGCCATGGGCATGTCGCGCTACAAACTGTACCGCCGCATCCTGTTGCCGTCGGCCCTGCGCCGTGCGCTGCCGCAGTACAGCAACGAAGTGATCATGATGCTGCAGACCACCAGTCTGGCCTCCATCGTCACGCTGATCGACATCACCGGTGCCGCGCGCACGGTGAACGCCCAGTATTACCTGCCGTTCGAAGCCTATATCACCGCCGGCGTGTTCTACCTGTGCTTGACCTTCATCCTAGTGCGCCTGTTCAAGTTGGCCGAGCGCCGCTGGCTGAGCTACCTGGCTCCACGGAAGCACTGATATGGAACGTATCGATCATCTGCTGCCCTGGGGGCATTTGGGCTGCGAACGCCAACTGAGCGTGTTTCGTTTCGGCAGTGGCGAGCGCAAGGCCTATATCCAGGCCAGCCTGCACGCCGATGAATTGCCGGGTATGCGTGCCGCGTGGGAGCTGAAAAAACGCCTCACCACGCTGGAACAGCAGGGCGCCCTCAACGGCGTGATCGAGTTGGTGCCGGTCGCCAACCCGATGGGGCTCGGCCAGTTGTTGCAGGGCAGCCACCAAGGGCGTTTCGAAGTCGGCAGCGGCAAGAATTTCAACCGCGATTTCGTCGAACTGAGCGAGCCGGTGGCCGAGTTGCTGCAAGGCAAGCTGGGGGACGACCCGCACGCCAATGTGCGCCTGATTCGCCAGGCCATGAGCGATACACTCACCGCCTTGCCCGAGCCGAGCAGCCAGTTGCAAGGCATGCAGCGTATCCTGCTGAGCCATGCCTGCACCGCCGATGTGGTGCTGGACCTGCATTGCGATGCTGAGGCAGCGCTGCATATGTACGCGCTGCCCCAGCACTGGCCGCAGTGGCGTTCGTTGTCGGCACATTTGAATGTGAAGGTCGGCCTGCTGGCGGAGGATTCCGGCGGCAGTTCGTTTGACGAGGCGTGCTCGTTGCCGTGGCTGCGTTTGTCGCGCCTGTTCCCCGAGGCGCAAATTCCGCTGGCCTGTCTGGCGACGACGTTGGAATTGGGCGGCCAGGCCGACACCGGCCGTGATGAAGCCATCTTCCACGCCGAAGGCATCCTTGCGTTCCTCGCCGAACAAGGCTTGATCAAGGGCGAGTGGCCCGCGCCGCAACACGAACCTTGCGAAGGTGTGCCTTTCGAGGGCACCGAACTGCTGTTCGCGCCCCATGCCGGGGTGATCAGTTACCTGCGTAAAGCGGGCGACTGGGTAGAAACCGGCGACGAGATTTTTGAAGTGATTGACCCCCTGACTGACCGCGTAAGCACTATTTGCGCGGGCACCTCGGGGGTGTTGTTTGCCGTTGAACGGCTGCGTTATGCCCAAGCGGGTTTCTGGCTGGCCAAGGTGGCGGGGCGCGAAGCGCTTCGTCACGGGCGCTTGCTCAACGACTGACCACCTGTTTTTGTGAGAACCGACCGCATGTACAAGCTTGAAGTCCAAGACCTGCATAAACGCTATGGCAGTCATGAAGTGCTCAAAGGTGTGTCCCTGGCCGCCGCCGCCGGTGATGTGATCAGCATCATCGGTTCCAGCGGTTCGGGCAAAAGTACCTTTTTGCGCTGCATCAACCTGCTGGAGCAGCCCCACGCCGGCAAGATTTTGCTCAATAACGAAGAGCTGAAACTGGTGGCCAACAAGGACGGCGCCATGAAGGCTGCCGACCCCAAGCAGTTGCAGCGCATGCGTTCGCGCCTGTCCATGGTGTTCCAGCATTTCAACCTGTGGTCGCACATGACCGCGATTGAAAACGTGATGGAAGCCCCGGTGCACGTGTTGGGCATATCCAAGAAAGAAGCCCGCGAGAAGGCCGAGCATTACCTGGCCAAAGTCGGCGTGGGCCATCGTAAGGATGCGTTCCCCGGCCACATGTCCGGTGGCGAGCAGCAGCGCGTAGCGATTGCCCGTGCACTGGCGATGGAGCCTGAGGTGATGCTGTTCGACGAACCTACTTCTGCGCTGGATCCGGAGCTGGTAGGCGAAGTACTCAAGGTGATGCAGGACCTGGCCCAGGAAGGCCGCACCATGGTGGTCGTGACCCACGAAATGGGCTTTGCCCGCGAAGTGTCGAACCAATTGGTGTTTTTGCACAAAGGCATCGTTGAAGAGCGTGGCAACCCGCGGGAAGTGCTGGTGAACCCGCAGTCGGAACGGTTGCAGCAGTTCCTCTCTGGCAGTTTGAAATAATCAAGACTGCTTTTGTGCACCGGGATAGTGCATGCTCCGCAGTCTTGAGGTAAGCCCCGATCCCCTGTGGGAGCTGGCTTGCCTGCGATAGCGATGTATCAGCCAATGATGTGTTAACTGACCCACCGCCATCGCAGGCAAGCCAGCTCCCACTGTTGATCTGTGTTTGTTTTGGGATTTGTAGTTGATTACGGGCTAGCATTGGCCCACAGCTTCTTTCACCGTTTTCGCTCCGGATAGCACTCCATGACCGCCCACAAAATTGGTTTCCTGATTTGGCCCAGCACAAAAGCCCTCACGCTTGCGCTGGCTGAGGAGGCCTTGCGCGTTGCCCAGCGGGTGCATCCGGATGTGATCTACGAGTTGTCGTTCCTGCTCGCCGAACCCGCCGTCGAAGGTGCCTGGCAACTGCCGGGCGAGCCGTGGGCCGGTAAGCTGGAGGGTTTTCAGAAGTTGTTCCTGTTGGCCGACGAACCGCCGACGGTCATCGCTTCGCCACTGAGCTCCGCGCTCAAGCAGCTTGTTCGGGCGGGGTGTGTGATCGGCGGCTTGTCAGCGGGGGTGTACCCGTTGGCCCAACTGGGCCTGCTCGATGGCTACCGCGCCGCCGTGCACTGGCGCTGGCAGGACGATTTCGCCGAGCGTTTCCCCAAGGTCATCGCCACCAGCCACCTGTTTGACTGGGACCGTGATCGCCTGACCGCTTGCGGCGGCATGTCGGTACTTGACCTGCTGCTGGCGGTATTGGCCCGTGACCATGGCGCCGAGTTGGCCGGTGCTGTGTCTGAAGAACTGGTGGTGGAGCGCATCCGCGAAGGCGGCGAGCGCCAGCGTATCCCGCTGCAAAACCGCCTGGGCTCCAGCCACCCTAAGCTGACCCAGGCGGTATTGCTGATGGAGGCCAATATCGAAGAGCCGCTGACCACCGACGAAATCGCCCAGCACGTGTGTGTTTCACGACGACAACTTGAACGCATCTTCAAGCAATACCTCAACCGCGTCCCCAGCCAGTATTACCTGGAGCTGCGCCTGAACAAGGCGCGCCAGATGCTGATGCAAACCAGCAAGTCGATCATCCAGATCGGCCTGTCCTGCGGCTTCTCTTCGGGGCCGCATTTCTCCAGCGCCTACCGCAATTTCTTCGGCGCCACTCCTCGCGAAGATCGCAACCAGCGTCGCAGCAGCAGCCCGTTCGAGTTGTCATCGGTGCCTTCCGAGCGCGGATGAGCTGCGTCTATTCTTCGCCCTCTGTTTCGGATGACGTCGCAGAGCGTGAGCTGGAGCGGTCTGGCGCGGGTTGTCGGGCTTGCGCTACATCGAAATCCACTGCCGTGCGGTTGTAATAGCGACGCAGAATGGCAAGTGCTGCGGGTGAGAAGGGGTTGTCGCTCAGGTCAAAGCCTGCCGCTGAGTCCGGGTCTACTTCAAGCAGGTCCGTGGGCAACTCGGTGATGTGGTTATCGCTCAGGTTCAGTTGGGTGAGCGACGTCAGGTTGAACACCCCGTGAGGCACCTCGGTAAGCCTGGTGTTTTCCATCATCAGGGTTTCCAGGCCGGACATTTTGCTGACGTCGGGCGTCAGCGCCAGCGGGTTATCGCTCAGGTCCAGGTACTCCAGGTCGTGCAGGTCGCTCAAGGCGGCGACGCTGTCGGGGGTCAGTCGCAGATTGCATTGCGTGAGGCTGAGTGTGGTCAACTTGGGCAGCTTGAAGACGCCAGCGGGAATGCCTTGCAGGGCATAGCGGTGGATCAGCAGGCTTTCCAGATTGGGGAAACGTTCCAGAAAACCTTCGGGTATCGAGGTGGTTTCCTGTGCCCTCAGCTCCAGCTTGGAAATATGCTTGAAATCCACATTCAGTCTTGGCAGGTCTCCCCACAGCGGCAAGGTCAATGTCATTTGATGGGACTGCGTCAGCGGGTCATGGCTTAAGTCCAGGCTGGTTTCACGCCGCCAGCCTTGCTCCAGCAGAGCGCGGATTTGCGCTCGAATGAGTTGTTGCTGTGGGCGAATCTGTTCATCCATGGGCAGGTTCGTGACGGGGTGGCTCTCAGGCACATCCACCACCCATTCCTGCAGGTCGGCTTGCAAGCGTTCGTAGTCGGCCTTGAGGCGCACGAGATTCGCCATCGAATCATCCAGCCCGCCCGGTAGCCTGAAGATAAATTGATTGGCCTCGGGAACGTTGTAGGTCGGGTAAAGCGCTTGGACCAGGCGAACCTCATCTGGATTGGCTTGGACGCCAAAATGTTCCCCGGTGCTCTGGCAGTAGGTTTTTATCCGTTCCAGGGTTGCGCGCGTCAGCGGGTTGCCGGAAAGGTCGTAGGCCTTGGCAGCACTGGCGGGCAACGAATACAGGGCTTCTGGCAGCCTGCGCAGGTTATTGTGGCTGAGATTGGCGTTTGCCAGCCGAGGCCGATTGAGCAGGCCTGTGGGAAAGATGGAAATACCGCAGTGGCTCAGGTTGAGTGTTCGCAGGTTGGCCATGTTTTCGAAATTGGGCGCCAGCACCAGCGGGTTGTGGGACAGGTCAAGGGTATGCAGCTCGGTCAGGTTGGCCAGGGCTGCTCGGGTTGGGGTGGTCAGGTTGAGTGCGCAGCCGCGCAGTGTCAGCGCGTTAAGGTGGGTCAATGCACTGATTTCGCCGGGCAGTGTTCTGAGGGTCATGTCGCTGATGGCCAGTCGGCGCAATCCGGGGAAAGATGCCAGGAAGCCCGGCGTGCCGCGGGTGGTCAAGTAACCCTGGAATTCCAGGGTAGTGATGTGCCCAAGGCGGGTATCGAGCGCGGGCAGTTTTCCATAAATGGGCTGGTTGAGTTGCAGCAGGTGACCGTTGTCATAAGCAGGGTCTACGGGGGTGTTGTGGCGCCAGGCGCCGATGAGTTTTTGTGACCAGAGAAAGCGATTTTGCTGTTCCGCAGCAATCCGCCAGCGGCTCAACGGTAAATCTGTACCGACAAGGGTCTGCGGCACATTCTGCTGCCATGTCCGCAGGTTGGTTTCCAGTTGCGAGAACTCTTTCTTCAGAAATTGAAGGGTACCCCAAGGTGTGCCGGGATCGTTTTGCATGGCGGCGAGTACGGCCGTCACCTGGCTGGGGCTCAGTTGTGGGTACAGGGCATGCAACTGACTCTCCAGCGAGACCCCTTCGCTGCTGCCAGCGGTGACCGGGCTGGCGTCGTAGCCCTCCATGCCGCCGGGTAGGCGCACCAATGTCGGGTCATAGGACGGTTTGAGCAGCGGAACTTCGGCCAGCAGGGCGCCAAGTTCGTCATGTGCCAATGTGTGTTGGCGCAAGGTTTCTCTCAAGTGCGGGCCTTGGCCTATCTGCATAGCCAGTGCGTCGCGCTGTGCATCGGGGAGTGCCTGGAGCACGGCGGTGTAGAAATCGGTTTCACCAAGCAGGGTGCCCTTGCTGTCTTCGGGAATGTAATCGCCTTCGATGGTGCGCAGCAGCAGGCGTCGGATGGGCGCCTGGGCGGGGCCGATAGCGTCGCGCAGGTGACCATCGCGCTTGAAGTCGCGAACTTCCAGACGCACCTGAGGCGACCAGCCCGGCAATTTTTCCAGGGAGTGCAGGGCGAGTCGATGGGTGTCGCCGCTCTCCAGCGCACCCATGTACAGGCCTTCATAGGCCCGGCTGATTCTGACCTGATGGGCCGCCCAGCGTGCGCGTTCGACCAGGTGCGAAGGCAGCGTGCCCTGGTCGATGTCGAGCAAGTCCTGGCCGTGGGCACTGAGCAGGACCTCCTCGGCCGCGCTGACGGGCAGGCCCGGTGTGCTGTCGATGAGCTTTTGCACGCGCGCATCGGTGGTCAGCTCCAGGCCTCGATAGCGCGCGTCGAACATCGAAGCGCGTTTATCCTCGGCTTTGCGTGCCAGCTGTTTGCGCAGCTTGGCGGCGCGCACATGCAGTTGGGGGGGCGGGCTACCGAAGTCTTCCTCCAGCACAGTCTTGCGCTCTGACTCGTCGAGGGTTTCCAGCAGGGTCTTGAGCAGGTCGCCGTTGTTCATCTGCGCTTCATGAATTTGCGCTACCGCCGCATTTTCTCTGCCTGGGTGTTCCCATACGGTTTCGCCTTTGGCATTCAGAAAGCGCAGGGTCTTGGATTCCGGCCACAGGCCGGTCTGGCTAAGCAGCCAGAGTTGGGTTTGCGTGTCGGCTTTTGCGTAAACCAGTGGGTCGTCGCTGTTCATCTGGTCGATGAAGTCTTGCAGTTGCTGGTCGATATGGATGCGCTTGAGGCTGTCGGCCAGCAAGGGCGGTGGCGGTTGGCGGTCCATGTAGAGTTTGCGCAGGGCACCATCGTCGGTGCTACTGATGCGCTGCGCCTGTTCCAGACCGGTTTCGCTGAGAGCGTTGGCGGGCTCGCCGAGTCTGCGCAACAAGGTGCTGCGATGCCATGTCAGCGGGTGATCCAGTGGGGTTATCCAGGCGCCTTTGCCATTGCCGATAACGGGCGGTTGGTAGGCATGCGCATGGCTTGGGTGCGCCAGCACGGCGTTGCCCGCTTGTTGCTTGACGGCAAAGTGTTGCCCTTCAAGGGGCAGGATCTGCTTGTCCCCGTAGGCATGCAATCCATCCGCCTTGGGGCGTGAGGCGGTGGGCAATTGAAGGTCGTGGGCGTAGGGGCTCAGGTCCGGGTTCCACAGGCGCGTTTTGCCGTCGTCCGAGCTGACCGGATGCAGGCGCTCGAAAAACGCCCAGACTTCCCGAGGCAGTGCCTGGCGTAGCAGCCCTTCGGCAATCGGTGCGCCGACCGCGAACATACCCAATTGCACCATTTGCTCCAGGGTCGACATCAGGTGCCCGAACGCCTGGCGCTTGAGGCCCTCGGCCCAATCGACGATGCCTTCGAATACGTCATCGAGCAGTTGATAGGCGGTGTAGCCGAGCATCAGTAAGCCCAGGGGGGGAATGAACGGCGTGGCGATGAAGGCGGCGATTTCGAGCAGGGCCTTACCGATTTTCTGCACGATGGCCCAGCGCTGCCAGCGTGCCTTGCTGTCGGCGTCGGCGGTGGACACGGCGATGCTTCGCGCGTCATTGAGCAGCTTATTGAGTTTGGTTTCATAGAGGTGTTCGTACAGCTCGCCCGTGATTTTCGTCGCGTGCAACTGCAGGTTGGGGTTGGCCACAGGTTCGGCGCGCCAGGTCGGCCTGGGGTCGCCGGGGACGGGGTGATGCCAGGTAACCTGAGACAAGCGGTTATGCAGGTTGGCAAAGAAGTAGGCGCGGTGCTCGTGGCTTATAAAGCGGCTGAAGAATGCCTGGTAATCGGCATCGCGCAATTTGCGGATCAGGTCTTGAATGAATGCGATGCCATCGTGGTAATACTTGAGCGGTGCCTGTGGGTCGCCGGGAATGTACGCCACCACGGGCACTGCGCTGTGGTGCAGTTCCAGGTCTGCGGCGAACAGCACAATGCCGGCCAGTGGTGCGTCCATCAGGCTCAGGTCGTGGCTGAGCAGCGTCTTACCGTCGAGTGTCAGGCCGCTGATGCCTTTGAGTTGAGCCTGGAGCGTGCGTAACACTCGCTCGCTGCCGTCCTTTTTCAGGCGCGCCAGGTGTACGGCAGTTTGGGCCTCGGCTTTGAGGCTCTCGATGACAGTGCTGCGCAGCGAAGCCTTGCGTTTGGCATCGTTGAAGCCGAAAAATGTCTTGAGGTAGTTCTGGTATTGCGCACCGATGTCCAGTTCACGGCACAGCCCGACGAAGGTCTGGATGCTGACTTTGCTGTTCACTGAGGGCAGGGTGTCGAATTGCCCGGTGGTGGTGGGTTGGGTAATGAAGCTGGAGTCCGCGGTGAAGGCAGTTTTCTCGCTTTCTGCTGCGTCGAAGTTATGCAGCGCGGCGTCCACCAACGACACGGTCCAGACTTTGACGCCGCCAGTTTCTATAGGAAACAGTGGGATCGTCAGGGGCGCATACAGGCGCAGATGGGTGGTGCGGACATCGATCTCCACGCCCCATCTTGTCTTGAACGCCTGTTGCAAAAGCGGCGCGGCGAAGGCCTGCGGTGTCTTGAGGTCGGCCAGGGCCGTGTCTACTTTGTTTTGCGCGGCCCAGCTCTGCTCCACCGCCTGTTTGAGTGGCGCGTGCTGCTGGCGGCTGGCGTCTGCCTGCCAGTTGGCAATGTCCAGTGGTGCATTCTTCAAGGCTTGGCGCTTGTCATCCGAGGCGCTTGCCAGCCAGGCCGGCAGGCGTGTGTGAAACCCGGGGGGTACTTGGGTGGCGGCGACTGCGAGGCGCTGGCTGATGGTCGTGGGGTAGGGCGTGGGCACGAGGCTGATCCTTCAGTGGGAGTGAGTCACTGTCATCACAGCAAGCCTGATGGGTTCACGGGCAGCAGATAGTTAAGGCATTAGGCGAAAATCAGCGGGCCGTGCCTCTGCCTCTCACTGAACGCAGCGTTTACACTGCGCCATTGCGATGCAATATGTCGCATTGCCGTAAACCCGCGTAAAACCGGGGTTGGCGCTATAAGAAGTTGTCGCTTGGCGACAAGGTGGCGCTGAAAACTGTCCTTACAATCCCTGCATCGCCCGCCAGTTCCAGGCAGGCGTTCCTCTTCAGGAGACTCCGATGTCCGTTGAGCAAGCCCCGGTGCAACGTGCCGATTTCGACCAAGTGATGGTGCCCAACTACGCACCTGCTGCCTTTATCCCTGTACGTGGCGCAGGTTCGCGCGTGTGGGACCAGGCCGGTCGCGAGCTGATCGACTTTGCCGGCGGCATCGCGGTCAACGTATTGGGCCATGCGCACCCGGCGCTGGTCGGTGCACTGACCGAACAGGCCAACACGCTGTGGCATGTCTCGAACGTGTTCACCAACGAGCCGGCCTTGCGCCTGGCCCACAAGCTGATCGACGCCACCTTTGCCGAGCGCGTGTTCTTCTGCAACTCCGGCGCCGAAGCCAACGAGGCCGCGTTCAAGCTGGCCCGTCGCGTGGCGTTCGACCGTTTTGGCAGCGAGAAGTACGAGATCATCGCCGCGTTGAACAGCTTCCACGGCCGTACCCTGTTCACCGTCAACGTCGGTGGCCAGTCGAAGTACTCCGATGGTTTCGGGCCTAAAATCACCGGCATCACCCACGTTCCTTATAACGACCTGGCTGCGCTGAAAGCGGCAGTGACCGATAAGACCTGCGCCGTGGTTCTGGAACCGATCCAGGGCGAAGGCGGTGTACTGCCGGCCGAACTGGCTTACCTGCAAGGCGCTCGCGAGCTGTGCGACGCCCACGACGCACTGTTGGTATTCGACGAAGTGCAAACCGGCATGGGCCGCACCGGCCACCTGTTTGCCTACCAGCATTACGGTGTGACGCCGGATATCCTCACCAGCGCCAAGAGCCTGGGCGGCGGCTTCCCGATTGCGGCGATGCTCACCCGTGAAGACCTGGCCAAGCACCTGGTAGTCGGCACCCACGGCACCACCTACGGCGGCAACCCGCTGGCGTGCGCGGTAGCGGAAGCGGTGATCGACGTGATCAACACCCCAGAAGTGCTGGCGGGTGTGAATGCCAAGCACGACCTGTTCAAGGCGCGCCTGGAGCAGATCGGCAAGCAGTACGGCATCTTCACTCAGGTGCGCGGCATGGGCCTGCTGATCGGTTGCGTGTTGAGCGATGCCTTCAAAGGCAAGGCCAAGGACGTGTTCAACGCGGCCGAAAAAGAGAACTTGATGATCCTGCAAGCCGGCCCCGACGTGGTGCGTTTTGCACCGAGCCTGGTGGTGGAAGAGGCGGACATCAATGAAGGCCTGGATCGTTTTGAGCGTGCTGTGAAGACGTTGACGCAAGCCTGATAGCGACACATTTTATTGGCCGGACCTGAACAAATGTGGGAGCTGGCTTGCCTGCGATAGCATCACCTCGGTGCCGTTGATATACCGAGTTGCCTGTATCGCCGGCAAGCCAGCTCCCACATGGATCTGCTTACACATTGAGACCGATGTGTATCCGGGGCCTGTGTCCGGCATTTTTTCCTCTGTGAGTTTTCGAGTTAAGGAGTGACACCATGCTGGTGATGCGCCCCGCGCAAATGGCTGATCTGGGCGAGGTACAGCGTCTGGCTGCGGACAGCCCGATTGGTGTCACCTCCTTGCCGGATGATGTGGAACGCCTGAGCGACAAGATCGCGGCCAGCGAAGCGTCCTTCGCGGCCGAGGTGAGTTTCAACGGTGAAGAGAGCTATTTCTTCGTGCTGGAAGACACCGAGACCGGCAAGCTCGCCGGCTGCTCGGCTATCGTAGCCTCGGCCGGTTACTCCGAGCCGTTCTATAGCTTTCGTAACGAAACCTTCGTGCACGCCTCCCGCGAGCTGAAGATCCACAACAAGATCCACGTGCTTTCCCAGTGCCACGACCTTACCGGCAACAGCCTGCTCACCAGCTTTTATGTGGTGCCTGAGCTGGTCGGTTCGCCGTGGTCGGAACTCAATTCCCGTGGCCGACTGCTGTTTGTCGCCAGCCATCCTGAGCGCTTTGCCGACTCGGTGGTGACCGAGATTGTCGGCTACAGCGACGAGAACGGCGATTCACCGTTCTGGGATGCCATTGGCCGCAACTTCTTCGACCTCAACTACGCCGCCGCCGAGCGCCTGTGCGGGCTGAAAAGCCGTACCTTCCTCGCCGAGTTGATGCCGCACTACCCGATCTACGTGCCGCTGCTGCCGGACGAAGCCCAAGAGGCCATGGGCCAGGTGCACCCGCGTGCGCAAATCACCTTCGACATCCTCATGCGTGAAGGCTTCGAAACTGACCATTACATCGACATCTTCGACGGTGGCCCGACGCTGCACGCCCGGGTCTCGGGCATTCGCTCAATCGCCCAGAGCCGCGTGGTGCCGGTGAAGATCGGCGAGATGGTCAAGGGCGTTGGCCGCCAGTACTTGGTGAGCAACGCGCAGTTGCAGGATTACCGTGCGGTGATGCTGGAGCTGGACTACGCGCCCGGCAAACCGGTGACCCTGGACCTGGCGGCAGCCGAAGCGCTGGGTGTTGGTGAAGGCGCCAGTGTGCGCCTGGTTGCGGTTTAAAAAGAGAGTTTCGCGGGTGGCTGACAACAGCGGCCCGTTCGAGGAGATAGCATGATCGTTCGTCCCGTACGCAGCAGCGATTTACCGGCCCTGATTGATCTGGCGCGCAGCACTGGCACCGGTCTCACCACCTTGCCGGCCAACGAAGAGCGCCTGACCCACCGGGTGGGCTGGGCGGAAAAAACCTTTCGCGGCGAAGCCGGGCGCGGCGATGCCGACTACCTGTTCGTGCTGGAAAACGACGAAGGCCGCGTGGTGGGAATCTCTGCCATCGCTGGTGCCGTTGGCCTGCGCGAGCCGTGGTACAACTTCCGGGTTGGGCTGACTGTCAGCGCTTCCCAGGAACTGAATATCTACCGTGAGATACCGACGCTGTTCCTGGCCAACGACCTCACCGGTAATTCCGAATTGTGCTCGTTGTTTTTGCATGCCGATTACCGCAACGGCCTCAACGGTCGCATGCTCGCCAAGGCGCGCATGTTGTTTATCGCCGAGTTCCCGCAACTGTTCGGCAACAAGATCATTGCCGAGATGCGCGGTGTGTCCAACGATGCCGGGCGTTCGCCGTTCTGGGAAAGTCTGGGCCGGCACTTCTTCAAGATGGAGTTCAGTCAGGCCGACTACCTCACCGGCGTGGGCAACAAGGCGTTTATCGCCGAGCTGATGCCCAAGTTCCCGTTGTACAGCTGCTTTCTCTCCGAAGACGCGCGCAATGTGATCGGCAAGGTCCACCCGGACACCGAGCCGGCCCTGAGCATGCTCAAGAGCGAAGGCTTCAGCTACCAGGGCTATGTGGATATTTTCGACGCCGGCCCGGCGGTGGAATGTGAAACCAGCAAGATCCGTGCGGTGCGCGACAGCCAGTCACTGGTGTTGGCCATCGGCACGCCGGGGGACGACGCCACGCCGTTCCTGATCCATAACCGCAAGCGCGAAGAATGCCGTATCACCGCCGCTCCGGCCCGTCTGGCGGCAGGTACCCTGGTGGTCGATCCACAGACCGCCAAGCGCCTGCAGCTGGTGGTGGGTGATCAAGTACGTGCTGTTGCGTTGTCTGCTGCTCGGGAGTCCAAATAATGAATTCGTTGTATATCGCAGGTAGCTGGCTGGCTGGCCAGGGTGAGTTGTTTGAATCGCGCAACCCGGTGACCCAGCAAGTGCTGTGGGCTGGTAACGGTGCCAGCGCTGAACAGGTCGAATCCGCCGTGCAGGCTGCGCGTCAGGCATTCCCGGCATGGGCCAGGCGCCCGCTCGAAGAACGCATCAGCGTGCTGGAAACCTTCGCCGCCACGCTTAAAAGCCGTGCCGATGAAATCGCCCGCTGCATTGGCGAAGAAACCGGCAAGCCCCTGTGGGAGTCGGCCACTGAAGTCACCAGCATGGCCAATAAGATTGCGATCTCGGTGCAAAGCTACCGCGAGCGTACCGGCGAGAAGAGCGGCCCTTTGGGCGACGCCACCGCAGTGTTGCGCCATAAACCCCACGGTGTGGTGGCAGTGTTCGGCCCTTACAACTTCCCTGGGCACTTGCCCAATGGGCACATCGTCCCGGCGTTGCTGGCGGGCAATACCGTGCTGTTCAAACCGAGCGAGCTGACCCCCAAGGTCGCCGAGCTGACCGTGCAGTGCTGGATCGAAGCCGGTTTGCCGGCGGGCGTGCTGAACCTGCTGCAAGGCGCGCGGGAAACCGGCATCGCCCTGGCGGCCAACCCAGGCATCGACGGCCTGTTCTTTACCGGCTCCAGCCGCACCGGCAACCACTTGCACCAGCAATTCTCAGGGCGCCCCGACAAGATCCTGGCCCTGGAAATGGGCGGTAATAACCCGCTGGTCGTGGACGAAGTCGCCGACGTGGATGCGGCGGTGTACACCATCATCCAGTCGGCGTTTATCTCGGCAGGCCAGCGTTGCACCTGCGCGCGCCGCTTGCTGGTGCCGCAAGGTGCCTGGGGCGATGCCTTGCTGGCGCGCCTGGTGGCGGTGAGTGCGAGCATTGAAGTGGGCGCTTTCGATCAGCAACCGGCGCCGTTCATGGGTTCGGTGATCTCCCTGGCTGCGGCCAAAGCCTTGATGCAAGCCCAGGAACTGATGTTGGCCAGTGGCGCCGTGGCACTGCTGGAGATGACTCAACCTCAGGCTCAGGCCGCTTTGTTGACCCCTGGCATCATCGACGTAACCGGTGTGACGGAGCGTGAAGACGAAGAGCTGTTTGGGCCGCTGCTGCAGGTGATCCGCTATGCGGATTTTGCCGGTGCCATCGCGGAGGCCAACAACACCCAGTACGGCCTGGCCGCTGGCCTGTTGTCGGACTCCGAAGCGCGTTACCAGCAGTTCTGGCTGGAAAGCCGCGCCGGTATCGTCAACTGGAACAAGCAGTTGACCGGCGCCGCCAGTACCGCACCGTTCGGTGGTGTCGGGGCGTCGGGCAATCATCGCGCCAGTGCCTATTACGCGGCGGATTATTGCGCGTACCCGGTGGCGTCGCTGGAGACGCCGAGCTTGGTCGTGCCAGCCACGCTGACCCCCGGCATAACGCTGAAGTAAGGGTGACACCGATCTAATGTGGGAGCTGGCTTGTCGGATCGCCGCATCGCTGCGATGGCATCACCTCGGTTTGGCTGAAAGACCGAGTCGACTGCATCGCAGGCAAGCCAGCTCCCACACTGGGTCGGGTTAACAGATATAGACCTGCAGTTGATGCCTATAAAAACAGATGTTCGTGGAGCCTCGCCGATGAAATCCTGTGAAGTCAATTTTGACGGTCTAGTGGGGCCGACCCATAACTACGGCGGTTTGTCCTTCGGCAACGTCGCGTCCCAAAGCAACAGCCAGCAGTCTTCCAACCCGAAGGAAGCGGCGTTGCAGGGCCTGCAGAAAATGAAAGCCCTGATGGACATGGGCTTTGTGCAAGGTGTATTGGCGCCCCAGGAGCGCCCGGATGTAGCCGCCTTGCGCAGCTTGGGTTTCAGCGGCACCGACGCCCAGGTAATCCAGCAGGCTGCCAGGCAGGCTATGCCTTTGCTGGTAGCGAGCTGCTCGGCATCCAGCATGTGGGTAGCCAACGCCGCCACCGTCAGCCCAAGCGCCGACACCGCAGACGGCCGTGTGCATTTCACTGCCGCCAACCTCAATTGCAAATACCACCGCAGCATCGAGCACCCCACCACCAGCCGTGTGCTGGGGGCGATGTTCGCCGATGGCAAGCATTTCGCTCACCACGCCGCCTTGCCGGCCGTGGCGCAATTTGGCGATGAAGGCGCGGCCAACCACACGCGTTTCTGTCGTGAGTACGGTGAGGCGGGCGTCGAGTTTTTCGTCTTCGGCCGTAGTGCTTTCGACCCTCGTTACCCGGCCCCGCAGAAGTACCCGGCGCGCCAGACCCTCGAAGCCTCCCAGGCCGTTGCGCGCCTGCATGGTTTGAAGGATGACGGTGTGGTCTACGCCCAGCAGAACCCGGCGGTGATCGACGCGGGTGTGTTCCACAACGATGTGATCGCGGTGGGCAACGGCGAAGTGCTGTTCTATCACGAGGATGCGTTCCTCAACACCGAGCAGATGCTCGCCGAACTGCACGGCAAGTTGGGCAAGCTGGGCGGTAACTTCCAGTCGGTGTGTGTGCCTCGCGCGTTGGTCAGTGTCGAGGACGCGGTGCGTTCCTACCTGTTCAACAGCCAGTTGCTGACTCGTCCTGATGGTTCGATGCTGCTGATCGTGCCGGAAGAGTGCCGCGCCAATGAGCGCGTGTGGCAGTACCTGCAAGGGCTGACCGCTGCCGGCGGGCTGATTCGCGAGGTCAAGGTCTTCGACCTCAAGCAAAGCATGCAAAATGGCGGTGGGCCGGCGTGCCTGCGCCTGCGCGTGGCGTTGAACGAAACCGAGCTGGCGGCCGTGAACCCAGGGGTTATCATGACCGCGCCGTTGTACGAAACCCTGACCCAATGGGTGGGCAAGCACTACCGTGACAGCCTGCGCGAAACCGACCTGGCTGACCCGCAGTTGCTGCTTGAGTGCCGGACGGCATTGGATGAACTGACGCAAATCCTTAAACTGGGCTCGGTTTATCCTTTCCAGATCAATTAATGCCACACGGCTGAGATATTTTATTTATGACCGACACCCTGAAACTCATCCTTGAAGACACCGACGGCACCCAGCTGGAAACCTCCTGCACCCGCGTCGCCGTGGTCTGGCAGGGCAAGGAGATCTGGATCCAGCACGATGGCCGCGGCCAACTGCTGATTGGCGTAGACGTAGAAGAGGGCGACGCCGAGTACGCCAACCTGCTGATGCGCCCATTGGCCACCAACCTGATGAGCCTGCAACTGGAAATGGAACCGGCCGACGTTGAAGGTGACGACGACGATCATGTCCATGGCCCAGGCTGCAACCACTAAGGAAGCTGCTTATGCTCGCCCTCGGCAAACTGCTTGAACTGACCCTCGCCGGTCGTGAACCGGCGCAAAAAATTCAACTGACTGTCGACGGCGTGCAGATGCGCTGGCTCAGCGAAGGCGCGCTTGAAGTGCGCCCTCCTGAAGCTCTGGACAACGGCAGCGACTTGCTGCTGTCGTCCGGCATCCATGGCAACGAAACCGCGCCGATCGAATTGCTCGACCGCCTGTTGCATGGCATTGCCCGCGGGGAGATCAAACCCCGCACCCGTATTCTGTTCCTGTTCGGTAATACCGAGGCCATGCGCCGCGGTGAGCGTTACCTCGAGCTGGACGTCAACCGGCTGTTCAATGGCCGGCATGAACAAAACATCGGCCCCGAAGCCATGCGCGCCGCCGAGCTTGAGCAATTGGCCCGCAGCTTTTTCAGCCTGCCTGGCCGTTCGCGCCTGCATTACGACCTGCATACCGCGATTCGTGGTTCGAAAATCGAACAGTTCGCGTTGTACCCGTGGAAAGAAGACCGACAGCATTCGCGCCGTGAGCTGGAGCGCCTGAACGCGGCTGGCATGCAGGCGGTGCTGTTGCAGAACAAAACCTCGATTACCTTCACCGCGTTTACCTACGAGCAACTCGGCGCCGAGGCGTTCACCCTGGAGTTGGGCAAGGCCCGGCCGTTCGGGCAGAACGACGGTGTGGACGTGTCGCGCCTGGAAGCGCGTCTGAAGCAGATCATCGAGGGCAACGAGCCTGAGACCGGTAGCCTCGACGGCCTGCAACTCTTCGCCGTTGCGCGAGAAGTGATCAAGCACAGCGACGCCTTCCTGATGCACCTGCCCGCAGATGTGGAAAACTTTTCGGAATTGGAAAGGGGCTACCTGCTGGCCGAAGACGTGGCCAAGACCCGTTGGGTGATCGAGGAGGAGGGCGCCCGCATTATCTTTCCCAACCCAAAGGTGAAGAACGGCTTGCGCGCCGGGATATTGATCGTGCCCACCACGGATGCCGGCCTGGCCTAAGAGCCAAGTCTGGCTCAGTCCAATGTGGGAGCTGGCTTGCCTGCGATAACATCACCTGGGTATCACTGATACACCCAGGTGTCTGCATCGCAGGCAAGCCAGCTCCCACACTGGTTTGCGGTGAGGCTTGGATTTAGACCGCTACCGCACGCGGCTCGCTACGACGGATCGCGCGTACCTTGTGCAGGGTATCGGCGCAGGTGCGCGCCGCTTCCTGGCCCTTGTGCACGAAGTGCTCGTAGAAAAACGTGGTGTGCTCGCTGCCGGCATGGAAGTGGTGCGGCGTCAGGGACACCGAGAACACCGGCACTTCAGTTTCCAGCTGCACCTGCATCAGGCCGCTGACTACCGATTGCGCGACGAATTCGTGACGGTAGATGCCACCGTCCACCACCAGCGCGGCAGCGACGATGCCGGCGTAACGGCCGGTCTTGGCCAGCAACTTGGCGTGCAGGGGCATTTCAAAGGCGCCGCCGACTTCGAAGAAGTCGATGTCCGATTCCTGATAACCCTGGGCGATCATTTCGGCGAGGAAGCCTTTGCGCGATTGGTCGACAATATCCTTGTGCCAGCAGGCCTGGATAAACGCGACGCGCTCGCCGTGATGGTTTTTGCTTTTGCTGTCGATTGCGGTGGGTTGCATGTTCTGACTCCTGTTTAAGAAAAAAACAGGGCGTTATGAATCGAATGGGATTTAAGGGTACGCATGCGCAAACAAGCGCGCGGCCCTTAGGTGCCAATCCCGTTCTCTCTTCATCCGGACTATGACCGTCGGCCCCGGGATCACACCGGGTCTGCTGACCTCGTCGCCGTCCTGCCTGAGCAGTTCGAGGCGCCAAGCGCTCGCGGGCTATGCACATTGCGTGCAATTACCGCCGGTGGGGAATTGCACCCCGCCCTGAGAACGTTGCCACCAGAACCCTGGCGGCGCAGAGTTTTTAACATGGTTTTTCGAAAACTGCACGGCTGCCGTCTCGATAACTTATATCGGTTTGATTGGTTGGTATTCGAATGAATGCAATAGGGGCTTGATATTCCGTGGCTTTGCCCGCAGTAATCACACACAAAAGGACTTATCCACTCCGTTAGAGGCCCCCTTCATGACCGTGATCGACCTGCGCAGCGACACCGTGACCCAACCTACCCCCGGCATGCTCGACGCAATGGCCAGCGCCGTCAGCGGCGATGATGTTTACGGCGAAGACCCCAGCGTCAACCGCCTGGAGGCCGAGTTGGCCAAGCGCCTGGGCTTTGCCGCGGCGCTGTTCGTACCCACCGGCACCATGAGCAACCTGCTGGCGTTGATGGCTCACTGTGAGCGCGGCGAGGAATACATCGTCGGCCAGCAGGCCCACACCTACAAATACGAAGGTGGCGGTGCGGCAGTGCTGGGGTCGATCCAGCCGCAACCCCTGGAAGTTCAAGCTGATGGCTCCCTTGATCTGAACCAAGTGCTTGCCGCCATCAAGCCCGACGACTTCCACTTCGCCCGCACACGCCTGTTGGCGCTGGAAAACACCATGCAGGGCAAAGTGCTGCCGCTGGATTACCTGGCCAAGGCCCGTGCATTTACCCACGAGCATGGCCTGGCCCTGCACCTGGATGGCGCGCGCCTCTACAACGCGGCGGTCAAGCTGGGGGTGGATGCGCGAGAAATCGCCCAGCATTTCGATTCGGTGTCGGTGTGCCTGTCCAAGGGCCTCGGTGCGCCGGTCGGCTCGGTGCTGTGTGGCTCGACGGCGCTGATCGCCAAGGCTCGGCGCTTGCGCAAGATGGTCGGCGGCGGCATGCGCCAGGCGGGCTCCCTGGCGGCGGCGGGGTTGTATGCTCTGGATCATCAGGTGCAGCGCCTGGCTGACGACCATGCCAACGCGCAATGGCTGGGCGATGAGTTACGCAAGGCCGGCTACAGCGTCGAGCCGGTGCAGACCAATATGGTGTATGTGCAGGTAGGTGATCAGTCGCAGGCGCTGAAGGCCTTTGCGGCCGAGCGTGGGGTCAAGTTGAGCGCCGCGCCGCGCCTGCGCATGGTCACCCATCTGGATGTGAGCCGGGCGCAGATCGAGCAAGTGGTGCAGACATTCGTCGCGTTTTCGCAGAAATGACAGTGCAGGCCGTCTAATTGACTGTTTCTATCACATAAACACGCTGTACCACCGGCAAAGGGCCGATATAATGCGGCCCTTTGCCGTCGCTCCGTCTGATGATGTTGCGCACTGGCCTTTGGCCGCAGCCTCCGTGGAAGAACCTAATGAAAAGCGCAGAAATCCGTGAAGCCTTCCTTCGCTTCTTCGAAGAGCAAGGCCACACCCGTGTAGCCTCCAGCTCCTTGATCCCAGGCAATGACCCAACCCTGCTGTTCACTAACGCGGGGATGAACCAGTTCAAGGACTGTTTCCTGGGCCAGGAAAAGCGCGCCTACACCCGCGCTACCAGCAGCCAGAAGTGCGTACGCGCCGGCGGCAAGAACAGTGACCTGGAAAACGTCGGCTACACCGCCCGTCACCACACCTTTTTCGAGATGCTGGGTAACTTCAGCTTCGGCGACTATTTCAAGAAAGACGCGATCACGTTCGCCTGGACCTTCCTCACCGGCGTGCTGAAGCTGCCCAAGGAAAAACTCTGGGTCACCGTGTACGCGACGGACGATGAAGCGTATGACATCTGGACCCAGGAAATCGGTGTACCTGCCGAGCGCATGATCCGTATCGGTGACAACAAAGGCGCGCCCTACGCGTCCGATAACTTCTGGACCATGGGCGATACCGGCCCGTGCGGCCCGTGCACCGAGATTTTCTACGATCACGGCGACGATATCTGGGGTGGCCCGCCAGGCTCGCCGGAAGAAGACGGCGACCGCTACATCGAGATCTGGAACAACGTGTTCATGCAGTTCAACCGCACCGCCGATGGCGTGTTGCATCCGCTGCCGGCACCGTCGGTAGACACCGGCATGGGCCTGGAGCGGATCAGTGCGGTGATGCAGCACGTTCACTCCAACTACGAAATCGACCTGTTCACCAACCTGCTGAGCGCCTCGGCGGCAGCTATTGGTTGCGCCAATGAAGGCCAGTCTTCGCTCAAGGTGGTGTCGGACCACATCCGTTCCTGCGGTTTCCTGATCGCAGACGGCGTGCTGCCGTCCAACGAAGGCCGTGGCTACGTGCTGCGTCGCATCATCCGTCGCGCGTGCCGCCACGGTAACAAGCTGGGCGCTACCGGCAGCTTCTTCTACAAGATCGTGGCCGCGCTGGTTGCCGAGATGGGCGATGCCTTCCCGGAACTCAAGCAACAGCAAAGCAACATCGAGCGGGTGCTCAAGGCTGAAGAAGAGCAGTTCTCCAAGACCCTGGAGCACGGCCTGAAGATTCTGGAACAGGACCTGGCTGAGCTCAAAGGCACCGTGGTGCCGGGTGATGTGGTGTTCAAGTTGTACGACACCTATGGTTTCCCGATGGACCTGACTGCCGACATCGCCCGCGAGCGTGAGTTGACCGTCGACGAAGCCGGTTTCGAGCGTGAGATGGAAGCCCAGCGCGTGCGGGCCCGTTCGGCCAGCTCCTTTGGCCTGGACTACAACACCCTGGTCAAGGTTGACGTACCGACCGAGTTCACCGGCTACAAGGCGACTGCGGGCTCGGCCAAGATCGTCGCTATCTATAAAGACGGTAAGTCGGTCGACGTGTTGAGCGAGGGTGAAGAGGCGGTTGTGGTGCTGGACCAGACGCCGTTTTATGCCGAGTCGGGTGGCCAGATTGGCGATTGCGGTTTCCTGAGCTCGACATCCGGTCGTTTTGACGTGCGCGACACCACCAAGACCGGCGGTGCGTTCCTGCATCACGGTGTGCTGGTGCTGGGCAACTTGACTGTGGGCGCACCGGTAGACACCCAGGTCGATGCCGATGTAAGGCATGCCACGGCGTTGAACCACTCGGCCACGCACTTGCTGCACGCCGCGCTGCGCCAGGTCCTTGGCGAGCACGTGCAGCAAAAAGGTTCGTTGGTGGACAGCCAGCGCCTGCGTTTTGACTTCAGCCACTTTGAAGCGATCAAGCCTGAGCAGATCAAGGCCCTGGAAGACATCGTCAACGCCGAGATTCGCAAGAACACCCCGGTTGAAACTGAAGAAACCGATATCGAGACCGCCAGGAACAAAGGCGCCATGGCGCTGTTTGGCGAGAAGTACGGCGACGAAGTTCGCGTACTGAGTATGGGCGGCAGCTTCTCGGTAGAACTCTGTGGTGGCATCCACGCCAACCGCACCGGCGATATCGGCCTGCTGAAGATCATCAGCGAAGGTGGGGTGGCCTCGGGCGTACGTCGTATTGAGGCGGTGACTGGTGCTGCGGCCCTGGCTTACCTCAATGCAGCCGAAGAACAACTCAAGGAAGCGGCCGGCCTGGTCAAGGGCAGCCGCGACAACCTGATCGACAAGCTGTCCGCCGTTCTGGAGCGCAACCGTGCGCTGGAAAAACAGCTGGAGCAGTTGCAGGCCAAAGCGGCGAGCGCTGCGGGCGATGACCTGTCGGCCGCGGCGGTTGACGTCAAGGACGTAAAAGTCCTGGCGGCGCGCCTGGACGGCCAGGATGGCAAGGCGCTGTTGGCCTTGGTCGATCAGTTGAAGAACAAGCTCGGCCGCGCAGTGATCCTGCTCGGCAGTGTCCATGAGGATAAGGTCGTTCTGGTTGCGGGTGTAACCAAGGACCTGACTGGCCAACTCAAAGCCGGTGATTTGATGAAGCAAGCCGCTGCGACAGTGGGCGGCAAGGGCGGTGGTCGTCCGGACATGGCGCAAGGCGGTGGTGTCGATGCCGCAGCGCTGGACGCGGCCCTGGCCTTGACCGTGCCATTTGTCGAGGCAGGTATTTAAAGCACTGTTAACCGGCCCGTGGTCTAGTCACGGGCTTGTTCAGTGCAGGTGGATTGGATATTAGGCGCCCCTTTACGGGCTGAGGCGGCTTGGAAATGGCTTTGATCGTACAGAAATTTGGAGGCACCTCGGTTGGTTCTGTCGAAAGAATCGAGCAGGTCGCCGACAAGGTTAGGAAGTTCCGCGATGCTGGTGATGACCTGGTAGTGGTGCTGTCGGCCATGAGTGGCGAGACCAATCGCCTGATCGATCTGGCCAAAGCCATCAGCGGTGATCAACAGCCGCTGCCGCGTGAGCTGGATGTGATCGTCTCCACGGGCGAGCAGGTGACCATTGCGCTGTTGGCCATGGCGCTGAACAAGCGTGGCGTGCCAGCGGTGTCCTACACTGGTAGCCAAGTGCGCATTCTTACAGACAGCGCACATACCAAGGCGCGGATCCTGCAAATTGATGATCAGAAAATTCGTACTGATCTGAAAGCAGGGCGCGTGGTAGTTGTAGCGGGTTTCCAGGGTGTGGATGAGCACGGCAACATCACCACGCTGGGTCGTGGCGGTTCGGACACCACCGGTGTGGCCCTGGCGGCAGCGCTCAAGGCGGACGAATGCCAGATCTATACCGATGTGGATGGCGTCTACACCACTGACCCACGCGTCGTGCCCGTGGCCCAGCGGCTGGACAAGATCACCTTTGAAGAAATGCTGGAAATGGCCAGCCTTGGTTCCAAGGTGTTGCAGATTCGTGCGGTGGAGTTCGCCGGCAAGTACAACGTTCCGCTGCGCGTATTGCACAGCTTCAAGGAGGGTCCGGGCACCCTCATTACTATTGATGAAGAGGAATCCATGGAACAGCCGATCATTTCCGGCATCGCTTTCAATCGCGATGAAGCCAAGCTGACGATCCGTGGCGTGCCAGACACCCCGGGCGTGGCTTTCAAGATTCTGGGTCCTGTCAGCGATGCGAATGTTGAAGTCGACATGATCGTGCAGAACGTTTCGCACGATAACACCACCGATTTCACCTTCACCGTGCATCGCAACGAATACGATGCAGCATTGAAAATCCTGCAGAACACAGCGAGCGAGATTGGCGCCCGTGAAGTGGTCGGCGATACCAAGATTGCCAAGGTGTCGATCGTAGGGGTGGGCATGCGTTCCCATGCTGGCGTTGCCAGCCGTATGTTCGGGGCCCTGGCCAAAGAAGGTATCAACATCCAGATGATTTCCACCTCGGAAATCAAAGTCTCGGTAGTGCTCGAAGAGAAGTACCTGGAACTGGCTGTACGCGCGCTGCATACGGCTTTTGAGTTGGATGCTCCGGCCCGACAGGGCGAGTGATGCGTTGCCAGGAAGGCGCGGTTTACCGCGCCTTTCATTTTTTTGTGGGGTACATGGTCTTTTGCATGGGCTCGACAATACTTAGCGAGTAGGGCTACGACCTTTTGGTTGTAGGTCGAATGCTTTTTTTTTGCAGACTGTTGTTCCTGAACTGAAATGCGTGAGGTGAAAGGTATGCTGATTCTGACTCGTCGTTGCGCAGAAAGCCTGATTATCGGTGATGGCGAAATCACCGTGACGGTGCTCGGCGTTAAAGGCAATCAAGTACGTATTGGGGTTAATGCTCCGAAAGAGGTGGCGGTCCACCGCGAGGAAATCTACCTGCGGATCAAGAAAGAGAAGGACGAAGAACCAAGCCTTTAATTTTTATCGTTTTTTATGTTTGCAAACGGGGAGGAACGTGGTTAATATACGCCCCGTGTTGCGGAGAGCTGGCCGAGTGGCCGAAGGCGCTCCCCTGCTAAGGGAGTACACCTCAAAAGGGTGTCGGGGGTTCGAATCCCCCGTTCTCCGCCATTATTTGCTTAGTACGTTGCAATCTGGTTTTTTCGGTAAGTTGTTGAAAATACTCGAAAAAATAGCTTTACATAGAGATTGAACGGCCTATAATGCGCGGCAACAAATGCACTCGTAGCTCAGCTGGATAGAGTACTCGGCTACGAACCGAGCGGTCACAGGTTCGAATCCTGTCGAGTGCACCATTTAAGAGTTAGTTGCAGTGATGCAGGTAGCTTGGCTTCAACCAGTTGTGATCTGGTCTAAAAACACAATCTGCACTCGTAGCTCAGCTGGATAGAGTACTCGGCTACGAACCGAGCGGTCACAGGTTCGAATCCTGTCGAGTGCACCATACAAACAAAAAGCCCGCCTAGTGCGGGCTTTTTGCCGTCTCGGGTTTGTGTGGGTTTTATCCGGCGTCCTCCTTTTTCTCCCTCTTCATGTGTTTTCCCATGCGCCTGCGTCGTCGCAGTTCATAGATGCAGCCAATACTGAGCTTTGGCGTGCAAGCGCTTGTTCTTTCCAGTTTTTTAACGTTTAAAACGTCCGGGCGGTGTATCATGCGCCCGTCAGCCCCGCCGGGGCTTGTGGAATACCTCCATGGACTTACCCAGTAGTTACTCAGTACCCCGCTTTACCAATCATGAATTGACTGATTGATCCTTCCGGCGTGCCCCGCTGCTGGGAGTGGAGTTCGCCTATGACCGAAGTAGAAGTAAAGAAGACACAAGAAAGCCTGCAGGATCGTCTGGCTCAAGTTATCGAGCTGCTGCAGCGCCAGCGCGTGGTCGAAGACCTCACGCACCGCCAGGAAGGTCCGAACCACGACCGCGTCGAAAACCTGGTTCACCGGCAAAACCTCGTCGAGTTGCAACGCAAGCTCGATGACCTGCACTCCGCCGACGTCGCCTATATTCTTGAAGCCTTGCCGCTGGATGACCGACTGACCCTGTGGCAGTTGGTGAAGGCTGATCGTGACGGTGACATCCTTCTGGAAGTATCGGACTCGGTGCGTGAAACGCTCATCGCCGACATGGATGACCACGAACTCCTGGCTGCCGCCAAGGAGATGGATGCGGACGAGCTTGCTGACCTGGCACCTGAGCTGCCCCGTGATGTTGTCCATGAGTTGATGGAAGCGCTCGACACGCAGCAGCGTGAGCGTGTGCGTTCCGCGCTGTCGTACGACGAGGATCAGGTCGGCGCCCTGATGGACTTCGAGATGGTCACCATTCGCGAAGACATCAGCCTGGAAGTGGTGTTGCGTTACCTGCGCCGTCTAAAAGAATTGCCCGGCCACACCGACAAATTGTTTGTGGTCGACTATGAGGGGATCCTCAAGGGCGTTTTGCCGATCAAGCGCCTGCTGGTCAATGATCCGGAGAAGAAAGTTGCTGACCTGATGGCCAGCGATACCGTGAGCTTCCATCCGGACGAAGATGCCTACGACGCGGCCCAGGCATTCGAGCGTTACGACTTGATCTCGGCTCCGGTGGTGGATAAGAACGGCAAGTTGATCGGTCGTCTGACCATCGATGAAATCGTCGACTTGATCCGTGAAGAAAGTGAAACCGAAGTCCTCAACATGGCGGGTTTGCGTGAAGAGGAGGATATTTTCGCGTCGGTCTGGCGTTCACTGCATAACCGCTGGGCCTGGCTGGCTATCAATCTGATTACCGCGTTTATCGCTTCTCGCGTGATCGGGTTGTTTGAAGGCTCCATCGAGAAGCTGGTGGCCTTGGCGGCGTTGATGCCGATTGTGGCGGGTATTGGCGGTAACTCCGGGAACCAGACCATCACCATGATCGTGCGCGCCATGGCGCTGGATCAGGTCAGTACTGCCAATTCCTCACGGCTGCTGCGTAAGGAACTGGCGGTAGGCCTCATAAACGGATTGGTGTGGGGCGGTGTGATTGGCGTGGTGGCATACTTGCTCTACGGCAGTTGGTCCCTGGGCGTGGTAATGACTGCGGCCATGACCCTTAACCTGTTGCTGGCGGCCTTGATGGGGGTATTGATTCCCATGACCCTGGCGCGTCTAGGTCGCGATCCTGCCATGGGTGCCAGTGTGATGATCACGGCCATGACTGACAGTGGTGGTTTCTTCATCTTCCTGGGCCTGGCAACGATCTTCCTGCTCTGACCCTTCCAGCGGGGGCAAATCTGCCCTCGCTTTGCTTCTTATTCCCAAACTCCAGGCAAAAAAAAGCCAGCACATGGCTGGCTTCGGCTTTCAGGTGTCAATCAATTGGCTTCTGCGGCCGCCTCCACGTCATGCGCGATAAGCGAGACGAGAGCATTTTGCTGGCGGTGGGAGAGCTGACGAAAACGCTGCAGCAGTTCGCGTTCGTGCAGTGACAGCTCGGGGCTGTCCAGGCGCATGCTCAACTCTTCACCCAAGGCACCTTCCTGAATAAGGCTTTGTTCCAGGCGTGCGATGATTTCGGAGTTCATGCTGCGGTGATGATTGCGAGCCACCTCGGCAATGCGTTCCCGCATTCCGTCTGGCAGACGTACGACGAATTTGTCAGCCGTACGGCTGGAATAAATTGCCTGTTTCAATGGGCGCATATATTTAACCGGTTAGTTCAGGGGAGCGGTTTCTGGAATTGGCCGCAAGATGAGTGTTAAGACAAGGCTCACGACCAAAGTTCAACCCGAATTGCAAAGAGGCCGCATCATGCCTCAGATTTGACATTTCATTGGCGTCAATTCTGTGACAAATATTGAACCGCCTACAGGCTTTATGCCAGTACTGATTTACGTTTTTGCGGACTGGTTAGAAAAAATCCTGCGACTGCAGCGAAGCTCGTCAATCTTCGCCCAAGCCTGCACGGCATCCGGGTTGAAGGGCGCCCGTCCTATAGCGATATGGCCTTTTGCCCTCAAGCTTAAGGTTAGTAGCTGTTCGCCTATTTACGAGTGTCAGGCGACATAAGGTAGGGGAGGGAGATGGGGAAGGGGGTTAGCGCAGGAGCGGATCGAATTTGATTCGGCGACCCTTGATTAGCGTCAGTACCAGTAGGCTGCCCAGCACGGCGCTGGCGACGAAGGCTAGGGTTTGAGTTTGTTGTGATGTAGCTCCCAGGCCTAGCGCAACAGATAGGAGCGTCAAGCACAGAAACAACCAGGCAGATTTCGACATGAATAGTGTTCTCAGAAAACCCAATGCTCGGCCGCTGGCGCTGATTGTGTATCTTGGGTCAGGCGGATGGGAGACTGGGGGTTTGCAGTCATCAGTGCCAACTGAGGTCGTTGTTGCAGATGGTGGGGAATGGCTTGGCTGATTTGCGCGCCGTCTTCAGTACTGGTCGGCTGAAAATGAAACGTCACCACCGTAGCCAGTGCCACAGCGTTCAGTGCTAGTAGAAGGGCGCTGTTCATCATCATAGTCTCCACGGTGCCTGGAACGATTGGTTTTGTGTTTATGACTTTGCAGATGTCGTGCCAATCTATTATTCCAATAAAAACAAGGAGTTAAGATTGTTTTTTGAGGCCGCTGGGTTGCAGTTTGCAATGATGGCATATTGGCGTAGTGCAATTTGCACGATGAGGGTGAAAGTCTTGGCATGCTGAATGAGGCTATGAACGTACGCGCAAGGATTGGCCTACAGTCAAAATGCCAACGGACGACATGACAAAACCAGCCTCGGCCGTTAAGATGCACGCCGTCTGTCGCTAGCCCTTCAGGGTAAGCGTGGCATTTGTCCCAGTAGCTCAATTGGATAGAGCATCCCCCTCCTAAGGGGAAGGTTGGCCGTTCGAACCGGCCCTGGGACACCATCTCTGTAAAGCTTTCCCCTCCTGGTATTCGTCGGTCTCAACAACAGTCATCCTCGTTCCTCGCCTGTGCGGGATCCAGCCGCGCTTCTTTCGGTTGAGATCCAGATGCATTTGTGTGGGTGGGAATAATTCACGTCCCTAGCTTGTGCGCTCCTTCTATATAGAAGAGGCGGTGGGGCACCCTGGTTTTTATAGGCGAGTAAGTGTTTCGCTTTTTTTAAGATAAGGGGGTTGACGTTCATGGCGATCCCTGTAGAATTCGCCTCCCGCTTACGAGAGATCGCAAGCGCAAGTGGTTGAAGTTGTTGAAGAAATCTTCGAAAACTTCTGAAAATAACCACTTGACAGCAAATGAGGCTGCTGTAGAATGCGCGCCTCGGTTGAGACGAAAGATCTTAACCAACCGCTCTTTAACAACTGAATCAAGCAATTCGTGTGGGTGCTTGTGGAGTCAGACTGATAGTCAACAAGATTATCAGCATCACAAGTTACTCCGCGAGAAATCAAAGATGTAACCAACGATTGCTGAGCCAAGTTTAGGGTTTCTTAAAAACCCAAAGATGTTTGAACTGAAGAGTTTGATCATGGCTCAGATTGAACGCTGGCGGCAGGCCTAACACATGCAAGTCGAGCGGTAGAGAGAAGCTTGCTTCTCTTGAGAGCGGCGGACGGGTGAGTAATGCCTAGGAATCTGCCTGGTAGTGGGGGATAACGTTCGGAAACGGACGCTAATACCGCATACGTCCTACGGGAGAAAGCAGGGGACCTTCGGGCCTTGCGCTATCAGATGAGCCTAGGTCGGATTAGCTAGTTGGTGAGGTAATGGCTCACCAAGGCGACGATCCGTAACTGGTCTGAGAGGATGATCAGTCACACTGGAACTGAGACACGGTCCAGACTCCTACGGGAGGCAGCAGTGGGGAATATTGGACAATGGGCGAAAGCCTGATCCAGCCATGCCGCGTGTGTGAAGAAGGTCTTCGGATTGTAAAGCACTTTAAGTTGGGAGGAAGGGTTGTAGATTAATACTCTGCAATTTTGACGTTACCGACAGAATAAGCACCGGCTAACTCTGTGCCAGCAGCCGCGGTAATACAGAGGGTGCAAGCGTTAATCGGAATTACTGGGCGTAAAGCGCGTGTAGGTGGTTTGTTAAGTTGGATGTGAAATCCCCGGGCTCAACCTGGGAACTGCATTCAAAACTGACTGACTAGAGTATGGTAGAGGGTGGTGGAATTTCCTGTGTAGCGGTGAAATGCGTAGATATAGGAAGGAACACCAGTGGCGAAGGCGACCACCTGGACTAATACTGACACTGAGGTGCGAAAGCGTGGGGAGCAAACAGGATTAGATACCCTGGTAGTCCACGCCGTAAACGATGTCAACTAGCCGTTGGAAGCCTTGAGCTTTTAGTGGCGCAGCTAACGCATTAAGTTGACCGCCTGGGGAGTACGGCCGCAAGGTTAAAACTCAAATGAATTGACGGGGGCCCGCACAAGCGGTGGAGCATGTGGTTTAATTCGAAGCAACGCGAAGAACCTTACCAGGCCTTGACATCCAATGAACTTTCTAGAGATAGATTGGTGCCTTCGGGAACATTGAGACAGGTGCTGCATGGCTGTCGTCAGCTCGTGTCGTGAGATGTTGGGTTAAGTCCCGTAACGAGCGCAACCCTTGTCCTTAGTTACCAGCACGTTATGGTGGGCACTCTAAGGAGACTGCCGGTGACAAACCGGAGGAAGGTGGGGATGACGTCAAGTCATCATGGCCCTTACGGCCTGGGCTACACACGTGCTACAATGGTCGGTACAGAGGGTTGCCAAGCCGCGAGGTGGAGCTAATCCCATAAAACCGATCGTAGTCCGGATCGCAGTCTGCAACTCGACTGCGTGAAGTCGGAATCGCTAGTAATCGCGAATCAGAATGTCGCGGTGAATACGTTCCCGGGCCTTGTACACACCGCCCGTCACACCATGGGAGTGGGTTGCACCAGAAGTAGCTAGTCTAACCTTCGGGAGGACGGTTACCACGGTGTGATTCATGACTGGGGTGAAGTCGTAACAAGGTAGCCGTAGGGGAACCTGCGGCTGGATCACCTCCTTAATCGACGACATCAGCTGCTCCATAAGTTCCCACACGAATTGCTTGATTCATTGAAGAAGACGATAGAAGCAGCCCGAAATTGGGTCTGTAGCTCAGTTGGTTAGAGCGCACCCCTGATAAGGGTGAGGTCGGCAGTTCGAATCTGCCCAGACCCACCAATTTTGTGTGGGAAACGCCTGTAGAAATACGGGGCCATAGCTCAGCTGGGAGAGCGCCTGCCTTGCACGCAGGAGGTCAACGGTTCGATCCCGTTTGGCTCCACCACTACTGCTTCTGTTTGTATAAAGCTTAGAAATGAGCATTCCATCGTTGTGATGGTGAATGTTGATTTCTAGTCTTTGACTAGTTCGTTCTTTAAAAATTTGGGTATGTGATAGAAAGATAGACTGAACGTTACTTTCACTGGTAACGGATCAGGCTAAGGTAAAATTTGTGAGTTCTCTTAATTGAGAAATTCGAATTTTCGGCGAATGTCGTCTTCACAGTATAACCAGATTGCTTGGGGTTATATGGTCAAGTGAAGAAGCGCATACGGTGGATGCCTTGGCAGTCAGAGGCGATGAAAGACGTGGTAGCCTGCGAAAAGCTTCGGGGAGTCGGCAAACAGACTTTGATCCGGAGATGTCTGAATGGGGGAACCCAGCCATCATAAGATGGTTATCTTGTACTGAATACATAGGTGCAAGAAGCGAACCAGGGGAACTGAAACATCTAAGTACCCTGAGGAAAAGAAATCAACCGAGATTCCCTTAGTAGTGGCGAGCGAACGGGGACTAGCCCTTAAGTGGCTTTGAGATTAGCGGAACGCTCTGGAAAGTGCGGCCATAGTGGGTGATAGCCCTGTACGCGAAAATCTCTTAGTCATGAAATCGAGTAGGACGGAGCACGAGAAACTTTGTCTGAATATGGGGGGACCATCCTCCAAGGCTAAATACTACTGACTGACCGATAGTGAACTAGTACCGTGAGGGAAAGGCGAAAAGAACCCCGGAGAGGGGAGTGAAATAGATCCTGAAACCGTATGCGTACAAGCAGTGGGAGCCCACTTTGTTGGGTGACTGCGTACCTTTTGTATAATGGGTCAGCGACTTATTTTCAGTGGCGAGCTTAACCGAATAGGGGAGGCGTAGCGAAAGCGAGTCTTAATAGGGCGTCTAGTCGCTGGGAATAGACCCGAAACCGGGCGATCTATCCATGGGCAGGTTGAAGGTTGGGTAACACTAACTGGAGGACCGAACCGACTACCGTTGAAAAGTTAGCGGATGACCTGTGGATCGGAGTGAAAGGCTAATCAAGCTCGGAGATAGCTGGTTCTCCTCGAAAGCTATTTAGGTAGCGCCTCATGTATCACTGTAGGGGGTAGAGCACTGTTTCGGCTAGGGGGTCATCCCGACTTACCAAACCGATGCAAACTCCGAATACCTACAAGTGCCGAGCATGGGAGACACACGGCGGGTGCTAACGTCCGTCGTGAAAAGGGAAACAACCCAGACCGTCAGCTAAGGTCCCAAAGTTATGGTTAAGTGGGAAACGATGTGGGAAGGCTTAGACAGCTAGGAGGTTGGCTTAGAAGCAGCCACCCTTTAAAGAAAGCGTAATAGCTCACTAGTCGAGTCGGCCTGCGCGGAAGATGTAACGGGGCTCAAACCATACACCGAAGCTACGGGTATCACGTAAGTGATGCGGTAGAGGAGCGTTCTGTAAGCCTGTGAAGGTGAGTTGAGAAGCTTGCTGGAGGTATCAGAAGTGCGAATGCTGACATGAGTAACGATAATGGGTGTGAAAAACACCCACGCCGAAAGACCAAGGTTTCCTGCGCAACGTTAATCGACGCAGGGTTAGTCGGTCCCTAAGGCGAGGCTGAAAAGCGTAGTCGATGGAAAACAGGTTAATATTCCTGTACTTCTGGTTATTGCGATGGAGGGACGGAGAAGGCTAGGCCAGCTTGGCGTTGGTTGTCCAAGTTTAAGGTGGTAGGCTGGAATCTTAGGTAAATCCGGGATTCTAAGGCCGAGAGCTGATGACGAGTTACCTTTCAGGTAACGAAGTGGTTGATGCCATGCTTCCAAGAAAAGCTTCTAAGCTTCAGGTAACCAGGAACCGTACCCCAAACCGACACAGGTGGTTGGGTAGAGAATACCAAGGCGCTTGAGAGAACTCGGGTGAAGGAACTAGGCAAAATGGCACCGTAACTTCGGGAGAAGGTGCGCCGGTGAGGGTGAAGGACTTGCTCCGTAAGCTCATGCCGGTCGAAGATACCAGGCCGCTGCGACTGTTTATTAAAAACACAGCACTCTGCAAACACGAAAGTGGACGTATAGGGTGTGACGCCTGCCCGGTGCCGGAAGGTTAATTGATGGGGTTAGCTAACGCGAAGCTCTTGATCGAAGCCCCGGTAAACGGCGGCCGTAACTATAACGGTCCTAAGGTAGCGAAATTCCTTGTCGGGTAAGTTCCGACCTGCACGAATGGCGTAACGATGGCGGCGCTGTCTCCACCCGAGACTCAGTGAAATTGAAATCGCTGTGAAGATGCAGTGTATCCGCGGCTAGACGGAAAGACCCCGTGAACCTTTACTATAGCTTTGCACTGGACTTTGAATTTGCTTGTGTAGGATAGGTGGGAGGCTTTGAAGCGTGGACGCCAGTCTGCGTGGAGCCATCCTTGAAATACCACCCTGGCAACTTTGAGGTTCTAACTCAGGTCCGTTATCCGGATCGAGGACAGTGTATGGTGGGTAGTTTGACTGGGGCGGTCTCCTCCTAAAGAGTAACGGAGGAGTACGAAGGTGCGCTCAGACCGGTCGGAAATCGGTCGTAGAGTATAAAGGCAAAAGCGCGCTTGACTGCGAGACAGACACGTCGAGCAGGTACGAAAGTAGGTCTTAGTGATCCGGTGGTTCTGTATGGAAGGGCCATCGCTCAACGGATAAAAGGTACTCCGGGGATAACAGGCTGATACCGCCCAAGAGTTCATATCGACGGCGGTGTTTGGCACCTCGATGTCGGCTCATCACATCCTGGGGCTGAAGCCGGTCCCAAGGGTATGGCTGTTCGCCATTTAAAGTGGTACGCGAGCTGGGTTTAGAACGTCGTGAGACAGTTCGGTCCCTATCTGCCGTGGACGTTTGAGATTTGAGAGGGGCTGCTCCTAGTACGAGAGGACCGGAGTGGACGAACCTCTGGTGTTCCGGTTGTCACGCCAGTGGCATTGCCGGGTAGCTATGTTCGGAATAGATAACCGCTGAAAGCATCTAAGCGGGAAACTAGCCTCAAGATGAGATCTCACTGGAACCTTGAGTTCCCTGAAGGGCCGTCGAAGACTACGACGTTGATAGGTTGGGTGTGTAAGCGCTGTGAGGCGTTGAGCTAACCAATACTAATTGCCCGTGAGGCTTGACCATATAACACCCAAGCAATTTGCGAACTCGAGAGAGGCCAGATTGCGGTGTGTGAAGACGCAATGAACCGAAAGTTCGACGCTCACAAAACACCGAAAACTATCCCATACCCAATTTGCTGAAGCGAGGCCAGTTGGCCACGACTCAGTACCCGAATTTCTTGACGACCATAGAGCATTGGAACCACCTGATCCCATCCCGAACTCAGCAGTGAAACGATGCATCGCCGATGGTAGTGTGGGGTTTCCCCATGTGAGAGTAGGTCATCGTCAAGATTAAATTCCGAAACCCCAATTGCGAAAGCAGTTGGGGTTTTGTTTTGGGCGCTCGAAAAGAACGCCAACTTCCAAAGCCTGCACAGCGTTCCATTGACGCCTTTTGTACAGATACCCCATTACCAGTCGAACCTTGCGTGTTATCAAGGTTCACAGGTGGTGCGCCGTGTATTTATCTCCACGGTTATGTACCTCACAGACACCCACGTATCGTCTGAGCTGTGAAACAAAATAATCCCCGGAAACAGACCCTACCGTCTGTCCGGACTCAACCGCCCCGGACTATCATGCTGATAGCCCTACCCCTCACCGCAAGGAGCCGCTCGGAACGCCGATGCGCCAGATCTGGAAATCTTTTCGAGCCCTTTATTTCGCCTCTTTGATGATGCTGATCGGCTCCGGCCTGCTTAGTACTTATCTGGCTTTGCGTCTGGCAGCAGACAACGTCGACAGCCTGTGGGTGGGTGCGCTGATGGCTGCCAACTATTTTGGCTTGGTGCTGGGCGGCAAGCTCGGGCACCGCTTGATTGCCCGGGTCGGGCATATTCGTGCCTACGCTACCTGCGCCGGGATCGTCGGCGCAGCAGTGCTGGGTCACGGTTTGATTGATTGGCTGCCAGCCTGGATTGTGCTGCGGATGATCGTGGGCCTGGGGATGATGTGCCAGTACATGGTCATCGAGAGTTGGCTCAATGAGCAGGCAGACGCCAAGCAGCGCGGCGTAGTGTTCAGCGGTTACATGATTGCGTCCTACCTTGGGTTGGTGCTGGGCCAATTGATCCTGGTCATGCACCCCCATCTCGGGCTTGAACTGTTGATGCTCGTAGCGCTGTGCTTTGCGCTGTGCCTGGTCCCTGTGGCGATGACCCGACGCATTCACCCGGCCCCACTGCACCCGGCTCCGATGGAGCCGCGCTTCTTTATCAAGCGCGTGCCGCAATCGCTCAGCACCGTGTTGGGCGCTGGGTTGATCGTCGGTTCGTTCTACGGCTTGGCGCCGCTCTACGCCTCTCAGCAGGGCCTGACGACTGAGCAAGTCGGCTTGTTCATGGGTAGCTGCATTTTTGCTGGATTGGTCGTGCAGTGGCCACTGGGCTGGTTGTCGGACCGCTATGACCGCGCGCTGCTGATTCGCTGCTTTGCCTTGTGCCTGGCGATAACGGCCTTACCGTTGGCCATCATGACGCAGGTACCGTTGGAGGTGTTGTTCGTGGCGGGCTTCTTCTGTTCGCTGGTGCAGTTCTGCCTTTACCCCTTGGCGGTGGCCTTTTCCAACGACCATGTGGAAGGCGATCGCCGGGTGTCACTGACGGCCATGTTGCTCGTTACTTACGGGATCGGCGCCAGCGCGGGGCCGCTGTTGGCCGGTGTGGTGATGAAGCTATTCGGCAGCCAGATGCTCTACGCGTTTTTCAGCCTGTGTGCGCTGATCCTGGTGTGGCGCATTCGACCCAAGGCGGTAACCAACCTGCATCAGGTCGACGACGCACCACTGCATCACGTGGCGATGCCCGACAGCATGTCCAGTTCGCCTTTGGTGGCTGCCCTTGACCCGCGGGTGGATGAGCAGGTGGTGCAGGAGCAGATGCAAGTCACTGTTCCTGACCCAGAGCCCGTCCCTGATACCGAGGAGCCAACGAGCGAAGAACCGCACGAGCCACCAGACCCGGACGAACATCCCCATGACTTAAGCAGGGCGCGCCCCTGAACGAAAAAACGGGCAGATCCCATCAGGATCTGCCCGTTTTTTTATCTCAGCGTCTAACGCTTAAAGATCGTCGTCTTTATCGAAGCGCCGAGCTTCTCGCTGCAGTTGGTAGACAAAGCGTTCCACTTGTCGCTGCACCAAACCACTCATGTTGTGAAAGCGCACGCCGGCAAAGGTGGTGTTGATCTTGTCTTCGAAGTGCAGGTAGCGCAGTTCCACGGAAGTGGTCATGCTGCCGAAGGGCAGGGCAGCAATAAAGCGATCATAGACCTGGCCCAACTGCAGACGTTCGGAGATATCGCCTTCAAAGCGCAATTTGCAGCCGGTTGCCGAGATATCCAGCAGCTTACCGCTGATAGGTGCCTTGAGCTTCTCGCCACCCAACTGAATGTCCACCAACTGCGCAAGCTTGAGTGCGGCGCGGAAGGCATTGCGTCGTTGATGGTAAACCACTTCGCCGGGCAGGCTGCCGCTATAGATGCGGTGGCCGCCTTTTTCGCTGATGGTCAAGGTGCCGTTGCTTTCCCAGGCAACCCGCACGCCCTCATGGAAACCTTCGATACGGAAGGCTTCGCCATTCTCAAGATAGCGTTCACCGTCACGGGGAATCATTTCGTCCAGTACCAGCGTCTTGCTGTCGCGGTCAATGTCCACCAGGTAGCTCTGGAACCGCTGGCTGCGTTCGTGGAAAGTGATGATCAGCGGGTCATGGCTTTCTTGCAGCATCCGCAACGTGCTGGCGATTTCCAGAGGCGTGGTGAGCACCTTGGGTGGCTGCGGTGCATCTTCCGCATTAAGGGCGTTGAACACGGTTCTTCCATCTCCAGGCAAAATACGACTACACGCAAGAACCGGCATTTTGCCAGTATGTAGCGCGCCTTGGATAGGTCGCGCTGTAAACCGGTGTCAGGCTTGGCTGCGGGTGCTTGGCTTGACCAGGCGTGAGGTGGAGCCTTGGGCGTTATACAGGGCCGGAGGCTCTCCGCCGTGCAGTATGCGCAGCTGATTGGCGGTCGTGGCTTGCTGAAGCTGGATCGACTGACCGTTGAGCAGGTTGGCTTCCTGGCACTGTGCGAGCAAATGATTGAGTTCTTTGCTCTGTGCCAGCAGTTGATCGCCGACTGAAGAGTGGCTGGCCAGTTGTGCCAGGCCATCGTGGTCGGCAGGCAGGCCCAGGCTGATCAGAATCTCGCTGCGCTTCTTTCCGTGCTGTTCGAGCAAGACAATCAGCGACTGTTTGCGCGCCAGGATTTCTTCCAGCAAGGGCATATCCCGGCCGTACAAGGCCAGGGATTCTTCCTTGAGCAGCTCGAGCAATTGTTGCGTCGGCGCCAGATCATCAATGATCAGTTGGAGCAAATGTTCGTCGTGGTGCATGGCTGGCCTTGGGTTTTAAGCGTCCAAAAGCCCTGCGCAGGCCTTTGCCTAGCGCTCGGCTTCGAAGTTGAGCAGCTTGCTGGCTACACGGTTGCTGTCGACTTTATAGCTGCCATCGGCGATAGCCTGTTTCAACTCGGCCACGCGGGCTTTGTTGACGACGGGTTGATCGCGCAGCGAGTCAGTGACCTTCTGCAACTGTTGAGCCTCATTGCTCAGGTGTACCGATTCCCCACTCTGGCTGGCGGCGGCCTGCTCTGCTTTGGCAGGCAAGGGCTGCGGCTTGGCTTCTACGCTGTCCTTGGCACCGCCGGTGCGCGTATTGCCGGGCAAGGCCGGGGTGTTATTCAAACGACTGAAATCAATGACCATGTTGAAAAACCTCTGGGTATTTGGACGCTTGCCATGTTTTCGGCCATACCCGGGCAAACTTTAGGCTCGATTGACAATAAACCTGTTCGGCTCAATATCCAGCACACAGTGTAGGAAAAGCTGGCATTTGATTCCAGTCATCTATAGCGCCACCTCGACTTGGCCTGGCGCCGTGACCCGCGCCTTGATCACGCGATTGGAGTTGAGGTTCTTGACACGGATCTGTTCGCTCATGCCGCCGTTGGACAACGCCTCGCCCGGCATCCTGACGTTCAGGCCGCCACTGCTGGCGGAAATCACCACTTGGTCACCCTTGCGAATCACCTCCGCCTGTTCCAGATGAACCAGTGTGAGGACTTGGTCAGTGACCACGGGGCGGGTGAGTTTTTGCCCGACGGCCTGGTCCAGTGACGTCAGGTAGCCCTGGTTGATCAAGCTGATGTCCCTCTCGCGCAGCGCCACATCGTCGTAGCCGATGATGCCGGTGCGCTTCAATGGCCGCGCCACTACCACTACGTCGCGAAACAGCTTGACCTGCGCCGGCACAAATACCGTCCAGGGCGAGGCGCCCTCACAGCGCACCTTCACGGTCACACGGCCGATAGGCTGGGCGGGGCTTTCCAGGGTGGCTGTCAATTCCTTGTCGCACATTGGCATGCGCAAACGTGGGTCCAACTGGTTGACCTGAATTTCATAACGCCCCGGCGTCTGGGTGGTCGCCAGATAATCTTCTACAGTGAACTCAAGAAAGCCTTGGGTGACGCCGATAAGTAGATCAGGCAGGGTAACGTTGTCGGCGCGGGCCGTGACGCCCAGGCCCGAGACAAGCAGCGCCATCGCGGCGCAGAGCAGTCTGCGGTAGCGTGAGCGGCCAGGGTGTCGGGAAACTGTCGTTTTAATATCCATACTCAGTAAATAGCAAAGCTCGTGCCGTTTAGTGTTGGGTACGCGTCGTACCCCTAGGATTTAGGAGTCTGGGCATGGCAGGTGTAATGGATTCAGTAAACCAGCGTACACAGCTGGTAGGGCAGAATCGCCTGGAGTTGTTGCTTTTCCGCCTGGATGGCAATCAGTTGTATGGCATCAACGTGTTTAAAGTGCGTGAAGTGCTGCAATGTCCCAAGTTGACGATCATGCCCAAGTCCAGTCCGGTGGTGTGTGGCGTGGCCAACATCCGGGGCGCGACCATTCCGATTCTTGACCTGGCCATGGCCACGGGGGCCGCGGGTTTGCAAGACCGCCAGAACCCTTTCGTGATCATCACCGAGTACAACACCAAGACCCAGGGTTTCCTGGTGCGCTCGGTGGAGCGCATCGTCAATATGAACTGGGAAGAGATCCATCCGCCGCCCAAGGGCACGGGGCGCGATCACTACCTGACGGCGGTGACGCGGGTCGATAACCAGTTGGTGGAAATCATCGACGTGGAGAAGATCCTCGCCGAAGTGGCCCCCACCTCGGAAACCATCTCCGTCGGAGTGGTGGATGCCGAAACGGCACACAAGGCGGTTTCGCTGCGCGTGTTGACCGTGGACGACTCTTCGGTGGCGCGCAAGCAGGTCACGCGTTGCCTGCAAACCGTCGGGGTGGAGGTGGTGGCCCTCAATGACGGACGCCAAGCCCTGGATTACCTGCGCAAGCTGGCGGACGAAGGCAAGAAGCCCGAAGAAGAATTCTTGATGATGATCTCTGACATCGAGATGCCGGAAATGGATGGCTATACGCTCACGGCCGAGATACGTAACGATCCACGCATGCAAAAATTGCATATCATCCTGCATACTTCGTTGTCGGGGGTATTCAATCAGGCAATGGTCAAGAAGGTCGGTGCGGATGACTTTCTGGCCAAATTCCGTCCTGATGACCTCGCATCCCGGGTAGTCGACCGGATCAAGGCAGCAGATCACGGCTAGGGGATGTCCCCCGGCGGTCACACGATTTAAGAGGCGGCATCATTGTCTACGGGTAATTTGGATTTCGAACAGTTCCGGGTCTTCCTGGAAAAAGCCTGTGGCATATTGCTCGGTGAAAACAAGCAGTACCTGGTATCCAGCCGTCTCAACAAGCTGATGGAACAGCAGGGCATCAAGTCCCTGGGTGAGTTGGTCCAGCGGATCCAGGGGCAGCCGCGCAGTGGGCTCAAGGAAATGGTGGTCGATGCCATGACCACCAACGAAACCTTATGGTTTCGCGATACCTATCCCTTTGAAGTGCTAAAGAACAAAGTGTTGCCCGAAGCCATCAAGGCCAGCCCGGGCCAGCGCCTGCGTATCTGGTCGGCGGCCTGTTCTTCGGGGCAGGAGCCGTACTCGATCTCGATGTCCATCGATGAGTTCGAGCGGACCAACATGGGCCAGTTGAAAGCCGGTGCGCAAATTGTGGCCACGGACTTGTCCGGCACCATGCTCACCAACTGCAAGACCGGTGAGTACGACAGCCTGGCCCTGGGCCGAGGTTTGTCCCAGGAACGCCTGCAACGCTACTTCGACCCCAAAGGGGCAGGGCGTTGGGCGATCAAGGCGCCGATCAAGAACCGCGTCGAATTTCGCTCGTTCAACCTGCTCGACAGCTACGCCAGCCTAGGCAAGTTCGACATGGTGTTCTGCCGCAACGTGCTGATCTATTTCTCGGCTGAAGTGAAGAAAGACATCCTGTTGCGCATCCACGGCACGCTCAAGCGCGGAGGTTATCTGTTCCTCGGTGCTTCCGAGGCGCTCAATGGGCTGCCGGATCACTTCCAGATGGTGCAATGCAGCCCGGGGATCATCTACCAGGCCAAGTAGCCTGGGGTATGCAATAAAACTGTGGGAGCCGGGCTTGCCCGCGATGGCGTTGTGTCAGTCGATGAATTGGTCGGCAGGTACTCCGCCATCGCAGGCAAGCCAGCTCCCACATTTTTTTTCTCGGCAAGCTGGCGTAAAGCGGCAACTGCCCATTGCCGCTTTAATGGCGCTACGCGGAAATCGCTTGCCGCTTTTCTGGCATAGCCGCCGTCGACTCCCCTCCAAACCCTTGATATAGGGGCTCCCGCAAGATTGGCATGCACCTTGCTATAACCCTGCTAACGAACAGCAGGTCAGCCTAAAGGTTTCCGCCATGAGCATCAGCTTCGATAAAGCGCTCGGTATCCACGAACAAGCCCTGGGCTTCCGCGCCCAGCGTGCCGAAGTCCTGGCCAACAATATTGCCAACGCCGACACCCCGAACTACAAGGCTCGGGACCTGGACTTCTCCGCCGTGCTCGCCGCACAGCAGGACAAGACCAAGAACGGCACCTTCGCCTTGAACATGACCAACAGCCGTCATATCGAAGCGCAAGGCCTGAGCAAGGGTGACGAGTCGCTGCTGTATCGCACGCCGATGCAGCCGTCGATCGACCAGAACACCGTCGACGCCCAGCTGGAGCAATCGAACTACGCCGAAAACTCGGTGAACTTCCAGGCCAGCTTCACCCTGCTCAACAGCAAATTCAAAGGGCTGATGTCAGCCCTGCGTGGAGAGTAAGCCATGTCTCTGTCCAGTGTTTTCAATATTGCCGGCAGTGGCATGAGCGCGCAGACCACGCGTTTGAACACCGTCGCCAGTAACATCGCCAACGCCGAGACCGTCTCGTCGAGCATTGACCAGACGTATCGCGCCCGCCATCCGGTGTTTGCCACCATGTTCCAGGGTGGTCAGGCAAACGGCAGCGATTCGTTGTTCCAGAACCAGGACGCCGCCGGCTCAGGCGTGCAGGTGTTGGGCGTGGTCGAAGACCAGAGCAACCTGGAGGCCCGTTACGAGCCCAACCATCCGGCCGCGAACGAAAAGGGTTACGTCTACTACCCCAACGTCAACGTGGTCGAGGAAATGGCTGACATGATCTCCGCCAGTCGCTCGTTCCAGACCAACGCGGAAATGATGAACACCGCCAAAACCATGATGCAGAAGGTTCTGACCCTGGGTCAGTGATAAGGGGCGCCAAATAATGGCCATCGTTGATACGTCTAACAACACGGCGGTTCAGGACCTTTTCAATTCCAAGGTCAAGACCGCGACGAATAACAGCAGCGTCAGTGACGCTTCCAAGACGGCGACGGGCAACCAGTCGCTGGGCAAGGATGCGTTCCTGCAACTGCTCGTCACTCAACTGAAAAACCAGAACCCGCTGTCGCCTCAGGACAACGGCGCGTTCGTCGCGCAGCTTGCCCAGTTCAGCAGCCTGGAAGGCATCAACACCCTGAATGACTCGGTGAACAACATCTCCAGCAACTTCAGCTCCTCGCAGGCGCTGCAGGCTTCGTCGCTGGTGGGGCGCTCAATCATCATCCAGACCGACAAGGCCATGGTGGATACCAGCAAGAGCATGACCGGTTCGGTGGCAGTGACCTCGGCGGTGGGCAATGTCTCCGTCAAGATCACCGACAAAGACGGCAATGTGGTGCGCACCGTTGACATGGGCGCCCAGAGTGCCGGCACCCAAAGCTTTATCTGGGACGGCAAGAACGACAAGGGCGAGGTCGCCCCAGCTGGCACCTACACCTTCAACGCCACCACCAAGAACGACAAAGGCGACGCAGTGGCCTTGGCCACTTCGCTGCCCGCCACGGTCACCAGTGTGACCCTGAGCAAGACTGGCGGCGAAATGCTGCTCAACCTTGCAGGCGGCATGGGCAGCGTCAAGCTGTCGCAAATTCAGACTATCGGTACATAGAGCCGGCTAAATACGGCAGAAGGAGAGAAACATGTCTTTTAATATCGGCCTTAGCGGCCTCTATGCGGCCAACAAACAACTGGACGTGACCGGCAACAATATCGCCAACGTCGCGACCACTGGCTTCAAGTCATCCCGTGCGGAATTCGCCGATATCTACGCGGCTTCCAAGCTGGGCACCGGCCAGAACAGCATCGGCAACGGTGTGAACCTGGCGGCGGTGTCCCAGCAGTTCACCCAGGGCGATGTCAACGGTAGCGGCGGCATCCTCGACATGGCGATTCAGGGCGGTGGCTTCTTCGTGCAGAAGGGCAGCGACGGTTCGCTGGAGTACACCCGTAGTGGTGCGTTCCGTGCGGACAAGGACGGCTACATCACCAACAACACCGGCACTTCGCGCCTGCAAGGATATGCCGCGGACGATAATGGCAAGATCACCAAGGGCGGCTTGGTCGATCTGCAACTGAACCTGGCGAATCTGCCGCCCAAGGCATCCACCAAGGTCGACTCCACCAGTAACCTGAATTCCTCGGAGCCGGTGATTGACCAGGCGGCCAAGCCGTTTGACCCGACCAAGACCGAGACCTTCACCACCCAATACAGCACCACCTTGTACGACTCTCAGGGGAACGCGCACCCGATGGTGCAGTACCTGGTGAAAACCGACGGCAACAAGTGGAATGCCTATACCCTGATTGACGGTCGCAACCCTGATGGTTCGGCCCCGACTGGCACCCCTTCGACGCCACCCGTGCCGTCGACATTGACCTTCGATGGCGCTGGCAATCTGACTACTGTCGTCACCAATGGTGTGTCCGACAAGACCCTGACCGTTGCCGGGTGGGTTCCAGGCAAGGTGACTGACGGCGTGTGGAAGGCTAACGGTGCGGATGCCAACCCGGGCGGCATCGCCATCAACATGGCCAACATTACCCAGTACAACTCGGCTACCTACCGTAACCCTCCGGTCACCGACGGCTATGCCACCGGCCAGATCACCGGCCTGAAAATCGACGGCAGCGGCGTCCTGTTCGCCACCTTCAGCAACCAGCAGAGCAAGGCCATCGGCCAGATCTCCCTGGCCAGCTTCAACAACGAGCAGGGCCTGCAGCCAGCCGGTGCGACCACCTGGAAAGAGACCTTCGCCTCGGGCCAGCCGGGTTATGACAACCCGCAAGCCGGCACCCTGGGTTCGATCGTGGCCAACTCCCTGGAGAACTCCAACGTCAACCTGACCAACGAACTGGTGGACCTGATCAAGGCCCAGAGCAACTACCAGGCGAACGCCAAGACCATCTCCACCCAAAGCACCATCATGCAGACCATCATTCAGATGACCTGATACCCCTGCTCAAAAAATACCTGCACACAAAAAGGCCCCTCAATCGAGGGGCTTTTTTGTGCGCGCGCGTTGCTAGTTTACCGCCTGTTTCATCTCGCCTTGCTGCTGGAACGCCCAACGCCCCTTGCGCCACGCACGGGACACGGGCGCATGTCGCCCATGGACCATCGGGAGAGCGGCATGGCGATCTACAAGCAGTGGGAAGGGATGCCAGCAGGCAGCCATTGGTTTGTTCTGAATAACTACAGCGCCGGTCTATACAGACGCAAAAGTCAGTCGGATGAACCCGGGGGAGGCAAGTCCTCTGATGCTGAATCAGTGAGGCAACTGCTCAATGAGTTGAGAGATGCCGAGAAAACATCCAAGAGCCAAACCGTCCAGGACCTTCGTGACAAGTTGAACGAGAAGCGCGAAGAACTGGGTGATGAAAAGTTCAAGGAGATCATGCAGGAGTTGATGGAGAAGGCAGACGTCTCCTGGCTGGAGATGCTGCGGCGCCTGATGAAAGAATGGTTTCCGGAAACGGACGATACATCACCCACACCTTCGCCGCCTTCTCCTGGCCCGTCGCCAGGTGGGGGCGGTGGGGGCGGTGGTGGCAGGCCAAGCCCCGGTAATTTTGGGCCCAGCGAGCCCATGAGTAATCTGCCGATTACGGAAGGCTCCAAGCACTTCAACTACAAGCCTGATCAAAGTAACCCAGGAAAAAAACCGGACAACATCTGGAGTGGATTCAGCCAGGGCCCCGATGGCAATTGCGTCACGGTTTCAGCGATAAAGGGCGCAATGATGAAGTTTGGTCAGAAACCCACTGACGTGTTCAAGGAGGTAAAAGAGACGGCAGACGGTTATCACGTGAAGATGCGCGACGGCTTCGAACTTAATCTATCCAAGGATGAATTAAAGCAGGCGGCCAGGTATGCGCAGTTCAAGGGTGACAATCCGGGCATGCTGACCGATGCCAACTTCATGTTTGCAGCGAGCGCCAAGCGGGCACAGATGGAAGGGAATGGCTTGGACGACAACCCTAGCCAATCAAAAAGAAGCTTCGCCCATGCGATGCAAAGTTTGAATAACGGCGAAATGCCCCGCGAAGCATTGGATCGTCTGGGTTTGAAAGGGCTTTACAGGCAGTCCTCAAGCAGTGAGCTGGCGAGCGGCAAGCTCGGCGTCGTGGCCTACGATCGCCATTCGATGGTGGTCATCGACGGGCGCGTGGAGTTGTGGGGGCGCCGAGGTGGCGCGCCAAAGCAGGGTATTGCGTACGCGTTTCTCTAAGGCAGTCAGCAAAAAGCCCGATAAACCCTATGCAGTCGGGGTCTATCGGGCTTTTTCAATCCAGGGGGACAATATCCCTGGACTGGCTCAGCTTATTGGCAAGCTTCGCAATCCGGCTCGTCAATCGCGCAGGCTTTTGGCACCGGTGCTGGGCCGGCGGGTGCTGCGAGTACCGAGTCATCACCGTGGTTGCCGCTGGACACTGCGTTCAGCTTGCCGGTGTTGATGGTCGACTTCTCGGTGCTGGTCGCAGCCAGGGCACGGAGATAGTAAGTGGTTTTCAGGCCACGGTACCACGCCATGCGGTAGGTCACGTCCAGCTTCTTGCCCGAGGCGCCGGCGATGTACAGGTTCAGGGACTGGGCCTGGTCGATCCACTTCTGACGACGGCTGGCGGCGTCAACGATCCACTTGGTGTCCACTTCGAAAGCGGTCGCGTAGAGCTCTTTGAGTTCTTGCGGGATGCGTTCGATCTGCTGCACGGAACCGTCGTAGTACTTCAGGTCGTTGATCATGACCGAGTCCCACAGGCCACGGGCCTTCAGGTCGCGAACCAGGTACGGGTTGATCACGGTGAATTCGCCCGACAGGTTCGATTTCACATACAGGTTCTGGTAGGTCGGTTCGATCGACTGCGACACGCCAGTGATGTTGGCGATGGTGGCGGTCGGTGCGATGGCCATGATGTTGGAGTTACGAATACCTTTCTGCACACGGGCACGTACCGGCGCCCAGTCCAGGGTTTCGTTCAGGTCAACGTCGATGTACTTCTGGCCACGGGCTTCGATCAGGATCTGTTGCGAATCCAGCGGCAGGATGCCCTTGGACCACAGCGAACCCTGGAACGTCTCGTAGGCGCCACGCTCGTCGGCCAGGTCGCAGGAAGCCTGGATCGCGTAGTAGCTGACCGCTTCCATGGACTTGTCGGCGAATTCGACCGCAGCGTCGGAACCGTAAGGGATGTGCTGCAGGTACAAGGCGTCCTGGAAGCCCATGATGCCCAAGCCAACCGGACGGTGCTTGAAGTTGGAGTTCTGCGCCTGTGGCACCGAGTAGTAGTTGATGTCGATCACGTTATCGAGCATGCGTACGGCGGTGTTGACGGTGCGTGCAAGCTTTACGGTGTCCAGCTTGCCGTTGACGATGTGGTTCGGCAGGTTGATCGAGCCCAGGTTGCAAACGGCGATCTCGTCCTTGTTGGTGTTCAAGGTGATCTCGGTGCACAGGTTCGAGCTGTGGACCACGCCCACGTGCTGCTGCGGGCTGCGCAGGTTGCATGGGTCTTTGAAGGTCAACCATGGGTGGCCGGTTTCGAACAGCATGGACAGCATTTTGCGCCACAGGTCTTTGGCCTGGATGGTCTTGAACAGCTTGACCTTGCCTGGGTACTCGGTGAGGGCTTCGTAGTACTCGTAGCGCTCTTCGAAGGCTTTGCCGGTCAGGTCGTGCAGGTCCGGCACTTCGGATGGCGAGAACAGTGTCCACTTGCCGTCATCGAAGACGCGCTTCATGAACAGGTCAGGGATCCAGTTGGCGGTGTTCATGTCGTGGGTACGACGACGGTCATCACCGGTGTTCTTGCGCAGCTCGATGAACTCTTCAATGTCCATGTGCCAGGTTTCCAGGTAGGCACATACAGCGCCTTTGCGCTTGCCACCCTGGTTCACGGCGACGGCGGTGTCGTTCACCACTTTCAGGAACGGTACGACGCCCTGGGACTTGCCGTTGGTGCCCTTGATGTACGAACCCAGTGCGCGCACCGGTGTCCAGTCGTTGCCCAGGCCGCCGGCGAATTTGGACAACATGGCGTTGTCGTGGATCGCGTGGTAGATGCCCGACAGGTCATCCGGCACGGTGGTCAGGTAGCAGCTCGACAGCTGGGGACGCAGGGTACCGGCGTTGAACAGGGTCGGAGTCGACGACATGTAGTCGAAGGACGACAGCAGGTTGTAGAACTCGATCGCGCGGTCTTCCTTGTTCTTCTCTTCGATCGCCAGGCCCATGGCCACGCGCATGAAGAACACTTGCGGCAGTTCGAAGCGGATGCCGTCCTTGTGGATGAAGTAACGGTCGTACAGGGTTTGCAGGCCCAGGTAGGTGAACTGCTGATCGCGCTCGTGGTTGATTGCCTTGCCGAGTTTTTCCAGGTCGAAGGTGGCCAGGATCGGGTTCAGCAATTCGAATTCGATACCTTTGGCGATATAGGCCGGCAGGGCCTTGGCGTACAGGTCGGCCATCTCGTGGTGAGTGGCGCTGTCGGCGACTTTCAGGAAGCCCAGGCCTTCGGCACGCAGGGTGTCCATCAACAGGCGCGCGGTCACGAACGAGTAGTTCGGCTCACGCTCGACCAGGGTACGGGCGGTCATCACCAGGGCGGTGTTGACGTCGGTCAGGGCGACGCCGTCGTACAGGTTCTTCAGGGTTTCGCGCTGGATCAGGTCACCGTCGACTTCTTCCAGACCTTCGCAGGCCTCGGTGATGATGGTGTTCAGGCGGCCCAGGTCCAACGGGGCAAAGCTGCCGTCAGCCAGGGTGATGCGGATCGACGGGTGCGCTTGTACGGCGGCTTCTTCGGCCGGGGAACGTACGGCACGTTCCTTGGCGCGCGAATCACGGTAGATCACGTAGTCGCGGGCCACTTTCTGCTCGCCGGCACGCATCAGGGCCAGTTCAACCTGGTCCTGGATTTCTTCGATGTGGATGGTGCCGCCCGATGGCATGCGACGTTTGAAGGTCGCGGTGACCTGTTCGGTCAGACGGGCAACGGTGTCGTGGATGCGCGACGAAGCGGCAGCGGTGCCGCCTTCAACTGCAAGAAACGCTTTGGTGATGGCGACGGTGATTTTGTCATCGGTATAAGGAACGACAGTGCCGTTACGCTTGATCACACGCAGTTGGCCAGGTGCAGTGGCGGACAGATCCAGATTCGAATCAGCGGCCTGCGGCACGGAGCCCTGCGGGTTCTCGCGAGTTGTGTCGGTTTGCATGAGGGGGTGTCTCCACATTCTATATTTATTTGGGCACCATCACGGTGCCCACCGTTCCGTCCTGAAGCACTTACAGCAGGCCTGGGCCTGGCATAACAACTTCGGGACAGGAGGAAGGGAGCTCATCGCGCCGCTTCCATGCCGAAGTCTTTGGTTCGGGGCCGGGGAGCCCTTAGCCGTATTCCTGGTGGGTGACAGTGGCCCCATTCAAGCCCTGCAACACCCGTACCGTTTTCTGCCAATCGGGCTGGAAAACGGTTGCCATCCGCGTGCGCGGTTTGGGCTTTCAAAAAATGCTTTGGTTCAACCAAGCACGAGCAAGAAAGCGCTTGAGTTTCTTGTCTGATCTGTGTTTGGTCTTTTCGCTGAAAACCCTACATGTAGGGTTTTTTTAGCGCCGAGGTACAAGATAATGCGTTTTCGGGGGCTTAGCAACGCACTACCTGTGGATAACGCTGTGGGTAAAATGTGTATGAATCATGGAACACCCGTGTAGGCCGCATTACTACTGGATTACACCGTTTGTCACCGAATATTCCCGGCTAGAAACTGCCGGCGGGAATTTTGAGGGCGCGAACCCTACCACAAAAAATCGTCATGACCGAATGGATTTCGCGGCTTGTGTTCAAGGGCCGTTGCATGGCTACAATCGGCCTTTGTTATGCCTTCAAAACATGACAAACAGGCTATGCCTGCGAAAGATCAATAGGTGGGAGCTGGCTTGCCTGCGATGGCGGTGTATCGGCCACCAACAGGCGCGCTGACCCACCCTCATCGCAGGCAAGCCAGCTCCACACCGACCGTATTTCACATTCGATTGTGTCGGCCAGAAGAACTTCTTATAAAAACGAGGACAATGCATGGAGCAAGAAGCCTGGCAGATACTGATCGTCGAGGACGACGAGCGACTCGCCGAGTTGACCCGTGAGTACCTGGAAAGCAACGGCCTGCGTGTGTCGGTGGAAAGCGATGGTGCCAAGGCCACGGCGCGCATCATCGCCGAACAGCCCGACCTGGTGATCCTCGACCTGATGCTGCCCGGCGAAGACGGCCTGAGCATCTGCCGCAAGGTGCGCGAGCGTTATGACGGCGTGATCCTGATGCTCACCGCGCGCACCGACGACATGGACCAGGTGCAGGGCTTGGACATGGGCGCCGACGACTATGTGTGCAAGCCCGTGCGCCCGCGTTTGTTGCTGGCACGTATCCAGGCGCTGCTGCGCCGCAGCGAACCGGTGTTGCCCGTTGCAGTGGAAAACCAGCGCCGCCTCCAGTTTGGTCCGTTGGTGGTGGACAATGCCTTGCGCGAAGCCTGGTTGCATGAGGGCAGCATCGAACTGACCAGCGCTGAATTCGACCTGTTGTGGCTGCTGGTTGCAAACGCCGGACGCATTCTGTCCCGCGAAGAAATCTTCATAGCTCTGCGCGGTATTGGTTATGACGGCCAGGATCGCTCCATTGATGTGCGTATCTCGCGCATTCGGCCAAAGATCGGCGACGATCCGATCCACCCACGCCTGATCAAGACCATTCGCAGCAAAGGCTACCTGTTCGTCCCCGAAGCTGCTGCCGATATGCCGCTGTGAACTCGATCTTCCTGCGCATCTACGGCGGCATGTGCGCGGCGCTGATCCTGGTGGCGTTGCTCGGCGCCCTGGCACTGCACCTGCTTAATGACGTGCGCAGCGGCCAGTACCGTGAGCGCCTGGCCCACGGCACTTTTGCGTTGATGGGCGATAACCTGCAGCCCATGAGCGCCATTGAACGACAGCGCGCCTTGGCGGTGTGGGAGCGTTTGCTCGGTATTCCGCTGGAACTGCGCACGTTCACCGATGCGCAATTGGACCTTGGCCAGCGCAACCGCCTGCAACGCGGCCAGGTCCTGGTGGAACAGACCGGGCCTCATGCGGCGCGGGTGCTGCGGTTGGTCAGCGAGCAAGAGCAATTGGTGCTTACCGGCGAAGTGCAGCAGATCAGCGAGCAATTGGCCCGCGCAACCATTTACCTGCTGGCCGACGAACTGGTGCGCTTCCCGGTGGCCGAACAGCCCCAGCGCCTGGCCGACATCAAGCACGCCAAGGGTTTTGGTTTTGAAATGCACTTGACGGCCCTTGACCAGGCCGACATGGACGAGGACCAGCGTCGCCGCGTGGCGGAGGGCGATACGGTGATGGCGCTGGGCAAGGGCGGCGATTCGATTCGCGTGTTTGCCGGCATGGTCGGCACCCCGTGGGTACTGGAGATCGGCCCGCTGTACCAGATGAACCCATACCCGGCGCAATGGCTGATCCTGATCACCTTGATTGGCCTGACCCTGATCGGCTTGATCGTCTATCTGCTGGTGCGACAACTTGAGCGTCGGCTCAAAGGCCTGGCGGCGGCGGCCACGCGTATCGCCAAGGGCAACCTGGAAGTGCGCGTACCCGCTCGCGGTGCAGACTCGGTCGGGCGGCTGGCGGCAGCTTTCAATGGCATGGCCGAGCACCTGCAGCAATTGCTGGCGATTCAGCGTGAGCTGGTGCGGGCGGTCTCCCACGAGCTGCGCACTCCGGTCGCGCGCCTGCGTTTTGGCCTGGAGATGATCGGTGACGCCGCCACGCCCGAGGCGCGGCGCAAGTACCTGGAGGGTATGGATGGCGATATCCAGGACCTTGATGGCCTGGTGGACGAGATGCTCACTTATGCCCGCTTGGAACAGGGTGCGCCGGAACTGAATTTCCAGCGCGTGGACCTTGATGCATTGCTCGACCAGGTGATTGGCGAATTATCGCCATTGCGCCCCCAGGTCACCGTCACCCGGGGTATTTGCCTGTCATCGGCGCATTGGGATGACGCCTGGGTCGACGCTGAACCGCGCTACCTGCACCGCGCCCTGCAAAACCTGGTGAGCAATGCCATGCGCCACGCCAAAGGCCAAGTGTTGATCAGTTATCAGGTGGGGCAGGTACGCTGCCGCATCGATGTGGAAGACGACGGCCCCGGCGTGCCGGAAAGCGCCTGGGAGCGGATCTTCACGCCGTTCCTGCGCCTGGATGACAGCCGTACGCGCGCCTCTGGCGGGCATGGCCTGGGTTTGTCGATCGTGCGGCGGATTATCTATTGGCACGGCGGGCGGGCGTTGATCAGCAAGAGCAACAACCTGGGCGGGGCGTGCTTCAGCCTAAGCTGGCCCAGGGATCAGGATAAGCCCTGACACCGCTGTCGCAGGCAAGCCAGTTCCCACAGGCGAATGCATTCCCAATGTGGGAGCCGGGCGTGCCCGCGATGGTGGTCTACCAGGCGCTGATAGCCACCAGGCTCAACAACTGCTCCCCTTGCACCACAAACTGCCCTTCCAGCTCTTTGCCATGGCCCCACTCTTGCGAAAGATCGGTCAGCAACCGCAACCGCACCCTCCCAGCCGCTGACCACTCCAGCACCTCGGCATGCTCGAAATAAAAGCGCTTGTGCACGATCGGATAGAGCGCCTTGAACAGGCTTTCCTTGACCGAAAACGTCAGCGTCACCAGCAAGGCGAGTTGCTCACGGGGCAGGGTGGCCATGCGCTGTAATTCATCGGCCGTCAGGATTTCCCCGGCCAGGCGTTCGGCCCGCTCCAGTGACAGCAGATGCTCCAGGTCCATGCCCAGCCCGCGCCATTGCGCCTTGTGCCCGACAATCGCCGCAGCGTGCCCGGTGCTGTGGGTGATGGAGCCACTGATATGCCCTGGCCAGACCGGGGCGCGGTCTTCGCCGATGGCCGGGACGCAGCGCAGATGATCGAGTCGTTGCAGCGCTTCGCGCGCGCACAGGCGCCCGGCGAGAAATTCCGCCTGGCGCTTGGCGACCGAGCGCTGGATGCTAGCCGGCGGTGGCACATCGCAGCGCTGGAAATCGCCCGGGCTCAATAAAGCCGGGTCGAATCGCGTGCTCAAAAACACCGTGCCCGGCAAAGAAACCGGCAACGGCCAATGATCATCAAGTGGGGTGCAGCAAGCGGGTAGGGGCGTCATGCGCGGTATTTTGCCGAGTTGGCGGGCCAGTGGATAGCCCGGTGCGGTTCAGCTGCGGTTCAGAGCCTGTTCAGGGGGAGTTCAGGGGCGCCTGCGTAGTCTGGACCCCACAGCCCAAACGCGTATGAGGTAACCACCATGACTGCGATCAAAAAGCTGATGTTGGCCTTGACCATGCTTGGCGCCACTGCTGGCGTGCAGGCGTCCGATGGCGCCTTTGCGGCCTTTGGCAGCGAGAAAACCAAGAAATCCAGCAACCTGATCCATCGTGTCAGCTTCGAAGACGCTGGCACTCAGGCTGCGCCGTGGGGCCAGGCCCTGGGCGCTACCCCTGCGCAACCCGACTATCGCAGCGGCTACGCGCACCTGACCGGCCACTACAATGGCATAAAACTGCGCCCCCAAGAGCTGCAGGGCCGCTATGATATCCCCCTGTCGGCTAGTTGAATTGCAGTGGAGAACCTTATGAAATTGCTGGTGGTGGAAGATGAGGCGCTGCTGCGTCATCACCTGTTTACCCGCCTGACCGACAGCGGGCATGTGGTCGAAGCCGTGGCCAATGCCGAAGAAGCCCTGTACCAGACCGGCCAATTCAACCATGACCTGGCGATCATCGACCTTGGCCTGCCCGGCATGGGCGGCCTGGACCTGATTCGCCAGTTGCGCACCCAGACCAAGACCTTCCCGATCCTGATCCTCACCGCTCGCGGCAACTGGCAGGACAAGGTTGAAGGCTTGGCGGCCGGGGCCGACGACTACGTGGTCAAGCCGTTCCAGTTCGAAGAGCTGGAGGCGCGCATGAACGCCTTGCTGCGTCGCTCCAGCGGTTTTACCCAGTCGACTATCGTTGCCGGGCCGCTGCTGCTGGACCTCAACCGCAAGCAAGCCTCCCTTGACGAGCAACCCCTGGCGCTGACCGCCTACGAGTATCGGATCCTCGAATACTTGATGCGTCATCATCAGCAAGTGGTCGCCAAAGACCGTTTGATGGAGCAACTGTACCCGGATGACGACGAGCGCGATCCAAACGTGATCGAAGTGCTGGTCGGCCGCCTGCGCCGCAAGCTGGAAGGCCCGGCCGGGTTCAAGCCAATCGATACCGTGCGTGGCCTGGGCTACCTGTTCAATGAGCGCTGCCGTTGATTCGTTCGCTACGTGTGCGCCTGATGCTGGCGGCCGCCACCCTGGCCGTGCTGTTTATGCTCGGCTTGTTGCCGGCCATGCAAGGCGCGTTCAGCCTGGCGCTGCAGGATTCCATCGAACAGCGCCTGGCGTCGGATGTGACCACCCTGATTTCCGCGGCGCGGGTCGACAATAACCGCCTGCTGATGCCGGCGCAGTTGCCCGATGAGCGTTTCAACCTCACCGACAGTCGGCTGTTGGGCTATATCTACGACCGTGAAGGCCATCTGGTATGGCGCTCGCGGGCGACCCAGGAAGAAAACATCAACTACAAACCGCGCTACGACGGGCGCGGCAACGAGTTTGCGCGCATTCGCGAGGCCAATGGCCAGGAATTTTTCGTGTATGACGTCGAGGTCCGGCTGCTGGGAGGCAAGAGCGCGGCGTTCAGCATTGTCGCCCTGCAGCCGGTACGCGAATACCAACTGACCCTCGAAGGCCTGCGCGAGAACCTCTACCTCGGGTTCGGCGCGGCCTTGCTGGTGTTGTTGACGCTGTTGTGGCTGGGCCTGACCTGGGGCCTGCAAGCCCTGCGACGCCTGAGCCATGAACTCGACCAGATCGAAGGTGGCACCCGCGAAAGCCTCAGCGAAGAACACCCCCGCGAACTGCTGCGCCTGACCGGCTCCCTGAACCGCTTGCTGCACAGCGAGCGCGAACAGCGTGCGCGCTACCGCGACTCCCTCGATGACTTGGCTCACAGCCTGAAAACGCCACTGGCGGTGTTGCAGGGCGTGAGCGAAGACATGGCCCAGCGCCCCGAAGAACGTAGCCAGGCGTGGGTGCTGCAATCGCAGATCGAACGCATGAGCCAGCAGATCGGATACCAGTTGCAGCGTGCCAGCCTGCGTAAAAGTGGCCTGGTGCGCCACCAGGTCCGCCTGGAACCGGTGGTGCAAAGCCTGTGCGATACATTGGAAAAGGTTTATCGCGACAAGCGGGTCACCGTGACCTTTGATTTGCCGCAGGCCTGCGAGGTACCCATCGAAAAGGGCGCGTTGCTCGAAATGCTCGGCAACCTGCTGGAAAACGCCTACCGCCTGTGCCTCAAGCAAGTGCGTATCAGCCTGGTGGAAAACCTCGATGGCATTGAGCTGTGTATCGAAGACGACGGCCCCGGCGTACCACCGGACCAGCGTGCACGGATCCTGCAGCGCGGCGAACGGCTAGATCGCCAGCACCCGGGGCAGGGGATCGGGCTGGCGGTGGTCAAGGACATCATCGAAAGCTATCACGCGCGGTTGACGTTGGGGGATTCAGCGCTGGGTGGGGCGGCGTTCAGGATTCACTTTCCTGCCTTGTGATCTGCACTGGCCTCATCGCAGGCAAGCCAGCTCCCACAGTTGATCGGGTTTACAAATTTTGATGTGTGAATACATTCAAGTGTGGGAGCTGGCTTGCCTTCGATGAGGCCTTCCCAGCCAATACGCCTCTAACTCTCCTGCGCTCTGTAGGCCCCCGGCGTCAGCCCCGTCCACTTCTTGAACGCCCGATGAAACGCCGACGGTTCGGAAAACCCCAACTGCTCGGCGATCTCCTGCAAAGACAAATCCGCCCGCCCCAGGTGGTAAATGGCGATATCCCGGCGTAGCTCATCCTTCAATGCCTGAAAACTCGTGCCTTCTTCGCGCAGGTGGCGGCGCAGGGTCTGTGGGCTGATGTGCAGGTGCTGGGCAACGGCTTCCAGGTCTGGCCAGGGCGTGCGGTCGCGGCTCAGCAAGCGACGCAACTGGCTGCTCAGGCTGTCGCCTTCATCCGGCCGCGACAGCAAGTCGGCAGGCGAGCGCTGCAAGAAGTGCTTGAGGGTGCGTTCGTCCTGCAACAGCGGCAGGCTCAGGTAGCGGCTGGGAAACACCAGGCTGCTGGTCGGCGCGCCGAACACCTGGGGGCAGGGGAACAGCAGGTCGTATTCACCGGCATGGGCCGGCATCGGGTAACTGAAGGTGGCCTGCTGCAGCCGGATACGCTGGCCGATCAACCAACTGCCCAGGCGATGCCAGATCACCAGCAGGCATTCACTGAGGAAGTGGTCCGGGTCCCATAGCTGTGAGTCGTCCAGGCTCAGACGCGCCATGTCGCCTTCTTTGGTCAGTTGCCAGCGTGGGCCTTGGGGGAACAGGCTATAAAACAATAAGCCGCGCTCCAGCGCCTTCTCCAGCGTGCGGCAATGAATCAGCGCATGGCACATCATGGCGAAAGTGCCACGTTTGCTCGGCCCTTCTGCAAACCCCAGGTATTCGTCATCCAACCCCAGCCAGAGCATTTGCAGCAAGCGGGTAAATTGCTCTGGAGCGATGCGTGCGCGGGGTTCGGTCAGCAGTTCCGGGGTGATGCCCACCTGCTGCAACACCCCCGAGTAGTCAAAACCGGCCCGGCGCGCACCGCCGAGGGCCGCTCGGGCGTAATGGCTGGCGATGGTACGTTCACGCATGCAAGGGCCTCATCCATGGAGGGGCGGATGGTAGCCATCACCCGGCGGGGCGACAAGGCGGATATCCGCCAAATTGTAGGACGAGACAGGATGAGTGGGCGGAAATCCGCCACCCTGTTGCATTCTCCGGAGTCGCCCGTGAACCCCAAGCCCTGATGTCTAAAGGCCTTCAGCGCGTTTAAGCAAAGTGGCACGCTGTTTGCGATAAGGATTACAGCGCAGGCTTGCTCCTACAGGCTTCGCAAACAACAAATCCCTCCAGTGCAGGAGGGTTCGCAATTCAAGTGCCGTGGGCAATGGCGGATATTTGCCACACGGGACGATTGAGGAACTTTGCAATGACGACTCGTCAGCCAATCTACAAATCCCTGTATTTCCAGGTGATCGTTGCAATCGTTATCGGTATCTTGCTCGGCCACTTCTACCCACAGACCGGCGTGGCCCTCAAGCCACTGGGTGACGGCTTTATCAAGCTGATCAAAATGGTCATCGCCCCGATCATTTTCTGTACCGTGGTCAGCGGCATCGCCGGCATGCAAAGCATGAAGTCGGTGGGCAAGACCGGCGGCTACGCGCTGCTGTACTTCGAAATTGTTTCCACCATCGCCCTGCTGATTGGCCTGGTCGTGGTCAACGTGGTGCAGCCGGGCGCCGGCATGCACATCGACGTCGCGACCCTGGATGCTTCCAAAGTGGCGGCCTACGTCACCGCTGGTAAAGACCAGAGCATCGTCGGCTTTATCCTCAACGTCATACCGAACACCATCGTCGGCGCCTTCGCCAACGGCGACATCCTGCAAGTGCTGATGTTCTCGGTGATCTTCGGTTTCGCCCTGCACCGCCTGGGTGCCTACGGCAAGCCGGTGCTGGACTTCATCGATCGCTTCGCCCATGTGATGTTCAACATCATCAACATGATCATGAAGCTCGCGCCAATCGGTGCCCTGGGTGCGATGGCATTCACCATTGGCGCCTACGGTGTCGGTTCCCTGGTGCAGTTGGGCCAGTTGATGATCTGCTTCTACATCACCTGCATCCTGTTCGTGGTGCTGGTGCTGGGCGCTATCTGCCGCGCTCACGGTTTCAGCGTGTTGAAGCTGATCCGCTACATCCGTGAAGAACTGCTGATCGTACTGGGCACCTCGTCGTCGGAATCCGCACTGCCGCGTATGCTGATCAAGATGGAACGCCTGGGCGCGAAGAAGTCCGTGGTCGGCCTGGTGATTCCAACCGGTTACTCCTTCAACCTCGACGGTACTTCGATCTACCTGACCATGGCGGCCGTGTTCATCGCCCAGGCGACCGACACCCACATGGACATCACCCACCAGATCACTCTGCTGCTGGTGTTGCTGCTGTCGTCCAAAGGCGCGGCTGGCGTGACCGGTTCGGGCTTCATCGTACTGGCCGCCACCCTGTCGGCTGTCGGCCACTTGCCGGTTGCCGGCCTGGCGCTGATCCTGGGTATCGACCGCTTCATGTCCGAAGCCCGTGCCCTGACCAACCTGGTGGGTAACGCAGTTGCCACCATCGTTGTGGCCAAGTGGGTCAAGGAACTGGACACCGACAAGCTGCAAAGCGAACTGGCGTCTGGCGGTACCGGTATTTCCGAAACCCGCGAGCTCGATGACCTGGGCGTGGCAGAAGGCCCGGCGCCTGTCGTCAAGTAAGTGGCTGCTGGCGTGAACTGACGCCAACGCTATCCGCAAACGCCCCGACTGGTTCGGGGCGTTTGCATTTCTGGCGGGATGCAACGGATATTTTTGGTTTACAGTGAGCGCGACAGTACTTACCGGAGGCCTGATGGACAGTGTGGATCTGAACGTCCTGCGCAGCGTGCTGCAATGGCGCCGCGCCGGGCAGCGCGTGATGTTGTACAGCGTGGTGCAAACCTGGGGCAGCGCGCCGCGCCCGCCAGGCGCAATGCTGGCCCTGCGCGGTGATGGTGTGGTGATTGGCTCGGTGTCGGGCGGTTGCATCGAGGATGACTTGATCGCGCGCCTGCAAGACGGCCGCTTGCCTGCTGACGGCCCGCCCGTGCAGTTGGTGACCTACGGCGTCACTCGCGACGAGGCGGCGCGTTTTGGCCTGCCCTGCGGCGGCACCCTGAGGCTCACCGAGGAGCGCGTGGAGGAGTGGGGTTGGGTCCAAGCGCTGCTGGCGCGTTGTGAAGATCACCAGATTGTCGCTCGCGAGCTGAACCTGGCCACCGGCGAAGTGATCTTGAGCGCCGCCAGCAAGACCGACGTGGTGAGCTTCGACGGCGAACGCTTGCGCGCCATCTATGGCCCGCGCTGGCGCCTGCTGTTGATCGGCGCCGGGCAGCTGTCGCGCTACGTAGCGGAAATGGCGCGCCTGCTGGATTTCGAAGTGCTGATCTGCGACCCCCGCGAAGAGTTCGTCTACGGCTGGGAAGATCAGCATGGCCGCTTTGTGCCGGGCATGCCCGACGAGGCGGTGTTGAATATTCATACCGATGAACGCACGGCTATTGTCTGCCTGACCCACGATCCACGTCTGGATGACATGGCGTTGCTGACGGCGCTGAACTCCACGGCGTTCTATATTGGCGCCCTGGGTTCGCGGGTCAATACCCAGAAGCGTCGGGAGAACCTGGCCGCGCTAGGCCTGTCGGCGGAGGCCATTGCGCGCTTGCACGGGCCGATCGGCCTGCACATCGGCAGCCATACGCCGGCGGAAATTGCGCTGTCGCTGATGGCGGAAATTGTTGCGATCAAGAACGGTGTGGCACCGATGCAGAAAAAACCGATGGCAGTGGTGGCCGAGTGACGGTGACGGCGATTGTGCTGGCGGCGGGGCAGGGCAGTCGTTTTCGTGCCGAAGCTGGAGCTGATCAAGACAAATTGCTCGCCGCGTGTGTGGGGCTGGATGGCGTTCGTCGGCCGGTCATCGAGCAGGTGCTGCGCAACTTGCCTGAGCGTGTTGTAACACGCTGGCTAGTGACGTCGCCGGAGCGCGGGGAGGTTATCCGCCTGGCAGAGGCTTATGGCTGTCAGGTGGTACTGCTGGATTCGAGCGGTATGGGCGACAGCATTGCGGCGGCGGTCAAGGCCAGCGGTGCAGCGGATGGGTGGCTGGTGGTGTTGGGGGATATGCCGTTTATTCAGTCATCGAGTATCGAACGGGTGATCGCCAGCGTGGAGGGCGTCACTGTGCCGGTATCTGCCGGGCAGTACGGGCACCCGGTGGCTTTCCATCACAGGTTTGGGCCGGCGCTGATGGCTCTGAGTGGGGATCGTGGGGCCAGGCCGTTGTTTGCACAAACTCAGGTGCGAGAGGTGCAGGTAGATGATCCTGGTGTGCTTTGGGATGTGGATGTGCCGCAACGGTTGAGTTTTACTGCAGGTTAAGTGTGGCAGCTGGCTTGCCTGCGATAGCCATAGGTATCTACTTAGAGCCGACGTTGGACCTGTGGCGAGGGAGCTTGCTCCCGTAACGGCCTGATAGCCGGCGCATATCTACCTGACGCACCACCGTCCAATGTGGGAGCTGGCTTGCCTGCGATAGCGGCCTGACAGTCAACACAGTTGGATTGTGTACATATCCATTCCTGCGGTAACGGCCACTTAGGGTTCCGCCCTGACGGCGGCTAAACCGGCATCCCTGCCGGTTTACCCCCCAAATCCCTGTCGAATTCCGGCCAGCGTGGTTTGACGGGGCGCCTAAGATCAAAAGCAGTTCAAGAGCGACTCGCTTCGCATCGTGGTTACCGTCTGCCGTTACAGCCCACAAAGTTGTGTAGATACCTATGCTGCGATAGCGGTGTGTCAGTCACCGCCACGCTGGCTGAATCGACGCTATCGCAGGCAAGCCAGCTCCCACAGTGATCGCATTCCAGGTCGAGATAATCAGCCATGAAAAAGCCCCGCCTGATCACTCAGGCGGGGCTTTTTAGTGGCTTATGGAATCAGACGAGGGGTTTAGGCTCGTGCTCTGCTTCCTGGGCCTTGTGCTCTACCGCCTGGGCAGCGGCAGCGGCAGCAGCAGCTTCGGCTTCCTTGCGGCGGCGACGCACTTCACGTGGGTCATTCGGCGCACGGCCGTTTTCGGTGAGGGCGCTTGCAGGCGCAGCTTCAACCACAGGGGCGGCCACTTCGGCAACCACCGGGGCTTCAACTTCAACCACGGCCGCAGGCTCCACAACCGGCGTCGGCTCAACCACTGGGGCTGGCTCGGCGACGACTTCAGCAACCGGTGCCGGTGCTTCTTCTACCACTGGGGCAGGCGTTGGCGCTTCAACCGGTGCAGCCGGTTCGGCAGTCCACTGGAAGGCGGTCTGTTCTTCGCGAACTTCACGCACAGCCGGGGCAGCTTCTTCGACCGCCGGAGCTTCTACAGCCGCTTCGACTACTGGCTGAGGCTCAACCACTGGAGCCGGTTCAACGGCAACCGCTTCAGTTTCTGGCTGTGCGTCGCGAACCGGGGCAACTTCCACTTCCGGAACCACTGGGGCTTCGACAGGGGTTGTGGCTTCAACGACTGGCGCTTCAACAACCGGCGCTTCAACCGCTGGGGTTTCGGCGGCTGGCGCTTCTACGGCAACAGTGTCTTCGACGGCAGCGGTAGCACGTTCGGCTTGCTCGTGAGCCTGGGCTTCAGCAGGGGCGCTGATGACCGAACTGGCAACGGCAGCGGTAACGGCCAAGCCGGCAGCCAGTTCGGCGCCTGTTGGCGCGTTGTTGGCAGCTTCTGCGTTCTCGCCGGTTTCTTCCGAACCTTCGATTACGTTGCCGTTGGCATCACGCTGACGCTCACGACGGTTGCTGCGACGACGCTGACCACGGGAGCGGCGGCGTGGACGATCGCCTTCGGCGTTGTCCTGGCCGTCTTCCTGCAACTGCTCTTCGCCGGTCAGTACTTCTTCTTCGGTGGCAGCAGCGGCTTGCTCGGCGCGTGGTTGACGCTCTTCACGTGGCGGGCGCGGTTGGCGCTCTTCGCGTGGCGCGCGTTCTTCACGCGGCTGGCGGGCCGGGCGCTCTTCGGTGCTAACGGCTGCGGCAGCGGCAGGTGCCGCGTCCAGAGGCTCGCGCAGTTCACGCACGCGTTCTTCACGCTCGCCACGTGGCTTGCGGTCTTCACGTGGAGCGCGTGGGGTACGTGGGGCGCGCTCTTCACGCGGTGCACGTTCTTCACGGGCGACGGTCGGGGTGTCTTCACGGGCTTCGCGAGGCGCACGCTCTTCACGTGGTGCGCGTTCTTCACGCGGGGCACGTTCTTCGCGAGGCTTGCGCTCTTCGTCACGGCGGCCGTTGCGGTTACGGCTCTGCTGGCGACCGTTGCGACGTTCTTCGTTGCGCGCCGGGCGCTCGGTGGCAGGTTTTTCAACCACAACCGGGGCAGCAGGCTCTTCCTTGGTGGCGAACAGGCTGACCAGCGACTTCACCAGGCCCTTGAACAGGCTTGGCTCAGGCAGGGCGGCCGGCGCGGCAACCGGGGCGGCAGCTTCGGTCGGTACCGGTGCGTTGGCACGGGCCGGTGCAGTCTTCACCGCGGCTTCCTGGCGAACCAGGGTGCGGGTCGCAGCGGCTGGCTGGACTTCTTCGACTTCGGCGGCAGCCGCGGCGATTTCATAGCTGGACTGCCCGCTATGGGCTTCCGGGCTGTCGTCACGCAGGCGCTGTACTTCGAAGTGCGGCGTTTCGAGGTGATCGTTCGGCAGGATGACGATACGGGCACGGGTGCGCAGTTCGATCTTGGTGATCGAGTTGCGTTTTTCATTGAGCAGGAAGGCGGCAACCGGAATCGGCACTTGGGCGCGAACTTCGGCGGTACGGTCTTTCAGGGCTTCTTCTTCGATCAGGCGCAGGATCGCCAGGGACAGCGATTCAACGTCACGGATGATGCCGGTGCCGTTGCAACGCGGGCAGACGATGCCGCTGCTCTCGCCCAAGGATGGACGCAGGCGCTGACGGGACATTTCCAGCAGGCCAAAGCGCGAGATGCGGCCGACTTGCACGCGAGCGCGGTCAGCTTCCAGGCACTCGCGGACTTTCTCTTCCACGGCGCGCTGGTTCTTGGCAGGGGTCATGTCGATGAAGTCGATCACGATCAGGCCGCCGATGTCACGCAGGCGCAGCTGGCGGGCGATTTCTTCAGCCGCTTCCAGGTTGGTCTGCAGGGCGGTTTCTTCGATGTCGCTGCCTTTGGTCGCACGTGCCGAGTTGATGTCGATGGACACCAGGGCTTCGGTCGGGTCGATCACGATGGAGCCGCCGGAAGGCAGTTCGACCACGCGCTGGAAGGCGGTCTCGATCTGGCTTTCGATCTGGAAACGGTTGAACAGTGGCACGCTGTCTTCGTACAGCTTGATCTTGCTGGCGTACTGCGGCATCACCTGGCGGATGAAGGTCAGGGCTTCGTCCTGGGCTTCAACGCTGTCGATCAGCACTTCGCCGATGTCCTGGCGCAGGTAGTCGCGGATGGCGCGGATGATCACGTTGCTTTCCTGGTAGATCAGGAACGGCGCGGAACGATCCAGGGACGCTTCTTTGATAGCGGTCCACAGTTGCAGCAGGTAGTCGAGGTCCCACTGCATTTCTTCGCTGCTGCGGCCAAGGCCGGCAGTGCGCACGATCAGGCCCATGTCGGCCGGTGCGATCAGGCCGTTCAGCGCTTCACGCAGTTCGTTACGCTCTTCGCCTTCGATGCGACGGGAAATACCGCCGGCACGTGGGTTGTTCGGCATCAGTACAAGGTAACGACCGGCGAGGCTGATGAAGGTGGTCAGGGCCGCGCCCTTGTTGCCACGTTCTTCTTTTTCGACCTGGACGATGACTTCCTGGCCTTCGCTCAGGACGTCCTTGATGTTCACGCGGCCTTCAGGGGCTTTCTTGAAGTATTCGCGGGAGATTTCTTTGAGGGGCAGGAAGCCGTGGCGCTCGGAGCCGAAATCGACAAAGGCAGCCTCAAGGCTTGGTTCGATGCGAGTGATACGGCCTTTATAGATGTTGGCCTTTTTCTGCTCGCGTGCACCGGATTCGATGTCCAGGTCGTAGAGGCGTTGGCCATCTACCAGTGCAACACGCAACTCTTCGGGTTGAGTTGCGTTAATCAGCATTCTTTTCATGTTGTACCGTCGGTTTCCGGGCTGCCGGAAACGGCGTTCGGCACACACGACTTCTCACGGTCGGTGTCAGGTGCGTCAAGAGTGGTTGGCCACTCCAGTGTCCAGCAAAATCGGCCAATTGGGCCGGTATCGCGACGGACGCGTCCTGCTCGTTAGCGGTGGTGACAAAGGCACCACTTCAACAAAAGCTAAGGTCAGGAGGAGGAATCAACCGGCGACTGTGGACGAGATGAAGCGTCTAAAACAAGCCTAGTGCTACACAGTCCGACGGTTGTGCATCTCCACCCTACACGTATCCCTGATAATTCGGGTGCTGCCGCGCGCAGAATCCGCAGCGGGTTGGCATTTACCGTGTTCTCCAATGGGGAGTCCACGCTCATGGCTAAACAAGACTAGGTGTGGGCGGTTGCGCTCTCACTCAGCTCTTAACAGGCGTTGTTTCCGAAGCATTCGCCATGGTCTGGCTCAAAACTGACTGCACTTTGTGAACTGGCCGTAAATATCGGCGCAAAAGGCGAGTATTCACTCTGCTTTCTGCACTCGCTTCAGGCCTCATGTCACCTGCGCTTGTTACAATCTTGAGCCTTCCTGGGTGGCGAAAGCCCCGTAGGACGGCCTCGCGTCCTGATGAATTGCGATGGTCAGGGCCGGCAGTTTGCCGCATGTCCTCTGTCCAGGCCGCTTTTGGCGGCGTTCGCGACTATAGCAGTAATGATTAAGTGCTTCAATTCCATAAAAAATTGTTATCATCGCCGCCATGACGACTACCACCCCCCCGACCCCCAGCGTCCAGCTGCTTGAGGTCTCGCCGGAATATGCCGGCCAACGCATCGACAATTTTCTTCTGGCCAGGCTCAAAGGCGTGCCCAAGACCTTGATTTACCGCATCTTGCGTAAAGGCGAAGTGCGCGTGAACAAGGGGCGCATCAAGCCTGAGTACAAGCTGCAGGCGGGCGATATCGTCCGTGTGCCGCCGGTGCGCGTGCCTGAGCGCGACGAGCCGGTGCCGCTGGCCCAAGGCTTGTTGCAGCGCCTGGAAGCGTCGATCGTGTTCGAAGACAACAAGCTGATCGTGATCAACAAGCCCTGTGGCATTGCGGTTCACGGCGGCAGTGGCTTGAACTTCGGCGTGATCGAAGCCTTTCGTCAGTTGCGCCCCGATTGCAAGGAGCTGGAGTTGGTTCATCGCCTGGACCGCGACACGTCTGGCCTGTTGATGATCGCCAAGAAACGCAGCATGTTGCGCCACTTGCACACCGCCCTGCGTGGCGATGGCGTGGATAAGCGCTACATGGCGCTGGTGCGCGGCAACTGGGCCAGCTCGATCAAAAGCGTGCGTGCGCCGTTGCAGAAGAGCAACCTGCGCTCCGGCGAGCGTATGGTCGAAGTGGACGAGGAGGGCAAAGAGGCCCTGACCCTGTTCAAGGTGCTGCGTCGCTTCGGTGACTTCGCCACCATGGTCGAGGCCAAGCCGGTCACTGGTCGCACTCACCAGATTCGTGTGCACACCCTGCATGCGGGCCACTGCATTGCGGGTGACACCAAGTACGGCGACGAGGATTTCTCCAAGGAAATTCGCGATCTGGGCGGCAAGCGCCTGTTCCTGCACGCCTACATGCTCACCGTGCCGCTGCCCGATGGCGGCGAGCTGAAGTTGCAGGCGCCGGTCGATGAGACGTGGGCCAAGACCGTGGAGCGTTTGAGTGTCGCACCTTGACTACAAGCTGCTGATCTTCGATTGGGACGGGACGCTGGCCAATTCCATTGGCCGCATCGTCGAGTCCATGCACATGGCGTCGACCCGCTCGGGCTTTGAATTGTGCACGGACCTGGCGGTGAAGGGCATTATCGGCCTGGGTTTGCCTGAAGCCATTCGCACCCTGTACCCCGACATCAGCGACGCCGAGCTGGTGGCGTTTCGCGAGCACTATGCCGACCACTACATTGCGCTGGAAGCTACGCCTTCGCCGCTGTTTGAAGGCGTGGTGCAATCGCTGGAAGCGTTTCGTGCCCAGGGTTATCACCTGGCGGTCGCCACCGGCAAGGCTCGTCGCGGCCTGGACCGTGTACTCAAGGCCCATGGCTGGGAGGATTACTTTGATATCACCCGCGCTGCGGATGAAACCGCCAGCAAGCCTCATCCCTTGATGCTGGAGCAGATCCTTGCGCACTGTGGCGTAACGCCACGCGAGGCATTGATGGTGGGGGATGCGTCTTTCGACCTGATGATGGCACGCAATGCGGGCATGGACAGCGTCGCTGTCAGCTATGGCGCCCAGTCTGCCGAGGCGTTGCAGCAATACGAGCCGAGGCTGACGATTGATCATTTTTCTGAACTGCAGGCCTGGCTCAGCCGGGCCCTGTAAGTCTTTGCTGGGGTTAATGGCATGAGTGACGAGTGGAAGGCGCCTGAAAAGGCACAGAGCAGTGATGATAAAAGCTGGAAGCTTTTGGAGAAGACCCTCCTGGCCAGCGTCCAGGAGCAGCGACGTTCGCGGCGCTGGGGGATTTTCTTCAAGCTGCTGACCTTTGTATACCTGCTTGGGATGCTGGCGCTGTTCAGTCCGCTGATGGACATGGAAAAGAGCGCCGCCCGTGGCAGTCATTACACTGCCTTGATCGAGGTGCGCGGCGTGATTGCCGACAAGGAGCCCGCCAGTGCCGACAATATCGTCACCAGCCTGCGCGCGGCGTTTGAGGACCCCAAGGTCAAAGGCGTGGTCCTGCGCATCAATAGCCCAGGCGGTAGCCCGGTGCAGTCGGGCTATGTGTATGACGAAATTCGTCGTCTGCGCACCTTGCATCCGGATACCAAGCTCTATGCCGTGATCTCCGACCTGGGTGCCTCGGGCGCCTATTACATTGCCAGCGCCGCAGACCAGATCTATGCCGACAAGGCCAGCCTGGTGGGCTCTATTGGTGTCACAGCGGCCGGTTACGGTTTTGTGGGTGCCATGGAGAAGCTGGGGGTGGAGCGTCGCACCTACACCTCGGGCGAGCATAAGTCGTTCCTCGATCCTTTCCAGCCGCAGAAGGCGGATGAAACCGCGTTCTGGCAAGGCGTGCTCGACACTACCCATCGTCAGTTCATTGCCAGCGTCAAGCAGGGGCGTGGGGATCGTTTGAAAGATAAAGAGCATCCGGAGCTGTTCTCCGGCCTGGTCTGGTCGGGCGAGCAGGCATTGCCGCTGGGCCTGATTGACGGCTTGGGCAGTGCCAGCTCGGTGGCACGGGATGTGATTGGCGAGAAGGAGTTGGTGGATTTTACGGTCGAGGAATCGCCCTTTGATCGCTTCTCCAAGAAACTCGGTGCCAGTGTGGCGGAGAAATTGGCGCTGTACATGGGCTTCCAGGGGCCGTCCCTGCGCTGAAATTCCAAGCTAGGTGTAGATCAACTGTGGGAGCGGGCTTGCCCGCGATAGCGATGGATCAGTCGATATTAGTGTCGCCTGGTACATCGCTATCGCAGGCAAGCCAGCTCCCACATTGCTTTACGAAGGTTTCAAGGGATCTGTACGCCTTCGGTCAGCAGCATGTCCACCAGTCGAATCAGTGGCAGCCCAACCAGGCTGGTCGCATCCGGTCCCTCGGTGCTCCGGAACAAGCTCACACCGAGCCCTTCTGCTTTGAAGCTGCCCGCACAGTCATAAGGCTGCTCGATCCGCAGATAGCGCTCGATACGTTCTGCATCCAATTCGCGCATGTGTACGGTAAACGTCACGCAGTCGACCTGGTAGTGCCCGGTTTCGCTGTTGAGCAGTGCCAGGCCCGTGAGGAAGCTCACACGCTTGCCGCTGGCAGCCAGCAGTTGCTCGCGAGCATTTTCGAAGGTGTGCGGCTTGCCGATGATCCGGCCTTCCAGTGCGGCGACCTGATCCGAGCCAATGATTAAATGGCCAGGATGGCTGGCGGCGAGGGCGCGGGCCTTTTGTTCGGCCAGGCGCTTGACCAGTTCGATGGCGGGTTCATCCGGGCGGTGGCTTTCGTCGATATCCGGCGAGCTGCAGGTGAACGGCAGGTGCAGGCGACTCAGTAATTCCCGGCGATAAACCGAGCTGGACGCGAGTAATAAAGGCAGCATATACGTCTCCTCAAGGCAGTCGCCGATTCTATCGACGTGACCGGCTGACGCACAGGGCTGAATTTCCTTTGACATGGCCGGGTGCATCCCTATAATGCTGCGCCTATGTTGAATGACCCGATTCCACCTCACGTTGACCCGCGCAAATTGGCTGATCGTGGCACCACCCTTCAAGGTGAAGTGCTGCTGGCCGATTTGGAGAGACTCTGCGACCCGCTTTCCGACACTGTCGGTACGGTGCAGGCGAAATTCGTTTTTGAACGAGATGAACGTAAATCTGTGGTAATCCACAGCGTTATCGACACCGAAGTCAAAATGGTTTGCCAGCGTTGTCTTGAGCTGGTCACCCTGCCGATCCACAGCGAATGCAGTTATGCTGTGGTGAAAGAGGGTGCGAATACCCAGTCGTTGCCGAAAGGTTATGACGTGCTGGAACTGGGCGAAGATCCATTGGATCTGCATGCACTGATCGAGGAGGAGCTTTTGCTCGCCTTGCCCATTGTGCCTGCTCATCATCCGGAAGAATGCCAGCAGCCGGAGGGTCTCGATGACGAGGCCGAGCCGAGCGAGGACGAGGTAACGCGGTCCAACCCGTTCAGTGTATTGGCGCAGTTAAAGCGTGACCCAAACGTTTAGGAGTTAATCAATTATGGCTGTTCAGCAGAACAAAAAATCCCGCTCCGCCCGTGACATGCGCCGTTCGCACGACGCTCTCGAGGCTAGCACCCTGTCCGTGGAAAAGACCACTGGTGAAGTTCACCTGCGTCACCACGTATCGCCAGAAGGCGTATACCGTGGCCGTAAAGTGATCGACAAGGGCGCTGACGAGTAATCACTTGTCTGCTCAAGTCATCGCGATTGACGCAATGGGCGGGGACTTCGGTCCCCGCAGCATTGTTCAGGCCTGCATTGCCAGCCTGTCTGCCACGCCCTCGCTGCACCTGACCCTCGTCGGTCAACCCTCCCTACTTGAAGAACTGATTGCCAGCCATCCGGCGGTGGATCGCGCGCGCCTGACGATTACGCCAGCCAGCGAAACCATCAGCATGGATGAAAAGCCGGCGGTTGCCCTGCGTGGCAAGCCCGATTCTTCAATGCGGGTGGCCCTTGAGCTATTGCGTGATGGCAAGGTGCAAGCCTGTGTCAGTGCTGGTAATACCGGCGCGTTGATGGCCTTGTCGCGGCATGTGCTCAAAACCTTGCCAGGTATTGATCGGCCGGCGATGGTGGCGGCGATCCCTACGCAGAAAGGCTATTGCCAGCTGCTGGACCTGGGCGCCAATGTTGATTGCAGCGCCGAGCACCTGCTGCAGTTCGCCGTAATGGGCTCGGTGGCCGCCGAAGCGCTGGGCGTGGCCCGACCCAGGGTTGCCCTGCTGAATATCGGTACCGAGGACATCAAGGGCAACCAGCAAGTCAAGCTTGCCGCCACCTTGCTACAAAGCGCGCGGGGTTTGAACTACATCGGCTTTGTTGAAGGTGATGGTTTGTACCGTGGCGAAGCTGACGTGGTGGTGTGCGACGGCTTTGTCGGCAATATTCTGCTCAAGTCCAGCGAAGGCCTGGCGACCATGATCGCCACGCGTATCGAAGCTTTGTTCAAGCGCAACCTGGCGTCACGTATGGTGGGGGCCTTGGCGCTGCCCCTGATGCGACGCTTGCAGGCCGACCTGGCGCCCGCACGGCACAACGGTGCAAGCTTTCTTGGTTTGCAGGGCATAGTGGTGAAAAGCCACGGTTCGGCCGGGGTGCTGGGCTTTCAAAGTGCAATTGCACGGGCCTTGATCGAGATTCAAGAGAACCTGCCGCAACGCTTGCACGGCCGTCTCGAGGATCTGTTGCCTTAGGCGAATTGGCCCGGGAGTGCTTAAATGTGACCGGCCAGTTCAATTGACCATCCAATCTGTCAGTTTCGTTCGCTCCCACCGTAGGCGCGAGCATTTTTGACGACCAGATCATTAGGGGCTTGTTACATGTCTACATCCCTCGCATTCGTCTTTCCAGGGCAGGGTTCGCAGTCCCTCGGCATGTTGGCCGAGCTGGGCGCGCAATACCCGCTGATCCTGGACACCTTCAAGGAAGCTTCTGACGCCCTGGGTTACGACCTGTGGGCACTGACCCAGCAAGGGCCGGAAGCGCTGCTCAACCAAACCGATAAAACCCAGCCGGCCATCCTGACCGCCTCGATCGCCCTGTGGCGCTTGTGGTTGGCAGAAGGCGGCGCGCGCCCTGCATTCGTCGCGGGTCACAGCCTGGGCGAATACAGCGCCCTGGTGGCCGCGGGCAGCCTGACCTTGGCTGAAGCGGTCAAGCTGGTCGAGCGTCGTGGTCAACTGATGCAAGAAGCCGTTCCGGCCGGGCAGGGCGGCATGGCCGCTATCCTGGGCCTGGACGACGCGGTGGTGATCGAGGCCTGCGCCGAAGCGGCGCAAGGCGAAGTGGTCAGTGCGGTGAACTTCAACTCCCCAGGCCAGGTGGTGATCGCCGGCGCCAAGGCAGCTGTCGAGCGTGCCATCGAGGGTTGCAAGGCCCGTGGCGCCAAGCGTGCCCTGCCATTGCCGGTGAGCGTACCGTCCCATTGTGAGCTGATGCGCCCGGCGGCAGAGCGGTTTGCCGAGTCTATCGCTGCCATCAACTGGCAAGCGCCGCAGATCCCGCTGGTGCAGAACGTCAGTGCGGCCGTGGCCGCCGACCTCGACACCCTCAAGCGCGACCTGCTGGAGCAACTGTACAAGCCAGTGCGCTGGGTTGAATCGGTCCAGACCCTGGCCGCCAACGGTGCCACCGAGCTGGTCGAGTGCGGCCCGGGCAAAGTCCTGGCCGGCTTGAACAAGCGCTGCGCCGACGGTGTGTCGACCGCCAACCTCAATACCCCAGAAGCCTTCGCTGCCGCTCGCGCGGCACTGGCCTGAATCCCGTACTTAGGAGAAGCCTGCATGAGTCTGCAAGGTAAAGTTGCACTGGTTACCGGCGCAAGCCGTGGCATTGGCCAAGCGATCGCCCTGGAGCTGGGCCGTCAGGGCGCCGTTGTGATTGGCACCGCCACCTCTGCCTCGGGCGCCGAGCGTATCGCCGCGACCTTGAAGGAAAACGGCGTGCAGGGCACCGGCCTGGAACTGAATGTAACCAGCGATGAGTCCGTAGCTGCCGTATTGGCCGAGATCACTGCACAGTTCGGCGCGCCGGCAATTCTGGTGAACAACGCCGGGATCACGCGTGACAACCTGATGATGCGCATGAAAGACGACGAGTGGTACGACGTGGTCGATACCAACCTGAACAGTCTGTTTCGCCTGTCCAAGGGCGTTTTGCGCGGCATGACCAAGGCGCGTTGGGGGCGAATTATCAATATTGGCTCCGTAGTGGGTGCCATGGGCAACGCAGGCCAAGTAAACTACGCTTCCGCCAAGGCCGGTCTGGAAGGTTTCAGCCGTGCACTGGCACGTGAAGTCGGTTCGCGGTCGATTACGGTCAACTCGGTGGCCCCAGGGTTCATCGACACCGATATGACCCGTGAACTGCCGGAAGCACAGCGTGAAGCGTTGCTGACGCAGATTCCGCTGGGCCGTCTGGGCCAGGCTCAAGAGATTGCGAATGTGGTCACTTTCCTGGCATCCGACGGTGCGGCATACGTGACTGGGGCTACAATCCCGGTTAACGGCGGGATGTACATGAGTTAAATTGTGACGGATCGCTTCAAAAAAATGTCATACGAGCTGTCTAAAATCCGTTATAAAGCTGCAACTTAATTTATAGGCAGGTGGCCGACCGGGTACAGGGTGAAGCTTTCAGTTGAAAAGCTGAAATGGCTTTCTATACACTTACCCACTGGCCAGCTGCCTGAATTTGTCCATTAGGAGTTAAACAAGGTATGAGCACCATCGAAGAGCGCGTCAAGAAAATCGTCGCCGAGCAACTGGGCGTTAAGGAAGAAGAAGTGGTCAACACTGCTTCCTTCGTAGAAGACCTGGGTGCCGATTCCCTTGACACCGTTGAGCTGGTGATGGCTCTGGAAGAGGAATTCGAGACCGAAATCCCGGACGAAGAAGCTGAAAAAATCACTACTGTTCAAGCTGCCATCGACTACGTTACTAGCCACCAGGCGTAATAGTTTGTAGTCGTCGCTTGCTGTCAGGGAAAAACCGCACTGCTGTAACGGCGTGCGGTTTTTTCTTTAGCGGCGATGAAAAGTGTCGTCATTAGAAAAAGGAGAGTGCTGTGTCGCGTAGACGCGTCGTAGTCACCGGTATGGGTATGTTGTCGCCACTGGGCACGGATGTGCCAAGCAGTTGGCAGGGCATTCTGGCTGGCCGCAGTGGTATTGGTCTGATCGAACATACGGACCTTTCTGCCTATTCCACCCGTTTTGGCGGCTCGGTAAAGGGCTTCAATGTCGAGGAATATCTCTCGATCAAAGAGTCCCGCAAGCTCGACCTGTTCATTCAGTACGGCCTGGCTGCCGGTTTTCAGGCAGTGCGTAACGCCGGCCTGGAAGTCACCGACGCCAACCGTGACCGCATCGGTGTGGCCATGGGTTCGGGTATTGGCGGTCTGACCAATATCGAAGAAACCAGCCGCACGCTGCATGAGACTGGCCCACGTCGAATTTCACCGTTCTTCGTACCGGGCTCGATCATCAATATGATTTCCGGCTTCCTGTCCATCCATCTGGGGGCACAGGGGCCTAACTACGCGATTTCAACGGCGTGCACTACGGGCACCCACTGCATCGGTATGGCGGCGCGCAACATTGCCTACGACGAAGCCGATGTGATGATCGCCGGCGGCGCCGAAATGGCCGCATGCGGCCTGGGCATGGGCGGCTTCGGCGCGTCCCGTGCGCTGTCGACCCGCAATGACGAGCCGACCCGTGCCAGCCGTCCGTGGGACAAAGGCCGTGACGGCTTCGTGCTGTCCGACGGTGCCGGTGCGCTGGTGCTTGAAGAGTTGGAGCACGCCAAGGCGCGTGGCGCCATCATCTACGCCGAGCTGATCGGGTTCGGCATGAGCGGTGACGCGTACCACATGACTTCACCGCCGTCCGACGGAGCGGGTGCTGCGCGTTGCATCACCAATGCCCTGCGCGATGCGAAGGTCAACCCCGACCAGGTGCAGTACATCAACGCCCATGGCACTTCGACCCCGACTGGCGACTTGGCGGAAGCCGAGGCCATCAAGTCGGTGTTCGGTGAGCATGCCTACAAGCTGGCGGTCAGCTCCACCAAGTCCATGACCGGCCACCTGCTGGGTGCGGCGGGCGCGGTCGAGGCGATCTTCAGTGTGATGGCCATCAAGGACCAGGTTGCTCCGCCAACTATCAACCTTGATGAGCCGGACGAAGGCTGCGACTTGAACTTCGTGCCGCACGAAGCGCAACCGATGCCAATCGACGTGGTGATCTCCAACTCGTTCGGGTTTGGTGGTACCAACGGCTCCCTGGTGTTCCGCCGGTTCGCCGAGTGATGCACAGCTGGGTCGACGGTCAGCCAGCGGACAGCGTGCCCCTGAAAGATCGCGGCCTGGCCTATGGCGATGGGGTGTTCGAGACCATCGCCGTCAAGGCCGGGCAGCCGTTGCTGCTCGACCGTCACCTGCAACGCCTGGAAGAGGGTTGCAGGCGTTTGGCATTGGTGGTGGATCACGGGTTGATTCGCCACGAAGTGCTGAGCTTCGCCGCCGCCCTTGGCGACGGTATTCTCAAATTGATCCTCACCCGTGGCGACAGCTTGCGCGGTTATGGCATCAACCCTGGCGCCCCGGTGCGCCGTATTTTGCAGGGCAGTGCGCCCGCTGCTTACCCCCTTGCCCACGAAGTCGACGGCGTCCGCCTGTTTGCGTGTGCCACGCGCTTGGCGCAGCAGCCGCTGCTGGCCGGTATCAAGCACCTCAATCGGCTGGAGCAGGTGATCGCGCGTGCCGAATGGCAAGATACCGAACATGCCGAAGGCCTGATGCTGGACATGTCTGGTCGGGTGATCGAAGGCATATTCAGCAACCTTTTCCTGGTACGCAACGGCTTGTTACTAACCGCTGATCTGAGCCGTTGTGGCGTTGCCGGCGTAATGCGCGCCGAAGTGCTGGCCCAGGCACAAGCGCTGGGCGTCCCGGTGGCCGTGGCCGACATCAGTGTTGAGCAGTTGCAACAGGCCGATGAAGTCTTCGTCTGCAACAGCGTATATGGCATTTGGCCGGTGCGTGGTTGCGCTGCGATGAGCTGGCCGGTTGGGCCGCTCACCCGTAAACTGCAAGGCATTGTTCGCGCGCTATTGGATATTTGAGTTGATACGAAAACTGGTGTTAATGCTGCAGATCAGCCTGGTCTCGGCGGCTTTGCTCGTGGGCTTTTCGGCCTGGAAACTCGACTCTGCCCTCAAGCAGCCCCTGAAGCTGCCTCAGGAGCAGTTGCTCGACGTACCTGCTGGCGCTACGCCGACGGGCACCTTCAACCGTCTGGAAGCCGACGGCGTGCTCGACGATGCATTCTGGTTGCGTCTGTACTGGCGCTTCAACCTCGAAGGCCAGCCATTGCACAGCGGCGAGTACCGCATGAGCCCGGGCCTTACCGCCGAGGGTTTGATCGGCCTGTGGCAGCGCGGCGAAGTGGTGCAGTACAGCCTGACCTTGGTGGAGGGCTGGAATTTCCGTCAGGTGCGCACCGCCCTGGCCAAGCATGAAAAGATCGTGCAGACCCTCGCGGGCCTGACTGACAGCGAAGTGATGGATAAGCTCGGCCACCCAGGTGTGTTTCCTGAAGGGCGGTTCTTCCCCGACACCTACCGTTTTGTCCGCGGCATGACCGATGTCGAATTCCTGAAAAAAGCCTACAACCGCCTGGACGATGTACTCGCCCAGGAGTGGAGCAAGCGTGCCGCCGACGCGCCCTACACCGACCCTTACCAAGCACTGATAATGGCGTCGCTGGTAGAAAAGGAGACCGGTGTGCCCCAGGAGCGCGGGCAGATTGCCGGTGTGTTTGTGCGTCGCCTGAAGATCGGTATGCTGCTGCAGACCGACCCCACCGTGATCTACGGCTTGGGTGAGCGCTACAACGGTAAATTGACCCGTGCCCATCTCAAGGAAGCCAACCCCTACAACACCTACATGGTCGCCGGCCTGCCGCCCACGCCCATCGCAATGGTCGGTCGCGAGGCGATCCATGCAGCGCTGAACCCGGTACCGGGCAGCAGCCTGTATTTCGTCGCCCGTGGTGATGGCAGCCATATATTCTCGGATGACCTGGATGCGCATAATGCCGCCGTGCGTGAGTTCCAGCTCAAGCGCCGTGCCGATTACCGTTCCAGTCCGACGCCTGTGGTGAAACCGCTGGAAGATTCGGCACCTGCCAGTGATGCACCCACCCCCGACGCACCGATCGAGCCCGCGCCGGACACTACCGCGCCGCAAAGCCCGCAATGACTCTGACTAAGGACTGCCTGTGACTGGCTTGTTTATTACCCTGGAAGGCCCGGAAGGCGCCGGCAAAAGCACTAACCGTGACTACTTGGCCGAGCGCCTGCGTGCGCAGGGCATCGAGGTGGTGCTGACCCGTGAGCCGGGCGGTACGCCTTTGGCTGAGCGCATCCGTGAAGTCTTGCTGGCCCCGGGTGACGAGCCGATGAACCCGGACACCGAGTTGCTCCTGGTGTTTGCTGCCCGTGCCCAGCACCTGGCCGAAGTGATTCGCCCGGCCCTGGCGCGGGGTGCGGTGGTGATCTGCGACCGGTTTACCGACTCCACCTACGCCTACCAGGGTGGCGGGCGGGGTTTGTCCCTGGAGCGCATCGCCACCCTGGAAACCTTTGTGCAAGGCGATCTGCGCCCCGACCTGACCCTGTTGTTCGACCTGCCGGTGGAAGTGGGCATGGCCCGCGCCAGTGCGCGAGGTCGTCTGGATCGTTTCGAGTTGGAAGGCCAAGCCTTCTTTGATGCAGTGCGCAGCGCTTTCCTGCAGCGCGCCAAGGCTGAGCCCACACGTTATTACCTATTGGACGCCGCTCAGCCGCTGAGTCAGGTGCAACAGGCTATCGACGCGCTGCTGCCCACTCTGTTGGAGCGTAGCCGTGGCTGAGTCCTACCCGTGGCAGGACGGCCTCTGGCAGCAACTGGCAGGGCGCGCCCAGCACGCCCACGCCTATCTGCTGCATGGGCCGGTGGGCATCGGTAAACGCCACCTCGCCGAACGCCTGATGGGCAGCCTGTTGTGCCAACGCCCAGTCAACTTGGAGGCGTGTGGCGAGTGCAAGTCCTGCCTGTTGCTCAAGGCTGGCAGTCACCCGGACAATTATGTGCTGGAACCCGAGGAAGCGGACAAGGCCATCAAGGTCGACCAGGTGCGCGACCTGGTGAGCTTCGTGGTGCAGACTGCGCAAATGGGCGGGCGCAAAGTGGTGCTGATCGAGCCGGTCGAGGCGATGAATATCAACGCGGCCAACGCCTTGCTCAAAAGCCTTGAAGAGCCGTCCGGCGATACCGTGCTGTTGCTGGTGAGCCACCAGTCCAGCCGCTTGTTGCCGACCATTCGCAGCCGTTGCGTGCAGCAGGCTTGCCCGTTGCCCAGCGAGGACATGAGCCTGCAATGGCTGGCGCAGGCGTTGCCGGAATGCAGCGCAGAAGAACGAGGCGAGTTGCTGACCCTGGCGGCCGGTTCGCCTTTGGCGGCAGTGAAGCTGCAGGCTCAGGGCGTGCGCGAACAGCGTGCACTGGTCGTGGATGGCGTGAAGAAACTGCTCAAGCAGGAATTGTCCGCCACGCAACTGGCCGAAAGCGCCTGGAAGGACATTCCGCTATTGCTGCTGTTCGACTGGTTTTGCGACTGGTCCAGCCTGATCCTGCGCTACCAGCTTACCCAGGATGAGCAAGGCCTGGGCCCGGCGGATATGCGCAAGGTCGTGCAATACCTGGCGCAAAAAAGTGCCCAGGACAAAGTGCTGAACATCCAGGACTGGATCCTCGCCCAGCGCCAGAAAGTCCTCGGCAAGGCCAACCTCAACCGCGTGCTGTTGCTCGAGGCATTGTTGGTGCAGTGGGTCGGCCTGCTCGGGCGCCGTTAAATTCCGTGGCTGACGGGTGTATCGTTGGCCCTACCTCTTTTGTGACTTAAGCTCAGATTCCTATGCTCGTAGATTCTCATTGCCACCTTGATCGCCTCGACCTTGCCCAGCACGGTGGCTCCCTCGACGCCGCCCTTGAAGCTGCCCGCCAGCGTGGGGTAGGGCACTTCCTGTGCATTGGCGTCAGCGCCGACAACGCCGCCGACGTCAAAGCCCTGGCTGATCGCTATGCCGACGTAGACTGCTCGGTGGGTATTCACCCGTTGGACCTCAAGCCTGGCGAAGCGCCGGCTCTGGACTGGCTACTGGGCGAACTCAACCACCCGCGAGTGGTGGCCATTGGCGAAACAGGCCTGGACTATCACTACGAGCCTGAAGCTGCCGAGTTGCAGCAGGCCTCGTTCCGCTTGCACCTGCAAGCCGCCCAGCAGACGGGCAAGCCGGTGATCGTCCACACCCGAGGTGCCCGTGCCGATACCCTGGCCTTGCTACGTGAAGCCGCGTTGCCGCAGGCTGGCGTGTTGCATTGCTTTACCGAAGACTGGGACATGGCCAAGGCGGCCCTGGACCTGGGGTTCTATATTTCCCTGTCGGGTATCGTCACCTTCCGCAATGCCGACGCGCTGCGCGATGTGGCCCGCCAGGTGCCTGCCGACCGCCTGCTGGTGGAAACCGACTCGCCGTACCTGGCGCCCATCCCCCATCGCGGCAAACCGAACTTGCCCGAATATGTACGTGATGTGGCTGATTACCTGGCGATGCTGCGCGGCGAGTCGTACGAACGCTTTGCCGAGCAGACTACCGAGAACTTCAAGCGCCTGTTCCCGCTGGCCCACCTAGCCGGTTAGAGCGGCCGAATTCCAGGCAAAAAAAACCCGGGTTCTGGGGGGTGAATCCGGGCTAAGACCATTAGGAGTAAAACAAGGGCACGCAGTCCGTCGGTACCCAGGTCGACGCGTCACTTGGGGGAGATGTCGCGCCGACAGTTGAAGTATTGACCACTATCCTATTCAGTCCAGTCGTGATTGATCGTTTTTTAAACAGATTTGGAATACGCGGCCTTCGCTTGAGTTCTCACTGCGCTGATGGGCAGGTTCAGGTGTTGCGTATTATTTCTGACTGATAACGGCGAAATCGTTGGCGCATTGAAAGTTATGTGCCTGACGGGTTCACATAGACATTGCCCAACGACCGTTCAGTCGGGATAATCCCTCGCACCGGGTAAATCGTATCGCCACGTATCCATGGCCCTGCGCAACCCTCCCTATTTCCGACCTTTACAGACTCTTCCTCATGCACAAAGAACCCCGTAAGGTCCGTGAATTTCGCCGCCGTGAGCAGGAAATTCTCGACACCGCGCTCAAGCTGTTCCTCGAACAAGGTGAAGACAGCGTCACCGTCGAGATGATTGCGGATGCCGTGGGTATCGGCAAAGGCACGATCTACAAACACTTCAAATCCAAGGCCGAAATCTACCTGCGCCTGATGCTCGACTACGAGCGTGATTTGAACGAGTTGCTGCACTCGGCGGATGTCGACAAAGACAAGGAAGCCCTGTCCCGCGCTTACTTCGAGTTCCGCATGCGTGATCCGCAGCGCTACCGCCTGTTCGACCGCCTGGAAGAGAAGGTGGTCAAAGGTCACCAGGTGCCGGAGATGGTCGAGGAGTTGCACAAGATCCGCGCCTCGAACTTCGAACGCCTGACCCTGCTGATCAAGGGGCGTATCAGCGAAGGCAAGCTTGAAGACGTGCCACCGTATTTCCACTACTGCGCCGCCTGGGCCTTGGTGCATGGCGCTGTGGCGCTGTACCACTCGCCGTTCTGGAGCAATGTGCTGGAAGACCAGGAAGGTTTCTTCCAGTTCCTGATGGACATTGGCGTGCGCATGGGCAACAAGCGCAAGCACAGCCCTGAACTGCCGGGCGCCGAGAAGAGCGGCGAAACCCCTGCCACCTAAGTCATTCGCCACAGTGATGGCGCAATGATTTACTGCCAGGCGCAGTAACCCAGGAATATACTCAGGCAAGGACCTTGCTAAAAGCTGAGTTATGAGTCAGCTTTTAGCGCGCCCGAATTATCCTCTGCCGGAGTGATCCATGATCGTTGATCGTCAAGGCAGGCGTTTTCGCAATTTGCGGATCAGCCTGACTTCAGCCTGCAATTATGCGTGTACCTATTGCGTGCCTGACGGCAAGCGGCTGGTGGCTGCCCAGGATGAACTGTCGGCCGAGGCCATGGCCCGAGGCGTGGCTTACCTGATAGAAGCGGCGGGTATCGAGCGCTTGCGCATTACCGGCGGTGAGCCGTTGGTCAGCCCCAAGTTGGAAGCCTTCATGGGGGCGGTAGGGCAGATGGGCCTGAGCGACATCAGTCTGACCACCAATGGCCAACTGCTGGCGCGTAAACTGCCGTTGCTGGTGGCCGCTGGTATACGACGCATCAATGTCTCCCTCGACACGCTGGATGCCGACGCTTTCCGCAGCATCGCCCGTGGCGGCGACCTGGCCACCGTGCTCGATGGCATGGACCAGGCCAGTGCTGCCGGGATCAAGATCAAGGTCAATATGGTGCCGTTGCGCGGCCAGAACCTGGACCAGGTGATGCCGCTGCTCGATTACTGCCTGGCGCGAGGCTACGAGCTGCGCTTTATCGAACTGATGCGCATGGGGCATCTGGCCAAAGACTCCAACGCGTTCCTGCAACAGTTTGTCAGCTTGCAACAGCTGCTCAGCTTGATCGGCGAGCAACACGAATACCTGCAAGCCAACGCACCCGTCGATGCGACGGCGGTACGCTACGAAGTGCCGGGCAAGGGCTTCTTCGGTGTGATCGCCAACGAGAGCGTACCGTTCTGCCGCACCTGTTCGCGATTGCGGTTGTCCTCTACTGGTTGGCTGCATGGCTGCCTGTCGTCCAGCAATCGCCATTATGTCGGTGACTTGCTCGATCAGCCGCGCCATCAAGCGTTGCCAGCGTTGCAGGGCTTGTTGATGAAAGCCTTGGCCGACAAGCAGGAAGTGGCGTTCTCCGGCGGTGCCACGATCATGAAGATCATTGGTGGCTAAGGTAGACATTGCGGGTTCACACATTTGATTTGTGGCGCAGCTGACTGGCGCGGATTCTGCATCCCACGCCCCATTCGCCGGTTTCCTGTCACCGGCCTCTGGAGGATTAGGATGCGTAGTCTGGTTTTGCTGCTGGCGTCATTGGCCCTGGGTGGTTGCATGACCGTCAGTGATATGGCCGAAGGCACCCGCTATCAGATGAGCGATGCCGGACTGCTCGATCACAGCGATACGCGCCGTACTGCCTCGGTGCGCATACAGCCGGACTCCTTTGTGTTTATCGCCCAGGGCGCCTTCGTGCCGCCGGGCAGCGCCTACCCGCGGCCCAATGTGGTGGCCGAGGAAGCCTTCAATGGCTTCGTCGAATATTTCCCCATGGTGCGTCGCGCCCGCCAGCCGGAAGGTCTTGAACAGGCCATGACCGAAGCCCGTGCCGCCGGTGCTCATTACCTGCTGTATTGCCGCTTTGCGGCAGCCGATGACCGTATCGGCAACGCCGACGAGTGGACCGACCAACAAGCCCTGGACCGCCTTGGCCTGGACAGCGGGGTGATCCAAGTCATGTTGATCGAGACCAGCACCCAGTATTTGATTGATACTGCACGTATTCGCAGTCGTGGCGGTTTACTGACGTTCCACGACACATCGCCACAAGATTTGATCGCCCGCCCCCTCGCGCAATACGCCCGCGGTTTGCTGGGTATGAGTGATCAGTAAGACAGAGGAGCCCGCCATGACCGATTCCGCCAAGGCCAATGATTTATTGGCCCAACTGCCCAAGGGCAAGGGGCCGGCACCGGTGCATCTGTGGAACCCGGATTTCTGCGGCAACATCGACATGCGCATCGCCCGCGATGGCACCTGGTTCTACCAGGGCACACCCATCGGGCGAAAGCCGATGGTCAAGCTGTTCTCCAACATCATCCGCCGCGATGGCGATGATTATTTCCTGGTGACGCCCGTGGAGAAGGTCGGCATCCGTGTGGATGATGCGCCGTTTGTCGCAGTGACCCTGGATGTGCAAGGGCAGGGCGAAAGCCAGGTATTGCGCTTTACCACCAACGTCGACGAACAGCTCGAGGCAGGCCTCGAACACCCGCTGCGGGTGGTGACCGACCCCATCACCCAGGAACCCGCCCCCTATGTGCGCGTTCGCACCAACCTCGAAGCCCTCGTGCATCGCAACGTTTTTTACCAGTTGGTGGAGCTGGCGGTGAGCCGTCCGATCAACGGTCAGAACTGGCTTGGCGTCTGGAGCGGCGGGGAGTTTTTCCCCATCGGCCTGGAGCCCTGAGGCGGTTTTTGTCTTCAGCCTGAAATAATCCTCTTGCGGTAAACGCGCGCTTTCGGTTATCAATTTGTACATGATTAGACATGTTCGATTTGATAAGAAAAAACGCGTCGTCGATGAGCTCATCCGCCGTATCGAAGGTGGCGTCATGGCCGACGGTTTCCTATTGCCGGGCGAGCACCAACTGGCCGAGGAGTTTGCGGTCAGCCGGGGCACGCTGCGCGAGGCGCTGGCCGAGCTCAAACGTCGCAACTACATCGCCACCCAAAGCGGCGTCGGTTCGATTGTCACCTTTGACGGCATGGTGTTGGACCAACGCAGCGGTTGGGCCCAGGCCCTGGCCGATACGGGCGCCCAAGTAAGCACCGATACCCTGCGTTTCGAGACCGTGACGCGCCCGGATCTGTTCAGCCGTTTCGGCACCGACCAGTTCATTACCCTCGACCGCCTCCGGCGCACGGCTGACGGTATAGCGGTGTCGCTGGAACGCTCGTTGATGCCGGCCGTTGGCGACCTGGAAAACCTGCCCCACATTGGGCTGATCGATAATTCCCTGACCATCACCCTGGCCGCCTACGGCTACGTCGGGGCCGACGGCGACCAGTGGATCGGTGCCGAACCCCTGAGTGATGAAGACGCCGAATTACTCGGGCGCCCCAGCGGTACGGTATTTCTCAAGGCGTCGCGCACCACCTATGATCGTCGCGAGCGTTTCATGGAGCATGTCGAAAGCCTGCTTGACCCGCTGCACTTTCGCCTGCATCTGCAGTTTGGAGCGTCGAAATGACCCGAAAAAATCGCGCACTTGGCGCCTTTTATGGCCTGGCCCTGGGCGATGCCTTGGGCATGCCCACCCAATCCTTGAGCCGCGAGCAGGTTCAACAGCGCTTCGGTGCTATCACCGCCTTGGAAGACGCCGACGCGGACCAGCCCATTGCGCCCAACATGCCTGCCGGTTCCATCACCGATGACACCGAACAAGCCATCCTGGTTGCCGAGTTACTGGTGCAAGGCCAGGGCCAGATCGAGCCCGCCGTGCTTGCCCAGCGCCTGATCGACTGGGAAGCGGGGATGCGCGCCAAGGGTTCCCAGGACTTGCTCGGGCCGTCCACCAAGCGCGCGATCGACATGATCCTCGCCGGCCATACCCCGGAAGAATCCGGGCGCTACGGCACTACCAATGGCGCGGCCATGCGCATCACCCCGGTGGGCATCGCCGCCGATGTTGGCGACCCGGGGCGGTTTGTCCAGGCGGTGATCCAGGCGTGCCAGGTCACGCATAACACCAGCCTGGGTATTTCCAGCGCTGCGGCCGTGGCGGCGGTGGTCTCGGCAGGCATCAATGGCGTGGACCTGGGGGAAGCCCTGAATATCGGCACCCAGATTGCCCGACAGGCTGAAAGCCATGGTCACTGGATCGCGGGCGGACGCATTTCTACCCGCATCAGTTGGGCTCGCACCTTGAGCGTCGGCAGCGGCGACAAAGCGTTGTTTGCCGACCTGCTTTACGAGTTGATCGGTACTTCGGTGGCTTCCCAGGAATCGGTGGTGGTCTCGTTTGCCTTGGCCCAGCAAGTGGCGTCAGGTGATATGAATGCCTTCGAAGCCCTGTGCCTGGCGGCCAGCCTGGGCGGCGACACCGACACCATTGCCGCGATCCTCGGCGCCATGCTGGGGGCGTGCCTGGGCATGCAGTGCTGGCCTGAGGCTTTGGTTGAACAGGTCAAGCGGGTCAATGGCCTGGACTTGCAGCCGCTGGTCCAGGGGTTATTGGCCTTGCGATAAACACGGAACTAAATGTGGGAGCTGGCTTGCCTGCGATAGCGGTTTTCCAGTGGCTGATGGGTTGGTTGACCCACCGCAATCGCAGGCAAGCCAGCTCCCACATTCAAAAGCGTTGAGTCAGGAAGACTGGATAAAGATTCGACTCGCTGCCACAACCACAACAATACAGGCACCAGGAGCACCCTTTCATGAGCATTCCCTCTTCCGGCCAAAGCGCCGGGCAACTGGAAACACGCGGCATCGAGCCGGTCCCGGAAGGTGAGTGCAACGGCCATCCGCTGCAACTGTTCTGGGTGTGGTTCGCGGCCAATATCAGCATCCTCGGTTTGCCCCTTGGTGCAACGCTGGTGGCGTTTCGTGGCTTGGCCATCTGGCAGGCGATCATCGTCGCGATTCTTGGCGCCGCTGGTTCCTTTGCCGTGGTTGGCATTATCTCCATTGCCGGTCGCCGTGGTCGCGCGCCCAGCCTGACCTTGTCCCGCGCCATCTTCGGCGTGCGCGGCAATATCGGCCCGACCTTGGTGTCGCTGATGTCGCGCCTGGGTTGGGAAACCGTCAACACCACCACCGCAGCCTTCGTGTTGTTGTCGTTGAGCTCTATCCTGTTCGGCTCGGCAGTGGAGGCCAAGAGCGCGCCGCTGCTCACCCTGATCTTCATTGCCATCTTCGTGCTGCTGACCCTGGCCGTATCGGGCCTCGGCCACGCCACGTTGTTGGTGATCCAGAAGTGGGCGACCTACGTATTCGGCGGCCTGAACATTCTGGTGGGCGGCTTTCTGTGCGCCACCATCGACTGGAGTGCGGTGTTCAACGCCACCCCGGCGCCGTTGAGCGCGATGATCATTGGCGTAGGCACCATGGCCGCCGGCACCGGCATTGGTTGGGCCAACGCCGGTGCCGATATGTCGCGCTACCAGCACCGCAGCGTCAAGGCTGTACGCCTGGTGGCCAGCGCCGCTTTTGGCGCGGGTATTCCGCTGGTGTTGCTGATTACCCTGGGCGGCCTGCTGTCGGTGGGTAACAACGACCTGGCGTCGGCCACCGATCCGATCATCGCAATCCGCGACATGCTGCCGACCTGGATGGCGGTGCCTTACCTGATCACCGCGTTCGGCGGGCTGTTGCTGTCAAACAACCTGTCGGTGTATTCGGCCGGTCTGACGACGTTGACCTTGGGTTTGAAGGTCAAGCGCGTGCACGCGGTGATTGTCGATATCGTCGCGATCTTTGCTGGCTCCATCTATTTCATGCTGATCGCCGACAGCTTCTATGGCCCGTTCATCACCTTCATTTCGCTGCTGGCGGTGCCGATTACGGCGTGGGTCGGGATCTTCGTGGTCGACTTGATTCACCGTCATTACTACAGCCCCACCGACCTGCTGGACGTCAGCCCCAGCAGTGCCTACTGGTATCGCGGCGGTGTGGAGTGGCGTGCATTTGGCGCCTGGGCCGTGGCCATTGTGCTGGGGTTCAGCTTCACCACCATCGGCACCACCGCCGAAAACATCTGGTTTGCCGGGCCGTTGTCCGACTCCTGGCTGGGCCATAACGGCCTGGGCTGGATCGTGACCTTCCTGGTAGCCGGCGGACTATATGCAGTACTGGGCGGCGCGGCTGACCGTCGTCCTGCTTTAGCAGAGAGCGCCAATGTCTAGATTGCTGCATACCGGCCAGGTCATTGTCGACCTGGTCATGGGCCTCGACACCCTGCCGGCAAGCGGCGGTGACGTGCTGGCCAACTCCGCCAGTTTCCAGGTCGGTGGCGGTTTCAACGTAATGGCTGCGGCGCGGCGCAATGGGTTGCCGGTGGTTTACCTGGGTCGCCATGGCGATGGGCGCTTTGGCGAGCTGGCGCGCGCCGCGATGCAGGCCGAAGGTATTGAAATGACCTTGGCGGCCAGCGCTGGCAAAGATACCGGGTTGTGCGTGTCGCTGACTGAAGCGAGCACCGAACGCACCTTCATTTCCCATCTCGGCGCCGAGGGTGAGCTGAGCGCCGACGACTTGGCCCAGATCGTCCCGCGTGTTGATGATTACGTGTACGTCAGTGGCTACAGCTTGCTGCTTGAAGGTAAGGCACAGCCGTTGCTTGACTGGCTGCTGGCGCTGCCGCGAGAGATCGTGGTGGTGTTCGACCCAGGCCCGCTGGTCAAGGCGCCGGACTCGGCGTTGATGCGCGCGTTGTTGCCGCGTATCGACATCTGGACCAGCAATGGCCCTGAAGCCCTCGCGTTTACCGGGGCGGCGGATATGAGTCAGGCGCTGCCCATGCTGAGTCAGCACGTGCAGGCACTGCTGGTTGTGCGTGATGGGCCAAATGGTTGCTGGGTAGGGCGTGGGGCACAGACTGAGCATGTACCTGGCTTCAAGGTTAAGGCGGTGGACAGCAATGGTGCGGGGGATGCGCATGCAGGGGTATTTATTGCCGGGTTGGCGAAGGGCTTGAAACCGGTTGAGGCGGCGCGTCGAGCGAACGCAGCGGCGGCATTGGCGGTAACCCGCTGGGGGCCGGCCACCTCACCTGGCGTCACCGAAGTCGACGCATTGCTGGCTGAATAAATACGCACAACCCTGTGGGAGCGAGCAAGCCCGCTCCCACAATGGGTCCTGCGTTTAACCGGCTTTTTTCAGGGCCTGGATCAACTCATCTTTGCGCATGGTCGAGCGTCCCGGAATATTCTTTTCCCGCGCCTCTTTCATCAAACTTTCCTTGGTCTGCGTACCCAGCGAAGCCCCACTGCTGCGTGGGTGGCCTTCACGGCTGGCAGCGGCACGCTTGGCCGATTCCTGCCGGTCCTGGGCCTTCTTGGCCGGCGCCTTGCCTCGACCTGATCCGCCGGCTCTTTCACCACCGCCAGACTGTTTGTTCACGGTGGCCCAGGCGCGGGCTTCGGCCTCGTCCTTGGGCAGTCCCTTGTGCTCATAACTGTCTTCGATATGAGCGGCCTTGCGTTTCTGTTCGTCGGTGTATTTGGCTTTGCTTCCACGAGGCATCGCTAAAACTCCTTCTGGCCCCGGTCGCGGGGCCAGGCCAGAAATGGATTACTCAGTGCTTTGAGCGTCGAGCTTGCGCGCCTCATCCACACCCGAAGCGGTGAGCTTGATCGGCAGGTTCAACGCGTATTCGCCGGCGTCGTCGGTGGTCACATGCCCATCCTTGATCAGCCCGCGGTCCTGCAGGAACGCCAAGACACTGGCGACCTCTTTTTCACCGCGGTAATTGTCCAGCACCTCCTTGCCCAAGCCTTGCGGGTGGGCGTGCAGCAGGCGGGTGAGGACTTCTTTTTCAAGGTTTCTATCGACGTTCATGCGTACCTCTTCACGGGGAAATGGTCGGGCGTTGGTCGTACCAAGGGGGCATCAAGGCGCTGGTTGTTTCTGCGCGCCGGGGATGTTCGAGTCGTCGCCCTTGTTGATCTTCGGCTCATTGTTGCTCGTGCCAGGGCCCATCTTGCCGTTGCCCACGGCCGCCGGTGCCTGGCGCTGGGTGTCGTTGCCTTTGGTGCGCGGGTCAGCGCTGTTGTCGATGATCGCGCCGCCGTTGGTGTCCATGCCGGTGCCCATCGATTTTTGCGATTCGGTAGTGGCGTCCGGCGTTGGATCGGTGGGGCCAGTGGTCGAGCTAGCCGCGAAGGCGCTCAAGGACGCGGCAGACAACAGGCCGGTGAGGGCGAGGGCAGCAAATTTGGAATGTTTCATCAGGGTGTCTCCATATAATTAATGTCCTTACCCTGTATTGGTCTGCCCGCGATTGCTGATCGTGCCGGGATGGCGACGAACGGTATCAGCTCACCTGTATCACTTTGTGTGCCGATACCCGACGCGCTATCAAGCGCGCCACCGTGATCGCCCAATTGAGTGCGGCGATCACCAGTACGCTCAGCATCATTGTCGCAAGGCCGAAGTCGACGATGATCTTGCCTGCGAGCCAGGGAAACCCGAAGACGCCGATAAAGTACGCCAGGCTGAACAGCAACAACGCCTGAGAAGTGGTGCCGCTGGGCGCTTCGTTGGCCACCAGGCCGTTGATCACCGAATACGTCAGGCCATACCCGATCCCTAGCGTGGCGGCGGCGAGCACATAACTGAGGTTGCCGCTGACACCAAACGCGAACAGCGCGATCGCGCCGAACATTACCCCGGATAACACGCAGGCAGCCTGGTACGCATCGCGCTTGACCACGAAACCGGCGATCAGCAGGCGGCTGGTAATAGCCGCTGTCAGGAAACCCGCGAAGAACAGTGAATAGTCCAGCTTATGGGCCACGGCATAGCTGGTCTGGAACGAAGACAGCCCCCCGAATACGCAGCCGCCCAGTCCGACCATCAGGATCGCGAACGCCGCCTTGGAAGACAGGACGCGGCGGCTTGCGCGCCAGGAAATCCTGGCGGTTGGCACATTCGCGTGCTGTCGCAACCGAGTGCCCATGCGCCAGAACATCACCACCCCGGCGAGGCTGGCGAGCCCGGCGATATAGAACGCGGTTGTCAGGGGCAGGTCCAGCGCAGTGGCGGCGCGTCCCAGCAAAGGGCCGGAACCTATGCCGCTCAACATACTGCCCGAGAGCAAGGCGAAATATTTGGCCCGCTGGCGCGGTTCCACCAGCAGCGTCACGATGATCGGGCCCAGGGTATAAAACACGCCCCAGCCCAAACCAAGAGACAATCCAAACAGCATCAAGCCTTGGCCAAACCCTGGCGTCAGGGCAAACCCCAGGCAGGCCACCACCAACAATACGCCGGTGCTTGCAATGGCCCGCGCCGCGCCCAGCGCGTCAGCCAGATGCCCGGAAAGCACGACCGCTACAAAGGTGCTGAGCATCGCCGTGGCAATGACACTGCCCGCGTCGTGTTCATTACCGCCACGGGCATGGATCAGCAGTGACAACAAAAAGGTCGAGCCGTAAGACAGCGACAACAGAAAACTGGCGAGGCAGAACAGCGCGAATGTCTTCGTGCCCACGGGTGGCGTAACGTGCATGAGCAGGTCTCTGATCGTTGGATTTATGCTCATTGTTTACCATGGGCGTGCGCAGGCTTTGTTCTGTGGTTGCTGATGCTTGCATCACCCCGCGCCGGAGTGAAACGCGCTCGTCGGCATCAATTGCACTGCAAACGGCCATCAAACCGTCTTAGTATGTGGCCTTTGAATTTGCCCAAGGCTCGCCCATGACCATCGAGATTCGCCCCGCCGTGCCCAGCGATGCTGCGCAGATCCTGACCTTTATCACTGAACTTGCCGAGTACGAGAAAGCTCGGCATGAAGTGATCGCCAGCGTGGTGGACATCGAGCGCAGCCTCTTCAGCGAAGGCGCCACGGCCCATGGCCTGATCTGCTTGCGCGACGGCTTGCCGATTGGCTTTGCGGTGTTCTTTTTCAGTTACTCGACGTGGCTGGGCAGTAACTGCCTGTACCTCGAAGACCTGTACATCAACCCGGAGCAACGCGGCGGCGGGGCGGGCAAGAAGTTGTTGCGCCACTTGGCCAAGATCGCCTTTGACAATGGTTGCGGACGCTTTGAATGGAGCGTGCTGGACTGGAACGAGCCCGCGATCGCTTTCTACAAATCCATCGGCGCCCAGCCGCAGGAAGAATGGGTGCGTTATCGCATGGAAGGCGATGCCCTGCGCGACTTCGCCCTGGGCTGAAACCTCTTTCGTACAGTCACTAAAGATCGAATGTGGGAGCGGGCTTGCTCGCGAATGCGGTGTATCAGTCAGCACATGCTTTAACTGACAGACCGCCTTCGCGAGCAAGCCCGCTCCCACATTTTTTCAAGCGCCGCCCATTATATGGGACGATAATTTATATATTGAGATATTTCAGGCGATGGGTTTATAGTCGCCAGCATCAGCACTCACTACAAAAAATAAAAAGGTGAAGCGATGCAGGCGCAACCGTTGTCCCTACCCGCCGTGCCCGAGCCGACTTACGGCGAGCGGCTGAAGAACAAGGTGGTGATCGTCACTGGCGCCGCCCAAGGCATTGGCGAAGCCATCGTTGCCTGTTTCCAGGCCCAGCAGGCGCGGTTGATCATTGCCGATATCCAGGGCGACAAAGTCGAGAAGATCGCCGCTCATTGGCGCGAACACGGTGCGCAGGTTTACGCCCACGCGGTTGATATCACTTCCAAGGATCAGTGGCAGGCATTGGTCAACCTGGCCATCGAGCGCTTTGGCCGTGTGGATGTGCTGGTCAACTGTGCCGGCGTCAACGTGTTCCGTGACCCGCTGGAGATGAGCGACGAGGACTGGCGCCGCTGTTTCGCCATCGACCTCGACGGTGCCTGGTACGGCTGCCGCTCGGTGTTGCCGCACATGATCGAGCAAGGTATCGGCAACATCATCAATATCGCGTCCACCCATTCCAGCCACATCATTCCCGGTTGCTTTCCTTACCCTGTCGCCAAGCACGGCCTGCTCGGCCTCACCCGTGCCCTGGGTATCGAGTACGCGCCCAAAGGCATCCGCGTGAATGCCATCGCCCCCGGCTATATCGAAACCCAGCTCAACGTCGACTACTGGAACGGTTTCCCTGACCCCCACGCCGAACGCCAGCGTGCGTTCGACCTGCACCCGCCCAAACGCATTGGCCAGCCCATCGAAGTGGCCATGACAGCACTGTTTCTGGCGACCGACGAGGCGCCCTTTATCAACGCCACTTGCCTGATGATCGATGGCGGGCGGTCTGTGATGTACCACGACTAAAGCGTTTTTCAATAACAAGAAGGAGGTGGTCCATGTTCAAGCAAACACTCGGTGCCGTGGCACTGGCGATGGCGTTCTGCGGCTGGGTATCGGCTGAAGAAGTGAAGATCGGTTTTCTGGTCAAGCAGGCCGAGGAACCCTGGTTTCAAACGGAGTGGGCATTCGCGGAAAAAGCCGGCAAGGAGCATGGTTTCACCGTGATCAAGATCGCCGTGCCCGATGGCGAAAAGACCTTGTCGGCCATCGACAGCCTGGCCGCCAACGGCGCCAAAGGCTTCGTGATCTGCCCGCCGGACGTGTCCCTGGGCCCTGCGATTGTCGCCAAGGCCAAGGTCAACGGCTTGAAAGTGATGGCCGTGGATGACCGCTTTGTCGATGCCAAGGGCAACTTCATGGAAGACGTGCCTTACCTGGGCATGGCCGCGTTTGAGGTGGGCCAGAAGCAGGGCGCCGCCATGGCCGCCGAAGCGAAAAAACGCGGTTGGGATTGGAAGGACACCTATGCGGTGATCAATACCTTCAACGAACTCGACACCGGCAAGAAACGCACCGACGGCTCGATCAAGTCACTGGAAGAGGCCGGTATTCCCAAGGACCACATCCTCACCGCTGCGCTGAAAACCCTTGATGTTCCCGGCAGCATGGACGCCACCAACTCGGCCCTGGTCAAGTTGCCGAGCGGGGCGAAGAACCTGATCATCGGTGGCATGAACGACAACACCGTACTCGGCGGCGTGCGCGCTACTGAGAGCGCCGGCTTCAAGGCCGCCAACGTGATCGGCATCGGCATCAATGGCACCGACGCCATTGGCGAATTGAAGAAAGCCGACAGCGGCTTCTTCGGTTCCATGCTGCCCAGCCCGCATATCGAGGGCTACAACACCGCGCTGGCGATGTACGAGTGGGTCACCACCGGCAAGGAACCGGCCAAATACACCGCCATGGACGAAGTGACCTTGATCACCCGCGCCAATTTCCAGGAAGAACTGACCAAGATCGGCCTGTGGAAATGAGCGGCGCAGCCCTGCGTTTCAATGGCATCGGCAAGGAGTTTCCCGGTGTGAAAGCCCTGGCGCAGATCAGCTTTGAAGCGCGGCCGCATTCGGTGCACGCGCTGATGGGCGAGAACGGCGCAGGCAAGTCGACCCTGCTGAAAATCCTCGGCGGCGCCTACATTCCGTCCAGCGGTACGGTGCAGATCGGCGCGCAGACTATGGCTTTCAAGTGCGCTGCCGACAGCATCGCCAGCGGTGTGGCGGTGATTCACCAAGAGCTGCACCTGGTGCCGGAAATGAGCGTGGCCGAGAACCTGTTCCTCGGGCATTTGCCCACGCGCTTTGGCGTGGTCAACCGGAGCCTGCTGCGTAAGCAGGCCCTGGCGTGTCTCAAGGGGCTGGCCGATGAAATCGACCCCGACGAGAAACTCGGGCGCCTGTCCCTGGGCCAGCGCCAACTGGTGGAAATCGCCAAGGCGCTGTCTCGCGGCGCCAACGTGATCGCCTTTGATGAACCCACCAGCAGTTTATCGGCGCGGGAAATCGACCGCTTGATGGCGATCATCACGCGCCTGCGCGACGAGGGCAAAGTGGTGCTCTACGTGTCGCACCGTATGGAAGAAGTGTTCCGTATCTGCGATGCGGTGACGGTGTTCAAGGACGGCCGCTACGTGCGTACTTTCGAGGACATGAGCACGCTGACTCACGACCAGTTGGTGACCTGCATGGTCGGTCGCGATATTCAGGACATCTACGATTACCGCCCGCGAGAGCAGGGCGAGGTGGCGCTCAATGTCGAGGGCTTGCTCGGCCCCGGCCTGCGTGAGCCGGTGAGTTTCCAGGTACGCAAAGGCGAGATCCTCGGCCTGTTCGGGCTGGTGGGGGCAGGGCGCACAGAGCTCCTGCGCCTGCTCAGCGGCCTGGAACGCTCCAGCGCCGGCAGCCTGGCACTCTGTGGTGAACCGTTGCAGTTGCGTTCACCCCGCGACGCCATCGCCGCTGGCGTGCTGCTGTGCCCGGAGGACCGCAAGAAGGAAGGCATCATTCCGCTGTCCAGCGTGGCGGAAAATATCAACATCAGCGCCCGCAGCGCCCACGCCTCGTTCGGCTGGTTGCTGCGCGACGGCTGGGAGAAAGGCAACGCCGACCGACAGATCCAGGCGATGCGGGTCAAAACGCCGAACGCGGCGCAGAAGATCCTGTACCTGTCCGGCGGCAACCAACAGAAAGCCATTCTTGGCCGCTGGTTGTCGATGCCGATGAAGGTCCTGCTGCTGGATGAACCCACCCGCGGTATCGACATCGGCGCCAAGTCGGAGATCTACCAGATCATCCATAACCTGGCGGCCAGCGGCATTGCGGTGATTGTGGTGTCCAGCGACCTGATGGAGGTGATGGGCATCTCTGACCGCATCCTGGTGATGAGTGAAGGCGCCTTGACCGGTGAGTTACCCCGCGCCCAAGCGGATGAAGCGCGCCTGCTGCAACTGGCGCTGCCACAGTCGCGGGCTTGAACAAGAATAAGAGGGTTTGGCTATGTCTGAGGTAAAAACAGCAAAGGGCTTCTGGCCAGGTTTCAATCAGCGCAAATTTCTCGATGATTGGGTGATGCTGTTGGCGGCGCTGGGCATTTTTGTGCTCAGCGCGGTGTTCATCGATAACTTCCTGTCTCCGTTGAACATGCGCGGCCTCGGTCTGGCGATTTCCACCGTGGGCATCGCCGCCTGCACCATGCTGTTCTGCCTGGCGTCGGGGCACTTCGACTTGTCGGTGGGTTCGGTGATCGCCTGTGCCGGGGTGGTGGCGGGCATCGTGATGCGCGACACCGACAGCGTGGCACTCGGCGTGTCGGCAGCCTTGGCCATGGGCCTGGTGGTAGGGCTGATCAACGGCATTGTGATCGCCAAGCTGCGCATCAACGCGTTGATTGCCACCTTGGCGACCATGCAGATCGTGCGCGGACTGGCCTACATCTTCTCCAACGGCAAGGCGGTGGGGGTGATGAACGAAGGGTTCTTCGTGTTCGGCAACGGCCAACTGCTGGGCGTGCCGGTGCCGATCATCATCACCGTGCTGTGCTTTGTGTTCTTTGGCTGGTTGCTCAATTACACCACTTACGGGCGCAACACCATGGCCATTGGCGGCAACCAGGAAGCCGCGTTACTCGCGGGGGTGAATGTCGATCGCACCAAGATCATCATCTTTGCCGTGCACGGTTTGATCGGCGCCTTGGCCGGGGTGATCCTCGCGTCACGCATGACCTCGGGCCAGCCGATGATTGGCCAGGGGTTCGAGCTGACCGTGATTTCGGCCTGTGTGCTGGGCGGTGTGTCCTTGAGCGGCGGCATTGGCATGATCCGCCATGTGATTGCCGGGGTGTTGATTCTGGCGATCATCGAGAATGCGATGAACCTGAAGAACATCGATACCTTTTATCAATATGTGATTCGTGGCTCGATCCTCTTGCTGGCCGTCATCATCGACCGCATGAAGCAACGCTGATGTTCGCCCTGTGAAGATCAAACTGTGGGAGCTGGCTTGCTGTGGCGAGCAAGCTTGCTTGCGCTGGGGTGCGAAGCGCCCCCAAAAGCCGGCTCCAGCTGCGCTGTCGAACGGGAGCAAGCTCCCTCGCCACAGCAAGCCAGCTCCCACCTTGGATCTTCTGTGTTCAGGAGGGCGGTATTTGCCATAATGCCCCCGCTTTCATACTTATAGGCCCGATATGCAGGAAAACGCCCCCACCCCCGTCAAAGACGCCGCCCCCACCGGCACCCAGACCCTGTTGCGCGGCTTGGGGGTGGTGCAAGCGGTGGCGGCTGGTGCGCGGGATCTCAAGGAGATCGCCCGGCGCATCGGCACCACGCGCAGCACGACGCACCGCCTGGCCAGTTGCCTGGTGGACGAGCGTTACCTGCGTGTGGTGCCCCAGGTCGGTTATCTGCTGGGGCCCAAGCTGATCGAGTTGGGGTTCCAGGCCCGTGAAGAGTTGCCCTTGGTGAACCTGGCGGTGCCCTACCTGGATGAATTGTCGGCGCTGACCGGCGATACCATTCACCTGGCGATTCGTGAGTACGACGAGGTGCTTTACCTGCACAAGAACCCCGGCCGCAATGGGCCGGAAATGCGCTCGCGGGTCGGCCATCGCATGCCGTTGGCGCGCACCGGTATCGGCAAGGCGTTGATGCTGGATGACTCGCCGCAGGAGTGGCAGCGCTTGTACGAGGCGAGCTTGCCGACGGCGGGCAAAAGCCTGCAATGGCCGCAGCACCCGGAGCAATCCTGGGCGCAGTTCGAACAACGCATGCATGAGTATGTCGAGGGTGGCTACGCGTTTGACCTCGAAGACAACGAGCCTTCGATCCGCTGCGTGGCCGCACCGGTGCGCGATGCCAGCGGGCGCATCGTCGCCGGCATCAGCATCGCCAGTACGGTGCCCTACATGCCGCTGGAGAAAATGGCCGAGCTGATTCCTGTGATCAAACAGGTCGCAGCCCGGCTGTCAGCGGAGTTGGGCGCCAAGGCCTGATCAGGCTTTGAGGCTTGCCATGTCGATGACAAAGCGGTACTTCACATCACCGGCAATCATGCGTGCGTAAGCTTCGTTGATCTGCCGGATGTCGAGCATCTCGATGTCGCAGGTGATGTTGTGCTCGGCGCAGAAATCCAGGACTTCCTGGGTTTCGGCAATGCCGCCGATCAGCGAGCCGGCCAAGACTTTACGGCCCAGCACCAGCTTGGCGGCGTTGACGGGCGGGTCCACCGGCTCGATCAGGCCGACCAGGATATGCACGCCGTCAAAGCGCAGCACATCGAGGTAGGGGTTCAGGTCGTGCTGCACCGGGATGGTGTCGAGCAGGAAATCGAAGTGCCCGGCAGCAGCTTTCATCTGCTCGGCATCAGTGGACACGATCACATGGTCGGCGCCCTGGCGACGGCCTTCCTCGGCCTTGCTCGCCGAACGCGTGAACAGCGTCACTTCGGCACCCATGGCCTTGGCGAACTTGATGCCCATGTGGCCCAGACCGCCCATGCCGAGAATCCCGACTTTATCGCCGGCTTTCACGCCGTAGTGCTTGAGCGGCGAGTAAGTGGTGATACCTGCACACAGGATCGGCGCAGCGCTGGCCAGGTCGAGCTTGGCCGGGATCTTCACCACGAAATGTTCGCTGACCACGATGCTGTCGGAGTAACCGCCCATGGTGTTGCTGCCATCCACGCGGTCCGGCGTGGCATAGGTCATGGTCGGGCCTTCGAGGCAGTATTGCTCAAGGTCCGATTGGCAGGCTTCGCAGTGACGGCACGAGTCCACCATGCAGCCTACGCCCACCAGGTCGCCGACTTTATGGGCAGTCACATTGGCGCCGACGGCGGTGACCTTGCCGACAATTTCGTGGCCCGGCATCAACGGGTACACGGCGATGCCCCACTCGTTGCGAGCCTGGTGGATATCGGAGTGGCACACGCCGCAGTAGAGAATCTCGATGGCCACGTCATCGACGCGCGGGCTGCGGCGTTCAAATGACATCGGGGCGAGGGGCGTGGTGGCCGACTGGGCGGCGTAACCGATGGCGGTGTACATAGTAAACCTCACAAAAGCTTGGACTGCAGAGGTGGCGAATTCTGCGCGTCGGCCTGGGGGCGCGAACATGGCAAATGCTCCGAGTCTCATGCCTATTCGTCCGGCAGTGCCTGAGGTTTGGATATATTGGCCGCCAGACCTGCGATGATGCTGTCATCTCTTATTCGCGAAGTTTTTTGCCATGCTGTTGACCCGCCATTTGGACGCCAATGCCACGCTGGTTGCCTTGATCGAAGGGCTCACGCCCCGCGACGGTTTTTCCCCGACTCACTTGCCCGGTGTGCAGGTGCTGCGCGCCAGTTGCGATGTGGCGCGTGGGCCGCAGATCTATGAGCCAAGCCTGATGTTCGTGGCCCAGGGCAGCAAAGTCGCCTACCTTGGCCCGCGCACGCTGGAGTATGGCGCCGGGCATTACCTGATCCAGGCGATGCCGGTGCCGTTCGAATGCGAGACCTTTGCCATGGCCCCCGAGGCGCCGCTGTATGGCGTGACGGTAGGCATCGACCGCGTGGTATTGGGCGAGTTGGTGATTGCCATGGGTATGCAGGCCGGGCCACCGCCGACCGCGCAGACCTTGGAATCGATGAGTTCGGTGGTGCTGGACGATGCGATGCGCGGCTGCGTCGAGCGGTTGTTGCAGTGCCTGCACGATCCGCTGGAAAGCCGGATCATGGGCCCGGCGCGGGTGCGCGAATTGTTGTTCACCGCCTTGCGTGGGCCTCAGGCGGATGTGTTGCGTGCGCTGGTGGAACAACAGGGGCAGTTTTCGCGCATCGCCACCTCATTGAATCACCTGCATGCCCATTACGCCGAGCCGCTGAATATCGAGACGTTGGCCGGATTTGCGCACATGAGTGCCTCGACCTTCCATGAGCATTTCAAACGCTGCACCTTGTTGTCACCGGTGCAGTACCTCAAGCGCTTGCGGTTATTGAAGGCCCAGCAGTTGCTGCTGGTGGAAGGCATGAGTGTGGCGCAGGCGGCGCACAAGGTGGGGTACCAGAGTACGTCGCAGTTCAGCCGGGAGTACAAACGCTATTTCCTGCGCAACCCAGGTGAAGAGCGTGCCGCCTGACACCACGAGGTCATTGTGGGAGCTGGCTTGCCTGCGATAACGGAGGGTCAGCCATACATTTGGCACCTGAAGGCCGCCATCGCAGGCAAGCCAGCTCCCACATTTTTATCGATGTCGCCCACAAAAAAGGCTCCCATCTCGGGAGCCTTTTTGGGTTAAGCGAACGACTTACATATTCGGGTAAGTCGGCCCACCCGCACCTTCCGGTGTCACCCAGGTGATGTTCTGCGAAGGGTCCTTGATGTCACAGGTCTTGCAGTGCACGCAGTTCTGGGCGTTGATCTGGAAGCGCTTCTCGCCGTCTTCCTTGGTCACCACTTCATACACGCCAGCCGGGCAGTAGCGCTGCGCCGGTTCATCGTAGAGCGGCAGGTTGGTGCCGATCGGGATGCTTGGGTCTTTGAGCTTCAAGTGGCACGGCTGCTCTTCTTCATGGTTGGTGCCAGAGATGAACACCGAGCTCAGCTTGTCGAAGCTCAACTTGCCGTCGGGTTTGGGGTAGTCGATCTTCTGGCTGTCTTTGGCCAGCTTCAGGCAGGCGTAGTCCGGCTTGGTGTCGTGCAGGGTGAAAGGGATCTTGCCGCCGAAAATGTTCTGGTCGAGCCAGTTGAAACCGCCGCCAATGATCGCGCCGAACTTGTGCACGGCCGGGCCGAAATTGCGGCTGGCGAACAGTTCCTCATACAGCCAGCTGGCTTTGAAGCTGTCGACATACGCGGTCAGTTCGTCGCCGCCCTCGGATTCGGCAAACAGGCGGTCGGCCACGGCGTCGGCGGCGAGCATGCCGGACTTCATCGCGGTATGGCTGCCTTTGATCTTGGCGAAGTTCAGGGTGCCCAGATCGCAACCGATCAGCGCGCCACCCTTGAAGACCATCTTCGGCAGCGAATTCAGGCCGCCTTTGCAGATCGCGCGGGCGCCGTAGCTGACCCGCTTGCCGCCTTCCAGGTACTGGGCCAGCACCGGGTGGTGCTTGAGGCGCTGGAACTCATCGAACGGCGACAGGAAGGTGTTGCTGTAGGACAGGTCGACGATCAGGCCGACCACCACCTGGTTGTTTTCCAGGTGATAGAGGAACGAGCCACCGGTGTTCTCGTTACCCATGATGTCCAGCGGCCAACCGGCGGTGTGCACCACCAGGCCCGGCTGGTGCTTGGCTGGGTCGATTTCCCAGATTTCCTTCAGACCGATGCCGTAGTGCTGGGCGTCGGCGTCGCTGTCCAGGTTGAAGCGCTGGATCAGTTGCTTACCGATGTGGCCACGGCAGCCTTCGGCGAACAGCGTGTACTTGCCACGCAGTTCCATGCCCGGGGTGTACAGGCCGTCTTTTGGCTTGCCTTCACGGTCAACGCCAAGGTCGCCGGTGATGATGCCGCGTACCACGCCGTTCTCGTCGAACAGCGCTTCCTGGGCGGCGAAGCCTGGGTAGATTTCCACGCCCAGGTTCTCGGCCTGCTGGGCCAGCCAGCGGCACAGGTTGCCCAGGGAAATGATGTAGTTGCCTTCGTTGTGCATGGTCTTGGGCACAAAGAAGTCGGGCACCTTGGTGGAGGCTTCCGGGCTGCGCAGTACATAGATGTCATCGCGCACCACCGGGGTGTTGAGCGGGGCGCCGAGTGCTTTCCAGTCCGGGAACAATTCATTCAGGGCACGGGGTTCAAACACGGCACCGGAGAGGATGTGGGCGCCGACTTCGGAGCCTTTCTCGACCACGCAGACGCTGATTTCCTTACCGGCTTCGGCGGCCTTCTGCTTCAGTCGGCAGGCGGCAGACAGGCCAGCCGGGCCAGCGCCGACGATGACCACGTCGAATTCCATGTATTCGCGTTCCACAGGCTATCTCCTACTCAAGGCTCAACAGGCTTTTTTTTCTAATGGGTGGAGGTTCGGTGTGGTTCTGCGCGAAGGCAGCACCCACCTGTCTCTCTAGGTGGCGCATTATATATAGACCACTGACAGCGTCCAATACAAACGTTTGTTTGAATTGCCTGCAGCCTAGATAAATCAAAGCAACGGGGCTTATGACTGACCATTTTGCCGTATTGACCAGAATAGGCGTTCCGGTCAAGATACGGTCGGTTTTGCGCTTCCCGTAGGCAGACTGCAGGTTTCAAGAGCACGTCCAAAGACAGGCCGAAGGCAATAAAGGTGATGCGCACCCAAACGTTGGGGCGCAGTTTACACGCCGCGATAAAGAATGACCTCTCAGTCACCACTGACGAACGGTCGTCATTTCCCGTGTGCAAGGCCACTGCCGAGGTCTTTGGAGGTGCCCTTGTGTGCCGATGAGCATCAACCGCCAGGTTCGCCTAGGCGACTTTCTTTTCACCGGAGAGTAACGAGGAATCCATGAAGGTTCTTGTAGCTGTCAAACGCGTTGTCGATTACAACGTGAAAGTTCGCGTCAAGGCGGACAATTCCGGCGTCGACCTTGCTAACGTCAAGATGTCGATGAACCCTTTCTGCGAAATCGCTGTGGAAGAAGCCGTACGCCTGAAAGAGAAAGGCGTGGCGACGGAAATCGTCGTGGTGTCCATCGGGCCGACCACTGCCCAAGAGCAGTTGCGTACCGCTCTGGCCCTGGGCGCCGACCGCGCCATTCTGGTGGAGTCTGCTGAAGAGCTGACCTCCCTGGCCGTTGCCAAACTGCTCAAGGCCGTTGTCGACAAGGAACAGCCTCAGCTGGTGATCCTGGGCAAACAAGCCATCGACAGCGACAACAACCAGACTGGCCAGATGCTGGCTGCACTGACCGGTTACGGCCAGGGCACCTTCGCTTCGAAAGTCGAAGTGAGCGGCGACAGCGTTGCGGTTACCCGTGAAATCGACGGCGGCGCGCAGACGGTTTCCCTGAAACTGCCGGCCATCGTCACCACCGACCTGCGTTTGAACGAGCCGCGTTATGCGTCCCTGCCAAACATCATGAAAGCCAAGAAGAAGCCTCTGGAGACGCTGACTCCGGACGCTTTGGGCGTTTCCACCGCCTCTACCAACAAGACCGTCAAAGTCGAAGCGCCGGCTGCACGCAGCGCGGGCATCAAGGTCAAGTCGGTGGCTGAACTGGTCGAGAAACTGAAAAACGAAGCGAAGGTAATCTAATCATGACTATCTTGGTAATCGCTGAACACGACAACAAGGTACTGGCCCCGGCCACCCTGAACACCGTGGCCGCTGCCGCTAAAATCGGTGGGGACATCCACGTCCTGGTAGCAGGGCAGGGCGCTGGCGCCGTGGTTGAAGCCGCTGCGAAAATCGCAGGCGTGAGCAAAGTCCTGAACGCTGACAATGCCGCTTATGCGCATCAGCTGCCGGAAAACGTTGCACCGCTGGTCGCCGAGCTTGGCGCTGGCTACAGCCACATCCTGGCCGCCGCTACCTCCAACGGCAAAAACATCCTGCCACGCGTTGCCGCGCAGCTGGACGTTGACCAGATCTCCGAGATCATCTCGGTAGAAAGCGCCGACACCTTCAAGCGCCCGATCTACGCCGGTAACGCCATCGCTACCGTGCAGTCCAACGCCTCGGTCAAGGTCATCACCGTGCGCGCCACCGGTTTCGACCCGGTTGCTGCCGAAGGTGGCTCGGCTGCCGTTGAAGCCGTCTCCGCTGCCCACGACGCTGGCACTTCCAGCTTTGTCGGCGAAGAGCTGGCCAAGTCGGACCGTCCTGAACTGACCGCTGCCAAGATCGTCGTTTCCGGCGGGCGTGGCATGCAGAACGGTGACAACTTCAAACACCTGTACGCCCTGGCCGACAAGCTGGGCGCTGCGGTCGGCGCTTCCCGCGCTGCTGTCGACGCAGGCTTTGTACCCAACGACATGCAGGTCGGCCAGACCGGCAAGATCGTTGCGCCACAGCTGTACATCGCCGTCGGTATCTCCGGCGCGATCCAGCACTTGGCCGGTATGAAAGATTCCAAGGTGATCGTTGCGATCAACAAGGACGAAGAAGCGCCGATCTTCCAGGTAGCCGATTATGGCCTGGTGGCGGACTTGTTCGAAGCCGTACCTGAATTGGAGAAGCTGGTCTAATCCAGCCGCTTCACTTATAAAGAGCCCGGTCTTATGACCGGGTTTTTTTTTACTGATCGGGAGAGTCTTGCCATGGAACTGCGCCCCTGGGCCTTACTGCTGGCCCTTACGCTGCTGCCGAGCCTGACGCTCGCCGCCGGCAAGTGCGAGCGCCTGGTGATCACCGGCAGCCCGGACGCACCGCCTTTGCTCTGGCGCGACCCTCAGGACCCTACGCACCTGATCGGCGCGACCGCTGACGTGCTGCAACAAGTGGGCAAGGACCTCGGGCTGAAAATCGACCTGCTCTACGGTGGCAAACGCTCCCTGGCCCTGGATGAAGCGCGTAGCGGGCGCATGGACATTCTCGCCGACGCACCGCTGAATCTGGGTGAGCTGGACCACTTCGACTACATCCATCCGGCGCTGATGCAGACCGACTACCTGGTATGGACGCGCAAGGATTCAGCCGTGGTCTATTCCACCACCGCCGATTTGCACGGCCACAAAGGCGCAGTCTCGGAACGTGCGCGCTTGAGCGCGGAGTTCGAAACCTTCGCCAGCCAGCAACTCAACCTGCAACGCCTGTCCAACTTGACGCCGGCCTTCCAGAAACTGCTGTTGGGTGAGGTGGACTACGTGCTGGCCGGGCGCTATTCCGGCATGGCCATGGCCCAGACCCTGGGCATGAGTAATGACCTGGTGGCCCATGAGGTGCCTGTCGATCAGCCTGGCCTGTACCTGGCGATTTCCCACAACTCGGCCTGCAATGATCCTTGGCTTCGCGGACAGCTGACTAAAAAGATGACAGAATTGCCCGCCTCCGGTGCCGCTCAAGCCGCGCTGCAGCGCAATCTGGAGCGTTGGAAAGCGCAACTGCAGCAACCTGTCGGCACCCCAACAAAGTAGGGATTTACAGTGATTTTTCGAGCTCTTTTCGCGGCCCTTGCCGTTGTCGCGCTGGCGGGATGCGCAACCGATCCTGCGCCGATCGAACAAATGCGCCTGACCCAGCAAGCCATGGAACAAGCCACCGCGGTCGGGGCCAACACCGATGAATCCCCCGAACTGAAGCTGGCCGAAGAAAAATTCGCCCGGGCCAAGGGCAACATGGCCGACCAATCCTACAAACGTGCGCGTATGCGCGCCGAGCAGGCTGAGTTGGACGCGCGCCTGGCCGAAGCCAAAGTGCTGACCGGCAAGAGCCAGGAACAATTGAACGTGCTCAATACCCGTATCACTCGCCTGCGTAAGCAACTGCAGTTGGGAGACGCACAATGAGCCCGATGATCCGTAGTTTGAGCTGTGTACTGCTGCTGGGCGGCGCGGCCTTGGGCGGCTGTGCCAGCCAACCCACGAGCGAGCAGGCGTTGCAGCAGGCCGGCGATGACTTTCAAAAGGTCAAGGAAGACGCCAACGTACTGCGCTTCGCCCCCAAGGACGTGATCCGCGCCGGCGAGTCCCTGGCCCGCGCCGATCGCCTGTCCAGCTACTGGGGCAGCGGCGCGGATGTGGTGCATTACGCTTACCTGAGCCAGCGTTACAGCGCCATCGCCCGAGAGCACACCCAGCAGGGCCTGAATGCCGAGCGCGGCACCCAACTGGAGTTGGAACGTCAGCGCCTGCAACTGGCCTTGCGCGAAAACAAGCTGGCCAGCGTGCAACAGCAGGGCAAGTGGGTTGAAGCGCAAATCGCCAGCCTCACCACCCAGACCGACCGTGGCCTGGTGATGACCCTGGGGGACGTACTGTTCGACACCGGCGAAGCTGAACTGCAGAACTCCGCCAACCGCACGGTGCTCAAGATCGTGCAATTCCTGCAACTGAACCCCAAGCGTCGGGTGCGCATCGAGGGCTACACCGACAACACCGGTGGCGAGCAGGAAAACCTGAAACTGTCCCGCGACCGTGCTCAATCGGTGGCCGATCTGTTGATGGACCTGGGTATTGATGACAAGCGCATCGAGGTCGAGGGTTATGGCGACCAATACCCGGTGGAAGCCAATGCCTCCGAGCGTGGTCGTGCACAGAATCGCCGAGTGGAAATTGTGTTCTCTGACGAGAAGGGCCAATTGGGCGCAGCACGCTAAAGTCTGACGCAGATCCAAATTGTGGGAGCGGGCTTGCCCGCGAATGCGGTGGCTCAGTACCGAATGTACTGATTGACATACCGCTTTCGCGGGCAAGCCCGCTCCCACATTTCGTTTCGGCGATGCCCACCCCAGCTCCCCCGCAGTTTTTACTGTCACTCCCGCCCGCGCTCGACTATTGTGGCAACTGTCCCCGTACACTTCTAAACTGTGCCGGTATGTTTCACACAAAAATAAAATACCCGTGAAATCGAGTGCTGCGTCATGACCAATCTGTTGCTTTACCAACGTATTGCCCAGCAACTGGCTGAGGACATCCGGCGCGGTGTCTACCAACCGGGGGAGCGCGTGCCGTCGGTGCGCAAGATGAGTTCCCAGCTCAATGTGAGCCATGCCACGGTGCTGCAGGCCTACGCCAACCTGGAAGACCAGGGGCTGATCCGGGCGCGGCCGCAGTCGGGCTATTACGTGCACCAGACGCCAGCACTCACGGCGCCTACGCCTGATATCGCACGGGTCGAGCGCCCAGGGTTGGTCACCCGTAGCAGTATCATCCAGCAGGTGCTGGTCGAGTCGCGCCGCGAAGGGGTGTTTCCCTTGGGCGCGGCGGTGCCGAGTGTCGACTACCTGCCGGTGCGGGCACTGCATCAGCAGTTGGCCAAGGTCACGCGTTTCCAGAGCCCACGGGCCTTCAGCTACATGTTCAGCCCTGGCTTTGAACCATTGCGGCGCCAGGTGGCGATCCGTATGCGCGATGCGGGCGTGGTGGTGGACCCTTCCGAAGTGGTGATCACCCACGGCTGTGTCGATGCATTGCAAATGTCGTTGCGCGTGCTGACGCGCCCTGGCGACCTGATCGCGGCTGAATCACCCACCTATTACGGCCTGCTGCAATTGGCTGATCTGCTGGGCCTCAAGGTTATCGAGATCCCCAGCGACCCCGCCACAGGCATGAGCCTGGAAGCCCTGCAACTGGCCGCCAACCAATGGTCGATCAAGGCGCTGGTGTTGACCACGCGCCTGAGTAATCCGCTGGGCGGCACCATGCCGGAGGAGCGGCAGAAACAGTTGCTGCGCCTGGCCTCGGACTTCGATATCCAGATCGTCGAAGATGACATTTACGGCGAGTTGATGTTCGAACTCGGCCGCACCAAAGCCCTCAAGGCCTACGACCGCCTCGACCGCGTAATCTATTGCTCAAGCTTTTCCAAGACCTTGTCGCCGGGCGTGCGCATTGGTTGGATGATTGCCGGCAAGTACCAGCAGGAAATCCAGCGCCTGCAGATGTTCAGCACGCATTCTGCTTGCAGCGTCACGCAGATGGGCGTCGCGGCCTATCTGGAAAACGGTGGCTACGACCGTCATTTGCGCTACATCCGCCAGGAATACCGCAAGAACCTCAGTGCCTTCCAATTGGCGGTGCAGCAGTATTTCCCCGAAGGCACCCAAATGACCCGCCCGACCGGCGGCTTTATCTTGTGGGTCAGTTTGCCGGGGCGGGTCAATACTCAGGAACTGCATGTGCGTGCCCTGCAACAAGGCATCAGCATTGCGCCAGGGCTGATTTTCAGTAATACCGAACAGTTCAACCACTGTATTCGCCTCAATTGCGGCACGCCGTGGAACCGCGAGGCGGAGAGGGCGTTGATGACCCTGGGAATGCTTGCCAGCCAGCTGTGCCAGGAGGCCGCAGCGGGTTTTTGAGGCGAGCAAAAGGGCACAAGACTGATCTGTGCCCTTGTCATGCCGCGCACAACAAGCGAGCATATGGCCTTCTGCCGTTAATGCTGTTGGCGATATGACTTCTATTTTTCGCGTTACGTTGATGCTTGGTCTGCTGAGCCTGTGCAATGCCGGGAGCGTACTGGCTGCAGCGCCGGTGGCTGAAGGCAAGCCTGCTGTCGGTGCCGAGCAAAAGACCTCAGCCAAGCAGCCAGCGCCTGCGAAAAAAGCCCCCGCCGCACAAAAGAAAGCCGCCTCGACCAAAAAGCGTGCACCCGTGGCGAGCAAGTCCAAGTCGGCCCATGAAGTCGCCCAGACCAAACTGCCACCGGCACAGTTGGACCTGTCCCTGCCTTCGGACATGGTCAGGCACTTGCAACCCATCGGTACCATGCCCAAGCCCAAGAGTGTGCCCTTGCTGCCGCCAATGTTTGGCGAAAAGCCCACCGACAACAGCGCGTTTCAGATCAACGGCCGCTTGCTCAGCAATGAGATGAAGCTGCAACTGCGTAACGAAGAGCGCCGTGATGTTGAAGGCGCTGCGCTGGATTTCGAATTCAAGCAATAAACTTTCGCACCACAGGTGACCCAGGTCGCCGACCATCTGTCGCAGACTGGTCGGTCACTTTTGTTTTGTGCGAAAAACCCCTGTTGGGCCATTTTAAAACGTCTGTTTAAGGGCGTACTCTAGCCCGGCCATCCCTATTGAGTCGTCGAGGACCTGCTGGTCATGAAATGCCGTGAAGGCTGTGGCGCATGCTGCATTGCCCCCTCCATCAGTTCACCGTTGCCGGGAATGCCCCATGGCAAGCCCGCTGGCGTTCGCTGCGTGCACTTGTCGGTGGAACAACTGTGCCAGTTGTTCGGTCAACCGCAGCGGCCAGCCGTATGCAGTGATTTCAAGCCCGATATTGAGGTGTGCGGCAATGACCAGGCCGATGCCATTCGCCTGATCGGTTGGTGGGAACAGATGACGGCGGCTTGATGGGCTTTACTATCGGAACTTCAACAATAAGGAATACAACGATGGGTTCGCTGAAACGAGTGGCTGTACTGTGCGGTTTTACGCTGTTGTTGGCGGCTACTGCCCAGGCTGACGATTGGCAAGTCGCCAAGGACGAAGACGGTATCAAGGTCTCCCTGAGCGAGGTTGCCGGTTCCAAGTACAAGGCGTATCGCGGTGTGACGGTGATCAAGGCGCCTTTGGCCAAGGTCCAGGCGCTGCAGGAAGATGTGGTCGGTGCTTGCGCATGGATCCATGAATGCAAATCCCAGCAACTCGTCGACAAGAAAGGCGACGAGGCCTGGACCTACACCCAGTTCAAGGCCCCGTTCCCCGTGACGGACCGCGACTCGTACATCCACGTCACCACCACCAAAGCCGCTGACGGCACCGTCACGCGCAAACTGGAAGGTGTGCCGACCTACAAGCCAGAAGCAAAAGGCTACGTGCGGGTTGCCCAGGTGGACGGTTTCTGGAAACTGGTGCCAAAGGGCGATAACCAGACCGAAGTCACCTACCAGGTACACACCGAGCCAGGTGGCAGCGTACCTTCGTGGCTGGCCAACAAGTTCGTGGTGGAAGCGCCGTTCAATACCTTGAAAGCCTTGAAAGAACACGCTGAAAAATAAGTGCAGTTGATCCGGTGCCTCCGGGCTTGAGCGGAACGTTTTGCGCGCCGCCAAGGTCCAGATACTTGTAAGCCCACCTATGGGTTTTATCGAGGAGGCACCGATGCAAACGTGGCAAATTACCTTCGTTGATGATCACGGTGAAAAGTCCGTGCAGCAGTTCACCTGCGAACAAAAGCCCAGCCTCGAAGACGCTGCGCATATGATTCGTGCGAAGCTGGTGCCGATTGCTGCCGAACTCGATCTCAATGACCTGGAAGGCCGGAAACCCGAGCCTACGGTCAAGATTCTCAAAGACCAGAACAGTATCCAGATTCTCGATATTTCTCCCTCCGTCTAAACATTTTTCACACGCCACACGAGCACCTCTGGTGGAGGTGATAGCTTCGCGCTACTCTGCAATCGAGATCAGCGAATGAATCGCTAAGGTCTGGTCTTGTCAGCTACATGCTTGTTTTCCTGCGGCGTTGTTATGCCGTGGTGCCCGCGCCAGCAGGGCGCGGGGCTTCAGGAAGCACGGAAAGTCTATCCATCGGTTTGAGGAGGACGTTTCATGAGCACAGCCTATCAAGAAGACATCAGCACCAACGTACTGCGCCGCATGAAAGAAGGCGGCTTTGATTTCTCGCGTTTTCACCCCATCGAGTTCTACGCCATTTTCCCGGATGAAGAACGGGCGCGCAGGGCAGCGGGTCGATTTCGTGGGGAGCCCCTCAATGCCCAGGTCAGCGCGCGCGACGATGGCGCCTGGTACCTGGAACTGAGCAAAATCATGTTCGCAACCTACGACGGCATAGGAGATTTCGAGCAAGACTTTGAAGCAGTGGTCGAGCCCCTGGGAGGGATCATTGAAGGATGGGGCGTCAAGCAGGAGGTGCGTGGGTTACCCATGTAGTTGGTATTTATGAGCACCACAGCGTATCGGCTGACCTTTGGGTCGGCCGATTTTGTTTGGACGGCGTTTTACGTGCAAAAAAAAGCCACCCGGATAGGGTGGCGGAAAGGGAAGCTCAAGGGAGTAGATCAGTACACAAGTAACACGATATCGCTTGCACAAAAGGTTTCGCTGTAGGACGTCTCCTGTTCAGCCGATGGAGGTGATTATCCGCAGCGCCAGCCGGGCAGTGAAATCAACTCTGGCTATGCTGTTGATAGTCAAAGACCGCATTGCAATGAGGCGCGCGACGTGACCCAAGCCATTGTGCGCACCAGGACGGTGCGAGGAATGCGCTTGGATTATGCAACTGGTTGATTATTAAGTGTTTATGCCGCTGGCACGGGCCTTGCGAAGGTTCTTGCGTCCGGGTGACAAGGAGTACGGCATGATCCGCACTTATTACGATGAAATGTACGATGGGGCAGGGCAGGTTCGCCCCCATTATCGCGAGTTCGCCCGTTGGCTGGCCGACACCCCTGCCGAACTGCTGGCCCAGCGCCGGCGTGAAGCCGATTTGCTGTTCCACCGCGCCGGTATCACCTTCACCCTCTACGGGGACGAACAAGGCACCGAGCGCCTGATCCCCTTCGACACCATCCCCCGCAGCATTCCAGCGAGTGAATGGCGGATTGTCGAGCGCGGCTGCATCCAGCGGGTCAAGGCGCTGAACCTGTTCCTCGCCGACCTGTACCACGATCAACGCATCATCAAGGCCGGCATCATCCCCGCCGAACAGGTACTTGCCAACGAGCAATACCAGTTGGCAATGCAGGGCCTGGATTTGCACCGCGATATCTATTCGCACATCTCCGGGGTCGACCTCGTACGCGATGGCGACGGCACGTACTACGTGCTCGAGGACAACCTGCGCACGCCCAGCGGTGTCAGCTACATGCTTGAAGACCGCAAAATGATGATGCGTCTGTTCCCCGAGCTGTTCGCGGCCCAGCGCATCGCGCCCATCGACCATTACCCCAACCTGCTGCTCGACACCCTCAAAAGCGCCAGCCCCCTGGATAACCCCAGTGTGGTGGTACTGACGCCCGGGCGTTTCAACAGCGCGTTCTTCGAACATGCCTTCCTGGCTCGGGAAATGGGTGTGGAATTGGTGGAAGGTGCGGATTTGTTCGTGCGCGATGACCGTGTGTTCATGCGCACCACCGACGGGCCCAAGGCTGTCGATGTGATCTACCGTCGCCTTGATGATGCGTTCCTTGACCCGCTGGCCTTCAACCCGGACTCCATGCTCGGTGTGCCCGGCCTGCTCGCCGCCTACCGTTGCGGCAATGTGGTGCTGGCCAACGCCATTGGCACCGGGGTTGCGGACGACAAATCTGTGTATCCGTTCGTCACCGAGATGATTCGCTTCTACCTCGACGAAGAGCCGATCCTGCAGAACGTTCCGACCTTCCAATGCCGTAAGCCTGACGAATTGTCCCACGTACTGGCCAACCTGCCCGAGCTGGTGGTCAAGGAAACCCAGGGTTCCGGTGGTTACGGCATGTTGGTTGGACCGGCGTCTACCACGGCAGAAATCGAAGCGTTCCGGGCACGTATCAAGGCCAAGCCACACGCTTATATCGCGCAGCCGACCCTGTGCTTGTCTACCTGCCCGACTTTTGTCGAGAACGGCATCGCCCCGCGCCACATAGACCTGCGCCCTTTCGTGTTGTCCGGCAAGGAGACCCGCGTGGTACCGGGTGGCCTGACCCGCGTGGCGCTGCGCGAAGGCTCGCTGGTGGTCAACTCGTCCCAGGGCGGCGGAACCAAAGACACCTGGGTGGTCGAGGGCTGATGCCATGTTGAGTAGAACTGCCTCGGATTTGTACTGGATGTCGCGCTACCTGGAGCGTGCCGAAAACCTCGCGCGCATGCTCGATGTCAGCTATTCGCTGTCGCTGATGCCCCAGGACGGGCGCGGCGATGGCCTGCACGAGTTGGCCATGCCGCTGTTGATCACCAGCACCCTGGACGATTACCACGAGCGCCATGGCCCCTTGCACGCTGAACGCTTGCTGCACTTTTTTGCCCTGGACGCGGCCAACCCGGCGAGCATCTACAGCTGTCTGGGTGCGGCGCGGGCCAGCGCTCACGCTGTACGTGGGCGAATCACCGCCGACATGTGGGAAAACATCAATGCCACTTGGCTGGACATACGCGATATCGCCCAGCAGGGCCTGAGCCATTACGGCATGAGCCGGTTTTGTGAGTGGGTCAAGGAGCGCTCCCATCTGTTTCGGGGCGCCACTTACGGCACTATCATGCGCAACGATGCCTTCCGCTTTATTCGCCTGGGCACCTTTATCGAGCGCGCCGATAACACCCTGCGCTTGCTCGATGCCCGCTACGAAATGGCCGGCGAACACGCGGCGGTCGTCAGCGATGGCACGGCTCACGCGTATTACCAATGGAGTGCGTTGCTGCGCGCACTGTCGTCATTCGAGGCGTACACCGAGATTTATCGCGATGCCCCGGGGGCTCGACAAGTGGCCGAGCTGCTGCTGTTACGCGCGGATGTGCCGCGTTCGCTGCGCGCTTGCAGCGAAGAGATCGACCAGATCCTCGCCAGCCTGCCCGGCATCAACGGCCGCCCGGCCCAGCGCCTGGCCGCCGAGATGGATGCGCGCCTGCGCTTTACCGCCATCGACGAAATCCTCGAAGAAGGCCTGCATGCCTGGCTGACCGACTTTATCCCCTTGGTCCGCCAGTTGGGCGACGCCATCTACAGTTCCTACCTGGAGGCGGCATGAGACTCTCCATCAGCCACGACACCACCTACCACTACGAAGACCAGGTGCGCGCCAGCATCCAGTACCTGCGCCTGACGCCCCATGACAGCGAGCGCCAACACGTGCTGAGCTGGCAACTCGACCTGCCGCGCCCGGTGCGGGCACAGGTGGACCCCTTCGGCAATATCTTGCATGTGCTCACGCTGGACGAACCCCACGACGCCATCATCATCGGCGCCCGGGGCGTGGTGGAGATCGATGAATTGCGCGAGGCCGAACACGAAAGTCAGTCTGCCTTTCCGTTCCTGCGCTCCACGCGCCTCACCGAGCCCGACGACGCCCTGCGCGGGTTTGCCGAGCAACACTGCCATCAGCGTCGTGATCGCACGGCGCTTATCGACGTGATGCACGCGCTTAACCACACCATGGTCTACACCCCCGGTGCGACCGACGTCGATACCTGCGCCGCCCAGGCCTTTGCAGGTGCAGCAGGGGTGTGCCAGGACCACACCCATGCGTTCCTGGCCTGCGCACGCAGCCTGGGGATCCCTGCGCGGTATGTGTCGGGGTATCTGTATACCGAAGACAGCACGCACCTGGCCAGCCATGCCTGGGCCGAAGCCTGGCTGGATGACGCCTGGTACAGCTTTGACGTGACCAACCAACTGGCGCGGCCGGAGCGGCACTTGAAGCTGGCCGTGGGCCTGGACTACCTCGACGCCTGCCCGGTCCGGGGCATGCGCCGTGGCGGTGGGCATGAGCAGATGCATGCCAAGGTATTCGTGGCGCCGCAGCAATGATCGCCCCCGCGCTCTGCGTTGCTTGATCGTTCCCACGCTCTGCGTGGGAATGCAGCCGAGGACGCTCCGCGTCCCAAAGCGTGACACAAGAGGCGTTCCCACGCGGAGTGGGAGCGATCGATACAGCGCAGGCTCAAGGTTGCTGTTTGCGGCCCGCCATATGCCGCAGATAGCCCACCAGCAAGTCCAACTCATTGTCTGGCAATACACTCGCTGTAAACGCCGGCATCTTCGCCTGTGGCCACTGCCTCAGGCTTTGCGGGTCGCGGATGTAACGCTTGAGGAAATCCCCGCTGAAATACTCGGTGGGGTTGTAGGGCACATTCAGGTCCGGCCCCATCTGGGCATCACCGCCGCCATTGAGGCGATGGCACGCCAGGCAGTTCTTCTGGAACAACGCAAAGCCCTGGTTGATCGGGTCGTTCGCCGCCAGCTTCGGGTCGGGCAATAACGCCGGGAAACGCTCGCCAACCGTCTGCAACTGCTTGAATTTCGATACCTGGAACGGCCACTGTTCGGGGCTGATATGCCCGGCTTGAGGGTTGGTCCAGACCAGATAGAACGGCCCGGCGCTGGGCTTGCCCTGTGCCAGCGGTGGCCATGGATGGGCCGGGTCTTCCACGGCCAGCCAGGCGCGGGCGCCGTTTTTTTCCAGTAACGGCGCGGCGGCAAGTTCGGCGGCAAAACCATCAAGGGCAACGGCTTGCAGGTGGTTCGCAGATTTAAGGCCCGGTAAGAGCACCGCCAGGGGCACCGCACGATAGGTCATAGTGCGCTTGTAGGACACATCATCGACGATCTGCACCGTCTGAGCGTCGGGGTGCTTGAGCAACTCGGCGGTCTGCCAGGTCTTTTGGCTGTGGTCCAACTCGATGGTCAACTGTGCCGCCGCCGCGGGCAGGCTCAGCAGCAGGGCAAAAAGGGCGAGGATCGGTTTCAAGGCACAGGCCCGTTGCGAGAGAGTGAGGGCGCACACGATAACGGAAAACGGCAGGTAAAAAGACAGCCCCTGCAACAGGAGCGCTAAGCGCAATGTCCTGGCAGGTGCTGCCAAAAACTGCAGGCCTGGTGCGGTGTGTGCACGCAAGCGGGGAGTGTCACCCAATAACCTTGGTTAAATTGGGCAAGATCAGAATCAAGGTGGTGGCGAACAGAATAAGTCCCGCCTGACGTACTTTCGATTGTTTGAACATGGCTGACTGCCTTTTCTTTTGTTGTTATTCCTGAGCGTCAAATGCGTGCTGGTTTATTTCAGTATCGCGAGGTGACGTTGTACTTTTCTTACAACTGTTCCAGCAAAACCCGGCAACAGCGTCTTACAGATTCAACCTTAGAGCGCCCGTTCTTTCTGGCTTAGACTCATTTCATATCAGCTAAGAAGTATTTGCGCTAAAAACGGCATGAGGCTTATTGCCATCTTGGCGCCAGCCCTAGGGCTAGACAGCTAAAACGATTAATCAGGCATTTCCCGTAGGAACCTACCGTTCGTCCGAGCGAGGGGGTCAAAAGCAATGAGCGCATCCGTCATTGAAACCGTGTCAATCGGGCCTAAGGTAGGAGCACACACCCACAGCGGTTCGAGGATGTCATGACCCAAGCTTTGATTTTTGATGCGATACGCACGCCCCGGGGTAAGGGCAAGGCCGACGGTGCCCTGCACAGCGTCAAGCCGGTAAACCTGGTGGCTGGCTTGCTCACGGCGCTGGCGCAGCGCAGCGACCTCGACACCCGCCAAGTGGATGACATCGTCCTGGGCTGCGTCACGCCCGTTGGCGACCAGGGCGCCGATATCGCCAAGACCGCCGCGCTGGTGGCCGACTGGGATGTCAGTGTGGCCGGTGTGCAGGTCAATCGCTTCTGCGCGTCGGGCCTGGAAGCGGTGAACCTGGGGGCGATGAAGGTGCGTTCCGGCTTCGAAGACCTGGTGGTTGTTGGCGGCGTCGAGTCCATGTCCCGCGTGCCCATGGGCAGCGATGGCGGCGCCTGGGTACTCGACCCGCAAACCAATATGCACAGCCACTTCACGCCCCAAGGCATTGGCGCCGACCTGATTGCCACCCTGGAAGGCTTCACGCGCCAGGATGTCGACGCCTTTGCCCTACAGTCCCAGCAGAAAGCAGCCAGGGCGCGGGCAGACGGTTCCTTCAATAAGTCGCTAATCGCGGTGCACGACCAGAACGGCATCGTGCTGCTGGACCATGACGAATTTATCCGCGGCGACTCAACCCTCGAGGGCTTGGGCAAGCTCAAGCCGAGCTTCGAAATGATGGGCCAGATGGGCTTCGACGCCACCGCGTTGCGGGTCTATAGCCACGTGGAGCGCATCCACCATGTGCACACGCCGGGCAACAGTTCCGGCATTGTGGATGGCGCCGCGTTGATGCTGATCGGTTCCGAGGCCAAAGGCCGTGAACTGGGCCTGCAACCGCGGGCGCGTATTGTCGCCACGGCGGTGACCAGTACCGACCCGACCATCATGCTCACCGGCCCCGCGCCGGCCACTCGCAAGGCGCTGGCCAAGGCCGGCCTGCGGGTCGAGGACATCGACCTGTTCGAAGTCAACGAAGCCTTCGCTTCGGTCGTGCTCAAGTTCATCAAGGACATGGGCATCGACGCCGCACGGGTCAATGTCAACGGCGGCTCCATCGCCATGGGCCACCCCTTGGGCGCCACCGGCTGCGCGATTCTCGGCACCTTGCTCGACGAGCTGGAGGCGCGCCAGCAACGCTACGGCCTGGCCACTTTATGCGTCGGCGGTGGCATGGGTATCGCCACCATCATCGAACGTCTCTGAGCCTAAGGAATTTGTCATGACCGATGCCATTCGTTACGAAAAAGGCCAGGACCAGATCGTGGTGCTGACCCTCGACATGCCCGGCCAGAGCGCCAACACCATGAACGCCGCGTACCGTGAAGCCATGGCGGCCACCCTCACGCGCCTGGAAGCTGAAAAGGACGAGATCGCCGGGGTGGTGATCACCTCGGCCAAGAAGACCTTTTTTGCCGGGGGCGACCTCAATGAGCTGATCAAGGTCGATAAAGCCCACGCCAAGGCGTTCTACGACAGTGTCTTGGTATTGAAAGCGCAATTACGCCGCCTGGAAACCCTCGGCAAACCGGTGGTGGCCGCGATCAATGGCGCGGCCCTGGGCGGCGGTTGGGAAATTTGCCTGGCCTGCCATCACCGGGTCGCGCTGGACGACAAGTCCGTGCAACTGGGCTTGCCGGAAGTCACCCTTGGCCTGTTGCCAGGGGGCGGCGGCGTGGTGCGCATGGTGCGCATGCTCGGCCTGGAAAAAGCCTTGCCGTATTTGCTCGAAGGCAAAAAGGTGCGGCCCGCCCAGGCCCTGCAAGCGGGCCTGATTGATGAGTTGGCGGCAGATCGCGAGGCATTGCTGGCACAGGCCCGTGCCTGGGTTCTGGCTAATCCCGACGTCAGGCAACCCTGGGACAACAAGGGCTACGCGATTCCCGGCGGCACGCCGTCCCACCCTAAAGTCGCGCAAATGCTCGCCATTGCCCCATCGATTTTGCGTAGCAAGACCCAAGGCTGCTTCCCTGCGCCGGAGAAAATCCTCTGTGCGGCGGTCGAGGGCGCCCAGGTGGACTTCGACACCGCGCACCTGATCGAAACCCGCTACTTCACCGAACTGGTGACCGGGCAAGTGGCAAAAAACATGATCGGCACCTTCTGGTTCCAGCTCAACCAAATCAACGCCGGCAGCTCGCGCCCGCAGGGCTTTGCGCCTTATGTAACGCGCAAAGTCGGTGTGCTCGGCGCCGGGATGATGGGCGCGGGCATCGCCTATATCAGTGCCTGTGCGGGTATCGAGGTGGTGCTCAAAGACATCACCCTGGCCGCCGCTGAAAAAGGCAAAGCCCATTCGGCCGCATTGCTGGACAAGAAAGTCAGCCGTGGGCAATTGACCGCCGAACAGCGCGAAACCACCCTGGCGCGCATTCATCCTACTCAGGATGACGCCGGCCTGGCCGGCTGCGACCTGATCATCGAGGCCGTATTCGAAGACCGCGCACTCAAGGCCAAGGTCTCGGCCGCGGCGCAAAGTGTGGTGGGGGCCGACGCGGTGATCGCCTCCAACACCTCCACCTTGCCCATCAGCGGCTTGGCCACGGCGGTGCCCGATCAAGCCAAGTTCATCGGCCTGCACTTCTTCAGCCCCGTGGACAAGATGGCCCTGGTGGAAATCATCAAGGGGGCGCGCACCAGCGACGAAACCCTGGCCCGAGGGTTTGACTTCGTACTGCAAATCAAGAAAACCCCGATTGTGGTCAACGACAGTCGCGGCTTTTTCACCTCGCGGGTATTCGGCACCTTTACCAACGAAGGCATCGCCATGCTCGGCGAAGGCGTGGCCGCGCCGATGATCGAGACCGAAGCGCGCAAGGCCGGCATGCCGGTGGGGCCGTTGGCGGTGTCCGATGAAGTGTCCCTCAGCCTGATGAGCCATATCCGACAGCAAACGGCCAAGGACCTGCAGGCCGAAGGCAAGGCTATGCCGAACCATCCGGCGACGGCGGTGATTGATCTGTTGGTGAACGAATACAAGCGCACGGGCAAGGCGGCCGGCGGTGGTTTTTACGACTATCCCGCTGGAGGCCAGAAGCACTTGTGGCCTGAGCTGAAAACCCGGTTTGAACAGCCCGACGAGCAAATCTCACCCCAGGACGTGCGCGACCGCTTGTTGTTTATCCAAGCCATCGAAACCGTGCGCTGTGTGGAGGAGGGCGTGTTGATGTCCACGGCGGATGCCAACGTTGGTTCAATCTTCGGCATCGGCTTTGCCGCGTGGAGTGGCGGCGCGTTGCAGTTTATCAACCAGTACGGGCTGAACGACTTCATCGCCCGCGCCCGCTACCTGGCAGAGCAGTATGGGGAGCGCTTCTCGCCGCCGGCGTTGTTGTTGGAGAAAGCCGCGCAGGGTGAAGTGTTCCGGTAATCAAAATGTAGGAGGGGAGAGCTTGCTTTGAAGGTGTATTTCAAGGCAGGCTCTGGGGTGTGCAATATTCCCATCGCCGTGTCAGGTATTTTTTATGTCGCTACGCGTCTGCATCCTGGAAACCGATATTCTGCGCCCCGCTTTGATCGATGAGTACCAAGGCTATGGGCAGATGTTCAAGCGCCTGTTCGCCAAGCAACCGATTGCCGCCGAGTTTGTGGTCTACAACGTGGTGCAGGGCGAGTACCCACCGGATGACGAAGTGTTTGACGCGTACCTGATCACCGGCAGCAAGGCCGATTCCTTCGGTACCGACCCTTGGATCCAGACGCTCAAGACCTACCTGCTCACGCGTTATGAGCGCGGCGACAAGCTGCTGGGCGTGTGCTTCGGCCATCAGTTGCTCGCGCTGCTCTTGGGCGGCAAGGCCGAACGTGCCAGCCAGGGCTGGGGCATGGGCACCCACGCTTACAAGCTGGATGCCAAGACGCCATGGATGAGCCCCGAGGTGCCGGAGCTGACGCTATTGATCAGCCACCAGGACCAAGTCACCACCTTGCCAGAAAACGCCACCGTGATCGCCTCGAGCGAATTCTGCCCGTTTGCCGCGTATCACATTGGCGACCAAGTGCTGTGCTTCCAGGGCCATCCGGAGTTTGTTCACGACTATTCCCGTGAGTTGCTGGAAATACTTCAGACAACCCTGGGTGAAAAGGTCTACAGCAACGGCGTGGCCAGCCTGGAGCGCGACCACCACGGCGTGACCGTGGCGGAGTGGATGATGCGCTTTGTGGCGCACCAGCCTGAAGCCAAGGCTTAAAGCCAGCCCGAACGCTTGAAGCTGGCCCATAAACCGGTACAGCCCAAGGTAATAAACCCGAGCACCGCAAAATAGCCGTAGTGCCATTGCAGCTCGGGCATGTTCTGGAAGTTCATCCCGTAAATCCCCGCCACCGCCGTGGGGAACGCCAGGATCGCCGCCCACGCGGCGAACTTGCGCTGCACCACACTCTGGCGCGAAGCCTCCAGCAACACACCGATCTCGATGGTCTGGCTGGCAATGTCGCGCAGGGTGGTGAGGTCTTCCATTTGCCGCGTCACGTGGATTTGCACATCACGGAAATACGGGCGCATGTTCTTGTCGATAAACGGGAAGCTCAGCTTCTGCAGCTCCTGGCTGATCTCCACCATTGGCGCCACGTGCCGCTTGAGCCGTAACACATCGCGGCGCAGGCCGTGGAGGTGCTGGATATCGCGCTCGTTGAGCGAACTGCACAGCACGTTACGCTCCAACTCATCAATCTCGGCGTGGATCGCCTCGCTCACCGGCTGGTAGTTTTCAGTGACAAAATCCAGCAACGCATAGAGTACGAAATCTTCCCCATGCTCCAGCAACAACGGGCGCGCCTCACAACGCTGGCGCACAAAACCGTAGGATGCCGAGTGACCGTTGCGGGCGGTGATGATGTAGCCGTTGCCGGCAAAAATATGGGTTTCGATAAACTCCAGCTTGCCGTTCTCGCGCACCGGTGAGTAGGTGACGATAAACAGCGCGTCGCCGAAGGTTTCCAGCTTCGGGCGGCTGTGTTTTTCCATGGCGTCTTCAATCGCCAGCTCGTGCAGGTTGAACTGGCGTTGCAGGTTGTTCAGTTCCTGGGCGCTGGGTTCTTCCAGGCCGATCCACACAAAGTGCCCAGGTTTGGCGGCCCAGGCCGCGCCTTCATCGAGAGTGATATCCGAGACTTTCTTACCGGCGCTATAGACGGCAGCCGCAACAACTCTACCCATGGTGCTGATCACTTCTTATCAAGAGGACAGATGTTGGGCAGCTTAGCCTGAATGGCGTTCCGTTGTTGCTGGCTGATATCACTGATCGTTCCCACGCTCTGCGTGGGAATGCCGCCCGTGACGCTCCGCGTCACCCTAAGCGTGCGCCTACGCGCGTTGCAGTTCGCGGTCCATCTGTGCGATGCACTCATCCATCTGCGTCTGACACGTCAGCAGCAACTGAGGGATGTCATCCACCGTCAAGCCACAGGTAGGAATCGGCGGCAACGAGCGTATCAGCACACTGCCACTGTCCCAACGATTGAGCTTCATCTGCGTCACGTAATTGCTGACGCACACCTGTACGATAGGTACACCGGCCGCAATCGCCATATGAAACGCGCCTTTCTTGAACGGCAACAACCCTTTGCCCAGGTTGCGCGTACCTTCCGGGAACACCCAGATCGACGTGTCTTCATGCTGCAAGGTATGCGTGGTGGTCAGCATCGCCCGCCGCGCCTTGTGTGCATTGCCACGATCAATCAGCACATTGCCCGCCAGCCAGAACAGCTGGCCGAACAGCGGTACCCATTTCAGGCTTTTCTTGGCGATGCAGACCGTGCGATGCGGCACTACATTGCCGAACACAAACAAATCGTAATTGGACTGATGGTTGGCGATCACCACGCAGGTACCGGGCTTGTCGCGCAGCGAGTCGACGTCGGTCTTCACGTTCAAGCCCAGGATCCGCATGGCCGGCAACGCATAGAGGCGAGCGCAGAGACGGCTGTTGTCCGGGTTGAACGGCCGGCACACACCGACCAGCACACCCAGCACGCCAGCGATCATAAAATGCAGGCTCATCAACAACATACGCAACAGAAAAAGCATCGACACGGCCCATCGGGATAAAAGGTGGCGCAGTGTACGGATGTGCACTGTATTCGGCAATTGCCCCTACAGACGTAGGAGATAGCCGATGTTTAAGCGCATGTTTCCACATGGGCCGATAACGGCTAGCTAGAGCGGCTACAGACGTTTCACACTTACTAGGTAAGAAAAAGCCCGACTCAAGGTCGGGCTCAGGCACAGCAGGGGTAGGGCTTAGCTCAGGCTATGGCCCTGATCCTGGATGATTGCATCGTCCAGGGCTTCGAGCAGTGCACGGCGCACTTTCAACTTGGTGTGCTTGTGGGCGTTCATATTGATCTTCTTCAGCTGCCGCGCCGCTTCCAGTGCAGCCGCTTGCAGTTCTTCCGGTGCAACCACCTTGTCGAGGAAACCTGCGTGCAGGGCGCCTTGCGGATCAAACATCTCGGCATTGATCACCGAACGCTGAAACGCCGACTTACGCAGGCGATCCCGCGCCAGCTCGATACCGGCGTGGTGCATGGTCATGCCAATCGCCACTTCATTCAGACCAATGCTGAACGGGCCTTCGACGCCAATCCGATAATCGGCCGACAACAACAGGAACGCGCCTTTGGCCACCGCATGGCCAGGGCAGGCCACGATCACCGGGAACGGATGCGCCAACATCCGCCGCGCCAGGGTCGAACCCGAGGTCACCAGGCTGATTGCCTCTTTAGGGCCGGCGGTCATCACCTTCAAATCATAACCACCCGACAAAATCCCCGGCGTGCCCGTGATGATCACCACCGCCCGATCCTTCTCGGCCTGATCCAGCGCCGCATTAAACTCACTGACCACCGCCGGAGAAATGGCATTCACCTTGCCGTTGCTCAGGGTCAGGGTCGCGATACCGTCTTCGAAGTGGTAGGCAATCAACTCACTCATGACGCGGTTCCTTGTAGGGCTTGTTATAGAGGTAGATGCGCAGACGTTACTCACCACGCCCGCGCGGGTAAAGCGCCGTGACTGACTACCCAGTCAGGCTTTTGCCCCATCCTCAAGGGTAGACACCCCGCAGCAGGGCGCAGCAAGCGCTCCAGACGCGTGCCGCCGCTGCCTGAGAATGGCACAATTATCACCCCTTGCCGCGCGGTGAATGGCATAACGGTCTAACCGCATGAAAATTCTGAAAAAAACCTTTGCCATCAGAAAGGCTTTCGACTACATTAGCGCGCCTCGACAGACTGAACTGGTTTGACGAGATACGGTGAAGTGTCCGAGTGGCTTAAGGAGCACGCCTGGAAAGTGTGTATACAAGAAATTGTATCGAGAGTTCGAATCTCTCCTTCACCGCCACATTGTTATGAAAAAGCCCCGTTTTTCGGGGCTTTTTTGTGCCTGATGATTTTCTCCCTCCCTTTGTTCCCCATTCGGATTTTTGAAAGGCAGCCTCGCCGCCAGGTGGCTCTCGACGGGGCGCTTTTTTGTATTAGCAATCCACCCTGGCGTCCGTGCGCAGCTCGTTGAGCTGATCTCTATTGATTTCGACCCAATGAGCAACCAGGAAAAATCTGCGACAGGATTTGGTGGCGGTACAGGTGCTGTCCCCTGTTTTGAGTGACCTCCACATGCGTATTACCGACACCTATCACTGATTTATCGATGTTAGTGGTCTAATAGTTTGGCCATGATCTTTGACACGGTCATCCTCGATAACGATTTTGCTGCTGGAGGAGACGTAGTACTCGCTCGTCTGTGCGAGGTCTTGGACGAGCATTAAATAGCCTCTTGAATCGCTACGCGACCACGTGTCGCTATTGCCTTGCTCTATTGAGAAGTAGTCCTCACTGGGGTTGCTATCAGTCTTCCATGAACTTACTGCAACTTTTACAACTCTGCTTGCGCCGTTTGTGATTGTGATAGTCATATTTACATTCCTTTTGGATTTTGAATTCCATGAGTTGGCTCCCTATTTGGAATAAAGCTGCAGACTTGCCACTGCTACAAAAAAACCGTAGTTAGGTTAACTCGCTGATTAAGCCATATCCAAGTGATACTGGAGGCGCTCAATGCTGGCGCCAAGTAAAATATAATGTATTGCATGGGTATATTGTCCGCCTGCTTCCACAGTCAAGCCTACAGACGGGAAAATGCAAGGAGAGGGGGACAGATTTTTTTGATTTTCTTCCTCCTCGTTCAAAGCAAACAACCCCCCCCCCAGGTTTCGAAAGAAACCTGGGGGTTTGTAATTTTTGAGCTTGGAAAACCTACTGTTCTTAGATCATGCGCACGGCATATCTATTCGTACGCGCAGACGGTTGACGTCGTTGAAGGGTGATCCACCAGCTCTGGCACCAGGCTGTCATATTCGCGGTGCATTCCACGCGTGCCAATGCGTGTGGTCAGAATGTCGGTGATCGCCTGACTGATGTGCTAGCGCTCGCTGATAGCACCGCCGGTATGTCGATTCATGATGGATCGGCACCCCAGACTGGTCGCCGCCGGCCTTGACGCCGGTGTGCGGGTGTTTGACCAAACTGACGCCGGCTGCGATCACATCACTAGATACCTGGACTTGGCCGGTTACGTCTGACTCCTGGTTTGGATGTAGTCACCTTTGTGGGTGATGTCGCCTTCTAGGTTGATGCCGCCGAAGCGTCGCGAACTATCGGATAAAAATAGCGACTGCCAGAATTATAATAATCATGCCTAATGAGGCGATCGCAGTGATAATAGAATTAAGTTTTTTATGGAGTTTTTCAATTGTGGTGGTTAGTTTTTTGATTTCTACGTCATGGCAGGTGTGTTTTTCGCTGGAGGCTGCTGAGTCATTATCGAGAGAGCTTTTGTCTGCGTGAGCTGCAATGATACTTCCGCCTGCTCCTGAGCAAGCAAATAATAATACTTGCGAGTAGATATCCAAGTAATCTTTGTAATGCTGCGGAATGGTATTGGAAGGAAAAAAGATGTAAATTATTTTCAAGTATAAAGTTTGAAATAACACGCCAAACATTATAATGAATAACCCTTTGATCACTCTGTCCTGCTTGAGGTCAAGTATCATGATGAGAGCCAAAAAGACACCTAGGATCAATGTTGATATGGCTATTTCTGGCTTGCCGAATATGCCAGCTGTGATAGGTGATACAAACGCTAGTATGAAAGCAGCCACCCACAAGCCTACGATCATTTTGTAGTTTGGCTTTGCCATGTTTTGCTTTCCTTGCATTTTAGTTCTCGATCAAAAAGAGTTCATTGGGTTGGTTTTGTCAGTAAAGCGTCGCGAATTATATCAAGGTCTATGTCTATGAAACCTAATAGTTCAGGTTGCTCGTAACGAATCTCTGGTGCACTGCGCTGAGCACGGTCTTTGATGGCTACGTCGCAATTCCTGGCCGATAGAGCGGGCGAGTTGATTGCGGGCGGCTGGCTGGAGTTGCTCCAGCGGGAAAAGGGGACGAATTTATTTACTTTATGGCCCGCACAGCGTTGTGTTTTATCGCTAACTTCGCCGACGGGAACCCTCATGTTATTTCCGGCTCAAGGTTGCTATCGAAAGTCCGGAAACAGCAAAGGTGAAACCCGCGCCCAGAATCGACCAAAGCAGTCAAAAGCCAGATCGCCGAGTTGTTGTGTGTGGCGTATGTTGACGCCGTCGGCAATGGGGCGGGTGAGTTTAAGGGATAGGCGTTTTTCGGCACGGCCTGCGCGGTTACGGATAGACTGGACGCCTCAATTTTTCAGGATGCAGCACTCATGTTCAAAGTTGCCCTCGCTTCCTTGCTGTTGACCTGCACTTTTTGCGCTCACGCCGGTACGACGGTCGATGTGTCGAAGATTTACGGCAAGATTCAGTTCGTGGACAGCTATCCCGACTACAAGGTGAAGGTGGTGAATCAATTCCCCGACCTCAAAGTAAAGAAGGTGGATTCCTGGCCGGATTCTGTCGGGAAATGGCAAACCGTCGATAGCTATCCCGACTACAAGATCCAGATTGTCGATTCCTATCCGGACTTCACTATTGAATATGTGGAGAGCTGGCCTGGAGTCAATTGATCGCGGTAAACCGTTGCAGGTGGTCTGAGACGGCTTGTGGGGCGGGCTGGTGATCAGGGCTCTGTAAAACCGTAGTCCTTCTTCTCACTCTTTCTGTTGATCTGGCCCAAGCTGTTAAGCAAATCGGGTATCTTTGCCGCCTCAGCCGCCAGCCTGCCTCAGGCGCAGCGCATGATCGTTTGTTTAGGGAAGAATGGAATGACACTCAGGGTGTTGGTAGTCGGTGGCTACGGCAATTTCGGCAGCATCGTTTGCCGGCACCTGGTGTTGGCGCCGGGCATTGAACTGGTGATCTCGGGTCGCGACCCTCATAAGCTGCAGCGCAAGGTGGATGAGCTGAAAAGCCAGTCGAACACCGCTTGCGAGGGCTGGTGCGGCGATGCCATGGGAGCCGGGTTCGCCTCCGTTTTGCGGTCGATGAACATCACGTGGGTGATCCACACCGGCGGCCCGTTCCAGGGGCAGTCCTATGCTGTCGCCCAGAGTTGTATCGACGCTGGCGTGAACTACTGCGACTTGTCCGACTGCCGCACCTTCGTCAACGGCGTGAGCGTGCTGGATGCACAAGCACGGCAGGCAGGCGTGGCGATCCTTAGCGGGTGCAGCTCCGTGCCGACGCTGTCGTCCGCCATCATCGATCAGTATCGCTATCGCTTCACCCGTATCGACTCGATCGAGCACGGTATTTCCTCCTCGGCCAAGATGCCGGGCCTGTCCACCGTCGAAGGTGTGCTGGCTTACGCGGGCAAACCCATCAAGCAGCTCAGGCATGGCCAGGTGCATGAAGTGCTGGGCTGGCAGGACCTGACGCTGCGCAAAATGCCTGAGCTTGGCACGCGGGTGTTGGCGAATGTGGACGTGCCTGACATGGACATCTTTGCTGGCCGCTATGGTGCCCACACCCTGAGATTCAAGGCTGGTGCGGGGCTCAAGCTTGGCGGTGTCGCCAACTGTCTGCTGGCCCAGGCGCTGCGGTGGGGCGTGGTGCGTGACCATCTTGCCTGGGCTGCGCGGCTGCATCGGCTGGGTACTTGGTTCGAGCGCTTTGGCGATGGCAAAAGCGCGATGTACATCGACGTGAAAGGCCTTGGTGCAGAAGGGCAACCGCTGTCCCTGGCGGTGCAACTGACGGCGCTGAATGACAAAGGCCCGGAAATCCCCAGCTGCGCGGCCGTTGCTCTGGCCCTTAAAGTCGCCCAAGGCTATGTGCCTGAACCCGGTGCGCGGCCGTGCGTTGGCGAAATCACCGTCGACGAATACATGGCCGCTATCAACGACCCGGCGAACCTCAGCCTGGCCGTGCATTTCTCTGACGGGCAGGGCTGACCATGCTCTATCTGAGCCTGAAATACATCCACATCATCGCGGCGATTTTCCTGTTTGGCTTCGGCATGGGCTCGTATCTGTATCTGATCGCCGCGAGCCGTACGGCCAACCCGCAAGTGATTGCCCATGTGGCGCGGATGGTGGTGCAGTTCGATACCTGGATCACTACGCCGGCGGGCGTCATTCAGATCATTACCGGCTTTGTGTTGGTCAAGCTTGCCGGACTTGGGTTGACCACCGAATGGGTGCTGACTTCGCTGATCATCTTCCTGTGTGTGGGGGCTCTTTGGCTGCCGGTGCTGGTGCTGCAGAAGCGTTTGCAGCAGATGGCGCTCAGTGCGGTTGAGACGTGCAGCGCGCTTGGTGATGGATACCGCGGCGTCTATAGGCAATGGTTCTGGATGGGTGTTTTGGGTTTCTCTGGGATGTTTGTGATCGTGCTGATCATGGTCACGAAGATGACGCCATGGCAGTTGATTGGGCTGTTGCTGTGTGGCTGACATCAGCGCTGGCCGTTGCACTTGAGGCACTCGGGCTGAAATAAATGCCGTTCAGGGCTTGGTATTCCAAGCCACCGCACACAACGCCAAACCCGCCACATTCAGCGACACAGGATTAAACGCTTCCCTGAGCATCGACGGGCTGAACACCGCCACATCCACCAGCAGCCCCGCCAGCGCAGTCGCAGCCACTACAAGCGGCCAGATACTGCGTGGCGAAAGCAGTATCCATATCGCCAGGGCAATTTCCCCAACCCCCGCCAGCGTGGCGAACAACTGCACCTGCTCGATCCCGTGCGCCTGGATCATTGCCCGCTCACCCTGGCTTAGCCACAGCAGCTTTGGCACCAGCCAATGGTAGGCAAACATGAAAGCCAGGCCGCCCCGGGCGATCCAGTTGATGCGCACCAGGGAATTCATGGCTGATCCTTTAAAAAGCGCTGTTCATGATCCGCGTTCGGCAACAGACAGGTATCGTATTTCCCGAACAGCCGATAGCGATTGCGCGCGATGCGGTCGTAAGCCCAATCCCGAAGAAAGCGCGGGATGCCGCGCAGGAGCAGCATTGGGTGCCAGCGGGCAGGCAGTTGCGCAATGATTTCCAACACCGCCTCCGAACGCTCCCAACAGTGCCGATCGCGGATCACTGCGAGGGTGTCGAACTGCTCCAGCGGCAACCCCGCCCACGCCAGCAGCGCCTGACCCTCGGGTGACTGCACGGCGGCTAATCGCAAGCGCCGTTGGTGGTCGTGGCGGATCAGAAACCTTGCCCAACCGTTACACAGCTTGCACACCCCGTCGAACAACACCACGGTTTCACCGGGCTTGAGGAATGGCGCGGGCGTAGGGCGGGTGTCGGAGGCAGGCATGTGTGTAGGTCCAGTCGGGCCGGGTTGGCCTGGATCATACCTGCCTTCGCCTGCACTGTAATGTTTGGAGCCACTCCCACTGGGCTTCAGGATTGGAGAATACCGAAGTCTTTTCGTACCAAACGATCATCAATGCCTATGCCGATGATGCACATCCGGAAAATGCGCGTGGCTGTGGGTCATCACCTTGTGAACATGCACATGACTGTGCGGCTGCGCCGGATCCCACTCAAACCCATGCTCATGCTGGTGATGTTCATCATGCACATGCCGATGCCCATGTTCCGTGGCTTCATGCACATGTTCATGGGCATGCCGCTCCGTCAGGTGCAGCCACACGCCTACGGCCATCAGCGCCGAAGCAATCCAGAACGCCACGGTCACCGACTCGCCAAATGCCAGCAACGCCACTGCGGCACCGAGGAAAGGTGCGGTGGAGAAATAAGCCCCGGTGCGCGCACTGCCCAGCCCGCGTAGCGCCAGCACGAACATCACCAGGCTGATGCCATAGCCGAGGAACCCCACCACCAGGATCGGCGCCAATTGCGCCACGCCCGGAATCTGCGCCCCCAGGTAAAGCGCCAGGCTGCAATTCACCAATCCCGCAATCAAGCCCTTGGCGCCAGCGATAAAGAGCGCGTCAGACGCCGACACCTTGCGCGTCAGGTTGTTATCAATGCCCCAGCACAAACACGCCAGCGCAACGGCGAGCGGTCCGGTCCAGTCCTGATGGCTGCTGTCAGCACCGGACCACGACAACACCACGCCGCCCAACACAATGGCAAGCATGCCGAGGACGATGCGTCGGTCGGCGTTTTCGCGGAACACGACCCAGGCGATCACGGCGGTCAGTACCGATTCAAGGTTGAGCATCAGGGAGGCGCTGGCGCTGGTGGTGCGGGTCAGGCCGAACATCAGTGCAACGGGGCCGAGGAGGCCGCCGAAGGCGATGGCGCCAAGTAGCCAGGGCCATTCCGATGGGGTTAGCCCGGTAGGTTTCCAGCCGCGATCACGGATCAAGCGCACACCGGCAAGGCCAATGCCGCTGCCGAGGTAGAGCAGGCCGGCGAGCAGGATGGGCGAGAGGCCCAGGCCAAGACTTTTGGCGAGCGGGGTACTGGCGCCGAACAGGGCGGCGGCCGCGAGGGCGTAAATGATGCTGAGGTTCATGGGCCATCCTCGAAAGTCAGGCCCATGATACGTCGCTTGCCGGGGTCAGCGCCCTGGCAATTTCGTACTTTATTGCGCGGTTTTCAGCTTGATCACATCACCGGAGATTTTGGTGGTGTAGCCGTTCAATACCCAAGCCCAGAACCACTTTTCCTGCACTTGTGTGTTGATCAACGCGTCGCCGCCCTTGGCCTTGATGGCTGCATCCTGGGCGCGTACGAAGCGGTTGTTCTGGCCGATGGGGATGACGCCCAGCAGCATGATGCCGGTGGCGCTGGCTTCGCTGTGGCCGAGGACGGTGTATTGGCTGGCGTCGTATTGCTGGGTTTTCATGGCGGTGCCGGTGCAACCTGCCAGGGTGAAACCAAGTACGGCTGCTGCAACGACTTTACTGACGTATTTCACTCATAACTCCATAGGTTCAATCTCGAGATTCAATTCTCGGGGGGGCGACACTCTAAGCGCTCAGTTGGCAGATTGAAATCAATCAGCGAGGCTGGGTCGCAGTCTGGCGGGTACTGCGCGGTGATCCCATTGCAGCCTGGTTGGGGCTCGACAGCGCCCACATTTATTCTTCGGCGTGTCAGAGATGCAGCCACGCCAGGCCACCCAACATCACCGCCACCCCGCCGGCGGTGTACGACATGCGTTTGAGCCATTCCTTGCGCGTGAGCAGGGTAATCGCCGCCAATGAAATCGCGATCTGAATCGCCGTCATCGCCTGGGCCCAGCGATGGTGCTGGTGCAGCGCTTCCTCGGATTTGTGGTCCCAGTCCCGTGAAGTGGCCTCAAGCGTTTCGGCCTGTTTACGCACTTCTTCCTTCTGGCGCTTGTAGCGCTCGATCTCCGCCTGGTAATGCGCCGCATCCACGCCGGGAATATGGCTGGCCAGTTCTGCCAGGTTCTGGCGGCTGGATTTGGCCTGGTAGTAGTTCCACTGGTTAGCGGCTTCGGTCTTGATGATGGCGGCGTTGTTCTTGTCCATCGCAGCTTCACTTTCGCTGGAGCCGGCCTGATAGCTGAGCATGGCACCGACGGTCGCCATGATCGCGGTCATCACGGCGATACGACTGGCAAAGCTATCGCCGCGGCCGTGAGCATGCTCGGTGGTGTGTTCAAGGTGTTTTTCGTGGGGGCTGGGAACTTCGAAGGCTTCGGACATGGGGTGACCGCGAACGGATTGAGGTGCGCTGATTGTTCACCAGCGCAGCTGTCTCAAGCCTGTACGTAACGCTGCAAACCTGCCACCAGTGCATCGAATGTCACCCGGCAGCGTGGGCTGTTGCGCAGGTCTTCGTGCATGCTGACCCAAGTGTCCATTTTAAACGCGAAGCCGTCAGGCAGCACTCGGCGCAGACGTGGGTCGCGCTGGGCCAGTTGTACCTGGCACCCACCGATGCCGGCACCGGCGCGGATCATTGCCAGTTGCGCCAGGTCGCTGTCGCTACTGATGGCGAAGGCGTTGCGCTCAAAACCCTTGATTGCCAGGCTGCGGATAAATGCAGTGGCTTGATCAAAGCCGATGACGGAGTGGCCGGCCAGGTCGTGCATGTGTTGGGGGATGCCGTGTTGCTGCAGGTAATCGTCACGGGCATGCAGGCCGACTTCGATCAGGCCGATACGCCGCGCCAGCAGCTGCTCCTGGCTGGGGCGCACCATGCGCACGGCAATGTCGGCTTCCAGCTGCAGCAGGTCGCTCAAGCGGTTGGTCAGCACCAGTTCCACCTTCAGGTGCGGGTGTTCCCGGCGCAATTGCGTGATGATCGGCGGCAGTACCTCCACACCCACCACTTCACTGGCCGATACTCGTACCACGCCGCGCACCTCATCGCCTTGGGACGAGGCGGCGCGTTCAAGGGCGGCGGCGGTACGCGCCATGGTTTCTGCATGCGCCCGCAGTGTGTGGGCGACCGTAGTGGGTAATAAGCCTGAGGGCGAGCGGGTGAACAACACGACGCCCAGCGCCGTTTCCAGCGCGGCGATGTGCCGCCCTACCGTGGGTTGGGTGATGCCGAGCTGCCGTGCGGCCCCCGACAGCGATCCTTCCTTGAGTACACCGAGAAATGACCGGTAAAGCTCCCAACCGATATTCGTAGCCATACATAAATGTATAGCGGCTCGATACTCTTGGGCAATTCCTCTATAGCTGTTCCGCATCCAACATACCCTCATCAACCAACAGTGGGAGAGGGTGATGAGCAAGGTTCTGGTTTTGGGTGCAACCGGTGGCATTGGTGGCGAAGTGGCGCGGCAGTTGAGCGCGGCGGGCTGGGAGGTGCGGGCGTTGACTCGGGATCTGATCAAGGCTCGCAGCCAAAATCCTGTTTTTACGTGGCTAAAAGGCGATGCCCTGAATCGCGACGACGTAATCGCGGCCGCCCGGGGCTGCGCGGTAATCGTGCACGGCGTCAATCCGCCGGGTTATCGCAAATGGGCCGAGTGGGTGTTGCCGATGATCGACAACTCCATTGCGGCGGCCATCTGCGAAGGCGCGACAGTCGTGCTGCCCGGCACGGTCTACAACTTCGGGCCGGATGCATTCCCTGTGCTGCACGAAGACTCACCCCAGCACCCGCTGACTCGCAAGGGCGCGATCCGTGTGCAGATGGAGCAGCGCTTGCGAGCCGCTTCCACTCAGGGCGCCCGGGTGGTGATTGTGCGCGCTGGGGATTTTTTCGGCGCCAGGGTGGCCAATAACTGGTTTGCCCAAGGCTTGGTCAAACCCGGCAAACCGGTGCACACCATCCGCTACCCAGGCGATTACGGCGTGGCCCATCAATGGGCTTATCTGCCGGACGTAGCGCGTACAATGCTTGAGTTGATTGAGCGTCGTGCCAGTCTTGGCGCCTTCGCCTGCTTTCATATGGCTGGGTACATGGATGCGGACGGTACGCAGATGGCTAAGACGATCCAGCGTGTGGTGCTGCGCAGGACGGGCCAGCAACCCAGGGTCGGCGCGTTTCCCTGGTGGTTGTTGAACTGGGCGGCGCCTTTTGTCGTCACCGTGCGTGAGATGCAGGAGATGCGCTACCTGTGGCAAACACCGTTGCGCCTGGATAACCAGCGCCTGCTCGCGACGCTCGGCCATGAGCCCCACACACCGCTGGAACAGGCGGTGGAGGCCACCCTGGTTGGCCTGGGTTGCCTGCCTACTTGCGTTTGATCAGGCGTGCATACACGGCGAGGTTGACCACCACCACCACGGCCCCCAGCACTAATTGAGTATTCGCAGTCAGCCCGGCTGGGTAGATCATCGTCAGAATGTAATGCTCGATAAACCCACCGCCATAACCATCCTGCCCGGCCAAGTGGCGAAACAGGTTTTCCCAACGGGTGAGTGGGCAGGGCAGGTGCAGCACCTCCACCGCGATGCCCCAGGCAACGGCGGGCAGGTGCAGCCACATTACCCTGGGCCACTTCAGGGTGAGCAGGCCGCCGAACAGCACGAACAGGATAAAGGCCAGGTGGAACAGCACGAGGCCGTCGGCGGCTAGGCGGTAGAGCATGTTTGAGCTCGATGTGAGGTGAAGGGGTACGTGAATTTTTGCAGCGCGCCGTTATAGCTCCAGTTGACTGGCATTGATACCGAACGCTTTGGCTATTTTTTCCCGCGTGGTGCGGCGGGGTTTGCTGACCGCTTCCTGCTGGGCAAATGCCGATTGTGAAATACCCAGGCGTTTGGCGACTTCTTCCTGGGTCAGGCTCAGGTGCTCGCGCCACGCGCGAATAGGTGTTGCGCCATCCACCAGGCGGCTGACTACCGCATGGGGGATCAGGTTTGGATCGTTTTGCTGCGCCACATAGTGTTCATAGGGAATCACCACATAGGCTGGCTCGCCCTGCGTATTGTGGATGATCTGTACGGCAGTAGGTTCGCTCGTCACGTTTTTTAACCTCTTGGATGCTGACGACCTGGATGCTGCCGTCCCAGTCGAAAAGGACCCGGTAATGACCTACCCGCAAGCGATAGCTGTGAGGATGGTTAACCAGTGCCTTGACGTTGATTGCATCGGGCATGTGTTCAAGAGCGGACACGGCATCGCGTACCTGTTGCTGATGATACGAATGCAACCGAAGCAATTGTTTGACGGCTTTTCGCGTCCATTGGATTGAATTCATGGGAGGTTAATAAGTCTTTTATAAGGTTTGCAATCGGTATTTTCAGATCCGCGTCAACGGGTCATGACGTTTTCCTCTCAAACCCTAGACGGCCGCCGTCAGCGCCGACGGGTAAAACTGTTGCGTGGTATGAATCAACGGAAGGCCCACGAAGGTTGCTTGCAGGCAACGAGGGCCGTTATTGTGCTGAATCCTTTTAGTCCTCGCCCCAAGGTTGTGTTGTGATGAATGCACCGCGTACCGCTGTCCCGATCAAAGCCGTGATTTTCGATATGGACGGGTTGTTGCTGGATACCGAAGGCATCTACACCGAAGTCACGCAGATCATTGCCGAACGCTATGGTCGTACCTACGACTGGGGCATCAAGCAGCACATCATCGGGCGGGGTGCCCAGGATTTGGCCGATTACGTGGTCAAGGCCCTGGACCTGCCGATCACGCCCGCCGAGTTTCTGGAAATACGCGAACCGCTGATGAGCGAGCGCTTTCCCAAGGCCTTGGGTATGCCCGGTGCCGAGGCGTTGGTGCGGCACTTGAAGGCGCACAATATTCCGATTGCGGTGGGCACCAGTTCATCGCGTAACTCGTTTGGCCACAAGACCACCCTGCACCGTGAATGGTTTGGCCTGTTCGACACCATCGTCACCGCTGACGACCCGGAAGTAGGCGCTGCCAAGCCCGCGCCGGATATCTTCCTCACCGCCGCGCGCCGGTTGGGTGTAGCGCCTGAGGATTGTCTGGTGTTCGAAGATTCGCCGTTCGGCGTGACGGCGGCGAAGGCTGCGCACATGACCGCTATTGCGGTGCCCGATGAGGCGATGGCTGACAGCAAGTACCAGCATGCTGACCAGATTATTCGCAAGCTCGCCGACTTTGATTTGGCCGCCTACGGCTTGCCCCCCATGGCCTGACCCCGCGCGGTCAAAAGTGTGGGAGCTGGCTTGCCTGCGAAAGCGGTAGTGCAGTGACAGATGTCGCACTGACACACGCCTTCGCGGGCAAGCCCGCTCCCACATTTGGTGTGCAGTTTTGCAAAATCAGGCGCTGAAACCACCGTCGATGGTCAGGCTGGCGCCCGTGATATAGCCGGCCTCCGGCCCGGCCAGATAGGCCACAAAACTGGCAATCTCCTCCACATGCCCATACCGTCCTACCGCCATCAACCCGATCAGGCTGTCGGCAAAATCACTGTTCGCCGGGTTCATGTCGGTGTCCACCGGCCCAGGCTGCACGTTGTTGATGGTGATGCCCCGTGGCCCCAGGTCCCGCGCCAATCCCTTGGTCAACCCCACCAGCGCCGCCTTGCTCATGGCGTAGGGCCCGCCACCGCCAAAGGGCATGCGTTCGGCGTTGGTGCTGCCGATATTGATCACGCGGCCACCTTCGCCCATGTGCTTGGCGGCTTCCTGGGTGGCGATAAACACGCTGCGCACATTGATCGCCAAGGTCTGGTCGAAGTCTTCCAGCTTGAATTCGTCCAGCGGCGCGATGGCCAGCACGCCAGCGTTATTCACCAGGATATCCAGGCGTCCAAACGCCTCGACCGTGGCGTTGACCGCCGCGCGAATCGCCGTGGCATCGGCGCTGTCGCCGTGAATCGCCAGAGCCTGACCCCCTGCGCCGATCACCTCGTTCTGCAGTGTTTCAGCCTTGGCGGCCGAGCTGACGTAGGTAAAGGCAACCGCTGCCCCTTGGGCGGCGAGGCGCTTGACGATGGCGGCGCCAATGCCGCGGGAACCGCCTTGAATCAAGGCGACTTTGCCGGTGAGGTTATGTGTGGTCATGTCGATCTCCGAGGTAGTTGATGGAGCGAGTATCGACCTCACCCGCGCAGCTCGGTAGCCCGTGGTTGCTATAGTCTGTGTAAACCAAAAGTTTAGAGTGGAGCGATATGGAAAGCTTTGGCAGTATCGAATGCTTTGTGCGCAGCGCCGAGGGTGGCAGCTTTGCCGAGGCTGCACGGCACCTGAGCCTCACTCCCGCAGCGGTGGGTAAAAGCGTCGCCAAGTTGGAGGCGCGCCTCGGTGTGCGGCTGTTCCAGCGCAGCACTCGGCGTCTGGCGCTGACCGAAGCCGGCAAGGTGTTCCTGGCGGAAGTCAGCGGCAGCCTCACCACCATTCAGAATGCGGTCGCCAACCTGGCCAGTGCCGAAGGGCGGCCGGTGGGCACGCTCAAGGTCAGCATGGGGCCAGTGTTCGGCAATCGGTATGTGGTGCCGTTGTTGGGCGAATTCATGCAGCGCTGTCCGGATATCAGCCCGGACTGGCATTTCGATAACCGCCAGGTCGACCTGATCGGGCAAGGCTTCGATGCGGCCATTGGCGGCGGGTTTGAGCTGCCCCAAGGCGTGGTGGCGCGCAAGTTGACCCCGGCGCACCGGGTGCTGGTGGCGTCGCCGGATTACCTGGCGCGACGCTTGCCGGTGCGGGCGCCCGACGACCTGTCGCACTGCCTCGGCATCTTGATTCGCTCGCCGCAGACTGGCCGGGTGCGTTCATGGCAACTGACCCACCGTGAGCGCGAGCACAGCCCACTGGTACTGAAGCCAGCCATGACCATGAGCGACTCCGAAGCCGCCTGCTGCGCCAGTGCCCAGGGCCTTGGCATCGCGCTGGTGAGCATGCCAATGGCCGTGCCGTTCCTGGTCAGCGGTGCGTTGGTGCGAGTGTTACCCGATTGGTATGTGGACGACGGCAATATTTCCATCTACTACGCCGAGCATAAGTTGCTGCCGGGCAAGACGCGGGCGTTTGTGGATTTCATTATTGAGCAGTTCGCCGAGCAGAAACTGGCTCAACGGTTCAGTGCCATCTGAGCAGGGCCTTACCTCGAGTCGTGGCCATCGCGGGCAAGCCCGGCTCCCACATTGGATTGCGATCACTGTGGGAGCCGGGCTTGCCCGCGATGCAGGCGCATCGGTCTACCGCCCGAACTTGCCCGGCCATCCAATGACTTTCTTCGGCCGCGGCGCCGCATACGTCCTGATCTTCGAGGTCGACAACCCCAACCGCACCAACGACTCGGCCACCATCACCGCCGCCGTCACTCCGTCCACCACTGGCACCCCGGTGCGCTGGCGGATCTGCTCATCCAGCCCGGCCATGCCGCCGCAGCCCAGGCAGATCACCTCGGCCTTGTCGTCGCGGATGGCCAGTTCGGCCTGGCGCACGATGGCCTCCGTGGCGCCCAGCGGGTCTTCTTCCAGTTCCAGCACCGCCATGCCGCTGGCGCGCACCGAAGCACAGCGCTGGTAGAGGCCGGCGAGTTTCAGCCGGTCTTCAATCAGCGGCACAGTGCGGTCCAGGGTGGTCACCACCGAGTAGGCGTGCCCCAGGAACATCGCGGTGCTGGCCGCCGCTTCGGTGATATCCACCACCGGCACATTGAGCAGTTCCTGCAGGCCTTCACGGCCATGTTCGCCATAGCCGGCCTGGATCACCGCATCAAAGGGCTGGTCGTAGGCCATTACCCGATCCATCACGGCGATGGCTGCCAGATAGCTTTCAAAATTGCCTTCCACCGATTCTGCGCCGAAGTACGGGGTGAGCCCGACAATCTCGGTGCCCGGTGAAGCCACGGCCCGTGCTTGCTGGGCAATGGTGTCGGTGATGGATTCGGTGGTGTTGACGTTGACCACGAGGATACGCATGGAAAGTCCTTGTTTAATGACTGACGTTATCGACGGCAATGCTTTCGCCGCTGACATCGGCGTAGTGCGGTTGACGCTTGGCAATCAGCAGGTACAGCAACCCTGCAATGCCGGCGCCAAACAACCAGGAAAACGGCGAGACGCTGGCAAACCCCGGCAACAGCGCCAGCAGGATGGCGATCACCGCCGCCGGAATGAACGCCGCCACCGCACGCATATTCACCCCCCGGCTGTAGTAATAAATGCCTTGGGGGTCTTCGCTGTACAGCTGCGGCACATCCACCTGGCTTTTACGGATCAGCCAGTAATCGACCATGATCACCCCGTACAACGGCCCCAGCAGCGCGCCGAGGCCAGAGAGGAAATACACGATCACCAGTGGGCTGTTATAGAGGTTCCACGGCAGGATCAGCACGGCAACGAAGGCGCTGATCAGTCCGGCGCGGCGAAAGTTCAGGTACTTGGGCGCCAGGTTGCTTAATACAAAGGCCGGGGCGACGAAGTTGGCCATGATGTTCACCGCCACGGTGACGATCAGGAAGGCCAGGCAGCCGAGCACGAGAAAGAAGGTGTTGGGGATCGCCGCGATGATTTCGGTCGGGCTTTCGATCACGCGGCCATTGAGCTGGAACTGCCCGCCGCACAGCAGCACGGTGATGGCGGCGAACACCAGGATATTCACCGGCAGGCCCCAGAAGTTGCCGACCTGGATAGTCCTGCGGCAGGGTGAGGAACGGGCGAAGTCGCAGAAGTTGAGGATCAAGGTGCCGTAGATGGCCAGCCACAGCGCGCCGCCGGCAAAGATATTGCGCCACATCTCGCCGCCACTCAGGGGCTCGCGGATCGACCAGGCAATTTGCCCGTTCGCCTGGAAGTACATCCAGCCGGCCAGTGCGGCCACGGTCAGCAGAATCACCGGCCCGGCGAAGCCTTCATAGCGACGTACCATTTCCATGCCATAGGCGAGGATCACCAACTGCACCAGCCAGATCGCCACAAAGCACGCCCAACCCAGGGTCGACAGCCCCAGAATCGAGTCGTGGTCATAATCGGCAAAGCCTGGATGAATGGCGGTCAGCAGCACGCGAAAAACTACCGAGGCCAGGTAGGTCTGGATCCCAAACCAGGCAATCGCAATTACCGCCCGAATCAACGCCGGAATCTGCGCCCCATGAATGCCGAAGCTGATACGGCTGATAACCGGAAACGGCACACCGGTCTTCTGCCCCATGTAGCCCGACAAGTTCATAAAGAAGTACACCAGCGCCGCGCCGATCCCCAGGGACAGCAATATTTGCCAGCCGCCCAGGCCTAATGCATAGAGGCCGATGGCGAATGAGTAGTTGGCGATGTTGTGCACGTCATTGGTCCACAACGCGAAGATGCTATAGCGCCCCCAGCGTCGGCCTTCGACCTTGGTGGGCGCCAGGTCCTTGTTGTGCAGGCGCGGGCTGAGTACCAGCGGACCGGGGCCGGCGGCCGCAGGGTTTAACGGGGAGGAGGGCAGATCCAGTGCGAGGGTGTTCGAGAGACTTGTACGCATTCCGGCAGGCTCCAGCGCATCTGCAGCAAAGCGGCGGATGGCAAAGTGTATGTAGGTTTTGTATTGATTGTATACAAAGCGCACTTCTGCCTAAGCCATATGCGTGCCAATTCTCGATATATGAAAATCTTGGCTAATTTCGTTTTTATATAGGTTGAGAATAACTCACTGAATTACGGACACTATAAGTTGACCGTTTGAACAGGTATTTATTTTTTTGTTAATTGGAGGGCTATTTATAGACGGCGCCATTGGCGCAGAGAGATGTTACGTTTTGGTGCGTTGTATATTAAGTTGCACACAAAAATGGCACTTATGGTTACAAGGTTGTGTACAAGATTTACCCGGCCGAAAGGAAATCTCGCTTTCTGTAGGAGCGAGCAAGTTCGCTCCTACAGAGGCGGTGGCATGAGAGGCTCAAGCCTTGCTGATGATATTCCCCGCATGCAGCCCGCATTCCTTCTGCGTGGCTTCTTCCCACCACCAGCGGCCTTCGCGCTCATGCTGGCGGGGCAGTACCGGCCGGGTGCAGGGCTCGCAGCCGATGCTGATGAAGCCGCGCTCATGCAGGCTGTTGTACGGCAGCTCCAGCATGCGGATGTAGCCCCACACCTCTTCGCTGGTCATCTGCGCCAGCGGGTTGAACTTGTACAGGGTGCGTTCCGGCGTGGAGAACGCCGTGTCGATTTCCAGCGCCGCCACCTGGCTGCGAGTGCCGGGGCTCTGGTCGCGGCGCTGGCCGGTGGCCCAGGCGCTGACACCTGCGAGTTTGCGGCGCAGCGGTTCGATCTTGCGGATGCCGCAGCATTCGCCATGGCCGTCCTTATAGAAGCTGAACAGGCCTTTCTCTTTGACGAAGGGCTCCAGCTTGCTCGGGTCTGGCGAGATCAGCTCGATGTCGATCTTGTAGAACTCACGCACCTGCTCGATAAACCGGTAGGTCTCCGGATGCAGGCGGCCGGTGTCGAGGCTGAACACCTTGACGTTCTTGTTCAGCTTCCAGGCCATGTCCACCAGCACCACATCCTCGGCACCGCTGAAGGAAATCCACAGGTCATCGCCGAACTGGCTGAACGCCAGCTTGAGAATGTCCTGGGCAGACTTGTTGGCATAAGTCGTGGCGAGTTCAACGACGTCGAAGGCTTGGTTCATCAGGACGGTTCCTACAGGTCAGTGGCGCTGAGCGCTCTCTAGGAGGGCGATGGTATCAAAAACTGTCCCGCGTTGCGGCGGCTGGCTTGAGTCGCTAGAGTTCGGCAGTCCTTTTGCTCGCTCAACTAACAACATCTAATAGGAGTGTCGTGTGGAAATTGCCTGCCTTGACCTGGAAGGGGTACTGGTTCCGGAAATCTGGATCGCCTTTGCCGAGAAAACCGGCATTGAGTCCCTGCGGGCCACCACCCGTGACATCCCCGACTACGACGTGCTGATGCAACAGCGCCTGCGTATCCTCGACGAGCATGGGCTCAAGTTGGCCGATATCCAGGCCGTGATCGCCACACTCAAGCCGCTGGACGGCGCGATCGAGTTCGTCAACTGGCTGCGCGAGCGCTTTCAGGTGGTGATCCTGTCCGACACCTTCTACGAGTTCTCCCAGCCGCTGATGCGTCAGCTGGGGTTCCCGACCTTGCTTTGCCACCGCTTGATCACCGATGAAAACGACCGGGTGGTCAGCTACCAACTGCGCCAGAAAGACCCCAAGCGCCAATCAGTGCTGGCATTCAAGACCCTCTACTACCGCGTGATCGCTGCCGGTGATTCCTACAATGACACCAGCATGCTGGGTGAAGCTGACCGTGGGATTCTGTTCCATGCGCCGGACAATGTGATTCGCGAATTCCCGCAGTTCCCGGCGGTGCATACGTTTGAAGACTTGAAAAAAGAGTTTATCAAGGCGTCGAATCGGCAGTTGAGCCTGTAAGTTATGCGGCGCGGCTGATTGCCCCATCGCAGGCAAGCCAGCTCCCACCTTCGACCCTGTAACGTCAAACGACGCGGTCAACTGAGGGAGCCGGGGTTGCCCGCGATGGCATCGGCTCCGTCACCGCCTAACCCTCGGCCAGCAAGCGCTCATAAGGAATACGCAAGCCTTCATGCAGGCGTTTGATCATCGCCAGGCTCAGCTTGCGCTTGTGGTTCAGCACCTCTGACACCCGCCCACTGGTGCCGATAAACGGCTCCAGATCGCGGGCGGTCATGCCCAATTGCTCCATGCGAAACTTGATAGCCTCTACCGGATCCGAAGGGGGCATGGGGTAATGCTCGGCTTCGTACTTCTCGATGAGGATTGCCAGGATTTCCAGCTCATCACCTTCAGGCGAGCCGGGTAGTGCTCCCCATATCTGCTCGACTCGTACGAGTGCCGCAGTCAGGTCTTCCTGGGAGTGAATAGGTTTGATGTTCATCACGCAGTCTCCGCGTTGATCTGGTCGTACTGAGCGTGGGTCCCCACGTACCGTATAAACCCTAGTTGTCGCTGGTAGTCGATGGCCATGATCACTCGATACTTGTTGCCGCCGACGTTGAACACGACCCTGCCGCCCTTAAGAATGCTCGCTGTTCTGAGCTCGGCCTTGAGTGCTTGCGGTGTTGGATAATTGGCCTTTTCCATGTGCCGATACCACTCGACCAGCGGTGTTCTGGCGTCGCTATAAGCTGAATGGCTTTCCCAGAATATTCGTAGGGTAGAGAGAGCGATTATCCGCATCGCTTCAACCTCCCGTTTTGGGAGATCATAGGTGCGATTGCGCGGTTAGGCAATCTCGGAAATATTTCCAGACGAGGAGGCAGTCGCTTCATGTGATCCTTCACAGGTGGCGGTGGACGGTCGATCCGGACGCTATCTGCAAGCGTCTATTCCGTCCACAGCGGTTCTGATTCAGGCTTTTTCTATCGCATGGCGTTCTACTCGAACGCTAGGCAGGGGCTGTGCCCTACAGGTTTTCCAACGTTTGTAACAACACCCGCACCTTCGTCAGCGACTCCTGATACTCCGCCTGCCACTGCGAATCCGCCACAATCCCGCCGCCACCCCAGCAACACACCTGCCCATCCTTGACCAGCAAGCTGCGAATCGCGATGGAACTGTCCATCTCGCCGCGCACGTCCAGGTACATCAGCGAGCCGCAATAGAACCCGCGACGGTTGGGTTCAAGCTCGTCGATGATCTGCATGGCGCGAATCTTCGGCGCGCCGGTGATGGAGCCGCCGGGGAAGCTGCCGGCGATCAGGTCGAGGGCGTCTTTGTCGTCGGCCAATATGCCAGTGACGCTGCTTACCAGGTGGTGCACGTTGGGGTAGCTTTCCAGGCTGAACAATTCCGGCACGTTCACCGAGCCGATGCGGCAGCTGCGGCCAAGGTCGTTGCGCAGCAGGTCGACGATCATCAGGTTTTCTGCGCGGTCCTTGGGGCTGGCCAGCAGTTCGGCGGCGTTGGCGGCATCCTCTTCTGGTGTCAGGCCGCGAGGGCGGGTGCCCTTGATCGGGCGAGTCTCGACCTGGCGTTCGCTGATGCGCACAAAGCGTTCCGGCGACAGGCTCAGCACCGCGCCGTCATCCGGCAGGCTCTGGAACCCGGAAAACGGTGTCGGGCAGGCCTCGCGCAGGGCGCAGTAGGCCGCCCACGGGTCGCCGCTACAAGGTGCGCGAAAGCGTTGGGTAAAGTTGACCTGGTAGCAGTCGCCGGCCTGAATGTAATCCTGAATACGCAGGATGGCCTGCTGATATGCCTCCAGGCTGAGGTCCGGCGCCATGGGGCCCTGAAGCTTGAAGGCGGTGGGCGCGCTGCCCGTTGCATGACTGAACAGAGCGATCAGCCGTTGCCGCTCGCTATCGGCCAGCACCGGGTGAAACACCAGCTGGCTGGTGCGCGCCTGGTGATCGCTGACCAGCGCCCAGGCATACAACCCCAGGCGCGCATCCGGCAGGTGCAGGTCGTCCACGGCCAGGCGTGCAACCTGTTCCAGGTGCCGGCCGAAGTCATAGCTCAAGTAACCGATCAAACCGCCGGCAAAGGGCAATTCAACCCCAGCAGGCAGGGCGGCCTCACCCAACTGCGCCAGGTTTTCTCGCAAGCGTTGCAGGAAATCGCCGCCGCTTTCATCCGGCCCAACCGTCAAGGTTGCTTCAGGCCAGGCGCTGAGCAGGTCATAGCGCCCCCGCTCGGCAGCCGGGCGGCCGCTGTCGAGCAGCACCGCGCCAGGCGCATGGCGAATAGCCGCAAAGTACTCGGCGGGGTTGGCCCGGTAGGGTAAGGGGTAAACGGAACAGGTCGACATGCGAGGGTGAATCAGCCAGTGGCGTGGGGGAGGGGATTGTAGTCCTCTGTAGGACTTGCTCCTAGGGGGGATGTCGGTGATAGCTCGATAGAGGGCATAGCCTGGGGGATGGATGGCTTGTCAGAAAGCTATCGCAGGCAAGCCAGCTCCCACCTAGCGAGCCCGGGCTTGCCTGCGATGCGCTGCTTAACCTTCAACCGGCGGAATATGCCCGAACATCTCCTGCACGAACTTCACCCGTTCTTCTGGGGTTTCTGTCACCCCGGCCGCCTTGAGTTCTTCCAGCCGCGCCTCCACCGCATGGGTGCGCAAGGTCAAGCCGCAGTCGTTGGCAATCTGGATGTTCAGCCCTGGCCGTGCGTTCAGCTCAAGGATCAGCGGGCCTTTTTCCTGGTCCAGCACCATGTCCACGCCGATATAACCCAGCCCGCACAGCTCATAGCAGCCGGCTGCGAGTTTCATGAAACCGTCCCAGTTGGGCAGTTGCACGCCATCCACCGCGTTGGTGGTGTCGGGGTGCTTGGTGATGATGTTGTTCAGCCAGGTGCCGCGCAGGGTCAGGCCGGTGGCCAGGTCTACACCCACGCCGATCGCGCCCTGGTGCAGGTTGGCCTTGCCGCCGGACTGGCGGGTGGGCAAGCGCAGCATCGCCATCACCGGGTAGCCCATCAGCACGATGATGCGGATGTCCGGCACGCCTTCATAGCTGATGCTCTTGAAGATCTGGTCGGGCACCACGCGGTACTCGATCAACGCGCGGTCGCGGTGGCCGCCGAGGGAGTACAGGCCGGTGAGGATGCTGGAAATCTGGTGCTCGATCTCTTCATGGCTGATGATCTTGCCGGACACCGTGCGATAGCGCCCTTCAAAACGGTCTGCAACCACCAGGATGCCGTCGCCACCGGCGCCCTGGGCGGGCTTGATCACGAAGTCGCTGCGCCCGCCGATGATCTCGTCGAGCTTGTCGATTTCCTTTTCGGTGGAGATCACCCCGTACATTTCCGGTACATGGATACCGGCGGCCAGCGCCCGTTCCTTGGTAATGATCTTGTCATCCACTATCGGGTACAGGCTGCGCTTGTTGTACTTGAGCACGTAGTCGGCATTACGCCGGTTAATGCCCATGATCCCCCGCGCTTCCAGGGCCTTCCAGGTCTTCCAGAAGCCGAACATCAAGAGTCAGCCTTCAGGAACGCCTTGAAACGCACCAGCTCGGTGAGGCGATAGCCGCGGTAGCGACCCATGGCCAGCATGAAGCCCACCAGGATCAACAGGATCGCCGGGAAGGTGAACACGAAGTAGACCAACTCCGGCACGCTCATGATCAGGTGCGCCAGGGACGCAGCGAACAGGGTGCCAATCGCCACTTTCAGCGCATGGTTGGCGCCACGCTCCTCCCAGGTAATCGACAGGCGTTCGATGGTCATGGTCAGGATCACCATCGGGAACAGCGCCACCGACAAGCCGCGTTCCAGCCCCAGCTTGTGGCTGAACAGGCTGATGGCGGCAATCAGCACCACCACAAAGGTCAGCACCACCGACAGCCTCGGCAACATCTGCAGTTTCAAGTGTTCCAGGTAGGACCTGAGTGATAACCCCAGTGCTGTGATAATTGTGAACAGCACAATCCCGAAGCCCAGTTGCGTCTCGCGGAACGCCAGGGCGATCAGCACCGGTGTGAAGGTACCCAGGGTTTGCAGGCCGATCAGGTTGCGCAGGATCAGAATCACCAGCACGCCAATCGGGATCATCACCATGATCATGAAGGTCTGCTGGGTTTGCAGCGGCAGGCCGTACAGTGAGTATTCGAGGAAGTTGGCGTCGGTGTTTTCGTCCGTCAGCTTGGCCAGGCGGATGGCATTCATCTCGCTGTTGTTCAGGCTGAAGGTCACCATGGCTTTCTTGCCGCCATCGACGGTGATCAGGTTTTCATCGCCGGTCCACCATAGCAGGCGGTCGGCGGGCAGGCCCTGTTCGCCAGTTTCCGGGTTGAAGTACAGCCAGTCGTTGCCGTTGAAGCTGCGCAGCCACAGTTCCGGGGTTTGCGGCTGGTCGGCCACCAGGCGGATGGTGTGGACTTTTTCTACCGGCACGTGGGCGATGGACAGCAGCAGTTCGACGATCTTGGCTTTGTGCGGCGTCGAGGGGTCGCCGGCCAGCAGCAACTTCACATTGTCGTCGTTGAGGTTGTTGGTGCGCTTGATGGCTTCACTGATAAAGGTTTCGACGTCGGCCGAGTGCTGGCGGATCGGCGCCAGCAAGGCTTCGGCGGCGATCTTTTCCGGGCCTTCCACGGCGATGCTGTCGCGGAAGGTCGGGCCTTTGATCTTGATCTTTTCGCCGCTGTAGCGCTTGGTCAGCACCAGACGGTAATAGAGGGTCTGGTTGCCCTTGGCCCGGCGCGCCGACCAGGTGACCTTGCGGTTGCCGTCGATGCGGTTGACGCTCACCCCGTAGTTGTTCGAGATAAAGCTCTCATTGAGGCTGACGAAGTCGCGGCTCAAGGGCGGCACGAACATCTGGATCTTGACCGGGTCTTTCGGGTTGGCGACGAACTCGACCTTGGCGTCGATGTTCCACAAGTCGTCGGTGGCATCTTCGGTGACGGGAATTCCCAGCACGAAGATCTGATAGGCGGTGACCGAAATGCCCAGCACCACCAGCAAGGTGATCAGGATTTTCAGGTGCAGGGTCAGAGAGCGCATTCGGTTTACTCGGCGGTATTAAGCGTCGGCGGCGCAGGCGGGTTTGCCTGCTGCATATTTAAGACTGGGGTCGACCAGCGCATCAAAGCGTTTCAAGGCTTCGGAGCCAATCAGCAGCGGGTATTGGAATGCGCTGCGGTCAGTCAAGTTCACTTCGATGCTGCGTAAAGCACTGCCCATGCAAATATCCAGCGCAATCACTGGGCGGGCGGTGTAGTTCTTGTCCTCATCGGGGTCGTAGTCGCCGGCGCGGCGCTTGATTTTGCTGACACGCGCCAGGGGCAGTTCGATGGGGTGGGAATGGGCGGTGTCGATGGCCAGGTAGAAGCGTACCCAGGATTCGCCATTGCGCTTGAAGCGCTTGATATCGCGGGCACTCAACGAGGCGGTCTTGGCGCCGGTGTCGAGTTTGGCCGCCACTTCTAGGTCGATACCCGCAAGCTTGGCGTATTCATTCAGGCCGTACACGGTCTTCTCGGCGCCAGCGCCAAGGCTCGGTATGCACAGCAGGCACATCACTAGTAGGTAAGGCTTGAGTCTCATAAATCCTGAGGCAGGGCAGTGCACTGTTCATTTCATGGGGACTGGCATTGCTGCGCAATCTCGGGTGCGCCCTTTCATCATCTGATGTCAGGCAAAAGCGGCGGGCATTCTAACATGATGCTTTTTTGGCGCCAGCGCTGGCAGGCGGCCATGCCTGGGCGGGCGATTGATGGGGTTATTAGACGATTGTCGACAATGTGTATTTATTCTTTGACTATGAGAGGCTTATTGGCTAGTTTTTGCGGCATTGATTTTAAAGGTGTCGACAATATGCTGGAGCAACTGGAAAAACCATCGGTGGCACCAGACGATTCCCAGACCATGTCAGAGAACGTCTTCCGGCGTATCCAGGCCGCCATCGTCAAAGGCGAAATCGCCCCCGGTAGCAAGATTTCCGAGCCGGAGCTGGCGCGCACCTACGGCATCAGTCGCGGCCCGCTGCGCGAAGCGATCCATCGCCTGGAAGGCCAGCGCCTGCTGGTGCGGGTGCCTCATGTCGGCGCACGCGTGGTGTCTTTGAGTCACGCCGAGCTGGTCGAACTGTATGAGATTCGCGAGTCCCTGGAGGGCATGGCCTGTCGCCTGGCCGCCGAGCGTATGACTGACGCAGAGATCGAGGAGCTGCGCCAGGTGTTGCACACCCACGAACGGGATGCGGCGTTCCAGGCCGGTGTCGGCTATTACCAGCAGGAAGGCGACTTCGATTTTCACTACCGCATCATTCAAGGTGCCGGTAACCGCACCCTCACCCAAATGCTCTGCGGCGAGCTGTATCAACTGGTGCGCATGTACCGCATCCAGTTCTCCGCCACCCCCAATCGTCCACGCCAGGCCTTTGCCGAGCATCACCGCATTCTGGACGCGATTGCCGATCGCGACGGTGAACTGGCCGAACTGTTGATGCGCCGGCATATCGGCGCCTCCAAACGCAACATTGCCCGTCACTTCCCGGACGGTGCGCCTTCATCACGAGGTGAGTCATGAGTTCCAACAACAACAGCACTCCCGGCCAGCGTTTCCGTGACGCCGTCGCCAGCGAACAGCCCTTGCAAGTGGTGGGCGCCATCAATGCCAACCATGCGCTCTTGGCCAAGCGCGCCGGCTTCAAGGCGATTTATCTGTCAGGTGGCGGTGTAGCCGCCGGCTCTCTCGGCGTGCCGGACCTGGGTATCACCGGCCTGGATGACGTGCTCACCGACGTGCGTCGCATTACCGACGTGTGCGACCTGCCGCTGCTGGTGGACGTGGACACCGGTTTCGGCTCCTCGGCGTTCAACGTGGCACGTACCGTCAAGTCGATGATCAAGTTCGGCGCCGCCGCCATCCATATCGAAGACCAGGTGGGCGCCAAGCGCTGCGGTCATCGCCCCAACAAAGAAATCGTGTCCCAGCAAGAAATGGTCGACCGCATCAAGGCCGCCGTGGATGCGCGCACCGATGACAGCTTCGTGATCATGGCGCGCACCGACGCCCTGGCGGTCGAGGGCCTGGAGTCCGCACTGGAGCGTGCCGCCGCGTGCATCGAGGCCGGTGCCGACATGGTGTTCCCGGAAGCCATCACTGAACTGGAGATGTACAAGCTGTTCGCCTCCCGCGTGAAGGCGCCGATCCTGGCGAACATCACCGAGTTCGGCGCCACACCGCTGTACACCACCGAACAGTTGAAATCTGCGGATGTTTCCATTGTGCTGTACCCGCTCTCGGCTTTCCGTGCCATGAACAAGGCCGCCGAGAATGTCTACACCGCGATTCGTCGCGACGGTACCCAGCAGAATGTGATCGACACCATGCAAACGCGCATGGAGCTTTACGATCGCATCGACTACCACACCTTCGAGCAGAAGCTCGACGCGCTGTTCGCCGCGAAAAAATAAACCCTGTGGTTCCCTGAACAACTACAAAATTGGAGAACGAACATGGCTGAAGCAAAAGTATTGAGTGGTGCTGGCCTGCGTGGCCAGGTCGCCGGGCAGACGGCACTGTCCACCGTGGGCCAGGCCGGCGCCGGCCTGACCTACCGTGGCTACGACGTACGCGAACTGGCCGCCGACGCCCAGTTTGAAGAAGTCGCCTACCTGCTGCTGTACGGTGAACTGCCAACCCAGGCCGAACTGGCCGCTTACAGCAACAAGCTGAGCAAACTGCGTGACCTGCCCCAGGCCCTGAAAGAAGTGCTCGAACGCATCCCCGCCGACGCCCATCCGATGGACGTGATGCGCACCGGGTGCTCGTTCCTGGGCAATATCGAGCCGGAGAAAGATTTCAGCGTGCAGCGCGATGTCACCGACCGCCTGCTCGCCGCGTTCCCGGCGATCATGTGCTACTGGTATCGCTTCAGCCACGACGGCCAGCGCATCGACTGCGTGACCGACGAGCCGAGCATCGGTGGCCACTTCCTGCACCTGCTGCATGGCAAGAAACCGAGCGAGCTGCACGTCAAAGTGATGAACGTGTCGCTGATCCTCTACGCTGAACACGAATTCAACGCTTCGACCTTCACCGCACGGGTGTGTGCATCGACATTGTCCGACCTGTATTCCTGCGTCACCGCTGCCATCGGCTCCCTGCGCGGCCCGCTGCACGGCGGTGCCAACGAAGCGGCGATGGAAATGATCGAACGTTTCTCCTCGGCCCAGGAAGCGGTTGAAGGCACCCTTGGCATGTTGGCGCGCAAAGACAAGATCATGGGCTTTGGCCACGCGATCTATAAAGACAGCGATCCGCGCAATGAAGTGATCAAGGGCTGGTCGAAAAAGCTCGCTGACGAAGTGGGCGACACCGTGTTGTTCCCGGTCTCCGAAGCCATCGACAAGACCATGTGGGAACAGAAGAAGCTGTTTCCTAACGCCGATTTCTACCATGCCTCGGCGTACCACTTCATGGGCATCCCGACCAAGCTGTTCACGCCGATTTTCGTATGCTCGCGCCTGACTGGCTGGGCTGCGCACGTGTTCGAGCAGCGCGCCAACAACCGCATCATCCGTCCAAGCGCCGAGTACACCGGCGTTGAGCAGCGCAAGTTCGTGCCAATCGAACGTCGCTGAATGGGATGGGCTGTGCCCGCTGGCTCATGTGCTTGTGTGTGGGAGCTGGCTTGCCTGCGATGGCATCACCTCGGTGTACCTGTCACACCACAGTGATGCCATCGCAGGCAAGCCAGCTCCCACAGGAAACAAAGCCAGTGTCGACAGTTCACCTTTCGAACTTACCGTGACCGAGTCCTGACGATGAACACTGAATTTCGCAAACCGCTCCCCGGCAGCCGCCTGGATTTCTTCGACGCCCGTGCGGCTGTCGAGGCAATCACCCCCGGCGCCTACGCCACGCTGCCCTACACTTCGCGCGTGCTCGCCGAGAACCTGGTGCGCCGTTGCGACCCGGCCACCCTCGACGCGTCCCTGAGCCAACTGATCGAGCGCAAGCGCGACCTCGACTTCCCGTGGTTCCCCGCCCGCGTGGTGTGCCATGACATCCTCGGCCAGACCGCTCTGGTCGACCTCGCCGGCCTGCGCGATGCCATCGCCCAGCAAGGCGGCGACCCGGCGCAGGTCAACCCGGTGGTGCCCACCCAACTGATCGTCGACCATTCACTGGCCGTCGAGGCCGGTGGCTTTGACCCGCAAGCCTTCGAAAAAAACCGCGCCATTGAAGACCGTCGCAACGAAGACCGCTTCCACTTTATCGAGTGGACCAAAAAGGCCTTCAAGAACGTTGATGTGATCCCGCCGGGCAACGGCATCATGCACCAGATCAATCTGGAGAAAATGTCCCCGGTGATTCAAGTGCGTGACGGCGTGGCCTTCCCGGATACCTGTGTCGGCACCGACAGCCATACGCCTCACGTGGATGCCCTGGGGGTGATCGCCATCGGTGTCGGTGGCCTGGAAGCCGAAAGCGTGATGCTCGGCCGTGCGTCGTGGATGCGCCTGCCGGAAAGCGTGGGCGTGGAATTGACCGGCAAGCTGCAACCGGGCATCACCGCCACCGATATGGTGCTGGCGCTCACCGAATTCCTGCGCCAGCAGAAGGTGGTCGGCGCCTGGCTGGAGTTCTTCGGCGAAGGGGCGTCGGCACTCACTTTGGGTGACCGTGCCACCATCTCCAACATGGCCCCGGAGTACGGCGCCACCGCCGCGATGTTCTACATCGACGCGCAAACCATCGCTTACCTCAAACTCACCGGCCGCGAAGACGAACAAGTCGCCCTGGTCGAGCAATACGCACGTCACACCGGCCTGTGGGCGGACGACCTGAAAGGCGCGCAGTACGAGCGCAGCCTGAGCTTCGACCTCTCCAGCGTCGTGCGCAACATGGCCGGCCCGAGCAACCCCCATGCCCGCCTGGCCACCCGCGACCTGGCGTCAAAAGGCATTGCCGGCCAATGGGATGACGTGCCGGGGCAAATGCCCGACGGCGCAGTGATCATCGCCGCCATCACCAGTTGCACCAACACCAGCAACCCGCGCAACGTGATCGCCGCCGGCCTGTTGGCACGCAACGCCAACAAGCTGGGGCTGACCCGCAAGCCGTGGGTCAAGTCGTCTTTGGCGCCGGGCTCGAAAACCGTGGCCATGTACCTGGAAGAAGCCGGCCTGGGCCATGAGCTGGAAAAACTCGGTTTTGGCGTGGTGGCCTTTGCCTGCACCACCTGCAACGGCATGTCCGGCGCACTCGACCCGGTGATCCAGCAAGAGATCATCGACCGCGACCTGTACGCCACCGCGGTGTTGTCGGGTAACCGCAACTTTGACGGGCGCATTCACCCTTACGCCAAGCAAGCCTTCCTGGCGTCGCCGCCGCTGGTGGTGGCCTATGCGATTGCCGGTACCATCCGTTTCGACATCGAGAAGGACGTGCTCGGCCTGGATGCCGACGGCAACGAAATCCGCCTGCAAGACATCTGGCCGAGCGATGAAGAGATCGACGCGGTGGTCAAGGCTTCGGTAAAACCCGAGCAATTCCGTGCGGTGTATATCCCGATGTTCGCCATTCACGAAGACACCGGGCCCAAGGTCACGCCGCTGTACGACTGGCGCCCACAAAGCACCTATATCCGCCGCCCGCCGTACTGGGAAGGCGCGCTGGCCGGTGCACGACCGCTCAAAGGTATGCGCCCGCTGGCGGTGCTGCCGGACAACATCACCACCGACCACTTGTCGCCGTCCAACGCAATCATGCTGGACAGCGCCGCCGGTGAATACCTGGCGAAAATGGGCTTGCCCGAGGTCGACTTCAACTCCTACGCCACCCACAGGGGCGACCATTTGACGGCGCAGCGCGCCACCTTCGCCAACCCGAAACTGTTCAACGAAATGGTGCAGGAAAACGGCAAGGTCAAGCAGGGCTCTCTTGCGCGCATCGAGCCGGAAGGCAAGGTCACGCGGATGTGGGAAGCCATCGAGACTTACATGGAGCGCAAGCAACCGCTGATCATCATCGCCGGCGCCGACTATGGCCAAGGTTCGTCCCGCGACTGGGCGGCCAAGGGCGTACGCCTGGCCGGTGTGGAAGCGATTGCCGCCGAAGGCTTCGAGCGCATCCACCGCACCAACCTGGTGGGCATGGGCGTGTTGCCCCTGGAGTTCCTGCCAGGCACCGACCGCCACACCCTGCAAATCGACGGCAGTGAAACCTATGACGTGGTCGGCGAGCGCACCCCGCGTGCGCAACTGACCCTGGTGATCAACCGCAAGAATGGCGAACGTGTCGAGGTGCCAGTGACCTGCCGCCTGGACACCGCCGAAGAAGTGTCGATCTACGAAGCCGGTGGCGTGTTGCAACGTTTCGCCCAGGACTTCCTGGAATCAAAGGCGACCGCCTGAAGAGGATAACCATGGCACACGTAGCGCAAATCAAAATCCCCGCCACCTACATGCGTGGCGGCACCAGCAAGGGCGTGTTCTTCAGCCTCCAGGACCTGCCCGCCGCGGCGCAGGTGCCGGGCCCTGCACGCGACGCCTTGTTGCTGCGGGTGATTGGCAGCCCCGACCCCTATGACAAGCAGATCGACGGCATGGGTGGGGCCACCTCGAGCACCAGCAAGACCGTGATCCTGGCCAAAAGCAGCCGCGCCGATCACGACGTGGATTACCTGTTCGGCCAGGTCTCCATCGACAAGCCATTTGTCGATTGGAGCGGCAACTGCGGCAACCTGTCGGCGGCGGTGGGTTCGTTCGCCATCAGTGCCGGCCTGGTCGATGCGGCCCGCGTACCCCATAACGGCGTGGCCGTGGTGCGGGTGTGGCAGGCCAATATCGGCAAGACCATCATCGCCCACGTGCCAATCACTGACGGCGCGGTGCAGGAAACCGGCGACTTTGAACTGGACGGCGTGACCTTCCCGGCTGCCGAAGTGCAGTTGGAATTCATGGACCCCGCGGCGGAAGAAGAGGGCGGTGGTGGCTCGATGTTTCCCACTGGCAACCTCGTCGACGACCTGGAGGTACCCGGCGTCGGTACCTTCAAGGCCACGTTGATCAACGCCGGTATCCCGACGATTTTCATCAATGCCCAGGACTTGGGCTACACCGGAACCGAGCTGCAAGGCGCGATCAACAGCGACCCCAAGGCCCTGGCGATGTTCGAGACCGTGCGGGCGTATGGCGCGTTGCGCATGGGCCTGATCAAACACCTGGACGAAGCCGCCCAGCGCCAGCACACGCCCAAGGTGGCGTTCGTCGCCAAACCTGCCGATTACGTGGCCTCCAGCGGCAAGGCGATCAAGGCCGGCGATGTGGACCTGCTGGTGCGCGCCTTGTCGATGGGCAAACTGCACCACGCGATGATGGGCACCGCGGCGGTGGCGATTGGCACCGCCGCGGCGATTTCCGGCACCTTGGTCAACCTGGCGGCGGGCGGCGTAGAGCGCAATGCCGTGCGCTTCGGGCATCCGTCCGGCACCTTGCGCGTGGGGGCCGAGGCCAGCCAGGTGAACGGTGAATGGGTGGTGAAAAAAGCCATTATGAGCCGCAGTGCGCGGGTGTTGATGGAAGGCTACGTACGCATCCCCGGCGACGCCTTTTAGCTTGATCGTTCCCACGCTCCGCGTGGGAACGTCGCCTGGGACGCTCTGCGTCCTGCTGTGACGCAGAGCGTCACGGGATGCATTCCCACGCGGAGCGTGGGAACGATCAACATCAACCTTGAGCTTGAGGAACAACCCCACCTTTTAGGAGAACCGCCATGAGCGCCAACGTCGACCAGAACAACCGTCCCGACTACGACCCGGTGTTGCAGGACATCGCCGACTACGTCCTCAACTACCGCATCGACTCCCAGGACGCCCTGGATACCGCCCGCAACTGCCTGATGGACACCCTCGGCTGTGGCCTGCTGGCCCTGCGCTTCCCCGAGTGCACCAAGCACCTGGGGCCGATGGTAGAGGGTACCGTGGTGCCGTTTGGCGCACGGGTGCCGGGCACTTCGTTCCGCCTGGACCCGGTCAAGGCCGCCTGGGATATCGGTTGCATCGTGCGCTGGCTCGACTACAACGACACCTGGCTCGCTGCTGAATGGGGCCACCCTTCGGACAACCTGGGCGGCATCCTCGCCGTGGCCGATCACCTGTCGCAAAAGCGCCTGGCCAATGGCGACGCGCCGTTGACCGTGCGTGCAGTGCTGGAAGCGATGATCATGGCCCACGAAATCCAAGGTGTGATTGCCTTGGAAAACTCCTTCAACCGGGTAGGCCTCGACCATGTGTTGTTGGTGAAAGTCGCTACCACGGCGGTCACCGCCAAGCTGATGGGCGCCAACCGCGAGCAACTGCTATCGGCGTTGTCACACGCTTTTGTCGATGGCCAGGCGCTGCGCACCTATCGCCATGCACCGAATGCCGGCTCGCGCAAATCCTGGGCCGCAGGCGATGCATCGAGCCGCGGCGTACGCCTGGCAGACATCGCCTTGCGTGGCGAAATGGGCATCCCCGGTGTATTGAGTGCGCCGCAGTGGGGCTTCTACGACGTGCTGTTCAGCCACACCAACAAGGACTTGGCGCTCAAGCCCGAGGATAAGCGCGCGTTCAGCCTGCCCCAACCCTACGGCACCTACGTGATGGAGAACGTGCTGTTCAAGATCAGCTTCCCGGCCGAGTTTCACGCGCAAACTGCCTGTGAAGCGGCAGTCGCCCTGCACCCGCTGGTCAAGCATCGCCTGCATGAAATCGACCGCATCGTGATCACTACTCACGAGTCGGCGATTCGCATTATTTCCAAGGTCGGCCCATTGGCCAACGCCGCTGATCGCGACCACTGCCTGCAATACATGACCGCCGTGCCGTTGGCGTTCGGCAACCTGGTGGCCGAGCAGTATGAAGATGATTTCCACGCGGCCCACCCGATCATTGATCAGTTGCGCGACAAGATGGTCATCGTCGAAGACCCGCGCTATAGCCGCGAATACCTGGAGGCCGACAAGCGCTCCATTGCCAATGCGGTGCAGGTGTTTTTCACGGATGGCACCTGCACCGAGCAGGTGGCGGTGGAGTATCCGATTGGCCATCGTCGCCGTCGGGTGGACGGCATTCCACTGCTGGAAGACAAGTTCAAGGCCAACCTGGCCACGCGGTTCACTGCGCAACGCAGCGCCGAAATCTTTGCGTTGTGCAAGGATCAGGCACGGCTTGAGGCGACGCCAGTCAACCGTTTCATGGACCTGTTCACGATCTGAAAAACAGCACGGTCGCTGTGGGAGCTGGCTTGCCTGCGATAGCGGTGTGTCAGCCCCACATGAATTGACTGGATGTCAGCTATCGCAGGCAAGCCAGCTCCCACAGTTGACTGAAGTTTCTGCTTCAGAATCTATTCAAACCGCAGTATCACCCGGCGGTTGTGCTTGCTCTTTTTCTCGATCTTCTCGCAGAACACCCGGCCGATTTCCTCGGTATTGAGCACATGGGTACCGCCGCAGGGCTGGATATCGATGCCGGGGATTTCAATCACCCGGACCGAACCGGAGACCACCGGCGGCGCAACCGCCTGGGTGCGGGTGATCTGCAGCAGGGTCGCGTACTCGGTGGCGGGCATCGACAGCGTTTTGACCGCGTGGGCTTGTTCGATAAGGGCGTTGAGGTCTTGGGTGAGGCGGTCTTTGTCCAAGGTCATTTCTGGCAGGTCGAAATCCAGGCGGCCTTTATCTGCGCTGATGCTGCAACCGGTCACGGGCGCGTCGATGAGCGAACACAGCAAGTGCAGGCAAGTGTGCATCTTCATGTGCTGGTAGCGCCGCTCCCAATCCAGCCCAGCGTCGACCTGGACGCCAGCGGCCAACTGTTCGGGGTAGTGGTCCACCTGGTGCCAGATGATCGAGCGCAACACCGGATCGCGCACGGTGCCGGTCACTTGCACCCGTGTGCCATCGGCCAGAGTGAGGTGACCGGTATCGCCTGGTTGCCCGCCGCCGGTGGGGTAGAACAGGGTGTGCTCCAGGGCGATACCCTGTTCGCTGATGGCAATCACCCGGGCGCTGAAGGCGTTCTGGTAGGGCGCGCTGTCAAACAGCGCCAGGGTTTCCATGGTATGCACAGACATGTTCAACCTCCGACGATCAATGGGGTGGCTTGCAAGAGGTGGCGCACCAGTGCGCTCAAGCCAGGGGGAGAGAGCAGGGTGATTTCAAATTCCGGCCCGCATACCTTCAGGTTCAGCGGCAGGCGTGGCAGTTGCTCGCCGGTGTCGAGGCGACGCAGACGAAACTGCAGGTGATGCCGCTCTTTCACCGTGGGTTCAAGCATCAGCCCTTGCAGGGGATGAAAGTCGGCGTCCAGCACGGTGACCTTGTGGCCGGCACTCACTTCGCCCACCACGTGCAAGCGCTCATCCAGGGCAAAGGCGCCGAGGTAGTTGCTGTGGTCCGATTCATCGTTTTTTTGCAGTTGGATCTGGTTGACCACCTTGACCTTGGTGCCTGCCGGCACGTCTTGGGTAATCACGCAGGAGGGGCTGATAAACACGTTATCGCCGATCGAAACATAGCCCAGCACCCGGGCGCCGGCGCCGACTTCGACGTTGTTGCCCAGGCGCGGGTGGCGTTTGCCGTCCGGGTTGTTGGCAATACCGCGCGCACCCAGGGTCACGCCGCAGAGGATGTAGCAGTCGTTGCCGATCACGCAGGTCTCGCCGATGACGGTGCCGTAGCCATGGTCCAGCACAAAGCGGCGGCCGATGCGCGCTGCCGGGTGAATCTCGGCACCGGAGAGGATCTTGCCCTGGTTACTCAGCTTGAGGGCCATGCGCGAAAAATCGCCGTTGTCTGCGCCCTGGAAATGCCACACCAGGTGCGCAAGGCGGTAGAACAGCACGGCCTTGAACGAGGCGTAGGATTCCAGGATCAACTCACCGCGCCCACGGGACGCGGGGTCGCGATAGGCATAGGCAATCAGGTCCTCGGCCACCGCCTGGGCGGCGTTCTGAATCAACGGCGCCAGGTGCGGCTCCAGCTGCTTCATCTGTCTGGGCGTGAGGGTGGTGATGAGGTGGGTGAGCAACTCATCGTGCAGCTGTTGCATGTCGATAAAGCCCCCCATGGAGACACCCCCGTATGTTGGATGGTTAAAAACCCGGTTACTCGAAACTGGGCAGGTAGCTGTCAGCATTGTCGTAGACCATGGTCAACACCACCGTTTCAGGCGGCAGTTCGGGAGCGAGTTGGGCGATGGCGACCATGTTGGCGGCCGAAGACAGCCCCAGGCTGATGGCATCGGTGCGCATGATGCGTTTGATCATGTCCAGGCAATCGGCGTGCGACACCTTGAGCATGCCGTCGATCACGTCCAGGTTGAGGATGCTGGGGATCAGGCCGATCGACAGGCCCTGGATCCCGTGCGCCGCGTGCCGGTCTTTGAGCAGGTCGCATTCTTCCGGTTCTACGCCCATCACTCGCAGCGCGGGCCAGGCGGCCTTGAGGGTTTCGCCGATACCGGTGATATGGCCCCCGGTGCCAATGCCGCTGACGAAGTAGTCCACGCGCTGTTCACCGAAGGCGCGAAGGATTTCCGGAGCGGTGGTGTCGCGGTGGGTTTGGGGGTTGGCGCCATTGCGTTGCTGGTTGAGCATCACGTAGTTGGGGTTTTCCAACTGCAGCTCCATGCACTTTTCGCCGTGGGAGTTATTGCCCAGGCGACTGTCGGACAGCACTACCCTCGCACCGTACAGACGCAGCAGCTTCTGTTTTTCCGGGCTGTAGTTGTCAGGGATCACCAGCACCACTTTGTAGCCCAGCACATTGCCGGCCATCACCAGGCCAATGCCGGTGTTGCCGCCACTGGGTTCGATGATGGTCTGCCCGGAATCACGGATCAGCACACCGCGGCGCTCGGCATCCAGGATCATGCCCAGGGCGATGCGCGCCTTGTGGCTGCCACCGGGGTTGAGCGACTCCAGCTTGGCGTAGACCTCGATGCCGAGGTCTTCGGAAAACTGGGCCAGACGCACGATCGGCGTCTGGCCGATCACGTCGAGAATGGAGTTATGCAGCATCAGCACGTCCCCACTCTCAGTAAAGCGGCATGTCAGGTTCGACGTCGCGAACCCAATGTTTCATGCCGCCCTGCAGGACTTTGGTGTTGGCAAAGCCAGCGGCCAACAGGGTGCTGGCGGCTTGCTCGGCGCGGGTGCCTGCGTAGCAGATCAGGTAGTGGGTGTTGTCGCGGCTCAGACTGGCGAGCTGCCCATCCAGTTCTGCCAGCGGGATATGCACCACGCCCGGTAATTTGCACACTTCCAGTTCGCTGGCGTCACGCACGTCCAGCAATACATCGGCGCTGCTAGGGTGTTCGAGCACTTGCTTGAGTACCTGGGGCTTGATGTAGCGTTCCGCGGCCAGGGAGGGCTGGCTCGGTAAGGCATCGGCGCAGGTGGCCGGCGCGACGGTTTCGCTGTGGCGCAGGTCCGAGCAGCAGGGGCAGTCAGCGCGGCGCTTGAAGCGGATCTCGCTGAACTTCATCGCCAGCGCGTCGAAGCGCATCAAGCGGCCGGACAAGGGTTCGCCAATGCCGATCAGTAATTTGATCGCCTCGGTGGCCTGGATCATACCGACCACGCCCGGCAACACGCCGATCACACCGCCCGCGCTGCAATTGGGCGCCAGCTCTGCGGGTGGGGCCTTGGGGAACAGGCAGCGATAGCACGGCCCACCTTTATAGTTGAGCACGCTGATCTGCCCGTCGAAACGGTAGATGGCGCCGTACACCAAGGGTTTACCCAGCTGCACACAGGCGTCGTTGACCAGGTAGCGGGTGTCGAAATTGTCGGTGCCGTCGATCACCAGGTCATAGGCGCCCACCAGTGCCAGGGCGTTGTCGCTGTTGAGCGCGGTGTTGTACGCGTTGATCTGGATATGCGGATTGAGGTCCAGCAGGCGCTGCTTGGCGGACTCGACCTTGGGCATGCCCAGGGTGCTGTTGCCATGCACGATCTGGCGTTGCAGGTTGCTGCTTTCCACCACATCAAAGTCCACCAGCCCCAGGGTGCCGATGCCGGCCGCCGCCAGGTACAGGCTGATGGGCGAGCCCAGACCGCCGGTACCGATGACCAGCACCTTGGCTTTCTTCAGGTTCAATTGGCCTTCGCGGCCGACGCCCGGCAGGGTGATGTGGCGCACATAGCGCTGCACTTCTTCGTTGCTCAGGGCATCGATGTCCATGCCACCTGAAGTGGCGAGCAACACTTCGATCCGGGCTTTTGCTGGCAGGGGTTCATCGGCGTCGATCAACGCCTCCTCGGCGGTAAACAGGAAGTGTTCCTTGAGCTGGTCGTTCTTTTCATGGAACAGGTGCTGACGCAATTGGGGGTGATGGGTGCAGAGATTTTCAATGACTTCGCGCAATGTCGATCCGGCGCCCTCAAGGGTCGATTCCGGCAGCTTGGCCACGCGAACCAGAATGTCGGGGAAAGAGACAGCGTTCATGGACAACTCCGTGTGCAGGTCGTTGAAAGGTTGAAGGGAGAAATGCTTGCCATCCCAGGCAAACAGCTTGGAGCCCAGGGCCTGGCCCTGGCGGACATCCACCACCAAGTAGCTGACGGGGAAGATCGGCTCGCCCAGGAACAGTGCCTTGTCCTGGTCTTCGTCACTGAAATAGGCGCCCACATCCGGGTGTGAGTGGTAAATCACTACCACCGGGTTGTCACTGCGAAACGCCTTGTTCATCAGCAGGGTGTCGGCCACCGAAAAGGTGTAGCCATTGGCCGCGCTGCGTGGGTACATCTCGGGGTTCTTGCGGTGCAGTTCATTCTGGATATTGCTGCCCAGGTACACGCTGCCGTCGGCGAAGACGAAACCACAGCACTCCTCGGGGTAGCTGCGGCTGGCGTGGGCGTAGATCTGTTCCAGGGCGGTGGGGCGGAGGACGTCCATGTTTCTCTCGCGTTGATTGAGGGTCACTTTTTCTTGGCCATGAGTTTTTCGATCGGCAACTTGGTGATCGCAAAGCCGGCCAGCAGGATCGCCGAGTACAGCATCAGGTCGCGGGAAATTTCCACGCCTTCGTACCAGGCACCGATGATGACCGCGAACACCGGGAAGATGATGAACACGAACGACAGGATGATCGGGCTCAGGCGCTTGAGCAGCATGAAATACACAATGAACCCGCCCACCGAGGCCACCAGCCCCAGGTAGAACAGCGCGCTCCAGGAGCGCAGGGTAATGGCGTCGAACGTTGGTGTTTCAAACCACAGGCCGGCCAGGAACAGCATCAGCCCGGCAATGCCGATGGGCAGGGTGTTGTAGGTGATGACGCTGATGGCGCTGCCTTTTTGCTTGGTAATGACATAGCACAAGGCGTGCATGATCGCGGCGCTCAGAATGGCCAGTACCCCGAAGAACTCGGCGTGGTCCAGGTGCAGGCCCTGGCTCTTGATGATCATGTAAAGGCTGCCGAAACCGATGCCTATGCCGACCACCTGGGAAAAATAGATGCGCTCGCGCAGGAACAGCGCCGAGAAGATCAGGATGAATACCGGCATGCAACTGAACAGCAGGGCGGTGAGGCCCGACGACACATGCATTTCGCCGTAGTTGAGCAAATAGTAGGGAACGCTGAAGTAAGACAGGGTCACAAACACGAAGAACCAGCGGCTTTCCCGGGGAAACAGGATCGGCTCACGGCGCACCATGGCAAAACACAGGAACAGCGGAAACGCGATGAGAAAGCGCAGGCCGGCGGATGTCAGCGGCGGCACGCTCTCGACGGCGATCTTGATGCCCAGCCACGTGGTGCCCCAACTCAGGCACACGATCAGGAACATCACGCTGGTCACCAGCCCGGCGAGCCACTGTTTTTGCGTTTTTGTTTTTGCAGTGTTTTCGAGAACGGCGGACATTGGCATCGTTTATTGCTTCCCTGAGCCGGAATTGAACTCTATATTGAACTTGTAATGAGTTATGTTTATCGGCGATTGAACCCGTAAAAGCACACTATTAGGGCGAAAGATGGCTGTCAAAACAAATATTGACATGGTGTCAATTATGCGTGAGGGCTTGTCCAACGGGCAGGGCGTGAAGTACAAGCGCCTGTCCGATGTGATGGAACGGGGCATCCTCGAAGGCTTGATTGAACCGGGACGAAAACTGCCGCCCCATCGGGTGCTTTCCGACAATTTAGGCGTGACCATCGGCACCATCAGCCGGGCTTACGGTGAATTGGAGCGCCTGGGCCTGGTGGTTGCACGGGTGGGTGACGGCACCTTCGTGCGCAAGCGTGGGATGGAGCGCCAGCGTGATGAGGGCTTTCGTAATTTCAGCGAGGAGCCGCGCCAGTACTTCGACATGAGCCGCAACATGCACATTCCCGGGCAAGAGACGGTGTTTCTCGCCCAGAGCTTTCAAACCCTGTCGAATAATGCCAAGTTCCTCCAGGACATCAGCGCCTACACCCCCGACGCCGGCCTGCCGCGTTACCGTGAAGCGGGCGCGCAGTGGCTGGTGCAGCGCGAGTTTCATCCGATTCCCGAGCAGGTCATCTGCGTCAACGGCGGTCAGCATGGCTTGCTCTGCGCGATGATGGCGCTGCTGCGTGCTGGCGATACGGTGGTCACCGAGCAGTTGACTTATCCCGGGCTGATTACCGCTGCGCGTATGCTGGGGGTGCGGCTGATCGGCCTGGAGATGGACGAGGAGGGTGTGCTGCCCACGGCGCTGGATGAGGTCTGTCGCAATCACCGGATTTCGGCGTTGTATTGCACGCCGACTATCCAGAATCCGACCACCGCCGTGTTGTCGGTGGCGCGCCGCGAAGCCTTGGCCAGGGTGTGTCGCGAACATAACCTGCTGATTCTGGAGGACGAAGCCCACGGTGTGCTGGTGGAGGACCGTCCGCCGCCCCTCAGCTACTTCGCGCCTGAGCGTACGATCTTGATCAGCAGCCTGAGCAAGGCGGTGTCGGCTGGTTTGCGGGTGGGCTACGTGCATGCGCCGCCGGCGCTGGTCAGTCGCATCTCGGCGGCGCTACGTTCGACCTGCTGGATGGCCACACCTGTGACTCTGGAGTTGGCGACCCAGTGGATTGAAAACGGCACGGCGGAATATTTGTTGCGTCAGCAGATCAACGAGATCAGCCGCCGCAAGACGTTAGTCGAAGATTTATTGAACGGCTTGGCCTATCGCACCCACCTCAACAGCCCGCACTTCTGGATCGAAGTACCGGAGCCCTGGCGGGCCTCGGAAATCGAGGCGGAGCTCAAACAGAACAATTACCTGATCGCCACCGCCGAGGCTTTTGCCGTGGGGCAGACGGCGGTGCCGCAGTTTATTCGGGCGAGTATCTGCAACACGTCGGGCGATGATCAGTTATTGCGCGAGGGGTTTGACGCGCTGGCGACGGCGCTGGGGCAGGGGGGCGGGCGGTTTCATCTGTAAATCCGCGTTACCGTTGCTCGTTCCCACGCTCTGCATGGGAATGCATCTTGCGACGCTCCGCGTCGCTATTGCGGGACGCGGAGCGTCCCAGGCGGCGTTCCCACGCAGAGCGTGGGAACGATCAGATCAGGCGACAGAGATCACTTGAAGCGCCGCTCCACACCCTTCTCCACCAGAATCTTCGCCGAAATCTCTTCCACCGAAAAATGCGTGGAATTGATGTGCGCAATATTTTCGCGACGGAACAGATTTTCTACTTCCCGCACTTCAAATTCGCACTGGGCATAGCTGGAGTAGCGGCTGTTGGGCTTGCGTTCGTTGCGGATGGCGGTCAGCCGGTCCGGGTCGATGGTCAGGCCGAACAGTTTGTGTGAGTGCGCGCGCAAGGCGGCGGGCAGGGTCAGGTGTTCCATGTCATCTTCGGTCAGCGGATAGTTGGCCGCACGAATACCGAATTGCATGGCCATGTACAGGCAGGTGGGGGTCTTGCCGCAACGCGACACGCCCACCAGGATCAGGTCGGCCTTGTCGTAGTAGTGGGTGCGGGCGCCGTCGTCGTTGTCGAGGGCGAAGTTCACCGCCTCGATGCGCTCCATATAGTTGGAGTTATGCCCGATGGAATGGGACTTTCCGACGGAATAGGAGGAGTGTTCACTCAGCTCCTGTTCCAACGGCGCCAGGAAGGTAGAGAAAATGTCGATCATGAAACCATTCGACGTTGCGAGAATCTCACGAATGTCTTGATTGACGATGGTGTCGAAAATGATCGGGCGAAAACCGTCTTTTTCAGCCGCCAGATTGATTTGTTGTACCATGGCCCGCGCTTTATCCACGCTGTCTATATAAGGCCGGGTGAATTTGGCGAAGGTAATGTTTTCGAACTGCGCGAGCAGGCTCTGGCCCAATGTTTCGGCTGTGATGCCGGTGCCGTCGGAAATAAAGAAAGCAGATCGTTTCATTTGAGCCCTGGGCCTTAAGCTGATGGCGAATCTTGGATATGATAGGCGCGATTTTGCCGTCCCGCAGTGGGCCGCATTCTCACTTATTTTCCAGGTCCAGGCCACAAGCGCTGGCGTTAGCTCCTACTGAGCAACCCGCGTCCTGAGCTTTTCCAACACAGAAAGTGGAGAGATCACCTTGGTAGAGTACGTAGTTTCCCTCGATAAGCTCGGCGTCCATGATGTAGAGCATGTGGGGGGCAAGAACGCATCCCTCGGCGAGATGATCAGTAATCTTGCAGGCGCTGGTGTCTCGGTGCCCGGTGGTTTCGCCACCACGGCCCAGGCTTACCGCGACTTCCTAGAGCTGAGCGGCCTCAACGCCCAGATCCACGCCGCGCTGGACGCCCTGGACGTCGATGACGTCAACGCCCTGGCCAAGACCGGCGCCCAGATCCGCCAGTGGATCATGGAAGCCGAGTTCCCCGAGAAGCTCAACGAAGAAATTCGCACCGCCTTCGCCACCCTGTCGGCCGGTAACCCGGACATGGCCGTCGCCGTGCGTTCCTCGGCCACCGCCGAAGACTTGCCGGACGCCTCCTTTGCCGGCCAGCAGGAAACCTTCCTCAACATTCGCGGCGTCGAAAACGTGATCCGCGCGGCCAAGGAAGTGTTTGCCTCCCTCTTTAACGACCGTGCGATCTCCTACCGCGTACACCAGGGTTTCGACCACAAGCTGGTGGCCCTGTCTGCCGGCGTGCAGCGCATGGTGCGTTCGGAAACCGGCACTGCCGGTGTGATGTTCACCCTGGATACCGAATCCGGTTTCCGTGACGTGGTGTTTATCACCGGCGCCTACGGCCTGGGCGAAACCGTCGTACAAGGCGCGGTCAACCCGGACGAATTCTACGTACACAAGGGCACCCTCGAAGCGGGCCGCCCGGCCATCCTGCGCCGTAACCTGGGCAGCAAGGCCATCAAGATGATCTACGGCGACGAGGCCAAGGCCGGTCGCTCGGTCAAAACCGTTGAAGTCGACAAGGCCGAGCGTGCGCGTTTCTGCCTGACCGACGCTGAAGTCAGCGAGTTGGCCAAACAAGCGATGATCATCGAAAAGCACTACAAGTGCCCGATGGACATCGAGTGGGCCAAGGACGGTGACGACGGCAAGCTTTACATCGTGCAGGCTCGCCCGGAAACCGTGAAGAGCCGCACTTCGGCCAACGTCATGGAGCGCTACCTGCTCAAGGAAACGGGCACCGTGCTGGTGGAAGGCCGTGCCATTGGCCAGCGCATTGGCGCAGGCAAGGTGCGGATCATCAAGGACGTGTCCGAGATGGACAAGGTCCAGCCGGGTGACGTACTGGTTTCCGACATGACCGACCCAGACTGGGAACCGGTGATGAAGCGCGCCAGTGCCATTGTCACCAACCGTGGCGGGCGTACCTGCCACGCGGCGATCATTGCCCGTGAGCTGGGGATTCCGGCAGTCGTGGGTTGCGGCAACGCCACCCAACTGCTCAAGGATGGCCAGGGTGTGACCGTGTCCTGCGCCGAAGGCGATACCGGCTTTATCTTCGAAGGCGAGCTGGGCTTCGATATCAAGCAAAACTCCATCGACGCCATGCCCGACCTGCCGTTCAAGATCATGATGAACGTCGGCAACCCGGACCGTGCCTTTGATTTCGCCCAGTTGCCGAACGCCGGCGTGGGCCTGGCCCGCCTGGAATTCATCATCAACCGCATGATCGGCGTGCACCCCAAGGCACTCCTGAACTATGACGGCCTGCCGCTGGACATCAAGGAAAGCGTCGACAAGCGCATCGCCGGCTACAACGACCCGGTAGGTTTCTACGTCGAGAAACTGGTCGAAGGCATCAGCACCCTGGCTGCGGCGTTCTACCCGAAAAAGGTCATCGTGCGCCTGTCGGACTTCAAGTCCAATGAATACGCGAACCTGATCGGCGGCAAGCTCTACGAGCCGGAAGAAGAAAACCCGATGCTGGGTTTCCGCGGCGCCTCGCGTTACATCAGCGAAGCCTTCCGTGACTGCTTCGAGCTTGAATGCCGTGCGCTCAAGCGCGTGCGCAACGAGATGGGCCTGACCAACGTCGAGATCATGGTGCCCTTCGTGCGCACCCTGGGCGAAGCGAGCCAGGTGGTGGACCTGCTGGCAGAAAACGGCCTGACCCGTGGCGAGAACGGCCTGCGCGTGATCATGATGTGCGAGTTGCCGTCCAACGCCATCCTGGCTGAAGAGTTCCTGGAGTTCTTCGACGGTTTCTCCATCGGCTCCAACGACCTGACGCAGTTGACCCTGGGCCTGGACCGCGACTCGGGGATCATCGCCCACCTGTTCGACGAGCGTAACCCAGCGGTCAAGAAGCTGCTGGCCAACGCCATCCAGGCCTGTAACAAGGCTGGCAAGTACATCGGTATCTGCGGCCAAGGCCCTTCGGACCACCCGGACCTGGCCAAATGGCTGATGGAGCAGGGGATCGAGAGCGTCTCGCTGAACCCCGATTCCGTGCTGGAAACCTGGTTCTTCCTGGCTGAAGGCCAAGCGTCCGCCTAAGATCGCGTGGTCAAAAGTGCCGGTCACTCGTTGCGGGTGACCGGCATTCTTATCTGTACAGGGCGGGAATCCTTGCGGACGCCGCCCTTTTTTGTGCAAGAGCATTATGCAAAGCAGCAGCCATCTGTTTCCTGTCGCCCTGATCAGCGCTGAACGTCGGGGCGACCTGAGTGAAGACGTCTACCGACTCAAACCCGGTAACAGCCCGGACGGCACCGTCGAGCTGGCGGTTACCCGTTTGGGCCTGGCCGATGTCCCGGAAAACCGGGGCACGCCGATTATTTTGTTGCATGGCAGTTTTTCCAATCGACGTTTCTGGTATTCGCCAAAAGGAATTGGCCTGGGGGCTTACCTCGCACGTCGCGGATTTGATGTGTGGATCCCGGAAATGCGCGGCCATGGTTTGTCCAAGCGCAATCACGACTACGCCAGTAACCGCGTCGCCGATTATGCGCGCTACGATTTGCCGGCCGTGGGGGCGTTTGTGTGTGAGCAAAGCGGGCAGATTCCGCACTGGATCGGGCATTCCCTCGGTGCCACCACCCTGGCTGCGGCCTTGGGTGGGCAGCACTTGGATGCATCAGCGGTGGCGTCGGTGGCGTTGTTCGGCTGCCAGGTCAGTCGCACCCACTGGCCGTTGAAAATTCCACCGGTGGAGTGGGGCGCTCGCTTTATCCTCAAGCGCCTTGCCCATCTGTCGGGCCCGCGCTTCAAGCGTGGGCCCGAGGACGAGCCGGCCGGCGTGATGATCGAAGCGATGCGTTGGAACGGCCTGTTCGGCCGGTTTGGCGATGCCGAGCATGACTGGTGGAAAGGCTTGGCGCAGGTCGATGTGCCGCTGTTGGCGGTGAGCGCAGCGGGCGACCGGCAAGACCCGGACTGGGCCTGCCGCAAGCTCTTCGAGCAAGTGGGCAGCGAGCATCGCCAGTACCTGTGCCTGGGACGTCAGCAAGGTTTCAGCGAGGATTTCGGCCATGTGCAGATGCTGGTCAGTAAAGCGGCCCAGGCCCAAGTGTGGCCTTTGGTCGAGCGCTGGTTGAACGACCCGCTGACACCCTTATTCGGTACGCAATCCGAAGTGTCCGCAGCGGTTTGACGAAACGCTCTACCAAGGGCGTTTCACTCTTGAATGGTTGCGGCTAAGATATGACGCGCCACGCGGTTCTGGTCATATTCAGTCGCGCAACGTGTATTGCGTTACGCTGAACCGGGTTTGATCATGGCCGCCGCCAACGCCCAGGCACTTAAAGAATGCCTGTCGCGGGGCGTTTTCTTGATGTACACCGTGGATGTTCGACCTCTTCTTTGATGACAGGAGTTTCTCGATGAACCATTACGTGACCCCCGACCTGTGTGACGCCTACCCGGAGCTGGTGCAGGTAGTGGAGCCGATGTTCAGCAACTTCGGTGGCCGAGACTCCTTTGGTGGCGAGATTGTCACCCTCAAATGCTTCGAGGATAACTCCCTGGTCAAGGCGCAGGCTGACCTGCCGGGCGTTGGCAAAGTGCTGGTGGTCGACGGTGGTGGTTCCCTGCGCTGCGCGTTGCTGGGTGACATGATTGCCGAGAAAGCCGCGAAAAATGGTTGGGAAGGGCTGGTGATCTACGGGTGCATCCGTGACGTCGACGTCATCGCTCAGACCGACCTGGGTGTGCAGGCCCTGGCCTCTCATCCGAAAAAAACCGACAAGCGCGGCCTTGGCGACCTGAACGTCCCGGTGACATTCGCAGGCGTGACGTTCCGCCCCGGTGAGTACATTTATGCCGATAACAACGGGGTGATCGTGTCACCCAGCCCGCTGAAAATGCCTGAATAAACTGCCGCAACCGATCGGGGTGAGGATGTTCGAAGAAGAAAACGCGCAATGGGGGCTGGTGCATGCCCTGGTGCTGGACGGTAAAGGCGGTGCGCGTTCGATTGCCCGGACTGAGCTCGACGATTTGCAGTTGCAGCCCCAGGAAAGCCTGTGGCTGCACTGGGATCGCAGCCATCCTCAAACCCAGACCTGGCTGCGCAAATCCAGCGGCCTGAGCGAGTTTGCCTGTGACCTGCTGCTGGAGGAAAACACCCGTCCACGGCTGTTGCCGCTGCCGGACGCCGAATTGCTGCTGTTTCTGCGCGGGATCAATCTCAACCCAGGCGCGGAGCCGGAAGACATGGTGTCGGTGCGCATTTTCGCCGCCGCCAACCGAGTGATTTCCCTGCGTTTGCGCCCCTTGCGCGCTACCGATGAGTTGCTGGTGCAACTGGCAGACGGCAAAGGCCCCAAGACGGCGTCTGAACTCATCCTTTATATGGCTCAGTACCTGACCAACAAAGTGCAGGATCTGGTCGCCGGCTTGTCTGAAATCGTCGATTCCGAGGAAGAAAAACTCGATGCCGACGAACGGTATACTCCGGAGCACGGCAGCGTTCTGCAGATCCGTCGAAGAGCCGCCGGACTCAAGCGCTTCCTGGCCCCCCAGCGGGATATTTTCGCCCAGCTGACACGAATCAAATTGGCGTGGTTCTGCGACGACGATGCCGACTATTGGAACGAACTGCACAACAGCCTGACCCGTTACCTGGAAGAGCTGGAATTGGCCAGAGAGCGCGTGGGGCTTGTGCTGGAGGCTGAAGACCGGCGCTTGAGCCTGCGCATGAACCGCACCATGTACCGCTTCGGGATCATCACCGGGATCTTCTTGCCGATGAGTTTTCTCACCGGTTTGCTCGGTATCAATGTGGGCGGCATTCCATTCTCTGCCAGCCCTTATGGATTCATGATTGCGTGCCTGTTGATGGTGTCTGTGGCACTGGGGCAATGGTGGTTATTTCGACGATTGCGCTGGGTTTGACCTGAATATGACCTGAACGTAAGAAAGGGCCGATGTGACCCGAGGAATTTTACCCTCGTCTTTTAAATCACTTGCGAGAGGTCTCTATGCACGATCCGTTCGAACAGTCTTTGCGTGACATGCTCAATGCTTCGCCATCCAACCGTGATGACGATGCCTGCCTGGGCCGCGTACTGAAAACCGCCAACCGTCAGGTAGGGGCGGGTGACCTGTTCGGTCTGCTCGGGCGTTGGTTGCCGGCGTTGATGATGGCCCTGAACAACGGTTCGGCCCATGTGTCACCGGTTTCCCGTCGTAAACCTCTTGCTAGCACTGCTGATAAGGCTGATTGAATATGGAACTTGATCTCTGGACCCAGAGCCTGGTCACCGCGATGACCGCATTGTGGACCAAGGTGGCGAATTTCATTCCCAACCTGTTTGGTGCCCTGGTCCTGGTATTGCTGGGTTTTGTCGTGGCCAAGCTGCTCGATACCCTGCTGTCCAAATTGCTCGCCAAACTGGGGCTCGATCGCCTGATGGCTGGCACTGGCCTGACCAAACTGCTCGGTCGCGCGGGGTTGCAAGTACCGATTTCGACCCTGATCGGCAAGATCGTCTATTGGTTCGTTCTACTTATTTTTCTGGTTTCTGCAGCGCAGTCCCTTGGACTTGAGCGAGTTTCAGCTACGCTCGACATGCTGGCACTGTATTTGCCGAAAGTTTTCGGCGGCGCGCTGGTGCTGCTGGTGGGGGTTCTACTCGCGCAACTGGCCAACGGGCTGGTGCGCGGGGCCGCCGAAGGCGTGGGGTTGGACTACGCAGCGGGCCTGGGACGAATTGCCCAGGGGCTGGTGATCATCATCAGTATTTCCGTCGCGATCAGCCAGTTGGAGGTCAAAACTGACCTGCTCAACCACGTGATTGTGATTGTTTTGATTACCGTTGGTCTGGCAGTTGCGCTGGCCATGGGGTTGGGAAGCCGGGAAATTGCCGGTCAGATTCTTGCGGGAATCTATGTGCGTGAGCTGTATCAAGTTGGGCAACAGGTGCGTGTGGGCGAGGTCGAAGGGCAAATCGAGGAGATCGGCACAGTCAAGACGACCGTGCTGACCGATGACGGGGAACTGGTGTCGCTGTCCAACCGGATTCTCCTGGAGCAGCAGGTCAGTAGCCGCTAATCCGGCAAATCCTGCTAATGTACGCCGCCGCAAACCCGGGTGACCGGGTTGCAGCGGACATTGACCTGACTGTCGGCACGACTTGTTTTGAATAAAGCCCAAACGCTGTCCACGCGCTATGACCCCCGTGAGCTCTCTGATGAGGAGTTGGTCGCGCGCTCGCACACGGAGCTGTTTCACGTAACACGCGCGTACGAAGAATTGATGCGCAGGTATCAACGCACTCTGTTCAACGTTTGTTCAAGGTATTTGGGGAACGATAGAGACGCGGATGATGTCTGTCAGGAAGTGATGCTCAAGGTGCTATACGGCCTGAAGAACTTCGAGGGCAAATCGAAGTTCAAGACCTGGCTGTACAGCATCACGTACAACGAGTGCATCACGCAGTATCGGAAGGAACGGCGAAAGCGTCGCTTGATGGACGCTTTGAGTCTGGACCCCCTTGAGGAGGCGTCTGAAGAGAAGGCGCCGGCACCCGAGGAAAAGGGCGGACTTGATCGCTGGTTGGTGCATGTGAACCCGATTGACCGCGAAATTCTGGTGCTTCGATTTGTCGCAGAGCTGGAATTTCAGGAAATCGCTGACATCATGCATATGGGTTTGAGTGCTACAAAAATGCGGTACAAGCGTGCTCTTGATAAATTACGTGAGAAATTTGCGGGCGAGACTGAAACTTAGTGCGTAGCAAATATCTCTTACGTGTAGGCAAGTTCTGTTAGACTTGTCGCCGAGTTGTCCCCCGGTTTGTGGGACTGCTTTACAATCACCAGATGGGGATTTAACGGATGAAACTGAAAAACACCTTGGGCTTGGCCATTGGTTCTCTTATTGCCGCTACTTCTTTCGGCGTTCTGGCACAAGGCCAAGGCGCAGTTGAAGGCGAGCTGTTCTACAAGAAGCAGTACAACGATAGCGTTAAGCACATCGAAGACGGCTTCAACCCAGGCGCTCGCATTGGTTACTTCCTGACCGACGATCTGTCGTTGAATCTGTCGTACGACAAGACCAACCACACCCGTTCGAACGACGGCACTGGCAACCAGAAGATCAAAGGTGACACTGGCAGCCTCGTTGCTCAGTACCACTTCGGTCAGGCTGGCGTTGATAGCCTGCGTCCATACGTTGAAGGCGGTTTCGGCCACCAGAGCCGTACCAACGTTCAGGCTGACGGCCACAGCGGTCGCGACCAGACCACTTTCGCTACCATCGGTACCGGCGTGAAGTACTACTTCACCAACAACCTGTACGCTCGTGCTGGTGTTGAAGCTGACTACGGTCTGGACAACGGCAAGTGGGACTACTCCGCACTGGTTGGCCTGGGCGTGAACTTCGGCGGTAACGCTGGCGCAGCTGCTCCAGCTCCTACCCCAGCACCAGCTCCAGAGCCAGTTCCAGAGCCAGAAGCTCCGGTTGCTCAGGTTGTTCGTGTTGAGCTGGACGTTAAGTTCGACTTCGACAAGGCCGTTGTTAAGCCTAACAGCTACGGCGACGTTAAAAACCTGGCCGACTTCATGGCTCAGTACCCAGCTACCAACGTAGAAGTTGCTGGTCACACTGACTCCGTAGGTCCAGACGCTTACAACCAGAAGCTGTCCCAGCGTCGTGCTGACGCTGTTAAGCAAGTCCTGGTTAAAGACGGCGTTGCTCCTAGCCGTGTAACTGCTGTTGGTTACGGCGAATCCCGCCCAGTTGCTGACAACGCAACTGAAGCTGGTCGCGCTGTTAACCGTCGCGTAGAAGCGTCGGTTGAAGCTACCGCTCAGTAATTACTGAGTAGTAAAGAAAAGCCCGGCTCAGGCCGGGCTTTTTTTCGCCTGCGATTTGCCTCAGGCGCTTGCCGCAGCGGCGATGCTAGCCATCTGTGCGGCGCCGGCAACCTGGCCAATCACCAGGATGGCCGGGCTCTTCAGCGCAAAGGTTTTTGCCGCTTCATGCATGGCCGCCAGGGAGCTGCGGCATTCGCGTTGCTGGGGCAATGAAGCGTTTTCGATCATTGCCACCGGCATATCCGCAGCCATGCCGCCGTTGAGCAGCTGTTCGCGGATTTCTTCCAGCTTCGCCACACCCATATACACCACCAGCGTGGTTCCACCCTCCGCCAGCGCACGCCAGTTCAAGCTACTGTCATCCTGGGTATGCGCGGTGACCAAGGTCACTCCGCGGCTCACCCCGCGCAAGGTCAACGGGATATCGCACTGGGTTGCTCCGGCCAGCCCTGAGGTGATGCCATTGACCAATTCCACCTCGACACCACGCTCGCGCAGCCAGGTTGCCTCCTCGCCACCGCGGCCAAAAATACACGGGTCACCGCCTTTAAGGCGTACTACGCACTTGCCCTGGCGTGCATAACGCAACATCAGGCGGTGAATGAAATCCTGCGGGGTAGAACGACATCCCCCGCGCTTGCCGACGGTAATCACCCGGGCGCTGGTGCAGTGTTCCAGTACTGCCGGGTTGACCAGATCATCAATCAGCACGACGTCCGCTGACTGCAGAGCCCGGACCGCTTTCAGGGTCAGCAACTCCGGGTCACCCGGACCTGCGCCTACCAGCCACACTTTTGCGCTCATGTTGTTCCCCTTACACACTGATGGCGATTGGCTGCGGGTTGCTGGCCAAAAGACGTTTGATTTCCGGCACGCAGGAGCCGCATTGGGTGCCGCAGCCCAAGGCCTGTTTGAGGCCATCCAGGTCCAGGCCGCTGCCGATACCGGCACACACGGCGTTTTCGCTGACGTTCTTGCAGTTGCACACAATCTTGTTGCTGGCCGTGGTACCGCCCGGTGGCGCGCTCAAGGGCGCCAGCAACCAGCGCCGCAGTTGCTCGTCGGCCCGGCCTTCCAGCCACAGGCTTTGCAGCCAGTGACGGGCCAGGGTTTCGCCGGCCAGGCGCAGGGCGGTGATGCGGCCTTTCTCGATCTTCACGCGCTTGCCGATTGAGCGGCGCGGGTCGTCATAGGCCATTACCGGGCCGTCGTTGAGGCCCAGCAGGTGGTCGATACGGGTCAAGAGTTGCAGGTCGGGCGCCTCGGTATGCGCGGCGCGCACCAGCAGCGCGGGGCGTTCACGGCCAGCCAGGCTCAGGCTGACGTAGGCAAAGGTTTCACACAGTGGGCGCAAGGCTTCGAAGTGTTGCTGTACATCGCCTTCGATCAGCGCAAACAGCTGCCACGGCAGTTGCACGGCTTCCAGGCGCACGCCGCTGTGCTTGAGCTCCGGCTGCTTGGACAAAGGGTCGAACGCCGGTTGGGTGAGGGTATTGACGCCGCCCTTGAGAAAGCGGTCGCCCCAGTGCATGGGCAGAAACGCTTGGCCGGGACGCACACTGTCATCGCTGCCGACGGCGACGATCACGCTGCCGCGACGGCTTTTCAGGCTGACCAGGTCACCCTCTTTGAAGCGGTGGCGGCGTAGCTCATCCGGATGCAGGCTCAACAATGCTTCACTGACGTGCCCGAACAACTGCGCTGCCGTGCCGGTGCGGCTCATGCCGTGCCATTGATCACGCAGTCGACCGGTGATCAGGGTCAGGGGAAATCGCGCATCGCGCTGTTCCTTGGCGGCGCGATAAGGCTCGGCGACAAACTGCGCCCGCCCAGTGTCAGTGGGGAAAATGCCGTCGGTGTACAAGCGCGACGTACCCGCTTGCGCACCCTCGGGAAACGGCCATTGCTGCGGGCCGAGCTGGTCGAGCAGGGCGTGGCTGATGCCGGACATATCCAGGTCACGGCCTTGAGTCAGTGGCTTGAATTCATCAAACAGCTGCGCCGCGTGCTCAAAGGCGAACAGGCTCGGCAACCCCGGCCGTAGACGGCGCTCCAGGCGTTGTGCGAAATCCACGGTGATCGCCCAATCCGCGCGTGCTTCACCCGGTGGGTTGATGGCGCGGCGCACGTGGGAAATACGTCGCTCGGAGTTGGTCACCGTGCCGTCTTTTTCACCCCAACTGGCGGCGGGCAGTAGCAGGTCGGCATAGGCGGCGGTTTCGGTGGTACGAAAGGCTTCCTGCAACACCACGAACGGGCACGCTGCCAAAGCGGCGCGCACCGCGTTCTGGTCGGGCAGCGATTGGGCCGGGTTGGTACAGGCGATCCACAACGCCTTGATCTTCCCCGCCTGCACCTGTTCAAACAGTTCGATGGCGGTAAGGCCGGTGGTCGCGGGCAGTTGTTCCACGCCCCAATAGGCCGCCACTTCAGCGCGGTGTTCAGGGTTGGCCGCTTCGCGGTGGCCCGGCAGCAAATTGGACAGGCTGCCGGTTTCGCGCCCACCCATGGCGTTCGGTTGGCCGGTCAGGGAAAACGGCCCGCAGCCCGGCCGGCCAATGGTCCCCGTGGCTAAATGCAGGTTGATCAGTGCACTGTTTTTGGCGCTGCCGGCGGTGGATTGGTTAAGCCCCATGCACCACAGCGACAGAAAGCTGCTGGAGGTGCCCACCCACTGCGCGCACAGGCGCAACTGTTCGACGCTGATGCCGCATAGCTGCGTGACCATCTGCGGCGTGTAGTCATGCACCAGGCGCTTGAGTTCGGCCAAGCCGTCGGTGTGGGCCTGGATAAACGCGCGGTCGACCCAGTCTTCCCACAGCAACAGATGCAAAATGCCGTGGAACAACGCCACATCCGTGCCCGGCAAGATCGCTAGGTGCAGGTCGGCCAAGTCGCAGGTGTCGGTACGCCGAGGGTCAATCACCAGCACTTTCATCTGCGGGCGTTGCGCCTTGGCTTGCTCCAGGCGCCGGAACAATACCGGATGGGCGTAGGCCATATTGCTGCCGACGATCATCACGCAGTCGCTGTTTTCCAGGTCTTCATAGCTGCACGGCGGCGCATCGGCGCCCAGGCTGCGCTTGTAGCCGACCACTGCCGAAGACATGCACAGCCGGGAGTTACTGTCGATATTATTAGTGCCCACCAACGCCCGCGCCAACTTGTTGAAGCTGTAGTAGTCCTCGGTCAACAGTTGCCCGGAGATATAGAACGCCACGCTGTCGGGCCCGTGTTCGGCAATCGTCTCGGCAAACACGTTGGCCGCGTGTTCCAGGGCGGTGTCCCAGTCGGTGCGAGTGCGTGCCAGTGCTTTGCCCAAGCGTAATTGCGGGTACAGGGCGCGGGCGCTCACGTCGCCGGTCAAGTGCAGGCTGGCACCTTTGCTGCACAACTTGCCGAAGTTGGCCGGATGGCTGGGGTCGCCTTGCACCCCCAGGATCTGTTCGCCGTCATGCTCGATCAGCACGCCGCAGCCCACCCCGCAATAACAGCAGGTGGACGCGGTGGTCTGGCGGTTCATCAACCCGCGTCCCGCAGGGCCAGCATCACCCGGCCGTTTTCGACCCGGGCCTGATGATGGTGGGCGCAGCCGATATCCGGGGCCTGGGCTTGGCCAGTCGCCAGGTCAATCTGCCAGTTGTGCAGCGGGCAGGCCACGCGCTTGCCGTAGATCAAGCCTTGGGACAGCGGCCCGCCCTTGTGCGGGCAGCGGTCGTCGAGGGCAAAGACTTCATCGTCACTGGTGCGAAAAATCGCGATGTCACCTTTGGGCCCGCTGATGATGCGCGAGCCCAGGGCGTTGATTTCATCGAGGGCGCAGATATCCAGCCAGTTCATAGCGAGACCTCCAGTTGTTTGACGGGGATCACGTCGAATTCCTTTTTCAGCAGCGGCTGCTCCAGGCGTTCCTTCCACGGGTCCTGCTCGAATGACAACGAGAACTGCAAACGCTCATTGAGGGCTTGGCGGCGCGCCGGGTCTTCCAATACGGCCTTCTTGATATGCTCCATGCCCACTCGCTGCAGGTAGTGCACGGTGCGCTCCAGGTAGAAGGCTTCTTCGCGGTACAACTGCAGGAACGCGCCGTTGTATTCACGCACTTCCTCGGCGGTTTTCACCTTGACGAAGAACTCCGCGACTTCGGTCTTGATCCCGCCGTTGCCGCCGATGTACATCTCCCAGCCCGAGTCGACACCGATAATGCCTACGTCCTTGATGCCCGCTTCCGAGCAATTGCGTGGGCAACCGGACACCGCCAACTTGACCTTGTGGGGCGACCACATGTTGAACAGGTCATGCTCCAGCTCGATGCCCAGTTGTGTGGAGTTCTGCGTACCAAACCGGCAGAACTCGCTGCCCACACAGGTTTTGACGGTACGGATGGATTTGCCATAGGCATGCCCGGACGGCATATCCAGGTCCTTCCATACCCCAGGCAAGTCCTGCTTCTTGATACCGAGCAAGTCGATACGCTGGCCGCCGGTGACCTTGACCATCGGCACGTTGTACTTGTCGGCCACATCGGCGATGCGGCGCAGCTCCGAAGGGTTGGTCACGCCGCCCCACATCCGTGGCACCACAGAATAGGTGCCGTCTTTTTGAATATTGGCGTGGGCCCGTTCGTTGATCAGCCGCGATTGCGGGTCGTCCTTGGCTTCGCCGGGCCAGGTGGAGATCAGGTAATAGTTGAGCGCCGGGCGGCAGGTGGCGCAGCCATTGGGGGTGCGCCAGTTCAGGTAACGCATGGTGCTGTCGATGGTCAGCAGGTGCTGCTCGCGGATGGCCTGGCGGATCTGCCCGTGGTTGAGGTCGCTGCAGCCACAGATGGCTTTTTCACTTTTGGGTTTGACGTCGGCGGCGCCGCCCACGGTGTTGATCAGGATCTGCTCGACCAGCCCGGCACAGGAGCCGCAGGAACTGGCGGCCTTGGTGTGTTTTTTCACCTCATCGACACTGAACAGCCCTTGTTCCTGGATCGCCTTGACGATGGTGCCCTTACACACGCCGTTGCAGCCGCAGACTTCGGCGCTGTCGGCCATGCTCATGGCTTTGTCCTGGCCTTGGTGGCCGACATCGCCGAGTGCATTTTCACCGAACATCAGATGATCGCGGATTTCACCGATGGCGTGGTTCTCACGGATCTGGCGGAAATACCAGCCGCCATCGGCGGTATCGCCGTACAGGCAGGCGCCGACCAGGATGTCGTCCTTGATCACCAGCTTCTTGTACACGCCGCCAATCGGGTCGGAGAGCGTGATGGTTTCGGTGCCTTCGCCGCCCATGAAGTCGCCGGCGGAGAACAGGTCGATGCCGGTGACTTTCAGCTTGGTGGAGGTCACCGAGCCCTTGTAAGTGGCAAAGCCCAATTGGGCCAGGTGGTTGGCGCAGACCTTGGCCTGTTCGAACAAGGGTGCCACCAGGCCATAGGCGATGCCGCGATGGCTGGCGCATTCACCGATCGCATAGATACGCGGGTCGTAGGTTTGCATCGTGTCGTTGACCAGGATCCCACGGTTGCAAGGGATGCCGGACTTTTCCGCGAGTTCGGTATTGGGGCGGATGCCGGCAGCCATCACCACCAGGTCGGCCGGGATGATGTCGCCATTTTTGAACTGCACCGAGCCGACGCGGCCATTGCCGGCATCGTGCAGGGCCTGGGTCTGCTCGCACAGGCGAAACATCAGGCCGCGACTTTCCAGTTCGGTTTGCAGTAGCTGGCCGCTGGTCTTGTCCAGTTGCCGCTCCAGCAGCCATTCACCGATGTGCACCACCGTCACGTGCATGCCGCGCAGCATCAAGCCGTTGGCCGCTTCCAGGCCGAGCAGGCCGCCGCCGATCACCACCGCATGCTTGTGGGTCTTGGCGGTGTCGATCATCGCCTGTGTATCGGCAATGTCACGGTAGCCAATCACACCCTGCAACGTGTTGCCGGGAATCGGCAGGATAAACGGCGTGGACCCGGTGGCGATCAGCAGGCGGTCATATTCGGCCTCGGTGCCGTCTTCGGCGATGACTTTGCGCTTGACCCGGTCGATCTGCACCACTTTGCGGTTGAGCAGCAGTTTGACGTTATTGTTCAGGTACCAATCCAGGTCGTTGAGCACGATCTCTTCGAAGGTTTGCTCACCGGCCAGTACCGGCGACAGCAGGATGCGGTTGTAGTTGGTGTGAGGCTCGGCGCCGAACACGGTGATGTCGTATAGCTCGTTGCTCAGCTTGAGCAGTTCTTCCAGGGTGCGAACCCCGGCCATACCGTTGCCGATCATCACCAGTTTGAGTTTTTTCATGTCGTTCTCCGCAATGGCTCGACAAATCGTGCGCAAACAAAAAAGGCATCCCCGCTAGTCAGCTAGCGAGGACGCCTTTGTCCTGGTCCCGTTCTCTCGGGAAGCTCGGCCCTTCGTCGTTGAAGGAGCGGCTATATGTGGGGTGTTGGCAAAAGCTAATGCAGCAGCTGTGCCAAGTCCCTATAGCCCCAGTTTTACTGGGCGTTTACACAGAGAGTCGGCGGATTCTGCCCGTTAGTGGTGCATCAACCAGTACAACAGCACCAGATTGAGCAAAAGCGAGGCCATCGCCAGGGTCTGCCAGACTTTCAAGGGGTCGCGTTCGAGCAAAGGCCGTGGGCGTAGGCTCAATTCGCGGCGGTCGGCCTGCTCCAGCACCAACAGCCATTCTTCGGCGGTTTCATAGCGTTGGCCCGGGACAGCGAACAGCGCTCGTTCCAGACTGTGTGGCAACCACTCCGGCAAGTCGGGGCGATAACGGCTGGCGCTGACGGGCTGGGAAAACCTGGGCCGTTGGAAGGCCTCGATTTCACCGTAGGGGTAATGCCCGGTCAGCAGGTAATACAAGGTCACGCCGACGCTATACAAATCCTGTTGTACCGTAGGCTGCTCGCCAGCGAACGCCTCGGGTGCGATAAAACTTGGGGTACCAGGCAGCAGGTGGGCACGGTCCTCGGAGAGCCCGGGGCAATAGGCCAGGCCGAAGTCCAGCACTCGCAGTTCGCCATCTTCTCCCAGCAGCAGGTTTTCCGGCTTGATATCGCGGTGCAGGATCTGCCGGCGATGCAGCAGGCCCACGGCGCGCAGCAAGCGTTCTGCAATCGACTGCCATTGTGCCAACGGAAGAGGGCCCTGTTGTTGGAACAGTTGGGCCAGGGTTTGCCCGGCGTATTCGCGCATCACGTAGTACAAATGCTGACGGCCACTGGCGGCATGCACTTCGGGAAAGGCACGGCCGGCGACCCGGCGCAGAAACCATTCCTCCGATAACAAGGCCTGGGCCGCATCGGTATCGTCGCAACGCAACGGCAAGGTCTTGAGCAGCCAGGGGTGCCCCTGGGCGTCGTGCACGCGGTACAGCAACGACTGCCGACTCTGCGCCAGCACGCTTTGCACCTGCCAGCCTTCAAAGATTTGTCCGACTTTCAGCGGTGGCGGCAGTGGCCATTGCTGCAACTGCACCAGGGCGTCGCCGAGGGTGGCCGCGCCGAGTTGATCGATGCGCACCAGCAAGGCGCTGGCATTGTCTTGGCTACCCGCCAGGTGGGCGGCGCTGACCAGAGTGTTGACGGCCAGGTCGAGGTCGCTTTGCTCGCGCAGGATCGCACCGATGCTGTGATCGCCCAGCGTGGCCCACACCCCGTCGCTGAGCAGCAGGAAACACTCGCCCTCGCGCAATGGACCATCGAGGAAGTCCAGCACCAGGTGCTGATCCAGGCCGAGGGCGCGCTTGAGCACATGCTGCATGCCCGGCTGTTCCCACACATGGTCTTCGCTGATGCGTTGCAACTCGCCGTCAAGCCAACGATACGCCCGGCAATCACCGACATGGGCCAGGGTGAAGCGTTGGCCGCGAAACACCAGGGCGCTGAGGGTGGTGAGCAACGGTTGGCCGCCGCCGTTGGCTTGCAACCAGCGATTCTGCGCGACCAACAGACGTTCGAGCGACTGGGCCACGCCCCAAGTCTGCGGCGTGGCGTAGTAGTCCACGGCCAGCGCCTGCAAGGTCGAGCGTGCGGCCAGGCCGCCGTCGGCGCACTGGCTGACGCCGTCGGCCAGCGCGCACAGGTAGCCTTTGCTCGCGGCCAGTTCCGCCATGGGCGTGACCACCCGCAGCGCATCCTGGTTCTCGCTGCGCGGGCCGATGGCACTGGCCTGGGCGATGCTCAGTTGTAAGCTCATCAGACGCGTGCGGCGGTCACGGCGGCCGAACCCCAGGTGGTTCTCCAGCGCCGTTTCACCCCATGCAGGCCGAACCAGGCCAACACACCGAGGCTGGCGAACAACCACAGGGCCAGTTGATAGCTGCCAGTACTCTGCTTGATGGCGCCCATGCCTGCCGCGAGGGCGAAGCCGCCGATGCCGCCGGCCATGCCGATCAGGCCGGTCATGACGCCGATCTCACTGCGAAAACGCTGCGGCACCAGTTGGAATACCGCCCCATTGCCAGCGCCCAGACCGAGCATGGTGCAGACGAAAAGCGCCAGCGCGGCGTAGGAACTGGGCAAGTTGAACCCCACTGCCGCAATGCAGATCACCGCCACGCTGTACATGCCGAGCAGAGTCTTGATCCCGCCGAACCGGTCTGCCAGGGCGCCACCCAATGGGCGCATCAGGCTGCCACCGAACACACAGGCGGCGGTGTAATAGCCGGCGGTCACCGGGCTCAGGCCGTACTGGTCGTTGAAGTAGCCGGGCAGGGCGCTGGCCAGGCCGATAAACCCGCCGAAGGTCACGCTGTAGAAGAACATGAACCACCAACTGTCGCGGTCGCCCAAGGCCTTGAAGTAGTCGGCCATGGCTTTGGCTTTCGGCCGTTCAGGCGCATTGCGCGCAAGCCAGGCGAATACGATCAGGGTCAGCACCAGTGGGATCAGCGCAAAGCCGAATACATTGCTCCAACCAAAGGCGGCCGCCAGCACGGGCGCCAGCAACGCCGCAAACACGGTGCCGGAGTTACCGGCGCCGGCGATGCCCATGGCCTTGCCCTGGTGCTCCGCCGGATACCACTGTGATGCCAAGGGCAGGGCGACGGCGAAGGACGCACCGGCCATGCCCAGGAACATGCCCAGCAGCAGCGCTTGTTCGTAGCTGTGGATCCCCAGTTTCCAGGCGCAGAACAGCGCCACGATCACAATCACCTGGCCAATCAGCCCGGCGGTCTTGGGCGACAGCTTGTCGGCCAGCATTCCCATCAAAAAGCGCAGCACCGCGCCCGCCAGGATCGGGGTGGCCACCACCAGGCCGCGCTGTTGGGTGGTCAGGTGCAAGTCAGCGGCAATCTGCACCGCCAGGGGGCCCAGCAGGTACCAGACCATGAAGCTCAGGTCGAAATACAGGAACGCGGCAAACAGGGTCGGGGTGTGCCCGGATTTCCAGAAGCTTGATTTCATCACGCACCTCAACGGTTGGGGGTCTAGAAACGAAAAAACGCCGCCACCGGGTTCGCAAGCGCAAACCGGGTGGGCGACGTCTTTGTCGTGAGGGGGCAACCGCCGTTGGCTACCTGTGGTGAATGCTTAGCAAATCCTGCGCCAACCCGAATTATTCACACCTGTCGCTTGGACCTCTGGCGCTTTGCGTCATCAGCGGCGCATGGCGGGACGCGGAGCGTCCCTGGCGGCGTTCCCACGCAGGAGCGTGGGAACCATCAAGCTGAGCCAGATCAGCCGAGCAACTCGCTCATGGCAATAATCTGCTCCGCCACCTGGATCAGTTTCTGTTGACGGCTCATGGCCTGGCGGCGCATCAGGGTGTAGGCCTCTTCCTCGTTACAGCTTTTCATTTTCATCAGCAGGCCCTTGGCCAACTCGATGCGCTTGCGTTCGGCCAGTTGCTGGTCGCGGGCATGCAGCTGGGCGCGCAGGGCCTGGTCACTCTCGAAGCGCGCCATGGCCACATCGAGGATCGGTTGCAGGCGCTGGGCCTGGATGCCTTCGACGATATAGGCACTGACGCCGGACTTGATGGCCTGGCGCATCACATTCGGGTCGTGTTCATCGGTGAACATCACGATCGGCCTGGGCTGATCGCGGCTGACCAGCACCACTTGCTCCATCACATCGCGCCCGGGTGACTCGGTATCGATCAGGATCACATCAGGACGCACTGTTTCGACGCGTGCGGGCAGGTCGATGGTCAAGCCGGACTCATCGATCACCTCAAAGCCGGCCTCGGTCAATGCGGCTTTGAGGCGCCCGACTTTACGCGGGGTGTCGTTGATCAACAGGATTCGCAGCATCGTCGGGCTCCTGTCAGCGCAGCGCTTGGCGATTGGCGTCATCGGCCAAGGCGTGAAGGTGGAAGCTGCGGGCATAGCCGGCGGGATCGCTGCCGTCCCAGGTCTTGCCGTCGAGCAACTGGCTGCGGCGCATGTCCGAGTTGCCCGGGGTAATGCCCAGCGTCTCGGCCGCCTGGCGGTACAGCGCCAGTTGCTGCACCTGCCGGGCGACGCCCAGGTAGTCCGGGTCTTCACGCAGCAAGCCCCAGCGCCGAAACTGGGTCATGAACCACATGCCATCGCTGAGGTAGGGCAGGTTCACCTCGCCGTCGGCGAAAAAGCGCAGTGCATGGGGATCTTGCCACTGGTTGCCCAGGCCATCGTCATAGTCCCCCAGCAAGCGTGGTTCGATGCAAGCCACAGGCGCATCGAGGTATTCAGGGGCACTGAGCAACTGGGCGGTAGAGCGGCGGTTTTCACGGCTCTGCTCGATAAACCGGCTGGCCTCCAGGATCGCCATGACCAGCACGCGTGCGGTATTGGGGTAGGCGTCAACGAAGGCTTGGGTGCAGCCCAGGACTTTTTCCGGGTGGTCCGGCCAGATCGCCTGGCTGGTCGCCAGGGTAAAGCCCTGGTTCTGTTGCACTGCGCTGGCGCACCAAGGTTCACCCACGCAAAGGCCGTCGATGCGGCCGGCTTGCAGGTGCGCCACCATTTGTGGCGGCGGCACTACTACGCTGTTCACATCCTGCAAGGGATGAATGCCTTGGCTCGCCAGCCAGTAATACAACCACATGGCGTGGGTGCCGGTGGGAAACGTCTGGGCGAAGGTGAGTTTTGTCCGGCTTTGGTGCACATGGCGCTTCAACGCCTCAGGAGTGATCATCCCTTGCTGTTGCAGGCCATGGGACAGGTTGATGCCCTGGCCATTCTGGTTCAGCCCCATCAGCACCGCCATGGGGCTGGGGGCGACGCCGCCGATGCCCAGGTGTACGGCATAGATCAGCCCGTAGAGACTGTGGGCGGCGTCCAATTCACCGCTGACCAGCTTGTCGCGCAGGTTGGCCCAGGACGCCTGGCGCTTGAGGTTGAGTGTGAGGCCGTAGGGTTGGGCGAAGCCCTGGGTGGCGGCGACCACCAGCGAGGCGCAATCGGTCAGGGCCATGAACCCCAGGTCCAGGCTGCTCTTTTCCGGGGCATCGCTGCCGTTTACCCAAGCCAGCGGATCGTTCATCAATACCTGCCTTTTTCTAAAAAAAAGCGCCGTTTCCCTGGTTGGCGTATAGGCCATTGCAGGGGAACGACGCCTTTGTCCGTAGGCCCGTGCCGCCTTTGGTGCGAGCCTGATACAGAGTGCAAAGCAAGGCACATGCCATGGGTGGGGCGGTTGCAACAGGCCGTCAGCTTTCGATCATGATTGAACCTCGTGCGCCTCGCAGTATGGCCGCTTCTTCAGGCCAGACCGCCAGGCATACCCACGGTGCACGCTGATTACCTCGCAACCCTCAATTGCCGCTGGCTGTACAGCGCGCTGCTGTGCGCCGTGCTGGTACTGGGCAGTGCCACGGCCCGTGGCGAGGAGTTGCCGCTCTACGGCGCCGAAGACGAGAGAAGCTCGGCGGTGGTGCTGCGGCATATTTCCGTCAATAGGCTGCGCGGCATCATGCGGCGTGCGGGGCTGGATGAGCCGCGCTACCCCCTGCGTGAAAACGGCGCGCGTACGTTCTATGTAACCGGGCCTTCCCGTTATGTCGACCAGGTATTGCGCCTCGCTCAACTGATGGACCGCCCCCCACGCAAGGTGCCAGAGCATGCGTCGTTATTCGGCGTGGTGAAAGTGATCAACGTCCTCGTGGACGATCACCTGCAGGGCGCAGGTGCCAACAGGGTCCTTGTACCGGGCATGGCTTCAATGATCAAAGCTCGGTTATCCCAGGCGCAGAAGGACCAACTGGCCGATGGCCGCCTTGTGTTAATGGCTTATCCGGATACCAACAGTCTGTTGATCAAGGGTTCACCTGCCCAAGTGAAGGTTATCGAAAAACGGGTGGCCGAGTTGGATGTCGCCCAGCCGCTGGATGAAGCCTCGCCGGGGCCGGCGCAGGCTGTCGGTGGAGACGTGCAACTGGTCGGCGCACCTCAGTTGACCGCCGCGCAATATGAGTACGTGCGACGTGCGTTCCTGCGAGCGGACCCTGAGTCTTCCCCCTGAAAAAGGCGTTTGTCCATGCACCTGGAAATATTGCTGCAGGAGCAACTGATCAGCCGCAAGCGTTTGGCCGCATTCGCACCGGGGAAGGTGCTGCCCTTGGACCCAGGCGTCACCCGCTGTGTGGAGGTGCGGGTCAATGGGCAACTGATGGCAGTGGGAGAGTTGGTGCAGTTGGAGGATCGGCTAGGGGTTGAATTGCAGGAAACCTTTCAGGAGTGGCTGCCGCAATAAGGGTGCGAGCGAATTATCTGACCGGCTTCGGCCCAAAAAAGGCAAATGAATGGGTTTTTTCCTAACGCAGGTACGGGGCGCGGTTTTTATAGTCATGCCAATGGCAGATGAATTGGTTCACACAGTATGGATTTGAATGTCAGTAGTCGACTACAGAGGTGCGTATGGCCGTCGTAATGGATGAAACGACGACGTCCCTGGTCTTCGCTCGTTGGACCTTGCATGGCGATGGCCGGTTGACGGGTGTGGAGGCGGATATTCAGTTGGCTCCCAAGGAGGGGCATGTGCTGCGGTTGCTGCTGGCTTCCGGCGGCGCGCTGATGACCAAGGACCGCTTGCTGGAACTGGCCTGGCCTCGGGGGGAAGTGGCCGATGAGTCACTCACGCGGTGTATCTATTCCCTGCGCAAGCACTTGAGGGCCGACAAAGGCTTTATCAAGACGATTTATGGCAAGGGCTATCGCTTTACCTGCCCGGTGCGCACAGGTGATCAACCCAGGGCAGTGGCGCACGTGTGCGCCGTCTGTGGTCAGGCCAGCAATGTCCAGAGTTAAGGCATGGGGCAAAGGCCTGGTGCTCGGGGTATTGATGGGCAGCAGCCAGGCCTGGGCCTTTTGCTGGGAAGAGGCGGCCAGCCGCCACGACCTTGAGCCGGAGTTGCTGCAAGCTATCGCCTCGGTCGAATCGGGTTACCGGGCGCAAGCGATGAACTACACCAACCGCAATGGCACGCGGGATATCGGCTTGATGCAAATCAACAGCATCCATTTGCCGCGCTTGCTCAAGCAGGGCATTACCGAAGAACGGCTGTTGAGCGAGCCCTGCCTGTCGGTAGAAGTAGGCGCCTCGATTCTTGCCGAGTTCATCCAGCGTTTTGGCTATAACTGGACGGCGGTGGGGGCTTACAACGTGGGGCCGGGGCCCGGGCCACAGCGTGAGGCATTACGCCTGCGCTACGCCGAAAGGATCTGGGTGCGTTATGAGGCGTTGACGGCGCAACGTCAATGAGATCAGGTGGCACGCCTCGCATGCAGGCCGCCACCCCGGCTATAATCAGCGTCACCTTTTGCCGCCATCCGAGTCTAGCCCGCCCATGTATACCCTGGCCCGCCAGCTGTTGTTCAAACTCTCCCCGGAAACCTCCCACGATCTGTCCCTGGACCTGATCGGTGCCGGTGGCCGTCTGGGGCTCAATGGCCTGGTATGCAAGGCAGCGGCGAAAGTGCCGGTGTCGGTGATGGGGCTCGACTTCCCCAACCCGGTCGGTCTGGCTGCCGGCCTGGACAAGAACGGCGCGGCCATCGACGGGTTTGCGCAACTGGGGTTCGGCTTTGTCGAAATCGGCACCGTGACCCCACGGCCGCAACCGGGCAACCCCAAGCCTCGCATCTTCCGGCTGCCGGAAGCGGAGGCGATCATCAATCGTATGGGCTTCAACAACCTCGGCGTCGACCATCTGCTGTCGCGGGTTCAGGCGGCAAAGTACACCGGCATTCTGGGTATCAACATTGGCAAGAACTTTGACACGCCGGTGGAGCGTGCGGTGGATGACTACCTGATTTGCCTGGACAAGGTCTATGCCCACGCCAGCTATGTCACCGTCAACGTCAGCTCGCCCAACACCCCGGGCCTGCGCAGCCTGCAATTTGGCGATTCCCTCAAGCAACTGCTCGAAGCCTTGCGCCAGCGCCAGGAAGACCTGGCCGTGCGGCATGGCAAGCGTGTGCCGCTGGCCATCAAGATCGCGCCGGACATGAGCGATGAAGAAACCGTCCTGGTGGCCCAGGCCCTGGTGGATTCTGGGATGGACGCGGTGATTGCGACCAACACCACCCTCAGCCGCGTGGGCGTCGAAGGCCTGGCCCATGGTGACGAGGCCGGCGGCCTGTCGGGCGCGCCGGTGCGGGACAAGAGCACCCATATCGTCAAGGTGCTGGCGGCCGAGTTGGCTGGGCGTTTGCCGATCATCGCGGTGGGCGGTATCACCGAAGGCAAACACGCGGCTGAGAAGATCGCGGCCGGCGCCAGCCTGGTGCAGTTGTACTCCGGCTTCATCTACAAAGGCCCGGCATTGATTCGCCAGTCGGTGGATGCCATCGCTGCCTTGCGCTGATCAGGCAATAAAAAGGGCTCCATAAAGGAGCCCCTGGGCCGAAGCCCGCCGCCCGGATGGGGCGCGCGTGGTTAAGTCGCTACAAGTTCAAAGATGTGTGTGTCGCAATTAAATCCCCTGATTAGCCGACGGCGTGAAGTTCGTTGAGTCTGTGGATGCCCGCAGTGCCAGTCATACCGTCCCAGTTGTCGCCGCGTCCTTCTCGCCAGCCGTTGATCCAGGCTTGGCGTACCGACGGTAGAGTAAATGGGCAAAGCTCACGGGATTTTCCATGAACGCCATATTGATATCCGCGTAAAAATGCTCTTTCCAACGGATCACGCTTAAGTCTTCTCATAGGGTGTTTCCCTCACTTGTTGACTGTCTAGATATCCTTCGGCCTCGTCCAAGGCCGGGCAGAGTTTTTCTGCCGTTGGTGGGCTCGCTGCCGGCGTGGCGAGCCAATGTGTTGGCACCGTTACGGCGCCAACCTGTGTTGAGTTCTAACCAATAGGTCACATGTATTCAATGATCGTTTTGTCATAAGCACGTAACGATAACGATGCTATAGCCATAAGCTGGGCTGGTTATTCGCCCCTTTTATAGGGCAAAGCCAGCTATGATGTGCCCTGTAAAGAGGAAAGGTTTAATTCCTTAGTGAGAATGCCCGCCTATTGCAGTCGGTTATTATTCGACGAAGGGTCGGAATATTTCTTTTTGTTGCGCAACATTCTTCTTCTGCCTCGCCAATAAAGGCTCAAGAGCCCGCCAGACGGGGTGGAACGGCACATTCGTGCCACGCGAGCACTCTTCGAGAAAAGTGCTTGATTGAAAACCGAACCGGCGATGCGTCGCCGGTTCACTTATTGCTGAAAAGCCTGGAATGCCCCATGTCGGACCGTTTTGAACTCTTCCTCACCTGCCCCAAGGGCCTCGAAGGCCTGCTGATCGAGGAAGCCGTCGGGCTTGGCCTTGAGGAAGCCCGCGAGCACACCTCGGCCGTGCGCGGCATGGCTGACATGGAAACCGCCTACCGCTTGTGCCTCTGGTCGCGCTTGGCCAACCGCGTGTTGCTGGTGCTCAAGCGTTTCCCGATGAAAGACGCCGAGGATCTTTACCACGGCGTGCTGGACATCGAGTGGGCTGACCACATGGTCCCCGACGGTACCCTCGCGGTAGAGTTCAGCGGCCACGGCTCGGGGATCGACAACACCCACTTCGGGGCGCTGAAGGTCAAGGATGCGATCGTCGACAAACTGCGCACCCCGACCGGCGAGCGTCCGTCCATCGACAAGATCAACCCTGACCTGCGCATTCACCTGCGCCTGGACCGTGGCGAAGCGATCCTGTCCCTGGACCTTTCCGGCCACAGCCTGCATCAGCGTGGCTACCGCCTGCAGCAGGGCGCGGCACCCCTGAAGGAAAACCTGGCAGCGGCGATCCTGATTCGCGCCGGCTGGCCACGTATTGCCGCCGAAGGCGGCGCGCTGACCGACCCGATGTGCGGTGTCGGCACCTTCCTGGTTGAAGGCGCAATGATCGCCGCCGACATGGCCCCCAACCTTAACCGCGAGCTGTGGGGTTTCACCACGTGGCTGGGTCACGTCCCGGCGTTGTGGAAAAAGCTGCATACCGAGGCGACTGAGCGGGCGGCCATCGGCATGAACAAGCCGCCGCTGTGGGTACGTGGCTACGAAGCCGACCCGCGCCTGATCCAGCCCGCACGCAACAACATCGAACGCGCCGGCCTGAGCCACTGGATCAAGGTGTACCAGGGCGAAGTGGGCACGTTCGAGCCGCGCCCGGATCAGAATCAGAAAGGTTTGGTGATCTGCAACCCACCCTACGGTGAGCGCCTGGGTGACGAAGCCAGCCTGTTGTATCTCTATCAGAACCTCGGCGAACGCTTGCGCCAAGCCTGTATGGGCTGGGAAGCCGCAGTGTTCACCGGCGCGCCGGACCTGGGCAAGCGCATGGGTATCCGTAGCCACAAACAATATTCGTTCTGGAACGGCGCATTGCCGTGCAAGTTGCTGCTGATCAAGGTCAATCCGGACCAGTTCGTCACCGGCGAGCGCCGCACCCCGGAACAGCGCCAGGCCGAACGTGAGCAGGCGGCTTACGACCAGGCCCCGAGCGAGCCGGCAGAGCGTCAGTACAACAAGAACGGCAACCCGATCAAGCCCGCCCCGGCCCCCGTGGTGGAGCAGGCGCGCCTGAGCGAAGGCGGGCAGATGTTTGCCAACCGCCTGCAGAAGAACCTCAAGCTGCTGGGCAAATGGGCCAAGCGCGAAGGGGTGGATTGCTACCGTGTGTATGACGCCGACATGCCTGAGTACTCCATGGCGATCGACCTGTACCACGATTGGGTGCACGTGCAGGAATACGCGGCGCCAAAATCCATCGACCCGGAAAAAGCCTCGGCCCGCATGTTCGATGCCTTGGCGGCAATTCCCCAGGCACTGAACGTCGACAAGAGCCGTGTGGTGGTCAAGCGTCGTGAGCGTCAGAGCGGCACCAAGCAATACGAGCGTCAGAGTGCCCAAGGCAAGTTCACCGAGGTCAGTGAAGGCGGCGTTAAGTTGCTGGTCAACCTCACCGATTACCTGGACACCGGCCTGTTCCTCGACCATCGCCCGATGCGCATGCGCATCCAGAAGGAAGCGGCGGGCAAGCGCTTCCTCAATCTGTATTGCTACACCGCCACAGCCAGTGTGCATGCTGCCAAGGGCGGCGCGCGCAGCACCACCAGCGTCGACCTGTCCAAGACCTATCTGGACTGGGCGCGTCGCAATTTCTCCCTCAACGGCTTCTCCGACAAGAACCGCCTGGAACAGGGTGACGTGATGGCGTGGCTGGAAGCGAGCCGCGATGAATTCGACATGATTTTCATCGACCCGCCGACCTTCTCCAACTCCAAGCGCATGGAAGGCATCTTCGACGTGCAGCGTGACCATGTGCAGTTGCTCGACCTGGCCATGGCACGCCTGGCGCCGGGTGGCGTGCTGTACTTCTCCAACAACTTCCGCAAGTTCCAGCTGGAAGACAACCTCAGCGAACGCTATGCGGTCGAGGAAATCAGCGACAAGACCATCGACCCTGATTTTGCGCGCAATGCCAAGATCCACCGCGCCTGGAAAATCACCGCACGCTGATTTTTCTCTGTAGGAGCGAGCTTGCTCGCGAAGATCGTCAACGATAGCGCTGCGTATCCGGTTTAACGCAGCGCTCTCAGGTTCTTCGCGAGCAAGCTCGCTCCTATTGTTTTTGCACTGGTCAAACCCATGACCGATGGCTATAACTTAAGCCCTAGCCAAAGTGACACCCCCGCACACTGGCGCTGTGAGTGTTGCCTATGCCGATGCAAGTCGTTCGCCCGAAAATCCTTGGTTTTATCAGTGAGCAGGCATCGGCTTGGCTGGTGGCATTGGTGGTGTTACTGGTCGGTAGCGCGCTGACGGTGGTCGTCGCGTGGGCGGCTTCGGACCTGTATCAGCAGCAGGTGCGCCAGCGGTTCCAGTTGCTGGTCAACGAACGCTACAGCCGCATCCAGGAACGTTTTGAAGATCAGGAACAACGCCTGGGCAGCCTGCAGCGTTTCTTCGTCAATTCCGCAGAGGTATCCCGCGCCGAGTTCGACGGTTTCGCCAAACCGCTGTTGTTGCATGCCCGTGCCTATGCCTGGGCACCACGGATATTTCGTACGCAGCGCAGCTTGTTTGAGCAGGACATTTCTCGCCAGCGTGGCATTCCCTTCAGTATCCGCGAACTGAATACTGCAGGTGAGTTGGCGCCCGCGGCCGAGCGCGATGAATACGTACCGGTGCTGTACAGCCAGACCCAAAGTTTGCTGGGCTCGCCGCTGGGCTTTGATCTGCTGGCCCAGCCCCTGCGCCGGTCAGCGCTGGCGCGTGCGCAAGAAAGCGGCCAGTTGGCGGTGTCACAGCCCATGCAATTGGTGGGTGTGGAGCCCGCTTATGCGGCAGGCGTGTTGTTGGTGGCGCCCGTGAGCAAAGTCGCAGATGCCGAGCCTTACGGCTTTGTGATGGCGGTGATCAGCATGCGCCAGCTGGTGGCCGAGGGGTTGCCCAGGCCCAACCGGGACAACCTGGTGATGCAGATCGTAGACACCTCCGACACCCAGCAACGGGTGTTGTACGCGTCCAGTAACGCCTTGGGCAGCAGTGGCTTGACGGCTGCACGCCGCCTCACCCTGGGCGATCATGTCTACGCCCTGAGCCTGAGCGCCAGCGAAGTGTTCGACAAGGCCAACCATTCTTCGATGCACGCCATTCTGGCGATGGGCGTGTTGCTCAGCGCCTTGCTCAGTGCGCTGCTTTACATGCTGGTCAGCCAGCGCCAGCGCGCACTGAAACTGGTGGAGCAACGCACCGTTCAATTGCGTGCCCGTGAGCAGGAGTTGCGCGGTGCCCATGGGCAACTGCGCAGCGTGCTGAATGCGGCGACTCAAGTGGCGATCATTGCCACTGACCTGCGCGGTGTGATCAACACCTTCAATGCCGGTGCCGAACAGATGTTGGGCTTTACGGCCGAGGAGGTGCTGGGGCATATGACCTTGGACCGCCTGCACGTGGCCGCGGAACTCGACGCCCGCGCTGAGCCGTTGAGCAGGGCGCTGGGCAAGCGCATTCCAGCGAGCCAGGCGATGCTGGTGGAGAGCCCGGACAGTCAACATGAAGGGCGTGAGTGGACGCTGGTGCGCAAGGATGGCAGCCAACTGACGGTCAACATGTTGCCGACCGTGCTCTTGGATGACCATGGCCTGTGGGTCGGGCACTTGGCGATTTACCTGGATGTCACCGAGCAAAAGCGCGCCTATGAGGCCCTTGCGGTACGCGACCGCCTGCTGAAAAAACTCAGTGCCCATGTACCGGGTGGAATCTTCCAGTTCACTTTGGAACCACAGGACAATTGGCGTTTCATCTATGCCAGCGAAGGCATGCGCGATATCTATGAAATCGAACTGGGCGTGCTGCAGCAGGATGCGGGCAAGGTGCTGGAGCGCATTCACCCTTTGGACCTGGAGCGAGTGCGTGCCTCGATACGCCTTTCTGCGTTGCAACTGAGCCATTGGCGCGAAGAGTACCGCGTGCAATTACCTCAGCGAGGCCTGCGCTGGATTCGCGGCGAAGCGACGCCGGAAGAATTGCCGGGAGGCGGTACGCTTTGGCACGGTTATGTATCGGATATTTCTGATCTCAAACGGGTCGAGGATGAACTGCGCGCACTGTCCATTACCGACTCCCTGACAGGGATCTATAACCGGCGCTATTTCCAGGATCGTCTCAAGGGCGAAATGCTCCGGCTCAACCGTACCTCTGGCGCGCTGTCGTTGATCATGCTCGATATCGACCACTTCAAGCGCATCAACGATCAGCACGGCCATGCTGTGGGCGACGGCGTGTTGCAGGAGTTGTGCAAGCGTATCGGCCAACGCTTGCGCCGTACCGATGTATTTTGCCGGCTGGGTGGGGAAGAGTTTGTGGTGCTGTGCCCCAACACTGATGGCGCACAGGCTTACAGCCTGGCGATGCAGTTGTGGCAGTCGTTGCGTGATGCGGCGATGGAGCCGGTGGGGGTGGTTACCGCCAGCTTCGGCGTGGCCAGTTGGCGGATCGACGAAGGTATCGATGGCTTGCTGCTGCGCGCTGATTCGGCGGTGTACGTGGCCAAGCAGGCGGGCAGGGATCGCGTCGAGGAAGCCCTGACGCTTGAATGATCGTTCCCACGCTCTGCGTGGGATGCATCCTTACACGCTCCGCGTCACGCCTTGAGCGCGGACGCAGAGCGTCCAAAACAGCATTCCCACGCAGAGCGTGGGAACGATCAGACAGGGTGATGTGGTGCTTTAGAGAACCGGTGCGGCTGCAACGGCCTTCGGCTGGCGATACAGGTCCAGCAGCACCTGATCCAACACCGACGAGGCTCCCCAAGGCTTGGAGTCGTTGAGAATCGCCACCACCGCCCAGGTATTGCCATTGTTGTCGCGGCTGTAACCGGCAATGGCGCGCACGGTGTTCAAGGTGCCGGTCTTCACATGGGCTTCGCCGCGCAGGGCGGTGGTTTTCAGGCGTTTACGCATGGTGCCGTCGGTGCCGGCGATCGGCATCGAGCTGATGTACTCCGCCGCATAAGGGCTTTTCCACGCGGCTTGCAGCATGGCCGCCATCTCGCGGGCGCTGACCCGTTCGGCGCGGGACAGGCCGGAGCCGTTTTCCATCACCAGGTGCGGCGCGGTGATGCCTTTCTTGGCCAGCCACTGGCGCACGACGCGTTGCGCGGCCTTGGCATCGTCGCCATCGGCATCGTTGCGAAACTGCGCACCCAGGCTCAGGAATAACTGCTGAGCCATAGTGTTGTTACTGTACTTGTTGATGTCGCGGATGATCTCCGCCAGGTCCGGCGAGAAGGCGCGGGCAAGTACCTTGGCATCCTTGGGCACCGGTGCCTGGATGTCACGGCCCTGGATGGTACCGCCCAATTCCTTCCAGATCGCCCGTACAGCACCTGCAGTGTAGGTGGCGTGGTCGAGCAGCGACAGGTAAGTCTGCGAGCTGCAGCCATCACCCAGTTGGCCGCTGACGGTCACGGTCACGCTGCCGTCGGCAGCGGTCACCGGGCTGTAGCGCACGTCACCGGTGCACTGCTTGGCGTTGGTGACTTTCACCTGGTTGTCGATGCGAATGCTGGCAATCGGCGGCTCGACCGATACGATCACCCGCCCCGAATCATTGCGGGTCACGAAGCGCAGGGCCTTGAGGTTGACCAGCAAGGCGTCGGGCTTGACCAGGAACGGCTTGTTCTCATCGTTGCCGTCGTCGTTGAACTCGGGCAATTGCGGCTGGTTGAAGAAATTGCGGTCTAGCACCAGGTCGCCAGTGACTTGCTGCACGCCATTGGCACGCAGGTCGCGCATCAGCAACCAGAGCTTTTCCATGTTCAGTTTGGGATCGCCGCCGCCCTTGAGGTACAGGTTGCCACGCAGCACGCCGCCGCTGAGGGTGCCATCGGTGTAGAACTCGGTCTTCCACTGATGGTTGGGGCCGAGCATTTCCAGGGCCGCATAAGTGGTGACCAGCTTCATGGTGGAAGCCGGGTTCACCGAGACGTCGGCGTTGAAGACCGTAGGGGTACCAGGGCCGTTCAGGGGCAGCATCACCAGGGACAGCGCGGTATTTTGCAGCTTGGCCTTCTGCAAGGCCTGCGCAACGCTGGGTGGCAGGGTGTTATTGACGGGAGCGGCGCAAACGGAAAAGGCCAGGGGCAAGACAACACTGGCAAGTAACACTGAGCGCAAAGATTTGATCATAAGAAATAAAACCCTACTGCTGAGGAGGGTGAAAAAGGCGAGGGGTATGGAAGAAAATCCCTCATTGGTCACGAAAGTGTCGGCATTATGCCCCAAGCTGGCGCCACGTGTAGCTGAACGATAGCTGCTAATCATGGTTTTTTTGCGCGCATTTGCCCGTCGGTCCCAGAGAGTCGGGCAATTGCCGCCTTAAACTGCTAAAGTGCCGCCCGTTAATACTTATGAGGATTGTTCCAATGGCGACTAACCGTTCCCAGCGTCTGCGCAAAAAACTGTGCGTTGATGAATTTCAAGAGCTGGGTTTCGAACTGAACCTGGACTTCAACGAAGGCCTGAGTGAAGAAGCTATCGACGCTTTCCTCGAAGCATTCATCAAAGAAGCCATGGAAGCCAATGGCCTGGGCTATGTCGGCGGCGATGACTACGGTCTGGTTTGCCTGCAAAAGCGTGGCTCGGTCTCCGAAGAGCAGCGTGCTGCCGTGGAAGCCTGGCTGAAAACCCGTTCCGAGCTGACCAAGGCTGAAGTCAGCCCGTTGCTGGACGTGTGGTATCCGGAAAAGCCGATCAACGCGGCTAAGTGATACTGAAAAAAACGGCGACCTGAGGGTCGCCGTTTTTTTATGCCTTGCGCCAATTCAGAATCAGCAGCGTCAACACCCCCGCCACAATCCCCCAGAACGCCGAACCGATGGAAAACAACGTCAAGCCTGACGCCGTGACCATAAAGGTGATCAGCGCCGCTTCCCGTTCCTTCGGCTCATTCATGGCGATGCTCAAGCCATTGATGATCGAGCCAAACAACGCCAACGCCGCAATCGACAGCACCAGTTCCTTGGGCAGGGCTGCGAACAATGCTGCCAGCGTGGCGCCGAATACCCCGGCAATCCCATAGAACACCCCACACCACACCGCAGCGGTGTAGCGCTTGTTGCGGTCTTCATGGGCGTGCGGCCCGGTGCAGATCGCGGCGCTGATCGCCGCCAGGTTGATGCCGTGGGAGCCGAACGGTGCCAGCACCAATGACGCCAGGCCAGTGGTAGTGATCAACGGCGACGCCGGCACGGTGTAGCCGTCGGCTCGCAGCACGGCTACGCCGGGCATGTTCTGCGAGGTCATGGCCACCACGAACAGCGGAATGCCGATGCTGATGGTCGCCGCCAACGAGAAGTGCGGCGTCGTCCAAACGGGCGTCGCCACCTCCAGATGAAAACCGCTGAAATCCAGCAGCCCCATCAGCCCTGACAAGGCGGTACCGATGAGCAAGGCGGCCAGCACGGCATAACGCGGCGACAGGCGCTTGATGATCAGGTAGGTGAAGAACATCCCCAGCACCAGCCCGGTACGATGCTGGGCGGCGACGAAAATCTCGCTGCCGATCTTGAACAGGATCCCCGCCAGCAACGCCGCCGCCAGTGACGCCGGAATCCGCTTGACCAGTTTCTCAAAGCTGCCGGTCAACCCGCAGAGCGTCACCAGTACCGCGCAGGTGATGTAGGCACCGATGGCCTCGCCATAGCTCACGCCGCCCAGGCTGGTGATCAGCAGCGCCGCGCCAGGGGTGGACCAGGCGATGGTGATCGGTGTGCGATAGCGCAGGGACAGGCCGATGCTGCACACCGCCATGCCGATGGAAATCGCCCAGATCCACGAAGAAATCTGCGCCGTGGTCAAGCCGGCGGCCTGGCCGGCCTGGAACATCAGCACCAGGGAGCTGGTGTAGCCGGTCATCATGGCGATAAAGCCGGCGACGACGGCCGACGCAGAAGTGTCGGCCAGTGGGCGCAAGGGCGCTTGGGTGGCGTCGGTCATGGAGAGGTGTTCCTTATTGCCGGGAATTTGCCGCTGGCGGCTCTGATTCAAGCCTAAACTCAAACGTAACGAGTCATTGCAATACAGCCGAGCCCGCAAACAGCCGTACAGTGTGTTGGCGCAGTGGGTTGTGTACAATGTGCGCTGTTTTTAGGTGATACTTGCCAGCGACACGCTGTTGCCGTATTACCGTTAATTCGCCGTTCTCAAACCCGAGTGCCCATGAACGAACAGTTGCAACCTCTCAAGAAACAACCGCGAGCCGGCAAGGCCGGTCGCAGCGGAACCCAGGACGATATCGTCTATGCGCATATCTTCGAGGCGATCCTTGAACAACGCCTGGCGCCCGGAACCAAATTGAGTGAAGAGGCACTGGGCGAGATCTTCGGCGTGAGCCGCACCATCATTCGCCGCGCGCTGTCGCGCCTGGCTCATGAAAGCGTGGTACTGCTGCGGCCCAATCGCGGTGCGGTGGTTGCCAGCCCAAGCGTCGAAGAAGCACGCCAGGTGTTCATGGCCAGGCGCCTGGTGGAGCGGGCGATCACAGAATTGGCGGTGCAGCACGCCACGGCCGAGCAGCTGGCCGAGTTGCGCCAGATGGTCAACGACGAGCGCGACAGCTTCTCGCGCGGTGACCGTGGCGCCGGTATCCGTCTCTCTGGCGAATTCCACTTGAAGCTGGCCGAAGCCGCGAAGAACGCGCCGCTGATCAGCTTCCAGCGCAGCCTGGTGTCCCAGACCTCATTGATCATCGCCCAGTATGAAAGCGGCAACCGCTCGCACTGTTCCTACGATGAGCACACCCAGTTGATCGACGCGATCGAAGCCCGGGATGCGACGTTGGCGGTGAACTTGATGATGCATCACATGGATCACATCGACAGCAAGCTCAACCTCGATGAAGAGAGTGCGTCGGATGATTTGCATGCGGTGTTTTCGCATCTTTTACAGACTAAAAAACCTGGGCGTTCGTCTGTAAAGTTGTAAATCCAATCAAATGTGGGAGCTGGCTTGCCTGCGATAGCATCACCGCGGTGTAACTGACATACCGCGGTGATGCTATCGCGGGCAAGCCCGGCTCCCACACAAGCCCCTCCCACATTGGTTTTGTGGGGGGCTCTGAGATCAGCGCTGGTGAACGAGCTGCCCAGCTGCATAGGTCTGCAACACCGTCCGATCATCCCCCAGCGTCATCAGCACAAACAACGTCTCGGCAATGTTATTGGCCTGTTTCAGGCGATAGCTCAGCAGCGGCGTGGCGTTGTAATCCAACACCAGGAAGTCTGCATCGGTGCCTGGTTGCAACGTGCCGATCTTGTCTTCCAGGCGCAGCGCTCGAGCGCCGCCCAGGGTGGCCAGGTACAGCGACTTGAACGGGCTCAGCCGCGCACCTTGCAGTTGCATGACCTTGTAGGCTTCGTTCAGGGTTTGCAGCAGCGAGAAGCTGGTGCCGCCGCCCACGTCGGTGCCCAGGCCCACGTTCAAGTTGTGTTTTTCGGCCATCGGCAGGTTGAACAGACCACTGCCGAGGAAGAAGTTCGACGTCGGGCAGAACGCGACTGCCGAGCCGGTCTCTGCCAGCCGTGCGCATTCGTCATCGCACAGGTGTACGCCGTGGGCAAACACCGAGCGCTCGCCGAGCAGCTTGTAGTGGTCGTAGACATCCAGGTAGCCGTTGCGCTCCGGGAACAGCTCATTGACCCACTCGATTTCCTGCTTGTTTTCGCTGATGTGGGTCTGCATGTACAAATCCGGGTATTCGCCCAGCAACTGACCGGCCAGCGTCAATTGCTCCGGCGTACTCGTAGGGGCGAAGCGTGGCGTCACCGCGTAATGCAGGCGCCCCTTGCCGTGCCAGCGTTCGATCAGCGCCTTGCTTTCCTGGTAGCCGGATTCGGCGGTGTCGGTCAGGTAATCAGGCGCGTTGCGGTCCATCATCACCTTGCCGGCAATCATGCGCAGGTCGAGTTTCTCGGCCGCTTCAAAGAATGCATTCACCGATTGCGGGTGCACGCTGCCGAACACCAGCGCTGTGGTGGTGCCGTTGCGCAGCAACTCCTTGATGAAAATATCCGCGACTTCTTCGGCGTGAGCCTTGTCGGCAAACTGGCTTTCACAAGGGAAGGTGTAGGTGTTGAGCCAGTCCAGCAGTTGCTCGCCATAGGCGCCGACCATCCCGGTCTGTGGCAGGTGGATATGGGTGTCGATCAAGCCAGGGGTAATCAGCGCGTCCTGGTAATGGGTGATGTCGATATCGGCGGGCAGGCTCGACAGCAGGTCGCTGGCGTGACCAAGGGCGCTGATCTGGCCGTTGTCGATCACCAGCAGGCCGTCCTCGAAATATTCATAGGAGGCTTCGATCCCAACCACGGCAGGGTCGGCGATGCTGTGCAGGATGGCGGCACGGTAGGCTTTGCGAGTCAAAGGCATGATCGTCTCGATTTAGATAGCTTGGCTGCGGCGTGAAGCCGGCAGCAGTTTGGCAATAGGTTCGGCGCCGGCAAGGTGCTGGCCGAAATTGGCGTTATAGGTGGCAATGATTTCGCCGGCGATGGAGATGGCGATCTCCACCGGGAGCTTGCCCTTGACCTCGGGGAGGCCCATGGGGCAGCGCATGCGTTGCAATTGCGCGGCGTCAAAGCCGCGATCACGCAGGCGGTGTTCGAATTTGACCCGCTTGGTTTTCGAGCCGATCAGGCCGAAGTAGGCGAAGTCGTTGCGCTTGAGCAGGGCGGCGGTCAGTTCCAGGTCCAGCGCGTGGTTGTGGGTCATGACGATGCAGTAACTGCCTGCTGGCAAGTCGGCAATTTCGTCGACCGGCTCTTCGCTGACGATTTTACGCACGCCTTGGGGGATGTGCTGCGGGAATTCCTGCTCGCGGGAATCGATCCAGCGCACCCGGCAGGGCAGGCTTGCCAGCAATGGCACCAACGCACGGCCGACATGGCCGGCGCCAAACACGGCGATGTGCGCCTGCGCCTGGCCCATGGGCTCGAACAACAGCACGGTGACGCCACCGCAGCACTGGCCCAGGCTGGCGCCGAGGCTGAAGCGCTCCAGATGAGTGTTCTGCTGGCCGCGCACCAACATGTCTCGGGCGATCTGCATCGCCTTGTATTCCAGGTGCCCGCCGCCGATGGTGTCGAAGGTGCGCGCGGCGCTGATGACCATCTTGGAACCGGCGTTGCGCGGGGTTGAGCCGAGTTCCTCGATGATGGTGACGAGCACGCAGGGTTCGCCCTGGTTGTGCAGGGTGGCGAGGGCGCTGATCCAGTTGTCCATGTCTACCTCAACATTTCTGCTGTTAGTTCGGCCGCTATCGCAGGCAAGCCAGCTCCCACATTTGATCGGGTTAGCACCTCAAAATGTGGGAGCCGGGCTTGCCCGCGATGGCAGCGCCTGGGTCTAGAGCGAAGCCAATTCAGTGTCAGCCTCGACAGCCTTCGCCGCCCGCAACTGCCGCATCTGCTCACACCCCCACAACACCCGCTCGGGCGTGGCCGGCGCATCGATCTTGGGCTGCTGGCGATAGTCAGCCAAACTCGCCACCGCGTCCTTGATCGCACACCACGACGCAATCCCCAGCATGAACGGCGGCTCGCCCACGGCCTTGGAATGGAACACCGTGTCTTCCGGGTTCTTGCGGTTCTCTACCAGCTTCACCCGCAGGTCCAGCGGCATGTCGGCCACTGCCGGGATCTTGTAGCTGGCCGGGCCGTTGGTCATCAGCTTGCCTTTGTTGTTCCATACCAGCTCTTCCATGGTCAGCCAGCCCATGCCCTGGATGAAGCCGCCTTCCACCTGGCCGATGTCGATGGCCGGGTTCAGCGAGGCGCCCACGTCATGCAGGATGTCGGTGCGCAGCATTTTGTATTCGCCGGTCAGGGTGTCGACGATCACTTCGCAGCAGGCCGCGCCGAACGCGTAGTAGTAGAACGGCCGCCCGCGTGACTGGCTGCGGTCGTAGAAGATTTTCGGGGTTTTGTAGAAACCTGTGCTGGAGAGCGATACCTGGGCGAAATACGCCTGCTGGATCAACGCCTCGAAGCTCAGGATCTGCTCGCGCACGCGCACATGGCCGTTGCGAAACTCCACGTCCGCCTCGCTTACGTCGTACTTGCGCGCCGCAAATTCCACCAGGCGCTGCTTGATGGTTTCGGCCGCATTCTGCGCGGCCTTGCCGTTCAGGTCGGCGCCGCTGGAGGCAGCGGTGGGCGAGGTGTTGGGTACCTTGTCGGTGTTGGTGGCGGTGATCTGGACGCGGTCGATTTCTACCTGGAATACCTCGGCCACGACTTGCGCGACCTTGGTATTCAAGCCCTGGCCCATCTCGGTGCCGCCGTGGTTCAGGTGGATGCTGCCATCGGTGTAGATATGGATCAGCGCGCCGGCCTGGTTGAGGAAACTGGCGGTGAACGAAATACCGAATTTCACCGGGGTCAGCGCCAGGCCTTTTTTCAGGATCGGGCTGTGGGCGTTGTACAGGCGGATCGCTTCGCGGCGCTCTGCGTATTGGCTGCTGGCCTCAAGCTCGGCGGTCATTTCTTCGAGCATGTTGTGCTCGACGGTCTGGTAGTAGTGGGTAACGTTGCGCTCGGTCTTGCCGTAGTAGTTGGCCTTGCGCACGGCCAGCGGGTCTTGGCCTAGATGGCGGGCGATGGCGTCCATCACCTCTTCGATGGCGACCATGCCCTGCGGGCCGCCGAAGCCGCGATAGGCCGTGTTGGAGGCGGTATTGGTCTTGCAGCGATGGCCGTTGACCGTGGCGTCGCCCAGGTAATACGAGTTGTCGGCGTGGAACATGGCGCGGTCGACAATCGAGTTGGACAGGTCCGGCGAACAACCGCAGTTACCCGCCAGTTCCAGGTTGATGCCGTGCAGTCGGCCGTTGTCGTCAAACCCTACGTCGTATTCGATATAGAAGGGGTGGCGCTTGCCGGTCATCAGCATGTCTTCGACCCGTGGCAGGCGCATCTTGGTCGGCTGGCCAGTGAGGCGCGCCACCACGGCGCACAGGCACGCCGGGCTGGCGGCCTGGGTTTCCTTGCCGCCAAAACCACCGCCCATGCGGCGCATGTCGACCACGATCTTGTTCATCGACACATCCAGCACTTCGGCCACCAGCTTCTGCACTTCGGTGGGGTTTTGCGTGGAGCAGTAGACGATCATGCCGCCGTCTTCGGTGGGCATCACCGAAGAGATCTGGGTTTCCAGATAAAAGTGTTCCTGGCCGCCGATATGCAAGGTGCCCTGTATGCGATGCTTGGCGCTTGCCAGCGCAGTGGCCGAGTCGCCGCGTTGGTGGGTGTGGCTGTCGAGCACGAAGTGCTTGTTGCGAAACGCCTCGACCACATCCAGCACTGGCTCCAGGTCTTCATATTCGATCACTGCCGCCATTGCCGCCTTGCGTGCGGTCTCCAGGTCGCGGGCGGCCACGGCCAGCACCACCTGGCCGACGAACTGAACGGTGTCGATGGCCAGCAGTGGGTCGCCGGGCATCAACGGGCCGATGTCTTTCAGGCCCGGTACGTCTTCATGGGTGATCGCAATGCGCACGCCGTCGAAGGCGTAGCAGGGCGCGGTGTCGATGCTGATGATCCGGGCGTGGGCGCGGTCCGACATGCGCGCATACAGGTGCAACTGGTTGGGAAATTCCAGGCGGTCGTCGATGTACTGTGCTTCACCGCTGACGTGTTTGGCGGCGCTGTCATGCTTGACGCTGCGCCCGACTCCGGTGGTGAGGTCCTGGGCAAACAGTGCGGCAAGTTCGGCCTGGGTTTTTACCACGGCGTGATGGTTAGACATAAGCGGTCACCCGAGTCTCGATGTGCGGCGTTTGCAGTTCGATGAAGTATTTGCGCAGCAGGTTCTGCGCGCTGAGCAGGCGGTATTCCTTGCTGGCGCGGAAGTCCGACAGTGGGGTGAAGTCGCCGGCCAGGGCGGTGCAGGCTTTTTCTACCGTGGCCGCATTCCACGTGGCGCCTACCAGCGCAGCCTCGCAGCGGGTTGCGCGTTTTGGCGTGGCGGCCATGCCGCCGAACGCAACGCGCGCTTCGCTGACCACGCCGTTGTCGATCTTCAGGTTGAACGCTGCGCATACGGCGGAAATATCGTCGTCCAGGCGCTTGGACACCTTGTAGGCCCGGAACAGCGTGTGGCCCTTGGGCACGATGATGGTCTCGATGAACTCGCTGTCCTGGCGCGCGGTGACGCGGTAGTCGATGAAATAGTCTTCCAGCGCCAGGGTGCGGCGGGTGTTGCCCTTGCACAGTACGATCTGCGCGCCCAGGGCAATCAGCAGCGGCGGCGAGTCACCAATCGGCGAAGCGTTGCCGATATTGCCGCCCAGGGTGCCTTGGTTGCGAATTTGCAGGGAGGCGAAGCGTTGCAGCAGTTCGCCGAAGTCCGGGTATTCATGGTGCAGCGCGGCGTAGCAGTCGGAGAGGGCGGTGGCCGCGCCGATTTCCAGGCGGTCGTCGAACTGCTCGATGCGCTTCATGGCTTCAATGTTGCCGACGTAGATCATCACCGGCAGGGTGCGGTGGAACTGGGTGACTTCCAGCGCCAGGTCAGTGCCGCCGGCCAGCAGCCGGGCTTGTGGGTAGGCGTCATAGAGGTCGGCCAGGTCGGCAACGGTCAGTGGCACCAGGCAGCGCTTGTCACCACTGTTGAGTTCGCCGGTCTGGGTCGGCGCGATAGCCTTGAGGCGGGCGATGGTTTCAGCCTGGCGGCTGTCGAATTGATCCTGGGGCTTGTTGCAGCAGGCCTGTTCGGCGGCGGCGAGGATCGGGCGATAACCGGTGCAGCGGCACAGGTTGCCGGCCAGGGCTTCATGGGCTTTGTGGCTGTCGGGGGCGTCGCTGTTCTTTTGCAGGGCAAACAGCGACATCACGAAGCCCGGGGTGCAAAAGCCGCACTGTGAGCCATGGCACTCGACCATGGCCTGTTGCACGCTGTGCAGTTGACCCTTGTGCTTGAGGTCTTCAACGCTGATCAGTTGTTTGCCGTGCAGCGACGACACGAACGTCAGGCAGGAATTGAGGCTGCGGTAACGAATCTGCTCGGCGCCTTGCTCGTCGGTGTGCAGCTCGCCGACCACCACGGTGCACGCGCCACAGTCGCCGCTGGCGCAGCCTTCCTTGGTACCGGGTTTGCCCACATGCTCGCGCAGATAGTTGAGCACGGTCAGGTTGGGGTCCAGGGCGTGCTCGCTACGGAGTTCCTGGTTAAGTAAAAACTGGATCACGGAAGGCCTCGCAGACTCATTATTGTTGTTAACCGCTTTGCGCCGAATCTAGTCATGTCTGACTTTTCGGTCAATGGTTTTCTGACCTAAGGGTCAAGAAAATGCGGTCGCAACACTTTCAATTATGGTCCAGTCTTCTGGAACCGGCGTTTTTGGCGGCTTACAGGCTTCAACGTTGCTTATTTCATGCCAAATTCGCCACGGTGGGCGTAGCGCCATCAGCGGGCCAATGCGCTACACTGCCGCGCTTGTACTGATAGAAGATTTTGAAGGGAAAACATGACGTTCAAGGCGCCGGACAGTCTCGCCGAGCAAATTGCTCACCACCTCGCCGAACGTATCATTCGTGGCGATCTCAAGCCTGGGGAGCGGATCCAGGAACAGAAGGTCACGCTGGCGCTCAACGTCAGCCGTGGTTCCGTGCGCGAAGCTTTGCTGATCCTTGAGCGCCGCCATTTGATTGCGATCCTGCCGCGCCGTGGCGCTCACGTCACCGAACTTACCGCGCACAAGGTGCAGAGCCTGTGTACGTTGATGGGCGAGATGTACATCCTGCTCGGCAATGCGGTTGCCGAAGGTTGGCAGACCCAGGCCGACATGGCGCCGTTTCTGCAGATCCAGCAACGCCTTCAATTGAGCCTGGAGCGTGAGGACATCCGCGCTTTCGTCGAAGAAAGCTTCAGCGTGATGCGCGCCGCATACCCCTTCGCCAACAACCCTTATTTGCAGGAAACCGTCGAAAACCTGCAGCCGGCGATGAACCGCGCTTATTACCTGGCCCTGGATCAGCGCAAGGCGTCCATGAGCGAGTTCCTGGCGCTGTTCGAGCAATTGCTCGCCGCAGTACTGGCCCGTGACCTGGTGCAGATTCGCCTGGTGCTCACAGCCTATTGCCAGCGCAGCAGTTCGCTGGTCATCGCAGCCTTGGCGGACGCCTAAGCGTGCGGCTCAAGTGCATCAAGTTGGCGGGGTTCAAATCCTTCGTCGACCCCACCACCGTCAACTTCCCCAGCAACATGGCGGCGGTGGTGGGGCCCAATGGCTGCGGCAAGTCGAACATCATCGACGCCGTGCGCTGGGTGATGGGCGAGAGCTCGGCGAAAAACCTGCGCGGCGAGTCGATGACCGACGTCATTTTCAACGGCTCCACCAGCCGCAAGCCGGTGAGCCAGGCCAGTATCGAACTGGTATTCGATAACTCCGACGGCACCCTGATCGGCGAATACGCCGCCTACGCGGAAATTTCCATCCGTCGTAAAGTCACCCGCGACAGCCAGAACAGCTACTTCCTCAACGGCACCAAGTGTCGCCGTCGCGATATCACCGATATTTTCCTCGGCACCGGCCTGGGCCCGCGCAGCTATTCGATCATCGAGCAGGGCATGATCTCCAAGCTGATCGAAGCCAAGCCCGAAGACCTGCGTAACTTTATCGAAGAAGCGGCCGGCATCTCCAAGTACAAGGAGCGCCGTCGCGAGACTGAAAACCGTATCCGTCGCACCCACGAAAACCTCGCCCGCCTGACCGACCTGCGCGAAGAGCTGGAGCGCCAGCTCGAACGCCTGCACCGCCAGGCGCAGGCCGCCGAGAAGTATCAGGAATACAAGGGCGAAGAGCGCCAGCTCAAGGCGCAACTGTCGGCCCTGCGCTGGCAGGCCTTGAATGACCAGGTGGGCCAGCGCGAAGCGATTATTGGCACCCAGGAAGTCAGCTTTGAAGCGCTGGTGGCCGAGCAGCGCAATGCCGACGCCAGCATCGAGCGCCTGCGTGACGGCCACCATGAGTTGTCCGAACGCTTCAATCTGGTGCAAGGCCGCTTCTATTCGGTGGGCGGTGACATTGCCCGGGTCGAGCAGAGTATCCAGCACGGCCAGCAGCGTTTGCGCCAGTTGCAGGATGACTTGAAGGAAGCCGAACGCGCACGCCTGGAAACCGAATCGCATCTGGGCCATGACCGTACTTTGCTGCTGACCTTGGGCGAAGAGCTGGACATGCTCACCCCCGAGCAGGAAATCACCAGCGCCGCCGCCGAAGAGGCCGCCGCCGCCCTGGAAGAATCCGAAACCACCATGCACGGTTGGCAGGAACAGTGGGACGCCTTCAACCTGCGATCCGCCGAACCACGCCGCCAGGCCGAGGTGCAGCAGTCGCGCATCCAGCAGCTGGAAACCAGCATGGAACGCCTGGCCGAGCGCCAGCGCCGGCTGCAGGAAGAGCGCGTACTGCTCGCCGCCGACCCGGAAGACGCGGCGATCATGGCGCTGAGCGAACAACTGGCCGAAAGCGAAATGACCCTGGAAGAGCTGGAGGCCAGCGAAGAGCAGCAAGTGGAGCGCCTGGAGCAACTGCGTCAGCAATTGCACACCGCGACCCAGGCGCAGCAGCAAGCCCAGGGCGACTTGCAGCGGCTCAATGGTCGGTTGGCTTCGCTGGAGGCCTTGCAGCAAGCCGCGCTCGACCCCGGTACCGGCACCGCCGAATGGCTGCGCGACCAGCATTTGGCCGAGCGCCCCCGCCTGGCCGAAGGCTTGAAAGTCGAAGCCGGCTGGGAATTGGCGGTGGAAACCGTGCTGGGCGCCGATCTGCAAGCGGTGCTGGTGGATGATTTCGGCGGCTTCGACCTGGCCGGGTTTGCCCAGGGCGATTTGCGCCTGCTCAGCCCGGCGCCCGAGGGTGCGCGGGTGCCGGGTAGTTTGCTGGACAAGGTCGAGGCGGCGATGGATCTGTCGCCTTGGCTGGGCCAGGTCAGGCCGGTGGAGTCTCTGGAGCAAGCCTTGGCCCAACGCGGCCAATTGGCGGCCGGCGAAAGCTTGATCAGCCGCGATGGTTATTGGGTCGGCCGCCACTTCCTGCGCGTGCGCCGCGCCAGTGAGGCGGAAAGTGGCGTATTGGCCCGTGGCCAGGAAATCGTCAACCTGAGCGCTGAGCGTGAAGAACGCGAAGCCACACTGGAAAGCCTGGAAACCGAACTGCAAACCCTGCGTGCTACCCAGCGTCAGCAGGAAACCGGCCGCGAACACCTGCGTCGGCTGTTGCAGGACGAAGCGCGCCAGCAAGGCGAATTGAAAGCCCAGTTGTCTGCGAGCAGGGCCAAGGTGGAGCAATTGACCCTGCGCCGCACCCGTCTTGACGAAGAAGTGGCCGAGATGGGCGAACAGCGCGCCCTGGAACACGAACAGATCGGTGAAGCGCGCCTGCACTTGCAGGAAGCCCTCGACAGCATGGCCCTGGACACCGAACAGCGCGAGTTGCTGCTGGCCCAGCGCGACAGCCTGCGTGAGCGCCTTGACCGCGTGCGCCAGGAAGCCCGGCAGCACAAGGACCACGCCCATCAGTTGGCCGTACGCTTGGGCTCGTTGCGCGCCCAGCATGATTCCACGCGCCAGGCCCTTGAGCGCCTGGAGATGCAGTCCGAACGCCTGACCGAAAAGCGCGAGCAACTGAGCCTCAACCTGGAGGAGGGCGAGGCGCCGCTGGAAGAGCTGCGCCTCAAGCTTGAGGAATTGCTCGATAAGCGCATGACCGTCGACGTCGAACTCAAGACCGCACAGATCGCCCTGGAAGACGCAGACCGCGAACTGCGCGACGCCGAAAAGCGTCGCACCATGGCCGAGCAGCAGTCCCAGTTGATCCGCGGCCAACTCGAACAACAGCGTATGGAATGGCAAGCCCTCACCGTGCGCCGCAAGACCTTGCAAGACCAATTGCTGGAAGACGGCTATGACCTGCACGGCGTGCTCAACACCCTGACCGCCCAGGCCAACGAGAAAGACGCCGAAGAAGAACTTGAACGGATTGCCGCACGTATTCAACGCCTGGGCGCGATCAACCTCGCCGCTATCGATGAGTACCAGCAGCAGTCCGAGCGTAAACGTTATCTGGATGCCCAGGACGCTGATCTGGTTGAAGCCCTGGACACCCTGGAAAACGTGATCCGCAAGATCGACAAGGAAACCCGCAACCGCTTCAAAGATACCTTTGATCAGATTAATGGCGGTTTACAGGCGTTATTCCCAAAAGTTTTCGGTGGTGGCAGCGCCTACTTGGAACTGACGGGCGAAGATCTACTCGATACAGGGGTAACGATCATGGCGCGGCCTCCGGGCAAGAAGAACAGCACCATCCATTTGTTGTCCGGCGGCGAAAAAGCCCTGACCGCATTGGCCCTGGTATTTGCCATCTTCAAGTTGAACCCGGCGCCGTTCTGCATGCTCGACGAGGTTGACGCACCGCTGGATGACGCTAACGTTGGACGCTACGCTCGGTTGGTCAAAGAGATGTCCCAGACGGTGCAGTTCATCTATATCACCCACAACAAGATCGCCATGGAAATGGCCGACCAGTTGATGGGGGTGACGATGCATGAGCCCGGCTGTTCGCGATTGGTCGCGGTGGATGTGGAAGAGGCGATGGCGATGGTGGAATCCTGAGCCACGCTGGGAGAGAGAATTTACAGCACGCTGTAGGGCGATTTACCGGCCTGGGGAAAGTGGCAAATGGACATATTTGTTCAAGGCATTTTGACAGACGGTGTAAAGTTATCTTTGGTCGTGCTAGTTTAATGTCAATTTTTCGTGTGCGTGGGCAAAACGTCAGTCAGAACATAGAGTTGGCGCCACGTTTTAAAGCGGTTTGCACGGTGCTAAACCCCTTATTTTTCAGCATTTTTTATTAGAGGCACGGGATTACATGGAAATCGGTCTGCGCGAGTGGCTGATCGTCATCGGCATCATTGTCATTGCCGGTATTCTTTTCGATGGCTGGCGCCGTATGCGCGGTGGCAAGGGCAAGCTCAAGTTCCGTCTGGACCGAAACCTGTCCAACTTGCCTGACGACGACGGCGCCGCCGAGCTGCTTGGGCCGCCCCGTGTGCTGGATACCCATAAAGAGCCGCAACTGGACGAGCACGACCTGCCGTCGATGAGCGCCCCGCTGCGTGAAGCCCGCGAACCGTCCTCCAAGCGCGGCAAGCGTGGTGGCGCGGCGGTTGCCGAGCCACACCAGGGCGACCTGAACCTCGACGTTGACGACGGCCCGAGCTTCAGCAGCCGTGATGATGATTTCCCGGACGAGACCGCGACCAAAAGCGCGTCGCGCCAATCGGTGAACGATCAGCCGGCTGCCGAAGAAGTGCTGGTCATCAGCGTGATCTGCCGCGACGCCGGCGGTTTCAAAGGCCCGGCACTCTTGCAGAACATCCTCGAAAGCGGCCTGCGTTTTGGCGAGATGGATATCTTCCATCGTCACGAAAGCATGGCCGGTAACGGCGAAGTGCTGTTCTCCATGGCCAACGCGGTCAAGCCGGGCACGTTCGATCTCGACGATATCGACCTGTTCAGCACCCCGGCGGTGAGTTTCTTCCTTGGTCTGCCAGGCCCGCGTCACCCCAAACAAGCGTTCGACGTGATGGTGGCCGCCGCCCGCAAGCTGTCCCAGGAACTCAACGGCGAGCTCAAGGACGACCAACGCAGCGTGCTCACCGCCCAGACCATCGAACACTACCGTCAGCGCATCGTCGAGTTCGAGCGTCGCGCCCTGACACAGAAACGCTGAGGAACGATCTTAAGCGTTGTCTGTAGAATCCGTGCACTAACATATTGAGCAGCTTCGGCTGCTCTTTTGCTTTATGAGAGAACACCCATGACCGCCGCCCATACCCGCATCCTCGAACTGCGCGCTGAACTGGATCAGCATAACTACCGCTACCACGTCCTCGACGAGCCGAGCATCCCGGACGCCGAATACGACCGCCTGTTCCACGAGCTCAAAGCTCTGGAGGCCGAGCACCCGGAACTGGTGACGCGTGATTCACCGACGCAGCGGGTCGGCAGTGCGGCATTGTCGGCGTTCACCCAGGTCAAGCACGAGATCCCGATGCTCAGCCTGGGCAACGCCTTCGATGAAACCACCATGCTGGAGTTTGATCGCCGGGTCACCGAGGGCCTTGACCTGCCGGTGGGCGATCTGTTTGGCGCTGGCGCGGCGGTGGAATACAGCTGCGAGCCGAAGCTGGATGGCCTGGCGGTCAGCCTGTTGTACCAGGATGGCGAGCTGGTGCGCGGTGCCACCCGGGGCGACGGCACCACGGGCGAGGACATCAGCGTCAACGTGCGCACCGTGCGCAATATCCCTCTGAAACTGCACGGCGCGGGCTGGCCAGCCACCCTGGAAGTGCGCGGTGAAGTGTTCATGTCCAAGGCCGGTTTCGAGCGGTTGAACGCCTCGCAACTGGAAGTGGGTGGCAAGACCTTCGCCAACCCGCGCAACGCCGCGGCGGGCAGCCTGCGCCAACTGGATTCGAAGATCACCGCCAGTCGCCCGCTGGAGTTCTGCTGCTATGGCATCGGCCAGGTGACCGCGGATATCAGCGACACCCATATCGGCAACCTCAAGCAGTTGCAGAAGTGGGGCATGCCCATCAGCCACGAGTTGAAGCTGGCCAAGGGCATTCAGGAATGCCTGGACTACTACCGCGACATCGGCGAGCGCCGCAATGCGCTGGGCTATGAAATCGACGGCGTGGTGTTCAAGGTCAACAGCATTGCCTACCAGCGTGAACTGGGCTTCCGTGCCCGCGAGCCGCGCTGGGCGATCGCGCACAAATTCCCGGCTATGGAAGAACTCACCGAGCTGCTCGACGTGGAATTCCAGGTCGGCCGTACCGGTGCGGTCACGCCGGTGGCGCGCCTCAAGCCGGTCAAGGTGGCCGGTGTGACCGTGTCCAATGCCACCCTGCACAACATGGACGAAGTGGCACGCTTGGGGCTGATGATCGGTGACACCGTGATCATCCGCCGCGCCGGTGATGTGATTCCGCAGGTGGTCTCGGTGGTCACCGAACGCCGCCCGGAAAACGCCCGCGCTGTGCAGATCCCGCAAAATTGCCCGGTGTGCGGTTCCCATGTGGAGCGCACGCAGTTGGTCAAGCGCAGTAAGGGCAAGGAAACCGTCAGCGAAGGCGCGGTGTACCGTTGCGTCGGGCGTCTGGCCTGCGGTGCGCAACTCAAGCAGGCCATCATTCATTTCGTCTCGCGCCGGGCCATGGACATCGACGGCCTGGGCGACAAGACCATCGAGCAACTGGTGGATGAACAGCTCATCGGCTCGCCGGCCGATCTCTATAAGCTCAAATACGAACAGATCATCGACCTGGAAGGCTTTGCCGATATCTCCAGCAAGAAGCTGATCAGCGCCATCGAAAACAGCAAGACCCCGACCCTGGCACGCTTTATCTACGCCTTGGGCATTCCCGATGTGGGCGAGGAGACGGCCAAGGTGCTTGCGCGCTCGCTGGCGTCCCTGGAGCGTGTTCAAAAGGCGTTGCCAGAGGTGCTGACGTACTTGCCGGATGTAGGGCTGGAAGTGGCCCATGAGATCCATAGCTTCTTTGAAGACGGGCACAACCAGCAGGTGATTGGCGCGCTGTTGTCGCCAGACGAATGCGGCCTGCAATTGCAGGAGCAGGGCGAACTCAGCGCGGAATTCGCCGCCAGCACCACCTTGGGCGGTTTGCTCGACAAACTGCACGTGCCGTCGGTAGGGCCAGGTGCTGCGCAGAAGCTCGCGGACAAGTTCGGTTCGCTGGAGGGCATCATCAAGGCTGACTGGCTCGACATGCGCCAGGCGCTGCCCGAGAAGCAAGCCAAGGCTGTACGGGAGTTTTTCGACAATGCCGACAACGCCAACCATGCCCTGGCCATCGAGCAGCAGCTCAAGGACTTCGGCATGCACTGGCAGAGCGAGAAAAAGGTCGTTGAAGGCTTGCCCGAAGCCGGGCACACCTGGGTACTCACCGGCTCCCTGGAGTTGATGAGCCGCGATGTGGCCAAGGACAAGCTCGAAAGCCTGGGGGCCAAGGTGGCCGGTTCCGTTTCGGCGAAAACCCACTGTGTGGTGGCGGGACCCGGCGCCGGCTCGAAACTGGCCAAGGCCAATGAGCTGGGCCTGAAAGTACTGGACGAAGAGGCCTTCGTCGCCTTCCTGGCCAAGCACAACATCACCGTCTGATTGATCGTCCCCACGCTCCGCGTGGGAACGCATCCTGTGACGCTCCGCGTCACGGCCTTCGCGCAGACGCAGAGCGTCCAAGGCGGCATTCCCACGCGGAGCGTGGGAACGATCTCTCCCGAGAAATGATCTAGTCTCTGTCACCCAGGGAGAGATCGCCATGTTCCGCTACTTCGAGCAACTCAGCACGCGCATCGCCGCTCCGTTCATGGCCGAAACCTCGCGCAACAGCAAGGTGTGGCGATGCCGGTGTGGCCAGTCGCTGTTCTTTCGCAACAGCCAATGCCTGGCCTGCCAGGCGGCGTTGGGTTACCAGCCGCAGCAAAGCCGCCTGTCGTCCCTGCAACCTGGGCCGGTGGTCGGTACTTGGCTGGCCGACGACAATCTTGATGCTGGCGCTTTTCGGCGCTGCGCCAACCTCGACTCACCGGCTGCGTGCAACTGGCTGATTCCTGCCCACAGCACCGCGCCGTTGTGCGTGGCCTGTAGCCTGAACCGCACCATTCCTGACCTATCAATTGCGGAAAACCCCGAACGCTGGCGCAAGGTCGAAACCGCCAAGCGCCGCTTGGTGGCGCAACTGATCAGCCTGGGCCTGCAAGTGGTGCCCAAGAGCGTTGACGAAGAGACTGGCCTGGCCTTCGACTTTATCGGTATCGACCTGGAAGGCAACGCGCCCACCACCGGCCACGCCAATGGGCTGATCACCCTGGACATCAAGGAAGCCGATGACGCCCACCGCGAAAAAGTCCGCGTACAGATGCGCGAGCCGTACCGCACCTTGCTCGGCCATTTTCGCCATGAAGTCGGTCATTACTACTGGGACCGCCTGATCGCCAACAGCCACTGGCTCCCTCATTTTCGCAACCTGTTCGGCGACGAACGCGCCAGTTATGCCGAGGCCCTCGACCAGCACTACCAGAACGGCCCGCGCCCCGACTGGCAACTCACCTGCGTGAGCGCCTACGCCACCATGCACCCCTGGGAAGATTGGGCTGAAACCTGGGCCCACTACCTGCACATGATGGACGCCGTGGACACAGCCCTGGGCTTTGGCATGAGCGCCCGCGAGATGGACCTGGATTACCAGCCATTCCCCCTGACCACTCTCTACGACCCGCAACACCCTGGCGGCCCGGCATTCCTTTCCTTCGTCAATGCCTGGATCGAACTGGCCGGCATGCTCAACGAACTGTCCCGCGCCATGGGCCAGCCGGATTTCTACCCCTTCGTGCTGCCGCCCGCGGTGATTGCCAAGCTGCACTTTATTCACCTGGTCATCCAGGAAGAAGGCGGCAGGGCTGATGGGGTTATGGCAAGTGCTTGAGCCTTCTCATTTTTTAATCCGGAACCAACGGTTGTAACTTCCGATGAGATGGGTACAATGGCGCGGCTTGCCGAGAGGCAGCGTCGTTATGGTGACCCCATCGGTCCCCCCGCAACGATTACCCGTGAACCTGGTCAGAGCCGGAAGGCAGCAGCCACAGCGGGAACATTGTGTGCCGGGGTGTGGCTGGTGGGGTTGCCTCCATAACGCTCCCTTCTGCAGTCCCTTCTAAATCTCAAGTTATTTTCAGCCCGTCATCTGTGATGCTTCCTGCACAGTGCATGACGGTCATTTCCCGTCTGGTGGCATACTCCCAAGCGTCTCTTCCCCTGGCTACGAGGCTCTATGCACTCGGAACATTTCAATTTATCCAGCCCTGTTTTCTTGCCGATCACCGAGCACACCTGTGCGGGGTTGTTGGGCAGTGAGGGTTTCGATGCGCTTGTAGCCCTGAGTGAGCCCCAATTGGCGGCGGTGTTGGTGATCCAGAACCTGGCGCAGGTGCCGGAAAGCGACCTTAGCGCCAACGGTGCTGAAAAAGTGTTGGCCAAGCTGATTGACTGGGCAGTCGATGCCCGCCATTCGGCCAGTGTGTCCCTGCTCTCTGAAGCGCAGCGGCTGTTCGATCAGAGGAAGCTGTACTTCGGCCTCAATGTGGTCAAAAGCCTGAAGCTGCGCTTTCTGCTGGAGGAGGAAGTCCAGGCGCAGGACTACCTGTTACCCAGTGGCAAATGGGACGTCGAGTATAAAGTCCGCCATCTCAAGGCCAATGATCCGTTCAGCCAGCAGGTGATCACGCCCAGGCATCGCGAGCGCTGGTTGAGCGCCGAGCAGGACAAGCTGCTCAGAACCTTCCGTGCCAACCTGAACGAAGACCTGCATGTGCAAGGCTACGCAGGCATTGGCAAGAGTCACCTGCTGGTGGCCTTGCTGGAGCACCTGCGCCCGGAAAAGACCTTGCTGCTGGCACGCACCCCGGCAAAACTCGAAACCCTGCGTGCTCGCATGGTGGGAGCGCGGGAGCGTAAGGCCGGGCATACCTTTCAGGACTTCGCCCATGCTCTATTGCATGGCCCCAGGCCAAAGCCGCTGAATGCGCCGGTGAGGGTGCCGACCAAGCAGGCGCTCGCCCAAGAACTGAATATCTTTGGTTTTCGTCGCCTGGAAGGGCAAGCGGTAGTGGAGGTGTGCCTCAAGGTGCTTGAAGCCTACTGCCGCTCTTGGGAGTACAGCTTGTCGGCCCAGCATTTGCCGCATTTCAAGCAACCGCTCGCCGGCGTCGATGCCAGGGTGCTGCTCGAATATGCCAGCCGGTTGTGGGGCTACCTTGAGGCGAACCCGGCCTGGGGCCGGCATACCGGGTTTGAAGCCTTGTTGATGATCAAGCGCGCCAGCCTTGCAGGCTGCGTCGTCCCCGAGCGCTATACCCACGTGCTCATCGATGAGAGCCAGGACATCCCCGCGCCGTTGCTGCAAATCATCGAGCGCGGCCGCCAGGTGCTGATCACTTTGGGGGATGAGTATCAGCAGGCCAGTGGCGGCGTGGTCAAACGCGCCCGTGAGGTTCGCCATACCGACGTGTGCTACTCCGTGCGTTCCGGGCGCAATGTCGAGCGCCTGGTCAACCCGTTGATCAGCTTGCACTCGGAAAAAAGCAAATCGCTTTTCGAGGGCGCACGCGATGCCGATGTCGGCATTGAGTTTTATCCGCAGGGTTTTGTACCCCCGCAAGGTTGCGTGGTGTTGACCGCTTCCCATTGGGACACCATGCAGTGGGCGATCCAACTGAGCCTCGCCCGTTGTGCGTTCGGCCTGGCGAGCAAAGAGGCCCAGCAGTCGCTCAAGCATTTCATGGACACGGTCATCGCGTTGTTCAAACCCGATTTCTATAGCAATGAGTTCAATGACCTCGGCCCCCATGCGTTTTTCAGTGACATGGCCGATTGGCAGCAGGTGCGCGAAGCCTGCCAGTTCGATGAGGCGTTTCTTTGGGTCGAGGCCGAACTGGAAAAAGGCTTTAACGTGGCGGATGTCACGCGTTTGAACAGGTTGATCGGCCATCCGGACGAGCGCGTCCTGTTGATGCTGGCGCAGGATGCGGGCGGCATGGAGTTCGACCGGGTATTGCTTACGCCGGAACTGTTGACCAACGTGAAGTTCCAGGACGCCTACGCGTTCGATCAACGACTCTGTGCGGTGTATATCGCGATTTCACGAGCCCGGGTGCAGTTGTACCTGCCCTACGATGTGGTCGAGTGGCTCGACTACCACAAGTATCAAAAGGCCCGTGAATCCCACGGTTACTGACGGATTTAATCCGGCTGTTTCACAACTTTCATAAAGCCCTCTGGACAACCCGCAGACCGCCTTGTTAGCTTGCGCCGGCCACTTGTTTCAGAGTATGACAAGGGCATGGATTTGATATTGAAGTGCTATCGCTTCTTTCACTCACAAGGATGTCTGTCATGAAAAGCCTGCAAGGGTTGCCTCGTCTTATCAGTGCTTCGGTAGGGACGCCCGGCAAAGCCCGCAACTTGCCCGCCGATGTTCAGTGCATCCAGTATCTATTCAATTTGATCATTCCCAAGATGGGGTTTGCCTTGCTGGAAAACGGCAAGTGCGACGGCCAGTTGGTGCAGTGCATCAGCCAGTATCAGTTTCGCCATCTCAAGTACGCCCATCCCGATGGCGTGATCGACCCCACCGGGCGAACGTTCAACAGTCTGATCGAAGAGGCGCTGAAGGTGCCGGTGCGGGCTTTTCCTAACACGCGCATTCCGACGTTTCTCAACATTTTCGGCAATAACAACATCGATGCGGTACAGGCCACGGTCAATGTGTACCTGGACCGTGTGCGTGCGGTGATCGAGGCCGAGCGGCGTAACCGGCAGTTGATGATGCAGTCCACCTGCGACGGCGGGACGACCTTGAGCGATACGGATTTCCAGAACGCCGCCAAGCAATTGGGCAACGGTATTTCGGTGAATGTGGTCAAGGCGTTCGCCACGGTGGAGTCGGGCGGGAAGGTGGGGTTCGGGCCTGCCAAGTTGCCGATCATCGCCTTTGAAGGGCACCACTTTCGCAAGTACACCAAGCACATCTACGACCAGTCGCAGCCGCTGCTGTCGTATGTCTACAAGAAAAAAGCCGGCCCGCAATGGCAGACGAACAACAAGGATCAGGTCAAGGCCTGGGAGACCATGGCCACTGCCTTTGCGCTGGACCAGGAAGCGGCTTTGATGTCGGCCTCCTGGGGCATGTTTCAAATCATGGGGTTCAATTTTGCGGCGTGCGGATTCAAGACGGTGTTTGAGTTCGTGGCGTCATTGAAGGTCAATGCCGGTAATCAACTCAAGGCCTATCTCAGCCTTTGCAGCCACAACTCGGCCTTGTTGAGCGCGATGAAAAACAAGGATTTTACCGCCATGGCCCGAAACTATAATGGCGACGATTACGGCAACTATGACGTCCTGATGAAACAAGCCTACGAAGCCTTTGAAGGGAAGAAATAAGATGATTCGTTATCTGGCGATGGGAGTGTTGTCGTGGTGCGCCGTGGCGCCCGCGTTGGCCGGCTCGGCGGCGTTGCATTCAGGTAAATATGAAGGGCTGATGCTGGCGGTGACGCCTGGGCATCAGGTCGAGGGGTTCTATCAGGAATCGATGGGCGAGGGTGTGGCCCGTGGTTGCACGTTCTACCTGCAAGGCAAGCCCGAAGCGCTCACCACCTGGCGGGACGCTGCCTACCCAGGCAGTTTGGCCGCGGCGCCCGACGGGGTGACCCTGACCGTGGCGCAGGGCCGCCAACACCCTGGCTGCATCAATGTGCTGATGCCGGAAATCGCCACGGGCCTGGAGCTGAGCCAGACCGCCAGCAAACAATGGATCGGCTTGGTGACGGTGTCTGCCGACAAGGCTTACCTGCTTAAAACGCCGGGCGCCAAAGCGGCAAAGCGGCCCTACATCGTCAAGCATGACGTGGTGGGCGTACTGGCGTTCAAGGACGGTTGGGCGCAGGTGGAATTCATCAACGCTGACGACCGCTCTTTCACGGGCTGGATCAGCCAGGGCCAGTACGCACGGTTGGCTGCCCCGAAGCCCTAAATTGTAGGAGCGAGCAAGTCAGCCAAAGGTCTCGCGCAGTAGCCCGGCGAACGCATCTCGCGCCAGGTGCCGCTGGGTGTCCGTATGCCAGAACAACAGGTTGTCCACGGGCGTCAGCGCTTCAAAGCGATAAGACGCCAACTGATTGGCCTGTTCATAGCGCGCCAGGATCCCCTCGGGTGCCAACGCCACGCCAATCCCCGCGCTGACGCAACCGATGATCGTGCCCCAGCTTGCATAGCTGGCAATCGCTGGCTTGACGTTATGGGGCTTGAGCCAGTTTTCCAGGGCGGCGCGATAAGGGCAGCCCGGCGGCCATACCAGCAATGTACGGCCGGCCAAGTCCTCGGCGCTATTGATAGGCGCGCTGCACGCGCTGGCGATCAGCACCAGGCGTTCGCTGTAGACCACGCTCTGTTCCAGCTTCGTGCGTTTGCCGCCGGCGGCCACCAGCGCCACGTCCAGGCGGTGGTGCTGCAGGTCGTCCAGCAGTTGCGCCCAGGCACCGGTGACCAGTTCCAGGCTGACATTGGGATAACGCCGGTGGTATTCCGCCAGCAGCGGCGGCAAGCGCCCGCTGGCACTGGATTCCACCGCACCGATGCGCAAGGTGCCACGGGGAATGGCGCTGGCATCCACCGCGCGTTTGGATTCATCCACCAAGGCCAGGATACGTTCGCAGTAATCCAGGAAGATTTCTCCCGCAGCGCTGATCGCCAGCCCTCGGCCAGCACGGATAAACAGCGGCGTGCCCAACTCGCTTTCCAGCTGCTTGATGCGCGTGGTGATGTTGGACGGCACACAGTGCAATTGCAGTGCCGCCTGGGCCACGCTGCCGGTTTGCGCCACGGCTCGCACCATTTTCAGTTGGGCCAGTTCCATTGCTCAGTTCCAATGATTTCAGAAGTCAGAAACGCTTAATTGTCCTATGCCTGGCCTGGGCCAAGACTGGCAGCATTCCTTTTGCGTGGATGCTGTCGATGAATACTCCGTCACCTCTGAAGCTTACGCTAGTCATTGCCAGCGTCATCCTCTGCTGGGCGTATTCGCCCATCGGCGTACACATGGGGTTGCACAGTTATAGCCCCGGCCAATTGGCGCTGCTGCGGTTTTTGATCGCGTCGGTATTCATGGGCTGCGTGGCCTGGGGGGTGGGAATTGGACGGCCACCATTGCGCGACCTGCCGTGGTTGTTGGTGCTGGGCTTTTTCGGGGTGTTCCTGCACCACACTAGTCTCAATCATGGGCAGCAATGGGTGACGGCGGCAGCGTCGAGTGTGTTGGCACAGTCGGCGCCGTTGTTCAGTGTGTTGATCGCGTTTTTCTGCTTGAAAGAGCAGGTCAGCGCCTGGCGCTGGGGTTGCGTACTGTTGGGGTTGGCTGGCGTACTGGTGGTGATCTGGGGCGACCAGGGCATGGGCGATCTCAACCCACGGGGTTTGCTGATCTTGTTGGCGGCCTGCTCATGGAGTGTGTACTTCGCCATCCAGCGACATTACGCCCATCGCTACAGCCCGTTGACGATGGCGTGCTACATGGTGTGGTCCGGCACGCTGATGCTGTGCGTGAACCTGCCGGGACTGCCCGCCGCCATCGTGCAGGCACCGATGGGGGAGAATCTCGCCGTGCTGGTGCTGGGTATTTTTCCCAGTGCCTTGGCCTATCTGGCCTGGGGTTACGTGTTGAAGCACGTCGAGGTCAGTCGTGCGTCGGTGGCGATGTACCTGATTCCACCGGTTGCCATGCTGATGGCCGCCACGCTGCTTGGCGAGCACGTCACCCTGCAGGTGATGCTGGGCGCAGTGGTCGTGCTGGCCAGCGTCGCCGCTATCAGTCTGGAAGGGCGTTGGCGCTCCAAGGTGCCAGCAAAACGTCCTCAGGTGCCCTCTGGGAGGCCAATCGAACAAGCTTCGTCAGATTAGACGAGCGTGCCGGATGCAATTTCCCCCTTGCTCCGCTAGCATTACCGGCTTCTGCTTCCCAGTTGCGACGGTTTTCGATGAGTTATCAGGTTCTTGCACGTAAATGGCGCCCGCGCTCGTTCCGCGAAATGGTCGGCCAGACCCATGTGCTCAAGGCTCTGATCAATGCCTTGGACAGCCAACGGCTGCACCACGCCTACCTGTTCACCGGTACGCGCGGGGTGGGCAAGACCACGATTGCGCGCATCATCGCCAAATGCCTGAATTGTGAAACCGGTATTACCTCGACGCCTTGTGGCACCTGTTCGGTGTGCCGTGAGATCGACGAAGGGCGTTTCGTCGACCTGATCGAGATCGACGCCGCGAGTCGTACCAAGGTCGAAGACACCCGCGAACTGCTGGACAACGTGCAGTACGCGCCGAGCCGTGGCCGCTTCAAGGTCTACCTGATCGACGAAGTGCACATGCTGTCCAGCCACTCCTTCAACGCCTTGTTGAAAACCCTGGAAGAGCCGCCGCCCTACGTCAAATTCATCCTGGCCACCACCGACCCGCAGAAACTTCCGGCAACGATTTTGTCGCGGTGCCTGCAGTTCTCCCTGAAAAACATGACCCCCGAGCGTGTGGTCGAGCATTTGACCCACGTGCTGGGCGTCGAGAACGTACCGTTCGAAGACGACGCGCTGTGGTTGCTGGGCCGTGCCGCCGATGGTTCGATGCGCGATGCCATGAGCCTCACCGACCAGGCCATCGCGTTTGGTGAAGGCAAGGTCATGGCCGCCGACGTGCGCGCCATGCTCGGTACCCTGGACCACGGCCAGGTGTTCGACGTGCTGCACGCGCTGATCGAGGGTGACGCCAAGGCGTTGCTCGAAGCGGTGCGCCACCTGTCGGAGCAAGGCCCGGATTGGAATGGCGTGCTTTCGGAAATCCTCAACGTATTGCACCGCGTCGCCATCGCCCAGGCCCTGCCGGAAGGCGTGGACAACGGTCATGGCGACCGTGATCGCGTATTGGCCCTGGCCCAGGCCTTGCCGGCCGAAGACGTGCAGTTCTACTACCAGATGGGCCTGATCGGTCGCCGCGACTTGCCCCTGGCACCCGACCCGCGGGGTGGCTTTGAAATGGTGCTGCTGCGCATGCTGGCGTTCCGGCCGGCAGATTCGGCAGACGCACCGAGACAGCCGCTAAAGCCAGTGGGGATCAGCCAGGCCACAGTTGATTCCGCCAAACCCGTGGCTGGGGCGGCCGTTGTCGCGCCAGTAGTTGCAGCGCCTGCGGTTGCTGTGCCTGAGCCGGTTGCGCCGGCACCTGAGCCTGAACCTGCGCCGGTTGCCGTCGCACCGGTGGTCGAGCCCGAGCCGGTCATTGAGCCCGAGCCCGAACCCGTGGTCGACTTGCCCTGGAATGACCCGGTCGAAGCGCAAGTAGAGCCCGAGCAACAGCCCGCCGTGGAGCCCGTGCTGGAAACCACCGGCGAGCAACCCGAGCTGACGCCGATGCCTACGCCGACTCCGGACAGCGTGGTGCCGGATGCCCCTGAGTGGGTATCGGCGCCCGTTCCTGAACCGACGGTCGCCCAGGTCGACGCGGCCACGCCGGGCATTGACCTGGATGACGAACCGCCGCTGGACGAAGACTACATCGAGCCGGACATGGATTCGGCCTACAGCTACCTGGACGAACTGGCCAGCGAGCACACCGCGGAACCGGCGCCCGAGCCCGAGGCAGAACCTGCCGCGGCCCCGGCTACCGGTCTGGCCCTGCAATGGCTGGAATTGTTTCCGAAATTGCCGATCTCCGGCATGACCGGCAGTATCGCCGCCAACTGCACCCTGATTTCCATCGAAGGCGACCACTGGCTGCTGCACCTGGACCCGGCCCATAGCGCCTTGTTCAACGCCACCCAGCAGCGCCGGCTCAACGATGCGCTCAACCAGTACCATGGGCGCACGCTGACCATTGCCATCGAGCTGATCAAGCCCGAGCAGGAAACGCCGGCCCAGGCCGCGACCCGTCGGCGCCTTAACCGCCAGCGCGAGGCTGAGGATTCGATCCACGCAGATCCGCTTATCCAACAAATGATGCAACAGTTCGGTGCGGTCGTCCGCCACGATACTATTGAACCTGTCGAAGCCCCGGTGCCCCAAGCGTCATGACACCGGGCTATTCATTGATCCACGTACTTTTGAGGTGATTCCCATGATGAAAGGTGGCATGGCCGGCCTGATGAAGCAGGCGCAGCAGATGCAGGAAAAAATGGCCAAGATGCAGGAAGAGCTGGCCAACGCCGAAGTCACCGGTAAAGCCGGTGGCGATATGGTCAGCGTGGTGATGACCGGTCGTCACGACATCAAGCGTGTCAGCATCGACCCAAGCGTATTGCCGGGCGTGGGTGAAGATGACCTGGAAATGCTCGAAGCGCTGTTCGCCGCAGCCGTCAACGACGCTGTGCGCAAGATCGAAGCCAACAGCCAGGACAAAATGTCCGGCGTGACCGCTGGCATGCAACTGCCACCGGGCATGAAACTGCCGTTCTGATACACGCTTTAGCTAGACTCAAATGCCAGGCATCGTGCCTGGCATTTTTTTCGCCGGTCGAAACATCGAACCCCAAGCCTTCACCGATGGTCTGCACCCTATACCGTTGAAACCACTCACCGATAAAGGAGCCCCGCTGATGCCTCAAGAAATGACGCTCAACCAACGCATCGTTCTGGTCTCACGCCCTCAAGGCGCCCCCACGCCGGAAAACTTTCGCCTGGAACGTGTCAGCCTGCCGGACCTGGCAGACGGCCAGGTGCTGCTCAAGACCCTGTACCTGTCTTTGGACCCCTACATGCGTGGACGCATGAGTGACGCGCCGTCCTATGCCGCACCCGTGGAAATCGGTGAAGTGATGACCGGTGGGGCTGTCAGCCGTGTCGAGCAATCGCGCAACCCGAAATTCGAAGTGGGCGACCTGGTGGTCGGCGCCACTGGCTGGCAAAGCCACTGCATTTGCGAAGGCCATAACCTGATCCCGCTGCCCAAGGGTCTGCCGAGTCCGTCGATGGCCCTGGGCGTACTGGGTATGCCGGGCATGACGGCCTATATGGGCCTGATGGATATCGGCCAGCCCAAGGCCGGGGAAACCCTGGTGGTGGCGGCTGCGTCGGGCGCGGTGGGGTCGGTGGTGGGCCAGGTGGCCAAGCTCAAGGGCTTGCGCGTGGTGGGCATCGCCGGTGGCGCGGACAAATGCCGCTATGTGGTGGATGAGTTGGGCTTTGACGCCTGTATCGACCACAAGAGCGAAGACTTTGCCCATGAACTGGCCCTGGCCTGCTTCAAAGGCGTGGACATCTACTTTGAAAACGTCGGCGGTAAAGTCTTCGATGCTGTGCTGCCTTTGCTCAACCCCAAGGCGCGCGTGCCGCTGTGCGGGTTGATCGCCGGCTATAACGCCCATGAAGCGCCCAGCGGCCCTGACCGTTTGCCGGCGCTGCAACGCACCTTGCTGACCAAGCGGGTGCGGATCCAGGGCTTTATTGTGTTCGACGACTATGGCGACCGCCAGCCGGAGTTCCTCAGCGCTATGGCGCCTTGGGTGCGCGAGGGCAAGATCAAGTTCCGCGAGGACGTGGTCGATGGCCTGGAGCAGGCGCCCGAAGCCTTTATCGGCCTGCTCGAAGGGCGCAACTTCGGCAAGTTGGTGGTGCGCGTCGCGCAGGATTGAGTATTTGACGCTAATCCGGGGCGCGGGTATAAACCGCGTCTCGTTGTTTTGTCGGACCCTTCGCCCATGAGCTTCAGCCCCCTGATTCGCCAACTGATCGACGCCTTGCGCACTTTGCCCGGCGTCGGCCAGAAAACTGCCCAGCGCATGGCGCTGCAACTGCTGGAGCGTGATCGCAGCGGCGGCACTCGCCTGGCCCAGGCCCTGAGCCAGGCCATGGAAGGTGTGGGCCATTGCCGCCAGTGCCGCACCCTTACCGAAGAAGAACTCTGCCCGCAATGCGCCGACCCGCGTCGCGACGACACGTTGCTGTGCGTGGTGGAAGGGCCGATGGATGTGTACGCCGTGGAGCAGACCGGTTACCGCGGGCGTTACTTCGTGCTCAAGGGCCACCTGTCGCCGCTCGATGGCCTGGGGCCGGAAGCCATCGGTATTCCACAACTGGTGGCGCGAATCGAAGAGCAGGGCACCTTTACTGAAGTGATCCTGGCGACCAACCCGACGGTGGAAGGTGAAGCCACGGCGCACTACATCGCTCAGTTGCTGACCAATAAAGGTTTGATTACTTCACGGATCGCCCATGGCGTACCGTTGGGTGGCGAGTTGGAATTGGTGGACGGCGGCACCCTGGCGCACTCGTTCGCAGGCCGCAAACCCATCGCGCTTTAAAACCTACTGCAGTCCCAATGTGGGAGCTGGCTTGTCGGGTCGCCGCATCGCTGCGATAGCATCACCACGGTGTACCTGAAAAACCGAGGCGTCTGCATCGCGGGCAAGCCCGGCTCCCACATTGGTTTTGTGTGACGGTAAAAAATGTATTCGGCTTGATAACCAAGCAAGCGCTTGGTAAGTTCGCTCCATCCCGCCATGGAGCTTGCCGATGTCTGCCTTTCAGGAATACTTCGATCCCAGCCACCAATTGGTCCGCGACAGCGTGCGCCGCTTCGTCGAACGCGAGATGTTGCCCGGCATCGAGCAATGGGAGGAAGCGGAAAGTTTTCCCCGCGAGCTTTACCTCAAGGCCGGTGCGGCGGGCGTTCTGGGCATCGGCTACCCCGAGGCGCTGGGTGGCAGCCACGAAGGCGATCTGTTCGCCAAGGTCGCCGCCAGCGAAGAGCTGATGCGCTGCGGCTCCGGTGGCGTGGTGGCCGGGCTCGGCTCCCTGGATATTGGCCTGCCGCCCATCGTCAAATGGGCCCGGCCCGACGTGCGTGAGCGCATAGCGCCTCTGGTGCTCGCCGGCGAGAAGATCATCGCCCTGGCGGTCACCGAGCCCAGCGGCGGCTCGGATGTAGCCAACCTGCAAACCCGCGCCGTACGTGAAGGCGAGCATTACCGCGTGAGCGGCGCCAAGACCTTTATCACCAGCGGCATTCGCGCTGATTTCTACACCGTGGCCGTGCGCACAGGTGGGCCGGGCTTTGGCGGTATCAGCCTGCTGCTGATCGAAAAGGGCATCCCGGGTTTCACCGTCGGCCAGCCGCTGAAGAAGATGGGCTGGTGGGCGTCGGACACCGCCGAGTTGTTCTTCGACGATTGCCGCGTGCCTGTGGGCAATCTCATCGGTGTCGAGAACATGGGCTTTGCCTGCATCATGGGCAACTTCCAGAGCGAGCGCCTGGCCTTGGCCCTCATGGCCAACATGACCGCGCAACTGGCCTTGGAGGAAAGCCTCCAGTGGGCCGCCCAGCGCGAAGCATTCGGCAAACCCATCGGCAAATTCCAGGTGCTCAAGCATCGCCTGGCGGAAATGGCTACCGCCGTGGAGGTTTCCCGCGAGTTCACCTATCGTCAGGCCGCGAAGATGGCCGCTGGCAAGAGTGTGATCAAAGAGATTTCCATGGCCAAGAACCTGGCCACCGATACCGCTGATCGGGTGACGTATGACGCGGTGCAAATATTGGGGGGGCAGGGGTATATGCGTGGCAGCCTGGTGGAACGGCTTTATCGCGATAACCGGATTCTGTCGATTGGTGGCGGGACGCGTGAAGTGATGAATGAAATCATCAGTAAACAGATGGGGTTGTAAACCGGGGTGTTCTTTCGGGCCTCATCGCGGGCAAGCCCAGCTCCCACAGGGGAATGCATTCCAAGGTGGGAGCCGGGCTTGCCCGCGATGACGGCAGTACTGCCGACCCTTATCTCTCGGTCAGCCCAAATTGCGTCAGGCAAAACGTCGGAATCCCCATGTCTGCCAAGCGCTGCGAGCCACCCAGCTCTGGCAAATCAATAATCGCCGCAGCCTCAAAAATCTTTGCCCCCATGCGCCGCACCAGGTTCGCTGCAGCAATCAGGGTGCCGCCGGTGGCGATCAGGTCATCGAACATCAGCACCGAATCGCCTTCGCACAGGCTGTCGGCGTGCACTTCCAGGAAGGCTTCGCCGTACTCGGTCTGGTAACCCTCGGCCAGCACGTCCGCCGGCAGCTTGCCTTGCTTGCGAAACAGGATGAGCGGCTTGTTGAGCTGGTAGGCGATGATCGAGCCGATCAGGAAGCCACGGGCATCCATCGCACCGATATGGGTGAAGTCGGCTTCGACATAGCGTTGGGCAAAGCTGTCGGCCACCAGGCGCAGGGCGCGGGGCGATTGGAACAGCGGCGTGATGTCACGGAAGATCACCCCAGGCTTGGGGAAGTCGATGACGGGGCGAATCAGGGATTTGATGTCGAACGAATCAAAAGTCATCGTCGAGGAGTCCAGAGCGGAAAACGGACTCGAAGTATACCTGCGGCCTCGCCGATTGGCGCGGCCGCAGCCTGGATCAGACCTCCAGGGAACCGCCAGCCAATGCACACAGCTGGATCGGGTCGAGGATATGCACCTCTTTGCCCTCGGCGGCGATCAACTGGTTCTGCTGGAAACGAGTAAACACGCGGGACACGGTCTCAACCGCCAGGCCCAGGTAATTACCGATCTCATTGCGCGACATGCTCAGGCGGAACTGGTTGGCCGAGAACCCACGGGCGCGAAAGCGCGCCGACAGGTTGACCAGGAAGGTGGCAATGCGCTCATCGGCGGTTTTCTTCGACAGCAGCAGCATCATTTGCTGGTCGTCACGAATCTCGCGGCTCATCACGCGCATCAATTGGCGGCGCAATTGCGGCAGTTGCAGGGCCAGTTCATCCAGGCGCTCGAATGGGATTTCGCACACCGAGGTGGTTTCCAGGGCCTGGGCCGACACCGGGTGAATCTCGGTGTCCATCCCCGACAGCCCGACCAACTCGCTTGGCAGGTGGAAACCGGTGATTTGCTCTTCGCCGCCGTCGCTGAGGCTGAAGGTCTTCAACGCGCCAGAGCGTACTGCATAGACGGAATCAAACTTGTCGCCCTGGCGAAACAGAAACTCGCCTTTTTTCAGCGGGCGGCCGCGTTTGACGATGTCGTCCAGCGCATCCATGTCTTCCAGATTCAATGAAAGTGGCAGGCAGAGGGGAGCCAGGCTGCAATCCTTGCAATGGGCCTGGCTGTGAGCGCGCAGTTTGACTGGCTCGGACATTTCTTAAATCCTTGTGGGAAAACACACATAAGACGTAAGGGTAACGCACTGGGGGGCACGGAGGCCAGCGTGTACAAAAAACCGACCGGTATATAAAGATTTGGCTAAAACCGCCGATAGTCCTGCTATCGACTACAAATACGGCGGCTCAGACCATGTTAGCCCTCACTGCTCAACTCGCTTCGCGCACTCAGATCCAGGCACTGCCCGAACCCAAGAAAGCTGCCGAACCGGATGTTGCCGCGATCCCGACGACCGACGAAGCCAAGCCTGCCGTTTCTGTGACCATCTCTGGCGCCGCGATGAAAGCTGCTGCGGCGGAAAAAGCCACAAACAGTGACATCGACGACAGCGGCCTGGCGGACAACGTCAAGAATCTGCTCAAGATGATTCGTGAGATCAAAAAGCAGATTGCCGAGAAACAAGCCGAGATGGCTGCGGTAATGGCCGACAGAAATCTCAGCCCAGAACAGGCCCGTGCCCGACTCTCCGGGCTGCAGTCAGCGTTGAGCGCACTGCAAGCCAGCTTGACCAGCGCCCAGGCGTCCCTGACCAAGGCGATGAAAGACATGAGTGCCGGTGATGCAGTCAAGGCTGCCAGCCTGGCCATGAAGTAAGTACGTCTAGATGACCCGCGAAAATCGTTGCCTGTTCTGGTGCTCCAGGTAGGCATCGAACACCATGCACACTGAACGCACCAGCAAGCGCCCGGCCGGGAGCACACGAATGCCCTGGGCGTCCAACGCGATCAGGCCGTCGGCGGCCATCGTTTCCAGCTGCGGCCATACCTCGGCAAAATAGCCGCGAAAATCGATGTTGTACGCCTGTTCGATCCCTTCGAATGCCAGGCTGAAATTGCAGATCAACTGCTGGATTACAGCCCGTCGCAACCGGTCGTCCGTAGTGCAGACCAGGCCGCGGCTGGTCGCCAATTGCGCACCCGCCAAGGCATTCTGGTACTGGTTCAGATCACTGCTGTTCTGGCAATACAGGTCGCCGATCTGACTGATCGCTGACACCCCCAGCCCAATCAAGTCGCAGTGCCCGTGGGTGGTGTAACCCTGGAAGTTGCGCTGCAGCTTGCCTTCTTCCTGGGCGACGGCCAATTCGTCGTCCGGCAGGGCAAAGTGGTCCATGCCGATGTAGCGGCAACCGGCCTGGGTCAGTTGTTCGATGGTGGTTTGCAGCATCAGCAGTTTTTCCGCTGGTGAGGGCAGCTCGTCAGTGTTGATCCGCCGTTGGGGCATGAAGCGTTCCGGCAGGTGCGCGTAGTTGAACACGGACAGGCGGTCAGGCTGTAAGCGGATGACTTCTTCCACGGTGCGCGCAAAGTTCAACGGCGACTGCTTGGGCAGGCCGTAGATCAGGTCGATATTGATCGAGCGAAATTGCAAGGTGCGCGCTGCATCGATCACGGCGCGGGTTTCTTCCAGGCTTTGCAGGCGGTTGACCGCCCGTTGCACCTCGGGGTCGAGGTCTTGCAGGCCGATGCTCACGCGGTTAAAGCCCAGTTCGCGTAGCAGGCCCATGGTGGCCCAGTCGGCTTCGCGTGGGTCGATTTCGATGCCGTAGTCGCCCGAATCGTCATCCAGCAAATTGAAATGCTGGCGCAGGCATTTCATCACCTGGCGCAGTTCATCGTGGCTGAGAAACGTGGGCGTACCGCCGCCCAAATGCAGTTGCTCCACGGGCTGCTGCGGGTCGAGGTGGCAGGCCACCAGCTGGATTTCCTGCTCCAGGCGCTGCAGGTAGGCCTGGGCGCGGCCACGGTCCTTGGTGATCACCTTGTTGCAGGCGCAGTAGTAACAAATGTTGGCGCAGAACGGCACATGCACATACAGCGACAGTGGCCTTACGGCCTTGCGGCTGTCACGCAGGGCGTGGAGCAGGTCGAAGGTGCCGACCTGGCTGTCAAATTGTACGGCGGTGGGGTAGGACGTGTAGCGCGGTCCCGCCGAGTCGTAGCGGTGAATCAGATCTGTGTCCCAACGAATGGCGTCGAGCATGCGGGCGGTCCCCCGGATTGGCTAGTGGGCCGAGTCTAGGGGCAGGGCGGTGCAGGCATCTTGATTTGCATCAACGGGGAGCGGCGCTATGCCACAGGGCCTGCTAATGCCCCATTAGCCAGTGCTGATGGGGGCCGGGCAAGGTCCAGAGGCCGAAGATCATCACCAGCACCCCACCGGTCACCCGCACGCTGCGCTTGCGCAATAACGCCGTCACCCGTTCGGCGGCCAGCCCGGTGGCCAGTAGCACCGGCCAGGTGCCCAGCCCGAACGCCAGCATCAGCAAGGCGCTGTCCAGTGCATTGCCCTGGCTCGCCGCCCATAGCAGGGTGCTGTAGACGAGCCCGCACGGCAACCAGCCCCACAGCGCGCCTAGCAGCAAGGCACGGGGCAGGCTGGACACCGGCAGCAAACGGTTGGCCACCGGCTGCAGATGCCGCCACAGGCCGCGTCCCAGGCTTTCGATACGGGTGAGGCCGCTCCACCAGCCGGCCAGGTACAGGCCCATGCAGATCAGCAGCAGCCCGGCAAGCACTCGCATGAACATCGCCGCGGGGCTGTTGGCCACCGCCCAACCGGCCAGGCCGATCAATAAACCGGCGGTGGCATAGCTGAGGATGCGCCCCAGGTTGTATGCCAGCAGCAGGCGAAAACGGCGGCTGCGCTGTTCCTTGGGGATCGCCAGGGTCAGCGCGCCCATCAGTCCGCCGCACATGCCCAGGCAATGGCCGCCGCCAAGCAGGCCTAGGATCAGCGCCGAGACCAGCAAGGGCGCCAGCTCAAGCATGGGGCGGCTCTTTGGGCGCTTGCTCAGGGTTGTTGGCTTCATCGATGGCGGCCAGGTGGTTCGGGTCCTGGTCGTCGAACAGCACGCTGTGGGCCGGGCCATCGAGGTCTTCGTACTGGCCGCTGTCCACGGCCCAGAAGAAAATGTAGATGGCCACGCCCACTAACAGCAGTGCCGCCGGAATCATTACATAGAGAGCTGGCATCTGTACTCCATGCCCACGCGGCTCAGGCCGGCAGCGAGCGGGTTACTGGGGCGGTGCCCGAGGCTTGCGCGCTCGGCAGGCGAGTGAGGCGCAACGCGTTGAGCACCACGGTCAACGAACTGAGGGACATGCCGATCGCCGCCCAGATCGGAGTGATCCAACCCAGGGCCGCAAACGGCAGCATAAGCCCATTGTACAACCCGGCCCACAACAGGTTCTCGATGATCACTCGGCGAGTGCGCCGCGCCAGGCTGAAGGCCTGCACCAGCGCATCCAGGCGGTTGGACAACAGCACCGCATCGGCGCTGGTTTTCGCCAGGTCCGTGGCCGAGCCCATCGCCACGCTGATATCAGCGGCGGCCAGCACCGGCACATCATTGACTCCATCGCCCAGCATCAGCACTTTGCGACCTTCTTTGTGCAGGTTTTGCAGTACCTTCAGCTTGTCGTCAGGGCGCAGGCTGCCGTGGGCTTCGTCGATACCCAGCTCAGAGGCGACACTGGCCACCATCGGCGAACTGTCGCCGGAGAGCAACAGCGTGCGCCAGCCCCGCGCCTTGCATGCGGCCAGCAAGGCGGGTGCGTCGCTGCGCAGGCGGTCATCCAGTACGAACCAGGCCAGCGCCCCGCTGCGGTCGCCCAGCAGCAGCCATTGCCCGGCTTCGTCCGGTGAGGCGGGAATCGCACAGCCACTGAGTTCACAGACAAAACCCGGCTGGCCGATGCGCAACAAACGTTCGCCCACACGACCTTCCAGGCCCAGGCCTGGGGTGCTCAGCACTTCATCGGCGGCCAGCGGCGCACGGCCGAAGGCACGGGCAATCGGGTGTTCGGAACGGTTCTCCAGGGCGGCGGCAAGGCCCAGGCACTGGTCGCCGTCCAGCGCACTCAAGGGCCGAATGGCGCGCAACGCCAGGCGCCCTTCGGTGAGGGTGCCGGTCTTGTCGAAAATCACCGTATCAACCTGGTTCAGGCCCTCAAGCACATGGCCGCGGGTCAGCAGCAACCCGAGACTGTGCAAGGTGCCGGTGGCGGCGGTGAGCGCGGTGGGCGTGGCCAGGGACAGAGCGCACGGACAGGTCGCCACCAGCATCGCCAGCACAATCCAGAACGCCCGCGACGGGTCCAGCTCCCACCACAGCAGGCCGATCAGCGCAGCGGCGATCAGCGAGCACAACAGGAACCACTGTGCAGCGCGGTCGGCGATCTGCGCCAGGCGCGGCTTCTCGGCCTGGGCGCGCTCCAGTAGGCGCACGATGGCGGACAAGCGCGTGTCATGCCCCAGGGCGCGCACCTGAACGGTCAGCGCGCCTTCGACATTCAGCGTGCCGGCCGTGACGTTGTCGCCCGTGCGCCGAGGTTGCGGCAGGTACTCGCCGGTCAGCAGGGATTCATCGATGCTGGATTGGCCGTCGAGAATCACGCCATCCGCCGGCAGTACGGAGCCGGGGTGTACCAGCACGCGATCACCCAGCGCCAATTCGCTAAGCAGGATGCGCTCGCTCTGGCCATCGTCTTTGAGGCGCAGGCAGGAGGCGGGCAACAGGTTGACCAGTTGGGCGGTGGCTGCGGCAGTGCGCTCCCGGGCGCGGCGCTCAAGGTAGCGCCCGGCCAGCAGGAACAGGGCAAACATGCCCACGGCATCGAAATACAACTCGCCTACGCCAGTGATCGCGGTCCAGATGCCGGCCAGGTACGCGCCGCCAATCGCCAGGGACACCGAGACGTCCATGGTCAGGTGGCGTGTGCGCAAGTCACGCAGGGCGCCTTTGAAGAAGGCCGCGCAGCTGTAGAACACGATGGGCGTTGTCAGAAACATCGCAACCCAGCGCAGGATGACGTGCAATTCCGGGCTCAGGTCGATATTGAATTCCGGCCAAGTGGCCATGGTTGCCATCATGGCCTGGAACCACAGCAAGCCGGCGACTCCCAGTTGTCGCAGGGCCAGTCGATTCTCGCTGGCCAATTGTTCGGCTGCGCGGTCGGCCTGATAAGGATGGGCGGCGTAACCGATATGGCGCAGCTCGCTGAGCAGTTGGCTCAACGGCAATTGCCCATCGGCCCAGCGCACGTGCAGGCGGTGGTTGGACAGGTTCAGTCGCGCTTCGGCCACGGCAGGCAGGCTGCGCAGGTGTTTCTCGATCAACCAGCCGCAGGCGGCGCAACTGATGCCTTCCATCAGCAGGGTGGTTTCGGCCAGGTCGCCCTGATGGCGTACAAAGGGTTTTTGCACATCGGCGCGGTCGTACAGCGCCAGCTCGTCCACCAACTGCACGGGCAGCGCCTCGGGGTTGGCCGAGGCTTCGCTGCGGTGTTGGTAATAGCTTTCCAGCCCGCCGGCCACTATCGCCTCGGCCACGGCCTGGCAGCCCGGGCAGCAGAGTTCACGGCGTTCGCCGAGGATCTGGGCGGTGAACCGACTGCCGGAGGGGACGGGTAGGGCGCAGTGGTAGCAGGGGGTGGGTTGGGTCATTGCTCAGTTCCGTAGATCGTTCCCACGCTTTGCGTGGGAATGTTGCCTGTGACGTTCTGCGTCACAAAGCAGACGCAGAGCGTCCAGCAAGGCGTTACCACGCAGAGCGTGGGAACGATCATCGTCTACTTCCTCAGGTCCTCGGCGCCCTGCAACGGTTCGTCACCCAGCAGCAAGTCCTTGTCGTGGCTGACCTCTTCTTCTTCGAACAGGCGCCAGGTGTTGCCGCCCTCCACGCCAAGCAGTTCCACGAAACGGCGACCTTCGACCTTGTCGGTGACCTGGCCGATGTAGCGACCGGGCTCGCTGTCGCTGCGGGTGAGGTTGATCTTGCGATCCTTCTCTGGCTGGGTCGGGGAGATCAGGTTCAGCTCCAGAGTATTTGGATTGCTGTAGCCAGTCAGTTGCAGCTCGACCTCGCCGGTCAGTTCGTCCAGGTGCAGCTTGCCGCGCAGTTGCAGGGTCTGGGCCAGGCGCTCGCGGTCCAGGGAACGGTTGATGCCTTTGCCGGCCTCGTAGTAGTTGTCGTTGACCAGGTTGTCCGGGTTGTTCACTGCGATGGTCACCATGGACAAGGTCAGGGTCACTGAGCAGGCCAGAATCGCGATGATGATCCAGGGCCAGAGGTGTTTGTACCAAGGGCTGGCGGCAGTAGTTGCAGGCATGCGTGTGTTCCCTGTTAACGAACTTGTGGGCCGATGAATCGGCTCTTGGCTTCAATATGGACGCTGGTGTCATCGGCGTCCTTGAGGATGAAGGTCACCTCGTTGGTGCTCGACGGCAACTGCTCCGGCGCACTCGACAACTCCACCGGCATGCTGACGATATCGCCGGCGGCCACTTTGATCTCACGTCGGCCTTGCAGCTTGAGGTCTGGCAGGCCAGCGGCGTCGAGCACGTAGGTGTGGTCGCGCTGGTCTTTGTTCATGATCTTCAGGCTGTAGACGTTTTCGATGCGTCCTTCGGCGTTTTCACGGTACAGCACGCGGTCCTTGCTGACGTCGAAACCCACCAGCGAGCGCATGAAGAAGGCCGCCACCAACAGGCTGATCATCGCCAGCAACACCAGGGCGTAACCGATCAGGCGCGGGCGCAGCTTATGGGTTTTCTGCCCCGACAGGTTGTGTTCGGTGGTGTAGCTGATCAGGCCGCGTGGGTACTCCATCTTGTCCATGATGTTGTCGCAGGCATCAATACAGGCGGCGCAACCGATGCACTCGATTTGCAGCCCGTCGCGGATATCGATACCGGTAGGGCACACCTGCACGCACATCGTGCAGTCGATGCAGTCGCCCAGGCCCTGGGCCTTGTAGTCGGTACCCTTTTTACGTGGGCCACGCACTTCGCCACGGCGGGGGTCATAGGACACGATCAAGGTGTCTTTGTCGAACATCACGCTCTGGAAGCGCGCATAGGGGCACATGTAGATGCACACCTGCTCACGCAGCCAGCCGGCGTTGCCGTAGGTGGCGAGGGTGAAGAAACCCACCCAGAAATACGACCAGCCATCGGCCTGGCCGGTGAAGAAATCGAATACCAGTTCACGGATCGGTGAAAAGTAGCCGACAAAAGTGAGGCCGGTGGCAAAGCCGATCAGCAGCCACAGGCTGTGCTTGCTGAATTTGCGCAGGAATTTGTTGGCGCTCATGGGCGCCTTGTCGAGCTTGATGCGCTGGTTGCGGTCGCCTTCGGTGACCTTTTCGCACCACATGAAGATCCATGTCCACACGCTTTGCGGGCAGGTATAGCCGCACCACACGCGCCCGGCGTATACGGTGATAAAGAACAGGCCAAAGGCCGCGACAATGAGAATGCCCGACAGCAGGATGAAATCCTGAGGCCAGAACGTTGCACCAAAAATAAAGAATTTACGCTCCGGCAGGTTCCACCATACCGCCTGGTGACCGCCCCAGTTCAGCCACACGGTGCCGAAGTACAGCAGAAACAGAGCGGCACCGCCGACCATGCGCAGATTGCGGAACAAGCCAGTGAAGGCGCGGGTGTAAATCTTCTCACGCGAAGCGTAGAGGTCGACGGTTTTGGCAGGCGGGGTAACGTCATGTACCGGTATCTGGTCGCTCATCATTGCATCCCACGGCGGTGGAGATTTGCCTCGGCCAGTACGTGCCAGCCGGGGTCAAATTAAGGGTGTTGCAGTGGCCTAATGATACGCCCCCGATGGTGCGCAAAGGGTGCGACCTTTGGTCGCGTTGGGGGAAATCAATTGATGGTGTACGTGACCTGGATCAATTGACTTGGCAAGTATGGACGGTTTTTGTGGTTGTGGTGACGCGGCAGGTCTCAAGGCCATCCCGTCAACAGGCCCGGTCTTGAATGTGCAGGAGGACAAATGTGGGAGCTGGCTTGCCTGCGAAAGCGATGGGCCGGTCAGCCTATTTGTGACGGACAGAGCGCTTTCGCAGGCACGCCAGCTCCCACCCCGGATCTAAGCTTTTCAAGAAATGACCCCGCCGCTCTCTCAGTGGCGAGGCCATGGCGTGCTCAGCTAACTTTACTGCTCCTCAGCCTTCTTATCCCCATGAGACAAGCTATACACATACGCCGCAAGCAAGTGCACTTTGTCATTGCCCTGCAACTGCTCCTGCGCCGGCATCTGGCCCTGGCGGCCATAACGGATGGTCTGCTGCAGTTGCGCGAAGCTTGAACCGTAGATGAACGCACCCGGATGCGTCAGGTCGGGCGCGCCCATGGCTGGGGTGCCTTTACCAGCCGGGCCGTGGCAGGCCACGCAGTTGGCGGCGAAGAGTTTCTCACCGTTGGCCACATCGGCCTTGGCGCCTTCCGGCAGTTTGCGGCCATCGAGTTGGGTCACCACAAAGCCTGCTACGTCAGCCACGCCTTGCTCACCGATGACTTCGGCCCAGCCCGGCATCACCGCGTGGCGGCCCTTCATGATGGTTTCCTTGATGGTGTTGGGTTCACCGCCCCAGCGCCAGTCGGCGTCGGTCAGGTTGGGGAAGCCGTAGGCGCCTTTGGCGTCGGAGCCGTGGCACACCGAGCAGTTGGAGGCGAACAGGCGGCCGCCCATCTTCAAGGCTTGCGGGTCCTTGGCGACTTCTTCAATCGGCATCGACGCGAATTTGGCGAAGATCGGCCCGAACTTGGCCTCCGACCTGGCCATTTCCTTTTCCCACTCGTGCACGCCGGTCCAGCCGGTCTGGCCGTTGGCGAACGGGGTTTGCTTGTCGTTGTCGAGGTAGTTGTAGCCTGGCAGCAGGCCCTTCCAGTTGCCGAGGCCAGGGTAGAGCACCAGGTAACCAAGGGCGAAGACGATGGTGCCGACAAACAGCATGAACCACCACTTGGGCAGCGGGTTGTCGTACTCCTCGATGCCGTCGAACGAGTGGCCGACGGTCTCGTCCGTCTGCTCGGTGCGCTGGCCCTTGCGGGTCGACAGCAGCAGCCAGGTCAGGGCGAAGATGGTACCCAGACTGAGGACTGTGACGTACAGACTCCAGAACGTAGTCATTCTTTGTTACTCCTAGAAGCTTGCTCGACGTGCTTGATGGCTTCGGGGTCATCTGCGAAGGGCAGCATGGTCGCGTCGTCAAACTCCGACTTGCGCCGTGGGCTGAACACCCACAACGCCAGGCCGATAAAGGCCACCATCACCACAACGGTGCCCAGGCCACGAATCATCCCGATATCCATGTAGGTCACCGTTTGCTTTTGATGATGGTGCCAAGGCCTTGCAGGTAGGCCACCAATGCGTCCATTTCGGTCTTGCCCTTCACGGCGGCGGCCGCACCGGCGATGTCTTCGTCGGTGTAGGGCACGCCCAGGGTGCGCAAGACTTCCATCTTCTTCGCGGTGTCCTTGCCGTCGAGCTTGTTTTCCACGAGGAACGGGTACGCCGGCATTTTCGACTCAGGCACGACGTTGCGCGGGTTGTACAGGTGCGCACGCTGCCAGTCATCGGAGTAACGCCCGCCCACACGGGCCAGGTCCGGGCCGGTGCGCTTGGAACCCCACAGGAACGGGTGGTCCCACACGCTTTCACCGGCGACCGAGTAGTGGCCGTAGCGTTCGGTTTCGGCGCGGAAGGGGCGGATCATCTGCGAGTGGCAGCCCACGCAACCGTTGGCGATGTAGACGTCGCGGCCTTCCAGTTCAAGGGCGGTGCGCGGCTTCATACCTTCGACCGGCTTGTTGGTCACGTCCTGGAAAAACAGTGGGACGATTTGGGTCAGGCCGCCAATGCTCACGGCGATGACCATGAAGAAGGCCAGCAGGCCGATGTTCTTCTCGACGACTTCATGCTTCATCAGTGAGCTCCCACAACGGCGATCTTGGCGGCGGCTTCGGCTTCTACAGGGTCGCTGGCACGCACGGTGCGCCAGACGTTGTAGGCCATCAACAGCATGCCACTGGCAAAGAACGCACCGCCCAGGGCACGTACGATAAAGCCCGGGTGGCTGGCTTGCAGCGCTTCGACGAAGGAATAGGTGAGGGTGCCGTCATCGTTGATCGCACGCCACATCAGGCCCTGGGTGATGCCGTTGACCCACATCGAGGCGATGTAGAGCACGGTGCCGATAGTGGCCAGCCAGAAGTGCGCGTTGATCAGCCCGACGCTGTGCATCTGCACGCGGCCGAACAGTTTGGGGATCATGTGGTACAGCGCGCCGATGGAGATCATCGCTACCCAGCCCAGAGCGCCGGCATGTACGTGGCCGATGGTCCAGTCGGTGTAGTGGGACAGCGAGTTGACGGTCTTGATTGCCATCATCGGCCCTTCGAAGGTCGACATGCCGTAGAACGCCAGGGACACCACCAAAAACCGCAGGATCGGGTCGGTGCGCAGCTTATGCCAGGCGCCCGAGAGGGTCATCATGCCGTTGATCATGCCGCCCCAGCTTGGCGCCAGCAGGATGATCGACATCGCCATGCCCAGGGACTGTGCCCAATCCGGCAAGGCGGTGTAGTGCAAGTGGTGAGGGCCGGCCCAGATGTACAGGGTGATCAGCGCCCAGAAGTGCACGATGGACAGGCGATAAGAGTAGATCGGACGCTCGGCCTGCTTGGGCACGAAGTAGTACATCATCCCCAGGAAACCGGTGGTGAGGAAGAAGCCTACGGCGTTGTGGCCGTACCACCACTGGATCATCGCGTCCGTTGCGCCGGAATAGGCCGAATAGGACTTGAACAGGTTCACCGGCAGGGAGGCGTGGTTGACGATGTGCAGCATCGCAGTGACCACGATAAAGGCCCCGTAGAACCAGTTGCCTACGTAGATGTGCTTGGTCTTGCGCTTGACGATGGTGCCAAAGAACACCAGGCCGTAGGTCACCCACACAATGGCAAGCAAAATGGCGATCGGCCATTCCAGCTCAGCGTATTCCTTGGTGGTGGTGTAGCCCAGGGGCAGGCTGATGATGGCGCCGACGATGACCGCCTGCCAGCCCCAGAAGGTGAAGGCGGCAAGACCATCGGAAATCAGTCGCGTCTGGCAGGTGCGCTGCACGACATAGTAGGAGGTGGCAAACAGTGCACATCCGCCGAAGGCGAAGATCACCAGGTTGGTGTGCAGCGGGCGCAGGCGGCCGAAGGTCGTCCAGGGCAGGTCGAAATTCAATTGCGGCCAAACCAGTTGCGAGGCGATGAACACCCCGAGCCCCATGCCAAGGATCCCCCAGACCACCGTCATGATGGCGAACTGGCGGACTACCTTATAGTTATAAGCAGTCGGACTGATTGCTGTGCTCATTCTAAGGTTCCACGGTTTAGGTTTTTTTATAGGTAAAATCGGCCGCAAGTATGTAGAAACCGAGGGGCCATTGCAACGCAATGGCTGACCTGTATCAATGCGTTCCACGCCAGATTCTGCGCCCTTTCCATGTTTGGTGTAAGGATAAAGACCGAAATAGAAAGCTGATCAAGTGGACAGGAATTTTAGGGGGCGCAACGAATACCGTCGCCTACGCCAGAATTGCTCCACTGTGGGAACAAGCGTAGACCCGAATAGGAGGAGGGGAAAGTTGGGTTTGGACGGGGTGCGACACTTGGTCGCGACTTATGTCTGTGGCGAGGGAGCTTGCTCCCGTTGGGCTGCGCAGCGGCCCCAAAATCGTGGGAGCGCTTCGCACTCCAGCGGGAGCAAGCTCCCTCGCCACAGATAAGGCTTTTACTGCGGTTGGCTATCTGGCGTTGCACCATCAGCGTTATGGGACAGGCTGTACACGTAAGCCGCCAGCAGGTGCACTTTGTCATTGCCTTGCAGCACGTCCTGGGCCGGCATCTGGCCCTGGCGACCATGGCGGATGGTCTGCTGCAACTGTGCCAGGCTGGTGCCGTAGATAAACCCGGCAGGCTCGGTCAGGTTGGGCGCGCCCATGGCTTCCACGCCGTGACCTTGCGGACCATGACACGCCACGCAGGTGGTGCTGAAGGCGGCTTGGCCGGCTGCCAGGTCGGCGGTGTTGTCGGCGGGCAACGGCAACTTGGCCAGGTCGTGGCGCACGTAAGCGGCGACGTTTTTCACCCCGTCCTCGCCCAGCACTTCACCCCAGGCCGGCATCGCCGCATGGCGACCGTTCAGGATGGTGGCCTTGATGGCCTCGGCCGAACCGCCCCAGCGCCAGTTGCTGTCCGCCAGGTTGGGGAAGCCATAGGCGCCCTTGGCGTCCGAGCCGTGGCATACCGCGCAGTTGGAGGCGAACAGGCGACCGCCCATCTTCAATGCTTGCGGGTCCTTGGCCACTTCTTCTACCGGCATGGCCGCGAACTTGGCGAAGATCGGCCCGAACCTGGCGTCGGCCTTGGCCATTTCCTTGTCCCATTCCTTGGTCTGGGTCCAGCCGTCCTCATAGCCCGGCAGTACACCTTTCCAGTTGCCCAGGCCCGGGTAGAGGATCAGGTAGCCGACGGCAAACACCAGGGTGCCGGCGAACAACATGAACCACCACTGGGGCAGCGGGTTATCGTATTCCTCGATACCGTCGAAGGCGTGGCCCATGGTCTGGTCGACGCTGCCCTTGGTCTCGCCCTTGCGAGTGCCGACCAACAGCCAGGTCAGGCCGATGAGGCTGCCCAGGGTCAATACGCAGATCCATGTACTCCAGAACGTAGTCATGGCCGAGTGCTCCTTGTGGCTGGCTCTGCTTGAGCGTCGGGTGGGGAAGGTTCATCGGCAAACGGCAGCAGGCGCGCCTGCTCGAATTCCGCGTTGCGGCGGTTGTTGAACACCCACAGCGACAGGCCGATAAAGGCGATGGCGACCACCAGCGTGCCAAGGCCGCGGATGGTGCCCGCATCGAATTCAAATCCCATGGCTCACCTCTTGCTCTTGATGGCAGTGCCGAGCACTTGCAGGTAGGAAACCAGCGCGTCCATCTCGGTCTTGCCCTTGAGGCTGGCGACGGCGCCGTTGATGTTGTGGTCGGTGTACGGCACGCCGAGGGTGCGCATCACTTTCAACTTGGTCTCGGTGTGGCTGCTGTCGACGGCGGCGGTGACCAGCCATGGGTAGGCCGGCATTTTCGACTCCGGCACCACGTTGCGCGGGTTGTACAAGTGCGCGCGGTGCCAGTCGTCCGAGTAGCGTGCGCCGACGCGGGCCAGGTCCGGGCCGGTACGCTTGGAACCCCACAGGAACGGGTGGTCCCACACGCTTTCGCCAGCCACCGAGTAGTGGCCGTAGCGCTCGGTCTCGGCGCGGAACGGGCGGATCATCTGCGAGTGGCACTGTACGCAGCCTTCGCGGATGTAGATGTCGCGGCCTTCCAGTTGCAGCGCGGTGTAGGGCTTCATGCCTTCGACCGGCTTGTTGGTCACGTCCTGGAAGAACAGCGGGACGATCTGGGTCAGGCCGCCGATGCTCACGGCGAGCACCATCAGCAGCATCAACAGGCCGACGTTCTTTTCAATCGTTTCGTGTTTCATCATCGACTCCTCAGGCCATCTGCGCGGCAGCGGTGACTTCGGCAGGTTGCGCCGAACGCACGGTGCGCCATGTGTTGTAAGCCATCAGGAACATGCCGCTGAGGAAGATCGCACCGCCCACCAAACGCACGATGAAGCCAGGGTGGCTGGCCACCAGAGTTTCGACGAAGGAGTAGGTGAGGGTGCCGTCTTCGTTGACCGCACGCCACATCAGGCCCTGGGCGATGCCGTTGACCCACATCGACGCGATGTAGAGCACGGTGCCGATGGTGGCCAGCCAGAAATGCGCGTTGATCAGGCCGAGGCTGTACATCTGCTCGCGACCGAAGATTTTCGGGATCATGTGGTACAGCGCGCCGATGGAGATCATCGCCACCCAGCCCAGCGCCCCGGCGTGTACGTGGCCGATGGTCCAGTCGGTGTAGTGGGAGAGGGCGTTGACGGTCTTGATCGCCATCATCGGGCCTTCGAAGGTCGACATGCCGTAGAAGGCCAGGGAGACGACGAGGAAGCGCAGGATCGGGTCGCTGCGCAGCTTATGCCAGGCGCCCGAGAGGGTCATCATGCCGTTGATCATGCCGCCCCAGCTTGGCGCCAGCAGCACCAGTGACATCACCATGCCCAGGGACTGCGCCCAGTCCGGCAAGGCGGTGTAGTGCAAGTGGTGAGGGCCGGCCCAGATGTACAGGGTGATCAGCGCCCAGAAGTGCACGATCGACAAGCGATAGGAATACACCGGGCGCTCGGCCTGTTTGGGCACGAAGTAGTACATCATCCCCAGAAAGCCCGCAGTCAGGAAAAAGCCTACCGCGTTGTGCCCATACCACCACTGCACCATGGCATCCGTCGCACCGCCGTACAGCGAGTAGGACTTGGTCAGGCTGACCGGGATTTCCAGGTTATTGACGATATGCAAGATGGCCACGGTGATGATGAACGCGCCGAAGAACCAGTTGCCCACATAGATATGCTTGGTCTTGCGTTTCATGATCGTGCCGAAGAACACGATGGCGTAGGCGACCCAGACGATGGTGATCAGGATGTCGATCGGCCATTCCAGCTCGGCGTATTCCTTGGAGCTGGTGTAGCCCAGTGGCAGGCTGATTGCCGCCAGCAGGATCACAAGCTGCCAGCCCCAGAAGCAGAACGCGGCGACTTTCGGCGCGAACAGCTGCGTCTGGCAGGTGCGTTGCACCGAGTAAAAGGAGCTGGCGAACAGCGCACAGCCACCGAACGCGAAGATCACCGCGTTGGTGTGCAAAGGGCGCAGGCGACCGAAGCTGGTCCAAGGCAAATCGAAGTTGAGCGCAGGCCAAACCAATTGGGCAGCGAGAAAAACCCCGAGCCCCATGCCGACGATGCCCCACACCACCGTCATAATGGCGAATTGGCGGACCACCTTGTAGTTATAGGCGGTACTTAAAGTAGTGTTCATGGTTCCCCATCCACGGTTCAACCCAAGCAAGTGCGGCACTTGGGCTGGAGTTATAGGCAGACTAAAAAGCGAGGCAAGCATGGGCAAAGAGCACAAGGCCAGTATTGACGGGGATCAATGGGCGCAGCGTGTACGGGAACATGGCTGGTTGTGGGATGTCGCCACCGGCGCGACGTCGGGTGAGCCGGTCACGCTGATCCTGGCCCACGGCGCTGGCGCACCGATGGACTCGGCGTTCATGAACGATATGGCCGCACGCCTTGCCGGGCATGGCGTGAGCGTGTTGCGCTTCGAGTTTCCGTACATGGCCCAGCGTCGCGTGGACGGCGGCAAACGCCCCCCGAATCCGGCGCCGAAACTGCTGGAGTGCTGGCGCGAGGTGTATGCCGAGGTGCGACGTCATGTCGCTGGGAAACTGGCGATGGGTGGCAAGTCCATGGGCGGGCGGATGGCCAGTTTACTGGCCGATGAACTGGGCGCCGATGGGTTGGTGTGCCTGGGCTATCCGTTCTATGCGGTGGGCAAGCCAGAGAAACCCCGGGTGGAGCACTTGGCTGCGCTTACGACGCCCACCTTGATTGTGCAGGGCGAGCGCGATGCCTTGGGCAATCGTGCGGCGGTGCAGAGTTATGACTTGTCAGAGAGCATTGAGGTGATGTGGTTGGCGGCGGGGGACCATGACTTGAAGCCGCTGAAGGCTTCGGGGTTCAGCCATGAGCAGCACTTGGAGGCGGCGGCGGTGCAGGTGGCTGAGTTTCTCCGGACCTGTTAGCGCCCTATCGGGGGCAAGCCCCCTCCCACATTGGGCTGGGTTCACCTATTTCTATCGGTGAATACCGTCCAGTGTGGGAGCTGGCTTGCCTGCGATAGCAGTTTATCGGTTAAAACGCTCTACCAGCGAATACTGGGTATTGGCGGTATGCGTCAACTCTTCACTCAGTTGCGCCGAGTTCATCGCCTGCTCCGAGGTCTGGTCCGCCAACAGCGCAATGGTGCTGATGTTGCGGCTGATCTCCTCGGCCACCGCACTTTGCTCCTCGGTTGCGGCTGCGATCTGGGTGGTCATGTCGGTGATATTGGCCACCGCCTCACTGATACCCACCAAGGCCTGGTCTGCTTCCATCACCCGTGCCACACCTTCTTCGGCCTGGCGGTGCCCGGCGTCCATGGTTTGCACGGCCGCAGCCGCGGTGTGTTGCAGCTTGGCGATCAGGGTATGGATCTGCCCGGTGGATTCGGCCGTACGCTGCGCCAGTTGGCGCACTTCATCGGCGACCACTGCAAAACCACGGCCCATCTCACCGGCACGCGCGGCTTCGATAGCGGCGTTAAGTGCCAGCAGGTTGGTCTGGTCGGCAATGCCTTTGATCACATCAACCACGCCGCCGATTTCATCGCTGTCTTTGGCCAGTTGCGTGACGGTCACACCGGTCTCTCCAACGGCTGCCGAAAGACGCTGAATCGCCTCGCGGGTTTCCCCGGCGATATCGCGGCCGCGGCCGGTCAGGCGGTTGGCTTCCTGGGTGGCGTCGGCGGTGCGCTGCACGTGGCTGGCCACTTCTTGGGTGGTCGCCGCCATCTGGTTTACCGCAGTGGCCACCTGTTCGGTTTCCACGCGCTGGCGTTCCAGGCCGCTGGAGCTGTTGTGCGCCAGGGTGTTGGATTGCGCGGCCTGGTCGTTGAGGTGCTCGGCGGTGTCCTGCAGGCGGGTAAGACAGGTCTTCAGACGCGCTTCCTGGCTGAGGATCGACATTTCCAGGCGCGCTTGTGCGCCACGGCTGTCGGTGTACATCTGCGCGATCAACGGGTCGGACGTGGTCTGTTCGGCCAGGCGCAGCAAACGCTTGAGACCGCGCTGTTGCCAGCTCAAGCCCAGCAGGCCCAACGGCACCGACAGCGCCGCTGCCAGGGCAAAGCCCCATTGGGAGGTGAGGGTGGCGCCGATCATGAAGCTTAACTGGCTGACCAGGATAAACGGCAGCCAGTCCTGCAACACCGGCAGCCACTTGTCCCGTTGGGGGACGGCCGACTTGCCTTGGTTGATGCGTTGATAGAGCGCTTCGGCCCGGCGGATCTGCTCGGCGGTGGGCTTGATGCGCACCGATTCGTAGCCGATCACCTGGTTACCGTCGAAGACCGGCGTCACATAGGCGTTAACCCAATAGTGGTCACCGGTCTTGCAGCGATTCTTGACAATGCCCATCCATGGCAAGCCTTGTTTGAGCGTGGACCACATATGCGCGAACACGGCCGGCGGCACATCCGGGTGACGCACCAGGTTGTGTGGCGCGCGCACCAGTTCTTCGCGGGTGAACCCACTGATTTCGACAAAGGCGTCGTTGCAGTAGGTAATCACACCCTTGGCATCTGTGGTGGAGATCAACCGTTGCTGAGCGGGGAAGGTACGTTCGCGCTGGGTAACGGGTTGGTTATTACGCATGATTGTTCAATCCGCAAGGCTTTCAGGGAGTATCGGCCATGCGGGGCATTTATTTAACTTATTTTTGCAACAATCCTGCGAACAGCGTTGCCTCTGTAGAAGGCAGGCTTAGCCGGCGAGCATCGGGTAGGTAAACAACCCGAAGTGCAGCAGATTCAAGCCAAAATGCGTGGCAATCGCCGCGCCTAGCCCGCCGAACCGATACGCCAGGCCGTAGCCCACGCCCGCAATACCCGCCAGCAGCATCCACTGCCAACCCGCAGCAAAATGCACCAGGCCGAATAACAGCGAGGCCAGCAGCAGCGCGAGGTTCTCGCCATAGGGCAGGTGTTTGAAGCGTTGGCTCAGGCCGCCCTGGATATACCCGCGAAACAGCGCTTCTTCGACCAACGTCACCAGCAGCAGGTTGTTCAACACCCACAGCCACGCCTCGTCCGGCCACTTGGGCGCCCAACTGATCATCCCCAGCAGGGCCGCGCCACCCAAGGCGGCGATAGCGGCCAGAGTCAGGGCCATGGCTGTGACGCAGATCGACAGGCGCAATGAGCGCCGCGCCACAATCCACGGGCAGGCCAGCAACAGCCAGAAGCCGATCAGGGGTTTGTCCTGGTTCAGGTACATCGAGAAGGGCACGGAGTCCGGAGTAAATCGCTGGGGCGCAATACCGCGGCCGTTATAGAAGCCCGGTAGCCAGTGCATCGCCAGGCCCAGGGCCAGGACGATAAACAAGCCGTGGCCCAAGTAGCGTGCCCAAGGGTTGCGTTGCTGGCGCACGGCGTACCCGGCCACCAGCAACAGTGCGATGGAGACCGCCGCCAGTACGCCCAGTTGGCCGTAGATCAAAGCCACGACATAGCCAATGGAAAGTAGGGTGAGGTACAGCCAGGGCAAAGCAATCATGTGAAATCCTTGAAAAAAACTGGGCGGCATTATAGCGAGCGGTCTGCCTGGACGGCATGAAAACTCCTCCACCCACAGGGTGAGGGGAAAGGATTGCAAAATGTATTTGCGGCTGGTTATAGTCATCGCGTCTTCATCCCATCAAAAAGATCAGCACATGCCAGCTTCCCAGCGCATAGCGGTAGTCGATTCAGCGGTCAACGCTGTGGTCGTGCCGTGCCGTGGCAAGCAGCCTGCGCAGATCAGTCACTACCCCCCACCTGTCAGTAGCACGCCGGTGTACGCAGTCGTATCACCGCCGGGTGTTGGCATTTCGGGCTGATCAGCGATTCGCTGTTGCCCCTGCCCGCCTGAAAAAACCTACTGAAATTCAGTTTTTTACTGAGTCGGCTTTTTTGCCTGATAACAGGTGGTAACCATGTCTGTGCTTTCGAAACAATCCGTGGCCGCGGCGGCCTCGACGAGCGTGTTTGTCCTGCTGTGGAGCAGCGGGGCGATCTTCTCCAAGTTGGGCTTGGCCCATGCTTCGCCCTTTGCCTTTCTGCTGATCCGCTTTGCCATCGCCCTGATGGGGTTGGTGATGTTGGTACCCATCCTCAAGTTGAAGCTGCCTCGTCCCGGCAAACCCTTGCTGTATGCGGCGGCGACGGGCCTGGTTTTGCTGGGGGCCTACCAGATTTTCTATCTGCTGGCCCTGGACCTCAACGTCACCCCCGGGGTGATGGCGACCATCATGGGCGTGCAGCCGATCCTTACCGTGGTACTGATGGAGCGCCAACGCTCCTGGCGCCGGTTGTTCGGCCTGGGGTTGGGGTTGGCGGGCTTGATCATGGTGGTGTACCAGGGCATCGGGTTGGCGGGCATGTCCCTGGCCGGGATGGTGTTCGGGCTGCTGGCGCTGGCGAGCATGACGTTTGGCTCTATCATGCAAAAGCGCATCACCGACAACCCCTTGGGCACGCTGCCACTGCAATACCTGGCCGGGTTGCTACTGTGCGCGGTGTTCGTGCCGTTCCAGCCGTTCCACTTTGAACACAGTGCGCGTTTTTACCTGCCGGTCCTGTGGATGGGGCTGGTGGTGTCCGTGCTGGCGACGTTGTTGCTGTACCGCCTGATCGCCCGGGGCAACCTGGTGAATGTCACCAGCCTGTTCTACCTGGTGCCAGCAGTGACGGCGGTGATGGACTACCTGATCTTCGGTAATCGCCTGGCCTTGTTGAGCGTGCTGGGAATGGCGTTGATCATCGTCGGCTTGGTGTTTGTATTCCGTAAGCAATAAACCCACCCCTGTAGGAGCGAGATTGGTCGCTCCTACAGTTTTTGCGGGCGCAGCACCAACCACAACGCCCCGGCAATCAGCACACCGCCATACAGGTGGGCCATGGACAGCGGCTCATCCAACAGCAACGCACCCCACAACACGCCGAACGGCGGAATCATGAAGGTCACGGTCATCGACTTGACCGGGCCGATGGACGACAGCAGGCGGAAGTACAGAATGTAGGCGAACGCCGTACATACCAGCCCCAATCCCAGCAGCGACGACCACACCTGCCAGCCGCCCCAGCTCGCCGGTGGATGGCTGATGGCGCTGTAGGCAAAGAACGGCAACAGAAACAACGTCGCCCCCAACATGCTGCCCAAGGCCGAGAGACGGCTGTCCAACCCGCCGCGCTGGTCCAGCCAACGCCGCGCCAGGAAACCGGCAAAGCCATAGCACGTGGTTGCCAGCAGGCACGCCAGTGCGCCCATCAATAATTCCAGATCAAAGGCCACCGGCCCCGCACGCGTGAGCACGGCAACGCCAAACAGTCCCAGGGCGACCCCTGCGATTTTCGATGGCGTCAGGCGCTCACTGAAGAACAGCCCGCCAATCAGCACGCCCATCAGCGGCGTGGTGGCGTTGAAAATCGCCGAATAACCCGCCGGCAGTACCTGTGCCGCCACCGAGTACATCGTCGCGGGAATCCCCGAGTTGATCACGCCCAGCAACAGGACCGTCTTGAACTTGCCCTTGAAATCCCAGCTCACGCGCATCATCGCCAGGATCACTAATAAGCCCGCGGCGGCAATCGACACGCGGAAAAACGCGGTGGGCACTGTGCCGATTTCCGGGGCGATGATGCGCATAAACAGGAAACTCGCGCCCCAAATGGCGGCCAGCCCCAGCAGATACAGGGTGTCAACAGGTCTCACGGAAAACTCCTACGCCAAATGGGGCGCAGAAGTGTTGCCCAGCGGGCAGGTCGGCACAATGGCTAATTGCAGTCAGTTCACCCCTGCGCAAAATCATTCTTCTCCTGCCTCGGTTCACTGGCTAAGCTCTGGGCTTCCAGATACCCGTTCGAGGTTTCCCGCATGTCGCAGTCCGCCCTCGCTATCGCCCGGATGATCCTCGACGGTTTCGACGATTACCGTGAACACTTCCGCCACATCACCGATGGCGCCCGTGAGCGTTTCGAGAAGGCCCAGTGGCAGCAGGGGCAGGCCGCGTCGGCCGCGCGCATCAACCTCTATGAAGAGAAAGTCGCTGAGGTCACGACCCGCCTGTGCGCCAGTTTTGACCCTGCGCCGTTGCAGGACATCGGCCAGTGGCCCCTGGTAAAAAGCGCCTATATCGGCCTGATCGACCTGCGCTTTGACGATGAACTGTCCGAGACTTGGTACAACTCGATCTTCTGCGGCCTGTTCAGCCATGACCTGATCAGCGACGGCTGCATGTTCATTCACACTACCCGGCCGAGCCTGCGCCGGGCGCGGGCGGCGCAAACCCGTATCTACACGCCGGCCGGTAAAATAGCGGACATGCTGGCGCAGGTCTTCTCTGACTACCGCTTCAGCGAGCCCTACGCCGACCTGCCCGCCGACCTGCGCCGCCTCGAAGCCCAGTTGCGGGAAAACCTGCCGGATTGGGTGTGCAAGGACCCGGACCTCAAGGTCGAGTTGTTTTCCTCGGTGCTGTATCGCAACAAAGGCGCCTACCTCGTGGGGCGCATCTACACCCGCGACGAACAATGGCCGTTGGTGATTCCGCTGCTGCACCGCGAAGGGCGTGGCATTCAGATCGATGCGTTGATCACCGACGAAGCCGACGTGTCGATCATCTTCTCGTTCACCCGTTCCTATTTCATGGTCGACGTGCCCGTGCCAGCGGAATTCATTGGCTTTCTCAAGCGCATTCTGCCGGGCAAGCACATTGCCGAGCTGTACACCTCCATCGGTTTCTACAAGCACGGCAAATCCGAGTTCTACCGCGCGCTGATCAACCACCTAGCCACCACCGATGACCAGTTCATCATGGCCCCCGGCGTGCGCGGCATGGTCATGAGCGTGTTTACGCTGCCGGGTTTCAATACGGTGTTCAAGATCATCAAGGACCGCTTCTCGCCGTCGAAAAACGTCAACCGCGCCACGGTAATCGAAAAGTACCGCCTGGTGAAAAGCGTCGACCGGGTAGGGCGCATGGCCGACACCCAGGAGTTCGCCGACTTCCGCTTCCCCTTGAGCAAGTTCGAGCCCGAGTGCCTGGCCGAGCTGCTGGAAGTCGCCGCTGGTACCGTCGAAGTGGAGGGCGATACCGTGCTTATCCGCCACTGCTGGACCGAGCGACGCATGACCCCGCTCAACCTCTACCTCGACAACGCCAACCCCGCCCAGGTGCGCGAAGCATTGGAGGATTACGGCCTGGCGATCAAGCAACTGGCGGCAGCGAATATCTTCCCCGGCGACATGCTGCTGAAAAACTTTGGCGTCACCCGCCACGGCCGCGTGGTGTTCTACGACTACGACGAAATCTGCTTTCTCACCGAAGCCAACTTCCGCCATATCCCCGCGCCGCGCACCCCCGAGGATGAAATGGCCTCCGAGCCCTGGTACTCCATCGGCCCGCTGGATGTGTTCCCCGAGGAATTCCCGCCGTTCCTGTTTGCCGACGCCGGCCAGCGCAAGTTGTTCGACGAGTTGCATGGCGAGTTGTACAACGCCGATTACTGGAAGGGCCTGCAGGACGCGATTCGTGCCGGTAAGGTGATCGACGTATTCCCCTACCGCCGCAAAGACCCGCTATAACCTATTGCCCCTGTGGGAGCGGGCGTGCTCGCGAATACGGTGGTTCAGTTGATACATCTGTGACTGACACACCGCTTTCGCGAGCAAGCCCGCTCCCACATTTTGGTTCGGTTTACACCCGTTGAAGCTCAACTGCCTGCCAGATGGGCTGCTTTTCTGCCACACTTGCCGGCCGTGCATAAATAGATGACCGTCGAAATAGCTGATGACAGACCAAGCACCCACCCTCGACCAACTGCTCAAAGCCCTCGATCACGCCATGCTCGCCGACCGCCACCGCTTGCGCCGGCAGTTGCTTGAGCTGCGCAAGAAGCCCGATGAGGACAAGCTGGCGCAGTGGGTGGCGCGGATGCAGGCATCGTGCGCCCAGGTCACGGCGCGGCGCGCCAGCCTGCCGGTGATTCGCTACGACGACAGCCTGCCGATTGCTGCCAAGCGCGATGAGATCAAAGACGCGCTGAACAAGCACCAGGTGCTGATCATTGCTGGCGAGACCGGCTCGGGTAAAACCACGCAGTTGCCGAAAATCTGCCTGGAAATCGGTCGCGGCCAGTACGGTCTGATCGGCCACACCCAGCCACGCCGGATCGCAGCGCGCAGTGTCGCCAGCCGTGTCGCTGAAGAGCTGGCCACGCCATTGGGTGCGCTGGTCGGTTACCAAGTGCGCTTCGAAGACCAGAGTGACTCCAACACCCTGATCAAGCTGATGACCGACGGCATCCTGCTGGCCGAAACCCAGAACGACCGCTACCTCGAGCGCTACGACACGATCATCGTCGACGAAGCCCACGAACGCAGCCTGAACATCGACTTCCTGCTCGGCTACCTCAAGACCCTGTTGCCGCGCCGCCCCGACCTGAAGGTTATCATCACCTCGGCGACCATCGACCTGGAGCGCTTTTCCAAGCACTTCGACGATGCGCCAATAGTCGAGGTGTCGGGCCGTACCTTCCCGGTGGACACCTGGTATCGCCCCCTCACCCTGGAACAGGACGAGGAGGGCAACCGCGTCGAGGACGACCTGACCGTCGACCAGGCGATCCTCGCCACCCTCGATGAAATCGCCGCCTATGAGCGCAGCGAACGGCGCAGCCCTGGCGACGTGTTGGTGTTCCTGCCCGGCGAGCGCGAGATTCGTGATGCGGCCGACATGCTGCGCAAGGCCCAGCTCAAGCACACCGAGATTTTGCCGTTGTACGCACGGCTGTCACCGGCCGAGCAACAGCGCATTTTCCAGTCCCACCCAGGCCGGCGCGTGGTACTGGCGACCAACGTTGCGGAAACCTCGCTGACGGTGCCGGGCATTCGCTATGTGATCGACAGCGGCACGGCACGCATCAGCCGCTACAGCTACCGCGCCAAGGTGCAGCGCCTGCCCATCGAGGCGATTTCCCAGGCCAGCGCCAACCAGCGTAAAGGCCGTTGCGGCCGGGTTGAACCGGGTATTTGCGTGCGCTTGTACAGCGAAGAAGATTTTATCGGGCGCCCGGAATTTACCGACCCGGAAATTTTGCGCACCAACCTCGCGGCCGTGATCCTGCAGATGCTGCACCTGCGCCTGGGCGAGATCACCGATTTCCCGTTTATCGAACCGCCGGATGGCAAGGCCATCAGCGACGGTTTCAACCTGCTGCAAGAACTCTCGGCGGTCGACCGCAACAGCCAGCTCACGCCGTTGGGCCGCCAGCTCGCCCGCTTGCCGGTGGACCCGCGCATGGGCCGCATGTTGCTGGAAGCGGCCAAGCTCGGCAGTTTGCAGGAAGTGTTGATCGTCGCCAGCGCCATGTCGATCCAGGACCCGCGCGAGCGCCCACCAGAGCGTCAACAAGCGGCCGACCAAGCCCACGCACAGTGGAAAGACCCGGATTCGGACTTCGCCGGGTTGGTCAACCTGTGGCGCGGTTTCGAGGAGCAGCGCCAGGAACTGACCGCCAGCCCGTTGCGCAACTGGTGCCGCAAAAACTTCCTCAACTACTTGCGCCTGCGCGAGTGGCGCGACTCCCATCGTCAATTGAGCCTGATCTGCCGCGACATGCAGCTTAGCCTCAACAAAGAGCCCGCCGACTATCCGAAGCTGCATAAAGCGGTACTGTCCGGCCTGCTCAGCCAGATCGGCCAGAAGACCGAAGACGGCGATTACCTCGGGGCGCGCCAGCGTCGCTTCTGGATTCACCCGTCGTCGGGCATCGGCAAGAAGCGCCCGCAATGGCTGATGACCGCCGAACTGGTGGAAACCACCAAGCTCTATGCACGCATGGTGGCGAAGATCGATGCCGACTGGATCGAGCCGTTGGCGGGGCATCTGATCAAGAAAAACCACTTCGAACCCCATTGGGAGAAGAAGCGTGGCCAGGTGGTGGCCTTTGAGCAGATCACCCTGTTCGGGCTGATCGTGGTCGGGCGCCGGCCGGTGCATTACGGGCCGATTGACCCGGTGGTGTCCCGTGAGTTGTTTATCCGTGAAGGCCTGGTGCGCGGCGAGATTCAGTCCCGGGCCAAGTGCCTGACGGCCAACCAGAAACTGCTGGAGCAACTCGACGAGCTGGAAGCCAAGGCCCGCCGTCGCGACATCCTGGCCGACGAAGAAACCCTGTACGCCTTCTACGATGCGCGCTTGCCCGCAGAGATTCACCAGACCGCCACCTTTGACAGTTGGTACAAGGTCAACAGCCAGAAAGACCCGCAACTGCTGATCATGCGTGAAGAAGACGTACTGGCCCGCGAGGCCAGTGAAGTCACCGCCGCGCATTACCCGGACACCTTGCACCTGGGCGATCTGGCCCTGGCCTTGAGTTACCACTTCGAACCCAACCACCCCCGTGACGGCGTGACCCTGCGGGTGCCGGCGCCGTTGTTGCCGGCGTTGCCAGCCGAGCGCCTGGAGTGGCTGGTGCCGGGGTTGATCGAAGCCAAGTGCATCGCTCTGGTGCGCAACTTGCCCAAGGCGCTGCGCAAAAACTTCGTGCCGGTGCCGGACTTCGTCAAGGCCGCGCTGCAACGCATCGAATTCGGCCAGGGCTCGCTGCCCCAGGCGCTGGGGCGTGAATTGCTGCGCATGACCGGTGCGCGGGTCAGCGATGAGGCGTGGGCCGAGGCGGCGCAACAGGTGGAAAACCACCTGAAGATGAACCTGGAAGTGGTCGACGGCCAGGGCAAGTTCCTCGGCGAAGGCCGTGACCTGGCCGAGCTGACCGCACGGTTCGCCGAAGCCAGCCAGGCCGCCTTGGCGGTGCCGCAAACCGCGAAAAGCCAGCAGCCGGTAGAGGCCAAGGTGTTTGCGGCGGTGGCGGAAAAAACCCAGCAGAACATCGCCGGCCTGTCGATGACGGTGTATCCGGCACTGGTGGAAGAGAACGGCACGGTCAAGGAGGGGCGCTTCTCCACCGCTGCCGAAGCCGAGTTCCAGCACCGTCGCGCCTTGCAGCGCCTGCTGATGCAGCAATTGGCGGAGCCGGCGAAATTCCTGCGCGGCAAATTGCCGGGCCTGACCGAACTGGGCTTGATGTACCGTGAACTGGGGCGAATCGACGCGCTGGTGGAAGACATCCTGCTGGCCAGCCTCGATACCTGTGTACTTGAAGGCGAAGCCAGCCTGCCACGCGATGGCGCTGGCCTGGCGGCCTTGGCTGAACGCAAGCGCGGCAGTTGGACTGAGCACGCCGAACGCCTGGCGCGCCTGACCCTGGAAGTGCTGAAACTTTGGCACGGCCTGCAAAAACGCTTCAAGGGCAAGATCGACCTGGCCCAGGCCGTGGCCTTGAACGATATCAAGCAGCAACTGAGCAACCTGGTGTATCCAGGTTTTGTGCGGGAAACCCCGGCCCAGTGGTTCAAGGAACTGCCGCGTTTCCTCAAGGCTATCGAACTGCGCCTGGAAAAACTGCCGAGCCAGGTGCAAAAGGACCGCGTGTGGAGCAGCGAATTGGGCGGCCTGTGGGCGCAGTACCAGAACCGCGTGAACAAACATACCCAGGAAGGCAAGCGCGACCCGCAGTTGGAGCTGTACCGCTGGTGGCTGGAGGAGTACCGGGTGTCGCTGTTTGCCCAGCAGTTGGGTACCAAAGTGCCGATTTCCGATAAACGCCTGAGCAAGCAGTGGAGCCAGGTAGAGCCCTGAAGCCCTTGCCGCAAGGTGTTTGTTTGGCCTATAGCGCCAAATCCCCGGTGTTGTGGCAAACTTCGCGGTCACAAGATTGAATAAAAGCATTGCCAGTTTGATGCCCGCTGGATGACATCAAACGACTTTAATTTTGGTACGACGGTACCAATATCTTCTGCCTGACAGATTTAGAGGAACGACCGTGCATAACGTCGTCATCAGCGGCACTGGCCTGTACACCCCGGCCAACAGCATTTCCAACGAAGAGCTGGTGCAGTCTTTCAATGCCTACGTACAACAGTTCAACGCCGACAACGCCGCCGCTATCGAACGTGGCGATGTGCAGGCGCTGACCGAGTCGAGCGCGGCATTCATCGAAAAGGCATCCGGCATCAAGAGCCGTTTTGTGATGGACAAGGACGGCATCCTCGATCCACAGCGCATGGCTCCGCGCCTGCCCGAGCGCAGCAACGACGAATGGTCGGTGCTTTGCCAGATGGCCATCGGTGCCGCCGAACAAGCCCTGCAGCGCGCCGGCAAGACCGCCGCCGACATCGACGGCGTGATTGTCGCCTGCTCCAACCTGCAACGCGCCTACCCGGCGATCGCCATTGAAGTCCAGGAAGCCTTGGGTATCCAGGGCTTCGGTTTCGACATGAACGTGGCGTGTTCCTCGGCCACCTTCGGCATCCAGAACGCGGCCAACAGCATCCAGTTGGGCCAGGCCCGGGCGATCCTGATGGTCAACCCGGAAGTCTGCACCGGCCACCTGAACTTTCGTGACCGTGACAGCCACTTCATCTTCGGTGATGCCGCCACGGCGGTGATCCTGGAGCGTGCTGACCTGGCGACGTCCGAACATCAGTTCGACGTGGTGAGTACCAAGCTGCTGACCAAGTTCTCCAACAACATCCGCAACAACTTTGGCTTCCTCAATCGCACGGCGGAAGAGGGCATCGGCGCCCCCGACAAGCTGTTCGTGCAGGAAGGCCGCAAGGTGTTCCGTGATGTCTGCCCGATGGTGGCCGAATTGATCGGCGAGCACCTGGCAGAAAACCAGCTGAGTGTTACTGATGTGAAGCGTTTCTGGCTGCACCAGGCCAACCTGAGCATGAACCATCTGATCGTGAAGAAACTGCTGGGGCGCGACGCGTCAGTAGAAGAAGCACCGGTGATCCTCGATACTTACGCCAATACCAGCTCGGCCGGCTCGGTGATTGCGTTCCACACTTATCAGGATGACCTGCCCAAGGGCGCGGTTGCCGTACTCAGCTCCTTTGGCGCCGGGTATTCGATTGGCAGTGTGATCCTGCGCAAACGCTGAGTATGTGGCCGGACGCGGTCAACTGTGGGAGCTGGCTTGCCTGCGAAGGCATCGGCTCGGTGTGCCTGAATCACCGAGTTGTCTGGATCGCAGGCAAGCCAGCTCCCACATTGAGCGTATTTCCACGGCAAGATTGAGGTAAACGATGGCCGCAGCGGACGATGCGCACCTGCTTGAACGCCTGCTCAAGGGTGAGCAGCGGGCTTATAAGGATTTGGTCAACACGTACCAGAGTGCGATGCGGGCAGTGGCGTATGCCATCGTCGGCCAGCGCCATGCCGATGAGGTGGTGCAAGATGCCTGGCTCTCGGTGGTGCGCAACCTGGCCAAGTTCGAAGGGCGATCTAGCCTCAAGACATGGTTATTGACGATCACTGCCAATTCCGCAAAGAGCCGTTACAAACAAAATCGTCGGGAAGTCCTTCTCGACGATTTACCCTCGCCTCACGGCACTATCGGCGATGACCGCTTCAGCCCGGATGATGGCCATTGGGCTGTCGCCCCTTACGCTTGGCACCAGGACACCCCGGAAGCGCTGCTGACCGAAGATGAATTGCGCAAGTGCCTGGAGCATACGATTCTGAGTTTGTCCGAATTGCAAAGCAGTGTGCTGGTACTGCGTGAACGCCAGGGCCTGGAATTGGAAGAAATCTGTAATCTTCTGACCCTTTCACTCTCCAACGTCCGTGTGCTGTTGCATCGAGCGCGGCTTAAAGTCTTCGCCACGGTGGAGCATTTTGAGGAAACGGGTGAATGTTGACCTGTAAAGAACAAGTAGCGCGTTCCAGTGACTACCTCGATGGGCAATTGACCTTTCGGGAGCGTCTGCTGGTGCGTCATCACTTGATGTTCTGCCCGAACTGCCGGCGCTTTATCCGTCAGATGCGCCTGATGCAGGCAACGCTCAAGCGTATGCCGCAGGAGCCGGTGGAGGGGGTTGATGCGCTGGCCGAACAACTGGCAGCCGAGCGGCTTAAAGACATCATGTAGGAGCGAGCTTGCTCGCTCCTACATGTTAAGCGTTAGAACTTGGCTTCAGCATCCAACTGCAAGGTGTTGGTGTCGGCATCGCGCTGGGTCCGGCTGGCAAAGTCAGCCTTGGTCAGGAAGTAGGTGGCGCCGATGGCGAAGTTCTTGTCGATGTCGTAGCTGACTTTCATCTTGTGACCGCGCGAGCCGGTGGTGCCGTTGGCGAAGTCCGAATCGGTGAAGGCGCCTACGACGGCGTTACGTTGAACGTCGCGGTAGTTGTAGTCCAGGTTCAAACCGAACACCTTGGACTTGGCACCCAGCAACCAGGCGGTGTCCTGGTCGGTCACCGCATCGTTGTTTTTCACGTACTGGCCGTAGAACGACAGCGGCACGGCCAGGCCACCGATGTCTGCTTGCGCAAAGCCTTCGTACAAGCGGAATTCATTGTTGGCCGAGTTGCCGTTGACCGCCAATGCGCAAGGCGTGGTGGTGGTTGTGCAGCGGCTGTCTTCGTCGTTCTTGTAGGCGTAGATGCTGCCGCCCAAGGTCATTTTCAGGTTGTCGGTGACCGAGAAACGCGTACCCAACTGGCCGGACGTCAGGCGCAGGTCATGGCGAAATTGCACGCCGTCACCGTCGACGTTGTCCTTGAGGTTGTAGTTACCCAGGCTACCGAACAGCTCCGCGCTGCTACCCAGTGGGTATTTGTAGGTGACGGCCAGGCCTTCAGGGTTGATGTCGCTATCCCAGATCACATCGCCCATGTTCACCCACGGCTGCAGCATCTTGCCGCCGATCACGTGCAGGTTCTTGATCTGGTCCGGGTGGTAGTCGATGTAGCCGAGGTCCAGCCAGATCGACTTCTTATCGAAGTAGCCATCCTGGTCCTGGTTGGTGGAGCGTGCATCATCGCCGCCGCCGGTGGCGATACGGATACCGGTGTCCACCTGCGGGTTGATTTCGGTGTAGGCACCCAGGCGGGCACGAATGCGTTGACGGTCCTTGTCACGCCCACCGTTGTTGGGTTCGCCGTCGATCTTTATGGTTTCCTGGCGGAAGCGCACGTCACCCTTGAACTGGGTCTTGGCTGCCCAAGCCAATTTCTGGTCGAAGCTGCTCAGCTCGTTGGTTTTTTTCGCGGTGGCCGCGATCTGCTCGTTGGTCTCTTGTTGAGCCTGGCGTGCGATCTGCTGCTCTTTCTGATCCCTGGCCAGTTCCATTTGCAGTTCGGTGTACTGCGCCGCGGTGATCTGGCCGTTGGCCTTGAGCATGTCGAGCAATTTAGCGTCGACTGCAGCGCTGGCCGGAACGCTCAGTGCCAGCAACAGGCCGCCACACAGGACCGCCGCAGTTTTAGTGGAAGCAAGACGCATATCAATCTCCGAAAGTGAGGAGGGAGGGCAACACCCTCCAGGACACAACCGACCCATGACGGACGGAAAAAATGTCGCCCGGTAGACCCGGACGCTCTAAAAACTGGCGTCAGTATCGCGACCGTTTATGACGGAGTAGTGGCTAAGTGATTTCATCTAGATGACAAATCGTTACGCTACGGAACTAAGGGTTTTGAGCCCTGTCCGCGTGTTTTGAGGATGTGCGCGCGGCTGTGATCAGCGATACTCGCCAGGTTTTCATGCCAAGAAACAATGAGGATGCCGATGCCGCTGCAACGCCTGGACAGCTTGTCCGATATCGCTGCGCACACGTGGGATGCCCTGATGCCACAGGCCCAGCCGTTTATGCAGCATGGGTTTCTGAGTGCGCTGGAAGACAGCGCCAGCATCGGCCCGCATTCGGGCTGGCAGACGGAGCACTTGCTGCACTGGGAAGGCGACCGGTTGATGGCGGCATTGCCGGGTTATCGCAAATGGCATTCTTATGGCGAGTACGTGTTCGATCATGGTTGGGCCGACGCCTGCGAGCGCGCCGGCATCGACTATTACCCCAAGTTGCTGACGGCCGTGCCGTTCAGCCCGGTCGGTGGGCCGCGGGTATTGGCTGCCAGTGCCGCCGACGCTTTTGAGTTGCTCAATAGCCTGCCGGGTTATCTGCAGATCGAAGGCCTGTCGAGCGCCCATATCAACTTTACCGATGCCCTCGCCGATCAAGCCATGGCCCAACACCCCGGCTGGTTGCAACGCTTGGGTTGCCAGTTTCATTGGCAGAACCGAGGCTACCGCGACTTCCAGGATTTCCTCGACGCCCTGAGTTCACGCAAGCGCAAACAGATGCGCAAAGAACGTGAACAAGTGGCAGGGCAGGGTATCGAGTTCGAGTGGTTGCAAGGCCATGAGCTGAGCGAAGCCCAGTGGGATTTTGTCTACGCCTGCTACGCCAACACCTACGCGGTGCGTCGGCAATCGCCCTACCTAACCCGCGCATTTTTCAGCCTGCTGGCTGAGCGCATGCCCGCAGCCATCCGCGTAGTCTTGGCCAAACAAGGCACGCGCCCGGTGGCCATGGCCTTCAGCCTGCTTGGCGGCGACAGCTTCTATGGCCGCTACTGGGGCTGCCTGGCTGAATTCGACCGCCTGCATTTCGAAACCTGTTTCTACCAAGGCATGGATTACGCCATCGCCCACGGCTTACAGCGCTTCGATGCAGGTGCCCAGGGGGAGCACAAATTGATTCGCGGGTTTGAGCCGGTGATTACGCGGTCATGGCACTACTTGCGCCACCCGGGGTTGAAGAGTGCCGTGGAGGATTTTCTTGAGCGAGAGCGGGTGGGGGTTCTGGCGTATGCCGAAGAGGCGAGGGCGGCCCTGCCTTATCGGCACTCTGACGGCACGTGAAACACCCTGTAGGAGCGAGCAAGCTCGCTCCTACAGGGATTGGGTCAAGCTGTTTTTTCTGCACCCAACCATCGGTACGTAATGCCGCCGATCACCGCGCCGAGGATCGGCGCGAGCCAGAACAGCCACAATTGTTGCAGCGCCCAGCCGCCGACAATCAACGCAGGCCCTGTGCTGCGGGCCGGGTTGACCGAGGTGTTGGTCACCGGGATGGAGATCAGGTGGATCAGCGTCAGCCCCAGGCCAATGGCGATGGGCGCGAAGCCTGCCGGGGCTCGACGGTCGGTGGCGCCAAGGATGATCAGCACGAACATCGCCGTCATCACCAGCTCACAGACAAAGCCTGCCGCCATTGAATAACCTCCGGGTGAATGCTCGCCATAACCATTGCTTGCCAGCCCGGAGGCCAGTTCGAACCCGGGTTTGCCGCTGGCGATGAAGTACAGCAGTGCGGCGGCGATGGCGCCACCGATCACTTGCGACACGATGTAGGCCGGCAACTCCCTGGCCGGGAATCTGCCGCCCACCACCAACCCCACCGAGACGGCCGGGTTAAGGTGACAGCCGCTGATATGCCCGATGGCAAATGCCATGGTCAGCACCGTGAGCCCAAAAGCCAGGGACACCCCGAGCAGGCCGATGCCAACGTTGGGGAACGCTGCGGCCAATACCGCACTCCCGCAGCCACCCAACACCAGCCAAAACGTACCCAGTCCTTCCGTTACGGAACGTTTGAACAGTGACATGAACACTTCCTTAGATTGCTCTATCTGATTAACGGTCTGTGTGGCTTCCCTGCCGCCTTAAATCAGGGCCCTCCTGGGGCCTGATTGCAGTACAGCAGGATTGTGTCGCAAGACCAGCCAGATAGAGAAAGCTGTCAGAATTGTTCGGAATTGAGCGGGGCTTTACCCAGCGAAATCAGTCTATGCCGACAAAACCCCCGGTCTGATGCTGCCATAACCGCGAATAAAGCCCGCCGTATGCCAGCAACTCGGAATGGCTGCCGCTCTCGGCAATCTGGCCTTTTTCCAGCACCACCAGGCGGTCCATTCGTGCGATGGTCGACAACCGGTGTGCAATTGCGATCACCGTCTTGCCCTGCATCAAGGTTTCCAGGCTCTCCTGGATCGCCGCTTCTACTTCCGAGTCCAGCGCGGAGGTGGCTTCGTCCATCATCAGGATCGGCGCGTCCTTGAGCAGCACGCGGGCGATAGCGATACGCTGGCGTTGCCCGCCGGAGAGTTTCACCCCGCGTTCACCCACATGGGCATCCAGCCCGGTGCGGCCCTCGGAATCCGACAGCAGCGGGATGAACTCATCGGCGCGGGCCTTGTGCACCGCCGCCCAGAGTTCTTCGTCAGTTGCGTCGGGCTTGCCATACAGCAGGTTGTCGCGGATCGAGCGGTGCAGCAACGAGGTGTCTTGGGTGATCATGCCGATCTGCGCGCGCAGGCTTTCCTGGGCCACTTCGGCGATGTCCTGGCCGTCGATGAGGATGCGCCCGCCCTGCAGGTCGTACAGGCGCAGCAGCAGGTTGACCAGCGTCGACTTGCCCGCGCCGGACGGGCCGATCAAGCCGATTTTTTCCCCGGCCTTGATCTCAAGGTTGAGGCCGCCAATGATTCCGCTCTTCTTGCCGTAGTGGAAGTCCACCTGCTCGAAGCGCACCTGGCCGTGGGGCACCGTCAGGCGGGGAGCGTTTTCACGATCGACCACGGCCAGTGGCTGGGCGATGGTCTTCAGGCCGTCCTGCACGATACCGATGTTTTCGAAGATGCCGTTGACCACCCACATGATCCAGCCGGACATGTTGACGATGCGGATCACCAGGCCGGTGGCCAGGGCAATCGCGCCCACGGAAATCAGCGACTGGGTCCACAGCCACAGGGCCAGGCCGGTGGTGGTGACGATCAGCAGGCCGTTCAGAATACAGATCACGGTGTCCATGCTGGTGAGCACGCGGGCGGCCAGTTGGGTTTTTTCGGTCTGCTCGATGATCGCTTGCTTGGCGTATTCCTGTTCATTCTGGGTATGGGCGAACAGCTTCAAGGTGGTGATATTGGTATAGCCGTCAACAATTCGGCCCATCAACTTGGAGCGCGCCTCCGAGGAGACCACCGAGCGTTCTTTCACCCGAGGTACGAAGTAACGCAGGGCCAGGCTGTAGCAAACGATCCAGGTGATCAGCGGAATCATCAGCCGCCAGTCGGCTTCGGCAAACAACACCAGGGCACTGATGGCGTAGATCGACACGTGCCAGATAGCCTCCGCGGTCGCCACCGCCGAGTCACGCAAGGAGTTGCCGGTTTGCATGATCCGCTGGGCGATGCGCCCGGCGAAATCGTTTTGAAAGAAATTCAGGCTCTGCTTGAGCACGTAGCTGTGGTTCTGCCAGCGAATCAGGCTGGTCATGCCAGGGTTGATGGTCTGGTGCACCAGCAAGTCATGCAGGCCGTTGAAAAGCGGGCGCAACAACAAGGCGACCACGGCCATCCAGATCAGCTCGGCGCTGTGGATCTGGAAAAAATTCGCCGGTGGCGTGCCCTGGGCCAGGTCGATGATGCGGCTCAGGTAGCTGAACAACGCAACTTCGATCAGGGCGCCGACCAGCCCCACCACCAGCAGTGCGGCGAAGCACGGCCACACCTGGCGCAGGTAATAGAGATAGAAGGGCAGGACTTTTTCGGGAGGGGCCGCGCTGGGGGCGTCGCGGAAAATATCGATCAGTTGTTCAAAACGACGATAGAGCATTAGGTTTGACGCCCGCCGGGCGGGCTCTCCTTTCAAAGGTGCACGGTGCCATGCGGGCACCGTGCAAAGCTGCCTGCGGACCTCAGTCGATGCGCTTGGCCGACTTGATGATCACAGGATCGATAGGCACGTTCTGCATGCCTTGCTTGGTGGTGGTCTGGGAGTTGACGATGATGTCGACCACGTCCATGCCCTTGACCACTTTGGCGAACACGGCATAACCGGCATCGCGGCCCGGGTCGAGGAAGGCATTGTCAGCCACGTTGATGAAGAATTGGCTGGTGGCCGAATTCGGGTCATTGGTGCGAGCCATGGACAAGGTGCCACGCACGTTATGCAGGCCATTGCTGGCTTCGTTCTTGATCGGTGCTTCGGTCGGCTTTTGTGACATTTGCTGGGTGAACCCGCCGCCCTGGACCATGAAGCCCGGGATCACGCGGTGAAAGATCGTATTGGTGTAGAAGCCCTTGTCGACATAGGCCAGGAAGTTCTTGGTGCTGATCGGCGCCTTGACCGGGTCCAGTTCGATTTCAATCTGGCCGTTGGTGGTGTCGAGCAAAACATGTGGCGCCTTGGCCGGCTCAGCTGCCATCAGGTTGGCAGCAAACAAGGCGGAACCGGCAAAGAAGGCGATTTTTTTCAGCATGGGTCAGTGGTCCTGGGTAGTGGTTTCGACGGTCTTTAGAAAGTCGAGCAAGGTCGCGTTAAAGACCTCGGGTTGATCCAAGGGCGTGGCATGGCGGGAATCTTCGATGACCACCAGCCGCGCATCGGGCAGCAGTTTTACATAGATTTCTTTCTGCGCCACGGGGGTGTAGTCATGGTCGGCGCTGATGACCAGGGTTGGACAGGTAATTCTCGACAGTTGTTCCTGCACGCCCCAGCCCACAATGGCGTCGAAGCTGGCGAGATAAGCACGTTTGTCGTTTCTTGCCCAGCGCTCGGCCATCTTGCGGCGCAGGTCGGCCTGCTCAGGTTTGGGGAACAGCCGATCGCCCAGGGCCTTGCCGATGGTGCCCAGGCTGAGCACACGGGCCAGGGTCCAGCGTTTGGCCCACTGCCAATAGTCATCGGCACTGCGCACCTTGACCTCAGGCGTGCTGTTGACGATGCACAGGCTCTTGACCCGCCGGGGTTCATCCACCGCCAGTTGGAAGGCGATCATGCCGCCCATGGATAAACCCACCACGTGGGCCGCTGGCAGGTCGAGGTGTTCGATCAGCGCGATCAGGTCGAAGGTGAACCCCTTGATGCTGTAGCGCTCCCGGGGTTTGTCCGAGCGACCATGGCCGCGCACGTCAACCACGATCAGGTGGTAGTGTCGGGCGAGTACCGGTACTTGCAGTTCCCAATCCTGGCTGCTGGAGCCCAGGCCGTGGATCAGGATCAGCGGGTTGCCATGGCCATATTCTTCGTAATGCAGGCTGCAGCCTTCATGGTCGAACCAGGCCATGGATGAACTCCGTTTCAGGCTTGTTGAGGGGCGGCGAAGGGCGCGTCCAGGGGAGCGGTGTCAAAGGTGCGCAGCAATTCCACGAGGATCTGCGTGGCGGGCCCCAAGGGTTTGTCTTTGTTGGAGTACAGGTAAAACGTCGGGTTGCGACTGCCACCTTTTTCCAGGGGAAGCTGCTTGAGCACGCCCTCCTTGAGTTCGCGCTCGATCATGTGCCGGGGCAGCCAGGCAAAGCCCAGGCCGCTGGCGACGAAGGTGGCCGCGGTAGCGAGGCTGCCGACGGTCCAGCGCTGTTCGGCGCCGAGCCAGCCGACGTCGCGCGGTTGTTGGCGGCCGGAGTCACGGATCACCACCTGCATCTGGCTCTCCAGGTCGTGGAAACTCAGCTCACGGTTGAGGCGATGCAGCGAGTGATCGGGGTGGGCCACGGCGACGAACTCCACATCGCTCATTTCCGTGCCCAGGTAGCCCGGGATGATAAAACCGCAAATGGCCAGGTCCGCCATGCCGTCGAGCAGCAACTCTTCGACGCCGGACAGTACTTCTTCGCGCAGGCGTACCCGGCAGCCACGGCTTTGCGGCATAAAGGCGGTTAATGCGCGAACGAGACGTGCGCTGGGGTAGGCGGCGTCCACCACCAAGCGCACTTCGGCTTCCCAGCCCTGTTCCATATGATGAGCGAGGTCCTCCAGTTGGCTGGCGTTTTTCACCAGTTGGCGGGATCGGCGCAGCAGCACCTCACCGGCCTCGGTCAGCACCGCCTTGCGCCCGTCGATACGCAGCAAGGGGACGCCGAGTTGGTCCTGCATGCGCGCCACGGTGTAGCTCACTGAAGATTGCGAACGATGCAGCGCTTCGGCAGCTTGGGCAAAGCCGCCATGGTCGACCACGGCTTGCAAGGTGCGCCATTGATCGAGGGTAACGCGGGGCGCTTTCAAGATGAGCTCCTCTTGTCCTAAGCTGGCGGTCCTTATTGGAGACTGCCGAATGAGAAAATTGTGTTGTGTGTTGCTGGCGCTGCTGCCGATGAGCGCGTTTGCCTATCCTATCGACGTGACGAAAAAGATCGATGGCGTGAGCATTGATTACACCGCCTCCGATGTGGACGGCGACATCAGTTCGATCCAGCTGAACAACTACGGCGCCAAGGACGCGGTGTGCAAGGTCACCTTTACCAACGGCCCGGAATCGCCACGCCGTCGTACCGTGACCGTGCCTGCTGGCAAAAGCACTAACACCACGGTCAAGTTCAACCGCGCCATCATCAAGATGCGTATTGCCCTGGACTGCGCGCCAAAATAAAGCAACAGCGGAGCGTGCTCACAGGAATACTCCGCTTATAAACAAATTTCTAGATGGGTTGTAGCAGTTTTTTGCGCTTTTTTATCGAATAGGCCCTGGTTAACCTTCTCTCCATCGACTTACAGCAATTACCGATGGAGCCTACGAAGCCATGTCCAATGTCCTGATCATCGAAAGCAGTGCGCGCCAGCAGGATTCCATTTCCCGCCAGCTCACCCAACAGTTCATCAGCCAATGGCAAGTCGCCCATCCGGCAGACCGCATCACCGTGCGCGACGTAGCGCTCAATCCGGTACCCCATCTGGATGCCAACCTGCTGGGTGGCTGGATGAAACCGGCGGAGCAGCGTAACGACGACGAACAGGTGTCCCTGGACCGCTCCAACGAGTTAACTGACGAACTGCTGGCCGCCGACGTGTTGGTGATGGCCGCGCCGATGTACAACTTCGCCATTCCGAGCACCCTTAAAGCCTGGCTGGATCACGTGTTGCGGGCCGGTGTGACCTTTAAATACACCGCCACCGGGCCCCAGGGTCTGTTGACCGGCAAGCGCGCTATCGTGCTCACCGCACGCGGTGGTATCCACACTGGCGCCACCTCGGATCACCAGGAACCGTACCTGCGCCAGGTCATGGCATTTATCGGCATTCATGACGTTACCTTCATTCACGCCGAAGGCGTCAACCTGGGCGGCGACTTCCAGGAGAAGGGCGTCAATCATGCCAAGGCGCAACTGGCCCAGGTCGCCTGAGGCGTTAATCGTCAGATAATCCCGTGCTGCTTATATAGCCCCACGCAAACCCTTCAAGTACGCGTATCGAACCTCCCTTTGCACTTTTGCTCCTGAGTGCTCCCGCCCGACTGCCGCTTTAGCGAGGTCGGGTTTTTTTTCCGCCGAGTTTCTTCAAAAACCAAAAAGCTTTAATGTCGCGCCCATTCGAAACGAGGCGCGCATGGGCTATCTACTGGTTGTCACCCTGATTCAGGCATTTTCCTTCAGCTTGATTGGCGAATACCTCGCCGGTCACGTCGACAGCTACTTTGCGGTGCTGGTGCGCGTGGTGCTGGCCGGGCTGATCTTTATCCCGCTGACGCGCTGGCGCTCGGTGGAGCCCGCGTTCATGCGCGGCATGTTGGTGATCGGTGCATTGCAGTTCGGCGTGACCTACGTATGCTTGTACCTGAGCTTTCGCGTGCTGACGGTGCCGGAAGTGCTGCTGTTCACCATCCTCACGCCGCTGCATGTGACCCTGATCGAGGACGCGCTTAATCGTCGCTTCAATCCCTGGGCACTGGTGGCGGCCCTGGTGGCGGTGGGGGGGGCGGCGGTGATTCGTTTCGATCAGATCACCCCGCATTTCCTGATGGGGTTCTTGCTGCTGCAATTGGCCAATTTCACCTACGCCGCCGGGCAAGTCATGTACAAGCACCTGGTGGCGCGTTATCCCAGTGACCAGCCGCACTTCCGGCGTTTCGGTTATTTCTACCTGGGCGCCTTGTTGGTGGTGTTGCCGGCGTTCCTGCTGTTCGGCAAGGCTGACTTCCTGCCGCAAGCGCCGCTGCAATGGGGTGTGCTGGTGTTCCTCGGGTTGGTCAGCACCGCGCTGGGCATGTACTGGTGGAACAAGGGCGCCTGCCTGGTCAATGGCGGCACCCTGGCGGTGATGAACAACCTGCATGTGCCGGTGGGGTTGCTGCTGAACCTGCTGATCTGGAACCAGCACGAACCGCTGGGCCGTTTGGCCCTGGGCGGTCTGGTGATTCTGGGGGCGGTGTGGATCAGCCGGCTGGGTGTGCGTCGGGCGGTGCCGTCTCCATCGTGATCACCACTTTGCCTTTGGCACGGCCTTGTTCGACGTAGTCCAGGGCCGCGGCTGTGGATTCGAAAGGGAAGGTTCGGTCGATGACCGGCCGGATAATCCCCGACTCGACCAGCGTGGTGATTTCATCCAGTTGCGCGCCACTGGCGCGCATGAAGACAAAGTCATAGCTCACGCCTTGCTTGCGCGCTTTCCTGCGGATACCGCTGCTCAACACACCCATGACCAGGCCCAATAACCAGGGCAGGTTCTGGGCGCGGGCGAAGGCGGGCGTCGGTGGGCCGGAGATGGAGATGAGCTGACCGCCGGGCTTGAGAATCTTCAGTGACTTGGCCAGCGCATCTGGGCCCAGGCTGTTCAGCACCACATCGTAATCCCGCAGCACGGTCTCGAAGGCTTGCTGTTTGTAGTCGACCACCACATCTGCGCCCAACGCTTTGACCCACTCCACATTGGCGGTGCTGGTGGTGGTCGCGACAAAAGCGCCCAAATGCTTGGCCAACTGGATGGCGATACTGCCCACCCCGCCTGAGCCCGCATGAATGAACACTTTCTGGCCTTTCTTCAGCTTCGCGGTTTCCACCAGCACCTGCCACGCCGTGAGCGCGACCAGGGGCAGGGCCGCGGCTTGCTCCATGGTGATGTTGTCGGGTTTGCGCGCCAGTGCGTCTTCGTGCACGGCAATCAACTCAGCGAAGGTGCCGATACGTTGCTGGGGCGGGCGAGCGTAGACTTCGTCCCCCGGCTTGAAGCGTCGTACCGCCGCGCCGACGCTGAGCACCACGCCGGCCAGGTCATTGCCCAGTGTCAACGGCAACGCATAGGGCAGGATCAGTTTGAATTCGCCCTTGGCGATCTTTGCATCCAGCACATTGACGCTGCTGGCCCGCACCTGAACCAGCACGTCATGCTCACCCACAACAGGCGCGGGGGCCTCGGTGAGGCGGCCGGGCTGTTTGCCGTACCGTTCGATGGAAAATGCCTTCATGGTTCAACGCTCGTTGCTTCGGTGAGAAGGGGCAGGCGCGCAGCACGCCTGCTACCGGTTGTTCAGGCGTTGGCCAGGTAACGCTCGGCAACCTGGGACTGCTTGATCTGTGCCAGCAAGCCTTGCCGCGCAGCCTGCAACGCGTCCCAACGGGCGCCGTCCTGCAACGGCGGAATGGTCACCGGCTCGCGGCGATCAAAACCCACCAACGCCGCGTCCACCAGATCGCCCACTTCCATCACGTCCGTGAGGGTGTTGATGTCAATGCCCGCCCGCTCCCAGATCTCGGTACGCGTGGCGGCGGGCAGCACGGCTTGCACGTACACGCCTTTGGGCGCCAGCTCCAGGCTCATGCCCTGGGACAGGAACAGCACGAACGCCTTGGTCGCGCCGTACACCGTCATGCCGAATTCCGGGGCCAGGCCCACTACCGAGCCAATGTTGATGATAGCGCCGTTGCCCGCTGCCGCCAGGCGCGGGGCGATGGCACTGGCCAGGCGCACCAGTGCAGTGGTGTTGAGGGCGACCAACTGCGCGACGCTGTCGGTGGACTGTTCGATAAAACCGCCAGACTGCGCGGCGCCGGCATTGTTGACCAGGGTGCCAATGTTGGCGTCCTCGCGCAGGCGCGCTTCAACTGCTGCCAGGTCAGCGGTCTGGGTCAGGTCGGCGGGGAGGATATCAATGCTGACGGCATGCTGTTCGCGCAGTCGGGCAGCGAGCGCTTCCAGGCGCGTGATGTCACGGGCGACCAGTACGAGGTCGTGGCCGCGTGCGGCAAAGCGTTCGGCGTAGGCGGCGCCAATGCCGGTCGAAGCGCCAGTGATCAGAACGGTGTTGGAAGTACTCATGGTGTGATGCTCTGTGAGTGCGAGGAGGTTTTATGATGTCGATCATAATCAAAGCTGTCAACGGTTTTGATTATGATCGACATCATAGTAATATGCCTATCTCGCACGCTGTCAGGACCACAGACATGAAGATCACCAAGGCGCAGTCACAGAGCAATCGGGCCCATATCGTCGCGACAGCTTCCGAGTTGTTTCGCGAGCGGGGTTTCGATGGGGTGGGCGTGGCCGAGTTGATGGCTGCGGCCGGTTTTACCCAAGGCGGCTTTTACAAGCACTTCGGTTCCAAGGCGGACTTGATGGCGGAAGCAGCCGCTAACAGCCTGGCGCAGTCACTGGCCGACAGCGCGGAGAGGGAGGTGGAGCAGTTTTTCGAGGTTTACCTGTCCAGGCAGCACCGCGACCATCGCGGCGGCGGATGCACATTGGCGGCGTTGTGTGCCGATGCCGCCCGTCAGTCGGACACGCTGAAGGCGACCTTTGCCGACGGTTTGGAAAATACCCTGCAGGCCCTGGAGGCAAAGTACAACGCGGCTCATGACGGGCCAAAAGAAGACGTGCGGGCGAAAATGCTCGACAGCATGGCCCATGCCATCGGCGCAATCATGTTGTCGCGGGCGTGCCCGGATGATTCCGCCCTGGCCGATGAAGTGCTTGAGGTGTGCCGCAAGGAGATTACGGCATCACTGCCGTAATCCCGCGTGCATCACCTCATGCCGTTTCGGCCACGGGTACCTGAGTGGCCCCGGCCAATGCAGGCAGCACGCCGGCCCGCAGGTCGTTGCCGCTCGGCTGTTGATACAGGCTCAGCCCGAACTCCGGCAACACTGCCAATAGATAATCGAAGATATCGCCCTGGATCCGCTCGTAATCGCCCCACGCCGTGGTGCGGGTAAAGCAGTAGATCTCCAGCGGCACGCCCTGGGCGGTGGTTTGCATCTGGCGCACCATGCAGGTCATGTTCGGCTGGATGTCCGGGTGGCTTTGCAGGTACGCCAGGGCGTAGGCGCGGAAGGTGCCGAGGTTGGTCATGCGCCGACGGTTGGCCGACAGTTGCGCGCTGTGGCCCTGGGCCTCGTTCCAGGCCTTGAGTTCGGCCTGTTTGCGGCTGATGTAGCCGCTGAGCAAGTGCACCTGGGTCATGCGCACTTCTTCCTCATCGTTCAGGAAGCGTACGCCGCTGGCGTCGATGTACAGGCTGCGCTTGATACGGCGCCCACCGGAGGCCTGCATGCCACGCCAGTTCTTGAACGACTCGGACATCAGGCGCCAGGTGGGGATGGAGACGATGGTCTTGTCGAACATGTACACCCGTGAGAGGGCCCTAAAATGGACAATCGAAAATATTGAAAAACAAACACTTACAGACAATCGCATCTGTCCATCTTTTTCCATAAAAATGGACAGGGTCGGCAACATCTCACTATTGAAAGGGGAACGCTGCGGTTTTCGGAAAGCTGCTTCTCTGGGCAAATCCAGACCTTGCTCGCCCTTTCAGATCTACCTCGCTCCTGCCGCCTGAAAGCGTGAATTTTGGCACCAGCCTGATTGGGCTGTTGATCCCCAATGCAAGATTCTCAGTTAGCTAATTGCCCCAGTTGATGCATTCGCCGCACCAGCCTTAATCTTTAAGCGTCTGATGCCACAACCGACGCAACGTCGATTCAGGCATCCCTAGATGTTTCGCTGCCTCACTCTGACTGAGCCCTTTCGCCTTCAGCTCTTGCACGGCCAACCATTTTCTCTTGGCTTCCAACACTCTAGACGGAGCCATAACTTGTGGTTCGGTTGGCAGAGGAGTGTCCGCTAGCCCTAGGGATTCAGCCTCAGCCAGCGCAGCCAGGAGAGCTTCCCGCACTGTGCACTTCTCATGGGAGGCAGCAGCGAGTGCCAGCAGAGTTATTGGCTCTACTTTCAGCGCTGAGGCAAGTCGGGCACTCATTTCGATGGTCGCTGAGCTTCTACCGAGCTCTAGCTCGCTCACGTGGGCTTGTGTTAACGAGCCCGCGAGTTTTGCTTGAGACAAGCCTTTCCGAGTGCGAAGCAGTTGAACTACTGCTGCATAAGATTTCCGCAGCGACATTTCACTATCCCAATAAAAAGAGACGGTATGTCGTATTTGCCTACCGCCACACAAACAGATATATTTGTCGTTGTGGCGGTATTACGACTCAGCCGCTAATTATTGAATATTGACAGAGAGGGGGTGGGCCGTGGATGGAATCATCGAAGACGGTCTGTTGGGCGATCCTGGAGTCAGCCTGATGGGTTCTGAGCACGGTCTCGAGGCAGCGATGTATGCAGCCAGAAAGCGCTACAAATGGATGCCCCTATGCGCCGTCGAGGAGTGGATCATCCTTGACGCCATCCTCACCGACGACGAGCGAGCCAAAGTAGCCGCCGCAGGCTGCCAACCAATCTTCATGTTTGCCCACAAAGTTGTGCACGACGAGCAGCGGCGTTTCGAACCAGGTCATTGGGTGCGCTCAAGCATGGGTACCGCTTTCAAAGAAGGCTACCTATTCGAAACACGCAACACGGTCTACGTGTTGCTTGGCCCAGGCCATCGTAAGTCTGCTTCTATCGAAGTGATATTTTCCCTTTTCTGATTACCCACCGGTTCTGCTGGGCAACTGACGTGCTCCAGCAGTTTGAGGCGACACATGTTCAGAACCTCAGACAACGACCTGATAGGCGTCCCAGGAATGTTCGGGGAGGGCGTGTCCCAATGGCGTGGAGTCTCAAGGCTGCTCCGAACGCCTTGGTATCACTTAACCCTTAGCGTCGAAAGCGAGGGTCGGTTCAGCGAGTGCGTGATGATGATTGACGACACCCACCAGCTTCAAAAAATGTTGGTAAGCCAAGGTGCGGATTTAGCTATCACCGAGATTATGGCTGTGACGCCATCTTGGATGAATAAGTCCGGAGGCTGGCAGATGGAGCGGTTAACCAGAGTAACCGTAGGTGAGGACAGGTCTGGTTCTGAGGTTTGCTTGCTGGAAGTGGCTAAGGGGGCGGTGTATCACACCTCACACCAGCGAGACTTCAAGATTGAAGCGCTGGCCAACCTGAGGCCCGTCTTTCTCTCAAGCATGATTCGATCAGCCTGAAATTTACCAGTAATCCCCCACGATACCAGCGCGACTGGTTGCGTGTGCAATTCTTGATAACTCCATACAGACCGCAACCGGAGCCCAAACATGCTGGACACACTAGATGTGAATTTTCACGGCAAACGACATACAGATTTTGATCTGAAGCGAATTATAAGGGCTCAAGAGCAAGGCTTCGACATACCGGTCACTGCGTACCTTTGCGGAGTATCCATCAGGGCGCGCGCAGGTATCGGTGTGGTGTTTGGCCACAAGCGGAAAGACCAGTATGGGCGTTTTGAAGATGGTCACCTGATCAGGACTTCTGACGTGTTGAAGGTCGAACGCGAGGGGAGGTTTTGGGTGATGACGACGGAGAATAGCCGTTATGTGTTAGCAACTTTTCAGCGCCAAAATGGCCGCGCCAGCTTGCGTGATTTTTTGCGTACCACTAAGGGGCAGTACCATCCGACCCCTCGGATCTTGCAGTGATATTTCATCGGGAGGGAGGGGATGTCTCGGCCTACTGTTGTGAGTTTGGGATCAAGGTGGCTTCATGCTCCTGAAGAAAGGCGAGGTCGTCTCCATTGCTTCCGGTATCTTTGAGGCCTACAGCCGGGAAGGGCCGTTTGTAGCGACCCAGGATTTCGACCTTGGCGTATTCGTTGCCGAGACCGTATATGCGGTTACGGAAACTTGGGAAATCACCGAATTGCTTTGGGAGCTTCCTCGGTTGCTTGTTGAGCAAGGTCTCCTTGTCGAGCTACCTTGTCGACGAATTCACTTGGGGTCATTGGGTGACGTTGAGCTGACGGAGGAGAAGAAGGACTTGTGATTGGTCGTTTGAGATTAGTCTTCAAGCACTATCAATGAATACGGCTTTGGAGTTTAAGTCGGGCACCGACAGTTCATTGCGTGCCTCTCCGGGGACGGCTGTCATGCACCAAGCCCCTACGTGACTTGGCCCTGACGGGCTCCCATCCTCACGTCTCCGGCCTAGCGGCCTGCGTGCTCCGCTTGCTTTGACTCGTAAGGTCATATGCCGAACCCTCTAGTGGCTGGTTCGGAAGCGAGTCTTACATTCACTAACGGTCGAGTGCTGGCGCATAATCTTTTAGGCCAAAACCTTTTGCTTTTATAAACGCCGCGTCGTAAACATTGCTCTACCATCGTCCCTTGAGAGACCGTCGTGTCGGAGCAAGCCCCTCGTTATCCTGTAAATACTCCATTGCGTCTCGGCGCATTTAGCCAGTCCGATCATGAACGTGCCACGTCCGGCATTGAGCCAACTTACTCTGCCCTTTCCGGAGCGCTGACAGGACTGGCGAAGGCTGCCTCGGAGGCCCAGGAGTTCGAGGCCGCGAGGGTTTGGTGGCTGATGGCGGATCTCTGCATGATGATGCTGGACACTAGCAACAGAAATGAGCCCTTCAGGCCCTACCTACTCATTGGTGACCGGCATTCGATGTCACCGGCCAGCATGGTCGACGAAGAGTACGTGTTCTTCAAGGACTTGGTCGACTGCCTCCCTAACGGCCTCTTGAAGGCGAGAGTCTCCGATCTACTCTGGATTACACCTGGCCTCAAACACATTCGGCACGCCCGGGCCGCCATTGACTGCTATGCGACGGTTCCACTGAATGATGAGGTTTGGTACCAAGAGGGTCGTGAGTGTTTCCAAAGAGCGCTGTCCCTGGCAAAGATGATTGGGCCTGGAGCTGAGGGGCGGCTTACGACCCTTACTCAGATGATCATGGACGCAACCAAGCAGGCGATCCACCAAGAACTAGCATTCTCCGTGGGTTTGGTAGAGACGGTCATTGAGTACAGGCTTGACCACCCCGACGTGCCAGAATTACCTGAAAAGATGGCTGAGCTCGGGCAACACTTCCAGAGCAAGAATGATGTGTTTAGCGCTCGTAAATGTTTCGTGACAGCTAGCAAAGGTTTTGCGTTGTCCAACCGCGACCTGCTTGCTGTAAAAATGACGGTCGCCGTAGCGCAGACGTGGATATCAGAAGCAGAGCTTAGGGGGGAGCAAACTCACCCGATTGTGGCGCAAAACGCTTTAGAAAATGCTCTTCAAATCTACCGATCTATTCCAGGAGCGTTTCGAGCTGAATTCGAGGTAGACAAGGTTCTGCCTGTTCTGCGCAAGAGAATTGCTGAGGCTGGTGCCCGCGTGGTGGAGCAGATGCACAAGCTCTCAACGCGCACAGATATCACAAACCTGGTTGATCGTACCAAACGCCTTATCGAAGGACAGTCCTTTGGTACCGCCCTTTATAATCTCGCAAATATGTACCCGTTTTGCTCTCCTGCTGAATCCCGGCAGGCAGCGATAAAGTCACTACGTACAGGGATATTGAGCTCCCTGACAGAGGCAGTCTTCTTCGATGAGACTGGCAGAGTGATTGCGAAACGACCTCCACTGTCCTTCGGCGGCGAACTGACTGAGGAGGATGAATACACAATCCAGGCCAAGATGGTCAGCGAACACTTGCACACCATCAAGCTTACGGTAAGGGGTGGAGTTTTGCCGGCGCTTGCGATCATCTCAGAAGCACACTGTGTCAAAGAGATTGACATGGTTGAGCTGGCCAAAGCATCTGCTCTCGTGCCTCCAAATCGAGCGCAGATGATCGGTAAGGGATTGTACTGGGGATTCGTAGGGGACTTTGGTATGGCAGCTCATTTCCTCATTCCGCAGGTGGAAGCAATCATTCGACACCTAATGAAGGAGGCCGGTCTCAACACTTCGACGTCCAGTGCTGACGGTATCGTTACCGAGAATGGATTGAGCACCCTAATGGATGTCGAAGGTGTCACCGAACTGCTTGGCCATGATGTAGCTTTTGAAATCAAAGCTGTGTTCTGCAGCCCATATGGCCCTAACCTCAGAAACACTTTTGCGCATGGGCTACTTGACGACGATCAGTTCTATTCAGAGTCGACCGTCTACGCCTGGTGGTTCATGCTCAAGTACATCTCAGGGCCATTTTGGGAGACGGTACCGAGGGTGTAGCGTTGGTTGGCCTATCTGCTCAACCCCGGTGGCTCTGTCGCATGCTGCGGATAGCTTGACGACGTTATTTGCCAAGAGAAGCAAGGCCAACGCCCCAACATCTTCCGAATAACGGGGTTGTGCGCTTGAAGATGGCTTACGCCTGAGCCGGGCTGCCAAGCTGATAACCATTGCACTCTGTTTCGGAAAATTTGAGAGCGTTTTTCAAATAGCGCATGTGATGTCATGTGGTAGCGTTGTGCTATCTTTCTTCGCGCCATGATCGCATCCCCCAAAGGTTCCGCGCCAGATGGGTGATTGCGATGGATTTTAGAGCTCATCGTGGGGAAAGAGGGGATTTTATGACGTCCAACTACTATTTGGATGAAAGCGGTAATTCAGGAGATCTTGCAACTAAAAAATCAGGATCTAAATTTGGTGGGCAGCCTATTTTTTCATTGGCATGTGTTGGGCTGAATGATTTAGCTCATGCAAATGAATTTATTAAATTATTAAAAACAATCTATGGTCTTGAGAGTGATGAACTTAAATCCGAAGATTTGTATTTCAAGCAGCCTGAAGTGATCTTGGATGTTGCTAAGTATATTTTCGAAAACCGTATTCCGATAATTGTTGAAGTGGTGGATAAGAGATATTGTGTTAGCACGGCTATCGTCGGGCATCAAATTATTCCGCCTTATGACTCGCCCCCCGATGACGATGGTTTGATTCAAGCGGTGAGAAACGAAATCTCGGATTTTCTTTCGTTTAATATGTCGCCGGCTTGCTATGCGGCTTTCTACAAGTCATGCATGGAACCAAGCGAGGAAAATCTGCTCGAGTCAATGGAGGCTCTTAAGTGTTTCTTGGAGTCTGATGATGGAGCGTTTGAGTATTCTAAATTTGCAGTTGATAATATTAATGAGACAATTGATACTTGTTTAATGTTTAAGAGGCAGTTTGGAGAGGGTGATTCGGTAAAGAAATTTATTCCTCTTCCAGATGATTCGAATAATGGCGATTCTATAGCATTGCTTCCCCATATCCACTGTCAATTCAATATCCTTGCTAGACTTAACAAATACCATCTAAAGGATCTCGCAGATGTTGTGATGCATCATGATGTCCAAGATCAGTTTGGTCAGTCAATTCGTTCCTGTATCAGAACTTTAAAGAACGCTAAATTTCCGGGTGGTGTTCCTGAGGTTCTGACGGCGGACTTTATACTAAAAGATGAGCCGGCTTTTCGTTTTGTAAAGTCTGAGGAGTCCCTAGGTGTGCAGTTCGCGGATCTCTTGGCTGGTTTTGTAAGCCGCTACATAAATGGTTGTTTTTACAAGAATCTTGACGTTCTTGATATATACCATAAAACTTTCAGGTATATCGTAAGCTATAACAGACCTATGAGTCCGCTTGGGGTGAATTTTGTGCTGCCGCCATCCAAGCAGGCGCTGGTGTTCAAAAAGTTTAACCTGTAGTTTCAGGTCTACTTTGCCCAAGGGGTCATCGGCTTGATCTTCAAGCCGAATACAGAAACGACATAGTTGGGTGTGGCCGGTGCTCGTCTTAATCACCTTATCGACTAGGAAGGCTAGCTCATCCCGTTTTTTCGTGAGCCCAGGGCGCTCGATACCCTCTAACAGCTTCTGCATCTGAATCCCTTCTGGATGGTTGAGTCATTCCAGGATGATACAAAGTTTCGCCAAGTGTCTGCCGCGCTGCCTCGTCTAAGACAGGCACCGCTTCCCCTCGAGATGATGGTTTATGGCTAATAGCAACGCTACAGATGGCGAGATTCTTGACCGAAAGCGCAACAGTTAGCGGGTCTGCATCGACTTCACTGAAACCACTTCCACGTATCGGAACTTCTTCTTGGCTGCCTTGACTGCTTCTTGCTCAGCTAAGAGGGTACTCAACGTATCTGCTTCGTGGATCAGCTCGAATGTTTTGCCCTCGAATTCGTTGCCGACTTGCATCGTTACTCGTAGGCGTGGGGTGAACGCTTTCGCGACCTTCTGTTTTGGTAGGGGCTTCACGACCTGCGCGAGCGCGATATCTGGAATTGGAGATTGTTCGGGTGGTGCAGTCACTTGCGCTGCTGGCACGGCGCTGCCAAAGAGCGCTCGGCGCATCTGTTCTTCGGTCAAATCTGTGTTCATGTGGTTTCTCGTGGGAAGGGACGTTGCTGGCGTGATTTTAGCATTGCGTGATGCAGTGCGGATGTTGGGCCTGCCGAGCAACTGCGCCCTCCTGAAGGGGGTGAAGCCAGCGTGGGTTCCGGGCGAGCTGACGCTATAGTGATGAAAATGTCCTTTCCAGTTCCCTAGTGGTTGTTAATCGTGCTGTCAGCGAGCTGTGCAATCATGCAAGCTGACCTCCCGGCCCATAGGTGTCTTGTGGTGTTACTGGCTACCAGCGCCCTTATCCCAACCTTGAGCTGCCTTTTGCCACTCTTTGGCTACTACTGTGTGACTGCTTGGGCTAGGATTGGCTCGCTGCATTTTCACTCATAGCGGAGCAGGCCTGAGAGCTTGTGCCGCAGGCCACGGTTAGCTAGAAAGGATTCGAGCGTTGATACTCAAGCAGATGCGCGTGTGTGGTTTTCAATCGTTCGGCGCAAAGCCGGTGACTATCGATTTCCGGAAGCTAACCTTCCTGATTGGGCCTAACGGCTCCGGCAAAACTGCAACGTTGCAGGCGCTCTGTCGCCTTTTTTCAATTGACCCCAATCAACGGCGACTGCGCAAATCTGATTTCTTCGTCGCACATGATGAGGAAGAGAGGCCGGATAGTGAGCGAACGTTGTGGATTGAAGCAGATTTTTATTTCCCCGAAATTGCCGATGAGACAAAAGAACACCCGACCATCCCATGCAACTTTGGGCACATGCGGCTGGATAACATCAATGGTGTGCCGCGCGTGCGGTACCGTTTGGACGCCTCGCTAGGGTTGGACGATGAGATCGAGCAAACCTTGCGCTATGTCTCTGAGGTCGACGAGGACGGGAATCCAGTCGCAACGTCTCCGGTACCGCGCGATGAGCGTAACCAAATACAAGTGCACTACTTGCCCGCGCGGCGTGATCCGGCAGAGCACATCGCCTACGGAACCAATGCTCTTCTTGGCCGAATGTTGCGGGCGGTGAACTGGACAGAGCAACGCGAAAAAATCAGCCAACTTTCTGCAGACATTTCCGAGAGCCTCAGTACGAATCAATCAGTGATCAACCTTGGAGATGGAATCGCGAAGGCCTGGGGCAAGCTACACAAAGGCAAATTTTTCAAAGACCCTAGCCTGACCTTCGTGACCCACGAGATCGAGGCGTTGCTCAGGCATCTGTCGGTATCTTTCACACCAGGTCATGGTGAGCAGCAGGTTGATTTCTCTCGTCTCAGCGACGGGCAGAAGTCGATGCTGTATTTGACCTTGGTACTCACTTCACAGGCAATCGGCAGGGCGGTACTTAAGGGGGATGATGACTCGTTCGACATGGACAAGCTCAAGCCCGCCGTATTCACATTGATAGCGCTAGAAGAACCTGAGAACAGTCTCTCTCCTCACTACTTGGGCCGGATCGTATCGTCCTTGAAGGCTCTGGTGCTAGATAAGGGAAACTCAGATGCGCAGGCAATGATCGCCACGCATGCCCCATCAATGCTGCGCCGCGTTGAGCCTGAACAGATACGGTATCTCCGGCTCGACGATTCGCGCTGCACGGTCGTAACTAAGATTACGATGCCCCCAAAGGCTGGTGAGGCCTACAAATTTGTTAGAGAAGCCGTACAAGCATTTCCCGAGATCTATTTTTCAAGGCTCGTCGTGCTGGGCGAGGGTGACAGCGAAGAGATTGTGCTGCCGCGTTTACTAGCCGCTGATGGACTCATGGTGGATGAGGCCGCTGTGTGCATCGCACCGCTTGGGGGGAGCCACGTGAATCACTTCTGGAGGCTCCTAAACGGGCTGAGAATTCCACACGTGACGCTGCTGGATCTGGACGTGGCGCGCAATGGTGGCGGTTGGGGGCGCATCAGGTATGTGGCAACTGAGCTCAATAAATATCTTGGGGATGAAGGGTATTTGTCAAACGCGGATATCAATAAACTTCCGAAATGGAATGACCCCTTAAGCAAGTTTTTGAAAGCGGAAAAAGACCGAAAACTGCCGAGCCATTTAACTCAGCTCGAGAAGTTTAACGTTTTCTTTTCCGCGCCAATGGATTTAGATTTTTCGATGCTTGTTGCTTTTCCAGAAGCGTTCGATGTTGATGACGATGATCTCGTCGATCCCAAGTTGAGTCAGATAAAGTCGGTATTGGGTGAGAAATTCTATGATCGTTATCAATACACGCGTATACAGCGCAAGCACTTCGCGTCGTACCACCAGTTATTTAAGATCGACAGCAAGCCGAAGTCTCACATTGAAGCACTCTCGAATCTTTCCGACGATGATTTAAGGGAGGAGATGCCAACCTCGCTCAAGCGACTGGTCAAGCATGTGATCAAGATGGCCAAGGAGCTCCACGAATGATCAAGGTCGAAGCCTGGAAACCATCCGATGGAATCGTGCTTGAACCCAATGCAGAGATTGCAGCGAAGGAGCAAAAGCGCTGCGTGGCCCTGACTGCTGGCCCTGGCTCCGGGAAGTCAGAGCTGCTCGCTCAGCGTGCCGACTTCCTGCTCACAACAGGCGTGTGCCGTTATCCAAAACGCATTCTGGCCATCGCCTTCAAAGTCGACGCCAGTAACAACCTGAAGGAGCGCGTCCGGCGTCGCTGCGGCGCGGCGTATGCAGGTCGGTTCGACAGCTACACATTCCACGGGTTGGCGAAGAGGATCATTGAGCGCTTCAGACCAGTATTAGCTGGCGACGATGCTTTGAACCCGGGTTTCAAAGTTGTCGCCAAGGGCAAGGCTCACCCCGTTCAAACTGAATTCAAGGAACTCATCCCGCTTGCCATTAAGATTCTGGATGCCTATCCGGCAGCTGTTAACGCAGTACGCCAGACCTACAGCGACGTCTTTCTGGACGAATTCCAAGACTGCACGGATGAGCAATACGAGCTGGTTACGAGGCTGTTTAAAGCATCAGGTCGTCGCGTAACTGCGGTGGGAGACGTGAAGCAAAAAATCATGGGGTGGGCTGGAGCCTTGGAAGGGATATTCGCCGAGTTCGTCGATGATTTTGAAGCCGATCACCTCAATATCTATCGAAACTTCCGTTCGCTGCCGCACCTGCTCAAACTCCAGAACGAGATCATCAAAGTTCTAGATCCGGACTCAGAAATGCCTGCTCACTTACTCGCCGGTGAGGGGGGAGAGGTACACGTGTTGTCCTATGCCGATTGCGAGGAGGAGGCCAGTGATCTAGCAGAGCGCATCTCCCACTGGATCAACGTGGAAGGCATTGCTCCTGCCAAGATCGCCATACTCACGCGCATCCAGCCGGAGGCTTACTGCACGCGACTGACCGCTGAGCTAGACGATTGGGGGATTAGCTATCGAAACGAAAACAAGGCGCAAGACATTTCGACTGAGCCCATCGCCCAAGTCATCGTGGATTACCTATTGTGCATCTACGGGCTTAGAGAGCCTAAAGCTTGGACTCGTCTCACCCGTCGCATCATTCCGGTAGAGGACGATGCAGAAGGGAAGCTGAAGACCAATTGGAGCCGATACATCAAAGAAGCACGCAAGTCTGCTTCAGCTGATTTGGCGACCAAAACGTTCGCCCAGCGATGGACACTTTTGGAGGAGTTCCTCGCGATGGTTGGGCCGACGCAGCTGGCCGGGCTTTCCCACGATTACGAGTCCAGGGAGCACCTTCGCCAGCTCATTGAGGACGTCAAGAAATACATTGACGAAGCTTTGGCGAAAGAACCTGATCTTCTGAAAGCGTTGGCTCAGCTATCTGATGACCAGTCGATTCGAATCCTAACCGTGCACAAGAGCAAGGGGCTGGAGTTCGATACGGTTGTTTTGCTGGGTGTCGAAGACCAAGCTTATTTCGGCAAGGATCATCATGAAGTTCAGTGCACGTTTTTCGTTGGCGTATCGCGTGCAGAAAGAAGACTTGTCGTGACAACGGCTCGTCGTAGAGAAAACCTTGGGCAGGTTAACTATTGGAAATTACCTCGCACAGCTCAGGCAGAATTCTTGGGGTATGTGAACCTTTGGAGAACCCACTCTAATTAAATCTGAAAAATTTTCGTCTATCACTGATCACTGATGATCTATCTGAAAGACGTACTGAATCGTCTACCGACGCAGCGGGCCGGTGAGATTGGCCAGCTATTACCCCATAAATAGATAGCCGCTTGATCTGCAAAAGGCTTGCTTCCTGTCCACCTTGAGTCCTAACTGCCAAAGTCGCAGTTTCACATTTTTCCGGCGGCGGTTGTCCTTCACACTCTCAGGTGTATGCGTGTTTTGCAGGTCGTTGTATTGTGAGCCATCGCGCTCATTTGCAGCGCCGGGAGAAATGGATGACGTCGGCATTGCAGGATTTCCAGCAATTCGTTCATTGGCTTCACCGTCCAGATAGTGAAGCTTCCGAAGACGCTCGTCGATTCGCCAATTTGGTGTCGGAGAATTTTCCTGCCGTCGCAGCAAGCTCAAGGCAGCGCAGCCAACGATCCGTTGTGCTGAGCGAGTTAGCACGCTTATCCCTGCCTGCCACATCCCCGGCAGAGCCAGTGCCCCAGGCTGCAGAGGCCAGAGCGGGATGGGCTTTTCGTAAGCTGCATCATCTGACAGTGGGGCCGTTTCGAGGGTTCAGACACCCTGAGCCATTCGAGTTGCAAAAACGGATTGTCATGTTTTACGGCCCGAATGGCAGCGGAAAAACTAGCCTGTGTGAGGCGTTGGAGTTTGCCTTGCTCGGGGCTGTGGACGAGGGGGACATCAAACGGATTGCAGCTGACCGTTATCTTTCCAACTCGCACGAGGGCCGTTTTGCCCGGCCAGTATTACTCGCAACCGATTTTGATGGCCGGCAGGTACCTGTGATGGCGGACGCAGACGCTTACCGCTTCTGCTTCGTCGAGAAGAATCGAATAGACGCATTCTCTCGCATAGCGGCAAAGCCTGCAGGGCAGAAAACCGAGCTGATAGCTGCTCTCTTCGGTATGGATCAGTTCAATGATTTCGTTGGGCACTTCAATGATTCTATGGAAGGTCAACTAACGTTGGTGGCTGTGAAAAATCAGGAGCTCTTGGCCAAGCAAGCGACGTTAAATCAAGATAGTGCGACCGTTGCAGACGAGGGCGCTGCCTTAATCCGACATGCTCAGGCAGAGCAAAACTACGCCAATGCTTACAATCCTGGAATGAATTACGCTCAGCTTCTGGCTGCCATTGGTAGCGCGCAGTTTCCAGGGCGGTTGCAGGAACTCGAGCAGGCGATCAACCAGCCAGCCCCTGCAATTTTCGGCGTGAGTGCTGCCGCTCTCATCAATGCCTACACCGCAGCGGAAACGGCGCAAAGGGCACTAAATGATCTAGAAGGTCAGTTGGCACAGCGCAGTAACGACATCTCATTTCAGGATTTATATACAGCGGTACTAGGTCTTCAACAGGTCGTTGGTGACCATTGTCCTGCCTGTGATACCCCGCTTGCCGGTGACTATCGCGCCCTCCATAACCCGTATCAAAAGGCCAACGATGGCCTGGCAAGTTTGAGGGAGCTGGCTGAGCTGCAGGCGCGTCAGCGTACTGCTATTGCTGCACGAAACGCCGCGTCGGAAGCATTGCGGATGTTTTTGGCTACATTCGCGCAACGTGTAGGAGCAACGATTCACAGTCCTTTACCCGTGCAGCGCTATCTTGCTGATCCAGGTTTCGATGTCCAGCACGCATGGTGGGTGGGTAGTTTCCAACCTGATGAAACAGGGAAATCGTTGGCGCAGAGAGCAGTTGACTGGGCAACTGAACTCAAAGCGCGCGACGTCGCATCTCGAGTGATCCTTGATGATCGCCAAGGTCTAATCGACGAGCGCGACAGGCTCAATCAGGCTCGCATCGGTGTAACTACATTAGCTTCCAATCGTCAGCAAACCTTGCAGGCTATTGCTGGTGCCAGAGGTAGAATCGCGGCGTTCGCTGCTGACAACGCTCCGCTTATCCAGCAGGTTGCTGAGGAGGTGGTAGCGATTGCTCGCGATACACGAATAAGCAACGCCTACGACCAGTTTTTAAGTCTCTTGCGCCGTTACCGTACCGAACTGCCAGGTACGTTAATGGCCGGCCTGAATGCCCTGACGTTGGAGCTTTACAACGAGTTCAATGTGCGCGATTTGGACGCAGACAAGCTGTCAGCCCTGTACCTCCCAGTGACGGGGGAAGGGCGTATCGAATTGAGTTTTCGTGGCACACCTGCTGCTCGCGTCGACGCGCTGCAAATTCTCAGTGAAGGTCACGTTAGATGCTTGGGCCTTTCCATTTTGTTGGCGAAGTGTCTGAGTATCAGAGCTCCCGTCATCGTATTCGACGATGCGATTAACGCTATCGATCATGAGCACCGCCAAGGCATACGAGAGGCGATATTTGAAAGCAACCGTTTCTCAGGCACTCAGATCATCGTGACTTGCCACAGCAACGAATTTATCAAAGACATCCAGAACCATGTAGCGTCGGAGCACTGGGCTGCTTACGCGTTCAGGCATCACAGTGGAAACTATCATCCTCGTGTTTTGGGAAATGCCTCGACTCAATCGTATTTGCTCAACGCTCGTGCAGCTGTTGAGCGGGGTGATGATCGGGCGGCACTAGGTTTTGCGCGGCAAGCATTGGAAATGCTCAGCAACAAGGTCTGGGGTTGGCTAGGGCGCTGTGAGCAAGGCATGCTGACGTTAAAGATTGCAGGCTCTGGAGCAGAACCTGCGCTTCGTAATCTATGCGAGGGTATTAGAGCGAAGCTGAGGGGCGCGCCAAACTTTGAGCATGCTGACAAGTCGCCAATCATCCAGGCGTTGGATCATATCCTGGGTATACCCGAGCAGTCCTTGGTTTGGCTGTACCTGAACAAAGGCACCCATGAGGAGGCAAATCGCGAGGACTTCGACGTAGGCGTGGTTGAATTGGTGGTGCACACGCTTGAGTCGCTAAACGCGTTGCAACTGCGAGCCAGATAAACGTCCTAGCTCGCCACAGTTCTGATCAGAATGGAAAATCCAGTTTTTTCTGCACCGCAAATTCGCTTGGTGCTTTACCTCGTTCGAAAGCGATCAAATACGACATCTGGACGGTCAAGGGCTTCGCTTCTGACTGCTCGCCAGAAACCCTCAGATGTACTTTGCGAGTCGCATATTGAATTGCTACCTCAAGCCCTTGCAGCTCATTGATCAGCTCCTGCATCTCGTCGTAAACGGCAAATTTGGCGCTTTCTGAATAATCGCTGGCACAGTCCCTGTAGTCGCGAAAATAGTCCACGAGTGACGCAAACACCTCGTGGGCATCACGCTGCATTTCAAAGCCGGGTTGGGAAATATCTACTGTGGAGCTTTCTGCAAGCGTAGCGAGCTGGTGTCCAGTCGACAGAGGCAGCGCCGGTAGGGTGACGTAGTCGCTCTCAATACGGGCCTTCTCTAATCTCAACTCATCCTCTGAGGGGAAGTCGAAGGGCTTGTTGAAGGCATCGATGTCTTCGATCTCGAAAGCAACTGCGAGCGCACGTCGAGTATCAGTGCTTGCAGACTTGGCATTCTCAACGCGTTGTACAGTCCGTACGTTCAAGCCTGAAAGCTCGGCCAGAGTCTCCTGTGACCATTGAAAAATCTCCCGCATTTTGCGGATGAGTGCGGCAAATTCTTCGAGACTCAGCACGCGAGGTTGGCTAGACGAGGTGTTTGTATTCATTTTCAAGCTCCATGAGGTAGTCGGTACGGCTCATGATGAAGAAGCTGCTGATGACAAAACACGACAGGAGCCCGACAGAGAAACGACAAGGTCTGAGGCTCTGCTGAGGTAACGATGAATTGAAGCAAGCGTGCAGACATGTGTACCTCTCCGCTCAGCGTAGGGGTGATAATGTCTTCCGAACCCGTGATTCTAGTGCAGTCTGGGGAATGACCCTTCTAATCGCCGCCAGTGGCTTATTTCGCAATTTTAAATCTGAAGCAGTGGTCGGCCAGAACGAATCCAAATAACCAGCAAGGTCGAATACTCACTCAAGGGATCCTTTGTGCCTTCAACTTTAATAGACATTATCACCCGCGACCGGGGCGCGCAGGGCTATACCGATTACGCGGATTTTCAAATTACCGATCCTAACGTAATCGTTAGCGCCGCTAAGCAAACGCTAGATTCGATCCCCCCATCATTTGGTTCTTGCGTCATGGTCAGTGCTGGCTTTACTGCCATTCTCAAATCTAAAGGGATACCCGCCGTTGTCGTCCTCGGAGACCTGCTGATTAACGGCCAGTATGCTTTTGAATGCCTAGGGAATATCCCAGGAGCAACCTATGAGGGAGAGTTCGTGAAGCCAAGTGGGACGGTCACGCCTGGGTAATGCTCGCAGGTGTCCTCTGCGACCTGTCGATCTTCCGAAGCGCCTACGCCACTAAAACGCCAAGCAAACTCAAAACCTTCATCAGCCAGCAGTTCGGTGAGGGTAAAGGAGCGCTGATATGTCCTCATAATAGCTTGCCGGTCGGCATGGAGTTTGTGCCCAAATTTGCTCTCAATGATGCTCAGATTCTGGGGATCATTGATGGGTTGTCCAGGCAAGCGCTTGACGCGTAAGTGAAGAGATACGGCGGGGCAGTTGCTATGGCTAAATATCTAAACGCCGCATTGACCATGCCCGCCTCCCGGTCGAAATACGACAGAAATTGCCACCCGCCAGTAGTGCTTCCAAGATGGGGAAATTTATCGCTGTTTTCCAGTTCAGCAGTGCTACAACAGATTACTCGCGGCTGGTTTACTCTCTAAAGCAGCTTGCAACACTGTGACACCGCCGATGTAGAATTTGAGCTTCTGGCCTAAGCCTTGACCTGGCGAACGCACGCCTTTTGGTTCAAACCGGCAGGCGGAATTCCTTACGCAGGGCTTTGTCAAAGATTCCTGCGGGCGCAAAACGGCGTAGCAGACTAATTTGCCTTGCTGTCTTGCCGGCAGTGTAGCGATGCTGAGGGCGGATATCGGTCGCAGCTTTCACTACTACTGCCGCCACGACTTCTGGAAGGTCGGCTTTCGGCATCACCTCTCCTAGCAGTGACCGAAACCCAGCTCGGGCCTGATCGTACTCTCTGATTTGCGAATCCGGCTCAATACCGTTCTGATCGAAGACGGTACGCACGAATGCCGGCTCGATGACCGAGACTCGAATATTGAAAGCTCTTATCTCATGATCGAGGGACTCAGAGTAGCCCTCTAAAGCGTGTTTGACTGCCGAATAATGAGCGGAGTAGGGCGCGGGTACCAATCCCAAAATTGATCCGATATTGATGATGCGCCCCTGGCCACCTTGCCGCATCGAAGGTAACACTGCATTGGTCATGCGTATGACGCCGAATAGATTGACATCGAACAAGGCCTGCACTTGTGGGATCGAGAACTCTTCAGCGCCGCCTAGCAGACCGATGCCAGCGTTATTGACCAACAGATCAATCCGCCCGGTCTGCGCGAGTACGGTAGAGATGAGAGCACTGACAGACTCGTCATCTGTTACGTCGCAGGTGAGCATGGCCACCTGCGTTGGGCTGGCACCCGCCTTCCGACTCGTACCAAATACCCTATATCCTGCACGCACCAGGGCCTCTGCTGTCGCTTGACCAATACCGGACGATGCACCGGTTACTATGGCGGTTCTTTCGGAAGATGTTTTCATTTGATACTCCAGTGTGTCCATAAGTCGCTTTCGGCTATAGCAAGGTGCTGGTTCGGCGTTATTGCTCCAGCATTAACTTGCGCCAGACTATTGTTGGGGGCGTCGGGGGAGCGAGTTTGGACAGCAGCTCATCTTTTCCTGGCGATGAAGCCGGATTACTACAGGACACTTCTGATAAGTGATCTTCCCTTATAGCTGAGCCAGGAGTCTCGTCCGGTAGGCTGGTCGAGTTACAGATCAGTAAGTCAGCGCTGCTTACTTGAGCTTGACCTGATTCAAGGGGCGGCACGGATCTTCGTGTCTTCAAATTATCGACACCCATCAGCTTATTTTCCTAACCTGCTCGCATACATCTAACCGCGAAGAATATGAACCCTCGTCCTGAGCTCTAGTTATTGAGTGCCGCTTAGTCACCTGAGCTTGATGACGACCTTACCCTTGGCTCTGCCCCGTTCGACATAGCTCAATGCCTCAGCCGTTGACTCAAACGGGAAGGTTCGGTCGATCACTGGTTTAATAACCCCGGACTCGACAAGCGCAGTGATTTTCTTCAATTGAGCGCCGCTCGCACGCATGAATACGAACCTATATCTGACGTCCTTTTTGCGCGCTTTTCTGCGGATGCCGCTACTTAACAGACGCATTACCCAACCTAGGCCCCAGAACAGCTTTTGCTCTTGTGCGAATTCAGCTGTAGGTGGCCCTGAGATAGAGATCAGCTGACCACCAGGCTTTAGAATGCTGAGTGATTTTTCCAGCTCGACAGGGCCGAGGCTGTTCAATACGACGTCGTAGTCGCGCAGGACTTCTTCGAAGTTCTGCTGCTTGTAGTCGATGACAACGTCCGCACCTAACGCTTTAACCCAATCCACGTTACTTGTGCTGGTCGTGGTCGCGACGAAAGCGCCCAGATGTTTTGCAAGCTGGATGGCAATTGTGCCGACGCCACCGGAACCTGCCTGGATAAAGACTTTTTGCCCCTTCTTCAGCCGGGCTGTTTCAACCAGCACCTGCCAGGCAGTCAGCGCAACCAAGGGAAGGGCAGCCGCTTCTTCCATGCTGGTATTTTTGGGTTTCAGCGCGAGGGCGCTTTCCTCAATCGCGATGAGCTCAGCAAAGCTTCCGATATGCGCCTGGGGAGGGCGGGTATAGACCTCATCACCGGGTTTGAATTTGCTCACGCCCGGCCCTACGCGAACGACGACGCCTGCTAAGTCGTTTCCCATAATCAGCGGGAATTTGTACGGCAGGATCAGTTTGAATTCACCTTTGCTGATCTTCGAATCCAGCACGTTGACGCTGCTGGCATGCACCTTAACCAGGACGTCGTTGTTTCCTGGTTCCGGTTCAGGCACCTCGCCAATACGTCCATGACTCTTGCCGTAACGGTCGATCAGGAAAGCTTTCATGATTCAGTTCTCATGGATTCAGTGGGATGGCAGCCTGCGCAATTCAGAGGCTACTTAAAGGCGATCCGAACGTGTTCAGGCATTCAAAAAAGCCGTCGCTCTCGTCACAAAATCAGAGTGGTATTGGAAGATGCCGCCGTGACCCGCGTCGGGGTAAATGATCAGTTGTGAATTTGAAATGCGGTTTGCCAACTCGGCAGAGTTCACAGTCGGAACCATGATGTCGTTATCACCGTTAACGATCAGCGTGGGTATCTGGATGCGGCTGAGATCCTGTGGTTGCTGCCGACCCCATGAGCGAATCGCCTTCAACTGCCGCATGAAGGAAACTGGCGTTGGATTTTTGTCTCGGTCTTTATCACGCTCCTTCAGGCGATATATAAAATCCTTGGCCGCTTTTCGCCCATTGGCCGTAGCGGTGAAGAAAAGGTAAAACTTCGGGTCGCGCAATGTCACAAGCCCCTTAAGCATCAACGGCCACGACACAGACCACACCTTGTCGATACCTTGGCCGCTCGCCGGCCCGGTACCAGTCAGAATAAGTTTGCGCACTAGCTCAGGCGCTTTCATCGCGATGTCCTGTGCCACAAATCCACCCAATGAAAAACCCAGCAGGTCGACTTTTTTGAATCCAAGCGCGCGGATCACGGCGATTGCATCGTTCGCCATTTCACCAACGGTCAGAGGGGCGTTTCCACCCGATGCGCCGATTCCCCGGTAGTCAGTGGCAATGATCCGCCGAGTGCTGGCCAGTCCATCGACGATACGTGGGTCAAAGTTATCCAAGACTGCGCCCCAATGATTCAACAGAACGAGCGGCACCCCGTCTCTTGGCCCCAAGTCACGGTAGGCAAATGCTGTTCCTTCGACAGTCACCCGCAGGTTTGCCGCGCAGACGAACTGCGCCGGCGATCCAAGGTCACGATTTGTGGCTTCAACGATCATGTGCACACCGTTCCCGGATGAGGGCGGATGAGTGAATTTAAGACAATCTGCAGCAAGCGCCTTTACATCAAGGACGGGTATCAGCGCCTGCAGCGTGACCATCACGCCTCGGCTTGATAGCGCTCGGCGACTACAGATTGGCGAATCTCTGAAAGCAAACCTTGGCGGGCAGCCTGCAACGCATCCCAACGGGCGGCGTCTTGTAACGGTGGAATGGTCACAGGCTCGCGACGATCAAAACCAACCAGTGCAGCATCGACCAGATCGTCCACGCCCATTACTTCGCTCAAGGTGTTGATGTCGATGCCTGCGCGTTCCCAGATTTCCGTGCGGGTGGCCGCAGGAAGGACAGCTTGCACGTAGACGCCTTTGGGCGAGAGTTCGAGGCTCAGCCCTTGGGATAGAAACAGCACAAACGCCTTGGTTGCACCGTAGACGCTCATGCCAAATTCCGGTGCCAGCCCCACTACTGAGCCAATGTTGATAATCGCGCCATTACCAGCGTGTGCAAGTCGTGGAGCGATTGCGCTGGCGAGTCGTACCAGTGCGGTGGTGTTGAGCGCGACCAGGTTGGCAACGCTGTCTGTGGGTTGCTCGATGAAGCTGCCGGATTGGGCGGCGCCCGCATTATTTACCAGGATGCCGATACTGGCGTCATCACGCAGGCGAGCTTCGACGGTCGTCAAATCGGTGGTTTGAGTCAGATCAGCCTGGATCACATCAATGGCAACGCCGTGTTTCTCACGCAGACGGGAAGAAAGTGCTTCTAAACGGCCTTTGTCACGGGCGACCAACACCAGGTTGTGCCCACGTTGGGCAAAGCGCTCGGCGTAAGTCGAGCCAATGCCTGTCGAGGCGCCGGTAATCAGGACGGTTTCAGGGATGCTCATAAATAGATGCTCTTGAATGGTTGGCGATCAGCGATTTGGTTTTGCAACTGTTCAGCCCTGCGCGGAGCTGGATTCGGCAAGCGTCGGGTAGTCGATGTAGCCCGCTGCACCGCCGCCATACAGAGTGGTCGGATCAAATGCGGCTAACGAAGCATCGGACTTGAGTCGTTCCACCAAATCAGGGTTGCCAATAAACGGACGACCGAAGGCGATCAAATCAGCCTTATCGTCGTTGAGTCGGGAGGCCGCAAGGTTCAGGTCATAGCCGTTGTTGGCGATGTAGGTATTTTTGAAGCGATGGCGCAGGGAGCCAAAATCGAAAGGGGCGACGTCGCGAGGGCCACCCGTTGCACCTTCAACCACGTGCAGATAAACCAGGTCAAAGGCATCAAGCTGATCGACAACGTAATCAAACTGCTGCTGCGGATCACTGCTTGAAACACCATTGGCAGGTGATACTGGGGAAATACGAATTCCCGTTCGATCAGCACCGATCTCGTCCACCACTGCAGCAGTGACCTCGAGCAGTAAGCGAGCACGGTTTTCAACCGAGCCACCGTAGGCATCAGTGCGAATGTTGGAGCCGTCCTTGAGGAACTGATCCAACAAATAGCCGTTTGCGCCGTGGATCTCTACGCCGTCAAATCCCGCAGCGATGGCGTTTGTCGCCGCTCGGCGAAAGTCATTTACAATCCCAGGCAACTCTTCGATATCAAGAGCCCGTGGGGCTGAGACATCTGCGAAGCTGTTGTTGACGAATACCTTCGTCGCGGCTTGCAGGGCAGAAGGTGCTACCGGAGCGGCGCCGTTTTCCTGAAGGTCGACGTGAGATACGCGCCCGACATGCCACAGTTGCAAGAAAATGCGTCCCCCTTTGGCATGAACGGCCTCGGTGACGGTACGCCATCCCTCTATCTGCGCCTGCGTATAAATCCCTGGCGTGTCTTGATAGCCCTGACCTTGCTGTGAGATCTGAGTAGCCTCGGAAATCAGCAGGCCTGCAGACGCCCTCTGACTGTAATAAGTGGCAGCGAATTCGCTCGGAATAAAGCCTTCCCCAGCTCGGTTTCGCGTCAGTGGCGCCATTACGATTCTGTTGGAAAGCGTCAGCGAGCCAAGGGTGTAGGGCTCAAACAAGGTCTTGTCGTTCATATCGATTCCATACTCGTTGATCAGTGACGGCGATCTGCGCCGTGTTGGCAAAGGCGTGCGGGAGCTGATTTATGATGTCGGTCGTAATCAAAGCTGTCAACGGTTTTGATTATGATCGACATCAGAGTATAGTCAGGCCATTGTTTAAGAGGCATAAGGCGAGAAATGAAGATCACCAAGACGCAATCAATCGCCAACCGAGCTCACATTGTGGAGACGGCTTCAGAGCTATTTCGTGAGCGTGGCTACGATGGTGTGGGTGTGGCGGAGCTGATGGCCACTGCCGGTTTTACCCAAGGAGGCTTTTACAAGCACTTCGGTTCCAAGGCGGATTTGATGGCCGAGGCAGCTGAAAATAGCCTTTCAAAATCGCTCTCGAGTACCTGCAATCTCGACGTTCCTGGATTTGTAAATCTGTACGTGTCTAGGGATCACCGAGACGGCAGGGGAGTGGGTTGCACCATGGCAGCCCTGTGTGGTGACGCCGCCCGTCAGTCAGATGATTTGAAGGCGACCTTTGCCAGTGGAGTTGAAAATACGCTTGCAGCACTCGAGGAAAAGTACACAGCGGGACTGGATGTGACGAAGCGAGAGGCTCGAGCGAAAATGATCGACCTGCTGGCCCATGCTATTGGCGCGGTCATGCTGTCGCGTGCTTGTCCGGATGACTCATCCCTCGCTGATGAAATACTGGAGACTTGTCGTGCTGAGATAATGACGTCATTACCATCGAGTAAAAAAAGTAGCGCATGAGTGGCTGACCGATACGACCCCCGAGATGTCATCGAAACAGGACGGTAGCTCTCGCAGTTTTAAGGGGCGGAAGGCTGAATGGCGTCTAAACCGTCGAGTCTTGGCTGAGGAAGTGAGTTTGGTTTGAGTCCAAAAGGCCCAACAAGGGCCTTTTTTGTAGCTGCTACCTAGACTTGTTGGTATTGGATCGACCCTCCGGGCGGAGCACTTCCAGCTAGTCCGGCTATGTCTAACCCTAGTAGGTCTCTACAGTAGGGATATCGACTCCGGCAGTGGGTATTCGTCGGCGTTAAGTACCCAGCCTTCCTTCAAGGAAAAGTCGACCCGAGGGGGGGAGAAAATATCGATCAGTTGATTTTTCCCGTCGTCCATACCGCGCGATGTGTGAATCGCTGGCGGTGGAATAACCGCGAGGGATGGGGAGGCGCAGAACTCGTGGTCGTCGGCACGCCATGTGTTCAGATCTGAGTTCCAAGGCCAACGCACGTGGTGAGTAAACGAACCCTCCAAGGCAAGTGAGCCTTGCTCAAAGTCGTCGTGATGATGTGGCGACAGCTTGGTGGTGTCCCGTGGCCCTATCTGAACGGGAAGCACGTTGATCATGAACGTCGAGCAGCGCCAGATACGACCAAATCTTCCAGGCTCATCAGCTACATCAAGGCTGTACTGTCTTACCTTGGGCCCAGTTGGCGGTTCCGGCCACTCCTCAAAAGGAGGGATGTTCGCGTGCTGAGTTTTGTAAGCTTCGGAGTTCGCGCAAAGATCGCAAACATCGTTGTTTTGGGTCGTAATCATTAGAGTGAGACGACCTCCGTCTTGCAAGCGGATCGAACTTGCGCCAGCCGGTACGAATGCTATAGAACCGCCTTTCACGTGGGTCTGGACGCCTCCCCAGGTGATTTCGAAAGGCACGTTGGTATCTAGGGACAGAACGGCGTATTCGTCCACTTGATTTAGTCGCTGGATCTCACCACCCGGTTTTGCATTGACCTGGCCCACTACGAAGTTTTGACCGCGTGCGTACCAAACCTCCACGTGCTCTTGGGCGACAGAAGGGGGGGTAGCATAGAATCGAGCATATTGAGCTGGGTACGACTCAACCGCTTGTGCTTGACCGTATGCGGCGAGGCTTGCTCTGGGATCAATGGACTGGCCCATGGTGGCTCCTAGTATCTAAGTTAGGTTCTGGCAGAGTCAGAGTCGGTGAACGCGCTAAGAGCGTTAGCGGCAGCCGTCCGAAGAAACCCTTGGTCAGACGAAATGACGAAGGCTCCGACGCCTTGAGCGTAAAATTCCGCTGCCTCCTGCGGTGTTGCGGCCAAAAGGAACACTGTTTTTCCGGCTTTTTTGGCGGCACTGATTACCTTGGAAGTAGCCTCCTGAACGACTGGTGCACCTGGTTGCCGATCATTGAGAGCAACCGCCATATCTCCACGCCCGATGAACACAGCGTCTAGTCCATCCACACTGAGAATTTCTTCGATGTTGGTTACGGCTTTCGGGTCTTCAATCATGCCAATTACGATGACTTCGTCATCAGCCTGATCAACGTGCTGCCATACTGTTTTCTGCCCATAAGCGCCTGCACGAGGCGAGTTCGAAAAGCCACGACCCTTGCTGTAGCGGCTTTCGGCCACCAAAGCTCGCGCTTTTTCCACCGAATCTATGTGCGGGGCTATGACGCCGGCGGCACCAGAATCAAGCGGAGACAGAATGTGGCTTGCGGATGTCTCGGCAACCCTAACCAATGCCGCGATACCACTGGCTTTCGCTGCCAACAGCAGATGATCAATTGTTCCTCTATCAAGCGGTGCATGCTCCGCATCGATAATCACAAAATCGAAGCCTAGATCCCCGAAGATTTCAATTGCCTGGGGGGAGGGAGATTTAACGAAAGTGCCAAGCAATGCGCGACCTGGAGCCCTCAGTCGTTGCCTGAAACTTGCGGAGATGGAGTTCATACGTAGGTCGCCTTGATAAGTGTCGGAACCGTCGTCTAGCTTCGGCCTTGTGCCCTCAATACTTGAACCCAGCGTTACAAGGAAGCACGTGTGCTGCCCTGTAGAGCTGAACTAGCTTGCAGCCAAAAACCGAAGCGCAGCTGCCATAAAATCCTTGTTTTCTGGCAGATGTAGGTGGTCAATGCTAGGCAGGATTTGTACCGATGATTGCGTAATGGAGTCAGCGAGTAGGTCAACGGGGAAAGCGACCGTGTCTGCATCGCCTGATACGAGAAGTACAGGGCACTTCACCGCCCGGAGTCGTTCCGGAGTCAATAAAGGGTTAGGCTCTCGTCTCAAACATGCGGCAATCGCGAGTGGATCATTGCCTGCAGAAACACCGTACCGAGCGAGCATTTTTGCCAAGGGCGGTGCCTCGTCTGGAATTCCATCCTCCAGGCATTGGGCAACGACTGCACCGAGAGCTTCTGGTGCGTACACGTTCCCGCCCAGTCCGCCGAGGACAAGCGCGGCAAACCGTCCTGGCTGCCTCGCCTCAATCTCGAGTAATACTTTGCAGCCCAAGGAGTATCCGATTCCTAATAAAACCTGGTCGTCGGGTAGTTGGGCTATGACGTCACTCGCTAGATCTGCATATCGCGTAGGATCATGGGAGCGCAGGGCATCCCCATGTCCAGGTAGGTCGATCCCGACTGGATCGAATCCAGCGTTACGAAGCAGGTTAAGCCAGCCGTTTGCGTTCCAAACGGACTGGGTAGAACCGCCCCAACCGTGGATGAGTACAACAGATTTACGATCAATTAATTTAGACATGGAACGTGTCCTTCAAGTGATCAATGGGCAACGTCGCAAATCACGAGGAGACCGCAGGTAGTTCCTCTGAAGTTAGAGCGACGCTGCGTCCCATCCTTCAGAGCCGATGCCGCGACCTATTCCCAAGCGGCGCTCAGCTGATCGCAATGTGTTTTCGATCAGCATCGTGACAGTCATCGGGCCTACTCCACCTGGCACTGGCGTTAACCAGGAAGCGCGTTCTTTCACTGAAGCAAAATCGACGTCGCCTACGATGCTCCCGTCAGGCAACTTGTTAATGCCTACGTCAATAACTATTGCATCGCGCTTGACCAACTGGCCGGTGATGAGCCCTGGCACGCCTGCGGCGACGATAAGGATGTCTGCCAAGATAGTGTGCTGGGCTAGGTCGCGGGTTTTGGCATGACACACCGTAACCGTGGCTTCTTTTTGAAGAAGCATAAGTGCCATGGGTTTTCCAACGATGTTTGAAGCCCCTACAACGACAACGTTTTTACCTGCCACATCAATCCCAGTGGTATCCAGTAGCAGCTGAACGCCATAGGGTGTGCAGGGTGGGAAAATGCTGTTGCCGACAACCAGACTGCCGACATTGTAAAGATGGAAACCATCAACATCCTTGTCCACGGCAATTGCTTCTAAGATCTTGCGCATGTCAATGTGAGGCGGCAAAGGCAGTTGAACGAGGATGCCATGTACTTCTTCATCCTCATTGAGTCTTTCGATCAGCTCGAGCAACTGGTCTTGCGTAGTATCTGGAGGCAGCAGGTGAGGGAATGACTTCAGGCCACAATCATCGCAGGCGTTAATCTTGTTTCTAACATAGACCCGAGACGCTGCATTATCCCCTAAAAGAATCACAGCTAGACCAGGACGAATACCCTGTTCGACCAACTTGGAAACCCGAGCCCTGAACGCTACTCGCAGCTTCGATGATAACGCTTTGCCATCGATAATCTTGGCAGTCATTTTGTTCTCCAACAAACAGCAAGCAGGCAAGCAACAAATCCTACAAATAATCTACCGCGACCCGCCTCTACTCCTGATAATTAGGGGCAGGCGCAGTAATAGCTTGTAAGTCAGCTGCCTTGAAACACTATTGTCTTGTTACCGTCGACAAACACCCGGCGCTCGATGTGGTATTTCACCGCTGCTGCTAGAGCCATGCACTCATTGTCTCGCCCAACCCGAACAAGTTCTTGGGGCTTGAAGCTGTGATCAACACGTGTGACTACCTGATCGATAATCGGCCCTTCGTCGAGGTCGGACGTAACATAGTGCGCCGTGGCGCCGATTTGCTTCACTCCCCGCTCGAAAGCTTGGTGGTAGGGCATAGCCCCCTTGAAACCAGGCAAGAAAGAGTGATGGATGTTGATGCATTTTCCAGCGAGTTCAGCAGTCAACTCATTGGAAAGGATTTGCATATACCGCGCCAGGATTACCAGTTCAGATTGCGTCTCTTCAACAATCTCAACTAAGCGTTTTTCCTGCTGAGCCTTATTGTCAGAATTCACCGGAAGATGAACAAAGCGAATGCCTTCTCGCTCAGCCATTGGTCGCAGTTCCTGATGGTTCGATACCACAGCGGTGATCTCCATGTTGAGATCACCTTTTCGGCGGCGGTATAACAGGTCATCCAAACAGTGGTCGAACTTCGATACCATTATTACGGTTTTAACTGGAAGGCTAGGGTCGAAGAAGTTCCAAGACATGCCCAGTCGCTCGGCAATATCTACGAAGCCGTCTTTGAGTTCGTCAAGTTTAGGCGCCGAAGCCTCAGGCTTAAACACTGCACGCATGAAGAAACGTTCAGTCGATTCATCATCGAACTGCTCAAGGGAGCAGATGTAGCAATCATTTTCCGCAAGAAATGAAGTGACTGCGGCGACAATGCCTTTAGTGGCTTTGCAGGTTGCATTCAAAATGTACGTCTTTTCGCTTTTTGGCTTATCTGGCGCAGCCATGATAATTCTCCGCACGCATAATCATTAATGCATAATGCAAGGTGTAGTTAACAATGCTTAATTCACAGCTTGGTCAAGTCGGCTCGACGAGTGTCTTGCTTGTAAGGAGCACGTGCGACGGTAGCTCGGAGTTTGATCTGTGGCGTACCTGGATCGCCCCACAACACCTCAACTTCGGTACCAGGCTCGGCGAACGCAACATCGATGAAGCTAAGCGCGAGCACTTTGCGGAAGTAAAGGCTATAGCCAGGGTGTGTGGCGTGGCCCACGGTTTTCCCATCTTTAAGGATGAGATCAGTCCAAGCCATCTGATGCGGAATATCTGGGTATTCAAACTGACGGTAGACTTCACCATCGCTGAATAGGGACGCGTGGACAGCCTTGACATCGTCGCTGTTGAACTCAAGAGTCACGACCTTGCGACGAGGAGTCTCCAGTTCAATTTCAAGCGCTTGGCGTCCGATAAATTCGTGATCGAAGACAATATTTTTACCCCAGCCCATTTCAACAGGGCTGCGGTATAAGCCAGTGAGGTCGTCGCCGTCCCAACTACCAGTGAATGCACCGGAAAAGTTGAATCGCAACACTGTTTCAAAAGGAGTGCCTCGCCAGGCTTCTGGCAGGTTTTTATCGTCCGCCATGAAGTCTAAATAATCTTGTTGGCTGTTGTCCGAGAGCGCGTTGTAGAAATGCATGCTCCCTGTTGGATAGCAAGCTTCAAGATGGTTGATCATCAGGTTTCTGGCGCCCAAGCGGCGCATGCCGAACTCCGGTGCAAGCTCCATGACAGCTGCGACCAGCTCTTCACGCTCGGTTATAGGCCCCTGCAATTCAAACCCAATTTCACCAGCCATGCCTTGGCGCAGAAAGGTAACATCTAGGTGTTTAACCTTTCCTTTCTTTGTGTACATGAATTTGACATCTCTTAAGCTTTCACCAGCAAGCTTTTCGCAAAGCCCCAATGCGTTTGGCCCGGAGATCTGCATTTTATAGCTGACTGGAAAGCTAGCTTCCGCGTTGTAGCCTTTCGACTTGAGGTGGTAATACACCCACTGGGGGGTGCCGCACTGATACTCAAAATCGTCTTCAGCGTGCCGGAACAGCACACCTTCTGAAATTACCTTTCCGTCCTCATTGCATTGAATGCAATGTTTAGCTCGGTTAAGGGGCATGTTGTCGAAGCTATTAGTCGACAGATCGGTGAACAGCTTTAGTGCGTCTGGGCCCTTGATCCGGATCTGAGGAACGAATGACCAGTCCCCCATGTAGCAAGTGGTTTTCCAAGACATTTGTTCGTCCATCCACCCGGTGTATTCAGGAGTATTCCCTGTAGTGGTGGAGGCGTAATGAGGCACGACAGACGTGAAGGCGCGATAGTCAGAGGCTTTAGGCATGATCGGTAACTCCGGTTAATCTTATTTTAATTTGGTTTTCAAAACTAGAACGCGACTGAGTTACGCCCTTTCAATTGAAGCATTTGTCGCGCTTCTTCAGGCGTTGCAACTTCGAGCGATAATGCCTCGATGATGGTGCGAACTCTTTTTACCTGTGCTGCGCTGGATGTGGCCAGTTGACCAGGAGACTCCCAAAGAGAGTCTTCTAGGCCGACACGGACGTTTCCTCCAATGGATGCAGATATTGCGGCAATCGGCATCTGACCCCGGCCTGCGCCTAGAACTGACCAAACATAGTCTTTTCCAAATAAGCGATCAGCCGTGCGGCGCATCTGCAAGATATCTTCGGCGTGACCACCGATACCACCACGAAGCCCGAATACTGACTGAATGAACAACGGAGGCTTCAGCAGTCCGCGCTCCAAAAAGTGCGCAGCGGTATACAGGTGTCCAATGTCATAGCATTCGATTTCGAACCGAGTTTGATTCTCGCTGCAGGACTGTAGAATATAAGCAATGTCTTTGAATGTATTTTTGAAAACTCGATCATCGCTTCCCGCAAGGTAAGGCTGTTCCCAGTCATGCTTAAAATCTTTGAAGCGCCCTAGCATTTCATAGAGCCCGAAATTCATTGAACCCATGTTGAGGGATGCGATCTCAGGCTTTAGCTGTAACGCAGGTTGCAGGCGCTCTTCTACTGTCATCGTGGGTGAACCGCCTGTAGTGATGTTGATGATCACATCAGACTTTTCTTTGATTTCAGGTACGAACTGGCGAAACAGACCTACGTCCTGCGAGGGCCGTCCATCTGATGGGTCACGAGCATGTAAATGTACGATTGCAGCACCAGCGTCAGCAGCTTCCAAGGCGGCAGTCGCTATTTCAGCCGATGTAACGGGAAGATATGGGGACATCGATGGAGTATGGATCGAGCCCGTTACAGCACATGTGATGATAACTTTGTTTTTCATGCTAATCCCCTAGTTTAACTTGGTCGCAACCAAGCTGAGGTCAAACATATAGTCCTGAATTACACATCTTGGATCTGCCAAGTAGAGTCAGGATTAAATAGATGTTGGATTGCTGTGCACAATTCCGGCGCCGACAGCAAAAGTTGTTTCGCTTGAGTAAAAGTCCACTTTAAAATCAGAGCGCTCATCGCACGCTTGTGCAGCGGCAGCAGCGGCAATCCAAAGGCGTACTTCTGAACCGCCATAACCTGCGGCATCTAAAACTTCGGTATCTGTCCAAGTGTCGAATTCGGCGAGGTTGCCACTAGCCAATGTAGAGAGAAACTTTTTGTCCCACTCTTCGTTGATCCAGGGGGCTTGGAATGTACCCTCCACGAGATCGCGACTAAGCTTGTCCATCCCTATGACAACATCATTGCGCCATTTTTCGCGAGTAATCGGGCCTTTATCTCCGCCATGCACAAGGTAGTCACGAACCTCTAAGTTAGGGGCTGTGTGGTACTGAGGAAACACAAAGTCGGTCTGGTGCGAAAGCCCACCGGTACCCAGGAACGCTATGCGTTTGTTGAGTGTTTTTGCGAAGCGTCCAATTTCCTCGCCCAGTAAACGGCAGCGTCGCAGGGTAGGTCGAGGATCTGCGATGGTATTGATATTGATAGGAAGAACAGGACGGGCGTTCAGCTCACCCATGAAATAGTGCAGTGGATTAGAAAAACCGTGATCGACCTCCATGGCGTATGAGGTCGTGATATCAAATTCACGTTCGTTAAGGTGTTCAGTCAAAGCTGTTGCGACGTCCATGGGAACGTCGAGTGGGCCAGGCCAACCACCGCAGTCGTCCAAAGCCTCTGCAGCGTGTATTACTACGAACTGGGGCATCAGTTTTAGGTGGATGCCGTCCATGTGGTTGCCACCAAAGATAATTACCAGTTCTGGATCGAAAGCTTTGAATTCCTCGACGCGTTTCTCGTAGCTCAACCAGAACTCTTCGTTCGCCTTGACTCCCAAAGACTCTTGAATTTTGGTGAGTGGCACGTGAGGTACACATGCGAGAAACCCAGACGATGTATTGTTCCGAGCTGAATTGTTGTTATTAGGCATGATGAAATTTTCCTGGAAGATTTAGGATCGCTGAGCGAACTTGGCTGCCGATGCGCCCACGAATACGGGTGTGATTACTCGGCTCTCAAAGAGCCACTCCCCAGTGGATGTCAGCACCAAGACATCCTCGACGTCGGCGATTGTGGAAGGAGCGTCAGAAGGGACGGGTAGGGCGCCGGTGCCCGCGAAAACCATCGCCAGAGATTTCACCCGCAAGCGTTGGCTGCTCTCTGCCACTGGCGTGAAGCCACTGGAAAAGTGTCGAGTGATTCGGCCTGATTCATGGTTTGCGAGAGAGCGCTCTTTAAAAAAACGCTCGATTTGGTCTCGACCGGCAAGTTCCAGCGAACCCAGCTGTAGCCGACCGCTAGGGACAAACAGTTGCTGGACGGCCTTATCCGCAGTTCCATCTGCGCATGCCCAGTAGGCTTGGTTGAGTTGAAGCGAGAAGAGATAAATCTCATGAGAGATCATGTTGGCCTCTGAAACGGCTAACGCAGTAGGAGCTTTGGCCCTCTGCTTATTCTTGTAGAGACTTCAACCGAAGGGTGTCCGTCGTTATGAGTTCAGGTTGACTCATAGCCACAAGAGATGCGCGCCTATAGAGGACATCCGATTAGGAGCCAAGAGACCAAAGGAGGTCGTGGTCGAATCGGCAGGGCGCTAGGGGAGGGAGCAGAAATGGCACATCTCTAGAAGGGCCAACTGCGAGGCAAGATTAATGGTTATGCGAAGCACGTTCTGCACTGCCATGGACTTGTGGGAAATGAGAAATGTCACTCTTCCATACCGGGTATCAGGCAAGACTTTCCAGAGAAGAGGCTTGAGCCTCACGACGTCGAGACATGATTTCCGGAAGGTTATTCTCTATCCAGTCAACCATCACTTCTAGGTGCTGAGCAGCCTCTTGACCCAACGGAGTCAGGCTGTATTCCACATGAGGCGGAATAACCGGTAGCGACTTTCGAGCGATCAGTCCGTCAAGCTCGAGTGCTTGGAGTGTTTGAGACAGCATCTTTTCGCTCACTCCCCCTATCTTGCGTCGCAGCTCATTGAAGCGGTGCATCCCGCCCAACAGCATCACCAGAACCAGCACGCCCCATCGGCTCGTCATGTGCTTGAGTACGTCACGAGATGGGCAATCAGCGCTAAGTAAATCCCCGCGTCGAACGGCGGTCGAGAATGCTTCAGAAACTGGAGGGGTGGGGCCCATGACACTTACCTTTTTGTGCGTACTTACGAAAAGTTAGCTTGGCGGTTAGGGTGACCACTCTCCCTCTTCCTATCAAGGTATTTTTAAATGATCGCGATCACTGGTGCTTCTGGCGAGCTGGGCCGTCTTGTCATCAAATGTCTGCTCGAGCGCATCTCAGCGGATCAAATCACTGGCTTGATCAGAGATCCAAGTAAGGCTCAAGGGTTAGTCAGTTTGGGTGTGGCTCTACGTCATGCGGACTACAACGAGCCTGGTACTTTTGCGGAAGCGCTGAAAGGCGTTGATACACTGCTACTGATTTCCTCAAATGAAACGGGAGTCCGTACGACCCAGCACCGCACCGTTATAGATGCCGCCAAGGCCTCTGGGATTAAACTCATCGCCTACACCAGCGTTCTGCATGCTGATGTCTCTAGTTTGGGGTTGGCTGCTGATCACCGGGATACTGAAGAAGCCTTGAGAGAGTCTGGCATACCCTACGTATTGCTTCGCAATGGCTGGTACAGCGAAAACTACCTGGCAAATGTACCTTCAGCTTTGGAACATGGCGTCCTGCTGGGCAGCGCAGCTGACGGTAGAATCAGCTCAGCACCGCGCGCAGATTACGCTGAAGCTGCTGCGGTGGTTCTGACCACTGAGGGGCAGGCTGGTAAGGTTTATGAACTGGCAGGGGATAGCAGCTACACGTTATCCGACCTGGCTTCGATGATTAGCCAAAACACTGAGAAGCCTGTGATTTATCAGGACTTGCCACAGTCTGAGTTCGAAGCTGTATTGAGTAGCATTGGCTTGCCAGCTGGCTTGGCAGCGCTGCTTGCTGACTCGGATGCTGCGGCGGCACAAGGCGCGCTATACGATGACAGTGGGATGCTGAGTGCTTTGATTGGACGATCTACAACCGCTGTGCTTGATTCGTTAATGGAGATCGTTCAATAGGGACAGTCTCGGTCAGATGCACTTTTCTGATGGGGGCGCCGTCATGATGGCATCGTTGAGACCTGCACCTATTGGTTCGCGAGGAGTGCTCACCAGCCGCGTGAATTGCATGTCCGGAAAAGCAGGCCGTGCCGCCATCGCGGCCCTTATATCTGCCGAAGCGATGTACTACGGTATTGAGAAGGAGTGGTTTTAAACGCTGATTTGAACAGACGAGCAAAATGGCTTTGGTCGACGAAACCGACCGCCCAAGCAATATCGCTGATGGACACTATGGCTTGTGACGGTGTCGCTAGCAGTTGAGCTGCTTTGTTCAGCCGTGTCTCAAGCAGCAAGCCGCTGTAGGTTTGATTGAAAGTGGCCAGCACCCTGTGCAGATGGCGGGTGCTTATTCCCAGATGTCCCGCAATGGTGGTCGGGGATAGGGTGGGGTTTGGATAGTATTCAAGAATGAACCGACGGATGCGATTAGCTAATTCAGAATTATGTTTTTCAGGCGCTTTGACGTTCGCGACTAAGGCGCACATTGCGCCGAATTGGTCTGCCAGCACGAATCGAGGCAGCGGAGCTGTTTCCAAACCGGCATCAGCGAAGGCTGTTAGCAACCCCTGGAGCGGAAGCGACCAAGTACCACCCACGCCGAGCGGTTTTCCCACCAGAGCGTTAGGATCCGGTACCCATTTCCTCAACCAGTCCTCTGGCATGTGGGCGGTCAAGCAAATGCTGCCGTCAGGAAAGTCTAGAGAGTAAGGTTTCTGATCCGATAGCAGTACGAACGCGCCGGCGGGAACCTCGGAGGTCTCACCGCAATGAGAGACCTGGATGCGGCCTTTTCTGGCATAGAGCAGCTCAAAAAAAGGCCTTTGATCCCGCTTCGCCATTTCTATCGAGCGAGAGGTCTTTTGGGAATCGCACTCTAGAAAATTAAGATCTATGGGGCCGAGGCCATAGCGTGTCCACGATGCTCGAAATGTGTCCGGCACCGTGCTTTCCACTGACATCTCAGCAATCTCCGTAGAGACCACCGCCTTGAAAGCATTCAGTGGCGCCGAGTTTTCGACATCAGAGGTAGACCAGCGTCTATCTCGAGCTTCACTTGGAGTGATAACCATTATTGGCCTCTCTCGCTGCGTATACGTCGAAATCGCTCCAGTGAGCGGTTTCTTAGCATTCAGGAGTCGCTTTTTTCTTATAGGTCAGGCCTGGTGACATCACCTAGGGATGACCGAAAAGTGATGCCGAGTGCTTTGGCAGGCATGTGCATAAATTCACTCTATCTCAGGACTGCACGGCGGACAACACCCAGCATTTTCGGATTGTGCATGTCCCTGAGATCCTATTTCGAGGTCACCTCGGTGCGCGCGTCACCTCTTGGAATCTGGCAGTCTGGCATCAGCTCAGGGGTGCTTAGTGCCTCAACCGGATCCGCAGCAGACCTTAGTTAATCAAAGGTTTTTGTCGATCAAAGGGCACGCCTGATCTACGCGCCTCTATCAATAAAAATAATGAGAATAAGTCGTGAATAAATTCCTCGTCCTTGCAGGTGTAGTGCTCTCGTCTCAAATTCCTAGTATTTGCTTCGCGGCGAACGGAACCCAGCTGACCGGCTATGGGGCCAAAGCAGCGGGAATGGCAGGTGCTAGCGTCGCGTTTCCTCAAGATGCTATTGCTGCAGCTAACAACCCTGCCGGCATGGCTGAAGTAGGTAGTCGAGTGGATGGGGATTTCCAGATCCTGTACGTCGACACTGAAACTGAGTTTCTTAACAGTGAGAACAAGCATAGCGGGAAGCGTTATGCACCGATCCCGGAGTTCGGGGTGAACTATCAGGTCAATGATAGGCTTTCACTAGGATTCTCTACGGCGGCCAGCGGGGTGTTGTTCCGTTATGATGACGAACTTATCCCTAATCCAAACGTTGACAGGGCCAAAGGCGCATTCATGCAAGTGATTGGCCTTCCAACTATTGCTTATAAGGTAACAGACCAGCTTTCCCTTGGCTTTTCACTTGCATTGGCGGCACAACGACTTGAAATACAGGGAATTCCTTTGCCGGATGGTAGTGCAAGTAATCCAGCTCACGGCGCTGAATATTCTTACGGGGCGAGTTGGAGAGCCGGAGCGCTCTGGAAGGCCAAGCCGTGGCTGTCTGTAGGGGCTATGTACGCAAGTAAAATCAAGATGAGCAACTACAACTCTTATGAGGATGACTTGCTCTCAACAACCGGTGGTTCGATTGATATACCGGAACAGTATGCTCTGGGGGTGGCGGTCAAGCCAATTGATAACTTGACGGTTGCGCTTGACTGGCAGCACATCTCTTGGCAGAACAGCGACACATACCATGAAACATTTGGTTGGCGTTCACAAGATATCTTCAGGCTTGGTGCATCGTATGAGCTTTCTCCGGATTGGACAATTCGAGCAGGTTACAGCACTACTCGTAAACAATTCCCCACGGACTATACGTTACAAAACACTTTGTTAGTTGGTATAAATCCCAAAGCTGCGACTTTCGGCGTGACTCGAGACTTCAAAGAAAATGGCGAGTTGACACTGGGGTATGAGTACGATCTAAGTACAAGCTCAAAAGGTACCGGTACGAGCGAAGGCACTAAGATTCGTACCAACATGGGTTTCGTAACTGTCGGCTACGGCTGGAAGTTTTGAGCTGAACTCTGAAATTTTACAGTAATAATGATCGCCTTTAGTTTGAGGAATATTGAATGTACTCTGGAATTACCATGAGCCTCTTTCGGCTGCCCGAGGAGTTTATTGAGTGGCGCTTGGATTTGCCTGGGCCGGTTAATATCCTGAACGAGCAAGCCATACGCGAGTGGGGAGAGGCGCTTAATATACTCGAACAAACGTCCGGAATCAGAGGGTTGGTCATCACCAGCGGGAAAAACAGCTTCATTGCTGGTGCTGATATCAAAGGTTTTCCATCCATTTTTTCCGGAAGCGAAAATAGCATTGAGCAATGGGCTGCCCATTGTCAGGATCTGTGCAATAGGATCGAGACGTTACCTTTCCCTTCCGTGGCCGCTATAGAGCGTTTTGCGCTGGGTGGTGGATTAGAGTTTGCGCTCAGTGCGGATTATAGAGTCATCTCACATGGCTCGCGCTTGGCATTGCCTGAAGTAACACTTGGCCTCTGTCCCGGATGGGGAGGTTCGGTACGTCTTTCCCGCCTGATGGGCCTTGATGCGGCGATTACCTATATCGTCGAGGGCAAGGCTATCGATTCAGATACTGCAGTATCCCGCTGTTTAGTCGACTTTGCAGTGAATCCTGAGGATCTTCTTAGTGAGTCCATGGCGCTATTGAAATCCAAGGCTCGATCACGTCAACTTTGGCAGGGCAGGAGGGATCTCAAGCGGGCGCCCATCCAGGCGCACTCAGTCAAACAAAAGGATGTAGAAGCAGCTACCCACGATAACGCTTATCGAGCACCAGCGGAAATCCATCGCCTGGTTTCTACCAGCGCTTTTGAACCTTTCGACAAGGCCCTACAGGCTGAGCGAGAGCTTTTTGCAAGGCTGGCGAAGAGTGCTGAAGCTCGAAATCTTGTGGGCTTGTTCCTCGCAGAGCAAGCGCTGAAGAAGCGAAACTCTAGTAGCTTAGCTGCACTGCCCAAAGCGGATGTGGGAGGCGTGGTTGGCGCAGGTGTTATGGGCGGAGGTATCGCATATCAGATGGCAATAAGCGGTATGAAAGTCATATTGAAAGATATCACGCAACCAGCGCTGGATCTGGGTATTGATACTATTAATACCTATTTATCGAAGCAAGTTAAGCGTGGAAAGCTTACGCCGTCTGAGGCTGAAATAGCTTGCGCTAACGTAAACACGACACTGGATGACGATCCAGTTTCGGATTGCCAGGTTCTGATTGAAGCCGTAGCGGAGAGGGTCGATATAAAAAGTTCCGTCTTGTCTGCGCTTGAAAAAAGGCTTCCCGCCAGTGCCATCCTGTCCTCTAACACCTCCACAATCTCCATAAGCGAACTGGCTCAGACTCTGTCACGTCCTGAAAATTTCTGTGGAATACACTTTTTCAACCCTGTCCCCGCCATGTCTCTTGTGGAGGTCGTGCGAGGCGAGAAGACCTCGGACGAAACAATCACCCGAGCTGTCACATTTGCCGTTGCGATTGGGAAAACACCCATTGTTGTGAATGATGGGGCTGGATTCTACGTAAATCGTATTTTGTTTCCTTATTTTAACGCGTTCAATCTTTTGTTAAATGCGGGTGTCGGTTTCCTCCGTATAGATGCGGTTATGCAGCGCTTTGGTTGGCCTATGGGGCCAGCAGCATTGGCTGACGTTATCGGATTGGATATTCTGGTACATGCTGACGGCGTTTTGCAGCAAGCTTTCCCAGACCGGATGCGCCACCAAGTTCCAGTCATTGCCGAAAAGCTACTAGGTGAAGGCTTTCTTGGCAAAAAAAATGGGTCAGGATTTTATGATTACTCTGGTCTTCTTGATGCCAGTCGAAAAAAACCCTCGATAAGAGCTGAGGTTTACGCTACTGGCTCGATTGCAGAACATGAAATCTCCGATCAGGAAATCGTAGATCGGTTGATGATCCCGATGTGTCTGGAGGCTGCCCGTTGCCTTGCGGATAATACAATTCACAGTGCTGAAGATGGGAATCTTGCAGCCGTAATGGGCTTGGGGTTTCCGCGATTTCGGGGAGGGCCGCTCAGCTATATTGAAACAGTCGGTGTTGATGCCTTTGTGAGGTCTGCGTCGTTATTAGAAAATCTGGGCCCACTCTACGAGGGGAACTTTATATTGACAACGTTTATGAGCGCGGATAGTTAGTTTCTGTCTCAATGGGTGACAGTCGTCATTGGTTGCATGTGATGTCTCCTAAAGCCTGAGATTCAATGTTCTATGTTGGTTGTTTTCTGTCGTCCATAGAGGGTTCTGCCGTGCTTGGTCTACGTAGACTTATAGAAGATATGAGGGTTCAGTATAAGCTGGCGTTAGGCTTCTCTATTGCCATAGTGATTGGGCTTGGGGTAACTGTTTCTGGCTTCTTAGGAACCTACAAATTGTCTGCACTGATTCACGAGAACTGGGAGGTTGTAGCGCTAGAGCGGAAGCTCCTATCTCAAAATCTCAGATTTCACGAACAATTTCCTCAAGCTAATATCAATGCGGCGGAAATATTGCTTCGTGAGCAATATTCTTATCCGACTGAGCACGAAGATATCGCCATATCAACTGAGGAGGCATTATTAAAAGCTGAATCTGAGCTCGTTGATATCGAAAAAACTCTCGAATCCACGAGGCCGGACTCATCAGTGAGCCCAAGTAGTCGTCTAACTGCTGGCGAGGCTTTAGCGAGCGCCATAAAAAGTGTTGGATTAACGCTCTCCGGGGTGTCAGCAAAGGTCAGCGCGGAACAGCAAAGAACAATTCATATCATCTACTGGTTCTTAATATCCGCCTCCGTCCTGGCAATGGTAGGTAGCGCTTTCGCAGTGATCGTCATATCACGACAGCTTGTCCCTCAAATTAAAACTACAGCATCCGTCGCGGAAAGCATTGCAGCAGGTGATTTACGGGAAACAACCCGGTCAGATCGACGTGACGAAATCGGCCAACTACAGCGTGCTACTCATTCCATGTGCTCGGGCCTTCGAGATTTGGTTGGTCGCATAGGTGAAAGCGCAACACACCTAAGCAGCGCCTCCAAAGAACTGCTCGAGGATGGCAGTGAATCTCAGATCAATATAGATCAACAACGAGCACAGGTTGAGCAGGTCGCAGTAGCTATTAATCAGTTGGTGTTCACCGTGCAAGAGATCGCCCGGAATACAGAGATCGCAGCAGTTTCAGCCGCGAACTCCGATGCGAAAGCTCGAAACGGGGAGGCCCTAGTTCGCGATACCGTAGCCCAGATTGAACATCTTGGGGAGGAGATGGATGAGCTTGGCTCAGCAATGGAAAGGCTTCGGCAGGACGGAGCCAAGATCGGTCAGATCGTAGATGTCATCAACTCCATCGCAACACAGACGAACCTATTGGCGCTTAACGCGGCGATTGAAGCGGCACGAGCTGGAGAGCAAGGCAGGGGATTCGCCGTGGTTGCAGATGAAGTCCGGGCTTTGGCGATGCGAACACAGCAGTCGACCACAGAAATTGAAGGTCTGGTAGATGCACTCCAGCAAGGTAGCTCAGCGGCCTCCTCACTGGTTTTACGGGGAAACGACCGTACTCGTGAAATCGTCACCAAGGCGAAGGACGTTAGGTCTCTCTTGTTAGAGTTCGGCCAGTCTATTGCTGGAATCCAGGAGATGAATCAGCAAATTGCTGCGGCTGCGGAACAGCAAGGTGCCGCTGTAGGGGAGATAAATCAAAATATTCAACACGTCAGGTCATTGGCAGACGCATCTGCGACAACGGCAGAGCGAAACACAAAATCGATTCGAAATTTAGCGAAATTGGGCTCTGAGTTGACTGCATCCGTGAGTCGCTTTCGGCTTTAGCAAAATGCAGGTGCGATGGTTATTACTCCAGCATCAATTTGCGCCAGGCTGTTCTTGGAGGCGATGGCGAAGCGGGTTTGAGCTGCAGCCGGATTTTTCCTTGAGGTGAAGTCTGGTCAATCCTCGCTTCGTCTGATGAGTGACCTTCGGGTGGAGTTGAGCCGGGTGACTCATCCGGTAGGCTGGTCGAGTTACTGATCAGTGGAAACGGCACGGATTCATGGATATGGAGATAGATCTAGTCACCAAACATCTCATCGAGCTCTGTATCAGCACGACCCAAGGATTTCATCGTGATGTTGCCAGCGTCATTTTCACCGACGTGCCAGAGCGAAAATTTCGGAAGGTTTAGCCAGGCCGGTGGCTTCGCATCAACTGGAAAAGCCGAGCGGGTATGATAGGTTGCTGCACCGTCGATTATCGACACCAGCGCAATACCATGCACCCTTGCGTATCTTATCGCTCCGGATTGAAACCCTGTTGTGGTGAACAGCATTCCTTTATGAGCGCCCACAGATCTCACCTTGTCGTGCAGTACCTGAACCAGCTCCCGCTCGACTGCGTTACGGTATTTTTTGCACTCAATCAGCACGATGAATTCGGCCCCTGCAAAAGCTTGGAATTTCGCCAGCACGTCGATCTGGTAGGTAGAGTCGTAGGCCTCGACCTTCACGTCGTGCTTGACCTCCAGCGATGTCAGTTCACCTCCCTGTTTGAGGATCCAGTCTCTGACCAAGAACTCGAACTCAGTGGCGTTAATTTCGAGGTTGGGATTCGCCATTGGTGGGAACATTCTTTTCCTTATCGTTCAGTCGAATTAGCAGTGCGCGATAGGTGCGCAGGACTCGGGGTAGCAGCACCTAAGACTGTCGAATCCTCAAAATGGAATCGGTGATGGCTTGAGTATTTGCGTCCAGCGCTTCCATGGCCGACATCGCATGAGCGGCGACGCTTCCCACTCCATTTTCTGAAAGCCACTTGGTTATTTCTTCTATTGCTGCACCTAGTGCGTGCTGGTTATGCAGCAGCAATGTCAGGGTGTCCGCCGTGGCGATCTTGTAGTCCGAGGTATCTGGCATGAAAGTCTTCCTTGAGAATGAGGCAGAGAGCCTAGTTCATCTCACCGCTGGCTGAAACGATGTGGGTAGCTCCCGGTGCTCAGCAACTTTGAACTAATCATGACGACCACGCCCCTAATCCTGTGCAAATAGCCGCTAGCTCAGGTCAACCCTGAGCATCCTATTTACAAACAAAGGTTTGGTGAATCATGAAGAGCGAACAGGTAGAAGGCGTTGTAGAAAAGGTTGCCGGCAAAGCGCAGAGCGCAGTCGGGAAACTGTTTGGTGATTCGAAGCTTGAAGCCGAAGGTGCGGGACGCCAGGCTGCCGGTCAGTTGACCCAAACCTATGGCGATGCACTGGACAGTGTGTCTACGTTCGTCAAAGAGAAGCCGGTTGCTGCACTTGCAATTGGTGCAGTAGCCCTGCTGGTACTAGACCGTCTCCTGCGTCGCTGAAGGTGGGAGGAAAAGCCTTGAGTTGCTTCTCCCGAAATCGTCTCTCGTACTCTCCAGGGCTATCTCTGAAGGGTGCGAGGGTTATAGGGATACCTTGGAGAGCACTTTATGAGCGTCCCGTCCCTCAGTAGTCTCGAAGTATTTGATTTGCAAGCTGGCACAGCAATGAGCCCGAAGGACAGAGATGCCGGCTAGACGCTTGGTCGGTTTTTATTGATCCGCCTTACCGGATTTATCAGAGGCCGGGCCTCCATTGAAGCTAAAATCGGTGGTGCCGTTGGTGATCCATTCGACCAGCTTTTCCTTGTGTGTGTAAGCCACCACTCCACGTTTTTGAGTCGGATCGAATCTTAAGACGCGCCATATACCAAAATCGGGGCCGAAGTCGATGAACACGGGTTTGGAAACCCACCAGCGAGCAAAAAGCTTGCTGCGGGAATGCCAGCTAAATGAAGCCAGTCCATTCTCCGACACTTTTGACAAACCCATTCTGAAGTTGTACCTGTCGAACTCAGTTCGCGTGCCATCGATCACCCAGATCATATTTTGATAGTAGTTTTGCCTCGCGATGACCTCTTCAGGATGTATTGTCGATCTCTGAAACTCAATAACCATCCCTGAAGGCGTTCGGACATCTGCTATATGTCGCTCCCCTGAGGACGCTTGCAACACAACTTCCTGCCACTCGGTTGGGAACATATTCTTCCAATCGCGATGCCATGCCGTTTCCGTTTCCCACCACGGATCGCAATTGTCCAAACGTTTATGAGCCCAATGCCAGACGACATGGTTCCCGCATTTAGCGACGGTCTGGGAACCACAAAAACTGCAAACACCACGTGCTTTTGGAGTGGCCTCTACACGAGCACCTTCAAGCAATGAGTATTTCATTTTCTTCCTTGATGCTAAAAATGGGGGGGCGGCAGCTCTTAACTTCCTAGTCGGCAGTACCTTGTAACTCACAGGATGAAAGACAAATATCTGAGCACGGAAGTCGTCCTAGCAGCCTGGCAGGCCTGCGTAAATGTCTAAAGAGGCGGGTGGCGGAGGGTGCCCCACTTAAATCGCCTTCAGGAGACGCTCAAGCGTTTGATGCTCCCATGTGCTCAGCATAGCAATGGGATCTGTGCCAAAGCGATTTCCCGAGTCTAAAGACCAGCTCCGTCCGTCAGGGCTTATGCACTCTTCGCAGTAGCCCAGCTCATCGCGGTCGTTATGAATAGATATTCGCCAACCTTCGACATTAACTTTGAAGCGCTCCGCATAAATTTCTTCCCATCCCCTCTCGCAGGCTCTGACCATAATTAGGCGCCCAAGAGCTACCTCCCTCAGCACTTGGCTGACCTCTCGCGCTGAGAGTGGAGCCTCTTCGGCAGCGCCGTCTAGCTGCGACGAACGAGCTGCCGCTCTGGCCTCTTTCAACAATTGCTCAGCGTACATAGCCGGATCATCATCTGGCAGCGGGTAGCCTGCAGCAGATAGAGCTTCGGCGCGCTCTTCAATGAGCAGACGCTCAGGATCGCGAACCGTTTGGTAGGCTCTGCCTGGTACGCGTCGAGTTGTGTCCACTCCCTGCTCCCCAGAAGGCTGATGACTAAGAGCGACTAAATTACTTTTAGAACGATAACAGAACGTTTCGAATATCGATGCCGAGCTCCGAATCATGAGGGTAGGATGCGTTGCGATCTATGCTTCACAGAGGCTCAGACACCAAGCAAGCGGAGCGCGCAGGCGTGAGGGATGCGAGCCCGCAGGGGCGAGACACGCCTTGACGGGGCTCGATTCACGGCAGCCTGACGCCGCAGGCGGCATGCCATCAACGCCAACAAGAGGTAACTCAAATGCCCGACGATGAACTCCGCGAACTGGAGGCCAAGAGACGAAAGGCTTTGTGGATGCTTGCGAACATATCTCCAGGCGATTCGAAGGCGTTCGATGCCTTATCCATCCTTGATGACCTTGACCTTCAAGAACGGAAATATTCCCCCAATGCTGACAAGGCACTTGATCTCAACCAGCTTCGGGATTGTGTCACGCTGCAGCATCACAACTCCGGAATCGACATCATCTTGGAGCAGACTATCCCGCAGCCGTGGAGGGAGCGCTTCTTTCAGGCAAGCGTAGGGTCGACCAAGCTGGTAGATGGTTTTTACTCCTGTGACTGGGATAAATTCTTGGCTGGTTGGGATGTAGAGATGCGGCACTTGGAGCAGCATAGGGCTGCCAAATACAAACCTGGAACAGACTGAACGGATGACGGGAATGGGACACGACGATGACACGGTGTACTGCGATATCCAGATGCCGCTAGCCCAGGGTCGAGAGCTTCTGGAGTTGGTGAATGCACTGCGAGAGTCGAGAGCACATCCCTGTCTCGATAAAGTCTTCGAACGCATGCAAGACGAGCTCAGCACATCGATTAATATCGTCGAAAATCCACCGACGTGGGGCCCTTGGGGCCGACGCATCACTTAGCACTGGCACCACGCTCCATCCAGGCTAGCCATTACCCTACCTGACCTTGTCTTGAGACGCCTCGAAGGCAATCTGTTGCCAGCTAAATCCAGCTGCTCATACAGCTAAGGAGGCTCTACGGCGGGCATTGCGGCCAACTAGATGTAATGCGAAGAATCCGCACACCGATTACCATGCAGGCCTTTGGGATCACCGAGGTACTGATATGTGGGCATCCGTATACCGCTCCGCCACCCCAGGCGATGCGGTGAATTGCTTCCGCGCTGAAGGCTCAGCCTGCGCAGGCGACGCGAACGCTACCCTAGAAGATTTTCAGGATTGGATTCAACGCACCCCCGAGAACTTCCTCATCTATGAGCATGAAGGCAATTTCGTAGGCTTTGCTCATTTTGGCCACTCGAATGACGACTTCATCTCGGAAGAAGGTTTCAAAGAACAGTGCAATGAGGATGCATCTGCCCCCTATATCCACGTCAGATCCATTGCAGTCGATCCGTTGTTTCAACGGGATCGTTTCGTACAAGCGCTGATCGCTAATTTTGAGTCTATTCCAGAAGACCTCAATAAGAAGTCAGTCCATCTGCGTTGTAGGGATCAGTACGTCGACTTTTTTCGGGAGCAGGGGTATCGATATATCCAAGCGATGACTTCCGACGAGGTCAGCACGTGGCATGAGATGGGCATCAAATTGAGGTGGGATTGATTACGAGAGTTAACTGCGCGTGCGGATCAATCAATGATCGCATGAGTCCTGCGTGAGTAAATTGCTCGAGTGCGTGGGCATGGAAAGCAGTGCGCGGCGTGCAAGATGGAAGCCCAAAGGCCTAGACGTGGGCTTTCCAAGGCTCAGCTCACGACAACCATTCCCCGCAGTGGCACGCACCAATCCGCCCCTGCGTGAACAACTTAGTCAGGCACCCAGCCAGCTGACTCTTCGCATCGCTACCTCTTCACCAGATCTTTGTATCGTTCTCGTGACTCAAGGATCTGATCCCTGAGCTCTTCAGGATCAATCCTCATCCCGCCACGAGGTGTTGTCGGCAGCGTTTGCAGGCTATTCACCGCTTTGATGAACTCTCGTTCCTCTGCCTGCACCCAGGCAGGACGTTTGTCTTTCCAAAATAGCCATGCCATCGGTTTTTCCCCATGTCTGGTTGGATGGAGGGGAACGGTAGACTACGTCTACTCGTTGATGAACCCTTTGCCGACATACTCCCTGTGAAGCAGCTCAGCTCGCTCAACTGCATGCCTATGAGAGTCTGCAGGTATCTCGCCAGGCTCAGCAGGAAAATTGCTTGGCTTCATCGCCTGGAGGAGATACAGCTCCCCTAGATTCTCCTGGGCTTGCTGGGTGTACCTAGCTTGAAGTACCTCGGCTACCTCTTTGAAGCCAGCGCTTGATGGGCCGTTGTCCCAGTACCACTGCTTCATATCCTGATAGATCTGAAGATGGACGCTGTCGAACCCTCCGCGATGCTCATCAATGTCGAATGTGTACCTACCGGGATCAAGCTGATAGAGGACTAACTCTTGCAGCAGATAGGCTGTTCCATACATGCCGTTGAGGAGGATTTCGCGATGTATTACGTATGGTGACTGTTGCATCAGTGACCTCTCGCGGAGCTATGGCAACTCCTGTTTGGGGGGACTTCTGATTTGTTATGCAACTAGACAGGCGGAGCGCGCAGGCTTGAGGATAGAAGTCCGAAGGGCCAGGACGGCGAAGCGCTGCTTGGCTGCCTTTGTCATCACCTAAAGGTCGGCGTCGTTCCAATGGAGAGAGCTCAACATGAGGTAGTTGAAGGTGTCATCGAGTTTTACGGGGGCGCTATCGGGGCGAAACAAGGATGAAAAGGTCATGCCAGCATCTCTCTTGGGTGATTGCGAGAAATGAAGACCATGGGGTGCAGTTGGTCAAGGTTATGAAGGGTAAGTTTTTTGGTTTTCCGACGAGAAATCAGTATCTAGCGAGCATACCCTTACGACTTGCCCGCCGTTTGTTAGGGACGACTTCATGTTTATCAAGACCGTCTTTCCCCGGCTGTGCAGGGACAGTCGCAACCTTCAAACAGGAGCAGCAAGGTGGAACGGCCTTCTTTTTTTATCGATTTCGAGGCATCAGGGATAGCCCCAGATAGCTATCCCATTGAGGTGGCTGTCGTGTCGAATGAAACCTGGTTCAGTTCGTTGATAAAGCCAGCCAGCTATTGGACGCATTGGTCGTTCGATGCGCAAGACATGCATGGTCTTACTCAGGATCATTTACTTCAGGAAGGTGATGCCCCACCCACCGTGGCGGAACGAATGAATCAGCTGTTTTCAGGGCAGGTGCTTTGCAGCGACTCACCTCAAGATGTTTTTTGGCTCGATGTCCTCTACGAAGCAGCAGACCTGATGCCGACCTTCGAGTTGAAGCCTTTGGAGGTGTTAGTGGGCCGGGAGGCGGCTTGTGACATTTATCGCCTACTGCCAACAACCAGGCGCCATCGAGCTCTGCATGACGCTACTGCTTTGATGGAGGCCTGCCGTGCTTTTTTTACGGCTTGAATTTTTGAAGGGGTGTAACACCGCAGCCGTACGAATGCATCGAACCCATTGAGCTTTGGATTTAGCTCAGCCTGAGTGTCCACTCGAACCGAAGTCAAGTGATCACGCGGCTGGATAAGCATGGTAAGTCGAGCGCGCAAGCGTGTGGGATGGACGCCCGAGGGCCGAGACGTAGACTCGGTTAACGAGAGCCGCTCCCGATGGGCACGCAACACCGCAATCTTCGCGTATCAGACAAGTACGACAGACGATTCCCGCACAGTGTATTGCGACGTTCAAATGCCGCCTCGTCTGTGTGCGATTAAGCTCTCCACGGCCTCGCTGGCTGATAAACCTTCGTGCTTACGTGCGAGTAAAAAATTCTGGTCAAACACTGCCTGGTTGTTAGATATCAAGTCGTGGCATGTGGCAAAAAAATCTGGAGGCAAGCGCCCATCAACGGCGCGCGAACTTGAAGGCTCGATGACAGACATATCTCCATTGGCCCGTTCTAGAAGAGCTAACCAAAGCCCATGGGGGACAGTTGTACGATTTTCGTGTCGATTCCGGTATGACAGTATCCGAAGCAGTTCAGGAACTCGGTTGATAACGACTTCGCAAACGACGCGCAGCTCCTCAAACGGAGCGTCACTCATACCTATGATAGAGCTGTGATGCAGTTTGGATATAGATTGGTAGGGCTCTTCGATTTTGACACGATAGTCGTAAGCTAACTGCAGAGCCAGAGCACCGAATCGGTCGGCACCTAGAAATGAGGCGAGGCGTTCGATAGCTTCGAGCTCATGTAGGTTTTTTCGTGTCAAAGCTATTAAGTTGCCCACGATTTCTCCGGTAGTTCGATAGCACTGTTCACTGAGTCGGTCTCCTGCTATCAACCATGCGATCTGGGATTAATCTTGCCGACAACCATCGATTTTATCCACATCCAGCCAACGCAGCTAACGCATTTGAACATTAAGGCAAGCGGAGCGCGCAGGCGTGTGGGATGGAAGCCCGAAGGGCCGAGACGCCGGCGCTTGCGCCAACGCTCGGTTTACGACAGCGCCTCCCCGAAGGGGCACGGCCTAATGCCTGTGGTGGGAACAGAGGCCAACACCATACTGCGAGGTTTTTTTGATGGGAATGACAGGCGATGACGACACAGTCTACTGCGACGTCCAGATGTCTTTAGCGCAGGGCCGCGAGCTGTTCCAACTGGTTAGCGCATTGAGGGAGTCAAAAGCCCATTCGCCTCTCGACAGGGTTTTCGAGCGCATGCAAGACGAGCTCAGCGCATCGATTGATATCGTCGAAAATCCACCGACCTGGGGCCCTTGGGGCCGACGCACCACTTAGCACTGGCACCACGCTCCATCCAGACTAGCGACTACCCTAGCTGAAGGTTTGCGTACGCAGCCAATCTTCCACTTTTTGCCATCGGTCAGCCTCGGAAAATTTTGACCTTCCTGTATCTAGAATCTCAAGCAGTCGCTGTCTCTCCGCACGAGAGGGAAACCAATCATCAATCTCGACGCTGCAGTGGTTGGACTCGCTCAGTGCCCATCTCACGACAATATCCGCAGCGGCTCTGTAGTGATCCGCCATGTACAGCCGCCGTCCTTCAACAGACCATCCACGCTTTGCTAGCTCATCGGTCACGTCGATGATGCCAAGGTCACCAAAGTAGGCTGTCGTGTCAGGATAATGGATACCTGCCAACGACACCTTGGCCACGCCGGATTCCCAATCAAAATAAGAAAGGAAATGCCACCCACCGGTGGTGCTTCCTAGATGCGGGAAATTGATGGCGGCTTTCCCTGTTATGTAGTGCTGATGCGAGACGCGTTTGAGGTCAAAGTCGAAGAGTGGCTTGTTCATGGCAGGCTTGCCTCCACGGTTAGCGTTGTTAAGCCTAGCGTTGGGCGCTGTTCACTAACCGTAAGGGGGCGATGGGTACATTCAACATGAAGTGATTTTTCACCATCTCCGTGCTCAAGCCGGCAGCAGCGAGCACGCGATTCCACGTCGTGTAGTCCAGTAAGTCGATTGCGCGCTGAACGAGGAGGGGGTACTCCATCGGAATCAACTCGTCAAACTCTTCGCTTTTTGTAAACCCTTTACGCGCTAGGTAGGTAAAGCCACTCTTGGCTTGATCGGCAGTTAGCAGATCCAATGCACGAGCCCGATAGATTAATGCCTTGAAGCTCACCTTCCAGCGAAGCTTTAGCTCCTTGAGCGCTGGCCAGTTCAGGTACTTCCCTCTCATGGTCGGAAACTCCGCAGCGAAGCTTGCTCGTGGCATCAGGAGTGCGCTGGCGAACTGGTTGGCTTGTTCCTCAGTCTCACGACACCCTGTCTCGATCCCTTGGTGCATGACTAGATGGCCGAGCTCATGGGCCAGGTCGAACCGTTGCCTTCCAGGGTTGGCCTTGGATGTATTGCGAACGATTAAAGGACGCTTATTAAAAAGAGAAAAAGCATCAATTCGGTCATCAGCGTCTGCAAGGTTGACCACCAAAACGCCAATCTTCTCTGCGAGCTTTGTCACACTCGATAGCGGGCCTAAGCCTAATCCTTGTTCCCTGCGAAATCGCTCCGCTACCAACTCAATCTTCCCAGCACCGGTGACAGGTTCATCAAGGGCAGCGAAGTCCACGACAGGAAATGCGACCTCCTTGTCCAGCTCATCAACCAGCAACTCGAACATTTCAACTTGAGCGGCGATGGTTTTTTTGAGAGTAAGTGTCGAAGTTCGGACGCTCCGGAAATGGCATTGCTCTAGCTCGACGCCACTTTTTCGGGGGGCAAAGAAAAAGCTTTCCCCAACATTCAGGACTTCGCAAAGCCGCTCCAGTTGATTAGGGGAGGGTATCGCGTTGACCTCAAGTTTGTGCGCGTACTGCCTGGTAACGCCAAGTAGCTCACCAATCTCAGCAAGGGATCGCCCCGCCGCGCACCTAGCGAGGCGGAGCTTGTCGGGCGAAAACTCGTCACCCAAAGGCAGGAAGCCTGTCGTGTTATTCATCTTTCGAGTCGGTATCTTTCATTTCTGTTTGTGCTGCGTCTTTCTCGCGACGGATCGGCAGCGAGTCAACAATCTCAACGACTGGCGAAAGCGCGGTCGTGCGAACCGAGACCAAAGGCTCATAGTTGTGAACCCATTTGCAAATAACGTTCCGGTTCGTGTCAAAACCCAAGATCGAGACCGTCAGGGTTGGCCCATCAGGGTTACGGTCACTATCTACGTATACCCGCCAAGTGAGGTTGCCATCGTTGGCTGGCCCGAGAAGGCTGTCGTGATATCGCTCGACTTGGTTTTTTTGTAAACGATGCCCTTTCTTGCGTAGGTCAGGGTCATCAGTTACGAACTGCATCAAAACCCCGTTGACGCTGACTGTGTAATCCAGTGTTTTGTTGACGAGTCGGAACCAAGGAAGGTCACCCTCACGTTGAAGACGTATGAAGCGACCATGGATGCGCCCATACGGAAAAACGCCTCGTGTCCAATTGGTGTCATCGTCTGTCGAAGTAGCCTCTAGTGCCTTATACGCAGCGTCCAAGAGGTTGTTGAAAACGACATCGAGATGGGCTCGGCAGAGCTTCGGCTCAAGCTCGCTTGGATGCTGGAATTCTGGCATTTGACTCTCCGAAAAGCGTGCAAATTCTAAGTAATGTCAACTGGCATTTTTGTGCATTTTCTAGTGATTGTCAACCAGGTAAATGCAGGTGTTATTGTGCTCACTCTGCCCGTGATTGGGCGCTTTTATCAGTACCGTCAGGACTTGATCCACCACGGTTCTGTCACTCTGGATAGTCCCAATGGACGAACTGATGGCACTGAGCTATGTTCGCTTGCAAGATAAGCGCGAGACCGCGCGATGACTCAAGAAAGGAATCGACGCGATGATTTACCAATGCAATGGATGCAATAGGACTACCTTCGAGACAGGGTGCCCATGGTGCATGGGCTCTCAGGTGTCGCCATCATCAGAGCTCACGCTGCGCCACCTTACGCCACTGGATCCTTCCTTTTATCCCGACTTTCAATACAGATCCAAAGGCTTGATTCAAGACTTTTTTGGGAAGAAGAAGGAGCAAGCCCAGCTCAACGATCTTCTGAACAACGTATTAAGAAAATACTCGGAGCTAAAGCAGCCGTACTTCACGAACTTCATTCACACCACCCGGGAGCGCGCAGGTAGCAGCGATGACGCAGGGGTACCCGGCCCACGGTTGGATGGTGTGTACAGCGAGAGAGAGCTGTTCAGGGAAGTCTTGATTCGCAAAGGCTTTGACGAACTTGAAGGTCTTCCATCCCTATTGGACAAGCTGCTACAGACCACCGCCTTCAACTCTGCCTATCTGGGCTTCTCCACAGAATTGACCCGCCACATTCGGACTGATCTTACCGACACCTTACGTTCTTGGATTGAAGAGGCAGGAACGACCTTCAGGTCTGACTTGGCCTTGTTCTATTACTACCTGTGGGAAAATGACGTTGCTTTCCCCAATGTGCAATTCAATCCCCAGGCGGCGTCGACATCTGGTGTGCCACTCCTCCCGATACAGGTTTTCCGGAATGGCCTGAGCCTCTGCGAGGAAATTTATTTCGATATTCTCGTCGAGCGGCTTGGATCTCAGCTGGAGCATTTCAATCCGAATCAGTTCATCACCATGTATCTGGTGGATGCTATGGACGGATTTCAATTTGAAGCTTTCCTGGTTGAGATCTTCCAGACCATTGGCTACGACGTCCAAGAGACCAAGAAGACTGCTGATCAGGGCGCTGACCTTTTCGTTACCCGGTTCGGTAAAAACATGGTCATCCAGGCGAAGAATTACTCTGGTTCTGTGGGCAATGCTGCTGTGCAGCAAGCCATCTCTGCTAAAGCGTTCTACGGGTGCGACGAGGCTATGGTAGTCACGAACTCCTATTACACAAAGTCTGCAAAAGAATTGGCCGTTACGGCGGGCGTGCGGTTAATTGATCGTGATGGACTCCAGATGTATCTCGATGACTATAACCAGAAGCTGATTGAGATTTTTCAGGCAGAGGCCGACGAAGCTTGAAATTTTTGTAAGTTCTAATGAAGTCGATAGTGAAGCTCACTGCTAAGGCTCCTTCAACGTATGTATGACCGGAATAGATTATGACGATCCCGATTGAGTTTACGGTTTTAGGTAATCCGTCTTCTGTTAACTCGACCTCCAACAAGAAGAACATATGGAAGGCACTGGTTGAGAATGTGGCTCGAGGAGCTGTAGCGATCAAGTACCCTGGGATAATTCCCTACGAGGGAGCGGTAACCGTAAAGGTGTTTTATTTTCCAATAAGTCAGCAATATATAGATGTTGATAATGGTTTGAAGCACACCATTGATGGTTTCGCTCCACATATCCTTAAGAACGATAAGACAGTAGCTCGGATCATCACTGAACGCTTTGCTCCAATACCCAGCGCAAGCCTGGTCGTCCCTATCGGTTTCGCGTCTGAAATCGCAGGGGCGTTGATGATTGCTAATGGGGCGGGGCTTACGCCTTCAGGTTCCGCTCTGCCTAAGCAACATGCGACCGCCGTTAAAGTTGAAGCTTATGCCGATAATAATGGGAGTTTTTGGTAATGGAAGAGTATGAAAGGTACCAGCTTGATTTGATAGTAAGTGAATACAGGAGTAAGGGATATGTTATTGAAGTAGAGTCACAGCTTCCGGGGATTAGTTCGAGATTTGACGCCGTCGCTCGAAAAGAATCTGAAGGTAAGATGGTTTTGGTAGAACTCGTAAATCCAAATCTTTCTGAGGGTCAGATAGCTGTTCGGCGACGCGCAATCGCGGAGACGGCTTCACTGTTTCCAAATGCATTGGTTGATTTTCGCTACATTGATACTAAGAATTCTGCGTTTTTGGAGTTCAACAAGAGAGATGACGATTTTAGGTATCAGCAATTCACTGATCTATTAAAAGCTAGATTTCCTGTATTCAACAAAAAACCGAAGTATGCATCTAGACAGATGCTGAGCCTATGGGTGGGCTACGCTTGCCTTCTTAGGGGGTTCGGACGTTTCTGTAACCACCCCGACAGTGAAACTGCCTCAATTTTAGATCTATACAACAGTTTTCTGAGGAAGGGAGGATTAGTGCCAGCGGAGCTGACTGATGATGCGGTGAATCATGACCTGTTTCAGATGTATGAGGTGGTTGTAGCTGCAACGCAAGGTGCCATTGTAGATGTGAAGTATGTGAAACAACTTAGGGGACATTATCAATCCCTTCGGAAGCAAGCAAAAAATTATAGCAAGAATGGTATGCCAGGAGATAAAATGCGCTGGTAGTCACCATCGTTTTCTTGAAGGTCTTCATTTATCCAGAATAAAGCAAATGCGAATGATCAAGTGTGGGGCTCCAGAAGTTATGGTTGAGCAAGAGTAAATTAAATGAATGCAGGATGCCGCTTAGGTTGGCACCCGTCTAATCACTATGCAGAGTTGAACTTGGCTAAGTTTAGCCGGGAGACATCGAATCCTCCGCGAGAATTACTATTCTCGGGGGGGTATCTGCTGCAACTGGTGATTACATTTAGGGAGTCGAATAACTTCAACGCCTTCACGGAGTTAGCCCTCTTCAGGGGGGATTCTCTCCAAGGCGGCCTTGAGCTCGTCGATGATCTGCCGATGCCCAGCCAAGTCTGGCATGGCATTCTCCAGTATGAAAGGCTCTGATTTACCTAAGCGCTGTTGCAGGTTTGAAGACCAGATTTCCACCGACGCATTACAGTACAAGGCGAATTTAAACTCCTGTAGAGAGAGCTCCGATTGGATGTCACTTCTGCTATCACGCCGTTCATTTAGTAAGCCACAACCCGCTAGAGGATCAATTAGCAAACGTTCGTTTCTGAAATCCATCCAAAAAATAAACGCCACTCGACCGTTGGCCGACTCCAGACGAACACCTACCTTCCCGTCATCCATGCCAGCGGATATAAGGCGCATATTTCCAAGGGGAGCGCATGACTTTCCTTTGCGTGCGAGTACGTAAAAGTCATCAGGAATTTCGCATTGCCGGTTCGGAGCGAGCTCACCCTGCTTCAGGCTGTCCAACTGCTCCTGGTCAAACAGAGCACGAAATCCTTCGAGCTCATACAGGTGCTCCCGTTCATATGCCCACCGTGCTGGCACCCCAAGACGCTCCTCCATAGCGAGCTCAGCAAGATGTCTCATCAGTGGCTTGTCCATGTGAATCCGCTGGTGATCAGCCGGGTCATCAGGATCTACGATATCGTCGCGTTCGGCATGTGCGATAGCATGGCGGCCTTGTGTTGCTAGGTAGTCGGAAATGTCAGTCCCAAGAGCCTGCAACTCATCACGACGTGCGATTGAGTCTCTGTCCGTTAATACCGGGAGGGCCTGCTGGATCCACGGCCCTCGTTCTCGGCCAGCAGGCAGAGAGCGGGCAAACGCTTTGTAGAATCCGAGAAACGAGTAGAAGGGATTGCCGAGTGACAGCCCTTCACGATAGTAGGCCATTGCTTTGCGGGCTTCATCGCTTTGAGGGGAGTGGAGGTTCTCGTCAGAAAAAAACTCGGTAAAGGCGTTGTTGCGAAGCATACCTACTCGATGTGGATGGCTACCACCACCCCACATGACTATCTCTACTTTCGCACCCTCACGCCAGGCCATTGCAGTCGCCAAGCGCATCACTGCCGCTCGCCCTTCATTGACAGTCATGTCTTGACCATTAACTCGAAGCGCGATTGCAGGGAGGCTCCGATGCTGCCCTTCGGATATAGCTGGTTGCAGCAAAAACTCTATCCCCTCAAAGGTTATCAGCTGAGCCCTATTTGGCCAGAAAACCTGGGTTTCCAGCCCGCCAACCACCCATTCGCCTCGTTGGGCCTGATATTGCTCTGCGCGTTCGAATGGATCATCGGTTGCAAGCATCGTGAAGCTCCTAGGATTGGCCGCTGCTGTATCGCCCCAGTTTATATTGGTTATCGATGTGAGCGACCTGATTGCGTGCATATCTTCTAGAGCCCGCTGTCGTCCAAGGTGTTTTGTGAACGTAGTTTATTCAACGATGGATAAACGATTCTAAGCCAATTAATAGCTGAGTCTGAAGTGAAGGAGTCGCTAAAACTGTGTATCTCAATTAACCCAGGACTATTAATTCTTGCGCAATTGAGCGTCTCAAACGCCTTATCGTGATCGCCTGATGCTCGCCATCGCTCAACCAGCGCGAGATCCATACATGCTTCTAATTTAGGAGGTACCTTGATTCCGGACGTCTTATGTCGTTTTTTGAAATAGGCATTATGCTGCCTTATATGTTCTTCAATAGGCCAGTCTGTTACTTCTCCCGTCGCAGTGTGAATTATTAATGACTCGATAGAAGGAAGGTTTATAGCTTCGTAATCAATGCTTTCAAGCTTGGTTTCAGGGTGAAGAGTCGGATGGGTGAAATAAGCAAAGGCAATATATAGGCCGACGAGGGCCCGATGATGCTCAGGCTTAAGTTGGCTGCGTTTGGCTAATCCTATTTCTAGAACCCTTCGAACGTCATACAATTGTCCATCTGGGTGGTTGGTGAGGAATTGGTCGAGAAGTGAGATGTATCCCTCAAAATACAGTCTAAAACTCTCATTCGAAAGGCCATCCGTTCTTGATATCCACGTGCTAGGACACATTTTTGCCTGAATTATATTGGGGCTTTCCCAAGTGTAATTGTAAGGTTCCTTCTCAATCTGTTCTTGGTTTTCTATAAAGGACTGAATTACCGACTTTGCTACCCTTCTTAAACCACGAAGAGTCAAGATTAGCTCGCCACCTATATGGACTGTCTCACTGGAGCCTGAAAAAGCTAAAAATTCGTTGGGAAGCGGTTTGAGAGTATGCACGTACTTAGAGCGTACATTGTAGATATTATTCAGAGCTTCCTCGAAATCCCTTTTACCTACCGGCGATGGCTCGCCAGAGAGCTCGACAGAGAAGTGGACATCTCTGATGTGGCTACGGATGAATGCCTTGAATCGTTTGTTAGCGGCCACGTGCTCAACTTTTATTAAGGTATCCTTGATGGCATCTGCATGAGCTTTTTCTATGCCCTCCATAGCTTTTTCAAGCGGTCGGCGCTTCCGATCCTCTATGTCTGACCAACTGCTTTCATATCCGTCGAAATCCTGAACCAAAGTCTCCATGGACATGACAAGGAGGGTATACGAGAGATTTACATCCTCTTCAAGGCGGTGAAGTGCTGCAACGTACGTCCGGATTGCCTTCATAACGCCTAGAAACTTAACGCGAGGTAGACCAATTATGCTTTTCAGTAAACTCTGAAAGTTAGAGAGATCCTCAGGTTTAATATATCTATCTTTATCAAATATTTTGGGTATTAGCTGTTGAGGTGTGTCGCGCCGATTAATTGCCCCGGCTCTAATAAGTCGATCAGCTACGGACGAGCTTGGCGTGCAAATACACTCTAGCGCGAAAGACAACACGCTTGCACAGTCATCAATATAGGCGTCAATACCATTAGAATGTAAAACACCAGGGCCAAACTCGGTGCCCTCTACATGCTCTGTGAAATCCCAAAAAAGTGCATTACCGTATTGGGTGTGCGCAAGGGGGGTGAATGATCCTATTGCTGTATCAACAGTTGTGTCACTTGGTAGATGTACATTGGTGTATAGCACCCCTTTTAGGCGATTGGTGTGCGAAGGGTGGGTAAATAATTTAGCTGTCGCGACCTGAAGCATGGCTACTCCTTTAGGTATGTCCAGATGAAGGTAGGCAACTCGTATCGTTATTAACTGGCCTCATGGGTCGACTTTAACGCTGCAAGAGCCTAGTTCACAGCGTACTCGATGGACGATCAGGTAGCTCGCATTGGTGATCAGCGTCTTCAACCTATGACTGCCCTTCTGAAAGTATGCCTTAGCAATGGGAGACCGGCACCTATAGCGCTATGGCTCACGCCTAAGATGGATGCTCCGACCTATGAGGCGGATAAGTCGCAATCGGCGGTTAAGGACTTTCATGAGCAGGCCCTGCTGGCGTTCGCAGTGGGTCGTGGGTATGCCGCTGAACTGCGCCTGTGCTTCCCGACTCGACGTCAGGCTGCTGAAGGTGGGGGTCACATTGTTGCTGGCGTGGAGCTTAGTAACCATCCGCACGAGCAAGCGGAGCACGCAGTCCTTGGGCGGAACGCGTCAGACGGCGAGTGGCTTGGTAAACGACGCAGGCGTGCAAGGAGCGCCATGTTTTAGTTTAGTCAGCCACCGGGTTGGCCATCGGAGCGAATGTAAGCGCCTGATCGCCGGCCCTGACGGACATCGCAATCATCACCTTGTTACCTTCTACAAGAGCGATGTCACACTTGTTCGACACTGTTTCGCTGGTGGCCGAAACTTCACTAATCAAGGTAAGCATGTACGAGGCCACCAGCTGTCTCACCTGATCAGTAGGATAAGAATCGAGTGCTGCAGTCACCACGCCCTGTAGCTTGGCCTGCAGCTCTTTCGCTTGCTCCAAGGAAAAACCTCCAGGGAAGCACATCACTTTTCCCTCGGTTAGCGCGCGTAAGGATTCGGCGCTGTGATGCTGGTGGAAGTAGACGAACCGAGTAATCGCCTGATCATTCTCCATAGTCGGATATGTGAACATCCATGAGGTCTCGGCTAGATCTGCTTGAAGACGAGGGCTTTCGGCATGGAATTCTGAGAACGAGTGGCGTGTACGCAGGATCAAGTCCAAGACATCATCAGGGCTGTTGAAACCGTGGTCTCGAACAAACGATTTAACTGGATCTAGCATCGCCAATGAGCCCGCCCCGGTGATGACGCCAACTTTAGTCCTAACGATCTTTTCCTCGTTGTCACCGCAAGGGATTTTCACGCCGTCCTGGGTGATTTGGGTGACACGCTTATCGGCGGCGATGATGACCTCATCACCTAGATGAGCAACCAAAATACAAGTCATGATTTCTCTCTCTGAACATGAGGCAGGCAGGCTGAAGGCGCGATTATGAAAGCGCATCGACTGAGGACATGGCATGGTTCACTGTAGCCGACCCATCAAGGCGCCCACTATTGAATATGGTTTTTAGAGCGGCTTCAGCAGGTTCTCAAACGTCTGATGCTTCCGCGTGCTAAGCAGGGCTATAGGGACAGCGCCGTCGATCCGAACTCACGCACGCTTCGCAGTAATCAAGCTCATCACAGTCGTTGAAGATCGTAATGCTCAATCCCTCGATATCGACCAAGAACATGCCGGCATAGAGCTCGTCCCAAGTCTGAGCGCATACTCTGACCATCACGCGTCGCCCAAAGCTCGCATCGCGCAATACTTGGTAAACCTCTCTTGCTGTGAGCGCAGGCGTAGGTTCTTCAGGACAATCGGTTAAAGTCATAAAAGAAACCAGCCGGCTTTGATCGTTTTGCCAAAGGTACACCGGCAGGCGTGAACCAGATACTCACAGGGGAGGAGGGGATGAAGCTATTTTTGGACTGCGAGTTCACTCAGCTGAACCGAGACACGAAGTTGATCTCGCTGGCACTTGTGTCCGAGGCCGGCCACGAATTCTACGTCGAGCTCACAGATACCTACCAAGTGGCAGACTGCAGCGATTTCGTGATCCAGAACGTGCTGCCTCAGCTCAACTTTGCTGAGTACGGGCAAACCTTAGTCGAAGCCCAATCCTCACTGCTCGCTTTCCTGAGCGATCTAGAAGACCCTCTCGAGGTTTGCTCGGACGCTCCAGACTGGGACTGGGATCTCTTCTGCCAGTTGGCCTACGCAAATAATCGTTGGCCGGCAAATGTGGCCAATCGCGCAACCAACCTGATTCTGCTATTCAGACATCTCGAAGCGGATGATATCGGCAACGTGACGCTCCCTGAACTTCCCCATCACGCGCTGCTGGATGCTCGCCTCTTAGCCGACCTGTATCGTCGACTGACTGCCGGTTCAAATCGAGGCACGGGACATGGCTGATGATCTTCGTACGCGTGAGTCTGTCAGGCGCGAACTCTAGACACTGTCACACCTGATGCCAGGCGATTCGAAGGCTGCCGCGATCCTAGAGTTCTAGACGACATCGAAGAGCAGCAGCGCGTGCACGTCAATCTTAGCCATCCAGGCCTCAATATCGAAGCTGCCCGCAAAGCAGTCCAGATTAAGCGCTACAGTTCCGGAATCAGCATTGTGCGCGAGGCAGTATTCAACAGCATGGCGTGAGCGTGTTTTGCAAGCGAGCATCCTAATGGCAATCACGCGCCGTTGCGCGGAGGGCCAGATGCCGTTGACGATTAAGAATTGATGGATTTGAGGAGAAATATAGAAGATGGGCACGGAAGTTACGTTGAAAATGGGAGGCGTGTGCATCGATTGGAGCAAAAATGGCCCAGGTAATGATCATGGGCCGCTCTTTCAAAGTCACCACCAGAAGCGAGTCACTTGTGACCAGCTGGATTACAGCTATCCAGACCTTCCTTCGGAGTTCGTTGCTTCCATGGAAAGATCGATGTGTGCCTTGCTTAAAGACGTATTCCCTAGACTAGAGCTCCTAGGATTCACACTGGAAGCGGTTCGAGAACAATACGACTCCTACGTTTCGGAGTGGGAAGAAACTCTGTATAGAATTCTTGAGGCCGAGGAAGCAGAGGTCATTGGCAGTTTCTTGGGCTTTGACGAATTTTGCGAATTTGTAAAAATTCATCCTCTTAAAGCTCTCGACGGATCGTACGATTCTAAATTCGTGATGACAGAGCAATTCGTTAACGACCCCAGAACCTCAAAAGTCCCTGTTAATATCAATAATCTGGCTTATTCCGAGACGAGTCTATTTGGCGCTCTTGTTGGCTTTCTTCATCCTTATGCAGTGTTGCGAGTGTGCGCGGAATGTGAGGAAAATTTGGATTCAGAAGTCCTTTGGAATTGGGGGCCAGTTGTCGAGGAAGGTTATGCTGAAGAAGCTGATTTTCAACCAGGAGCTGGCCAAAAGCATGCGTTCCTAATCGCCACTGAAGGCAGTTCTGATGTTCATATAATCAAACATGCCCTACATCTGCTAAAGCCTGAGGTTGAGGATTTTTTTAGATTTATCGATGTTAGCGAAAGCCATCCATTTCCGGGGACTGGAGGCTTGGTGAAGTTTGCTGATGGTCTAATAAAGATTGATATCCAAAATAATGTTATTTTTGTTTTCGATAATGACGCCGAGGGCTATGAAGCATATTTGAAAATAACAAGAATGCCGTTGTTGGCAAATATGCGAGTAATGTTGTTGCCAGAGCTTAAGGCCTTCGAATCATTTTTAACGAAGGGGCCAGGCGGGGAGTCGATGGCTGATATTAATAAGAGAGCAGCTGCAATTGAGTGTTATTTGGATCTGACAATAAGTGGTTATCCTCAGGCTAAGGTAGCGTGGACGACTTACAAAAAAGACTTGAATGCATATCATGGAGCTCTTGAGCATAAAGAGAGCTATGCTAGAGATTTTTTTAAGCAGACCAATAAGTCCATTTTGAACGGCGCCTACGACACTTCTAAGCTCAGCGCACTTCTCGATGCTTTGATTCAAGAATGCTTTGCGATTGGAAAAATTTCAGCGCAAGAGTATGGCTGAAGAAGCTTTAACTGGGACGCATTTGCTGGGGCGGTTCTCTGTTAACAGCGGCAGGGATGATTTCAATCGCTAAGCGGGATGATCTGGGCCGATGGGCAATCCAATAGTTTCGTTGCGTTTCCCCGGTCAGCTTTTTCGGGCTGTGTACCTTTTCGATTTCGGTGGTCGACCGATCTACATTATTTCCCATCAATCGTACGCTTATCGACAAGTGAGGTGGAAAGTCGAATGCTCGAAGTAGCATCTGTAAGTGGGAGCGTGCAAGCAATTATGCACGCCCCACCCCCTAAGCATTAGTCTCGTATGTACCCGCTGACATAGTGCTCATGGCAATCGTCGCAAACGAACCCTGACTCAACCTCATGCGTTGCCGGCTCGCCACATTCGCATTCTTCACGGGAGATCCGGTGCGCGCTCTGACAACTAGGGCAGCGCGGGCTTTGCCGGTTCACCTCATCGTCGACTGACTCGAAATCAGCCTCTGACGTGATGCACCCGCAATCGAGGCACTCGAACTCTTCATGCTCTTCGTCGGATCCGTTGCTATCCCACATCTGAACGCCGCTCATGACCGACCCCCTTTGAGAAAACCAGGAATACGCATTTGCGGTTGTGGGGCAGAGTTGAACTCGCTGAAATGCTCCCTCAGGATTGAGTCGAACCCGTGTGCACGTAGGTTCTCAATGATCACGTGGCTAAGCGGCACCATACCATGACTCGTCTGCATCATCCGGTAAGTCGCATTGCCAAGCACGTCGCGGAAAATTTTCGTCGAGTAGTCATCGCCGCCGTCGATAGACAGAAGCGCACACTGTGCAGCACCGTAGTAGTCTTCCTTGAAACGCAAAAACTCAGCGAGCACGCGTATAGCTTCGGGTTGCTTGTTTTCATACGCCATAAGCAGGTACTCAACACACTCAACCTTGTAGCCACCAGCGTCCGAAGCTAGGAAGAGGCCTGCCAGGTACTGGGAGTACACGTGACCTTTCTTTGCGAGCGACTTGTATTCCTTCAAGGTGGCTTCAGGCGTCCAGGCAGGAAGGTGCAGGAAAATATCCTTGTCCTTATGGTACTCATCGCTCATCGGATGCTGACTAAGGTTCTCCGAAAACGCGGCCTTGAACTGGGCGATGACCTTTTTACGGGCATCGCTGACCAGATCAGAATAGGAGTGACCGTATTGCTCTTTGGCGTAGGTATCGAAGGCCACACCGATCTTCGTACCCTGCGGCGCAGCCTTGAGAGCAGCTTCGCGAAGTTCTTTTACCTTGACCTTGATGCCCTTGTAGGGAATCGAAAGTGTAAGCTGAGAGGTATCAATCGCCTTGACGAGATGATCGAATGGGTTGCGCAGATGCATGAGATTTGAGATCTCGATGTCATGCTCGCTCAGAGGGGCTCGTGCCCAGGCGCTCATCTTGTCTTTGCGGGTTTTTGGCTCATGGTTGTCAAAGCCAACCCGTGTGCCAGGCAGGATAAAGTCATTGCTGTCAAAGACTTTCTGCTGAATCGGTGTCCGATCTTTACCCAGGATAGTGAGGGTGAATTCTTGCAGGTTTTTTGATTTCGTGTTCATACGCACATTCTCCAAAATTTTGGGTTTTGGACAGTGTCAGGCCACTAAACAAAGTCCCTTTGCCAAATTGGAAAAGCGCTTCATTTGCATTGCTTTACATCAGTTTCTGCTTTTACGACTGTTTGATTCCCACAGGTGGCCTATGGACATGGGGTCAGCCATTTGAGCAGGGAAAATATCCCCAATCTCCATAGCTGTCAAACGGAGATTGGCGCTTGTCGCCATATGGTCGGTGGTTCGGCAGAGCACTGTACTAGGAAAGGAATAGCTACGCTTAGCGAGGCGGGCTTGCTGTAGATGGATGCTCCGACCTATGAGGCGAATGAGTAGCAATCGGCGGTTCAGGACTATCACGAGCAAGCCCTCCTGGCGTTCGCAGCGGATCGTGGGTATGCCGCTGCACCTGTGCTCCTGACTCGACGTCAGGCTGCTGAAGGTGGGGGTCACATTGTTGCTGGCGTGGAGCTTAGTAACCATTCGCAGGGGCAAGCTGAGCAGGCAGCCCTTGGGCAGAACGCGTCAGACCGCGAGTAGCTTGGTTCACGACGCGGGCCTGCAAGGAGCGTCACGTTTTACTTTAATCATGCACTGTGAGGGCCATCGAAGCGAATGTAAGCGCCTGATCGCCGGCCCTGACGGACATCGAAATCATCACCTCGTTACCTTCTACAAGAGCGATATCACAGGTGCTCGAGACTTTTCGCTGATGGCGTGAACGACACAGGCAAAGGACGCATCCCTGCGCACGCTAAGCTCTAGAGCTGTGATGAGTCAGCTCTGATTGACCAACACCCAAGCGATACCCGATCTGCTAGTCATGAATCCCATTCAAATGTCAGAACGAGAGTGGTTATCTGATAAAGCTAGCAGCTAATGACATGCTTCGCTAATACTTAGGGAGCTAATGTTAATTGCCGTTGGCTTAAAATAGCTTCGTATCTAAGTGGGGGCCCATATACCCGATTTCAATTTGTTTTAAGTTATCATGTTTGAATAGGTGAATTCGAGTCCCACTACCGACCCACACATGGAGTTCAAAAGTCCGGTGCTCTCCGTCATACCCTTTCCTATTTCGCTGGTATCCATATTTATTCATTGTGAACTCTGACTCGTTTTGAAAGGTCATGTTTTCGGGTGGGGTGTCATGTTGTTGCCAATGCTGAGAAAAAGAGTCAAGTTCTTTAAGTCGTGTGAATAGTAGCTTGATAAAGTTGCTTGGAAAGTTGAGGATTTGATCGTCAGTTTCTAATCCAAAAAGTAAATTGGGAAAGATTTCATTTTTGCGCTGCGGGAAGTTTCTCGCGGATAACTGGGCGAAAGCGTCATGAGTTAACCGTTCACTAATGCTTGAACTGGTCAGTGGATTGGAAGTGTGGTCGAATTTATAGGTCTTTCCATTGCAGATGAAACCGATCTGAGAGGTCGAATGCGCTGCATTACGAAAAAGGCTTGCTAACACGGAACCGGTCACTGCGCAGACGAGCGCCTCTTCTCCTGCTTCAGTTGCTAACAGGTGCGTGCCTGGAACTTCCGGGTGCTCTAACAGTTCATCAAGGTTGATAATGCTTTCGATCACGGCTTCATCGAGTTCATCCCAAGATGGAGTCATCAGCGCGAGATCTACAAAATAGCTTCCTTCGTCAACATGGTTAGAGCGAAAGAGCAACTCTACAGCTTCCCCCAAGTTATGACTGACATCATTTGTTGTGGCAATTTCGATTTGCCAAGGATTATCCCTTAGCCTGAAGTTTGGTCGCTCTGGAAAGTTGGCCTCTAATGTGGCCATCGCTTTGAGCATGGCTGCCAAAATTGGAATAACATCTTGGATGTTTCCAAACGGTGGTTGCGTCGATGAATGGTTGAAAACGAAGTCAGACATTTCCCGTCCTTGGGTTAAGGTTTTAGCAGCTGAACTGCATTTTTGCGATGCTGATCATTAAAGCCTTCCGGCCATTCGCTCAATTTTCCTTTATCGTCAATATTGGGCGACTTAATCTCCGTTTCAGTGCCTTGGCGGTGAAAGTAATGAAATTGTACTTGGGATGGAGTCAATGTTTTATTCTTGACTGAGATTCTCACGCCATCCATAAAGTGATCAGAGTGAGTTTCAATAATAACCTGTATCCCAGCTTTTGCTGCCCTAGCGCATAACTCACCCAGATGAGTTTGGCCTTGTGGGTGTAAGTGCGCTTCGGGGTTCTCAATAATGATGAGTCCGCCGGTGGGGGTTGCGAGTAAGGCTACAATCACAGGTAGTACATAACTTATTCCGAAGCCAACATTGGTAGCGCGATATGTTCTGCTATTTAAAGAGCCTGGCGAGCTAAAACTGAATCCGGCTTGGATCAGGTCAGCTTCGTACAATGTCTTGAGTTGAAGGCTAACTCCAGGGCTGACCAATTTGAGCCATGCTTCGGTTTGGTCAATCAGACGATGCCCGTCTCCAGATATCACCCTGGGGTCTGCTGAGTCTAATGGGCTTGACCCATGTATATCTAGCAGGTGGAGCACAAATTCACCTTGAGAGCCAATCTCGAAACTCTCACTTTGATCATCCCCTACGGGAAGATATTTTCTTGGGCCACTTCTCTCAGCCTGCAGATATTGAAATTTTGATATGCCATTTTGTGATGATGGTGCACAAAGTGGATCGCTAAAAGTTTCCAGTCGCAGTGTGCTGAAGTTGTTGTTGTAAACGTAGTTGTTCTTTTGAGTTGCTTTGGCTCGAAGCTTAAATGTTGCTCGAGAGTTGCCTCCAGAGATCCTGATGCCAATGGAATTGGTTTTTGCATTGTCGTGAAGGATGTCTGATGATGTGCCTAGATCTATATATTTTCCCTTGGTCAGCAAACGGCCTTTGTTTGAGTCGTCGGCGATGGATTGCGCAACTATCAATAAGGCTTGGATGGCACTGCTTTTTCCCATGCCATTCAAGCCGGTCAAAACAGTTAGGTTGCTTAAGCTGACAGATGCTCTGCGGAAACACTTGAAGTTTAGTAGTCCTATGTTTTGAATCATATCCGAGTTCCATTCAGAGTGGCATGTATGATGTGCGCGATTGTCATAAGGCGCTTTATTATTTTTGCGTTATGTCCTGTTGATGTAGTGATGGACTCCACGAAGAATTTGTCATTTTCATATACAGAAAAGTAGTTTTCTTTTAGAAGTTCTTTTTTTCTTAGAATGGTTTCAATATTGTTTTTTGAAAGCGCGGCAAGGTTGACTCCCCAACTTTCAAATAGAGCTTTGTTTATAGGGTTTTTTTTGATCTTCGAAGGTTTTCTAAATGCGTCGGTTCCAAATATCTCATGCGCCAATTGCATTGCACGTTTGAAGTGCAATTTCAGATCAAATCTCTCAAATTCGTCAATCGAGTTAAGTAGCTTCATCGCGGAATTTAAAAGGTTGTCTAGGTTCTTGGGCTTGTCAGGACTGTTCATTATAAAAAATGCAATGAATCTCAGAACAAGCTCTTGGGCTGCCATCCGCGTATCATTTATACTGTCGTGCGTCGCAAGCAAAAACTCTTCCGAGGTGGACAGTTCTCGAAGGAATTCTCTTGCTGGCCCTTTATGGATGGCATTTCGAATTTCCTGACCATTCAGAGCAATGCCTCCTGTATTAATGCGCTTGAAAATATTCATCATGACTTCATCAGGTGTGCCTGGTTGAATGATGTTTATCACAAGTTCGGTTTCTTCGATGCGACGCTTCATTGCGCGGTCTAAATCAGAGTAGTAACAGTCCTCTAAGTCGGACAGATATTCAAGGCCATTCAAGGCGAAATCGTTGCCTAGAAAGTCGACGATAGTTGTAAGGCGCTGTAAACCATCAACAACCGCCCAATGATCTGATTGATCGGCAGCGACATAAAAGACTGGTAAAGGAATTTTGAGTAATAATGATTCGATCAGTTGGCTGCGTCGAAATAGCGGCCATAGCCTCGCTCGACGCTGAAAATCAGGTGCTAAATCAATTTCTTTATGAACATACCTTCTAAATATTAAATCTATAGTTTTACGCTCGGTTTGCACGCGTATTTTTGATGGATCAAACGGTTCCGACATACGTGCTGAGGTTTCTATCTCAGGCTCGAGCCCATAATTATCGTCTACGAGTTCAGATCGAATTTTATGGCTGCGGGGTGGTTCACTCATTTCCTAGTCCTATTGGCATAGCCAAGCGATGACTTTAGCATGTGCTCCCTGTAACAGTCTCAACTACTCCTGCTTCGTTCCCTTACGAGCACCGCGCTTTAGGTTGCAGCTTCGAGTAGATTGGCCAGTCGGCACCACTATCTTTACCAATCCTTTGGATAGATCTCAACGTGTGACCTACGAACCCCGATTTCCTCCGAATTGAGCTTCGTTCCCCGGGCAATGAGTGTGGAGTGTTTAAGCATCACTGCTCACTTTCCTAAGCAACCTTGAAGGCCCGCTTGAGATTTGCTCGGACGCTCCAGATTGGGACTGGGATATGTTCTTCCAATTGGCCTACGTAAATCATCGTTGGCCAGCTAACGATTGCCAATCGTCCAACCGACCTAATCCTGCTTTTCAGGCATCTCGAAGCGGATGATATCGGCAAGGTGACGCTCCTGGAACTTCCCCATCCCGCGCTGCTGGATGCTCGCCTCTTAGCCGACCTTTATCGTCGACTAGCTACCGGTTCGAATTGAGGCACCGAAAATGAATGATGATCTCCAGACGTGAGTCTGTCCGGCGCTTGGCACGGCGAGGTTGCAGAGATCAGTATGTAGAATTTTTCAGGGATCAGGGTTATCGATATATCCAGGCGATGACTTCCGACGAGATCAGCACCTGGCATGAGATGGGAATCAAAAAGAGGTGGGATTGATCACTAGAGTCCATCGCGCGTACGGCTCAATCGAATGACTGCGTGAGCTCCGCGTGGGTAAGCCACGCAGTTGACTCGGGATGGTTAGCCACCGACTTGGGAGCCATGGTTTCAGTGAGTCGAGCTCCCTGGGACACCTTTTTTGCCGTTCTGAAAGCATGCTAAATGGCGGTGGCTGCAAGCAGGTTGCCTACACCCTGCCGTTATTTCTGAACCAGGTCTTTGTATAACTCACGGGCCGCAAGGATCTGATCCCTGAGCTCCTCGGGGTCAATGCGCATGCCACCGCGAGGCGTGACCTGAAGCGTCTTTAAGCGGTTCGCAGCCTTGATGAATTCCCGTTCCTCTGCCTGAACCCACTCTGGGCGCTTGTCTTTCCAAAATAGCCAACCCATTTGCCCGGCCTCGTCTTTGATCGGATGCCAGCAGTATGTGGGTGCTGGAGGCAATGTCCAAGCAAGGAAGTGACCTCAGCTAGTATGCAAGCGGAGCGCGCTGGCCAGGATGGTCGAAGAGCGTAAGGATGGAAGCCCGAAGGGCCGAGACCCAGCGTAGCGCGGCTCGGTTTACGACAGCCGCTCCCGAAGGGATACGCCCGACCGCCTTGATTAAAAAGTTACCGAATAGCTCGTTGATCAAATGACCGAGGCACTACGCCCAGCGCACAAAGATCGTATGTTCTGCGCAATGCCACCTCGTCACCAGACGACACCCTGACATGGGTAAAGATCGTCGACAGAAAGCGTTTCCTTTCGCCGTTGCCGAGCTCAGACCAAATCCTCGGCTGTCCTTGCGCGTCTGGGACTGCAAGGCGGTCGAGGAAATACTCTTCCAGGCTGTGCAGACGTTGTTGGCCATCAATCAAAATTTCACTGTTTTCAGCCAATGCTCTTCTACCGATCTCTGGCTCGTACCAGTCATTCGTGAGGTAGCTCCCCAGATCCCCACCTAACCATACTGCTGAGATGAAGCGAGACTTCTCTCCGATGTTCCATTCCAGCCCGCGCGACCAGGTTGGCACGGGCATGCCCATAACGAATCGCGCTGCCCATGGACAATGCTCATGAGCGGAGGAGGGATCTACGAGATACTTTTCCCAGTGGCCCACTAAGACCTCGATGGGACAATGACTGACGGTCGTGGGCAAAAGACGCTGCGGCATATGGATGTGCAGGGCTGATGTTCCGCCGTCGGCGTAGCGTCTAAAAAAGGAAGTCATGGTTTTCCTGGGTAGCTCAGGTTGGTAGAAGTATTCGGGTAAGTACGGGTGCATCTCCATGCATCCACCGTTGCAATGATCAGCAGATCCCGGTCTGTGGAGGTATCGATCTGGCCACTGTCGGCCAAAGCCTGTGCATAGCCCTCGGCATAGGCTGCAGCTTTGTTGAATTCGGATGTGCAGGCTGAGGATTCGATGTAGCTGATCAGCCGCTCCCATGTGCGCCGTTGGCGGTTGCCGAGAATCGTGGAGGGGAACGATAAGGCGGCGCTCAGGCACTGTGCGAAGTCATGTGTAGAGAGGGTCAAAGCTGTCGCTCAAAAAAGGTACTTACCCATCACAAACGGTTGGTTTCGGAAAACCTTGAGCCTGAAGCGATTTTTTTTAAGAGATACAGGTTTGCCCAAGCGCAGCACCTAGGACGGATGTGTTGGAGGACTGTCACCTAGCTACAGTGTTTGAAAACCGATTTCTTACCCGGTGTATCTGGCTTGAAGTGCTTCGGCGATTTCTTTAAATCCGGCGCTTGATGGGCCGTTGTCCCAGAACCACTGCTTCATATCCTGATAGACCTGAAGGTGGACGCTGTCGAACCCGCCGCGATGCTCATCGATGTCGAAAGTGTACCTACAAGGATCAAGCTGATAGAGGACGAACTCTTGCAACCGATAGGCTGTTCCGTACATACCGTTCAGAAGGATTTCACGGTGTTGTTCGTATGGTGACTGAGGCATCACAGAGTTCTCCCTTAGCAAGGTCTCCCCGCTTGGAGAGACCTCTTATTTTCCAGCAGACGACTACGTCTTATCTTTGATGCAAGCGGAGCGCGCAGACATGAGGATGGAAGCCCGGCAGGGCTAGGACAACGGCGAGTATCGCCGGGCCTGGTTCACGACAGCCGGCCCGCTAGGGCACGGCATAAATTAAACGTGGCCCTTGCCAAATCATCACTTCTGATTGCTTGATTTCGGAATGCGCAGATACTTCATCGTCATCCCGCTAACCTGATGTCCCATGTTTTGCGCTATCCGCTCGAGAATATGTTTCGCAGCAACGTGGAGCATGGATTGGCGAATGGAGGATGCACGCCTCTGAGATGGATTAGCTATGGCCTCTCGCAGATAGACTCCAATAATCCGATGCATTTGCTCGAGCGACATAGGGACATTGCTGTCTTTCGGAGAAGGAAAGAGGTAACCGATTGAAGGAATCTTCGCTTGGCGCACGTACTGATCAATAAGGTTACTGAATACGGGAGGCATAAATAGCTGACCACTACGACTGCGCGTTTTAAAATTCTTGATCCGTAGGAGAGAGTGCTGGTCAGTAGTGTAAACGTCATGAGCTTTCACGTTTAACAGTTCAAGCGGGCGAATACCTTGCAGCAAACCCAGGCACAAACATTGGTCATGAAGACTACCCTTGCGCTCTACAACCTCCCAAAAGCTTTTCAGTTCTTCTTGGCTGATGGGATCTGCTGGTGGCTTCAGAAGCTCTGAACTCAGATCGTCGCGTAAGTGTGCGGGACGCTTCGACTTCCCCTGATTGGCAGCCACAGCCAGGTCATTGGCTGGCCCTGTGATTAACTCAAAGACGGACTGAGAAGCGAGAGTACCGGCCTGTTGTGAGCGTGAAGTCTGGAACACGGTAAGCTCGTGTAGGGGCAGCAAACTTACCAAGTGGTTGACGTCGCGCTCGCTCATGTCAGTTACTTTCTTCGACTGACAGAAATCGGTAATAGAGTTACTGATCCCGTCCCTGACTTCATCCTGAGTAGGCACGGCGACAGTCTTGGCGTGCTCATTAGCCGATTTTTGCAGATCATGAAGATCCTGATAGCCAAGACCCTTCGAGAGGATTTCTTGCGAGGATGCGAGGGATAGGAAAAAAGTGCTCCGCCAATTGCGCTGGAGCTTTTTGGCGACACGGTTGAAGCCGTATTTGACACGAAGGTCGGCAAGAGAGATTGGTACGCGCATAGCATTCTCCAGTTCGCCAGCGGTGTCGGCTGCCCTCTGACTATTGTCGGAATGCATATGAAGCGAAAGAGATGAAGCACCCTGTGGCTATACCGCCTTGGCGAACCGACCGCCCGATCTCGACTAGGTATCCGAGCGGTCAAGTTAGCATAGCTAGTGATTAACATTCTAGCCGCCATCCCGATTAGCGCTCCTGCAGGGCGTCTATCGAGTAATCCTTCTTAATACGCGCTGCGCGACATGGCCGCTTCGATTAGTACCATTGATGTGCTTTACCAAGTGATCGATGGCTCCAAGCCTAGCGGCGAAAATCAGTGCAATCGCTTCGTCACACCAGCCCCTTAGATGAGCATCCATCATCATGAGGTATTAACATCAGCCTCGCCTGTTTACGTACTCTTCCGTGTTGTTCTGTTATCAGACTGATATCAAAAAGCAACGCACTAAAAACAATCAATCCCACAAAACGCATGTCAGGCTGTCAATATATGCAAATTAGATTAAGTGTGTATTGACAGCTCGCGATTTGTTGTGCTTGCCAGATGGTTTTTTTTGATTATGATGGCCGAAAGTAACTGATACAAGAGCATTCCCTACCATGAACTACACAGTCTATCCTCCGCAAGAAGTTGACAGCGTTCTTAGTGCTAGAGCTGCGATTACGCACTTGGGTGAGCATTTCCAGGCATTCCTGAATGCGAATAATATTTCAAGTTGGGCGCCGCTGGACGATTACACTCTTAGAGAGGATAGAGTGGCAGATGTGCTAGTATATCTTGGCACCTCAAAGGGTATGACTATTGCTCAGATTAAATATCGAGCGCGGAAGCTTATGAGAATTGTGAGTTCATCCGGAGGTACGATGAAGCTGAGTTTTGCCTACAACGTAATTGCGAACTGCCTAGGATATGCGGAATATAGGTTTGCTTATATGTGCCGTTCAGTTGACCATTATGTTGAAAACTTATGGCCGCTGGGGATGGTAAATAATGGTTGTTTGTTTGAAGATATGGAGCGGGTAAGTTGGCCATCTTCAGCAGTTTCATTGAGGATGCGCGAAAATCTTCAGTTCAATAAGATTCGCGATGGGGTTTTCAAAGAAATAAAGCGAAAGAAAAAAAAGGAACGTAGTCAAAAAGAAAGTGAGTTTTTGATGGTCAGAAGTAACGCCCTGACGCGAAGGGCGACTGTACCAATCGAGACGCGCGATTAGTTGTTTGACACCATGTTTAAGTTGTACAACCGGTGACATGTTCCAAAAAGGTTTGCTGATTCTGAATTGCGTGTGTGCAAATAAGCTAAGAATAGCTTTTCACGCGGTGTGAGTTGCGGGCTCAGAGCGAATCTCAGGCCATTGCACTGGGCTACTACAGAAAGCCGATAGGCATCATTGTCTGACCAAGCATTTCAGCCGTTCCCGACCAACGATAATCTGATCCCGATTCTTCGGGATCATTCCGTATTCTTCCGTCAAGCGTAACCTGCAACGTGGTAAGAGGAGTATGTTGGAGCCGCTAGTAACGTTCAAACTCAGAAGTGATCTAGGTACGAATGGTCGCCTCAGTAGTGTCATGAGCCGGAGCGCCTTCCTCGCCAATCATCACTTTTTAGGGTCATTCTCCAATTCGTTGAAAGCGGCTCTGGAAAGGCATTCCGGCAACCTCTCCAGTGACTCCATTAATCCGCCACGCAAAATTGAGAGACTTGTTCCGGGCGCTCATTTCTTGGCAGCCTTGCTGTTATTTTCCTTATGAGTGGCGATGTTGGTAACGTTACTCAATGCCGAGAGGTCTTTATTCAACTCATCGATCTGCGAGATAAGCATCAGCTCTCTGGCCAAGCTATCGTGATAGAGGTCTTTGAAAAGCTTTTCAGCCCCCTTGTTGGGTTTCGCACTATTTTCTTTTTGTTGTTTGGCTGCGGCTGCCTTGGTCTTTTCGCGAAGCTCATCAAAGCACTCGCGATCTTTTCTGATGGAGCCTTTACCGCGCCCAGCTTCCAAGGCCACGTTGTTGATGGTGATCTTGCTGCCCAGCGGCAGGATGTTTGGCTTGTTTTCAACCAGTCGTTGAAGTGCTCTTTCATATTGAAGAATCACATCGGAAGTCATGAGTTCACGTCATCCTTAACAACCTGGACATGCTGCGCTTTATTTTCTGGAGCGCGTACTTTCGGGCGGGAAGGTTTACTGCTAGGCGAGCTCCGTTGTAATCCTGATTTAGCCACACCATTGCAGCAGATTTTCACACCTGACGAAGCAGGTTGGTTGTTAATTAGTCGTTGAAGAGCAGCTTGGTATTGTTGTTGGATAATATCTAAGGTCATGCGATCACCTGTGAAACTTTGTCTTTAAAGAATTGCAGTATGCTGAGCTTGGTCTGCTCGGTGTTGTAGGCAAAAGTTCCTCTCGGAATACTTTCAATAACTTTGATTTGAATAAGGATGGATTGATCGAGTTTCTCCTCTTTGATGCATGCATTGCTGCAATTTAGGCAGGCGACATAGTTGTGATGAGCCCGCTCATGACACTCTCCAACCTTTAAACAGCCTCCCAGCATGGTTTCTTTGTAAGAAAGTAATCCTTGCTTTACCTTTTTTAGAGTTTCAGCGAAATTAGTAGCAATGTTACCCAAGAATGACGCTTTAATATTGCGTTCATAAAAAGTCCCCGCTGCGCCATGAAGCGTTGCTTCTTCGATAATTACATCTTTCAAAAAAAGGCTAGCCTCCGCAGGGGTCGCTTGTTCTTTAAAGTATTTGGCAATTTCTGGATTGACGTCTTCGAAAAGATATTTGGCTGTTGCAAACCCTTTGGTGTAATAAAGTGACATTTGGATTAAGGTGTGTTGCAGCATCCTCTTCAATGAAGGGAGTGATACTAATCCACTCTGTGCGGCATAAACGGCCATTGAGCGTCTGAATTGGTGAGTGGTTAATCGCCAATTTTCACCCGGCTGAAATTCGGGTTGGGACTGCCAGTCCCTGAGTGGATCCAGCATCACCAGTTCATTGAAGTCTTCAGTGTGAATAAAAGTGGCCGGGAAGGTTTCTTCCCACTTTGAAGGGGGAAGACTTGCTTGGGTTAGGTTTTTTGATTTTGACTTGTTTTTGTAATAGTTAGATGTTGGCAAGTAGGAAACTGACAGGAAAAGTAAATCTTGGGTGTTGACATGCGTAGGTAGGTATTGCTTGATTAGTTGCGTGATTCTCATGGCTGCTTCGTAAGGGTAGAGAACGTCCGCAGAGGTTACCCATTTCGCTGGGCGAGGTGCTTTCGTTAGTTTGATTGTCAGTCCATGTACTATGTAAGTATCATTTGAGATTTTTTCGATGCAGTTCTCTTTCAACAGGTACGCTTCTCGTTCACGCATTGCTGTGAATGTGTGTATAAGCATCTTGGCCGCATAATAGCAACGGTTGAGGTAGTTTCCGATGTTTGCTAGTTGATTAAAATTGTATTTATCGCTGATTATACTAAGGCCGCAATCATCTATAGCTTGGTTAAAAGGGACGTTAGGCAGCGCAGGATTTTTTGATGTCTGCTTCATCCTGCCGTAGTAGGGGTTGGCTGCGACCCGATTGTTAAGCTCTTCAATGTTGTCAGCAATTGAGTTGTATTCTGCTAGGAGCTCCTTGTAGTTCGAGATTTTCTCAAAAAGAATACGGCCTGGAATAACTGGATGCTGCTCTGACTCGTCATTGGACTCTCGAATGAGCTGGTCTATCAGTTTTAGGGCAAGTGGGGAGACCGGGTATATTGAATCCTCAACAACTTTATTGAGCATGGTTTGGAGAATTCTAAGGCCAATTAGCGATTCTACTTCTCGGATATATTCACCGAACTCAATTGGGTTCTCAAAGATCTCTGCGACAGTTAATCCTTTCTCAGAGGCGAAGGCATGAACTTTGCGAAGGGCTCCAAGGTTTGACATTACCCCGTCGTGGCTAGGGTAGGAGCCTGTTCTCTTGGAAGGACGATGGATCTGTATACAGATGATCTTCTTTGCTTGAGCTAAGCTTTTAAGTTCTGTGTGTTTTTTTGTGTTGAATTTGGAGAAGCATATCGAAGAGGTCTTGAGATGGTGATTGCTTAGCTGAGGTGTAATCCATTTGTTATGGGCAACGATAGAAATGATGTGTCCATCCTTGTCGCGACTTATGACCGTATTGTCATTGACCTCGGATGCATCCATATTTAAATAAGCATCGTCACCACTGTTGGCGTGTTTACGGGCGTTAGTCAATTTCATTTGACCGCTCCAATGCGTACTAAGTTATCAAGAAGTGCTGCCCAGTAGTCGGTTAGAATTTCGTTGCTAAATACCTCTTTTTCAATCTTGTCTATGGAGTCGCTTATCGCTTTAGAGATGTCTCTCAGCTTTCCAATTATGTAGTTGATTTTTTGCACGGTCGCTCCGTTCAGTTTTTCAAATTCTTCGGCTGAAATGGACTGACATCTTATTTGCTTAAGAAAATATTGGAGGCTGAGCAGTTTTCGGATGTCATTATTCGTGGCGTGGGCAACAAAGTGCTCGCAAAACAGGCAGGTGATAAAGTTGTCGCACGATGGTTCGGCCACGGGGTGGTCGATTTCAACCAACGGAATTGCGTTTCCAGGTTCAATGCAATGCCCAGAAGGAATGCTGTTTTGTTTTCTTCTTTGCCAATTTTTCTTGTGCGCATCCGAAAGAAGATTATAAAAAGCACTAATTTCTTTCAAGGCCGCATCATCAGCAGCAGTTGAATACGCTTTTGCGATTGTGCCGAAACTGCTCTGCATGATTTGGCTGGCAGCCGCAACTCCAAATTCTTTTAGTAGGTAGTTGTATTTATACAGCCGCAGTTGTCGGTAGCTTAAATAAGGAAAATTTTCATCAAAAGTTTGACGGATGGAATCTCCCAGTTTTCTTAGGGCGCCAGGCTGCAGCGGCCTCCACTGTTTTTTTGATGAAAACGGAATTTGAAGGAATAGAGATTTGCTTGGTCTATTGCTTGTAAGGAAAGCTCTTAGTTTCAAGAAAATCTCAAACTCTCTCACAAATCGGGTCGTGATAGTGAAGCTTTGCACCTTCCTACCCGCTCGCCATTTCACTGTCCTGAATCCTTGTACGCTCGGGGCGACTTCGTATTCTCCTGTTAGCCATTCCAGGTCTCGGATCTGTTGTTCATTCATGCCGGTGTTTGCTGCGAACATCAGTAGAAAACTATCATGCGCCCACTTTCCGAGGCGCTGCCTGTGAGCAGTGAGCACGTGCGGTTCTTTATTCTCATGCTCGATAGTTTCCAAGGCTCGGTAGTACCGCTTAATACGAAATTCATTGGTTTGCGGTATTAAAGTGCCTGTCTTGTAATGCCAAAGCTCTGTGATGAACCCAGGTGGCCGTGCTCGCTTCGTATGGCATAACCATTGGATAGGGAATACCCAAAGATTATCGTCCATTAAATTTACTTTAAATGGGTATTTCCATCCGTTCAGCAGAGCGTCCGTAAATTCCTTGAAGATTTCAGTGCATAGGCCTAGCCCATGAGCGACTTCGTCCTCTGGTGGAACAGGTGTTGGGTTGTAGTTTCGATTAACAGGAACCTTTGGGAGGGCTTGCTTGAAGTTAATGGTCGTCTCTGGAAAGAACCAATAAAGTACGGTAAAGGGAGCGCTTTGTTTTAGCGTGGCGGTATGGTATGTGTATTTTCCGCCCATGTGTATTTCGTAGATGTGATTTGAATATTTTGAGTAGGCTTCGTAATAAATCTCAACGTTGTCAAATAAGTCTGAGTATCCATTGTTGTAACTCCAGCAGAGAAACTGATTGAGTTCTCGTGAATTTGAGAGGAAAGTAGATTGGCTGATAGCACCGGTTTTGACCGCCGTAACGGCGTTTCTGGCCCAGCCATCAAGCGCTTTACATTTGTTAACATCTAGGTCAAATTTCTGGCACTGATAGAATGCCGTGTTTGCTATACGATAGCGGTCACGAAAGCAATGTGACCCTACATGGAACACAGCTTCATCTTTAGTCGCCAAAGCTACTTTATGTATTCCTAGCTCATCAATCTTTGCATCGATTTCCGGCAGTGAGAGCTTATCAATGTCCACGACAGTGATGCCGGAGACCTGACGTAGGTAAGACTTAACCTTAACTATATACATGGTTCTCAGATATCGTCTGTAAGTGTTGCTCGAACATGCTTTGAGCTTGGAATTTCAGGTCTTTATCTTCGAGATAGTTTAGATATCTTTCAGTAGTGCTTCTCTCCGCATGCCCCATGCGCTGCTGGACTTTCCCCAGTGCTCGTGTGTAAGCAACAGAATTTACCGGTAGACCTTTAAGTTTTTCCTCGAGAAGGTTCATGCCGAAACACGCCCTCAGGTTGTGAAAGCGAAACTTGAATGATGATTCAAGTTTGTTTAAGGCAGGCTGAAGCGTCTCGGAAATAAATTTTCGAACAGAATTTCCATCTTGGATCGGGTTGTCTTGTCCTCTCCTCATGTCGCTTTTCGCAATGTGAAACGGATTGCCACGAGATGTGAGAAAAACATATTGTGCGCCATCTGTTGGCTGTCCCGCCTTAGAAGATCTTTTCTTATAGCGTTCAGAATTTATATATGTGTAAATGAGCCGGTTTAGCCATGATGGAATATAGATGTTCATTGCCTTGTTGTTTTTGTTATCAACGGCTGTGCGCTGTCCTATTCTGATGGCTACTTCTGTCCCTTTTACTGCTTCCGGATCTACTATGTCAGTTGTCCGCAGGGTGTATGTTGCCAGCGAGCGTGCTCCGCTAGTTAGCGCAACGAGGAAGCTAAGTACCATCTCTGTGTTACGTGTTTCAAAAAGAACATTAATTAGTGTGCGCTGTTGCTCTTCACAATATGGATATAGTTTCCCACCATCTACAATGTATTCACCTGTATTGACCTCTTTTGACTGCATTATATTGAGGTTTGTGGTGATTACTTCTCTACCACTGCTAAAGCCTTGTCTATTGTTGTAGCGAACGTATTTTTTTATCTCAATCCAAAGATCTTGAGTTGGATGGTAATCGAAACGACTTTTCATCCATCGATAAAAATTTACTACGATACTAATGCGCGAATTTGCCGTGGAAATTGCAAGTAGGTTACCGTTTATCCGTTCTTCGAGTTCGGCTCTGTAGTGATAAGTAGGCCGAAGGCTTTTTCTAAGTGGGGTTGATAGATAGTCTACTTGGTCAACGGACAAGGTATTGATGTAATCGACTAAGCCCTTTGCATACGATCTCAGCGTCTGGTCAGAAGGAGGGTTGTACTCCGACGCCCTTGAAAGAATGTAGAGAGACCCGTGGTGCCATATTGTGCCGTCTGACTTCAGAATGACCGGGACGTTCCTCAGTTCGTACTTTCCCGAATCACTCTTGAAAGGTCGGATAACGTATTTGCCTTGGATGACAGCCGCCGCCTCAGGCAATTCATCATTGGAGGCTTTTTCTGCTTTGAATACGGAGATGAGAGGAAGCACTACAAATCGGAACTTCCTGAATGGAGTCTGGCGCTGTTTTCGGTTGACTGCTGCAGGCATGTTTAGACTGTCAGAGTGGGTTCGGGTAGAGGATTGAAAGTTTTAGAGCGGCCACTGTCAAGCATTATTCAAAGTATGCTAAAAGCATCCTCTAAGTTAGTTTTCTGAGCTCCTTTAATTAATATTTGATTAATTGACAATCCAATTTTGTGTTTGCCTTTTTTATTTTTTTTGATCGCTTGTCTTCCAGCCCTGATGTCTCTGGGGGTTGAGGTCTTTTGACAGATGACTAATAGGTGAGAAAGGGTGGTAAATGTATATGTAGCTGGTAGATATCAAATATAAAGAGAATTAACTGGGTGTGACGTTATCTAAGATAAATACCTTGCTTTATGAGCAGCGGTTGCCAAACCGGCAGCTGGAGAGGAGGGCTTTGAAACGTAGCCATCATGAGAATGGCGTGGCGCTGTGGGGACTGCCTCAAGACGTGAAGGTGTACTCCGACCTACCAGTGGAGCGGCATCGCTCAATGGCGATCTAGGCCCACGCTCACGCTGCCAGGAAGCTTCGATGTTCAAGCAACAGTTCCTAAGCGTGTACTTAATCATTCGCTAAGGAGAGCGAACTGATCGTATCCGCTTTCGAATGAGGCCAGTGATGGGTATTCCGAGGTCTCGCACAGCTCAGGTTGAAATCTGACTCACACAGCAAATCTCTCATACCCGCTGGGAAAATGGACACTGGGCCAGGGTTCTATAGCCGAAGGACTGGAACCATATACGGACTGACATTCGAGGATGTGACCTGGAAAGCCTCGGAGCACGCACCAGCCTAATTGCATTTCTGGTGACTTATAGAGGAGGGAGATTGATGGTCTATAGCCGTGATTTTGGACTATCAGCACTGCCTGCTGATGACACGAAGGAGGTGGGCACTTGCGGCCTTGCTAGTGAGCATCGTGGAGACAAGGTTGTCCATTTTTTTGAAGAATTCACAGGGATTAGTCAATCGATGAAAACTCACGGGTGGTTCTGCACCTTCACCGTGTGCAGCGTGATATCCACCACATCGCCATCGGCCCCGACCTGGGGCATTTCGATCCAGTCACCGACGCGCAGCATGTCGTTGCTGGTCAATTGCACACTGGCGACGAACGACAGCAGGGTGTCCTTGTACACCAACAGAATCACCGCCGACATCGCACCCAGGCCTGAGAGCAGCAACAGTGGCGAGCGGTCGATCAGGGTGGCGACGATGATGATCGCGCCGAACACGAACAGCACCATTTTCGCCAATTGCACATAGCCCTTGATCGAGCGGGTGCGTGCGTGTTCGGTGCGTGCGTAGATATCCAGCAGCGCGTTGAGCAGGGCACTCATGGCCAAAACCATGAACAGAATGCTGATCGCCAGGGCGACGTTGCCGATGAACAGGATGGCGGTCTTGCTCAGGTCCGGCACCAGGTACAGACCGAACTGGACCACCAGCGACGGCGTCATTTGCGCCAGGCGATGGAAGACTTTGTTATGCCGCAGGTCGTTCAGCCAGTGCAGGGCCGGCTGCCGGCCGAGCAATTTGACCGCGTGCAGGATGAGGTAACGGGCGACCCGTCCCACCACCAATGCCACCACCAGCAACACCAGCAAGCCGAGGCTGGAATGCAGGACCGGGTGTTCATCTAGGGCGCCCCAAAGGTCTTGGACGTTGAGCCAGAGCTGTTTGATATCCATGCGTGAACCGATTCTTCTGTAAGACAACACGGGGCGATTAGAGCATTTAAGTGCAACAAAGTTGACGCTCTGGACAAAATCGCTGACAAAAAAGCAGCTGATTAGCCCCGTTCGCGTAAAGAAACTCGGTTTGGGCGCCCGAAACCGGTAACCTATGCAGCTGATATTTGTATTTCTTCGAGGTAGCACCCGTGTTTTCCCAATTCGCCCTGCACGAACGCCTGCTTAAAGCCGTGGCCGAGCTTAAATTTGTCGAGCCTACGCCTGTGCAAGCAGCGGCCATCCCGCTCGCGCTGCAAGGGCGTGACCTGCGGGTGACGGCGCAAACCGGCAGCGGCAAGACCGCCGCTTTCGTCCTGCCGGTACTTAACCGCCTGATCGGCCCGGCCAAGGTGCGCGTCAGCATCAAGACCCTGATCCTGCTGCCGACCCGCGAGCTGGCCCAGCAAACCCTGAAGGAAGTCGAACGCTTTTCGCAGTTCACCTTCATCAAGTCCGGCATCATCACCGGTGGCGAAGACTTCAAGGTCCAGGCCGCGATGCTGCGCAAGGTGCCGGACATCCTGATCGGCACCCCAGGGCGCATGATCGAGCAACTCAACGCTGGCAACCTTGATCTCAAGGAAGTCGAAGTGCTGGTGCTCGACGAAGCCGACCGCATGCTCGACATGGGCTTTGCCGATGATGTGCAACGTCTGGTCGGCGAGTGCGTCAACCGCCAGCAGACCATGCTGTTCTCCGCCACCACCGGTGGTTCGACCCTGCGCGACATGGTCGCCAAGGTGCTGAACAACCCTGAGCACTTGCAGGTCAACAACGTCAGCGACCTGAACGCCACCACGCGTCAGCAGATCGTTACCGCTGACCATAACGTGCATAAAGAACAGATCCTGAACTGGTTGCTGGCCAACGAGACCTACCAGAAGGCCATCGTGTTCACCAACACCCGTGCCGCCGCCGACCGTATCTACGGGCGCCTGGTTGCGCAGGAATACAAGGCGTTCGTGCTGCACGGCGAGAAAGACCAGAAGGACCGCAAGCTGGCCATCGACCGTCTCAAGGCGGGCGGCGTGAAGATCCTGGTGGCCACCGACGTTGCCGCGCGCGGCCTCGACGTGGACGGCCTGGACCTGGTGATCAACTTCGACATGCCCCGCAGCGGCGACGAATACGTGCACCGCATCGGCCGTACCGGACGGGCCGGCAACGATGGCCTGGCCATCTCGCTGATCTGCCACGGCGACTGGAACCTGATGTCGAGCATCGAACGCTACCTGAAGCAGTCGTTCGAGCGCCGCACCATCAAGGAAGTCAAAGGCACGTACACCGGGCCGAAGAAGGTCAAGGCGTCGGGCAAGGCCGTTGGCGTGAAGAAGAAAAAGACCGACGCCAAGGGCGACAAGAAAAAAACCGCCGCCAAGTCACCGACCAAGCGCAAGATCGCTAACCGGCCGAAGACCGACAACCTGTCGCTCGTCAGCAAGGACGGCATGGCCCCGCTCAAGCGCCGCAAGCCAGAAGCTCCGGCTGCCGAATAAGCAGGCGGGCCTAAAAAAACCGGACGATGTCCGGTTTTTTTTCGCCATCAGCGTCGCGCTGTGCTCAACGCTTCCCCGCAGCTTCTCTGAGCTCCTTGAGCCGCGCATCGATCAACTGGCACTTGTCGGGAAACTCGGCGCTTTCGGTATCCAGGTCCATCTTCTGTAACTGGTCATTCATCTCCTTGGCCTTGGTCGGGTTCTGCTCGGTGAGCTTGGTCACTTCCTTGGCCAGTTCCTCCCGCTTGGCCGTGGCCTCCTCGGGCGTGCAGCCCCAGGCGGGCAGGGCGCTTATCAGCGTGGCGGCGAGAGTCAGCTTCATCAAGGTTTTCATGGTCGGACTTCCTTGGCAGTGATGTGCAGTTGAGGTGGCAAACCTCTGCAAAGTTCAGAGAAATGACGCCCGTCCGTTTGGTTGAACGGCCCGTGCCGGAACGTGTCACTCCCTAAGACGGGCTAACTCCATCGGCCTGCAGGAGGAATCAGGATGACGACTTACAATTGGGATCTGATCGAACGTCTGCTGCATGAAGTGCAGAACGGCGAGGGCAGCTTTGCCCCGCGCAAATACGCCGAACAGGAAGCGGCCGAGAAGGCGACGGCCGGCGAGGACACTGGCAACCTGGACGCGCTGAAGAAGACCGCTGCCGACTACGAGGCGCTGCTGTTCAAGCGTGGCTTTATTGAGTCGCGGCCTGAGGAAGAGGGCGGCAATGGCGAGAACTTCATCCTGACGGCGCTGGGGGCGCAATTGCTGGCGCTGATCGACAGTTCGATTCCGGGCAATGATCATCCGCGTCAGGTGTTGGATGAACAAGCGGATGCGCTTGATCCGGCAACGTTCGCGGAAGTGGCCTCAAAAGCCCAGATCGCCTGATCCTCTTATGCCCCCGGCGCCCCTGAGGGTGCCGGGTGAACCTGTCGAATCGGTAATCTGCCGCTAAGGTTGCTGACAGCCGGCGACTCCTAATCTGCTGCCATTCAACTCACGGACTTGAATCGGCATGCACTCCACAACCTCCAGACGCACATTCGTCAAAGGCCTGGCCGCAGGCGGCCTGTTGGGCGGGCTCGGGCTTTGGCGCCCCCCTGTGTGGGCACTGATCAGCCCCGGCCAGCCCACGGTGCTCGCCGGCAGCGAGTTTGACCTGTTTATTGACCAGACCCCGGTCAACCTGACAGGCCAACCGCGCACCGCGTTGACCGTCAACGGCAGCCTGCCCGGCCCGCTGTTACGCTGGCGGGAGGGCGACACCGTGACCCTGCGCGTGAAAAACCGCCTTGGCGAGCCCACTTCGATCCACTGGCACGGCATCCTGTTGCCATCGACCATGGACGGCGTGCCCGGCCTGAGCTTCAAGGGCATCGAACCGGGCGGCCTTTACGTTTACCAGTTCAAGGTCAAGCAGCACGGCACCTACTGGTACCACAGCCATTCCGGGCTTCAGGAGCAGCAGGGCGTGTACGGTCCGCTGGTTATCGATCCCAAGGAACCCGAGCCTTATAGCTACCAGCGCGATTACGTGGTGATGCTGTCGGACTGGACCGACGAAGACCCCGTCGCCCTGATGAAAACCCTCAAGAAGCAGTCCGATTACTACAACCTGCACAAACCCACCCTGGGCGATTTTATCCGGGATGTGGGCAAGCAGGGCTGGTCGGCCACGGCTGCCGACCGGCTGATGTGGGCGCAAATGAAGATGAACCCCACCGACCTTGCGGACGTCAGCGGCGAGACCTACACCTACTTGCTCAACGGCCAGCCGCCTGGACAGAACTGGACCGGAGTGTTCAAGGCGGGGGAAACGATTCGCCTGCGTTTTATCAATGGCTCGGCGATGACCTATTTTGATGTGCGCATTCCAGGGTTGAAAATGACCGTCATCGCCGCGGATGGTCAGCCGGTAAAGCCGGTAAGTGTCGACGAGTTCCGTATCGCCGTGGCGGAAACCTACGACGTGCTGGTCGAGCCTGTGGCAGAGGCTTACACCCTGTTTGCTCAGTCCATGGACCGCACAGGCTATGCCCGTGGCACCCTCGCCCGGCAGATGGGAGCGACCGCCTCAGTTCCACTGCTTGATCCGCGCCCGTGGCTGACCATGGAGGACATGGGCATGGGCGGCATGGACCACGGTGCCATGGCCGATATGCCGGGCATGGAAGGCATGGATCACAGTGCCATGGGCGCGATGGCCATGCAGAAACACCCCGCCAGCGAGCAGAACAACGCGCTGGTAGACATGCAGGCGATGAACCCGGTGCCCAAGCTGGACGACCCTGGAATCGGCCTGCGCCACAATGGCCGCCGGGTGCTCACCTATGCCGACCTGCGCAGTACCTTCGAAGACCCCGATGGCCGCGACCCCTCCCGCACCGTCGAATTGCATCTCACCGGGCATATGGAAAAGTTCGCTTGGTCGTTCAATGGCGTGAAGTTTTCCGATGCCGAGCCCTTGCAACTGACTTATGGCGAGCGCGTGCGGGTGGTGCTGGTCAACGACACCATGATGGCCCACCCGATTCACCTGCATGGCTTATGGAGCGACCTGGAGGACGAAAACGGCCAGTTCCTGGTGCGCAAACACACCATCGACATGCCACCGGGCTCCCGTCGCAGTTACCGCGTCACCGCCGATGCCTTGGGGCGCTGGGCCTATCACTGCCACCTGCTGTACCACATGGAAATGGGCATGTTCCGCGAGGTGCGCGTGCATGAATAAGGAAGCGAGCATGAACCGTTGCGTCTCGTCCCTTTGCATCGCTTTCGCCACGCTGGGGTTCGCCCCATGGGCGTTGGCGGCCGAGGATGAACTTCAGGGCATGAGCCCGGCGACGCCAGCGCTGGCGCAAAGCCGTACGCCGATTCCGGCGCTGACCGACGCAGACCGCGCAGCGGTCTACAACGCGCCGGGAGGGCATCAGGTGCACGACGGCGGCGTCAACTCCATGCTACTGGTCAACCAGTTGGAATGGCAGGGCGGCGACGGCAACGCGCAGACTTGGGACATCAAGGGTTGGGTCGGCGGTGACATCGACCGGTTGTGGCTACGCAGTGAAGGCGAACGCAGCGCCGGCCGCACTGAAAGTGCCGAAGCCCAAGCGTTATGGGGGCACGCAATCAGCCCGTGGTGGGATGTGGTCGGCGGCGTGCGCCAGGACTTCAAGCCCGGTGCCAGCCAGAGCTGGGCGGCCTTTGGCCTACAAGGCATGGCGCTCTACAACTTCGAGGCCGAAGCCACGTTGTTTGTCGGCGAATCGGGGCATACCGCCGCACGCCTTGAGGGTGACTACGACATTCTGCTCACCAATCGCCTGATCCTGCAGCCGACCGCCGAACTCAACTTCTATGCGCAGAACGATCCGCAACGCGGCGTTGGTTCGGGCTTGGCGGAAAGTGAACTGGGCCTGCGCTTGCGCTACGAAGTTCGCCGCGAGTTTGCGCCATATGTCGGTCTCAGCTGGAACCGCACTTATGGCCAGACCGCGCAATACGCACGGGACGAAGACGAAGACATCAATCAACTGCGCTGGGTCGTCGGCGTGCGCTTGTGGTTCTGACGGGTTTCCCTTTTTATTATTCGCCGCCTGGCGCGGCCTGGAGTCTTGCATGTCTATGTTGAAAACCACGCTGCTGGGTGCTGCGCTGTGGGTAGGTTTAAGTCTTAGCCTGCCCGCTTCGGCCCACCCCAAGCTGCTGTCATCCATTCCGGCGGCAGGCGCACAGGGCGCCGCTCCCGCAGTGATTGAATTGCATTTCTCAGAAAACCTGCTGACCCAGTTTTCCGGGGCCAAGTTGATCATGACCGACATGCCGGGCATGCCCAATTCGCCGATGCCGGTGAAGGCCAGCGTGTCGGCGAGCAGCGACCCCAAGGTGATGTTGATCAAGCCGGTCTCCGCACTTACCACCGGCAGCTATCGGGTGGATTGGCGTGCCGTGTCGTCCGATACACATCCGATCACCGGTAATGTGGTGTTCAGCGTGCAGCCATGAGTGAGCTGATCTCCATCGCATTGCGCTTCGCGCTCTATCTCGACCTGATGATGCTATTTGGATTGGGACTGTTCGGCCTTTATGGTCTGCACGCTGAGCAACGTAGATGGCTCAATCTAAGGGCATGGATGGGATTGACGGGCGGCTTGGGGCTGGCGTTTTCGGTGGCGTCGCTATTGGTCATGACCCAATCCATGAGCGGCGCCACTGATTGGCAGGCGCTATGGCCGCATGTGCAGATGATGCTGTGGCAGAGCGACTTGGGGCTGACGTGGTGGGTGCGTATCGCGGCGCTGGTCCTGGCGGCACTGAGCACTCATCTGGCGCTGGCCACGCTGTCGGCTGGCGTGGCGTTGGCCACCCTGGTGTGGACAGGGCACGGCGTAATGCACGAAGGCGTGCAAGGTGTGTGGCATATCGTCAGCGACAGTGCACACCTGTTGGCAGCGGCGGGTTGGGTGGGGGCGTTGGCGGCATTCGGTTTGTTGTTGATGCCTGCGCCGTTGCCACAGGATGATCGAGTGCAGGTTCTGGCCAGCGCATTGGCAGGCTTTGAGCGCATTGGCGCGGGATTTGTCTTGGTGCTGATCGGCACTGGCGTTGCCAATTATCTGTTTGTTGTCGGGCCGAATCTGGGGGGTATCAACGGCGGAGTCTATGCGGTGCTGCTATGCCTGAAGCTGGGGTTGTTCGGCGTGATGCTGGCCTTGGCGGCGCTCAATCGCTTTCACCTGACGCCGCTTCTGCAACAATCTATCGCGGCGGGCGATTATAACGTGGCGATCCGTGCGTTACGGCGCAGCATGGCCCTGGAGTTTGGCGCTGTGGTGCTCATCCTTGGCCTGGTGGCCTGGCTGGGCACCTTGGCGCCTGACTAAGACTGTGCGCTTTTCAGGCATTTAAGCGCCTGGAAGTCGCTGCGGACCTTGTCGATTTTTTGGGTGAGTTTCAGGCGCTGCGCTGGGGAGCTTTGGGCCATCACGTCCACGAGCAAGCCGCGCGCGGCGGCTTCGGTCTGTGCGTAGGCGGCGCGGTATTGCGGGGTCCACAGGCTTTCGCGATCCACCAGCAGTTGCTGGATTTTCTGCGGGAAATCGGCATTGTGGCGTTGTTGCAGCGCCTCGATAAATTGCGCCTGCCAATGGGCGCGGTTGCCGATCCACGCTTGGTTTTGCGCGCCCAACTCGGCCGACCAGGCCGTGACGCGGTTTTGCTGGCCTGGGCTCAACGGGCCGATCCAGGCGTCCAGGCGCTTGCTCATACGCTCGGCGCGTTCCTTGATTTGTTGAGCCAGTGGTGGCTTGAGGTATTCGTCCTGGCGCTTGCGCAGGTCCTTGGCCAGAGCATCGCTCATGTCTTTGACCTGCTGATCGTCCAGGCCTTGCAGCAATTGCACAGCTGAGGGCGTGATTTCCCGAGCAATCTCGGCAATTGCCTGTTTGGCTTCGACAGTACGGGTTTGCAATGCGGCGTCGGTGACCTGGTTACTGTCGACCATCTGCTGCAGGCGGTCGAGCCAGTCCAGGTAGCCAGGCAATTGCGTGGTGCAGTGCCAGGCCAGGTGTTCCTTGAGGGTGTCGTTGAACCAGCTCTTTTGCCCGGCATTCATGTCCAGGTAGTCGTTGAGGGTCCAGGGGATGATCACGTCGAGGTTACGGTAGGCCAGGCCCACGCGATTGCAGCCGGCGAGCACCAGGCTCAGGGTCAGCAGTACCATCAGGAGTTTGAGCCGGCGCAACATGGGCAGGTCCTTGCATGGAGGGCGTTAATGCATGTGAACCTGCGCGGGGTGCGACAGTTCAGCCCATCAATAAAACGACCGCGCGGCCTTCAAGGTCAACAGCCCATCACATTGCGAGTTGTGTCCGGAGTAGGCCGAGCAGTCACTGCCGCTGAGGCTGGAGCCGCTGTAGATCAGGTCCAGGTCAATGCCTTTCCAGGCCCGGGAAAACTGCACCGACCAATCGCTGAAACTGCTGATGGCGCCGTTCTCTACCGAGACCGGTGTGCCCAGTTGATGGGTGGTGTACTTCATGCTGACGCCGATGCCGAAAGGCTGGGTACCGCCCAGGTCGGCAAACAGGGTACTGTCCTGGCGGTCGGGGTCGTTGCTGAAGGACACGCCAAAGCGGTTGCCCAACAGGTTCAGCCCGCCGTAGAACTCCTGGCTGTCGAGGGGGCTGACCTTGGGGTAGCTGTAGTGGATCAAGCCGACTTCGTAGCCCAGGGTCTGGTCGAACGGACGCTTGAAGCCCATGTAGGAGTCGACTTCAAGGTTATTGGCCGACGACAGGCCCATGTTTGGGGAAAACTGGCCGAAATACAGGCCGCTGTCGTGGGTAAGGTCCAGGCCACCGTGGAACGAGTCGCTGCCAGGGGCGGTCGGCTTGACCAGGCCCTGGGCCATGGTGCGGCTGGGGGTGGTGCCTAATTTCAGGTCGAAGTCACCCAGTTCACGCTGGAAGATATGCGCTTGGGCCAAAGGGCTGGCGACCAGGAGGCTGACCACGAAAATACAGCGTTTAAGCATGCTTCACTCCATGAAAAGCGAGGAGCAGTAACGGAAAGATTCAGGCGGATGCCCGTGCTAGACGTGTGCAAGGATACCGGCGAATGCCTGGCGTTGAGGCCCGTTCGTCGATTAGCTGCGTATTGAAGGTGTGAGGAGGGGGTTGCAACTCTAGTCCTAGCGCCTTGAAGGCAAGACGCTTAGGGACCAGATACAGTGCGAGGGTATGACTATTACTTCTTGCCCAGGCTGATCTGCTTGGACGGGCCGAAAGTCTGGCCGCTCACGCCCTTGGCAATTTGCTGGATTTCGCCGCCGGACTTGAGGAACGCAGCAATCTGGCTATTGATCGATTCGCTGGTTTCAACGGCGGGAGCTGGCTTTGCTTTGCTGTTGGATGCTTTTACACGCATGGCGGCCACTAACCTGTAGAAAATTAACTTGGCCAGGCATCGTACAGGAAATACTTGACAATTGCTTGGCAAATATCCCTCAGGATTAATACGCAGCGCTGGAAATAGCCGAAGTTCAACGCCGAAATAAAGCGCTAACTTACTGTTTTAGCTGGAAACCACAGGCCGGGTGGCCCGCTGGTGGCCTGCTCAAAGTGAACCGAACGATCAGACGAGTGGGGCGCTGCCATTGGAACGCCATGCCAGCCCGCGATTTTTCAGGCGCGCGCGCGTGCAGGGCCCAACTCGGGTAGAATGCCGCCCACGCAATGAGGGTATTGGAAATGGCTTTAGTCGGGCGCTACAACAGCTTGCAAGTGGTCAAGCACACTAACTTTGGTTTGTACCTCGATGGTGCGCAAGATGGGGAAATCCTCTTGCCTAATCGGTATATCCCTAAAGATATTCCCAGTGAAGATGAAGACTGGCTCAACGTTTTCATTTATCTGGACAGCGATGACAAACTTATCGCCACCACCGAAAAACCCAAAGTTCAAGTCGGTGAATTCGCCAGTTTGAAAGTTGTGGAAGTCAACAGCATTGGCGTATTCCTTGATTGGGGTTTGCCCAAGGATCTGCTGCTGCCGTATTCGGAAGAAAAACGCCAGCTGACCGCAGGTGAGTATTGCGTGGTGCACGTCTACCTCGACAAGCACACCAAGCGCATCACCGCCACCGCTCGCCTTGACCGTTACCTGGACAAGACGCCAGCCAACTACCAGGTGGGCCAGGAAGTCGACCTGCTGGTGGCCGAAGCCACCGACATGGGCTTCAAGGCGATCATCAACAACAAGCACTGGGGCCTGATCCACAAGAACGAAGTGTTCAAGTTCCTGCGTCCGGGCAAGGAAGAGAAGGGTTTCATCAAAGAGATCCGCGCCGATGGCAACATCAGCCTGAGCCTGCAACCGGTGGGCCAGGAAGCGGCCTCCAGCCTGAACTCGAAGATCCTCGCCAAGTTGCGTGACAACAACGGCACCCTGCCGGTCAGCGACAAAAGCGACCCGGCGGTGATCAGCAACTTGTTCGGCGTGAGCAAGGGCAACTTCAAGAAGGCCATTGGTGCGCTCTACAAGCAAGGGCAGATCGTGATTCATGCGGACCGCATTGAACTAAGCTGAGTACGCTTCGCTCTCCTGTAGGAGCGAGCTTGTTGTGGCGAGGGAGCTTGCTCCCGCTCGACTGCGTAGCAGTCGCAAGCTTTTTTGGGGGCGCTTCGCACCCCAACGCAAGCAAGCTTGCTCGCCACAACAAGCTTGCCTTCACAGTAGGGCTTGCTCATGTCCAGAAAGTCGTTGTATGCCTACCTCGGTACCTTGCTCGCCTTCCTGGTCCTCGACGGCCTTTGGCTCGGCGTGCTCATGGGGCCCACCTACAAATCCCTGCTTGGCACGCTGATGCTTGATCAGCCACGCCTGTTGCCTGCGATATTGTTCTATCTCCTGTATGTCCTCGGTTGCGTGGTGTTGGTGATCTTGCCCAGCGCCAGTTGGCAGCGCGCTGCGCGTTTGGGCGCCTTGCTTGGCTTGGTGGCCTATGGCACCTATGACCTGAGCAACTGGGCCACGCTTCAAGGCTGGTCCGCCGGGTTGGCGCTGATGGACATGGCGTGGGGCACGTGCCTAACCGCCATTTGCTGCACCGCTGGCCACTTGTGTGCAAATCGGCTGCGGCGGTAGAGGGCGGTTGATCAGTACTGAACCGGCTAATAACAACCCGGTACCGGCAGCGACCAACGCCGGTTGCAGGCCGCCACTGAGGTGGCTGCTGACCGACGCCAATAGTGGCCCGCTCAATTGGCCGACGGCGAAGCTGGCGGTCAGCAGCCCCGTGCTGCGTTGGTAGCCATCGGGTGCGACCTCCCTTAATCGCGCCATCACCAACTGCATGCAGGCCAAAAATGGCGCACCGCACAGCAACACGCCCAGCGCCAAGCCCCAGCCATTGCCCAGCAGGCAGGCAAATACCCCGGCCGCTTGCAGCCATAAAGTCGCCATCAGCCAGCGACGGGTGGTGTTCGGGTGCTTGCGGCGCAGGCTGGCCACCCCCACTCCCAGCGCGGCCGCCAGGCCAAAGCAGGGCCAGAACAGATCGGCCTGCCAGGCCCCGTTGAATTGAGCGCTGGCCATCTGCGACAGAAAAGTCGCGGGGATGATGTAGCCCAGGCCGTACAGGAAATAAATCCAGCACAGGTGCGCGATGCTGCCGTTGCTCCCCGCGCTGGAGATCTGGGTAACAGTGACGGCCGGCTTGGGTAAAAACGGCAGGATCGCCAGCAGCATCACCAGCGCTACCGTCCCGTAGAGCAACCACAGCGTGGCAGAGCTTTGCCCTAATAGGTTGGAAACCAACGCCAGCAGCCCCGTCAGCACAATCCCCAACCCCGGCCCGGCAAACACCAACGCACCCAGGCGCGGGCGGCCGGCGGCAGTCGCCAGTGGCTGGCTCAGGCTGGTAATCATCACCAGGGCCCAGGCACTGGCGACCCCGGTGCCAAAGCGCAGCAACAAGTGCGGCCAGAACCCGTTAGCCCAGTAGGACGCCAGGGTCAGCAATACGCACAGCCACAACCCGCCGTAGAGGCGCCCGCGCACATGCTGATGGCTACGGGCAAAGATCGAGTCCACCGCGCCGACGAAATAACCCAGGTAATTGGCGGCAGCGAGCAGGCCGGCGCCGGTCAGGTCGATCTGGCCTTCACTGAGCAAATGCGGCATTTGCGGAGTCAGGGCGAAGCGGCCAATGCCCATGGCCATCATCAGGGCGACGGAGCTGGCGAGTAAACGAATCAGCGGGGACATGTTCAGGTTTCCTGCAAAGAAGCGAATGCCTTGCAGGCTAAGACGGATTGACTTTCTGTAAAATTGAATAATAGTGAGTAACTTGTTCAGTTTTGGAGAAAGTAATGGAGTTCAGTCAATTGCGCATTTTCCAGGCTGTGGCGGAAGAGGGCTCCATTACCCGTGCCGCCGAGCGCCTGCACCGCGTGCCGTCCAACCTGTCGACCCGGCTTAAACAAATGGAAGAGCAATTGGGTGTCGACCTGTTCGTGCGCGAGCGCCAGCGTTTGCAGCTTTCTCCGGCGGGCAAGGTACTGCTGGACTACAGCACTCGCCTGCTGGCGCTGCATGATGAAGCCCACGGCGCCGTACAAGGCGGGCAACCGGCCGGTGATTTCGTATTGGGCAGCATGTACAGCACCGCCGCAGTTCATTTGCCGAAGCTGCTGGCGCGCTATCACAAGACTTACCCCATGGTGAACCTTCAGGTGCAGTCGGCACCCAGTGGGGAGTTGCTGGAAGGGCTGATTACCGGGCGCCTCGACGCAGCCTTCGTCGACGGCCCGCTGACCATCGCCACCCTGGATGGCGTACCGCTGTGCGAAGAGCGCCTGGTGCTGATTTGCGAGGCCGATCATCCGCCGGTGCGTGGCCCTCAGGATGTGGCGGGCCGTGCGGTGTTCACGTTCCGGCGCAGTTGCGCCTACCGCACGCGCCTGGAAACCTGGTTTTCCCATGAGCGAGTGGCGATGGGGCGGGCGATCGAGATCGAGTCCTACCAAGGCATGCTCGCTTGCGTGATCGCAGGTTCCGGCGTGGCGTTGATGTCTGAATCCATGCTCGCAAGCCTTCCCGGCAAGGACAGCGTGTCCGTTCATCCGCTGACCGGGCCTTTTGCCACTGCGACCACCTGGCTGATGTGGCGAAAGGGTATGCTCGGCGCTAACCTCAATGCATGGATCGACCTGCAGCAAGACGGCAACCCACTGTGCGTGCAAGACACTCGCGCGATTGCTTGAACGATCCGTCAGGATTCGGATCAATTCAGTAATAGTTCGTTGTGGTTTCCTTCAAGCATTACCTAGGACTTAGGGCTACTATCACTGTAGGAAACGGCGACAGAACTCACGCCGGCCAGCACTACCCTCAAAGGGGGCAATCATGAAAGAGAAAATCCAAAACTGGCTCCACGACCTTGGCGTTGCGTTGGGCTTGATCGAGCCTCCGCTGCAACCGGTGCCGATTCGCACGGATGACGAGCAACGTCGGCCCCGTCGCCGCTAAAAAATGTGGGAGCGGGCTTGCTCGCGAAAGCGGTGTATCAGCCAACGGAAAGGTTGAATGACACACCGCTTTCGCGAGCAAGCCCGCTCCCACAGTTGTATTGCACTAGGCGAAAAAAACGGGCGCGACCTCCGACGTCGCGCCCGCTGAAGAAAATATCCTCGTCCCTGTTATAGCTCAAACCACCGCAGCCGCCACCTTGGCCGGCCGACGCGACAGCAAACTCACCAGTACAAAGCTCACCAGCGCCACTGCCAGGCTGTAGTAGATCGGCGTGTTTGCATCCAGCCCATCCTTGAACATAAACACCAGCGCGGTCACAAAGCCCAGGCTCATGGACGTGATTGCGCCCGAGGTGGTCGCGCGCTTCCAGAAGATCGCGCCGATCAAGGGTACCAACATACCGCCCACCAACAGGTTATAGGCCAGGGTCAGGGCGCTGATCACATCGTTCACCACCAATGCGATACCCAGCACGGCAATGCCGGTCAACAGGGTGAACAGCCGGTTGATGCGCAGGCTCGACGCCTTGCCGCCGCGCAGGCGGGGCAGCAGGTCTTCGGTCAACACAGTGGAGGCGGCGAGCAGGCCGGCGCTGGCGGTGGACATCATGGCGGCCAGCGCGGCGGCGATGACCAGGCCGCGAATGCCGTCCGGCAGCGAAGCTTTGACGATCGCGGCGAAGGCATTGTTGACGTTGTCCAGGTCCGGGATCAGCACATGGGCAGCCATGCCGATCAGCGCACAGGCCAGGCCGTACAGGATGCAATAGAAGCCGGCGAAAGTGCCTGCGTACTGGGCGACCTTTTCGTCACGGGCGGTGAAGACCCGTTGCCAGATATCCTGGCCGATCAGGATGCCAAAGAAGTAGATCATGAAGTAGGTGATGATCGTGTCCCAGCCGATAGCGGTGAAGCTGAAGTTCGACGCCGGCAGTTTGGCCACCAGTTCATCCCAGCCACCGACGCGGTACAGGCAGATCGGCAACAGGATGAACATCAGGCCGACGGTCTTGATCACGAATTGCACAATATCAGTGAGGGTCAGCGACCACATGCCACCGATGGTCGAATACACCACCACCACGCCGCCGCCCACCAGTACCGACATCCAGAACGGCAGGTCAAACAGCACTTGCAGCACGGTGCCAATGGCCAGGATCGAGGTCACGCCGATCATCAGCGCGTAGGCCAGCATGATCACCGCGCTGGCCTGGCGGGCCATGGGGTTGTAGCGTTTTTCCAGGACCTGGGTGACGGTGAAGATTTTCAGCTTCAACAGCGGCTTGGCCAGGAACAGGTTCAGGGCAATGATGCCCGCGCCGAGCGCGGCGCACAGCCAGAAACCCGAAATACCATGCACATACCCCAGGCGCACGGTACCGACGGTGGAGGCACCGCCCAGCACCGTAGCGGCCATGGTGCCCATGTACAGTGACGGGCCGAGGTTACGGCCGGCGACCAGGTAGTCTTCGTGGGTTTTGGCGCGACGCATGCCGTAGTAGCCGAGCACCAGCATGCCGGCGGCGTAGATGAGTACGACGAATAAATCCAAAGCCATGACGGCGGTTCTCCGATTATATTTTTTATGGGCGATCAGGCGGCAGCTGGCTCGGTAAACACGCGAGCGAAAGTCAGGTACATCGTTGTCGGGGATCTGTGCGATCCCCTTGGTTGTGAGTGTGAAGACGCGGTTTTTATTGTTCTCAGCGCATTCGCCTTATCAGCGATGCGCGACGCCAGGCAGTACGCAGAGCATCTCGTACAGCAAGTTGGCGCCCAGCAACGAGGTATTGCCGGTGGTGTCGTAAGGCGGCGAAACTTCTACCAGGTCGCAACCAATCAGATCGAGGCCCTGGCAGCCACGGATGATTTCGATGGCCTGGATGGTGGTCAGCCCGCCGATTTCAGGGGTGCCGGTGCCGGGCGCCCAGGCGGGGTCGATGCCGTCGATGTCAAAGCTCAGATACACCGGGCCGCCACCGACTTTTTCCCGCACTTCGGCCATCAGCGGCGCGAGGGAGTGATGCCAGCATTCTTCGGCCTGGACCACACGGAAGCCTTGCTTGCGGCTCCAGTTGAAGTCTTCGGCGGTATACCCCTGGGCGCGCAGGCCGATCTGCACCACGCGGTCGCAATCGAGCAAGCCCTCTTCCACGGCGCGGCGGAAGGTGGTGCCGTGGGCAATTTTCTCGCCGAACATATGGTCGTTGACGTCGGCGTGGGCATCGATGTGCACCAGCCCGACCTTGCCATGTTTTTTGTGGATCGCCCGCAGGATCGGCAGGGTGATGGTGTGGTCGCCACCCAGGGTCAGGGGGATGACGTTGTGCTCGAGGATCTCGTCGTAGGCTTCTTCGATGATGCGCACCGCGTCGAGCAGGTTAAAGGTATTGATCGCCACGTCGCCGATATCGGCCACCGACAATGAGTCGAAGGGGGCAGCGCCGGTGGCCATGTTATAGGGGCGGATCATCACCGACTCGGCACGGATTTCCCGTGGGCCGAAGCGCGTACCGGCGCGCAGCGAGGTGCCGATATCCAGAGGCACGCCGACGAAGGCGGCGTCCAGGCCCTTGGCGGTTTGCAGGTGGGGAAGACGCATCATGGTGGCGATGCCGGCGAAGCGCGGCATTTCGTTGCCGCCCAGTGGTTGGTGGAAAATCTTGTCCACGGGATTGCCTCATCGTTGTTTTGTTTATTGATGGCCGATTCTGCGAAAAGCCTGGCTTAGGAAGAATCGGCAGCGGCAAATACTTAGTTCAGATTTTTCTAAACTAAAGCCTGGGGTAAACTCCATTCAAATGTGGGAGCAGGCAAGCCAGCGCCCACAATTTAGTGTGCCCCCCCTGGAGCCCCCATGGCCAACGCCTTGCCCGACCTGAAACTCCTGCGCATCTTCGTCAGCGTCGTGCGCCACCAAGGGTTTGCCAACGCCCAGCACGAGCTCAACCTGTCGACGTCGGCCATCAGCACCTACATGAGCCAACTCGAGTCAGCCTTGGGCCTGGTGCTGTGCCATCGTGGCCGTGGCGGCTTCAGCCTGACCAGCAAGGGCGAGCTGTTTCATCAGGAAACCCTGCGCCTGTTGGGCGAACTCGAAGGTTTCGAGCAATACGCCGCTGCGTTGAAAGGCGAATTGCGCGGCACCCTCAAGCTCGGGGTGCTCGACTCCACCGTCAGCGACAAGGCCTTGCCGTTCGCCGAAGTGATTGGCGCCTACAGCCTGGAGCACCCGGCGGTGCATTTACACCTGTCGGTGATGAGCCCCTACGAATTGCAACTGGGGGTCCAGGACAATCGCCTGGACCTGGCCATCGGTGCGTTCTCCAACCGCATGAGCGGGCTGGTCTACATGCCGCTGTACCGCGAACAGCACTGGTTGTATTGCAGCAACCGGCACCCATTGTTCAACGAGCGGCGCATCCCGGAACAAGTGATCACCCAGCAACGCATGGTCGGGCGAGGTTACTGGAGCCAGGCCGAGCTGGCGCGCCACGGCTTCAAGCACAGCGCTGCCACGGTGGAAAGTATGGAGGCGCAACTGATTCTGGTGCTGTCGGGCGCTTATATTGGCTACCTGCCCGAACACTACGCCCAGGCCTGGGCTGACAAGGGCGACCTGCGCGTTTTGCTGCCGGCCACCTTCGGCTACCAGGCGCCGTTTTCGCTGATCATGCGCCGTGGCCGCAGCCGCGAGCCCCTGATCCAGACCTTCCGCGATTTGCTCAAGACCCAGCTCAACCAGGCCTGAACACACCATGTCCCGACCCCATTGCCCGCGCTGCCTGCGCCCGACCACGCACTGCCTGTGTGCGCTGATCCCCCACCTCGACAGCCGCACCCGCGTGTTGGTGTTGCAGCACCCGAGCGAGGTCGGCCATGCGCTCAATACTGCGCGGCTGGCGGCGTTGGGCCTGAACAACGCGCAGTTGGTGGTGGGGGAGGTGTTTGATGACCTGGCGACGCTATTGAACCCGCCTGGCTATCGGGCACGCCTGTTGTTCCCGGCGGATGAAGCCGAGCCGCTGCACGCCTACGCACCTGACGATCAGCCACTGCTGTTGGTGGTTCCCGATGGCACCTGGCGCAAGGCGCGCAAACTGCTGCACCTCAACCCCTTGCTGGCGGCGTTGCCCCGGGTGACATTGGCCGAAGGCGGCGTTTCCCGTTATCGCTTGCGCAAGGCGCCGGGGCCTGGCGCCTTGTCGACGGTCGAAGCGATCACGCAAGCGTTGCAGGTATTGGAAGCGCCGACGTCGTTTGAGCCACTACTCAAACCCTTTGAAGCGCTGATCGAAGGGCAGATTGCTGCGATGGGCGATGAAGTATTCCAGCGCAACCATGGCGACCCGACATAAACCCGGCTTATGCCTTTAAGCCATAAGCACCACACTTTGCGTGATATGGCCCGCCGGCCTTTCCCGGTATGATGTGCGCCCCGCAGTCTGGATTGCGAATACGCCATGACCTTGCAGTACCCAACAATCGCCGATTGTGTCGGCAACACGCCCCTGGTCCGCTTGCAACGCATGGCGGGTGAAACCAGCAATACCCTGTTGCTCAAACTCGAGGGCAACAACCCGGCCGGCTCCGTCAAAGACCGCCCGGCACTGTCGATGATCGCCCGCGCCGAGTTGCGTGGGCAGATCAAACCCGGCGACACCCTGATCGAAGCCACCTCCGGTAACACCGGGATCGCCCTGGCCATGGCCGCAGCGATCAAGGGTTACAAGATGGTGCTGATCATGCCCGACAACGGCAGTGCCGAGCGCAAGGCGGCGATGACCGCCTATGGTGCCCAACTGATCCTGGTGACTCAGGAAGAAGGCATGGAAGGCGCCCGCGATCTTGCCGAGCGCATGGCCGCCGAAGGCCGTGGCGTGGTGCTCGATCAGTTCGCCAACGGCGACAACCCCGAGGCGCACTACACCAGCACCGGCCCGGAGATCTGGCGCCAGACCCAGGGCACCATCACCCACTTCGTCAGCTCCATGGGCACCACCGGTACCATCATGGGCAACTCGCGCTACCTCAAGGAGCAGAACCCAGCGATTCAGATCGTCGGCCTGCAACCGATGGAAGGCGCGGCCATCCCGGGTATTCGTCGTTGGCCCGAAGAATATTTGCCGAAGATCTACAACGCCACGCGGGTAGACCGCATCATCGACATGGCCCAGCGCGAAGCCGAAGACACCACGCGCCGCCTGGCCCGTGAAGAAGGCATCTTCTGCGGCGTGTCCTCCGGTGGCGCCGTGGCCGGTATGTTGCGCTTGTCCAAAGAAGTGGAAAACGCGGTGATCGTCGCGATCATCTGTGACCGAGGCGACCGTTACCTGTCGACCGGCATTTTCGACGAACCCAACTGATGGCCAAGCACGAGAGAGGCTTGCGCTTCCAGCCAACGGGCGGCAGCCGGGCCCCGCAGATCCCGGTGGGCAAGAAACAACGCCTGACCATCGAGCGCCTGGCCAATGATGGCCGAGGCATCGTGTTCTTTGAAGGCCGCACCTGGTTTGTGACTGGTGCGTTGGCCGGCGAAGAGGTGGAAGCACGGGTGTTGGGCGCCCATGGCAAAGTGGTCGAGGCGCGCACCGAGCGGGTGTTCCAGGCGAGTGAGCTGCGGCGCCCTGCGCCCTGCGCTCATGTTGGCCGCTGTGGCGGCTGCAGCGTGCAGCATCTGCCTCATGACCAGCAACTTGCCCTGAAACAGCGCATGCTCGCCGAGCAACTGTCGCGGGTGGCAGGTGTCGAACCGCAAGAGTGGGCCGCGCCGTTGAGCGGGCCGGAGTTCGGTTATCGGCGCCGCGCCCGCGTAGCCGTGCGTTGGGACGCCAAGGCGAAGCAACTCGAAGTGGGTTTTCGCGCTGTGGCCAGCCAAGACATCGTCGCTATCGATGATTGCCCGGTGCTGGTACAGGCCTTGCAACCGATCATGCAGCGTTTGCCAGCGATGCTGCGTCGCTTGAGCAAACCGCAGGCGTTGGGGCATGTCGAGTTGTTCAGCGGTTCGTCCATCGCCGTGTTGCTGCGGCATATGGCGCCGTTGTCCGAGGCTGACCTGCAGATCCTCAAGGAATTCTGCACCTTCCATGACGCCCAATTGTGGCTGCACGGGGAAGGGCAGCCGGAGTCCGTCGAGCCGGGTCAGGCCCTGGGCTTCCGTTTGGAGGCGTGGGATCTGGAGCTGGCGTACCGTCCGGGCGACTTTGTGCAGGTCAACGCCGGAGTCAACCAGGCGATGGTCGCCCAAGCCCTGCAATGGCTGGCGCCACAAGCCGACGAACGGGTACTGGACCTGTTTTGCGGCCTGGGCAATTTCGCCCTGCCACTGGCTCGCCACGTACGCGAAGTGGTGGCGGTGGAGGGCGTACAGGCCATGGTGGACCGTGCGGCCCTCAATGCCGTCAGCAACCATTTGCATAACGCACAGTTTTTTCAGGCCGATTTGTCCCAGCCTTTGACCGACGCAGAATGGGCCAAACAGGGCTTTTCTGCGGTACTCTTGGACCCACCCCGCGATGGTGCCCTGGAGGTTGTGCGCAAACTCGCCGCCTTGGGGGCCAAGCGCCTGGTGTATGTGTCCTGCAACCCAGCCACGCTGGCGCGGGACACGGTTGAGTTGGTCAAGCAAGGCTACCGGCTAAAGCGTGCCGGGATCCTCGACATGTTTCCGCAGACCGCGCATGTCGAGGCCATGGCGTTATTTGAAGCGGGCTAGGATGCCCGTTTAATCCGACTGGCCTGCGTTCTCCAGGGCCTGAACACTGCCACGGAGCTCGCAGTAAAGTCGGCGATGATTTTGGCGCATCGAAGGTGCGTCGTAGGGAAGGTAAGCAAGATGGTACAGGTGAGAGCACACCAGCCGATCAACACCGACGGCAGTATCAATCTCGAGGCATGGCTGGATCATGCCGTCAGTGTCGACCCGGCACTGGACCGTGAAGCCTTGAAAGCAGCCTGCGAGTTCGCTCGTGAGTCTGAACAGCAAGACAATGCGGCCAAGAACCTGTGGGCCGAAGGCACTTCAAGTTTTCGCACTGGCCTGGAAATCGCCGAGATCCTGGCCGATCTCAAGCTGGACCAGGATTCGCTGATCGCCGCCGTGCTCTATCGCGGCGTACGCGAAGGGCATATTCCGTTGGCCACCGTTGGCCAGCGTTTCGGTTCGGTGGTGGCCAAGCTGATCGACGGCGTGCTGCGCATGGCGGCCATTAGCGCCAGCCTCAGCCCGCGGCAGTCGATGGTGCTGGGCACCCAGGGCCAGGTAGAGAACCTGCGCAAAATGCTGGTAGCGATGGTCGACGACGTACGCGTCGCCCTGATCAAGCTGGCCGAGCGTACCTGCGCGATCCGTGCGGTGAAGACCGCCGATGACGAAAAGCGCAACCGTGTGGCCCGCGAAGTCTTCGACATCTACGCGCCGCTGGCCCATCGCCTGGGCATCGGCCATATCAAGTGGGAGCTGGAGGATTTGTCCTTCCGCTACCTGGAACCTGACCAGTACAAACAGATCGCCACGCTGCTGCATGAGCGGCGCCTGGACCGCGAGCGCTTTATCAGCGACGTGATGGGCCAGTTGCGTTCGGAGCTGCAGGCCACCGGCGTGGACGCGGACATCAGCGGCCGCGCCAAGCACATCTATTCCATCTGGCGCAAAATGCAGCGCAAGGGCCTGGCCTTCAGCCAGATCTACGACGTGCGTGCGGTGCGCGTGCTGGTGCCGGAAATGCGCGACTGCTACACCGCGCTGGGTATCGTCCACACCCTGTGGCGCCACATCCCCAAGGAATTTGACGACTATATCGCCAACCCCAAGGAAAACGGCTACCGCTCGCTGCACACCGCCGTGATCGGCCCTGAAGGCAAGGTGCTGGAAGTGCAGATCCGCACCCACGCCATGCACGAAGAGGCCGAGCTGGGGGTGTGCGCGCACTGGCGCTACAAGGGCACCGACGTCAAGGCCGGGTCCAACCAGTACGAAGAGAAGATCTCCTGGCTGCGCCAAGTGCTGGAATGGCACGAAGAACTCGGCGACATCGGCGGCCTGGCCGAGCAACTGCGGGTGGATATCGAGCCGGACCGGGTCTATATCTTCACGCCTGACGGCCACGCCATCGACTTGCCCAAGGGCGCTACGCCGCTGGACTTTGCCTACCGCGTGCACACCGAAATCGGGCATAACTGCCGCGGCGCCAAGATCAACGGGCGCATCGTGCCGCTCAACTACAGCCTGCAAACCGGTGAACAGGTCGAGATCATCACCAGCAAGCACGGTACGCCGAGCCGCGACTGGCTGAACCCGAACTTGGGTTACATCACCACTTCGCGGGCGCGGGCGAAGATCGTCCACTGGTTCAAGCTACAGGCGCGTGACCAGAACGTCGCCGCCGGCAAGACCTTGCTTGAACGCGAACTGGCGCGCCTGGGCCTGCCTCAGGTGGACTTCGACAAGCTGGCCGAAAAGGCCAACATGAAGATCGCCGAAGACATGTTTGCCGCCCTCGGCGCGGGCGACCTGCGCCTGGCGCAACTGGTCAACCTGGCCCAGCAACTGGTCGAGCCTGAGCGCGGCAACGAACAGCTGGAGCTGATCCCGCGCAAAGCCACTGGCTACAAGCCGGGCAAGCGTGGCGATATCCAGATCCAGGGCGTGGGCAACCTGATGACGCAAATGGCCGGCTGCTGCCAGCCGTTGCCGGGCGACGCCATTGTCGGCTACATCACCCAGGGCCGTGGCGTAAGCATTCACCGCCAGGACTGCGCCTCGGTGCTGCAGCTGGGCGGGCGCGAACCGGAGCGGATCATCCAGGTCAGCTGGGGGCCGGTGCCGGTGCTCACGTATCCGGTGGACATTATCATCCGTGCCTACGACCGTTCCGGCTTGCTGCGTGACGTCTCGCAAGTGCTGCTCAACGAGCGGATCAACGTGCTGGCGGTCAACACCCGTTCGAACAAGGAAGACAACACTGCGTTGATGTCCCTGACCATCGAGATTCCGGGGTTGGACGCACTGGGACGGTTGTTGGGGCGGATTTCCCAGTTGCCGAACATCATCGAAACCCGGCGCAACCGCACCCCATGAATAGCTGGATGGGCGCGAACTGAATTGTGTTAGCTGCTTCATGTGGGAGCTGGCTTGCCTGCGATAGCATCACCTCGGTTTAACTGAAGCACCGAGTCGCGAGCATCGCAGGCAAGCCAGCTCCCACATTGGATTTTCAGCGGAAAGAGATACGATGTATTCACTCGAAGACCTGCTGCACCTGATGAGCCGTCTGCGCGACCCGCAATACGGCTGCCCGTGGGACATCAAGCAAACCTACGCGACCATCGTCCCGCACACGCTGGAGGAGGCCTATGAAGTGGCCGACGCCATCGAGCGCGGCGATTTCGATCACCTGCAAGGTGAGTTGGGCGACCTGCTGTTCCAAGTGGTGTATTACAGCCAACTGGCGCGGGAAGAAGGGCGCTTCGAATTTGCCGGCGTGATCGACGGCATCACCCGTAAGTTGATTCGCCGGCATCCTCACGTGTTCCCAACCGGCGACCTGTACGCACCGCTGGATATCCCGCAGTTGAGCGAAGAACAGGTCAAGGAACGCTGGGAGCAGATCAAAGCTGAGGAGCGCGCAGAAAAGTCCGACGCTCCCGAGCAACTCTCCCTGCTCGATGATGTGCCCACCGCCTTACCGTCGTTATCCCGTGCGGCCAAATTACAAAAGCGCGCCAGCCAGGTCGGCTTCGACTGGCCGTCCGCGTTGCCGGTGGTGGATAACGTGCGCGAAGAGTTGGACGAAGTGCTCGAAGCCATGGCCGATAACGACTCGGCGGCCATCGCCGATGAAGTCGGCGACCTGCTGTTTGCCGCGGTCAACCTGGCCCGTCACCTCAAGGTCGACCCGGAAACCGCCTTGCGCGGTGCCAATGCCAAGTTCGAACGACGTTTCCGATTTATCGAACAGGCATTGCGCGATACGCACCAACCCATAGAAGATTGCACCCTCGAAGAGTTGGACGCCCTGTGGGGCGAAGCCAAACGCCAGGAAAAGAATGTGTCCAGCTGCGGTTGAGCAGCTGCCTAAGTGAGTAAGCACCATGAGCCTTTCCCTTCGCGACCAGTTGCTCAAAGCAGGTCTGGTCAACCAAAAGCAGGCCAAACAGGTCGGCAAAGAGAAGCAGAAACAGCAGCGCCTGGTCCACAAGGGCCAGGCCGAAGTCGATGATACTCAGGCGCGCCTGGCCGCTGAGGCACACGCCGAGAAGGTCAAGCGTGACCAGGAGCTGAACCGTCAGCAGCAGGAAAAAGCCGAGGCCAAGGCGCGTACCGCCCAGGTCAAGCAACTGATCGAGACCTCGCGCCTGCCCAAGCTGACCACCGAGGACTACTACAACTTCGTCGATGACAAGAAGGTCAAGCGCCTGTCGGTCAACACGCTGATGCGCAACAAGCTGAGCAACGGCTCCCTGGCGATCGTGCACCACGGTGGCGGCTACGAGGTGATCCCGCGCGAAGCGGCGCTCAAAATCCAGGAGCGTGCTCCGGAGCGTATCGTGCAGCTCAACATCCTCACCGAAAGCCAGGTGCCGGATGAAGACGATCCGTACGCCGCTTACCAGATCCCTGATGATCTGATGTGGTAAGCCGCTAGAAACGACAAACCCCGCCAAACGGCGGGGTTTGTGTTTTAAGCGTGCAGCCTGTTACCAATCCACTGCGTAACTCAGGCTGAAGGTACGACCTTCGGCGTTCGGGTACGGTGCGCGGGCGTTGGCCTGGGCGAACATGTTCTGGTAGTTGCGGTTCGTGAGGTTGTACACCGCACCTTCGAGGCGGCCTACCGGTAGCCTTACCGAGCCCAGCAAGTCGACCAGGGTGTAGCCCTGGATATCGCGGCCGTTGTTGTCTTTGGCCGCCGCGTCATAATTGGCCAGGCGCATACCCTGCAAGCGCAGGCTGTAGTCGTCACGCTCATAGCCGACAAAGGCTGTGGTCTTGGCGGGGGAGATGCGGGTGGCAGGCAGGTCGATCCACTTGCCGTTCTGCTGGGTCTCGCCTTTGGCGTAAGCGTAAGTACCGCCGACGGACCATTGGTCACTGATGTTATAGGTCAGGCCGGTTTCGACGCCACGTACGCGTTCTTTCTGATTGATCAGGCGCAGCACACGATCATTGGCATCATAGAACTGCGTGACATCCGAGGTGTTTTCGTACGCGGTGACACTGGCCTGCCACTTGTCCCAGTCGCCACGCCAGCCCAGCTCGTAACTATCGACTTTCAAGGCCTGGGCATTGAGGTCCTGGATATCGTATTGGCTGTTCACGTCACGCAGGAAGCGCTGGATATCCGGCAGGGAAAAGCCCTGGCTGAAGTTGACGAACACATCCTGGTTGTCGGTCAGGTGGTACACCGCACCGAGGTTATACAGCGTGTCATCGTATTTGAGCGTGCCGCCGGGCAGTGTCGCGCGGTTGCCGGTCTGGACGATTTCGCCATACGCGATGCTGTCGGAGACTTTACTCTCAATCCATTCGCGACGTACGCCACCGCGCAAGGTCCAGTTGTCGATGTCGTAGGAGAGCTGGCCAAAGATGGCTTTGGTGGTGGTCTCGATATCTGGACCCAGTTCGAACGTGGTACCGGTTTTCGTGTAGGTCAGGCCATTGACCCGGTATTGGTCGCCACGCTGGCGTGAGGTTTCATGGTCGTAGTCCGCGCCCCATACCAGGTTGCCCGTTGCCGGGCCGATGTCCGGCATCTGGGTCTCGATCGCCGCACGCAGGCCGTAGACGTCCTGCACGCTGTTGTTATCTGACACGCCTGCCCGGCCTCGGGACAGGTCTGGAAAGAACAGGGCGTCGGCCCGCCGCCAGTAGCTTTCGATCTGCAGGCCCTGGCCGTAGAAATCCTTGTCGGCGTAGTTGAGGTTGACCGCCTGGTTGTGGGTGTAGGGTTGGTCGCCCAGGTCCAGGCCTTTTACGGCGACTGCGTTGCTGGTGATGCGGGGGTTCTTGGTGTAGCGGGTGTCTTGTTCGTCCTTGTAGTCTTGCAGCGACAGGCTGATCTTCTTGTCGTCATCAAGCTCATAGCCGAAGCGACCTTGCAGGTCGTAGGTATCGGTGTCCATGTTGCTGCCCTGGGACGTGTCCTGGGGAATGCGCTTGCCATTACCGTCGAACTGATCGTTGCGCTGCACGGTGTTGCCCGAGAGGTACCAGTCCACCGGGCCCTTGCGCCCGGTGGCGCTTTGGAACGCCTGGTAAGCGAATCCCTTGTGGCTGAGGTTGTTACCGGCGGTCATGCCGATCTTGCTGCTGAACGCCAGGTCTTCACCTTGGTTGCGTTTGGTGATGATGTTGATGATGCCGCCCGATGCGCCTGCGCCGTAGACACTGCTGGCACCGGAGATCACTTCGATACGCTCGATGCTTTCCGGTGCCACGCTGTTGAGCTGGCGGAAGTTATCGCGCGTGGCGTTTTGTGAAACCCCATCGATCAGGATCAGGGTATTACGCCCGCGAAGCGTCTGGCCGAAGTTGCTCATGCCGCCGCTGGAAGGGGCAATGCCAGGCACCAGTTGGCCGAGGATATCGGCGACCCGACGTCCTGCCCCGGTCTGCTGGCGGATTTGCGCTTCATTGATCACCTGCACTGAGCCTGGAATCTGCGCAATGCTGGTTTCGCTGCGCGTGGCCGATACGACTGTTGCCTGTAATTGCAGGCTGGTCGGGGCTGCCTGTGTCTGTTCTGTCTGATCGGCCCAGGCGGGCGCACTCATCGAGCCGAGAAGCGGCAGCAGAACGGCCAATTGCGATTTATTCATGGGTTTGTCTCAGAGTTATTAGAAGTATTGACAGAAAAATCGGGTGTCTCAGGCGCTCGCGTATATGAACGGATCGCGCGGATACTCACTGCGGCCAATGCATAGGTCAGTGCGACCAGCCAGAAGCTGTGCGCCAGGCCCACCCACCCCATGCCGATACCGCCTATCAAGGCGCCGCACAGCGCACCTGCTTTGGCGGCGCTGTTACCCATGCCCAGGGCAAAACCCTGCTGGCTGGACGCGACGGTATTGGCGATCAGCGTGTAGGCCACGGGCAGCAAAGCTCCCTGCCACACGCCCCACAGCAACCGGCTGGCGATGAACCCCAACCATTCACTGGCCAGCGCCGTGCAGGCCAGCGTGAGGGCGCAGGCCCAGGTGACCCATTCGATGATGCGCAGCGTATGTGCTGGCTGATGTCGATCGAACAGGCGGCCCCATAACGGCGCAGACAGTGCCAGGGTCAAGGCGCTGGCGCCATAGCTGGCGCCGATCAGCCACGCGGGCGCCTGCAAAACCTCGGCAACATATAAAGCGTAAAATGGTTGCGGCATCATCCTGGCTGCCTGGATCAATACGATGATCCCCAACATCGCGCCAAGCCAGCCTTTGGGCAGTGCGACAGGCTTCGATGGGCGGGCAGGTCTGGATCGTGGTGAGTCGCTGGGCAAGAACGCGCTGATTATCGCGCACAACAGGCAGACGGCGGTGGCGCTGTAGCACAGCAATGCGAAACCGGATATGTCCATGAGCCAGCCGCCCAATACCGGCCCGGCCAGGGAGCCTACGGCAGTGGCTGATTGCAGCCTGGCAAGAATGTGACCCCGTCCGCCGTCGCCGCAGCAGGCCAGTGCGTAGGCTTGGGCAGCTGCAATGAAGCCGGCCAACGCACCTTGCACCACGCGGATGACCACCAGCCACCACGGATCAGGCGTTATCGCAGCCAGCGCCTGACACACCGCCAGTGCCAGCAACGCGCGGATGATCATGGGCTTATGGCCGGTACGGTCGCCCAGCTTCCCCCACATGGGCGTGAGGATCATCGCTGCCATCATCGGCCCGGCATACACCAGCGAAGACAGCAGGCCGGTGTACTGAGCATTGGCAACGCCCAACAGCTTCTGGATTTGCAGCGGCCAGAACGGGCCGCTCATTTCCATCGCCCCCATCGACACCAACTGAATCACCACCAGCAGCCGCAGCGCGGTGTTGTTAGTCGGCATTGGCGGCCGCGCTCAACGGGTTGGGCAGGCGCCCTACGATATCGGCATGACTCTCCAGCAGACGCATGCGCATGAACGACTTGGCCGGCCACGCGTGCTCCAGCAGTGCTTCGCGCTCGGTGGCCCAGCGCTGCGGATCAACCTGCGAGCGCAGGTCGTCAAAACACTGGCTGACCTGAGCCGACAGTTCATTCCAGAGCAGCGCCTGGGGGATGTCGAAGTGGCGCGCGGCAAGCAGGATGAGCTCGCCCAGATGGCACATGAATACGGTGTGCAGCAGCTTGTCCCTTACGAAACCTGCATCGTCGTACAGCGTCATCTTCGGGTCGTGCAGTTCAATGTCCAGGCCGTGGGCGTGCAAGGTTTTGCGGTCGATACGGATATCGCCGAAATCGCGTAACAGCAGGCGGCTCAATTGCCCGCCTGCGGCCATGACCATAAAGGAGTTCTGCTGATGGGCCTCGAATGCAACGCCGTAGCGCAAATACATGCCCAGCAGCGCCGGCACACTGATCGCCGCGTACTCATGGAAGAAGGCGAGCATGGCCGCCGCGTCATCCTTGCCTTGGCTCAGGCGCACCCATTGGCGCAGCAGCGGCTGGCCGTGTTGATCAATGGCAAACAGGCTGCCCACCGGCACGGCCATTTCCCCGGGCTGGAGCTGGCTATGGGGATTGTCGCGATAGAGCACCGCCAGGTGGCGGGAGTGCTCGTCATTGGCCGGCTGTGGCTTGAAATGCACACCGATACGCTCGGGAACGATGCTGAGGATTTTCTGAATCGCAGGCTCGCGCTCCAGAATGGCCAGCAGCAAATGGCTGATCCGTGGGCCCATGCGCGCCGAGCGCGGTGAGACGGTGCGCTGCACGCTGGTCAGTCGCAGCGACACGGGCAATTTGACCATAGGCGCATCGCAACGCCCTTCAGGCAATACGGTTCTGAATGACATGGTGGGGTGGGCGGTAAACGCGACGATATCGGTCAGCACCAGCAGTTTGTCGCCGATTTCGTTGGCGAACAGTTGGGGCAGTTCCTGGCGTGCCTGCCAAGGGTGGGCGGGCAATGGCAGATAATCGCCTGCCTGAAGGCCTTGTGCTTGCAGGACTGCGGTCAATTGCTGTGCCGCTTGCGGGAAGTGCTCGCTCCACCACTGCCAGTAATCGGCGGTACCGGCCAACTTTTCGACATGGGCAAATTGGCGATGCAGCGCGCACAGCAATACCGGAAAGCGTGCTTCGAATTCCGGCGAGTAGTCGATGACTTGCTCGGTATTCAGGCCTAGCTTGGTCTTGTAGTTGGGGTGCCATGGGTGACCCAGTGTTCCCCACTGTTCAAGCACGGAAGTCGGGTTGATAACGCTCGGGCTGTTCTTGAGATGACTGAGGAGATTGTCTTGATACACCGGGTCCATGGACGCATGCAGCTTGAGCGTCCATTGCTCATGGAAGGCCAGGCACAAGGTGTCGTTGATGAAGCTGTCGTCGATCTCGACGTTGAGGCGGTTGAGCACTTCCCGGTCAGCAGGCGACTCAAGGCTGGCGTTAAGTAACGTCAACAATTGTGAGGGGAATTGGATTTTCTGTTCGGGCTGGCCTTCGCGCAACAGGATGACTTCGCCGCGCAGGTCCCAGCTTGCCATGCGGCCAGGACGCAAATGTTCGAAACGTAGTCGGGCTTGGCAAGGTAGTGTCAGCGAGCAATGCCCCTGTTCGTCATAAAGGAGGGTGCTGGGGGCCAGCAGGCTTTCACGAAACAAAGCTTGGATCAGGCGTTGGAAGCTACGTTCGGCGGCGGGTGCCAGCGTATTGATCAGGGCTTGGAGGCTGACGTGGCTGGCCTGAAATTGCGCAGTGGCAAGTGCTTCGCTCCAGCGTTCCAGTAACGCGTTTTCTGGCTTGCTGCTATTTCCATGCATCTAATTGATTCCCTGATTCGTGAGCCTGAATGAAAAGCGAACGAATGATATCGAGAATCATTATTTGTGTGTGTTTTTGTTACATTAATTTATGGCGATTATTGACAAAAAAACCGCGCTCCAAAGGCGCGGTTTCTCGTAAACGGCCCGGCTGCGTGGGCCGGGCGTCCACATGATTTCAGAGCTTCAGGAGCTTTTTGCCTGGCGTTGCAGTTCGAGAGTTTCGAGCTCGTTTTTATAGTTGTGGGCGTCGCTCTCGTTGTGAAACATGCCGACCAATACGTCTTGCTGATGGACATCCCAGATGTGAATCCCGTGGCCTACTGCTTCATGGGACATATGTTCATCGTCGCGTTCAGTTACTTTTACAGTCATCTGCTTGCTCCAATCTCTGGTTGATCTGCGGCAAGTCGTCGCAGGCCTCTGTTATATGATTTGTTAGCTTGCTAAGTAAACTGATTTTGCGCGCAATAATTCATTGCGGGGAACGCAACAATGCTGCAGGCCTTGTAAACCAAGGCATTGCGTCGCCAGCGCAGCGGCTTTATGACAAAAGTTTCATGTTCAGGTCGGCTAGGTTGACCTCGGCACCGCTATCGCAGGCAAGCCAGCTCCCACCTTGGAATGCATTCCACTGTGGGAGCTGGCTTGCATGCGATAGCGGGAGTGGCGTCCCCTAAAAATCCCAGGCAAAAAAAAGCCCCGCATTCAGCGAGGCTCTTTTCCGGTGCATCAGCAATCAGCTGCCTTTGACAGCCTTACCGTCAACGGTGCCATCCTGCAGCATGATGTTGTATTCCTTGCCGTCAGTCTCGACCTGACGCAGGGCAACCAGGATGCCGCCCTGGTCCTTGGCAAACCACATCTGTGTGATGCGCTTGCTCTGCGACGGGTCGCGCACGCGCTCGACCTTGATCGCGTCGATCGAACCGACCTTGGTCTGGACCTTTTCCGAGCCGATCACGCGGAAGTCGTAGGTATCGGTATCAGTACCCTCAACCACGCGGTAGCTCATGCTCTTCTTGCCGGCGGCAACATCGCGTTGCAGAGCAAGCTGGTAGGTGGACTTGTCGAGCATGCCGCTTTCGAGAGTGACATTGACCGGGTCTTTGTTTTCAAAGCCGGTGACTTTTTTAGCGCTCTGGTCGAAGTCCAGGTTGATCTTCTTCGCCTTGCCCAGGCCGCCGCGTTCGAAGCTGTAGCTCTTGGGTTGCAGGGTGTCCTTGTCGAACAGGATCACGCTGGTTTCGGTCAAGCTGGCAATCATCATCGAGGCCTTGAAATTCAAGGTCCAGGTACCGTCGCCATTCTTGCTCAGGCTGCGTTCAGCCGAACCGCTCATGGGCAGTTGTTTCCAGTCGGCGGTGTAGCTGACGGAGAAGGGGTGAAGGTCTGCCGCTTGTACGGCAGGCAAAGCGAACAGCGCAAAAGCGAAAAGCAGGGCGCGACGCATAAAATCTCCTAGGTTCGAATCAAGTGGCCGCTGGCCGCGAGTAACTGGCCGTCCAATAATGCACCCTGGTCGCCAAGAATCAACCGTCCTTCGGCAAACCAGCGAACAGCCAGCGGGTAAATCCTGTGTTCCTGGGTATGAACCCGTTGCGCAAGCGTCTGCGCCGAGTCGCCTGACTCTACCGGAATCACTGCCTGTACGACCAGAGGCCCGCCATCGAGTTCCTCGGTCACAAAGTGCACGCTGCAGCCATGCTCACTGTCGCCGGCGTCGAGGGCGCGCTGGTGGGTGTGCATGCCTTTGTACTTGGGCAGCAGGGAAGGGTGGATATTGAGCAGGCGCCCTTCGTAGTGCCGGACGAAATCTGCGCTGAGGATGCGCATGAAACCGGCAAGGACCACGAGTTTGGGGTTGAAGGCGTCGATCAGTTCGATCAAGGCGCTGTCGAAGGCCTCGCGACCGTCGAACGCCTTGTGATCCAGGGAGCGAGTATCGATACCCGCGTCACGGGCGCGTTGCAGACCGTAGGCGTCGCTGCGGTTGGAAATCACCGCAGCGATGCGCACCGGGCTGTCGCCGGTGCGCGTGCTGTCGATCAGGGCCTGCAAGTTACTGCCGGTGCCGGAAAGCAGCACCACGACATCACAGGTCTGGGGCATCAGTGAGCCTTGAGGTTCTTCAGTTCAACCTGGGCTGCGCCTTCGGCAGCAGTGGCGATCTGGCCAATCACCCAAGGTTGCTCGCCGGCTTCACGCAGCACGTTCAGTGCGGTTTCAACGTGTTCCTGCGCAACGCAGATCACCATGCCCACGCCGCAGTTGAGCACGCGGTGCATTTCGGTTTCGTTGACGTTGCCTTTTTCCTGCAGCCAATCGAAGACAGCCGGGCGCTGCCAGCTGGCCACGTCGACAATCGCCTGGGCGCCTTTTGGCAGTACGCGCGGGATGTTGTCCAGCAGGCCGCCACCGGTAATGTGGGCCATGGCCTTGACGGCGCCGGTGTCCTTGATCAGCTTGAGCAGTGGCTTGACGTAGATGCGGGTCGGCGCCATCAGCAGGTCGGTCAGTGGCTTGCCGTCGAGCTGGATGTTCTCGATGTCGGCGCCGGACACTTCGATGATCTTGCGGATCAGCGAGTAGCCGTTGGAGTGCGGGCCGGACGATGGCAGGGCGAGCAGGGCGTCACCAGCAGCTACTTTGGAGCCGTCGATGATCTCGGCTTTTTCCACCACACCGACACAGAAGCCGGCCAGGTCGTAGTCTTCGCCTTCGTACATGCCTGGCATTTCAGCGGTTTCACCGCCGACCAGGGAGCAGCCCGACAGTTCGCAGCCAGCACCGATGCCGGTTACGACCTGGGTCGCGGTCTCGACATTGAGCTTGCCGGTGGCGTAGTAGTCGAGAAAGAACAGCGGTTCGGCGCCGCACACCACCAGGTCGTTGACGCACATGGCGACCAGATCGATGCCGATGCTGTCGTGCTTGTTCAGGTTCAGAGCCAGACGCAGCTTGGTGCCCACGCCGTCGGTGCCGGACACCAGTACAGGCTGCTTGTAGCCGGCCGGGATTTCGCAGAGGGCGCCAAAACCGCCCAGGCCACCCATGACTTCAGGGCGCGCAGTGCGCTTGGCGACGCTCTTGATGCGTTCGACCAATGCTTCACCGGCGTCGATGTCTACACCGGCGTCCTTGTAGCTCAGGGAGGGTTGCTTGCTCATGATCCAGGCCTTTAGGGGGGATTTCTGGGTAACGACCGGGCGGGCGGGGGCTTTTGGAAAGGGCCCTGCCGTTGACGGTCTGCGAAGGCGCGCGATTTTATCAGGCTTGAGGGGCAGCGGCCATCCTCGGGCCGACGGGCAGGGCATATGAGTTCAAAAAAATGCAAATCGGGCCGGTAATCGTGCGTATTAAGGTATAGCCTTGAGCTCGCTAGCGTTATGACAGTATGAAAACTTACCGGGACCTTGTGAATGTTTTACCGGTCGCTGTGTCACAGCCTTGCCAAGCCGAGATCACGCGGTCTGTTCCAACCGCTAAATTTGTCGTTCGGGAATCTTCCATGCGTCTGTGTAAATTCTTCTTTGTAGGCTGCTTGTCGTTGGTCAGCCTGGCGAGTCATGCCGAAACCCTCAATGGCCTCTATCAAGTACTTGAACCAGTCAGCAGCCAGTCGCCCCAAGAGCGCGACCAAGCCACCCAGCGTGCTGTGCAGACCCTCGTGATCCGCCTGACCGGCGACGCCAAGGCCGCCGATGGCCCTGGCCTGGCGGCGATCCGCAAAGACCCGCAACAAATCATCAGCCAGTACGGCTACGACGCCGGCCCGCCAGAAAGCCTGCAAGTGGACTTCGACCCGGTCAGCACCGACCGCGCCTTGCGGGATGCGGGCCTGTCGATCTGGGGCAGCAACCGGCCATCGATCCTGGGTTGGTGGCTGAACGATTCAACTGAAGGCAGCAGCCTGGTCGGCGATGGCCAGGCCGTTGCCCAGGCCCTGCGCCGGGCCGCGCAACACCGGGGTCTGCCGCTGCGCTTGCCGCTGGGAGACCTGGATGAACAGGTAGTCGCCACCGCGCCGAACCTTGAAAGCCCGGACGCCACGCCTTTGCGCGCAGCCTCCGAGCGTTACGGTGCCGATGCGTTGCTGGCAGTGCATGCGCGTCAGGAGGGTAGCCAGTGGCAGGCAAAATGGCGCTTGTGGCTGGGCGACAAGGCAGAGGAGGGCACCGCCCAAGGCGCTGACACTGCCGCGCTTGCCGACGCGGTATTGCTGGCGGTCAGCCAAAAGCTGGCGCCGCGCTTTGCGGTCAAACCTGGGGTGAGCAGTGAGCAACTGCTTGAAGTGCAAGGCATGAACCTGGAGCGCTACGCCGCCCTGGGCCGTTTGCTGGAGCCCTTTGGCGGCCAGCCGCAGTTAGTGGATGGCACCCGGATCGTGTATCGCGTCAATGGCAGCGCCGAACAACTTCGCACCCAATTGAGCTTGGCCAAGCTGCAGGAAATTCCTGCTGGCGAAGCCCCGGCCCAGCCAGCCGTGATCGATGGCACGCAACCGGCTGTTGCACCTGAGCCCCAGGCGCAACTGCGTTTTCGTTGGTAAATAGTGTTCCTCCTTCTATATAGAAGAAGGGCGTAAAAAACAGATGGAGTGGTTTATGGCGGATACGCGTCGTTGGGTGTGGCTTGGCGGGATTGTCCTGCTGTGCGGTTTTGTGTTCTTGCTGCATTCGATCCTGACGCCGTTCCTGGTGGCGCTACTGCTCGCCTATCTGTTCGATCCCGTGGTGGATCGCCTGGAAAAAGTCGGCATGTCGCGCACCTGGGGCGTGATCACGGTGTTTGCGCTGTTCACGTTGATCATCACGGCGCTGGTGTTGATATTGGTGCCGATGTTGGCCAAGCAGCTGTTTCGCCTCTATGAGCTGGCGCCGCAGATGCTCGACTGGTTGCAGCACACGGCAATGCCGTGGGCCCAGTCCAAGTTCGGGCTGGCCGATGGCTTCTGGAAGTTCGACAAGGTCAAGGCAGCTATCAGCGAGCATATGGACAAGACCACCGATATCGTCACGGTGGTGCTCAGCCAGGCGACTGCGTCGAGCCTGGCGCTGATCGGCTGGTTGACCAACCTGGTGCTGATCCCGGTGGTGGCGTTCTACCTGCTGCGAGACTGGGACATCATGATGGCCAAGATCCGCAGTCTGCTGCCTCGTGACCGCGAAGAGCGTGTTGTTTCCCTGGCAGCGGAGTGTCATGAGGTATTGGGTGCGTTCGTGCGTGGCCAGTTGCTGGTGATGCTGGCCCTGGGGGTGATTTACGCTGCTGGCCTGATGGCGATCGGCCTGGAGCTGGGGCTGTTGATCGGCTTGATCGCGGGCTTGGCTGCCATCGTGCCGTACATGGGCTTTGTGATCGGCATCGGTGCGGCGCTGGTGGCCGGGCTGTTCCAGTTCGGCGGCGACCTGTACCCGATGCTGGGGATTGTCGCAGTGTTCATGGTGGGCCAGGCCTTGGAAGGCATGGTGCTGACGCCACTGCTGGTGGGCGATCGGATCGGCCTGCACCCGGTGGCAGTGATCTTTGCGATTTTGGCGGGTGGCGAGCTGTTCGGTTTTACCGGCATCCTGTTGGCGCTGCCGGTGGCGGCGGTGATCATGGTGCTGGTGCGCCATGTGCACGACCTGTACAAGGATTCGGACGTGTATACCGGGGTGGATGAGCCCGAGTTGTAATCGCGGTGTCACAAACCCGGCCCTGGCCGGGTTTGTTGTTTCTGGCGCCGGGGTGCGTCAAACAAACTGCGTAAAACCCCCGGATTAACGCAAACCTTTGATTTTGCTTGTGGTCTGCTGCATTGTGCGCCCGGCGTCACGGGTATAAACTTTGCAAACTTTACATAGAGGCCACTAACGGTTCGATGGGAGCCGTTCAGTCAGCATGAAACCGATTCAGCTGCCCCTAGGTGTGCGTCTGCGTGATGACGCTACCTTTATCAACTACTACCCAGGCGCCAATGCCGCTGCACTCGGCTATGTGGAGCGGCTTTGCGAAGCCGACGCCGGGTGGACTGAAAGCCTGATCTATCTGTGGGGCAAGCATGGCGTGGGGCGTACCCACCTGCTGCAGGCCGCATGCCTGCGTTTCGAGCAGACGGGCGAGCCGGCGGTCTACCTGCCCTTGGCCGAATTGATGGACCGCGGGATCGGCATCTTCGATAACCTTGAGCAATATGAACTGGTGTGTCTCGACGACCTGCAGGCAGTGGCCGGCAAGCCGGAGTGGGAAGAGGCGCTGTTTCATCTGTTCAACCGCTTGCGCGACAGCGGCCGGCGCTTGCTGATCGCTGCGTCCACCTCGCCGCGTGAACTGCCGGTGAAGCTGGCTGACCTCAAGTCGCGCCTGACCCTGGCGTTGATCTTCCAGATGCGCCCATTATCCGATGAGGACAAGCTGCGTGCGCTGCAACTGCGCGCTTCCCGTCGTGGCCTGCACCTGACCGACGAAGTCGGGCACTTTATCCTCACCCGTGGCACCCGCAGCATGAGCGCGCTGTTCGATTTGCTTGAGCAACTCGACCAGGCTTCCTTGCAGGCACAAAGAAAATTGACGATCCCTTTCCTGAAAGAAACCTTGGGCTGGTAAGGTCTTGATTTTCCGTGTAACGGCATTTTCAAGGCGTCAGAAAACCTGCGTTTGAGCCCGAAGGGCTACGCAACTCAAGCGAGAAATGGAATCACGGCTTAGATGGCATAGTCGAAACGATAAGTCACATAGATCGCGATTGAATTTGCAAATCGATGTGATAGAGGGCATAGTCTCGGCTTCTTTACACATCAGCCACGGTCGTGCCCATGCTAAATCGCTTCGCACCCCTCGTGCCTCTCGCACTCGTTACCCTGTTGTTTGGTTGCGCCTCCCACCCTCAGCAGGTGGCAGAACAGCAAAAACCACAGGTTCAAAATCAGGCAAAGTTCGTTGCTGCACAGTCTGCTTCTGTTTATGAAGAAGAGGTGGCAACCGAAAAAGAACTCGCCGAGTTCTCTGACAGCAAGCCTTACCAACTGCCTCTTCTGGCCGACAGCATCCTTGAGCGCGGCATGTCCTTGATCGGTACCCGTTACCGTTTCGGCGGCACCTCGGAAGCCGGTTTTGATTGCAGTGGGTTCATTGGCTACCTGTTTCGTGAAGAAGCTGGCATGAATCTGCCGCGCTCTACGCGCGAGATGATCAACGTGAATGCACCGTTGGTCGCGCGAAACAACCTCAAGCCCGGTGATCTGCTTTTCTTTAGTACCAGTGGTCGCGGTCGTGTCAGCCACGCCGGTATCTACCTGGGCGATAACCAGTTTATTCACTCTAGCAGCCGCCGCAGTGGTGGTGTTCGGGTCGATAACCTCGGTGATAGCTACTGGAGCAAAACCTTCATCGAAGCCAAGCGTGCACTCGCCATGGCTCCGACTACGGTTACCGCTAGTAAGTAAAGTTAAAGTGATACTTGAAGTTTGACGTGTAAGCGCTAGAATCCCTGGACATTGTTGTCATCCGTTCGCGCGAGCTTTGCTTGCGCGTTCTGGTTTTCAACGTTCGGCAGCGAAAGCCGCATCCAGACCAGGATTGTTCTGCACATGTCGACCTCGGCCCGCCTGATGCTTATTGTTTGCGCCGCGCTGCTCAGCGCCTGCGCCAGTCGTACACCGCCGCCCGCGCCCGTCGCGGTCAAGCCTAAGCCGGTGTTCAACTATGCCACCCAAAATTTCTCGCCTGCTGCCGAAGACGTGCTCTTTCGTGCGCTGGGCCTGGTCGGCACGCCATATCGCTGGGGCGGCAACACACCGGACTCGGGGTTCGATTGCAGTGGCTTGATCGGCTTTGTATTCCGCGACGCTGCCGGCATCTCATTGCCGCGCACCACCCGTGAATTGATCGTGATGCGTGCCCAGGACGTCAGCGAACAAAACCTGCAAACCGGCGATCTGCTGTTCTTCGCCACCGGTGGCGGTTCGCGGGTCAGCCATGCGGGCATCTATGTGGGCGAAGGGCGCTTCGTGCATGCACCGCAGACCGGCGGTACGGTGAAGCTGGATACGCTATCCAAAGCGTATTGGCAGAATGCCTACCTGAGTGCCAAACGCGTGTTGCCAGGGAATCTGGCGCGTAACCCCTGAATCAATAAAACTCCAAAATGTGGGAGCGGGCTTGCCCGCGAATGCAGTGTGTCAGTCAACGGCTTAGTTGGCTGGGCCACCGTAATCGCGGGCAAGCCCGCTCCCACATGGGTATGTGGTTATTTACTTAACAGCCGACACCCGCCAAACCTTATTGCCCACATCATCGGCCACCAGCAAATCCCCCTGCTGATCTATCACCACGCCGACCGGCCGGCCCATGGCTTTCTCATCGCTATCAAGAAACCCCGTCAGCACATCCACCGGTTGCCCTTTCGGCTGGCCCCCTTCGAAGGGGACGAAAATCACCTTATAGCCACTGTGCGGCTTGCGGTTCCAGGAGCCATGCTGGCCGATAAATGCGCCATTACTGAAGGGGGCCGGCAGTTTGCTGCCCTCGGCGAAGGTCAACCCCAGCGAGGCAGTATGGGGGCCTACCGCATAGTCGGGAGCGATGGCCTTGGCGACCATGTCCAGGTTCTGCGGGGTCACACGCACATCTACATGCTGGCCGTAATAACTGAAAGGCCAGCCGTAGAAGCCGCCATCCTTGACCGAGGTGATGTAATCCGGCACCAGGTCACTGCCGATCTCATCGCGCTCGTTGACTGCCGTCCACAGCTTGCCGCTCTGGGGTTCCCAGGCCATGCCGTTGGGGTTGCGCAGGCCGGAGGCAAAAATGCGGTGTTGGCCGCTGGCGCGGTCGACTTCCCAAATGGCGGCGCGACCCTGTTCGGCTTCCAAGCCGTTTTCGCCGACGTTGCTGTTGGAGCCGACGCTCACGTACAGCTTGCTGCCGTCCTGGCTGGCCACCACATTTTTGGTCCAGTGGTGGTTCAAAGGGCCACCGGGTAAATCCACCACCTTGGTGCCTGGGGAGGTGATCGCGGTTTCACCTGGCTGATAGGGGAAGCGCAGCAACTTATCCGAATCGGCCACGTACAGGTCGTTGCCCACCAAGGCCATGCCAAACGGCGAGTTGAGGTTCTCCAGGAACACCGTACGAGTTTCTGCCACACCGTCATGGTCGGCATCGCGCAGCAAGGTAATGCGGTTCGGGCTCGGCACGCCGGCGCCAGCGCGGTCCATGACTTTTTCCATCACCCAGCCGCGCACGCCTTTGGCATCGTCCGGCTTGGGCGGTGCATTGGTCTCGGCGACCAGCACGTCGCCGTTGGGCAGCACGTAGAGCCAGCGCGGGTGGTCCAGGCCTTCGGCGAATGCGGCCACTTGGGTGCCGGCGGCGGCGACGGGCTTGGCGCCTTCGGGCCAGCCGATGGCCCGGGCGATATTGACGGTGGGGATCAACGTCTTGTTCGGCTCCGGCAGCCGGGGCGAGGGCCCGGTGCCGTCGGCGACCTGCAGGGTCGAGCTTTCGCCGCACGCAGCGAGGCTACCGGCGAACATGATCAGTAGGGCGAGTCGGGTTTTAGGCATGGTTTTCTCCTTGATACCTGTAGGGGTAGAGAAGCACGAACGGCGGATGGTTCAAGTACAAGGCCAGCTTTAATTGACGCTCCACCCCCAACCCACTAACCTTCGCGGCTTGTTCCAGGTGCTCTGTGGCGCGCGCGTCGACAGAGTGAAACAGGGAAGCCGGTGAGTGAGCGCACTTGTACACAGTGCTGCCGCGATTCCGGCGCTGCCCCCGCAACGGTAAATGAGTCAAGACGGTGCTGTTTGCCACTGTGTCGCGTGCGATATGGGAAGGCGCGCCCTCGGCTGCTTGCTATCAAAAGCGCCACTCATGAGCCCGGAGACCGGCCTGAATCATCCAACAGCATCACGGTGGGCGATGCTTGGCTGTCTGTTGTTTCTTTTTCCTGCCCGCCGTTTTTGTCCAGCCCCAACGGAGAGCTGCCATGACTGATTCCCCCGACCGCGACGAACGCCACCTGGCGCGCATGCTGCGCAAAAAAGCCGTGATTGACGAGCGCATCGCCAATTCGCCCAACGAGTGCGGCCTGCTGCTGGTGCTGACTGGCAACGGCAAAGGCAAGAGCAGTTCGGCGTTCGGCATGTTGGCCCGGGCCATGGGCCATGGCATGCAGTGCGGTGTGGTGCAGTTCATCAAGGGGCGTAACAGCACCGGCGAGGAATTGTTTTTTCGCCGCTTCCCCGAGCAGGTGCGCTTTCACGTGATGGGCGAAGGTTTCACCTGGGAAACCCAGGATCGCCAGCGCGATATCGCCGCTGCCGAAGCGGCTTGGGCAGTGTCCCGGGCCATGTTGAATGACCCTTCCATCGGCTTGGTGGTGCTGGATGAACTGAACATCGCCCTCAAGCACGGTTACCTTGACCTGGACCAGGTACTCAGCGACCTGCAAGCCCGCCCGCCCATGCAGCATGTGGTGGTCACCGGCCGTGGCGCCAAGCCTGAGCTGATCGAAATGGGCGACACCGTCACCGAAATGGGCATGCTCAAGCACGCGTTCCAGGCCGGTATCAAGGCACAGAAAGGCGTCGAACTTTGAATCAGCCCCGTCATTGCCCGGCCGTACTGATCGCCGCTCCGGCGTCCGGCCAGGGCAAAACCACGGTCACCGCCGCGTTGGCGCGTTTGCACCGCAACCTGGGGCGCAAGGTGCGCGTGTTCAAATGCGGGCCGGACTTTCTCGACCCGATGATCCACGAGCGTGCCAGTGGCGCGCCGGTGTACCAGTTGGACATGTGGATGGTGGGCGAGCAGGAAAGCCGCCGCCTGCTCTGGGAGGCAGCGGGGGAGGCCGACCTGATCCTCATCGAAGGCGTGATGGGCCTGTTCGACGGCACGCCTTCCAGCGCTGACTTGGCGCGGCACTTCGGTGTACCGGTGCTGGGCGTGATCGATGGCACGGCTATGGCCCAGACGTTCGGCGCCCTGGCCCTGGGGCTGGCGCGCTATCAGCCCGACCTGCCATTCGCCGGCGTGCTGGCCAATCGCGTCGGCACCCTGCGCCATGCGCAATTGCTTGAAGGCAGCCTCACTGAGGGCTTGCGTTGGTACGGTGCATTGTCCCGCGAGACCGGCATCGAACTGCCCAGCCGCCACCTGGGCCTGGTGCAAGCCAGCGAACTGAATGACCTTGATATACGCCTGGATGCCGCCGCCCAGGCGTTGGGCAGCAGTTGCGAAGTGGCCCTGCCGCCGCCGGTGACCTTTGCCGCGCCGCACGTGATCGAAACCGAACCCTTGCTGGCCGGTGTGCGGATTGCCGTGGCCCGTGACGAAGCCTTTGCTTTTACTTACGGCGCCAGCCTGGATCTGTTGCGGGCAATGGGCGCGGAGCTGAAGTTCTTCTCACCGATCCATGATCGCCAATTGCCTGAAGCGGACAGCCTCTATTTGCCCGGCGGGTATCCGGAACTGCACCACCAGGCATTGTCGGCCAATACCTCGATGCTGGACGCCATTCGTGCTCATCACGCCGCTGGCAAACCGCTGCTCGCCGAATGCGGTGGCATGCTCTATCTGCTCGACTCGTTGACCGATGTGGAGGGTGAGCGCGCCGAACTGGTTGGCTTGTTGCAAGGCGATGCGGTGATGCAGAAGAAACTCGCGGCCCTGGCGCTGCAAAGCGTCGAGCTGCCGGAGGGGACCTTGCGCGGGCATACCTATCACCATTCCCTGACCAGTACCGAATGGGCGCCGATTGCCCGTGGCCTGAGCCCTAACGGCGGGCGCGGTGCTGAAGCGGTTTACCGACAGGGTCGTTTGACCGCCTCCTATGTGCACTTTTATTTTCCGTCGAATCCTGGCGCGGTGGCCGCGTTGTTTGCGCCCGACCTTGAGACCGCTATCGCAGGCAAGCCAGCTCCCACAGTTGACCCAGTTGCAAACCAATCCAATGTGGGAGCGGGCTTGCTCGCGAAGAGGCCATGACTGACAACGCATTCCCCCAAGCCGACCGCGAAGCCGTCTACCGCGCCATCGCCGAACGCCGCGACATGCGCCACTTCCGCGGTGGCAGCGTCGCGCCTGAACTGCTGCAGCGCCTGCTCCACGCTGCGCACCAGGCGCCCAGCGTCGGCCTGATGCAGCCGTGGCGTTTTATCCGCATCAGCGATCGCTCGTTGCGCAGCCAGATTCAACAGTTGGTAGAAGAAGAGCGCGTACGCACCGCCGAAGCATTGGGCGAGCGCTCCGATGCGTTCATGAAGCTCAAGGTCGAAGGCATCAACGATTGTGCCGAGGTATTGGTCGCCGCCTTGATGGACGATCGCGAGCGCCACATCTTCGGGCGCCGCACCCTGCCGGAAATGGACATGGCCTCGCTCTCCTGCGCCATCCAGAACCTGTGGCTGGCGGCGCGCGTGGAAGGGTTGGGCATGGGCTGGGTTTCGCTGTTCGACCCCCAGGCCCTGGCCGAGTTGCTGGGTTTGCCACCCGGCGCAAAACCCCTTGCAGTGTTGTGCCTGGGGCCGGTGGCCGAGTTTTACCCGGCACCGATGTTGCAGCTTGAAGGCTGGGCCGATCCGCGACCGCTGAGTGACATGCTGTATGAAAACACGTGGGGAGTGAGTCAATGAGTGTGGCCTTGCTGTGTGTGGCTGCGGTGGCGCTGGATGCGCTGCTCGGTGAGCCCAGGCGCTGGCATCCGCTGGTGGCGTTCGGCAATTTCGCCGGGCGCATCGAGCAACGTTTCAATACTGGCGGGCGTGGCTGGCGCAGCCATGGTGTGACCGCGTGGTTTATTGCGGTGGTGCCGCTGACCCTGCTGGCCACGGCGTTGTCGTGGGCGCCTTATATCGGCTGGCTGCTGGAGATCCTGGCGTTGTACTGCGCCCTGGGCATGCGCAGCCTGGGCGAGCACGTGATACCAGTGGCCCAGGCCCTGCGCCGTGATGACCTGGACGAGGCGCGTACACGTGTGAGTTACCTGGTCAGCCGTCAGACCAGTGAACTGGACCGTACTGAAGTGGCCCGCGCAGCCACCGAATCGGTGCTGGAGAACGGCAGCGATGCGGTATTCGCCGCGTTGTTCTGGTTTGTGGTGGCCGGTGTGCCGGGCGTGGTGCTCTATCGTCTGAGCAACACCCTGGACGCCATGTGGGGCTATCGCAATGAGCGCTTTGAGCGCTTCGGTTGGGCAGCCGCCAGGATCGATGATGTGCTCAACTATATTCCTGCGCGCTTGGTGGCTTTAACCTACGCGTTATTGGGTAAAACCCGCCTGGCGCTCAAATGCTGGCGCACTCAGGGCCCGACTTGGGACAGCCCCAACGCCGGCCCGGTGATGGCGGCAGGGGCCGGTGCCTTGGGTGTGGAGCTCGGCGGCGCGGCGATTTATCACGGCGAGGTGCATCAGCGCCCGCCATTGGGCGAAGGCCCGCCGGCCGACGCCGATTCCATTGATCGCGGCTGGCAACTGGTGCAGCGCGGCGTGTGGCTGTGGCTGCTGGTCCTGTGCGTGGGGGCGCAAATCTATGCTTGAACATGGTGGTCGGCTGCGTAAGGCCGCGATTGAGTACGGCATTGCCGAAGCGGATTGGCTCGACCTGTCGAGCGGCCTGGCGCCCTGGCCGTGGCCGATTCCCGAGATTCCCTTGCGTGCCTGGGCGCGTTTGCCGGAAACCGACGACGGATTGGAAAAGGCTGCCAGCGAGTACTACGGCGCCGGCCCATTGCTGCCGGTGCCGGGCTCTCAGGCCGCGATCCAACTGCTGCCGCGCTTGCGTCGTTCCGGCAAGGTCGGAGTGCTTTCGCCCTGTTACGCCGAACATGCCGAAGCCTGGCGCCGCGCCGGTTATGTGGTGCGCGAAGTGCAGGAGCAGGAAGTCGACTTCTTTCTCGACAGCCTCGACGTGCTGGTCGTGGTCAACCCCAACAACCCCACGGGCTTGAGCCTGAGCCCGCAACGCCTGCTGGACTGGCATGCGCGGTTGGCCCAGCGCGGTGGCTGGCTGGTGGTGGACGAGGCGTTCATTGACGTGACCCCGGACTTGAGCCTGGCCAGCCATGCCGATCAGGTCGGCTTGATCGTACTGCGCTCATTCGGCAAGTTCTTCGGCTTGGCCGGCGTGCGCCTGGGCTTTGTGCTGGCCGAGCGCAAGTTGCTCAAGCTGTTGGCCGAACAGGTCGGGCCCTGGGCCGTCAGTGGGCCGACGCGGGTGTTGGGCCAAGTGTGCCTGCGCGACACCGACGGGCATGCGCGCCAGCGCAGTCGTTGCATCGCAGCCGGCCAGCGTCTGTTCGAGTTGCTTGAGCGCCGTGGGCTTCAACCGCACGGCGGCTGCGCATTGTTCCAGTGGTTGATTACCCCCCACGCTGAACGGCTGTACGAATTCATGGCCCAACGCGGCATCCTGCTGCGCCTGTTCGTGCACAACAGCAGCGTGCGCTTGGGCCTGCCCGACACCGACGCCGACTGGCTGCGCCTTGATGAAGCCCTGGCCGCCTACAAGGACGCCACATGACCACGTTGATGGTGCAGGGCACCACCTCCGACGCCGGTAAAAGCACCCTGGTGACTGCGCTGTGTCGCTGGCTGGTACGCCAAGGCGTCGCGGTGGCACCGTTCAAACCGCAGAACATGGCGCTCAACAGCGCGGTGACCGCCGAAGGCGGCGAGATCGGCCGCGCCCAGGCGGTGCAGGCCCAGGCTGCCAACCTGGCGCCCCATACCGACATGAACCCGGTATTGCTCAAGCCCAACAGCGACACCGGCTCCCAAGTGATCATCCATGGCCGTGCGGTCACCAGCATGAATGCCGTGGCCTATCACGACTACAAAGCCATTGCGATGCAAGCGGTGCTGGCCTCCCACACGCGTTTGAGCCAGGCCTACCCGGTGGTGATGGTCGAAGGCGCGGGCTCACCGGCCGAGATCAACCTGCGCGCCAATGACATTGCCAACATGGGCTTCGCCGAGGCGGTGGACTGCCCGGTGCTGTTGATCGCAGACATCAATCGCGGCGGCGTGTTCGCCCATCTGGTCGGCACCCTGGAGCTGCTGTCGCCCAGTGAACAGGCGCGGGTCAAGGGCTTCATCATCAACCGTTTTCGCGGCGATATCGCGTTGCTGCAACCAGGGCTGGACTGGCTCGAAGCGCGCACCGGCAAACCGGTCGTCGGCGTGCTGCCCTACGTGATGGACCTGCACCTGGAGGCGGAAGACGGCATCGACCAGCGCCAGATCGACAAGGCCGCCCAGGTGCTCAAGGTGGTGGTGCCGGTGCTGCCGCGCATCAGCAACCATACCGACTTCGACCCGCTGCGCTTGCACCCCCAGGTGGACTTGCAGTTCGTCGGGCCGGGCCAGGCGATACCTGCCGCTGACCTGATCATCCTGCCGGGCTCGAAAAGCGTGCGCAGTGACCTGGCCTATCTGCGTGCCAATGGCTGGGACACCGCCGTGGCGCGGCATCTGCGTTATGGCGGCAAGGTACTGGGGATCTGCGGCGGCTTGCAGATGCTCGGCGAGCAGGTCCATGACCCGCTGGGTCTGGAAGGGCTCGCGGGCTCCAGTGCCGGCCTTGGGTTGCTGGCGTTCAGCACCACCCTGGAACAAGAGAAACAACTGCGCAATGTGCGTGGGCGTCTGGTATTGGAAGATGCCGACGTCAGCGGTTATGAAATCCATGCGGGGGTGACCTGCGGCGCTGCCTTGGCAAGCGCTGCGGTCCTGCTGGACGATGGCCGCAGCGATGGCGCGCAGAGCCCTGATGGGCAAGTTCTAGGCACCTACCTGCACGGCTTGTTCGAGACCCCGGCAGCGTGCAGCGCCTTGCTGCGTTGGGCCGGGTTGCAGGAGGTGCAAGAGGTGGATTATCACGGCTTGCGCGAGCGCGATATCGAGCGGTTGGCGGACTTGGTGGAGCACCACTTGGACACCGATTTGTTGCGCAAGCTATGTGGGATCTGACGGTGCTCACACGACCCAACTGTGGGAGCGGGCTTGCCTGCGATAGCCATGTGTATCTACACAACGCTGTAGTGCTCAACGGTAACCACGATGCGAAGCGAGCCGCCCTTGATCTTGATCTGCTTTTGATCTTGATCTTAGGCGGCCCCCCAAATCACTGGCGGATTACGGGCACACCGAGCCTGGGCGAGGTGCCGAGTGGTGGGGCAAGAGCGTTTTGCTTACTTTTGCGCTTTTCAAAAGTGAGCCGCTGTAAAAGCGGAACCCTAAGTGGCCGTTACCGCAGAAATGGATATGTACACGGTCCAACTGTGTTGACTGTCAGGCCGTCTTCGCAGGCAAGCCAGCTCCCACATTTGGGTCGCGGTGCGTCAGCTGGATCAGCGTCGGCTGTCAGGCCGTCACGGGAGCAAGCTCCCTCGCCACATCATTTGCCAGGGGCCTTTGCATGTATCAATTGATCCTCGGCGGTGCCCGTTCGGGTAAGAGCCGCCTGGCCGAAAAGCTTGCCGCAGAGAGCGGGCTTGCCGTCATTTATATCGCCACCAGCCAACCGCTCGACGGTGAGATGAGCGAGCGCGTCGCGCTGCACCGCCAGCGTCGTCCCGACCATTGGGGCCTGGTTGAAGAGCCCATCGACCTGGCGCGTGTGCTACAGGAAAACGCCGCCACTGATCGCTGCCTGCTGGTGGATTGCCTGACCTTATGGCTCACCAATCTTCTGATGCTCGAAGACCCGGCTCGCCTTGCATCCGAGCGTGATCAACTGTTGCAAACCCTGGCCTCGCTGCCGGGGGAGATCATTTTTGTCAGCAACGAGACCGGTCTGGGTGTCGTGCCGCTGGGCGAGTTGACTCGCCGTTATGTGGATGAAGCCGGTTGGCTGCATCAAGCCTTGGCCGAGCAATGTCAGCGCGTTGTGCTGACGGTTGCCGGCCTGCCCCTGACTTTGAAAGGTACTGCGTTATGACCGATTCCTGGTGGCTCAACCCCTGCAAGGCGGTGGATACCACGGCCCACGAACAGGCGCTGGCGCGTCAGCAGCAGTTGACCAAGCCCGCCGGTTCCCTCGGCCAGTTGGAGGCCCTGGCGGTGCGGCTGGCGGGTTTGCAGGGCCAGGTCAAACCGACGGTAGATCACCTGTGGATCGCGATTTTTGCCGGCGATCACGGTGTGGTCGCTGAAGGCGTGTCGGCATTTCCCCAAGAGGTCACCGGGCAGATGCTGCAAAACTTCGTCACCGGTGGCGCGGCGATCAGCGTGTTGGCGCGGCAACTGCAAGCGCAATTGGAGGTGATTGACCTCGGCACGGTCACGCCGTCCCTGGATTTGCCCGGCGTTCGTCATCTGAATATCGGTGCGGGCACGGCTAATTTCGTGCATGGCCCGGCGATGACCCAAGCCCAAGGGCAGTTGGCCTTGCAAGCTGGACGAGACAGCGCACGCCGTGCCCTGGAAAGCGGCGCGCAACTCTTTATCGGCGGTGAGATGGGCATCGGCAATACCACTGCCGCCAGTGCCTTGGCCTGCGCATTGCTGGATTGCCAGGTCACTGACCTCACAGGCCCTGGCACCGGTTTGAATGCCGCAGGGGTCAGCCACAAGGTCGCGGTCATCGAGCGCGCCCTGGGGTTGCACGCCGGTCAGCGCAGCGATGCGTTGCAAACCCTGTTCAATCTCGGCGGTTTTGAAATTGCTGCCTTGGTTGGCGCCTACCTGGCCTGCGCCCAGGAAGGCATCGTGGTGCTGGTGGATGGGTTCATCTGCAGCGTGGCCGCGCTGGTGGCGGTGCGCTTGAACCCGGCGTGCCGCGAATGGTTGGTGTTCGGCCATCGGGGTGCCGAGCCGGGCCATCGCCATGTGCTGCACAGCCTCGATGCGCAACCGTTGCTGGAACTGGGCCTGCGCCTGGGCGAAGGCAGCGGCGCGGCGTTGGCGGTGCCTTTGTTGCGCCTGGCGTGTGCGCTGCACGGGCAGATGGCGACCTTCGCCGAAGCCGCCGTGGCGGACCGCCCCGCATGACCTTGCGCCTGGACCTGCTGCGTCACGGCGAAACCGAACTGGGCGGAGGCCTGCGTGGCAGCCTGGACGATGCGCTGACCGCCAACGGCTGGCGGCAGATGCGCGACGCAGTGGTGGGGCAGGGGCCGTGGGATCGGCTGATCAGCTCACCGCTGCAACGCTGCGCTCTGTTCGCCCAGGAGTTGGGGGCACAGCTCGATGTGCCGGTGACTCTGGAGGCCGATCTGCAAGAGCTGCACTTCGGCGCGTGGGAAGGGCAGAGTGCGGCCGCGTTGATGGACACCGATGCCCAAGGGCTGGGCTTGTTCTGGGCCAACCCCTATGAATTCACGCCGCCGGAAGGCGAGCCGGTCATCCAGTTTTCCGCGCGCGTGCTTGGCGCTGTCAGGCGGCTGCATCAGGCCTATGCTGACCAGCGCGTGCTGTTGATCAGCCATGGCGGTGTAATGCGCCTGCTGCTGGCCCAGGCGCGAGGGTTGCCCCGTGAGCAACTGCTGAATGTCGAAGTGGGCCACGGTGCCCTGTTCGGCCTGCAGGTTGCGGCCGATGGCGTGTTGAAGGAAGGGCGCTGATGCTGCTGCCGTTCTGGATCGCCCTGCAATTTCTCAGCAGCCTGCCCATACGTTTGCCGGGCATGCCGCAGCCTCAAGAGCTGGGCCGTTCGTTGCTGTTTTATCCGCTGGTAGGGTTGCTGTTCGGCGTGCTGTTATGGGGCCTCAACCAGGTGTTGCAGGGTACCCCGTTGCTGTTGCACGCCGCGTTGCTGCTCACCGCCTGGGTGCTGCTCAGCGGTGGCCTGCACCTGGACGGGCTGGCCGACAGCGCCGATGCCTGGTTGGGCGGTTTTGGCGACCGGGAGCGCACCCTCAGCATCATGAAAGACCCGCGCAGCGGCCCGATTGCGGTGGTCACCCTGGGGCTGGTGCTGCTGCTCAAGTTCAGCGCGTTGGTGGCGTTGATCGAACAACACAATGGCGCCGCCTTGATCCTGGCGCCTTTGATCGGACGTGCTTCGATGCTGGCGCTGTTTCTCACCACGCGCTATGTGCGGGCGGGCGGATTGGGCCAGGCACTGTCAGATCATCTGCCGCGAATTGTCGGCCAACAGGTGCTGATCCTCAGCGGGTTGGCCTGCATCCTGATCGGTGGTTTCAGCGGCGGCATCGCGGTGTTGCTGGCGGTCCTGTGTTTCGTGTGGCTGCGCCAGTTGATGGTCAAGCGTCTGGGCGGTACCACGGGCGACACTGCTGGCGCACTGCTGGAGCTGCTTGAAGTCGCGGTGCTGGTCGGGCTGGCGTTGTAACGCTTTCTTGCAATTGGTTAACTCCGGGTATATACACGCTCTATGCTTGCCTCCCAATGTTTATGCACCAACCTGCGACGTGCCGCCCGTGGCGTCAGCAGGCACTACGACGGCGCTCTCGACGGCTTCGGGATCAACGTTGCCCAGTATTCTCTGTTGTGCAATCTGCAGCGTCTCGACCAGCCGAGCATTTCCAGCCTGGCGGACGCCATGGGCTTGGATCGCAGCACCCTGGGGCGCAACCTGCGCGTCCTGGAAGGTGAAGGACTGGTGCAGTTGGTGGAGGGCGACGATTTGCGCAACCGCCTGGTGGTGTTGACTGACGCCGGCCATGAACGGCTAGGCGCTGCGTTGCCGGCGTGGGAAGCAGCGCAACAGAAACTGATTGATAAGCTCGGCGCCGAAAAGCGCGAAATGTTGTTGGCCTTGCTGGATGAACTTGCCTGAACGGCGGTTTGTTCGACTACAAGCGGGTATATACCCGCGAATGGAGAATAAGAAATGACCTCGATGTGGCGCACCAGTGGTTGGGTCCTTTTAGGCAGTGCGCTGATCCTGGCGTTGTCCTTGGGCGTACGGCATGGCTTTGGCCTGTTCCTGGCGCCGATGAGCAGCGAATTCGGTTGGGGGCGTGAAACCTTTGCCTTTGCTATCGCCTTGCAGAACCTGATCTGGGGCTTGGCGCAGCCATTTACCGGGGCCTTGGCCGACCGTTTCGGCGCGACCAAGGCGGTGTTTGTCGGCGGGGTGTTGTACGCCGTCGGCCTGGTGCTGATGGGCATGTCCGACTCTGCCTGGTCGCTGTCGTTGAGCGCAGGTTTACTGATTGGTATTGGCCTGTCCGGCACCTCGTTCTCGGTGATTCTCGGCGTGGTTGGCCGCGCCGTAGCGCCGGAAAAACGCAGCATGGCCATGGGCATTGCCAGCGCCGCCGGCTCGTTCGGCCAGTTCGCCATGGTGCCCGGCACCCTGGGCCTGATTGGCTGGCTCGGCTGGTCGGCCGCCTTGCTGGCGCTGGGCTTGATGGTGGCGCTGATCCTGCCGCTGGTCGCCATGCTCAAGGACCGGCCGCTGGCGGTCACGGTAGGCCAGCAAACCCTGGGCGAAGCGCTGAAAGAGGCCTGCTCCCACTCCGGCTTCTGGCTGCTGTCCTTCGGCTTTTTTGTGTGCGGTTTCCAAGTAGTGTTCATCGGTGTGCACTTGCCGGCGTACCTGGTCGACCAGCACCTGCCGGCCACGGTGGGCACCACGGTGCTGGCCTTGATTGGCCTGTTCAACGTATTTGGCACCTACACGGCGGGTTGGCTCGGTGGCCGCATGTCCAAGCCGCGTCTGCTCACCGGCTTGTACCTGTTACGGGCGGTAGTGATTGTGTTGTTCCTGTGGGCGCCGGTCACCGAGGTCACGGCGTATCTGTTTGGTATGGCGATGGGATTCTTGTGGCTGTCCACGGTGCCGCTGACCAATGGCACCGTCGCGACCCTGTTTGGGGTGCGCAACCTCTCGATGCTCGGCGGGATTGTGTTCCTGTTCCACCAGCTTGGCTCGTTCCTCGGCGGGTGGCTGGGCGGGGTGGTCTATGATCGAACCGGTAGCTACGATTTGATCTGGCAGGTGGCAATTTTACTCAGCCTGCTCGCCGCCGCGCTGAATTGGCCGGTGCGTGAGCGGCCGGTGGCACGTATTCAGGCGCAGATGGAGGCGGCATGAGCATGACAGCGCGTCTTATGCTGGTGGCTGTGGGGATGGTGTTATTGCTGCTGGCCTGGTGGGGCTGGCATCAGGGCGGCCTGGCATTGATGCAACTGGGCATGGCGATCTGCTAAGTTGTGGGTCTGAACTGACTCAAGGACTTTTGACATGCAGATGCGCTGGCTCGCTGTACCCGTCCTGATGGCTATTGGCAGCGTGGCGATGGCCGCCAGTTGCCCACCGTTGCTTGCGGGCCAATTGCCCAAGCTGCGGGCCAAGGAATTCATCGACCTGTGCCAGCAATTCGCTGGCAAGCCCTTGGTGATCGTTAACACAGCGAGCTTCTGCGGCTTTGCCCCACAGTTCAAAGGCCTGGAAGCGTTATATCAGCGCTACAAGGGCCAGGGCCTGGAAGTGATCGGCGTGCCGTCCGATGATTTCAAGCAGGAAGCCAAGACCGGGGAGGAAACCGCCAAGGTCTGCTACGTGAACTATGGCGTGACCTTCACCATGACCGAGCCGCAGAAGGTCAAGGGGCCGGATGCGGTGCACCTGTTCAAGGTGCTTGCACAGCAGGCCGACGCGGCGCCGAAGTGGAATTTCTACAAGTATGTGGTGGATCGCCAAGGCAATGTGGTTGCCAGTTTTTCCAGCCTGACCAAGCCGGACAGTCCGGAGCTGATCAAGGCGGTGGAACAGGCATTGGCTTCCAAACCCTGACCGCCAGCCAAACAAAAGCCCCGCCTCCTTCACAGGAGAGCGGGGCTTTTTTATACGACTGCGGTTAGAACTTGTAGGTCATGCCCAAGCCGAAACCGTTGGCGCTGTTTTCATACTTGGCGTTGTAGCTGGCCAATTGGTTGGAGCGTGAAATCTTGACGTCCTCTTCCTTCAGGTAGGAGTAGGCCAGGTCGATGGTCATGTTATCCATGACCTGGTAGCCCAGGCCCAGGCTGAAGATAGTACGGTCGCCGGTCGGGATGCGCGGTGAGCGATCCGTGTTGTTGGTAGGCGACTGGTCGAATGTCAGGCCGGTACGCAGTACCACTTGCTTGGTGAGCTGGTACGAAGTACCCACGGCGTAGGCCCAGGTGTCGTGCCAGTTCTGGTCTTCCTTGATTGTGCTGACCAGGCCTGGGGCAAGCGCGCCGCCAGTAGCGCCGCTGACGCCTTCGTTCTTGACGGTGATGTCTTTGAGGCGGCTCCAGCGTGTCCAGGTTGCACCGGCGTAGAGTTTCCACGCGTCGGTCAGGTCTTGAGTGACGGACAGGTCGTAGGACTCAGGTGTGTCGATTTTCAGCGAGGCGTCATAGCGGTTGCTGCGCAGGAACGGCGAGGTCGCGGTCGGTGCGGTGACTTCGGTGTGGCCGTCCAGCTTGTAGCTGACCTTGGAGTGGTAGGTCAGGCCGACACGGGTGGTATCGGTGGCCTGGACCAGTACGCCGATGTTGAAGCCCAGCGCGGTGTCGTCACCCTTGATCTTGATATTGGTGTCTGGCGCGCGAGGGTTCAGCGTCAGGTCCGATTCCAGGGTACCGGCGATGCGGTTGATGGTCGGGCCAAAACCCACGGAAACGCGATCGTTGAAGGCGTAGCTGACAGTCGGTTGCAAGGTGATGACTTTCACTTCGCTCTTGCTGCCAAAGCCACGGCCCTGGAAGCCGCTTTCGTAGTCGGTCACCAGGCCGAACGGCGCATAGACGCCGAAGCCGACAGCCCACTGGTCGTTAAGTTTATTGGTGTAGAAACCGAAAGGAACGGCGGTGAAAGGCACCATATCGCCTTTGTTGCTGCCAGCGGAGCGGCCGCTGACATTGCTGATATCGGTGGAGGCATCAATGGCTGCAACGCCACCGGTGATCTGTTGGCCTTCCAGACGTGCCATACCGGCAGGGTTACCGAACACAGTACTCGCATCATCGGCAGAAGAAGAGCGACCTGCGAAACCGGTACCCATCCCGCTCACGCTCTGTTCGTTGAGCGCAAAGCCGCTGGCGAACAGTTGGGAGGATGCCATGGCAACGGCGAGGCTAAGTGTGGTCTTGAGCATTACTTTTTTCATTATTAGAACTCCGTGTGATCACCGCTGCGGAAAGTATCAATAAATTTCACATCGCGCTATAGGCTGTAATGCGGGAGATAGAGCGGTTTTGTAGGACAATCCGACCAAAATTGCCGTTTTTTGCCGAATCTTGCAATTTGCCCGGTCAGCAAGCTGCCTGTTTCATGGGGCTTACACAGGTTTGCCAGGCTTGGGTGAAATCTCGCAGGCGGCCTTGGGGGTGGAATATTTCTTTCCAGATACGCGCCATGGCCAGTACATCGCCGGGCGCGGGAAGGGCAGGACGATGTTGTTCCACCAGCAACCAGGCGATCGCGGTGGCGTAGCGCAGGTTTACCGTCAGCTCCAACTGGGGCGCGCTGAGGAACGCATGTTGGCTGGCCAGCCCGCGCACCAGGCTGGCGCGTTCCGGGTCCAGCGCCAGGTAGTTATCCCAGAGCGCGCGGTGGCGTGGTTCGGTGATGCTGTAGAGGCCGTGGCCGCGGCGGTCATGCAGCGCCGAGCCCAGTTCTGACTGGCTGGCGGCAATGCCCAGCAGCAGGGATTCGGCTGTCGAGCTGTGGCGGCCGAGGTACATCAGCGTTGGCCTGATCACATAACGACACAATTCACTGGCGGCAATACCCATACGAGCCTCAGTCCTTGCAAAGAGTGGACGAGCCTGAGAAGGGGGGCTTGGCAGCGGTGAATCGGATCTCAGGCCCGTCGTAAGCGGATCACGCCGCTTGAGTTGAAGTGTAGTGTCATATTCACGATGTAAAGGACTGTTTTTAAAACATCTTCTGCAACTGGTTATAACGTTTATATCCATTTGTACTTAGCCCGGCGAACTCAGGGCCAAATTCCAGGCAATAAAAAACCCTGTTATTCAAACAGGGTTTTTGAGGTTTCAGCGACGCGGGTCGATCAGGCAGTCAGTGCCTGACGGGTACGATCGATCACGGCCTGCAGCGGTTCTGCGCTGGAGTATTGATCGGGGTACAGGCGTTCGCTGTGACGAGCGATGCCGTGTTCGTTGACCAGGGTGAAGCTGAAGCAGCCTTTGCGAGCGGCCATGATCAGGCAGTTCATTGGGGCAAAAGCGTTGGTGAGGGTGCGAATGGCATCCTGAGTGTGGATTTGAGCGTTCATATTATTGGTGTTCCTACAAATGACACGGATAAGAACCGTGCAACGTTAAAACGTTCCAGTAACGCTGATCACCATTGATCAAACGAAGAACCCGACTGGAACAAAGCAGCCAGTTTGAAGCGCAATTAAATTTGGCGCGCTTGGGCTGGCAGGTAGGTACTTAGGAGGGCAGGCAACACAACAAGGGCAAAGGTTCTGGGCCCAGGGTGGAGATCCTGATCAATTTGCAGGTTGGTTCGGTCAGAGTATTGGAACTTCGCGCCACCCTTTGCTTGTTCAAAGGCAGTGTCGTCGCAAGGAATACCTGGAAACCATCGAGGTGGCCGATCCCATGTGGTTCAGGGGACGTGTTCGACCAGAATTGACTTTCAGCTTGGTACTAACGCCGCGGATAGTAACGGATTGAAACAGGGAAGGGAAGGCCGCTTGCAAAAAAACTTCGTTCAGCCGCCGAGTAACTCGCAATAGACCAGCACGGTCATGGATGCGGCCAGGGCACAGCCCAGACCGTAGGCGGCGAGCGTCAGCCGCAAGGACTGGCCGGTCTCGATCATGCGGATCACATCGCCCATGTCGTTAATTCTGCCATCACTGAGTTCGATGCACAGAATCACGGCGGTAAAGGCGGCCGATAGCAGGATAGCAATAGCAAACAGTGCGCCGTCCGGCGAGGGGAGCGCGGCATTGATCCCAAGCGAGGTCGCGCAGATGGCCAGTAGCAGCCCGGCGAATAACAGAATTCCTTTCATCGGCCCTACTGGTTTGCATTGGCGGTGGCGCAGTGTGGCGAGCCGAGGCAGATTTGAAAAGCCCTCGGGTTTGCGCGCTTAGTAACATGTTTAACCGGTGTTGAATCAAAAAACGCCGACGATATAACCAGCCGATCAGGACTTGTGCACATTTGTGGTCAAGGGTGTAACCCTGCTGCCACGGGTGTGCAAGTGCGCCCATTTGCCTGTAATCAAAATTTAAGTCAATGAAAAATCTCGCTTTTTTTTATTGGTGAAAAAATCGTCAGTTTGACCGCGGCCCCCGTTCCATGGGGCTTTGCGCCTGTTCAAGGGGGGTTGTCCACTGAGTTATCCACAGCTTCTGTGGATTGTCCCGAGCGCTTGCTCTAGGACGGGCGTGCACGGTTTTTTCAGCTTTACCTGTACGAAAAAAAGAGTAGAGTGGCGCGCCTTCCGTTCTGCCCCACAGTGCTTTATGAAGTTTCGCTCAGTATCACCTTCTGTTACCGACACGCCCCAAACTGTTACCGCGCCCAAGCGTTTTTCCTTGAAGGTTGCTTTGTGGCTGCTCGACAGCCCGCGCCTGGGGCAGAGCAACAATATCAAGCATCTCGCCGGACGCTTGCTCAAGCAGCCCGCCCGCGAAGGCGTGGTGGCCGCTCAGAGCCGTCTTGGCCAACTGATGTGCCGCGAGTGCGGAAATGCCCGTGACCGGCGCATCGGCCACGATTTATTGCGTTCGGCTGCTCGCGCCGGCGACCGTCGCGCCCAGCGCGAACTGGGGCAGGTCGAAGACTGAGCTGTCCTCCGGCCTTAGGCTTGGTTACCCTTGATCTTTTTCGGTGATGGCAGAAATGGCTATGGTGTTTGACTGGACCAGTATCGCCTTGGGTCTTGTGGGCGCAGCCGTGCCGCTACTGGCGCTGTGCTGGCAACTCCAGCGGCGCCTGACCGCACGCACCACCGGCTGGGAGTTGCTGGAGGAGCGCCTGGCGACCGCACAACTGGCCCAGGAAGGGCTCGCCGCGCAACTGGACGCCAGTCGCGATGAGATCAGTGACCTCAGCCAGGCCAATGCCGCCAAACAAGCCGACCTGGCGGCGCTGCGCCGTGAAGTCGAGCTGTTGCAGATCGACCGCGATAACGCCCGCGATGCCGCGCACGCCTGGAACCTCGACCGTAGCGCCAAGGAAACCGAACTGCGTCGCCTCGACGCCTTGGCCGCGGCCCTGAGCGCCGAATTGCGTGAGCAGCAAGAGAGTCATCAGCAACGCCTCACCGACCTGCAAGGCTCACGAGACGAACTGCGTGCGCAATTTGCCGAGCTGGCCGGCAAGATCTTCGACGAGCGTGAGCAACGCTTCGCCGAAACCAGTCAGGACCGCCTGGGCCAACTTCTGGACCCGCTCAAGGAACGTATCCAGTCCTTCGAGAAGCGTGTCGAAGAAAGCTATCAGAACGAAGCCCGTGAGCGCTTTTCCCTCGCCAAAGAGCTTGAGCGCCTACAGCAATTGAACCTGCGTCTGTCGGACGAAGCCACTAACCTGACCCGCGCTCTCAAGGGCCAGAAAACCCAGGGTAACTGGGGTGAGCTGATTCTTGAACGAGTGCTGGAACACGCGGGCCTGGAGAAGGGCCGTGAGTACCAGACCCAGGTCAGCCTCAAAGGCCCGGATGGCGAGCGTTTCCAGCCCGATGTGCTGATCATGTTGCCGGGCGACAAGCAGGTGGTGGTCGACTCCAAGGTCAGCTTGACCGCCTATCAACAGTACGTGGCGGCGGATGACGAGGTGATTGGCCAGGCCGCGTTGAAGCAACACGTGCTGTCCCTGCGTAATCATGTCAAAGGCTTGGCCGGCAAGGACTACAAGCGCCTGGAGGGTTTGCACAGCCTGGATTTCGTCCTGCTGTTCGTACCGATCGAGGCTGCCTTTTCTGCGGCATTGCAGGCCGAGCCCAACCTGTTCCAGGAAGCCTTCGACCGCCATATCGTAATCGTCAGTCCCACGACCTTGCTCGCCACCCTGCGCGTGATCGACAGCCTGTGGAAGCAGGAGCGCCAGAGCCAGAACGCGCGGGAAATTGCCGAGCGTGCCGGCTGGCTGTATGACAAGTTCGTGCTGTTTATCCAGGACCTGGACGAAGTGGGCAACCGGCTACAACAGTTGGACAAGGCCTACAGCGCGGCGCGCAACAAGCTGACGGATGGGCGTGGGAACTTGGTCAGCCGTACCGAGCAGCTAAGGTTGCTCGGCGCCCGCGCCAGTAAGAGCTTGCCGGCGGATCTGCTGGAGCGGGCGATGACCGATTCGGATGGCGTGGCGCATCTCCCGGAATAATAAATAGGGGTCTAAATTGCTCCCACAAATAGCTCGAATACAGCCCCGTTACAGGGGCAGATGTCTGCTCAACAGCGCCCGCAACGCCGCCGGCTTCACCGGTTTGGCCAAGTAATCCAACCCCGCCCCGTGCACCTCGGCCACCATCTCCGGTCGCCCATCGGCACTGATCACCACACCGGGAATCGGCTCGGCCAGTTGCGCACGCAGCCAGCCCATCAACTCGGTACCGGTTTCGCCGTGGTCCAGGTGGTAATCCACCAACGCCAGTTGCGGGCGGATACCGTCGGCCAGCAGTGCCGCGCATTCGGCCTGGTTGGCGGCCGTCCAGACTTCACAGCCCCAGCGCGTTAGCAGGCTGCGCATGCCGATCAGGATGCTGTCTTCGTTATCCACGCATAGCACCCGTGCGCCACTCAAGGGCAGGCCGGTTTCTGTGGGCGGCTTGGGTTGCACGCTGGCCTGGTTGCGGGCCAGCGGCACGCACACGCTGAAGACGCTGCCTTTGCCCGGCCAGGAGCGCACGCTCAGGCGATGGCCCAGCACGCGGCACAGACCGTCGGCAATCGCCAGGCCCAGGCCCAGGCCCTTTTCGGCACGGGTCTGGTGGCTGTCCAGGCGCTTGAACTCTTCGAAGATCACCTTTTGTTTATCCGGCGCAATGCCAGGGCCGCGGTCCCAGACCTCCAGGCAGAGTTCGCCCTTGCGGCGACGTACGCCTAGCAGCACCGGGCCGTCGGCATAACGGAAGGCATTGGTCAGAAAGTTCTGCAAAATTCGCCGTAAAAGTTTGATATCGCTGTCGACCCGCAAACGGCTGCCGCGCCAGCGGAAGCGCAAGTGTTGATCCTGGGCCAGCGCCTTGAATTCTGCACCCAGGGTGTCGAACAGCTCGTTGAGGACAAAGGGTTGGCGTTGTGGGTTGATCTTGCCGTTTTCCAGGCGCGAAATATCCAGCAAATCACTGATCAAGTCTTCAGCCGAGCGCAGCGAGCTGTCCAGGTGCTGCACCAATTGCCGTGCCTCACTGGACAGGCCATCGGTCTGGTGGGAGAGGGCGGCGGAAAACAGCCGCGCAGCGTTCAGCGGTTGCATCAGGTCATGGCTCACGGCCGCCAGGAACCGCGTCTTCGACTGGCTGGCGGATTCGGCCACGCCCTTGGCGTCGGTGAGGGCCACGTTCAGTTGCGAGAGTTCATGGGTGCGCTCGGTCACCCGCTGCTCCAGGCCCTCGTTGGCTTCGGTCAGTGCTTGTTCGGCTTCGCGGAAGGCGGTGATGTCGGTGAAGCTCATGACAAACCCGCCGCCGGGCATCGGGTTGCCGATCAACTCGATCACCCGGCCATTGGGGAACAAGCGCTCGGAGGTGTGCGCACGCCCCTGGCGCATCCAGTGCAGGCGACGCGCCACGTGCACTTGCGCTTCGCCAGGGCCACACAGGCCGCGCTCGGCGTTGTAGCGAATGATGTCTGCAATGGGCCGGCCGACGCTGATCAAGCCGTCCGGGTAGTTGAACAGTTCCAGGTAACGCCGGTTCCAGGCCACCAGCTTGAGCGACTGGTCCACCACGCTGATGCCCTGGGTGATGTTCTCGATGGCGCCTTGCAGTAGGGCGCGGTTGAACTGCAGCACTTCCGAGGCTTCGTCGGCGATACGGACCACGTCCTCCAGTTGCATTTCCCGCCCTTCGATTGCCGCTTTCACCACCGCCCGCGTCGAGGAGGCCCCGAGTACGCCGGCCAGCAAGCGTTCGGTGTGGGCGATCCAATCGTTATCGGCATTCTGGTTGGGGTTGAAGCCTTTGCCTTGGCGGTAGGCGAAGCGAATAAAGCTCTGCTGGGCCCGTTCTTCCCCGACGAAGCGTGCCGCGAGGCTGAGCAGGTCGCTGATCTGCACCGACAGCATGGAGCGCGCACTCGCACGCTGGTTGATTTCCTGGCCGATAAAACGGCCTGCCTGCCAGTGCTCGGAAACCCGTGTGCGCGACAGCATCGACACCCACACGAAGAGGGTGAAATTCCCCGCCAGGGAGAACACGGTGCCCAAGGTCAGCGACGTGACCGACAGCCCGAACGGGTGGGAATGCATCCAGGTCAGGCCGGGGAAAAGGCTGAGCGACCAGCCCAGACTTTTCGCCGTCACTGGCAAGACCAAGGTGTAGAACCACAGGAAGGTACCGGCGGCCAAACCGGCAAACACCCCACGCCGGTTGGCCTGCTTCCAATAGAGTGCACCGAGCATCGCTGGGGCCAGTTGGGTCACAGCGGCAAAGGCGATCTGGCCGATGGTCGCCAGGCTGGCAGTGGAGCCCAGCAAGCGGTAGCTCACGTACGCCAGCAGCAGGATGATCACAATGCTCACCCGGCGAACCGACAGCATCCAGTGGCGAAAGACTTCGAATGGCCGCTCGGCGCTGGATCGGCGCAACAGCCACGGCAGCAGCATATCGTTGGAGACCATCGTCGACAGTGCAATGCTCGCCACGATCACCATGCCAGTGGCCGCTGATGCACCGCCAATGAATGCCAGCACGGCGAGGGCAGGATGGGCCTCGGCCATTGGCAGGCTGATCACATAGGAGTCCGGCAGCACTGAGCTGGGCAACAGCATCTTGCCGCCCAAGGCGATGGGCACCACGAACAGTGCCGCGAGGATCAAATAAGCCGGGAACACCCACTTGGCCAGGCGCAAATCCTGGGGGTCGATGTTCTCCACCACCGTCACATGAAATTGTCGCGGCAGGCAGATGATCGCCATCATGGCGACGCCGGTCTGTACCACCATCGAAGGCCAGTTGATGGTCTCTTTCCAGTATTCCTCCAGGCGCGGGGCGAGCATGGCCTGGCTGAACAAATCGCCGAAACCGTCGTACAAGCCGTAGGTGACAAACGCACCGACGGCGAGAAAAGCGAACAGCTTGACCAGCGACTCAAACGCAATCGCCAGCACCATGCCGCGGTGGTGTTCGGTGGCGTCGAGGTTGCGTGTGCCGAACACGATGGTAAACAGCGCCAGCACCAGCGACACGATCAAGGCCGTGTCCTGGGCGCGGGTGCCGGTGGTGTCGGGGCCGGCGCCGATCAGCAGGTTCACGCCCAGTACGATGCCTTTGAGCTGCAGCGCGATATAGGGCAGCACGCCCACCAGGCAAATAAGTGCCACCACCACCGCCAGGGACTGGGACTTGCCGTAGCGGGCAGCGATAAAGTCGGCGATGGAGGTAATGTTTTCCTGCTTGCTGATCAGGATCATCTTCTGCAGCACCCAGGGTGCCAGCACCAGCAACAGCACAGGTCCCAGGTAGATCGGCAAGAATGCCCACAGTTGTTCGGCGGCTTGGCCTACGGCGCCGAAGAAGGTCCAACTGGTGCAGTACACCGCCAGTGACAGGCTATACACCCAGGCACGCACGCGCGGTGGCAGCGGCGCATGGCGGCGGTCACCGTAAAAGGCGATGGCAAACATAGTGGCCATATAGGCCAGGGCAACGGCGGCGATCAGCCCGCTGGACAGCGTCATGGTAACTCCGAGCATAAGAACACCCGGGCATTCCAGGCCCGGTTGGACAGTCTCGCATGATGCCTGGTGTTAGTCAGTGTCGACCAAGGTCGTGTGGGATCGAATGTCGCAGGTGGCGCTCAGCGTGGCGGCAGGGTTTTCTGGCGCAGGATGTAGATCGTCACCAGCACCGCACTGGTCAGCATAAAGCCCCGTGCCCATGGCAGCGGCACCAGGTAGCAGGAAATCGAGATGCTCAACCACATCAAGCCAATGGCGTAGACCTTGCCTTTGAGCGGGATGCCATTGCCGTCCAGGTAATCGCGCACCCAGGGCCCCAGGCGCGGGTGTTCCACCAGCCAGTGGTAGAAGCGCGGGGAGCTGCGAGCGAAACAGGCGGCGGCGAGTAACAGGAAGGGCGTGGTCGGCAGCACAGGTAGGAAAATGCCGATGACTCCCAGCGCTACGCTTAGCCAGCCGATGGCCAGCAGCGCGTAGCGCAGGAGCAGTGGACGGTTGCCCATGGGTGCCACGGGCAAGCCACTCAGTGGTGACGTGGCTTGAGGATCGCCGGTTTTTCGTCAGGCGCGTTGCACAGCAGGTACAGCGCGGTGAGGGCTTCCGGGATCTGCACGATCATGTCGTCCATCAGGTTGGCGTCGGCGGCGATGTCGGAGAACTCTGCTTCCTCTTCGAACAGACCCGAACCGACCATGATCGGCAGCAGCATTTCGCTGACTTCTTCTTCGGCGGTTTCGAACCAGGCGGCTTCGCGCAGGAACACGCCTTCCATGAAGCCGATGCACCAGCCGCGCAGGTCGGAGTCATCAGGGTCGTCGCCCAGGTCCAGCTCGCACGGCAGCTCGAACTCTTCGTCGGAGGCCAGTTGGCGGGCGATGTGGGCCTTGAGGGCGATCAGGGTGGATTCGATTTCTGCGCGCTGGGCGTCGTCGCTGTAGTGAGGCTCTTCAGCGAACAGCGCGTCGATCCATTCACGGTCCGGGACGGGGTCGGAGCAGATCGACAGGGCGGTCAGGTAGCCGTGGGCGGCCACGTAGTCCAGCGCCTCGTCATGCAGCTCATCGGCGTCGAGGAAGGCTTGCAGGCGGGTTAGTTGCTCAGCGAAGGACATTGAAGGGCTACCTTGGGAATAAACGATGCTGAATTCTAGGCTTTCTTGAGCGCCCAGGCCAGCCGCACGGCATATTTGCCCGGTTTTAGCCTGGTGCGTCTATTCGTCAGTCGCGCCCTTTGGTGGATAACGCTCGGGTATACTGCCGCGTTTTGTGATGCCCCTACAGGCCCAGCGCCAATCCGGGAAAACTTCGCTTACGGATTATTTTTCGTGAACGGGGATTTTTTCGGCCAGCCTGTATAGAGGGATTTCGGCACCATTTTGGAGTTTTACATGCTCGAGCAGGCTCAACGCGTCCTCAAGGACATCTTCGGCTACGACAGTTTTCGTGGCCGCCAGGGTGCGATCATTGAGCGCGTGGCCAGTGGCGGCGATGCCCTGGTACTGATGCCTACCGGTGGCGGCAAGTCGCTGTGCTTCCAGGTGCCGGCGCTGTTGCGCAATGGCCTGGCCGTGGTGGTGTCGCCGCTGATTGCGTTGATGGACGATCAGGTCGCCACCCTTGAAGAACTCGGTGTCGCCGCCGCGTCGTTGAACTCCACCCTCAGCGCCGAGCAGCAGCGCGACCTGGCCGCACGCATCAAGCGTGGCGAGGTGAAAATGCTCTACCTGGCGCCGGAGCGCCTGGTGCAGCCACGCATGCTGGCTTTTTTGCAGAGCCTGGAAATCGCCCTGTTCGCCATTGACGAAGCCCACTGTGTGTCGCAATGGGGTCACGATTTCCGTCGCGAATACCTGCAGCTTGGCCAATTGGCCGAACTGTTTCCCGATGTGCCGCGTATCGCGCTGACCGCCACCGCCGACAAGCGGACCCGCGAAGAGATCGTCGAGCGCCTGCATTTGCAGAACGCCGAGCGCTTCCTGTCGAGTTTTGACCGGCCCAATATTTTCTACCGCATCGTGCCCAAGGAGCAGCCACGCAAGCAGTTGCTGGCGTTCCTGTCCGAGCGGCGCAGTGACGCGGGCATCGTGTACTGCCTATCGCGCAAGAAAGTCGACGAGGTCGCGGCGTTCCTCTGTGAGCAAGGCTACCCGGCACTGCCTTACCATGCCGGCCTGCCCAATGAAACGCGATCAGCGCACCAGAAACGCTTCCTGAACGAGGAAGGCCTGATCATGGTGGCAACCATCGCCTTTGGCATGGGCATCGACAAATCCAACGTGCGTTTCGTGGCGCACATGGACCTGCCCAAGTCCCTTGAGGCCTATTACCAGGAAACCGGGCGTGCCGGCCGCGATGGCCTGCCGGCGGATGCCTGGATGGTCTACGGACTGCAAGACGTGGTGATGCTCAAGCAGATGCTGCAGAACTCCGAGGGCGACGAGCGCCACAAACGCCTGGAACAGCACAAGCTCGATGCCATGCTCTCATTGTGCGAAGAGACCCGCTGCCGCCGCCAGACCCTGCTGGCGTATTTCGACGAAGACATGCCTGAACCCTGCGGCCACTGCGATAACTGCATCGACGGCGTACAAACCTGGGACGCCACCGAGCCGGCGCGCCAGGCGTTGTCGACGATCTATCGCACCGGCCAGCGTTATGGTGTGGGCCATCTGGTGGACGTACTGCTGGGCAAGGACAACGAAAAAATCCGCAGCTTCGGCCACGAGAAACTCTCGGTGTACGGTGTCGGCAAAGCTCGCGCCGAAGGTGAGTGGCGTTCGCTGTTTCGCCAGATGGTTGCCCGTGGGCTGGTCGACATCGATATCGAAGGCTACGGCGGGCTGCGCCTGAATGACAGTTGCCGGCCCTTGCTCAAGGGCGAAGTGAGCCTGGAACTGCGCCGTGACCTCAAGCCGCAGACCACCGCCAAAAGCAGCAGTACTAGCCAGGCCAGCCAACTGGTGCGGGGTGAAGAACGCGAACAGTGGGAAGCCTTGCGCACCCTGCGGCGCAAACTGGCGCAGGAGCACAGCGTGCCACCCTACGTTATCTTTCCCGACTCCACCTTGCTGGAGATGCTCCGCGAGCAGCCCACCACCATGGCCGAGATGGCCCGGGTCAGCGGTGTGGGCGCGCGTAAACTGGAACGCTACGGCCAGGCCTTCCTGGAAGTGCTCGGCGGCCAGGCCGAAGCGCCGAAGGAAATCGCCGATATTCGCCACGAACTGATCAGCCTGGCCCGCGCCGGCATGACCCCGATCCAGATCGCCGGCCAGCTGCAATGCTCGGAAAAAAACGTATACACCTTGCTCGCCGAAGCCATCGGCAAGCAGCAATTGTCCCTGGAGCAGGCCCTTGATTTGCCTGAAGATTTGCTCGGTGAAATCCAGGACGCTTTTCTCGATGGAGAAGGCGAATTGCCAGCTGTCACGGAGATTGCGCCGTTATTTACCGGGCGTGTTCCGGAAGGCGTTTTGTACTGCGTGCGTGCTGCTTTGCAGTCGGAATTCGAAATTTAGTGTGCCAATTACGACAATGTAACGAATCAGTACATAGCGGGCCTTGCCTACTGACAGGGCTCATGCTTAGCTGACTAATAATTAGCCATACTTTATTTTCAGTCTTAAACATGAGTTTTTTATGCCGTTAACCGATCAACACCGTTTTGGCATGCAGTTGGCGCAAATGTCCCGAGGTTGGCGCGCCGAACTGGATCGCCGGCTGGCGGGGCTGGGCTTGTCCCAGGCGCGCTGGCTGGTGCTGTTGCACCTGGCCCGTTTTGTCGAAGCACCCACCCAGCGTGAATTGGCCCAAAGTGTCGGCGTGGAAGGGCCCACCCTGGCCCGTCTGCTCGATAGCCTGGAAGGCCAGGGCCTGGTGCAACGCCAAGCCGTGGTGGAAGACCGCCGCGCCAAACGTATCCTGCTGTGCGATACCGCCCAACCGCTGATCGACCAGATCGAAACCATCGCCACGGCGTTGCGCCATGAGTTGTTCGTGGGCGTGAATGAGGAAGACCTGCGGGTGTGCATGCGGGTGCATGAGCACATCCTGGCGAACCTGGAAAAGTCCTGATCTAAATAGTGTGGGAGCTGGCTTGCCTGCGATGACGGACATTCAGTCAAGGGATTAGCTGGCTGACGCACCGCTATCGCAGGCAAGCCAGCTCCCACATTGGGTTTAGTGTTCGGCTTCTTAGAACGTCTGGCCCAGGTTCAAGTACACCGCCTTCTGATTATCATCATTGAACCCATAGCTGAAATTCAGCGGCCCCAAGGGTGTATCAAACCCCAGAAAAATACTTGCAGCGTTGATATAGCCGCTGTCGAACTCGTTATCGTTGTTCCACGCCCGACCCCGTTCCAGGGATGCACCTAGGTACAACGGGAAGTCCAGTGGCAGGTAAGAGCGCGGGGTGAGCCTGCGGTAGTACACCGCGCGCATCAGGCTGATGTTCTGCCCCGAAATCGCATCCTGGCGGAAGCCTGATAATTGCCGTGCGCCTCCTAGCAGGAAGCTGGAAATCACCACATCCGAATCGTCCAGGGTGCGCCCATAGCGGCCGCCCAGTATCAGGGTGTCCGGGCCGTGGCTCATGGCCTTGTCCAGCTTGAATTCCCACTGGCGGTAGCGCTGGTCCGAGCCCAGGCCAGGTTCGAACTCGCGAAAGGCCAGGCCGATGTCTTCGCCGCTGTGGGGGAAGTACACGTTGTCCAGGGAGTCGAAGGAATATTTGAGTTCATAGAAGCCTTCGCTGAAGCTCACGCTTGGCAGATCGCGGTCGCCAATGCGCACGTCCGCCTTGCCCCAGGCTTCGCCCACGCCAAAGCGGATCTCGCCGCTGTTGCCGATCTGCCGGCCCACGTTCAAACCGAAGCCATAGCGTTCCAGGCGGTATTCGGAGATGGGGTCGTTATCCAGGATCAGCTCGACGTTCTGCGCCTCGGCCCTGATGTAGGGGGCCACAAAGTAACGTGAGCCGGTGTCCATGGGTTGGTAGAACTCGCTGTAGAGCTCCTGCCGATCACCGATCTGCACCCGTGTGAGCCATTCCGCGCCGAGGCGGTTGATGCCGTTCACGCGGTAACTGGCGCCGAGGTTGAAGGCGCTGTCGCCGCGCATGTCGTCCGAGAGGTTCAAGCCCAGGCGCAGGTAGTCGGTGCCGCTGCGCTTGCCGCGTGCGCTGATCACCAGGGTGTTGTCCTGGCCTTTTTTTACCACGCGGTATTGCACCTGCTCGAAGTAATCGAGGCCGTACAGGGTGCCCATGTCTGATTGCAGGCGGCCCAGGTTCAACGGTTCTCCCAGCCCCTGGCGAATGTAATAGCGGATGACGTCATCACTGACCTTGGAGTCGTTCTCCACCTGGATTGCGGTGATTACCGGGGTGCGTTCGCCCGGTGTGCGGGCGGCTATCAGGTCGGCGTCGATGGGTTCGGCAGGGCGCAGGTGTGCCAGGCGTACGTCGAGGGCACGGGTGGCGCGGTAGCCGGCATCGATCATGTCCTTGGCGCGGCCAAAGTCGGTGACGCCATAAGCGGCCAGCGGCGGTTGGATCAACACGTCCTTGGGGTTCAGGGCCTTGAGTTGTTCCTCGGAGTTACGCCGGGTCATCAGGGTGATGGACTGGTTGAGCACGTCCACCACGGTGGCCAGTTGTTTGCGCGAGCGCAGCGGGGTGCCGATGTCGACCACGATAGCAATATCGACGCCCATCTCCCGCGCCACATCCAACGGGATGTTGTCGGTCATACCGCCGTCCACCAGCAGGCGGCCATCCAGCTCCACCGGGGCGAACACCGCGGGAATCGACATGCTGGCGCGTATCACCTGGGGCAGGTGGCCTTTGCTGAAGACTACTTTTTCGCCGGTGGTGATGTCGGTAGCCACGGCGCGAAAGGGGATCGGCAGCTTGTCGAAATTACGCGTGTTGCTGCTGTGGGCGAACATGCTTTCCAGCAGCAACGCCAGGTTCTGGCCCTGGATCACGCCCAGCGGCAGGCCGAGGCTGCCATCGTCGCGAAAACTGAGTTTTTGTTTGACCAGGAAATCCCGGTCGTCCTGTTTGCGCCGAAACGGTACATCTTCACGCGGTGGCGCGTCGGACAGGGCCTGCTGCCAGTCGATCCCCAGCGCCAACTTCTCCAGCTCGTCAATTTTGTAGCCCGACGCATACAACCCGCCAATCACCGCGCCCATACTGGTGCCGGCAATCGCATCGATATGAATACCTTGCTCTTCAAGCGCCTTGAGCACGCCGATATGCGCCAGGCCACGGGCAGCGCCGCCGGACAGCACCAGGCCGATTTTCGGGCGGGGGGCTTCTACCGCGTCGGCAAGTAGGGGGACAAGGCACAGGAACAGGCAAGACAGCAGGCGGCGCATCATCAATCTCGTGGCTGGGCGACAAAGGCCGCTATTATAGCCACCCGATTCGCTGAGCCTGTTACGCCAGGAGCCGCTTAATGATGTCTGCATGCAAACCCGAGATCGTGATCACCTATTGCACCCAGTGCCAGTGGTTGCTGCGCGCCGCGTGGCTGGCCCAGGAGCTACTCAGCACCTTTGCCGATGACTTGGGGCGCGTGGCACTGGAACCAGCCACCGGCGGGGCCTTTCGCATTACCTGCGATGGCGTGCAGATTTGGGAGCGCAAGGCCGATGGCGGTTTTCCCGAGGCCAAGGTGCTCAAGCAGCGAGTGCGCGACCAGATCGACCCGCAGCGCGACCTCGGGCATAACGACCGTACCGTCTGAAGTCAGGCCGGCGCCGGTTGCTTGGCCTGGCTGGCGCTGCCCATCAGGCCGGAGAGCACGATGGCGACGATGATCAAGGCGCCGCCCAGCAGCATGCGCAGGGTCGGGGTTTCGGCAAACAACAGCCAGGCCACGGTGATGCCGTAGACCGGTTCCATCGCAAACACCACCGACGCGGTGCGCGCCTTGATCACCGCAAGGCTGGCGACAAACAGGCTGTGGGCCAGGCCGGTACAAAACACCCCCAGCAGCCCGATCCACAGCCAATCTATCCCTCGCACATCCGCCAACCCCGGCGCGGCCACGGGCAGCAGGAGCGCGGCGACCACGACGTTCTGGCACAGCGCGGCCTGTACCGCAGGAATGCGCCCGGAACTGGCGCGATTGTTCAGCGACAACAACGAGAACAACAGGCCCGAGACGATGCCCCATAGCAGGCCGCCCGTGGCTTCGCTGGCGAGATTGAAATCCGGGGTCACAAGCACCAGGCCAACGGTGACCAGCACCACCAGCAGCACTTCATTGGCCCGAATACGCTCGCGGAAAATCAGCCCCTCAAGGATCACCGTAAAGGCCGGAAAGGCGGTGAACCCCAGGGTCGCCACAGCCACACCCGCGACTTTGACGGCGATAAAGAACGTCACCCAATGGGCAGCCAACAACACGCCGCTGACCAGCAGCCGGCGCCAGTCACGCATCTCCAGTTTTTTCCAGGGAGCGTTGCTGGCAAAGCGCGCAAAGACCGCCAGTGCCAGCACGGCAAACGCCGCCCGGCCAAATACGATGATGGCGGGGGAGGCCGCCGCCAGCTTGCCGAACACGCCGGTGAGGCCAAACATCAATGCGCCGATATGCAGGGCGCCAAGGGCTGAGCGGGGAGTCATTGCGATCCTTGATCCAACAGGGGGTGACAGCCTCGCAGTCTAGAGGGTTGGAGAATGGGCGTCTGTCGCGGGTGGGGTGATTTTTAGCGCAAGACTCTTGCTAGCCCGCTCGACGCAATGCACCGGGCGAGGCGCCAAACGCCCGAAGCATGGCCGCGCAAAATGCACTTTGCGAGGCGTAACCGACGCGCTCGGCAATCTCGCCGATGGGCAGGGAGGTTTCGCGTAAAAGCCTGAGCGCCATGTGCAAGCGACGACTGCGTAGATAGTCCATCGGCGTTTGCCCGCACTCCGCCATAAACCGTGCATGCAGGCGCGGCACGGACAAATCGGCAATCCGTGCCAGGTCGGCCACCTGGAGCGGACGCGCCGCATGGCGCTCGATATGGCTATTGAACGCGGCATAAGGCAGACGCCGGCCAGGCAGCGGTTGGGCCTGAGGGTGGTTGAGGCTGGCCAGTAACAACACGGCGCCTTGCTGGACGATCAGTGGGTCGTGCACCGGGCTCTGTGCCAGCCACTGCACCAACTGGTGTTGCCGGGCATCCAACGCGAGGCGCGCGGGTTGGTCGAGCAAGCGGCGGCTGGCGTCGGCATGTTCGCCCAAGGATTGCACCACCCAGTGCTCAGTCGGCACATCCAGCACCAGGCAGCGGCTGCCATCGCGGCTGATACAGGCATGATGGGTGGAGAAGGGCAGCACCATCACGCTGCTTTCGCGCACCTGGCTGCCACGGCCATCGACTTCCAGGTCCAGGTGCCCGGACAGGCCGAACACCAACTGCGCATGGTCATGGCTGTGGGCAATGGGCGCTTCGAGGTAGTGGCGTAGCGTGAGGGTCGGGCTCATCGCGGTCTCCAGGGCGGCAAGCTGTCAGTCTACAACGCTTGGCGAGCGACGGGCGCTGTCATCAGACTGACGCACGCTTGTCATGGACTATTAATCGCCAAGGCGCAAGCTCGCCAAAACAGCGTCGAGGGATGCCCATGACCCGTGCCGAGTTCACCAAGCCCAGCCGCAAGCAACGGGTGCGAACCCTGTGGATTTCCGACGTGCACCTGGGCACTCGGGATTGCCAGGCCGAACACCTGTCGCACTTTCTCAAGGGCTACCATGCCGACAAGGTCTACCTGGTCGGTGACATCATCGACGGTTGGAAACTGCGCGGTGGCATGTATTGGCCCCAGGCTCACACCAACGTGATCCGCCGCTTGCTGACCATGGCCAAACGTGGCACCGAGGTGATCTATGTCACCGGCAACCATGACGAGTTCCTGCGTCGCTATTCCAAGCTGATCCTGGGCAATATCCAATTGGTCGATGAGGCTGTACACGTCACCGCCGATGGCCGCCACTTGCTGGTGATTCATGGCGACCAGTTTGATGTGATCACGCGCTATCACCGCTGGCTCGCCTTTCTCGGCGACTCGGCCTACGAATTCACCCTGACGCTGAACCGCTGGCTGAACCACTGGCGTGCGCGGTATGGCTACGGTTATTGGTCGCTGTCGGCGTACCTGAAACACAAGGTCAAGACGGCAGTGAGTTTTATCAGCGATTTCGAAGAGGCGATTGCCCACGAGGTGACCAAGCGGGAATTGCACGGGGTGGTGTGCGGGCATATTCACCATGCCGAGATTCGCAAGGTGGGCGAGGTGGATTACCTCAACTGCGGGGATTGGGTGGAGTCGTGCACGGCCTTGATCGAGCACTGGGATGGGCATATCGAGTTGTATCGGTTGGCGGATGCGCAGGCCAAAGAGGCACTGCTAAAGGCCGAAATGGTCGCTGGCTGAACCTGTGGCGAGGGAGCTTGCTCCCGTGACGGCCTGACAGCCGACGCTGATCTACCTGACACCCCACGATTCAAATGTGGGAGCGGGCTTGCCCGCGATGGCGGCGGGCCAGGCAATTAATCTGCAACTGAACCACCGCCATCGCAGGCAAGCCAGCTCCCACACGTAATCCTGTTGCTTCAGTTGGAAACGTCGGCGATGGCTTGAGCCAGCAACGTCAAGCGCGTTGCATCAACACCGGCCACGTTAGCCCGCCCCGAACTGACCATATACACACTGTGCTTTTCGCGCAGTTGCTTGACCTGCTCGGCACTCAAGCCGGTATAGGAAAACATCCCACGCTGCGTGCCGATATGTGCGAATTTCTCGGCCAGGCCATGGGGCGCAAGCGCTTCCACCAATCCTGCGCGCAGATGGGCGATCCGCGAACGCATGGCCTCGACTTCCTCGCTCCACTGCTTTTTCAGCTGTGCATCACCGAGGATGGTCGCCACCACGGCGGCGCCATGATCCGGCGGTGTCGACCACAGGTTGCGAGCGATATTCGCCAGTTGGCTGCGTACATCGGTGAGCTTTTCGGCATCCGCCGCACAGACGATCAATGCACCCACGCGGTCGCGATACAGGCCGAAGTTCTTCGAGCAGGAGCTGGTGATCAGCACTTCCGGCAGCTCGGCGGCAAACAGGCGCACCGCCCAGGCATCCTGTTCCAGGCCATCGCCAAAGCCCTGGTAGGCGAAGTCGATCAGCGGCAGCAACTGGCGTTCACGCACGATCTGCAAGACCTGGCGCCAGTCATCCTGGGACAGATCAAAGCCGGTCGGGTTATGGCAGCACGCGTGCAGCAATACCACGTCGCCCTTGGGCACGCTGGACAGGGTTGCCAGCATTGCCGTCACATCCAGGCGGTTGTCGCTGCCCACGTAAGGGTAATGACTGACCTTGAGCCCGGCTTTGGCAAAAATGGTTTCGTGGATCGGCCAGGTCGGGTTGCTCAGCCACACGCCACGGCCCGGCAGGCTGTGGGCGATAAAGTCGGCACTCAAGCGCAGGGCGCCGGTGCCGCCTGGGGTTTGCGTGGCGCCAGCGCGGCGGTCACGCAGCAAGGCCGAGTCGGCGCCGAGCACCAGTTGGCTGATCAGGCTGCCGAACGCTGCATCGCCATGCCCACCGATATAGGTCTTGGTCACTTGGGTGTCGACCAGGCGCTGTTCCGCCAGCTTCACCGAGTGGGGAATCGGCGTCAGGCCTTGCTCGTCCTTATAGACACCTACGCCCAGGTCGAACTTGTTCGGGTTGGCGTCCTGGGTATACAGGTCCATCAACCCGAGAATCGGGTCGCCGGGCACGCGGTCGATGGCATCGAAATGCATTACTTGCGGCCCTCGGCAGTCTTGGCCACTTCGTCGGTGCGCGCGGCCATGATGAAGTCGTTGCGGTGCAGGCCCTTGATGGAGTGGCTCCACCAGGTCACGGTGACTTTGCCCCACTCGGTGAGCAGGCCAGGGTGATGGCCTTCGGCTTCGGAAATTTCACCCATGGCGTTGGTGAAAGCCAGGGCGAATTTGAAGTTCTTGAACAGGAAAACCTTTTCCAACTGCATCACGCCGTCGCGCACTTCGATGTTCCAGTCAGGGATCTGCTTGATCAGCACCGGCAGTTCTTCATCGCTGACTTGCGGGGCATCGGCGCGGCAGGCTTCGCAGTGGGCTTGGTTCAAGGTGGTCATGGAAGGTGTCCTGAATTCGAATGATTGAAGGTCAGTGGCGTTACCCTAAAGCAACGCGGGGCCAGGGAACAGACTCACCTGGCCTTAAAACGTGAGGTTCACGCGGCTTTGGGTTTGGGCGGAAATTTCGGTGCGTGCAGACCCAACTGCATGCCGCGCTCGACCATGCCCATGATGTCTTCCTGCGCCACGTCGAACAGGCGCTTGAGCTCGGGCAAGACGAAGTACAGCGGTTGCAGGATGTCGATGCGATAGGGGGTGCGCATCGCTTCCAGCGGGTCGAAGGCCTGGTGCTCGGGCTCGTCCGACAGGCAATACACACTTTCTTTAGGCGACGACAAAATGCCGCCACCGTAGATACGCCGGCCCTGAGGCGTGTCCACCAGGCCGAACTCGATGGTCATCCAGTACAGGCGCGCCAGGTACACCCGTTGCTCCTTGGTGGCCGCCAGGCCGAGCTTGCCGTAGGTGTGGGTGAATTCAGCGAACCAGGGGTTGGTTAGCAGCGGGCAGTGGCCAAAGATCTCGTGAAAAATATCCGGCTCTTGCAGGTAGTCCAGTTCTTCACGGGTGCGGATAAAGGTCGCCACCGGAAACTGCTTGCTGGCCAGCAATTCAAAGAAGGTCTGGAAGGGAATCAGCGCCGGCACGCGGGCGACTTGCCAACCGGTGGTGTCGGCCAGCACCTTGTTGATCTCGCCCAGTTGGGGGATGCGGTCCAGGGGCAGGCCGAGCTTGTCGATGCCGTCCAGGTATTCCTGGCAGGCGCGGCCCTCAATCACCTTCAACTGACGAGTGATCAGGGTATTCCACACCGCGTGTTCTTCTGGCGGGTAGTGGATAAAACCTTGCGCATCGGGCTCGCGGGCCACGTACTGCGTCTGCTTCATACGGCTCTCCTGCTAGGCATTCGTTCTTGTTATGTCCTGGGATGCCTCTATTGATAACCGGATAGGCGCAGGATTCCATCAGCCTTTAGCCAATGCGTGTAGGAAAAATTACCGATATTCGTAAAGAATTCGTTACGATAGGCTCGCTTCTCGCAGCTATGGGCTGGGAATAGCTGCCGTACTGTCACATAATCTTGACGACTATCTGCGCCTAGCGACAAAAAGAGGCGGCGCCTACTTCTTTTTCGAGTTTTTCCATGCGTATCAAAGTGCACTGCCAGAACCGCATCGGCATCCTGCGGGACATCCTCAACCTGCTGGTGGAGTACGGCGTCAACGTCGCCAAGGGCGAAGTCGGCGGTGAGCATGGCAATGCCATCTACCTGTTCTGCCCCAACCTGGTGAACATGCAATTCCAGGCGTTGCGCCCGCAGTTCGAGGCGATTGCCGGAGTGTTCGGGGTCAAGCGGGTAGGGCTGATGCCCAGCGAGCGGCGGCATATGGAACTCAATGCGTTGCTCGGTGCCCTGGAATTCCCGGTGCTGTCCATTGATATGGGCGGCTCCATCGTGGCCGCCAACCGGGCGGCGGCGCAGTTGCTTGGCGTGCGGGTAGATGAAGTGCCGGGGATTCCCCTGTCGCGTTATGCCGAGGATTTTGACCTGCCGGAACTGGTGCGCGCCAGCAAGTCGCGAATCAATGGCCTGCGGGTCAAGGTCAAGGGCGACGTATTTCTGGCGGATATCGCGCCGCTGCAATCCTCCGAGCACGACGACAGCGAAGCCATGGCCGGCGCCGTGCTCACCCTGCACCGTGCCGACCGTGTCGGTGAGCGTATCTATAACGTGCGCAAGCAAGAGCTGCGCGGTTTCGACAGCATCTTCCAAAGCTCCAAGGTCATGGCCGCAGTGGTGCGTGAAGCGCGGCGCATGGCGCCGCTGGATGCGCCGCTATTAATAGAAGGCGAAACCGGCACCGGCAAGGAGCTATTGGCCCGGGCCTGCCACTTGGCCAGCCCGCGGGGGCAGTCGCCGTTGATGGCGCTCAACTGCGCGGGGTTGCCCGAGTCGATGGCCGAGACTGAACTGTTTGGCTATGGTCCCGGCGCATTTGAAGGGGCGCGGGCGGAAGGTAAATTGGGCCTGCTTGAGCTGACGGCGGGCGGTACCTTGTTTCTCGACGGCGTGGGAGAAATGAGCGCGCGCTTGCAGGTCAAGCTGCTGCGCTTTTTGCAGGATGGTTGTTTTCGCCGGGTGGGCAGTGATGAAGAGGTGTACCTGGACGTGCGGGTGATCTGCGCGACCCAGGTAGATTTGTCGGAACTCTGCGCCCGGGGTGAGTTTCGTCAGGACCTTTATCACCGGCTGAATGTGCTGTCGTTGCATATCCCGCCGTTGCGCGAATGCCTGGATGGCCTCGCGCCGTTGGTCGAGCACTTTCTCGACCAGGCCAGCCGGCAGATCGGTTGCCCACTGCCCAGGCTGGCCCCTGCGGCCATGGACAAACTCAGCCACTACCACTGGCCAGGCAACGTGCGGCAACTGGAAAACGTGCTGTTCCAGGCGGTGTCGTTGTGCGAAGGCGGCACGGTCAAGGTTGAGCATATTCGCTTGCCCGATTACGGCGTGCGTCAGCCGCTGGGTGATTTTTCCCTGGAGGGGAGCCTGGAGGATATCGTCGGGCGCTTTGAGAAGGCGGTGTTGGAAAGCCTGTACGCCGAACACCCGAGCAGCCGCCAGTTAGGCAAGCGCCTGGGAGTTTCCCACACCACCATTGCCAACAAGCTGCGTGATTACGAAGTGCTCAAGGCCGATCGCAGTTAAAACGGTGGGAGCTGGCTTGCCTGCTATAGCGGATTGTCAGTTGGCATATCAGTGCCTGCCCAACCGCTATCGCAGGCAAGCCAGCTCCCACATTGGTTGGGTGTTGCCCACGCAATCAGCGCCCGGCCTCAATCCCCTGTGGGAGTGGGCTTGCCCGCGAAGGCGGCGTGTCAGTCAATGATTCTGTCGCTGAACTAACGCTATCGCAGGTAAGCCAGCTCCCACATTGGTTGGGTGTTGCCCACGCAATCAGCGCCCGGCCTCAATCCCCTGTGGGAGTGGGCTTGCCCGCGAAGGCGGCGTGTCAGTCAATGATTCTGTCGCTGAACTAACGCTATCGCAGGTAAGCCAGCTCCCACATTGGTTGGGTATTGCCCCCGCAATCAGCGCCCGGCCTCAATCCCCTGTGGGAGCGGGCTTGCCCGCGAAGGCGGCGTGTCAGTCAATGATTCTGTCGCTGAACTAACACTATCGCAGGCAAGCCAGCTCCCACATTGGTTGGGTATTGCCCCCGCAATCAGCGCCCGGCCTCAATCCCCTGTGGGAGCGGGCTTGCCCGCGAAGGCGGCGGGTCAGTCAATGATTCTGTCGCTGAACTAACACTATCGCAGGCAAGCCAGCTCCCACATTGGTTGGGTATTGCCCCCGCAATCAGCGCCCGGCCTCAATCCCCTGTGGGAGCGGGCTTGCCCGCGATGGCGGCGGGTCAGTCAATTAATCTGCAACTGAATCAGCACGATCGCAGGCAAGCCCGCTCCCCCTTTGATCTCTACCGGTTTGAAGGCCGGTGTTTGCCGCAGGCGGCAGTAGTCCGCCGTTTTTTCGACTGTTTCTCCCATCACCTCTTTCAGCTACCTCCACGAAACCCCCGCCCAGCCTGGACTTTCGCCTCTTTTGAAAAGTTGGTTCGCAAATTGCTTAAGCCTCCTCAGTACAGCGGTGGGCGGCAAGCGTCCGTCAGAAAGAGGATAGAGCGTGGACAAGTACCTTTATGTGGCAATGACCGGCGCCAGCCAGAATGCACTGGCGCAGAAGGCCCATGCCAACAATCTGGCGAACATTTCCACCAACGGCTTTCAGCGCGACCTGGAACAGGCGCGTTCGATGCCGGTGTTCGGTGACAGCTTTCCGGCGCGGGCGTTTGCCATGACCGAACGTCCGGCTACCGACTTTTCACCGGGCGCGATGATCGAAACCGGCCGCGACCTCGACGTGGCCGTCAGCGGCGACGGCTGGATGGCGGTGCAAACCCCCGATGGCGGCGAAGCCTACGTGCGCAGCGCCAGCATGAACGTGGATGCCTTGGGCGTGCTGCGGGCCGGCAACGGTATGCCGATCATGGGCAACGGTGGCCCGATTGCCGTGCCGCCCCAGCAGAAAATCGAAGTGGGTTCGGACGGCACCATCAGCATCCGTGCCATGGGCGAAGGTCCGCGGGTGATGGCGGAAGTGGACCGTATCAAGATGGTCCAGCCTGACCTCAAGAACATGACCAAAGGCCTGGACGGCACCATCCACACCAAGGATGGCCAACCGGCCCAGGCCGACGCGAATGTGCGGCTGACCTCGGGTTTCCTGCAGGCGAGCAACGTCAATGCCGTGGAAGAAATGACCGCGGTGCTGGCGCTGGCCAAGCAGTTCGAGCTGCATATCAAGATGATGAACAGCGCTAAAGAAGACGACCAGGCCATGACGCGCGTCATGCAGATGAGCTGATCCAAGCCCATTAACTAATTTGCAACGCAGCGCCAACCATCCGGCGCACGAAGGAGAACAGCATGCTTCCGGCTCTATGGGTTGCCAAGACAGGCCTGTCCGCCCAGGACACCAACCTGACGACCATTTCCAACAACCTGGCAAACGTGTCGACCACGGGCTTCAAACGTGACCGCGCCGAGTTCCAGGACTTGCTCTATCAGATCAAGAAGCAACCGGGCGCCCAGTCGACCCAGGACAGCGAACTGCCGTCGGGCCTGCAACTGGGTACCGGTGTGCAGATCGTCGGCACCCAGAAAAACTTCAGCGCCGGTAACCTGCAGCAAACCGGCCAGCCCCTGGACATGGCGATCAATGGTCGCGGCTTTTTCCAGGTGCTGCAACCGGATGGCACCACTTCTTACACCCGTGACGGCACCTTCCACCTGGACTCCAACGGCCAGATCGTGACCGCCAACGGTTTCGCCCTGGAGCCTGCTGTCGTGGTGCCGCCCGACGCCAAGACCTTCACCGTCGGCAACGACGGCACCGTGTCCATCACCGTCGCTGGCAACCCAGCGTCCCAGGTGATCGGCAACCTGCAAACCGCCGACTTCATCAACCCGGCCGGCCTGCAGGCGATGGGCAACAACCTGTTCCTGGAAACCGCCTCCAGTGGCGCGCCGCAAATCGGCACCCCTGGCTTGAACGGCTTCGGTACCACGCTGCAAAGCACCCTGGAAACCTCCAACGTCAGTACCGTTGAGGAGATGGTCAACATGATCACCACCCAGCGCGCCTACGAGATGAACTCCAAGGTGATTTCCACCGCCGACCAGATGCTTTCGTTCGTTACGCAAAATCTGTAATCAGTCTATGGGGCGCCCTTGAGGGTGCCTGCAACACCGTGAGGTTAGGGTCATGAATCGCTATGTTTGTGTGTTGGCATTGAGTGGGATCGCCGTGCTTGCGGGCTGTGTCGCCCCCACGCCAAAGCCCAATGACCCGTACTACGCGCCGGTGTTGCCACGCACACCGTTGCCGGCGGCGGCCAACAATGGCTCGATCTACCAGGCCGGTTTCGAGCAGAACCTGTACAGCGACCGCAAGGCGTTCCGGGTCGGTGACATCATCACCATTACCCTGAATGAGAAGACCCAGGCCAGCAAGAACGCTAACTCGCAGATAGGCAAGAACAGCAAGACCAGCATCGGCCTGACCTCGCTGTTCGGCGGCGGCCTGAACACCAACAATCCGCTGGGCAGTGGTGACCTGAGCCTGGACGCCGGCTACAGCGGCGACCGTGCCACCAACGGCAAGAGCGCGGCAGGGCAGGGCAACAGCCTGACCGGTTCGATCACCGTGACCGTCGCCGACGTATTGCCCAACGGCATCATTGCCGTGCGTGGTGAAAAGTGGATGACCCTCAACACCGGCGACGAGTTGGTGCGCATCGCCGGCATGGTCCGTGCCGATGACATCTCCACCGACAACACCGTGCCGTCGACGCGCATTGCCGATGCACGCATTACCTACTCGGGCACCGGTTCGTTTGCCGATGCGAGCCAGCCGGGCTGGTTCGACCGCTTCTTCCTCAGCCCGCTGTTCCCTTTCTAGGTGGCCATTTTGAAGTTCAAACAGCTGATGGCGATGACGCTTTTGCTGGCCTTGAGCGCTGTGGCCCATGCCGAGCGCCTGAAGGACATCGCCAGTATTTCCGGCGTGCGCTCCAACCAGTTGATCGGCTATGGCCTGGTCGTGGGGCTTAACGGCACGGGTGACCAGACCACCCAGACGCCGTTCACCCTGCAAACCTTCAACAACATGCTCTCGCAGTTCGGCATCAAAGTGCCGCCAGGCTCGGGCAACGTGCAGCTGAAGAACGTCGCAGCGGTGTCGATCAGCGCCGATCTGCCCGCGTTCGCCAAGCCGGGGCAGGTGGTGGATATCACCGTGTCGTCCATGGGTAACTCCAAGAGCCTGCGCGGCGGCACCTTGCTGATGACGCCGCTCAAAGGTATCGACGGCAACGTCTACGCCATCGCCCAGGGCAACCTGGTGGTCGGCGGTTTTGACGCCGAAGGCCGCGACGGTTCGAAGATCACCGTCAACGTGCCGTCGGCCGGGCGTATCCCCGGTGGCGCCACGGTTGAACGCACCGTGCCGAGTGGTTTCAACCAGGGCAACAGCCTGACCCTGAACCTCAACCGCTCCGACTTCACCACCGCCAAGCGCGTGGTCGACAAGATCAATGACATGCTCGGCCCTGGCGTGGCCCAGGCCATCGACGGCGGCTCGGTTCGCGTCACTGCGCCTCTGGACCCAAGCCAGCGTGTGGACTACCTGTCGATCCTGGAAAACCTTGAGGTGGACCCCGGCCAGGCCGTGGCTAAAGTCATCATCAACTCGCGCACCGGCACCATCGTGATCGGCCAGAACGTCAAGGTTTCGCCAGCGGCGGTGACCCACGGCAGCCTGACGGTGACCATCACCGAAGACCCGATCGTCAGCCAGCCTGGGCCGTTGTCCGGTGGCCAGACGGCCGTGGTCCCGCGCTCGCGCGTCAATGCCCAGCAAGAAGCCAAGCCGATGTTCAAGTTCGGCCCCGGCACCACCCTGGACGAGATTGTCCGTGCGGTGAACCAGGTGGGCGCTGCGCCCGGCGACTTGATGGCGATCCTCGAAGCTTTGAAGCAGGCCGGCGCGTTGCAAGCCGACCTGATCGTGATCTGAGGCCATGGCCATGGATATGCGCAAGAGCGGTATCAGCAGCACGGCGGACTCGGGGTCTTACTCCGACCTGAACCGGCTTAACCAGCTCAAGGTCGGTGCCGACAAAAACAGCGAAGGCAACCTGCGCAAAGTGGCGCAGGAATTCGAGTCGCTGTTTTTGAACGAGATGCTCAAGTCCATGCGTTCGGCCACCGAGGCCCTGGGCAAGGACAACCCGCTGAACACCCCGGCCGCCAAGCAGTACCAGGAAATGTACGACCAGCAATTGGCGGTGTCGATGTCCCGCGAAGGCGGTGGTATCGGCCTGGCCGATGTGCTGATGCGCCAGATGCAGAAGAACAAGCCGGTGGAGGCCCAGGCCGCCACCTTGCAAGGCCCGGCGGCGGATGCGCCGGTGAAGAAAGTCGATGTGCCGACCGAGATTGCCGCCGGTACCCAGGCCGAAGGCCCGTTGGGCCGCTCCAATGGCCAGCGGCCTTTGTGGGCGTATCGCGTGGCCGTGCCTGAGGGCGCCAGCACCCATGCCAACGACATGGAACTGATGAACCAGCGCCGTATCGCCTTGCCCAGCAAGCTGGCCGACCGCCTGCTGGCCGGCATCGTGCCGAACGCTCCGGTCGAAGCCAAAGCCGCGCCCCTGCGTAACAGCGCTGCCGACGACACGGTCATCAACAGCAGCGCGCGTAGCTTTGCCGTGCCGAGCGGGCGCATGCAGGTGTATGGCCGCGCCATTGCGCAGCCACCGCTGGCGCCGGCCAAGAAAGCCTTCAGCTCCCAGGATGAATTCGTCGCCACTATGCTGCCGATGGCCAAGGCCGCCGCCGCACGTATCGGTATCGACCCCAAATATCTTGTGGCCCAGGCCGCGCTGGAAACCGGCTGGGGCAAATCGGTGATGCGCGCCGAGGACGGCAGTAGCAGCCACAACCTGTTCGGCATCAAGGCTGGCCAGAGCTGGCAGGGCGGTCAGGCCCGGGCGATCACCAGCGAGTTTCGCGATGGTGCGATGGTCAAGGAAACGGCGCAGTTCCGTTCCTACAGCTCGTATCAGGACAGCTTCCACGACCTCGTGACTTTGCTGCAAAGCCATGATCGCTATAAAGAAGTTGTGAAATCAGCCGACAACCCGGAACAGTTTGTACGCGAGTTGCAAAAAGCCGGTTATGCAACCGACCCGGATTACGCCAGCAAGATTTCGCAGATCGCAAAAAACATGAACAGTTACCAGAACTACGCTGCCGCTGGCGCAACCACACATTTATAAGGTCTGAACCATGAGTTTGCTCAGTATCGGGATGTCAGGGCTCAATGCCGCTCAAGGATCGTTGTCGGTCTTGAGTAATAACATCGCCAACGTGAATACCCCAGGGTACTCGCGTCAGCAGACCACGCAAAATACCAACGCATCAAACCCGTTCGGCGGCGTGTACATCGGCAGCGGCACCACCCTGGCCGATGTGCGCCGGGTGTACAACGAGTACCTGGACACCGCTTACCAGAACAGCACGGCGCTCAATAACGACGCCAAGGCGTACCTGGACCAGGTGGGGGCCGTCGACAAAGTGCTGTCGGACAAAACCACCGGTCTGTCCTCAGTGCTCAGTTCGTTCTTCGCCACCCTGCAAACCGCCGCGTCCAACCCCAGCGACCTGTCGGCCCGCCAATTGCTGGTGACCAACGCCCAGACCCTGAGCAGCCGTTTCAACTCGATCTCCACGCAGTTGACCCAGCAGAAAGAGACCATCAACAACCAACTGAGCAGCATGACTGATCAGGTCAACCAATTGACCGCCTCGATTGCCTCGCTTAACCAGCAGATCTCCCAGGCCCAGGGCAGCTCCAATAGCGCCCCAGCCAACCTGCTGGACTCGCGTAACGAGGCAGTACGCTCGCTCAATGAGTTGATCGGTGTCACGGCCACCGAGAAAAACGGCCAGTTCAGCGTGACCACCGGCAGCGGCCAGTCCCTGGTAGAGGGCGGGATCTCCAACAAGATTTCCGCGGCACCAAGCAAAACCGATAACAGCCAGTACACCATCCAGTTGGACATGAACGGCACCAGCCTGGACCTGGGCTCGGTGATCAGCGGCGGCAGCATCGGTGGCCTGTTGCGCTATCGCAGCGATGCCTTGATGCCGGCCATCAATGAGCTGGGGCGTATCGCCATTGCCACCGCGGACACGCTCAACAGCCAACTGGGCCAGGGCCTGGACCTCAATGGTGACTTTGGCGTTTCGCTGTTCAAAGACATCAACAGCGCGGCCGCCATTGCCTCGCGCAGCCAGGGTGCCTCGGGCAACAGCGCCGGCGCGGGCAACCTGAACGTGACGATCAAGGACAGCAGTCAGTTGTCCACGTTTGACTACACCGTGACCTTCAGCGACAAGACCGATCCTAACAAAATCACGGTGTTGCGCTCGGACGGCAAGGCCATGGGCACCTTTGACATGAGCGCTACACCGCCGCCGACCCTGGATGGTTTCACCCTGGCGCTGGACGGCAAGGGCACCATGGCGTTTGGCGACAGCTTCAAGGTCAGCCCCACCGCCACGGGCGCCAGCGGTATTGGCGTGGCGCTCACCGATGCGAACAAGCTGGCGTTTGCCGGCCCGTTGGCAGGTACCAGCAGCAAGACCAACAGTGGCACGGGCACCTTTACCCAGCCGGCTTTGACAGTGCCTTTGGATATCCATGGCGGCACTGACACTGCCCAGTTGCGCGCCGGTATTGAAAACTCGATGCCGGTGAAGATGGTGTTCGGCAAGCCTGCCGCCGACGGAACGCAGTCGTATACGATCAGCGACTCCAAGGGCAACCCGATTGGCACCGGCTCGATCATTCCGGGGCAGGGCAACAAGATCACCGTGGACGTGCCAATGCGCGACGCCAGCGGTGCCGCCATTCCCGGCAAGAGCTTCAAGTTCGACACCACTGTCAACGGCTCCCCGGCAGACGGCGACAGCACCACCTTTGCCTTCAACAGTGGTGGCAAGTCCGACGGCCGCAACGCCCAGGAACTGCTGAACCTGCAAACCAAGGCCACCGTCGGCATGGGCGAGGGCAACGCGGGCACCAGCCTGGTGGGTGCCAACAGCAAGCTGGTCTCGACCGTGGGTGCCAAGGCCAGCCAGGCCGGGGTCGACACCGCCGCCACCGGTGCGTTGCTCAGCGCCAACAAGGAAGCACGCAACTCGGTATCCGGGGTCAACCTGGATGATGAAGCGGGCGACATGATCAAGTTCCAGCAGTACTACACCGCGTCGTCGCAGATCATCAAGGCTGCGCAGGAAACCTTCACCACACTGATGAATGCTCTTTAAGGGAGGCTGGGACGATGCGTATTTCTACACAGCAGTATTTCGAGACCAGCTCTGCCAAGTACCAGAGCAACTATTCCAGCGTGGTCAAGGCCCAGGACCAGGCCAGCTCCGGCGTGCGCGTGCAAACCGCCGCAGATGATCCGGTGGCGGCGGCGCGGTTGTTGATGCTGCAGCAGCAGAAAGACATGCTGGCGCAGTTCAATGGCAACATCGACACCCTGAAAAACTCGCTGACCACCCAGGACGGCGTGCTGGAAAATATCAATATCGCGATTCAACGGGCCAGTGAGTTGGCGCTCAAGGCGGGTAACGTCGGCATCAGCGACGCTGACCGCAAGTCGACGGCCGCCGAGATTGGCGCCATTGAAGACCAGATCCTGGGCCTGCTCAATACCAAGGACGCCAGCGGCAATTACTTGTTCTCCGGCAGCAAGACCGATACGCCGCCCTACGCCCGCAACAATGACGGCACCTACAGTTACCAGGGCGATGACACGCCGTTGAGCCTGCAGATCGCAGAGAACCTGTCGGTTGCCATGGGCAATACCGCCAAGAGCATGCTTGAAAGCTCAGCGAATACGGGCCGTACGCAAACCGCGCCGATCCTCGTGCCGCCAGCGGTCGACGATGGCAAGGTCACCGTATCTGCCGGGCTGATCGCGGCCAACAGCAGCTATAACAGCAGCTTTTCCGATGGTCAGCCGTATAAGCTGACCTTCACCAGCAGCACCCAATACGTGGTCACGGACAATGCTGGCAAGGACATCACTTCGGAGATTCCAGGCAACGGCACTTTCGATGCCACCAAGGAAGGCGGCTCGACTATCAACCTGCGCGGGGTCAAGTTCGACATTGGCTTGAACCTGGGCAAAGACGCACTGGGCAAAGACATACTGCCAGGCGCGCCGTCGGACGCCATCGTCAAGGATCGCGAGTTCAGCCTGTCGGTCAAGCCGGACACCTTCAGCGTTTCGCGCACCCCGAGCAATCCGTCCACCGCGCAACTGAGCGGCGGCACGGTGAGCGATCCGGCGGCGTACGCCAGCACCTTTCCCAACTCGGGCGTGATCGTGAAGTTCGGTGCCGCCGGCGCCTATGACCTGTATGCCCAGCCGTATAGCGCAGACAGCAAGTCCATCGCCAGTGGCACCCTGGCGGCCGGCGCCACCACCATCACGGCGGCAGGGGTGACCTTTGATGTCACCACCGCACCGGCACCGGCAGCCGGCGACCAGTTTGCGATCAGTGCCACCAGCAACAAGAACGAGAACGTCCTCGACACCCTGAGCCATCTGCGCAAAATCCTGGAAACGCCGTCAGACGGCAACCCGGCGGCGCAGAAGGAGCTCAAGGATGTGGTGGCCAAGTCCATTGGCAACCTGACCAATGCCTACGGCCAGATCGACCAGGCGCGTGGCTCCCTGGGCGCGCGCCTCAATGGCCTGGACATTCAGTCCAAGGAAAACGTCAGCCTGGACCTGGCCAATACCACCACCATGAATGCCCTGGGCAATGTCGACTTCGCCGAAGCCGCCATCAACCTGAGCTTGCAGCAAACCATGTTGCAGGCCTCGCAATTGGCCTTCGTGAAAATCTCGCAGTTGAGCCTGTTCAACAAGATGTAAACGGCGTTCAGTCAAGCGGCCCGCTCTGGAAACAGGGCGGGCCGTTGTCGTTTCGGGGGCTTAATTGTTGAAACGTTTTGCATAAACCACGCAAAATTGAGTGACCTGTGAGTCATAAAGCGCATCTTCACTGTATCGTGTGAAAAGGATAAGTCGTCACAGGGCCTTCATCGGGCGGCTTTCAGCGGGATTTTTATGGGGTTATCCCCTTTATTGTCAGCACTTCCGGCATAGCCCGAGGGGTGTTCTCCAGCTATTTAGTATTGGGAAGCCACAATGATTGGCATAAAAAGCATCGCCAGTTACGTGCCGGCGGACGGGATCGATAACTACGCCCAGGGTGCCAAGTTCGCCAAGGATGAAGAGTTCATCATCGGCAAGATCGGCTCGGCGTTCCTGCCGCGCAAGGAAGCGGCACAGGAAACCTCGGATCTGTGTGTCGAGGCGGTCAACGCCTTGTTTGCCAACAACCCGCAATTGAAGCGCGAATCCATCGACGCGCTGATCGTCGTCACCCAGAACGGCGATGAAGAGGGCCTGCCTCACACCGCCGCCATCGTGCAGGACAAACTGGGCCTGCCAACTCACGTGGCCGCCTTCGACATTTCCCTGGGCTGCTCCGGCTACGTCTACGGCATCTACGCGATGAAAGGCTTCATGGAAGCCGCGGGCCTGAAAAACGGCCTGCTGATCACCGCCGACCCGTATTCCAAGATTGTCGACCCGGAAGACCGCAACACCACCATGCTGTTCGGCGATGCCGCCACCGCCACCTGGATGGGCGAGGACGCGCCATGGCTGCTGGGCAAATCCAAGTTCGGCACCGACGGTTCCGGCGCACCGCACCTGAAGGTCAGCGACGGCGTGTTCTTCATGAACGGCCGCCAGGTGTTTAACTTCGCCTTGCTCAAGGTGCCTGCGCACTTGCACGAGCTGCTCAAAGAGTCGGACCTCAAGGCCGATGACATCGATGCGTTCTGCATCCATCAGGGCAGCGCGGCCATCGTCGACGCCGTGGCGCGCCGTTTTGAAGAAGCGCCGGTGGACAAGTTCATCAAGGACATGGTCGAGACCGGCAACACCGTGTCGTCGAGCATCCCGCTGCTGCTGGAAAAGCACGTGATGGACGCCACCTGGAAGCGCGTGGCAATCAGCGGCTTTGGCGTGGGCCTGTCGTGGGGCTCGGCGATTCTCTATCGTCCGTGATGCATTAGCCGTTGCACAAAAAACGCCGATGATCGAATGATCATCGGCGTTTTTTTATTGGCGCCAGAAAAGCCAATGAAACCGGGCTTCTGCGCCTGCATAAGCCCTTGAAATACAAGGGCTGGCACAGGGCTACTAAAAAAAATCAAAAAAATCCTCAAGCAACCGGCTACCACGACGATAACTATTACGTAGGTTCTCTAGGCCACACCCGGCGGTCGCCAGGGCCGGAAGCCGCAGTATCCAAACCACGAGGATTTCGTCATGGCATTATCAGTAAACACCAACATCACCTCCCTGGGTGTCCAGAAGAACCTGAACAAAGCTTCCGACGCTCTGAGCCAGTCGATGAACCGTCTGTCCTCCGGCCTGAAAATCAACAGCGCCAAAGACGACGCTGCCGGCATGCAGATCGCTAACCGTCTGAACAACCAGGTCAAAGGTCTGAACGTTGCCATCGCCAACGCCAACAACGGCGTGTCGATTGCCCAGACCGCTGAAGGCGCGATGCAAGAATCCACCAACACCCTGCAGCGTCTGCGTGAACTCGCCCTGCAAGCGGCCAACGGTGATAAAAGCGACGCTGACCGTGTTTCCCTGCAGCAAGAATTCACCGCTAAAGTGGGCGAGCTGAACCGTATCGCCAGCACCACCACCTTCGGTGGTCGTAACCTGCTGGACGGCTCGTTCAGCAACGTAGCGTTCCAGATCGGCGCCAATGCCAACGAGACTATCTCGTTCGGTATGACCGATATCAGCTCGACTGCGCTGAAGGGTAACTACAAAGAAGCTGCTGTAGATGGCGTTGCGATGAAAGGCCTGGCCGCTACCGCTACTGGTTCGGTATTGGGCAATAGCGCAATGAAAATTGGCGCAGCCGCAGCAACCGCTACCGTTGCTACCGACGCGTTCACTATCAACGGTACTGAAATTGCTCTCGGTGTTGCCGCCGCTGGTGTTCCGGCAGCTACTGCTGCACTGACTGCCATCAACGCTCAAACCGCAACCACTGGTGTTACCGCTACTGCCGATGCCGCTGGCGTCGTAACCCTGACCTCGAAAAACGACATTGTCCTGGGCGCTTCGGCTACCGCTGGCGCGACAGACGGTTTGGCCAAGCTCGGTCTGGGTGCAGCAGCCACCGTTCCATCCAACAGCAACCTCAAGGCTGACGGTGCCATCTCGGTCAATGGCACAGCCGTAACTTGGTCTGCTACTGACACCATGGCTTCTGTGTTGACCAAGCTTGAAAACGCGGCTGGCGGTGCGGCGACAGGCGCTTCGGCCACTTTCACTGATGGCCGTGTCAAATTGACTTCGGGTGACGGTGCGGACATCAAGCTGTCCAACACTTCGAGCGGTTCGCTTTCCCAGTTGGGTCTGTCGGCCGGTACTACCCAAGCCAAACTGACCGCTGACACTTCGATTGACGTGAACGGCGTCGAAGTGAAGTTCAAGAAGGGTGACACTGCTGATGCAGTAGTAGCCTCGATCAACAGCGCCAGCACCGGTGTTCAAGCCAGCAAAAACGCTGACGGCACCCTGAACCTGTTCGCTGACAAAGACATCACCATCAAGGATGGTAGCGCCGGTACTGGCCTGGCTGCACTGGGTCTGACCGCTGTTGCAGCGGCCGGCACCAAAACCGCCGTCACCATGGAAACCAGCGTTTCCGACCTGAACATCCTGACTGCCGCTTCTTCGCAGCAGGCCATCCAGGCTCTGGACGATGCTATGCAGCAGATCGACAGCCAGCGTTCGCAGCTGGGTGCCGTACAAAACCGCTTCGCCAGCACCGTGGCCAACCTGCAGAGCATTTCGCAGAACTCCTCCGCTGCCAAAGGCCGCGTAGAAGACGCTGACTTCGCTTCTGAAGCCGCTGAGCTGACCAAGCAACAAACCCTGCAACAGGCTTCCACTGCGATCCTGTCCCAGGCCAACCAACTGCCATCGTCTGTTCTGAAGCTGCTTCAGTAATAGCGCTAGCGGTTAAATAACGGGAGGGTGCGTTTAACAACGTGCCCTTCCGTTTTTTCAGTTTGGAGGTGGTGACATGGACATGAGCATCAAGCTGACCTCGTCTTACCCCGCAGCCACGGCCCCGGCCAACCTTGGCGCAGTGGTGACCCAGGCCAAGCCTGTGGCCAGCAATGAGCCGATCAAAAGTGAAGAGCCGCAGCGCGTGGCGCTGGAAAAGGCTGTTACCGATATGCGTGAGTTTGTGCAGGCTTCACAGCGCAACCTGGATTTTTCCATCGATGACTCTACCGGCAAGGTAGTGGTCAAGGTGATCGCCACTGACAGTGGTGAAGTGATTCGACAGATTCCATCGGAGACCGCGCTGAAATTGGCGCAGAACCTGAGCGATGCCGGCAGCCTGCTGTTTGATAGCAAGGCTTGAGTTGGCACGAAACATGTTTTTGATTGCGGTCTAGGCGTATAAGCGCCAAAAAACGGCCGCTGCAGGACAAGGAGAATGGCAAATGGCTAGTTCAACGATTTCCGGCCCAGGTTCGGGCTACGACACCCAGGCTATCGTCAAGGCGCTGGTAGGTGCCGAGCAGGCGCCCAAGCAGGCTCAGATCACCAACGAGCAGAAGAAGGCCACCGTGCAGTTGTCTGCCGTGGGCTCGGTCAAGACGGCGTTGGAAGCCTACCAGGCGGCGATCACCAAGTTGAACAATGCCTCGGCCTTCAACGGGCTGGCGGCGACTTCTTCGGAAGAGAAAAACGCCAAGGTCACCCTGACCGACGGTGCGTCCAGCGGCAAATACCTGTTGAAGATCGCCAACCTTGCGACCGCCTCGAAAGTCACCACGGCGGTGAATGCGGACGGCGCGTCGGGCAAGGCCAACAGCACGGACGAAGACCAGACGCTGACCATCAACCAGTCGGGCAAAAGCTACGACGTGGTGATCCCAGGCGGCGCGACCTTGCAACAGGTGCGCGAGTCGATCAATACCCAGCTCTCGTCCCAAGGCATCAGTGCCAACGTACTGAGTGACTCTAATGGCGCGCGTCTGGTATTGACTTCGACCACCATGGGCGAGGGCACCGACATCACCCTCAGCGGTGATTCGCAGCTGGCTGTCGGCTACGACAAAGGCAAGGCGCCGACCAACGCCAAGTACTCCATTGATGGCATTGAAATGTCATCGAACAGCAACAAGATCACCTCGGCGATCAGCGGCGTGACCCTGGACCTGTTGGACACGGTAGACATCACCAAGCCGACCACCATCACCGTGGCCAGCAACACCGACACCTTGAAAACCTCGGTGCAGTCCTTCGTCAGCGCCTACAACACGCTGATGACGGCGATCAACACCCAAACCAAGGTCACTGCAACCGGTGATGCCTCCACCACCACCGCAGGTGCGTTGACCGGCGATGCGTCGATGCGTCAATTGGTGAACAGCCTGCGTTCCGAATTGGTCAACGGCTCCGGCGCGGGCACCATGACCAGCCTGGCGCAGATGGGCATCACCACCGACCAGAAAACCGGCCTGCTGAGCCTGGATGACAAAACCTGGGACAAGGCCGTGGTCAAGGGCGCTGGCGACATTGCCAAGCTGTTCACCGGCGACACGGGCTTGATCACCCGCATGAACAAGGCGACCAACAGCTACGTCGGCACTACCGGCACCCTGGCGACACGTGCCACCGATCTCAACAACAAGTTGACCGACTTGACCAAAGAGACCGACGACCTGACGCGGCGCATGGATGCCTTGCAGAAGTCCCTGACCGCCAAGTACACGGCGATGGACACCATGATCGCGCAGATCAACGCCAGCAGCTCCAGCATCCTGACCACCCTCAACTCGCTGAACAATCCTAAGTCGAACTGATGAGCGGTGCGCGCCAGGGCCCTGTCCAGGGGCCCTCGCGCAGGGTGCTGGATTAAAGTTTTTATCGCCGTGGTCGAAAAACTGGTTAAGCAAACCTATTCGATTGTCGCCAGTAACGAGGTAGCAACATGAACCCGATGAGAGCCCTTCGCCAGTACCAGAAGGTCAATGCCCACGCTCAGGTCTCCGAAGCCAGCCCGCACCGCCTGGTGCAGATGCTGATGGAAGGTGGCCTGGATCGCATGGCCCAGGCCAAGGGTGCGTTGAGCCGCGGGGACATCGCGCAAAAGGGCCTGATGCTGGGCAAGGCGATCGAAATCATTTCGGGCCTGCGCGATGGCCTGGAGCCTGAGAAAGCCGAAGATCCGGCCGCGATCCAGCGTCTGGATGCCCTGTACAACTACATGGGCAATCGCTTGGTCGAGGCCAATCGCGTCAACGACGCCGAGATGATCGACGAAGTCGCCCGCCTGCTGATCACCGTCAAGACCGGCTGGGATGCCATCGCTCCACAATAAGGCCGATTGCCTTGAGGTACACATCATGAGCCACGCACTGCAACGCATCGACGAAACCCGCGAAGCCCTTCTCGGCGCGCTGGCTGAGCGCAATTGGGAAGCCGTGGGCGAGTTGGACCTGGGTTGCCGCGCGGTGATTGATGAGGTGCTCAGTGAGGCACCGGTAGACGAGGGCGCATTGCGCGAGAAGCTGGAAAGTTTGTTGGTGGTGTACCAGCAGTTGCTGGAGGTGACGACCGGCGAACGCCAGGCGATTTTCGAAGAGATGTCGCAGATCAACCAAGCGAAAAATGCGTCAAAGGTTTACCATCTGTTCGGTTGAACGGGCGCAGTTAATCCGAACGGCGCGTCATATATTTGACTGTGCCAGCATTTTTGACTTAACTAGTGCTGTTTTCAGATTTCAGACGTCTAGAAGGTAAGAAATCTTACAGACGTCTAGATTGCCCTCATTCCGGGGCAGGAAGTTTTACTAGGGAAGTTGCTATTGCATGTGGCGTGAAACCAAAATTCTGCTGATCGATGACGATAGCGTCCGCCGCCGCGATTTAGCGGTGATTTTAAATTTTCTTGGTGAAGAAAATTTACCCTGCGGCAGCCACGATTGGCAGCAGGCGGTCAGCTCGTTGTCGTCGAGCCGTGAAGTCATTTGCGTATTGATCGGGACGGTAAACGCTCCTGGCGCAGTTCTGGGCCTGTTAAAGACACTGTCTACCTGGGATGAGTTCCTTCCGGTGTTGCTAATGGGCGATATTTCTTCCGTGGACCTGCCGGAAGACCAGCGCCGCCGTGTGTTGTCCAACCTGGAAATGCCGCCCAGCTACAGCAAATTGCTCGATTCCCTGCACCGCGCCCAGGTCTATCGCGAGATGTACGACCAGGCCCGCGAGCGCGGCCGTCACCGTGAGCCCAATCTGTTTCGCAGCCTCGTCGGCACCAGCCGTGCCATCCAGCACGTGCGCCAGATGATGCAGCAAGTGGCCGACACCGACGCCAGCGTGCTGATCCTCGGCGAGTCGGGCACCGGCAAGGAAGTGGTCGCGCGCAACCTGCACTATCACTCCAAGCGTCGCGACGGGCCCTTTGTGCCGGTCAACTGCGGGGCGATCCCGGCAGAGCTGCTGGAAAGCGAATTGTTCGGCCACGAGAAGGGCGCCTTTACCGGGGCGATCACCAGCCGTGCCGGGCGTTTTGAGCTGGCCAATGGCGGCACTCTGTTCCTCGACGAAATCGGCGACATGCCGTTGCCGATGCAGGTCAAGCTGCTGCGCGTATTGCAGGAGCGCACCTTCGAGCGCGTGGGCAGCAACAAGACCCAGAGCGTGGACGTGCGCATCATTGCCGCCACCCACAAGAACCTCGAAAGCATGATCGAGGTCGGCAGCTTCCGCGAAGACCTGTACTACCGCCTCAACGTATTCCCTATCGAGATGGCCCCGCTGCGCGAGCGCGTGGAAGACATCCCGCTGTTGATGAACGAACTGATCTCGCGCATGGAGCACGAAAAGCGCGGCTCCATTCGTTTCAACTCCGCGGCAATCATGTCCCTGTGCCGCCACGGCTGGCCGGGCAACGTGCGCGAGCTGGCCAACCTGGTGGAGCGCATGGCGATCATGCACCCGTACGGGGTGATCGGCGTGGTCGAACTGCCGAAGAAATTCCGCTACGTCGACGACGAAGACGAACAGATGGACAGCTTGCGCAGCGATATGGAAGAGCGCGTGGCGATCAACGGCCATACTCCGGACTTCGGCGCCACCGCGATGTTGCCGCCCGAAGGCCTGGACCTTAAGGACTACCTCGGCAATCTCGAACAAGGGTTGATCCAGCAGGCCCTGGACGATGCTCATGGCATCGTGGCCCGCGCCGCCGAGCGCCTGCGTATCCGTCGCACCACCCTGGTGGAGAAGATGCGCAAGTACGGTATGAGCCGCAAAGAAGGTGATGAACAGGCGGATGATTGACGCCTGTTTTTCAACTATTTGATTTATAGGTAGATTTTTTTCGGCACGGGTATTGCTACAGCCCTCGCAACGTTCCGTTTAACTGACGGTCAGCCAAGCGAGAGAGCATCATGCCCCACGCCGCCCAACTATCTTCGGCCCCTGCCATCCAGGGGCTGGTTTCGCCTGTAGAACCGCCGACCCGCCAGGGCCTGGAGCACGCGTTCTCGCAGTTCAATCAGATGTCGAGCCAGCTGACCGACTCCTACAGCCTGCTTGAGGCCCGGGTTTCGGAGCTTAAAGGCGAACTGGCGGTGGTCAGCGCCCAGCGCATGCAAGAGCTGGCCGAGAAAGAACGCCTGGCCAACCGCCTGCAAAACCTGCTGGACCTGTTGCCCGGTGGCGTAATCGTCATCGATGACCAGGGCCGCGTGCGCGAAGCCAACCCGGCAGCCTGTGATCTGCTCGGCCTGCCGCTGGAAGGCGAGCTGTGGCGTGAAGTCATCACCCGCTGTTTTGCCCCCCGTGAAGACGACGGCCACGAAGTCTCCCTCAAGGACGGGCGTCGGCTGTCCATCGCGACCCGTTCCCTGGACGCCGAGCCGGGCCAGCTTGTGCTGCTCAATGACCTGACAGAAACCCGGCACCTGCAAGATCAACTGGCGCGCCATGAGCGGCTGTCGTCCCTGGGGCGTATGGTCGCTTCCTTGGCCCATCAGATTCGTACGCCGTTGTCGGCGGCATTGATCTACGCCAGCCATTTGACTGACGAGCAATTACCGGCGGCCACCCACCAACGCTTTGCCGGGCGCCTCAAGGAGCGCCTGCATGAGTTGGAGCACCAAGTGCGCGACATGCTGGTGTTTGCCCGTGGCGAACTGCCGCTGACCGATCGCGTTACACCTGCCGGCTTGATGCAGTCCCTGCAAGCGGCAGCGGCCATTCATGTGCAGGAGGCCAACCTGCGCTGGCAGTGCGACAGCCATCAGGGCGAATTGCTGTGCAACCGCGACACCCTGGTGGGCGCGCTGCTCAACCTGATCGAAAACGCCACCCAGGCCAGTGGCCCCGGGGCGCGCCTGAAAGTGCACCTGTACACCCGCGGGCAAACCCTGCGCCTGTGCGTCAGCGACAGCGGCAGCGGTATCGCCCCGCAGGTGCTGCAACGTCTGGGCGAGCCGTTTTTTACCACCAAGACCAACGGCACTGGCCTGGGCCTGACTGTGGTCAAGGCAGTGGCCCGCGCCCATCAGGGACAATTGCAGCTGCGTTCCCGCCTGGGGCGTGGCACCTGTGCATTGATGACCTTGCCGCTGTTTTCCAGCGCGGCAAGCGCGGAGTAAGAGGATGATGGCTATCAAGGTTTTATTGGTGGAAGACGATCGCGCCCTGCGTGAAGCATTGGCTGACACGCTGCTGCTGGCGGGCCATGACTACCGTGCGGTCGGCTCTGCCGAGGAAGCCTTGGAGGCGGTCGAACAGGAGGCCTTCAGTCTGGTGATCAGCGACGTCAACATGCCCGGCATGGACGGCCACCAGTTGCTCGGCCTGCTGCGCGTGCGCCAGCCGCAACTGCCGGTGCTGCTGATGACCGCCCATGGCGCGGTGGAGCGGGCGGTGGATGCTATGCGTCAGGGCGCGGCGGATTACCTGGTCAAACCGTTCGAGCCCAAGGCGCTGATCGAGCTGGTGGCCCGACATGCTCTGGGCGTAGCGTCGGCGGGCGAGGGCGATGGCCCGATTGCCTTTGAGCCGGCCAGCGCGCAATTGCTGGAACTGGCCGCGCGGGTGGCGCGCAGTGATTCCACTGTGTTGATTTCCGGTGAATCCGGTACCGGTAAAGAAGTGCTGGCGCGCTACATCCACCAGCAGTCCAGCCGCGCCCAGCAACCGTTCATTGCGATCAACTGCGCGGCGATCCCCGACAACATGCTCGAAGCGACCTTGTTTGGTCATGAAAAGGGCTCGTTCACCGGCGCCATCGCGGCCCAGGCCGGCAAGTTCGAACAGGCCGACGGCGGCACCATCCTGCTCGACGAAATTTCGGAAATGCCCCTTGGCCTGCAAGCCAAGTTGCTGCGCGTATTGCAGGAACGTGAGGTGGAGCGCGTGGGCGCGCGCAAGCCGATCCAGCTGGATATTCGCGTGGTTGCCACCACCAACCGCGACCTGGCGGGCGAAGTGGCGGCGGGGCGCTTCCGTGAGGACCTGTTCTACCGGTTGTCGGTGTTCCCGCTGGCCTGGCGCCCATTGCGTGAGCGCCCGGCGGATATCATCCCCTTGGCCGAGCGCCTGCTGAACAACCATGTCAAAAAAATGAAGCATGCCCAGGCGCGGTTGTCGCCCGAGGCCCAGGCGTGCCTGGTCAATTATCCATGGCCGGGCAACGTGCGCGAGTTGGATAATGCCATCCAGCGTGCGCTGATTTTGCAGCAGGGCGGCTTGATCCAGCCGCAGGATTTCTGCCTGGCCATGGGCACTGGCGCTGCGCCGTTGCCGAGCCTGGCTCCGGCTCCAGTGGTCGCCGAGGCGGAATCGGCAGGCGCCCTGGGTGATGACCTGCGCCGCCGTGAATTTCAGATGATCATCGACACCCTGCGCGCCGAGCGCGGCCGTCGCAAAGAAGCGGCCGAGCGCCTGGGCATCAGCCCGCGCACCTTGCGCTACAAGCTGGCGCAGATGCGCGACGCCGGTATGGATGTGGAGGCGTATCTTTTCGCCACATGACCGGTAACAAGTTTGACAAGCTTTGTCGCCTTTTCTTACGAGTTGTCACAGAGCTGGCACCCTTGTTGCTACCACCCCTAGTAACCGCTGCGTAGTGTCAAAAAATTGCGGGTCGTCGGAGAGAGAAGGTCATGAGCCAGGGTATTGAGTTCAATCGGTTGATGTTGGATATGCGCGCCATGCAAATGGACGCCATGGCTCAACCGAAATCCGTCGCGCCAGCGCCGGAATTGGGCCAAAGCAATTTTGCCGACATGCTCGGTCAGGCAATCAATAAAGTCAGTGATACCCAGCAGGCGTCCAGCCAGTTGGCGACGGCTTTCGAGATCGGTAAAAGCGGCGTGGACCTCACCGATGTGATGGTCGCCTCGCAAAAGGCCAGTGTGTCCTTCCAGGCCTTGACCCAAGTGCGTAACAAGCTGGTTCAGGCGTATCAAGACATCATGCAGATGCCGGTTTAAGGACGAGATTTAAGTCATGGCTGAAGCAGTCTCCGACAACCTCCCCGCCAAGGCCGACGGCAAACCGCCGTTGTTTGGCCTGTCGTTCCTGGAAAACCTCTCGGAAATGACCATGCTGCGTCAGGTGGGCCTGATGGTGGGCCTGGCAGCCAGCGTGGCGATTGGTTTTGCCGTGGTGCTGTGGTCGCAGCAACCCGATTACCGCCCCCTGTACGGCAGCCTGTCGGGCATGGATTCCAAGCAGATCATGGAAACCCTCGCCGCCGCCGACATCGCCTACACCGTGGAGCCCAACTCAGGTGCCTTGCTGGTCAAGGCTGACGACGTCGCCCGCGCACGCATGAAATTGGCCGCCGCTGGTGTGGCGCCGTCCGACAGCAATATCGGTTTTGAAATTCTCGACAAAGACCAGGGCCTGGGCACCAGCCAGTTCATGGAAGCCACCCGTTATCGCCGTGGCCTGGAAGGCGAACTGGCGCGCACCATTTCCAGCCTCAATAACGTCAAGGCCGCCCGTGTGCACCTGGCGATTCCGAAAAGCTCGGTGTTCGTGCGTGACGAACGCAAGCCCAGCGCCTCGGTCTTGGTCGAGCTGTTTGCTGGCCGCTCCCTGGAGCCTGGCCAGGTACTGGCGATCGTCAACCTGGTGGCAACCAGTGTTCCCGAATTGAGCAAGTCGCAAATCACCGTGGTGGACCAGAAGGGCAACCTGCTGTCCGACATGGCCGAAAACTCCGCGCTGACCCAGGCCGGCAAGCAGTTCGACTACAGTCGCCGCATGGAAAGCATGCTCACCCAGCGTGTGCACAACATCCTGCAACCGGTACTGGGTAACGACCGCTACAAGGCTGAAGTCTCCGCCGATGTGGATTTCAGCGCTGTCGAGTCCACCTCCGAGCAGTTCAACCCGGACCAGCCAGCGTTGCGCAGCGAGCAGTCCACCAGCGAACAACGCACCGCCAGCAATGGCCCCCAAGGTGTGCCGGGCGCCCTGAGCAACCAGCCACCCGCGCCGGCCTCGGCACCGCAGACCACCGGTGGCGCTGCCGCCACGGCGGGCGCGATCCAGCCTGGCCAGCCATTGCTGGACGCCAACGGCCAGCAGATCATGGACCCGGCCACCGGCCAGCCGATGCTTGCGCCGTACCCTGCGGACAAGCGTAACCAGTCCACCAAGAACTTCGAACTGGACCGTTCCATCAGCCACACCAAGCAGCAACAGGGCAAGATCAATCGTCTGTCGGTGTCGGTGGTGGTCGATGACCAGGTCAAGGTCAACCCGGCAGACGGCGCGGTGACCCGTGCGCCGTGGACGGCTGACGAACTGGCCCGTTTCACCCGCCTGGTGCAGGACGCCGTTGGCTTCGACGCCAGCCGTGGCGACAGCGTCAGCGTGATCAACATGCCGTTCTCCGCCGAGCGCGGTGAAGTGATCGCTGACCCTGCGTTCTACACCCAGCCGTGGTTCTGGGACATCGTCAAGCAAGTGCTGGGCGTGTTGTTCATCCTGGTGCTGGTGTTTGGTGTACTGCGCCCGGTGCTCAACAACATCACCGGTGGCGGCAAGAAGCAACTGGCACTGGCCGGTGGCGACGTCGAGTTGGGTGGCATGGGCGGCCTGGACGGCGAACTGGCCAACGACCGCGTCAGCCTTGGCGGCCCGCAAAGCATCCTGTTGCCAAGCCCGAGCGAAGGCTATGACGCTCAGTTGAACGCAATCAAGAGTCTGGTGGCAGAAGACCCGGGCCGTGTGGCCCAGGTCGTGAAAGAGTGGATTAACGCTGATGAATGATCGAGCCGCTGTGGCCAAGCTGTCCCGGGTCGACAAAGCCGCTGTGTTGCTGCTGTCCCTGGGTGAAACCGACGCTGCCCAAGTGCTGCGCCACATGGGCCCCAAAGAGGTCCAGCGTGTCGGCGTGGCCATGGCGCAGATGCGCAATGTGCACCGCGAGCAAGTCGAGCAGGTGATGAGCGAGTTCGTCGAGATCGTCGGCGACCAGACCAGCCTGGGCGTCGGCTCCGACAGCTACATTCGCAAGATGCTCACCTCGGCCCTGGGCGAAGACAAGGCCAACGGCCTGATCGACCGCATCCTGCTGGGCGGCAACACCAGCGGCCTGGACAGCCTCAAGTGGATGGAACCGCGAGCAGTGGCCGACGTGATCCGCTATGAGCACCCGCAGATCCAGGCGATCGTGGTGGCCTATCTGGACCCGGACCAGGCCGGCGAAGTGCTCGGCCACTTCGACCATAAAGTGCGCCTGGACATCATCCTGCGTGTGTCATCGTTGAACACCGTGCAGCCGGCGGCGCTCAAAGAACTCAACACCATTCTGGAGAAGCAGTTTTCCGGCAATTCCAACGCCTCGCGCACCACCCTGGGTGGCATCAAGCGCGCAGCCGACATCATGAACTTCCTCGACAGCTCGGTCGAAGGCCAGTTGATGGACTCGATCCGCGAGATCGACGACACCCTGTCCGGCCAGATCGAAGACCTGATGTTCGTGTTCAACAACCTGGCCGATGTCGACGACCGTGGCATCCAGGCGCTGCTGCGCGAAGTTTCCTCGGACGTGCTGGTGCTGGCGCTCAAGGGCTCGGACGAAAACGTCAAAGAAAAGATCTTCAAGAACATGTCCAAGCGCGCCTCGGAGCTGTTGCGCGACGACCTGGAAGCCAAGGGCCCGGTGCGCGTCAGCGACGTGGAAACCGCCCAGAAGGAAATCCTCACCATTGCCCGCCGTATGGCCGAAGCCGGAGAAATCGTTCTCGGCGGGAAGGGCGGCGAAGAAATGATCTAAGGCGCCTTGCATGTCGAATAAAGATGAGGCGCCCAGCGATCTGATTCGCGCGCGGGATGTCGGTGGTTTCGACATCTGGTCGCTGCCCAGTTTCGACCCCCATGTGCCGGAGCCTGAGCCTGAACCGGTTGAAGAACCTCCGGCAGAGATGGAAGAAGTGCCACTGGATGAAGTCCAGCCACTGACCCTCGAAGAGCTGGAAACCATTCGTCAGGAGGCCTACAACGAAGGCTTCGCGGCGGGGGAAAAAGACGGTTTTCGCAGCACCACCCTCAAGGTTCGCCAGGAGGCCGAAGCGGCGCTGGCCACCAAGTTGGGTAGCCTGGAGCGCCTGATGGGCAACCTGTTCGACCCTATCGCCGAACAGGACTCGCAGCTGGAAAAATCCATGGTTGGCCTGGTGCAGCACATCGCGCGCCAGGTGATCCAGCGCGAACTGGTGCTCGATTCCAGCCAGATCGAAGGCGTGATGCGCGAAGCCCTCAAGCTGCTGCCCCTGGGCGTCGGCAATGTGCGGCTGTACATCAACCCCCTGGATTTCGAACAGGTCAAAGCCCTGCGCGAGCGCCATGAAGAAACCTGGCGCATCGTCGAAGACGCTTCGTTGCAGCCCGGTGGTTGCCGTGTCGAAACCGAGCACAGCCGCATCGATGCAACGGTGGAAACCCGCATCAGCCAGATCATGGCCAAGTTGTTCGATCAACTGCATGAACAAGCCCTGCACCCCGCCGAGCCGGACCTGAGCGTTGACCTGGACGCCACCGATGCGCCTTGATCGCACCAGCTTCGCCAAGCGCCTGGGCAGCTACGCCGAGGCCACCGAGTTGCCCGGCCAGCCGATCCTCGAAGGGCGCCTGTTGCGCATGGTCGGCCTGACCCTCGAAGCCGAGGGCCTGCGCGCCGCCATGGGCAGCCGCTGCCTGGTGATCAACGACGACAGCTACCACCCGGTGCAGGTCGAAGCCGAGGTGATGGGCTTTTCGGGCAGCAAGATTTTTCTGATGCCGGTCGGCAGCCTCGCCGGCATTGCCCCCGGCGCCCGCGTGGTGCCGCTGGCCGACACTGGCCGCCTGCCCATGGGCATGAGCATGCTGGGCCGCGTACTCGACGGGGCCGGCCGTGCGCTGGACGGCAAGGGCGGCATGAAGGCCGAAGACTGGGTGCCGATGGACGGCCCCACCATCAACCCGCTCAAGCGCAACCCCATCAGCGTGCCACTGGACGTGGGTATTCGCAGCATCAACGGTTTATTGACGGTCGGTCGCGGCCAGCGCCTGGGCCTGTTCGCCGGTACTGGCGTGGGTAAGTCGGTGTTGCTGGGCATGATGACGCGCTTTACCGAGGCCGACATCATCGTGGTGGGGCTGATCGGCGAGCGGGGCCGCGAAGTGAAGGAGTTCATCGAGCACAGCCTCGGTGAAGAAGGGCTCAAGCGTTCCGTTGTCGTCGCTTCTCCGGCAGACGATGCACCGCTGATGCGCCTGCGTGCGGCGATGTACTGCACGCGCATCGCCGAATATTTTCGCGACAAGGGCAAGAACGTCCTGTTGCTGATGGACTCGCTCACGCGTTTCGCCCAGGCCCAGCGCGAAATCGCCCTGGCCATCGGTGAACCGCCCGCGACCAAGGGTTACCCGCCATCGGTGTTCGCCAAGCTGCCCAAGCTGGTGGAGCGTGCCGGTAATGCCGAAGCCGGCGGTGGCTCGATCACCGCGTTCTACACCGTGTTGTCCGAAGGCGACGACCAACAGGACCCGATTGCCGACTCGGCGCGAGGTGTGCTCGACGGCCACATCGTGCTGTCGCGCCGCCTGGCCGAAGAAGGGCACTATCCGGCCATCGACATCGAAGCGTCCATCAGCCGGGTGATGCCGGCGGTGGTCACGCCGGAGCATATGGCCCGTGCCCAGCAGTTCAAACAGTTGTGGTCGCGTTACCAGCAAAGTCGCGACCTGATCAGCGTCGGCGCCTATGTGGCCGGTGGTGACCGCGACACCGACCTGGCCATCGCCTTGCAGCCGCAACTGGTGACCTACCTGCGCCAGGGTCTCAACGACAAGATCACCATGGGCGAGAGCCAGTCGCACTTGCAGTCCATCTTCGCCCCGGCGCCGGGCGGCTAAGCCATGGCCAACAGCCGCGCCGCCCGCCTGGCTCCGGTGGTGGACATGGCCGAAAAGGCCGAGAAAGCCGCTGTGCAGCGCCTGGGCTACTTCCAGGGCCAGGTGCGCCTGGCCCAAAGCAAGCTGGGCGACTTGGAGCGCTTTCGGGGCGAGTACCAGCAACAGTGGATCGAGCGCGGCAGCCAGGGTGTATCCGGCCAGTGGCTGATGGGGTACCAGGGCTTTCTCAATCAGCTTGAAACCGCCGTTGGTCAGCAACGCCAGAGCCTGGCCTGGCACGAGGCCAACCTCGACAAAGCGCGCGAGGCCTGGCAACAGGCGTTTGCCCGGGTCGAGGGGCTGCGCAAACTGGTGCAGCGCTACATCGACGAAGCGCGAGCCATCGAAGACAAGCGCGAGCAAAAGCTGCTCGATGAATTGTCCCAACGCCTTCCCCGCCCAGAACAGTTCTAACCGGCACCACAAATCCAGTGTGGGAGCTGGCTTGCCTGCGAACGCGGTGGTTCAGTTAAAGATTCAGTGGCTGACACGCCGCCATCGCAGGCAAGCCAGCTCCCACAGTTGATTCACTGTGTTGCTCAGATGCGGTTCAGCTGCTACACCTTGTGTCTAGTGCAACGACAAGGAAGCAGTCACATGACAGTCGAGTCAGAAGTATCCCTGGACGGGAAGAAGTTGACGATCGCAATCAAGGGTCGGTTCGATTTCGGCAGCCACCAGGCGTTTCGGGAAGCCTACGAGCGTTTCTACAAGGTGCCCGAGACCTATATCGTCGACCTCAAGGATGCCACCTACATGGACAGTTCAGCCCTCGGCATGCTGCTGTTGCTACGGGATCATGCTGGAGGTGATGACGCCGAAGTTCGCGTGACGAACAGCAACTCCGACGTGCGCAAGATCCTCGCCATCTCCAACTTCGACAAACTGTTCGATATCAATTGAGCGCCCTGGCCCCTGTCCTGGAGGCGCTGACCATCCTGATCGCCGAAGACAGCGCCGCCGACCGCCTGTTGCTGGCGAGCATCATCCGCCGTCAGGGCCACCAGGTGCTGACTGTCAGCAACGGCGCCGAAGCGATTGAGGTGTTTGCCCGTGAGCGCCCGCAACTGGTGTTGATGGACGCGCTGATGCCGGTGATGGACGGCTTCGAAGCCGCACGGCAGATCAAGCAACTGGCGGGGGAGGCGCTGGTGCCGATCATCTTCCTCACGTCGCTGCGCGAAAGCGAAGCCCTGGCCCAGTGCCTGGACGCGGGCGGCGATGACTTTCTGCCCAAGCCCTATAACCCCTTGATCCTGGCAGCGAAGATCAACGCCATGGACCGCCTGCGCCGCCTGCAGGCCACGGTTTTGCAACAGCGTGACCTGATCGCCAGGCACCACGAACACCTGCTGCATGAGCAGCGGGCGGCCAAGGCGGTGTTCGACAAGGTCGCCCATTCCGGTTGCATCAACGCCGCGCCGAATATCCGCTATCTGCAATCGCCTTATGCGTTGTTCAACGGCGACTTGTTGCTGGCGGCTTACACGCCATCGGGTGACATGCATGTGATGCTGGGTGATTTCACCGGCCATGGCTTGCCGGCCGCCATCGGCGCCATGCCCCTGGCCGAAGTGTTCTACGGCATGACCGCCAAGGGCTACGGCCTCACGCAGACCCTGCGGGAAATGAACGCCAAGCTCAAGCGCATCCTGCCGGTGGACATGTTCTGCTGCGCCACCTTGCTGTGCCTGAGCGCCCAGCGGCGGGCGGTGGAGGTGTGGAACGGCGGCATGCCCGAAGGCTATGTGCATGAAGTCGCCACGGGCAGGCGCACGCCATTGATGTCGCGGCACCTGCCCCTGGGGGTGTTGTCGGCAGAGGCGTTCGATGACAGCACCGAGGTCTGGCCCATGGCGTTGGGCGACCGGGTGTTTTTGCTTTCCGACGGCGTGCTCGACACCGCTGACGCCAACGATCAACTGTTCGGCGCCGAGCGCTTGCAGCAGGTGTTCGCCGCCAACCGCGAGCCCGACCGCCTGTTCGAGGACATCGAGCAGGCCCTGGCGGCCTTTCGCGGCCAGGCGCGCGATGACGTCAGCATGGTCGAGATCACGTTGCAGGCGGGCCAACCCTTGCGGGCGTCCGAACCGATGTATGCCGACAGCGGCCGGTCGTGCCCGCTGGATTGGTCGGTGAGTTTCGAATTCCGCGCCCAGACGCTCAGGACCTACAACCCGTTGCCGTACCTGCTGCAACTGCTGTTGGAGATCCATGGCCTGCGCGCGCAGAGCGGGGCGCTTTACAGTGTGATGGCCGAGTTGTATTCCAACGCGCTGGAGCATGGCGTGCTGGGCCTGGACTCACGGCTCAAGCGCGATGCCCAGGGGTTTGCGCAGTATTATCGCCAGCGCCATGAGCGCCTGGCGCAGTTGGACAGCGGTTACGTGCGCGTGCATGTGCAGGTGGTACCCACCGACAAGGGCGGCAAACTGACCTTACGCCTCGAAGACAGCGGGCAGGGTTTTGATGTGGAGCAAGAGCTGGCGCGCCCCGTGGACATCGACCGTCTGTCTGGTCGGGGCCTGAGCCTGGTGCGTCAACTGAGCAGCGCTGTAGGCTGGTCCGATGGCGGGCGCACTGTCTGCGTGGAGTTTTGTTGGGCGGCTCTGGCATAATCCGCCGATTCTTGATCAAGGAGCGAGCAAGTGGCTGAGATTCATATGGACCCCGAGGTGTTGTCGGGTTTGCAGGAAGTCATGGAAAGCGAATACCCCACGCTGCTGGACACCTTTCTGCATGACTCTGAAGAGCGCGTGCAAGCGCTGCGCAAGGCGCGGGACGACGCCAAGACGTTGGGGCGTATCGCACACAGCTTCAAGGGCAGCAGTGGCAACTTGGGGGCGCTGCGCTTGGCAACGTTGTGTGAGCGGTTGGAGACCGAGTCCTTCAAGTCTGCTTCCGACTTGGGGGCGTTGGTGGATCAGATTGATCGTGAGTTTGCGCTGGTTCGGCCGCTTTATGAGCATGAGCGGGAGCGGTTTTCTGGGGTTTGATATTTTATCGGCCTGACTTGGCCCGACTCTTGCTCTACCTCCATAGACTGCATCCCCGACCCCATGCAGTGGAGACCCTTACTTATGCCAGTCGCCCCCAATTCGCTTCTTCAGGCTGCTGCTGCGGCCAAGCCTCAAGCGCCGGCCGCCACGCCTGCGGTAGCGCCTGCGGCCCCGCGGGACAAGGGCGCTGGCTTCGCTCAAGTGTTTGCCAAGCAAGCTGCCAAGCCGCAGGCCAAGAGCGACGACGCGCCAGCCAAACCCGTGCGCGACAAGGCTTCTGATCCCAGCGCCAAACCGGCCGCCGGCGACGATAAACCTGCCGCCAGCGCGCCAGCGGTTGCCGATAGCGGCAATCCCTTGCCTGCCAAGCCGGCCAAGAGCGACGACCACGCTGACAGTGAAGGCGAGCCACCTGCCGACCCGTCCCTGGCGCAGCAACCGGTGGCCGACCCGGCGCTGGTCGCCGCCGTGACGCCCGTGGCAGCCCCTGTGTCCGTACAAGCGCCTGCCGTTACTGCCGAAGATGACCAGGCCCAGCCGCTCATTGCTGTGACCGAGGAGCCCAAGCAGCCGGCCTTCGACCCTGAGGCCGACCCGCTGGATTCGATGCCGGCCGTGCGCCTGGCGATGGAGCAGGGCGGTCACGTCTCGGCCAGCAGCCAGGCGCCGCAGAAAGCCGCGCCCACCCCCCAGGACCAGCCGACCGCCGCGCAGAGCTTTGCCGCCGGCCTGGCCAACATGGTCGACCAGCAAGCCACCAAGGACAGCACCGACCAGGGGGGCGACAAGGCCTTCGGCGCGCTGATCGATGACGGCCTCAAGGACCTCAAGAACGCCAGCAGCGACACCCGCGTGGACGACTTCGCCAACCGCCTCGCCGCGCTGACCCAGGCCGCCACGCCCAAAACCGCCAACGCCTTGCCGCCGGTTGCCAACGCGCCGCTTGCCATGCATCAGAGCGGCTGGACCGAAGAGGTGGTCAACCGCGTGATGTACCTGTCCAGCGCCAACCTCAAGTCGGCCGAGATCCAGTTGCAGCCCGCTGAACTGGGGCGCCTGGATATCAAGGTCAATATGACGGCGGACCAGCAAGCCCAAGTCAACTTCATGAGCGGCCATGCGGTGGTGCGTGAAGCCCTGGAAAGCCAGTCCGGCCGTTTGCGCGAGATGTTTGCCCAGCAGGGCATGGGGCAGGTGGATGTGAACGTGTCCGACCAGTCGCGGGGCCAGGAGCAGCAGCAACAGCAGGGCCAGGCGCGGGGCGTCAGTGGCAGCGGCAGGCGTGCTGACAGCGGCGACGCCGGTGGCCCTGTGGACGTGGCCGAAGTGGCAGCGCCCGTGAGCCAGAGCGTGATCGGCTCCAGCGCCGTCGACTACTACGCCTGACTTCCTGCTCAAACCCGGTCAGTGTGGGAGCTGGCTGATCGTTCCCACGCTCTGCGTGGGAATGCCACCCCGGACGCTCCGCGTCCCGAAGTCGGCGATGTTTTCGACCGTTGCGCACGGTGACGCGTAGCGTCACAGGATGCATTCCCACGCAGAGCGTGGGAACGATCATCTTCCTGCGCCTGCCAGCCAACTCTGGCATAACACTTGCTCTTGCCTTGCCATAGATCTACGAATCCCCGAATAGTGACGGATTATTGGCATGGCGAAGAGCGACGACGCAGCAACTCCCCCCGCAGGCAAAGGCAAGCTCAAGCTGATCCTGATGATTGTGCTGGGCCTGCTTCTGGCCATCGGTGCGTCGGTGGGCGGCACCTGGTACATCATGCACAGCAGCGCGAGCAAACCGGCGCCCGCCGCCGAAGCCGCCACGAACGTCAAGCAACCGGCAATCTTCGAACAGATGCTTCCGGCCTTTGTCGCCAACTACAACCAGAATGGTCGTCAACGCTACCTGCAGGTGAGCATCACCTTGTTGGCGCGCAACCAAGCGGATCTGGATGCCCTCAAGGTGCATATGCCGGTGATTCGCAACAACCTGGTGATGCTGTTCTCCGGGCAGAGCTTCGACAGCCTGGCCACGCCAGTCGGCCAGGAAATGCTGCGCCAGAAGGTCACTGCCAGCGTGCAGGAAGTGGCCCAGAAAGAACTCGGCAAAGTTGTGGTCGAGCAGGCGCTCTTCACTAACTTCGTATTGCAGTAGGATCACGACATGGCCGTGCAAGACCTGCTGTCCCAGGATGAAATCGATGCGCTGTTGCATGGCGTGGACGATGGTCTGGTACAGACCGAAATGGCTGCCGAACCCGGCAGCGTCAAAAGTTATGACCTGACCAGCCAGGATCGCATCGTGCGGGGACGCATGCCGACCCTGGAGATGATCAACGAACGCTTTGCCCGCTACACCCGCATCAGCATGTTCAACATGCTGCGCCGCTCGGCGGACGTGGCCGTGGGCGGTGTGCAGGTGATGAAGTTCGGTGAATACGTACACTCGCTGTACGTGCCCACCAGCCTCAACCTGGTCAAGATCAAGCCGTTGCGCGGCACTGCGCTGTTCATCCTCGACGCCAAGCTGGTGTTCAAGCTGGTGGACAACTTCTTCGGCGGCGACGGCCGTCACGCCAAGATCGAAGGGCGTGAATTCACCCCCACCGAACTGCGCGTGGTACGCATGGTGCTGGAGCAGGCCTTCATCGACTTGAAGGAAGCCTGGCAGGCGATCATGGAAGTCAACTTCGAGTACATCAACTCGGAAGTGAACCCGGCCATGGCCAACATCGTCGGGCCGAGCGAGGCCATTGTGGTGTCGACCTTCCACATCGAACTCGATGGCGGTGGCGGCGACCTGCACGTGACCATGCCGTACTCGATGATCGAGCCGGTGCGCGAAATGCTCGACGCCGGCTTCCAGTCCGACCTCGACGACCAGGACGAACGCTGGGTCAAGGCCCTGCGCGAAGACCTGCTGGACGTCGACGTGCCGTTGAGCGCCACCGTGGCCCGCCGTCAGTTGCGCCTGCGCGATATTTTGCACATGGCGCCTGGGGACATCATCCCCGTCGACTTGCCGGAAGAGTTGATCATGCGCGCCAACGGCGTGCCGTCATTCAAGGTCAAGCTCGGTTCCCACAAGGGCAACCTGGCGCTGCAAGTGGTTGAGCCGATCAACCGCCGCTGATTCAACCCCAATTCATGATTGTTTGCTGCGCCGAGGACATGTAATGGCTACCGAACACGAAAATACTTCCGCCGAAGACCAGGCCCTGGCTGACGAGTGGGCTGCGGCCCTGGAAGAAACCGGCGATGTTGGCCAGGACGACATCGACGCGCTGCTGGCCGCCGACGCCGCTACCGCGCCGGCCGGCAACCGCCTGGCCATGGAAGAATTCGGCAGCGTGCCGAAGAACAACGACCCGGTGAGCCTCGACGGCCCGAACCTGGATGTGATCCTCGACATCCCGGTGTCGATTTCCATGGAAGTGGGCAGCACCGAAATCAACATCCGCAACCTGTTGCAGCTCAACCAGGGCTCGGTGATCGAGCTGGACCGCCTGGCCGGCGAGCCGTTGGACGTGCTGGTCAACGGCACCCTGATTGCCCATGGCGAGGTGGTGGTGGTCAACGAGAAGTTCGGCATCCGCCTGACCGACGTGATCAGCCCGAGCGAACGCATCAAGAAGTTGCGCTGAGATGAAGTACTTGATGGCGGGACTGTTGCTGGCGCTGCCATTGAGCGCCCTGGCGGCGGAACCGGTGGCGCAGGTGGCTGCGGCGCCAGCGGTCGGCAGTGTCAGTGGGCAGTTGACGCAACTGGTGCTGGGCCTGTTGCTGGTGATTGGCCTGATCTTCGTGCTGGCCTGGTTGATGCGCCGCGTGCAGCGCATCGGCCCGGGCAACGGCCAAGTGATCGAGCTGGTGGGCTCGCGCGCCCTCGGCCCGCGTGATCGGCTGGTGCTGGTGCAGGTGGGCGAGGAGCAGATCCTGCTCGGCATCACCCCCGGCCGCATCACCCCGCTGCATGTACTCAAGACCCCGGTGGACGCGGTCAAGACCGAAGCCGCCACGCCAGAATTCGCCCAGCGCCTGATGGAGTTGCTGGGCAAGGATCAGAAGGATAAGAAGTAATGCGCGTTTTGTTGACGCTCATGCTGTTGCTGGCCGCACCGATGGCCCTGGGCGCCGACCCGTTGTCGATCCCGGCGATCACCCTGGGCACCAACGCGGCGGGCGCGCAGGAATATTCGGTCAGCCTGCAGATCCTGCTGATCATGACGGCGCTGAGTTTTATCCCGGCGTTCGTCATGCTGATGACCAGCTTTACGCGGATCATCATCGTCTTCTCGATCCTGCGCCAGGCCCTGGGCCTGCAGCAGACGCCATCGAACCAGATCCTCACCGGCATGGCGCTGTTTTTGACGCTGTTCATCATGGCGCCGGTGTTCGACAAGGTGAACCAGCAAGCCCTGCAACCTTATCTGGCGGAAAAGCTCACAGCCCAGGATGCCATCGACAAGGCTCAGGGCCCGATCAAGGACTTCATGCTGTCGCAAACCCGCTCCAGCGACCTTGAGCTGTTCATGCGCCTGTCCAAGCGCACCGACATCGCTACCCCGGACCAGGCGCCGCTGACTATTCTGGTGCCGGCGTTCGTCACCTCCGAACTGAAGACCGCGTTCCAGATTGGCTTCATGATCTTCATCCCGTTCCTGATCATCGACCTGGTGGTGGCGAGCGTGCTGATGGCCATGGGTATGATGATGCTGTCACCGTTGATCATCTCGCTGCCGTTCAAGATCATGCTGTTTGTGCTGGTGGACGGCTGGGCGCTGATTATTGGCACCCTGGCCGGCAGTTTCGGAGGGGTATAGCGCTATGACGCCAGAAGTCGCCGTTGACCTGTTCCGTGAAGCGCTGTGGCTGACCACCCTGATGGTCGCCGTGCTGGTGGTGCCCAGTCTGTTGGTGGGCCTGCTGGTGGCGATGTTCCAGGCGGCCACCCAGATCAACGAACAAACCCTGAGCTTTCTGCCGCGCCTGCTGGTGATGCTGGTGACCCTGATCGTCGCCGGCCCGTGGCTGGTGCAAACCTTCATGGAATACATCCTGCAGTTGTACGGCAGTATTCCGCAGTTGATCGGCTGAGCCGATGCAATCCTTGCTGGCCTTGACCGACACCCAGATCAGTACCTGGGTGGCCTCGTTCATCCTGCCGCTGTTTCGCGTCACGGCGATGTTGATGGCCATGCCGGTGTTCGGCACCACGTTGGTACCGCGTCGTGTGCGCCTGTATTTCGCTGTGGCGATCACCGTGGTGATCGTGCCGGGCCTGCCGCCGATGCCGCCGGTGAACGCACTGGACCTTAGCGCCTTGTTGCTGATTGCCGAACAGATTCTGATCGGCGCCATGCTGGGGTTTTCCCTGACCCTGTTCTTCCAGGCTTTCGTGGTGGCCGGGCAAATCATCTCGATCCAGATGGGTATGGGCTTCGCTTCAATGGTGGACCCCACCAACGGCGTGTCGGCGGCGGTGATCGGGCAGTTTCTGACCATGCTGGTGACCTTGCTATTCCTGGCCATGAACGGTCATCTGGTGGCGTTCGAGGTGCTGACCGAGAGTTTCACCACCTTGCCGGTGGGCGCAGGCTTGGTGGTCAACCACTTCTGGGAACTGGTGGGGCGCCTCGGTTGGGTGCTGGGCGCGGCGCTGTTGCTGGTGTTGCCGGCGATCACGGCGCTGCTGGTGGTCAATATCGCGTTCGGCGTGATGACCCGCGCGGCGCCGCAACTGAACATCTTCTCGATTGGTTTCCCGCTGACCCTGGTGTTGGGCATGGGGATTTTCTGGGTCGGCCTGGCTGACATTCTCAATCAGTATCAACCGCTGGCCACCGACGCCTTGCAGTTCTTACGTGACCTGGCACGGGCGCGCTGAGCCATGGCCGAGAGCGAGAGTGGTCAGGACAAAACAGAAGACCCCACGGAGAAACGTAAAAAGGACTCCCGGGAAAAGGGCGAGATCGCGCGCTCCAAAGAGCTCAACACCTTCGCCACCATGATCGCCGGTGCAGGCGCCTTGCTGATCTACGGCGGTGGCCTGGCGCTGGACCTGCTGGAGATGATGAAGCACAACTTCAGCTTGCCCCGCGAAGTGCTGCTCAACCCTGACGCCATGGCCCAGTACCTGCTGCACTCAGGCAAAATCGCCCTGTTGGCGGTGCAACCGATCTTGATCACTTTGCTGCTGGCCGCGCTGATCGGCCCGGTCGCCCTCGGCGGCTGGTTGTTTGCCGCGGGCAGCATGGCGCCCAAGTTCAGCCGCATGAACCCGGGGGCGGGGCTCAAGCGCATGTTCTCTGCCAAGGCCCTGATTGAATTGCTCAAGGCCCTGGCCAAGTTTTTCCTGATTCTGTTCGTGGCGTTGGCGGTGTTGTCATCCGACATCGACGACTTGCTGCGCATTGCCCATGAACCGCTGGAATCGGCGATCATCCACAGCGTGCAGGTGGTGGGCTGGAGCGCACTGTGGATGGCCCTCGGGCTGATCCTGATCGCCGCCGTGGATGCGCCGATCCAACTGTGGGAAAGCCACAAGAAACTGCTGATGACTAAGCAGGAAGTGCGCGACGAGCACAAGGACCAGGAAGGCCGCCCCGAGGTCAAGCAACGCATCCGCCAACTGCAGCGGGAAATGTCCCAGCGCAAGATGATGGCCTCGGTGCCCGACGCCGATGTGATCATCACCAACCCGACCCACTACGCCGTGGCGCTCAAATACGACCCGGAGAAGGGTGGCGCACCGATGCTGCTGGCCAAGGGCAGCGACTTCACCGCGTTGAAAATCCGCGAAATCGCCGTGGCCAACGACATTCTGTTGCTGGAATCGCCGGCGTTGGCGCGCTCGATTTTCTATTCCACCGACCTCGACCAGGAAATCCCGGCCGGCTTGTACCTGGCCGTTGCACAGGTACTGGCCTACGTTTACCAAATCCGCCAATACCGCGCCGGCAAGGGCAAGCGGCCTGATCCGCTCAAGGATTTGCCGATTCCGCCGGATTTGCGTCGGGATTCCTGAGGCTCAATGCGCCGCGGCTGTGGTAAACCGTAGTTATTTAAGTCGCTCGGGAGTATCGCTTTGGGGTGCTTCGACTTTCGATAATTGCAGCACGTACACCTGCTCTACAAGTGTAGGGTCTGGTTTACCGCCACGGGTTCCAAAGAGCTCTTGCCGGCCATCCACTACCAAAAAATTGTGGCCTGGAGCGCTGGCAACCCCGATTTCACCCGGAGTTTCCAGCTCCTTCAACTTCGCGTTACTATCGCGGCCGGGTTTAATGTGATCCTTTAACCCAAGGAGTTCATACCCTTCCCAAGGAGAAGCTCCATCGTTAAGGCTTTTCACGCCATTAGCGTAGCTCTGTCCAACACGATCATAGCTATTTACCAGTTGTGCTCGCTTGGCAGCCACTGCGAACATAAAGTTAGCGTCGGTGAGCATCACCGGATCATCGCCTTTATACCCTGAATTGCGGGCTGCCAACTGTAACTCGCCTTTTGACAGGTACAGTTTGAAACCGTCGCGCATGGTCACGAAATAACCCTGAGCGACTTCCTTTACCGCTTCAAAGACATCCTTTTGACCAAACAGCGCCATCCCTGCCTTGATCCAGGAAGTAATTACACAGTTATCTTCATAACCTTGGCTGAAACCACTATAGATATTTTCTGGCTTTTTTCCGGGTTCAGACCCACCAGGATGATAGTGATAGAAGCTGTCCGCCTTCATCAGGGGCTTGTCACTGATGACCTCGCCCGCGGGGTAAAGGCTCATGTCGACGTTTTGGGAATTGCTGCCACCATCACCTGGAATCCCGCGCGGGTCAGATGTCCAGCCTCCTCTTACCAAATTAAGATCGTCCTGCAGGCGTTTGAATCGTTCAGGTGACAGGGCTGATTCAAAACGCTGTAGATAGGCTTTCAGATCTTTTTGCGGCATCACCTTGAGTTTTTCGATCAACTTATCGAACGCTGCGGGTGAATCCACTTCATTGCCTAAAATCTCGAATAGCGTTTTTTTCAGATCTGGTACCAGTTTAGTTTCGCCCGTCGACGGCGCTGGCGCCCAAACGTACTCAGCTTTAGGGGGCCCTGATTCAACCGTTTCAGCCTCTGAGGAGGCAAAGCGAAAAAAGGTGTTTAATGCGTTTAAATTTAAGTCCATGGTTTCGCCGCTATTTTTTAATCGCTTATCCACCCTAGGGAAGGGTGATTTTAAAGAGCTGATCGCTCAGCGAGTTGAGTGACAAAAAATGTCGTACCGGTTCCACAAAATCTTTATCCCTAGGCCCGATAGCGTTTTCGCAGGCGTCGAAGTACCTATCATGATGACTTCATCAGGATTCAAACCCGGTCTTACCTGTCAACTTTGACAGTAGCCATTACGCCGCCTTCACTGTTTGATACAGCGATGAGGCGCGCAGCCATGCGCGGCTCGGGAGGCGGTGATGGATAGGGGTACGGTCAGGTGGTTCGATGCGGTCAAAGGCATCGGCTTTATTGTGCGGGATCGCGATGGCAACGAGGTTGCCGTCCAATCGATGAATGTCACATGTGCTGAAATCCCGCAAGCGCCTGCCAAGCAGCGCAAACCGCGCAAACGCAAAAAATCAGCGGATGCATGATCCGCAACGTTGCCATGCCTATCACCCATTGAAAGCCCGCGTCTACCTGTCAACTCTGACAGTAGCCAACGGGCGCTGCCCGCTGTTTTATTACCCACCATGCACTGCGCGTATGTAGTAACGAGATGCAGGGAGAGCGGTTGTGAAGGTGGCTACGGGTACGGTCAGGTATTACGTCTGGCTCAGAGGCGATTGGTTGATCAAGCCCGATGGCGGGGGAGAGGATGTGTTTATCAATGGCAGAGACTGGCGTTGCACCGCGCTGTGGTTTGGCAAGCGCATGGAGTTCCAAATGGTCCATCGACCCGAGGGTATTTATGCGTTGCCTATCAAACGGTGCAACCCAGGTGAACCGGGTCTCAAGTGAAGTGTAGGGAGAATGGCAATGGCAACTGGCACGGTGAAGTGGTTTAACGCGGAGAAGGGATTTGGTTTTATTACCCAAGATGATGAAGGGCCCGATGTGTTTGCCCATTACTCGGCAATTGCGACGGCTGGGTACAAAAGCCTGGAGGAGAATCAAAAAGTAGAGTTTGACATCACACAAGGTCCAAAAGGCCCACAGGCTTACAATATACGGCCAGTTTAAAAACTGAATCACAGGTGGGAGCTGGCTTGCCTGCGATGGCTGACTCACAGCCAATATCCCAGTGGCTGACACACCGCAATCGCAGGCAAGCCAGCTCCCACCCTTGCCCGTATTATCCGCTGCTTGCTTTGCCCGCCATTGTGGCGCCAACGTGCAGGCGATCAGCCAGTAACTGCGCGAGTTCGATCAACTGCGCAACGCCGAGCAATTCCTCTCGTTTCGAACCTTCCAGGTCAAAGGCCAAGTCGCAGCTCAGCGCATTGGCCGAAGCAAGTGTTTCACTAAGGTTGACCAGCAGGTCTTCGCTGCTGATGCCGTCGGCTACGGTAAACAGCCGGGTGGGGGAATTTGAGGCGTGTTTGATCACTGTGAAGCTCCTTTTAGAAAGGGAGAGGGTGCTTTTGCTCCTAGGTAATCCGGGCCGCGACGCCCGTCCGCTGCGTTTGCAGCGGTGTACGGAGACTAGAGAGCGAGTTTCCTAGGGGCAACCCCAAATCCTTATCGGAAATTTCCTCGATATCCAAGGTGCACACAAATCCAAATGTGGGAGCTGGCTTGCCTGCGATAGCTGACTCACAGCCAATATCTCAGTGGCTGACACACCGCAATCGCAGGCAAGCCAGCTCCCACACTTGAATCGGCTAGCACTCGAGAATCATCCCAAAACCAAAGTTGGAAGGCTTCTTGCAACCCCGCCTCCAAGTCGCCCTCCAGCGTCAAAACTTTGCTTCAAGGACCCGAGGAATACCGGTGGTAGATCGCTCTCAAATGCTCAACACGGCCCGTGGCACCCTGACTGACCTGTCGCGGGGCAATCTGGGTGTGCCGTTGTTGTTGCTGGTGATGCTGGCAATGATGATGTTGCCGATGCCGCCCTTCCTGCTCGACGTGTTCTTTACCTTCAACATTGCCCTGTCTGTCGTGGTCTTGCTGGTGTGCGTGTACGCCTTGCGGCCGCTGGATTTCGCGGTGTTCCCGACGATTCTGCTGGTGGCGACCCTGCTACGTCTGGCATTGAACGTCGCCTCCACGCGGGTGGTGATGCTCCACGGCCAGGACGGCCATGCCGCTGCCGGTAAGGTGATCCAGGCCTTCGGTGAGGTGGTGATCGGCGGTAACTACGTGGTCGGTATCGTGGTGTTCGCGATCCTGATGATCATCAACTTTGTGGTGGTGACCAAGGGCGCCGGGCGGATTTCCGAGGTGAGCGCGCGGTTTACCCTCGACGCCATGCCCGGCAAGCAGATGGCCATCGACGCCGACCTCAACGCCGGCTTGATCGACCAGAACCAAGCCAAGTCGCGCCGGGCCGAAGTTGCTCAGGAAGCCGAGTTCTACGGCTCCATGGACGGCGCCAGCAAATTTGTGCGCGGTGACGCCATCGCTGGCCTGTTGATTCTGTTTATCAACCTGATCGGCGGCATGGCGGTCGGTATCTTCCAGCACGGCATGACCTTCGGCGATGCCGGCAAGGTGTACGCCTTGCTGACCATTGGTGACGGTTTAGTGGCGCAATTGCCATCACTGTTGTTATCCACAGCGGCGGCCATCATGGTTACCCGTGCTTCGGGCTCCGAAGACATGGGCAAGCAGATCAGCCGGCAGATGTTCGCTTCGCCCAAGGCCCTGGCCGTGGCGGCGGGCATTATGGCGATCATGGGTATCGTGCCGGGCATGCCGCACTTCTCGTTCCTGAGCATGGCGGCCCTGGCGGGTGGCGCGGCGTACCTGTTCTGGAAGAAGCAGAACCAGGTCAAGGTCCAGGCCGAGCAGGAGATTGCCCGTCAACAGGATCTGCTGCCATCCCCGGCCCGTGCCCAGGAAACCAAGGAACTGGGCTGGGACGACGTCACGCCCATCGACATGATCGGCCTGGAAGTCGGCTACCGCCTGATCCCGCTGGTCGACCGCAACCAGGGTGGGCAACTGCTGGCGCGAATCAAGGGCGTGCGCAAGAAGCTGTCGCAGGACTTGGGCTTCCTGATGCCCACTGTGCATATCCGTGACAACCTCGACCTGGCCCCCAGCGCCTATCGCCTGACACTGATGGGGGTGATCCTGGCCGAAGCCGAGATCTACCCGGACCGCGAACTGGCGATCAACCCCGGCCAAGTGTTCGGTACGCTCAACGGCATCACCGCCAAAGATCCGGCTTTCGGCCTGGAAGCGGTGTGGATCGAAGTCAGCCAGCGCAGCCAGGCGCAGTCCCTCGGTTACACCGTGGTGGATGCCAGCACCGTGGTCGCCACGCACCTCAACCAGATTCTCTACAAGCACTCCCACGAGCTGATCGGCCACGAGGAAGTCCAGCAATTGATGGGCTTGCTGGCCAAATCGTCGCCAAAACTGGCCGAAGAGCTGGTGCCTGGCGTGCTGTCGTTGTCGCAGTTGCTCAAGGTGTTGCAAGCGCTGTTGGCCGAACAGGTGCCTGTGCGCGACATTCGCAGCATTGCCGAGGCCATCGCCAACAATGCCGCCAAGAGTCAAGATACTGCCGCTCTGGTGGCGGCGGTGCGTGTCGGGGTGTCCCGCGCAATCGTGCAAAGCATTGTAGGGACTGAGTCCGAGCTGCCTGTGATCACCTTGGAACCCAGGTTGGAACAAATATTGCTCAATAGTATTCAGAAGGCAGGGCAAGGCCAGGAAGAGGGCGTTTTACTGGAGCCAAGCATGGCTGAAAAGCTGCAGCGTTCGTTGATCGACGCCGCACAGCGCCAGGAAATGCAGGGCAACCCGGTGATCCTGCTGGTGGCCGGCCCGGTTCGCGCGATGTTGTCGCGGTTTGGACGCCTGGCTGTACCGAATTTGCACGTGTTGGCTTACCAGGAAATTCCTGACAATAAGCAAGTGACTATCGTCGCGACAGTTGGGCCCAATGGCTGAGGTAGTGGGTTATGCAAGTTAAGCGTTTTTTCGCCGCCGATATGCGTCAGGCCATGAAGTTGGTCCGCGATGAGCTGGGCGCCGATGCCGCGATTATCGGTAACCGTCGGATTGCCGGCGGTGTCGAGCTGACGGCTGCCCTGGATTACACGCCCCAGGCGCTGGCCCCGCGCGTGCCGAACATGGAACTCGAAGACGAGCTGCGCAAGACCGCCTCGCGCATTGTGTCGGCCCAGGCTGAACTGAGCATGCGCGGTGACAGCGATGCCAGCACCAATCGCCAATTATTCGCCGGCCTGCCGCTGACCGCCGCCGAGCCGCTGGTTGAGCCCACCTTTGTCGAACCGCCGCGTCCTGCAGCGCCTGCCCCGGCCGCCGCAGTTGACCAGCGTGTGATCGACTCGATGCGCTTTGAACTCAATGGCCTGCGTGAATTGCTCGAAGTGCAGCTGGGCTCGTTGGCCTGGACTCAGTTGCAAGGCAGCAAGCCCCAGCAAGCCAACCTGTGGCGCCGCTTGCAACGCATCGGCTTGTCCGGCCCGTTGTCCCGCGACCTGCTGGCCTTGACCGCCGAAGTCGAAGAACCTCGTCAGGCCTGGCGCATGTTGCTGGCGCATCTGGCGCGCATGATCGCCACGCCGGAAATCGAACCCCTGGAAGAGGGCGGTGTGATCGCCATGGTCGGCCCCGCCGGCATGGGCAAGACCACCACCCTGGCCAAGCTGGCCGCCCGTTATGTGCTTAAGTACGGCGCACAGAATATCGCGTTGGTGAGCATGGACAGCTACCGCATCGGCGCCCAGGAGCAGCTCAAGACCCTGGGCCGCATTCTCAACGTGCCGGTGACCCATGTCGACCCGGGCCAGTCCCTGGCCAATGCCCTCGAGCCGTTGCTGCGCAAGCGCGTGGTGCTGATCGATACCGCCGGCCTGCAAGCCAGTGATCCAGCGCTGCGCATGCAGCTCGAAAGCCTGGCCGGGCGTGGCATCAAGTCGAAAAATTACCTGGTGCTTGCAACCACCAGCCAGAAACAGGTTCTTACCGCTGCCTATCACAGCTACAAGCGTTGCGGCCTGGCCGGCTGCATCCTCACCAAACTCGACGAAACCGCGAGCCTGGGCGAGGTATTGAGCCTGGCCATCAGCCATGAATTACCGGTTGCCTACCTCACCGACGGGCCGCGGATCCCGGATGATCTGCATCTGCCGCGCCGTCATCAGTTGGTCAGCCGTGCCGTGAGTGTGCAAATGCAAGACGAGCCTAGCGAGGAAGCGATGGCCGATATGTTCGCCGACCTTTACCACCACCCGGCTAAACGGGTGGGTTGAGGCAGGATGAACACCGTGAAATGTACCTACATCGATGGTCTGCAAGCGATTCACGCGGCCAAGCCATGTAGCCTGCGTCTAAGCAAGACAAGGTAAAGAAATAAAATGGGCAGCATGCATCCCGTACAGGTGATCGCGGTGACCGGCGGCAAAGGTGGCGTCGGGAAAACTAACGTGTCAGTGAATTTGTCCCTGGCCCTGGCAGAGCTTGGCCGTCGCGTCATGCTGCTGGATGCTGACCTGGGCTTGGCGAACGTGGACGTTCTCCTGGGGCTGACACCCAAACATACCCTGGCCGATGTGATCGAGGGCCGCTGCGAGCTGCGCGATGTGCTGCTCCAGGGCCCTGGTGGCATTCGCATCGTGCCGGCGGCCTCGGGCACCCAGAGCATGGTGCACCTGAGCCCCGCGCAGCATGCCGGGCTGATCCAGGCGTTCAGCGACATCGGCGACAACCTCGACGTGCTGGTGATCGACACCGCCGCCGGGATCGGCGAGTCGGTGGTCAGCTTTGTGCGCGCAGCGCAGGAAGTGCTGTTGGTGGTGTGCGACGAGCCCACCTCGATCACCGATGCCTACGCGCTGATCAAACTGCTTAACCGTGACTACGGCATGAATCGCTTCCGCGTGCTGGCCAACATGGCCCAGAGCCCGCAGGAAGGGCGCAACCTGTTCGCCAAGTTGACCAAGGTCACGGACCGCTTCCTCGATGTGGCTTTACAATACGTCGGCGCAGTTCCCTATGACGAGTGTGTGCGCAAGGCCGTGCAAAAGCAGCGTGCGGTCTACGAAGCGTTCCCTCGTTCGAAATGCGCACTGGCGTTCAAGGCCATTGCCCAGAAGGTCGATACCTGGCCGTTGCCCGCCAACCCGCGGGGGCATCTGGAGTTTTTCGTCGAGCGTTTGGTGCATCAGACGAGCGCAGGACCGGTGCTATGACATCCAGCGGCTACAACCTTTACAAAAAGTCGGCACGTGACAGCCAGGGCGAATTGATCGAGCGCTATGCGCCGTTGGTCAAGCGCATTGCCTATCACCTGTTGGCGCGCCTGCCCGCGAGTGTGCAGGTTGAAGACTTGATCCAGGCCGGCATGATCGGCCTGCTTGAAGTCTCGACCAAATACGACGCCAGCAAGGGTGCCAGTTTCGAAACGTATGCGGGTATCCGTATCCGTGGCGCGATGCTCGACGAGGTGCGTAAAGGCGATTGGGCGCCGCGTTCGGTACACCGCAATACGCGCATGGTCAGTGATGCAATTCGAGCAATTGAAGCAAAAACCGGTCGTGACGCTAAAGATCATGAAGTTGCGGCCGAACTCCAATTGAGTCTCGACGATTATTACGGGATTTTGAACGATACCTTGGGCAGCCGCCTGTTCAGTTTTGACGACCTTTTACAGGACGGCGAACACGAAGGGCTGCACGAGGACGGCGCGAGCGCGCATACGGAGCCGTCACGCGACCTGGAAGATGAACGTTTCCAGGGCGCGTTGGCCGATGCAATCGCCAACTTGCCGGAGCGTGAGCGGCTGGTGCTGGCGCTGTACTACGACGAAGAGCTGAACCTCAAGGAAATCGGTGAGGTCCTGGGGGTCAGCGAATCGCGTGTCAGCCAGTTGCATAGCCAGTGCGCAGCCCGCTTGCGGGGGCGATTGGCCGAGTGGCGCGCGCGCTGACAGGCAGTGTGGGGGCACTGCAGACGCTGCCGTGAGATCGCAAGGTTTCGCGGCTGTGTGCCGTGGTGCCCTGGGCAGTCCTTTTTGTGTAACGCCTGTTGATTGAAATGGCGCGTCCAGGTGCTGGGCGCGTTTAAGACTGCTTGGAGGTCGAATTGGACAAGAACATGAAAATCCTCATCGTTGATGACTTCTCAACGATGCGGCGGATCATTAAAAACCTGTTGCGTGACCTTGGGTTCACCAACACGGTCGAGGCGGATGACGGCCTGACGGCCATTCCGATCCTCAACAGCGGGAGCATCGACTTTCTGGTAACCGACTGGAACATGCCGGGCATGACCGGTATCGACCTGCTGCGCCATGTGCGCGCCGATGAAAAACTGCGCAGCTTGCCTGTGCTGATGGTGACCGCCGAAGCCAAGCGCGAACAGATCATCGAAGCCGCCCAAGCCGGGGTCAACGGTTATGTGGTCAAACCATTCACGGCACTGGCCTTGAAAGAGAAGATCGAGAAAATCTTCGAACGCATCCACGGCTAATGCCATCGCGGGGGAGCTATGGAGCATAACGAAACGTCACAGGGCGACTTTGAGTCGACCCTGAAAAAACATGCTCACCAGTTGGTCGACAGCCTGGAAAAAGGCCAGTTCGCCGATGCGGTGCAGTTGATCCATGAGCTTAACCAGACCCGTGACCGCGGCCTGTACCAGGAAGTGGGCAAGCTCACACGCGAGCTGCACAGCGCAATCGTCAATTTCCAGATTGACCCGCGCATGCCCCAGGCCGAAGAAATTTCCCAGATTACCGACGCCACCGAGCGCCTGTCCTATGTGGTCAGGCTGACTGAGGCGGCGGCCAACCGCACCATGGACCTGGTGGAAAACGCCACGCCCCTGGTCAACGGCATGGCCACCGAAGCCCAGGCCTTGAGCCAGGACTGGGGCCGCTTCATGCGCCGCGAAGTGGGCGCTGAAGAGTTTCGTGAACTGGCGCGTCGCGTCGACGGGTTCCTGTCGCGCAGCGAACAGGAAAACCGCACGGTGGCCAGCAACCTCAACGACATCCTGCTGGCCCAGGATTACCAGGACCTCACCGGCCAGGTGATCAAGCGCGTGACCCAGTTGGTTACCGAAGTGGAAAGCAACTTGCTCAAATTGGTGCTGATGGCCGGCCAGGTCGATCGTTTTGCCGGCATCGAACATGACCGTGAAGCGATCCTCTCGGAAAAAGATCCACAAAAACATCTCGCCAAGGGTGAAGGTCCGCAGATTCATGCCGATAAACGTGAAGACGTTGTGTCAGGTCAGGATGACGTAGATGACCTGTTATCCAGTTTAGGCTTCTAAGGAGCACCCACATGAGCTTCGGCGCCGATGAAGAAATCCTTCAGGATTTCCTTGTAGAGGCCGGCGAAATTCTAGAGCAACTGTCCGAACAACTGGTCGAGCTGGAAAGCCGACCGGATGATGCGAACCTGCTCAATGCAATTTTTCGCGGTTTTCACACTGTAAAAGGGGGCGCCGGCTTCCTCCAGCTCCATGAGCTGGTGGAGTGCTGTCACATCGCCGAGAACGTTTTCGACATCCTGCGCAAGGGTGAGCGTCACGTCGACTCGGAACTGATGGACGTGATTCTCGAAGCACTGGATGCGGTCAACGGCATGTTCAGCCAAGTGCGTGAACGTGCACCGATCACTGCCGCCACGCCGGAACTGCTGGCCGCCCTGGCGCGCCTGGCCGAACCTGCCGATACCGCGGCTGCGCCGGTGGTCGAGGCCGCACCGGAGCCGGTGGCGCAAGCCGAGCCGGACGTGACCGACAGCGAGTTCGAACAACTGCTCAACTCCCTCAGCGCGGTCAAGGCCGAAGCTGAAGTGCCGGTGCAGCCTGCCGCGACGCCGAGCGGTGAAGACATTACGGACGCCGAGTTCGAGTCGTTGCTCGACCAGTTGCACGGCAAAGGCCAGTTCGCGGCGGATGCCGTGGCACCTCCTGCGGCGACGCCAGAAGCACCCGCTGCCAACACCAGCACTGACATTACCGACGACGAATTCGAGGCACTGCTCGACCAACTGCATGGCAAAGGCACCTTTGTGGCCGAAGCCCTGCCCGAGGTGGCGGCGACTGCCGCCGCCGCCGCCGCGCCAGCGGCCAGTACCGCACCGGCCGGTGACGGGTTGATCTCCGATCACGAATTCGAAGCCTTGCTCGACGAACTGCACGGCAAAGGCAAGTTCAGCGAAGTGGCCCCGGCCGCTGCCGCCCAGGTTGCAGCGCCAGCCGCTGCCACTGCGGCACCGGTTGCTGCCAAACCTGCGCCGGCAGCCAAGCCAGCACCTGCCGCCGCCCCGGCCCCTGCGCGTGCAGCGGCCCCAGCGGCAGCGGAAAAACCTGCCAGCGAAGCCGAAACCACCGTGCGTGTGGATACCGCGCGCCTGGACGACATCATGAACATGGTGGGCGAACTGGTGCTGGTGCGTAACCGCCTGGTGCGCCTGGGCCTGAACAGCGGCGACGAAGCCATGCAGAAGGCCGTGTCGAACCTCGACGTGGTCACCGCCGACCTGCAAACCGCGGTGATGAAAACGCGGATGCAGCCGATCAAGAAAGTCTTCGGCCGTTTCCCGCGCCTGGTTCGTGACCTGGCGCGCCAGCTCAAGAAAGAAATCAACCTGGAACTGGTGGGCGAAGAAACCGACCTCGACAAAAACCTCGTCGAGGCTCTGGCTGACCCGCTGGTCCACTTGGTGCGCAACGCGGTCGACCACGGCGTAGAAACTCCGGAAGAACGCGAAGCTGCGGGCAAGTCCCGCAACGGCAAAGTGATTTTGGCGGCGGAGCAAGAGGGCGACCACATCCTGCTGTCGATCACCGATGACGGCAAAGGCATGGACCCGACCATCTTGCGCAATATCGCGGTCAAGCGCGGCGTGATGGACAAGGACGCCGCCGACCGCCTGACCGACACCGAGTGCTACAACCTGATCTTTGCCCCGGGCTTTTCGACCAAAACCGAGATCTCCGACGTGTCCGGGCGTGGCGTGGGCATGGACGTGGTGAAGACCAAGATCAGCCAGCTCAACGGCTCGATCAATATCTACTCGACCAAGGGCCAGGGCTCCAAGATCGTCATCAAGGTGCCGTTGACCCTGGCGATCATGCCGACCCTGATGGTGATGCTGGGCAACCAGGCGTTCGCCTTCCCGCTGGTCAACGTCAACGAGATCTTCCACCTCGACCTGTCGCGCACTAACGTGGTGGACGGCCAGGAAGTGGTGATCGTGCGTGACAAGGCGTTGCCGCTGTTCTACCTCAAGCGTTGGCTGGTGGCCTCGGCCGCCCATGAAGAACAACGCGAAGGTCATGTGGTGATTCTGTCCGTGGGTACCCAGCGCATCGGCTTTGTGGTCGACCAACTGGTGGGCCAGGAAGAAGTGGTGATCAAGCCTTTGGGCAAGATGCTGCAGGGAACCCCAGGCATGTCGGGCGCAACCATTACCGGTGACGGTCGCATCGCACTGATTCTCGATGTTCCGAGCATGCTCAAGCGTTACGCCGCACGGCGTATTTGATTCTGGTGGGGCAGGGCGGTCATGCCCGCCCCGCCTAACGGAGTGTTTATGGCAGTCAAGGTCCTGGTGGTGGACGATTCGGGTTTCTTCCGCCGCCGCGTCTCGGAAATTCTTTCCGCTGATCCAACGATCCAGGTGGTCGGCACGGCCACCAACGGCAAAGAGGCGATCGATCAAGCCATTGCCTTGAAGCCGGACGTGATCACCATGGACTACGAGATGCCGATGATGGATGGCATCACGGCCGTGCGCCACATCATGCAACGCTGCCCTACACCGGTATTGATGTTTTCCTCGCTGACTCACGAAGGCGCGCGGGTGACCCTCGACGCTTTGGATGCCGGCGCGGTGGACTTTTTGCCGAAGAATTTCGAAGACATCTCGCGCAACCCCGACAAGGTCAAGCAGATGCTGTGCGAGAAGGTGCACAGCATTTCCCGCAGTAACCGTCGCAGCCTGTTCAGCACACCTGCGCCAGCCCCTACGCCTGCGCCCGCCGCAGCGGCGCCCAGTTCGTCGTTTGCGCGCCCGGCCCCGGCGCCCGTGGCCCGGCCTGCGGTCGCGCCGGTGCGTGCCGCCGCAGCGCCGAGTGCGCATTCGCCGGCACCCAAGCGCAAGGCTTACAAGCTGGTCGCCATCGGCACCTCCACCGGCGGCCCGGTGGCCTTGCAGCGGGTATTGACCCAACTGCCGGCCAACTTCCCTGCGCCGATTGTGCTGGTGCAGCACATGCCGGCGGCATTCACCAAGGCGTTCGCCGAGCGCTTGGACAAGCTGTGCCGTATCACCGTCAAGGAAGCCGAGGATGGCGACATTCTGCGTCCTGGCCTGGCACTGCTGGCGCCGGGCGGCAAGCAGATGATGGTGGATGGGCGTGGCGCGATCAAAATCCTGCCGGGCGATGAGCGCCTGAACTACAAGCCGTGTGTGGATATCACCTTCGGTTCGGCGGCCAAGTCCTATGGCGACAAAGTTCTGGCGGTGGTGCTCACCGGCATGGGCGCCGATGGCCGTGAAGGTGCGCGCCTGCTCAAGCAGGGCGGCAGCGCCATCTGGGCCCAGGATGAAGCCAGTTGCGTGATCTATGGCATGCCCATGGCCATCGTCAAGGCTGACCTGGCCGATGCGGTCTACAGCCTGGACGACATCGGCAAGCACCTGGTGGAGGCCTGCCTCTGATGGATGTGTTGAGCCTGATCGGCATCACCATGGCGTTTGTCGCCATTATTGGTGGCAACTACCTGGAAGGCGGCCACCTCGGCGCCTTGGCCAACGGCCCGGCAGCGCTGATCGTGATCGGTGGCACCGTGGGCGCGGCGTTGTTGCAGTCGCCCCTGAGCTCATTCAAGCGTGCCATGCAGATTCTGGTGTGGATCATTTTTCCGCCACGGGTCGACCTGGCAGGCGGCATCGACCGCGTGGTCAATTGGAGCCTCACCGCCCGCAAGGAAGGCCTGCTGGGCCTGGAAGGCGTGGCCGATGCCGAGCCTGACAGCTACGCGCGCAAAGGCCTGCAACTGTTGGTCGATGGCGCCGAACCGGAAGCGATCCGCAGCATCCTCGAAGTGGACTTCTACACTCAGGAAAGCCGTGACATCAACGCGGCCAAAGTCTTTGAAAGCATGGGCGGCTACGCGCCGACCATTGGCATCATCGGCGCGGTGATGGGCCTGATCCACGTGATGGGCAACCTGGCCGATCCTTCGCAACTGGGCAGCGGTATTGCCGTGGCATTTGTCGCGACCATCTACGGCGTGGCCAGTGCCAACCTGGTGCTGCTGCCGGTGGCCAGCAAGCTCAAGTCGATTGCCATGCGCCAGTCGCGTTATCGCGAAATGTTGCTCGAAGGCATCCTGTCGATTGCCGAGGGCGAGAACCCGCGCTCCATCGAATTGAAGCTTCAGGGCTTCATGGATTGATGGGTATGCGCATTGACCTGTGGCCAGTGAGCTTTATGTGGCGAGCGAGCTTGCTCGCGCTGGGCTGCGAAGCAGCCCCAAAACCAGGCACAGCAATTTGTCTGAACAAATGCGTTGCCTGGATGGGGGCCGCTTCGCGCCCCAGCGCGAGCAAGCTCGCTCGCCACAGTAAAGCGGCCAATAGCGGTCAGGGAGGTATTTGCCTGTGAGCCGTCGCCGTCGCGAGCCTGAAGAACACGTCAACCACGAGCGTTGGCTGGTGTCCTACGCGGACTTCATCACCTTGCTGTTCGCGTTTTTTGTGGTGATGTACTCGATCTCGTCGATCAACGAAGGCAAGTACAAGATCATTTCCCAGGCGCTGGTGGGCGTGTTCAACGATGCCGAGCGGTCGCTCAAGCCGATCCCTATCGGCGAAGAGCGGCCCAAGACCGTGACCCCGGCCAAGCCCCTGGTCAATGACAGTGATGAAACCGCTGCTGGCATCCAAGGCACCAGCGACCCGCTCAAGAGCATCGCCGACGATATCAGTGCCGCCTTTGGCGACCTGATCAGCTCCAACCAGATGACCGTGCGCGGCAATGAGTTGTGGGTGGAGATCGAGCTGAACTCCAGCCTGTTGTTCGCCAGTGCCGATGCATTGCCCAGTGACCAGGCGTTCACCATCATCGACAAGGTCGCGGCGATCCTCAAACCGTTTGAAAACCCGATCCACGTGGAAGGCTTCACCGACAATTTCCCCATCAGCACTGCGCAGTACCCGACCAACTGGGAACTGTCCTCGGCTCGCGCGTCGAGCATCGTGCGCATGTTGGCGATGCAGGGTGTGAACCCCCAGCGCCTGGCGTCGGTGGGCTATGGTGAATTCCAGCCGGTGGCCAATAACGCCACGGTCGAAGGCCGCGCCCGTAACCGCCGGGTGGTGCTGGTGGTCTCGCGCAACCTGGATGTGCGTCGCAGCCTGACCGGAACCGGCACCGCCAATGCCACCCCGGATGCGGCGTTGAAGCGTGCTGGCACACAAACTGCACCGCCCGTTGTCAAACCGCCGGTCCGACCGAGTAACGTCAATTCTCCGTCGCTGGCTCAATAACCGTATGCAATGTCTCGGTCGCGCCTGTGCCCGCCGGGAGGAACCAACCGAATGAGAGTCTGGGCAGTTGCCAATCAAAAGGGTGGAGTCGGCAAGACCACCACTTCCATCGCCTTGGCCGGTTTGCTGGCCGAAGCGGGCAAGCGTGTGGTCGTGGTCGACCTGGACCCCCACGGTTCCATGACCAGCTATTTCGGCTACGACCCGGATGCGCTGGAACATAGCTGCTATGACCTGTTTTTGCACAAGGGCAGCGTGCCGGCGGATCTGCCTGGGCAACTGCTGTTGCCCACCAGCAACGAAAGCATTTCCCTGCTGCCGTCGAGCACCGCCCTGGCCACGCTGGAGCGCCAGTCGCCAGGCCAGAGCGGCCTGGGCCTGGTGATCGCCAAGACCCTGGCGCAGCTGTGGCAGGACTTCGATTACGCGATCATCGACAGCCCGCCGTTGCTCGGCGTGCTGATGGTCAACGCGTTGGCGGCCAGCCAGCAATTGGTGATCCCGGTGCAGACCGAGCACCTGGCGGTCAAGGGCCTGGAGCGTATGGTCAGCACCCTGGCGATGATCAACCGTTCGCGCAAGCAGGCGCTGCCGTTCAGCATCGTGCCGACCTTGTTCGACCGTCGCACCCAGGCGTCCCTCGGCACCTTGCGCGTATTGCGCGATGCCTACCCGGACACCATCTGGAACGGTTACATCCCGGTGGACACGCGCCTGCGTGACGCCAGCCGTGCCGGGCTCACACCGTCGCAGTTCGACGGCAAGAGCCGTGGCGTGCTGGCCTACCGTGCGTTGCTCAAGCACCTGCTGTCGCAACAACTTGTGGCGCAGGTGGCGTGATGAACCGTCCTGTCGAATTCAAGACCCGCCCGCAACTGGCACTGGAATCCTACCTGGATGCCTTGCTGCAGGATGCGACGGCCGAGGAACTGCCAGAACCGATTCTGGTACTTGAGCCTGCTGTCGAACCCGAAAGCCCGCTGGATGAATTCCAGCAGGCGGTGATGGAAGAGCAGGCACGGGATGCGCAGGGGGTGGAGGTGCCCGTGGTGGTGCCAAGCGCCCCCGCGGTGGTGGCGCCGCCGGTGGTCGAACCGCTGGTGGACGTGCACCTGCCGCCCAGCATCACGCCGCCACCGGTGACGGGCGACGGTCGCCCCTCATGGGCTGCCGAGCCGTTCGAGTGCCTGCTGTTCGACGTCGCCGGGTTGACCCTGGCGGTGCCGCTGGTGTGCCTGGGCTCGATCTATTCCCTGGAAGGCCAGGAGCTGACGCCGCTGTTCGGGCAGCCGGAGTGGTTCCTCGGCATCCTGCCCAGCCAGGCCGGCAACCTCAAGGTGCTGGATACGGCGCGCTGGGTGATGCCCGACCGCTACCGCGATGATTTTCGCCAGGGCCTGCAATACGTGATCTCCGTGCAGGGCTACGAGTGGGGGCTGGCAGTGCATCAAGTCAGCCGCTCGTTGCGCCTGGACCCCAATGAAATCAAATGGCGCAGCCACCGTGGCCAGCGGCCGTGGTTGGCGGGCACTGTGATCGAACACATGTGCGCGTTGCTGGATGTCGCCGAACTGGCCGAGTTGATCGCCAGCGGTGCGGTGAAGGCGATGCCACAGAACAAACGCAGTTGATTGAACAATAAGGGCCGTGCGGTTGCGCGGCCTACGTGCACACACGCCGTCGATAGCGGCATTTGAAGGGGTCAGATGAATGAACAAGTCAGCGTCCGCACAAGGTTTGGATGATCCGATCCTGCAATGGGTGACCTTCAAGCTGGACAACGAAACCTACGGCATTAACGTGATGCGCGTGCAGGAAGTGCTGCGCTACACCGAGATCGCCCCGGTTCCAGGCGCGCCAAGCTACGTGCTGGGCATCATCAACCTGCGCGGCAACGTGGTGACGGTGATCGACACCCGCCAGCGTTTCGGCCTGGACACGGTTGAAGTCAGCGACAACACCCGTATCGTGATCATCGAGGCCGACAAGCAAGTGGTCGGCATCCTGGTCGACAGCGTGGCCGAGGTGGTTTACCTGCGCCAATCGGAAGTGGAAACCGCACCGAACGTCGGTAACGAAGAGTCGGCCAAGTTCATCCAGGGCGTGTGCAACAAGAACGGCGAACTGCTGATTCTGGTTGAGCTGGACAAGATGATGAGCGAAGAAGAGTGGTCGGAACTGGAGAGCATCTGATTGTTCCTTGAGGCAGCGGTGATTGTCCTGGCCCTGTTGTGGGCCGGGACCTTGGCGTTTGTGCTGCGCTATGTGCGCCAGCAGCGGGAGTTGGCCTTGCAACAGGCCGAGCGCGATGCGGTGCGTGACCGGCGCATTCTGGAACTGGTCAAGCGCGTTGATCATTACCAGCAAAGTGCGGTGCGGGTGGGGGATGAGGTGCATGAACTGCGTGCGATTCTTGCGCCGTTGCCGGACAGGTTGGTGCAGTTGGAGCAGCGTGATCCGTCGAACCTGTCGTTTGCCCAGGCGGCCAAGCTGGTTGGCATGGGGGCGACGGTGGATGAGTTGACCCAGTCGTGCGGGCTGACCCAGGCCGAGGCGCAGTTGATGAGCAAGTTGCACAAGGGCTGATTCTCGACGCGGCTTGGCCGCCGCAGCGATCAACTGTGGGAGCTGGCTTGCCTGCGATGACGGCCTACCAGCCGACACCTCTCTACCTGACACCCCCGATCCAACTGTGGGAGCTGGCTTGCCTGCGATGACGGCCTACCAGCCGACACCTCTCTACCTGACACCCCCGATCCAACTGTGGGAGCTGGCTTGCCTGCGATGACGGCCTACCAGCCGACACCTCTCTACCTGACACCCCCGATCCAACTGGGAGCTGGCTTGCCTGCGATGACGGCCTACCAGCCGACACCTCTCTACCTGACACCCCCGATCCAACTGTGGGAGCTGGCTTGCCTGCGATGACGGCCTACCAGCCGACACCTCTCTACCTGACACCCCCGATCCAACTGTGGGAGCTGGCTTGCCTGCGATGACGGCCTACCAGCCGACACCTCTCTACCTGACACCCCCGATCCAACTGTGGGAGCTGGCTTGCCTGCGATGACGACCTATCAGCCGACACTTCTCTGCCTGACACCCCACAATCCAACTGTGGGAGCGGGCTTGCTCGCGAAGGCGGCCTGACAGGCGACGCTGTTATAGCGAGTACATATCCATTCCTGCGGTAACGGCCACTTAGGGTTCCGCCCTGACGGCGGCTCACTTTCGAAAAGCGCGAAAGTAAGCAAAGCGCTCTTGCCCCACCACTCGGCACCTCGCTTAGGCTCGGTGTGCCCGAACACAGTCTTGAATCCGTGGGCCGCCGCCACGCGCCATCCATGGCGCGGGGCGGCTAACCCGGCGTCCTGCCGGGTTACCCACGAATTCAAGCCTGCGTTCGGCCAGCGTGGTTTAACGGGGCGCCTGAGATCAAAAGCAGAGCAAGATCAAGATCAAGAGCGGCTCGCTTCGCATCGTGGTTACCGTTGGGTGGCAGATTTGAAGTCTTTGTCGATTGAACCGCCGCCATCGCAGGCAAGCCAGCTCCCACTTCTTGATCTGTGTTCTTCAATCAATTTTCTCCAGCCACAGACTTTTCCTGTTCCCCAAAGGTCAACATCCTTCAAGCACCTTGACCCAGGAGATTCTCCCAAATGACCGCCCCCAAAGCCCTGTTGATCCTTCACGGCAAACAAGCCCTCAACGAGGATGTGCGCGCTGCCGTGCTGGCCCGGCGTGAGCAGGGTGGGGAGCTGGCCGTGCGGGTGACGTGGGAGGGCGGCGATGCCCGGCGACTGGTCAATGAAGCGCTGGCCGAGGGGTACACCCATATCATTGCCGGCGGTGGTGACGGCACCTTGCGCGATGTGGCCGAAGCCATGGCCCATGCCAACACCGACGCCAGCCTGGTGCTGATGCCCCTGGGTACCGCCAATGATTTCGCCAAGGCCGCCGGCGTGCCGTTGGAGCCGGCTGGCGCCCTGGCCTTGCTGGATGTGCCGCCCAAGGCGATTGACCTGGGCCAGGTCGGTGGGCAAATCTTCCTGAACATGGCCACCGGTGGTTTTGGCAGCCAGGTCACGGCCAACACGTCCGAAGACCTGAAGAAGGTCCTGGGCGGTGCCGCGTACCTGTTTACCGGTTTAACCCGCTTCAGTGAATTGAAAGCCGCCTACGGTGAATTGGAAGGCCCGGATTTCCATTGGAAAGGCGAGTTGCTCGCGCTGGGCATCGGTAACGGTCGCCAGGCCGGTGGCGGGCATGTGCTGTGCCCCGGTGCATTGGCTGATGACGGGCTGTTGGATGTCAGCATCTTGCCGGCGCCTCAAGAGGTGGTCGGCACGTTGCGTGAGTTGATGAACAACGGCTGGGGCCTGGACACCATGTTCGTGCGCGCACGCCTGCCCTGGGTGAAGATCAAGGTCGCACAAGGCTTGTACATCAACCTCGACGGCGAGCCGCTGGAAGGCGACGACCTGCACTTCGAGGTGCTGCCCAAGGCCCTGCGCGTGCACTTGCCGCTGGGTTCGCCGTTAGTCGTCCAGGCTGATGATCTGCTCACGCACGGCAAATAACACCAGGCCCGCCACGTCAAAAATCTGCAAGCGCTTCATGATCTGCGAGCGGTGGGCTTCGACAGTCTTGATGCTCAGGCCCAGGCCGTGGGCAATTTCCCGGGTGGATTTGCCGCGCACGATCAAGCGCAGGATTTCCAGTTGCCGCGCCGTCAGGCTGTGGCTGTGGGCGACAGGCGCGCTGGGGGCCTGGCTACGGATCAGCGCCTGGTTGATCACTGTGTGGGCGATGGCGGGGCTCAGGTAGCGTTCGTTGTTACGCAGGGCCAGCAGGGCATGTTCCAGCTCGTTGGCGGTGGTGTCCTTGAGCAGGTAGCCGTGGGCACCGGACTCCAGTGCGCGCATGATCAGGTCCGGCTCGGTGTGCATCGACAGAATCAGCACCTTGCACGTGGGGTAAAAACGCTTGAGTTGCTGCAAGGCATCCAGCCCGCCGGTGTGCTTCATCGACAGGTCGAGCAGCACGGTATCTGGCTGCAAGGCACTGTATTGCTCCAGTAGTTGCGCGCCATCGCTGGCTTCGCCGATGACGCTGTAGCCGGGAATATCCAGAATCAGCGCGCGCACGCCGGCGCGAATCAGTGCATGGTCGTCTACCAAGAGTAAATTGCAGGTCACTCGAGAACCTTAGGGGCGCTGGCCCGTTCGAGAGCGCGGGGCGCCCAAGGGAAAAGTGCGTTGATGCGTGTACCTTTGCCGGGCTCGCTGCTGACGGAAAAGGTGCCTCCCAGTTGGTGTGTTCGTTCGCACATACCGGCCATGCCCCGTTGGCCTTCCCGGCCCGGATCGGGGGCAGGCAAGAACCCCTGGCCGTCATCGCAGATTATCAACGACAAGCCTTCAGGCAGGCGTTGCAGACGCACCAGCAGGTTGCGAGCCTTTGCATGGCGAAGCATGTTGGTCACCGCTTCCTGAGTGACGCGAAAGGCCGCCACGGCCATTTCTTCGGGGATGCCGGTGAGCCGTTGCTGGCACTCCAGGCTCCAGCACACCTGGGTGTTTTCCAGGGTCTTGAGCAGGTGCGCGCGCAGGCTGGCTTCCAGGCCCAGGCTGGTCAGTTGGCGCGGGTTGAGGATGGCGCAGACGTCACGCACCTTGGCCAGGGTTTCATTGAGCGTATTGCACAGCACCGAACAATGGTTTTGCAGATCCTGGGGCAGGCGGCGCTGCAGCCATTCACTTTGCAGCTTGGCGGCTGTCAGTAGCTGGCCGATGTCGTCATGCAGTTCGCGGCTGAGTCGGTGACGTTCGTTCTCCTGAACTTGCAATAAGCGGGCGGCCAGTTCCTGAGGCTCGAACTTGATGGCTGTGCGCGAACGCCACTGTTGCAGCCCGACCACCATCAGCGTGGCGAGGTTGAGCAGCACGATCAGCAACGGCAGTGGCGCGTCCAGCAGATAGACCCACAGGCTCGCCACCAACGAGCACACGCATAGCGAAAGGGTAAGGCGGCGTGCGTGGCTGGGGGACACGGACCTGGCGATAAGTGACTTGAAACTGGCGTACATAGCGGATGGAGCCAATGAGGGTTCACTGCGGGGAGGCCGGTTGACCGGGCTCTGTTTGGAGTGCGCTGCCAAATCGTTTTTAAGCCTGTTGAAGTTAAATCACTTCGGGGGGCGCATAGTAACACCCCTATTAGCGTTGGTCGTCTGATTGGGTTTATGGCCCACGCGAATACTCTGGGCAGGCACCCCAGAGTTCAACATGGAAAGTTGTATTAACAAAGTTGGTTTGTATCGTTATTGCATTGATAGCTAATTGATATTTATTGTGCGCGCCGATCATGCTGCGGAGTGTATTGGGGGGCTTTTTGCGGGATCTGCAAGCTGACCGCCTCAATCAGCGACGACTGCTCTTCTTCATCCAGACTAAGCTTGCCAGTACGGATATCGATCAGTTCCAGTTGCCAGGCCAGTAGCGTCAAGCAGTCATGCAAGGCATGCAGCGCCTGGTCATGCAATTGCACCGGGCTCACGGCATTGGCAATCAAGTATTGAATCTGCCGAGAGAACTCGCTAATGGCCTGCAATGCGAGACAGTCTGCGCTCTCGGCGAGCTTGTTCAGGCTGGCTTTCATGCAGTCGATAGCGTCACTGTCGTTTCGAATCAAATGCAGGTGGTTCAAGCACTCTTCTGACCTGATCAGCAGCTTTTCAGCCTCGTGCAGGAACTCGGGAAGTGCAGATTGCCACTCGTTACCGTCGTTCATCATGCAGGTCTCCGCAACGTAGGGTCGGATGATGAGATGTCGCACCGGGTGAATGACGTAAAACTAGCGCTGAAATACGGCTCGGACTTGTAGGTCGATTCTGATAATCCAGTAGGACGTTTAGCGAAGTGCTCACGAAAGTCGTATGTAGCCCCGGTTGTACGGGATGACACGACTTCAGTTGCCGATACGTGAGTGCCTGAAAGGCCCGTGGGCCAAGGGCTGGGGATGGCAAACAAAAGCCTGACTCCATTCATGCAATGAGAATGGCGTCACATTAATGGCTATTAGATATCGCGAATATCAGGTTGGGCCTGATTGCGCATAGGGGAATCCCCTATGTGGTGGAACTGCACGTCAATTCGACTGTCGCGCAAGGCGGCTTGAAAGAGCATCAGGGGCCTAGGCAGTAAAGCATGATGTCAGTGTGACATCAATGGATTTACATGGCATTTTATTCGGGTCAAGGTCCGGCGCTTGCCGCCGATAACGTGCTTATACAGTTGCACACCCTTTCAACGCGCCTGCGGCGTGTACACCAGGAGCTTTTAATGGCCGGCATTCTCGACACGGTAGATCAACGCACGCAATTGGTGGGTGAGAATCGCCTGGAAATTCTCATGTTCCGCCTCTTCGGACGGCAGTTGTTCGCGATCAACGTGTTCAAAGTGCAGGAAGTGCTGCAGTTGCCCAAGCTGACCCTGATGCCCCAGCGCCACCCGTTCGTGTGTGGGGTGGTCAACCTGCGTGGCCAGACCCTGCCGGTGATCGACCTGTCCCAGGCCATCGGTATGCGTCCTTTGGTGCCGGGCCCCAACAGCACCATTATCGTCACCGAATATAATCGCTCGGTGCAGGCGTTCCTGGTGGGCGGCGTCGACCGCATCGTCAACATGAACTGGGAAGCCATCCTGCCGCCGCCGACCAGCGCCGGTCGCCAGCACTACCTCACCGCCATCAGCAAGGTCGATGAGCAACTGGTGGAAATCATCGACGTGGAAAAAGTCCTCGCCGAGATCGTGCCCTACAACGCCAAGGTCTCCCGGGACAAACTTGAAGACCCGATGCTGGAGCGTGCCCGTGGCCGCGAAGTGCTGCTGGTGGATGACTCCAACGTGGCGTTGTCGCAGCTGCGTGACACCCTGGGCCAGTTGGGTGTGAAGATGCACATTGCCAGCGACGGCCTCAAGGCACTGAACATGCTCAAGGCCTGGGCTGACAGTGGCCAGGTCATGACCGACAAACTGCTGATGATCTTTACCGACGCTGAAATGCCCGAGATGGATGGCTACCGCCTCACCACCGAGATCCGCAACGACCCACGCCTGCGCGGTCTGTACGTGGTGATGCACACCTCGCTGTCGGGCAGCTTCAATGATTCGATGGTCAAGAAGGTCGGCTGCGACAATTTCCTCTCCAAATTCCAGCCGGACAAGCTGGTGGACGTGGTGCGCCAGCGACTGATGTTGGACGAAATGCCCGCCTGACTTTAGGATGACACTTTGTTTCCTAGGAAGGCAGGCCCATGCTGCGTCTCAGCGCGTTGTACCGTTACCCCTTGAAGTCCGGCAAGGCCGAAACTTTGCAGCAGATTGGGCTGGATAAACTCGGGTTGGACGGGGATCGACGCTGGATGCTGGTGGATGAAGCCAGCGGGCGGTTCCTGACGCAGCGGGCCGTGGCGAAGATGAGCCAGCTCTCGGCGTTATGGAACAGCAGCGGGGGCCTCACCCTGAGCTCGCCGGGCTACGCGCCGCTGGATGTAGCGTTGCCGGGCAGCGCCAGCGAACTGCGCGGTGTGACCATTTGGCGTGACACTCTGCGCGTGCCGGATGCTGGCGATGAGGCCGCGGCCTGGGTCAGCGCGTTCATTGGCAAGCCGACGCGCCTGGTGCAACTGCCCCTGGAACGTGCGCGCACCACCGAAGCCGGTTATGGCAAGGATGACGACAAGGTCGGCTTCGCTGACGGCTACCCCTTGCTGTTGATCGGCCAGGGCTCCCTCGACGACTTGTGTGTAAAGATCGGTCGCCCGATGGAGATGCTGCGTTTTCGTCCCAACCTGGTCATCGAAGGCGCCGAGGCCTTCGCCGAAGACGGCTGGAAGCGCTTGCGCATCGGCGATGTGGAGTTTCGGGTGGTCAAGCCGTGTTCGCGGTGCATCCTCACCACCATCGACCCCCAGACCGGTGAGCGCAGCCCCGATCGCGAGCCCTTCACGACACTGGAAACCTACCGCAAGACCGAAAAGGGCGCGATGTTCGGCCAGAACCTGGTCAACGATGGCATCGGGCGCCTGGAAGTCGGCATGCCGGTAACGGTGTTGGAATAAAAAAAGCCCGTCTGGTGGGAGACGGGCTTTTTTGTGTGCCGGGTACCGCTTAGCCGCGGTATTCACACAGGTAGGCGGTGTCCACCGCAACCTTCAATTGGAACTTGCTGTTGGCCGGTACGTGGAACTGACTGCCGGCGGCGAAGGTTTCCCAGTCGCTGCTGTCAGGCAGCTTCACGGTCAGGGCGCCGGAGACCACGTGCATGATTTCACGTTGGGCGGTGCCGAATTCGTATTCACCCGGAGCCATCACGCCGATGGTCGCCGGCCCTTCTGCGGTGCCGAAAGCGATCGACTTGACGGTGCCGTCGAAGTACTCGTTGACTTTGAACATGGGTGAATCCTCGGAAAAGATGGATGCTTACGCTCATCACTGCAGGCGCGGGCTTCTGTGGCGAGGGAGCTTGCTCCCGTTGACTGCGTAGCAGTCCCCGTTTTTTGGGGGCGCTTCGCACCCCAGCGCAAGCAAGCTTGCTCGCCACAGGATTTCGTTGGTGCAGGTGGGTAGCAACAAAGGAAATTGGCTGGCCAGTATGCCCAAGGCTGCAAGCGCTGCCTAGACCGGCAAAATCAGTGGCAGCAGGCGCGCGGTGTTGCGTGCATCCTCCAGGGCGCGATGCTGCTGGCCATTGAACTGCATTCCGGCCAATTGCAGCGCACCATTGAGCCCCAGCGGCTTGTCCAGGCGCCGGGCCTTGGCAAAGCGTTGCTTGAGGTTCACATGCGGCGTGTCGCCCAAGGCGCTGGCGAGGCCATGGCGCTGCCACTCCAGCTCAAGCTGCACGCGATCATAGTCACCCCAGCTGGCCCAGCCTTCCAGGCGTGGCTGATGTTGGCCCAGCCAGCGCTCGAACAGCGGCCACACCTCGGTGATCGGCGCGGCCATGTCGATATTGGCCTGGGTGATATGGGTGAGTTTGCGGCAAAAGGGTGTCAGCAATGGCCGGCGCAAGGGCCGCACAAAGCGCTGGAAGTGGTCCAGTTCGCGGCCCTGGCGGTTGACCAGGCTGGCACCGATCTCGATGACTTCCATCTCCGTCACGGGCCAGCCGCCGTCATCCGTTGTGGCTTCAAGGTCAATAATCAGCCAATGAGGCATGTGCAGGTTCCCGTACTCGTCCCTTCCTGATGGGGATAGAGCGTAGCCCGGCCCTGTAGTTCCGCCTAGGGGCGTTATTCGATCTCCAGCAAAACCTGACGGTTGCGCACCTGATCGCCCGTCATGACGCGCATCTCCTTGACGGTGCCATCGATGCCGGCCTTCAACGGGTGCTCCATTTTCATCGCTTCGAGCACCAGCAACAGTTGGCCTTTGCTGACGGCCTCACCGACGCACACCCGTATATCGACGATGGCGCCGTCCATGGGCGCCTGGACCGTACCGCTGCTGGCGTCGGCCTGGCGGCTGGCGACTTGCTGGGTGCGGTCGGTGACGGTCAGCCCTGGCAGCCATAGCCGGTTGCCGTCCAGGTGATAGGCGATGCGGCGGCGGATACCGTTGATGACCAGGCTGGCGTGGCGGCTGTCGGTGGTGAGTTGCAGGTCGTCAACGCTGACACTGTGGAGTTGGCCGTTGACCTCCAGGCGGTACGTGGCGGGGACACTCGCCGTGTTGCGCCAGCGCGCGAGTGTTTGGGGGTGCTGGTTGGCGCTGTGTTGATAAAACAGCGCGGCGGCCAGCGAGAGCTGTTCAGCGGTTGCCGTCTGCTGTGAGATGACGCTGAAGTGTTCGGCGATCAAGCCCGTGCTGAAGTCGCCGTTGATAAAGTCCGGGTGCTTGAGCAGGTCGATGAGCAAGCGCTGATTGGTCGCTACCCCCAGTAATACACTGTCTTCCACGGCCCGCAGCAGTTTTCGCCGGGCTTCTTCGCGGCTGGCGCCGTGGGCGATGATCTTGCCCAGCATCGGATCGTAGAACGGGCTGATGGTTTGGCCTTCACGCAAGCCATGGTCGATGCGCACGCCGGGGGCGGGTTCCCAGCGCAGCACGTCGCCGGTTTGCGGCAGGAAACCCTGGGCCGGGTCTTCGGCGTACAGGCGCACTTCCATGGCGTGGCCGGTCAGGGTCACCTGTGATTGGGTGAGTGGCAGCGGTTGGCCGGCGGCGATCTGCAACTGCCAGTCCACCAGGTCGAGGCCGGTAATCATCTCGGTGACGGGGTGTTCGACTTGCAGGCGTGTGTTCATTTCCAGGAAATAGAACTGGCCGTTGCGGTCGAGCAGAAACTCCACGGTGCCGGCACCTACATAGTTCACCGCCCGCCCGGCCTTGAGCGCGGCTTCGCCCATGGCCTGGCGCAGATCGGCCGTAATCACGGGGCAGGGCGCTTCTTCAATGACTTTCTGATGGCGGCGCTGGATCGAACAGTCGCGCTCGCCGAGGTAGATGAGGTTGCCATGGCGGTCGCCGAACAGTTGCACTTCCACGTGGCGCGGGTCGATCAGCGCCTGTTCGAGGATCAGCTCGTCGCTGCCGAACGCATTCATGGCTTCCGAGCGTGCGGTGCGCAGTTGCTCCAGCAGCTGTTCGCGCTGATGCACCAGGCGCATGCCACGCCCACCGCCACCGGCGCTGGCCTTGATCATCAGTGGGAAGCCGATGCGTTCGGCTTCCTGTTGCAGGGCGGCATCGTCCTGGGCACTGCCTTGGTAGCCGGCGATGCAAGGTACGCCGGCGTCGAGCATGGCGAGTTTGGACAGGCGTTTGCTGCCCATCAGTTCGATCGCCTCGACGCTGGGGCCGATGAAGGTGAGCGTGGCCTGCTGGCAGGCGCGGGCGAAGTCGGGGTTTTCCGAGAGGAAACCGTAGCCGGGGTGAATGGCGTCGGCGCCGGTCAGCTGGGCGGCGGCGAGGATGGCCTCTGTGTTCAGGTAGGACTGGTGGACGGGCGCCGGGCCGATGTGTACGGCTTCATCGGCCATCTGCACGTGCAGGGCGTCGGTATCGGCGTCGCTGTACACGGCCACGGTGCGGTAGCCGAAGGCCTGGGCAGTGCGCTGGATGCGGCAGGCGATTTCGCCGCGGTTGGCGATCAGGATCTTGCTGAATGCGGGCATTGGGTTATCCCTTGATGAATGTGGCGTGTGTTGGGGCCTCTTCGCAGGCAAGCCAGCTCCCACATTTGAAATGTGTTCCCCTGTGGGAGCTGGCTTGCCTGCGATGGCGTCATCGAGACCAACTCGGCTTTCGCTTCTGCACAAACGCCTGCGTCCCCTCAACCCCTTCCTCACTCCTCACCGCCTCGGCAAACCACTGCGCCCCGCGATCCAGCACGGTCTCAAGGGGCTCATCCACACTGGCCAACAACAAGGCTTTGGTTCGTGCATTGGCCCCCGGCGCGCACTGCAACACCTGCCCCAACACCTCATCCACCCGCTGCGCCAATGCCTGGGCGTCGTGCTCGACAAAATGCACCACCCCCAACCGCCCAGCCTCAATCCCATCAAACCGCGCCGCCGTCAGCGCCAGGCGCCGCGCCTGGGTCAAGCCAATACGCTTGACCACAAAGGGCGCAATCTGCGCCGGCAACAAGCCCAGGCGGGTTTCCGGCAAGCCGAATTGCGCCTGGCCCTGTGCAATCGCAATATCACTCACGCACGCCAGCCCGAACCCACCGCCCAGCACCGCGCCTTGCAGCACCACGATCACCACCTGCGCCAGCGCCTCCACCTCTTGCAGCAAGGTCCCAAACGCGCGGTTCAACGCTTGCAGTTGATCCCCCGCGCCGACCAGATCCTTCACATCGGCCCCCGCACAAAAATGCCCGCCCGCGCCGCTGATCACCACGGCGCGCACCTGGCTGTCCAACTGCGCCAGTACCGTACGTAGCTCCTTGACCATTTCAAGGCTCATCGCATTGCGGCATTCAGGCCGGTTGAGGGTGACGTGGAGCACGCCGTTGTGGGCTTCGAGCAGCAAGGTGTTCATGGCTTTTTACCGGGCAGGGTGCCCATCAGTTTGCAGATGATGCCCAGCATGATTTCGTCGGCACCGCCGCCAATCGACACCAGGCGCACGTCGCGATAGGCGCGGGCCACCGGGTTGTCCCACATGAAGCCCATGCCGCCCCAATATTGCAGGCAACTGTCGCTGACCTCACGGCCCAGGCGCCCGGCCTTGAGCTTGGCCATGGAGGCCAGCCGCGTGACATCCTGGCCCTTGATGTACTGCTCGGTGGCCTGGTAGACCAAGGCGCGCAGGCATTCGATTTCGGTGGCCAGTTCCGCCAGGCGAAAGTGGATCACCTGGTTGTCGATCAACGCCTTGCCGAAGGTCTGGCGCTCCTTGCAGTATTCGATGGTGCTGTCGATGCAGTACTCCAGGCCCTTGATCATATTGGCCGCGCCAAACAGGCGTTCCTCCTGGAACTGCAACATCTGCATCATGAAGCCCGCGCCCTCGTGGCCGATGCGGTTGCGTTGCGGCACGCGCACGTCGTCGAAAAACACCTGGGCGGTCTCGGAGCTGTGCATGCCGAGTTTTTCCAACGGCGGGCTGACGCTGATGCCGGGGCTGTTCATCGGCACCATGATCAGGGATTTGTTGATATGCGGCTTGTCGTCCGAGGTGTTGGCGAGCAGGCAGATGAAGTCGGCGCTGGGCGAATTGGTGATCCACATCTTGCTGCCATTGATCACATAGTCGTCGCCATCCTTGCGCGCATGGGTCTTGAGCCCGGCCACGTCGGAGCCGGCACCGGTTTCCGAGACACCGATGCAGCCGACCTGTTCGCCGCTGATGGCCGGGCGCAGGAACTCTTCGCGCAGTTCATCGGAGCCGAAGCGCGCCAGGGCCGGGGTGCACATATCGGTCTGCACGCCGATGGACATGGGGATGCCGCCGCAGCGGATGGTGCCGAACTCTTCGGCGGCGATGATGGAATAGCTGTAGTCCAGGCCCATGCCGCCGAATTTTTCCGGTTTGGAGATGCCCAGCAGGCCGAGGTCGCCGGCTTTGCGGAAGATCTCGTGAATGGGAAAGCGCCCGGCTTTTTCCCATTCATCCACGTGCGGGTTGATCTCGCGGTCGACGAAGGCGCGCACGGTGCGGCGCAGTTCCTGGTGTTCCTGGGTGAAGATCATTTTTATTGTTCTCCCTGTTGGGACGCGGAGCGTCCTGGTTTGCATTCCCACGCGGAGCGTGGGAACGATCACCCACGTGGAGCGTGGGAACGATCAGCGCGCTACGCCGAAGGTGTTCGGTTGCAGATGCCGCAGTTCGGCTTCGTGACAGATATCCAGCAAAAAACCGAGCAAGGTGCGGGTGTCCCGTGGATCAATCAGCCCGTCGTCCCACAGGTTGGCGCTGCCGTAGAGGGCGGTGGACTGGCTGTCGAGCTTCTGCGCGGTGACCTGTTCGAGCATGTCGAGCACCTTGGGGTCGGGCACCAGGCCATCCTTGAGTTGCTTGGCCTCGGTGACAATGCGCAGCACCTTACCGGCCTGTGCGCCGCCCATCACTGCCGTGCGGCTGTTGGGCCAGGCGAAGATAAAGCGTGGGTCGAGGCCGCGGCCGCACATGGCGTAGTTGCCGGCACCGTAGGAGCCACCGACCACGATGGTGAGTTTAGGCACCCGGGCATTGGCCACCGCCTGGATCATCTTCGCGCCGTGCTTGATTACCCCTTGCTGTTCCGACTCGGTGCCCACCATGAAGCCGGTGGTGTTGTGCAAAAACAGCAGCGGCGTGCGGCTTTGGTCGCACAGCTGGATAAACTGCGCGGCCTTGCTCGCGCCCTTCGGCGTGATGGGGCCGTTATTGCCGATCACTCCCACGGCGCGCCCCTGGATATGCAGATGGGCACAGACGGTGTGGGGGTCGAACTCGCCCTTGAATTCCAGCAGGTTGGAACCGTCAGCCAGGCGCGCCAGGATCTCGCGCACGTCGTAGGGTTTTTTCGGGTCATCGGGGATCAGCCCCAACAGCTCTTCAATCGGATACAGCGGTTCGCGATAAGCGCGTTGTGGTGCGTGCGGCAAGCGATCATTCCAGGGCAGCAGGCCCACAATTTCACGCACGATGCGCACGCCGTCGGCATCGTCTTGGGCCAGGTACTCAGCGGTGCCGGCGGTTTGCGCGTGCATCTGCGCACCCCCCAGTTCTTCATCGGTGGCGACTTCGCCAGTGGCGGCCTTGAGCAACGGTGGCCCGGCGAGGAACAGCTTGGCCTTGCCGCGCACCACCACCACGTAATCCGACAGGCCCGGCTGATACGCACCGCCGGCCGTGGCCGAGCCGTGCACCACGGTAATCTGCGGCAAGCCCATGGCGGACATGCGGGCCTGGTTGGCAAAGCTGCGCGCGCCTTCGACGAAAATCTCGGCGGCGTAGTTGAGGTTGGCGCCGCCGCTTTCGGCGAGGGTCACCACCGGCAGTTTGTTCTCCATGGCGATCTGTTGCAGGCGCAGAGATTTCTTCAGCCCGGAAGGGGAAATGGTGCCACCTTTGATCGCGCTGTTGTTGGCCACCACCAGCATGCGCACGCCGCTGACATAGCCGATACCAGCGATCAGCCCGCCACCGGCGGCGCTGCCGTCCTTGTCGTCGTGGAGCTTGTAGCCGGCCAGGCTGGCCAGCTCCAGGAACGGCGCGCCGGGGTCCAGCAGCAGGTTGAGGCGCTCACGGGGCAGCAATTGGCCGCGCTTGTCGAACTTGGGCTTGGCTTCCTGGGCCTTGGCCAGCAGGGCGTGTTCCAGTTGGCGCAGTTGGGCGATGCACGCCAGCATGGCTTCACGGTTTTGCGCGAAGGCTGGGCTGTCAGGGTCGATCAGGGTTTCAATGACTGGCATGGCGTTATTGCTCCGCCTTGAGCACATCCGGTAGATAGGCGCGGTGGAACCCATTGAACGGCTCGCTTGGCGCCTGCGCCTTGTGCAGCGGCCATGCGCGGCTGCCCAGGCTCGCGGCGCCGTCGATGCGCAGGGTGCTGCCGCTGATAAAGGCCGCAGCCGGGCTGAGCAGGAAGACGATGGCCGCGCTGACTTCCGACTCGGTGCCGATGCGCTTGAGCGGCACATGCTCACGCAGGGTGGGAATCACCGCCTTGAACGCGCCTTCGTAGGTGTCCATGCCGCTGGAGGCAATCCAGCCAGGCGCCACGGCGTTGACGCGCACCCCGGCATAGCCCCACTCAAACGCGGCGGTCTTGGTGAAGTTGTCCATGCCGGAGCGCGCCGCGCCGGAGTGGCCCATGCCGGGCATGCCGCCCCACATGTCGGCGAGCATGTTGACGATCGCGCCACCGTGCTTGCTCATCGACTGGTTGAACACTTCCCGCGCCATCAGGAAACCGCCCACCAAGTTGGTGCGCAGTACGGTTTCAAAGCCCTTCTGATTGATCGCCGCCAGTGGCGACGGGTATTGGCCTCCCGCGTTATTCACCAGGCCATGGATGGGGCCGTGGTCGTGCAGGATCTGCGTGACCAGCGCTTTCACCGCCTCTTCCTCACGAATGTCACAGGCATGCCAATGGGCCACGCCGCCATCTTCAGCAATTTCCGCCGCGACCTTCTGCAGTTTTTCTGGCTTGCGCCCCACCAGGATCACGCAGGCACCAAGGGCCGCCAGCTCATGGGCGGTGCAGCGGCCAATGCCACTGCCGCCTCCGGTGACAATCACGGTTTGCCCCTTGAACAGGTCGGCTTTGAAGATCGAGTCGAAGGCCACGGCGACGGTCCTTTAGGTGAGTTGGTCGGCAATGTGTTGCGGCACGGCGATGGGGATTTCCAGCAGTTGCTGAGCGAAGGCTTTGCCTTGCGGGTCGATGCGCAGGCTGGCGATACCGCCGCCGCCCAGGGCATTCTCCAGCAGGAAATTCAGGCTGTGGCTGCCGGGCAAATACCAGCGTTCGACGCGGCCATGGATCGGGTCGAGCACGTGGTCCATCCAGTCGACGATTACCTCCGGGGTCAGGGCTTCGGCGATCCACGGCAGGTAGTCAGGGTGGCGAGCGATCACGCCGATATTGCTGTGGTTGCCCTTGTCACCTGAGCGCGCCACGGCGAGTTTCACCAGCGGCACACTGGCATCGGCACGGCCCTCCGGCTTGGCCGGCTCGATGGGCACAGCCGGCGTGAGCAGAGGCGCGGAGGCGGGCAGCTCGACGGCATGACGTTGGTCTTGGTACTCGATGGCGACGCTACACCGTGATTTGTCGACCAGGAACGAAAACAGCCGAATCAGCGGATACACCGTCGGCCGCCCGCCCACAATGCCGGTCAGCCCCGGTGCCATGCCGGTGGCCGCCTGGGCGATCTCGCGAGCGAACAGTACCAGCGCCTGCTTGTTCGGATGCCGCACCGCCAGCTTCACCACCACTTCGCGGCAATCCGCACGCCGGGCGTGGGCGCCGTAGGTGGCTTCGCTGCCGAGCAGTTCGATGTTGACGTCGGTGTAGGGCGCCCAGCCGCGCTGGCTGAACAGCTCCGAAGTCTTGTTGATGAGCGCCTGGCTGACCCGCTCGGCCTTGGCCACCGCGTCGATGCCAGCGAGCAGGCAACTGGCGGTGCAGCGAAAGCCATCGGGGTAGGTGGCGCTGACCTTGTACTGGTCGGTGGGTGGCAGGCCCCTGGCGCCGTGCAGGCGCACCGCGTGTTTGCCTTGTTGCTGCAGTTTGACCTGGCTGAAATCGCAGATCACGTCCGGCAGCACATAGGCGCGCGGGTCACCGATTTCATACAGCAGTTGTTCGGCCACGCTGAGTTCGCTGATCAGCCCCCCGCTGCCTTCGACCTTGTTGACGGTGAACTGGCCGTCGGCGCTGACTTCGACGATAGGGAAGCCGATGTGTTCGTAGTCGGGCACGTCACGCCAGTCGGTGAAGTTTCCGCCGGTGCATTGGGCGCCGCATTCGATGATATGCCCGGCCAGGGCGGCCTGGGCCAGATGATCGTAGTCCTGCCATGACCAATTGAATTCATGCACCAGTGCCGCGCTGACCACTGCGCTGTCGACCACCCGGCCGGTGATGACAATATCAGCGCCGAGCCCCAGGGCCTGGGCAATGCCCGGTGCGCCGAGGTAGGCGTTGGCGGACACGCACAGAGGCGGCAGCGGAGCGCCGTTGTACAGGTCGGTGACAGGTGGCAGCTGTTTGAGTTGAGGGTGCAGGTCATCGCCGAGCAACACGGCGATTTTCAGCGGGATGTGCGCGTTATCGCAGGCCGCTTGCAGGGCGGCGGCGCAGGCTTGGGGGTTGATACCACCGGCATTGCTGATCACCCGGATGCCCTGGCGCTGGATATCCGCCAGCAGGGGTGTCAGCACCTCGACAAAATCCGTGGCGTAACCGGCCTTGGGGTCTTTCAGGCGGGCACCGGCGAGGATCGACAGGGTGACTTCCGCGAGGTAATCGAACACCAGGTAATCCAAGGCACCGCCCTGCACCAATTGGGCGGCGGCGGTGCAAGTGTCGCCCCAGAAGGCGCTGGCGCAGCCGATACGTACCGTCTTGCTCATGAGAAATCCTTCCTCTAAGGGCTGGTGCCGAGACTACCAAGCAAGCGCTTGGTTTGTAAACTCCAGTCACAAGTTTTACCCAAGCGCTTGCTTGGGTGGCAGTCACGGCCTAAATTGCCGGCCAAGACGACAGTAGACGTGAAGGAGAGCAGCATGGATGAGCACAAAGCCCTGGGGGTGATGCGCACCATGGTCGACAGTGGCCAATTGACCGACCCCGAGAGCGCCCGCGGCAAGTTGCTGCAAACCGCGGCTCATCTGTTTCGCAACAAGGGTTTCGAGCGCACCACCGTGCGAGATCTGGCCAGCGCCGTGGGCATCCAGTCCGGCAGCATCTTTCATCACTTCAAGAGCAAGGATGAGATATTGCGTGCCGTGATGGAGGAAACCATCCATTACAACACCGCGATGATGCGCGCTTCACTGGAGGAGGCGAGCACGGTGCGCGAACGCGTGCTGGCGCTGATCCGCTGCGAGTTGCAGTCGATCATGGGCGGCAGTGGCGAGGCCATGGCGGTGCTGGTCTACGAATGGCGCTCGCTGTCGGCCGAAGGCCAGGCGCACGTGCTGGCCCTGCGTGACGTGTATGAGCAGATCTGGTTGCAGGTACTGGGCGAGGCCAAGGCCGCTGGCTACATCCGGGGCGATGTGTTTATTACCCGGCGCTTCCTCACGGGGGCCTTATCCTGGACCACCACCTGGTTTCGTGCCCAAGGCAGCCTGACCCTTGAGGAGTTGGCCGAAGAGGCCTTGTTGATGGTGCTGAAGTCGGACTGAGGCGCAAGTTATTAATTTGCTGGCGAAAGTTGTCTCCCCCAGTAAAAACGCCTAGCTTATCGGCATTGAACTCTTCAACGGTGTGTGCCTCGATGTTTTCGCCATGGCGGCTGGCTGCAGGACTTACTTTATGGGCACTGGGCACCGCCGCGTGGACGCAGGCTGGTGCCGCGCAGTTGGTGAGAATCGGCGCGGCGCATTTTCCGCCCTACACCGTACGCCCTGAACAAGGCGCCGACACCGGGTTGCTGCCGCAATTGGTCGAGGCGTTGAACGCTGCGCAAACCGATTACCAGTTTGTGGTGGTGCCTACCTCGATACCTCGGCGTTTTCGTGACTTCGAGCAAGGCCGGGTCGACATGGCTATCTTCGAAAACCCTTCCTGGGGTTGGCAGAATATTGCCCATACCAGTGTTGATATGGGGCTGGAAGATGCGGAAATCTTCGTTGCCCAGCGCCAACCCGGGCGTGACCAGAGCTACTTCGCCGACCTCAGCGGCAAGCGCCTGGCGGTATTCAGCGGGTATCACTATGCCTTCGCCGACTTCAATCCCGATCCCAAGAACATGGCCGAGCGTTTCAACGCGACGTTGACCTATTCCCATGACAGTAACCTGCTGATGGTTGCTCGTGGGCGTGCAGATATTGCGCTGGTTACCCGCTCGTACCTGAGTGATTTCATGGTGCGCAACGCGGACATGGCGGGGCAGTTTTTGGTGTCGGAGCGTATTGATCAGGTGTATCACCACTACGCGTTGTTGCGGCCAAAGACACCGATCACGGGGGAGGCGTTTTCGGCGTTGCTCAAGGGGCTACGCAGCAGTGGGCAGATGCTGAGGATTTTTGAGCCGTATCGTATTGATGTGACGCCACTGCCCTAGATCGCAGTAAATAAGATCCTTTGGGCTCAGTGGGGTCAACTGTGGGAGCTGGCTTGCCTGCGATGACGGCCTGCCAGCCGACACCTATCTACCTGACACCCCACAATCCAACTGTGGGAGCGGGCTTGCTCGCGAAGGCGGCCTGACAGGCGACACAGTTGGATTGTGTACATATCCATTCCTGCGGTAACGGCCACTTAGGGTTCCGCTCTGACAGCGGCTCACTTTTGAAAGGAGCCCAAAAGTAAGCAAAAGGCTCTTGCCCCACCACTCGGCACCTCGCTTAGGCTCGGTGTGCCCGAACACAGGCTTGAATCCGTGGGCCGCCGCCACGCGCCATCCATGGCGCGGGGGGCGGCTAACCCGGCGTCCTGCCGGGTTACCCACGAATTCAAGCCTGCGTTCGGCCAGCGTGGTTTAACGGGGCGCCTGAGATCAAGATCAAAAGCAGATCAAGAGCGACTCGCTTCGCATCGTGGTTACCGTGGGCCCTTACCCAGAATGTCCTCGCTGTGCTCAAACCCGCCGCGCAAACGTATCGCTATGACTGCCCGACACCTTGCGGCAATGCACCAGCGCATCGCGAATCATAAAGTTCACCAAGGTCGGCGACACCCCAAGCTCCTTGGCGATGTCTTTTTGCGGCACGCCATGCAAGCGGTACATCTCGAACGCGTAGCGGGTACGCTGGGGCAGTTGCGTCAGGGCGTCGGCGATGTTTTCCAGGGTGTTGAAATTGATGTGCGAGGTTTCCGGTGAAGCGCCGTGAATAACCACATTCAAGCCTTCCTCTTCGGTCCCGGAGTATTTGAGCTCCAGGGCCTGCTTGCGGTAATGATCGATCGCCAGGTTGCGCACGATCTGGAACAGATAACTCAGTTGGGCCTTGAACGATGAGGTAATGGTCGGCGCCGACTGCAGCCGGAAGTAGGCGTCCTGCACCACGTCTTCGGCGCGGGAACGGCACCCGGTGATGCGGGCCGCGATCTTCACCAGAATCAGTCGATTGTCGACGAACGCCTGGAGAAGGGGTGAATCGCACCTGCCTGTGGATACTGGTTCCGTCATGGAAATCACCTTGCTGCGAATAGGTTAGGGGAGGGCATCCCTGCTGAGGCCTCCTACATATCGGGCAACAAATTATGCTTAATGATAATTATTGTCAAATGAGAAGGCGAACTAATCTTATGCCTTGGGCGAAGGTGTGAACCACGTCTCGCTCCCCCCCGGCGACTAATTATTTGAAGGCTCCGTCCGTTCTCATGGGTGACAGGTTCGTTAGTACAACGGCCAAGGACCAGCACCCGCAGGAGGACCAGATGGGTTTTTATCGTGCATTCAGCGTGTTTCAGTTCGGAGTCCTCGCGGGATGAGTACGTCCCTGCGGCTGCGCCTGTTTTGCCTGCCCCACTCAGGCGCCAGCGCCTCGGTCTACGCTCGCTGGCGCCGGGTGCTGCCGGACTGGCTGCAAGTGTGCCCGCTGGAATTGCCGGGACGCGGCATGCGCATGGACGAGCCATTGCAGCGCGATATCAAGGCCTTGGCCGCGCAGCTTGCTGAAGAAATCAGCCGTGATCTGGATGGTCCCTATGCCTTGTTCGGCCACAGCCTTGGCGGGCTGTTGGCGTTTGAATTGGCTCACGCTCTGAACGCGCGCAATCTGCCCGCGCCCCTGGCGTTGTTCGCGTCCGGCACGGCGGGCCCGGCGCGTCGTGATGTGAGCGAGTACGCCGTCGAAAAGACCGATGCCCAACTGATTGCCCGCCTGCGCGAATTGCAGGGTACCGCCGAAGAAGCCCTGGCCAACCCCGAGCTGATGCAACTGATGTTGCCGATCCTGCGCGCCGATTTTCTGCTGTGCGGCAGTTTCACCTATGGCGAGCGCCAGCCCCTGGCGCTGCCGATCCATGTGTTCGGTGGCAAGCAAGACAGCGTGCGTGCCGACCAGTTGCTCGACTGGCAACTCGACGCCGCCAGTGGGTTTTCCCTGGACATGTTTGACGGCCATCACTTCTTCCTCGTGCAGCACGAAAGCGCCGTGCTGCGCTGCGTGCGTCGCTATGCCGACGAGCACTTGGCGCGCTGGCGCATTGGCGCGGCGCGGCAGCTCGTCGCCGGCTGAACCCCACCGACTTCCCGAATTTCCCGTAAGCCGATTTCAGGCAGGAACCCCATGATGGACGCCTTCGAACTCCCCCGCACCCTGGTCCAGTCCCTTTAACAGCGTGCTGCGCAGACGCCGGACCAGGTGGCGTTGCGCTTCCTCGCCGAGAGCGCCGAGCACAGTGTGGTGCTCAGTTATCGCGACCTCGACCAACGCGCCCGCACCATCGCCGCTGCCTTGCAAGCCAACGCTGGCCTGGGCGAGCGTGCGGTGTTGCTGTTCCCGAGTGGCCCGGACTATGTGGCGGCGTTCTTTGGTTGTCTGTACGCCGGGGTGATCGCGGTGCCGGCGTATCCACCGGAATCCACGCGCCGTCATCACCAGGAGCGCCTGCTGTCGATCATCAGCGATGCCGAGCCGCGGCTGCTGTTGACCATTGCCAGCCTCAGCGAGGGCCTGGCGCAGATTGAAAACGCGCCCAAGGTGTTGAGCGTCGACACCCTGGAGGCGCAGCGGGCCGACCAGTGGGTCGAGCCCGACCTCAAGGCCGACGACATCGCGTTCTTGCAATACACCTCCGGCTCCACTGCATTGCCCAAGGGCGTGCAGGTCAGCCACGGCAATCTGGTGGCCAACGAAGTGCTGATCCGCCGTGGTTTTGGCATCGACCTCAACCCCGATGACGTGATCGTCAGCTGGTTGCCGCTGTACCACGACATGGGCCTGATCGGCGGCCTGCTGCAACCGATCTTCAGCGGCGTGCCCTGCGTATTGATGTCGCCGGCCTACTTCCTTGGCCGACCTTTGCGCTGGCTGGAGGCGATCAGCGAATACGGCGGCACCATCAGCGGTGGCCCGGACTTCGCCTACCGCCTGTGCAGCGAACGGGTCAGTGAGTCGGCCCTGGAGCGCCTGGATTTGAGCCGCTGGCGCGTGGCCTATTCGGGTTCCGAACCGATCCGCCTCGACACCCTGGAACGCTTCGCGGAAAAATTCGCGGCCTGTGGTTTCACCCCGAATAATTTCTTCGCCTCCTACGGCCTCGCCGAAGCCACCCTGTTTGTCGCCGGCGGCACCCGTGGCCGTGGCATTCCCGCGCTGCGCGTGGACGAACAGGCGCTGGCCGCCAACCGCGCCGAACCGGGGCAGGGCCCTGCGATCATAAGTTGCGGCACCAGCCAGCCGGACCACGCCGTGCTGATCGCCGACCCGCACACCCTCACCGAGCTGCCCGACCAGTGCGTCGGCGAACTCTGGGCCACGGGCCCGAGCATCGCCCACGGCTACTGGCGCAACCCGCAAGCCAGCGCCAAGACCTTCGTCCAGCATGCTGGCCGCACCTGGTTACGCACCGGTGACCTGGGCTTTATCCGCGACGGTGAGGTGTACATCACCGGGCGCCTGAAAGACCTGCTGATCGTGCGCGGCCATAACCTCTACCCCCAGGACATCGAACAGACCATCGAGCGCGAAGTGGAAGGGGTGCGCAAGGGCCGGGTCGCCGCGTTTGCGGTCAATGACCAGGGCCTGGAAGGCATCGGCATCGCCGCGGAAATCAGCCGCAGCGTGCAGAAAATCCTGCCGCCCGAAGCGCTGATCAAAGCGATCCGCCAAGCCGTGGCCGAGGCCTGCCAGCAAGCTCCGAGTGTGGTGGTGCTGCTCAACCCCGGCGCCTTGCCGAAGACCTCCAGCGGCAAAGTGCAGCGTGCGGCCTGTGCGATTGGGCATGCCGATGGCAGCCTCGACAGCTACGCGCAGTTCCCCGGGCAGCAGGGGCAGGCGAGCGAAGTGGCGCTGGAATCGGACCTGCAACAGCGGATCGCGGCGATCTGGTGCGAGCAACTGCAACTGGCCCAGGTGGCGGGCGACGATCACTTTTTCCTGCTGGGGGGCAACTCCATCACCGCGACCCAAGTGGTCGCCCGCCTGCGCGAAAGCCTGGGGCTGGAGCTGAACCTGCGCCTGCTGTTCGAAGCGCCGACACTCGCGGCCTTTGCTGCGGCTGTGGCGCAACTGCAACAGGACGGCGGCGTGGCCCAAGGCGCAATGCACGCCTTATCGCGTCAAGAAGACCTGCCCCAATCCCTGGCACAGAACCGCCTGTGGATCACCTGGCAATTGGACCCTCACAGCAGCGCCTACACCATTCCAGGCGCCTTGCACCTGCGCGGCGAGCTGGATGAAGACGCACTGCGCCACAGCTTCCAGCAACTGATCCAGCGTCACGAAGCCCTGCGCACGCGCTTCTACGAGCGCGATGGTCAGGCGTTTCAGCGTGTCGAGGCTACGGCGGATTTCGAACTGCCGGTCATCGACCTCAGCGATTTGCCAAACGCCGTGCGCGAAGCCCGTGCGCAACAGGTTCGCGAAGACCAGGCGCGCAGCCCGTTCGACCTGGAAACAGGCCCGTTGCTGCGGGTTACCCTGGTGCGCCTGGGCGATGAAGAGCACCAACTGCTGGTGACGCTGCACCACATCATTGCTGACGGTTGGTCGCTGAATATCCTGATCGACGAGTTCTCGCGCCTGTACGCCGCTGCCGCCCAAGGCCAGTCCCTGGAGTTGCCGCCGCTGGCCTTGCAATACGCCGACTACGGCAGCTGGCAGCGTCAATGGTTGGCCGAAGGCGAGGGCCAGCGACAGCTGGCGTACTGGATAGCGCAGTTGGGTGACGAGCATCCGGCCCTGAACCTGGCCACCGATCACCCGCGTGCCGCCCAGCATCGGCACAGCGCCTCGCGCCATCGCCAGCGCCTGGATGCGCGCCTCAGTGCGGCGATCCGCCAGACCGCCCAGGCCCATGACTCAACATCGTTCATGCTGTTGTTGGCGACGTTCCAGACCTTGCTCTATCGCTACAGTGGCCAGCGCGATATCCGTATCGGCGTGCCCAATGCCAACCGCCCACGCCATGAAACCCAGGGCCTGATCGGCTTCTTTATCAACACCCTGGTACTGCGCGCCGAGCTGGACGGGCGCCTGCCGTTCAATCAGTTGTTGGCCGCCACCCGCGAGACCACATTGGCCGCCCAGGCCCATCAGGACCTGCCCTTCGAACAACTGCTGGAAGCCTTCCCCCAGGCCCGCGAACAGGGCCTGTTCCAGGTCATGTTCAACCACCAGCAGCGCGACCTCAGTGCCTTGCGCCGCCTGCCGGGCCTGCTGGCCGATGAGTTGCCCTGGCACAGCCGCGAAGCCAAGTTCGACCTGCAACTGCACAGCGAAGAAGATCGCAATGGGCGCTTGAGCCTGTCGTTCGACTACGCCGACGAGCTGTTCGATTGCGCGACCATCCAGCGTCTGGCCGAGCACTTCATCCATCTACTTCACGCTGTGTGCGCGCAACCACAACACGCCATCGGCGATCTGCCGTTGATGCAGGCTGACGAACAGCAACCCTGGAGCGAAGCCCCCTGCGCGCCGGCCCGGCACTGGCTGCCCGAGCTGCTCAACCAACAAACGTCGGACGCCACCGCATTGGTCTGGCAGGACGGCAGCCTGACCTTCGCCCAACTGCACACCCAGGCCAACCGCCTGGCCCATTACCTGCGCGACAAAGGCGTCGGCCCGGACGTGTGCGTGGCCATCGCCGCCGAGCGTTCGCCGCAACTGCTGATCGGTCTGCTCGCCATCATCAAGGCCGGTGGCGCCTACGTGCCGCTGGACCCGGATTACCCCGCTGAACGCCTGGCCTACATGCTCAAGGACAGCGGCGTGCAACTGCTGCTCACCCAGACCGCGTTGCTGCCCCAACTGCCCAGCGCCGAAGGCGTGTGCGTGATTGCCATGGACAGCCTGCATCTGGACAGCTGGCCGACCCAGGCGCCAGGCTTGCACCTGCACGGCGATAACCTCGCCTACGTGATCTACACCTCCGGTTCCACCGGCCAACCCAAAGGCGTGGGCAACACCCACGGCGCCCTGGCCGAGCGTTTGCAGTGGATGCAGGCCACCTATCAACTGAACGAAACCGATGTGCTGATGCAAAAGGCGCCGATCAGTTTCGACGTGTCGGTGTGGGAATGCTTCTGGCCACTGATTACCGGCTGCCGCCTGGTATTGGCCGGGCCGGGCGAACATCGCGACCCGCACCGCATCGCGCAGCTTGTGCAGGAACATGGGGTGACCACGCTGCACTTCGTGCCGCCGTTGTTACAGCTGTTTATCGATGAACCCCTGGCAGCCGAATGCACCAGCCTGCGTCGCCTGTTCTCCGGTGGCGAAGCCTTGCCCGCCGAGTTGCGTAACCGTGTACTGGCGCGCTTGCCCGCGGTGCAATTGCACAACCGCTATGGCCCGACCGAAACCGCGATCAACGTCACCCACTGGCAGTGCGCCGCCTCGGATGGCGAGCGCTCGCCGATTGGCCGGCCATTGGGCAATGTGATCTGCCGCGTACTGGACGAGCAACTCAACCCGCTACCGGCCGGTGTGCCGGGCGAATTGTGCATCGGCGGTATCGGCCTGGCGCGGGGTTACCTGGGCCGTGCCGGGCTGACGGCCGAACGTTTTGTCGCCGACCCGCTGGGCGCGGCGGGCACCCGCTTGTATCGCACCGGTGACCGTGCGCGCTGGAACGCCGATGGTGTGCTCGAATACCTCGGACGCCTCGATCAGCAGGTCAAACTGCGCGGTTTCCGGGTGGAGCCGGAAGAAATAGAAGCGCGCCTGCTGGCCCAGGCAGGCATCGCCCAGGCCGTGGTGCTGGTACGTGATGCCCAGTTGATCGGCTACTACACCGCCGACGCCGAACTGGATGAGCAAAGGGTCAAAATCGCCCTGGCTGACGAGTTGCCGGAGTACATGGTGCCCGCGCTGCTGATGCGCCTGGACGCCATGCCCCTGAGCCCCAGCGGCAAGCTCGACCGGCGTGCCTTGCCAGAGCCGGTATGGCAAACCCGCGAACACGTCGAACCGCATACACCTTTGCAACTGCACATCGCCGCGATCTGGCGCAAGGTGCTTGGCCTGCCACGCATCGGCCTGCGCGATGACTTTTTCGCACTTGGCGGGCACTCGTTGCTGGCCACGCAAATCATCTCCCGCACCCGCCAGGCCTGTGACGTCGAACTGCCGCTGCGCACCCTGTTCGAAGCCAGCGAGCTGGGCGATTTCGCCGAGCAGGTCGGGCTGATCCAGGCGGCGGGCCAGCGCAACCAACAGACGGCCATCGCCAAAGTCGACCGCAGCCAGCCGGTCCGCTTGTCCTATTCCCAGCAGCGCATGTGGTTCCTCTGGCAGATGGAACCGGACAGCCCGGCCTACAACGTCGGCGGCATGGCGCGCCTGCGCGGCGTGCTGGATGTGGGACGTTTCGAGGCCGCCTTGCAGGCCTTGATCATGCGTCACGAAACCCTGCGCACCACTTTCCCAAGTGTCGATGGTGTGGCCTGTCAAAAGGTCTCGGCGCAAACCAATGTGCGCATGGACTGGCAGGATTTCTCCGCGCTGAATGAGCCGCAGCGCCAGCAGCGTTTGCAGCAACTGGCCGATGTCGAGGCGCACACGCCGTTCAACCTGGAAACCGGGCCGCTGTTGCGCGCCTGCCTGGTCAAGGCCGGCGAGCAGGAACATTACCTGGTGCTGACCCTGCACCATATCGTCACCGAAGGCTGGGCCATGGACATCTTTGCCCGTGAACTCAGCGCCTTGTATGAAGCCTTTATCGACGAGCGCGACTCACCGCTGCCAACGTTGCCGGTGCAGTACCTCGACTACAGCGTATGGCAACGCCAGTGGATGGAAGCCGGTGAGCGCCAGCGTCAGCTGGACTACTGGACTGCCCAACTGGGCAACGAACACCCGTTGCTGGAATTGCCCGGCGACCGTCCACGGCCACCCGTGCAAAGCCATCGGGGCGAGCTGTACCGGTTTGATTTGAGCGATGAGCTGGCCGCCCGCGTGCGAGCCTTCAACGCCCAGCACGGCCTCACGCTGTTCATGACCATGACCGCGACCCTGGCGGTGTTGCTCTACCGCTACAGCGGCCAGACCGACCTGCGCATCGGCGCGCCAGTGGCCAACCGTATCCGTCCGGAAAGCGAAGGCTTGATTGGCGCGTTCCTCAATACCCAGGTGCTGCGTTGCCAGCTCACTGGGCAGATGCGGGTCAGCGAGCTGTTCGAGCAGGTGCGCCATACCGTGATCGAGGGCCAGTCCCACCAGGACCTGCCGTTCGACCATCTGGTGGAAGCCCTGCAACCGCCGCGCAGCGCGGCGTACAACCCGTTGTTCCAGGTGATGTGCAACGTGCAGCGCTGGGAATTCCAGCAAAGCCGCCAACTGGCTGGCATGACCGTGGAGTACCTGGCCAACGATGCGCGGGCGACCAAGTTCGACCTCAACCTGGAAGTCACCGACCTCGACCATCGCCTGGGTTGCTGCCTGACCTACAGCACCGACCTGTTCGACGAGCCGCGTATTGCGCGTATGGCCGAGCATTGGCGCAACTTGCTTGAAGCGTTGGTCGCCGATCCTGGCCAGCGCCTGAGCGAATTGCCGTTGCTGAGCGCAGATGAACAACGCGCCTTGCAAGACAGCCTGGGGGTGGAGAAGGGCGAGCATCGCCTCGACCAGTGCATCCATCAACTGTTCAGCCAGCAGGCCAGCCAGCGGCCGGAGGCCCCGGCGCTGACCTTTGCCGGTGTGACCCTCTCGTATGCGCAACTGGATGAGCGCGCCAACCGCCTGGCCTGGATGCTGCGCGAGCGTGGCGTGGGCCCGCAGGTGCGCGTGGGCCTGGCGCTGCCGCGTTCGCTGGAAATGGTCATCGGTTTGCTGGCGATCCTCAAGGCCGGCGGTGCCTATGTGCCGCTGGACCCCGAATACCCGCTGGATCGCTTGCATTACATGATCGAAGACAGTGGCATCGGCCTGCTGCTCAGTGATGCGGCCCTGTTCGAAGCCCTGGGTGAATTGCCGGCGACGGTGGCGTGCTGGTGCCTGGAGGATGACTCGCCGGTGCTGGCCAATTACCCCGCCGAGGCGCTGCCGCTGGTGAGCCTGGCGCAACACCAGGCGTACCTCATCTACACCTCGGGTTCCACGGGCAAGCCCAAAGGTGTGGTGGTGTCCCACGGTGAGATCGCCATGCATTGCCAGGCAGTGATCGAGCGGTTTGACATGCGCCCGGATGACTGCGAACTGCACTTTTACTCGATCAACTTCGACGCTGCCACCGAACGTTTGCTGGTGCCGCTGCTGTGCGGGGCGCGGGTGGTATTGCGCGCCCAGGGCCAGTGGGATGCCGAAGAGATCTGCGCGCTGATCCGTACCCATCGCATCAATGTGCTCGGTTTCACCCCCAGCTACGGCAGCCAGTTGGCGCAGTGGCTGGCGACCCAGCAACAGACACTGCCGGTGCGCATGTGCATCACCGGTGGCGAAGCCTTGACCGGCGAACACCTGCAACGCATCCGTGCGGCGTTTACGCCCCAGCTGTTCTTCAACGCCTACGGCCCCACCGAAACCGTGGTGATGCCCCTGGCCAGCCTGGCGCCCGAGCAGTTGGAGGAGGGCGCTGGCAGTGTGCCGATCGGTAGCATCGTCGGCGCGCGCGTGGCCTACATTCTCGACGCCGACCTGGCGCTGGTGCCCCAGGGCGCCAGCGGTGAGCTGTATATCGGTGGCGCCGGCCTGGCCCAGGGTTACCACCAGCGGCCGGGGATGACGGCGGAGCGCTTTGTCGCAGACCCGTTTGCTGGCAAGGGTGGGCGCCTGTACCGCACCGGCGACCTGGTACGCCAACGCGCCGATGGCCTGGTGGAGTACCTGGGGCGCATCGACCATCAGGTGAAGATTCGCGGTTTTCGCATCGAACTGGGCGAAATCGAAACGCGCTTGCTCGAACATGACGCTGTGCGCGAAGCGGTGGTGCTGGCACTGGATGCGCCGAGCGGCAAGCAATTGGTGGCGTACCTGGTCAGCGATGCCGAGCACGCCGCTTTGCGCGACGCGTTGAAGGCGCACCTCAAGGCGCAACTGCCGGACTACATGGTGCCCGCGCATCTGATCGTGCTGCAGAGCATGCCGCTGACCGCCAACGGCAAGCTAGACCGCCGCGCCTTGCCTGAGCCGGACCCAGAGGCCAATCGCCAAGCCTACGTCGCGCCCCGCAGCGAGCTGGAACACAGCCTGGCCGCCATCTGGTGCGCGGTGCTGAACGTGGAGCAAGTGGGCCTCGACGATAACTTCTTTGAACTGGGCGGCGACTCGATCCTGTCGATCCAGGTGGTGAGCCGGGCGCGCCAGGCCGGGATTCATTTCAGCCCCCGTGACCTGTTCCAGCACCAGACCGTACAGAGCCTGGCTGCCGTGGCGACTCGCTCGGAGCTCATCATCGCCGAGCAAGGATTGCTGACCGGCCCCTCGGGCCTCACGCCGATCCAGCACTGGTTCTTCGACACCGACATCCCGGCGCGCGAGCACTGGAACCAGGCATTGGTGCTCAAGCCACTGCAACTGCTCGATGCCCATCGCCTGGAGCAAGCGTTGCTGGCGGTGCTGGAACACCACGACGCGCTGCGCTTGAGCTTTACCTCGCGCGATGCGCAATGGCATGCCGAATACTTGGGCGTGCCGGAAGGCGGCGTGCTGCTGCAGGCGCAGGTGCGCGACATGCAGGCGTGCACGGCGTTGTTCACCGACACTCAGCGCAGCCTCGACCTGGCACAGGGGCCGCTGTTGCGCGCCTTGCTGGTGGACGGGCCGCAAGGCCAGCAACGCTTGCTGATCGCCATCCATCACCTGGTGGTGGACGGCGTGTCGTGGCGCGTCCTGCTGGAAGACCTGCAAAACGTTTACCACCAACTCAGTGAAGGCCAGTCCGTCAGCCTGCCGGCCAAGACCAGCGCGCTGCGCGATTGGGCTGCGCGCTTGCAAGCCTATGCCCACAGTGAATCCCTGCGCGAAGAGTTGAGTCTGTGGCAAGCCCTATTGGCTGGCCCCGCCGTGACCTTGCCGGTGCAGCGCCCACACGGAACATTGCGAAACTGCGATGCCGACACGGTCAGCGTGCGCCTGGATGCCGAGCGCACCCGGCAGTTGCTGCAACAGGCGCCGAGTGCCTATCGCACCCAGGTCAACGACCTGTTGCTCACCGCCCTGGCCCGCGTACTGTGCCGCTGGAGCGGGCAGGCCTCGGCACTGATCCAACTGGAAGGCCATGGCCGCGAAACCTTGTTCGATGACATCGACCTGACCCGCAGCGTGGGCTGGTTTACCAGTGCCTACCCGTTGCGTCTGACGCCGCAGGCCGAGCAAGGCGACTCGATCAAGGCGATCAAGGAGCAACTGCGTGGCGTGCCGCATAAAGGCTTGGGTTATGGCGTACTGCGTTACCTGGCCGATGATCTGTGCAAGCAGAGCATGGCCGCATTGCCGAGCGCGCAGATTACCTTCAACTACCTGGGCCAGTTCGACCAGAGCTTTGGCACTGACGCGCTGTTCCATCCGCTGGAGGAATCCGCCGGTCAGGCCCATGACCCGGATGCGCCGTTGCCCAACGAACTGAGCATCGACAGCCAGGTGTATGGCGGCGAGCTAGTGCTACGCTGGACCTTCAGCCTTGAGCGGCATGATCAGCAGGTGATTGGCGATCTGGCCGAAGCTTACCTGGCCGAATTGCACAGCCTGATCGCCCATTGCCTGCAGGACGATGCCGGCGGCCTCACGCCGTCCGACTTCCCCCTGGCGCGCCTGAGCCAGGTGCAACTGGACGCATTGCCGGTCCCGGCCAGCGCCATCGAAGACGTCTACCCGCTGACCCCGATGCAGGAGGGCTTGCTGCTGCACACGCTGCTGGAGCCCGGCACCGGCCTGTATTACATGCAGGATCGCTATCGCATCAACAGCGCCCTGGACCCGGAGCGTTTTGCCCAGGCCTGGCAAGCGGTGATCGCCCGCCACGAAGCCTTGCGTGCCTCGTTCTGCTGGAACGTCGGCGAAGACATGCTGCAAGTGATCCACAAGCCCGGCAGCACGCCGATTGAGTACCTGGACTGGAGCACCGACCCGCAGGATGAGCAGGAGCCGCGTCTGCAAGCCTTGCTCAAGGCCGAGCGCGAAGCCGGCTTTGACCTGCTCAATCAAGCACCTTTCCACTTGCGCCTGATTCGCGTGGGCGAGGCGCGCTACTGGTTCATGATGAGCAACCACCACATCCTGATCGATGCCTGGTGCCGTTCGCTGCTGATGAATGACTTCTTCGATATCTACACAGCCCTGGGCGAAGGCCGCGATGCGCAACTGGCCGCGCCGCCGCGCTACCGCGACTACATTGCCTGGCTGCAACGCCAGGACCTCAACGAAGCGCGCCAGTGGTGGCAGCAAAACTTGCAAGGCTTCGAGCGCGCCACGCCGATCCCGAGCGACCGCCCGTTCCTGCGCGAACACGCTGGTGGCAGCGGCGGCATGATGGTGGGCGACTGCTACACCCGCCTGGATGCCCGCGACGGTGCGCAACTGCGCGAACTGGCCCAGGCGCATCAGCTTACCGTCAACACCTTCGCCCAGGCGGCGTGGGCCCTGGTGCTGCGGCGTTTGAGTGGTGATCGCGATGTGCTGTTCGGCGTCACCGTGGCTGGTCGCCCGGTGGACATGCCCGAGATGCAACGCACTGTCGGCCTGTTTATCAACAGCATCGCGTTGCGGGTAAAACTGCCCGAGGACGGCCAGCGCTGCAGCGTGCGCCAGTGGTTGAGCGCCTTGCTCGACAGCAATATGCAACTGCGCGAGTACGAATACCTGCCGTTGGTGACGATCCAGGAACACAGCGAATTGCCCAAGGGCCAGCCGCTGTTCGACAGCCTGTTTGTGTTTGAGAACGCGCCAGTGGAAGTCTCGGTGCTGGACCGTGCGCAAAGCCTGAACGCCACCTCGGATTCTGGCCGTACCCACACCAACTTCCCGCTGACGGCGGTGTGCTATCCAGGCGATGACCTCGGTTTGCACCTGTCCTACGACCAGCGTTATTTCGACGAAAGCACCGTGCAAGGCATGCTCGCTGAATTCAAGCGCCTGTTGCTGGCGCTGGTGCAGGGCTTCCATGGTGACATGGACGAGCTGGCGCTGATGGGTGAGCAGGAACGTGAATTCCTCGTGGAAGGCTGTAACCAGAGCGCACATGCCTACCCGCTGGAACGCAGCTATATCGAGTTGTTCGAGGCGCAGGTCGCGCAGCATCCGCAGCGTATCGCCGCCAGTTGTCTTGACCAGCAATGGAGCTACGAGGATCTGAATCGCCGCAGCAATGGCCTCGGCCACGCGCTGATTGCGGCGGGTGTCGGCCTGGACCAACCGGTGGCGTTGTTGGCTGAACGTGGGCTGGATTTGCTCGGCATGATCATCGGCAGCTTCAAGGCCGGCGCCGGCTACCTGCCGTTGGACCCGGGCCTGCCGGGCCAGCGCCTGAGCCGCATCATCGACCTGAGCCGCACGCCGTTGCTGGTGTGCACCGAGGCGTGCCGTGAACAGGCCATCGAGTTGCTCGAAGGTGTCGATTGCCAGTTGCTGGTGTGGGAGGAAATTCCCGCCCGTGGTGAAAACCCAGGTGTCTACAGTGGCCCGGACAACCTTGCTTACGTGATCTACACCTCAGGCTCCACCGGCTTGCCCAAGGGTGTGATGGTGGAACAGCGCGGCATGCTCAACAACCAATTGAGCAAGGTACCGTACCTGAACCTGAGCGATGCCGATGTGATCGCCCAGACCGCGTCGCAAAGCTTCGATATTTCTGTGTGGCAGTTCCTCGCCGCGCCGCTGTTTGGCGCGCGTGTGGACATTGTGCCCAATACCATCGCCCATGATCCGCAAGGGTTGCTGGCCCACGTTCAAGCACAGGGCATCACCGTGCTGGAGAGTGTGCCGTCGCTGATCCAGGGCATGTTGGCCCAGGAGCGTATCCGCCTCGACGGCCTGCGCTGGATGTTGCCGACCGGGGAGGCCATGCCACCTGAGCTGGCCCATCAGTGGCTGCTGCGTTACCCGCAAATTGGCCTGGTGAATGCCTACGGCCCGGCGGAATGCTCCGATGATGTGGCGTTCTTCCGCGTCGATCTGGCGTCGACCCGTGGCACTTACCTGCCGATTGGTACGCCGACCGACAACAACCGTTTGTACCTGCTCGATGGCGCATTGGAACTGGTGCCCCAAGGCGCCGTGGGCGAGTTGTGCGTCGCCGGCACCGGTGTCGGTCGTGGCTATGTCAGCGATCCGCTGCGCACCTCCCAGGTGTTTGTACCCAATCCCTTTGGCGCGCCTGGTGAGCGCCTCTACCGTACCGGCGACCTGGCACGGCGTCGCAGCGATGGGGTGCTGGAGTATGTCGGGCGTATCGACCACCAGGTGAAGATTCGCGGCTACCGCATCGAACTGGGTGAAATCGAAGCGCGCCTGCATGAACAACCCCTCGTGCGCGACGCGGCGGTGGGTGTGCAAGAGGGGGCCAATGGCAAACATCTGGTCGGCTACCTAGTGGCCGCCGATGCCACGCTGGAACCGAGTGAACAGCTGGAGCGCGTCAAGCAACGCCTGCGTACCGAACTGCCGGAATACATGGTGCCACTGCATTGGCTATGGCTTGACCGCCTGCCCCTGAATGCCAACGGCAAGCTCGACCGCAAGGCCCTGCCGGCCCTGGAGATCGGCCAGTTGCACAATCAGGACTATGTGGCGCCGCGCACTGAACTGGAAACTACGTTGGCGGGTATCTGGGCCGAGGTGCTGAAGGTCGAGCGGGTCGGGGTGCAGGACAACTTCTTCGAACTGGGCGGGCATTCGCTGCTGGCCACGCAGATTGCCTCGCGGGTGCAGAAGACACTGCAGCGCGATGTGCCGTTGCGGGCGATGTTCGAGTGCAGCACCGTGGCGCAGTTGGCCGAGTATATCGAGGGGGTGGCAGGCAATGAGATCAGTGCCGAGAAGGTGGATCGGTTGAGCGATTTGATGGCGGAGTTGGAGGGGCTTTGATCTTCGTTGTCTGTCAGGGCCTCATTGCAGCATAGGCATCTACACAGCTGGACCTGTGGCGAGGGAGCTTGCTCCCGTGGCGGCCTGGCAGCCGACGCTGATCGAGCTGGTGCACCGCGATCCAAATGTGGGAGCTGGCTTGCCTGCGATGGCGGCCTGACAGCCGACGCAGTTATACCGAGTACATATCCATTCCTGCGGTAACGGCCACTTAGGGTTCCGCTTTTACAGCGGCTCACTTTTGAAAAGCGCAAAAGTAAGCAAAACGCTCTTGCCCCACCACTCGGCACCTCGCTTAGGCTCGGTGTGCCCGAACACAGGCTTGAATCCGTGGGCCGCCGCCACGCGCCATCCATGGCGCGGGGCGGCTAACCCGGCGTCCTGCCGGGTTGCCCACGAATTCAAGCCTGCGTTCGGCCAGCGTGGTTTAACGGGGCGCCTGAGATCAAGATCAAAAGCAGATCAAGAGCGACTCGCTTCGCATCGTGGTTACCGTCTGCTGTTACAACCCACAAAGTTGTGTAGATACCTATGCTCATCGCAGGCAAGCCAGCTCGCACATTGGATCGCGGGGCATCAGTTATATCTGTGTCGGCTGCCAAGCCGTCACGGGAGCAAGCTCCCTCGCCACAGATTTAGCGTCGTGCCGAAGTTGTGTAGATACCTATGCTCATCGCAGGTAAGCCAGTTCCTACATTTTGAGTTGTGAATACATTCAAATGTGGGAGCTGGCTTGCCCGCGATGGCGCCCGCGAGGGCGGCGCTTATTTTGGTCCGAGAATCTTCACTAACTTATCCGGCGAAGGCGCCCCTTGCTGCTGCTGCAACCCACCCTTGTCATCCAGATAGAAGATCGCCGGCGTCGCCGACAACTCCAGTTCATCCATCAGCTTCATATTGGCATCAAGCTTGGCCTCGACCTCGGCCGGGATCTTTTCCAGCGCCTTGAGCTTGCTGCCCTTGCCGGCGGCTTCGTGTTCTTGCAGGGCTTTTTGCGGGTCTTTGGCGGCGAGCAGGGCCGCGGATTTGCCTGGGCTGTCTTCGCGGATGATGCCGACCATGATGTGGCGCAACTGCACCTTGCCGGCCTTCACCCACGGGCGCGCCTGTTCCCAGAACATGTTGCAGTACGGGCAGTTGGGGTCGCTGAACAGGTAGACGGTGCGCGGGGCATTTTTGTCGCCGTCCTGGATCCAGCTGCTGTTTTCCATCTTGGCCCAGACTTCCTTGGCCATCGGCGCGTACACCAGTTTTTCCAGGGGCGCGGTGCTCAGGTCATTGCCCTGGGCGTCGTACAGGTTGCCGGCGATCACGTGCTTGCCGTCGGCGGTCAGGTACAAGGCCATGCCACGGTTCTGGTACTGGGCGGCGTAGCCGGTAAGGCCACTGGGCGCATCGAATTTGCCGATGATCTTGGCACCCTTGGCTTCGATCTGTTTGATCGGGGCCGGCAGGTCTTCGGCCTGGGCCAGCGTAGCGGCTAGCGTCAAAGGCAGCAGGGTCAGCAGGTGGCGGAGGCGAGGCATGTCGGTTTCCTTGTCGTGGTGTTGTCGAAGGGTTCCATGGCACGAGCCAGGCTGGCTTCGGAGAGTTCGCCCAGGTGGCTGTTGATCAGGCGCCCATCGGCTTGGTAGAACAGCGTAGTCGGCAAGGCCATGGAACCCACGGCCTGGCCGAGGCGGCCGCTGGCGTCGAACAGCACGTTGTCCAGGGTCAGGCCCTGGGTGGCCAGGTAGGTGCTGACGCTTTGCATGCTTTCGGCCTGGTTGACGAACAGGAAGGTCACGTCGGGGCGCATGCGCTGGGCGTTTTCCAGTACGGGCATTTCGCGCCGGCACGGCGGGCACCAGGTGGCCCACAGGTTGATCACCAACGGGCCGCCTTGATAATCCGCCAGTTGCACCACCTCGCCATTGGCATTGCGCAGGGTGATGTCCGGCAGGCGTGTGCCTTTTTCGTACAGGCTCAGGGACAGGCTGGTCATGCCCCAGAACAACAGGCCGGTGATCACCCCGGCGCTGAGCGGCTTGCGAAGGGCCGGGCGACGCCAGCCGTACGCCAGCGCGCCGAGGATCAGCGCGATGATCCCGGGCCAGGCGAGAAAGCCGCCGTCACGCAGGTCGACCATCTCTACCCAGTCGTTGCTGTAATAACTCCAATACATCAGCACAAAACTGACTCGGGCGGCGAGCAGGCCCAGCAGGAACAGGCTGAACAGCACCGACTCCGGGTTTTCGCCGCCGCGCTTGGCCACGCGCCAGCCCACCAGGGTGGCGAGAATCAGCGCGCTGATCAGCAGCAGGTGATTCAGGGCGATGGCGAAGGTGCCGATGGTAAGGGTCAGCATCAGAGAGCGTCCCGCGTCTGGGTCCAGCGTTGCAGGAAGGCGGCGGCGTCTACTTCCCCGGTGATGCGTTGGGCGCGGCGTTCTTCACCGTCCGGGCCGATCCACACGAAGCTCGGTGGCCCTGGCACTTTGTAGCGGCCCAGCAGCTCGCGGCTGGCGGCGTTGTCGGCGCTGACGTCCAGGCGCAGCAAGCGCACGTTTTTGAGCGCGTCCATCACCTCGGGTTTGCCGAACACCTGTTTTTCCATGATCTTGCACGACACGCACCAGTCGGCGTAATAGTCCAACAGCACCCACTGGCCCTGGGCCTTGGCGCTGTCGAGTTGGCTTTGCAGTACGGCCGGGTCGTTGATCGTGGTGAAGGCATCGTGGGCGCTCGGTGCACCGGCGACCTTTGAGCCGCTGTAAACCTTCAAGGGTTGCCACAGCTCATCGCTGCCACCGGCCGCCCCCACCACCAGCACCGCGCCCCACAGGCCCAGCACCAGGGAACCGGCGCCGAATACCTTGGCCGCCAGGCCGGACTCACGGGCCAGCGCCCAGCCACAGTACGCCATCACCAGCGCCAAGGCGCCCCACAGGCCGATCCACAGGCTGTCGCCGACTATCGGGCGAATCATCAGCACCGCGGTGCCCAGGAACAGGAAGCCGAAGATGCCCTTGAGCACGTTCATCCAGGTACCCGGCTTGGGCAGGAAGCGGTTGCCCACAGTGACCAACAGCAACAACGGAATGCCGATACCGATGCCCATGGCGAACAGGATCAGGCCGCCGTGCAGCGCATTGCCGCTTTGAGCGATATACAACAGGGCGCCGGCCAGGGGCGCGGTCATGCACGGCCCCACCAGCAGGCCGGACAATGCGCCGAGCACACCGGCACCCACCAGGCTGCCACCGCTTTGCTGGCGGCTGACGTTATCGAGGCGGTCGCGCAGGAAGGCGGGCAGTTGCAGTTCAAAGAAGCCGAACATCGGCAGGGCGAGCAGCACGAACAACGCCGCAAAGCTGCCAAGGATCCACGGGGTTTGCAGCAACGCCGCCAGGTTGGCGCCGAGCAACGCGGCCATCACCCCCAGGGCGGCATACACCAGCGCCATGCACACCACGTAACTGCCGGCCAGGGCAAAGCCACGGCGCGGGCTGGCGCCACTGCCCACCACTAGGCCGGCGAGGATCGGCAGCATCGGCAACGAGCAGGGCGCAAACGCCAACAGCAGGCCCAGGCCGAAGAACACCAGCAGGCTCCACCCCAGGCTGCGCTGTTGCAGGCCGCTGGCCAGGCTTTGGTCCTGGGCTTGCGCGGTCGCGGCGACGGCCGGGTTGCCGCCCAGGTCCACGGTGATCGACTGCGGCGGATAGCACAGACCCGCATCGGCGCAGCCCTGCCAGCCGAGCTTGACCTGGCCGGTGGTGCCGGCGGGGATCTTCACTTCCAGGCCCTGGCGATAGACTTGCTGCTCGCCAAAGAACTCGTCGCTATGGGCTTCACCCTCGGGCAGCACGGGTTTTTCGGCCAGGCCGTCGAACTTCATGCGTTGCTGGTACAGGTAATAACCGTCGGCAATCTGCCAAAACAGCTGGGTTTCGCCGCTCTCAAGACGTTCGGAGGTAAAGGCGAAGGCTTTGCCCACCGGGAGGAAGTCGGGTTTGGTTTCGAAGGGGCTGCCCGGCGCTGCCTGGGCGAATCCCGCGAACAACACCAGCAGAAAGGTAAACAGATGCCGCATGGTCAAGCCTTAGTTCGATGCAAGTGAGGCACACAATGTGTGGCGTTGATTAACCGATGATTAACCGCCGCTATTCTAGAGCGTAGGGATTATCCGATGTTGCGAACTTTAGCGGCATAATGCGCGCTTAATCCGTGGCTTTTCTAATCGCGCCATCTTTTATGAAGGGTTAACCATGCACGTACTGGTCTGTGAAGACGACGAACTGATCGCCAGTGGCATCGTGGCCGGCCTGACTGCCCAGGGCTTCACCGTGGAGCGCGTGGCCACCGCCTCGGCTGCGCGGGCGATGCTCAAGGCCGCGGCCTTCGACATTATGGTGCTCGACCTTGGCCTGCCCGACGAAGACGGCCTCAAGCTGCTGCAACAACAGCGCAGCCAGGGGTTGGACATTCCGGTGCTGATCCTCACCGCGCGGGACTCGGTGACCAACCGCGTCGACGGCCTGCAAGCCGGCGCCGACGACTACCTGCTCAAGCCCTTCGACCTGCGTGAACTCGCTGCTCGCCTGCAAACCCTGCTGCGCCGTGTGGCGGGACGCAGCGTCAATCTGATCGAACATGGCCGCCTGGCCTACGACCCCAGCAGCCGCGAGACCTTCCTCGGCGGCCAGCCGGTAGATTTGTCCCGGCGTGAACAGGCGTTGTTGCAGGCGCTTTTGCACAACAAGGGCCGCGTACTGTCCAGTGAACAGCTCAAGGACAGCGTCTACGGCTTCAGCGACGAACTGGAAAGCAACGCCCTCAACGTGCATATCCACCACCTGCGGCGCAAGTTGGGCAATGGCATCGTCGAAACCGTCAGGGGGCTGGGCTATCGCCTGGGCACCGCTGATGGGGGAGAAAACACGCCGTGATGAGCTTGCGCCTGCGCCTGACGTTCAAGCTGGGCGCCGCTTTTGTACTGATCTGGGTGCTGGCGGCCGCCTGGATGCTCAACGATTTGCGCAACCAGATGATGTTTTCCCTCGACCAGCGCCTGGTGGCTTCGGCGCGCATGGTAGCCGGGCTCACCGAGCAGATGCCGGGCCTGGCCAGCGTCAGCGGTGGCGCGCATTTGCGTACCGAACAACTGAATGTGCCGGGCGGCATGGCCTGCCAGGTCAGTTCGTTGCGCGGCGAGATCCTGGCGCGCAGCCATACCACGCCGGAGGAAGGGCTGGAGTCGCGCCGCAGCGGTTTTCGCGACCAGATCATCGACGGCGTGGGCTGGCGCAGCTTTACCCTGTCCCGTGGCGACTTGCTGATCACCACCGCCGACCGCCAGGTGGAGCGTGAAGCCCTCAACCTGTCGATCCTGCTGGCGGCGTCGGTGCCGGTCGGTGTGGCATTGCTGGGCTGCCTGTGCCTGCTATGGCTGGGCATCGGCCAAAGCCTGGTGCCGCTCAACCGTATGCGGGATGCCTTGATGCGGCGCAGTGCCGATTCCCTGGAACCCTTGCAGATTCACCCGCTGCCCAGTGAACTCAAGCCGTTGCTCGACACCCAGAACCAACTGCTGCAGCGCATCGCCAAGACCATCGAGCGCGAACGTCGCCTGACCGGCGACGCCGCCCATGAGCTGCGCAGCCCGTTGACCGCGATCAAGACCCACCTGCAAGTCGCGCGCATGACCGAGGGCGCGGCCCGCGACCAGTCCCTGGCGCACGCCGAGGAGGGCGCCGACCGCTTGCATCGCACCCTGGAGCAACTGTTGTTGCTGGCGCGGGTGGAGGGCAGCCTGTCGTTTGACGATGGCCTGCAATCCAGTGCCGAGGAAGTCGCCCGGTTGGCGATCCAGGATGCCAACGCCGGCGACAATTCACGCATTGATCTGATCCTGGCGCCGGATCTTTCCCCTGTGCCAGTGGCAATGCCCGTTGGCCTTGCCGTCGCGGCCTTGCGTAACCTGCTGGACAACGCCTTGCGCCATACCCCCGCCGATACCCGCGTGGAACTGCAGGTGTTTTCTACCCCGGATAACGTGGTGTTCCGCGTGCGTGACCATGGCCAGCAGATCTCCAGCGAAGACCTGCAATACCTCACCCAACGCTTTTGGCGCAATGGCAGCAGCGAAGGTTGTGGCCTGGGCTTGGCGATTGTCCAGGCGATCGTGCAGCGTTGCTCCTGCTCGCTGCACTTCGACAGCCAGCCCGATGGTATGCGGGTCGACCTGGGCATGCCGTTGCGGCGCTGAGCTGCCCTTTTCACGTGGCAAATAATTACCGCCCGCCTGAGGCTCAAGTCTTCAGGATGGCGGTAATTTTTTTGTGCTTGAACGGGCCGAATGAGTCGGCCTGAATTGAAAAGGACTGTTCTTATGTTGGTGATCGACACCAGTTTCCCTGCTAGGGATTTCAACGACCGCCGCGGCGAATCCGTGCAGCAGGTGATTGTGCACTACACCGCAGCGCCCTTTGCTTCATCGCTACGCACCCTCACTCAAGAGGGCGTCAGCGCCCACTACCTGCTGCCCGACCCCGATGAGCCCAGCTACTGTGCTGCCGGTTATGAAGAGCTGCGCGTGTTTCGCCTGGTGGACGAGGGCCAGCGCGCCTGGCACGCCGGCGTGAGTTATTGGGCGGGGAAGGCGGATCTCAACAGCCGCTCGGTGGGCATTGAAATCGTCAACCTGGCGCGGGATGACGCGGGCGTCTTTACCTTTACGCAATACGCACCCGCGCAGATTGACCTACTGATTGCATTGCTTCGCGACCTGCTGGAGCGCTATCCGCAGGTCGGCCCTACTGACTGGCTCGGGCATTCGGACGTGGCCTACTGGCGCAAGAGCGATCCGGGGCCTCGGCTGCCCTGGCGTCTGCTGCATGAAGCCGGCATTGGGGCTTGGTTTGATGAGCAGACGCGGGCGATGTACCAGCGCCGCTTTTGTCTCGGCTTGCCGCCGGAGGTCGAGGTGGAGAGGGCGTTTCAGCGTTATGGGTATAAGCCGGCGCAGAATCGCCGGGCCTTTGAGCAGCGCACCCGGGCGTTCCAGATGCACTTTCGGCCACGGGATTATTGTGGATTCCTGGATGCAGAGACGTGCGCGATTCTTTATGCGCTGAATGAAAAATACCGCGGGCTTCGGAGCTGAGCGCTGTTCAAATGTGGAAGCTGGCTTGCCTGCGAAAGCGGTAGTGCAGTAACCGATGCAGCGACTGACACACTGCCTTCGCGAGCAAGCCCGCTCCCACATTTTAATCTCCCCACAATCGGTAAATATCCGACCAACTTCCTAAATCCCCGTGCACCTGAAGCGTCTCCACAACAGGAAATCCGTGCGCATGCCCTTGGGCCAGACGCCAACGGATCGGCAGTTTGGTCACGATCAACAGCGTATTGAGGGATCCAGAGATGTCAGTCGCTACCAGCCGTATCGAAGACGCCCCGGTGCAGGCCGCGGAAACGCTCTATCAGTTTGACGAAAGCCCGCTGCTGGCCCGCCAGCGCCAGCAGGAATCCAACGCCCGCAGCTACCCTCGGCGCATCCCCTTGGCGCTCAAGCGCGCCAAGGGGATCTACGTGGAGGACGTCGAGGGGCGTCGGTTCATCGATTGCCTGGCCGGCGCCGGAACCCTGGCGCTGGGGCATAACCACCCGGTGGTGATCCAGGCCATCCAGCAAGTGCTGAGCGACGAACTGCCCCTGCACACCCTGGACCTGACCACGCCGGTCAAGGATCAATTCGTGCAGGACCTGTTCGGTTTGCTGCCTTCGGAGCTGGCGCGAGAAGCGAAAATCCAGTTCTGCGGCCCCACCGGCACCGATGCGGTGGAAGCCGCGTTGAAGCTGGTGCGCACCGCCACCGGGCGCAGCACCGTGCTGTCGTTCCAGGGCGGCTATCACGGCATGAGCCAGGGCGCGCTGAGTTTGATGGGCAGCCTGGGACCCAAGCAACCCTTGGGCGCCTTGCTCGGCAATGGCGTGCAGTTCCTGCCATTCCCGTATGACTACCGTTGCCCGTTTGGGCTGGGTGGCGCCGAAGGCGTGCGGGTCAACCTGCATTATCTGGAGAATCTGCTCAACGATCCGGAAGCCGGCGTGTTGCTGCCAGCGGCGGTGATTGTCGAAGTGGTCCAGGGCGAGGGTGGCGTGATCCCGGCGGACCTCGACTGGCTGCGTGGCCTGCGCCGTATCACCGCGCAAGCGGGGGTGGCGCTGATCGTCGATGAAATCCAGAGTGGTTTTGGGCGTACCGGCAAAATGTTTGCCTTCGAACACGCCGGCATCATCCCGGACGTGGTGGTCATGTCCAAGGCGATTGGCGGCAGCCTGCCCCTGGCGGTGGTGGTGTATCGCGACTGGCTCGACACCTGGCTGCCTGGCGCCCATGCCGGGACCTTCCGTGGCAACCAGATGGCGATGGCGGCAGGCTCAGCGGTGATGCGCTACCTCAAGGATCACGACTTGGCGGGCCATGCGGCGGCCATGGGCGAGCGCCTGGGCGAACACCTGCGCATCCTGCAGCGCGACTTCCCGCATCTGGGGGATATCCGTGGGCGTGGGCTGATGCTGGGGGTGGAGCTGGTAGACCCGGCTGGCACGCCGGATAGTCAGGGCCACCCACCGGTGCATCGCCAGTTGGCGCCGCTGGTGCAGCGCGAATGCCTCAAGCGAGGGCTGATCCTGGAACTGGGCGGGCGCCATGGCAGTGTGGTGCGTTTTCTGCCACCGCTGGTGATCACCGCTGGCGAAGTCGACCAGGTGGCCGAGATTTTCGGGCGCGCCTTGGCGGCGGCCGTGGCCAGCGTCTAATTTTCCAGGCCCTTGGTACGTTTCTACAGATATCAGTGCTGCGCGTGGTGCGCAGCCAGCCTTTGAGCGACGGAGAACAGCAATGACCTCAGTATTTGACCGCGACGACATCCTCTTTCAGGTAGTGGTCAACCATGAAGAACAGTATTCGATCTGGCCCGACTACAAGGCCGTGCCGGAAGGCTGGCGCACCGTGGGCAAGAGCGGCATGAAGAAAGAATGCCTGGCCTACATCGAGGAAGTGTGGACCGATATGCGCCCGCTGAGCCTGCGCCAGAAAATGGACGGCGCGGCCCTCGCCAACTGATTCACCTGGGTTCAAATGTGGGAGGGGGCAAGCCCCCTCCCACATCAAGCATTACGGTGATGTGTGGGTGTAGAGGTAATCCGTCGCCAACGACGCCAGTGTCCTCACGCCCACCACCAACGCCGACTCATCCACAAAGAACCCAGGGTTGTGATTCGGCGCCGCCTTGCTCATGTCCTGGTCCCTTGGGGTCACCCCCAGGAAGACAAACAGCCCCGGCGCCTCCTTGGCATAGAACGAGAAGTCTTCGGCGCCACCCACCAACGGGCCTTGCACCACATCATCCTGAGCCGCCCAGCGCAGGCTCGGCAGCATTTTCTCGGTCAGCGCCGGATTGTTGATGGTGGGGTCGTACTTCTCGATGATCGTCACTTCGGCCTTGGCGCCACCGCTTTCGGCGATTTTCTCTACGGTCTGGCGCACATCCCCATGCAGCTTCTGGCGAATGCCGTAGTCGTAGGAGCGAATGGTGCCGCTCATGTCCACCGACTCGGGGATGATGTTATAGCGGGTGCCACCGTTGATGGTGCCGATGCTCACCACAGAGGGGAATGACGAAATATCGGTACGGCGGCTGACTACGGTCTGCAAGCCGACAATGGTTTGCGCGCCGACGGTGATCGGGTCGATACCGTCCCAGGGGCGGCCGGCGTGGGTCTGTTTGCCGAGGATCCTGATGCGCAGGTCATCGGAACTGGCCAGGGTCGGGCCAGGGCGATAGGCGATTTGCCCGGCAGGCACACCGGCCCATACGTGCAGGCCAAACACCGCGTCAGGCTTGGGCGCTTTCATTACGCCTTCCTGCACCATCATCTTCGCGCCCCAGGTGTTCTTGCCGTCGGGGATAAAATCGCTGGGGCCTTCTTCGGCCGGTTGGAAATAAAACACCACGGTGCCGGGCAGCCGCTCGCGCATCCCGGTAAGAATCTTCGCAGTGCTCAGCAGGATAGCGGTATGGGCGTCGTGGCCGCAGGCGTGCATCACGTCGACTTCTTTGCCCAGGTAGGTGCCCTTGGCTTTGGAGGCGAAGGGCAGGTCGGCGACTTCCTTGACCGGCAGCGCATCCATGTCGGCGCGCAGAGCCACGGTCGGGCCGGGCAGGGCACCTTTCAAGATGGCGACGACGCCAGTGCGGGCCACCCCGGTCTTTACTTCAAGGCCGAGTTCGCGCAACTGTTTGGCGACCAACTCGGCGGTGCGGGTTTCGGTATTGCCCAGTTCCGGATGGGCGTGGATATCGCGGCGGGTTTCCAACAGGCTGGGTTCGAGGATTTTTGCCTGGGCGGCAATGGTTTCCCGGGCACTGTCCTGGCCGCTGCTGGCGGCGATCACTGCACTGCTCGCGACCGCGCCGAGCAGACCCAAAACCCATTGGTGTGTCAGACCGTTCATTCGCATACCAACCTCTCCTTGCCTATTGTTGTGGATCTTTCTCCTGCACGCTGCCGGCGGTCAGCACCTGCACGCTCAAGCGCGGTGTCGCCAGGTCAAGCCCGGCTTCATCCAGGTGCCGCTTGAGCGACAGGTTGAATGCCCGCGACACTTCCCACTGCTTGATCGGCGCGGTCTTGAAGCGTGCGCGCAGGATCGCGCTGCCGGACTCGAAGCTTTCCACGCCCTGGATCTCCAGCGGCGACCAGATATTGCGGCGTTGCAGCGGGTCGTTGCGCATGGCATGGCCGACCTCGCGCATCAGTTTGATCGCGTCGTCGATTTCCATGTTGTAAGGGATCGCCACCCGGAAGATGGCGTAGCCGAACTCGCGGGAGTAGTTCTTGATGCTCTTGATTTCGCTGAACGGGATGGTGTGCACGATGCCGTCGATATCGCGCAGGCGCACGGTACGGATGGTCAGGCCCTCTACGGTACCGAGGTGGCCGCCGACGTCCACGTAGTCGTCGATGGCCAGGGAGTCTTCGATGATGATGAACAACCCGGTGATCAAGTCGGCTACCAGCGATTGCGCACCAAAACCGATGGCGATACCGATCACGCCCGCACCGGCCAGCAGTGGCGTAACGTTCATGCCCATGTTCGCCAGCGCCACGATGGCGGCGATGATGAAGATGGTCACGAACAGCACGTTGCGGATCAACGGCATCATGGTTTGCGCGCGGGCGTTGGCCAGGCCTTTGCGCGAGCGGGTCAGGGCGTGGTGAATCGCGGTGTCGCTGAGGATCCAGATCAGCCAGGCGAACAACAAGGTGCCCCCGAGGCCGAACAGCTTCACGGCTATTTCATGGCCTTCACCTTCGGTAAAGCGAATCATCGACAGGCCCCAGACCCGCAGCCCCAGTTCGATAAATACCAGCCACACCACCAGGTGCACCAGGGTGTAGACAAAGCCTTTGAGGCGTTCGGAGTACAGCGCATGGCGCTTGTGCCCGCGGTGCGGCTTGAGGGCGTGGCGGCGCACCAGGCCGTTGATCACCATGCACAACACCAGCAACACCGTGCACAGCAGCGACTGGCGCAGGGCGGTGCTGGTGTCGCCGGCCGACAGGAAGGTGGCGAACAGTGAGATGCCCACCAGCAGAAGAGCCGGGATGTACCAGAAGGTGCCGATGATCGACAGGGTATCGGTGAGCGCTCGGCGGTTGAGGCGGCGCGACAGCGGTTGGTTGCGGATCAGGTGCGCAATCGGACGGCGGAACCGCAGGATAAACACCCCGGTGGACAACGCCGCCATGACATTGGCCACGGTCGCGGCGGTGTGGGCCAGATGCTGGCCGAGCGCGGCAACCAGGCGCGGGTCGCTCAAGGCTTCACCGAAGGCGGCAAAGCTGCCGATCCACCACAGCGGGCGGAACGCCTGATGGCGCAGGATATACAGGGCGCGGTGGCGGTGCGGGCCGTCGAGTACGGAGAAGGCAATCACGCAGATGGCCGAGAAACAGGTGCCGACCACCAAGGCATAGGCCAGCACCATGGCCAGGGATTTGCCCAGGGAGGAAGGCAGGGCGTAGCTCAGGTAAACCGTGATCACCAGGGCGATCAACCAGGGGCCCAGCTTGCGCAGGGCAAAGCGCAGCATGTCCCAAGTGCGCGGGTGCTGCGGCAGCTCTTCGGGCAGGCCGAAACGCTCGCGCACCCGATGGCTGAGCCAGATCAGCGCAGCGGCCAGCAGGCTCCACACAGCCAGGATCACAGCAAAACCGAAGATGATCGGCAGCCATTCGCTGGCCGGCAACATCAGGGCGGCGAGTTCATCCTTGGCCAGGTCGACTTCATTGGACCAGCGCCCCAACGGGCTGTCGGCGCCGGAAAACTGCTGCTCAAAGCCCGACAGCGTACTGCCGATCAACCCGAGTACGCCGAGTTCGGCGGCGGGCTGGGCCTTTTGCGTGGCGGCGCGCAGCTTCTTCAGGTCGCTGAGCAACTGGGTGCGTTGCTGGTCGTTTTCCAGGGTCTTGATCACGTCGTCCAGCGACTGCCCCAAGGGCACTTCGGCCTGGGGTTGGGTCTTGCTGGAGCCGCCCAGCATCCCGGGCAAGCCCACGGCTTGGGCGGGCATCACTGGCAGCAGCGTGAGCAGGGCGATCAGCAGGTAGCAGGGCAGGGCAAACAGACGGGAAAGCACGAGGCGGTCAACCTTGAAAACGACGAATTGACCGAGTGTACGAGGCCGCTATGCCCAATGCGAGCGCATTTGTCACTGCGCCAGTTTGGCGAGGATCTTGTAGAGCACGGTGCCGAGGATCAACAGCATGCCGATCCACATGCCAAACACGCCCAGAGGCTTGTCGCGAAAGTTGAAGCCGACCGCGAGCATGATCATGCCGATCAGGATGGGGATCAGCATGGCGTGGAATGAGGACATTGAGATCATGGCGAGGGGCGGCCTTGTCGGACTGGAAGTTCTGACAAGTCTAGGCCGGATTGGCAGAAGTGCAGTTGATGTGAGTCAGATAGCCTTATATCTGTTTGGAAACCCATCGCGGGCAAGCCCGCTCCCACACTGAAATGCATTCACAGATCAATGTGGGAGCGGGCTTGCCCGCGATGGGCGCGCCTCGGTCTCAGGGTAAGTCGCGGCTGGCGTAGAACGCCCCCAGCACCTTGACCAGATGCGCCAGGTCATGGCTGCCGCACAGCTCGCGGATCGAGTGCATGGCAAAGGTCGGCAAGCCGATGTCCACCGTGCGCACGCCCAGGTGGCTGGCAGTGATGGGGCCGATGGTCGAACCACAGCCCATGTCGCTGCGCACCACGAAGCTCTGCACCGGCACTTCCTGGGCCATGCACAGGTGGCGGAAGAACCCCGCGGTTTCGCTGTTGGTGGCGTAGCGCTGGTTGCTGTTGACCTTGATCACCGGGCCGGCATTGAGTTTCGGGCCGTGGTTGGCGTCGTGTTTGTCGGCGTAGTTGGGGTGCACGCCGTGGGCGTTGTCTGCCGACACCAGCAGGGATTTCTGGATGGTGCGTACGAATTCTTCACCTTCGGGCAGCAGGCGACGCAGGGTCTGTTCCAGCATCGGGCCATCGGCACCGCAGGCCGAGCAGGAGCCGACTTCTTCGTGGTCGTTGCACACCAGCACGCAGGTTTCATCGGTGTCGCTGGTGAGCAAGGCTTGCAAGCCGGCGTAGCACGACAGCAGGTTGTCCAGGCGCGCACCGGCAATGAAGTCGCCATTGAGGCCGATCACGGCAGCACTTTGGGTGTCGTAGAAACTCAGCTCGTAGTCGAGCACCACATCGGCATTCAACCCATGCTCGCGGGCCAACTGTTCGGTGAGCACGGCGCGAAAGTCCACGCGTTCGTCACCGGCAAACTGCGCCAGGATCGGCGGCAGCTCGGTCTGGGCATTGATCGCCCAGCCCTGGTTGGCTTCACGGTTGAGGTGAATGGCCAGGTTGGGAATGATAGCGATCGGCAGCTTGAAGTCGATCAGTTGGCTCTCGACCTTGCCATCGCGGCGGAAGGTGACACGCCCGGCCAGGGACAGGTCGCGGTCGAACCAGGGCGCCAGCAGCGCGCCGCCGTAGACTTCCACACCCAGTTGCCAGAAGCCGTGGCGTTGCAGTTCCGGCTGGGGCTTGACCCGCAGGCATGGGCTGTCGGTGTGGGCGCCGACCATGCGGATACCGTCCTGCAGCGGCGATTGGCGGCCGAGCTTGAAGGCGATGATCGAGGAATCGTTGCGGGTCACGTAGTAGCGACCGTTGGCCTCGGTGGCCCAGGTGTCGCGCTCGTCGAGACGCTGGTAGCCGGCGGCTTCCAGGCGCTGGGCCAGGGCGGCAGTGGCATGAAAAGGAGTAGGGGAGGCCTTGAGGAAGTCGATCAGGCCTTGATTCAACGCTTCGCGCATAAATAGCTCCAGACAGCAGTGGCGAGAGTTTACCGTATTGGCCAGATATTTGGAGTGAGCGTGCATGGCCGAGAACCACATCAAACCCTGTGGGAGCTGGCTTGCCTGCGATAGCGGTCTTTCTGTGCCAGATGTATTGGCTGGCACGCCGATATCGCAGGCAAGCCAGCTCCCACATTTGATCGCATCAGCCCTTCAAAAAGGCGCAGGGCACTCGAAGCGCAGGCGCTCGCCGCTTTGCGGATGGGTGAAGCTGAGCATGCTTGCATGCAGGCACAGGCGCGGCCAGGCGGCCAGGGCTTGTTCATGGGCGTACAGACCATCGCCCAGCAACGGATGCCCGATGGACAACATATGCACGCGCAACTGGTGCGAGCGCCCGGTGATGGGTGTCAGCTCTACGCGGCACCAGTCGCCGCAACGCTCCAGGACTTTCCAGAAGGTCAGTGCATGTTTGCCGAACTCATGGTCGACCACATGGCGGGGCTTGGTCGGCGGGTCGTAGCGCAGGGGCAGGTCAATGCTGCCGCTGTCCAGTGCCGGTTGGCCCCAGGCCAGGGCGGTGTAGGCCTTTTCGGTCTCGCGGTCGTGAAACTGGCGGGACAGTTCGCGGTGGGTGTCGGCGTCCCGGGCCAGCAGGATGATCCCCGACGTTTCCCAGTCCAGGCGATGGACGATGCGGGCTTCGGGGTAGCCGTTTTCCTGCAGGCGAGTGATCAGGCAGTCCTTGTTGTCGTCGGCGCGGCCAGGCACCGAGAGCAGCAGGGTCGGCTTGTTCACCACCAGGACAGCGTCGTCCTGATGCAGGATGTGGATATTGGACAGCGGCATTAAACAGCCTCGTAACAAACGCCAACGGCGGCTCCACTGACGGCCCCCTCACCCTGTAGGAGCGAGGGGGCCGTCAGTGGAGCCGCCGTGGCGACCGCCCGTTCGATCAACGATCGGGCAGGGTGATATTGAGTTCCAGAATCGAGCAGCTGCCGTCATTTTCCAGGGCGACATGCACGTCATCGTTGCCGATATTGACGTACTTGCGGATCACCTCGACCAGTTCCTTCTGCAAGGCTGGCAGGTAGTCCGGGGTGCTGCGTTGGCCGCGTTCGTGCGCCACGATGATCTGTAGACGCTCTTTCGCGACCGATGCGGTACTGGGTTTTTTGTTGGCGCGAAAGAAGTCGAGAAATTTCATTGTTTAGTTGCCTCCAAAGATACGCTCGAAGAATCCCTTCTTCTTGACATCGAGGAAGCGGTGTTCCACGGTCTTGCCCAGCAAGCGATCGACGGCATCGCTGTACGCCTGGCCGGCGTCGCTCTGGTCGTCGAGAATCACCGGTACGCCCTGGTTGGATGCCTTCAGCACGGCCTGGGATTCCGGAATCACGCCCAGCAGGGTCACGGCGAGGATTTCCTTCACGTCTTCAACACCCAGCATTTCGCCGTTGTTGACGCGCTCCGGGTTGTAGCGGGTGAGCAGCAGGTGCTCCTTGATCGGGTCCTGGCCTTCTTCGGCGCGCTTGGACTTGCTGGCCAACAGGCCGAGCATGCGGTCCGAGTCACGTACCGAGGAGACTTCCGGGTTGGTCACCACGATGGCTTCGTCGGCGAAGTACATCGCCAGGTGAGCACCGGTTTCGATACCAGCCGGGGAATCGCAGACCACGTATTCGAAGGTTTCCTTGAGCTCGGCGAGCACTTTGCCGACGCCTTCTTTGGTCAGCGCGTCTTTGTCACGGGTCTGGCTGGCAGCCAGCACGTACAGGTTCTCAAGGCGCTTGTCCTTGATCAGGGCCTGTTGCAGGTTGGCTTCGCCGTTCACCACGTTGACGAAGTCATACACCACGCGACGCTCGCAGCCCATGATCAGGTCAAGGTTACGCAGACCGACGTCGAAGTCGACGATGACTGTCTTGTGGCCGCGCAGAGCGAGGCCGGTACCGATAGCGGCGCTGGTGGTGGTCTTACCCACACCACCCTTGCCGGATGTAACCACGAGAATCTTGGCCAAGGTGTTTCACCCCTAAGGAAAAAGGACTTTCGGTCCCTGAAAAACATCTCTTGGAACTCGCCGCAGGCGGACAGCCTTTGCAGGAAAAAGACGGGGTTTCCATGGGGAAACACCAACTTCCAAAAAGTCCTACACAAGTCTTGCCGGTTTCGCTTTGCTATCAGAGTCTAGAGATGCTTGGAAAATGCGGCAGTATCCGTTAAAGACGGATGATGTTCAACACATCGCCCGACAGGTTGACCTGTACCGAAGCGCCCCACAGTGGATCGCGGCGCAAATCTTCGGAAACCTTGTACTGACCCGCGATGGAAACCAGCTCAGCGGTCAACTGCTGGCAAAAAATACGCGCCTTGGTATCACCCTTGATGCCGGCCAGGGCGCGTCCGCGCATCGGGCCGTATACATGGATGTTGCCATCGGCAAGAAGTTCCGCCCCCGGGCTGACCGAGGAGACCACCACAAGGTCGCCGCCTTGGGCGTAAATCTGCTGCCCGCCGCGTACCGGCGAAGTGATGATCTTTGTAGGCCTGATCGCAGGCTCCGGTGGTTTTTCCGGTTTTTTCTTTTCTTCGCCGACCAATGGTTCCAGAGGGCGCTCACGGGCGCCCGATGGTGGCAGTACTGGCAGTTCAATGGCGATGGCGGCGGCAATGTCTTCGATGCGGCTGGCGCGAATCGCCAGGGTGCGCAGGCCATGGGAACGGCATACGCGCATCAGGCCGGGCAAATCAATCACGCCCTGGCCGGCCGGCAGCTTGTCCAGCGCCAGCACCAGCGGGGCGTTGTTGAAAAAGTTTGGCGCCAGGGCGACCTTGGCGGCCAGTTGGCGGTCCAGGGCGTCGAGGTCATTGCGGGCCAGTTCCAGCACGGTAATGGCGAGCATGCTGCCTTTTAGCTGGAACACGGGATCTTGGTCTAGCGGTTCGGTTTGGCTCATGGTCGGCGAAAGCGGCTTGTCACGAAAAGTGTCGAGACTTATAACGAGAACACTCACTCGCCGCAAGCCGAGTCGAACCGTTGTAGAATGCGCGGCCCTTGTCTTTACCGGAATCTGTAATGGATCGCCCGCGTTTTCGAGCTGTATTTCTTCACCCGCGTTTTTGGCTGCTATGGCTGGGGCTCGGCCTGCTGTGGCTGGTCACTCAATTGCCGTATCGGGCGCTGTTGAACATTGGTCGCCTGCTGGGCGCGGGCATGTACCGCGTGGCGGGCGATCGTCGCCGTATTGCGGCGCGCAACCTTGAGCTGTGCTTCCCGGAAAAATCCGCCAAGGAACGTAAACGCCTGCTCAAGGAAAACTTCGCTTCCACCGGCATCGCCTTCTTTGAAATGGCCATGAGCTGGTGGTGGCCCAAGCCGCGCCTGGCGCGCCTGGCCCATGTCGAAGGGTTGGAGCACCTCACGCAGGCGCAGTTGGACGGCAAGGGCGTGATCCTCATGGCGCTGCACTTCACCACCCTGGAAATCGGCGCGGCGCTGCTGGGGCAGAAGCACACCATTGACGGCATGTACCGCGAACACGGCAACCCGCTGTTCGACTTTATCCAGCGCCGTGGTCGTGAACGCCACAACCTCGATTCCCTGGCCGTGGAGCGTGACGACGTGCGCGGCATGCTCAAGCTGCTGCGCGCCGGCCGGGCCATCTGGTACGCGCCAGACCAGGACTACGGCGCCAAGCAAAGCATCTTCGTGCCGTTGTTTGGCATCCAGGCTGCTACCGTCACCGCCACCAGCAAGTTCGCACGCCTGGGCAAGGCGCTGGTGGTGCCGTTTACCCAGGAGCGCCTGGCTGACGGTAGCGGGTACCGCCTGGTGATCCATGCGCCGCTGACCGACTTCCCGGGTGAAACCGACGAAATCGACTGCCTGCGCATCAACCAGTGGGTCGAAGCCTCGGTACGCGCATGCCCCGAGCAATACCTGTGGACCCACCGCCGCTTCAAGAGCCGACCGCCGGGTGAGCCCAAGTTGTACGAAAAGCGCCGTCGATAAGCCCAACCCTTTCTCACATGGAGTGACGCAATGCGCCCAGCTGAACCGGTCACAGGCTTGATTCTTTCCGGCGGCGGGGCGCGAGCGGCGTATCAGGTGGGGGTGCTGGCGGCGGTTGCCGAATTGCTGCCTGCGGGGGCAGCGAATCCTTTTCCGGTGATCGTCGGCACCTCGGCTGGTGCGATCAATGCGGTGAGCCTGGCCAGCGGCGCCAGTGATTTTTCGGCAGCCATCCAACGGCTGACGGCCTTCTGGCAGGGCTTTCGCAGCCATCAGGTGCTGCGCAGTGACTGGCCGGGGGTGATGCGCCAGGCCAGTCGTTTCCTGATCCATAGCCTGTTGGGCCTGGGTAGCCAGGTGCCGGTGGCGTTGCTCAACAGTTCGCCACTGCGCGACTTGTTACAAGAGCGCTTGAACCTGGACGGCATCGACGAGGCTATCCGCCGCAAGCACTTGCAGGCTGTGGCGGTGACGGCCTTTGGCTATGAGTCCGGGCAAGCGGTGACCTTCTATCAGGGCGGCGGCACCATCGATGCCTGGTTGCGTCATCGGCGCATTGGGGTACCGACCCAACTGACGGTAGAGCACCTGCTGGCCAGTTCGGCGATCCCGCTGCTGTTTGCCCCGGTCAAGCTCGGTCAGGAGTATTTCGGCGACGGTGCGGTGCGCCAGTCCGCGCCCATCAGCCCGGCCTTGCACCTGGGCGCCAGTCGCGTGTTGGTGGTGGGGGTAAGCGGCAACCCACGGGGCAATGAACCTTCGGTGCAACGCACCTACACCGGCCAGCAACCGACCCTGGCGCAAATCGGTGGGCATATGCTCAACAGCACGTTCATTGACAGCCTGGAAAGCGATATCGAGCTGCTGGAGCGCTTGAATCAGTTCAGCCGTGTGGTGCCTGTGGATGCGGCGGTGCAGGGCCTGGCACCGGTAGAGGTGCTGGTGATTGCCCCCAGCCAGCCCATCGATGAAATCGCCGCACGACATCGCCAGGAGTTGCCGGCGGCGTTGCGTGTGTTTTTGCGCGGGCCGGGGGCGACCAAGACCAGCGGGGCAGGGGTGTTGAGTTATCTGTTGTTCGAGGCGGGGTATTGCAGCGAGTTGATCGAACTGGGGCGCAAGGATGCGCTGGCCAAGCGCGAAGAAATCACTCGTTTCCTCGGCCTGACGTCAAACTGAATGTGGGAGCTGGCTTGCCTGCGATAGCGGTATGCCAGCCAACACTGCTGGCACAGACACATCGCGATCGCAGGCAAGCCAGCTCCCACAGGGAACCGCGATCAACCTTTAGAAGTGGTATTTGACCAGGAAGCTTGCCGTGTCCTGGGTTGTCTTGAAGGCGCCGCTGTCTTCAATCCCGTACTTGTTCTTCCAGTAGTCGTATTCAAAACCCACATACAACTGCTTGTCGCCCCAATGCAGCGCCTTGCCCAAGTCGTATTTGACCTGCGGGTTGAAGTGCAGGTTGGCGTGATAAGTGCCGCGGGCGTTCTTGTCGTTATCCACCACCCAGTCCATGAAACCGTCGATCAGCACGTCGGAATTACCCACGGGAATGGTGTACGACCAGACCGGAGTGATCTGCCACACGCCGTCACCCGGGCGATTGCCCTCGGTCTGGCGCTGGTAGAAGTTCAACTGGAAGTAGTCGAAACCGGGGATGTTCAAGTCGAACGCCGGACCCAGCAGGTAGGACTCGTTATCGCCCTCGCCGAACTCATAGGTGAAGGCCAGCAGCACGTCCTTGATCGGGCCGAACGACAGGTCCTTGTCCAGGATCTTGCCGAACGACAAACGCGGGCTGAACTCGCCGTAGTAAGTATTCGGGCCGACATTGCCGTCTTCCTTGCCGTTGTAAAAGATACGGTCGAGGAAGAAGAAGTTGTCGCCGTACTTCCATGCGTCGGCATGTTCGAAGGTGACGGTTTGCTGGATCTGCGGGTTGACGGTAAAGCTCTTGCCCCACAGATAAGTCAGGCTGTTGTTTTGCCATTGCAACAAGTCACCGGCTACGGCCTGGCCACCGGCCAACAGTGATCCAGCCAGCATCAGGCCTTTGAACATAGGTTTCATTCGGTTGCTCCCGAGTTAAAATTTTATGGTTTTTCTTCTACGCAGGCGCTCTGGTGTGGCGCCTTTTGGTTCGCTGCAAAAATCGTCTGTTCGGTCAGCTTTGATGCTTTTAGCAAGAGCTGCGCCAAGGTGTTGAAAAAGCCAAAAAATCCCCGTCGGCTGCAGCGGATGCAGTCGAATTCAGGGGACTTTTGTGCACTTTGGCAGCAAACATCAGGCCGGGATAAGTTGGCCTTGAGGTCAGCTTTTACATTCGCTGTTTTTTTTTGAGTCGATTCGAGCGGGCGCGGAGAATACTGGCTCCCAGGCCTGGGCTCAAGTGCGCTGTAACAGAGCGCGAGGGGCAAGAATGGGGCGCGGCGTGTGGCCGGCCCCATGTCAAGGTTGTGCATGTGGGGGTTCCCTGTTTGTTGTTATTTTTGTACTAACAAAGGAATCAATGCGTATGTGCGACTTCGGGGCGCTCAGCGCCGCCGAGAATGTTGAACAGGATGTTCAGCGACAGCGCGCTGAGGGTGGCCATGGCGATGCCGCTGTGGGTAATCGGGCTCATCCACAACGGCAGTCGTGCGAAGAACTCCGGGCGTACCACGGGGATCAGGCCCATGCCGATGCTCACCGCCACCAGCAACTGGTTACGGCGGTCGGCGATGTCGGCTTCCTGCAGAATCTTGATCCCGGTTGCCGCCACCATCCCGAACATCGCAATCGCCGCGCCGCCGAGTACCGCAGGTGGAATCGATGCCACCAGATAGGCCGCCTTGGGTAACAGGCTGAGCACGATCAAGAACGCGCCGGCCATGAGCGTGACCGAGCGGCAGCGCACGCCGGTCATCTGCACCAGGCCGATATTCTGCGCGAAGGAGGAGTGGGTAAAGGTGTTGAAGAAGCCGGCAAAGAACGACGCGCCGGCATCACACAACAGGCCGCGTCGCAGCATCTTCGGCGTGACCTCCTGGCCGGTGATCTTGCCCAGGGCGAGGAACATGCCGGTGGACTCGACAAAAATGATCACCACCACCAGGCACATCGACAGGATCGGTGCCAACTCGAACGTGGGCATGCCAAAGTGCAACGGCGTCACCACCTGCACCCACGGCGCCTGGGCCAGGCCACTGAGGTCGACCATGCCGATCACACCACACAGGGCGTAACCCAGGCCCATGCCGATCAGCACCGAGATGTTCACCCAGAAGCCGCGCATGAAGCGGTTGATCAGCAAGATAGTGCCCAGCACCAGGGCGGCAATCGCCAGGTAGACCGGCGAGCCAAACGTGGCGGCGGCGCTGCCTCCGCCGGCCCAGTTCACCGCCACGGGAAACAGCGAAAGGCCGATGGCGGTGATCACCGTGCCGGTCACCAGCGGCGGGAAAAAGCGCACTACCTTGGACATGAACGGTGCGATAAGCATGCCGAAGAACCCGGCGGCGATGGTCGCGCCGAAGATGCCCTGCAAACCGATGCCGGGCATGCCGGCCATGGCGACCATGCTGCCCACGGCGGCAAAACTGGCGCCCATCATCACCGGCATGCGGATGCCCATGGGGCCGATGCCGAACGACTGCACCATGGTGGCGATACCAGCCACCAGCAGGTCGGCGTTGATCAGAAAGGCGATTTCTTCACGGCTCAAGCCGGCGGCCTGGCCAATGATCAGGGGCACGGCGACGGCACCGCCGTACATCAGCAAGACGTGTTGCAGGCCTACCAGGATCAATTGCAAGAGGGGCAGCCGCACCATGGCGGGCGCGGCAGGAGTCTGCGTTTCTAACTGGGACATGCAACACCTCGAATCTTTTTATTTTTGTGTTGTTTGGCATTCAATTGCCGGATGAAACTTAATCTTCAAACCATCACTGATCTCCCTTGTGGGAGCTGGCTTGCCTGCGATGGCGGTGTGTCAGTCACCGAAAATGTTGGTGATCTGCCGCTATCGCAGGCAAGCCAGCTCCCACATTGGTCCTGTGTGAAACAGTCAGTTGGTGCGGGCCCCCTGATTGATCCAGGTGCCAATCAAATCCCTTTCCTGCTGGGTCATCTGGGTAATGTTGCCCAGCGGCATGATCTGGCTGGCCACGGCCTGCGCTTGAATGCGCGCCGCCTGCTGCTGGATCTGTGCCGGTGTGTCGAACATCACCCCAGCCGGAGCGGTGCTGAACAGCGGGCTGGTGGGCTTGGCCGAGTGGCACACGGTGCAGCGTTGCTCGATCACATGGTGCACCTGGCCGAAGTCCGTGGTGGCCTGGGCCGGTGCCGGTTCAGCGGCGGGTGCGGCAGGCGCGGCCGGTTTCAAGCCACCGCCCAAGGCGGTTTCCGGCAGCGGCTGATACTCAATCGCCGCCGGTGCCTTGGCAATCGGTTCAGCCGGCTTGGGCCCGGTCACGTAGGCCAGGCTGATCATTGCCAACGCGCCCACCGGCAAGGTCCACGCATACTTCTGGCTGTCATGCCGGGTGTTGAAGTAATGGCGCACCAACACTGCTGCCACCGCGATCCCGGCCAGGATCAGCCAGTTGTATTGGCTGCCATAGGTGCTCGGGAAGTGGTTGCTGATCATGATGAACAGCACCGGCAAGGTGAAGTAGTTGTTATGCCGTGAGCGCAGCAAACCCTTGGCCGGCAGCGCCGGGTCCGGTGTGCGGTTCTCGGCGATGGCCGCCACCAGCGCACGCTGGGCGGGCATGATGATGCGGAACACGTTACCGACCATGATCGTGCCTATCACCGCGCCCACATGCAGGTAGGCGCCACGGCCGCTGAACACCTTGCTGAAGCCGTAGGCCGCCGCAATCAACAGCACGAACAGGATCAAGCCGAGCAGGGCAGGGCGTTTGCCCAGGGCCGAATCGCACAGGAAGGAGTAGATAAACCAGCCGGCGAACAGTGAACCGATGCCCAGCAATACGCCTTCGGTGCCGCTGAGGCTGCTGCCGGGGGCGAGCAAGTACAGCGTCGGGTTGAGGTAGAACACCACGCACAGCAGCGCGACGCCTGACATCCAGGTGAAATAGGCTTCCCATTTGAACCAGTGCAGGTTGTCCGGCATGGTCGGCGGGGCCAGTTTGTATTTTTCCAGGTGGTAGATACCGCCACCGTGGATCGCCCACAAGTCACCGGCCAGGCCGTTCTTGGGGTTGACGCGATTAAGGTTGTTTTCCAGCCAGACGAAGTAGAAAGAAGCGCCGATCCAGGCGACGCCAGTGATCATGTGAACCCAGCGCACGCTCAGGTTCAGCCATTCCAACAGATGTGCTTCCACAGTCTTTACCTCTCGCCTGTCACCCTTGTTGTCGGGTGATCAGACCTTCTCTTATTGGTGGGGGGCGAGGATCAAACGCTCATCCTCTTTGAAAAAATGCTCATCGCAGTTATTGCCTGTGCCACTGCGATCAACCACCAGGAAGTCATCCCGCTTTTCGATCGTCAGCACCGGGTGGTGCCAGACGCCGCGATGGTAATTAATGCCCTGCCTGCCGTTGGTGACGAAGGCGCGGACCAAGCCCGATACAGGTTCATCGCCAAGTGGCGCGACCACGATCAGAAAGGGGTTGCCGAGCAGCGGAATGAAAGCCTGGCTGCCCAGCGGGTGTCTCTCCAGCATGCACACGGTCAGCGGCATGTCCTGCGCGTCGGCGCGGAAAATGCTGATGATGGCGTGGTCTTCCGGCTTCGCGGTGTCGACCGTGGCCAGTTTGTGAAAGCGCATGGTCGACCCGTTGTTGATCATGAAGTGATCGCTGCCATCGGTTTCGATAACGTCTCCGAAAGGGGCGAAGGCTTCTTTGGTCAGGGGTTCGATCATCAGTGTGCGCATGGCTGTCTTCTTATCTTGTCTATAGATCGTTCCCACGCTCTGCGTGGGAACGCTGCCCTGGACGCTCTGCGTCCGCTGTGTGACGCGGAGCGTCACGGGATGCGTCCCCACGCAGAGCGTGGGGACGATCGGGTGTTATTTCGAGACTTTGCCCAGGACACGCAGGCGACTCACACCACCATCCGGGAACACATTCAGGCGGATGTGGGTAATCGGCCCCAGCGCCTTGATCTGCTCGGCGAAGGTGTGTTCGGCGTGCATTTCCAGCTTCTGCGCCGGCAGCAGTTCGCGCCAGAACAGCGACTGGGTTTCGATCTGGCTGTCGGTGCCGCCTTTCACGAAAGCGCCCTGGATCGAGCAGGTATCCGGGTAGTTGCCCTTGAAGTGCAGGGTGTCGACCACGATTTTCTCGATCTCGCCCGGGTGGCCCAAGGCGACGATCACCCAGTCATTGCCCGGTGTACGACGACGCGCGGTTTCCCAGCCATCGCCCATGTTGATGCCACGGCCCGGGTTGAGGATGTTGCTCATGCGGCCGAAGTGTTCATCGGAGCAGGCCAGGGCACGGCCGCCATTGAGCGCGGCAGCCAGGTCGACCTGTTCGTTGTCGCCCACCGAAGACCAGTCACGGAACGGCACGCCGTACACACGCAGACGGGCCACGCCGCCATCCGGGTAGATGTTGAAGCGCAGGTGGCTGAACGCCTGGTCGTTGTTGATCTCGTGGTAGTGGTGGCTGTTGCCTTGCAGCTCGACGGCTGACAGCACTTCCACCCACTGAGTGTTGGCATCCGGCTCGCCCGAGGCCAGGAAGCAGGCTTCCAGGGAGGCCGACGGCGGGAAGTTGCCGGTGAAGAATGAAGTGTCGATGTCCACGCCTTTGATCGAACCCGGCACGCCCAGGCGGATCACTGCACTGTCGTAGCCTTCGAAGCGCTTGCGGCGTGACTCCCAGCCGTCCATCCACTTGCCGTTGTCATCGAAAACGCCCTCCTTCCACACGGCCGGGGTCGGCTGGAACAGGCGGTTGGCGTCAGCGAACCAGTCATCGGTCACCGAGATGATCTTGGTGCCCAGGCGGGCGTCGGCCAGGTTGACGAACTTTTCGAAAGGTACGGCGTAAGCTTTCATTCTTCTTGTCTGCCTTAGATAGAGTGGCTGGGGATGGACTGCTAGAGGGTCAGTAAACGGAACAACGCGATCTTGTTGATCTCGTCCAGCGCGCACTTGAACTCGGTGTCTGCCGAATTGTGGATGCGCGTTTCGAACGCGGCGAGGATCTGATGCCGGTTGCTGCCTTTTACCGCCATGATGAAGGGAAACTTGAACTTGGCTTTGTAGGCCTCATTCAGCTCGGTGAAGCGAGAAAACTCTTCGGCCGTGCATTGGTGAATACCCGCGCCCGCTTGTTCATCGGTGCTGGCTTGGGTCAGTTGGCCCTGGACGGCAGCTTTTCCGGCCAGGTCCGGGTGAGCATTGATCAGCGCCAGTTGCGAGGCGTGATCAGCACTCAACAGGATATCGCTCATGCGCTGGTGCAGGGTTTCGATCTGGTCGATCGACGCGTCCTGGCCCAGGTCGAAGGCCTTTTCGGCCACCCATGGCGAGTGTTCGTAGATATCGGCAAAGGCCTGGACGAAGGCGTCGCGGCTCAAGGTCGAGGGTTTCAGGGTCTGGAACGCAGTCATTTCGCCGCTCCCGGGAAAGGGTGGGTTTGGTGCCAGTGACGGGCGATGTCCACGCGGCGGGTGAACCACACCTGGTCATGGCCTTTGACGTATTCAATGAAGCGCTTGAGCGAGGCCAGGCGTGCCGGGCGGCCGATCAGGCGGCAATGCAGGCCGATGGACAGCATCTTTGGCGCTTCGGCACCTTCGGCATACAGCACGTCGAAGGCGTCCTTGAGGTATTCGAAAAAGTCGTCGCCCTTGTTGAAGCCCTGCACCTGGGTGAAGCGCATGTCGTTGGTGTCCAGGGTATAGGGGATCACCAGGTGCGGCTTGCCGTTGGGGGTGTTGGGTTCCCAGTAGGGCAGGTCGTCGTCGTAGGTGTCGCAGTCGTACAGAAAGCCACCTTCCTCCATCACTAGGCGACGGGTGTTGGGGCCGGTGCGGCCGGTGTACCAGCCCAGTGGGCGTTCACCGGTGAGTTCGGTGAGGATGCGGATGGCTTCGAGCATGTGCTCGCGCTCCTGAGCCTCGTCCATGTACTGGTAGTCGATCCAGCGGTAGCCGTGGCTGCAAATCTCGTGGCCGGCGGCGACCATGGCGCGGATCACGTCCGGATGCCGCTGGGCGGCCATGGCCACGGCGAAGATGGTCAGCGGGATGTCGAACTCTTTGAACAACTTGAGGATGCGCCACACACCGGCACGGCTGCCGTACTCATACAGCGACTCCATGCTCATGTTGCGCTCGCCTTGCAGCGGTTGGGCCGAGACCATTTCCGAAAGGAAGGCTTCGGACTCTTTGTCGCCATGCAGGATATTGCGCTCGCCGCCTTCTTCGTAGTTGAGTACGAACGACAGCGCAATGCGTGCCTTGCCCGGCCAGTGGGGGTGAGGAGGGTTACTGCCGTAACCGATCAGGTCGCGTGGGTAGTCAGCGCTCACTGCAGTCTTCCTTCTTGTTCGTGGTAGCAGGTGTGTGTGGCGTCCGGGCAGTGGAATGACTGAGTGGCGTCACAGCGATGAGTGATTGTATACAACTTATCGCGAACTTTGTAAGCCTGCATTTCTGCATTTTTTCTGAACGGGCTCTCTACGGGTCTCTGCAAGAAACTTGCCTGAATGGTCAGGTTAAGATCAAAAAGCCCACTGTAGGAGCGAGCTTGCTCGCGAATAACCTGAGGGCGCCACTTTTCATCCTGGGAGCCCGCGTTATCGTTGGCGTTTTTCGCGAGCAATCTCGCTCCTACAGGGGATTGGAAGGCTGTGGAATTTATTGTGTACAATTTTCATAAAAAGTGTCTTAATCGGTCATCGCCGGCTTTTTCAACGCTCTGAAAAGGTGCGGGTTTCTCAATCACTGACTTCCGGAGGCGCATAGAAGCCATGGGACGTTTGACCACACACGTTTTGGACGCTGCACACGGCTGCCCTGGCAGCGCAATCAAGGTTGAGCTCTACCGTGTCGAAGGCACGCAGCTTGAGCTCGTCGCTACCGCCACTACCAACGGAGACGGTCGTTGCGACGCGCCGCTGCTGCAAGGCGACGACTACCGCAGCGGCGTGTACCAACTGCAGTTCAGCGCCGGTGATTACTACCGTGCCCGCGGTGTGCAATTGCCTGAACCTGCCTTCCTCGACGTGGTGGTGTTGCGCTTTGGTATCAGTGCCGAGCAAGACCACTACCACGTGCCTCTGCTGATTTCGCCTTACAGCTACTCCACTTATCGCGGTAGCTGAGTCGTCACCTCGCTTCACACCCCCAAATGCTCTTCGTTGGTTTCGCCCGCGCACACTGCGGGCTTTTTTTCGCTCAACTATCTAGCCCCTCTTGCTCATTGATGGGCCCTAGGCTGGTTTTTCCTCAGTGCATAGAGAAGAAAACACCATGACCTTGCCCCCTGATCAGCTCGGCGTTACAGCGCCCTCCAGTGACCCTGACGACACCCTTGAGGAGGACGCGCCGCCCTTTTTCGTCGATGCCGATTTACAGGCCCTACGCACTCCGTTGCGAGAACGGATCAACGCCTATCCCCATCCCAGCCGCCTGATCAATCAGATCGGGCTGGCCGACGCGAGATGCCGCGAGTCGACACGGGCGCTCACACGCCTGATAGGGCGCTCACCCAGGATCTTGAGGGTGATCCGCGCCCAGTTGCAGAAGGCGTTCGAGATTGACCCGGACAGTCTGCTCTTCACCGAACCCATGCCTCCGCGTTTACCGCAGAAAGTCGACACCTTGACTGATCGTGCGTTGTTGCTGCTGTTCCGCCCTTCGGTGCCTTTCAATATCAATCAATACACCCTCCTCAGCGTCAAGGGCGCGCCTGACCGTCGGTTGCCCTATACACCGCTGGAAGCGCTGCGGCGGGTTATCGCGTTGGGGCTGTTTGAGCGGTTGGGTCGCGCAGCCAATCAATATTGGGACGCGCTGGAGTACGGCTCCTGGCTCACACGCCGGGAGCGTTGGATCGAGCTGCACCAGGCGCTTTTTGCTGACCGGGCCTTTATTGCCAGGCAACTGAACGAGCTATCACGGGCTGGATTGGCCATGGTTCAGGCCGTGATCGATGCACCAACCGCTGAAGCACGCCTGCGTGCGGGCGGACAGTGGGCCGATGTGCGAGTAGGCCCGTTGATGTGGCCGGGTAACCCTGCGGTGGCTATTGCGGGCGCGTTGCATTTCTATCGTGAGGGCGATCCCGATGATGTGCCTCATGTTGTCTATTTACCGGGTGTGGCTCGCAATTTTTACGAGTACCCGTCTTTCGTCGCCCTGGCGTGCGGCGTGCAGGCGCTGGGCAGGACTCGTCTACACGAGCTCTGGCAATGTTTGCCATTAAGTCGTCGCTCTGTGTTGCTTCCACCTGCAACGTTCTCCTCGGTATCCACTGTCTCTCGAGGCGTGGAGCTTATGGAGGATGCGCTGGCGTCAAGCGCGCAGGCGTTGTTGGAAGGGCAATGGGCCAATGAATTGGCGTGTACGGTAAAAAGCAACCACGCCCATGTGTTTGCCGCCGGAACGTCACAGCCTCTGGAGTCAGCAGTTGTTCTCGCACGAGTGGAGCGTAACCGGCAGCAGTTGATTGGCGGGGCCCGACTTGGCCCGCTTCGAGAGCAGTTGCTCAAATGGGACCAGCAACGACGACACGCCGAAATAATCTTTGGCAGCACTGCGCCAGGCTTGGCCGAATACACCGTAGAACACCGGATCAAACGCTACGAAAAAGGGCTGGTTGCGTTGCTCGATCCCGATGATTTGAGTAACGATACGCCCGCATACCAGGCATTTGTATCGCTGGTATCCCAGCTCAACGCCCATGCCCAAACGATGGACAGGTGGGTGCAGGATGCCCAGCAACGGCTGTTCGAGGTGGCATTTTGGGCTGAGCGCCCTGGTGGAAAGGGTACGCTCAGGCGCGGCACGTTGTTTCTTGACGCCCAGACTGAGGCGCTACGCTGTGAGGTGCAATTGCAGCATCGACTCAAGTTGATAAGCACCGCGCATCGGGACCTGATCATCGAAGTGCTCGATCAGCCTTTGCCGTCAAAACGTCCAGACAGTCAAACCCGAGTGCTGTCAATTGCGATTGGCAATGACCCTGATGCCTTCTATCCGCTCCATAACATGTGGGTGGTGACTACGGCGGCGGCGGTACGGGTGCCGCGGCGCCAGCATGCGGTAGTCCTGTGCGGTTTCGGAGCGGAAGGTGGGGTGCAGGGGTTTTCCGGACTGGACGCCCTGACCCGAAGTATCAAAGCCAGCCTTGATAGTTGGGATCGCAGCGCGCTGTGGGACTATGTCGAGCACGACAAGCGTAACGACTTGCGCTCACACGCGGCGCGTGGAACGCTGGCTGTGCGCTACGTACCGATTAATGGCAAGCCCGCCCTGGCTGCGATCAAGACATTGCTTGGGTGTTATCAGCGCCTGCACAACAGTACAGAAGACATCACGCGCATATTCAACGGCGTGAAAGATGCGCAAATAAGTCGCGCCTTGCTGCTGGCAGAACTGCAAGAGCAGCTCAAGGCACCTGTCAGTGACGCCCAGAGCCGCGCCCAGGCCAATGTCGAGTTGTTGCGCAAAACCGCACTGCAAGCGAAGAAACTGCCAGCTTGGCTGGAGCACGCATCCCGTTACCAGCGTAAGAAGTTCAGGCGATCGCAGCGCTTTTACCTGAGCAGTACTTTTGCATTCAAGACAAGGCTTGAAGACCAGTTGCCCGGTCTGGAAACCTTCGCTCGCCGTGCCCTGATCGATCGCTTGCGGTTGGACGGCATACCTGCGCAGTTTGATATCGACCAGCCCTTCATTGATATGCCCGATGATGTTCAAGGCAGTTATTGTGGATGGACAAGCGGTTGTGCCATTGGCGACCGCGCCATAAAACTTACCCCGACCCTGAAGCGCACCACCTACAGCCTGTTACAACTGGCGCAGCATAACCTGGACCCACTGGCGCCCTGGACGCAGTGGCGACTCAATCGCGCCCGCTATTTGCAACCTGAATGGAAAAATCAACTGAATGCCGCTTACTTGATCCGTACGATTTCCTCGCTGGATGTCGGCGGTCAGTACGACGCGTTGATCAACCAGGTTTTTTACCCGCCTGGCGATACCCTCCACACGCTCAGCAAAGGGCGCATTCCCGAGTTACTGAACCGGACGTTGCTTGCCGGCACTGAGCAACATCTGTTGTTGGCCACGCAACAAGGCTTGACGGCAACCGCGCAAAGTATCTTCACCACGGCGATGGCCGCACGAACGCCGCAAGACTTGTTGAAAAACCAACATGAGCTGCAACTGCATGTGCTTCATTTAGTGGGCCACACGATGCAGCATGACCGCTATATCGCGGGCTTGGTGATCGTGCGAGACCTGCGGTCGGTGCATTGCGTGATCTATTGGCCGAATGCTTCGCCCGCGTTGGTTCTCACCGAGTACTGCAGTTTGCAACAAGCCCAGGATGCATTGAACCGCCTTGGCGCACGGCCTGAAAACACCCAGATGCTGGCGAGGCAGATCGCACCCGGCTGGGCATTTCAGGCAATTACCCATCACCCGGTCAGGGTCGATAGGCTCGGTGCTGCCGTCAGTTACCTGGACGCTATACCTGCGTTTGCCATGGTCAAAGGGATATGGCAAGCGGTTGAGTTTGTTCGCTCCTTCGGTATCAAGCACTTGGAGCCGACGGTGCTGCCGGATGAGGTTGAGCAGGTAATCCTTGAGCAGATTGCCAGTGAACCTGAGGCTTGGCTGGCAATTGTCCCCACGTCCCACAGTGATGCCCAGGCATTGCTTTACGACGCCCCGGTGCTGGAGTTGAAACGTCAGACCCAGGCAGCCAGCCATTCCGGCAAAGCGCTGGATGAGTATCGCACCCGTCGGCTGGGCGAGCAGGGCGAGACACGCAGGCGCCGGTTGATCGCTTTTTTCTCTCCGTTATTCGGGATGTTCAATGATGCCTACGAGTTGCTGCTTGTGGCGCGGCGCTTTCATCGCTATGGGGACCCTCATGATGCCGTTGACGTGGGTTTTATGAGTGCGTTTATGGCGGCTGACCTGCTGACAAACTTTATACCGGGGCCCAAGGGGCGCGGCAGTGCTGTGGCCAAGGTGACGCGTCCTGCGCCGAGGGCTTTACTGGCACGCATACACCGCATGCGCATGGCCGTGCGCGGTAGCCTTGCGCGCGTGAAGGTGCCCGTTGTAACTCAGCTCAAGGTGTTCGACCGGTTCAAAATCAAGGCGATTGCTGACGACGCCGTGGCGCTGAAAGGCCCGGGCAAAAAGGGAATCCATGTCAAAAAGGGTGAGCTGTTTCTGACAGACGATACGCACCATTACCCGATTTACCAGCGCGAAAACGAACAGGTATTTCGACTCAAAAATACCCGGCAGCCGGGCGAAGACGAGTTGATCTTGCACATCGATCAGCCCGGTGAACGCTTGTTGGGCTCGGGCGACCCTCAACCGGGGCCCAGCTCGGGGGTGCTCAACCCCTGGCGCGTAGAAGTAGAGGCGCTACGGGATTGGTTCCCACCGACTGTGCGTTCTGCTACACAAAGCACCATTGTCCAGTCCTCAACGGTCGCCACCCACTGGTTCGATTGGCGTATCCGAGCCCAGGCCATTGAGCTGTCGGACTCATCGATACCTGGCGTTTTACGTGTGCAATCGACTCCTCAAGGAGCCTTCTACAATGCCATCTATATCGGCGCGAGGTATGACACACCGAGCGCTGGATCGGGAATCGGATATTACAGGCTACTGGACACGGGGGATCAGGCGCCATTGACCGACATTGCGTTTATTACCAGGGATACGCAGCAGGTTTCATTGGCTCGCACTGATATTGAGCGCTGGACAAGTACGGCAATCAACGATCAGCCCATTCCGGTATCACGCACTTCGGCGGGCGAGTGGCAGCTGCATGCGCCGCTGTTCGACAGGCCACTGGAGCGCTATGTGGGCAGTGCTTTTCCCACCCTCACAAATACAAGCCAAGCGCTGGCAGTCGCCAGGCTGATTGAGTTATCGGGGCCGCCACAACTGGCAACGGCCAGTCATTTACTGAATATTCGCGCCACGCTCGACAAGTGGTTGCTTGCTGTAAATGGCCGTGTTGGCCAGACGGATGATTTGCTACAGATGTTGCGGCCCAATGAGCGGCGCAAAGAAATGGTGTACATCGGGTACGATGGCAAGGCGCCAGGCTTCACGCGTGTTGACTTCACGCCGCCTCACCCGTTGGATCCGCGCCTTCAATTTGGTGTCACACCGGTCAGGACGCAGCGGCTCGAGGCAGAGCGCTCTGCCGTCAGAGCCGTGCTGGAACAGCAGGGCTTCGCCGTCCAGGATTTGTCTTTGCGGCGGCAGGGGACAACCGCTGGAGAATTCAGCCACGAATCAGTTGTGACGCATCGCCATTCGAACAAAATTTACTATGTCGCCTATCAATGGCTTGAGACGGGGCGAATGACATTGAGAACCAAGCTGACGGACAAGTGGATTCGGTTCGCAATTAAATTACACCCCGACTCTCTTCTATTGAAAGCGGTCGACAGCGCGCTGCAAGAACAGCGCTTGGTGCGAATCGTGGCGGGTATCCAATGGGCGACGAAGGGCAATCTGAACCCCAGCGTCTACTTCGTCAAATTGGCCCCCTAGCGTTGACGAGTGCCGCTGCTGCGGCGCCACCAAACAGTGCGGCACTGATCCGATTGAACCAGCTCTGGCCCGAGCCGCTGCGCAAATAGCGCGCAGCGCCATGGGCGCCCAAGCCGTAAGCCAACTTGCACAGCAGATCAAGCAGCGTCCAGGTGACGATCATGACCAGCAACTGCGGCAGGAACGGTTGCTGGCTGCTGAGAAATTGTGGCAGGAAGGCAGCGAAAAACAGGATGTCCTTGGGGTTGCTGGCGCCCAGTACAAAAGCCCGGCCAAACAATGCACGAAAGCGTGGTACTGGCGCAGCGTGCGGAACTTCAGCGCCTGCATTGGGCAGACGCGATTGCTGCCAGCTCTGCCACGCCAGGTAGAACAGGTAGAGTGCGCCGACAATTTTGAGCGCGCTGAACAGTTGTTCGGACGCCAGTAACAGCGCGCCCAGGCCCAGGGCCGAGGCGCTCAACAGGCAGATCGAGGCAAACACACCACCGAGAAACGCCGGGTACGAGCGGCGCAGGCCATAGTTAAGGCTGTTGCTGATCATCAGCAATGAGAGCGGGCCGGGGATCAGGATCACCACCAGCGCAGCGCCGCTGAACAACAGCCAGGTTTCCAAGGTCATTTACATTCCTCCCTTTCATGCAAAAGCCTCACCCGAAGGTGAGGCGGTTTTTCAGCCCTTCCCGAACTACAGAAAGATGAACTTGGCGATAAAGATCGCGCACAGCACCCAAAGGCTGATGGAAATCTCGCGGTACTTGCCGGTGCCGGCTTTCAACGCCACGTAAGTGATAAAACCCAGGGCGATTCCGTCGGCGACCGAAAACGTCAACGGCATCATGATCGCGGTGACGATTGCAGGAATGCTGTCGGTGGCTTCATCCCAGTTGATATGGGCCATGCTCGCCATCATCAGCATCGCAACGTAAATCAACGCGCCCGCGGTGGCGTAGGCGGGAATCATGCCGGCCAGCGGCGCAAAAAACATCGCCGCCACGAACAATATGCCCACGGTCACCGCGGTCAAACCCGTACGGCCGCCAGCAGCCACACCGGCGGCACTTTCTACATAGCTGGTCACCGGCGGTACACCGACCATGGCGCCGAACACGCTGGACGCACTGTCAGCCTTCAAGGCGCGAGACAGGTTGTCGATCTTGCCATCGGCATTCACAAGTCCTGCGCGTTGCGCAACGCCCATCAGTGTACCGGCAGTGTCGAACATGTGTACAAAAAGAAAGGCAAATACCACGCTGATCATGCTCACATTGAACACACCCATCACGTCCATGGCCATCCAGGTCGGTGCCAGGCTCGGTGGAGTGGCGAGAATGCCGTTGTAGTGCACCAGGCCCAGGCCCCAGCCGGCCAGGGTCACGGCGATGATGCTGATGAGAATTGCGCCGAATACGCGGTGATAACTGAGGATAGCAATCAGCAGGAAGCACACCGCCGCCAGCAACGGCGCGGGCTCATGCAGGGAGCCGAGCTTGATCAGCGTAGCCGGGCTGTCGACAATGATGCCGGCGGTTTTCAGGCCGATCACCCCCAGGAACAAACCCACGCCGGCGCCCATGGCATGGCGCAGGCTAACCGGAATACTGTTGAGCAGCCATTCGCGGATGCGCGACAGCGTCAGGATCATGAACAGCACGCCGGAAATAAACACCGCGCCGAGGGCGGTTTCCCAGGTGTAACCCATGGTGCCGACCACGGTGTAGGTGAAAAACGCGTTCAAGCCCATGCCCGGTGCCAGGCCCACTGGCCAGTTGGCGTACAGGCCCATCAGCAGGCAACCCAGCGCCGCGGCGATGCAGGTGGCGACGAAAGCCGCGCCGTGATCGATACCGGCATCGGCCATGATGTTGGGGTTGACGAAGATGATGTAGGCCATGGTGATAAAGGTGGTGAGGCCGGCGATCAGCTCGGTCTTCACTGTGGTGCCATGCAAGCGCAGTTTGAACAGGCGTTCCAGCCAACCGCCTCGGGGCGCGGCCAGGTCCAACGTAGGGGCTTCGGTTTTGCGGCTATCCACAGCGAGTACTCCTCAATCGTTTTATTGTTATGTCCAGCGCCGGTCACATGAGTGGGCGACAGCGCTTTGAGGTACCGGCGGGTTTGTTGACCAAAAGGTCAGGAACTCGCACGAAGCGAATTATGCTTTTGTATACAAATAAAGCAAATAATGTTTTCGATTATCTCGGCGAAAAGGGATGAAAGGCCCAGGCCAAGGGATTTATTCTGCGCAACGCCTTGAAACAAGCCTTCGATACCCGCACCTTGTGGGCGCAAGCATTCGGTCAGCGCGGCGAAAAGGGGAGCCCCATGTACAAGGTTTATGGCGATTACAAGTCGGGCAATTGCTACAAGGTCAAATTGATGCTCAATCTGTTGGGCATTCCGTATGAATGGATCGATATCGATATCCTCAAGGGCGATACCCAGACCCCTGAGTTCCTGGCCAAGAACCCCAATGGCAAGGTCCCGGTATTGGAGCTTGAAGACGGCACCTGCCTGTGGGAGTCCAATGCGATTCTCAACTTCCTCGCCGATGGCAGTGAATTCCTGCCGACCGAACCGCGCCTGCGTACCCAGGTATTGCAGTGGCAGTTTTTCGAGCAGTACAGCCATGAGCCTTACATTGCGGTGGCGCGGTTTATTCAGTTCTACCTGAACATGCCCGAGGATCGGCTGGAAGAATACAAGACCACCCACAAAGGCGGTTACAAGGCCTTGAGAGTGATGGAGCGTCAGCTTCAAGCCACGCCTTATTTAGTGGGCGAGCAGTTTTCCATTGCCGATATTGCGTTGTATGCCTACACCCATGTGGCCCATGAAGGCGGCTTTGACCTGGCGCCGTATCCGGCGGTGCAGGCGTGGTTGCAGCGCGTGGCCAGTCATCCCAAGTACGTGGCGATGCTCGACTGACTCCCTCGGTCCAATGTGGGAGCTGGCTTGCCTGCGAGAGCGTCACCCTGGCGCCCCGGCTAAACCGAGGTGTCTGCATCGCATGCAAGCCAGCTCCCACATTTAGCGCGGCGGCGTGTCAGGCAGTGCTTTGTTGAGCAGTTCAAAGCAGCGCTGCGCCGCCGGGCTCAAGCCCATCCCGCTACGGCTGATCAACCCGATCTCTCGATTCACCCCGGGATGATCGATGCTGATCCGCTTCAAACCTTCCAGGCTATCCGCCGCTGACTCCGGCAACACACTGATGCCCAGGCCCTGGCGCACCAAGGCCAATACGGTCGACATGTAGTTGGCCTCCATGCCGGCGTTCAGCGTCAGCCGTGTCTCATCGAACAGCGTGTCCACTTGCTCGCGCACACTGCTGTCGCGGCCGGTCAGGATGATCGGCTGGTCCGCCAATTGTTCCAGAGTCAGTTGGCGATGGCGGGCGAGCGCATGGCCCGATGGCACAAATGCGCACAGCCGATCATTGAGCACCGGCACGAAGTCCAGCCCGTGGCTCAGGCGGGCGCGCACGCCGATGCCGAAATCCACTTCGCCGTTGCGAACCTTTGCATGAATGCGCTGGGCCACCAGGTCATGCAGGCGCACTTCGATGCCGGCGAAGCGTTGGCGAAACAGGCGCAAGGCCGGGGGCAGAGCGCCTGCGCAGACTGAGGGCAGGGCGGCAATGGTCACCACGCCGCGGCGCAAGGCGGCGAGGTCGCGGGAGCCGGTGACGATGTTGTCCAGGTCCAGCAGCAGTTTTTCCATGGGCCCGCGCGCCTCCTGGCCCGCAGCGGTAATGCTCACGTGGCGCGGGCTGCGGTCGAGCAGGGCGACGCCGAGCCAGTCTTCCAGTTGTTGCACCTGCACGGTGAGGGCCGACGGCGACAGATGCAGTTCGTTGGCCGCCTTGGTGAAGCTGCCTGTGCGGGCAACCGCAAGGAAAGCTTGAATGTGCTGGATGCTGTTTTTCATGCGCGTCGCTTCATTTTGTTTTTCCGAACGCTGGTGGCTGAATATTGCAATTTACAAAGCCTAGCGCGATTCCAATACTCCAGGGAAAACAATAACCGGCCAACCAGGCCGCCCTGGAGTAACCCATGCTCGCAACCCTGGGTGTCATCACCATCCTGTGCCTGCTCGCTGCCGTCATGAGCAAGCGCCTCTCGCCGCTGGTGGCCTTGATCGCCTTGCCGATCATTGCCGCGCTGATCGGTGGATTTGGCCTGCAAACCAGCGCCTTCATCATTACCGGTATCAAGAACGTCGCCCCTGTGGTGGGCATGTTTGTGTTCGCGATCCTGTTTTTCGGGATCATGACCGACGCGGGCATGCTCGATCCCATCATTGATCGCATCCTGCGCACGGTCGGGACGCGTCCTACACGAATTGTGGTGGGTACTGCGACCCTGGCGTTGCTGGTACACCTGGACGGCTCTGGCGCTGTGACTTTCTTGGTGACGGTGCCGGCGATGCTGCCGCTGTATACGCGCCTCGGCATTGATAAACGCATCCTCGCCTGCGTATGTGCGATGGCCGCCGGGGTCAACTTCCTGCCCTGGACCGGCCCGGTGCTGCGTTCGTCGGCGGCCTTGCATGTGCCGGTGGCCGACCTGTTCCAACCATTGATCCCGGTTCAGATCGTCGGGCTGATCTTTGTCTTCGCCTGCGCCTGGTGGCTGGGCCATCGCGAAGAAAAGCGCCTCGGCCTGGGCGCCGGTTCCAGCGTGGAGGCGGTGCCGCAACGAGTGCTCAGCGATGACGACATCACGCTGCGTCGTCCACGGTTGTTCTGGGTCAACCTGATGCTGACCGTGCTGGTGATGGTGGTGATGATCGCCGGCTGGGTGGACCCGGTGGTAATGTTCATGCTCGGCACCGTGGTTGCGTTGTGCATCAACTATCCCAACGTGGACGCCCAGCGTGCGCGCATCGACGCCCATGCGAAAACCGCCCTGACCATGGCCAGTATCCTGCTCGCCGCCGGGGTATTTACCGGCATCATGCAAGGCACCGGCATGCTCAAGGCCATCGCCGAAGTGGCGGTGGCGCAGATCCCGGCGGGCCACGGCAAGTTGATCCCGGCCGTCGTGGGCTTCTTGTCCATGCCCCTGAGCATGTTGTTTGACCCCGATTCCTACTATTTCGGCGTGATGCCGGTGATCGCCGAAGTCGGCAAGGCCCTGGGCGTCGACCCGCTTCAGGTGGCCCAGGCTTCGCTGCTGGGCGTGCACACCACCGGCTTCCCGGTCAGCCCGCTGACGCCTGCGACCTTCCTGCTGGTGGGCCTGTGCAAGATCGAGTTGGCCGATCACCAGCGCTTCACCATTCCTTTCCTGTTTGCCGCCTCGGTGTTGATGACCCTGACGGCGTTGCTCCTGGGAGTGATTTGAGATGAACACCTTGCGCATCGGCTCCGGCGCCGGCTACTCCGGCGACCGTATAGAACCTGCGGTGGAACTGGCCGAACACGGCGACCTGGATTACCTGGTCTTCGAATGCCTGGCCGAACGCACCATCGCCCTGGCGCAACAGGCGCGCATCAGCGACCCGCAGGGCGGTTATGACCCGCTGCTGGCTGAGCGCATGCGCCGTGTCTTGCCCTTTGTGGCGCAGCGGGCGGGGCGTCGACGCCTGCGGGTGATCACCAACATGGGGGCGGCAAACCCGTTGGCGGCGGCCGGGGAAGTGCGGCGCATTGCCGGCGAGCTGGGCCTGGGCCTCAAGGTTGTGGCGGTGGTCGGGGATGACGTGCTGCATACCTTGTCTGCCGAGCAGTTGCTGGATAATGGCCAGACCGTAGGCGCATTGGGCGAGCGGCTGATTTCCGCGAATGCCTACTTGGGTGTGGAGGGCATTCTTAACGCGTTGCACGCCGACGCCGATGTGGTGATCACCGGGCGCGTGGCCGACCCTTCGCTGTTCCTGGCGCCGCAGATGTTCGAGTTCGGCTGGGCCTTCGATGATTGGCCGCGACTGGGCCGGGGCACGTTGGTGGGGCATTTGCTCGAGTGCGCGGGGCAGGTCAGTGGCGGTTATTTCGTCGATCCAGGCTTCAAGGATGTGGAGGATCTGGCGCGCCTGGGCTTTCCCCTGGCCGAGGTCGACGCCGACGGCAATGCAGTGATCACCAAGGTGGCAGGCTCCGGTGGGCGGGTCAGCCGCGCGACCTGCGCCGAACAACTGATTTATGAAGTTCACGACCCGGCAGCCTACTTGACCCCGGATGTGACGGCCGACTTTTCCCAGGTCGGGTTTGTCGAGGAGGGCGTGGACCGGGTGCGTGCCCAAGGAGCCAGCGGGCGTGCCCGGCCTGAACAGCTGAAGGTCAGCGTCGGTTATCTGGACGGTTGGATTGGTGAAGGGCAGATGTCTTACGGCGGTCCCGGTGCTGTCGCACGGGCTGAGTTGGCGCGGGAAGTGGTGCTCAAACGTCTGGCGTTGATCGGCGTCAACATGCAGGACCTGCGCGCCGAGTTGATCGGCATGGACTCATTGCACGGCCTGCGCAGCAGCGTCGAGCCTTGGGAAGTGCGCCTGCGGGTCGCTGCCCGGTGTGACGAGCGCAGCGACGCCGTGCGGATCGGCAATGAAGTGGAGACCCTCTACACCAACGGCCCGGCCGGCGGCGGTGGGGCGAGCAAGAGCGTGCGTCAGGTGGTGGCGGTGGCGTCGTTGCTGTTGCCCCGTGAATCGGTCAAACCGAGGATTGAAGAATGAAACTGCACAGGCTGGCCCATTCCCGCACCGGGGATAAGGGCGACACGTCGAACATCTCGATCATTGCCTATCGCGCCGAGGATTATCCGTTGCTGTGTGAACAGCTGACGGCTGAGCGCGTGGCCGAGTTCTTTGCCGATTTACGCGATCCCGATGCGGCACCGGTTCAGCGTCATGAGTTGCCGAACGTGCAGGCGCTGAACTTCGTCCTGCCGGGAATCCTGCGCGGCGGCGTAACCCGCTCGCTGGCCCTGGACGCCCACGGCAAGTGCCTGGGTTCGGCATTGCTGGATCTCGACCTGACAATACCGACTTAATAGCACCGCAGCGCAAATGTGGGAGCTGGCTTGCCTGCGATGCGGGCACCGCGGTGCAGCAGATGTACGGCGGTGATGCAATCGCAGGCAAGCCAGCTCCCACATTGACCGCCGTGGGCTTCAGATCGCAGCGAAGCGCTTGTCCAGGTAGTCAATGATGACCTTGGAGTCATACATCCAGGTGGTCTGGCCGTTCTCTTCGATGCGCAGGCACGGCACTTTGATCTTGCCGCCTTGCTCCAGCAGGGTCTGGCGGTCCTGCTCGTTGTTCTTCGCGTCCTTGAGCGCCACCGGCACATTCAGGCGGTGCAGGGTGCGACGGGTCTTCACGCAGAACGGGCAGGCGTGGAACTGATACAGGGTCAGGTCCTTGGCTGCAGCATTGACCTTGGCCTGTTGCTCCGCCGGGCGTTGTTTTTTACGTGGGCGGGTAAGAAAGTCGCCCGCGATGATGACGTGGCCGAGGCCCACTCGAAGTGCTTTGACGAACATGGCTGAAACCTCTTGCCCATGACTGAGGGGGCGCAGCTTACCTGATTTCTGCAGGCGAAAAAAAACCGGCGATGAACGCCGGTTTTTTCCTGCCTGGCCGGTTACTTGATCAGGCTGAGAAATTCGCTGCGGGTGGCCGCGTTCTCGCGGAACTCACCCAGCATCACCGAGGTGATCATCGACGAATTCTGTTTCTCGACACCGCGCATCATCATGCACATGTGCTTGGCCTCGATCACCACGGCCACGCCTAGGGCGCCTGTGACTTCCAACACGGCGTCGGCGATCTGGCGGCTGAGGTTTTCCTGGATCTGCAGGCGGCGCGCATACATGTCGACAATACGCGCGACCTTCGACAGGCCCAGCACTTTGCCGCTCGGGATATAGGCCACGTGGGCCTTGCCGATAAACGGCAGCAGGTGATGCTCGCACAACGAGTACAGCTCGATGTCCTTGACCAGCACCATTTCGCTGTTGTCAGAGCTGAACAAGGCACCGTTGGTGACTTCTTCGAGTGTCTGTTCATAACCGCGGCAGAGGTACTGCATTGCCTTGGCGGCACGCTTTGGCGTGTCGAGCAGGCCCTCGCGGGACACGTCCTCGCCGAGTTGGCCGAGGATCGCGGTGTAATTCTGTTCCAGGGACATGAAACTACCTGTGGGATTTTCGCAAAGCGCAAGGTTACGGTGGCGGACACATCGCTGCAAGCCTGACGATGGCACTTGTTACTCGTCGCGCCCTTCCATCATGGTGCGCTTGAGCATCACATACACCGCGCCGGCGCCGCCGTGACGAGCCTGGCAGGAGGTAAAGCCGAGCACCTGGGCATGCTGGCGCAGCCAGGTATTGACGTGGCTTTTGATCATCGGCCGCTTGCCGTCCAACCGCACCGCCTTGCCGTGGGTGACGCGCACGCAGCGGATTTCGAATTTGGTCGCTTCGGCCAGGAAGGCCCAGAGGGTTTCCCGGGCTTTTTCCACGGTCATGCCGTGCAGGTCGAGGCTGCCTTCGAACGGGATCTGGCCAGCCTTGAGCTTGCGCATCTGGCTTTCCTGCACGCCGTCGCGGGCCCACATCAGTTCATCTTCGGGGCCGACGTCGATCACGAACTGGTCAGACAGGCCATCCACGGTGGTGGCATCGGTGCGCACGGTCGCGGCCTGGCGCAGCTTGGCGATCTGCGCCCGGTCAGTCTTGGGTTTGCCGGTGTCGGCGCGGTCGTGCTTGATCGGCTTGACGCCGCGCAGCTCGTTTTTGAACAGGGAAAAATCGTCGTCTTGCATGTCAGCCTCCGCGAAGGGCGGGCAGTTTACCTAAATCGCGGCGGCCAGGGCGCAGGAAACGCTATCCAAGCGCCATCAGTCGTGCTTTTTCATCAGGTGAGAGGCGATATTCAACGACAGCGGCTGGCGCATTTTCCGACGGCTGCGACGCCATAGCCACACGCCCAACCACAGCACCAGCAAGCCGATCCCCAGCAGAAGTGCCGAGCCGCCCGGGCTGGCATTCAGTTCGCCCAGGGCGGGCGAATGCCCAAACAGGCCGGCGCCACCAGCGCCCGCCAACAACAAGCCTACTATCGCCAGCAACGCGGCCATGCACGCTACCAGGCGCAGACGCCAATTGCTCGGGCCCTTGGGGCGCAAGCGACGAGCATCAAAACCATCGGATATCTTCATTCCGACCTTTCCTCCAGGGTATCGGCCCTTCGACCGGAAGATACACAGGTTGTTCCGGGGGGAGAGGTAAATGCGCCAAATGAAAGGGCTTTGCGGATGAGCGGAGCAATAAACACGCCGCTCACCGCCAGCAGGATCAGATCAAGTCTTTGGCCAGCGCCAGGGTGGCGAAGTTGTCTGCCATGATGGCCATTTCGGTTTGCTGCACATGCTCGGCGCTCAGGATACCGCCCTTGTAGGGCAGGTCGCGGGTGGCGCAGGCGTCTTCCACCAGGGTGCAGCGAAAGCCCAGGTTCTTGGCCGCGCGCACGGTGGTGCTGACGCTGGAGTGGCTCATGAAACCGCAGACGATCAGGTCGAGGGAGCCGAGGTCTTGCAGGTGCTTTTCCAGGCCGGTGCCATGGAAGGCGCTGGGCAGCAGTTTGCCGATGATGGTTTCGTCACCCTCAGGCTCAAGGCCCGGAATGAATTCGCCGCGCTCGCCCTGGGGGTCAAACAGGCCGCCCACGGTACCCAGGTGGCGCACATGCACAATCGGGCGCCCGGCACTGCGCGCTGCGGTCACAAGCTGCTTGATGTTCTCTACCGCCGCGTCCATGCCCGAGAGGGCGAGCGGGCCGCTGAGGTATTCTTTCTGGGCGTCGATGATCACCAGGGTCGCATGATTGAGGTTGGCTGCTGCGTAACCGCGACCGCTGAGTTGAAACATCGTCTTTGGAACGGACATTCTGGGGCTCCTGTGAGTGGGGCTTTTGCGACATTGTCCACTGGCTGAGCGCTTCTGTGAATCGCTACTATCGTAAGGTACGCCGTTGCTGGCGTGCAGCCATGTCAAGAGGCAGGCCTGTTTAACACAATGCGGGCAAATTGGATGAAATCCGACGTACGGCGCCAGGTTTTTCGTACATCGTCGGTACAGGTGAAGGCTGTTAGAATCGCCAGTCGTTTTTTCCAGGAGCTTGCCCCCGTGATCACTTCCCGCCTGCGCACCTTGCGCGACCATATCCGTTGGGCTGTCAGCCGTTTCCATGGGGAAGAGCTGTTTTTTGGCCATGGCACCGATAATGCCTGGGACGAAGCCCGACAGTTGGTGCTGGGCGCCTTGCACCTGCCGTGGGAAATCGCCGACAGCTATTTGGATTGCAACCTGGAAGAAGAGGAAATCTCCCACGTGCAGCGCTTGCTGCATCGCCGTATCCATGAGCGAGTGCCGACGGCCTACCTGTTGAACGAAGCCTGGTTTTGCGGCATGTCGTTTATCGTCGATGAGCGCGTATTGATCCCGCGTTCACCCATAGGCGAGCTGATTGAAGACCGCTTCGAACCCTGGCTGGCCCAGCCGCCGGCACGCATCCTCGACCTGTGCACCGGCTCCGGTTGCATCGGCATCGCCTGTGCCTATGAGTTCCCCGAGGCCGAAGTGGTGCTGGGAGACTTGTCCTTCGAAGCCCTGGAAGTGGCGAACCAGAACATCGAGCGCCATGGCGTCGACGAGCGCGTCTACACCGTGCAGGGCGATGGTTTTGACGGGTTACCCGGCCAGCGTTTCGACCTCATCGTGTCGAACCCGCCCTACGTGGATGCCGAAGATTTCGCCGACATGCCCGATGAATACCAGCACGAACCGGAACTGGGCCTGGCCTGCGGTGAAGACGGCCTGAACCTGGTACGCCGGATGCTGGCCGAAGCGGCGGACCACCTGACCGAGAAGGGCTTGCTGATTGTCGAAGTGGGCAACAGCCAGGTGCATGTCGAGGCGCTGTACCCGGAAGTGGACTTCGCCTGGCTGGACTTCAAGCGCGGTGGGCATGGGGTGTTTATGTTGACGGCTGAGCAGTGCCGCCAACACCAGGCCGTTTTCGCTGCCCGGATATAACTGCAGAAACTCGGTCAATGTGGGAGCTGGCTTGCCTGCGATAGCGGTGGGTCAGCTTGCACTTGTGCTACTGATACATCGCTATCGCAGGCAAGCCAGCTCCCCCATTTTGATTGCATTTCAATCTATCAGCGGTGCGTGGCAATCCAGATCAACAACCCCGCCTGGAACACCGTAAACGCCACCAGACAAGTGATGGTAAAGCGCAGCCCGCTGTCCTCACGCTTGAACTTGGTGACTTTCTCCTCTTCCTTGCGCAGCTTCACTTCCTGCTCCGCCAGGTTCTGCTCGGCCTGTTGCAGCATCTGTGCGGCTTCAAGGATCTCCACGAACTGCACTTTCTCGGTGTTCCAGCTGTCCAGCACCTCGCTGACCTTGCCGGGCTGCACATTGCCTTTGAGGTGCTGCACATCGGCGTAGGCCACATCGAAACCCTGGATACGCAGGAAATGATCGCGGCGCAGGCGCGTGGCTTCGTTGAGGGCGTCCTTGTTGGCCAGGTCCACGCCGTCGACGCGGTAGTGGGACCACTTCTTCTTCGCCCAGGCGGCGCCTTGGGCCACCAGGAAGCGCCCGATGCCGCGGTTGGCCGGCTCGATTTCCAGACTGTTGCCGGGCCCGAAGTGCACGCGGTGTTTATCGTGATCGACCCAGATATCCAGGTGGTTCTGTTCGCGCCGTACTCGCTGGCCCGGTAACTGGATGACCATGCGCAACAGGCTGTGGTGTTTATCATGGCGCTCGGCATAGCCGAACTGCACAAAGCGCAACGGCCGTGCGCCGGTCGCGCGGTCGGTGGCCAGCGGGGCCAGGCGCAGCATCTTGAAATGTTCGGCGTGAACGTCGGCCCACGGCAGGGCCGCTGCGGCGCCAGCTTCGGTTGCGGCCGGGGTCTCGGCGGTCGATTCGGGTGTTGTTTCGGTGGTTGTCATGCGGCGCGATCCTGTCCAAGCCCTGCGAGCCGACAGTCTTTTTACTGTCGACTCTGGACTTATCGGCCGTTTTTCCCAGGACTGGAGGCCAATTGCCGCTTAACGGGGTTGAAGTCCTTCGATAAAGCTGACGATACGTTGGCCCAGCTCCGCAGCCAGCGGCAGTTTCGGGTCGTTGTAGGAGGCCAGTTGCTGCTTCACGTTATTGGGCACGATGCGCATCACGTGGTTCATGCCTTCGATCACCGTCAACTGCGCGTCGGGCTTGGCCTGCTTCAGTTGCCGGGCATCACCTACGCCAACCTGGATATCGTTGGTGCCTTGGATAATCAGCGCCGGCATGTCCAAGCGCGCAAAGGCGGCCGACGGATCGGCGCGGAACAGGCTGATCAGATACGGCTGCACGCTGGGTCGGAAAATGCCCTCCAATGGGCGCGGCACGTCGGCGTCCACCTGGCCGGCCTTGAGGTGATCGAGTATTTCATTGCTGCGCAGCAGCAGGGCAGGGGGCAAGTGATCGGCCAGTTGCTGACGGATCACCTGGTCCACCGGGCGGGCGCTGCCAGACAAGGAAATGACCCCGGCCGGTTCAAGTTGCGGCGCGGCGAGGGCGGCGACCAGCGCGCCCTCGCTGTGGCCCAGCACAATCAGCGGGCCCATGCGCTTGTCGGCCTTGAGTAACTTGCCCCAGGCCACGGCGTCGGCCACATACGCCTCCAGGGTCAGGTTGCGCTCATCCGGCGTGGCCGCCAGGCTTGCAGCCACGCCGCGCTTGTCGTAGCGCACGCTGGCGATGTTATGCCGGGCCAGTACCCAGGCCAGGCGCTTGAGGCTGTCGTTGCGCGCGCCGTCGGCGCTGTTGCCGTTGCGGTCGGTGGGGCCGGAGCCGGCGATGATCAGCACCACCGGCACCGGTTTATCCGATTGCGGCAACAGCAGCGAGCCAAAGAGTTGGCCGCTGCCGGTGTCCAGGCTGATCGGGCGTTGCAAGACGACAGGGGAGGCGGCCTGGGCCACGGCGGTGAACAGGGTGAGGGTGAACAGCAGAACTCGCAGCATCATAGCGCCATCATTGGAGAGGTGCCGGTTGGACCAACGTCTACCGGTAAGGTTTCGAGGATGAACTAGTCGGTTAGCCTGCGTATACTGGCCGCCTTAAGTTATTACGGTTGACTTGATTCAACTGATTTCACGGAGCGCCCTGCATGTCCGGCAATACCTTCGGCAAGCTGTTCACTGTCACCACCGCGGGCGAAAGCCATGGCCCGGCGTTGGTCGCCATTGTCGACGGCTGCCCGCCAGGCCTGGAGCTGAGCCTGGACGACCTGCAGCGTGATCTCGACCGCCGCAAGCCCGGCACCAGCCGCCACACCACCCAGCGCCAGGAGCCGGACGAAGTCGAAATCCTTTCCGGGGTGTTCGAGGGCCGCACTACCGGCTGCGCCATTGGCCTGTTGATTCGCAACACCGACCAGAAGTCCAAGGACTACTCGGCGATCAAGGACCTGTTCCGCCCGGCCCATGCCGACTACACCTACCACCACAAATACGGCGAACGCGACTACCGTGGCGGTGGCCGCAGCTCGGCGCGTGAAACCGCCATGCGCGTGGCCGCCGGCGCCATCGCCAAGAAATACCTGGCCACCCAGGGCATCGTCATCCGTGGCTACATGAGCCAGTTGGGGCCGATTGAAATCCCGTTCAAGACCTGGGACAGCGTCGAAGACAACGCCTTCTTCTGCCCCGACCCGGACAAGGTGCCGGAACTGGAAGCCTACATGGACCAGTTGCGCCGCGACCAGGACTCGGTCGGCGCGAAGATCACCGTGGTGGCCGAAGGCGTGAAGCCGGGCCTGGGCGAGCCGATCTTTGATCGCCTCGACGCCGAACTGGCCCATGCGCTGATGAGCATCAACGCGGTGAAAGGTGTGGAAATCGGCGCCGGCTTCGCCTGCGTATCCCAGCGCGGTACCGAGCATCGCGATGAGATGACCCCTGAAGGTTTCCTCAGCAACAACGCGGGCGGCATCCTCGGCGGTATTTCTTCCGGCCAGCCGATCGTGGCGCACCTGGCGCTCAAGGCCACGTCGAGCATTACCACGCCTGGCCGTTCGATCGATGTGCACGGCAACCCGGTGGACGTGATCACCAAAGGCCGCCACGACCCGTGCGTCGGCATCCGCGCCACACCGATTGCCGAAGCCATGATGGCCATCGTGCTGATGGACCACCTGCTGCGCAACCGCGGGCAGAATGCCGATGTGCGCGTGAGTACCCCGGTACTGGGCCAACTGTGATCGCCTGGGGCAATGAGCGCGCTTATTGTGGTGAGCGAGCTTGCTCGCGCTGGGCTGCAAAGCAGCCCTGAATAAAATGAACCCAGCCCTCCCATACTGGCGCCTCTCCAGCTTCTACCTGTTCTATTTCGCCCTGCTGGGGGCGACAGCGCCGTTCCTGGCGCTGTACTTCGATCACCTCGGTTTCTCCAGCGCGCGCATCGGCGAACTGGTGGCGATTCCCATGCTGATGCGCTGCGTGGCCCCCAACCTGTGGGGCTGGATCGGCGACTACACCGGCCGGCGCCTGGCCATTGTGCGATTCGGCGCGGTGTGCACCCTGGCCAGCTTCTGCCTGATTTTTGTCAGCAAGACCTACGCCTGGCTGGCGATGGTCATGGCCATGCACGCTTTCTTCTGGCACGCGGTGCTGCCGCAGTTTGAAGTCATCACCCTGGCCCACCTGCACAAGCAAACCTCGCGCTACAGCCAGATCCGTCTGTGGGGCTCCATTGGTTTTATCCTCACCGTGGTGATCATGGGGCGCCTGTTCGATTGGCTGAGCCTGGATATCTACCCGGTGGCGGTCGTGGTGATCATGGCCGGCATCATCGGCGCCAGCCTTTGGGTACCGAACGCGCAGCCGGCCAGCCACGGCAACCGCCTGGCCGGGGATGGCTTTCTCAAACAATTGCGCAGCCCCGGCGTGCTGGCGTTTTATGCCTGCGTGGCGCTGATGCAAATGAGCCATGGCCCGTATTACACCTTCCTCACCCTGCACCTGGAGCATTTGGGCTACAGCCGCGGCGTAATCGGCCTACTGTGGGCGCTGGGGGTGGTGGCGGAAGTGCTGATGTTCCTGGCCATGAGCCGTATTCTTGCGCGCTTTTCGGTGCGCCGGGTGCTGCTCGCCAGTTTCCTGCTGGCCGCGCTGCGCTGGTGGCTGCTGGGTTCATTTGCCGAAGTTTTCTGGCTGCTGCTGGTGGCGCAGTTGATGCACGCCGCCACGTTCGGCAGCTTTCACGCGGCGGCAATTGCCTTTGTGCAACGCAGCTTCGGTGACCGCCAGCAAGGCCAGGGTCAGGCCCTTTATGCCGCGCTGGCCGGCACCGGCGGCGCGCTCGGCGCCCTCTATTCCGGTTACAGCTGGAACCTGCTGGGGCCCACCTTCACGTTCAGTATCGCCAGCCTCGCGGCCCTGGCCGCCGCCATTATCATTGGCCTTCGATTGCAAGAGCCGAACCAAGGAACCGTGCAATGAGCTATGTAGCCGTCTACTCCATCGCCTCCCCAGACACCCCGAACAAAGTGTTGACCCATGCCGACGACATCCAGTCGACCCTGGCCGAGCACGGCGTGCGTTTTGAGCGCTGGCAGCCCAGCCCGATAGAAAAGGGCGCCACTGATGCTGAAATGATTGCCGCCTACCAGGCTCAGATCGAAGCCCTCGGCTACGCCGCTGTGGAAGTGGTCAGCGTGACCCAAGACCATCCGCAGAAGGACGTGGTACGTGCGCAGTTCCTGGGCGAACGTACCTACAGTGAAGACGAGGTGCGTTTCTTCATCGCAGGCCAGGGGCTGTTTACGCTGCACATAGGCGACTATGTGTACAGCTTGCGCTGTGAGAAGAATGACTTGCTGATCATCCCGGCCGGTGTGCCGCACTGGTTCGACATGGGCGAGAACCCGCACTGTGTGACACTGCGTTTGTTCAACACGGCCCAAGGCGTTGTGCCCTCGTTGACCTGTGATGCGATTGCCACTCGCTTTCCAGGACTGGATGACTAAGCGTAGATAACTGAATGTTCAACCCTGGGAAGTTGGAAGTTGCTGTGGGAAGAAACTTAATTATTTGTAGGGTAAAGCTGTTTGTTCTCTGCCGTGCGCTTTGATTCCACTCGTTATGTAACTCTCTGTTCAGCGTAAATGTTTATGCCATCTGTCAATAGGAGGAATCCGAAAGATGGCAGCGCATCAGCAGATATAAGGAGAGAACAATGAGTGGCCCCGAGGAGACGTATCGCCCGTCGGTTATTGTGCCCACGGCTATCAGAAAACGCCGGAGCTTGTCCGGCAAGCCCCTGACTCCCACGGAGCTGGAAATCCTGCGATGGGCCTCCGAGGGCAAGACTGTCTGGGAAATCAGCCAGATTCGCGCCACCTCTGAAGCCACGGTGAAATTTCATCTGCGCAACATCTACGGCAAGTTGGATGTCACCAACCGTGTGCAGGCAAAGAATGAGGCGGTTCGGCAGGGCTTATGTTAATGGCATGAAAAAGGGCCGCGACGCTGAGTAGCGTCGCGGCCCTTTTTCAGAGGTGTAGATTAGGCCGAGTGATAGGTCGGCAGCGCAAAGCGGTTCTGGCTTTGCAACATCGAAATCTGCGGCAGTTCGCTGGCTTGTTCGGCCAGGTCACGGCGAATAGCGCTAATCACCCAAGTCAGTTGGTCGGCAGTGTGCAGCTGCTGATAAGAGATCGAGCGCTTGACCTGCTTACCTTCGCTGTTGCGCAGGGTCAACAGGATACCGCCGTCCGGACGTGGCTGGGTGGTGACGTCGTAGTTGGAGAATACTGAAGCGAATTTATCTTGGATCAGGCTCATGTCTATCAGCTCCATTGGCTCAAGTTGGCAAGCATGGAGTGATAGGTGCAGTGATTGTGCCAGTATTGGATATTCTAAAAAATCGTTATAAATCAGCAAGTTATAAATTTATAGGATTTTCGTTTTCGTGCAATTTGCATGAAGGGCCATCGTGCATCCTGCATTTTGCGCTATCTGCCCGGTGATTTTTCCGGCAGGAAGGGGGAGGGCTGTAATGATACTGACCGTCTTTTGCTCGGAAAAATCCCGGTCGGCTGGGAGGTCGTCATCGCAGCGATGCGCCGACCCGACAAGCCAGCTCCTACATTTGAGGGTGGGGTGTCAGGGAGATAGCATCGGCCGGCCGCCACGAGATACAAAACTTTTCAAATCCCGCGTGTACAGCCAAAGAACCGCTGACGTATTTTCCGCTACACCAGTCGATGTACCTGGACCAGACCAAGAATAAGAAAAGGGACGTCCCTCCATGACTCATCAGCAAGTCGACATGATCACCTGGCGCATGATGCTGCGTAAGGTGCCTGCCATTGTTCGGGCGCTCCCACGGGTGGTGCGCGGCATGCGTGCGGCCAACGTCACCGACCCCAACCAACCCTGCGGCCTGGGCTGGCATTTCGAACAAGCCACCTTGCGTAACCCTGACGGTGCTGCCCTGCTGTATGGGGACAGCGTGATCAGCTACCGCGACGCCAATCAGTGCGCCAATCGCATTGCCCATCACTTGCAGGCCCAGGGCATCCGCAAGGGCGATGTGGTAGCGCTGTTTATCGAGAATCGCCCCGAGTTGCTGCTCAACGTGCTGGCCGTGGCCAAGCTGGGCGGCATCTGCGCCATGCTCAACACGGCGCAAACTCAAGGGGCGCTGGTACACAGCCTGACCCTGGTCAAGCCGGTTGCCATTGTGGTCGGTGCCGAATTGCTGAGCCCTTACGCAGCAGTGCGCGATCAAGTCCAGATCCCGGCCGAGCGCACTTGGTTCGTGGCCGATCAGCCGGGCAGTAGGGTGCCCGACGGCTACATCGACCTGATGGCCGCCAGTGCCGAAAGCCCGGTGGACGACCCGGCGAGTTCCGCGCAGGTGTTCTTCCACGATCCCTGCTTCTATATCTACACCTCCGGCACCACCGGCTTGCCCAAGGCCGGCATCATGAAGCACGGGCGCTGGACCAAAACCGCCGTGAGCTTCGGCAGTATCGCCCTGGACATGGGGCCACAGGACGTCCTCTATTGCACCTTGCCGCTGTACCACGCCACCGGCCTGTGCGTGTGCTGGGGGGCGGCGATTATCGGTGCGTCCGGCTTTGCCATTCGGCGCAAATTCAGCGCCAGCCAGTTCTGGGACGATGCACGCAAGTTCAAGGCGACCACCCTGGGCTATGTCGGTGAGTTGTGCCGCTATCTGCTCGACCAGCCCGCGAGTGCGCAGGACCGTGATAACCAGGTGACCAAGATGGTCGGCAACGGCCTGCGCCCCGGTGTGTGGGCGCAGTTCAAGCAGCGCTATGGTGTGGAGCATATCTGCGAACTGTATGCCGCCAGCGACGGCAATATCGGCTTTACCAACGTGCTGAACTTTGACAACACCATCGGCTTTTGCCTGCAGCATTGGGCGCTGGTGGACTACGCCCATGACACTGGTGAACCGCTGCGCGGCAGCAACGGGTTCATGGTCAAGGTGCCCACCGGCGGGCAGGGCCTGTTATTGGCGCGCATTGATGATAAGTCGCCCTTCGACGGTTACACCGACCCGGAAAAGAACCGCAAGGTGGTACTGACCGACGTATTCGAAAAAGGCGACCGCTATTTCAACACCGGCGACCTGGTGCGCAGCATCGGTTTCGGGCATGCGCAATTTGTCGATCGCCTGGGGGATACCTATCGCTGGAAGGGCGAAAACGTCTCGACCACCGAGGTGGAAAACGTCCTGCTGAAACACCCGCAGATCGCTGAAGTGGTGGCCTATGGCGTCGAGATCGACAACACCAACGGCCGCGCCGGCATGGTCGCCATCACCCCCAGCGAATCCCTGGCCAGCCTGGACATGCGCGAACTGCTGCAATTCGCCCACGGCCAGTTGCCCCCTTATGCGGTGCCGTTGTTTTTGCGGATCAAGGTGAAGATGGAAACCACCGGCACGTTCAAGTACCAGAAAGTGAAGCTCAAGGAGCAAGGGTTCGACCCGGACAAGGCTGGCAATGACCCGGTCTACGCCTGGTTGCCGGGTTCGGACAGCTATGTGCCGGTGACCGGGCAATTGCTGGCGCAGATCCAGGGCGGCCAATTCCGTTATTGATTCTGGCTATGGCGGCTTTTGACAAAAAAGCCATGACACCGGGGAACTCCATCGCGACACTGGGCGCCTTAAACAGTTATGTCCGTCGCCTCAGCAAGGAGCCCCCATGTCAGATCAGCCTAAACAAATGACCGAAGACGAAGCCGCCGAGTTTGCCGAGCAAGTCTTTGACGTCGCCCGACGCGGCGACGCCGCCATGCTTGCCGCATTGTTGGCGAAAGGCCTGCCGGCCAACTTTCGTAATCACAATGGCGACACCCTGTTGATGCTTGCGGCGTACCACGGCCATGCCGAGGCGGTCAAAGTGCTGCTGGAGTTCAAGGCCGACCCATTGATTGCCAACGACAAGAACCAGTTGCCGATTGCCGGGGCGGCGTTCAAAGGCAACCTGCCGGTGGTGCAGGCGTTGATCGAAGGCGGCACGCCGGTTGAGGCGGCCTCCTCGGACGGGCGTACGGCCTTGATGATGGCGGCGATGTTCAACCGCGTTGACATGGTTGATTACCTGCTCGGTAAAGGCGCAAACCCCAAGGCCACCGATGCACAAGGCGCGACGGCACTGGCCGCGGCGCAGACCATGGGCGCGGTGGATACGGCGGCGCAGTTGCAGAAACTGGTGTAGGCTACGCGCCCTTCAAAACTTGCCCGTTACAGGATCGCCCCATGAAAACCGCCCTCGTCGAACTCATCAGCAAAATCAGCGCCGGCGTCATGGGGGAGGATGAAGTAGCGCGTATTGCCGACGAAGCGGCCCATGCCTACGCGGACCCGGCGGCGTTCCTGGCGGCCAATCCGGATATCAACTACGACGACAGTTTCCCGATTCCGCTGGGAGAGTGGGTGGTGGTCGGTAGCCTGCCAGACACGGTGTTGTTCCAGGCCGATACCTATGGCGACCTGTTTGCCCAGATCGTCGCGTCGTTCGGTCCGGGCGTGGCGTTCAACCTCAAGCCCAAGCAACTGGCCAAGACCGAAGACCTGACCGCGCTCAACCGCATCCAGATCCAGATGAGCGCCCTGAGCCCGGAAGACGGCGGTTATGTGCTGATGAACTTCAGCCAGTTGCTGGACGACGAGATCCAGGCAGTGCTGGTGTTCGGCAACGACCTGGCGCGGGTACTGGAACTGTGTGCCGAAGTCGGCATCAAGGCCGAACCATCATTGGAAGCCTTGAAGATTGCCGTACACGTCTGAAATAAAACGGAACCCGCGCCAAGGCTGACTATCCTACAAGTGCATGCCCTCACTTAGGAGCGACACCATGGGTTCCACGTTTAATAGTCTGATTGGCCTGATCATCCTCGCGCTGGATATCTGGGCGATCATCAACGTGTTCAAAAGCGGCGCCAGCACCGGCGCCAAAGTGCTGTGGATTCTGTTGATCCTGCTGTTGCCAGTGCTGGGCCTGATCATCTGGGCTATCGCCGGGCCGCGCGGTAACGTGCGGATCTGACGACCCACTCGATTTGGAGCGGGCACAGTCAATGTGGGAGCTGGCTTGCCTGCGATAGCGGTGGGTCAGCTTGCATTGTATTGGTTGACACACCGCTATCGCAGGCAATCCAGCTCCCACAGTGGGGTTTACGGCGTTAATTAAATTTGTGTGTCGAAACTATTCGCCGCACGAAATTTTCACATCCCATCCAAGACAATTCGCCGGCTTTATCCGGCTGCCAGGGCTCTATCTCCAGTGCCCTTAAAGGCAGGGCCGTGCCTTACGTTCAGTAATTAATAGCCTTGCCGGCCTCGATCGGGCACCATTTGTGCCACCGCGTTAACCGCCTACCCCAGCCAGCCTGGGCGAGGGACGGACGCCACTGCATTATTTCGCAACTTAAACTTCCAATGGGTCCTAAAACGACATGGCAAACCCGGACGCCCTGAATCAGCAGCGAGCTTCAAATCGCCTGCTGCAACCGACCGTCAAATCCCATCTGGCGTACACGCTGCTCTGCGCATTGGTCATGATGGTGATGTTTTCCCTGCTGCGCCTGGCGTTGCTGGTCTACAACCGCGAGATGATCCTCGATACGCCGGCCTCGACGTTCCTTGAAGCGTTCGCCAACGGCTTGCGCCTGGACATTCGCCTGGTGATGTACCTGCTGATTCCGCTGCTGTTGGCGCTGTTCAGCGTGCGGGCCATGGCGGCGCGCGGGTTCTTCCGTTTGTGGCTGACCGTCGCGTCCAGCATCGCCTTGTTCCTGGGCTTGATGGAGATGGACTTCTACCGCGAATTCCACCAGCGCCTCAACGGCCTGGTCTTCCAGTATGTGAAGGAAGACCCGAAAACCGTGATGAGCATGCTCTGGTACGGTTTCCCGGTGGTGCGTTACCTGCTGGCCTGGGCCGTGGGCACGCTGATCCTGAGCATGGCCTTCAAGGGCGCTGACCGCGCAACGCGCCCACGGGGCCCGTTCAGCGGCGGCACTGTCAGCACGCGCCAGGTGGCGCCGTGGTACAGCCGCATCGCAGTGTTCATGGTTTGCCTGCTGGTTGCCGTGGTTGCCATCCGTGGCACCCTGCGCCAAGGGCCACCGCTGCGTTGGGGTGACGTCTACACCACTGACTCGAACTTCGCCAACCAGTTAGGCCTCAATGGCACCTTGTCGCTGATCGCGGCGGCCAAGGCGCGCTTCGGTGAAGACCGCGCCAACATCTGGAAGGCGACGCTGGAACAACCACTGGCCACCCAGACCGTGCGCGACATGCTGGTGCTGCCGCAAGAGAAGCTGGTAGACACCGACACCGCTGCCGTGCGCCGTGACTTCACGCCACCGGCCGAGAAAACCCTGCCGATCAAGAACGTCGTGGTGATCCTGATGGAAAGCTTCGCCGGTCATTCGGTGGGCGCATTGGGACGTCCGGGCAATATCACCCCGTACTTCGACAAGTTGACCCACGAGGGCTTGCTGTTCGACCGCTTCTTCTCCAACGGCACCCACACCCACCAGGGTATGTTCGCCACCATGGCCTGCTTCCCGAACCTGCCGGGTTTCGAATACCTGATGCAGACCCCGGAAGGCAGCCACAAGCTGTCGGGCCTGCCGCAGTTGCTCAGTGCGCGTGATTTCGACGATGTGTATGTCTACAACGGCGATTTCGCCTGGGACAACCAGTCGGGCTTCTTCAGCAACCAGGGCATGACCAACTTCATCGGCCGCAATGACTTCGTCGACCCGGTGTTCTCCGACCCGACCTGGGGCGTGTCCGACCAGGACATGTTCAACCGTGGCCTGGAAGAACTGAAGGCGCGCGAAGGCGGCAAGCCGTTCTACGCACTGCTGCAAACCCTGTCCAACCACACGCCGTACGCATTGCCGACCCCATTGCCGGTTGAGAAGGTCACCGACCGTGGCAGCCTCAACGAGCATTTGACGGCCATGCGTTACTCCGACTGGGCCTTGGGCCAGTTCTTTGAAAAGGCCCGCAAAGAGCCGTACTTCAAGGAAACCCTGTTTGTGATCGTCGGTGACCACGGCTTTGGCAATGAGCAGCAGATCACCGAGATGGACCTGGGTCGCTTCAACGTGCCGATGCTGATGATTGCACCGGGCATGCGCGAGAAGTTCGGTGAGCGTGACCACACTGTGGGCACCCAGATCGACATCGTGCCGACCATCATGGGCCGCCTGGGCGGCGATACCTTGCACCAGTGCTGGGGCCGCGACCTGCTGAACCTGCCCGAAGGTGACAAGGGTTTCGGCGTGATCAAGCCATCGGGCAGCGACCAGACCGTGGCCTTGCTCACCGGCGACCGCGTACTGGTATTGCCCAAGGAAATGCCACCCAAGTTGTGGGAATACACACTGGGCGCCGAGCCGACTGGCAAGGTGATTCCGGAGTCGCCGGACGAAGCTGCACTCAAGCAGAAACTCGAGTCGTTCCTGCAGACCGCGACCAAGAGCTTGTTGGATAACACCGCAGGTGTCGTGGACGGTAAGCCGGACTAACTGACCGACAATAAAAAAGAGGCCTTCTAGAAGGCCTCTTTTTTTGCTTCTCAATTGTAGGAGCGCTTGCTCGCTCCGACAAACACCGTAGCGCGGTGTTTATATCTTGCCGAGCAACAACAGCACCAGCAGAACAACCAGTACCACACCCAGGATACCCGACGGTCCATAACCCCAGTTACGCGAGTGCGGGAACACCGGCAGACCACCGACCAGCAGCAGGATCAGGATAATAATCAGAATGAGGCTCATGGTTTTATTCCTTATAGGTTCTTTGCAAAAACCGGCTGTTTAACCGTTGGTTCGTCCATGTACAGTGGGACGCCTTACCCATTCCGACTCTGCCACTTCGTAAAAAATTCATTGTTTTTATAAAACATTTTGATGGGTCGCTTATTTCTTTTAACGCGTGCGCAACTTGAACTAATCAGTTGAAAAAAATTGAACTTAATCTATAGGCACGCCTGCGACCGAGCCCACGGTTTGCCCGGGGCATTCATCACCCTGATGGTGCGTGGGTAGAGCAAAAACCTTCGCTACACTGCCGGTCACTTCTTTCGTGAACCACAAGGCTACTTCCTATGCAAAACCGCATGATGATCACTGGCGCCGGGTCTGGCCTGGGTCGCGAAATCGCTCTGCGCTGGGCCCGTGAAGGCTGGCAGTTGGCGTTGTCTGATGTCAGCGAGCCCGGTTTGCAGGAAACCCTCAAGCAGGTTCGCGAAGCCGGGGGGGATGGCTTTACCCAGCGCTGCGACGTGCGTGACTATAGCCAGCTAACGGCCTTTGCCCAGGCCTGTGAGGTGAAGCTCGGGGGCATCGATGTGATCGTCAACAACGCCGGCGTGGCCTCGGGCGGGTTCTTCGCTGAACTGTCCCTGGAGGATTGGGACTGGCAGATCGCAATCAACCTGATGGGCGTCGTCAAAGGCTGCAAGGCGTTCCTGCCGCTGTTGGAAAAGAGCAAGGGGCGCATCATCAACATCGCGTCAATGGCAGCGCTGATGCAGGGCCCGGCCATGAGCAACTACAACGTGGCCAAGGCGGGCGTGGTGGCGTTATCCGAGAGCCTGTTGGTGGAACTCAAGCAACAGGAAGTGGGCGTGCATGTGGTGTGCCCGTCGTTTTTCCAGACCAACCTGCTCGACTCGTTCCGTGGGCCAACCCCAGCCATGAAGGCTCAAGTGGGCAAGTTGCTTGAGAGTTCGCCCATCTCGGCGGCGGATATTGCCGACTACATTTACCAGCGCGTGGCCGAAGGCGAATTCATGATCCTGCCCCACGAGCAAGGCCGGATGGCTTGGGCGTTGAAGCAAAAAAATCCGCAACTGCTGTATGACGAAATGACCCTGATGGCCGACAAGATGCGCGCCAAGGCGCAGGCTGTTAAGGCCTGATTTGACTGGGGTCTGTCAGGCAAATTACCTACCTGTGTAGGAGATGCCTGATTTGCCCGCAAGCCATTGTCGGTCCAGCGCGAAGGGGGCATGGTCGAGGTCCTGTTACTGGAAAAGGACTACCGCCATGCTGGTCTTAAGCCGTGCTATAGGCGAAGCCATCGCCATTGGCGATGACATCACCGTGCATATCCTTGAAGTGAACGGTACTCACGTGAAATTCGGCATCGAGGCGCCGGTGGGCGTCAACGTGTACCGTGCCGAGGTGTACCGCAAGATTCTCAAAGGCGAGGGCCAGGCTACCCACCCCGTGCCGGTGCCCAACCCTTAGGCAGGCTTCAGTCGAACAGGTGCTTGGGCACATCGTGCTTGAGCATCAACTGGCATTGCTCGCTCTCGGGATCGAAGACGATCAGCGCCTGGCCTTTGGTCAGCGCCTGGCGCACGCGCAGCACGCGGGTTTCCAGGGGCGTGTCGTCGCCATTGTCGGTGCCGTCGCGGGTGACGAAGTCTTCGATGAGGCGGGTCAGGGTGTCGACTTCAAGTGCATCGTAGGGAATCAGCATACAAGCCTCAGGTGTCAGGTCCCGGCGATGCTACTGTGCCGGGACCTTTGTTGCCAGTATCAACTCACCGCGTCAGGACTTCTGGCCGACCAGGCTGTCTACCGACGGCACGCGGGTGTCGCTCTCCATTTGCGTTTCATGCTCGATCTGATGACTGAACCGATCCAGTGAGCCCTGGGCCGGTTGCGCATCGCTGGCAAACACCGGCGGGCTGAGGATATAGGCGCCCAATAAGCGGCTCAGGGCGGCGAGGCTGTCGATATGGGTACGCTCGTAACCATGGGTGGCGTCACAACCGAAGGCCAGTAATGCAGTGCGAATGTCATGGCCGGCGGTGACCGCCGAGTGCGCATCGCTGAAGTAATAGCGGAACAGATCGCGGCGTACCGGCAGGTCGTTGTCCGACGCCAGGCGCAGCAAGTGGCGGGACAGGTGATAGTCATAGGGCCCGCCGGAGTCCTGCATGGCCACGCTCACCGCATGTTCGCTGGAGTGCTGGCCGGGGGCGACCGGGGCGATATCGATGCCGACAAACTCACTCACATCCCAGGGCAGGGCGGCCGCTGCGCCACTGCCGGTTTCCTCGGTAATGGTGAACAGCGGGTGGCAGTCGATCAGCAAGGGTTCGCCACTGTCGACGATGGCCTTGAGCGCGGCGAGCAGGGCGGCGACGCCGGCCTTGTCGTCCAGGTGGCGAGCGCTGATATGCCCGCTCTCGGTGAACTCGGGCAGTGGGTCGAACGCCACGTAGTCACCCACACTGATGCCCAGGGAGTCGCAGTCGGCACGCGTGGCGCAGTAGGCGTCCAGGCGCAGCTCGACATGGTCCCAGCTCACCGGCATTTCATCCACGGCGGTGTTGAATGCGTGCCCGGAGGCCATCAGCGGTAATACGCTGCCGCGAATCACGCCGTTGTCGGTGAACAGGCTGACCCGGCTACCTTCGGCAAAGCGGCTCGACCAGCAGCCCACCGGCGCCAGGGTCAGGCGCCCGTTGTCCTTGATCGCACGCACGGCGGCGCCGATGGTGTCCAGGTGGGCGGAGACGGCGCGGTCAGGGCTGTTTTTCTGGCCCTTGAGGGTGGCGCGAATGGTGCCGCGTCGGGTCATTTCAAACGGAATGCCGAGCTCTTCCAGGCGTTCGGCGACGTAACGCACGATGGTGTCGGTAAAACCGGTGGGGCTGGGAATGGCGAGCATTTCCAGCAGCACTTTTTGCAGGTACGCGAGATCGGGTTCGGGAATGGTTCGGGTCATGGAAACTCCTGATGAGTTGAGGGCGATCGTTCCCACGCTCTGCGTGGGAACGCCTCAGGGACGCTTTGCGTCCGCTGTGGTGACGCAGAGCGTCACAGGCTGCATTCCCACGCGGAGCGTGGGAACGATCGGTAGTCAGGTAGCCGGCTGACTGTGTGGGAACAACAAATCCACAAACTTCTCAGCCGTGGGTTGCGGTTCATGGTTGGCCAGGCCGGCCCGTTCGTTGGCTTCGATAAACACATACTCTGGCTGGTCGGCCGCAGGCACCATCAGGTCCAGGCCGACCATGGGGATATCCAGGGCACGGGCCGCACGCACGGCTGCATCCACCAGTGTCGGGTGCAGGATCGCCGTGACATCTTCCAGGCAACCCCCGGTGTGCAGGTTGGCGGTGCGTCGCACGGCCAGTTGCACGCCACGGGGCAGGATGCTGTTGTAGTCGTAACCTGCGGCTTTGAGGGTGCGCTCGGTTTCTGCATCCAGCGGGATTTTGCTCTCGCCGTCGGTGGCCGCCTGGCGACGACGGCTTTGCGCCTGGATCAACGCGCGAATCGAATGCTGGCCGTCGCCGATCACTTCGGCAGGGCGACGAATCGCAGCCGCGACCACTTCAAAACCGATCACCAGAATGCGCAGGTCCAGGCCTTCGTGGAAGCTTTCCAGCAACACGCGGCTGTCGAACTGGCGCGCCGCTTCGATCGCCTGCTGCACCTCTTCGATGCTGCGCAGATCCACGGCGACGCCATGGCCTTGCTCGCCATCCAGCGGCTTGACCACGATGCGCTGGTGTTCGTCGAGAAACTCCAGGTTGTCGTCGGCACTGCCCGCCAACTGTTGCACCGGCACCTGCAGGCCCGCCGCCTTGAGCACCTTGTGGGTGAGGCTCTTGTCCTGGCACAGGGTCATGCTGATGGCGCTGGTCAGGTCGCTCAGGGACTCACGGCAACGCACGCGACGCCCGCCGTGGCTAAGGGTGAACAAACCCGCATCGGCGTCGTCAACGTGCACATCAATACCGCGTCGGTGGGCTTCTTCGACAATGATGCGCGCGTAAGGGTTGAACTCTGCCTGAGGCCCCGGGCCCAGAAACAGCGGTTGATTGATGCCGTTCTTGCGCTTGATTGCAAAGGTGGTCAACGCCCGAAAGCCGAGCTTGGCGTAAAGGCTCTTGGCCTGGCGGTTATCGTGCAGCACCGACAAGTCCAGGTAGCTCAAGCCTCGGCTCATGAAGTGCTCCACCAAGTGGCGCACCAACACTTCACCGACGCCAGGGCGGGTGCATTGAGGGTCGACGGCCAAACACCAGAGGCTGCAACCGTTCTCCGGGTCGTGGAAGGCCTTGTGATGGTTGAGGCCCATCACGCTGCCAATCACCGCGCCGCTGTCTTCATCTTCGGCCAGCCAGTACACCGGGCCGCCTTGATGACGTGGGGTGAGGCGTTCCGGGTCGATGGGCAGCATCCCGCGGCCCTGGTACAAGTGGTTGACCGCTTGCCAGTCGGCCTCGCTCTGTACCCGGCGAATACGAAAGCCGCGAAACACCCGGGTGGCCGGGCGGTAGTCGGTGAACCACAGGCGCAGGGTGTCGGACGGGTCGAGGAACAGTTGCTGCGGGTCAATGCCCAGGATTTGCTGGGGCGCTGCCACGTACAGGGCGATATCGCGCTCGCCAGGCTGCTCGTTGAGCAGTTCCTGGGCCAGGCTTGCCGGGTCGGGAAAGGTGTGGCCAATCAACAACCGGCCCCAGCCGCAATGCACGGCAATCGGGTCGGCGGCCAGTGCGCTGCCATCTTCGGCCAGGCGCGCTTGCAGGCGCTCGTAGGTCGGCGCCTGGCCCTTGAGTAAGCGTTGGCTGTAAGCCGCGGCATTCGGTTTCATGGATCAGATTCCTTGTTCGCTCAGCCACAGGTTCAGCGCCGCCAGCTGCCACAGCTTGGAGCCGCGCAGCGGGGTCAATTGGCCTTGCGGGTCGGTGAGCAAGCGGTCGAGCATGGCCGGGTTGAACAGCCCGCGGTCCTGGCTCGGGTCCAGCAGCAACTCGCGCACCCAATTCAAGGTATCGCCCTGCAGGTGCTTGAGGCCGGGCACGGGGAAGTAGCCTTTCTTGCGGTCGATGACTTCGCTGGGGATCACCCGACGCGCCGCTTCCTTGAGCACCTGTTTGCCGCCGTCGGGCAGCTTGAACTGGGCCGGCACACGGGCCGACAGTTCTACCAGGCGGTAGTCGAGGAACGGTGTGCGCGCTTCCAGGCCCCAGGCCATGGTCATGTTGTCGACGCGTTTGACCGGGTCGTCCACCAGCATCACCGTGCTGTCCAGACGCAGGGCCTTGTCCACCGCCGCGTCGGCGCCCGGCATCGCGAAATGCTCGCGCACGAAGTCGCCGGCAGCGTCGTTGGCGGTCAGCCATTGGGGCGCGACGGTCGCCGCGTAGTCGTCGTAGCTGCGGTCGAAAAACGCCTCGCGGTAGGCCGCGTACGGGTCGCTGGCACCGTCCACTTGCGGGTACCAGTGGTAACCGGCGAACAGTTCATCGGCGCCCTGGCCGCTCTGCACCACTTTGCAATGCTTGGCCACTTCCCGCGACAGCAGGTAGAAGGCGATGCAGTCATGGCTGACCATCGGCTCGCTCATGGCGCGGAAGGCTGCTGGCAGTTGCTCGATGATCTCGCTTTCGGCGATGCGCAGTTGGTGGTGATGGGTGCCGTAGTGTTTGGCGATCAGGTCTGAGTACTGGAACTCATCGCCACGTTCGCCGCCGGCGTCTTCAAAGCCGATGGAGAAGGTCGACAAATCCTCCACGCCCACTTCACGCAGCAGGCCGACGAGCATGCTCGAATCGACGCCGCCTGACAGCAGCACCCCCACATCCACCGCCGCACGTTGGCGAATGGCCACGGCTTCGCGGGTGCTGTCGAGCACGCGGTCGGTCCAGTCTTCCAGGGTCAGGTGTTTTTCGTCCTCATGGGGGCCGTAGGGCAGGGTCCACCAGGTTTTCTGTTCGGTCTTGCCGCTGGCGTCGATGCGCATCCAGCTGGCGGGCGGCAGCTTTTCGATGCCGGCCAACAGCGTGCGCGGCGCGGGGACCACGGCGTGGAAATTCAGGTAGTGGTTGAGGGCGACCGGATCGAGGATCGGGTTGATGTCGCCGCCCTTGAGCAACGCGGGTAGCGCCGAGGCAAAGCGCAGGCGTTGGCCGGTGCGCGACAGGTACAAAGGTTTGACCCCCAGACGGTCGCGGGCGATGAACAGGCGCTGGGCATCACGCTCCCAAATGGCAAAGGCGAACATCCCGTTGAGCTTGGGCAGCAGCGCTTCGCCCCAGGCGTGATAACCCTTGAGCAACACTTCGGTGTCGCCACCGGAATAGAAGGCGTAACCCAGGGCTTCCAGCTCTTGGCGCAGCTCCGGGAAATTATAGATAGCGCCATTGAACGCCAGGGACAGCCCCAGATGGGCGTCGACCATCGGTTGGGCAGAGCCGTCCGACAGGTCCATGATCTTCAGGCGGCGGTGGCCCAGGGCAATCGGCCCTTGGGCATGAAAGCCCCAGGCGTCGGGGCCTCGGGGGGCGAGGTGATGGGTGATGCGTTCTACGGCTGCCAGGTCGGCAGGTTGATAATCAAAGCGTAACTCGCCAGCTAATCCACACATAAGTTCCTTACCGGTTTTTCCGTTGGGGAGGGGTCAACACTCAATACGCCCAAAAGGGCGCGTACCCAGAAACTGACCCAGTGCTATGCGTGGAGTTTTAGACCGATAAGTTATAAGCCAGATCGCCGCCTTGCCTTTAATCCGGCTTTTTTTGTGCAGCGCCCTGGCCTCGCACCAACGCGCGCAGGGCAAATCGATTGGGGTGGCAAGCCTCGGCCACGCTGGTGGGCACGGGCAGGGGCTCATCACTCAGCCACGCAGCCAATAGTTCGCCGCACAACGGCGCAGTGATCAATCCACGCGAGCCATGGCCGCTATTGAGAAACAGACCTGGCAGCCACGGGCAGGGCGTTTGCGGTACTTGCCGGGCATCTTTGCCCAGTACCGCATAAGCCTGCTCAAACGCCGCATGGTCAGCCAGTGGCCCAACGATGGGCAGGTAGTCAGGGCTGGTACAACGAAACGCGGCACGGCCCTCCAGCTGTTCAGGTGTCAAGCGATCAGCACCCAGGCGTTGCAGCAGGTCGGTAGAAATCTCACCCAGCATCTGCAGGTTGCCATGGTGTTCGGCGGGCGTGGGCGTGAGGTCTTGATTGTTGAAGTCGAAACTCGCGCCCAGGGTGTGTTCGCCAAGCCGGGCCGGCGCGACGTAGCCTTCGGCACAGACCACCGTGGCCAGCGCTTTACTCGCGCAGGTTTGCGCCAGCCGAGTGATCTGCCCACGGATGCGCTTGAGCGGTATGTCTGCACTGAAGGGGAAACGCTTGATCTCCGCAGCCCCGGCGAGCACCACGACACTGGCGCTGGCCAATACGCGGTCACCGGCGCGGGCTTGCCATTGGTCGTCGAGCCGGCGCAGTTCCAGGGCCTCGTGGTGGGTGAGCACTTCAATCAGTGGATGTTTCGCCTGCCACTGACACAGCGCGGGCGGATGCACCCAACCGCCCTGTGGAAAAAACAACCCGCCGTGGGCCAGTTCGATTCCCGCCTTTTGCTGCGCTTGCTCGCGGTCCAGCAGATGCAGCAGGTCCGGAGCAAAGGCGTTTGCCAATTGAGCCTGACGCTGGATCTCTTTGGCGTCAAACGCCAGTTGCAACACGCCACAGCCGTCCCAATCGACACCTCGGTGCAAATGTTCCAGCAGGCGTCGGGTGTGGCCAAAACCGCTGACTATCAGTTGGGACAAGGCCGTGCCATGGGCCGAAAGCTTGAGGTACAACACACCCTGTGGGTTGCCCGAAGCTTCCTGTGCCAGGCCGGCGTGGCGCTCCAGAAGACTGACACGCCAACCCCGGGCGGCCAGGCTGGCGGCGGTCGCGCAACCGGCCAGGCCACCGCCGATGACCAGGGCGTGGCGTTCACCCTTGATGGCGGGTGGTCGGGCGAACCAGGGTTTACGTGGGGCCGGCGCGGGTAAGTCGGCGGGCCAACCGACAAACTCCCCACGCAGGATCTCCCATTTATGGCCGATGCCCGGCGTGCGTTTCATCTTGAACCCGGCGGCATTGATCAGCCGCCTTACCCAGCCGGTGCTGGTGAAGGTGCTGATGGTCGAGCCCGGTGCCGCCAGGCGCGCCAGTTGGGCGAACAGCTCAGCGGTCCACATGTCGGGGTTTTTCGCCGGGGCGAACCCGTCGAGAAACCACGCATCGACCTGGGCGTCCAGTTGCGGCAATTGTTCCAGCGCATCACCGATCAACAGGGTCAGGGTCACGCGGCCATTGTCCAATACCAGGCGCTGAAAACCCTGGTGGATGGCAATGTATTGCGCCAGCAATTGCTCGGCCAAGGGTTGCAGTTCGGGCCAGAGGGCGAGGGCGCGTTGCAGGTCGGCATGGCTGAGGGGGTATTTTTCCACGCTGACAAAGTGCAGCCGCGCACCGGCGACTGCGTGCTGTTCGAACAACTGCCAGGCGCAGAGGAAGTTCAAACCGGTGCCGAAGCCGGTCTCGCCAATCACCAGGCGCCCACCTGTTGGCAAGGCGGCGAAGCGTTCCTGCAAGCGGTTCTGCTCCAGGAACACGTAGCGGGTTTCTTCCAGGCCCGACTGGTCGGAAAAATACACGTCGTCGAATACCCGCGAATGCGGGCGGCCTTGATCATCCCAGTCGAGCTGGGCGTGGGTGATGGGGTTCATGGCGGCTCATAAAATGAAAGCGGGCAAAGACAAGGCGGCCATTCTAGCCGATCAACAGGCGTTGAATTGATCCATGGCAAGGCTGGGGTGTATTTCCTTGCGCGTGTCTTGGCCCAATCCGCTAGTCTTGAGCCATCTTGAAACGGAGCTGCCCATGTTCGAATCCGCCGAAATCGGTCACGCCATCGACAAAGACACCTACGACGCCGAAGTGCCGGCCCTGCGTGAAGCCTTGCTGGAAGTTCAGTACGAGCTGCAACAGCAGAAGCGCTTCCCGGTGATCATCCTCATCAACGGCATCGAGGGCGCGGGCAAGGGTGAAACCGTCAAGCTGCTCAATGAATGGATGGACCCGCGCCTGATCGAAGTGCGCACCTTCGACCAGCAGACCGACGAAGAACTGGCGCGCCCACCGGCCTGGCGCTACTGGCGGCAACTGCCGGCCAAGGGCCGCATGGGCATTTTCTTCGGCAACTGGTACAGCCAGATGCTCCAAGGCCGCGTGCATGGGCAGATCAAGGATGCGCGGCTGGACCAGGCCATTGCCGGCGCCGAACGCCTGGAAAAGATGCTCTGCGATGAAGGTGCGCTGATCTTCAAGTTCTGGTTCCACCTGTCAAAAAAACAGATGAAGGCGCGCCTCAAGGCTCTGGCCGACGACCCGCTGCACAGCTGGCGCATCAGCCCATTGGACTGGCAGCAGTCCAGGACCTACGACAAGTTCGTGCATTTCGGTGAGCGTGTGCTGCGCCGCACCAGCCGCGATTACGCGCCGTGGCATGTGATCGAAGGCGTCGACCCCCATTACCGTGGGCTGACCGTGGGCAAGATCCTGCTCGATGGGCTGCAAAGTGCCCTGAAGCAGGCCAAGGTCAAGGCCAGCGGCATGAACCCGGCGCCGTTGCTTGCCTCGGTGGACCAAAAGAGCCTGCTCGACAGCCTCGACATGACCCTGCGCCTGGACAAGGATGATTACGAAGAACAACTGATTACCGAGCAGGCGCGCTTCTCTGGGCTGATGCGCGACAAACGCATGCGCAAGCACGCGTTGGTGAGTGTATTCGAGGGCAACGACGCGGCAGGCAAGGGCGGGGCGATCCGCCGTGTGGCGGCAGCACTGGACCCACGCCAGTACCACATCGTGCCGATTGCCGCGCCCAGCGAAGACGAACGGGCCCAGCCTTATCTGTGGCGGTTCTGGCAGAAGATCCCGGCGCGCGGCATGTTCACCGTGTTTGACCGCTCCTGGTACGGTCGCGTGCTGGTGGAGCGCATCGAAGGCTTCTGTACCCCAGCGGACTGGATGCGCGCCTATGGCGAGATCAATGACTTCGAAGAGCAACTGCGCGATGCGGGCGTGATCGTGGTCAAGTTCTGGCTGGCCATCGACAAGGAGACGCAGCTGGAACGCTTCCAGGCCCGTGAAGAAATTCCCTTCAAGCGCTTCAAGATTACTGAAGACGACTGGCGCAATCGCGACAAGTGGGACGACTACCGCGCGGCGGTGGGCGACATGGTTGACCGCACCAGCACCGAGGTGGCGCCTTGGACCCTGGTAGAAGCCAACGACAAACGCTGGGCGCGGGTCAAGGTGCTGCGCACCATCAACCGTGCGCTGGAAGAGGCGTTTGATAAAAGCGACAAGCACGACAAAAAGAAATAGCCCATGCTTTTGCATCCACGCAGTGAATGATCATCGCGGTCGGCCTGGCCCGGCTCTATCCTCGATCAACAACCACAAGATCGAGGTAGCCCATGCGTGAAGTAGTGATCGTCGACAGCGTGCGAACCGGCCTGGCCAAGTCCTTTCGCGGCAAGTTCAACCAGACCCGCCCCGATGACATGGCGGCCCATTGTGTCAATGCGCTGCTGGCCCGCAACGGTATCGACCCTGCGACGGTAGAAGACTGCATCGTCGGTGCCGGCTCCAACGAAGGCGCCCAGGGCTATAACATCGGGCGTAACGTGGCGGTGCTCTCGCAACTGGGCACCGGTACGGCGGGCATGACCCTCAACCGTTTCTGTTCGTCGGGCTTGCAGGCGATTGCCATTGCCGCCAACCAGATCGCTTCGGGCTGCAGCGACATCATTGTTGCCGGTGGCGTGGAGTCCATCAGCCTGACCATGAAGAGCGTCAACACCGATAACCTGATCAACCCGCTGCTTAAGGAACAGGTGCCGGGCATTTACTTCCCCATGGGCCAGACCGCCGAAATTGTTGCGCGCCGCTATCACGTCAGCCGCGAAGACCAGGATCTTTACGCGCTGCAAAGCCAGCAGCGCACCGCCCAGGCCCAGGCTGATGGCTTGTTCAACGATGAAATCGTGCCGATGGCGGTCAAGTACAAGGTCGAGGACAAGAACACTGGCGCGGTGCAGATCCTGGATGGCGTAGTCGACCGTGACGATTGCAACCGCCCGGACACCACCCTGGCCAGCCTCAGCGGCCTGAAGCCGGTATTTGCCGAGGATGGCTCGGTGACGGCAGGTAACTCCTCGCAGCTTTCCGACGGTGCGTCGATGACCTTGGTGATGAGCCTGGAAAAAGCCTTGGCACTGGGGCTCAAGCCCAAGGCGTTCTTCCGGGGCTTTACCGTGGCCGGTTGCGAACCGGATGAAATGGGCATTGGCCCGGTGTTCTCGGTGCCCAAGTTGCTCAAGGCCAAGGGCTTGCAGGTGGCGGACATCGACGTGTGGGAACTCAATGAGGCCTTTGCTTCCCAGTGCCTTTACGCACGCAATCGCCTGGAGATCGATAATGCCAAATACAATGTCAACGGCGGCTCGATTTCCATCGGGCACCCGTTCGGCATGACCGGCTCGCGGCAGGTGGGGCACCTGGTGCGCGAGCTGCAACGGCGCAACCTGCGTTACGGGATTGTCACCATGTGCGTGGGGGGCGGGATGGGCGCCACCGGACTCTTCGAAGCCGTACGCTGAGTCGGCTTGGAATACGGCCAATGTGGGAGCTGGCTTGCCTACGATAGCGGTGGGCCAGCGACAGATTGGGCACAAATAAACCGCCATCGCAGGCAAGCCAGCTCCCCCATTCAAGACTGTGACGTATCCGAACTCAGTGACTTGCCCCTAGAATGCCTGCTCCACTTCCTCTGGCATCTGGGGCACTCATGCACATCTCTTCCGGCCGCTGGGTCTACGGTTTCTTCCTGACCCTGCTGACCGCGTTTCTGTGGGGCATTCTCCCGATCAAGCTCAAGCAAGTGTTGCAGGTGATGGACCCGATCACTGTGACTTGGTTTCGCCTCATGGTAGCGGGCACGTGCCTGTTCGTTTACCTGGCCGCCACCAAACGCCTGCCCAGCCGCAAAGTGCTTGGCCCCAAGGGTGGGTGGCTGGTGGGCATGGCGGTGTGTGGCCTGGTGGGCAACTACGTGTTGTACCTGGTGGGCCTGAAAATGCTCAGCCCGGGCACGGCGCAGTTGGTGGTGCAGATGGGGCCGATCTTTCTGATGGTAGCCAGTGTGTTTGTGTTCAAGGAGCGCTTCAGCCTGGGGCAGGGAGTGGGGTTGTTGGTGCTGATCGCAGGCTTTGGTTTGTTCTTCAACCAACGTCTGGTGGAATTGCTGACGTCCATGGGCACCTACACCGCCGGTGTGCTGACGATCCTGCTCGCCACCACCATCTGGGTGTTCTATGCACTGGGTCAGAAGCAGTTGCTGACGGTGTGGAATTCGCTGCAGGTGATGATGGTGATCTATCTGTCGTGCGCGCTGTTGCTCACCCCTTGGGCACATCCGCTGGAGGCGTTGCAGTTGAGCCCGCTGCAAGGCTGGCTGCTGCTGGCGTGCTGCATGAATACGCTGGTGGCCTACGGCGCATTTGCCGAAGCCCTGGCGCATTGGGAAGCTTCGCGGGTCAGTGCAACCCTGGCGTTGACGCCCCTGGTGACCTTCGTAGCCGTGGCGGTAGCGGCGTGGCTATGGCCGGACTATGTGCAAGCCGAAGAGATCAATGCCTTGGGGTATGTGGGGGCGCTAGTGGTGGTGACGGGCTCGGCGATGGTGGCGCTGGCGCCTTCGCTGCTCGCCGGGCTCAGGGCCCGGCGGCTGCGGATGTCGGTTTAAGCGCCGAGCATGTTTTCCGGGCGCACCCATTGGTCAAACTCGGCATCGGTGAGGTAGCCCAGCTCCAGTGCAGCCTCACGCAGTGTCAGCCCTTCGGCGTAAGCCTTCTTGGCGATTTCGGCTGACTTGTCGTAGCCGATATGCGGGTTGAGGGCGGTGACCAGCATCAGCCCGCGTTCCAGGTGCTGGGCCATTTGCTCGGCGTCGGGTTCGAGGCCGGCAATGCAATGCTCCTGGAAATTGTTGCAGCCATCGGCCAGCAGGCGGATCGACTCCAGCAGGTTGTGGATGATCACCGGCTTGTACACGTTCAACTGCAAGTGCCCTTGGCTGGCGGCCATGCCGATGGTCACGTCGTTGCCCAGTACCTGGCAGGCCAGCATCGACAGCGCTTCGCACTGGGTCGGATTGACCTTGCCGGGCATGATCGAACTGCCCGGTTCGTTGGCCGGCAACTTGACTTCGGCCAGCCCGGCGCGAGGGCCCGAACCCAGCAGGCGCAGGTCGTTGGCGATTTTCATCAGCGCCACGGCCAGGGTTTTCAGCGCGCCGTGCAGGGTCACCAGCGGCTCATGGCCGGAGAGGGCGGCGAATTTGTTCGGCGCGGTCACAAAGGGTAAACCTGACAACGCGGCCAGTTCGGAAGCAATCGCCTCGCCAAAGCCATGAGGGGCATTGAGGCCGGTGCCGACGGCAGTGCCGCCCTGGGCCAGCTCGCACACCGCGGGCAGGGCGCTGCGGATCGCACGCTCGGCGTAATCGAGCTGGGCGATAAACGCCGAAAGCTCCTGGCCGAAGGTGATCGGCGTGGCATCCATCATGTGGGTACGGCCGGTCTTGACCAGTTTCATATGCCGCGCGGCCAATTCCGCCAGGCCACCGGACAAGGTGGCGATCGCCGGCAGCAGTTGCTTGTTCACCGCTTGCACCGCAGCAATGCTCATGGCAGTAGGGAAGCAGTCGTTGGAACTCTGGGAACGGTTGACGTGATCGTTGGGGTGCACCGGGCTCTTGCCGCCGCGGTTGTTGCCGGCCAGTTCGTTGGCGCGGCCAGCGATCACTTCGTTGGCGTTCATGTTGCTCTGGGTGCCACTGCCGGTCTGCCAGACCACCAGCGGGAACTGGTCGTCGTGCTGGCCGTCCAGAACCTCGTCGGCAGCTTGCTCGATCAGGCGGGCAATATCGGCGGGCAGGTCGCCGTTACGGTCGTTGACCCGTGCCGCAGCCTTCTTGATCAAGGCCAAGGCATGCAATACCGCCAGCGGCATGCGCTGCTCGCCAATCGCGAAATTGACCAGCGAACGTTGGGTTTGCGCACCCCAATAGGCGTCATCAGGGACCTGTACTTCCCCCAGGCTGTCGGTTTCGATACGGCTCATCGGTCACCCTCCTTATCCAGTCGTGATTGGTCAGTTTAGGCCCTGGCGGCCAGCGTGGGTTCCCTAAAAGCGCATTTGTGCCCTCGTGCCCCGTGAAACCAGGGCTTGCCGAGGGGTGGGGTTGAGCCGCGAGGTTTTTTAGGCGCAGAATGGTCGCCCTTGGGGTCTTACCTCGCCTGCTAGAAAAGGAAACTCGATGACTCGTCTTCGTGCCATCTGTACCGCGGTTGCTCTGGTTTGCGCCAGCGGCCAGGTTCTTGCCGATACCGCCAGCCACAACGCCAGTGCCGAAGCCTTCCTTACCCTGGCCCATGCTGACAAGCTGGGGACCCCGGTGTACATGCAAGTGCAGCAAATGTTCGCCCAGCGTTTCGAACAGACCAAGGCGCCTGCCGCCAAGCAGTCCGTACTGGACAGCTACCAGGCCAAGGCCAACGCCGCTCTGGACCAGGCCATCGGCTGGCCGAAGCTCAAGCCCGACATGGTCAAGCTCTACACCACCAACTTCAGCGAATCCGAGCTCAAGGACCTGGTAGCGTTCTACCAGTCGCCACTTGGCAAGAAAGTCCTGGAAAAAATGCCCCAGCTGACCCAGCAGTCGGCCCAGATGACCCAGGCCAAGCTGGAAAGCGCCGTACCGGTGGTGAACAAGCTGTTGGAAGACATGACCAACGAGCTGGCGCCAAAAGCCGCCGCACCGGCCAAGAAGAAGTAAGCAGGAATGACCATGCAACAGCGTATCGAAACGGCCCTTGCCGCCCTGGCCCCGGAGCATTTGAGCGTGCTGGATGAAAGCCACATGCACAGTCGTGGGTTGCAGACCCACTTCAAGGCCGTGCTGGTCAGCCAGCAGTTCGAGGGACTTAACCGCGTCAAGCGCCACCAGAAGGTCTACGCCACCCTGGGTAGCCTGATGAGCGAATTTCATGCGCTGGCGCTGCATACCTATACGCCCGAAGAATGGGCGACAATCGACGCAGCCCCGGCCTCGCCGACCTGCGCCGGCGGACATTGATGGGGTAACCCTGATAGAATCCGCAACGCGCCGCTTAGCCGGCGCGTTTTTTTTGCATCCGGTTCACCCCTTACGAGGGTAGCCACCTGGAGAGAACACCCATGACTCAACCGATTGTCGTGGCGGCACTGTACAAGTTCGTCACCCTCGAAGATTACGTCGCCCTGCGCGAGCCCCTGTTGCAGGCGATGGTCGATAACGGCATCAAAGGCACCTTGCTGATCGCCGAAGAAGGCATCAACGGCACCGTTTCCGGCAGCCGCGAAGGCATTGACGGCCTGATGGCCTGGCTCAAGAAAGACCCACGCATGGTCGACATCGACCACAAAGAGTCTTACTGCGACGACCAGCCGTTCTACCGCACCAAGGTCAAACTCAAGAAAGAGATCGTGACCCTGGGTGTCGAAGGCGTGGACCCGAACAAAAAGGTGGGTACTTACGTCGACCCGCAGGATTGGAACGCGCTGATCAGCGACCCGGAAGTATTGTTGATCGACACCCGTAACGACTACGAAGTGTCCATCGGCACCTTTGAAGGCGCAATCGACCCGAAAACCACCAGTTTTCGCGAATTTCCCGACTACATCAAAGCCAACTTCGACCCGGCCAAGCACAAGAAGGTCGCCATGTTCTGCACTGGCGGCATTCGCTGTGAGAAGGCGTCGAGCTACATGCTCAGCGAAGGCTTCGATGAGGTCTACCACCTCAAGGGCGGTATCCTGAAGTACCTCGAAGAGGTGCCCCAGGAAGAAACCAAATGGCAGGGCGACTGCTTTGTGTTCGACAATCGCGTGACCGTGCGCCACGACTTGAGCGAAGGCGACTACGATCAATGTCATGCCTGCCGCACACCGGTGAGCGTAGAAGACCGTGCCTCCGAGCATTATGTGGCTGGCATCAGTTGCCCCCATTGCTGGGATAAGCTGCCGGAGAAGACCCGTCGCAGTGCGATCGACCGCCAGAAGCAGATCGAACTGGCCAAGGCCCGCAACATGCCGCACCCGATTGGTTACAACTACAAGCAAACCCCTTCCGAGGCCTGAGCCATGTCTGCGCGCCTGCTCTATGTAATGGACCCGATGTGTTCCTGGTGCTGGGGCTTTGCCCCGGTGGCACAAGCGCTGGTGGAGCAGGCCCAGGCGGCCGGCGTGGACGTGCACCTGGTGGTGGGCGGCTTGCGCACCGGCAGCGGCGCGGCGCTGGAGCCGACGACCCGGCGCTACATCCTTGAACACTGGCAGGCCGTCACCGACGCCACCGGCCAGCCGTTCAAGCGAGAAGGCGCATTGCCCGACGGGTTTGTCTACGACACCGAGCCTGCGTGCCGCGCTATCGTCACCGCACGCAGCCTGGCGCCGGATTGCGCCTGGACGCTGCTGGGGCTGATCCAGCGCGCGTTCTATGTCGAAGGCCGGGACGTGACGCTCGCCCCTGTGCTGGTAGAGCTCGCCGAACAGGCCGGTATTCCACGTATCGAGTTTGCCGGCGAGTTCGACCGTGCCGATCAGCACGCGGCCACGGCGGCCGATTTCACTTGGGTGCAGGACCTGGGCATTGCCGGGTTTCCGACCCTGCTGGCCGAGCGCAACGGCCAGTTGGCCTTGCTGACCAATGGTTACCAGCCGCTGTCCGAGCTGTCGCCGTTACTGGCTCGATGGTTGGAGCGAGCTGCCTGTGTATGAACAGCCTCCACGCACCGACCGCCTGACCTGGGCGGAAATTCGCCGCCTGGCCCTGCGTCACAAAAAATCCCTGTGGGTCGCCAACGGCGTCGCCGTGCTCGCCACCCTGTGCAGCGTGCCTATCCCGCTGTTGTTGCCGTTGCTGGTCGACGAAGTGCTACTGGGCCATGGCGATGCCGCCCTCAAGGTGATGAACCACGCGCTGCCCCTGGGCTGGCAAAAAGCGGCTGGCTATATCGGCCTGATGCTCTTGGTCACCCTGGCCCTGCGTTGCGGCGCGCTGGTGTTCAACGTGGTGCAGGCGCGGCTGTTTGCGCGCTTGGCCAAGGACATCGTGTACCGCATCCGCGTGCGTCTGATTGAGCGTCTCAAGCGTATCTCCCTGGGTGAGTACGAAAGCCTGGGCAGCGGTACGGTCACCACCCACTTGGTGACCGACCTGGACACCCTGGACAAATTCGTCGGCGAAACCCTCAGCCGCTTCCTGGTGGCGATGCTGACCCTGGTCGGCACCTCGGCGATCCTGGTGTGGATGCATTGGCAGCTGGCGTTGTTGATCCTGTTGTTCAACCCGTTGGTGATCTACGCCACGGTGCAATTGGGCAAGCGCGTCAAGCACCTCAAGAAGTTGGAAAACGACAGTACTTCACGCTTTACCCAGGCGCTGACCGAAACCCTCGATGCCATCCAGGAAGTACGTGCCGGCAACCGCCAGGGCTTTTTCCTCGGGCGGCTGGGCCAGCGTGCCCAGGAAGTGCGTGACTACGCCATTCATTCCCAATGGAAAACCGACGCGTCGAGCCGCGCCAGTGGCTTGCTGTTCCAGTTCGGTATCGACATCTTCCGCGCCGCGGCCATGCTCACCGTGCTGTTTTCCGACCTGTCCATCGGCCAGATGCTCGCGGTGTTCAGTTACCTGTGGTTCATGATTGGCCCGGTGGAACAATTGCTGAACCTGCAATACGCCTATTACGCGGCAGGCGGCGCGCTGTCGCGCATCAACGAGCTGCTGGCGCGTGCCGATGAGCCGCAATACCCAGGCGGCGCAGATCCGTTCAGCGGGCGCGAGACGGTCGGCATCGAAGTGCGTGGCCTCGACTTCGGCTACGGCGAAGAGCTGGTACTCAACCAGTTGAACCTGGCCATCGCACCGGGTGAAAAGGTGGCAATTGTCGGCGCCAGCGGCGGCGGTAAAAGCACCCTGGTGCAACTGTTGCTGGGGCTCTACACGCCGCAGGCCGGCAGCATTCGTTTTGGCACTGCCACCCAGCAGGAGATCGGCCTGGAGACCATCCGCGAAAACGTCGCGGTGGTGCTGCAACATCCTGCGCTGTTCAACGATACCGTGCGCGCCAACCTGACCATGGGCCGCACCCGCACCGATCAAGCCTGCTGGCAGGCGCTGGAAATCGCCCAACTGGATGCTACTGTCAAGGCATTGCCCTTGGGCCTGGACAGCGTGGTCGGGCGTTCGGGCGTGCGCTTTTCCGGTGGACAGCGGCAACGCCTGGCCATTGCCCGCATGGTGCTCGCCGAGCCTAAAGTGGTGATTCTGGACGAGGCCACCTCCGCATTGGACGCGGCGACCGAGTACAACCTGCACCAGGCACTGGCGCGGTTTCTCAGCGGGCGTACTACACTCATCATCGCCCACCGGCTGTCTGCGGTGAAGCAGGCTGACCGAGTGCTGGTGTTCGATGGCGGGCACATCGCCGAGGACGGCGACCATCAGCAGTTGATTGCCGATGGCGGGTTGTACGCCAAACTGTACGGACACTTGCAACAAGTACGTTGATTTAGCTTAGGCTGTGCTATCGGGAGCGGATTTTCGCGTGCGTATCAAGCTGTGCATGTGTAAGGGACTTCATGAAGCAAAAGCGGACTCTCGGAACGCCACGCCTGCTGGGTATTGTCTGGCCCTTTATCGCCGTCGTGTTGTTCCAGGCATTGTTAGGCTGCGTCAGTCTCTACGTGCTTTCGGCAGTGCGGGGCTATGTGGCGGGCGAAAGCCTGTGGTCCAAGGGCCAGAAGGATGCCATCTACTACCTGACCCTCTACGCCGATAACCGCAACGACGCCACCTACCTCAAATACCAGCAGGCCATTGCCGTGCCCCAGGGTGGGCATGAATTGCGCATTGCTCTGGACCGTCCCACCCCCGATACGGACGCGGCCCGCTTGGGCATTCTCAAGGGCGGTAATCATCCGGACGACGTTTCCAGCCTGATCTGGCTATACCTCAACTTCCGTCATTTCAGCTACCTGGAAAAAGCCATTGAGCTGTGGACGGTGGGCGACGGCTACCTCGTGCAGCTCGATGAGCTGGCTCAGGAGATGCACGGCGCCATTACCTCCGGCTACGTCAGCAGTGACGATGTCCATCATTGGAAGGCGCGCATCACGGCCATCAATGAAGGGGTGACGCCCGCTGCCAAGGCGTTCAGCGATGCCCTGGGCGAAGGTTCGCGGATGATCCTGCGCCTGTTGTTGATCACCAACCTGGCGACTGCCTTGGGCCTGATCGTGTTGGCGCTGCTGCGCACCCACAAGCTGCTGGCCCAGCGTCATGCCTTTGCCGATGCGCTGCAAGCGGAGAAGGAGCGGGCGCAGATCACATTGGAGTCGATTGGCGACGGGGTGATTACCACCGACGTCGACGGGGCCATTGCCTATATGAACCCTGCAGCCGAAGCGTTGACCCACTGGCGCTCGGAGCAAGCCCAGGGCCTGCCGCTGGCGGCGCTGTTCAAGCTTTTGAATGAAAACGCCGAGCCCGACGGTTTCACACTGATTGAACACATCGTCAAAGGCCAGTTCAGCGGCGGCAGCGAGCATTCCAAGCTGATCCAGCGCCTGGACGGCAGCACCGTCTCGGTCACCCTGGTGGGCGCGCCGATCCGCAGTGCCGGCAAGGTCAGCGGTGCGGTCCTGGTGCTGCATGACATGACCCAGGAACGCCAGTACATCGCCAACCTTTCCTGGCAGGCCACCCACGACGCGTTGACTGGCCTGGCTAACCGTCGCGAGTTCGAGTTCCGCCTTGAACAGGTGCTGCAACAGGTCGCGCGCCAGCAAAGTGGGCGACATGCCTTGATGTTCCTCGACCTCGACCAGTTCAAGCTGGTCAATGACACCTGTGGCCATGCCGCGGGCGATGAACTGCTGCGCCACATCTGCGCGTTGCTGCAGTCGGACCTGCGCGAGGGCGACACCCTGGCTCGGTTGGGCGGCGACGAGTTTGGTATCCTGCTGGAGAACTGCCCGGCGCCGGTGGCGGAAAAAATCGCCGAGAGCCTGCGCCACACTGTGCAGAACTTGCACTTCGTGTGGAAGGGTCGGCCCTTCATGACCACCGTCAGCATCGGCCTGGTGCATATCTCGCAAACCCCGACCACCCTGGAAACCTCCCTGCGTGCCGCCGACATGGCGTGCTACATGGCCAAGGAAAAGGGGCGCAACCGGGTGCAGGTCTACCATGTCGACGACTCGGAGTTGTCTCTGCGGTTTGGCGAGATGGCCTGGGTACAGCGGCTGCATATTGCGCTTGAGGAAGACCGCTTTTGCCTTTACGCCCAGGAAATTGCGCCTTTGGGCCCTACCGACGCCGGCAGTGGGCACATCGAAATTCTCCTGCGCCTGCATGACGAAGCGGGGCGGATCATTTTGCCCAACAGTTTTATTCCGGCGGCCGAACGCTACGGGTTGATGACGTCCCTGGATCGTTGGGTAGTGGAAAACGTATTCAAGATTATCGCCCGTTGCATGCATGAGCGCCCGGGCCGCCCCATGGCCATGTGTGCGATTAATCTGTCAGGCATAACCATTGGCGATGATGACTTTTTAGGTTTTTTGCGTCAGAAATTCGATACTTACAACATTCCACCGGAAATGATTTGTTTTGAAATAACTGAAACCAGCGCTATAGCCAATTTGGGCAGCGCGATTCGGTTTATTAATGAACTCAAAGCGTTAGGGTGCCATTTCTCACTCGATGATTTTTGCGCCGGAATGTCCTCATTCGCATATTTGAAACATTTACCTGTAGACTTCCTGAAGATCGATGGAAGTTTCGTAAAGGATATGCTGGACGACCCGATTAACCGCGCCATGGTCGAAGTGATCAACCACATCGGCCACGTCATGGGTAAGCGCACGATTGCCGAGTTTGTTGAAACACCCCAGATCGAACAGGCTTTACTTGAGATAGGTGTGGATTACGCTCAGGGCTACCTGATTGAACGCCCGCAATTGTTTACCTTTGATAGCTTGCAGTGCCGACCTGAGCGGCCGCAGCCACTGTTATTCAAGGCGCCCGGCACTTTCCGCTGAAACATTTGCTGGTCTGTACAATCACACTTGAAAAGGAGCCCCACAGTGATCGACACATTCAACAGAACCGGCCCGCTTATGGAAGCCTCCAGTTACCCCGCCTGGGCGCAGCAATTGATCCAGGACTGTAGCGAGAGCAAGCGTCGGGTTGTCGAGCACGAACTGTATCAGCGCATGCGTGACAACGCCCTCAGCGCCAAGACCATGCGCCACTACCTGATTGGTGGTTGGCCGGTGGTGGAACAGTTTGCCTTGTACATGGCGCAGAACCTGACCAAGACCAAGTTTGCCCGTCATCCTGGGGAGGATATGGCGCGCCGTTGGCTCATGCGCAATATCCGCGTGGAGCTCAACCATGCCGACTATTGGGTCAATTGGGCGCGGGCTCACGGCGTCAGCCTTGAAGAACTGCAAGCGCAGGAGGTGCCGCCTGAGTTGCACGCCCTGAGTCATTGGTGCTGGCACACCAGCTCGGCGGATGCGTTGATCGTCGCGATTGCCGCCACCAACTACGCGATCGAGGGGGCGACGGGGGAGTGGTCCGCCGTGGTCTGCTCTACCGGTGTGTATGCTGCCGCCTTCCCTGAGGAAGATCGCAAGCGGGCGATGAAGTGGCTGAAGATGCACGCCCAGTACGATGACGCCCACCCTTGGGAAGCCCTGGAAATCATCTGCACGCTGGCCGGGACCAACCCGAGCAAGGCCCTGCAGGAAGAGTTGCGCCAGGCGGTATGCAAGAGCTACGACTACATGCACTTGTTCCTGGAAAGCTGCATGCGTCTAGAGCATACAGAGAAAGACAAGGCGCCAGCCGTTCGCGAGCGCCCTGTGCGCATCGCCAGCGAGGCGTAGCGGTAACTGTGGCGAGGGAGCAATCTCCCTCGCCACAATTGACTTTACCCCGCCATCGCCAAGCGGTTACGACCTTCGCGCTTGGCCACATACAACGCATTGTCGGCCCGACGCAGCAGGCTTTCAGCCGACTCGGCCGCCAGCAGCGTCGAGCAGCCGAGGCTCACGGTCAGTTCTATTCGCGTGCCCTCCACCCAGTAGTCCTGGGCTTGTGCCGCCTGGCGAAGGCGCTCTCCCACCATCCTCGCGGCATCGCGACCGGTGTTGGACAGCAGGATCAAAAACTCCTCCCCGCCAAACCGGAACACCATGTCCACGTTGCGCAGCTGGCGTTTGATCGCCCCGGCCACGGCGCGCAGCACGCTGTCGCCCGCGGCATGCCCATGGGTGTCGTTGATTTTCTTGAAGTGGTCGATGTCCAGCATCAACAACGACAGCGGGTGCAAATGCCGGCGTGCCATGTCGATTTCTCGCTGCAGCGTCTGGTCCATGGCCACACGGTTGCCGGTTTCGGTCAACGGGTCACGCAGGGCGCTGCGGGTGGCGGCGCGGTAGAGCAGGGCGTTGCGCATCGGATAAAGCAAGGTCACCAGCAGGAGTTCGAGCTGGCTCAGTTCTTCTTCAAGCAACCGCTGGTTGCGACGAAAGACCAGTTCCCCCAGGTGCTCGCCTTCATGGCTCAGGGTGTAGCTGACGGAGTGATGACCCCGGTGGCCAAACTCCAGGCGCAGGTCGCTGGCGGCGTGACGGTATTGCAACGCGTCCAGCGGCACCAGGCGCTGAACTTCACGAAAGAACAGGCCCAGGATGCGCTCCGGCTCCAGGCTGGTCTGCAACTGCTGGTTCAGTTGCTGGCGAAGTTCGGCAAGGGTGGCGGGGCGACGTGGGCGTAAGGATGGCTGGCCAAATCCCAGGCGTTGCAATTTGGCACTGTCAAAGTCAATTGCGTTGGTCTGGGTGGGGGTTTTCATAAGCGGGTGGCCTCTAAGCACTGGGCTGTCTTACAGGCGGGATGAGAGTGGCGAGTGCCAAGCGTCTTACTGATCCTTCAGCTCCGTAAAACATTGGAAACAGTTTAAACCGCTTTTCTTTGGGTTATAACCCCGGGGCACTGCCGCACGTCTTGTCATCGCCGAACCTGCTTGAACAGTACTGGAGCGAGATTCATGCCAAGTGTATTTGGTTGGTAAAAATCCTTATAAATCAATTAACTAATTTTTAAGTAAGAAAAGTCTGTTAAAGCATGGCGCCAGTTATTTGGCTGATTGGGGCCGGCATTACTGCCGGCCCGGTTAACCTTACTGTTTCGGTGGGGCGAGTTGTTTGTCGCAAATAAACAACGCTTCGGTTATCCGCACACAACGTACACCATCCCTCATCACTACTAGACCAAGGTGGTACGGTCGATCTGCGCGATGGAGGTGACCCCGGTCAGGGTCATGGCCACGCGCATTTCCTTGGCGAAGATGTCCAGCAGGTTCTCTACCCCATGCTGGCCCTCGGCGGCCAGCGCATAGGCGGTGGCACGCCCTAGCAGGCACGCCTTGGCACCCAGGGCTAGCATGCGCACCACGTCGAGCCCGGAGCGAATGCCCGAGTCCACCAGCACGGTCAGGTCATCGCCTACCGCTTCGGCAATCGGCGGCAACGCCTTGGCCGTGGAGAGCACCCCGTCGAGCTGGCGTCCGCCATGGTTGGAGACCACGATGCCGTCGGCCCCGAAACTCACCGCGTCCTTGGCGTCCTGCGGGTCGAGGATGCCCTTGATGATCATCGGGCCTTTCCAGAATTCGCGGATCCATTCCAGGTCTTTCCAACTGATCGACGGGTCGAAGTTGTTGGCCAGCCAGCCAATGTAGTCCTCCAGGTGGGTGGGTTTGCCCAGATATTTGGAGATATTGCCCAAGTCGTGGGGGCGGCCCATCAAGCCCACATCGAAGGCCCATTGCGGCTTGGTCACTGCCTGCAACATGCGCCGCTGCGCCGCGTAGGGGCCGGACATACCGGAGTGAGCGTCACGGTAGCGTGCGCCCGGTGTCGGCATGTCAACGGTGAACACCAGCGTTGTCACCCCGGCGGCCTGCGCCCGCTCCAGGGCGTTGCGCATGAAGCCGCGATCCTTGAGCACATACAGCTGGAACCAGATCGACTGCGGGCTTTGCGAGGCCACTTCCTCAATCGAACACACCGACACTGTCGACAGGCAAAAAGGGATGTTTTTGTTGGCCGCCGCCTTGGCTGCTTGCACTTCACCGCGTCGCGCATACATGCCGGTCAGCCCGACGGGGCTGAGGATGACCGGCATCGCCAGTTCCGTGCCGAACAAATGGGTGCTCAGGCTCAGGTTGTCGACATTGCGCAGGATGCGTTGGCGCAGGCTGATCTCGGCCAGGTCCGAACTGTTGGCGCGCAGCGTGTGCTCGGCGTAGGCGCCGCCGTCGATGTAATCGAACAGAAAGCGCGGCAACTTGCGCTTGGCCGCAGCGCGGTAGTCGGAAGCGGACGAGATGATCATCGACGGTGTCTCCACAGGGCAAAGTGCTACACCCTAAGCAAAGTTATGCCATGATGAAAACAACTTTTATCACTTCCATCCAGTCGTTACAGGAATACTGATGAACCTACGAACACTGCGTGCGTTTGTCGAAGTGGTGCGCCAGGGTGGGTTCTCCCAGGCGGCCGAAGTGGTTGCCCTGACCCAGTCCACCGTCAGCAAAGCGGTCAAGACCCTTGAGGACGAATTAGGCATGCCGCTGCTCAATCGCCTTGGCCACAAGAACGAACTCACCGCCGCCGGCGAAATTGCCTACCGCCGCGCCTTGGTAATGCTCGCCGAACGCACCGACCTGATGGCTGAAATCAACGACCTGCGCGGTCTCAAGCGCGGCGTGCTGCGCATCGGTCTGCCGCCGGTAGGGTGCGGCGTGCTGTTCGCGGCCATGTTTGCCACTTACCGCAGCCGCTACCCGGGCATCGACATCGAACTGACCGAATACGGCAGTAAAAGGCTGCGCGAATGCCTGGAAGCGGGGGAGGTTGACCTCGCCGCCTTGCTGCTACCGGTTGATGAAGGCTTCGACTACCAACCGGTGCGCAACGAGCCATTGATCGCCGTGTTGCCCATGGGCCACCCATTGGCCCGGCGCAAGCGCATCGACTTCACCGACCTGGCCGACTCGCCGTTCATCCTGTTCGAAGCCGGCTTTGCCCTCAACGCCAAGATCCTCAGCGCCTGCGAACGTAAAGGCGTGACACCTAAAGTCACCGCTCGCAGTGGGCAAATAGACTTTATCGTCGACCTGGTCACCGCCGGGCTGGGCGTCGCCTTCCTGCCCCGGATGCTGGCGCACAAACACCAACACCCCGGCATCGCCTTGATCCCCCTGGACGAGCCCCACACCGATTGGCACATCGCCCTGGCCTGGCGCGCCAGCGCCCACCTGCCACCGGCAGCGCGGGCCTGGTTGGAACTGGCCAGGGAACCGTCGTATTCAAGCGAACAGGGGGGGGATTTGCGGAAAATTTCTGATGGCGCTTGACTTCTTCTTTTTAATCAGTAACATACGGCGCATTCCGCGATAGCTCAGTTGGTAGAGCAAATGACTGTTAATCATTGGGTCCCTGGTTCGAGTCCAGGTCGTGGAGCCAGATAGAGAAAAGCCTGCAGAGATGCAGGCTTTTTTTTGCCTTGAATTTGACCCGGCAATCCAGACGCTTAGCGCGCTTCGTATGGCGCCATCAGCGGGCATGATCCGCATGCTTATTTGAAGGCCGTGCTCACGCGCCTGCCGTTGCAGCGGGCGAGTGAGATTGAAGCGGCTGGGTCCTACGCGATTTTGATTACTACCTTACCAAAGGCGCCTCTGGCCAGATGTTCGTACGCTTCGCGTGCTTGATCGAATGGATACACGTGGTCGATTACCGGGCGAATCTTGTGCTCGTTCAAGAATTCGTTCATTCGGTCAAATGACGAGCGTGGAGCAACGGCTATGCCGCGAATCGTTGTTTGCCGGAAAATCATAGGCATCAGGTTCAAGGCGGAGGTCTGGCCTGTCAGAAAGCCGATCTGTGCAATACGTCCACCTGCCTTTGTCGCAGCAATCGATTGGTTGATGCCGTCCCCGCCCGCCACATCCAGCAGCAGATCCACTCCCTTGCCGTCAGTGAGCTTCAGAACTTCCTCTGCCCACTCAGGGGTGGTGCGATAATTCACACCCGCAACCGCGCCCAGTTTTTTTACAGCTTCCAGATTGTCATCACGGCTGGAGGTGACGATAACCTTGGCTCCCAAAGCGGTAGCAATTTGTGCTGCAAAAACAGAAACACCTCCAGAACCCTGAACCAAAACGGTTTGGCCGGCCTCTATCTGGCCATAGTCGACGAGCGCATACCACGCCGTCAGAGCAGCAATTGGAAGGGTCGCTGCTTCCTCATCAGACATATTGTCGGGGGCACGTACCGCGCTGTCTTCATGGATGATCATGTATTGCGCCAGACCACCAGGCAATGGCGAGCCGAAGCAGTAGTTGGGTTCATCTGGCCCAGGCATGCCGTCCAACCAACGGGAGTAGAGGTGTGAGTTGACCCGATCTCCGATAGCAAAGCGGCTGACACCTTCACCTACTGCCACGACAGTTCCCGCCGCATCGCTGACGGGGATCAGCGGCTTGGGCACCATGTGAGGTTCATAGATGCCGTCAACGATGGCCTTGTCCCGGAAATTGAGTGATACAGCGCCTACTTTAACCAGCAGCTCACCCGCTCGGGGCACGGGGGTTTCCGTTTCGCCCTGCACGAGATTATCCAAGCCGAAATCTTTTAGAAGCCACGCTTTCATTTTCTGTCTCCAACAATTTTGAATGTGCAGGGGAGCAAAGCTCCTCCTTTACGCTGAGGACATTGTTAAGGTTTCGCGGCCCTAGATAAATGTGCAGAAAGCAACAGGATTGTTATCCTGATAAGCAACAATCATCCAGTTAACTCGCTTCCCGAGAAGAGACTTATGGAGCTTCTACAGTCGATGCAAGTATTCGCCAAGCTAGCGGAGTTGGGGAGCTTCACCAAAGTCGCTGAGGCAATGCAGGCCGGGCGACCGCACGTCACACGCACCATTCAGGATCTGGAAGCCTCGCTGGGTGTCCGTCTGTTCCAGCGCACTACGCGTAAAGTAAAACTGACTGCTGAGGGAGAGCGGTTTTACGAACGCGTCAAAGAGATTTTAGCAACCATCGCAGAAACCACTTCCATGTTCGACCGTAGTGGATCGACGTTGCGAGGGCGGCTTCGAATTGACATCCCTACTGCATTTTCCCAGCACAGCTTCATGGAAAGCCTTAGGAGGTTTACCGAGGCATTTCCCGACATCGAGCTTGTGCTAGGCGTGACCGACCGTACGGTAGATCTCGTAGCCGAGGGCATCGACTGTGTATTGCGAATGGGTGAACTTCCGGATTCAAGCATAGTGGCTAGAGAAATTGGCACCGCCACCATGGTGACCTGTGCGTCTGCAGGTTATCTCCAAGCCTGCGGTGCACCCATAACCCTACAAGATCTAGTAGACCACCAATGTGTCAGCTTCCTTTCCGGTCAAAATAACAGACCGCTGCCTTGGCACTTCTCGGTAGACGGCGAAGATCGTCCACATACGCCTCGGCGTGGAATCACCGTGAATGAGTCGAATGCCTACGTTCAATGCGGTGTTGCAGGCTTCGGCATTGTTCAAGCGCCTGGAATTGCCGTTGAGACATTCCTCGCAAGCGGAGAACTGATCGAAGTGCTCAAGGCATTTCGTCCAAAGCCTCGCCTGGTTTCCGTGCTTTATCCAAGCAGAACGCATCTTGCGCCTCAGGTCGAGGCATTTGTGGATTGGCTGAAGGAACATTTTCCGGTGCTACACCCCAACTGGTTCACAGCGCACTAACCATTGTTTTGTAGTGGGGCTAGTCGTAACTGGCCAATGTTGATTTTGTCCGAGTCTGGCCCCCTAGCTTCCTGAGGGGGGCAAGGCGTCAGTTCTCCATAGGCGTAGGAACACCCATTCACCTGGTGCTAGCGAATGTGGCCGCGGGAATATCAACGGCCTTTAATAATTCACTATTATGAGAACTATGATCAGTGCATAGGTGTAGACGCTAACTCAAAACCACCATTGATAACGAACTGAACGCCCATACAAACCAGTAGAAAACCAACGACTCGGGAAATTGCATCGATTCCTGACTCACCAAGCACTTTCATGATTCGCCCCGAACATCGTAAAGCTATCCAGAAAATAAGCGCAGTAATGATGAATACGGTTGCGGCTGCAAGGTGAATGACGAGTGGCAGGGTCTGGTAGGTCGACTGCAGGGTAGAGGCGGAGCTGATAAGCAACGCTATCGTGCCGGGGCCTGCTGCACCAGGAAGAGCTAAAGGTACAAATGACAGATCGCGGAAATGTGGGGTTGATTTCTCTTTCTCTGAAAGGAAATCTTTCTGAACCTCTGTTTCGTCAGGTGTCGTTGCTGGAAAAAGCATGGCGAAACCGATGTAGGTAACGATCAGGCCTCCGGCTATTCTCAAGCCGGGGACAGATATTCCGAATACCTGCATTACCAGGCTGCCTCCGTAGAAGCTGACAAACATAATCAGAGCTACATATAAGCTTGCCTTCAGGATTTGCCGGTTACGCTCTACTGTAGGCAGCTTTCCTCCAAGGCCTAGTAAAAGGGAGATGCTAGTTAGAGGATTGGCCATAGGAAGCAGGGCTAATAGTCCAATAAGAACATGATGTAAGTAATTGCCCATAGTGTTTTTACTCGGTTATGCAACGAATAGGAGGCTATAAGATTATTAAGGTCGTACGTCATCTGCCCTAACGAACCGATATCAAGTCAGGACTCAATCGGGAAAGTATTTTTTTGCCTCTTCCGTGGTATAGCGCAGAAAGATCTGCACCGCCTGCGGAATCAAGCGCCGTGACAGTAGAAAAGCATACAACGACATGTTCTGGAGGGTATAGCCAGGTAAAATACGTACCAGTTTTCCGCTCTCAACGGCCTCATTGGCGCTGGGCAAATTGAACTGCGCGATGCCAAGTCCGCGCAGAGTAAGATCCATGCGCGCATCGTTCGGTGTGGCAAGCAGGATGGCTTGCACCGGCATCAGGTGTTTATGTCCTTGGGGGTCGATGAGCTCCCACTCGGGTTCTCCCTGACGCCCAAGGCAGGGCCATTGCAGGAGATCGTCCGGTACACGGGGAGGTTTCCTGCCGGCCAGTAACAGGGGAGAAGCGAATAACCCTTGTGGCATTGAACAGATTGGCCGAGCAACCAGCGACTTGTTAATCACTTCGGCGCGGCGATGACTGAAGTAGACATCCACTGGCTCTTCAATGGGGTTTGGCACGCGTGTGCTGGCCTCCACTTCAAAATGAATTTCGTGCTGTTCTTCCAGCATTCGAGCGATAGCCGGGTTGATAAACCAGTGCACAACCTCGGGCGATCCGACGACCCGGATACGTCCTCTAATTTTTCCATCATCCGACTTGATCGCGCTTTCAACCTCCTGAAGGCCTTCGAACAAGGGCGCGATTTCGCTATAGAGCCGCTCGCCCGGGTCCGTCAATCGCATAGAGGGCATCCGATTGAACAAGCGCAGACCCAGGTGCTCCTCCAGCCGGGTCACGGCGCGACTGATGCTTGAAGTGTTCTGCCCAAGCCGTTCAGCCGCACGGCTGAAGTTCAATGTTTGCGCGGCAACGAGGAAGGTGTGGTATTCGCTCCACATGGCGTTGCTTTTATGCAATGTATAGTTGCTCCATATGGCATGGCTAAAATTAATAGACTAACACTATCATCACCAAGTCTGAGAGCCATTTAGCGTATAGGAGTTCAACTGTGACCTCGATAAATCGTATTTTTGCCAGCCTAGTTGCCTTGATGGGGCTGGGGCTATTGTCAGGTGGAGCTTACCTCTTAACCCTTGGCGGATCGTTTTATTACGTGCTGGCCGGATGGGCCTATCTGAGCGCTGGCGTCATGCTTTGGCGTAGGCAAGTTTGTGGAGTATGGCTGCTGGTAGCGGTTGCCGTGCTGAGTGTTCCATGGGCGCTCTGGGAGTCAGGCACGTTCTATTGGGCGCTGTTTCCACGCCTGCTCGTACCGGCAGCGATGGCGAGCATCGGCTTGCTCCTGTTATCCACTTGGTCGCCTGCGGACTCCCGGCGCCGGATACGCGGCCTGGGTGTACTAGCGCTATTAGGGACGGCTGTGTTCTTTGGGTTTGCCTTTACTCCACATGGTGTCGTCTCGCCTGTCTCGGGCACACCTTTTACTGCAGCAGCCACAAACACCACGCCTTCAAATTGGTCCGCATATGGCCGAACCACTGCGGGTACGCGCTACGCGCCCTTTACGCAGATCAACCGTGACAACGTTCAGGACCTGAAAGTGGCCTGGACCTATCGTACCGGCGCGAAGATCCAGTTGGACAAGGGCGCCGTGGATTCGAACACCCCATTGCAAATTGAAGATACGTTGTTCACTTGCACACCCGATGATCGCATTGCTGCCATCGATGCAGATACGGGGGTAGAACGTTGGAAATTCGATACCCATAGTGCATCTCCTATCTGGAACCGTTGCCGCGGCCTGGGTTACTACAAGCTCAAGGAGGCGCCGGCTGATGGCGTCTGTGCGGAACGAATCGTCAATTCCACCATCGATGCGCGCCTGATCGAACTAGATGCCAAGACCGGCAAGCAGTGCCCAGGTTTTGGCAGCGACGGCGTCGTCGACCTGAAGCAGGGCATGGGCGACGTTAAGCCTGGGTTCTACTTTCAGACTTCCGCGCCGCTGGTGGCGCGCGACTACATTATTATCAGTGGCTGGGTAGTTGATAACTACAGCCGCGGTGAGCCGTCAGGCGTGATCCGCGCCTTTGATGCCCGCACCGGCGCACTGGCATGGGCGTGGGACCTGGGCAACCCGGACATAACCGGCTTGCCACCGGCGGGGCAGACCTACACGCCCGGCACGCCCAACATGTGGACCGCCGCTGCCTATGACGACCAGTTGGGTCTTATCTATGCGCCGCTGGGAAATGCCACGCCGGACTTTTTCGGCATGGAGCGACCACCGCACTCGGATGAATACAACTCTTCCCTTGTCGCCCTCGATATCATGACGGGCCGCCCGAAATGGAAATTCCAGACCGTCCATCACGACATCTGGGACTACGACTTGCCTTCTCAACCCGCGCTGGTCGATTTGCCTGACGGCCAAGGCGGAACCATCCCCGGGGTATTGCAAACCACCAAGCGTGGCCAGCTTTTCCTGTTAAATCGCGCCACCGGAGAGCCGATTGCGGACGTCGTCGAAAAGCCCGTGCCTACGGCCGGTGCGGTACCTGAAGAAAAGCTTTCGCCTACACAGCCTTATTCGGTAGGGATGCCGACTATCGGTGCCGAACACCTCACCGAGAAGAAGATGTGGGGGGCAACCATGTTCGACCAACTCATGTGCCGCATCATGTTCAAGCAACTGCGCTACGAGGGCGACTTCACGCCGATCGGTCTGACCAAGGCGCTGGATCAGCCCGGCAATATCGGAGGATTCAACTGGGGTAGCGTCTCCTACGACCCCGTTAATCATCTGGCTTATATGAACGATATCCGGGTGCCGAACATCTTTTGGCTGATGCCTCGTGATGAATTCAATACTTGGACAAAAACCCACCAGATCGAGGTGAGCGGACATGGGCCGTCACCGCAGTTGAAAACACCTTACGGTCAAGCCATTTATATCTGGATGTCATCCCTAGGGGTTCCGTGCAACCAGCCGCCCTATGGGACCGTCACGGCGGTCGATCTGAATACGCACAAGGTGGCCTGGCAAGTGCCGGCTGGCACCACAGAGCAATTGGGGCCACTGGGTATCGCATCACACCTGCCCATGCCCATGGGCATGCCAACTTATGCAGGAACGATGACCACGGCAGGCGGCCTAGTATTCTTTGCCGGTTATCAGGACTACTACATCCGGGCATACGACGGGCAAAGTGGCAAACTCGTCTGGGAACATGAATTACCGGTCGGCGCCAGCGCCACGCCGATCTCCTACGTCTCGCCGACGACGGGCAAACAGTACGTTGTCATTTCCGTAGGCGGGGCAGCGCATTCTCCCGACACCGGTGACTATGTAATGGCCTTCAGCCTTCCGACATCCCAACCGTGAAGCGTCTGCAGCGACAGCAAAAGAAGGCGTTACCTGTACATGGCCAGCGCTGAATACGTGTTCAAAGCTGACGAGAAACCGGCGATGGCGGGCAGTCCTTATAAGCCCAGGCTGTCGCCGGCCAGGCGTGGCATATATTTTGTCGTAGGCTTATTCCTCGGGACCTGCACGACGCTGTGCAACGGCCTGGTGGCGAGCAATCTAGGCGTAATCTCTGGCTCTATTGGCGAGTACACGGCTCAGGTCTCATGGTTGGTGGCAGTTTTTTTGGCGATCAATGCCAGCGCCAACCTGACCTTGGTCAAGGCCCGGATGCAGTTCGGAATCCCTTTGGTCACGGCAAGCATTGTCGGTACCTACATCGCTGCCTGTGTGCTGCAGTTACTGTGGCCCACTTTGACAACTGCGGTCATTGCCACGGCGATCAACGGCTTGATGTGCGCGACGTTGATCGCCTTGAGTACCTATTATCTGATGCAGGCCATAGCCCCATCGGCCCAGCCGATGGCCCTGATTATCAGCGTAGGGCTTACCCAGATAGGATCGCCGGTGGCGCGCATGATTCCCGTGGAATTTCTCGCCTCGGAACATTGGCTGGGGCTGCACTTGTTGAATCTGGGCATTGGTATGGCGGTGTTGGGTGTGACGTTGGCGGTGCCTTTGCCACGCAGTGATAGGGCCAGCGTGTTTGCTGCCTCGGACGCAGTGGTGATTGTATTGCTGGTTTCATCCTTCCTGCTGTTTGCCGGTGTGCTTGGCCTCGGCCGGAGCTATTGGTGGACCGACGCGCCCTTTCTCGGCTGGATGCTGGTGGCGGCTATCTCGTTGCTGGTGACGGTGGTGTTCATTGAACGACGTCGGCGTCAGCCGCTGTTGCAATTGGAATGGCTGGGCAGTTTCGACTTGATGCGTTTTGTTGCGATTGCGCTGCTGGTTCGGCTATCGCTGGCCGAGCAGACTTTCGGCTCGGTAGGTTTGCTATCAATGGGCGGGCTTAATAACGATCAGTTGCGTGTCCTGTTTGCGTGCGTACTGGTGTCGATGCTGATGGGGATCGTCGTCGCTTGCCTGACGTTGTCGCCCAAACGTATCCCCTGGCAGGTCATGGTCGCGGCTTTGTTTATCGCAACGGGAGCGTATCTGGACTCGCAATCCACCAGCCTCACGCGTGCGCCGCAACTGTACCTGAGCCAGTGTTTGATTGGGTTCGGTGCGACGCTGTTCATCGGGCCTGCCTTGATCTTTGGCTTTCTCAAACTGTTCGCGAAGGGACCTCAGTACATGATCACGCTCGTGGTCCTGTACGGGGCGAGCCAGAGTATCGGCAGCCTGGCAGGGTCGGCTGTAATGGGCAGCTACGAGTTCATCAGAACCCAGTCCCATATCGCTAGCCTGGCGGACAGTGCGCCGATCACCAATCCCCTTGTCGTAGCGCGCCTCGGCATTGGCGAGGCGTTGCTTTCGAGTCATATAGCCGACCCGGAACAGCGCCAGAAACAGAGCAGCAAGCTGCTAGGACAAGCGTTGCAGCAACAGGCTAGCGTACTGGCATTCAATGACGTCTTTCGCATGGTGTCAGTGCTGGCTTTTGGCACCGCGATGTATGTGTTTTATCTGCAGATGTCGGCTTTTTTCCTCTCGCGCATCCGTCGCGAGCCTGAGAACGTAAATGACTGATTCCATGACTGTTCCATCGGATGTTGAACACACTGCTTTTCATTGGTCGCCCCCGCCCCGGGGCCGTTTGCAAGGCATCATCATGGTGCTGGCTGCGATTGGCGTTATTACGATCGTCCTGTACATCTGGAAGTTGCCGCCTTTTGACGCAGGTCTGCAACAGACAGATAACGCCTATGTGAGGGGGCGAACCACGGTGATTGCCCCTCAGGTCAGCGGCTATATCGTCCAGGTGGCCGGGCAAGATTTCGCGCAGGTCAAGCGAGGCGAGGTCCTTGTGCGTATTGACGATGAGGTCTATCAGGCGCAGGTAGATGAGGCGACGGCCAATCTTGGCGTCGCCAATGCCGACCTCTCCAACAACCAGCAGGCGCACGCTGCTCGCATGGCGGGCATCGAGAGTCATGTTGCAGCTATGGCCGGTGCGCAGGCGCGCTTATTGCGTGCCCGCGCTGACATGCAGCGCGCAAACGCGTTGGTCATGGATGGCGCCATTTCTACGCGCGAGCGCGACCAGGCACGAGCCGATTTCAGTCAAGCCCAGGCCGAGGTACAGCAGGCGGGTGCGCAAGAGTCGATTGCTCGGGAGGAGTTGCGTACCGTGGATGTCGGCCGTGAAGGTCTGGAAGCCCAGGTGCGGGTGGCACAGGCAAAACTGCGTGCGGCTCAGATTGATCTTAATCACACGGTCATCCAGGCGCCGGAGGATGGCGTGCTCGGAGAAGTGGGCGTGCGGTTGGGCCAATTCGTGACCCACGGCACACAATTGATGTCGGTAGTGCCCGCTGATCACTGGATAGTCGCGAACTACAAGGAGGCGCAGACTAAGGCTATTGCGCCCGGCCAGATCGCGACGCTCAGGATTGATGCGTTAGGAGGGGCGACGCTAACGGGGCATGTCGAGCGGCTCTCACCAGCGACGGGCTCGGAATTCGCGGTGCTCAAGCCGGACAATGCAACGGGCAATTTCGTCAAGGTACCGCAGCGTATCGGGGTGCGCATATCTGTTGATCCGGACCAGCCTTTCGAGTCTTCGCTGCGCCCGGGCATGTCGGTTGAGGTCGATGTCGATACGCGTCATCGGTGAGGAGGCGGGTAGTGGACCATCAGCATTCAGTTGCTGTTGAGAGCCCCCTGGAGCGTATGGGCAGGTAGCAAACGACTGTTAATCATTGGGTTCCAGGCCCGGCTTTCCCTTAGGGAACAGGTGCCCCGTAATCGGAGGGTGCTTTACTTTGCCACGACGTTGTCCCGTGTAAAAAATATGCGAGCGTGCCGAGGTTGAAAGCGTTTCAAGATTGGCTATTCGAGGAGGTTCATGCGGCTTAGGGCATGCACTCGAAATCGGCAATCACATCGGTAGCTCAGTTCAGCGTTCGGCGAACGCTGTCTTATGAGGTGTGACTAATTTATGATGCCAGGATGATAAATTTGGATGCAGCATCATGAGTACACGTTCAGACCTTTTGACCAGCGCCGAGGTTCTGCTGCGCACGAAAGGCTATGCGGCCTTCAGCTATGCCGACCTTGCGGACGACATCGGCATTAAAAAGGCGAGTATTCATCATCACTTCCCCACCAAGGAAGGCTTGGCAATTGCCATCGTCGAGAGCTACCTGTTCCGGTTTAAAAAGCAGCTGGACGCTATCAATGATGAACACGTCAGTGTTGTCGACCGGCTGAATGCCTTCGCCTTGATGTTCGCTCACAGCAGCCTGAACGGGATGCTTCCACTCTGTGGAGCCTTGGCCGCAGAGCTTATGGCCCTGCCTGAAAGCCTCAAAGAAATGACAAAGGAATTCTTTGAGATCCATCTCACTTGGCTCCAGGAAAATATTAAGCAGGGTCAAGATCGAGGAGAGCTTAAAGCCGAACTGGATGTAACCCGGGTTTCAAGGTTCATATTGAACACTTTAGAAGGTGCGAGCTTTGTTTCTTGGGCGATGAGCGATGATTACGAGAAATCTTCGGGATTTGATTTGATTTTATCTACCCTTCGTCACTAAAGACGTAGCAAGTACGTTTATAGACTCTACCGCTGCACTCTCTGCCCGGGGGCGTCTTTCATCGCTGTATCTTTGGTACATATTCCAATAGTCTCTCGACTTGATCGCCTGCCAAGAGCAGGCGGCCTTGAGTTATTTGATTCGGGGTCGCGAGCCAATCTACGCTGTTTTAATTAGCGCAGACTAAAACTACCAGATAGATCACTCGGTATTATCTGGTGTGCGGTAGATTTGCATCCAATGACGGGGAGGTTTGCTTGTAGGCGGCGCTTTTTCCTGACCGCGAATTGTACAGTACCGCCCATGTTTAGCGGCGACCGCGCTCTTGGCTGCGTTCAAAGTGACCTCTTGAAACGAAGCTCCATCTCGTCCCAATACGTGGCCTGGGGCATAAACAGCGATAAACCTCCTTGATTTTATATCTATGCGGAGACGGTCTTGTGCCATCAATTCGTACAGTTACATAAAACAAACCTGATGCTTAGAGCTGTGAGATGACCTGTGCTGGCGTCACTCTCGGAGTGATTCTGTCGGTCACGACTCCCACTGTGTTGTCATCAATATTCCCAAATCCTCTATGCAGCCTAGCTTTTCGAAGCTATTGGTATCGTCATCTTCCTTGTAAGCCAACCTACTACTTGGTAGGCTTGTTTCTCTTCCGGTCGAATCGTCCGGCTTATCTGAAGAGGAACGTCCAATGAGCAGCAATCTGAATGGTATCGATGTCGCCGCACTCCAGAATTTCGCCGAAGGCGTTGCTGGTGATGCGACTAAGCGCCACGCAAGCTTCAACGTTAAGACTGCTTGGAAGGGGCAGACCCGTTCTGTAGCCAAAGTCAGCCGTTACAGCTTGGCTGGTGAAACCTATTCCCGCGATTTTGAAATTGCAGCCGATGAGCCGAATGAATTGCTTGGCGAGAACACCGCGCCCAACCCTCAGGAGCTGCTGATGGCTGCTCTCAACGCCTGCATGTCGGTCGGCTATGCCGCCAATGCCGCGATGATGGGCATCAAGATTCACAGCCTGGAGATCGAGACTGACGGCACCCTCGACCTGCGCGGTTTCCTAGGCATCGACGAAAGCGTTAACCCAGGCTACGACGAGGTGAGTGTCGTCATTCGCCTGCAAACCGACGCCTCCCGTGAGCGTGTAGAGGAGCTGCACAACGTAGTGCTCAAGACTTCGGTCAACTACGCAAACTTCTCTAAAGCCATTCGCATGCTCCCTAAGCTCGAAGTCATCGAAGGCTAACCGTTCTGGCCATAGGTCAGCGCGGCACCTTGCCGCTGGCGACCTCTTACGAATCTAATACCGGAGTCTGTAATGAGCGATTTTTTTGCAGGTAAAAAACTGTTGGTTGTTGGCGGCACGAGCGGCATGGGCCTGGAAACAGCGCGCCAGTTTTTAAAGGCAGGTGGCAGCGTGGTTCTCACCGGCAGCAAACAGGATAAAGCCGATGCTGTGCGCGCCGAGCTGAGTCAGTTGGGGACCGTATCAGTGATCGTTGCCAACCTCATGACCGAGGAAGGGATGAATCATGTACGCAACGAAATCAATGCCAACCACAGTGACATCGGCTTCATGGTGAACTCTGCAGGCATATTCATTCCGAAGCCTTTCATCGAGCACGATGAGGCTGACTACGACATGTACCTGGATCTGAACCGCGCCACATTCTTTATCACGCAGGCCGTGGTCAAGAATATGCTTGCTGCCAAGCGCGAAGGCTCCATTGTTAACGTCGGTTCGATTGGCGCGCAGGCCGCGCTGGCCGGCTCTCCAGCAACCGCTTATTCGATGGCCAAGGCGGGCCTGCACGCAGTCACCCGAAACCTGGCAATTGAATTGGCTCCCTCAGGTATCCGAGTCAATGCCGTTTCGCCAGGCATCGTTCACACCTCGATCTATGAAGGTTTCATGGATAAGGACGCGATCCCGGATGCGATGAAGTCGCTGAACGACTTCCACCCACTGGGTCGAGTCGGTGTTCCTGAAGACGTCGCCAACACCATCCTCTTCTTACTCTCCGATAAAACCTCCTGGGTGACTGGTGCTATCTGGGACGTCGATGCAGGGGTGATGGCGGTGCGTGCCTAAACACCGAGGCAAGCTCTGCGTGTAGCGCCTCTCATTGGGGCGCTCTGCAGCACGCCGCTCCGGTGACAAGGGTGCTGGTTGTAGGAGTTTCAAGTGTCCATCAAAAGCCGCGCTGCTGAGCTACGCGGAAACCGCTTACAGGCTTTTTCCCGACTTTTTGTGATCAGCGCGAATGAGGGGCTGCTGCCGTTATGCGGCGCCTTGGCGGCGCAAATCGCTGCGTTGCCTTTGTCGCTCCAAGGGCTCACAAGGGAATTCTTCAATTCGCAGCTCACTTGGCTCCAAAGCACCCTCAATGACGCCGTCCGGCAGCACAGCTGATCGCTGGGAACATCTGTTGAGCACTTCGCTTTCATGCTTCTGAGCATGTTGGAGGGAGCAAGCCTCATTGATTGGACATTGGGTCGCTCAGCCGACCCGTTGGCTGGCTTTAACCATTTGCTTGAAATGGCCGCAATGCAATCTTCACTTCTCCGTGCAGGATAAAATATGCAAACCCCTTCGAAAAAATATGTAGTCGATATCTGGTCTGATTATGTGTGTCCCTGGTGCTGGATTGCCAAGCGTCGTTTTGAAAAAGCACTCGAAAACTTACCGCAGAAGGACGATGTACAGGTCAACATTCGGGCCTATCGACTGGCTGCAAATCACGCCCCTGAACCGATGATCGCGGCACTGAAACGTAAACTCGGCAACCCAGACTCCGCAGCGGCGATGATGAGTACGGTCAGTAAATATGGCCAGGCTGACGGGCTGGATTATCGCTTCGACACCATGATGTTTGGTGACACAGCGGATGCTCATATCCTGGTGAAAGCAGTTGAAGACACGACAGTGAAAAAGCGCCTTGTTGAGGCGCTGTACGAGCAAAGTACCAGTCACGGCAAGTCGCTTTTTGATCGCGTCAATTTGGAGGCGATTGCGAAGGAGGCAGGTGTGCCCGATGAATCAATTCAGTTGGCGCGGTCATCCGTGGAGCTGCGTGTTGAGATGCTAGAGGACGAGCATTTCGCAGCCCAACTGGGTTCCGGCGTGCCACTTTTTGTCTTCAACAACGCGTTCTCGGTGTCAGGTGCTCAGCCAGAAGCGATCTTTCTTGAAGCGCTGGATCAAATGGTTGCTAAAGCGAGAACCGGGGATAGCTCATTGATGGGTCAAGTCTGCGGCATTGATGGCTGCGAAATTTGATGGACAACGGAACGGGGGTACTCAGAAGGTGCCCCCTTTTCCTTAACACAACATGTGAGATCCCAATGAGCCGTATCGTTGAATTGAGCGCTCCCCAATTTGCCCGCTTCGTAGCCAAAGGAAGCAGTGTCGTAATGTTCTCAGCCTCTTGGTGCAAACCCTGTAAAGAAATGAAGCCAATCTTCATTGAGCTGGAGGAAAAGCTCCACTCTCTAGCAGTTTTTGGGAAGATCGATATCGCGGCGTCTCCGACAATCGCGCAGATGTACGGCATCCGCTCTGTGCCGTCGTTGGCGGTGTTTCATGAAGGCCGACTGTTGAAAGTCTTCGCTGGGTCTAAATCGGTCTCGGCCTTGAAAAAAGCAATCATCACTGAGCTGGAAGATGTTAGCTAACCAAGCATCCCTCCGCGACCTATAAGCCAAATCAGCTACCTGTCTCCCTATGCGCAAGGCTCACTTTTCCTGGGCCAGCATCACTTGGATGAGCGCGGTCTTCATTGAATATTTCCGTTAGTAAAGCGTTGGCTCGTTTGTAAGCGTCATACTTGAATTCGGTATCGTCCTGGGCCTGAGCGGCCATCTCCTCTAGCATCTCCAAACTCAGGCGGCGGAATCGATCCGCACGCTCACGAGCTTCGTAGCGTCCTATCCCGAGTTGCTCCAAAACCCCGGCGCCCGAGGGGCAATGCGCTTTCAAATGTTTCTCGCTCGACTTCTTCCACACCCATCTGACGTAGGGTAATGATGTGCCCCATAGCTATACCAGTACAGCGGGTGTTGCAGAGCGAGGAGATCCGCCTGTTCCACCGCTCTCTGCTCAGCTTGAACGTCGATATTGAAACCGGGGTAGAGGTCGTACAGCGAACGGATTGCGACAGCGGGATTGCTGGCTGCCAGATTGAGCATCAACATGTTGACGTTGGATTTGTCAGGGTAAGGATGGGCGTAAATGATCAGAATCACGGAGTAGTCCCCACAAACCTGGCGTTCTCCAAGAACGGAAAAGCTCCCTGTTCGTTGAGCATGGCCGCACTCAAATAACAGGAAGCTAATGATCTGAAGGTGAAGCCTTACTCGCCGGCTTGCAGCTTCAATACTTCTTGGGTGGTCACAGGTTTGCCACCAATACCCCAGTCTCCACTTTTTACCTCTTCGAAGATGACCCACGTGAGAGCGCGCATGTTTTCGCCTTCAACCGACACCATAGCGTCAGTCACTTTGCGAATCACCTCAGCTTTTTGCTCGTCGGAAAAAACGCCTTCAATCCCTTTGATAGTTACGAGTGGCATGGTGTTCTCCTAGATGTTTGTGAAGGAATATCAGGCTTTGGCCGCTGCGTATTCCGGATAGTCGGTGTAGCCCTTATCAATCGAACCGCTTACGCCGTAGTAGGTCGCGCGATCACCCTCGGCCAATGGCCAATTGTTCTGCATGCGCTCTACCAGATCAGGGTTGGCAATGTAGGCGGTGCCAAAGGCAATCAGATCTAGCTCGCCTTTGGCCAACTCAGACTCTGCAATCTCTTTGGTGAAGCCGCCCGCAGCCATCAAGGTGCCCTTGTACGCTTCACGGAATGCAGCGCCGAAACCTGGTGGCGTTTGCGCGGCGAGGATGGTCGGTTGGTAGTTCAGGTGAACAAATGCCAGCTCTCTTTCGTTGAGGGCAGCCGCCATACTCATCCAGGTTTCTTCTTCGCCTTCGTACACACCGAAGTCATACAGTCGACCAAACGGAGAGAAGCGAACGCCAATCTTCGATCCGCCGATTTCAGCAGCAATCGCATCAATGGTCTCCAGCAGGAAGCGTTGGCGGTTCGCAATAGAGCCTCCGTACTGATCAGTACGAGTGTTCAGGGCGCTGCTCAGGAATTGGTCGAACAGGAAGCCGTTGGCTGCCATGATTTCGATACCGTCAAAGCCGGCGTCAATGGCCATCCTTGCGGACTTCACGAAGTCGGCGATGACGCGTTTCACTTCTTCAGTTTCCAGCGCACGTGGTGTGCTTGGCTGTACCGGGCCAGATTTACCGGGCTCGATCCAGGCATACACCGTGGTATCTACCGCAGGCACCGTGCCCGAGGAGACTGGCACCATGCCGTGTACCGAGGTGTGGGACATACGGCCTACGTGCCAGAGCTGCGCAAAAATCTTCCCGCCCTTGGCGTGCACCGCGTCAGTCACTTTGCGCCAGCCTGGTAAGTGCACATCTTCGTAAATGCCAGGGGTGTACAGATAGCCGCGAGCCTCATCGGAAATAGGCAGGCCTTCTGTGATCAGCAAGCCGGCGGAAGCTCGTTGCGCGTAGTAAAGCGCGTTGGATTCATTCGGAATGTTGTTCAAGGTTCGGGTGCGAGTCATTGGGGCCATGACAACACGGTTTTTCAGCGGAGTACCGGCCAGATCGTAAGGTGCGAACAGCGTATTCATAATTAATCTCGACGTCGTTGAAGGGGAAGAACATCGGCGTTTGAATTAGGACTTATCGAACGCGTCGAGTACGTGGGTGCTGTACACCAGCGCGGCACCGGCATTCATGTTGATAGCTACACCCAGTGCTTCGGCGACCTCTTCACTGGTTACACCGAGCTTCTTTGCTTCAGCGGCGTGAAATGCAATGCAGCCATCGCAGCGAGTCGTCACGGCCACTGCGAGGGAGATGAGTTCGCGAGTCTTGGCGTCTAGATGATGGGTTTTGCTTCCGGCGGCACCGAGAGCAGCCATACCCTTCATGGTTTCAGGTGACAAGCCATTCAGCTCTATCAAACGAGTGTTGATGTCTTTTCGGGTTTGCTTCCAGTCTTGCATGGGATTCTCACAGGGATGTCGTTGGTTGCAGATATTTAAGATCTGAAACAAAGCTACCATCCAGTTGGTAGGGTTTCAACGAGTCTGGGGTGATTTTTAATATCAATGCAATTTAATAGGCGGCTTTACGCTGTTTTTTTGGAAGGAGAGTTCGAGTGAGAAATATCGCTTAGCTAGCTGGAGGCTTGTTTAGCAACTCAACCATGCCATGCCACTGCGTTTTTTGGGTGACACCAGCTTCACTGATGCGACCGAGCAATTGGGGATTTTCAAAGGGCATCAGACCTTCATAGCTGACCACCACATAGCTGCGGCGGACAGGGTGGTGAATGGGCGTGGAGCGACCCAAAACACTGCAATGCAGAAAGAGTCAAATGGTTTCTTTCTAATGATGCGACGCAGCGTCTGCTCGAGATACTGGATCAGGGAAAAACCAAGCTTTCGAAATTAGGTTGGCTGCAAAAAACGGAAGATTGGCTAAGCTCGCAATAGGTGATGCGTCAGGTTGGTCAGGAAGACACCCGTTGTAATACGTGCCGAATGAGAGCAATGGATATGCGCAAGAAGTCCCGGTCATGGTTTGTCCCGCTCCTGCTTGTTTTTGCCGTCCTGTGGGCAGTGGGGAAGAAGGACACGCCTTCAGCCCCCGCACAGTCAGGCGTTCTGAGCGCGCCGAGTACGTTTGAGTCGACTTCTCCAGCCTCACCCTCAACGCCGGCCCCTGTCTCTGCGACTGAGCACTTTGTAAGCGCTGATAATCTCAATGTCCGGAATCAACCAAGCGGTAAGGTCGTCTCGAAGCTGAAGCGCGGGGAAAAGGTTCAGGTTTTCGAGACGCGCAACGATTGGGCACGCATCAGTATTGATGGTCAATCACCGAAGTGGCTTTCGTCAAAAAGCTTGTGCAGCGGGTCGGGCTGCTACTTCGTTTCGAAACCCAAACCAGTGACGCAGCCAGTACAGCCTGCTCGCCAACAGACTCCAGCTTACGGCTCCTCGTGCCCCTGTTCCTCTGGAAACGTGTGTATAGGGCCTAGGGGTGGTCGATACTGCATTACCTCTGGCGGTAACAAGCGGTATGGCGTATGAGCGATTACCGTCTCCTTTTCCTACAGCCCAATGAGTTACCCTGCTTTGACAAGCTAATCCAACGCGACTAACTTTCATGGCGTGATGCGTTCATGCGCTCGCGCTACACAGCGTTTCTATGTCTCCACCTCGTTTTTCGTGGCACCGTTGTGACTAACAGGTAGCAAATGACTGTTAATCATTGGGTCCCTGGTTCGAGTCCAGGTCGTGGAGCCAGATAGAGAAAAGCCTGTAGAGATACAGGCTTTTTTTTCTTGGGATTTGACCCAGCAACCCAGCGCGCTTCCCATGACGCCATCAACGGGCATGATCCGTATGCTTATTTGAAGGGCGTGCTCACGCGCCTGCCTTCGCAGCGGGCGAGTGAGATTGAAGTGGCTGGGTCCTAAGCAATTTTGATTACTACCTTACCAAAGGCGCCTCTGGCCAAATGTTCGTACGCTTCGCGTGCTTGATCGACTGGATACACGTGGTCGATTACCGGGCGAATCTTGTGCTCGTTCAAGAATTCGTTCATTCGGTCAAATGCCGAGCGTGGAGCAACGGCTATGCCGCGAATCGTTGTTTGCCGGAAAATCATAGGCATCAGGTTCAAGGTAGAGGTCTGGCCTGTCAGAAAGCCGATCTGTGCGATACGTCCACCTGCCTTTGTTGCAGCAATCGATTGATTGATGCCGTCACCGCCTGCCACATCCAGCAGGAGATCCACTCCCTTGCCGTCAGTGAGCTTCAGAACTTCCTCTGCCCACTCAGGGGTAGTGCGATAATTTATACCCGCAACAGCGCCCAGTTTTTTACAGCCTCCAGATTGTCATCACGGCTCGAGGTGACGATAACCTTGGCTCCCAAAGCTGTAGCAATTTGTGCTGCAAAAACAGAAACACCTCCAGATCCCTGAACCAAGACGGTTTGCCTGCGCACCAAGACGGGCGAGTGCAAGATGTGTTCGGCAGACGCTTACGGTGAGTGGGCCGGACGGTTACCTTACAGTTTCAAAGCGAACAAGGATTAACCAGGTTTACGATAGAGGTCATCGTCATCCCCGCTCTCCCTCGCCCCGTGTCCCTTACATAATCCTTTTCAGTGCCCACCAAGGTTCGTTTTCCTGGTTGGAGCAGGGTTTCCACAATGAGCTTTTTCTTCGCGATATCCGGTTTAAAACTCGGCTCTACTGGCCAAATCTGCACGGCATAGTCTTGGGCGAACAAAAGCAGATTGGGAGCGGTATCTACCGGCGTTTGTAGGTGCGCGCACATGACGTCGCTGGCTCGTACTTCAACAACTGTTTTGTAGTGGGGCTTGTCGTAACTGGCCAATATCAATTTTGTCCGAGTCTGAACCCCCAGCGCTTCCTGAGGGTGGCAAGGCGTCACTTCTCCATAGGCGTAGGCGCACCAATTCACCTGGGTCATTGTGACAATTTCCTCAGGCTTTAATAACAAGTCTTTCTGGATGTTCAACTGGTCTTGCGGTTTTTCGTAGGGGATTGTCGTGCAGCCAGTGAGCAATGCGAGTGCGAACAGAGTGATGAACTTGAAGTACATGGCTTTCATTTCCTATGAATTACATCGACCTGATAGAAACGACTTCCACAAAACGGAATTTTTTCCTAGCCGCCTTGGTAGCGTCTTACTCAGCTAGGATACTTGGGAGAGACTCTTGCTCGGGAGGCGGGCTGCAGAGATGCAGGCTTTTTTTGCCTAGGATTTGGCCTGCATGGCGCGATTCGCAAGAAGCCAACTCTAGCGCTTCGATTTAGACAGGTTTGCTTTTTGATTTGGCAGGCAGCGGATTAACAAGCATTCGATTCAATTCTCCAGCGAGCGCTATCAACTGCTGTTCCAACGCTTCGACCTCTGACACGCTGATGCCATTGTTGAGAACTTGCAAGGTTTTGGCTTATTTCTTCGAGGCTGGCGCTAGGTTATAGGTGTCCTGGGACACCAATGCCTGCCGCAGTAGATTGTTGATTACGGTCTGATAGCCGGTGCCTGCACTCTGCGCACGTTCACGGGCGGCTTCGATCACAGCATCGTCCAGCATGATCGTGATACGGGTTTTGCCTTTGTTGCTTGCGATGACGCCGCGCTTGGCGTTACTGAAGTCGTATTCGTCTTTCATGGCTCAAACCTCCAGGTACTGGCGCCGTTCATTTTTGGATGCATGAAAAGCGATGAAATGGACGATCGGCTGTGACGATCTATATCGTGGACACGCCATTTTCCCTCCGATCAGTTGGAGCTTGATCTTGCAGAGATTGCCTGCGGATTTCCGTGCGCAACGGGCGTCTGTTTACGTAGCCATGTTCTGTATGCTTTGTCGGAAGGCATGCATAGACATGACCGAATGCCATATCGAAGCGTTTGAGTGGTAGGCGGGCTGCGTTTGAGCCCAGGTCGCGGTGCCTCAGTTAGCAGCGTTCTCACGAGCATCAAGCCCCCGACGCGGCAACTGCCCATTAAGCACGACGTACGCCGCCAACCCAATCAGCAGCCCCCAAAACGCCCCGCCAATCCCGAACAACGTGATGTTGGCGGCCGCTGCCAGAAAGGTAATCAGCGAAGCCTCACGGGAGCTGGCATCGGCCATGGCGCCGGCCAGGCTGCCGCCGATAGTGCCGAGCAGGGCGAGCCCGGCCAGGGTGGTGATGAAGGTGGCCGGAAAGGCCATGAACAGCGCGGCGAGGGTGACGCCGAAGACCCCGACGAGGATGTAAAAAACACCTGCCGCAATCCCGGCGATCCAGCGCTTGGAGGGCTCTTCGTGGGCTTGCTTGCCGGTGCAGATGGCGGCGGTGATCGCCGCGATATTGAACGCGTGCGAACCAAAAGGCGCCATAAGCAAGGAGCCCAGCCCGGTGATGGTCACGATAGGGTTGGCACTGGTGTTGAACCCATCGTTGCGCAGCACCAGCATGCCGGGCATGTACTGGCCGGTCAGGGTGATCAGAAACAGCGGCAGCGCGACGCTGAGCAAGGCGTTGAGCGAAAACTCAGGCCGGGTGAATATGGGCGCTGCCAGTTGCAGTTCCAGGCCCGACAAGTCGACCCGTCCCTGAGCCATCAAGAAGGCCAGTCCCAACGCCAGAATACCCACAACCGCGTAGCGTGCGGTCAGGCGTTTGAGCACGAGGTAGGCAACAATCAGCAAGCCGACCAGCATCGGGTCAAGGCTCATGCCGCCGAAAGCACCGATGCCGAACTGCAACAGAATACCGGCGAGCAACCCGGCGGCCACGCCTGGCGGGATCAGCCGGATGACTTTTTCGAAATAGCCGGATAAGCCCAGCAGCACGAAGGCCGCGGCCGAGATCATGTACGCGCCCACCGCCTCGGCATAGGGCGTGGTGGACAGGGCCACAACCAGAAAGGCAGCAGCCGGTGTGGACCAGGCGGTGATGATAGGTGTGCGGGAAACCCAGCTGAGAAACAGCCCGGTGACCCCCACGCCGATGGACACCGACCACACCCAGGACGCCGTCAACTCAGGGCTCAGCCCAGCGACCTTGGCGGCCTGGAACACCAGAATGAAGGTGCCGCCATAATTGACGATGACCGAGATCAGGCCGGCGACAATCGGCGGGATGAGGTCGCTGAGGCGAACCGATGCGTTGGGTGTTGACGAAGGCATGGCGTTACGTTGCTCCTTGCAAATGGCGAAGCGCAGAGTCTACGGATAAACTGGCCTGCTTCTTCCTGCCAATTTATTCATATAGAGCAGACCGCATGGCGCAAACCTTCGAGCTCGAAACACTGAAAATCCGGCTCAACGATGCCGAGTTTCAGCGGCTGGATCTGCACCTGCGAATCCAGCGCGCCTTGCGGGCATTGATTCTTGAGGGGGCCCTTGATGCGGGCCTCAAGCTGCCGGCAACCCGAGTTCTGGCCAAAACGCTAGGCGTTGCCCGCGACACGGTCGAGAACGCCTATGTGCATTTGCACCGGGACGGCTTCATTGTGCGGCGCGAGGGCTCGGGCAGCTATGTATCGGAGGCAGTGGGCACCGAGTTACGCGGGGCTGCGCGCCAGCGCATCAACATGCAAGACACCCAGCGCAGTGATGCAGTGCCAGGGGCGGGCTTGAGCCGGCGCGGCCGGATGATGTTCGATACGGGTGGCGTGACTGATCAACAGGCGGTGAAGGCCTTCGCCACCGGGCTGCCGGAAACCCGTACCTTTCCTGTCGATATATGGGAGCGCCTGCAACGCCAGGCCATGAAGGACTACCGGGGTAACGTCCTGTTGCATGGCGACCCGCAAGGCGCCGAGCCTTTGCGCAAGGCGATCGCCACCTACTTGAACCTCGAGCGCGGCGCCAAATGCTCACCCAGCCAGGTTCTGGTACTGAGCAGCACTCGCCAGGCCCTGTACCTGTGTGCCCAATTATTAGTGGATGCCGGCAAGCCCATCCTCCTGGAAAACCCCGGTTACTACGGTGCCAAGAAGGCTTTTGAAGCGGCCGAGACCCAGGTGGTGCCTATTGAAGTTGATGCACTGGGGATCCGCACCGACCTGCTGCGGGCAGACCGCAGCGGCGCCAATTGCGTCTATGTGACGCCTTCGCACCAATACCCCACCGGCGCCACGTTAGCGCTGGAGCGCCGGTTGGAGCTGATCAACTGGGCGGCCGAGCAGGGCAAGTGGATCCTCGAGGACGACTATGACAGCGAGTTCCACTACGACGGGCCGCCGATTGCCTGCGTCCAGGGCCTGGACCCGTACCAGCGCACGATCTACCTCGGCACCTTCAGCAAAACGCTCTATCCCGGATTGCGGATGGGCTACATGGTGCTGCCTGCCGAACTGGTCAGCGCATTCACCTATGCGCGAAGCATCATGGACGGTCACACGCCACAGATCCTCCAACTGACTCTGGCGCGCTTCATGGAGGACGGCCACTACCACGGCCATGTCCGGGCCATGCGCAAACTGTACGCTGCGCGCCGGGCCGTCATGCTCACCGCCATCGGCAAACACCTGAAGGGGATTGCCACAGCCTTGTGCCCCCATGGCGGGCTGCAGATGCCCTGCCTTTTGGCCGATGGCTGGTCGGAGGAAAACACCATCCGCCAAGCTGCCAGCGCAGGCGTGCAGTTGCCCGGACTCAGTCGGTTGTACGCCGGCGAGGAGAAGAAACAAGGTTGGCTGTTAGGATATTCATCCTTGACTGCCCATGAAATCGAAACAGCCATGGGGCGGCTGGCTGCTGCGCTGCGCAAGCAATAGGCCCGTGCCGTTCAGTGCGCGAGGTATCTAGTGCCTGCTCGGGGTTTGAACCGCAGGCAGGATGGAGTCGAACCATTGCGCCAGGTTCGAGCCTGATAGCCGCTGCACCTGATCGACATCCATCGATTCATCCTCACCGGCGGTGTAGCACTGATCACCACTGCGCCTGTCATCGGGATAGACCATAAAACCACCACGGCCGTCAGGGCAGTCGGGCAGATACACCGAGGACAGGTCGCGTTGCTCATCGAGGTGCGCATTCAAGCGCGCGATATAGACACCCATCGAAACCGCCACGCCAATAACCAGCACCACACAGGCGACCAACTGGCCGGTATAGCTGGCGCCAATCTCATCACGACGCACGGGCGACATGACACGACCCTGTCTGCTCAACATTCTGGCCAATCAGAAACCAGCCACTGCCTCCCATGCGTACCAGCTGAGTTTGCTGTGGAAGGATGCCCACCATCAGCGCGAGGAAAATCACGGCTAACAGCACCCCTTTGATCATCGAATACAGGTTCATGACGGTGACGAGCTCTGGATAAGAAGAGCCTTAGCCTAAGCAGCACGGGGTTAACACCAGGTAAACATCGCGGGAAACAGCCCGACTTCCGCTATCCTTCACACCGCTGAGCACTACCCGCCCGAGGTTTTTTCCGTGCATATTCATCTGCTGCTGGTCGAGGACAATCTGGACCTGGCTACCACCGTCATCGAGTACCTGGAGATCAGCGGCATCGTCTGCGATCACGTCAGTAATGGTCAGACCGGACTTAACCTGGCCCTCAATCAGCATTACGACGTTATTCTCCTGGATATCATGCTGCCGCGACTGGATGGCCAGCAGGTATGCGATCGGTTGCGCCAGCAAGGCATCCAGACGCCGATCCTGATGCTGACCTCGCTGGACGCGTTATCCGACAAGCTCGCCAGTTTTGCCGCTGGCGCCGACGACTACCTGGTCAAGCCGTTCGAACTGGCCGAACTGGTCGCCAGGATTCGTGCCCTGAGCCTGCGTCGCAGCGGCCAGACCAGTCGGCTGCAAGTGGACGACCTGGTGATGGAACTGACCACGCGTAAAGTCAGCCGGGCAGGGCAGGAGCTGCATTTGTCGCCCATCTGTTGGACCTTGTTGGAAAACCTGATGCGCGCAAGTCCTCAACCGGTCTCTCGGGAGCGCCTGGAGGCGAAGATCTGGGGCGATGAGCCGCCCGACAGTAATTCGCTCAAAGTACATATGCATCGGCTGCGCAAGACGGTAGACAAACCCTTTGGCCGGCCGTTGATTCATACCCTGGCGGGTGTCGGCATTCAGGTAAAACCCCATGCGTAACGGCCTGAGTCTGAAGTGGGTAATCAGCGGCAGTTTCCTGTGTCTGATTGCGGTGGTGCTGGTGATCTACAGCAAGCTGCTGCCTGAATTCACCGTGCGCGGCCTGTTCTACACGGCCAGCGCGATGATGGAGGAGGAAGCTCAGTATTTTCTCCGGCATTACAAACAGGACCCGACCACGCCGACGCCGCACAATTACTTCTACACCAGCGTCATCGGCAAGGAGGCGTTGCCTCAGGACGTGCGCGAGTTGCTCACTACATCGCCGAGCCTGTCCTTCGGCGCGGTGAATATCTTTGGCGATCTCTATTCCGATGACGACGACGAGCCCTTCCAGATCATCCTCGAACAGCCCCTGGGTGACGGCAAAATCCTCTACATGTACGACATCGATCACGATAAGGAAGCAGGGGGAGAGGTCGAGACGCCGTTGTCTGACGCCTATTTCGATCAGGTCATAGAGAGTGTCAAGTTCATCAGCCTGGCGGTCTTCGTGCCGGCGCTGATCATCATCGCCTTGCTGGTCTGGTGGCTGGTTCGGCCGCTGGGGCGCCTGGTGCAATGGTCCGGCACACTCAAAGACCCTGAGGCACTGACCGGCACACGGCCGGGTTTCAGTTTCAAGGAGTTCAACATGCTGGCTGATGCCCTGACCAAAAGTGTTGAGCAGGTGCAGGCCGCCAGCCAGCGCGAAGGCCGCCTGTTGCGCTACACCAGCCATGAACTGCGCACGCCCCTGGCGGTGCTCAAGGCCACAATCGAATTGTTGGCCCTGCAATCGGGCGGTGTGCTGCCACCCTCATTGCAGCGCATAGAACGCTCGGTGCTGAATATGCAACTGATCGCCGAGACATTGCTGTGGATGAGTCGCGAGCGTCCAGAGCCGCTGCCGGAAGAAGACGTTGACCTGAGCGAGCTGGTGGGCGACCTGATTGAAAAACACCGCTACCTGATCGGTCACCGAGATATTGAGCTGAGCATCGACATCCACAACGAACCTTGCCGACTGCCCCCTACGGCGTGTCGTATCGTGATCGGCAACTTCCTGCGCAATGCGCTGCAATACGCGGAAGAGGGCACGGTGGATATCAGTTTCAAATACCCCCGGCTGGTGATTGCCAATTACATCAACGAGGCCAAGCCGCGGCAGGAATCCGACGACTATGGATATGGTCTTGGGTTGCAGTTGATGCGGCAATTGTGCGCAAAGCTGGGCTGGCAGATTGAGGTGATCCGTGAGCAACAGAGGTTTACCGTCATTCTTGATTTTACGAGCGGGCGGGCTGTCGAGTCAGAACGTTAAAGGCTGATAGCGCCTCACAGAAGCGCCAACCGGGTTAGGAACGGTTTTATAGCTGCGCCTCAGCATGCAGTCCCCGCTTCCCGCGCGCCAGTGCATAACCACTGACACGCAAGAAGGGCCAGGGCGTTACAACGTCTGCACAATCACCTGGCTTTTCAAATCGTTGACCATGCCTTCAATCGCCGGCTGCATGGCCGCAAAATCCTCCGGCGTGCAGAGAATCTCTGGCTTGCTAAACACATATTGGCGCGTGATCAGCACCGTATTGGCCTTCTTCACATAGGTCGAGCGATAGTCGAAGCCCGCCTGTTTCACCGACACCGCCTTGGGCACCGCGAGGATCTTCACCTTGGCGGGGAACTCCAGGCGCGCTACTTCTGATATCTCACTCGAAAGGCAGGAGAAGTTCTGAGTGCGTTCCTTTTCGGCCATCAAGGAAAACACGCTCTGGCCAATACCGCCGGCCAGGCTGGATAGGGTAGGCACCCCAGTCGGGCCCGGCAGGTTCACCAGGTTGCTGGTGTGGCCATTGATCGCGAACTTGAAGGTATTGGCAGTACTGTCCAAAGCGTCAGTTTCGATCACGCCGCTACCGGATTGCCCAAACATGCTCAGGACCTGTTGCACCAACTGATTACGGTCGGCTGGCTGCATGGCCTTGAGCATGAAGCGGTTAAGCTCCGCGCCCCAACCGTCGATGGTGGAGTCATTGGTAAAGTCTGCAGCGCCTTTGGTGTTGACCTTGAACACCATGGTTGTGTTCACTTTGCCAGGCTGGCGGGACGGTGTCTGCTTACGCTCACCGGTCTGTGTCAGCAATACCGGTTTGCCGAGTTCGGGCAGAGGCAGGTAGCCAGCGGAGATGGGTGTCGCGGTGGAGTCCAGGTACAGATCGAGGCTGGGTACATAAGTGATTACATGGTTGAGCACGCCCAGGGTCGGCACCTGGGGCAGTACGTAGGCGTTGCCGGCGTTGATCAGTGCGGGCGAGCTTTCAATGGCGACGGCTTTGAGCAGCGCTTCAAGCAGGGCTACATGGTCTTTGCAGTCGCCATAACGGTTATCCAGCACCGCCTGCGCTGAATGCGGCACCACGCCACCGGCACCGACGTACACGGCCACATAGCGAATGTTCTTGCGTACCCAGTCACTCAGCACCAAGGCCTTGCTGCGTGGGTTGTCGAGGTTGGCGGTGAGTTCCTTGGCCAGTTGGGTCATGGCCGGGGTCACTTCTACCTGTGCGCGTGCAGCGTAGGCCTGGGCAAACTGTTTGTAGTCGGTGAACGTCGATACGGCCAGCAGTTGCCCGTAGTCGGTGTAGGCAACGGAGCCATCTTCCACGCGATTTTTCTTGGTTTGTTCCACGTCCCAGCGGTACACCGTTCGCCCGTTGGCGTTGGCTGGCGTGGACGCTTTGAAACCCCGTGAGTCGGCGTACAGCTTCATTTCGGCGGGCATGTCGTAGCTCAGGCGCACCTGCTCATTCTGGTAGAAATCCGGCGAGAAAAGGTCTTCGAACTGCCCCGCAAACAACGGCGTATTGCGATGGCGCTGGTACCGCAGAACCATGCGATCACCCACTTGCAGCTCCGGGAAGATCACCACTTTGACCCGCGAGTCCTGAAACATCGGCGCCTGGGCAGACTCCAGTTCCTGCTGCTCCTTGATCCGGTCTGGTGTTACCACGACTTTGCGGCCATCGGATTTGAGAGTGTAGGCCTCGACAATATCCAGAGTTTCCAGGGTGCGATTGTAGGTCACAGAGCGCTGGGCGTTGGAGGTGATCGCGCGCTCTTCATTGATCCGCATAACCCGTTCGACATCCAGCACAAAGCTACCGTCGGGGTTCACGACGTAGGACTGGATGTTTTTTTCGTGGGTCAGGGAGAGGTCGGTGTAGTCGGCACGGGCTGGCGTCGTCAACAGCACGCAGACCATGACTGCCAGCACACCGAGCAGGCGTAACGAAGAGAGCGGGAGGCTTTGCATAGAGATCCTTCTGAGCTAGGGGGGCGCCATTTCACCGGCCGTGTGTTCCTGAATAAGCCGATGGATAGGACTCGCAAGTGCTTCGCCTACTCAATTGGCTGACGTTCAGGGGTTATGAAGATTTTTAGGTTTCTCTCGCACGCTATGTGTGCCGAAACTTCCCATTGAGTAAGACGTTTTCGAAGGATTTTATTTAGCGCTGGTTAATCAGAAAGTTAAAAGCTTTGATCCGTGTCTCTTGGGAGAAGAGGTATTTTTTTGACGGCCGATGATCTTTCCCGTCCTCTTATTTGATATGCCGATAAGGCGTTCGCCATTGATACCTTCGCCCTGGAAAAGACCGGTTCAGCTCGCCGTTGGCGGTATTGCCGATGCGCAATTGATGCCGCACGTCGCCGGCGATACCACCACGGCAATCCGCACCGCTTCGCAGTGCATCGTCGACCGCACCAGGCGTCCAGTCACGCATTGCAGATGCTGCGTAGCTGATACTGCCTGGGCCGGCCGATTACCTAAGCGAGCTTCACATTCATGGTGATGTGGGCGGTGAAGACCTTGACGCCACCCGCATCGAAAATCTCGACCGGCACGATCTTGTCCCCCGCAGTCTGCCAATCGATAGCGCTGCCATCGGCAACAGCGCGGATATCGGTTTTCGCCTTGGCCAGGTATTCCACAGTCATGCCTTTGGGAATCCAGCGTGCGCCTGCGGGGATCGACGCGTCGGTCATCATGCCGCCGGCCAGTTCGGCGGCGTTGCACAGTGCGATGGCATGCACCGAGGCCAGGTGGTTGGTGATTTCCTTGCGAAACGGCACGGTGACCACCGCATGGTTGGGTTTGAGCTCCGCGATCTCGGGAGTGATGGTGCTGAAGTAGGGCGCCATTTGGCACGCCAGGTTGCTGAATGCGGCGGGGCCTACGCTATTGAACATGCTCAGGGCTTGGCTCATCGGAATATCCTCAAAGGGTAGTTACAGAATAATATTCTGTACCAGAACAATATTCTGTAGATTCCATGGCTGTCAACCTGAGCTTTCTCTGCTGGGCGCTCAGCCTATAAACTATTTCGATTTGGCGTTCTCCCATGCACTCCATCGATCTCATTGAGCGCACCTTCCCCGGCAGGCGCAGCGACCTCAAACGCACCATCCTGCGTGAGGCGCTGGCCTGTTTTAACGAGGCAGGCATCGAGGCGACCAACATCGAGACCATTCGTGCGCGCTGCGACACCAGTGTGGGGGCTATCTATCACCACTTCGGCAACAAGGAAGGGCTGGTCGCCGCGCTGTTCTTCGCTGCGCTGGAAGACCAAGCCGCCCTGCGTGACCACTACCTGCAAGCGGCGGATACGGCCCATGCCGGTGTGGTCGGCCTGGTGTACAGCTACGTTGAGTGGGTCACCGCCCAGCCGGACTGGGCGCGGTTTGTTTTCCAGAGCCGTTTCGCCGTGTCCAGCGGGCCGTTCAAGGACGAGTTGATTGCCCGCAACAAGCAGCGCAACCAGCAGTTGAAGGAGTGGATGGGCGGGGAAGGGCGCAAGGAGCACTTCAGTCATTTGCCCGCAGAACTTATCCCTTCGCTGATCATTGGCGCGGCCGAAAGCTACTCGCGTGCGTGGCTGTCGGCGAAGGTCAAAAAAAGCCCCTTTGAGTACCGCGAACTGCTGGCTGAAGCCGCGTGGAAGTCGATCAGCCTGGGTTAGTCAGTCCTCCATCCCCTGTGGGAGCTGTCGAGCTTCAGCGAGGCTGCGAAAGCGGTGGTTCAGGCGCTGAAGAGGTTGCCTGTGCCGCCGCCATCGCAGCCTCGCTGGGGCTCGACAGCTCCCACATTTGGGCGGTGTTATTGTCGAGAATTGTGTTTGGCGCGATGGCCCTGCAAACCGATATTCCACATACACCGCCGATCCCCTGTGGGAGCTGTCGAGCTTTAGCGAGGCTGCGAAAGCGGTGGTTCAGGCGCTGAAGATTTTGCCTGTGCCGCCGCCATCGCAGCCTCGCTGGGGCTCGACAGCTCCCACATTTGGGCGGTGTTGCTGTCGAGAGTTGTGTTTGGCGCGATGGCCCTGCAAACCGATATTCCACATACACCGCCGATCTCCTGTGGGAGCTGTCGAGCTTCAGCGAGGCTGCGAAAGCGGTGGTTCAGGCGATGAAGAGGTTGCCTGTGCCGCCGCCATCGCAGCCTCGCTGGGGCTCGACAGCTCCCACATTTGGGCGGTGTTGCTGTCGGGAGTTGTGCTTGTCGCGATGGCCCTGCAAAGCGGTATTCCACATACACCGCCGATCCCCTGTGGGAGCTGTCGAGCTTTAGCGAGGCTGCGATAGCGGTGGTTCAGGCGATGAGCCTTTCGGCAATGCCGCCATCTGATCAAATTCCGTCTAGGGCTATACTTGCCTCCTTCCAACCAATCGAGAACCCCATGAGCACCTCTCTTTCCCTGACGCCTGCGCGCAAGCCGCTCGCGCCACTGATTGCCTTTATCATCCTGGTGGCGGGCGCGCTGTTCCTGCAAAACATGGTCGGCGCACGCCAGGTGTTGCTGCTGGTGGTCGGCGCCGCGCTGGGCCTGACGCTGTATCACGCGGCCTTCGGCTTCACTTCGGCCTGGCGTGTGTTCATTAATGATCGGCGTGGCGCTGGCTTGCGTGCGCAGATGGTGATGCTGGCGGTGGCGGTGCTGTTGTTTTTCCCGGCGTTGGGCGCGGGCACTTTGTTCGGTCAGCCGGTCGTGGGGCTGGTGGCGCCGGCCGGTGTGTCGGTGGTGTTCGGGGCGTTCATCTTCGGGATCGGCATGCAGCTGGGTGGTGGTTGTGCGTCGGGTACTTTGTTCACCGTGGGCGGCGGTAATGCCCGGATGTTGGTGACGCTGCTGTTCTTTATCTGCGGCTCGTTGATCGCCACCCACCATGTCGACTGGTGGTTTGCACTGCCATCGTTCCCGGCGGTTTCCATTGTCAAAAGTTTCGGTGTGCTGCCGGCGCTGGTCTTGAGCCTGGCGGTGTTCGCGCTGATTGCAGTGGTGACAGTGCGCCTGGAAAAGCGCCGTCACGGCCAGCTTGAACAAGGCGTGCAAAGCGAGCACCAAGGGCTACGCCGCTTCCTGCGCGGACCCTGGCCGCTGGTGTGGGGCGCGATTGGCCTGGCGCTGCTCAACTACGCCACCCTCGCCCTGGCCGGACGGCCGTGGGGCATCACCTCGGCGTTCGCCCTGTGGGGCGCCAAGGTGGCGAGCGGGCTGGGCGTGGATGTCGCCAGTTGGGCATTCTGGCAGATGCCGGGCAATGCCAAGGCCCTGGCTGCACCGGTGTGGGAAGACATCACCAGCGTCATGGACATCGGCATTGTCCTCGGCGCGTTGCTGGCCGCAGGCCTGGCCGGGCGTTTCGCGCCCAGCCTGAACATCCCGCTGCGCTCGTTGATCGCGGCGGTGATCGGCGGCCTGATGCTCGGCTATGGGTCGCGCCTGGCCTATGGCTGCAACATCGGCGCGTACTTCAGTGGCATCGCCTCGGGCAGCCTGCATGGCTGGGTGTGGCTGGTGGCGGCCTTTATCGGCAACGGCGTGGGCGTACGTTTACGGCCCTTCTTCTTTGCGGGTGAACGGCCCCAGGTGGCATTGAGTGGCTGCTGAGCAGTCCACCCACATTCGCCTGGCGCGCGCGCAAGATGCCGGTTTGTTGCCCGCCATCGAGCAGTGCGCAGCCCAGGCATTTCGCGCAATCGAAGGGCTGGCTTGGCTGGCGGATGCGGCGTCGATCAGCATCGAACGCCATCGGCAATGGATCGCGCTATCGACCTGTTGGGTGGTGGTTGATGACCACGATCACCCTCAAGGCTTCCTCAGCGCAGAACGCTTTGGCGACGACCTGCATATCCATGAAGTGTCGGTTGCCCAGCCGCTGCAAGGCCAGGGCTGGGGGCGCAGATTGGTGGAAACGGCGATAGAGCATGCCCGCGCCCAACACCTGCGTGCGGTGACGCTGACCACTTTCAAGCATGTACCCTGGAATGCTCCGTTCTACCGGCGCCTGGGCTTTGCGCCTCACGTTGATTCGCGTCTGGAAACGATCCTGGCGGATGAGTACGCCCATGGCTTCGAACCCGGCAGCCGTTGTGCCATGGCGTGCCCGGTGCCATGTCCGAATCCGTCCTGAAGTAGTCTGCCTTGCGTCTGTCGCGCACTGTGGGTGGTCCTTACCATGGCGTGCATCGTTTACCCACTGATGCACGCCACAAGGACTGTCCATGACCCATAAAGCCCTGATCGTGATCGACGCCCAACATTCCTTCCGCCATTCAACCTACTGGTCCGAAAACGACCTGCCCGACTATCTGGAAAAACAGCAGGCCCTCATCGATGGTTGTGTTCAGCGCGGCATCCCGGTGGTACAAGTCTTCCATGTTGAAGACCAAGGGCATTTCTCCATGCAATCGGGCAACGTCAGGGCCTTGAGCGAGCTGTCGATCAATCCACAGTTGGTGATCCATAAGCGTTACCACAGTGCCTTCGCCGGGACGCCCCTGGCCGCTCGCCTCACGGAGATGGACGTCACCACGCTGATCATCAGTGGCATCCGGACCGAGCAATGCTGCGAGACCACCACGCGGCAGGCGTCGGACAGCGGCTTCAAGGTGGACTTTGTCAGTGAAGCGACATTGACGTTCCCCATGACCCACCTGCGTAGCGGCCGGGAGTACACCTCTGCGCAAATCCGCGAACGCACGGAGCTGGTGCTGGAAGAGCGTTTTGCGCGCATCGTCACGGTCGAACAGGCCTTGGAAGGATGAACCTGTGAGCGTACCGGTGCTGTTCGTGCTGTTGCCCAATGTGCTGATGCTCGACCTGGCGGGGCCTGCTGAAGTGTTGCGCCTGGCCGCGCAAGCCGAGGACCCGGCGGCGGTGGATTTCGACCTGCAGTACGTCAGCCCGGTGGAGTCGCTGCACAGCTCCATCGGCTTGCCACTGACCGGGCTGGCGCCCCTGCCGCAGACTCTGGCGCCCGGCACGCTGGTGGTGCTGGTGGGCTCCACGATGAACGTATCAAAGGCCCACCAAAAGGCTTTCGAATCGGCCAGCCAGCAGCTCACCCTGTGGTTGCAAAACGTCTTCGCGCCCTCGGCCGAACGCCTGGTGTGCGTGTGTGCCGGCGCGTTGAGCGCCGCCAGGGCCGGGCTGCTCGATGGGCGCCAATGCACCACGCACCATTCGCTGTGCGCCACCTTGCAAGCCCTCGCACCCAAGGCCCGGGTCCTGGAAAACCGGCTGTACGTCACCGACGGCCCGGTCAGTTGCAGCGCCGGTATCACGGCGGGTATCGACCTGATGCTGCACCTGGTTGCCGAACTGGCCGGGCCACGCTTGGCCTGCGCCGTGGCGCGGGACATGGTGGTGTACCTGCGCCGCAGCGGCAGCGACCCGCAGCTATCGCCTTGGGTGACCGGGCGCAATCACCTGCACCCAGCGCTCCACCGTGTGCAGGACGCCATCGCCGCCGCCCCCTGCGAGGCCTGGACACTCACCCGCATGGCAAGCCTGGCCTGCACCAGCAGCCGACACCTGGCGCGCCTGTTCCAGGAGCATGTCGGCATCAGCCCACTGGATTACCTGCATCGCCTGCGCCTGGCGGTGGCGCGGGAACTGCTGGCCGAGTCGGCCCTGGACACAGAAACCATCGCCGAGCGCGCAGGCTTTGGCTCGGCGCGGCATTTGCGGCGTATCTGGGGTAAATACGAAGCGGCAACCCCTTCAGCCATGCGTCTTACTCAGCAGGCGTCTCGCCAGCCGTAACCGGCTCTTGGCCGGCCTCGGTCGCCAGCTTCAAACGGTCCGCCTTGCTGATGTATTTGTCTTTGCTTTTAGGTGCCAGCTTGGCGCTGGCCTTTTTCGCTTTGGCTTTGAAGAGCTGCTGAAGTTTTTTCTGGCGGTTCATGTTTCGTTGCCTGAAGGGGAAAGGCGCGGATGATACTACCGGTTCAGCGCGCCAGGAACTCGCTGATCAGCGTGATCACTTGCTGCTGGATCACGGGCCGTGGCCGCGCGCCTTCGCCGTCCTGGCAAATCATGCTGTCGCCGGGCACATCAGCGTCAAGCACCGCTGCCGCGCCCGGTTTGCACTGAGACATAAAACTGAAGTGGTTGGCGTCCTGGATCTCCACGTACTGAGTCGACATTTTTGGTAGCCGCTTGGCCATGTCAGCCGATTCCATTTGCGCCGGCAAATCCGCTGACGGCACACCGGCAGCGATTACCAACGCCGGCACCGGCAATGCCGCTAGGCTCGCATCGGTAAAGCCGCGCGACAGGCCCAAGTCCAGAGACACCACAGCGGTCACGCGCTTGTCGCTCAAGTCCGCGGCCACTTGAGCCTTCCCGCTCGGCGTACCTTCAGGGTTCATCTCACGGTAAGCCTTGCACGCCACCAACGTCGGATGGGCGTCGCAGTCCCGGGCAAACAACGCCGGGTCAAAACGCGCCCCCGCGCTCTCCATGACCGTCCAGCCCCCCAGGGAATGGCCTATCACCGCGATCCGGCCGCTGTCCACCGCGCCAAATGGCGTGGGCTGTACCAGCAGCGCATCAATGGCCCGGCTCAAATCCTTGGGCCGTTGCCACAACTGCGCGGCGGCTTGCGCGCTGCGATCCTGGCTGGTGGTGCCAGGGTGATTCACTGCCGCCACGATATACCCCTGCCGGGCCAGCGCACTGGCCAACCACGCCTGCTTGCCCCAATTGCCACCGTAGCCGTGGGAGAGCACCACCACCGGATGTTTACCGGGCGTCGGTGCGGCATCAGGCACCGCAAGCACACCGATGAACACCAGGTTGTCAGCGATCAGCTTGGGTTGGGCGGTGCTGGTGGAGGGGTACCACACGGCCATTTCCAGTGGGCGAATGTTGTGAGTGTCAGGGATGGTGGTGGTTTGGAAACCGATGGGGTCGTTGGCGAGTGCAGGCCCAGTCAGGCTGATCAGGAGCAGGGCGGCGAGGGGGGCTTTCATTGTTTTTATCGTCCTTGAAATGAAGGACGCAGCATGACCTGAAACGAGCGGTTCAGGTAGAGGGGAGGCGGTCACCCGCCCCCCCAATAATCAATCAGCTCCTTATAAACGCCAGCAAATCCGCATTAATCGTATCGGCATGGGTAGTAGGCATGCCATGCGGGAAGCCCGGGTAGATTTTCAGCGTGCTGTTTTTCAACAATTTGGCGGACAGCACCCCGGCATTTTCATGGGGGACGATCTGATCATCGTCGCCATGCATGACCAATACGGGAATCTGGATGCTCTTCAGGTCTTCGGTGAAATCGGTCTGGGAAAACGCCACGATCCCGTCATAGTGCGCCTTGGCACAGCCCATCATGCCTTGCCGCCACCAGTTCAGGATGATGCCCTCGGACGGCTTGGCGCCTGGGCGGTTATAGCCGTAGAAAGGTCCGGCGGGAACGTCCTGATAGAACTGTGCGCGGTTGGCTTTCAGCTGCGCCTGCAAGTCGTCGAACACTGACTTGGGCAGGCCACCAGGATTGCTCGGGGTCTGGACCATCAAAGGAGGGACGGCACTAATGATGGCGGCCTTCGAGACGCGGTCTTCGCCGTGGCGGGCGATGTAATGAACCACTTCACCGCCGCCGGTGGAGTGACCGACATGCACCGCAGTTTGTATACCCAGGTGCTCGACCACCGCCGCAACGTCGTCGGCATAGTGGTCCATATCGTGCCCGTCCCAAACCTGGCTGGAACGCCCGTGGCCACGTCGGTCGTGGGCAACGACCCGGTAGCCTTCGCCCAGGAAAAACAGCATTTGCGCGTCCCAATCATCTGCGCTCAGTGGCCAGCCATGATGAAAGAAAATGACTTGGGCATCGCGTGGGCCCCAGTCCTTGTAGAAAATTTCAACACCGTCTCGCGTGGTGACGTAGCCCATGTTCGCCTCTCCCAAATGAAATGATGGCCTGATCGAATCGCGATCATGGCGCTGGATTGACCCACTGCAGCCCATTCGTGTCTGGCAAGCGTGCCGTCTACGAATCGCCGCCTTGGCCGCCCAATGACTTTAGGTTTAAAGTCAACTTTAAGGTCAATGGTTTTTCGTGGGTGGTACATGAGAATAGGCGAGTTGGCAAAAATCAGCGGGTTGGCGGCCTCACGCATCCGTTTCTACGAAGCGAGCGGCCTGATCCAATCGGTTGAGCGTAAATCCAACGGCTATCGGGACTATGCACCCGGCACCGAGGCGGTGTTGGAGATCATCAAGGGTGCCCAGGCAGCCGGTTTCTCTCTGGAAGAAATCCGGCAGTTAATGCCCAGAAGTGCCGGTGGTTGGCAGCATGACGAGCTGCTCAGCGGGCTCAAGCACAAGGTCGAGGAAATCGAGGTGCTGCAACAACGGCTGGCCCAGAACAAGGCTCAGTTGCTGAACGTCATCAAGGGCATCGAAGGCAAGCCCGAGGGCATGGCCTGTGCGGAGAATGCGCAGATGCTGATTAACCGTCTGCGCGAGGAAGGGGGCGCTCCAGCCTCATCCACAAGAAAAAGCGCCCGCCGGGCCCCGAGGGCCTGACCGGCGCACAAGGGTCAGCGTTCGCCAATCAGGTTGGCGAGCGGCTCTGGCGCATAGAGTGCGCTCTGGAACTCGGGTACGTATTCGTACTTCAGCATTTTCCCCAGCTTGAGGTCGCGCAGGTAATTGGACAGGCTGCCATCGCCCAGCGTGAGGGTGGCTGAGTCTGCGTCACGGCTGGAGCCATGGCTGAGCTGGCGGGAAACCGCGTACCCGTAGGCCAGTTGGCCGTGGTGATCGAGATTGGTGAAACTGCTGGTGACCAGGTCCGCATCATGGGACAGTTTCTCAAGCTTTTTGGCCTTGAACGACACGTCCAGCTTGCCGGTCTGGCTGTCGGTAATGTCATACACCACCGAGTGCCCATCCTCTTTGCGATCAATGCCAGTCAGCCATTTCGGCAGGTTGTAACCGACCACGCCGCGCACCCGCGCCAGCTCGGTATTCACCGGCAGCTTGAGCACATAGCCCCAAAAGTCCTGCGACATCGACTGGCCCACCAGCGTAAAGGGGCCCAGGTTGGCTTTGCCAGGTTTGTTCGTGATGATCGACACGGCGACTTCGTTATAGGCGTCGTTATCGCAATGCTCATAGGTGTACGCAGTAAACGCGATCAGCCCGCGACCCGGCCAGACTTGCAAGGGCTGCACGGCGGCCAGTACCTGCGGTGGCATCAACGCCCGAAGCTTATCGATGTCGGCTGTATAGACTGCTGTTACCCGACTGTTCTGGTAGTAAAAATTGGGCGAGTAGGATTCAAAACCGATGTCGACCTTGTGCTTTTGCAACCCTTTGAACCAGCTTAAATCAACCCCGGGTAATTCTGCTGCAACCACCGACAACGGCGGGTTGGAGCGAAAGCGGTCGTACAAGCCACCCTTGACGACGGGCACCTGCTGGCCGGCGATATCGATGTGGGTTGTGTCGTTGGGGCTGGGCATCTCGGGCGTTCCGGCCAACGCAAGGTTGGCAAAAGGGGTGAGCAGCAATCCGGTTAAAATGGCGCTTGGAATGTTCAATCGGTTTTCTCCAGAGAGGGGCTAGGCGCTATCGTTCGTGGGACAGCTCGGTTATTACGGCGAGTGCGACGGCCTTGGGCGATTGCGGGTTCTGGCCCGTGATCAGGCGGCCATCGGTGATGACAAATGAGGTGAACGGCACCCAGCCCTTGCGGTAACGCGCCCCTTGGCTCAGCAGCCGGTCTTCAAGCAAGAACGGCACCTCACGCTTCATGCCCGATAGCAGTTCTTCGCGGTTGGAGAAGCCGGTGATGTTTTTACCCTTGATGATCGCGTTGCCCTGTTCATCCTTCAGGTCCAGCAGGCCCGCCACACCGTGGCACACGGCCGAGACGATGCCGCCCTGGTTGTAAATGGTTTGGGCGACACGTTGCAGGTCGAGGTTGCCTGGGAAGTCCCACATGACACCGTGGCCGCCGGTGAAGTAGATCGCGCGAAATTGCGACGGATCGACATTGGCGATGGGCAGCGTGTTTTGCAGCCGGGCGCGAAAGGCTGGGGACTGCAACTGCTCACGCGCCGGCTTGTCCATGTACAGCCAACCGAGGCTGCGCTCGTCCAGGGGCACAGCGCCACCTTTGGGGCTGGCAAACACCGTCGTATAGCCAGCGGCTTCCACAACCTCGGTGAAATGCGTCAGCTCAGTCAGCCAGAGGCCCGTGGTATCGGCCCTTGAGGGGTAGCTGGCGTGGTTGGTCATGATCACCAGGATCTGGCGATTGTTCGCAGCGGCCGTGGAAGGGCCGGGTTCAGCCTGTGCAAATGTCATAAGCGCGCCACCTATCGCTACCAACGCAAAAGAAATAAGGGTTTTGAGCATGATCCAGGGTCCAGTAATCCTGTCGGTTGGTGCATGCTCACCTTAAACCTCGCTTTAAGGTCAACCCCTGCTTTGGCAAAAAAAAACCGAGTCGTCTTGGGGCGTGACGGCTCGGCTTCTTTTTTGGGCGTGTTGAACGTTTAGCCAGCTGCTACAGCCGCCTCGCGCTCCATCAACTTATCGACCAACAGCATTCCCAGCTCACTTAACTGATGAATTGCCAACGCGACGTCGCGCTGTTTACCGGTCAGTTCATCTGACAGGTCGAGCAGCAGGGCGGTTACTGAGGAAAAGGTTTCATAGCTATTGGCGACGAGCATTTCGTTGCTGGCATCGTCGGCAACGCTGAACAGCGGTGTCGAGGGTGGAGGAGGGGGCTCGGCGTTGGGGTTGAGGGCGTGATCGATCGCACGACGGGCTGCCTGATCAAGCTTCAGGTTTGGATCGTTTGGAGGGTTGGGCGTGACTTTGTACATATGCGTAATTCCTGAATGGGGCCGACACCGTTTCGCTACTAAACGAAAGGGTGGCAGCTGTACGCAGGTTAGTAGACCGGGGAATTACACAAAGCCGGCGCGCCCGAAGGCGCCCTACGCACAGCCACCATCAGGCACAGACAGGAACGTCTGATAGATGAAGCTCATGCACTAAGTGTAATTGACCCTCGGGCTACTAAACCCGATCACTGAGTTGTCAGCGACCGAGCCACCTTCGAGACGCCCATCCAAGCGCACAAGCCGGCGGATTCTGACGCAACTGTAGGCAACGGAGCAAGGTGGTGCAGCTTGCTGTAGGACGGGTCTACATCAACGCCGGCCCACTCACTCACTCCCTGTAGGAGCGAGCTTGCTCGCGAAAAACCATAGGCGCCGCGTTCATTCTGGATGAACACATTATCTTTACGTTCTTCGCGAGCAAGCTCGCTCCTACAGAGAGGATGCCTCAGTCGCGACGCAACGTTTCGGTCTTGAGGACACAAGCGCTAATAGTATTGCTCGGCTGCCTGCGCGGCGGCTGGACTAGGATTTTTTCTGGCGGTGCACACCGACATTAAAAATTCACTGGCATCTACAAGGAGTAGCCAGTAGGCTACATTTGAATCTGTGACCAATACGATCGGCAGGACGCCCGAGTTCGATACATGGCTCGACGGTATGAAGGATGTGTGGGGTAAGACGGCTGTACTGATCCGCCTGGATCGAGCCGAAGAAAACAATTTTGGCGATTGCCAGCCTGTAGGCGATGGCATGAGTGAAATGCGTGTGTTTGTCGGGCCCGGCTACAGGATTTACTTTGTGCGCACGGGCATCACCGCTTACCTGATGCTGTGGGGAAGCGATAAAACCGACCAGAAACGAGGAATCAAGCGGGCAAAAGAGATTCTTGATGCCCTGAGAGGTCAATGACATGAGTCAGTCAACATTCAAACCAGAGGACATGCCGATCCTCGAGCTGGATACATCCGGCACCAGTGCCTATGAGGCTTCACGCTTCCTTGATAGCCCGCAAACCATCAGTGCCTATCTTGCGCAAAGCATGGCGTGCCATGACCCGCAAGTCCTTATGAAAGCGCTGGCCGAGGTTGCCAAGGCCCAGGGTGTGAACAAGGTTGCCGAAGCGGCGGGGGTGAATCGGGAGAGCCTGTATAAAACCCTGAAAGGCGGCTCAAAGACGCGTTATGAGACGGTCCAGAAGCTGATGCTGGCATTGGGGGTGGAACTGACGGTGCGACCGATTACTGCGACCCCCCCTAAAAAAACGGCTGCCATCGGTACAGAGAAGCTGTATTGAAATGCGCATGGTCTTGTAGGAAATCGACCTCTGGAAGCGTAAGGGTTTCCCTATAATACTGTTTATATATCCAGTATTTGCAGGTCTGCGCGCTCATGAACCGAAAATGAGTGAAAAATGGGCCTGTGGCAAAAAAAAGCCACTCCGTTAGGTTGAGGTCCTCTCCTTCAAGAAAGGAGAGTTCTTAATCAAATCAATGGAGTCACAACATGAACAAACCACAAACCCAGACACCTCTTCGCCATGGTCGTGTCACATCCCCTTCCAGCCGTGGCGCAGTCGCCGTGGATCTTGGCCTGCTGGAAACCTGGCAGGTCAATGAAATGGAAGGCGGCAAGAACTTCCCGGCACTGACGGCCGGTGCGTTTCCGGCGCCTTATCAAACCGACAGTGACAGCGTCACGCCACCCGCCGACGGCGTCATCCTCAGCGGTGGCAAGACCGATGCCCGTGACTGCGTCAACTTCACCCACGAGGAAATGGCCAAGAAACTCGGCCGCGCCTTCACCTGGCCGTTGCTCAATGTCGAGCCGGGTCAGACCTTCAAGGTCACCTGGGCATACACCGCGCCGCACACCACCCGTGGCTATCGCTGGCTGATCACCAAGGATGGCTGGGATCCGAAACAGCGCATCACCCGCGCACAGCTGGAAGCCCAGCCGTTCGCTGAAGACTTCTATGCCCAGGTGCCGTACTACAGCCATGCAGGCGAACTGAAGGCCAAGGTCGATCATGAAGTGAAACTGCCGACCCACAAAAAGGGCCAGCATGTGATTGTGTTGATGTGGATCGTCGCCAACACCGGCAACGCCTTCTATCAAGCCTTCGATGTGGACTTCAAATAAGCCCGCACCGTTAAACCCACACGTTCTGAAGGATTAGAACATGTCAAAGATTGACTTTACCTCACTGCAATCGCCGCTCAACGATGCCGCTTCGCTGATGCCGAGCATTGCCGGCAAAAAGATCCTCATGGGCTTCTGGCATAACTGGCCTGCCGGCCCGAGCGATGGCTACCAGCGTGGCCAGTTCGCCAATATCAGCCTGGCGGATGTCCCAAAGGATTACAACGTGGTGGCCGTGGCCTTCATGAAGGGCAACGGTATCCCAACCTTCAAACCGTACAACCTGTCCGATGCCGAGTTTCGTCGCCAAGTGGGCGTGCTGAACAGCCAGGGCAGGGCGGTGCTGATTTCCCTTGGCGGCGCCGATGCACACATCGAACTGCATAAAGGCAATGAACAGCCACTGGCCAGCGAAATTATCCGCCTAGTGGAAACCTATGGCTTTGATGGCCTGGATATCGATCTTGAACAGAGCGCGATTGATTTCGCCGACAACAAGACTGTCCTGCCCGCCGCCTTGAAGCTGGTCAAGGACCACTACGCGGCTCAAGGCAAACACTTCATCATCAGCATGGCGCCGGAGTTTCCGTACCTCACCACCGCCGGCAAATACGTCGGTTACATCCAGGCGCTGGAAGGCTATTACGACTTCATCGCCCCGCAGTATTACAACCAGGGTGGCGACGGCATCTGGGTGCAGGAGGTCAACAGCGGCAACGGCGCCTGGATTGCCCAGAACAACGACGCGCTGAAGGAGGACTTCCTGTTTTACCTCACCGAAAGTCTGGTGAGCGGAACGCGCGGGTTTACCAAGATCCCGGCAGACAAGTTCGTCATTGGCCTGCCTGCGAACGTCGATGCGGCTGCCACCGGTTATGTGATCAACCCGACAGCCGTGACCAATACATTCAAGCGTTTGCACGACAAAGGATTGTCGATCAAGGGCCTGATGACCTGGTCGGTGAATTGGGACAACGGGATCAGCAAAGACCATGTGCCCTACAACTGGGAATTCAGCCGCCGTTATGGGCCGATGATCAATGGCACTGCTCTCTCTGGCCTGGAACAGGATGCGGCGGATCTGGAGGTCGCCAATCGGCAGTAGCGCAAAGGGGCCTCTGGCAGACGTGCCAGAGGTCAAACCGCTAAGCTTCTGATCTGACTAAAATCCGATGCCTGTTTGGGCATCGGATTTTTTGCGTCACGCTCACATTGCGCTGAGCGTTCCTCAAACCGAGTTACCGCACCAAACAAGGCCGCTTGTTATCAAAGCCCCAACCCGGGATCAGAAACTGCATCGCCACACTGTCATCCCGGGCTCCAAGGCCCATGCCTTTGTACAGCTCATGGGCCTGGGCTACGGCGTCCATATCAATATCCACACCCAGGCCAGGCTTGGCCGGCACCTTCACATAGCCCCCTTCAATCTTCAACGGCTCCCGCGTCAGGCGCTGGCCGTCCTGCCAGATCCAGTGGGTATCGATGGCGGTGATCTCGCCGGGGGCGGCCGCCGCCACCTGGGTAAACATCGCCAGGGAAATATCGAAGTGGTTATTGGAGTGCGAGCCCCAGGTCAGGCCCCACTCGTTGCACATCTGCGCGACGCGCACCGAGCCCTGCATAGTCCAGAAGTGCGGGTCGGCGAGGGGGATGTCCACTGATTGCAACTGGATGGCATGGCCCATTTCACGCCAGTCGGTGGCGATCATGTTGGTGGCGGTTTTCAGGCCCGTGGCGCGGCGGAATTCGGCCATGACTTCGCGGCCCGAGTAGCCGTTTTCTGCGCCGCAGGGGTCTTCGGCGTAGGCCAGCACATGATGCTGGTCGCGGCACAGGCGGATGGCTTCTTTTAAGGACCATGCGCCGTTGGGATCAAGGGTGATGCGCGCATCGGGAAAACGCTCGGCCAGCGCAGTGACGGCTTCGATTTCCGCGTCGCCACTCAATACGCCGCCCTTGAGCTTGAAATCGTTGAAACCGTATTTGGCCTTGGCCGCTTCGGCCAGGCGCACTACCGCGTCGGCGGTCAGGGCTGTTTCATGGCGCAGGCGGAACCAGTCGTCATCGGCGTCGGCCTCGTTGCGGTAGGCCAGGTCGGTGGCGTTGCGATCCCCCACATAGAACAGGTAGCCGAGCATCTTCACTGCGTCGCGTTGCTGGCCTTCGCCTAGCAAGGCGGCCACCGGCACTTCGAGGAACTGGCCCAGCAGGTCGAGCAGTGCGGCCTCCATGGCGGTGACGGCGTGGATGGTGATGCGCAGGTCGAAGGTTTGCAGGCCGCGGCCCGCGCTGTCTCGAGACGCAAAGGTACTGCGCATCTGGTTGAGAACGCGCTGGTACTGGCCAATCGGCTGGCCGACCACCAGGCTGCGGGCGTCTTCCAGGGTTTGGCGAATGCGCTCGCCGCCGGGTACTTCGCCCACGCCGGTGTTGCCGCTGCTGTCCTTGAGAATGACGATATTGCGCGTGAAGTAAGGCCCGTGGGCGCCGCTGAGGTTGAGCAACATGCTGTCGTGGCCGGCGACGGGGATGACTTGGAAGTGGGTGACTACAGGGGTATTCATGGCGTGTTCCTGGCTGAGTTCAAAGAGGTTTGCTGATGGCGGCACCGTCGGGCACGGCCAACACGGCAGAGGGAGAGGTCTTGGCAAAGAACACCAGGATGGCCGCGAGCACCGAGGTGCAGGCCAGGCCATACAGCCCGCCCTGGATCGAGCCGGTGGTTTGTTCGAGAAAGCCGAAGGTAGTCGGCGCCACAAAACCGCCCAGGTTGCCAATGGAGTTGATCAGCGCGATCACCGCGGCGGCGATGCGCACATCCAGGTAGCCCTGGGGGATCGGCCAGAACAGCGACGACGCGGACTTGAACCCTATGGCGGCAAAACAGATCGCCACGAAAGCGAAGATCGGCCCGCCGGTGGTGGACATGAACATGCCGGCCGCCGCTATCAGCAGGGCCGCCGCGACCCAGGCTTGCTGGAACTTGAACTTGCCCGACAGCGACGCGAAGGCGTACATGGCAATGATCGAGATCAGCCAGGGGATCGAGTTGAAGAAACCCACCTGCACATCACTTAGGTCGCCCATTTTCTTGATGATGCTGGGCAGCCAGAAGGTGGCGGCGTAGATCGTCAATTGAATGCAGAAGTACAGAGCGCAGAACAGCAGGATCTGGCGGTCTTTGAGCAGCTTGCCGAGGGTGGGTTTCACCGTGGTCAGGGCTTCGCGATCACGTTGCTCCTGATCGATGGCGCCCACCAGCGCATCCTGCTCTTCGCGGCTCAGCCACTTGGCGTCGTGGGGTTTGGAGTCGAGCCAGAACCACACGAAGAAGCCCAGCGCCACCGAGGCCAGGCCCTCGATGCCGAACATCCATTGCCAGCCATGCAAACCAAAGCCTTCGATCTGCAACAACGCGCCCGACAACGGCCCGGAGATCAACGACGCCACCGCCGAGCCACTGAGGAAGATCGCGATGGCCTTGCCACGCTCCACGCCGGGCAACCAGCGCGTGAAGTAATAGATCACGCCCGGGAAGAATCCTGCTTCCGCCACACCCAGCAGGAAACGCAGGATGTAGAAGTGGGTTTCGTTCTGGATAAACGCCATCAGCGTGGCGACGATGCCCCAGGTGAACATGATGCGGGTCAGCCAGATACGCGCGCCGACTTTTTGCAGCAGCATGTTGGACGGCACTTCGAACAGCGCATAGCCAATGAAGAACAGCCCGGCGCCGAAGCCGTAGGCCGCTGCACCGATCCCCAGGTCATGCTCCATGTGCGTGCGCACGAAGCCGATATTGACCCGGTCGATGTAGTTGAGGATGAACATGACCACGAACAGTGGGAGCACATGCCGCTTCACTTTGCTCACGGCGCGGGCGAGCGCTGAATCACTTTCGGGTACGGCAGGTGCTGGGCTTGAATGCTTCACGAATGAAAACTCCCCCTGATTATTTTTATGCGGGCTTGGTGTTTTGTTGACAGACATCATACAAGTTGTTTTTTGAAGGCCGCAATCCTGTGAGGGCTGTTTTTGTTCTTATAAGCCGGTATTGAGATTGGCTATTTTGGTTATTTGCCAGGTTTTATTGGGTTTTGCCTCGCTGGTGACGGCTCGGGGTGTGCGCTTCTCTCAAAGCGAAGACAGGGTCGGGTGAGGTGGGATGAGTGCGTTGTCATACAAGTTGGGTGTTTTTCGCCACCACCCGTCGCCCCGTGCGCTCAGGGTGATAAGCTCCCCCCAGCCCAACCCCGTGGACCCGTCTCGATGCCGATTAAAAGCACACCGCCTGTGCGTAAACGTTCCGCCAACCTGGCCCAGGGTGTGGTCGAGGCACTGACCCAGCGCATCCAGTTGGGACAACTCAAGCCGGGTGAAAAACTGCCGTCCGAATCCACCATCGTGCTTGAGCATGGGGTGAGCCGTACCGTGGTGCGTGAGGCCTTGTCCAAGCTGCAGGCGTCGGGGCTGGTGGAGACGCGTCACGGCATCGGCACCTTTGTGCTGGAGCAGCACACGCAGCCGGGCCTGCGCTTGCATGTGGACACGGTCGCCAGCGTGCGCAACATGCTCGAATTGCGCCTGGGTCTGGAAGTGCAAGCGGTGGCGTTGGCCGCGCTGCGCAGGAGCGAGGCACAACTGGCCCACATGCGCCAGGCACTGGACGACTACCAAGCCTCCCTGGCCAACAACGACAGCTGTGTGGAGGAGGACAAGCGCTTTCACCAACTGATCGCCGAAGCCACCGGCAATACGTTTTTCACCGACATCATGCAGCACCTGGGCACGGCGATGATTCCGCGCACCCAGGTGAATGCCGTCGAGCGCGGCGGCGCGGACTTTGCCCAACTGGGGCAGTTGGCGAGCCTGGAACACGAGGCCATCTACAACGCTATCAAGCGCCAGGACCCGGACGCCGCACGGGCGGCCATGGTGCTGCACTTGACCAACAGCCGGGATCGATTTTCCGGGCACTCTTAAGGAATCACCGTTGAACGAACACACCTTGTCCCAGCGCCTGGAGCGCGTTGCCACGCACATACCGACGGGTGCCCGCCTGGCCGATATCGGCTCGGACCACGCCTACCTGCCGGTGGCCCTGATACACCGCGGCGCTATTGCGGCGGCCGTGGCGGGGGAAGTGGCCGCGACACCGTTTCAGGCGGCCAGCCGTACCGTGGCCGACAACGGCCTGAGGCAGCACATCACCGTGCGCCTGGCCGATGGTTTGGCGGCGATTCAAGCCGGCGATGACATTACCGCCATCAGCCTGTGCGGCATGGGCGGCGAGACGATCCGCGACATTCTCGACAGTGGCAAGGCGCACCTCAATGGCCGGGAACGCCTGATCCTGCAACCCAACGGCGGCGAGCAGCCCCTGCGCCTATGGTTGATGGACAACGGCTACCGGATCCTGCACGAGGAGCTGCTGCTGGAAAACCGCTTCTACTACGAAATCATCGTTGCCGAACGCGCCGAGGCGGTCACCTATACCGCCGAGCAACTGTACTTCGGCCCGCTGCAAATGCAGGCCCGCAGCCCGGCGTTTGTGGCGAAATGGCAACGGATGTTGCGCCAGAAGCGCAAGACATTGGCCAGCCTCGAACAGGCGCGGCAGGCGGTGCCCGAGCAGAAAGTGCAGGAGATCGTGCAGCAGGTGAAGTGGATCGATCAGTTGCTCGCCTGACCGCCACCGGTCCAGTGTGGGAGATGTGGAGCCTTAGCGAGGCTTCGAGCGGTGTATCAGGCAACATCCATGTCGTGAATGCCGCAGCCTTCGAAGCCTCGCTAAAGCTCGACATCTCCCACATTCGATCGTGCAGGCTGGTGCTGCCTGGCGACATTCGCGGCACTTCACCGCTACGCTGTAGTCTTCTCTTAAATCCCCCCCCCAAGGTGTTGCCTCGATGATCACTGTTCACCACCTCAACAATTCCCGCTCACAACGTATCCTGTGGGCGCTTGAAGAATTGGGCCTGCCCTACGACATCAAATGCTACCAGCGCGACGCCAAGACCAACCTGGCGCCGCCTGAACTCAAGGCCATTCACCCCCTGGGCAAATCCCCGGTGATCGAAGACGGCTCGCGTGTGCTGATCGAGTCCGCCGCGATCATCGACTACCTCATCCGTCGCCACGGCAGCGGCCAACTGCAACCCGACCCGGCCACCGATGCCTACGACAGCTATGTGCAATGGCTGCATTTTGCCGAAGGCTCGGCCATGCTGCCGCTGATGCTCAACCTCTACGTCGGACGCCTGGGTGACGCAGGTGCGCCGCTGCATCCGCGGATTGAATCGGAGCTGGCCAACTACCTGGGCTACCTGAATGATGTGCTGGGCCACACGCCGTACCTGGTGGGCGACGCACTCAGCGGCGCGGATATCCAGATGAGCTTTATCGGCGAAGTCGCCCAGGCCCAGGGCAAATTGCAGGCCTACCCGAACCTCGCGGCGTGGCTGCAAAAGCTCCAGGCGCGGCCGGCTTATCGCAAGGCGGTGGAGCGGGGTGGGGAATACGCGTTCGCCAAATAGCCAGAAGCCATGTTGGAGGAGGCTTGCCCTAATGCCAGTCAGTTAAGCGCAGATCTCCTGTGGGAGCGGGCTTGCTCGCGAAAGCGGTGGGTCAGTCAGCCTCGATGTTTGCTGGGCCGACGCCTTCGCGAGCAAGCCCGCTCCCACATTTACAGCCTTAGACCCAGGTTCAACAGGTGAACCTTCGAATCTCCCTGCGCTCACTTGAAACGTGGCACTGGCTTTTCTCGAAAGGAATCTGCATGCACTCCACCTCGTCAATCGCGCCCGTAGAGCGCGAACTGAGCCTGCGGGCAGTCATCACCGGGATCGTGCTGGGCATCCTGCTGACCCCTTCCAATGTGTACGCAGGCTTGAAGATCGGCTGGTCGTTCAATATGTCGATCATCGCCTTGCTGATCGGTTATGGCCTCTGGCAAGGCCTGGCCCAGCGTTCCGCTGAACACCTGCCGTGGACCCTGCACGAGAGCAATATCAACCAGACCGTGGCCTCGGCTGCGGCATCGATCATCTCCGGTGGGCTGGTGGCGCCCATCCCGGCCTATACCTTGCTCACAGGCAACCAACTGGCCGCGCTGCCGATGATCGCCTGGGTGTTTTCGGTGAGCTTCCTGGGGATCTGGATCGCGTGGTACCTGCGGCCTTCATTGCTCAATGACAAGGCGCTGAAATTTCCCGAAGGCATGGCCACCCTGGAAACCCTGCTGCACATCTACAACCATGGCCGCGAAGCCGCCACGCGCTTGAAAGTACTGCTCGGCGCAGCGTTGTTGTCCGGGCTGGTCAAGTGGGTGGATACCTTTATATGGGCCTTCCCGCGCTAGTCGCCGAACGCCCAGTTGGAGCGCCTGACCTTCACCGCCGACCCCTCTCTGCTGTTGCTGGGGTTCGGCGGCATCATCGGCATTCGCGTAGGCCTGACCCTGTTGCTCGGCGCCTTGCTGGCATGGGGCGGGCTGGGGCCGTGGCTGTTGGCCGATGGCTTGGTGAGCCTGCCCGCCGACAGCAGCGGCCCGCAATTTGCCGCGCTGGTGGAATGGCTGCTGTGGCCCGGCGTGAGCCTGATGGTGTGTTCCACCCTGGCGTCCCTGGCGATTCGCCTGTGGGCGTTGCATCGCTCAACCCGAGCGGCTGGCGGCACGCCCTGGGCGGTTCCCAAGCCTGGGCCTGCCGTGGGGTTTGCCTTGGCGATTGCGTTGGTGGTGAGCCTGCAAGCGCTGTTGTTCGGTATCAACCTTGGGATGGCGCTGCTGACCATTCCCCTGGCGATCTGCCTGGCCGCCGTCGCGGCGCGGGTGGTGGGGGCTACCGGTATTCCGCCGATTGGCGCCATCGGGCAACTGTCCCAGCTGAGCTTTGGTATCGCTGCGCCCGGCCAGGTACCGATCAACCTGATGAGCGCCAACACCGCTGGCGGTTCGGCGGGGCAGTGCACGGACCTGATGAATGACTTCAAGGTGGGCAAGGCGATTGGCGCGACGCCGCACAAACAGGTTATCGCCCAGATTCTTGGGATTTTTGTCGGCAGCGTCGTCGGCGTATTCGCGTACCTGGCGTTGATCCCCGACCCGCAAACCATGCTGCTCACCGAACAATGGCCAGCCCCGGCCGTCGCCACCTGGAAAGCCGTGGCCCAAACCCTGACCCACGGTTTGGATTCACTGTCCCCCAGCATCCGCTGGGCCATCGGCATTGCAAGCTTGTTCGGCGTGCTGCTGGGCATACTCGACAGCACATTACCCACCCATCGCGCCCGCTACCTGCCGAGTGCGGCAGCCTTGGGACTGGCGTTTGTCTTGCCTGCGTCGGTGTCGCTGATAATGGCCCTTGGCGCGATCATGACCTGGGCCGTGAGCTGTCGCTGGCCAAGTGTGACGCAGCGCTTTGCGATCACGGCAGCGGCGGGGCTGATCGCCGGTGAGAGCATTACCGGCGTAGGCGCGTCGTTATGGCAGATGCTGGGAAGTGGATGAGTGGCCCCCGTGGATTTACAACTCTTCACGAATTCAAAAGGCTCATCGTTATAGGCTTGGCGCTGCGACCACTGGATCAAACCCATTCAACTGACCGTTGAGCCGAGCCCATGAAACTGCCTGCCCTCGCTGCCACGTTTCTCGCCGTTGCGACGCTGCACCCTTTACCCGTACACGGCGCAGGCCCCATTACCCATGTCGCCATCTACCGAGGCCCGGCAGGCTGCCCGGACTGCTCGGAAAACGTGAAAACCGCCTTGCAGCGTCTCAACCCGAATTACCAGATCGACTTCGTGGGTGCCGACGAACCCATCGACATCACCCCACACACCCTGGCCCGCTACGACCTTTATGTACAACCCGGCGGCGGCCAGGACATCCCCGGCGCCCTCGACAGTCTCGGTGATGAGCGTGCCGAGGCTATCCGCGACTATGTTGCCAAGGGTGGCCGTTACCTGGGCCTGTGCATGGGCGCCTACCTGGCGGACGACAACAATCTCGGGCTGATCCCCCAGGCGCTGGACACCGAAGCCGGCCGCCCCGGTTTTGAAGTGACCGGTATCGACGACGCTGCTGTGCGGGTGACGTGGGACGGCCAGGCTGATCATGTGTTCTATCAGGACGGCCCGTACTTTCCCAAGGCCAGTGCCGCCGCGCCCTACAGGACCCTCGCCACTTACCGCAATGGCGATGTGGCAGCGGCGCGCTATGCCTACCAGAAAGGCGTTGTGGTGCTGAGCGGGCCGCATCCGGAAGCCGGCCAGGAGTGGTTCGAGAATGCCGGTATCCCACTGGACAAGATGCCGCGTGGGGAGCTGTTTGGCTCGCTCATACGCAGCGTTCAAGAGTAAGGCGTGACGCTCGGTAAACCCGTGCACCGCCATGACCAATGTCGATATCAGACTCGATGATGGCGTAACCAGGCTACTTGTACCGGGCCCCGCGCACTTAAGGTGAGGGTCATTGGCCGCCTGAGCACAACAAAAACAATGATTAGCCCGACTCCCAACGATTCTAACGGTCAGCTGGCGCAAGGCTTCAAGCCCCGCCACGTGACTATGTTGTCCATCGCCGGCATCATCGGCGCGGGGTTGTTTGTCGGCTCCGGACATGCTATCGCCGCAGCAGGGCCAGCGGTGTTGCTGGCTTACCTGTTCTCCGGCCTGCTGGTGGTGCTGGTCATGCGCATGCTGGGGGAAATGGCGGTGGCACGCCCGGACACCGGCTCGTTTTCCACCTACGCCGACCAGGCCATCGGCCCGTGGGCGGGGTTTACCATCGGCTGGTTGTATTGGTGGTTCTGGGTGCTGGTTATTCCCATCGAAGCGTTGGCCGCCGGGCATGTGCTCAATCAGTGGTTCCCTCAGGTTGATGCGTGGCTGTTTGCGTTGATCTCAATCGTGTTGCTGGTGATCACCAATCTGTTCAGCGTGGCCAAATACGGCGAATTCGAATTCTGGTTCGCCATGGCCAAGGTGATCGCCATCGTCGGCTTTATCGGCCTGGGCTTCAGCGTACTCATGGGCTGGATCCCGGATCGCGAAGCCAGCGGCTTGAGCCGCTTGATGGAAGAGCATGGCGGGTTTGCTCCCAACGGCCTGTCGGCGGTGGTGGGCGCGTTCATTACCATCATGTTCAGTTTCATCGGCACCGAAGCGGTGACCATCGCCGCCGCGGAATCGAGCAACCCGGCGCAGAACATCGCCAAGGCCACGCGCTCGGTGATCTGGCGCATCGGCGTGTTCTACCTGTTGTCGATCTCCGTCGTGATTTCCGTGGTGCCCTGGAACGATCCGCTGTTGGCCTCCGTGGGTTCCTATCAGCGTGCACTGGAAATTATGAACATCCCCAACGCCAAGTTCATGGTCGATGTGGTGGTGTTGATCGCGGTAGCCAGTTGCATGAACTCCTCAATCTACATTTCCTCGCGCATGTTGTTTTCCCTGGGCAAACGCGGCGATGCGCCACCGGCACTTAAAATCACCTCGAAGGCGGGCGTGCCTCGGGCGGCGGTGATCGCCAGCACCATCATCGGTGCGGGCGTTACGTTGCTGAGCTACTTCATGCCGGCCGGTCTGTTCCAGTTCCTGCTCGCCAGCTCCGGCGCCATCGCGTTGTTGGTGTACCTGGTGATCGCTATCTCGCAACTGCGTATGCGTCGCTTGCTGCTTCGGCAGAACGTCGAGTTGACCTTTCGCATGTGGCTGTTTCCCTGGCTGACTTACCTGGTGATCGTGTTCATCTGCCTGGCCCTGGGGGTGATGATGGTGACGCCGGAACACCGCACCGAAGTGTCCTCGACCATTGGCCTGGCGTTGGTGATTTCCTTTATCGGCCTGGTCACGTCGCGCCAGCACAACCGGGCACCCAAGCCGGTGGCGCTGGAACAGTCCTGATCACGCCCGTGGGGTAGCGGTGATGGAAACCGAGGCACCTGTTTGCCAGACCATCGGCTTTTTGCTGCTGGACCAATTCACGCTGATATCGCTGTCGTGTGCGGTCGAGCCGCTGCGCATGGCCAACCAATTGGCGGGCGAAGAGCTCTACCGTTGGCAAACCCTGAGCCTGGACGGCCAGCCGGTGTGGGCCAGCGATGGCGTGTCGGTGACCCCGGATGCGTGCGCGCAGGACCAGCGCGGTTTTGATGCGGTGATCGTGTGCGGCGGCGTCGGCATTCAACAGGCTATCAGCCCTGCGCTCATCGCTTGGTTGCGCAGCCAGGCGCGCCTGTACTGCAAACGTCTCGGCGCGGTATGCACCGGCAGTTGGGCGCTGGCCCAGGCGGGTTTGCTCGATGGCTTCCAGTGCAGCGTGCATTGGGAGCTGATGGCGTCGATGCAGGAGGCGTTCACCCGCGTCAAGGTCAGCTCCAGCGTGTTCACCCTCGATGGCAACCGCTTCACCAGCTCCGGCGGCACTGCACCGCTGGACATGATGCTGCACCTGATCGGCCGCGATCACGGGCACACGCTGTCGGCGGCGATTTCCCAGATGTTCGTGTACGAGCGCATTCGCAACGAGTGCGACCACCAACGCGTGCCGCTCAAGCACCTGCTGGGCACGCAACAGCCCAAGCTGCAAGAAGTGGTCGCCCTGATGGAAGCCAACCTGGAAGAACCCATCGACCTCGACGAACTGGCCGCCTACGTGCACGTGTCCCGCCGCCAGTTGGAGCGTATGTTCCAGAAGCACCTGTACTGCACGCCATCGCGCTATTACCTCAAGCTGCGCCTGACCCGAGCCCGCCAGTTGCTGATGCAGACGCCCATTTCGATTGTCGAACTGGCGGTGATTTGCGGCTTTGTCTCCACGCCGCATTTTTCCAAGTGCTACCGGGATTTCTTCGGCGTGGCGCCCAGCGATGAGCGCTCGGACATGCGCCTGCATCCGCCGCCTGCGTTACGGCCAGAGGGGCAATCCCTGGCCCCGCAACAGCCCAGAAATACACTGGAGCAGGCGCGCGACGAGCCGACGTTTGCTACGGTGCAGATTCAAAGGCGATAGGGCTTGGGGCTTGCCCGAATGCCAGTAGGAGCGAGCAAGCCCGCTCCTACAAAAGGCAATAAGCCTCAGCGCTCAAATCCACTGGTCATTCAACGCGGTACGCTCACCGCCTTCATGCCCGGTATTCAAAATGCCCCTTGGCTCGATCATCATCAGCCTGGCTTCACCTTCGGCGGCGGTCCTGTGCTCAATGCCACGCGGCACCACATACAACTCACCCGGCTTCACATACACCGGGCCATCCGGCAGGTCGATACGCAACGTGCCTTCAAGCACCAGGAACGCTTCATCGGTTTCGGGGTGCGAATGCCAAATGAATTCACCCTCGATACGCACGACCTTGAACTGGTAGTCGTTCATTTCGGCGACCACTCTTGGGCTCCATTGCTGGTCGATGAGCGAGGCTTTTTGAGCAAGGTTTACAGGCTGTGCTTGAGTCATGCGGGATCTTCCTGTCGATGAGAAGGCCAGACTATCCAAGCAAGCGGTCAGCAGGCTTGTACGATCCTGCAACCTCTCCACTCGTACGCTCCCGCATTCCCTACGGGAATGCAGCACATAAAATTAATGCATTTTTCTTACTGCCACGGTTAACGTAATTTGCGTCAAGGCCACGGAGAACCGCCTTGAACTCATCCTCATCCAATCCTGCTGACAAATTCGATACCTCAAGAGCCAACGAGTACGCACGACAAAGCCGTATCGCGTTGGCGGGCTATGACGCGTGCCAGGATCTGGCAGCCTGCATGCTCGCGGCAAGCCTTGGTGATGCCCCTTCGGCCAAGGTACTTGTGGTCGGCGCCGGCGGTACGGCGCAGGAGATCATCGCCATGGCCAGCCTTGAACCGGAATGGCGCTTCATGGCGGTTGATCCCTCCCAGCCGATGCTCGACGCGGCAAGGCAGCAGTTGGAAGCCAACCACTTGCTTGATAGAACCACCCTGCATCTCGGGACGCTTGAAGACCTGGCAGCAGACGCATCATACGACGCCGCCACCTTGATCGGTGTGCTCCACCATCTGGAGGGTGACGACGCCAAGGCCCGAATGCTGCGATCGATTCGGGCGCACCTGAAACCGGGGGCACCGCTGATCGTCGCGGGCAATCATTACGCGTATGCCAGCCACCCGTTGCTGCTGGCGGCGTGGGGCCAACGCTGGCGTCAGCATGGCGCCACCCCGGACGAAGTGAAGGCCAAGCTCGGCAAAATCCTTCAAGGCGCCGACCCGCCACATTCCGAGGCCGCAGTGCAGAAGCTGTTGCACGACGCTGGCTTCGGCGACGCGACCCGTTTCTTCAGCAGCCTGTTCTGGGGGGCTTGGCTGACGTGTAAGGTGCAATAGCGAAGTCAGCAACCCGTGGCACGATTCAGATCGCCCGGAGAGTAGCCAACCGCCGACGCCAATCGCCGGCATGCCGAAGGTGGCATTCCTCTTCGGAATCGAAACTGACGCAGCGGGCGCTGTTCGGGACGTGCACGTCAGCGTCATCCAGCGCGGCGGTAGTCAGCTCGCGCATACGGGCGTCCGCGCCGGTCGCGAGGGCGTGAGCCTTGCTCGCAACGCTGTCGAACACCCAGATCACCCGCAGGCTTTGGGGGAAGGCGCGGTAGTCGACGGTGTGGGTCAACCAGTCGAAGCCCGGGATTTCGGCCTTTGCGATCTCGCAGGCGTCGGTCAGGGCTGCGATGAGGCGGCGTTCGATACGGGCGTGGTCGCGTGAGGCCGGCGGCATAAAAAGGAGGTCCGTGAATCCTGGGAGTGGGTTGGGGCTTCAGCCGATAGGCTGATCAGAGCATAGGTATTTACACAACTTCGGCACGACGCTAAATCTGTGGCGAGGGAGCTTGCTCCCGTGACGGCCTGACAGCCGGCGCATATCCATCTGACGCTCCGAAATCCAAATGTGGGAGCTGGCTTGTCGGGTCGCCGCATCGCTGCGAAGACGGCCTGCCAGCCGACGCCGATCTACCTGACCCCCCACGATCCAACTGTGGGAGCTGGCTTGCCTGCGATGACGGCCTGCCAGCCCACGCCAATCTACCTGACACTCAGCGATCCAACTGTGGGAGCTGGCTTGCCTGCGATGGCGGCCTGCCAGCCGACGCCAATCTACCTGACACCCCGCAATCAAACTGTGGGAGCGGGCTTGCTCGCGAAGGCGGCCTTATAGGCGACACAGCTGTACCGAGTACATATCCATTCCTGCGGTAACGGCCACTTAGGGTTCCGCCCTGACGGCGGCTCACTTTCGAAAAGCCGGAATGCCGGCCCAGGCGAAAGTAAGCAAAGCGCTCTTGCCCCACCACTCGGCACCTCGCCTAGGCTCGGTGTGCCCGAACACAGTCTTGAATCCGTGGGCCGCCGCCACGCGCCATCCATGGCGCGGGGCGGCTAACCCGGCGTCCTGCCGGGTTACCCACGAATTCAAGCCTGCGTTCGGCCAGCGTGGTTTAACGGGGCGCCTGAGATCAAGATCAAAAGTAGATCAAGATCAACAGCGGCTCGCTTCGCATCGTGGTTACCGTTGAGCGCTACAGAGTTGTGTAGATACCTATGCTGATCAGAGCGGGCGCTATTGAAGCGAGGGACGCAAGCGTTGCCACTCATTCCAGCAATCCTCGGCAACGATATCCGGGTAACCCCGTTCTTGTTCCATCGCCAACGCGGTGGAGAAGGTTACCGCAATGCAAGTGGCCTGGTCGCGGATATTGCACACTTCGACTTCGCTGAGAGGTGCGCCTTTTTTCGATTCGGCGGCGGTCAGCACGGCGGCCAGGGCGGGTACGAAAACCAGGCAGAGGGGCTCGGTAGACATCAGCTTTTTCCTGAGTGGGGTGGGGCGCTTATTGTTCAGGGTTGATCAACGATCTCAACGTATGGTCCTCCCAAACGCCAGCGATTTTTAGATAGGCTCGCGCATGTCCCTCCTTCTCAAACCCCAGCGACTCCAGAAGGCGTTCACTCCGCACATTGCGGGGCAAATGATTGGCCATGATCCGGTGAAGACCCAACTGCTCAAAACAGTGTCGGTTAGTGACCTGAAGCGTTTTATTCATCAAACCGCGACCTTGGGCAGATTCCGCCAACGAAAAGCCGAGATGACAGGCCTGAAAAACGCCCCTCACAATGTTCGTGTAGTTACACCGCGCTAGAACCTCTCCGCTTTCGGCAAGCAAGAGGAAACACAGAGCGTTGTCAGCGTGCATATTGTTGACCTGCTGCTCGACCCTGGCATTGGCGTTGCCCGTGGTGAAATATTCCTCGTCCCTGAGCGGCTCCCAGGGTTGCAGATGCTTGCGATTGACGCGTTCGTAACGGCTGATCCGCTCGAAATCGTCACATGCCAATTGCCGAAGGCAGTAGCCCTCAACGCAATACTCCATAAACCCCTCCAGATTTATCAATGGCCCCATCTCACTGCGTAGCCGCAAAGAATAGCGCCGCTGCGCGTAAAGCGACCCCTTTCATGGCAAAGAGGTCTACCATGCCAGCCCCGGCAGTGGTTTTACTCGCTCCCGAACTCCATTTTTCAAGGTAGCGATAATGTCCATCGACCAGATCTCCCTCCCCAAAGGCGTCGGCCCCCACGCCGCCAAGCTGCTTGACGCCATTACTGGCGCCTCCACCCATGAAGAACTCAACCGTGCTGGCGGTAAAGCCGAGGGTTTTGTGCTGGGGCTGGAGGCCACCAAGGCGATCAAAAGCCAGATTGCAGAGTCGCTGTATGTGGCGTATGACGACGCGGCGAGCAATCGGGCGTGTGAACTGAAGGGCTAGTGCACGTCAGCCCATGGTTCCGGAATGAGCGCCAATCGCCGGACTAGGCTGACGAACATAATAATTGTCGAACTCACTGCTTTCGATGAACTGGAAGCCATGGCGGGTATAAAAGCGATTCGAAGCGCTTTCTTTGAGAGCCCCTACTTTGATAGGCAGCGCAGCCGCATCCGCCTCTTTGAAAATATGAGAGAGAACTGCAGACCCTACCCCTGAACCTTGCGCGCTCGGCCTTACATACAAGTGGTCGAGCAAGAGTTCATTGGGGTGATGTTTGACCACTACGAAACCCACCCTCTCTCCAGACGCCTCGATATAGCGTGTGTCGCGAGCTTCAAAGCCGCCAACAAACCGCTCCCGCGCACGGGCTGGATCAAATCGCCCAACACGCTCCAGACTTTCGCGCATGGCCTCGATTCGAATGGCTACCAGATTATCCAAGTCGCTTTGTTGAACCGGGACCAAAATGATGGGGGAATTTTGATTGGGTGCGACGGGCATATTGGGTGCTCTAGCTACCATCCTGGGGGCTCAGTATAGAGAGCCTGATACTGATGAAGCGACCCGCATGGTATGTTCACGGCATACATGGAGTAACGGCCCCAGGAAGGAAATGGCCATGCCAGTGGACACCCACCCAATCCGCATTCTCTCGCAACGCCTTAGCATTGAGCCCTTCTGTGAGCAGGACGCTGTTGAGTCCTTCCCTTGTATCACGCCGACTCTGACTCGCTACATGTCCTGGGAACCGCCTGCCTCGCTGGAAGAGTACGCGCAAGTCTGGGGGCGGTGGCTGCCTGCGATAGCGGATGGCAGCGACATTGTGTTCACGGTCAGGGAGCGGGTAGGTGCTCGTTTTACCGGCTTGGTCGGGCTGCACCATACCGGCAGTGAAACACCGGAGTTGGGGATCTGGATCCGTGAAGATAAACATGGGTTGGGCTTTGGGGGGGAAGCGGTGCGGGCGGTTGTTCAATGGGCTAGCCAGTGGGTGGCAGCAAAGCACTTCATTTACCCTGTTGCGATGCAGAACCGTGCGAGTCGACGTATTGCTGAAGCTCTGGGGGGAGTCGTCATCGAAAGGCGGACGGCGGAAAAATATGATTCGGTTGTGTATCAGATACCGGGGGGTTAGCTCTGGGCATCGGGTTTGCGATTGCTGGCCTGCACGAACGGCAGAAATCGGCCATTAGCGGACGTTGAACTACGTCCGCTGAACCCCAAACCTGAATATCGGCTTGGCTCAGATTCAAATTCAGATTGAGCAAATCCGCCTCTCACCCAACCGCTCTACCAACCTGATGAGATAACCGTCGGGATCCTGGACGATGAATTCGCGCTGGCCCACTCCAAGATGGGTTAGATGCACCAACTATAGTTCGGTGCCACGAGGGGATCGTGGCGAGCATCATGATGCAAGGGCGGGAATTATAGTGACGCGTTGATGGCTGCTATTGGTCGAAGAGATTCTTGCACGCAGCTCACCTTTAGGCCGGTGGGCATCGATCAGACACGCTCGGGTGAGCTGCGATCGAAGCGCGTCAGGTCATAAAACATTTTTGGGGTGAACCTGCCAGCGGTTCGAATACGCATATACTGTGCGTAGTGCGAATGGTAGCAGTTTGATATTGCCGGCTAAAGGTTGTGTAACTTCGATGAACAAGACTGATCTGCTTGAGTATTTGAAAGAGACCAGTTCGGAAATGACCCGAGCCAATATAGATGAAGCTGTTCTGCTGCATTTCGATTTGGTCATGGAAAGCTATCGAGAAAAGCCTTCGTTTTATAAAAATTTGTTGAAATATGACCGATTCATGGTTGCCCTGTCTTTATTGAGCTTCAGCTACAAAGACGAGAAAGTTCCTTTATCCAGAGTAAAGGCATTCTGCTACGAACGTGGCTATATGTCTCGAAATAGCCTGGATTCTTATTGTTCATTTTTGTCCCTTGCCGGATATCTGGATGTTCGGTTACATGTGCAGGACGGGCGTCAACGTAGTTTCCGACCTACGGAAAAAGCGCTAAGCAATACCGTGCAGCTAATCAAATCTTATTTGCTGCCTTCGCAGATGATCTCTCCATACGACAGTGGGTTATCGGTTGTGGGGAAGAATGTTGATCTATTGCGCGTATTTTTTCGAGGGTTTGCCAAGATACTTGAAGGGGACTTCCTGCTCGACAAGCTGTTGCCTGAAGCGAAATGGATTCTCAATCGGGACGGCGGTCATCTGCCGATGCTCGCACTCTATGCCGATGCCCTGCGCACCGGCTCGTTAGAGACCGGCTACAACGTATCCTCTTACGTGGAGCTTTCATCGCGTCTGGGCGTGTCCAAAACACACATGCAGCGCATGATCAAAGAAGGCCAGTTACAGGGCTATTTCAAATGCGACAAACGTTTGGTGGGGTTGAGTCCGGCCTTTCTCGAATTGATGCGGCGGGCCATGTCAATCTACTTTGCAATTGCCCGTGTCAGCATGGAGTTGGGAGTTGATGAGAGCGAAGTAGGAAACGAGCCTGGCGGTATTCGCTGTGTGTGTGAACGTTAGCGCGAGTTCGCTTGTTATTTTGGGGAGCGATTTCATCACTAAGCAATGTCCTTTTTGTTGTAATTTTTATGCCGGAGTTCAGCGTGTTTAATCGCCAGTTGAAGAATGCTCTTTTTACCTGCCAAGAGCAATTGTGCCTGGCGCTCGGGACAGTCGCCGACGTCGAAGCGGTGTTTCTTTCAGTTCGTGTCGATGGAGCTGGCCGGATTATCTCGGCCAACCAGCGGTTTGCGCAAACGCTGGGATACTCGCTGGAACAGCTTTCAAAAATGGTAATGAGTAACATCAACGCGCAACCGCAGAATGATTTTGCACCCAACCTGTGCGCCATCGAACGGCAACGCTATCGTGCCTCCGACGGCCGTGCTGTGACACTCAATATAGGCTGGATCGCTGCAGCGAACCGGACGTTTCAAGGCTACGGCATGGTTGCACCTGCGCTGGCGCGGGACGAACAGGAGATTATCGAAATGTTCAGCGCACTGAACCGCTCGATGGCGATGATCCAGTTCAGTCTCGCGGGTGAGGTCGTCTACGCCAACGAATCGTTCGTCCAAGCGATGGGTTACAGCCTTGCGGAGATACAGGGCAAGCATCACCGTCTGTTCTGCCTGGCGGAGGACGTGGCGTCGGCGCATTACGACGAATTCTGGAGGAGTCTGAACAAGGGCGTGTTTAACGCTGGTCGCTTTCGCCGGGTAGATAAAAGCGGAAAAGTGGTTTGGCTGGAGGCCACTTACAATCCCATCAGAGACGCTTCCGGTCGGGTTTATAAAATTGCCAAATTCGCCAGCGTAGTGACCGAGCAAGTTGAAAAAGCCGACGGAATCAAACAAGCAGCGACCATGGCTTACGACGTGTCGCTAGATACCGATGTGAAAGCTAACCGAGGGATGGAACTGGTCGCCGACTCCGTGCTCGGCACACAGAATATTTCCCAACAGATGGCCTTGGTGACCGACAGCATGACCGCGCTTGAATCGCAGTCGCAGTTGATCGCTTCCATCGTCGACACGATCGGCGCCATTGCCACCCAGACCAATCTCTTGGCGCTTAACGCCGCTATCGAAGCTGCACGCGCTGGAGTGCATGGACGAGGATTCGCTGTCGTGGCGGATGAAGTGCGCAAGCTCGCCGGCCGTACCAGTGCGGCCACCCAGGAGATTAACGGTGTGGTCAGGCAAAATCGAGAATTGGCCGGCGAAGCCGCGTTGCATGTCCAGTGCAGCAGAGACCAAGCCAACGTTTTATTGGAACTGTCCGAACAGGCAGGTATGGCGATGGCAGCTATCCAGTCAGGCGCAAAGCAAGTAGTGAAAGCCATTGGTAGAGTCACCAGCGATCTGCATTGAACGCTTTATCTGCGTCGCGGTAACGCCTCCTCCTTTGGTGAAAGCAATATGGAAGTTTTTGCGTACGGTTTTTCCGATTGATAACAGGAATTTGGATGCCAAAGCACACTTAATTCATTGATTAGGTATTGCCCAGACGTTGACATCACATTCAGGCCGTTTCGGAAAAGGAGTTTAGGGATGCCGGCGAATTTCAAAATCAGACCAAGAATGCGAACACTGCTGTCACCAGCGGTAACCAAGATTGAAATGGCGGGAATTGTTTCCTGGCTTTGTGTGTTGCTGATTGAGCCTGCGACAACGTTAAATCTGTTAAATATGTTGGTTACAGCATCGTTGTTGATTATATGGTACGTTCATCGCGTAGTTGCTGATTTTCGCATATGGAGAATGCTCGGCGGCGTGTATATATTGATTTTATCACTCGGCTTTGCGCATGTGATTGACACCAATGTGCAGCTGCGCGTCTTTACGCTGCCCCTAGCTGTGATCATCGTGGTAAGCAGTGCTATCTTATTCGTCACGGTTCAGGACTATCTTCTCTCTACATTGCTGGTCTGGATACTGATGTGGCCCAATTTGGACGTTGGCTTTTACCGGGAACTGGAAGTTTATCTGGTCATTTTTTGCGTTGCTTCCATGTCCATAGGGTTTACTCTCAGCTTTACCTATCTAAGAAACATGCGCTCAGTGTTGTTGGTCGAAAGTGAATTCAGGACATTGGCGGAGACAGATTTTCTCACCTCCTTACTTAATCGACGGGCCTTTATGGGGTTCTTCCAAAATGCATTGGCAGAAGGCCGCAGCGGCTACTTTATAATGTTAGACATTGACGAATTTAAATTAAAAAACGATCAGTACGGTCACGATGTCGGTGACAAGATTTTGTGTGCCATGGCCGCGTGCCTGAAATCCACCCCTGGCAGCCACAGTGTCGGGCGGATTGGAGGTGAGGAATTCGGTGTCTTGTTGTTGGGCGAAGATGATGCGGTTGCTCATGAGTACGCATTGCGCCTGCTGGGCAACATCCGTTGCAGTGTATTGCCTCCGCATCAGTTCACTTGCAGCGCGGGCGTCGCGCAGTTCCGAGCGACATCGGACATGTCCGCAGTGCTCAAATGCGCCGACAGCAATATGTATAAAGCGAAGCATGATGGTAAGGATCGGGTGTTTCAGGATGGAAGGCAGGTCAAACCGCTACGTCCTGTAACTACGTAATTAAGGTTTGACTGGAGGACGTCTGTGAAAATCGTTTTCGAAGAAATCGAATCTCCCCCTTGCTGCTTGCTTACTCTGGGCACCTTCACTTTAATGTTCCAGAACCGCTCAGAGGCTGAAAGCTTTCTCAAGCTCCTGATGGGGGCGCAGACATCGTTTAGCCCCAATCGCTGAACGTCTGCTTCTGGCCGATTGCTGCCCTTCGTGGAGGGCAGGTTAGTGTCGGATGCTCTCCTTTGCCACGTAGCATTCGATCACCGCCCAACTCAGTTTGTGACGGTGATCGTCGCAATCGTTATTCCTTCTCCAGCTCTGCAATACCTCTCACCGGATAGATCACTTCATGGGTGTCCAGATTTCGAATCTCGGATTCGATAGTAATGGTCGAGACCTGACGCCCCGGGGGCCCATTGATGTCGTCGCGGGTGGTGAAGTCCACGACATATCGCTGGCCTGCGCGGAATTCCACATCGCGAGCACCGAAGCCGCACTTGGCGCCACCGGTACCCAAGGCATTCATCGATACCCAACACCAGCTCAAGGAGTGTTTGCCTGGGGTCAAGCGCAGTGCCTGCTTGCCGGAAACGTCAAGGATTGAGCGCCGCCCGGAACCCTCTAGTAGTTGGTCGTCCACATGCGTGGCCAGCAGCAATCGATGGAATTTTACTCCCAATCCGCGAAAACGGGTGGTGGCGAAATACACCACTGGCGCATTGGCCGCGTTATTGGACAGGTCATATGGCGTCATCAACTCCGGTGCCCAATCGCCTTGGTAATCCTTGTAGTGGTAGTTGGAACAAGCGGTTGTGAGACCGGCAATCAGCAGAACAGCTGGGAGTTTGAGATACGACAGAAATGACGACGAGCGCGTTATTCTTCCTTGTTTAACGAGTTGGTTAGGATACCGCATCGCGAAGCCAGCTAGTACTTGAGCGGATTAGGAAACTCATCGCCCATCAGTTTCGAGCCAGCGAAAGTACAAGCGCACTTTTAAAGCAGTCGTCGCTCTCGTCATCGCAGAGGGCTTTGTGCTGAGGCTGAATCCACCAAAGCCATCAAGCGCCAAATCGTCGAGTCGTTGTATGTGGCTTACAACGACGCGACGAGATCATCGATCTAATGAATTGAAGAGCTGATCATCAGCCAGGGCAGGGCGCTTCGCGGTCCAGGAGTCTGGCGGTGAGGAGTACGCCCAGTTCGCTCAGTTGGTGTATGGCGAGGGCGATGTCGCGGTGTTTGCCGTTGAGGTCTTCGGACAGGTCGAGCAGCAGGGTGCTGACGCTGGTGAAGGTTTCGTAGCTGTTGGTGATGAGGGTTTCGTTGCTGGTGTTGGGGGCGACGGTGAAGAGCGTTGTTGAATCTGCTTTTGGCATGAGTAGACATCCTGAGTGATGCCACCACCTTTCCGCTACTAAACAGTGGGTGGCAGCTGTACGCAGGTTAGTAGACCGGTGGATATCTAAAGCCGGCGCGCCCGAAGACGCCCTACGCACAGCCACCATCAAGCACAGACGCACTGTCTGATTGATGAAACTCATGCACTAATAGATACCCAAGCTCAGGCTACTAAACCCGAATCACTGAACAATTCAGCGACCGAGCCACCTTAGAGACGGCCACCTCAGCGCACAAGCCGGCGGATTCTGACGCAGGCGTAGGCAATGGAGCAAGGTGCGGCAGGGGAATCGGATTTTGCCTTCAGGCGCTGCGTGATCGTTTGGGTTTTTCGCGAGCAAGCTCGCTCCTACAGGAGTGGGTTGTTATCAGGGTGCGGGTAGCTGGACAATAGAGGCCGACGAGCCAGCAACGAAGCATCAGATGTGCGAACGTTTGGTTCGCTCGGCTGGGCTCCACGAACTGCAAGATTACTGATCGGAAAAAAACCAATGCTAGGGAAAGTCAGCAGTAAACATCTCGTCTGGGGCGCAGTCGCACTTTGCGCGACCCTTTTGTCCGGCTGCGCGACGTCACGCTACGACGGCAAGCACGCACCGGACCCAAGTAAGGCGATCATCGTGGGTTCGGTTGGTGAGAGCTTTCCGATGATGCAGCCCCATGGGCTGGTGGTTGAGATCAAGCAACAGGGAGCCCCGGGCACCGTATTACGGCTGACGACGCTGGGCAATGAAGATGATCAGCCATCACTCCATTTGCTGGGCCATTACTTCATGTATGAAGTGCCACCGGGTGAGTATGAGTACACGCAGTGGCATTACGTGTATTACGCGGGTAAGTCGATGCCGCGCCCGGTGCCTGCGGTTTTCTCGGTGAAGGCCGGGGAAACTCTCTATATCGGTGATCTGCGCGTCGATGCCCTGCGCTTTTGCCTGTCAAACGTGAACAATGCCGATGACACGGTGCAGGCGCTCAAGCGCAAGTACCCGATGCTCAAGGACCGGAACATCGTGAATCTGACACCGAAGAGTGGTTTTGCGCCTTGGCCGAGTTCTGATGCCACTGACTTCGGTAAAGGGTTGTGCACGATTTGAAGCCGGTACCGGTGACAGTCATCAAACCCGACGCCCATTGATCCACGTTCAAGGAATTCATGCATGAAGCGCTCTACGCTACTCTGGGTCGGCCTGTTCGCAGCCCTGGCCTCACTGACCGGTTGCATCAGCGGTCCGGACCTCAAAGGCCAACCGTTCTTCACGTCACCGGCGGAACCTCGTGCGGATGAGGCCACGGTTTACTTTTATCGCACGGCGGCGAGCATCGGTAGCGGGGTCGCCCCGACTATTCAGGTCGATGGCCGCACCGTCGGCAGCTTGCCTTCCGGTAGTTTTTTCAAGGCCGGCATTCCCGCTGGTAAGCACAGCGTCGCCTCCACTTCGCCACCGATCATCAGCGGTATGGTTAACCAGCGTTTCGATATCACCGTCGAGAATGGCAAGGTGTATTACATCGCCGATCAACTCAGCACCTCTGACTACAAGGATGGGCAGACCTTGGGTGAAGTCGACGGCCGTCGTTTCAGCGGAACAATGTTTTACTCGCGCTATGCGCTTGTGCCTGCCGAGGAAGCGCTGCGTTCTATCAAGTGGTGCCAGGAGCTGCCGGCAACCGCACGGTAACCCCCCGCCCCACTTCATCAACATCCAACTCGCCGAGTCGTTTTACGTGGATTAGGAAGACGCGGCGAGTGGCCGAGCTATTGTGTGAAGGGATAATCATCAGCCAGGGCAGGGCGCTTGGCGGGCAAGCTTGCTCCTACAGGAGGGCCATATTCAGGTGTTATGGTTGGCGCTGACGATGGAGGACTGAACATGACATTGACTGTCGACACCTTGCTCGAATTGGCCATGGCCAACCCTATCAATGCGCACATCACCGCGCGCCTGCCGGAGCTTGGTGTGCAGCAGTGCTTGCTCACGGCGGGCTGTTTGTTCCAGGCGGTGTGGAACCATCAGGCGAATCTGCCGGCGGCTCAGGGCGTGAAGGACTATGACGTTTTTTACTTTGACGAGGACCTGTCCTACGAGGCGGAAGACGCGGTAATTCGTGCGGCGCAGGTGCTATTCCAAGACCTGGGGGTGAATGTGGAGGTCAGGAATCAGGCGCGGGTGCACCTTTGGTATGGGCAGCGGTTTGGCCGGCCTTACCCGCAGTTGCATTCGGCTCGGCAGGGGGTTGACCGTTACCTGGTGGCGGGTACGTGCATTGCGCTGGATATTGCCTCGGGCGAGGTGTATGCGCCTTATGGCTTGGAGGATGTGGAGCAGGGTGTCTTGCGCATCAACCCTTTGCATCCGGAGCCGGCGCTGTTTTTGCACAAGGCCAGGAGTTATCAGGCGCGTTGGCCGTGGCTCAAGATTGTCGAGCCGGGCTGAGCCCCAATGCCGGCCAGTTAAGACGCAGCGCGGAAAAGGGGACGGGGAGTAATACAGGTATCATATAGTGGCTCTGTGCTACCTTTATTGAGGGCTGCACCTCGCCTTTGATGAAGCTGACTTACTCCCTCCTTCTACCCGCGATCTTGGAACGGTGACACGCAATGGATGCAAGCATTCAGCCGATTGAACTTTACGGCCACACCCTTGAGACACCGCAAAGCAAGCTTGATACAAACCAGGTCAGGCAAGCATTCTCGACGATTGCCGCGACGTGGTCGCAGAAAATCAATGCGGGCTTTTACGATCTGTTTTCCAACCTGGATAGCGTCTACGAAGGCGGCGATGATCTAGCAGATAAGATCCGCCTCCAGGCAATAGGCCAAAGTATCAAGCTCACCGTGGCCCACGGGATCTACGATATCGACGAAGAGCGCTTCTACGACGCGTTCATGCAGCGCTACGACTCATGGGATGAAGATTTCGGCGTATTGGCCGAGCAATACGAAGCCATTGTCGAGCGTTCAGCCGAGGTGGATGCGCATCGCACCAATCGTCGCCGTGGTCGTCGCCAATGGGTAGGCTATGGTTCAGAGAAGGCGGTATACGATGCCGACGCCAAAAACCTGATGTCCAATATTGGTCATGGGGTATTCAACCTGATGGCCAAAGGGGTCAGCGCACTCGGCGACTCGTTTAAGAAAGACGAGATTTTCAAGCGCCCGGCAACGGTCAAGGCGTTCGCAGACGGTGCCAGCAATATCGTTAATGCGGCCTACCTTGCGACCCTCGATGCCATCAATGCCGATTCGCCCGGTAAGTTGCACAGCTATTCAAAGGACGAGATCAGAAAGTCCCAGGCGATTACCGAGAATATTGAAAAAGGCCTGATCCCCGACGAGGCCGTGTTGCCGTCGGCGGTCAAGGCGATCAGCGCTTATCCCTACAACGAGCGTATCTATCCGATCCTGCTACGAAAGTTTGGGGGTGATCAAGGGCGACTCGATGGTGTTGTGGAGTACTTCGGTATGGGCGGCCTGCTCAAGGAAAAGCAAGCTCTGATCCAGGAGCAATTGCGCCAGTGCGACCTCAGCACTGTGGAAAGTTTCAGCGCCAGTCGCCCGGACATCGAGCGCTATGCGCAATTTATCAATTATGAACGTTTCGATGAACACTGTGAGCGAGTGATCGAGAAAATCGTGGCGCGCGAGACGCAGGCAAGCGCGCTATCGGTTGTTACGCCTGTACTACCAGGCTCAGCGAAACGCGGCGGCTGCGGGTTGACCGTGGCGACTGCCGCCCAAGGTTTCAGGTCCAACGCCGATCACAAGTTCTATGTGGCGCCGGACTTGCCGACGAAGAAGGTCCTGACCTTCGAATCCAAGAACGCGTTGAACATTGCCAAGGACGAGGTGGTGTTCTTCTTCGACGAAACAGTGTTCGGCTCTGGCGACAAGGGCGTACTGGTTGATCTTGAGTACGTATACGTGCGCCTGCAATTCAAGGAGTCGCACCGCGTGGCACTTGCCGATATTGCCGACGTGACCATCAGCGGTCTAATGAATAAAAAGCTGACGATGGCCAAGCGTGACGGAACCAATGTGGATGTGGTGCTGACCCAAAGCAACAAAGGCGCGACCAGCCTAAGCGAAGCCATCCTCGGACTGGTGCGGTTGAGCAAGGCGGCGGTGAACTGATCTACCACGCCAATAATCTTTTGGGGCCTGGTTCTTTCCGACCTATGAGGTAGCGGCTGTGTGCCGCGCCTTACAAAATAGTTAATGGGTTCCACAAGGCGGCACCTTTAGGCGCACGCTGGGTGTTACCCCATTGGCAATACAAGGACGATGCACATGACCCTAGGCGATCTCGCTCAGATTCTGGAAGACCACTTCAGGCCCAAGGCCCGTGACATCACGCGCTTTGCAGGCACCGGCTACTCGTTTGAAGAGTGGTTCAACTGGGAACAATTCAGCGCGTTTACCGCTCTAGCGTTCGAGTGCAATCCCAAACCTGGCTACAGGACACACTTTACTGGCCACGCATCCGGCCAATTGGGTGACATCGCGATTTCGGCGAAGGATGGCACAACCTGGTTGGTGGAAACGTCGTTGGTGCATGCCTATACGCAAAACAAATGGAAAGCCAAAATCACAGAAGATCGGGCAAAACTCCAAGGCGCCGTTGCACAAGGGGTTCGCAAGGTTCAGCTAATGTTGTTGTGCAGTGATGTAGAAACAGACCTTCAGACCCAGTGGGCCTACTGGTTTGAGGATATGCCCTTTTGGGCCGCGCCAGACTCGAAAAAAGACTTTAGTGATGGTGAGCAGGGAGAAGTGTGCTTGTTACTTTGGGAGGTGGAGTAACGACAGCAGATGCCGTGCTCTTGGCATGACGGAACAGGTCGAACGCAATTGCCGCTCTCGTCATTCGGGCTTTCATTGAATCTCTGATGGGGGGCGGGTGTTAACGATCATCCTCCACACAGGCCTGCGCTAGCCCAGTAAGCCGCCCAGTGCGCCGCAACCTATCACCACCAGCCATGGCGGCAGCTTCCACACCATCAACGCGACCAGTGCGAGCAACGCCAACGCCACGTCATAGCCGTTGAAAACCGCACTGGTCCACACCGGCTGGTACAGCGCCGCCAACAACAGGCCAACCACCGCCGCGTTCACCCCGGCGAGCGCCGCCTGGGTACGCGGGCTTTTGCGCAGGTTGGCCCAGAAGGGCAAGGCGCCGAAGATCAGCAGGAACGACGGGGCGAAGATCGCCAGCAGCGCGATCACCCCGCCAGGCCAACCGCTCGGGGCGTGGGTCATGGAGGCGCCGAGGAAGGCGGCGAAGGTGAATAGTGGGCCGGGCACAGCTTGAGTGGCGCCGTAACCGGCGAGGAATACATCGTTGCTGACCCATTGGCTGGGCACCACTTCGGCTTGCAGCAATGGCAACACCACGTGGCCGCCGCCGAATACCAGCGCGCCGGTGCGGTAGAAGGCGTCCACCAGCGCCAGCGTGGGGTTGAGCGCCCATGCGGCGAGGAGTGGCAAGGCCACCAGCAACAGCAAAAACAGCATCAACCACAGGGCTCCGGTGCGGCGGCTGATGGCGATGGGCAGGGCGTCGGGCTCGGCACTGCTCTCGGGCTTGAACAACAGCAGGCCAGCCACGCCTGCAGCCACCATGACCCCGACCTGAGCCCAGGCGGAGGGTTGCAGCAGCACCACGCAGGCGGCGATCAACATCAACGCCACCCGTAAAACGCCTCGGCACAGGTTGCGTGCCATGCCCCACACGGCCTGGGCCACCACCGCCACGGCGACAACCTTGAGGCCGTGCAGCGCGCCATGGGGGAGGGCGCCGCCGTAGTGGGCCAGCCCCAGGGCAAACAGAATCAGGGCGATGGCCGACGGCAAGGTGAACCCGGCCCAGGCTGCCGCCGCGCCCCGGTAACCTGCTTGGGACAGGCCCAACGCGATACCGACCTGGCTGCTGGCCGGGCCTGGGAGGAACTGGCACAGGGCGACCAGTTCGGCATAGCTGCGCTCGCTGAGCCAGCTGCGGCGGGTGACGAACTCTTGGCGAAAATAGCCCAGGTGCGCAATCGGCCCGCCGAAAGAGGTGAGGCCCAGGCGCAGGAAGATCAGGAACACTGACCAGGGGCGGCTGCGGTGATCGGTAAGCTGGGGCAAGGGGATGTCTCGGGCAACGGTGCTGGATGTTGCCGACCATAACCAATTTTCATGACGCGTAGAAGCGCGGGTATTTCGCCGCCCCCCATTGAATTTATCCGCGGTTGCTTGAGTCACTTAAAAGCAGTGTACTGTTTTCCATCCACTGGACCTCAAGGACCGATCATGACCTTTTTCATCTTCCTGCTTGCCTGCGCCGCCGCCGCCAGCACTGGCGTGATCTTCAAACCGGGCGCCTGGTACGAATCCCTGGTCAAGCCCAGTTTCACCCCACCCAATTGGCTGTTCCCAGTGGCCTGGACGATCATCTACCTGCTGCTGGCCTGGGCCGGTTACCGCTTGACCCTGATCCCCGGCAGCGAAATGGTGTTGGCCCTGTGGGCGGCGCAAATTGCGTTGAACACCCTGTGGACGCCGGTGTTCTTTGGTGCCCATCGGTTGTTCGCCGGGATGGTGATTATCGTGCTCTTGTGGCTCACCGTGGCAGCGATGGTGCTGCTGGCCGTGCGCCTGGATTTGATTACCGGCCTGATCCTGTTTCCGTATCTGGTGTGGCTGTGCGTGGCCGCGGCGTTGAACTTCTCGATCCTGCGTAATAACCGCTGATGGCCTACCAGCATTGGCCTGCCAGCGAGCCCGAACTGGCCCAGATGCGGCGCTTCAATCGCACACTGGCGTGGATGCCGCGCTTCAAGGTCCGCAACCGCGTGATGCCGCGTCTGATCCAGGCGCTGTTGCGTGCCAGCCAGACCTTCAAGAAGGCGCCCCTGGCGGAACGCAAAATGCTCGGGGCGATCCCCTTGCGCATCCTGCGCCCGGCAGGCCCGCCCAGAGGCGTAGTGCTGGACATCCATGGCGGTGGCTGGGTGATTGGCAATGCGCAAATGGATGACGACCTTAACCTCGGCATGGTGAATGCGTGCGACGTGGCCGTAGTGTCGGTGGATTATCGACTGGCGGTGGATACGCCAATTGAAGGGCTGTTGGATGACTGCCTGACGGCTGCGCGCTGGCTTTTGGCGGACTGCCCGGAGTTTGCCGGCCTGCCGGTGTTTTTTGTCGGTGAATCGGCCGGCGGGCACCTGGCGGCGGCCACTTTGTTGGCGCTCAAGCAATGGCCCGAGTTGCTCCAGCGGGTGAGCGGCGCGGTGTTGTATTACGGCGTCTACGATTTGACCGGCACGCCCAGTGTGCGCACGGCCGGGCCGGACACCTTGTTGCTGGACGGGCCGGGCATGGTCCAGGCGCTGCGCCTGCTGACGCCGGGGATCAGCGACGAGACGCGCCGTCAGCCACCGTTGTCGCCCTTGTATGGGGACTTTGAAGGGCTGCCGCCCGCGTTGATGTTTGTGGGTGAACTGGACCCGCTCAAGGATGACACTCTGCTGATTGCCGAGCGATGGCCAACGGTGGAGGCTCATTTGCTGCCAGAAGCGGCCCACGGGTTTATTCACTTTCCGGTGGCGATGGCCGATCGCGTGTTGGCTTACGCTCGCCAGTGGATAACGAGCCGCATCCTTGGCGATGAGCGTTAGTATCGAGGCGGTGCAGGCCGCTGACATTCCCCAGGTGCTGAGCTTCGCTTTGCTGGCGCGGGATGAACTGTTTCCCACGCTCAGTGCCACCGGCGTCCCCCACGATCTGGCGCAGTTTGAAGCGATCTACCTTGAGGGGGGCGGGCGGTTTTTGATTGCTCGTGCCGAAGGCCGGATCGTTGCCTCGGTGGCTTATCGGCCCTACGACGGCCGCTTCCCGCAGTTGAACTACCAGGGGCGCAAGACGGTGGAAGTGGTGCGCCTGTATGTGCTCCCGGCAGCGCGACGCTTGGGCCTGGCGGGCCGGTTATACCGCTCGCTGGAGGCGCTGGCGCGGGCCGATGGCGTAGAGATGATGTACTTGCATACCCATCCGTTTCTGCCCGGTGCGATTGATTTCTGGCGCAGGCAGGGGTTTGAGGTGGTGGATGTCGAGGCCGACCCGATATGGCAAACCACCCACATGCATCGGCCTCTGTAGGTGAAGTGTGGGAGGGGGCTTGCCCCCGATAGCGGTCGGCCAATCACCGATGTATTTGCTGACACTCCCTCATCAGGGGCAAGCCCCTCCCACATTTGGACCACAGTTGGCCGTCAGACCGTCACCAGAGCAAGCTGCCCCAACCTACGGATTCAGTTGGAGCGCAGGCGCAGGATTTGCGCGCCGTCGAACGGGTCCGTCAGGTAATGCCCCTGCACGCCGAAGGTCTCCTGCAAGCGCTGTGGCGTCAGCACTTGCAGCGGCGCGCCCAGGGCCACCAGTTGCCCGCGATCCAGCACGGCCAGGCGATCACAGGTCAACGCCTGGTTCAAATCATGCAGCGCAATCAAGGTGGTCACTGGCAAGCCTTGCACGCCTTTGAGGATCGCCAGTTGATGTTGGATATCCAGGTGATTGGTCGGCTCATCCAGCAATAAAATCTGCGGGCGTTGCGCCAGGGCGCGGGCGATGTGCACGCGCTGGCGTTCGCCCCCCGAGAGGCTGCGCCAGGCGCGTTGGCTCAGGTGGGTGGCGTCTACGTCATGCAGGGCCTGGTGCACGATGGCGTCGTCCTCGCGTGACCACGGGCTCAACGCCGACAGCCATGGCGTGCGGCCCAGGGCCACGGCATCGAACACGCGGATCGCGTCGTCGGTGTCGGCCTGTTGCTCCACGACCGCCAATTGCTGCGCGATGGTGCGGCGCGACAACTCACCGAGCCGCTTGCCACCCAGGCGAACCTCACCGCTGGCCGGCACACGCAAACCAGCCAGCAATTTGAGCAGGGTGGATTTGCCTGAACCATTGGGCCCGACGATACCCAGGGTCTCACCCAACTGCACGTCCAGGTCAATGTCGCGCAGCAACTGCGCGTCACGCACTTTGAAGCCCAGGCCGCGGCAACTGAGCACGCTCATCGCGCATTCCTCCGGCCAATCAGGATCAGCGCAAACACCGGCGCGCCTACCAATGCGGTCACCACCCCCACCGGAATCACCTGGCCCTTGATCAAGGTGCGCGACAGCACGTCTGCAGCGATCAGAAACAGCGCGCCCCCCAAGGCGCTGGCCGGCAGCAAGCGCGAATGCCCGGTGCCAAGCAACAGGCGCACCGCATGGGGAATCACCAAGCCGACAAACCCGATGGAGCCGACGATGGACACCATCACCGCCGTCACCAGCGCGGCGCAGGCCACCAGCACAAATTGCACGCGGCGCACCGGGATGCCGAGGGAGGCCGCCGAGTCGCTGCCGAAGGTGAACGCATCCAGTGCACGCCGGTGCCACAGGCACACCGCGAGCCCCACGACCGCCACCGGCACCGCCAACCACACCGACGGCCAGCGTACGCCGCTGAGGTTGCCCAGCAGCCAGAACATAATGCCGCGGGCTTGTTCGGAACTGGCCGACTTGGTGATCAGGAAGGCGGTCAGGGCATTGAACAACTGTGAACCGGCGATGCCCGCGAGGATGATCTGCCCGGTACCGCTGGACGATCCGCTGGCCCGCGCCAGCAGCGTCACCAGCGCAAATGCCGCCATCGCCCCCACAAACGCGCCCGCCGACAACGACACCAAGCCACCGCCCACGCCGATCAAGGCGACGAGCACTGCGCCGGTTGACGCGCCGGCGCTGATGCCCAGCAGGTACGGGTCGGCCAGCGGGTTACGCAGCAGTGATTGCAGGATCACGCCGCACGTTGCCAACCCTGCGCCGCAGGCTGCGGCCACCAGGGCGCGGGTGAGGCGGTAGTTCCACACCACGCCTTCGTCGATGGGGTCCAGTACGTAGCCGGCGGCCCAGAGTTTATTGGCGAGCACCTGCAGCACCACCTGCGGTTCGATGGCGGTTTCACCGATGGCGACGCCAGCGAGCAGGGCGAGCAACAGCAGCGCCAGGGCGAGTAGGGTGCGCATCATTTGCCCAGGTGGTAGCCGTCGATGGCGGCCGCCAGTTGTTCAAGGCCCTCGAAGGTGCGCAGGCTCGCCTGCAAGGCAAGGGCGTCGAGGATGATGATGCGGTTGTTCTTCACCGCGTCCATGTTGCGGGTCACGGGGTCGCTGCGCAGGAAGGCGAGTTTCTTTTCATGGTCGTCGGCCGGGTAGCGGCGGCGGTCCATGCGTGCGATCACCAGGAAGGTGGGGTTGGCCTTGGCGATGGTTTCCCAGCCGACGGCAGGCCACTCCTCATCGGACTGCACCACGTTACGCAGGCCAAGGGTTTGCAGCATGAATTGCGGCACGCCTTTGTGGCCGGCTACGTAAGGGTCGCTGGCCATTTCGGCGCTGGAGAACCACACCAGTGCACTGGCTTGCTGCAAGCCCTTGCCCTGGGCCGTGGCGACGGACTTGGCCAGGCGCGCCTTGAGTTCGTCGGTCAGTTGTTGGCCGCGATCCTGCACGTCGAAAATCTGCGCCAGTTGCTGGAGGCTCTGGTAGATCGTCTCGATGCGAAAGGGCTCCAATCGCGTGCCATCGGCGCCCACCAGGTTGTCCTTGCCTTCGCAGTCGGACGGCAACAGGTAGGTGGGGATCTTCAGTTCATGAAACTGCTCACGGGTGCCGACCACGCCTTGGGGGCCCACCACCCATTCCAGCTCGGCGGCCACCAGTTGCGGGCGCTTGGCGAGTACGGCTTCAAAGCTGGGCTCGTTGTTGGCCAGGCGCTCGATGTGATCGTCCTGGGCCTTGTACTGCGCCGCCACGTTGTTGAACCACAGCGAAGTGCCGACCACCTTGTCGCCCACACCCAGGGCGTAGAGCATCTCGGTGGCGGCCTGGCCGATGGTCACGCTGCGGGCGGGGGCGTGCTGGAAGGTCAGGGTGCTGCCGCAGTTTTGCAGGGTCAGCGGGTACTGAGTGGGCGCGGCTTGCGCCAGGGCACACACACTCAAACCTGCGATCAGGGCGGTAACGCGTGGCAGCATGAGGCGATCTCCTTGTGAACCGTAGGTGCAGCAGGGGAGGTACGGCTCGGAAATACGCCCATGGGCGCTGCTGATGCGCAGGGCCAGGATGTCCTTCCCGGACACCCCGCCGGTTAGTGAATTAGCTGGGCCGGCAGGTCTCCTGACTGATGCGTCGTCGCCATGCCCCGCCTTCCCGGACGTGGTCCAGTGGCATTCAAGGGCAGGCTCGGCATCTACAGTTGCGGGGGCAGTTTCGGTTCACGCCGCGTGCGGCGTTTCGAATTCCCTGTTAGTCCCATACGGGAACCGGCGGCCGTATGGTAAGCGATCATCCCTGTAGGAGCGAGCTTGCTCGCGAAGGTCGTCAACGATAACGCTGGGCACCTGATGCCCCGCGGCGCTTTCCTGGTCTTCGCGAGCAAGCTCGCTGCTACAAAAGAAGCGTCAGAGCCGAATATCCTGGGGGCCGCGGATCAGCGCTTCGATCCGGGTGCCTGTGGCGCGCTCTTCGTTGCTGAAGCCGTCGTAGTCGGCCAGGTTGGCGAAGCGGATGCCGGTCAATTGTTCGATCGCAATCACACTGCGCTGGTAGGTTCGCAGCGGGCCGAATACCAGGTCGAGTTGGCCCAGCTCGCGGCTTTGGTCGATCATGTAGGCGCTGGCGGACGGCTTGCCCTCGTCGCTGAGGTAGGCCACCACTTTCCAGAACGCCTTGGGGATTTTCACGCCACGGTAAAGTCGGTCGTCATCGGCGAACACTGGTCCGGTAAATACCGTGGCCCGGGCTTTCCAGCGCTGGGTGTTGTCGAGGATGTAGTCTTCGAGTTCCAGCCACGTCTTCTGGTTGAAGCCGCTCATCTGTGGCGAGCAGTTGGTGAAGTGAAAGGTGTCGAAGTTGGCGGTGGTCGCCTCGTCGCCCCAATTGGGATCCTGGCGCCGTACCAGGTGGCCGCGGTCCAGGCCATTGCCGGCATAGAGCTCTTCACCTACCTGCGCCTCCAGGGGTAGGCGACCATCGTAGGCCCAGGTGTCGTTGCTGCGGGTGATGTCTACATGCTTGGCGCCGTCGATATTCACCCCCACGTACAGCGCCAGTCGTCGAGAGCGCGACAGGGTGATGGAGAAATGCGTGTAGTCCAGACGCTTGGGTTGCACGTCGCCTGCCAGTGGCTGGTCAACCGTGGGCCATGGCACCACGAAGTCGCTGAGGAAGTCGTCGGCATAGCCCGCGCGGTTTGTGAGGTCCTTGGCTGCTGTGACACGCGGCGTCGCGGCTCTGGCTTCCAGCAGGCTGGGGCTGGCTGCGACCAATGGGCGCAGGTCGGCGAGCCTTGGGCGATGGGAAAGGTCAATGTTAGCTGTGCGGGCAGGCATGGGCATGTTCCTTATGGGCCTCGGATAAACACCACTGAAACACAAACTCATGACAATTTGGCCCAGGTGGCGAACTCAGGACTATCCTGAAAACCGTTACCCGGACGTTCATCACACGCCAAAAAGGAGCCAGCTCATGTGTGTTCGCCAACCGCGCAACCCGATTTTTTGCCTGATCCCGCCGTACATGCTCGACCAGATCGCCCGCCACGGGGACAAAGCCCAACGGGAAGTTGCACTACGCACGCGTGCCAAGGACAGCACGTTTCGCTCGTTGCGCATGGTCGCGGTACCCGCCAAGGGCCCGGCCCGCATGGCACTGGCCGTGGGCGCCGAGAAGCAACGCTCGATCTACAGCGCCGAAAACACCGACAGCCTGCCCGGCAAGCTGATTCGCGGCGAAGGGCAGCCCGTCAGTGGCGATGCCGCAGTAGACGAAGCCTATGACGGCCTGGGCGCAACCTTCGATTTTTTCGACCAGGTCTTCGACCGCAACTCCATCGACGATGCGGGCATGGCGCTGGACGCCACGGTGCACTTCGGCCAGGACTACAACAATGCGTTCTGGAATTCGACCCAGATGGTGTTCGGCGATGGCGACCAGCAGTTGTTCAACCGCTTCACCGTGGCACTCGACGTCATTGGCCATGAGTTGGCCCATGGCGTGACCGAGGATGAAGCCAAGCTGATGTATTTTAATCAATCCGGTGCGCTGAACGAGTCGCTGTCGGATGTGTTTGGTTCGCTGATCAAGCAGTACGCGCTGAAGCAAAAGGCCGAGGACGCCGACTGGTTGATCGGCAAGGGGCTGTTTACCAAAAAGATCAAAGGCACCGCTCTGCGTTCGATGAAAGCGCCGGGCACCGCGTTTGATGACAAGCTGCTGGGCAAAGACCCGCAGCCTGGGCACATGGATGATTTTGTGCACACTTACGAGGACAATGGTGGCGTGCATATCAATTCCGGCATTCCCAACCACGCGTTCTATCAGGTGGCCACCCGGATTGGCGGGTTCGCCTGGGAGCGTGTCGGGCGTATCTGGTATGACGCACTGCGCGATTCGCGGTTGCGGCCCAATTCCGGCTTTTTGCGTTTTGCACGTATCACGCACGATATTGCCGGCCAGCTTTATGGTGTGAACAAAGCTGAGCAAAAGGCAGTCAAGGAAGGCTGGAAAGCGGTGGGCATAAACGTTTGACGAAGCCGCCTGAGCGGCGAGGAAAAACCATGCGAATTTCAATCAAGGAAAGCGGCGGACCGGCGTTTTTTCCGGGGTTGGCCAAGCCGCGCACGGTAGAGTTGGACGCGCTGCCCGAGCCTGATCAGCAGGAGTTGCGGCAACTGATTGAAGCGTCGGGTTTCTTTCGGCTGCCGCAAAGCACTCGCCCTGAACCAGGCAACCCCGGCCAGGTGCATTACACCCTGACAGTGACGGAAGGAGCGCGCGAGCACACGGTCTGCGTACTCGCGCCGGTAAAACCCCAGGCCCTGGATGGTTTGGTGCAGTGCGTGCGGCGACATATCAATTGTTGAGGCGCCAACTACTTACGATCCAGCCACACCGTCTGCGCATTGCAGAACTCGCGTACACCGAAGTGCGACAGCTCGCGGCCGAACCCGCTCTTCTTCACGCCGCCAAACGCCACCCGCGGGTCTGAGACGCTGAACGCGTTGACGAATATCCCGCCGGTTTCCAACTGGTCGGCAATCGCCCGCGCCTTTGCGGAATCGGCTGTGAAGATACTCGCGGTCAGGCCAAACTCGCTGTCATTGGCCAGCGCCACGGCGTGCTCGGCGTCGCGGGCGGTGATGATCGAGGCTACTGGGCCGAACAGTTCCTGTTTGAACGACGTCATTTGGTCGGTGACGTCAGCCAGGACGGTCGGTTCGTAGTAATTGCCCGCGCCCGCGACTTTATGGCCACCCAGCAGCAGCGTGGCGCCTTCTTCCAGGGTCGCCTGGACCTGGCCGTGCAGTTCGTCACGCAGATCAAAGCGCGCCATGGGGCCGATATAGGTGCTGTAGGAGGTGGGCTCGCCCATCACCAGGGCGCGGCTGGCTTCTAGGAATTTGGCGGTGAAGGCTTCAACCACGCCCGCTTCGATGATCAAGCGCTTGGCGGCGGCGCAGACTTGGCCGCTGTTCTGGAAGCGGCCGATGACAGCGGCTTGTACGGCGGCGTCGAGGTCAGCGTCGTTGAGCACGATAAAGGGGTCGGAGCCGCCCAGTTCCAGCACGCATTTCTTCAACGCGGCCCCGGCCTGTGAGCCGATGGCGATGCCAGCGCGCACGCTGCCGGTGAGGGTCACAGCGGCGATGCGCGGGTCGGCGATGGCGGTGGACACGCCGTCCTGGGTTACGTTGATGACTTCAAACACGCCTTCAGTAAAACCGGCTTTGCGCAACGCTTGCTGGATCAGGTAGGCGCTGCCCATCACATTTGGCGCGTGTTTGAGTACGTAGGTGTTGCCGGCAAGCAGGGTCGGCACCGCGCCGCGCAGTACTTGCCATACCGGGAAATTCCACGGCATTACCGCGAGGATCGGGCCCAGTGGGCGGTATTCGATCCGGGCGCTGCCGTTGTCCACCAGGGTGGGCTCCGGGGCGAGCATGGCCGGGCCGTGGGCGGCGTACCATTCGCTCAGTTGCGCGCACTTTTCGATTTCGGCACGGGCCTGGGCGATGGGTTTGCCCATTTCCAGGGTGATCATTTGCGCCATGTCTTCAGCTTGCTCACGCAGGGCGGCAGCCAGGGCCAGCAGGTATTCGGCGCGCTGGCTCACAGGCGTGCGGCGCCAGGTGCGGAAGGCATCGGTCGAGCGGGCGAGGGCGGCGTTCAGCTGTTCTGCGCTTTCGTAGGGGTAGCTGCCGACTGTTTCGCCGCTGGCGGGGTTGATCGACAGGGCGTGGGTCTGGTGGGAGATAGCATTGTTCATGGCACCGTCCGGCTGAATGAGTGGAATGGGGCCAGCGTACGGGGCTGTATGTTTTCTGGAAACTGAATAATATTAAGCAATATATTCTCATTACGAGAATGTTTGGCCTAAGCTCGTCCCCACGCTCTGCGTGGGAATGCATCCCATGACGCTCCGCGTCAAAGACCTATGCGCCAACGATCGGACGCGGAGCGTCCGAGGCAGCGTTCCCACGCAGAGCGTGGGAACGATCATGTACATGATTGGAGAATGATTTGGATCTTGTGCAACTGGAAATCTTCAAGGCCGTTGCCGAGCAAGGCAGCATCAGCGCCGCCGCGCAGTTGATTCATCGCGTGCCATCGAACCTCACCACGCGCATCAAACAACTGGAGCAGGACCTGGGCGTGGAGTTGTTTATCCGCGAGAAAAGCCGCTTGCGCCTGTCGCCGGCCGGGTGGAATTTCCTTGGCTATACGCGGCGCATTCTCGACCTTGTGCAAGAAGCCCGTGCGACGGTGGCGGGGGAGGAGCCCCAAGGCGCCTTTGCCCTGGGCTCGCTGGAGAGCACGGCGGCCGTGCGTATACCTGCGTTACTGGCGGCGTATAACCAGCAATACACCAAGGTCGAGCTAGACCTGAGCACCGGCCCCTCGGGCACCATGATCGAAGGTGTGCTGTCGGGCCGGCTGACGGCGGCCTTTGTCGATGGGCCGGTGCTGCATTCCACGCTAGAGGGTGTGGCGGTGTTCGAGGAAGAGATGGTGGTGATTGCGCCACTGCATCACGCGCCGATCACCCGCGGCCAGGATGTGAATGGCGAGAACATCTATACGTTTCGCTCCAACTGCTCTTACCGGCATCACTTCGAACGCTGGTTCTCACAGGATGGCGCGGTGCCGGGCAGGATCTTCGAGATCGAGTCGTACCACGGCATGTTGGCCTGTGTCAGCGCCGGGGCCGGGCTGGCGCTGATGCCACGCAGCATGCTGGAGAGTATGCCGGGGTGTGCGGCGGTGAGTGTGTGGCCGCTGCCCGACACATTCCGTATCTTGAATACCTGGCTGATCTGGCGGCGGGGCACGGTGTCACAAAGCTTGAACAGCTTCGTAAAACTGCTGGAAGAACGCAATCTGCCAGCATCCTAGATCAAATGTGGGAGCTGGCTTGCCTGCGATAGCGGTGTGTCAGTTAATGAATCTTTAACTGAACCGCCTCTATCGCAGGCAAGCCAGCTCCCACAGGTGTCGTACATCAGCCGCCGAACTGCAGGGTGCCCATGGCCAGTTTGGCCATGATTGCCGTCGCGCCCAGTTGTACCAGCCATAACGCCAACCCACCGAGGAATACTCCCAGCGCAACCTGCAACACCAGGCTCTTCTGGCGCTTGGCTTGCGGTGCGCGTGGGGCGTAGTCGTGCAGTTCGTCGCGGTCGGCGCGCAGGTCCAGGTCATCGTTTCTCATTAGGGTTCTCGCAGCAAAGAGGCAGTCGGCGTTCAGTCTAGTGTGTTCGCCAATAAAAAGGGGGAAGCCAGTGGCTTCCCCCTTCGTCTTACGTTTGCCGGCTTGCTTACAGCACCTCGACAATCGCCTTGGTCACGGCACCAATGTTCGATTGGTTCAGCGCCGCTACGCAGATACGGCCGGTATCCAGTGCGTAGATACCAAACTCGCTGCGCAGACGGGTGACTTGCTCAACGCTCAAACCGGAGTAGGAGAACATCCCGCGCTGGCGACCGACGAAGCTGAAGTCATGGCCTGGAGCCGCCTTGGCCAGTTCGGCCACCATCTGCTCGCGCATACCGCGAATGCGCAGGCGCATCTCGGCCAGCTCGGCTTCCCACTGGGCGCGCAGCTCAGGGTTGTTCAACACTGCGGCAACGATGGCTGCGCCGTGGGTGGGCGGGTTGGAGTAGTTGGTGCGGATCACACGCTTGACCTGGGACAGGATGCGCGCGCTTTCTTCCTTGGACTCGCTGACGATCGACAGCGCGCCTACGCGTTCGCCATACAGCGAGAACGACTTGGAGAACGAGCTGGACACAAAGAAGGTCAAGCCTGATTCCGCGAACAAGCGCACCGCGGCGGCGTCTTCGTGGATGCCGTCGCCGAAGCCCTGGTAGGCCATGTCGAGGAACGGCACCAGGTTCTTGGCCTTGACCACGTCCAGCACGTTTTGCCAGTCGGCCGGGCTGAGGTCGACGCCGGTCGGGTTATGGCAGCAGGCGTGCAGCACCACGATGGACTGTGGCGGCAGGGCGTTGAGGTCTTCGAGCAGGCCGGCACGGTTCACGTCGTGGGTGGCGGCGTCGTAGTAGCGGTAGGCCTGCACCGGGAAACCGGCTTTTTCAAACAGCGCCTGGTGGTTTTCCCAGCTTGGGTCGCTGATGGCGACGACGGCGTTGGGCAGCAATTGCTTGAGGAAGTCGGCGCCGATTTTCAGCGCGCCTGTGCCGCCCACGGCCTGGGCGGTAATCACACGGCCGGCGCTCAACAGCGGCGACTCAGCGCCAAACAGCAGCTTTTGCACGGCCTGGTCGTACGCCACGATGCCGTCGATTGGCAAGTAGCCACGGGCGGCATGTTGCGCCACACGAATGGCTTCCGCTTCGGCAACGGCACGCAAGAGTGGAATCTTCCCCTCCTCGTTGCAGTAAACGCCCACGCCAAGGTTCACCTTGGTGGTTCGTGTGTCGGCGTTGAATGCTTCGTTGAGGCCCAGGATTGGATCGCGTGGTGCCATTTCGACAGCGGAGAACAGGCTCATTTTTGCGGCAGCTCTATGGGGGGTAGGAGGGACGTGTCGCGCTCCAGCCGAATGCACTAGAGCGGTGCACAAACGGGGAGCTAGTATAGAGGCCATCACGGCTGAGAGCGACAACGGAAACGGCTTTTCGGCCATGTTTTTCGGTTTATTTGCTGACCGTTAGTCTTATTGCAACATTGGCGAGCAAGGTCGTGTAGGACGACGGCCTTGAAACCCGTCACATTTGACACCACTTCTACAGCTATCATGGTTTTTTCCTGCAACCTGCGATGATTATTCGCGGGTTGCTGAGCTATTTCGTCCCTGGCGGTGTCGAGTCTGGGGTGACTTCACGAGGTACGTTATGTCGGATTTCCAGCTCGTTACCCGTTTTGAACCCGCCGGCGATCAACCGGAAGCCATTCGTCAGATGGTCGAAGGCATTGAAGCCGGCCTGGCGCACCAGACGCTGCTTGGGGTGACCGGGTCCGGCAAGACCTTCAGCATCGCCAACGTGATCGCCCAGACCAACCGCCCGACCCTGGTGCTGGCGCCGAACAAAACCCTGGCGGCGCAGCTCTATGGCGAGTTCAAGGCGTTCTTCCCGAACAACGCGGTGGAGTATTTCGTTTCCTACTACGACTACTACCAGCCCGAAGCCTATGTGCCGTCGTCCGATACCTTTATCGAGAAGGATGCGTCGATCAACGACCACATCGAGCAGATGCGCCTGTCGGCCACCAAGGCACTGCTGGAGCGCAAAGACGCGATCATCGTCACCACGGTGTCGTGCATCTACGGCTTGGGCAGCCCGGAAACCTATCTGAAGATGGTGCTGCACGTCGACCGTGGTGACAAACTCGACCAGCGCGAATTGCTGCGGCGCCTGGCGAGCCTGCAGTACACCCGTAACGACATGGATTTTGCCCGCGCCACCTTCCGGGTGCGCGGCGATGTGATCGACATCTACCCGGCGGAATCCGACCTGGAAGCGATTCGCATCGAGCTGTTCGATGATGAGGTCGAAAGCCTGTCAGCCTTCGACCCGTTGACCGGTGAAGTGATCCGCAAGCTGCCACGCTTCACCTTCTACCCCAAAAGCCATTACGTGACCCCACGCGAAACCTTGATGGGCGCCATCGAGGGCATCAAGGTCGAGCTGGCCGAGCGCCTGGAATACTTGCGCTCCAACAATAAGCTGGTGGAAGCCCAGCGCCTGGAGCAGCGCACTCGCTTCGACCTGGAGATGATCCTGGAACTGGGTTACTGCAACGGCATCGAAAACTATTCGCGTTACCTGTCGGGCCGTGACTCCGGGGCGCCGCCACCGACGCTCTATGACTACCTGCCGCCGGACGCCTTGCTGGTGATCGACGAATCCCACGTCAGCGTGCCGCAGGTGGGCGCCATGTATAAGGGCGACCGTTCGCGCAAGGAAACCCTGGTGGAATACGGTTTCCGCCTGCCGTCGGCGCTGGACAACCGGCCGATGCGCTTTGACGAGTGGGAAGCCATCAGCCCGCAGACCATCTTCGTCTCCGCTACACCCGGCAACTATGAAGCCGAGCACGCGGGCCGCGTCATCGAGCAACTGGTACGTCCCACTGGCCTGGTGGACCCGGAAATCGAAATCCGCCCCGCGCTGACCCAGGTCGACGACTTGCTCTCGGAAATCAACAAGCGCGTGGCCCTGGAAGAGCGGGTGCTGGTCACCACCCTGACCAAGCGCATGTCCGAAGACTTGACTGATTACCTAGCCGACCACGGCGTGCGCGTGCGTTACCTGCACTCGGACATCGACACCGTGGAACGCGTGGAAATCATCCGCGACCTGCGCCTGGGCACCTTCGATGTGCTGGTGGGGATCAACCTGCTGCGTGAAGGCCTGGACATGCCGGAAGTGTCGCTGGTGGCGATCCTGGATGCGGACAAGGAGGGCTTCCTGCGCTCCGAACGCTCGCTGATCCAGACCATCGGCCGAGCGGCGCGTAACCTCAATGGGCGGGCGATCCTGTATGCGGACCGCATCACCGGTTCCATGGAGCGGGCGATTGGCGAGACCCAGCGTCGTCGCGACAAGCAGATCGCGTTCAACCTGGAACACGGCATCACCCCCAAGGGCGTGTTCAAGGACGTTGCCGACATCATGGAAGGCGCCACCGTGCCGGGCTCGCGCAGCAAGAAGCGCAAGGGCATGGCCAAGGCCGCCGAGGAGAGCGCCAAGTACGAGAACGAACTGCGCTCACCGAGTGAGATCACCAAGCGGATTCGACAGCTGGAAGAGAAGATGTACCAGTTGGCGCGGGATCTGGAGTTTGAAGCGGCGGCGCAGACGCGTGATGAGATTGGCAAGTTGCGTGAGCGTCTGTTGGCTGTTTGATTTGCGTAGATTGGGCTGGCCTCATCGCGGCCAAGCCCGGCTCCCACATTGATCTGTGAACACGGTCAATGTGGGAGCTGGCTTGCCTGCGATGGCCGCGCCTTGGTTTTCCAGAAATCACCCAGGCTGTTACCATTCGCCCCTTGTTTCAATTTTCAGTTTTATCGCCCATTCGAGACCTGCCATGACCACCGTCCGCACGCGCATTGCGCCATCGCCTACTGGGGATCCCCACGTCGGTACTGCTTACATCGCCCTGTTCAACTACTGCTTTGCCAAGCAGCATGGTGGTGAATTCATCCTGCGGATCGAAGATACCGATCAACTGCGCTCCACCCGTGAGTCGGAACAGCAGATTTTCGATGCCCTGCGCTGGTTGGGCATTACCTGGGCTGAAGGCCCGGATGTCGGCGGCCCTCACGGCCCGTATCGTCAGAGCGAGCGCAGCGACATCTACAAGCAGTACACCCAGCAACTGGTCGATATGGGCCATGCCTTCCCGTGCTTCTGCACCGCCGAAGAACTGGACCAGATGCGCGCCGAGCAGCAGGCCCGTGGCGAGACCCCGCGTTACGATGGTCGTGCGTTGCTGTTGTCCAAGGAAGAAGTGGCTGCGCGCCTGGCCGCCGGTGAGCCTCACGTCATTCGTATGAAAGTGCCAAGCGAAGGCGTGTGCGTGGTGCCGGACATGCTGCGCGGTGACGTCGAGATCCCGTGGGACCGCATGGACATGCAGGTGCTGATGAAGACCGACGGCTTGCCGACGTACTTCCTGGCCAACGTGGTCGATGACCACCTGATGGGCATCACCCATGTGCTGCGTGGCGAAGAGTGGCTGCCATCGGCACCGAAACTCATTCTGCTGTACGAATACTTCGGCTGGGAGCAACCGCAACTGTGCTACATGCCGCTGCTGCGTAACCCGGACAAGAGCAAGCTGTCCAAGCGCAAGAACCCCACGTCGGTGACGTTCTACGAGCGCATGGGCTTTATGCCCGAGGCGATGCTCAACTACCTGGGTCGCATGGGCTGGTCTATGCCGGACGAGCGCGAGAAATTCTCGTTGCAGGAAATGGTCGACAACTTCGACCTGTCCCGCGTCTCCCTCGGTGGGCCGATCTTCGATATCGAGAAGCTGTCGTGGCTCAATGGTCAGTGGCTGCGTGACTTGCCCGTGGAGGAGTTTGCCTCCCGTGTGCAGCAGTGGGCATTGAACCCCGAGTACATGATGAAAATTGCGCCGTTGGTGCAGGGCAGGGTAGAGACGTTCAGCCAGGTCGCACCCTTGGCCAGTTTCTTCTTTGCTGGTGGCGTGAATCCCGATCCCAAGCTGTTCGAGTCCAAGAAGCTTTCCGGTGATCAGGTGCGCCAGCTGATGCAGTTGATTCTGTGGAAGCTTGAAAGCCTGCGTCAGTGGGAGAAGGATGCGATCACCGCGACCATCCAGGCGGTGGTGGAATCCCTGGAGCTGAAACTGCGCGATGCCATGCCGCTGATGTTTGCCGCAATCACCGGGCAGGCCAGTTCGGTGTCGGTGCTCGATGCGATGGAAATCCTCGGTCCGGACCTGACCCGTTTCCGTCTACGCCAAGCCCTTGATTTGCTTGGGGGTGTATCGAAGAAAGAAAACAAGGAATGGGAAAAGCTGCTGGGCGCTATCGCTTAAGCAGGCCGCTTAAGGCACGAAACCCCGGTTTTTCGGGGTTTCGTCGGTAAGTGATTGTTATCCCGGCAAAAAATTTTGGAAATTGTTGAAAATAAATTTGACACGTTTCCAAACCGCCATTAAGATTCGCCCCGTCCTCACCGATGAGGGGCTATAGCTCAGCTGGGAGAGCGCTTGCATGGCATGCAAGAGGTCAACGGTTCGATCCCGTTTAGCTCCACCAATTTACAGGTTCAAGGTTCCGGCCACACCGTCCTTGAATTGATCAGGTCTCAGCTCTGATCAGATGTACAGAAGGTTTTGTCCCCTTCGTCTAGTGGCCTAGGACACCGCCCTTTCACGGCGGTAACAGGGGTTCGAGTCCCCTAGGGGACGCCAGTTTCAACAAGCAGCTCGAAAGGTCTGCTGCGTCGCGAGACGAAAAATCCGGGGCTATAGCTCAGCTGGGAGAGCGCTTGCATGGCATGCAAGAGGTCAACGGTTCGATCCCGTTTAGCTCCACCAATTTTACAGGTTCAAGGTTCCGGCCACACCGTCCTTGAGTCGATCAGTTCTCAGCGCTGATCAGTTGTATAGAAGGTTTGTGTCCCCTTCGTCTAGTGGCCTAGGACACCGCCCTTTCACGGCGGTAACAGGGGTTCGAGTCCCCTAGGGGACGCCACGATTACCCGCTCTGCGGGATTTTTAAGGGTCATTCAATTATTGAATGGCCCTTTTGTTTGTCTGGCGTTTGGCCAATTCCCTCCTTTATTACCCATTTTTCTGTTCTGACCGGCGGTCGTGCTTGTCGCTTGCCAAATATTATTATGGTAATAATATTAAACCCCATGAGAGACGGAGGCTTCGATGAGCGATAAAAAAGCGCAAACCCGCGAACGTATTTTGCAGGCTGCCAGCGCGGCGTTGATCCAGCGTGGCCCGGCTGAGCCCAGTGTGGGCGAAGTGATGGGGGCGGCTGGGCTGACGGTAGGAGGCTTCTACGCGCATTTTGAAAGCAAAGACGCACTGATGCTGGAAGCGTTCAACCAGTTGTTGGCGCAGCGCCGCGCCTCCATCGATGACTTGGATGACCAGTTGACCGGCGAAGAGCGTCGCACGTTGGTCGCCGCGTTTTATCTGTCACGCAAGCACCGCGACTCCACGACCCAGGCCTGCCCGTTGCCCGCGACGGTGGGGGAGATGGGGCGCTTGCCGGATGCTTTTCGCGAGGTCTTGAACGAGCACGTCGAGTTGATGGCTGCGCAACTGGCCGGCAGCCCTGAAGAGATCGACAAAGCCCTGGCGGACATGGCCTTGATGGTCGGGGGGCTGACCCTGGCGCGGGCGCTGGGGCCGGGCGAGTTATCGGATCGGGTGATACGTGCGGCCAAGTCGGCGGTACGCTGAAAAAGGGGACGCGAGATGGGCGCATTGACCTGGGTTCGTGGTTTCAATGGCACGGTGGGGCGCCTTGCGCCGCATGCGGTCGCCAGCAAGATGCGTCGCACCTTCATGACCCCGCGCGATCTGCCGCCGCGTGACTGGGAGTTGCCGCTGTTGGCCCAGTCGGAGCGCATCACCCTGCGTTTCGGCCTGTCGGCGTTGCGATGGGGGCATGGCCCGGCGGTGCTGCTGATGCATGGCTGGGAAGGCCGGCCCACCCAGTTCGCTAGCTTGATCACGGCGTTGGTCGACAACGGCTATTCGGTAATTGCCCTGGACGGTCCCGCTCACGGCCGTTCGCCAGGGCGTGAAGCCCATGTACTGCTGTTTGCCCGCGCCATGCTTGAGGCGGCGGCCGAGCTGCCGCCGCTGTATGCGGTGGTCGGCCATTCCATGGGCGGCGCCAGTGCGATGTTGGCGGTGCAGTTGGGGTTGCGTACGCAGGCATTGGTCAGCATTGCCGCACCGTCGCGCTTTCTGGATGTGCTACGCGGGTTCACCCGCATGGTCGGCTTGCCGCCACGGGCGCGCTCAGCCTTTATCCAAGAGGTGGAGTTGAGCATGGGCATGGCGCTCAAGCATTTGGACGTGGCCCACTACCAACTGAACATTCCCGGCCTGATCGTCCACGCCGAAGACGACACCTTTGTTCCGGTCAGGGCGGCTCAAGCCATTCACGAAGCCTGGTTCGACAGCCGCCTGCTGCGCTTGGAGCAGGGCGGCCACCAGAAAGTGCTCGCCGACCCGCAGGTCATCGATGCTGTGCTCGCCCTATTGGCCGGCTGCCGTCTACAGGAGCGCCAGATCGCCTGATACACTGCCCCGCCGACATCAATCGACTGGAGCAAGGCATGGGCTGGGATTTGGCAACGCCGTTCATCATCGATCTGCAGGTTGCGGCTGAGGACATCGACGGCCTGGGGCACGCCAATAATGCGGTGTACGTCTCATGGCTGGAGCGTTGTGCCTGGCGCCATTCCCAGCGCCTGGGGCTGGACCTCACCGAATACCGCCGCCTCGACCGCGCCATGGCCGTGGTACGCCATGAGATCGACTACCTGGCGGCAGGCTATGAGGGCGATGAGTTACAACTGGCCACCTGGATCGTCGACTGGGACCAGCGCCTGAAGATGACCCGCCGTTTCCAACTGGTACGCCCCCGTGACGGCGCGACCCTGCTCCGCGCGCAAACAACCTTCGTATGTATTGAGTTGTCCAGCGGCAAGCCCAAGCGCATGCCCGCCGAGTTTATTGAAGGTTACGGCCCCGCCCTGACAGGGGGTTAACGGTTGCCGCGGGAAACCCAGTAAACTGCGCCACGATTTTTGTTGAGTGTTTTCCATGCAAATTGCTTTGGCGCCCATGGAGGGGTTGGTCGACAACATCCTGCGGGACGTGTTGACCCACGTGGGCGGTATCGACTGGTGCGTGACCGAGTTCATCCGGGTCAACGACCGCCTGCTCACGCCTGCCTATTTCCACAAGCTCGCGCCTGAACTGCTGCACGGTGCCCACACGGCGGCGGGTGTGCCGTTGCGGGTGCAGTTGCTCGGTTCCGACCCAGTGTGCCTGGCGGAAAATGCCGCCCTGGCCTGTGAATTGGGCTCTGAAGTGATCGACCTGAACTTCGGGTGTCCGGCCAAGACCGTGAATAAATCCCGAGGTGGCGCGGTGCTGCTCAAGGAGCCGGAGCTGCTCAACCAGATCGTCGAGCACGTGCGCCGCGCCGTACCCGCCCATATTCCCGTGACCGCCAAGATGCGCCTGGGCTTCGACAGCCCGGATGGCGCGCTGGTGTGCGCCACGGCCCTGGCCGAGGGCGGCGCTGCGCATATCGTGGTGCATGCACGCACCAAGGCCGATGGCTACAAGCCGCCGGCTCATTGGGAGTGGATCCCGCGGGTGCAGGACGTGGTCAAGGTGCCGGTGTTTGCCAATGGCGATATCTGGAGCGTCGAAGACTGGAAACGCTGCCGCGAAATCAGCGGCGCCGAAGACATCATGCTGGGCCGTGGCCTGGTGGCGCGGCCCGATCTGGCGCGGCAGATTGTGGCGGCCAAGGCCGGCGAAGAGGTGGTCGAGATGACCTGGGCGCAGATGCAGCCGATGCTTCAGGAGTTCTGGCGTCAGTCGGTGGCGCAACTGACGGAGAAGCAGGCGCCCGGCCGCTTGAAACAATGGCTGGCGATGCTCACGCGCAACTACCCGCAAGCGGTGGAGTTGTTCACGGCCCTACGCCGGGAGACGGACTTGAACCAAGTCAGCCGCCTGCTGGGTATGCCGCATCCAGCAGCCGCCTGAACCCCTCGATCGGCAACGGTCGGCTGTGCAAATAGCCCTGGAATAAATGGCAGCCGAGCTTTTGCAGGAACGCCAGTTGCTCCAGGGTTTCCACCCCCTCGGCGATGACTTCCAGGTTCAGGCTGCGGGCCATGGCCACAATGGCGCGGATGATTTCTGCATCATTGGGGTCGTGGGTCGCATCGCGCACGAACGACTGATCGATCTTCAGCGCATCCACCGGCAAGCGCTTGAGGTAGGTCAAGGATGAGTAGCCGGTGCCGAAATCATCCATTGCAAAGCTCACGCCGAGTTTTTTCAGGCGACGCATCTTCACCACGGTATCGTCCAGGTTCTGGATCACGATGCCTTCGGTGATTTCCAGTTTCAGCAGGCTGAACGGCAGGCCGTGTTGCTTGAGGCTGTGCTCCACCCGTTCCACAAAGTCGTTCTGGCGAAACTGCCGGGGACTGATGTTCACGCACAGGCTGAAATTGAGCGGGTCCACCAAGCCGTCGGCAATCAACTGGGCAAAGGCGCCGCAGGCTTCATCGAGAATCCAGGTGCCGACCTCCAGGATCAGGCCGCTGTCTTCCAATACCTTGATAAATTCCGCCGGTGACTGCGCGCCCAATTGTGGGTGCTGCCAGCGCACCAGGGCCTCGGCGCCGACTATCCGGTTGCCGCGCGCATCCACCTGGGGCTGGTAATGCACGCTGAATTCGCCGCGTGACAAGGCCAGGCGCAAGTCAGTCTCCATGCGCAGGCGTTCGCTAGCGGTTCTTTGCATGCTGTTGTGGAACATCTGCGTGGTGTTGCGCCCGGAGTCCTTGGCGCGGTACAGGGCGATGTCGGCGCGCTTGAGCAAATCGGCGGGTGTGGTGCCGTGGTCGGGGATCAGTGCCACGCCGATGCTGGGTGTGACCTGCAGCCGATGACCGTCGAGAAACATCGGCTCCGAGAGCAATTCGCGCAGGGTATCGGCCAGCGCTTGCACTTGGCTGCTGACCGTCTGGCGGGTGCCCTCCAGGCCGCTGAGCAATACCACAAACTCATCGCCGCCCAAGCGCGCCACGGTGTCCTCCATGCGCACGCTGGCTTCCAGGCGCGCGGTGACGATTTTCAACACGGTATCGCCAACGGGGTGGCCGAGGGAGTCGTTGATGTGCTTGAAGTGGTCCAAGTCCAGAAACAGCAGGGCGCCGCGCAGGTTGTGGCGCTTGAGCAGGGCGATCTGCTGGCTCAGGCGGTCCATCAGCAGTGCGCGGTTCGGCAGGTTGGTCAGCGGGTCGTGATAGGCCAGGTGCCGGATTTGTGCCTGGGCGTTCTTCAATAGGCTCACATCCCGTGCGGTCAGCAGCAGGCAGGGGGTTTCATTCAAGGTGATCGGCTCCACCGAGACCTCCACCGCCAGTACCTCGCCACGCTTGTTGCGCCAGAGCATTTCCAGGTGGTGAATGCGCCCCTTGATCTGCAACTCGGCCAACAGTGCGGCGCGTTGGTTTTCGTCGGCCCAGATGCCGATCTGGTACAGGGTCAGGCCGATGGCCTCTTCGGTGCGGTAACCGGTCAGGCGGCAAAAGCCATCGTTGACCTCCACATAGCGGCCGGTGTCGCGCTCGGTGATGGAAATCGCATCGGGGCTGGAGTGGAACGCCTTGGCGAACTTCTCTTCGCTGGCCTTGAGTGCGGCTTCCGAGCGTTGCTGTTGGGTAATATCGCGCAGCGTGGTGACGATGCACGGCTGGTCGCTGACCTTGATTAAACGGCTGGAAATCATGCAAGTCAGGCTTTGGCCGTCCTTGTGATGCACCACGATGGCCACATTGCTCAGGGCCTGCTCGCGAATCACCTGCTCGATGCGTTGCAGGCGCTTGCTGGAGTCGTCCCACAGGCCGATTTGTTCGGCGCTTTTGTCGAGTACTTCGGCGGCTGTAAAGCCAAACGTCTGGGTAAACGCCGGGTTGATCTCGATGAACGCGCCGCTGTCCAGGCAGGTGACGCAGATCGGGTCGGGGCTGGCCTGGAACAGGCTGGCGAACTTTTCCTCCGAGGCGGTCAGCCGTTGCTCGCGCTCGACCTGGTCGGTGATATCCAGCAAGGTGCCGGCCATGCGCAGGGGCTTGCCTGACTCATCGCGATACAGGCGTGCGCGGCTCTCCAGGTAACGCGGGCTGCCGTCTTCCATTTGCACGCGGTAGGTCAACTGATAGTTGCCGTCCGGGCCTTCGCGCAAACTGCGGTACGCATGGCGCATACCCTCGCGGTCTTCATCGGACATGCCCTCAAAAAACGCATCGAAGGATTCATGGAACGGCGCGGGTTCCAGCCCGTGCAACTGGGCGGCACGCGCCGAGCCGTAGAGCATGCCGCTGGGGATGTGCCAATCCCAGGTGCCCAGTTGCGCGGAATCCAGAGCCAGGTCCAGGCGCTCCTGGCTGTCCTTGAGTGCTTGCTCGGCGTTTTTACGTTCGGTGGTGTCCAGGAACGTGCTGATCAGGTACGCCTCGCCGTCCAGTTCGACCTTTTGTGCGCTGAGGGTGCCGTCATGGATCTGGCCGTTGCTGGCGCAGAACTGCACTTCCATGGTGATGGGTTCGCCTTTGCGCTGGGTGGCCTTGACCAGCAGCGCCCGCTGTTCCGGATGGCGCCACAGGCCCAGTTCCAGGGTGGTGCGGCCGATGGCATCGGCCACTGGCCAGCCGAACAGCATCTCGAAATACTGGTTGGCTTCGCTGATCAAGCCGTCGGCCTGGCGCGTCAGCAGCACCATGTTCGGGCACAGGTGGAAGAGTGTGGCGAAGCGCTTTTCCGAATGGCTGAGGGCGTGTTCACGGTCGCGTTGGTGGGTGATCTCGCGGATCACCCCGATCATGCGTCGCCGTCCGGCTTTGTCGGGGGCCAGGTTGCCGCTGATTTCCAGCCAGTGCAGGCTGCCATCGGGCCATTGGATACGGTGGTGCATGGCGCGGTCGAAAGGCTCTCCGGCGAGCACCGCATGAAAGCCGCGCACCACCCGCGCGCTGTCTTGCGGGGCCAGCAGGTCGAGGTAGTCCAGGTCCTTGGGCAGAGGCTGGCGCGGGTCAAAGCCGAATAGCGCCTGGGTGCCCCGTGACCAACTGATTCTTCCTGTGTCGATTTCCCAGCACCAGGCACCCAGCCGCGCGGCATTGAGGGCCGCCAGCAGCTGCGGGGCACTGTCCCAGCTTTGTTCCGCCGCTTGAGGGTCCAGGGCGTAGATGCGGGGCAGGGGTGGAATCGGGTCAAGGGGGTTGCGCATTATCAAAGGGCCTTGGCTCATTGAGAAAACCGCGCGGTTTGACCCAAACCCTTGGCCCGCACGGTGTCATGCCGATAACCCTGGCAGATCGACCTGTGCATCCAACAGGCTCATGAAAGCCCGCGCAGCGTTCGACAGCGTCCTTTCGGTGTGCACGATATAGCCTAGCTGGCGACTGAGCTGTATGCCCGGCAAAGCGATACTTGCCACCTGATCGTCGAGCATGGTGCGTGGTAACACACTCCAGGCCAGACCGATGGAGACCATCATCTTGATGGTTTCCAGGTAGTTAGTACTCATCGCGATATTGGGCATCAGGCCCTGCGCCTCGAACAGGCGGCTGACAATATGGTGGGTAAAGGTATTGCCTCCGGGAAACACCGCCGGATGCCCGGCTATATCCGCCAGGCTGACGGAACCGTTGCTGATCAGGCTGTGTTCCGGCGCCACCACAAAATCCAGCGGGTCGTCCCACACCCGGGTGGCGCGTACCAGGTTGTGGGGCTCTGGCGCCAGGGTGATCACTGCGACTTCCGCACGGCCGTGGAGGATTTCTTCGTAGGCCACTTCTGAATCCAGAAACTGAATATCCAGTGCCACATTCGGGTATTGCCGGGTGAAGGTGCGCAGAATCGGTGGCAGGCGGTGCAGGCCGATATGGTGGCTGGTGGCCAGGGTGAGGCGGCCGCTGACTTCGCCGGTGAGGTTGGTCAGGGCCCGGCGGGTGTCGTCCAGCACGTTGAGGATTTGATAGGCGCGGGGCAGCAAGGCCCGCCCGGCCTCGGTCAGGCCGACTTCGCGGCCCAGGCGGTCGAACAGCCGTACCTTCAATTGTTGTTCCAGACCGGCGATGCGCTTGCTGATGGCCGGCTGGGTCAGGTGCAGGCGTTCGCCGGCGCCGGAGAAGCTGCCGGTCTCGGCGATGGCTATAAAGGCGTTGAGGTTGGCCAGGTCCATGGTGCTATTCCAGTTGGTAATCCAAAGCATAAAAAATATGAATTTGAGTTATTTAATGTAGCGCCATACCATCAGCCTCACAAGCCAAAGGGTTATTGAAAAGCCCGGCGTATAGAAGCACCGCTGATGAGGACCGACTGATGGCCGGCAAAACGCTTTACGACAAGCTTTGGGATTCCCATGAAGTGAAACGTCGCGATGATGGATCGTCGCTGATCTATATCGACCGTCACATCATCCATGAAGTGACCTCGCCCCAAGCGTTCGAAGGCCTGCGACTGGCCGGGCGCAAGCCTTGGCGCGTCGACTCCATCATCGCCACGCCGGACCACAACGTGCCGACCACTCCTGAGCGCAAAGGCGGCATCGACGCCATTGCCGACCAGGTCTCGCGGTTGCAGGTGCAGACCCTTGACGACTATTGCGACGAATACGGCATCACCGAATTCAAGATGAACGACGTGCGCCAAGGCATCGTCCACGTCATCGGCCCGGAGCAGGGCGCAACCTTGCCGGGCATGACCGTGGTCTGCGGTGACTCCCATACCTCCACCCATGGTGCGTTCGGCGCCCTGGCCCACGGCATCGGTACTTCCGAGGTGGAGCACGTGTTTGCCACCCAGTGCCTGGTGGCCAAGAAAATGAAGAACATGCTGGTACGCGTCGAAGGCCAATTGCCGTTTGGCGTGACCGCCAAGGACATCGTACTGGCTGTGATCGGCAAGATCGGCACCGCGGGCGGTAACGGCCATGCCATCGAGTTCGCCGGCAGTGCTATCCGCGAGCTGTCCATTGAAGGCCGCATGACCATCTGCAACATGTCCATCGAAGCCGGTGCCCGCGTGGGTATGGTGGCGGCGGACGAAAAAACCGTCGAATACGTCAAAGGTCGCCCCTTCGCGCCGCAAGGCGCCGATTGGGACGCCGCCATCGAAGCCTGGAAAGACCTGGTCTCCGACGCCGATGCGTTGTTCGACACCGTGGTCGAACTCGACGCTGCGCAGATCAAGCCGCAAGTCAGCTGGGGCACTTCGCCGGAAATGGTCTTGGCCGTTGACCAGAACGTGCCGGACCCGGCCAAAGAGGCCGACCTGGTCAAGCGCGGCTCCATCGAGCGCGCCTTGAAATACATGGGGTTGACCGCCAATCAGGCGATCACTGATATCCAGTTGGACCGTGTATTTATCGGCTCCTGCACCAACTCGCGGATCGAAGACCTGCGCGCCGCGGCGGTGATCGCCAAGGGCCGCAAGGTGGCCTCGACTATCAAGCAAGCCATTGTGGTGCCAGGTTCCGGGCTGGTTAAAGCCCAGGCGGAAGCCGAAGGGCTGGACAAGATCTTCCTCGAAGCCGGTTTTGAATGGCGGGAGCCGGGCTGCTCGATGTGCCTGGCGATGAACCCGGACCGCCTGGAGTCGGGCGAGCATTGCGCATCGACCTCCAACCGTAACTTCGAAGGGCGTCAGGGCGCGGGTGGGCGTACCCACCTGGTGAGCCCGGCCATGGCCGCCGCTGCTGCCGTCAACGGTCGTTTCATCGACGTTCGCGAATTGATCTGAGGAAAACCCGATGAGAGCTTTTACCCAACACACAGGCCTTGTAGCGCCGTTGGACCGTGCCAATGTGGACACCGACCAGATCATCCCAAAGCAATTTTTGAAGTCGATCAAGCGCACCGGTTTCGGCCCCAACCTGTTCGATGAGTGGCGCTACCTGGACGTGGGCTACGCCTACCAGGACAACTCCAAGCGCCCCCTGAACAAGGACTTTGTGCTCAACGCCGAGCGTTACCAAGGTGCCAGCGTGTTGCTGGCCCGGGAAAACTTCGGTTGCGGCTCCAGCCGTGAACACGCGCCGTGGGCCCTGGAAGAGTACGGCTTTCGCAGCATCATCGCGCCGAGCTACGCCGATATCTTCTTCAACAACAGCTTCAAGAACGGCCTGTTGCCGATCATCTTGAGCGACGCAGAAGTGGACGAGTTGTTCCAGCAAGTGGAGGCCAATATCGGCTACCAATTGACGGTGGACCTGGCCGCGCAAACCGTGACCCGCCCGGACGGCAAGGTGTACCACTTTGAAGTGGATGCCTTCCGTAAGCACTGCCTGATCAACGGCCTGGACGACATCGGCCTGACCTTGCAGGACGGCGATGCGATTGCTGCGTTTGAAACCAGGCACCGGGCGAGCCAGCCCTGGTTGTTTCGCGATGCCTGATTTGCGGTAACCGTGCGGGCCCCATCGCGGGCAAGCCCGACTCCCACATTGGAGTGCATTCCAACGGTGGGAGCTGGCTTGCCTGCGATAGCGCCAGTGCAACCACCACAAACCCCAAGGAAAGCCACCATGACCACCACCGCCCACACCCAAGTCGTGCAAAAACAATTCGGCGAGCAAGCCTCGGCCTACCTGAGCAGCGCCGTACACGCCCAGGGCACCGAATTCGCTGTGCTACAGGCCGAGCTGGCCGGGCAGGGCGCTGCACGCTTGCTGGACCTGGGCTGCGGTGCCGGTCATGTCAGCTTCCATGTGGCGCCTCTGGTCAAAGAAGTGGTGGCCTACGACTTGTCCCAGCCTATGCTCGACGTGGTGGCCGCCGCCGCCAAAGACCGCAACCTGGACAACATCCGCACCGTGCACGGCGCCGCTGAGCGCTTGCCCTTTGCCGAGGGTGAGTTCGACTTCGTATTCAGCCGTTATTCGGCCCATCACTGGAGCGACCTCGGCCTGGCCCTGCGTGAAGTGCGCCGGGTGCTCAAGCCGGGCGGCGTGGCGGCATTTGTGGATGTCTTGTCACCGGGCAGCCCCCTGTTGGACACTTACCTGCAAACCGTCGAAGTGCTGCGCGACACCAGCCACGTGCGTGATTACTCCGGCGCCGAGTGGATGCGCCAGTTGAGTGAGGCTGGCCTGCACGTGCGCAACAGCAGTCGCCAGCGCTTGCGCCTGGAATACACCTCGTGGGTCGAGCGCATGCGCACGCCAGAGGTATTGCGTGCGGCAATCCTTAAGCTGCAACAGGCGATGGGCCAGGAAGTGCGCGATTATTACGACATTCAAGCCGACGGCACCTTCAGCACCGATGTGCTGGTGGTCTTCGCCGAACGCTGATTGATTTTTCCCGACCTGCCCACGGGCGGGTCGCTTGATGAAATGAGGAACGCATGAGCAAGCAGATTCTGATTCTCCCTGGCGACGGTATTGGTCCGGAAATCATGGCCGAAGCAGTCAAGGTCCTTGAGCTTGCCAACAGCAAGTACAACCTGGGCTTCGAGCTGAGCCACGATGTGATCGGCGGCGCCGCCATCGACAAGCACGGCGTGCCGCTGGCCGACGAGACCCTCGACCGCGCCCGGGCTGCCGATGCCGTGCTGCTCGGCGCCGTGGGTGGGCCGAAATGGGACAAGATCGAGCGTGACATCCGCCCTGAGCGCGGCCTGCTGAAAATCCGTGCGCAACTGGGCCTGTTCGGCAACCTGCGCCCGGCCATCCTCTACCCGCAACTGGCCGACGCGTCGAGCCTCAAGCCGGAAGTGGTGGCGGGCCTGGATATCCTCATCGTGCGCGAGCTGACCGGCGGTATCTACTTCGGCTCGCCACGGGGCGTGCGCGAGTTGGAAAATGGCGAACGCCAGGCCTACGACACGCTGCCGTACAGCGAGAGCGAAATCCGCCGTATCGCCCGTGTCGGTTTCGACATGGCGCGGGTGCGCGGTAAAAAGGTCTGCTCGGTGGATAAAGCCAACGTGTTGGCTTCCAGCCAGCTGTGGCGTGAAATCGTCGAAGAAGTCGCCAAGGATTACCCGGACGTCGAACTGAGCCACATGTACGTCGACAACGCCGCCATGCAGTTGGTGCGCGCACCCAAGCAGTTCGACGTGATCGTCACCGACAACCTGTTCGGCGACATCCTGTCCGACCAGGCGTCGATGCTCACCGGTTCCATCGGCATGCTGCCGTCGGTGTCCCTGGACACCAACAATAAAGGTATGTACGAGCCGTGCCACGGTTCGGCGCCAGACATCGCGGGGCAGGGCATTGCCAACCCGCTGGCGACGATTTTGTCGGTGTCGATGATGCTGCGCTACAGCTTCAACCTGGGCGATGCGGCGGACGCCATCGAGAAGGCTGTCAGCCTGGTGCTGGATCAGGGCTTGCGCACGGGCGATATCTGGTCCCAGGGTTGCACCAAGGTCGGGACGCAAGAAATGGGCGACGCAGTAGTCGCCGCGCTGCGGAATCTGTAATCTCTCGGGCCCGCTTGCAGTTGTTGCTGCAAGGCGGCCCACTTTTTAACAAGGTGTAGTTGCGATGAAACGTGTAGGTCTGATCGGTTGGCGCGGTATGGTCGGTTCCGTGCTCATGCAGCGGATGCTGGAAGAGCAGGATTTCGATCTTATTGAGCCGGTGTTTTTCACCACTTCGAACGTAGGTGGCCAAGGGCCGTCCGTGGGCAAGGATATTGCCCCGCTCAAGGATGCCTACAGCATTGAAGAGTTGAAGAGCCTCGACGTGATCCTGACCTGCCAGGGTGGCGACTACACCAGCGAAGTCTTCCCCAAGCTGCGCGAAGCCGGCTGGCAGGGTTACTGGATCGACGCCGCTTCGAGCCTGCGCATGCAGGATGACGCGGTGATCATCCTCGATCCGGTCAACCGCAAGGTCATCGATCAGCAACTGGACGCCGGCACCAAGAACTACGTGGGCGGCAACTGCACCGTGAGCCTGATGCTGATGGGCCTGGGTGGCCTGTTCGAAGCGGGCCTGGTGGAGTGGATGAGCGCCATGACCTATCAGGCGGCCTCCGGCGCCGGCGCGCAGAACATGCGCGAACTGATCAAGCAGATGGGCGCGACCCACGCCGCTGTCGCCGATCAACTGGCTGACCCGGCGAGTGCGATTCTCGATATCGACCGCCGTGTGGCCGAGGCCATGCGCAGCGACGCTTACCCGACCGAGAACTTTGGCGTGCCATTGGCCGGTAGCTTGATCCCGTGGATCGACAAGGAACTGCCTAACGGCCAGAGCCGTGAAGAGTGGAAGGCCCAGGCCGAAACCAACAAGATCCTGGGTCGCTTCAAGAACCCGATCCCGGTGGATGGCATCTGCGTGCGCATTGGCGCCATGCGTTGCCACAGCCAGGCGCTGACCATCAAGCTGAACAAAGACGTGCCGATCGCCGATATCGAAGGCCTGATCAGCCAGCACAACCCCTGGGTCAAGCTGGTGCCGAACAACCGCGATATCAGCATGCAGGAGCTGAGCCCGACCAAGGTCACCGGCACCCTGAATGTACCGGTGGGCCGTCTGCGCAAGCTGAACATGGGCAGCCAGTTCCTCGGCGCGTTCACCGTCGGCGACCAACTGCTGTGGGGCGCGGCTGAGCCGTTGCGTCGCATGTTGCGGATTTTGCTGGAGCGTTGATCGCTTGAAGCAATAACAGAAACCCGCGTTCTGGTGACAGGCGCGGGTTTTTTGTTGCCTTTGTGATCATTCCCACGCTCTGCGTGGGAATGCAGCTCTGGACGCTCTGCGTCTGCTTTAGAGGCGTGACGCGGAGCGTCAAAGGAGGCATTCCCACGCAGAGCGTGGGAACGATCAGGGGGGCTGTAATTGCCTCACCCTCTACCACCCGGTAAAGTGCCGCTCCCCCGTAATGCCCGAGGCAATCCCATGACCCAGACCTTTGAAATCGCCGTGATCGGCGCCACCGGCACCGTTGGTGAAACCCTGGTGCAGATTCTCGAAGAACTGGAGTTCCCTGTGGGCACCTTGTACTTGCTGGCGGGCAGCAACTCGGCGGGGGCTTCGGTGCCGTTTCGGGGCAAGAACGTGCGGGTCAAAGAGGTCGACACGTTTGATTTCAGCAAGGTGCAGTTGGCGTTCTTCGCTGCAGGCCCGGCGGTGACCTTGAGCTTCGCCTCGCGTGCCACCGCCGCTGGTTGCGCGGTGATTGACTTGTCCGGCGCACTGCCCGCCGAGCAGGCGCCGCAAGTGGTACCGCAGGCCAACGCCCATGTGCTGAACGCGTTGAAAAAGCCTTTTCAACTCGGCAGCCCGAGCCCCTGTGCCACGTACCTCGCGGTGCTGCTGGCGCCCTTGCGCGGTGTGGTGGACATCCAGCGCGTGAGCGTCACCGCTAACCTGGCCATCTCTGCCCAGGGCCGCGAGGCCGTCAGCGAGTTGGCGCGCCAGACCGCTGAACTGTTGAACGTGCGTCCCTTGGAACCGGCGTTCTTTGATCGGCAAGTGGCGTTCAACCTGCTGGCGCAAGTCGGCACGCCGGATGCCCAAGGTCATACCGCCCTAGAGAAACGTCTCGTACACGAACTGCGTGCGGTGCTGGAAACACCTTTACTAAAGATTTCCGCCACCTGCGTTCAAGCCCCGGTATTTTTCGGCGATAGCCTGGCTGTGTCGCTGCAATTGGCCGCGCCGGTCGACCTGGACGCGGTGAACCGTGCGCTCGACGCTGCACCGGGAATAGAGCGGGTCGAGGAGGGCGATTACCCCACGGCCGTAGGCGATGCCGTCGGCCAGGACGTGGTGTACGTAGGGCGAGTTCGCGCCGGTATCGACGACCCGGCGGAACTAAATCTTTGGCTGACGTCAGATAACGTACGCAAAGGCTCGGCCCTGAACGCCGTGGAGCTGGCGCAGTTGTTGATAAAAGGCCTTGTGTAAAAGATACTTGGCGGCAATTTGTAGATTGATTCTAACCAGGCGCTATGCTTGGTCCCACGTGAAACACAAGCGCGTCGGTGACCTATCGGCTCGCCATGCCTAATGGCAGCGGTTACCAACCTTCTCGCAGGGCGGGAAGTGTTCAAACAAAGGATGAGGCTATGGTTCAAGTTCGCAAACTGGTGTTAGCAATAGCGGCCGCCTCGGCGCTGTCCTCCGGTATGGCGCAGGCGCTGCAACTTGGGGAGATGACCCTCAAGTCGAAGTTGAACCAGCCGCTGTCGGTGGAAATCGAATTGCGCGATGTGGGCGGCCTTACGGCGTCCGAGATCACCCCTAGCCTGGCGTCGGCCCAGGCCTTCGTGGATGCGGGTGTCGACCGCCAGGCGTTTCTCGATGACCTGACGTTCACGCCGGTGATCAACCCCGAAGGTCGCAGCGTGGTGCGCGTGACCTCCAGCAAGCCTCTGCCCGATTCCTATGTGCGCTTCCTCATGCAGGTGCAATGGCCCAATGGCCGTTTGATGCGTGACTACAGCGTACTGCTCGACCCGGCCAAGTTCGATCAGCCAGCGCCGACGGCGAGCGCGCCGGCCAGTACCGCGCCAGCCGCCAGCACGCCTGCCCAGCACACCACCACGTCCCGCGATACCTTGTGGGAAATTGCCGCAAAGAACCGCAATGGCGCCTCGGTCCAGCAAACGATGCTGGCCATCCAGGCGCTTAACCCGGATGCCTTTGTCGACGGCAATATCAACCGCCTGAAAACCGGCCAGGTCCTGCGCCTGCCAGATACCACGCAAAGTACAGCGCTGGCGCAGCCGCAAGCGATTGCCGAAGTGAGCGCGCAGAACGCCGCCTGGCGCCAGGGCCGCCGTGGCCCTCAGAGCCAAGTGGCCGGCAAGCCGCAGTTGGACGCGACCAAACGCACCCAGGCCGGCAATGCGCCGTCGAGTACCCAGGCCAAGGATAACCTGAGCCTGGTGTCGGCCGAAGCTGCCAAGAAAGGCGCGAAGGGCACCGTCGGTGACAGCCGCGCCCTGAGCGACAAGCTGGCAATGACCCAGGAAGAGCTCGACACCACGCGGCGCGACAACGAAGAACTGAAAAGCCGTGCCGCCGACTTGCAAAGCCAGTTGGACAAGCTGCAGAAGCTGATCCAGCTGAAGAATGACCAATTGGCTCGTTTGCAAGCGCAAACGGGCGAGCCACAGACAGCCGCGATGCCCGCGCAGTTGCCGGGTGAACCGGCAGCTGAGCCGGCGGCCCCCGTTGCAACACCAGCGCCAGTGCCTGAACCGGCCAAGCCGGCTGCTGCGCCGGCCAGCACCGAAGGCAAGTTCAACGACCTGCTGACCAACCCGATTGTGCTCGGCATCCTTGGCGGTGCGGCCCTGCTGGTGGTGTTGCTGCTTCTGCTGCTGTGGGCACGCCATCGCAATGCTCGCCGCGAAGAAGAGAAACATCTGCGTATGGCACGGGCGTTGGCCGAAGAGCCTGAGTTCGTTTCCAATATCGATCAAGACCTGCCGCCTGACAGCTTCGAGGGCCTTGAAGTGCCGCCGCCGAGCGTCAAGCTCGCCACCGCAACGCCGCCAGCATCTGCGCCCGCGCCGGCGCCGGTGGTTGAGACGGTAGTGGCACCGACGGTCGCCTCCGTGCTGGCGCCGTTGGCGGTTGCCGTGGCTCAGGAAAACGCCAGTGACGCCCTGGCCCAGGCCCAATCCCATATCGACCGTGGCCATCTGAACCAGGCGGCGGATGTGCTTGAACAAGCCATCAAGCGCGAGCCCAAGCGCAGCGACCTGCGTTTGAAGCTGATGGAAGTCTATGGGCTGCAGAACAACAAAGACGGGTTCGTCACCCAGGAACGCCAGTTGGTGGCCAACGGTGAGAACCATGCCCAGGTCGAGCAGCTCAAGGCGCGTTTCCCGGCCATGGCCGTGTTGGCGGCGGGTGTCAGTGCCGCAGTGGCTGCCGCGGCCCTGGATGCGCAGTACGTCAAGGACCTGCTCGATGACAAGCCGACCCCGGCCCCGCAGGCAGACACCTTCGACACCGATTTCGACCTGAGTCTGGATGACCTGGAAGCTGCCTCGCCGGCCGAGATCGCGCAAGACCAGCAAACCTTTGAAGCGCTGCTCAAACAACAGACTGAGCCCAAGGCCGATGCGCCGGACCTGTCGGACTTCGATCTGGACCTGCAACTGGACCCGCCGACGTCGCAATCCGATGACGACTTCCTGTCGGGCCTTGAAGGGCAGATCAAGGATGTCCCGCCGGTTGAGCCGCCGACCCTGACGCCGGCCGCGCTGGACGAATTCGACCTGCCAGAAGACTTTGACCTGTCGCTGGCGGACGAGCCGAGCGCCCCGGCAGCCAAGCCCGATGCTTTTGCTTCGGAGCTGGACGACGTCAACGCTGAACTGGATCGTTTGTCACAGAGTCTGGAGCATCCGCCGATCGAGCCTTCCTTCACGGCTGAAGATGCCGCGCTGGGTGCTGAGGATGAGCCAGAGTTCGATTTCCTCTCTGGCACTGATGAAGTGGCCACCAAGCTCGACTTGGCCCAGGCCTACATCGACATGGGCGATGCGGACGGCGCGCGAGATATCCTGTCCGAAGTGTTGACCGAAGGCGACGAGGGTCAGCGTAGCGAAGCCGAGGAAATGCTCGGCAGAATCTAACGGCCGACGCAGAAAAATGTGGGAGCGGGCTTGTTGTGGCGAGGGAGCTTGCTCCCGCTGGGGTGCGTAGCGCCCCTGAAAAGCGGGCTCCAGCTGCGCTGTCGAACGGGAGCAAGCTCCCTCGCCACAAAAGCCCCAGATTAAAAGCCCCCTCTTATGCACCCTGACGCCCTATAATGCCCGCCTTTGCGCAACTCATCAGGCTCTCAGTTCTTGGCAAATATAGATAACGCGGCTGCCGAAATGGCGGCCGCAGGCTTTTACCGCATCGCCCTGGGCGTGGAATACAAAGGCTCGCGCTATCGCGGCTGGCAGCGTCAGGCCTCCGGGGTGCTGACGGTGCAGGAAACCCTGGAAAACGCCCTGTCCAAAGTCGCCAACTCGCCGGTGTCGCTGATGTGTGCCGGGCGTACCGACGCTGGCGTACACGCGTGTGGCCAAGTGGTGCACTTCGACACCCAGGCCGAGCGGTCGATGAAGGCGTGGGTGATGGGGGCCAATATCAATTTGCCCCATGATGTCAGTGTCAGCTGGGCCAAGGTCATGCCGGCGCATTTTCACGCCCGTTTCAAGGCCATCGCCCGGCGTTACCGCTACGTGATCTACAACGATCAGATCCGCCCGGCGCACCTCAATGAAGAAATCACCTGGAACCACCGCCCGCTGGATGCCGAGCGTATGGCCGAAGCCGCGCAGCATCTGGTGGGGGTGCATGACTTCAGCGCCTTCCGTGCCGGGCAGTGCCAGGCCAAGTCGCCGATCAAGGAAGTCCACCACCTGCGGGTGACGCGCCACGGCAAGATGATCGTGCTGGATATCCGTGCCGGGGCCTTTCTGCATCATATGGTGCGCAATATCGCTGGGGTGCTGATGACCATCGGCACCGGTGAACGCCCGGTGGAGTGGGCCAAGGAAGTGCTGGAAAGCCGCATCCGCCGCACGGGCGGGGTCACGGCGCATCCGTTCGGCCTGTATCTGGTGGATGTGGAGTACCGCGACGAGTTCGAACTGCCGGAACGCTTTATCGGGCCGCACTTCCTCACCGGTTTCAGCGAACTTGGCGGCTGACGCCCGGAAAAGCTTTTGTTACCATCCGGGACTTTCTCGGACCAACCCTGAGGTTCCTACGACATGTCAGCCGTTCGCAGCAAGATTTGCGGGATTACCCGCATAGAAGACGCGCTGGCGGCAGTCGAAGCGGGGGCGGATGCCATTGGCCTGGTGTTTTATGCCAAGAGCCCACGGGCGGTGAATGTGCTGCAGGCGCGGGCGATTATCGCTGCGTTGCCGCCCTTCGTGACCACCGTGGGGTTGTTTGTCAACGCCAGCCGCTGCGAGCTCAACGAAACCCTGGATGCGGTGCCGCTGGATATGTTGCAGTTCCACGGCGACGAAACGCCAGAGGAATGCGAAAGCTATCAGCGCCCGTACATCAAGGCGTTGCGGGTCAAGGCCGGGGACGATATTGCCGCAGCCTGCGCCGCGTATGCCGGCGCTCGCGGGATTCTGCTGGACACCTACGTCGAAGGCGTACCCGGTGGTACGGGCGAGGCGTTCGACTGGTCGCTGATTCCCGAGGGGTTGAGCAAGCCGGTTATTCTCGCGGGTGGGCTCACCTCAGAGAACGTCCAGGCGGCCATCGAACAGGTTCGGCCGTATGCCGTCGACGTCAGCGGTGGGGTGGAGCAGGGCAAGGGGATCAAGGACCCGAGCAAGATTCGCGCGTTCATGCAGGCCGTGCGCAACAGCAGGGGTGGGATGTGACGGCTGGCAGTCTGCCGCCGTCCATAACTACCACTGTGTAAAACAGCCCGGCGCCGCCTGTGGGTGGCCCGGAAACGAAGTGGCAACCCTGCGCTGGCAGGTTGTCTGGAAGGCTGAGGATACGGGCGGGAAATGGCAGGTCCAACGTCTGACCCCGTCCCGCCTGTGTCATCGCCACATATGAATTTAGCTCAAGGGCATACGCGGGGCTGTGTTCAAGCCACCGGTACTGGAGAAAAGAAAGCATGAGCAACTGGTTAGTAGACAAACTGATCCCTTCGATCATGCGTTCCGAGGTGAAGAAAAGCTCGGTTCCTGAAGGTCTGTGGCACAAATGCCCATCCTGCGACGCGGTGCTGTATCGCCCGGAGCTGGAAAAGACCCTGGACGTTTGCCCCAAGTGCAACCACCACATGCGTATTGGCGCACGCGCTCGTATCGACATCTTCCTGGATGCCGACGGCCGTAATGAGCTGGGTGCCGACCTGGAGCCGGTTGACCGTCTCAAGTTCCGCGACAGCAAGAAGTACAAGGACCGCCTGGTCGGCGCACAGAAGCAGACTGGCGAGAAAGACGCGCTGATTTCGGTCAGCGGCAAGCTGCTGGGCATGCCGGTGGTGGTTTCGGCCTTCGAATTCTCCTTCATGGGCGGTTCCATGGGTGCCATCGTCGGTGAGCGCTTTGTTCGCGCTGCCAACTATGCCCTGGAAAACCGTTGCCCGATGATCTGCTTCGCCGCCTCCGGTGGTGCGCGTATGCAGGAAGCCCTGATTTCCCTGATGCAAATGGCCAAGACCTCGGCGGTTCTGGCGCGTCTGCGTGAAGAAGGCATTCCGTTCATCTCCGTATTGACCGACCCGGTCTACGGCGGCGTCTCCGCCAGCCTGGCGATGTTGGGCGATGTGATCGTTGGCGAGCCTAAAGCCCTGATCGGCTTTGCCGGCCCACGCGTGATCGAGCAGACCGTGCGGGAGAAACTGCCGGAAGGCTTCCAGCGCAGCGAGTTCCTGCTGGAGCACGGTGCGATCGACCTGATCATCCCGCGTGGCGAGTTGCGCCCGCGCCTGGGCAGCCTGCTGGCGCAAATGATGGGCCTGCCGACGCCTGTGTACGTCGCACCTAAAGTCGAGCCGATCGTTGTGCCGCCGGTGCCAGCAAACCTATGACCCAACGTACCCTGGGCGAATGGCTCGCCTACCTTGAGCAGTTGCATCCGTCCGCCATCGACATGGGCCTGGAGCGCTCGCAACAGGTAGCGGCCCGCCTCGGGTTGGGCCAGCCGGCACCGCGTGTGATCACGGTGACCGGCACCAACGGCAAAGGCTCCACCTGTGCTTTTGTGGCCGCGCTGTTGCAGGCCCAGGGCCTCAAAGTCGGCGTGTACAGCTCGCCGCACCTGCTGCGCTACAACGAGCGGGTGCAGCTCAATGGCGTAGAAGCCACTGATGCCCAGCTGTGCGAAGCCTTCGCAGCCCTGGAAGCCGGGCGCGGCGACATCTCCCTGACCTATTTCGAGATGGGCACACTGGCGGCGTTCTGGCTGTTCGAGCGTTCGCAACTGGATGTGGTCGTGCTGGAGGTCGGCCTCGGCGGGCGTCTGGATACGGTCAACGTGGTGGATGCCGACCTGGCGCTGGTCACCAGCATCGGTGTTGATCACGCCGACTATCTAGGCAATACCCGCGAGTCTGTGGCCTATGAAAAGGCCGGGATCTTCCGCCAGAGCAGGCCCGCGCTCTGTGGCGACCTGGATCCGCCGCAACCTTTGCTGGACAAGGTGCGCGAGCTGGATTGCCCGTTCTACCTGCGCGGTCGTGAATTCAATCTCGACATCGGTGCGACCCACTGGCAATGGCGTGGGCGTGATGCCCGTGGCAAGGTGGTAGAGCTGCTCGATTTGCCGTTGCTGAACCTGCCGATGGAAAACGCCGCACTCGCGCTGCAAGCCTATTTGCTGCTGGATCTGCCGTGGGATGCCAAGCAGATCGGCGCAACCCTGCGAGCGACGAAGGTGGTGGGGCGCCTGGATCGCCGGGTGCTGGACTGGCAAGGCAAGCGCCTGAACCTGTTGCTGGATGTCGGGCATAACCCCCATGCGGCTCACTATCTGGCTCAGCGCCTGGCGCGCACACCACCGGCCGGCCGCCGCCTGGCGGTGTTCGGGTTGCTGGCCGACAAGGATCTTGATGGCGTAATAGCGCCGTTGTTTGGCAGCGTACAGTCTTGGGCCGTTGCGCCGCTGGATACGCCGCGCAGCCGTCCTGCGGTTGAGCTGGAAACTGCCTTGCAGAACCTTGGCGCGCCCGTGACGTCGTATGCAAGCATCACTGCCGCCCTTGAGGCGCAGTGTGCGCTGGCTGCGGCCGAAGACGAAATCCTGTTGTTCGGATCATTTTATTGTGTTGCCGAGGCGCTCGAATGGCTGGCCCGGCGCTCCACGGAGGAAGCTGCACATGGCATTACTGGATAGCGCATACAAGCAGCGAATGGTCGGGGCCCTGGTGCTGGTGGCGTTGGCGGTAATCTTTCTGCCGATGCTGTTTTCCCGCCAGGACGAACAGCGCCAGGTGGTGGTTGAAGCTCCCGCTGCGCCCCAGGCGCCGGTGGTGCCCCAGGTTCAAGTCGAACCGGTAGTTGTGCCTGAGCCTCAGGTGTTGCCGGAAGAACCTGTGCCCGTCGAGGAGGAGGTCGTCACCCAGCAGGCACCTTCGCAGGCCCCTTCGATGCCGGTGCAGCCAAGTGTGCCGGTGGTCAAGCCGACGCCAGCCCCGGCTGTCGCCGCCAAACCGGCTGCACCGGCGCCAGCGCCCAAGCCTGTGGCGCCGCAGCCTGCTGCACCGGGTAAGCCGGATGTGGGTCAGAGCCGCATCGACCCTAATGGCTTGCCGATCAGTTGGTCGATCCAGCTCGCCAGCCTGGCCAATCGCGAAAGCGCCGATGCCTTGCAGAAAAAGCTGCGTGCCCAGGGATATAACGCCTATATCCGCAGTGCCGATGGCAAGAACCGTGTGTTCGTGGGGCCGCTGATCGAGCGTGCCGAGGCAGATCGCCTGCGCGATTTGCTGGGTCGTCAGCAGAACCTCAACGGGTTTGTGGTGCGTTTCCAGCCCGAGCGCGGCTGAACGGACAATAGGCTCTAAATGTCAGCCCTTTCAAGGTCTTCTGTAAAATCCCCTGAAATTCATTCAGGGGGTACCTAAACGATGTGGGCGGAAGTTCTAGCGCGTTTCGAAAAAAAGCACCTGCCAGTGTCATGGCCAAACTGGCGCTGCAGCAGGCTATTGCCCCCGAGTGGATTGATCAGGTTTTCGAAGAACACCGGCAACGGCAGTATTCTCGTGAGCTATTGTTCTCGACCATCATCAAGCTAATGTCCCTTGTTTCATTGGGCTTGAGGCCATCTCTGCACGCCGCCGCGCGACAACTGGAGGACCTTCCGGTCAGCCTGGCGGCTCTCTACGACAAGATCAGTCGTACCGAGCCTGCTCTGTTGCGCGCCCTGATTACGGGCTGTGCACAGCGCCTGGCTCCAACCATCCGGGAGCTGGGCTGCACGGCGATGCTGCCGGGTTGGCAGGTTCGGGTAGTGGACGGTAATCACCTGGCATCCACTGAAAAACGTCTGGGAGCTTTACGCAACGAGCGCGGCGCCGCTCGTCCCGGTTTTTCGGTTGTTGCATACGATCCCGATCTGGATCAGGTCGTCGACCTTCAGGCGTGTGAGGATGCCTACGCAAGCGAGCGCGTTTGTGTGCTGCCTTTATTGGCCAATGCCGAGCCAGGCCAAGTGTGGCTGGCTGACCGGCTTTATTGCACGCTCCCGGTTATGGAGGCTTGTGAGCAAGTCCAAACTTGCTTTGTCATTCGTCAGCAAGCCAAGCATCCACGCTTGATTCAAGAGGGTGAGTGGCAAGAGCCAGTACCTGTGGAAACTGGCACTGTGCGTGAGCAGATCATCCAGGTCAAAGGCGGTTACCAATGTCGGCGTGTCGAACTGACGCTTCATTCGCCAACGGACTCCGGCGACAGCAGCTTGATGTTCTGGAGCAACCTGCCTGAGAGCGTCAGTGCGCAACAGATCGCCGAACTGTATCGCCGCCGCTGGAGCATTGAAGGTATGTTCCAGCGACTGGAAGCGATCCTGGAAAGTGAGATCGAAACCCTTGGCAGCCCAAAGGCTGCCTTACTGGGGTTTGCAACGGCGGTATTGGCTTACAACGTCCTGGCTGTTCTCAAACGCAGTGTTGAACAAGCTCATCGGGATACCCAGCCTGAAGGATGGGAAGCCTCGATTTACCATTTAGCGGTTCAGGTCAGGAGTGGATATGAGGGAATGCAGATTGCGCTGCCCTCGGAACATTTTCCTGTCATTCCGTTGGAAAAACTGGCTCAGCACTTATTGGCGCTTGCCAGAAATATCCAACCTAAACAAGTTGCGAAAAGCCCCCGTGGCCCCAAGGTACCCAAGCCCAAAACATGGGTTAAAGGCACCGCGGTGAATGCGCATGTTTCAACGGACCGGATAATCAAGGCTGCCAAGACGAAAAGACCTTGAAAGGGCTCTAAATGTGGGAGCTGGCTTGCCTGCGATGGCGGTGGTTCAATCGACAACGATGTCGAATGTGCCGCCCTCATCGCAGGCAAGCCAGCTCCCACATTGATTTATGGTGGGCTTGAAATGGCGTTCACACCGCCCAATCTATTGATTTGCAAAGCAGCCGCAATCACCGCTTACCGATAGCCCGGCGCTCTGCTAAAATGCGCCGCCTTATCCGTACGTAGGCTGCACTGTGCCATTTACCTGGGTTGATTGGGCGATCGTTGCAATCGTCGCCATCTCCGCTTTGATCAGTCTGAGCCGCGGCTTCGTAAAAGAAGCACTGTCGTTGCTGACCTGGATCATTGCAGGAGTCGTAGCCTGGATGTTCGGTGGTTCACTGTCGGTCTACCTGGCCGGGTACATAGAGACACCTTCGGCTCGCGTCATCGCGGGCTGCGCCATCATGTTCATCGCCACGCTGTTGGTGGGGGCAATGGTCAATTATCTTATTGGCGAGTTGATACGTGTCACCGGCATCGAAGGGACCGATCGATTTCTCGGCATGGCCTTCGGGGCTGCGCGTGGCGCGCTGCTGGTGGTCGTGGCGGTCGGGCTGTTGAGCCTGGGGCCGGTACAGCAGGATTCGTGGTGGCAGGAGTCGGTACTCGTGCCAAAATTTCTATTGGTTGCAGACTGGTCCAAGAACCTCATTCTGGGGTGGAGCAGTCAGTGGCTGGCCAGCGGAATCAGCGTACCCGCTGATCTTCCGTTCAAGGAACACCTCTTACCGGCCAAAACGCCTCAGTAAGCTGTGTTCAGTCAAGATTCATTAAGTAGGGGTTGCGTCGCATGTGTGGCATCGTCGGTATCGTCGGTAAGTCGAACGTCAATCAGGCGCTGTATGACGCGCTAACCGTCCTCCAGCACCGCGGCCAGGACGCTGCCGGTATTGTGACCAGCCACGACGGCCGGTTATTCCTGCGCAAGGACAATGGCCTGGTGCGTGACGTGTTCCATCAGCGTCACATGCAGCGCCTCGTCGGGCACATGGGCATTGGCCACGTGCGATACCCGACTGCCGGTAGCTCGACCTCGGCCGAAGCTCAACCGTTCTACGTCAACTCGCCTTACGGCATCACCTTGGCGCACAACGGTAACCTGACCAACGTTGAACAACTGGCCAAGGAGATCTACGAATCTGACCTGCGCCACGTCAACACCAGCTCCGATTCGGAAGTGTTGCTCAACGTGTTCGCCCACGAGCTGGCCCAGCGCGGCAAGCTGCAGCCGACCGAAGAAGACGTGTTCGCCGCCGTGATCGACGTGCACAACCGTTGCGTCGGTGGTTATGCCGTGGTGGCGATGATCACCGGTTACGGCATCGTCGGTTTCCGCGACCCGCACGGCATTCGCCCGATCGTGTTCGGCCAGCGTCACACCGACGAAGGCGTCGAGTACATGATCGCTTCCGAAAGCGTGTCCCTGGACGTGCTGGGCTTCACCCTGATCCGCGACCTGGCGCCGGGCGAGGCTGTCTACATCACCGAAGACGGCAAGCTGCACACCCGCCAGTGCGCCGTAGCGCCGAAACTCACCCCGTGCATCTTCGAACACGTCTACCTGGCGCGTCCGGACTCGATCATCGACGGTGTCTCGGTCTACAAGGCGCGCCTGCGTATGGGCGAGAAGCTGGCCGAGAAGATCCTGCGCGAGCGTCCCGAGCACGATATCGATGTGGTCATCCCGATTCCGGACACCAGCCGCACCGCCGCGCTGGAGCTGGCCAACCATCTGGGCGTCAAATTCCGCGAAGGCTTCGTGAAGAACCGCTACATCGGTCGTACTTTCATCATGCCCGGCCAGGCTGCGCGCAAGAAGTCGGTACGCCAGAAGCTCAACGCCATCGAGCTTGAGTTCCGCGGCAAGAACGTGATGCTGGTAGATGACTCCATCGTACGCGGCACCACCTGCAAGCAGATCATCCAGATGGCCCGCGAAGCCGGGGCGAAGAACGTGTACTTCTGCTCTGCGGCGCCCGCGGTGCGTTACCCGAACGTGTACGGTATCGACATGCCGAGCGCCCATGAGCTGATCGCGCATAACCGTTCGACTCAGGACGTGGCCGACCTGATCGGCGCCGACTGGCTGATCTACCAGGACCTGCCGGACCTGATCGAAGCGGTTGGCGGTGGCAAGATCAAGATCGAGCAGTTCGACTGCGCCGTGTTCGACGGCAAGTACGTCACCGGCGATGTCGACGAGGCCTACCTGAACAAGATCGAGCAAGCGCGCAACGACTCGTCGAAGATCAAGACCCAGGCGGTCAGCGCGATCATCGACCTGTATAACAACTGAGTAAACACCGGCCCTGAGGGGCCGGTTTTGTATCTTAAACAAAGAATTGAATAAGGAGTCGCAGCATGAGTCAGGAATGGGATGCCGGTCGGTTGGACAGCGACCTCGATGGCGTAGCTTTCGATACCCTGGCTGTGCGCGCCGGCCAGCACCGTACCCCGGAAGGTGAGCACGGCGACCCGATGTTCTTCACCTCCAGCTACGTGTTCCGTACTGCCGCCGACGCCGCTGCGCGGTTTGCTGGCGAAGTGCCGGGCAACGTGTATTCGCGCTACACCAACCCGACCGTGCGTGCGTTTGAAGAGCGCATCGCGGCCCTGGAAGGTGCCGAGCAGGCCGTGGCGACTGCCACCGGCATGGCGGCCATCCTGGCGGTGGTGATGAGCCTGTGCAGCGCCGGCGACCATGTGCTGGTATCGCGCAGCGTGTTCGGCTCGACCATCAGCCTGTTCGAGAAGTACTTCAAGCGTTTCGGTATTGAAGTCGATTACGTGCCCCTGGCGGACCTGTCCGGTTGGGAGGCGGCCATCAAGGCCAATACCAAGCTGTTGTTCGTCGAATCGCCGTCCAACCCGCTCGCTGAGCTGGTGGACATCGCCGCGCTGTCCGAAGTCGCGCATGCCAAGGGTGCCATGCTGGTGGTGGACAACTGCTTCTGCACCCCGGCCTTGCAGCAACCGCTGAAGCTGGGTGCGGACATCGTGGTGCACTCGGCAACCAAGTTCATCGACGGCCAGGGCCGTTGCATGGGCGGCGTGGTGGCCGGTCGCAGCGAGCAGATGAAGGAAGTGGTGGGCTTCCTGCGCACCGCCGGCCCGACCCTCAGCCCGTTCAACGCCTGGATCTTCCTCAAAGGCCTGGAAACCCTCAGCCTGCGCATGAAAGCCCATTGCGCCAACGCCCAGGCCCTGGCCGAGTGGCTGGAGCAGCAGGACGGTATCGAGAAAGTGCATTACGCCGGCCTCAAGAGCCACCCGCAACACGCCTTGGCCCAGCGCCAGCAGCGTGGTTTCGGGGCGGTGGTGAGTTTTGAAGTGAAGGGCGGCAAAGACGGCGCCTGGCGCTTCATCGACGCGACACGCTTGATCTCCATTACCGCCAACCTGGGTGACAGCAAGACCACCATCACCCACCCGAGCACCACCTCCCACGGGCGCCTGGCGCCGCAGGAGCGTGAAGCGGCCGGCATTCGTGACAGCCTGATCCGCATCGCGGTGGGCCTGGAAGATGTTGCTGACTTGCAGGCAGACCTGGCCCGCGGGCTGGCGGCCTTGTGATCGAGTGGTCCATGGAGGCTGCGGCGGCCAGTAACGGGCGCGTGGCGCTGGTGACGGGCGCGGCGCGGGGCATTGGCCTCGGGATTGCCGCGTGGCTGATCAGTGAAGGTTGGCAGGTGGTACTGACCGACCTGGACCGCGAGCGCGGTGCCAAGGTGTCCAAGGTGCTGGGCGACAATGCCTGGTTTATCACCATGGACGTGGCCGACGAGAAGCAAGTGGCCCAGGGTGTCGCCGAGGTGCTGGGGCAGTTCGGGCGCCTGGATGCGTTGGTGTGCAATGCGGCGGTGGCCGACCCGCGCAATATCACCCTGGAAAGCCTCGATCTGACGTATTGGAATCGGGTGCTGGCGGTCAACCTCAGCGGGCCGATGCTGTTGGCCAAGCACTGCGCGCCTTACCTGCGTGCCCACGGCGGCGCTATCGTCAACCTGGCCTCGACCCGGGCGCGTCAATCCGAGCCGGACACCGAAGCCTATGCGGCCAGCAAAGGTGGGCTGTTGGCCCTGACCCACGCGTTGGCCATGAGCCTGGGTCCCGAAGTGCGGGTCAATGCGGTCAGCCCTGGCTGGATCGACGCACGTGACCCGGCTGCGCGGCGTGCAGAGCCGCTCACCGACGCCGATCATGCCCAGCATCCGGCGGGCAGGGTGGGGACGGTGGAGGACGTGGCGGCGATGGTGGCCTGGTTGCTGTCACGCCAGGCCGGGTTCGTCACCGGGCAAGAGTTCGTGGTGGACGGCGGCATGAGCAAGAAGATGATTTACAGCGAGTAGGGCGGGTAGCCGCCTTGAAGTTATTTTGTCTTTTTCAGAAAAACTTCAAGCAGGCTATTGACTTAGGTCCGCTACCTGCGTAAATTTCGCGGCCTCAACGAAGCAAAGGGTGATTAGCTCAGCTGGGAGAGCATCTGCCTTACAAGCAGAGGGTCGGCGGTTCGATCCCGTCATCACCCACCACTTCTTGAGAGTTTTGCCCCTAGGGCAAGACGCAACGTTAAAGGTTGCACCGACGCGCAGCGGTAGTTCAGTCGGTTAGAATACCGGCCTGTCACGCCGGGGGTCGCGGGTTCGAGTCCCGTCCGCTGCGCCATATTTTCCAGGTTCGATCTGTCGGGCTTGAGATTGAACAGCCAAGGCTGATCGATCAGATGTTTAAAGGTGGTTGAGGGTTCATGCTCAATCAGCCAAGCGATACGCAGCGGTAGTTCAGTCGGTTAGAATACCGGCCTGTCACGCCGGGGGTCGCGGGTTCGAGTCCCGTCCGCTGCGCCATATCTGCCTCAAGGCCCACTGAACGCCTTGAAGCACAAGGAAAGCCACTGGCTCACCTTGATCCGATAGCAAAGACCCTGGTCGAAAGACCGGGGTTTTTTGTGTCTGGGGTTTGGAAAAAACCTCATCTTCTTCGCTACCACCAGCGCTCATTATCGGCAAACGGCCGACAGATCATTTCGATTCTGTCGGCCGTTTTTGCGTTCTTGTGTCAAAAAATTTCAATGTGGTTATTTGCCGCAGGCGCAGAAACCTTTAAAGTTAACCCTTCGGTCAACTTTGCACTGTCATCATGGCCTTTTGATTCGTCGAGAAAGGCTTCTGCAAGTCTCCAGATTCGGTGTACTTAACCATAAGGGCGGATTTATAACCGCTCAGAGGATGATCCATGTCCAACCGTGAAATAACCCGGCGCTCGTTCCTTCAGGGCGGGCTGGTGGCGGGTGTGAGTGTCACGCTCACGCCGCTCAGCACCCAGGCGCTGGCTGCCTTGATGGAAAACAGCGTGACCGTGCCGTCTGAAAAGTGGCTCGGCCATAACGGCAAGGCGCGCCAGCGTAACGATGCCTTGTCGAAAGTCTGCGGCAGCAAGGTGTTTGCCCGCGACATCCGTTCCAAGGACATGCCTGGCTGGCCCCAGCAGCAAGGTCACGCCATGTTGCTCAAAACCATCAAGGCCGACCACATCTACGCGGGCTACGACCTGTCGTGGCTTGGCGCCGAGTTGCAGCCGGACCGCATTGTCACCGCTGCCGACCTGGACAAAGACGGTATCGTCTTCCCGGAAGAACATGCGCCGGATCCGTTGTTGCCCGAGGGCAAAGTGCCGATGTTCATCGGTCACCCGGTGGCGATCCTGATCTGGAACGACTTCGAGCGTTTCCGTCAGGCCAAGAACAAGCTCAAGTTCAATGACAAGGCGATTCGTTACGGTGCCAAAGTGCCGTATTACGAAGGTGACCCCTACGGTAGCTTCCGCTACGTGCGCGTGGGTGGCCCGACCTCGGCCGACGAAGACGAATTCGCCAGCCTCAAGGATTCGATCCTGTTCCCGATGCTGAAAAACCGTCGCCCGGTGTGGAATTCCCAGCCAAACCTGCACGGCAACCTGACCGAGCGCGGGCTGTTCTACGCCGAGCGCATGAAAAGCCAGATCAACACGCCACCGGACAACTGGCTGGTGTTTGACGAGCGCTACAAAACCCCATCGATCGAACCGGCCGCCATGGAGCCGGACAACGGCAACGGTTGGTACGATCCGGCGACCAAGACCCTACACTTTGTGGTGGCCACCCAGTGCCCATTGGAAGTGGCGACCGAGACCGCCAAGATGATCTCGCCGTCGCGCTTCGGCCTGGCCCACCTGAACATGCATCCGGGTTATACCGTGGGTTACGGTTCCAAAGACCACAACATTTTCGTCTACTACGCCGCCCTCGCTGCGTTGTATGGCGCCGGTGTACCGGTGCGTCTGGCCAATGATCGTTACGAGCAATTCCAGAGCGGCATCAAGCGTCACTCGTTCGATATGCGCTATCAGTTGGCGGTCGACAAGAACGACCACAGCTTCAAAATCTTCCTCGCCGACATGAGCGTCGACGGCGGTGGCCGGATCAACTACAGCCCGTCGGTGGCTGCGGTCGGCGCCACGGCGGCGCAGTCGATCTACTACATGCCGCAGAACGACCTGCAAGTCACTGCGTACCACTCCCGTGGCGTTGAAGCCGGTTCGATGCGGGGCTACGGCACCCTGCAAAGCATGGCGGCGACCGAAATGATGGTCGACGAAATCGCCGGTCGCCTGGGTGTGGATGCCATTGAATTGCGACGCAAGAACGCACTGCGTTCGGGCATGAAGAACACCCAGGGCGCGATCCCTGCCGGTGCGTTGCGGCTGCACGAAATTCTCGACAAGGCCGCTGCGCACGACGTATGGAAAAACCGCGACGCGATCAAGCAACAGCGTGAAGCCGCAGACCCGGATAACTGGTATGGCGTCGGTTTTGCCATCTGCCAGAAAGACTTCGGCACCGGTTCCGAAGCGCCGATGGCCAGTGTTGAATTCAGCGCTGACGGCCGCATCAGCCTGCGCCACATCGGGATCGAAATCGGCACCGGCATGTCCACTTCGCAATCGCTGGTGGTCGCCGACTTCCTTGGCAGCCCGGCCCACGAAGTGAAGACCGGCGAAACACAATGGCAGGAAATGCAGTTGGTCACCGGCGGCAACCCCTACACCATGAGCCAGGCCGAGCAGGACAACCTGCTGCGCAACCCGCGTTGGGTGGGCAAGCTCGCGTCGGCGTCGTCCGCGACCAACTCGGCGTACTACTTCAGCCACGCCACCCGTGAAGCGGCGCGTGTGCTGTTCAACCACGGCCTGTGGCCAGCGGCGCTGGAGATCTGGCGCCAGGGCCCGTTCGGCGGCCAGGCCAACCCCTATGTGGTGCGCCGCGAAGACGCACATTGGGTGGACGGCAAGCTCACTGCCAACGGCATGCAGCCATTGAGCTTTGAAGAACTGGCCAAGCGCGCTCATGAGCGCGGCCTGGTCACCGCTGCCACGGTCCACGGGTTCAACCGCTGGAGCTGGGCCGAGGCTGAGTACAGCATCGACGGTGTGCGCGAGCGCCTGCCGCTCGACGGTCTGGCGGTGAAATACGGCGATGGCGCACCGAAAGCCAAGCAGGCGCTGATGAGCACTGCCGGTTTCCACCTGCTCGATCGCCAGAACGTCAGCTATCCCGCCACCCAGTTGAATAACGCTGCGGTGACGTACTACAGCCCCGTCGCCACGTTGGTCGAGTTGAAGGTCAACAAGGGTTCGGCGCAGGTCGAAGTGCTCAATCACCATTCATGGGTCGAGTGCGGGCGTGTGCTGGTTGAAGAGTTGGTCAAAGGCCAGCTCGAAGGTGGAGTGGCCATGGGTATCGGTCACGCGTTGATGGAGGAAATGCCGTTGTACGAAGGCGGGCCGGGGGAGGGCGACTGGAACTTCAACCGCTACCGTCTGCCGATGGCGCGTCACGTTGCCGTATGGAAACAGACCTCGGAGATTCTGCCGGCGCTGTCGCCAAGCGACCCGTCCAAAGGTATCGCTGAAGTGGTGATGATCCCGATTGTCGGGGCCATTGGTAATGCGGTGGCACACGCCATCGGTAAACGTGTTCGCGACCTGCCAATCACGGCTGCACGCATCAAGGAGGCCCTCAATGGCTAACCGTCCGCTTCAACTGACCCTCAATGGTCAACCCGTCGGCCCGGTGGACATCCCTGATGACCTGCCGATGATCGACTACCTGCACGAATACAAAAACCTCACGGGCTCGCGGCTGGGCTGCGGCCAAGGCATTTGCCACGCCTGTGTGGTGATCGTCGACAACCCGGACGGCACCAGCGAAGAAGTGCGCACCTGCATCACCGGCGCGCATTACTTTGAAGGCAAGCAAGTGCGCACTATCGAAGGCCACGCCAAGCGCGATGAGTCGGGCCAGGTCACTGAGCTCAACCCGATCCAGCAGCGCTTCGTGGATGAGTTCGCCTTTCAGTGCAGCTATTGCGCGCCGGGCTTCGTCAATGCGGCGACCGTGTTAGTGGAGAAACTGCAACGCCAGCCGACCGTGTACAGCAAGCTGGAACAAATCATCGAGGACAGCCTCGGTCATCACGTCTGCCGTTGTACCGGGTACGTGCGTTATTACAACGCCACCCGCAACGTGCTGACCGATCTCGGCCTGGTCAAGGAGGGTTAAGCATGAAGCTTTTTCTGACCCGCCTGGCCTTGGCGGTCGGCCTGGCCGCGCCGGTATTGTTTGCCCACGCTGATGATCAAGCCAAGCGCGGCGAATACCTCGCCCGCGCCGCTGACTGCATGGCCTGCCACACTGCACCGGGCGGTGCGCCGTTTGCCGGCGGCCTGCCGATTGTCTCGCCGTTTGGCACCATCTATGGCACCAATATCACGCCAAGCAAAGAACACGGCATCGGCTTGTACAGCGATGACGAGTTCTTCGCTGCGTTGACCGAAGGCAAGCGTCGCGACGGTGCGTACTTGTATCCGGCGATGCCCTACACCTCGTACCACCTGATGCCGCGTGAAGACTCGGACGCCATTCATGCGTACCTCAAAACCATCGAGCCGATCAAGCGCGCAGCGCCGGTCACGAGCCTGAGCTTTCCCTTCAACGTGCGCCTGGGCTTGATGGGCTGGAACGTGTTGTACGGCAAAGCGCTGAAACTGGAACCGGCCGAAGGCAAGAGCGAAGCCTGGAAGCGCGGCCAGTACATGGTCGAAGTGCTCGGCCACTGCGGCGAATGCCACACGCCACGTGGCCTGCCCGGTGCGATGGAGCTGGACAAACGCCTGACCGGCGGCATCCTCAATGGCTATCTGGCGCCCAGCCTGCTCGCCACGGACCTGGCCGCACGCGGCTGGAATGAGCAGGACCTGGCCACGTTCCTCAAGCACGGCATGAGCGCACAAGGGACGATGTTCAACGAGATGTTCCCGGTGTTCCACAACAGCACCCAGGGCCTGAGCGATGCGGACCTGGCCGCGATGGCGACCTTCCTGCTCGGCGATAAACCGCCGGCAGCCAAGGCGTTGGTCGAAGTGCCGGTGGACAAGCTCGGCCCGAGCGCTCAGCGCGGCCGCCAGGAATACCTGAACGTCTGTGCCGGTTGCCATGCCGCGGGGGGTGAAGGCAAGCCGCACATCGCGGTGGCGATGCGCGGCAACACCACGCTGCGTCTGGAAGACCCGCGCAACCTGGTGCGGGTGATCGAGGACGGGATCGGTGAGCAGAAGTTCTCCGGGTTCGAGCACATGCAACCGATGCCGGGCTTCGCTGGAAAACTCAGCCCGGCGCAACTCACCGATCTGATCAATTACCTGCGCCAAGGCTGGGGCGGGCAATCGGCGGAGCTGGCGGTGAGCGATGTGCAGAAGTTGCAGGCTGAGGCGCCGTCCATCGAGCACAAGGCGCACTGACATGCAGCATCTGGACCTGCAGGTGATACGACGGGCGCTGGAGTGGTCGGTGGCCGGGCAACGCATCTGGCTCTGTACGGTACTGGCCACCTACGGCTCGGCGCCGCGTGCGCCGGGTTCGTTGCTGGCAGTGAACGCCGCAGGGCAGTGGATTGGGTCGTTGTCGGGTGGTTGCGTCGAGGAAGACTTTCTCGAACGCGTCGCTGACGGTGCGTTTCTCGATGCGGTCAACGTGGTGCGCTACGGCGCAGGGGACGATCCGCGCTCGCGGGTCAGCCTGCCCTGCGGCGGCATTCTCGAAGTATTGGTTGAGAAGTTCGAGCCTGACTGCGAGGTGCAGGCGCACCTGCGTGAAGTGGAGTCGGCGCTGCTCGGGCAGCGGCGCTTGATTCGCCAGGTCGACCTGGCCAGCGGGGCGCGCCGCCTGGTCGCTGATTGTGAGCAGGGCGCGCGCATCGAGCGTGACAGTGAGCGGGTGCGCCTCCGCGTCGGTGCGGCTCAGCGTCTATTGCTGGCCGGGTACTCCAGCGTGGCGCAGGCGTGTGCCGAGTTTGCAGTCGGCCTCGGGTTCGAAGTGATTCTCTGCGACCCACGCGATGAAGTGCTCGAAGGCGTGGTGCTCAATGGCGTGGAGATTCGTCGCCAGTTGCCGTCGGTGTTTATTGCCGATGGCGGCTGTCACCGTGATACGGCGGTGGTTGCGCTGACGCATGACCCGCGTATCGACGATCTGGCGATGATGGAAGCGGTGCGTACCGACGCGTTCTACATTGGCGTGATGGGGTCGTTGCAGACCTCGCAGAAGCGCTTTGAGCGACTGCGCCGCATCGGTGGGTTGGGGGAGCCTGAACTGGCGCGGATACACGCGCCCATCGGGCTTAACCTGGGGAGCAGGACGCCGTCGGAAATTGCGTTGGCGGTATTGGCGGATATCGTGCGGATTCGCAGCGGGATTGCTCGCGACCGGCTCTGAGCGCATCTTTGCTTGAAGGCTTGATGTAAATGTGGCGAGGGAGCTTGCTCCCGCTGGAGTGCGTAGCGCTCCCAGGCTTTTGGGGCCGCTTCGCAGCCCAGCGGGAGCAAGCTCCCTCGCTACAGTCTGCCTGTGTTTACATCCCGAATTTATCCCGCAACCCGTAGTACCAAGCCCCCAGCGCCGCAAACGGCGTGCGCAACATTTGCCCACCCGGGAACGGGTAATGCGGCAAACCCGCAAACGCATCAAAACGCTCTGCCTGACCCCGCAAGGCCTCTGCCAGTACTTTGCCTGCCAGGTGCGTGTACGTCACGCCATGGCCGCTACAGCCCTGGGAGTAATAGATGTTGTCACCCAGGCGACCGACCTGCGGCAAACGCGACAGGGTCAGCAGGAAATTGCCAGTCCAGGCGTAGTCGATCTTCACGTTCTTCAGTTGCGGAAATGCCTTGAGCATTTTCGGCCGGATGATCGCTTCGATATTCGCCGGGTCTCGTGCACCATACACCACGCCGCCGCCGAAGATCAGGCGCTTGTCGCTGGTGAGGCGGTAGTAGTCGAGCAGGTAGTTGCAGTCCTCGACACAGTAATCTTGTGGCAATAAAGTCTTGGCTACTTCATCGCCCAGTGGCGCCGTGGTGATCACTTGGGTGCCACACGGCATCGACTTGGCCGCCAGCTCCGGCACCAGATTGCCCAGGTAAGCGTTCCCCGCGACGATAATGAATTTGGCCCTGACCTTGCCTTCGGCGGTATGCACCACCGGATTAGCGCCGCGCTCGATGCGCACCGCTGCCGATTGCTCATAGATCGTGCCGCCCAGGGATTCCACAGCCGCGGCTTCACCGAGCGCCAGGTTGAGCGGGTGGATATGGCCGCCGCTCATGTCCAGCAAGCCGCCCACATAGTTGTCACAGGCCACCACTTCGCGGATGCGTCGCTCGTCCAGCAACTCCAGTTGCGTATGGCCGTAGCGCTCCCACAGACGCTTCTGCGATTCCAAGTGGCCCATGTGCTTGCTGTTGAGGGCGGCGAACACGCCACCGTCCTTCAAGTCGCACTGGATCTGGTACTTGGCCACGCGCTCACGGATGATTCTGCCGCCTTCAAACGCCATCTGCCCCAACAACTGCGCCTGCTGAGGCCCGACGCTGCGCTCGATCACGTCGATATCGCGGCTGTAACTATTGACGATCTGCCCACCGTTGCGACCCGAGGCACCAAAACCGACCTTGGCGGCTTCCAGCACCGTAACGCGAAAGCCGTTCTCCAGCAGAAACAGCGCACTGGAAAGCCCGGTATAGCCGGCCCCGATCACGCACACATCGGTCTCGACCTCACCTTGCAACTCAGGACGGGGCGGAACTGCATTCGCAGAAGCGGCGTAATACGACTGGGGGTAGGGGGTGTTCGCCATCCTGGAACCTCTGTTTTATATTTTTTACGAGTGCGCCGATCCTACCTGAGTTGAAAATTGCCTGCCAGCCACCCGAAAATCACGGGTGTACCCGGCGCAAATAAAAAATTCGCATATTCATAGGGTTAGCTGCAAAAAAGATGTTGACACCCCTCCGGAATTCCGTAGAATGCCGCCTCACAGCAGGCACGTAGCTCAGTTGGTTAGAGCACCACCTTGACATGGTGGGGGTCGTTGGTTCGAGTCCAATCGCGCCTACCAAACAAAATCCGCTCTGCTGGGCGGTCTAGAAGGGCTCACCGAAAGGTGGGCCCTTTTTTGTTGCCTGAAATTTGGGCAAAGGAAAGTCAAGAGGCCGGGCGGCGTCCTTTCAGGGCTTGTATGTCCAATCAGGCGAAAAGCGTCGCCACCGCCAGCAGGCAAATTACCTGGGCGAACAGCTGGCAGCGTATTTCGCCAAGCGTGGTCGCCATATTACTCATTTGTCCGGCATACATAGCGGGAACCCCCATTGTCGGCGTGACGCCGTGCATGAACTGCAAGTACACACAGCTGCACCGTGGAGTATAGGTGCAGATCAGGAATTTTCCCTGCCGACGCCATAGCGAGTTCATCCTCACGTCTTTTCCAAAAAAACTGCGCTGAATCTCTCCATGGTGCCGTACCCCCGATGCCATCCCCCCACAAAAATTATTGGTTTGCAGCAACAATTTTTCTTGTTGGACACCCCCGTCCCCAGGCAGCAAAGTTGCCGCCACTGACGCTCGACCTTCCAGGTCAACAATAAAAAACCGAGCCGATTGCACGCCATTTTCATGCTGTGAGCCCTTTGCCCACATCCTGCTGTAATGGCGCCGCAGCGCGCACTAAAGGACCTCTTCGCCATGCAAACTGTTGTGAACTTATGGCCGTTGATCGGCGTACTTGTCATCGTGGTCGGCTTTGTATTGCGCTTCAATCCGCTGTTGGTGGTCACCGCGGCCGCCATCGCCACCGGGCTTGCCGCCCAGTTCCCGCTGGAAAAAATTCTCGCCACCATGGGCGATGGCTTCCTTCAGACCCGTGCCTTGCAACTGATTCTGTTATTGCCGCTGGCGGTGATTGGCCTGCTGGAACGCCATGGCCTGCGCCTGCATGCGCAGAACTGGATTGCACGCTTCGAACGCGCCACGGTCGGGCGTTTGTTGATCATCTATCTGTTTGTGCGTGAGTCCACGGCGGCCATGGGGTTGACGAGCCTGGGTGGGCATCCGCAGATGGTGCGGCCGCTGCTGGCGCCGATGGCCGAGGGCGCCGCAGAAAAACGTTATGGCAAGCTGCCTGACAAGCTACGCCACAAGGTACTGGCCATGTGCGCTGCCACCGACAACGTCGGGTTGTTCTTTGGTGAGGACATCTTCGTGGCCTTTGGTGCGATTGCGTTGATGCACACCTTCCTGCTTGGCTCGGGGATTGATGTGGAGCCGCTGCACATTGCGGTGTGGGGCATCCCGACGGCGATCTGCGCCTTCATCATTCACGCTATCCGGTTGCATCGTTTCGACCGGCGCTTGACCCGCGAAATGAGCTCGGCCACCGCTCCAGTGGAGGCTGCTCAATGATTATTTCCATTCAATACCTGTACTGGCTGGCGGGCGTGCTGTTGCTGATCACCGCCGGCATGATCCTGCTCGACCGTTCCCACCCCAAGCGCTGGTCCAGTGCACTGTTCTGGTTGTTGTTCGCCGTACCGTTCCTTATAGGCGAGCGCCTGCCCTCGGTGGTCATCGGAGTGGGTGTGGTGGTGATGGCATTGATTGCGGGCTTGGGCGGCGTTGGTCGTGGCCGCCATGCCCAATTGCACGACAAGGCGTCTCGCGCCAGTGCCGGGCGCCTGGGCCACAAATTGTTCATCCCGGCGTTGGCGATTCCGCTGACCACGGTGATTGGCTCAGTGTTGCTCAAACACACCGAAATCGGTGGTGTACCGCTGCTGGACCCGAAGAACACCACCTTCGTCTCCCTGGGCATCGGTTGCCTGATTGCCCTTGGCCTGGCCTGCTGGCTGACCCGGGATACGCCGGTACAAGCGTTACGCGAATCCCGTCGCCTGACCGAAGCCCTGGGCTGGGCCATGGTGCTTCCGCAAATGCTGGCGATGCTCGGGCTGTTGTTCAATGAGGCCGGGGTGGGCACGGCGGTCGCTCATGTCACCACCACCTACATCAACCTGGACTACAAGTTGGTGGCGGTGATGGTCTATGTGCTGGGCATGGCCTTGTTTACCGTGATCATGGGCAATGGTTTTGCGGCCTTTCCGGTGATGACCGGTGGCGTCGGCGTGCCGGTGCTGGTGGGGATTTACGGTGGCAACCCTGCGGTGATGGCGGCCATTGGTATGTTCTCGGGCTATTGCGGTACGTTGATGACGCCCATGGCGGCCAACTTCAATATCGTACCGGCGGCGCTACTGGAACTGCCGGACAAAAATGCGGTGATCAAGGCCCAGATACCCACGGCGCTGATGATGCTGGTGGTCAATATCGTGCTGCTTTACCTGTTGATGTGAGGTGATTGTGCAAAACGTATTGCTGACGGGCTTCGAGCCCTTTGATAAGGCGGCGGTAAACCCTTCTTGGGAGGCCGTGCGCCAGTTGGACGGTGTGCAGTTGTGCGAGGGGGTGCAGATAGTTGCGCGTTGCTTGCCCTGCGCATTTGCCACCGCGGCCGAGACCTTGCTGCAGTTGATCAACGAACTGCAGCCGGCAATGGTCATCGCCACAGGCCTGGGGCCTGGGCGCAGTGATATTTCCATCGAGCGCGTTGCGATCAACGTTAACGATGCGCGTATTCCCGACAATCTGGGCGCTCAGCCAATTGATACCTCAGTGGTGGAGGGCGGCCCGGCGGCGTACTTCTCGACGTTGCCGATCAAGGGCATGGTCAAGGCGGTGCGTGAGGCGGGTATTGCGGCCTCGGTATCGCAGACGGCGGGGACGTTTGTGTGCAACCAGGTGTTTTATCGTTTGCAGCACGCCTTGGTGGGGACTGGGGTGCGCAGTGGGTTTATTCACGTTCCCGGCTTGCCCGGATCGAGCGAGCCGTCGATGGTGCTATCGACAACCGTGGAAGGGCTGCGGGTTGCGGCGCTGGCAGCCTGGCAAACCCAGGCGGATGTCGTCCTTGCCGGTGGCCAGATCAGCTGACAGCTGTACGCTGTGTTGCAATTTCAACTACAGTTCCAGCACACCCTTGCCTCGGAAAGTCGCCATGTTAAAGCGTACGAAACTTGTATCGGCTGCGTTGTCGCTTGCACTGTCCGTCACCAGTGGCCTTGCCCTTGCAGATCCAGGTAATGGCAAAGGCCAAGGCAATAACAAGGGTGACGCCTATGGTGGGCAGGACAACGGCAAAGGTCACGGTAATAACAAAGGTAATGCCCAGGGCGGGCCGGGTAAGGCCAAAGACAAGGGCGGCCAATCCAGAAATGACTTCAGCGTTGATCGCGGTCTTGTACTGAACGTGCTGGGCGGTCACCGCGATTATTGGCGCCCAGGGCCAGCCTTACCGCCTGGCATTCAGAAAAACCTGGCACGCGGCAAGCCCCTGCCGCCTGGTATTGCCAAGAAGCTGGACGGCCGCTTGCTGGGGCAGTTGCCTCGCTACGACGGTTACGAATGGCAGCAAGCGGGAACCGACTTGATATTGGTGGCCATTGCGACCGGTATCATCTACGAAGTTCTGAACGGTGCGTTTGATTGAGGTGCCGCGCCCTCAGGCTTCACGGCCGGGGAAAAACAACTCAAAACAGGTCACGCCATCTTCACTGCTTACACGGTACCGCCCGTTATGCAGTTGCATGATGGTCGCCACGATCGAGAGCCCCAGGCCGTTGGACTGGGATGACCGCTCGCGGGATTCATCCACCCGGTAGAACCGTTCGAACAGCCGCGGCAGGTGCTCAGCCGGGATCGTCTGGCCTTGGTTGCTGACTTTCAGGTTGATGCCCGCGCCATCCGGCACTGCCTGGATACTCAGCTCCGAGCCCGGCGCGCCATACTTGATGGCGTTGGCACACAGGTTGGCCAAGGCACGGCGCAGCAGCATCGGTTCAGCCCAGATCACCCCTTCGCCCAAGGCCGTGATGTGCATGTCCACATCACCGGCCAGCCCCTCGAAGTAATCCGCGATGCGTTCCACTTCATCCGCCGCGTCCAGCGCCTGGCGTTGGCGCAGTGCGCTGGCGGGGTCGGTGCGGGCCAGGAACAGCATGTTGTCGAGCATCCGCGCCAGGCGCTCCAGCTCTTCGACATTGGAGGCCAGCAGTTGCTGGTAGCTCTCGATGCTGCGCTGCTGCTGCAGGGCCACCTGGGTTTCGCCGAGCAGGTTGTTGATCGGGGTGCGCAGTTCATGGGCCATATCGGTGGACACTTGGCCCAGTTGTACAAAGCCTTTGGCCAGGCGTTCGAGCATGGTGTTGAACGAGTCGATCATGGGCAGCAATTCTTTCGGCGCGCCTTGGCTGTCGAGGCGCTCGGCCAGGTTGCTGACGCCGATCCCTTGGGCATGCCGGGCCAGGCGGCGCAACGGCAGCAAGCCGCGATGAACCAGCAGGTAACCCACCAGCGCCAGGATGATCGCGGCGATACTCGCCAGGATGTATACGCTGAGTCGATAACTGGCGAGCACCGCGGTGCGCTCGGTCATCAGGCGGCCGCTGGTGATTTGCAGGCTGCCCAGGTCGCCGGAGTCGATAGCCACGGCCACCAGCGAGAAGGGAATACCGTTCAGGCCTGGCAAATGTTGCACGTCGCTCAATATGAGCCGGTGATCCTTGGGCAGCGGCTGGATCGACGGCAACTCAATATTTCCCGGGTTTACCAGCAGCAGCGGCTGCTGGCCGGGTGCGGCGATACTCAGCACCGATTCGCGGTTGCCCAACATGTTCTGGAACAGCTCTGGCTTGGTCTTGATCAAGTCCAAGGTATTGCTGTCGTTGAGCAGGTTGCGTAACTGGTCCACCCGGGATATCAGCGCGGCGTCATCGCGGCGGATCAGTTCGCGCTCCAGCTCCCGGTACAGCGCCACGCCCAGGGTTGCCAGCAGGGCGAAGGCGAGCAGGGCGAAGATCAATGCCAGGCGCAGGGTCAGGGAGTAAGGGTGCTGGCGGCTCATGGCTGGGTATCGAAGCGGTAGCCAATGCCCCGCACGCTGTGGATCAGCTTGAGCTGGAACGGGTCGTCGATTTTCAGGCGCAGGCGGCGCACGGCGACATCCACCACATTAGTGTCGCTGTCGAAGTTCATGTCCCATACCCGCGAAGCAATCAGCGAGCGGGACAGCACTTGGTCCTGGTGCGTGGCAAACAGGTGCAGAAGGGCGAACTCTTTGTTGGTCAGGGTAATGCGCGTGCCGGCGCGGGTGACCCGACGTTTGAGTACGTCAATGTGCAGGTCGGCGATGTGCAGTTGCTCTTCATCCCGGCTCGGGCCACGACGGTTGAGGGTACGCAGGCGCGCCACCAGTTCGGCGAACGAAAAGGGCTTGATCAGGTAGTCATCGGCACCCAGTTCAAGGCCTTTGATGCGGTCGGCGATGTCATCGCGGGCGGTGAGGAACAGCACCGGCGTATCGGCCTCTTTGCGCAGGCGACGCAGCACTTCCCAGCCATCCATTTTCGGCATCATCACGTCGAGTACGATCACGTCGAAGGGCGTTTCAAGGGCCTGGTGCAAACCGTCCACGCCATCGCGGGCCAGGCTCACACAATGCCCCAGTTCCTGCAGGCCATTGAGCAGATAATTGCCGGCCTTGGGTTCGTCTTCGACTACAAGGATGTTCATGGGAAGTGCTCTGCTTCAATAAGTTGCGCCAGTGTAGCCCGATCAATTGTCATTGGCGCAACCGGTGCCCTGGACTTGGTAATCCAGCACATGTTCGCGGTCTTGGTGGTCCAGGTAGCGCAGTTGCGCCGGCACAACCCCGCATTGGCCGTAGGTGTCGGTGCTCGACAGCACCTTGGCGACATCCAGGTGCACGAAGAAGCCGGTCTTGTCATGGATCACGTTGGCGGCAGGGGCGGCGTCGGCAGCGAATACCGAGCCAGTGACGAGCAAAGCGGCGAAGCCCAGGGCAATCAGTTTCATGGTGGTGTCTCACGTTCCGGGTGGGTAGTGAGCTCACGGTAACCAGGCGACCCCAACAGCCAACCAACAGGATCATGACAAGTTCGTCATTTTTGCCTCGGAACTGACGGGCCAGATCTCGGCGTTTACAAGCGTCAAGGTGATCCGTAGATTGCAGGGGCCCAGCCCATGAGGAAGCCGCGCAGTGTCCAGCCCAACTCCAAACGTATTTACCCGGCGTTACCGCGCCTTTCTGTTCGATATGGACGGGACCCTGCTCAACTCCATTGCGGCTGCGGAGCGCGTGTGGGGCATCTGGGCTGCACGGCATGGCTTGGATGTGGAAGCGTTCCTGCACACCATTCATGGTGCCCGCGCAATTGATACGATCACCCGCCAGGCGTTGCCGGGTGTCGATCCACAGGTAGAAGCCCAATGGATCACCGAGGCTGAGCTGGACGATGTCGAAGGCATCGTGGCAGTTCCCGGCGCGGTGGCGTTTTTGGCCAGCCTGCCCGTCGATCAATGGGCGTTGGTCACCTCTGCGCCAAAAGCGTTGGCCGTGCGCCGGCTGCAAGCGGCGGGCATTCCGGTGCCGGCGGTACTGGTGACAGCCGAAGATGTAAAGACGGGCAAGCCCGATCCGGCCTGTTATGTGCTGGGTGCCCAGCGCCTGGGCGTGCCGGTGCAAGACTGCCTGGTGTTCGAGGACGCCACAGTGGGCATTCAGGCTGGGGAAGCGGCGGGGGCGGATATCATGGTGGTGACCTCGACACACATGGCGCCGATGGTGACTGCCCATGCTTGCATCGAGGAATATAGTGCGTTGAAAGCCGAGCGTGGGGCTGATGGCTTGCTGTCCTTAAGTCCGTTACCGGTCTCGGCCTTCCAGGCAGTCGAGGGAGTCTGATAGCGCCTGCAACCGGCTATTTTTCATGCCTTGGCGCGACATTACCATTTCCCTGAGTATCTCGGTGGCGAGCTGGTTGATGGCCTCTGTACCGTGATAGTGCGCACGCACGATGCCGGTAATCGCGAAGTGATCGGTCTCTGGGCCGCTGAGCACGGCTGACAGGGTGCCGTCGGCATGCAGCGTGCACTCAACCCTGTAGCTCGGCAGGCGTTCTGCCAAGGCTTTTTCGATTTGGGATTTGTTGAGGGTGTCCATCTGCTTTTGCACCTTTGATTAGCTGCGCAACGCAAGCCCAATGATAGGTGGTGGTGCGGCGGTGTAAATACCGGCGATCCGATAACCGCTAAACGCCCTCAGCGTGCGGCTTTTTCATGGGCGCGATGAGCGGCGCGCTGACACAGCTTGCGCAAGATCACCTTCTGGATGGGCTTGAGGCAGAACACAAGCAGGTAGCCACAGAGTAGAAGCGCCAGATCCACCCAGGAATGGGTGTCGGGATCGGCCCCTTCAACTTCCATTCTCAGGCCACACCCGAGTGCCACGAAGGTCAGCCCTATCAACAGGGCAATCATCCAGGATCTGGAAACAAGGGATTGCGACGCGGCTGGCCTCATCGACGTGTTCCTGAAATGCACTCGGATGGCAGGATAAAGTGTCAGAAATTGGGCTGCCAATAGCGCGACAAGTTCCGGATACCCTGACAGTTTCATCTTGCAGCGAAGGGAAAGCTCAAGGCGCGCTGGTCACGCGGGGAAACGCGAGCAGGCCAATTGGGTTTTCGCCAGCCGTTACAGTGAACGAAAAGGCTGGCTACTGGAGGCGTTTCAAGGCGTCTGGTTTTTATCGGGTGCAGTCAGGCCGGCCTGGATACGCTGGTAAATCTCCTCGCGATGCACGGCAACATCCTTAGGGGCGTTGATGCCGATTCGTACTTGCTGGCCGCTAACGCCCAGGATGGTGATCGTAATGTCATCACCGATGTTTATGCTTTCACCGACTTTGCGGGTGAGTATAAGCATGGACTTCTCCTTGAATTACTTTTAAGGACACATGTTTCAGACAGGGTAGGTGTCGGATGTGTGTAGCTTACTGCGAAGCGCTTCCCTGTGACTGCCTCTTTCTAGGACGCATAGAGGCGACATTAATTCCCATGGCGGTATCATACAGGTCGCGATACATGATTCGCATTGTTTAAGCCAACGTTTATGACGGCCAGAATAGACAGTGAATGGTAAAGTTGCCTCTTTGATCCTCAAAGGAGCAGGGCAGTGCGTAAAGTAGCGATGGCAATTGTGGTGTTGGCGTTGGCCGGATGCGGTGAAGGTAAGTCGGTCGATGCCCCCAAGGCCAAGCCTGCCGTGACCGAAAGCCTGCCGCAAACCGGTGCGATTGCCGCTCAGGAGTGGGATATACGGGTCGGCCCGCCGGACCACAAGCTGCAGGCGATCACCGACCTGACCGCCTGGTTGCTGGAACACGGCTTCAATTTCTATATCGTCAAAGTCGACGGCAAGGATGAGGTGCTATTGGGGCCGTTCGCGACCAAAGCCGAGGCCGAAGCCAAGCAGGCGCTGCTAAACGAAAAAATGGCACGGGCCAAGAAAAACGACACCGTGTCGGAGATCACCGAACACAAGGCTGCGCAGTAGCAGCAGGCCAGGTGGGCGGGCAGCCCCGCCCACGTTCAGCCGCAGGCCTTCAGGTTGACCGGGCCGACGAACTCATTGCCGCGCCCCATCACGCAAGCCACGGTCTGGTTGCGCTGGCGCTCCCAGATTTGCACCGGATAGGTCTTGTTCCAGGCTTCATACAATTGCCGGTCCTGCTTCGACAGGCGTAGGCCGTATTGCTTGCTCATATAAAAATACGTACGTGCGATCATTCCGCGAATGGACGGGCGCGGCATGACTTTCTTTGCCTTGAAGTCCACCTGGGTCAGGCATGAGCCGTACTGCCCGCTTTGCACCGGCAGCCAGCCAAAGCTGAAGTTGTTACGGTCGCCATTCACTTCGCCGATGCTCGGCACCAGATTGTGCAGGTCTGCCTCGGCGCGCTTGAACACCTCATCATGGCGCGTGCAGTTTTTTCGCCCGCCATTTTGCCAGCATTGGCGCAGATGCCCGATTTGCCAGGCCGGTACGATGTGTTCCCACTCAATGCGCGCGGCGCGGTTGGCGTTTTTGCGGGGGATGTAACCGCAGGCTTTCAGGTTGACCCGGTTACCGGTGTATTTGCAGCCGCAATAAAATTCGGTGGATTGCGGCGCGTAGAGCTTCCAGGCGATTTTCTTGGCTTCGCTGAAGGTTCGAGGGGCTTGGGCGTTGGCGGTGACGGTTAAAAACAGACAGCACACAGCAATAAAACGGGCACTCATTGAATCAATCTTCCTTCGGCACAACCCAGAAAATCTGCACGCCACCGTCATCTCGATAGGCGAGGGTGACGTTGTCGTTTTCCGAAATCTCTTCCAGTAAACGTTGCCAATCGGTCTCCGGTTCATCGGGTAAACGGAAGATCAACGCTGCCTTGGCTTTTTGGGCGTTGGTCGAATTGATGATTTTTTGCACGCGGATAGCCAGGCGCTGGTAGGCGTCAGGCGATGCAGGGGCTGCGGAAGAGGGCTTTGCCACAGAACATTCCTTAATTGGCTGTACGCACATACAGTATTTAACTGTAGGCAATTTCGCAACTGCTTAAATTTCAAGAAGTTCGTCTGACAGCGAATCAGGAAGTTTGTTGAGGTGCGGGGGGAGAGGGGTTGAATATGGCGAGGGAGCAAGCTCCCTCGCCACAAAAGCATCTACAGGTGAATCAGCAGGGATCAGTATTCCCAGAAGATCCGTTGCAGTTCCTTGCTGTCCTGGGTCTTGGTCAGTGCGACCATGGCCAGGATGCGGGCTTTCTGCGGGTTCAGGTCAAGGGCGGCGACCCAGTCGTATTTGTCGTCTGGCTGTTCGGCGTTACGCAGAACCATGCCACCGGCGTTGACGTGGGAAGAACGAATGATCTGCACGCCTTGCTTGCGCAATTCCACCAATGCTGGAACGACCTTGGACGATACCGAGCCATTGCCGGTACCGGCGTGAATGATCGCTTTGGCGCCCGCTTGGGCCAATGCTTTGTAAGCGGTGTCGCTCACGTTGCCGTAGCCGTAGGCAATTTCAACGTCAGGCAGGCTTTTGATGGTCTTGATGTCGAACTCAGAATCCATGGTGTGACGCTTGGCCGGCAGGCGGAACCAGTAGGATTTGCCTTCAACGACCATGCCCATTGGCCCCCATGGGCTCTTGAAGGCTTCGGTTTTGATGTTGATCATCTTGCTGACGTCGCGACCCGATTGGATCTCGTCGTTCATGGTCACCAGCACGCCTTTGCCGCGGGCTTCCTTGCTGCCTGCGACCGCAACGGCGTTGTACAGGTTGAGCATGCCGTCTGCCGACATCGCGGTGCCTGGGCGCATGGAGCCGACGACCACGATAGGCTTGTCGGTTTTTTCCACAAGGTTCAGGAAGTAGGCGGTTTCTTCAAGGGTGTCGGTGCCGTGGGTGATCACGATGCCATCCACGTCCTTGCTGTCGGCCAATTCGGCGACACGGCGACCCAATTGCAGCAGGTTTTCGTTATTGATGCTTTCCGACGCAATTTGCATTACTTGTTCGCCGCGAACATTGGCGATCTGGCTAAGCTCAGGAACGCCGGCGATCAGTTGTTCGATGCCGACTTTGGCTGCCTGGTAGGTGGCGCTGTTGGCCGCGCTGGCGCCGGCGCCAGCGATGGTGCCGCCGGTGGCGAGGATGACCACGTTGGACAGTTTGGTCTTGCTTTCAACTTCCTTTGCCTGGGCGGCAACGGGGAACAGCAGCAGAAGGGCCAGGGCGCCCGGAATAACGTTCTTCAATGCAGATTTCATTATTTTTCTCTCTGGTTTTTGATGAGTGCTGTAGCAGGTTCATCTAGAACACCCGGGCGGTTCTGAACGCCGCGAGGTGCTGAGAAAGAGCAGGATTTGTACCAGGCTGAGTATGTTGGTTTTTTTAAATTAACTTATTGATTTAAAACAACTTAAAGCAAGATTTCGGTTTGGTGGGGGGCGGTGCTGTCCGGCTTTCCGAACGAGAAGGGCTGTGGTGTTCGGTTGTCCGAAAAGCGTTCACGATTTGTCCAGGCACCCTGCGTGATCATTCGCCACCCAGGCTGTCGTTTCAGCGAAGGTCAGAGAGGGCGAGCTTGCTTAAACGTATCAGCGGCCGATAGCTGAAGGGAGGGCCTGGAGGGCGTCCATGAAAGCCTTGCTGCTACCGTTGACAAATCTCGACAAGGTTCTCATAGTTTACTCAACGCAAACGTTTGCGAGATGTTTCACTGCGCCCTTGGCACATCGTGACAGCTCGTATCAGCCGCCCAAGTGGGAGGGCTGCCGAAGGGGTCTTCGGTGCAAGCGTTGCTCACAATAATCATAAGATCGGAGTGAACCCATGAAGCTGCCATTTGCTGGACGTCTTCTTGCTGTTGCTGTGCTTGCTGCCGCATCCGCCGCTTTGCCTCTCTCTTCTGCATTTGCCGATGACGCTGCCAAAACGCCTACCGTGGGTTTGGTGATGAAGTCCCTTGCCAATGAGTTTTTCGTCACCATGACCGACGGTGCGAAGGACTACCAGAAAGCGCACCCAACAGAATTCAAGTTGATCTCCAACGGCATCAAGAACGAAACCGATACCAGCGCGCAGATCGCCATTGTCAACGAAATGATCAACGCCAAGGTCGATGCGCTTGTCATCGCTCCCGCCGACTCCAAGGCACTCGCCAGTGTGCTGAAGAAAGCTTCCGATGCCGGTATCAAAGTCGTCAACATCGACAACCGCCTGGACCCGGAAGTACTCAAAAGCAAAAACCTCAATATCCCGTTCGTAGGCCCGGATAACCGCAAAGGCTCCAAGCTGGTGGGCGACTACCTGGCCAAGCAACTGGCCGCCGGTGACAAGGTCGGCATCATCGAGGGCGTACCCACTACCACCAATGCCCAGCAGCGCACCGCAGGCTTCAAGGATGCGATGGACGCGGCAGGCATGAAGATTGTTTCCACCCAATCCGGTAACTGGGAAATCGACCAAGGCAACAAGATCGCGGCAGCGATGCTGAGCGAAACACCGGATATCAAGGCGCTGTTGGCCGGTAACGACAACATGGCCCTGGGCGCTGTTTCCGCCGTGCGTGCGGCAGGCAAGGCCGGCAAGGTGCTGGTTGTGGGTTATGACAACATTGACGCGATCAAACCAATGCTCAAGGACGGTCGTGTGTTGGCCACCGCTGACCAGGCCGCTGCCCAGCAAGCCGTGTTTGGTATCCAGAACGCGCTGAAGCTGGTCAAGGGTGAGAAAGTCGATGCCAAAGATGGCGTGATCGAAACCCCGGTCGAGCTCGTCATCAAGCAGTAATCCTGGCAGTACCCAACAGCGCCTGCTCGTCCTGAGCGGGCGCCTGGAGATTTTCCTATGTCATCTTCCGCCCCGAACGCTGTCCTCTCGGTCAGCGGTATCGGTAAGACCTATGCCCAACCGGTTCTGTCCGACATCACCCTGACGCTCAATCGCGGGGAAGTGTTGGCGCTGACCGGTGAGAACGGCGCAGGCAAAAGCACCTTGTCGAAGATCATCGGTGGCTTGGTCACGCCCACTACCGGGCACATGCAATTCAATGGTCAGGATTACCGCCCCGCCAGCCGCACCCAGGCCGAAGCCTTGGGCGTGCGCATGGTCATGCAGGAACTCAACCTGCTGCCGACGCTGACCGTGGCTGAGAACCTATTCCTGGATAACCTGCCGAGCCGCTGTGGCTGGATCAGCCGCAAACAACTGCGCAAAGCCGCGATCGAAGCCATGGCCCAAGTCGGCCTGGACGCGATCGACCCGGACACGCTGGTGGGCAGCCTGGGCATCGGTCACCAGCAAATGGTCGAGATCGCCCGTAACCTGATCGGCGACTGCCATGTACTGATCCTCGACGAGCCCACGGCGATGCTTACTGCTCGTGAAGTCGAGATGCTGTTCGAACAAGTCACGCGCCTGCAGGCTCGAGGCGTGGCGATCATTTATATTTCTCACCGGCTCGAAGAGTTGGCCCGTGTCGCCCAGCGCATTGCGGTATTGCGCGACGGCAAGCTGGTCTGCGTCGAGCCGATGGCCAATTACAACAGTGAGCAGTTGGTGACCTTGATGGTCGGTCGCGAACTGGGTGAACACATCGATTTGGGCCCGCGCACCATCGGAGGCCCGGCCTTGACGGTGAAGGGCCTGACCCGTTCGGACAAGGTCCGCGATGTGTCCTTTGAAGTGCGCGCCGGTGAAATCTATGGCATTTCCGGCCTGATCGGCGCCGGCCGCACCGAGTTGCTGCGCCTGATCTTCGGCGCCGATCCGGCCGACAGCGGCACCGTGGCCTTGGGTTCGCCGGCCAAGGTGGTGAGCATTCGCTCGCCGGTGGACGCGGTCGGTCATGGTATTGCCTTGATCACCGAAGACCGCAAGGGTGAGGGCCTGCTGCTGACCCAATCCATCAGCGCCAACATCGCCCTGGGCAACATGCCGGAAATTTCCGGCGGTGGCGTCGTCAACAGTCGCAACGAAACCGCTCTGGCCAAGCGCCAGATCGACGCCATGCGTATCCGCAGTTCCAGCCCGACGCAACTGGTGTCCGAGCTGTCGGGTGGTAACCAGCAGAAGGTGGTGATTGGCCGCTGGCTGGAGCGCGATTGCGCGGTGATGCTGTTCGATGAGCCCACCCGTGGTATCGACGTCGGTGCCAAGTTCGACATCTACGCTTTGCTCGGTGAATTGACCCGTCAGGGCAAAGCGCTGGTAGTGGTGTCCAGTGACCTGCGTGAGCTGATGCTGATCTGTGACCGCATCGGTGTGTTGTCCGCCGGGCGGCTGATCGAGACCTTCGAGCGTGACAGCTGGACCCAGGACGAATTGCTCGCCGCCGCCTTTGCCGGCTATCAGAAACGTGATGCGCTGCTCAACGAAGCCGCGCCTAGGAATACCCCATGAAAACAAGCATTTCCCCCGGTAAAACTGGCGGCAACTTCTATGGCCTGGGTACTTACCTGGGGCTGGCAGGTGCCTTGCTGGCAATGATTGCGCTGTTCTCGGTGCTCAGCGATCACTTCCTGTCCTATGACACCTTCAGCACCCTGGCCAACCAGATTCCTGACCTGATGGTGCTCGCGGTGGGCATGACCTTCATCCTGATCATTGGCGGCATCGACCTGTCCGTGGGCTCGGTGTTGGCATTGGCAGCCTCGGCAGTCAGCGTGGCGATCCTGGGCTGGGGCTGGAGCGTGTTGCCCGCCGCCCTGTTGGGCATGGGCTGCGCGGCGTTGGCCGGCACCATCACCGGTTCCATCACGGTGGCCTGGCGCATTCCCTCATTTATCGTATCCCTCGGCGTGCTGGAGATGGCCCGCGGCGTGGCCTACCAGATGACGGGCTCGCGCACCGCTTATATCGGTGACTCGTTTGCCTGGCTGTCCAACCCGATTGCTTTTGGTATTTCCCCGTCGTTCATCATTGCGCTGCTGGTGATTATTGCGGCCCAGTTGGTGCTGACCCGTACTGTGTTCGGGCGTTACCTGATCGGCATCGGTACCAACGAAGAAGCGGTGCGCCTGGCGGGTATTAACCCCAAGCCATACAAGATTCTGGTGTTCAGCCTGATGGGCCTGCTGGCCGGTGTGGCGGCGCTGTTCCAGATTTCGCGCCTGGAAGCGGCGGACCCGAATGCCGGTTCGGGCCTGGAGCTGCAAGTGATCGCCGCCGTGGTGATCGGCGGCACCAGCCTGATGGGCGGGCGTGGCTCGGTCATCAGTACGTTCTTCGGGGTGTTGATTATTTCGGTCTTGGCCGCCGGGCTGGCACAGATCGGCGCGACGGAACCGACTAAACGTATCATTACCGGCGCCGTGATCGTGATTGCCGTGGTCCTCGATACTTACCGCAGCCAGCGCGCCAGTCGGCGGGGCTGAACCATGGCAACGATCAAGGATGTGGCAGCGCTTGCAGGTATTTCCTACACCACCGTGTCCCATGTGGTGAACAAGACGCGCCCAGTCAGCGAGCCGGTACGCATCAAGGTCGAGGCGGCGATCAAGCAGTTGGACTACGTGCCCAGTGCCGTCGCACGCTCGCTCAAGGCCAAGACCACGGCCACCATCGGCCTGCTGGTGCCCAATAGCCTCAACCCGTATTTTGCCGAACTGGCTCGGGGTATCGAGGATTACTGCGAGCGTAATGGCTATTGCGTGATCCTCTGCAACTCGGATGACGACGCAGAGAAACAGCGCAGTTACTTGCGCGTGTTGCTGGAAAAGCGCGTCGACGGCTTGATCGTGACATCCGTGGGCGGCGATGACAGTGGCCTTGCCGCGGGCTTGAGTGCAGTGCGCACGCCCATGGTGATTGTCGACCGGGCGCTGGATGGGATTGATGTGGACCTGGTGCGCATCGATCACGAAGAGGGCGCTTACCTGGCGACCCGGCACCTGCTTGAACTGGGGCACCGGGACATCGCCTGTATCGGCGGCCCTGGGCATACCCGCGTGGCGCAGATGCGCCTGGCGGGTTACCAGCGTGCATTGCGCGAGGCGGGCATCGAGGTGTTGGCCAGTCGTACCCTGGAAAGCGATTTCACCAGCACGGGCGGGTATGCCGCAGCCGTAGAGTTATTATCGCAACACCCGCCCAGCGCGATTTTCGCCAGCAACGATATGATTGGTTTTGGCGTGCTGCGCGCCGCCGCCGAGCGCAATGTGCGGGTGCCGGGCGAGCTGTCGGTCATCGGTTTCGATGACATCCAGATGGGGCGCTACGTCTACCCCGCGCTGACGACGGTCGGCCAGTCGATCCTGCAATTGGGCGAGACTGCGGCCGAATTGTTACTGCAACGAATAGCAACACCCCAACTGCCGATCGATCAACGTATCGTGACGCCCAGTATTGTTTTGCGTGAGTCGACTGCGCCATTGGCTGATGTGTTCGCCCAATACCGCTGAACCGAATTGATGAGTACTGATGTATGCCAGCAAAAGTAGTGGTAATAGGCAGCTTGAACATGGACCTGGTCACTCGCGCCAGTCGCTTGCCGCGTGCCGGTGAAACCCTGATCGGCCAGACGTTCTCCACTGTGCCCGGCGGCAAGGGCGCCAACCAGGCCGTCGCCTCGGCACGCCTGGGGGCGAGTGTCGCCATGGTGGGATGCATCGGTACCGACGCCTATGGCAGCCAATTGCGCGATGCGCTGTTGGTGGAAGGGATCGATTGCCAGGCCGTCAGCACGGTGGACGGCTCCAGCGGTGTGGCATTGATCGTGGTCGATGACAGCAGCCAGAACGCCATTGTCATTGTGGCCGGCAGCAACGGTGAGCTGACGCCTGCGTCGCTGCGAACGTGCGACGCTGTGCTGCAGGCGGCAGACGTGATCATCTGCCAGCTTGAGGTGCCGATGGAGACTGTTGGGTATGCGCTCCAGCGGGGGCGCGAACTGGGCAAGACGGTCATTCTCAACCCGGCCCCGGCAAGCGGGCCGTTGCCCGCTGATTGGTATGCCTCGATCGATTATCTGATCCCCAATGAAAGCGAGGCCAGCGCTCTGAGTGGCGTGACGGTCGACTCCCTCGACAGCGCCAAGGTCGCCGCGACCGCGCTGATCCAGGCGGGCGCCGGTAAGGTCATCATCACCCTGGGCGCCCAGGGCGCGCTGTTTGCCGACGGCCAGAGCTTTGAGCACCTGGTGGCGCCGAAGGTCAAGGCGGTGGATACCACCGCTGCTGGCGATACCTTTGTCGGTGGCTTTGCCGCCGCGCTGGCCGCGGGCCAGAGCGAAGCCCGGGCGATCCGTTTTGGCCAGGTGGCGGCGGCATTGTCAGTGACCCGCGCCGGCGCTCAGCCTTCCATTCCTACGCTGCACGACGTACAAGGTTTTGTGCCCGCATGAAAAAGACACCTTTGCTGAATATCGCACTGTCGCGCGTGATCGCGTCCCTGGGTCACGGCGACATCCTGGTCATCGGCGATGCCGGCCTGCCGGTGCCTCCCGGCGTCGAACTGATCGATCTGGCACTGACTCAGGGCATCCCTGACTTCATCAGCACCTTGCGCATCGTGCTTAGCGAAATGCAGGTGGAAAGCCATGTGCTGGCAGAAGAGATCCTGCTGAAGCAACCGCCCGCGCTGACCGCGCTAAATGCGCTCACAGAGCAGGCTGCACTGGGTGAGCGCCGCCTGCTCAGCCATGACCAATTCAAGCAATTGAGCCGCAATGCCCGCGCCGTGGTGCGCACTGGCGAATGCCAGCCGTACTGCAATATCGCGCTGGTGTCCGGCGTAACGTTCTAGCGTCCCCCCAATGACAAGGAGTGCTTTATGCAACGTGGTCTACCTACCCTGAAAAACCTGTTCCGGAGTGTTCTGCTTTTGTCCGCGCTCACTGCTGCAAGCGCCCAAGCGGCGGAAAAAATCGACCTGATCATCGATACCGACCCGGGTGCCGATGACGTGGTGGCCTTGCTGTTCGCCATGGCCTCGCCGCAGGAGTTGAGCATTCGTGCGCTGACCACCGTCGCCGGCAATGTGCGCCTGGACAAGACCTCCCGCAACGCACGCCTGGCGCGCGAGTGGGCAGGGCGCGAGGACATCCCGGTGTACGCCGGTGCGCCAGCGCCGCTGCTGCGCAAACCGATCTACGCCGAGAATATTCATGGCAAGGAAGGCATCTCGGGCGTCACGGTGCATGAACCGAAAAAAGGCCTGGCCGAAGGCAATGCGGTCGACTATCTGATCAACACCCTGAGCAGCGCCAAGCCGCACAGCATCACCATCGCCATGCTCGGCCCGCAGACCAACCTGGCACTGGCGCTGACTCAAGCGCCCGAAATCACCCAGGGCATCAAGGAAGTGGTCGTGATGGGCGGCGCCCACTTCAACGGCGGCAATATCACCCCAGTGGCCGAGTTCAACCTGTTCGCCGATCCGGTGGCGGCGGAGATCGTGCTCAAAAGCGGTGTGAAGTTGACCTACCTGCCGTTGGACGTGACCCATAAAGTCCTCACCAGCGACGCCCGCCTGAAGAAGATTGCGGATCTGAACAACAACGCGAGCAAGGTCGTCAGCAGTATTCTGAATGAGTACGTCAAAGGCGATATGGAGCACTACGGCATTCCGGGTGGCCCGGTCCATGACGCTACCGTGGTGGCGTACCTGCTCAAGCCTTCGCTGTTTAGCGGTCGTGAGGCCAATATGGTAGTCGACAGCCGCGAAGGCCCGACCTTCGGCCAGACCATCGTCGATTGGTACGATGGGCTCAAGCAGCCAAAGAATGTGTTCTGGGTTGAGAATGGCGACGCCCAGGGCTTCTTCGATCTGTTGACCGAGCGCCTGGCGCGTCTGAAGTAAGTGAGCGGGGCGGCGCTCGTCGCCCGGTTCTAATCGCGCTCTTGGGCGCCCCTGTAGTCGGCCGGGTATTTCTCGAATATCTGGCCGATGAACGCTTGCGCCGCCTGGGTGCCCAGTTCCTTGACCAACAGATCGATACCAATGATCGCCAGTTCTTCCGGGCTTCCGGGGCTGTAGGAACTTTGCCCTTGGGGCCACTTGGCTTTGATGTCGGCTTGAAGCGTTACGGTGGTCATGGAAATCTCACGGGCTGAAAATGCGGGGTAGTGCACTGGAACGCCGTTCCAGAGGGGCGCAGTTAAGCATTTTGTACGGCATTTGGCACTGCTACTTAGGCATGAAGCAGCGGCTGTGCGACACTGTCGGCCTGTTAAATGGCCGGGAAACACCGCGTGCAAATCGATTTGAGCAACCCCGACAACCTGACGCTGGAGGCCGTGCGCCAACTGCTTGGCAGCGCCAGTGACGACGAACATACCCAGCTGCGGGTGAGCAAGGCAGGCGTTGCCTACATTTCTTCCGGCGTAGTCGGGGGGGCTGATATCGGTGGCCTGCTGTTTCGCCTGGAGACCTGGGCCAAGGGGTCCGGTTATGTCGGCCTCGTGGCGGCCAGTGATGAAGTGTGGGTCATGCAGATTTTTAACGCGCTGAAGCAGAATTGGCCTACAGCGACGTCAGACTATATCGACATCTACTAAGTGCGTTCATATCTAGTCACGATTGACAGGGCGCTTGCCAGCAGTGAGTCAGGCAGACTTGCCCACAAGCGGTTAACGTCTTGAAACCAATCGCTTTGACTGATGTCGCACGATCTCTCTCCACTTTTTATCATAGGAGGCTTCATGCCTTGGAAGCTCGCATCATTCGGTACTTTGTTGGCTGCGCTCGCGTTGGCAGGTTGCAGCACCCCGGGTGCCTCTGAGCCAGGCAAAGCTGCCACTGCGACCGATGCCGGTCATAGCCGCTGTGAGTCGAAGGCTGCAGAGTTCGCCATCGGCCAGAAGGCCTCGCCCCAGTTGCTGGAGCAAGCTCGCACACGTGCCGGCGCGCAGAATGCACGCATTCTCAAGCCCAATGACATGATCACGCTGGAATATCGCTCCGACCGCTTGAACCTGAACACCGACAACAATCTGGTGATCAACCGGGTTAACTGCGGCTGATACGGCTTTTGCATCACCCATAAAAAACCCCGTCACATGGACGGGGTTTTTTTAGCTCAGCGGAGAATTACTCGCCGCGAACCTGTGCAGCTTGCATACCCTTTTGGCCTTTCTCAGCCACGAAGGAAACGGTTTGGCCTTCTTTCAGGCTTTTGAAACCGTCGCTTTCGATAGCTTTGAAGTGTACGAACAAGTCGTCACCGCCACCTGTAGGAGTGATGAAGCCGAAGCCTTTTTCATCGTTGAACCATTTAACGGTGCCGGTTTGGCGATTAGACATGGTGTATCTCCAAGAAACATATATTTTCAGTAGTGCTGTGCTGCTCAGGCCAACTGGGCACACTGGGCTATCATAGTCGAAATGTTCGGCTTGGGAGCCCCCCCAAGGCACTGTTTGCTAATCAATCGCTTTGCGTTTGATTTATCATTCGGCTGAAAGCCCCGATTTACGGGGCTTTGCGACGAAATATCAGCTGTTAAAAAAAGCCGTAAAACCTGCATAATTTGTGTGAAATGGCAGTTTTCAGGCTGTTTTTCCAGCGAAATGGCCGTCGAATCGTCAGCCAATCTTACTTTTTCTTCACCACTTTGCAGGACGAAATAGCCGCGACCGCTTTGTTTTTAAGCTCCGGGCTGGCGTTCTGGTTGGTCATCAATTCCTTGATCTCGGCAGTGCTCAATTCGGCATTGATCTTGTCAGCGCCGCATTCGCAGTGGGCCTTGGCGGTCTTGACGTCCACGTTCTGGCTGGCGGCGGCACTGCAGTCGTTGACGAAGGCGTCACGGGCGCCGGCTGGCCAGTTGGAAGGCGCTGCAGCCTGCGCGCCGAGGGAAAGGAGGCTCAGGGTAGCGGCGACAGCGAGGGTAGAGGTAAAACGCATCATGGGATGCTCCTTTGGGTCGAGGACGAACGGCGATTCTCAGTGGCTTTGAGGCCCTGCGTACAGCTCAAGTTCACTTTCGCAGCTATAAAGCCATGAATTGCTCTTTACCCAACGCTTGGCCGACGCGATGACCGTTCATCTGTGCTAGCATCCTTGCCTGGCTATTTCCGGGCGCGCCATTTGCCGCCTTGCCAGGTCCTTTTTGTTCACTCCAGTCACTCTGGTTCGATTATCGGTTGGCCGAAAGGCTCCTGCCGCTGTAAGGCAGGCGTTCTTCATTGAACGGCCTGGTGTTGGATCTTGTACTGGCTCATCCCAACCCACGTGACCTTTGGTAGGGGTCACCACTAGGAGAGGAGGCGCCATGCCAACTATTACTCTTCCCGACGGCAGTCAACGTTCATTCGATCATCCGGTTTCCGTAGCCGAGGTCGCCGCATCCATTGGTGCTGGCCTGGCCAAGGCCACCGTGGCCGGCAAGGTCGACGGCAAGCTGGTTGACGCCAGCGACCTGATCACCAGCGACGCCAGCCTGCAAATCATCACGCCCAAGGACCAAGAGGGGCTGGAGATCATTCGCCACTCTTGCGCGCACTTGATTGGCCATGCGGTCAAGCAACTGTATCCAACCGCCAAGATGGTGATCGGCCCGGTCATTGAAGAAGGCTTCTATTACGACATCGCCTATGAGCGTCCTTTCACTCCGGACGACCTGGCGGCCATCGAGCAGCGCATGCACGCGCTGATCGAAAAAGATTACGACGTCATCAAGAAAGTTACCCCCCGTGCCGAAGTGATCGACGTGTTTACCGCGCGTGGCGAAGACTACAAGCTGCGCCTGGTGGAAGACATGCCGGACGAGCAGGCCATGGGCCTGTACTACCACGAAGAATACGTCGACATGTGCCGTGGCCCGCACGTGCCGAACACGCGCTTTCTCAAGTCGTTCAAGCTGACCAAGCTGTCCGGTGCCTACTGGCGCGGCGATGCAAAGAACGAGCAACTGCAACGGATCTACGGCACTGCCTGGGCTGACAAGAAACAGCTGGCCGCCTACATCCAGCGCATCGAAGAAGCCGAAAAGCGCGACCACCGCAAGATCGGCAAGCGCCTGAACCTGTTCCACCTTCAGGAAGAAGCGCCGGGCATGGTGTTCTGGCACCCGAATGGCTGGACCCTGTACCAGGTGCTTGAGCAGTACATGCGCAAGGTGCAGCGCGAAAACGGTTACCTGGAGATCAAGACTCCACAGGTGGTCGATCGCAGCCTGTGGGAGAAATCCGGGCACTGGGCCAACTACGCCGACAACATGTTCACCACCCAGTCGGAAAACCGCGACTACGCCATCAAGCCGATGAACTGCCCGTGCCACGTGCAGGTCTTCAATCAGGGCCTGAAGAGCTACCGCGAGTTGCCGATGCGCCTGGCCGAATTCGGTGCCTGCCACCGTAACGAGCCATCGGGTGCGCTGCACGGCATCATGCGCGTGCGTGGCTTCACCCAGGACGACGCCCACATCTTCTGCACCGAAGAGCAGATGCAGGCCGAGTCCGCAGCGTTCATCAAGCTGACCATGGACGTTTATCGCGATTTCGGCTTTACCGAAGTCGAGATGAAGCTGTCCACTCGTCCGGAAAAGCGCGTCGGTTCCGACGAGCTGTGGGATCGCGCTGAAGCGGCACTGGCCGCTGCGCTCGACAGTGCGGGCCTTGCGTACGATCTGCAGCCGGGTGAGGGCGCCTTCTACGGTCCGAAGATCGAGTTCTCGCTCAAAGATTGCCTTGGCCGTGTCTGGCAGTGTGGTACCCTGCAGCTCGATTTTAACCTGCCGATCCGTCTGGGAGCCGAATACGTCTCCGAAGACAACAGCCGTAAACACCCGGTTATGCTGCACCGGGCGATCCTCGGTTCGTTCGAGCGGTTCGTCGGTATCCTGATCGAGCACTACGAGGGCGCGTTCCCTGCGTGGCTGGCTCCGACTCAGGCAGTGATCATGAATATCACTGATAAACAGGCAGATTTTGCCGCTGAAGTTGAAAAAACTCTCAACGAAAGCGGGTTTCGTGCCAAGTCCGACTTGAGAAATGAAAAGATCGGCTTTAAAATCCGCGAGCATACCTTGCTCAAGGTTCCCTATCTCTTGGTTATCGGAGATCGGGAAGTCGAGATGCAGACTGTCGCTGTGCGTACTCGTGAAGGTGCTGACCTGGGCTCGATGCCCGTCGCCCAGTTCGCTGAGTTCCTCGCGCAAGCGGTTTCCCGGCGTGGTCGCCCAGATTCGGAGTAATTATTATTAAGCGTGAAATGAGACAAGATAAACGAGCTGCACCGAAAGCCCCGATCAACGAGAATATCTCGGCACGCGAGGTTCGGTTAATTGGCGCTGATGGCGAGCAGATTGGCATCGTCTCGATTGATGAAGCGCTTCGTATTGCAGAAGAGTCCAAGCTGGACCTGGTGGAAATCTCCGCCGATGCAATCCCACCTGTTTGTCGGGTGATGGACTACGGCAAATCGATCTTCGAAAAGAAGAAGCAGGTTGCCGCAGCGAAGAAGAACCAGAAGCAGATTCAAGTAAAAGAAATCAAGTTTCGTCCAGGGACGGAGGAAGGGGATTACCAGGTAAAACTGCGCAACCTGGTACGTTTCCTGAGTGATGGGGACAGGGCCAAGGTATCCTTGCGATTCCGCGGCCGTGAGATGGCCCACCAGGAGCTGGGGATGGAACTCCTCAAGCGGGTTGAAGCTGACCTGCTCGAGTACGGTTCGGTCGAACAGCATCCTAAGATGGAAGGACGCCAGCTTATTATGGTCATCGCCCCGAAAAAGAAGAAGTAATCAACAGGGCACGGCAGGCCTTCTGATTATGTTTATCAACTGAATGCGGAGTACCGAACATGCCAAAGATGAAAACTAAAAGTGGTGCTGCTAAGCGGTTTCTGAAAACTGCTAACGGCATCAAGCACAAGCACGCTTTCAAGAGCCACATCCTGACCAAAATGTCGACCAAGCGTAAGCGTCAACTGCGCGGTAGCAGCTTGCTGCATCCGTCTGACGTGGCAAAAGTCGAGCGCATGCTGCGCCTTCGTTAATTTTGGTTCAAGAATAGAGGAAGTAACTCATGGCTCGTGTAAAGCGTGGCGTCATGGCCCGTAAGCGTCACAAAAAAATTCTGAAACTTGCTAAAGGCTACTACGGCGCGCGTTCACGCGTATTCCGTGTTGCCAAGCAAGCGGTAATCAAGGCAGGCCAATACGCCTACCGCGACCGTCGTCAGAAAAAACGTCAGTTCCGCGCTCTGTGGATCGCTCGTATCAATGCTGGTGCACGTGTTAACGGTCTGTCCTACAGCCGTTTCATCGCTGGCCTGAAAAAAGCGTCCATCGAAATCGACCGTAAGGTTCTGGCTGAACTGGCCGTGAACGAAAAAGCGGTGTTTGCTGCGATTGTCGAGAAAGCTAAAGCCTCCTTGGCTTAAGTACCCCCGACAGTCACCCTGGGCTACTCCTGTGGCCCAAGGTGGTAAACGTCATAAATAGGGGAAGAGCCTTCAAGCTCTTCCCCTATTTTGTATCTGGAGTCTGTACATGGAAAACCTGGACGCGCTCGTCGCCCAAGCCCTTGAGGCTGTGCAAAGCGCTGAAGATGTAAATGCCCTGGAGCAAATCCGGGTTCACTACCTTGGCAAGAAAGGTGAATTGACTCAGGTGATGAAGACCCTGGGAAATCTGCCTGCTGAAGAGCGTCCGCAAGTCGGTGCGCTGATCAACGTCGCCAAGGAGCGTGTCACAGAGGTTCTCAATGCGCGCAAGGCGTCGCTCGAGGAGGCCGATCTTGCGGCCAAGCTCGCCGCCGAGTCCATTGACGTGACCTTGCCTGGTCGTGGCCAGGCCTCGGGCGGTCTGCATCCGATCACCCGGACTCTGGAACGTATCGAACAGTTCTTTACCCACATCGGCTACGGCATTGCCGAAGGCCCTGAGGTCGAAGACGACTACCACAACTTCGAGGCGCTCAACATCCCAGGCCATCACCCGGCCCGGTCGATGCACGACACCTTCTATTTCAACGCCAACATGCTGCTGCGCACCCATACCTCGCCGGTACAGGTCCGCACCATGGAAGCGAACAAGCCGCCGATCCGCATTGTCTGCCCAGGCCGTGTGTACCGTAGCGACTCGGATATCACCCATTCGCCGATGTTCCACCAGGTCGAAGGCCTGCTGGTTGATCGCGATATCAATTTCGCCGACCTCAAAGGCACCATCGAGGAATTCCTGCGGGTGTTCTTCGAAAAAGAGTTGGCGGTACGTTTCCGTCCTTCGTTCTTCCCGTTCACCGAGCCATCCGCCGAAGTCGACATGGAATGCGTGATGTGCAGCGGTAAAGGCTGCCGTGTGTGCAAGCAGACCGGCTGGCTGGAAGTGATGGGCTGCGGCATGGTTCACCCCAACGTGCTGCGCATGTCCGGGATCGACCCGGAAGAGTTCTCGGGCTTTGCCTTCGGCATGGGCGTTGAGCGTCTGGCCATGCTGCGTTACGGCGTGAACGACTTGCGTCTGTTCTTCGACAACGACTTGCGGTTCCTCGCGCAATTTCGCTAGTCGTAACGAATCTTTAGGAGAGCAGGATGAAATTCAGTGAACAATGGCTGCGTGGCTGGGTAAGCCCGCAGGTAGATCGCGACGAGCTGGTTGCTCGTCTGTCGATGGCCGGTCTTGAGGTCGATAGCGTTACGCCGGCCGCCGGTGTTTTCAGTGGTGTGGTGGTGGGCGAGGTGTTGAGCACCGAGCAGCACCCGGATGCCGACAAATTGCGTGTGTGCCAGGTCAGCAACGGTTCGGAAACCTTTCAGGTCGTATGCGGAGCGCCTAATGTGCGCCCGGGCCTGAAGATCCCGTTCGCCATGATTGGTGCCCAGTTGCCGGGCGACTTCAAGATCAAGAAGGCCAAGCTGCGTGGCGTTGAATCCAACGGCATGCTGTGCTCCCAGGCCGAGCTGCAAGTGGGTGAGGGCAATGATGGCCTGATGGAGCTGCCGGCCGACGCGCCAGTGGGTCAGGACATTCGTGCTTACCTGGAACTGGAAGACGCCAGCATCGAGGTCGACCTGACCCCCAACCGCGGCGACTGTCTGTCCCTGGCTGGCCTGGCCCGTGAAGTGGGCGCGCTGTACAACGCACCTGTCACTCGTCCAGTGGTCGCTGCCGTACCGGCGGTACACGACGAAGTGCGCTCGATTGAGGTACTGGCACCAAACGCCTGCCCGCGTTACCTGGGGCGTGTGATCCGTAACGTGGACCTGTCCAAGCCAACCCCGCTGTGGATGGTCGAGCGCCTGCGTCGTGCCGATGTACGCAGCATCGACGCCGCCGTCGACATCACCAACTACGTGATGCTGGAACTCGGCCAGCCGTTGCATGCGTTTGATCTTGCCGAAATCAATGGCGGCATCCGCGTGCGTATGGCCGAAGAAGGCGAGAAGCTGGTGCTGCTCGATGGCCAGGAAGTCAGCCTGCGTGCCGACACTCTGGTCATCGCCGACCACGCTCGCGCCCTGGCAATTGCCGGCGTGATGGGTGGTGAGCACAGCGGTGTATCCGCGACCACCCGTGACGTATTCCTTGAAAGCGCGTTCTTCGACCAGATCGCGATCGCTGGCAAGGCTCGTTCCTACGGCTTGCACACCGATGCGTCGCACCGCTACGAGCGTGGCGTGGATTGGAAACTCGCCCGTGAAGCCATGGAGCGTGCTACCGGCCTGCTGCTGGAAATTACCGGTGGTGAAGCCGGCCCGATTACCGAAACCGTCAACGAACAGTTCCTGCCGTCGATTGCGCCGATCACCCTGCGTGCCAAAAGCGTTGAGCAAATGCTCGGCCTGGTCATCGAACCGGCTGAAATCGAGCAACTGCTGTCCGCGCTTGGACTGGGTATTTCTGCGGGTGGGGAAGGGCAGTGGCAGGTTGCAGTACCTAGCCATCGCTTCGACATCAGCCTGGAAGTCGACCTGATCGAAGAGCTGGCGCGCCTGTACGGTTACAACCGCCTGCCGGTTCGCTATCCGCAAGCACGCCTGGCACCGCAACCCAAGGCCGAAGCGCGTGCGCACCTGCCTGAACTGCGTCGCTTGCTGGTGGCTCGTGGTTATCAGGAAGCTGTGACCTATAGCTTCATCGATCCAAAGCAGTTCGAACTGTTCAACCCTGGCGTTGAGCCGTTGCTGCTGGCCAACCCGATCTCCAACGATATGGCTGCCATGCGTTCGTCGCTGTGGCCGGGCCTGGTGAAGGCGCTTTCCCACAACCTGAACCGCCAGCAAGACCGCGTGCGTCTGTTCGAAAGCGGCTTGCGTTTCGTCGGCCAGCTTGATGGCTTGAAGCAAGAGCCGATGCTGGCGGGCGTCGTTTGCGGCAGCCGTCTGCCAGAAGGCTGGGCGCAAGGCCGTGAGGTCGTGGACTTCTTCGACGTCAAGGCAGACGTGGAAGCGGTGCTCGGCTTTGCCGGTGCGTTGGACGCCTTTACGTTCGTGCCGGGTAGCCACCCAGCCTTGCATCCAGGCCAGACTGCACGTATCGAGCGTGAAGGTCGCTTGGTAGGCTTCGTGGGCGCCATTCACCCAGAACTGTCGAAAACCTTGGGGCTGGACCGTCCAGTCTTTGTGTTTGAGCTAGTCTTGGCTGAAGTTGCGTCGGGCAAGATGCCTAAATTCAGCGAGTTGTCGCGCTTCCCTGAAGTGCGTCGCGACCTGGCCCTGATTGCCGACCGTGAAGTCGCTGCCACTGCAGTTCTGGATGTAATCCGTGAAAATGCAGGGGAATGGCTGACAGACCTCAGGCTATTTGACGTCTATCAGGGTAAAGGCATTGATCCGCATAGAAAAAGCCTTGCAGTTGGCTTGACCTGGCAGCATCCATCGCGCACTCTTAATGATGATGAGGTGAATACCACGACGCAAAATATCCTCACCTCGCTCGAACAAAGGTTGAACGCCACGTTAAGGAAGTGACGTATGGGGGCTTTGACGAAAGCTGAGATGGCGGAACGTCTGTACGAAGAGTTGGGTCTGAACAAGCGCGAGGCCAAGGAATTGGTTGAGCTGTTTTTTGAAGAGATCAGACACGCTCTGGAAGACAACGAGCAGGTCAAATTGTCCGGTTTCGGCAATTTTGACCTGCGAGACAAACGCCAGCGGCCTGGCCGCAATCCAAAAACGGGAGAAGAAATCCCGATCACGGCTCGCCGTGTGGTCACCTTTCGTCCAGGGCAGAAGTTGAAGGCCCGAGTTGAGGCTTATGCTGGAACCAAGTCATAACGACGAGCTACCCGTCATCCCAGGCAAACGCTACTTCACCATTGGTGAAGTCAGCGAGCTGTGTGCGGTAAAACCGCACGTGCTGCGCTATTGGGAGCAGGAGTTTCCTCAACTCAACCCCGTCAAACGCACCGGGAACCGTCGGTATTATCAGCGCCAGGACGTGCTGATGATCCGACAGATCCGCGCGTTGCTGTACGACCAGGGGTTCACCATCAGCGGCGCACGTCAGCGTATGTCCGGTGATGAAGCCAAAGACGACACCACCCAATACAAGCAACTGATCCGCCAGATGATCTCCGAATTGGAAGATGTACTGGTGGTGCTGAAAAAATGATTCAAGCTTTAAAAATACTTCCACATTTCAAAAGCTTGCGGTATATTCCGGTTCGCTTCGTTAAGAAGCGAACCCAGTAACACGCCTAGTCGGGGCGTAGCGCAGTCCGGTAGCGCACTAGCATGGGGTGCTAGGGGTCGAGTGTTCGAATCACTCCGTCCCGACCATATTTTTCAATGACTTAGGCCAATGTTCACAGCATTGGCCTTTTTCATGTGCGTGACATTTGCGTGACTTCTCGTTTTTTCACGCCTGCTTCCTCTTCAAGATTGTCAGTATCGGTCCGCGAGAATCGGTTGCTGATACCATGTTCGCAGCTTCAATCAGATGACCGAGCTCAGCGCCCGAGTAGTGACTGGTGATGCTGCCGTTCTTGTGCCCCAAAAGGGCCTTGCGGTCTTCCTCAGTTACGCCTGCTGCGCGTAGCCGACGGCCAAACGTGTGTTTAAGGTCATGGATCCTGATGGATGCATACCCAGGGTGAGCGGGGCGAAGGTTTTCCTCCTGCCAGAGTTTCGCCGCTCTCACCCGCGCCTTCTTCCAGGCCGAGTCGTTCATGCGGTGCATCGCGGTGCCGTTGTATGGGAAAACCCATTCCTTGCTGATGCCGCGCTGCTTCTCGATGATCGACCTGGCCACGCTGTTCAGCACCACCAGCCTCTCGTCACCGTTCTTCACGCCAGAGCGCTCATGCCTGCCACCAAAGTCGGCCGGTATCAGAAAAACGCTGGTGCCCAGTTCCGGTACCGCAATCTCCCAATCCCATCTCAGCTTGCAGACCTCCTGCTCCCGTGTGCCGGTGTTCACCTTGAACAGCGCCATCGTTTGCAGGTGGGCGGGCAACTCTCCAAAAAGAATCAACTGCTCCGGCCATGACATCGGGTACGGCTTGCGGCTCGACTTCTTCTCTTCCAGCTTTGTGAGCATCGGCACGCTATCCAGCCACGGCCTGCGCTCATCGTCTCGCCACTTCCTGGCACACAAAGACAAAACCCGAACCACACGCTCGATCGAGATATTCACCGTTCTGTTGCTGACACCCTTCTTTACCTTCCCGCCTTCCAGCTTCTTGGTCGCCAACCTGTCTTTGATGAAAGGCACCAGGGCCTGATCATCAATATGGGTCAGCGGCATGTCGCCAATGAACGGGTCGAGCTGTGAGAGGTGATGCGCCGAAAGCTTGATAGACGGCTGGTCTTTGAACTCCAGCAGGAAGCGAGTTGCCGCCTCCCGCCAGATCCTCACCCTCTTTACTCCATACACCTTCTGCTGCCGGATCTGCTCAAGCCTGTAGATCAGGTAGCGCTCTGCTTCTTCCCGGTCACCAGTTCCAGTGCTTTCGTAAAGTCGTTCTCCGTTGATTTTCTTGTCGATATGCCAGATACCTTTCCTTTGGGAGAGGCCTGTGATCGATTTTCGCGCCATGATTTATCTCCTTTCTGGCGCTCGCTGCGGTGCGATTGTTGCTCCGTTGCGCCTTTTTTATCAATCGCCTTTGCCTCGACGTACGCCGTGGCCCAGTCGTCCAGCTCCTGTCGATCAAAGCCAACGCCGCGCCCGCCGATGGGGAACTCGCTGACGAAGGGCCTGACGGTCTCGTCGAAAATTGCACGGCACATGCCTAGGTACCCAGGCGCTTCCTTTGCTCGGATGAATCGAGGTATCAGTTGTTGCGCGCCCATACTTACCTCCCGCCCACCGTGGGCCGCGCTGTCTTGATGATGTGGATTGCAACGCCGAAGCTGACCAGCAGCCAGGCGCATGTGCCGGCGAAGGCGTAGAGCAGTGCCTCGGTGGTGCCGGTGTCCAGCAGGTCGATAGCGAACCAGCCGAACCAGCCGAGGGTTCCTACCAGGTACAACAGGGCGCCCAGTACAGTCAGGGTGAGTTTCATAGCGAACATGGGGGGTGTCCTAGCCGCGCTGGGGCGGCGTATAGGGGATTGGAGTGATAGCTTTCTGCCTATCTTTCAAACAGGACCGAAGCGGTGTACAAAAGGGTTCAACTTAGTTCGTGATGAGGCATGGACGTGTCACACAACTTCGATGCTCCGATAGCGCACGCTTACCGGGGCCATGTGATGTTTCTCAAGTTCGACTGGCGCCGCCCGAACGACCAGAGCCCTGTTGCTGCAAAGATCATTGAACCAGCACCCATCAATGGCTTGGGTGAGGTTGCAGCAAAGTTAGAAGGCCCTTGGCCTGACTATCCGGCAGCGCTTGATGACGCGATGGCGGCAGCTGAACGATGGATCGATAGTCAGCTTCCTTGATCCCGCTCACCGGCAGGCATGTAGGGGGATTGGGGTTAGGAACTGATGGTGATGCCCGCAGCGTCGATCGCTTTGAAGCAAGCGTTGCGCATTTGAATCTTGGCGTGGTGGGCATCCAGCCAGCTATCATCGATGGCGTCTTCTGGCGGTTCAGGCGAAGGCCCAACCGTTGGCAGCTCCACAACCAGCCTCTCGCGGGATGCGCTCCAGCCAATCCAGCACATGCCTACGTACAGATTGATGTACTCACCATTTGTCCGTTTCGACAGACTTGCTCCCGGAAACCGGGTCAAATGCCACGCTTCGAACTTTTCCTGCGCTGTCTGCGTCATGGCTTATTCACCTTGTAGATGAAGATGTAGGCGAACCAGAGGGGGGGGCGATCATGGCGTCACCCGCTTGATTTGCGCTTCGACCCATTCGCGCATCCTGATCCAGCGCTCTTCCGGCGTTTCAGGTCGCCATCCGGTGGTTCCATCGGCCCTGAGGCCGTAAACGCCTGGGTGTTCGTCGTTCTCCCAGACTATTTCCCGGACCATAGCCTCGGCCAACCCAAACTTGTCCGCGACAGCCTGCGAGTCATCTGGATCAATCACCGACATATCCAGGTTGCGCGCATTGCCAACAACCCCAAGCGTGCAGAATTCCCCTTCCGCCTGGAGCTCTTCGGTTACAAGGCGCTTAACCTGCATTGCGTCCATCGCTTCCGCCAGCTCTATCAGGAAGGCCTGACCACGCTTGCCCCGCAGCGCCGAGTTCACGGCGCCTCTCCAGCAGACCAGAGCCCAGGTGTTTTCGCCATCATCGCAATATCCGCTCCGGCTCATGGCGTCACCCGCTTGCGCACCCACACACAGATCGGGCCGTCGTCGGTATCGTGGATCGAGAAGATGAACCAGCCTTCGCCAGGAGGATTGGTCGGGTGCCAGGCCGCACAATCGGCGATACCTTCAGCAAGCCACGACGCCTGCACTTCCTCTGACGCGTCGTATTCGAAAGCCAGTTCGCGCGCTTCCAGGCCGCGCGAGTCAAACCAGGCGTATGGGATCAACTCGTCTTCGGTGGATGGCCAGGCCGGGTGGGTCCAGTAGCCGTGTGCGTCACGCTCAACTGGTAGCGGCTGGATCAAAACAGTTTCTTCAGGCATGACTTCGTCCTTGCCGCTATAGCGGCTGACTTTGAAGGGGGAGGGGTTAGAGGTTTTGCGGGTGGAGTGCGGATGTACTCCTGTCGGGGTCAGACGCCCGGGCGTCCCTTGAAGGCGAGCCAAATGTAGTGGCGGCCTTTGGCTGTGACTTTGATCTTGCCAACCTGCCGGTTCCAGGTGATCAGCCGCAGCTCTTCGAGGATGCTCGTCAGCGTGTGGCCTTGGTGCCAGCCGGCCAGCGCCTTGATGCATCCCTGGGCCAATAGCCCGCGAAAGTCATCGTGCCCGAAGTTGGTGCCCTGGAACGAGCTCTGCACCTGCTCATCGGCCACCAGGTCGGTGATTGTTCTCACGTTCGGGTCGAGCCTGTAGCTTTTGTGGGTCATGGCAGTTCGTCCCCGGCGATCATCTTGCAGGGGCCTAGGCGTACAGCCTTGAGTTCAGCCCGCAGATCATCTACCTCCTGATCGGCAGCGGTCAGGCGCTGTTGCAGTTCATCAGCGCGCCGCCAGTCGTTGAAGTTCGGAACAGGCTTGCCGGCCATGCGGTGTTCAATCATGGCCCAGACAAGGTGGTACTCCGGCCAGTCAGATTCGACGACAACGCATTCGCGGGTCCGTAGGCTGTTGCGTGAAATCCACTCGCCCAATTCCTTGCTGCGTTTGTTTTTGTCTCCAGAAGGGCTGTTGAACTCCAGGTCCTTGATCTTGATTACGACGTAGCGCTCTTCGCGCTTGAATTCACTGCTCATACAGCCTCCCTCGTTACCAGATCATGGGCATCCACAACGGTCATGCCGAGCTTCTCGGCGATCAGGACCTCCAGGCGGGCGCCTTGCGACTTCTCCCAGTCCGGCAGCAGGGCGATCATTCCGCAAAGGCCCAGGCGGGTCAGGTCGTAGGCCATGTAGTCGGCCCACTGCGCGCCCTCGACGACGCCGTGGTCTGCGGGGTTCTCGACTTCGTAGCCCTGGGCGCGCAGTTTGTCGGCCATGGCGTTGAAGGCCGGGTAGTTGAAGTCGACGATACCAGTCATGGGGCCGGCCACGTAAACGCGGTTGGCTCGGGCGACCTGGAGCGTCACGCCACTGGCGAAGAATTTGGTTTCTGTAGGCATGGTGAGTCCTTGCCGGGCCATGCCCGGGCGGTGGAGTGGGGGAGTTATGCGGCTGCGAGGTATGCTTCGATAACTCGCTGTCCGGCCAGCGGCGGTACTGCGTTGCCCGCCATGTGCATGGTCAGCCGGTGGTTGTCAGGTCGCAGGGTATTGGCCGGGAATGACTGGGCGGCCAGAGCCTCACTTGCACTGAGCATTCTCATCTCGTCGCCGCGTACCAGCGCCCACCGATCCAGCGTGGTGATGGTGCCGATGGGTCTGCCCATGTCTCTGCCCGTGAGCCCAGATCCTTTGCCGTAGTAGGGCATGATGAACTGATCACCGAAGCGATCCCTGCCATTGGCCACGCGTGCAAGAGTTGCCGTGGCGCGTCCTGGCTTATCTATGAGCGACCATTTTCCGGAATTGAAATCAAGGAAGCTGGTGGCTGGCACATGCTCATGCCGCTGTATCTGGAGCATCAGTGGCGCCCTGCTGCGGGTCAGCACCAGAAACAGGCGAATACGATGCTGGGGGACGCCCAGGTCGGCGCAATCGACGATGTGCGGTGCAACCTGGTAGCCAAGAGCCTGAACAGCTGCGAGCCAGGCCGGATATAGCGCCCAGTCCATGAACTCGGCTACGTTCTCCAGTATCCCGCCTTCAGGTCGGTGAAACTCAAGCGCAGAGACAACTGCCCAGGCAGTCGAGCGGCTCGCGTCGTGCTGTGGGTTGCCCGATGACTTGCCGCGCGCCTTGGAATGGCCCTGGCAACATGGAGATGCCAAAAGCAAATCATGCTTGGGGACTGTTTCCCACTTGGCTTGATGAAGGTCTTGGCAGACATGCTGAGTGCTGGGGTGATTGGCGCTGTGCCATTTGACTGCCTCGGGCCAATGGTTGGCAGCCCAAAGAACGTCAACGCCGGCGGCGCGCGCACCGGTACTCCATCCGCCAAGCCCGGCGAATAGGTCAATTGCTGTATGCATAGGGGATCCTCGCCGGCTGGCGTGATTCGTTGATAGAAGTGATAATCTTTTCTGATTGGCTACCAGGGAGAGCGGTTATGGCAGGTAAAAGGCTTGAAGCGTTCCGCGAGTGGCTCACGCCGCGAAAGCGGTTTTGGGTAGGCGTGGCTTTTCTTGTCATCGGGGCATTTGGCCCGCTTTTCTATCCAGGCCTGAATGGTTATTGGGGATTCTTTATTGCTCCCGGAGTCATATTTCTGGGCAGCACATGGAAACCCGACGCTACAGATAAACGTTGAGTTTCTCGCCGGCTGGCGCTGTTCAGTGATATGGGGTATTACGGGTGACCGGCATGGAGCCGGATCAAGGAGAGAAGAAGATGGCTACAGATCGTGAAATTCAATTGGAACAGGCACTGGTGGCAGCATTTGGGGCCGCTGAAGCGCTCGGTCTCGATCACTACAAGCTGTACGAAAAATCCCAAGAACTGATCCTGGATAACAGCAAGTATCGCCACGTCGGTCATCCGCACGTTACGAAAGTTTGTAATGAGCTGCAGTCAGCTTACGAACAGTTCAAGACTGCCGAGGGGGAATAATTTCGTCGCCCGGGTCTTTCTGGATGGCGAGCAGGCTTTTATTGCGGAATTCTCGCGCCACAATTTCCGTAGGTTCGAAAACGTGGCGCGGTGGATTCAGTAGAGGCTGGCACTTCGCAGAACCCAGCGCGTGCAGGTGATGAATCATCAGCGTCATCGCCTCGCCTTGCTCAGTAATGCCTGACCACTCCATCAGTTCGGCCAGCGCCTGGCGGGTGCCGGGGCGAACCCTGAGCCTCAATTCCTCTTCGGCAAGTGCCACGCGCTTCCTGGCGGTTTTCGCCGAGCGCTCCTGCACAGTCTTGGCCATGGCCTACCTCTTCTATTCCGCTGGCCGGCAGTGCGAGCCAGGTTTGTCGTTTGCGTTGCTGGGTGCGGGCTATGCGGCGCATGAGGTGCTTCCGCGCCGAGCTTTGGGGTAGTCGATGCCGTGGGTGGTGATGATCCGCTCAAAGGCCTTATTGTTGATGGCGAGCTTGCCGCAGCACTGGCGCCGTGTGATTCCAAGCGCCAGGAATGCACGGATGCGCTCGGCGTACTTCGCGTCGCGCTCACCCATTTGGTCTCGGCGATAGTTGTTGTTCGCACCGCCTCGTTCCGGCTTCTTGAACGTGATGTCGTTCATGGTGGCGTGCTTGTAGACGTTGCGGCGACTGATGCCCAGAGCGGCGGCGGCCTCTGTTTGGGTGTGCGTGGCGCTCAGTTGGCGCATGTGCTCCACCAGCTTTAGCCTGGCCTGCTCCCGGACATCTTCCCGGTCCAGGGGCAGGGGAGCCGCTTCAACCCGGCGCCGAACGAACGGTTTTGGCGCGGGCGGCATCTGAGTCTTGTAGGTGATGGGCTTGGGGACGTACCCGCTGGCCGGGCCTTCTTCGATCTTTCCGCCTGTCGCAAGGAACAGTTCAATCCTGGCCGCGATATCTTCGGATGCCGGCCGAAGGCGTTCTACTTCGTTCTGTAGGATGCTGATCATGCTGCCTTGCTCCTGAGTGCCGCCTCGTACCCGTCGACCAGCAGCTTGAATTCCCACAGGTCTTCCTCAAGGCTTTCGATGTAGTCGTTGTCGCGCTTGAACTCTTTCCACCATAGCTGGCGGCCCACCGGCTTCAGGAGCGGGCAGTACATCCCGATATGCCACCATTTTCGGTCGGTGATCCACATGCAGCCCTGCACCTGGTCAATCACATCGCTCGCGTCGTTATCAATGTGGAAGGACCGCAGCTTGTCGGGCGCCAGGAAGCACTTGTACTCCGAGCCGCCATCGTCGCCGATGAATCCATCCGCGCTGGCACCAAATACCCCGTCATCCGTTTTTACCAGGCCGACCTGAGTGACGATCAGGCCTGTCTGGATTTCGTGCTCCATGCGCGCCTCGGGCTCCAGCTCATGCCCTCGGCGCATTTGCCAGGTCTCGAAACCGCCATCCAGCGGCGCACCACCGATACGCTCGACCGCCAGCTCAAAGGCGTACGACAGGGCGGCATTCGACGGCTCGCCGACTTTTTCGCCGTCCAGGGCGCGCTGAACTACTTCTGCTTTTGGCGCAGCCTTGTAGCAGGCCAGATCACGGGCGCGGCCTTCACTGTGCCCAGCGAGCATTGCCTCCACATATTTGCGCTGCTGCGCAGTCAGCCCGTTTACCTTGGAGCGAGCGGTGCTGAACATACTGGCGGTGATCACCCCGGCGCGGCCTTGAAGCCACTCGGCGGACCCTTGTGTGCAGTTGACGATGATCATTGGCTTTCTCCTTCTTGCGGCGAGGCGCTGAGTTGCGAGCCGCGAGTGGTGACGGCGACTTTCAAAGCCTCGTAGAGATCGGTTGCTGTCTTGTTGTCGGTGACTTTCAGGTCCTGAGAGGCCTTGACGCCCTCTTGCCAGATTGCCGTGAGCGATTCTTTGGAGTCAGCTGCGTAGGCTTTTGGTATCCATAGGTTCATCAGCTCCCCGAGGCTTTGAGGCTGTCCCTCGTCGCCGTTTCCGTCGTTATCTTCGTTCGTCAGCACGACGTTGAAAATCATCATCGTCAGGTAGCGCCTGGCATAGCTGAAGGTTGAGCCGCTTGCGTGCACCCCGGTCTTGTTTACGCTGCCTTTGATCCCAGCGGAGTCGATAGGGAGATCGACGTGGTAGGTCTTTGTATGCCCGGCCTCATGCATGCAGTCGCATATGGTGCGGATATGGCCTACTAATGGGCTATCACCAGTTCCAAACGACAGCGAAAACCCGTGGAGCGTGTAGACCGGGGAAATCTTGCGATCAATCGACTCAAGCGCGGCATAAGCGCTATTCGTTTGGGCGTTGAACTTGTCACGAAAAACGGGGCCAATTTCTGCTTGAGCCCGAACCATTGCGGCGTTGAAGGCTGCTGCCGCCGTGCGATCCGTATGGCGCTCGTACATCTCCATCATCTTCTGCATTTTGTCTGCATCGAATGCCGGATCGGTCGCGGCCCGCTGGATCATTGTCAGCATCGCGGTTGATTCATTGGTGGTCGCCGGGCTGGCGATCTGCCGAGTCTCGGTGCGCTCGGCCAGGGCTGAGTTAGTCATGGAAACCTCAGAATTGAATGGATACGTTCGGCACTTCGCCGCGGGCGATCTTCAGGATGATGGCCTTGGCCAACTCTTCGCTGATGTTCATGCCGATCAAAGCCTGCTTGGCTTCGCCCAGGATCTTCGACTTATGCGCTACGTCAGCCTGGCGCTCTTGCTGCTGGCGCAGGATTTCATCTGCCGCGGCGTTTGCCCGGACAATCTCATCCAGTCGAGCCTGCTCAACTGCCTTTTTCTGATCTTCAATAGCTTGGAGGCGGTCGCGCTCTGCCTTCTGGTCAGCCTCAACCTTTTCGCGCTTCGCCTGTTCGGCCTTGCGTTCGGCTTCGGCGGCCTGCAACTTCAAATCGTTTTCGCGTTTCTCGGCAGCCGCTTTTTCATCGCTGGCCTTTTTTTCTGCCAGTCGCGTGGCTTCCTCGGCAGCTTCACGGGCAATGCGGTCTTCGTTGTCCTTCTTGTCGCGGGCCTCCCTTTCCAGACGAAGTTGTGTCAACTCGGCCTGCTCGGCTTCGTGCTGGATGCGCTCGGCGTGCATGGCGCGCAACAGCGAGAGGGTGCGGTCTTTCGCCTGGGCGGCTTCTGGCAGGAACTCTTCCCAAGAGTCGCCCAGCTCAATCGCTTCCAGCTGGGCAATGGTTTGTGCCAAGGCGGCAGCGGTCGGCGTCGCGCCAAACACCTCTAGATCCTTGATTGCCTGGATGTTGTCGACGTGGCGGTCCTTGCGGGCTTGCTCGGCGTTTTCCCAGTCAGTCAGCGGTTGGCGAATCTCGTCACGAAGAGCATTCGCCCCATCGACGAATTGCTTCAGCTCCTGCTCAATTACCTTCGGCAGCTCCTTGATCTTGCGCAGGTAGTCGCGCCCAGGCTTTTCAACAGCCGCCTTGCGCTTGCTGACTGTGAAGGCAAGGCTTGCGATACGCTCACGACCTTTCAGAGTGGACAGGTCGGGAACCTCTCCAGAAACCTCATCCTTGATCATCTGAAGAAATGGCTTCAGGCCGTTTTGGACGTAAACGGCCGGAGCAGTTTCTTCGCTGATATGGTCGATGGTGATTACTTGCTGTTGTGCGGACACGGTGACTCCCTGCCGCGATGCTCGCAGCGATTGAAGGTGTGGTTTAAGAAGTGATCAGGCCGCCTACAGCTGGGCCCAGTAGAACTATGGTGAGGAAGGTCAGGCCAACGATGGCCGAGGTCCAGCGGATGGCGCGGCGCCGGTGCCGCTGGTGGGTGGTCATGGTTTAGGGTCCAGCGCTTTCATGGCTGACTTACCTAGAGCTCGCAATGAGCGGCGGAAGTTACCCAGATCGCGGCGGGCTTTCTTGCGTTCTCTGGCGAAATACCAAGCTCTGGTGCAGTGGACACATCCCTGCTTCAACAGGTAATCCATTACCTCCTTGTCGTCCAGCCTTCGATCTTCTTCTTCCGACCATTCTCGGAAAGCTTCCCACATGTGCGTCTTGCGACGATTTTTCTCGTCATACAGGATCTGCCAGTGCTCTTCGCTTCCGTTAGGCCAAGGCAGATCGCCAAGTTCAGGGAATTCATTGGCAGGCTTAGGGCCAATCAAGTCAAAGCGGTTCTCACACCGGCCAAGATGAAGGCCGATGTCGGCTGTCAACGACTTGATCCGCTGCAATACTGATTCATGAGCGGCCAGCGTAATAAGTATCGAGCGCTCAAGCTTCATGCCTTCACCTCATAAGCAACAGTCCACTCACCACACATGCAGGCCCGGCCGCTCCAGGCGTGAACGTTCGGGATTCCCGCGTCATGAGCCAGCGATAGGGCGCCCAGCCACTTGGTGTGGGTGAACGCCAGGATCATGCGGTCGGCGGGCAGCTCTTCGATTTGCTCGTCGATCAGCGACTTCACGATTGGAGTAGTCATGCGGCCTCCTTGCGCTGCCTGGTTATCTTCAGGAGGCGCTGGCAGTAGTGGTTGAACTCTTCGGTAGTGATCACGTTGCCAGTGAGCATGTTGGTGATCATGTTCAGCACGATGTGCTGGGCGCCTTGCGGGCTTTCCGGATGAGTGAGGGTGTCGAGCGCCTCGTCGATCAAGATGTGAGGGCTCATAGGTCCGCATCCACGTCGTCTTCTGCCTCTTCCCGCTCCGCTGAAACGGCGTCGGTGGCGTATTGCCTGAGCAGGTCCATAGCCACCTTCTCGGCGGCTTCGATGGGGCGGGGCTGGCCGATCAAGTCAGCGGCGTGGCCTCGCGAGTCTGCCTGGCCGCCCAGGATCGACGACAGGAACAGTCGGGCAAGCGAGTCGCGCTCGTCCAGGCCGTCGATTTGGCGCTGGTTCAGGTGGCCTTGCAGGTAGGTGCAATAGCGGTCGAATGTCACCACCCGCGGCTGGCCGTAGCGGCGCTTCCATTTGATGTCCATGCCGCACACCAACTGTTCCGCCGAGTGTTCCAGCCACTCCTGCTCCGCGCTCGCCTCGCTGATCTCTGGAGGCAACTGAGCGTCGTAACGCTCTTGGCATATCTTCAATGCTGCGTTCATGGTCGCCTCCAGTTGGCGTTATTTGGCTTGCTGCTTTTCTTGCTTGGCCTTTATGGCGCAGTCGGCGTGCTGGACTCTCCATCCGCATGCATGGCGCTCAAAGTGGCCTTGGCCGACTTCCACGCGTTGATTGCAGCGGTAGCAGGTGCCGGGATGCTTGTTGCGCATGGCGGATTACTCGGTGGGCGGGGCGGGGAGTGGCTGCCAGTGGGTTATCCACCAGTCATCGCCGTGCGGGGAGCTGTAGCTGTCGAAATAGGAAAGGTCGCGGTCGTTGCAAACAGGCACGTACTCTCCCATTGCTACTTCGCTTCCTTCCTCATCGTTCGGAGATCCGTCTTCGTTTTCATGGCGGCGGATGTACTTCACGGAAACCAGCAGATCGCAGCGATGCTCAGGCCTGCGGTCATCCTTGACGCTGATCCAATCGCTCATGGCGAACTCCAGTGTTCCAAATCCAGCCAAAGGTATTCGACATGCTGTCCTGGCCCGTGCTGGGCGTAGACGCGGTCGTGGTGCTTTAGGTTTACGTGCAGCTTTGCCTTCTTCCGCGTAGGCCAGGCACTGCCGCAGATCTTGCAAACGTGAGCTACAAGCTCTTCGGCCATGGCGACCTCCAGTTTTTGGGGTTAGGCGAGGTTCGTTTCGCGAATCACGAATACGGTCTCTTTGCAGCGCGGCTTATTCCACTTGGAATGGTCGTCACCATTTAGGCCGGACTCTTCAGCAAGGTCGTACGAAGCGACTTGAATGCGCGCGCCGTACTCCGCCATCAGCGCAGAGCGAATGACAGCCATAACATGGCTCTTGCCGCTTCCTGTCGGGCCTGAAACCTCGATCTCAATCATCTTGCTCATGACTCTCTCCATTCGTTGGTTAGCCCGGTTAGGCGGGCGCAAAAAAGCCCGAACATTGCCCGGGCTTTCGGTGCGACACATAGACCTCCCTACGTGGCGCGGGGGTACCAATTGATTGCGTTCACATGGCTGCCAATCCTCCGCGCCGGGTTGATCGAATAAGGATGCGGGTGGGCGGTTATAGGCCGCGCTTTCGTCCGCATCGGGGATTGATCTGTTCGGCTGAGCGGGATTTGAACCCGCGACCTCCCGTGCACTGGCCTCTACCGAACTGAGTTACCAGCCTCACAATCCATTGGCATGCCTGCCGCCGGTCTGTGCAGATCAATCCCCGATGCGCTCTCATAGAGAGGATCGGGCAGTTAACGACAGGCTGTCGTGGCGCTGGTTGTTCAGATAATCGCGGTTAATGTCTTTGAGCCGTCGGCGTGCTCAGTGGTGATGTGCATGACTGGCAACGATTTCGATTGCCGCTGGCTGTAGACCGTCCGGCGCAACTGCTCGATGATCTCGTCGCCCGGCTCATCGGTGCTTAGCTTGCTCAGGTTGGCGGCGTTGGACGGGAGACAGGTGCTGCACATAAGGTGTGGGTCTTCATCAGTCGGGATGCAGGCTGTGAGGAACAATCCGATTCCGTTTTCCTTGCAGATGGCGATGATCTGCTTCATCAACGGGCTGATCTGCTCGTCGTAGATCTCTTCTTTGTTCATGTTCGTGCTCCGGTGATTTTCCCAATGCACCCGTCTTCAGGTGCATCAGTGAAAAGGCCCCTCATGCTTGCAGCGCATTCAGCTTCTGGCGGCAGTCCCGGACCTCTGCCATACAGTTGGTGGCTTTCGCTTTGTCACCGCTGCGCAGCGCTTGCTTGGCCCAGTGCGTCCAGTCGTCAATGAAGCCTTGAAGATCGGCAGCGAGCGCTTGCTGGGTGCTGACAAACTGGCCTTTGTCGTTACGAATGTTCATGGTCTTGCCCTCCGTTGATTTCCAATGCCGCCTCATAGAAGCGGCATCAGTAAATCTGTGGTTCCCAGGCCCGCTACTGGCGACGGCCTGGGTTTGCTGCGTCATCGGTGTTGGCCAGTTACCCGCCGCTGATTGCAGGGCTGGCCGTTCGTCTTCGTGATTGGGCTTTGAGCTTCCTACTCACAGCGTCAAACAGCATCTGTTCGCCGTGGATCACAGGTCCTTACAACATGCACGCTACAGCTCTGAGTGCCCTGATTGAGTGGGGCAGGGTGCATGAGGTCCGGCGGTCCCAGCCGAAGCTATCGGGCCCGCTAATTCAAATCGTTTGGATCTGGCCGTGACCCGCTACTGGCGTCAGTCACCGGCTTGAATCAAATGTCACTCCAGCCGCGGGCCTTTCGGCTTGTTCTCCCGCTGGATAACTGTTCTTGGCGCTTTACGCTGCACGCCCGGGTCAGTTGCCAACCCTCTGAACCGTTTAGGCCGGTTCATCGCTGCCTTTGAATCTGGGCCGGTGGTGATCCGGCAAGGGTGAAGCTGTGTGACTAAAGAGCGGGGTAGGCCCTGAGGCCCTGGCGAGTCCCTGTTGGGTGACTCGATGAAGTGGACAATACGCTGACGTATCGATTCGGTCAATACGCGCACGCATTATTTTTGATGACATTCTTTCGCCCTCGTATTTAAGGGTGTTGGTCGGGAATGGATATCGATGTGCTAGCGCATGAAGAGCGTGGAGAAAAAAGCTCTGGGCAATGGATGGTGTGGCCCATGGTAGAGAGGCGTATAAGCCTGCCTTATCAGGGCTCGCCGGAAGAAGCCGTGTTGTCTGTACTGAAAAGTGAGGGATGGTATGGCGAGCACACAGAAGGCAACCTGACTCGATCGCTATTCAGGGCTTTGCTGCTTCCTTATCTAATCGACAACAACCCATACAAGACTGTTGATCCGCTGAGGACGCCCCTGTTGCATGCAATCCATTTCCTGATACCGATGACGGCTCAGGGGCTCAAGGGGATTCTTGCAGGCGGTAGGGTCGTGCCGGAGATGCCTATTTCCGAGATGCATGATGTTATCGATTCAAGACTTCAGTGCCTGGATGAGGTTCTGTCTGATTACCTGCAAGTGTGTGAGGCGTGCGCGACGGTGTGGCCCAAAAGCGCTTCAGGCAAATCTATGGCAAGGCTATTCCTGGAGGCATATGACCAGGAGTTTTGGCATAAATTGTTGGATGTCTATGCGCGGTATGACGGTTCGATGGCTAGCGGATGGCCTGACCTAGAGCTGTCAAATGGCAGGGAGGTCGTGATGGTTGAGGTGAAGGTCAGAGATAGACTGACAGCAAATCAAAAGGTCACGATCCCCCAACTTATAGGCATGGGGGTTGGCTGTAGGCTGATCAGGTTGGTGTAAGGGGAGGGGGCGCGACGTCCGCGCGCCAAGCTTATAAGACCGATCTTGGCCATTTAGCATCAACGACTCGGCCGACAACTGACCAGGTGTCGTCCACCTCTACGGTTGGGAAGGCCGGATTTAACGGCTTGAGGTAGGCCCTGCCGGAATCCCAGATGAATTGCTTGAAGGTGGCTTCGTTGGTATCGATGAGCTTGGCCACGACGTATTGGCCGTTTTCCACATCGCCGCCTGGCGCCACCAGGATCAGCATACCCTCGCTGAAGCTCATTCCATTGGTAGAGGTCATAGAAGGCCCTCGAACCTTGAGCCAGAATCCATTAGGGCCCGCCCATGCATCCGATGGGTGCATTGCCTCGAAGTCGCCAACATTGAACAAGTCCATTGCCTCAGCTGCAACTCCGGCCTGTACCCAGCTGATCTCCGGGTATTCGTAATATCGGGACGGACCTTGCGCCGCCTCAACGTTTGAGTCGAAAGCATCCGCTTCGCCTTTAGGGCCTCCATCCCAAAGCCACTTACTGGAAACACGCAAAGCCTTCGCTATTTTTTCGATATTTTCGCGCTTTGGAGATTTTGACTCTCCAGAAATTATCCGGTGAACCGTTGGCTGAGTCACACCAGCGCGACGCGCCAACTCTCCCTCGCTCCAGTCGTTGCTGGCCATCTCGGCGGCCACCCTGTCACCAATGTGCATGCTTCACCAATAAATAAACGTATTACGCCAGTGTATTGCCTGCATCGATACGACTGCGTATCATGCGATCAATACGCTGCCGAATTGGAGGCACATATGACCGTTCAAGAAATGCTTACCGGGCTATTCGCCCTGGGGTTCTCGCAGAAGGCTATTGCCGATCGCATTGATACCACTCAGCCGACCATTCACCGAGCAAGCAAAGGTGCGGATGTCCGGTACGAGACTGGAAAAGCGATTGAAAGCCTCTACCAGAACGAACTTAAGAAATCCGCTGCTTAAACCCATTCATCAGCCACTGGAGACAACCGATGCACTTCGACCCAAGCCACATGCACGACAAGCCCACCAAGGTCCGCCTGGATGAAGTGGCCGACGATCTGCTCACTGCGATGGCGCGTTTTCAGCGCACGCAGAAGGCAGTTCTCGCTCGGGAAATCCTCGAGCGCGGCCTGAACCAGATGATGGAAGAGCTTAACGCGAAAACTGACGTGGCCTGAAGTGGCCCAGGAGGCCCTGTGCCTGAGAGAAAACCGCTGGAAATCCAGCTCGACTGGCAGGGACTCGCTGATCTGGAGCTATTGGCCAGACGCAACGGGATAACGCCGGAAGAGATGGCCGCAACAATTATGAACCGGGCACTTGATCGAATGACCCGGCCGCCCAAGAGCCGGAGCAATGTCGCTTCCATAGGACGCAAGGGCTGATTAGCCCCTGAGGGACTATTGAGGATCTGCCAATGAAATACCGAACTGCCAAATCACGGGCACAAAAAAGCCAGGTTCGTGGCCTGGCTTCTTGTGCAGCACTTACAACAAAGTTCTGGAGCGAATAATGCCTATTCCCCAATCCGTCGTCAATACCAACGAATCCGCGCCACGTTTTTCGATAGCTGAAAACGTGGCGCGCAGTATGTCATCGCAAGAAATTGCCGATCTGGTTGGCTCTCGACACGACAGCGTGAAGCGAGCGATAGAAAGATTGGCATTCAAAGGCGTAATTGATAACCCACCAATGGTGGAGAAGCCCACTGGCGGGCGCCCGGTCGAGGAATACGTATTCTCTGGCGAAAAAGGGAAGCGTGACAGCCTTGTGGTGGTTGCACAGCTGAGTCCCGAATTCACTGGCGCGTTGGTCGATAGATGGCAGGTGCTGGAGGAATCGGCATCGCAGCCTTCGTTTGACATGAGTCGCCTGAACGACCCAAAGGTCCTGTTGGCCCTGCTGACCGACAACGTGCGCAAAGTCGTGCACCTGGAGGCAGACAATACTGAGCTGACCAATGAAAACCAGCTGTTGGAGCAGAAGGTTTGCGCCGACGCGCCAAAGGTTGAGTTCTTCAATGCCGTCACGGTGACCCACGAAACGTACTCAGTGGGCGAGGCGGCCAAACTGATTGGCACCGGCCAGAAGCGTCTCATGGACTTCCTGCGCCAGAAACGCTGGGTAACGCTGCGCAAAAACGAACCGATGCAAGCCCCTATTGAGTCAGGGTATCTGACGGCGAAGCTCAGCACTTTCGAGCATCCAGAAAACGGCAAGACAACCGTGGCCACGGCCCGCGTTACTGGTAAGGGCCTGACCAAGATCCGCGCAATGTGGGCTGCTCGTGAAGCTGATCTGCTAGGTGGTGTCTCATGAGTCAGCAGTCGATCAAACCAACCGTCATTGACGAAGCCTACATGGAGCAGTTCAGCAATGACCAGCTCGCCTTTATGGCCTGGGACAAAAGCGAGTTCTCGCTGAGTGTCTATTTGGACCCTGAAGAGTCGAAGTGTGAAGGCTGCACTGGCGATGCTCTGTTCGAGCTGATAACCGCCGTGCTGGCGTCCAAGGTACTGATCCGTCGCCTTGCTGGCGTTGACCCTCAATCTATCCGCGAGTCCGCTATCAGCAAGATCCTCCAGGGTAGCCGCTTCCCTCAGTGGGAGACCTTGCAATGAGCATTATTCGTGCGCCTCGTCCTGAGGCGAATTTCTACATGCTCAGCAAGTCGATCAGCGAGGACGCACGCCTGAGCTGGGCTGCGCGTGGCCTGCTGGTGTTCCTGCTGGGTAAGCCTGATCACTGGGCCGTGTCAGTCACTCACCTGCGCAACGAGACTTCTAAGTCGTCGAAGCCTACCGGGCGTGACGGTGTTTACGGCCTCTTGCAAGAGCTGATCATCGCCGGCTACGTACAGCGCCGCCAGGATCGTTTGGGTTCTGGTTTGCTGGGTGAAACCCACTATGTCGTCTCTGAATCACCGCTTCCGGCTTCACCGTATACGGCTGCACCGCTTCCGGCTCAACCGTATCCGGCAAATCCGACACTAGTAAGTATTGAAGGTGAGCAAGGACTGAAACAGCAAGCAAGGACTGAAAAACCTTCGGGCGCTAAAGCACCCTCGCGCACCAAGGCTGCAAAGTTTGATCCGGTGACCGCCAAGCCCTGCAACGTGAGCGACTCGGCATGGGCTGACTGGTGCCAGCACCGCGCCGAGATCAAGCGCCCACTGACCGCCACCACCTGCGCCAAGCAAGCCAAGACCCTGGCAGGCCACCACGACGCTGACGCTGTGATCAACCAGTCCATCAGCAACGGCTGGACCGGTCTGTTCCCTGACAAGGTTGTTGCGGGTGGCAGGACTGTCGGCAACGGGCCGGACTTCTACGACCAGTCGTGGCGCACCGATACGAGTGATGACCTATGAAGAACGTCACTCAGATGATCCCAGGTGCAGCGCGGGCTTTGGTCGCCGCCGCTCCTTATCAGCCCCCGGCGCAGCCAGGAACCCAACTGGGCGTAGTGGATGACGCCACCGGTGAAGTGGTCGAGCGCCTGTTTCGGCAGTTGCAGGCCATCTTCCCGGCCCACAAGCAGGCATGGCCGGACGACAAGGCCAAGGCCGCAGCTATGCGCAACTGGACAATGGGCTTCATGGCCGCTGGCATCCGCACGCTGGAGCAGATCCGTTATGGAATCGAGCAGTGCCGCAAAAGCGGCTCACCGTTCGCTCCAAGCGTCGGCCAGTTCATAGGCTGGTGCACGCCTGGCCCTGAGGCGTTCGGCCTGCCAGCGAGCGCTGACGCATGGGTGGAGGCATTGATGGGCGTCTACAGCCATGAAGGCGTGCGCATCGCTGCCAACGAGACCGGAATCTTCGACCTGCGTTCAGCCAAGCAGGAAGACAAGGGCCTTCGCCAGCGCTTCGACCACAACTACGCCGTGGTGATCCGCCGCGCCCAGGAAGGCCAGCCGCTGAACGGGAAGATCCTCACCGGGATCGGCCACGACAGCCAGAAGACGGCCTTCGAGCTCGCCAACGAACTGGCCGACCAGCAGGTCCAGGCAAAAATCATTCAGCAAGGCATTCCGGCCGACGGCAAGTCCGCCCGCGAGCTGCTGCTGGCGAAAATGAACATCAAGCGCGATGCACAGCGCGGCAAGGAGGGCTTCTGATGGATATCGACAAGGAAAAGTTGAAGGGATTGCTCTGGGCTGAGGCTGCGTCATACCGGGCCGACTGCGCCGACTGGAAGCGCAACACCGAGGCGCTGGATGAGTTCCTGGGTGAGAAGACCGTGGGGGAGGTTGCGCTGGAGCTGCTTTCTGAGAACGAGGCCCTGCGCAAGGATGCCGATCGTCTGCGGAGCGCTACAGCTTTCGTTCAGAAGCTTTGTGATTCCGCAGGCAAGCAGCCAAGTGTGGCGACCGGGTATCTACACGACATCCTCGCCGCCATGGGCAAGGGAGAGCAGTCATGACTATCGACTCAATCGCTTTGTGGCTCGGTTACGGCGTGATGATGGTCGGTGGCGCGCTGCTGGTGGCGGCAATGCTCCTGGCGGTCAGCCTGGTTCTGTCCGCGAAGGTCAACCTGATCGGGAAGTACCTGCGGTTTTACTGGGACCTGAAGACCCTTCGCACGACCATGCGCCAGCTTGAGATTGAAGGGAAGGTAAGCAAGACGACGGGGGTTAAACCATGACCAGCCTCCAGATCCGCAACGAATCAGATCGCGCCCGGGTGATTGGTCATATCGCTGGCATGGACATCACCAAACCCAAGAAGCTTGCCATCACCGAAGTGGACCGCAGCGGGGAGCAGAACAAGGCCCTTCACGCGGTGCTGGCCGATATCGCCGCCCAGGTCGAGCACGCCGGGAAGAAGTGGGATGTCCTGATCTGGAAGCGCCTGCTGACCGCCGCCTGGCTGCGCGAGTCGGGCGACCAGCCGCAGATGATACCTGCGGTAGACGGTAACGGCTTCGACGTCATCTACGAGCGCACAAGCAAGCTCACTGTGAAGCAGTGCGGCGAGCTGATCGAATGGGTTTTTGCTTTCGGCGCCGAGCACCAGGTGCGGTGGACGCAGAAGGATAATTGGGGAGGGCGCTACTGATGAAGCAGGGTCACGAAGCACCAATAAACGCTGTGGCAGCCCGTGTTGTAGGTCGAGGTGAGTCATTTGAGTATCGCGGGCTGGAAACCGAGGTCTGCTCGTTTCTGCCAATCGATATAAAACCGCTCCCGGAGGGCATGGAGAATCTGGCGGGCAGAAAATTCGGCCGATTGGTTGTCGCTGGATGGATAGGCGAGGGGAAAGGGCGCTGGTCCTGCCGTTGTCAGTGCGGCAATTACGTCGTTCGTCGCGCCAAGGCAATTCGGCAAGCGGCACCTGACGCCTCCTGCCAACAGTGCTATCTGATGGCCGTTTCGAAGCGCAAGGAATACATCCGCAGGACCGGAAAGCAGTGTGAGACTCGGGAGTTCCTTGTATGACCATCGAACGGAAGCCGGCCAAGCCGAAAAAATGCCGCGTTGCTACGTGCAGGACCTTATTCGTCCCCTCGCGCATGGGCCAGGCGGTGTGCAGTCCAGCCTGCGCGCTCATCGACGGGCCGAGGCATGCGCCAAAGGCACGCAAGGCCCTGGCCGACATCGAGCGCAAGGACATCAAGGTCCGCAAGGAGAAGCTGAAGAGTAGGGCGGACCACCTCAAGGACACTCAGCAAGCGTTCAACGCCTGGATCAGGGCGCGTGATGCCGGGCATCCCTGCATCAGTTGTGGCACCACTGCCGATGTTCAGTACTGCGCGGGCCACTACAGAACAACCGCCGCAAGCCCAGAGCTCCGCTTCGAACCGCTTAACGTACACCTTCAGTGCAATCGCAACTGCAACATGGGCAAGTCAGGAAACCTCCTTGGGTATCGGCCTGGCCTGATCCAGAAGATTGGCATCGAGGCCGTTGAGTGGCTGGAAGGGCCTCATGAGCCAAAGAAGTACACCGTCGAGCAACTGAAGGCCATCACCGCCGAATACCGGGCAAAGACCAGAGAACTCAAGAGGGCTGCAGCATGATCTATCCAGGCGTATTGAACGCAGTTGTTTCGGCCCTCGCCGCCGAAGCCATCGACAACACCAGCAAGCAAGCATGGCAGAAGCTGTACAACTCGGCCGACGAGGAAGAGGGGGGAGACCTGGCAACTCTGGTTCGCTCCCGCGGGGCCGACGCCATCGACCGCACGCAAGTGGATTGCTGGGTATCTGCCCGACTGCATAGCGCGCTAGAGCCGAAGCACTGGGATGCGCTTGTGGCAAAGTACAGCACGCACCGTGGACGCAAGGTGCAGGCCATTGCTGCGTTGCAGGCCCTGATAAGCACCCCGGCACCGAAGCTGTTCCTGTTCAAGGCGACTACGGCCTGGGCGATCCCGCAGTTGAAGGGCGCGCGCCCCAAGGTAGCTACGTCGGTATCCGTCGAGATTCCACTTGATGCGCCGGAGTGGCGCCGCGAAGCCGTCGTAAAAGCAGCGTTGGCGGCTGGCCAGGCAAAAGCGAAGAAAGACGAATCCCGATCCGCCGACATGATCGTGCTGAAGGATAGCTTCTACGACATGAATACCTGGGACAACGACGGCACGCCAGAGTCGACACGGCGCCGGTGGCGACAGGACGTCGGGAAGGCTGCCGATGACCTGGTAAACGCGGCACTGGCGCATGCTGGAGAGATTCTAGAGGCGGAAGGTCTCCTGATTGATCGTGCTGCGTGATTGCCTGTTGACATCAGTGAGCGGATGAGCGAAATTATACCCATCCTGTCATTCCTGCGTGTGTAGGACTGACTAATAAGAACCCGGCCACCGCGCCGGGTTTTTTTGTGTCCAAATGCAGGCGAAAGACCGGAAAGACCCTCCTGCTCAATCGATGTTCGAGGATCTACCGATGACCCACATCACCCGATGCAAAATGACTCTCCGCTCTAAAGGGCCTGTTCAGGGCTCCACGGAATCCCTAGCCCGTCTGCACTTCGGTGCGGTGTGGTCGGCCAATCCAGCGGAAGAAGATGCGATCTATGGCAAGTACACGCCATACGGTGAATACACCGTGAACGTGTCCGCCGACCGCGCTGAGCATTTCGAAGAAGGGAAGGACTACTACTTCGACATCTCGCCAGCTTTCTGATTCACCTGTAGCCAGGGCAGCCTCACGGAAGGCCTGGACGCTGATAAGCCGGTAGTGCAGCGCTACGGAAAAACACCGGCAGCCCGCGCACCCTGACCTCACTGTGCTTACAGGGTGGCGCGAGACAGGAGCGGCGAGATCGATGCATTAGGGCGTCGACGCTGGCATCGTCTTTGGCTGACTGCGGGAAAGACCGCGCACCTATTCAGGGCCTCGACATTGATCGGGGCCTTCTAGTTTTCGGCTCCACCACACCCATTGCTCCGAGCTGGGAGTGCTGTGTGAGCCGATTCAATTCCCAAACATGCCCCACGGAGTCGAGCGCATGGAGTATCTACAGCGCCTGCTCGACAAGATCGACAGGTTCGAATTGTTGATTGCGGGCCTGATTGGGGCTGTTGTTGCGAGCTGGTGGCACAAGGATGACTTGTCCGACTGGCGCGCCTGGATGGTGTTCTTGGTCACCGGGGTCGCCTGCTCGCTGTACCTGACGAGCATGGTCAGCGCCTACCTCAACGTCACTGAGCCCAAGATCGTCGCCGGGATTGGCTTCTTGCTGGGCACGTTCGGCGGTTCGCTCCTGGCAGCAATCAACCGAGCCATCAAAGCCGCTGACCTCTGGGCGCTTATTCGCCAGCGGTTCGGGGGAGGCAATCCACCATGAATCTTGAACTGATCAACTCCATCGCCTGCGGCCTCATCGCCTTCTGGGCAGCCTGGTGCGTACTGAGCGGGAAGGTGAGGGACGGCATCCTCGGGAAGCTGATCTACACCACGATCGCCATCACGGGGTTTGTTGTGTCGATGCGTAGCCAGAACATCTTCTTCGGCCCGACCACTGCTGGCCTGACGCTGCATGTCGCCCTGGCCATGGCCGGCGCCCGCCATATCTTCATGGTCACCTACTGGCAGACCGTGAAGGCCTGGCTGTGCAAGACGCTGAACTGCGAGCAGTGCATGGGTTGCCCGAAGGCGCCAGAAAGCATCGACCAGCCAAAGCAGTAATTCGCGCCACGTTTTCGAATGCGCAAAATCGTGGCGCGAGACAGGAGTAGGGCATGACCGTCAAGGTTCTTGAGTTCAAGCGGGAAGACTGGCGCGATGCCGCCAAGACCTTGCGCAAGATTGCCGACGACCTCGACGCAGGTGAGCACCCCGAATGCACCGTAGGCGCTTTGACGCTGATCGGTGCGAAGGGAGAGGTGACCGTGTTCGGTCTCGGGCCCAAGTGCGATGACCTTCAATGCCTGGGTGCCATGCGCCTGGGCGAGCAGAAGCTGATTGATGTGCTGCTGGACAGCCAAGACTAAGGATTCCGCATGACAACCAAGCAACCCGACTGGGAGCGCATTGAACAGCTCTTCCGGGCTGGCTTGCTCTCAGTGCGTGAGATCGCCGCTGCCTGCGGCGTCTCCCATACAGCGATCAACAAGCGGTCGAAGGCTGAAGGCTGGGATCGTGACCTGAATGCCAAGATAAAGGCCAAAGCCGATTCACTGGTTTCCAAACGAGAGGTTTCCACAAAGGTTTCCACGGAAACACTGGCAACCGAGCGTGGAATCGTAGAAGCAAATGCTGAGGTCATTGCTGACATCAGGATGGCCCACCGAGGCGATATCTCTCGCGGCAGGCGGCTCACCAACAAGCTGCTGGATGAGTTGGAAGGGCTGACCGACAACCGGCACTTGTTCGAAGAGCTGGGCGAACTGATGCGCGACCCAGACGACAATGGTTTCGACAAACGTAACGACCTATACGGCAAGGTGATAAGCCTGCCGGGCCGCTCCAAGACGATGAAGGAAATGGCCGAAACTCTGAAGACTTTGGTTGCTCTGGAGCGCCAAGCCTACGACCTCGACACCAAATCCGGCGGCACTGATGCCGACGAGCTGTCCAAGCTGATGGACGATCTATCGAAGGACGCCTGACCATGAAGCCCGAGCACATGAAGCTGCTGCGGGACAAGTTCTGGCGACTGAACAACCTGTACTTCATCACGGACAAGCAGGGCAAGAAGGTCCGCTTCCGGATGACGGACGAGCAGATCGAGTATTTCCAGGGGATGCACACGCGGAACCTGATCCTTAAGGCTCGGCAGCTTGGCTTCACCACCGAGTGCTGCATCATTCAGCTCGATGCCGCGCTGTTCGAGTCTGCCAAGTGCGCACTGATCGCCCACACCCTGAACGACGCCAAGCGCTTGTTCCGGGAGAAGGTGAAGTACGCTTACGACAACCTGCCGAAAGAGATCCGCGCCGCGAACCCTGCGAGTAATGACGCAGCCGGTGAACTGGTATTCAGCAAGGGCGGATCGCTCTACGTCAGTACTTCATTCCGGGGCGGCACGCTGCGTTACCTGCACGTGTCCGAGTTCGGGAAGATCTGCGCCAAGTTCCCACACAAGGCCCGCGAAATCGTCACTGGCGCCTTCGAGGCCGTGGCTACTGACTGCTTTGTCACCATCGAATCAACAGCGGAAGGCAGGGCCGGCTACTTCTTCGACTACTCGCAGAGCGCTGAGAAGCAGCAACTATCCGGCGTGGCCCTGGGCCTGCTGGACTGGAAGTTCTTCTTCTTCAGCTGGTGGAACAACAAGGCTTACTGGCTCGACCCTGCTACAGCGATCATCCCTGATCGCCTGACCGCTTACTTCGATGAGTTGGCAGCCAAGCACGGGATCGCCGTCAACCCAGGTCAGCGCGCCTGGTACGCAGCCAAAGAGAAGACCCTCGGCGACGATATGAAGCGGGAATACCCGTCGATCCCCGCCGAAGCCTTCCAGCAATCTATCGAGGGCGCCTACTACGCCAGGCAGTTCGCCAAGCTGTACGGCGATCAGCGAATTGGCGTGTTACCGGACAATAGCCACCTACCAGTGATCACCATTTGGGATATCGGCGTCAGCGACTCGACAGCCATTTGGTTCGTTAGGCAGGTTGGCGAGCAGTACCACGTTATCGACTACTACGGAAACTCAGGAGAAGGCCTGCGGCACTACATGAAGGTGCTGAAGGATAAGGGTTACACCTATTCCGAGCACTGGGGCCCGCACGATATCGAGAACCGCGAGTTCGGTAGTGATGCCAAGACGCGCAAGGACATAGCGCGCGAGGGTTACGAAATCGATGGCCAGATATACCGCATGACTTTCCAAGTCGTGCCGAAGATTGGCGTTGACGACGGAATCGAGCAGGCAAGGGAGATCCTGGCGCGCTGTGCCTTCGATGAAGCCAAGTGCGAAGAAGGCATCACCTGTCTGGAGAACTACCGAAAAGAATGGGACGACAAAAAGGGCTGCTGGAAGGATAAGCCGCTCCATGACTGGTCATCCCACGCGGCGGATGCATTCCGGTACTTCGCTGTCGCCAAGAGCGCCCGGAAGCCGGTCAAATCAATCAAAATGGGATTCGCACGCTAATGGCAGACGTCACCTATACCCGCCCGGAGTACGACGCGGCACAGTCCCGTTGGCGGCTGGTGCGCGACGTGTGCAAGGGCTCCGAGACCGTGAAGGCCCGAGGAGATCACTACCTACCTCGGCCGAATGCGCAGGACACGAGCGACGACAACAAGGCCAGGTTCAACACCTACCTGATGAGAGCCGTGTTCTACAACGCTACTGGCCGTACCAAGAACAGTCTCGTCGGAGCAGTGTTTCGCACCTGGCCAACCTTGACAGCGCCCGCGGCGCTTGAATACGTCGCAAAGGACGTCGATGGTCAGGGCATCAGTATTTACCAGCAGTCGCAATCAGTCATCGGGCACATCCTCGAAGTCGGCCGACATGGGCTACTTGTTGATTACCCAAGCGTTGAGCCTGGTTCAACCAGCAAAGCAGACAGCGCTGCGCTGGGTATCCGCCCAACCATCGCCAGCTACAACGCCGAATGCATCGTCAACTGGAAGACTCGCAAGGTCGGCGGTCAGTACCTGCTGAGTTTGGTAGTGCTGAAGGAAGTGGTCGATAAGGACACCGATGATGGTTTCGGCGTCGAGAGCAAAGATCAATATCGCGTGCTGCGCCTGAATGACTCTGGCCTATACGAGCAAGAGCTGTGGACCACTGATGGTGGTCAGTGGGCGGCTACTGAGGCTCGGACGCCCCTGGACGGGCAGGGGAAGCCCTGGCGGATCATCCCGTTCATGTTCGTGGGCAGTGAGAACAACGATTCTTCAATTGATGACTCCCCGCTGTACGACATGGCCGAGATCAACATCGGCCATTACCACAATAGTGCGGACTACGAGGATTCAGTTTGGTTCTCGGGCCAGCCTCAGTTCTGGATTGCCGGTCTCGATGAGGCATGGCGCGATCATTTGGAACAAAACGGCATCTATGTCGGCTCGCGTGCACCGCTTACGCTGCCGGCGAACGGTTCCTGCGGGTTTGCACAGCCTGAGCCAAACACCCTCGTCAAGGAGGCCATGGACGGCAAGAAAGAGGACATGGTCTCGCTCGGCGCCCGGCTGATTGAGCGCGGTAGCGCGGTGAAGACCGCAACCCAGGCTGACAACGACAGCGCGGCAGAGCACAGCATCCTGTCGCTGGCCGTGAGCAACGTCAGCGAGGCATACAGCCAGTGCCTGATGTGGATGTGCGCGTTCGAGAACGTCGCCGGCGAAGCGCTGCTGAAGCTGAATCAGGACTTCACGCAAGTGAGCCTCGACGCGGCAATCATGGCCAGCCTGTTCAATGCAGTGCAGGCCGGGCGCGTGCCGGAGTCTGACTTCTGGCAGTACCTGCGCGATCGCGGCGTGATCGATCCAGAGAAGACCGACGACGACATTCGCGGCGAGCTCGAAGCGAATCCAGTAGGCCTTGGCCTGGACGATGAGGACAAACTAAATGGCGGCAAACCAAGCGATCCTTGATGCCACCATTCGGCACGCTGTCTTCCTCGAAAGGCTGAAGGCGGGGGAGGTGAAGAAGTTCACCCCCTTCCTCAAGGAGATCGACCGCTCGCTGCGTGAGCGACTGACGAAGTCCGATCTGACCGGTTTCAGTCGCAAGCGCATGGAGAAGCTGCTCGATGAGGTGGATAGCCTGCTGCTGGGCATCTTCACCCGCTTCACCGATCAGTTGACCTTGGACTTGATCGACCTGGCCAACTACGAAGCACAGTTCGAGGCAACGAGCCTGACGAAAGCGGTACCGGCCGGCATCAGCCTTGAGGCTGCGATTCCCTCTGTCACGGCGATTCGCTCGGCAGTGATGAACAACCCGCTCAGCATCCGAGAGGGCGGCAAGCTGCTCAAGCCGTTCATCAAGGATTGGACGACAGCCGAGCGCGAGCGTGTCACCGGAGCAATCCGGCAAGGATTCTTCGAAGGGCAGACAAACTTCCAGATCCTGCAGAACATTCGAGGCACGAAGGCAGCAGGCTACGCCGACGGCATTCTGGCTATCACTGACCGCAACGCCTCAACGGTGGTGCGCACTGCAATCCAGCACGTTGCCAGCCAGGCGCGCATGGAGACGGCCAAGGCCAACACCGACGTGGTGACCGAGATTCAACTGGTAGCCACGCTAGACAGCAAGACCAGTCAGGTGTGCCGAACCCTGGACAAGCGCCGCTTCCCGGTGGACTCGGGCCCAAGGCCACCGTTCCACCCGAACTGCCGAACCACCTTCGTACTGCTGACGCGTCTGAGCGATATGTTCGCAAAGGGGGCGACAAGGGCCTCAGTAGGGGCAAGCGGCGCCGGCCAGGTCAGTGCTGACCTCGACTATTACCACTGGCTCAAGCAGCAGCCAGCCGCTTTCCAGGACAAGGCGATCGGCAAGGCCCGCGGCGCGCTGTTCCGCAATGGCGGCCTCAGCGTCAAGCGATTCTCTGAGCTCCAGCTAGACCGCAACTTCGAACCACTGACGCTCGTTGAGATGAAGGCCTTGGAACCTTTGGCCTTCGAGCGCGCAGGCATCTGATCCGCAGGCCGAGCCTGCAAACCAGTCCCAGGGGGACAGCATGAAATACCTGATCGACAAAGCAGCATATGACGCGCTGGAGCCATCCTTGCAAGTGTTTTACAAGGCCCAGGGCGAAGACTACGTATTGGCGGTAGAAGGTTTGCCCGCGCCCGAGGACACCGCCGGCCTGAAAGCCAAAGTGGAAGAACTGCTGCGGGAGAAGAAGGACGAAAAGACCCGGCGCGAACAGGCTGAGCAGTCGGCCAGGCTGGCAGCTGAAGAAGCAGCCCGCAAGAACGGCGACACCGAAGCGCTCGACCGTAGCTGGAGCGAGAAGCACAACGCTGCCCTGGCCGAGAAGGAAGGCACTCTGAGCGCGCTGCAGGCCCAGGTGCATGCGTTGACAGTAGGTGCAACCGCTGCACGCGTTGCCGGCGAACTGGCCGTGCAGGGCTCCGCAGCCGTGCTTCAACAGATCATTGAGCCGCGCCTCTCTATGGAGTTGCGCGAAGGCAAACCCACCGTCGTGGTGCTGGACGCTGAGCGCCGGCCTACCGCTCTGACGGTGGAAGAGTTCAAGACGCAGCTGTTCAACGATGCCGCCCTGGCGCCGTTGATCGCTTCAAGCAGGGCTTCTGGCGGCGGGGCTGCCGGTGGCAAAGGCGGCGGGGCCGCAAAACCATGGAACCAATTAACCGGTATGGAGCGCGTAGAGCTTCGCCGAACCAACCCCGCCGAGCACGCGCGCCTGAAGGCAGCGGCTGAGGCTCAGTAAAAGGATCTATCGCAATGCCAACCATTCTTTCCGATGTCATCTTCCGCGACGAACTGCGGGACTACATCACCGTCAACAGCGTCGAGCGCACTGCGTTCTTCGAGTCGGGAATCCTGACCACCAACAGCGACATGAGCACGCTGCTGGCCAGCCCATCCAACACCTTCACCATTCCATGGTGGGTTGACCTGGACGCGTCCATCGAGTCGAACTACTCGAACGACGTGTACACCGATATCGCGGTACCGCTGTCCGTGCATACCGCCAGCATGCAGGCGCGCGCTGCGTACCTCAACGAAGGCTGGAACTGCATGAATCTGGTGAAGAACATCACCAAGCAGGATCCGCTGGAGTTTGTTGCTGGTCGCTTGCTCAGCTACTGGCGCAAAGTGGCTCAGCGTCGTGCGATCGCCACCACCATCGGTATCTACAACGACAACGTGGCTGCCAACGACGGCGACATGGTCGTGGATGCTGGCGGCACCATTAGCGCAGCGGCAATCATCCGTGCCAAGGCGACCATGGGTGACTACAGCGGTCAGCTGGGCGGCCTGAGCGTCATCGCGATGCACTCCGCCGTTCAAACTGAGCTGCAGATCCTCAACCTGATCGATTTCACCCCGATCGCTGACCAGATTCCAGAATTCGGTCGCTTCCAGGGTATGCGCGTCGTTGTTGATGACAGCATGCCGGTGATCGCTGGCACGCCGAACAAATACCTGTCTGTGATCTTTGGCCCGGGCGCCCTCGGTTTCGCCGAGCAGCAGCCAGAAGGCGAAGACGGCCTGGAATACGAGCGTGCGCCGGATCGCGGCAACGGCGGCGGCACGGAGACCTTGTGGACTCGCCGCAACTTCGTTGTGCACCCACTTGGCTACTCGTTCCTGAGTGCGACCATCACCGGCACTCCGACCACCAGTCGCCCGATCTCGGCGAACTGGGCCGATCTGGCGCTGGCCACCAACTGGGAGCGCAAATTCGACCGCAAGCAGGTTCCGCTGGCTTTCATCACTTCCACCGTAGCAGCCTAATCAATAGCCGGCCCTGCGGGGCTGGCAACATTGAAGGAGAGTCATCATGGCAGTAGAAAAAGACAAGCACATCGATCCCAACGTCAAGGCGCGCTGGGGGTTTGGCGGTACCGCTGATAACATTACTGTCGGTCCTGAATCGGTCGGTGAAACAGGTGGCGTCGACAGTGTGCGCACCGAATCTGATGAGCCAGCCGCTCGCAAAAACGGCGGCGGCGCTGACAAGAAATCCACCACCAAGGAATAACCCATGCTCATCATCGAGGACGGCACCGGCAAGCCGGACGCAGACAGCTACTCGACCGCAGCGGAACTGGTCAGCTATGCCGCAAGGTACGGTGTGACCATTCCAGCGGAGCCGGTAGCACAGGAAGCGCTGCTGCGCCGGGCCGCCTTGGCGATGGATGGCATGAACTGGAAAGGATGCCGGGCCAACCATGACCAGGCTCTAGCCTGGCCTCGCCGCGGCGTAAACATCGACGGTGAGAACAAGCCGTCAGATTACATTCCTGCACGTATCCAGTACGGGCAGATGGCCCTCGCGGGTGAGATCCACATTGACGACATCGACCCGATCGATAAGCGCAAAGGCGCCGTGACGCTCGAACGTGTCGAGGGTGCGGTGACTCGCGAATATGCCTCCATCAGCAACACCAGCGGCCGATTGCTGCCGGCAGCGCCTGACCGGCCGAGCCGCACACAATTCGCTGACTACCTTCAAAAGCGCGGGCTGTTCGCCATCCGCGCATAACAGCCGGAGCCACCATGGCCTTCTACGACGAAATGGCCGCGTTGGCTCTCGAATTGATCGCTGAGTTCGGCCAACCAGTAACGTTACGGGACATCCAGGCCGCCGAGTACGACCCCGATAACCCGGCCGGCGGTGATGTGATCATCGAGCAAACCGCCCAAGGCATCCTGCTCGACTTCACTGGCCTCGAATTCCAGAACGACACCCTGATCGTGCGCGGCGACAAGAAGCTAAAGGTCGCGGCGCTGGGCATGGCATGGAAGCCAAAGCCGCTGATAAAGGCTGACGTGCAGGGAAAGACGTGGACGGTGATCAACTTCAAGGAGATCAACCCGGCCGGCACGCCGATCCTGTATGAGTTGCAGGTGCGCTCATGAAAAAGTACGCAGGTCAGCAGGGCAGCTTCGGATTACAACTGGCCGAGTTTGCAGAACAGGCCAAGGAAGCGGTGGACGCCAGCCTTCGCGAGATCATCATCGAGGTCGGCAACTCGCTGATTCGGATGTCGCCGGTCGACACCGGCCGGTTCCGTGGCAACTGGCAGATGTCGATTGATGCTCCGCCGGCGGGTGCGCTCAGCACGCTTGATCCTACCGGGGCTGAAGCCACGGCGCGCATCGCAGGCGAGTCGATCCTGTTCCGGGCTGGGACCACGGCCTTCATCGTGAACAACCTGCCTTACGCCATCCCGCTCGAGTACGGCCACTCCGATCAGGCGCCGGGCGGCATGGTGCGCATCACCCAGGCGCGCTTTCAGCAGATCGTCGAAGAAGCCATCAGGAATAACCAGGTATGAGCCATAACATCATAGCGGCCGCTTTCGAGTCGCGCCTGTTGGCCTGGGCCAGGGCTCGAGCCAAGCCACTGAAGGTGGTGGTGGAGAACGAGACCTATACCCCGGCTTCCGGTGAGACGTACCTGCGGTCCTTCACTCTGCCGGCGGTAACCACCAGCAACACGCTCGGCGGCGACCACCACCTGTACGTAGGCGTGTTCCAGGTGAACATCGTTGCACCCTCCGGCAAGTACCGGACAGAGGCCAGCGGCATCGTGGATGAACTGGCCGCGCTGTTCCCGGTGAACCTGCGCATCCCGCGCGCCGGTCTGATCGCCATCGTGCTGACGCCAGTTGGCCCAGGCCCAGGCATTCCTGAAGGCTCCACCTACACCGTGCCGGCCTCGTTCCAATACCGAGCCGACACCAACTGAATTCGCCCGCTGGGCAAACCCAGAACCCGCCACTGAGCGGGTTTTGTCATTTCTGCAAAGAGGAAAATACACATGGGCTTTCGACTCCCCAACGGCGCGACCCTGCAAATCGCTTCGACCTACGGCCCGGCTATCCCGGTAACCGCGCTGAGCAACGCAAATCCAGCGGTAGCGAGCGCAGCGGCCCACGGCCTGACTGATGGCGACATCATCGCTGTGACCTCGGGCTGGACCCGCCTGAATGACCGCGCTGCACGCGTGGCCAACAGCCTGACCGGCACTTTCGCCCTGGAGAACATCAACACCACCAATCTCCAGCCATACCCGGCCGGCTCTGGCCTGGGTTCGGTACGCGAAGTAACCGGTTTCGTTGAGATATCGCAGATCACCGACGTGGCAACCACGGGCGGCGACCAGCAGTTCCTGACCTTCGGCTTCTTGGCTGACGATGACGACCGCCAGATCCCGACCACCAAGAACCCGATCAGCATGTCGTTCACCGTAGCGGATGACCCGGCCCTGCCGTACGTGCCGGTGGTTGAGGGCGCCGACGAGGATAAAGTGACCCGTGTACTGCGCCTGAACCTACCGAACGGCGACAGCATCCTCTACAACGCCTACGTGACCATCACGTCGACCCCGGCCCTGTCCCGCAACAACCTGATGACCCGCGTCATCACTCTGTCGCTGGCTGGCCGCCCAACCCGCTACTCCGCAGTGGCGGTGTAACCGATGGCCAAGATCAAGATCGCACCAAACCCAACGTTCAAGGCCAAGGTGCAGATCCCCCGCGTGGGCGGTGAAGCAGTGGCCGTGGACTTCGAGTTCAAGTACTTGGACCGCATTGCGCTCTCGGCGCTCTTCGACCGCTGGAACACCGCGCGCGACGCGCACGCAACCAAGGTGCAAGACGAAGGCATGTCCTGGCAGGACGCCACGGCCTCCGAGATCGCGCTGCAGGTGAATCAGCTCAAGGACATCGTCAGCGGCTGGGGCTTCGACGAGAAGCTGTCCGACGAGTCCATGACTGCACTGGTAACCACCTGCGTAGGTGCGCCCAAGGCAGTGCTTGAGGCGTATCAGGCAGCCTACCAGCCGGCCCGCCTGGGAAACTGACCGGCGTCGCCCGCATCCTGTACGAGCAGGGGCCCTCAGAGGCTGACCTGGCGGCCTTCGGCATGACCAAGGCCGACATCCCCGATGAAGAGTTCGAGGTCTGGCCAGATAACTGGCCGGCCTTCCTACTGTTCGAGGCGATGTCCACGCAGTGGCGTGTGGGTATGGGCGGCGCCGTGGGCCTGGACTACAACGCCATCAAGCCGGTGGCCAGCATGATAGGCCTCAAGCGCGCAGAGCTGACGCAGGCTTTCCCTGACCTGCGGATGATGGAGGCAGAGGCACTGCTGGTGATGAGCGAGAGCAGGACGTAGACAACCAACATAACGCGGCATAGCCGCAGGAGGAATTATGGACGCCAAAGAACAAATCGAGAAAATCATCCTTTCGGACACTTTAATCCGATCCGTTAATTGGCATGCTGGCGTAAGCGGTTGGGAGCTTACGCCAGATGGCTCATTCCGTATCTACGGGCAACCGATCAAGCAAGGCCATTCTGCTTGAGCCAATCAATCACTTGAGACTGGTCGTTCACCAGAAAGCGGAGAGGGCGCTCATACGCTTCTTTCGCACTGCTGCCTTGCAGAGCTGAAGGAGCATCGTGGATAAACTTTTCGGCCAAAGCTGTCAATGCCTCGTTATTGAAATTCGGCGAAGACTTCAGAGCCATGGCAATGGCATTCATCGCCATGAAAAGCCCAAGCTCAGTTGGCGTCATTGCAACTTCGATATCTGATTCGCTGCTCAATTTGACCTCCAGGTCATAAACGCGCCGATATTGGCGCTGTCCCAGTCCTTGGGCTTGCAGGCGTAGGACTGGGGAATCCTTGCGTGTGGCAGGAGGCTACTACTGGCCGATGGTCGGGCGTTACTGGGGATTCGTACAGGCGGCTTTGGTGCTTCCCGTGGATGGTGGTAGATTGCCGCTATCTACAGGGAGCTGATTATGAAGCGTTTGGTGGTGATGGGGATGTTCGGATTGCTTCTGTCCGGGTGCGGCAATAGCGATATAAATGGCGCCAGGGAAGAGGTGAAACGCAACTTAAACGACTCGGCATCAGCTGAGTTCAGAGGGGAGAAGGTTTATCGCCTTCCCGACAATACGGTCGTATGTGGCGAAGTAAACGCCAAGAATAGCTATGGTGGATATGCAGGGTTCTCGAAGTACGTGGTCGAGGGGGTGGGAACCAGGCCGGTGGCCAAGTTCGGGGAAGCCATGCAAACGGACATAAGCATTACCTGCCAGTTTGCGGAAACGAATTCGAAGTTGAATAAATAGATCAATTGAACCCAATAGCCCGCTACTAAGCGGGTTTTTTTACGCCCGGAGAAAAGTATGACGTCGATTGCAGAACTCGGCATTAAGGTCGATTCGACGGATGCTGCGCAGGCGAGTTCTGAGCTCGACAAGCTCACGGCGGCAGGTGCAAGGGCAGAGAAAGCGGCTGATGGCGTAGCGCGCGGCGCTGACAAGGCGACTGCTTCGATGAAGAAGCAGAAGGATGAGCTATCAGACCTGCTGGGCGAGATTGACCCAACAGTAAAGGCCCTGGGCCGTCTCGACGACCTTGAAACGAAACTGGCCAAGCAAAAAAAGCTTGGCGCGCTGGATGCCTCAACGTTCAGCGAGTACCAGGGCAAGATCGACCAGTCGCGGGCTAACCTGGGCAGATTCGACGACAGCCTTACTCGCACTGGAAACACGGCAAAGCAGACAGCTGCAGCGCTGCGAGGCGTTCCTGCTCAGTTCACTGACATTGCCGTCTCTCTCCAGGGTGGACAGGCTCCGCTGACGGTTCTGTTACAGCAGGGCGGCCAGCTGAAAGATATGTTCGGCGGGATTGCGCCGGCGGCGAAGGCGTTGGGCGGTTACGTTCTAGGGCTGGTAAACCCATTTACGCTGGCGGCTGCAGCGGTTGCCGCTTTGGGGCTAGCCTATTACAAGGGTAGTGAAGAGGCCGACGCCTACAATGAGGCGCTGATCCTCAGCGGCAATGTGGCTGGTACGAGTGCAAGTCAGCTCAGCGATATGGCGCGGCAGGTCAGCGCAACAGTGGGGACGACTGGCGCTGCAGCTGAGGTGCTGGCCAAGCTCGCCGGTAACGGAAAGATCGCCAGCGAAAGTTTCGGGCAGATCACCGAAGCCGCCCTGCAGATGGAGAAGGCTACAGGTCGGGCTATTGATGAGACGATCGCAGAGTTCGCGAAAATTGCGAAAGATCCTGTCGCCGCTGCAAAAGAACTCAATGATCAATATCACTTTCTAACAGCGTCGGTTTACTCGCAGATCGTTGCCCTTAAAGAGCAGGGCGACACAGTGGGTGCGGCTAAATTACTGACGGATACATACGCCAGTACGATTGAAACTCGCACCGGAGAGATTACGCAGAACCTGGGAATCATAGAGCGCGGCTGGAATGCGGTAAGGGACGCAGCAAAAGGCGCTCTGGACGCCACGAAGGAGATCGGACGTACTCAAACCCTGGAGCAGCAAGCCGAAGTAATACGCCAAAGGCTGAAAACTGGGCAGGGCCGTGGCGGCCGCGCTGCTGCCATGGGGATCGAGACGCGCGATACTGCGAAAGACACCAAGGATTTGGCGTTTCTTGACCTCCAGATAGAAGCAGAGAAGACGCGCACCAAATACCTTGGCGACCGGCAGAAGATCCAGGACAAGGGCATCGAGGCCGAGCAGGAGCTTGAGCGCATTCGTGTTGCGTCCTACAGCAACAAGCAGAAGCGCGACAAGGAAGAGGAAGCGTACCTGCGCAAGATCGCTGCTCTGCGCGAGGCGAATCCAAACAGCCCACTGCTCGGCCAGAAGAACATTGATCGCGACCTGAAAAACATCCGCGACAAGTACAAGGACCCGAAGGGGGCGACAGGCTCGGTCGACCTGACAACGTTCAACGACTCGAAAAACCAGCTCAATGCGGTGCTCAGCTACTACAAGAGCGCCGACAAGGAGCTGGAAGCCGCGCAGAAGGCCGGGATCATCTCCCAGGAGAGTTACACGGCTCAGCGCGTTGCATTGCTGCAGCAGCAGGCGTCCGAGGTCAAATCCTCGTATGAGGCCGAGATCGCGGCGCTTGAGGGTGCCAAGGGCAAGGCCGGCACGTCGGCTGCCCAGCGCATCCAGTTGGATCAGAAGATCGCCGACGTCCGGGCGAACATGGTCAAGGCTCAGCAGGAATCGGATAGCGAGCTTTCGGTAATTGCGACCAATGAGCAGGGAAGGCTCAAGAAGCAGGAGCTGGCCATCAAGTCGTACACCGATGCGCTGGATCAGCAGAACGCTGCACTGCAGCGCGCCGGCAGCCGGGCGGCTCAAGGTGTCGGCCAGAGCGACCGTCAGAACGCCATAAACGGCGACCTGAATGGTATTTCGGACCGAGCCAATCAGCAGCGCCTGGACCTGGCCCGCGATAAGGCTGACGCATCCCGCAATATGAGCGCCGAGGAATACCAGGCCAAGCTTGAGGCGATCAATCGCAGCGAACGCGACCTGACGCAGACCACGCTCAGCAATTACGAGCAGATGTCCGTGGCCCAGAGCGATTGGCGTAATGGAGCCACTTCGGCGTTCAGCAACTACCTTGACTCGGCCCGTGATGTGGCCGGGCAAACCCGCAGCCTGTTCACCAACGCCTTCAGCTCTATGGAGGATGCGGTGGCCAGCTTCGCGACCAATGGCAAGTTCTCGTTCTCTGACTTCGCCAAGTCGATCATCGCCGACATGGCGCGTATCGCAACTCGGCAGGCGGCCTCCGGATTGCTTTCGAGCCTTGCTGGTAGCGCGCTTGGCGCGTACTTCGGTGGCGGTGCGGCGGCGGGTGCGGGTGCTGGCAGTTTCGGCTCCAGCATCGGCAGCGCTCTGGTAGAGGGCAGGGCGTCAGGTGGGCCTGTCGATCCGAACACGCTCTATGAGGTAAACGAAAAGGGGCCCGAGCTGTTCAATCAGGGTGGCCGGTCGTACCTCATGACGGGTGCTCAGGGTGGCAGCGTCACGCCTTTGATGACGGGTGGTGGATCTATTGCGGCGGCCTCTGGTGCCGGTGGCGGCGGAAACACCTACAACTTCCCCGTGTCGGTTTCCGTGCAAACAGGAGGTGACGGAGGCAATGCGACTCAGGAAGACACCTCGCAGGCCGGAAGGAATATCCAGCAGGTCACCAAGACCGAAGCCGAGGCTGCCATCGCACGCGGTGTTCAGCCTGGTGGGGCTATCTGGCGAGCTATCAACGGGAGGTAACCATGGCGATTGAAACATTCACCTGGCCCACCCAGAACGGGGAGGCGCCCGATATCACGTATCGGGTGCGCACCTCACAGTTCGGGGACGGCTACAAGCAAGAGGTCGGTGACGGGATCAACAATAAAGTCGATGCCTACCCGATCACCCACACGGGCAACACGGCCACGGCCTTGGCCATGATGGCGTTCTTCGACCGCCATAAGGGCGCCAAGGCCTTCTTGTGGACCACGCCACTGGGCCAGCTTGGCCTGTTCACCTGCAAGAACCCAACCCCTACGCCCATGGGCGGGGGCGTATTCAAAGTGACGGCGACGTTCGAGCGCGCCTTCCACCCGTAAAGGTCAATCCATGTCGCTGATCAACGCTATCCAGACTCTTGAGCCTGGCAACGAAGTCATTCTGTTCGAACTGGACGGCAGCGATTACGGCGCCGATGTTCTGCGCTTTCATGGCCACGCTATACCGCACACACCTGCAGAACTGATTGCCGCCGGCGGCAACGCTGACCAGCTGCCGGCCAAGTCGATCTGGTGGAAGGGTGAAGAGTATGGCGCCTGGCCCATGCAGTACGAGGGCAGCGAGGCGAATGGCGACGGCACCGCGGTACGGCCCAAGCTGTCGGTCGGCAACGTCAACGGGCGAATCACCGCCCTCTGCCTGGCCTTCGAGGATCTGCTCGAGTTCAAGCTGACCATTCGCAATACGCTGGCCGAGTTTCTCGACGCCGTGAACTTCGAAGGCGGCAACGCCACGGCCGATCCCACACAGGAATCGATCGAGGTGTGGTATGTCGACCAGAAGACCAACGAGGACGGCGAAACAGTCAGCTGGGACTTGGCCAGCCCGGGCGACGTCGGCGGCGAAACCATCGGCCGGCAGATGACCACTCTGTGCCACTGGTGCCTCACGGGGGGGTACAGAGGACCCAATTGCGGATACACCGGGCCCTACGTAACGAAGGATGGTGTGGTTACCGATGATCCTGAATTGGACGTATGCGACGCCACCCTGGGCAAGGGCTGCATCCCGCGTTTTGGCGAGGGCAACCCCTACCCGTTCGGGGGATTTCCCGCAGTGTCACTCATTGCCCGGAGCTGAATAATGCGCAAACACATCATTGCGGCCATCCAGGCTCATGCGGCGGCCGAATATCCGAAGGAGTGTTGTGGGCTTTTGTTGGTCGTGGGCCGGGCCCAGAAGTACTTCCCGTGCCGGAACATCGCCACGGAGCCGAACGAAGAGTTTCGGCTTGATCCAGAGGACTACGCCGCGGCGGAAGACCAGGGCCAGGTGATAGGAATCGTCCATTCTCACCCGGACGCCACCAGCCGCCCGTCATCCCGCGACCTGGCGATGTGCGAGGCCACGGCCTTGCCTTGGCACATTCTGTCCTGGCCCGAGGGCGACCTGCGCACGATCACGCCGACCGGCAGCACGCCGCTGCTCAAGCGCCCGTTCGTACATGGCGCCTGGGACTGCTGGCAGGTCTGCGCTGATTGGTACCAGCGCGAGTGGGGCCTTGAGTTCGAGGCCTTCCAGCGCGCTGATGGCTGGTGGGAGAGTGAAGACAGCGCCAGCTTGTACGAGGCGAATTACGCCGCAGCCGGATTCGAGCAAGTCGACAGCCCGCAGCGCGGCGATATGATCGTGATGGAGGTCGGTCGCACGGCCCACCCAAACCACGCAGGGATCTACCTGGGGACTGACCCGACGCTGCCTGGCGAAGAAGCCGGCATTTTCGGACCTGGCCCGTTTGTCCTGCACCACATGTATGGACGGCCGTCCGAGGTGTTCATCTACGGTGGCCCGTGGCTCCAGCGCACCCGCTTAATTCTTCGACACAAGGAGGCTAGATGAGCGCCATCGTTTATTCGCCGATGACCACTATCAAGTTGTCCGGCTCGCTGGCCCAGAAGTTCGGCAGGCTGCACCGCCGCCAGGTTGGCTCGGGCGACACGTGGGAGGTGTTCAGGGCGCTGAAGGCCACCATTGACGGGTTCGAAGCAGAGATTCGGCGACTTGACCGGCTCGGCCTGCGCTTCGCCATCTTCCGCAACCGGAAGAACGCCGGGCAGGATCAATTCGGCATGGGTGGCACCAAGGAAGTTCGGATTGTGCCGGTGGTAGAAGGCGCAAAGCGCGCCGGCCTACTCCAAACAATCATCGGTGTTGTACTGATCGCAGCGTCTTATTTTACCGGAGGCGCGACCCTCAGTACCGGCATCGCGTTACTCGCCGGCGGTGTGATTCAGATGCTTAGTCCCCAGGCGGCAGGCCTCAAACAGAGCGCTTCGCCTGAAAACATGCCCAGCTACGCATTCGGCAGCGCCAAGAACACCACGGCCAGCGGTAACCCCGTCCCTATCTGCATCGGCGAGCGCCGGTGGGGCGGGGCGATCATCTCGGCATCGGTCTACGCCGAAGACAAGACATAGCCACGACGCATCGAGCAGGCCGCCCAAGAGGCGGTTTTTTATTGCCTGGAGGAAAGCATGGGCGCAGCACAGAAGCTGGATATTCACGGTGCCAAAGGTGGCGAGAGCAAGCCAAAGGCCCCTGTAGAGGCGCCCGACAGCCTGCGGTCCACCAACGTGGCAAAGATTCTGATTGCCGTGGGAGAGGGCGAGTTCGACGGTACGCCGACTGCGCGCGACATCTTCCTCGACAACACGCCGATTCAGGATGCCAGCGGCAATTTCAACTTCACCAACGTGAAGTGGGACTGGCGGCCGGGTTCCGTCGAGCAGAGCTACATTCCGGGTATTCCGTCTGTCGACAATGAGACCTCACTGAACATCGAGCTGCGCAGCGGCACGCCTTGGGTTCAGTCGCTGACCAACCTTCAGCTCTCGGCCGCGCGTATCCGCCTGGCCACGCCGCGCCTCGCGAGCCAGGACGCTGAAGGCAATATCAACGGCTACCGTATTGAATATGCGGTCGATGTGGCAACCGACGGCGGGGCATATCAGCAGGTTCTGGTGGGCGCTATGGACGGAAAGACCACCACCCGCTACGAGCGGTCTCTGCGAATAGACCTGCCACCGGCTACCAGCGGCTGGCTGATCCGCGTTCGCCGCCTCACGCCAAACTCGCAGAACACCGACAAAGTCGCGGACAGCCTCTTCATCGCCGGCTACACCCAGGTGATCGACGCAAAGCTGCGCTACCCAAACACCGCGCTGCTATTCGTAGAGTTCGACGCCGAGCAGTTCACCAACATCCCGGCCGTCACCGTGAAGTGCAAGGCCCGCCGCTGGCAGGTGCCGAGCAACTATGACCCTGTGTCCCGCAGCTACACCGGCGCATGGGACGGCACCATGAAGGAGGCCTGGACCAACAACCCGGCCTGGATCACCTACGGGATCTGCACCCAGGACCGTTTCGGCCTGGGCCGCCGCATTAAGCCGTGGATGGTGGACAAGTGGGAGCTGTACCGCATCGCGCAGTACTGCGACCAGATGGTGCCCAATGGTGCTGATGGCGTTGAGCCGCGCTTCCTGTGCGATATGAACCTGCAGGGCAAGGCAGATGCCTGGTCACTGCTCCGGGACATCGCCGGCATCTACCGCGGCATGACGTACTGGGCCCAGGGCCAACTGGTCATGCAGGCTGATATGCCTCGGGCGCAAGACATCGACTACGTCTTCACCCGGTCCAACGTCATCGACGGGAAAATCTCCTACGGCAGCGCATCGGCGAAGACCCGCTTCACTCGCTGCCTGGTCAGCTATGACAACCCGCTGAACAACTACGACACCGACGTCACGGTCTATTCAGACCTGCCGCTACAGCGCCGCCTGGGCGACAAGCCGACTGAGATCAGTGCCATCGGTTGCACCCGGGCATCTGAAGCCCAGCGCCGGGCAAAATGGCTAGTCCTGAGCAACAACCAGGACCGTACAATCAGCTTCAGGACCGGCATGGAAGGCCGTATCCCGCTGCCCGGCTTCATCATCCCCGTCGCCGACTCGCTGCTGGCGGGCCGGGAGATCGGCGGGCGCATTGCAGCGGCGGCCGGGAAGGTCATCACATTGGACCGCGACACGCTTGCCAAGGCAGGCGACCGGCTAGTGATCAACCTTCCGGGCGGGCGGGCAGAAGGGCGCACCGTGGAAAGCGTGAGCGGTCGCAATGTAACCGTGACCGTGGACTACAGCGAGGCGCCTGCTGCACAGCTCCAGTGGGCGATCGACGCTGACGACCTGGCAATCCCTCTATATAGGGTTATGAGGACTGCCCGGACGCCAGAGGGTGATTACGACATCAGCGCTTTGCAGTACGAGCCAAGCAAGTTCCCCAGCATTGATACCGGCGCACGCCTGGAAGAACGCCCAATCAGCGTGATTCCGATCACTGTGGTTCCGGCACCGGCGAGCGTCACGATCACATCGAACATTTCCATCGACCAGGGCCTGGCCATCAGCACCATGAACATTTCGTGGCCAGCTGTTGCTGGCGCCGTTGCCTACGACGTGGAGTGGCGCAAGGACAGCGGCAACTGGATCAAGGTGCAGCGCACAGGCTCGACGAGCGTGGACGTCACCGGTATTTACTCGGGCGCCTACCTGGCTCGGGTTCGCGCAGTGAGCGCCTTCGAAATCTCGTCGATCTGGAAAAACTCCAGCCTGACCAACCTGGAAGGCAAGACCGGCCTGCCGCCAGCGGTGTCGTTCCTGACCACCACCAGCGAACTGTTCGGGATCAGCATCAAGTGGGGTTTCCCTGCTGGCGCCGAGGATACCCAGCGGACCGAGGTTTGGTATGGCCCGGCGAATAACCTGGATGCCGCGACCAAGCTGGCAGATCTGGCATACCCGCAGGCTGACTACCGGATGCAGTCCTTGCTGGCTGGCGCAACGCTGTTCTTCTGGGCGCGCCTGGTGGACCGTACCGGCAACATCGGTCCGTTCTATCCAGTAGTGAATGGGGTGATGGGCCAGGCCAGCTCGGATGCTGGGCCGATCCTTGAGCAGATCAAAGGGCAAATCGACGAGACGTCCCTGGGGCAGCTGCTCAACGAACGCATCAACCTTATCGACGGCAATGGCCCTGGCTCGGTCAATGGGCGCATCGAAGCGGCCAAGGATGAGCTTGAAGGGCTGATTGACCAGATCGTCGACGCGCTGGAGTACGACGCTGCGAAGGCATACGCGCTTAACGATATCGTTCGCATGGGGCAGCACCTGTATCAGGCAAATGGTCCGGTACCGGCGAACAACCCACCACCGAACGCTACCTACTGGACCGACATCGGCACGGTAACGCAGACGGTGAATGCCCTGGTAACGCAGGTTCAGCAGAACTCGGCGACGATAAATCAGCACGGCCAGGACATCACCGCCCAGGCGCAACAGCTCAATGCGGTGAAGGTCACGGTCAACGATCCGGTAACCGGCGTGAACGCCACGGCCAGCGGGTTAAGCACCCTTAAGGCCACGGTAACCACGCTCGACGGCAAGGTCACCACCACGGCGCAGCGGGTTGACGGCATCTACTTGCAGGTCAATCCACCGCTTCAGGGTGATGACACGGCGCTGATCGGCTCGGACGAAAGCTATGTTGGTGTCTGGTCTGTTCAGTCAGCCCTGATCGAGGGTGACCTGGTGCAGGGACAGCGAACCGACACAGTGGAAGTGAAGGTGGCCAACAACGCCGCCGCCGTCGCAGCCGAGCAAACCGCCCGTATCAATGGCTATGGCGCGCTGTCGTCCAGCATCGAAACGGTTAAGAACACGGTCAACGGCAACACTGCCGCCATCCAGACAAACGCTACCGCGATCCAGGCCGTGGACGGCAAGGTGACACTGAACTGGTCGGTGCGTTTGCAGTACGAATCCTCCACCGGTACCTACAAGTATGCCGGCATCGGTCTCGGGCTTGAGAATGGCCCAGGCGGCCTTCAGAGCCAGTTCATCATTAGCGCCGATTTATTCGCTATTGAGCAGGCCGGCTCAGTTCCTTTCGCCGTGAAGGGTGGGCAGGCGTTTCTCAAGTCGGCGTTCATTGAGGACGGCACGATCACCAACGCCAAGATCGGTAACTACATCCAGTCGAACAACTATGACCCAGGCAAGACAGGCTGGAAGCTGTTCTTCGACGGGACTTTTGAGATCAACGGTGCATTCGGAGGTGACGCCCGGCAAGTTATCAATAATCGCGGCGGGAAAGTGTTTGATGAAAACAACGTCAAACGATTCCAGTGGGGGGATTTATCAGCATGAGCTACGGGATAAGGGTATGGGGGGCGACTGGTGCATTAGAGCTTGATGAAACCTCGTTTACAGTGAGGATCATACACTCGTCACTAATCACAAGATCGCCTCCTAATAACTCAGGACCAAGGAACACGTTTATAGCGTTGCCTGGAGTAGAGCCGAGCACCCACTCGGCTATATGTATTCCAGCAGGCGCATATCCAAAAGACCCTAACGCCCAGGACTCCTATGCGGTTCAATTTGATACCCAGGTCGTTTCAGGCGGTGTTTATGTCTGGTTTGCCAATCGGTCCCACCCTACTGCGACTATGGCGTTAGGAACTCAAAGATTGTTGGTTATGAGGTACAGGTGAATGGCATACGGCATGGAGTTCAAAAATGGGGCTGATGTAGTTACATTGGATTCTGAATATTCGAGGCTTTCCATTTTACAAAAGGGTAGATACTCAGGCGGGGCTACGTTTTCTCCTGCTATCACTACTCAGGAGCCCCCTTTAGTTTTCGTTCGTCCGGATGCTACAAGCACATTCAGCTACGTAACTATTCTTGGAACACCTGGCAACTGGACAGGATTTTCTTTTCTCGTAGACGGTGCTGGAAGCTTTTTCGTGGCCGCTTTTCAAGCCCGAGCGGTCGCGTCATATGGGTTCAGGGTGTGGGGGCCATCTGCCAATCTGTTAATTGATAGCGGTACTCCCTGCGCCCAATTCACCAGGACGATAACCGATTGGACCTACCTTGGATCTTCATCCACTGGACAGGGGACAACTAAGTCGAGCTGGACTGCCACATCGCCATTGAATACTGGCGATTACATGCTGGTTAACAACATAGGCATGGATGTTGGGGGGGCATCTACCCGATTCTGCAAGCTTTATTGTACTTGGGATTATCAGAATAATAGAATCGTGCCTTTTGTTGAGGGGGTAGCAAACTCCATATATTTATATATCTCAGTTACTTTTGCTAAGCCGATCACGTGAGCCAGCTTTTTATAAAGTTCTCGAGTTTTAATGTGTAAATAATCCAGGAGGCTTAAATGCCAAGGCAAGAAATAAACATAGGCGTAGCCCCGACGGGTGCCGGCGGTGATACAACTCGCAGTGGTGCGGTAAAAATTAATGCAATGACCGCAGAGCTTTATTCTCGGAATGCGCAGCTCAAGTCAGCATCAAATCTCGACGCGGGTGTTAATCCCGGCAATGTAATGCTGGTTGGCGCTGGTGGCTGGCTTGGCACAACCTCGGAAAACGCAACAACGATTAACGATTATAAGACTGGTTTCAAGTTGATCCAGCCGTCAACGGCCGGCGCGAGTGACCTGGGCTACCAGTACGGAGGAATGCTGACTCTGAGTTACGACGCGTCAGACAACCGAATTTGCCAGCTGTTCTTCGGCCAAGTGCCCGGCGACGACTTGAAGTTCCGTTCTGGCAAGGCCGGTACCGCGCAAGTCTTGAAAATCTACCACACTGGCAATACCACCCGTGCCCAAGACGGCACCCTGAAGGCGATATGACCATGGCAAGAGCAGCAATTAATATCGAAGGCCAGACAGGTGCGCTATTTGATATCACCTCGCTCGGCGGTAAGGATGTCGAGAGCTACCGATCAGGTGTGGGTGTGTACTGCGTCACTGGTACCCAGGGAATGGTCCCATTCCCGCCAGTGGATCAGGGGTGGGGATACTCGTTGCACCCGTCCGAAAATTCCGCGCAGGTGGATATCGTTTTCAGCGGTGGGCTTTTGACCGTTACTGTCACTATGAATGGTGAGCCCTACGACCTTAAAACAATGGTCACGCTGCACATTCTGGTACCAGAGTTGCCGCACGAGGATATCCCGCCGACGCCACCGATCGCGAGCAATCCCCTGGATACCGCGCAAGCCGAGATCCAGCGTCTACGAGCAGTCGCGGATTACGCTGTTGCGCCTCTTCAAGACGCGGTTGACGTGGAGGAAGCCACCGAAGCGGACATCGCATCGCTCAAAGCCTGGAAAAAATACCGGGTTGCCCTGAGTCGAGTTCCTGAGCAGTCCGGCTACCCGAATGCTATTGATTGGCCCGTCCTGCCGGAATAGACGTACGACCGAACCTCGATGCCGCCTTGAGCGGTTTTTTTTCGCCTGGAGAAAAGCATGAACGCAACCGAGAAAGACCGGGACATCCTGGCGCGCACGCTGTGGGGCGAGGCTCGCGGCGAAGGGCTGGATGGCCAGATCGCCGTGGCGTGGACCATCCGCAACCGTGTGTTCGACGGCAAGGCCAAGTCCTGGTGGGGGGAGGGCTACGCAGGTGTGTGCTTGAAGCCCTGGCAGTTCAGCTGCTGGAACCAGAACGACCCGAACTACGCCTACCTGAGCGGTGCCAAGCAGATCCCGGCCGCGCAGTTTGCCCAGGCTCAGCGTGCTGCTGACCAGGTTATGTCGGGCGCAGTGCCAGACCCTACCGGCGGCGCCACGCATTACTACGCGACCACGATGCCCAAGGCCCCGGCCTGGGCGGCGAAGGCCACGCAGACCCTGCGCCTGGGTCACCATGTGTTCTTCAAGGATGTGCCGTGATGACTCCTGTACAGAAGCTGATCGGCCTGGGGCTGGCGATCCTGCTGGCGCTGGCCATCGGCTTTGGCGGGGCGTGGCTGGTTCAGGACTGGCGCCTGGGCAAGAAGATGGCCGAGCGTATTGCGGAGCAGGGCGCCCATCACCAGAAGGAACTGGATGCAATCACTGGCGAGGCCTGGCTTCAGCAGTCGGTCGAGCTGGATAAGCGCCTGGCTACCGAGCAACAGCTCGCGCTCCAGGACCAACAACACACCAAGGAATTATCCGATGCCCAGCGCAACCAGGCTCGCCTGCTTGACCAGCTTGCTACTGCTGATGTCCGGCTGTCAGTCCTCCTTGCCGAGGATCCAGCCAGTAGCTGCAACGTGCCTGCCACCCCCAGCGCCGCCGGCGTGGTTCATGCAGCCCGTCGAGCCCAACTTGACCCAGCGCATGCGCAACGAATTGTCGCCATCACCGATGACGGGGATAACGCCGTGATGGCGCTGCGGGCGTGTCAAGCCTATGTCAGAACAATCACGAAATCTTCGGTTAATTAAATTTTATTCGTTAAAGTAGAATACGTATGGCAATAGTGTTTCTGCATCAAGTATGACGGACTTCACTATCGGAGAGATAATTTTTCCTTCTGAGACAATGATATATCTAAAGCGCATCTCCTTCTCGTGCTGAAACTCAACGGGCTTTAAATAGGTCATTGTCTCCATTCTCCTCATATATTCTCTGAGCGGTATTATGCTGTTATTTGATATTTCAATGTTTCGACCCGTATAGATGACACTATCCACTTCAAGGAATACGTTTAAAGTTTTCATGCATGTGTCTTTCGGAACTAAATAGTTGCATGATGCGTGCCGCTCTTTTATTGTTGATCTTAATATGCGACCCAGCGCCTTACCAAATGAGTGTGCATGCAATGATTTTACATACCAATAAGCATCGTAATCAGCAAACATACCAATGCATTCATGTGTGCGTCGAATGCTTGACATGCAAAATATAAAACTATCTGTAGCCTCGCGGGTAATCGTCGCGGATGAGTCTTTAACGGTGAGTAAATCCATACTTGGGCCAACGTATTCTATATGGTCTACCTGGACTGTGGAGCGCCCTGGTAGACTGTACACCGGCTCGTTGTCATGACTGCCGATATGTATTGCTCCGGCAAATAATGTGTTAAACCACCTAGGTTCTATGTTGACCAGTCCTTTGAATTTAATGTCAAATGTTAAGGTGCCTTCATGTCGATCAGCAATCTGCTGGATTTCAGTTTCCCTGTATTCCGCAAGAGTTCCGAGTCTCAATGTTTTGCGCGAAGCTATATGGTCTTTTCTATGGCAGCTCTTGGCTAGTAGCATTTCCATATCCTCTGAATGTTCGGCTTATTGGTGTTTCGTCAATTGTCACAGAGAAGAATCAGCTCAGCACCTTCATTCCGAGTATTACCCACGGCCTTACTAACCTTGAACCACTCAAAGATAGCGGTTGGTTCGCTATAATGCAGCATGATTAGCTCAGCGCGTTGCTGTAGTGTTTCAGGGGCCAGCCACTCCCGAGCGAGGTCCGGCGTGAGCACCACGGGCCGACGGTCGTGAATGTCCACCATGCCGCCGGCGCTGTCGGCTGTGATGATCACGAAGCCATCATGCTCGCCTGGGCCTTCATCAGCGTCAGGTAGCTGGCCAATGGCAGCGCAGAGTATCGGTGCACCATCCCTTCGGCGGATGAGGTAGGGCTGCTTCTTGGCACCGCCTTCATCTACCCACTCAAACCAGTTGTCGATAGGCGTGATTGCTCGGTGAGGCCAGATTGCCCGGAAGAACGGGCCATGGGCTACCTTCTCCACTCGGGCATTTATCGGCGCCGCCCGGTCTTTCGCCCAATGCGGCCGCCATCCCCAGCGGACTGGATCGGCGTGGAGCAAGTCGCCCTGCAGGTGCAGCAGCGCAACCGCGGTTGTCGGTGCGACGTTGTACCGCTCAATCGGCTGATCGCCCACTGAGTTCGCCAGAGCATTGGGCATGCTCAGCGCTGCAACGAAGTCGTGGATTCCCCGGTACTGCGAAAGTCTCCCGCACATAAGCATCTCCGCTCGTCGGCGCCGATGAACAGCCGGTCCCCGGCCAATCTCTACACTGTAGACACTGGCCCGAGGTATTCGTCATGGCGATCAACATTGATCAGGTGAACGCAATGGAGGCGTGGTTTGCGCTGCGTAACGATCCAACCTTCATATCGGCCACACCGGAGGAGCGCTACGAAACGCGACTGGCCCTGGCTGACGACCTCAAGCAACAGGGGCTGATCAACGAAGGTGAGTGGCGTGAGCTGACTGAGGAGGCAGTTGCGGCCTATGCCGACGAGCTAGGCTAATGGCTGCTTGTAAACGCTAAGCTCGAGCAGCAGGCGCTGATTCTCCCTGAGCAGATGGTCGCGCTGCCCGGCGATGATCTTCACGCTTTGCACTGAGGCAAACGAGTATTGCTGTTCCAGCATGCCTATTTTTTCAAGCGCCTCAGCGAGCTTTGCTTCTGTCTCGGCCTTTCCCGTCATCAGCAAATCATTCATCTGCACCAGGCCGGCGATATTCGCCCGTGCTCGACGAAGCATGCGCTCGGTCTCCGCCAGCTCATCTACGAGGATTGAGCATTGGTGCTGGTACATCTCAAGTGGAGTGGGGCAACCGAGCCAATCATCGGTGTCCATTTCAACGTTCATAGCGTGAATCTCAAATACTGTATGTGCGTACAGTATCTGAGGTGGTGCAGGTTTGGGGAGTGGTGTTCGTCGGCAGGACGCCGGGAAGGGTGCGTGACTTTTGCGTGACACTCTCACGCACTTGTAAGCTCTTGTGGGCAGTCGATTGCAGCGAGCGCCAATAAAAACAGCTACTTAACAAGGTCTTACAGAGGTACTGCGTGCATGGGGTGCTAGGGGTCGAGTGTTCGAATCACTCCGTCCCGACCATTATTCCTGAGTAAAATCAGACACTTAAGCCGATCAGCTAGATCGGCTTTTTTGTGCCTGCGCAAAACCCGCGAAAAACTACCTGGTGATTTCACTGATATTCAGGTCCGGAACTGCCTCGGATCAGATGATTTCATCATGGTCTCGCTGGTAGTTTTTGGTCATGCCCTCGCTCGCATGACCCGCAGATCTTCTGCCCCTCGAAACGCATGTCTAGGATGTCGGTCCGCCGCTGAGCGATGATAAGCGCCAGGCCGATGGCGTTCTGTAGCCAGGCAGGCGACTTTTCCCTGCTAGCCTTCAGGCCCTCAGCGGTGTGCCGCTTGCGCTGCTTCTTCTCGACTCGTTTGATGGAGCTGGCCGCTGGGTTGTCCGGGCACAGGCCCTTGGCTGCGGCGTGGTTGAAAAAGTCGACCAACGGCGCGCGGCATTGGTTGGCTGAGCGCGGGGTGAACCATGATCCCAACATGCTCGACGCTGATTACCGGGATGGGGCTGACGAAGCTGGAAGCTCTGTGGCGGGAGCGGGACGCAGACCTGCTGGCTTAGCAGGTAGCAATGACGATAGCCCGGCCCAGCGCCGGGCTATTGTTTCGCCTCAAGGCAACCCGACTGGTAGGTAATCCATAGCCTTTACCGGGCGGGGCTGCTTTCGGCTCCGGGTTCATACGGATGGGCGTGCAGATCGGCATCAACTCTGTTCTCAGCGCGGCCTTTTCCGTTGAAATCGCCCAGTCGACGACCGAGACCAGCAGAGGTGTCCGCTTGCATGGGGCGCCAGGGGGCGGGTGTTCGAGTCACTCCGTCCCGACCATATTATTCAATGAATTAGCCCAATCGGTGACGGTTGGGCTTTTTCAGGGAATAAATGCCCTTCCCAGCATCCGTCGCCATTTTTCATAATCACCACACACCAAGGAAATTTCCCACATCCAACGCAGGTACCCCGTTGTTACGCTCCCACTCTTTGACCTAACTTCAAGGAGTTACCTGATGACAAAACGTCTAGCCGCCGAGTTCTTCGGCACATTCTGGCTGGTACTGGGCGGTTGCGGCAGTGCCGTTCTGGCTGCCGCCTTCCCTGAGCTGGGCATCGGCTTTGTCGGCGTGGCCTTGGCATTTGGCTTAACCGTATTAACCATGGCCTACGCCGTCGGCCATATTTCCGGCGGGCATTTCAATCCCGCGGTCACCCTGGGTTTGCTCGCCGCCGGGCGGATTGACGGCAAGGACGTGGCGCCCTACATCCTCACTCAGGTCTTGGGCGCGATTGCAGCTGCCGGGGTGTTGTACCTGATCGCCAGCGGCAAGGCCGGGTTTGATGTGTCGGCGGGGTTTGCCACCAATGGTTATGGTGAGCACTCTCCAGGTGGCTTCTCGTTTCTGTCAGTGGTGGTCACCGAGTTTGTACTCACGGCGTTTTTCCTGCTGATTATCCTGGGTGTTACCGATAAGAAGGCGCCGGCCGGTTTTGCGCCGCTGGCCATCGGGTTTGCCCTGGTCTTGATTCACCTGATCAGCATTCCGGTGAGCAATACATCGGTTAACCCGGCGCGCAGTACGGGCGTGGCACTGTTTCAAGGCGATTGGGCGATAGCCCAGTTGTGGGTGTTCTGGGTGGTGCCTTTGCTCGGTGGCGTGTTTGGTGGGCTGGTGCACAGGTTCGTGTTGGCGACAAAACAGTAATCGCTCAGGCCACCTTTGCTCGGCGAGCGGACCGTGTTCTTCATGATCGAGCCGCCTTGTAACGGCTGACCGGGCGCGCCAAACCAAGGTTTTCGCGCAGTGTGGTGCCGGTGTATTCGCGCCGAAACAAGCCGCGCCGCTGTAACTCGGGAATGACCAGGCGGGCAAAATCCTCCAGCCCGCCCGGCAGGTGCGGTACCAGAATATTGAAGCCATCCGCCGCACCTTCTTCGAACCAGCGCTGCAGTTCATCGGCGATCTGAATCGGCGTGCCGATAACGCTGTAATGACCGCGGCCACCGGCAATGCGTCGGCCCAGTTGCGCCAATGTCAGCTGTTCGCGCTGGGCCAGTTCACTCAGCAGTTGCTGGCGGCTGCGTTGACCGCTGTCGGTCAAGGGTAACTCGGGCAGCGGCCCATCGAGGGGGTAGCCGGACAGGTCGAAATTACCCAACATGCGCCCCAGCAACGCCACCCCCACCTCGGGTTCGACCAGCGCCTGGAACGCTTCGAATTTGGCCTGGGCCAAGGCTTCGGTTTGCCCCACCACCACAAACACGCCCGGCATGATTTTCAGCGAGTCGGCCTCGCGCCCGTATTGGCCCAGGCGAGCTTTGAGGTCGCTATAGAAGGCCTGCGCGTCGGCCAATGAGGTCTGCGCGGTAAACACCACTTCGGCGGTCTGCGCGGCCAGTTCACGACCGGTTTCCGAGGAACCAGCCTGCACGATCACAGGCTGGCCCTGGGGCGAGCGCGCCACGTTCAGGGGGCCTTTGACTCGGAAGTGTTCGCCCACATGGTCCAGCACATGGCGTTTACTTGGCTCGTAATAGCGCCCGCTGGCCTTGTCGCGCACGAAGGCGTCGTCGTCCCAGCTGTCCCACAGCCCCGTCACCACCTGATGAAATTCCCGTGCGCGGCTGTAGCGTTCGGCATGCCCCAGGTGCTCGTCGCGACCGAAATTCAGCGCCTCGGCCGCGTTATCCGAGGTCACCAGGTTCCAGCCTGCGCGACCGCCGGAGAGGTGATCCAGCGAGGCGAATTTACGCGCCACGTGGTACGGCTCGTTATAGCTGGTGGTAGCGGTGGCGATCAGGCCGATATGTTCGGTCACGGCACTGAGGGCCGAGAGCAGGGTGAGCGGCTCGAAATGATCCGAACGCGCCATTTGGCTGGCGACCTCACCGGTGGCGGCGGCGATGCTGTCGGCCACGAACAGTGCGTCGAATTTCGCCGCTTCCGCCACCCGTGCCAAATGCTTGTAGTGGGCGAAATCCAGGCCAGCGTTCGCCGGTACGTCGGGGTGGCGCCAGGCGGCCACGTGGTGCCCGGTAGCCATCAGGAAGGCGCCGAGTTTGAGTTGACGGCCCATGCTAGAAATCCTTGCGCAGTTGCACGCCGAAGTAACGCTCATCGTCACGAGGCACGGCGCGGTAGATGTAGTTGCCGCCGCTGGCCAGCAGCGGTGAGTAGGATTTGTCAGCGAGGTTCTTCGCCAACAGCGCCACGCGCCAGCCATTGGTGTAGTCGGCCAGGGCCACGCTGGCGTTCCAGAGGCCGTAGGCGCCTTGTTTGGTGTCGAGGTTCTGGCTGATGTCGTACTGCACTTCGCTCTGCCAGCTGTAGTCAGTGCCCAGTTCGATATCCAGGCCGTTATCCAGAGGGATGCTGTAGTCGGCGCGCACGTAGCTTTTCCAGTCCGGGCTGAACGGCAGTGGTTTGCCATTGACGTTGCAGGTTGCTGCTGCGCCTGGCGGGCACGCGAACTGATCGATGCGCGCTCGGGTATAGGCCAGGGCGCCGGAGAGCTTGAGTTGCTGAGTGGCTTGCAGGGCGTAATCGAGCTCGACGCCTTCGGTGCTGACGCTGCCGGCGTTGATCAGGCGCGTCACGACTTGGCCGGCAACCGTGTCAAAAAAGTTGGCCTGGTAGTTGTCGTAGTCACTGTGGAACACCGCCAGGTTGGTGGTCAGGCGGTTGTTCCAGGCCGTGGCCTTGATTCCGGCTTCCCAGGTATTGGAGGTCTCCGGCTTGAGCGCGTCGGTATCGCGCGGCTGCATGTTGAAGAACACGTTGTAGGCCGGGCCTTTGTAGCCACGTGAGTAGGTGAGGTAGCTGGTGATGTTGTCGCTGAGGTCGTACTGCACGCCCAGCCGACCGGACCAACCATCCTCGTCTACCGAACCGGAACTCGACGTCGCCGGTTGAATGCCGCTGACGGTAGTGGCAGAGGTGGACACGCGGCGATGGTCGTACTGCAAGTCGTCATGGGTGTAACGCAACCCGGCGATGCCGCGAAAGCGCGAGGTGAAGTTGAGCGTGGTCTCGCCGAACACCGCGTAGCTGTCGCTGGTGGTGCTGTAGTCGGCAATGCCTCTATCGACCCGCGTCGTGGTGGTGAGGGTACGCTGATAGGTCTCCTCATCCTTGCCATGCATGTAGAACAGGCCGCCGACGTACTCCAGGAACTCGCCTTTGGGCGAGGCCAGGCGCAGCTCCTGGGAATACTGGTCGAACGCCAGGTCGCCCTTGTCAGCGGTGCCGGGGAACGCGGCGGTGACCGTGCCCAGACGGTCGCCATCCTGATATTGAGTGTTGTCCCAGCCGCGCCAGGCGGTGATTGACGTGAGGGTGTAGTCACCCAGATTCCAGTCCAACTGCGCCGACAAGCCCTTGTTAATGTCTTCCACATGGCTGCGGGTATCGGTGTTGATATCGCGGTTGTCACTTGAGGCGCGCACCGGTCTCAAGGCATTGCTGAACGCCGGGCTGAGGGACTTGCTGACCACGCCATTGGGCGCGTCGTCGTGGGATTGCATGTAGTCGGCGATCAGGGTCAGTGTCACGGCGTCGTTGGGCGTGAATTCCAGCTTGCCGCGAATGCCCTTGTGGTTGTAACCGTTGACCTCCTGGCCGTTGTGGCGGTTGTCGACGTTACCGTCGTAGCTGCCGAACAAAGTACTGATCGAGCCCTTGAGCACCTCCGGCACCAGGCTGCCACCGATGCCAAAGCGCGTGCGGCTTTCATGGCCGCTGTAGAACGACTGGTCGATAAAACCGTGGGTCTGGGCAGTCGGCGCCTTACTGGTGATATTCAGCACACCGGCCGACGCGTTCTTGCCGAACAGCGTGCCTTGCGGGCCACGCAGCACTTCGATGCGCTCCAAATCCAACAGGTCGAGTGTGGCCTGGCCGGGGCGTGCATAGACCACGCCATCGATCACCGTAGCCACCGTTGGCTCAACGCCCGGCGAGGTTGAAATGGTGCCCACGCCGCGCACGAACAATGAGGTGTCCTTGTTCGAAGCGCCGGTGCGAAAGTTCAGCGACGGTACTTGCTGCGCGATGCTCGCCACCCCGTTGCGATTGTCACGCTCCAGTTGCTCGCCATCGAGCACCGAGACGGCCACCGGCACTTTTTGCAGCGATTCTTCGCGGCGGGTAGCGGTGACTGTCACGGATTGGAGCGTGGGTTCCTGTTCGTCAGCCGCTACAGCGCCGCAGACGGGCAAGGCGCTGAGGCCAGCCAGAAGCAACAAATGGGTGTGCCGTGGAAAGTTATGCATGCTGTGCCCGCTCGAAAAAATACCCTGGTCCGCTGCGGTTCTGCGACCTTCAGCGCCTGAAAATGTCTTGGGCATTCGCTCGAGCGAGTAGCAGACAGTGCGCTTTGTTAGCGCTAACATCGGCATTATTGAAGGCGTCGGTTTAGAGCGTCAAATACTAAAAAATTAGTTTTATATTCCTTTTTGAGGTTTTTGCCGTGAACGAACAAAAACCGCGCAAGCGCCGGGGCGCCGGCCGCGTCACCCTCAACACCGTGGCGCGCCAGGCCGGGGTGTCGGCCATTACGGTGTCGCGTTACTTCAACCAACCTGAACAGGTGTCACCCGAGCGCCGTGAACGTATCGCCCAGGTAGTTGCGCAGTTGGGGTATGTGCCGAACCTGGTGGCCGGCGGGTTGGCCTCCGCGCGCGGCAAAATCGTTGCGATGGTGACTCCGAATATCTCGGGGCCGATTTTTGCCAATACGCTGCAGGGCTTCAGCGACACTCTCAGTCGTCACGGCTACCAGCTGTTGCTGGCCTCCAGCTATTTCAGCATCGAGCAGGAGGAAAGTGCGGTGCGCGCTTTTCTCGGTTGGTCGCCGGCAGCGCTGGTGCTGACCAGCCGCTTTCACAGCCCTGGCACCGAGAAGATGATCGCCGAGGCAGATATACCGATCGTCGAAACCTGGGACTACGTGCCGGAACGCGCGCCGTTGCAAGTGGGGTTTTCTCATTATGAAGTGGGCGTCACCGCCGCGCGCTACTTGCATGGCAAAGGCTATCGACGCATCGCCTTCGTACAAAACAGTGCAGTGGGCGACTTCAGCGCATTGGAGCGGCGCGATGGATTTACCGCGACCCTCTCCGAGTTGGGTGTGCACCCGTGGGTCTTTGTGCCGGACGCCGACCGTGCGCCCTTCGAAGCCGGCAAGCAAGCCATGGAAGCGCTGATGGGGCAGGCGATCACGCCCGACGCGATTTTCTTCGCCAATGACAACCTCGCCGCGGGCGGTTTGCTGGCCGGTCAACGCGCCGGGCTGAGCATCCCCCAGGACTGCGCCGTATTGGGTTTTGGCGATTACCCGTTTGCCCACATGTTGTTGCCCAGCCTCAGCACCCTCCAGCCACCCGCGTTGGAGATCGGTGTGCTCGCCGCCACACGCGTCCTGCAAAGTCTGGGTGTATTAGCAACCGATGAGGAAGTTGAGCGCTTGAATCTTTTGCACTGTCAGTTAATTGAACGAGAGAGCACCTGAACAACTTAATTATGGCTAAGTGCAACTAGTGGCTATTGGCTGTCAATGCTCTAAATCAGTGCATTTGGCAATGTTTTGTATTTAATTACCCCCTCGTCCGGAACTAGGGCTATAACTTCCAGTCGATACACCCGGCTAACGCCTGCCTGGGCTATGGCGAACTAATGGCATTGTTCGGTAGTTCTAAATAGCCATACTTTTCGCAACGTTAGATATTCCTCAATGATGTCGTCAGCGCCCATCGATGCTTGCAAAATGCAGATCCCGCATACCGACCAGGTGTGCGCGTGGCTGATGCAGCACGCCGGGCTCAAAATCGCTGATCTGGAACGCGCCCAGCGTTTATCCACTGAGCCTGGCGACCTGCTCGGTTTACTCACGCGCCTGGGCCTGGTGTCCGAGGTCGAACTGGCTCGCGCCTGGGCCGATTTGCTGAATGCGCCACTGCTGCTGGCCGACGCGGCGCCGCCGTTGCTCGACCCGCTTCCCGTGCTCACCGAGCGCTTTATGCGTCATTACCAGGTCGTGCCGATGGGTTGGCATCAGGGCGGGTTGCACGTAATGGCCGCCAACCCGGCGCAGTGGTATCCGTTCCAGGCCCTGGCGTATGCCTGTGAGGTGCCGGTCTGGCTGGCCATCGGTTCGCGTAATGAAGTCGACACACTGATCGAGCGCTATTACGGCCAGGGCCGTTCCGCCATGGGCAGCCTGATCGAAAACCTCGATGAGCAGGGCGGCGTGCTGGAAGACATCGAACACCTCAAGGACATGGCCTCCGAAGCGCCAGTGATTCGCCTGGTCAATCTGATCCTGCAGCGCGCCGTGGAACAGCGCGCCTCGGATATCCATATCGAACCCTTCGAAAACCAACTCAAGGTGCGCTACCGCATCGACGGCGTGCTGCACGACGCCGAAGCACCGCCTGCCAGTTCGTCGGCGGCGGTGATCTCGCGGGTGAAGATAATGGCGCGCCTGGACATCGCCGAACGACGCCTGCCCCAGGACGGGCGCATCATGCTGCGCATCCAGGGCAAGGCGCTGGATCTGCGGGTGTCCACGGTGCCCACCAGCTTCGGCGAGTCGGTGGTGATGCGCCTGTTGGACCGGCAAACCGTGCAATTCGATTTCCCCAGCCTGGGCTTTGATGGCCCGCGCCTGGCGGCCTTCCAGGATCTATTGGCGCGGCCCCACGGCATCCTGTTGGTCACCGGGCCTACGGGCTCGGGCAAAACCACCACGCTCTATACCGCGTTGTCGCAGCTCAATACCGCTGAACGCAAGATCATCACCGTGGAAGACCCGGTGGAATATCAGCTTGAAGGGATTAACCAGATCCAGGTCAAGCCGGCCATCGGCCTGGACTTTGCCGGAGCGCTGCGCGCCATCGTGCGCCAGGACCCGGACGTGATCATGATCGGCGAAATCCGCGACCTGGAAACCTGCCGCATTGCCGTCCAATCGTCACTCACTGGCCATCTGGTCCTCTCGACCCTGCACACCAACAGCGCTGCGGCGAGTATCACGCGCTTGCTGGACATGGGCGTGGAAAGCTACCTGATTGCCTCCACGGTCAGCGGTATTCTCGCCCAGCGCCTGGTGCGGCGCCTGGACCCGGCCACGCGAGTAGCCTTCCAGGCCCCAGCGGAATTGATCAAGGAGCATGGCCTGGATCGCCTGACCGAGCAGCGTCCGATCCTGCTTTACCGCGGTGACTATCACGGCCGCAGCGCCCTCACTGAATTGTTGGTGATGAACGATGAGTTGCGTGGCTTGCTGATGGGCCACGCCGACGTCGCCAGCCTCGAGCACGCCGCCCGCCGCGCCGGTTTGCGCACCTTGTATGAAGACGGTTTGCGCCAGGCCCTGGCCGGTGTCACCTCCCTGGAAGAAGTGCTGCGCGTCACCCGCGGAGATGACGCGTGAGCCTGTTCAAGTTCCGCGCCCTGGACAGCCAGGGCGTGGCCCAGAGCGGCACGTTGCAGGCCATTGACCAAGCGGCCGCTGTCGCCGTCTTGCATCAGCGCGGGTGGTTGTTGCTGCACATCGAAACGGCCAGCGGCCCCTTGTTGCGCCAGGCACGTGGGCAGTTGAAGGGCGTAGCGCTGGTGAGTTTCACCCAGCAATTGGCCACGCTACTGGGCGCCGGCCAGCCCCTCGAACGCGCTTTAAACCTGTTGCTCAAGCAAGCCCGCCATCCCCAGGTGCAGGCCTTGATCGAGCGTATTCGCGATCAGGTCAAGGCCGGCAAACCGCTGTCGGCGGCGCTGGAGGAGGAGGGCGGCACGTTTTCCCCGCTGTACCTGAGCATGGTGCGCGCCGGTGAGGCCGGCGGGGCGCTGGAGGGCACCTTGCGCCAGCTCAGCGACTACCTGGAACGCAGCCAGTTACTGCGCGGCGAGGTGATCAATGCGCTGATCTACCCGGCGTTCCTGGTGGTGGGTGTACTGGGTTCACTGGCGCTGTTGCTGGCCTATGTGGTGCCGCAATTCGTGCCGATTTTTCAGGACCTGGGCGTACCGATTCCACTGATCACCGAGATGATCCTGGGGCTTGGCGAGTTCCTCGGTGCCTATGGCCTGGTGGTGCTGGCCGGGTTGTCGATCAGTGGGTGGATCCTGGCGGCGCGCCTGCGCGACCCCCTGCGCCGTGAGCGTTACGACCGTCACCTGCTGGGCATCCGCGTGATCGGCCCGCTGTTGCAACGGGTGCAAGCCGCCCGCCTGACCCGCACCCTCGGCACGTTGCTCAGCAATGGCGTGGCGCTGCTGCCCGCGCTGGTGATCGCCCGGCAAGTCTGCAGCAACCGTGCGCTCCAGGCGCAAGTGGCGCTGGCAGCGCAACGGGTCAAGGGCGGCGGTACGCTGGCCGATGCGTTCGGTCGCCAGCCGCTGCTACCGGAGCTGGCGCTGCACATGATCGAAGTCGGTGAACAGGCCGGCGAACTGGACAGCATGCTGCTCAAGGTTGCCGACATCTTCGACGTCGAGGCCAAGCGCGCCATCGAACGCTTGCTCGCGGCAATGGTGCCGACCCTGACCGTGGTCATGGCGGTGCTGGTGGCGGTGATCATGCTGGCGATCATGCTGCCGCTGATGAGCCTCACCAGCCATATATGAACTTTCAAGGAGCAGAACCGATGAAAACCCGACACCGCCAAGGCGGCTTCACCCTTTTGGAAATGCTGGCGGTGATCGTGCTGCTGGGCATTGTCGCGACCATTGTGGTGCGCCAGGTCGGTGGCAATGTGGACAAGGGCAAGTACGGCGCGGGCAAGGCGCAACTGGCCAGTTTGAGCATGAAGATCGACAGCTACGCCCTGGACGTGGGCGCGCCGCCCAACAACCTGCAACAGCTGCTCGACAAGCCGGCCAGTGCTTCGAACTGGGCCGGCCCCTACGCCAAGCCTTCGGAGCTGAAAGACCCGTTCGGCCACGGGTTTGGCTATCGCTTCCCCGGTGAGCACGGCGCCTTCGACCTGATCTTCTACGGCCAGGACGGCCAACCCGGCGGCGAGGGCTACAGTGCCGACCTGGGCAACTGGGAATAACCCGCCCGTGGGCCAGCGAGGCTTTACCCTGCTGGAGATGCTGGTGGTCATCCTATTGATCGGCATTGCGGCGGGTTTGTTGGGGCTGGGTGTACGGCAAGGGCTGCAGGTGGCCAAGGAGCGGCGGGTGGTCGCGCAGATGGTCGAGGCGCTGCGCGCCACGCGCGCGAGCGCCATCGTCAGCGGCCAGGCGACGCACACTCGGTTTGACCTCCAGGGCCGCACGTTCCAGGCTTCAGGGCGTGCGTCACAGCAGTGGCCAGCGCAGGTGCAAGTGACCTTGCACAGTGCCGAGCAGGCAGGGTCCGCCGTGGTGTTCTATCCCGACGGCAGTTCTACCGGCGGCAACCTGCTGCTGGCCAACGGCAGCCGGCGTTGGCGCATCGATATTGGCTGGCTCACCGGCAGTGTGCAATCCAAGGCGCTGCCATGAAGCACCAGGCCGGCTTCACCTTACTGGAAATGCTCGCCGCCCTGACGTTGATGGCGGTGTGCAGCAGCGTGTTGCTGGTTGCCTTCGGCCAGAGCGCGCGCGCCTTGTCCCAGGTGGCCCGCAGTGACCGGCTTACCCATGCCGCGCTCACGCTGCTGGACCAGGAAGCTGCCGGCCCGCTGATTGAAGGAACCCGCCAAGGCCAACTCGACGGCATCCATTGGCAACTGACCAGCACCCGCCAACAGCCGCACCTGTTTCGTCTTGACCTGAACGTGCGTGAAGGCGCGCATCAGGCGCACTTCAGCACTTTGAAGGCGCGCCTGTGAAGCGCCGTGAGCAGGGTTTCACCCTGCTGGAAGTGCTCGTGGTGCTCAGCTTGCTGTCGGTGTTGTTGCTGCTGGTGAGCGCAGCGTTGCTGGGGGCCAATCGGGCGGTGGCCAAGGCCCAGGCCTACACCGTCAGCCTGGATGAAATGCGCGCCGCCCAACAGTTTTTGCGCACCTCGATCAGCGAGGCGCTGCCGCTAAAGCTCACTGGCGATGACAGCCAGGCCGAAGGTTTTTTTATCGGCACGCCTGAGCGTCTGCAATTTGTGGCGACCTTGCCCGGTGTATTGGGCGGGGGGATCCAGCGCTTTACCCTCCAACGGGTCGGGCAGGATTTGCAGGTGGCTTTTTCGCAGAGGGCCTCCCACGCCAACGCGCAGCGCGATGAGCCGCAGGTACTTTTGCACAACGTCGAGGCGCTGCAGTTCAGCTATCGCGGTGTCTCGCCACTGGGCCAGCCCACCGACTGGTTGAGCCCGTGGCCCTGGCCCCGGCGCCTGCCCACAGCGGTGCGCATCGACGCCTCCGTCGACGGGCCGGTGCCATGGGTCGCCCAGGTGGTTGCGCTGCGCCTGAACCTGTCCAGCGCGAGCAGCGAAGAATGAAGCGCCAACGCGGTGCGGCCCTGTTGCTGGTGTTGTGGGTGCTGGCCTTGCTCAGCGTATTGCTGGGTGGCCTGGCCGGGTGGGTGCAACTGCAAAGTCGCCAGGCGCTGTGGCTGCGCCAGCATACCCAGACACTATTGGCCGCCCAGGCCGGTATCGCACAGGTCATGGCGCAAGGGCAGTGGGTGGCGGACGGGCGTTCTATGGCGCTGACCTTCGACGACGCCCGCTTGCAGGTCAGTCTGCGCAGTGAGCGTGGCAAGTTGTACCTGGTCAACGCTGCCCCCCAAGACCTCACGCGCCTGGCCCTGGCCTGCGGCGCCACACCGGTTCAGGCCCAGCAGTTGGCCAAGGCCCTTGAGACTCGCCGCCATCAGGGCCTGGCGCCGTTTCGGGTGCTGGAGGAGGTACGTCAACTTCCCGGCATGACCCCGGCGCTCTACAGCCAACTACTGCCGCACATCACCTTGTGGAGCGACCTCGACCGGCCCGCTCCGGCATTCGCCAGCCCCCTGATGCGCAAGGCGTTGAACCTGCCACGCCAGGACGCCGAGGGCGTCGACCCCGGCCAGGTCGTGGAAATCGACAGCCGCGCCGAGCGCCCCGGCGGCTATCAGGCACGCCTGCGACTGACCCTTTTATTAAGCCCTGCGGAGGACAGCGCACAGCCCTATCGGGTGGTGCGGTGGCAAGAATGATTCAACTCGAACCAATTGCCCGCTATTGGCGCGGCAGCCTGCTGCAACAAGGCTGGCGCCTGTGGCTCACAGAGTTACGCGGCTGTGTGCCGAAGTGGCTGGCGTTCCAGGACCCGCCCGAGCACGTTCATCACTGGCCGCTCACGGCACCGGTGGTGCCAGGCAATGCGCGCCAGGTGCTGATGCTTGCTCCTGATGCTGTGTTGCAGCAAAGCGTGCAACTGCCTCTGGCTGCCGCGCGCAACCTCGTGGAGGTGGTTGGCTATGAACTGGACCGCTATACCCCGTTCAACGCCGAGCAGCTCTACTTTGTCGCCCGCCAGGAGCGGCGCACACCCAGCCACCTGGAGGTGAGGGTGGTGGCGATCCTGCGCGAGCGCCTGGACCAGGTCCTCACTGACTGTGCCGCCCTCGGCCTGTACCCACACCGTGTGGACGCGGCGGGCCTGGGTATCGACCTGCTGCCCGCGCCGTTGCGCCCGCGTTCACGTTCTGCCGGCAAGCAATTGCAGCGCAGCCTGCCGTGGTTGTGCGGCGCGTTGCTGATTGCGGCGATGCTGTTGTGGCTCAACGATCGCCAGCGGGTACTCGACAGCATGCACGCCACTGTTCAACAGCAAAAAGCCGAGGTCGCGCAGGTGCACGCCCTGCGCCAGCAACTGCTCAACACCCGTGGTGCGGCGCAGTACCTGTCCCAGCGCAAAAGGGCGCAACCCCCCCTGGCCGGCCTACTGAATGACTTGACCAGCTGTCTGCCCGCCGACACCTGGCTCGACCAATTGGACGTCAAGGACGGCGAGGTGAGCTTTTCCGGCCAGAGCGCCAAGGCCAGTGGCCTGATCAGCCGCATCAAAGGCTGCCAGCGCTTGGACAACGCACAGTTCGAAGGGGTGATCCAACCCGACGCACGCACCGGCAAGGACCAGTTTGCCTTGCGTGCCCACTTACGCCAGGAGGCCGCCGATGCGCCGACCCCTCACACCCCGTGAACGCCGCGGCGCCGCCTTGTTGACCCTGGCGTTGGTGCTCGGCGCGGCCTATTGGCTGTTGATCGACAGCTGGTTCGCCGGGCCGCTGCGGGCCATGGGTGAACAGGCCGAACAGTTGCGTGAACAGCAGCAGCGCTATGCCAGCGTCATACGCCAGGGCGATGCCTTGCGCGAACAGCTGGCGCAGGCACAGCAAGACCCGGCCAGCAGCGCCAGCCTGTTGCCGGGGGACGACCCGGACGTGGTCGCCGCCGACCTGATGCAGCGTCTTGCCGACCTGATCAACAGCCACGCCAACCTCGGCGGCGGCTGCAACCTCACCCAGCGCAAGCCGATCACGCCTGAACAAAACGACAGCGAGCCCTATCGTCAGGTCAAGGTCAGCCTCACGCTCAATTGCGCCATCGAACCGCTGACCGCGATCCTGCATGGGCTGGAGTATCAGCCGCCTTTTCTGTTCGTCGATGAGCTGCATATTCGTCGCGATAAACAGGCGCCAGCCAGTGGTGGGGCAGGCAAGCTGGCGGTGCAACTGCTGGTGCGCGGCTACCTGCAACCGGCGCGGGTGGCACCATGATCGGCCCATTGCGTCCTCTTGAATGGGGCTGGCTCGGCGTGGCCGGGCTCTTGGGATTGTTGATGGCGATGATCCTCAGCAGCATCGGCGATGCCCCCCGGTGGTTACCCGATGCGCCGGTGCACGCGCCACCCTCTTTCCAGGTGCAGGCCGCTCCCATGCCGGCGTTGCGAGACCTTGCCGGTACCTGGCAAGCGCCGCTGTTCAGCCCGGATCGCCGCCCGGACCGGGAGGTGGGTAAAACCCAGGTGGCGAGCCTGGCCAACCTGACCCTCAGCGGCATCATGATCACCGGCAACCTGCAAATGGCCATGCTCAAGCAAGCCGGTGGCCCAACGCTCACGGTGCGCTTGGGCCAGGCGTTGCCCAACGGCTGGCGCCTGGAACACCTGACCCCGCAATACGCTCGTTTTGCCCTCAACGGGCGCACCCAGACCCTGAGCCTCTACGGTAAGCGGTTACCCCTGATCTCACATCCCCGCGAGTCTCTCCCTTGATTGATATGCGCACTTCGCTGTTTTGCCTGGCTACCGCCGTCTCCCTGGGCGGCTGTGGCTCTTTGCCCGACACCCTCGACCCGGACGACGACCTGCTGCACGAGGCCCTGCAGGGCACCGGCGCACAACGCCCGGCGCTTCAGGCGCCTGTGGCCGAAAGCCCTCCACCTGCCACCCAGGCTCCGCCGCAGCGCCAGCTGATTCGTGGCAATCAAGCGTTTGTGCGCCAGCCCGCAGTGCCGGCAAACGTGCCGCAGCAGGGGGGCGACATCGTGTTCAACTTCGCCGATCAGCCCATCGAGGCCGTGATCAACAGCGTGATGGGCGACCTGCTGCACGAGAACTACAGCATCGCCGAGGGCGTGAAGGGCACGGTCAGCTTCTCCACCTCCAAACCCGTGGACAAACAGCAGGCGCTATCGATTCTCGAAACCCTGCTGTCCTGGACCGACAACGCCATGATCAAGCAGGGCAACCGCTATGTGATCCTGCCGGCCAACCAGGCAGTGGCGGGCAAGCTGGTGCCGCAGATGCGCGTGGCGCAACCGGCCAGCGGCCTCTCGGCACGTCTGTTCTCACTGCGCTATATCTCGGCCACCGAGATGCAGAAACTGCTCAAACCCTTCGCCCGTGAAAACGCTTTTTTGTTGGTGGACCCGGCGCGCAATGTCCTGAGCCTGGCCGGCACGCCCGACGAACTGGCCAACTACCAGGACACCATCGACACCTTCGACGTGGACTGGCTCAAGGGCATGTCGGTGGCGGTGTTCGGCCTGCAACGCGCCTCGGTGGCCGAGCTGATGCCCGAGCTGCAAGCCATGTTCGGCGCGGACAGTGGCACACCCCTGGCCGGCATGCTGCGGTTCTTGCCGGTCGAGCGCACCAACTCGGTGGTGGCGATTTCTTCCCAGCCCCAGTACCTCAGCGAAGTGGGCGACTGGATCCGCACCATCGACGAGGGCGGCGGCAACGAGCCGCAGATGTATGTGTACGACGTGCGCAATATGAAGGCCGCTGATCTGGCCAAGTACCTGCGGCAGATTTACGGCAATGGCGCGATCAAGGATGATGCCCCGGCGAAGGTCGCGCCGGGCTTGCGTACCACCACCCTGTCCTCGTCCACCAGTGCCGGTTTGCAGGCGAGCGCCCCGGTGCCCGCAGCCGAAGAACCTGAATCCGAGCCTGCCGAAAACACCCCGGCATCGCCCACCAGCGACCTCGAAGCGGGCACGCGCATCACCGCGCAAAAGAGCAGCAACCAACTGCTGGTACGCACCCGCCCGGCGCAATGGAAAGAGATCGAAGCGGCGATCAAACGCCTCGACAACCCACCGCTGCAAGTGCAGATCGAGACGCGCATCCTGGAGGTCAAACTCACCGGCGAACTGGACCTGGGGGTGCAGTGGTACCTGGGCCGCCTGGCCGGCAATTCCACCAGCACCACGGTGGCCAATGCTTCCGGCAGCCAAGGCGCCTTGGGCGGTGGCGGGGCAGGGCTGGGGGCGGCGGACTCGTTGTTCTACTCCTTCGTCAGTTCCAACCTGCAAGTGGCCCTGCACGCCCTGGAGACCAACGGCCGCACCCAGGTGCTGTCGGCGCCATCGCTGGTGGTGATGAACAACCAGCCGGCGCAGATCCAGGTGGGGGACAACATTCCCATCAGCCAGACCACCGTCAATACCGGGGACGCCGACACCACCTTGAGCAGTGTGGAATATGTGCAGACGGGGGTGATTCTGGATGTGGTGCCGCGCATCAATCCGGGTGGGCTGGTGTACATGGATATCCAGCAACAGGTCAGTGATGCCCAGAACCCGACGGGGAACAGTGAGACGCCGGTGAACCCGCGTATCTCCACGCGCTCGGTGTCCACCCAGGTGGCGGTGCAGAGTGGCCAGACGGTATTGCTCGGCGGATTGATCAAGCAGGACAACGCTGAGAGCGTCAGTGCCGTGCCTTACCTGGCGAAGATTCCGGGGTTGCGCTGGTTGTTTGGCAATACCGGCAAGTCCAAGGACCGCACGGAGCTGATTGTGCTGATTACGCCGAGGGTGATTACCAGCAGCAGCCAGGCGCGGCAGGTGACGGATGATTATCGCCAGCAGATGCAGTTGTTGCGACCCGCCCAATAAGCCCTCTCCCACATTGATCGTTCCCACGCTCTGCGTGGGAATGCCGCCCTGGACGCTCCGCGTCCCATCTGCACAACGTGACGCGGAGCGTCACAGGATGTATTCCCACGCAGAGCGTGGGAACGATCATCACGGCAGGGCGTCACCCTATTGCTGCAACAGCAACGCCTGCTGCTTGAGCTTGCGTTTCTGCGCAAACGGCAAGCTCTCATCATCCCCATACGGCGCGCTGTACCAGTTGCCGTAGCTGGGGTTGGGCAGCAGGAACCAACGCTGGCCTAGCCAATTCACATAGGGTTCGACGGCCTTGCGTTGTGCATCCAGGGTGTTGTGCTCGGCCTGCACGAAATCGCCCAGGGAGTCTCCGGCCATCAACAGCACGCGGGCATGCCTGGCGACCCACTGACGGCGGCACTGCTTGCCGTAGCCCGCGCTTTCGCAGTGGCCGGTGGGGGTGCTGGCCGCCAGGATCTGTGCGTCGCTCTCAATCGGGAAACCGCGCAAACGCAGGTTTTTGGCCGTGGCCGCGACCTGGCTGTGTTCTCGGTTGGTGAGGTAGTAAACCTGGATGCCTTTTTGCCGGGCCGCCTGCAGGAACGCCACCGAGCCTGGCAGTGCCTGGGCCTTGGCCTGCTCGACCCAGGTGTTCCAGCGATCATAGGAATAGACCTGATTATTGATGATGTCGCGGGCGTTGAGGGGCACGTTGTTCAACAGCGTTTCGTCGATGTCCACCACCACCGCCGGGGGCAGGCCGGCCAAGTTGCGTGGGGCAAAAGGCAGGGCGTCCCAGCTCGGGTCGGCGAGGGCAACATCCAGTTGGCGGGTGGCATTGGCGAAGAGCTGGCGGTAGATCAGTTCGTGCTCGATGGACGTCTGGGTCCAGAGCACGGCGTCGAGTTGGTCATTGGCCGGCGGGTGTTGCTGGCAGCCTGCGAGGGCGGTGGTGAGCAAGCAGAGGCTGGCAAAGAACAGGTTGCGCATGGGCTGGGTCTCGAAGAGCGTGGTGGCGTGGTCAGCACGCCAGTCTAATCACTTGCGATGCTCGCGGCTCGTTGCCGTTTCGCAATCGTCTTAAAGCCAGGCTTCACCCCAGGTGGGCATGTGGTGATTGCCCATTCGCCAATGGGGCTGCCGAGGCCTGAGGCACACACCGCCGACCCAACGCTCATGGCTGGCGTGGTCCATCCAGTTGGTGTCGCCGTTCAATACAGCCTGCCCCAGTGGCGTCAACGCCAAGGGGCGCTTAGGCCATGGTTGATCCCTCTCTGTTTCCACCAGCAACGGCTGCTCGCCATCGATCAACGGCCGCATCAGCGCATGAAACATCAGGTCGCCAAGGAACGGCAGGGGTTCGCGCCTGGCCATCAACTCTGCGAAGACCCGGGCAAACGCCACTGGCCCGCTTTCGGCGATATACCTCAGCGCCAAGCGCTCGGTCAGTGAGAGGCCATCCTCAATTCCTGGCAACTCCTGCAATTGGCGGCGTAGCGCCGGTGCAAGCAGCGGCAGGCTCGGGTGAGCGGTACGGGCCAGTTCTGCCAGCTTGGTCGGCGAGGAGTCGCAATAAGCCGACCAGGCTTGTTTGGCCAGGTGCACCGCCGTGTCGTCGATCAAGCGTCGCTGCGGCCATAGCCAGGCAAGCACGTCGGGCGCCAGTTGCCCGATCCCGATAAACCGTTCGACGCCCGGTATGCGGTCGACCTCGATCAGCTCAAGTTTTTTCGGCGTGCGTTCAAGACTTGAGAGTGCGCGAATCAGGAACAATTGGTCATAGGCATCCGCTTCACACCACAACACGCTATGTTCGGCGCCGGCCAGTGCGTCCAATTGGGTGTATTCCCCGTCAACGCGCAGGTTTACATCAGCAGGGGTCAAGGCAAAAGTCTGGCTGATAAAAGCGCTGCGCAGGCGGCGGAATTCGGCGCTGGGAAGATTGCGTACGGGGCCCATGCACAGTGGGTCGCTGAGCATCTGGAAGCGGCCCTTGAACCCAGCCACCTGCAAGCTGTGGGCAATGTCATTGCCACAGCGCCAATGGTGAGTACGTGCCTCGTCGCTGGCCTCGAAACCGGGGTGGCGCGCAGCAAAGTCCAGGGCATCGATATGCGCCTTGAGCTTGGGCCAACTGGCAAAACCCAATTGCCTGGCGACCTGCCATTGGGCCTGGGCCAAGGTGGCGCTGGGGTCTAGTTTTTTCAGGTGCGACAACAGTTCCTTGGCGCGCTTGCGCTGCTGCTCAAGGTTGAGGCGGCCATTGGTAGTGGAGGCCAAAGGGCGTTGCGACATACGAGCTCCTTGCACAAACCTTTTCCGCTTCAAGGTTGGGAGTCGTAGAAATGTGGTGGAGCTGGGATGTCTTGGGCGCAGCCCTTTCCGCGGAAGGTGGCGTAGAGAGCGCCAGGCGGGAAATATAGGCAGCATTGCCGTTCGGTGCAACCCTGAAAATGTGGGCTTGCCCCAATGCCACTCAGTCAAGCGCAGCTCCCACATAGGATTTTCGTTGCTTTGGGGATTGCGTTCGCTTAATTCATCGACATTGGGGCAGGTGCTGTTTTATTTGTCCTGGCGCGCATCCAGGGTTTTTTGATGCTCGGCCAGGAAGGGTTGCTCCGCTGGATCAAAACGATCAATCCCGGCGGTGAAGCGGTGCCAGTAGGGGTACAACGGCTGACGGCGAGTGACGGCTTCGATGCGCGCCGACTGCTCGTCGGTGAGTTTCAGTTCGGTGGCCGCCAGGTTATCGCGCAGGTGTGCTTCCGTACGGGCGCCGACAATCAGCGAGGTGATCCCCGGGCGATCCTTGAGCCAGGCCAGGCAGGTGCGGGCGACCGAGACGCCGTGTTCATCGCCGACGGCGGCGAGGGTCTCGATAATGTCCAGCGCACGTTCCTGGTCGTGGACGTAGGGTTCCGGCCAACCGCTGCCCTGGCGGGTATTGGCCGGTGGCTTGTGCCCGCGTCGGGTTGTGCCGGTCAGCAAGCCTTCGCCCATCGGGCCCCACACCAAAGTGCCGACCTGCTGGTCCAGGGCCAACGGCAGCAACTCGTACTCGGCCTCGCGGGATTCCGGGGTGTAGTAGATCTGCTGGGTAATCGGCTTGAGCATGCCGTGCAGTTCAGCCTTGCCCAGGGTTTTCATCATCTGCCAGGCGGTGAAGTTGCTGGTGCCGAAATAGCGGATCTTGCCCGAACCCACCAACAGGCGCAGGGCTTCCAGGGTCTCTTCGATTGGCGTCATGCCGTCCCAGTTGTGCAGTTGGTACAAGTCGATGTGGTCGGTACCCAGGCGCTTGAGGCTGGCTTCGCACGCGCGGATCAAGTGGTAGCGCGATGAGCCGGAGTTGTTGGGGTTGTCGTCCACCGGGCTGCGGCCCTTGGTGGCCAGCAGAATGTCGTGACGCTTGTCGCCCAGCGCCTTGCCCACCACTTCTTCGGCCAGGCCGTGGGAATAGAGGTCAGCGGTGTCGACCATATTCACCCCGGCGTCGAACGCCATATCGAACATGCGCTTGGCCAGGGGCACATCCACCGCACCGCATTTTTCAAATTCTGCGCGACCGCCAAAAGGGACGGTGCCAAGGATGATTTCCGATACCAGCAGGCCGGAATGACCCAGTTGTCGATACTGCATGTTGCCTCCTACTTAACGTTGCACGTGAAGGTGTGAACGATGGGGGCGGCGATAGTTTGAATTTTTTCGTGAAATCCTCGCGCCCGTCTTGGCATGACGTCAATGAAGATTGTTTCGCTGGATGAAATGCTGGATTGTGAATCCTGGTCATTCCGCCAGACAGGGCAGCGGTAGAACATCCCTGGCGTCGATACCCACTCATTTGGAGCCTGTCATGACCCAGCCTGCGATCAAACTCTATGGTTTTCCCCTGTCCGGCCACTCCCACCGGGTCGAGCTGATGTTGTCCCTGCTGGGGCTGGCGAGTGAATTTATCCTGGTGGACCTCAAGCAAGGCGCGCATAAAACGCCTGAGTTCCTCACCACCCTGAACAGCTTTGGCCAGGTGCCGGTGATTGATGACGGCGGCACGGTACTGGCCGACTCCAATGCGATCCTGATTTACCTGGCCAGCACCTATGGCAGCGGCCAATGGCTGCCGAGCGACCTTGTCGGGCAAGCCAAGGTGCAGCGTTGGCTCTCGGCCGCCGCCGGCCCACTCCATGCCGGGCCTGCCACGGCGCGCTTGGCCACGGTGTTTGGCGCCGAGGTGGACACTGTCGGCGCAATCAACCGTGCCCATGCCTTGCTTAGCGTGATGGAGCAGCAACTGAACCAGAGCCGTTTCCTCGCCAGTGAGCAGCCCAGCATTGCCGATATCGCTTTCTACACCTACGTGGCCCATGCGCCGGAAGGCAATGTGTCCCTGGCCGACTACCCTGAGGTACGCGCCTGGCTCGCCAGCATCGAAGCACTGCCGGGTTTTGTCGGCATGCCGCGCACGGCTGTCGGTTTGCAATCGAGTTGAAGCCCAACACCTGTGGCGAGGGAGCTTGCTCCCGCTGGGCTGCGCAGCAGCCCCAACAAGGCTGCCGTATTTATTCAGCCAAACCGCGCTGGCAGCTTTCAGGGCCGCTGCGCGCCCCAGCGGGAGCAAGCTCCCTCGCCACAGGGGCACATAATCAGAAGGCGTAAAGATGGATCGATTTCATGAGATGCAGGTTTTTCTGGCGGTAGCCGAAGAGGAGGGCTTCGCGGCTGCCGCCCGGCGCCTGAACACGTCGCCGCCCAGCGTGAGCCGCGCCATTGCCGCCATGGAACAACGCATCGGCACGCAGTTGCTGGCGCGCACCACCCGCAGCCTGCACTTGACCCAAGCCGGCCAGCGTTACCTGGAAGATTGCCGACGCATCCTTGCCGAGCTGAACGAAGCCGAGGAAGCGGCGGCGGGCAGTTACTCCATCCCGGGCGGCCAGTTGACGGTGACCGCACCGGTACTGTTTGGCGAGTTGTATGTGGCGCCGGTACTGGGGGATTATCTGGACCGTTTTCCCTTGGTGAGTATCAACGCCTTGCTGGTCGATAGGGTGGTCAATATGACCGACGAAGGTGTTGACGTGGCGGTGCGTATCGGCCACCTGCAGCCATCCTTGCAGCAAGCGATCAAGGTCGGCGAAGTACGCCGGGTGGTGTGCGCATCGCCGGCTTATCTTGACCAACACGGGCGGCCCCAGCGCCCCGAGCAGTTGCGTGAGGCCAAGCTCGTCACCTCATCGTCCAGCCAACTGGTCAGTGAGTGGACATTCATCGACGCCGGCCAGCCGCTGAAGGTACCGATCGAGCCACGCCTGGTGGTCACCGCCAACAATGCCGCGATCAACCTGGCCCGCCTGGGCTGGGGCATGACGCGGGTGCTGTCTTACCAAGTCGCGGCAGCGGTGGCGGCGGGTGAGTTGGAGCTGGTGCTGGAGGATTTCGAACCGGCGCCGCTGCCGATCCACGTGGTGTTCCAGCAAAACGGCCGCATACCGGCCAAGGTCAATACGTTTGTGGATTTCCTCAGCCATCGCCTCGGGCAGGACCCGGCCCTGAACGCGGCGACGAAGCAGCGCGCCTGATGGAGCGTTTTCGCGATATGCAGCTGTTTGCCGCGCTGGCCGGGCAACCCAGCCTGGCGTCGGCGGCGCGCCATGCGCAGGTCTCCGGCCCGACGCTGGTACGAGCGGTTGCGCGCCTTGAGGCACGCCTGCGCGTGGTTTTGCTGCAACGCAGCACCCGTGGGGTCAGCCTGACCGATGCAGGCCAGGCTTACCTTGCCGACTGTGTGCGTCTGCTGGCAGCGGTGGACGCGGCCGAGGCTTCGGCCAACGGTTTGCATGTGCAGGCCCAGGGCGACCTGCGGATATTCCTGCCGTTGCTGTTCAGCCGCTATGTCATGGCGCCGTTGTTGGCCGGCTATGCGGATCGCTACCCGGCGGTGCGTGTCATCGCGCACTACCACGATTATTTCCCTAACCTGCACGTAGAAGGGCTGGATGTGGCGGTGCTGGTCGGCGAATTGCCCAGTTCGTCGCTGATTGCGCGGCAGGTCGGGCAGGTGGGCACTGTCCTTTGCGCCAGCCCCGCTTACTTGGCGAACCGGGGCGAACCCCGACATCCGGCCGACCTCAAGCAGCATCATCTGATTGCCAGCGCCGACCCGGTGCACTGGGATTTCCCGCATTACACCCTCAAGGCTCGCGCCCGGCTGCGTTGCGCCACTGTCCAAGGTGCGATCAATGCGGCGGTGCAGGGGGCGGGCGTGATTCGAGCCTTGAGTTACCCCCTGCACGAACACCTGGCGAGCGGCCAGTTGCAGCGTCTGTTGCCTACCTTCGAGTTGCCGCCGCAGCCGGTGTATGTGGTTTACCGCGAAGGTCGTCATGCGTCGATGCGCGTGCGCAGCTTTGTCGACTACTGCGTCACCGCGTTGCGCGAGCATCCGGCGTTTCAGTTGGCGTAATAGTGGATTGCCCAGGGTGGGCATTCTCTCCATCGCGGTGTGGGTGCAGCATCTTCAGTATCTAACCGGAGGTGAGCGCCATGCACTCGATTGAACCATCCCCTTGGCATGTCGGCGAACGACACATGCAGGAAAGTGCCGGCGTTTCTGAACGCATGGCCATGATCGGGCCCAAGGTCATTCGTGATCATTTGCCTGAGCAGCACCGCGATTTTTATCCGCTGCTGCCGTACTTGATCGCGGGTGTGGTGGACGAACAAGGCATCCCCTGGGCAACGATGCTGGAAGGCGCTCCAGGGTTTGCGCATTCACCGGACCCACACACGCTGCAGATCGACAGCCTGCCCGCCAAAAGCGATCCCGCCTGGGCTGGGATAACGGATGGCGCGGCGATCGGCCTGCTGGGCATCGACCTCAACACCCGCCGCCGCAATCGCATGAATGGCCGGATCGGATCGCTTGAGGATGAGGGCTTTACTGTGGACGTAGTGCACACCTTCGGCAATTGCCCCAAGTACATCCAACTGCGGCCCGTCGCTGGCATTGCACGCAAACCCGGCAACCTGGCCGAGCGCAGCTGCCGCCTGGACGACGCCGCACAAGCACTGATCCGCCACGCCGACACTTTCTTCGTCGCCAGCTACGTCGAACTGCACGGCGAACGTTCGGTGGACGTCTCCCACCGAGGCGGCAATACGGGATTTGTGCGCGTGGAAGGTAACGTACTGACCATCCCGGATTTTGCCGGCAACCTGTTCTTCAACACCCTCGGCAACCTGCACGCCAACCCGGTGGCGGGGTTGTTGTTTGTTGATTTTGAGACGGGTGACGTGCTGCAAGTGGCCGGGCGTACTTCGTTGATCCTGAGCGGGCCGCAAGTAGCTGAGTTCGAAGGCGCGCAGCGCTTGTGGACGGTGACGGTGGAACATGTGGTCCGCCGCCCGGCAGCGTTGGCCTTGCGCTGGCAATTCGCGGAATTTTCGCCACACAGCCTGGCGATGGGCACCTGGTAGCCTGGCACGATAATGCCATGTAGGAGCGAGCTTGCTCGCGAAAAACGTCAACGATAACGCGTGCTTCCTGAGTAAGTGCGGCGCCTGTGGGTTTTTCGCGAGCAAGCTCGCTCCTACAGAAGGTGGTATGAAGTGTGGCGCAGGCAGGTGGATGAGCTCGCTCTAGGGAAGAAGGTCAGCCTGACGTCGAGTCATGCCGTAATCAGCATTGGGAAACAGCTGATTGGTCATCTCGATGATTTTGCTTTGCGCGTCGATGAACTTGCCCATTCGGGCGCCACCCGAAGTTGAGTCATACAACGCCTGTCCGACCCTTCGACCGTTCTCGAACACCTGAATATCGGCGAAGCTCATGTACAGCGCCATGTCCCAGCTCCATGTACCGATATAAGTGGTCGACAGCGCGCAACTGGCGGGCGGGGCGCCTGGCGGCAACTCGCGGGGTTGAAAGCCCTTACTGCGTAATTGAGCGGTGTAAGTCGTATTGAAGCCTTCACGCAAGCCTGCGGCGGGAATCATGCAGATTTCGGGCGAGTGAACAGTTGAGGAGGGAACGGGGGTGACGGTTTGCGTGATACTGCAGCCGGTGAGGGCGCCGCATACCAGTAAGCAAGCGAGGGTTGTTACCTGGTGCATAGCGACCTCCATGTCATAAGTAGTGGCTGGATGATAGCAGTGAAGTTCCAGCATGGATCACTATCTACTGAGACACAGCCGATCCAATGTGGGAGCTGTCGAGCTTTAGCGAGGCTGCGATGGCGGCGGCACTGTCAACATACTCATTGCCTGACCCACCGCTATCGCGGCCTCGCTAAAGCTCGACGGCTCCCACAGGGGAATGTCATTGCCTGGCGGGTTTGCGCGTTTTCATCAGGCCGCCGGGCACTCAAGGTTCAGCGCTTCACCCACGAACATGTTGCTGGATGTTGAACCATCATCCTTAGCGATTCCTTTGGGTTAGCCTTGTTTTCCTACTGACAACAAGGATTGGTCATGCAACGAAAGGTTATTAATCCCACGACGGTATTCAACTCCCTGCAGTACGGTTTCAGCCAGGCCATGGAAGTGCCAGAGGGCCGGCGAATCATGCTGTCGGGGCAGGTGGGGGTAGATGCTCAAGAGCACACGGTCGGCCCCGGCATCGCCGAACAGACCGCCGCAGCGTTGGACAATATCGAAAAGGTGCTGGCCGAGGTCGGTGGCGACCTGTCTCATGTGATCATGCTGCGGCTGTATATCGTCGAGTCTGCCCGTGAGCAGCAAGCGTCGATCGCCCATGCGCTACTTGAGCGCTTCCCGCACAACCCGCCACCGTCTTCGTGGATTATCGTCAGCGGGTTGTCGTTGCCGCAGTGGTTGATTGAGATTGAGGCGGAGGCGGTGATATGAGTGGCTTTCACCGAGCGCTGACAAATGCTGCTGATCATCTGTAGTCAAACCGCGATTCCCCCCGTACCATTCGCCCCCCTCGCAGTGACGCGAGGCGCAGCGCCAGGAAGGCTCATCCCATATTTTTCCTGACGCCTGCCGTTTATTTTTATGCCTGCGTTCAGGGTTCGATATGTCTCGCTTCTCTCGGCCTTTGGCCTTGTTCTTGATTACGGCAGCCCTGGCAGGTTGCGGTACTCAGTCTGCGTCGCTGGTTAGCCAGCCGTTGCAACCTGGCCCCCAGGACCCGGTCGCTTATGTAGTCGGATCAATCGGCCCGCAGAGCCTTAGCGCATCTCCTGCGCCTAATCAGCGTTTACTGTTTCGCAAGCGCGGTTCCGAGTTTGGCGCCGCAGCGATCTGGGTGGGCGTCGGTCGGCAAACACCTCAGGATGTGAAGGATGCGGCCGGTGCCGCCAGTGTATTCGTGTTGGCGCTCAAGCCTGGGGATTATGAGTTCTATGATTTTCAGTTTTTCTCCAGCAGTTATTCACCCCCTCTGGGGACGACCTACACCTCGGTGCAGGCGCGAGAGAAATTCAACCTGCCACTGCGCCTGAAGGCCGGCAACGCCTATTACCTCGGTGAATTTCGCTCGTTATGCCTTGGCGCTTCGCTGTGTGCCTTCCGCTGGCGCGACCAGCAAGCACGCGATGAGCCGCTAGCGCGGCACTCTGTTGCGGGCCTGCCGGCTCTGGAGTTGTTGCCGCTGGATTATCGCAGCGCCGACCCTTATATCATCGCGCCGCTGCCATCCGGGGCGGGCCAGAACATCCTTCACGAGACACGCCCATGAACCGTTTTATTACGTTCAGCGCCCTGGCGCTGCTGACCGGGTGTGCAACCACCCATACGCTTCCTGAGCGTGCATTGCCGGATGGCAAGGAATATCTCAAGCCGATCCACGTCATGATCGATGACCCGCTTAATGCAGCACAAATTCGTAACCAATTGCGTGAGACTGGGGTGTTTCGCAGTGTCGAAAGCGGCCGGGGCAACGCGGACGATTACTCGGTGTGGGTGCGCTACAACGTTCAGCGTGATATGCCGCCTTTCCCGGTGGTACTGCTGAGCGCGGCAACTCTGTTTCTGCTGCCCCTGTCCGTGAGCATTGACACCACCACCGAGTTCTCCCTGCAGCACAATGGGAAGCAGCTCAAGCAGTACAGCTACCGCAACGTCACCCACAAATATTCCTGGCTGCTGGATGGCCCTGGCGGGATGGAGCTACAGAGCGGTCACCGTGTTGCACGGGCTTTTGCCGAAGATGTACAGCGCGACGGGCTGCTGCCCGAAGAGCACGCACAATGATCAGGACTACGTTACTGGCCGCCGTGCTGTTGCTCGGTGGTTGCGGTACCGCCCTCAAACCGTTGGATTACAAGGCAGAGCGTGCCTACGTGCCGATGAGTGTCACGATGCCGTCGCCCGTGTCGAGGTTTGAACAGCAGACGCAACGCGAAGTTATCCAGTTGTTGCGTGACACAGGTGCCTTCAGTTTTATGGATGGCGGTTTCAGCAAGACGGGCTACAGCTTGTTGGTCGATCAACGCGGCGGTAAAGGGGCCGGTGCGCTCCCGGCGATACTTGGCGCGTTGACGCTGTTGACCGTGCCAGTGCCCTACACCTACGAGCGCCAGTTGCACGGCTCGCTGTTCAAGGACGGGCAACTGCTCAAAACCTATGCTTACAAGCGTGGTGGTTGGACAGCTACGACCTGGTACATCCCCATGACCGAGCCCCGCAGCGAAAGCGAGATGTTGAGCGAGTTGATGCGGGATCTGGAGCACGATCACTTGATTCCTTATCAGTGACAGTTGGTTATTTTAATTAGTTTTGATAGAGAGGTTCACGGATGAATTACGAATTGTTGTTTGGCTTGGATGTGCAACTGGGCTTTTTGGTGATGGCCTTTGTGTTGGTGATGGCGGTGATTGGCTTCATTCTGGACAAAGACACCACGCCGCAAGTTGTCGTGGCGACCGGCGTTGCGCTGATTTCGATTGCCGCGTGTGCCGTGGTCTCCATCGACGCATTCAATGGGCTGGCGCAGTCACTGCACGAAAAAGGCAAAATCAGCGGTGCTCTGTTTGACCAGGTGAAACACCGCTCCAACCTGTTCCTCTTTGTTTTCCCGTTTGTAACCGCCGCCATCGGCACGAACCTGATTTCCGACGTGTTGACCAAGAAATTGCATTATGAAAAATCCTTGGGCCCTGTGAATTTGTTGCAAGGGTGCTTGGAACTTATGAAAATTCTTTTCGGTTTGGTTATTTTTCCGTTTGTTGCAATTGGCTTGGCGCCCTTCGTGTTGGTCGATACGTGGAAGCGCCATGTCACCCGTTATATGGAAGGAGTTGGCGCAGTGAATCGTCATCTGCAACTCAAGATGCTGAAGGCCGACATCATTTCCAGGAACCTGTTTCGTGGCCCACCCGCCAAACCTGCGCCCTGATTCCGGTCGTCGGCACTCAGCCCTTAATACCGAACCATCACCGACTTAAGCTCGGTGTAGTCCTCAATGAACGCACTGCCAAACTCCCGCCCTAATCCCGAAGACCGGCTGCCACCAAACGGCACTGCCGGGTCGAGCAAGGTGTGCATGTTCACCCACAGGGTGCCGGCCTTGACGGCCGGGATCATGCGCAGGGCCTTGCCCAGGTCATTGGTCCACAGGCTGGCGCTCAACCCGTAGGCCCCGTGGTTCATCATGGTCAGTAGTTCGTCTTCATCGTCGTAGGGCAGGAAGGTGGCGATGGGGCCGAAGGTCTCTTCGTTGAGCAGGGTGTCGTGCAGGTGGTTGGCGAGGATCACGGTGGGTTCGACGTAGCAGCCGGGGCGGTCGATGAGGTGGCCACCGTGGATGATCGTGTTGTTTTCGGCGCGGGCCTGGTTGAAGTAGCCGAGCAGTTTGTGTTGGTGTTGCTGGTGGGTCACGGGGCCGAAGTCGGTGTGGTCATCCAGGGGTGAGCCGATGGTCAGGCGGCTGAGACGTGCCTTGAGTTTTTCCAGCACGGCATCGATCTGTGAGCGGTGCACGAAGAAGCGCTCGGCCGCTGCGCAGATTTGCCCCGAGTGCAGGAAACCCGCTTCGATAATGCCATCCACCGCTTTGTCTACATCCATGTCGCGCAGGAAGCCGGCGGCGTTCTTGCCACCCAGTTCCAGGGTCGCGCGGGTCAGCCCGGCGCCCATGGCACTGCGGCCTACTGCAATACCGGTGGGCACTGAGCCGGTGAAGGACACCTTGTGCGTGCCGGGGTGTTCCACCAGCCCCTTGCCGACTTGGCCGCCGCCGGTCAGCACATTGAGCACCCCCGCCGGCAACCCGGCGTCGATGGCCAGTTCGGCGATGCGCAGCAGGGTCAGCGGTGTGAATTCGCTGGGCTTGATGATGATGCTGCAACCGGTCACCAGTGCCGAGGCGAGCTTCCAGATGGCGATCATGGTCGAGAAATTCCACGGCACAATGCCCACCACCACGCCCACCGGTTCGCGCAAGGTGAAGGCGGTGTAGCGCTCGCCATTGAACGAAGGCAGCGACGGCGTGAGGGTCTGGCCGCTGAGCTTGGTGGCCCAGCCTGCGTAGTAGCGCAGGAAGTGCGCGGCCTGGTCGACCTCAAAGGCGCGGGAAATCTGGATGATTTTTCCCGACTGGCAGGTTTCGATCTGCGCCAGTTCTTCGCGATGGTGTTCCAGCAGGTCGGCCAGTTTCAGCAGCACGTTGCCACGGATGGCGGGAGCGGTCTGGGACCACAGCTGGAAACCACGGTTGGCGCAAGCGACCGCGGCGTCGATATCCGCCAGGTCTGCGTCGGCCACGTCGGCGATCACCTGGCCGGTGGCGGGGTTGGTCACGCTCAGGCGTGCATCGGCGTGGCTGCGCACACTGGCGCCGTCGATAAACAGCCCATGACGGCGACGCAAAAAGGCTTCGACGTGAGGCAGCAGCGGGATATCGCTCATGGCAGGTTCCTGGCAGTTCACAAAAGAAACCCCGAGGTTAACCAACGCGCAGGTACGCGGCTTGACTGTGCCTGCCAGGTTTTATGCCTGTGCCTGCCGTGCCTGTGAAAAGTACAACCTTGCCTGCCGAACGTGCATGTTGTGCCGGCGCAAGCCGTTCGATACTGGCCCTGCATCCCGCGCCGTTCCACGATTCGGAGCGCCTGCCGGACTTCCAATAATAAGCAGGGCCGTCCATGAAAAAGCCAAACCCGCTCCTCGAAGACCTCAAGCCTCTTCTGCCTGCCATTGCCGCGAACGCCAGCCGTGCCGAACAGCTGCGCCAGGTGCCGGATGAGAATATCGCGCTGCTCAAAAGCATCGGCCTGCACCGCGCCTTCCAGCCCAAGGCATTCGGTGGCCTGGAACTGTCGCTGCCCGAATTCGCCGACTGCATCGCCTTGCTCGCCGGCAGTTGCGCCAGCACCGCCTGGGCCATGAGTTTGTTGTGTACCCACAGCCATCAACTGGCGCTGTTCTCGGCGCAGTTGCAGGAGGAGATCTGGGGCGCCAACCCGGATGCCACGGCCAGCAGCAGTATTGCGCCGTTCGGCCGGGTGACCGAGGGCGAGGGTGGCGTGTACTTCAGTGGCGAGATGGGCTGGAGCAGCGGCTGTGACCATGGCGAGTGGGCGATTGTCGGCTGCCGTCGCCAGAATGCCGAAGGTACCCAGGATTACTGCTTTGCCGTGCTGCCGCGCAGTGACTATCAGATTCGCGATGACTGGTTCGCGGCCGGCATGAAAGGCAGTGGCACCAAGACCCTGATCATCGACAACGCCTGGGTGCCTGAGCACCGGATCCAGAAGGCCAAGGACATGATGGAAGGCAAGTCCGCAGGCTTTGGTCTCTACCCAGACAGCCAGATTTTCTACGCGCCGTACCGGCCGTATTTCGCCAGTGGTTTTTCCACCGTCAGCCTCGGCGTGGCCGAGCGCATGCTGGAGGTGTTCCGCGAAAAAACCAAAAACCGTGTGCGCGCCTATACCGGTGCCGCCGTCGGCGCAGCGACCCCGGCGCTGATGCGCCTGGCCGAGTCCACCCACCAGGTGGCCGCCGCTCGGGCGTTTTTGGAGAAAACCTGGCAAGACCACGCCGAACACAGCGCCGCCCACCGCTACCCAGCGCGAGAAACCCTGGCGTTCTGGCGCACCAACCAGGCCTACGCCACCAAGATGTGCATCGAAGCGGTAGACCGGCTGTTCGCCGCCGCCGGTGGCAATGCCTGGTTCGAACACAACGAAATGCAGCGCCTGTTCCGCGATGCCCACATGACCGGCGCGCATGCCTACACCGACTATGACGTGTGCGCGCAGATCCTTGGCCGTGAGCTGATGGGCCTGGAACCCGACCCGAGCATGGTGTAGCTGCGTTTTCCCTACAACAATCAGGGCGGCCCATAGAGGCCACCCGGGAGTCTTGCATGTCTGACGTATTCGACCCACGGGCCTTTCGTCGCGCCTTGGGCAATTTTGCCACTGGCGTGACCGTGGTCACCGCCGCCACCGTCTCCGGGCGCAAGGTGGGCGTGACGGCCAACAGTTTCAACTCGGTATCCCTCGACCCGCCGCTGGTGCTGTGGAGCATCGACAAGCGCTCCAACAGCCATGCCGTGTTCGAGGAGGCCAGCCACTTTGCCGTGAATGTGTTGGCGGCGGACCAGGTGCATCTATCCAACAATTTCGCGCGCCCCCGTGAAGACCGCTTCGCCCTGATCGAATACGAGCCGGGGGAGGGAGGCTCGCCGGTATTCGCCGATTGCTCGGCGCGTTTTCACTGTGAGAAATACCAGCAGGTGGACGGCGGCGACCATTGGATCATGATCGGCAAGGTGGTGGCCTTTGATGATTTTGGCCGTGCGCCGCTGCTCTATCATCAGGGCGCCTATGCCGAGGTCCGGGCGCTGCCTCCGTGCGCGCCCGAGGCGGTTTAGAACGGCACGGCGACCACCAGTTGGCTGTAGACATTGGTGCCGTTGCCGCCGATCTGATTGCCGCCGTTTTCGGCTGATTTATTCGGTTTGTACAGGCCGAGCAGCGGCGTGATGATCAGGTGCTCGTTGACGGCCCATTCGGCATACAGGTCCAGTTCGCGGCCATCCAGGTTCAATTGGCCGCGGGTGCTGACGGTGTTGTAGTCGAAGAACAGCGCCCCAAGCGTGACGTTCTCCAGTGGCTTGACCTTGAGCGCCACGTGCTGCACGGCGGTGTTGCTGTTGAAGGGGCCGGAATAGTTGCCCGCTACTTCGCCCTGCACCCAGGTGCCGTAGCCACGGTTGAAGCCTGAGAACATGCCGTCCCAGTTCTTCGAATAACGGGCGTAGCGGTAGGTCAGGTCCGGTGACCACGGCAGGTTGGTGAAGGTGTAACCGGCTTCGGCGTAGCCGGCATTTTCCTGGCCGTCGCGACGGCTTTGGCGCGCCAGTTCGAAGGCGAAGTGCGCGTTGTCGATACCGGCATTGCCGGTGCCGCGCAGGCTGTAGAGGTTCATGCCTTTGCGCTGGCGCTGCAGGTCGGTGGCGAAGCGCTCATCCACATCGATGCCGTGAATATAGGTCAACCCCAGGGTGCCCGGCGCGGCACTGTATTCCAGGGTGCCGGCGGCCATTTCGGTGAGGGCCTGGGCGCGGTTGTCGGATTTGATCCACATCAGGCTGCCATGCACGCCGTCCTTGCCACCCAGGCGAATCACCGCCGTCTTATCGAAGGCATGGCGTGCGGCGATGTAGTAGGCGCCGCCGCGATTGAACTCGCCGTCGCCCACACCGTTGCCCAGGTTGGGGCCGTCGTCGTTAAGGATAAAACCGTCGCCCAACATGATGATCTGGCGGCCAAACGACAGGTCCACACCGTCCTTGCCCAACACCGGGAACAGCTCCCCGGACCGCCAGCCGGCGAAGGCTTCGTCAAACTTGGTGGTGCGCTCGGTGCCGTTGGTCAACCCGGATGCGTCGCCATCGCCCCAGGTACCGGAACTCACCAGGTTGGCCGTGCCATACACACCGCCCAGGTTGCCCAGGCGCTGTTCGACGCTCAGGCCGTACTTGATGAACGCCTCACGCCAGGTGGAGCCGCCGCTGCGCCCATCGTAGTTCTTCGGGCTATTGAACATACCGTACACGGCGAGGAAGTTGCCGGTGACCTGAGTGTCGGCGTCGGCATACAACTCGATGGCCTGCGCCTGGCCCACCAGCAGTGCCACGCCCAGGCCGACCGTCTGGCGCAGGCGGCGGTTTTTCAGTGTGTGCTCCATTGTTATTGACCCCATCTTGGTTAAGAGTGAGGGCGCATTAGGGCGAGCGGTATGAGGCCAAGTCTTTTCCCTGCGTGCCAGGCAATTGACTCTGGCCGCCAGGCCACACGCCCTGGCAGGCAGCAACAAAACCGGCGGCAGACAGGGGCAAGACGATCAACGGGAGTGGGGCGCAGAGTGCCGACACATTAAAAAAACCGCTTCGAGGACCCCTCCATGTCGATCAACGACCGACTCACCGCACACCTCAACCGGGGCACGGTAGGTTTTCCCACTGCGTTGGCCAGCACCATCGGCCTGATCATGGCCAGCCCGGTGATCCTCACCGCCACCATGGGTTTCGGCATCGGCGGCAGCGCCTTTGCCCTGGCGATGCTGCTCGCCGTGGTGATGATGCTGGCCCAGGCCACCACCTTCGCCGAGGCCGCGTCGATACTGCCTACCACCGGTTCGGTGTACGACTACATCAACTGTGGCATGGGTAGGTTCTTTGCGATCACCGGGACCTTGTCGGCCTACCTGATCGTGCATGTGTTCGCCGGCACCGCCGAAACTATCCTCGCCGGGGTCATGGCCCTGGTGAACTTCGAACACCTCAATACCCTGGCAGAGTCGGCCGGCGGCTCGTGGTTGCTGGGCGTCGGTTTCGTACTGGTGTTCGGCGTGCTGAATGCTTTTGGCGTCAGCGCATTTGGCCGCGCCGAGATCATCCTGACCTTCGGCATGTGGACCACCCTGATGGTGTTCGGCGTACTGGGCCTGATCGCCGCGCCGGCGGTGCAGTTGGAGGGCTGGTTCGGCGAGTCGTTGGTGGGCACCGACCTGGTTACCGTGCTGTCGCTGGTGGGCATGGCGATGTTCATGTTCGTGGGCTGCGAGTTCGTCACCCCGCTGGCGCCGGACCTGCGCCAATCGGCCAAGGTGATGCCACGGGCGATGATGCTCGGGCTGATGGGCGTGGCCACCTGCATGTTCATCTATGGCGCGGCGATGAAACGCCAGGTGGAGAACGTGGTGCTCGACGCAGCTTCGGGGGTGCACCTGTTGGACACACCCATGGCCATTCCCCGGTTCGCCGAACAGGTGATGGGGCAGATCGGCCCGTTGTGGCTGGGCATCGGCTTTCTGTTCGCTGGCGCTGCGACCATCAATACCCTGATGGCCGGCGTGCCGCGCATTCTCTACGGAATGGCAGTGGATGGCGCCTTGCCCAAGGTGTTCACCTACCTGCATCCGCGCTTCAAGACGCCGCTGTTGTGCATCCTGGTGGCCATGTTGATCCCGTGCCTGCACGCGCTGTACCTGGGCGGCAACACCGACAACATCATGCACCTGGTGCTGGCGGCGGTGTGTGCCTGGAGTTTTGCCTACCTGTTGGTGACGCTGTCGGTGGTGATCCTGCGCATTCGGCGTCCGGACTTGCCCCGCGCCTATCGCTCGCCGTGGTTCCCGCTGCCGCAGATCGTCTCCAGCATCGGCATCCTGTTGGGCATGTGGTTTATCACCCCGCCCGGCATGAACCCGGCGGACATCTACGTGCCGTTTGGCGTGATGCTCGGCGTGACGGCCACCTACGCGCTGTTCTGGACCCTGGTGGTGCAGAAGGTCAACCCCTTCAAGCCCGCCTGCGTAGAGGAGGTGTTGGCCAAGGAATTCAATCACGAACCGGGGCACGCCCATGCAAGTTATAGCGACCTTGCGGCAAAAACTGTTTGAGCTGTTTCGTGCTGACCGCGCACCCAGTGGGTATCGGCCGGGGGTGACCCTGGCCCACCTGCGGCGTGATCTGGGCCTGGCAACCCTTGAAGTGGACGGTGTGGCCTTCGAAATTGTCGAGCGCACCGAGTCGCAGTTGTTGATGCACCTGGTGCTGACCGAATATGTCCTGCGCGCTCCTGCGGCAGCGGGTGGCGCTGGCAGCTTCGAAGTGCACCATGGCGGCGCGATCCGTCGCAGCGGCATTCATGTGCGGCGCCGCTCTGGCAATCAGGCACTGGGCCGTGAATTGCAGGCGCGTCTGCTGGCTGACAGCACGTTGTTCCAAGCGTTAATGCCGCTGGATTTCAAGCGCCTGCGCATCGAGCTGCACGACCAGCAATGGTGCGTTCGCCTGGAGCATATGGGCGGCAGCGAGGTGGTCAACCGCATGCCGGCGTTTCGGCGCTACATTGCGCTAAGCCGTGCACAACGCGAGCATTTGCTCGCCACATTGGTCGGCCTGCACAGGGTACTGTCGAATCTCTGATTGGCACCATTAGTGCTTCTGCAAAGGGCAAACAGGTTGTTGTTGCGTGCATATAGATAACATGTTAACTATTGCGCAGAACAACAAGAATAACGCCACTGCGGAGACACCCCATGAGCATCCCACAGCATGCACCCGACGGGCTCGACAGCTGGAACCGCGAACTGCGCGCCGCGTGCGGCCACTTCGATACTCAGCTGGCTTTCAACCGTTCGCTGTTTATCGGCGAGATCCACAACCTGTCGCGTGGCCTGGCCATCCTGCGCACCAACGCCGGGCTGATCAAGCGCCCGACGCACCAAGCGGACCATGACAACGACCAGGAATGTTTCCTGGTCAGCCAGCGCAGCGGCTACTCCCAGATCACCCAGAACGACCAGACCGTACAACTGGCCCCCGGAGAAATGCTGTTGATGGACTCGGTGGGCTCCATCGAAATCACCCCCTTCGGCCTGATCGAACACGCCTCGTTGTCCCTGTCGCGCAGTGCGGTGTGCAAGCACCTGGGCGGCCAGGCACGGGCCTTCGGCAAGATCTCCTCGACCAAAGCCTGCGGGCGCATGCTGCATGTGCTGATGGACCAACTGTGCAAGGACGATACCGACGAAGACGCCACGCAAGTGGAAGCGCTGCAAGCGGCCTTCGTCTCGCTGTTGGGGTCGGCGTTGGAGCAGGGCGATGAGTGTCGCGAGGGCGTTGCTGCGTTGCACGGCAATAACCTGCGCAGCTATGTACAAAAGGTCATCGATGAGTCCCTGAGCCAGCCAGGCCTGAGCCCGATCGGCCTGGCCAACCGCCTGAATATTTCGGTGCGGCATCTGTACCGTCTGTTTGAAGAACAGGACGACAGCGTCTGCCGCTATATCCAGCGCGCACGGCTCAAGCGCAGTGCGGATGACTTGACCAACCCGTTCCTGCGCAGTGAGTCGATCACCTCGATTGCGTACAAATGGGGCTTTACCGACTCGGCGCATTTCAGTCGGTCGTTCAAGAAGCAGTTCGAGGTGTCGCCCAAGGAGTTTCGTTCCAGCCGGTTGCAGGCGGTGCAAGCGTGATCGTTCCCACGCTCCGCGTGGGAACGCCGCCCTGACGCTCCGCGTCCCGCTCCAAGTCGTGACGCGGAGCGTCACAGGATGCATTCCCACGCAGAGCGTGGGAATGATCGGGTTTCAGATTTCGGGCAGCGTCGCGCCACCGTCCACCACCAGCGTCTGCCCGGTGATATAGCCCGCCAGGTCAGAGGCCAGAAACACCATCGCCCCGGCAATATCCGCCGCCACGCCCAGGCGCCCCAGCGGCACACGGCGGGCGATGCTGTCATTCACGGCCGCATCGCCCAGGTTATCCATCGCCGGAGTGGCGATCATGCCGGGCTCCACGCCGTTGACCCGCACATTCAACGGCGCCAGCTCCAGCGCGGCATTGCGGATAAACCCATTCACCCCGGCCTTGGACGCCGCATAGTGGCTCAGCCCCGGGTAACCCACCCGGTTGCCGGTGACCGAAGACGTCACCAGCACGCAGCCCCGGCCTTGCTCGCGAAACCTCGGCAACGCCGCCTGGGTCAGCCAGAACAGCGCCGACAGGTTCACCGCCAGGGTGCGCTCCAGGATCGTTGGGGTGATGTCGGCAAAGGCGGTCAGCGGAAAGTACCCGGCGTTGTGCACCAGTACATCCAGTTGCGCCAAGCCTTGGACGCAAGCAAACACCGCTTTGGCATCCGCCAGGTCAACGCCAACGGCTTCAACTTGATGCCCCCGTGCGCACAACCGGGCAGCCACGGCTTCAGCCTGTTCAAGCAGACGGTCAGCAATCACCACCCGCGCACCGCGTTGGGCAAAGGCCTGGACGATGCCCAGGCCAATGCCCTGGGCGCCGCCGGTGACCAGCACGACCTGGCCGCTGAAATCCAGGTCATTCGTCATGGGCAGGCTCCAGGCGCGTAAACGCCAGCGTCGGCACGTCGACGATGCTGGCCCCACCGTCCGCCACCAACGTGGCGCCGGTAATGATCGAGGCGTCGTCGCTGGTCAGGAAGCGGCACACCTTGGCGATCTCGTCGGCACGGGCGGCGCGCCGCAGCGGGACATCGGCACACACCCGTGCATAGGCCTGCTGCAAGCTCTCGCCGTACGCCTCCATCAACGGCCGCATCTCCGCGTCGGCCATCGGCGTGTGCACCCAGCCTGGGCACACCGCGTTCACGCGCACGCCATGGGGGCCATAATCACGGGCCAGCGAGCGGTTGAGCCCGAGCAGCGCATGCTTGGCGGTGGTGTAGCCACACACCTCGGGGCCTGCCGCCAATGAGGCGATGGAACCAATCAGCACCATGTTCCCGGCGCTTTCCTGCAACAGCGGCAGGCAGGCGCGGGCGCTGTAGAACGCACTGTCGAGGTTGCTGCGCAGCGCGCCTTCCCAGGTGGCCGGGCTGGTCTGGGTCGCGCTGCCTAGCCCGTGGCCACCGGCACAGGCCAGCAGCACATCGAGGCGCCCGCAGTGGCTGCGGATTTGCTGGATAAAGCCGTCCCAGGTGTCCGGGCAGGCGGCATCGCCCACCAGGATCAGCCCGCCGGTGTCCTGCGCCATCTGTTCCAGGGGCTCACGACGCCGACCGATCAGCACCAGCCGTGCGCCTTCCTGTGCGTACAAGCGTGCGCAGGCAGCGCCGATGCCGGTGCCGGCCCCGGTGATCACCACCGTGCGCGGCTCAGTCACGGGGATACTCCGTGCGGTTGAGCACCTGGCAATAGGAACTGATCGGGAAGTTCGACAACGCGTCGAAGGACGCCCCGGCATAGCCGAAGATCTTGCCGTCGCTGCGGTGCTGTTGCAGGTCGATCAGCACCAGGCCGAGGGTCGGTACGATCTTCTCCTGCCACACGAACAGGTACAGCTGTTCGGCGATCTTGTAGTAATGGCAGCGGTCGGTGTCGCACAAGCCTTTCTCCACGCCCTCAAGGCATTGCCAGGCGTAGAACCGAGGGTTGAGGTAGATGTGTTCGTAGACCTCGCTGGGGCTGTAGCGATAGTGGTTGCGCAGGCCGACCAACTCGTCGGTGGGGGCGTGCAGGCAGTGGCCATCCTGCCACGGCCGGTCGAGGCTGCCGTGGAGGAAGTCGACCTGTACCGAGGTCAGCGGTTTGCCGGCCAGGGCGCGGTGGTAGAGGCCTTCGTGGGTCTCTGCTGGTTCCGGCATACGGCCAATCACCGCGGTAAAGGAGGCATTTGGTGTGTCCAGCACCAGGCTGATCGACCAGCTTTGCCCGGCCTCGTGCTTGATAAAGTCCACCAGGTACAGGCCCGGGCGAATCGAGCTGGCGCGGTAGGCGGCGCTGCCGCTGGAGTGGCCATCGGCGGCGTGCCAGGCCAGGCGTTCCTGTTCGAAGCGGTGTTCGATCTGCCAGCCATTGGCAAAGTGCAGGGTGAAGGTCTGGCCGGCCAGGTCGGCCAGGTTCGGCAGGATGAACGCCTCGGGTGCAAACCCCTCAGCCAGGGCGCCCACGGTGATCCAGTCAGATGAATTCGACATGGCAACGCCTCCCTTACACGACGGCGAAGTAGTGTTTGACGAAACTCTCGCTGACCACTTCCCACAGCACGGGCGTGCCCTTGGTCACGAACCAGCTGTCACCGGCCTTGTAGCGGGTGGATTGGCCGGTGGACTCGTCGGTCAGCACCACTTCGCCGGTGACTATCGTGGCCTGTTCGGCGAACGGGTAAACCATGCGGAACTTGCCCTGGGTCGTGCCGAAGTACGCACTGCTGACCGCATCGGTGGGCGCGCCAAAGGTCATCTTGCCGAAGGCGCGTACTTCGCCTTCGAGGATTTGCGAGCCGAGGTCGGCCACGGTGCCCCAGGCGTCGAGTTCCGACAGCTGGACGTTGTGTTTCAGGGCGGTAAGAGGCATGGCAGTGGTTCCTGTGAGTGAGAAAAGAGGGTTAGCGGCGCCCATTCCAGTAGCCGGAAAGTTGGTGCCAGGATTTGCCCGCCGTCAGCAGCAGGGGGCGAATCGCGTCCTTGCCGATGATGGTGGAGCGGTGAATCGAGCTGACCAGGTCATAACGCGCCGAGCCTTCGCTCATGCCTTCGGCCAGTACCTTGCAGATGATGTGGCTGGGCGTGACGCCAAAGCCGGAATAGCCCTGCACGAAAAACGCATTGCTGCGCCCCGGCAAGGTGCCCACTTGCGGGAACAGGTTCGGGCTGCACGCCATCGGGCCGCCCCAGGCCAAGTCGATTTTCACGTCCTTGAGGTAGGGGAAAATCTTCAGCATCAGGTGACGGTTCCAGGCTTTCAGGTCGCCGGGAATGTGCTCCACCAGGGGCGTCGCGGCGCCGAACAGCAGGCGGTTTTCGTTAGTCACGCGGTAGTAGTCGATCACCGGGCGGATATCGCTGTAGGCCCCACGGATCGGGCTGATGCGCTGGATCAACTCCTCGGACAACGGCTCGGTCATCATCTGGAACGCGTAGGTGTTGATGGTCGAGCGGTGCAGTTCTGGCTCCAGCTTGTTGAGAAAGCTGTCACAGGCCCACAGCAACTTGCTGGCGCGTACCGAACCGCGACCGGTGCGCACGGTGATGCGCTCGCCGTAGCTGACTTCCAGCGCCGGGCTGTTCTCGAAGATCTTCACGCCATGGCTGGCCAGTGCGGTAGCTTCGCCCAGCAGCAGGTTCAGCGAGTGCACATGCCCGCCACCCATGTGCAACAGGGCGCTGGTGTAGGCGGTGGAGCCGATGATCTGCTGCACATCGGAGCCGCCGAGAAAGCGGATTTCGTGCTGGCTGTTGATCGACTTGAAGTCTTTCTCCCAGGCGCGCAGGGTTTTTTCCTGGCGGGCGTTGAAGCCCATGTAGCCGTAGCCGTGGCAAAAGTCTGCATCGATGTTGTACTTGGCGATGCGGTTCTTGATGATGTCGGCGCCCAGGTCGCTGATCTCGAACACTTGGCGCAGCCCGTCTTCGCCCACGTCCTTCTTGATCTTCTCCAGGTCATGGCCGATGCCCGCCATGATCTGCCCACCGTTGCGGCCCGTGCCGCCAAAGCCCAGGTAGCGCGCTTCGAGCACCACAATGTTAGTGATGCCTTTTTCCGCCAGCTCAAGGGCCGTGTTGATCCCGGAAAAGCCGCCGCCGATGACCACGACGTCTGCGTCGATATCCTGTTCCAGGGTGGGGAAGCTGAGGTTGTATTTCTTTGTGGCGGTGTAGTACGTGGGGGTTTCGATGTTGATCATGGCGCAGCCTGAGAAAGTGAAGGAAGGCGCTAAAGCGGATGCCTCCATTAGGGCCCCTGGCGGGCTGGAAGTCTTGATCCTGCGTGCCCGGTTTTTTGATTCAGCGCGCCACGGGCGAGGGCACCTACAAGTTATAGCGCGCTCGCCGGCCGGGAATGTTAGAGTTTCGTTAAACTATTAACTAAATACTTCGTGACCCTGAGCCCTATGTCCACACCTCGACAATCCCTGACCCTGGCCTTGCTGCAAGCGCGCGAGGCCGCGATGAGTTTTTTCCGTCCATCCCTGAATGAACACGGCCTGACCGAACAGCAATGGCGCATCATCCGCATCCTTGAACAGCATGGTGAGTTGGAGATCTACCAACTGGCGGAACTGGCCTGCATCCTCAAGCCGAGCATGACCGGCGTGCTGGTGCGCATGGAAGCGGCCGGCATGGTGCACCGGCGAAAGGCCGAACAGGACCAGCGCCGGGTGCTGATTACCCTGGCGGACAAGGGCAAAGCGAGTTTTGAGTCCATGAGCCAGTGCATGGAGGCCAACTACCAGCGCTTGCAGGATCAGTTTGGCGAAGAGAAATTCCAGACCTTGTTGGGGTTGCTGGATGACTTGAAGAACATCAAGCGCTGACCTAGTGACTGAACCACCACCGGTCAACGGTGGGAGCAGGCAAGCCAGCTCCCACATGGATTTCAGTAGACACCACCGGTATTGGCAGCCACCGGTACGTCTTTGAACTTCCCGGCCAGGCTTTGCAGCCCCCGCATCAACACCGTGGTATCCACCCCCACCGCCACGAACGTCGCCCCCAACTCGATATAGCGTCGTGCGAGATTTTCATCTGCACTGAGAATCCCTGCGGCCTTACCCGCCTTGACGATACGCACGATGGCGTCCTCAATCGCCGCCTGTACCTGCGGATGCCCCGGGTTACCCCGATGGCCCATGGACGCGCTCAAATCTGCCGGGCCGATAAACACACCGTCCACGCCTTCGACGGCGGCAATGGCGTCCAGATTGGCCAGGCCCTCGGCATTCTCAATCTGCACCAGCAGGCACATCTGCGCGTCGGCCTGGTCGAGGTAATCGGCGATGCTGTTCCAGCGCGAGGCGCGGGCCAGGGCGCTGCCGACCCCGCGAATACCCTGGGGCGGGTAGCGCAGGGCGCGCACCCGTTCTTGGGCCTGGGCAGCGTTTTCGACCATGGGCACCAGCAGCGTCTGGGCGCCGATATCCAGCAGTTGTTTGATCAGCGCCGTGTCGCCGATCACCGGGCGAATCAACGCCTGGCTGGGGTAGGGCGCGATGGCCTGTAATTGCGCGAGCATCCCCGGCAGGTGGTTGGGCGCATGTTCGCCGTCGATCAGCAGCCAGTCGAAACCGGCGTTGGCCGCCAGTTCCGCGCAGTAGGCGTTGGCAAGGCCGAGCCACAGGCCGATCTGTACTTCGTGGTTGTGCAGGCGTTGCTTGAAGCGGTTGACAGGCATGTCCATGACAGCACTCCTGGGTTCAGACGAAGCGGCAGGCAATCGAGCCGAGCAGGTCGTAGTCGACGTGGAAGGTATCGCCAGGGCGGGCCGCCACCGGGCGGGTAAACGAACCGCCGAGAATCACTTGGCCGGGCAGCAGGGTGACGTCATAGGGCGCCAGCTTGTTGGCCAGCCACGCCACGCCCTTGGCCGGGTGGTTGAGCACTGCCGCCGAGACGCCGGACTCTTCGATCACGCCATTGCGATACAGTACCGCCGGCACTTTGCGCAGGTCGATCTCGGTGGGGCGCACCGCACGGCCACCGAGCACCACACCGGCGTTGGCGGCGTTGTCGGAGATGGTGTCGAATACCTTGCGCGTGGCGTTGGTGTGCGGGTCGACCTGCTGGATGCGGGCGTCGATGATTTCCAGCGCGGGGATTACCCATTCGGTGGCGTCGAGCACATCGAACACCGTGCAGTTGGGGCCTTTGAGCGGCTTGCCGAGGATGAAAGCCAGTTCCACCTCCACGCGCGGCACGATAAAACGCTCGAAGGGAATGTCGCTGCCTTCGTCGAAAAACATGTCGTCGAGCAGGGCACCGTAATCGGGTTCGGTGATATTCGACGACACCTGCATGGCCCGTGACGTGAGGCCGATCTTGTGGCCCTTGAGCGTGCGCCCGTCCTTGATCTTCTGCGCGACCCATTCACGCTGGATGGCGTAGGCGTCCTCGATCGTCATATCGGGGTAGTCGAGGGAAAACTGGCGCACCTGTTCGCGGCTGCGTTCGGCACGGTCCAGGTGGGCGGCGGCCGCGAGGATTTGCTGGGAGTCGAGCATGGCAACGGTCTCTAGTGTGGGTTGACGATGGCGGCCTGGGTGCGCAGCACCAGCAAGCCACCGAGGGCGATAAACAGCGCGAGTACGTACAGGGCCAGGCTGGCGCTCTGGGTGGCGTCGCGCATCCAGCCGATCAGGTAGGGCGCGAGGAACGCCGCGATGCTGCCGAACGAACTGATCATGGCGATGCCCGCGGCCTGGGTGGTGTGGGAGAGAAACGCCGGCGGCAGTTGCCAGAACATCGGCAGGGCGGCACTGGCGCCCATGCCGGCGACCACCAGCCCGCTCATCACCAGCAGCGCATTGGCGGGCGCCAGGCCCGCCACGGCGATACCGAACGCCGCCATCAGCAATGGCACGCAGAGGTGCCAGCGGCGCTCGCGGTGGCGGTCGGACGAGCGCCCACAGCCGAGCATAAAGAAGCAACCGGCCAGGTACGGCACGGCGCTGAGCAAGCCGACCTGGCTGTCGCGGCCGATGCCGGCGCCGTGGATCAGGGTGGGCATCCAGAACGCCAGGGTGTTGACCGCCAGCATCACCGCAAAGTACACGGCTACCAGCAGCCACACCTGCGGGTCACGCAGGATGCCGCCGAACGAGGTGATGGTCTTGCGCTGTTCCTCGTTGCTCAGTTGGGTGCGCAGTTGCTGTTTTTGCTCGGCAGTCAGCCAGTGCACCGACTCGAAACTGTCCGGCAACCACTTGAGCACCACCAGGCCCAGCAGCACCACGGGCGCGCCTTCGATCAGGAACATCCATTGCCAGCCGCGCAGGCTGCCGACGTCGTGGAAGTTCTCCAGGATCGCCCCGGAAATCGGCCCGCCCAACACCCCGGCCATAGGCACGGCAATGGCAAACAAGGCGGTGACCTGGGCGCGACGGCGCGCCGGGTACCAGCGGTTCAGGAATACCAGGATCCCCGGGAAAAACCCAGCCTCGGCCACCCCCAGTAGAAAGCGCAGCACGTAGAACCCGCGCGCGCTCTCCACCCACAACATGCCGGTGGAGAGCAGGCCCCACACCACCATCAGGCAGGCGATCCAGCGCCGTGGCCCGACGCGGTCCAGGGCAATGTTGCTGGGCACGCCGAACAGTGCATAGGCGATGAAGAACAGACCGGCGCCAAAGCCATACACGGTGTCGCTGAAGTGCAGGTCGCTGCTCATCTGCATCTTGGCAAAGCCGATGTTGATGCGGTCCAGATGGGCGAACAGGTAACACACCAGCAACAAGGGCATCAGGCGCCAGGTCACCAAACGATGGGTGCGGTCGTGCTCGGCAAGCCGCAGGCTTGCAGTGGAATGGGCTGTGCTCATGATGGTGTTCTTCTTGTAGTTGTAGGAGCCGGGGTCGTTTCAGCTCGCCGCGTTGTTCAGGAACGCGTGCACATTGTTCTGCTTGAAGTTGAGCTGCGGGTGCAGCTCGATCATCTCGAACGACAACGCGAGCAAGCGCTGTGCCTGCAGCTCGGCGAAGTGCGCGATGATCACCGCGAACACCGCTTGGGCGACGGCCTCGCGCGTGGTCAGGTCGCGGCCATGGCCGACCTTGAGGGTCATGTGCACAAAGGCATAGTCATGCTTGCCGTCGGCCATGCGCCAGGTGTCCAGGCGTACGCCGCGACTGCGAATGCCGCCCAGCGGAAACACACCGCTGTCGCCCAGCACGCGGTGGACTTTTTCAAACAGGCCGGGCAAGTCGGCCTGCTGTTCGAGGTTGTCGGTGTACTCAGCGATAAAGTGCGGCATGGGGCTCTCCCAGGGTTAAAGCGGGAAAATCGCGTTGATCTGGCCGGTGCCCGAACTGCCGAACGGCGGCGTGATGATCTCGGCAGGCTTGGCATAGTCCGGCCCACCCAGCAGGCCCAGGAGCATGGCGGTGTCGTGCATCTTGCCTTCGCCAAAACAGTGTTCGGCGTAGTCGGGCAACATGGCGCAGAACTCCTTGAAGCGGCCTTGCTTCCACATTTGCACGACATGCAGGTCCACCTGCTTGTCGAATTCGCGGGTCCAGTTGTGGATATTCGCCTCAGCCTCGCGGTCGTCCGAGAACCGATGGGACAGCGAGCCGGACGCCAGCACCAGTACCTTGCGATCGCTCTTTTCAATCGCCCGGCGCACGGCGGCGCCGAAGGCAAAACTGTCTTCCAGGCGATGCCAGGCGCACCAGGCAGCGATGGAAATGACTTTGAATTTTTCTGCGTCGGACACGCCCATATGCATGTAGCGCATGGGCACCAGGGTGCCGTATTCCAGCTCCAGGCTCGGGATGTTGTGGGCCATGCTGCGCACGCCAGCCAGGTTGGCTTCGGCGGCGATCAGCTCGCCCAGCTCGGGGCAACCGGGGTAGGCGTAGTCCATGTTCTTGATGAAGTGCGGCAGTTCGTTGCTGGTGTAGGTACCCTGGAACTGTTCGCCGCAGTTGACGTGGTAGCCGCTGTTGACCAGCCAGTGCACGTCGAACACCACCGCGGTGTCGGCCCCCAGTTCGCGGGCGCGCCGGCCGATTTCCTTGTGCCCGGCAATCGCCGCTTCGCGACAGCCGTGATGTTTGCCGGGCAGTTCCGACAGGTACATCGACGGTACGTGGCAGATCTTCGCTGCCAGAACCACTTCGCCCATGATGACTCTCCTGAATAATTATTCTTGTATGGCCTGTGAGGTCCCTGTGGGGGCTGGCTTGCCTGCGATGGCATCGGCTCGGTACGGCTGAAGGACCGCGGTGCCTGCATCGCGGGCAAGCCCGGCTCCCGCAGGAGGCTTGTTTGAGCCTGGGCTATACGCCCCAGCGCGGAATGTGATGACTGCCCATGGAAATACACACGTTCTTGATCTCGGCAAACACTTCGAAGCTGTACTGGCCGCCTTCACGCCCGGTGCCCGAGCCTTTGACCCCGCCGAACGGCTGGCGCAAATCCCGTACGTTCTGGCTGTTGATAAATACCATGCCCGCTTCGATACCGCGCGCCAGGCGGTGGGCCTTGCCGATGTCCTGGGTCCAGATGTAGGAGGCCAGCCCGTATTCGGTGTCGTTGGCCAATTGCAGTGCCTCGGCTTCATCCTTGAACGGAATCAGGCACACCACCGGCCCGAAGATTTCCTCCTGGGCGATGCGCATCCGGTTATTCACGTCGGCAAACACCGTCGGCTGGATAAACTGGCCGCGGCTCAGGTGCGCCGGCAGGTTGGCAGGACGCTCCAGGCCACCGGCCAGCAGCGTGGCGCCTTCCTCCAGACCGATCTTGATATAGCCGGTGACCTTGTCGTAATGGGCCTGGGTGATCATCGAGCCGACCTGGGTCTTCGGGTCCTGGGGGTCGCCCACGATCAGGCGCTTGGCCCGCGCCGCGAATTCGGCGACAAATTGCGGGTAGACGCTTTCCTGGATAAAGATCCGGCTGCCAGCGGTGCAACGCTCGCCGTTGAGGGAGAAGATCGTGAAGAGTGCGGCGTCGAGGGCGCGTTCCAGGTCGGCGTCTTCGAAAATCAGCACCGGCGACTTGCCCCCCAGTTCCATGGAGTACTTTTTCAGGCCGGCGCTCTGCATGATTTTCTTGCCGGTGGCGGTGCCGCCGGTAAAGGAAATCGCCCGCACGTCCGGGTGGCGCACCAGTGCATCGCCAGCGGTGGCGCCGTAGCCCTGGATCACATTGAGCACGCCATTGGGAATCCCGGCTTCCACCGCCAGGCGCCCCAGTTCATTGGCGGTCAGCGGCGACAGTTCCGACATCTTCAACACCGCCGTATTGCCCAGCGCCAGGCACGGCGCGGTCTTCCAGGTGGCGGTCATGAACGGCACGTTCCAGGGCGACACCAGTCCGCACACGCCCACTGGCTGGTACAGGGTGTAATTGAGCATCTGGTCGTCCACCGGGTAGGTGTGGCCGTCCATGCGGGTGCAGACTTCAGCGAAGAAATCGAAGTTGTGCGAGGCACGCGGGATCAACACATTCTTGGTCTGGTGGATCGGCAGGCCGGTGTCCAGGGTTTCCAGCTCGGCCAGGTGTGGCACGTTCTGTTCGATCAGCTCGCCCAGCTTGCGCATCAAGCGCGCGCGCTCTTTGGCCGGCGTATTGGCCCACTTGGGGAACGCGGCCTTGGCCGCCGCCACGGCCTGCGCGACTTCTTCGGCACCGCCGCTGGCCACTTCACCGATGGCCTCGCCGGTGGCCGGGTTGTAGTTGATAAAGGTGTCTTTGCTTTCGACCTCACGGCCGTTGATCCAGTGTTTGATCATGGTGCTCAAGCCTCTTTGCGCGCGGAGAAAAACTCCGTTTCACTGACAATACGGTTGACCAGGCGGCCCACGCCTTCGACTTCCACCACCACTTCATCCCCCGGTACCACATCGGCCAGGCCCTCGGGCGTGCCGGTGGCGATCATGTCGCCCGGTTGCAGGGTCATGAAGCTGGACAGGTATTCGATGAGGTAGGGGATATCGAAAATCATGTCTTTCGTGCTGCCTTCCTGGCGCAGTTCGCCGTTGATCCAGGTGCGCAATTTCAGGTTGCCTGGGTCGGGCACATCGGCCACGTCGACGATCCATGGGCCGACCGGGGTGGTGGCGTCGCGGTTTTTCACGCGTAGGTTGGGGCGGTAGTAATTCTCGAGGTAGTCGCGGATCGCATAGTCATTGCACACCGTGTAACCGGCCAGGTAGTCCAGGGCGTCGGCGCGTTTGACGTTGCGCGCGGTCTTGCCGATCACCGCCACCAGCTCGCACTCGTAGTGCATGTAGGCGACGTTGTCCGGGCGCCAGGTGACTTGGCGGTGGCCGGTGTAGGTGCCCACCGATTTGATGAATGCCAGCGGTTCGGTCGGCGGCGTAAAGGCCAGTTCGGCGGCGTGGTCGGCGTAGTTCAAACCCAGGGCGAACATGTTGCCGGTGGCGGGTGGTAGCCATTGCACCTGGTCTTCGGCCAGCAACCGCCCATCCTCCAGGCGCACGCTGCAGTCGGCTTGCACCAATACGTTGTGGGTTGCACCTTCAAAGCGGATACGTGCGCGTTTCATGCCGATGCCTCTGCTGCAATGGTGTTGCTCAGTCGGCCTATGCCGGTGATGTCGACCTCAACCTGGTCGCCTGGCTGCACATCCACGCGGCCTTGCGGAGTGCCGGTGATCAGCACATCGCCGGGGTACAGGGTCATGAACTCGCTGATCTCGGCGATCAATTGCGGGATGTCGCGTACCCAATGGGCGGTAGAGCTTTCCTGGCGCAGCTCGCCATTGACGAACAGCTTGAGGCTCAGTTGATTGGGGTTGGCCACTTGATCCCGCGCAACCAGCCGGGGGCCCAGGGCGCAAAACCCATCGCGGCATTTAGCTTTGACGGCAGGGCGGTAGTAGCTGTCTTCCGGCAGGCTGAATTCATTCACCACCACATACCCGGCCACATGGGCCATGGCGTTCTCCGGGCTGACACGGCTGGCGCGCTGGCCGATCACCACGCCCAGCGCCGGGCCCGGTTGCAGGCGCTCGCCGTGCGGGTGTAACACCACGCCGTCGTGCCCATTGCGCGTGTTGGGGGTTTTGATAAACAGCACCGGCTTGGTCGGTGGCTGCTGGTAGGGCGCCTGCTGGAAGGCGGCGAGATGCTGGTCCAGCAGGCCTTGGTAGTTCAGCGCAACGCCGAACAGGGTGCCGCTGGCAACATCATGCAGGGTACGACTCATGCGTTTCTCCTGGCGGTGACGACGGCTGCACAGGCCGTTCGTTAAGTTGTTAACGTTATAATTAATATGTTAACTACCGTCAAGCGTGGCACACTGCGCTGGCCTCACAACAACAAGAAGAGAGCCCCGTGAAGCCGATTCCCAACATCAACATCGGGCAGGTCTACGACCAGCGCTACAGCGACGCCGAGGTGCATTACGACAAGCTCGGCAACCTGGCAGGTTTTTTCGGGCGCAATATGGCCGTGCATCGCCATGACCGGTTTTTCCAGGTGCATTACGTCAAGAGTGGCGCGGTGCGGGTATATCTGGATGACCACCAATACGTTGAATCGGGGCCGATGTTTTTTCTCACGCCGCCCACGGTGGCCCACGCTTTTGTCACCGAGGCCGATGCCGACGGGCATGTGTTGACGGTGCGCCAGCAACTGGTGTGGAGCTTGATCGACGCCGACCCCAGCCTTGCTTGCGGTGCCGCATGTGTGGCCTTGACTGGCGACGCCGAGGGTCTGGAGCCACTCTTCGAGGCGCTGTGCAGTGAGATCAACGCCGAACGGGCAGGGCGCGCCGCCGCCCTCGACAGCCTCACAAGGCTGATCATGATCCGCCTGCTGCGCCTGTGCGCCCACGCCCAGCCCGCACGTCCGACAGCCCATGAAGACCTGCGTATCTTCCATCGCTTCAACGAACTGATCGAAGCCCACTATCTGGAACATTGGCCGTTGGCGCGTTATGCCCAAGGTATTGGCGTGACCCAGGCGCGGCTCAATGAAGTGTGCCGGCGCATCGCCGACCTGCCCTCCAAGCGCCTGATCCTTGAACGGCTGATGCAGGAGGCCAAGCGCCTGCTGTTGTTTACCGGCAGTTCCGCGAATGAAATCTGCTACCAACTGGGGTTCAAGGACCCAGCGTATTTCAGTCGGTTTTTCTTGCGGTACGCGCAGATGACGCCGGGGGAATATCGGGTGCGTCAGTCGGCGATACGCTGAGGATTGTTCGGAGAAAAAGCGCAACGCTGAGGAATTTTCTGATAGCGGTTCGTTGAACGAGAAGGATGTTGTTACCTGTCTGGCAGGAACTTTTCCGACCGCCTGGCCACGCATGAGTACTTGTTCAGTGCAGGCTTTCGGCAGCGGCGGTGAGCAAGTAGCGCCTGATAGTTTTCGCTTGTCCTCCTTCAATTAAATGAGACTTCCTACAATGCTCACGCACACTCAGCCTGCTTACTCACCTGCGCACTCAACGTTTACACAGCCTGATAAAACCCTTGATCAACCCGTTACAGATCGACCCAATCCCTTGGGTCAATCACCGGCACATTATCCGATTGGCCCAAGCGTTAACTCAAACCGTGACGCAGAGCTGGGGGAGCTGTTGAGGTTGTTGGGTACATTAGTCGTGGCACTTAAAACATGGATGAGCAGGGAGAATGAGGCGCCGAAACCCCAGCCACCCGTTGTGGCTTACCCAACCCCTGTTGTGAGTTCGCCGCACAGACCACTGATGAATACGCAGACTGCACCTGACACCGTGCCAACCGTTAAAAGTGTATGGAAAGAACAATTGGCGCCCTTCATGAACCGGCCGAACCTGGCCAAGACCCGTAGCGCGTTTGATACCGAACTCGCTGAGATGTTTTCAGATAAAAACTATGAGCCAATCACTACGTTTATGTCTGAAAAACCCAAAGGGCAAAAGCCTGACGACCTGCGCAATGGGTTGCGTGCCACGTATGAGAACTTTCCTTACCTGGGCATCTTGGGCCGAGAGGAGCACGTGGCCGCGATCAAGGTTGTCATGGCTACATTCGGGCAAAGCCCTATCGGGATTTTCAAGCACGTCGTCAAACATGGCGACCACTATGACGTGACGATGCGAGACGGCTTCAAGCTGATAATCACCGTTGAAGAACTTGAACTGGCGGCCAGGGCGGCAAAGTTCAGTGGCGGCGATGAAGGCATGGTCAAGGATGCGCAATTTCTGTTTGGCGTGATGAGCAAGCGCCAGCACATTGAGCTGGCGCGCGAGAGGGCCGCGGACCGTTTCTTCAGCCACTATGAAAAAGACAGCGCGTACCATGCCGAGGCTAGTTATCCGGGTGTACTGGTGGGGGCCGGAGGCGGCATCGACGGTGACACGGCGCTGTCCTATCTGGGGCTGAAAGAACATATGCAGGTCATCGAGGCCAGTGCTATGGGGGCGCAGGTCGGGGTGCCGTTGGACAAGGGCGGGAGAAACAAGAACGGCGTGATTATTGAGGGCGTGATGGAGGGCCAGTTATACAACACGCCGGTTTCACCGTCATTGAAGGTAGTCACCCTTCGCGGGTAATTTGAAGTGTTCGGTAAGTGTCAGGAGGTTATCCAACATGTTAGTGTCTTGCGTTAATGCTGTTGCTCTTGGTCATGCCAGGGCGAGCGATGCTGTAACTTCTCCAGTTGTTTTATCTTCTTCCAATCCGCCTGCGCCAGCCAGCGAAGCCAAACAACTGAGTAGCCTGGTAGGCGAGTTGGAACGTCTGTTGGCCACGTTATCCGCTCGGTTGAACCCCGACGTTGATTCAGTACCTTTGCCTGCGAGTGTCACCGATAACCGCACCGTCAATCGTGACGAATTCTTGAAAGGTACGCCTGCGAATACGGGCATCAAGCCCACTGATATTTTCAAAAGCTTTTACCAATTGACCGAAGGTAATTGCGTGACGATATCCGCCATTAAGGCCGTGATGATGAGATTCGGCCATAACCCTTACGGTATTTACAAATCCATCGTGGTCACCGACACCGGCTATCGTATTGTCACGCGCGATGGGTTCAAGCTGCACATCACCCATGACGAACTGAAGCAGGCCACGGCCGGCGCCAACTTCGGCTCCGACCGGCCCAACGATGTTCTGGTCAATGCACACTTTCTATATGCCGTCAGTGCCAAACGCGCCTACCTCGAAAATAATGACGGGGAGGCTAATAAGAGTTTTGCCGCAGCCATACGCAGCCTCAATGATGGCGAGTATCCGGGACAGGCCTTGCGTCGCCTGGGCTTGAAAGACTTCGTGGCGCCCGCAACCCTCCAGGACTTCCTGAACGGCGCTATCGGCACGGTCACCAGCGGCTTTCATTCGATGGCCGTGGTGGGCGGCTTCCTGGACAAATACGGGCACAAACAACCACTGGAAAGCGGCGATGCAAACCGGCGTGCCGCGGTTGGGCTCAAGTTACTCTAACGTCGTGTGTTTATCAGGCGCCCACCATCCATTTGGCCAGGCCATGCCGGCCGCTCACGCCCAGCTTGGCGGCTGCGCGCTTGAGGTAGGTCTCGATCGAGCTGTTTTTGACACTGAGTTTCTCCGCGATTTGCGGCACGGTACCGCCGGTCAGCAGACCGAGGCACACCTCCTGTTCCCGCGCCGAAAGGGTGATGTCGCTCAAAGACAAGCGTTTGTAGAATTCACGCTGCAACTGCGATTGTTCCAGCAGGGTATGGGCCGGCTCAGTTTCGGCGCGTGGAGCCTGGCGCAGGCTCTGGGCGTGCCGCTCCATCAACGGCAACAGTGTGTCCGACAGGCGCTTGAGAAACGACAACTCAGCCAGGGAAAACCCCTGCTGGGTCGGCGGACGGTAGAACGAAATCACACAACGTCGATTGCCCTGGCGCGATACCAGGTTGCATTGGTGGGAAGTGCCGCGCGGATGCGCGCTGTTGGCCTTGGCGTTCATCTGGATCAGCAGCGGGTCTTGCATGTGCAGCATCTGCCGCAACAGCGGGTGGTCGTTCAGCGCATGCAAGGTCTGGGGCACCGACAAATCCTTTTTCACCCCGGCGCTGCCCAGTAACTTGATGCCCAGCACGCGGTCGCGCAGTTCATCCAGGGTCCATTCGCTGAGGTCTACCAGGTGAATCGGTACCCACTTGCCCACCAACTGCAACATCGTGGCGGCGAAATGTTCGTCGCCGCTGTTTGAAATCAACTCGCCCATTTCGGCATAGAAAAAATGCGGGCCGCAGGTGCCGCCAATACTGGGGGTCAGACTCATAGCCATCTCATCCTTGATGTCGAAAACCGTCAACGGTTGCCCAAGGCCTGTGCAGGGCGCTCCGTACTGCTTGAACGTAACTCGGCGTTCGAAATTTCATTTAGCCATGGGGCTTTGTCCTACGTATGTAGCGGGAACGAGGGACACAAGCTGCCATAAAAACTGCGCCATTAAACCGACGTTTCTCATGAGTTGAGCCGGCTACGTACAGGCATAAGTTATTTTTAGTTTTGCTTAACTTACTGAAAATCATTAGGAAAATAGAAAAAACAGGAGGTATCAAAAACGCCACTATCGATCAGATGTAGCCAATCTCCTACAGCGCTTTAATCATTTCAGCCATGCACCGTCGGCCAAGGCCTATCCCTCCGTTTGAATGTCCGGGTTTCGGGTGACAGCCCCCCCGGCGGCCATGCTCCCATCCGGCAACTTCGGCGTAATGAGCCACCTCTGCGCGGCGAGTGCCTGACCCCCCATGAGAAGGATCTTATGCAGCATTCCTCCAGCCTGCCGGCCCGCTTCTCCCTCACTGGCGCCCAACAAGACATTTGGCTCGACCAACTGCGCGTGGGCGAGTCGCAATCCTGGCCCGGCGTGGTCTCGACACCCTGGCGGGGTTGTTGGCGATCCTCAAGTCCGAGGCCTGCTACGTGCCGCTGGACCCGGCCCATCCCGCCGAACGCCTGGAGTATCTGCTGCACGATAGCGCACCGGTTGCCATCCTGACCCAGCAGAACCAGGGACACGGCTGGCTGGCCCTTTACAAACCATGACAAAAGCCAGCAAGTACAGTGCCTCAGCGTATCCCCGGAACAAACGCCACACTCCCTCCCTCACGCGCCCTGAACAACCGCTCCCCATTATCCGGCTGGGTCGTCACCACCTGATGGTCCACCCCTAAAAACGCCAACGGCGTCGGCTCGTCCTTGGAATACTGCGTGACGATAATCGTGCGTTGCGGATCAAATCCCTGGCCGCTGGTTTTTTCCAACCACGCCATGAACGCGACGCTGTCGCCCTGGCGCGGGAAGTCCTGGCTTTCGCTGACGTAGTAGAAAGGTTTACCGTGGTTTTGCAGGTACATGGGCAGCTTGTTGTCGACCTCTACCAGCACCAGTTGCCATTGGTTCCAGGGCGCGCTTTTCTCCGCCTGGGCTTGCAGGTCGGCGGCGAAGCGGGTAACGCCGCCGTTGCCATTTGTCCAAGGGTAGATCACGCCCAGCACCAGCAAGAGCAGGCCTGCGCTGAGGCCAAAGCCTGTTTGCCAGCGCGGCCAGCTCATCGGTTTTTTGCGCAGGCGTTCACTCAGCCACCAGGCGGCGAGCAGTTGGGCAAAGGGTACCAGCGGCAACACGTAGTAGCTGCGGCGGCTGCCGCTGGCGGTGAAGAATACAAACAACAGGCCCAGGCCCCACACCAGCCAGCGTACGTTGGGCGGCGCTCTGCGCCAGTTGCGCACGGCCAGCCACAGGCCAAGTATCCAGCAGGGTGCCCAGGGCAGGGTGTAGACCGGCAGGTAAATCAGGTAGGTGTAGATCGGCCCCATATGGTCGAAGGGGTCGAAGAAACGCACCACGTTTTCGCGGAACACCAGCTCCAGGCCGCTCTCGCCGTAAGTGGGGGCGCCGTAGCGGTGGGACAGTACAAAGGGAATCGCGTACACGATGCCTGCGATGAGCAGGGCCAGCACCAGGCGCAGGTTGAGGTGGCGTTTGTAGCGGTGTTCGCTGAGCAAGTGTGGCAACAGCACCAGCGCCGGCAGCACCACACCGATCAAACCCTTGAACAGCGAGGTGGCGGCCAGCAACAGGAAAAACACCGTGTAGCGCCCCAGCCGCGTGTCATCCGGCCCACGCCAATACCACCACACCGCTGCCAGTACGCCACACACGGTGAGTACATCGGCGGTGGCCACGCGAGCCCAGAACAGGAAATAGAAGGTGGTGGCGAGCATCCACCCGGCGATCAGCCCGGTGCCTCTGCGAAACAGGCGTTCACCGATCAGGTACACCAGCCAGATGCTCAACCATGCGGCAACCACCGATGACAGGCGCAGCGACCAGGGGCCGAGGCCGCCCAGCAGGTGGGCAAACCCGGTAATCAGCCAATAGGAGGGCAGGGGTTTGTCGTAATACGGCGTGCCTTTGAGATACGGGTCGAAGTAGTCACCGCTTTGCAGCATCTGCAAGGCGATATTCGCCCAGCGCGTTTCCGGCCCCCACAGGTCGCGGCTGCCCAGGCCCAGCAAGAGCAGCAAGGCCGAGGTGCCCAGCAGTAACACCAGGGCGCCGCGTTCGGTTTTCCAGAAGCTCATGGGGTGGTCCCTGTGGCAGGCGCTGCATTCAAGGTTGTTGGGGGTAAATCGTCAGCACCAGGTTGCCCTTGCGATAGCGTTTGCCGCCGGGGGGCAATTGCCCTTCTTCGCGATGTTCGCTGGTGCTCTTGACCTGCATCAGCACGCCGACCGGCCCGTGTTGGCGTGCCTCGACCAGCCAGGCCTGGACGCTGTCCGGCGTGACCTTGCGCTGTGCCGCGTCTTCGTAGTTCAAGCCGTAGCGCAGCTCGCCCTGGGTGTTATAAAACGCCACATCGGGCCGGCGCAGGCGCCAGGTCAAGGCCGATGCCAGGCCCAGGTCATTGCTCAGCAAAGCACGGGTAGGTTGCAGTTCGTCCAGATGTTCCAGCACGAATTGGTCGGGCATCTCGTTATCTTCGATCAGGGCCGGCATGCCCGCCGGTAGCAGGGCCACCAGCAAGCCAATGCCCAGGGCGGGCATCGCCCACAACGTCAACGGGCGCACCGCTTGCAGCAGGTTGGCGAGGATCCAGCCCAGCAGCACGATAAACGTCAGGGACAGGTTGAACATCTGCGCATGGCTATTGCCGTACAGCGGGCGGGTGATTTGCAGGTAAATCAGCGCCACCATGGCCGTCATGCCGAGCACGAAATTGAGCGCGCCGTTGATGACCAGTGGGCGCGCCTTGCCTTGCTTGATCAGGTCGATCAAACCGTGGCCCATCAACAAGGCCAGGGGCAACAGGCACGGCATGATGTAGGTCGGCAATTTGCCTTTGCTCAGGCTGAAAAAGCCCAGGGGCAGCAACAGCCACAGGGCGAGAAAGGCAATCACCGGCTGGCGCTTTTCCTGCCAGGTTTTTAGCAGGGTGCCGGGTAACAAGGCAGCCCACGGCAGGCACGCCACCACCATGATCGGCAGGAAGAACCACAGCGGCCGCGCATGCTGTGCGTTGTCGGCGGCAAAGCGGCGGATGTGCTCATGCCAGAAAAAGAAATGCCAGTAATCTGGTTCCTGCAGGTGGATCGCCAGGGCCCATGGCAGGCACACCAGCACGGCAACCAGCACCGCCAACGGCCCGTAGCGCATCAACTCGCCGACGCGCCGCTGCCAGACCAGGTAGGGCACGGCGATCAACACCGGCAACAGCCAGGCCAGGAACCCCTTGGTCATGAATCCCATGGCGCAGGCCACGCCCAACACCGCCCAGGCACCCAGGCGTTCCCGTGGCGTGCGGCAGTCCAGGGCAAACCACAACGCCACCAGGCTCAGGTTCACCCACAGGGTGAATTGCGGGTCGAGGTTGGCATACCCGGCTTGCCCGGCTACCAGGCCAAAACTCAGATAGAGCAGGGCGCAGGCAAAGCTCTTGCGCGGCTCGTTCCACACGCGACGGGCGAGCAGGTAAGCCAGCACCACGCTCAGACCCGTGCTCAGCACTGAGGCGATGCGCACACCGAACAGGTTTTCACCGAACACCGTCTGGCCGAGGGCGATGAGCCAATAGCCGGCGGCGGGCTTCTCGAAATAACGCACGCCCATGAAGTGCGGCGCCACCCAGTTGCCGCTCATCAGCATTTCCTGGCTGACCTGGGCGTAGCGGGTTTCGTCTGGCGTCCATAAACCGTGAAAGCCCAGGGGCAACAAGATGAACACGGCAACGCCCAGCAATAGCCAGGCCAGAGGGTTTACGCGGGGCATGCGCACATCGCTCCATAACGTTCAAGTACGGGCAATGGCGGTATTAACTTAATAGGGTGAAGCATCGTAAGGGTCACTAAGTAGTTGTAGGAAAACATAACTAACAGGCGCGACTAAACATGCCAGAACAGGGCTGTCGTTTTGCTGAACACGTTGTGGCTTAATATGTAAACAAGTGTAATTAAAGTTGTTTGAGTGCGGCGGTCCACTCTTCGCTGTTCATGGTGCCCATGGCCTTGAAGGTGCCGTTGGGCAGCACCTTGACGAACAGTGCGCTGCCGTACTCGGCGGCGGCTGCGTGGGGGAAGCCCAGGCTGGTCTGGAAGTCGCTCATGCAGGCGCTGTGGGTGATCAGCATCAGGTTGCGTCCCGGCTGTTTGTGGCCGAGGATTTCATCGCCCATGGCGTCGCCGCAGATGGCCAGCGGGCCGGGGGACAGTTCGGTCTTGCCGAACATGAACAGTGACGTCTGGGCGGTTCGCGTGGTGGGGCTGCTGAGTACGTCGGTCAGGGCCATGCCCAATGAATCAAAGGCTTTGCCCAGTTCGACGGCGCGTTCAGTACCGTTGATGGTCAGGCCATCGGCAGGGCCGAAGCAGGGGTTGGCAGAGCGGTCGCAGCGCTCCTCATGGCGCACCAGCACCACCAGCTCACCCTCGCGCCAACTGGCGAGCACCCCGGAGGTCAGCAGGCGATTGCCCACGCCCAGGTCCAGGGGCGAGCTGGGCCAGAATAAAAAGCCCGTCAACAACAAGGCGGTGACGCTGATGCCAAGCAGGTGCAGGCGGTATTTTCTCAGGCGTTTTAACCTTGACCTTTTGGGTTGGGGGTTGGCCAGGATCATGTCTGCCACGCGGTTCATCCTCGGCACTGTTTATTGTGTTTATAAAAAGGCTGCACGATTGGGCAGTTGCCCTTGGTGAGGCAGGAGACTGTCACAGCGCCGCTGTCTTTTTGCTGAACACTTGCATGTTAGGAGTGTCACTTGGATTAACTAATAAGTTGTGAGTCACCACGAGTTGGCGGGCACTTTAAAGTTCGGTGGATGGGCAGACGGTGAAATCCATGTGAAAAATTTGCGTGGGCAGGAGCGTCAGCCGTTATTCTCGTTGCTGGTCCTTCAGATGAGCGTTCTTATGTTGCAGGTGCAAGGTGTTGTTAAAAACTACGCGACCCCGCAAGGCCCGCTGACCGTCCTGGCCGGCGTCGACCTGCACCTGGGTGAGCGCAGCAGCCTGGCGCTGATGGGCGAATCGGGCAGTGGCAAAAGCACCTTGCTGCACCTGGTAGCCGGGCTGGACCGAGTGGACGCCGGCAGCATCCGCATCGGCGAGCAGCGCCTCGACCAACTCAACGAAGGGCAACTGGCCCATTGGCGCCGCACGCAAATCGGTCTGGTCTTCCAGCAGTTCAACCTCATCGGCAGCTTGCGCGTGGAAGACAACCTGGCGTTCCAGGCGCGGCTGGCGGGGCGTTTCGACCCGCACTGGCAAGCGCAATTGGTGGAGCGCCTGGGACTGGGCGACTTGCTCCGGCGTTACCCCGAGCAACTCTCCGGTGGCCAGCAGCAACGGGTTGCCGTCGGGCGGGCGCTGGCCTCGCGACCGGGTTTGTTGCTGGCCGATGAGCCCACCGGCAACCTCGACGAAGCCACCAGCGATGAAGTGCTGCAACTGCTGTTGGACCTGCTGCGGGACAGCCCCACCAGCCTGCTGATGGTCACCCACAGCCCGCGCCTGGCCGCACGGCTTGACCGGCAAGTGGTGCTGCACCGTGGCCGTGTCGTGCCAATGGACGCGCGCTGAAATGGCGCTGTTTTACTGGACGCTACGCGCATTGCTGAGCCACTGGCGGCGCCATCCGGTGCAATTTTTCAGCGTGCTCACCGGCTTGTGGCTGGCCACCGCGCTACTGACCGGCGTGCAGGCCCTCAACAGCCAGGCGCGGGACAGCTACGCACGCGCCAGCCAATTGATCGGTGGCGAACCCCAAGCCAGCCTGGTTGCGCCGGACGCCGCCAGTTTCCCCCAGGCACTGTTTGCCGAGCTGCGCCGCGCCGGCTGGCCGGTATCCCCGGTGGTGCAGGGGCGGGTGGTGCTCAAGGGACATGAGCAACAGCGTCTGCAATTGATGGGCATCGACCCTGTGTCGTTGCCCGGCAGCGGCAGCGTGGCGGGGCAACGCTTGAGCCAGGCGCAGATGCTGGCGTTTTTCGAGCCGCCGGGGCGTACCTGGGTCGCTGCGCAAACGTTAGAGGCGCTGGGGTTGCAGGCGGGCGAGCAGCCGCTGACGTCCACCGGGCAACGCCTGCCACCGTTGCATGTACAGGCCGATATGGCGCCCGGCCTGCTGCTGACCGATATCGGCTTTGCCCAACCCCTGCTCAACATGCCCGGGCGCCTGTCGCGCTTACTGTTGGACAACACCTTCGCCGCCCGCCACCCCGCGCCACCCGCCGCGTTGCAACTCAAGCAGGGCGAGGACAACAACCTGTCACGCCTCACCGAGAGCTTTCACCTGAACCTGGATGCGGTGGGTTTTTTATCCTTTGTGGTGGGGTTGTTTATCGTGCATGCGGCCATCGGCCTGGCCCTGGAACAGCGCCGTGGCCTGCTGCGAACCTTGCGCGCCTGTGGGGTCAGCGCACGCATGTTGATCCTGAGCCTGGGCATTGAATTGGGGTGTTTGGCGGTGTTGAGCGGTGTGCTCGGTATCGCCAGCGGCTACCTGCTGGCCAGCCTGTTGCTGCCGGATGTCGCCGCCAGTTTGCGTGGCCTGTACGGCGCCGAAGTCGCTGGCCAATTGAACTTGAGCCCCTGGTGGTGGCTGGCCGGCCTGGGCGTGAGCCTGCTCGGCGCGTTGCTCGCCGGAGCCAGCAGCCTGTGGCGCGCAGCGCGTTTGCCGTTACTCGCGCTGGCCAACGCCCAAGCCTGGCATCAAGCCCATGGGCGCTGGCTGCGGCGCCAGGGCTGGGTGGCATCCGCCGCCTTGCTGATCGCGTTGCTGGCACTGTGGCTGGGCGATAGCCTGGCCGCCGGGTTTGTGCTGATGGCGGCCTTGCTGTTGGGCGCGGCGTTGGCACTACCGGTGCTGCTCAATGGGTTATTGAAAGCCGTGCTGGGGCGTAGTCGCTCGGTACTGGGCCAGTGGTTCCTGGCCGATTGCCGCCAACAACTGCCGGCCTTGAGCCTGGCGCTGATGGCGTTGCTGTTGGCCCTGGCGGCGAATATCGGCGCCGGCTCCATGACCTCGGGCTTTCGCCAGACCTTCACCCATTGGCTGGAGCAACGCCTCACCGCCGAGCTGTACCTCAACCCGCAAAATCCGCAGCAGGCCGAGCAACTGAAAACGTGGTTGACCCGTCAGCCCCTGGTGCAGGCCGTATTGCCCGCCTGGCAGGTGGCGGTGCAACTGCAAGGCTGGCCCGCGGAGGTGTTCGGCGTGGTCGACAACCCCACTTATCGTCAACACTGGCCGCTGCTGGAGGCGGTGGACGCGCCCTGGGACCGCTTGCTGCAAGACGACAGCCTGATGCTCAGCGAACAACTGGCGCGACGCCTGAAGGTGCAACTGGGCGACACGGTGTCCATCCCCACTCCGCAGGGCACCTGGGCGCCGAAGATCGTCGGCATCTATGCCGACTACGGCAACCCCAAGGGCCATCTGCTGGTCAATGTCCAGCACCTGTTGGCGCATTGGCCGACGCTCTCACCGGCGCGCTTCAACCTGCGGGTGGCGCCCGCTGACGTGCCGCCGCTGATTCGTGAAGTGCAGCGTGAGTTCGCCCTGGAAGACAGCCGCATCGTCGATCAACAGCAACTCAAAGGGTGGTCCAGCCAAGTCTTCGAACGCACCTTCGCCGCCACCGCGGCGTTGAACAGCCTGACCCTTGGCGTCGCCGGCGTGGCATTGTTCATCAGCTTGCTGACCCAGAGCCAAAGCCGCCTCGGCCAACTCGCGCCGCTGTGGGCGCTGGGCGTGACGCGCCGACAATTGATGCTGCTCAACCTCGGCCAGACCTGGCTGCTGGCGGTACTCACATTGATCCTGGCGTTGCCGCTGGGGCTGTTGCTGGCGTGGTGCCTGGATGCGGTGATCAACGTGCAGGCCTTCGGCTGGCGCCTGCCGTTGCAAGTATTCCCCGGGCAGCTTGCGCAATTGCTGGGGCTGGCGATGCTTGCCACCTTGCTCGCGTCGGCCTGGCCCCTCTGGCAGCTGTACCGCAGCCGCCCGGCGGATTTGTTGAGGACGTTCGCCCATGAAGATTAAGGCATTGGCGTGCATCGCCTGGTTACTGCTGAGCGGCTGCGACCAGGCGCCCGCACCCGAGGACAGTTTCGCCGGGCTGGGCAGCGATGCGGCGGACTTTGCCCAGGTGGTGCCCGGCAAAGTCTTCAGCTTTCCCGAGGACCACGGGCCCCATGACGGCTTTCGTATCGAATGGTGGTACGTCACGGCCAACCTCAAGGATGACGAAGGCAATGTCTTCGGCGTGCAATGGACGCTGTTTCGCAACGCATTGAAGGCCGGTCCCGTCCAACCGGGCTGGCGCGATTCAACCGTGTGGCTCGGCCACGCCGCCGTCACCTCGGCCACCCGGCACTACGCCGCCGAACGCCTGGCTCGGGGTGGCGTCGGCCAGGCTGGGGCTCAGGCAGAGCCATTCAACGCCTGGATCGACGACTGGAACTTCGCCAGCCGCCCCGGCACCGCCAGCCCCTTGGCCGACATGCGACTCAAGGCCAGTGGCGCGCAATTTGCCTACGATCTGCACCTGACCTCCAGCCGCCCGCTGGTGCTGCAAGGCGACCATGGCTACAGCCGCAAATCCGACCAGGGCCAGGCGTCGTACTACTACAGCCAGCCGTTTTTCACTGCCAACGGCAGCGTCAGCCTCGACGGCCATACCTACCAGGTCAGCGGCCCAGCCTGGCTCGACCGCGAGTGGAGCAGCCAACCCCTGGCCGCCAGCCAGACCGGCTGGGACTGGTTCTCCCTGCACCTGGACCGCGGCGCGCAACTGATGCTGTTTCGCGTGCGGCAGAAAGACAGCGACGGTTACCTCACCGGCACCTGGATCGACGCCCAGGGCCACACCCAGACCTTGCACAACAGCGACATCCAACTCACACCGCTGACCACCACGGCCATCGACGGGCGCAACATTCCCACACGCTGGTCGCTGAAAATTCCCGGCAAACAGCTGGACATCACCACCGAAGCCGTCAACCCGAAGGCGTGGATGGACCTGGGTATTCCGTACTGGGAAGGGCCGGTGCGGTTTGAGGGTGGGGTGGGGTATTTGGAGATGACGGGCTACTAGGAGGCTACAGCTGAGTTAATTTTTCCCTACGACTCGACGGGTAATACTCCCACAGATTTTTTAAAAAATACTGTACATGCATACAGTATTGTCCTACAGTCCATCCCAGGTGACCGGATGTCACCGGTTACCTGAGCTTCAATTTTTTAACTATGGATGGATAAAAAATGAAATCGAAAAAAGCCTTCATTCTGGGCGCGGCCATGGCGGCCTCTTGCTTCGTTTCGGCCTTTGCCCTGGCCGAGCAAACCCCGGCAAAACTCAGCGCGCAGGCGGTCAAGCAGGCCGTGGACAAAGCGTTGAAACCTGGCGGTACGCTGGAAAAGGCCAGCGTCTCGGGCGAGCTCAAGCAAAAGCTCAATGCCGCCAAGACCGGGCAGTCCAACGTCGTCAAAAAAAGCAAGGCAGCCGTCGGTAATGTGGCGATCGACTCCCCGGTTGGCCAGCTGGAAAAACCTGACTCGGCGCACATGAAACAGGCCGCGGTTGCAGCCTTCACGCCGTTGTTTCCCACCTTGGATATCAACACGCTTTACACTCTCACCGGTGTGGAGACCGGCGCGCAAATCGCTTACCACTTCAACCTGCCGAAAAACGCGCGAATCCAGGTGCAGCTGCTGAACCAGAGTGCCGGCACGGATATGTCGTTGACGCTGTTCCATGACGACGGCCAAGGCAACCTGACGCCGTTGGGCACCTCGGATAACCCCGGCAGTGCCGATGAATACCTCAACGGCGTGTTGCCGGCTGGTGACTACTACTGGTTCATGGTGGCCAATGCCGCGAGCAACTCGCAGTTCAGTTTCGGTGTGGCAGTGGACAGCAATATTGATGCCTACGAGCCCAACGACACTGAGCAAACCGCGTTCGCGCTGCCGGATGCCTTGAACCAGGTGACCGGTAACCTCGACAGCGTCAATGACGTGGATTACTTCTCCTTCGTCTCGTTGCGTGGCCAAGGTGTGGGCATGTTCCTGGGCGATGACGGTGCGGGCACGCGTAACCAGTGGATCTTCGAACGGTTCGATGGCACCCAGTGGGTGGAAGTCCCGCAGGGCTCTACTTCTACCTATCCCAACCTGACGCCGGGCTACACGGTCAAGGTGCGCGTGCGGGCCAACCCGGCGGTGGCATTGAACCCTCAGGCTCAATACAAGCTGACCCTCGGCTCGGCGCCACGCCTGAACCAGCACAATGTGAACGGCGATAACGTGGTGCGGATTCCCAGCTCGATCTTCCAACTGGCCACCCAGGCGGCTCGCAATCTGAGCTGGAGCACCCAGTGGTCAGACAGCACTGGCGAGCCCCTGCGCGGCGTCACTCCTGTACTGCGGGTCGACAAGCATTTTGGCGCCACTTACAACTGGGTCGACTATGAGGCCAAGACTGGCATCACCGGCGCGGCCTCGGGGAATGTCGCGCTGGGCACCTGCTCTGGGGACTACAAAGTGCGCTACCCGGACAGCGCCTCGGGCCAGACCTACAACTGGGAAACCTGGTTCAACGAGGGCGGCTGGCGCATCGAGCTCAGGGAGTTCCCTGGTGTGGGCGTGGGTGGCAATACCGTCCAATACGTCAGCCTCGGCCACATCTGCAGCCAGACTATCGTGCGCTGATTGATCTATGTGTGTGAAGCGGGGGGCAGTCCAGTTGGACTGCCCCTTTTTTTTACCGCGGGTTCCCAATGCAAAGTGCCAAATAGATAGTCCATCAACGGCAGCACGATGTTGAAGTTACGTCCCTGCATCAGCTCACGACGGTGGTGCAAGGCGTGCAGGCGGTGCATCTGGCGAATCCAAGGCAGGCGCGCCACCGGGTGTTCGGCAGGCAGGTGTTCGCAGGCGTGGAACACTTCGTAGAGCAGGTAACCGAGGATCATGCACCCGGCAAACAACCCGGCAACGTTGGCGCTCAGTTGGCTGAGCAGCCACCAGGCGGGGAGGGTGATGGCCAGGCTGTGCAGCACGATCAGCCAGGCTGGAAACAGGATGACACGCCAGTCCCGGGGGCTGTCGTAAGTCATGTGATCAGGGGTGAAGAAGCTGTGGTGGTCGCCAGTGTGGCGTGCGTAGAACAGCCGGGCGAAGGCATGTTTGTGATGGCCCAGGTGGCGGTGCACGAGATAGATACACAGGTTGAAAAACAGCAGGCTCAAGGGCACGGTCAGCCACTGGAGGGCGGTGATATCGGCGGTGGAGGACCAGGCCAGCGTGATGCAGGCGATGCCGTAGCCAAGCACGAATGCGGCGTGCAGCCAGGGGTTGTAACGCGGGTTGACGCTTGCGCGGTAACGGTCGCGGAAAGTCTCGGTCGGGTGGGGCATGGCCGGCTGCTCGCTGTGTTTTTATTTGAGGCTGAGCTTAGTTGGCGTAAGCGGATGTGCGAGTTTTTACTGACCACCTCATCGCCCTGTGGGAGCTGGCTTGCCTGCGATGGCGGTGTATCAGGGCCAGATCAGTAGACTGACACTGCGCTATCGCAGGCAAGCCAGCTCACATATTTTTGCCCGAGACCGACCAGTGGAGGCTTGCACAGGTCTGAATTAATTGTTAGCTTCTGGCAAAATGTTAACGATAACATTTGCTCTAAAAATAAAAACAAAACAGAGACCCACGCCATGAAAATGCTCCCAAAAACCCTGTGTTTACTGGCTGCCAGCATCACCCTGGGCAGCGCGACCCCCGCGTTTGCCGACGCCGCCAAGCCCATCCGCATCGGCGCCTCGTTCCAGGAAATCAACAACCCCTATTTCGTCACCATGAAAAACGCCCTGGAAGAAGCCGGCGCGACCATCGGTGCCAAGTTGATCATCACTGACGCCCGCCACGACGTGTCCAAGCAGGTCAGTGATGTCGAAGACATGCTGCAAAAGGGCATCGATATCCTGTTGATCAACCCCACTGACTCCGTCGGCGTGCAATCGGCCGTCAAGTCGGCCCATGCTGCCGGCGTCGTAGTGGTGGCGGTGGATGCCCAGGCAGATGGCCCGTTGGATTCGTTCGTGGGCTCGAAGAACTTCGACGCTGGTTTCCAGGCCTGTGAGTACCTGGCTAAAACCATCGGTGACAAAGGCAATATCGCTATCCTTGACGGCATCGCCGTGGTGCCGATCCTCGAACGTGTGCGCGGCTGCAAAGAGGCGGTGGCCAAGCACCCGGACATCAAGATTGTCAGCATCCAGAACGGCAAACAGGAACGCGATCAGGCCCTGACCGTCACCGAAAACATGTTGCAGGCCCAGCCTACCCTCAAGGGCATTTTCAGCGTGAATGACAATGGCTCCCTCGGCGCGCTGTCGGCCATCGAAGCCAGCGGTATGGACGTGAAGCTGGTCAGCGTCGACGGTGCGCCGGAAGCGATCAAGGCGATCCAGAAACCCGGCAGCCATTTCATCGCCACCTCGGCCCAATACCCCCGCGACCAGATCAGCCTCGCCCTGGGCATTGCCCTGGCCAAGAAGTGGGGCGCCCAAGTACCGGCCAGCGTGCCGGTGGACATCACCCTGATCGACCAGGCCAAGGCCAAGGACTTCAGCTGGTAAACCCCCCAGGCCCCGCGTAGTTCGTGGGGCCCAGGTCTTCCTTCTGAGTGCGAGGTCGGCGGTATGAGCAGTCTTCTGAAGCTGGAAAACATCTGTAAGCGTTACCCTGGGGTGCAGGCCCTCAAGGCCATCAACCTGCAAGTGGAGCGCGGCGAAATCCACGCCTTGCTCGGGGAAAATGGCGCGGGCAAATCCACCCTGATGAAGATTCTGGGCGGGGTCGAGCACCAGGACGAAGGGCAGATCCTTATCGATGGGCAGGCCCGACAATTTGCGACCTATCGGGATGCGATTGCCGCCGGGATTGGCATTGTGTTCCAGGAATTCAGCCTGATTCCCTACCTCACGGCGGTAGAAAATATCTTCCTTGGCCATGAGCTGAGCAACCGCTTCGGCCTGTTGCGCAAACGCGAAATGGCCGAGGCCGCGCAGGCGTTGTTCCAGCGCCTCGGGGTCAGCATTGACCTGCACTGCGCGGTCAAGCACCTGAGCGTGGCCGAGCAGCAGTTTGTCGAAATCGCCAAGGCCCTGGCCCTGGATGCACGCCTGCTGGTGCTCGATGAGCCGACCGCGACACTGACTCCCAGTGAGGCCGAGTTGCTGTTCGAGATCATGCGCGAACTCAAGCGCCAAGGCGTGGCGGTGATTTTTATCTCGCACCATCTGGAAGAGATTTTCCAGGTCTGCGACCGCATCAGCGTCCTGCGCGACGGCAGCAATGCAGGCGTTACCGAAGTGGCCGACAGCGATATCGATCACTTGGTCGAGATGATGGTCGGCCGCCGACTGGAATGCAGTTTCCCGCCCAAACCCAGCAGCGAACGCGGCCCCTTGCTGCTGGAGGTCAAGGATATCCAGCTGGTGCGCAACGGCCCCCACAACCGTTTCAATTTGCACAAAGGCGAGATCCTGGGCTTCGCCGGCCTGGTGGGCTCGGGCCGCACCGAGCTGGCCCTGGGCATGATGGGCGCGCTGCCCACGATGAGCAAAGACGTGTGGCTGCGCGGGGAAAAAGTCAGCCTCGATGACCCGGCTCAAGCCCTGGCCCACGGCATCGGCCTGCTCCCCGAAAGCCGCAAGAGCGAAGGGCTGATCACCGCCTTCAGCATTCGCGAAAATATCTCCCTGAACAATTTGCCCAAGTATCAGCACGCCTCGGGCCTGATCGACAAGGCCCGCGAGTGCGCCAGCGTCGAAGCGCTGATGCGCCAGCTGTCGATCAAGGCGCCCAGTGGCGAAAGCCTTGTGGTGAACCTCAGCGGCGGCAACCAGCAAAAAGTCGTGATCGCCCGCTGGATCAACCACCACTGCGACGTGCTGGTGTTCGACGAACCCACACGCGGCATCGACGTGGGGGCCAAGGCGCAGATCTACGCGTTGATGCGCAGCCTCACCGAACAGGGCTACGCGATCATCATGATTTCCTCCGAGCTGCCCGAAGTCATCGGCATGTGCGACCGCGTCGCCGTGTTCCACAAGGGCGCCATCGTCAAGGTACTGGAAGCGTCCGCCGTCAATCCTCAAGAGGTCATGCGCCATGCAACAGGGGGCTCAAGTGAATACGTCCATTAACACCGTCGGCACCGGCCGCTTGCGCCTGAACCTGGCGCGGCTGCTGCGTTCGCCGGCGTTTTATCCCTTTGTCGGGCTGGTGGTGGTGACCCTGGTGATGATCCTCGCCAGTGACACCTTCCTCACTGCCAGCAATCTCTCCAACATCGCCCGCCAGGTGTCGATCAACGCCATCATCGCGGTGGGCATGACCTGCGTGATTCTCACCGGCGGTATCGACTTGTCGGTGGGGCCGGTGATGGCGTTGTCCGGCACCTTGACCGCCGGGCTGATGGTCGCCGGGTTGCCGCCGGGCCTGGCGATTGGCATGGGGCTGCTGGTGGGCGTGGCCTTCGGCATCGGCAACGGGCTGTTCGTGGCGTACCTGCATATGCCGCCGATCATCGTCACCCTGGCGACCATGGGCATCGCCCGTGGGTTCGGGCTGATGTACACCGACGGCTATCCGATTTCCGGCTTGCCAGAGTGGTTCGCATTCTTCGGTCGCGCCAGTGTGTTTGGCCTGCAGGTGCCGATCCTGATCATGCTGATCACCTACCTGGCGGCCTATGTGCTGCTGCAACACACCCGCATCGGCCGCTACATCTACGCCATCGGCGGCAATGAAGAAGCGGTGCGCTTGTCCGGGGTGCGAGCGGCGCGTTTCAAGCTGCTGGTGTATGGCATCAGCGGCTTCACCGCCGCGATTGCCGGGCTGGTGCTCACCTCGCGCTTGATGAGCGGCCAGCCGAATGCCGGCGTGTCGTTCGAGCTGGATGCGATTGCCGCCGTGGTACTGGGTGGTGCGTCGATTGCCGGCGGCCGCGGAGTGATCATCGGCACCTTGCTCGGCGCCATGCTGCTGGGCGTGTTGAACAACGGTTTGAACATGCTTGGCGTGTCGCCCTACGTCCAGAGCGTGATCAAGGGCGGGATCATCTTGCTGGCGATTTTCATCAGCCGTCAGCGCCATCGTTAATACCTCACTACACAGGACCGAACACATGGACAAGCACACTCACATGCAAGCCGTCGTCTGCCACGGCCCGAAAGACTACCGCCTGGAGCGCATCGGCAAACCCCAGGCGCGTACCAATGAGCTGGTGATCCGTATCGCCGCCTGCGGCATCTGCGCCAGTGACTGCAAGTGCCACTCGGGCGCGGCGATGTTCTGGGGCGGCGACAACCCCTGGGTCAAGGCGCCGGTAGTACCGGGCCACGAATTTTTCGGCTACGTGGTCGAAGCCGGCGAGGGCGCCGAGGAGCACTTTGAGGTCAAGGTCGGTGACAAGGTCATCGCCGAACAGATCGTGCCGTGTGGCAAATGCCGCTTCTGCAAATCAGGCAAATACTGGATGTGCGAAGTGCACAACATCTTCGGCTTCCAGCGCGAAGTGGCCGAAGGCGGCATGGCCCAGTACATGCGCATTCCCAAGACCGCCATCGTGCACAAGATCCCCGAATCGGTGTCCCTTGAAGACTCGGCGCTGGTGGAGCCGATGGCCTGCTCGATCCATACCGTCAACCGTGGCGATATCCAGCTCGACGACGTGGTGGTGATTGCCGGCGCGGGTACCCTTGGCCTGTGCATGGTCCAGGTCGCCGCGCTGAAGACCCCGAAAAAACTGGTGGTGATCGACATGGTCGACGAGCGCCTGGAACTGGCGAAAAAGTTCGGCGCCGATGTGGTGATCAACCCCGCCCGTGACAACGCTCGCGAGATCATCAACGGGCTGACGGACAACTACGGCTGTGACGTCTATATCGAAACCACCGGCGTACCGGCCGGCGTCACCCAGGGCCTGGACCTGATCCGCAAGCTCGGGCGCTTTGTCGAGTTCAGCGTGTTTGGCGCCGAGACCAGTGTGGACTGGTCGATCATCGGCGACCGCAAGGAGCTCGACGTGCGCGGCGCGCACCTGGGCCCGTATTGCTACCCGATCGCCATCGACCTGTTCGAGCGTGGCCTGGTCACCTCCCAAGGCATCGTCACCCATGATTTCCCGCTGGACGACTGGGCCGAGGCGTTTGAACTGGCCAATTCGACCAAGTCGATCAAGGTGCTGTTGAAGCCGGTGCTCTGAGATGGACTACGTCATCGGTGTAGACATTGGCACCCAGAGCACCAAGGCGCTGCTGGTGGATGCCCAAGGCACGATCATCGCCCAGCATAGCCACGGCTACCGGGTGGACACCCCGAAAGTGCGCTGGGCCGAGCAGTGGCCGCAGGTGTGGCTGGATGCTGTCGAAACTTGCGTGGCCCAGTGCATGGCCAAGGCCGGGGTGCCGGCGCCGCTGGTCAAGGCGCTGTGCATCAGCAGTTTGTACGGTGGTTCGGGCATTGCTGTGGATGCGCAGATGACGCCGCTGTACCCGTGCCTGATCTGGATGGACCGCCGCGCCGGCGAGCAGGTGGCCTGGGTGCGTGAGCATGTGGACCTGGAGCGCTTGTTCGCCATCACCGGCAACTCGGTGGACAGCTACTACGGCTTCACCAAGATGCTCTGGCTCAAGCAGCACCAGCCTCAGGTGTGGGCGGATACCCGTTACCTGTTGCCGCCCAACAGCTACATCAATTGGTGCCTGACCGGCGAGTTGGCGGTGGACCACAGCAGCGCCGGGAATATCGGTGGTGTCTACGACGTGGCGGCGCGCAACTGGTCAGGCGAGATGCTGGAGGCGTTGGGTATCGCGCTGTCGATGATGCCCCAGCGGTTGCTGTATTCCGGCGAGGTGGTGGGTGGTTTGCTTGCAGACTGGGCCGCACGCCTTGGCTTGCAGGCGGGCACGCCGATCCTCGCTGGGGGCGTGGACGCGGCCATGGCGACCCTGGCGGCGGGTGTCACTCAGCCAGGCAATCATGTGGCGATGATCGGCACCAGCATGTGCTGGGGCTATCTGAACCAGCAGGTGGATGCACGTCACGGTTTGGTGAGCATGCCCCACGTCTACAACGGCCACCGCGACCTGTACATCTTCGGCGGTGCGATCACCGCCGGGGCCTCGGTCAGCTGGTTTCGCGAGCAGTTCTGCCAGGCCGAAGAACAGCAGGCCCAGGCCACGGGGCAAGACAGCCTGGCGCTGCTGGAGCAGAGCGCGATGAAGATTCCGGCAGGCAGCGAAGGCGTGGTGTTTTTGCCTTACTTGATGGGCGAGCGCAGCCCGGTGTGGGATGACCGCGCCAGCGGCAGTTTTGTCGGGCTCAACCTCTACCACAGCCGCTTTCACCTGTACCGCGCGGTGCTGGAGGGCGTGAGTTTTGCCCTGCGCCACAATATCGAAGCGGGCAGCCAGGGCGCGCATTCCCTGGACCCGCGCTTGATTGTGGTGGGCGGGGCGAGCCATTCGGACCTGTGGATGCAGATCATCGCCGACGTCACACGCTATCCGGTGTACACCATCGTGCAAGAGGTAGAAGCGGCCCTGGGCGCGGCGTTGTTGGCGGCGCATACGGTGGGGCTGGTGAGTGATGGGCAGATGGACACGGGTTGGGTGCAGTTGCAACTGCGGGCGCAGCCCAAGCGGGAGAATGTCATGACCTATGACCGGGCGTTTGCCGAGTACCTGAAGCTGTATCCGGCCCTGAAACCGGTCATGCACAACCTGCAAGCCACCTGATTCAACACAGTCCAAAAATGTGGGAGCTGGCTTGCCTGCGATAGCGGAGTGTCAGTCTCCTTATCGGGAGCTGATACACCGCTATCGCAGGCAAGCCAGCTCCCACAGTGGGTCTTCATTGGTTTTGAGATCTTTATTTATGACCACCACCTTCGACTTCTCGCACCAGCGCATCCTCGTCACTGGTGCCAGCAGCGGCATCGGTCGCGAAATTGCCCAGCAACTGATCGCCAGCGGCGCTGAAGTCTTCGCTCTCGGTCGCGATGCCCAGGCGTTGGCTGCATTGGGGTGCCACACCCTGTGCGTAGATATCGCTGACAGCGTCGCCCTCGACAAAACCCTGCAAGATTTGCCGCCTCTGCACGGTCTGGTCAACTGCGCCGGTATCTCACGCCTGGAGCCTGCCGCGGCCATCAGCGCCAGCGCCTTCGACCAGGTGATGAGCGTCAACGCCCGCGCCGCTGCGCAAGTGGCCAGCCGGGTCGCGGCAAAGATGATCGAAGCGAACATGGCGGGCAGCATCGTCAACGTCTCCAGTCAGGCGTCGTTGGTGGCGCTGGACGATCACCTGAGCTACTGCGCCTCCAAGGCTGCACTGGATGCGATCACCCGCGTGCAATGCGCCGAGTGGGGCCGTTTTCGCATACGCGTCAACAGCGTCAACCCCACCGTGACCTTGACGCCGATGGCGGCCATGGCCTGGTCCGACCCGGCCAAGCGCGACCCGGCGCTGGCAGCGATTCCTTTGGGGCGTTTTGCGCAACCGGCGGAAGTGGCGCTACCGGTGCTGTTTTTGCTTAGCGACGCGGCGAGCATGATCAGTGGCGTCAGCCTGCCGGTGGACGGCGGCTACACCAGCCGCTAGCCGTTTTCCAACTGCCCGGCGATGACCACTTTGTCCCGTGGCTTGTGCGGGTCTTGCAGGCGGTCAAGTAGCAGGCGCACGGCACTGCTGCCGGCCAGGGATGCATCATGGGCTACGCAAGCGATGGGCACGCCGAAGATATCGGCAAAGGGCAGGCGGTCGATGCCACAGATGGTCAGGCTGTCATGGGCGATGTTGTGCATGCGCAAGGCGCGCAGGGCGCCCAGGGTGATCAACTGGTTGAAGCCCATGATCGCATCCGGCGCCGAGTGTGCGGCCAGGTAGTCGAGAGTATGTAAATAAGCCGGCATCAGCGTGTAGTCGCCCGCCTGCACCTCGACCTGAATGTCGGGGTGCTCGGCCAGCACTTCGCGCAGGCCCTTGAGGCGCTCCACGCTGATGCGCGAGTGCTCGGGGCCGGTCAGCACCAGCAGGCGCTTGAGGTTCGGGGTTTGGCGTAACAGGTAGTGCGCGGCTTGCAGGCCGCTGTGGTAGTTGTCGAGCACAACACGGCTGAACGGGCTGTCGTGGATCGTGCGATCGAGCAGTACCACCGGGGTCTTGCCGTTGCCCAGGCGCTCCAGGTAGTCGGGCTGGTAGCTTGGCTCGTCGGAAACCGGCGACAGGATGATCCCCGCCACGCGGTAGCCCAGGAGGGTATCGACTGCCTTGCTTTCGAGTTCTTCAAGTTCATCGGTGTCCACCAGCATGATGGTGTAGCCGTGCTTTTTCGCCTCGCGGGAAATGGCCTTGATCATCTCGCTGTAGAACGGGTTGTCTACCGATGCGGTGATGACCCCGAGGATCAGGCTTTCACTGCGCTTGAGCCCACGGGCGAAGGCGTTGGGCACGTAGTCGAGCTCGCGAGCCACTTCAAGAATGCGCGCCAGGGTGGCGGGTTTGACCAGGTCGGGTTTGCTCAGGGCCCGGGACACCGTAATGGTGGTCATGCCGACCCGTTTGGCAATGTCGCTGATGGTGACGGACTTTTTCTTGTTCATCGGTAAGGCTGCGAGAGGAAACACCAGCAGGCTAGCATGTGCGCAGATGTAGAGTGATTCAAATCAGCGGATCCCAGCGTTGCGACCAGTCGCCTTCGACCTTCACCACCGCGCGTAGCAGTTCCAGGGCTTGCTGCAACACCGCCGAATCCCGCGCCCGCGAGTACACCAGGTAGGTCGGAAAGCTGAATTCCGGCGCCTTGGGCACGCGCTGCATCACGCCGCTGTCCAGGTAGCTTTGCACCACCCGTGTGCGGAAGTAGCCGGCACCGCCGTTTTCCAGAATGTACTGCAACGCCAGCGGCCCCAGGTTGAAACTCAGCGCGGCACGCGCACGGTCGGGCAGGGCGGCGTCGTGTTGCTGGCGAAAACCCTGGCCCCAGTCGATATACACGTAAGGCGAGGGTTTGCTCGCCAATTGCACCAGGATCAGTTTTTCTTCCAGCACCTGCTCCACCTGCAAGCCCGGCCAGTATTGCGGCTGGAACACCAAGGCGGCGTCGAGCACACCCAACTCCAGTTGGCGCAGCAGGTACTCGCCTTCACGCACCTCGGTGCGCAGCGCGTGCCCCGGAATGTGCTCGCGCAGCGCCTTGGCCCAGCCGAGCATCAATGGGTTGCACAGGCTGACCTCTCCGCCGATATGCAGCACATTGCGATAGCCATCGGGCAACGGCAGGTCGCGTCGCGCCGCTTCCCAGGTCTGCAGCAACTGGTTGGCGTACACCACGAAGGCCTCGCCGTCGGCGGTCAGCCGCGCACCGGCACGGTTGCGCACAAACAGCGTGCAGCCGAGCTGGTTCTCAAGGTTTTTGACACGAGCGGTGATAGCGGTCTGGGTGACGTGCAGTTTCTCGGCCGCTGCGGCCAGGCTGCCGCAGCGGGTGATTTCGAGGAAGGTGCGTGCCAGTTCGATGTCCATGAAGCCCCCGGGGATGAATGGAAGACAGTGTAAAGGAATGCGGTCAAACCTGTGGGAGCTGGCTTGCCTGCGATAGCGACCTGAACGCCGACGCTTATCTACCTGACACCCCGCAGTCAAACTGTGGGAGCGGGCTTGCTCGCGAAGACGGCCTGGCAGTCAACACAGTTGGATGGTGTACATATCCATTGCTGCGGTAACGGCCACTTAGGGTTCCGCCCTGACGGCGGCTAAACCGGCATCCCTGCCGGTTTACCCCCCAAATCCCTGTCGAATTCCGGCCAGCGTGGTTTAACGGGGCGCCTGAGATCAAGATCAAAAGCAGATCAAGAGCGGCTCGCTTCGCATCGTGGTTACCGTTGGCTGCTACAACCTACAAAATTGTGTAGAAGCTGCGACGGCGGTGTGTCAGAGGTCAATGTGCTGATTGAACCAGCGCTATCGCAGGCAAGCCAGCTCCCACAGTTGTAGGTATTTCAGGTCGGGATTTTCGGTGTGTGCAAGTGCGCTGTGGGGAATGCCTGTGCATACGCGTGACACACCCTAAGTACCTGTTCATCGGCAAACCGCGCGCCCACCACATGCAAGCCCACTGGCAAGCCATTTGCCGCCAACCCGCAGGGCACTGACGCCGCCGGTTGCTGGGTGAGGTTGAACGGGTAGGTGAACGGCGTCCATTCCATCCACTCAGTCATTCCCGAACCCGGCGGTACGTTGTGCCCGGCTTCGAACGCGGTGATCGGCATCATCGGTGACACCAGCACATCGTAATGCTCATGGAAAGCCGCCATCCGTGCGACCAGCGCCGCCCGGGCTTCCAGGGCTGCGTTGAAATCATCCAGGCTCAAGCGCTCGCCCCGTTGTGCAATGCGTAGCAGCCCTGGGTCCAGAAGTTGCCTTTGCGCCTCGCTCATCGTGCCGGTCAGGCGTGCTGCGCCGGCAGCCCATAGGGTGCTGAACACCTCCAGCGGGTCGCTGAAACCGGGGTCGATCTGCTCGACATGGGCGCCCAGTTGCACCAGGCCCTGCACAGCCCGATCCACTACCTGGGCAACTTGCGGGTCGACTTTCACATAGCCGAACGTGGGGCTATAGGCGATACGCAACCCCTTCAAGTCCGTTCCTGGAGCGAGCCAGGGCCTGGTCCTTGGCGCGCCGATCAAGCCATCTCGCGCATCCGGCTGCGCCACGGCTTGCAGCATCAGCACGCTGTCTTCCACGGTGCGCGTCATCGGCCCCAGGTGCGACAGAATCGTCATGGAACTGGCCGGCCATTGCGGTACATAGCCGAAAGTCGGCTTGATCCCGAAGGTGCCAGTAAACGCACAGGGAATACGGATCGAGCCGCCGGCGTCGCTGCCCTGGTGCAGCACGCCCAGGTTCAATGCCGCCGCCGCAGCGGCGCCCCCGGACGAGCCACCGGCGGTGGTGCGCGTGTCCCACGGGTTGCGGGTGATGCCATACAGCGGGTTATCGGTGACGCCTTTCCAGCCGAATTCCGGGGTGGTGGTCTTGCCCAGCAGCACCGCGCCGGCCTTGCGCATGAAGGCCGAGAAGGGCGCGTCCACGTCCCACGGGCCCTCGGCACTGGAGGTGCGCGAGCCTTTGCGCGTGGGCATACCGACCGTCAGCGTTAGGTCTTTGATCGACGCCGGCACGCCATCCAGCGCCCCGCAGGGTTCGCCCTTGAGCCAGCGTTGTTCCGACGCCCGCGCAGCGTCCAAGGCGCCTTGCGGGTCGACATGGCAGTAGGCATTCACCACCGGGTTATAGCGCTCGATGCGCAGCAACGCGTCTTCGGTGACCTCCACGGGCGACAAGGTCTTGTCGCGAAAGTGCTGCAACAGTTGCACCGCTGTCAGTTGGCCAATCTCGCTCATGCCACATCCCCCTGTGCCGCCTTGACCATGGCGCGCAGCAACACCGCGCAACCCGCCGCCAGGTCATCCGGCGCGGCGTTTTCGATTTCGTTATGGCTGATGCCGCCTTCGCACGGCACAAAGATCATCCCGGCCGGGCCCAGTTCAGCGACGAAGATCGCGTCATGCCCGGCACCGCTGACAATGTCCATATGGCTCAAGCCCAATGCCTGGGCAGCCTCGCGCACGGCGTTGACGCAGGTCGGGTGAAAGTCCAGCGGCGGGAAGTCGGCGGTGGGCGTCAGTTCAAACGTCAAGCCGTTGCGGGCAGTGGAGTCCTCGATCACGCTACGCACTTCATCGACCATGGCTTGCAGCTTGTCGGCGTGCAGGTGACGCAGGTCGATGGTCATGTGCACCTGGCCGGGGATCACGTTGCGCGAGCCAGGGTGCAGGTTCAGGCAGCCGACGGTGCCGCAGGCGTGAGGCTGATGCTGATGGGCGATACGGTTGACCGCGCTGACCACCTCGGCAGCGCCCACCAGGGCATCCTTGCGCAGGTGCATGGGCGTAGGGCCCGCATGCGCCTCTACGCCGGTGAGAGTCAGGTCGAACCACTTCTGGCCCAGGCAGCCCATCACCACGCCCAGGGTAATGGCCTGGTCCTCCAGCACCGGGCCTTGCTCGATATGCGCTTCGAAATAAGCGCCCACCGGATGGCCCAGCACCGCACGCGAACCGGCATAGCCGATGCGCTGCAATTCGCTGCCTACCGACAGGCCCTGGTCGTCGCGCTTGTCGAGGGTGTCCTGCAGGTCGAACTTCCCGGCAAATACCCCGGAGCCCATCATGCACGGCGGGAAGCGCGAGCCTTCTTCGTTGGTCCACACCACCACTTCGATGGGCGCCTGGGTTTCGATCTGCAAGTCATTGAGCGTGCGGATCACTTCCAGCCCGGCCATTACCCCGTAGCAACCGTCGAACTTGCCGCCGGTGGGCTGGGTGTCGATATGGCTGCCGGTCATGACCGGGGGCAGGGCGGGGTTGCGGCCAGGACGGCGGGCGAAGATATTGCCGATGGCATCCACACTGATGCTGCACCCGGCGGCCTCGCACCACTGCACAAACAGGTCGCGGGCCCGGCGGTCCAGGTCGGTGAGGGCCAGGCGACACACGCCGCCCTTGGCCGTGGCGCCGAGCCGGGCCAGGTCCATCAGCGACTGCCACAAGCGGTCGCGGTTGATCAGCGGGGCATTGCTCTGGAGCGGTTGCGCAAGACTATTCATCAGGAATCTCCACTCAGGCACTCAAGGCCAGGTAACGGTTTTTGATCGTCGGGTCGGCGCGGAAGTCAGCGGCGCTGCCTTCGTACACCACGCGGCCCTGTTCGAGCACGTAATGGCGGTCGGCGAGCTTGTCGCAGACCATCAGGTTCTGTTCCACCAGCAACACCGGCAGGCCCTCGTCCTTGACCTTGCGCAGGATCTTCACCAGCTCGTCAACGATCACCGGGGCCAGGCCTTCAGTGGGTTCGTCGAGGATCAGCAGCTTGGGGTCGTTCAGCAGGGCGCGGGCGATGGCGAGCATCTGTTGTTCGCCGCCGGACAACGCATGGCCGGCGTTTTTGCGCCGCTCCTTGAGGCGCGGGAACATGGCGTACACGTCTTCCAGTTGCCAGCGGCTGTGTTTGCGGGCGGCGATGCGCAGGTTTTCTTCCACCGTCAGCAGGCGGAAAATCCCGCGGTTTTCCGGCACCAGCGCCAAGCCCTGGCGCGCAATTTCGAAAATCTTCTGCCCCACCAACGCCTGGCCGTTGAAGTGGATCTGGCCCTGGCGCGGGCAGATGATGCCGAGGATGCTACGCAGGGTGGTGGTCTTGCCGGCACCGTTACGGCCCAGCAGGGTCACCAGTTCGCCAGGATTGACGCTCAGCGACACGCCCTCCAGCACATGGCTCTTGTCGTAGTAGGAATGGATATTCTCGACGATCAGCATCAGGCAGCCTCCCCAAGATAGGCAGTACGCACACGTTCATCGGCGCGCACGAACTCCGGCGTGCCTTCCACCAGAATCTGCCCATGGCTCATCACCGTGATGCGTTGGCTGATGGACATGACGATGCTCATGTTGTGTTCGATCAACAGCACCGTATGGTCGCGCCCAAGGTCGCTGATCAGTTGGGTCATGATCGGGATATCGTCGATGCCCATGCCCGAGGTGGGCTCGTCGAGCATCAACAGTTTGGGTTTGGAGCAGATCGACATGCCCACCTCCAGTACCCGTTGCTGGCCGTGGGACAACTCACCGGCCAGGGTGTCGGCGCGGGCCGTGAGTTGCAGGCGTTCCAGCACCTGGTCGGCCATCTCCAGGTGTTCGCGCTGGCTGTCCACCCGACGCCAGAAGTTCAAGGCACGCGAGCCATCGCGGCCCTGGGCGGCCAGGCGCAGGTTTTCGCGCACGCTGAGGTTCTGGAACAGGCTGGTGAGCTGGAACGAACGCGCCATGCCCAGGCCGACGCGGCCGTGGGCGGGCTTGCGCATCAGGTTCTTGCCGTCGAAATGGATCGCTCCGGCGGTGGCCTGGCGTTCGCCCGTCAGGCAATGAAACAGGCTAGTCTTGCCGGCGCCATTGGGGCCGATGATGGTGTGGATGGTGCCGGCTTCGACCTTGAGGTTGACGCCATTGACCGCATGGAACGCGCCGTAGGCCAGCTCCAGGTTCTGGGTTTCCAGCAAGATACTCATAGCCCGTCCTCCTTGGCGACGACTGCGGGTTTGCGCGTGCCGCGCAGCTTTTCGAACAGCGACGCCAAGCCGCCCCACAAACCGCCGCGCATGAAGATCACCACCAGGATCAGGATCACCCCCAGCAGCATCAGCCAGCGCGGCCACAGATCGGAGAGAAAGTCACCCAGCAGCACGATGGAACCGGCGCCCAGCAGTGAGCCGAACAGCGAGCCGGTGCCGCCGACGATGGTCATGATCAGGATGTTCTCGGACATCGCCAGGTCGATATTCGACAGCGGCACAAAGTGCAACAGCATGGCGTACAGCGCCCCGGCAATCCCGGTGACCGCGCCGGACAGCACGAACACCAGGATCTTGAAGTGACGCGTGTCGTAGCCGATGGCCGAGGCGCGGGTTTCATTCTCGCGGATCGCCATCAGCGTGCTGCCGAACGGCGAGGCGATCACCCGGCGTGCGCCGATGAAAATCAGCAGGAACAGCACCGCGACAAAACCGTAGAAGGCGCGGGCATCGGCCAGGGACAGCAGCACGGTGTCACCCACACGAATTTCCGGGCGTGGCACGCTGAGCAGGCCGTTGTCGCCGCCGGTCCAGTCGCTCAGGGTGTAGGCGACGAAGTAGGCCATCTGGCTGAACGCCAACGTGAGCATCACGAAGTAAATGCCCGTTCGCCGAATCGCCAGGGCACCCACCAGCAAAGCCAGCACGCCACCGGCCAGCGCCGCGCCCAGCAACGCCATGAACAGGCCCAGTTGCAGGTGGATCATCAACAGCGCCGCACAATAAGCACCGGCACCAAAGAAGATGCCTTGGCCGAAGGACAGCAGCCCGGTATAGCCCAGCAGCAGGTTGCAGGCCAGGGCGGCCATGGCAAAGATCAGGATCTCGGTGGCCAGGGTCGCCGAGGGCAACACCAGCGGCAGGCCGATCAGCACGGCCAGCACCCACAGCAACATGGCTCTGGATTGGGTCTTGGCAAACGGCAGGGGGTTTTTCTCGCTCATGTCAGGCTCTCCCGAACAGGCCGTAAGGGCGTACCAGGATCACCACGGCCATGGCGCCGTAGATCATCAGGCTCGCACCCTGGGGCCAGAGTGTGGTCATCAGGCTTTGCACCACGCCCACCAGCAAACCGCCGACCAGCGCACCGCTGAACGAGCCCATGCCGCCGATCACCACCACCACGAAGGCGATGCCGAGAATCTCCGGGCCGACGAAGGGCTGGGCGCCGCGCAAGGGCGCGAACAACACCCCGGCGACACCGGCCAGGGCGACGCCGAGGGCGAAGGTCATGGAGAACAGGCGGAAGATATTGGTGCCCAGTAGCGACACGGTTTCGGTGCTTTCACTGCCGGCGCGCACCAGAGCACCGAAGCGCGTGCGCTCCAGCAGCAGCCACAGGCCCAGGCCCACCAGCCCGGAAAACACGATGAGGAACAGGCGGTAGTAGGGATAGACAAAATCACCCACTACCAGCACGCCGCGCAACAGTTCCGGCACGGCGACGCTTTTGCCCACCGGGCCCCAGATCATCACGCTGGCTTCCTGGATGATCAGAGCGATCCCCAAGGTCACCAGAATCTGGAACATGTGCGGCAAGTGGTAGATACGCTGGATCAACAAGCGCTCAATCACCCAGGCCAACGCAGCCACCACCAACGGCGCGATCAGCAACGCCAGCCAGAAGCTGCCGGTGAGGCTTACCGCGGTGTAGCAGATGTAGGCGCCGAGCAGGAAGAACGCGCCGTGGGCGAAGTTGACGAAGTTGAGCAGGCCGAAAATGATCGTCAGCCCCACCGCGATCAGGAAGTAGATCATCCCTAACCCAAGGCCGTTGAGGATCTGGAACAGGTACAGATTAAGCATGCAGGCACCCTCCGCAGGTGGCCGCTTGCGCGGCCCTGCGCGACAAAAGTTAAGCGGTCAGCCGAGTGTGCAGCCCGTCGCCTCGACTGCGGGGAACGACTGGCCAGCGCTGAGCACTTTGGCCAGGTCGTCCTTGTCGGCCATGTCGCCGCTGGCCTTGCCGATCAGCAGGTAGTAATCCTTGATCACCTGGTGGTCGCCGGCGCGGATCGACTCTTTGCCGGTCGGGCCTTCGTAGCTCAAGCCTTGCAGGGCCTTGGCTACGGTCGGGCCGTCGAAACTGCCGGTGGCGATGATGGTGTCGAGCATGACTTTGGTGCTGATGTAGTCGGCGGCCAGCGGGTAGGTGGGGTTGATGCCGTAGGTGGCCTGGGTCAGCTTGACCAACTCACGATTGAGCGGGGTGTCGACCTGGTGCCAGTACTGTGCGCCCAGGTACACGCCTTCGAGCACATCGCTGCCCAGTTCCTGGAACTGATCCAGGCCGGCAGACCACACCAGCAATACCTTCATGCGCTCCTTGATGCCGAAGTTCACGGCCTGGCGCAGGGTGTTGGACGATTGGCTGCCAAAGTTGAGCAGCACCAGCACATCGGGCTTGGTGGAAATGGCGTTGGTCAGGTAACCGGAAAACTCCTGTTCCTGCAGTGAGTGGTAGCTGTTGCCCACGTGTTCCAGGCTATGTTCCTTGAGCACGTTTTTGGCCCCTTCGAGCAAGGCTTCGCCGAACACGTATTGCGGGGTGATGGTGTACCAGCGCTTGGCGTCCGGCAGCAACTTGATCAGCGGCACCATGGTTTCGCGGATCGCACCGTAGGTGGGCACTGACCAGCGGAAGGTCGCCTTGTTGCAGTCCTTGCCTGTGACTTCATCGGCGCCCACCGGGGTCATGAACACGCCGCCGACCTTGTCCACTTCCTTGGCTACCGCCAGGGCGGAAGACGACAGCGTGCAGCCCTGGAAGAACCGTGCGCCGTCCTGCGCGATGGCCTCTTGCACCTTGCGCACCGCCTTGCCGGCGTTGCCTTCGGTATCGATGACCTTGTAGTTCAGCGGGCGGCCGAGCAAGTCGGGGTGTTGTTGCACCGCCAGGCGTGAACCCATGTCGGCAAATTTGCCATAGCTGGCAAAGGCGCCAGACATGGACTTGAGGCCGTAAAAGGTAAAGGGCTCGGCGGCGAATGCCGAACGCACGCTCAGCGGAAGGCTGAGGGCGGCGGCGGCGGTGAGGCTGGCTTTCAATAACGTACGACGCTGCATGGGGTGACTCCCTGGTTTAGTTATTGGCAGGAGCGGCAAGGGCGATACGGTGGAGCAAGGGCCTGTGGGCAGGCTTGTTATTGGATAACTCGATTTCGCGGGGGAACGGGGTCAAATGTGGGAGCTGGCTTGCCTGCGATGGCATCTACTCGGTCCCTCTGTAACACCGAGGCGCCCGCATCGCAGGCAAGCCAGCTCCCACATTGAACGGGTTCCCACATTGAATGGTTGGTGTGTTTAAGAGTGGTCGAACTCCAAGAGGAAGTGCGGGCTCACCTGGCCTTCCAGCGCGGTCATGTGGTGTTCGGCATCGCACATGTGTTCATGCATCAAGCTGCGCACCGCGCTTTCATCCCCGGCACGAAAGGCGATCAGCAGTTGCTTGTGATAGTCGAGGTTGGCCGCATCGAACTGCTTGCGCTTGGGCTTGTAGGCCTTTTTCAGCACCACCAGGTCGCGCAGCAAGTCATTGAGGAACTGCGCCATGAAACTCAGCAGCGGGTTGGGGCAGGCCCGGGCCAGCAGGTTGTGGAACTCCAGTTCCGCCAGGCGTTGTTCGCGCTGGCCGGCTTCGCTGTCTTCGGGGGCGCTGCAAAAATCCACGTTGGCTTGCAGGGCCAGGTAGTCGTCTTCGCTCAAACGCCCCAGCACCGACACCGCCAACTCCACTTCGATGACCTTGCGCAGTTGGTAGACCTGCTCGCCGTCCAGGTGCTGGAAATGCAGGTAATTGCGCAGGGCGCGGCTGGCCGGCTCGGTGCCGGCCTGGTTCAAGTACGCCCCGCCACTGGGGCCGGTGCGCGTGCTCACCAGGCCCTCCACTTCCAACGCCTTGAGCGCTTCGCGTGCCGAACCCTTGGAACACTGGAAGCTTTCCATCAGCTCGCGTTCGGTGGGCAGGCGATCGCCGGGCTTCAAGGCGTCGGTGACGATCGAGCGCTTGACCGACTCGACAATCACATCGGACAGCTTCTGGCGTTTGCGGCGTAACGGACGACTCAGCATGGCGGTGATTTATCGTATTAATGCGGATAAATAGCACTTAATAACGATTGGGCAGGTGCGTCAACGCAAGGGGTCGTTTTCGGTGAATAGGGGTCGTAAATGCGCAGGTTATTCCCAGGCGCCCAAATCCAGGCAGCGTGCGGTCGCCGGCGGCTGTTTGCCATAAGCGAGAAAATCCCCTAGCCAGCGGCTCACACAGCCGTCAGCGCCTGCGTGTGCCGACTCCTTGAGCAAGAGCTGCTCGACACCAGCGGCGAGCGCTTCGCCTGGCTCGGTATTGATCAGCACCATGCGCCCGACGCGCTCGGGAAACAGCGTGCCATAGCGGTTGCCCAGGCGCGTGGCAGCGGCGTTGCCCAGGTAGTTGAGGCGCGCCTCGCCCAATTGCCCGCGCACGTACTCCATGTCCCGGGCGGCCTGTTCCACGGCATTGCCCTGACGCAGGTCGCGGGTGCTCAGCTCGATCACGTCGTAGCGGTCGACCAGGGTGCGATAGGCGGTGGTGGCAAGCGACTCCCAGCGGCTGGCCAAGTGAAGGACGAAAGGTGCGCCTTTGACCCGCTGGGGGTCGCCGGCCTGGATGAACACCACGCCTTCACGGTTGAGCGGCTGCCGTGCGCCTACCCGTGTCACGCTCAGGCGAATGCGGCCGCGCTGGGGGGCGGCATGGTCGCGGGGCATGCTGACCAGGCCGCATTGGGTGCGGCCAACCACTTCGGGGTCCAGGCGCGCTGTTGCAGTGAGTGGGCAGTCCAGCAACCAGTCGATCGCGGTGGGGGCGATCAAGGGCTCGGCCAACGCCAGGTTTGGTATCAGCCAAAAGCCGATGCAGACCAGGCCGTTTACAAAAGCGCTGGGTTTCATCATGAGGTCCTGGGCATCCGTGTGATAACGGCTTTTTTACCAAGGACCTTGGGGTGGAAAATGTAAGGTGAAGAAACAACTCGTGTAAGAAATATGAGTTTCGTTTATCAGATATCGGTGTTCCAGCCACCGCCCAATGCCTTGTACAGGGCGATGCTGGCTTGCAGGCGCGACAGGCGCAGTAGCACGTTCTGGTCTTGGGCGTCGTACAGGGTGCGCTGGGTTTGCAGTACCGTGAGCAGGTCTTCGGCGCCGGCTTCATAGCGGCTTTGGGCAATCTGGAAGGCGGCCTGCGCCTGTTGCAGCTCTTCGGTTTGCCACTGGCGTTGCTGGTCCAGGCGGGTGATGCTGCTGAGGGCTTTTTCCACATCGGCAAAGCCGTTGATGATCGCCCCACGGTAGGTTTGCAGCAGTTCATCCTGGCGTGCCCGAGCCTTGTCGCGCTCGGCGCTCAGCCGGCCATTATTGAAAATCGGCGCCATCAGGCCCGAGGTCAGGGTGTAGAAGGGACTGCGCAGGATCTCTTCAGCCTTGGACGCGCCTGAGCCGAGCGTTGCGCCCAACGTCACCGTCGGTAGCATGGCCGCACGGGCCACCGTGACGTCGGCGCTGGCCGCCGCCAACTGGGCCTCAGCCTGGGCGAGGTCGGGGCGCCGGCTCAATAACTGGCTGGGCACGCCAGGCCCGATACTTGGCCAAGTCAATGCCTGAAAGGGTTCTGTGCCTAGCTCCAGGGCCTGCACGGGTTGGCCGAGCAAGGCGGCGAGGGTGATCTGCGATTCTTCGGCCGATTGCTCGATCAGCGGCAGTTGCCGTTGCTGACCGGCCACCAGGCTTTTCTGTTGTGCCAGTTCCAGGGCCGTGGCGGAACCTGCGTCGTGGCGGGTCTGCACCAGGTTCAGCACATTGCGCGCATTCGCCAGGTTGAGCTCGGCAATCTGCAGGCGCTGGCGTGCGGCCAGGGTTTGCGCGTAGCGGTCGGCGACGTTGCTGAGCAGGGTCAGCTCCACGTTGGCCTGATCGAACTCACTGGCGTGCAAGCTGTGCACGGCGCTGTCGCGGGCAGCGGCGCGGCCACCCCAGAAGTCGATTTCGTAGCTGGCCGTGAGGTTGGCGTCATAGTTGTTGACAGTCCTGTTGCTCTCGGTGGCGTCCAGCTCCGAGTTGCCGCTGCCGCGCAACAGCCGTTGACGGCTGGCGCTGAGGTTGAACTTCAGTTCCGGCAACAATGGTGCACCGGCAATTACCGCCGTGGCCTGGGCCTGGCGGACACGCGCCATGGCCGCCGCCACGTCGAAGCTGTCACGGCGGGCCTGGTCGATCAGGCGGTTCAGCGCCGGGCTGCCAAACTGCGTCCACCAACGTTGGTTGATGGCTTGGGTCGCTTCGCGTTCGGCAAAATGCCAGGCGGCGGGCGCAGCAAGGCCACTGTCGATGGCGGGCGGGTTAGTGCCGCAGGCCGTGAGCAACAGGCACACACTGAGCGCTGACAGTTGTGGAGTGAGAGATCGTTTATTCACTGGTCAACGCCTTAACCGGATCAAGCCGGGCAGCTTTACGGGCCGGCATGAAGCCGAATACGACGCCGGTGACCAGCGCACAGCCAAACGCGCCGAGCACCGCCACCAGGGAAAACTGTACCGCCACTTCAGCCAGCACCAGCACGCCGCCTACCAGCAATGCCAGGGCAATACCAAACAGGCCGCCGACCACCGAGAGCATCACCGCCTCGGTGAGAAACTGGCGCAGGATGTCGCGCTGGCGTGCCCCGGTGGCCATGCGGATGCCGATTTCACGGGTGCGTTCGCGCACGGTCATCAACATGATGTTCATCACGCCGATGCCGCCCACCAGCAGGGAAATCGCTGCAATCGAGCCGAGCATCAGCGACAGGGTGTTCTGGGTCCGTGCTTCGGCCTGGATCATCGCTGCGTCGTTGGTCAGGTGGAAGTCGCGTTTGCCGCCGTGCAGCTTTTGCATAAGCTGACTGATGGCTTGCTCGGCCTCTTGCACCTTGCGTGCATCGGCGGCGGCAATGACAACGTATTCGGGATTATAGGTGCCGAACAGGCGCACGCTGGCGGCGGTATAGGGAATGGCGACACGGTCGTCGCTGTCTTGCATCCCGGAGCTGGAGCCTTTTTCCGCCAACACGCCAATCACCTGGAAGGGCACGTTTTCGATCAGGATGTATTGGCCGATGGGGTCTAGCTGGCCTTTGAACAGTTTTTCGCGCACGCGATGGCCGATCACCGCCACCGTGGCCCCGGCGCGTTCGTCGGCTTCGGTAAAGTAGCTACCTTGGGCCACTGGCCAGTTGAAGATGTCCGGGAAGTTGGTGTCGTTGCCGCCCACATAGGCCATGTAGTCGACGTTGCCGAAGCGCACGCCGGCGTAGGTGCCGTTCACCGGCATGATGCGCTTGACCTGGGGCAATGTAGCCAATGCCGCCACATCATTGAGGGTCACGATACCTGCCGGTGTGCGCGGGTTAGGCGAAAAGCCGCTCAGATAGATGATGTTGGAGCCGAAGGCCGCCATCTGCGCCATGACCTGACGCTTGCTGCCTTCGCCCACCGCCAGCATCACTACCACCGACGCCACGCCGATGATGATCCCCAGCAGCGTCAGCGCGGTGCGGAAGCGGTTGATCCACATGACCCGCCAGGCTGCCTGCACCGCGTCCAGCAGCTCGGCTTTCCAGGCACCATTGTGTTCGGCACCGTCGGCCAGGCGCTGGCGCAGATCCACGGCTTGCAATGCGTCGCTGCCGGCCGTGACGGGCACGTGGGGGGTACTCAACGCCGAATCGCTGATGATCCGGCCGTCGCTGATCTCAATGATGCGGTTGGCATGCGCCGCGACTTCGCGGTCGTGGGTAATGAGGATAACCACATGGCCCTGGCTCGCCAATTCATCCAGCAGCACCATCACCTCGGCACCGCTGTGGCTGTCGAGGGCCCCGGTGGGTTCGTCGGCAAGGATTATATGCCCGCCGTTCATCAACGCCCGGGCAATCGAGACGCGCTGTTGCTGACCACCGGAGAGCTGGTGCGGGCGGTTGTTGGTGCGATCGGCCAGGCCCAGGCGGGTCAGCAGAGCCTTGGCACGGGCATGGCGTTCGGCAGCGCTGATACCCGCATAGATCGCCGGCATCTCAACGTTTTCCTGGGCCGAGCCGGACGGGATCAGGTGGTAGCCCTGGAACACGAAACCAAAGGCTTCGCGGCGCAGCCAGGCCAGTGCGTCGCTGTCCAGGTGCGCGACGTTTTCCCCTGCGAACAGGTAGTCGCCCACGGTGGGGCGGTCGAGGCAGCCGAGGATGTTCATCAGTGTGGATTTGCCGGAGCCGGAGGCGCCGACGATGGCAACGAACTCTCCTGCATGGATCGACAGGTCGATCCCACGCAATACGTCGACCTGCGGGCTGTCGCCGCCGCCGTAGGATTTGCGGATGTTCTTGAGTTCGATCAGTGGCGTGGTCACATCAACCCCCGCTGCCGCTGGCTGGGCCGATCAACAGGTGATCGCCTTCGTCCAGGCCATCCAACACTTCAACCCGCAGGCGGTCACTGATACCCAGCTGTACTTCTCGCTCCTTGATGGCGCCGTTTTTGGTCACGACCCGCGCGATCTGCTTGTCGGTGCCTTGGCTGCCGAGCAGCGCTGCGACCGGGATGGTGAGAGCGTCCCTGGCCTGGCTGGCGACGAAAAACACCTGGGTGGTCATTTCGGCCATTAACGCATTGTCAGCGTTGTCCACATCCAGCAGTACGGTGTATAGCACTACCCGGCCACTGCCGGTTTTGCTGGTACTGCTGGGGCTGCCACTGCCTTGGCTGGTTTCGTTCAGGGGCTTGGGCGGGATCGGCAGGATCTGGCGCACGGTGCTGGTCCAGCGCCGGGTGCCGCCGGCGAGGGTGGTGAAATAGGCGCTCATGCCCGGTTTGACGTGGCCGATATCGGCTTCGGACACTTCGGCCCATACGGTCATCGGCGACAGTTTGGCGATGCGCAGGATCAACGGCGTCTGTTGCTGGGCGTTGAGCGTCTGGCCGACTCGCGCATCTACCGCCACTACGGTGCCGCTCATCGGCGCGTAAATCCGCGTATAGCCCAGTTCGGCCTCGTCACTGCGCAGGCTGGCCTGGGCCTGGCGGATCTGGGCCTTGAACATGTCCACCCGCGCCTGGGTCGCACTCAGTTCGGCCTTGGCGGTTTGCACATCTTCTTCGCGGGTGGCATTCCCGGCGCTCAGGCGCTGCTGGCGCTGATACTTCTGGCGCGCCAGCTCGTGCTGGGCTTTTTGCTCCTGCAACTGGGCCTCGAGGTTTTCGATGGCGTAGCGGCTGGCGTCGAGTTTGGCCTGCTGCGTGGCAGGGTCGATCTCTACCAGTAGCTGGCCTTGCGTGACCTGGTCACCGGCCTCGACATGGATCTTGCGGATCTGTCCGGAGGCCTGGGCGCCGACGTCTACGTAGCGTCGCGGTTGCAGGGTGCCCAGGGCGGTGACACTGTTCTCAATGTCGCCGCGCACGACAGTGACCGTGGGCAAGCTATCTCGACCTGGCGGCAACAGCTGCCAGGCTGCCACTGCAAGGAGGGGGATCAGGCACACCACAGCAAGCAGGGCGAGGCGGGCGGGGCGAGGGCGTTTCATGCTTTGGTTCCAGCCAGGGAAAGGGGGCCGAGTGGCGAAGAGCTGACTGTTATACGAGAAAATTGCGCGAATATTTAGGCGTTTACATACGCAGTAACAGCTGCGTCGGCGAAAAAAACCATACGTGGGAGCAAGACTTCTTTAAAAGTAGATGAGAATTACTATAAATTGCACATACTCAAACTGCCATCATCGATGGCTGTCTGTTGGGAGCAAGTTCGCTCGCGAAAACGTCAACGATAACGCGTGCATCCAGATAAAACGATGTGCCCTCAGGTTCTTGGCGAGCAAGCACGCTCCTACAGGATCAACACCACCGGGAGGTGCTCAGGAGTCATGTTGGAAAACTACTATCGCGAGCTGGTGTGTTTCCTGAACGCCAAGCTGGGTAACCGCCAGGTGGCCGAAGATGTGGTGCATGACGCCTATGTGCGGGTGCTGGAGCGCGTAAGCGATACGCCAATCGAGCAGCCTCGCGCGTTTCTTTACCGCACGGCACTGAACCTGGTGATCGACGGCCATCGGCGTAATGCCTTGCGTCAGTCCGAGCCTCTTGAGGTGCTAGACAGCGAAGAGCGCTTCGCCGCCTGTTCCCCCCACACCAGCCACCACCAGGGCCAGCGCCTGGAGATGCTCGAGCGCGCCTTGGCCGAGTTGCCGGCGGCCTGTCGCGACAGTTTCCTGTTGCGCAAACTCGAAGGCCTGTCCCACGTGCAAATCGCCGAACGCCTGTGCATTTCCCGCAGCCTGGTGGAAAAACACATCGTCAATGCGATGAAGCACTGCCGGGTGCGCATGCGCGAGTGGGAAGCGCACTGATCGGCTGTTAGTTAAATTTTATTTCACTGTCCTCGTTTCCTATCAACACACGGCCTGTTGTTCAGGCCATGAAGGTATTCCCGCCCCACCGCCATGGGGCTTATCCAGAGGACACTGGAATGACACAGGCAATTGCTTCGCCCGCGGTTCATGACCTGATCGGGATCGGTTTCGGCCCTTCGAACCTGGCGCTGGCCATCGCCCTGCAGGAGCGTGAAAAGGCCCAGGGCAAGCTGGACGTGCTGTTTCTCGACAAACAAGCCGACTACCGCTGGCACGGCAATACCCTGGTGACCCAGAGCGAACTGCAGATTTCCTTCCTCAAGGACCTGGTGACCCTGCGCAACCCCACCAGCCCGTACTCCTTCGTCAACTACCTCAAGGCCCACGAACGCTTGGTGGACTTCATCAACCTGGGCACCTTCTATCCCTGCCGCATGGAGTACAACGACTACCTGCGCTGGGTGGCGGGGCAGTTCCAGGCCCAGGCCAACTACGGCGAGGAAGTGCTGGCCATCGAGCCGATCCTGCATCAGCAGCAGGTCGAGGCGTTGCGCGTGATCTCCCGTGATGCCCAGGGCGAGCAGCATGTGCGCACCACCCGTTCGGTGGTGGTCAGCGCCGGCGGCACACCGCGCATCCCCGAGGCATTCAAGGCGCTCAAGGGCGATAGCCGGGTGTTTCACCATTCCCAGTACCTGGAGCGCATGGCCAGCCAGCCGTGCGTAGACGGCAAGCCGATGCGCATCGCCGTGATCGGCGGTGGCCAGAGCGCGGCCGAAGCCTTTATCGACCTCAATGACAGCTTCCCGTCGGTGCAGGTCGACATGATCCTGCGCGGCTCGGCGCTCAAGCCGGCCGACGACAGCCCGTTCGTCAACGAAGTGTTCTCGCCGGCCTTTACTGACCTGGTGTTCCAGCAAGTCGGTGCCGAGCGTGAGCGTTTGGTCGCCGAGTACCAGAACACCAACTACTCGGTGGTGGACCTGGACCTGATCGAGCGCATCTACGGGATTTTCTACCGCCAGAAAGTCTCCGGCATCGCCCGCCAGGCGTTCCGCACCCTGACCGTAGTGGAGAAGGCCACCGCCGGCCCGCTGGGCATCGAACTGGCCCTGCGCAATACCGCCACCGGCGAAACCAGCCTCAACCATTACGACGCGGTAATCCTGGCCACCGGCTACGAGCGCCAGATGCACCGTGAACTGCTGGCGCCGCTGCAAGCCTACATGGGCGACTTTGAAGTGGCCCGCGACTACCGCATCGTCACCGACGAGCGCTGCAAGGCTGGCATCTACATCCAGGGCTTCAGCCAGGCCAGCCATGGCTTGAGCGATACCTTGCTGTCGGTGTTGCCGATTCGGGCGGATGAGATTGCGGCGTCGTTGTATGCGCTGGACCATCACCGTGGCAAGGCGCGTTCGGTGCAGGACCTGCTCCTGGCCACCGCCAGCTGACCGATCCGCTTATTGTGGCCAGAGCTTGCTCCTACAGACGGCACTTGTGACAAAGTGTGGCTATTGGTACTGTACAAAAAACCAGTATCGGTAGCCCTCCATGCAGTTGATCGAAAAACTCAGCATCCTCGCCGACGCCGCCAAGTACGATGCGTCCTGCGCCAGCAGTGGCGCGCCCAAGCGCAGTTCCGAGGGCAAGGCGGGGCTGGGTTCCACCAATGGCATGGGCATCTGCCACAGCTACACGCCCGATGGCCGTTGCGTGTCGTTGCTCAAGGTGTTGCTCACCAACTTCTGCCTCTACGACTGCCAATACTGCGTCAACCGCCGCTCCAGCGACGTGCCCCGTGCGCGCTTCAGCCCGGAGGAGGTGGTCACCCTGACCCTGGATTTCTACAAGCGCAATTGCGTCAGTGGGCTGTTCCTCAGTTCCGGCATCATCCGTTCGTCGGACTACACCATGGAGCAACTGGTGCGGGTCGCCAAACTGCTGCGCGAAGAGCATGACTTTCGCGGTTATATCCACCTCAAGACCATCCCCGATGCCGACCCGGCCCTGATCGCCGAGGCTGGCCGTTATGCCGATCGCCTCAGTGTGAATATCGAACTGCCCACCGACGCCAGCCTGCAGACCCTGGCGCCCGAGAAGCAGATCGGCTCGATCAAGCAGGCCATGCAGACCATCTACACCGGCGAACAGACGGTGCTCAACGAACCCCGTGCGCCACGGTTTGCCCCGGCCGGGCAGAGCACGCAGATGATCGTCGGTGCCGACGACACCGACGACAGCACCATCCTGCACGGTGCCGAGGCGTTGTACGGTAATTTCAAGCTGCGCCGCGTGTATTACTCGGCGTTCAGCCCCATCCCCAACAGCCCGAAAAGCGTACCCCTGGCCGCGCCGCCCTTGATGCGCGAGCACCGCTTGTACCAGGCTGATTTCCTGCTGCGCAGCTACGGTTTCAGCGCCAATGAGCTGTTCGCCGGCCCCGGTGACCTGGCACTGGATATCGACCCCAAGCTGGCGTGGGCCCTGGAGCATCGCGAGGTGTTCCCCCTGGACCTCAACCGCGCCGAGCCGACCCTGATCGCACGTATCCCCGGCATCGGCCTGCGCACCACCCAGCGCCTGGTCGACCTGCGCCGTGAGCGCAAGATCCGCTTCGAAGACCTGGCGCGCATGCGCTGCGTGCTGGCCAAGGCCAAGCCGTTTTTCATCACCAGCGACTACCACCCGCAACAGGCCGACAGCACCAGTGTGTTGTTGCGCGAACAATTGCGGGACCGTCCGCAGCCGCAACAGATGGGGTTGTGGGGATGATCAGCCTGGAGTGCGACAACCTGTTCAGCACCTGGCGCGAACAGGCCCGCTGGTTGCTCAGCCATCAGGTCGACCCCAGCCAGGTCAGCTGGGGCGAGGTGCAGGCGGCGGACCTGTTCGCTACCGATGAACCTATCCCACCAGGGATGGGGCCGTTTCAGGCGCGCATACCCAAGGCGTTGTTGCAATTGTTGGAGTCCGCTGCCTGTTATCAAGGTGATCAGCGCTGGAGCCTGTTGTATGAAGTACTATGGCGGGTCAGCCACGGTGATCGCACGGCCATGCTGGCAGGTGACAAGCTTGGCAGCGAGTTGCAGCGGCGCATCAAGCAAGTCAGCCGGGAGGCCCACCACTTGCACGCGTTTGTGCGCTTCATCGCGCTGCCGGCCGAGGCAGGGCCGGAACTGCCGGAGTACGTGGCCTGGCATGAGCCGGCCCATGACATTCTCAAGAGCGCCAGCGAGCATTTTATCGGGCGCATGGGTCGCCATCGCTGGATGATCGCCACGCCCCTGGACGGGGTGTATTACGACGGCGAGCAATTGATTCATCAGCGCCAGTGCCCCGAGGCCTGGCAGCAACTGGCGCAGAATGTTGAAGATCCCCACAGTGCGATGTGGTTGACCTACTACAGCCACATCTTCAACCCGGCGCGGCTGAATCCCAAGGTGATGGAAGGGCATTTGCCCAGCCGCTTCTGGAAGAATTTGCCGGAGGGCAAGTTGATCCCGGGGCTGATCAGCGAGGCGCGTATGGGCAAGCAGAAGGATGGGCAGGCGAAGCTGGTGGGTGCCAAGCCAGGCAAAAGAATTGCAAACCCGGTCAATGTGGGAGCTGGCTTGCCTGCGATAGCGGTCGACCCGTCAGATGTGGGGTGACTGATTGATCGTTCCCACGCTCTGCGTGGGAATGCCACCCCTGGACGCTCCGCGTCTGCTCTTGAAGTTGTGACGCGGAGCGTCATTGGATGCATTCCCACGCAGAGCGTGGGAACGAGCTAGCTGGTTCAGGCCAGTTCGGTCGCGGTGTTCTTGACCACCGCCAACTCCGGATGCGCCACCAGCTTATCAATGTGCAACTCATCATTGTTCAACCAGGTCTCGGTCAGCACCCGGTAATGTTCCATATCCCGGCAGCGCATGCGCAGGCTGTAGTCGAATGGCCCGCTGATCAACTGGCATTCGAATACCTGCGGGCAGGCTTTCACGCAGGCTTCGAAGGCCTTTTGCGCCGAGCGCCCGCTTTGGTTGGACAAGGCCACCAGCACCAGCAGTGACAGCCCCGGTGAGACCATCTGCACATCGATGATCGCCCCATACCCACGGATCACCCCGCGTCGTTCCAGCTTGCGCACCCGTTCCAGGCAGGGCCTGGGGGTGAGGTGTACCAGCGACGAGAGCTTTTCGTAGGTAATACGCCCCTGATGCCTGAGTACGTCGATGATCGCTTCGTCGATGCGATCCAGCGTAGGGGAAGAATGGGGTCCGTGGGCCTTGGTATCCATGAGTTCACTTCAAACGGTTGGAAAGAAATTGCTGCAAGCGTTCGCTGGTGGGATGGTCGAGGATCTCGGCGCCGCCGTGTTCTTCGACTCGGCCCTGGTGCAGGAACAGCACTTGGCTGGACACCTGGCGGGCAAAGCCCATTTCGTGGGTGACCATCAGCATGGTACGACCTTCCTCGGCCAACGTCTGTATGACTTTGAGCACTTCTCCTACAAGTTCCGGGTCCAGGGCCGAGGTGGGTTCATCGAACAGGATAATCTCCGGTTCCATTGCCAGCGCCCGCGCAATGGCCACGCGCTGCTGCTGGCCACCGGACAGGAACGCCGGGTATTGGTCCGCCACGCGGCTCGGCAGGCCGACCTTGTCCAGGTACAGCCGCGCACGTTTCTCGGCTTCGGCGGCGCTCACGTTCAGCACCCGGCGCGGGGCCATGGTGATGTTTTCCAGCACGGTCATGTGGCTCCACAGGTTGAAGTGCTGGAACACCATGGCCAGGCGCGTGCGCAGGTTTTGCAGTTGCGCCTGGTGCGGCGCACGGGTGCCGGCGCGGCCTGGTTGCATTTCGATGCTGATGCCGTCCAGGGTGATCACCCCGGCGTCAGGCTGTTCCAGAAAGTTGATGCACCGCAGCATCGTGCTTTTGCCCGAGCCGCTGGCGCCGATCAAGCTGATCACATCGCCCTGGCGTGCGTTGAGGGACACGCCCTTGAGCACTTCGTGTTCGCCGTAGCGTTTATGGATACCTTCGACTTGCAGCTTGATGGCCGCCGTGGCGGTTTTGCCGACGGGTATATCCATTGGATAAGCGGCCAGGGCCTGCGCGGACTGATTCATGGGTTAGCCTCGGGTAGGAACAAGAAAGCGCATCCAGCGACGTTCGGCCAGCCTGAACAGGCCCACCAGTGCAAAGGACAGCAGCATGTAGAGCAGGGCGGCGATGCCGAAGGCCTGGAAGGTCAGGAACGTCTCGGCATTGGCATCGCGGGCGACCTTGAGGATGTCGGCGACGGTGGCGGTAAACGCCAGTGACGTGGCGTGCAGCATCAGGATCATTTCATTGCTGTAGGCCGGCAGGGCGCGACGCAATGCGGCGGGCACGATCACAAACAGGTTCAGCCGCCAGCCGTGCAGGCCATAGGCGCGTGCCGCTTCGATCTCGCCATGGGGAATGTTGCGGATTGCCCCGGCGAAGATTTCCACGGTGTAGGCGCAGGTGTTGAGCACAAACGCCAACAGTGTGCAGTTCAGCGCATTGCGGAAAAACTGGTTGAGCAGGGCGTTGTCCTGCACCACTTCCAGGCTGTACAGCCCGGTGTAGCAAATCAGCAGTTGGATATACAGGGGCGTGCCACGGAACAGGTAGGTGTAAACCTCCACCGGCCAGCGCAGCCAGAAATGCTCTGAGACGCGTGCCAGCGCCAGTGGGATCGACAGGCCAAAGCCCAGCACTACCGAGATAATGAACAGCCACAAGGTCATGGCGACACCGGACAAGCCGCTGCCATCGCTGAACAGGTAGGCCAGGCCGTATTGCTGGAACAGTTCGATCATCGCGCCATCCCCTTGATGCCCAGGTTATAGCGCCGTTCCAGGCGCTTGAAGATGCGGTTGGAGAGGGTGGTAATCACCAGGTACACCAGGCCCGCGAGGATCAGGAAGTACAGCGGCTCGCTGGTGGACTTGCCGGCGTTCTGCGCGGCCTTGACCAGGTCTGACAGGCCGATGATTGACACCAGCGCCGTGGACTTGAGCAGCACCAGCCAGTTATTGCCCAGGCCCGGCAGGGCAAAGCGCATCAGTTGCGGGAACAGCACCAGGTGAAAGCGCTGCCAGCGGCTCAAGCCGTAGGCGGTGGCGGCTTCCAGTTGGCCGGCCGGCACACTGAGGATCGCGCCTCGGAAGTTTTCGGTGAAATACGCGCCGTAAATAAAGCCCAGGGTGATCACTCCGGCGGTAAACGGGTCGATTTCAACGTAGTCCCAGCCGAACGCTTCGGTCAGGTCGTTGAGCCACAGTTGCAGGCTGTAGAAGATCAACAGGATCAGCACCAAGTCCGGCACGCTGCGGATCAACGTGGTGTAGAGCGTGGCCGGCACGCGCAGCCATTTGGCGCTGGAGAGTTTGGCGCCCGCGGCGACCAGGCCCAGGGTAAGGCTCAGGGCCAGGGCGAGGAACGCCAGCTTGAGCGTCATCCAGGCACCCTGGGCCAGCATGGGGCCGTAGCCTTGCAGGTTGAGGAGGTCGTTCATGGGGAAGATCTCGAAGGAGTGCACGGATTTACTGTGGGAGCTGGCTTGTTGTGGCGAGGGAGCTTGCTCCCGTTCGACAGCGCAGCTGGCGCCGGCTTTTTGGGGGCGCTTCGCACCCCAGCGGGAGCTAGCTCCCTCGTCACAACAAGCCCGCTCCCACAGGGGCACGGGTTGCCGGTTACTCGTTGTAGATGTCCTGATCGCCAAAGTATTTCTTCTGGATCTGTGCGTAAGTGCCATCGGCCTGGACGGCGGCGATGCCCTTGTTGATCAGCTCACGCAACGCCTGGTCGTTTTTGCGCAGGCCCATGGCGATGTCCAGAGGCAGGGTCGGGTCCTTGAAGGCCGGGCCGGTCTTGAAGTCGGCGCCTTCGGGCTTGGACAGGAAGTTGAGCTGGGCTTCGAGCTTGTCCGTCAGGGTGGCGTCGAGGCGGCCGTTTTGCAGGTCGGCGTAGTTCTGTTCCTGGGACTGGTATGCCTTGATCTGTGCACCGAGCTTGGCCAGGTGTGCGCGGGCATAGGCTTCCTGCAACGAGCCTTGCAGCACGCCAACGTGCTTGCCGTTCAGCGACTCGGGGGTGTCACCGAAGGTGGCGTTTTTGCGGGTGATCACCGAGGTGGGGCTGAGGAACAGGCGGTCGGTGAAGTCGATGACTTTCTCACGAGCCGGGGTCACGGCCATGGAGGACATGATCGCGTCGAACTTGCGCGCACGCAGGGCCGGGATCATGCCGTCGAATTCGTTGTGCACCCAGGTGCATTTCACTTCGAGCTTGGCGCAGATAGCGTTGCCCAGTTCGATATCGAACCCTTGCAGGCTGCCGTCGGCGGCGACAGATTCGAAGGGCGGGTATTCGGGGAACACGCCAAACCGGATTTCTTTCCAGTCCTGGGCGTGGGCAGCAGTGGCGCACAGTGGCAACAGCAACGCAGCGAAGAGTGATCGCAGAGGAGTCATGTGTCGGTCCCTATATTTTGTAATTGATGTCAGGGGCAGTGAATAACTGGGAGCAGAGAATGCTTCATGGTGGTGCGTTTTTTGTGTCGTTTACCCCCTGCGCAAAGCGCAAATTGCGCTGTTAAAACAAGCAATGCAGCGGAATCGGCTGTGGCACCGGCAAAATCGGCTTTTAACCCACTAGAATCTGGCCTGCCCTGGTCGCAAAGCGGCAGGCCAGAGCGGTTTCAGGCGCGCTTTTTATGCTGTACCACAGGTTGCTGGGCCAGGCGTGCGAACAGGTTTTTCGGGTCGGCCAGGTCCGGCACCAGCTCCAGCTCGCTGCCCACATCCAAGGCTTTGGCCACGTCCAATACATAGCGCAGGGCCGAGTAGTCTTCGATGGCAAAACCCACCGAGTCGAACAGGGTAATTTGGCGGTCATTTTCGCGGCCCGGCTGTTGGCCGTTGATCACTTGCCACAGCTCGGTGACCGGCGAATCTTCCGGCATATGCTGGATTTCACCTTCGATGCGGCTTTGCGGTTCGTACTCGACGATCACCCGAGCGCGCTCGACGATGCGGCGGTCCAGCTCGGTCTTGCCCGGGCAGTCACCGCCCACGGCATTGAGGTGCATGCCTGGCTCGATCATCTCGTCAGTCAGGATGGTGGCGTAGGCTTTGTCCGCAGTCACGGTGGTGACAATGTCCGCGCCTTTGACTGCCTCGGCGACGCTGGCGGCCAGGATCACCTTGATCGCCGGGAACGCCTTGAGGTTGGCGGCGAGCTTGGCGGTGGCCTGGGGGTCGATGTCGAACAGGCGGATTTCAGTAATACCGAGCATGGCGTGGAAGGCCAGGGCCTGGAATTCGCTTTGGCAGCCGTTGCCGATCAGCGCCATGCTGCGGCTGTTGGCGCGGGCCAGGTAGCGGGCGACCAGGGCCGAGGTGGCGGCGGTGCGGATCGCAGTGGTCAGGGTCATTTCCGCCAGCAGCACCGGTTTACCGGTGTCGACGTCGCCCAAGGCACCGAACGCCATCACGGTGAGCATGCCGGCCAGGGTGTTTTTCGGGTGGCCGTTGACGTACTTGAAGGCGTACAGCGAGGCGTCGGACACCGGCATCAGCTCGATCACCCCATCCGGTGAATGGTTGGCCAGGCGCGCGCATTTCTCGAAATCCTGCCAGCGCAGGTAGTCGGCGCGAATGTAGTCGGCCATTTCGGTGATGCAGGTTTGCAGGCCTTTTTGCGAAACCAGGTAGCTGAGGTCGTTGACGTCGATATAACGGGTCATGGCAAGACTCCTTATTGAAATGAGGGACGGGCCGGCAGATGCACTTCAGCCAGCATGCAGCGGGCACTGCCGCCGCCGATGCGTTCGATGTTGTCGATATTCACCACCACCGGCCGCGTATGGCGTTCCACATGCTGACGCTGCGCCGGATGCAGAGCGCCCCAGGCACTGGCGGACATCACCAGCAACGGCTGGCCGTCACGGTCGTGGACTTCCAGCATGTTGCCGGCGAAGGCTTCCAGCTGGTCGAAGTCCAGGCTGAGGATGTCTTTGCCGGTATCACGCAGGGAGCGTTCCAGGGCCAGGCGTTCGCGGTCGTCGGGCAGGGCCTGCAGGCACACCACCGCGAGGTCGCGGCCAACGCTCATCATCACGTTGCTGTGGTAGATGGGTGCCTGGTGGCGGTCCAGGGCGTGGAACACGCAGAGTTGGTAGTCGAGGCGTTCGGCAAACTGGCGCAGGGCCGCGTGGTGGGTGCGCCCCGAATGGCAGGCGTAGCTGATGCGGTGCTGGCGGTCGAGTACCATGCTGCCGGTGCCTTCCAGGAAGATGTTCTGTTGTTCCAAGTGGCTGAGATCGATGGTGGTGTTGATCGCAAAGCGCTGCTCCAAAACTTGCAGCACGCCCTTGTTGCGCTCCAGTCGGCGGTTCTGGCCTTCCATGGGGTAGAGCACCAGGCTGCCGTCGGCATGGCTGCTCCACCAGTTGTTGGGGAAGATCGAGTCGGGCGTATGGGGCGCCGGCGTGTCCTGCACCACCAGCACCTCCACGCCATGCTGGCGCAGGGTGTCGACATAACCGTCGAACTCCTCCAGCGCTTTGTGCTGTGCACTGAGCGGGTCCAGCGGCGGGCGTTGGAAACGGTTGTTGATCGCGGTATCCGGGTTGAAGGCAAAGCGCGCCGGGCGGATCATCAGGACGGTGTTGGTGGTTTGCATGGGGGCACGGGTCCGTTGGGGATCTTGTGCCGCTATTGTGTGCGTTGCGGGGAAAGGATCCCGGCTGAAACGGCGGGGTGGTTCAGCCAAGAAAGCTGAAAACGGGAGTGGCGCAGCCGAATCGGCTGCCAGATTGAAATACGATCAAACTGTGGGAACTGGCTTGCCTGTGATAGCGGTGTGTCAGCCCCATTCATCTGGCTGGCCCACCGCTATCGCAGGCAAGCCAGCTCCCACATTGGTATTGTGGTGATTGTTATCGCTGTGTCAGCCAGGAGGAACCATGTCTACCGCTGTTCGCCTTGCCCAACCTTCCGATGCCGAAGGTATCAGCCACGTCATCCTGGCTGCGCTGCACAGCAGCAACGCACGTGATTACCCCGCGGATGTGATTGCGCGGGTTGCCAGCAACTTCACCCCCGACGCTGTGCTGGCATTGCTCCAGCGGCGGGTAGTGTTGGTGGCGACTCAGGATCAACTGATCGTCGCTACGGCCTCACTGGATGGCAATGTGGTGCGCTCGGTGTTCGTCAACCCAGCGCTGCAAGGGCAGGGCATTGGCCGATTGTTGATGATCGAGATCGAACTGCGCGCCCGTGAAGCCGGCGTGACGGTCTTGAGCGTGCCGTCCTCGCTGACGGCGCAAGCCTTCTACGCCAAGTTGGGTTTTCACAACGTGCGTGACGTGTACCACGGCAATGAGCGCACGTTGGTGATGGAAAAAACGCTGTTGTCCCGCCACCCCATAGGGCCTTATCGCGACCGTCAACACCGTGCCCAGGTGATTGAGTTATGGCAGCAGGCGTTTGGCTATGACACCGCGCATAACCTGCCGAGCCTGGCGATTGATAAGAAACTGGCGGTCAACGACGGGTTGTTCTTCGTTGCCACCGACAACAAAGCCGTGATCGGTACCATTCTCGCCGGCTATGACGGGCATCGTGGCTGGTTGTATTCGGTGGCGGTGCATACCGACTATCGGCGCCATGGCCTGGGATCGTCGCTGGTGCGCTATGCCGAACAGGCGTTGACGGCGCTGGGTTGCATGAAGATCAACCTGCAGATCACCGGCGGCAATGACGTGGTGGTGGGGTTTTATGAGGCGTTGGGGTATGGGGTGGAGCCGAGGATCAGTATGGGGAAGAGGATCGTTGAGTGTATTCCAGGACAAAGTAGATGACCGACAGCAATCTGATCATCCGTCTAGCCTTTAAGGCTTACGCTTATTTTTTTTCCGCTTCGCGGTATAGCCTTTCATTGCCGCAAAAGCATTCGCCAAGTTCAGAAACAGGATCTTGTCGTCAATATCCCCTTCGACATCGCCGTCACCGTCGGCATCCCCCGGGCTTGAGGAGCGGTCATAAAAACCATTTTTTTCGCTGGAGCTGGCATACACCAGAAGAGGGTCGGGATCGTTGGGGGCATTCAATACTTCCATCAATATTTCTTTGCTTGCGTCACCTTCGAAGTCATCTGTCGTGAGGTGAATGATAAAGTTGCCCATGAGGTGTCTCCTTGAGGTTTGGTGAGAATCCAGCCTCTGCATTTATAATCTCGATCCCTGCGCATCTCTACTGTCAAACTTGACAGGGTGTATGCATTTACAGTTGATCGTTCCCACGCTCTGCGTGGGAATGCCGCCTGGGACGCTCCGCGTCCCGCCGGACAACACTTAGGGTTTTATGAAGCGTTAGGGTATGGGGTGGAGCCGAGGATCAGTATGGGCAAGAAGATTGGCGAGAATATTGCGCCACGCTCTTGAAGGCGTAGAAACCAGTGTGGGAGCTGGCTTGCCTGCGATAGCGGTGGGCCTTTGATCGTTCCCACGCTCTGCGTGGGAATGCCGCCTGGGATGCTCCGCGTCCCGCCGGACAACAGGTGACGCGGAGCGTCAGGGGATGCATAGCATTCCCACGCGGAGCGTGGGAACGATCATATGCTGGCTGACAGATCGCTATCGCAGGCAAGCCAGCTTCCACAGGGGTTTTGTGGTGTCGCTGGCTTTCGTGGCTGTCAGACCTTGACGATCCAACCCGCCGGCGCTTCAACGTCACCGGTCTGCACACCGGTCAGCTCTTTGTAGAGCTTCTGGGTGATCGGGCCGACTTCGGTCTCGCTGTGGAACACGTGCAGCTTGCCGTTGTACTGGATGCCGCCGATAGGCGAGATCACCGCAGCGGTACCGCAGGCGCCGGCTTCCTTGAATTGGTCCAGCTTGTCGATGAACACTTCGCCCTCGACCACTTCCAGGCCCAGGCGGGTCTGGGCCAGTTCGATCAGCGACAGGCGGGTGATGCCTGGCAATACCGAAGGCGACTTCGGCGTGATGAACTGGTTGTCGTGGGTGATCCCGAAGAAGTTGGCCGAGCCGACTTCTTCGATTTTCGAGTGGGTCATCGGGTCCAGGTAGATCGCGTCGGCGAAACCGGATTTCTTCGCTTCCGAGCCGGGCATCAGGCTGGCGGCGTAGTTGCCACCGACCTTGGCGGCACCGGTGCCTTGCGGCGCGGCGCGGTCGTAGCCGGAGATCTGGAAGTTGTGCGGCACCAGGCCGCCCTTGAAGTAGGCACCGACCGGGATGCAGAACACCGAGAAGATGAACTCCGGCGCGGTACGCACGCCGATGTTGTCACCGGTGCCGATCACGAACGGGCGCAGGTACAGCGCGCCGCCACTGCCGTACGGCGGGATGAAGCGCTCGTTGGCCTTGACCACTTGTTTGCAGGCGTCGATGAACGCGTCGGTCGGCACTTGTGGCATCAGCAGGCGGCCACAGCTGCGCTGCATGCGGGCGGCGTTCTGGTCCGGGCGGAACAGGTTGATCGAACCGTCCTTGCAACGGTAGGCCTTCAGGCCCTCGAAGCATTGCTGGCCATAATGCAGGGCAGTGGAGCCCTCGCTGATGTGCAGCACATTGTCGTCGGTCAGGGTGCCAGCTTGCCATTCGCCGTTTTTCCAGACCTGGAGAAACCGCTTGTCGGTCTTGATGTAGTCAAAACCCAGCTTGTCCCAATTGATGCTCTCGTTACCCATGACACCCTCTATCTCTGGTCAAGTCGGATTTTTTTTCTGGATGGGCGCAACAATACTGCATTCTTGGCCGGTGTGGGAGGAGGGCGGCGGACCATTCAACCTCTGCATTGGCTAATGCACCGCTATCGCGGGCAAGCCCGGCTCCCACATTGGAATGCATTCCAAGTGTGGGAGCTGGCTTGCCTGCGATAGCCACGCCACGGTTTTACAGGTGCAACGCGTGGCCCAACGCCCGCAGCGCGGCTTCCTGCACCGCTTCACCCAGGGTCGGGTGGGCATGGATGGTGCCGGCCACATCCTCCAGGCGCGCACCCATTTCCAGGCTCAGGCCGAACGCGGTCGACAGCTCGGACACTCCGGCCCCCACGGCTTGCCAGCCAACAATCAAGTGATTGTCACGTCGCGCCACCACCCGCACGAAGCCGGCTTTGGACTCCAGCGTCATGGCCCGGCCATTGGCGGCGAAGGGGAAGCTCGACACAATGCAATCCAGGCCGGCAGCCTTGGCCTCGTCCGGGGTCTTGCCGACCACCACCAGTTCCGGGTCGGTAAAGCACACCGCCGGAATTGCCGCCGGGTTGAATTCGCGGGCCTTGCCGCTGATCAGTTCGGCAACCATTTCTCCCTGGGCCATGGCCCGGTGCGCCAGCATCGGCTCGCCGCTGAGGTCGCCGATGGCGTACACGTTGCGCATGCTGGTCTGGCAGCGGCTGTCGATCTTGATCGCCGCGCCGTTCATGTCCAGGTTCAGCGCTTCGAGGTTCCAACCCTGGGTGTTGGGTTTGCGCCCCACGGCGACCAGCACCTGGTCGGTGTCCAGCGCCAAGATGTCGCCGTTGGGGGCGCGCACCTGCAGTTTGCCGTCGGCAAAGCCGGTGACGCTGTGTTCCAGGTACAGCTTCACGCCAAGTTTCTTCAAGGATTCAGCCACCGGCAGGGTCAGCTCGGCGTCGTAGGCCGGCAGGATGTGCGCCTGGGCCTCGACCACACTGACGTCGGCACCCAGCTTGCGGTAGGCAATCCCCAGTTCCAGGCCGATATAACCACCGCCCACCACGATCAGGCGCCGGGGCACATGGGTCGGTGCCAGGGCTTCGGTGGAGGAGATAATCGGCCCGCCAATCGGCAGCATCGGCAGGTTGACGCTTGTCGAGCCGGTGGCCAGCAGCAGGTGTTCGCACTGGATGCGCTGCTCGCCCACCTCGACAGTCTTGCCGTCGATGACCTTGGCCCAGCCATGGATCACCTGCACCTTGTGCTTCTTCAACAGCGCGGCCACGCCGGTGGTCAGACGGTCGACGATGCCGTCTTTCCATTCCACGCTCTTGCGGATGTCCAGGGTCGGTACATCCACTTCAATGCCCAGTTGCGAGCCCTGGCTATGGTGCACGGTTTGCTGGAACTGCTCGGCCACATGGATCAGCGCCTTGGAGGGAATGCAGCCAATGTTCAGGCAGGTGCCGCCCAGTGCCTGGCCTTCCACCAGGATGGTGGGAATGCCCAGTTGGCCTGCGCGAATCGCCGCCACATAACCGCCGGGGCCGCCGCCGATAATCAGCAGCGTGGTGTGCAATGTCTGAGTCATGCCCTTACTCCAGGAACAGGCTGGCGGGTTGTTCGAGCAGGCCGCGAATGGCCTGGATGAATTGCGCCGCGTCCATGCCATCGACCACGCGGTGATCGAAGGAGCTGGAGAGGTTCATCATCTTGCGCACCACAATCTGGCCCTTGATCACCATCGGCCGCTCAACGATACGGTTGACGCCGACGATGGCCACTTCCGGCAGGTTCAGCACCGGCGTGCTGACAATGCCGCCCAAGGCGCCAAGGCTGGTCAGGGTGATGGTGGAACCGGACAGCTCATCGCGGCTGGCCTTGCCTGTGCGTGCGGCATTGGCCAAACGCGCGATTTCTTCGGCAGTGCCCCACAGGCTGCGGGCTTCGGCGTGACGTACCACCGGCACCATCAGGCCCACGTCGCTCTGGGTGGCGACGCCCACGTGCACGGCACCGAGGCGAGTGATGACCTGGGCTTCGTCGTCGTAACGCGCATTGATCTGCGGGAAGTCGCGCAAGGCTACCACCATGGCCCGCACGATAAACGGCAGCAGGGTCAGCTTGCCGCGTGTCGCACCGTGCTTCTCGTTGAGATGCACGCGCAACTCGTCGAGGGCGGTGACGTCGATTTCTTCCACGTAGCTGAAATGCGCGGCGCGCCGGGTGGCGTCCTGCATGCGCTGGGCGATCTTGCGGCGCATGCCGATCACCGGGATTTGGTGTTCGTCGTTGCGCTCGGCGTAAGGGTTGGCGGCACTGGCGCCCGTTGCCGTGCCCTGGCGCAAGTAAGCCTCCAGGTCTTCATGCAGAATTCGGCCGGCAGGCCCTGTGCCCTGGACCAGGCGCAGTTGAATCCCGGCATCCAGCGCGTGTTTGCGCACGGCAGGCGAGGCCAATGGGCGTTCGCTGGCTTCACGGGCCACGGGCGCTTGCGGCGCTTTCACTGCTGCAGCGGGCTTGCTTTCTACCGGCGCCTGTACCGGTTTGGCTTCGGCCACAGGCGGCGCGGCCTTCGCCGGCTCGGCAACCACCGGGACATCCTTGGTATTGCCTGCGCCTTCTACTTCAATGCTGATCAAAATACTGCCCACTGCCATGACCTCACCCGGCTCGCCGCCGAGGGAAATCACCTTGCCGTGGACCGGCGAGGGAATATCCACCATCGCCTTGTCGGTCATCACATCCGCCAGCACCTGGTCTTCAACCACCAGGTCGCCGACCTTTACATGCCATACCGACAATTCAACTTCCGCGATGCCTTCGCCAATGTCCGGCATCTTGATAACGTGCGTGCCCATTCAGACCTCCATGACCCGTTTCAACGCCGCGCCCACTCGGGACGGCCCTGGGAAATACGCCCATTCCTGCGCGTGCGGGTAGGGGGTGTCCCAACCGGTGACGCGTTCGATCGGCGCTTCCAGGTGGTGGAAGCAATGCTCTTGCACCAGCGAAACCAACTCGGCACCAAAGCCGCAGGTGCGCGTGGCCTCATGCACCACCACGCAACGGCCGGTCTTTTTCACCGACTTGACGATGGTCTCCAGGTCCAGCGGCCACAGGCTGCGCAGGTCGATGACCTCGGCGTCGATGCCGGTTTCTTCAGCGGCGACTTGCGACACATACACGGTGGTGCCGTAGGTCAGCACGGTCACGGCCGAACCCGGACGCACGATGGCGGCCACATCCAGCGGCACGGTGTAGTAACCGTCCGGCACCTGGGCTTGGGGGTGTTTCGACCACGGCGTTACCGGGCGGTCGTGGTGGCCATCGAAAGGGCCGTTATACAGGCGCTTGGGTTCGAGGAAGATCACCGGGTCATCGTTTTCGATGGAGGCGATCAGCAGGCCCTTGGCGTCATAGGGGTTGGACGGCATCACCGTGCGCAGGCCGCAGACCTGGGTGAACACCGCTTCGATACTCTGGCTGTGGGTCTGGCCGCCATAGATGCCGCCACCGCAGGGCATGCGCATGGTCAAGGGCGCAGTGAACTGGCCGGCCGAGCGATAACGCAGGCGCGCCGCCTCGGAGATGATCTGGTCGGTGGCGGGGTAGACGTAGTCGGCGAACTGGATTTCGGCCACCGGGCGCAAACCATAGGCGCCCATGCCCACGGCCACGCCGACGATGCCGCTTTCCGAAATGGGGGCGTCAAACACCCGCGAGCTGCCATACTTGGTCTGCAAGCCTTCGGTGCAACGGAACACGCCGCCGAAGTACCCGACGTCCTGGCCGAACACCACCACGTTGTCGTCACGCTCAAGCATCACATCCATGGCCGAGCGCAGGGCCTGGATCATGGTCATGGTGGTGGTGGTCATGGCGGTTTCCAGTTCGATGCTGTTGTTGTGGTCGTTCATGTCACACCCCCAACTCTTGACGCTGGCGCTTCAGGTGCTCCGGCATCTCTTTATAGACGTCCTCGAACATGGTCGCGGCGCTTGGAATCTGGCCACCGGCGAGGGTGCCGTACTGTTCGGCTTCCTTCTGCGCCTTGACCACTTCGGCTTCAAGTTCGGCACTGACCGCCGCGTGTTCCTCTTCGGACCACTGGCCAATCTTGATCAGGTGCTGCTTGAGGCGGGCAATCGGATCGCCCAGCGGGAAGTGGCTCCAGTCGTCGGCGGGACGGTACTTGGATGGGTCATCGGAGGTGGAGTGTGGGCCGGCGCGGTAGGTGACCCACTCGATCAGGGTGGGCCCCAGGTTGCGGCGCGCACGCTCGGCCGCCCAGGCCGAGGCGGCGTACACGGCGATAAAGTCGTTGCCGTCCACGCGCAGGGAAGCGATGCCGCAACCGACGCCGCGTCCGGCGAAGGTGGTGGCTTCACCGCCGGCGATGGCCTGGAAGGTGGAAATCGCCCACTGGTTGTTGACCACGTTGAGAATCACTGGCGCGCGGTACACGTGGGCGAAGGTGAGGGCGGTGTGGAAGTCCGATTCAGCAGTGGCGCCGTCGCCGATCCAGGCCGAGGCGATCTTGGTATCGCCCTTGATCGCCGAGGCCATGCCCCAACCCACGCCCTGCACGAATTGGGTGGCGAGGTTGCCGGAAATAGTGAAGAAGCCCGCCTCCTTGACCGAATACATGATCGGCAACTGGCGGCCCTTGAGCGGGTCGCGCTCGTTGGACAGCAGTTGGCAGATCAGGTCCACCAGCGGCACCTCGCGGGCCATCAGGATGCTTTGCTGGCGATAGGTGGGGAAGCACATGTCGTCGATATTCAAGGCCAGGGCCTGGGCGCTGCCGATGGCTTCTTCGCCAAGGCTTTGCATGTAGAACGACATTTTTTTCTGACGCTGGGCGACCACCATGCGGTTGTCGAAAATGCGCGTCTTGAGCATGGCGCGCATGCCGCGGCGCATGATCTCGGTGGAGACACCCTCGGCCCACGGGCCAAGGGCCTGGCCCTGATCGTCGAGCACGCGGATCAGGCCCTTGGCCAGGTCGGCGGTGTCGGCCGGTTCTACGTCGATGGCGGGTTTGCGTACCAGGCCGGCGTCGGTCAAACGCAGGTAGGTGAAGTCGGTCTTGCAGCCTGGGCGGCCCGAGGGTTCGGGAACGTGCAGGCGCAGCGGTGCATACGGCTGGGTCATGGCTTTCTACGCTCTATCTTGTGAATTTCTTGTAGTGGGCGCGCTAGCTGACAGTCAGTCTTCGGGTAGAAGAAATCTTGTCCTACAACAATCATAGGCGTGGCGTAGAAGAATATTTATCTGTGTTTCATTGCGCTCACGGTCATTTGCGGATAAAAAAACTGCATAAACATAATAAACAGGTGATTTTGTCTCATGCGCAAACTGGACCGTACCGATATCGGCATTCTCAACGCCCTGCAGGAGAATGCCCGGATCACCAATGCCGACCTGGCCCGCTCGGTCAACCTGTCGCCCACGCCGTGTTTCAACCGGGTCAAGGCGATGGAAGAACTGGGGCTGATTCGTGAGCAGGTCACGCTGCTGGATGCTGATTTGCTGGGGCTGCACGTCAATGTGTTCATCCATGTGAGCCTGGAAAAACAGAACGAGCTGGCGCTGCAGCAATTCGAAGGGGCGATCTCGGATCGGCCTGAGGTGATGGAGTGCTACCTGATGGCCGGCGACCCGGACTATTTGATCCGGGTGTTGGTGCCCACGATTCAGTCGCTGGAGCGTTTCATGATGGACTTTTTGACCAAGGTGCCGGGGGTGGCGAACATTCGCTCCAGCTTTGCCTTGAAGCAAGTGCGCTACAAAACCGCATTGCCATTGCCGGCCAATGGCATCAGCCTCGGTTCCTGATTCAACACGGGACAAAATGTAGGGCTTGTCTGGGATGACGGCCTGCCAGCCGACGCCAATCTACCTGACACCCAACGATCCAACTGTGGGAGCTGGCTTGCCTGTGATGGCGGCCTGACAGCCGACGCCAATCTACCTGACACCCCCGCAGTCCAAATGTGGGAGCTGGCTTGCCTGCGATGACGGCCTCCCAGGCGACACATATCTACCTGACACCCCCGCAATCCAACTGTGGGAGCGGGCTTGCTCGCGAAGGCGGCCTGGCAGGCGACACAGTTGGATTGTGTACATATCCATTCCTGCGGTAACGGCCACCTAGGGTTCCGCTTTTACAGCGGGTCACTTTTGGAAAAGAGCCCCAAAAGTAACCAAAAGGGCTCTTGCCCCACCACTCGGCACCTCGCCCAGGCTCGGTGTGCCCGTAATCCGCCAGTGATTTGGGGGGCCGCCGCCACGCGCCATCCATGGCGCGGGGCGGCTAAACCGGCATCCCTGCCGGTTTGCCCCCCAAATCCCTGGCGAATTCCGGCCAGCGTGGTTTGACGGGGCGCTTAAGATCAAGATCAAAAGCAGATCAAGAGCAGATCAAGAGCAGCTCGCTTCGCATCGTGGTTAGCGTTGAATTAGTTCTGCGCGATGGGGAGTTCGATGCAGAATTTCGCGCCGGCCTCGCTGTTGGTAACGCTCAGGCGTCCGCCCATATTTTCCACAATCCCATAGCTCACCGAGAGCCCCAGCCCGGTACCGACGCCGATTGGCTTGGTGGTAAAGAAGGGCTCGAAAATCCGCTCCAGCAAGCGCGGGTCTATCCCGCCGGCGTTGTCTTCAACCCAGATACGCACATGGCGGCTGTCGTGCTCGCTGTGCAGGGCAATCCAGGGGCGCAGGGCAGGGTCTTTTTCTCGTTGGCTGAGCAATGCGTCACGGGCGTTGACCATCAGGTTGATCAGCACCTGCTCCAGCTGGTCGACATAGCCTTTGACCTGCACCGAGAAGTCCGCAGGGCTGATGCGCACGTCCACACCTTTGCCGCGCAGGCCTTCGCTGAGCAGGGACAGGGTGCCCTCCAGCGCCTGCGCCGGGTCGAACGGTTGCTGCTCGATTTCCGAGCGGCGGCCGAACACGCGCATATGGTCGACCACCCGTGCTGCACGTTGCACCTGGGCGTCGATGCGCTGGAGTTTTTCCGTGAGGTAGTCGATTTGCACATCGCCATTGCCCAGGCGCTTGAGCACGTTGACGACGGCCATGTGCATCACGTTCAGCGGTTGGTTGATCTCATGGGCCAGGCCGGTGGCCATTTCGCCGAGGGTGGCCATTTTCGCGCTTTGGGTCAGTTGCTGCTGGGAGCGGCGTACTTCGGTGTTGTCGCGCCCCACGGCCTGCACCTCGATCAGGGCGCCTTGTTCATCGAAGACGCCACGGTCCGACCACACCCACCAGGCATGTTCGCGCCCCGGCAGTTGCAGGCTGATTTCCGCCGTGCTCACCGGGAATTCCGGGGTCAGTTGCTGGATGCGCTGTACAAAGGCGGCGCGTTGTTCATCCGACAGCCACTGGCCCAGGTCGATGCCTGGCAATTGCTCGGGCCGACATTCCAGGTAATTGGCCAGCGGCGTGTTGCCGAAGGTGAGGATCAGGTCGGGGCGGTAGCGACAGATCATCGCTGGCGAGTCTTCTACCAGGATGCGGTAGCGTTCTTCACTTTGGCGCACCTGCTCGGCGGCCAGGGTCGCTTCGGTGACGTCCAGCCACAGGCCTACGGCTTCCACCGGCAGGCCGAGGTCGTCGCGCAAAAGCTTGGCTTCGTCGAGCAGCCAGTGGTAGTTGCCTTGTTTGTCGCGCAGGCGGTAGCGGCTGCGCACGTTGCCTTCGCGCAGCAGTTGGCGGGTGCGTTCGAAGTAGCGTTCTCGGTCGTCGGGGTGGATCAGCGCCGCCAGGGTGTCGTGGTTGCAATCGGCCAAGGTCCAGCCCAGCAGCGGCAACAGGCTGGCGCTGAAAAACGCCGGGTGCAGCGCGCCGTTGACGTAGCGCTGCACATAGATGACGGCCGGTGAGCTGGCGATCAGGTTGTCCAGGCGCGCATGGGCGGCGGCGGCTTGCAGTTGCTGGTTCTGGATGTCGCTGATGTCGAGCATGAAGCCGATCCAGCGCCGTTCATTGCCGGCGCCCAGCACTTGGCCTTGTATGCGGTACCACAGGGGCGACTGCTCAGGCTCGGTGCGTTGCAGGCGCACGCTGGTCAGCAGTGGCTTGCCCAGGGCTTGCAGGTCTTGCAGGCGGCTGTCGAGGGCCTGGCGGTCGGCGGGGTGGATAAGTTCGAGCCAAGTGCCGAGAGGTTGGCGGGTGGGGCCTTCGTCCAGGCTCAGGTTGCGCAGCAATTGTGGCGCCAGCTGGATCTCCTGGGTGGCGGGCAACAGTTCCCACCAGCCAGTGCCGAGCAGGCCTTGCAGGGCTTCAACCCGTTCCAGTTGCTGGTGGTGACGCTGTTCGCGCAGGCGGCCCAGCAGCGGCGCGGCGAGTGCTGCGCACAGGTTCAGCCAGTCACGCTCGCCGGTGTGGTGTGCCTGGCCGTTATAAAAACCACACAGCAGCCACGCGGCGGCGCCATGGCTGTCGCGGTACGGCACCAGGAAGCCGTCGGCATTGCCAAATACACCGTGCAGGCGCGGGTTGTCGCTGCGCCCCTGGACAATGTCCAGGCTCAGTGGCGTGTTGCCGTTGATGCTGTCCAGGCTGGTGCCCAGGTGTTGCCCGGTTTGCCATAAGGCCGGGGCGTCGTGGGCGGCGTAGTGGCTGTAGATGCGCCAGCCCTGGTCATCTTCGTCGAGCAGTGCCATGGCGACGCAGGGGATGCGCCAGCGCTGGGCCACGCTGCGCAGGTGTTCGCTGAACACCTGGGGCAAGCGGTTGAGGCTGCACACGCGCAGCTGTTCGCTCATCAGGGCGGCGAGTTGGTGGTTCTGTTCGCGTTGCTGCACCCGTACTCGGTCGGCCAGCAGGTCAGTGATGTCCAGCAGGTGCAGGGCCCAGCCGTCACCCTCCGGCTCGATCCAGCCGCGGGTATGCAGGACCTGGCCGGCAGCGCCCTGAAAGTCGAGGTCCAGGCCGTGTCGTTGCCACTCCTGCGGCGTGCCCTCGACACTCAGTGCGCTATCGGCACACAGCAAGGTCTGCAAGGGCGGGTTGGGCGCGTTAGCAAGATGCTGGGCAAGCAAAGGCCTCAAGGTGCCTGAGATGCTCAGCACCCGACCCAGGTTGTCCAATTGCACTTGCAGGCCCGGCGCGGGTGCTGCTGGCGCGTCCAAGGCCAGGTCGCTGCTGCGTCCGCGCAGGCGTGCGAACAATTTATCCCCCGTCGTCAAAACTGAAGGCTCGAGGTAGCAGTGAGGTTGGTGGGCAGGTTGGGTACGGTGCCCACCCCGGGCAATACCAGGGCCGGCAGGACCGCTTTGATATTGGCCGAGGGGTAGGTGATCTTCACCGTCAGCAAATTATTGGTGTAGGTGGCGGTGATATAGCCGGGCAAGAATTTCAGTGAGCCGGGGATCCAGTTCAATTGGGCCTGGGCGGCATCCTTGGCGCGTTGCACCACCAGGGCCGAATAGCCTGCGGTGCTGGGGTCCAGGGACACACTGCGGCGTACCCCTTCAGCCGCCGCCTGGTGAAATGACTGCATCAACAGCAATGGCAAGCTGTAGCTGAGCATGCCGTAGAACACCGCAAAGAAAATCACGAAGACCAAGGCAAACTCGATCGCCGCAGCACCTTTTTGCTTTCTCGGGAGGCTCGATTTCATGACTGCGTCTACCCTGAGGCGAGTACTTGATATCAGCATAGAATCATTCAGCCAAAAGGGATGTTTTTTACGTGATCCAGACGCTAGTGATTGTGCTGTGGTTGGGCGTATGTGCCGTGCAGGATATTCGCCAGCGCCAGATTGCCAATACGCTGACCCTGGGCGTTGGGCTGCTGGCGTTGATCTACCTGCTGTGGGCGGGGTCGACGTGGCTGGGCGCGCCTCGCAGCGAGGGGGGGCTGGCCTTGGCCTTGGCGTTGGTGCTGACTTTGCCGGGTTATGCGTTGGGCCGCTTTGGCGCGGGAGATGTGAAGTTGCTCGCCGCCCTGGGGCTGGCCTCCAATATCGAGTACCTGCTGGGGGCGTTGATCGGTGCGGGCATCGCCATGGTGGCCTGGACACTTATGCATCAAGGGCTTAGCTCAAACCGCGTTGAACGGGGAGGGCAAGCGTCAACAAAACAGCCTTTTGCGCCCTTCGTTTTGACAGGTTTTGCCGGCAGCTGGTTTTGGATCCATCAGTCGCGCGAGTTGATTAATGCTATGTACATAGTCGGAAAGTACGTCTACGTTTAATCAGGAGTTGTGTAGGAATTTTCGTCAGAAAGGATAGGTCATCATTTGGCTTGCCAGGCATGGAGTAGCGCGTGAACAAGCTTACGTCCGCAGTAAAAGTGCTCGTAGTCGACGATCAACCCTTAATCGTAGAGGAGCTCTGTGAATTTCTTGAAAGCAGCGGGTACCGTTGTGTCCCGTGCGAGTCCAGTGAGCAAGCTGTCCAGCGTTTCAAGGAAGACCTTCAGATCGGTTTAGTGCTGTGTGACCTGCATATGCCGGACATGGACGGCATCGAGCTGGTCCAGGCGCTGCAACGCATCGCCGGCAAACATCGCGCGTTCGAAGCGATCATGCTTACCGGGCGCGCCGACAAGCAGGATGTGATCAAGGCCCTGCGTGCGGGCATCGCTGATTACTACCAGAAGCCGATCAACCTCGATGAATTGCTCGAGGGCCTCAAGCGCCAGGAAGCGGCATTGGAGGAGCGGCAGAAAGACCTGCAGCTGGGCACGCTCAACCAGAAGTTGCAGTACCTGTCCGAATCCATCAACGACTTGTATATGGACTTGGACAAGGTACGCCGAAACCCGACGCCTCAGGACCATGACGGGGACCCTTCGGCCGATGAAGCCGGGCCGTTGGAGATCCCGGCGATCTTCAATCAACTGTCACCGCGCCAGTTGGACGTGGCCCGCCTGGTGGGCAAGGGCCAGACCAACTACCAGATTGCCTGTGAGCTGGGGATTACCGAGAACACGGTCAAGCTGTATGTGTCCCAGGTATTACGCCTGACCCATATGCACAACCGCACGCAGTTGGCGCTGGCGTTGTCACCGAACAACTCGGCGATGCGCCAGCGAGTAACGGCGCACTAGCACCGCCCCCTGTAGGAGCGAGCTTGCTCGCTCCTACAGGGGGGATTTTATTTGCTGCCCTGCGCAGTCCCGCCTACTTTCTGATCAAAAAACTCCGGGATTGGATGCTTGTTGCTGTCCAGCCAGCGCTTGAGCGCCTGTTCGCGTTCTGCCGGCGTGGTTTTTTGCGGGTTGGCCGAGGCTGCACGCCCGCTCAGTTGCAGCGCCATCCAGTTTTCCGTTTCTGCCTGCCGGGGTGAAGATGGCCCCGCTTCGATGGCCGAAGCAAGGAGGGGCAGCGCCAGGCAGGCAAGGCCGGCAAGGTGGTGGAATTTCATCATCGACTCCCTATTTCACAGAGGCCGGCAGCGTGTCGCTGACCGCCGCTACCTGATCTTTGACTGGACGCTGCGGTGCCGTGCCAGCCTCCTTGAGGTGTTGCGCCCGTGCCTGGGCCCGGGTCACCTGATCAGGGCTCAACCCGAGTTGGCCGACCACTTTCGCGGCCTGCTCCCAATTGTCCTGATAGATCAGCAAGGTCACCAGGTTCACTGCCGCCAGTTGATCGCTTTGCTTGAGCTCGATGGCGGTCATGAATTCAAAGCGTGCGTCGTCCAGGCGCCGTTGATCGAGGTACACCACGCCCAGGTCATTGCGGATTTTTTCGTCGGTGGGCGCCAGCCGTGCCGCACGTTGCAGGTGAGCCATGGCCTGGCCGTTGTCGCCCTTGGCCGATGCCAGTTGCCCCAGGCCGTGCTCACCGTCGGCGGCCAGGCAGGTGCCCAGCAGGCTGCGGTACAACGGCTCGGCGTCAGCACGGCCCAGCAAGCGATAGGCACGGGCCTGGCGTTGACGAACCTGGGGCAGGGTGCTGGGCAGGTTCTGCAGGTTGGCGAGGCTGGCGTGCAGCTTGCCTTCGTTGGCCATGTCATCGGCCAGGTTCAGCGACAGCTCCTGGTCGGCGCTGGGCTTGGGGCAACTGCCCGGCGCCAGCAACCCGGCCCACGGAACCTGGCCATTGCTGGCACAACCGCCCAGCATCAGCAGGCTCAAGGCGACGATCAGTGGTTTCATGGCAGGCTCCTCAAAAATTATTCAAGGCTCGGGAGATGGCGATCATGGCCGGCCCCCCCAGCACGATCAGCAAGGCGGGAAACAGGAACACCATCATCACCACGGACATCTTCGCGGACATCTTCGAAATGTATTCCTGCAGGCGGGTCAGGCGGCGGTCGTCGAGCAACTGCTTGAGGGCCAGCAGGGATTTCATCGCACCGCCGCCTTGGTGGATCAACTGCTGAAGGATGATGCAGGTGTCGGTGAACTCATCCACGGCCAGCAGGCGTGCGGTCTTGCCCAACTCTTCGGACAGCTCCAGACCCGAGTCGACCCTTGCCAGGACCAGCCGCAGTTCATGGGTCAGGTCTGGCAGCAAGCGCTGGGCTTCGGTGCTCAACACCCGCAGCGATTGCTCAACTGCCATGCCGGATTCGAACAGGATGCGCAGCAACGGAATGAAGGTGGAAATTTCCCGAGCGATGCGCTCCTGGCGGTATTTCGCGCTGAGGGCCAGGATGCGTTTGGGCAGCAGGTAACCGATGCCCAGGGCAATTGCCGGGGCAATCCAGGGCGAGCCAGCATGGGGGAACAGCAGTTGCTGGCCGAGCAGGGTCAAGCCCAGTAGCACGATGGGCACGCCGATCTGGAAAGCCGCAAACATGGACCGCTGGTTGGCTTTGCGCCAGCCGACGCGGTTGAGCAGGGTCTGGGTTTCGTTGTCCAGGCTGACCGAGCGCTGGGCCACGGCGCTGGCGCCCAACTGGCGCATCAGGCTGCCGAGTTTGTCCTCGCGGGTCAGTTGGCCTTGCAGGCGTTGGCTGACCAGGCGTTGACGGCGCTTCTGCTCCAGCAGGTTGCCGACGATCAAGGCGACGGCGGCGAGCGACAGCAGGATGCAGATCAGGATGGCCATCTCAAATACTCCGCAACATGCGCCACATGACGAAGGTGCCCGTGATGTCGAGCGCCACCGCGGCCAGCAGCAGGTAGCGCCCTGTACCGTCGTTCCACATGCTCATCAGGTAGCCTGGGTTGACCATCAAAAAGTAGCCGACCATGGCGATGGGCAAGCCCGCCAGCACATAGGCGGTCATGCGCGTTTCGCCGGTCATGGCCTTGAGTTGGCGCGCACCCTGTTCGCGCTCGCGGATCATCTTGATCAGGTTTTCCAGCAGCTCGCTGGCGTTGCCGCCGTAGCGGTGGTTGACCTTCAGGCCCAGGGCAAACAGGCGGAACTCATCGCGTTCGTAAAACTCGGCAAAGTCGCTGACCGACTCCGGCAGGCTCACGCCCATTTGCACGTTACGCTGGATGCGGCTCATCGCCTGTTTGAGCGGCGCTTCGGTGCTGTCGATTGCGCCCAGAACGGCGTCTGCCAGGGTGCGCCCAGACTTGAGGCTGCGCACGCTGTGGTCCAGCAGCTGCGGTAATTGTTCGACCATGCGCTGCACTCGCCGTTGGTAGCGCCAGGCGATATACACCCGCAACAGCAGCGGCGGCAGGATCAGCATGGCCAACAGGCCTAGCCCGCCGGCCAGCAGATAGCCCAGCAACATGCCCGCGGTCCAGCCACTCAGCCACAACCCCAGGCGGTCGGTGGGCTTGCCCAGGCCGGCGCGCTGGAACATGCGCTCCAGCGCAACCCAGCTGCCGTTCGGCTCCTGGGCTACCGGCTGGCCATCGGAGAGCCGCTCCAGCACCCGATCGGTACCGGCCTGGCGCAGCCCTCGCTGGAACAGCCAGACGGACAGGCTGATCAGCAGGATGCAAATGAGCAGCAAGACAAGTCCGGTCATAAGCCCTCTCTACAACGGCAATGCCGATTCACGCCGCAGCTTGTCGCCGGCCGGGTTGAGCGCTTCGCGCAGGAAGCCAAAACCGGTACGGCGGTCGAGGCGGAACAGGGTGTTGGTGACATACACGTCGTCGCGCACGCCCACCACTTCTACCACCTCGCTGACGCAACGGCGCCCATCGGGCAGGCGCGTCAACTGGATCACCACATCCAGTGCGGCGCAGATCATCTGCCGCAGGGTTTTCTCCGCCACCACACGGCCGGTCAGACCCACCAGGGTTTCCAGGCGCAATAGCGCGTCCTGGGCATTGTTGGCGTGCACGGTGCTCATGGAACCGTCATGGCCGGTGTTCATGGCCGTCATTACGTCGAGCACTTCGACGCCACGGATCTCGCCAAGGATGATGCGGTCCGGGCGCATCCGCAGGGCGTTGCGAATCAGGTCGCTGGCCTTGACCTCGCCATGCCCCTCGGCATTGGGCGGGCGGGTTTCCAGGCGCACCACGTGGGGGTGGCCCAGTTGCAGCTCGGCCACGTCTTCGATGGTGACCAGGCGTTCGTGGGGGTTGATCAATTGGCTGAGGATATTGAGTAGCGTGGTCTTGCCGGTGCCTGTGCCGCCACTGATGAGGATATTGCAGCGCTTGCCCACCGCTTCCTGGAAGAACTCGAAAATAGGGTGGTCGATGGTCTGCATCGCCACCAGGTCGCTGCTCTTGAGCATGTCCTTGCGAAACTTGCGGATCGACAGGCAGGGGCCGTCCAGGGCAATCGGCGGGATGATCGCATTGACCCGGCTGCCATCTGGCAAGCGCGCATCGACCATCGGTGACGACTCATCCAGGCGCCTTCCAAGGGGCGCGAGAATGCGCTGCATGACGCGTTCTACATGGTGCGCGTCGATAAAACGCAGATCGCTCTGATGGAGTACTCCGTCACGCTCGATAAACACCCGGTGCGGGCCGTTGACCAGAATCTCGGTGATCGACACATCGCGCAGCAGCACTTCCAGCGGGCCGAAGCCAGTCAGCTCGTCGACGATTTCCTCGGCCAGGCGCTCCATTTCATAGCGCGAGATCGCCAGGTGCATGCGCGTGATGTATTCGGCCACTTTGTCGATGACAAATTGCGCCAGGGATTGGCGCGAGCCTTCCAGCAGATTCTGGCCCGACTCTTCGATGGCATCGATGATGTAGCGATGCAGCACCAGTTTCAGGCCATCATGGTCGTTGTGCGCGGCGCTTCCACGGGCCGGGGCGCCGAAGAGTTTTTCGCCGTTCATCGACTCGCCCCCAGCAGGCGTTCGAACCAGCGTGTCGAGGGTTTATCCAAGCCTTCGGTACGTTTGGCCAGGCGCTCGCCCAGGTGACGCAGGGCTTGGGTCAAGGCTTCGCGGGGGGCCAGGGTGAACAGGCTTTGCCCCTGGTTTTTGGCGTTCAGGCGCACTTCCGGGCTCAGGGGCAGCACGGCGATGCACTCCAGGCCGAAGCTTTTTTCCAGGGCTTCGGTGTCGGGGGCACAGGCTTTGATGTAGCGATCGACGAGCAGCTTGGCATGGTCGAGCTTCATGCCTTTTTCGCGCCACAGGTTCAGCACCGCCAGGTTACGCCGACAGTCGAGCACGCCCTGGTCGGTGCACCACAGCAACTTGTCGCAGTGGCTGACAAAGGTACGCAGGGCTTCGCTGTCCGCTTGCCCGGTGAGGTTGACCACGATGTGCTGGAAATGCTGGCGCAAGGCGCTGAGCAACATGTACAGCTCGGCGGCGCTGGTCATTTCCAAGGGTTCATCGCTGGCGGCGTAGGCAAGGATCCGCAGGCCGTCGTCGGTGCTGGTGAAGGCGCTGTTGATGAGCGTGGCGTCCAGGCGGCGCAGGTGGCGCAAGGCGTCGCCGAAATTGAAGGTGCTGTCCAGGCCCAGCAGCGCCAGGCTGTCGCCCCTGGGCAGGCCGAGGTCGAGCATCAGCGTCTGCTGGCCGCTTTTTTGTACCACCATCGCCAAGTGACTTGCCAGCAAGGCGCCATCGGTGTTGCCCTGGGCACCGTAGAGCACGGTGAGGCCGCCGAGGTGGGCGTTCGGCGCGGTGGGCGGCAAGCGCTTGCTCAGGCGCCGCACCAGCCCGGCCACTTCGCTGGAGCGCGAGCCATAGGCGACAAAATCCCGCGCACCGGCACGCATGGCGTTGAGCACCAACTGGTTGTCCATGCCGTCGCCCAAGGCCACCACCGCCAACATCGGCTTGGCTTCCAGGGCGCCTTCGATCAAGGCGCTCTGAGCCACCAGGTGTTCACGGTCCAGGCCCACGAACACCAGGTTGGCGAAGGTCACGTCCACCAGTGCCAGCAATTCATCGAGGCTGCCGCCGCCCACGCTGATCACTTGGCCAAGGGGCGCCAGTGCACCTTGGAGCCATTCCAGGTCGGTGCTGTTGCGGGTGATTGCCAGGAAGGTCTGGCTCAGGCTATCGCTCATTGGGAAAGTCCACTGCGACGGTCGAAGTTGCCGTTTTCCAGGAAGAACAGCCGGAACCAATTCGGGTCATAGGTGCGCAGTTTCTCGCCGGGCAGCGACGGCAACTGCGCATTGGCAGCCAGTGGCTGGACCAGATGCGGCGTGACAATCATCAGCAGTTCTTTTTCTTCGCTGTTGATATTGGAGTCGCGGAAAAACGCACCAAGGATCGGGATATCGCCCAGGCCCGGGAGCTTGGCGATGGTGGAGCGGTTGGTGCTGCTGATCAGGCCGCTGATCACAAAGCTTTCGCCATCGGCCAGTGACACACTGGTGTCGGTGCGTCGGACGGTCAGGGCAGGCACCTGGATGCCCTCAATCCGGATCGCGTTGTTGTAGTCCAGCTCGCTGACTTCCGGGGCGACCTTCAAGGCGATGCGGTTGTGGTCGATGACCGTGGGCGTGAGGGTCAGGCGAATGCCAAACTCCTTGTACTCAATGGTGATGGTATCGCTGCCGGCACTGGGCACCGGAATCGGCACTTCGCCGCCGGCCAGGAAGGTTGCGCTCTGGCCGCTCATGGCCACCAGGCTCGGGCGTGCGAGGGTGTAGGCGAAGCCACTGCTTTCCAGGGCGTTGATCAGCGCCTTGACCCGGCCACCGCCAAAACCGATGTTGAAGCTGTCAGCGCTCACCGGCAATTTGAAGATGCCCTCTGAAGGGGACAGCAAGCTTGGGCTGCCGAGGAAGAAATTGTTGCCCATGCCCAGGATCTTGGTGCTGGCTTCCTTGAGCTTGGTGCGGCTGACCTCGACGAAGCGAATATCGGTCTGCACCTGGCTGGGCAGCGTCGGGTCTTCGGAGGGCGACAGCGATTGGCTGGTCAGCGCCGAGGTGGCCTTGCCTTTAACGAACACCATGCTCTGACGCGGCGTGGTCGAGCAGCCGGTCCACACCATCAGGCTGGTGGCACCGCTGCCGACACCGGTGAGCAGAAAGTGGCGGTCGCCGTTGACCCGCACGTCGGCGATTTTCGGATCGCCGATAGCCAGGCGTGTAATCGCTACCGGCGATTGCAGCTCGGTCTGCAAGCCTTCGCCCACCTCGATCACAGCGGGCAGTTGGCCCAGGGTGTTGCAGTTGCCCGATGCGCCCATCGCCATGCCCAGGGGCAGGCACGGCAGCATCAAGGCCAAGGCCAATTGAGCGTAGCGTTGGCTCATTCAAGGCATCCTTGTTCAATCAGGGGGTAGGTTGTGCCGCCGCCGCGCCGCGAATCACTTCGACGCCCCGACGCTGGCCGGTGTCGGCCACCGCGGGGGTGATTTTTTTTGGCGGGCCGCTGAGGGCCAATTGGGTGAATTGGTAGAGGTCGCGGTTGGCGCTTTGCACCTTGTCCGGGGTGTCGCTTTCGCCGGCCCAGTAGCGGCTGAGCAATTGTTCGTCGGCACTGCGCACGGCCAGGCGCAGCGTGCCGGCTTGGGAGGCGAGCATCAGCCGGCTCAGCAAGGGTTCGGGCACCGCCAGCACCACACTGCGCGCGGCAGTGCGGCGTTGGGCAGCCTGGGCGCGTTCTTCGGCGGTGCCGGGTGGCGGTACGGCCGGGGTGCCGTCGTTGGCCAAGCCCAACTGGTCGCCGACGCTGAGCAGGCGAATCGCTGGGATGACCACCTGCGCCGACTGCTCGGCATTGGCATTGTCCTGGCGCAAGAACAGCAAGACATCGACGTAATCGCCGGGGCTCAACTGGCCACCGGCACCGATGACCTCATCGACGGCGACGGCCAGTGCGCGTTCGTTTGTACGAATCATGCGGGCCAGGGGGCCGCCGGCGGTGAAGCTCTCATCATTGAGCCAGGTGCCGGCACCCAGGGCCCGCAAGGGCGTGCGGCCGATGGCTTGGTCAACGCTGGTCAGGCTGCCAGCCGGCACGGTGCGCAGTTTTTCCACGGCGACATCGGCAGCGGTGAGGGGCACAAAAGGCGCAACCGCGTGCACCAGCACCACGACCGGCTGGCGGGTCTGGTCTTCCACGACAGCAACGGTTTTTTCAACGGAAATGACAGGTGCTGGCGAGGGCGCTACGGCGGGTGCCTGCGGACGGCTCAGCACCAGGCCCCAATACCCTGCAACCAGGGCTCCGATAAGCAGCAAGCCAGCCAGGACCATGCTGATACGACTGTTCATGACGGCGCTCCCTATCCTGTTGCACTGCTTTTATTCCCGTTAATCCAAACGAGTTAAATTCGCAACTGGGCTGTGATGAACAACTAACGATTTGGCTATTTGAAGGTAGCCCAGCTAGGACAAATTGCCATTACTGAATGAAAAATTTATCTGCGCGGTTAAAGCGGGGGCTGTAAATAACGGATTTGTGGGGCTGGCGCGGCGACTAATACTTTATGATTAATTCGTTCTTACAGTTGTGAGTGTTAAATTTGTTGACAATGCTCTAGTGGCACACGGCAATCATTGTGCGGGCCAGCTGTATCGGCGCTTTGTGGCGCATGAAGGAGATCTCATATGATCCTTGACCTGTTCTTGAAATTTTACATTCACGCTCAGTTATTCCTGCGCCGTAGAGACGGGGCGTCGGCCATTGAATATGTGATTATTGTGGCGATAGTTGCGTTGGTTATCATTGGCTTTGGCACTGGACTTGGCGATAAAATCAAAGGTGTCTTCCAGAAAGTGTCAGACGCCTTGCCGGCGGCGACTTAACATGCAGCGTTGTCTGTAATTGTTTTGGCGATTCTCTTTATAAGGTACCGCCCATGACCCACCCTTCGTCATCCCGCCAACAAATCCTATTGGTGGATGACGAGGAGGATGCGCTGATCGAGTTGGCCGAATCCCTCGAAAACGAGGGATTCGTCTGTTTTACCGCGACTTCCGTCACCTTCGCCTTGCAAGAATTGACACTTCACCCCGATATCGCCCTGGTCATCACCGATCTGCGCATGCCCGAGGAAAGCGGTATCTCCTTGATCAAGCGCCTGCGCGAACACACCTCACGCTCGCATTTGCCTGTGATCGTGATGTCTGGCCATGCGGAAATGGATGATGTCAGCGATATGCTGCGCTTGCAGGTGCTGGATCTGTTTCGCAAGCCGATCTACCTGGCTCGCTTGCTCGATACCCTCAATAGCCTGTTTCCCCTCTCTACACCTGGTCGGTAACGGACCGGCACCGCTTATCAAATGTGGGAGCTGGCTCGCCTGCGATAGCGGTGGTTCAGTTAAAGATTCATTGACTGACACACTGCCTTCGCGAGCAAGCCCGCTCCCACATTTGGCTCGTGGGGTGCCAGGCACTTAGTCGCCGACTGTCCGGCCCTCATCGCAGGCAAGCCAGCTCCCACCGTTTGATCGCGGGGGCTCAGGTAGAGGGGGTTCGGCTGTCAGGTCGCTGGGATCTGTGTCGGGCACTGATTCTGTGAGCAACACAGACCCTTGTGGGAGCTGGCTTGCCTGCGATAGCGGTGGTTCAGTTAAAGATTCATTGACTGACACACTGCCTTCGCGAGCAAGCCCGCTCCCACATTTGGCTCGTGGGGTGCCAGGCACTTAGTCGTCGACTGTCCGGCCGTCATCGCAGGCAAGCCAGCTCCCACCGTTTGATTGCGGGGGCTCAGGTAGAGGGGGTTCGGCTGTCAGGTCGCTGGGATCTGTGTCGGGCACTGATTCTGTGAGCAACACAGACCCTTGTGGGAGCTGGCTTGTCTGCGATAGCGGTGGTTCAGTTAAAGATTCATTGACTGACACACTGCCTTCGCGAGCAAGCCCGCTCCCACGTTGATTACAGGTGCCCTCATCACAGTTGATAACTGAAACTCAGCGTATATCGCGGCCTGCGATTAAAGCTGTCCAGGGCGATATCCGACATTGGCTTGGCCGCCTCCAGCGCGATGTTGTAGTACTTCTTGTCGCCAAAACGTAAACCCACCGCCGCCGAGGACATGTCGTTGGCCTTGACCGGCAGGTCGTTGAACCAGGATTTGGCGCGGTCGACTACGACGTAGGGTTGCAGGATCTTCACCCAGTTGCCGGTGCGGTTGAAGCTGTAGTTGACCTCGTACGCCACCCCCCAGCCCTTGTCGCCCGAGCCTTGGTCGTCCGGGTAGCCACGGCCGAAATTCTGCCCGCCGAAGGTCACGCGTTCGCTGTCGGGCAGGGTGTTGTCGCTCCAGTACAGCGCACCGGACAACACGCCTTGCCAGTTGTCGAAGAACTTGTCGCTTTGCACGCCGGAAAGGCGCAGGCGGAAGAAGTCGAGGTCGGGTTTGGCCACGCCCAGGTCACTGCGGGCCTTGGCGCCCAGACCGTCGATGCCCTGGTACAGACCACCACTGATGATGCGCAGGCGTTGCGCGTCGGCTTTGCGCCAATCGCCTTCGAAGGCCAGGGCGCGCAGGTTGGATTCGATGTCGAAACGCAGCGGGTAGCCCACCAGTTTATAGCGCGTGGTCTGGTCGACCGCGTACAGGCGCGTGCCCAGGGTGAGCGACTCGGTGGGGGAGGCGATGAACGGATGGCTCAGGCCAATGGAGTAGCGGTCTATGGACTGGTGCGGCTTGAGTTCGAAACCGCCGTCCAGTTGCACGCTGCTGTTGGGGTCGGCGCGATAGCGTTCGGCGGCGAGTGCCAGTTGGGTGCCCTCGGCGTTGATGAACTGGTTGTAGTCCACACGGTAGTAGTGTTCTTTGTCCTCGCCGGGTGGGAACAGGCCGCTGACGCTGAGCTGCTCGCCCATGGACGTCTGGGAATTGCTGGTGGCGCTCAGCAACGCTTGCGTGCCGCCACGGCTTTTTTGCACCAGGCTCATGCTGGTGGTGAAAGGTTTGCGGCTGGCCTGGATCTGCATGTGCGTGGCGCCATCAGTGGTGCCCGGTGGCGGTACTTGCGCCTGTACGCTGAGGCCGGGGATGCGGCTCATCAGCGTGGTGTAGCGCTCGAAAGTCTTGCGGGTCAGCGGGCGCTCAGCCAGGAGCTTCTGCGCGAGTTTATCGACGTAGGCCGACACCGAACCGATGTCGCCGGTTTGTTGATAGTCCTTGATGTAGCCCTCCACCAGTACCACGCGGACCAGGCCGTTTTCGAAATTCTGTTGCGGCAGGAACGCGTAGGACAGCAGGTAGCCATCCTCCTGGTAACGGCGGGTGATCCCACGGGTCGCTTCAATCAGTTGGGCGAGGTTGGTTTCTCGTCCAATCAACGGCGCATACACCTGTGCCGTCTCGGCGAGCGGGTAGACCGTTCCGCCTTCGATCTGCAACTTTCGAATAGTGACCTTGGTGTCCATCAACAGCGGCTGACCGGCAGTCGGTGGCGCTTCAGGTACCTGGGTTTTCGACGAGGGTGGTCGGTAGGCGTCGGCGGGCAGGTTGGGCACCGGCAGGGTGCGGACAGTGTCGTTGCTGTTAAGAAAGCTGGGAAGGGTCTCGGCCTGGACGTAGGCACTGAGGGTGAGCAATAACAACGGCGTCAACACGCGCATAGGACACTCCATGGTCAACTGCAGCAGCGCTTCGGGCCCGCCGGGTTCTGGGACTCGGTTCGGGAGGGTGGCGATTGATAAAGCGTGTCGCCGCCCATAAAAAAGACGAGAGACTTATTAAAGGTCTCTCGTCTCAACCAAGCGTAGGCGCTGTAGGGGAGGCCGTCTAATCGGCCAGGTGCATTTCTATTTGCCGGTCAGGCCGTTCAACAAACCGCCCAGACCGCCAGTGGCCGTAGTGCCGCCTGTGGTTGTGGCCGTGCCGGTTGCTGTGGCGGTGGTGCCGATATTCAGGCCACCGAGCAAACCACCGCTGGTGCCGCCAGTGGTGCCGCCCGTCACCAGGCCACCCACCGAGGCGACGGTGCCGCCGACCGCTGTGACGGTGGTGCCTACCGCGTTGGTGATCGGGTTGGCGTTGGCCGCCGTCAGGTTGGTACCCAAGCTGCTGACTGCGCCGCCGACTTGAGTGACCAAACCATTCACCGGAGCACCCACACCGGTAGTCGTGCCGATGGTTTGCGTCAGGTTGGTGACGCCGCTGGTCACAGGGTTGAGCGCTGCGCCGACATTGGCCGCCACGGTGGCGACCGGTGCGGTAGCTGCGGTGTTTGCTACACCTGTGCCACCCAGCACAGTGCCCAGCGACGCAACGGTGCCGCCGACTGCACCACCGGTCACACCCGCTGCACTGACAGTGCCGTTGGTGTTGCCCACGTTCAGGCCGGTACCCACGTTAGCCACCAGGCCACCCACCAGCTCTGGAATGCCGGGAGCCGAGGTGCCACCGGTTGGGGCCACATAACCGCCCGATTTATCCAGTGTGCCACCGACGCCAGTGAGCACGGTGCCGACAATACCGGTGACCGGGTTGCCCGTGCCGCCAGTGCTGGCGACTTGAGTACCCAGGCCAGTGACAGCCGAACCGACTTTATCCAGTACGCCATTGAGTGGAGCGCCCAGGCCGGTTGCGTTGCCCAGGTTGCCGGTGGTGTTTTCCACCAGCGACACTACAGGCACCACTACTTTGCTGCCTAAGGTATTGGTCAATGAACCCAGTGGGCCCGTGGTGCTGGCCGTGCTGAGGGTATCGCCGAGCATGGTGACGGTGGTGCCGACTTTATCCACAACGCCACCTACCGCAGTGCCTACTCCGCCTGTCACACCGCCGACGACGGGTACTCCCCCGAGGGTGGTTGACAGTGATTGGCCGGTGGTCGAGAGGCCGCCGCCCAAATCGGCCACCCCATTACCTACGCCTGCTACCGTGGTGCCCAGGGAGTTGGTGTTGGTGCCCAGTGAGCCCAAGCCGGCGGTTACGCCAGTGCCGATGCTGTTAACAGCGGTGCCTGCCGAGGTGACCAGGCCGCCAGCGGTTGCGCCGACGATGGGTACGCCATTCAACGTCGAACCCAGGTTACCGACCGCTGTACCGACATTGCCGACTGTGGTGCCAAGGGTGCCGGCGATCTGGCCGGTGACCAGTGGGGTGGTTGTCGAACCAGTGCCGCCGCCAGTGCCGCCGCCAGTGCCGCCACCAGTACCGCCACCAGTACCACCGCCAGTGCCGCCGCCGGTGCCGCCACCAGTACCACCGCCAGTGCCGCCGCCGGTGCCGCCACCAGTACCACCGCCAGTACCGCCGCCGGTGCCGCCGCCAGTGCCGCCACCAGTACCACCGCCAGTGCCGCCGTCACCACCGCCCGTGCCACCACCGGTTCCACCGCCAGTGCCGCCGTCACCGCCGCCCGTGCCACCACCGGTTCCACCGCCAGTGCCGCCGTCACCGCCGCCTGTGCCACCACCGGTCCCACCGCCTGTACCGCCATCACCGCCACCAGTACCTCCACCTGTGCCGCCTCCGGCGCCTGCACCCGCATCCGGCGATGACGCCGCCACGCTGGATTTATGCCCGCCACCACCGCTGCTGCAGCCGCCCAGGCTCATTGCCAGAACGAGGGCCAGCGCGGTACTTGCTTTCCAAAACACGACTTGAGTTTTCATGATTGAGTTCCTTGCACCTGGTACAACCTTGGTTGTTTCAAACCCTCGTTATTTCTTTGGATAACAATAGGTTTGTCCGTGTGGCTATCTCAGGCCAGGGCACTCTTTCACGCAATGCTCAACTTGGTATTAACGATTTATATACACCCGGGCTTAGTCGGCTTAGGAACTAATACCAAAGGTGTAATGGGAGGGTGTTTCGGATTGTTTAGATGATTAAAATCAAAGGCTTATAAAAAAGCGGCGGACCTCTCAAGGTCCGCTATAACTTAGGGTGTATATATACAATTAATCAGGGGGTTTTCAGGAAATCGGCTGCCACTTGCCCCGCATGTGTTGAATATCCCCAGCGCCTTTGAGTTCCAACCCTCCGCTGGAACCGGCCGCGCTACTTATTAATATCACTTCACTGGGCAGGCGCACCGGCTTCATGAACTCGACGTCAATTTCAATATTGGCGGCCGGCAAGTGTTCTGCCAGCGCCGCGAGGGTGCGGGCCTTGTTCCACAACCCGTGGGCGATGGCCTGGGGAAAACCGAACAGCTTGGCGGTAGGCGCACTAAGGTGGATGGGGTTGTAGTCGCCAGACACGCGTGCGTAGCGGCGGCCTATGTCAGTGGGCGCTTTCCAGCGCGTCAATTCGGTGAGCGTGCCTGGGGTTTGCAATCCGCTCTCCAGGGCTTCGCCTTCCAGCTTCACGCCCCGGCATAACATTTGGCTTTCGGCTTCCCACAAGAGCCCAAGGGCATCCTCTATAACGGTGACGATGTCAAAGGTGGCCCCCTTGGGATGGGGGCTGAGATTGCGTGCGTAGACACCGACACTCACGTCACCGACTCCACCCAAAGGCCGATGAATACGGATGCGATTGCGCAGGTGGATCAACCCCAGCAGTGGAAATGGAAAAGTCTTGTCCGTCAGCAATTGCAGTTGCAGGCCGAACGCGAGGATATGCGGATAAGTCGCGGGCAGCATCGGGCTGTCAGCAAAGCCGCATACCTTGCGATAAGCCGCAACCGCGCCGGGATTGACACTTATCCGGCAGCGCAACCCACGTTCGGGCAATGTGCTGCCGGTGATCTTGCGCTTGAGCGCCGCGCGCCAATACAGCGGCAGTAGAGACGGGGTGCTGTCCAACGTTTGCCATTGCATGCTTACGCTCCCAGAAGACTTTGCCCACACACTCGCAGCGTCTGGCCGCTGACCGCACCGGAGCCCGGCTGGCTCAGCCAGGCGACGGCTTCGGCTACATCCTGGGGCAAGCCACCTTGACCCAGGGAACTCATGCGGCGCCCGGCCTCACGCAGGGCGAAGGGGATATGCGCGGTCATCTGGGTTTCGATAAACCCAGGCGCAACGGCGTTGATGCTGATCCCACGTTCCTTCAACAGCGGCGCCCAGGCTTGAGCCAGGCCGATCAATCCGGCCTTGCTTGCGGCATAGTTGGTTTGCCCACGATTGCCGGCGATGCCACTGATGGAGGCCAGCAACACCACCCGAGCGTTGTTTTGCAGGGTGTCGTTGTCGAGCAGGGCCTTGGTCAGCACTTGCGCAGCCTTGAGGTTGACCGCCAGCACTGCGTCCCAGTATTCCGGGGTCATGTTGGCCAGGGTTTTGTCGCGGGTGATGCCGGCGTTGTGCACCAGGATGTCGAGCCCGTCTGGCAGGTGCTCGATCAGTTGGCGTGCGGCATCTTCAGCGCAGATATCCAGCACCACCGTGCGCGCATTCAGGCGTGCGGCCAGGGCTTCAAGGTCGGCCTTGGCCTGGGGCACATCGAGCACAATGACCTCGGCGCCGTCGCGGGCCAGGGTTTCGGCGATGGAGGCACCGATGCCTCGAGCGGCGCCGGTAACCAATGCCTTGCGCCCGGCCAGCGGGCGCGTCCAATCTTGCACCGGGGTATCGCAGGCCGCCAGGCGAATCACCTGGCCGGAGATATAAGCGCTTTTGGGCGAGAGGAAAAACCGCAGCGCGCCTTCCAACTGGTCTTCGGCGCCGTCGCCCACGTACAGCAACTGCAGCACGCCACCGCTGCGCAGCTCCTTGGCCAGGGAGCGGCTGAAGCCTTCCAGGGCGTGCTGGGCGCTAGCGGCGAAGGGGTCGCTGAGGCTTTCCGGCGCTCGGCCAAGGATTACCAAGTGTGCACTGTGGTCGAGATTTTTCAGCAGCGGTTGGAAGAATTCGCGCAGTTGCTTGAGCTGCTCGGTGTGTTGCAAAGCACTGGCGTCGAACACCACCGCCTTGAGCTTGGGGCCGTGTCCTGGAATCCACGCGGGCGCTGTCGAGGCTTCGGCGCCGTAGCTGTAGACGGCGTCGGTGAGTCGGTTGGCAAATGCCAGCACCTGGGTTGCCAATGCGCCACCGCCCAGCAGCAGGGCGCCTTCGACCGGGCGCAGGCGTCCGGCTTGCCAGCGTTCCAGGCGTACCGGTGACGGCAGGCCAATGGCGGCGACCAGGCGATGGCCGAGGCTTGAGTTGGCGAAGTCGATATAACGGTCAGACATGGAACGCTCTCCGAAGGCTGGGGTTCAAAGGTTGACCACCCTGGGGTGGCAGTCGTTCGATTGAGCCTAGGCTAGGCTTGATGATTCCACCCACCACCACAAGGGAGCTTTCCATGACTCAATTGCGCCGTGTAGCGATCATTGGCGGTAACCGCATTCCTTTCGCCCGTTCCAATGGCCCCTATGCCACGGCGAGTAACCAGGCGATGCTGACTGCCGCGCTGGAGGGCCTGATCGAGCGCTACAACCTGCACGGCCTGCGCATGGGCGAGGTGGCCGCCGGCGCGGTGCTCAAGCATTCCCGTGATTTCAACCTGACGCGTGAATGCGTGCTCGGCTCGCGCCTGTCACCGCAAACCCCTGCGTACGACATCCAGCAAGCCTGCGGCACCGGGCTGGAGGCGGCGCTGCTGGTGGCCAATAAAATCGCCCTGGGCCAGATCGAATGCGGCATTGCCGGCGGGGTGGACACCACCTCGGATGCACCGATTGGTGTGAATGAAGGGCTGCGCAAGATCCTGCTGCAAGCCAACCGCAGCAAATCCCTGGGAGATAGATTAAAACTCCTGTTACAACTTCGTCCTCATCACCTCAAGCCGGAACTGCCGCGCAACGGCGAACCGCGCACCGGTTTGTCCATGGGTCAGCACTGCGAGCTGATGGCCCAGACCTGGCAGATCCCCCGCGCCGAGCAGGACCAGCTTGCGCTGGAGAGCCACCAGAAGATGGCGGCGGCCTACGCCGAAGGCTGGCACAACGATTTGCTCACGCCCTTTCTCGGCCTCACCCGCGACAACAACCTGCGCCCCGACCTGACCCTGGAAAAACTCGCCAGCCTCAAGCCGGCCTTCGAGCGCAGCGAAAAGGGCACGCTCACCGCCGGTAACTCCACGCCCCTGACCGATGGTGCCTCTCTGGTGCTGCTGGGCAGCGAGGCGTGGGCCAAGGAGCGCGGCCTGCCGATCCTGGCTTACCTGCGCGATGGCGAAGCAGCGGCGGTGGATTTCGTCCACGGCGCCGAGGGCCTGTTGATGGCGCCGGTGTATGCGGTGCCACGCTTGCTGGCGCGCAACGGCCTGACCTTGCAGGACTTTGATTACTACGAGATCCACGAGGCCTTCGCCGCCCAAGTGCTGTGCACGCTCAAGGCCTGGGAAGACGCCGACTATTGCAAGACCCGCCTGGGCCTGGACGCACCGCTGGGGTCGATCGACCGCAGCCGGCTCAACGTCAAGGGCAGTTCCCTGGCGGCGGGCCATCCGTTTGCCGCCACCGGTGGGCGGATCGTCGCCAACTTGGCTAAATTGTTGGATGCGGCGGGCAAGGGCCGTGGGCTGATTTCCATTTGTGCCGCCGGTGGCCAAGGCGTGACGGCGATTATCGAACGCTGATTGCCGACAAAATTGGCCCATTGAATGCATTCTCAAGGGGTCAGAGGTCAGTAGCCTCTCCCCCCGGCGAGCCGATTGCCGTATAACGAGTTCCACACGCGTGTTTGGTAATACAGGACCCACAATAAAAGCTGATGAAGACTCCTAAACGCATTGAACCCCTGATCGAAGACGGTCTGGTCGACGAAGTGCTGCGCCCTCTGATGAGTGGTAAAGAAGCAGCTGTTTATGTGGTGCGCTGCGGCAATGAATTGCGTTGCGCCAAGGTTTACAAGGAGGCGAATAAACGAAGTTTTCGTCAGGCATCCGAATACCAGGAAGGCCGTAAGGTCCGTAACAGCCGCCAGGCACGAGCCATGGCCAAGGGCTCCAAGTTCGGCAAGAAAGAAACCGAAGATGCCTGGCAGAACGCGGAAGTGGCGGCGCTGTTTCGCCTGGCCGGTGCGGGCGTTCGTGTGCCCCAGCCGTTCGACTTTCTCGAAGGCGTACTGTTGATGGAACTGGTGGCCGACGAATACGGCGATGCGGCGCCGCGTCTGAATGACGTCGTGCTGGAGCCGGACCAGGCGCGCGAATACCACGCCTTCCTGATCTCCCAGATCGTGCTGATGCTGTGCACCGGCCTGGTGCACGGTGACCTGTCCGAGTTCAACGTACTGCTCACGCCTACGGGCCCGGTAATCATCGACCTGCCCCAGGCGGTGGATGCGGCGGGCAACAACCACGCGTTCAGCATGCTGGAGCGCGACGTCGGCAACATGGCTTCCTACTTCGGGCGTTTTGCCCCGGAGTTGAAGAAGACCAAGTACGCCAAGGAAATGTGGGCGCTGTACGAAGCCGGCACCTTGCACCCGGCCAGTGTATTGACCGGTGAGTTCGACGAACCGGAAGAACTGGCGGATGTGGGCGGTGTGATCCGTGAAATCGAAGCGGCACGGCTGGATGAAGAGCGTCGCCAGGCGATTCGCGCGGCGGATGACGCGCCACCGAGCAAAGTGCCGGACGAGCCACCGCCGCCGCCTTGGATGCAGTAACTCCCACATTGATCGTTCCCACGCTCTGCGTGGGAATGCATCCCTGGACGCTCTGCGTCCCAAAGCGTGACGCGGAGCGTCGAAAGCGGCATTCCCACGCGGAGCGTGGGAGCGATCATTGCGTACGGTCTGTCAGGCGCAGCAATTGCCCGCGGCCAACTCCTTGAGGATCGGGCAATCGGGCCGGTGATCGCCTTGGCAGTGCTCCATCAGGTCCTGCAAGGTATCGCGTAGTTGCCCCAGCTCACGAATCTTGTGGTTCAGCTCGTCGATGTGCTGGCGCGCCAGGGCTTTTACGTCGGCGCTGGCCCGCTGCCGGTCCTCCCACAGGGTCAGCAACTTGCCGACTTCTTCCAGTGAAAACCCCAGGTCCCGCGAGCGCTTGATGAACGTCAGGGTGTGCAGGTCGTCGTGGCCGTACACCCGGTAGCCGCTGTCGGTGCGGTGGGCGGTTTTCAGCAGGCCAATGGCTTCGTAGTAGCGAATCATCTTCGCGCTTAGCCCGCTGGTGCGGGCGGCTTGGCCGATGTTCATGGGCGTTGATCCTCCAAGTCCTTGGGTTTCCAGGTTTTCAACAGCAGGGCGTTACTCACCACGCTGACGCTGGACAAGGCCATGGCGGCGCCAGCCAGTACCGGGTTGAGCAGGCCGAAGGCGGCCAGGGGAATGCCGATCAAGTTATACACAAAGGCCCAGAACAGATTCTGTCGAATTTTCGCGTAGGTCTTGCGGCTGATCTCCAGGGCGGCCGGCACCAGGCGCGGGTCGCCACGCATCAAGGTGATACCGGCGGCGTGCATGGCCACGTCGGTGCCGCCGCCCATGGCGATGCCGATATCGGCAGCGGCCAGGGCTGGTGCATCGTTGATACCGTCGCCGACCATGGCCACCACGCCGGTTTTTTTCAGCTCGGCCACGGCAGCGGCTTTATAGGCGGGCAGTACTTCGGCATGCACATCGTCGATGCCCAAGGCCTCGGCCACCACCCGTGCACTGCCGTGGTTATCGCCGGTGATCAGGTGGCTGCTGATGTGCTGCGCCTTGAGTTGTTGCACGGCTTGCAACGCGCCGGGCTTGAGCGTGTCGCCAAAGGCAAACAGCCCCAGCACGCGCGGCTGCGCACCTTGCTCGATCAGCCAGGACAAGGTGCGGCCTTCGGCTTCCCATTCCTTGGCACGCGGGCCCAAGTCGCCTGCGTCCAGGCCGGTTTCTTCCAGCAAGCGGCGATTGCCCAGAGCCAGTGGCCGACCGTCGAGCGTACCGGCAATGCCGCGCCCGGTGAGGGATTGGCTGGCGCTCACATCGGCCACGTCCAAGCCTTTTTCGCGGCAAGCATCCAGCACGGCCTTGGCCAGTGGGTGCTCACTGCCGCGCTGCAAGGCGCCGGCCTGTTGCAACAATAGGGCTTCGTCACCATCCACGGCCGCCAAATGCGCAATGTTGGGCGCGCCTGAGGTGAGGGTGCCGGTTTTGTCGAACACCACGGCGCTCACGGCGTGGGCACGCTCCAGGGCTTCGGCGTCCTTGATCAAAATGCCATGGCGCGCGGCGACGCCGGTGCCGGCCATGATCGCGGTCGGCGTGGCCAGGCCCAAGGCACAAGGGCAGGCGATCACCAATACGGCGACCGCATTGATGATGGCGGTTTCCAGGGAGGCGCCGTACAGCCACCAGCCCACCACGGTAATCAGCGCCAATACCAGCACGGCCGGCACGAACACCTGGCTGACTTTATCCACCAGTTTCTGAATCGGTGCCTTGGCGGCCTGGGCGTCTTCGACCAGGCGGATGATGCGCGCCAGCACACTTTCTGCGCCCAGGGCCAGGGTGCGCACCAGCAAACGGCCTTCACCGTTGATGGCGCCACCGGTGACCGCATCGCCGGGTTGTTTGGGCACCGGCAGGCTTTCGCCACTGATCAGCGCTTCATCGGCATGGCTCAGGCCTTCCACCACTTCACCGTCCACCGGGAAGCGTTCGCCGGGTTTGACCAGCACCAGGTCACCGTGCTTCAACGCACTGATGGCGACGTCTTCTTCGCGGCCGTCCTGCACGCGGATCGCCCGTTCCGGCCGCAAGGCTTCAAGGGCGCGGATGGCGCTGGCGGTCTGGCGCTTGGCGCGGCTTTCCAGGTATTTGCCCAGCAGCACCAGAGCGATCACCACCGCCGAGGCTTCGAAGTACAGGTGCGGCGTCACGCCTGGGGCGGCGGTGAGCCATTCGTAGATACTCAGGCCGTAGCCGGCACTGGTGCCGATCGCCACCAGCAGGTCCATATTGCCGGCGCCGGCGCGCACGGCTTTCCACGCGGCGACATAAAAGCGCGCGCCCAGGAGGAATTGCACCGGTGTGGCCAGGGCAAACTGTATCCAGGCGGGGAGCATCCAGTGCAGGCCGAAGGGTTCTACCAGCATCGGCAGCACCAAGGGCAACGCCAGCAAAATGCCCGCCACCAGCGACCAGCGCTCGCGGCGCAGGCGTCGGGCTTGATCGGCGTCGGTGGCGGTTTCGCTTTGGGGCAGGGTGGCGGTGTAGCCGGCTTTGTCAACAGCGGCGATCAGCACGCTGGGGTCCATCTGGCCCTGTACTTCGATGTGCGCGCGTTCATTGGCCAGGTTGACGCTGACACGTTGCACGCCCGGCACCTTGCCCAGCGCGCGTTCGACCCGCCCGGCACAGCTGGCACAGGTCATGCCGCCGATGGGCAGGTCAAAGGTGGTGGATCCATTCATGGGGCAGTCCTCCAGAAGAAGTTGCCACTAGGATCAACCTTAACCTGTGGGGAAGGTCAAGCCCCTTCAGTATTCCAATGCCGCGGCTTTGAGGTACATGCCGTCCGGGCCCTGGGCAATGCGTAATTTGCGTACGTCACCGGCTTTCAAGGTGATGTTCTGCGCGGGTGGCGCGAGCATGCCTGGCAGACAGCCGGGGGCCTGGCTCGGCAACACTTTCAGGCGCAACGACACATCGCCAGGGGGAAGGTTGAAGGCGGTGGCCTGTTCCTGGAACAGACGCCCGGCCAGTTGGTCCTGGATATACAGGCCGATCTCGCAGTGGGTCGGCACTTCCAGGCGTTCGCGGGAAATAATCAGCACCGCATAATCTTCAGCAGCGAGGGCCTGGGGCGCAGCGGCAGGCAAGCTCATCAGGCCGGCAAGGGCAAAAAACAACCAGCGCATGGCGAATGCTCCGTGGTTCACAGCTAGGAAGGTTGAAGCTTGGCCGACGTCGCCGCCGAATACCAGCCCGGCAGAAATACTGAGAACTTGACCTTGCCATCATGGCAAGCTCGACACTGGGCTCAACCTCATCAAAGGAGTCATGTCATGCAAATATTCAGCGTTGAAGGAATGACCTGCGGCCACTGCGTTAAAGCGGTGACCCAGGCGGTACAGAGCAAGGATCCGGCGGCGAGTGTAAAGGTGGATTTGGCAGCGAAAGAAGTGGGTGTGGAAAGCCGCTTATCTGCAGATGACGTGATCGGCCTGATAACCGAAGAAGGCTACAGCGCCAAGCTGGCGTGATTTTTCTGATCGTTAGCCACCTAACGTAATGTTCATGGCACCCAAGCGCGGCTAGACTGTTGAGCTGCCGACTCACTTGGGTGTCTGATGAACCTTCGCATAATCCTGATTCTGGGCGCCTTGAGCGCCTTCGCGCCGTTGGCGATCGACTTTTACCTGCCGGGCTTTCCGGCAATGGCCACGGCCTTCGCCACTGATGAAAAACATATCCAGCTGACCCTGGCGGTGTATTTCGCGGGCCTGGCTATTGGCCAATTGATCTACGGGCCGCTGGCCGACCGCTTTGGCCGGCGTGTGCCGCTGCTCAGCGGCGTCACCCTGTTTACCCTCGCGTCCTTCGCCTGTGCGTATGCGCCGTCCCTGGAATGGTTGATTGGTGCACGCTTCGTGCAGGCCCTTGGCGGGTGTGCGGGCATGGTGATTTCCCGGGCGGTAGTTAGTGACAAATGCGATGCCGTGGGCTCGGCCAAGGTGTATTCGCAACTGATGCTGGTGACCGGCCTGGCCCCGATCCTGGCGCCATTGGCCGGTGGCCTGATGGTCGGCGTGTGGGGCTGGCAGTCGATTTTCCTGGCGTTGTCGTTGTTCAGCGTGATGGCGGCCATCGCCGTGGCGGTCGGGTTGCCGGAAACCTTCCCGGCCGATCAGCCGCGTCAGCCGTTGTCGGGCTCGTTGCGCCGCTACGGCTCGCTACTGTCAGACCGGGTGTACCTGGGCTATGCCTTGACCGGCGGCATCTCGATTGCCGGGATGTTTGCCTACATCGCCGGCTCCCCCTTCGTATTTATCAAGCTCTATGGCGTGCCGGCCGAGCATTACGGCTGGTTGTTCGGCTCCAACGCCGCGGGCTTTATCCTGGTGGCGCAACTGAACGCAAGATTGCTCGCCAAGCGCGGCCCCGCGTTTTTGCTGTCGCGCACCGTGTGGGTGTACGTGGCGGCGGCGTTGACGCTGTTGGGAATTGCCGCGTTGCGCACCGAGGCGCTATGGCCGTTGCTGGTGCCGCTGTTTATCTGCATCGCCAGCCTGGGCTGCATTTTGCCGAATACCTCGGCCTGTGCCATGAGCGGGCAGGGGACTCGGGCCGGCAGCGCGTCGGCGTTGCTCGGTTGCATTCAGTTTGGTGTGGCGGCAGGCGCGGCGTCGTTGGTCGGTGTGTTGCACGACGGCACGGCGATGCCGATGGCCATGGTCATCTGCCTCTGCGGGGTGCTGGCGGTGACCATTGCCATGGCGACCCAGCGCCTGCAACGGGCAAGGGCCGTACAGGCGCAGGTCTGACGTTCGGTTCAGCCAGCGGAACGTTGCTGGTTGAGGGGGAATCGGTGGGGAGCCTGGATCCGGGCCTGCAGCGTGTCGGCGAAGGCGCGGGCCTCGGCTTCACTGCGAAAGGTGATGGCCTCGCCGTCGAGACGAACTTGCCATTGGCTGCCGGGGGATTTTGCTAACGCTTTTATCAGGATTTTCATTGCTGACTTCCTCACGTAAAAGAATCGTGGCAAAGGCGGCCAATATAAACCTGAACGGGCTCATAAATATGACAAGGATCAACTCTCGGACTAATGGTGTCGTCCATTACCTACGTGGATAACGGACGACACTGACAGCCGTTTTTTCAGAACCCTTCCAGCACGATCTTGCCCTTGGCCTTGCCGCTTTCCAGCAAGGCGTGGGCGCGGCGCAGGTTCGCCGCATTGATCACGCCGAAGTGCTCGCCCACCGTGGTTTTCAGGGTGCCGGCGTCGATCAGTTCGGCCACGCGGTTGAGCAGGTTGTGCTGCTCGATCATGTCTGGCGTCTCGAACATCGAACGGGTGTACATGAACTCCCAGTGCAGCGACAGGCTCTTGCGCTTGAGCTTGCTCACATCCAGGGCCTTGGGATCGTCGATCAACGCCAGCTTGCCTTGGGGTTGCAGCGCTTCGACCAGTTGGTCCAAGTGATGCTCGGTCTGGGTCAGGCTGGCAACGTGGGTGACTTGCCCGTGCCCGGCCTGTTTCAACACTTCGCTCAGCGGCTGGCTGTGGTCGATCACCATGTGCGCTCCAAGAGCCTTGGCCCATGCCTGGGTTTCGGGGCGAGAGGCAGTGCCGATGACCTTCAGCGCCGTGAGCTGGTTGGCCAGTTGAGTCAGGATCGACCCCACGCCACCGGCAGCGCCGACGATCAGCAGGCTCTGGCCTTGATCGTCTTTGCCTTCAGCGACCTGCAAGCGTTCGAACAACAGCTCCCACGCAGTGATAGCGGTCAGCGGCAATGCGGCCGCTTCGGCAAACCCCAGGCTTCGGGGCATATGGCCGACGATGCGTTCATCCACGGTGTGCAGTTCGCTGTTGCCGCCTGGGCGTACCAGGGAACCGGCGTAGTACACCTTGTCGCCGACTTTGAATAACGTCACGTCACTGCCGACCGCCTTGACCACACCCGCCACGTCCCAACCCAGCACCTTGGCGGCGCCATTTTCCGGGGCGACGTTCTGGCGCACCTTGGTATCCACCGGGTTGACCGAGATGGCTTTGACTTCCACCAACAGGTCACGGGGGCCGGCAACGGGGGCTGGTAATTCGATGTCTTGCAGGGATTCTGGATCGTTGATCGGCAGTGAGGCGTAGTAGGCAATGGCTTTCATGATGACTCCAAGTGAATACGGTCAAGGTAGGAGCGAGCTTGCTCGCGAAGATCGTCAACGATGACGTGGTGTTTCTGGTTTCGCGCCTCGTCGTTGGGTTTTCGCGAGCACGCTCGCTCCTACAAAAAAGGCGGGATCAGGCGAGAAATTTCAGGCGCTTGAGTTCGAAGTGTTCGATCACATCGGCGGCCTTGGCGCGAAAGCTCTGGATATGCGCGCTCTGGTCGTGGTCGGCCAGCGCAGCGTCGTCGCTCCAGCGCTCGAGCATGTAGAAGGTCTCGGGGTGTTGCAGGTCCTGGTGCAGGTCGTACTGCTCGCAACCGGCTTCCAGGCGGGTCGGTTCCAGCAGGCCGCGCAGCAGGGTTTCCAGGGTGGCGTGCTGGCCGGGTTTGGCGATCAGCGTGGCGATGACATTAAAAGCGGTGGACATAGTCGACTCCTGGCACGGGGTAACGGGATGGGCAGATGATTGGCTATTTCCCACGCTGATAAAAGCAGCTAAAACAGCAGGCTGTTTCAACCAAATATTGATAATGAGCGGGTATGCATGCTGCGTTTTGATGATTTGCAGTTGTTTGTGCGGGCAGCGGACCTAGGCAGCCTGTCGGCCGCGGCGCGGGTCATGGACCTGTCACCGGCGGTGGCCAGTGCTGCACTCAAGCGTATCGAACAGCAACTGGGCACGCGCTTGCTGGCGCGCTCTACCCGCAGCCTTCGGCTGACGGCCGAAGGTGAGGGCTTTCTGGAGTACGCACGGGCGTCACTGAGTGCGCTGGATGAAGGGCGGCGCCTATTGGCCAGTGGCCAGGATCACGTCAGTGGTGTGCTGCAATTGTCGGCACCCTCGGATTTTGGCCGCAACCAACTGTTGCCGTGGCTGGATGCGTTCCAGCAGGAGCATCCGCAACTGAACGTGCGCCTGTTGCTCGGTGATCGCATTGCTGACTTGTTCCGTCAGCCCGTGGACATTGCCCTGCGTTACGGCGAACCCGAAGACTCCAGCCTGATTGCGCTGCCCATCGCTGCGGACAATATTCGCGTACTCTGCGCTGCACCCAGTTACCTCGTCCGGCATGGCGAGCCGCGGCATCTGGAACAATTGGCCCAGCACAATTGCCTGCTGTACATGCTCGGCAGCCGCGTCCACGACCACTGGGGTTTTTACTATGGCAAGCGCCACGTAAGCCTGACGGTCAGCGGCGATCGCTTCAGCGATGACGCTGATGTGGTGCGCCGCTGGGCGGTGGCGGGCATGGGCATCGCCTACAAGTCTTGGCTGGATGTGAGCACCGATGTGCTGGCCGGGCGCTTGCGTTTGATCCTGCCGGAACTGCAGGGCGAGCGCACCCCGCTCAACCTGCTGTGCGCCCACCGTGCGCAATTGAGTAAACCCATCAATCTGCTGCGGGACATGCTCGTGTCCCGCTGTGCGACATTGACGGCGCAGCGACCGGGACGCATGGTTTCCCGTCAATAGCCTGCGCCACGCTCGGAAGTTTCACTCGTCTCCTGTCCTGATCTGCACTGTCAGACGCCGCGGAACCTACTGCCCGCGCACCTATACTTGGGCGTCAACCGCAGCAGAAAAAATGGTTTAACAGGGAGTGAATACATGGGAGCAGCACCTTGCATCAGCCAGATCGCCAGCTTGCTCGCCGAGCCTAAACGGACGGCCATGCTCTGGGCCTTGATGGACGGTTCGGCGAAATCTTCAGACGAGCTGGCAGCGCTGGCCGGTTTGTCGCCGGCGTCAGCCAATGCACACTTGGCGCGGCTGACCGGCAGCGGCCTGTTGCGGATCGAGGCACGGCGAGGCCAGCGCCTGTTTAGGCTAGCGGCCGCTGATGTCAGCACCGCCATTGATGCATTGGCCAGCACCACCATGGCCAGCGCGGCCCGCAGCACCCCGGATGTTTTGCCACCGGCGCTGCGAGCGCCGCCGTTGCTGCGCCGCGCCCGCTGGTGCCACGGCCACCTCGGCGGTGAACTGGCGGCGCAGCTGTATCAACGGATGCTTGAGGCCGGATGGATCGAGCGCCATGAGCAGCGTACCGAGGTGACGCCCAGGGGCGTGCAAGCGTTGGCGGAACTGGGCATTTTTACCCAGGCATTGGCATCGCCGCTGGCCTGCGACTGTTTCGACTGGAGCCAGCAACAACCCCATCTGGGCGGTGCGCTGGGGGCGGGCTTGATGCAGCTGTTTTTGCAGGCGAACTGGATCAGCGTGATCAACGAGTCACGGGCCCTGTCGGTCAATGACGGGGGGCTTGAGCACATAGCTCGCGTTGCCAAGCTGTAGGAGCGAGCGTGCTCGTGAAAAACTTGAGGGCGCCGCGTTTTATCCAGATGCCCGGCGTTATCGTTAACGTTCTTCGCGAGCAAGCTCGCTCCTACAGGTGCTGGCGTCGCTCTCAGCTGTCGTCAGGTCGCATTCAGCAATAGCCAGCGTAAACGATGCCGCACACTCGCCAAGGGGATTTTTTCATACGAGGGGTGCGGCATGGGTAGGCAGGGTTATAGCGCGGCGGAACGCCTGGAACGGTTGCCCATCAGCGGTTACCACCGAGTCATTTTCATCATCATCGCCCTGGCGTTTTTCTTCGACTCCATGGACCTGGCGATGATGACCTTCCTGCTGGGCTCGATCAAAGCCGAGTTTGGCCTGAGCACGGCCCAGGCCGGGTTGCTGGCCAGTTCGAGTTTTTTCGGCATGGTGGTGGGCGCTTCGCTGTCCGGGATGCTTGCTGATCGCTTCGGGCGCAAGCCGGTGTTCCAGTGGAGCATCGTACTCTGGGGCCTGGCGAGCTACCTGTGTTCCATGGCGCAGACGGTGGAGACGCTGACGTTGTTCCGGATCCTGCTGGGCATTGGCATGGGCATGGAGTTTCCCATTGCCCAGTCGATGCTGTCGGAGCTGATCCCCGCCAAGCGACGCGGCCGTTACATCGCTTTGATGGATGGCTTCTGGCCGTTGGGTTTTGTGGCCGCGGGCGTGTTGTCCTACTTCTTGTTGCCGGTGATTGGCTGGCGCGACATCTTTCTGGTGTTGGCGATACCGGCGGTGTTTGTGCTGGCCATCCGTTTCTTTATACCGGAGTCGCCGCGTTGGCTGGAACAGGCTGGGCGCCATGAGGCGGCGGACAAGGTCTTGCTTGGCATCGAGCAGAAGGTGCGCGATTCCCTGGGCCGCGCCGACTTGCCGGAGCCGATTGCCCTGCCACGGATCGAGAGTGCGCCGGGGACGTTTTTCTCCGCGTTCCAGCAGCTGTGGTCGGCGCAGTACCGCCAACGCACGATGATGATCTGGAGTGTGTGGTTCTTCGCCCTGCTTGGGTTCTACGGGCTGACGTCGTGGTTGAGTGCGTTGTTACAGCAATCGGGTTTTGCTGTGACTCAGTCGGTGTATTACACGGTGATCATTTCCCTGGGCGGAATCCCAGGCTTTTTGATGGCCGCGTGGTTGGTCGAGCGCTGGGGGCGCAAGCCCGTGTGCGTGGTGACCTTGCTGGGCGGCGGGGTGATGGCGTTTGTGTATGGGCAGAGCGCAGTGTTTGGCGGCAACGTAAGCCTGCTGATCACCTCGGGGTTGTTGATGCAGTTCTTCCTGTTTGGCATGTGGGCGGTGCTGTACACCTACACGCCGGAGTTGTATCCCACCTCGGCACGTGCGACCGGCTCGGGGTTTGCGTCGGCGATTGGGCGCGTGGGCTCGTTGCTGGGGCCGTTGGTAACCGGACTGGTATTCCCGATAACCGGGCAGGGCGGGGTATTTGCCTTGGGTGCGCTGTGCTTTGCGGTGGCGGCGCTGGTGGTGTGGTTGTTCGGGATGGAGACCAAGGGCAAGACCCTGGAAGAACTCACCCAGGCTTAAAGCTGATGGGGCCATGTGGGAGCCGGGCTTGCCCGCGATAGCGGTAGGTCAGGCAATAAGAGGCTGGCTGATACACCGCTATCGCAGGCAAGCCAGCTCCCACAGGTTGAGTCCAGGTCTATTCAGTTATGGCTTCACGAGCCGCGCATCCAGGCTGTTCTGCGCCAGGCGTTTGGCCTGGTCCTGAGTCATGCCCAGGCTGGTGTGCAGCGCATGGAAGTTCTCAGTGACGTAACCGCCGAAGTACGCCGGGTCATCCGAGTTCACGGTGACCTTTACGCCACGTTCGAGCATGTCGAGGATGTTGTGCTGGGCCATGTCGTCGAACACGCAGAGCTTGGTGTTGGACAGCGGGCACACGGTCAACGGGATCTGCTCGTCGATGATGCGCTGCATCAAGCGCTCGTCTTCGATGGCGCGCACGCCATGGTCGATGCGTTGGATTTTCAGCAGGTCGATGGCTTCCCAGATGTACTCGGGCGGGCCTTCTTCACCGGCGTGGGCCACGGTCAGGAAGCCTTCGTGACGGGCACGGTCGAACACGCGCTGGAACTTGCTCGGTGGGTGGCCCATTTCCGAGCTGTCCAGGCCCACGGCCACGAACGCGTCACGGAATGGCAGCGCCTGGTCGAGGGTTTTCTGCGCTTCGTCTTCGCTCAGGTGGCGCAGGAAGCTGAGGATCAAACCGCTGGTGATGCCCAGTTGCTGCTCGCCGTCTTTGAGTGCGGCGGCGATGCCGTTGAGCACCACTTCGAACGGCACGCCACGGTCGGTGTGGGTTTGCGGGTCGAAGAACGGTTCAGTGTGAATCACGTTCTGGGCCTTGCAGCGCAGCAGGTAGGCCCAGGTCAGGTCGTAGAAATCCTGGGACGTGCGCAGCACATCGGCGCCCTTGTAATACAGGTCGAGAAACTCTTGCAGGTTGTTGAAGGCGTAGGCCTTGCGCAGGGTTTCGACGTCGTTCCATGGCAGCGCAATCTTGTTGCGCTCGGCCAGGGCGAACAGCAGCTCAGGCTCCAGCGAGCCTTCCAGGTGCAGGTGCAATTCAGCCTTGGGCAGGGCGTTGAGCCAATCGTACATTTTTAAATTCTCATCAGGTGCAATGGCGGCATTCTACAGGCCATGGCTGAAATAATCGGCAAAACCTGACCAGCAGGAGAGTATTTCTGTCACTCACGCAAGGGCGGCCTGAACTAAGGTGTAACGAAACGTTAGTGGCTCGGCGCAGTCTTTACCCCATCAATGACTGATTCGCTGTATGAAAAGGCCCGGAATGCTCACATCCCTCAAGCAAGAAAAATTCATGCTGCTGGCGCTGATTGCCGCCATCGCCGCCTACCCGCTGGAACACTGGATGCTCCACAGCGGCCAACTGGTCGCGCTGCTGGCCGGCTTCGCGCTGATCGCGTTTATCGTGATGGCATCGATGCGCGTGGCTCATCACGCCGAGCAGTTGGCGGAAAAAGTCGGTGACCCCTACGGCACCATGATCCTGACCCTCGCCGCGGTATTGGTGGAGGTGGTGATCCTGGCGATCATGATGAGCAACGAGCCATCGCCGACGCTGGTGCGCGACACCATTTACTCAGCGGTGATGCTCGATATCAACGGCATCCTCGGCCTGGCCGCGCTGATGGGCGGCATCAAGCATGGCGAACAGTCCTACAACGATGACTCGGCGCGCACCTACAGTGTGATGATTCTTACTGCCATGGGTGTGTCGATGGTGGTGCCGGAATTTATCCCCGAAGCGGACTGGAAAATTTACTCGGCCTTCACCATTGGCGCGATGGTGGTGCTTTACACCTTGTTCCTGCGCATGCAGGTGGGGCCGCACAGTTATTTCTTCAGCTACAGCTATCCGGAAAAACGCCGTAAGAAACAGCCGGAAGACGAGCACGCGCCGTCTGTCAGCCTGACGTTTTCCATTGCGACTCTGGTGTTTGGGGTGATCGTGATTGGGGCGCTGGCCGAGGTGATGTCAAAGACCCTCGACCTGGGCCTGGAAGGGACCGGCGCACCGCCGGTGATTACCGCGATTGTGGTGGCGGCTATCTCGGCCGCGCCGGAGATCCTCACGGCACTGCGCGCCGCGTTGGCCAACCGCATGCAATCGGTGGTCAACATCGCGCTGGGGGCTTCGTTGTCTACGGTGATCCTGACGGTGCCGGTGATGGAAGCCATGGCGCTCTACACCGGGCAGCCGTTCCAGATGGCGATGACGCCGGTGCAAACGGTGATGGTGTTTATCACCCTGATCGTCAGCGCGATCAACCTCAACGACGGGGAAACCAATGCGATAGAAGGGATGACGCATTTTGTGTTGTTTGCGACCTTTATCATGCTGTCGCTGTTGGGGCTATAACCCGATTTGAACGGCGCCGCAGACCCAATGTGGGAGATTCTATGGTTGAGGGGCAACCCTCAACCAACTTTTGGCTGATATTCGCTTTGCCCTTTCAGCAGAGCGAACACCACCCTAGCAAGCTTGCGGGCCAGTATTACCAGCGCCTGTGTGGTGCTATAGCCTCGCGCCCTCTGTGCTTGATAAAACGCTTTCCATGTCTCTGTTCGGCTAGCCGCCATCGCTGCGTTATGCAGCAGGCGCCGAGCTTCTGAGTCGCCGCGCTTACTTAAACTACGACGACCATCCTTCTGTCCTGACTTGTTGACGCGCAAATCCATACCAAGAAAGGCGATAAACGCGTCCGAATTCCTGAACTCTCCCCGTTGGAAGGTGGCAATCAAACGCGCGCCAGTCAAAAAACCGATGCCTTCGACTTTCAAGCAACGCTTCAACTGACCCAGTAAACCTGCTTCTTTCAGGCAGTCACTGATCATTTTTTCGATTAACCCTTCCAGTCTCTGCATCGACTTCACCTGCTCGGCAAACGAGGCCTTAAGAAGCGGCTCGTTCGCCCAGCTTTGCGTCAGGCTGACGCGCGCCTGAACCAAGGCTGCGCGCCGACGAAACAGGCTTAGAAGATGGCGATACAGCGGTGATGGAGGTGTCCAGGGACGCAGTTCGTCTGCCTCCTTTCTCAAATAGCGGACGAGCAGCTTGGCATCCAAAGCATCGGTCTTGGCCCGGATCTTCACGCTTTCGCGGTAATGCTTGAGCTCATAACCTCCAACCATGTAAACCACGCAACCAGCTTCATGAGCTAGATCAGCAAACTCCAAGTGGTAGATATTGGTGGCTTCAATTGCGATGGCCACTTTGCAGGACAAGGCCTTCAGCCATTTTTTGATAGCGGCTTTGGTGTTTGGGATTGTTTCTAACAGATCGACTTCAGCGTGATAAATCACCAGTTCATTCTTAGCGACATCGACGCCTACGATTGGCTTTGAGACAGAAACTGGCATTGCCATGGGGCTTCCTCCGGGCTAAGGTTTTGAGCACTTGAAGGGCTCACCCAGAGGCGCAGGCTTGTTCCTATCGTCGGTCATAGCCAGATGCATTCTTTATCGGCGCTTGGGTGAAAGGAGGAGGGGCGAAATCTCCCACGGTCTGTACTGCGTCAACAGTCAGAATCGGGCTTTGTCCCTTCTCCTCCCTTCAAGTCCTAGCATACAAGCGGGCTTGCTCGCGAATGCGGTGGTTCAGTCACAGATGTACTGACTGACACAGCGCATTCGCGAGCAAGCCCGCTCCACATTTGGATTGGTACCTGGCTTAGGTGCCTGCGATCAACTGGCGCGCTGCCTGGCTGTGATCCGCGATCAAGCCTTTCAGATCCAGCCCTTCGACTTGGCCGTCGATCACCCGCCATTGACCTGCGATCATCATCCGGTCTGCCCGGTCCGCACCGCACAACAGCAGCGCGGAAATGGGGTCATGGCTGCCGGAGAAGCGCAGCTCATCGAGCTTGAACAGTGCCAGGTCCGCCTGTTTGCCTACTGCCAACTCGCCAATATCCGTGCGCCCCAGCAACTGCGCCGAGCCCTTGGTGGCCCAGCCCAATACACCTTCGGGGGTGATCTTTTCCGCGCCGTAGCGCAGGCGCTGGATGTACAGGGCCTGGCGTGCTTCAAGGATCATGTTCGAGGCGTCGTTGGAGGCGGAGCCGTCCACGCCCAGGCCGATGGGGGCGCCGGCGGCGAGCAGGTCCAGGGTCGGGCAAATGCCGGAGGCCAGGCGCATATTCGAGCTTGGGCAATGGCAGATGCCGGTGCCGGCTGCGCCCAGGCGCTCGATTTCGTCCGGGTTGAAGTGAATGCCGTGGGCCAGCCAGGTGCGCGGGCCAAGCCAGCCGACGCTGTCGAGGTAATCCACGGTACGCAGCCCGAAGCGTTGCAGGCAGAAATCTTCCTCATCAAGGGTTTCCGCCAAATGGGTGTGCAGGCGCACGTCCAACTGGTTGGCCAGCTCGGCGCTGGCTTGCATGATTTCGGGGGTGACGGAAAACGGCGAGCACGGCGCCAGGGCGATCTGGATCTGCGCACCGTCACCGCGCTGGTGATATTCGCGGATCAGGCGCTGGCTGTCTTCGAGAATCACTTGGCCTTGCTGCACCGTTTGCTGCGGCGGCAGGCCGCCATCGGCTTCGCCCAGGCTCATGGAACCGCGGGTGAGCATGGCGCGCATCCCCAGTTCACGCACGCTGTCTACCTGCACATCAATGGCGTTTTCCAAACCATCGGGGAACAGGTAGTGGTGGTCGGCCGCCGTGGTGCAGCCCGAGAGCAGCAATTCGGCCAGGGCGACTTTGCTGGCCAGGGCGAGTTTTTCCGGGGTGAGTCGTGCCCATACCGGGTACAGGGTTTTCAGCCAGGGAAACAGCGGCTGGTTGACCACCGGGCCCCAGGCACGGGTCAGGGTTTGATAGAAGTGGTGGTGGGTGTTGATCAGCCCAGGCAGCACCACATGCTCGCGGGCATCGAACACCTGCGCGCAAGGCTGCGCAGGCGCTTGCCCTTGGGCCAGCACTTCGGTGATGACACCGTCTTGCAGCACCAGGCCGCCACGGGCATCGAGGCCATTGGCGGTGAAAATCGCGAGGGGGTTTTTTAACCAGATACGGGTCGCAGGCATTGGCCGGCTCCTCTGAATGATGGGTTCAGGTTTGCCAGCTCAGTGTTGCCCTGTCTGCTGATCCAGGGTCGCCGGGGAGGGCGAGGAGGGCAGTTTACGCGTGGATCGTTATCGACGGCAATTGGTCGATAACGACCCTTTGCCACTTACCAGGCGATGGTGTCGCCTTTGTAGTCGACGAAGTGATGGCCGCCTTTGCCGGTGTAGGCATTTACCTGGTCCACCAGGCCGCGCACGCTGGTCTCGACGTCGATGTGGGCGTTTTCGCCGCCCATGTCGGTCTTCACCCAGCCTGGATGCAGCGACAGCACCGTCGGTTTGGGCTCGCCCAGTTGCGTGATAAAGCTGTTGGTCATCGAATTGAGGGCGGCCTTGCTGGCTTTGTACAGCGCCAGGTCCGAGCCGTCGGGAATGGTCACGCTGCCCAGTACTGAACTCATGAAGGCCAGCACGCCGGTGTCTTTGCGGATCTGCCCGACAAAACGCTGGGCCAGGTTGATCGGCGCCACGGCGTTGGTAAAGAACAACTGGCCGACTTCCGCCAGGGTCGCGTGGCCGGGCTCCTGATTGGCCGGGCCTTTGACGCCGGCGTTGACGAACAGCAGGTCAAAGGTGCGATCTTTCAGGCGTTGGGCCAGGGCGATCACGGCTTGCTGATCGTCCATGTCCAACTTCTCGATCTGCACCGGCCCCACGGCTTTCAACGCATCGGCCTTGTTCGGATCGCGCACGGTGGCGGTCACGTCCCAGCCGTCCTGGAGCAGTTGCTTGACCAGGCCAAGGCCCAGCCCGCGCGAGGCGCCGATGATCAGTGCGGTTTTTGGCGTAGACATGAAAGGCTTCCTTTGAAATCGCGGTTCAGGGAGTTCAGCGCATAACAGTAGCAGTTTCAGCGTTCGAGCAGGATGCGCCCACGGCTCAGGTCGGCGAGCTGGGTTTGCAGGGTGTCGATGTGCGCCTCCCCCAGGGCGAGTTGCAGTTCTACGCCGTTGGCGGTAAAGGTTTCTTCCACCACAAGCCCGCCGAGTTCAGCGACACGCAGCTTCACCAGGTTCAGTTCGGAGAAGCCACAGGCGCAACGCAGGGGGACGCGGCTGATCAGCTCGATGCGCTCGGCATTTTGCAGGCATTTATTGGCCCCGCCGCCATAGGCGCGGGCCAATCCACCCGTGCCCAGTTGAATGCCGCCGTACCAGCGGATCACCAAGACGGCCACCTGATCAAAGCCCTGGGCCTCGATGGCTGCAAGAATCGGGCGCCCGGCGGTGCCTCCGGGTTCGCCGTCATCGCTGCTGCGGTATTGATCGCCCAGCTTCCAGGCCCAGCAGTTGTGCGTGGCGTTGAGGTCGCTGTGTTGCTCGAAAAACGCCTGGGCGTCCTGCGGGCTGGTAATCGGCGCCGCCAAGGTGATAAAGCGACTTTTGCGTATTTCTTCACGAAACTCGCAAAAGCCGGTGAGCGTAAAAGACATAAATCGCTTCGTTTATAGGGCTGGCTTGATGCCGCAGCCTTTGAGAATGATATGGATCAGGTTGGTGCCGGCATCTTCCATGTCCTGCTTGGTCAGCTTGGTGCGACCGGTAACGCGGCAGATCTGGGTGGCGAAGTCAGCGTAGTGCTGGGTGCTGCCCCACAGCAGGAAGATCAGGTGCACAGGGTCGACGGGGTCCATTTTGCCGGCGTCGATCCACGCCTGGAACACTGCGGCACGGCCACTGAACCAGGCCCGATAGTCCTGGCCGAAATATTCAGTGAGGCATTCGCCACCGCTGATGATCTCCATGGCGAAGATCCGCGAAGCCTGGGGTTGGCGGCGCGAGAATTCCATCTTGGTGCGGATGTAGCGAGCGAGCGCCACGGCCGGGTCGTCCTCGGCGGTCAGCGCGTTGAAGGTGCTGTCCCACAGTTCGAGGATATTGCTCAGCACCGCGACGTACAGGCCCAGCTTGTTGGTGAAGTAGTAGTGCAAATTGGCCTTGGGCAGCCCGGCACTGGCAGCGATGGTGTTCATGCTGGTGCCTTTGTAGCCATGACGCGCGAATTCATCTTCAGCAGCCTGGAGAATCGCTTGTTCGTTCTTTTGCCGAATGCGGCTGGCGGGTTTACCGGCGTGGTTGCTGTGGGCAGGAACTTCGAGGCTCATGGAGGTTTCCGTGCTGATCGATAGAGACGACGTGTGCACAGATAACCCACCCTCAAGCCTCAGACAAGTCCTGATGCAATAAAACCGTCAAAGCGGCTCCAGGCTGTCGCGTTCCGGGCTGTGGTTTGCGGCGGCGGTACTTGCCTTGGCCTCCGGCAGTAACAGGCACAGCAGGATGGCGGTGATACCGCCGCTGGTGATGGCGGAGTCGAACAGGTTCTGCACCAGTGTCGGCATCAGGTGCAGCAGGTTAGGTTGCGCGGCGATACCCAGGCCAACGCCGAATGAGGTGGCGATGATCAGCATGCTGCGTCGGTCCAGCGGTGCCTGGGCAAGGATGCGCACGCCGGCCGCCGCCACGCTGCCGAACATCACCAGGGTGGCGCCGCCCAGCACCGGCTTGGGGATTTGCTGCAGCACGGCGCCGATCAATGGAAACAGGCCCAGACAGAACAGCAACACGCCGATGTACAAACCGACGTAACGGCTGGCCACGCCGGTGAGCTGGATCACGCCATTGTTCTGCGCAAACGTGGTGTTGGGGAAGGCGCTGAAGGTGGCGGCGATCATGCAGCTCACCCCATCGCCGAGCACGCCGCCCTTGAGCCGGCTTATATAAGAAGGGCCGCTGATGGGCTGGCGGGCAATCATGCAATTGGCGGTGAGATCGCCGACGGTTTCGATGCTGCTGATCAGATAAATCAGCGCAATCGGCAGGAAGGCGCTCCAGTCGAAGTTGAAACCAAAGCGGAATGGTGTAGGCAGGCTGACCAATGGCAGGTCAGGCAACGCCTGGGGAGTCAGTTTGCCGCTGAACCACGCCGCGAGGCTGCCCAGGGCCAGGCCGATGATGATGGCCGACAAGCGTACCCAGGGCGTGTTCGAGCGGTTGAGCAGGATGATCGTCAATACAACGAACAGGCCCAGCGCCAAGTTGGCGGGAGCGCCGAAGTCCGGTGCATTGAAACCACCGCCGAGGTCGGTGATGCCCACTTTGATCAGGCTGATGCCGATCAGCGTAATTACGATGCCGGTCACCAGGGGAGTGATCACGCGGCGCAACTGGCTGATAAAGCGGCTCAATACAATCTGCACCGCCGCGCCGAAGAAGCACACGCCGAAAATCATCGCCAGAATGTCTTCCGGGCTGCCACCGCGTTGCTTCACCAGAAAGCCTGCTGACAATACGGCGCCGAGAAACGCAAAGCTGGTGCCTTGCAGGCAGATCATGCCGGCACCGATGCCAAACGGCCTGCGTGCCTGGATGAAGGTGCCTACGCCGGAAACCATCAACGCCATGCTGATCAGGTAGGGCAAGTGGGCGGTGAGGCCGAGGGTGGAGCCAATAATCAGCGGCGGCGTAATGATGCCGACGAACGCCGCCAGGACATGTTGCAGCGCCGCGAGGAGAGCGGGCAGTGGTTTCGGCCGGTCGTTGAGGCCGTAGATCAGGTCGCTGGGGCTGGAGGATTCTGGGGGCATGGCGGGTCAACTCAAGGCGGACGGTTCAAGGTCCTTGAACCCTTGCAAAAAGCTGTCCATATGCTCAGCTTTTTGTGCAAGGCCCGAGTTAGCGGGTGGCGGCCAGGCTTTCGAGGAAGCTTTCCAGCACCAAATGAGGGCGACGGCCCTTGCGCGTGACCGATGCCAGGCTCAAATCGTAAAAACGTGTCGCCGGTTTCAGCGCACGCAGTCGGCCTTGTTGCACCCATAGGCTGGCGTAGTGATCGGGCAAATAGCCGATATAACGCCCGGTGAGAATCAGGAACGCCATGCCTTCACGGTCTGACGCACTGGCGGTGCAGTTGAGCGCCTGGTAATGGGCCTGGATTTCCGCGGGTAAGCGGAAGGTGGGGGCGATGGCATCCTGGCTGTCGATGCGTTCGTCGTCGAGTTGCTTGTTGTCGGCGTAAAACAGCGGGTGGCCGACCGCGCAATAGAGCAAGGAGCGTTCGCTGTACAGCGGCTGGTATTCCAGGCCCGACAGTGCGCTGGCCTGGGGCACCACACCGACGTGCAGGCGACCGTCGAGTACGCCTTGCTCCACTTCATTGGGGGCGATCATGCGAATCTGGATCTGCACGTCCGGGCCGCGTTCCTTCAACTGCGCCAATGCGTGGGTGATGCGCATATGGGGCAGGGTCACCAGATTGTCGGTGAGGCCAATGATCAACTCTCCGCGCAAATGTTGGTGCAGGCCGTTGACCTCGGTGCGAAAACTTTCCAGGGCACTCAGCAGTTGCAGGGCAGACTGATAGACCTCGCGGCCTTCTTCTGTCAGAGAGAACCCGGCGCGGCCGCGTTGGCAGAGCCTCAGCCCGAGCCGTTGTTCAAGGTCGCTCATCTGCTGGCTGATGGCCGAGCGCCCGATGCCAAGGACGGTTTCCGCTGCCGAGAAGCCGCCGCACTCCACCACGCTGCGAAAGATGCGCAGCAAGCGAATATCGAAGTCACTGACTTGGGCCAAAGGGTCGGGACGACGGCTGCTCATAGTTTAGTGAAGGCCTGACTGAAGGTTAGAAGAGTTGGATTTCACCGACTTTATCCCCGTGGCAATTTAGCTGCAACAACGCTTTTTCAATCCCGACGCTGCCTTTTGCCCTGCGAGGTTTTGCTGATGAACATGCCCGAAAACGCCCCATCGTCACTGGCCAGCCAATTGAAGCTGGATGCGCACTGGATGCCTTACACCGCCAACCGCAACTTCCAGCGCGATCCACGCCTGATCGTGGCCGCCGAGGGTAGCTGGTTGACCGATGACAAGGGGCGCAAGGTCTATGATTCGTTGTCGGGCCTGTGGACCTGTGGCGCCGGGCATACGCGCAAGGAAATCCAGGAAGCGGTCGCCAAGCAATTGGGCACCTTGGACTACTCCCCAGGCTTCCAATACGGTCATCCGTTGTCCTTCCAGTTGGCGGAAAAGATCACCGACCTGACCCCAGGCAACCTGAATCATGTGTTCTTCACCGATTCGGGCTCTGAATGTGCCGATACGGCAGTGAAGATGGTGCGGGCCTACTGGCGCCTCAAAGGTCAGGCCACCAAGACCAAGATGATTGGTCGAGCCCGTGGTTACCACGGTGTGAACATTGCTGGTACCAGCCTGGGCGGTGTGAACGGTAACCGTAAGCTGTTTGGCCAGGCGATGATGGACGTCGACCATCTGCCTCACACCTTGCTGGCCAGCAACGCCTTCTCCCGGGGCATGCCGGAGCAGGGTGGTATTGCCTTGGCCGATGAGTTGCTCAAGCTGATCGAGCTGCATGATGCGTCGAACATCGCAGCCGTGTTTGTCGAGCCGATGGCCGGTTCCGCTGGCGTATTGGTGCCACCGCAGGGTTATCTCAAGCGCCTGCGCGAAATTTGCGACCAGCACAATATCCTGTTGGTGTTCGACGAAGTGATCACAGGCTTTGGCCGCACCGGCTCGATGTTCGGTGCCGACAGCTTTGGCGTGACACCGGACCTGATGTGCATCGCCAAGCAAGTCACCAACGGCGCGATCCCGATGGGCGCGGTGATTGCCAGTAGCGAGATCTACCAGACCTTCATGAATCAGGCGACGCCGGAATACGCCGTGGAATTCCCCCACGGCTACACCTACTCGGCGCACCCGGTGGCCTGCGCGGCGGGCTTGGCGGCATTGGACCTGTTGCAGAAAGAAAACCTGGTGCAGAGCGTAGCCGAAGTCGCACCGCACTTTGAGAATGCGCTGCACGGTTTGAAGGGCAGCAAGAACGTGATCGACATTCGCAACTACGGCCTGGCCGGTGCGATTCAGATTGCCCCGCGTGATGGAGATGCCATCGTGCGTCCATTCGAGGCCGGCATGGCATTGTGGAAGGCCGGTTTCTATGTGCGTTTTGGCGGCGACACCCTGCAGTTCGGGCCAACCTTCAACAGCAAGCCGCAGGACCTGGACCGTCTGTTTGACGCGGTCGGCGAAGTGCTGAACAAGATCGACTGATTTCTCCTTCTATATAGAACAATTTTTCAGGAGCCCTGCATGAGCCTTATCCAGCATTTGATCAACGGTGAGCTGGTCAACGACAGCGGTCGTAGTGCCGACGTCTATAACCCGTCTACCGGCCAGGTGATTCACCAGGTGCCGTTGGCCAGCCGTGAAACCATTCAACAGGCGATTGACTCAGCCAAGGCGGCGTTTCCGGCCTGGCGCAATACGCCGCCGGCCAAGCGTGCCCAGGTGATGTTCCGTTTCAAGCAACTGCTGGAGCAGAACGAAGCACGGATTTCGCAGTTGATCAGCGAAGAACATGGCAAAACCCTGGAAGACGCCGCGGGTGAACTCAAGCGTGGGATCGAGAACGTGGAGTACGCGTGCTCGGCGCCGGAGATTCTCAAGGGTGAATACAGCCGCAACGTAGGGCCGAACATTGATGCGTGGTCGGACTTCCAGCCATTGGGCGTGGTAGCGGGTATTACCCCGTTCAACTTCCCGGCGATGGTGCCGTTGTGGATGTACCCGCTGGCGATTGTCTGCGGTAACTGTTTCATCCTTAAACCTTCAGAGCGCGACCCGAGTTCGACGCTGTTGATCGCGCAGCTGTTGCAGGAAGCCGGGCTGCCCAAAGGCGTGCTCAGCGTGGTGCATGGCGACAAGGGCGCGGTGGACGCATTGATCGAAGCGCCTGAAGTCAAAGCCTTGAGCTTTGTAGGCTCGACGCCGATTGCCGAGTACATCTATTCCGAAGCGACCAAACGTGGCAAGCGTGTGCAGGCGCTGGGCGGGGCGAAAAACCACGCGGTGCTGATGCCGGATGCAGACCTGGATAACGCTGTGAGTGCCCTGATGGGCGCGGCGTATGGTTCCTGCGGTGAGCGTTGCATGGCGATCTCGGTGGCTGTGTGCGTGGGCGATCAGGTGGCGGATGCATTGATTGCCAAGCTGGTGCCACAGGTCAAGGCGTTGAAGATTGGTGCGGGCACTTCTTGCGGGCTGGATATGGGCCCGTTGGTGACGGGGCAGGCGCGAGATAAAGTCAGTGGCTATATAGAAGACGGTGTGTCGGCGGGGGCTGAGCTGGTCGTTGATGGCCGTGGCTTGAGTGTTGCCGGGCATGAGCAAGGTTTTTTCCTCGGTGGCAGCTTGTTTGACCGCGTCACCCCTGAGATGCGTATCTATAAAGAAGAGATCTTTGGCCCGGTGTTGTGCGTAGTGCGGGTGGATAGCCTGGAAGCGGCGATGCAACTCATCAACGATCATGAATACGGCAACGGTACTTGTATCTTCACCCGTGATGGTGAAGCGGCGCGTCTGTTCTGTGATGAGATTGAAGTCGGCATGGTGGGTGTTAACGTGCCGCTGCCGGTGCCGGTTGCGTATCACAGCTTTGGTGGCTGGAAGCGTTCGCTGTTTGGCGACTTGCATGCCTATGGGCCGGACGGGGTGCGTTTCTATACTCGTCGCAAGGCGATCACCCAGCGTTGGCCGCAACGGGCCAGCCATGAAGCGTCGCAATTCGCCTTTCCCAGCCTGTAAGG
>NZ_CP150262.1:1580000-2952500 GCF_037976155.1 Pseudomonas sp. FSL L8-0168 | reverse complement strand
AGTAGGTCTTAGTGATCCGGTGGTTCTGTATGGAAGGCCCATCGCTCAACGGATAAAAGGTACTCCGGGGATAACAGGCTGATACCGCCCAAGAGTTCATATCGACGGCGGTGTTTGGCACCTCGATGTCGGCTCATCACATCCTGGGGCTGAAGCCGGTCCCAAGGGTATGGCTGTTCGCCATTTAAAGTGGTACGCGAGCTGGGTTTAGAACGTCGTGAGACAGTTCGGTCCCTATCTGCCGTGGACGTTTGAGATTTGAGAGGGGCTGCTCCTAGTACGAGAGGACCGGAGTGGACGAACCTCTGGTGTTCCGGTTGTCACGCCAGTGGCATTGCCGGGTAGCTATGTTCGGAATAGATAACCGCTGAAAGCATCTAAGCGGGAAACTAGCCTCAAGATGAGATCTCACTGGAACCTTGAGTTCCCTGAAGGGCCGTCGAAGACTACGACGTTGATAGGTTGGGTGTGTAAGCGCTGTGAGGCGTTGAGCTAACCAATACTAATTGCCCGTGAGGCTTGACCATATAACACCCAAGCAATTTGCGAACTCGAGAGAGGCCAGATTGCGGTGTGTGAAGACGCAATGAACCGAAAGTTCGACGCTCACAAAACACCGAAAACTATCCCATACCCAATTTGCTGAAGCGAGGCCAGTTGGCCACGACTCAGTACCCGAATTTCTTGACGACCATAGAGCATTGGAACCACCTGATCCCATCCCGAACTCAGCAGTGAAACGATGCATCGCCGATGGTAGTGTGGGGTTTCCCCATGTGAGAGTAGGTCATCGTCAAGATTAAATTCCGAAACCCCAATTGCGAAAGCAGTTGGGGTTTTGTTTTGGGCGCTCGAAAAGTGTCCGCCTTGTCCCCGCACGCCTGTCCGCCCCCACCTGCGACCTGACTGGCCCGACAATTTGCACAGTTATTTCTGAGCGACACCACTAGAATAGCCACCTAACCATTATTAGAGTCAGAGCCCTATCTATGCCCGATCCGGTTGATGCCCGCGAGGTGTCGGATTTACCGCTGGACGACCTGGTGGCATGCCATGAGTGCGACTTGCTGATGCGCAAACCAACGCTCGCCCTCGGCGAAAAAGCCCAATGCCCACGTTGTGGTTACGAGCTATACGCTCATCGGCACAATGTGGTCGAGCGCAGCCTCGCCTTGGTACTGGCAGCCCTGCTGCTGTACATCCCCGCGAACTTTTTGCCCATCATGCAGCTCAATCTACTCGGGCAGTCCTCGGAGGACACCGTGTGGAGCGGCGTGGTCGGCCTGTTCGATACCGGTATGCAAGGCGTTGCCGCCGTAGTGTTCCTGTGCAGCATGGGCATCCCCTTGCTTAAGCTCCTGTGCCAATTGGCAGTGCTGCTCAGCATTCGCTGGAACATCGGTCGCAACTACGGGCTGCTGCTATACCGCATCTACCACCACATGAAGGATTGGGGGATGTTGGAGGTCTACTTGATGGGTGTGCTGGTGGCGATCGTAAAGCTCGCCGATATGGCCTCCATCACCATTGGCCTGGGTCTGGTCTGCTTCGTCAGTTTATTAATAGTCCAAGTTCTGCTTGAGGTGGTGATGTCACCTCATCAGATCTGGCAAGCGCTGTCAGGAGAGAATGACCATGCGGGCGATTGATGCAGGCATTCTGATTTGTACCGAATGCCATGAGTTGAACAAGCAGGAAGCGGATACCGATGAGCAACTCTGCACCCGTTGCGGCGCGTTGATCCATGCCCGTCGCCCTAATAGCCTCACACGCACCTGGGCACTGTTGATCACCGCCGCAATCCTGTATATCCCCGCTAACCTGTTACCCATCATGACGGTCAGCTCCCTCGGGCAAGGCGACCCCAGCACCATCATGTCGGGTGTCATCCAATTGGTGCAGCACGGGATGTTTCCTATCGCTGCCGTGGTGTTCATCGCCAGTATCCTGGTACCGACCTTCAAGTTGGTCGGCATTGGCTTGCTGCTGTTCTCGGTGCAGCGTCACCAGCCACTGTCCGCGCAACAACGCATTGTGATGTATCGCTTTATCGAGTTCATTGGGCGTTGGTCCATGCTGGATATTTTCGTGATCGCCATCCTGGTGGCGGTCGTTAACTTTGGGCGACTCGCCAGTGTCGAGGCCAACCTCGGCGCTGCGGCGTTCGCCAGTGTGGTGATCTTGACGATGCTTGCCGCAGTAACTTTCGATCCCCGACTGATTTGGGATAACACGGAGTCGGACGACGACCATGAGTGATTTGCCTAAAGCTAAAACCCGCCCAGCCTCTAACTGGTCGGCCATTTGGGTGTTGCCCCTGATTGCCCTGATCATCGGTGGCTGGCTGGGGTGGCGTGCCTATTCCCAGCAAGGTATCGAGATTCAAGTTCGCTTTGAGAGCGGTGAAGGCATTCAGATCAACAAGACCGAAGTGGTCTACAAAGGCATGACCGTGGGCAAGGTCAAAACCCTGGCCCTGGATGACGAGGGCAGCAATCGCGGGGTGATCGCCACCATCGAGATGAACAAGGACGTTGAGCAGTACCTGAAGACCAACACCCGCTTCTGGTTGGTCAAGCCCAGCGTCAGCCTTGCCGGCATCACCGGCTTGGAAACCCTGGTTTCAGGTAACTACATCGCCGCCAGCCCCGGTGACGGCGAGCCCACGCGCAAGTTCAAGGCGCTCTCCGAAGAACCGCCGTTATCCGACGCCAAGCCCGGCTTGCACCTGACCCTCAAGGCCGATCGCCTGGGCTCGCTGAACCGTGGCAGCCCGGTGTTCTACAAGCAGATTCAGGTCGGCCAGGTTAAAAGCTACCTGCTGTCTGAAGACCAGAGCACCGTCGAGATCAAGGTCTATATCGAGCCGACCTACGCCAACCTGGTGCGCAAACACACGCGTTTCTGGAATGCCAGCGGCATCAGTATCGACGCCAACCTTTCCGGCTTGAAAGTGCGCAGCGAATCCCTCTCCAGCATTGTCGCCGGAGGTATCGCCTTCGCCACTCCTGAAAACCGCAAAGACAGCCCGCCCACCGACCCGAGCCTGCCTTTCCGCCTATACGAAGATTTCGATGCCGCCGCAGCGGGGATCAAGGTCAAGGTCAAGCTCACTGACTTTGAAGGCCTGCAGGCCGGGCGTACGCCGGTCATGTACAAAGGCATCCAGGTCGGCAGCCTGAAAACCCTGAAGATCGATCCGGACCTGTCCAGCGCCAGCGCCGAGCTGACCCTCGATCCATTGGCTGAAGATTACCTGGTCGAAGACACGCAATTCTGGGTGGTCAAACCGTCCATCTCCCTGGCAGGCATCACTGGCCTGGAGGCCTTGGTCAAGGGCAACTACATCGCGATTCGCCCAGGCGACAAAGGCACCCCGCCACAACGCGAATACGTAGCCCGCGCCAAGGCCCCGCCTTTGGACCTGCGTTCCCCGGGGCTGCACATGGTGCTGCTCACCGACAGCCTGGGCTCGTTGGATGTCGGCAGCCCGATTCTGTACAAACAGGTCAAAGTCGGTTCGGTGCAGAGCTACCAGTTTTCACGCAAGAAAAAACAGCTGGTGATCGGCGTTCATATCGAGAAGGAATACGAAAGCCTGGTCAACGGCTCGACGCGCTTCTGGAATGCCAGCGGCGTCACCCTTACGGGCGGCCTCACCGGCGGCATCCAGGTCAAAAGCGAGTCCCTGGCCAGCCTGATGGCGGGTGGTATCGCCTTCGAAACGCCGGAACCGAATGTGCCATTGAAACATCGCATCCCGCGCTTTCGCCTGTATGCCGACCGTGATGCCGCCAACCAGCACGGCACTCTGGTGACCATCAAAGTCGACCGCGCCGACGGCCTGAGCGCCGGCACACCGGTGCGCTTCAAGGGGTTGGATGTCGGCAAGATCGAAAGTGTCGACCTCAGTGCCGACATGCAGTCGGTGCTGCTCAAGGCGCGTATCACTCAGGTCGCGGACCGCATTGCGCGTACGGGCAGTCAGTTCTGGGTGGTCAAGCCGGAACTGGGCCTGATGAAGACGGCTAACCTGGAGACCCTGGTCACCGGCCAATACATCGAAGTGCAACCGGCCGCGAAAAATGCCGGCCCGCAAAAGAGTTTTGTCGCCCTGGCCCAGCCGCCCGAAGCGGTGCATCAGGAGGCTGGCCTGAGCCTCACACTCAGCGCTGCCCGCCGTGGTTCGCTGAAGGAAGGGGTACCGGTCACCTACCGTGAAGTGACGGTGGGTAAAGTCACCGGCTACGAGTTGGGCCAGACCGCTGACCGCGTGCTGGTGCACATCCTGATCGAACCCAAGTACGCGCCGCTGGTACGCAGCGGCAGCCGCTTCTGGAACACCAGCGGCTTTGGCCTCGACTTCGGCTTGTTCAAGGGCGCGACCGTGCGTACCGAGTCCCTGGAAACGCTGGTGGCCGGCGGGATCGCCTTTGCCACCCCGGATGGCGAGCGCATGGGTAACCCGGCACGGCCGCAGCAGACGTTCCCGTTGTTCGACAAGTTTGAGGATGAGTGGCTGACCTGGGCGCCTAAGATTCCACTCGGTAAATAAACCGAGGCGCGGCTATCGCGGGCAAGCCCGGCTCCCATAGTTGGAATGCATACTTGCTGAAAATGCATATCCCTGTGGGAGCCGGGCTTGCCCGCGATGAGGCCCACAAACACACCGCAAATCCCAAACCGAAAAAAAGGCCGCGATCCAAAGGATCGCGGCCTTTTTGCCTTTCAGTACAACCCGTCAGACTTCATCCAGCTCCGGCTCGTCCGCCTGTACATTCATCGTCGCCTTCACCACATCATGGCGACGGATGTACTTCCAGTCCGCCTCATCGATGTAGATCCCGTTCGGCCCGCTGCCGCCTTCCAGGTCAATCGCCACCTGGGCAGAGACCTGCGGCTTTACACTCGCCAGGATCGGCACGAAGCCCAGCTGCAAGCTGGTTTCCAGCAAGGCGGCCTGGTTCTTCTCATCGATGTCTGCCGCTTCATCGAGGTAGTACGGCAACCGTACGCGACCGGCCTGGTCGCGGTCCATCAAGTGCAGCAACAGGTACATGTTGGTCAGCGCCTTGATGGTCATGGTGGTGCCGTTGGACGCAGCGCCGTCGATGTCGGTATGGATCACCGGCTGGCCGTTGACCTTGGTGATCTCGAACGCCAATTCGAACAAGTCCTTGAGGCCCAACTGGTTATGGTTGGCGGCTACCAGGCGAGCCAGGTATTCCTTGGCTTCTTCGTTCTTGTTGTCCTGTTCGGCGCTCTGGCTGAGGTCGAACACCGAGAGGGTCTCGCCTTCTTCATACTGACCGGCACTGTGGATGATCTGGTCGATATGCTTGAGGGCTTCCTTGTTCGGCGCCAGCACGATGCGAAAGCTCTGCAGGTTGGACACCTGGCGCTTGTTGATCTCGCGGTTGAACAGCGCCAGCTGGTGTTCCAGGCTGTCGTAGTCGCTGCGGATATTGCGCAGGGTACGGGCGATATCGGTGACCGCCGCACGACGTGCCTTACCAAGCGTCAACGCCTCATCGGTGCGGTGCGCATAAGCGTTGATCAGCAGCTGCAGGCGACGCTCCATGTCATCTTCGCTGTCGAACTTGGCCACGCCCTTGAGACGCACCTGGGCGTACAGCGCTTCGATCTGGCCATCGGCGCGCAGCAAGCCCTGCCAACTGTCCTGATAGTCATTGAGCAGCGGCAGCAGGTTGTCCATGGAGTCGTCGACCGGGTCCATGAATGGCGTGCCGAACGGCAGGTCCGCCGGCAAGAGCTGACGACGGCGCAAGGCGTCATCCAGCGTGCGTTGCTTGGCTTCCATATCGCCGATCTGGCGGCCGACCAATTGCAGCTTGGCCGACAGTTGCTGGACGCGCTCGGTAAAGGCATCGCTGGAACGTTTCAACTCGTCCTGGGCGGCTTCCATCTGCGCCAGGTTTTCCAGCTTCTCGCCTTCTTCGGCGCTCAGGGTCTGGGTGCGGCGGAAGTCTTCCAAAGCCTTCTGGGCGTCCAGCACCTGCTGGTACAGCGCTTCGGTCTGGGTCTTGCTTGCAGCGCGGTCGGACGCCACGGCCTGCTGGGTTTTCAGTTGCTTGAGTTCTTTTTCCAGACGTTCTTTCTGGTCACGCAACGCGGCGCGGTCCGCCAGGGCTTGCAGTGCCGGCGGCTCGATGTGCGAGATATCGATGGACAGCCCCGGCACTTCAAAACGCTCGCCCTTGAAGCCATCGAGGATCTGCTCCAGGGATTTGACCCACTGGCCGTCCTCGTCCAGCGTGATGCCATGTTCGCCCAGCGGCAGGCTGAACAACGAGCTGTTGAACAGGCGCATCAGGCGCTCGACATCCTGCTGCGAGAACTCTTCGCGCAGCTTGGCGTAGCTGTTGTTGTCCGCGTGATCGAGCTGCTGCTTGACCGACTTCAAGCGCTTTTCCAGGTCGCGCAGGCGCTCGTCCAGGTCCTCGGCGCTGAACTGCCGCGACTGCGCCAAGGCGCCCGCCAGTTCATCGTGGGCATCCTTGGCGGCGAGCAATTGCTGCTCCAGCATCTTGACGTCATCCACCAGGGCAAAGCGGTGCTTGAGCACCGACAACTCGCCCAACCAACGCTGGATGCCACTGATTTCCCGCTCCAGGCGCATCAGCTCCTGTGTGCCGCCGCGCTGGTCGTTTTGCAGCGCGTCCTGCTCGTTGCGGTAGTGTTCGGCCTGGATGGTCAGCTCTTCCTTGCGCGCACTGGCGTAGTCCGACCAAGTGCCCAGCAATGAATCCAGCAGTGGCGACAGGCGATGCAGTTTGCCGCGCAGGGCGTCGCGCTGTTTCACGCCATTGGCCAAGGCTTCAACCAAGGGGCCGGCTGCCACCAGCGAGTTGTAGTCCTGCTCCATGCGTCGCACATCGCGGAAGGCTTCTTCACAGGCTGCGATGTAATCGACACTGCCCGAACGCAGGCTGTGTTCGAAGGCATCAAGGAACAGTTGCTTGAGCTTGGCCGCGGTGATTTCGCGCATGTGTAGCAGGTTGATAAACAGCGCGCGGAACGTCTTCAGGCTCTGCTCGCTGGTGGAGCGCAGCGGAATCAGGGTCAGGTCCAGCGGGATCGACGTATGCCCGCCTACCAGCAAGCGCCGCAGCTCATCAGGCTTGAGTTCGTAGGCTTTGAGGCCCTCGCGCTCAAGGTTGGTGAACAGCTCTTTCTGGCGCAGGCAGGTGTCGTTTTTCTGGTAGTGGGCCAGGTCCAGCTTGCCGGCGTAGGCAAAGAACTGGTGACCAAAGCCGCCGCCCGGGCCGCGGCCGACCACGCCGATGACGTGGGGGCCGTGGGGCAGCGAGACTTCTACCAGGATGTAGCTGGTGTCGGTGGCAAAGTAGAAGCGCCGTGATTGTTCCAGGGTGTACTTGCCGAAGCTCATGTCCGACATACGTGCCAGGATCGGGAACTGCAAGGCGTTGATCGAGGCGGATTTACCCAGGTTGTTGGCGCCGTACACCGACAGCGGTTCTTCCAGCGGGAACAACCCCAGGCTGTAACCGGCGGTGTTCAATAGGGCGAAGCGGCGGATGCCGTAGCGTTCCTTACTCATGCGTCGGTCTCCTGTTCTTCGGCAATGGCACGGGCCAGGGCATCTTCTTCGCTTTCCTCAGTGAAGGCGCTCAAATCCAGCGGGTCATCGGTCTTCAGCAGTTTCTCATCGCTGTCTTCGTCGATAATCACCGGTGCTGGCAGTGGCAGTACGCTGTGCACGCTGGCGGCGAGGTCGCGGTCTTGCTGCACCGACAGGCATACATCCAGGAAGCGGTGCATCGGCGGCAGGAAGCGGTAGATACCGTTGTCTTCGCTGGCAAAACCCAGTTGGGTCATGCGGCGCATGATTTTTTCTTCGAGTTCTTCCTGGGTTTGCACCTCGGCCTGGATAAACAGGTCACGGTATTTCTCCAGCAACGAAGGCAATTCATCACGGCCCAGGCTGCCGCCGTCGAGCACGGCAACCGGGTCGCGGCCTTGGTCGGCCAGGTGTTCGACGATGATGAAAGTAAACAAGGCCAGGCGCTGGGCGGTTTTGTTCACCTGCGCGGCAGCCACGGCGGTGTCCGGGACGAAGTAGTAGAAACCGCGGGTATCGCATACCAGCTCAAAGCCCAGCGCCTTGAACAGCGTGCGGTACTGGTCCTGGAAGTTCGACAATTGCGCGTACAGCTCCGGGTCGCGGCGGCTGACGTGGTAACCCTTGAACAGCTCGCGAAAGATCGGCGCCAGTTGGGACAGTTCGGATAGATCAAGATGCATAAGGCGTGCTCGCAGAATTCTCGGTGGCATCGACGCCGGCCGGGAGCAGGGCGAAGGAGCGCAGGCTGACCTGGTGCTCGTGGGTGTGGTAATCGCGACGTTCCAGGCGCTCGCGCTTGAAGCGTTTTTCCCGGGACAGGCGCGAGAACCAGTACAGCAATTCATCGGTGGCGCCGTCCGGTTCCTGCTCCAGCAGCCAGGTCATCAGGTCCGGCATTGGCAACGCGTCTTCGCAGCGTTCAAGCATTTCCTTGACCGTACGCGGTGCGCGCGGGGCTTCGCCTTTGTGCGACTTGTGCGCCTTGGGGAAACGCGCCGGTTTCGGCTCGAAATTCGCCAAGGCGTACACATAGGCTTCGACCTGGCTGGCACTGCCCAGGAAGGTACTTTGCGGCCGCGTGAACATCGGCATCGCCGCTTGCGGCACCGCGTCCAGGCCTTTGCGGCGAATCGCCGACAGGGCCAGCGCCGCACCGCGAGTCACGGCGTTATGCCGGCGTGCTTCTTCACGCAGCGGCAGCAGCAACTCCCGTGCATGGCGCAAGGTCAGCTGGGCGCTGGTTTGCATTTCGAGAATGCGTGCGTGGGTGCGCAGCAGCATGTCGTCGTCCACCAGGTGGCCAAGACGCTGTTGCTCGGTGAGCATGCGCAGCAGCACGTTTTCCACCTTACGCACGCCTTGCTCGAAGGCGCCGTCGGCGTTCACCAACTGGATCATCGGCTCGACGTATTCGTCCCAGGTCGCCAGTACTTCGGCGTAGCGCTGGCGCAACGGAATCTGGCGGTCGCTGGTCTTGGCGCGGTCAGCCACGGCGGCGAGGGCCTGTTCGTCGTTGGCAAGTTTTTTCAGCACGTCGCGCACGCGCATATCCAGCAGGCGCAGTTGCCGAGCCAGGTCATGGCCGTCGCGGATGTCGAAGGCGTCCTGGATATAACCGGCCAGGCGCTCCAGGTGGCGCAGGTAGGCTTCGATTTCCAGGCACAGGCCAAGCCGGTGCTCCTTGCGAAGATAGGCGAGGAAGTCGTGGATCTGCGCGTTGAGCTCGAAACGGTTCGGGCTCTTGGCGACAGGCACCAGGATATCCAGGCGAATCCACACGTCCAGCAGGCTGGTGATGTCCTGGGGCGTGCTGTCCAGTTGTTGGGCGGCCAATTGCGCGCGCAGCTCGCCCAGGCTCAGGGTGCCTTGGTCGAAGTGTTCGCACAGAGGCTCAAGTAAGGCCCAGTGTTCGGCGAGGGCGCGCAGGACGCGCTTGGGTTCGATCATGGGAATGGCCGGCTGGTTGGCGATTAAAAGTCGCGATTGTACTGCATCAGGCGCGGGATTTATCCACAGCCGGTCAGTGCGCAGTGGGCGATTGTGGCCGAACAGCGGTAGAATCCCCGCTCTTTACTTATCCACAAGTGGCCGAGCTGTGCTTATCGAGTCCCGACGTCGCGCTTACTTGACCGCCATGCAGGTGGTCAACTGGCTGCCCCGCACCGAACTGCCGTTTGCCGCACCATCGCGGCCCGAGTTGTTGCAGGCGCTTGAGCCCTACGAGGCGTTCGAGTCGTCGGGAGAAGAGGCGGCCGCGCCCGTGGCGGTGGTCAAACCCACCCCAGAGACGCGCCCGGCGGTCGAGCGGGCCAAGATCGAAGTGCCGCGCCCTGCGCCGGCGACCAAGGCTGCCAAGGTGGTGGAGGAGGCTGCGCCGGTGGCCAAGGCGCCCGTGGTGCCGCCGCCACGCTTTGCCCTGCAATTGCTGCGGGCCGGGCGTTGCCTGTTGCTGGTGGAACTGCCGACCGGCGAGCGTTTCCAGTCCCGCGACCCGGCCTACCTGTTGCTCAAGGACATGCTGCGCGCCGCCGGCCTGCCTGACAGTCCTCAGATCGTCGGTGAGCCGGTGCGCTGGCCGCTGCTGGTGCGCGGCACCATGGACCAGGGCCCGGAGGCCGCACGAGATTTCGTCCAGGGGTTTGTCTCGGCACGCCTGGAAGACGAGCCCTGCGTGTGCCTGTGGCTGATTGGCCTGCCCGCCGTGCGGTTTGCCGGTGAAGCCAACGCTGAGGCCTGGTACCGCGAGCTGCAGGTTGAAGGCCTGGGGTCGGTGTGGGCCCTGCCGGGCCTGGAATTATTAATGGAAGAGCCACAGCGTAAGGCTGATGTCTGGCAAGCCATGCGCCGGCTGATGGCGCGCTGGAAAACAACTGATGAGTGAGGCTTTATCCTTTCGCCCGATGACCGAGGCTGACCTCGACGCCGTGCTGAAAATCGAATACGCGGCGTTCAGCCACCCCTGGACCCGCGGGATTTTTCTCGACGGGCTGGGCAAGTACCAGATCTGGCTGATGTTCGAAGGCGAGCAGCAAGTGGGGCATGGGGTGGTGCAGATCATCCTCGATGAAGCGCACCTGCTGAACATTACCGTGAAACCGGAAAACCAGGGCCGTGGTTTGGGCCTGGCGCTGCTCGAGCATTTGATGTCGCGCGCCTATGCCGCCAATGCGCGAGAATGCTTCCTCGAAGTGCGGGACAGCAATACCGGCGCGTTTCGCCTGTATGAGCGTTATGGCTTCAACGAGATCGGCCGTCGCCGGGATTACTACCCCGCTGTGGGTGGCCGCGAAGATGCAGTCGTGATGGCCTGCACCCTGGTTGATTAAATACACAGCCCCCTATGTGCAGAGCCTCTGTGGGAGCCGGGCTTGCCCGCGATGCAGGCACCTCGGTTTTCAAGTAACACCGCAGTGATACCATCGCAGGCAAGCCAGCTCCCATAGGGTCAGCGCTTGCCGTTCAGTGGGTCCAGATCAGCCAGTTCCGCCTCATCCAGCCCACTCCCGCCGCCAATGTCATTTTCTCCCACGACGCTCAAGTCATAGTCGGCGGCATTGTCTTCGCCTTCCTCCTGCGCATCTCGTGCGCCGTCCTCACGGATCAGCGTCTGCGGGCTCATATCGTCATCGGTGGATTCATGATCATCCGTCGAAGCGCCGGTCAGCCCGGCTTCGCGCACCCGTTCGTCGGGCATCAGATGGTCGCGCTCACGGCGCGGCAACTCGTCGCCGATTTCCGCAGTCTGGTCCTGCTCGTCAAAATCCAGCTCGCGCATCTCACCCATGCGGTCTTCGTTGTCATCGATCGGTTCCGGCTGTGTTGCGCCGTAGGGACGTCGTGATTCAGTCATGGCCAATCCTCATACTGTGGGGCTTATAGTGTGTGGACAGGCATGGCAGCCAAAAAATTCAAGCTAATTAGCGCCTGGCGTGACCCGGACGAGGGCTTGTCAGTCACAAACCTGCGCATCATTCCTGAGGCTTCCCTGATGAACGAACTACAAGACCTGCTTGATAACAACGAACGCTGGGCGGATGCGATCAAACAGGAAGATCCCGAATTCTTCGCCAAGCTCGCCCGCCAGCAGACCCCGGAATACCTGTGGATCGGCTGTTCCGATGCCCGTGTACCGGCCAACGAGATCGTCGGCATGTTGCCTGGTGACCTGTTCGTGCACCGCAACGTCGCCAACGTGGTGCTGCACACTGACCTCAACTGCCTGTCGGTGATCCAGTACGCGGTGGACGTGCTCAAGGTCAAACACATCCTCGTCACTGGCCACTACGGCTGTGGTGGCGTGCGTGCGTCGATGCAGGACCGTCAGTTCGGCTTGATCGATGGCTGGCTGCGCACCATTCGCGACCTTTACTACGAAAACCGCGATGTGCTGGCCCAGTTGCCGACCGAAGAAGAGCGTGTGGACCGCATGTGCGAGCTCAACGTGATCCAGCAGGTGGCCAACGTCGGCCACACCAGCATTGTGCAAAATGCCTGGCATCGTGGGCAGAGCCTGTCGATCCATGGCTGCATCTATGGCATCAAGGACGGTCGCTGGAAGAGTTTGAACACCACCATCAGTGGCTTCGAGCAACTGCCGCCGCAATACCGTCTGCGTCCGTTGGGCGAAGCCTAGAGCCGTTTGTTTTCGTGCCACCAGGCCAGGCCTTGGGCGTTCAACGGCTCTTTGCTGCCGGTGATCCAACCCCGGCAGTTCAGCTCGCCGCAATGGCAAGCGAACTGCCGGTACAGCGCGTCTTCGGTTATGGCGTAATCCAGGGTCAGCAGGCTGCCTGCGGTAATGGTGTTCAGGGTCCATAGTTCCATGTACGTGGTGTCCAGAAGCACGTTCGGCTTGCAGGAGTGCCGTATCAGGCCGCAGAACCAGCTATCGTACAAGTGGATACGCGACGACAGTTGCAGCGTATGCGAGCGGCGCTCGCTGACTGCGTAGCCTGAAACCAGGGCGATGCGTACTCGACTGTCAAAGTCGATGCGCGCTTTGATTCCACCCCTCTTGCCATTAGGGTATCGCACGACCTTGAATTGTGCGGTCGAGGGGTAACCCTGTTCCACCTGCAGCGTTTCAAAGGGATAGAGGCCGTCATTCACAGCCGCTTTAGCCTTATCCATGGCTCGAGTTTTCATTACTCTCCTGAACGGGGCTGCATGGACCTGCGGACCTGGCGGCCAGTCTTGCAGCAAATGGGCGCGGCCCAAGATTCGCCGAAGTGGGATCCGATTTCTACTGTCAAAGTTGACAGTAGAAACGGTTTATTCACCTTAAAGCGCAGGGGCCGTGACGGTGGGGGCGGGGGCGGCAGTTCTCAGCTGTTTCAACTGCGCCTTGATGGGCGCTGTGGCGCACTTGGCGTTGGCCTGCTCGGGTGTCAGGTGGCGCACCGAGGTGTAGAACAACTCACACGTCTGCTCCTTGCGCGTGACCTGCCACGTGTTCTGGCAGGCCTTGAGCAATACATTTGCATCGCTGGCGGGCTTCTGGCCCATGCCGGCTTGCCAGCAGGCGGCGCTCAAGTCCTGGCCCATCACTTTCAAGCCGGCGTCGTCGGCTTTTTGCTCGTCACCGTCATAGCTGTCGGGGCTGGCGGCATACCAAATGTAGCTGGGGTGGTTGGCGCCCAATACCGCGACGGTTTTGCCAGGCTCCGGGCTGATCTGCGCCAGGCTCAGCACGCCCACGGTTTGCCCGTATTGTTGCTGGATCCAGCTACGCACCGGCGCGCCGAAGGCCACCATCGGCAACGCGCCGCCAGGGCGCAGGCTCAGTTCCTTGACCATGCGGGTCTGGTAGTCGGTGAAATACCCGTAGACAGTTTCCAAGTCTTTGCCGGCATTGGACGGTGCAGCGATGGGCGCGATATCGATGATGGTCTGGTACGCCGGCGTTTCCGTGGCCGGTACGCCATTTTCGCTTAACAAGGTGGCCCAGCGGTCGGTGGTGGCCGATTCCAGGTAATCCTGAGCCTGGGTCAGCGAGTAATCCGGAGGGAAGTGCAACAGCTCAATGCTTTTGCGGTTTTCCAAGGCCATGCCTAACGGCAGGAACAGGTACCAGTTGTAGGCCCATTTGCCATCGCTGTTGAGCTGGCGCGCACCTTGGTAAGCCAGGTCGGCGGTATTGAGCAGCGTGGTCAGTGGCTGGCCGTAACCGTCTGGCACGCCGCTGAAGGTCGCCATGACCTGACCGTCGTGGGTCTTCACACTGACCTTGGCCCGGCTGTAACCGTCACGTTGCAGGCTCTGGTTCAAATAGTGTTCGGCGGTCTGCTCCAGTGACCATGGCCGAAAGCAGATCACGTTGCAGTTATTGGGGTACGCGAACAACTGGGTGACGCGCTGCGTGCTGCCCAGTGGCACCTCGATGTCGGCCTGTACGACCGCACTCGCCAGTAGTGCGGCGAGGGTGAAGGACAGCCTGGTCGGTTTAAACATAGTCAATTCCTTGTCAGCGAAGCCCGTCTGCGCGGGATGGAAGCCCACCTGCACACAGTAGCGGCTGACCAGGAAAATCGCGTGTTAAATCGCCCGGCATGTCGTTATTGGATAAGCCCCTACAGGCTGAACTGCAGAGCATTGCTCAGATCGCCCATGGGCTTCTGGCCGCGCGCGATCATCGCGTCATCACGCTGCTTGAGGCCGTCCAGGGTCTCCAATTGGAACACCCGGGTGATCAAACGCAGGATCGATGCCGTGTCGTACACCGTATGGTCCACCGTGCCTTTGCGGGCAAACGGCGACACCACCAGCGCCGGCACCCGCGAGCCTGGGCCCCAGCGGTCACCCTGGGGCGGCGCCACGTGGTCCCACCAGCCGCCGTTTTCATCCACGGTCACCACCACCACCATGTTTTTCCACTGCGGGCTTTCTTGCAGCACCTTCAAGGCGCGGGCGATATGGCGGTCGCCCGAGGCCACGTCGGCATAACCGGCGTGCATGTTCAGGTTGCCCTGGGGTTTGTAGAAGCTCACGGCGGGCAGCTTGCCGGACTGGGCGTCGGCGAAGAACCGGTTGGTGCTCGACTCATCGCCCAAGCCACCGTCGCGCAAGCGCTTGGCACGTTCTGCGGGGTTTTGCGGCCCTTGCTGTTTGAAGTAATTGAACGGCTGGTGGTGGTACTGGAAATTCGGGATCTTGGGGATGCCGCCGGAGTCCTTGAACTGCTCCAGGGTGGCTTGCCACGCACCGGCGTACCAGGCCCAGTCGATGTTCTTCTTCGACAGCTTGTCGCCAATATGCTCGTGGGTTTGCGGCACCAGCACATTGGGCAGGTCGGGCTTGGAATAATCCGGGTTCTGCGGGTCGCGGATCCAGGTGGGCCAGTAGGGCGGGGCCAGGGTGTTTACCCCGTAACCATCGGGTGTCAGTGCGCTGGGGCCGAATTGCGGCGGGCCGGACATGGCGCTGGCCGGTGACGTGTCCAAGGGTTTGAGGCGTGTGCCGCGAGGGTCATCGCTTTGCAGCGTGGCGATCTGCGCTTTGGCCACCGACTGCGCGGCATTGGGATAAAACGGCGCGGTGGCGCTGATCAGGTACTGGTGGTTAAGGAACGAACCACCAAACGCGCCCTGGAAGAAGTTATCGCACAGCACAAACTCCTTGGCCACGTCCCACAGGCGCAGGGCATAACGGCTTTGGGCGTAATGGCCCATCACCAGCCCACCGGAATCGCCCCAGGCGACAAAACCATCATTCTTGCCGCCGTTGATCTGCATCTGGTTCTGGTAGAACACGTGCCACAGGTCGCGAGTCACCAGGCTCAATGGCAGGTCTTCGCCCTGCGGGCCTTTGAGGGCAAACGGCGCGTTGGGCAGGTTTTGCTGGAATTGCACTTCGCTGGGGTAAGTCACCCCGTCCACCGTTTGTGGGCCGACTTGCAACACACCGCCCCAGCTCGGTGGCAGGGCAGGCAATACGCTGCCATCGCGGTCGCGCTGCTGGAAGTCCTTGGCGGTTAACGCCGACAGCGGTTGCTCCACCCCGGGGAAATCTGCAAACAGGTTGTTGAAGCTGCGGTTCTCGGCGTAGATCACCACCACGGTCTTCACCTGCTCGCGCAATGCCTTATCCAACTCCTGAGGCGTGAGCGGCCGGGTCACGGGTGGGCTCGGTGCTTCGCTGGTATTGCCGCAGGCACTCAAAGTCGCACCCACGCCCAACACCGCCGCACCGCCGAGGAAGCGCCGGCGGCTGGTGTCTACCGTCGGTTGGATGGCGGAATCGGAGGAGGGAAGGTCTTCGTGCTCATCACTCATTGCGGGGGAGTCCTTGGCGAGATGTTGCAAGATATTTCGCAGGACGGTAGCAACGGAATGTGACGGAACAAAGACAGGTTTAAGAGCGCTACAAAACAAACTGTGGGAGCGGGCTTGCTCGCGAATGCGATGGATCAGTTAATGAATCCGCTGACTGACACTCCGCATTCTCGAGCAAGCCCGCACCGACCCCTTTTAAGGCATCACAGGCGGCAAATACTTCAGCGTCGTCCCCAACGCCCACAGCAAAAACAACACCAGCGGCGTATGCACCAGCAACTGCACAAACGAAAACCCGATCAAATCCCGCGCCTTCAGGCCCAGCACACCCAGCAACGGCAACATATAAAACGGGTTGATCAAGTTCGGCAGCGCCTCGGCGGCGTTGTAGATCTGCACCGCCCAGCCCAGGTGGTATTGCAGGTCATTGGCCACTTGCATCACATACGGCGCTTCGATGATCCACTTGCCGCCACCCGAGGGGATGAAGAAGCCCAGCACTGCCGAGTACACACCCATCAGCAGGGCGTAGGTGTCGTGTGAGGCGATGGAGGTGAAGAACGTCGAGATGTGGTGCGCCAGGGTCTGGCCGTCGCCGCCCTTGACTACCGTCATCAGCGCGGCGATCGAACCGTACAGCGGGAACTGGATCAGCACCCCGGTGGTGGTCGGCACCGCACGGGCCACGGCATCGAGGAAGCTGCGTGGGCGCCAGTGCAGCAGCGCGCCCACCATGATGAACAGGAAGTTATAGGTATTGAGCCCCGAGATGGCGCTGATCGCCGGCTTGGTCGAGAACTCATGGAACAGCCAGCCGGCCGCCAGCAACGCCAGCAGAATCGTCAGCAACGGGCTGTGTTCCAGCCATTCACCGGGGCGCGTCGGCGCCTGCGGCTTGGGCAGGTTGAAGGCCGGGTCAATGCCGCAGGCCTTGGCATCCCGGGCGCTGTTGGGGCCAGGCGCGGTGGCGTAGGCGATGATCAGCGACACTACGATCAGCGCCAGCAACAGCACGCCGGATTGCCACAAAAAAATGGTCTCGGTGAACGGGATCATCCCAGTGATCGACAGGATCGACGGCGGCAAGCTGGCCGGGTTGGCCTGCAACTGCGCGGCCGACGACGACAGCCCCAGCGCCCATACGGCCCCCAGGCCCAGGTACGCTGCAGCGCCAGCGGCACGGTAGTCCATGCGCAAGTCCGTGCGCCGGGCCAATGCCCGCACCAGCAAACCGCCGAACACCAGGGACAGGCCCCAGTTAAGCAATGAAGCCACCATGGAAATCAACGCTACCCAGGCCACGGCCGAACGGCCATTCTTGGGAATGCGCGCCAGGCGGTCGATCAACTTCACTGCGGGTGGTGAGCTGGCGACCACGTAACCGCCGATCACCACAAAGGCCATCTGCATGGTGAACGGGATCAGGCTCCAGAACCCATCGCCAAATGCCTTGGCCGCTTCGGCCGGTGCGGCGCCCATGCCCAGGGTCGCGACGGCGACGATAATCACGGCGAGGGCGGCAAACACCCAGGAGTCAGGAAACCAGCGCTCGGCGAAGTTGGAGCAACGCAGGGCAAATCGGGCATAGCGGCTGTCTTCGATAGCATCGGCCACGAGTCTTTCCTCTTGTAGTTATTATGGGGTTTGGCAGTTTTACGGCATGTTCCTCTACGGCCATTGATTTGGGAATGTTGTTATCTTCAACGATCAATGAGTAAAACAAATATATCCGTCACGATTGCCATCAATGGGCTCAGCTCATAACCTGCACGCCATTTTGTTTGTCTGCCGAGCCTGCACATGACTGCCACCTTTTCCCCACGGGCGCAGCGTTTTTCCCGCTCCGACTACAAAACCCTGGGCCTGGCCGCCCTCGGCGGCGCCCTGGAAATTTACGACTTCATTATCTTCGTGTTCTTTGCGCTGACCCTCAGCCAACTGTTCTTCCCGCCGGAAATGCCCGAGTGGCTGCGCCTGTTGCAAAGCTTCGGCATTTTCGTCACCGGCTACCTCGCCCGTCCATTGGGCGGCATCCTGATGGCGCACTTTGCCGACCACCTGGGACGCAAGCGCGTCTTCAGCCTGAGCATTCTCATGATGGCCTTGCCCTGCCTGCTGATCGGCGTCATGCCGACCTATGCGCAAATCGGCTATTTCGCCCCGCTGATCTTGCTGGCGCTGCGCGTGCTGCAAGGCGCAGCGGTGGGCGGCGAAGTGCCCAGCGCCTGGACCTTCGTCGCCGAGCACGCGCCGCGTCACCATCGTGGCTATGCCTTGGGTTTTTTGCAGGCCGGCCTGACCTTCGGTTACCTGCTGGGGGCACTGACCGCCACTTTGCTCGCGCAAGTCTTCACCCCCGCCGAGATCCTCGACTACGCCTGGCGCTTCCCCTTCCTGCTCGGCGGGGTATTCGGCGTGATCGGCGTATGGCTGCGCCGCTGGCTCAGCGAGACCCCGGTATTCCTAGAGATGCAGGCGCGTCGCCAGGCCGCTGCCGAAATGCCCTTGCGCACCGTGCTGCGCGACCATCGCGCCGTGCTGCTGCCGGCGATGATCCTCACCTGCGTGCTGACGTCTGCCGTGGTGGTGCTGGTGGTCATCACCCCGACCATGATGCAGAAAACCTTCGGCATGAGCCCCAGCCATACCTTCGCTCTGAGTGCCCTGGGCATCGTCTTCCTGAATATCGGCTGCGTCCTCGCCGGCCTGCTGGTGGACCGCATCGGCGCGTGGCGCGCGGTATTGGTCTACAGCCTGTTGCTGCCGGTGGGCATTGCGCTGCTGTACGCCAGCCTGATCGCCGGCGGCGTGTGGCTCGGCGCGGCGTATGCCGTGGCGGGCCTGAGTTGCGGCGTGGTGGGCGCGGTGCCGTCGGTGATGGTCGGGCTGTTTCCGGCGCAGGTGCGGGTGTCGGGCATTTCCTTCACCTACAACATTGCCTACGCACTCTGGGCAAGTACTACACCGTTGTTGTTGATCGCGCTGATGCCAACCAGCCCGTGGATCTGCGTGGGGTATTGCGTAGTGATGGGGGCGGTTGGGGTAGCGAGTGTGGCGCTGTTTGGCAAGCGCCACACCTTGGCCGCCTGAGGGTCAGGTCAGGAAGTGCCAGAGCAACAAGGTACCCGCCAACCCAACCACCGAAACAATCGTCTGCAGCACCGACCACACCCAGATTGTCTGCTTCAACTGCAAGCCAAAGTACTCACGCACCATCCAGAATCCGGCGTCGTTGACGTGGCAGAAGAACACCGAGCCGGCGCCGATGGCCAGGGCGACCAATGAGCTTTGAGTCGCCGCCAACCCGGCCATCATCGGCGCGAGGATGCCGGCGGTCGTGGTGGTGGCCACGGTGGCCGAACCGGTGGCCTGGCGCAGGGCCACGGCAATCAGCCAGGCCAGCAGCAAGTAGGGCATGTGCGCGCCTTCGGCGACTTTGCTGATGGTCTGGCTGACGCCGGCGTCCAGCAGGGTTTGCTTGAGGCCGCCGCCGGCGCCGATGGTCAGCAGCAGTACGGCGATAGGCGCCAGGGCTTTGCGCAGGGTGTTGCCGACGTCGGCGCGTGGCATGCCCGCCGCCCAACCCAGGCAGACGACCGCGGCGATTACGGCCAGGCCGAGGGCGACCAGCGGTTCACCGAGGAATTTCAAGGTCAGGGCGAGGGTGCTTTCCGGCGCCAACGCGACTTTGGCCAAGGTGCTGCCGAGCATCAGGATCACCGGCAACAGAATGATCAGCAATGACACACCGAAGCTCGGCTGGCGCGGGGCCTTGGGCGGTGCGCTGAACAAGGCGCCGATATCCGCCGGTTCATCCACGTGCAGGCGCTTGGACAGCCAGTTGCCATACAGCGGCCCGGCCAGGATCACGGCCGGCACCGCCAGGCAAAAGCCCAGCAACATGGTCAGGCCCAGGTCGGCGTGCAATGCGCCCACGGCGATTAGCGGCCCCGGATGCGGCGGCATCAAGGCATGCAGGGTGGTCATGCCCGCCAGCGCAGGGATGGCGATTTTCAGCAATGGCTGGTTTGAACGCTTGGCCATCACAAAGATGATCGGCACCATCATCACCAGGCCCACTTCGAAGAACAGCGGCAGGCCGATCACCATGGCAACCAACGCCATCACCCAGGGCAATGACTTGCCTTTGCCCAGCCCGAGCAACGTGGTGGCAATACGGTCGGCCGCGCCGGATTCGGCCATCAGCGCGCCGAGCATCGCACCCAGGGCAATGATGATCCCGGCTTCGCCGAGAATCGCCCCGGCGCCTTTACTGAACGCCTTTGCCACTTCTTCCGGCGGCAGGCCGGCGCCGACCCCGGCGATAAAGGTGCCGATCAAAATCGACAGGAATGGCGGCAGTTTGGTCGCGCTGATTAGCACAATGATGCTGGCGATCGCCAACAGCACGCAGAGCATGAGGCGGGTGTCGTGAACCATCCACGCGGCAGTCGATAACTCCAAGACGGGACTCCTTATCGAGCAGGTTGGCTAATATGTTTCTTTTTGTTTCAGCCTGAAAAGCATACCTGATAGCGCTCCCCCAACGCGTGCATGAACGATTTTGGTGCGCCCGAAGCTAACGACGCTCTGGCGCTCAGATGACAATTTTGCAAACCATGCCAGTGGAACTGGCCTATAGCTCTATGATCCGCCCCATCCCAACCCACGAGGACATTTCATGAGCGCAGGACACAGCCACGCCCAAGTACGCGCCGGCCACGAACGCAAGTTATGGATCGCCCTGGGGCTGACCGGCAGTTTCATGCTGGCCGAAGTCATCGGTGCCTTTGTCACCGGCAGCCTGGCGTTGTTGTCCGATGCGGCGCACATGATGACCGACGCCCTGGCCCTGGCGATTTCCTTGGTGGCGATCCAGGTCGCCAAGCGCCCGGCAGACCGCAAGCGCACCTTCGGTTATGCGCGCTTCGAGATCCTGGCGGCCGCCTTCAACGCATTACTGCTGTTTGCCGTGGCGTTCTACATCTTGTACGAGGCTTACCAGCGGCTGCAGGCGCCCGCCGAGATCCAGTCCACCGGCATGCTGGTGATTGCGCTGCTGGGGCTGGTGGTCAACCTGATCTCCATGCGTCTGCTCAGCGCCGCCAGCGGCGAGAGCCTCAACGTCAAGGGAGCCTATCTGGAAGTCTGGAGCGACATGCTGGGCTCCGTCGGCGTGATCATTGCCGCGCTGGTGATCATGTTCACCGGCTGGGGTTGGGTTGACTCCGTGGTCGCGGCCGCCATCGGCTTTTGGGTATTGCCGCGCACCTGGACGTTGCTCAAGGCGAGCATGAACATCCTGCTGCAAGGTGTGCCGGAGGGTGTGGACATCGAGCAGGTGGAGCAGGCCATCCGCAGCGTGCCGGGGGTCAGGGACGTGCACGACCTGCATATCTGGGCCCTCACCAGTGGCAAGAACGTGCTGAGTACGCATCTGGTCGCGGATGCGTCCCAGGGCACTGAGCAACAGATCCTCAGCCGAGTGACGGAGTTACTGCACGAACAGTTCGATATTTCCCACGCCACGATCCAGGTCGAGGGCGAGGGTTTTCAACATGACGATCACGACGAAGTGCATGCCTGAGCCTGGCTAACGGATTTGTAATCTTTCGCCCACGGCCCTGATAAGTACCGAAAGCTACATTGCCCCCGCTGGGAAACCTCAGCGACTTCATGGGCGTGGAACTCTCGTTATGGCAATTTTTGTTAGAACACTGTTGGGGGCGGCGGCATTGGTAGTGTGGATATCCGCAAACGCCGCCCAGACACAACCCCTCACCCTCGATGCTGCCTTGCAAACCGCCTTCGCCAACAACCCGGACCTGGCGGCCGCACAATGGGAAATCGACATCGCCGAAGGCGGCCGCCAACAGGCCGGCTTGATCCCCAATCCGGTGGCCTCCTGGGACGCCGAAGACACCCGCCGCAACAGCCGCACCACCAGCATCAAACTCAGCCAGACCCTGGAACTGGGCGGCAAGCGCGGTGCGCGTATCGAAGTGGCCACCCGCGCCCAGGATGCCGCCGCGCTGACCCTGGAGCAGCGTCGCAACTTGTTGCGCGCCGAGGTCATCGACAGCTACTACGGCGCCCTGCGTGCCCAGGAACGCCTCGACCTGGCGCAACGCTCCATGACGCTTGCCGAACGCGGCCTGGTGGTCGCCAACGGGCGCGTCACTGCTGGCAAGTCGTCACCCGTGGAAGCCACTCGCGCCCAGGTGCAGGTGTCGCAAATCCGTCTGGAATTGAACCGCGCACAGATCGGCCTCACTGACGCCTACCGTCGTCTGGCCACCAGCACCGGCAGCGCCGCCACCGACTTCCAGGTCGTCGCCACGCCAAGCACTTCCGTACCGGCGTTACCCGCCGCCGCGCCATTGTTGGCACGCCTTGAGCAGACCGCCGAATTGCGCCTGGCCGAACTCAACATTGTGCAGAACGAAGCCAGCGTGGGCCTGGAAAAAGCCCAGCGCATTCCGGACCTGGACGTGTCCATCGGCAGCCAATACGACGCCAGCGTGCGCGAACGGGTGAACCTGGTGGGCGTGTCGATGCCGATCCCGTTGTTCAACCGCAACCAGGGCAACATCCTCGCGGCCACTCGACGCGCCGACCAGGCCCGCGACCTGCGCAACGCCGCCGAACTGCGCCTGCGCACCGAAACCCGCCAGGCCCTGGACCTGTGGCAAACCGCGAACACCGAAGTGCGCGCGTTCAACCAGCAGATCCTGCCCGCCGCACAAAGTGCGGTAGACAGCGCCACCCGTGGCTTCGAGATGGGCAAGTTCAACTTCCTCGACGTGCTCGACGCCCAGCGCACCTTGATCGCGGCCCGTACCCAATACCTTGCTGCCACCGCCCAGGCCACCGAGGCCTGGGTACGCATCGAACGCATTTACGGCGACCTCGCCCGCTTTTGATTTTTCCTGGAGTCTCCTGATGAACAAAAAACATGGCATGGCGCTCGCCGTCGCCCTGGGCCTGATGCTGTCGGGCTTCGCCCACGCCGAGGAAGAAGAAGGCAAGCTCGAACTCACCGAGCAGCAGATTCAAGCCGCCGGCATCCAGTTGGCCCAGGCGCAACCGCGCGCCATCAGCACCGTGCTGACGCTGCCGGGCGAGGTGCGTTTTGATGAAGACCGTACCTCCCACATCGTGCCCCGTGCGGCGGGCGTGGTGGAGGCGGTGAAGGTCAACCTGGGCCAGTCGGTGAAGAAGGGCGAACTGTTGGCGGTGATCGCCAGCCAGCAGATTTCCGACCAGCGCAGCGAATTGGCCGCCAGTGAGCGCCGGGTCGAACTGGCGCGTACCACCTTCCAGCGCGAGCGTCAGTTGTGGCAGGACAAAATCTCTGCCGAACAGGATTACCTGCTGGCGCGGCAGACCCTGCAAGAAGCCGAAATCGCCCTGAACAATGCGCGGCAAAAGATGACCGCCCTCAGCGGCAGCGCCGTATTGGCCGGCGGCAATCGTTATGAACTGCGTGCGCCCTTCGCCGGTGTGGTGGTGGAAAAACACCTGGGGGTGGGCGAGGTGGTCAGTGAAACCAGCAATGCCTTCACCCTCTCGGACCTGTCCCAGGTGTGGGTCACCTTCGGCGTATTTCCCAAAGACTTGAACAAGGTTCGCGTGGGCAAACCGGTGAAAGTCAGCTCGACGGAAATGGGCACCGAAGTGCTGGGTACCGTGGCCTATGTGGGCAACTTGCTCGGTGAGCAGACGCGCACCGCTACCGTGCGGGTGACGGTCCCCAACCCTGACGACGCCTGGCGCCCGGGCTTGTTCGTGGCCGTGCAAGTGGCCACCGATACCTACCAGGCCAAGGTGACCGTGCCGCAAACCGCTATCCAGACCGTCGAGGACAAACCCTCGGTGTTTGTGCGCACGGCGGACGGCTTTATCACCCGCCATCTTGAACTGGGCGTCAGTGAAAACGGCTACGTCGAAGTGCGTAAAGGCCTGGAGGCCGGCGCGCAGGTGGCGACGGCTGGCAGCTTCATCCTCAAGTCCGAACTGGGCAAAGGCTCGGCCGAACACGCCCATTGATCCTGCGAGTGATTCCCCATGTTTGAGCGCCTTATCCAATTCGCCATCGAGCAGCGCATCATCGTGTTGCTGGCGGTGCTGTTGATGGCCGGTGTCGGCATCGCCAGCTATCAGAAACTGCCCATCGACGCAGTGCCTGACATCACCAACGTACAGGTGCAGATCAACTCGGCGGCGGCCGGTTTTTCGCCGCTGGAAACCGAGCAGCGCATTACCTTTCCCATCGAGACGGCCATGGCCGGCCTGCCGGGCCTGCAGCAGACGCGTTCGCTGTCGCGTTCCGGTTTGTCCCAGGTCACGGTGATTTTCAAGGACGGCACCGACCTGTTCTTTGCCCGCCAACTGGTCAACGAGCGTCTGCAAGTGGCGCGCGAGCAATTGCCCGACGGCATCGAAACTGCGATGGGGCCGATTTCCACTGGCCTGGGGGAAATTTTCCTATGGACCGTCGAAGCCGAGGACGGTGTGCGCAAAGAGGACGGTACGCCTTACACCCCCACCGACCTGCGGGTGATCCAGGATTGGATCATCAAACCGCAGCTGCGCAACGTGCCAGGCGTGGCCGAGATCAATACCATCGGCGGCTTCGCCAAGGAATACCAGATTGCGCCAGACCTCAAGCGCCTGGCCGCCTACAACCTGACGCTCAACGATCTGGTCACGGCGCTGGAGCGCAACAATGCCAACGTCGGCGCCGGTTACATCGAGCGCAGCGGCGAACAGTTGTTGATCCGCGCGCCGGGCCAGGTGGCGTCTATCGACGACATCGCCAACATTGTCATCACCACCTCGGACGGCACGCCGATCCGCGTGCGCAATGTGGCCCAGGTCGACATTGGTCGTGAGCTGCGTACCGGCGCTGCCACCGAAAACGGCCGTGAGGTGGTGCTGGGCACGGTGTTCATGTTGATCGGCGAGAACAGCCGCAGCGTGTCCCAGGCGGTGGCGAAAAAGCTTGAGGAGATCAACCGCTCGCTGCCCGAAGGTGTGGTGGCCGTCACCGTCTACGACCGCACCAACCTGGTGGAAAAAGCCATCGCCACGGTGAAGAAAAACCTCTTCGAAGGTGCGTTGCTGGTGGTGGCGGTGTTGTTCCTGTTCTTGGGTAATATCCGTGCAGCGCTGATCACGGCGATGGTGATTCCGCTGGCGATGCTGTTCACCTTCACCGGCATGTTCACCAACAAAGTCAGCGCCAACCTGATGAGCCTGGGCGCGCTGGACTTCGGCATTATCGTTGACGGTGCGGTGGTGATCGTCGAGAACGCCATCCGCCGTCTGGCTCATGCGCAACACCGTCATGGCCGGTTGCTGACCCGCAGTGAACGCCTGCACGAAGTGTTCGCCGCGGCCAAGGAGGCGCGACGCGCGCTGATCTTCGGGCAGTTGATCATCATGGTGGTGTACCTGCCGATCTTCGCCCTCACGGGCGTGGCCGGGAAGATGTTCCACCCCATGGCCTTCACGGTGGTGATTGCCTTGCTCGGCGCGATGATTCTGTCGGTGACCTTCGTACCGGCGGCGATTGCGTTGTTTGTCACCGGCAAGGTCAAGGAAGAAGAAAACATTGTGATGCGCAGTGCACGCCGGGTGTATGACCCGGTGCTCAACTGGGTGATGGTGCGTCGGCCCTTGGTGTTCGGCCTGGCCGCACTCACCATCGTCGTCTCGGGTCTGGTTGCCAGCCGCATGGGCAGTGAATTTATCCCCAGCCTCAGCGAAGGCGACTTTGCCCAACAGGCGCTGCGTGTGCCTGGCACCAGCCTGACCCAATCAGTGCAGATGCAGCAGCAACTGGAAAAAACCTTACTGGCCCAAGTGCCGGAAATCGAGCGGGTGTTTGCGCGCACCGGTACGGCGGAAATCGCCTCCGACCCGATGCCGCCGAATATTTCCGACAGCTACGTGATGCTCAAACCCAAGGACCAATGGCCGAACCCGAAGAAGTCCCGCGAGGCAATTATCGCAGACATCCAACGGGCCAGCGCGATTGTGCCGGGCAGCGTGTATGAGCTGTCGCAGCCGATCCAGTTGCGTTTCAATGAGCTGATTTCCGGAGTGCGCAGCGATGTGGCGGTGAAGGTGTTTGGCGATGATATGGCGGTGCTCAACCAGACTGCCGGGGAAATCGCCGAGACCTTGCAGAAGCTCAACGGCGCCTCGGAAGTGAAGGTGGAACAGACCTCCGGCCTGCCGGTGCTGACCATCAATATCGACCGCGACAAGGCCGCTCGCTTTGGCCTGAATGTAGGTGATGTGCAGGACACCATCGCCGTCGCGGTCGGTGGGCGCCAGGCCGGTACGCTGTACGAGGGTGATCGGCGTTTTGATATGGTGGTGCGCTTGTCCGATACGTTGCGCACCGATATCGACGGCTTGTCACGCCTGTTGATCCCGGTGCCGGCGCTGGCGAGTAGTACCTCGGGGCAGTTGGGCTTTATCGCCTTGTCCCAGGTTGCCAGCCTCGACCTGGTGCTGGGCCCCAACCAGATCAGCCGCGAGAACGGCAAGCGCCTGGTGATCGTCAGCGCCAACGTGCGCGGGCGCGATATCGGCTCGTTTGTCGAGGAGGCCGAAGCCGCCATCACCACCCAGGTGAAAGTCCCTGCCGGTTACTGGACCACCTGGGGCGGCCAGTTCGAACAGTTGAAGGAGGCTTCTGAACGCTTGCGCATCGTGGTGCCGGTGGCCTTGCTGTTGGTGTTCGGGTTGCTGTTCATGATGTTCAACAACCTCAAGGACGGTCTGCTGGTGTTTACCGGCATCCCATTCGCGCTCACCGGCGGGATCATGGCGCTGTGGCTGCGCGATATTCCGTTGTCGATTTCAGCGGGGGTGGGCTTTATCGCCTTGTCGGGCGTTGCGGTGCTTAATGGCCTGGTGATGATCGCCTTCATCCGAAACCTGCGCGAGGAAGGTCGCTCATTATCGGTGGCGATCCACGAAGGCGCGTTGACCCGTCTGCGCCCGGTGCTGATGACCGCGCTGGTGGCGTCCCTGGGGTTTATCCCCATGGCGCTCGCCACCGGCACCGGTGCCGAAGTGCAGCGCCCATTGGCGACAGTGGTGATTGGCGGGATTATTTCTTCGACCTTGCTGACCTTGCTGGTGCTGCCGGCGTTGTACCAATGGGCTCATCGCCGCGATGAAGAGACCGCCTGACAACCGTGAAAACGCCGCAACCCCCCTGGGGGAGCGGGCTTGCTCGCGGATGCGCCGGGTCAGTCGATACCTTTACTGACGGATACACCGCCTTCGCGGGCAAGCCCGCTCCCACAGGGGGCCAACGGTGCTTCCAGAGCCTGGGGAAACACCAGGCTGAACCGCGTAAAACGCCCAGGCTGGCTGGTGACATGAGCATGCCCCTGATGCAAATGCATGATCGATTTCACGATGGCCAGCCCCAGCCCGGTGCCGCCCTCGGCACGGGTACGGCTGCTGTCGGCGCGGTAGAAACGTTCGAACAGGTGCGGCAGGTGGTGCGCTTCAATGCCTCGCCCCGGGTTGCCCACCGACAGCGATACGCTCTGCTCGTAGGTCTCCACCAACAGCAACACGGTAGAGGCCTCGGGTGTGTGGCGAATGGCATTGGAGAGCAAGTTGGAAATCGCCCGCTGGATCATCAGCCGATCGCCCGTCACCCAGGCATCGCCGCGCAGGCTCAGGGTGATGTGTTTGTCTTCGGCACTCAGGGCAAACAACTCCATCACCCGCTGGGCTTCCTGCGCCAGGGACACCTCGGTGAATGAGGCCCGGGCCGCCGGGTGGCTGACCTGCGCCAGAAACAGCATGTCGCTGACAATCCGCGCCAGGCGTTCGAGCTCTTCGGTGTTGGATTCCAGCACCGCCTTGTATTCCTGCGGCGGGCGCTGGCGCGACAGGGTCAACTGGGCCTTGCCCATCAGGTTGGTCAAGGGCGCGCGCAGTTCGTGGGCCAGGTCATCGGAGAATTGCGAGAGTTGCTGCACCCCGGCGTCCAGGCGGTCGAGCATCACGTTGATGCCGTGGGCCAGTTCACCCAGTTCGTGGGGCAGGTTGTCCACAGACAAGCGATGGGTGAGGTCTTGGGTGGTGACTTTCGCCGCCACCTGGCTGAACTGCTTCAACGGTGCCAGGCCCCGTTGCACCAGCCACCAGGCGCCCATGCCAATCAGTATCAGCAGTAGCGGCAACGCAATCAGCGTGGCGCGCAGGTAGGCACTGAGCAATGCCTGGTCGTCCATGCGGTCCAGGGACAGCAGCACCCGCACGCGTTCACCGTTGGCCAGGCGCATCAAGCTGGAGGCACTGAGTATCTGGTTGCCGTAGCTGTCGACCCAATTGAGATAGCCCAGGGTTTCCCGTGGCTTGAAGTCGGTGAGCAGTGGCTCCTGGGGCTTGCTGCCGACGTTCAGCAGCACGCTGTTATCGGGCGCGGTACCGACGATGGTCAGGTGGAAATTGTCGTGGCCGATCACCAGGTCCATCAGCGAGTGCGGGCGGGCGCGGATGGCATGGGCGTCCAGGCCCAGGGCCAGGCTGTGCTGGATCTGTTCCATCTTGCTTTCCAGGTTCTTGCGCGCGAGTTTTTCCAGCTCATGGGTGAGGGCCAGGTAGGCCAGGGTCGCCAGCAGCAACACCAGGCCCGCGCCCATCAGGCTGACCGTCAAGCCCAGGCGCATCGACAGGCTGCCGGTCTTCATGGGCGCGCTTCCAGCACGTAGCCCACGCCGCGAATGGTGTGGATCAGCTTGACCTCGCTCTGGTCATCCACCTTGGCGCGCAGGCGGCTGATGGAGACTTCGACCACGTTGGTGTCGCAGTCGAAATTCATGTCCCAGACCAGGGAAATAATCTGTGTGCGGGTCAGCACTTCGCCGGCCTGGCGCATCAGCACTTGCAACAGGGCGAACTCCTTGGTGGTCAGGTCGATGCGCCGGGTGCCGCGATAAGCGCGGTGGCGGCGCGGGTCCAGTTCCAGGTCCGAGACGCGGAACACTTCCGGCTGTGGAATGTGCTCGCTGCGACGCATCAGGGTGCGCACGCGGGCCAGCAGTTCGGGAAACTCGAACGGCTTGACCAGGTAATCGTCGGCGCCCATGTCCAGGCCCTTGATCTTGTCAGCCAGCCGGCCACGGGCGGTGAGCATCATCACGCGCTGGGTGCCGTTGCGGCGCAATTCTTCCAGTACTTGCCAGCCATCCTTGCCCGGCAGGTTGACGTCCAGAATCACCAGTTCATAGGCGTGTTGCCCTGCCAGGTGCAGGCCGTCGACGCCATTGGCGGCGCAGTCGACCACGTAGCCACTTTCGTTCAGGCCCTGTTGCAGGTAGTCGGCGGTTTTCTGCTCGTCTTCAACCACAAGAATACGCATGGGGGTTACCTCTTGAATTAGGGGGAGAGAAGGCGCCCATGTCCCTATGGCGGCGGTTCGGAAGTGGGAAAAGTCTGAAGGCTGAAGTAACTCTAGGGTCAACTGCGACCGTCGGTCGCACCGCACCGCAGGCAAAAAAAACGCCCCAAGCGGGGCGTTAAAAATTCATCTCTTTCCAAAGGAGCTACACAAAAGCTTCAGAGATGAATGTGCTCGGGTGAATAAGTTGAAGCGAGTATAGAAAGTTCCACTTAACGAGAAGCTGAGGCCAATATTACAATTTTGATAACTGGCTATTTGTGAGCAGATGTTAGTTAATCGCGAGCGAATGTAAGGGCTACAGCACGACCAATGGGTATTCGGCAATCAGACGAACTTCTTCCAGGTCTGACTCGAACGCACTGGAGCGCACGGTGGCCTGGCGCAAGCGCAGGGACAAATCTTTCAAACGCCCACTTTGCACCACGTACTTGGCCTCGATATCCCGTTCCCAGCGGCGTTGATCGGTCAAGGGGTTACCCGCTGCATCGCGGCGCATATACACGGCATTGGCGTTGCTATAGTCGGCGCCGGTGCCTTTGCCGTAGCGGGTCATGAACGACAGGCCGGGAATGCCGAAGGCCTGCATGTCCAGGTCGTAGCGCAGCATCCATGAGCGCTCCTTGGGCGCGTTGAAGTCGCTGTACTGGATGGAGTTGTTGAGGAAGATCGAATCAGACTGGCGCAGGTAGTCGAAGTCATCGTCTCCGTTGTTACGCTGGTGCGACACGGCCAGGCTGTGGGCACCGACCTTGACCCCGAGCCTGGCGCTCCAGATGTTGTTGTCGAACTCGCCGAGCCGTTTCTGGCCTTCGTCCACGGCCTTGTAGTAGTTGAAGTCGCCGAACAATGACACGTCGTCGGTCAATGCGTAATTGGCATTGCTGCCGAAGTAGTACTGATCCCAGGCGTCCTTCAAGCGGCTGCTGTACAGGCTAAAGCCCAGATGGCTGTTGAGCTGGTAGTCACCGCCGAAGTAGGCGATCCAGGGCGAGTCGACCTTGCCTGCATAGAAGGTGGCAAAGCCTTTTTTCATGCCGCTTTCACTGGGCTGGCTCATGCCGCTCAGGCGCCCGCCTTGCAGGCTCAAGCCTTCCACGCTGGTGTTTTGCAGGGTGACGCCGCGAAAGCTCTCGGGCAACAGGCGAGAGTCGCCGTAGGCCACCACCGGGGTGAGTGGGAACACGTCGCCGGCCTTGATCACCGTGTCCAGCACGCGCAGTTTCGCCGCGCCGCCGATTTTGCTGTAGCTGTCTTCCGGCTGGTTGTCGCTGTTCACCGGCAGCACGCCGAACGAGCCTTTGCCGCCGCTGCGGCCGCTGCCCGAGTCAAGCGTCAGGCCGTACATGGCGAACGCGTCCAGGCCAAAACCCACGGTGCCCTGGGTAAAACCGGATTCGAATTTGCCGATAAAGCCCTGGGCCCAGGCTTCGGAGTAACCATTGCCAGTGGGGCTGGACTGGCCTTTGCGGTCATCGCGGTTGAAGTAGAAATTGCGTGCCAGCACGTTGATGCGACTGCCCTCGATAAAACCCTCGGGCTTGTCCTCCACCGCCATGGCGGCCATGGGCAGTGCAGCCATCAGTGAAAAGGGAAGGGTGTAATGACGAATGCTCATGATGCGCTCCTCGGTGATGGCAGTTATCGGCTTCTTATAGAGGCGGGCGTTTTTATTGATCTGGCCCTGGCTGATAGTTGCAAACGACGGATAACAGCTGCATGGCGCGAAGATTACAATTCTGGAAACTAACGGCCATCTAACAAATAAGTAATGTTCTGGTGAACCTGGCGTCAGGGTGGGTTGGTTAATCTCGACACTGAACTTTTCAGTCGAGGAAACCGCGATGAACTTTTATAAAGCAGGTTTGGCTGTATTAACGGCTGTGTTGTCATTCGGCGCACTGGCCGAAGGGGGTGGGGATCGCACCTTTGCCCTGATGATGGAGCGCAATGAGAAAGCCATGGCCGCCTACGCCATCAAAAAAGGCAAGCCGGTGCCCGAAGTCCAGGCGTACCGCTATGGCATGGACCTGGACATTGCCAAGGTCGTCAACGTGACGCCGCCGATCCGCTCGTGCAACGCCGTGCCGTCGCGCATGACCTATGAAGACTCCAGCGGCAAGCTCAATACCCTGGAATATCAGGTCATGGGCGTATGCCGTAACAATGGCGGTTGAAAATATAGTTCGGCCCAGGGCTCAAGCGCTCTTCAGAAAACCCCGGCAGCGCCGATGCAAGGGAGTACACCCACCTCACTTGCCTAACGGTGCCCCATGTTCAATACCCGCCTGAAGCAGGAGCTGACCGCTCTGCGCGAAGAATTGTCGAGCTTGCTTCAGGTGAAAGAGAGCCTGGAAAGCGAAATGCTCTGCCTGACGCTGGACCCTGAAGGCCGTGTGGAGTGGGCCAATGCCAACTTCCTGCAGGAGCTGGCTTACTCGCTGGGCGAGATTGTCGGGCGCGCGATCGAAGACTTGGTGCCGGCCCACGTGCGCCAGGACGAGTTCCAGCTGCGCTTCAAGCACGCGCTGGCCCGCGGCGAACACTTTGCCGGCGCCGTGCGCCTGATGCGCGGCAATGGCAAGGAAGCCTGGTTGCGCTCAATCGTGCAGCCGGTGCGCAGTTCTGAGGGGCGCATCAAGCAGTTTTCGATGTTCTCCAGCGACCTTACTCGCACCATCGAGAGTTCGCGTGAACATGAAAACCTGATCACCGCGCTGATGCGTTCTACTGCGTTGATCGAGTTCGATCTGGAGGGGCATGTACTCACCGCCAATGACCGCTTCCTCGGCGCCATGGGTTACAGTCTGGCGCAGATCGAAGGCAAACATCATCGTATGTTCTGTGAACCACAGGAATACAACAGTGCCGAATACCAACAGTTCTGGAAGCGCCTGAACGCCGGTGAGTTCGTCGCCGCGCGCTTCAAACGCGTGGACAGCCACGGCCGCCTGGTGTGGTTGGAGGCCACCTACAACCCGGTGCTGGACGCCAATGAGCGGTTGTACAAAGTGGTCAAGTTCGCCACGGTCATTACCGACCAGGTCAACCGCGAGCAGGCGGTGGCCGAGGCCGCCAATATTGCCTACAGCACCTCGTTGCAAACCGACGACAGCGCCCAGCGCGGTACCACTGTAGTCACCCAGGCCGTGGACGTGATGCGCGACCTGGCCCAGCACATGCAGCAGGCCGGCGAAGGTATCGAGGCGCTGAATGCCCAGTCCCAAGTGATCGGCAGCATCGTCAAGACCATCAGCGGCATTGCCGAGCAAACCAACCTTTTGGCGCTCAACGCCGCCATCGAAGCGGCGCGTGCCGGTGAACAGGGGCGGGGCTTTGCGGTGGTGGCCGATGAAGTGCGGCAATTGGCGTCACGCACCAGCAAAGCCACCGAGGAAATTGTCGGTGTGGTGCGCCAGAACCAGGACATGGCCCGCGACGCGGTGGCCTTGATGGCCGACGGTCGTGCGCAAGCCGAGCAGGGCCTGGCCCTGGCGGCGGAGGCGGGTACCGTGATCGTCGAGATTCAGGACGGTGCGCAAAAGGTGGTGAGTGCGGTCGGGCAGTTTGCCAATCAGCTGTCGAGCTGACCTGTCGGGCTTGTGCTTGAGGTATCGTAGGTCTTTTCTCGCTTGCAGAGCTGATCGACCATGAGCCCTACGTTCCGTCGCCCCGTACCACTGTCCAAGGCTTACCGTTTGCTCAACCACGGGCCGACCGTGTTGGTGAGTGCAGCCCACAACGGCCAGCGCAATATCATGGCCGCTGCCTGGGCCATGCCGCTGGATTTCGAACCACCGAAAGTCGCGGTGGTGCTCGACAAGGCCACCTGGACCCGCCAACTACTGGAAGGCGCCGGCACTTTTGTGCTGCAGGTGCCTTGTGTTGTGCAGGCTGATCTGGTGCAGACGGTGGGCAATACCCGCGGCGTTGAAACCGACAAATTCGCAGCCTACGGCCTGCACACTTTCAGCGGTGAGCACACCGGGGCGCCGATGCTGGAAGGCTGCGTGGCTTGGCTGGAATGCCGCCTGCTGCCCGAGCCGCATAATCAGCAGGCCTATGACCTGTTCCTGGGCGAAGTGGTCGCGGCCTATGCTGATGAGCGGGTATTCAGCGAGGGCCGCTGGCATTTTGAGGGGCATGATGAACTGCGCACGTTGCACCATGTGGCGGGCGGAAACTTCCTGGCCATTGGTCAACCGGTTGTCGGGCGCCAGCTCTGACAGAGGCGCAAAGCCACGAAGATCAACTGTGGGAGCTGGCTTGCCTGCGATGGCATCATCTTGGTGTACCTGATGTACCGAGGTGTCTGCATCGCAGGCAAGCCAGCTCCCACATGGGGTTTATGGTGTCTTCAGGTTCGTGGCATGCACTCGAGGGTGCGGTTTACTACGGTCTTGGCCATCTCCAGCAAGTGCCATGCGGCATGGATTCGGGCGCGGTCGTGGGGTTGCAGGTGATCGCAACAGTCCCACACCGTGGCCGATGCGCTGTTGATCAGATGGGAAATATAGAGTTGAGCGTCTTCGAAGCTGAGTTCTTCATTGACGACTAGGCAATCCATGGGTGGATCGGGAAGTGCTTTGGTCATGGTGTAACTCCTGATTAAGGCAGAAGCCGGCCCAGTCGCGACTAAACGAAGGGTGGCGGCTGTACGCAGGTTAGTCGACCGGCTAATCAGGAAAATCCGGCGCACCCGAGGGTGCCCTGCGCACAGCCACCATAAAACCTCATGGAGGACCATGCGCCTGATTAGAGTCCGGGCGACTAAACCCGATCACTGAAAAGGCAGTGACGGGCCGAAGACTAGCCATCGATTCCAACAGGCACAAGGCGGCAGGGATTGTCTCGGAAACGTCCTGCAATTTAAAGGGACGCAGCTTGCTGGCCCTTTACAAACCATGACCAAATGCCAGCAACGCCACCTCATCCAACTGTGGGAGCTGGCTTGCCTGCGATGGCATCAATAAGGTATGTCTGATACACCGCGGTGTCTGCATCGCAGGCAAGCCAGCTCCCACAGTCCAACCCAGTACTCAGCGTCCGAGCATTTTCACCCAACGCGATGGCGGCATGCCGTAGGTGCTGCGAAATTGGCGGGTCATGTGGCTTTGGTCGGTAAAGCCTGCGGTCATCGCCGCATCCACCAACGATTGGCCCTGGGCCAATAAGTGGCGCACCAGGTCCAGCCGGCGCATGGTCAGGTAGCGGTAGGGGCTGGTGCCGAACAACAGACGAAAATCCCGCGATAACGCCCAGCGGTCGCGGCCGGCATGGTCGGCAATTTCATCGAGGGTGATGCTGCGGCCCAGGGCGCTGTGGATGAATTCACGGGCGCGTTCGGCCGCGACGTAGTCGAAGGATTTAGGGCGAATGAGGGCCCCGGACGCAGCGCTCAGCGCGTGGGCCAGGTCGAACATAGCGTCTTGTTCTTGCATCGGGTCTATCGGGCAATCCAGGCTCTGCAGCAACACTTCGCTGGCGCGGTGCAGCCGTGGGTCGGTGGACAAGCCGCCGGGGATAAACGGCAACGGCTGGCCACCGAGGATCTGCTGGATCAGCGCCGGTTCCACATAAATCATCCGATACTTGAAGCCTTCGTCGCTGCCGGCGCGACCGTCATGGGTTTCATCGGGGTGGATCACCATGGTGGTGCCAGGCAGGCTGTGGGTCGTGCCGCCGCGATAATGAAAACTCTGTACGCCGAACAACGTGCGCCCGATGGCGTAGGTGTCATGGCGATGAGGGTCGAAGGCAAAGCCGGCAAAGTACGCCTCGATACGGTCAAGGCCACTGGCGTGGGGCGCGCGGTGCAGCCAGTCGAGGGAGTGGATGGGGTTGCCCATGGTGACTTGTCACAAAAGGAGGTGGAAACACGTTAACTGAGTCTGCACCGGTTGTCTGCTGGGGTCTTGTACGATTGTGCAGGTATTGGGCAATGCACATCGGGTAGCGAATCGCTGACCACCCATGGTAAGAAGCCTTACTTTCAACAGTGAGGCCGGGTCATGAGCAAGGTGCGGGTAGGGATTATTTTTGGGGGGCGTTCGGCTGAGCATGAGGTCTCGCTGCAATCGGCGCGCAACATTGTCGATGCCCTTGATCGCTCACGCTTCGAGCCGGTTTTGATCGGTATCGACAAGGCCGGTCACTGGCACCTTAATGACACCTCGAACTTCCTGCTCAACCAGGAAAACCCGGCGCTCATCGCCCTCAACCAGTCCAACCGTGAATTGGCCGTGGTGCCCGGCAAGGCCAGCCAGCAAGTGGTGGAAACTTCCGGGCAGGGCATGCTGGAACACATCGACGTGATCTTCCCGATTGTCCACGGCACCCTCGGTGAAGACGGTTGCCTGCAAGGCTTGCTGCGCATGGCGGACTTGCCCTTCGTCGGTTCCGACGTGCTCGGCTCGGCGGTGTGCATGGACAAAGACATCAGCAAGCGCTTGCTGCGCGACGCGGGCATTGCGGTCACGCCGTTCATCACCCTTACGCGAGCTAATGCGGCGCGCACCTCTTTTGAAACGGCCGCTGGCAAGCTCGGTGTGCCGATGTTCGTCAAGCCCGCCAACCAGGGTTCGTCGGTGGGGGTAAGCAAAGTCGGCAGCGAAGCCGAGTACCGCGCTGCCGTTGAACTGGCGTTGGGGTTTGATGAGAAGGTGCTGGTGGAGTCCGCCGTCCAGGGCCGTGAGATCGAATGCGCCGTGCTGGGCAATGACCAGCCCATCGCCAGCGGTTGTGGCGAGATCGTGGTGAGCAGTGGTTTCTATTCCTACGACAGCAAATACATCGATGGCCAGGCCGCCCAGGTAGTGGTGCCGGCGGCGATCAGTCATGACGCCAGCGAGCGGATCCGCAGCCTGGCCATTGAGGCGTTTGAAGTGTTGGGCTGCGCCGGGTTGGCGCGGGTGGATGTGTTCCTGACGCAGGACGGCGAAGTGCTGATCAACGAGATCAACTCACTGCCCGGTTTTACCCGCATCAGCATGTACCCCAAGCTGTGGCAGGCAGCGGGCATGAGCTACAGCGAGCTGGTGAGCCGGTTGATCGAGCTGGCGCTGGAGCGGCATGCGGGGCGCAAGGGCTTGAAGATCAACCGCCAGTGATTGGCCCGAAGCAGTAACGCGATCAGGCGTTACTGAGTACTTCGCGAAAAACGTCCGGCCTTATGGCCGCAATATGCAGTAGCGAACGTGCTGCTCCGGAAGGTGCGCGACGCCCTTGCTCCCATTCTTGAAGGGTTCTTACTGACACGCCCAGAAGCTCGGCAAATTTGGGTTGTGAGAGCCCTGTCTTGCTTCTTGCTTCGGCAGCCTGAGTGACCTCAACGTGCTGCACGGCACCGTAACGTCCCGCTTTGACATCCTGAATGGCTGTGAGTAGTTCTTCGCCTATATTGCGTTTGGCGTCACGTTCCTTCAGTTCTTTATCAGTGAGTGGCATGGTTCATTTCCTTTGCGATTTTGTACAGGATATGTGCCGGAATATTCTCCGTGGCGCTCTTGCCATAAATCAGTAGCGCGACGACTGCTCCGCACTCCAGTTGTGTGGTGTAGGTGACCCGCACTGATCCACTTTTACCCCGGCCCTCCATGCTCCAGCGTATCTTTCGGCAACCTCCCGAGCGCGGAATGACATTTCCAGCATCAGGATGGCTGGCGAGAAACGCCATGAAGATACCTTTTTCATCTTCAGTCCAATAGTCAGGCCATTGCCTGCTGAAGAGAGGGGATTCTATGAGAGTGAACACGCGAAATTCTACGTCTTTGACGTAGCCTCTGGCAAGAAAGGGCGGGCCAGAAAATCGCAGGTGAGATGGGGCTGCTCAAGAAGGTTTTTATCGCAAAAGATGACATGGCACTTTGAGTTCTGGCGCTCCGCGTAGGATTTAAGGCGTAAGGGTGCAGGTCTTTTTTTATAAGCCTGTACGGATAGATCAACACCTTAATCACCCAACGCCTCACCTTCACGCCGAGGGTCCGCGCCACCACTGAGCGTCACCTTACCCTGGGCATCCCGTGTGCGCACGATGGCCTGCACGCCGCTGGTCATCTCGATCTCGCTCAGGGCGTGGCCCTTGTCCTTGAGCGCCTGTTTAAGCGCCGGGCTGAACAGCCCAGCTTCCAACTCGGTAGCACCATTGCGACTGCCGAAGTTGGGCAGGCTGATGGCCGCCTGCGGGTCGAGCTTCCAGTCGAGCATGGCCACCAGGGATTTACTCACGTACTCGATGATCTGCGAGCCGCCGGGGGAGCCGACGGTAGCCAGCAGTTCGCCCGAGTTGCGGTCGAACACCAAGGTCGGCGCCATGGCCGAGCGTGGGCGTTTGCCCGGTTGTACGCGGTTGGCTACAGGCTGGCCGTTTTCTGCGGGGATGAACGAGAAGTCGGTCATCTGGTTGTTGAGCAAAAAGCCCTGGACCATCACATGAGAGCCGAATGCTGCTTCAACCGTGGTGGTCATCGACACGGCGCCGCCCTGGTCGTCCACTGCCACCACCTGTGAGGTGGAGATGCGCAGCGGCGAGCGGTCTGGCGCATACGCTACCTGAATACCGGCGGGTTGGCCGGGCTTGGCGATGCCCATGCTGCGTTCGCCGATCAGCGTGGCGCGCTGCGCCAGGTAACTCGGTGCGACGAGGCCGGCGACGGGTACGGGGGTGAAGTCTGCATCGGCCACGTACAGCGCGCGGTCGGCAAAGGCCAGGCGCCCGGCTTCGGCGAGCAGGTGCACGGCCTCGGGTGTCGGCTCAAGCCCGGCCGGCGAGGCACTCTTGACCGGTGTCATAGGGGCGATGGCCAGGCGCGGGGTGCGGGTTTCCAGCGCCTGCAGTGTCCCGAGGATCTGCGCCACGGCAATCCCGCCCGAGGACGGCGGTGGCATGCCGCAGACCTTCCATTGTTTGTAGTCGGTGCACAGCGGTGCGCGTTGCTTGGCGGTGTAGCTCTTGAGATCAGCCTGGGACAGGCTGCCGGCATTGCGATGACCCTGCACCTTGCGTGCGATCTCATCGGCAATCGATCCTTGGTACAACGCATCCGGCCCTTCCTTGGCGATGCGCTTGAACACCGCGGCCAGAGCCGGGTTTTTCAACAGCGTGCCGGTGGCTTTTGGCGAGCCATCGGCATTCAGGAAGTACGCCGCCATGTCGGGCGATTGCGCGATAAAGCGGTCAGTCGCGATCAAGCTGTGCAAGCGTGGGGAAATGGCGAAGCCTTGCTCCGACAGGCGAATCGCCGGTTCAAACAGCTTGGCCCATGGCAAGCGGCCGCTCTTTTGGTGCGCCATCTCCAGGGCGCGCAATACCCCTGGAGTGCCCACCGAGCGCCCGCCAATCTGCGCATCCGTGAACGCCATCGGCGTACCGTCGGCCTTCAGGAAAAGACGCTCCGTGGCCCCGGCCGGCGCAGTTTCGCGGCCGTCATAAGCCTGCACGTTGTGCCCATCCCACAGCATGATGAACGCACCGCCGCCGATGCCGGAAGACTGCGGTTCCACCAGGGTCAATACCGCTTGCATGGCAATCGCCGCATCAATGGCTGAACCGCCTTGACGCAGCATTTCACGCCCGGCTTCAGCGGCCAGCGGGTTGGCGGCGGCGGCCATATGGCGCTCGGCGTGGCGGGTGCTCAGGTCGGTGCGGTAGCCCGAGCCCAGCTCTGGCGCCGGAGGCTGTTCGTTGACGGGCGTGTGGCAGGCGGCGAGGGCCAGGGTTGCGGCGATGACTGTCAGACTGCGGCGGGAAATCAAAAACACGCGCTGAACTCCGTTCATGTTGAGAAGGTGCTGTGGTCCTTGGGCTACTGCGTTGTTTACAGGTAAATCGTGCCTTGCATGTACAGCACGGCCTTGCCGGAAATAATCACCCGGTCACCCTGCAGTTCACAGCGCAGCTGGCCCTTACGCTGGCCGCCTTGCTCGGCGCTCAATTGCGATTTGCCCAGGCGCTCGGCCCAGAAAGGTGCCAGCGACGTGTGCGCCGAGCCGGTAACCGGGTCTTCATTAACGCCCACATTCGGGCCGAACCAGCGCGAGAAAAAATCAAACCGAGTGCTTTTAGCGGTCACCGCAACCCCGCGTTTAGGCAGGCCTTTGAGCCGCGCAAAGTCCGGTGTGAGAGCCGCCACCTGTGCTTCATCTTCCACCAGCACGATGTAGTCGTCGGTGCCAAACACCTCGGCGTTTTCAAGCCCCAGGGCGCTCAACATGCCGTGGGGCGGCTCGCAGCGTTCGGGTTTTTTGGCCGGAAAATCCATCGCCAGCTCATCGCCGTTGCGCGTTACCCGCAACTCGCCGCTACGGGTGGCAAAGCGCAGAACCTGCGGGGCGTCCGCCAACTTGTGGATCAATACCCACGCGGCTGCCAACGTGGCATGGCCGCACAGGTCCACCTCAACTTCCGGCGTGAGCCAACGCAACTCATAGAACTCGCCACGGGGTACAAAGAACGCGGTTTCCGAAAGATTATTCTCGGCTGCAATCTGCTGCAGTTGCTCGTCGGCCAGCCACTCAGTGAGTGGGCACACCGCTGCCGGGTTGCCGCCGAAGGGATGGTGGCTGAAAGCGTCGACTTGGTAGATGTCCAGTTGCATCGGGGCACTCCGTGTTTAGGGGAGGCAGGACACTAACAGTGGGGTTGGGGGGCGTCAAAATACAGTTGGGGAGTTTTTTTGCGCGCATAAAAAAACGGCCTACCTTTCGGTAAGCCGTTTTTAGTACTTGGTGGCTACACAGGGACTTGAACCCCGGACCCCAGCATTATGAATGCTATGCTCTAACCAACTGAGCTATGTAGCCAAGTGGCGCGCATTATTCGCTTGGAACGGCAATGCGTCAAGCGTTTTTGTTGAAAATTTTTCTACGCTTTCAACTGTTTAAGCCAAAGCGCTGATTTTGGCGACGGGCGGTGGCGAATGCACCGTGCATGAGGGGAGCGCAAGCGCTAAGCGTCTTCGAGGGTCTACTCACGGGCCCAGTCCGACAGTGTTGGGCAGATATCCCTGTCGCCCAACGCTTGACTGGCTAGTTCAACTTACTGATGCAGTGGGGTGTGGGTGACGCGCTTGAGCTGTTCGCGTGCCCGTGACAGGCGCGAGCGCACGGTGCCGATAGGAATGTCCAGTACGTCGGCGGTGTCCTGGTAACTGCCGTCGGTTTCCAGGGAGGCATACAGTGTTCTGCGCATCTCTGTGGGCAAGTGATCAATTGCGCTCAGGGTATTTTCCAGGCGTCGGTTGACCTCGAATTCCCAATCCAGGCTGTGGTTTTCTTCATGGCCATGCCACAGCGACTCGTCGAATTCGCAATGAGAGGGCTTGGCATACAGGCGCCGGAAGTGATTGCGGATCAGGTTCTGCGCGATACCGCACATCCAGGTGCTGAGCGTCGCGGTACCACTGAAGCGCTCGCGATTGCGCCAGGCCTCCAAGTAAGTCAGTTGCAATAGATCATCCGCGTCTTCCGGGTTGAGGACCCGTTTGTGAATGAAGCGCCGCAGTTTTTTCTGTTGATCGTCTGTCAGATGGAGCATGAATTGAGGCGAATTGCCACCAAGGTGAACTAAGGCTTCAATAGGGATATTCATGATTTTTTCCTTAAGGTAGACGCAGTCGAAAACGTATCGACAGGAACCCGATTGCACTGCGTGTGCCAAAGAGAAAAAATCGTTTAATAGCTTGATATACATAGATAAATATTTTGAATGGAGGTGTTTTTACGCAGACTTTTGCACGGGGGAACAGGTGCCTGTGCAAGTCTTTTCAAACCCGGCTCAGCCTCAAATTTCTATGGAACCGTATGGGTGGGCCTCGCCACACAGGGAAAACACTCTTCCTGAACTGGCCTGTCCATGAAAGTCGAATCTCGCAACGATGTGCAAACGGTCCAAAGCTCGGATCAACCTGTTATCAACACTGGCTCCGTGCCTGCACCTGCGAAGGGTGTCGACGAACTGGCCCATCTGTTCAATCAGGAAGTGGAGCTCAATAAGCTCCCGCTGGCCCATCGGCAAATGGGCGTGCGCGTGCCTGCGGCTGAAAAGCTGGTGGAGCTTTATGACCAGTTGGGTCACCCGGCCCAGGCGAGCATGGCTTCGGTTTCGCGCCGAATCAGGATGCAGTTGCTGCAAAGCGCCAGTCTCGAAAAATTGCTCGACCTCGCCGGAGGCGACCCGGCGCGTGCTTTCGTGGTGCTCAAGCATGTGGTGAGCGAGGCGGACGCTGAAGTCCGTAAATCCGAAGCGGCCCTGGCACACGCAGCCATCGCCAAGCTGGAGGCGCGTTTCAAGGGCGAAATCCAGGCCGGCCTGAACATCGCCTTAACACTGCAAGCCGCCAGCGTGGACCCCGAGGAGCGCCAGGCCCTACGTGCGCTCTACTACGCCAGCGTGGTCACGCGCCAATCCCTGGCAACAATGATGCAAGCCCTGCTGGGTGTATACGGCGGTGATGGGTTTCAAGAAGGGCTTAACGTGATGCGTAAAGCCCTGGCAGACGATATTGCCGCCTTGGTGTCCTCGGTGCCTACACCATTGCTGCGCTCCTTGCTGGTGGGGCTGCGAAGCTGCGGGCAGTTGAGCGCAGTGCTGGCCAGTTGCGTGACGTGCAAGCAGCGCCTGGAGATGGAGGATGAGGCCGTTACGCTGCTGCAGCGCCTGCTCGGATATGCCAGCAGCGGCATAGGCGCCGATGAAATTCTGCGGTTGGGGAATGAGATGGGGAGTGGTTCGCCTACCAGGCAATTGACAGCTCTCAACGCGCTTTACCCTCTGATCCGGCAGTTACCTTTGGCCTTGTGGCCTGACACCAGAGTCCGTGAGGAAACCTTGTTCAAGTTTGTAGCGGTGATGGACGAACTGAACCGGATCGATGGCGGAACCCAGCGTTCTCCTGAGCTGGCCGAGGCTATGACGTGACCCTGCTGTCGACCATCAATGGCTTACTGCTCAAAGTGGCACAGCGAGCTGAAGTGCTGGGCGCTGTGGTGGTCATGGCCATTATCTTTATCTTTATCGTTCCACTGCCGACCTGGCTGGTAGATATTCTGATTGCTCTCAATATCTGCATATCTTGCCTGTTGATCGTACTGGCGCTTTATCTACCGGGCCCTTTGGCGTTCTCGTCGTTCCCGTCGATCCTGTTGTTGACCACTATGTTTCGATTGGCGCTGTCGATCGCGACCACGCGCCTGATCTTGTTGGAACAGGACGCCGGTGACATCGTTGAGGCGTTCGGCAATTTTGTGGTGGGGGGAAACCTGGCGGTGGGGATGGTGATCTTCCTGATCCTGACCCTGGTCAACTTCCTGGTGATCACCAAGGGTTCGGAGCGGGTTGCCGAGGTCGCGGCGCGATTTAGCCTGGATGCAATGCCGGGTAAGCAGATGTCTATCGACAGCGATTTGCGTGCCGGGTTGATTGACGGTGTGCAGGCGCGCGACAAACGCGATCAGCTGTCGCGTGAAAGCCAGCTGTTTGGGGCCATGGATGGCGCCATGAAGTTCGTCAAAGGCGACGCCATCGCCGGTTTGATCATCGTCGTGGTCAACCTGTTGGGCGGCTTCTCCACGGGCATGTTCCAGCACGGGTTGAGCGCTGCCGATTCCATTTCGTTGTATTCGGTGCTGACGATTGGCGATGGCCTGATAGCACAGATTCCAGCGCTGCTGATCTCTCTGACTGCGGGCATGATCATCACCCGCGTGGCGCCGGATGGACGCAAAGGCGTCAGTAACATGGGCGTCGAAATTGCTCGGCAAATGACCAGCGAGCCCAAGAGCTGGGTGATTGCCTCGGTGGGAATGCTTGCGTTTGCCCTAGTGCCGGGCATGCCTACCCTGGTGTTTATTCTTATCGCGCTGATCACCGGCTGTGTGGGTTACTACCTGGTACGCCAGCGTCAACGACAGGCAGAGCCCGCCAACGAAGCCGCCGAGGTCGTTCGACCTGAAGAGAACGGTAAAGAGGACTTGCGCGGATTTGATCCGTCGCGCCCCTACCTGTTGCAGTTTTCCCCCGTGCTGCGCGGAACGCCTGAGGTGACGGACCTGATTCATGGGATTCGCCAGGCGCGAAACTCGCTGGTCGCCAATATCGGCCTGACATTGCCGCCGTTCGAAGTTGAACTCGATGATTCCCTGGCCGCCGATGAAATGCGCTTTTGCGTGCATGAGGTGCCCATGGTCAGGGCGTCAGTGGTCAACCATGTGGCTGTTGAGCGCAAGGCGCTGACGGTTGAGCCTGAGCACGCCATACCGGGGCTGGCTGAGCGGGATGAACAGGATTGGCTCTGGTTGCCTCCTGATGACCCGCTGCTGGAGGACCCAGAGCTGGAGCGCTTCACGGCTACGCACCTGATCCTGGAACGCATGAGGCAGGCAATGATGCTCAGCGGGCCGCAGTTCCTGGGGATTCAGGAGAGCAAGTCGATCTTGAGTTGGCTTGAGCATAACCAGCCGGAACTGGTGCAGGAACTGCAGCGCATCATGCCGCTCTCGCGTTTTTCGGCGGTGTTGCAACGCCTGGCCAGTGAAGGCGTACCGCTGCGAGCAGTGCGGCTGATTGTCGAGTCGCTGATCGAGTACGGGCAGCATGAGCGTGAGCCGGAAGCCCTGGCCGACTATGCGCGCATTGCCCTCAAGGCACAGATCTACCACCAGTACAGCGAGGCCGATGGCCTGCATGCCTGGCTGTTATCTCCGCAGAGCGAAAACATCCTGCGCGAGGCGCTGCGCCAGACCCAGACCGGCGTGTTTTTCGCGCTGGACGAGAACCACAGCGCGGCCTTTATCAGTTTGCTCAACCAAGCCTTTGTTCTAAGGGCCAAGAGCAAAAGTGTGATGTTGGTGGCGCAAGACTTGCGCAGCCCATTGCGGACCTTGCTGCTGGAAGAGTTCAACCATGTACCGGTGCTGTCTTTCGCTGAGTTGGGAAGCACATCCAAGGTCAAGGTCCTGGGGCGCATAGACCTGGGCCAGGAAGCCTTGATGCGGGGGGCGGCGGCATGAGCCTGCGGCCATGGTTAATACGAAAGAGGGCTCGATAATGTATGAGCTAAGGGTGCTTGATGGCCAGCGCCAGGGCGCTGCGTTGCCGTTGTTTGGCGAGCAATGGAGCATTGGCGCCCAGGCAGATGCTGACTTGGTGCTGAACGATCCAGGGGTTGCCGAGCAGCATGCGTTGCTGCGCTTTTTTGAGGCTAACTGGTCGGTGCAGGCCCAGGCGGAACTGTTGTACGGGGCTGCTGGGCAAGCCATGGCGCAGATCCCGAATCTGGCATTGAACGTGCCCTTTCTGGTGGGCAGCGTAAGGTTGTGCGTCACCCTGGCGGATCAACCGTGGCCCGAGCCTGTGGCGCCGGCGGCCGCAGCGGTGCCATCGCCGGATGAACCCGCGCAGGCACTGATGTTGTCCGCCATTGCGCCCTCGCAGCAAAAGCGCTTGATCAGCCTGGTGCTGGTGATGGCGATCATCATCGCCGTAGTGGGCATGGTCTCGACAGGGGAGCATGAGGCCCAGGCTTCGCTGATGCCTGCGGTGGCTGGCAAACAGGAACTGGCCTCACCGATTGATGTGCGCCAACAGTTGGTGAAGATGCTTGGCGAGCGTGAGTTGAGCCCGCGCATCGGCTTGCAGGTGATCAACGGCCAAGTCGTGCTGAGCGGGGATGTTTCCCAGGAGGATGTGGAGTTGGTGTCGCGGATGCTCAGCCGTTTTGGTGAGCAATTCGACAGTGCGGTGCCGGTGATCAGTCGTGTCCGTGTGCGCGATGAGGCCTTGCCGTTCAGGATTGTGCAGATAGTGGGCGGACCGAACGGCCACGTGGTTCTGGAAGAGGGCAGCCGGCTTTTTCTGGGGGATCAGATAGACGGCCTGCGCCTGGTGCTGATCGACAACAGCAAGGTGGTTTTCGACGGTGCGCAGCGTTATGAGGTGCTTTGGTGAGTACGCAATTGCAAGCGCGTCTCGACGCCTGGCAACAGCGCCAGGCCCAGGCGCTGAGCAGCTTTGCGCCAGTGGCGATGCGTGGTCGCATCCAGCGCGTCAATGGCATGTTGCTGCAATGCCGATTGCCTCAGGCGCGCATCGGCGATTTGTGCCAAGTGGAAAAAGGGCCGGGCGATTTCATGCTCGCCGAAATCATCGGCTTTGATCAGCAGGATGCAGTACTCAGTGCCCTGGGTAATCTGGAAGGCGTACGAGTGGGCGCTGGCGTTGAGCGCCTGGGCGTTTCGCATCGTGTGCAGGTCAGCGAGGCGCTGTTGGGCCAAGTACTGGATGGTTTCGGGCGACCGATTACGGGGCAGGGCGCCAGTGCGTTTGTCGAAGCTGAACTGCCCGATACCAGTGCGGTGCTGTGTGAAGCGCCGTTACCCACCGAGCGCCCGCGGATCAACCGTGCCCTGGCCACTGGGGTGCGTTCCATTGATGGCTTGATGACGCTGGGTGAAGGCCAGCGCGTCGGTCTGTTCGCCGGGGCCGGTTGCGGCAAGACGACCTTGTTGGCCGAGATCGCCCGTAACGTCGAATGCGACGTCATCGTGTTCGGCCTGATCGGCGAGCGAGGCCGCGAGTTGCGTGAGTTTCTCGACCATGAGCTGGATGAGCAACTGCGCTCCAAAGCGGTATTGGTGTGTGCTACGTCTGATCGCTCCAGCATGGAGCGCGCTCGCGCTGCATTCACCGCCACGGCGTTGGCTGAAGGTTTCCGGCGCAAGGGTCAACGGGTGTTGTTGCTGATTGATTCCCTGACTCGTTTCGCCAGGGCCCAGCGCGAAATTGGCCTGGCTGCCGGTGAGCCCCTGGGACGCGGTGGTCTGCCGCCTTCGGTGTACAGCTTGCTGCCGCGTCTGGTGGAACGCGCCGGGTTGACCCGTGACGGTGTGATCACAGCGATCTACACGGTGCTGATCGAGCAGGACTCCATGAACGACCCAGTGGCCGACGAAGTGCGTTCGTTGCTTGACGGCCATATCGTGCTGTCGCGCAAATTGGCCGAGCGTGGGCACTATCCGGCGGTGGATGTGCTGGCGAGCCTTTCACGAATATTGAGCAACGTCGCAGAACCTGCGGATATCCAGGCGGGCACGGCGTTGCGGCGTTTGCTATCGGCGTACCAGCAGATTGAGTTGATGCTCAAGCTGGGCGAGTACCAGCCTGGCAGCGATGCCCTGACGGACCTGGCGGTGAACAGTCGCCAAGCGGTGGATGGTTTCCTGCGCCAGGATTTGCGTGAGCCGACACCGATGGCTGTCACGCTGGAGCAACTCAAGGAGCTGACCGCCCATGTCCCATTCTGACGTACTGCTCGGTGAGGTGGAGACGCTGCGGCGCCTGCGCAGGCACCGGGCCGATCGGGCCGAGCGTGCCCTGCGTGAGGCCAAGCGTGCGCAGCAGGCCCTGCTTGCGCACATCCAGCAGGCCCAGGAAGCACTTGAACAGACTCGGCAGGAGGAAGCCCGGCAAAGTGCGCAGTTGCTCAGTCAGCATCAGGGCCAGACCCTGACCTTGAAGGGGCTGAAATCCTGGCGCGCGCAGGAACACTCCTTATCCGCCAGCACCCAGCGAGAAGAGGGGCAGCTTGAGGCGTTGCGCAGCCAACGGCCAGTAAAAGAAAGCCACGTTGGCAAAGCCCAGAGGCAAGCCACCGAATGCTTGCGACAGGTCGAAAAGTTACAGGAGTTATCACTTTTACTGGCACGGGAGCCGGCATGACTAAGGTTGCTAATAAACCCCCTCAAAGACCGCCCCTGCGTGAGCCACGGGAAGAACGTGAGCCGGGAACAGCGGGCGTGGTGCCCTGGGAGCAAGGGCGACTGTTTGCGCGGCTGTTTGCTGATGAGCGTGAGGGCACAGGGACGGGAGCCTCCTTATCGGGAAAAAAATCAGCATCCGGTATCGCCATGATCGAGGCGCTCGCCGAACAGCTGGCGCCGCGTGTATTGGCCGGTTCGCAATGGCCGTTGCAGGCAGTGTTGTACTTGCCACGTCTGGGACGGATCAATGCCAGCGTGCGCCGAGAACAGAGCGCCTGGACCATTGAGCTGGAAGCAGAACAGGGCGCCACGGCACGGTGGCTCAGTGGCGTACGACAGCAGTGTGAGGAACGTTTTGCGCAAGCGCTGGGGCGGCCAGTCAGCGTACTTGTGCCAAGCGTCGGCAACCTATGATCGTACCGCTACTGACATTCCCGTCGATCAAGAGCGACTTGGTTGCCGCACGCAACCGACTGGGGCGCGGCCTGTACCTGCCGTTCCATGTCGCGGGTCAGGCCGGTGAGCTGCGGCTTGAGCCTGGACGTGCGCCAGTTGGCAGTGAAGCGGTGTGCTTTGACACGCAGTGCGGCGTGCTGGCGCTCGCTAAGGCAGGGCCGTTGCTCAGCCTGATGGGCGAGTGTCCGGTGACCCTCGCTGGGGCCGACAACGAACCAGACTCCTGGTTCTGGGCGTTGTTCCAGTATTACCTGAGCCCCGAAGTGCGGTCGTTGTTGGGTTATGTGAGATTGCTGCACACCGAGCGACCAAGGGGGTTTGGCTGCCGCCTCACCGTGACCCTGGGGGCATCCTGGGCTGAGGGTTATGCCTGGTTGAGCCCCGAAAGCTTTTTGGCCTTGCACGAGGCGAGTTCCTGGCGGGCCACGGCTGCGCCACTGCCGTTGTCGTTTCAATTGGCAATTGCCGTGACCCTTGGGCGGCTGCGGTTACCGATTGTACAGGCCAGTAGCCTGCGGACCGGTGATGTGCTGGTGCTTGAACAGACCTTTTTCCAGGCCCTGGGCAGCGGCTATGTGCAGGTTGGCAGAGAGCGCCTGCACGGGGGCATTGACGATGACAACGGGCGGTTACGTTTCATTCTTACTTCTATCGAGGACATGTCCGTGGACGAAGATTTAGCTGTACCTCATTACTCGGGGCATGAAAACGATGAACCTGTCATGGACGTATTCGGCCCCGAGCCGTTCGATGAGTTGAGCATGACGCTGAACGTACGCTGCGGAACACTGAACCTTACCCTGGGGGAGCTGCGTAACCTCGTGCCCGGCTCGGTATTGGGCATTGCCGGTTTCGCCCCGGGCACGGCGGGACTGTATTACGGTGATCGACCCATCGGCCAGGGACAGTTGGTGGAAGTTGACGGGCGTCTGGGGTTGCAGTTGTCCCGAGTGGTGTTCGGTCGATGATTCTTCAGGGGCTGGACCCGGTAGTCCTGGCGGTATTTCTGGGGGCGTTGTCGTTGATGCCCATGCTGTTGGTTGTCTGCACAGCCTTCTTGAAAATCGTGATTGTGCTGATGATTACCCGCAATGCCATCGGCGTACAACAGGTGCCTCCAAGCATGGCCATCAACGGAATCGCCCTGGCTGCCACCTTGTTCATCATGGCACCGGTGGGGTATGAGATCGCCGAGAACCTCAAGGCTTCGCCTCTGGACATGACCAACGTGCAAACGTTTCTGAGTACCGGCAATGAGGCCATCAACCCCTTGCGTGCCTTCATGCTGCGTAATGTGGACCCGGATGTGCTGACCCATCTATTGGAAAATACCGCACGTCTGTGGCCAGCGAAAATGGCGCAGGAGGTGCAGCGTGAGGATCTTATCCTGCTGATTCCGGCCTTTGTGCTTTCGCAATTGCAGGCGGGGTTCGAGATCGGGTTCCTGATCTACATCCCCTTCATCGTGATCGACCTTATTGTTTCCAACCTGCTGCTGGCGCTGGGTATGCAGATGGTCTCGCCGATGACCATTTCCCTGCCGCTCAAGCTGCTGCTGTTCGTGCTGGTGTCTGGCTGGTCGCGGTTGCTCGACAGCCTGTTCCTTTCTTATCTCTGAGTGGCGTATGGAACCTATCGTGCTGTTCAAGCAGGGCATGTTGCTGGTGGTTGTACTGTCGGCGCCGCCGCTGATCGTGGCGGTGGTGGTGGGGGTACTGACTTCCCTGGTACAAGCACTGATGCAGATCCAGGACCAGACATTACCCTTTGGTATCAAGCTGGTGGCGGTGGGTGTCACATTGATCCTGACGGGCCGCTGGATTGGCGTTGAGTTGATCCAGCTGATCAACCTGACGTTTGAAATGATCGGCCGTTCGGCCCTGAACTGAGGCGTTGCCTGTGCTGCTTTATCTTGACTACCTGCCCAGCCTGGTGATTGGCATGGCGCGTATTTACCCCTGTGGCATTTTGGTGGCGGCGTTTTGTTTTCAGCACGTGCGAGGCCTGCCTCGGCACACCATCGTGATGGTCCTGGCGCTGCTGCCCGCGCCGGGTATTCACGCAGCTTTGGCAGGGCAGGACCCTTCAGCAATCATGCTCGGTGCGCTGATGATCAAGGAAGTGGTCCTGGGGTTGCTGCTCGGGGTGTTGCTGGCGATGCCGTTCTGGATGTTCGAGTCGGTCGGGGCACTGCTGGACAACCAGCGTGGAGCCTTGGCAGGTGGCCAACTTAACCCGTCACTGGGGCCGGACGCGACACCGATCGGGCACATGTTCAAGCAACTGGCGATTTACCTGTTGATGGCCGTTCTGGGGTTGGGCACGCTGACCCAGGTGATCTGGGACAGTTATCTGATCTGGCCACCCACCGTGTGGTTTCCGTTTCCAGCGGCTGATGGCATGAGCGTATTTGTCGGGATGCTGAGTGACACGTTCATGCACATGATGCTTTACGCTGCGCCCTTTATTGCCGTGTTGTTGCTGTTGGAGTTTGGCATCGCGTTGCTGGGCGTCTACAGCCAGCAATTGCAAGTGAGTACCTTGGCGCCACCGGTCAAATGCCTGGCGGGAATCGGTATTTTGTTGCTGTACTTTGCATTGTTGCAGGATCTTATTGTCGGGCGTATGAGCCAGCTGGGTGACCTTAAGCACTATCTGGGGCTTTTGTTCTCGGTCTCGGCATCGTGAGTGATTCGGGGGAAAAAAAGCACCCGGCGTCCGCCAAGAAACTGCGTGACCAACGCAAGAAAGGTCAGGTCGCGCAAAGCCAGGATGTGAGCAAGCTGTTGGCACTGACGGCTATCAGTGAAGTCGCCTTGTTCACTGCCGAGACCAGTTTGCAGCGCTTTCAGCAACTGATGGTGTTCCCGATGTCGCGCTTGAGCCAGCCGTTTGTGCGAGTGCTGGAAGAAGTACTGGTGGAGGGCCTGGTCATGTTTTTCTCGTTCTCTCTGCTGATGGCCGGGCTTGCAATTGCTGCGAAGCTGATTGGCAGCTGGATGCAGTTCGGCTTGTTGTTCGCCCCGCAAACGCTCAAGCTGGATTTCAATCGCCTCAACCCTATCAGCCAGATCAAGCAGATGTTTTCTGCCCAGTCTTTGATGAATCTGTTGATGAGCATAGCCAAGGCGTTCCTCCTGGGCCTGATTGTGTACGTGGTGGTTTGGCCCTCTTTGGGGGCGTTGATCAATCTTGCCAACAGCGATCTGCAGAGTTACCTACTGGCGCTGATCGCGTTGTTCCGTCACTTGCTGCATGCCTGCCTGGGGCTGTTGCTGGTGTTGGCGTTGATCGATCTGACGTTGCAGAAGCACTTCTTCGCCAAGCGTATGCGCATGACACAGGTTGAGGTCGTCAAAGAATACAAAGACATGGAAGGCGACCCTCATGTGAAGGGGCAGCGCCGTCAGTTGGCGCAGCAATTGGCCCAGGAGGAACCGAAGGTCAAACTGCCCAAGCTGGAAGAGGCAGACATGCTGGTAGTCAACCCGACGCACTTTGCGGTCGCCCTGTATTACCGTCCTGGCAAGACGCCTCTGCCCCTGCTGATCAGTAAAGGCACGGACGACGAGGCGCGAAAACTGATCGCGCGCGCGAAGGCCGCCGAGGTGCCCGTGATTCAGTGTGTGTGGTTGGCGCGTACGATCTACACCAAAAAGTTGGGAGCCAGCATTCCTCGCGAAACCCTGCAGGCCGTGGCGTTGATCTATCGCACCTTGCGCGAGCTGGACGATGACGCCAAACGCGAGACGCTGGAGCTCCCGGAGCTTGACCAGCGCTGATCAGCGAATGGATCCTGGGTCCAGGACACTGAGACCTGCCAGCGAGAGCATCCGGCTCAGCATCCTGTCCAGATTGCCGGGCGGTGTTGGCAGCGCGTGCCAGATCACCATGGCGCCCTGGGCATCGAGGTAGACAAAGCACCCCTCGAAGACCAGGGCCTGCTCAAAGCGGCGCTGTAATATCCGTTGCAATTGCCCGGCTTGCAACGCTTCGCGAGCGACATGCAGAGCCAGCCCCGGGCGATTGCCCGCCTGCAACGTGCACACTTTGATACCGGGCGCGAGGGACTGGTGAGCGGCAGCGCCGCTCACCAGGTCGTTCAGCACTACCTGGGGTTGGTTGCCGGGCATTTGCGTCGTGCTCATCGCTCCAGCGATACCGTCTGGTAGTCCGCGCGCTCCCCGGACGGTCCAGGCTGGACGCGCATGTGCGATGGCCACCAGATCACCATCTTCTGCGCGGTCGACTGCGGGCGTGAGCAGGAGTCGCCTTTGCATGTTGGGGTACAAGCGCTGACGAGCAGCGCCGCACCGATCAGGGTGACGCACAACAATTGATGCTTCATGGTCGGGCCTTTTTGACAGGAGTAATCAAGGTAGGGCGCGGTACGCTGAGGTGTTCATCCTTCTTCACCGGGCGCATGGCGATAAAGACTTCGGCTTCTTCTCCCGGCTTCAACCAGGCGCGTGGCCACACGGTGACGGCCAAAGTCTGCGAGTTGCTGCATTCTTTTTCATCGATGCGCACATTGCGGTTGAACTGGTTGCGCATCACCACGACGGCGACGTTGTACTCGGGGCCTGCGTACCATTGGCTGCGCTCGGTGTTCAGCGCCAGCAAGTCGCGGGGGCTGCACAGCGTGTTCAATCCCAGGGGCATGGGCGCCAACTTGAAGGCCTTGGGCACTTCTCCCGTCACCAGATGCGCCAACGTGCTGATGATGTCGCTACGCTTGATCTCGGGCTGGTGAGGGGCGTTGCGCCTGGCCAGTGGTGCAAGGGCCGTCTGCAACTCGGCCTGGTCTGCCTGAGGCAAGTAGCGGGACGGATCGGCCTGGTCGCCGATGACGCGTGGGGTGATGATGAACAGGCGTTCACGCCGATTGTTCTGCCGTTCGCTTGAAGAGAACAACGCCTTGCCCAGCAGTGGGATATCGCCCAGCAGCGGCACCTTGTTGTGCTTGTCGGTGCTTTCCGTGACATGGAATCCGCCCACCACCATTGAGCGTTTTTCCGCCATGACCGCCTGGGTACTGACGTTACCGCGGCGCACATCCAAGTTATTGAGGTCACGATTGGGGTTGGACTCATCGAACGTACCGTCCTCGATATCCACCACCAAGTGAATCTGATGGCTGCCTCGGCTGGTGATGACGCGGGGCACGACCTGCACGCTGGTACCCACGGTGACCGGCAGGATGGTTGCGTTCTGACGACCGGGTGTCAGGTACTGAGTGCGGTTGAAGTCGATCACCGCCGGTTGGTTTTCCAGGGTGAGCACGGAGGGGTTGGACACCATGGTCGCCAGCCCCTTGGCTTCCAGGGCGCGTATGTCAGCATAGAAACGGTCGCGATTCTCGATCGACAACTGCTGCGATGTGCCGGGCGCCATATTTGCACCACCACGGAAACGGCTGTTCTGAAACCCCCAGTTCACGCCGAATTCACGCAATTGGGTGCGCTCGATATCCAGAATGATCGTATCGATTTCCACCAACTTGCGCGCCACATCGAGTTGAGCGATCAACTCGCGGTACATGGCCTGGCGCTCTGGCAGGTCATAAATGAGCACCGCGTTATTGCGCATATCGGCTTCGACGCGAATGCGACTGGTGGGGGCCGGCGCCCGCGGGGTGAGTGTGGCGCCAATATCCATTGGCATGGGAGTGCTGTTTGTAGCGAGCATCTGCCCCAGCAACGGGTTGCTCAAGCGGGGAACGTTGGGTACGAGAGGGGCGGGCTGTGAGGCGGGGCGCTGGGCTAACGCAGGGGGGGTCGCGTTGGAGCGTGGCTCCAGTAAGCCCCGCACAATGCTGGAAACACCGGCAATGGTGATCTTCTGGCCGCGATAATCCACGTGGCGATCCGCTGCATTGGCAAACTTCAGCGGGAAACTCAGCACGCTCTGTTTTTCGTCCACCGAGCGGCGTTGGCTGCTGAACTGTTTGACTTGCTCGATATAGCGCCGAGGCCCTGAGACCAACACGATGCCATCGTCGGGCAACTCACCCCAACCGAAGCGGCTGTCGAGCAGGCCGATATCAGTGAGGGCTTGCTTGAGGTCGGCAATGGTCTCGGAGGAGACCTCCAGGCGCGCTGACTCTTGCTGGTCCAGAGTACTGACGTAGAGCGTGTTGTTGTACAGGTACCATTGGAAGCGATGCTCTACCCCCAGGCGGTCGAGCAATGACTGCGGGGTGTTAGCGCGTATCTTGCCATTGACGATGCCTTCCAGCAGGCCCTCGATCTGCAGCTGTGTACCGAAGGTCTGGGCGAAATCTTCGAGTACCTCGCGCACCGGCTTATGCTCGGCTTCATAAGCGTAGGCGGTGTTTTTCCATTCCGAAGGGATGGCGGCCAGCGCGCTTTGTGCTGAAACCAGCAACCAGGAAAACAAAAACACATTCCGCCAGTGGGTTCTTTTGGCTGTAACGGCAGGCGAGCCAAGGTACGAGCGATTGCCCTTATGGGTCTTGTTAGACATAGACAGTTCTCTGATTAGTACGAACGTGAACTTAGCGGGGTGGGTTTGAGGTTTTGAACTGGGCGAGCAAGTCGTGCATTGATTGCGCGCCATGTGTCGCGTTGGTTGAGCAGGGCTTCAAGGCAGCCAAGCAGGCCGGCTTCTCCACGGTCGGCGCGCAGGCTGTTAATCACCCATAGCGCTCCCGTGTCGGCTTTTTGAGCCAATGCACCTTGAAAATGATTCAAGCTGGCCGCGCCCAGGCGCAGCCAGCCTTGCAAGGCTGAGTTATCGGGTAGAGAAGAGGTCAGTTGAGCCCCCAATAAAACGGTGTCTCCCTGACGTTGCAGGGTGACTTCGTCGTCGCCCTCAAATAGAGCGATTTTTTCCTTTCCGCTGCTCAACCAGTCACTTACGAGCGCCTTCATCTACTGGAAGCTTTCAATAGTTGTTTTAAGCATTTGGTTGACGGTTTTACCGTGCTCGTTATAAAGCGCAAAGGTGACCTCTCTACGCGTTACCAAGTTGTGAAATAGTTCGCTGTCTTCGGCGGCCAGGCTTTCTTCGAAGCCGGCTTTGAACTCCTTGTATGTCGATGTTTTATTTCGGGCAATCGAATGAGTCAGTTCTTTGAAAAAATCCATGATTTTTCCTCGGTTTTCTATTGTCGATGGATGAATTTAAACAGTCAGCTCTGAGTGATTAACATAAAGAAAGTCTCTATGTTCGTAGGATTAAATCTCGATCAAGTACTCTTTATCCTGCTTGAAAAAAGTGTCGAGCATGGCGTTCCAGCTGATACGGAAGTCGCCCTCATCTGTTTTCAGTACGAGGGTCTGAAGATGAACTGTGTCGTCGGCGCTTAACTTCCAGGCGTTGCTCTTGTGGCGTGCAAGGCTCTGCCTTATTTCCTCAAGATCAAGGGGATGACAGAGCAGCGTCGCGCTGACTTCCTGAACTTGGCTCTCCAGCAAGTGCTTTAACAGTGCTGCGAGCCTTTGCGGGGCAGTCGTCTCGCCGAGCAAGCAGCGAATGGCCTGGTTGGTTATGGAGGTCGCATAGTGTTCAAGGTTGTCGCGCATCGTTTGACGGTCGCGTTCCCATTGCTTGAGTTGTGCATCTGCGCGTTGCCAGATTTCCAATGAGGCTTGTTCAAGCATGGCCTCGCATTTTTTCTCGGCCATACTTATCAATTCGTCGGCCTGGGCCTTGGCGTGGCTCAAGAGGTGGTTGGCGTGTTCCCAATGGGCAAGCTCTTCGCGCTTGATAAGGCTTCCTCGTGCGCCGGATGCGTCATTGCGTAACTCAATAGTATGTCGGCATAACATTACTGTTTTCCTCACCTGTGCGAGACAGGGGCGTGTTGCCGCTCGCCATGGTCGTGACGCGCCAGACGACGGCCTGCCAGAGAGTGTTCAATCGGCCGCTTGCATGTTCGAGTGGGGCGTTTGCTATTTCAGCCTCGCTCACACGTGTACGGGGAAAGCGCAATCGAAGACGCTGCCAGATAGCCGGTTCAACCCAGCTATGAAGCAGTCGCAGTGGATCGGAATGTGGGGGCAGCATGGAGGGGTGCAGCGCCATGGAGAGGCGCATGCACCACTGGTGATGACTTTCACTCAATGGTGATGGCGCTTCGGGATTGAATATGTGCGTGACCAATGCCAGCCCCAGGTTCAGTTGATCCGTCGTGGCCAGGGCCAACCGAAGCACGGTAGCGTGAGGCGCAGCAGGCAAGCAGGCTTTAAAACCCGTCAGGTTGTCGGGCACTGACCGGCCGTTGTAAAAAAGCCTTTCAATCGCACGATACTCCTCACCTCGCCAGTCTTCGTGGGCCTGCTTCCAGGGAAAAGCCCACCACTGAGCCCAGGCCAGTTGTTCACGCATGAGGGGGTCGGGTCTAGGTGCCATGCGTTGACCCCGCTGAGTCGCCTTTAATGGCCGGCTCCTGGGAGTGACGCTTGCGCCGCGCTTGGAGGAAGATCATGGCGGCCACGGCCGAAACCAGAGCGAGCAGCACAATCATTATGCTGGTTCGCCAGAAGCCGAGATCGTCGCCAGGCACCAGGAAGGGGCCGAAATACACCAGGCGTTGCTGTTCCTGATAAGTGGAGGCAGGTACAAACACCACAGTGAGTTTTTGCGGGTTATCCACCGCTGTGGTCATCCCGGGAATACTGCTTGCCACCATTCTGCGGACCCGCGCACGGATGTTGTCGGGATCCAGGCGTGGATCATGCTTGATAAACACGGAGGCAGATGCAGGTTGGACCGGCTCTCCTGGCGCAATGCGCTCGGGCAACACCACATGCACGCGTGCGACAATAACGCCATCGATCTTGGACAAGGTGGTTTCAAGCTCTTGGGATAAGGCATAGATGTAGCGGGCACGCTCTTCCAGGGGGGTGGAAATGACCCCTTCCTTGCGAAATGTATCCCCCATGGTGGTCCGGGCAAGTCGAGGAAGGCCTGCCGCTTCCAAGGTACGTACGGCGCGCCCGATGTCGTTTGTATTGACCGTTACGACGACGCCATCTTTGGCCGGGGTCTTTTGCGCACGAATATGTTTATCAGCCAATTCGGCGACGACCTCATTGGCTTCTTGCTCGGACAATTGGCGATGAAGTTCCACTCGGTCACCGCATCCGCTCAGTATAAAAGCCATGATCAAAACTAAAACGACACGCAGAGAGTTATTCATGCTCAGGACTGCATGTTACTGATCTTGTCGATGCACTGTGTTGTCTTGGCCAGACATTTCACCATGAGTTGTGATGTGAGTTGTGCGCTATATAACTCTCGTGGGTAAGTACTGATGGCCTCAACATCTATACCTTTTTTAGTTGAGCGGATTATTTTTGCGAAGCCATCTCTTGAGTGACTGAGGTGCTTTGAGGCCTCTGTCAAAAGGAGCGAGACTTCAGGCTTGGCAGAAGTCGTGTTGGTGGGGCGTTCAAGCATCGATGTGAAAAAACTGGCATCCATACCGTCTGGCGACTGTTCCTGGGCTGCACGGGTATGTTCCGTACTGCTGCCTTTCTGTGAGAAAGGGTCGTTTGCTATTCGCATGGCGGTTTACTCGATCAAAGTGGGCGCAGCTTTACAGGCGTACACACTGGCCTGTCGGGAGGGGGGATGATTACCTTTCGGACTAGAGAGCCTGAAAGGTAATCGATCACCCGATAATTATTGACCGGACCCCGACCGGATCAACCCTTGAATGTTTTTCACTTCAGCGCTTCTCCAGCCGTTTTTTATGGCATCAGCCTTCATCTTTTCGAAGATGCCTTCGGCGCCATCTTCGCCACCTCCAGCAAATCCGTCTCCTGTGCCTCCGTTAAATTTAGTGAATGGGTTAGACGTGTTTGCCAACGCTTGTGAATAGATCGAACCTGAGGTAATAGTTGACATATAAGGGTCCTTTGTGAATTAAGAATTGTATTCGCTGCCCGTAACATCATCATAGATATGACGCTGTTGACATATTTTGCAGCTATAATTGTGTGGCCTATAAAACGGATGCGTTCCAAAAGTTTTGAGCGGAGGTGTAACGAAATATGATCCTCAATATTTGAGAAACTATCAGCTCTTCATGTGCTGGCTCGTATCATTGAGGTTTTGACTATAAGATTTTTGAACCGGGCGTGATCAAGCTTATGCCAATGATATGTTCAATTGTTTCATTCTGTAATACAGCGTGCGCTTCGCAACCCCCAGCTCAATGGCTACGGTATCCACACAGTGTTGGTGACGGTACATCGACTCTTCAATCAACGCTTTTTCAATTTGTTGAAGGCGTGCCTTCAGGTCCGTCTGAGGGGGCGGCTGACGGCAGGCGGGCGCTGAGAGCGGCGGGAGGCCCAGGACGAACCGTTTCGCCGCCGAGCGTAGCTCGCGAACATTACCCAGCCAGGGGTGGCAGAGCAGTTCATGCAACAGGCCGTCAGAAGGCGATGGAGGTGTGCAATTGAACTGGTCTGCTTCTTCCTGAATCATCTGCAGAAACAACGGGATGATGCGCTCGCGCCGATCGCGCAGGGCGGGCAGTTCGATGTTCACGACATTCAGCCGAAAGTAGAGATCACGCCTGAAGGCGCCTTGGTCGACCATGATTTGCAGGGATTGCTGGGCCGATGCAATGACGCGCATGTCCACGGAAATGAACCGAGTCGAACCCAGGCGCTCCACCCCGCGGCACTCCAGCACACGCAGTAGCTTGGCTTGCAGGCTCAAGGGCATGCTGTCGATCTCATCAAGGTACAGAGTACCCAAGTGGGCGGCTTCGACAAATCCAGCCCTTGATTGCACTGCCCCGGTGTAGGCGCCGCTGTTGACACCGAACAGCTGGCTTTCCGCCAGGCTTTCAGGGATGGCCGCACAGTTCACGGCGACAAAATTACCTCGTCGACCCGATAAGCGATGAATCCGTTGTGCAAGCGTATCTTTGCCGGTACCCGTTTCTCCCAACAGCAGGATGTCAACGTTAAGCGCGGCAGTGTTGTTAAGTGTGGTTTCAATTTCCTGACCATCGATGAGTGAAACGTCTGTTGTATTATCCTTCTGGACGTAGGCCGACATCGATGTGTACTCCCTGTTCGCTAGTACTTCACTGTAGAAGGACGGTGTGCAAGCGCCAACTCAGTAGAACGCAGAATATAAAAGTTGTCACCCGGCGAAGAGGTAGTTATGTGCCGGAATAATGTAGGAAAATGACTGTAAGTTTAAGTTTTTAATGTGCTCGGCTTTAGTTTGGTTAAAGCGTCGAAAAAGGTAAGTAGGAGAATTCTGAGATAGTTGAGTATTTGGATATGTGTTTTTATTTGTAAGCTTAAATGCCGGCCACAAAAAAGCCGATGCAATGCATCGGCTTTTTGTTCGCAGTCAATACTGCGGTGGTGCTTACACGTTAAAGCGGAAGTGCATCACATCGCCATCTTTAACAATGTAGTCCTTGCCTTCCAGGCGCCATTTACCGGCTTCCTTGGCACCGGCTTCACCCTTGAACTGGATGAAGTCGTTGTAGGCGATCACCTCAGCTCGGATAAAGCCTTTCTCAAAGTCGGTGTGGATCACGCCAGCAGCCTGTGGCGCGGTGGCGCCGACCTTGACGGTCCAGGCGCGGACTTCTTCGACACCGGCGGTGAAGTAGGTCTGCAGGTTGAGCATTTCGTAGCCTGCGCGGATCACGCGGTTCAGGCCAGGCTCTTCCAGGCCCAGGGCCTCGAGGAACATGTCCTTTTCTTCGCCGTCATCGAGCTCGGCGATTTCCGCTTCGATCTTGTTGCACACCGGAACAACGATGGCGCCTTCTTCGTCGGCAATAGCCTTGACCACGTCGAGCAGCGGGTTGTTCTCGAAGCCGTCTTCGGCAACGTTGGCGATGTACATCACAGGCTTGGTGGTCAGCAGGTGGAAGCCCTTGATCACGGCCTTCTCATCGGCCCCCATGTTCTTCATCAGGCTGCGCGCAGGCTTGCCTTCGGTGAAGTGCGCGATCAGCTGCTCCAGCAGGCCCTTCTGGACCACTGCATCCTTGTCGCCGCCCTTGGCGTTACGCGCGACTTTCTGCAGTTGCTTTTCGCAGCTGTCGAGGTCGGCGAAGATCAGTTCCAGGTCGATGATCTCGATGTCGCGCTTGGGGTCGACGCTGTTGGAGACGTGAATCACGTTCTCGTCTTCAAAGCAGCGGACCACATGGGCGATAGCATCGGTTTCGCGGATGTTGGCCAGGAACTTGTTGCCCAGGCCTTCACCTTTCGAGGCGCCGGCGACGAGGCCCGCGATGTCGACGAACTCCATGGTGGTCGGCAGGATGCGCTTGGGATTGACGATGGCCGCCAGTGCGTCAAGACGCGGGTCCGGCATCGGCACGATGCCGCTGTTGGGTTCGATGGTGCAGAAGGGGAAGTTCTCCGCCGCAATACCGGACTTGGTCAGGGCGTTGAACAGGGTGGACTTGCCGACGTTGGGCAGGCCGACGATGCCGCAATTGAATCCCATGGTGTTTCCCCTCGGATAAGAGTCAGGCCTTCTGGCTGTGCAGGTTTTTCATCGCACGGTTCCATTCACCGGCGAAGATATCCGGCAGCACGCCGAGGGCAAAATCGATGCTGGCATCGAGTTTTTCCTGTTCGGCGCGTGGCGCACGACCCAGGACGAAATTTGAAACCATACTGGCAACGCCTGGGTGGCCAATGCCGAGCCGCAGACGGTAAAAATTATTCTGATTGCCCAACTGCGCGATGATGTCACGCAGGCCATTGTGCCCACCATGCCCGCCGCCGAGCTTGAGCTTGGCTACGCCGGGTGGCAAGTCCAGTTCGTCATGGGCCACCAGGATTTCTTCGGGTTTGATCCGGAAGAAGCCCGCAAGCGCCGCGACAGCCTGGCCGCTGCGGTTCATATAGGTGGTGGGAATCAGTAGACGAACATCCTGACCCTGGTGCGAGAAGCGCCCGGTCAGGCCAAAATATTTGCGATCGGCCACCAGGTTGACGCCTTGGGCGTGGGCGATGCGCTCAACAAAAAGGGCCCCCGCGTTATGCCGGGTCTGTTCGTATTCGGCGCCTGGATTTCCCAGGCCAACGATCAGTTTAATGGCAGTCACGACAGGAGCCCTTCCTTTGGAGTTGTGGATAACATCGCCGTACCCAGGTGCGGCGAAAGTGGACGACACTACATCATTTACTCAAGAGTAAACGCCGCGTTATCGCCCGCTTTCTCGCTACGTTTCGGTCCGCGATGTTTCCTCAAGCTCCGGCAATACAGAGTGAATTACTCTGCAGCGCCTTCTTCAGCTTCTTCTGGAGCAACGCGTGGAGCGTGAACGTTGGCAACAGCTTTGTCATCACTGTGAGCCAGTGCGACAAACTCAACGCCTTTAGGGGCCTTGAGGTCGGACAGGTGAACGATGGCGCCGATTTCCAGAGCCGACAGGTCGACTTCGATGAACTCAGGCAGGTCTTTCGGCAGGCAGGTCACTTCGATTTCGTTCAGGACGTGAGAGATCTCGCCGCCTTTCTTGACCGGAGCTTCTTCACCCACAAAGTGCACAGGCACGATGGCGGTCAGTTTCTGGCCAGCTACAACGCGAACGAAGTCAGCGTGCATGATGAACTGCTTGGAAGGGTGACGCTGCATCGCTTTAACGATGACGTTCTGCTTGGCGCCGTCGACGTTCAGCTCGATAACGTGGCTGTAGGCAGCTTCGTTTTCGAACAGCTTGGCGATTTCCTTGGCCAGGATGGTCACGGATTCAGCAGGCTTGTTACCACCGTAGACAACGGCTGGGATGTTGGCGGCGTGACGCAGGCGGCGGCTCGCACCTTTCCCCAGGTCAGTACGCGCTTGGGCGTTCAGAGTAAATTCGTTCATGTTGTATCTCCAAAATAGCCATCATCGAGGGGCGTTTGCGACCAGCGCCGAACTCGATATGGGCAAAAAAGCCCCGCCCCAGCGGAATGCTGGGGCGGGGCGCTTTTCGTCAGTGAGGTGATCCGTTGGTTTGACCCTTAACGGAACATCGCGCTGATCGATTCTTCATTGCTGATGCGGCGAACCGCTTCGGCAACGACCGGTGCAATATCCAGTTGGCGGATACGTGCACAGGCTTGAGCTGCGGCGGACAACGGGATGGTGTTAGTCACCACCAGTTCGTCCAGCACGGAGTTCTCGATGTTTTCGATCGCTCGGCCCGACAGCACAGGGTGTGTGCAGTAGGCGAAGACTTTTGCTGCACCGTGCTCTTTCAAGGCTTTCGCCGCGTGGCACAGCGTGCCGGCGGTGTCGACCATGTCATCAACCAGAATACAGGTACGCCCTTCGACATCACCGATGATATGCATCACTTCAGAGTGATTGGCTTTCTCACGGCGTTTGTCGATGATCCCGAGGTCCACGCCCAGGGATTTGGCAACAGCCCGTGCACGCACGACGCCACCAATGTCCGGGGACACGATCATCAGGTTTTCAAAGCGCTGGTCTTCGATGTCATCCACCAGGACGGGGGAGCCGTAGATGTTATCTACCGGAATATCGAAGAACCCCTGGATTTGGTCAGCGTGCAGGTCAACCGTGAGCACACGGTCGATACCTACCACGGTCAGCATGTCAGCAACGACTTTCGCGCTGATAGCTACACGTGCGGAGCGCGGACGGCGATCCTGACGGGCATAACCAAAGTAAGGGATTACAGCTGTGATTCGAGTCGCTGAGGAGCGGCGGAAGGCATCAGCCATCACGACGAGTTCCATCAGGTTATCGTTGGTCGGAGCGCAGGTCGGCTGAATAATGAAGACGTCTTTACCGCGGACATTTTCATTGATCTCGGCTGTAATTTCGCCGTCGGAGAATTTACCGACAGAGATGTCACCGAGAGGGATATGCAGCTGACGTACGACACGTCGAGCCAGATCGGGGTTGGCATTCCCCGTAAAGACCATCATCTTGGACACGCGCAGTACCTAGAGGCTGAGGGTAACCTGGATGAGTATTAGAAAATGGCAGGGGCGGCTGGATTCGAACCAACGCATGGCAGGATCAAAACCTGCTGCCTTACCGCTTGGCGACGCCCCTGTATCTGTTGCAACGAGTGCCTAACACTCGGTTCCTTTTAGAGCAGACTTTGCAGCTTGCGATGCAACATCGAAACGTTGCTTCCTTTTGCTACAAACCCTGTAAGGGTCTCTGTAAGAAGGGCCGAGACTTTATCAGCTTCAGCTTTGCTTGGGAAGCCCCCAAACACACAACTTCCAGTGCCGGTTAATTTTGCTTCGGTAAATTTACCTAACAAATTCAAAGCGTTACGTACCTCTGGATAACGCCTTGCTACAACCGGTAAGCAGTCATTTCGACTGTTTCCCTTGGGAACGGGGCGCACTTTAATGGGAGAAGAGTTACGTGTCAACAACGGATCTGAAAAAATTTCTGCTGTACTTACAGATACTTGCGGCACCAGCACGACATACCAAGGTTCTTCGGGCTCTACAGGGGTGAGTTTCTCCCCAACGCCTTCAGCAAATGCGGCGTGCCCCCGCACGAAAACCGGGACGTCGGCGCCCAGCGTGAGGCCCAGCGCAGCAAGGCGATCGTGGTCCCAGCCCAGTTGCCATAAGTGATTTAGGCCCAACAAAGTGGTCGCGGCATTGGAGCTGCCGCCACCGATACCCCCGCCCATGGGCAGGATTTTGTCGATCCAGATATCAATGCCAAGTGGGCAGCCGGATTGTGCCTGAAGTTTTTTGGCTGCCCGCACAATCAGATTGCTGTCGTGGGGCACGCCGTCGAATTCGGTGTGCAGTTGGATTACGCCATCCTCACGCACGGCAAAGGTCAGCTCATCGCCGTAGTCGAGAAACTGAAACAGCGTCTGCAACTCGTGGTAGCCATCTTCACGACGGCCAAGGATGTGCAGCATCAGGTTGAGCTTGGCCGGGGAGGGCAGGGTCAATTTTTGTGCGGACACGTTATTGCCCCAGTTTGCGCGGTTGCCAGTCCTTGATCACCAGCGTGACATCAAGGTCGGTGCCATGCAGCTTGATACGTTCGGGAAGCCAATAGCCGCTTTGCTCCACGTAGCTCAAATATTCGACCTGCCAGCCATCCTGCTCCAGGGTGGCGAGGCGGCTGTCGCCATTGAGGCTCAGCCGGCTCTTGCTGTCAGGTGCCGGCAGGCCGCGGACCCACCAGACCAGATGAGAGACGGGCAGCTTCCAGCCAATCTGCTGCTCCAGCAGTTCTTCCGGAGAGGTTGCCTCGTAGCGGCCCTGATTGGCCACTTCCAGGCTTACTTGCCCTGGCCTGCCAGTCAGGCGGGCTGCGCCACGACCCAGGGGGCCCGAGAGGCGAATGTCGTAGTAGTCCTGGCGTTGCAGCCAGAACAGGGTGCCGCTGCCGGAGTCTTTCGGCGCACGCACCCCGACCTTGCCCTCGATCTGCCAGCCATCGATGCTGCTGAGCTGGTCCTTGTGTTGTTTCCATTGTGCCGGGTTGCCCTGGCCTTCAACGGATTCACGGCTGCCGATGCCCGCGCAACCGGCGAGCAGGGCGATGAAACTGAAAACGATAATGTGGCGCAAGAACATAAGCTTAAAGGGTCTCGGATCCGGTCAGGCGCTTGATGGTGCTGCGCAGGATAGGGCTGTCGGGTTGTTCCTTGAGGAATTTTTCCCAGATTTGTCGGGCTTCGCGCTGCTTGCCATTGGCCCAGAGCACTTCGCCCAGGTGTGCGGCAACTTCCTGGTCCGGGAAACGCTCCAGCGCCTGGCGCAGCAAGCGCTCGGCCTCGTCGAGGTTGCCCAGGCGGTAATTCACCCAGCCCAGGCTGTCGAGTACGGCCGGGTCTTCCGGGTTGAGCGCGTGGGCTTGTTCGATCAGCACCTTGGCTTCGGCGTAGCGCGTGGTGCGATCGGACAAGGTGTAGCCCAGGGCGTTAAGGGCCATGGCGTTGTCCGGGTCACGCTTGATAATCAGGCGCAGGTCTTTCTCCAACTGCGCCAGATCATTGCGTTTTTCCGCCTGCATGGCGCGGGTGTACAGCAGGTTCAAATCGTCGGGGTATTGCAGCAACGCCTGTTGCAATAACTTCCAGGCGCGTTCGCCCTGCTTGTTGGCCGATAAGGTCTCGGCCTGGATCAGGTACAGCTGGATGGCATAGTCCGGCTCGGCATCGCGGGCCGCGGCCAGGCGTTTTTCCGCTTCGTCGGTGCGGCCATTGCTCATCAGGATGTCGGCTTGGCGCAACTGCGCTGGCAGATAATCATTGCCGGGGCCGACTTGGGCGTATTCAAGCAGGGCCGCCTGCGGGTCGTTGCGCTCTTCAGCGATGCGGCCCAGGTTCAAGTGCGCCGAATCCACGTGGCTGTCACGTTCGATCAGCTCTTGCAGGTAGCCCTTGGCCTCGTCCCAGGCCTTGGCTTCCAGGCACACCAATGCCAGGGAATAACGCAGTTCGTCGTCGTCCGGGTATTGCTGGACCAGGTTGGCGAACTGCACTTTGGCGTCTTCCATCCGGTCCTGCTCAACCAGCATGCGTGCATAGGTCAGGAGCAGGCGCTTGTCGCCGGGGTATTTCTTGATGCTTTTTTCCAGCAGCGGAATCGCTTCCTTGCCGCGGTTAAGGCTTTGCAGCAGGCGTGCACGCAACAGGATCGGCGCGATTTCGCCTTCTTCCGGCGGGTTCTGTTCCAAGAGGTTGAGCGCGGCGTCGGCTTCATCGTCCTGTTGCAGCAGCAGGGCCTTGCCGAAAATCAACTGGCTGTTCTTCGGATGCTTTTGCAGCAGGCGATCGAAACTCTTCATCAGGCCGTTGCGCGTGTCCTGGTCGGTGTCGGCGGCCGATAGCGCAAGAAAGTCAAAATGTGTGTCGCCCTTGCCCTGCAGAACCTTCTCCATATAGACCATGGAGTCGTCATAGCGCCCGGCACGCGCCAATTGCACGGCTGCGGCGCGTTGGGCTTCCAGATCATCCGGGGCGTTTTTGGCCCAGATCAGCGAGGTGTCCAGCGCTGCCTGGTCGGCGCCCAGGTATTCGGCGATGCGAAACGCTCGCTCGGAAATCCCCGGGTCCTGGGTGTTGATGGCCTGGGTCACGTAATTATCCAGCGCAATATCGAAGCGATTGCGCTGGCCGGCCAGTTCAGCGGTCAGCAGGCTGTAGATCGTTTCTTCACTGAACGAGGAATAAACCTTGGGTTTTTCAGGGGCGGGAGTGCTGTCTTCCACCGGCGACGTAGCGTCCGGCGACACGGGTGCCATGGCCTGGCAGCCGCTGAGGAAGACAAAAGCGAGGAGCAACGCGGAAGATCTATTCATATAGGAAGAGGACGACTAACCTGCGGTCGGATCATCATGACACAAGCCTTCGGCCAAACATAACCGGGGCACTCGGAATACGACTATTGCTGCCTTTTGCCTTTCCTTTGTAGGCGCGAGCTTGCTCGCTCCTACAAAAGTGCATTGATAGGCATAAGATATAGGGACAATAGACGACGGTGGTTGTTCTGGATCTTTCGAAGTAGGACAATTGTCGGCTTCCCGACATCATCAGCGATATTGAATGGCCTTCCTCGCACTCGGTATTAACCACAAGACTGCCTCCGTAGACGTGCGCGAGCGCGTGGCGTTTACGCCAGAGCAGTTGGTTGAGGCCCTGCAGCAGCTCTGCCGGCTTACCGACAGCCGCGAAGCTGCGATTCTTTCGACCTGCAATCGCAGCGAGCTCTATATAGAGCAGGAACATCTCTCGGCGGATGTGGTGCTGCGCTGGCTGGCCGATTATCACCATTTGAGCCTCGATGACCTGCGCGCCAGCGCTTATGTGCATGAAGAGGATGCGGCAGTTCGTCACATGATGCGCGTGGCGGCCGGTCTCGACTCGCTGGTGTTGGGTGAACCGCAGATTCTCGGCCAGATGAAGTCTGCCTACGCCGTGGCCCGTGAGGCCGGCACTGTCGGCCCATTGCTGGGCCGCCTGTTCCAGGCCACCTTCAATTCCGCCAAGCAAGTGCGTACCGATACGGCCATCGGCGAAAACCCGGTGTCCGTGGCCTTTGCCGCTGTGAGCCTGGCCAAGCAGATTTTCAGCGACTTGCAGCGCAGCCAGGCCCTGCTGATCGGCGCTGGTGAAACCATCACCCTGGTGGCCCGTCACCTGCACGATCTTGGCGTGAAGCGCATCGTGGTCGCCAACCGCACCCTGGAGCGCGCCAGCATTCTGGCCGAGCAGTTCGGTGCGCATGCGGTGCTGCTGTCGGACATTCCCGCTGAACTGGTACGCAGTGATATCGTCATCAGTTCCACCGCCAGCCAATTGCCGATTCTGGGCAAGGGCGCGGTCGAGAGCGCGTTGAAGCTGCGCAAGCACAAGCCGATCTTCATGGTGGATATCGCCGTTCCCCGGGATATCGAGCCCGAAGTCGGCGAGTTGGACGACGTTTACCTTTATAGCGTCGATGATCTGCATGAAGTGGTCGCTGAAAACCTCAAGAGCCGGCAGGGTGCCGCCCAGGCCGCCGAGGAAATGGTCAGCACCGGTGCCGAAGATTTCATGGTGCGCCTGCGTGAACTGGCGGCAGTGGATGTGCTCAAGGCGTATCGTCAGCAGGGTGAACGCCTGCGTGATGAAGAGTTGCTCAAGGCCCAGCGCATGCTGGCCAATGGCAGTGGCGCCGAAGAGGTGCTGATGCAATTGGCCCGTGGCCTGACCAACAAACTGCTTCACGCGCCTAGCGTCCAGTTGAAAAAGCTTACCGCCGAAGGCCGCCTCGATGCGCTGGCCATGGCCCAGGAACTCTTTGCCCTCGGTGAGGGCGCGTCAGACAGCTCTTCGGATAAAAAACCGCAATGAAAGCGTCACTGCTCAATAAACTGGACGTGCTCCAGGACCGTTTCGAAGAACTGACCGCCTTGCTCGGCGATGGCGAGGTCATTTCCGATCAGACCAAATTCCGTGCCTATTCCAAGGAATACGCCGAAGTTGAGCCCATTGTGGCCACCTATAAAAACCTGCTGAAAGTCCAGGCCGACCTCGAAGGTGCCCAGGCCCTGCTCAAGGACAGCGACCCGGACATGCGTGAAATGGCCGTGGAAGAAGTCCGCGAAGCCAAGGACAAACTCGCTGAGCTTGAGGGTGACTTGCAACGCATGTTGCTGCCCAAGGACCCTAACGACGGACGCAACGTGTTCCTCGAAATCCGCGCCGGCACCGGTGGCGACGAGGCGGCGATTTTCTCCGGCGACCTGTTCCGCATGTATTCGCGTTATGCCGAGCGTCGTGGCTGGCGGGTGGAGATCCTCTCCGAGAACGAGGGCGAGCACGGCGGCTATAAAGAAGTCATCGCCCGGGTTGAAGGCGACAACGTCTATGGCAAGCTGAAGTTCGAGTCCGGTGCGCACCGCGTACAGCGGGTGCCGGCCACCGAGTCCCAAGGCCGTATCCACACCTCGGCGTGCACCGTCGCGGTGTTGCCTGAGCCGGACGAACAGGAAGCCATCGAGATCAACCCGGCGGACTTGCGCGTCGACACCTACCGCTCATCCGGCGCGGGTGGCCAGCACGTTAACAAGACCGACTCGGCGATCCGTATCACTCACTTGCCGTCGGGCATTGTGGTGGAGTGCCAGGAAGAACGTTCCCAGCACAAGAACCGTGCACGGGCCATGTCCTGGTTGTCGGCCAAGTTGAACGACCAGCAGACCAGCGCCGCGGCCAACGCAATTGCCAGCGAACGCAAGCTGCTGGTGGGCTCCGGCGACCGCTCCGAGCGTATCCGCACCTACAACTTTGCCCAAGGCCGGGTTACCGACCATCGGGTCAACCTCACCCTGTACTCCCTCGACGAAATTCTCGCCGGTGGCGTGGATGCGGTGATCGAGCCGTTGCTCGCCGAATACCAGGCCGACCAACTGGCGGCGATAGGTGACTGAATGACCATCATTGCCAGCCTGCTGCGCGCCGCTGACCTGCCCGACTCGCCGACGGCGCGCCTGGACGTGGAGTTGCTGTTGGCCGCTGCCCTGGGCAAATCGCGCAGTTACCTGCATACCTGGCCGGAAAAGATCGTCAGCAGCGAAGACGCCCTGACCTTTGCCGGCTACCTGCAGCGCCGCCGCAGCGGCGAGCCGGTGGCCTATATCCTCGGCCAGCAAGGCTTCTGGAAACTCGACCTGGAAGTAGCACCGCACACTTTGATCCCCCGCCCGGAAACTGAGTTGCTGGTGGAAGCTGCCCTGGAATTGCTGCCCGCCACGCCCGCCCAGATCCTGGACCTGGGCACCGGCAGCGGTGCCATCGCCTTGGCCCTGGCCAGCGAACGGCCGGCCTGGCAGGTCACGGCGGTCGACCGCGTGCTGGAGGCCGTGGCCCTGGCCGAGCGCAATCGTCAACGTCTGCACCTCAATAACGCTACGGTGCTCAACAGCCATTGGTTCAGCGCCCTGCAAGGCCACCGCTTCGACCTGATCATCAGCAACCCGCCCTACATTGCCGACAATGACCCGCACCTGGCGGCCGGCGATGTGCGCTTCGAACCGGCCAGTGCGCTGGTGGCGGGGCACGATGGTCTGGACGACTTGCGCCTGATCACCCAAGAGTCTCCTGACCACCTGAACGACGGAGGCTGGCTGTTGCTCGAGCACGGTTACGACCAGGCCCAGGCCGTGCGCGAATTGTTGCTGAACCAGGGGTTCGAAGGCGTACATAGCCGCATCGACCTCGGCGGTCACCAACGCATCACCTTGGGGCGCCGCCCGTGCTGACCGACCAGGAGCTGTTGCGCTATAGCCGGCAGATTCTGTTGCAGCCTGTCGACATCGACGGCCAATTGCGCCTGAAGCAGAGTCGCGCGTTGATCGTCGGCCTGGGTGGCCTGGGCGCTCCGGTGGCGCTTTACCTGGCCGCTGCCGGGGTGGGCGAATTGCACTTGGCGGATTTCGATACAGTCGATTTGACCAACCTGCAACGCCAGATCATCCATGACACCGACAGCGTGGGGCAGACCAAGGTCGATTCGGCCATGGGGCGCCTGAGGGCGATCAACCCTCAAGTCACCCTGGTCGCCCATCGTGCTGCGCTGGATGCCGACTCGCTGGCCGCTGCGGTCAACGCAGTGGACCTGGTGCTCGATTGCAGCGACAACTTCTCTACCCGCGAGGCGGTCAACGCGGCCTGCGTCGCCGCCGGCAAACCCCTGGTCAGTGGCGCGGCCATTCGCCTTGAGGGGCAGTTGTCGGTATTCGACCCCCGTCGCGCCGACAGCCCCTGTTACCACTGTTTGTACGGGCACGGCAGCGACACTGAACTGACCTGCAGCGAAGCCGGCGTTGTCGGGCCGTTGGTGGGGGTGGTGGGCAGCCTGCAAGCGCTGGAAGCCTTGAAGCTGCTGGCCGGTTTTGGTGAGCCGTTGGTGGGGCGCCTGTTGTTGATCGATGCGCTGACCACGCGTTTTCGCGAGTTGCGCGTCAAGCGTGACCCAGGCTGCAGCGTCTGCGGGGCAAAGCATGGTTAAGGGCGCGCCTATTGGTGTGTTCGATTCCGGCATCGGCGGCCTCACGGTGCTGGAAGAAATCCAGCAGTTGTTGCCCCACGAGTCGCTGTTGTACGTGGCTGACTGCGGGCACATTCCTTATGGCGAGAAAACGCCGGCGTTCATTCTTGAGCGTTCTCGCTCGGTCGCTGAGTTTTTCCGCGAGCGGGGCGCCAAGGCCTTTGTGATTGCCTGTAATACGGCGACTGTCGCCGCCGTGGCCGACTTACGCCAGGATTACCCTGACTGGCCATTGGTCGGTATGGAGCCTGCGGTGAAACCTGCGGCCGCAGCCACGCGCAGTGGCGTGGTGGGTGTGCTCGCCACCACCGGTACCCTGCAAAGCGCCAAGTTCGCCGCCTTGCTCGACCGCTTCGCCACCGATGTGCGAGTGATTACCCAGCCGTGCCCAGGCCTGGTGGAGCTGATTGAAGCCGGCGACCTCAACAGCCCGGCCTTGCGCGCCCTGCTGCAAGGCTATGTAGAGCCGCTGCTCAGCGCCGGTTGCGACACCATCATCCTGGGCTGCACTCATTACCCCTTCCTCAAGCCACTCCTGGCGCAGATGCTGCCCCCCAGCACCATCCTCATTGATACCGGCGCCGCCGTGGCGCGCCAGCTCAAGCGCTTGCTGGGTGAGCGCGACCTGCTGGCCGTTGGCGAACCTGAACCTGCACAGTTCTGGACCAGCGGCGATCTGTGTCACCTAAGAAATATCCTACCGACACTTTGGAAACATCCTGGAGTTGTGCGAAGCTTTGGCTCGTGAAAATTTCGTGAAATAACACTGAAAAAAAGCTGAACTTCTGGCTATGCGTCGGCTTCTATAGCCCGTTAGCCTGTACATAACCCAATTATTCCGTTTGCAAAGGACGTTTCACATGAAGCGCTTGTTCTGTTTGGCTGCGATTGCGGCCGCTATGTTGGGACACTCTGTTTCAGCCCAGGCCGCCGGCCTGGAGTTCGGCTTGGGGAGCACCAGCGATTCGACGCTGACCTACCGCCTGGGCCTGACCTCCGATTGGGACAAAAGCTGGATGCAGAGCAATGTCGGCCGACTGACCGGCTACTGGAGCGGCGCCTATACCTATTGGGAAGGGGACGACCGTGCAGGCGCCAGCAGCCTGTCGTTCTCGCCGGTATTTGTGTATGAGTTTGCCGGCGAGTCGGTCAAGCCCTACATCGAAGCCGGTATCGGCGTGGCGTTGTTCTCCCGCACTCGGCTGGAAGACAACAACATCGGCCAGTCCTTCCAGTTCGAAGACCGCCTGGGTTTCGGCCTGCGGTTCAACGGCGGGCATGAAGTGGGCATTCGTGCCACGCATTATTCCAATGCCGGCATCAGCAGCAATAACGATGGGGTAGAGAGCTACTCGCTGCACTACACCATGCCGCTCTAATCTCAAGAACACTTGGCCCCCCTGTGGGAGCGGGCTTGCTCGCGAAAGCGGTGTATCAGCTAGCACATACTTAGACTGACCCACCGCATTCGCGAGCAAGCCCGCTCCCACACAAGCCCGTGATCGTCACGAAGTTCGGGGTCAGCGATAGGCCGTGGTAATACCTTCGCGCTCTTCAAGGCATTCCGGCGCCCCCATCTCGAACTCCCGGCAAATCAACGGCCGAAGCTCATAGATCGTGCACATCATCGTGTCGCGGTCCAGCGCTGCGCACCAGCCGTCGTCCAGGCGCAGCATCACCTCACCTCCCCAATCGTCGGTATCGATAAAGCGTTGCGGCACGCCGGTGTCGGTGATCAGCATGACTTCCAGCTGGCAGCAACAGGCCGCGCACGTCGAGCAGGTGACGGGTTCGGTGATTTGAATGTGAGGGATGTTGGTCATAGGCGCGCAGTGTAAGGCAAGTGCGCTAGACGCGTATGAATGCTCGGACGGGCGTCAGTATTCCAGCCTCTGTGCAACCCCGTGCAACAGCGGAAAGAGCATGGCCCATAACAGCGCCAGGCCGATCAGTGTCGGGGTGGTGCCGTACGCAAAACTCACGCCTGCCAATTGGCTGCCGGCGTAATAAGACAACGGCCCGCCCACCGCGCCTAGCAGGCTGGCCAGCCACCAGGGCCGTGCGCTCCAGGCCAGGCAATGGCGCAAGGTGGTGGCCAGCAAGGCCCATAACAGTATCAGCCACAGCGGAATCAGTGGTCCCGGCGTATTGAACTCAAACACGCCGAGCCCGCGCAGTGCTGTATCGACCAGCGTTCCCAGCACCGTCACGGCCAGAATCACTTGCCCCTCTCTTGCCCAAGCACTTATCCACAGCAAGTGTGCGCCCAGTACCGCGACGCCGATCAGCAACCAACGGCTATCGCCGCCGAGTACGCAGGCAAACCAGCCGCACTGAAACAGCACGGCATTGGCCAGGGATTTAAGCACTGAAACGCCCGAGCAGCGGCGGATTGATGGCCGCCGGTTTGGCCAGCAGCAACTGCGCGGTGCCGATGGTGCGCTCCATAAAGCCGCCTTCGCAGTAGCACAGGTAAAACTCCCACAGGCGCAGGAAGTATTCGTCATAACCGAGTTCCGCAAGACGGCCATGGGCGCGGCGAAAGTTTTCATGCCACAGGCGCAGGGTGCGAGCGTAGTGCAGGCCGAAGTCTTCCATGTGCAGCAGGTTCATGTCGGTGTCGCGGCTGACGATCTGCAGCATGTTTTGCACACAGGGCAGCGCGCCGCCGGGGAAGATGTAGCGCTGGATAAAGTCGACGCTGCGCTTGGCCTGTTCAAAGCGCTGTTCACGTATGGTGATGGCTTGCAGCAGCATCAGGCCGTCGGGCTTGAGCAACTGGGCACATTGTTTGAAATAGGTGGGCAGGAAACGATGGCCCACCGCTTCAATCATTTCGATCGACACCAGCTTGTCGTACTCACCGGTGAGGTCGCGGTAATCGCTCAGCAGCACGGTCACTTGATCTTGCAGGCCCAGCGCCTCGATACGCTGGGCGGTGTAGGCGAACTGCTCCTTGGACAAGGTCGTGGTGGTGACCCGACAACCATAATGCTGCGCCGCATACAACGCCATGCTGCCCCAGCCGGTACCGATTTCCAGCAGATGGTCGCTGGGCTTGAGCGCCAGTTTCTGGCAAATCCGCGCCAGCTTGTTCAGCTGTGCCTGCTCCAGGGTGTCATCAGGCGTCAGGAACTGCGCCGCCGAGTACATCATGGTGGGGTCGAGAAATTCTTCGAACAGGTCGTTGCCCAGGTCGTAATGGGCGGCGATGTTTTTTTGCGAGCCTTTGCGTGTGTTGCGGTTGAGCCAGTGCAGGCCCTGAGTGAACGGCCGGGCCAGGCGTGCCAGCCCGCCTTCCATGGCGTCGAGCACCTCCAGATTGCTGACCATCACCCGCACGACGGCGGTGAGGTCGGGGCTGGTCCAGTAACCATGGATAAACGCTTCGCCAGCGCCGATCGATCCATTGGCCGCTACCAGCCCCCATACCGCCGCGTCGAGAATCTGGATCTCGCCCAGCAGGTGCGCTTCCCGTGCGCCGAAGACTTGCCGCTCGCCATCCTCGATGATCACCAACTGGCCGTGGCGCAATTGGCTGAGCTGGCGCAACACGCCTTTGCGCAACAGCGCAGCGGTCATGCCGTTGACGTTCAGGCGGTTAGCCTTGACCGATAAGCTAGGGGATTTCATGGTGGCGATCCTTGGTATACCCGACTGCGGTGCGAGAGGCGCCATCGGCGGCCTGGTGGGAAAAAATCGGTGTGCGTTTGAGCAGCAGGCGCAAGGCTTGCCAGTAGATCGCAAGGCCGGTCTTGGCGGTCATCCAGGGGAAGCGCCACAGATAGCGATGCAGGCTGGCGCGGCTCAGTGCCTGTTTTTCCAGGCTCAAGGTGGCGTCGAAGACTTTTTGCGTGCCCTGCCAATCGGCCATATGCACGCCGAGCCTGGCGGCGGGCGGGCTGAAACTCATGCGGTATTCCAGCTCGCGAGGCAAAAACGGCGACACATGGAAGGCCTTGGCCACGGCGAAATGCTGGTGCTCATCGGCGCCCAGTGCCTGGGCAGGCAGCACGTAGTGATAGCGCTCGCGCCATGGGGTGTTGGTCACTTCACACAGGATCGCGGCCAGTCGCCCGTCAGCCTCGAAGCAGTAGAAGAAACTCACCGGGTTAAAAGCCAGGCCCCAACTGCGGGCCTGGGTCAGCAGGCAGATAGCGCCCTGGGGCGTATGCCCCAGGGCCTTGCCGACTTCGTCGCGCACAGCATCGCTCAAGCTCATGCCGTGGCGCGTGAATTCACGCAGGTAATCCTGCTGGCGGAAACCGAAAGGCGCCAGGCGACTCGTGCCAGCCAGCGGCGAGAGCCCCAGTACTTCGTCCTCTTCGCTGAGGTCCAGGTACAGCAGGCCGATGCGGTAGCGAAAGGCGTGGGCCTTGGGCGTAAACCGCCGATGGGCGATCCAGCCGCTGTACAGGGCGCTGTTCACAGGGTTTCCCCAAACGCCTGGGCCACGCGCAGAGCGCTGACCACGCCGTCTTCGTGAAAGCCGTTGGCCCAGTAGGCCCCGCAGTAGAAGGTATTGCGCACGCCGTTCAATTCTTCCCAGCGTGCCTGTGCGGCGACTGCGGCCAGGCTGTATTGCGGATGGGCGTAGGTGTAGCGCGCCAGGATCTTCAGCGGGTTGATCATCGGCGTCTGGTTGAGGCTGACGCAAAAGGTAGTGGCGCTGTCGATGCCTTGCAGGATGTTCATGTCATAGGTGACGGCGGCCTGTTGTTGCACGTTGCCCGTCAGCCGATAGTTCCAGCTGGCCCAGGCCAGTTTGCGGTCGGGCAGCAGGCGTGTGTCGGTGTGCAGCACCACGTCGTTGTCGGCGTAGGGCAGGGCACCGAGGATCTGCTGTTCGGCCTGGCTGGGGTCATCGAGCAAGGCCAGGGCCTGATCGCTGTGGCAGGCGAACACCACGCGGTCGAAGGTTTCGCTGCCGGCCGGGCTGTGGATAACCACACCCTCGTCGCTGCGTTGCACCTTATGCACAGGGCAGTTAAGCCGTATCTGTTCGCGAAAGCTGCGGGTCAGCGGCTCGATATAACAGCTGGAGCCGCCTTCGATCACACACCATTGCGGGCGGTTGCTCACCGAGAGCAAGCCGTGGTTCTTGAAGAAACGCACAAAAAACTGCAGCGGAAACTTGAGCATATCGGCCAGGGACATCGACCAGATGGCCGCGCCCATCGGCACGATGTAATGCCGGATAAACCTGGGGCCATAGCCGCCAGCGGTGAGGTAATCGCCCAGGGTCATGTCGGCGCTGATGCGCTGCTCTTGCAAGTCCAGGGGCGCCTGGCGATTGAAGCGCAGGATATCGCGCAACATGCCCCAGAACCCCGGCGACAGGATGTTGCGGCGCTGGGCAAACAGGCTGTTGAGGTTGTTGCCGTTGTACTCAAAGCCAGTGCTTTGGTCACACACCGAAAAGCTCATCTCGGTGGGTTTGAACCTGACCCCGATCTGCTCCAGCAGACGGATGAAGTTGGGGTAGGTCCAGTCGTTGAACACAATGAAGCCCGTGTCCACCGCATAGCTTTTGCCGTCGACCGTCACCTTGGCCGTGTGGGTATGCCCGCCAATGCAGTCACTGGCCTCGAACAGCGTAATGTCGTGGCGACGGCTGAGCAGGTAGGCGCTGGTCAGCCCGGCGATGCCGCTGCCGATAATGGCGATCTTCACAGGTCGTCCTTCTTCGGTGGCGGGCTGCGCAGCATGCGTTTGCCGATGATCAGTTGCGCGCGGTTGGGCAGCTTCGACAGCGGCCACAAGGTGGCAATGAACAGGGCCGGAAAGGCGATTTCCAGCGGGCGTTTTTCCAGCTTGGCGAAGATGTGTTTCGCGGCTTTGTCGGCCGGCCAGCTCAGGGGCATCGGGAAATCATTGCGCTCGGTCAGCGGCGTGTCGACGAAGCCTGGGCTGATCACCGTGACATCGATGTTTTCTGGCGACAGGCCGATACGCAGGGATTCGAACAAGTAACGCAGGCCGGCCTTGGACGCGCCGTAGGCTTCGGCGCGAGGCATGGGCAGGTAGGTCACGGCACTGGCCACGCCCACCAGATGCGGGGTACGCCCGGCGCGCAACAGCGGCAGCGCGGCCTCGATGCAATAACTGCTCGCCAGCAGGTTGGTACGCACCACGTGCTCGATGATCGAGGCGTCAAATTGCCGGGCGTCGACGTATTCACAAGTGCCGGCGTTGAGGATCACCGTGTCCAGCGAACCCCAGACCTCGCTGATACGCTCACCGATCTCGCGCACGGTCTGGCTGTTGGTCAGGTCGCCGGCCACCACCAGCACCTGGCCTGGATATCGAACGGCGAGGGCATCCAGCGGGCCTTGGGTGCGGGAACTCAGGGCCACTTGGGCGCCGCTCTCGAGCAACTCCACGGCCAGCGCCGCACCGATACCACTGCTGGCGCCGGTCAGCCAATAACGACGGGGCGGTGTAAGGCTCATCCCATTCTCCTTTTCAGCCAACGAATAACGCGACCCAGTAGGGGGACATGTTCATAGAGCAGGGCGCCGGCATCGAAGTAGTCGCGATGGCGGTAAACCTTGTCGTGCCACATCAAATGGGAACAGCCTGGCACCTCGATCACCTGGCCGCCGGCCAGGCGTGGGTGACGAAAACGCATAGTCCAGCGCAGGTAGCCCTCGCCTTCGGCCACGGTATCGAAGCCGTGGAAGTCAAAATTCAGCTCGCTGACGTTGCTGTACAAGTCGGCAAAGTAACGCTGCAACGCTGGCAGGCCCTGAACTTCATGCAGGGGGTCGGCGAAGGCGACTTCCTCGCTGTACAGGCGGCCGAGCAGGTGCAGGTTGTGCTTGTCCAACGTGGCGAAGGTGTGGGCGAACTGGCGCAGGAAGTCACTCATGTTCGGCCATCTCCTGACGCGAAGGCAGCCGGCGAAATGCGGCCAAGGCACGCTCGCGAGACTGTTTCAAATCGACGATGGCACGCGGATAATCCGCCACGCCGAACAGGCCGCCAGCCGCTTCGGGGTTGTGCACTTGTTTTTTATTCAGCGCGGCCAGTTCCGGGAGCCAGCGTTTGATGAACACGCCGTCGCCGTCGAATTTTTCCGATTGGCTCAGCGGGCTGAATATCCGGAAATACGGCGCCGAGTCGGTGCCGGTGGACGAACTCCACTGCCAGCCGCCGTTGTTGGCCGCCAGATCACCGTCGATCAGGTGGCGCATGAAGAAGCGCTCGCCTTCGCGCCAGTCGATCAGCAGGTTTTTGGTCAGGAACATCGCCACCACCATGCGCAGGCGATTGTGCATCCAGCCGGTTTCCAGCAATTGGCGCATGGCCGCGTCGATGATCGGCAAGCCGGTGCGCGCCTGTTGCCAGGCGGCCAGGTCTTCGGGCGCCTTGCGCCAGGCCAGCGCTTCGGTTTCCGGGCGAAACGCGCGGTGGCGGGAAACCCGTGGGTAGCCGACCAGGATGTGCTTGTAGAACTCGCGCCACAGCAGCTCGTTGATCCAGGTGATGGCGCCGATGTCGCCGCTTTCGAACTCGCCCTGGTTGGTTTGCAGCGCGGCGTGCAAGCACTGGCGCGGCGAAACCACTCCGGCGGCCAGGTAGGCAGAAAGCTGACTGGTGCCGGGCTTGGCCGGGAAGTCGCGTTCGTCCTTGTAATAGCTGATCTGCTGATCAGCGAAGGCATCGAGGCGACGGCGCGCCTCGTCTTCGCCAGCGGGCCAGAGGGCACGCAAGGTTTCGCTGGGTGTCTGGAACCCTTCGACTGCCGTCGGCACAGGGTCGCTTTTCACGCCAGGCTCGGCCTGGGCCTTTGGCGTCGGCACCACGCGGGGCAGGGCGCTGTGCAGGCGGCTGTAGCAGACCTTGCGGAACTGGCTGAACACCTGGAAGTAGGTGCCGGTCTTGGTCAGCACACTACCCGGCTGGAAAAACAGTTGGTCCAGGTAGCTGTGGAAGGTCACGCCGTCAGCTTCCAGGGCCTGGGCCACGGCGCGGTCGCGGCGGCTCTCGTGAATGCCGTATTCCTCGTTGACGTGTACCGACTCCACCGACAGCTCGCGGCACAGTTGGCTCAGTACCGTCGGCGCCTGGTCCCAGGTCGCGGCGTGGCGGATTAACAGGGGGATGTTGAGGTTGTCCAGTGCCTGGCTCAGATGCTGCAAGTTGCGCAGCCAGAAATCGACTTTGCACGGCGCGTCATCATGCGCCTGCCATTGCTCGGGTGTGATCAGGTAAACAGCCGCGACGGGGCCGCGCTGGCTCGCGGCCGCCAGGGCAGTGTTGTCGTGCAGGCGCAAGTCGGTGCGCAGCCAGATCAGATGCATTCAGACAATTCCACGCTGGATCAATAATTGATGGGCCGACAACAGGTCCTCGGCCACGGACAACTCAGGGATGTCCTGGGTTAATACGCCCAACTCGGCGTGGTGGATGCACACCGTTGGTCCGGCAATCACGGTTGGGCAACGGATGCCGCCCAGCAGTTTGCTGAGGGCCGGCACCTGCAACGCCTTGCTCGAATACAGCAGCACCGCACGCGGTTGCAGGTGTTCCACCGCCAGGGCGAGTTCGCCCACCGGCAGCGGCCAATCGAACACTTCCACCGGGCAATCGGCACTGCTGGCCAGCCAGGCGCTGAGCCAGAGGTGGGGTTCCAGGGGCAGGTCGGAATGATTGACCAGCAACAGCGGCGCGCCGTGGAGTTGACGATTGTTGTGATAGATCCGTGCGCCGAACTTGCTGCGCAACCAGGACAAGAAGAACACCCGCTCCATCTGCGCGCCGAACTGGCCCTGCCAGCGTTGTTCCAGCTCGTTGAGCAGCGGCAGCATCAGTTGCTCGCACAAGGTGCGTGGTGGGTACAGCGCCATGGCCTGGTTGAAGGCGTCATCGACCCGGCGCTCGGCCAGTTCACTGATGGCACTCACCAAATGCTGGCGCAGGCTCTGCCACTCGTTTTCCATCGGCTCCGGGCTACCTTGGGCGGAGTCGATCAGCCCTTTGACCTGGCTGACCGGCACGCCGCGATTGAGCCAGGTGAGGATGGCCTGGATGCGTTGCACGTGTTCGGCGCTGAACAACCGATGCCCTTTGGGCGTGCGCTGGGGCACGATGAGGCCGTAGCGGCGCTCCCACGCGCGCAGCGTCACCGCATTCACGCCGGTCTGGCGCGCCACCTCGCGGATCGGCAGCCAACCGTTTTCCAGGGCCAGGGCGATGTCTTCGCCGGGTTCGTCGAGCAGGGCAGGTTTCATGGGTTAGATCGCATTACGCAGGCTGAGGTTTTCCGGGTGCGGTTGCAGGTAGGCCTGCTGCGCGATGTAGCGGTCCGGATGTTGGCGAAAGTGGTGCTTGAGCAGGGTCAGCGGCACCACCAGTGGCACGATGCCGTGGCGGTATTGGCCGATGACGGTCTGCATTTCCTGTTTGTCATCGGCGCTGATGGCCTGCTTGAGGTAGCCACTGATGTGTTGCAGCACATTGGTATGGGTACCGCGAGTCGCGCATTTTTTCAGGCCCGCCATCAGTTCGCTGAAATAGCCGTCGGCCAAAGCTTGCAGGTCAATGCCCTTGCCCATGCTGCCGAGCAAGTGGCCCAGGCTTTTGTAATGCGCCGGGCTGTGGGCCATCAGCAGGTACTTGTAGCGCGAGTGAAACGTCAGCAAGCGGTGACGGGTAAGGCCGTCGGCCAACAGTTGCTGCCAACTGGCGTACACGAATACGCGGGTGAGGAAGTTTTCTCGAAGCACCGGGTCGTTCAGGCGACCGTCTTCCTCCACCGGCAGGTTGGGGTGGCGGGCACAAAACGCCTGGGCGTAAATACCGCGCCCGCCACCGTCGACGGGCGTGCCGTTGTCGCGGTACACCTTGACCCGCTCCAGCCCACAAGACGGTGACTTTTGCATGAAAATGTAGCCGCACAGGTCGGTATGTTCCCGGACCATTTGCTGGCCGTAATCGTCCAGTGGCTGAGTGACATTGAGCGCAGGGTTTACGCTGCCCACAGCCTGCGGTTGGTTGGGATCGCCGACCAGGCGGATCGCTTGCCGAGGAATGCCCAGGCCGATGGCAACTTCAGGGCACAACGGGACAAAATCGAAGTAGTCACTCAGGGTCTGGCTGCATAGCAGGGACTGTTTATGACCGCCATTGAAGCGCACGTTCTCACCCAGAAGGCAGGCGCTGATGGCGATCTTCGGTTTCACATGGCTGGACATAAGCAAACCTCTGCAAGAATCCTGTACAAGCTAAAAATCTTGTACAACTAAATCTCATCATAGGCTCGATGTTGTACAAGTCAAATAATTTGTACAGGTTTGTGCCGCCGCTTTATTTCCAGCCGATTTTCCAGTCTTCAGCGTTTTTCAGGGTCTGCCAGGGCAGGCGTTCGGCGCGCCGAGTCAGGATGGCCTGCAGTTCGATGTCCAGCACCGTGCCCTCGTCGTCACGGAACAACTCGGTGACCAGGAAGTGTTTTTCCTTGTGGCGAGGATGAGCTGCCGTCCATTTTGACAGCAGCAGTTTGGCGGGGTTGATGCGGTTCATTGCAGGTGCTCGATCAAGCGTCGCGCCGCTTCCTGGCCACTCAACCAGGCACCTTCCACCCGACCGGACAGGCACCAGTCGCCGCAAACGAACAAGCCCAGGTCGGCGTCGGCCAGCACACCGAACTCATGGCTGCTGGAGGGGCGTGCGTAGAGCCAGCGATGCGCCAGGCTGAACGACGGCGCGGGCATGGCGCTGTGCAGCAATTCGGCAAAGGCGCCGTGCAGGTGTTCGATCACCGCTTCCTTGGGCAGGTCTAGGTGGGCCTTGCTCCAGGCGCTGGTGGCGTGCAGCACCCAGGTGTCGAGGGTGGTGTCGCGCCCAGGCTTGCTGCGGTTGCGCGCCAGCCAGTCGAGGGGGCTGTCTTGCACGAAGCAGCCCTCCATCGGCGTATCCAGGGGCTTGTCGAACGCCAGGGCGATGGCCCAGGTCGGGTCCATTTTCACTCCGGCGGCGGCGCTCGCCAGCTTGGGCGCGGCGGCCAGCAGGGCGGTGGCTTGGGGCGCCGGCGTGGCAATGATCACGTGACTGAAAGGGCCGTGATTGCCGCCGTCCGCGTCGAGCAGGTTCCAGTGCTGCGTGCCCTGGAAGACTTCGGTGATGCGGCAACCGAACTCCACCGGCAAGTCGTCGAGCAGGGCGCGGGTGATGGCGCTCATGCGCGGTGTGCCCACCCAGCGGATCTGCTCATCGGGGGAGGGCGTCAATTGCCCGGACTTGAAGTTATACAGCTGGGGCTTCCACTGCTCGGCCCAGCCGTTGCTTTGCCAGCGCTGCACTTCGTTGACGAAGCGCCGGTCGCGGGCGGTGAAATATTGCGCGCCCATGTCCAGCGCGCCGGCGTCGCTGCGCTTACTGGACATGCGGCCACCGCTGCCGCGGCTTTTATCGAAGAGTTGTACTGCGTGCCCGGCGTCTTGTAACGCTCGGGCGGCGGAGAGACCGGCGATGCCGGTACCAATGATCGCGATGGGAACAGTCATGGGAGGCCTCGTTTTACCGTTGGGTACAGACTACGCCGACACCAATAGCTGTACAATATTGTTTTTTGGTATAAGTTTTGGCGTGCCTGATTGTGTGGCGTGACCTATGGTTAAGCTAAGGCTTGAACCCCCGTCACGCTCAATTATCAAATTGATCCCTGCTTATAAAATAGACCAGTGAGCGGCGGCGAACGTTACATGAGGAGAGTCCCATGCATATTTTGCTGACCGGCGGTACCGGCTTGATCGGTCGCCAACTCTGCAAGCACTGGCTCGCGCAAGGCCATCGCCTGACGGTGTGGAGCCGGCAACCGGAAACGGTCGCCCAGGTGTGTGGTGCGCAGGTGCTCGGGGTGGCTCGTCTACAAGAGGTGATTGGCGCGGTGGACGCGGTGGTCAACCTGGCAGGCGCGCCTATCGCCGACCGGCCTTGGACCCACAAGCGCAAGGCATTGCTGTGGAACAGTCGCATTCACCTCACCGAAACCTTGCTGGCCTGGATGGAAAGCCTGGAGCAAAAACCGGCGGTGCTGATCTCCGGTTCTGCGGTGGGTTGGTACGGCGACGGCGGCGAGCGCGAACTGACCGAAGCCAGCGGCCCGGTGCTGGATGACTTCCCCAGCCAGTTGTGTATCGCCTGGGAGGAAACCGCCCAGCGTGCCGAAGCCTTGGGCATTCGCGTGGTGCTGGTGCGTACGGGGTTGGTGCTGTCTGCCGAGGGCGGCTTTTTGTCGCGCCTGCTGCTGCCGTTCAAACTGGCGCTGGGCGGGCCGATTGGCAATGGACGGCAGTGGATGCCCTGGGTGCATATCAAGGATCAAATCGCCCTGATTGATTTTCTTCTGCACAAGCAAGACGCCAACGGTCCTTATAATGCCTGCGCGCCACACCCGGTGCGCAACCGCGAATTTGCCAAGACCTTGGGCCAGGTGCTGCACCGCCCGGCGTTCATGCCGATGCCGGCATTTGCGTTGAAGGTTGGCCTGGGTGAGTTGTCCGGCTTGTTGCTGGGCGGGCAAAAGGCTTTGCCTGAACGGCTGCAGGCCGAAGGTTTCACTTTCCAGTTCACTGAGTTGCGTGCGGCTCTGGACGACTTGTCCAGCCGCCTCTAAAGATAGGATGTTGCATGACCGATCACGCGTTGTTACTGGTCAACCTGGGTTCGCCAAAGTCCACTTCAGTGGCCGATGTGCGCAGCTACCTCAATCAGTTCCTGATGGACCCTTATGTGATCGACTTGCCGTGGCCGGTGCGGCGCTTGCTGGTGTCGCTGATCCTGATCAAGCGCCCCGAGCAATCGGCCCATGCCTATGCGTCGATCTGGTGGGACGAAGGTTCGCCGCTGGTGGTGCTGAGCCGCCGCCTGCAACAGCAGATGACCGCGCAGTGGACCCAAGGCCCGGTGGAACTGGCGATGCGTTACGGCGAACCGTCCCTGGAAACGGTCCTGACGCGCCTGGCCGCCCAGGGTATTCAAAAAATCACACTGGCGCCGTTGTACCCTCAATTTGCCGACAGCACCGTCACAACGGTGATAGAGGAAGCCAAGCGAGTGGTGCGCGACAAGCAACTGAATGTGCAGTTTTCGATCCTGCAACCGTTCTACGATCAGCCTGAGTACCTCGATGCGCTGGCGGCGAGTGTGCGCGCTTATGTGGAGCAGGATTACGATCACTTGCTGCTCAGTTTCCATGGTTTGCCTGAGCGTCACCTGACCAAGCTCGACCCTACCGGCCAGCACTGCTTCAAGGACGCCGACTGCTGCAAGAACGCATCCCCTGAAGTGCTTGCCACCTGTTACCGCGCGCAGTGCTTCAGCGTGGCGCGGGATGTGGCCGAGCGGCTGGGTTTGCCGGAGGGTAAATGGTCGGTGGCGTTCCAGTCCCGCCTGGGCCGGGCCAAGTGGATCGAACCCTACACCGAGGCGCGCCTTGAGGCATTGGCCCAGCAAGGGGTGAAGAAGCTGCTGGTGATGTGCCCGGCGTTCGTCGCCGACTGTATTGAGACGTTGGAGGAAATTGGCGATCGCGGTCGCGAGCAATTTCGTGAAGCGGGGGGCGAGGAGTTGGTGTTGGTGCCTTGCCTGAATGACGAGCCGCAGTGGGCGGCGGCGCTTAATACCCTGTGCGAACGGGCGCCGGTTGCCTTGTAATCGAGCCCTGCGGTGATCCAATTGTGGGAGCTGGCTTGCCTGCGATGGCGGCCTAACCGCGACGCTTCCCTACTTGACCCCCCGCGGACCAACTGTGGGAGCGGGCTTGCTCGCGAAGGCGGCATGGCAGTCAACACAGTTGGATTGTGTACATATCCATTCCTGCGGTAACGGCTGCTTAGGGTTCCGCTTTTACAGCGGGTCACTTTGGAAAAGAGCCGGAATGCCGGCCCAGCCCAAAGTAACCAAAGGGCTCTTGCCCCACCACTCGGCACCTCGCCTAGGCTCGGTGTGCCCGAACACAGGCTTGAATCCGTGGGCCGCCGCCACGCGCCATCCATGGCGCGGGGCGGCTAACCCGGCGTCCTGCCGGGTTACCCACGAATTCAAGCCTGCGTTCGGCCAGCGTGGTTTAACGGGGCGCCTGAGATCAAGATCACAAGCAGATCAAGATCAAGAGCGGCTCGCTTCGCATCGTGATTACCTATGGTCATCGCAGGCAAGCCACACATTTTGACTGTATCTACAGATTAAGGGTCAGGCTAACCGTGAAGTTGCGCGGCTCGCCGGGGTTGACCCAATAGTTGCTGTAGGACCGCTCGTAGTACTTTTCATTGAACAGGTTGTTGAGGTTCAGCCCCACCGTCACGTTCTGCGTGGCCTTGTAATGGGCCAGCAAATCCACGGTGTGGTAGGCGGGCAGTTCGAAGCCTGTGCCGGCTTCGCCTGAGCGGTCACCTACATAGGTGAACGCTGCGCCCAGGTCTGAGCCACGCAATGCGCCGTCCTGGAATTCATACACACCCAACACACTGCCGCTGCGCTTGGCCACGCCGAGAATGCGGCTGCCCGTGGGGATGATTTTGTCGCCCTTGGTCACTTCAGCGTCGATGTAGGCCAAGGCGCCGATCACGCGGACTGCGTCGGTCACTTGCCCGGTTACTTGCAGGTCGAAGCCCTGGCTGCGGGCCTTGCCCATGGCGCGGTTGAGGTTGGTCGCCGGGTCCAGGGTCAGCACGTTTTCCTTTTCGATATGAAAGGCCGCCAGAGTGGCGCTGAGGCGGTCGTCAAACAGCTCGCTCTTGATGCCCACCTCATAACCCACGCCTTCTTCGGGCTTGAAGGACTTGCCACCGGCATCCAGACCGCCATTGGGCTTGAACGAGGTGGAGGCGTTGGCAAACACGCCGACTTCTGGCGTGAGCTGGTAGAGCAGGCCGGCGCGTTGAGTGAAGGCGTCGTGGGTTTGGCGGCTCTTGGCGTGGTTGAGGGTGAAGTCGTCGGTGCTTTGTTCGAAGTGTTCGAAGCGCGCACCGATCATGCCGCGCAGGCGGTCGGTGAAGATGATCTGGTCTTGCAGGTTCAGTGCGTGGCTTTTGGTCTGTTCGAAGAAGTCGGTACCGGAGCGTTTGCCGTTGGGTTTGGGCTGGCCGTACACCGGTTTGTAGATGTCGATGGGATAGTCGCCAGCGATCGTCGTCACACGCTCTTTCTTGCGGTAATCCTCGTATTCGGTGCCGATCAACAGCTCATGTTGCCAACTGCCGATATCGAACACCCCGCGTAGTTCCAGCTGGGTGATGCTGTCATGCCAACCGGTGGAGCGTTCACGGTAGCGGCGATTGACGCTGTGGCCGTTTGCGTTCAACGCTCGGCTTTCCGAAGCATCGCCCCATAGGCTGCCCTGCTTGTAATGGCTGGCCAGGCGCAGTTTCCAGGCGTCGTTGAGGTGGTGTTCCAACGCCGCCTGAATGCGGTTGTTGTGGTTGCGGATATTACCGTCGTTGGGCTCGCCGAGGAAGGTGGAATGGGACATGCCGGTGTTGGCGACGATGCCCCGGTCGAAGGTGGAGCTGTGGCGCACGAATTCGCTTTCCACCAGCAGCGTGGTGTCCGGGTCCAGTTGCCAACTGAAGGAGGGTGCGACGAACACGCGCTTGGCGTCGACGTGATCGCGAAAGCTGTGGTTGTCTTCAACGGCCAGGTTCACTCGCGTCAGCACACGCCTCTCGCTGTCCAGCGGCGTATTCACATCCAGCGCGGTGCGGTAACGGTCCCAACTGCCTGCGCTGGTTTGCAGCGTGGTGAAGGCCTCGGGCTGGGGTTTCTTGGTGACGATATTCACCGTGCCGCCGGGATCGCCACGCCCATAAAGGCTGGCGGCGGGGCCTTTGAGCACTTCAATGCGCTCGATATTCGCCGCGTCCGGGGTGCTGGGGTAACCACGGTTGGCGCTGAAACCATCCTGGTAGAACTCGGATGTGGTGAAGCCGCGCACGCTGTATTCGTAGAGAGTCAGGCCGCCGAAGTTGTTTTGCTTGGACACACCGCCGGCGAATTCCAGGGCGCGTTCAACGCTGGTACTGCCCAGGTCTTTGAGTACCGTGGCCGGAATCACGCTGATCGACTGCGGGATGTCGCGCAAGGCCGTGTCGGTCTTGGTCGCACTGGCAGAGCGGGTGGCACGGTAGCCGTCGACCGGACCGGTAGCGGATTCATAGGCGTCGGAAGTGACGCTGATGGTGTCCAGTTCCAGGGTGTTTTCTTCGGCGTAGGCAGGGTCGAGCAGCAAACCCAGGGCCAGGCCGGCCAAGGGCACAAACTTTCGAGACGACATGATAGAGCGTTCCAATAGCGATATTGAAACAATATAACATGCCTAATGAGAATGAATCGCTAAGAAATATGGCCTTACAAGCGCCCGTGAACGGGCGCTTGGGTCGCGACGGTTATTGCTCTTCTTTGACTGGCGCGGTCGCCGGTGGTGGGCGCAGGCCGATTTCCGCCGACAGTTTGATCTCCTTGCCGTTGCGCATCACCAGGATCGCCACCTTGTCGGTCGGCTTGATCCGCGCCACCTGGTTCATGGACTTGCGGCCATCACCCGCCGGCGCGCCGTCGATGCTGAGGATCACATCGCCCAGTTGCAGGCCGGCTTTCTGCGCCGGGCCGTCGCGGAAGATCCCCGCTACCACGATGCCTGGACGCCCGGTCAGGCCAAATGACTCGGCCAGTTCCTTGGTCAAAGGCTGTACTTCAATGCCCAGCCAGCCGCGAATCACCTGGCCGTGCTCAATGATCGACTTCATCACTTCCATCGCCAGCTTTACCGGGATGGCAAAACCAATGCCCTGTGAACCGCCAGACTTGGAAAAAATCGCGGTGTTGATGCCAGTCAGGTTGCCATTGGCGTCCACCAGCGCACCGCCCGAGTTGCCGGGGTTGATCGCCGCGTCGGTCTGGATGAAATCTTCGTAGCTGTTAAGGCCCAACTGGTTACGCCCGGTGGCGCTGATGATGCCCATGGTCACCGTTTGCCCCACTCCGAACGGGTTGCCGATGGCCAGCGCCACATCGCCCACGCGCAAACCGTCGGAGCGGCCGAGGGTGATGGCCGGCAGGTTCTTCAGATCAATCTTGAGTACCGCCAGATCCGTTTCCGGGTCGCTGCCCACCACACGGGCCAGGGTTTCGCGGCCGTCACGCAGGGCCACCACGATCTGGTCGGCGCCCGTGGTCACGTGGTTGTTGGTGAGGATGTAGCCTTCGGGGCTCATGATCACGCCGGAGCCGAGGCTGGATTCCATGCGGCGCTGCTTGGGGCCGTTGTCACCGAAGTAGCGGCGAAATTGCGGGTCTTCAAACAACGGATGCGCGGGCTTGTTGATGACCTTGGTGGTGTACAGGTTGACCACCGCCGGAGCGGCGATGACCACGGCATCGGCATAGGTCACTGGACCCTGCACCACTGTGTTGGTCTGCGGCGCCTGTTGCAGGTTCACATCCAGTGTGGGCAGGCCCACCCACTGGGGATAACGCTGGATAATCAGCATCGCGATCAGCACGCCAGCCAACAATGGCCATCCAAAAAAACGCAGTGCCTTGAGCATCAAGTAAGTCCTGACAGGTTGCAGGGGGCGGGAGAGCGCCCATAATGTCGCGCATTATACGAGGCTGTGACGCCTGCGAACGGGATATTTAGGAGTCTTTTATGGCCGTGCCCCTTACTACCCTCGTCGAGGAAGCCGACCGCTACCTCGGCAGCGCCAAAATTGCCGATTACTGCCCCAATGGCCTGCAGGTCGAGGGCCGGCCCCAAGTGATGCGCATCGTCAGCGGCGTGACCGCCAGCCAAGCCCTGCTGGACGCCGCTGTCGAAGCCAAGGCCGACCTGGTGCTGGTGCACCACGGTTACTTCTGGAAGGGCGAAAACCCATGCATCACCGGCATGAAGCAGCGCCGCCTCAAAACCCTGCTCAAGCATGACATCAGCCTGCTGGCCTACCACTTGCCCCTGGACCTGCACGCCGATGTCGGCAACAACGTGCAACTGGCTCGCCACCTGGACATCACCGTCGAAGGCCCGCTGGACCCCGGCAACCCAAAAATCGTCGGCCTGGTCGGCTCCCTGGCCGAGCCCTTGTCACCCCGCGACTTCGCCCGCCGCGTGCAGGAAGTGATGGGCCGCGAACCGCTGCTGATCGAAGGCAGCGAGATGATTCGCCGCGTCGGCTGGTGTACCGGTGGCGGCCAGGGCTACATCGACCAGGCGATTGCCGCGGGTGTCGATTTGTACCTGAGCGGTGAAGCGTCCGAACAGACCTTCCACAGCGCCCGGGAAAACGACATCAGCTTCATCGCCGCCGGCCATCACGCCACCGAACGCTACGGCGTGCAGGCCTTGGGCGACTACCTGGCGCGGCGCTTTGCCCTGGAGCATCTGTTCATCGACTGCCCCAATCCGATCTAAAGCACAGCATTGAACACTGTGGGAGCTGGCTTGCCTGCGATGGCATCACCTCGGTCAGCCTGAAGGAGCACGGCGCCTGTATCGCAGGCAAGCCAGCTCCCCCATTGACCGAGTTGAGCGCCAAACTCGGCGGCATATTCATATATCGTTTCGGTCTAGCTGGCGCCCTAAATAGAAGAAGTTGCTGTGCTAGCATGCCTCGCTCGAACACGGCCCGCTGGCCGTCCATAAGATCGTTTTTCCGTGAGTAACCATGGTCGACAAACTGACGCATCTGAAACAGCTGGAGGCGGAAAGCATCCACATCATCCGCGAGGTCGCCGCCGAGTTCGATAACCCGGTGATGCTCTACTCGATCGGTAAAGACTCCGCCGTGATGCTGCACCTGGCACGCAAGGCCTTCTTCCCGGGCAAACTGCCATTTCCGGTGATGCACGTCGACACTCGCTGGAAATTCCAGGAGATGTACAAGTTCCGCGACAAGATGGTCGAGGAGCTGGGCCTGGACCTGATTACCCACATCAACCCCGAGGGCGTGGCGCAGAACATCAACCCGTTCACCCATGGCAGTGCCAAGCACACCGATATCATGAAGACCGAGGGCCTCAAGCAGGCGCTGGACAAGCATGGTTTCGACGCAGCATTCGGCGGTGCCCGTCGCGATGAAGAGAAATCCCGTGCCAAAGAGCGCGTGTATTCGTTCCGCGACAGCAAGCACCGTTGGGACCCGAAGAACCAACGCCCGGAGCTGTGGAACGTCTACAACGGCAACGTCAACAAGGGCGAGTCGATCCGCGTGTTCCCGCTGTCCAACTGGACCGAGCTGGACATCTGGCAGTACATCTACCTGGAAGGCATCCCGATCGTGCCGCTGTACTTCGCCGCCGAGCGCGAGGTGATCGAGAAGAACGGCACGTTGATCATGATCGACGACGACCGCATCCTCGAGCACCTGTCCGAGGAAGACAAAGCCCGCATCGTCAAAAAGAAAGTACGTTTCCGCACCCTTGGCTGCTACCCGTTGACGGGCGCGGTGGAGTCCGAAGCCGAGACGCTGACGGACATCATTCAGGAAATGCTCCTGACGCGAACTTCCGAGCGCCAGGGCCGTGTCATCGACCACGATGGTGCAGGCTCGATGGAAGATAAAAAACGTCAAGGCTATTTCTAAGGGGCTGTCATGTCGCATCAATCTGATTTGATCAGCGAGGACATCCTCGCCTACCTGGGCCAGCACGAGCGCAAAGAGATGTTGCGCTTCCTGACCTGCGGCAACGTCGATGACGGCAAGAGCACCCTGATCGGGCGCCTGCTGCACGACTCCAAGATGATCTACGAAGATCACCTGGAAGCCATTACCCGCGACTCGAAGAAGTCCGGCACCACCGGTGACGATATAGACCTGGCGTTGCTGGTCGATGGCCTGCAGGCCGAGCGTGAGCAGGGCATCACCATCGATGTTGCCTACCGCTATTTCTCCACCGCCAAGCGCAAATTCATCATCGCCGATACCCCCGGCCATGAGCAGTACACCCGCAACATGGCCACCGGTGCGTCTACCTGTGACCTGGCGATCATCCTGATCGACGCCCGCTACGGCGTGCAGACCCAGACCCGTCGTCACAGCTACATCGCCTCGTTGCTGGGCATCAAACACATCGTGGTGGCCATCAACAAGATGGACATCAACGGCTTTGACCAAAGCGTATTCGAGTCGATCAAGGCCGATTACCTGAAGTTCGCCGAAGGTATCGCATTCAAGCCGAGCACCCTGGCCTTCGTGCCGATGTCGGCGCTCAAGGGCGACAACGTGGTGAACAAGAGCGAGCGTTCGCCCTGGTACACCGGCCAGTCGCTGATGGAGATCTTGGAGACTGTCGAGATCGCCAACGACCGCAACTACACCGACCTGCGTTTCCCGGTGCAATACGTCAACCGCCCGAACCTGAACTTCCGTGGGTTTGCCGGCACCCTGGCGAGCGGCATCGTGCACAAGGGCGACGAAGTGGTGGTGTTGCCGTCGGGCAAGAGCAGCCGCGTCAAATCCATCGTCACCTTTGAAGGTGAGCTGGAACACGCAGGCCCAGGCCAGGCCGTGACCTTGACCATGGAAGATGAGATCGACATCTCCCGTGGCGACCTGTTGGTGCATGCCGACAACGTGCCGCAAGTGACCGACGCCTTCGACGCCATGCTGGTGTGGATGGCTGAAGAACCGATGCTGCCAGGCAAGAAATACGACATCAAGCGCGCCACCAGCTACGTGCCGGGTTCCATCACCAGCATCGTGCACCGCGTGGACGTAAACACCCTGGCCGAAGGCCCGGCGAGTTCGCTGCAGCTCAACGAAATTGGCCGGGTCAAGGTCAGCCTGGACGCCGCCATCGCCCTGGACGGTTACGACAGCAACCGCACCACCGGCGCGTTCATCGTGATCGATCGCTTGACCAACGGCACGGTCGCCGCGGGCATGATCATCGCGCCACCGGTGGGTCATGGCGGCGCTGCGCAGCACGGCAGCCTGGCGCATGTCGCCACCGAAGAGCGCGCCCTGCGTTTCGGCCAGCAGCCGGCCACGGTGTTGTTCAGCGGCTTGTCGGGCGCAGGCAAGAGCACTCTGGCCTATGCGGTCGAGCGCAAGCTGTTCGACATGGGCCGTGCGGTGTTCGTACTGGACGGCCAGAACCTGCGTCACGACCTGAACAAAGGGTTGCCGCAGGACCGTGCCGGGCGTACCGAGAACTGGCGTCGTGCCGCTCATGTGGCGCGTCAGTTCAATGAAGCCGGCCTGTTGACCCTGGCAGCCTTCGTTGCGCCGGATGCCGAAGGCCGTGAACAGGCCAAGGCGCTGATTGGTGCGGACCGACTGCTGACCGTCTACGTGCAGGCATCGCCGTTGGTGTGCGCCGAGCGTGACCCGCAAGGTTTGTACGCGGCCGGTGGGGATAACATCCCTGGCGAATCCTTCCCGTATGACGTGCCGCTGAATGCCGACCTTGTGATCGACACCCAGGCGTTGTCGCTGGAAGACAGCGTCAAGCAAGTGCTGGAACTGTTGCGTCAGCGCGGCGCGATCTAAGCTTTATTGCCGCACAAAAAAGCCCGCCACCGGTTACCCGGTGGCGGGCTTTTTACATATTCTCAAATGTGGACTCGGTCAATGTGGGAGCTGGCTTGCCTGCGATGACGGACTGTCAGTTTATTGATCCTTAGCTGATCCACCGCTATCGCAGGCAAGCCAGCCCCCACATTAAATTGCATCCACATGTTGATCAGCGGCTGGCCGGAAAGTCTTTGTGCAGCTGTTCCAACAATGCATCCTTGTCTTGCCACAACTGGTTGATCCAGCCCTGGAACGCCAGTCGATATTCCCCATCCTGCTCATAATTCTTGCCGATGAATTCGGCCGGTATCTGCACCTCTTCAAAGTGCACCACCACGTCCTTCACGTTACCGCACAGCAAATCCCAATAACCTGGGCGCCCGGCGGGGTAGTGGATGGTCACATTGATCAGTGACTTGAGCTGCTCGCCCATGGCATCCAACACAAACGCAATGCCACCCGCCTTGGGTTTAAGCAGGTAGCGAAACGGTGACTGCTGCTGCGCATGCTTGCCCGGCGTAAAGCGTGTGCCTTCGGCAAAGTTGAAAATCCCCACGGGATTGTCGCGAAACTTCGCACAGGTCTTGCGCGTGGTTTCCAGGTCTTTGCCTTTCTTCTCCGGGTGCTTCTCCAAATAAGCCTTGCTGTAGCGCTTCATGAAGGGGAAGCCCAGCGCCCACCACGCCAGACCAATCACCGGTACCCAGATCAGCTCTTGCTTGAGGAAGAACTTCAGGGGGCGAATGCGCCGATTGAGCACGTACTGCAACACCATGATGTCGACCCAGCTCTGATGGTTGCTGGTCACCAGGTACGAGTGCTGGTAGTCCAGGCCCTCAAGGCCAGTCAGGTGCCAGCGCGTACGGCGCACCAGGTTCATCCAACCCTTGTTGTTGGTGACCCAGGCTTCATGGGTGTGGTTCATCAGCCATTCGCTCAGGCGCTTGGCGAACGGCAGCGCCTTGAACAGCGCCACGATAAACAGGAACGAACACAGCAGGATCGTGTTCAGCGCCAGCAACAGCGAAGCGATCACCCCGCGCACGGCGGCAGGTAGAAAATCCAGCATTTAGATATCCATGGGTCGGTTGGCGGCTTGGATCGCCGTCAGGGCGATGGTGTACACGATGTCGTCCACCTGGGCGCCTCGTGGCAGGTCATTGACCGGTTTGCGCAGGCCCTGGAGCATCGGCCCCAGGCTCACGCAATCGGCGCTGCGTTGTACGGCTTTGTGGGTAGTGTTGCCGGTGTTCAGGTCCGGGAATACAAAGACGGTGGCCTTGCCTGCCACCTGGCTGTTGGGCGCCAGTTGTCGGGCGACGTTTTCGTTGGCGGCGGCGTCGTATTGCAACGGGCCGTCGATCAGCAGCGAGCTTTGTTGTTCGTGGGCGAGCAGGGTGGCTTCGCGGACTTTTTCCACCTCCTCGCCGCTGGCCGAGTCACCGCTGGAATAGCTGATCATCGCCACCCGTGGCGTGATGCCGAACGCGGCCGCCGAGTCGGCGCTTTGCAGGGCGATTTCCGCCAGTTCCGCAGCGCTTGGGTGCGGGTTCATCACGCAGTCGCCGTACACCAGTACCTGCTCGGGGAACAGCATAAAGAACACCGACGACACCAAGGTGCAGCCCGGCGCGGTCTTGATCAGTTGCAGGGCAGGGCGAATGGTATTGGCGGTGGAGTGAATAACGCCGGAGACCAGGCCATCCACTTCGTCGAGAGCGAGCATCATGGTGGCGATCACCACGGTGTCTTCCAGTTGTTGCTCGGCCATGGGCGCGTTGAGGCTTTTGCTCTTGCGCAAGGCGACCATTGGCTCCACGTAGCGTTGGCGAATCAGGTCGGGGTCGAGAATCTCCAGGCCTTCGGGCAGGTCGATACCCTGGGCGCGGGCGACTGCCTCCACATCCGCAGGCTTGGCCAGCAGCACGCAACGGGCAATGCCGCGGGCCTGGCAGATTGCGGCGGCCTGTACGGTCAGCGGCTCGCTGCCTTCGGGCAACACGATGCGTTTGTTGGCGGCCTGGGCGCGTTGGATCAACTGGTAACGGAACACCGCCGGCGACAGGCGCATCTCCCGCGGCGTGCCGCAACGCTGGTGCAGCCAGCGCGCATCGAGGTGGCTGGCGACGAAGTCGGTGATGATTTCCGCACGCTCGCGGTCATCGATAGGGATTTCCTTGTTGAGGCTATTGAGCTGGTTGGCGGTGTCATAGGAGCCGGTGCTCACCGACAACACCGGCAACCCGGCCTGGAAGGCGCCCCGGCACAGATCCATGATGCGTGGGTCGGGCAGGGTGTCGCTGGTCAGCAGCAGCCCGGCCAGCGGCACGCCATTGATGGCGGCCAGGCTGACGGCGAGGATGATGTCATCGCGATCTCCCGGGGTCACCACCAACACGCCGGGTTTGAGCAGCTCGACGGTGTTACGCATGGTGCGTGCGCAAATGATGATCTTGGTCATGCGCCGGCTTTCGTAGTCGCCGGCATTGAGGATCTGCGCGCCCATCAGGTCGGCCACGTCGCGGGTGCGCGGGGCATTCAGCTCGGGTTGGTAGGGGATGCAGCCGAGCAGCCGGAAATCGCCGCTGCGCAACAGCGGCGAATGCTCTTTGAGGCGCGCCGAGAAGGCTTCCATGCTTTCGTCGGTGCGTACCTTGTTGAGGATTACGCCCAGCACTTTCGGGTCTTTGGGACCGCCAAACAGTTGGGCCTGCAATTCCACACGGCCGGAAAGCTCGGTGAGCACTTCATTTTCCGGCGCCGAGACCAGGATCACTTCGGCGTCCAGGCTCTTGGCCAGGTGCAGGTTGACCCGTGCCGCGTAGCTGGCGCTGCGGGTCGGCACCATGCCTTCGACGATCAGCACGTCTTTGCCTACGGCTGCCTGTTGGTAAAGGGTGATGATCTCTTCGAGCAGCTCATCGAGCTGGCCGTCGCCGAGCATGCGCTCCACGTGAGCCAGGCCCAGGGGCTGCGGCGGTTTCAGGCCGTGGGTGCGCGCCACCAGCTCGGTGGAGCGTTCCGGCCCGGTATCGCCAGGGTGTGGCTGGGCGATGGGTTTGAAAAAACCGACTTTCAGGCCGGCCCGTTCCAGGGTGCGCACCAGCCCAAGGCTGATGGAGGTCAGACCCACACCAAAATCGGTGGGCGCGATAAAAAAAGTCTGCATGCGAATTCTCTGGAGGTGCATGGCTTGGGTGGCGCTCTATGGGTGAGTGCCTACCGCGAATCAGGCGCCAAGGTTATCGTTATTCGTGCCCTTGCGCACACCAGCCGCACGCAAAGGCCTGGCCTATTTTTTCAAGGCGTTGCGCGGGGTCGAGCACCCAGGCGCGCGACTGCCAGGGCGGTTGGTGGCGCAGGTGCTGGGTGTGGCCGCAGGACAGCTCGGCCACCCAGTGGCCATCGTCGTCCTGATGAAAACCTGTGATCGTGACCGTTGATCGGCCCCGTCCGTCCGGGTTCCGTTCGCTTTCGGGCAAATCCTTGTTTAGACTTGTCCGTTCTTCATTCTTATGCAAAAGGTCTCGCCCCATGACGATCGCCGCTAACAAGGCTGTCTCCATCGACTATACCCTGACCAACGACGCTGGTGAGGTCATCGACAGCTCCGCCGGCGGCGCGCCGCTGGTTTACCTGCAAGGCGCAGGTAACATCATCCCGGGCCTGGAAAAGGCTCTGGAAGGCAAGAACGTCGGTGACGAACTGACCGTCGCCGTAGAACCTGAAGATGCCTACGGCGAATACTCCGCCGAACTGGTCAGCACCTTGAGCCGCAGCATGTTCGAAGGTGTTGATGAGCTGGAAGTGGGCATGCAGTTCCACGCTTCCGCGCCGGACGGCCAAATGCAGATCGTCACCATCCGCGACCTGGACGGCGACGACGTTACCGTTGACGGCAACCACCCTCTGGCTGGCCAGCGCCTGAACTTCCAAGTGAAGATCGTGGCCATCCGCGACGCTTCCCAGGAAGAAGTGGCTCACGGCCACGTCCACGGTGAAGGCGGTCATCACCATTGATTGTGGTTTGATCAATCGGTATCAAAAACGCCCCGACTGGTTCGGGGCGTTTTTTTGCCTTGAGAATATTCCCGGTCAACTTTCTGTAGGCGCGAGCTTGCTCGCGAAAAACCTGAGAACCCCTCGGGCGCCAGGCTTCCCGCGTCATCGTTAACGATCTTCGCGAGCAAGCTCGCTCCTACAGTTTTCAGGGGGCAAACAAAAATGCCCCGGACCTTTCGGTACGGGGCATTTCTTAACTGTTACGCAACCTGGGCTACGTGGCAGTTGTTACCACTTAGGCTGCAGCAGGAACGCTCAGAGCCTTGATGTGGCCATTCAGGCGGCTCTTATGGCGAGCGGCCTTGTTCTTGTGGATGATGCCTTTATCGGCCATACGGTCGATAACAGGCACAGCCAGAACGTAAGCTGCTTGAGCTTTTTCAGCGTCTTTGGTGTCGATGGCTTTGACTACATTCTTGATGTAGGTGCGAACCATGGAACGCAGGCTGGCGTTGTGGCTGCGACGCTTCTCAGCCTGTTTTGCACGTTTTTTGGCGGAAGGTGTGTTGGCCACCGTCGAGCTCCTCGAAAGACTTTTTAGGAAATAGCAAACAAAATAGGCCGCGAATCATGCCGATGACTTGACGGGTTGTCAAGGGCGGCTGATGCGAACTGCTGAGTGGTCGATCTGAAGAGGCGGGTGATTTATTTCCGGCGCTTGACCTGTAAACTCGCGAGCTTTGGCTCTGTGCTGTTGCAGGCGCGCAGTATCGCATAAGTGGGCGCGTAGTTCGCCTGCTCTTTATCTATAGGCGCAAACTCTTTCAATGAATCTGCTCAAATCGTTGGCTGCCGTCAGCTCTATCACGATGATTTCCAGGGTGTTGGGGTTCGTGCGTGACACCCTGCTGGCCCGCATCTTTGGCGCCAGCATGGCCACGGATGCGTTCTTTATTGCCTTTAAACTGCCCAACCTGTTGCGGCGGATCTTTGCCGAAGGCGCGTTTTCCCAGGCGTTCGTGCCGATTCTGGCCGAGTACAAGACCCAGCATGGCGAGGAGGCGACCCGTACGTTTATCGCCTACGTCTCAGGTTTGCTGACGCTGGTGCTGATGCTGGTAACCATCGTCGGGATGCTCGCCGCGCCCTGGGTGATCTGGGCCACGGCGCCCGGTTTTGCCAATACGCCGGAAAAGTTCGCGCTGACCACTGATCTGCTGCGGGTGACCTTTCCTTATATATTGCTGATTTCCCTGTCTTCGCTCGCCGGGGCGATCCTCAATACCTGGAATCGTTTCTCGGTACCGGCCTTTGTGCCGACCTTGCTGAACGTCAGCATGATTATTTTTGCGTTGTTCCTTACGCCGTATTTCGATCCGCCCGTCATGGCCCTGGGCTGGGCGGTCCTGGCCGGCGGCCTGGCACAGTTGCTGTACCAGCTGCCGCACCTGAAAAAAATCGGCATGCTTGTACTGCCGCGCTTGAACCTCAAGGATTCCGGCGTCTGGCGCGTGATGCGCAACATGCTGCCGGCGATCCTCGGGGTGTCGGTCAGTCAGATTTCCCTGATCATCAACACCGCGTTCGCCTCGTTGCTGGTATCCGGCTCGGTGTCGTGGATGTACTACGCCGACCGCCTGATGGAATTGCCATCCGGTGTGCTGGGCGTGGCGTTGGGCACCATCCTGCTGCCGACCCTGGCGCGTACCTACGCCAGCAAGGATCGCCAGGAATACTCACGCATACTCGATTGGGGCCTGCGCCTATGCTTTCTGCTGGTGTTGCCGTGCGCCCTGGCCCTGGGCATCCTCGCCGAACCGTTGACGGTCTCGCTGTTTCAATACGGGCAGTTCGACGCCCATGACGCCTTGATGACCCAGCATGCGCTGGTCGCCTACTCCGTCGGTCTGCTCGGCATTATCGTGATCAAAGTGCTGGCGCCCGGCTTCTACGCTCAGCAAAACATCCGTACCCCGGTGAAAATCGCGATTTTCACCCTGGTGGTTACGCAACTGCTCAACCTGGTGTTTATCGGCCCGCTGGCCCACGCCGGCCTGGCTTTGGCGATCAGCGCGGGGGCATGTATAAACGCAGGCCTGCTGTTTTACCAATTGCGTAAACAGCAGATGTATCAACCACAGCCCGGCTGGGGCGTGTTTGCGCTCAAGCTGCTGGTGGCGGTCGCCGCGATGTCGGTTGTGCTCTTTGCCCTGATGCACCTCATGCCGGCCTGGGACCAAGGTAATATGCTGGAGCGCTTCATGCGCCTGGGTGTATTGGTGGTGGCGGGCGTGGCGGTGTACTTCGGGATGTTGCTGTTGCAGGGTTTTCGCCTGCGTGATTTCAATCGCAAGTCGTTGGGATAGAGACTTTGCCGCGATAAAACGGTTGTTTTATCGATTCGACCCATTTGGCCTGCGCAGTTGCCTGTCGTCCGGGGCTGGGTGTGGTTATAATCGACCACTTTATGAGCAAGAAGCGCGTTATGCAGCTGGTTCGAGGTCTCCACAACCTGCGCCCCGAGCATCGGGGCTGCGTCGCCACTATTGGCAACTTTGACGGTGTTCACCGTGGCCACCAGGCTATCCTGGCTCGGCTGCGCGAGCGTGCGGTCGAGTTGGGCGTGCCCAGCTGCGTGGTGATTTTTGAGCCACAACCGCGGGAGTTCTTTACCCCCGAAACCGCGCCGGCCCGCTTGGCGCGCTTGCGGGACAAGCTGCAACTGTTGGCGGAGGAGGGCGTGGACCGTGTCCTCTGCCTGGCATTCAACCAGCGTTTGCGCAGCCTCAGCGCCGCCGAGTTCGTCGACCGCATCCTGGTGGACGGCTTGGGTGTACAGCACCTGGAGGTCGGCGACGACTTCCATTTCGGTTGTGACCGGGTCGGGGATTTCGATTTCCTGCAACATGCCGGCGTCAATCAGGGTTTCACTGTCGAAGCCGCGCAAACCGTCGAACTGGACGGCCTGCGCGTGAGCAGCACCCAGGTGCGTAACGCCCTGGCCGCCGCCGACTTCGACCTGGCCGAGCGTTTGCTCGGTCGCCCGTTCCGCATTGCCGGGCGGGTATTGCACGGCCAGAAGCTGGCGCGCCAATTGGGCACGCCAACCGCCAACGTGCAACTCAAGCGCCGTCGTGTGCCGCTGACCGGGGTTTACCTGGTAAGCGTCGACATCGACGGCCAATCGTGGCCAGGAGTTGCCAATATAGGCGTCAGGCCCACGGTTGCAGGTGATGGCAAGGCCCACCTGGAAGTTCACCTTTTGGATTTTGCCGGTGATTTATACGACCGGCGTTTGACGGTGGTTTTCCACCAGAAGCTGCGTGAAGAGCAGCGTTTCGCCTCCCTGGAGGCGTTGAAAACGGCGATCAATGCGGATGTCGCCGCCGCCCGTGCACTAGCCGCACCTAGCGCCCATCGCTAACCGAAGAGCCTTAAATGACCGACTATAAAGCCACGCTAAACCTTCCGGACACCGCCTTCCCAATGAAGGCCGGCCTGCCACAGCGCGAACCGCAGATCCTGCAGCGCTGGGACAGTATTGGCCTGTACGGAAAGTTGCGCGAAATTGGCAAGGATCGTCCGAAATTCGTCCTGCACGACGGCCCTCCTTATGCCAACGGCACGATTCATATCGGTCATGCGCTGAACAAGATTCTCAAGGACATGATCCTGCGCTCCAAAACCCTGTCGGGCTTTGACGCGCCGTACGTTCCGGGCTGGGACTGCCATGGCCTGCCGATCGAGCATAAAGTTGAAGTGACCTACGGCAAGAACCTGGGCGCGGACAAGACCCGCGAACTGTGCCGTGCCTACGCCACTGAGCAGATCGAAGGCCAGAAGTCCGAATTCATCCGCCTGGGCGTGCTGGGCGAGTGGGACAACCCCTACAAGACCATGAACTTCAAGAACGAGGCCGGTGAAATCCGCGCCTTGGCTGAAATCGTCAAGGGCGGTTTCGTGTTCAAGGGCCTCAAGCCCGTGAACTGGTGCTTCGACTGCGGTTCGGCCCTGGCCGAAGCGGAAGTGGAGTACGAAGACAAGAAGTCCTCGACCATCGACGTGGCCTTCCCGATCGCCGACGACGCCAAGCTGGCCGAGGCCTTTGGCCTGGCAAGCCTGAGCAAGCCAGCGGCCATCGTGATCTGGACCACTACCCCGTGGACCATCCCGGCCAACCAGGCGCTGAACGTGCACCCGGAATTCACCTACGCCCTGGTGGACGTCGGTGATCGCCTGCTGGTGCTGGCCGAAGAAATGGTCGAGTCGTGCCTGGCGCGTTACGAACTAAAAGGTTCGGTGATCGCCACCACCACTGGTTCTGCGCTGGAGCTGATCAACTTCCGTCACCCGTTCTATGACCGTCTGTCGCCGGTGTACCTGGCTGACTACGTCGAGTTGGGTTCGGGTACCGGCATTGTCCACTGCTCGCCTGCCTATGGGGTGGACGACTTCGTGATCTGCAAGAAGTACGGCATGGTCAACGATGACATCATCAACCCGGTGCAGAGCAATGGCGTCTACGTGCCTTCGCTCGAGTTCTTCGGTGGCCAGTTCATCTTCAAGGCTGACCAGCCGATCATCGAAAAGCTGCGTGAAGTCGGTGCGTTGATGCAAACCGCCACCATCCAGCACAGCTACATGCATTGCTGGCGTCACAAGACCCCGCTGATCTACCGCGCTACGGCGCAGTGGTTTATCGGCATGGACAAAGAGCCGACCAGCGGCGACACCCTGCGTGTACGCTCGCTCAAAGCCATCGAAGACACCAAGTTCGTCCCGGCCTGGGGCCAGGCGCGCCTGCACTCGATGATCGCCAACCGTCCTGACTGGTGCATCTCCCGCCAGCGTAACTGGGGCGTGCCGATCCCGTTTTTCCTGAACAAGGAAAGCGGTGAGCTGCACCCGCGCACCGTCGAGCTGATGGAAGTCGTGGCCCAGCGCGTTGAGCAGGAAGGCATCGAAGCCTGGTTCAAGCTGGACGCCGCCGAGTTGCTGGGCGATGAAGCGCCGCTGTACGACAAGATCAGCGACACCCTCGACGTGTGGTTCGATTCGGGCACCACTCACTGGCACGTGCTGCGCGGTTCGCACCCTATGGGCCACGAGACCGGCCCGCGTGCCGACCTGTACCTGGAAGGTTCGGACCAGCACCGTGGCTGGTTCCACTCGTCGCTGCTGACCGGTTGCGCCATCGACAACCACGCGCCGTACCGCGAGCTGCTGACCCACGGCTTCACCGTCGACGAGACGGGCCGCAAGATGTCCAAATCGCTGAAGAACGTGATCGAGCCGAAAAAGATCAACGATACGTTGGGCGCCGACATCATGCGTCTGTGGGTGGCTTCCACCGATTATTCGGGTGAAATCGCCGTGTCGGACCAGATCCTGGCCCGCAGCGCCGACGCCTACCGTCGTATCCGCAATACCGCGCGCTTCATGCTGTCGAACCTGACCGGTTTCAACCCGGCCACCGACCTGCTGCCGGCCGAAGACATGCTCGCGCTGGACCGTTGGGCCGTGGACCGTACCCTGTTGTTGCAGCGCGAGTTGCAGGAACACTACGGCGAATACCGCTTCTGGAACGTCTACTCCAAGATCCACAACTTCTGCGTGCAGGAGTTGGGCGGTTTCTACCTCGATATCATCAAGGACCGCCAGTACACCACCGGCGCCAACAGCAAGGCTCGCCGTTCGGCGCAGACCGCGCTGTACCACGTCAGCGAAGCGCTGGTGCGCTGGATCGCGCCGATCCTGGCGTTCACCGCCGACGAGCTGTGGGAATACCTGCCGGGCGAGCGTAACGAGTCGGTCATGCTCAACACCTGGTACGAAGGCCTGACCGAACTGCCGGCCGACTTCGAACTGGGCCGCGAGTACTGGGAAGGCGTCATGGCTGTCAAGGTTGCGGTGAACAAGGAGCTGGAAGTTCAGCGTGCGGCCAAGGCCGTGGGCGGCAACCTGCAAGCCGAAGTCACCTTGTTTGCCGAGGACGGCCTGAGTGCCGACCTGGCCAAGCTGAGCAACGAACTGCGCTTCGTACTGATCACCTCCACCGCGAGCCTGGCACCTTTCGCCCAGGCCCCGGCAGATGCCGTGGTCACCGAGGTGCCGGGCCTGAAGCTCAAGGTGGTGAAGTCGGCCTTCCCTAAATGCGCCCGTTGCTGGCACTGCCGTGAAGATGTCGGCGTGAACCCTGAGCACCCGGAAATCTGTGGTCGTTGTGTCGACAACATCAGCGGTGAAGGCGAGGTTCGTCACTATGCCTAATACAGCCAGTCGTTTCGGACGTCTGGGCTGGCTCGTACTGAGCCTGCTGGTGCTGGTCATTGACCAGGTCAGCAAGGCTCACTTCGAGGGCTCCCTGGAAATGTTCCAGCAAATCGTGGTGATCCCGGATTACTTCAGCTGGACCCTGGCCTATAACACGGGTGCCGCCTTCAGCTTCCTCGCTGATGGCGGTGGCTGGCAGCGCTGGCTGTTCGCGCTGATCGCCGTGGTGGTCAGTGCCGTGCTGGTGGTGTGGCTCAAGCGCCTGGGCCGCGACGACACCTGGCTGGCTATCGCGCTGGCCCTGGTGTTGGGCGGCGCGCTGGGTAACCTGTATGACCGCATCGCCCTGGGCCATGTGATCGACTTCATCCTGGTGCATTGGCAGAACCGCCACTACTTCCCGGCGTTCAACTTTGCCGACAGCGCCATCACCGTTGGTGCAATCATGCTGGCGCTGGATATGTTCAAGAGCAAGAAAACCGGAGAAACCGTCAATGACTGATCAGGTATTGGCTGAGCAACGCATCGGCCAGAACACGGAAGTCACTTTGCATTTCGCATTGCGCCTGGAAAATGGCGACACGGTCGACAGCACCTTCGACAAAGCCCCGGCGACCTTCAAGGTTGGCGACGGTAACCTGCTGCCTGGTTTTGAAGCGGCATTGTTCGGGTTCAAGGCGGGCGACAAGCGCAACCTGCAGATCCTGCCGGAAAACGCTTTCGGCCAACCCAACCCGCAAAACGTGCAGATCATCCCGCGTTCGCAGTTCGAAGGTATGGACCTGTCGGAAGGTTTGCTGGTGATCTTCAATGATGCGGCCAATACCGAATTGCCCGGTGTGGTTAAAGCCTTCGATGATGCGCAAGTGACCATCGATTTCAACCATCCGTTGGCCGGTAAAACCTTGACGTTTGATGTTGAAATCATCGACGTTAAAGCGCTCTAACTGACGAAACCGGTTCCTGTGGGGCTGGCTTGTGTGGGAGCTGGCTTGCCTGCGATAGCATCACCTAGGTGTATCTGATACATCGAGTCGTTTGCATCGCGGGCAAGCCCGCTCCCACAGATGCTTATTCTATAGAGCTGAGTTGATCCAATTTCTTGGCCTGCAAGGCACGAGGCACAGCATGCAAATCAAACTCGCCAACCCCCGTGGCTTCTGCGCTGGCGTGGACCGGGCGATCGAAATCGTCAACCGCGCCCTGGAGGTCTTCGGGCCGCCGATTTATGTGCGCCACGAAGTCGTGCATAACAAGTTCGTGGTCGAAGACCTGCGCGCACGCGGTGCGATCTTTGTCGAAGAACTCGATCAGGTACCCGACGACGTTATCGTCATCTTCAGTGCCCATGGCGTGTCCCAGGCCGTGCGTACCGAAGCGGCTGGCCGTGGCCTTAAAGTGTTCGATGCCACCTGCCCGCTGGTGACCAAGGTGCACATCGAGGTGGCCCGTTATAGCCGCGACGGTCGCGAATGCATCCTGATCGGCCATGCCGGTCACCCGGAGGTCGAAGGCACCATGGGCCAGTACGACGCCAGCAACGGCGGCGCCATCTACCTGGTGGAAGACGAAAAAGACGTTGCCAACTTGCAGGTACACAACCCTGATCGTCTGGCTTTCGTCACCCAGACCACCTTGTCCATGGACGATACCAGCCGCGTCATCGACGCCCTGCGCACGCGGTTTCCTGCTATTGGCGGCCCCCGCAAGGATGACATCTGCTACGCCACGCAAAACCGCCAGGATGCGGTCAAGCAACTGGCGGACGAATGCGATGTAGTGCTGGTGGTCGGCAGCCCTAACAGTTCCAACTCCAACCGCCTGCGCGAGCTGGCCGAGCGCATGGCCACACCGGCGTACCTGATCGACGGCGCCGAAGACATGCAGCGCAGCTGGTTCGACGGTGTCGAGCGTATCGGCATCACGGCGGGCGCCTCCGCTCCGGAAGTACTGGTGCGCGGTGTGATCCAACAGTTGCAAGCCTGGGGTGCCACCGGCGCCGATGAGCTGGCGGGCCGTGAAGAAAACATCACGTTCTCCATGCCCAAGGAACTGCGGGTCCGCTCGCTGCTCTGATGGCCAGGGTGCTGGAATAGCCTCGGCATAATGCCTGTTCGGTCTTGTCACTGCGCAGGCTGATGCGCCCGCTGGGGGCCAGCACGATCTGATACAGGCTCTGTGCCTGGTCCTTGTCACACACATGTACGGTGCCGGCACGAAATCCCCCGCCGGCAAACACCGGCTCCCCCAGGCCGCTGAAGCGCACCTGGCTCGTAACCGGGCCATTCCCGGCCACCGACACGCGCCCATTGCCCTCGCGCTCCAGCAATACTGGATTGTTGTCATCCAGGTGGCCGCGCCCACTCACATCCAGTATCACGCGCCATCCCAGGCTCCAGTCCTCGTCCTTTGCATGAATGACCACCGCCCGGTTGCGCGCGATGGCCTCGGTGCGTGCGTAGCGCAGCCCGGAGGCGAGTGCTTGGGCCGCGTTTTGTCGTTGTTGCGATTCAAGCAAGCCCTTGAAACCGGGTACGGCCAGTTGCGCGAGAAAACTGGTGACGATCAGCCCCAGCAGCATTTCAATCAGGGTGAATCCTTTTTGTTTCATGTGCGTTCCCTCCATGGGCACGAGTGGGTTTTCTAGGTATAGCGCTTGGTCCTTGGCGCTGGATGATGGCCTTTATGTCCAAAGTATTTCCCTTTGTTCCGGGAGCAGCGCCGCTCGAAAACCGACGCTAGTCTTGGGTCGCACAGCAGGCCTTGCCTGCTTTTTTCTCCGGCCTTCGACATGGATGACGACGCAAATGCCTGCCTGCCAGAACCGATTCCTGCGCGTTGCGCACTTGCGCCAATCCGGCATGACACTGGTCGAGGTGCTGGTCGCGCTGTTGATTTTGGCGATCGGCCTGATGGGCGCTGCGGTGCTGCAACTCAACGCGCTCAAGTACACCAACAGCGCCAGGATGACCAGCCAAGCCAGTTTTATTGCCTACGACATGCTCGACCGCATTCGCAGCAATGCTGGCGCCGATTACACATGGGGCCGGGCGGAGCTGGGGCCACCCAGCACTGCCACCGCCAGCGTACGTGACCTGGACCTGCACGATTTCGAAGCCAATATCATGGGTTTTGCCGGCGAGGATGCCAAAGGATCAGTGGTGGTGAACGGGCACGAGGTCACCATCAGCATCAGTTGGGCGGATGCTCGGGCAGCAAATCGCCCTGGGGCGCGGGAAACCTTCACCCTGACCAGTCGCATCAGCAATGAACAGGGAGTGTCGCAATGAAGCGTCTTGGGCGAGGTTTCAGCCTGGTGGAAGTGTTGCTGGCGCTCGCCATCGGGTTGGTCATGATACTGGGGGCAAGCCAGATACTGATCAGCTCGCGATTGACCCATGCCAGCCAGCAGGCCGCCATGGTGCTGCAGGATGATGCGCGCTTTGTGCTGAGCAAGATCACCCAGGATATTCGCCAGGCGGGCATGCTGGGGTGTTTGGCCGTGGCGGCTATCGACAATGCTCCGGTTGCCTTTGATCGGCCGATAAGCTGGGAAGCGGCAGGGAGTGCGAAGTCATTGACGCTGGTGACCGCGAATGTCGGCGATGGCGTCGGCAGGCCTGACTGGACAGTGTTGTCCGACTGCAAGGAGGCGGCCAGGGTTTATGCAGGCACGCCACCCGGCGCCGAGCCCGGCCAACTTCGCTTTGGCATACGCCAACTTACCTACACCTACGAATCGGGCCAGTTGAAGATCAGTACCCCGGCGGCGCCGGCCAGGGCGGTATTGATGGATAACGTAAGGGCGTTCGACGTCAGCTTCGGCATGGCAGCCACCTCGGCATCAACAGTTGTGGAGCGCTATGACAGCCATCCCGCCGATGAGTCGCTGATACGTAGCGTGCGCATCCTCATGACCCTTCAAGACCCCGCTGGGCGGGTGAAGGACCAGACCTACAGTGTCGTGGCGGCACTGCGAAATCGGCTGGGGTAGGGGCAATGATCATGCATGGCGGCATTCATGTACGGCAGACCGGGATGGTGCTGCTGATCAGTCTGGTGTTCCTGTTGGTGCTGTCGCAGGTGGGACTGTCATCAATACAGGCTGCGGTCTCCCAGCAAAAAGTCGCGAGCAGCCTGTGGCATCGCAATCAATCGCTTCAATCTGCCGAAAGCGGCCTGAGATTGGGGGAGTCGACCGTGCAAAAGGTTGGCCAGGCGATGCCTGTCTGCCACTCGATCATCCGTTGTGCGCCGCCTGCTGAAGCGTCTTCCTTGACGGCGGCCGGGACGAACCCGGTCTCGGCGGTCACCTGGCTCGCCTTGAAGGATGGGTTTTATGGCATTCAATCTCTTGGGGAAGGTGCAGGGCTTGCTCATTTACCCCCCCAAACCGTAGGCACACTTTTTCGTGTCACCTCGGTCGGGCTTGCGGGGCAAACGCGCACGGTGCTGGAGACGGTCTATGCACGGGTGGAGGAGGGCGGCCGCGTCAAGTTTCGACGGGTCTTATGGCGGCAACTTCAATAAGGAGCAATCGGATGGGCAAGGAGAGCCAGGGTTTTACCCTGATTGAGTTACTGATCGTCGTGGCGATCATCGCGTTGCTGGCCGGGATTGCGTATCCCGGGTACCTCAGCCAGGTGAAGAAGGTGTATCGGGCGCAGATCGTCGCGTTGTTGAGCGAACAGGCCCAGCACCTGGAGCGTTCTTATACGAGGAATGGCACTTTTATTGATGCAGGCGACGTCAGCGCGGGCAATGATCATTATAGAATCAGTGCCGTCCTCAACCCTCAGGATTTTGACCTGCTCGCCACTCCCGCTGCGGACTCGGTCATGGCGAACGACGCATGCGCAGCATTCAGCTTGACCAGCACCGGTATGCGCGGCAACCCGGGAGCAGGGCCTGAAATGTCGCCCAAGGTCTGCTGGGGGCAAGGATGAGCGTACTTGAAGCGTGGGCGCCGGGCGCGCCTTTCCCTGTTTATCGGCTGGATCAAATGATGGCTAAGCAACAGCAAGTGGTGATTGTCGGCGGCGGAGTAATCGGGCTGTTGACGGCGTACAACCTCGCCAGTGAGGGCCAGGCGGTCACGCTGCTGGAGCGCGGTGGGCTTGGGCAAGAGTCTTCCTGGGCGGGCGGTGGGATTGTCTCGCCGTTGTACCCGTGGCGCTATAGCCAGGCGGTCACTGCCTTGGCCCATTGGTCCCAGGATTTTTACCCGCAACTGGCGCAACGGCTGTTTGCAGCGACCGGCGTCGATCCAGAGGTACATACCACGGGGTTGTATTGGCTCGACCTGGATGACGAAGCGCAAGCACTGGCCTGGGCTGCCCGTGAAGGGAGACCGTTGAGCAAGGTGGACGTATCTGCGGCCCATGACGCGGTGCCGGTGTTGGGGGGCGGCTATTCTCAGGCGATCTACATGGCCGATGTGGCCAACGTACGCAACCCGCGCCTGGTCAAATCACTGAAGGCGGCCCTGCTGGCGTTGCCGAACGTGACGATTTGCGAGCAATGCGATGTGTCGGGTTTTGTGCTCGGCGACGGCAGGGTGGTGGGTGTGAATACCGCTACGGGCCAGGTTTTGGGGGATCAGGTGGTGCTCGCGGCCGGCGCCTGGAGCGGACAATTGTTGGGTACGCTGGGCTTGGGGCTACCCATGGAGCCGGTCAAAGGCCAAATGATCCTGTACAAATGCGCGTCCGACTTTTTATCCAGCATGGTCCTGGCCAAGGGGCGTTATGCGATTCCCCGGCGGGATGGGCACATCCTGATCGGCAGCACGTTGGAGCATGAAGGATTCGACAAGACGCCAACCGACACCGCGCTGGAAAGCCTCAAGGCGTCTGCGCTGGAACTGATTCCCGCCTTGGCGGACGCCGAGGTGGTCGGGCATTGGGCCGGTTTACGGCCTGGCTCCCCCGAAGGTATACCGTTTATCGGTGAGGTCCCTGGCTTCAAGGGGTTGTGGCTCAATTGCGGGCATTACCGCAATGGTCTGGTACTCGCACCGGCATCTTGCCAGTTGTTCACCGACTTGCTGCTGGCGCGGGCTCCGATCATCGATCCAGCGCCTTACGCCCCCGCAGGTCGCCTCAACGCTGAATAGACTTTGGCCCTTGTTCCAGATGCGCCTGGGTGCAGTACCATTCCTGGCGTGAACTCAGTGCGCGGTCCTGCGGCAGGTGCACGCCACAGTGGGCGCAACGCACCATCAGGGCCGCATCCGGTTCGGCAGGCCGTTGCTGATGGGAGGCATTTTTTTTGAATTTGCGCCAGAACCATACCGCGGCAGCAATGACGGCAATCCAGAACAGTAGACGAAGCATGATGGGCAGTTTCTCGACAAGGAATGCGCCAGTTTAGCCAAGGTGGTCACGGGCGCACAGGGCAATAAATACTCGCTCATAAAAAAGGGAGCTCCTTCAGAGCTCCCTTTTGCGTTGCGTCGAACAATCAGTCGAACACACCGAAGGTCATGTAGCTGAACCACGAGCGGTCCTGGTTGTTGCCCAGGGCTTGCGGCTCTTCTTCTTCGATCACGTCACCGTTCTCGTCGTGCGGCTTGAGATCCGAAGGAATAGCGTCCTTGGCGTCCTGGTACATCTTGATCACGTCCTGGTTGGCGCGAGTTTCACCCGGCGGCAGTGGTGGACGGGACTCGATCAGGCCCAGGGTGTACTTGCTCAGCCACGAACGGTTGTCCGCTTCGGCAACCTGAGGCACGAACTGGCCGTCTTTCAGGCTAGGGTGGTCGGGGTAGTTGAGCTTCAGGGTTTCCAGGCTGGTCGTCGCCAGTGTGTCCAGGTGCAGACGCTGGTAAGCCTCGGTCATCACGGCCAGGCCGTCACCCACGGACGGGGTTTCCTGGAAGTTTTCCACCACGTAGCGGCCACGGTTGGCGGCGGCCACATAAGCCTGACGGGTCAGGTAGTAGTGGGCCACGTGGATCTCGTACGAAGCCAGCAGGTTGCGCAAGTAGATCATGCGCTGCTTGGCGTCCGGCGCGTAGCGGCTGTTGGGGTAGCGGCTGGTCAGCTGGGCGAACTCGTTATAGGAGTCACGGGCAGCACCCGGGTCGCGCTTGGTCATGTCCAGCGGCAGGAAGCGCGCCAGCAGGCCAACATCCTGGTCGAACGAGGTCAGGCCCTTCATGTAGTAGGCGTAGTCCACGTTCGGGTGCTGCGGGTGCAGGCGGATGAAACGCTCGGCAGCGGACTTGGCAGCTTCCGGCTCGGCGTTCTTGTAGTTGGCGTAGATCAGCTCAAGCTGGGCCTGGTCGGCATAGCGGCCGAACGGGTAACGCGACTCCAATGCCTTCAGCTTCGCTGTGGCGCTGGTGAAGCTATTATTGTCCAAGTCTGTCTGAGCTTGCTGGTACAGCTCGACTTCGCTCAGGTTTTCGTCGACGACGTCCTTTGTTGACGAGCAAGCAGCAGTCATGGCGAGGATGGCGATCAGCAGCAGGTGTTTCACTTGCATGGCGGCTTGCGTCCCTATGACGGCCGCTGTCTTGGGCGGGGCCGTCCTGTTATGATGAGCGCCCCGTTGAAAGCCTCGGGGCAAAAGACGCCGTATTTAACCACAAGCGCGCAGCCGAAACCAAAGGCTACGCCACGCCTAGTCTGAGCATGTCCGATAAAATTGAACTTCGCGCAGAGGTGCCGTCCGAATTGGGCGGCCAACGCCTCGATCAAGTCGCCGCACAATTATTCGCTGAGCACTCGCGCTCGCGCCTTTCCGCCTGGATCAAAGACGGCCGCCTGACTGTGGATGGAGCGGTTATCCGCCCGCGAGACATAGTCCATGGCGGTGCGATTCTTGAGCTGACTGCCGAGCAGGAAGCCCAGGGAGAATGGGTTGCCCAGGACATCGAGCTGGATATCGTCTATGAAGACGACGACATCCTGGTCATCAACAAACCCGCAGGCCTGGTGGTTCACCCGGCCGCCGGGCACGCTGATGGCACCTTGCTCAATGCCCTGTTGCACCACGTGCCGGACATCATCAATGTGCCGCGCTGCGGCATTGTTCACCGTCTGGACAAGGACACCACCGGCCTTATGGTGGTGGCCAAGACCATTCAGGCGCAGACGCAACTGGTTACGCAATTGCAGAGCCGGAGCGTCAGCCGCATCTATGAGTGCATTGTGATCGGCGTCGTTGTGGCCGGTGGCAAAATCAACGCACCCATTGGTCGTCACGGCCAGCAGCGCCAGCGTATGGCGGTGATGGAAGGTGGCAAGCAGGCCGTCAGCCACTACCGTGTGCTGGAGCGTTTCCGTTCCCACACCCATGTGCGGGTCAAGCTGGAAACCGGGCGTACCCACCAGATTCGCGTGCACATGGCGCACATCAACTTCCCGTTGGTCGGCGACCCGGCCTACGGTGGCCGCTTCCGTATTCCGCCGGCGGCCAGCCAGACCATGGTTGAGTCGCTCAAGACGTTCCCGCGCCAGGCACTGCATGCACGCTTCCTGGAACTGGATCATCCGACGAGCGGTAAGCGCATGAGCTGGGAATCGCCACTACCGGACGATCTGGTCTGGCTGCTGTCGCTGCTCAAGCAGGATCGCGAGGCGTTTGTCGGATGAGTGAATGGCTGATACCTGACTGGCCCGCGCCGGCTCGGGTAAAAGCCTGCGTCACCACCCGTGCGGGCGGCGTCAGCCTGGCGCCGTTCGACAGCCTCAACCTGGGTGATCATGTCGAGGACAGCCTCGAGGCCGTCCTTGAGAATCGCCGTCGCCTGAGTGAGGCCTTCGATATCCAGCCTGCCTGGTTGCGTCAAGTCCATGGTACTCGCGTGGTTGAGGCCGATCCGGGCCGTACTGTCGAGGCTGACGGTAGTTGGACCAGCACCGCTGGCATCGCCTGCACATCCATGACCGCTGATTGCCTGCCTGCGCTGTTCTGTGATCGAGCGGGCACCCGGGTTGCCGCAGCCCATGCCGGTTGGCGTGGTTTGGCGGCCGGCGTGCTGGAGGCCGCTTTCGAAAGCCTGGATAGCGCACCCGAAGACGTTCTGGTCTGGCTCGGCCCTGCCATTGGCCCACAAGCCTTTGAGGTCGGCCCGGAAGTGCGTGAAGTGTTCATGCAGCAACTGCGTGCCACCGCTGAGGCCTTTGTTCCCAGCCACAACCCTGGCAAGTACCTGGCCGACATTTACCAACTGGCGCGCCTGCGTCTGGCCGCGCGCGGTGTTAGCGCTGTGTATGGTGGCGGTTTGTGCACTGTGACCGACCCGCGTTTCTTTTCTTATCGCCGAAGCCCACGTACGGGCCGATTCGCCTCCCTTATCTGGCTTGAACGCTAGACTGTCCTGATCTGTATCAACCGTCCGCCGCTTGAAACGCCCAGAATCCACCCCATCTATAAGGGTATCTGGCAGGTTTCTTCATTCAGGATGTGTTTGTTCATAGCTCCGGCCTGCTCAAAAGGAAGGTGACTAATGCGTATTGATCGTTTAACCAGCAAATTACAGTTGGCCTTGTCCGACTCTCAATCTTTGGCAGTGGGCCTCGACCACCCGGCCATCGAACCTGCACACTTGATGCAGGCACTCCTGGAACAGCAGGGTGGCTCTATCAAACCCTTGCTGATGCAGGTGGGCTTTGACGTCAACAGCCTGCGCAAGGAGTTGAGCAAAGAGCTCGACCAACTGCCGAAAATCCAGAATCCCACCGGGGACGTGAATATGTCCCAGGATCTGGCGCGCCTGCTCAACCAGGCCGACCGCCTGGCCCAGCAGAAAGGTGACCAGTTCATCTCCAGTGAATTGGTGTTGCTCGCCGCCATGGACGACAACAGCAAGCTCGGCAAGTTGTTGCTGGGCCAGGGCGTGAGCAAAAAGGCCCTGGAAAACGCCATCAACAACCTGCGTGGCGGCGAAGCGGTGAACGACCCCAACCACGAGGAGTCGCGCCAGGCCCTGGACAAATACACCGTCGACCTGACCAAGCGTGCCGAAGAAGGCAAGCTGGACCCGGTGATCGGCCGTGACGACGAAATTCGTCGCACCATCCAGGTGTTGCAACGTCGCACCAAGAACAACCCCGTGTTGATCGGTGAACCTGGCGTGGGTAAAACCGCGATTGCCGAGGGCCTGGCCCAGCGCATCATTAATGGTGAAGTGCCAGACGGCCTCAAAGGCAAGCGCCTGCTGTCTCTGGATATGGGCTCGCTGATTGCCGGTGCCAAGTTCCGGGGTGAGTTCGAAGAGCGCCTCAAATCCTTGCTTAACGAATTGTCGAAGCAGGAAGGGCAGATCATTCTGTTTATCGACGAATTGCACACCATGGTCGGCGCCGGTAAGGGCGAAGGCTCCATGGACGCCGGCAACATGCTCAAGCCCGCCTTGGCGCGGGGTGAGTTGCACTGCGTCGGTGCAACTACGCTTAACGAATACCGTCAGTACATCGAAAAGGACGCAGCCCTTGAGCGTCGCTTCCAGAAAGTTCTGGTGGAAGAACCCAGCGAAGAAGACACCATCGCGATCCTGCGGGGCCTGAAAGAGCGCTATGAGGTCCACCATAAGGTGGCTATTACCGACGGTGCGATCATCGCGGCGGCCAAGTTGAGCCATCGCTATATCACTGATCGCCAGTTGCCGGACAAGGCTATCGACCTGATCGACGAAGCGGCAAGCCGCATCCGTATGGAGATCGATTCCAAGCCGGAAGTGCTTGATCGCCTGGATCGGCGCCTGATTCAACTGAAAGTCGAATCCCAGGCGCTGAAGAAAGAAGAAGACGAAGCGGCCAAGAAGCGTCTGGAAAAACTCCAGGAAGAAATTGTTCGCCTGGAACGCGAGTATTCGGACCTCGAAGAAATCTGGACCTCGGAAAAAGCCGAAGTACAGGGTTCGGCGCAGATCCAGCAAAAGATCGAGCAGTCCCGTCAGGAACTCGAAGCGGCGCGCCGTAAAGGCGACCTGAACCGCATGGCCGAGTTGCAGTACGGGGTGATCCCGGACCTGGAGCGCAGCCTGCAGATGGTCGACCAGCACGGCAAGCCTGAGAACCAGTTGCTGCGCAGCAAGGTGACCGAGGAAGAAATTGCCGAAGTGGTCTCCAAGTGGACCGGTATTCCCGTGTCGAAGATGCTCGAAGGCGAGCGCGACAAGTTGCTGAAGATGGAAAGCCTGTTGCATCAGCGCGTCATCGGCCAGGAAGAGGCAGTGGTGGCGGTGTCCAACGCGGTTCGGCGTTCCCGGGCAGGTTTGTCCGACCCGAACCGTCCAAGCGGCTCGTTCATGTTCCTCGGCCCAACCGGTGTGGGTAAGACCGAGTTGTGCAAGGCCCTGGCCGAGTTCCTCTTTGATACTGAAGAGGCCATGGTGCGGATCGATATGTCCGAATTCATGGAGAAACACTCGGTGGCTCGTCTGATCGGTGCGCCACCAGGCTATGTGGGTTACGAAGAGGGCGGTTATCTGACCGAAGCCGTACGGCGCAAGCCTTACTCGGTGATCCTGCTGGATGAGGTCGAGAAGGCGCACCCGGATGTGTTCAACATCTTGCTGCAGGTGCTGGAAGATGGTCGCTTGACGGACAGCCACGGGCGCACGGTGGACTTCCGCAATACGGTGATCGTGATGACCTCCAACCTGGGCTCGGCTCAGATCCAGGAATTGGTGGGTGATCGTGAAGCCCAGCGTGCGGCGGTGATGGATGCGTTGACCACGCACTTCCGTCCGGAATTCATCAACCGGGTCGACGAAGTGGTGATCTTCGAGCCTCTGGCGCGGGATCAGATCGCGGGCATTACCGAAATTCAGTTGGGCCGCCTGCGTAGCCGTCTGGCTGAGCGCGAGTTGGACCTGGAGTTGAGCAGCGAAGCGTTGGACAAGCTGATCGCGGTCGGTTACGACCCAGTGTATGGCGCACGGCCACTCAAACGTGCGATCCAGCGCTGGATCGAGAACCCACTGGCGCAGCTGATCCTGTCGGGCAGCTTTATGCCTGGCACCCGCGTCACGGCGACGGTGAAAGACGACGAAATCGTCTTCCATTAAGGCCTGCGCTTGGCGCAACCAGAGAAGGCCCCGCATTGCGGGGCCTTTTTTTTCGATAGGGCGTTGAACTGTAAGGCAAAGGCTTGTAAAGTGCGCCCCGCAGCAACGTCAGCCCACGGGTTTCTTCTCCCCAAGAAGAAATCAGAAAGAAGCGCAAATCATTGTCTTAAAAGCAATTTAAAGGGTTGACAGGGGTTTTTAAGATTGTAGAATAGCGCGCCTCAGAGACGCTAACGTAGCGATACGGACAGGGTCGAAGAGGAAGCAACACAGCAGTAACTTTGAAATATGTAGTTCCGTGATAGCTCAGTCGGTAGAGCAAATGACTGTTAATCATTGGGTCCCAGGTTCGAGTCCTGGTCACGGAGCCAATTTCAAACCGGGGTATAGCGCAGTCCGGTAGCGCGCCTGCTTTGGGAGCAGGATGTCGGGAGTTCGAATCCCCCTACCCCGACCATATTTGGGTCGTTAGCTCAGTTGGTAGAGCAGTTGGCTTTTAACCAATTGGTCGTAGGTTCGAATCCCACACGACCCACCATTTTTGAGACCAGTTGACGCTGGAATCAAATCTTAGAATCAGAGGTTCTAGCTCTGATAGAGGCGGTTTTACGGTTTTGGAAAGTGTTACAGCACTTAGATATCGCCGTAGACATGCAGCCGTCTGAGGCGAACAGTAGTTTCGGTTCGTCATGATGTCAATGTGCATAGGCTTTGCGATGCGCATTCCGGGGTATAGCGCAGTCCGGTAGCGCGCCTGCTTTGGGAGCAGGATGTCGGGAGTTCGAATCCCCCTACCCCGACCATATTTAATGAAAAAGGCGTCTTTATGACGCCTTTTTTTGTGCCTTGAGCAAAGTCGTACCGTTCGTCTGGAAAAAATCCGGATTTCGACCTGGTTCTTTATTCCGGGCATGCGAAAGCCTCTGGCCAACCAGAATTCCCTATAGCCAGTGCGCTTTGATTATGAGCGTACTAGGGCGATGCTCTGGAAAATGATGAGCTTCGCATTGAATGCTCAGTTGAGGTGCGTTTCCTGAATGTGCCGACACCAAGCCCGCTCGCCATTAGCGTCAATAGTAGACTCTGCTCTACTTGATCTACTGGTGGGTCCATAGAGCATGTCATTGACTCGCGATGCAGTTGCGCAGATGCGAGCTCGAGAGCCTTCTGTAGCGCGCTTCGGCCAGTCGACTTGGTCCGCCGATCAATACTGACCTCTGTGCTGCTAGATTGTTGTGGAGCTGGCAGCTTCTTGGGCTCTGGTTGAGCGGTTTCCTGTGAATGCACACCTATTTTGGCGGGTAAGGGGGCAGAGGGTTTGCCACTTGGATCAACCCGTGTCACTCGGCTCAGAGCGCCCTGAGCCCGACTCCGCTCATGTAGAACAGCACGCATATGGTCGTAGTCCGCCTCTATGTAATTCATCGTTGTCGCTAGATTCGAATGATTCAGCAGGCTTTTCGTGAGATGAATGTTTCGCTCAGGCTGCTTCATCAAGTCTGTTGCTAATGTGTGCCTGAAGCGGTGAGGGGTCATGCGCACGCCGATCTTATCGGTGAGCTTGCCGTACATTGACTCCACCTGGTCGATGTTCATTTCCTTGCCATGGAAGTGACGAGAGAATCTGTTGACGTTGAACAGCTGATCGTCTGGTGAAAAACCGATTTTCTCGGCCTCCCCCAAGATCCTGGATAAGTGTGGAGCGAGTCCTTCCATAATGGGGAGGAAAAACTCCCGATGGGTCTTCTCTGTTTCACCGCGGACCAAGATCATCTGGCTGTCCCAGTCGATATCTTTGTAACGCAGGCACAGCAGGGCATTCAGACGTATGCCTGTGTAATAAAACATCTCGAAGACGCTGAGCCAGAACCAGGCAGGTGTGATCTGGCTACGTTCATGCGTACAACGTTCTTGGCCTACAAGGGATATGAGCCAGTTGCGTGCTCGTTGGATGGCGTCTCCATTGATTGTCTTGCTGGCTCGCTTTGGTGGGATAACGCTGGTTTTCTTGAATGGGTTGATCGTGGTATGGGTCATCAGGCCGTGTTCTATGGCGTAGCCCCAAACAGTTCGAAGGTGATTTGAATAGGTGTTCCAGCTGCGTTTGGATAATCCGTTCTCAAGGACTTTTTTTCGCCATGTCAGAACCGCACGATGATCGATCTCCTCAACTGAGGCCGTTCGGAAATGCTTGAGTAGTGCTTTGGTCGAGGCGCGATAGATCTTTGCACTGGCAGGCCGCAGATCATGGGCAAAGATGTATTCCTCCGTCAGATTCGAGGGCGTCGTCATTGTGGCGGCTCCGTTGCTTCTGACTTCAAGGACAGGCTGATATTGTCGAAAGGGACCTCAGAGAAGATTGTTCGCGGGTCTAGTAGTAAGTACCCCTTGAGCTGCTTGGATTTTCGAGGTCCAACAACGTCACAGGTCCAAATATTCAAACTCTTATGCGTTTTTCGATGAAGTTTCTGTTTCTCGAAACTACGTTGAACCAGCTGCCAGGCGCTGACTTGCTGTACTTTGGCTTGCTGTTCGATATGGGGGAATTCAAGGACGTAGCGTTTGAAAATTCCAGGCGTTACCAGCATAGCGGTCCCTGCTACGGTATGAACCAGCGCTTTGGTATCGTTGATAATGATGGTCCGGGATGCGATGCCTTTCTTAAGCCATTCAACAAATCCCTGACCGATCTCGGTGTTATTGCTAGGCATCGGAGTGACTTCTTCGATTATTGCTAAAGGCGCACCTCCTTGATTGGAGGTTTGGGAAGGCTGGATTTCATCCAGTTTCGGAGGCGCGGTATGTGCCGCTGAGACCGCTTTGTTTTTGGTGTCTTCTGATGGCTCATTGATGTTACCAAGGAGCGCCAGTAGCTCGTCAAATTCATCTGTACTGCTCGAGGAATGCTGAGGTAGTTCGAACGGTGATGGCTGTGCCGGTGCTAAAGGCGCCGGCACAGGGCTGGATTGAATTTCCGAAGGCAACTTTTTGGCCGGTGTGGCGACGGTATTTTCAGCTGCAGAGTCTTCTACCGGGTTGCCAGCTTCTACCTCAAGAGTCCCAGCGTAAGCTGTGGGCCGATCACTTGGATCATTCCAGATCAGTGCCGGTGAGAGCTTCAGCAGGGTGAAGGTGTTTCGCCAGCCACGACCATTGTCTATCGTGGCTTTCCAGATTGCCTTGTCTTGGGCATTGGTTTGGATTACCCCCTGATCTTGCAGCATGTTGAAGAAAGGCGCATTCGTACTGGGTACACCTTCAACGCCTTTGGTCAGCAAATAGGCTCGCAATTGATCAGCAATAGGCTTGCTAACCAGCCAAAGAGCATCCTGTGTCAGCCATCCATCTGACGGTCCATCGGGTTGATTCAGTTTGAATGTATCTCGGACCAGGTGACGCAACCCATCTGCTAATTGACGCTGCAAAGACTGTTTGGGCGCGGACAGCGCGCGGGCTGGATTTCCACCGAGCTCCTGTGCGACGGACGCCTGATCGGCCTTGACCACGATCTCTCCCAAAATGCCGGCATGTTCGTACTGACCAGCCAAAATGAAGATTAACTGCGACCACACTTCGGGGAAATTACTGAGCCAATCTAAGATTTCTGAGGAGAGGATCTGCGCGTAGATCAGTGCGGCAGCGGCTCCGTGAAGTTGGTAGTTGCGTCCTTTCACGTAACGGAATCGATAGGGACGATCGATTGGGCCGTGCCACGGGTGCCAGGTTTTACCTCCTGCCAGCTCGACGTGCACGTCGACGGCGATCTTGCCGAGGTCGTGTATCAGAGCGCCGTAAGCCGCGGCGGCAGTCCAGGCCTCAGCCTGTGCTGATTGAGACTCCGGCGGTGCGCCTATAGGAAGCAGGTAGCTCTGTCGAATTTTCAAGGCATAGGCGACGATTTCAAGCCCGTGATCCAGCATGCCGCCAGGGTGTGCATGATGGTGGTTTTGCGAAGCAGGGAGCTGCTGGACCAACTCCGCGTAGCGCTCAAGTGGACGCCTATAGAGCTCGACAAACTGTGAGCGAGATAACGATGCGCGCTGCCAAATGTTCTCCAGTAGTTTCTGACGGCGCGGCGATGCCAGTAGTGCTTGGCTAGAGGCCGGCTGTATAAAACCGTTAGGGGAGGGGCTTTGGGCGGGTAGCGCTTTATTGCGGCGGAAAATAGAGAACATCGCCTGCTCCGTAAATGATTCATGGGGCAGGCTTTTCTCCTATCAAAGGGGGGGCGAGCAAGGGGAAAGGATCACTGGTTGCCTCGGGTATTTCTTTTGGCGAAGAGCCATCTTTCTATGGTGGTGACGGAGAAAGGAATGCAGAATTATCGTCGTTTCGGTCTAAGGGCACGGGGCCGCAGATCGACTATGTGAGGAAAAAATGATGGTTTCACTTCGCTACGCTACGAAATCAACCTCAGATAATGTTTGGGCACTTTGTGATTTGATACGTGACAATAAGTGTGATGAGATCATTCTTTTTGCTAGTGTAGGGAATGATCTTGATGATGAGGAAGCAAGGTGGGACAACAACCTTCCTCTGGTTGTCGCCTTAGCTAAATATATTATTCCTCACGTTGATAGCGTCTTGGTCATTTTTGATGGAGTGTTTCTAACCGCTGCGCGTTCCGCTCGTTATGGTGAAGTACGTGAACTGCTGGATGTAGCTATTGCGTCTGACAAGGTTTATTACTCTGGGCAGAGAGCCCCACTTACTAGCGAAATGACTCCTGACGAGGCTGTTTCAACTCTTATTAATTTAGGTTCTATCCAACCGTTGACGGTTGAGTCCAGAGCTGAATACTTTTCTTTGCTTAGTAATTTTACAGAAGACGAGTTAGTTGAAGTTTATTCGACTCGCGAGATGCGTTGATGAGATTGGACCTTTTTCCCGCTGAAAGCGGCCCTTTCGGGTAAGGCTTTTACCCTTGTGAACCATTCCATTCGCTTCTACAAAACCTTTTACCTTTTGGGCCATTTTTGTTGTGAAAGGGGGGCATCTGGTGCTGAAGGCAAAGGCCGTTTGTCTCATGATCTTGCAGCATAGAAAAATCGGTATTATAAGTAATGTCAAATCGCCCCTAGACCGGGTAAGAAGGAGACGCACCATGACCGCACAGACCTCTCAGGGAGTAGCAAGTCGCTTAGGCTATGGCCTGGGTCAGGCTGCGCGCCTCGTTTGGTGCAGTCAGAACCGTACCCTGCGTTGGGTCAAGCGTCTGGTTGTGGCTGCCGTACTCCTATATTTTTCTGCAGACATTTTCAGCGGGATTATCAGCGTTGCAGTATTTACCTTGGTTTTGGGTGGAGGGCTCTGGGCGTTGAATCACAGACCTACGCCTCGCAGAAACCAGATAGAGTATGGTCAATGCTATGGCCCCGATGGCTATGGGTACTATGTTGCTGGTCAACGTGTAGACGACGATGATTAAGGGTCTCATATCAATGATATGAGACCCTTACGTTACATAACGCTACGTTTGACAGTATTCACCCCTTCCTGACCTGCCTTTTGAACATCTTTTGTTCCGCTGGTAAGGCCTTCCAATGCTTTTCCTGCGCTCACCCCTGCCCATCCCAGCGCGCCCATCCAAAACACTGGCAGGATGATGAACATCGAGCCCATCACGAAGTTTAAGATTGCGTCCTGGGTGGCAGTGTTCAAACCCATCACAGGATCAAATGATAAATGCGGAGAACCGGCTCCATATAAAGCGTCCAATATCGTGGTATCGACCCATCTAGCCAGTTGAAACCAAAAGTCCACGAATATCAGAGCGAAAAAAACAACGGACATAGTCATGGCCACTTTTAGTTGGTAAGCCCCGACGATTAGCACCAAGGGAATGCAAATCACCATCGCCATTTTCAAGAACGCCATGACCATCGGTAGCGCCTGGCGAACCATGTCCATCGCTGGAAAATAGGCCATAGATCCTAATGCAACCCCGAGAGTCCCCGCTGCCCGGGCTGCACCATTCCACACAGTTCCGTCGATTTGTCCCCCGTAGTCCGTATAAACATCCCCTTTCACCTGGTTCGACGGCGAGACCAGTTGCCGGACAAGCGAGTCAGTGACTTCGTCCGGGGACAACCACTTTGCCCAGCCGAGCATTTTGGTCATGAGGTCCGGCGACACTTGAGCCTTGATACGGTCCCGCAGTCCCACTCCGCTATCTGACCACCATTGTTTGCAAGTTGGATAGCCCCCACCTCCACCCACTTGTGGTAAACCCACATCACGAGATGCGTTATAGGGCCATGATGCCCTTGGAGTTTTGGAGTAGTCCGTGTCGTAATAACCCGAGGTGTTCAATAAATAGTGCGAACCAATCCAGCTGAGTTCCTGCGCAAAACGAGGGTCATTCCCTTGCGCTCCCAATTCGGGTTGGCGCATGAATAATCTGGCACGGGAGGGTCCATAGCAATCGTGCGTAAAGTCGCCAATTTCCTGAGCCAATAGCGGGTTGTTGATCTTGGTGTTGCTAACTTCCATGCGTACTTGCCGTAAATCAGTCCCGCAGGGAATTGCTGCTACAGCGCCATTGGTTAATCCCTTTGATAATGCATGCATTAATGCCCACCACATGGGCATCTGGGCACTCTTTCCTGCCAGTGAGCTGAATGTTGTGTTCCAGCCTGTGTCTGTGGGTTTAGGTAAGTTGTATTGACATTGCTGAGCTCTACTCTGGTCAAATGCCAAGGTATCAAAACTCACATTGACGGCTGGTACAGCGAAGAATGCGACTACGATGTAGCCAACGTAGATATTGGTTTCGATACGTGCCAGTGAGAGAACGCCTTTGTTGCCCTCATCGGCCCCCTCACCACGGACTTTCAGCCACTCTCGAATAACGATGATGCAGAAGGGGAGGGCGAATAGACCGGTATCTGAAATCATCGCCCAGATACCATTGTTGATGATCCAACCGACCAACGTCAGGTAGTACTCTAAATAGTCATTGGTGTAGAGCGTCACAGAACACCCCCTGCCTGATACAGCACCTTGCTCAGTTCAACCATCAGAAATAATAAGATCACCATTATCTCGATCTTCAACAGGCCTTTGCGCCGTTTCGAGCGTTCTGAGTTCGATAACCGTACCTTGAATTTGAACCAGGCAACGGTCAGTGCGATATAAAGCATTAGGCGCCAGGTAAAGAGCGGCCAATAGTGGTCGGTGCGCCAGGCTTGCCATTGCTCGGCGCTGTCGAACATGTTCATCAGGACAGCGCTGAGTAGGACTACGAGGGCGGCAGTCGCGAGCAAAACACCCAGAACAAGCAGAATGCTCCTCCCGGTTCGTCGAACCAGCGAACGGTTGGGAGCGGCGACAGGCTCCTGTATTTCGGTCATGGCCTTTCTCACTGTTTGTTCTGGGCGGGTGACTGCAACTGGTCCAATCGATTCGTTTCTGGGGCTCCCGGGGACACGCCACGAGAGTCTTCTGCCCGTGCTTTGCTGCGTTCAATGATGGTCAGAGGCGAGTTCTTCGCGAGCTGCTGACGCATGTCCAGTTCCATTTTGAGGTTGCCGATCTCCTGTTGCAGCGAGGAGCTCTGCTGGCCGACTGCCTGGACGGCGAGGTCATTAGCCGCGACGTTCGGTTCCCGACTGCCTGCCATCAAGGTGCGCTGTAGGGTCAGAGCTTTCTCCAACACATCGGACAACGCGACTTCGGAGGCAAGCCGGCGAGCGAGTACGTCCTGGTCGCGCTCATCCTTGAGTGCTGCTACAACGCCTCGGGTGATGGGTAACGAGTTGCTGCTCGCTGCTTCCAGGTTTTCTAGCGACAGCGTTTTGCTTCCGCTCAGCAGTTCCTGCAGGGCCTTCAGCTTGGTGTCGTACGTTTCCTGGATCAGCGGCGTGAGGCCGACGCCTGCGGCTGTCACCGTTTTAGGGCAACTGTCACAGGTCTGCTGTTGTTGTTCACCCAGGACACGATTGGCAAAGGTGGTGGCTTCCTGGGGCGATGACCAGACATTGCACACCATGCCGTTGTTGCAGTTCGCTTTACTGATGGATACGGTGTCGCCGGCCGCGCGCTTGTTCAGAAGGTTGTAGCCCGCCTTGGTGACGTCGCCTACGATACGAATTGGCTTCTGACCGGAACCACCTGCTCTATCACCACCAACCCAAGTGACGCCATCGTTTCCACCTTTCTTTTCGACTTGTTCCACCGCCGACACTGCGTCTGTGTTGGATGTTAGCGCCTGACTCATAGCCTGACCTTCAGCAAGCTTGCCCCAGCCCATTTGGTTACCGGCGATATCCGCCATCTTTTCGCCAATGGCGCGGCAGGTGCCTTTGGAGCGGTCGAAGTCCAGGCGGGCCTGCAAAATGCCGTTGGTGATGAGGTTGTATAGCGCCGGGTTCGCACGTTGAAGAATCAGTGCCGGCAGCGAAGCCACGGCGCTGGTGGCGCTCTGTACCACCGAGCTCATGATGTTTTTGAAGCCGGAAGTGGCACCATTCAATTGGTTTTCAAGGGTTGTGCTCAGGCTCATGTTTCCGCAGATTAGATTGGTATTCCAACCGCCTCCCACAGAAATACTATCCATGTTGCCTGCGCTCCCCATGGTGACTGCGTTGCCGCCGCCAATGCTATACAGCACGTTGTCCCCAATGACGCTTCCGGAGGAGGAGAGGTTGATTGGATCAGCAGAGAGCGCTATTGCACTGCTGAGGCTGCAGGCGAGCCCTATCGCCAAGGTAGTGAGTTTCATGCTTTGCTCCGATCGCTGTTTCATTGGAAGTCCGTACTGCCGAGGAAGGTCTGTCCTCGACGCTGGCAACACGAATAAGGGCGCCAGAGTGCCCAGGCGTAGCCGCCATCCTGCGCATCGATGTTCGGATCGATGGTGGGAAAGGTTGCGCAAGTCGGGTTGAGGACTGGGGTGAGCTCTTGCCACTTACCAGTGGAGGCGTCACCTTCGCGTAGCGGCCCTGCGGGCCAGTAACCGGGGTAGGGAAGGGCGAGCATCGGCAAGTAGACATGGACCTGGCCTGGGCGGGTAACCACGTCGCCGGCACGCTGCGCAATAACTGCGCCCGTTTTGTAGTCGTCAGTCTGGTTAAGGAAGCCGCTACGCGGGTAGACGTTCCCCCAGCTGCTTGCTGAGAGCAGGCTACCGACTTCGCGCATGCCCGGAATGAGTGCTTCGGGGTATACGGATTCCGGGACGCCGTATCGCCAAGCAATGGGGTCAAGGGTGCTCAGAAAGTAAGGCACAAGCGGTAAGGTTGCGCCTTTGCATACATAGCCCGAGGCGCTGGCAAACTGACTCAACGCCGCACCACCTGGATGGCCGATGACATCGGCTTCCTTAAATTTGATGATGTTGTTCTCTGCAACGTGATTGGTAGTGCCGTCGTTGCCCGCTTGGGCCATCGGATTCGGGGTGCCAAGAGGTGACATCTCTATCCAAGGGTTCATCCCGGTATTCGCATATGCAGACACCACAGCGTCCGGTACGTAGTGACGAACCTTGGTCGAGGTTTTGACTTTGCATCCGAATGGCGTGCAGAGCAGCCAATAGCAGATGCCGACCACTTTGTACTCCAGGCAGGTTGGTGACAGGGTCGAGGCAATAATCGCTGCCGAGTTGATCGCAGCCGATGCACTGAATGACAGGCTGAAAGTGATAGCCAGCGACAAAGGCCGGATCGCAAAACGTGAGCGTCTCATCGTGACAGGCTCCGTGCTCGTTCAATCAACGCGACGGCTTTAGCTGCGTCAGGCTCGCCGTACACGACGTAGCGACGATCTACGACCACGGCTGGGAGTTTTTCGACTCGCAGGCTCCAGGCGTCTATGACGCCCTGCTGGGCTTGGGCCAACTCGTTTTGCAGATGCTTCCCTGCAGGGCTGACAAGGTAGCGTTGAATGGCCGCTTCTGCCTGGCGTGGATCGGCGGGTAGTTGGTTGGAAAGTTGTTCTTCAAGGCGCTGCTGATCATCCAGGAAGATGACGCGAGCGCCAGAAGGTGCGGATACTGGATGTGCTCGGTTTGTAATGACCCACGTCTCCGCGTGGGACGCAGTTGACAAGAACAGTAGCAGTGAAAACAGCCAGCGCCGCGTTTCGCTAATGTGGGTAAGGATCTGGAGCATGGCACCGTACCTGATATGGATTCAGGTACAGAAGACCGGATGGCTGTCTTGAGCGCAGTAAGAAATAGGAATTTGGAAGCTTTGGGTATTTGAGAGCGACGAATTCGTGTGGGTTGGATTAGAGATGGCACTTGGTCGGCTCAAATTGACGACGCAGTGAGTACGCAGTTAACTGGCTATCCACACAGCAAGAGTTCAAGCCAAGTTTATGAGGCGACCCTTCTTGGCCCCATCGCCGCCGATGGTCCACAGTACGCCAGTCGGACGAGTCTCGCCACCGCCCCACGACATAACGAAAAATCACTTCTATTGAAGCTTCGGGCGACATCAACGGCAAAATGCTCGCCCTGCCGATATCGTCAGCGGGTTTGGTCGTGCTGGAGAAAACAACCTCAAGATTCGAAGGCTTTATCTTTATCCTTGGGCAGGCAGTAGTTTGTGCTGTCCTGCTTGAGATCCTTCACGATCAAATGTTGCAAACGGAGCGCCTGCTGCACAGCTTCAATGTCATCTTCGATGACGTTAAGGATAAGATAAAAACCTATCCTCCGAGACCGTATTGCTGTTAAAGACCATCCTGCCGATTGCGTTTTCGGTGCTCTACGTAGTGCCTAATTTCCGCAGCCCATGAGGCTTTTGTGACACGTTCGTAGTCTCATTTAGCTACGCCCAAACGATTCATCCGCCTGTAGCGGTCAAAGCCGCTTTTCATAATAGGAAGATATGCATTTTTATAAAAAATCTCTAGATGCTCCAGGTGGGATACGAGTTGATTTCTGATGGTCGTATGATGCATTCAGCGTGCTCTGCCAATAAAGCTAAACTTTAAATAGTTGAACTCACGAGCTCTACGAGAGGCCTTACAGATATGTAATATTCGCGGCAGCTTCCTGAAAGGCATCACTGGTTATCCTCTAGTCAGAAGTAAGTGAGCACTAGGAGAAAATCATGAAATTATTAAAAGTTGTTTTTGCCGCTTCCATCTTGACCATGTCTTCTTTGGCCATGGCTGAAGGAGGTGGTGACCGTGTTTATGGTCGAATGATGCAAGAGAACCAGAAGGCGATGGAGCAGTACGCCTTAGAAAACGGAAAGGCGACACCTGAAGTTGTTCATTATGAATACGGAATGAACCTCGATGTCCAGAAGGTAATCAGTACCACTCAAGCCAATAAAACCTGTGGCGTAGCCCCTTCGCGCATGACCTATGAAGATTCGGCGGGCAAGCTCAACACCTTGGAATACAAGGTTATGGGTACTAACTGCCCTCACGGAAGTTAATTAGCGTTAGCCCTGACTGCGCAAGGTTGTTCGGTATGTTTTGAGCCTGCTTGCTGTTCGCTGACACAGAAGTAATTTTCAGGTCACGCTGGAGTTATCTATTGTATGAAATTATGTCTGCCGGCACGTAGGAGAAATCCTCACGTGCTGGTGGCTTTTATAATTATAAAAAATATTTCATAAAGAAACTCTGCCAAGCCAAAGCCTGGAGTGTTAAATGAACAATAAAAGCATTTATGGTCTTTCTCTCATTTCCCTTGGCATGAGCATGGGGCAAGTTGCAGTAGCTGTGGAGCAAAAGCCTGAAGGGTTCATTGAGGGGAGCACCTTTAGTATTCTCAATCGGAATCTCTATCTCAATCGTGATTATCGAAAGGGTCAATCAAGCCCCACGGGCAATGGTTACTCAGCCGAATGGGCTCATGGCATCATTGGCCGATTCGAATCAGGCTTTACTCAAGGTACCGTAGGCTTCGGCATTGATGCGTTTGCAATGGAAGGCCTCAAGCTCGATTCAGGTGATGGTCGCTCGGGAGCCCGTAGCTCAGTCGATGTCTTGCCGCACAATAGCAAAGGCCAACCTGAAGACTCCTACTCAAAAGTAGGCGGGGCCGCAAAAGTGCGTTTCCTGGATACAGTCGTCAAGGTAGGCGACGTATTTCCATCGACGCCTGTCGTTGCCTATGGGGATTCCCGACTTCTCCCGGAGAGTTTCCGGGGTGCAACGTTCACTAATACCAGCATCAAAGGCCTGACCCTTCAGGGGGGCCGGCTGCATGCGATGAGCCAACCCAATTCCAGTAGCATGCGTGACGGCTTTTCAACTTTTTACGCCGGTGTAGTAGATGCTCCATGGATCGCTTATCTAGGGGGCGATTACACGGTCAATGAACACGTAGGTGTGAGTCTTTACACCAGCCAATTCAAGGATGTGTGGAACCAATACTACGCGGGCACCACATTGAGCTATCCACTCTCAGAAAGCGTATCGCTAATTGGCGGCTTTAATTACTACCGAGCGGTTGATGAGGGTGAAAAACTTCTGGGAAGCTTCGATAACAAGATCTGGAGCGGCAAGACCGGGGTCAAATTCGGAGCGCACGCCGTGACCGTTGGTTACCAGCGCAATAATGGTAACGACGACTTTGACTACCTTCGCCAGTCCGACTCAATTTTTTTGGATAACTCCATTCAGTACAGCGATTTCAACTCACCGAAAGAGCAATCCTTGCAGCTGCGCTACGATCTAGATATGCAGGCTTTCGGCATCCCCGGTCTGAGCTTCATGACCCGCTACGCTAAGGGTTGGGATGCGGACTATTCCAACGCAAACAGCGTGTACATGCGTCGCGGAGCGGACGGTGCCCCATTGCAGGACCAAAAGCGTTGGGAGCGAGACATCGAGGCTAAGTATGTCATCCAGTCAGGCTCACTGAAGGACATGTCTTTACGTGTCCGCCAAGCAACGACACGAGCTACCGATTTCGAATCTGATTTGGACGAGGTCAGACTGATTGTTGAATATCCACTGCAACTCCTTTAACGGGCATTAGCCATCGGCATCAACTGTCCGGTATCCCCGATACACCCCGTCTCCTTGTTTCTCCTTTGGTTTGGAGACGGCTTAGGCGCCCTAGTGGCGCCTTTTTTTGTGGATTGAAGAAACTGTTGGTATATCCATCCCGGCGGCGAGCGTCCCTGGGGTTGTATGGCTGATTGGAACGTGTGAACATACTCTCAATATAGGTAGGGGGGGTATGGTATGGGTCATATGAGATCAAGCAAAGACAATCTTCTTAAGCGTGTAAAGCGAATCGCTGGGCAAGTCCAGGCGATTGAGCGAGCACTCGACTCTGATGATGACTGCTCGAAAACCCTGCTTTTGGTCGCTTCTGCCCGTGGCGCTATCAATGGGCTGATGGATGAAATTATCGAAGACCACGCTCGTGAACACGTTGCGAATCCGACACTCAGCAACGAAGAAAGAGCGAAAGGCGTCGATGAGCTTCTCGAAGCCATTCGCCGCTATTCCAAATAGGATTTGCCCAGATGAGTAATTCGTACACCGACTATTCCCACGACCATATGTTCCTGGGGAAATCACATGAAGAAAACGCCAAGCGAACCTTGTGGGTAGTGGCTCTGACCGTCGTAATGATGGTTGCTGAAATCACCGCAGGTTATCTCACTGGCTCAATGGCGTTGCTTGCTGATGGATTTCACATGGCAACACACGCTGGAGCACTTGGCATAGCCGCAGCTGCTTACGGTTACGCAAAAAGACATGCCTCAAATGCTCGCTACAGTTTTGGAACTGGCAAGGTTGGAGACTTGGGTGGCTTCGCATCTGCTCTGATTTTGGGACTGGTCTCTTTGGGAATTGCCGGAGAGTCGCTATTTCGTCTCTTTCAACCGACTCAAGTGCAATTCGGGACAGCGACTCTTATCGCAATTGTCGGATTAGCAGTGAATGTGGTGAGCGCGCTTTTGCTGTCTGGCGGTCATAATCATCACCATGGGCATGACCACGGCCAAGATGAATCTCACCATGCACATGGTCATGACAATAATCTGCGCTCTGCTTATATTCACGTCATTGCAGATGCACTGACTTCGGTTCTGGCCATCGCAGCACTGCTTGCTGGTCGTTACCTTGGTTGGGTCTGGCTCGACCCTGCAATGGGGATTGTGGGTGCAGTTGTCATCGCACGCTGGGCTTGGTCGTTGATGCGGGTGACTGCGAGTGTATTGCTAGACCAGACAGATGATCATGTCGCTGAAGAGATTCGTGAACTGGTTGAGCGACAGGGAGATGCTTCGATCATAGATCTTCATGTCTGGCAGGTAGGGCCGCAAGCCCGCGCCGCTATTGTGAGTGTTCTAGGCAGCCCAGCAGTGAATGCACAAAACATACGAGAACGGCTTGCGACAGTTCATGAGATCACTCATCTGACAGTTGAGTACCGCACGAAGCCGGGCGCTGTTTCACCCGATCAGGTCGCCGTTCAGGCTTAGCAATGAGCCCGTAGTTCGCATAAGTTCGCCGAGGAATTGACCAATGGCCAAGGACATCGAGAATCCGTGTACTTCTGTCTGCCAGTTGAACAGCGAACTGTGCGTCAGCTGCGGTCGCACCAAGGAAGACATCAGAAAATGGAAACGAATGAAGCGTCCAGAAAAAATGGCCGCTGTACAACGCGCGACCCTGCGTCTGAAAAGCCTGCAAAAAAAGAACTCTCAAACCACTGTAATTTAACTTTTCTACGCTTTCAGCCGAGACAGATGTCCAGATTCGGAAAGGCAAGCTGAGTGGCAACGCCACCCGAACTTAGCACTATCGTGGTCAGATGCGCAGTGCTTGTCAGCAGACGGAGCATGGCGTCATCTCAAATTGTTATTGAGGACAGCGGTACGGGGTTATCCGATTCGGCGCAGGCGCGCCTTTACAGCTTGTTGCTGATCGTCCTTTGCGTATTGCTTGAGAATGAAATCAACATAGCATGTCCCGCTGCATGGCCATGAGCTGGGACCATGCTGTGGCCGAATGGATGAGGTGGGATTAGTTTGCGGGGTATTCAGCAATGACCTGATCTACGCCGGCTTTGGTCAGGCCGATTATTTGGTAGGTCTCATGTACTCCGTCGACTTCCATTCCTGGAGAACCTGCTGGCATTCCAGGAGCAGCGATCCCGAGAAGGTCGTCACGCTTACTCATCGCAATTATTTGCTCAACTGGCACATGACCTTCAACAAACTTCCCGTTGATCATCGCAGTGTGACAAGACGAGAGTCGTGGAGCGACACCTAGATCTTGTTTGACAGCACTCATGTTGGTTTCTACATGATCAATGACGGTGAAGCCATTGGCCTCAAGATGCTGAATCCATTTTTTGCAGCATCCGCAGTTTGCATCTCGATGCACATCGATGGTCAGGGCCTGCGCCGCTTGAGCCGTTGAGCCGATGAACAGCGCAGCGAATGTTGCAATACGCAGAAATCGACTTGAAAGTCGGAAGCTACCTGTCATGAATATTTCCTTTTCCCTTGGAGACGGCGAGATGTTCTACGAAGCAATAGAACCCCACTCAAGCGTTCATGCCGCTGCAAAGGTTACATTGAAGGATCTACTTTAGAGTCGGGGAGCCAACTCCCCGATCATTTGAATTCGTAGGGCTAGTGCTCAAATCGCTCAGAACCACATCCGAATACCAGCTACAAACCGGGCCTCGTTTGTCTTTTCCCCTTCATCGCTGGCTAGGTCAGCCGTCTTACCATATGAGCGATTCCAGCTAACACCAATGTAGGGTGCGAATTGACGAGTAATTTCGTAGCGCAACCGCAGGCCTAGTTCGGTGTTGGCCAATCCAGATCCTATGCCGCGCTGAGGATCATTTTTCCCGTACAAGTTTACTTCGGCGGTCGGCTGCAAGATCAGGCGATTGGTCAACAGGATGTCGTAATCGCCTTCAAACCGAGCTGCGGTTTGACCGTTCTCACCAATATAAGCAGTCGCTTCAGCTTCAAAGTTATAGAGGGCCATGCCCTGAATACCGAGCGCTCCCCATGTTTGAGGTGACCCAGGTTTGAAGTCTTGTCGAATGCCGGTGACGACATCCCACCAAGGACCGATGGCGTGTCCCCACAGAGCCTGAAGTTCAGCGTTCTCGGTTACGCCATTGGTACGTTCGCCTTCCGAACGCAACCATAGGCGATCGACGTCACCGCCGATCCACCCTTTTGCATCCCAAGCCAGCGCACTACCGTTGTCAGCGTCTTGGTACTCAAATTTATCCAGGAGGATGAACGAGTTAATTTTTTTATCGTGCACACCATGGCCTGGTAAGTCTGGAAAAGCGGCGGCCCGGTCAGCGTCGGTAAGTACGGGGATTGGGGTTCGGCTTGTGGTAGTCGCCCCTCCATCCATGCTTTCCATACCGTCCATTTGCCCGTTATCGCTGTGATCCATAGCCCCCATCTTGCTATGGTCCATGGCTCCCATTGAGCCGTGGTCCATCTTGGAGTGATCCATCGCGGCATCTTTCGGTTTGGCGGGTTTGGATTTTTGTGCAGTTGAAGACTTTGCGTCCGCACTTGATGGCATCGCCATCGACGGATCCATCTCTTCAGCGGCTTGAGCCATGAAAAAGAATGCTGGACCGGTAGAGACTGCAAGTGCCATCAGCGTTGGGCGTAAAAACTTACTGGTCATGATCTCAATCTGCCTTTTTGGTTTTTTGGTCATGATCCATCGACTCATGGCTCATCTGGCTATGGTCCATCGCCCCGTGATCTAGCTTCGAATCGTTTGCCGTTGCTGGCTTGTCCGTTGCTGTAACAGGAACAGTGGTTGAATGGTCGCTGCCATTTTCCTCTGCCAGCACCGTGGACGAGAGTCCACCCAGCAGGACAGCGGCAAAGAGGCAACCCACGAGGGAATTACGATTTCGGTATGTGCTCACAGATCGTCTCCTTTACTCATCAACCCGTACTTCACGGAACATGCCCATTTCCATATGGAAAAGCAGGTGACAGTGATATGCCCAACGGCCTAAGGCATCAGCGGTGACTCGATAGCTGCGTTTGGTACCTGGTGGCATATCGATCGTGTGCTTGCGCACCATGAACTTGCCGTTCTCGTCCTCAAGGTCACTCCACATGCCGTGAAGGTGGATGGGGTGTGTCATCATGGTGTCGTTCACCAAGGTGATGCGCAGACGCTCGCCATACTTCAGGCGCAGCGGTTCGGCGTCAGAGAATTTGATGCCGTTGAACGACCACGAAAACTTCTCCATGTGACCGGTCAAATGAAGCTCGATGGTACGATTTGGCTCGCGGCCGTCAGGGTCTTGGAAAGTGCTTTTCAAGTCGGAGTAAGTGAGCACTCGACGACCATTGTTCCGCAAGCCTATGCCCGGATCACTTAGCTTTGGCGTTGGATTCATGGCTTGCATATCAACCAGGGGATTGTTGGTTTCAGAGGCAGGGTGTGTCTGCATTTCTCCACCCATACCACCCATGCCAGCCATCCCTGACATATCACCATTGCCCATCCCAGCCATCTTGCTGTGATCCATGCCCGCCATGTTAGTCATGTCACCGCTGTCCATGCCGGTCATCCCGGTCATGTCACTTTGGTCCATACCGGTCATCTTGCTGTGGTCCATGCCCGCCATGCCCGCCATGCCGGACATGTCACCTGGTGTCTTCTCTGCGCCGCCCATACCAGCCATGCTGCCATGGTCCATACCAGCCATACCGCCCATCCCCATGTCATCCATAGTGACGATTGGACGTGGATCTATAGCAGGTACCTGAGCAACTAGCCCTTCACGAAGAGCGAGGGTTCCGCGTGCATAACCCGTCCGATCCATAGACTGGGCGAAGATGGTGTAAGCCTCTTCACTGGCAGGCTCTACGATCACGTCATACGTTTCAGCTACGGCGATGCGGAATTCGTCAACACTCACTGGGTTGACGTGTTGGCCGTCGGCGGCCACAACGGTCATTTTCAAACCAGGAATGCGGACGTCGAAATAGCTCATCGCCGAGCCGTTGATAAAGCGTAGTCGTAGCTTCTCACCCGGCTTGAAAATACCGGTCCAGTTACCGTTTGGCGCCTGGCCATTCATGAGATAGGTGTAAGTATCTGCGCTGACGTCTCCAAGGTCGGTTGGGCTCATGTTCATTTCAGCCCACATCTTCCTGTCAGCTACTGTAGCTGACCAACCTTGCTTACTGACATCGTCGATAAAATCACCAACGGTGCGTTTATGGTGGTTGTAGTAGCCCGACTGTTTCTTAAGCTTGGCCATGACGCGACTAGGATCTTCATCGGTCCAATCAGTCAACATCACCACATAGTCGCGGTTGTATTGAAAAGGTTCAGGCTCTTTCGAGTCGATAACGATTGGCCCGTAAATCCCTGCCTGCTCCTGTAAGCCCGAGTGGCTGTGGTACCAGTACGTACCATTCTGATGAACCTTGAACTTGTACTCGTACATGCCGTCGGGTGCGATGCCATGGAAACTCAAGCCAGGTACACCGTCCATATTGGCCGGCAGAATGATCCCGTGCCAATGGATTGAGGTGTCTTGGTCCAGGCGGTTTTTTACACGCAGGGTGACTGTCTCTCCTTCGCGCCAACGCAGCAAAGGTCCTGGCAATGATCCATTGATGGTCATGGCTGTTCGCGGCGAGCCGGTAATGTTTACAGGTGTTTCACCAATAAACAGATCAAATTCATTGCCGGTGAGTACGCTCGGCAGACCTGGACTTGTCACCGCCCATACTGGAGTGCGCCAAAGGCCAAAGCCGCCGAGAATGCCACCAGCGGCCAAGCCTTTTACGAATGTCCGTCTAGAGGTTTTGGAATGCATGCCGTTTATTTCCAATCAGTCAAAAGGGAAGCCGTGCGAAACAACCGATCATGAGTTGCCCGGATCAGCTTTGCCCACCGTCACAAAAGACAAACTCTTACGGCAAGCGAGCTCAGAAATTGCCACATTTAAACCACCGCAGTGATTACATTTCTGTCAGCTTGGAGGGCTAGCTATTTAGCAATTCTTGTGATCCATCGCCTTGGCTTTGCTTTCAGCGACGGGATGTTGGGCATTTTGCGTTTGAGCTACTCGGTACGATTCCATCGAATTATTCCTGGCCACTTCCATGCGTGCGAAAGTCCGGTCACCACCCCCTTCAGCCATAGCCAAAGAAGAGACGGTCAGAGCCGCGATGACGAACAAGGTTTTGATAGGGTTCATTTGGGGGGCCTCGGATGATTATTGGTGACCCCTGAATCCACATCAGTCGTTGACTCTAGGGGGTGAGCTTGAGGCTCAATAGGACTATAAGACTCATCCCCTGTCAGGAAGCTTAGGCCAATATTACAGTTGTGTCAGGTTGCGATATTTCTCTTGAGATGCAGAGTGATTAGTCCGTAAGGTCTAAGCTATCCAACGACACATAACCTCCATCCACCATCTAAAATTTACCTGTGCGGCGTTGTAAGTTTCCGGTCACTGCACGATGGCGTGGCGTTTTTTGAGTTTTTCGCTGAAATCATACATCGGCTCGGACGCACTACGTTAAGCACTTGAGTGTTCGATAGGTGGGAATTAAATGGCAGCGTAACTAAAGGTGGCCACCGGTGAGTATTAATTTTGACAAAGCGCTTGGCTCCGCAGAAAGAGCATTACGTTTTCGCAGCCAACGAGCTGAGGTACTTAGCAATAATATCGCTAATGCCGACACTCCTAACTTTAAGGCCAGGGACTTGGACTTTTCTGCTGTACTGGCTAGCCAAACAAAAGGAGGTTTGGCTACTCCGTTCTCTTTAAAAACAACAAACCCAAAACATATTGCCGTAAACGAATTAGTAAGTGATATTCACGGCGGTGCTTTGCTTTACAGTACGCCGAACCAACCTTCCATTGATCAAAATACTGTGGATCAACAGGTCGAGGTCGCAAAGTATACGGAAAATGAAATTCATTTCGAAACCGCCTTTACTAGATTAAATGGAGCATTTAAGGGGCTACTTAAAGCTCTGCGAGGTGAATAATAAACTTTACCCAGCGAGGGAATCAGCGCCTCAGGCGCTGATTTGGGAAGGGAAACCGAGTGCTTCGACAGTTTTACGGACTTGCTCTGGGTTTTCACTGCTTTCAACGCTTACCTTACCTGCTGCGCGATCCACGGAAATCATAGCCTCGCTGTCCAGTGACTGAATTGCTTTGGTGATTTTGCTGACGCAGCTACCGCAACCAATGCCTGATACGTTTAAGACGAACATGGTTATTCCTCTTGTGCTGAGCAGTCTATTTTCACCGCAACAACAAGATCAACGTTGACACCACGGTAAGGTCAAGAGTTATGTATAGCGGGCTGTGAGCATCGGTTACGCTCATTCAATTCGGGTATTCCTCAGCCTCAAAGCATTGAAAACTACAGACGCAGAACTGACGCTCATGGCTAACGCAGCAATCATTGGAGACAGAAGGTGCCCCGTCAGTGGATAGAGCAGGCCTGCGGCGAGGGGAATACCCATTGAGTTGTAAAGGAAGGCGAACCCCAAGTTTTGCCGCATGTTTTTTACCGTTGCAACCGAAAGTGCCCGTGCCCGTAAAATCCCCATCAGGTCGCCTTTTACCAGCGTGAGCTGCGCGCTATTCATCGCGACGTCAGTCCCTGTACCCATGGCAATGCCCACATCTGCTCGCGCCAAGGCCGGTGCGTCGTTGATACCGTCGCCGGCCATGGCAACCTTTCGACCGGATTGCTGGAGGTCCGCCACCAGGCGCTCCTTGTCCTGAGGTTTCACTTCACCATGAACCTCTTCAATACCCATCTCCTTGGCGACAGCACGTGCGGTGGTGAGCCCGTCTCCCGTGGCCATGATGATTTTTACGTTATCAGCCTTAAGCTTGGTGACTGCTTCTTTAGAGGTCGGTTTTATCGGGTCTGAGACCGCTAGTAATCCTGCCAAGACCCCGTCAACTGCTAGATAGATGATGCTGATGCCTTCAAGGCGCAACAACTCTGCACGTTCTTGTAAGACCTTTGTGCTCACGCCGGCAGCTTCCATCAGTGCAGTGTTGCCCAGCTGTACTTTCTTGCCATCAACGAGACCACTCACCCCAATCCCTGAGCCGGACTCAAACGATTCAGGCTTGGTGAGCGCAATATTTTCAGTTCGGGCGTGATCGACGATGGCGTGTGCCAAAGGATGTTCGCTGCCTTGATCAAGGCTAGCGGCCAGTTGAAGCACATCGCGTGGGTTGAAATCTGGTGTGGCCTCCACACTGTGAAATACCGGCCGTCCCTCTGTCAGGGTTCCCGTTTTATCGACAATCAGTGTGTCGATCTTGCAAAGGTTTTCGATGGCACTGGCATCTCTGAACAGCACACCCATACTGGCGGCTTTACCCGTCGAAACCATGATCGACATGGGCGTTGCCAGACCCAGAGCACAGGGACAAGCGATGATAAGCACGGCGACAGCGTTGATCAGGCCGAAGACCCAGCTGGGTTCCGGGCCGAACAGTCCCCAACCTATGAGGGTCAGCAACGCAATCGCGATAACCGCCATCACAAAGTAGCCGGCGATCGAGTCGGCCATTCGTTGCATGGGCGCTTTGGAGCGTTGGGCTAGTGCGACCATTTGTACTATCTGCGACAGCATGGTGTCAGCGCCGACCTTTCGCGCCTCCATCACCAAGCTTCCATGAGTATTAAGCGTGGCACCGATCAGACTATCCCCTGCTCTTTTCATGACCGGCACAGGTTCACCAGTGAGCATGGATTCATCCACCGCACTTTCTCCCTCGAGTACAGAGCCATCAACTGGCACTTTTTCACCAGGTCTGACCCGCAAATGGTCTCCCAAGTGAACATGGGTAAGAGGAATGTCTTCCTCCTGACCATCGGCGTTGATCCTGCGTGCAGTCTTGGGAGATAGGCCAAGAAGGGACTTAATGGCGGCGGAGGTTTGTGACCGTGCTTTGAGCTCAAGAATCTGCCCAAGCAAGGTGAGCGAGATGATGACCGCAGCGGCTTCGAAGTAGACGCCGATGCGTCCATCTTGCATGAAGGTGGTGGGAAAACTTTGGGGAAATAGGGTTGCCGCGACGCTGTAAAGATAGGCTGCGGCAGTACCTAAACCAATCAGAGTCCACATGTTTGGACTGCGATTTCTAACGGATGCTATGCCTCTTACAAAAAAGGGCCAACCTGCCCATAAGGTGACCGGAGTGGCAAGAGCGAACTCGATCCAGTTTTGAACCGAACCATGGAAGATTTGTAATGAGTGACCCGCCATGGCTAGAAGGGCCACCATTACGGTTAAAGGCAGCGACCACCAAAAGCGGCGGGTGAAATCCAGGAGCTCGGGTTTGTCATCGTCATCAAGCGCGGGCATGACGGGCTCTAATGTCATGCCACATTTAGGGCAATTGCCGGGCCCTGGCTGTCTTATTTCCGGGTGCATAGGACAGGTAAACTCAGTGGCTACCTGTAGCGTGGGCTCTATAGCGGCGCTGCTGGGTTCAGCGCTGGGATGATTACCAATGTAGCGTTCTGGATCTGCCCGAAATTTCTCTTGGCATTTCTGGCTACAAAATTGATACGTCTGTCCTTGGTAAGACTCGCCAAATTTACTTGGAGGTATAACCGCCATACCGCACACCGGGTCGCGTAGACCACCGTCATTGGGTGAGGCAGCGTGGGCGGGACCGTGATCGTGGTGGCTCGGTGGAGTGGGCATAGCTATTTCTCTTCCTTGTTGGTTCCTGCCTGATCGCCATGGTCATGTCCGCCATGTCCATGTCCAAAAAAATGCATCAATGGACAGATCAACAGGATGAGGTAGGGCAAATACGGATAAACGTGGGTGAAATGTTCCCGCACCCCGTAAAAGGCACCGATCGCAATGAGCATGATCAGTACAACGCCTGTTTTGCGCCTCCAAAATGGTGGGGAGGTGCTTCCAGCCGGATGCTGATGCTTATCCATGATCTAGACCCCGTGTGTGAGCGTGTTGCTCTGATCTCTGCCTCAGAGCATAGCGAACTCTTGCGTCGACGCGGTTTTAGCGGTCGGTTCAGGCTTACTTCAAGTCAAATTGACCGACCATCCCCGACTGGTAATGACCTGGCACGTTGCAGGCAAATTGAAGTCCAGTTGTGTTGTTGAAGGTCCAGATCAACTCCTTGGTTGCCCCTGGCTCGATCAGCACGCTATTCGGGTCGTTGTGTTCCATTCCAACCATCTTCATGCCTCCCATGCTATGGCCCATGTTGCCCCACATTTTTCCAGTTCCGGTGGGTGTAAGCGTTCCATTCTGGAACATGCTCGCCATTTCTTTTTGGTGCGCCGCGTGAGCAGCGGCTTGGCCGATATTGAACTCGTGCAGCAACGCCCCTTTGTTGTGAAGTACAAAGCGAACCGTTTCACCGGGCTTTACGTCGATGCTTTTAGTTTTGAAGAAAATATCACCCATCTCTACATCAACCGTGCGAGTGACCTCTGAGGCGACTCCAGGCTGACCGATATCCTCTTTCCCATGACCTACGCTGGCCATCGCCGTAGCGCCGAGGAGTAGGGTGATTGCCGCAATAACTGGAGTAATGAGCTTAGTTTTCATGGTGACCTCGAGAGCCAGTGGAAAATACTAGCTATGCTAAAGGGATAGAGCTGAGCGTTAACTGACTTGAACACTACATTTCTGTCAGTTTTCCTGAGAAAACACGGCGCCCAGATGACGCCGTGTCTAGTGGGCGGTTCAGAGAGCCCCGTAGGAGTTATTCGGTTACTGATGGTTCTCAGAAAGCATCAGTTTGTGCTCGCGCTGCATTTGGTTCAAAACGTCATCAACCATGGCGTCGTGTTTTTCCATCCAGGCGAGATGTTCCTGAGGTGACATTGATGCTTTTGGATGATCTAGATGAAGCTGGCCCATGATCTCGCCCAGTATTTTCATATGCTCGGCCATGTGAACATGGCGCTGCCCTTCAGGAGCTTTTTCAGCTTGTACCAAGGTCGCTTCGGCTTTATCGCGCAGGCTTTCCATGCGCTCCATAATCCGATCTGCACCACCTTCAGCCAACGCAGATGCTGAGATGAGTATCGAACTAGCAAAGAATAGGACTTTTAAACGGTTCATGAGGAAGCTCCTTTTTGATTTGTTTTCCGGCTCCTCTAGCTTTCATGGTTAAGAGTCGGTCGAGCACCAGAAAGTACTCATGCTCGAACCCTAGACAGCACTCGCTGACATCTACCTGAAGCCAATATTACTTTTCTGTCAGTTGCTGGTTGGCAGAGGCATTTCATTGCAGACTCAGCCTCACAATTATTCGAGAGCCATCCCCATGAGACTTCTGGTTGCGGAAGACGAACCCAAAATAGGTATTTATTTGCAGCAAGGACTCACCGAGGCGGGGTTCAATGTTGATCGTTTTACCAATGGCAAAGACGCGCTTCAGCACGCCTTGAGCGAGGCGTATGACCTGCTGATTCTCGATGTGATGATGCCTGGGCTGGATGGCTGGGAAGTACTTCAGAAAGTGAGAGCATCCGGAAAAAATGTCCCTGTGCTTTTCCTCACGGCGCGAGACCGAGTTGAGGATCGGGTAAAAGGACTTGAGCTGGGGGCTGACGATTACCTGATCAAACCCTTCGCATTTTCTGAATTGCTGGCTCGCGTCAGAACGCTGCTGCGTAGAGGTACCACTGCCCCCTCCCAAACCCATATGAAATTGGCTGATTTGGAGGTGGACCTCCTCAAACGCAGGGTTATCCGCGCAGGCAAACGTATAGATCTAACGGCCAAAGAGTTTGCGTTGCTCGAATTGCTGCTCCGTCGTCGAGGTGAGGTTCTGCCCAAGTCGCTTATTGCTTCCCAGGTCTGGGACATGAACTTTGACAGCGATACTAACGTCATCGAGGTTGCTGTCAGGAGGCTCAGAGCAAAGATTGATGATGATTTTGAGGTCAAGCTTATCCACACCTCTCGAGGCATGGGGTACATGCTGGATGCGCCGGATTCGGGGACGGGGTCGGAATGAAGCGAATGTCCCTGACTACGCGCATGAGCCTGATGTTCATGCTAGCTGTAACGGCTGTGCTCACCGTCGCTGGACTCAGTTTTAACAACCTCAGCCGGCATCATTTCAAGATGCTGGATCAGCAGGCGCTGAACGAAAAGCTTCACTCGACGCAAAGAATTTTGACTGGGTTGAACAGCATTGATCAATTCAGTGATGTTAAGCCTGAGCTGGAGGCACTGCTTGGTGCTCATCGTGATTTGACAGCTCTTATCATCGATGGTGACGGTAAGCTCCTGTTTGCTGACCCAGGTCCGATCGTAGTTCCTGAAGACTTCCGAACGGTCACAAACAGCAATGTCTGGGAGTGGCGAGACCAGGAGCAGATATTTCGAGGCGTGACGGCGCAAGCCATAGTGACGGGGCAGGACAAGCCATTGACAGTGATGTTGATCTTTGATGTTACTCAACATATGGCCTTCTTCGAGACGCTTGAACGATGGTTTTGGATAGGACTGGTGATAAGCGCGCTGGTCAGTGCTGCACTGGGCTGGATGGTAGCGCGTAGTGGACTACGACCTATTCGCCTAGTCACTCAGGTAGCAGCTTCGATGTCAGCTAAATCGCTCAAAGAGCGTATTCCATTAGGTCCCGTTCCCCAAGAGCTCCAGCAGATGGTGCTCTCGTTCAACGCAATGTTATCTAGACTGGACGATGCGTTTGTTCGTTTATCGAACTTCTCTGCGGACATTGCTCACGAATTACGGACACCCGTTAGCAATTTGATGACTCACACTGAAGTGATTTTATCTAGAAAAAGAAATATTGAGGACTACGAGGACAATCTGTACTCAAATCTTGATGACTTGAAACGTATGGGACGTATGATTGATGACATGCTTTTTCTAGCGAAATCAGATAACGGTCTAATTACACATGAAAACAAACCGATTGACCTGGTAGCAGTAGTAGAGAAATTACTCGAGTACTACCGTTTGCTGGCTGATGAGCGAGGGATCGACCTGAAGGTCACAGGCAGGGGTAGCGTCCGAGGTGACGTACTCATGCTCGACAGGGCCATCTCTAATCTGCTCTCAAATGCGCTCCGGTACACCCCCGAAGGAAAGTGTATTACTGTCGATATTCGGCAGAAAGGAACTTCAATATCAGTCTCTGTGGAGAACCCGGGAGAGCCCATTGCGTCCGAGCATCTTGAAAAGCTGTTTGATCGATTTTATCGCGTGGACCCAGCTCGCAGAGAAGGAAGTCCAAGTAATGCAGGGCTAGGTTTATCGATTACTCGATCTATCATTGAAGCGCATGACGGAAAAATATGGTGTACGTCGTTAAACGGAATAACAGCCTTTCATATTGAACTCCCATGTGCTGATGCAAGAAAGGTCTAAGACACCTTGTTCATATGTATGCAGGCAACATGTGGTTAGCTCAATAGGATCGTTTTTGGATGAGAGAAAACTCTTGGAGCGTTCCAAAGAAAGTCGCGTATTTGGCGCCGTATCCGGGCAGATCAGTGCCAAAAACCCGCCCCAAGCTGACTGAAATGTAATCGAACAGTTTGCGTTCATGTGGCATCGTGTACTCGCACTGTGACGTTGGAAATCTTGTGATTCCTCCCTGTCCAGCCGGCCCTAGAACACGGAATTTGCTAGGTATTCGTCAGTGGTTTTAACGAGCGTCAAAAAGTAAAAAACTAGATATTCCCTAAAAACCTAGAACCAACAGCTTTTGCTGTCAGGAGTCTTGCATGTCATTCCTTAAAACTACCACCGTAGCTGTTGCGCTGACTGCGGGTTTGCTTCTGAGTGCAGTTGCTCAGGCGCATCCAAAGCTGGTTTCTTCTACTCCCGCTGAAGGATCGGATGCGGCGGCTCCGTCTAAAATCGAACTGCACTTTTCTGAGAATCTAACGACTCAGTTCTCTGGTGCAAAGCTGATTATGACCGATATGCCTGGTATGCCGAATTCACCTATGGGCGTAAAAGCTAACGTGGCAGGTGGCGGTGATCCGAAGACGATGGTTATTACACCCGCATCGCCATTGACCACGGGTACTTACAAAGTCGAATGGCGTGCCGTTTCCTCGGACACTCACCCGATTACCGGCAACTTTTCTTTCAAAGTGAAATGATTCATGAGCGACTCATTAAATATCGTTGTTCGCTTTGCTCTTTATTTCGACCTGATGCTGTTATTTGGACTGGCAATTTTTGGTCTTTATAGCCTCAGGGGAAAAGAAAGAATATCGGGAACAGTTTTGAATTTTGAGTCGCTTCTTTACAGTACTTCTGCTGTAGGTGTAGCTCTGTCCCTTGCCGCCATGTTGTTACTTGCGAAAGCAATGAGTGGCGTGTCGGGTTTCATGGAGCTACATCACCATATCTTTCAAATGGTTCTCATGGGGACTGACGTCGGTTTGACCTGGATGGTCCGAATAGGGGCGTTGGTGACGGCCATTATTGGCGTTTCCCTGAACAAGCGCTTTCCAACACTGAGTCTTTGGATTGTCACTGTCTGTGGCGCGATTGCGCTAGCGACGCTGGCATGGACAGGGCACGGAGCAATGGACGAGGGGAGCCGTCGCTACTGGCACTTTATTAGCGATATCTTCCATCTTTTGGCCGCAGGCGGTTGGTTGGGTGCGCTAGCGGCATTTGCCCTGCTGCTGCGTTTGAAATCACTGAAAGGTGAGCGAGAAGCACGAATTCTTGCTCGGGTACTGACAGGGTTTGAATCGGCCGGCGCGGTGATTGTAGTGATCATCAGCATTACGGGAGTGGCGAACTACCTATTTATCGTTGGGCCAAATCTCGATGAGGTGATGCTCAGCACTTATGGCGAGTTGCTATTTTTGAAGGTCCTGCTCTTTGCCGGGATGATCGTATTAGCGACGCTCAACCGTTTTCACCTAAGCCCGCTCTTGGAACGTTCTGTTCGAAATGGAGACTATGCTGTCGCGGTCAATGCCTTGCGCCGTAGCATGAAGCTCGAATTTTCAATGGCAGTCATCATTATTTGTCTAGTCGCATGGTTAGGTACTTTAAGCCCGGTCATGGAAATGAGCGCGGCATAGCGGTTGGTGATGGCCGACTAAGGAGTCTCAAGGGTGAATTGTAAGGGCCATTTGCACCGTCTACACTCCAGCTCATGAAACGCTACCTGCGGTTTTGCCTAATTTTCCTGATTAGCTTGGCGCTTCCCCTCAGCGGGATGGCGGGTGTTCAGACATCGATTGAACCATGCCCGATGAAAACCATGGGCATGGCGATGATGGATGGTATGGGGCAAGACTGCTGCCACGACATGAAAAGTCCCACCGAGCATGGCAAACCTTGTAAGCCCGGTCAGGAATGCAAAACTGGCGGCATGTTGCAAGTATCGATCATCAAGCCTCCTATCACCCTGTCCAGTCCTCTCATTCTATCATTCTCCAGCCATTTCCCGCTCGTACAAACCTCTTCAGGGGTATGGCGACCCCCACGTACTTGATTCCTGTACCACACTGAGCCTCATTCCGCGTTAGCGGGATGGCATATCTGCGCGCATGTCTTATGAAGCGCGCGGTGGATCATCACAGGAATCGTGAACATGAACTCCAAGTGCTGTTGCACAGGTTGGTCCTTCCTGGCCGGCCTGGCGGCAAGCGTACTTGCATTGCCGAGCTTCGCTAGCGCATTGACATTCGATGAAGCGCTGCGTCTGGCCGAAAACAATGCACCATCGTTGACCGCACAAGACGCCAAAATTCAAGCAGCCACTAGCGCGGCCATTCCCGCCGGCGAACTACCCGATCCCAAGCTACTGCTGGGCGTGCAGAACTACCCCATTGGTGGACCCGACAGATGGAGCATCGACCAGGACTTCATGACCATGCAAGTGGTCGGGATTAGGCAGGAGATGCCCAACAGCGACAAGCGCAAAGCACGTATCGAGGTCGCGGATGCGGCTGTTGATCGAGCGTCAGCCGAGCGTCGAGTGGCGCGTCTGAACGTCCGACAGTCCACGGCATTAGCCTGGATCAGAAGCTACTCGGTTGAGCGTAAAGATGCGTTGTTCCAGGACTTCTACAAAGAAAACCGTCTTCTGACCGATACCGTCAGAGCTCAGATTGCGGGTGGCCGAGCCCAACCCGCCGATGCGGTGACACCTAAACAGGAAGCTGCTCAACTGGCTGAGCAGCAGGATGATTTAGTTCGTCAACGTGCACAGGCCCGGGCCGCCCTCAAGCGCTGGATTGGCCCTGCCGCCGATGACAAACCGGTAGGCGGTTTGCCTGATTGGCCTATTGAGACCTCAGGTTACTCCCATAAGCTGCAACATCACCCCGAATTAGCGGCTTTTGTGCCGATGACCCGTGAAGCACAAGCCAAGATCCGTGAAGCTGAGGCGGAAAAGCAGTCTGACTGGAGCTGGGAATTCGATTATCAGCACCGAGGCCAACAATTCGGTGACATGGTCAGCGTGCAGTTTTCATGGGATCTCCCGCTGTTCCCTAACTCTCGGCAAAACCCCAAGATTGCGGCCAAGCACGCCGAACTAAACCAGCTTGAGGCTGAGCGCGAAGCCCTGTCACGCGAGCATACCCAGCAACTGGAGGATGAGTTGGCTGACTACGAGCGCCTCAATCGTGCAGTCAGCCGTAATCAGGAAAGCTTGTTGCCGTTGGCTAAAGAAAAGGTCGAACTCACGATGGCCAGCTACCGCTCCGGCAAGGGTGATTTGAACTCGGTTGTTGCCGCCCGACGCGAACTCATCGAAGCCCGTCTCAAGCAGGTTGACGTTGAAGAGCAACGTGCCCTGACCAGCGCTCGCCTGTATTTCTCTTACGGGGAGTCCGCTCAATGATTTTTAAATTATGGAAAGGGACTTTAATCATCGGCATCTCGATTGCCTTGGGTGTTGCCGGGGGTTACTGGTTAGCCCAACCGCGAATGAGCGGAGTAGCTGGTGTCGTACCGGATCATGAACCCAAAGCCTCTGCCGATCGAAAAGTTCTGTATTGGTATGATCCCATGTACCCACAACAGAAATTCGATAAACCGGGTAAGTCACCCTTCATGGACATGCAGATGATCCCTCAATACGCAGATACCAAGGGGGACAGCGCTGCCATTCGAATTGATCCAAGCCTGACTCAGAACCTTGGTGTGCGACTGGCTAGTGTCAGTCGAGGCGTATTTGCCTCGACACTGAACGTGGTAGGTGTGCTGGCCTTCAACGAACGGGACGTTGCAGTCATTCAGGCCCGTACAGCGGGTTTTGTCGAGCGTGTGTATGCCCACGCACCTGGTGATGTGCTGAAAGCGAATGCCGCCTTGGCAGATATCTTGGTGCCGGAGTGGGCAGCTGCTCAGGAGGAATTTCTCGCCCTCAAGCGTAGTGGCGATGCTGGCTTGCTGACAGCGGCCCGGCAGCGACTGCGGCTAACCGGAATGCCACTTACGTTAATTGCTCAAGTTGAGCGCACTGGCAAAGTTCAATCGAACCTGACGCTGACCAGCCCTATTGGTGGTGTGCTTCAAGAGCTGAGTGTGCGTGAAGGTATGACGGTGGCCGCAGGCGAGACGTTGGCTCGTGTTAATGGTTTGAGCAGTGTCTGGCTGGCCGTGGCTGTACCAGAGGCGGAAGCTGGGTCAATCGTAGTAGGGCAAGCAGCTGAAGCGCGTTTATCCGCATTCCCTGGAGTTGTGCTCAAGGGCGTCGTCAGTGCGATTCTTCCGGAAACCAGTTCGGACAGTCGCACACTTCGCGTTCGAGTTGAGTTACCCAATCCAGATGGCCGACTCAGACCAGGTTTGACCGCACAGGTAAGCCTCAATCGTTCAACGGAGCAAAGTGTTCTGTGGGTGCCGAGCGAGGCCGTCATTCGTACCGGTCGACGTGCGTTGGTCATGCTCTCTGAAGACGCTGGTCGATATCGCCCGGTGGAGGTGCAGCTAGGCCAGGATAACGATGGCAAGACGGCGATATTGAAAGGCTTGGAAGAGGGGCAGAAAGTGGTGACCTCTGGCCAGTTCCTGCTCGACTCGGAGGCCAGTCTCAAGGGCGTTGTCGCAAGCTCATTGGACGTTTCGCTATCTACTATGCCCGTTGGCGCTTTGCATGAGGCCGATGGTCAGATCGTTGAGATCAACGACAAAGAAGTCACGCTCGCCCACGGTCCCTTCAAGACATTGGGTATGCCAGGCATGACGATGACTTTCCCTCTCGCCACTCCTGCTCTGATGAAGGGCCTAAAAACGGGCGACAAGGTTCGGATCGCTGTTAGCCAGACGGACGATGGTCTGCGTGTTGAACGTCTGGAACGCTCTGGGGGCCAGCCATGATTGCGGCCCTTATTCGCTGGTCGGTGGCCAACCGCTTTCTTGTGTTGCTGGCGACGCTGTTCGTCACGGCATGGGGGATCTGGGCGGTTCAAAGTACGCCCATCGATGCATTGCCAGACCTGTCGGATGTTCAGGTAATTATCCGTACACCTTACCCAGGCCAAGCCCCACAGATCGTCGAAAACCAGGTGACCTATCCACTGGCAACCACCATGCTCTCGGTACCTGGGGCCAAGACTGTGCGCGGTTACTCCTTCTTTGGCGACAGCTTCGTTTATGTGCTGTTCGAAGACGGAACTGACTTGTACTGGGCCCGCTCGCGGGTGTTGGAATACCTGAGCCAGATACAAAGCCGCCTACCAGCCAGTGCTAAGCCAGCCTTAGGACCTGATGCCACTGGCGTTGGCTGGATTTTCCAGTACGCGTTGGTTGATCGCAGCGGTGGGCACGATCTGGCGCAACTGCGAGCCCTACAGGACTGGTTTCTCAAATTCGAGCTCAAGACGCTGCCGAACGTTGCGGAAGTTGCCACCGTAGGTGGCATGGTCAAACAGTATCAGGTCCAGCTCGATCCGCTAAAGTTGGCGAACTTGGGTATCACGCAGTCTGAGGTGACCGAGGCGATCGGCAAAGCCAATCAGGAAACCGGTGGAGCCGTGCTGGAAATGGCGGAGACAGAGTTCATCGTACGAGCTTCCGGCTACCTAAAGACGCTCAATGACTTTCGCGCCATCCCGCTCAAACTGGGCGCGGGCAGTGTGCCGGTCACGTTGGGCGATGTTGCCACGATTCAGTTAGGGCCTGAGATGCGTCGAGGCATTACCGAACTCGACGGTGAAGGTGAGACCGTCGGCGGCGTGGTGATTCTGCGCAGCGGGAAGAATGCTCGTGAAACCATTGCGGCGGTCAAAACCAAACTCGACGAGCTGAAAAGCAGTCTGCCGGCGGGGGTTGAAATCGTCACCACCTACGACCGCAGCAAGTTGATTGATCGTGCCGTGGAAAACCTCAGCCACAAGCTGATCGAAGAGTTCATCGTCGTCGCGTTGGTCTGCGGAATCTTTCTCTGGCACCTGCGTTCATCTCTGGTGGCAATCATTTCCCTGCCGGTTGGGGTGCTGATCGCCTTCATCGTGATGCGCTATCAGGGTATCAACGCCAACATCATGTCCCTTGGCGGGATTGCCATCGCCATCGGCGCTATGGTCGACGCTGCCGTGGTGATGATTGAAAATGCCCACAAGAAGGTCGAGGCTTGGCACGTGGCCAATCCTGGGGAGGAACTGAAAGGTGAACGTCATTGGCACGTGATGACTGAAGCGGCTGCCGAGGTAGGACCTGCATTGTTCTTCTGTCTGCTGATCATCACCCTGTCGTTCATTCCGGTGTTCACGCTGGAGGCTCAGGAAGGACGTCTATTCGGTCCATTGGCGTTCACCAAAACCTACGCTATGGCCGCAGCGGCTGGACTGTCGGTAACTCTCGTACCGGTGTTGATGGGGTATTGGATTCGTGGACGAATTCCCAATGAGCAGCAGAATCCGCTAAATCGCTGGTTGATCCGGATCTACGAACCCGCTCTGGACGCCGTATTACATCGACCTAAAATAACGCTGCTGGTTGCGTTGCTAGTCTTTGTCAGCGCGTTGTGGCCGATCTCTCGTCTGGGTGGTGAGTTTCTTCCCCCGCTGGACGAAGGGGACCTGCTCTATATGCCATCAGCTCTGCCTGGATTATCGGCGCAGAAGGCCGCGCAACTGCTTCAACAGACTGACCGTCTGATAAAGACAGTTCCAGAGGTCGAACACGTTTTCGGCAAAGCCGGCCGCGCTGAAACCGCGACTGACCCAGCACCTTTGGAAATGTTCGAAACCACCATCCAATTCAAACCACACGAACAGTGGCGCCCAGGCATGACCCAGGAAAAGCTCGTTGAGGAGCTAGACCAAGCGGTGCGTGTCCCAGGATTGACCAACATCTGGATACCGCCGATTCGTAACCGCATCGACATGCTGGCCACTGGCATAAAAAGCCCTATTGGTGTGAAGGTTGCCGGTACCAACCTGACGGAGATCGATGCCGTCACCCAAGCCATCGAACGTGTTGCCAAGGATGTCTCAGGTGTGAGTTCAGCGTTGGCCGAACGACTGACCGGTGGCCGCTATATTGATGTGGATATCGATCGTAAAGCTGCGGCCCGCTATGGGTTAAATATTGCCGATGTGCAATCGATCGTGGCCGGCGCAATCGGCGGTGAAAACGTCGGGGAGACGATTGAAGGGTTGGCTCGTTTCCCAATTAACGTACGTTACCCTCGTGAGTGGCGGGATTCACTCGGCGCTCTGGAGCAGTTACCTATCTATACCCCTCTAGGCAGCCAGATCACTCTTGGCACCGTTGCGAAGATCAAGGTCAGCGATGGTCCGCCGATGCTTAAGAGTGAGAACGCCCGACCTTCAGGCTGGGTGTATATCGACGTGCGGGGACGGGATATTGCTTCGGTAGTCGCCGATCTACGACGGGTCGTCAGCGAGCAGGTTAAGTTGCAGCCTGGTATGAGCCTGAGCTACGCAGGACAGTTCGAATTTCTCGAAAGGGCCAACGCACGACTCAAGCTGGTGGTGCCTGCCACGCTGTTGATCATCTTCGTGCTGCTTTATTTAACCTTTGCTCGCTTCGATGAGGCCTTGCTGATCATGGCCACTCTGCCATTCGCACTGACTGGTGGGGTATGGTTTCTCTATCTATTGGGATTCAACCTGTCGGTCGCCACTGGTGTCGGCTTTATCGCTTTGGCCGGTGTTTCTGCCGAATTTGGCGTAATTATGCTGCTTTATCTGAAGAACGCCTGGGCTGAGCGTGAAGACCTCGGCGATAGGACCGAGCACGGGCTGATGGCCGCGATTCGTGAAGGCGCTGTCCAGCGCGTTCGGCCCAAAGCCATGACTGTGGCTGTCATCATTGCTGGCTTGTTACCCATTTTGCTGGGCAGCGGGACCGGCAGCGAGGTGATGAGCCGAATTGCGGCACCCATGGTTGGAGGCATGATTACCGCGCCCTTGCTGTCGCTGTTTGTCATTCCGGCAGCCTATCGACTGATGCGTCGCCGGCACCTCTCAGTTGAGCCCATCAATCCTCAAGAAAAAGTCGTATGAAACTGACCCTGATTGCAGTTGCAAACACCGTATTTGCGCTGTCTCTTTCGGCCCACGCGTAGGACATGCCGGGCATGAAAATGTATGAATGGAATGCAAGCTCATTTAATGACAATGGCTAAGTGATTTAACGTTCGACTTTTGCAGAGCGTCGCAGCTCTTTTTTTGAGCCAGCCAATCACGAGCTGATAATAACAATACCCCGTCAGCTGGTCCCTCAAGCTTTACGGAGCTGCCAGTCGTGTTGTCTTTAATTATCACAGTAGGAGTTGCCGTAATGCCCGCTTTGAGGGCCTCCTCGACCTGTTGGCCAACATGCCGGGCGATCACTTTGTCGGTAGCTGCACAGGACAATAAGTCCTGGTAAGTAACATCAACGACGTTCAGATGCCCATTGAAACCCTCACCGTTGCTACGGGTCCGGTCAAAAATCTGGTCAATGGCTTGCCAGAAGGCAGGTGCGCCACCAAGCGCCCCCGCACATTCAGCGAGCTTGGCTTCGTGTAATGCGGTCGGACCGTGCACATCCAGTGGCAGATGATGCCACTGCAGGTTTACATCCTTCTGCTGCTGTATCCAGGTTTTCAACGCAGGTGTGTACGTCTTGCAGTAGGGGCACTCCAGATCCGCGAACTCAGTCACAGTCCAGCGTGCTTTGGAAGGACCAAACAACCACGGGCCTGTGTTGTGCGGGGATGGTATCTCACTTCGAGTGAGGGCTAAGCAGGCCATCGATGTGCCTGCCAAAACGCACCCCAGCATCAACCAATATTTGCGAAGGCCTATCATGCCCGAGCCTCTGCTGGCTTCGATGAAAGCAGCGCTTGTTTACGAAGGGCCTCAAGAAGAGCGTTCTCAGCATTCTCGGGTTGTGGGTGCTGTAGCAGCCAATTGGCTAACACCGCGTGAAGTTGGGACTCGATGTCACGACGATCCACCGCACGAACCAAAACCTGTTGCAGTTGCTCTATCAAAACGGGGGCACACACCTCAAGGGTTTGAAGGGCGTCTTCACCCGGTTGTTCAAGCAGCTGGGTCAGACTTTCTATAAGGTTCTGGGTCAGGGAATTCAATGCTCTCATGCTTGGCGCTCCAAGGCCGTGACTTGCTCGGGGAAAGTAATGATGTGAGGTTCGATACCGCGATAGCGGTCAAGCGTTGCAGCAACTTCAATGGCCGCATCCAGCTCGCTGCAGCCTTTGGCTTGCATGATGTCGAAGCGTTGCTTTTTCTCTTCCGGCTCGGTCATGGCCAGGGCCAGATACAAACTCGGTGGTACCGCCCGGAATAACATTTCCATGCTTTTGGACAACACGACGCCCTCGGTGAATTTGCCGCTTTCTTTACGCGCTGACAGCATCATCGACTTCTGTGCAGGAGTCAGTTCACGAAACCGCGCGATCTTCTCCACCTCATCAGGCGGCATGTTTAAGCACATCCACCACTCGATCATGTTGAGCAGGGCTGAGGCCTCTGGCGGCACGTCGTCAACGTTCTGGGTGGCCATCCAGAACCAGGCGCCGAGCTTTCGCCACATTTTGGTAATCTTGACGGAGTAGGGGGATAGGAGTGGGACCTTCAACTGGATGTGGCCTTCGTCGGTGAAGCAGATCAGCGGACGGCCTTTAAACTGGTCACGCTCGGCAATGTTGTTGACCGTGTTGAGCAGGGAAATATAAGCGATGGCCATCTGTGCGCTATAGCCTTCTCGCGCATAGGTGGCAAGGTCGACAATGGTAATGTCCGCTTCTGGCCATGGGGTGCCAGGACGGTTGAACATGTCGCCTTCGGTGCCCATACAGAACATGGACAAGGCTTCCGCCATCTCCAAGAATCGTGAGCTTCGGGCGTCTGGAATACCGGGCTCGAGTCCCATTTCTCGCAGCGCTTCACGGATATCTTCCGGCAGAACGATACGTTGCTCCGTCACGCATTTTTTCGCTGCATTCAGTATGCATTGGCGGATGGCGCTACGGTCGGCACGAGTAAGACGGGCATCCTCTTTTTCTTCACCACCGGTGATCATCAGCCTGGCCGCAATTTCCATCTCGCCCAGGATGTCGCGTTGTTCATCCTCGGTCTGGCTAGTCAGATGTTCGTCCGACGCCTCAAGATCATCAGCTTGGATAATCTTCACGTTTTGGCTGGGTTCGATGAGCTTCACGGCATCAGCGAATGGCGCGAGGCTGACACCCGATCCAGGTGCAAGTCGAACCCGGTTTACCGTCAAACCCAACTTTTTGGCGAAATCACCGAGTAAGCCGAAGCTGTTGCCAGCCTCCACAATGAATAGACGTGGCCGATAGATGGCGATGATTTGGCTAAGGATGTTTGTCGCGCTGGCCGATTTACCTGAACCCGTAGGCCCGAAAATGAACAAATGCGCGTTCATCTGCCGGTCCAGCTTGTTCAGCGGGTCGAAGGTTATCGGCGCTCCCCCACGGTTAAACAGGGTAATACCCGGGTGCCCGGTTCCGGTCGACCTACCCCAGACGGGGGCCAGGTTCGCAATGTGTTGGGCGAACATCAGTTGTGCGTACCACTCCAGTGCTTTGCGCGCATTGGGGTCGAAGTTGCCGGGTAGCCATCTAAGGTAGGAGTTCAGCGGTGCCACTTCATCCCGAGGTTCCACCGGCTCCATGCCCGCACCCAGCAATGCGCTGCTGAGTTGCAAACTGCGTTCGTGCAGCTGGGCATCATCTTTACCCCGCAGGTAAAACGCTACGCTACCTCTGTACAGCTTGTGCTTGCGCCCGAGCAACTGACGGGCGGTGGCGACGTCTTCGCGTGTCAGGATCGAGGCCTGAGTGTCTCCAACTGCCTTGCGTGAAAGCTGTTCCAGATGCCCTTCGAGAATGTCCTGCGGGGTGATCACGAGAGTGATACAGAGAATGGTGTCCTCTGGCATTTTGTCGAACAGTGCGTTGAGCGCATCACCGCCCTTTCGGGTTTCACCGGTTAAGTGCCCGGTCTTGGGAGCATCCCTCAAGCGGTCAAGCATCACCACCTGATGGGGAAGGCCGTCGAAATACCACAGACCTTTCTCTATATCTGACAGTGGTTCGCGATAAAACAGGTTTTGCGAGAAGTCAGTGCCGCTGGCGAGCGGCAGCTCGCCCTCTGCAGCACCAGGTGCTTGCTTGCACACCAATTCGTAGAAGCGGCGAATATCTGCATCGGCAGGGCCAAGATGATCGGGACGTGGATTGAACCAATGAATCAGCCAATGGCGAATGGCGTGGCCATCCATGCGATGGGTTTTAATGCCGGCGTTCGCCAAGCCGCCCACCAAGCGATCGCAGATGATTTTCAGGTAAGGACCTGGTGCCTGGCCTCGCACATCCGCTTGCGCGCCTTGGGTACGGCGGTAGACAACAACACGGACGCGGCGCTGTTGGCCCCTCCAGGGCAGTTGGCTGACCTTGGTGTCTTCAAACAGCCCGCCTGGTTTGGAGATGGATTCCAGGTGTTGCTTCATCAGCTTCAAATAAAGCTCGGTGAATGCACTGCCTTGTGCGCGTGGTTGAACGTAGTCATGCAGTTGCTGAAGGTAATCGTCCCAGCTGGTTTCGTCCTGGGCATAGAGCTGAACCACCCAGGGTGAGGTTTCAAGCTCGTCGAAGGAGTCCTGGAGGGCGTTTTCCAGGGCGTCGCGGGCCTTGCGTAACCATTCGGGATCCCGACCTTCAGTACCAATCGGTGTCAGCTCAAAAAAGGCAGCACGAGACACGCCGTCTTCCAATAGCATGGCTTTTTCTGCAGGCAGGTAATCTACCCACGGCAGTAGGTCTACGAAGGAGGGGTTGACGTGGTATAGACGGTCAGCATCAGCGGTTGTGGCTGGCTTTTTCTTTGGGTTACGCCAATCGCTCGGCGAGGGAATACCCATGGCAGCAAGGCGTTCGTAGTAACGCTCTGTAGCAGCCTCAAACGTCTCGGTTGCTGGTCCCTGCACATCGTCAGATAACGGCGAACCTGGTGTTACGCCAGGTTCCACACGCTCTGTCGCCCGTCGCGTTTTGAATCGTTCAAAAAAACCCATCAATATGCCTCCGTGCGTTCGCCAGGCATGGCGTATTGCACCCGCTGATACAGCGGAAACACCGTGGTGTAGCCTGGGATCGGTGCCGGGTCTGAACCCGCTAAATGAGGAAAGACGTACATCACCAGGTCGGGATTGGGTAGGCGTTTAAATTGGCTGTAGATCTCGTTTTGTGCGGTACGTGTGAACATGGTGTTGTCTGTTTCCCTCGTCTCCAGAGGCCGACGAAGATCTTGGCGTGCATCGAGCAATTGGCGGCTGCTCGAGCTGCTTGAGCCGCTGGAGCCTTGATCCCAAACGTCCATCATTGTGCGGTCCCCATGGGGGAGCAATTCGTCTTTGTTGGTGGAACAGGCCGAGGCGAGTAGGGCGATGGCCAGGTATGCACCTAGTTTTAAGCCATGATTAGTCAAGCGCAGTCGAAACATGACGGGCTCCTGAGCGATAGTTGACCTTGCGGCCATTGAGTTCGTAATCGATGGTCAGTTGCTGGTCCAGGTGCACAGCTATCTTTGCCCCGGGTTGTACATACACCGCTGCGAAGGCTTGCCCGTAGAGTTTGTTGACCCAGCTGGAGACGTCATTGACGCCCTGGCCAATAATTTTGCCCATGGCTTCACTGCCCGAGCCGCCGACAGAACCGATGGTCCCGGACTGAGGGTTTATAAAAGAGCCGCTGTTTCCATCTGACTTGATGAGGGAGGCAGCACCTGCGCCGGCGGCGGTAATCAGTACCTGCGAGCCAATGTATTGCGAGGCGTTGCTTTTGCGGTCGCCACTGATACAAGGAATGCCATAGGCATCGCTTATCCAGCCCAGGCCACCCTGAATGGTGGTTTGGTTGCCATTGTTCTGATTGTTACTATTTTGACTGCTATTCGTTTCTTCCTGAGGTTGTGGCAGCGTGCGCACAGTGCCGTCATTGAAGACGAACGTCAGGCTTTTGATCTGACCGCGTACGCAAGACAGGGTCCAATCGCCGGAAGCCGTTCCGCTGGCCACCGCGCCGGCGACGTCGGGCAAGTCGATGCCGTTGGCCGTGAGATTGTCCGGCCCGATCAATACCTTGAACGGGTAGGGGTCGTTGACAGTGCCGTCAATGGGCACCCGGCCGATCAGCGCGGACATGGCCACCGAACCCATCAATGTCGAGTTCTGCGGCAAGGTGTAGACCTTGCGCACCTGTTTGCGGGCCTCCTGTGGCGAGATTTCATTCGCAACACTTTGAGCGCCCGTGCGCAGTGCATTTTGTCCTCGGTCCACGGACTCGCCAAAAGAGGTCGGGAAGTTGAAGCCGCTTGCCGTTTGATTTGTCCCTGCAGCGATGGGCTTGCCGTTGACATCGACCGGCGTTGCGTCCTGCGGCTCTATCCAAACAACGTCCGCGCCAGGTCCGCCTTTGAAGCCTTGACCGTCACCTGGCTGAACGCCGAAGCCGATCGGCAAATCAGATCCAGACTCATTGCCACTGCCCGATTTGCTGCTCAGGGTATTGTACTGCTGCTGCAGTGTGTCCAAGAGGGTTTGGCTCTGTTGTTGCGCCTCCTGCTTCATCGTTTGCTGAACGTTCTGCAGTTTGTTATCGACGTTGAGGTCGATGTTCTGCAGGCGTTTTTGCAGCTCGATGTTCTGTTGCTTTAGTTCGTCATTGTTCTTCAAAGCATTGGAGACTTGGTCCTTGAGTTGTCTGCTTTCCACGACAATGGTGCGCAATGTGTCGCTGGGTGTATCTCCGTCAACCCCAAGCTTTTTAGCCTCCTTCGTACTAAGTACAACCGTTTCCGGCGCATGAACCTGTTGGTCGGCACTTTCGCGATTGAATAATTTGACCACTACGTATATCGCCAGGATCGCGAACGGTATGACCAGGTATTTAACAAGTGGATTACTCTTCACGACGGCCTCCCTTCGGATCGATCTGGCTGATGGCGGCCGGCAATAACGATTCGGCTAGACCATGACCACGGGTCACCAAGTAGACCGTCGAGGTGTCGCTGGAATCACCTTTGGCGCCAAGGTAGGGATGCTGAAAAGTCGCGGTGACAAAGTCACCCATCAGGTCACGCGGATCCAATGTGAGGTTTTGGGCGCTTGTGTTACGTAGCTTCACCGCCGTGACCCAATACTCGTCTAACCGCCACGACCCCAACGCAGAGGCTTCGACCGGCAATATCGGCATTAGGGTGGTGAGGTCCAAACCGCGCTTCAGATTGATCTGAGCAATCCCCTCCACGGGCTCAACGGTGCGTAGGGGCGCGTAAAGCATCTGTGCGGCATAGCGCGTCATGACCACCGGAAGAGGGGTCTCACGACGCGGTTTCGGCGCGTCCTCATCCTCCTCGGCTTGAGCGCTGGCTTGGGCCGTGGAAGAAGTTGAATGGTTGCTTGTAGGTTTGGCGTTGACTTGGCCGTAACGCGGGGCGGGACTGTCCCCGGCTACAATTTTAGCCGGCTCGGATGCGACCTGATTTGGTTTCCCTACCGTTGCGATGATATCCACGAGCATGATCTCACCGGAGTTCATGTTCTGCAGCTGTAAGCGAGTCGGTTCAATCGGCTCTTTCGCCAACAGGTAGAGGGCACCACCGGTGCTCTGCACGCGCAGTTTGTCGACGAGGTTACGAGGCAGACCCACCCGTACGTTTTGGTCCACAAAGACAATACGCTCCTGACCCACGATCAAGGGCAGTGCTATAGGGATACGATCCCAGCGCAGGATTTCGACGGCGTTGGCCAACCCGCAGAAGTGAAGGGCTACGAGCCCGATGATCAGTAGGCGGCGTGTCATCATTTGCCTCCTGCTCTGGTCGTTTCTGCGGAGACTTCGATGCGTTGTGGATTACTGCTATAACAGTCCCAGGCCAAGCCGAATGGGTTTTTTTCGGGATCGACGTCGAATCGGATAATTCTTAACGGATAGCGAGCAAATGCCCGCTTTACGCGCTCCCCGCCGTAGTGCTCGTCAGCGGTGATGTCCAGGTTGACGGTCCAGTCATTGATGCTGTGCTGTTCAATATGTTGCTCAGACTTATCGTCGATGCCTCTGCCTGGAATTTCAAATACACCCCGCTCACGTTTGCGCAGTTCCCCGCTATTGCGGCGTAGCTCGAAATCTTTCTGCAAGTAGGCTTTGCAGCTGGGAGTCAGGTAGCTTTCCAAGCGGGTAATGTTGTCCTCGTAGTCGGTTTCACCGTCAACGGGCCAACGGTTCATCTGCTGAAAAATGTACAGACCGAAGGCGTATACCGACTCCGGTGGAATATCCCACCACTTACGGGTGCTACCTGAACGTAGATCTGGAGGTACATGAACAGTTAGGTCACGCGGTGCGCTCTGCCAGCCATAAGCCATGTACAGACCCAGGGCAATGAGAAAACCAATGACCATGCGCAGGCTGTTAATGTGGGCCAGTTGGGCGTCTACTTTTTTACGGTAAGTCATTGAACCTCCGTTCGATGACAGGTCCACGCACCTGTACGAGTAATCAGCAGGGCTTTATTCCAGGTAGGAAAGAACCGCGCGATGTTCAATTGCATCTGGCGGTATAGCCATGTATCAGGTCGGCCGCGTTTCCACCGACGCAAGAAACGACTGGCAAGAAACAGCCCTAGGACAGCACAGAGCATGGCGGCGCCGATGATAAGTGCCCAAATCTGGGTCAATATCGCGGCCGGAATACCGATAACCAGCCCTGCGCCGGTGCTCAACGCCAAGGTGGCCCACATTTCGTCAGCGGTAAGGCCGCCCATGATGACTGGCTGATTGTTCAATCGCACAGGGAGGAAAATCAGGGTCCCATCGTCTGAGAGTTCTGTCATGGCCACGGCTCTTTTAAAGAATATTTGAAGCCTTGGTGACCAGAAAAATGGCGACACCGAGGATGGCGACGCCAACGGCGGCTGTCGCCCCCAGATCTCCCCATTTTTTCTTGCCAAGTTGAATTTCGTGGTAGGTGCCGAAGGCATGCCAAGCAACGCCACTGAAAATGACTGCGCAGATGATGAGGCCAAGCAAAGTAAAACCGTCAAAGGCGTAGTTCTGCATGGTTTGCATCAGGTTAGAGCCTTCCCCCCGGGTAGGAGGCTGAGACTGCGGAAGAGCCGCCATGGCCAGTTGGGGGAGAGCAAGCAACCCGATCAGCATGCGGCCCGGTTTTAAGAATGAAGTCATGGTGTATCTCCCATAGGGTCAACTAAGAACAAATGTGGTGAGGATCATGCAAAGCAGTAGGATGCGGACGAGCGAGGTCGAGGCAATCGTTCGATCAAGGTTGCCAGTGGCCCATCCTCGGTAGCAGCTCCAGATAGCCCAGGCGCCCCACATAAAGATGATGGCTACAGCGACGCCGACGAAAAACAGGTAGCTCGTCGAGGCAGGAAATCCTCCTGCCGCTTGAAACGCAGCAGCCTGAGCGCCGCTCATGCTCATGGCTTGCGTCCTTCGGTCGTGTATTGGCCTGACAGCTCAACAGGATCACGAGGCTGGGCTCGGGTTGGGGTTAGATAGCCCTCCAACCCATGACGAATTCGAGCGATATCACCTGCTAGACGCTGGTAATCGAAGAAGTAACGCTTGCCAGGTTCGTCGGCCACTTGAGCGCTACGACGTGCGGTGTCCTCTAAGGCATTCAACTGGCGGATCATCACGTCCAGGTTGGCCTGTTCGGAGGCTGAAGCAGCGGTCGCATGAGAGACAGGCAGGCCGCATCCAAAAAGTGCGATGAGGCCTGGCAAGGCAAGTCGGCAAGTGAGTGCAGTGAGACGCGGGTACTGGATCACGGCTGGGCTCTAGTCATTCCTGATGCCGTCAGCTTGCCGTGATCAAGCTATGGTCGCCGCAAGAAAACCATATTCAGGACTGTAAGGATTTCTTCTGACGGTACTGACACCATCAATCACAGTGGATAGGGCGTTTGAAGAACAGCAGATACCCGATGGGCAAGGCGAATCCGTAAGCCCAGCCTTGGGCGTTTTGATTGCCAACCTTGACTTCTCCTTTGACCACGGGCTGCACGCTGACCAGCTCCCAGCCTTCGCTGCCTAATTGAGCAAGGCGGTTTTGACGTTCAGAATCTTCCAGAAAACCCTGGGTGTCGGGTTCAGTGGTGGGCTCTTCGGACTTGAACATGAAGAGCTTTTTGGTTCTGACAACGTACTGAAAGGGAGAGAACTCAGTGTGGTATTCAAATTTCTGACGGCCCATGGCGACGTCCTCAATGTGCAGAGCTACCAGGGTTTCAATAATAAGCGCGTGCCAGCAATCTGAAATAGTTTGTTGCTAAGCGCGTGATTTCTGAGGTTGGAGTGCAGAGGTCCGAGCATCGACATAGCGCTGCATGATAGAAAGCACCATTGAGTTCAACGCTAGGATCTTCATCCCTCGCGTCACCGCCACGTACAGCAAATTCAACTCGTCATCTTTACGACCTTGATCGATATCGGGTGAAAGCGGATCAGCGCTAAAGTCGTCATACAGGCTGACAAAGTCCCACTCCAGCCCCTTGGCCTTGTGCCCAGTCGTGAGTGTCACGGTGGCGTCGAGCTCGTTATCTACAGAGCGGGAACGTAGGGTTTGGATCCGCTGGGGCAGGTCCGGATAGGCTGTAATGATCTTGATCGATCGCAACATCTCCGTATCCTGGCTTACCTCGGCTATTTCCACGTACTGTGAAAAGTCCCGGTAATCTCTCAACAGCCTGCGGTTCTGCACCTCATGGTTACGGTTGCGGCTGAATAGGTATAAATCTTCCAGATCGCGTAGCGAGTAGCTGTCGATACCGCCGACCCAGAAAATCTTGGGGTTGCTTGCGACCAGCTGCAGGGCGTTCTCGATGACGCCGGTCACGGTACGATGGATAAACGTGCGATGCGGTAGCTCTTCAGGCAGAGCCCGTTTAACCAGGGTATTGCAACCTAACCCCTGCAGCTTTCGTGTCTCACCCTTGTAAAAAAGAATGATGTTGGCCACATGCGCGACGGCAGGGCCGAAGCGAAAGCTTTGGGTCAGGTAGTGACGTTCGGCGTCGGCCATCCAGTCGCTGTTGAGCGCATCTTCTGCGCCGCGGAAGCGATAGATCTGCTGGTGGGGATCGCCGACTGCCACCTTGCGGACCCGTTGTATTTTTACTATGTCGGCAATAACTGGGTTCACGTCTTGACCTTCGTCGAGCAGAATGGCGTTAAATCGTTCGCTCAGGTCGGGCTTGCTTAGCTGATACAGCTTCAAGTAAGCGTCATGGGTGATCGACATTGCTGTGTCCTGCAGATCGATCATCCGGTTCCAGATGGTTTTAGCCACGTTTAAAGCATTGTTCAGGAAACGTTCCTGGGCACTTGTGAGCATTCGTTGCCCCTGGAATCTGGGAAAATGCACACGGCCCAACTCGTCATCGGCGCTGGCCATGAAGTTGTTAAGCGTGCTGAGGACATCCCGCACGAGCTCCCAGTCCTGGGTGTTGATGGCCCTTGCGATGTCCGTCAGGCGTAAGTTATTGGTCTGCTTGGTGGCGTACTGACTGCCATAGACTGCATATGCGAGGCCATGCGCCGTCTTACACACCACGTTTCTGCGTGGAAAGCGGCCCCTGGCAGCGAGCTCGACGGATTTGTTGTAGCAGAGGTAGAGCATTTTCACCGAGGCGTGTTGTGTGGCGTAGCCCACCAGTGTGGTGGTTTTGCCGGTACCGGCAAAAGCCTGAACCAGTAGCTTGTCAGCCGTGGAATGGATGATGGGCTGCTGTTCTTGTGTCCACTGCATGGGCAGCTCCTAAAGGTATTTTTTGAAGCTTGAAACGGTGATGTAAACGGACACACCCAACAGCACGGCGCAGGGCAACAGAATCAAAAGGGGGCTGATGCTGATGGGGATGGCCAGGTAGACCGTCCAGGGCACGATGGTCAGCGGAATGATCGTCCCCCGGGCTTTGTGATACAGGTAACTTGACTCGCGGCCGGAGCCGAATTTTCGTAGATCACGCCGCACCAGGCCATCGACCAAGCCAGTGAACGCCGCCAGTGCGAACAGCGGAATCGTCAACGTCAGAATGACCATTCGCACACAGAAGGTCAGGACTGTGTATAACGCGGCTAAGCCATAGTCCTGGAATTTGATCATCGCCCGACCGAGTTCGTAGCGAAGGTTCAAGGTTCCCGTTTGTTGTGGTGATGTTGAGCGAGCGTACTGTGTCAGTGCATTTATATTGTCCTGCATGCCGGTTTTCACCATCAGCCAGTCATAGACCGTTTGTGCCAGCCAGGTTGCCGTACGCCCCGGTTCTTTGATGACAACGCTGTGCAGCAGATCCTGGGACAGCCAGCCCAGTTCATGTTGGAACATCTGCTGAGCATGTTTCCAGCCGGCATCCGGCCAGAACGTGTACATGCAAAGCCATTCAACGACGATGGCGCCGAGCAAGGAGCCGAACATCACCCCCAAGAAATGAAAAGGGGTAGAGAACAGCATGCCCAGGAAGTTTTTTTGACCTTCCTGCTGTTGCTGGGCTTTTTCCGCGATATCGGCCATGGCTCTGTTCCTTCAAGCCTATGCGGCTTTTCCGTTATTGGCCATCTGGCGGAAGTCGTCTACCAAGTCATCAGGAAGCGACTCACTTAGTGCGTCATATCCCGGTGCTTGCCACCAGTCGCTGCTGGTTCCGGATCCTTTACGCATGCCCTCAACCAAGGCCTGAAGATCCTTGGGCATCACTTCATCGGGATCGCTTGCCGGCAACGGCATACGAATCTTCCACAAATTCCCGCCCTCTATCAGGGCAAAGCATTGCCCCTTGGGTAGGGCAACCACATGCGCCGGTTCGATCATCGGTACGCTGACACTTTGGATCTGATCGTGAGTGTTAGAGGTGAAAGCGGTGTTGCCGTTAATAGCGTCGTTTGCACTGCTTGCTGGTGTACTGGTAAACACCTGGACCTTTGGCAACTGGTTGGTCAGCAGCTCGGCGGTTGCAGTCTCACGTACACGTAACATGAACAGGTTGTTGAAGTTACCGATGACTTGGCCAGCTTTAGCCCGGTTACCGATTTTTGCCTCAATATCGCTCATGGTTTGGGTATAGGCCGTGACCTGCATGCCGGCACCACCGCCTTTGTTGATCATCGGTATGAATTCATCGCCCATCAGTTCGTTGAATTCGTCCGCATGTACGTTAATTGCTACCTTGCCGCCGGTGGCCCCGGGCAAGCCATCATCGATGCCAAACTTATAGATGTGACCCGCAACTGACACCAGGTCGCTGAACATCGAGTTGCCCACCGCTGCAGCTACCTCTGTATCAGATAAAGCGTCCAGGCCGACATAGACCACTGCCCGTTTGCGGATGATCTGCATCCAGTCAAAGATTGGTCGTGGGTCCTCAAGATCCATGTAGTCGGGAGATAGCAGCTCTGCAATCCGGCCTGTGGTCAGTTTTTCCAGCAATGGCAGAAGGCTGGCCACGATCTTGTCGAAATAGGTTTTGTCATAGCGTACGGCTGATCGCAGACCCTCCATCACTGGGTCGGAGATGCGTTGCTGAGTGAGGTACATGTCCAGGGCCACCACGCGTAGCGGTCGATCCTTCATGGCGAAACTGAGGTTCTTACGATCGATCTTTCCTTCCAGCTCAACGATGGTTTGCCAGGCTTTGGGATCATTTTCAGCAAAGTGCTTCTGCGCATACTCAATAAACAGCGCGTCAATGTTTGTCACATGCTTGAGGATCTGTTCATAGTCCGGCCGACGTCCCAGTGCCACGAGGGCGCGCGCGATGATGTTGACGAAACGCCAGGCGAATTCCCGGAATGCCGCGGAATTGCCTTCCCCCGAAAGTTGGCCGGCAATGCGGGTGGCAACCTCCGAGATCCGACCAAACCGGCCGACGGCGTTGTAGCGAGCGGAGTGATCGGGCCAGCCTAGGTGGAACACGTAGAATTCCTCCAGTCGGTTTGCGCGCTTGCATTCGATGTACATGCGCTTCAGGAGGTCTGCGTCGCCTTTAGGATCGAAGACAATCACCACTTCGCGGTCCAGGTCCATTTCTACATTGCGCTGGCTTCGATGAACGGGTTGCACGCGGCGCCCCATATGAACGCGGCGCCGGGGGCTACGGCGGGTACGCCTGATGTCTTGGGTGATAAACAACTCTGCCAAGCGGGTTTTTCCAACACGAGTAGTCCCCAATACAAGGGAGTGTCCAACCCGCTCACCCAGTGGCAGGCTGACATCCGCTTCGTTCGGCTCTATACCGTGTAAGCGCGGTAGCCCCCCGACTGGAGGAAGTGGACGCGCCGGGTTAAATGGCACATCCCACGAGGTAGCCTTTGACAGCAATTTGAGTGGAAAGGGTGCGAACTCCAGACGCTCCTCAATTCTGCGAGCAAAGGTATAGATAGACGTGGGCTCGACATACTCGGCGTACTTTGGGAGGTAAGTCTCCATCAACCGCTGAGTATGTTTTTGGGTCCAGCGAAAGCCTTTACCGATGAATAGCCGCTCATTGCTGACCGGCATGTCTTTGCTGGTCATGGTGTAGTGGGGTAGGCGCCGAATATTGCGCCGGTAACGCAGCACTACCAACGCTTGTTTGAGGCGGACGAACCCTAGACCCAGAAAGCCTGTACCGGCAACCATGCCGAATAAAGGCGTCAGAGCAACCGCCCAGGGCGCGAAAATACAGAGCAACGCCGCAGCGGCACATACGCAAACTGTGTACAGCTCAACAGCAGGGCGTAGTAACGACTCAATGGTGTAGGAGGTGGTCATGGATCACTTCCTATGAGTGAAAGGGGACAATGGCCCCACTGTTTCGAAATGGAAAACGACTGGCTTGCCTGTCTCAGCGATCAGCCCATAGGACTTGGCCAGGCGGTATATGGGGTGGTAGCTGTTAAGGGAGTTGACGTGTCCAGCAATGCGCTCTCGCCAGACTTCTAGTGGCATCGCTGCCTTGCTCAAATTACACGGCACGCACGCGGGCATCATGTTGCTGATGGCGTGGTTCTCTGGCCGCCCCAAAATGATGGCACCGGAGTACTTGCCGTCCACCCTCTCTGGTTCTCGCCATACTGCTTCCATGTGGTCCGCATGCCACCGGTCACCCAACAGCACACCGCAGTATGCGCAATGGCCCGCGAATTTAGCGTGAAGCTCGCAGCGTTGCTTCTTGGTCAGCTTCATGGGGCCGGGATCCTCCTTTCATGCGTGATGATGAATTGGCCAACTCTTGCCTCGCTTGCTCAACTGCCTCGGGCAGTCGTTCTTTTAGCCGCTGACATAGCTCCACCTCGTCACCAGGTACGCGGGCGATGACGGTGCCGCCATAGAGCTTGGCGACATAGGTGACCTGTTCAAAAAGCAGTTGGCCTGCTCGTGGGTCATCTGGTTGCTTGATGACCAAGGTGATGTGCGTAAGAGAGGCCATACCCTGGTTACTGCTGGATCGTTGTGGCAGTGATCAACAGCGGGTAATGCTGGACTCCCAAGCGCTGTGCCAGATCATTTGATGGAGCCGGGACCAACTGTAGATTTCCTGCCCATCGTTGGATTTCGGCAAACCGCTCGGCGCTGGCCACGTTAACCACAAGGCCCACTGCCTGCAGTTGCTGTAACTGATCGCGGCGCTGTGATAACCACTTTCTGGAGCTTTCATCGTCGCCTACAAGAAACAATGGTTGCAGGCCAGGTGCATTGATTACCCGGCCCTGTACCTGCCCGGGTGTCAGTTGGTCAGAGCGCACTGGAAACGAGCCTTGCCCACGCACACCAATATTCTCTGACTGTGCTGACTGCTCAGTAGGTTCTGGAGCCAAGTACTGGTAGTAGGGCAGAGCGGAAACACCCCCTCGGTCTTCAACAACAATCAGCGAGGTGGCATGCACTGCCATGGGGGAGGCCAAAGACAGCAAAACAGGCAGATGCAGCAATCTATTCATGGATTATTCGCCATCAGGTTGATACCGGTGACCCGGCTGAGGTGTTTGGCAAAAGCTCGTCGGTATCGGGCAGCGGGTTCGCCTCCGGCAGGGCGGTGGTACCGACCAGCAGCGGTGATCCAGTCGCCTCCTTTGGCTTTTTGCTCAGCCAGGATGTGGGCCGTAACCGAGAGGTTTTTGTACGGATCCAGCCCTTCGCAGGGATAGCTATAACGGTGGCCGTTGGCACCGATGTTGGTTTGTCCAAGCCCGACGTCGACTCTATTTGGGCCTGCGGTCTGAAGGGCGATCATCAACGCTCTGCAAGCATCGCTGCGTGTCGCAAAGCGATATCCGGCGCCGGCGACATTCAACGTCCAGGGCCAGGGGACGATCTGGCCGCGAAGTCGGGTGCCACTCTCTTGCAGTGCAACGGAGTACAGCACCTCGGACGGAACGCCGGCAGGCAGGGCAATCAACTGATAGGCCGGTGGCGGAACCTCGGCACCGTTAGCAAATGCCGCGGTGAGCAGTAGCCCCCCCGTTAAAGCCGCGCGAATTACAGACGCTGCCATTGTCCATTCACCTCGCGTACCACGGCCGGCAGCTCACCGCCGAGTCCAAGGCCAAGCCATCGACCGGCATCGTGATTCAATGTGATCTGTCGGCTTCTCACGCTGGCCGGTTCGACTCCAGCCAAGATGGCCCAGCGGCGAATTATTTCGTCATCACCTTGACTACCAACGAAGTACAGATCAAAGGACTGTTTCTGGTTTTGTAAGTCTTTGACGCGGTCAATACATGCGTTGCAACTGTCTTGAACAAAAACGGCTAGTCGTCCAGTGCCTTTCACAGCAGTTAACGCTCCCGAGCCAGGAGCAGATGCAGGGTTGGACGATAGTTGGATGACTTTTTCATTGGGGTAAAGACGTGCGAAGGCTTGGTCATAGGCCCTTTGGTACGCCAGTTCCTTATCGATACGCTGTCGCTCGGCTCGCACCTGCAGCTCTGCATAGCGTCGCCGCTCCTCCTCCGACTTCGCTTCGATGCCAAGTGCTGTCAGAGGATCCAGGCCTGGCGAATAGATTCCGCGAGGACCCTCCATCACAGTTTGAAAACGGGACCATTCTTGGGGGGTCAATCCCCACTCGCGGGCGAGTTCTGTCTGACTTGCTCCTTGAGAAGAGTTGTGAACTTCACTGTTCTGAGTGTTCGAGATCGACGTTGATTGCCCCGAAGCCGCATGACAGCCGTATGCAAACGCGAAGGTGGCCAAGCCTGCAATGAAACCCAAAATGTTCCTGGGCTTCATTGTTTTCGAGGAAGTGGTAGGGGAGTGCATAAAGGAGGTCCTATTGCGCGACGGTTACGGTTTGAGGTGTTCCGGCCACGTCAAAGCGTGCGGATCTTCCGTCCAGCGCGTTGAGTCGCCAGGCGGTGCCCGCCACAGCGTCACCAGGTCGGATAAGGTAAATTTGATTCAACTGCGTGCTGCCAGGCGGTGCTACGGACAAAAAGCGTTCACCGCCGCGATACTCGATACCGACAACGGTAAAAGGGGGTGTTTGCGGTGTGACAGTGGCGGTAGCGGGCGGTTTTGGCCGCTTTGGTTGGCGGGCAACGGGCTTAGGCTTGGGCTTGAGGGGCACAGCAGTGGTTTGTTTGATGCGTGACTGACTGAGTTCTTGAAGACGGCTATCGAGTGTTTCGACGCTGGCTTTGAGGACTAGCAATTCACCAGCAGACGCAGCATTTTGAGAGATTTCTTGCGCTGACTCCGTCGCTTGCTTTGCATACGCTTGTGCGGCATCAATTCGATTCGATAAAGCCTGCTGCCCGGCTCGGAAGTCCTCGTTGGTCACCAGGTGGTTGCCGGCTACCGTGCCCAGTCGCTCATCGACTTTGCCAAGCCGCGTCAACAACGCATCGAGCGACTCTTTGTCTGCAGTCGCAGCCAAGCTGGTGCGGAGTTGGGAGAGTTGATGATGCTCATAACACAGAATGCCTGCCAATAATGCAAGGCACAGACTGAGTATCGCTGTGGTTCGAGTAGGGCGTGGTAGGTTCATGGGCGTCCTCGCGCAAAAGCGAATACACCCTCTCAAACCAGTCTCTTAGGTGCATCAGGAAATAGGTTTTCCAGGACGCATGGTTTTTGAAGTGTCGAGTTGGCCGCTGGTAAATTGGGATCGTTATAAAAAAATGGCCACCCGAAGGTGGCCGTCAAACTATGAAGCAATGAGCTGCCTTGCAAGTGTCATTTCAACTGAATCACCATCTTGGTTCAGCGAGTCGAGACCAGAATCTGGCACATCTCCCGACGTGCTTTGAATCACGGCGATTTTCTTGGCCATCAACTGCAGGCAAGTAATCTGAGAGCTGCCGGCATAGCCAAAAAAACACCCTCACTGGCTGCTTTTGCCCAATCCGCCATCACCGTCGAAATGCCTGTTGCAAGGTGTTGGGTAAAGCCATATACCGTAGCCCCACTGCGCGGAGTAAAGTCTTAAAAACCCGTGATAATGATCTGCGGAGTCAGAATAAAGTGGGTAACCGTCCGGCCAGGTCATCTACCCAGCTCTGCAAAGCGAAGACATGGTGTGCATTTAAATTAAGTGGACACCAATTCTAGCCTTTCAAGCGGGTATTTCATGCAGCCAACACGCCGTTCCTATTCCAAATCCTTCAAAGCCCAGATCATTCAAGAGTGCGCCCAACCAGGCGCTTCGATTGCCAGCGTCGCGCTCGGCCATAGCCTCAACGCAAACCTCGTCCACAAATGGATTCGGCTGCAAACGCAGAAAATTCCGGCACACCCACCTGCGGGGGCGAACTCCCATCCAGCATCATCGAATATCTGCGTTGAAATACAGCACCCGCGCGCCATCATCAAAGTGGACTGGCCCACTGAAAGTGCTGCCGCCTGCGCGACTTTTCTTCGAGATATTCTGCGATGATTCACATCGACTCCATCTGGCTCGCCACCGAACCGATGGCCATGCGCGCAGGCACCGAAACGGCGCTAGCCAAGGTGATCGCGGTGTTCGGTGCGGCGCAGCCGCACTGCGCTTATCTGTTCGCCAACCGCCGCGCCAATCGCATGAAAGTGCTGGTGCATGACGGCTTCGGAATATGGCTGGCGGCGCGCCGGTTAAACCAAGGCAAGTTCCACTGGCCTGGCATCCGCCATGGTCCTGAGATGGAACTGGATGCCGAGCAACTTCAAACGTTGTTGCTGGGGCTGCCATGGCAACGCGCAGGTTCTGGAGGCTCGATCACACTGCTTTAACGGCAGCCATTAGCCTATCGGTCTATCGTCGCGAAACGCCCGCTCTGGCAAAGTCCGGCGTATGACTTCTTCGCCCAATCTCGACCAACTGTCTCCCAATCAACTGCGCGTCCTCGCAGCGCAGTTGCTCTCGCAAGTCGACACTATGGGCAAGAAAATCAACCGTGATCAAACAGTCATTGAGAAACAGACCCACGAGATCGCCCAGCTCAAGCGTTTGAAGTTTGCCAAGCGCAGCGAGCAGATGAATCCTGAACAGGCCAGCCTGCTAGATGACCTGATCGATACTGATATCGCGGCGATTGAGGCCGAGCTTCAGGCGTTGCAAATAGCACCAGAGGCGACCGAGGAAAAGCTAAGGCCCAAGCGCACGGCATTGCCGGCAGAATTTCCGCGAACGTTGATCCATCACGAACCGGACAACACTCACCGCCCATGCGGCTGCGCCCTGAAGCGCATCGGTGAGGACGTTAGCGAGAAGCTGGACTACACGCCCGGCGTGTTCACCGTCGAACGCCATGTCCGTGGCAAGTGGGTCTGCGATAACTGCGAAACGCTGATCCAGGCACCGGTTCCGCCGCAGGTCATTGATAAGGGCATCCCGACTTCGGGCCTGCTCGCACACGTCATGATCGCCAAGTTTGCTGACCATCTGCCGCTTTACCGTCAGGAATCGATCTTAGGTCGAGCGGGCTTGGCGATTCCACGTTCAACCTTGGCTCAATGGGTTGGCGTGACCGGAGTTCAGTTGCAGCCGCTGGTCGATGCGCTGCGCGAAGTAGTGCTTGGGCAACAAATCATCCACGCAGATGAAACACCGGTGCAGATGCTCATGCCGGGAACAAAGAAAACCCACCGCTCCTATGTGTGGTCCTACGCTACCAGCCAGTTCTCGGATGTGGCAGCGGTGGTTTATGACTTCAGCCCCAGTCGCGCCGGAGAGCATGCTCGCGACTTCCTTCAGGACTGGAATGGCAAGTTGGTCTGCGACGATTTTGGCGGCTACAAGGCCAGCTTTGAACTCGGCGTGACCGAGATCGGCTGCATGGCCCATGCACGGCGCAAGTTCTTTGAACTGCACGCTACGAATAAAAGCACGCTCGCCGAGCAAGCCCTGCGCTATATCCAGTTGTTGTACGAAATCGAAAGAGAAGTCAGAGACCTGGAGCCGGATTTACGGCGCCGAATACGGCAAGAAAAAGCCGTACCGGTGAAGGATAGGCTGCATGCCTGGATGAACGCGCAGCGTGATCTTGTGCCCGAAGGTTCGGCCATCAGCAGAGCGCTCGATTACAGCCTTAAACGCTGGGCAGCGCTGTCGCGCTACCTCGATGACGGGGCGGTTCCCATTGATAATAATTGGGCGGAGGTGCGACACGAAGTCGCTTAATGAAGTTGTTCCCCCTTGGTGGGAACCACCCGTGTCACCGGGTGAATCTAGAAGGCTGAATCAAGAGCGCCTTCGACAATGTTACGAGGCGCCGCAAGGTGCGGGGTACCAATCGTGAGAGGCGTACCCTTCTGGCAGCCATGGCCGGACAAGTGCTAGATAGTTGGTATGGTGAACACACGTGAATCTGCGCAACGATCGTTAAATTAAGCGAGCGGAAATGGCTTACACGCTCGAACCAAAATGGTAATGGAGGTGGGAACTGCGTCTTTCTACTACGCATTCGTGACCCACATGCCTCCCGGTCGATAGCAGGCACCTAACCCGACGCACTTCAGTAAGCGGAACGTGGAAATCCCGTATCGCTCCCGTCAGGGAAAGCCGTTTGTAAAAATTGCCCATGGCGGTGCGGGCGAAGGAACGAGGAAAAAGCGAACGCCGTCCTGTAATGGGTTGGATAGAGGTTGAAACATCACTTCACGCGAAAGCGGGCAGACGTCCTCATGGTCTCTCTTCACACGAGAGTAGGTAGAACCCTTTCAACGGAAGGAGAGCAAATGAACGCAGCAGCATTGGCGTGTGCACCTTCCGGCACGTCGTGGGACAGCATCGATTGGATCGCCGTACAACGTCGTGTCAGAGGGCTGCAAGCGCGTATTGTGAAGGCTGTACAAGATGGCAGACATAACAAGGTGAAAGCCCTGCAATGGCTGCTGACTCACTCGTTCAGTGGCAAGGCATTTGCTGTGAAACGGGTGTCTGAAAACAAAGGCAAAAATACCCCCGGCGTGGACAAGGTTACTTGGAATACGCCTAGGGCCAAGCTCGGCGCGATAGAGTCGTTGACGCGGCGAGGTTACTCGCCGCTCCCGCTTCGGAGAGTGCTTATTCCGAAGAAAAACGGCAAAACGAGACCTCTTGGAATTCCCGCGATGAAATGCCGGGCCATGCAGGCGCTTCATCTGCTGGCTCTGGAACCGATAGCGGAAACTACCGGCGACCCGAACTCTTATGGGTTCAGGCCGGAACGCTCAACTGCGGATGCCGTCGCACAGTGCTTTGGTGTGCTGTCACGAAAAGCAAACGCGGAATGGGTGTTAGAGGGCGACATTCAAGGCTGTTTCGACAATATCAGCCATGACTGGTTGATCGCCAACATTCCCATGGACAAGGCGATTTTGCAGAAATGGCTCCGGGCTGGTTATGTCTACCAAAAGCAGCTATTCCCCAGCCACGCCGGAACCCCGCAGGGAGGCATCATATCCCCGGGGTTGGCGAACATGACGCTGGATGGGTTGGAAGCGATGCTGGCGAAGAGATTTCCCAACGCGAAGTGGACAGCCCGAAAAATGCGCGTGGTGCGTTATGCAGATGATTTCATCATCACTGGTTGTTCGAAAGAATGGCTGGAGAATGAAGTCAGGCCCGCCGTGGTTGAATTTCTGGCAGAGCGTGGACTTGTCCTCTCTCCGGAAAAAACCAAGATAACGCACATAGGGGACGGGTTCGACTTCCTCGGATGGAACCTGCGCAAGTACAACGGCAAGCTCCTGATCAAGCCGTCCAAGGCGAACATCGGGGCTCTACTTGCCAAGCTGCGAGAGTTGATCAAGACCAACAAAACGATACGACAGGCTAACTTGATAGGTTTGCTCAACCCGGTTCTACGGGGCTGGGCGAACTATCACAGTCATGTCGTCGCCAAGAAGGTCTTCAACCAGGTGGACAGCGCAGTGTGGGAAATGCTCTGGCGATGGGCGGTACGTCGCCACCCTCGCAAGACACGCCGATGGGTGAAGGATCGGTATTTCAAAGTACAAGGGGCGCGCCGTTGGGTGTTCTCGTGTACTGAAAAATCCGCCGATGGTCGGAAGCGTCAGTACACGCTAGTAGACGCCTCAGACACACCGATTGTGCGACATATCAAGATTAAGGCTGCTGCCAACCCTCACGACCCTGCATGGGATGAGTACTTCGAGTCCCGCTGGGGCAAGAAGATGCTCACTTCCGTTAAAGGTCGAGCCAAGCTGTATCGGGTATGGGTGCAACAGGGCGGCAGGTGCTGCGCCTGCTTCAAGCCGGTGACCAAAGACACACCGTGGCACAGTCGCCATATTGTGAAGCTAGGTCATGGCGGGACGGACGCTGCGGCTAATCTTGAGATTTACCACCTGCGTTGCCCACGAGATGTGCAATTTGCCAATGTCGACGATGTATAACCGGGTGCCCAATGGCGCCTTAGCAGAGGCTTGAGCCGTGTGCTGGGAAACTCGCATGCACGGTTCTTAGGGGGTTGGACGCGGGCAACCGCGTCTGACTACCCGACAACCAGATCCGGCCATGGGCTCTTGGGCGCAAGAACTGGCTCTTCGCCGGGTCGCTACGCAGCGGAAAACGGGCTGCGGCGATCATGAGCTTGATCCAGTCAGCGCGGCTGAATGGCCATGATCCGTACGCCTATCTAAAGGATGTTCTCACGCGCCTGCCGACGCGGCGCGCGAGTGAGATTAACAAGCTGCTGCCGCACAGGTGGGCACCTGTTTAATCGCGCAGGGTGTTTTGTGCTTATGTCTTCCCTGGCATCTACATTTTGCGCCACACCAAAGCAGGAATTGCTCGGATGTAAATTAGTTCGCTGACCAACTCAATCAGCGTTTGAGTAATCACTGCTGCCGCAGCGAGCCCTCTGATTTCCTCGGGCAAGGCCAATGCCAATGGTAGAACTACCAATGAGTTTCGTGTCGAACTGCTGAAAGCGACAGATCTTGCCGTGCTAGCCGGTAACTTAAACGCCCGAGCCACCAGCGCACCCACCACGGGTGCCAAGAGCATGAAACCAATGTAGACGGGAATAACAGGCAGCAGCTTGTCCATGTCTCTGACCACCGTTGAAATCTGAGAGCCGATCACTACGACCAATACAGCCGCCATAGCTGGCACAGGCATCCAAGCCCATACATTGTTCCAGCCCTCAACGATGCGTGACCCCTTTGCCCCGGCAGCTGTTGCTACTGCCAAGACCAAGGGTAAAGCGATCAGCACTACGAAGGCCTCAACAAATGGGCCGACCGATATAACCACCGCCGAGTCATCACTCACCATGAAGGCTAGATAGAGGGGTAGTAGCACAAGCTGAAGCACGAGTAGTAATGGTGTTGCCGCCAGAGTCAGTTTGGAGTCGCCCTTACCGATATGGGTAAACACAACAACATAATCGATACAAGGCGTCAGCAAGACCAATAGTGCGCCCACCAAAATCGCCGGGTGGTCGGCTAGGCCCATCGTCAACGCCCAAACCAACAGGGGGATGGCGACGAAATTGGCGGTCAGCAGCGCGGTCATGAAACGCTTGTTTGCAAGCCCTTTGCGAAGATCCAAGAATGGGATCTGCAGAAACATGGCGTACATCAGCACAGCGATGGCTGGTGTCACCAACGCACCTAACGCTTGAGAGGCATCAGGTGCGAGCAGGCCCCCGATAGCCGCGACAATGACCGCGACGAAGTAAACGGGAATCTGGTTCTTCTCTAGCTGTTCTCTGTCCACGGAATGCCCTTAAAACGCGTGAAATCATTTTTCGATTGAGCAGGTTAATATCTGTAGCTACTACAGGTTCAAGAAAATGCTTGGGGAGTTTGGATGTCAGGAATCGGAGCGCTGTCGAAATCAACGGGTTGCCACATTGAAACGATTCGCTACTACGAGAAAATAGGCCTTCTCCCTCCGGCCCTACGGTCGACAGGGCGGCATCGAATCTATACCGAAAAGCATCGGTCACGACTCATCTTCATCAGGCAGAATCGTGAACTGGGCTTTCCACTCGACGATATCCGCGAACTCATTGCGCTCGCGGCAGATGCTGATCGTCCGTGTGCTGATGCGTTGTCGGTGGTCAAGAAGCACTTGGCAGAAGTGGAATCTAAGGTAGCTAAGCTCCTGCAGATCCGGATAGAGCTGCTCTCAATGGCAGGCACGTGTGAGTCAAGATGCCTAGGCTCGAACACTCCAGACTGTACGATTATTGAGTCACTGTTCGAACCCGCTGCTGGGGCTCGCTCTGGTTGCTGCTCCTAGACGAGTCAAGAGCATAGGGGAGCAAGCTGCCATTGAAACCGAATAGCGCGATAGTCTCGACAGGGTCTTTCGAGCGTCCGTCTACACCAAACGGGCTGGTGCAAGATGTGTTCGGCAGACGCTTACTAAAGTGGTGCGCCACTGCTGGCATAAAAATATCAAGCTATAGTGTTTGGGGCCCTCAATCTCGTGACCGTACTGAGCGAACGCTTACACGGCAGACGTTTGCCAGGGCATATACCTATCAACTGAAGGAGCAAGTTCTATGGCCATCAAACCTGGGCCCAAGCCAATTGCCGAATCAACCGGCAAGACAGACCAGCGTCGCCGTGTAACCCCCGAGAACAAGCCTAAGCATCCCGACCTGGACGTGCATAAGCACAAGAAGGGTGATTGATGAGACCCCGCCAGACATGGCGGGGTTTTATTCTCGGTTAGCAGGTGTCACCGGATTTCCAGTGGGCATCTCCTAATTAATGCCGAAAAGCTTGTAGTAGGGTTGTTGAGGAGGACATGCTGGTGCGACTGTGTCGAGGAGCTTTCTGGATATTTCTACCCTTAACCCTGTCGGCTACCGATGGTAATGAGCGCTTAGAGAGGTCTACAGCCGACACATGCCAATGGCGTCGAAAACCATCATGGCGGATTTCTCCAAACGTTTACTCGTAGGCTTCACAACGCGATTGACGACTTGCTCGATATGCATGACTCCCAGGGTGAAAGCTGAGTGGGCATTTGAGGTGCTGACCAACCTGGCTGATGCATCGCAGCATGCAGCTATCAGGCGCTCGCACTGAGGGACGTAGACTCGAGCGGCGCCCTCGGCCCAGTCGAAATTTCAAACTCATTGCTTGACACTGTAGCTACTACAGGCTGTTCAATGACGCCATATCCTTATTGGTAGATGCGTCATGAGCCAGGAAAACCCGTCGAAAGCCAAATTGCACCTCGTGCCGAAGTCGGACGATTGCTGTTCTGCTGACCCCCGCGAGACCTTCGCCAAACAGGTTCATTCTCGTGCACATCATGTTGAGCATGGGCCTGATCACGCCGAGAGCTTGGGCAGAACGGGATCGCATGCGTGCGGTTCGAAGGATTCTCAGCCTTGTGGAGCCAAGTCCACCGACCATAATCAAGACCATAGCGCACACGATCATGGCACTTCAGCTCAAGCCCATTCCGATGCCGACCATTGCTGTTTGAGCAAAGTGGATTCCGCAGGGGCGGTGACTTCACATTCGGCCATGGCTGAGCCAGAAGGCACGACCCTGGTTCGGTATCGCATTGATAAGATGGATTGCCCTACCGAAGAGCGGCTAATTCGTAATCGCTTAGAGCCGATGCCTGGCATCGCACGACTTGATTTCAATCTGTTGGATCGTGAGCTGACAGTGCATCATCGCTTGGATGATCCGAAGGCGATAGTCATCGCTTTGACCGCGCTGGATATGGGGCCCAATCTCATCGAGGCCGGCGCAACCCCGAATGCCATTTCACCTGCTCTGACGACGCGCTTGAAAGGGCTGCTGGCGGTCAGCGGTCTAGCTGCCATCGCCGCTGAAGTGATCGCTTGGACGACCGGACAGGAGGGTTCTTTGCCTGTAATGTCCTTGGCTGCGCTGTCCATTCTTACTGCTGGTCTACCAACTCTGAAGAAGGGGTGGATCGCTGTAAAGAACTTCACATTGAACATCTACTTCTTGATGTCTTTGGCTGTCTTGGGTGCCATGGTGATTGGCAAGTGGCCGGAAGCCGCGATGGTGGTTTTCCTTTTCGCTATTGCCGAAGCCATCGAAGCACTCTCACTTGAGCGAGCGCGTAACGCGATTAAATCGCTGACTGCATTAGCTCCTGAGACTGCGGAAGTCATGACCGAAGCTGGCTGGAAAGAACACCCGGTTGAGAATGTCGTTCTCGGCAGCCGTATTCGTGTTCGCACAGGGTCGCGGGTACCGCTGGATGCGAGGGTGGAATCTGGTCGTGCTGCTCTCGACCAAGCCCCTATCACTGGTGAAAGCTTGCCAGTAGATAAGGCAGAGGGGGATCCGCTATATGCTGGCAGTATCGTGACAGACGGCGTCGTGGAGGCGACTGTCACGGCAGTCGCTGGCGAAAGTACGCTCGCTCGTATTGCTGCCGCGATTCAGGATGCGCAGTCTCAGCGGGCGCCGACGCAGAGGTTCGTTGACCAGTTCGCACGGTATTACACCCCAGCCGTAGTGGCGGTGGCATTTCTTGTTGCCGTTTTAGGCCCAGTGCTGCTTGGTGGTACGTGGGGTGAATGGTTGTATGAGGCCCTGGTGTTGTTGGTCATCGCGTGTCCTTGTGCCTTGGTCGTCTCAACGCCTGTCACTGTTGTGAGTGGTCTTGCCGCAGCCGCACGGCATGGAATCTTGATCAAGGGTGGTGCCTACCTGGAAAGCGGGCGCCTGCTGAAGGTGGTTGCTCTGGATAAAACAGGCACGTTGACTCAGGGCAAGCCAGTTCTGACTGACTCAGATATATTCAGTGACTTGTCTATCGAGAAGGCAACTTTGATTGCTGCGAGTCTTGATGAGCAAAGTACCCACCCAGTAGCGAAAGCATTGGTCAATGGGTGGAAATCGCAGCAGCCTGGCGCTGTGGCTCTGCCTGTCAGTGACTTCAGTGTGCTAAATGGCCGAGGCGTGAAAGGCACGATCGACGGTCATCTTTGGCATCTAGGCAACCATCGTTTGGTTGAGGAGTTGGGCGTGTGTTCTTCGGAGCTGGAGGCCAGACTTTCACGGCTTGAGGAAACTGGCAAAACGGTGATCGTGCTATGCGGCAATAGCGGCCCCGCCGCGATATTCGCGGTCGCAGACACAGTCCGACCGGAGAGTGTTGAAGCTGTGGCTGCTTTGAAGGCTTTGAACGTGGTTCCAGTAATGCTGACTGGGGATAATCCTGCGACGGCGAGGTCGATCGCTGAGCAATTGGGCATCGAGGATGCCCGTGGAAATCTGATGCCAGAGGACAAGCAGACTGCAGTCGCTGAACTCAAACGCAGATATGGCGCCGTTGGGATGGTTGGTGACGGCGTTAATGACGCCCCCGCCTTAGCGCAATCCGATATAGGTTTCGCAATGGGAGCCGCAGGGACAGCGACAGCTCTCGAAACAGCTGACGTTGCGATCATGGACGACGACCCTCGAAAAATCGCGTACTTTATCAGCCTGAGTCGCCGATCCGCCTCGGTTCTAAAGCAAAACATCATTTTGGCTCTGGGCATAAAAGTTGTCTTCTTGGCGTTGGCTCTCTCTGGTTTCGCGACATTGTGGATGGCCGTTTTCGCCGACATGGGGGCGAGCTTGCTCGTCGTATTCAATGGCTTGCGGCTGCTGCGTCGGTGAAATGGCTGCTGCGTTTTATATAGCTCATTCGCTGGAGGAGAGAACCATGCACTGCCCAGTTTGCAAAGAAGTACTGTTGGTAATGTCGGAACGTCAAAACGTTGAAATCGACTATTGCCCGCAATGTCGAGGTGTTTGGCTTGACCGGGGAGAACTCGACAAGATCATCGAGCGTAGCCAGCAGGAAGAACAAGAAGCTCGTTTTCTTCCACAGAGCGTATCTCAGTCGCTGCAAGGTACACCTCCGTCTGAACCTGTGTATGCCCAGCCGTCTTCTGGCCACCATGACAACAAACGCGGCACTAAGCACGGCCACTCCGCGCCGCAGCCTGGTCACGGTGGTGGTTGGCGGGACGGATATCAGAACGGCCATCAGAATCAGTCGAGGCATCAGGAAGAGCAGGTTTATCATAAGAAATCGTTTTTACGGGAAATTTTCGACTAATATTTGCTTGGATACAGCGATCCGCTAATCAGACTCCAGCCGGAAGATTTGATCAGCCGGCTGTAGCTTTTTCGAAACCCGGTATCCGGTATTCAACCAGTTTAGTAGAGCGGTTCCTCAGCCACTAGCGGGCCCGAAAATCCTGTAAAACCGTCTCTCCCCTTGACTTGCTCATCCCAATTACCGGGTAGGCGCTGCGTCGGTCACCTGACTCCATTCCGAGCGATCCCACGGGCATACCGAAGGCAGCTATTCCGTCCAGATTGGCTCGTCGACTTAGTTCAGCAATTTGTGTGACCGGAACATGGCCTTCGACGAATTTCCCACTTACAACTCCCGTGTGGCACGACGCCAGATTTACGGGTACGCCGAGCTTCTCGTTCATATCGCTAATGTTGTTTTCCATATAGTCGACCACTCCTTCAGATAAGCGATCCACCTGGTCCAGCAGCCACAGTTAGGGGCTTTGTAGACGGCAATTGATTACGCTGCCTGTAACAATGAGGCTGCATTTAGCGTTGCAACGAGTGCAATGACTTGAACGGTCTTTTTGAATGAATTCATGGCTGATGCTACTTAACGAAGAGAAAGAGAGGAGGAGTTAGCGTGCATAGCCTCACCGACGGTGGCCAGATGGCCGTGACTGGGGTTCAGTTCCAGCCGCTGGTTGATGCGCTGCGCGACGTGGTTCTCGGGCAGCAGATTATTCAAGCCGATGAGACACCTGTGCAAATGCTCATGCCGGGAACTAAGAAAACCCACAGTTCTTATATTTGGTCCTATGCCACCAGCCAGTTCTCGGACGCGGCAGCGGTGGTTCACGACTTCAGCCCTAGCCGCGCCGGAGAACACGCTCGCAACTTCCTGAATGACTGGAAGGACAAGCTGGTCTGCGATGATTGTGTCGGTTACAAAGCCAGCTTCGAACTAGACGTGACCGAGATCGGGTGAATGGCTCATGCGCAACGTAATTTCTTTGAGCTGCACGCTAAGAATAAAAGCACGCTTGCGGAGCAAGCTCTGCGTTATATCCAGTTGTTGTACGAAATTGAAAGCGAAGTCGCGATCTGGGGCCGGATTTACGACTCCGAATACGGCAAGAAAAAGCTGTACGGGTGATGAATATGCTGCACGCCAGGTTGATTGCCTAGCGTGACCTCGTGCCTGAAGTCTCAGCCATCAGCAGAGCACTCGATTACAGTCTCGAACGCTGGGCAGCGCTGTCGCGCTACCTCGATGACGGGGCTGTACCCATAGACAATATAACTGGGCAGAGAACCAGATCCGATCATAGGGCCTTGGGCGCAAGAACTGGCTCTTTGCAGGGGCCTTACGCAGCGGAAAACGTGCGGCAGCGATCATGAGTCTGATCCAGTCTGCGCGCCTGAATGGTCATGATCCGTATGCATATCTGAAGGATGCTCTCACGCGGCTGCCGACGCAGCGGGCGAGTGAAATCGATCAGTTGCTGCCGCAATCTTTTTAATCACGCAAGGCGTGATGCCCGGACGCTTATGGCGATACTCAAGCTAATGCAAAAGTTCTGACGATTGAGCAAGTGTGACGGCTTAACCCGACGGCAAGGGGAGGTGTCGAATATCGTCAACCATCAACGCAAAACGCCGTAATCGTTTCAATATGTAGCTTTCACTGTAGAGTTTAAAAGCGTTATGCAATGAGCTTGCAAGGTATCTAGAGAGCCGGAGTGATTCACTTGCTCGCCTTCAGAGATCATAGAGTATGCGACCTTTAAGTCACGACCGTATTGTCCACTCCATGGCATGCTTAGGCTTCATGCCCCGGTAGATTTATCATATCCACACGCAACTACATGGATATGTGCGCCGTGGCACCGTCACGTAGTTCGTCTCACCAGATTATGAGAGTATCAACTGATAAAAATCCACGTTCCTTGAACTACACTTTATCATCGGCAACTACGTTACTCACAAATACCTAAAGTGAAAGCGGGTCTGAACGCTTCCACATACATTGGACACTGAAATCCAGCTTGTGGATAAGCATTATCGAGCGCTGTTTCGGGGGGGTATGGTGTTTTTTCGCACCACGGTTTTGGACCGGTAGGCGAGTTGAAAGCTTCGATTAGCAAGTTTTTTGCGCGCCGAAATGTATATCCGACGCGGTAGGCCAGAAGCGCCAAGTGAAAGACAAACTTGGATGAAACCTGAAGTGCCCGTGAGTCGGCGAAATCACAGGAGCGTATGTGATTGCTTCAAGAACAGCACGCTAGCGTTTTTCTAGAACATATCCTACGCCTCTGAGTGTATGTATCAGTTTGTTTTCAAAAGGATCATCCATCTTGGCTCTTAATCTTCTAATTGAAACTTCTACAACATTTGTATCGCAGTCGAAATTCATGTCCCATACCTGAGATATGATCTGTGTACGACTCAGGACAATTCCCGTATTTCTCATTAAATAGTGCAGAAGTGCGAATTCCTTCGTTGTTAAGTCGATACGCTGACCGTCTCTAAACGCCCTATGACGGCTTTGATCCAGCTCCAGATCGGCTACGCGAATGATCTCAACAGATGCTGGATTATCAGACCTGCGCATCAGTGCGCGAACTCGAGCAAGCAGTTCCGGGAATTCAAAAGGCTTAATTAGGTAATCATCTGCACCATTCTCTAGTCCTCTGATTTTATCAACCAAGCGACTTCGAGCAGTAAGCATCATAATTCTACAAAGACAATTGTTTCTTCGCAACAATTCAAGTACCTGCCACCCATCCATCTCCGGCAGGTTGATATCTAGGATGATTAACTCGTACATATGTTGTTTGGCCAGAAAAAGCCCGTCGTATCCGGTATGTACGCAATCCACGATATAACCGCTCTCCGTAAGGCCTTGGCGCACATATTCGGCAGTTTTTACTTCGTCCTCAATTACCAGAATTCGCATTGGATTTTGTCTCGATATGACTGAGCTGTTTTAACTACGCGAATGCGCTGTCATCATTGGCAGGAATGATAATTCAAAACCACTTGGGTGGGGGCTAAATAACGTACTTGTAATCAGTGAGCAATACACTTGATAACATCGCGATATATTATATCGTGGCTCGGACCAACCAGTTGCGGGTTATTTCTCTACTGCTGAATTGACCTTATGAAATGTTGGGTTGTTTTTTTTATTATGGCCATTTTATTCCGTGCAGATGAGGGCGATTTTTCTCATGCTGAAGAAGGCGGTCACTGGTGCAGTCATGAACTCCATCGGGACGCGGTGCGCGTACTCGAAGATTTACTCGAATTTTAGGTAAAAAAAAGCGCCCCAGGGGGGCGCAAAATATTCACCTTTTACCAAAGGAGCATTTAAGCAACTCAAGGTGAATTCTTTAAGCTCGCTATTTTTGTTTTAGGCGAGTCACATGAATAAATCGATCTTGTTTAGGGCTCACAGTATCGAAAGTGGATATTCAACGATCAGGCGTACTTCATCCAAGTCCGATTCGAATGCAGTGGCACGAGTATTTGCTTGACGTAATCGCAAGGAAAGATCTTTCGCCGCACCTGTTTGTACGACGTATTTGACTTCAATATCACGCTCCCAACGTTTTTGATTCGTGAGCGGATCGCCGTTACCATCAGTGCGCATATAGAATTGATTGGCGTTCGAATAGTCTGCACCAGAACCTCTGGCATAACGAGTCATGAACGATAGCCCCGGAATACCGTAGCTGGTCATGTTCAAGTCGTAGCGCAGCATCCAAGAGCGTTCCTTCGGTGAGTTGAAGTCGCTGTACTGTATTGAGTTGTCAACGAAGATTGAGTCTGATTGACGAAGGTAGTCGAAGTCGTCATCGCCATTGTTTCGCTGATGAGACAGTGCAAGAGTATGCGCACCGTACCGGACGCCGAGCTTGGCGCTCCATATATTGTTGTCGAATTCGCCCAGGCGCTTCTTGCCTTCATCTACAGCTTTGTAGTAGTTGAATCCGCCGATAAGCGTCAAATCATCGCTGAGTGGGTAAGTGAGGCTGCTACCGGCATAGTATTGATTCCAAACATCCTTCAATTGGCTGGCGTAAAGGCTCACCGTGATGTTGTCGTTGACTTGGTAATCACCGCCGCCGTACCCAATCCAAGGCGAGTTGACCGGGCCGGCATAAAATGTGGCAAAGTTATCGTTCAAGTTGCTGGAACCAGGCTGGCTCATCGCATGCAGTCGACCACCCTGCAAGGTTAGGCCTTGAATGCTACTATTTTCGACCGTCACGCCGCGGAAACTTTCAGGGAGTAAGCGAGAATCTCCCGATGCCACGACGGGTGTTGCGGGGAAAACATCTCCAACCTTTACGACAGTATCAAACAGCCGAAACTTCGCTGCTCCACCCACCTTAGTGTATTCATCACGTGCTTCGCCGTCACCGTTAACAGGCAGCACGTCAAAGCTGCTACGGCCACCGTTGCGCCCGCCACCAGTATCAAGCTTGATGCCAATCATTGCAAACGCATCTATACCAAAGCCCACAGTGCCCTGCGTAAAACCAGAGTTGAATTTAGTGATTATCGCATGTGCCCAAGCTTCGGAATAACCGTTGGTATTGCCTTTGCCGCTGTTGAAAGTCGGCGCAGATGCATCACGATTATCACGATTGAAATAGAAGTTGCGGTTTAGAACAGTAAGGCTGCTACCTTCAATAAAACCTTCTGGTTTACCTTCCGCTTGTGCCGTGAGGGCATAGCTTCCAGAAAAAGCTGAAACCGCAGCCAAATACAAAGTTACTTTGTGTCTCATGCGATGCTCCTTTGATTACGGCAGTTTTTATTATGATTTACCTACGCGGGTATAGTCTGTTGTTTTGGCCCGGTGGAGCACTTAGAATAGCGCCTGGGTCATATTTGCAGATCAAAGATAACGAGTCGGTGACGGGGTGATTACAATTCTGTTATCAGGTATTTCCACCGTTGCAGGGCTTCCAGAATCTTTTTCACTAAATCCCTGCGTTTCGCCTGAAAGCTTTCTATTTCGACTATCCCCCCAGGGTTTCTAACGAAATTGTAATTTTATAGCCACCCCTCTGATAGTGATCGCTGATTAGAGTGCCATCACCTGATCCAGAGGAGCTTGGCAGCTGTTTAGGCGTTCTCGCCAAGCTTTATCAAAGTTTGTGCATGAGGACTATCAAAGTGCCCTGGTATAATCACATTGCTTTATCTAAAACCCCCATCTTTCCTTTGAAAGTCTTTGTGTTCTGTATGGTCTTGTCTGGATTGTGGGTGCCTGCCGCATTTGCCCAGAGTCTCAGTCTGGCTGAAGCGCTTTCGACGGCAATAGACGCTAACCCCGATCTTGCAGCAGCACGTCAAGAGATCGGAATCTCTGAAGGAGTGCGCAAGCAGGCTGGACTCATCCCCAATCCTGAAATTTCTTATCAAGTAGAAGACACCCGTCGTAATACCAGCACGACGACTGTCGCGCTTAGTCAGCCGTTAGAGTTGGGTGGCAAGCGACGTGCTCGTGTCGAGGTTGCAACCTACGGTCAAAGCGTCGCGCAGTTAGAGCTGGACCGTCGAGTCAATAGCCTTCGTGCAGATGTTGTTCAATCTTACTACGCTGCTTTGAGAGCTCAGACCGGCTTGAATCTGGCAAAACAATCATTGGAGCTCACCGAACGCGGTCTGCGCATCGTCGATGGACGGGTGCGTGCCGGTAAGTCCTCGCCGGTGGAAGCCACGCGCGCTCAGGTGCAACTGGCTGAAGCCAAGTTACAGGTAAGGCGCGCTGAAACCTTGAAGTCAACGGCTTACCAGCAATTGGCCCAGTTAATAGGCAGTTCGGTCACTGCATTTGATCGTCTTGACTCGCCAGACCTATCTCCCGGCAAGCCGCCGCAAGCTACAGAATTACTGGCGAAGCTCGATCAAACCGCAGATATGCGTCAAGCGCTTGCTCAAATAGATAAGAGCGATGCCTCACTAGGCGCGGAAAAGGCGCAGCGCATCCCGAATCTCACCGTGAGTGTTGGTAGCCAATACGACCGCTCTATTCGCGAGAGGGTCAATGTCGTGGGGCTGTCGATGCCTTTACCGCTGTTTGATCGCAATCAGGGCAACATTCTTTCCGCTTCTCGCCGCGCAGATCAGGCCCGAGACCAGCGAAACGCTGTTGAGCTCAGGCTACGTTCCGAAACTCAAACCGCAGTGAATCAGTGGGCTACCGCCATGCAGGAGGTCGAGTCCTATGACAAGACGATCCTGCCTTCAGCTCAACAGGCCGTGGATACCGCAACTCGTGGATTTGAGATGGGCAAATTCGGTTTCATCGAAGTGCTGGATGCTCAGCGCACCTTGATAGTTGCTCGTGGCCAGTACCTCGACTCTTTGGCGGCTGCGACCAATGCGCGTGCTCAAGTGGAAAGGGTGTATGGCGACGTCGGCTTGACTGCCAATACGCGCTGAACAGGCCAGGCATTTTCCTTGTATGCGTCTTTGAATAAGCCGGTACCTAAGATCAGCAGGAGTAGCAATGGATAACAAACGCAAGATCGCGCTCGCGGTAATCGCTGTGGCAGTCCTCGGATTTGGCAGTTTCGCCTGGAACTCCAGTTCCGAGCAGCCTCCAGTCAGTAAGGCCGAACATGGCACTGAAGATGGCCATGAGAGAACTGCTGTAGCACCTGCTAAAGACGGGGGGGATGAAGGTCACGGTGAGGAAGGCCACAGCGAAAATGCCAATGAGGAAGAGGGCAAGATGACGCTTAGCGCCGAGCAGATTGAGGCTGCGGGCGTCGTTCTGGAAGCAGCTGCTCCCCGTGAGATTAGCACTATTGTGACTTTTCCTGGCGAAATACGGTTTGATGAGGACCACACCGCACATGTGGTACCTCGCGTTCCTGGAGTTGTTGAAAGCGTTCAGGCGAACCTGGGCGAGTCGGTCAAGAAGGGCCAAGTCCTTGCGGTGATTGCCAGTCAACAGATCTCGGATATGCGCAGTGAGCAACAAGCTGCACAGCGACGTGTTGAGTTGGCACGCTTGACTTTTGACCGCGAGAAGCAGTTGTGGCAGGACAAAATCTCCGCCGAGCAAGATTACCTTCAGGCGCGACAAGCTTTGCAAGAAGCTGAAATATCACTGGCCAACGCTAAGCAAAAGGTCGGAGCAATCGGCGCTTCGGTCAATTCTGCAGGCGGTAACCGCTATGAACTGCGTGCGCCTTTCGACGCAGTTGTAGTGGAAAAGCACCTGACCGTCGGTGAGGTGGTCAGCGAGGCAACCAATGCTTTCATCCTGTCCGATCTTAATCAGGTGTGGGCAACTTTCGCGGTTCCTCCTGGCGATCTCGGAAAGGTCGTGACTGGCCGCTCGGTAAAGGTTTCTTCTCCTGACATGAAGGCTGAGGTCGAGGGCAAGGTGGGTTACGTAGGCAGCCTTTTGGGCGAGCAGAATCGTGCAGCGCCCGTCCGTGTCACTCTGACCAATCCCAATGGGGCCTGGCGACCGGGGCTGTTCGTGAGCATCGCAGTCACGTCACAAACTGATCAAGTTGCTGTAGCTGTTCCAGAGTCAGCGGTGCAGACCGTCGAGGAAAAAACTGCAGTTTTCGTGAGGACCACTGAGGGCTTCGACACTCGCAGGGTAACTCTAGGTCGCCGTGCCGGTGGCTATGTGGAAATAACCGAAGGCCTCCAATCGGGTGCCCAAGTGGCAACCAGTGGCAGCTTCACGCTCAAGTCTGAGCTTGGCAAAGCGTCTGCCGAGCATGGCCACTGATGCGAATTTACAGGATGATTTCTTATGTTTGAACGTATCATCAGATTCGCCATTGAGCAGCGCATCGTAGTAATGATCGCAGTTCTAATCATGGCCGGTATAGGTATCTACAGCTACCAAAAACTGCCCATTGATGCGGTGCCTGATATCACAAACGTCCAGGTGCAGATTAACACTGGCGCCCCTGGTTACTCGCCGTTGGAAACCGAACAGCGGATCACGTTTCCAGTTGAAACGGCCATGGCCGGTCTTCCGGGCCTTCAGCAAACCCGATCCCTATCTCGCTCCGGCTTGTCACAGGTCACCGTGATCTTCAAAGACGGTACTGACATCTTTTTTGCCCGCCAACTCATTAACGAGCGTTTGCAGGTTGCAAAGGAACAGTTGCCAGATGGGGTCGAGGCCGTCATGGGGCCTGTATCCACCGGGCTTGGTGAAATCTTCCTGTGGACCGTTGAAGCGGAAGATGGCGCACTCAAAGAAGATGGTACTCCTTACACTCCCACCGACCTGCGAGTGATCCAGGATTGGATTATCAAGCCGCAGCTGCGCAACGTCCCTGGTGTTGCCGAGATCAACACCATCGGTGGCTTCGCCAAGCAGTTTCTGATTGCGCCGGACCCGAAGCGGTTGGCTACCTACAAGCTGACACTTAATGACCTGGTAGTTGCATTGGAAAGCAACAACGCCAACGTGGGCGCCGGTTACATCGAGCGTAATGGTGAGCAGTTGCTCATTCGTGCGCCGGGTCAGGTAAGCAATATCGAAGATATTGCCAACATCGTAATTACCAGTGTAGATGGCACGCCGATTCGCATCAGCAACGTTGCTGAAGTCAGCATCGGTAAAGAACTGCGAACGGGGGCTGCTACTGAGAATGGTCGCGAAGTAGTACTCGGTACCGTATTTATGCTGATTGGTGAAAATAGTCGTACAGTGTCCCAAGCTGTGGCCACCAAATTGACCGACATCAACCGCACCCTGCCGAAGGGCGTGGTTGCTGTGACCGTTTATGACCGTACCAACTTGGTTGAAAAAGCCATTGCGACGGTGAAGAAGAACTTGGTGGAAGGCGCGATTCTGGTAATTGCTATTCTCTTCCTGTTCCTCGGCAACATCCGCGCAGCACTGATCACCGCAATGGTGATCCCGCTGTCCATGCTATTTACCTTCACAGGTATGTTCAACAACAAGGTTAGTGCAAACCTAATGAGTTTGGGAGCACTCGACTTTGGCATTATTGTAGATGGTGCCGTGGTTATAGTAGAAAACGCGATCCGCCGACTGGCTCATGCGCAACACAAGCATGGTCGCATACTCACCAAAGCAGAACGCTTCCATGAAGTCTTTGCCGCTGCAGGTGAAGCTCGCCGGCCACTGATATTTGGCCAGTTGATCATCATGGTAGTGTATCTGCCGATCTTCGCCCTAACCGGCGTCGAAGGAAAAATGTTCCACCCCATGGCATTCACTGTCGTAATGGCGCTGCTGGGGGCAATGATTCTTTCCGTAACCTTTGTTCCTGCTGCTATCGCCATGTTCATCACTGGCAAGGTCAAGGAAGAGGAGGGCGTGGTAATGCGCACCGCCCGACAGCGCTATGAGCCGATACTGCAATGGGTTCTTGGGCACCGGAACATTGCGTTCTCGGCTGCAGTAGCTCTGGTCGTACTTAGCGGTATACTTGCAAGTCGTATGGGTAGCGAGTTCATTCCCAGCCTTAGTGAGGGCGACTTTGCGATGCAGGCTATGCGAGTGCCCGGAACGAGCCTTACTCAGTCCGTCGAGATGCAACAGCGCCTGGAGAAAGCGGTAATAGCGCAGGTCCCAGAAGTAGAGCGGATGTTCGCACGCTCGGGTACTGCAGAAATCGCATCTGATCCAATGCCGCCTAACGCCTCTGACGCCTACATAATGCTTAAGCCTCAGGATCAGTGGCCAAATCCCAATAAGCCTCGTGATGAGCTGATCGCTGAGGTGCAGAAAGCCGCAGCAGGTGTCCCGGGAAGCAACTATGAGTTGTCCCAGCCGATCCAGTTGCGTTTCAACGAGCTGATTTCGGGCGTGCGTAGTGACGTTGCGGTGAAAGTTTTTGGCGATGACATGGACGCGCTCAACAGCACCGCCAACAAAATCGCGGCATCGCTTAAAGCGGTACCGGGCTCATCGGAGGTCAAGGTTGAGCAGACTTCCGGCCTTCCTGTGTTAACCATCAACATCGACCGCGAAAAAGCAGCACGCTACGGTTTGAACATCGCGGATGTGCAAAACTCAATTGCTATTGCTGTGGGTGGCCGCCAGGCAGGTACATTGTATGAGGGCGATCGTCGGTTCGATATGGTGGTGCGACTGCCTGAGACCGTGCGCACTGACGTAGCGGGTATGTCCAGCTTGCTGATTCCTGTGCCTGCTAATGTTGCTCAGGATGCTAATCAGATAGGGTTCATTCCTCTGTCCCAAGTCGCTAATCTTGACTTGCAGTTGGGCCCGAACCAGATCAGCCGCGAAAATGGGAAACGGCTGGTAGTAGTTAGTGCAAACGTTCGAGGCCGTGACCTAGGCTCGTTCGTTGAAGAAGCGACTAAGTCGCTGGCTACTGTGCAGATCCCAGCAGGCTACTGGACTACCTGGGGTGGCCAGTTTGAGCAGTTGCAATCAGCAGCCAAGCGTCTGCAGATCGTTGTTCCAGTCGCATTGCTTCTGGTCATGACACTGCTGTTCCTGATGTTCAACAACTTGAAGGATGGCATGCTGGTCTTCACCGGAATTCCATTCGCACTCACCGGCGGTGTAGTTGCACTGTGGTTGCGGGATATCCCGCTGTCTATCTCGGCGGGAGTTGGCTTCATTGCGCTGTCCGGTGTGGCAGTTCTAAACGGCCTGGTTATGATTTCTTTTATCCGCGGGCTGCGGGAGGAAGGACGTACCCTCCGGCAAGCGGTAGATGAAGGCGCGTTGACACGGTTAAGGCCCGTTCTGATGACAGCCCTAGTCGCATCCCTCGGATTTATCCCGATGGCTCTCGCAACAGGTACCGGTGCTGAAGTTCAGCGGCCACTGGCGACAGTGGTGATTGGCGGGATTCTTTCGTCTACCGTGCTTACTCTGTTGGTGCTTCCTGCTCTGTATCAATGGGCACACCGCAAAGATGATGATGGTGATGAAGCGGGTAGCTGATAGCCCATAACAGAAGCCCACAGCAACGTTGTGGGCTTTTCATTCTGGATATTGTTGTCACCTTTCAAAATTGTAAGTTTACCGTCATGCCGGTGATGCCTGTGAGTTGATAAGGTTACTCCCAATAAGATTGATATTGAGAGGACCTTATGAAAAAGCTTATCATTGCGGCAGCCCTAGCTGTTTTGCCTATAGTTTCACAAGCTACTACGTTTTCCGAAAAGAAGCAGTTGCAATATATTCAGGAACATCAGAACGCCGTGGCTAGCTATGCGGCGAAAAATAATAAGCCAATACCAGAGATTCAGGACTACAAGTATGGAATGAAGATTGATGTTGCAAAATTTGTGCGTCAGTCCCAGGATCCCCGTACTTGCGAGGTGTATCAACGGTTGATGACCTACGAAGACTCGCGGGGTGAGCTTAATACGATTCGTTATTCTTTGTTTTCCCAATGTGTCAACAACAAAAATTGAATGCATCGATAGGATTTTTAGAGGCCATAGAAAAACGCCAGGCGATGCCTGGCGTTTTCTATGGTCCTTGACATGTTTTAACCAAAGATTGTCAGTCCTTGCCCCCCTCCCCAAAAGTAAGTCAAGTCCAGCTAAAAAATTTAGGCCGGCGAATTTGCACTCAGAAGCAGCGAATTTTGAAAAAAACTGATTTCTGTGACATCCAGGCAAAGCATGAGCACTGACTCAGTCGAAGTGCGGCTTGATAAGGGTGTTTATTGGAAAGTTTATAATTGGCTCGGGGCTTAGGCTTACTTAAAGACTTAACTCCGGATAATTGCTTTAGGTGAGTCCTCAGGCTTTGAACGAAAAACGAAAGTCGATGGTGTGGCAGCAAGTTCTGGGTCGTACTAGCTTGCTACCCAACCAAAAATAAACACTGAATATATGGGCTTAGCTCGACGACACGTACGTTTAGCAGGTTGCTTCTTGTTTAAACTGATGGGCGCTCGTGAGAAAATGGATCACTGGTTGGTAAGTTGATACTTAATTGGTGTAATTATTGGTGTCGTTACTGGTTTTCATGTTTTGAGAAAGTGCTTAATTGTCCAAGATCTAAAGTGCCATCATGTATATGCTCTTATCAGAATTGTAATCTCTGGATCATGCTAGAGTTATTTGTTCAGTTTATTATTAGGGTTTTTTGGTGTTTGTTGGGTGGCACAGCTATTGTCGAGGTGCTGCATCATTTAGTTCTGAAATTACATGCAGTTCACTTTTTTTTCACTTCGGGTTGTTTAGTCTTTGTAGATGGAAAATACAAGCATGTCGATCATAGCTTTGCTTATTCGTTATCTAGGCATTGGATTCGTAGCAACCGGGGGGCACTATTTTGTATTTCTCCTGCTTATTGTAAATGGAGTTACTGATCCAGTGTTAGCCAGCGTTGGCGGAGGCGTGATAGGCGCTATTATTAGCTATATTGGTAATAGAAGGCTCAGTTTCGTGGCGACGGGAATTTATAAGCTTCAACCTATCAGGTTTGTACTTGTCTCGTTGGCAACTAATATCGGTAATGGTGTAGGTATGTGGGTTCTGATTAAATTCAATCTCTCACCGCTTGTCTCTCAGATTTTAGTGACTTTAACCCTAACTGCGCTCGGATTCACTGCGCATCGTTTCTGGACATTCAATCATGCGGACATCACATCGGCTTTCCGAACGCGCTGACCCCTTGTTAACAATAGTGGTTCCTTGCTTTCAAGAAGAGCAAACCATTCCGGAATTTCACAAGCGCATCACCAGAGTTGTAAAGCGCCTGCCTGTTTCGTGCGAGATTCTCTATGTCGACGATGGTAGTAGCGATCAAACTGCAGACCTACTTCGACACTATCAAGATGGATCAAATGTACGATGCCTGTTCCTAAGTCGGAACTTCGGAAAAGAGGCTGCGTTAAGTGCAGGGATCGACCATGCACGCGGTAGCGCATTGATCTTCATTGATGTCGACCTTCAGGATCCACCTGAACTCATCTCGAGTATGGTATATCATTGGCAGATGGGTTACGACGTTGTGAACATGCAACGCGACTTGCGAACTGGCGACTCCTGGCTAAAACGCACGAGTGCACGTAGCTATTACTGGATCATGCAGCGCCTGGTGGAGAAAGTTGATCTTCCGGTGGATGTCAGTGACTTCCGTCTGATTGGTCCTGCTCCATTGGCCGCCTTAAGAGCGCTGGACGAACGCTCCAGAATTCTTAAGGGTTTGATCGGCTGGGTAGGCTTTCGCACCATTGAGTTACCCTACAATCGCACTTCCCGTCATGCCGGCAATACCAAGTGGAACGCCGCTAGCCTGCTGGACCTAGCCATCGAAAGTATTCTCAGCTTCTCCCGCAAGCCGCTTCGTATATTCAGTCTCATTAGCTTCAGTTTCTTTGTCTCCAGCATCTGCTACCTGCTCGCAGTACTGGTAGCAGGCTCCTTTGACATCCATCACCTGCTTGTCGGAATTGCTTCATTCATGTGCGTGGGTGTTGCACTGGTGGGCGAGTACGTAGGCGTAACGCTCGCGGAGGTCAAACGCCGCCCCCTTTATTTTCTAAATAGTAATAATGAAGCGCGACCCATGACTATTCATCCTCCGGCTTCCTCACTCGAGGGTAAGAAATGCTGAATTTGAAAAGCGAGCGAACATTGTGGTTCATCCTGAGTTCGATTCTGCTTTTGCGTCTCCTGGGGCTGGGCGTATATCCCCTGATGGATACCTCTGAAGCACGCTACGCTGAAATGGCACGCAAGATGGTTGAACTGAGTGACTGGGTGACTCCGATGTTCGATTACGGAGTTCCATTTTGGGGCAAGCCACCGCTGTCTTTCTGGACCCAAGCGGCGAGCATGACGGTATTCGGCACCAATGAGTTTGCTGCTCGATTCCCAGCCTGGTTTCTCCACTTGGCAAGCTGCTTCATCATCATCAGGCTCGCGACACAGGAGGTATCGCGCAAGGCGGGCATTTGGGCAGCCATCATCTTTTCCGGCACGGCGCTGGGCTTGGTGTCCAGTGGTGTTGTGCTGACTGACCCCGTTTTATCGTTCTCGATCCTGTTGGCCAGCTATGGTTTCTGGCGTTGGATGAAGTGCGCAGGCAAAGGGGATGCCTACCTTATGTTCTTAGCTCTCGGCTTGGGCCTGCTTGCTAAAGGGCCACTGACCTTGGTACTGATGGGCGCGCCAGCATTTTTTTGGATCGTCATCTACAAGCAATGGAATCGGGTATTGAGGCTTCCTTGGGTAACGGGGATTGCTCTCATGTTAGGTATATCAGTGCCTTGGTACATTGCAGCCGAAATGAAGACGCCGGGTTTCCTTGAGTATTTTTTTGTCGGCGAGCACTGGAGCCGATATGTTGTAAGTGATTGGGCCGGGGATCTCTACGGGAGTGCTCACGCCAAGCCCTACGGCACCATATGGATTCAGCTTGGCTTAGCGTTGCTTCCTTGGACTTTCTTTCTACCCCTCGTTATTAGCAGGCGTGGGACGATGCAGCGCTTCGATGTATACCTTTGGCTTTGGGCATTGGCGACACCTGTTTTCTTTACTTTCTCTGGTAACATTCTCTGGACCTATCTTCTTCCTGCTCTGCCTGCATGGACGCTACTCCTTGCCGAATGTATCAGCGAAGTGGGCAGAAAGACTGCTTGGGCTGCTGCAGCGAGCGCTCTGATGCTGCCAGTCGCGGGCGCCGGTATTATCTATAACGGTGTGCTTGAGGATCGTCCTCAGAACCAGCGAGATTTAGTGCAGGCCTGGCTGGATGTGCAGTCGTCTCAATCGGGCCCCCTGATTTATCCTGGCCGCCGCTCGTATTCGTCGGAGTTTTATAGCCGGGGAATGTCCAAAAGCATCAAAGATCCTGACAAGTGGCCTCGCGACAGATCGTTCTACCTTTCCAGGCGTTTGCGCGACAGCGATTCTGATCTACCTGTAGACGTTGGTTGCAAAATAATCACTGAAACGAACGCGAGCCAACTGCTTCTATGCCGCTGGAAGGACACTGCACAGGATGGTGAAAATATTCTAGGAGATAGTGCTACTGGCTCCCGTTGAAAGTAAGAGCCCGGCGAAGAGAGTATTTAAATTTCTAGCTGCTTTTCAGTTTAAAGTGAATAATCCATCTCAGGATTTATCTTTGATGCTGAAAAATTATTTAATAAGTACAATTAGGGAGAGGTTGCTAAAAAGCCAGATATTAATCTGGCTTTTTGTCGATGGCTTTGATCGTGTTAATTGTTTTTTACTGTCTCTTAGTTGTCGACTTGCTGCTAATGCCCTTAGGTTCTTTCTGTTTTTCTTGAGCAATTTTCTGCTTACTTTTCTCCGATACATCAGGACCCCATAGACGAGCTTGCTCGGCTCGGAAGTTATCTTTGAAATTTTTGGTTCGCTCGAAACCGTCTTCAGCAAAAGCGGAACTCATAAATCCAGTCAGTACGATACCAATAGAGAGGAGTTTTATGAATTTCATTGTGCCCTCGATGTTTACTAGGTCTGCTTAACTAGCAGCCTTTGTGGTTTGATAGTTTAGGATTTTGAAGCTAACAGCAGGGTGAGGGAATCATTACAATTTCGTAATTTATGCGTTTGGTGAAACGGTATAAATTTTGTGTTTGTGAAAGCTCCGAAGCAGGCTATTTTTCTTTCATAACCTTTAATGTGATATCTAAGCCATTGATGTTTTTGGATTTTTTGCCACTAGTGGAAGCTAGCCATAAACGATCTAAAGACTGTGTAGCAGCGATTGGATATTTTTGTTTACGCATCGAAGCTAACGGCTAGATTAGCTGGCATCTCAAATGCGGCGCCGTTGGCGGTTAGTCAAACTGGCTGTCGAATTTTTTTGACTCCGTCTGTGGTTCACTCAGAGGGGCGTGAAAGAGTTTAAGGCGGGGGGGGGGGGGGGGGGGGGCGTGCCGATAAGGTCGCGTTATATGTGGCTGCTCGCCATATTTTCGGGTAGGGCTGCCTTCCCCTCTAGACGTCGAGCTAAAGACCAAAACAATACGGCAGCCCTCAGGCATTAAAGCTTTCAAGTAAAAAAGAGAGCTCTTCTAAAATCGGCCCCCTCCATATACGGGACCTAGGCTGCGCCCATTTGCGTTTGCTTCATTTGGGTGTAGGGAAAGTTGAGGTGAAACCAGGTAAAATTCTGATCAGTCACTTCTACGCTCGCAGAACCCTGATGCAATCCCATAATTGACTGTACTATAGCTAGGCCCAGACCCGTACCACCTTCATTTCGTGCTCGGCTTTTGTCTACACGGTAGAACCGCTCGAACAAATGCACCTGGTGTTCCTTGGCGATTCCGCGCCCCGGGTTACCAACACTCAAGGTAGTTCCGTTAGCACCGCGTTGAACTTTCACGTAAACCGTCCGGCCTCTTGGGCAGTAGCGAATCGCGTTCGAGACAAGGTTCGAGATGGCTCGTTGAATCATTATCTGATTGCCACGCACCACGCCATTTCCTGTGAGCTGGAGTTGTATTTCGCCTTCTTCGGCCGTAATGCTGAAGAGGTCGCAGACCCGCTGAATTTCGTCGAGCAAACAGACATTTTCGAATTCTACCATTGACGCGGGGTGGCTGACCTGGGCTAGAAATAGCATGTCGGAAACCATTCGACTCATGCGGTCCAACTCTTCCGTGCACGACTCCAAGACTTCTCGGTACTCAGGAAGAGACCTTTCCCGGGTCAGCGCAACCTGAGCCTTACCCATGAGATTGGACAAAGGTGCACGCAGTTCGTGAGCAAGATCGTCCGAGAACTGCGATAGCTGCTGAACCCCATCATCTAGACGCATCAGCATGATATTGATTCCATCGCCGAGCTTCTTCAGTTCTGCCGGCATCCCCTTCGTTGGTAGGCGATGATCAAGGCTCTCGGTGGAAATTTTCGAGGCAATCCTCAAGAACTTGGTCAGAGGCAGTAGTCCTCTGCGCACAGTCCACCATCCAATGGCCAAGATCAGCAAGAGAATAAGAGGCGAGACCATCAGCGCCCAGGTTAGCAATGCATCGAGCAGGGCTTGGTTGGCTGACTGGTCCATGGTCATGAACACACTAACTTCGGTTCCATCGCCTAGATTCATTACTCGCGAAGCGCTAAGTAGCGGGCGACCCGTGGAGTCACGCCACTCGTGCTGTTTAACCTGCTCGGTTGGCTTGAACTTGTGCACTTCCAGGTTGACTGCCTTCGAACCTATTGAGAGCAGTGGAGTTTGCGTTTGTCCTGACTCAAAGATGCTGACGTACAGATTATTGTGCCCCATGACCAAGTCAACTAGCTGGTGCGCGTCTGGATTGACATCAGCGATACTAGTGATAGCGGATAGGTTGTGAGTCATACCCGCCATTTTCACTTCGAGGTCCATTCGGGAGTTTCTCTCGAGAGCTTGGCTCACCATCACATACCCAAAGGTGGCGAAAAGGAGGAGCAGCGCTGCGCTCATCAAACCGACTTTGAATCCCAGCTTCACAGCCAGACTGAACGGCCTCATGCGCGCTCCTCCAGAACGTACCCTATGCCTCGAAGTTTATGTATGAGCTTGGTCTCAAATGGATCATCGATCTTCGAGCGTAATCGCCGGATAGAGACGTCAATAACGTTATTATCGCAGTCAAAGTTCATGTCCCATATCAGCCAGATGCTCTGAGAGCGTGTAAGTGCTTTGCCAGCTCGACTAATGAGAAGGTGCAGGAGAGCAAATTTCTTGGTGTTGAGGTCTATGCGTGTAGATCCACGGAACACCCGATGGCGCACAGAGTCGAGCTCTACATCCGAAATTCTCAGCGCGTTTTTCTCAAAAAGCTCGTCGCCACGTCTTTGCAGCGAGCGCATGCGAGCAAGCAGCTCGGGAAACTCGAAGGGCTTGACGAGGTAGTCATCTGCGCCACCGTCCAAACCCTTGAGCTTGTCGTTGGTTCGTCCCCAGGCAGTCAGCATAATGACGCGGACCCGGCTGGTTTCTCTAATGACTTCCAAAAGGTCCAAGCCATTGATGTCAGGGAGGTTCACATCGAGAAGCAGAAACGAATAAATATTAGTATTGAATAAGTGAGCGGCATCAACACCATTGTTTGCTATATTTACGATGTACCCGCTTTCAGAAAGGCCCTGCTGAAGGTATTCTACGTTTTTGGTTTCGTCTTCCACAACTAGAACGCGCATAACTTATCTCAGGATGTGAGTAAAATAATAGTCCAATCGGCCGCCAGTGTGGTTATACGCTGATTGGTAGTACTGCTGTGTGCTTGGTGTTTAATTTCATTATTTATTTTCATGCGCATTACATTAACTCAATAATAACTGATCCTAGCGCGAATTGGCTAAATGCGCGTAAGCTTTGCAAATTTGTAATTTTTGCGCAATATTATTGATAGTTATGATAAATTGATTGTTTGGAATAATCGAGAATCTGTCAATGGTAAGGTTTTTAAGGCCAAAGCTGGCGGATGCCTTCAGTGCGCGTAGCAGGCGAATCTGCCTGAAGGCTCCTTTAATATTGGCCGCCGGTCAACTCGATTAGTCGTTAAATTTAGAGGTGGCAGTAATGCATATTTAAAAGCGCGTATAGTCTTGGGGAACGCATCTTAAGTCGATTTTTCTTAGGGCTTCTGCCTGCAAATACAACAATTAGCGTCATCAAAAAAACGACTAGTGTGAAGGCTTCGGAGCATTATCATGAAAGGCTGCTTGCTCCATTTGAATCGTGCAGTGATGAATTTCGAACGATTTACTCACCGCGTCAATGACTGATGCGAGAATAACATCTCGATTTAATGAATCTCGCACGACTACGTGCGACGTCAGGATATTGCGGCCACTACTTAGAGCCCAAACATGCAGATCATGGACCTCCATGACCCCATCTACTCCAAGTATCAGGGACTCTATTTCCGCAATATTGAGATTGTCGGGTACCCCTTCCATAAGTACCCCCCAAGCTTTCGCGCAACAACTGCCAAGTACGTGGAAACACCCATATACCGATTGCTACGGCGACAATCGTATCGACCCAGCTCCAACCTGTAAATCGGATGACAAGTGCCGCTATGATCACGCCCAATGAACCAAGCATGTCGCTCCAGACTTCAAGATAGGCTCCCTTGAGATTCAGACTTTCACTGCTGGCAGAGGAGAGCAGACGCATCGATATCAGGTTCACAAAAAGACCCCCAATTGCGATCCACATCATCGCACCGGTAGCAATCTCCGACGGTACTAGCAAGCGCTGATACGCCTCGTACAAAATGTAGGCAGCGACCATAAAGAGTAATAAGGCATTGAACGTTGAGGCTAGGATCTCTATGCGAGCATATCCAAAAGTCCGTTTCTGGTCCGCTGGCCGCTTGGCTATTTGGAGAGCAATCAGTGAAATTGCCAGAGCAGCAGTATCTGTGAGCATATGTGATGCATCAGACAGCAGGGCTAGGCTGCCGGTAACGCATGCTCCGATAACCTCCGCAATCATAAAAATACCAGTCAGGGCAAGCGCCATGAGTAGTTTTTTCTGGTGTCCTTCACGTAGAGCGGCACCGCCATGAGCGTGATTGGATCCCACATGCTTCTCCTTGCCTAATGTAGTGGTTGGCTTCAATCTAGATTCTCATCGCTACAAACAAAAACACAAATATGGATCCTACCTTTCAGAACGGCTAATAAAACTCATTTAAACTAATTGTAGTTTAGGATGAAAGTATGTTGTTGGTATGCGATTTTTTGCAGACCTGCGTCTCCTCTAGCCGGCGATACGGTGCTAGTCAACAGCCTACTTTGACACGGCTCAAAAAAAGAAGGTTCCGCTGGGATTGTGTCAGAATTGTAATTCTGCTGTAGCTATCTCGTTATCCGTCGTCAAAAATAATACGGCTAGCTAAAAATTTACGCTACGTAGCGGTGTCGCTAAGCACAGACACGAAATTACCTCAAACTCCTCGCAACGCTGCTGAGTAACATAATTACCTAGTTTTTTAACGCCGGCCGCGGTCAATATTTTCATCGCAAATTCTGATTCCTTAATCACTGAACTATCTCGTAAGGAAGAAACCGCGGGTTTTGAAATGATGCTCGGCGATACGGAGCTCGAGAGTGCCGTTCGATGTGAGGGGTTAGGTCGATGACACCGTTGAGATGCGGAACGGACTGAGGCTTAACCATTAACACCGATTGTCGAAAGTGGTCGTCGCTACCGACCCAAAAGGGGCGAATGGCGGTAATTTGGATGCCGCTAGACGCTGGCATCGTGTGCCGATTACCGACAGCGTAACCTTTCATTCTTGAAGAGTCGTATTTACCTGAGTCAAGCGACATGCGTGCTCACCCCAGATCGCAGCGGCTTTGCGACACGCTTGATTCATTCGCACACCTAGCCAGGTAGCAACTTGAATATTGGTTGTGGGTGAGGAGGTTATTGAAGTGAAAATCGGAGTTAGCGGCGCCGGCAATATTGGGGCTACCCTTGCCCGCAAGCTCGTCGCGTGCGGCCATGAAGTTAAGCTGGCAAATTCGAAAGGCCCCGAAAGCCTTCAAAACCTGGTCAGTGAAATCGGCGCACACGCTGTGACCAAGGAAGAGGCAGTGTCCGAGGTAGGCGTTGTGATCCTCTCGATACCCTTCCCAAAATATCCAGATCTCAAACAGACGTTAAAGAATGTCCCCGAGAAAGTCGTTGTCATTGACACGTCCAATTACTATCCGGGACGCGACGGGGCAATCATAGAAGTTGACGACGGCAAGCCCGTGAACGTTTGGGTAAGCGAGCAGTTTAGCCGCCCGGTCATTAAGGCTTGGAACGCCGTCCTTGCAGCGACTCTTGCCGACAATCGGCAACCAACTGGATCTTCGACACGCATTGGCTTACATGTAGCAGGGGATGACACTCATGCAGAGGCCGTCGCGCAGGATCTCGTTGAGGATACGGGCTTTATCGCGCTTGCCGCTGGTAGCCTTGAAGATTCGTGGCGTCAGCAACCAGGAACACCAGCCTACTGCACCGAGCTAACATTGCCGGAGCTGAAGATGGCGCTGGAGGCGGCAGACAAGGTACGGGCACCTCAAAACCGAGACGCACTTATCGCAAAATTTATGGTTCCCGGCAGTCAGTTTACAGATGAGCAAATTGTTGCCACAAATCGCGCTAGGACGGCCTGACTACCGGATTAGGCGGGATTCTTTGCTAGAATTTCGCCTAATTGATCTAGTCGCTAAACTCATCTCTTTACGTAAACAGGGCACTGCAGACGCGTGCCTAACTCAGCGTCTGGATGAGGCCGCGAATTTCCTAACCTGTCCTGTATCGCGGCCTAGGCCACGTCACGTTGTTCAAGCATCCGCTCAATCTCAGCGCCAGCTAAAGCGTCGCAAGCGTGCGGCGTGGTCTACTACCGATCTCAACTATTAAGGCGTTGGCGTCAGGAAGGCGTGTTTACCGGACGCTTACCTTCAAGGAATTCCGGGCAACACAGAAACAAGAACGCCGATTTGATTGATGATGTTCGTGCGAGCAAACACATCTAACAAACCGGCGTTCTTATGTGCGATATTATACTTTTCTTCCTTTTTGGGAGGGCTTTTCTGTCGTTAACACAAAGCCTGATGGTGATGCCCTCCAGATCGATCTGACTCCCCGCGCCAAACTAGACCGTCTCGTTTTGAAATAGTGGGCTGTGCCCAGTGAGAAAGATTTGCCCCAGGTATTTGGGGCGAAGGGCAACGGCGCCATCGGCTTGTTCTGCCGTCATTTCGAGCTCCTCTACGAAGAAGTCCCAAAGCTCCTCATTCGTCGATACCTCGTTATTGGCGAGCTGATCTTCGATGTTTTCAAGGATTTGTTGGGTCAGGTTATTGAAGATTAGATTCATGTGCTGCTCCTGTTGAGTCGAGGAGCGCCCAGGAGGGAGCCTCTCATGAATGTGCCGATTGGCTTGGCGTATCGCCGGCATCGTTAGGTATTGGAGATATTCCATACCTGCAGTTTGAAGTTGTGTAAATAGCCGAGCTCCGAGAGCCGACTGCACTGTTGGCGTAGTTGCTGACGATCAACAGTTGTGTCCAGCCTGACTGTATAGCTTAGAGGCCAGATTGTGCCGAACAACTCGGCATCTGCCTCGAGGTCGTTGGTTGCGCCGGTCGGGGTCATCCCGAACGGGGCATCCTCTTTTGATACCTGTTTATTGGTGGCCGGTAGGGCGGGCGGATTATTACGCTGCACAGGCTTGGAGAGGTTGGAAGAAGACTCTTCATCCATAGGGTCAGGCTCGTTTGGCGAGAGCCTGGCGGCGTCTTCTGGTGTCAGATTGTCGACGTCGTCGAGGCTCATGCTTTCCAGCCTTGCACGGATCTCAACGATCAGGCGGCCTGCTGTGGAGTAATACGAAGGACGGATCTCCGTTATCAGAAAGTCGCCTCGGTATTTGCCTTCATCGTACTGATCGAGGAGTGCGTCTTTGATCACGAACTCACCGATAGAGGTCGAAAGCCGTCCGACGTTGAATTCGCCATTACGGCCGCTGATGGTACGGATGGCCAGTTGGCCGGGGATGTTGATCATGGGCAGCTCCACACTGCTACGAATGAAAAAAGCCCGACAGGTGTCGGGCTTTGGGCAGTGCTGTGATTGTCGAAGGATTACGGGCAAGAAGTATGAGTTTCTTCCTTGAGTGAGATGTACAGATAGAAAACGCCTGGCGGTGATTCTATACGGTCAAGTTTTAGGTCCAGCCAGACTCGATCAGTGCTATTGCCGGCAGGCAATAAACGATAGAGGCCGAAATGGATCTGTGTGCTGTCAGGTTGCAAGTGCAGTTCTCGGTAGGCCTCCAGGACAACTTCGCCCAGTCGCTCACTGACAACACTTGCATCCTGAGGGTTTTCAATATGCACCGCTTCCTGCCAGGCCCGGGGTGTTAAAACGACCGGGAGCTTGAGCAGGTCAGACGACACGAGGTTAGTGGTGCTTTGCATGTTTATCTCCAGGTGTGAGAAACCACCCGGCCCGTCCGGGAAGTGGTTTCCCGGTTAGGTATGTTTTGGTTATGTCAGGACCAGCACACGTGGCGTTGTGTCCAGAGGTTGAGGTCAAAAGCTTGTTTCGCGGCATATTCGCTGCGGTAGTATTCTTCGGACTCCCTTGATACCGGTTCAAACTCATCAGCGGTACCAATGTAATAGCCCGCAGCGCTCTTCAGTATTTGGAGGGGGTACTCGATACCGCACTCGGCGAATGCAAGTTTCCCGTATGCAAAATCCGACACAATGTATGGTTCCGGTGTTATTAGCTGCTGCTGGTCTTCTTCAGTAAAGCGTGACCAACCGCCACCATTAATGGCCGCGTTCACTCCTTCGCCCCAAGCTCGACTGAGCGCAGGAACGGTTTTGAACAGCTCGGGTACGATCGGCTGGCCGGCGCGGTACGCGTCGGCACCCAGAATATGAGCCTCGATCTCAGCCTCATATTGGGTAATCTCGTCGCCATAGATTTCCGCTTTTGCATAAGCAACGCGTATATCGAGAGATTGCGTAAATAACGTGTTCATAAAGGTGAGTCTCCAACGGACGAGAATCACCGTGCCCGGAAGGGAGGTGTTCCCTGCGGACTTTGATAATAATGAAGGCACCCGAAGGGTGCCTTTCAACAAAGTGAATCAAGATGCCGTACGCTGCTGTTTAGCGGGCGTTGGCTTGGATTGTTCCTCTGCTACTGGCTCGGATGCTTCTTCGCTTGCGAGCTGTGCTTCAGGTTCCGCTTCGCCGTCTTCAACAACTGGTTCTACTTCACGAGGCTTTGCTTCATAGACGGTTTGGCCATCCACCTTGATCCAGCCGATAAACAACAGGCGTCCCTTGAGGCTTGCTCCAGGTTGACCTTTTTTATCGCCTTTCTCGTAGGTAAATGCGTCGGTCCAGATATCACCGATGCGGAAGCTCACAAGGACCTTCTTTCCGGCTTCAACGGCTGCTTGGCTGCGACGAATCAGCTTTTCAGCTTCAGCGCCGACCACGTTGCAGTCGATATAGGAATACTCGGCATCATCCATCGAGCCGCGCAGAGCCGCAACGGTAACTGCCATGAATGGCTTACCTTTGCCGCGAGGTTTCACTTCACGGATACGGTTGAGATAACCGATACCAGTGGTGTGAAGGTCGAAGAATTTTGCTTCGTTGGATTGATTAGTGCTCATGGTGATTCTCCAGTTTCGAAATAACAGAAAGCGGAGAAACACTTCGCCCTAGGGGGAAAGTATTCCCCGCGAGGGTGGGTGGAGCTTAAGGTTGTTTAATGCATCAGCTTCATTGCAGCAATCATTACACCGACAGCTGCAGACAACATGACGCCCATGCGAATGGTGAGCTTGACTTCAAGCTGTGAAATCTCAGATTTGAACTCTGCAGCAAGAGCAGTTAAATCTGCCTTGGTAGCCAAACGTGAAAGCATGTCGGTCTCCAAAGCTTCAATAACAGCATTTGCCTTCTGTTCCGGGACGTTAATCGAAATCAACGCCTGGTAGAGAGCCAGTTCAGTTTTCATCAGACCTCCAAAAGTGAGAGGCCTGCCCTGACGGGGTAGGCCCGTCATGGGTGGGAAAGGTGCTTCCATCGACTAAGTCGACTGATCGCGCTACCGGAAGCTATGGCGATCTTGGGAGTGGATCAATGCAGAAAACCGCATCGTAGTCTTGCGGATCCAGACTACTTGGGCATGTTGCTGACGACGTCAGCGATACATGTGCAGATCATGGAAATACGATTGTCGCTTGTCAAGCCCCTACCGTGAAAACTCTGAGGAAACCTTCCCTTTGGGAAGGCTCCCTACAGAGGCGAAGGACGCAGACTTAGCAAGTTGCTGGCACCAACGAGCGTGCAGCTGGCTTCTTACGCGGTTTCCGAGCTGGCTTTTCGACCACTCGAGTGTTAGCCGCGTACCAAAGGTTCAGGTCGACACCTTTACGAGTTATTGCCGGTACATGATCCATCTCACGTACGAGACGCTCAGGTACGCAGGGCGGTGGAAGCAACGGAGCTGCTTTGGTATGGATAGCTGTGGGCGCAGCGCTGGTTTTCTTTACCGCACGCAGAAACTGTCGCGTGATGGTGCCAAGCGCGAAACCGAAGCCATAAGCAAGTTTGGACATGGTGATTCTCCTGCAGGTTGAATGCGGAGAACCCACTGACCCCGTTGGGGAAGTGATTCCCCGCGAGGTGAGTTGCATAAGGTGCTTCCATCGACGATTGTCGACCGACCGCGCTACCAGAAGCTCAGCGGTCTTGGGCGGATCTGACACGAACATCGTGTCGCAGTCTTCAAGATCCTGACTGCCTGGGCATGATGCTGACGACGTCAGCAAAGCACGTCCATATCATCGAAGGGGGGATGGTGATGTGTCAAGCGGAGAGGGATATTTCGCGGAGGGCAAAGAAGGTTCAGGTCGACAGGAGAAGCTACCGAGAGTAGCTGGGTCAACAGTCACTCTCGGATGTAGTAAGTAGCGTCTTTCAGAAAAAAATACCACCTGTGCGGGATGAAGGCGTTGTTGATCCCTGGGCTGTGATCTGAACGTCTTACTTCCAACACCTGGCCGATTATCGTGGCTGAGGCCAGCTAGCATAAGGCACGCATCCGCGCACAAAGGGAGCCCTGCGTTTCGCCGGCGGGCCACCGGCAAGGAAAAGCAGCTACCAATAGGTAGCCTGATCATCCTTTGCAAGATGATCAGGCTACCTATTGTGTGAGCTTTAAAAAGTGTGGGCCACAACACCAGTGTGGCCCTTAGACTACGGTGCTTCGAACCTCAACAGAGCCCTATGTGCCTTTGAACTCGCAATTCACGAGTTAGACGGCTGCGTGTCTGGCTTGAACAGGGAGACACAGGGAGAGCTCTGAACCAGGTCCGCACGCCCTTCCCGGAGCTATGCGTGCTTTGGGGTTGGTGATGAGGCAAGCCGCATCACCGGGCGCTACTGATGACCGCCAGTAGCCAACGGGGTGGAAACGTTGTTGTGATCATTATGTTGATAGGCCGGAGCTTATGCAACCCGGCGCCTTTCAAAGTCGGTCGACTCAGACTAATTGACTGCGACGACCGCACCTTCGGGAACAGGGGACGGAATTGCTATACCGGTCGCCCCAGTTATCTGTGAAATCAGCATTCCTGAACGCTTTAAACCAACGGTAGTTGTCTTTGTCAGGTCTACCAGCACAGAAGGCAAGCCTGACGGTGCAACCCCATCAAAATAAGTATAGACCGTTCCTGATGAGATGTAAGAACCTACGCCCACAGGTTTCACAAACCACCCAGGTAGGTTGAGCGCAGAATCGCTCGGTACTCCGCTGAAGCCCGGGTTGGCCTGGGCATATTCGGTAGCGGCAGATCGGTACACCAGAAAGCCGCGACCCAGTGAGTCGAGGGTAGCGTAGTCGGATGTACGTTGGTCCTGATGTTGGTTCTCCATGAAAATGCTGGAGGCAATGAGCACAATCATCAAAACGAGCCATTGCATTGTCATGATATGAGCTCCATCCACAAAATGGTGGTTGTTACCACCTACGCGTCAATAACAAAACTATTTCGTGAGGATAATCAATGTTAAGCAAATTCCTACTAGGCCAAGCGCAATGACAGTCCACTTTGCGGCTCGCTTGATGCTCATTGGTTTGCGTTGTGGATTGATTAATTCCATAGTGGCGATCTTTTTTACTAAATAACGACCAGAGGCCGTTGGTTGTAACTTGTAAGTGAACTCGCCGACCTCGAATGCCTCTTTTTCTTCTAGTGCGCGACGCCATAGCACAGTTGAGCATATCCTGCTTCGGGTGCTTAGCCAGGTCTGTAATTCTCCAGCACTATACTCAACGTTATTCTCAAGCGTCTGCACTGCAATAATCCCCATAAACATACTATAAAACGTTTTTGAAATTTTATAAATGGATGCTTTATTTGAAGCAGCTCCAATAGAAAAGACCTGGCCAGGAAAGTCGAGATGTGGAGAGAAACCATCCACTTGCATTTCTGAAGATGTACCCAGTCTCACTATCCCCGATGCCAAAAGCGCCAGTTAAAGAGCATGACTTCCATGTAGTGTCGCCAAGGGAGCAGGTCACACTTCCTCTGGCAGGCGCCTGGCAGGTGCCCTGGATCAGCTGGAATTCCCACCCACCTGGTCTTTTCCATAAGCCTTGTTCGCAGGACAACGTTATTCCCGCGGCGCTTTTTGCAAGAAGGGTTCGGTCACTGCACTGTTGCCCCTCGGTAGCTATGCCTCCCAGGGACAAATATTCATTTGTCTGAATGCGATCATAGGCCGTTATCTTGCCCGTCGAGGTTATCTTTCCACCCCATAGTTCACCTCCGGTTGAAAAGTTTTTGTCGTTATAAACTTGGACCCAGTTGGGGCTATTTTGATAAATCCCGCCTCCCCATTTTTCGCTGTACCAGCCTGTGTCACCACGTGTTCTGAACCAACCACCTGTGCTGGTATCACCGGTAATGGTTGCAGTAGCGGCATTAACATTGGCTGTGGCGATAACGTTTCGAGCTGTAATGTCGGCGTTAGCTGTTATGTTGCCTGACGCTGTGATACTTCCTGCGTTGTTAATATTGTGGTTGCCCATCGTGATATCAGTATTCATCGTGTTGAATTCTGGATGATTGGGCACTGCGTTTCGATATAGATAGTCATTAGCCAACGCTCCATCCATAAGAAAAAGTGCGCTAGCTGTATGTCCTGGGCCAGGAGCTATAGCATAGTTACTTAGTGCTACCTGCCATCCACCCCGCACGCCCTGGACGATGTTCGGATTGGCAGAAGAGATGAACCCACCAGGTCCTCCGAGATTTTCAGCGATGGTTCGAATACCCATTTCAGGAATCGTCTGCCCACCTGTAGTAACCACAATCACTTCCAGTTGATTGGCGTTGGGTTTCCGGGCGAGGCCGACAATGGTCTGCCCAAAGGCGTTAGTGGGGCTATAACCTGCAGGAAGGTAGTTGGTGTTGACGAGCATCGGAACGGTTATTTGCACCGGTACGGTTGCTGCCGCGTTGGCCAGCACCACGCTGTAGTTATCCTTCAGATATTTGGCCAATGCCTCTGAAATGGTTCTCTGTTGATCAGCCGCAATTCGATAGTCCTGAGAATCCATCTGCTTGATTTGCCATGCGATCGCCAAAGTGACGACAACGGAGAAAACGGCCAATCCGATCGCCATGTCCAAGCTCAAGAACCCCCGCTGCTTGATCCTACTGGTCATTCCAGAGACTCCTTGATGATTGGTGAGCGATGTCGTGATCGAGCATCGTGATCTTTCCTGCATGGACTTTCTCTCGGATGCCCGGTCCGTCATCGCCTGTGAAAAGCAGGCTCTGCAGGGTTAATCGACGACTTCCTTCGTTGCCACTTGATAAGGACTGGTGAAGAACAGCCACCAACCCCTTGGAGAGCAGCTCTCGGGCGTTATTGAGTAACGGCTGAGCCAGGGCTGATATACGTTCAATGCCTTGAGTAACGCTGCCGGCATGACCTGTGCTGATAATGAGATGGCCATTGATCGAGGCTTGAATTACTTGTGCTGCTGTCGAGCTGTCGCGAATTTCTCCCACGAACAGGAAATCGGCTCTTGTGCGCAGCGCTAGGATCAAAGCTTCCTCGTATCCCCCCATCCGGCGAGAGACCGGAACTTGAATGCAGCGCCCACTCCCATGCCTGCCATTCAAAAATGGTTCTGGAGGATCCTCTACAGCCACACAAATGCCTCCCCAGGCCTCGAGACGTGCTTTCACCAGTGATGCAGCACTTGAGGTTTTCCCTGTGCCCATTTCCCCACAAATAAATATCAGGCCGCGTACCGTGTCGCTCATCAGCGCGTCCTGCAGATAGTCGGGCAGACCCAGCATGTCCAATGGACGGATCTGGACTGAGGATTTGCTTACGACAAACACAGGCTTGCCATTCAAATCCAGCAACTGGGTTACACGAAGGACGACGCCATCTTCAATTAGGGCGAACTCTGGATCCTGGGTTGCCTTGTGCTTTTCCTCGCACTGCGCCCGTAAGCGCTCAAGGTCTGCCCGCCATTCGGCGGGCGCTTCAACCCTTCGTGCCTGCCCAGGGAGACCTTTGGCGTCGGCAAATCCATCGCCGAGGTACAGGTCGACGAATTCAGCATCAGAGATCACGCTCACACTGAGTTCCTTAGTACGAAGTCCAAGCGATGGTATTGGCGTCCGAGGAGCAGCTGGTCGCAGCTGCCACCGCAGTGATTTCGCCGGCAATTGCAGTGCCGCCATTGATCGCCGTCGTTGTCTGTTTGTCCTTGGCCATGTTCGAGGCAAGGGTGATGCAGGCATTTTTCGGAAGGTTGGATTCTGTGATGGTGAAGGTCATGCCGTTGCTCATTACGGTCACTGCGCCGTTCCAGCGGTTGGACAGGGCATTACCGTTGATGCTCATGCCGCCAGTTGCCTCGAGGTTGATCAAAGAAGGCGCCAAGTTGGTGCCTGCCGTGGCGTAGCCCGTGGTGCTTTTCAGTCGTTTGGTATTGCTCAGCAACGTGCCGAGATTGCTCTGTTCAATGGTGACGTCCGAGCTGCCGAACGTTCTGTAGCCCATGAACACGATGAAACCAAGTGCCACCGCGATCAGCATCAACCAGAACATCCCGTCCAGGGAGAGAAATCCGCGTTGGTTGTTTTGAGTGTTTGTTGGCATTTCCAGTACCTCATTTAGGTTTGATTTAAAGCGTTGCAGTCACATTGCCGGCCAACTGGAAGATCCCGACCACTACCAGAATCATCATGACCCCCATGGCCATGGAGGACATGCCGATAAGAGATTTGGCGATGGCTTCGACGCGCTGAAGCGTTTGCTCCAGCCACCGGTTGGAAAACCGTTCCATCGACTCAGCGAAGCCTTTGCGGGTGGCGAGCACTTCCAGAAAATGCATCGCCATGGGGTCTGGGAATTGATGACCCGCAAGCTTCAATGCGGTACCGAAGTTTTTGCCGGCGCTCACTCCGTAATGAATGGCGCTCAGGCGCTCTTTCAACCATGGAGAGGCATTGCGTTGAAGAGAGGTCAGCGCATCTAGTTGGTTGATGCCGGAGCGCAGCATCACAGCCATGTTGAGCAGAAAGATCGATCCGTGGAGCGCCTTGTAGACTGACCAAGGCGGGAGCCTCTCTGCTCGGACTCGCAGGACCTGGAGCAGCTTGTTCAACTGCAGCTTCCACGAAGGGCTGGCGGCCGTAATCTGAAGGCCGCAAAACACGGGTAGAGTGATGATCGATATGAGGATAAAGACGATTACAGCTATCAGCGTCACTAGCCCGTAGTGGGTCACGAAATTCGATAGGGCATAGAGGAAGGCCGGCACGCCGGTCCACGCCTCGGGGTTGGAGCGTCGTGTCATGGAGGGCACCATCCACACTGCAATCACATACAGCAACGCCGCCATGACGCTCCACACCATGGAGGGGAAAACGGTGGCGGACGCTACGAGTTTGCTGATCCGCTGACGTACTTCGATGATCCTCACGCAGTCCCGAAATGCCTGCACCAGGTTGCCGGTGTCTTCCCCGGAAGCGATCAAAGAGTTCTCGTCATAGGGAACCCAGCCTTCGCAGGAAATGCTCAGCGATTTCCCACCTTTTACCGATTGCGCGATATCCCTGCAGGCAAGGGACACTGGATGGAGCTTCTGCCCGTTATCGCTGAATGCTCTGGCCACCGTGTGCAGTGCGTCTTCAAGCGACACACCATCCTCAAGGATGCCCATCAGGCTCTCGTAGAACTGGATTCTTTCGTTTTTGCCAAACTGCTTGGCATAGAAGGTCTCTGCCCAACGATTCAGCATCGCTCTGACGTCACTCAGCATGAGCGAGCTCCAGGATTTGCCGGTCAAAGTCCAACGGCCCCACCGTCATTTCGGCGTGGCGGGGGTCTACTAATCCTTGTTTCAGTTTGATGATCGTGTGTGCGGTCTTGGTAATACCGCCCATTTCCTTGACCCAGTGGCGACGTGCCGCACTTGCACCCTGCCCATTGAAAACGCGCATGAATTCAAGGTCGGTGAGCAAAGTTTCCGCAACCACCGTGCGACCGGTGATGCCCAAGCCTTTGCAATGCGGGCATCCCGGTCCTTTGAGGTAGGTCTCATCAATCGCTTCCAAATCGCGCAAGTGCTGCACCAGCGCACTGTTGAGCTGCCCGAGATGCTCGCGTGCGGGGACGCGGCAGTGGGAACACAGCACGGGCAAGAGGGATTGATTGACCACGCTTGTCATCAGTGCAGGATCAGTAACCAGGTGTCGGTCTACACCCATGTCGATCAGTCGTTGAAGAGCTGCTACAGCGTTGTTGGTGTGCAGTGTCGTCAGCACCAGGTGACCAGTCATACCGCCGCGGAAAGCCGCTTGTGCTGATGCAAGGTCCCGGATCTCCCCATACATGAGAATGTCAGGGTCGAGTCGCATGGAATTGGTGATCCCGTCATTCCAGGTTTCACCGGCGCCCAGCGGTGACTGATTGGCGAGAAGTGGATATTCAGGTGGATCTTCCATCGTCAGAATGTGTTTTGTTCCACCGCACTCTTCGTGCAAGAGGTTCAGGTTTACCTGCAGCGACTTCGATTTGCCGGAACCGGTGGGTCCAGTGATCAGGTTCACCCCATAAGGCAAGCTGCGGATGCGGCTGAATGCATCAATTTGCTGCGTCAGGAAACCGAGATCACTAAGCGTCATTTTGGTTTTGTCGTCATACAGCAGACGCAAAACCATCAGAGGGCCATCTACGAGCGGCCGAGTGGCGACTCGGGCACCGAACAAACCGAGTTGGTCGACATAGGCGCGTTTTACCCTGGCGTCCTGGCTCACCTGCGGCTGGTAGTGGTCTTTCGCGACATCGCACATGCTGTTGTAGAGGGACGAGCAGAGCTCCATGCCCACCTGGCTCTGGTGCTGTTCTGCCTCCCACAAGAGCCCGTGGATGCGAAAGAAGATTCGAGTGATATCGTGACCTACGACAAAGTGGACGTCGCTGGCATTGCGCCGGTGGGCTTCTCCTAAAAGCTGCACCACCTGGGCCTGGCGCTTCGTCTCAGTCGCCGATAGTGCTTTACCATTTGCATCATCATTGGCGCGGTAGAGTGCCTTGATTGTGCTCATCGAGCAGACCTTGACCTCAAAGTGGTGATTTTCGTGTTCCAGCTGGTCCTCGAATGCCATGACATAGGCATCCGTTTGGTGTTGGGCTGACACATACAAAATCCCATCGCTGGTCAACGCACATAGTTGACGCAGCTCGGGTTTCAGCTCAAACGGTCCACCAGGGGCCGTCAGCAGTATTTGGTGCGACGTCAGTAGGACTGCAGCAGACTCATCACTGTCAGGCTCTATGACATCTGGTTTTTCAGTCAGGATCGTCATCGAACTTCTCAATCAACGTTGGCCAGGGATCAGCCCAGGCGGCATAGGTGCTGATGGGGTAATGCTGGGGGCTGAATTGTTAACGTTGCTCAAGCTGGCCGGGGGCGTACTGGAAAAGCCGAGGGGGTAGCGCTTACCGCCACGCTCGAGGGTCACGTTTTCGACGGAGAGGATGGCCATGCGATAGCCACCGGGTAACTCCCGAGATGAGGCATCTGCGTCTACTTCAAATCCGCTGCTGTAGAGCAGAGTCGCACGCAGCCGTTTTGCTGAGCCGAATACCGCTTTCACGACAGGCAAGTCAGACTGTGTATCACTGCTGTGCGCCGAGGCTGCAGCCGGCTGTGTGAGGTTTCCTTGAGAAAAAAACACAGTTGACGGCTGCGTCGTCGCACTTTGGTCTTCGCCCTTGATCGATCTTTCGGCCTTGGCCTTCTCGGCTTTGGCATTCAACAAGATCGTCTGGCTTTGAATCTGGGCCAGCTCGCCGACGTTCACCCCAGATAGGGTGTTCTCATCTGCCCAGCTCGATGGTGCCCCTAACGCAAGGATGGAGCACAAAAAGCACAGCGCTTTATTTCGCATATAGGTCACCTATTACTGACCAGACAAGGTGGCCGGTCTCATATTTGGTTGTGATTTCGCGCAGCCGTAAGCCCTGACTGGGTGCGCCGGATAATGAGTCCAGCGGCGTAATGCCAGTGGCATAGCTCAGCTCGAATTGCTTCCATTGAGGCGGTGGGGGCGGCGGTGGCGCAGGTTGGCCCGGTATCGCTGGTTGAATGGGCACAACGACCGGCACTTCTTTCAGCACTGGGGTTTGAGTGAAGCTGTGCAGCCAAGACGACAGGTTCGCCAACATCACGATGGCGTCTTTTAGAGGCTCATCACCGGCTGCGGGTAGAGAGATGTCGAATTTCAACGTGGCCGAGTTGCCCTCGTCAAAGAAGGCCGGCCGATCAGAAAAGTGGCCCTGCGTCGCCTGTATCAGTTTGTCGGCCGTGCTATTGCCCGAGCGCTTATAGGAGGACAAAACCTGTGCGCCGTCGCAGACGGCACTCGTGAACTGCCATCCCTGAATGGACAGAGGCAACTGATAAATGACGTTGCTGCAACCCTCCAGGAAATCTGCAACAGATGGACGTTTGGCCCAAGGGTGTTCAAGCGCTTGGGGCGTCTGTTCCATACCGGATTCTTTTTGCAGTCTGGCCAACTCTGCCAGGCGTTGCTGTTCAGCCTGGAAAGCCGCCTCTTTGGCTATCTGGTCCTGATGGTTCTGCCATTGAGCCCATCCGATGATGCCGGCAGCGATCAGCACGCCAAGAACCGCCAGCTGTACAAGTTCTGGTTTGGATAGCCCAAAGACGAGTGGCCGTAGCCGGTACTCGCGTTTTAGATGCGACGGCTGAAGCAGCTCTGCCACGTCCAGTGGTTGACCGCCCATATCGAACTCTGGGGGCAGGTACTCGTTGTCGAAGTTGATCCCACGACTGCGTTGTTGCGCGACTCGGCGGCGGACCTCAGCACCAGTGCCGATCATGTCGCAGCCAGAGATCACGCCACCTTGATACACAGCAACGAGGGCATATTGGTCAATCTCGCTTTCAGTTTTCCAGGCCGCGATCCATGAGTCCCCCAGCTGTCCAGCCAGGGTGGCCGCGAGCGAGTACATCCCTTTGATGACCTCCTCGCTGCGCGCTACAAAACCTGCCTGAATAATGGCTGGTGTTCTTCTAATGGCGACAATGTCGAGGTGGTGCTCACGACCGTACTGGCGCGCTTCCTTCATGTGCCCGGTGACACTACCCAGCGGATGCCAGCGCAGACCGGTGACAAATGATTTTCCACGATACTGGAGTACCTGGACTCGAGCAGAGCGTGCATTTTTTGAGGTTTCCGCAACCATGGCTTACCCCTTGGAACCTGTGCAATGCAGCAGTGGGGTAGGGCAAGAGCCCCAAGGCTCGTTGGCAGCAGGTGAAATCACCGCGCTGGGGCTGCCTGTGTCGCTATCAACAACAGGAGTAATCAGCACTACGAGTACGCTGTGCCCTGTGGTGCGGACACGGCTGCCGCCCAAACCGAAGAATCCAGGATCCCCTACGCCAGACTTGGTTGCGTTTTCGCTGTTCTCCTCAAAACCAGTCAGTACGAGGGTTTGACCGCTGCGCAATTTGACCTTGGGCGACAGATTCTTGGTGTCGTAATCCGCTGTCTGGACACTGGAGCCGTTGCTCGTAAAAGTGGTGAAGGTCGGTTTGCTACTCATGCTCAGGGTGATCATCAGCAACATGTTGTCCTGGTCGATGATTCGAGGGAGCAACATCATGTTGAAGCCGCTGGTGATAGTCGCGGGGGTGAGCGAAGTAGACGATCCAACGGAAGCCGTAGTGGTTGTCGAGCTTGATGCGACATAGCTCTTTACGTTGCCGATCTGGATGGGTGCCGGCTGCAGATTCAGCGTGGTGACCGACGGCGAGCGAACGTTCGAGATTCGGCCCTGTTCGGAAAGTGCTTTGATGATTAAGTTGGAGCCAGCCCAAGGAGACTTCGACGTGTCCAAAATACTCAACGAGCCCGACACCGCGCCCGTGCTTATGCCGGTGGTGGCATTCTTCAGCGAAAAGCCCCATTTGTTGCTCAAGGACGTATAGACAGCCGTCCAGTCCAGGCCGGTCTGGTCTGTGTCGGTGAGAGTTACCTCGAAAACTTTGACGTTGAACAACACCTGACGGGTGATACTGCTGTTGATCGAATTCAGGTATTTAGCAACGTTTGAGAGTACTTCTGGTCGATCACTTACCGTCAGGGTGCCAGTGGAACGCGAGAGGAACATCCGACCTTGGGGCTGTTGGCTCAGCATCGCCTTGACGTTTTTTTCAATGTCTCCGATCAGCGAGGTCTTGATGGTAACGGTGGTGCTCTGGTTGCTGCCTGATTCACCCGATGCACCTGTCGACGAAGATCCGCCGCCACCACCACCGGAACTGCTCCCGCTGCCTGTAGCGGTCAGCAAGCCCGACTTCACTGTGCTTTCAATGACCTGGTCATCACCAAATGCCCAGACGTCGAACGTCTTGGTGTCGAAGTAAGTGACATGCACGCTTCGATCATCGGAGGAATAATTCCACGCTAAGCCCAACTGGGAGGTCGCTTGATTCAACAACCCTGACAGCTTGCCGCTGTACTTAATGGGGAATGTGTTGGGTGCAGTCAGCCCAATCGAATTCATTGAGCGGGCGTTGCTCGGAACATTGCCGATGACGCCGGCGGGCATGAAGTTGGTCAGGTTGTCGGCAGAGCCCAAACCAGGTGGAACTGCAGGTCCTGAGTTGCCCTGCGTCGAACTGGAAAGGACACTTGGGTCGATTGCGTCAGGGGCTACGATGACCGGTACACCACATTCACTAGTGATGTACTGCGCGATCTCAGCGATCCCAACGTTATATGAGGGGCGATAGGTGATGTCGCAATCCATGGTCAGCGGTAAACCACGCTTGGCGACCAGCGGTTTTTTGGACACCCATGGTTTGTCGCTGAACACCACCGTAGCGCGCGCGGACTCTTGCTGCTGATTTCTCAGAAATCGGCTGTATTGAGAGGCTGTCGCAGCGTCATTTTCAGCTCGGCTGGCCGATTCATTCACACGCTGCAGCGAACAGGAACTCACCAGTGCGACGATAAGTGACAAGGCTGTGCTTTTGATCCAGAGACGAGCAGTCATCATTTGTTCCTCTCTGTAATAAAAATCAGCCGCTGTGAGGAGTTACTGTCGACCACATCGACCAGAAAGGACCGTGGAGCCGAGTCGTAGAGAGGGAAAATCGACCCAATGGCTTCTTGGAAACTGCCCTCAAATCGAAGTGGAGCGTCAATTGAGTAATCCAAATCATCGACCTGCCACATCAGTTTCCAGCCCGCTTTTTCAGCCCAGCCTTCGACGGTTTGACGAAGGGTTGAGCCAGTTGAAGCCGTCCATGTCTGGGCCAGCGGCTTCGGCGCTGCAATGTCCGTCGCAACCGGCTTTGGCGCTGCAGAAACTGCGGACGGCGCGGTGACCAGTTTCGGAGTTGAAGCGGCCTTGGCATCTGGGTTGCTGGACGAAGTCGAGGCCGGACTCTGAGTCGGCAAGGCAGACGTTTGTTTTGTAGAGCCATCCTTGGTAATCACCGTAGGAGGGGCCACGGTTTTGGCTGGTGCAGCGTTCGCCACAGGGGTAGCGGCTGATGCCGTTGTTGTGAAAGGCGCTGTTTGGGGAACGGCGGCGACTACTACTTGGCTGCCCGCATCATTGTTATTGCTCTTCGCTGCGATAGGCTGTGCAGCTGTCGATGTGTTGAGTTGAGCAATCTGAGTTGATGCAGGACGTGGAGAGTCCGGGAGCTGGTAGCCAGGGCGCAGGACGTAGCACACCTGACGGTTGACCTCGTCGACCTTCACCTGCCAGGCCGGACCTGCGAGCACCTGCAGGGTGTTACGCAGGGTCATAGGGCCAAGTTTATATTGGGCTGCTGGGAGTGGTCGGGTGTAAAGGATGTTGACGTGGCCAGAGTCTGCCGAGCAAAGCGTATAACCTGAACGGTCCACCACGTACTGCATGGCCTCATGCACATTTGGGTGCATGTTGGCTGGAATGCTGATGTCGATAATCTGAGCCATCAGGTCACGTTGGCCAGAATCTGGCAGCGTGCTGACGAGGGTGTAGCGGCCATAGCGCACTACTGGTTCTTTTTCAGGAACGGCGCCGCCAGGATAGAGGTCTGGCGTCAACATGTCCGGATTGCGACTGCTGTCGAAAGCGGGCTTGGGTGTCTGCGCCGTTTGGGTCGTGCAACTGGCGATTAACGCTAGAAGCGAGAGCGTGGTGACGTGCCTGATCATGTGCCGAGAGGCCCCCTGTAATGATAGGGGAACGGTGACAGGCTGGTACCAGCTGCGCAGTAGGAAATAGAAAACTACGTCTATAGGTATTTATAGGCTATACAAAGATGACGCGACCGAGGTGGAAAATTACCTAGTATCTGATCACCCATTTCCATTCACGCTGAGCATTCATTTGCATTCACGCTGACCACTCAATTGCATTCGACCTGACCAGCTATCCTGCCATTACGCCTAGAGTAATGAATCCAAAATCGCGTTCAGCGAACATCCATTCGAACATCAAATCTCCGTCCGCGTGCTGAGGCGATTGTTAATCCCTCCTGGTCGTTACCCTGTGGTCGACCGGTGAGCATTGATCCCCATCGTTAACTCCCGCCACAGGCATTTGTGCAAGCAGGCTGAACGTGGTTAAATCTGCATATTCGATTATCCACATATGCAGAGCGATTGCTTATGAGCCTTACACCACACACATTCTTCAAGTGCTTGGGTGATGAAACTCGCGCCCGGATCATGCTCATGCTTTCGGCTGAGGGTGAGTTGTGCGTGTGCGAGTTAATCTGGGCACTGGACGATAACCAGTCGAAGGTCTCCAGGCATCTTGCCCAACTGCGTGCTTGCGGGTTACTCGCAGATCGGAGGCAGGGTCAGTGGGTTTACTACCGGCTGCATCCCGAGCTTGAACAGTGGGCACTGGATGTTCTGAACGTCACTACGCAGGCACACCAGTCCTGGGTTAACGACCATCAAGGACGGCTGGCTTCCATGGAAGACAGACCCGTGCGCCAAGCCTCCTGCTGCTGACATCCTGATCTGGAACATACTCATGCTCATCGCAGCATCGATTTTCGTAGTTACGCTCGTCTTTGTTATCTGGCAACCCAAGGGGTTAGGTGTCGGCTGGAGCGCGGCAGCGGGTGCCGTTCTGGCACTACTGACTGGCGCCGTAAGTCTAGGGGATGTGCCGGTTGTGTGGCACATCGTCTGGAACGCTACCGCGACCTTCATTGCTGTGATCATCATCAGTTTGTTGCTCGATGAAGCGGGATTCTTCAAATGGGCGGCGCTTCATGTCGCTCGCTGGGGTCGGGGCAAAGGCGGACGTCTGTTTGCGCTGATGATCCTGCTCGGTGCAGCCGTTTCGGCACTGTTCGCCAATGATGGAGCCGCACTGATTCTGACCCCAATCGTCATCGCGATGCTGACGGCGCTTCGCTTCAGCCCGGCATCCACCTTGGCATTCGTGATGGCCGCAGGCTTCATCGCTGATACCGCCAGTCTGCCGATGGTGGTGTCCAACCTGGTGAACATCGTTTCGGCAGACTTTTTTGGCGTGGGTTTCGGTGAATACGCTTCTGTCATGTGGCCAGTGAACCTAGTGGCCGTGGCCGCGACACTGTTCATGCTCTGGATGTTCTATCGCAAGGACATTCCCGCCCAGTACGACGCGGATCAGCTTGAGGCCCCGGAGTCGGTGATTCGAGATCGGGCGACCTTCATTGCTGGCTGGTGGGTACTTGGCCTGCTGCTGGTTGGTCTGTTCGCACTGGAGCCGTTAGGTATCCCCATCAGCGCTGTTGCTGCTGCGTGTGCAATGATCCTGCTGGTCATCGCAGGTAAAGGCCAAATCATCTCCACGAGAAGGGTCATCAAGGACGCGCCCTGGCAAATTGTCGTGTTTTCGCTGGGCATGTATCTGGTGGTCTATGGCCTGCGTAATGCTGGCCTAACCGACTCGCTCTCGGGGCTGCTGAACATATTTGCCGAGCATGGCCTATGGGCCGCTACCTTGGGCACCGGTATCACCGCTGCGCTGTTGTCCTCGATCATGAACAACATGCCGAGTGTGCTTATCGGCGCTCTGTCCATTCAGGGCAGCGACGCTACAGGACTGGTACGTGAGGCCATGATCTACGCCAACGTCATCGGTTGCGATCTTGGCCCCAAGATCACGCCCATCGGAAGCCTGGCCACGTTGCTGTGGCTGCATGTGCTAGCGCAGAAAAATATCCGCATCACCTGGGGTTACTACTTCAAAGTCGGCAGCATCCTCACCCTCCCTATCTTGCTGGTAACGCTGGTGGCACTGGCGTCGCGGCTGAGCATCCCTGTCTAGGAGAAACCCATGAAAGTGCTATTTATGTGTACGGCAAACAGCTGCCGGAGCGTTCTCTCGGAGGGGTTGTTCAACCACCTGGCCCCGAGCGGTTTTAACGCCGTCAGTTCGGGCAGCTTCCCAAGCGGACAACTGAATCCACGCGCCGTGAGTACGTTGCAAGCGCTTGGTATCGACACCACAGATCTCTACAGCAAAGGCTCAGAGGTGTTTTCGGACTCACCACCGGATGTGGTGATCACCGTGTGTGATAAGGCTGGAGGCGAACCCTGCCCGGTCTATTTCGGGCCTGCTGTCAAAAGCCACTGGGGCCTCGCCGACCCTTCCGATGTAGAAGGCACAGACAGCGACATCCAAGCCGCATTTGACGCGACCGTCGTCCAGATTAAAAAGCGTTTCGAGGCATTCTTCAGCTTGGATCATTCGGCGCTCACACCGCAGGAACTGAAGCGCGAGCTAGATCAAATAGGTGAACTGTAATGGACGAATTTTCCTCGGAAAGCAGCCTGGATCTACCTAATCTGGATCAGTCGCTAATCGACTTCGTCACACTGGATCGCCTGCAAGGCAACGAGCAACCGACTCACAAACCACGCATCTTGTTGCTGTATGGCTCAACCCGTGAGCGCTCTTTCAGCAGGCTGCTGACCCAAGAGGCCGCGCGCATCCTGACCCTAATGGGAGCCGAGACCGTCATCTTTGATCCCTCGGGTCTGCCTCTCCCTGATGACGCTCCGGAAGACCATCCAAAGGTTAAAGAGCTGCGGGATCTGGTTCTGTGGTCAGAGGGACAGGTGTGGTGTTCGCCAGAGCGTCACGGTGCAATGTCTGCTGTATTCAAAGCCCAAATAGACTGGATACCTCTCACGTTGGGCGCTGTCCGCCCCAGCCAGGGCAAGACGTTGGCCGTCATGCAGGTCTGCGGTGGATCACAGTCCTTCAACACGGTAAACCAGCTTAGGATCCTCGGGCGCTGGATGCGGATGATCACCATCCCAAACCAGTCGTCAGTACCCAAAGCCTTTCTGGAGTTCGACGACGCAGGGCGTATGAAGCCATCCGCCTACTACGACCGTGTTGTGGACGTGATGGAGGAACTGATGAAGTTCACGCTGATGGTTCGGGGCCGGGAAACGTATTTGGTAGACCGCTATTCGGAGCGCAAGGAAAGCGCCGAAGCACTCTCGAAACGAGTCAATCAAAGATCGATTTGAGCGACCAAGGGGATAGAGGATGAGCAACACCACAGTAAGGATTGCGCAGATTTCGGACGCTCAAGCCATCCAGGCAATTTACGCACCGATGGTTGAGCATACGGCGATTTCGTTTGAGCTTGAGCCGCCCACAGTCGAAGAGATGGCCAAGCGGATTGGGTCGACTTTGCCGACTTACCCGTATCTGGTAGCGGAGCGAGACGGCCAGCTCATCGGCTATGCATATGCCAGTCAGCACCGGGCTCGTGAGGCCTATCGCTGGTCGGTCGACGTCACCGTTTATATATCGCCAGAAGCGCACCGTAGCGGGGTCGGCCGGGCACTGTATGGCGTGTTGCTGCCGACATTGAAAAGGCAAGGGTTTCACGCAGCCTTTGCCGGGATCGCGCTGCCAAACGATGGCAGCGTGGGGCTGCATGAAGCACTAGGCTTCGCTCACATCGGTACGTATCCAGAAGTAGGATTCAAGCATGGCGCTTGGCATGATGTTGGATATTGGCGTATCGCGCTGGATTCAACGAGTCCGCCAAAACTGTCCGTGCCTTTCAGTGAGATCAGTCTCTTCTGAATGGGTCTCGACGGCCATTATGAGCGATGGGAAGATTCTAATACGTAACAAAGTCAATTATGTTCGACTCCTCGAAATGAATACGAGCAAAGTGGGTAAAATCGAAATAGATTTGCCACTTTCGGAAGTTTGCAGATATCGAACGAAACTATTGTTGCCGATGGGGAGGCCTATTAGATTCCAGAAAACAAAAGTAATGGTTCCAAGTACGTTTACAAGGTCTCAGCCACTAAGAAGCAGTGATATACCGCAGATCTACAAATTGGTCGCCAATGCTTGTCTCGCGTTGCCGGCCGCGTCGGGCTCAATGAGGTCACTTGCCAACTGACGCTTATCCTGCAGCATTTGCCAAAGCATCTGGTCGATTGTGTTTTCCACCAGCGGGATTTTCACCACGACCATGCGCAATTGCCCATTGCGGTAGGCCCTGTCCTCAGCCTGGTCCTGCAGTCCAGGCGTCCAGGGGAGGCCCAGGAACATCACATAGTTGGCCGCAGTGAGGTTGTTGCCGGTGCCGGCAGCGGAGGTAGTGGCGGCAAAGACGCGGGTTTCTGGATCACTTTGGAATTGATCGATCGCCTTCTGCCGTTTGCCTACAGAGTCACTGCCGACAACCGTGACGCACCCGTACTCAGCTTGCTTGCACCGAGTGCGAAGTGTTCCTACCGTATCCTTGAACTCACAGAACAAGATTACTTTGTCCTCCGCGTCCAGTTCGCACAGCAGATCCATTACGACACGAATCTTTACCTGCTCAAGCAACTGACGCAGTGATCCCAACCTGGCGAGGCTAGGCCTGTCTTCGAGCCGAATTTGATCGTATTGCTTGCGCTCTTCAGCAGTGAGTTCGATGGGTAAAGTTTGGCGCTGTTTGCCCTTGAGACCGGGCAAGACATCCTTGCGTCGACGGAGCATCCAATCGCCGATTGCGCCCCGCAGATTCATGCGGAAATCCTGACTGCCGGCGAACTGTTCGCAGAATTCTTTCAAGGGCAGTTTCCCAACGGGGTGGCCGGATAGCCGTAGCAGCGTGTGCAGCTCAGATTCTCGGTTGAGGACTGGCGTACCCGTCAGCAGGTAACGGTTGGGTATCTTGGCGGCAATGTCGAAGCCGTGACGTGTCCACGCGGCGGTCGGCTCTTTCAGGCGGTGCGCCTCGTCGATGATCATCACTTCAAAGTGTCCTGCATGCAGAACAAAATCGCCAAGGCGTTCGTAGTTGGTGATAATCCATTGCGAAGAGGGATCAAAGACCTGTTGGCCGATAGTGGCCTTGGGATACACCATCTGGATTTCGCGTTGCCAGTTGATGATCAACGTCGACAGGGTGATAACCAAGATGGGTCTATTAGCTGCTCGGATTGCAGCGGCAATGATTGCTTGGCGAGTTTTACCAAGCCCCATGTCATCCGCAAGCAAGGCGCTTGTGCGCTGTAGCAAGTGCCGGATGCCTGCCGGTTGATGGTCCAGTAAAGAATAACCAGCCAATGCCTGGTTAATCTGTTCGGTAGTGGACCCGGTGCGCTCGATTGAGGGCACCGCGGCTAAATACACATCGGTTGAGGTGCTATCGTCAGCCGCTTTTGCTGCGCGCTCTTGTGGCGGTCCACCAAGACTGATGCGGGTGATTTCATCAGCTGGAACAACGGATCCGTCGGTCAGCAGCTCTTGCACGGTGTCGAGGATTTCGAACTGATCCTCCGACAATCCAAGCTCCAGGATCAAGTTGCTTCGCACCACTTCCGCACCAGCGTCAATGCGCCAGGACTTGGAATGCCCGAGAAACACGCCGTGCATGCGCCTTGAAACGGCGACCGCGCCAGGATGGTAGTCACCTGACAGCAGGATCCCGCCCTGAACGAGTGGAGCTATCCGAAAGGTCAGCCCCCACGTGAATGCCTGCCGATCTGGGTCGTTTTGTGCGGCTGTGATTTTATGTGAAAACGTCTCCCAACTTTCATTGAAACGGTCCTCGGACAACTCCATCAAACGGTGGAAGAGCACATCCAGGTCATCCAGCAACTTGCCTTTTGGTAATCGCCAATAGCGATGTTGAGGATGCTCGGCACGCCGAATATAGAAACCATTACGTTCGAGAAACAGCCGGTTCGCACCCTCAACGTATTGCATTAAGACCCCGAAGTCATAGCCGTCAAAAATGACTTTTTCGACCAGGTCCTGCCGGCGGTTCATCAGACGTGGACGACTCATGTCCTGCTCAATCGTTGGTTGATCCATTCCGCACAGGCCTGGGCATGCATTTTTTTCCGGTTTCGATTTGTATAGCGCGACATGGATAGTGTTTGGTCGGGCCATTCCAGGTTAATGGCGAGCTCACCCGATTTGATCTTTGCCCAAAACCATTGATAGGCCCGGTCAACCCTGGAGCCCGACTTAGGTGTGCGATTGCGGAGCCCTCTCAGTTGTATCGTCACCAGGTGTTTGGGAGTCAATTTTGCTAACGTTTCGCCCCAGGCACTTTCATCCATTTGGATTTCTGCAGAGGCCAACGATTTCCCGTTTTCGCGAACCGAAAAAAGACGGCAGATGCCCCGATAAGCACTGTAGTCGTAACCATCAATGCAATGGCCCAGCGCTCGATGTTCCGCATCAAGATCGGCGGGGCACTTCAGTTCGATAATTTGCAGCCCATTTGGACTCACGAGGGGTGTGCTGGTTGAATAAAGCAGCGGCTTCCAGGGCGTTAAAGAGTCTGTTCTTGTTTGTGGATCTACTGCATCTAAAGCCTCACGGATGTCTATCAACGCGAGGTGAAAGCCATTCACCAAGCTGGCGATCTGGTGATAGGAAGCAGTAGCAATGAAGCTTTTGAGTTTCTGCAGTGCTTCACCAGAAGCTGGTCCGTCGCTCTCATCAACGTTGTTAAAGAGCTCGTTCAGGTCTCGAAAGTCGTCGGCGATTTTGGACCAATTGTCGTCCGACCAATCAGTTGGACACCCTGACAGCAGCCTGTTCCAGTCCTGCGTTTGATCCAGCAGTTGATACGGGATTTTATCCAGCAGCGCGAAGAGAGTGATCCAGTGCGCTTTTTTAAGAGGACGGCGATTGCCCAGTGAGGCTCCCAGCAGCAGTCGATGCCAGGGTCCTTGTGGCCCCTCGCGGCTGATACGGGTCAATGCACTGCCGGTATCGAATACCCGCTGTTGACCCAGGTAGCGCACTGCAGCGCGCGGCGCCTGTAGCAGCCAAGCCAGTGTGTCGGAAAGGGGGAGGCCCGCGTCGGCTATGCGACCTACCAGGCACTCTTCAGCGGAAATCAAATAACGGTCCTCACTCCAGTATGGGCGCCACGCCTGAAGTTCATCCCATGGGCAGTTCATGTATACCTGCTGCTGCCCATCCCACGGCCACGGCCATTGATCTGCTAGTACCAGAAGTGGAATCAGTACTGGCTGGGCTTTTAGGGCCTGAAGGCGGCGTTTTCGGTCACCTTGAGCCAGCCAGTTATAGAGCTTGGGTGAGGGACATTGCGCTGAACGAATGGCGAATAAAAGCTCTTGGTCCAGACACTGGCAAAACTGCTTCAGCGTGCTGCCAATCTGCTTCAGGTAAAATCGGGTGCGGGGATTGAAGTACCGATTGTTGCTCGCCGTCCAATCGAAGCCGCGGCGATTAAAGCTTCCTAGATCTTCAATCGAAAGGGCTTTCGCCCTCTCTCCAGCAGACTTGCAGAAGGAGGTCAGTAGGACGTCTGCATACCAGCGTTTTTCAAACCTGAGCAGTAGCTGCTGGGCCACCATTGCGGTGGGTTTTCTCTTATGCACGCGGTCCTTGCTGAAGATTTTGCAGGCCTTAACCTGATGACCATCGAAGTACTGGAGGTGATCGCCGATTCTGGCCAGGAGCCGCCGTGTTTGATCATCTGTAGAGGGCAGGGCTACGCACCAGCAACGAGTATGGACAGTGGAACTCAGATAGGTATCGATGAAGGAGGTCAGCTGGGAGGGCGGTACGTTAAATTGTAAAGCCCAGGTCTGGGCGACTTCAATTTGCCGGTCTGAGAACTTCTCCAGCTTCGGCGCTAAGATGCGCAGCCCCACCACCGATTGTCTCTTCTGTACGCTCACCCATGACCTCCTCTGCAATTTCGCAGAGGACTGTCAGGTATAGGAATGGTGGGCTTCTAGGGTTAATGCGTAACGGCGTTGTCGGTGATTTATATCGGCAATGGCAGAAGTCACACCCCTCTGGGTTTATTGAGATCTGGTTTGCCATTCAAGTTTGGAAAACTCACCTTGCATCCATTCGATTTGAAGCCTGTGCAACCCCAAAAGTCATAGCCACCGCCCCCTTTTTTTTGTCGCCTTGCGAGGGGTTGATTGCACTTGGGACAGTTGAAAGCGCCACCTGCTGTGGCTGGGCGTGGAGCGGACGCCATCGGCACACTCGGCATTCCACGTTGCTGAGACAGTTCCTCTTCCAGGCGTCTATGCAGACGCGCAACGACAGCTCCATAGGTGTCTTGGCCCTGGGCGACTTTGTCCAAATCCCGCTCCAGCTCCCTCGTAAAATCGAGCTCCACGAAACTGTAGAACCCTTCCAGCTTCGCGATTGTTTCCTCCCCCAGCGGCGCCGGTACCAGCTTGCGGCTTTTTTCCTCAATCATTCCTTTGCTGGTGATGTTCTTCAAGATCGAGGCGAACGTGCTGGGACGACCAATACCGCGGCGCTCCATTTCTTTGATTAGACTGGCCTTGGTGTAGCGGGATGGCGGCTGAGTTTTCTTCTTCAGCAGTTCTCCGTTGTGCACAGAGATGATCTGTTTTGGTGTGAGTGCAGGAACTGGGTTGCTCGCTGCTCCATCTTCCTCATCGTCTGTGTCATCGCCCTTGAGCAGTTTCCGCCACCCAGGATGAAAAAGGGTTTCACCAGTTGCATTGAATCGCAAAGCCTTACCATTTGGGCCAACCGCGAGCAGTTTTACAGCACGCACGTCGAATACCGCCGCTTCGATCTGGCTGGCCAGCGCCCGGACCCAAATCAACTTGTACAGGGCGAGTTCCTCGTCGTTCTCACCAGCTTTTGTATCAGCCCAATGCGTCGGGGTAATAGCGGGGTGGCCTTCCTGCGCGCCTTCGGCGGCCTTGAATGTACGTCGCTCGTCGACGGTCTTCAATCCGATAGATCTAGCTACGGTTCTAATATCCTCCATGGCCTCGTCTGGTACGTTGGGATTATCCGTCCTGTGGTAGGTGATCACGCCTTGTTCATACAATCGCTGGGCGACTTGCATGGTCTTGTCCGGGTCCCATTTCAAGGCGTTGCTGGCTGCTTGTTGAAGGGTGGAAGAGATGAAGGGCGCGGGTGGGTGGCGCTCGGCCTTGCGGTCTTCACAGGACTCGACGACGACATTACGTGTGCCGGCGACGAGTCGGGCCAGGTTGGCATCTTGAACGTAAGGAAAGTCTTTGCTCGCGAAATCCGGTACCGGTTGCCAGTCTGCATACCAGGTGGTGCCCTGATTCATATCCACAAAGTTCAGACGCACACCGAAGTGGTTGATTACCTGAAAGTTGCGGATCTCGCGCTCGCGCAAAACCACCAGGTATACGGCAGGCGATTGCACGCGGCCTGCAGAGGTGGGCTTGCCCATCAGTCGGCGTAGCTCCTGAGTCACCAGGTAACCCACCAAACGATCAAGTACACGCCGGCATTCTTGTGACGCGACTCTGTTCAAATCGATTTGGCGAGGATTGGCTAGAGCCTCTGCGACACGCTTCAGGGTGATTTCATTGAAGGTGATGCGTTTGTAGGATTTGACCGCCAGTACCTGCTGGATGTGCCAGCTGATGCTTTCACCTTCGCGATCCGGATCGGTTGCGAGGTAGATTTCATCGGCCTGTTTAGCTGCGGCCTTGATGGTCCGCACGGCCTTGGCGCTCTTATCCAGGATCTCGTACACCGGTGTGTAATTTTTGCGGACGCCTGTGGTGATCATGCTGTCGTCCTGCCCTCTGGCGGGCAAGTCACGTATGTGCCCACCACTGGCGACAACCAACCAGTGTTCGCCTGGGCGCAGTTTCTTCATCATTGGCTGAAGCTTTTTCAGCTTCCCAGGTGCCTCGATGATCAATAGCTTCACGGTGTGCCCCTTCTCAATTATGCAGAGCGGGACTGTCACGTCATGGCAGGTAAGGCTTCAATGGGAAATGGTCAATGCACAACGGGAGGCTTTTAGCGGCTAGAGGTCCAGCGTCAGCTGCTGTTCCTGGGCAAAGCCCTTTAGCCACGACGCGCGCATCGCAGGATGGTGGTAAGGGCAGTCATACACCCGTAGCCCTTTTCGGGCGGCGTCAGCACCGGCTATTTGAACGGCAGTATGGGGGTTATTGAATTGCCGCCTATCTGCTGGTTTCAAAGAAGTTCGAGATTGCGCCATTGGCTATCGGTCCCCGAAGAACAGATCTATCAGACAGTAACATCACGAATAGCGCATTTTTTTGCATCAAAAACGGAAGTTTTAAACTTCTGTGCTTGAGATAGCCGAATGGAAGTGTGACTCAACCTGAAAGTTAACGAATGGCGCGATTTTTTGCCAACCAATTGGCGGTTTGATGTCAATTCGAAGCTGGCTCGTCCGTCCAGTTCGCAACTCTGATCCACGCGATGAAGTCCTGAGTGGATTGTCCGCTTTGAACACGTAGTTGTTCCAGCTTGCCGTATAAGTGTTCAGTCATTTCGTCGTCGTCGTCAAAGTCGACGCGGTATTCAGTATCTAAGCGGTATTCATCGAGCAAGGTGTTGATAAATCGGCGGGCTTGCCAGGTATCAAGGTCTGTCTCTCCACGGCCCCCCATCAGATACTCTCCCGTTCGCCACCCAACTGGAGCCCATGATGCTCGGTTTATGTCCAGGGTGAGCCCGTAGTAGTCCGGAGCATTCACCTCGCTTTCATCAAAGTAAGCCCAGTAAACACGGCCTAAAGCTGGGTGCTCTGCGCCAATGACAACGTACCCTGTTGGGTCCCTCAAAACTTCATCCATCGGCACGTCCTAATTTGTAGTGGTTCTCTAATGAGGTCGGGGGAAACGATGAGCTGTTTCCCCCAACACCGACAGCTACACGAATGGGCCGAAAAATTAAGCCCCTGTTTTCAGAATTGCGGTGGATCGGTATCTGGATATTCATCCGGGCCTGGAGCTGGCTGCGGCCGCGATTCGGGTCTGTTGGACTGTTGCGAATTCTGGTTTTGCGAAGGCGCCAGATTCACCATGGTCACGCGGTGTGGCAGCATGCCGACCCGGCTGGCCTGGATTTTCAAAGCTTCGAATTCGCCATCGTCGTTCTTCCAACGGTCCATAACGGCGCGACCGGAAACCAGCACTCGCATACCTTTCTGGAACAGTTGCGAATAATGCTCGGCGTCCTTGTGCCACCACTCCACATTCGCCCAAAAACCGCCACGATCTTCGTAGCCGCCTTTGCCATCCGGAATCGAATTGTCGAAGTAAACGTTGGCTCGCATGAGTCGACGTGGGTCTTTATTGCCGTTGGGGAATTCTTTGAATTCCGGTGCAGAACCGATATTGCCTTCCCAGCCTTGTACGGGCGTGCCCATGAGTATTCTCCGAGGTTATTGGTGTTGCGTTGGGTTGTTGAGCTGCTGCAGGCGAGCGGTATACACGGCCTCTGCCTGGCCCATTTTTTCTGCGCACTCGGCGGCCTGTTTGGTGATCGAGTGCAGCAAACTCATTTGCATATTCAAGGTGATGCGCTGCAGCTCCATCACGTAAAGATCCTGCAGCATGGATTCCGGTGTTCTGGGTGAGCCCATCATTTCTGCCCAAACCCCTACGCCCATCCGCCGATCTGTCACCTGCTGCCATCTCAAAAACTGGGTGCCGGCTTGGGTGTTCTGCTCAGTCAACCGCACTGGAACTAGGGTGAATGGATATCGGCGGGCCTGGCTCAGCACTTCCTGGGCAAGAGCTTTTAAGTCCGATTCTTGAGCTCGGCAAAGATCGGCAAATTGGGTCAGCTCCCCCTTACCTTTAAAAGGCTTTAAAAGGCCCTTTAGTGAGGCAGCCTGTTGCAGTCGCTGAAAGGCTTCCTGTTGCAGTGGCCGGAAGGCGGTCTGTTGCAGCGACCCATCATTGGAGGGAATCTGGCCCATGCTCTTTAACCCTCAACGGGGTCATCGAGATGATCATCCGTCTCGGTTTGCTGCTGACCGCGGATGATCGGTGGCGCGAAATTCGAACGGCGGGTGCCTTCCAGGATGTCTTGTGGCAGCTCACCGTACCGCTCGTACATTTTGCGGGCTGCTTCAGCCTTGGCATTGTTTGCAGCGAAGTCGTCGCGGGCAGCGCCTGAGTACTTATAGATCTGGGCCAGACCAAACAGTCTCCGCAGTACCGCTGCGCCTTCGTCGATCCAGGTTTCCATATCGTGGCGCCCGACAAGGCCAACGTGCTGGGCCAACAGAATGCGTCTGACAATTTCGTCGTAGTTCGTCAGCAGGTACACAGCCTGAAATCCCAGGGGATTGGAGATGTACAGCGGGAGGCTGACAGGCTGGATCGAGAGGTTTTCGCTAATGCTGATGGCCGGTGGAAGAGAGGCCATGGCTGTGTCCAGGCGATCTTCGATGGTCTTTAACGCTTCCTTGGAATCGTTGATCTTTTCCTCGAGGAGGATCATCCACCAGTCAGAGTAGGGATCATCCTGTTGGGCGCCTCGAGACATTCGATTGACGACAGTGCAGAACCCTGACAGACCAATGATGCCGGCTTTGAGGTCATTTTTAGGGCGCCCCATCCATATACGAGCGGCGTGGTGAGTGTGAAGGGTGAGCTTCACATCGCTGCGCAGTGAACCGATGTTGAGCCGGAAGTTATCAGCCATGGTGCAGTGTTTCCTTGGGAAGAGGATTGACGTACCCATGCTGCAATTTGGCTATAGGAGACGCAGCATTAAATACGTAGCCCGATGGAAGGGGATTTGTTGAGGCTTCTATATAGGAAGAGCTGAAACTCGCCGGTGCGGACCGAATCCCTTGCGTGGCGGCCACCTCCGGTGCCGGATGCTGTCAGGGTGTTGTGGGCCACAACACTTGCCATGTCGCCGGCACGGATGCCGGATCCTGCCAAGGTGGTGCGGGCCGCACCACTTATATGGCTGCCACCTCCGGTGCCGGATGCTGTCAGGGTGTTGTGGGCCACAACACTTGCCATGTCGCCGGCACGGATGCCGGATCCTGCCAAGGTGGTGCGGGCCGCACCACTTATATGGCTGCCACCTCCGGTGCCGGATGCTGTCAGGGTGTTGTGGGCCACAACACTTGCCGTGTCGCCGGCACGGATGCCGGATCCTGCCAAGGTGGTGCGGGCCGCACCACTTATATGGCGGCCACCTCCGGTGCCGGATGCTGTCAGGGTGTTGTGGGCCACAACACTTGCCATGTCGCCGGCACGGATGCCGGATCCTGCCAAGGTGGTGCGGGCCGCACCACTTATATGGCGGCCACCTCCGGTGCCGGATGCTGTCAGGGTGTTGTGGGCCACAACACTTGCCGTGTCGCTGGCACGAATGCCGGATCCTGGGCAAGTGATTTGGGCCGAGTCACTTGCGTGGCGGCCGCGGCGTATTTCGGTTCCTGTCAGGGTGTTGCGGGCCGCAACACTTGCTGTGTAGCTGGCACAGATTCCGGTCACGACCGCTTCGCTCTGGGCCGCGTTACCACGATATTCTGGTTGTCCACCTGACATCATGGATGTGTACCCCGATTAGGCTTCAGCAGATGCAGCATTCCGCTGAGTGTGTGTTTTGCGGTTTGTATCGACTCAGGGCTACGCGTCTGCGTTAGCGTCTTCGTCGGCTGCTCTGCGCCCTCTGGCGGGGCTGAAGCGTCTTGACGCTCGGGGCTCGCTTTTGCCTTGTCGTCAGGGTTCCATTGGCTGTTGAAATCGCCGCGAACGGCCATGCCGACGAGCGTCATTAAGTATCCAAGCGGGTTTCGGACCCCTCCCGAGTCACAGCGGTGGACCCATTGTTTGATGAGCGCGGTTTTCAACTCTGCTGGAACCTTTTGCAGCGCCAGGACCGCGTTCTGTTTTTGCTCGACCGGTAGTCGATGCAGTGCACCGAGCAAATCGGCAGCGATGTCGTTTGGTGTGGGCGGTACATGTACAGAGCTTTTACAAACATCTTTGTGTGTATCTGTATACGTACTATATGAGTTCGGATGCCGAACTAAGTCCGAACTCAGTGATTTACGGCTGAGTTCGGCATCCGAACTCTGCTCCAAAGCGATTCGCTCTTCGCCTTTTTCACTGAGTTCGGTATCCGAACTCAGTGGAGATAGAGCTATATTTTGCTGAGTTCGGATTCCGAACTCAGTCGCTTTAAGAACGACTGGAGCCTGCGCTTTGGTCCAGGCCTGGCTATTCATGCGGGATTCGATGATGTCCAGCCTGCTAGGTAAGCGTTGGCCAACATCAGGATCAGCTGCAAATTCCTTCCAGGCAATTTCTGCCACTTCGCGAATCACCTTGGTCTGGTGCTGCATTGACTGCGCGAGTAGCTGCAAGTAGTCCTTGTCGAACTCTATAGCTTCGGCCGGTGTGACCGGTTCGTCGTGAAGCAGGTAGACGTTGCCTTGCACTTGTCCACTCAGATCATTGCGCACCCGTCGCCCCAGGCTAAGCCAACGGGTGAGACGTAAGGTCACTAATGCTTTTGATACAGTTTCACGCGAGGCAGGCCTACCGGGTTGCATACCCAAATATGGCCGCAGTTGGTCATAGGTAGGGAACGCCGTAAGGCCGTCGTCATTGATCAGTAGGCGAAATACCTGCCAGGTGTTTCTTTCAAGCGGGGTTAAGCGATCATCCAAAAGCAATCGGCGAGGAACCGTTTCGTGTGGGTTCCCGCTGAAAATAATTCCGGAGTAGGGGGAAGACCCTTCAATCCCCGGAGGCGCCGACTCTTTTTTCTGAAGCAAATGAGCTTCAAGGTGACCCGAGGCCGAGTCTAAAAGCGTCGACAAGGGAAGCCGAGACAACCTCATAATACAGAGTCACCTTCCACCGATGTCGCTGCAGGCTGTGCAAGTCGTTGAGAAGACACAAGCTGTAGCCTTCTCGGAAGGCCAGGGTTTGCAGGAGGGTAAAGCCCTTCCTTTATCCAGGACTGAATGCGATGCCAGATGATGGCCAGGCTGAGGTTTTCGTGGGTCTCATCTGGGCTAGTATCCTGTGGAGCATTGAGTTCCTCGGCGACCAACATGGCGATGTCCAGCAACGCGAGACTGTCGCCAAGCTCTACCTGATGCTCTTGCATTAGGTGCGTCCATCGGTACCAAAGCTGAGCGTCCATCTCCTCACTGAATTCGCGCCAACGGCCACGACGTGCCGTCACGCCGATCATTAGGCGTTGAAGGGCCACATCCTGCGGAGACAGCCCGAAGAACTGTTGCAGCATTTGAGTGGTCGCGCCAAGTCGCAGCGCACGTTCAATCATGCGCACTTCTTCATCAGAACGCTGCGCGCCTGACAGTAGTTTTTTTACCATGTCCCCATCAATGGTGACGTTGCACCAAGACACGGGAGTGTTAAGCAGCAAGCTCAGTACTGAAGGTTGTTGGAGCTGAGCCAATATCTCTGGCTCCAGGCCCATTTCGATGCAGCGCCGAAGTTGGCCATTACGCATGTGATGAAGCACCTGTGACAGGATTGCTTCATTTATTGGTGTCTTGGACATGACGACTCCCCCTTGTAGAGTCCGTGTGTTAACTGGCTGAATTCGGACCGTTGTTGGCGACTGACTGGATTTCCAGGTCAATCAAACGTCTTGCGAGACGAATAATGCGGAACAGCTTCACTAGAGCGCCGTCGCTGAGACGGCATTCACTTTCAGGGGGCTGATCTTTTGTGTGAGGCTGGCCCAGTAAGATCTGGCCCAGTCCGGCTGCGAACTCAAAGTCAGCCAACGCGTCGATTTGAAGCTTGGGTTGCTGCTGAATCATTTTCAGTACGATGGCCATCGAGCCGCTCAAAGACTGGAGCAGCGTCAAGGTATGTTGGGCTGTGGCAGTAATTTCGACTTCCGCTTCGGGGTGTCGGTAGCTGAACCCGACGCCACCATCGATATCGATAAATTGACCTGGGGCTTTGACCGAGCTGGCTATTTCGCGAGCCAATTGAGCGATGTGCTGACGCAGGGTCGCGGTATTGTCTATTTCGCGTTCGATGTACCAAAGGTCAGAAATGGGATTGAGTCCGCCAGCTTGAACAGGGATGGCCACCAAGGCATTGGAGGCGAAGTCGGGCAAGACCTCACCGTCAAGCGCAGCGAGCTCCCGTTTCATCTTGTCGACTCTGGGAGAAGTCTTCACAGGGCTCGCAACGTGCCCATCGATACGTGCTTGGCGCTCTTGTGGGCTCATTTGCTCCTGCGGAGTTGGGGCCAGTTGCTGTTGCACCCCTTGAGGTGAAGGACTCTCTTTGGAGGGCGTCGTCTTATGTGTGCTGCCCCCCGAAGTAGTAGGGGGTAGTTGTAGAGGGTTCTGATTAGCCTCAATGCCATTGTTCGAAACGTTAAGTTGAGTCCCCCCCTCAAATTGCGATGCAGGGTACTGTGGCAGCTCAAGAACCGGCGTAGACCGGCGCAATTGGTCCTGGTTCTGAGTGATTTCCAACAGTATTTGCTCGTAGCCGAGGTTCAGCGGCTTTTTAAGGTGATCTATCAGTTCGTCCTGAAATCGCTGGAATAGAAATTCTTCAGCGTCGCCCTCAAACTGGGACAGTACATCTTGGAAAAGCGTATCGAAATCAAGGTGCTGCTCCTGCTCTTGATAATTGCGATCCCAGCACTGAAGAGCTGTTTTGCGCAAAGACAGAAGCTTTATGATTCTGTCTACTCCCAGTCCAGAGTACAGCGCGCCTGGAATTGCTGGCAGTAAGTACCGAATGGTGTCGTGCATACGACTCAAGTGAGACGCGGAGACCGGGTAGCCATCCGCTGACAGCCGCCGTGAAAGCTCACGTAATGAGATAGACTCCCCTGCCTCTGTTTCATACAGCGCTCTCGCTTTGTCGACCCCAATAGCCCGCTCAATGAACAGGAGCTGGCCTTGGAGGTCGTTTTCAGCCAAGTGGCCGGTGAGCGAGATGATTTCGCCCCGAACGGCGTCCCAGGGTCGAAATAGGCAGTGAAACTTGAAGTACTTCTCGTCGCCGGTCTCACGATACAACTCGTTTAAAATTGCCAGGCGAGTGTTGCCGCCGTTGCGGATCCGGTACTTATCTTCCCCAGGTTTACGAGTGACGGGAGGTGGCGTATCGAGTCCCCGATTTCGTATCGACTCTTTAATTTCATCGTACTTCGGGTTACGAGTCGTCCTTGGGTTTTCGTCATACGGCAGCGTTTCGTCGAGAGTCAACAGCATGGGGGTATCGACGATGGGGTCGCTCATTCGCGCTGCCACCGGCGACTTCGATTCAAACGCCGGCAGCAACAGCTTATCTTTCATGGTTTGGGCCAAAGACGCTTTCATACTCTGGCTCCTGGCTGCTCATAAGCCGGGCTTGCCGCCAAAAGCTGGTCAATGATTTTCAAAGCACGATCCAGAGCAGCTTCAAGTTCGGCAGTTGTCTCCAGCCGATAAACAATTTCTGAGTTCATCGACCTGGCGTTTTCACGTGCTTCCAACGCGATGCGTTCGCGCATCCCGTCGGGCAGGCGAATAACGAATTTTTCTTCATGCAGACGCTGTGGTTTGTTACTCATGGTGGGCTCCGATGCCTAGGGTAGAAAGTGTGTTCAGCGACGTTTCAACTGATCAGTGAGTTGGGTAGGTAACCCCTTGATGACTAATGAATTGGACGCCTCGTCGTACTCGATCTTGTCCCCTAGCAGATGCGCTTCAAAACTGATGGACAAGCCTTCGGCACGGCCGGTGAACCGACGGAATTGGTTGAGAGTGCGTTTATCCAGGGGGATTTCCGGCGACAGGCCGTAGTCCTTATTGCGGATATGGTCGTAGAACGCCTTGGGGCGATCTTCATCGATCAAGCCTGACAGTTCCTCCAGGCCCATGGGTTCACCGAGCTTGGCCTGGCTGGTGGCGTAGTCCACCAGGGCCTTGGTTTTCTCGCGGGCCGATTCGTCTGGCAGGTCTTCGTTTTCAACGAAGTCGCTGAACGCCTTGAGGAGGGCGCGGGTTTCGCCCGGGCCGTCGACGCCTTCCATGCAGCCAATGAAGTCGCTGAAATACCCCGAGATCTTCTTACCGTTTTTGCCTTTGATGTACGAGATGTACTGCTTGGATTGCTTGTTGTTCTGCCACTCGGACAAGTTGATACGCGCTGCCAGGTGCAACTGGCCAACGTCCAGGTGGCGTGAAGGAGTGACGTCCAGATCGTCAGTAACCACCACGCCTTCACTGTGGTGGAGCAGGGCGACAGTTAGGTAGTCGGTCATGCCTTGCTGGTAATGGGCAAACAGTACGTGGCCACCGGTGGAGAGGTTGGACTCTTCCATCAGCTTTTGCAGATGCTCGACCGCCGTGTGGCTGAAGGCGGTGAAGTCCTGGTCACCTTCAAAGTACTGCTTTAACCAGCCGCTAAACGGGTGCGCGCCGGACTCGGCATGGAAGAAACCCCAGGCCTTGCCTTGTTTGGCGTTATAGCTCTCGTTGAGGTCGGCAAGCATGTTCTCGATGGCGACCGATTCGGATAGCTCCGAATCGCGTGCCTGGAGAACAGCAGGTGTGCCATCGGGTTTTTTGTCGATCAGGTGGACGATGCAATGACGGATAGGCATTAGATTGCCTCCTGCGAGTGTAGGGTTTGAGCTCGATCAGCACGACGAATACGGGCTTTGGCGTTGAGGCCTGAGCGGTAATCGCTTGCGGTTGATGAGGTGTAAATCGATCCAAGGCCAGATTTCGTGAACTTGATATGGCCACCTTGAGTGCGAGACACCGTCCAGCCATTCGCTTCAGCAAACTTCACGAGTACACGAAGGCTCTCGCTTTTTCCGCGTAGGAGATTGGTGGTCATAGCTCTGCATCCCTGTCTGCCAGAACGTTACCGGTCTGGATCGCGATGATTTCAGCCTGATCGCCAGGAAACTTGGTACCGAGCTCATGCAAAAAGTGACGCGTAGCCTCACGTGCTCCAGGCACGCGGAACACCACGCTGCAGTGCTGAACTTCCGCGGGGTGTTGCAGGTGAGACATGACGGCCACTTTCAGCGAGCAGCACTGGAGGTAGCGGGGCACCCAAACCGACCAGAAGTAGCTGGATAGCAAGGCGCCCGCACAGAGCAGTTCAACGGTAATTGTTGCGCTGGGCGTGTTGGTCAGCTCGACGTAGCCGAGCTTCTCAAACTCCAACAGATCCTCACGCATGCTCATTGGGACCACGGTGCTGTGGTCACGAGCAAGGCGGCCGATCGCTTGAGCTAATGCGTCGAGCTCCACCGGGTTGATCCCAGATTTATGGGCATGAGCCACAGCAGAGGCTTCGAACACGGCACCGGCATGGATACTAGGAAATAGCTCGGCGCTACTGTGCATCCGACACCTCCTGAAGCTCCTCGATGTCATAGCTATTGCAAGTAGGGCAAATAAGCTCGTCCACTTCACCGCCGGGTAAGGCTGGAGCGCCACTCACTTGATGTTTCGGGTGGTGGCTATCGCATTGAAGGCACCAGTGAGTGATGCGTACGAGAGTATTCATCGCTGAGGTGTGCTTTTTCATAGTTGAGCCCCTTGCCAGCCGGCGTTGGGACTGAGGTTGGCAAACCGGGTCTGATTGGCGATGAAGGCTGTTCGTACGGTCCCAGTTGGGCCGTTACGCGCCTTGCCGAGAATGATTTCTGCAATGCCTTTGTGTTCGCTCTGAGGGTGGTACACCTCGTCCCGGTAGACGAACATAATCAGGTCCGCGTCCTGTTCAATCGCACCGCTATCACGCAGGTCTGCGTTGATCGGACGCTTATTTGGCCGTCGCTCCAGTTCTCGGTTGAGCTGGGAAAGCGCAACCACCGGGCAATTCATCTCTTTCGCTAGGGCCTTGAGGGACTGGGATATAGCGCTGATCTCGTTGGCCCTGTTTTCCTGACCTGGGCAGCGCATGAGCTGCAGGTAATCGATCAGGATCAAGCTCGGGTGTCCGAAGCGACGAGCTGCTCGACGAGATTTAGCTCTGATTACTGCAGGCGTGAGCGCTGATGAGTCGTCGATGACCAGCCGCTCTCCATAGCCATTAATACGAGAAACCGCTGCAGTCAGCTTCGGCCAATCATCATCATCGAGCTTGCCCTTCAATAGCCTGCCCAGATCGATATGGCCTAGGATGCCCATCAATCGATACATCAGTGCTTTGGCCGGCATTTCCATGCTGAAAACCTGAACTGTACGATCAAGCTTTGCCTGCAGAGCCGTATCTATGAAGTTCAAGGCCAGAGAGGTCTTCCCCATAGACGGGCGCGCGCCGAGGATGATCAGGTCGGCTTCTTGAAAACCCGACGTCAGCTCGTCCAGGTCCTCCAGGCCTGAAGGCAGGCCGGTCACGGTGATATTGCCGTTGAAATGTTCGTCTATTTGTTCGACGACGTTCGTCAGGCATTGGTTGATATTGACGAATTCCGTTGCGCTCTTGCCTTCACCCAGAGCGAACAGTTGCTGTTCAATTGATTCTTGAACATCCTCCGCACTTGCCAACGGGTCTGTCGCCTCGCGAGAGCATTGGTATCCAAGGGACATGAGCTGTCTGAGCCGAGAGCGATTACGCACGATGGATGCGTAATGCTCGATGTTGGCTACAGACGGCGTGTTTTTGGCCAGCTCGCCCAGATAGCTCAGCCCTCCGGCTTCGTCTGGCTCCTCCAACGCGTTGTGGACGGTGACGATGTCGAACGGAATGGACTTGTCAGCAAGGCTTGCCATTGTCCGGAACAGCAACCGATGGTCGTGTCGGAAAAAATCAGAGGCATCCAGTTTGTCTGCGACGAGATCCCAGGTGTTGTTGTCGAGCAGTAGCCCACCTAACACACCTTGTTCAGCCTCTACGGAGTAGGGAGGTGAGAGGTCAAGGTGATTCATTTCCCAGACTCCTGGCCTATCTGAAGAAAACCACTCCCGTTGCGTGCCCCCAGGGCTTTGACCATGTCGACTTCAACCTTCGCTGAATTGATCATGACCTGAGCAACCTCGGCAACCGCTTTGGCCCGTTCGATTTCCATTGGTCTTTCTGGGTCCAGGAGGCTCTCGATCGCGACGAACAGGTGATTACGTAGATCTTCAATCTTGTTCTTCATGTTCAACCTCCCGGATGGTGCGTTTGAGTTTGCCGATAGCGCGTATTGCGGATTTCAGCTCTTCCGGATACCGATGAATGGTGTTCCGACGCATACGTTCTGCTCTCGTCAGCAACTCCAGGTTATTCAGGGCTATATGGGCCTTGTTGCCGTCCTTGAAGCACACGCACATGTTTATAGGGACTGGTCCGTGATGCTCCTCCCAAAGCAGTACATGCACGGCTTTCCAGTCAACGGGTGGGTAACCGGTATCGGTGATTTTCTTCTGCTGATAACCGTCAGGAGTTGTGCGCAGGCTGCCAATAGGCAGCCAGTTCCCCGGTTTATTGCCGGCCTTAAACTGCGTCTGAGTCATACGGCCAGAGGAGGGGAGCCCCTTAAGGCCCTTATTCCATGGGACGGATCCCTTGGGAAAGCGGAATTCTGCGCCCAACTTGCCGTCAAGCCGGCCACAGAGACTACTGCGAAGAAACTCGGCGCTTTTGCTCAAGCCCAGCCGTTTGGCTTTGGCATAGACCTGATAGACGCTGAGCCCCAATTCGGCGGCTAGGACCTGAGTCGGTTCATTGGGATAGCGGGCAATGAGCGAGCGCTCTTCTGCCTCACTCCAAACATGGTGTTTGTGAACCGGGGCAAGCCCAAGTTGGGATCTGGCTTGTTCCAGCGCCGCCATGGCCAAAGGTGAAAGCGAATGAGTTCTCATTGGCTCCCTCCATGCCCAAGGGCTCCTTGTGACTGCTGTCCGACACCACGATGCAGCCTGGCATGCTTGCCCTGGTCCCATCCCGCTTGCAAAGAGCGGGTGTCATGACCTTTGGCTTCGATGGGCTTGATAATGGCTAGCGTTAGTTTTGGATGATGCCATTCCAGGTAGGCTTGGATCTCCAGCGCAGTGTTTTCGTCTATCCCACCTGCAAACTGGTTCACCTTAGAGGCGACGGCATTGAGCCAGCCCTCGGCAAACAGTTGGCCGCGGTGACGTTTGGTTTTCAGTTGGCAGCGCTTCTGCTGGGCAACATGAGCTCGTCGGGCTGCGACAAGCTGGTGATGCAGCGTTGAATAGGTGTGAGCTGCCAGATCGGGTGAAATACCTTTCCCCAAGAACTTGAAGGACCAGCCAAGTAGCGGATTGAAATACGCCAAGTGGCTGCAATCGAAGGCTTGGGAACAGATTGAGGCCAGGTTGTGCAGCCAATCCTGCGGTGCCCGACGGGTTTTGGTACCCACAATGGATTCTTCGATTGTATGGGCAGCGACTTCGGTGTGTTCCAAGTTGTACTGATTCATCAAATGGCGAGCTTGACGAAGTGCAATTTCCACTTCGTTTGGGGCAGCGCCTTGTGACTTGGCCAGCGCCATGAGTTTGGCGACCTTGCTGAGGACTTTTTGCTTGTCCATCATTCACCCCCTTCCTGTTGGAGGCGGGGGGAGAGCGCCTCTGACCACAGGCGAAGTGTTTCTTCCTCATCAGCAGAGAGGTGAGTCCGGGCAAGGCAGTCCGCAACCTTCTGTTTCAGGGCATCAAGGCGGTCTTGAACACTTGACCCATCGTCGTAAGCAATCTCTTGCTCAACAGCTTGCACAACGTCATTACGAAGAGAGAGAACCGTGCTTATCCAAAAAGCACTTGGGCTGGTCCAGCCAATGAGCTTTCGAGTTCTGGCAGGCGACAGGTAATCACGGAGCCTGAGATTGAACTCCCTAGGGGAATAACCATTCCTGAAAACGTCTGCTCGATTAAGCGTCAGCGCTGTTTTAAGAATATCTAGAAGAGGGTCCAAAGCCGTTGGCTCAGGAGCAAAGGGTTCTAAATATGTTTCAGCTACCAGGCGTTTGGCTTCGGCATATCGACTTTGCTGACGGCGTTTGGCTTGGTTTTCGTCGCGGCCGCGCTTTTCCTTCGCGTGCTTAATGTTCGAGTTCACTGACTCGATAAGCTTCGCGGCGTCCTGCAAAAGCTGAAGCTGGTCAACGCTCAACTGAGCGCCAATCCGACCGGGTAATTGGTAACCGCTTGTCAGGGCTCGGATTTCTCGTGCGGTTCCACTGAGCTTGGCTTGCAAGCTGCGCAATTGCTGAGCGCTGTAGTACTTGCCAACCTCTAGGATGAGGTTTGCAGTAATACTGCGGGCGTCGGTAATGGAGGGCTTCGCCATTTCAACGACCCTCCCTCACCAAGTTAGCTACCTTTTCCTCGGTCATGGCCTCGAAGCGGTCACGCCATTCTGGAAAAAGCTCAATGGCCAATTGGCGGATCACGACAAGGGCTGCAGGGGATATGCGGTTGGAAGGCTGTCTGTATTCCAAGCGGTGTACTGGGACGCCCAGGGATGAACTGTTACGAAACACCACTGCGGAGGGGACGACGCATTCCAGAACGTTGATTTCGTCATTGTCCTGGAAAATTTCCCGTACCGACTGCTCGATCATTTGCGCGTCGGTGGTTTGGTCGAGATTGTTGACGACGATCCGCACAGGAGGGATTTTCATGCCCAGGCGCCCATAGGCGCGCAGGCCGTCCAGCATCTGCATGGATCCCCGGCTGAACTCCCGTGCAGCGAGCATATTGGGCGGAAGTGGGGATATGACCAAATCAGAGGCTAGGACCACCATTTCGAGCATTGCCGACCTGGCGCCTTGGGTGTCAATCAGTACCAGGTCGAAATGATCTTTGAAGCCCGGCATCAGGTTGGCGAGTCGCAACCGTCCGTCAGGTGCTTGCAGGATCAGGCTGTTCAGTTGGTTGTTGATGTCGTTGGAAATGACAAGCGACAGGTTTGGTATCGTGGTGCTGGATATGATCTTGGCTGATTCGGTGATATTGAATGCCAGCAGGTCGTAGATGCCTCCTTGAGCTTCATCGACCAATTGGTAATACGAGGAGAGCGAAGGCTGTGCAGGATCTAGGTCGATCATGAGCACGCGCAGGCCTGCATCCGCACAAAAAGCGCCGAGGTTGGCCTCGATGGTAGTTTTGCCTACGCCGCCTTTGGTCGAAACGACCGCAGAGATTTTCATGGTTTGGAGCCTCTAATGTGGGTTCATTAGAGGCTGCGAGGCCACGGAAACAGCTATGTGTAGCGAACACGATCCTGGGCTATGAAGCACTAAAACCAATTGTCTTTTAACCAATTGGTCGTAGGTTCGAATCCCACACGACCCACCATTTTTGAGACCAGTTAACGCTGGAATCGAATCTTAAGATCAGAGGCCAAAAGCGCTGATCGAAGAAGGCGACTGAAAGGTCGCCTTTTTATTACCGGGGTATAGCGCAGTCCGGTAGCGCGCCTGCTTTGGGAGCAGGATGTCGGGAGTTCGAATCCCCCTACCCCGACCATATTAAAAATCCTCGTATCGAAAGATACGGGGATTTTTTTTGTGCTCGCAAATTCTGAATTCACCGCAAAATAAAGTGGGAGATTCTATGGTTGAGGGGCAACCCTCAACCAACTTTTGGCTGATATTCGCTTTGCCCTTTCAGCAGAGCGAACACCACCCTAGCAAGCTTGCGGGCCAGTATTACCAGCGCCTGTGTGGTGCTATAGCCTCGCGCCCTCTGTGCTTGATAAAACGCTTTCCATGTCTCTGTTCGGCTAGCCGCCATCGCTGCGTTATGCAGCAGGCGCCGAGCTTCTGAGTCGCCGCGCTTACTTAAACTACGACGACCATCCTTCTGTCCTGACTTGTTGACGCGCAAATCCATACCAAGAAAGGCGATAAACGCGTCCGAATTCCTGAACTCTCCCCGTTGGAAGGTGGCAATCAAACGCGCGCCAGTCAAAAAACCGATGCCTTCGACTTTCAAGCAACGCTTCAACTGACCCAGTAAACCTGCTTCTTTCAGGCAGTCACTGATCATTTTTTCGATTAGCCCTTCCAGTCTCTGCATCGACTTCACCTGCTCGGCAAACGAGGCCTTAAGAAGCGGCTCGTTCGCCCAGCTTTGCGTCAGGCTGACGCGCGCCTGAACCAAGGCTGCGCGCCGACGAAACAGGCTTAGAAGATGGCGATACAGCGGTGATGGAGGTGTCCAGGGACGCAGTTCGTCTGCCTCCTTTCTCAAATAGCGGACGAGCAACTTGGCATCCAAAGCATCGGTCTTGGCCCGGATCTTCACGCTTTCGCGGTAATGCTTGAGCTCATAACCTCCAACCATGTAAACCACGCAACCAGCTTCATGAGCTAGATCAGCAAACTCCAAGTGGTAGATATTGGTGGCTTCAATTGCGATGGCCACTTTGCAGGACAAGGCCTTCAGCCATTTTTTGATAGCGGCTTTGGTGTTTGGGATTGTTTCTAACAGATCGGCTTCAGCGTGATAAATCACCAGTTCATTCTTAGCGACATCGACGCCTACGATTGGCTTTGAGACAGAAACTGGCATTGCCATGGGGCTTCCTCCGGGCTAAGGTTTTGAGCACTTGAAGGGCTCACCAGAGGCGCAGGCTTGTTCCTATCGTCGGTCATAGCCAGATGCATTCTTTATCGGCGCTTGGGTGAAAGGAGGAGGGGCGAAATCTCCCACGGTCTGTACTGCGTCAACAGTCAGAATCGGGCTTTGTCCCTTCTTCTCCTCCCTTCAAGTCCTAGCATACAAGCGGGCTTGCTCGCGAATGCGCTGTGTCAGTCAGTACATCTGTGACTGAACCACCGTATTCGCGAGCAAGCCCGCTCCCACATTTGCCAGGCCTCCTTCGAGACCAGGTTGTTAGTGCAATTTAAGGCGTGGCTCGGTGCCGCGGCCGATCTTGCTGCCCAGCATCAGCATCGCTGTGCGGAAGAACCCATACAGCGCCATCTGGTGCATGCGGTACAGCGACACGTAGAACATCCGCGCCAGCCAGCCTTCCAGCATCACACTGCCCGTCAGATTGCCCATCAGGTTACCCACCGCGGAAAAGCGCGACAGCGAGATCAGCGAGCCGTAGTCGGTGTACTTGTAGGTCGGCAGCTCCTTGCCATCGATTCGTAGCTTCAGCGACTTGGCGAGCAATGAGGCCTGTTGGTGAGCCGCTTGGGCCCGTGGCGGTACATTGCGGTCGGTGCCCGGTTGCGGGCAGGCGGCGCAATCACCAAAGGCGAAGATATTTTCGTCGCGGGTGGTTTGCAGAGTTTGCAGGACTTGCAGTTGGTTGATGCGGTTGGTTTCCAGACCGTCGATGTCCTTGAGGAAACCGGGTGCGCGGATACCGGCCGCCCAGACCTTGAGGCTGGCCGGAATCACCTGGCCGCTGCTGGTGATCAAGGCATCGGCAGTTACTTCACTGACCGCCGAGTTGGTCAGTACCGTCACCCCTAGTTTTTCCAGGGTCTTGTGCACTGGCCCACCGATCCGCTCCGGCAGTGCAGGTAATACCCGCGGGCCGGCTTCGATCAGGGTGATGTGCATGTTTTCTGGCTTGATACGGTCAAGGCCATAGGCAGCCAGTTCATGGGCGGCGTTATGCAGCTCGGCGGCCAGCTCGACCCCGGTGGCACCGGCGCCCACGATGGCGACGCTGATCTGTTCAACGGCGTCGGTCTGCCCGGCATGGGCGCGCAGGTAGTGGTTGAGCAGTTGCTGATGGAAGCGCTCGGCCTGCTTGCGGGTATCGAGGAACAGGCAATGTTGCGCTGCGCCCTCAGTGCCGAAGTCGTTGGTAGTGCTGCCTACCGCAATCACCAGGCTGTCATAGCCCAGCACGCGGGCAGGCACCAGTTCGCGGCCTTCTTCGTCGAGGGTGGCGGCCAGCTGGATTTTTTTCTGCTCACGGTCAAGCCCGCTCATGCGCCCTAGCTGGAACTCGAAGTGGTTCCATTTCGCCTGGGCAACATAGTTGAGTTCGTCTTCAGAGGAGTTCAGTGAGCCGGCCGCCACTTCGTGCAGTAACGGCTTCCAGATGTGGGTCAGGTTGGTGTCGACCAGCGTGATGCTGGCCTTGCCACGCTTGCCCAGAGTCTTACCCAGGCGGGTAGCCAACTCCAGGCCGCCGGCACCGCCGCCGACGATAATAATACGATGGGTCATGGGGATATCTCGCAAGGCTAAAAGAAATCGGAGCAGTTACCCTCGCGAGCGCCAGGCGGCTCATAGCGTCAGGTAACTCAATAGGCGGCTCAGCGCACCGAGCCCGATTACCACGACCAGCACCACGCAGAGGAGCAGCCACGGCCGGAAAGGCTTGCGCTCGACTCTGTGCTGGGTAAGTCGCAGGTACTCTTCGACACGCTCTTGGTCATCGGGTTTCAGGCGGCTGGTCATAAAGGCCTCGTCAGGTAGACGTTGCAAAGGGGCGCCACGTTACAGCCAGGGGCATCAAAGGCTGATGCCGACATCAAACACTATGCTGCGGCCCAGGTTGTTGCGCAAGAAGTCCGGCGCGTCGGGATGTGCAAACAGCACCCTGGCAAAGGTTGGCCCCACCAGTGACAGCGAGCGCCAGCCTTGGCGCAGGTATTCGGTCGGCGGCGGAAAATGGCTGTTGAGGTCCAGCACTTCGCGTTTGAGGCTGGTAAACGCAATGAGGTCCAACTCCCCCAGGTCCATGCCGCGTTCTTTGTAGTTGTGGGCTTTTTTACGCAGTGTGGGGGCCAGGCGCAGCAGGAATTCATGGGCCGGAATGCGCCGTGGCTTGGCTTCGCGCCGTACCAGTTGGCTCAAGGAGAAAGCACTGCGCCTGCGCAGCAACTCATCGCGCCACTCGTCGTTCAGGCGACGGCCCTCGTCCAGCACAAAAAAGACCTCGAAGCTGGCGTCGCGAAACAACACGTCGGGCGGCTCCTGGCCCGCAGCGTGAAACTCTTCGACGCGGTAGGGCACGTTCAAGCCTTGCAGCAGGCGCTGGCAGACCCAACGCTCACGCTCCCACTTGCGGGCATTGGACAGAAACGCATTGGCTTGTTCGGCTGCTACGGTGAGCAGGCGCAAATAATCTGAGTCATCCATAGTCGCAGCTTAGCGTTCAAATGATGACCACAGGAAGTCTTGCCTTAAAAACGCGGGTGTAGAATGCTGATGTGGAGCAGGCCCAGGGACGAGGTGTGTGATGAGGTTTTTGGTAAAGGCAGAGCATCCGTGATCAGTGCAGCGGTTCTGGCACCCCAGACGCTCGGCCTCGGCTGGCTGGTGTATGCGCCCGTGTTGATGTGGGCGATGCTGCGCTCGCCATGGGTGGAGTTGTTTGCCGACCGTCGGCGCCAGCACTTGCTGTTCGGCACGGTGTTCGCGCTGTTCATGCTGTGGCTCGTGCGACGGGATTTCGATACCGGCGTGTCCTACCACTTTATCGGCATGACCGCCGTGACCTTGCTGCTGGATTGGCCGCTGGCAATCGTCGGAGGCTTTGCTGCCCAGCTTGGCTTGATGCTGCTGGGGCGCCAGGACCTGGCCGCGCTTGGCATCAATGGCCTGCTGCTGATCGTGCTGCCGGTGCTGGTCACCGAAGGGTGCGCGCTGTTGGTAGAGCGGGCGCAGCCGCGAAACCCCTTTGTGTATATCTTCTGTTCGGGCTTTTTTGCTGCCGCCCTCTCGGCATTGCTATGCCTGTTGGCCGGCTTGGGCTTGTTGTGGTTCGACGGTCTTTTTGCGATGCCTGAGTGGTTGGAAGATTTTGTCGGTTACCTGTGGCTGATCATCTTTCCCGAAGCCTTTATCAACGGCATGGTCATCAGCGCGCTGGTGGTGTTTTGCCCGGAATGGCTGGAGACGTTCAACCGCACTCGCTACCTCTCGGCGCCGTGGAAGGACGACGATTCGCGGCGTTGATCCAGGTCAAATGCCAGGCCGCGGCGCGGGTCCATGCTCTGCAAAATTTTCAGGAGCACGGACAATGAGTGTGTACGAGTGGGCACGGCAGGAGTTGCGCAGAAGCCAGGATGCAGCGCAGGAAATCGGTTTTGACCCCGGCTTGACCTTGCGGGCCATGCTCAGTGCGGTCGTGCAGCAAAGCAAGGGTGTACGCAGTTTTGAAGACCTGGCCGACGAGTTGCAATACCTTGCAGAGAACCTCGACGACCAGCAGGAATATGCCTTTATGCGCCCTTAGTGGCGTGGCGGCAGGTCTTCGGAAAACAGTTCATCTTCGGCGTCAGGGGCCACGGGAATCTTGTGTTCTTCAGCGGCCCAGGCGCCCAGGTCTATAAGCTTGCAACGGTCCGAGCAGAACGGTCGGTTGAGGTTGGTCGCTTTCCATTCCACGGGTGCACCGCAGGTTGGGCAGTCGACGGTCAGGGGTTGGCTCATGATCGGCCTCCACGCAAAGTAAGGTAAAAGTGGTGCAGTCGCTCGACCTCGCCGTGCAGCCAGGCGAGGTCCTTATCGTTGACCAGCACGTCATCGGCATGGTTCAGGCGGTCTTCGCGGCTGGACTGGGCCTTGAGAATCGCCTGCACCTGTTGTTCGCTGATGCCGTCGCGCTGCAGGGTACGCTGAATCTGCAGTGATTGCGGCACGTCGATCACCAGGATGCGCTGGGTCATGCTGTACTGCCCGGACTCGATCAGCAGCGGCGACACCAGGATCGCGTAGGGCGATTGGGCGCGTGCCAGGTGGCTGCGAATTTCCTCGGCGATCAGCGGGTGCAGCAAGGCTTCCAGCCACAGGCGCTCTTGCGGGACCTCAAAGATCAGTTTGCGCAGCGCGGCACGGTCCAGTTGGCCGTCGGCTTGCAGCACGTCGCTGCCGAAGTGTTCGGCGATGCGTGCCAGGGCCGGGCGGCCAGGCTCGACCACCCAGCGCGCGGCGTGATCGGCATCCACCAGGTCGATGCCCAGCTTGATAAAGTGCTCGGCCGCAGCACTTTTGCCGCTGCCAATGCCGCCCGTGAGCCCAAGAATCCAGGGTGTTGCAACAGAAGTGGTCATCTGAAACCGACAGACTGCAAATAGAAGTCGGTTATTTGACCACCCCAGAGCAATGCAATCCAGCCGGCAATTGCCAGGCAGGGGCCAAACGGCATCGGCGCTGACACCTGGGCCTTACGCAAACGCAGCAGGATCAGCCCGGCAAGCACGCCCAGCAGCGAGGCCATCAGCAGGGTCATCGGCAGAATCTGCCAGCCGCCCCAGGCTCCCAGCAAGGCCAATAACTTGAAGTCGCCATGGCCCATGCCGTCTCTGCCGGTGGCCATCTTGAACAGCCAGAACAGGCACCACAAGCTCATGTAGCCGATAACCGCGCCCCACACTGCATCGGGCAGTGGCGTCAACAGGTCAGCACTGTTGAGGATCAGCCCCAGCCATAGCAGCGGCAGCACCAGCACATCCGGCAGCAGTTGGTGGTCCAGATCAATCAGGCTCATGCCCAGCAAGCCCCAACTCAACAGCATCACCGCGCCGGCTTGCCAGCCGAAGCCGAAGTGCCAGGCGACAGCGGTTGAGATCAGCGCGCACGCGAGTTCGGTGAGGGGGTAACGCAGGCCGATGGGCTCACGGCAGTGGGCACAATGCCCCCGGAGCAACAGGTAGCTGAGCACCGGGATATTTTCCCAAGGCCGAATCGGTTGATCGCAGCGCGGGCAGCAGGAGTTCGGACGCATCAGGTTATAGGCCGGCCCACCGGGCTCGGCTGGCAAGTCGAGAATCTCATGGGCCTGTGCACGCCATTCCCGCTCGAGCATTTTGGGCAGGCGCCACGCCAGCACATTGAGGAAGCTACCGACGATCAGGCCCAACACCAGCGCCAGGCCAACAAACGCCCAGGGATGTTCGCTCAGCAGCAGGCTCAAAATGCCGTCCCCAATTGGAACACCGGCAGGTACATGGCCACTACCAGCGCGCCGACAATCCCCCCCAATACGACCATGATCAGCGGCTCCATCAGGCTGGTGAGGTTGTCGACCAAGGTATCCACGTCTGACTCGTAGTGGTTCGCGACTTTTTCCAGCATGCGGTCCAGGGTGCCGGACTCTTCCCCGATTGCGGTCATCTGGATCGCCATGCCTGGGAACAGGCCGCTGTTATGCATCGATTGATTCAACTGCATGCCTGTGGATACATCGTGGCGCATACGTTCGATTGCCTGTTTGAAGGGGCCATTGCCGACGGCGCCGGCCACCGAACCCAATGCCTGTACCAGAGGGACGCCCGCCGCAAAGGTGGTGGAAAGTGTACGAGCGTAGCGGGCGACCGCAGATTTGTGCAGCAGTTTGCCTGCCATGGGCACTTTCAACAAACCTGCTGCCCACCAATGGCGAAACCCCGGGTAAGTACGGTAGGCGTGGCGCCCCACAACCAGCGCCGCGCCCACACCCAGCCCCAGCATCCACCACGCCTGTTGCAGCAGTTCCGACAGCGCGATGACCCCCAGGGTAAACCCGGGCAATTGGCCGTTGACCCCGGCGAACAAGTTCTGGAATTGCGGCACCACATGGATCAACAGCACTGTGCTCACCCCTGTGGCAATTACCAGTACCGCGATAGGGTAGGTCATGGCTTTCTTGATCCTGGTTTTGAGCCGTTGGCTTTTTTCCAAATGAATCGCCACGCGCTCCAGCAGGGTTTCCAGGGCGCCGGCCATTTCGCCAGCCGCCACCAGATTGCAGTACAGCTCATCGAAATGGCGGGGATATTGACGCAGGGCAGCGGCCAACGGGTGGCCGCTGGCAATATGCTGTTTCAACGCCTTGACCAGTTCGCGCAGCTGTGGGTTTTCGACGCCTTCGCTGATGATGTCGAAGGCTTGCAGCAGCGGGATGCCGGCTTTGAGCAAGGTGGCCAACTGGCGAGTGAACAGGGCGATATCTGCAGGCGTTATTCGCGTCTTGAAGATGTGTAAACCATAAGATTTCTTGCGCACACGCTCAGGGCAGATCCCTTGCTGGCGCAGTTGTAGCTTGATCAGCGCAAGGTTATGGCCGGCGATTTGCCCGGACACCCGGCGCCCTTTGCGGTTGATGCCTTCCCAGGCATAAATTGTCGACGTGTCGTTCATGTGAGGTTGACGCACCCAGGTCGTGAAGAATTTATAGCTTAGTCAGGCGGCGGATTCGGACAGGCTGGCGCTAGGCGATAAAATGTCAGATTGTGCGTCTCGCAGGCGATGGACTGCGTGGGGATGAGTACACTGGCGCCGTTGCACACTACGGGGCGCAGGACGTGCCTTGTCATGGTTCTATTCTGGAGAGTGAAAGAGATGCGTCAAAAAGGTTTTACCTTGATCGAGTTATTGATCGTCGTGGCAATCATCGGCATTTTGGCCACCATTGGCCTGCCCATGTACACCAAGCACCAGGCCAAGGCCAAGTTCACCGCGGGGTTGGCTGAAATCAGCGCGTTAAAGGCCGGCTATGAGGACGTCATCAACCAGGGCACCACGCCGACCCTTTCCCTCATCGGGGGCACCAGCCCTACCGCCAACTGCGCGATCGAGGTGACAGGCGATGTGGCCTCGGGCGCAGGCACCCTGCGTTGTGAAATCCTCGATGCGCCCGCGCCCGTGCTCGGCAAGACCATCACCTTGACCCGCAGCGCCACCACCGGCTGGAACTGTGCCACCACGGTAGAGCCGCAGTACGCTGCCAAGGGCTGCGGCGCCAACGGCGCGTGACAGTCGCCGGGCGGTGAGCGAGCAAGTTGCTGCATGCCCAATGCAGTGCTAGCTTTAGCCCACCGCCCGTGTAGCTCAGCCGGTAGAGCAGCGCACTCGTAACGCGAAGGTCGCAGGTTCGATTCCTGTCTCGGGCACCACAGGCACCACTGTTTCAACGGCAATGTTTTCAGATGATCCCAGAATGGTTCTGAAGGCCAGGTGAGCCGGGCATTTGCGCCCGCTCTTTTGTAACTGCGCAACCTTGAAGACCCAGATGCATTCCCATTCCTCGATCTAAGAGAACAATATGACCACGACCGAAATGACCCAGGCCGCTCGGCACGAACAAGCACTCAAGCACTACCTTGAGGACACGCCGCAGCTTAAAGAAGAGATCAAGGACCTGAGTGCCGACGATCAGCGCGACCAGATTCAGTGGGCATTTGAAGATGAGGCCGAGAGTCAGGGCTACCAGCCTTGGGAGCTGACCCTCAAGTACACCTCGACACCACAAGAGTTCGAAGCTGCGCGGTTGGCCTTGCACAAAGAGGCGGCCGAGGTGCTGGGTGTCGATTGGGAAGAGTACTGCGAGATGAATAATCTTGTAGTTTAAAAGCAGCCTGTAGGAGCGAGCTTGCTCGCTCCTACAGTTACGGCATCTTTCAGATACTGAGGCGCATCGACAGGTCCACCGCCTTCACATCCTTGGTCATCGCACCGATGGAGATGTAGTCCACGCCGGTTTCAGCGATAGGCAGCAAGGTGGTTTCATTGATCCCGCCGCTGGCTTCCAGTTTGGCCTTGCCGGCGTTCAGGCGCACGGCTTCGCGCATGTCGTCCAGGCTCAGTTCATCCAGCATGATGATGTCGGCACCCGCCGACAGGGCTTCACGCAACTCCTCCAGGTTTTCCACTTCGATTTCCACGGGCTTGCCCGGCGCGATCTTGTGGGCGGCGGTGATTGCTTGGGCAATACCACCGCAGGCGGCGATGTGGTTTTCCTTGATCAGGAATGCGTCATACAGCCCGATGCGGTGGTTGTGGCAACCGCCGCAGGTCACCGCATACTTCTGCGCCAAACGCAGGCCGGGCAATGTCTTGCGGGTGTCCAGCAGCTTGACCTGGGTGCTGGCGACAAAGTCCGCCAAAAATTGCGCACGGGTGGCAACCCCTGACAGCAATTGCAGAAAATTCAACGCGCAACGTTCACCACTGAGCAGCGAGCGGGCAGGGCCCTCAAGGTGGAACAACGCCTGGTTGGGGCTCACCCGTTCACCGTCAGCCACCTGCCAGTGCACGGCAACCCGAGGGTCCAGTTGACGAAACACTGCGTCCACCCACGCCGTGCCGGCGATAACAGCCGCCTCACGGGTAATGATCGTGGCCTTGGCCAGCCGTTCGGCCGGGATCAACTGCGCGGTGATGTCACCACTGCCGATGTCTTCCAGCAGTGCGCGGCGCACGTTGGCTTCGATTTCGGCGGTGAGGTCGGCAAGACGGAGGTTCGGCATAACAGGCTCCACAAACAAAGTGCCTCGATTATAGGGCCAGCGTGCGTTCTAACCCAGGCTCGCCACTCATTTACCGCACAAAGTCAGAGTGTGCTGGCGCAACTGCCCTCGTTTGCAAGATAATCTCGCGCCTTGCAATTGGCGTCATAGCTTTGACGTCTTGGTGGTGATCGGGTATTTGCAGTGCCTGCCGGGCCTGCGCTCCGTCTCTCCACCTCTCAAAACCGCCGTTTCAGGAGGCCAGGATGCACAATGACGGGAAGGTGGTGCCTATCAACAGGGCGCAGGCCACGCCATCGCCGCTCGCGCGCCTGCCGGTGGTGTTGCTGCAGGTGCGTGACAAGGCTGCGCAACAGCTGCAGCAAGGCTTGCAGGAACTGTTCGATAACGCCGACGACACCCTGTTCGAAATGGCCGAAAAGGCCCGTAGCACCGTCGACCATCATATTTTTTTCGAGGCCATGCGCGACCTGCGCCTCAAGCGCAAGAACTTCGAGCGCGTGTTCATGGAGCAGCTGTTCGTGGCGTTCGCCAACCTTGGCCAGGCCCGGTGCAGCGGGGCACACCTGGTGCCGGTGGTGTCTTATGAGGAGGTCCCCGGCACCGGCGCCGATGACGTGGAAAAAGCCGTGGCCCTGGAGGCGATGCTCGGTCGGGTGCATCACCGTGATGGTTTGGCGCTGGGGCAGTTGAACGCGCGCGTAAGTGCATTGCTCGGCAGGCGCCTGGACGATCCTGAAAACCCATTGGGCCCGGCGCGGTTGTGCGAGTTTTTCCTGCAAGCAGGGCGCAGCCTGGGGGTGGAAATCCGCGTCAAGCTGGTCATGCTCAAGCTATTTGAGAAATACGTGCTCAGTGACGCAGACTTGTTGTATGGCGAGGCCAACCAATTACTGATCGCCACTGGCGTATTGCCGGAACTCAAGGCGCTCCCATCCCGTCGAGCCGGCGGACGTGCGGCCCGGGAGCACCAGCATTGCACCGGCCAGGCGATGGCCGACCCGCCGCTGGATAAAAGCGGCCAGCAAGCGTTCAGTGCCTTGCAGAAGTTGCTGGTAGCCGTGCGTGGCAGCGTGGCCCCGACCCTTGAAGCCAGCGCCGAACCGCAACCTGTTGTCAGCCGCGATCTGCTGCGTCTGCTGTCGCATCTGCAGCAATATGTACCGGAGCCGGAGTGCGAGGACGATTTCGACCTGCGCAACCAGCTGGAACAGCTGCTCACCCGGGTCAGTGTCAAAAGTGGCAAGTCGCGGGTGTTAGAAGAAGCAGACGAAGATGTGATCAATCTGGTCGCCATGCTGTTCGAGTTCATGCTCGATGACAGCAGTGTGCCGGACGCTTTCAAGGCGCTGATCGCTCGCTTGCAGATCCCGCTGCTGAAAGTGGCGGTGCTGGACAAAAGTCTGTTCAGTTGCGCGGAGCATCCCGCGCGGCGCTTGCTCAATGATATCGCGAGCGCCGTCATCGGCTGGAGTTCGCCCCATGACCACACACGGGACAACCTCTACCTGTGTATCGAGCAACTCGTACAGCGCTTGCTGAATGAGTTCGTCGAAGACCCGACGATTTTCTCCCATTTACTCACCACCTTCAGCGAATTCATAGCCCAAGAGCGCAAGCGCAGCGAACGCCTTGAGCGATATACCCGTGACGTCGAGCAAGAGCATCTGCATATCAAGGTGGCGCGCCAGCGTGTGGCGCACGTGCTCAATCGACGGCTCGTGGGCGAAACCTTGCCGCAATCGGTGCTGCAATTTGTACAGCAGGCCTGGAGCCAGGTGCTGTTAGTGGCCGTTCTCAAGCACGGTGAACACTCGCTGCAGTGGCAGACGGCGCTGCGTACCCTGGATGAATTGGTCTGGAGCGTCGGCCTGCGTGAAGACACCGAAGCGGGCCGGCGTTTGCTCGAGCAATTACCCGGGCTGCTCAAGGCATTGCGTAGTGGGTTGGCCGATGCGGCGTTCGATCCTTTCAGTACCCGCGAGTTCTTCCTGCGGTTGCAGGCCATGCATGTTGAGCCGCTCGACAGTGAGGCGCTGGTTGAAGTCCGTGAGCCTTTTGCCCTGTGGGCTGGCCCGCCGGCTGCCGACGAACCACTGCCCCCTGATGACCCCGACCTGCTCAAGGCCCAGCAGTTGCGCGTCGGTGACTGGGTAGCGTTGCTGCAAAATGAAGCCGGTAACCTGCGCTGCAAGTTGACCGCAATCATGCCGCCCGCCGATACCTATATTTTTGTCAGCCGAGCGGGTCTCAAGGTGCTGGAGAAAAGCGCGGGCCAGTTAGCCTTGGCGTTCAAGCAGGGCGCCCTGCATACCTTGAATGATGGCCCGCTGTTCGAACGTGCACTGGCCGCCGTGGTGGGCGACCTGCGGCAACTCAATCGCGGCAAGTGATCGCAACCGCAGGGTGGAACGCGGCATACTGGTCACACCTCGTCTCACTCAAGGAGCCTGTATGCAGTTGGACCCCGCCAGCGGTTGGTGCCAGGGCATTCGTCATTGCCCTTCGCCCAACTTCAACGAGCGCCCTGAAGGCGAAATCTCGCTGTTGGTGGTGCATAACATCAGTTTGCCTCCGGCGCAGTTCAACACCGGTAAGGTGCAGGAGTTTTTCCAGAACCGCCTGGATATCTCAGAACATCCCTACTTTGAAGGGATTGCCAGCCTACGGGTGTCTGCGCATTTTCTGATTGAACGTGACGGCACTGTGACGCAATTTGTTTCGTGCCGTGACCGGGCCTGGCATGCCGGTATTTCCGTCTTTGAGGGGCGCGAGATCTGCAACGATTTTTCTCTGGGAATCGAGCTGGAAGGTACGGATGACCTACCGTTCACCGATGCCCAGTATGCGGCGTTGATCGACCTGGCACGCCAACTGTTGGCCGCTTACCCCGCGATCACCCATCAACGTATTTGTGGTCACAGCGACATCGCTCCGGGTCGCAAGACCGACCCGGGCCCCGCTTTTGATTGGATGCGCTTTCGCAGCGCCCTGCAGGATGGAGGACACGAACGATGAGTTTCCTGGTGTTGGTGCTGGCGGTATGGATCGAGAAGTTCTCGGCCTTGCGCCTGCGGTTGCAGCGCGACGGTGGATGGCTGCGTGAGCTGGCCAAGCTGGAATCGAGCCCGCGCATGGGCAAGCGGCCCTGGTTGATCCTGCTGGTATTGGTGCTGCTGCCGGTGGCGTTGCTGGCGTTGTTGTTGCTGGTCCTGGAGCCAGTAGCCTATGGCCTGTTGGCATTGCCGGTGCACTTGCTGGTGGTGATCTACAGCCTGGGCCGTGGCGATCTATTGGCCGGGCTGGGGCCGTTTCGCGATGCCTGGCGGCGCGGTGACCTGCAAGCGGCCGAGCATGTGGCCGAGCGCGACCTCAAGCTTGGCGCCGACAGTGGCGAGCAACTGCTGGAGCGTGTTCAGGGCTACCTGCTGTGGCAGGCGTATCAAAGCTTTTTCGCGGTGATTTTCTGGTATTTCCTGCTGGGCCCGGTGGCCGCCCTGGCGTACCGCCTGTTGGCGCTGGCCAGCGAAAACAGCCAGAACCCCTTGGTGGCCGAGCGCGCCACGCAATTGCGCCACGCGTTTGACTGGTTGCCGGTACGCCTCCTGGCGGCCAGCTTTGCCTTGGTGGGCAATTTCGTCGGGGTCAGCCGGGTGATGCTCCACGAACTGCTGAGCTGGGACATCAGCGCTGCCCAACTGATGGAAAAAGTCGGCCTGGCCGCCGCGGAAATTCCTCCCCCCGTGGTGGGGGCCGATGGCATCAACAGCCTGGATCGCCTGTGGGAGCTGCTGCTACGTGCGGCAGTGCTGTGGTATGCCGGGTTTGCCATCTGGACGGTGTTGCCCTGAGTAATAGCGGCGGGGTGCATCCATCACTCCCGCCGTTAACCTTACGTTACAAAACTCCCTTTCGAATTGAGCTATACAGATAGAGCGCCAAATAGTGGCTATCTGCCGTCGCCCTGCGCCTCAATAAAAATAAAAGAAGGGGAGGTCACCTGTGAAGAGCTTGCTTTATCCCGCCGTCGCGCTGATGAACCGCCTGAGCTTCGGCATGAAGTTCAGCCTGATCAGCGTGCTGTTCCTGCTGCCGATGCTGGCGACCAACTATTACCTGGTGCGCGACTCGTGGCGCGAATACCAGGGCACCCGCGTCGAACTGCAAAGCCTTGACCTGCTCGGCAGCAGTCTGGCGTTGCGTCGGGAGTTGGAAACCCTCAACAACCAGGTACAGATCAACGCCACCCTCGGCCAGTCAGGCAAAGCGGCAGACCTGGAGGCCAGGATCAGCGCCTTGGAAGCCAGTGTAGTGGAGCGCTTGCAGGGCTTGCACGCGATCGCGACCCAGCCCGAGCACGTTGCCGTCTTCGACAGTAAGCGCGATGAGTTGATCGCTGCGTTCAAGGCTCAGCAACAGGAAACCTCGTTGCTCAACAAAGCAGCGTTGATCGGCAAGTTACTCAACCAGGCCCAGATGTTCAGCCAGATTATTGCCAGCCAGGCCGGCTTGAACCGTGATCCGCAAAGTGATCTGCGCCAGCTCAGCGACCTGGTCACCACCGTCACCCCTCAGGTCACCCAGGTCTTGGGTGAAGGCCGTGCGATGGGCGCGTACTCCCTGGGGCAGGGCTTTATCAATTCGTCCTCCAGTACCCGTTTTGACGAACTGCTGCAGCAGTTGGAAAAACTCCATGGTGAATATGGCCTGAAGCTGCAGGACGCGCTCGGCGCCAGCAAGGCCGCGCACGCCGCCCTCGAGGTGTCGGCGCAAGCCAGCCAGGCGAGCCTCAAGCAAGGCAGTGAGTTTTTCGAAGAGCAGGTGGTGATGGCCGAAACCCTCGACGCGCCTTGGCAGGGGTTTTATGACGGCGTCAGCCAACTAATGGCCAAGACCTATCAATTGGATGACGCCACCCTGGCGTTCCTCGGGCAGCAGTTGCAGCAGCGCCTGGCGCAGAACCGTCTGCACATGGTGTTGCTGGTCACGGCCCTGGCGACGGTGTTTGCGCTGATTTTCTATCTCTATGCCGGTTTCTTTGTTTCCACTCGCACCACCTTGCGCCGCCTGGGGGCGATGATGGACAAAGTGGCGACGGGCGATATGACCGTCACTTTCGTTGCGCAAAGCCGTGACGAATTGGGCGACCTGGGCCAGGTGTTCAATGGCACCGTGGCCAAGATTCATGACCTGATCGAGCGCGTTGGGCATACGGTCAGCCAGGTGGAGTTGCAGGCCGGCCAGGTGCAGGCGGTGTCGGCACAGAGTAACCAGGCGGTGTCCGGCCAGCGCAGCCAGATCGAACAAGTAGCGACCGCGATGAACCAGATGTCCGCCACCGCCCAAGAGGTGGCGCGCAGCGCGGCGGCGGCGGTCAGCAGTGCCCAGAGCGTCAATGATGAAACGGTCAGCGGGCGTGCGCTGGTGCAATCCCAGCAAGGCGGCATCGCACGCCTGGCGGCGGAGATAGACGATTCGGTGCGGGTGATCAACCAGCTGGCAGCCGACAGCCAGTCCATCAGCAGCGTTTTGGAAGTGATCAAGAGCATTGCCGAGCAGACCAACCTGCTGGCGCTCAACGCGGCCATCGAAGCCGCGCGCGCCGGTGACCAAGGGCGCGGGTTTGCGGTGGTGGCCGACGAAGTGCGCACTCTGGCTCGGCGCACCCAGCACTCAACCGAGGAAATCGAGCAGATGATCAGCCGCTTGCACAGCGGCGTCGGCGCGGCGGTGAAGGCCATGGGCAGCAGCCATGAGATGGCGAATGGCACGGTGGGGCAGTCGGAAAAAGTCCAGCAAGCCCTGGAAAATATCCTGGGAGCGGTAGGGATGATCGTCGACCAGAACCAGCAGATCGCCGCCGCCGTGGAACAGCAAACGGCGGTCGCCCACGACATCGACCAGAACATTGTCGAAATCAACCGTGCTGGCGAGCATGCAGCGCAAGGCGCCCAGCACACGGAAGCGGCCAGTCGGCAGTTGGCAATCCAGGTGGTTGAGTTGAAGCAATTGATTGGTGCGTTTCGGGTGTAGGGGGGTTCTGAAGGATGTGACTACCGACCCTGTGGCCGATGTCTTGATTTGCCTGGGCGTGTTTTATCGCGGCGTGAATAGGTGAAAATTTATTTCATCCGTCACGGTCACGAGGAGACACGACGATGGCCGCTGCAATCGGTATCAAAGGGCATTGCGCCCAGTGCGACATGACGTTTGAACTCAAGCCTTGGCAACTGAATGCCATTGCCATTGATGTGCCTTTTGACTGTACGTATTGCCACTCGGGGTTGCAGTTGGGGTGCGCCAAGCAGTTGCGGCAGTTCAGGGCCCTGGACCAATGGGCGCTGGTGCGGCCGAGCATGATCATGCTGACATGCGCGACCTTGCTGGTGGCCTTGTTCGCTGAATGGTTGGGGCTGCTCAGTGTGATCGGGCAACTGAACGTTTCGCTGGTCGCCGTGCTGATCCATTTGCTGGTGGTGCGCTATGCCCGGCATCGACAGACAATGATCTTGAAGTTGCAGGTGATCAGTCCGCTACCAGTTGAACAGCTCGCACGCATTGCGTGTGCTCGTCTCAGCGAGCAATAGAGGGCTGATACCCATGCGCTCGGCCAGGGCCGTGCAGATATCTGGCAGATGCTGCGGGCTATTGCGCTGGTTGGGGTACATGGCCGGAGCCATATCCGGCGCATCGGTTTCCAGCACCACGGCGTCGAGTGGCAACTGCGCCAGTACCCGGTGCATGCGCAGCGCCTGGGGCCAGGTGGCAGCGCCGCCCAGGCCCAGTTTGAACCCCAGCTTGATGTACTCGCGCGCCTCTTCAGCGCTGCCAGCGAACGCGTGGATGATGCCGCCTCTGGGCACGCGGATGCGCTTGAGGGTGGCAATCACGGCGGCGTGGCTGCGGCGAACGTGGAGCAAGGCCGGCAGTTGGAAATCCACCGCGAGTTTCAGTTGGGCTTCAAATAACTGTTGCTGGCGCTGGTGGTCCAACTGTTCGAGAAAGTAATCCAGGCCAATTTCGCCCACGGCGCACAGTTGCCGGTGGCCATGCAGGCGCGTCAACCAGTCGCCCAGCTCCAGCAGGTCGGCGGGGCGATGCTCCTCGAGATACACCGGGTGCAAGCCGAAGGCGGCGAACAAGCCTTCGTCCTGTTGCACCAAGTCCCACAGCCGCTGCCAGTTTTTCTGGTACACCCCCAGCACCACCAGGCGCCGCACGCCGAGTTCACGGCTGTGGGCAAGGACGTGCGAGCGATCCTGGTCGAAGTCCTCGAAGTCCAGGTGCGTGTGGGTGTCGATCAGCTCCACGCTCAGGCCTCGTGGATACGCTGCTTGAAAGTCCGGCCAATCGCATGCACGCCGGGTTGGTACTGTTCTTCTTCAATGGCGGCCAGGGCCAGGCGCAGGGCGGTCTCGGCAATCAATTGATGTTGCTGGGCCATGGCGTTGACCGGCAGCGGGAGGAAATCCAGCAACTGGGTATCGCCGAAGGTGCCCAGGCGCAGGGGACGTGACTTGAGGGGGAAGTCATGCAGCGCATCAAACACGCCTTGCAGCAGTACGTAGGAGGTGGTTACCAGCGCGTCCGGCAAATGCCCCAGGCGTTGCAGCAGTTGCTCCATCAGCTCTCGGCCGCAGTCACGACTGAAGGCTTCGCCCTGTTCGATAATCACTTCGCCCGTAAAGCCTTGCAGCGCATCACGGAAACCGGCGGTACGTGCCTGGCTGATGCTCAGCTCGGGCCGCGCGCCAATCAGTGCGATCTGCTTGGGCAACGGTTGCAGCAGGCTGCTGGTGAGTTGCCTGCAGGCCTGGTGGTCGTCGCTGACCACGGAGCAGAACTGGTTCGGCTCCATCTCCCGGTCGATGGCAATCACCGGCAGCCCCTTGGCCTGCAGCTCGCGATAGCTGTCATCGCTGGCTGGCAGGCAACTGGCGACGAACAACGCATCGCAACGCCGCGCCCGGAACAGTTGCAGCAGTTGGCGTTCGCTGTCCGCTTCATCATCGGAGCTGGCGATCAGCAACTGATAGCCCCGCGCCCGTGCTCCTTGTTCCAGCAGTTTGGCGATGCGTGCGTAGCTGGGGTTTTCCAGGTCTGGCAGGATGAACCCCAAGGTTCGCGTATGCCGGCTGCGCAGCCCGGCGGCTTGAGGGTTGGGGGTAAAGCCATGGGCTTGGACCACGGCACGCACACGCTCAACGGTGGCGTTGCTGATGCGCTGCTGTTCGGCCTTGCCGTTGATGACATAGCTGGCGGTGGTAACGGACACACCGGCCAGACGTGCGATATCACTGAGTTTCAAACCGGGATTTCCTTGTTTTTTGGCGCTCGCCCCGACATTTTGTCCAATCGTAACCGATTCCAGCATTCGACCAATGTCCCACAGCAAGCGCCGAGTGGCCCTTCAAGCTTGCGCAATTAACGCGTAATCTGCCATAAATTCTAGATTAAACGTTTCAGCAAGCGTATTTTTACGATGTTCGCCACTGAGTGACCACTGCCAATTGACCGCTCAGTCAGTTAATTTCGAACTTATTTACCTACAACAATACCTAGTGCGCCCGTCGCACTAACTAGGAGAACGGCATGCTTGAGCTCACTGTAGAGCAGATATCCATGGGCCAGGTGGCTGTGGATAAATCTGCTGCCTTGCACCTGCTCGCTGACAAACTGGTGGCCGATGGCCTGGTTGCCGAAGGTTATCTCAGTGGCCTGCAAGCCCGTGAAGCCCAAGGCTCGACCTTTCTCGGCCAAGGCATCGCTATTCCCCACGGCACGCCAGAAACCCGCGACCAGGTGTTTTCCACTGGTGTGCGCCTGCTGCAGTTCCCGGAAGGGGTGGACTGGGGCGATGGCCAGATCGTCTACCTGGCGATTGGCATCGCGGCTAAATCCGATGAACACCTGCGCCTGTTGCAACTGCTCACCCGTGCCCTCGGCGAAACCGACCTGGGCCAGGCGTTGCGCCGTGCCGGCAGCGCCGAAGCGCTGTTGAAACTGTTGCAAGGCGCGCCCCAGGAACTGGCGCTGGATGCGCAGATGATCAGCCTGGGCGTGTCGGCCGATGATTTTGAAGAGTTGGTGTGGCGCGGTGCGCGCCTGCTGCGCCAGGCCGACTGCGTGAGCAATGGCTTTGCAGCTGTATTGCAGCAGGTCGACGCGCTGCCCCTGGGCGATGGCCTGTGGTGGTTGCACAGCGAGCAGACGGTCAAGCGTCCGGGCCTGGCCTTTGTGACGCCGGACAAACCCATGCGTTACCTCGGCCAGCCCCTGCACGGCCTGTTCTGCCTGGCGAGCCTCGGTGAAGCGCACCAGACCCTGCTTGAACGCCTGTGTGCCTTGCTCATTGAAGGGCGCGGCCAGGAGTTGGGGCGCGCCACCAGCAGCCGCGCGGTGCTGGAAGTGCTGGGCGGTGAACTGCCGTCGGACTGGCCCAGCGCCCGTATTACCCTGGCCAACGCCCACGGCCTGCACGCGCGCCCGGCCAAGATCCTGGCGCAATTGGCGAAAAGTTTTGATGGCGATATCCGCGTGCGCATCGTCGATGGCGCGGTGGGCGCCGTGTCGGTCAAAAGCCTGAGCAAGTTGCTCAGCCTCGGCGCACGTCGTGGTCAGGTGCTGGAGTTCGTGGCCGAGCCGACGGTGGCCGGTGATGCACTGCCCGCCCTCTTGGCCGCCGTGCAAGAGGGCCTTGGCGAAGAGGTCGAGCCCTTGCCCACCGTGAGCGCACAGCCAGCACAGGTCGATATCGAACCGGTGCTCAGCGCGCCACTGAGCGGTAGCCAACTCCAGGCCATTGCCGCCGCACCGGGTATCGCCATCGGCCCGGCCCATATCCAGGTGCCGCAAGTGTTCGATTACCCGTTGCGCGGTGAGTCCGCCGCCGCCGAACGCCAGCGTCTGCACACGGCCTTGAGCGAGGTGCGCACGGATATCCAGGGCTTGATCGAGCGTAGCCAGGCCAAGGCCATCCGCGAGATTTTCATCACGCACCAGGAAATGCTCGACGACCCGGAACTCACCGACGAAGTCGACACCCGCCTCAAGCAAGGCGAAAGCGCCGAAGCCGCCTGGATGAGCGTGATCGAAGCCGCCGCCAAACAGCAGGAAGCCTTGCAGGATGCCTTGCTGGCCGAGCGTGCTGCCGACTTGCGCGACATCGGCCGCCGCGTGCTGGCCCAGTTGTGCGGCGTCCAAAGCGTGCAGGAACCGAGCGAGCCCTACATCCTGGTGATGGAAGAAGTCGGCCCTTCGGACGTGGCGCGCCTGGACCCGGCCCGCGTTGCCGGCATTCTCACCGCCCGGGGCGGCGCCACCGCTCACAGCGCCATTGTCGCCCGCGCCCTGGGCATTCCGGCCTTGGTCGGCGCTGGTGCTGCGGTGTTATTGCTCAACGCGGGCACGCCGCTGTTGCTCGATGGCCAGCGCGGCCGCCTGCATGTGGACCCCGACGCCGCCACCCTGCAACGGGCCACCGTGGAGCGCGACAGCCGCGAGCAGCGCTTGCAAGCCGCTTCGGCCCAACGCCATGAACCGGCGCTGACCCGCGACGGACACGCCGTGGAAGTGTTCGCCAACATTGGCGAAAGCGCCGGGGTGGCCAGTGCCGTGGAGCAGGGCGCCGAAGGCATTGGCCTGCTGCGCACCGAACTGATTTTCATGGCCCACCCCCAGGCGCCGGACGAGGCCACCCAGGAGGCCGAATACCGTCGCGTACTCGACGGCCTCAATGGTCGCCCGTTGGTGGTGCGCACCCTGGATGTGGGCGGCGACAAGCCTTTGCCCTATTGGCCGATCGCCGAAGAGGAAAACCCCTTCCTGGGTGTGCGCGGCATTCGCCTGACGTTGCAACGCCCGCAGATCATGGAAGCGCAACTGCGGGCACTGCTGCGTGCTGCGGATAACCGCCCGCTGCGCATCATGTTCCCCATGGTCGGCAGCGTGGATGAGTGGCGCGCCGCCCGGGACATGACCGAGCGCCTGCGCCTGGAGACCCCGGTGGCGGACCTGCAACTGGGGATCATGATCGAAGTGCCCTCAGCCGCGTTGCTGGCGCCGGTCCTCGCCAAGGAAGTCGACTTCTTCAGCGTCGGCACCAACGACCTGACCCAATACACCCTGGCCATCGACCGCGGCCACCCGACCCTGTCGGCCCAGGCCGATGGCTTGCATCCGGCAGTCCTGCAACTGATCGACATCACCGTGCGCGCCGCCCATGCCCACGGCAAATGGGTAGGCGTGTGCGGCGAGTTGGCGGCGGACCCGCTGGCGGTGCCGGTGCTGGTCGGCCTGGGCGTCGATGAGTTGAGCGTGTCGGCCCGCAGCATTCCTGAAGTGAAGGCGCGGGTGCGTGAATTCAGTCTGAGCGAGGCCCAGGGCCTGGCGCAACAAGCACTGGCAGTGGGTTCGCCCGCCGAAGTGCGTGCCCTAGTGGAGGCCGTGTAGATGGCAAATATTCTGACCCTGACGCTGAACCCGGCGTTGGACCTCACGGTACGTCTGGCGCACCTGCAACCCGGTGAGGTCAATCGCAGTGAAGCGATGCTCACCCACGCGGCCGGCAAAGGCGTGAATGTGGCGCAAGTGCTGGCGGACCTGGGCCATTACGTCAGCGTGGGCGGGTTCCTCGGCAGTGCCAACCCCCAGGCTTTCAATGCGCTGATCAAGCGCCGTGGGTTTGGCGATGCCTTCATCCGGGTTCCCGGCGAAACCCGGAGCAATATCAAGATTGCCGAACAGGATGGGCGTGTCACCGACATCAATGCACCGGGGCCGCTGGTAACTGAAGAGGCGCTAAAAGCGCTGCTCAAGATGGTCGCGATCATTGGCCCGGAGTTCGATGCGGTCGTGGTGGCCGGTAGCTTGCCGCGCGGCGTCAGCCCGCAGTGGTTTAAAGGTTTGCTGGAGGCGTTGAAAGACCTCGGTTTGAAAATCGCCCTGGACACCAGCGGCGAAGCGCTGCGCCTGGGGTTGGAGGTTGGCCCGTGGCTGGTCAAACCCAATACCGAAGAGTTGGCCGAGGCCTTGGGTAACGCCACCGATGCCATCAGCCGCCTGCATCAGCAAGGCGTCGAACATGTGGTGGTCTCCGACGGGGCCGCCGGTGTGACCTGGTACCGCCCGGGTGCGGCGCTGCACGCCACGCCGCCCAAGGTGGCAGTGGCCAGTACCGTGGGTGCCGGCGACTCGCTGCTGGCCGGGATGCTCCACGGTTTGCTCAGTGGCGACACGCCGGAGCACACCCTGCGCCGGGCCACGGCGATTGCCGCGATGGCGGTGACACAGATCGGTTTTGGCATCAGCGATGACGCCCAGTTGGCGCATCTCGAAAGCGGCGTCGAAGTACGCACGCTGACAGAACAATAAGAGGGTTTGTGATGAAGTTAGCCATTGTTACCGCCTGCCCGAACGGCATGGTCACCAGTGTGCTGTGCGCCCGCTTGTTGGACGCCGCCGCCCAGCGCATGGGCTTGCACACCAGTGTTGAAGTCGTCGATGTGCAGCGTCCGGAGCGCCAGTTGTCCCAGGCGACGATTGATGATGCCGAGTGGGTGCTGTTGGTCAGCAGTACCCCGGTGGATATGCAGCGGTTTGTCGGCAAGCGTGTGTTCCAGAGCACGCCGGCCCAGGCGTTGGCGGATGTCGAAGGCGTACTGCGCCGGGGCGCCGAAGAAGCCCAGGTGTATGTCGCCGACGCCGCCCCGGTGGCGGCCAAGGCTGCGCCGCGTATCGTCGCGATTACCGCGTGCCCCACCGGTGTGGCCCACACGTTCATGGCCGCCGAAGCCTTGCAGCAGACTGCTCAGCGCCTGGGTTATGACCTGCAGGTCGAAACCCAGGGCTCGGTGGGCGCTCGCACCCCGTTGAGCTCGCAAGCGATTGCCGATGCCGATGTGGTGTTGCTCGCGGCGGATATCGAAGTGGCCACCGAGCGTTTCGCCGGCAAGAAGATTTACCGCTGTGGCACCGGCATTGCCCTCAAGCAATCCGAAGCCATCCTCAACAAAGCCCTGGCCGAAGGCGCGGTGGAAAGTGCGGCCGGCGGTGCACCGGCCAAGGCGGAGAAAACCGGCGTCTACAAACACCTGCTCACCGGCGTGTCGTATATGTTGCCGATGGTGGTGGCGGGGGGCTTGCTGATCGCCTTGTCGTTTGTCTTCGGCATCCATGCTTTCGAGCAGCCCGGTACCTTGGCGGCGGCGCTCAAATCCGTGGGTGACCAGGCGTTCCTGTTGATGGTGCCGCTGCTGGCGGGCTACATCGCCTACTCGATTGCCGACCGTCCTGGCCTTGCGCCCGGCATGATCGGCGGGCTGCTGGCGGGGACGCTGGGGGCTGGGTTTATCGGCGGCATCCTGGCCGGTTTCGTCGCCGGATATTGCGTCAAGCTGATCAGCCGCACGGTGCAACTGCCTCAGAGCCTGGAAGCGCTCAAGCCGATCCTGATCATCCCGTTATTGGCGAGCCTGTTTACCGGCTTGGTGATGATCTACCTGGTGGGCCCACCGGTCGCCCGCTTGCTCACGGGCCTGACGGATTTCCTCAGCACCATGGGCACCACCAACGCGGTGCTGCTGGGCATTCTGCTCGGCGGCATGATGTGTGTGGATTTGGGCGGGCCGATCAACAAGGCGGCGTATGCGTTCTCGGTTGGCCTGCTGGCCGCGTCGAGCGGCGCGCCGATGGCCGCGACCATGGCCGCCGGCATGGTGCCGCCGATTGGCATGGGCATCGCCACGTTGCTGGCCCGGCGCAAGTTCGCCCAGACCGAGCGCGAGGCCGGCAAGGCGGCGATGATCCTGGGGCTGTGCTTTATCTCTGAAGGCGCGATTCCCTTCGCCGCCAAAGACCCGCTGCGCGTCATTCCGGCCAGCATCGCCGGTGGCGCGTTGACCGGTGCGCTGTCGATGTACTTCGGCTGCAAACTCGCCGCGCCCCATGGCGGGTTGTTTGTGCTGGTGATTCCGAATGCGATGAACCATGCGTTGTTGTACTTGTTGGCGATTGTGGCGGGCAGTGTGTTGACCGGTTTGGTGTATGCCGTGCTCAAGCGACCGGAAGCGGCTGAACTGGCCGTGACTGCCTGACACTGGCAGAAAATGTGGGAGCTGGCTTGCCTGCGATAGCCTCGACGGGGTTTGCCTGATACACCGAGGTGTTTGCATCGCAGGCAAGCCAGCTCCCACAGGTGAACTCGACCGTTCTGCTAATCGGTGTCACATCCGCTTCATCCCATCATGCTTTAGTGGCCCTTTTGATACTCAAGAGGGCACCTGCATGAGCCACTTCGATCTCGGTCGCCGCCGTGTGATGCAAGCCGTGGGCGCTGGCCTGTTGTTGCCGGGCCTGGCGCCGGCGGTGATCGCTTCGGTGAAGGACCGACCGCAACTCACTGACGGCGTGCAATCGGGCGACCTGCAGGGCGATCGCGCAATGATCTGGAGCCGCAGTGACCGCCCGGCGAAGATGGTGGTGGAGTGGGATACCCGCAGCGTGTTCAGCAACCCGCGCCGATTCGTCTCGCCCCTGGCCGACAGCCGCACCGACTTTACCGCCCGTGTCGAGCTCACCGGGCTGCCGGTCGACCAGGCGATTTTCTACCGCGTGCATTTCGAAGACGCCCAGACCGGCATTGCCAGTGAACCCTGGTTCGGCCACTTGCGTAGCGTGCCGCAACAGCGGCGTGACATCCGTTTTGTGTGGAGCGGCGACACTGTCGGCCAAGGCTTCGGCATCAACCCGGACATCGGTGGCATGCGCATCTATGAAGCCATGCGCCTGCGCCTGCCGGACTTTTTTATCCACAGCGGCGACACCATCTATGCCGACGGCCCGGTCCCCGCGCAGCTCACCACTGAAGGCGGGCGCATCTGGCGCAACATTACCACCGAAGCCAAAAGCAAAGTCGCGGAAACCCTCGATGAATATCGCGGTAATTACCGCTACAACCTGCTGGATGAAAACGTGCGCCGCTTCAATGCCGAGGTACCGCAGATCTGGCAGTGGGACGATCACGAGGTGATCAACAACTGGTCATCGAGCAAGCAGTTGGATGAGCGTTACCAGACCCGCGACATCAATACCTTGGTGGGCCGTGCCCGCCAGGCCTGGCTGGAATATTCACCCATGCGCCGACAGAGCGCCGACGGTGGCGGGCGCATTTATCGCAAGCTCAGTTATGGGCCGCTGCTGGATGTGTTTGTGTTGGATATGCGCAGCTATCGTGGGCCGAATGATGACAACCTGGGCGCGGAAAAACCCTTCCTCGGGCGGGAACAGTTGGACTGGCTCAAACGCGGGCTCAAGGCCTCGCAAGCGCAGTGGAAGGTGGTCGCCGCCGACATGCCCATCGGTCTGGGCGTGCCCGACGGTGAAGTCAGCCCCGGCGTGGCGCGTTGGGAAGCGATCGCCAATGGCGACCCTGGCCCGGCGCAAGGGCGTGAGCTGGAGATCGCCGAACTGCTGGGGTTCCTGCATGAGCATAAGGTGCGCAACCACGTGTGGCTGACGGCCGATGTGCATTACTGTGCAGCGCATCACTATCACCCTGACCGTGCGACGTTCCAGGATTTCGAGCCGTTCTGGGAGTTTGTGGCAGGGCCGTTGAATGCTGGGAGTTTCGGGCCCAACCCACTGGATAAAACCTTTGGCCCGCACGTGGTGTTCCAGAAGGCGCCACCGGCGCAGAATACCTCGCCGTTTGCGGGCTTTCAGTTTTTTGGTGAAGTGCAGATAGATGGGCAGACGGCGGAGTTGACGGTGATGCTACGGGACTTGGACGGGGTTTCAGTGTTCGAGCAAAAACTGCAACCGGCCTGATCGTTCCCACGCTCTGCGTGGGAACGCATCCTGTGACGCTCCGCGTCACGCCGTCAAGAGTGGACGCGGAGCGTCCAGGGCGGCATTCCCACGCGGAGCGTGGGAACGATCAAATATCAATAGACATCCCTGCGATAGCGACCCTGTTCGATCAGGCGCTCCAGCGCCTCATTGCCCAAGATGTCTTTCAGTGCCTGATCCACCCCCGTCGCCATCCCCTGCAAGCTGCCACACACATAAATCGCTGCGCCGTCCGCGAGCCATTTGCGCAGCACATCCGCTGACTCGCGCAGGCGATCCTGTACGTAGATCTTCTCCTCTTGATCGCGGGAAAATGCCAGGTCCAGCAGGGCCAGGTCTCCACTGGCGAGCCAGCCTTGCAGTTCGTCCTGGCACAGGTAGTCGTGGGCGATATTGCGCTCGCCGAACAGCAGCCAGTTTCGCTGCTGGCCGCCGGCAATACGCGCCTTGAGCAAGCTACGCAGGCCCGCCAGGCCGGTGCCGTTGCCCAGCAGAATCAGTGGCACAGGCGCGTCGGGCAAATGGAAGCCGCTGTTGCGCCGCAGGCGCAGGCTGATGGCCGAGCCGAGGGCGGCGTGTTCAGTCAGCCAGCCAGAGCCAAGCCCCAGGCTGCCGTCGGGGTGGCGCTCCTGGCGCACAATCAGCTCCAGCACGCCGTCGCTGGCAATCGAGGCGATGGAGTATTCGCGCATGCCCAGGGGGACCAGCGCGTCCACCAATGCCTGGGCGTGCAGGCCGACCAGGTGCGTGCGGTTGTCCGGCAGTTGGCGCGTGGCCAGGGCTTGATCAAGGGTGTGGGCCACGCCGTCGATCACCACACCGTCGCTGCCGACCAAGCCCAGGCCGGCCAGGAAGTGTTCGATGGCCCAGGGGCAATTGCGCGGCAGGACTTCCACCAGGTCGCCGGCCAGCCAGCTGTGCGCAGACGTGGATGTGAGGCCCAGCAGGTAGACGGGCGAGCCGACACTGTCGGGGTTGAGCAGGGTGCGTTGGCTCAGGGTCCAGTTTTCGTACTGGGCCGTCGGCCAGGCCGCTGCCGGCGCATGCCCGGTGAGCTGGCCCAGTTGCTGTTGCCAGGTGTGCAGGGCCACTGCGTCGCCGCTGTCGACTTCCACCGGGGCAAACAGCGGGGTGCCGCCCTGGTTGGTCAGCCAGAAATGCAGGCGCCGGGCAAAGCCGCAAAAATGTTCGTACTGCCGGTCACCCAGGGCCAGCACCGAGTAGTTCAAGCCTGTGAGGGGCAGCGAATGGCCGAGCACGCTGCGCTCGAACCCGCGGGCGCTGTCGGGGGCTTCGCCGTCGCCAAAGGTACTGACCACAAACAGCGCGTTCTGTGATTGGCTGAGGTCGTCGCGGCTGACACTGCCCAAAGGCTGCACCTTCACCGCCAGGCCCGCAGCCTGCAGTTGCCCGGCCGTTTGCCAGGCCAGTTGTTCGGCAAAGCCGCTCTGGCTGGCGAAGCCGATCAGCCAGGCCGGGGCATTGCTGTGGTTATCTGTCAAACCTTTGCGGGCATCGCGGACCTGGCGCTTTTTGCGGCGTCGGTCGAGGTACAGCAGCCAGCCCGTGATGAAAAACAGCGGCATAAGCAGTGAGCTGACGGTGAGGACGATGCGCCCGACCAGGCCGAAATAGCTGCCGGTGTGCAGCGCATACACACTGGTCAGCAACTGCGCCTTGAGGCTTTTGCTGGCGTAGCGCTCGTGGGATTTGACCTCGCCGGTGGCCGGGTCCAGGTTGATCTGGTTCAGCGCACGGTCATGGGGCGATGAAGTGAGCAGGTAATACACGGTGGCCGGTTGCCCGGCGACCGCGGGCATCCGAATGTTGTAGGCGCTCAAGTCGGGGCCGGCGTTGCTGTAGATGCTGCTCCAGATCGCGTCATAGTTGGCCACCGGAGCCGGGCCTGAGGGCGGGGGACCGCGCTTGCGCATGCGCTCGTTCTGCGGCGCGTCGGACAGCAGTTTGGTCACGCCACGGTTGTACCAGTCGTAGGACCAATACAGCCCGGTCAGCGCCGCCAAAAGATAAAACAGCAGGCACCAGGTGCCGAATACCGAGTGCAGGTCCCAATTGAAGCTGCGGCCCTTTTTGCGCCAGTCCAGGGTCAGCCAGACGCGCCAGCTTTTCACCTGGCGCGGCCAGCGCAGGTACAGGCCGGAGAGGCAGAAAAACAGCAGGATCAGGGTGCAGGCGCCGGTGATATTGCGCCCGGTATCGCCGATGGCGAGGAAGCGGTGCAATTGCAGGATAAAACCGAACAGGTCCTGGCCGACCGCGTCACCCATGTAGTCGCCGGTGTACGGGTCAAAGTAGCGCATCTGGCCACGGCGCTCGCCCGGTGGCGGGGTGAAGGACACGCGGCCGGCGTTGCCGCTTTCACTTTCTACCCACAGCATGGCCACGGTCTTGCCTTCGGCCGCTTCCAGCTTGCGTACCAGCTCGGCGGGCGGCAGTACACCGGCATCGCGTTTCTGTACGCTCAAAACCGTGGGGTTGAGGGCCCGCAGGATTTCATCCTGGAACGAGTACGCAGCCCCGGTGATCCCCATCAAGGCCAGCACCAGCCCGGCAGTGATGCCGAAGAACCAGTGCAACTGAAACAGGGTTTTCTTCAACACGTCGGGCCGCCTCGCTTATCTGGATATCGATGTCACGGCGCGCATTATGCCGTGGGTTATCGAGAAAAATTCTGTTTTACACACAAAAGCCCCACGCATCCGATGCGTGGGGCCTTGGGTCGAGCATTGACTGCGTTTAGAAGTGGAAGCTGGTAGTCAACAGAGCGGTACGACCGGCCGCCTGGTTGGCGAAGTGCGCCGAGTAGGCCTTATCGTAATACGTCTTGTCGGTGAGGTTTTGTACGTTCAATTGCAAGTCGACGTTTTTGGTCAGCTTGTAGCTGGCCATGGCGTCGTAGCGGGTGTAGGACGGCACGTACACGGTGTTGCCTGCATCGCCGTAAACCTCATCGACGTAGAACGCGCCGCCGCCGACGGTCAGCTTGGGGGTGATGTCGTAGGTGGTCCACAGGCTGAAGGAGTTCTTCGGCGTGTTGGGCATCTGGTTGCCTTTGTTGGAACCGGCACTCACCACGTTTTGACGGTTGCCGATTCTGCCAGGATCTACCAGCTCGCTTTTCAGATAGCTGTAACCAGCGAACACTTGCCATTGATCAGTGATTTTTCCGCTGGCAGACAGCTCCAAGCCATCGACTCGGGATTCACCGCCGTTTTCGAAGGTGTTGGAACTCACCAGAATTCGTGTGTTTTTCTTCTCAGTGCGGAACACGGCAGCAGTTAGGGACAAGCGATCATGAAACAGATCCCACTTAGTGCCGAGTTCGTAGTTGACTGTTTCTTCGGGTTCCAGGTCGCTGGTGTTAATGCCGGTGACGAAACCATTGGGTTCCTGACCTTCACCTACTAAGCCGCCAACTGGCGAAGCTGAGGTAGCGTAGGAGGTATAGATGCTGCCGTTTTCCGTGGGTTTCCACACAAGCCCGGCCTGCCAGTTGAAAAATTGGCTGTCGTCCTTGAGCTTGGTACGTCCTGTAGCGGCATTGGTATTGGCTTGAGTGTCGAAAGTGTCGTAGCGCAGGCCGACATTGAGCAGCCATTTAGGATCAAGTTCGATGGTGTCGAATACATAGGCAGCGCGACTGGTGGCTTTGGTGTTGGTGCCGTTGTAGTTGCGCGCAACGTTGCCGTTCCAGGCATCATCCGGATTCGGGTTGCCGAGAGACGTACAATTGCCGCCGCTGCTGCCGACTACGCTAGGCGTGCAGCCATTGGGTATTGGGTTACTGTTTGGAGTGACCGTGTAGCCACTTACGCGGGTTTCTTCGCCCGTGAACTCCAAACCAGTGGAGTAGGAATGCTTCATCCCCGCCAATTGGAAATTACCAAACAGATCGGTCTGGTTAGTGGTCGTCGTAGTGGTGGACACGCGACTGTTAGCCCGACGCCACACGGTGCCGAACTGGTTGACGTTGTGCTGGCTGTCATCAGGCTGCGTCAATACGTAATCCTGGCCGGTGCTGCCATGACGCAGGGTGTTTTTCAGCGTCATGTTGTCGTTCAGGTCGTGCTCGATGGAGACCGTGCTGATGTCGGCGCGTGTTTTGCGGAAGTCGCGGCTTTTTAAGCCGTAAAAGTTGCTGCTATCGCCGCCATCGGTAGGTTTGTCATGAACGTGCACGGCATTCTTGGCTGTGCTGCCATAGCCATACGGAATCCCCGAATCCGGCAGGTCGTCACTTTCCATGTGGTAGTAGCTGAGGTTGACGCGGGTCGGCGTGCCCAGGCCAAACGTCAGCGACGGTGCCACGCCCCAACGGTCGTAGTTCACCGCATCGCGGCCAGCCACGTTTTGTTCATGGCTCATCAGGTTCAGGCGGAATGCCGCGCTGTCGTCCAGGAACTGGCGGTTCACGTCGAGCACGTAGCGGCGGGTCTGGTCGGAGCCGTAGGTAAAGCCGCCGTTGGTGAAGTCCCGCGCTTGTGGGGTCTTGCTCACCAGGTTGAGGCTGCCACCGGCCGAGCCACGGCCGCCGAACGAAGAGTTCGGGCCTTTGCTGACTTCGATGGACTCGATGTCGAAGATCTCGCGGCTCTGGCCGCCGGTATCGCGTACGCCATCGAGGTAGGTATCGCCCTGGGCATCAAAACCACGGATGAACGGACGGTCGCCCTGAGGATTGCCACCTTCACCGGCACCGAAGGTGATACCCGGTACGGTGCGCAAGGCGTCCTGCAACGAGGTGGCGGCGGTGTCCTTGAGGACTTGTTGCGGCACCACAGTGACCGAGCGCGGCGTGTCCACCAGCGGCGCGGTGTACTTCTGCGACGAGGCTTTTTCCACCTGGTAGGAGGTGTTGTCCTGCTCCTGGCCGGTGATGTTGGTGGCGCCGAGGGAGATAGGGTTGCGCTCGCCTTTTGGCTCGGTATTTTCAGCCGCCTGCGCCAGGTGGGCGGCGGAGCCGGCACTCAGGGCAACGCCAATGGCGGAGGCCAGCATGCGTGGTGAACTGGCCGGTATTTTTAGAATAGTGCGCGACATGACGTGTCCCTTCCCCAAGGTTGTGAGGCCGCGGAATATAGGGCCAACAAGACTTTGTATCAATTGCGAGATATTGCTATTCGCATCGAATTTACATTCTTTACACTTTTTTGTTACGGATTTTGCGCTCTCGTTCGTCCCCGTGTTTTACAGGGAGGATAAGAATCAATACCATTGGCGCCTCTCTGATCGCAGGTATTGCCTCATGTTGCTGCACATTCCCGGCCTGTTCTCTCGCGAGGAGGTGCTGCGCATTCGCCAAGCCCTGGAAGAGACCGAATGGGCTGACGGCAAAATCACCGCCGGGCACCAGTCGGCCAAGGCCAAGCACAACCTGCAATTACCCGAAGGCCACCCCCTGGCCAAGGAAATCGGCGCGGCGATGCTGGAACGGTTGTGGAGCAACCCGCTGTTCATGTCGGCCGCGCTGCCGCATAAAGTCTTCCCGCCACTGCTCAACTGCTACACCGCTGGCGGCAGTTTCGACTTTCATATCGACAACGCGGTGCGCCAACCCAAAGGCAGCCATGAGCGCGTGCGCACCGACCTTTCGTCCACGTTGTTCTTCAGCGACCCCGACGACTACGACGGTGGGGAACTGGAGATCCAGGACACGTTCGGCCTGCAGCGGGTCAAGCTACCCGCCGGCGACATGGTGCTGTACCCCGGCTCCAGCCTGCACAAAGTCAACGCGGTGACCCGTGGCGCGCGTTATGCCTCGTTCTTCTGGACCCAAAGCCTGGTGCGCGAAGACAGCCAGCGCACCTTGCTGTTTGAAATGGACGGCGCGATCCAGCAACTGACCCGCGACGTGCCCGACCACCCTGCGCTGATCCAGCTCACCGGCACCTACCACAACCTGTTGCGCCGCTGGGTCGAGGTCTGAGCATGGGCTTTTTATTGCGCCGCGAAGAAGTGCTCAATGTCGAACAATTGCAGAGCATGCTCGATGACTCCCCGGTGCGCGCCGCCCAGGCCATTCTGATCGCGGCCAAGGCAGGCGTGGTCGATGCCCAGGCCCTGCTCGGGCAAATTCTGCTGGAAGGGCGCGGCATCGCACGCGATGAAGCATTGGCGCTGCGCTGGTTCCAGATTGCCGCGCAGGGCGGGCACCTGATGGCGCGCAATATGATCGGGCGTTGCCGGGAGCATGGCTGGGGCTGCGCTGTCGATGAAGCCGCCGCAGCACGGGAATATCGCCTGGCGGCACACGCCGGGTTGGATTGGGGGCAATACAACTACGCCAACCTCTTGGCTACCGGCCGTGGCGTTGTTGAAGACCAGGCGCAAGCACTGGCGCTGTATCGCCAGGCTGCCGAACAGGACCATGCCAAGTCGATGAACCTGCTCGGGCGTTACCTGGAAGACGGGCAGCATTGCCCCAAGGATGTTGAGGCGGCCGTTGAGTGGTACCGCCGCTCAGCCGAGGCAGGTGATTTTCGTGGGCAGTTCAGCCATGCGGCGGTGCTGGCAGACAGCGGCCAGGTCGACGCGGCGCTGGAGTGGTTGCACAAGGCGCTGGCAGGCGGGAATCTCAAGTTTCTGCAAACGGCACACAAGGCGCTGGCACGGGCGGATGACCCGCGAATTCGCGCCATGGCCGAGTTGTACCAGCAACGAGCTACGAGCTGATCGTTCCCACGCTCCGCGTGGGAATGCCGCCCTGGACGCTCCGCGTCCGCACTTGAGCGCGTAACGCAGAGCGTCACAGGAGGCGTTCCCACGCAGAGCGTGGGAACGATCGGGGGTGGGGTTAAACGTAGAAGGATTTCAGCGGCGGGAACCCATTGAACTCCACCGCGCTGTAGCTGGTGGTGTAGGCACCGGTCGACAACCAGTACAGACGATCACCAATGGCCAGGTTCAACGGCAGGCCGTACTTGTAGTTTTCGTACATGATATCGGCGCTGTCGCAGGTCGGGCCGGCGATGACCACTTCTTCCATCTCGCCTTTCTTCTCGGTCCAGATCGGGAACTTGATGGCTTCGTCCATGGTTTCGATCAGGCCGGAGAACTTGCCCACATCCGTGTACACCCAGCGCTCGACGGCGGTACGGGACTTGCGCGCCACCAGCACCACTTCGCTGACCAGGATACCGGCGTTGGCGATCAACGAACGGCCAGGTTCCAGGATGATTTCCGGCAGGTCGTCACCGAAGTCTTCTTTAAGGAAACGGATGATTTCTTCGGCGTAGGTTTCCAGGCTGTTGGTGCGGGTGATGTAGTTGGCCGGGAAGCCGCCGCCCATGTTGATCAGCTTCAGGTGGATGCCGTCTTCTTCTTTGAGGCGTTCGAAGATCACCTTGACCTTGGCGATGGCTGCGTCCCACACGCTGATGTCGCGCTGTTGCGAGCCAACGTGGAACGAGATGCCGTAAGGCACCAGGCCCAGGTCGCGGGCGAGGATCAGCAGGTCCATGGCCATGTCGGTCTGGCAGCCGAATTTGCGCGACAACGGCCAGTCAGCAGTGGTCGAGCCTTCGGTGAGGATACGCACATACACTTTCGAACCCGGCGCGGCCTTGGCGATGTTGCGAAGGTCGGCTTCGGAGTCGGTGGAGAACAGACGCACGCCCTTCTCATAGAAGTAGCGGATGTCCTTGGATTTCTTGATGGTGTTGCCGTAGCTGATACGGTCGGCGCTGACGCCGCGGTCCATGACCTTGTCCAGCTCATAGATCGAGGCGATGTCGAAGCTCGAACCCTTGTCTTTCAACAGGTCGATGATCTCAACGGCCGGGTTGGCCTTGACGGCGTAATACACCTTGGCGAATTCGAAACCGGCGCGCAGGTCGTCGTAGGCCTGGCAGATCATCGCGGTGTCGATCACCACGAACGGGGTTTCTTGCTTGTCGGCGAACGCTTTCATTTTGTCAAAAGTGGCGCGCGCGAAATAATCTTCGACGTTGATCGACATGCTGGGAACTCCTAAGGGCAAACTAATTTGATCAATGGGTGCAAATGAACGTCCTCCGTATCCCCACTTTGGTTCGCCTACTTCCCAAGGCATGTCGCCGAAAGCAAAAAGGCCATGGGGTAAGCTGCCCTTGGCCTTGCTGTCTCGTCGTCAGTACTTGAGCCGGATGGATCGTTTCCAGCATGGACGTTCGGCGCGAACTTTAGGGCTTGGCGGGCGTGGGATCAACTAAAAATGTCGCGTTTTTGCACGCGTTCGTCGCGCGGCCGCGTGCAGCTACTTATGTAACCGACCGGTGTGACGGATTGATGTTCCCCGGATGGGGCCAATCAGATGGATTTGCGGTGTATTCATCGCAGGCAAGCCAGCTCCCACATTTGAACTGCATTCTTATGCTGGAATGCATTCCCCTGTGGGAGCTGGCTTGCCTGCGATAGCGATCTATCAAGCCAAAGCAGTTTCGGCAGGCGAGACAATGCTGGTCTTGCCGCCACGGGATTTACCGGAACTCAGGTACTCGGCAATCGACTCCTGGGTCACTTCACCCAGGAACACGCGCTCGGCATCCATCACCGGCAACCACGAGCGGTTGAACTCGTACATGCGCGACAGCAGGATGCGCAAATGCTCGTCGTACGCCGCCGTGGCGTTGAACTCGCGCAGGTACTGGCCGCAGGTGCCGGCCTGGCGGTGCAGGTCGCGGCGGCGTACATACCCCAGCGCCTTGTTCTCCGAACAGGTGACCACCACATAGCGGCGGTCGTGCTCGTCCATCAATTCCAGCGCATCGGCCACGGGTGTTTCCGGGCTCACCGACGGGGCGTTGTCCGCCGCGTCTTCGGCTTTTACCAGCAGCAGGCGCTTGAGGGTGCTGTCCTGGCCCACGAAATTGCTGACGAACTCGTCGGCCGGGTGCGCCAGCAGCGTGTCCGGGTGGTCGATCTGCAGCAGCTTGCCGGCGCGGAAGATGGCGATCTTGTCACCCAGCTTGATGGCTTCGTCGATGTCGTGGCTGACCATGATCACGGTTTTGTTCAGCGCGCGCTGCATCTCGAAGAACTCGTTCTGGATCATCTCGCGGTTGATCGGGTCGACCGCGCCGAACGGCTCGTCCATCAGCAGCAGCGGCGCATCCGCCGCCAGGGCGCGGATCACTCCGATGCGCTGTTGCTGCCCACCCGACAATTCACGCGGGTAGCGATGCAGGTACTGCTTGGGCTCCAGCTTGATCATGCTCATCAATTCGCGGGCGCGGTCGTGGCATTTTTGCTTGTCCCAGCCGAGCAGCTTGGGCACCACCACGATGTTCTCTTCGATGGTCATGTTGGGGAACAGGCCGATCTGCTGGATCACGTAGCCGATGTTGCGACGCAGGGTCACCTCGTCGAGGTCGGTGGTGTCTTCGCCGTTGATCAGGATCTTGCCCGAGGAGGGCTTGATCAGACGGTTGATCATCTTCAGCGTGGTGCTCTTGCCGCAGCCCGAGGGCCCCAGGAATACGCAAATTTCGCCTTCGTTGACGGTCAGGCTTACATCGTTGACGGCGGTGACGGTCTTGCCGTTGCTTTGAAAAGTCTTGGACAGGTTTTGAAGTTCGATCATTTGAGCAATCCTTTTGGAGTCAGCGAGCGTTGCAGCCATTGCAGAAGCAGGTCGGCGAAGATGGCCAGGAGACTGACCAGCACGGCGCCGACGATCAGCATCGACATATCGCTGCGGCTGATGGAAGCCAGAATAAGTACACCCAGGCCACCGGCACCGATGGTGGCGGCGATGGTCATCACACCGATATTCATCACCACGGCGGTACGCACGCCAGCGAGAATCACCGGCACCGCAATCGGCAGTTCGACCATGCGCAGGCGCTGGCCGAAGGTCATGCCGATGCCGCGTGCGGCTTCGCGAATGCCTGGCTCAACGCCGGTGAGGGCCAGGTAGGTGTTACGCATGATTGGCAGCAGGGAGTAAAGGAACACGGCGGTGATCGCCGGCATTGGCCCCAGGCCCTGGCCGAACTTGGAGTAGAACGGCAGCAGCAGGCCGAACAGCGCGATGGATGGCACGGTCAGCAACACTGTGGCGCTGGCTTGCAACGGGCCGGCCAGGGTCGGGAAGCGCGTCATCAGAATGCCCAGGGGCACGCCGATGAAGATCGCGAGGATCACGGCGATGCCGACCAGGGTGATGTGCTGCCAGGTCAGGTGCAGGACTTGGGCCCAATCAAGATGGGAAAAGGCGTTCAAAAATTCCATGTCTTCTCCTTTTTAGTTGATTGGATGTTGGCGCAGGAAATCGGCGGCAACGGCGGACGGGCTTTCATGGTCGACGTCGACCCGTGCATTGAGCTGGCGCATGGTTTCGTCGTCGAACAGGTGGGCCAAAGGCTTGAGTTCGGCGGCCAGTTGCGGGTGTTTGTCGAGGTATTCCTGGCGGATCACCGGGGCTGCGGTGTAATCCGGGAAGTAGTGCTTGTCGTCTTCGAGCAGCTTCAACTTAAAGGCGTTGAGGCGCCCGTCGGTGGTGTAGACCAGTCCGGCAAACACCTGGCCATTACGCAGGGCGGTGTAGACCAGGCCCGCGTCCATTTGCCGGGTGTTCTCGCGTGTCAGGTTCATGTCGTACAGCTTGACCATGCCGGCCAGGCCATCGGAGCGGTTGGCGAACTCGGTATCCAGGGCGACCAGACGGTGCTCTTTGGTGTTCTCGGCCATGGCGTTGGTGAGGTCGCTGATGCTGTTGATCTCGGGATGTTCCTGGGCGACCTTCTCCGGCAGCGCCAGCGCATAGGTGTTGCTAAAGCGCGACGGCGATAGCCAGACCAGGCCTTTTTTCCCATCGAGTTCTTTGACCCGAGCGTAGGACTGTTCGCTGTCGAGTTTCTCGTCGATATGGTTGTAGGCCACCAGCGACACGCCGGTGTATTCCCATATCAGGTCCAGTTGCCCGCTTTCCTGGGCACTGCGCGCCAGGTTGCTGCCCAGGCCGCCGGTCACGCGGGCGTCGTAGCCCTTGGTGCGCAGGTATTGGGAAGTGATTTCGGCGAGCAGGGTCTGCTCGGTGAACACCCGGGCGCCGATGCGGATCACGGGTTTTTCGGCGGCTTGCGCAATACCTGCAAGCAGCAGGACGCAGCCTAATATCAAGCTCAGTTTTTTCATGTGAATTCCTTTACCGGGCTTAAGACGGGCGTAACCCGCGTTCTAGCCAGAGGCGGCTGGCCATGGTCACCAGGCCATCAAGCAGCAATGCCAGCAGCGCGGTGCAGGCGGCGCCGAGCAACAGTTGCGGCTGGTTGTTCAGGGCGATGCCGGGGAAGATCAGGCTGCCCAGGCTGTTGGCGCCAATCAGGAACGCCAGCGGTGCGGTACCGACGTTGATCGCCAGGGCCACGCGCACACCGCCGATGATGATCGGCACGGCGTTGGGCAGCTCCACGCGAAACAGCACCTGGCGCGGCGTCATGCCGATGCCGGTGGCGGCTTCCTTGAGGGAGCCCTGAACGTTTTTCAGGCCTTCGTAGGTGTTGCGTACGATGGGCAGGAGCGAGGCAAGGAACAGCGCGAAGATGGCCGGGCCGCTGCCGATGCCGAGGACGCCGAGGGCGATGGCCAGTACGGCCAGGGGAGGGACGGTGTTGCCGATGTTGAAGATCTGCATGAAACGTTCTGCGCGCCCGACCATGTTGGGTCGGCTGAGCAGGATACCGGCGGGGATGCCCACAATCAGGGCTGCCAGCATGGAGATTAGGACGAGAATCAGGTGAGCTTGCAGGTAAAACAACAAATCGTCGCGGTACAGTTCGATCGTGTTGATGCCGATCCAGTGGACCAGCAGGGCCAGGAGCGCGACGACGACCGCGCCTCCTATCAGCCCTTTGCCATAGCGAATAGCCACAGGCGGACTCCTTTTTTTCTTTTGTCGGCGAACACATTTTCCGGCGGCACTGCCATTCCTGGCTGCCTCTGAATGAGTTCGCGAAAAGCAACTCGCCGATACTGGCAATGCAGTATGCGATCGAGCCATGAGCGCAGCCTCGTCAGGCTAACTTGCTGATATTTCAGCCCCTGTTCCGAGTGCGATAGCAGGGGAGTGGACGTCTCGACCTTTTAAAAGGTTCCACACTTGGGCGCATTTAGCCACCCCCAATGGGCTCAACGGTGGTCCGTACCCTCGCGTTTGCGCTATACTCGCCGCCCTTTTTTGACTCACCTGCCAGGCGATTTCCCATGACCCACCAGGCCGCCGAAGTCGCGAAACGCCGCACTTTCGCCATTATTTCCCACCCCGATGCCGGTAAGACCACCATCACCGAAAAGCTGTTGCTGATGGGCAAGGCGATCGCGGTGGCCGGCACGGTGAAATCGCGCAAATCCGACCGCCATGCCACCTCCGACTGGATGGAAATGGAAAAACAACGGGGTATTTCCATTACCACGTCGGTCATGCAGTTCCCGTATCGCGAGCACATGATCAACCTGCTCGACACCCCGGGGCACGAAGACTTCTCCGAAGATACCTACCGCACCCTCACCGCGGTGGACTCGGCGCTGATGGTCCTCGACGGCGGTAAAGGCGTCGAACCGCGTACCATCGCGTTGATGGACGTGTGCCGTCTGCGTGACACGCCGATTGTCAGTTTCATCAACAAACTCGACCGCGATATCCGCGACCCCATCGAGTTGCTGGATGAAATCGAAGCCGTCTTGAAGATCAAAGCCGCGCCGATCACCTGGCCGATTGGTTGCTACCGCGACTTCAAGGGCGTGTACCACCTGGCCGACGACTACATCATTGTCTACACCGCCGGCCACGGCCATGAACGCACCGAAACCAAGATCATCGAGAAGCTCGACTCCGACGAAGCCCGTGCCCACCTGGGCGACGAGTACGATCGTTTCGTCGACCAGCTGGAACTGGTGCAGGGCGCCTGCCATGAGTTCAACCAGCAGGAATTCCTCGACGGCCAACTGACGCCGGTGTTCTTCGGTACCGCGCTGGGCAACTTCGGTGTCGACCACGTGCTCGACGCCGTCGTGGACTGGGCGCCAAAGCCCCTGGCCCGCGTTGCCAACGAGCGCACCGTGGAACCGGTGGAAGAGAAATTCACCGGCTTCGTGTTCAAGATCCAGGCGAACATGGACCCGAAACATCGCGACCGTATCGCCTTTATGCGCATCTGCTCCGGCAAGTACGAAAAAGGCATGAAGATGCGCCACGTGCGCACCGGCAAGGACGTACGCATCGGCGACGCCCTGACGTTCTTCTCCTCCGAGCGTGAACAGCTGGAAGAGGCGTTTGCCGGCGACATCATCGGCCTGCACAACCACGGCACCATCCAGATCGGCGACACCTTTACCGAAGGCGAAGCCCTGGGCTTCACCGGCATTCCGCATTTCGCCCCGGAACTGTTCCGCCGCGTGCGCCTGCGTGACCCGCTCAAGTCCAAGCAACTGCGCCAAGGCTTGCAGCAATTGGCCGAAGAGGGCGCCACCCAGGTGTTCTTCCCCGAGCGCAGCAACGACATCATCCTCGGCGCCGTGGGTGTGCTGCAGTTCGATGTGGTCGCCAGCCGCTTGAAAGAGGAATACAAGGTTGAGTGTTCGTATGAGCCGATCACCGTGTATTCGGCGCGCTGGATTGATTGCAGCGATAAGAAGAAGTTGGAAGAGTTCTCCAACAAGGCCGTGGAAAACCTGGCAATCGACGGCGGTGGTCACCTGACCTACCTGGCGCCGACCCGCGTGAACCTGGCGTTGATGGAAGAGCGTTGGCCGGATGTGAAATTCCGCGCGACCCGCGAACACCACTAAGGTTTGAGCGGTTCAGAGAATGTGGGAGGGGGCTTGCCCCGATAGCGGTGTGTCAGCCAGTGTATTGGGCTCTGACACTCCGTAATCGGGGCAAGCCCCCTCCCACATTTTGACCTCCTAAAGGCTGGGGATTGGCGGTAATCCGGCATCGCGACTAGCGTAAACGCTGGTGGCAGTTAATGACTGCCGTGCGGGGCCCATTTACTGACTGGACGGAATCGATCATGAGTATTTTTCAACGAATAGTGCTGTTGATGAAAGTGCTGGTGCTGTTGTCGTTGGGGATGTCGACGGCCTGGGCGCATAACCCGGTACCGAGCGCAGCGGTGGTGACCAGTGGTCAGGCATCGCACTTGCAGTTGGCCAAGTCCGAAGCCGAACCAGGCGATCAGGGCCAGGGCGGCAGCGAGGGTGATGATGACTCTACTACCGACGAGCCCGACAGCGACGACGCAGACGAAGGCGATAGCCAAACGTAGGCTCGCTAGAAAGAAAGCGCCTCCCGCCAGCCTATAGCTGGCGGGAGGCGCTTTTCAGACCTCAAACAATGCCTTAGAACGATGTAGTCACCGACGCGAAGTAAGCGCGGCCCGGTTCATTGTAGGTCTGGGCACCGGCGTCGTCGGCGTTACCTTTGCGAGACAGGCGCTTGTCCAGGAGGTTGTTGATGCCCACGCGTACGCTCAGGTTTTTGCTGAATTCGTAGCCGCTGCTCAGGCCCATCAACCCGTACGGGTCGACGTCCTGCTGGGCGCTGCGCTCGTAACTGCTGGCGCTGCGTGAGTTGAGCGTCGGTGCTTCTTGTTTGCCGTAATAGGTGCCGCTGACCTGGAATGAAAGCTTGTCAGTGGCTTGCCAATCCAGCGTGGTGTTGACGGTGTACTTGGGGATGATGCTCAACGGCTCGCCGGTGTCCTTGTCCTTGGAGTCGATCATGTAGGTCAGGTTGGTATTCAAGTTCAAGTCATCGCGCAGGCTGATGAACAGGTTGCCTTCAACGCCCTGCACCAAGGCGGGCCCGCTGTTTTCCCACTCCAGCACGCGGCGACCGTTGCCCAGGCGGAAGGCCGCCTCGTTACTGGCGTTGATCTTGTTCTTGTAGTCATTACGGAAGTACGTCGCACTGGTACGCCAGGTGCCCTTGTCGAAAGCCAGGCCGATTTCCTTGTTGACGCTGATTTCCGGCTTCAGGTCGCGATTACCCACCAGGTAGCAACCGCCCATGTTGGCTTCGCTGGCGTTGCAGCCATTGCCACGGCTGTACAGCAAATAGTTCGGGTTGGACTGGTACAGGTTGGGTGTTTTATAGGCGCGGGCGATGCCACCCTTGATGCTCAATTCATCGGTCAACTGGTGCGAGGCGTTGAAGCTGGGGCTCCAGTTGCCGCCGTATTCCTCATGGTCGTCGAAGCGCAAGCCAGGCGTGATGACAGTCTTGCTGCCCAGCTCGATGTTGTCTTCGGCAAACAAGGCGTAGCTCGAGGCGGTGGTCTTGGTGCTGTTGCGGCTCACGCCCGGGATGGCGGGGACGCCGCCGGTGCCTGGGTCATAGCTTTGCGGGCGCAACGAGCCTGGGTCGTTCATCGACTCGTAGAGGTATTCGCTGCCCAGGGTCAGCACCTGTTCGGCACCGACGCTCAGGGGCAGGTTGACCTCGGCGGTGGCCCGAGTGTTGCGCAAGCGCGACTCGAAACGGCCTGCGCTGGCAGACGGCGCACCCTCGCCAGAACCGGCCAGGCCTTCATTGAGGCGTTCGTTGCGGGTCAGGTCGTGGGTTAGCGAAGCCAGGGTCGAGCCCCAGTCGAACTCGCCGCGGTGCGTGGCCGAAAAGCTGCTGCGTTGAATCACACTGGTTTCCTTGCCCACCAGGCTTTCCACGAACGCGCCACCGCCGTTGAGCATGGTATCGCCGGCGAAAATATTGCCCTGGCGGCTGTAGCTGGCTTCCAGGTCGAGGGTTTGCTCGGGGGTGAACTGCCAGCTCAGCAAGCCGTTCACGTCTTTATTGCGTACGCCTTCGCGGCCGGCCACCAGCGAGTCTGGGGTCGCCTGTGCTGCGCGGTTGATGTCGGCGTCATCGGCGTCGGTCTTGTTCAGGCCGCCATAGACGCGGAACGCCAGTGTGTCGGTCAACGGGCCGCTGAGGTTGAAGTTGGTGCGTTTGCTCGCACCTTCGGCGTCGTTTTCAGGGAAGGCCGTGTAAGCGGTCAGCGAGCCGTGCAGTTGGTCGGTGGGGCGTTTGGTGATGATGTTGATGACACCGCCCATGGCACCGGAGCCATAACGGGCGGCGGCCGGGCCGCGCAGGATTTCAATGCGTTCGACTTCTTCGGCCGGCACCCAATTGGTTTCGCCACGGGTATCGCGGTCGCCGCTCCAGCCATAACGCACGGCGTTGCGGGAGGTGGACGGCTTGCCATCGATCAGGATCAGGGTGTTTTCCGGGCCCATGCCGCGCAGGTCGATTTGGCGGTTGTTGCCACGGCTGCCGCTGGAACTGTTGCCGGTCAGGTTCACGCCCGGCTCGCGGCGGATGATCTCCGACAGGTCGTTGGTGGGCGGGCGTTTCTTGATGTCTTCGGCGGTGATGATCGACACACCGGGCGCCTGCTTGAGTTCTTCGGCAGCGGTGCCCAATACACGCGTTTCGCCCAGCACCAGGGCTTGGGGCGTGCCATCCACCGGCAGGTCTGTCGCTTGGATCGGCACTTTATCGCGCTCTTTTTCCACACTCTGCGCCAGCAGCGCGGGGGACGAAAGGGTAGCGATAAACGCCAGCGAGAGATGGCTGAGCCTGAATTGAGACGACATGTCCACAAAGTCCTTTAGGAGGGGCGATTGAACGAGAGGCGTCTGAATTTTTGTCGTGCATCCAGCGCTCTCCGTGCGCCGTAATGGTATTGATTCTCAAACAGAAGTAAATTGCATTTACAATCTATACACTTTTCGAAACGCTCTGGCTCAATGTTTTCAGGGCTTTTGGCATGGGTTCAAACGGTATGTTTTTTGTTACAACCGCGCAAAAAAAAGCCCCTCCAGCCAGACTGATGCGCAATCTGGCGGGAAGGGCGATGGAACTCGATATCACGCATTGCCCCTGTGGGAGCGGGCTTGCTCGCGAAGACGGTGTGTCAGCAACCCATCTGTAGCTGAACCCACGCATTCGCGAGCAAGCCCGCTCCCACAGTGGGAAAAAATGTTGCTTCAGGCCACGAATTGCTCCGCGTAGTGACAAGCCACCTGCCGGTTATCCAACGGCCGCAACAGCGGCTCCTCACTGCTGCAGCGCTCGGTCGCATACGGGCAGCGCTTGTGGAACGCGCAACCCGGCGGCGGGTTCAGTGGGTTGGGCAGTTCGCCGACGATCTTGATCTTTGGCTTGCTCGGGTCCGGGTGAATGGTCGGCGTGGCCGACAGCAGCGCCTGGGTGTAAGGGTGCAGCGGGCGTGCGTAGATGTCTTCCTTGGGGCCCACCTCAACCGGGCGGCCGAGGTACATCACCATCACATCGTCAGCTACGTGCTGTACCACCGCCAGGTTGTGGGAAATGAACACGTAGGCGGTGTTGAATTCCTGCTGCAAATCCATGAACAGGTTAAGCACCTGTGCCTGGATCGACACGTCCAGCGCCGAGGTCGGTTCGTCCGCCACCAGCACCTTGGGTTGCAGCATCATTGCGCGAGCCAGGGCGATACGCTGGCGCTGACCACCGGAGAACATGTGCGGGTAGCGCTGATAATGCTCAGGGCGCAGGCCCACTTGCTTCATCATCGCCTGCACTTTTTCGCGGCGCTCGGCGGCGGACAGGTGGGTGTTGATCAGCAGCGGTTCGGCCAGTTGATCGCCGACTTTCTGGCGAGGGTTCAACGAGGCATAGGGGCTCTGGAACACCATCTGCACGTCTTTGCGCAATTGCTTGCGCTGAGCCTTGTTGGCGCCGGCCACTTCTTGCCCGGCGATTTTCAACGAGCCCGACGAGGGCTCTTCAATCAGCGTCAGGGCGCGGGCCAGGGTGGATTTGCCACAGCCCGACTCGCCTACCACGGCGAGGGTCTTGCCGGCTTCCAGCTCAAAAGACACACCATTAAGAGCACGCACGGTGGCGTGGCCTTTGAAGAGGCCACGGGACACTTCGTAGTGACGGGTGAGGTCGCGGGCGGTAAGTACGACGGCCATTACGCCACCTCCTGGTTCAACGGGTAGAAGCAGCGGGCAAGGCTGTTGCTTTTCGGATCGAGGCCCGGCCGCTGGGCGCGGCAGGAGTCCTGCACATACGGGCAGCGCGGCGACAGCAGGCAACCCTGCGGACGGTCATAGCGGCCCGGCACGATGCCCGGCAGCGTGGCCAGGCGCGTGGCACCCAGGCTGTGCTCGGGAATCGCCTTGAGCAACGCTTCGCTGTACGGGTGTGCCGGAATGTCGAACAACTGCGGCACCTGGCCGACTTCCACTGCCTGACCTGCGTACATTACGCACACGCGCTGGGCGGTTTCAGCCACTACCGCGAGGTCATGAGTGATCAGCACCAGGCCCATGTTCTGCTCTTTTTGCAGGGCCAACAGCAGCTCCATGATCTGCGCCTGGATGGTCACGTCCAACGCAGTGGTCGGTTCATCGGCGATCAGCAGTTTCGGTTCGCCGGCAATCGCCATGGCGATTGCCACGCGTTGGCTCATACCACCGGACAATTGGTGCGGGTAGGCATCCATACGGCTGGCGGCGCCTGGGATCTCGACCTTTTCCAGCAGCTCGATGGCGCGTTTGCGTGCTTGTTTGCCGGACATTTTCAAATGCAGGCGCAGCACTTCTTCGATCTGGAAACCCACGGTGTAGCTGGGGTTCAGCGCGGTCATCGGATCCTGGAACACCATCGCCAGGTCTTTGCCGACGATCTGGCGGCGCTGGCGGTTGCTCAACTTGAGCATGTCCTTGCCGTCGAAGTTCAGCGCATCGGCGGTGACGATGCCGGGGTGCTCGATCAGGCCCATCAGCGCCATCATGGTCACGGATTTACCCGAGCCCGACTCGCCAACGATTGCCAGGACTTCGCCCTTGTCGACGGAAATGTCGAGGCCATCGACCACCGGCACGGCGGTCTTGTCGCCGAAGCGCACGTTGAGATTCTTGATTTCTAACAGTGACATGGGAATCTCCTCAGGCGGCGTTCTTGAGTTTCGGGTCCAGCGCATCGCGCAGGCCGTCACCCATCAAGTTGATTGCCAGCACGCTGAGCAAAATGGTCAAGCCAGGCAGGCTCACCACCCACCAGGCGCGTTCGATGTAGTCGCGGGCCGAAGCCAGCATGGTGCCCCACTCAGGGGTTGGCGGTTGTACGCCAAGGCCGAGGAAGCCCAGGGCCGCGGCATCGAGAATCGCCGAGGAAAAGCTCAAGGTCGCTTGTACGATCAGCGGCGCCATGCAGTTAGGCAGCACGGTGATGAACATCAGGCGTGGCAGGCCGGCGCCGGCGAGGCGGGCGGCAGTCACGTAGTCGCGGTTCAGTTCGCCCATCACGGCGGCGCGGGTCAGGCGCACATAGGATGGCAACGACACGATGGCGATGGCGATCACGGTGTTGATCAGGCCAGGGCCGAGGATGGCCACAATCGCCACGGCCAGCAGCAGCGATGGCAGGGCCAGCATGATGTCCATCAAGCGCATGATGGTCGGGCCGAGCAAGCGCGGGAAGAACCCAGCGAACAGGCCCAGCAGGATGCCCGGGATCAGCGACATCACCACCGACGATAAACCGATCAGCAACGACAGGCGCGAGCCCTGGATCAGGCGCGAGAGCAAGTCACGGCCCAGTTCGTCGGTGCCCAGCAGGAACTGCATCTGCCCGCCTTCCAGCCAGGCCGGTGGCGTGAGCAGGAAGTCTCGGTATTGCTCGCTGGGGTTATGCGGCGCAACCCACGGGGCGAAGATCGCGCAGAACACGATCAGCAACATGAACAGCAGGCCGGCAACCGCGCCTTTGTTCTTGGAGAAGGCTTGCCAGAATTCTTTGTACGGGGACGGGTACAGCAGGCTCTGATCGACTGCTGACACTTGAGTAGGTGTGGTCATGGTCATGATCTCAGCGCTGGTGACGGATGCGTGGGTTGGCGAAGCCGTAGAGGATATCCACCACGAAGTTCACCAGGATCACCAGGCAGGCGATCAGCAGAATGCCGTTTTGCACCACCGGGTAGTCCCGCGCGCCAATGGCTTCGATCAGCCATTTGCCGATGCCGGGCCACGAGAAGATGGTTTCGGTCAGTACCGCACCGGCCAGCAGCGTGCCGACTTGCAGGCCGACCACAGTGAGCACCGGGATCAGCGCGTTACGCAGGCCGTGCACGAACACCACGCGCGCCGGCGACAGGCCCTTGGCCTTGGCGGTGCGGATGTAGTCCTCACGCAGCACTTCGAGCATCGACGAACGGGTCATGCGCGCGATCACCGCCAGCGGGATGGTGCCGAGCACGATGGCTGGCAGGATCAGGTGGTGCAACGCATCCCAGAACGCGTCCGGCTCGTCGGCCAGCAGGGTGTCGATCAGCATGAAGCCGGTGCGTGGCTCGATGTCGTAGAGCAGGTCGATACGCCCGGACACCGGGGTCCAGCCCAGGCTCACCGAGAAGAACATGATCAGGATCAGGCCCCACCAGAAGATCGGCATCGAATATCCCGCCAGGGAGATGCCCATCACCCCGTGGTCGAACAGGGATCCTCGTTTGAGTGCCGCGATCACCCCGGCCAACAGGCCCAGAATACCGGCGAACAACAGCGCGGCCATGGACAGTTCCAGGGTCGCGGGGAAGAGGGCGGTGAACTCGGTCCACACGCTGGTGCGAGTGCGCAACGATTCGCCAAGGTCGCCCTGGGCGAGCTTGCCGACGTAATCCAGGTATTGCGCATACAGCGGCTTGTTAAGGCCAAGGCGCTCCATTGCCTGGGCGTGCATTTCGGGGTCAACCCGTCGCTCGCCCATCATGACTTCTACGGGGTCGCCTGGAATCATGCGAATCAACGCAAAGGTCAGCAACGTGATGCCGAAGAACGTGGGGATCAATAACCCCAGTCGGCGGGCAATAAAACTAAACATCTTGGTGTGTACCTCAATCAGCCGGTTAGGCAGGTCCGGCACCGTCAGTGTCGACGGTGCCGAGCGTTTTTCTTATTTACTTCACCTGGGTGGTGGCGAAGTTATTGGTAGTCAGAGGGCTTTGGGTATAACCCTCGACGTTCTTGCGCATGGCGGTAAACATTTTCGGGTAGGCCATGGGGATCCACGGTTGGTCCTTCTCGAAAACGGCCAAAGCTTGTTCATAGAGTGCGGCGCGTTCGGCGGGTTCAGCGTCGGCGCGGGCCTTGTCGATCAAGTCTTGAAACTCTTTGTTACACCAGCGGGCGTAGTTTTCGCCGTTTTTCGCTGCGTCGCAACTCAGGTTAGGGGTGAGGAAGTTATCCGGGTCGCCGTTATCCCCGGCCCAGCCTGCAGAAACCATGTCGTGTTCGCCGGCTTTAGCGCGCTTGAGCATTTCGCCCCACTCCATGACCTTGATATTGACCTTCAGGCCAATCTGGGCCAGATCCGCCTGCATGCGCTGGGCGCCGAGCATCGGGTTGGGGTTGGTCGGGCCGCCGCCGTTACGGGTAAACAGGGTGAACTCGGTGCCTTCCGGTACGCCGGCTTCCTTGAGCAGGGCGCGCGCCTTGTCCAAGTCGCGAACTGGGTTTTTCAGCTTGTCACTGAAGCCCAGCAGGGTCGGCGGGTACGGCCCGGTGGCATCGACGGCGTTGCCTTTGCCGTACAGCGATTCGTTGTAGCCCTTTTTATCGAAGGCAATATTGATCGCGTGACGTACCCGCGCATCGCTCATGTACTTGTGGGTGGTATTCATGGCGGTGTAGCTGGTGGTCATCGCCGCTAGTTCCGCCACTTTCAGGTTGGGATCAGCCTTGGCGCTGGGTACATCATCGGGCTTGGGATACAGCGCGATCTGGCATTCGTTGGCCTTGAGCTTTTGCAGGCGCACATTGCTATCGGTGGTGATTGCCAGAATAAGCGGGTCGGCCGGCGGCTTGCCACGGAAGTACTCCGGGTTGGCCTTGAAACGCACCTGGGCATCTTTTGCGTAGCGGTTGAAGATGAACGGCCCGGTGCCGATGGGCTTGGCGTTCAGGTCATCGGTCTTGCCGGACTTGAGCAACTGGTCGGCATATTCGGCGGAGTGAATCGAGGAAAACGCCATGGCCAGGTCGGCCAGGAACGGGGCTTCAGGACGGGTCAGGGTAAAGACGACGGTGTGATCGTCGGTTTTCTCTACGCTCTTGAGCAGTTCTTTAAAGCCCATGCTTTCGAAGTACGGATAGCCCACGTTGGACTTTTTATGCCAAGGGTGATTCGGGTCCAGCTGGCGCTGGAAGCTCCAAAGCACATCATCGGCATTCAGGTTGCGCGTGGGTTTGAAATAGTCGGTGGTGTGGAACTTGATGTCGTCACGCAGGTGGAAGGTGTAGGTCAGGCCATCGGCGCTGATTTCCGGCAGGTCTTTGGCCAGGGCAGGCACCACTTCTGTGGTGCCGGGCTTGAAGTCCACCAGGCGGTTGAACATGGTTTCAGCGGCGGCGTCAGCGGTCACGGCAGTGGTGTACAGGACCGGGTCGAAACCTTCCGGGCTGGCTTCGGTGCAGACCACCAGCGGTTTGGCCGAAACGCCGATGGCCACGCTCAACAGCGCAGCGGCCATGGCGGCTTGTAGTGGGAGCATTTTCATTCAGAGCCCTCTGCAATCGATGGAACCAGAAAAGCGTAGGCGGCAAGCTCGTCCTGAGCTCGCCGCCTGCCTGGCATTAATTAAAGGATGTTGAACGGGATGGTGGTAACCAGACGGAACTCTTTGATGCTGCCGTCGGACTGGAACTCGCTGCCACGGTGCTCAACATAGGTTGCGCGCACGGTGGTGGCTTTGAGCGGGCCGCTCTGCAGCGCGTAAGAGGCGCCTACACCGTATTCCTGGTGCTTCTCGCCGTCCTGGGACTGGATGCCGTCATAGGCAAACTTGGCCCGGCCATTGTTGCCGGTGTAGTGGGTACCATCGATGCCCCAGCCGCGTGCCGAGTAGGCGTTGAACTTAAGGCCAGGTACGCCGTATTCAGCCATGTTGATGGCATAGGCGATCTGGAAGGATTTCTCGTTCGGGCCGTTGAAGTCAGACGTCAGGGAGTTGGCCAGGTAGATACCGTTGGTTTCGTGCAGGTAGTCGAAGTACTCGTTACCGTTCACTTGCTGGTAGCCAAAGGTCAGGCTGTGTGCCTGGTGAGTCAGGCCCAGGGAGAGGGAGAAGGTATCGTTGTCGATTTCCCCCATCTCTTTTTTGCCTTCATCGACAGTCTTGTAGTAGTTGAAGCCGGTGGTCAGGCCCAACTGCTGCGCGTCGCCCAGCTCGTGGGTGGCGCCGAAGTAGTACTGGTTCCAGAAGTCCTTCACGTTAGCGGCGAAGAAGCTGGTCTTCAGGCTTTTCAGCGGCTGGTAGTTCACACCCAGGGTCGACACTTTGTCGGTTTCTGCGCCATTGCCGTATTCGCTACGGAATTTCGACAGGCTCTGCTCGCTACGTGGGGAAACGCGGTCGAACACGCCGCCCTGGAACGACAGGTTGCTGAACTCTTCGCTGTTGAAGCTCACGCCCTGGAAGCTCGAAGGCAGAGCACGGTTGCCGATGGTGTCGACGATGCCGCTGCTGAAGTTCTGGCGACCGGCGGTCAGTGTGGTGTTGGACACACGGAATTGCACGTTGGCCAGGCCCAGTTTGCTCCACTGGTCTACGGCATCACCGTTGGAGTCGGCCAGGGTACGGTTGGAGCCGCCTTTGATATCACGCTTGCTGCGGTCCAGTACCAGGGCGTTGTACACCGCCACTTCAGTCTTGACCCCAACGGTGCCCTGGGTGAAACCCGAGCTGGCGTTGAGGATGGTGCCTTGCACCCAGTTGGTACGGTTGCGATCGGTCAGGGTCTGGCCGTGTTTCTGGTACGAGAAGGTGCCCCCGCGGTATTTGCTTTCATGGGAGTACCAGTTACGCGTGGTGCCGCCCAGGCTGAAATCTTCGATAAAGCCTTTGGCCTCGCTTTGGGCGCTGGTGCCGGCCAGGGTGGTAGGAACGAAGTCCTGGCTTTGCGTTTCAGCGTAGGCGGTGGCCGTGATGCTGCTGATGGCCAAGGCCAGAAGCGCTTTGCTGCTCAGTTTCATGGGTGAAGCTCCTTTGGTTCTCTTTTTTAATGCCGGTCTTTTTGGGTGATCCGGCTATTGGGTGTGGAACTTGTTCAAGCTATTGCAAACGTTTGGCGTAGGAAAATTCCCAACAAAAGCCTGCACGTTTGCCGGGGAGCTGATTTCGCTCCCCGCCATCCGGTTATTTTCTTATGGGTTGATGCTGACGCCCGAGAACACGTTGCGGCCGAAGGGGCTTACCTTGAAGCCTTCGACTTTGGCGCTTAACGGCTGGTTGACCGTCGAGTGGGCGATGGGCGTGATCGGCACCTGCTGCTTGAGCAGTTGCTGCGCCTGTTTGTACAGAACAGTCCTTTGTTCACGGTCGGTCACGACCTTGGCTTGCTTGATCAGCTTGTCGTACGCCGGGTCGCACCACATGGAGTAGTTGTTCCCGCCGATGGCGTCGCAGCTGTAGAGGGTGCCGAGCCAGTTGTCCGGGTCACCGTTGTCGCCGGTCCAGCCGATCAGGCTGACATCGTGCTCACCGTTCTTGGTGCGTTTGATGTACTCGCCCCATTCATAGCTGACGATCTTGACCTTGAGACCGATCTTGGCCCAGTCGTTCTGCAGCATTTCCGCCATCAGCTTGGCGTTGGGGTTGTACGGGCGTTGCACCGGCATGGCCCACAGGGTGATCTCGGTGCCTTCCTTGACGCCAGCGGCCTTGAGCAACTGCTTGGCTTTTTCCGGGTCGTAGGCGGCGTCCTTGATGCTGTCGTCGTAGGACCACTGCGTGGGTGGCATGGCGTTGACCGCCAGTTGCCCGGCGCCCTGGTACACAGCATTGAGGATGCTCTGCTTGTTCACCGCCATATCCAGCGCCTGGCGTACTTCCAACTGATCGAACGGCTTGTGGCGTACGTTGTAGGAGATATAGCCCAGGTTGAAGCCCGGTTTGGTCAGCAGTTGCAGGTTCGGGTCGGTCTTGAGGGCTTCGACGTCGGCGGGGCGTGGATGCAGGGTCACCTGGCATTCGCCGGCCTTGAGCTTCTGCACGCGCACCGAGGCGTCGGTGTTGATGGCGAAGATCAGTTGGTCCAGCTTGACGCGGCTCGGGTCCCAGTACTGTTTGTTGCCCACGTAGCGGATCTGCGAGTCTTTCTGGTAACGCTGGAACACGAAGGGGCCAGTGCCGATCGGCTTCTGGTTGATGTCGCTGGGCCGGCCTTGCGTGAGCAACTGCTCGGCGTATTCCGCCGAAAGGATCGCGGCAAAGCTCATGGCGATGTTCTGCACGAAGGCTGCGTCGACCGTGTTCAGCGTCATCACTACGGTGTAGGGGCCGGTTTTCTCGACCTTGGCGATGTTCTTGTTCAGGCTCATCCCGTTGAAGTACGGAAACTCGGTGGGGTAGGCCTTACGGAACGGGTGCTCGGGGTCAAGCATGCGGTTGAAGGTGAACAGCACGTCGTCGGCGTTGAAGTCTCGCGTCGGCTTGAATTCCTTGTTGCTGTGGAACTTCACCCCTTCACGCAGGTGGAAGGTGTAGGTCAGGCCATCAGGGGAAATATCCCACTTGGTTGCCAGCCCAGGGACGACGTCGGTCGCGCCTTTTTCGAACTCCACCAAACGGTTATACAAAGGCTCCGCCGCATCGTTGTCGGTAGCGGTGGTGTATTGCGCAGTGTCAAACCCTGCCGGGCTGCCTTCGGAGCAGAACACCAGGCTCTTTTTCTCGGCGGCTTGGCCCATGGTGGCCATGGCCAGCAGGCTGGTGGCAAACAGAGCGGATACAACGGTGGTATGGCGCATGACGATCCCGGTCCTTGTTTGTAGTTATCAACAGCGAGCCTACCTGCTGGCGTGCAGCCAGGCAGACCTCACTGATCCCACACACAGCAAGTGCCCTTCCCAGAGTGATGCCTCTGCTGTCCTACGACCTTATGGGGCGTTGACCTTGCAGTAAATGCGTCAATTCTGACTGACCTTGTAGGCAACGGAGGCACGGGTCGCAGTTCATTGCTGTAAGACGGCAACGCTTGCAAACGTAGTCTGTTTCCTAAGGTCCAGGCGGATGGAATAACGGCGACGTTATGAAACGTCGCCGTTATTGGTCCTTACTTGCCGCTGACGCTAACGCCGTAGAAGGAATTCAAGCCAAACGGGCTGATCTTGAAGTCCTGCACGGTATTACGCATGGGTTGATACACCGTCGAGTGCGCGATAGGTGTGTAAGGCAATTCGCGTTTAAGCAGCTGTTGCGCCTGTTTGTACAGTTCGGTGCGCTTGGCGACATCCGTGGTCGATTTGGCCTGGCTGATCAGGTCGTCATACTGTTTATTAACGAACTTGGAGAAGTTGTTACCGTTCAACGCCGGGGACGAAAACAGGGTGCCCAGCCAGTTGTCAGGGTCACCATTGTCACCGCTCCAGCCGATGATCATCGCCTGGTTCTCGCCACCTTTGGAACGCTTGATGTACTCGCCCCACTCGTAGCTGACGATGTTGACCTTCAGGCCGATCTGTTTCCAGTCGCTCTGCAGCATCTCGGCCATCAGCTTGGCGTTCGGGTTGTACGGACGCTGAACCGGCATGGCCCAAAGAGTGATCTCGGTGCCTTCCTTTATGCCAGCCTCCTTGAGCAGTTCCTTGGCTTTGGCAGGGTCGTACTTGGCGTCCTTGATCGTAGTGTCGTACGACCATTGGGTGGGTGGCATGGCATTGACGGCCAATTGCCCAGCGCCCTGGTACACGGAGTCGATGATCTGCTGCTTGTTCACCGACATGTCCAAAGCCTGGCGAACCCGCAGGTCAGCCAGCGGGTTTGGCGTCGTCTGGCCCTTGAGCACAGGCATCACGTTGTAGGCGATGTAGCCCAGGTTGAAGCCGGCCTGGTGCGGCATCTTCATGTCCTTGTCCGCTTCCAGCGGCTTGATATCGGCCGGGCGAGGATAGGCTGTGATCTGGCACTCGTTCTTTTTCAGTTTCTGGATGCGTACTGAAGGGTCCGTGGAGATTGCGAAGATCAGGTTATCGATCTTGACGTCTTCAGGCTTCCAGTATTCCTTGTTGCCGGTGAAGCGAATGTTGGAGTCTTTCTGGTAGCTCTTGAACACGAACGGGCCAGTGCCGATCGGCTTCTGGTTGATGTCGGCGGCCTTGCCTTCCTTCAACAGTTGGGCGGCATATTCGGCCGACTGGATCGATGCAAAGCTCATCGCGAGGTTCTGGATAAACGCCGCGTCCACGGTGCCAAGGGTGAACTTGACGGTGTGGTCATCGACTTTCTCGATGTTCTTGATGTTCTTGTCCATCTCCATGTCCGAGAAGTACGGGAACTCGGTAGGGTAGGCCTTACGGAACGGATCGTCTTTATTGATCATTCGGTTGAAGGTGAACAGTACGTCGTCAGCCGAAAATTCACGAGTAGGCTTGAAGTACGGGGTGGTATGGAACTTGACGCCTTCGCGAAGGTGGAAGGTGTACGTCAGGCCATCCGGGGAAACGTCCCAGCTGGTGGCCAGGCCAGGAACGACGGCGGTGCCGCCACGTTCGAACTGGCTCAGGCGGTTGAACATGGTTTCGGCCGAGGCATCGAAGTCTGTTCCGGTGGTGTACTGGCCTGGGTCGAAACCGGCCGGGCTCCCTTCGGAGCAGAACACCAGGTTAGTTGCCGCAAGGGCTACGGGGGCTGCGGCCATAAGGCCAGCGCTCACTAATAACGGAAGGACTGCGTGTTTAAGCATGTTGGCCTCATGATTTGTTGTCATTTTTGGTGGTGAGGGCGACCTCGTGAGTCGGCCTGCGGATACTTATGCAGGCGCCATACCCAATGCAAGATGCAGAGCGGTTGCAAAGGGAAAACTGTGGTACGAACGTACAGGAATGTCGCAATTATGAAAGTTTCGACACAAAAGTGCTTATTTGGAGGGTTTTTTCGGTGCAAATGGCGCACTAAAAATGCCCATCCGAGGCGTCTAGCGCACTCGGTTGGGGCATTGATGTTACTTATCTAGACCCACGCCGTAGAAGGGCGTCAGTCCAAACGGACTGATCTTGAAATCCTGCACTTGCTTGCGCATAGGCTGGAAAACCGTCGAGTTTGCAATGGGCGTTATAGGTACTTGTTCCTTAAGGATTTTCTGGGCCTGTTGATACCACTTGATGCGCTGCTCGCGGTCGCTGCTGACCTTGGCTTGTTGCACCAACTTGTCGTAGGCCGGGTTACACCATTTGGCATAGTTGCTGCCATTGACCGCGGCACAACTGTAGAGCACGCCTAGCCAGTTATCGGGGTCGCCGTTGTCGCCGGTCCAGCCATAAATCATTGCATCGTGCTCGCCGTTTTTGGCGCGCTTGATGTACTCGCCCCACTCATAGCTGACGATGTTGGCCTTGATACCGACCTTGGCCCAATCCTGTTGAATCATCTGCGCGGACATCCGTGCATTAGGATTCGAGGCGCGTTGTACGGTCATCGCCCACAGGTTAATGGTGGTACCTGGTGCAACCCCTGCTTCTTTTAGTAGCAAGCGGGCCTTGGTCGGGTCGTAGGGCGCATCGTGTATCGTGGGGTCATAAGACCACTGCGCGGGAGGCAGTGCGTTCTGCGCCAATTGTCCGGCGCCCTGGTAAACGGCCTTGATGATGGCGGGCTTGTCGATGGCCATGTCCAGGGCCTGACGAACCTTGAGTTGATCCAGCGGCGGGTGAGTCACGTTATAGGCCAGGAAGCCCAGGTTGAAGCCTGCTTGTTGCAATACGCGCAGGTTGGGGTCTTGCTTCATCATTTCGATATCGGCAGGGCGCGGGTAACCGCTGACCTGACATTCGCCTGCCTTGAGTTTCTGCAGGCGCGCGGCGGCGTCCGGGGTGATGGCGAATATCAGGTTGTCGAGCTTCACATCCTCGGGTTTCCAATACTGTTTATTGGCCACATAACGGATCTGCGAGTCCTTCTGATAACGCTTGAACACAAACGGCCCGGTACCGACCGGTTGCTGGTTGATCTGCTCGGCCTTGCCTTGTTTCAACAACTGGGCGGCGTATTCGGCCGATTGAACAGAGGCAAAGCTCATGGCCAGGTTTTGCACGAACGAAGCATCGACAGTGTTCAAGTTGAACCGCACAGTGTGCTCGTCGAGTTTTTCGACGCTTTTGATCGTGGTGTTCAAACCCATGTCGGTGAAGTAGGGCGATTCGGACGGGTAGGCCTTGCGAAACGGGCTGGCGGCATCGAGCAAGCGATTGAAGGTGAACAGCACGTCATCGGCGTTGAAATTGCGGGTCGGGATGAAGTAGTCGGTGGTGTGGAACTTGACCCCGTCACGCAGGTGGAAGGTGTACGTCAGGCCGTCCTTCGATACATCCCAGCTTGTCGCCAGACCAGGTTCTACCTCGGTGCCGCCACGCTTGAACTGGGTCAGGCGGTTGAACACGGTTTCGGCGGAGGCATCAAAATCGGTGCCGCTGGTGTATTGGCTGGGGTCGAAGCCGGCGGGACTGGCTTCGGAGCAATAGACCAGGGTGGTGGCGGCCTGGGCCATGGGCATACAGGCCAGCAGGCTTGCGGCGATCAATAGTGGTTTGAAGGCGATTCTTTCCATGGAGACCCCTGAAATGGCAAGCATATTAGGCTGCCCAAACAAAAACGGCGGTTACCGAGGTTACCGCCGTTCAGGTGTTTCAGGTAAGGGGCCATTAGCCGGTTTATGCATTTACTATGTAGGTGACCTCGACCTTGGTAGGAGCATCTTTATCGATCGCATAGGCACCGTCCAACTCGTTACTCTCCCGTATCGTGAAGGTCCTGTTGATTGTTAACTTTACACCCGGAGCATTTTGGATATTTTTATCGGCGTTAGAGAAGTGTCCTTCAGAAGTCATATGGACCTTGGCCAGGTTGTTCGAGGGATCGTATTCAATCTGAAACTGGGTATTGTCAGCCTTAAAAAAATAGCCCTTCTGCAGAGTCACCTCTTCTTTGTTCAGGTCAAGTTCGTGTAGGTCAACGATAGCGGGCCCGGCAGAGCCTTGATGAGCCACTTCGGAGATGCGAGCCCGCAGATCGGCATTGGGAATTGCCGCTTCGAACTGCGCAATCCTTGCTTGCTTGGCACCCGCCGTCGTGTCTGCTGTTGCGTTCAGCTCAGTAGTCACTGACAAGGCGTTTTCGGTAGTGGTGACAGTGTAAGGATTACGATCGATATCCTTGACGAAGGCGGGCGAATACTCGCTGGCACCGTATTCCGTGGTGTGTGCTATCTCTTCCGGCAACAAGGTAAAATTCGGTTCTTCAAGGGTCCACGAGGTGATGAGCTTTTTTTTAATTATTCCTTCTTCCTCGATGTGACTGAAAGAGAACTCGTAGTTGGTTCCCGCTTTGTTCTTCAAGATTTCATCGAACTGTTCGGCACCGGCTATTTTTTTTCCATCGATATCGACAAATTCATCGGCAAAAGTGGGTGGGGACTTCAGGTCATCACTCGGCGTTGGCGAAACTGGACGACGTAGCCATGCAAACAACCCAGCACCGTCGCCGGGCGCGCGAGCCCATTCGCCATCGCGCCCGGGTGTTATTACCGTCAGCCCTGCGCGAGTATCCGGGTCAATAATTTTGGCAAATGAGTCGCCGGTCCTGTAGCGCCCGGATATTTCAAAGACCTTGCTCGTCCCTGTTTCATCAGTAAGGCGTACGAATTGGCGGAACGCCCCGGTGTCGTCAGTCATTCGATAAACCCCCAGTGCATCTCGGGTGGCATTTTTTATCAATGCCTCACCCTCAGGGACCGCATATTTGGCCAGCGGGATGAGTGACCGGGAGTCAGGCAGGGGCTGTGGAGCAGGTTTGCCAGCGCGCGTACCCCCGGACGGTCCCGGTTGTGGTTCCGCGACTTCATTGGCGGGGGTTGGGGTAATCGGTTCACCCAGTGGTAATTCTTTTTCGGGAGGCAATGCAAAAGGGTCTTCGGGGACTGAGCTGGCTCCGACCGAGAAGAGTGTGTTCAGTAAGCCATCGAACGCCTTGGAGGCACCCTCGTCACGCTCTTGCACTGTGTCGCCAGACGAGGTTTTTTCTGCGCCCAGCGCCAATTCGGTCAATCCTGTCACGACGGCTACCGCGGCCACGGGTGCGGCAATCGGCGCAAGTTTGGCCAATAAGCCAGCCGCCACGGTAATGTCGTTGAGCCAGGTGTCTCGAGTCTCTTCGCTGTTTGACTTGATGACCACGTCAGCATCGCTTTTCATGCGCTCCTGGGTGGTGGTCGCCAGGGTAGTAAATAAGTCGCCGGTAATTTTCGAGTGGCTTGCATCGATTGCCGGTCCCTTCAGTTCGCCGCTGGCCATTTTCTTCAGGTGTGTATCCAAGCCATCTTTCGTTTCGCCTACGTGGGTGAACCACAGGAGGGGCATAAGTACTTTCGCCGCTCTGGCGGCAAAACCGGCGGTTTGGTCCTGGCGATAAATCATGGGGAAGTGACTCGCCAAGGCCTCACTTTTTTTCGGATCTTTTGCCTGATCAATCAGCCATTGTTCCAGCTTTTGCGCAGAGTCGAACCTGAGAAACGCCGGCTCGGCGCCTGGGATGTAAAGCACTTGCCGGCCACCGTCGCCCGCGCTGAATCGCACAATGTCGCTGGAGGTAAAACCGTGGATGCTCAAGGCATTCGCCTGTACAGGGGCTTTTATCGGTGTTTTGGCTTTGAGTTGGTCGACGCTGATCGGTGCATTTTCATCCAGGGGCAGGTCGGGTACTGCTGCCATCACCATCTTGTAGTCGTCACGAGTGAATTGGTGTTCGGGTGCTTGCAGCGCACGTTCAACTGCAGGCCATGCTTGAGCTGTCTTGAATTGTTTGCGGGCCTGGAAGGTGAACTCGCCTTTGATCGCCGTCTGGTAGCTATCGGAATGAGAGTTCCAGAAGTTGTCGATCTTCTGGGTCATTTGGCTCTGGAAGTCAGTCTTCCAGCTTTCATGCATCACTTGCGACGGTTTGAGGTCGATCTGGTTGTGCTTGCCGTAGCCGCCTTTTTCGCTTTGCCCAGCAGGTTGGGTATACAGCCCCGCTTCCAGGTCCAGGTTGCCGGGCACCCAATCGTGCTCGGAGAAGTTTTTCAGCAGGGCGTCGGGCAGGCGCAGCGAAGACCAGGGCTCTTGGAATGTGTGTTCCCAGCCGGTCGCCGTGTCTGCACTTTCGCCACCTTTGAAACGGTTCAGGTACACGGTGTCGGAGTCGATAGGTTTGCCCGTGAGTTTGAGCAGCAGGTCATCCGCCCACTTTTTGGCCTCTGCCCGCGTATTGGGTAGGTTGTTGGCGACGTCAACCGCCAAACGCTTGTAAGCCAACGCCTGTGGTGCGGTGCTGTAGTAATTGGCGGCATTGTGTTTTTGCACTTGCAGCGCTTGTGAAGAGCGGCTGCTGGCAGGGCGCAGGCGGTCATTGGCGGGGATAGGGTCGAAGCTGTCTTTATGTTCCAGATACCTTATTTGTGTTCGAGCCTGGGACAGCGTTTGGGGAAGGGACACGCCTTCAAAGTTGGCCACCACTTTTGCACTGACCTGTATGGAGTCCTTACCCAGCCTCACACGCAAATCACCGTTATTGCCAGGGGCGATAACTTTTGCGGTCTCCAGCAAGGGGCCTGAAATTTGTCCCCAGCCTGATGTATCCGAGAGATGGAAGGTTTTCGTTTTGCCCTCGATCTCGGCGGACAAGGTACCTGTAGACGGGTTGATTGAAAGCAAGGTGTCCGGGGCGAAGTGTTGTTCGCGCAGCCAGCCCTGTACCACGGCGTTTTCCACATGCATGCGATACAGCCCGAGCCATTGGCCCAGAGTGCTTTGGGGCGGCACGGTTATAAGCCCGGCATTGCCGTGCAACACCTTGCGTTGTACGGCCTCGAGGTAGGCCTTGAGCAGTGCTGTTTCATCGGGTTGGACAGCCTTTGGCGTGGGCGGTGACGATGCCGGTGTCGCCTGAGCTTGAGTGTTGGATGTCGCAGTAGCGACGGCGAGGGGCAGCGATAACGAGGGTGTTGGATCGAGTGATAGGGACATGAATTCGGCTCTCATTGTATGAATAAATGCCAGCACAGCCCTCCCTGGTAGCTATGGCAGTAATGAGTCGTGAAAACCGGACACTTGATTCCTACGAGATGTGCTGCCGTATATGACGGCGCGCGTGCGCGCAAAAAAAGCGCAATCCCGTGGGGCTGCGCCTTTGTTCTGTCTAAAAAGTTACTGTAAAATTTCGATCACACCATCGGCACTCATGCTGACCTGGCTGGTACCTGCTTCCACTTCCGGCGTCGGTGCTGAATCGGCCATGGCTGCCTTCATCATCATGCCGCCACGGGCATAAGGCATCGGGTAGCCATTGGTGTTGAAGTTCAGGTTGACGATCTTGTAGCCCTTGCCACCGAGTGCATCGGTCGCCAATTGTGCGCGCGCCTTGAATGCAGCCACGGCGTCTTTGAGCAGCGCATCTTCGCTGGCCTTGCGCGTGGCATCGGCGATGGCGAAGTCCATGCTGTCCATTTTCAACGTGTTCAACAGCTCGCCGGTGAGCTTGGACAGCGCCGGGAAGTCCGCGCTTTCCAGGCGCAGCTCGGCGCGTTCACGCCAGCCGGTGATCTTCTGGTTCTTGCTGTCGTAGATCGGGTAGCTGTTGCGGCTGCCCTGGCGCAAGGTCACGCCTTTGACTTCGCGCGCCTGGCCCAGGGCCTGGTTCAGGGTGGTGGTGATTTCGGCCGCGAGCTTGGCCGGGTCGGCGTTTTGCGATTCGGTGTAAAGGGTGACGATCATCTTGTCGCGGGCCACTTCCTGGCTGGCTTCGGCGCGCAGGGAGATCTGGTTGTAATGCAATGCATCGGCGGCCATGGCCGGCAGGCTGGCCAGGGCGCTGGCGCTGAGGGTAATGATGGCTGCACTGCGAATGAAACGAGACATGGAAGCTCCTTGAGATAGTCGTGCTCGGTATGACTGTAGACGTTGGCACTGGGTTCTTCGGGTTTACACATTACCTACAAGTTATGCCGGCGCCGACGAACGGTCATTTACCCGGCCTGCGTCAAAGAGCCACACACGCCGTGCCAGCAGGTCTGCTTCGTTTATACTCGTGCCGATCCGCCTGCAGCGCTCAACGGGAGAGCTCATGCTCGCCGCCGTAAAACTGACTTCCGCCACTCGCCAGAACCTTTGGCGCCTGACGTTCATTCGCACCCTGGTATTGGCCGCACAGGCTGGTTCCGTCGGGCTTGCCTATTGGTTCGACCTGCTGCCGCTGCCCTGGCTGCAACTGGCCGTGACCCTGGGTTTTTCCACCGTATTGTGTGTGTTCACCGCCATTCGATTGCGTACCACTTGGCCGGTGACCGAGTTGGAATATGCTCTGCAACTGGCCTGTGACCTGTTTATCCACAGCGTGTTGCTGTACTTCTCCGGTGGGTCCACCAACCCCTTCGTCTCCTACTACCTGGTGCCTTTGACCATCGCTGCCGTCACCCTGCCGTGGCGCTATTCGGTGGTGCTGTCGGGGATTGCGCTGACGCTGTACACCCTGCTGTTGGCGCAGTTCTACCCCTTGCAGACGTTCCCCATCGCCCGGGAAAACCTGCAGATCTACGGAATGTGGTTGAGCTTCGCCCTGTCTGCGGCAGTCATCACCTTCTTTGCCGCGCGCATGGCCGAAGAACTGCGCCGCCAGGAAGAACTGCGCGCCATTCGCCGTGAAGAAGGCCTGCGTGACCAGCAGTTGCTGGCTGTCGCCACCCAGGCCGCAGGCGCTGCCCATGAGTTGGGCACGCCGCTGGCGACCATGAGCGTGCTGCTCAAGGAAATGACCCAGGACCATCACGACCCGGCCCTGCAGGACGATTTGAGCGTGCTGCAGGAACAGGTCAAGCAGTGCAAGCTGACGTTGCAGCAACTGGTGCGCGCCGCTGAAGCCAATCGCCGTCTGGCGGTCGAAATGCAGGACGTCACCCAGTGGCTCGATGAGGCGCTCAACCGCTGGCACCTGATGCGTCCCGAAGCCAGTTACCGTTTCAACCTGCTGGGCCAAGGCAGCGTGCCGCGCATGGCGCCACCGCCGGACCTGACCCAGGCGCTGCTCAACTTGCTGAACAATGCAGCCGACGCTTGCCCTGAAGGCCTCGGCGTGCAGTTGGACTGGGACGCGGAAAACGTCACCATCAGCATTCGTGACCACGGCGCGGGCGTGCCGTTGGCCATTGCCGAGCAGATCGGCAAACCCTTCTTTACCACCAAGGGCAAAGGCTTCGGCCTGGGCCTGTTTTTGAGCAAGGCCAGCGTGACCCGCGCGGGCGGCTCAGTGAAGCTCTATAGTCATGAGGAAGGTGGCACGCTCACCGAGCTGCGCCTGCCCCGTGTCGCACGAGGAGATATCGATGAGTGACGAGATCCAAGTCGAAGGCGAAGAACTGCCGCACCTGTTGCTGGTAGATGACGACGCGACCTTTACCCGCGTGATGGCGCGCGCCATGAGCCGGCGCGGTTTTCGCGTCAGCACTGCTGGCTCTGCCGAAGAGGGCCTGACCATCGCCCAGGCCGACCTGCCGGACTACGCCGCCCTCGACCTGAAAATGGACGGCGACTCGGGCCTGGTACTGCTGCCCAAGCTGCTGGAACTCGACCCGGAAATGCGCGTGGTGATCCTCACCGGTTACTCCAGCATTGCCACCGCCGTCGAGGCGATCAAGCGCGGCGCTTGCAATTACCTGTGCAAACCCGCGGATGCCGACGACGTGCTGGCCGCCTTGCTGTCCGAGCATGCCGACCTCGACACCCTGGTGCCGGAAAACCCGATGTCGGTGGACCGCCTGCAGTGGGAACACATCCAGCGCGTGCTGACCGAGCACGAAGGCAATATCTCCGCCACCGCCCGCGCTTTGGGCATGCATCGGCGTACCTTGCAGCGCAAGTTGCAGAAGCGCCCGGTACGACGCTGAACGGCGACTGAACAACTCGCTTCAGGCTGCACGGACGCACGAACCGATCCCCTATGATCGGTTCAAACGCCTGTGACTTTTTCCTACCGAGCCTGAACGATGAATCAGAATGCTGAATATCGCGCGGTCAACGACGCGGTGCGTGGGCAATTCTTCCGCCGAACCTGGGCGATGATCACACCCTATTGGCGCAGTGAAGAGAAGGGCAGGGCCTGGCTGCTGCTGGCCGCAGTGATTGGCCTGTCGCTGTTCAGCGTGGCGATCTCCGTGTGGATCAACCACTGGTACAAAGACTTCTACAACGCCCTGGAGAAGAAGGACACCGCGGCCTTCTGGCAGTTGATCGGCTATTTCGGCGGGATCGCGGCGGTGGCGATACTCGGTGCGGTGTACCGCCTTTACCTGACCCAGATGCTGACGATCCGCTGGCGCGCCTGGCTCACCGAAAAACACTTCAGCCGTTGGCTGGCCCACAAGAATTACTACCAGCTGGAGCAGGGCGGCTACACCGATAACCCGGACCAGCGGATTTCCGAAGACCTCAACAACTTTACGTCCGGCACCTTGAGCCTGGGCCTTGGGTTGCTGCGTAACGTGGTCAGCCTGGTGTCATTCTCGATCATCCTGTGGGGTGTCTCGGGCAGCATCGAAGTGTTCGGCGTCACCATCCCCGGTTACATGTTCTGGTGTGCGTTGCTGTACGCCGCCGTGGGCAGTTGGCTGACGCACCTGATCGGCCGGCGCTTGATTGGCCTGAGCAACCAGCAACAACGCTTTGAAGCGGACCTGCGTTTTTCCATGGTGCGGGTGCGTGAGAATGCCGAAAGTATCGCCCTGTACAACGGCGAGCCGAATGAAAGGCAGCGCCTGAGCACCCGCTTCGGCAAAGTCTGGCAGAACTTCTGGGACATCATGAAAGTGTCCAAGCGCCTGACCTTTTTCACCGCCGGCTACAGCCAGATCGCAATCATCTTCCCCTTTATCGTCGCCGCGCCGCGCTATTTCACCGGCAAGATCGAGCTGGGCGAGCTGATGCAAATCAACTCGGCGTTCGGCAACGTGCAAGAGAACTTCAGCTGGTTTATCAACGCCTATTCGGAGCTGGCAACCTGGCGCGCCACCAGCGACCGTCTGCTGAGTTTCCAGCAAGCCATGAGCGACAACGAGCAGCGTACGCCGGCGATCGACGTGCGCCCTGAAGGCGAGCGCCTGGTGATCAAGGACCTGGGCATGGACCTGGCCGACGGCCGTCACCTGCTCACTGATGCCGACATGACCGTGGAGCCTGGCGAGCGCGTCATGCTCAGCGGGCGTTCCGGCAGCGGCAAGAGCACTTTGCTGCGGGCGATGGGGCATCTGTGGCCCGCCGGTCATGGCAGCATTCGCTTACCGGCGACGCGCTATCTGTTCCTGCCACAGAAGCCTTACTTGCCGATTGGTACGCTCAAGGCCGTGTTGAGTTATCCACAGGACGACAGCGTCTATCCGGCAGAACGTTATGCACAGGTCCTGGAGACTTGCCGCCTGCCGCACCTGGTCAATCGCCTGGATGAAGCCAACCACTGGCAACGCATGCTCTCGCCGGGTGAGCAACAGCGCCTGGCCTTTGCCCGTGCGCTGTTGTTTGCACCGCGATGGCTGTACATGGATGAGGCAACCTCGGCCATGGATGAAGAAGACGAAGCAACCTTGTACCAGGCGTTGATCGATCAATTGCCGGGGTTGAGCATCGTCAGCGTCGGCCACCGCAGCAGCCTCAAGCGTTTCCATGGGCGGCATGTGCGCATCGACGGTGGGCGGTTGCAGGAACAACAACCGACCTGAACGCGTGCGCGCTCGATGTGGGAGCCGGGCTTGCCCGCGATGGCGGAGTGTCTGAGGCAGGTGTGTCAACGGGCACGCCGCTATCGCAGGCAATCCAGCTCCCACAGGAGGCGGTGTTGTCTGATGATTCAGGCACCTAATAAAAAGCCCGGCTGATCATCGATCAGCCGGGCTTTTTTATTGCCCGAAGATGACTTACTTCTTCAAGCCGTAATGCTCATCCAACATGCCTGGAGCGTTCGGCGTCTTTGGCGCGTAGTCCCGTGGTGGCTCCTGGTTTTCCCGAGGCGGGGTCAGGCGTTCCCGTGGGGTTTGCGGTGCATCGGAATGCAGCGCGGCCAGCAGGCGCTGGCGGGTGATGTCGTCGAGGGCCAGGCGGTTAGCGCCATCGGCGAGGTGATCCTGTACTTCCTGGTAGCTCTGGGTGAGCTTCTTGACCAGGGTCGCGGTGCTGTTGAAGTGGGTAACAACCTCGTTCTGATAACTGTCAAAACGTTCCTGAATGTCATCCAGCTGACGCTGCGTGCGGTTAGGCGCGGCATTGGGCAGCAGGCGGGCAACCAGGAAACCAATGGCGACACCGGCAACCAGGGCAAGAGTCGGCAACAACCAAACTAAGAGCGAGTGTTCCACGAGTCCTTCCTCTATAAACGGCTTTGCTTTACGTTAACGGCTCAAACCTGCGCTGTATACCGCGATTAAGCTCGCAATGATGCCATGCACAGACTTTTAGCTAGACGAGTCGACCCCTTGAGAGGTCACGGAGTTCATCCTTGCTCATGCGTGAAACCCCCGTTTTGATCGATGGCCCGGCGGGCCAATTGGAAGCCCTGTACCTGGATCACCCCGAACCACGTGGCCTGGCGCTGGTTTGCCACCCTAACCCGGTGCAGGGTGGCACCATGCTCAATAAAGTCGTCTCGACCCTGCAACGCACTGCCCGCGATGCGGGTTTGATTACTTTGCGTTTCAATTACCGGGGCGTGGGTGCCAGTGCCGGTACTCACGATATGGCCACCGGTGAGGTCGACGACGCTGAAGCGGCCGCCACCTGGCTGCGGGAAAAGCACCCGGACCTGCCAATCACCTTGCTCGGTTTTTCCTTCGGCGGTTACGTGGCTGCCAGTCTCGGCGGGCGTTTGGAGGCCAAGGGCGAAAAGCTCGCGCACCTGTTCATGGTGGCTGCGGCGGTGATGCGCCTGGGCGAGTCGGACGTGCTGCCCCAAGGCTGCCCATTGACCCTGATCCAGCCGGAAAGCGACGAAGTGGTCGACCCGCAAGTGGTCTATGCCTGGTCCGCCGCCCTGAAACGCCCCCATGAGCTGCTGAAAGTGGCAGAATGCGGACACTTTTTTCATGGCAAGCTGACCGATCTCAAGGATCTGGTGCTGCCACGCCTTTCGAATTGATGACAAGCGATCACCCATGACGACCCGTACCCGTATCCTCACCGGCATCACCACCACCGGCACGCCGCACCTGGGCAACTACGCCGGTGCGATTCGCCCGGCGATCCTCGCCAGCGAAGACGCGAATGCCGATTCCTTCTATTTCCTGGCCGACTACCACGCCCTGATCAAATGCGATGACCCGCAGCGCATCCAGCGCTCGCGTATGGAAATCGCCGCGACCTGGCTGGCCGGTGGCCTGGATGTGAACCGGGTGACTTTCTACCGCCAGTCGGACATCCCGGAAATCCCCGAGCTGACCTGGCTGCTGACCTGCGTTGCCGCCAAGGGCCTGCTCAACCGCGCCCATGCCTACAAGGCCTCGGTGGACAAGAACGTGGAGAACGGCGAAGACCCGGATGCGGGCATCAGCATGGGCCTGTACAGCTACCCGGTGCTGATGGCAGCGGACATCCTGATGTTCAACGCGCACAAGGTGCCGGTGGGCCGCGACCAGATCCAGCACGTGGAAATGGCCCGCGACATCGGCCAGCGCTTCAACCACCTGTTCGGCAACGGTAAAGAATTCTTCACCATGCCCGAGGCGCTGATCGAAGAGAGCGTTGCCACCTTGCCGGGCCTGGATGGTCGCAAGATGTCCAAGAGCTACGACAACACCATCCCGTTGTTCACCAGCGCCAAGGACATGAAGGACGCGATCTCGCGGATCGTCACCGACTCCCGCGCGCCAGGCGAACCCAAGGATCCGGACAATTCGCACCTGTTCACCCTTTACCAGGCGTTCGCGACCAAGGCCCAGGAAGCCGAATTCCGCGGTCAGTTGCTAGACGGCCTGGGCTGGGGCGAGGCAAAGAACCGTCTGTTCCAACTGCTCGACGGCCAGCTCGGCGAAGCGCGCGAGCGTTACCACCAACTGATGTCGCGCCCATCGGACATGGAAGACCTGCTGCAGGTCGGCGCGAAAAAAGCCCGTGCCGTGGCGGCACCGTTTCTGGCCGAGCTGCGTGAAGCGGTGGGCCTGCGTTCGTTCGTCAACCAGGCGGCGGCGCCGGTCGCCACCAAGAAAAAAGCCGCGAAGGCTGCGCGGTTTGTGAGCTTCCGTGAAACTGACGGCAGCTTCCGCTTCCGCCTGCTGGCCGCTGATGGCGAGCAACTGCTGCTGTCGCGCAACTTTGCCGATGGCAAAGCAGCCGGCGCGGTGACCAAGCAACTGCAAAGTGGTGATGCGCTGGACGTGCGCGCCGAGGCCCTGGGCTTCAGCGTATGGCTGGACGGCGCCGCAGTCGCTGACAGCGCCGAGTACGCCGATCAAGCATCGCGTGACGCGGCCATCGAAGCCTTGCGCGCTGCGTTGACCCCAATCGAGGATTAACCCGACCAAGGGTTGATTGCCATTATCCAGGGCCGTCGTTACAGTGTCGGCCCGTTTTTGTTGCCTTGCTAACGAAATTATGACGCCCCTAGAACGATATCAAGCTGATCTGAAACGCCCCGAGTTCTTCCACGACGCGGCCCAGGAAAATGCCGTGCGTCATTTGCAGCGCCTGTACGAGGACCTTGTGGCCGCGTCGCAAAGCAAGCCAGGGATGTTCAGCAAGCTGTTTGGCAAGAAAGACCACACGCCGGTCAAGGGCCTGTATTTCTGGGGCGGCGTGGGCCGTGGCAAGACTTACCTGGTAGACACCTTCTTTGAAGCGCTGCCGTTCAAGGAAAAGGTGCGTACGCACTTCCACCGCTTCATGAAGCGCGTGCACGAAGAGATGAAGACCCTGCCGGGCGAGAAAAACCCGCTGACCATCATCGCCAAGCGTTTCGCCCAAGAGGCCCGGGTGATCTGCTTCGATGAATTCTTCGTCTCCGACATCACCGACGCCATGATCCTTGGCACCCTGATGGAAGAACTGTTCAAGAACGGTGTGACCCTGGTGGCCACGTCGAACATCGTGCCCGATGGCCTGTACAAGGACGGCCTGCAACGTGCACGCTTCCTGCCGGCCATTGCGCTGATCAAGCAGAACACCGATATCGTCAACGTCGACAGCGGCGTCGACTACCGCTTGCGTCATCTGGAGCAAGCCGAGCTGTTCCACTTCCCGCTCAACGAAGCAGCACACGAAAGCCTGAAGAAAAGCTTCCGTGCGCTGACGCCGGAGTGCACCCAGGCGGTGGAAAACGACAAGCTGATGATCGAGAACCGCGAAATCATCGCGCTGCGCACCTGCGATGACGTGGCCTGGTTCGAGTTCCGCCAACTGTGCGATGGGCCACGCAGCCAGAACGATTACATCGAGCTGGGCAAGATCTTTCACGCCGTGATCTTGAGTGGTGTGGAACAGATGGGCGTGACTACCGACGATATCGCCCGACGGTTCATCAACATGGTCGATGAGTTCTACGACCGTAACGTCAAGCTGATCATCTCGGCGGAAGTCGAACTCAAGGACCTCTATACCGGCGGCCGCTTGAACTTCGAATTCCAGCGCACCTTGAGTCGCCTGCTGGAAATGCAGTCCCACGAGTTCCTGTCGCGCGGCCACAAGCCTTAAGCAATCTCCAGCTCAATGGAGAGCTAATGTGGGAGCCGGGCTTGCCCGCGATGGGGGTGTATCAGCCAACTATAGGCTGGCTGATACACCGTCATCGCAGGCAAGCCAGCTCCCACAATGGTTTGTGTTGGTCTGAGCTCAGGCGGCTTGCTGGAATTGCTGCCTGTACTGGTTGGGCGACAACTCCGTGTGCTGCCTGAACAACCGCGCAAAGAAACTCGCATCGTCGTAACCCACCTCGTAGCTGATGGTCTTGATGCTCTTGCGGCTGCCCGAGAGCAAGCCCTTGGCCGTTTCGATGCGTAGGCGCTGCAGGTAATGCAGCGGCTTGTCACCGGTGGCGGTCTGGAATCGGCGCATGAAGTTGCGGATGCTCATGCCGTGTTCCCGGGCGACGTCTTCAAAGCGGAATTTGTCGGCAAAGTGCTCTTCAAGCCAATGCTGGATCTGCAGGATGATCACGTCCTGATGCAGCTTCTGCCCGCCAAACCCGATCCGCCCCGGTGAATAGTTGCGCTGCACCTCATAGAGAATATCGCGGGCCACCGCCTGGGCGATGTTGGCGCCGCAGAAGCGTTCGATCAGGTAGATATAAAGGTCGCAGGCCGACGTGGTGCCGCCGGCGCAGTACAGGTTATCGGCATCCGTGAGGTGCTTGTCCTGGTTGAGTTGCACCTTGGGGAAGCGCTCGCTGAAGGCATTGAAGAAGCGCCAGTAGGTGGTCGCCTCCTTGCCATCGAGCAGCCCGGCTTCGGCCAGCCAGAACACCCCGGTGGCCTCGCCGCAGAGTACGGCGCCGCGGGCGTGCTGTTCGCGCAGCCACGGCAGCACTTGCGGGTAGCGGGAGCACAGGGCATCGAAGTCGTCCCAGAAGGCCGGCAGCACAATGATGTCGGCGTCTTCGAGGCCGCCGTCCACTGGCATGATCACATCGCTGAAGCTGCGCACGGACTGGCCGTCGGGGCTGACCAGGCGCGTTTCGAACCCTGGGGTCAGGCCCAGCCCTTGCTGTTTGCCATGGCGCAGGCTGGCGAGATGGAAGAAATCCTTGGCTTGCATGAGGGTTGAAGCGAATACCCGATCAATGGCCAAAATGCTGACGCGCCGCAACGGCGTGGAGATTTGGTTAGACATAATTTCATTTATTCTTATAGGGGAAAGTGGTCACCAGACGGCTGGATCGTCTTATTTTTTGTCGCATGTGTCCAGTGTCCCGTGACGCCTTCGGGGCATAGGCTCTGTGGGCTCGTCCTTGTCCGACAATCCACGCAGGTGACCCATGATCCCCAGAACCTTGTTCAGCTCGGAGCACGAACTCTTCCGTGAGAGCGTACGCACTTTCCTCGAAAAGCATGCCGTGCCCTTCCATGGGCAATGGGAAAAGCAGGGCTATATCGACCGTAACTTGTGGAACCAGGCGGGGGAGGCGGGCATGTTGTGTTCCCACCTGCCAGAGGAGTATGGCGGGCTGGGCGCGGACTTTCTCTATAGCGCGGTGGTGATCGAAGAAGTCAGCCGCCTGGGTTTGACCGGCATCGGTTTTTCCCTGCATTCGGATATCGTCGCGCCCTACATCCTGCATTACGGCAGTGAAGCGCTGAAGCACAAGTACCTGCCCCAGTTGATCTCCGGAGAGAGGGTCACAGCCATTGCCATGACCGAGCCGGGCGCCGGTTCCGACCTGCAAGGGGTCAAGACCAGCGCAGTGCTGGACGGTGACGAGTATGTGATCAACGGCTCCAAGACCTTTATCACCAACGGTTACCTGGCCGATCTGGTGATTGTCGTCGCCAAGACCGACCCCAAGGCTGGCGCCAAGGGTACCAGTCTGTTCCTGGTGGAAGCCGACACGCCGGGCTTCGACAAAGGTAAGCGCCTGGAGAAAGTTGGCATGAAGGCCCAGGACACCTCGGAGCTGTTCTTCCAGGATGTGCGCGTGCCCAAGGAAAATCTGCTGGGCCAGGCGGGCATGGGCTTTGCCTACCTGATGCAAGAGTTGCCGCAAGAACGCCTGACCGTGGCGATTGGCGCGCTGTCCTCAGCCGAAGCGGCGTTGCAGTGGACCATGGACTACACCCGTGAGCGCAAGGCGTTCGGCAAGGCGATCGCCGACTTCCAGAACACCCGGTTCAAGCTGGCGGAGATGGCCACCGAGATTCAGATTGGCCGTGTGTTTGTCGACCAGTGCATGGCCTTGCATCTGGAAGGCAAGCTGGACGTGCCCACGGCGGCGATGGCCAAGTACTGGGCCACCGACCTGCAGTGCAAGGTGCTCGATGAGTGCGTGCAGTTGCATGGCGGCTACGGCTTCATGTGGGAATACCCGATTGCCCGGGCCTGGGCGGATGCGCGGGTGCAGCGCATTTATGCGGGGACCAATGAGATCATGAAGGAGATCATTGCGCGGGCACTTTGATTGTTAGGTGCTCTTGATTGATCGTTCCCACGCTCCGCGTGGGAACGCCTCATGTGACGCTCCGCGTCACGACTCTGAAAGCGGACGCAGAGCGTCCAAGGCGGCATTCCCACGCAGAGCGTGGGAACGATCAGTGCGGATCAATCAAGGTGCTGGGTTGGGATGATCCTTCTGAATCGCCTCAATCCCTTCCAACACTTCTTTCGATAATTTCATGTCGGCACTGGCGATGTTGCTGTCCAGTTGTTCCAGCGATGTGGCCCCAATAATATTGCTGGTCACAAACGGTTGCTGCGTCACAAACGCCAGCGCCATCTGCGCCGGGTCCAGGCCATGTTCCCGCGCAAGAGCCACATACCGGCTGCACGCCGCTTCCGATTGCGGGTTGAAGTAGCGGCTGAAGCGGCTGTACTCGGTCAGGCGCGCCTTGGCCGGGCGAGCGCCATTTTCGTACTTGCCACTGAGCATGCCGAACGCCAAAGGCGAATAGGCCAACAAGCCGCACTGTTCACGAATGGCAACCTCCGCCAGGCCCACTTCAAAGCTGCGGTTAAGCAGGTTGTAGGGGTTCTGGATTGACACTGCACGTGGCCAGCCGCGGGCTTCGGCCAGGGCGAGGAACTTCATGGCGCCCCACGGCGTTTCGTTGGACAGGCCAATGTGGCGGATCTTGCCGGCCTTTACCTGTTCATCCAGGGCTTCGAGCGTTTCCTCCAGTGGGGTGAGGTCGTCTTCGTCCTTGTGCTTGTAGCTCAACTGGCCGAAGAAGTTGGTGCTGCGCTCCGGCCAATGCAGTTGGTAGAGGTCGATCCACTCGGTCTGCAGGCGCTTGAGGCTGGCGTCCAGGGCTGCGGCGATGTGCTTGCGGTTGTGGCGCAGGTGGCCATCGCGGATATAGTCGATGGTGTTGCCGGGGCCGGCGATCTTGCTGGCGAGAATCCAGTCGGCGCGGTCGCCACGGCTTTTGAAGTAGTTGCCGATGTAGCGCTCGGTGGTGGCGTAGGTGTCGGCCTTGGGCGGCACCGGGTACATTTCTGCGGTGTCGAGGAAGTTGATCCCCGCGGCCTTGGCCCTTTCGATCTGCGCGAAGGCCTCTGCCTCGCTGTTCTGCTCGCCCCAGGTCATGGTGCCCAACGCGATCGCGCTGACATTCAGATCGGTGCGGCCCAGCTGTCGGTAATCCATCGGGTACTCCTTCGGGGTAAAACAATCATAAAAGCAGGTTGAATTTTTTTTCGCAATCTGCATAATTGCCCACCTCTTTCTGCAGTGGAAGTGATGCGCCGCCTGCCGAAGAATCTTGCCGTTGAACGGACGCGCCGACCCGAGCCCCCGATAGCGTCTGTATCCGGCTGCCTTTGACCTTGTCAAAGTACGCACTATTCAGTAAGATCCGCCGTCTAAATTTACAGGCGGCCCCTGAGGCTATTAAAGAATGACAACTTTTACTGCAAAACCGGAAACAGTTCAGCGCGACTGGTTTGTCGTCGACGCCGCTGGTCAGACCCTGGGTCGTCTGGCCACTGAAGTCGCCAGCCGTCTGCGTGGCAAGCACAAGCCTGAATACACCCCGCACGTTGATACCGGCGACTACATCGTCATCATCAACGCTGAGCAGGTTCGTGTAACCGGCAACAAAGCAAGCGACAAAATGTACTACCGTCACTCCGGTTTCCCAGGCGGTATCAAGTCTTCCAACTTCGAAGGCCTGATTGCCAAGAAGCCTGAAGCCCCGATCGAAATCGCGGTCAAAGGCATGCTGCCTAAGGGCCCACTGGGTCGCGATATGTTTCGCAAGCTGAAAGTCTATGCGGGCGCTGTACACCCTCATGCTGCTCAGCAGCCCCAAGAACTGAAGTTTTAACGGAATAGTTCATTATGTCGGCGACTCAAAATTACGGCACTGGCCGTCGCAAAACCGCAACCGCACGCGTTTTCCTGCGTCCGGGCACTGGTAACATCTCGATCAACAACCGCTCCCTGGACAACTTCTTCGGTCGCGAAACTGCCCGCATGGTAGTTCGTCAGCCGCTGGAATTGACCGAGACCGTTGAAAAGTTCGACATCTACGTCACCGTTATCGGTGGCGGTGTAAGTGGTCAAGCTGGCGCAATCCGCCACGGTATCACTCGCGCTCTGATGCAGTACGACGAAACCCTGCGTGGCGCTCTGCGCAAAGCTGGCTTCGTGACTCGCGATGCTCGTGAAGTTGAACGTAAGAAAGTCGGTCTGCGTAAAGCGCGTAAGCGTCCGCAGTACTCGAAGCGTTAATTCGCTTTACGTTCCACAAAAACGCCCAGCCTCCTCACGGAGCTGGGCGTTTTTTATTGCCTGCGATTTATGCACATTTTTCGCCGTGACAACTTGCCACATCCGTAGACCCCCTATACTACAAGGCCTGGAGGCGGAGCCCCGGGCAATTCCCTTGTCATACGTGGGGCTTTTCATTACCATCCGTCAAAATTTTTATAAGTAAAGATTCAACACTTAGTAGACGCCTGATTTAACAGGCCAAAAAGCTGATGGGAGAGGACTGAATGAGCAATGACGGCGTGAATGCAGGCCGGCGTCGCTTCTTGGTAGCAGCCACATCCGTGGTGGGTGCTGCAGGAGCGGTGGGGGCTGCGGTCCCGTTCGTGGGGTCATGGTTTCCCAGTGCCAAGGCGAAAGCCGCAGGTGCACCGGTGAAGGTGAATGTCAGCAAGATCGAGCCAGGCCAGCAGATGATTGCTGAGTGGCGCGGCCAGCCGGTTTTCATTGTTCGTCGTACCGAGGAAATCCTGGGGAATCTGAAGAAGATCGAAGGCCAGCTGTCTGACCCGACGTCCGAAAAGTCCGACCAGCCCGCCTACGCCAAGAACGAAGCGCGTTCGATCAAGCCAGAAATTCTGCTGCTGGTTGGTCTGTGTACCCACTTGGGTTGTTCACCTACCTTCCGCCCGGAAGTGGCGCCTGTCGACTTGGGCAAAGACTGGGTCGGCGGTTATTTCTGCCCGTGCCACGGTTCCCACTATGACCTCGCCGGCCGCGTCTACAAATCCCAGCCTGCGCCCCTGAACCTGCCGGTTCCTCCTCACAATTACGAATCTGACGACATCATTGTCATTGGCCTCGACAAGGAGAACGCGTGATGAGCAAGTTCATGGATTGGGTGGATGCGCGCTTCCCCGCCACTAAAATGTGGGAAGACCATCTCAGCAAATATTACGCGCCGAAAAACTTCAACTTCTTCTACTTCTTCGGCTCCCTGGCGCTGTTGGTGCTGGTCAACCAGATCGTCACTGGCGTGTGGTTGACGATGAGCTACACGCCGTCGGCGGAAGAGGCGTTTGCCTCTGTCGAATACATCATGCGTGATGTCGAGTACGGCTCGATCCTGCGCCTGTTGCACTCCACCGGTGCGTCGGCGTTCTTTATCGTCGTCTACCTGCACATGTTCCGCGGCCTGCTCTACGGCTCGTACCAGAAGCCCCGTGAGCTGGTGTGGGTCTTCGGCATGTTGATCTATCTGGCACTGATGGCCGAAGCCTTTATGGGCTACCTGCTACCTTGGGGCCAGATGTCGTACTGGGGCGCCCAGGTGATCATCTCGCTGTTCGGCGCAATCCCGGTGATCGGCAACGACCTGACCCAGTGGATTCGTGGTGACTACCTGATCTCCGGCATCACCTTGAACCGCTTCTTCGCCTTGCACGTGGTGGCCTTGCCGATCGTGATCCTGGGCCTGGTGGTCTTGCATATCCTGGCGCTGCACGAAGTGGGTTCCAACAACCCGGATGGCGTGGACATCAAGAAGCACAAGGACGAGAACGGCATCCCGCTGGATGGCATTCCGTTCCACCCGTACTACACCGTGAAAGACATTGTCGGCGTGGTCGTGTTCCTGTTTGTGTTCTGCTCGATCGTGTTCTTTTTCCCGGAGATGGGCGGTTATTTCCTGGAGAAGCCTAACTTCGAACAGGCCAACGCCTTCAAGACACCTGAGCACATTGCCCCGGTCTGGTACTTCACGCCGTTCTACGCGATCTTGCGCGCGATCCCCGACAAACTCATGGGCGTGATCGCCATGGGCGCGGCCATCGCGGTGCTGTTCGTGCTGCCGTGGCTCGACCGTAGCCCGGTCAAGTCAATGCGCTACAAAGGCTGGCTGAGCAAGATCTGGCTGTGGGTGTTCTGCATTTCGTTTGTGATCCTGGGTGTGTTGGGTGTATTGGCGCCCACCCCTGAGCGGACGTTGCTGTCGCAGGTCTGCACCTTCCTGTACTTCGCCTACTTTATTCTGATGCCGTTCTATACCCGGCTCGAGAAGACCAAACCGGTTCCGGAAAGGGTGACTGGCTGATGAAAAAATTACTCGTTGCATTCGTGCTTGCGGCACTGCCGCTACTGTCCTTCGCTGCCGAACATGGTGCGCAGCTGGAAAAAGTCGATATCGATGTGTCTGACAAAGCCGCCATGCAGGACGGGCTGCGTACATTCACCAACTACTGCATGGGGTGCCACAGCGCCAAGTTCCAACGGTACGAGCGCGTTGCCGATGACCTGGGCATTCCCCATGAAGTGATGCTCAGCCACGCGGTGTTCACGGGTGCCAAGATCGGCGACCACATGAACATCGGCATGCAACCGGCCGACGCCAAGACCTGGTTCGGCGCCGCACCGCCCGACCTTACCCTGGTGGCCCGTGTACGCGGTACCGACTGGCTCTACGGTTACCTCAAGTCCTTCTACGAAGACCCTGCACGCCCCTATGGCGTGAACAACAAAGTCTTCCCGAACGTCGGCATGCCGAACGTTCTGGTCGGCCTGCAGGGGCGCCAAGTGGTAGGATGCAAGCAGGTTCAGGTCGTTGAAGACGGCAAGAAGCAATATGATCCGTTGACCGGCACGCCGCTGACCCATGAAGCGTGCGATCAACTGACCATCGTGCCCAAGACCGGTACGCTGAACGAAGAGCAGTTCGACGAGAAGGTCAAGAACCTGGTGACCTTCCTGGCCTACTCGGCCAACCCGGTCAAACTGCAGCATCAGCGCATCGGTACCTACGTCTTGCTGTACCTGGCTTTCTTCTTCGTATTCGCTTATTTGCTCAAGCGTGAATACTGGAAGGATGTGCATTGATCCAACCGTAAGCAATTGCTGTTAATCTTGCGCGCCCAGCGGCATCTCTGAACACGTAGCGCCGGTTTGAACCGGTCGTTACAGGGATGCTTTCTGGGCGCGCTCGTTTTTGAGCTTTCGATAATTTCAACAAGCGAGGAGGACCGCCATGGGCGTGACCAACCGGTTGGCCTGTTACTCCGACCCCGCCGACCACTATTCCCACCGAGTACGCATCGTGCTCGCAGAGAAGGGTGTCAGCGCCGAGATCATCAGTGTGGAGGCGGGCCGTCAGCCGCCGAAGCTGATCGAAGTGAACCCTTACGGCAGCTTGCCCACCCTGGTCGATCGTGACCTGGCGTTGTGGGAGTCGACCGTGGTGATGGAATACTTGGATGAGCGTTACCCTCATCCGCCTTTGCTGCCGGTGTACCCGGTGGCGCGTGCCAACAGCCGCCTGCTGATCCATCGGATCCAGCGTGACTGGTGCGGGTTGGTGGATGTGATCCTGGATTCGCGTTCCAAAGAAGCCGCTCGTGTGCAGGCGCGCAAGGAATTGCGCGAGAGCCTCACCGGCGTTTCGCCGTTGTTCGCCGATAAACCTTTTTTCCTCAGTGAGGAACAAAGCTTGGTGGATTGCTGCCTATTACCCATACTCTGGCGCTTGCCGATTCTGGGCATTGAACTGCCACGGCCGGCCAAGCCGTTGCTTGATTACATGGAGCGCCAGTTTGCGCGTGAGGCTTTCCAGGCAAGTCTGTCTGGTGCCGAACGCGATATGCGCTAAGGCTTAAGGAGCCGTTGATGAACTCCAGTCGACCTTACCTGGTCCGCGCGCTCTATGAGTGGATTGTGGACAACGATTGCACCCCGCACATGCTGGTCAATTCCGAATTTCCTGCGGTTCAGGTACCCCAGGGTTTTGCCAGTGACGGGCAAATTGTGCTGAACGTATCGCCCAGTGCCGTGCGCCACCTTCACATGGACAACGAAGCGGTGAGCTTCGAAGGGCGTTTCGGCGGTGTGCCCCATACGCTGTTCGTGCCCATCGGCGCCATCCTCGGGATCTACGCCCGGGAAAATGGCCAGGGCATGGTGTTCGATCTGGAGTCGCCTTTAGAGGATGACGAAACGATCGAAGGCGAAGACGGTGATGATGTACCGCCACCGGATACCGAGCCGCCGCGCCCTAGCGGTCGGCCAAGCTTGAAAGTGGTGAAGTAGGCGGATTTCGCTTACAGACCCATCTGAAAAATGCCCCGACGTCTGTCGGGGCATTTTTTTTGCGTGAAGGATATGGATGAAAGTCGCGCCAGAACGGTGATCGTACAACCACCATGGGCTATGATGCGGTCTTTAGTTCGTCGAGAAAGATGGTTCATCATGGAAAACGCCAGCGCCGCCCCACGTCTTCCCCGCAAGCGCCGCAGCCTTGCCCAGGAATTGGTCACGGTGTTGTCCGAGCAGATCCGCGATGGCCAGCTCAAACGCGGCGACAAGTTGCCCACCGAGTCGGCGATCATGGACGCCCATGGCGTCAGCCGGACGGTGGTGCGTGAAGCCATCTCGCGCCTGCAGGCGGCGGGGCAGGTCGAGACTCGCCATGGTATCGGCACCTTCGTGCTGGACACGCCAAGCCCCAGCGGTTTTCGCATAGACCCGGCCACGGTGGTGACCTTGCGTGATGTGCTGGCGATTCTGGAGTTGCGTATCAGCCTGGAAGTGGAGTCTGCGGGCCTCGCGGCGCTGCGTCGCAGCGATGAGCAACTGGCGGCCATGCGTGCGGCCCTCGATGCCTTGAATGAAAGTGCGGCCCACGCCGGCGATGCGGTGGCGTCGGACTTTGCCTTCCACCTGGAAATTGCGCTGTCTACCGGCAACCGCTACTTCACCGACATCATGACCCACCTGGGCACCAGCATCATTCCGCGTACCCGCCTGAATTCGGCGCGCCTGGCCCATGATGACCAACAGCACTACATGAGCCGCTTGAGCCGCGAACACGAAGAGATCTACGAGGCGATTGCCCGCCAGGATTCGGATGCGGCACGGGCGGCGATGCGCTTGCATTTGACCAACAGTCGCGAGCGACTGCGCCATGCCCATGAAGAGGCAGAGGCGCAGCGGGGCTGATCGTTCCCACGCTCTGCGTGGTAACGCCTCTATGGACGCTCCGCGTCCCGATGCGCGTGAATTTCTCAAGCCCTCGCAGGGTGACGCGGAGCGTCATAGGCTGTATTCCCACGCAGAGCGTGGGAACGATCATGCCAGCCGTTAGTTGGCGGGTTGGTTTGGCTTGTAGTCCTTAAGCAACAAGTACGTACTCCATCCCCACCAATCATTGGTCCAGTGCTTGTCGTTCAAATCGTTGACGTCCTTGCGCCGCAGCACCTTGTCCCCCTCCATCTTGAACAGCGGCGAGAAGTTATTCGCCGGGTTCTGCGCGGCGTTCAGGTCGGGCACATACAGCGGTGCCTTGAACTCAGCCGGGGAGGGCGCGATGCCGCTGATGAAGGTTTCGAAGATTTCATCTGCCGAGGCCTGTACCGCCCGTTTGACCTGCACGCGATTGTCGGCGTCAATGCTGTCGAAGTAGCGCTTGTCGCCGTAGGCATGCCACTGAGCGCCCATGGCATTGCGCACCTTGAGCCCGAATTTACTGTCTTCATCGTGCATGAAGCGGCTGATCAGCGAGCCGAGTTCTCCTGGCGTCACCACTGCCGCCAGTTGTTTGCGCGGTACCCGCAGGTGGCCGGCGGAAAACAGATCGGTCAAAAAGTGATCGGCAAAGCTGTTCATGGCGTAAGCCAATTCCAGGGCCTGGTCGGTGCCGGTCTGATGGGCCACCACTGCCTGTTGCAGTGCTGCCGTATGGCCGGCCATGTAGGCCGACAAGGCCCACTCACCGAAGTGGTCGGCGTTGTCCGCTGCCAGTTTCAAGTAGCGGCCCAGTGGCACGAGGGCCGAAACAGCGCTGCCGCCGCCGGTGATGCGGTTCCACTCCTCGGACAACGTATCACCCAGGGCGTCGTAGGCTTCGTGCGGCTGTTTGCCGTCCTTGATCGCCTGGTTGACGGCGTTGATCTCCTTTTGCATCACCGCCAGGATCTTCTGCGCTTCTTCCCGTGAAGCGGGCAACACGGCAAGAGAATTGAAGGCCGCGGTAAAGCGTTGCACGCGCTCGGACGGCGAGTTGCCATCGCTGATCGGTTGGCCGGGGATGCCATAGAAGTCGCCGCCCAGGGCGATTACTTGACCATAGGTCAGCGCGAGCCCGTTGGGCAGGTGCAGTTCGACTTGGCGCGCAGGGATGGCCGGGGCGTCCTTGCTGAAGCGAAGCAGGGTGTCATCGCCGATGGCGGTGTGTTCACCGCCTTCGAAGCGCAGGGTTGGCGGGTTTTTTTCGGGTGCTGCGAGTTCAAGACCTGACATGTTAGCTCCTTGCTATGTCGTAGGAATCTTCCTTGATAACTGTATACATATACAGTTATATGGATCATAGGTGAGAAATTTCCTACGTCAAGAGCCGCGTCTTAAGCCTTCGCAGGAGTACGCCGGATGAATTGCAGTTGACGAATTTATTTATAGTTGTACGATGACGTACGACATCATCAAAACCAACAACAACCTTTCGTTAGAAAGTCTTCGCCCAGGGTGTTCGAATAATGAATCCACAAGAACTGAAGTCCATCCTCTCCCACGGTCTGCTGTCTTTCCCGGTGACCGATTTCAACGCCCAGGGTGATTTCCACCAGGCGGGTTACATCAAGCGCCTGGAATGGCTGGCCCCTTATGGCGCCAGCGCCTTGTTCGCCGCAGGCGGCACAGGTGAGTTTTTCTCCCTGGCGGCCAGCGAATATTCCCAGGTGGTGAAAACCGCCGTGGATACCTGCGCGTCCAGCGTGCCGATCCTGGCCGGTGTGGGCGGTGCTACCCGCCAAGCCATCGAGTACGCCCAAGAGGCCGAACGCCTCGGCGCCAAAGGGTTGCTGCTGCTGCCGCACTACCTCACCGAAGCCAGCCAGGACGGGGTTGCCGCCCACGTTGAAGCCGTGTGCAAGTCGGTCAAGATCGGCGTGGTGGTGTACAACCGCAATGTCTGCCGCCTGACCGCACCGCTGCTGGAGCGCCTGGCCGAGCGCTGCCCGAACCTGATCGGCTACAAGGATGGCCTGGGCGATATCGAATTGATGGTGTCGATCCGCCGTCGCCTGGGCGACCGTTTCAGCTACCTCGGTGGCTTGCCGACCGCAGAGGTTTACGCCGCAGCCTACAAGGCCCTGGGCGTGCCGGTGTACTCCTCGGCGGTGTTCAACTTCATCCCCAAGACGGCGATGGATTTCTATCACGCCATTGCCCGCGAAGATCACGCCACCGTCGGCAAGATCATCGACGACTTCTTCCTGCCGTACCTGGATATCCGTAATCGCAAGGCCGGTTACGCGGTGAGCATCGTCAAGGCCGGTGCGAAAATCGTCGGTTATGACGCCGGCCCCGTGCGCACGCCACTGACCGACCTGCTGCCGGAAGAGTACGAAGCCCTCGCCGCGCTGATCGACAAGCAAGGCGCGCAATAAATTATCCACAAGGCCGCTGAGCAATCAGCGGCCTTTTGCGTCAGGAGAAGATTCGTGTCCCAAGCAAAGCGTTTTGAGAACTACATCAATGGCCAATGGGTAACCGGCGCCGACTACTGCACCAACATCAACCCCTCGGATGTGTCCGACGCCATTGGCGAATATGCCAAAGCCGACGTGGCCCAAGTCAACGCGGCCATCGACGCTGCCCGCGCCGCGTTCCCGGCGTGGTCCACCTCCGGTATCCAGGCGCGTCACGATGCGCTGGATAAAGTCGGCAGCGAGATTCTCGCCCGTCGTGAAGAACTCGGCACCCTGCTGGCCCGCGAAGAGGGCAAGACCCTGCCCGAAGCCATTGGTGAAGTGACCCGCGCCGGCAATATTTTCAAATTCTTCGCCGGTGAGTGCCTGCGCCTGTCGGGCGATTACGTGCCTTCGGTGCGCCCGGGCGTCAACGTTGAAGTGACCCGCGAAGCCCTCGGTGTGGTGGGCCTGATCACCCCGTGGAATTTCCCGATCGCCATCCCCGCGTGGAAAATCGCTCCGGCCCTGGCCTACGGCAACTGCGTGGTGATCAAGCCTGCCGAACTGGTGCCGGGCTGTGCCTGGGCCTTGGCCGAAATCATCTCCCGCGCCGGCTTCCCTGCCGGTGTGTTCAACCTGGTGATGGGCAGTGGCCGTGTGGTCGGCGACGTGCTGGTCAACAGCCCGAAAGTCGATGGCATCAGTTTCACCGGGTCTGTGGGTGTTGGGCGTCAGATCGCCGTCAGCTGTGTATCGCGCCAGGCCAAGGTGCAGTTGGAAATGGGCGGCAAGAACCCGCAGATCATTCTCGACGATGCCGACCTCAAGCAGGCTGTCGAGCTGTCGGTACAGAGTGCGTTCTACTCCACCGGCCAGCGTTGCACCGCCTCGAGCCGCTTGATTGTCACCGCGGGGATCCACGACCAGTTTGTCGCCGCCATGGCCGAGCGCATGAAGTCGATCAAGGTCGGCCACGCTTTGCATAGTGGTACCGACATTGGCCCGGTGGTGTCCCAGGCCCAGTTGGATCAGGACATGAAATACATCGACATCGGCCAGAGCGAAGGCGCCCGGCTGGTGAGCGGTGGCGGCCTGGTCACCTGCGACACCGAAGGCTATTACCTGGCGCCCACACTGTTTGCCGACAGTGAAGCGGCGATGCGCATCAGCCGTGAAGAGATCTTCGGCCCGGTGGCCAACGTGGTGCGCGTGGCGGACTACGAGGCGGCGCTGGCCATGGCCAATGACACCGAGTTCGGCTTGTCGGCCGGCATCGCCACCACCTCGCTCAAATATGCCAACCACTTCAAGCGCCACTCCCAGGCTGGAATGGTGATGGTCAACCTGCCGACGGCGGGGGTGGACTACCACGTTCCATTTGGTGGCCGTAAGGGCTCATCCTACGGTTCGCGTGAGCAAGGTCGCTATGCGCAAGAGTTCTACACCGTGGTGAAAACCAGCTACATCGGTTCGTAACACGCAGCACCCCGTGGCACCGGCTCCAGGTGGGAGCTGGCTTGCCTGCGATAGCCTCACCTCGGTCTCGCTGACACACCGAGGTGCCTGCATCGCGGGCAAGCCCGGCTCCCACATAGTGCGGTTTCCACGGCAAAAAAAATGATTACCCGCAAAAAAAATAATTAGTGGGAGTACTTCTACATGCAAGCGACCAAGCCGACCCATGTCCGCTATTTGATCCTGCTCATGCTGTTCCTGGTGACCACGATCAACTACGCCGACCGGGCCACCATCGCTATCGCCGGCTCCAGCCTGCAAAAAGACCTCGGCATCGACGCGGTCACCCTCGGTTATATCTTCTCTGCATTCGGTTGGGCCTACGTGGCCGGGCAAATTCCCGGTGGCTGGCTGCTCGACCGTTTCGGCTCGAAAAAAGTCTATGCCCTGAGCATCTTCACCTGGTCGCTGTTCACCGTGCTGCAAGGCTATGTCGGTGAGTTTGGCGTCTCCACTGCGGTGGTCGCGCTGTTCATGCTGCGCTTTATGGTGGGCTTGGCCGAGGCGCCGTCGTTTCCGGGAAATGCCCGTATTGTTGCGGCGTGGTTTCCTACGGCGGAACGCGGCACTGCGTCGGCGATCTTCAACTCGGCCCAGTATTTCGCCACGGTGTTGTTCGCGCCGTTGATGGGCTGGATCGTCTATCGCTTTGGCTGGCAGCACGTGTTTATCGTGATGGGCGTGATCGGCATTGTTTTCTCGCTGATCTGGCTGAAAGTTATCCACAGCCCGCGCCAGCATCCGATGATCAACGAGGCCGAGTTCAATCACATCGCCGCCAATGGCGCGATGGTCGATATGGATCAGGACAAGGGCAAGGGTAAGAAAACCGACGGGCCCAAGTGGGATTACATCCGCCAGCTTCTGACCAACCGCATGATGCTTGGCGTCTACCTGGGCCAGTATTGCATCAACGGTATCACCTACTTCTTCCTGACCTGGTTTCCGGTGTACCTGGTGCAGGAGCGTGGCATGACCATCCTCAAAGCCGGCTTCATTGCCTCGTTACCGGCGATCTGCGGCTTTATCGGCGGGGTGCTCGGCGGGGTGATTTCCGACTACCTGCTGCGCAAAGGCCATTCGCTGACCTTCGCACGCAAGGCGCCGATCATCGGTGGCCTGCTGATTTCCAGCAGCATCGTGGCGTGCAATTACGTGGACATCGAATGGATGGTGGTGGGCTTCATGGCCTTGGCCTTCTTCGGCAAAGGCGTTGGCGCATTGGGTTGGGCAGTGGTGTCCGACACTTCGCCGAAACAAATCGCCGGGCTCAGTGGCGGCTTGTTCAACACCTTCGGTAACCTGGCGTCGATCACCACACCGATTGTGATTGGCTACATCATCAGCACCACTGGCTCGTTCAAATGGGCGCTGGTGTTCGTCGGCGCCAACGCGCTGGTGGCGGTATTCAGCTACCTGGTGATTGTCGGCCCGATCAAGCGCGTGGTGCTCAAGGAGCCGCCCACCAAAGGCCCGGAGTTGACCAACCTTTCCCAAGCGCATTCCTGAGGTTCGTGTGATGCAGTTGATTGAACATGCTGACTCGCCGCGCTCGATACGTTTGCACGAGCGCGACAATGTGGTGATCGTGGTGAACGATCAAGGGGTACCCGCCGGTACCGAGTTTCCCGACGGCCTGGTCACCGTGGATTTCATCCCGCAGAGCCACAAGGTGACCCTGGAAGACATCCCCGAGGGCGGCCAGATTATTCGCTACGGCCAGACCATCGGTTATGCCCTGGCGCCGATTCCGCGCGGCAGTTGGGTGCAGGAGGACCAGTTGCGCATGCCCACCGCACCGCCGCTGGACAGCTTGCCGCTGTCCACCGAGGTGCCTGAAACCCAGGCGCCCCTGGAGGGGTTTACCTTCGAGGGCTATCGCAATGCAGACGGCACCGTGGGCACGCGCAATATCCTCGGCATTACCACCACCGTGCAATGCGTGACCGGCGTGCTGGACCATGCGGTCAAGCGCATCAAGGACGAGTTGCTGCCCCAGTACCCGCATGTCGATGATGTGGTGGCGCTGACCCACAGCTACGGCTGCGGCGTGGCGATTACGGCGACGGATGCCTATATCCCCATCCGCACCGTGCGCAACCTGGCGCGCAACCCCAACCTGGGCGGCGAGGCCTTGGTGATCAGCCTGGGCTGCGAAAAGCTTCAGGCAGGGCAGGTGATGCACGATAACGACAGCTCCGTGGACCTGAGCGAGCCATGGCTGTATCGCTTGCAGGATTCCAGCCACGGCTTTACTGAAATGATCGAGCAGATCATGGCCCTGGCCGACGTGCGCTTGAAAAAACTCAACCAGCGTCGCCGCGAAACCGTGCCGGCCTCCGAGTTGATCCTGGGCATGCAGTGCGGCGGCAGCGATGCGTTTTCCGGCATCACCGCCAACCCGGCGCTGGGGTATGCCTCGGATCTGTTACTGCGTGCCGGCGCGACGGTGATGTTTTCCGAAGTGACTGAAGTGCGCGATGCGATTTACCTGCTGACCTCACGCGCGCAGAACCAGGACGTTGCCCGCGAGCTGGTCCGGGAAATGGACTGGTATGACCGTTACCTGGCCAAGGGCGAGGCAGACCGCAGCGCCAATACCACGCCGGGTAACAAGAAGGGCGGGCTGTCGAATATTGTCGAAAAGTCGTTGGGCTCCATCGTCAAATCCGGCAGCAGTGCCATCAACGGCGTGCTTGGCCCTGGTGAGCGCTTCAAGGAAAAGGGCCTGATCTTTTGCGCCACACCGGCCAGTGATTTTGTCTGCGGCACCTTGCAACTGGCGGCGGGGATGAACCTGCACGTGTTCACCACCGGGCGCGGCACGCCGTACGGGCTGGCGATGGCGCCGGTGGTGAAGGTCTCCACCCGCACCGAGCTGGCCCAGCGTTGGCCGGACCTGATCGATATCGACGCCGGGCGCATTGCCACGGGGCGGGCGAGTATCGAGGAGTTGGGCTGGGAGCTGTTCCACTTCTATCTGGATGTGGCCAGCGGCAAGAAGCAGACCTGGGCAGAGCGGCACAAGCTGCATAACGACATCACGCTGTTCAACCCGGCGCCGATTACCTGAGACCAGGCGCTAACCTGTGGGAGCTGGCTTGCCTGCGATAGCGGTGCATCAATTATGAGTGCATCGGCTGACATATTGCCATCGCAGGCAAGCCAGCTCCCACATTTGAATGGCGTTGCCCACACGAACCCGCTCGGACTGGCTTATCATTAGCCAACTAACGACGCCCACCAAGGTTCTCCCCGGCATGCTGGCAATCTTCCTCACCACCCTCACCATCACCGCGCCGGTGTTTGCCATGCTGTTCCTGGGCGTGTTTCTAAAGCGCATCAACTGGATCAATGACAACTTTATCCACACCGCATCGTCCCTGGTGTTCAACGTCGCCATGCCGGCGCTGCTGTTCCTTGGCATTCTGCATGCCGACCTGCACTCGGCGCTCAAGCCGGGGTTGCTGATCTACTTTTGCGTCGCCACCCTGGTGAGCTTTGCCATGGCCTGGGGCTGGGCAATCTTTCGTTGCAAGCGCGAAGACCGAGGCATCTACGCCCAAGGCGCGTTTCGTGGCAATAACGGGGTCATCGGCCTGGCGCTGGCGGCCAGTATGTACGGCGACTACGGCATATCCCTGGGCGCGATCCTCGCCGCGCTGGTGATCCTCTTTTACAACACGCTGTCGACCATTGTGCTGGCGGTCTATAGCCCAGTGATCAAGTCCGACCCGTGGAGCATCTTCAAAAGCGTATTGGCCAACCCGCTGATTATCAGCGTGATCGTCGCCACGCCGTTCGCGTACTTCCAGATCGGCGTGCCCGGCTGGTTGGAGAAGTCCTTGCAGTACCTGTCGGACACCACGCTGCCGTTGGCGTTGATTTGCATCGGCGGCACCTTGTCCATGGCCGCGCTGCGCAAGAGCGGCAACATGGCGTTGAGCGCGAGCCTGATGAAGATGATCTGGCTACCAGTGATCGCCACATTGGGCGCTTGGTTGCTGGGGTTCCGGGGGCCGGAGTTGGGGATTCTGTTTCTGTATTTCGGCGCGCCCACGGCCGCCGCGAGCTTTGTAATGGCCAGGGCGGCGGAGGGTAATCATGAGTTGGCGGCCGCGATTATCGTGATCACCACGTTGATGGCGGCGGTGACCACGAATATCGGGATTTTTGTGTTGCAGGCGGGTGGTTGGATCTGAAATAGGCGGGCAGCTTGAGGCCCCATCGCAGCGATGCGGCGACCCGACAAGCCAGCTCCCACATGTGGATGTGTGAATACTCTCAAGTGTGGGAGCTGGCTTGCCTGCGATAACTATCTGGCAGTCACTGCTGATCCGCCTGATACGCCTCAATCACTTCCTGCGCCGCCCGAAACGCATCAATCGCCGCCGGCACCCCGGCATACACCGCGCAATGCAGCAGCGCTTCGCGGATCTCCTCCACCGTACAGCCATTATTCAGTGCACCGCGCACATGGCCCTTGAGTTCCTGCGGGCACTTGAGGGCGGTGAGGGCGGCGAGGGTGATCAGGCTGCGGGTCTTGAGCGGCAAACCCTCGCGGTTCCAGACGCTGCCCCACGCGTGCTCGTTGACGAAGTCCTGCAGCGGCTGGGTGAACGCCGTGGCATTGCCCAGGGCGCGGTCGACGAACGCATCGCCCATGACCTGGCGACGTACTTCAACCCCGGGTTTTTTCTGATCGGTCATTGCGATTCCCTCTTGTGTTGGCGGTGCCAGGCGCGCAGTGAGGTGAACAACAGCAAAACCACTAACGCTGGCAGGACGTAATACAGCATCAATTGTTCAAGCTTGTTGGCCAGCGGCATGCCCGTGGTGAAGGCCATGACATGCAGCCCGTACGCCAGGTACAGCCCCAGCAGCACCAGCCCTTCGATACGTGTTACCCGATAGCCGGTATAGAACACCGGCAGGCACAGGATGATGGCGCCGAGCATCACCGGTAAATCGAAGTCCAGGGCGTTGGGTGATACCGAAAGCGGTGTCGGCGCCACCAGTGCGGTAAAACCCAGCACGCCGAGCAGGTTGAACAGGTTGCTGCCGATCACGTTGCCTACGGCAATCTCCCGTTCGCCACGCAACGCGGCGATCAGCGACGTGGCAAGGCACGGCAGCGAGGTGCCGACGCCGATCAACGTGAGGCCGATGACGCGCTCCGACAATCCGAGATCGCCCGCCACCTCCACCGCTGCGCCGAGCAACAAATGCCCGGCCAGCACCAGCACCAGCAAACCGCCGAGCATCAGCAGCACACTGCTCAGCCATGGCGCCTTCGCCACGGTGTCCAGAGTGCGCGGGCGCCGGGAATGACGTGTCTGGTAGTGCAATACGCCTAGGTAGGCCACCAGCGCCACCAGCAGCACGGCGCCATCGAAGGGCGTCAGCATTTCATTGGCGGCGAGGATAAACACCAGCAGGCCGGCGACGATCATCACCGGGATATCCACGCGCACCAGCTGCCGCGAGACCCGCAGCGGAATGATCAGTGCGGACAAACCCAGGGTCACAAGGATATTGAAGATGCTGCTGCCGATGACGCTGCCTACGGCAATGTCCGTGTTGCCGGCCAGCGTGGCCTGAAGACTGACGGTCATCTGTGGCGCACTGCTGCCGAAGGCGACGATGCTCAAGCCGATGATCAGTGGCCGCACCTTGAGGCTCGCCGCCAGGCGTACCGCGGCGCGTACCAGGATTTCAGCGCCGATGATCAGCAAGATCAGGCCGCCCACCAGTTCGAGCAGGCTCCAGGGTGAGAGGGCGTTCAATCCGAAAATGCTCAAGGCTGCCTCGATCAGTTGTTCAGGGCTTGCACGCGTACCCGTGCGGTACCGCTGCGCAGCATGCGCAACTGCTCGGCAGCCTTGCGTGAAAGGTCGATCAGGCGCCCACGGGTATGCGGGCCGCGATCAGTGATACGCACCACGACAGAACGGTTGTTGTCGAGGTTGGTCACCTTGACCTGGGTGCCGAAGGGCAGGCGCCGATGGGCGGCGGTCAAGGCGTTCTGGTTGAAAGGTTCGCCGCTGGCGGTTTTCTTGCCATGGTGCTTGGCGCCGTAATAAGACGCGGTGCCGGTTTCGTCGTAGCCGTTGGGGTCGATGAGGCCGCTGGCGCAACCGGCCAGCAGGGAGGACAGGGCCAGGAGGCCGAGTAGACGCTTCATTGTCAGGAAGTCCCAGATGTAAATGTGGGAGCTGGCTTGCCTGCGATAGCATCGGCTCGGTGTAACTGAAACACCGAGGTGCCTGAATCGCAGGCAAGCCAGCTCCCACAAAAGGTCGGGGTGTAGGTGAAACTCCACTCCGACCATTTCACTGCAATCAGCCTTCGAGCTTGCTTTTGAGCAGTTCGTTCACCTGTTGCGGGTTGGCTTTGCCCTTGGAGGCTTTCATCGCCTGGCCGACAAAGAAGCCGAACATCTTGCCGCGCTTGGCTTCGTCTGCCGCACGGTATTGCTCGACCTGCTCGGCATTGGCCGCGAGCATCTCATCGAGCACGGCCGAGATGGCGCCGCTGTCGGTGACTTGCTTGAGGCCACGCTTCTCGATGATCTCGTCGGCATTGCCTTCACCGGCAGCCATCGCTTCGAACACGGTCTTGGCAATTTTGCCGGAGATGGTGTTGTCCTTGATGCGCAGCAGCATGCCACCCAGTTGTTCGGCGGTGACCGGCGCTTCGTCGATTTCCAGGCCTTGTTTGTTCAACAGGCTGCCCAGCTCGACCATCACCCAGTTGGCCGCCAGCTTGGCGTCGCCGGCAATGCTCACGACTTTTTCGAAGTAGTTGGCTTGTTCACGGCTGGAGGCCAGGACGCTGGCATCGTAGACCGACAGGCCGAACTGCTCCTGGAAGCGCTCGCGTTTTTGCTGCGGCAGTTCCGGCAGGGTGGCGCGGATGTCATTGAGGAAGGAATCCTCCAGCACCACCGGCAACAGGTCCGGGTCGGGGAAGTAACGGTAGTCGTTGGCTTCCTCTTTGCTGCGCATGGCGCGGGTTTCGTCTTTGTTCGGATCGTACAGGCGCGTTTGCTGGATCACCTTGCCGCCGTCTTCGATCAGCTCGATCTGGCGACGTACTTCGCTGTTGATCGCCTTCTCGATGAAGCGGAACGAGTTGACGTTCTTGATCTCGCAGCGGGTGCCGAACTCGACCTGGCCCTTTGGGCGGATCGACACGTTGCAGTCGCAACGCAGCGAGCCTTCGGCCATGTTGCCGTCGCAGATGCCCAGGTAGCGCACCAGCGCGTGGATGGTCTTGACGTAGGCCACGGCTTCCTTGGCGCTGCGCATGTCCGGCTCGGACACGATCTCCAGCAGCGGCGTGCCAGCACGGTTCAGGTCGATACCGGTAGCGCCCGGGAATTCTTCGTGCAGGCTTTTGCCGGCGTCTTCTTCCAGGTGCGCACGGGTGACGCCGACGCGCTTGATGGTGCCGTCTTCCAGGGGAATGTCCAGGTGGCCCTTGCCGACAATCGGCAGTTCCATCTGGCTGATCTGGTAGCCCTTGGGCAGGTCCGGGTAGAAGTAGTTCTTGCGCGCAAACACGTTGTGCTGGCCGATCTCGGCGTCAATCGCCAAGCCGAACATCACGGCCATGCGCACCGCTTCCTGGTTCAGCACCGGCAGCACGCCGGGCATGCCCAAGTCGACCAGGCTGGCCTGGGTATTGGGTTCGGAGCCGAACGTGGTGGCGCTACCGGAGAAAATCTTCGATTGGGTGGCGAGCTGGGTATGAATCTCCAGCCCGATCACAACTTCCCATTGCATAGTGTTCTCCTCAGAAGCCGGTAGGGGTGCGGGTGTGCCAGTCGGTATGCAACTGGTACTGGTGCGCCACATTGAGCAGGCGGCCTTCCTGGAAATACGGGGCGAGCAATTGCACGCCCACCGGCAGGCCATCGACGAAACCTGCGGGCATGGACAAGCCCGGCAAGCCCGCGAGGTTGGCGGTGATGGTGTAGAGGTCTTCCAGGTACTCGGCGATCGGGTCGCCGGTCTTGGCGCCGATCTTCCACGCCAGGTTTGGCGCGGTCGGGCCGAGGATCACATCGACTTCTTCAAAGGCGGCCATGAAGTCGTTCTTGATCAGGCGACGGATCTTTTGCGCCTTGAGGTAGTACGCGTCGTAGTAGCCGGCGGACAGGGCATAAGCACCGACCATGATCCGGCGCTGCACTTCACTGCCGAAGCCTTCGCCGCGGGAGCGTTTGTACAGGTCGGTGAGGTCTTTCGGGTTCTCGCAGCGATAGCCGAAGCGCACGCCGTCGAAACGCGACAGGTTGGAAGAGGCCTCTGCTGGCGCGATCACGTAGTAGGCGGGAATCGCGTGCTGGTTGTTCGGCAGGCTGATTTCCTTGATCACGGCGCCAAGCTTTTCGAGCTCTTTGATGCTGTTTTGCACCAGTTCGGCGATACGCGGGTCGAGGCCGGCGCTGAAGTATTCCTTCGGCACGCCGATGCGCAGGCCCTTGATCGAGGTGTTCAGGCTGGCGCTGTAGTCCGGCACTGGCTCGTCGATGCTGGTGGAGTCCTGTTTATCGAAGCCTGCCATGCCTTGTAACAATATTGCGCAGTCTTCAGCCGTGCGTGCCAGAGGGCCGCCCTGATCGAGACTTGAGGCGTAGGCGATCATGCCCCAGCGGGAAACGCGACCGTAGGTCGGCTTCAGGCCGGTGAGGTTGGTGAAGGCGGCTGGCTGGCGGATCGAACCGCCGGTATCGGTGGCGGTAGCGGCCGGCAGGAAGCGCGCGGCCACTGCCGCCGCCGAACCACCGGACGAACCACCCGGGACGTGTTCCAGGTTCCACGGGTTTTTCACCGCGCCGTAGTAGCTGGACTCGTTGGCCGAACCCATGGCGAATTCGTCCATGTTGGTCTTGCCAAGGGTCACGGCGCCGGCGGCGGCCAGCTTGGCGACCACAGTGGCGTCGTAGGGCGCCTTGAAGTTGTCGAGCATCTTCGAGCCGCAGCTGGTGCGAATGCCCTGGGTGCAGAACAGGTCCTTGTGGGCGATCGGTGCGCCGAGCAGCGCACCATTCTCACCGTTGGCGCGACGGGCGTCGGCGGCCTTGGCCTGGCTCAGGGCCAGCTCCTCGGTGAGGCTGATGAAGCTGTTGACCTTCGGATCGAGCGCGGCGATACGCGCCAGCAAGGTCTGGGTCAGCTCTTCGGAAGAAAACGATTTGTCGGCGAGACCGCGGGCGATCTCGGCCAGAGTCATGTGATGCATGAAAGGCTCTTTCCCTTTAGTCGATGACTTTCGGAACCAGGTACAGGCCGTTTTCGACCGCTGGCGCGATGGACTGGTAGGCCTCGCGATTATTGCGTTCGGTCACGACGTCTGCGCGCAGGCGCTGGCTGGCTTCCAGTGGGTGAGCCAGGGGCTCGATGCCGTCGGTATTCACGGCCTGCATTTGGTCGACCAGCCCGAGAATGCTGTTCAGGGCTGCGGTGGTCTGTGGAAGATCGGCATCATTAAGGCCAAGCGAGGCCAAATGTGCGATTTTTTCCACGTCGGAGCGTTCAAGCGCCATGGGATTCTCCAGTGGAAAACAGAACGGAGGGCGTCCGTGTGTTAGATTGTCGGAACACTACCGCATTTCTACGGTCATAAGGCCGCGATTGTGGGGGTTGGTGCACAGAAAGTCGGCCAATTTAGCACATTGGCGCCTTGCCCAAAATCCCTGTCGTTGTTAGAGTTTGCCGCACTTTTTTACCCACGCGTTGCCTAGGGTCCTTTCCCCATGTTCAAGAAACTGCGTGGCATGTTTTCCAGCGATCTCTCCATTGACCTGGGCACTGCCAACACCCTTATTTACGTGCGCGAGCGCGGTATCGTTCTGAATGAGCCATCGGTTGTGGCCATTCGGACCCATGGTAATCAGAAAAGTGTCGTTGCCGTTGGCACCGAGGCCAAGCGCATGCTCGGCCGTACACCAGGCAATATTGCTGCCATTCGTCCGATGAAGGATGGCGTGATCGCCGATTTCAGCGTCTGCGAAAAGATGCTGCAGTACTTCATCAACAAAGTTCATGAAAACAGTTTCCTGCAGCCCAGCCCTCGCGTGCTGATCTGCGTTCCGTGCAAGTCCACCCAGGTGGAGCGTCGCGCCATCCGTGAATCGGCCCTTGGCGCCGGTGCCCGTGAAGTATTCCTGATCGAAGAGCCGATGGCGGCTGCGATCGGTGCCGGCCTGCCGGTGGAAGAAGCGCGCGGTTCGATGGTGGTGGATATCGGTGGTGGTACTACCGAAATCGCCCTGATTTCCCTGAACGGTGTGGTGTATGCCGAATCCGTGCGCGTGGGCGGCGACCGCTTCGACGAAGCGATCATCACTTATGTGCGTCGTAACTACGGCAGCCTGATCGGCGAATCCACCGCCGAGCGCATCAAGCAGGAAATCGGCACCGCTTACCCAGGCGGCGAAGTGCGCGAAGTCGATGTGCGCGGTCGCAACCTGGCCGAAGGCGTTCCACGTGCCTTCACCCTGAACTCCAATGAAGTGCTGGAGGCTCTGCAAGAGTCCCTGGCCACCATCGTTCAGGCGGTGAAAAGTGCCCTGGAGCAATCGCCGCCGGAGCTGGCTTCCGATATTGCCGAGCGTGGCCTGGTACTGACCGGTGGTGGCGCCTTGCTGCGCGACCTCGACAAGTTGCTGGCCCAGGAAACCGGCCTGCCAGTGATCGTCGCCGAAGACCCGCTGACCTGCGTTGCCCGTGGCGGTGGTCGTGCGCTGGAAATGATGGATAAACACACCATGGACCTGCTCTCCAGCGAATAAGATTGCCTGGATGGTTCATGCTTCGTCGGCAGGCAGCACTTTGCAGTGCTGCCTGTTGGCGTTTATCTTCTTCAATCTGCATCCAGGCCGGTTTGATGCCGTATGAATAAAGAGAACATTTGCCTGGGAGGAGCGGCTTATTAAACCGCTTTTCGCCAAAGGCCCCTCATTGGGTGTGCGCTTATTGGTGCTGACCGTGCTTTCGGTCGCGCTGATGGTGGTCGATGCCCGCTTTGCACTGCTCAAGCCGGTGCGCAGCCAGATGTCGCTGGTGTTGATGCAGACCTACTGGATCACCGACCTGCCGCAACGTCTCTTCCAGGGCGTGTCCAGCCAATTTGGCAGCCGCACCGAACTGGTCGCCGAGAACGAAAAACTCAAGACTGAAAACCTGCTGTTGCAGGGGCGCATGCAAAAGCTGGCGGCCCTCACCGAGCAGAACGTTCGGCTGCGCGAGTTGCTCAATTCTTCCGCACTGGTCAACGAAAAGGTCGAGGTGGCCGAACTGATCGGCATGGACCCCAACCCCTTTACCCACCGCATCATCATCAACAAGGGTGAGCGCGACGGTGTGGTGCTTGGTCAGCCGGTGCTCGACGCCCGTGGCCTGATGGGCCAGGTGGTGGAGTTGATGCCCTACACCTCGCGGGTGCTGTTGCTGACGGACACGACCCATAGCATTCCGGTACAGGTCAACCGTAACGGTTTGCGCGCGATTGCCAGCGGCACCGGTAACCCGGAACGCCTGGAACTGCGCCATGTGGCCGACACCGCTGACATCAAGGAAGGCGACCTGTTGGTCAGCTCTGGCCTGGGCCAGCGCTTCCCGGCGGGTTATCCGGTGGCGACGGTCAAAGAGGTGATCCACGATTCCGGCCAGCCGTTCGCTATCGTTCGGGCGGTACCGACTGCCGCGCTGAACCGCAGCCGTTACCTGCTGCTGGTGTTCAGCGACAACCGCACCCCGGAAGAGCGCGCTAACGACGCTGCCCAGGCCCAGGAAGCGGAGGACCAGCAGAATGGCACCGCGCCTATCGTGCCGGCCACGGTGCCAAAACCTGCTTTTGTTGGTCCGCCTGCACCCGCGCCAGCCACGTCACCTGCACCGGCAGCACCTGTGACAACGCCGGCCAAACCTGCCGCGCATAACGCGCGCCCGGCTAAACCGACCGCCGCTCCGGCCACCACACCGCAGAGGGGGGACTAATGGCGGGTACTCATTCACGCAATGGCTGGATCGTCTGGCTGACCTTCGCCATCGGCTTGCTGCTCAGCGTTTCGCCGCTGCCGCAGTTCATGGAAATCCTGCGCCCGCTCTGGCTGGCCTTGTTGCTGGCGTTCTGGTCATTGAACCTGCCGCACAAGGTGGGCATGGTCACGGCCATGTGCCTGGGGTTGGCCGAAGATGTGCTGTATGGCACCTTGCTGGGCCAGAACGCGTTGATCCTGACACTGATTACCTTCCTGGTGCTGTCGTTGCAACAGCGCCTGCGCATGTTCCCGATGTGGCAGCAGTGCCTGGTGATCCTGGTGATCTTCGGCCTGGCGCAGTTGGTGCAACTGTGGCTGAGCGCCTTGACCGGCAACCGTCAGCCTACGCTGGCGTTGGTCTTGCCGGCGCTGGTCAGTGCATTGTTGTGGCCCTGGATCAGTTTTGGCCTGCGCGGGCTGCGTCGGCGCTATAAAATCAATTGAATGGTTGCGAGGCTCTGCCTGGTTATCGAACTCAACAGGGAGAGGCTGCAATGAATTCGCTTTACCTGGCCTCGGGCTCCCCGCGGCGACGTGAGCTGTTGACCCAGATCGGTGTGCCCTTCACCGTGGTCAGCGCCGCTATTGATGAAACCCCTCTTGTCAACGAGCCTGCCGTTGCCTATGTCGAGCGCCTTGCGCGCGGCAAGGCGACGGCGGTTTTTATTGCGCTTGGCCAAACCTTGGGCGCCTGTGTATTGGGCGCCGATACGGCTGTGATCGTGGATGGCCAGATCCTGGGCAAGCCCGTTGACCAGGCCGATGCGCTGGCGATGCTGATGGCGCTTTCCGGTCGAGAACATGAAGTGCTCACCGCCATTGCCCTGACTGACGGCCAGCGTTGCGAAACCCGATGTGTAAGCAGTCGTGTACGTTTTCGCGAGGTGTCTGTTCAGGAGGCTACCGCCTACTGGCACAGTGGCGAACCGCAGGACAAGGCCGGCGGCTATGCTATCCAGGGGTTGGGTTCGGTGTTCGTTGCCGGGCTCAATGGCAGTTATTCCGCGGTGGTGGGCCTGCCTGTGTGCGAAACCGCGCAACTCCTGGCGCAATTCGGCATACCCTGTTGGCAAAACCTTACCGTGTGCTGAACGCCGTATTCCAGCGCCAAGCCTTAAGCGACCGGTCACTATTGTGAAAACGCCTGAACGAGACCCAGCCATGAGTGAAGAGATTCTGATCAATATCACGCCGATGGAATCGCGCGTGGCGGTGGTAGAGAACGGTGTTCTGCAAGAAGTGCATGTCGAACGCACCCAAAAGCGCGGGATCGTCGGCAATATCTACAAAGGCAAGGTGGTGCGTGTATTGCCGGGCATGCAGGCGGCCTTCGTCGACATCGGCCTGGACCGTGCAGCGTTTATCCATGCCTCGGAAATTTCCCTGCGCGAGGGCCCTGCGGTGGAAAGCATCAGCGCTCTGGTGCACGAGGGCCAGAGCCTGGTGGTGCAAGTCACCAAGGACCCTATCGGTTCCAAGGGCGCCCGCTTGACCACCCAGTTGTCGATTCCCTCGCGCTACCTGGTGTACATGCCGCGCACTGCCCATGTGGGCATTTCCCTGAAGATCGAAGATGAAGCCGAGCGCGAGCGCCTGAAGAAGGTGGTCAGCGACTGCGTCGCCGCCGAGGGCATCAAGGAAGCGGGCGGGTTTATCCTGCGCACCGCCGCAGAAGGCGCTGGCGCTGACGAGATCCTCATGGATATTCGCTACCTGCGGCGCCTGTGGGATCAGATCGACGCGCAGATCAAGACCATCGGCGCGCCCAGCGTCATTTATGAAGACCTTGGCTTGGCGCTGCGCACGCTGCGCGACCTGGTCAGCCCGAAGATCGAGAAAATTCGCATCGACTCGCGGGAAACCTTCCAGCGCACCACGCAATTTGTCGCTGAGTTGATGCCAGAAATCGCCGATCGCCTGGAACACTACCCCGGCGAGCGGCCGATATTCGACCTGTATGGCGTCGAAGACGAAATCCAGAAAGCCCTGGAGCGCAAGGTGCCACTCAAGTCCGGCGGCTACCTGGTGGTAGACCCGGCAGAAGCCATGACCACCATCGACGTCAATACCGGCGCATTCGTGGGCCATCGCAACCTTGAAGAGACGATCTTCAAGACCAATCTCGAAGCGGCTACCGCTATTGCCCGCCAACTGCGCCTGCGCAACCTGGGCGGCATCATCATCATCGACTTCATCGACATGGAAGATGAAGAGCACCAGCGCCAGGTGCTGCGTACGCTTGAGAAGCAACTGGAGCGCGATCACGCCAAGACCAACATCATCGGCATCACCGAGTTGGGCCTGGTGCAGATGACTCGCAAGCGCACGCGTGAAAGCCTGGAACAGGTCCTGTGCGAGCCGTGCAGCAGTTGCCAAGGGCGCGGCAAACTGAAGACCCCGGAAACGGTTTGCTACGAGATTTTCCGCGAGATCCTGCGGGAGGCACGCGCCTATCAGGCCGAAGGTTATAGAGTACTTGCCAATCAGAAAGTGGTGGATCGCCTGCTGGACGAAGAGTCCGGTAACGTCGCCGAACTGGAAAGTTTTATCGGTCGCACGATTCGCTTCCAGGTCGAAACCATGTATTCCCAGGAACAATACGACGTGGTGTTGCTCTGATCCCCAACTGTGCACTTTCTTCGAGACCGGCAGACCTTGATCTGCCGTCCGCTAACTGTTTTTTGAGGGTCGCCTGACATGGAGCGTCTGATACGCTTTTTTGCCGCTTTGACCCGTTGGGGCCTGGGCCTGTGTGCGTTGTCGCTGGTATTGGCGGCGGTGTATGTGAGCCTGGGGCGCGAACTCACCCCGCTGGTGGCTGAATACCGCGCCGAAGTCGAGGCCAAGGCCCAGGCTGCGCTGGATACGCCGCTGCACATCGGTAGTCTTGAAGGCCGTTGGAGCGGGTTTGCCCCGGTATTGCTGGCCCACGACGTCATGGTCGGCGAGGGCAGCAGTGCCTTGCGCCTGGACCAGGTGGAAGTGGTGCCGGATATGTGGGCCAGCCTGATGGCCCGCGAAGTGCGTATCGCCCATCTGCAAGTCAGTGGCTTGCAACTGAGTGTCAAGGAGAACCAGGACGGCCGCTGGACCCTGCAAGGCTTGCCGGTGCAGGACGACCAGCCGTTGGACCCGCAACAACTGCTGACGCGCATGCAAATGGTCAAGCGCGTGTCGGTGCTGGACAGCCAGGTGACCCTGCAACCCTTCGACCAGGCGCCAGTGACCGTGACCTATGTGGGCCTGAGCCTGCATACCGGCATGAGCCAGCAGCGTCTGGATGCTCGCCTGACATTGCCCGATGGCCAACCGTTGGCGGTCAGCCTGCGCAGCCGCATTCGCGCCAGTCAGTGGAAAGACGCTGAGGTCGATGCCTACCTGAGCCTGCCGCAAAGCGACTGGGCCAAGTGGATTCCCGCCAGGCTGACCCAGCAATGGAAGCTGACGCAATTGAAGGCCGGCGGTGAGTTTTGGCTCAGTTGGGCCAAAGGCACGGTGCAAAGCGCGGCGGTACGCCTCAATTCGCCCCAAGTGAAGGGCAGCTACGCCGACCGTAAGCCGGTGCACCTTGAAAACCTGGCCCTGACCGCCTACCTGCAACGCAGTGACACTGGCCTCAAGGTGCTGTTTGATTCCCTGGCGATGAACATTGGCGAAACCCGCTGGGAATCGCGCCTGCAATTGCAGCAAAACCTGGCGACCGACAAAGAACAGGAGGTGTGGAAATTGCAGGCCGACCGTCTCGACCTGGCCCCCATTACCCCGCTGCTCAACGCCTTGGCGCCGCTGCCGGACGGTTTCGCCAAGGCCGTCGAACACCTCAAAGCCACTGGCCTGTTACGCAATGTGCTGGTGGACTTCCGACCGCAAGACACCACCGACCGAAAACTCAGTTTTGCCGCCAACCTGGAACGTGTCGGCTTCGATGCCTACTTTGGCGCGCCAGCCGCACGCAATGTGTCCGGCAGCATCAGTGGCGACCTGGGCCAGGGCGAGTTGCGCATGGACAGCAAGGACTTTTCCTTGCATCTGTATCCGATCTTCGCCAAGCCGTGGCAGTACATCCAGGCCAATGCACGCCTGACCTGGAAGCTGGACAAGCAAGGCTTCACCCTGATCGCCCCATATATCAAGGTACTGGGCGAGGAAGGCAAGGTGGCGGCGGACTTCCTGATTCGCCTGCATTTCGACCACAGCCAGGAAGACTACATGGACCTGCGGGTCGGCATGGTCGATGGCGATGGCCGTTTCACCCCCAAGTACCTGCCCGCCGTGTTGAGCCCGGCGCTGGATGAGTGGTTGCGCACGGCGATCCTCAAGGGCGCGGTGGACGAAGGCTTCTTCCAGTACCAGGGTTCGCTCAGCCACAATGCACTGCCCGCGTCGCGCAATATCAGCCTGTTCTTCAAGGTGCATGATGCCGAACTGGCCTTCCAGCCGGGCTGGCCGCACGTGAACAAGGCCAATGGCGAAGTGTTTGTCGAGGAGAGCGGCGTACGCATTCTGGCGAGCAAGGGCCAATTGCTCGACACCCAGGTCAAGGATGTCTACGTCAATATCCCCCACGCCCCAGCGGGCGGCGACAGCCATCTGCTGCTCACAGGCGGGTTTTCCGGCGGTTTGGGCGACGGCCTGAAGATCCTTCAAGAAGCGCCGATTGGCACGGCGTCTACGTTCGCTGGCTGGAAAGGCGAGGGCGACCTGCAAGGTAGCCTGGACCTGGACGTACCGCTGGCCAAAGGCACTGAGCCCAAGATCGTGGTGGACTTCAAGACCGACAAAGCGCGCCTGCAATTGGCGGAACCGCCGCTGGACCTGACCCAGCTCAAGGGTGATTTTCGCTTCGACAGCGCCAAGGGCCTGAGCGGGCAGAAGATCTCGGCCCAGGCGTTCGACCGCCCCATCACGGCGCAGATCTTTGCCGAAGGCAAACCGGGCAATATCAGCACGCGGGTGACTGCCAATGGCCAGGTCACCGTCAAGCGCCTTACGGACTGGTTGAAAATCAGCCAGCCGTTGCCGGTCTCCGGCGATATTCCCTACCAGTTGCAAGTGATCCTCGACGGCGCGGACAGCCAGTTGATGGTCAATTCCAACCTCAAGGGTGTCGCGGTGGACCTGCCGGCACCGTTCGGCATGCCGGCCAGCCAAGGACGTGACAGCACCTTCCGCATGACTTTGCAGGGCGCTGAACGCCGTTACTGGTTTGATTACGGCGAGCTGGCTAACTTCACCTTTGCTGCGCCGCCGGACAAGTTCAATGATGGCCGCGGCGAATTGTTCCTCGGCGATGGTGATGCCGTGTTGCCCGGTGCCAAAGGCCTGCGCATTCGTGGCGTGCTGTCGGAACTGGATATCGATCCCTGGAAGAAACTCGTGGATCGCTACGCGGGCAATGATCCAGGTGGCAACGCCAAGCAACTGCTCAGCGGTGCGGACTTCAAAGTGGGCAAGCTGACCGGGTTTGGTACCCAGTTTGACCAGGTCAGCTTGCAGCTCGATCGCAAACCAGCGGCCTGGGGCCTGCAACTCGATAGCCAGCAAGCCAAGGGCGCGGTGAACCTGCCGGACGCCAAAGGCGCGCCGATTGCGGTCAACCTCAAGTATGTGAAATTGCCTGCGCCAGACCCGACCGCGCAGGCGGACGAAAACGCGCCGGACCCGCTGGCCGATATCGACCCAAAAAGCATTCCGGCACTGGATATTGCCGTCGACCAGCTGTTCCAGGGCTCGGACCTGATCGGGGCCTGGTCGCTGAGAATCCGCCCGACCGCCAAGGGCCTGGCCTTCAATAACCTCGACCTTGGCCTCAAGGGCATGCTGCTCAAGGGCGCTGGGGGTTGGGAAGGTGCGCCAGGCGCCAGCAGCAGTTGGTACAAGGGCCGCCTCGATGGGCGCAACATTGCCGACGTGCTCAAGGGCTGGGGTTTTGCGCCTACGGTGACCAGCGAAGACTTCCATCTGGACGTGGATGGCCGCTGGCCGGGGTCGCCGGCCTGGGTCGGGCCCAAGCGGTTTTCCGGCAGCCTGGATGCCGCGTTCCGTAAAGGTCAGTTCGTTGAAGTGGAGGGCGGGGCCCAGGCATTGCGAGTGTTTGGCCTGCTTAACTTCAACTCCATTGGCCGGCGTTTGCGTTTGGACTTTTCCGACTTGTTCGGCAAGGGCTTGAGCTACGACAGGGTCAAAGGCTTGTTGGCCGCCAGTAATGGCGTGTTCGTGACCCGCGAGCCCATCACCATGACCGGGCCTTCCACCAATCTGGAGCTTAACGGCACCCTGGATCTGGTTGCCGATCGCGTCGACGCCAAATTGCTGGTCACCTTGCCTGTGACCAACAACCTGCCGATTGCGGCGCTGATTGTCGGTGCGCCGGCCATTGGTGGTGCGCTGTTTTTGATCGACAAGCTGATCGGTGACCGGGTTTCGCGCTTCGCCAGTGTGCAATACAAGGTGCAAGGCCCCTGGAAGGATCCAAAAATCACCTTCGACAAGCCATTTGAAAAGCCAAACTGAGAGCCTGTGGAGTAGCATGGCCCCATGCCCTGTATGGAGTGTCGGCCCATGTCCTTTGCGGTAATTCAAATGGTCAGCCAGAGTGACGTGCTGGCCAACCTCGCCCAGGCGCGTCGCCTGCTGGAGCAGGCGGCGGCCGATGGCGCGAAACTCGCGGTGCTACCAGAGAATTTCGCCGCCATGGGGCGCCGCGATGTGGCCGACATTGGCCGCGCCGAGGCGTTGGGGCAAGGCCCTGTGCTGCCCTGGTTGAAACAGGCCGCCCGCGACCTCACCTTATGGATAGTGGCCGGCACATTGCCGTTGCCGCCCAAGGACCAGCCCCATGCCAAACCCAATGCTTGCTCGCTGCTGATCAACGATCAGGGTGAAATAGTCGCTCGCTACGACAAACTCCACCTGTTTGATGTGGACGTAGCGGATGCTCGCGGTCGTTATCGCGAATCTGACGACTATGCTTTCGGTAACCAGGTGGTGGTGGCGGATACGCCGGTGGGCCGTGTGGGGTTGACGGTGTGTTACGACCTGCGTTTCCCCGAACTGTACAGCGAGTTACGTGCGGCGGGAGCTGAACTGATTACCGCGCCCTCGGCCTTCACGGCAGTGACCGGGGCTGCGCATTGGGATGTGCTGATTCGCGCACGTGCCATCGAAACCCAGTGCTACCTGCTGGCAGCTGCCCAGGGCGGTGTGCACCCAGGCCCACGGGAAACCTTTGGCCACGCGGCGATTGTCGACCCTTGGGGCCGAGTGCTGGCGCAACAGGATCAAGGCGAGGCGGTGTTACTGGCCGAACGCGATAGCAGTGAACAGGCGTCGATACGGGCGCGCATGCCGGTGGCCAATCACCGGCGCTTTTTCTCGCAGGGCGCGCAGCGGCCTGCTTCAGAACGATGAATTTAAGGCCAAACCTATGAGCGAGTTGTTGTCCTCAGTCAGTGATCACCTCCTGGCACCCGGTGGCGTGACCATCGAAAGCCTGCAAACCGTGCTCGGCGATCTGGCCGGGCCGGGTATCGATGCGGCTGACCTGTATTTCCAGGGGCAGATTTCCGAGTCCTGGGCGCTGGAAGATGGGATCGTCAAGGAAGGCAGTTTCAACCTTGACCAGGGCGTAGGCGTTCGCGCGCAATCGGGTGAGAAAACCGGCTTTGCCTACAGCAATGCGATCACCCTGGAGGCCCTGGGCCTGGCGGCGCGTGCCGCCCGTTCGATTTCCCGTGCCGGGCAGAATGGCACGGTGCAGGCGTTCAGTACCCAGGACGTGGCGCAGTTGTATGCGCCGGATAACCCCTTGGAAGTGATCAGCCGTGCGGAAAAGGTCGAGCTGCTCAAGCGAATCGACGCAGCCACCCGCGCCTTGGACCCGCGTATCCAGCAAGTGACCGTGAGCATGGCGGGCGTGTGGGAGCGCATCCTCGTGGCGTCCACAGACGGTGGGCTGGCGGCGGATGTACGGCCGCTGGTGCGTTTCAATGTGAGTGTGATCGTCGAACAGAACGGGCGCCGCGAGCGCGGTGGGCATGGCGGCGGCGGGCGCACCGACTACCGTTATTTCCTCGCTGACGACCGTGCCATGGGCTATGCCCGTGAGGCGCTGCGCCAGGCATTGGTCAACCTGGAAGCGATTCCGGCACCCGCCGGCACCTTGCCGGTGGTGCTGGGCTCGGGTTGGTCTGGCGTGTTGCTCCACGAAGCCGTGGGCCATGGCCTGGAAGGCGATTTCAACCGCAAGGGCAGTTCCGCCTACAGTGGGCGCATGGGCGAAATGGTTGCGTCCAAGCTGTGCACCATTGTCGATGACGGCACCCTGGCCGGCCGCCGTGGTTCGCTGAGTGTCGATGACGAAGGCACGCCGACCGAATGCACCACCCTGATCGAAAACGGCGTGCTCAAGGGCTACATGCAAGACAAGCTCAACGCGCGCCTGATGGGCGTGGCGCGCACCGGTAATGGTCGTCGTGAATCCTATGCGCATCTACCAATGCCGCGCATGACCAACACCTACATGCTCGGTGGCCAAAGCGATCCGGCAGAAATCATTGCCTCGGTAAAACGCGGTATCTACTGCGCCAACCTCGGCGGCGGCCAGGTGGACATCACCAGCGGCAAGTTCGTGTTCTCCACCAGCGAGGCGTACCTGATCGAAGACGGCAAGATTACCGCGCCGGTCAAAGGGGCGACGCTGATTGGTAACGGCCCGGAAGCCATGAGCAAGGTGTCGATGGTCGGTAACGACCTGTCGCTGGACAGCGGGGTGGGCACGTGCGGCAAGGATGGGCAGTCGGTGCCGGTAGGTGTCGGCCAGCCAACCTTGAAAATTGATGCGATCACCGTGGGTGGTACGGGATCGTAGGAACGCAAGCTTCGGGTGGCGAAGACCGCCACCCGGGGAAGAGGATCAGCGCAGGCCGCGTTGAGTCTCGTCCAGCTCACGGATGTATTTGAAGATTTTACGGCTGGTGGCCGGCGCCTTGTTATGCGCCAGCTCGTGCTGGGCCTGACGGATCAGGGAGCGCAATTGCTGGCGGTCCGCGTCCGGGTAGTCCAGTACGAATTTCTCCAGCACCGCGTCATCGCCCGAGATCAGGCGGTCACGCCAACGTTCCAGGTTGTGGAAGCGTTCGTTGTACTGGCGAGTGGAGGCATCGGTTTGATCGAGCAAAGTCAGAATGGCGTCAATGTCTTGGTCGCGCATCAGTTTGCCGATAAACGAGATGTGCCGTTTACGCGCGATATTCGCGGTGTGCTTGGGCGCATCCGCCAGGGCCCGACGCATTTCGTCGGTCAGTGGCAGTTTGGCGACCAAATCCTTTTTGAGCGTTGTAAGGCGCTCGCCAAGGTCAACCAGAGCATGCAGCTCACGTTTGACCTGGGTTTTGCTTTTCTCCCCATCGAGGGAGTCGTCGTAAGAATCAACCATGGTGGCAGTCCGCAAAGAAACGCCGCCATGATAACCAGTCGGGGGCCGCTTGTCCGGCCCGGTCGCTCGATGGCCATTACCGAAAGCAGAATTTGAGTGGAGAAAACCATGAGTGCAGCCCAAAGCGTCGGTCCACAAGCGTTACCGGCCCTGCAGGAACAAGTCGAGCAGATCCTTGCCGAGGCCAAGCGCCAGGGGGCCAGCGCCTGTGAAGTGGCGGTGTCGCTGGAGCAAGGGTTGTCGACTTCGGTGCGCCAGCGGGAAGTGGAAACGGTTGAATTCAATCGCGACCAAGGGTTTGGCATTACCTTGTATGCGGGCCAGCGCAAAGGCTCGGCCAGCACTTCCGCCAGTGGCCCTGAGGCGATTCGCGAGACCGTCGCCGCAGCACTGGCGATTGCCAAGCACACCTCCGAGGATGAAAGCTCGGGCCTGGCCGACAAGGCGTTGATGGCCAAGGATGTGCAGGATTTTGACCTGTTCCACGCCTGGGATATCACGCCTGAGCAAGCCATCGAGCTGGCGCTGACCTGCGAAGCGGCAGCCTTCGATGCCGATGCCCGCATCAAGAATGCGGACGGCACCACCTTGAGCACCCATCAGGGCTGCCGCGTCTATGGCAACAGCCATGGCTTTATCGGTGGCTATGCGTCCACGCGTCACAGCCTCAGTTGCGTGATGATCGCCGAAGCCAACGGGCAGATGCAGCGTGATTACTGGTATGACGTAAACCGCCAAGGCGATTTACTGGCAGACCCTGCAAGCATTGGCCTGCGTGCGGCGCAACGGGCTGCGAGCCGCCTGGGCGCGCGCCCGGTGCCGACCTGCGAAGTGCCTGTGCTGTTTTCCGCAGAGCTGGCCGGTGGTTTATTCGGCAGCTTCCTCGGCGCGATTTCCGGTGGCAACCTGTATCGCAAGTCTTCGTTCCTGGAAGGCGCCATCGGCCAGAAGCTGTTCCCTGAGTGGCTGACCATCGACGAGCGCCCGCATCTGATGCGCGCGATGGGCAGTTCGTCGTTCGACGGCGATGGCCTGGCGACCTATGCCAAGCCGTTTGTCGAGCAAGGTGAGCTGGTGTCCTATGTGCTGGGCACTTATGCCGGTCGCAAGCTGGGCCTGCCAAGCACCGCTAACGCAGGCGGCGTGCATAACCTGTTCGTGACCCACGGTGATGAAGACCAGGCGGCGTTGTTGCGGCGGATGGGGCGTGGGTTGCTGGTGACTGAATTGATGGGCCATGGCCTGAACATGGTCACCGGTGACTACTCGCGTGGTGCGGCGGGCTTCTGGGTGGAGAATGGCGAGATTCAGTTCGCCGTCCAGGAAGTGACCATCGCGGGCAATATGCGCGATATGTTCAAGCAGATCGTTGCCGTGGGTAACGACCTTGAACTGCGCAGCAATATCCGCACGGGTTCGGTGCTTATTGAACGCATGACGGTCGCTGGCAGCTAATCCCTCCCGCACGTTCTGAAAGGCGCGCCATCGCAAAGATGGCGCGCCTTTTTTATTGCGCCTCTTTTGACAGGATTAATGGGCCACTCTTGTTTTGATTCTCAATATCATTTAATAATAAATATCATTACTGAATGAGTGTGTCTCATGAGTTCTGTCTTGCATGAGGATCCCTATCTGGAAAGCTGGCGTTGGATGAGCCGCCAGATTCGCTGTGGCCTGGATCCCAATGAACCCCGCCTGATTGAGCATTACCTGAACGAAGGTCGGTACCTGGCGTGTTGCACCGCAACCCATCCGTGGACCATCGCTGAAACCTCATTTCGTTTGTTGATCGACACCGCCGCTGATGTCGCCTTGCCCTGGCATTGGCGCTCTCTGTGCCTGGACCAGGCCTGGCGACCACTGCGCGACCTGGAAAAACTCTCCCACTGTGCCTGCCGCCTCAAGCGCTGGCAGACCTTTGCCTGGCAATTGGCGAGCTGCGAATTACTGCCTTCGATTTCCGTTTCTGACTTGGTGCAAGGATCTAATGATGAGTAACACCCGTATCGAACGCGACAGCATGGGCGAACTGCATGTGCCGCAAGAAGCTTTGTATGGCGCACAAACACAGCGTGCGGTGAACAACTTTCCGATCAGTCATCAACCCATGCCGGCGCAATTCATCCGCGCGCTGATCCTGGCCAAGACAGCCGCGGCCAAGGTCAACGTCGACCTCAAGCAAATCAGCGAAGGGCAGGGCAAGGCTATTGTCGATGCTGCCCAAGGATTGCTGGAAGGCGACTACATGCAGCACTTCCCGGTGGATATCTTCCAGACCGGCTCCGGCACCAGCTCCAACATGAACGCCAATGAAGTGATCGCGACCCTTGCCAGCCGTTTGCTGGGCGAGGCGGTCAACCCCAACGATCATGTGAATTGCGGCCAGAGCAGCAACGACATCATCCCCACCACCATTCACGTCAGTGCTGCGTTGGTGCTGCACGAGCAAACGTTGCCGGCCCTGCTGCATCTGGTGCAGGTCATCGAGCAAAAAGCCGAGGCGGTTCACCCGTTCATCAAGACCGGCCGCACGCATTTGATGGACGCCATGCCGGTGCGCATGAGCCAGGTGTTGAACGGCTGGGCGCAGCAGCTCAAGGCCAATATCGGTCACTTGCAGGACCTGCTTCCGGCGCTGCAAGCATTGGCTCAGGGCGGCACGGCGGTCGGTACCGGGATCAATGCGCACCCCGAGTTTGCCGGGCGTTTCAGCCAGCAACTGAGCCTGTTGACCGGAGTGAAGTTCACACCCGGCAAGAACCTGTTTGCGCTGATTGGCTCCCAGGACACCGCCGTTGCGGTCTCTGGTCAGTTGAAAGCCACGGCGGTGTCGCTGATGAAGATCGCCAATGACCTGCGCTGGATGAACTCCGGGCCATTGGCCGGCCTGGGTGAAATCGAACTGGAGGCGCTGCAGCCGGGCTCGTCGATCATGCCGGGCAAGGTCAACCCGGTCATCCCGGAAGCGACCGCCATGGTGGCCGCCCAGGTTATCGGCAATGACACAGTGATCACGGTGGCCGGTCAGTCGGGCAATTTCGAGCTGAATGTGATGCTGCCGATCATTGCCCAAAACCTGCTCAGCAGCCTGGAGTTGCTGGCCAATGCCAGCCGGTTGCTGGCGGACAAGGCCATTGCCAGCTTCAAGGTCAACGAACCCAAGCTCAAGGAAGCGCTGTCACGCAATCCGATCCTGGTCACCGCACTTAACCCGATCATCGGCTACCAGAAAGCCGCTGAAATCGCCAAGAAGGCGTATCAGCAAGGCCGCCCGGTGATCGATGTCGCCCTCGAACACACCGACCTGCCTCGCAGCCAACTGGAAGTCCTGCTGGACCCGGAAAAGCTCACCGCCGGCGGCGTGTAATCAACGACCCCGCTTTGGAGGCTCACCATGGAGCACTGGAAACGCACGATCGAACGGGCCAATCGCTGCTTTATGGCAGGCGAGTTGGTTGACGCTCGCGAGGCCTATCTGCAAGCCCTGGCCCTGGCCCAAGTGTTGTTCGAACGCTGGGCGGATGCTGACGAAGCAGTGGCGGCTTGCGTCATTTCCCATCACAACCTGGCGGACCTGCACTTGCGCCTGAACCAGCCTGAGGAAAGCGCGGAATACCTCTGCGCTATCCATCAGCGCCTCTTACAGACCATGCAGAACCCGCGACTCAGCCCGTCACTGCGCGAGGCCGCGCTGCGCCAAAGCAGCAAGACCTACGTCGAGCTGCTGAATTTCATCAGCGATCACGGCGAATACCCACGCACTCATCGGCTGCTGGGCAGTGCTGCGACGCCAACGTCCACGTCCCACTATGGAGCACATTGATATGACCTATACCTTGCCGGCCTTGCCTTACGCCTACGACGCCCTCGAGCCGCATATCGACGCGCAAACCATGGAAATTCACTACACCAAGCACCACCAGACCTACATCAATAACCTCAATGCTGCGGTCGAGGGGACTGAGTTCGCCGGCTGGCCGGTGGAGAAGCTGGTGTCCAGCGTCCAAACATTGCCGGAGAAATTACGCGCTGCTGTGGTCAACCAAGGAGGCGGGCATGCGAACCACTCGTTGTTCTGGGCAGTCATGTCACCGACAGGGGGCGGCAAACCCGAGGGCGCGCTGGGCAAGGCTATCGACGAGCAATTGGGTGGTTTCGACAGCTTCAAGGAGGCGTTCACCAAGGCGGCCTTGACGCGATTCGGCAGCGGTTGGGCCTGGCTGAGCGTTACGCCACAAAAAACGCTGGTGGTGGAAAGCAGCGGCAACCAGGACAGCCCGCTGATGAGCGGCAATACGCCGGTGCTGGGCCTGGACGTCTGGGAGCACGCTTACTACCTGCAATATCAAAACCGACGACCGGAGTACATCAATGCATTCTATAGCGTCATCAACTGGCCGGAGGTTGCCGCGCGCTATCAGGCCGCTTTGGCCTGACATTCACTCCATAACAAGATCTAAGGCCGACTATGGGCACTCAAACACTGGCGATCGGTAGCGTGCGAATGTTTCGTTATGCGTTTGGCACGCTGCTGCTATTGGCAGGTACTGCATTATTGGTGGCCCATGGGCTGGCCTGGTTGAACCTGGAACCGCGCATACTGCGTGCTTTGCAGGGTGGGGCGATCTGCGCGCTTGGCACGGCGCTGGGCGCGGTGCCGGTGTTGGTGATTCGGCGCATGCCGATGGCGCTTAGCGACACCCTGCTGGGCTTTGGTGCCGGTGTGATGCTGGCGGCGACTGCGTTTTCTCTGGTGGTACCGGGCATCGCCGCCGCCGAAAGCCTGGGACTTTCACCTTGGGGCGCCAGTGGCTTGATCAGCTTCGGCATCATGCTCGGGGCGTTCGGCCTGTACCTCGTAGACCGCAAGGTTTCTGGCGCCAGCCCGGAAATGCTGGTGGGTACACCGGATAAACCGGTTATCCCGCCGCGTATTTGGTTGTTCGTGTTTGCCATCATTGCGCACAACATTCCGGAAGGCATGGCTGTGGGGGTTTCTGCGGGCGGAGGCATGGCGGATGCCGACAGCCTCGCCATGGGCATTGCCCTGCAGGATGTGCCTGAAGGGCTGGTGATTGCGCTGGTATTGGCTGGGGCGGGAATGTCGCGGATCAAAGCCTTTTTGATTGGCGCTGCATCAGGCTTGGTTGAGCCGGTATTTGCGGTGCTCTGTGCATGGCTGGTGAGCCTTGCCGAAGTGTTGTTGCCGCTGGGTTTGGCGTTGGCCGCCGGGGCAATGTTGCTGGTCGTGACTCATGAAGTCATCCCCGAGTCGCGCCGCAATGGCCATGAAAATCTCGCCAGCCTTGGGCTGTGCCTCGGGTTTTGCCTGATGATGGTGATGGATACGGCGTTAGGCTGAGGGTGGTTCCCTGTAGGAGGGAGCCTGCTCGCAAAAAAAACTGAGAGCACTGCGTTAACCAGGATGCCCGCGTTATCGTTGACGTTTTTCGCGAGCAAGCTCCTACAGTAGGGTTATTCGCCTTCGTCGAAGTAGTTGTTGATCAACGCGACCAGTGCGGCCATTGCTTCGTCTTCTTGCTCGCCTTCGGTGCGCAGATGGATTTTGGTGCCTTTGCCGGCCGCCAACATCATCATCGCCATGATGCTTTTGCCATCGACCATGGACTCTGGCGTACGCCCAGCACGGATCTGGCAGGGGAACTGCCCGGCCACGCCGACGAATTTAGCCGACGCCCGGGCGTGCAAGCCCAGCTTGTTGATGATTTCAATTTCCAGAGCAGGCATCGCGCAGGTGTTCCTTTCAACTCAGGTCGCGGTGGCGAACCTGGACGTTCTTGAGGGTTTGTTGCAGCACCTGGCCCAGCCGTTCAGTCAAATAGACCGAGCGGTGGTGGCCGCCGGTGCAGCCAATGGCAATGGTGACATAGGCTCGATTGCTGGCGGCAAAGCGCGGCAACCATTTGAGCAGGTAGCTGGAGATGTCCTGGAACATCTCTTCCACATCCGGTTGTGCGGCCAGGTAGTCGATCACAGGCTGATCCAGCCCGGACTGATCGCGCAACTCCGGCTTCCAGTAAGGGTTGGGCAGGCAGCGCACATCGAACACTAGGTCGGCATCTACCGGCATGCCGCGCTTGAAGCCAAATGACTCGACCAGAAACGCCGTCCCCGGCTCAGGCTGGTTCAGCAGGCGCAGCTTGATCGCGTCGCGCAACTGATACAGGTTCAGATTGGTGGTGTTGATCTTCAGGTCGGCCAGGTCAATGATCGGCCCGAGCAGCTTGGTCTCGTCCTCGATGGCTTCGGCCAGGGAGCGGTTGGCGCTGCTGAGGGGGTGGCGTCGACGGGTTTCGGAGAACCGCTTGAGCAAGGTCTCTTCGTCGGCATCCAGGTACAGCACATCGCAATGAATGTGCTTGGCACGCACTTCTTCCAACAGTTCCGGGAACCGCGAGAGGTGGCTAGGCAGGTTGCGCGCATCAATCGAGACCGCCACCAGCGGCTGCGCCAATTCGGTATGGATCAGTGCGCGTTCCGCCAGCTCTGGCAGCAGGCCGGCGGGCAGGTTGTCGATGCAATAGAAGCCGTTGTCCTCAAGCACATTGAGGGCGGTGCTCTTACCCGAGCCGGAGCGACCGCTGACGATGATCAAACGCATGATTACTGCCCGTTTTGTTCATCCAGGACAACTTGGTACAACGCTTCATTGCTGGAGGCGCTGCGCAGTTTGTCGCGTACATCCTTGCGGTCCAGCATGCTGGCGATCTGCCGGAGCAGTTCCAGGTGCGCATCGGTGGCGGCTTCCGGGACCAGCAGCACGAAGAGCAGGTCGACCGGGGCGCCGTCGATGGCGTCGAAATCAATGGGGTGATCCAAGTGCAGCAAGGCGCTCACAGGTGTTTCACAGCCTTTGAGGCGGCAGTGCGGAATGGCGATGCCGTTGCCAAAACCGGTGGAACCGAGTTTTTCACGGGCAATCAACGCTTCGAAGACATCTTGCATCTCCAGATCCGGCACTTCGCGTGCGATCAGGTTCGCAATTTGTTCGAGGGCTTTTTTCTTGCTGCCGCCCGGCACGTTCACGAGGGAACGGCCGGGGGTCAGGATGGTTTCAAGTCGGATCATGGGGGGAGAGTTAACGACCTGTACCTTGCATCAGGTGCAGATTCTTTTCCTTATGCTTTATGAGTTGGCGGTCGAGCTTGTCGTAGAGGGAGTCAATTGCCGCGTACATGTCTTCATGTTCCGCATTGGCGACGAGCTTGGCATTCGGTACGTGCAGGGTGGCCTCGATTTTCTGCTTGAGCTTATCGACCTCCATGATGACCTGCACGTTGGTGATCTTGTCAAAATGTCCCGCAAGCTTGTTCAGTTTGCTCTCGGTGTATTCACGCAGGGGCTTGGTGACTTCCAGCTGGTGTCCACTGATGTTGACTTGCATACAGCTTCTCCTTCGTTGCCAGTGCATAAAGCGGTGGGCAGGAATACCCACCACTGGAACGCTGTGGCCCGCCCGTCACATCAAACGCTTACGCTCGCTGGATGGCGCGATCCCTAGGGACTCGCGGTACTTGGCGACGGTTCGACGGGCGACCTGAATGCCTTGTGCCTCCAGTAAACCAGCGATCTTGCTGTCACTCAACGGCTTTTTCTGATTTTCAGCGGCAACCAGTTTTTTGATGATCGCGCGGATCGCCGTGGACGAGCATTCACCGCCTTCAGAGGTGCTGACGTGGCTGGAGAAAAAGTATTTCAGCTCATAAATACCCCGTGGGGTGTGCATGAATTTCTGCGTGGTAACCCGGGAAATCGTCGATTCATGCATGCCGACGGCTTCGGCGATGTCGTGCAGCACCAGAGGCTTCATGGCCTCGTCGCCGTACTCCAGGAAACCGCGCTGGTGTTCGACGATCTGGGTTGCGACTTTCATCAGGGTTTCGTTGCGGCTTTGCAGGCTCTTGATGAACCACCGCGCTTCCTGCAACTGGTTGCGCATGAAGGTGTTATCGGCGCTGGTGTCGGCGCGGCGCACAAAACCTGCGTATTGCGGGTTGACCCGCAGGCGCGGTACCGACTCCTGGTTCAGCTCCACCAGCCAACGTTCGTTGTCCTTGCGCACGATGACGTCGGGCACTACGTATTCGGCTTCGCTGGATTCGATCTGCGAGCCTGGGCGCGGGTTGAGGCTTTGCACCAGCTCGATGACCTGGCGCAAGTCATCTTCCTTGAGCTTCATACGGCGCATCAGTTGGCTGTAGTCGCGACTGCCCAGCAGGTCGATGTAGTCACTGACCAGGCGTTGCGCTTCGGTGAGCCATGGGGTCTTGGCCGGCAATTGGCGCAGTTGCAGCAACAGGCACTCGCTGAGTGTGCGGGCACCAATGCCGGCGGGCTCGAATTGCTGGATGCGGTGCAGGACGGCTTCGATTTCGTCCAGTTCGATATCCAGTTCCGGGTCGAAGGCCTCAAGGATCTCCTCGAGGGTTTCGTCCAGGTAGCCCTGGTTGTTGATGCAGTCGATCAGGGTGACCGCGATCAGGCGATCGGTATCGGACATCGGCGCCAGGTTCAGTTGCCACAACAGGTGGCTCTGCAGGCTCTCGCCCACCGACGTACGGGTGGTGAAGTCCCACTCGTCATCATCGTTGCTCGGCAGGCTGCTGGCGCTGGTCTGGTAGACGTCTTCCCACGCGGTATCCACGGGAAGCTCGTTGGGAATGCGTTCGTTCCAGTCGCCTTCCTCCAGGTTGTCCACCGTCGGGGCGGTTTCCTGATAGGAGGGTTCCTGCACGTCGGGATTGGGTTTTTGCTCGATGTTGTCGGCCAGCGGGTCTGCATTATCGAAGTCGTCGCCTTCTTCCTGGCGTTCGAGCATCGGATTGGACTCCAGGGCCTCCTGGATTTCCTGTTGCAGGTCCAGGGTCGACAATTGGAGCAGGCGGATGGCCTGTTGCAGCTGCGGTGTCATCGTCAGCTGCTGGCCCATTCTCAGGACTAGCGATGGTTTCATGGCAGGGGCTTAACACCTTATTCGCCGGCGCAATGCGCCATCCACGACAGGGCGCGGGAGCGCCAAACATAAGCAAATTATATGCCTGATCTCGGGGCCTTTGCCTAGAGCGCGGTAACAATAAAAAAACCGAGGTTTCCATTGACTCCCGCGCGCTCCAGGGAAAAGCGCGATACCCCTGTGTTTACAGGCGGAACTCGTGACCCAGGTACACTTCCTTCACCAGCTCGTTAGCCAGGATAGTCTCGGCATCGCCTTCGGCAATCAGCTGACCATCGTTGACGATATACGCTGTTTCGCAGATATCGAGGGTTTCGCGCACGTTGTGGTCGGTGATCAGCACGCCAATGCCCTTGGCCTTGAGGTGATGGATGATCTGCTTGATGTCACCCACCGAAATCGGGTCGACACCGGCAAAGGGTTCATCCAGCAGGATGAATTTCGGCGCGGTCGCCAGGGCGCGGGCGATTTCCACGCGGCGGCGCTCACCACCGGACAGGCTCATGCCGAGGTTGTCGCGAATATGGTTGATGTGGAATTCCTGCAGCAGGCTTTCCAGCTCCTGGCGGCGGCCATCGCGATCGAGTTCCTTGCGGGTCTCGAGAATCGCCATGATGTTATCGGCTACCGACAGTTTGCGGAAGATCGACGCTTCCTGGGGAAGATAGCCAATACCTGCCCGTGCACGACCGTGCATGGGTTGATGGCTGACATCCAGGTCGTCGATCAATACACGACCCTGGTCTGCCTGGACCAGCCCGACGATCATATAGAAGCAAGTGGTTTTGCCGGCACCGTTGGGGCCGAGCAAACCGACGATCTGGCCGCTGTCGATCGACAGGCTGACGTCGCGTACCACCTGGCGGCTTTTATAGGCCTTGGCCAGATGCTGGGCTTTCAGGGTTGCCATTACTCGGCCTTCTTCTTCGGCTGGATAACCATGTCGATGCGCGGGCGCGGTGCAGTGACCTTGGAGCCGTTGGCGCGACCGGCGTTGGCGATCTGCTTGACGGTGTCATAGGTGATCTTTTCACCTTCGGTCGAGTTGCCGTCTGGGCTCAGTACCTTGGCCTGGTCGATCAACACGATACGATTCTGCTGGGCGTGATACTGGATAGTCTTGCCGTAGCCTTTCATCGGGCCGGTGTCGGTAGCGGACTGCTTCTGCTCGAAATAAGCCAGGTTGCCCACCGACGTCACCACGTCAATGTCGCCTGTCTGGGTGCGCGTCAGAGTCACCGTGTTGCCGGTGATCTTCATCGAGCCCTGGGTGATGATCACGCCGCCTGTATAGGTGGCAACACCTTTCTTGTCATCGAGCTGTGCATCGTCAGCCGAAATATGGATCGGTTGCTGGCTATCGTTCGGCAGAGCCCAGGCGCTCACGCTTCCCAGTGCTGCGCCCAGACCGAGCAAAATAGGGAGGGTTTTAACGAGCCTCATACTGTCCTCTTACGTTCGATAGCAGGTGTATCCTGCTTTCTTTCAAATACGCTTTCATTCCCTTGCCAGTCGATACACCGCCAGCGCCGTCGATTCTAACGTCTTGCTCGGTCTGCGCATATTGCTTCTGTGGGAATACGGTCATGCGACTGCTGGTAATGATGGTGTCGCGGTTCTGCGCGTCTGTACGTGCGACGCGAACCGAGTCGATCAGTTCAACTTCGGTGCCATCCGGGTTGACCTCGCCACGCTTGCTGGTGACGTGCCAGGGAAATTCGGTGCCGCGATACAGGTTCAGGTCCGGATTGGTCAGCAGGCTGACTTCGGAAGCCTTCAAGTGCTCGACCTTGTCCGATGTCATCTCATACTGCACCTTGCCGTCAGGCAGGTACTGAATGCTGTAGGCATTGGTGGCGTAATAGTCGATAAGACCTTCGTCAACCTGCGCAACAGGCTTGTCGAGGAAGCGCTCCGGGCTGATATTCCAGTAGCCCACCGCCAGGAGCAGCGCGGCGATGACCCCGAATAACAGGAAGTTGCGAATCTTTTTGCTCAGCATATAACGCTCTATAGGTAGGCGGCGTGGGCCGCTTCAAGGCTGCCCTGGGCACGCAGGATCAACTCGCAGAACTCGCGGGCGGCACCTTCGCCGCCACGGGCGGTGGTGATGCCATGGGCGTGTTCGCGGACAAACGCCGCGGCATTCGCGACGGCCATGCCCAGGCCCACCCGGCGAATCACCGGCAGGTCTGGCAGGTCGTCGCCCAGATAGGCGACCTGTTCATAGCTTAGGTTGAGTTGGCCAAGAAGCTCGTCCAGCACCACCAGTTTATCCTCGCGGCCCTGATACAGGTGAGGAATACCGAGGTTTTGTGCGCGGCGTTCCACAACCGGTGTTTTTCGACCGCTGATAATTGCGGTTTGCACGCCCGCTGCCATCAGCATTTTGATGCCTTGGCCATCGAGGGTGTTGAAGGTCTTGAATTCGCTGCCGTCTTCGAGGAAGTACAGGCGGCCATCCGTCAGCACGCCGTCAACGTCGAAAATCGCCAGTTTGATGTTTTTACCGCGTTGCATCAGGTCGCTGATCATTTACATCACTCCTGCGCGCAGCAAGTCGCCTAGGTTTAGGGCCCCGATCGGCCGATCATCGTGGTCGACCACGATCAGTGCGCCTATCCGGTGGTCTTCCATGATTTTCAACGCTTCAGCCGCGAGCATTTCGGCGCGGGCGGTCTTGCCGTGAGGGGTCATCACGGCGTCGATGGTCGCGGTATGGATATCAATGGTGCGGTCAAGGGTACGACGCAGGTCGCCGTCGGTGAATATCCCGGCCAGCCGGCCATCGGTTTCGACGATGGCGGTCATGCCCAAGCCCTTGCGGGTCATTTCCATCAGCGCATCCCGAAGCAGAGTGCCGCGTGGAACGCTCGGCAGCTCGGCGCCGCGATGCATGACATTTTCCACTTTCAGCAGCAGGCGACGGCCCAGTGCGCCACCCGGATGTGAAAATGCGAAGTCCTCGGCCGTAAACCCGCGAGCCTCCAGCAATGCCACCGCCAGGGCATCGCCCATTACCAGCGCGGCGGTGGTGGAGGAGGTGGGCGCCAGATTCAGTGGGCAGGCTTCGTGGGTCACGTGCACGTTCAGGTTGACGTCGGCAGCCTTGGCCAACGTTGACTCAGGGTTACCTGTGAGGCTGATCATCTGGATGCCCAGGCGCTTGATCAGCGGCAACAGGGTCACGATTTCGTTGGTGGTGCCGGAGTTGGACAGCGCCAAAATCACGTCATCCTTGGTGATCATGCCCATGTCGCCGTGGCTGGCTTCGGCCGGGTGCACGAAAAACGCAGTGGTCCCCGTGCTCGCCAAGGTCGCCGCGATCTTGTTGCCAATGTGGCCGGACTTGCCCATGCCGACCACCACAACGCGGCCCTTGCTGGCCAGAATCATCTCGCAGGCGCGCACGAAATCCGCGTCGATATGCGCCAGCAAGCCCTCTACGGCTTCAAGCTCAAGGCGTATGGTGCGTTGTGCGGATTGAATAAGGTCGCTGGATTGGCTCATGTCTGAAATCGTATAGCCTGACGAAAAGTCGGCGATTATAGCGGTAATGATCGATTCCCTCACGCAAGTTCGTCAGGCTTTGTGCGCGGGATAACTGAAAACCACCGTGGGCAACATAGCAAGCAACGTTTTTTCCCTGTCTCAAATCTGAACCAGCGCTGTTCCGGCCTTGGGCGCTCTGTACCAGCAGTGATATAGTTCGCCGCCAGTTCGGTCCGCCCAACCCATGTGCTCAACTATTGCGCATCTGTTGAAAACCAAAGTCGCACACATGGTGTCTGAGTGAAAGGCTGCATCCCAAGGAGATTAGATGAGTGCCGATAACGCCTACGCGGTCGAGCTGAAGGGTCTTACCTTCAAGCGCGGGACGCGCAGCATCTTCAATAACGTCGATATTCGCATTCCTCGCGGCAAGGTCACGGGCATCATGGGGCCTTCCGGTTGCGGCAAGACCACCCTGTTGCGCCTGATGGGCATGCAATTGCGCCCCAGTGCCGGGGAAGTGTGGGTCAACGGCCAGAACCTGCCGACTCTGTCACGCAGCGATCTGTTCGATGCGCGCAAGCATATGGGCGTGCTATTCCAGAGCGGCGCGCTGTTTACCGACCTCGATGTGTTCGAAAACGTGGCCTTCCCGCTGCGGGTGCACACCCAGCTGTCCGATGAAATGATTCGTGACATCGTGTTGCTGAAGCTGCAGGCCGTAGGCCTTCGCGGCGCCATCGACCTGATGCCGGACGAGTTGTCCGGTGGCATGAAGCGCCGTGTCGCCCTGGCGCGGGCCATTGCCCTCGACCCACAGATCCTCATGTATGACGAGCCATTCGTGGGGCAGGACCCGATCGCCATGGGCGTGTTGGTGCGCCTGATCCGCCTGCTCAACGATGCACTGGGAATCACCAGTATCGTGGTCTCCCACGACCTGGCCGAAACCGCGAGCATTGCCGACTATCTGTATGTAGTCGGTGATGGCCAGGTGCTGGGGCAGGGTACGCCTGAAGAGTTGATGAACGCCGATAACCCGCGCATTCGCCAATTCATGACCGGCAACCCCGATGGCCCGGTGCCTTTTCACTTTCCGGCGGCGGACTACCGCTCAGATCTTCTGGGGAAGCGCTGATGCGCAAGACATCTCTTATCGAGAAGGTTCGCCTTTTCGGTCGTTCGGGCATCGACATCGTCGAAGTGCTGGGGCGTTCGACCATTTTCCTGTTTCACGCCTTGCTGGGGCGCGGCGGCATCGGCGGCGGCTTTGGCCTGCTGGTCAAGCAACTGCACTCGGTGGGGGTGATGTCCCTGGTGATCATCGTGGTCTCCGGCGTGTTCATCGGCATGGTGCTGGCCCTGCAGGGTTTCAATATCCTGTCCAGCTACGGCTCGGAGCAGGCGGTAGGGCAGATGGTGGCCCTGACCCTGTTGCGTGAGCTTGGCCCGGTGGTCACCGCCTTGTTGTTCGCTGGGCGTGCGGGCTCGGCGTTGACCGCTGAAATCGGCAATATGAAGTCCACCGAGCAGCTGTCCAGCCTGGAAATGATCGGCGTGGACCCGCTCAAGTACATCGTTGCCCCGCGCCTGTGGGCCGGCTTCATTTCCCTGCCACTGCTGGCAATGATCTTCAGCGTGGTGGGTATCTGGGGTGGTTCGTGGGTGGCGGTTGACTGGCTGGGGGTCTACGACGGCTCCTACTGGGCCAACATGCAAAACAGCGTGACCTTCACCGGTGACGTGCTCAACGGCATTATAAAGAGCATCGTCTTTGCCTTTGTGGTGACCTGGATTGCCGTATTCCAAGGCTATGACTGTGAGCCCACTTCAGAGGGGATCAGCCGTGCCACCACCAAGACCGTTGTGTACGCCTCGTTGGCGGTACTGGGCCTTGACTTCATTTTGACCGCCTTGATGTTTGGAGATTTCTGATGCAAAACCGCACTGTGGAAATCGGTGTCGGCCTTTTCTTGCTGGCTGGCATCCTGGCTTTACTGTTGTTGGCCCTGCGAGTCAGCGGCCTGTCGGCCAGCCCTACCGCCGATACCTATAAACTTTACGCGTACTTCGACAATATCGCCGGTTTGACGGTCAGATCCAAAGTGACCATGGCCGGTGTCACCATCGGCAAAGTCACGGCAATCGATCTGGATCGCGACAGCTTTACCGGTCGGGTGACGATGCAACTGGACAAGAAGGTAGATAATCTGCCAACTGACTCCACGGCATCTATCCTCACTGCGGGTTTGCTGGGCGAGAAGTACATCGGGGTCAGCGTGGGCGGGGAAACAGCCCTGCTCAAGGATGGTTCGACCATCCACGACACACAGTCGTCGCTGGTGCTTGAAGACCTGATCGGAAAATTTTTGCTCAATACGGTCAATAAAGACGCCAAATGAGGAATCTGTTCATGATCTCTACCTTGCGACGTGGCCTGCTGGTACTGCTTGCAGCATTGCCGATGATGGCCAACGCGGCAGGTTCTGCCCACGATTTGGTGCAGGACACCACCAGCAAAATGCTGGCTGACCTCAAGGCTAATAAAGAACAGTACAAGCAAGACCCTTCCAAGTTCTACAACGCGCTCAACACAATCGTTGGCCCTGTGGTCGATGCTGAAGGCATCTCCAAAAGCATCATGACGGTCAAGTATTCGCGCAAGGCTACGCCTGCGCAGATGCAGACGTTCCAGGAAAACTTCAAGAAGGGTCTGTTCCAGTTCTACGGCAACGCTCTGCTGGAATACAACAACCAGGGCATTATCGTTGATGCGCCCAAGGACGAGTCGGGCGACCGTGCTGAAGTCGGGATGAAAGTCTCCGGCAGCAATGGCGCCGTGTACCCTGTGTCCTACACCCTGACGAAGATCAACGGTGAGTGGAAGCTGCGTAACGTGATCATCAACGGTATCAACATCGGCAAGCTGTTCCGTGATCAGTTCGCCGACGCGATGCAGCGCAATGGCAACGATCTGGACAAGACCATCAACGGTTGGGCCGGTGAAGTGGCCAAGGCCAAGGAAGAAACCGACAAAGCTGCCGGGAAGCCTGCGCAATGACCGAGTCGGCTGTTCGTATCGGCGACGCCGGCGAGCTGTTCCTCAGCGGCGTGCTGGATTACCGCACCGGGCCTGACCTGCGCAAGCAGGGCCAGGCGCTGATCAAGGCCAGCAAAGCGCCAGAGCTGGTGCTTGATTGCTCGGCGGTGACCAAGTCCAGCAGCGTCGGCCTGTCGTTGTTGCTGTGCTTCATGCGTGATGCCGAGGCGGCGAAAAAACCGGTCAGTATCCGTGCGTTGCCGGAAGACATGCGCGAAATTGCCGAAGTTTCCGGTTTGACCGAGCTACTGGCGCATCCTTAATACACATTGTTAAAGAAGCCCCCCGTCAGAGTCCTGCTATGCGGGGTTCGCAGGCGCGGGGCTTTTTTGTATGATGTGCGACCCGTGCGCACTGGGCGCCGATAGAGGTTGAGCATGCAGGCCCTAGAAGTTAAGAGCTTCCTTGAAGGAAAGCTGCCTGAAACGACTGTAGAAGTCGAAGGCGAAGGCTGCAATTTCCAGCTGAACGTGATTAGCGATGAACTGGCGGCATTGAGCCCGGTCAAGCGTCAGCAGCAGATCTATGCCCATTTGAACCCATGGATCACCGATGGCAGCATCCATGCGGTCACTATGAAATTTTTCAGCCGCGCGGCCTGGGCCGAGCGCACCTGAGCCCCCAAGGCGTCGAGATTCTTATGGATAAATTGATTATTACCGGCGGTGCCCGCCTTGATGGCGAGATTCGCATTTCCGGTGCGAAAAACTCCGCCTTGCCGATCCTGGCAGCGACCCTGCTGTGCGATGGCCCGGTGACTGTGGCCAACCTGCCGCACCTGCACGACATCACCACCATGATCGAGCTGTTCGGTCGCATGGGCATTGAGCCGGTGATCGACGAGAAGCTGGCCGTCGAAATTGACCCACGTACCATCAAGACCCTGATTGCCCCGTACGAACTGGTGAAAACCATGCGTGCGTCGATCCTGGTGCTGGGCCCGATGGTTGCCCGTTTCGGCGAAGCCGAAGTAGCCTTGCCTGGCGGTTGCGCCATTGGGTCGCGTCCGGTCGACCTGCACATCCGTGGCCTTGAGGCCATGGGCGCAGTCATAGACGTCGAAGGCGGCTACATCAAGGCCAAGGCGCCGGAAGGCGGCCTGCGCGGCGCGAACTTCTTCTTTGATACCGTCAGCGTCACCGGTACCGAGAACATCATGATGGCCGCTGCCCTGGCCAACGGTCGCAGCGTGTTGCAGAACGCCGCACGCGAGCCGGAAGTGGTCGACCTGGCCAACTTCCTCAACGCCATGGGCGCCAAAGTTTCCGGCGCTGGCACTGACACCATCACTATTGATGGTGTAGAGCGTCTGCACACCGCCACCTACAAAGTCATGCCTGACCGCATCGAGACCGGTACCTACCTGGTTGCCGCTGCCGTGACCGGTGGCCGTGTGAAGGTCAAGGACACCGATCCGACCATCCTGGAAGCCGTCCTGGAAAAACTCAAGGAAGCCGGCGCAGAGATCACCACCGGCGAAGACTGGATCGAGCTGAACATGCACGGCAAGCGGCCAAAAGCCGTCAACGTGCGTACCGCTCCGTACCCGGCGTTCCCGACCGACATGCAAGCGCAGTTCATCTCCTTGAACGCGATTGCCGAAGGCACCGGTGCCGTGATCGAGACCATCTTCGAAAACCGCTTCATGCACGTGTATGAACTGCACCGCATGGGCGCCAAGATCCAGGTCGAAGGCAACACCGCCATCGTCACCGGGATCAACAAGCTCAAGGGCGCGCCAGTAATGGCAACCGACCTGCGTGCCTCGGCCAGCCTGGTAATCTCGGCACTGTGCGCCGAAGGTGACACCCTGATCGACCGCATCTACCACATAGACCGTGGTTACGAGTGCATCGAAGAGAAACTGCAGATGCTCGGCGCGAAGATTCGCCGCGTACCGGGCTAGTCCCTGTTTGTGGCGAGGGAGCTTGCTCCCGCTGGACTGCGTAGCAGTCCCGCTCTTCGAGGGCCGCTTCGCGTCCCAGCGGGAGCAAGCTCCCTCGCCACAGTTTGTTGTTGACTGGTTTGTTTCAAATCGAGGCTGTCATGGCCTCGATCTGTGTCTGGCGCCGTTTGCGACCGGACAGCAATAGCCTGATGAAGGACTGACATTTCCCATGTTGACCATCGCACTGTCCAAGGGCCGCATCCTTGACGACACGTTGCCGCTTCTGGCTGAAGCGGGCATCGTGCCGACCGAGAATCCGGACAAGAGCCGCAAGCTGATCATCCCCACGACCCAGGACGACGTGCGCCTGCTGATCGTGCGGGCTACCGACGTGCCGACCTACGTTGAACATGGCGCCGCCGACCTGGGTGTTGCCGGCAAGGACGTGCTGATGGAATACGGTGGCCAGGGCCTGTACGAGCCTCTGGACCTGCGCATCGCCCTGTGCAAGCTGATGACCGCTGGCCGCGTGGGTGATGTCGAGCCCAAGGGCCGCCTGCGGGTCGCCACCAAGTTCGTCAACGTTGCCAAGCGCTATTACGCCGAACAAGGCCGTCAGGTCGATATCATCAAGCTCTACGGCTCCATGGAGCTGGCACCGCTGATCGGGCTGGCCGACAAGATCATCGACGTGGTCGACACCGGCAACACCCTGCGTGCCAACGGTTTGGAGCCCCAGGATTTTATCGCTGACATCAGCTCCCGCCTGATCGTCAACAAAGCATCGATGAAGATGCAGCACGCCCGTATTCAGGCGTTGATCGACACCCTGCGCAAGGCAGTGGAGTCTCGACACCGCGGTTGACTCACCCGCGTAGCTGAAGAGCTGCGCCCGTCTATCCGCCTCATAGCCAGAATTCTCAGGTGCCCAAGCGGAAACGACTGCTAGTTTAGGGCGCCTGAGTTTTTGCCAATTCTATTGAGGCCCTCGCTATGACCACGTCCACTGCAATTGCCCGACTCAACGCTGCCGACCCGGATTTCGCCCATCATCTGGATCATCTGCTGAGCTGGGAAAGCGTGTCTGACGACTCGGTCAACCAGCGGGTGCTCGACATCATCAAGGCCGTGCGTGAGCGCGGTGATGCTGCGCTGGTGGATTTCACCCGCCAGTTCGACGGCCTGGACGTGCAGTCCATGGCTGACCTGATCCTGCCGCGTGAACGCCTGGAGCTGGCGCTGACGCGCATCACCGCACCGCAGCGCGAAGCCCTCGAAGTCGCTGCGGCGCGGGTACGCAGCTATCACGAAAAACAGAAGCAGGACTCCTGGAGCTACACCGAGGCCGACGGCACTGTGCTGGGCCAGAAGGTCACGCCACTGGACCGCGCCGGCCTGTACGTGCCGGGCGGTAAGGCGTCGTATCCATCGTCGGTGTTGATGAATGCGATCCCGGCCAAAGTCGCCGGCGTGACCGAAGTGGTCATGGTGGTGCCGACCCCCCGTGGCGAGATCAACGAGCTGGTGCTGGCTGCCGCCTGCATCGCCGGTGTCGACCGGGTATTCACCATTGGTGGCGCCCAGGCCGTTGCAGCGCTGGCCTATGGCACCGAAAGCGTGCCGAAGGTCGATAAAGTGGTCGGTCCCGGCAATATCTACGTCGCCACCGCCAAACGCCATGTGTTTGGCCAGGTCGGTATCGACATGATCGCCGGTCCTTCCGAAATCCTCGTGGTGTGTGACGGCCAGACCGACCCGGACTGGATCGCCATGGACCTGTTCTCCCAGGCGGAGCACGATGAAGACGCCCAGGCGATCCTGGTCAGCCCCGATGCCGAGTTCCTCGACAAGGTCGCCGCCAGCATCAATAAGCTGCTGCCGACCATGGAGCGTGCCGAGATCATCGAGAAGTCGATCAACGGCCGTGGTGCGCTGATTCGGGTGCGTGACATGGAGCAGGCCATTGAAGTGGCCAATCGCATCGCACCGGAGCACCTTGAGCTGTCCGTAGCGGACCCACAGGCCTGGTTGCCATCGATCCGTCACGCTGGGGCGATCTTCATGGGCCGTCACACCAGCGAAGCCCTGGGCGACTATTGCGCCGGCCCCAATCACGTGTTGCCCACCTCCGGCACTGCGCGTTTCTCGTCGCCGCTGGGGGTGTACGACTTCCAGAAGCGCTCGTCGATTATCTTCTGCTCGCCACAAGGCGCTTCCGAGCTGGGCAAGACCGCCTCGGTGCTGGCCCGTGGTGAATCCCTCAGCGCGCACGCACGCAGCGCTGAATACCGCATCGTCAAGGGAGCGTAAGGCATGAGCAAATTCTGGAGCCCTTTCGTCAAGGACCTGGTGCCTTACGTACCCGGTGAGCAACCGAAGCTGACCAAACTGGTCAAGCTCAACACCAACGAAAACCCCTACGGCCCATCGCCCAAGGCGCTGGCGGCAATGCAGGCCGAGTTGAACGACAACTTGCGCCTGTACCCGGACCCCAACAGCGACCTGCTCAAGCAGGCCGTGGCCAGGTATTACGGGATCGATGCCGGCAAGGTGTTCCTCGGCAACGGTTCTGACGAAGTCTTGGCGCACATCTTCCATGGCCTGTTCCAGCACGATCTGCCGCTGCTGTTCCCGGATATCAGCTACAGCTTCTACCCGGTGTACTGCGGCCTGTACGGCATTACGTTCGACGCGGTGTCACTGGACGAACAGTTCCAGATTCGGGCCGCTGACTATGCCAGGCCCAACGGCGGGATCATCTTCCCCAACCCTAACGCGCCCACCGGCTGCGTACTGGCGCTGGACGCGGTGGAGCAGATCCTCAAGGCCAGCCCGGATTCGGTGGTGGTGGTCGATGAAGCCTATATCGACTTCGGCGGCGAAACTGCCATCAGCCTGGTCGACCGTTACCCGAACCTGCTGGTGACCCAGACCCTGTCCAAATCGCGCTCACTGGCCGGTTTGCGTGTGGGCCTGGCTGTGGGCCACCCAGACCTGATCGAGGCGCTAGAGCGGGTCAAGAACAGCTTCAACTCCTACCCGTTGGATCGGTTGGCGATTGTTGGCGCGGCGGCCGCGTTTGACGACCGTGAATACTTTGAGAAAACCTGCCAGTGGGTGATCGACAGCCGCAACCAGGTCGTCGCGCAATTGGAAGCTAAGGGATTCGAGGTATTGCCATCGGCAGCGAACTTCATCTTCGCCCGTCACCCGCGGCATGACGCTGCAGGGCTGGCCGCCAAGTTGCGTGAGCAAGGGGTGATCGTGCGGCACTTCAAGCAGGAGCGGATTGCCCAGTTCCTGCGGATCAGCATCGGGACGCCGGAGCAGAACCAGGCGCTGATCGACGGGCTCGGTGAGCTCTAACAGACGCTGAAAATCAAATGTGGGAGCTGGCTTGCCTGCGATGACGGTGTAACAGTCGACCTATCTGTCGTTTGATACACCGCTATCGCAGGCAAGCCAGCTCCCACACTGATTTGCGTTTAGTCAGTTACAGCAGCGGCTCATCCGGCTTCTTGTTCTTCCAGCCATCATTGCCCGGTAGCAGCAAGTTCAAACCAATTGCCACCACCGCACACAGGGCGATGCCCTTGAGGCCGAAATCATCCGGGCCGGTGCCGGTACCCACCAGCACACCGCCAATCCCGAACACCAACGTTACCGACACAATCACCAGGTTGCGCGCCTCGCCCAGGTCGATCTTGTGGCGAATCAGCGTGTTCATCCCCACCGCGGCAATCGAGCCGAACAGCAGGCACAGAATCCCGCCCATCACCGGCACCGGGATGCTCTGCAGCAGCGCGCCGAACTTGCCGATGAACGCCAGGCTGATGGCAAACACTGCCGCCCAGGTCATGATTTTCGGGTTGTAGTTCTTGGTCAGCATCACGGCGCCGGTCACTTCGGCGTAGGTGGTGTTCGGCGGGCCGCCAAACATGCCGGCAGCCGTGGTGGCGATACCGTCACCCAGCAGCGTGCGATGCAGGCCAGGCTTTTTCAGGTAATCGCGGCCGGTCACGCTGCTTACCGCAATCACACCCCCGATATGCTCGATCGCCGGGGCCAGTGCTACCGGGACGATAAACAGGATCGCCTGCCAGTTGAACTCCGGCGCGGTGAAGTGGGGCAGGGCGAACCAGGGGGCGGCGGCGATTTTCGCCGTGTCGACCACACCAAAGTAGAACGACATGGCAAAACCCACCAGCACGCCGGAAATGATCGGCACCAGGCGGAAAATGCCCTTGCCGAACACCGCCACGATCAAAGTGGTAAGCAGCGCTGGCATCGAGATCAGCATCGCCGTCTGATAGTGGATCAGCTCTGCACCGTCGCCAGACTTGCCCATGGCCATGTTGGCGGCAATCGGCGCCATGGCCAGGCCGATCGAGATAATCACTGGGCCAATCACCACGGGCGGCAGCAGCCGGTCGATAAAACCGGTGCCCTTGACCTTCACGGCCAGTCCCAGGAACGTATAGACGAAACCCGCCGCCATCACGCCGCCCATGGTCGCCGCCAGGCCGAACTGGCCCTTGGCGAGAATGATCGGGGTGATGAACGCGAAGCTCGATGCCAAAAATACCGGCACCTGCCGCCCTGTCACCACCTGGAACAACAACGTGCCCAGGCCTGCGGTAAACAGCGCGACGTTTGGATCAAGACCTGTGATCAGCGGCATCAACACCAACGCGCCAAATGCTACGAAGAGCATTTGTGCGCCAGACAGGATCTGGCGCCAAAGCGGGTCGTTGAATTCATCCTGCATGCTCACGCGTCCTTCTGCTTGGTGCCGAAGATCTTGTCACCGGCATCGCCCAGGCCCGGGATAATGTAGCCGTGTTCATTCAGGCGCTCATCGATGGATGCGGTGTAGATCTGTACATCCGGATGGGCCTTCTCGACGGCGGCGATGCCTTCTGGCGCGGCCACCAGCACCATGGCGCGGATGTCCCGGCAACCGGCTTTTTTCAGCAAGTCGATGGTGGCGACCATGGAACTGCCGGTGGCGAGCATCGGGTCGATGATCATGGCCAGGCGTTCGTTGATTTCCGGGACGAGTTTTTCCAGGTAGGTGTGGGCCTGCAGTGTTTCTTCATTGCGGGCTACGCCCACGGCGCTGACCTTGGCGCCCGGGATCAGGCTGAGTACACCTTCGAGCATACCGATACCGGCACGCAGGATAGGGACGACGGTAATTTTCTTACCGGCGATTTTCTCCACTTGTACGGGACCAGCCCAACCGGGGATCTCGTAGGTTTCCAGGGGCAAATCCTTGGTGGCTTCGTAAGTGAGCAACGCTCCGACTTCCTGAGCAAGCTCACGGAAGTTCTTCGTGCTAATGTCGGCACGGCGCATAAGGCCGAGTTTGTGTCGGATCAGCGGGTGGCGGATCTCGCGAGTGGGCATAGGAAAGGCTCCGGCGGCGGGCAAAAAAACCGGCCTAGATTAATCTATCCGAGGGTGTTGTCCTATAGACATCAAGTACGTTAGTCCATAAAGGCTTGATTGGAGCGCACGAGAAGCGTACCTTCGCCCGCTTTTCTTGCCACAGCACCCCCTTGGAGAGCGCCATGTCTGCTGATCTCGAGCATATCCGTCAAATCATGCACGAGGCTGACTGCCTGTACACCGAAGCGCAAGTCGAAGCAGCGATCGCCAAGGTTGGCGCGCACATCACCCGCGAAATGGCCGACACCAACCCGGTGGTCTTCTGCGTGATGAACGGTGGCCTGATCTTCGCCGGTAAATTGCTGACTCACCTGCAGTTCCCGCTGGAAGCCTCTTACCTGCACGCCACCCGCTATCGCAATGAGACCAGCGGCGGCGACTTGTTCTGGAAGGCCAAGCCGGAAGTGTCGTTCATCGACCGCGATGTGTTGATCATCGATGACATTCTCGATGAAGGTCACACCCTGGGCGCTATCATCGATTTCTGCAAACATGCCGGCGCACGCAAAGTGCACACCGCCGTGCTGATCGACAAAGACCACGACCGCAAGGCGCGCCCAGAGCTGAAAGCCGACTTTGTCGGGTTGCCGTGCGTCGACCGTTATATCTTCGGGTATGGCATGGACTACAAGGGCTACTGGCGTAATGCCAATGGCATCTACGCCGTTAAAGGAATGTAATCGATGGCCCGCTTTCTTGATCAGACGCTGTTTGCCGAGTTGGCCGAGAAAGCGGCCGCCAATCCCCGTGGTCGTCAAAACGTTAACTTCCATGAGATGCAAGAGCCTTGTCATCGCATGGCCGTCGGTTTGCAGCCCAGCACCTATGTACAGCCTCACCGTCACCTGAGTGCCGATAAGGCGGAGACGTTGCTGGTGCTCAAAGGGCGTCTGGGAATCCTGATTTTCAGCGAGACGGGGGAAGTGTTGAGCACGCGTGTGTTGGAAGCGGGCGGGGAATGCCAGGGCGTCGACCTGTCGCCCGGCGTGTTCCATGGCCTGGTAGTGCTTGAGCCGGACAGCGTGATGTTTGAGTGCAAGGCTGGCCCTTACCGCGCTGTGGGTGAGGGTGAGCTGGCCGACTGGGCTCCCCGTGAAGGCGAGGCAGGTATGGCTGAGTATCATCGCTGGATGCTTGCCCAGTTCGACTGAGCAAGCCCCGTCCCACATTGCTTTCTCACCGCTTTCGAAGCCGGCGTCGCGCAGGTAGACTTCAAGCCCCGTGTAAATGTCTGCAGGCTGGAGTCGGTAATGCGTAAAGATAAGAAACAGGTGATTGGCGACGAAATCGGTGACGACCAGATCAAGTTGTTCCTGGACTTCGAGCCGGTTGATGCGACGTCGCCGTCCCTGCACAAACTGATCAAGGCCTATCGCGGCCTGCGTATCGACGACTTCGAGCGTTTCCTGGGCTTTTTCAAAGAAGCAGGCCTGGACCTGGACGGCAAGGACGAGCATGGCCAGACCTTCGTCGACCTGATCAAAGACCAGCGCAACGCCGCCGAATACATCGAGCTGATCGACAACGCCCGCGGCTGATTATCCGAGCCACAAAAAAACGCCCCGGCCTCATGAGAGGCCGGGGCGTTTCGCGCTCGTTCCCACGCTCTGCGTGGGAATGCATTCTGTGACGCTCTGCGTCACGACCTCACGCGTAGCTTTCAGCCTCGTTGCTTTGCTCCACCAGCTCCAGGCTGATGTTGTTCTGCGTGTTGAGCTTGCGATACAGCTCGGCGTCCGTCTCCAGCACTTTCTCGCGTGCCGGGAAGATCTCATGCAGCTTGGTAGCCCACTCACCGGCGGCTTTCTCCGGGAAGCAGCGCTCGATCAGCTCCAGCATGATCGAGACCGTGACCGAAGCACCAGGAGACGCGCCCAGCAGTGCCGCAAGCGAACCGTCCTTGGCCGCGACCAGTTCGGTGCCGAACTGCAGCACGCCGCCTTTCTTCGGGTCTTTCTTGATGATCTGCACGCGCTGGCCGGCCACTTCCAGGCGCCAGTCTTCGGCTTTCGCCTCCGGGTAGAAGCGACGCAGGGATTCCAGGCGCTGTTCCATGGACTGGCGCACTTCGCTGACCAGGTACTTGGTCAGGTCCATGTTGTCGCGGGCCACGGCCAGCATCGGGCCGATGTTGCCGGCGCGAATCGACATCGGCAGGTCAAGGAACGAGCCGTGCTTGAGGAACTTGGTGGTGAAACCAGCGTATGGCCCGAACAGCAGGGATTTCTTGCCATCCACCACGCGGGTGTCCAGGTGCGGCACGGACATCGGCGGCGAGCCCACGGCAGCCTGGCTGTAGACCTTGGCCTGGTGCTGCTTGACCACTTCCGGGTTGTCGCAACGCAGCCACTGGCCGCTCACCGGGAAGCCGCCGAAGCCTTTGCTCTCTTCGATGCCCGAGGCCTGCAGCAACGGCAGCGCCGCACCGCCAGCGCCGAGGAACACGAACTTGGCATCGACGTCGCGGCTGTTACCGCTGTTGACGTCCTTGATGCTCACGGTCCAGCCTGCGCCGTTGCGCTTGAGGCCGGTTACGCGCTTGCAGTACTTGACCTGGGCGTCTGGCGAACTGGTCAGGTGGCTGAGCAGCTGATTGGTCAGGGCGCCAAAGTTGACGTCGGTGCCGTTCATCACGCGGGTGGCGGCGATTTTTTCGTCGAGCGGGCGGCCCGGCATCATCAACGGCATCCACTCGGCCATTTCGCTGCGGTCTTCGGTGTAGTGCATGTCCGAAAACGCGTGGTGCTGGCTGAGGGTCTCAAAGCGCTTCTTGAGGAAGGACACGCCTTTGTCGCCCTGCACGAAGCTCAGGTGCGGCACCGGGCTGATGAACGACTTGGACGAGCCAAAGGTGCCTTTCTTGGTCAGGTAAGCCCAGAACTGCTTCGACACCTCGAACTGGGTGTTGATGTGCACGGCTTTCTTGATGTCGATGGAACCATCGGCGGCCTGTGGCGTGTAGTTCAGCTCACACAGCCCGGCATGGCCGGTGCCGGCGTTGTTCCACGGGTTGGAACTCTCCGCGGCACCCGAGTCCATCAGCTCAACGACTTCCAGCGTGAGGCTGGGGTCGAGCTCTTTGAGCAGTACGGCCAGGGTGGCACTCATGATGCCGGCCCCTACCAGTACTACGTCGACTGCTTCGTTATGCGCCATTTAACGCGTCTCCAAAATCTGCAGCACCAAATTGACGGCATGGCTGCCAGGAGTGACGGGGCGATTCACGTGTTGCCCCAGGTTACCCATGGCCAGGATCGCCATGTCCGTTTCGCAATTCTTTGCAACTTCAGCACACGCTTCCTGCCGGGCTAATCTGCCTATGAACGCATTCATGGGCGCCTGTGGCAATTCGACTTATGGTCAAAGCGTGCGATTCGTGCAACCAATCCGTAGCGGACAGGCTCAAGCTCCGGTTTTTGAGGAAGGCTCGATCCTGTGTAATTGGGCTGACCCAGACGCTGATGGTGCTTGTACAAACGCCAAACTATTCATTTGCTCGCCACACTCTTGTGAAGTTGTGAAAACCCGTTTTTTCACGCTCTTTTGAAGACGTGAACCTCAAAAAAGGGCTGCCCCAGCCTGGCACCTGGCCCGTAAACCTCTGCCGACACGCGGCAAAACGGGCAAACAACTCAAGTGGCCGAGCGCAATGGCAGCTCTGGCAGATTCGATGAAAGACGGGGTGGTTTGCAAAGGAAACAGCAAGCACGCCAGCTTCACTCGATCTGTGTGGGCGGCTCTCTGTGGGCGATTTTGGGGGCTAATGCCTGGGCATTAACGATGCTGCGGGGCCCGATCAGGAGACGTCCTTATAATCGGGGGGAGATTGTAGCGAAGAATGCCAAGGAAATGGGCGTGTTTTATGACTTTTATTCGGGTCCCGGTCAGGAGGCCAACGCTTGCCGATGTTGTGCGCGAAAAACCTGCGGGCTGACCCGGGCGCTGGCCGGCAGTGGGCGGTGCATCCAGCCCAGGTGAGTCTCGGTCACTTCCACCCAGCCTTCACCGACGGGCGGCAGGCTGCACTGCTTGAATGCCTGGCAATGGCCTTTGGCATCGAGCAAGGCAAAGTGACGATGGCGGGTGTGTGACATGAACAGGGTCTTGAGAAGGCGCATGGCTGTGTACCTGGTGTGTTACATGCTTGAAGGTTGCCAGTGTGGCATGACACTGGGGTGACGAATTTATGCGAATTTGTAATTTGCACCGGGGCTTCAGTCGTCGTTCAGGATCGCTGGTGAGTGGCGCGCGTGCACCGTTATACTGGCGACCTGTCTGCACCTAGTCCTGGAGAAATGCGATGTTGCAACGCCTGTTGTTCGGTTTGATCACTGTGACCAGTTTGACCCTTGTCGGCTGCGCCAACAGCCCGCAACAACTCAGCCCGCAACCTAAAGTCACTGCGCCGTTGGCTGCGGTAGGCCATGGCCAGCCGGTGTCGGTGCGCGTGGTCGACGGTCGTCCGTCGCCGACCCTGGGCTCGCGTGGCGGCCTGTACCCGGAGACCGCACTGATTTCGGTGACCGGCCAGGATGTGCTGCCCAAGTTGCAGGCCCAGGCTGAAGCTGCTGTGCGTTTGTTGGGCTTTACGCCGACCAACTCGCCAGGCGTACCACAACTGACCGTGACCCTGGCCGAGCTTAAATACCAGTCGCCCAAAGACGGCCTGTATGTGACCGAGGCTTCCATCGGCGCCACCTTCAAGTCTGACGTCAGTGCCGGCACCCGCCGTTACAGTGGCCGCTACGCCGCCTCGCTCAACCAGCGTTTCGGCATGTCGCCCAACCAGGAAACCAACACCAAGCTGGTCAGCGACGTGCTCAGCGATGCCCTGACCCGCCTGTTCAAGGACCCAAGCATCGGCCAACTGCTCAGCGCGCAATAAGCCGCTCACAAAAAAACCGGGCTCATCGCTGAGCCCGGTTTTTTTATGCCTGTGGTTTTGTCATGCCGCCGTATCGACATAAAAGTCCAGCATGCTCACGCCGGTGAGCACATCCAGCTCCGGCAGATCGGCATGCTGGTGCCCGCCGAGGGCGCAATACACCAGCCAATGGCGGTCCTGAACGTTGAACGCGAGGCTGCCGATCAGCGCCTCCTGTTCATCGCTCTGGGCGATCAGATACAGCCGATCCTGGTTTTGCGCATGCAGCATGACAAGCTCCTCAAGCGTCGAAGGGCAACAGAGTGGCTTGTTAAGGTGACGTTCAGGTGACGGCGTAAATTACTGGATACATTAGCCGTCCATGGGGAAGGAGCATTAAAGGCGCAGGAGGCGACGATCGTTCAGGAGTGTATCTGGACTGATACCCGAACACTGGTTCACCGAGGTTTGCGATGGCGCTGCCCGCACTGCTCATTAATATTGTTGCCCTGTTGGTTGCCTGCTCGGGCGCCTGGGTGCTGTTCATCACCCGCCTGCATGCACAGCGTGCGATGGCCGACCTGGCCCTGCGCAGCGAAGAGCGCGCTATCGACCAGCCGATGCTGTTTCTGGATACACGCACCGAACGGGCGCATCGCCTGGCGTACCGCGTCGGTTTTGCTTGCCTTGGCCTGGCCCTGGCCATCTCCTGGCTCAGCACCCACTTCTAATTCCACTGCAAAACCAAATGTGGGAGCGGGCTTGCCCGCGAAGGCGGTGTATCAGCCGCTGAATCTTTAACTGACCCACCGCTATCGCAGGCAAGCCAGCTCCCACACTGGCCATGTACTGCCCACAGAATCAGCGCCTGCCCCATATCCCCTGTGGGCTCACATATTTGGGTTGGGTGTTTATAGAGGGATCCCAGCCTTGACTCGGTATTGGTTGCGTACCGGCGTCGCATACTGCACCACCAGATAAGGCCGGTGCTCCGCCGGGCACTCGTTCAAGCGCCGCTCCCATTCCGCCTTGGCCTTGGCCAGCTCATCGGCCGGGAATACGTCCGCCGCCTTGGGCACCTGCAATTGCGGGTCGGCGTCACTCCACTGCGCATATGCCAGGTAGTGCACCGGGAACAACCGATAGCCGCCCAGGATCTGCCGGTCCATTTCCACGGCCAGCAGCTTGGTGTCTTCGAAACGCTCGGTGATCGGCGGCGCAAAGTTCACGTGCACCCGGCCTTTATAGCCGGTAATGCCCAGGGCAATGCTCACATCATCCTCGCCCGGTGCCTTGCTGTAGGTACCGGTGGTGGCGCGGATATACAACTCGCGGGCTTTGGCGGCATCGCAAGGGTCGTACTCGTAGCTGATGGACACCGGCGTCAGGTTCAACGACTGTATGACCTCGGCAAATGGCTCGTCCTTGCGGCTGACGTGGAACATCTTGAGGATCGCCGATTCGGTACGGTCATCGCCATCCTTGGCCCGGCCTTCAGCCTGGGCAATCCAGATCGACTGGCAGTCGTTGCGGATCGAATGATTGATGTAGGCCGACAGCAGGTTGTAAGCCGCCATCTTCTCCTTTCGCCCGGTGATCGAACGGTGCACGATGAAGCTCTTGTTCAAGCGCATCAGGTCGCTGACAAACGGCTTTTGCAGCAGGTTGTCGCCGATGGCGATGCGCGGCGTCGGCAGGCCGGCGTGGTACACGGCGTAGTTGACGAAGGCCGGATCCATCACGATGTCGCGGTGGTTGGCCAGGAACAGGTAGGCGGTGCCGGATTTCAGTTGCTCGACGCCGGTATAGGTCACGCCGTCGGTCGCCCGGTCAATGGTGTGGTCAACGTAGTACTCGACCTTGTCCTGCAGCGTGGCCACGGTGGTGACGCCAGCGAACTCACGGCGCAGTTTGCGCGCGATCATTGGCTTGAGCAGCCAGCCCAGGGCGCCTGCAAAGCGCGGGAAGCGGAAGTGGGTCAGGATGTCCAGAAAGGCCTTGTCACTGAACAGGCGCGCCAGCACTGCCGGGACTTCGCTGTCGTTGTAAGGTCGGATGGTATCGAATTCGCCCATCATGCTCTCTTGTTAGAAACGGCTAGGGTAAGTAAAAGGAAATGTCAGGGTGCGGTCCGAATAAGGGGCCGGCCAAGAATAGCCCTGTAAATAGACCGGCGATTATACGCACAAGTCACCTGGGAGACTGCGATGCTCGAAACTGCGCTGTACGATTGTCCTTATTGTGGCGAAGAGGTCGAGACAACGGTGGATTTGTCCGGTGGTGACCAGACCTATATAGAAGACTGCCAAGTGTGTTGCCGGCCGATCACATTCGACCTGCAAGTTCATGGTGAAGAGTGGATGCTTGAAACCCGCAGCGAAAATGAATAATGCGCAGCGGGAACGAATAAAAAGGTACGCCCATGCAGCGAGTCTACGAACCGGAAAACCTGATGGAGGGCGAGTTGCTGCAGCAGATGCTTGCCAGTGAAGGCATCGAGGCGCATCTGGTGGGGCGCCACCTGCTCGGCGGCACGGGCGAGTTGCCGATCTTCGGCTTGCTGGGGCTGGAGGTCGATAACGATCAGGCGGCTGTTGCCCGCGAGCTGATCACTGCCTATATCGGCGCGCAACCGTTGCCCGGCGACGAACCCGACAGCTTCCCCGACGTATTGGTCTGTTAGGCTGTCGGTCGGTTTACCCCAAGAGTCGTGTTGCCCCATGTGTGGACGTTATGCCCTGTTTCGCTGGAACCCTGCCTTTGCTGCCTTGCCCGGCTTCCCCGCGGATCAGCAGGCCCAGTGGAACATTTCCCCCAATGATTCGGTACTGATCCAGCGCCTGAGCGAAGGCCAGCTCACCCTGGCGCGTGCCCGTTGGGGCCTTACGCCGCCTTGGCTGACAGACCTGTCGCGTACTCCAGCCCATGCCCGCGCCGAAACCCTGGCCGAACAACCGATGTTCCGTGAAGCGTTCCGCCAGCGCCGCTGCCTGCTGCCGGCCAACGGTTTCTACGAATGGCGCGGCACCCAGCGCAAGCGCCCGTATTGGCTCACGCCGGGGGAGGGCTCCACGTTGTTCTTTGCCGCAGTGTGGGAAGCGTATCCGGTGCAGGAGCAGGTATGGCTGAGTACGGCGGTGGTTACCCAAGCGGCGCAAAGTCAGCGCCGGCCATTGATCCTGGACGCGGCAGCGCAGGCCGCCTGGCTCGACCCCGAGACACCGCTGCATGTATTGCAGAGCCTGCTGGCGGCTGAGCCTGCCGTGCTGCGCGAGCGGGTGCTGGCCAATATGGTCAACGATCCGAAGCTCAATGGGCCCGAGTGCCTGACCCCGGCGTGAGCTTTGCCAGTCCGGTCGCGTTCGGATGTATCTGAAATTCAGCGGTTAAACGTCTGGTGTATCTGGCGCAGATACCAATGACCGCCTACGATACGCGCCATGTTTTCAGGGAGCGTGTTCATGAAGAAGTCATTGGTGGTAAGCGGTTTGGTTGCAGCGATGCTGCTGGCGGGTTGTCAGTCGGTCAATACCACCAGCGGCGGCGCCGTTGGGGTGGAACGCAAGCAGTACATGTTCAGCATGCTGTCGAGCCAGGAAGTCGACCAGATGTATGCCCAGTCTTATCAGCAGACCCTGGGTGAAGCCAGCAGCAAAGGGGTGTTGGACAAGACCAGCGCCAACGCCAAGCGCGTGCAGGCCATTGCCAAGCGCCTGATCGCCCAGGCTCCGACTTTCCGCGCGGATGCGGCCCAGTGGAACTGGGATGTGAACCTGATCAAAAGCGATGAGATGAACGCCAACTGCGGGCCTGGCGGCAAGATCCTGGTGTACAGCGGCTTGATCGACAACCTCAAGCTCACCGATGACGAACTGGCCGCCGTGATGGGCCATGAAATCGCCCACGCCTTGCGTGAGCACGGCCGAGAAGCCATGTCCAAGGCTTACGGTATCCAGATGGCCAAGCAGGGCGCCGGGGCAATATTCGGTCTCGGCCAGGACAGCCTGGCACTGGCCGATACCGTGGCCAACTACGGCATGACCTTGCCCAACAGCCGCAGCAATGAAAACGAAGCCGACCTGATCGGCCTGGAACTGGCCGCCCGCGCTGGTTACAACCCGAACGCGGCCATCACCTTGTGGAACAAGATGGCCAAGGCTTCGGAAGGCGCACCGCCGGAATTCATGAGCACGCACCCGGCTTCCGACAGCCGCATCGCGTCCTTGCAGGCGGCGATTCCGAAGGTAATGCCGCTCTACCAGCAGGCCAAGAAGTCCTGATCGACGCCCTGTGGCAGCGAGTTCGCTCGCGAATGCGGTGTTGCAGTGACTCATTCAGTGACTGATACCTCGCCTTCGCGGGCAAGCCCGCTCCCACAGGGTCCTATGCCAGGCGCTGATTCTGGACCACTGTGGGAGCTGGCTTGCCTGCGATAACGCCCGTTCAGCAACAGATTCAGTGACTGATACGCCGCTATCGCGGGCAAGCCCGCTCCTCCCGCCCTGATCGGTTTACAGCCAGCCGCTGCTCTGCATGGCCTTGTACACCGCAATAATCGCCAGCACGAAGAACGCCGTAGCCGCCAAGCGACGAATCAAGGTCAGCGGCAGCTTCTCCGCGGCAAAATTCCCCGCCAGCACCACCGGAACGTTGGCAATCAACATGCCCAGGGTGGTACCGATAATCACCAGCCAAAGTTCCGGGTATTGCGCCGCCAGCATCACCGTGGCGATCTGGGTCTTGTCACCGATTTCGGCGAGGAAGAATGCAATCAAGGTGGTCAGGAAGGGCCCGAACTTACGGGTGGTACTGGCTTCGTCATCATCGAGTTTGTCCGGCACCAGGGTCCACAGCGCCGTGGCGCAGAAGCTCGCGGCGAGGATCCAGTGCAGCACCGCATCCGAGAAGAAACTCCCGAACCAGGCGCCCACGGCACCGGCCGCCGCATGGTTGGCCAGGGTCGCGGCGACGATACCGGCGATGATCGGCCAGGGCTTGCGAAAGCGCGCAGCAAGGATGAGTGCGAGCAGTTGCGTCTTGTCGCCGATTTCGGCCAAGGCAACGATTGCGGTAGGAACGAGTAGTGAATCCAGCATCAGGTAGTTTCCAGGGGCGGGTCGACACGGCTATGACACGTACAGCCTTCCCGCCCCGGGTAAGGTGTGCGTGTCATAGGTCTTGTCAAACCCCGGTCCGTCTGTGCGGACTCCTGGGTCGCATACGCCATGGTCTGCTGACCAAGTATGTTGACGTATGCCGGACGAGCATGGCGCTCGTGGGAGACTACTCCCCTAGGACGCTGCGGATTCTGCCTAGGCAAAACCCATTCGGCAAGCGTTCTTTTTCAAACCTCCGTCAGGGACGCTTGGCGCGGTAAATGCGAAAACCATTGCCTTCGGCCTTGATTGCGCAGATGCCCAAATGCTCTTCGATCAGTGGCTGGTACTTCAGGAAACTATTGGCGACCAGGCGAAGTTCGCCACCTTTTGCCAGGTGTTTCGCCGCTTTTCGCAGCAGGTTCTCCGTGGCGAAATAATCGGTGTGCACGCCGACATGGAACGGCGGATTGCTCAAAATCGCGTTCAAACCCATGGGCGCGGCGTCGATGCCGTCACCGGTCAACACATCAGCTTCCAGGCCGTTCGCTGCCAGCGTCAGGCGACTGCTGGCGGCGGCGAAGGCATCCACATCCAGCATCGTCACGGTGTTATGCGGGTAGCGGCGTTTGACCGCAGCCCCCAACACCCCGGCGCCGCAACCGAAATCGAGCAGGTTGCCGCTGGGCAGCTTGTCCAAGTGCTCCAGCAACAACTCGGTGCCGCGGTCCAGGCGACCATGGCTGAACACCCCTGGCAAGCTCACCACCTTCAGCGGGCCTTCGGCCAGCGGTACGTCGAAGACCTGTGCCAGGCTCTCAAGCTCCACGGCGTGCGGCGCGTTGGCGACGGTGACCTGCCACAGCTGGCAATGCCGTGCACTATCGAGCTTGCGCGGTTTGCCGAACGGAACCATCTGTTTGGCGGCGCTTTCGATACCCCCCTTTTTCTCGCCCACCAGAAACAGCTCAGCGCCAGGCAGGCGCGCGGCCACGGCGTTGAGCAGGTAGTCGGTGAGGTCTTTGGACTTGGGCAGGAAAATCACCGCCGCATCAAAGGCGCGCTCGGGCACCGTCACGCCAAACTGGCTGCGTTCGGCGAAGCGCGCATCGAGCGCCGCCTGGTCACCGGCATGCCAGCACCAGCCGTGGGCATTGGGCAGGCGCCCAAGCAAATCGTCGGCAGGCAAACCTACGAGCAGCAGGTTGCCTTGAAAAAGTTCGGCCTGGCGAAGCAGTACTTCACTGCGCGGATCCATAGTCTGCTCCTTGAAAAGGGGCGCAGTTTATCAACTGACGACGCGCAGCGGGGCGCCGTTGAAAAAGCCCTGGGCGTTTTCCGTGAGCTGGCCGACGATGCGCTGCCGCGCTTCGCGACTGCCCCAGGCGTTGTGGGGCGTGACGATCAAGCGTGGAATGTTTCCCGCCAGCAGCGGATTACCAGTGACTGGCGGCTCGACACTCAACACGTCAGTCGCGGCGCCGCCAAGATGACCACTGCGCAGCGCGTCGGCCAGGGCCTGTTCATTGATCAAGCCACCGCGTGCGGTGTTGACGATAAACGCGCCGGGCTTGAGCAGCGCCAGTTCACGGGCGCCGATAAAGTCGCGGGTGTGTTCATTGAGTGGGCAATGCAGGGTCAGCGCATCGACCTGGGTCAGCAATTCGTCCAGCGGCACACGGTCGGCGCGGGCAGGGCGCCCAGGTATCGCGCCGAGCACCACGCGCATGCCGAACGCTTCAGCCAGGCGTGCCACGGCACTGCCCAATTCACCGTGGCCGAGCAGGCCGAGGGTTTTGCCTTCCAGTTCGACGATCGGATGGTCCAGCAGGCAAAACTGTTTGGCCTGCTGCCATTTGCCAGCGGCCACATCCTGTTGGTAATCCTTCAAGCGCGTGGCGAGGTTGAGCAACAGCATGATCGTATGTTGCGCCACCGACGGCGTGCCATAGCCCTGGCAGTTGCTCACGGTGATGCCGTGGGCGCGGGCCGCTTCAAGGTCGATATTGTTGGTGCCAGTGGCCGATACCAGGATCAGTTTGAGCTCGGGGCAGGCGGCCAGGGTTTGCGCCGTGAGCGGGATTTTATTGCTGATGGCGACTTGGGCGCCCTGCAAGCGCTCCAGCACATTTTCTGGCGTGGTCTGTTCAAACAACTGAAGCTGGCTGAAGCAGTCATGCAAACCGCTGAGGTCGAGGTCGCCCAAGTCCAGGGAAGGGTGGTCGAGGAAGACGGCGCGGCGATTGTTCATGATCAACTGTACCTTTTGCGACGAGGTTCGAAGGCGTAATCTGCCGAGCCTATCAGATGAAATAATCAGTTACTTAATGGAGTGAGCATGTACGTCGCCGAGTTTTTGACCGTAGCCTTGATTCACTTGTTGGCAGTGGCGAGCCCCGGCCCGGATTTCGCCGTGGTGGTGCGTGAAAGCGTGACCCACGGCCGCCGTGCCGGAACCTGGACGGCCTTGGGCGTCGGTTCGGCGATTTTCCTGCATGTGGGTTACTCGTTGCTGGGTATCGGCTTGATCGTGTCCCAGTCTATTGTGCTGTTCAATGCGTTGAAGTGGGCCGCAGCCGCGTACCTGCTGTACATCGGCTTCAAGGCCCTGCGCGCTCAGCCGGCCAAGCCTGCGGCCGAGGGCGATCTGCACCGTGAAGCGGGCGAGCGCACTCCACGCGGCGCGTTTACCGCAGGCTTTGTGACCAATGGCTTGAACCCCAAGGCCACGCTGTTCTTCCTGTCGCTGTTCACCGTGGTGATCAACCCCCACACACCGCTGGCGGTACAGGCTGGTTACGGTGTGTACCTGGCGGTGGCCACGGCCCTGTGGTTTTGCCTGGTGGCCATGTTGTTCAGCCAGCAGCGCGTGCGCGCCGGGTTTGCAAAGATGGGTCATTGGTTTGATCGGACCATGGGCGCGGTGTTGATTGCCATCGGGGTGAAGCTGGCCTTTACCAGCATGAAATAATCACTTTTCTCAAGCCCGCTCCCACATTGGGTCTCATTAGGTCCTCGGTAATGGCGTAACGCTAGCATTTGCTGGTCCCTGCAAATCATTCCTTTGGCTGATTTGGCTGAAACATAAGCGCTCTACAGTGCAGGTCTTCAAGCCAAGACCGTGCAGTCATTAAAGGGATTCTTATGTTGCAGACCCGTGTTATCCCGCCCGCCGAAGGTGCGTACCAGTACCCGCTGTTGATCAAGCGCCTGTTGATGTCCGGGACTCGCTACGAGAAGACCCGGGAAATTATCTACCGCGACAAGCTGCGCTACAGCTACCCGACGCTGATCGAGCGCGTTGCGCGCCTGGCCAATGTGCTGACCGAAGCCGGGGTCAAGGCTGGTGATACTGTGGCGGTGATGGACTGGGACAGCCACCGTTACCTGGAGTGCATGTTCGCCATCCCGATGATCGGCGCGGTGATTCACACCATCAACGTGCGCCTGTCGCCAGAACAGATTCTGTACACCATGAACCACGCCGAAGACCGCTTTGTGCTGGTCAACAGTGAGTTCGTGGGGCTCTACCAGGCCATTGCCGGGCAGCTCACCACCGTCGACAAGACCTTGTTGATTACCGATGGTGACACCCTCACCGCCGAGCTACCCAACCTGGTGGGTGAGTATGAAACCCTGCTGGCCGCGGCCAGCCCCATCTATGACTTCGAGGATTTCGACGAAAACTCGGTCGCCACCACCTTCTACACCACCGGCACCACCGGTAACCCCAAGGGCGTGTACTTCACCCACCGGCAACTGGTGCTGCACACCATTGGCGTGGCGACCATCATGGGCAGCGTCGACAGTGTGCGCCTGCTGGGCACCAACGATGTGTATATGCCGATCACGCCGATGTTCCACGTACACGCCTGGGGCTTGCCGTATGTGGCGACCATGCTCGGGCTCAAGCAGGTGTACCCCGGCCGCTACGACCCCGAATACCTGGTGGAACTGTGGCGCAAGGAGAAGGTGACGTTCTCCCACTGTGTGCCGACCATTCTGCAAATGGTGCTCAACGCCAAGGCTGCGCAGAACGTGGATTTCGGCGGCTGGAAAATCGTCATCGGCGGCAGCGCCCTCAACCGTTCGCTGTATGAAGCTGCCAAGGCTCGTGGCATTCAGCTGACCGCTGCGTATGGCATGTCCGAGACCGGGCCGCTGGTGTCCTGCGCTCACCTCAATGATGAGCTGATGGCCGGCAGCGAAGATGAGCGCACCACCTACCGCATCAAGGCCGGTGTGCCGGGCCCGTTGGTCGAGGCGGCAATCATGGACACCGACGGTCGTTTCCTACCCGCCGATGGCGAAACCCAGGGCGAACTGGTGCTGCGCGCGCCGTGGCTGACCGAGGGGTACTACAACGAGCCGCACAAGGGCGCCGAGCTATGGGCCGGTGGCTGGCTGCACACCGGTGATGTGGCCACGCTGGATGCCTTCGGTGTGATTGATATCCGCGACCGCATCAAGGATGTGATCAAGACCGGCGGCGAATGGATCTCTTCCCTGGCACTCGAAGATCTGGTCAGCCGCCACCCGGCGGTACGGGAAGTGGCGGTGGTGGGCATTGCCGACCCGCAATGGGGCGAGCGGCCCTTCGCCTTGTTGGTGGTGCGTGAAGGGCATGTGATCGATGCGCGAGAGCTCAAGGAACACCTCAAGCCTTTTGTCGAGCTGGGCCATTTGAGCAAGTGGGCGATCCCGAGCCAGATCGCCGTTGTTACTGAAATTCCCAAGACCAGTGTCGGCAAACTCGACAAGAAACGTATCCGTGTCGACATCATCGAATGGCAGGCCAACAACAGCACGTTCCTGTCCACGCTCTAAACCTTCGCGCCGCGCCCGTGCGGGCGCGGCAATGCTCTATATCAAGCCTTTACTTGTGATTTGCCGAATTTCAGCCATCCTTCCCGCGTCGACCTTCGTCGGCGTGGCGAAAGGGTTGTGGCAGACAGGTTGGTGATGCAAATCACACTTTAGAGGGATCAAGCACTACCCCCCTCTGGCTATAGTCCCTTTCAGAGTTTTTCGCGGATGTTGCGCTTCGAGCCATGGAGGCTCGGTGGCGATGCGGCATTGGAATCGTTGTATCCCGGCCGTTACATCTGAAGAAAGGGCTCACTGCCATAACAATAAAATATGCACATGGAGTAGCGTCGATGACCTCAGTAAACCAGTTCTGGCGCCGGGCAAGACTGCCCCTGGCCGTCAGCCTCGCTTCTACGCTCGCCGGGCCGGCATTCGGCGTCAGTTTCAACATTGGTGAAATCGAAGGGAGCTTTGACTCGTCGCTTTCCGTGGGGGCGAGCTGGTCCACGGCCAAACCCAATCGTGACCTGATCGGTGCCAACAACGGCGGCAAGGGCCTGTCCCAGACCTCCGATGACGGGCACTTGAACTTCAAGCGCGGCGAAACGTTCTCGAAGATCTTCAAGGGCATCCACGACCTGGAACTGAAGTACGGCGACACCGGTGTGTTTGTGCGGGGCAAGTACTGGTACGACTTTGAACTCAAGGACGAAAGCCGTCCGTTCAAGGACATCAGCGACAACAACCGCAAGGAAGGCGCCAAGTCTTCGGGCGGGCAGATTCTCGATGCGTTCGTCTACCACAACTACTCGATTGCCGATGCGCCGGGTTCCGTGCGTTTTGGTAAGCAGGTGGTGAGCTGGGGCGAAAGTACCTTCATCGGCGGCGGCATCAACTCCATCAACCCGATCGACGTGTCGGCGTTTCGCCGTCCGGGGGCCGAGATCAAGGAAGGCTTGATCCCGGTGAACATGTTCTACGTGTCCCAGTCGCTCACCGACAACCTGTCGGCCGAGGCGTTTTACCAGCTGGAGTGGGACCAGACCGTGACCGATAACTGCGGCACGTTCTTCTCGCAGCCGGACGTGATCTCCGATGGTTGCAGCAATAACCTACGGGTACTGAACAAGCGTTCGACCATTCCTGCCGCCGCCCTGCCGACCCTGGGTGCCTTGGGGGTGGACGTGAACAGCGAAGGCGTGCTGGTGCGCCGTGGGCCGGACCGTGATGCCCGCGACAGCGGCCAGTTTGGCGTGGCCATGCGCTACAACTTCGAACCGCTGGATACCGAATTCGGCGCCTACTTCATGAACTACCACAGCCGTGCGCCGATCTTCAGCGCGCAGGGCGCGCCATCGGCGGCCTACACGCGTCCGCTGGGGCCACTGGGGGCCTTGCGACCGTTGATCGTGGCGGGCAGCTCGAACTACTTCGTCGAGTACCCGGAAGATATTCGCCTCTACGGCCTGAGTTTCTCCACCACCTTGCCTACCGGCACCGCCTGGAGCGGTGAGTTGAGCTACCGTCCGAATGCACCGGTGCAGTTGAGCACCACTGACATTCTGTTCGCCGGTGTCACGCCGATCCCCGGCTTTGGCAATGCGTCCGTGCTCAAGGGCACGCCGGGCCAGGACCTGCACGGCTACAACCGCAAGGAGGTCACCCAGTTCCAGACCACCTTCACGCACTTCTTCGATCAGGTGATGGGCGCCAGCCGCCTCACCACCGTCGGTGAAATCGGCGTGACCCACGTGGGTGGCCTGGAAAGCAAATCCCAGGCTCGTTACGGCCGCGACCCGGTGTTCGGCCCAGGCACGCTGCCAGGTGGGTTCTGCAACGCCCTCAACAACTCCACCGCCAACGGCGCCGGCTTGCCCAACGCTGCTGGCCTGAACACCAACTGCAACAACGACGGCTACACCACCGCAACGTCCTGGGGCTACCGCGCCCGTGCCATCTGGGAATACCCGGACGTGTTCGCGGGCGTGAACCTCAAACCCAACGTGGCCTGGTCCCATGACGTCAAAGGTTACTCGCCAGGCCCTGGCGGCAACTTTGAAGAAGGTCGCAAGGCGGTCAGCCTGGGCCTGGATGCCGAATACCAGAACACCTATACCGCGAGCCTGGCGTACACCAACTTCTTTGGTGGCAAGTTCAGCACTGTGGATGACCGCGACTTTGTCGCCTTGAGCTTCGGCGCCAACTTCTAAGCACACTCTTTTCAAGTGGCATGTATTCAGGAAGACCAGAGCATGAAAATAACAAAAAGTCTGTTGCACGTGGGTGTGCTTGGGCTGTCGATCCTGGCGAGTAACGTCATGGCGGCAGTCTCGGCAGATGAAGCCGCCAAGCTCGGCACGACCCTGACCCCGATGGGCGCCGAGATGGCCGGTAACGCGGCCGGCACCATTCCAAAATGGTCGCCATTGCCGACCAATGCCGGTGCGGTCGACGCCCGTGGTTTCCTCGCCAACCCGTATGCCAGCGAGCAACCGCAGTTCACCATCACCGCGCAGAACGTCGAGCAGTACAAAGACAAGCTGGCCCCCGGGCAATACGCGATGTTCAAGCGTTACCCGGACAGCTTCAAGATGCCGGTGTACCCGACCCATCGCGGCGCCACCGTGCCGGCCGAGGTGTTTGCCTCGATCAAGAAAAACGCCACCACCACCAACCTGGTGTCCGGCGGCAACGGTCTGGAAAACTTTGAAACCGCCGTCCCGTTCCCGATTCCCAAGAGCGGCGTTGAAGTGATCTGGAACCACATCACCCGTTACCGCGGCGGCAGCGTGACCCGCCTGGTTACCCAGGCCACCCCGCAAACCAACGGTTCCTACAGCCTGGTGTACTTCCGCGACCAGTTCGTGTTCCGCGACAAGATGAAGGACTTCGATCCGAAAAACCCAGGCAACGTGCTGTTCTACTTCAAGCAGCAAGTGACTGCGCCAGCGCGCCTGGCCGGTGGTGTGCTGCTGGTGCACGAAACCCTGGACCAGGTCAAAGAACCGCGTTCGGCCTGGGTCTACAACGCCGGGCAGCGCCGTGTGCGTCGGGCGCCGCAAGTGTCCTATGACGGGCCGGGTACTGCCGCCGATGGCCTGCGCACCTCCGACAACCTCGACATGTACAACGGTGCGCCGGACCGCTACGACTGGAAGCTGGAAGGCAAGAAAGAAATCTACATTGCCTCCAACAGCTACAAGATCGACGATCCCAAGCTCAAGTACGCCGATATCATCAAGGCTGGCCACATCAACCAGGACCTGGCTCGCTACGAGCTGCGCCGTGTCTGGCACGTGGTCGCCACCTTGAAGGAAGGCCAGCGCCACATCTACGCCAAGCGTGACTTCTACATCGACGAAGACACCTGGCAGGCAGCGGTGATCGACCACTACGACGGTCGTGGCCAACTGTGGCGCGTCGCCGAGGCCCATGGTGAGAACTACTACGACAAGCAAGTGCCGTGGTACGCCCTGGAAACCCTCTACGACCTGCAGTCCGGCCGCTACCTGGCCCTGGGCATGAAGAACGAAGAGAAGCAGGCCTATGACTTCGGCTTCACCGCCAGCACCAGCGACTTCACCCCAGCGGCCCTGCGCCAGGACGGTGTTCGCTAACCTCTGCTGATGCGCTCTGAATGATCGCTCCCACGCTCTGCGTGGGAGTGCTTCCTGTGACGCTCTGCGTCACGCCTCAAAAGTCGACGCGCAGCGTCGAAGTCTGCATTCCCACGCAGAGCGTGGGAACGATCATTCCTGGATGGGCGCGTTTTTTTTTGTGCTTCGCGAGCAAGCTCGCTCCTGCTTCTTGCTTGGCGGCTGGAAGGGATATTTCTTGTCGCAGTTCTTTTTCAGCCATTTGTTGCAAAGATCTACAATCCCGCCGCTTTTACCGCTAGTCTGCGGACATCTGCAATGCCGACAACAGCCTTCTACAAGAGCCCGGCGATGACTGATCTGTCCCGAACCCATGGGCCTGCCAGTGTGGTGATGCCGCCGCTGGAAGGCCGCTTCTACCGGCCCCCGCTGCCTGACGGCTACGTGCTGCGCCCGCGCCTGTGCGAACGGCTGAATGCGGGCCTTGATGGGCGACTGTTGCTGGTCAGCGCGCCCGCGGGGTTCGGCAAGAGTTCGTTGGCGGTGGAGTTCTGCCAGGGCTTGCCAGCCCAGTGGCAAAGCCTGTGGTTGGGCCTGAGCCCTCGTGACAGTGACCCCGGCCGTTTCCTGGAGCGGCTGCTCGACGGCTTGCAACAGTATTTTCCGCAACTCGGCGCCCAATCCCTGGGGTTGCTGAAAATGCGCCAGCGTCACCAACCCTTTGCCTTCGAAGAATGGCTCGATGGCCTGCTCGACGAACTGGCCGTGCACCTGTCTGCACGTTCGCCGTTATTGCTGGTGCTGGATGACTATCACTTGGCCCAGGGCCCGGTGCTGGATCGCTGCCTGCAGTTTTTTCTCAATCATTTGCCTGATGGCCTGGTGGTGCTGGTCACCAGCCGGCAGCGTCCGGACTGGCACCTGGCACGCCTGCGTCTGTCGCGACACCTGTTGGAACTGCATGAGCAAGACCTGCGCCTGACCCATGACGAATCCCTGGCGGTGCTGGATGGACACGGCAATGCATTGCGCGGTGAGGCGTTGGAAAACCTGATCCGTCGTAGCGAGGGCTGGGTCGCCGGCCTGCGCTTCTGGTTGTTGGCGGCCTCCGAAGCCGGCAGTGAGGGCGCCTTGCCGCAAAGCCTGCACGGTGGCGAAGGGCTGATTCGCGATTACCTGCTCGAAGAAGTCATCGACTGCCTGCCCGCAGAAGTGCAAGCGTTCCTGTATGACACCGCACCTCAGGAGCGTTTTTGCAGCGAATTATGCGACGCCGTCCGCGAGGCCCATGACAGCGCAGAAATCCTGCGCTATTTGCAGGCTCATCAAGTGTTCCTGGTGCCGTTGGATGAGCAAGGGCACTGGTACCGTTATCACCATTTGTTCTCCGACCTGCTGCGTACCCGCCGCGAGAAAAGCGCCACCTTGCCGCCGGCCAGCCTGCACTTGCGCGCCTGTCGCTGGTTTAACACCCAGGGCTTGATCGACGAGGCGGTGGAGCAGGCGCTGCGGGCCGGGCATCTGGATGTGGCGGCGAATCTGGTGCAGAACCTGTCCGAAGAGCAACTGCTGGCAGAGCAGAACATCGGCATGCTGCTGCGCTGGAAGATGGACTTGCCCGACAGCCTGCTGATCAGCACGCCGCGTTTGATCGTGCTGTACAGCTGGGCGCTGGGGCTCGCATGCCAATTGGATGCAGCGCAGGAGCTGTCCAGCTACCTCAGCCGCTTCCTGCCGGCGCCATCGGCCACCGCGCAAAAATCCATGTTGGCCCAATGGTTGGCGCTGAGCGGGATTATTGCCCGTGGGCGCGGAGACCGTGAGCTGACCCAGCGCTATTGCAACGAAGCGTTGGAAAGCTTGCCGCCAAAGCGTTACGGCCAGCGCCTGATGTGCCTCTCGACCCTGTCCAACCTGGCGATCGTCGATGCCGACCTGTGGCGCGCTCGTGGTCTGAACCGCGAATCGTTGGAGCTGGCGCAGCGCGTCGGTAACCCCTTGTTTGAAGCCTTGGCCCATTACGACCGGGCGCGGGTGCTGCAGGCGCGGGGGGAGATCCTGCGTTCCCTGGATGAAGCCCGCCAGGGCCTTGAGCGCCTGCATGGGCTGGCGCCCCAGCGCCTGTATGCCGTGCGCGCACGCCTGTCGCTGTACGAGGGGTACCTGCTGCTGGTGCGTTACCAGCCCGAAGCCGGCCTGGCGCGTTTGCGCGCCGGCCTGGCCGAGGCCCGTGCCTGCCGCGATATCAGCGTGCTGATCGGGCACTGCGTCATCGCCAGCTTCGAAGGGCGGCGTGGGGAGTTTGCCCATGCTTTTGCCGAACTGGCCGAGGCCGAGCGCTTGATGCACATCTGGGATGTGCCGCCGATCTATTACCTGGCGATGATCACCCTGATCAAATGCGAGTTGTGGCTGGCCCAGGGGCGCACTGACCTGGCCGACGCCTGGCTGGCCCGCCTGGGGCAGACCTACAACGGCGAGCACGCTGCGGCCGCCCCCGAGTTTCATCCGCACTTGCCGCAACATATCGAGCTGCAACAAGCCGCGCTCGATGCCACGCGCCATCAGCCCGACAGCGCGCTGCAACGCCTGGAAGCGCTGGCCCAGCAGGCTCATGACAGTGGGCGCCAGATGATTGCCCTGATGGCGCTGGTCCAGCAGGTGCAGTTACTTCTGGATAATGGCCAGGAAGCCAAGGCCAGGCCGGTGTTCGCCCGTGCCCTGGAAGCCGGTTCGGGTGGTGCGTTGCAGCCGTTTCAACGGTTGTTGGAGGGTTACCCGCAGTGGATGCGCGAGCAGTTGGGCAAGGATTCCCATGGGCTGCTCAATCAGAGCTTGCTGGCGTTGCTGCCCCAAGTCAGCGCAGTTGAAGCCGCACCTCAACGGGAAACCCTCAGCACCCGAGAGCTGGCGGTGCTGCAACTGATTGCCCAAGGCTGTTCAAACCAGGAAATCAGCAACCAGTTGTTCATCTCTCTGCACACGGTGAAGACCCACGCCAGCCACATCAACAGCAAGCTCGGCGTGGAGCGTCGTACCCAGGCAGTAGCGCGGGCCAAGGCCATGGGCTTGTTGGCCTGAGCCCTGGGTTTATGGCGTGGTCGGGCAGCCTTTGAGTGAGGTGTCGACGGTCTGATTGATCAGCGCCGCGAAACGCTTGAGGTTGGTCTGATGCGCCACCACCAACTCGTCGATGCTCGGCCCGGCAGGTGATTGCAAGGTGGTGCGGCAGGTCAAGGCCGGGCGATCGCCATTGACTTGCCTCAGGCGCCAGCGCACATCGAGCAATGCGTACTGCCCCGGTACCGAGTCAAACCGCTGCACGTCTACGCGTAAAGCCACGGCTTGCCGGGCATTGCTGTTGGCCAATTGATCGACCAAGGCGCTCCTCAGTTCATCGGCGAGGGTGGCGGCCCACCACTGGGTTTCAAGAATCGCCAGGCCGCTGTCGCCCTGGCGGATCACTATCTGCGCGCGGTCGACCTGAGGCGGCACGCTGATGCTCTCAATGCGCACACCGCCGGCCTCTGCTCGCGTACTCGGGCTCAAGTGCGCCGGGGTCAGGGTATGAAAAGCGATGGGTTCACTGCGACAGGCACCGAGCAGCAGCAGGGCGCTCAGTAACGTGATCTTCAACGGCAATGTCATGGCGGCTCCAATGGTCATTTGCGGGGTGGCCCTTGCAGGTCCGTCGGTGCGGCGTTATCGGGGCGGCCGCGAATCAGCGACTCCGGATGCCGGCCCAGATAATCCGAAAGCTCGCGCAGGGAACGCGACATGCGCCCCAACTCGTCGAGGGTCTGGGTCAGTTGTTCACGCTGCGGCGAGTCTTCGGCCAGGGTTGAACTGGCCGATTGCAGGGTCTTGCTCACGTCGGCCAAGGTCGTTTGCACACCCGGCAGCGTCTTGGCGTTGAATTGCGCCAGGCCCTTGCGCAGTTCGACCAGGCTGGCGTCGAGGTTGCCGGCAATACGCTCGACAGGCAGTTGGCTGATCTTGTTGACGATGCCTTCGAACTTCTCTTGCAGCTGTTCCAGGTTGCCCGGGATGGTGGGGATGCCCACGGGGCGCTGGTTCGGGTCGAACGCGACTTTTTCCGCCTTGGGGTAGAAGTCCAGGGCGATGTAGAGCTGGCCGGTCAGCAAGTTACCGCTGCGAGCCTGGGCGCGCAGGCCGTTTTCGATGAAGGTCCCGATCAGGCGTACGCCGGCTGCCTCATCGTCAGGGTTATTGTTCATGGCCTTGAGCAGCTTGGTGTGAGCCTCGCCGAGCAGTTGCGGGTAGATCACGATGCCGACATTGACCGGGAAGGTGCGTTTCTTTGCATCGAAATCCAGGTTGATCGATACAACCTTGCCGAACTCGACGCCGAGGAACTCCACCGGTGCGTCGACTTTCAGCCCGCGCAGGGCCTGATCGAAGCGCAGGACCATGTATTGCCCCTTGCCGTTGGGCGGGGCGAGGGCGCTTTGCTGGTCTTCGAACAATTCAAAGCTGCGACTTTCTTCGGCCGGTTTGTCATTGGGGTTGTAGGGCGGCGCCTGGAAGGCAATCCCCCCCATCAACATGGACGACAAGGATTCGGTTTTCAGCGCGAAACCGTTGGCGCCGACGCTCAAGTCGACGCCGCTGGCATTCCAGAACCGCGTGTTCTCGGTGATGTACACATCATTGGGCGCATGCACGAAGATTTCGACATTCACGCCCTTGCCCTCGTTGTCCAGCTCATAGGCCACCACCTGGCCCACCGGGATCTTGCGGTAATAGACGGGGGAGCCGATGTCCAGGGAACCCAGGGCCTGGGTGTGCAGGGTGAAGCGCTTGCCCGGCTCGCCGTAGGTGATGGGCGGCGGGTTTTCCAAGCCGGTGAAGTGCTTGGCGCGGGTCTCGGATTGACCGATGTCCGCGCCGATATAGTCGCCGGACAACAACGTGTCGATGCCCGACACGCCGCCTGCGCCAATGCGCGGGCGCACCACCCAGAATTTCGAATCTTCGCGGGTGAAGCTTTCGGCCTGTTTGACCAGCTCGACGGTGGCATTGACGCTTTTCTGGTCATCACTCAGAGCTACGGCGGTTACTTGGCCGATCACCACGTTGCGGTATTTGACCTCGGTTTTGTTGGCAACCAGCCCGCTGCCGGTCTTGAAGTTGAGGACGATGGTCGGCCCTTGTTGCATGACGCTGTGAATCACCAGCGAGATCCCCACCAGTACGGCGACAATCGGCACGATCCAGACCAGCGAGACACTGAAACGACGCGTCTTGATCACGGGTTGCCCCGCAGGGGTGTCAGCCTTGGATGAGCTCATCCGAGGTCTCCTCGTTATGTGGGTTTTCCCAGATTAGCCGGGGATCAAAGCTCATGGCCGCGAGCATCGTAAACACGACCACCAGGCCAAAAAACAGAATGCCCAGGCGCGGTTCTATCGTGCCCAGGGCTTGAAACTTCACCAGTGCGGCCACCAGGGCGACCACGATGACATCGAGCATCGACCAATAGCCGATCAGTTCGATAAACCGAAACAGCTTCGAACGCTCCTTGCGCGCCCACTGGCTATTGCGCTGCACAGTGACCAGCAGCAGCCCCAGCGACAGGAACTTGATGCCCGGCACGGCAATGCTGGCGATGAAAATGATCAGCGCAATGTCCCAGGCGCCATGTTGCCAGAACTCCAGCACGCCGCTCATGATGGTGCTGTCTGCGCCCGAGCCGAGCATGGTGGTGTTCATCACTGGCAATAAATTGGCCGGGACATAAAAGGCGAGGGCGGTGAGCATGTAGGCCCAGGTTCGGGTCAGGGACTGCACCTTGCGCCGATGCAGCGCGGCGCCACAGCGGTCGCACTCGGTGGGCTCAAGGCGCATGTCGCAGGGCTGGCCGCAGGTGTGGCACAGGCACAGGTTCAGCTCGCGGGCGGTGGGCGGTGAATTCATACGGTGTCCCACAGGTCGCGCACATCGCGCCCGGCAATGCGGATCAGCAACAGGCTCAGGGCGGCCAAGGCGAACAGGCCGGTGCCTGGGATCACATCCAGCATGCCGGCCAGCTTGAACACCGCGACCATCGCGCCCAATAGGCACACCTCCAGCATGCTCCAGGGCCGGAGTGCTTCGAGCCAGCGCATGCACAGCTTGAACGCCGGCGAGCGCCTGCCGGCCAAGGCGAAACTCAGCACCCAGATCAGCAATAGCAGCTGAAACACCGGCGCGATAATGATGGAAATCGCCGCTACCAAGGCAATGAACGTGATCGGCCCCAGGCTCAGTGCAACCACTGAGTCCCAGAGGGTGGCGCTGTTTTTCAAGCCCTGCAGGCTGATGCTCATCACCGGATAAAAGTTGGCGAAGGTCCACAGCACTGCGGCAGTCACCGTCAGGGCGAGGCGTTGCTGCACCGACAAGCCGTTATAGCGCTGCAGTACGCCCGAGCAACGTACGCATAGGGCTTTTTGATGTTTGGCGAGCGTGACTTTCTCGTACACGCAGTCGCAGTGCTCGCAGATGATCTGTTGATTCGCCATGGGTGTTGCTCCAAATGCGACTGACTGCAGCGGGGGATTTCAATGGCGCGTGTGTAGCTTAGCAGCGGATAGACCGCGCAATCGACTCCTTCCAGAGCAGGGGCAAGCTACACCATACTGCACTTGGAACGCGCCAGAGAGCTTGCAGGACACCCATGACTATTGAAAAACAACCGTTGATTCGCGAAACCTTTCCCGTCGGCCCGTTGCAGTGCAACTGCACCATCATTGGTGACCCGGTCACAAAAAAAGCCATCGTCGTCGACCCCGGCGGCAATCACGAGTTGATTCTGGCGCGCCTTGATGCGCTGGGCCTGAAGGTGGTGAGCATTATCCACACCCATGCTCACCTTGATCATTTCCTGGCTTCCGGCCAATTGAAGGAAAAGACCGGTGCTACGTTGCACCTGCATAAGGATGATCAATTTCTGTGGGACAACCTGGAAATGCAATGCCAAATGTTTCGCGTGCCCTACGTCCCGGTGCCGTCTCCGGATCGCTGGCTGGAGCATGACGAAGAACTGGCCTGCGGCTGCGGCGTGGCCTTGCACACCCCAGGGCATACACCGGGCTCGATGAGTTTCTGGTTTGCCGACGCCAAGCTGTTGATCGCCGGCGATACCTTGTTTCGTCGCGGGGTAGGGCGTACGGATTTATGGGGCGGCGACCAGGCGACGATTGTGCGGTCGATCAAGCAGCGCCTGTATACGCTGGACGAAGGCGCGACGGTGGTCACTGGGCATGGGCCGGATACGTTGCTGGGCGATGAGATGCGGGAGAATCCTTTCGTGCGTGCGTGATGGGTTGTCGGCTCTGATACAAGCCGGTACAGACACACAGGCACAGGCCCGAGCCAAAGACAGCTATGCTTTACGCACCCCAGCACGGAATTTTTGCCGTTTGTCGCGTTCCAAACTCGGCACAGGTCCATTGCCAATGTCCTCTGCATCACAGAATGCAAAAGTAGGAGCTTCCTTCATGTTCACTCCGCGTCGTCTGCTTGTTGTCGCTACCGCCGTAGCCCTGTTGTCTGGCTGCGCTTCACCTAACCCTTATGACGGCAGCCAGGGACAGGCCAGCAATGGTTCCGAAAGCGGCATGAGCAAAACCGCCAAGTACGGCGGCCTCGGTGCGCTGGCTGGCGCATTGGCCGGTGCAGCCATCGACCATAACAACCGTGGCAAGGGCGCGCTGATTGGCGCAGTCGTTGCGGGTGCCGGTGCGGCGGGCTACGGCTACTACGCCGACCAGCAGGAGAAAAAACTGCGCGAAAGCATGGCCAATACCGGGGTTGAGGTGCAGCGCCAGGGCGACCAGATCAAGCTGATCATGCCGGGTAACATTACCTTCGCCACCAACTCGGACGCGATCTCCAGCAGCTTCTATCAGCCGCTGAACAACCTGGCCAACTCCCTCAAGCAGTTCAACCAGAACACCATCCAGATCGTTGGCTACACCGACAGCACCGGTAGCCGTCAACTGAACATGGACCTGTCCCAGCGCCGTGCGCAGAGCGTGGCCAACTACCTGACCTCCCAAGGTGTCAACGGTGCCAACCTGAGCGCACGCGGGGCCGGCCCGGATAACCCGATTGCCAGCAACGCCGACGTGAATGGCCGTGCCCAGAACCGTCGTGTCGAGGTCAACCTCGGCCCGATCCCTGGCCAGCAATACGGCCAGCCTGGCCAGCAGCAGGCGCCACAGCAGAACAACCAGTTCCAGGGCAACCCGTACCAGCAATACCAGTAAACCCCTGGGCACTAAAAAGGGCGCCGTGCAGTCAATGCACGGCGCCCTTTTTAGTGGCTGCGTGTTTTGATCGTTCCCACGCTCTGCGTGGGAATGCCCGCTCCTTCGGACGCTCCGCGTCCTACTCTTGGCGCAAAAGCTGAAGCGTGTGCGGTGACGCGGAGCGTCACGGGGTGCGTTCCCACGCAGAGCGTGGGAACGATCAGGCACCTTCGATCTACATCAGTCGATGTATTCGAACACCTTCACGATCTTCTGTACGCCCGACACGCCCTGCACCAGATTGGCGGCGCGGGTGGCTTCTGCCTGGGTCAGCAGGCCCATCATGTAGACGATGCCGTTATCGGTGACGATCTTGATCCGCGAGCCTGGCACTGCACTGTCGGTCAGCATCTGGGCCTTGATCTTGGTGGTCAGCAGCGCATCGTTGCTGATGGCCAGCAGAGTGATCGGGTCCATGACCTGCAGTTCGTTGTGGACCTTCTTGACGCGTTGCACGCCGGCGGCGGCTTGCTCGGCCTGGGCCTTGAGGTCGGCGCGCGGGGTTTGGCCTGCCAGCAGGACCACACCGTTGAAGCTGGTCACCACGATGCGCGAGGCCCCGTTGCCCAAGTCGGTAGCCGCCTTGGCGACGTTGACCTTGACCTTGGTTTCGATCAGCGAATCATCGATGGTGCTGCCGAAGGTACGTGTGCCACGGTCGTCCTGGATAGGGGTGTCCCGTGTAGCGGTGATAGCCGAGCTGCAGCCGCTGATGGCGACGCACAGCGTGATGGCCAAAAGACTGAGGCGATTAACGGTCATTCTTCACTCCCGAACAGTTGGCTGTCGATCAGATCGCACAGGCAGTGGATCGCCAGCAGATGAACTTCTTGGATGCGTGCAGTGACATTGGCCGGGACGCGAATCTCCACGTCCTCCGGCAGCAGCAGCGAAGCCATGCCGCCGCCGTCGCGACCGGTCAAGGCTACGACAATCATTTCGCGATCATGTGCGGCCTGGATCGCTTGAATAATATTGGCCGAGTTGCCGCTGGTGGAAATCGCCAGCAATACATCGCCCGGCTGGCCGAGGGCGCGGATCTGCTTGGAGAAGATTTCGTTGTAGCTGTAGTCGTTGGCAATCGAAGTGATCGTCGATGAGTCGGTGGTCAAGGCAATAGCCGGCAGGCTCGGGCGCTCACGTTCGAAACGGTTGAGCAGCTCGGAGGAAAAATGCTGGGCATCGCCAGCCGAACCGCCATTGCCGCACGAAAGCATTTTGCCTTCGTTGAGCAAGGCATTGACCATCACCTGGCTGGCTTGCTCGATGTGCGGTGCAAGTACGTCCATCGCCTGTTGCTTGGTGTCGATGCTGGCCTGGAAAAGCTGGCGAATTCGGGATTGCATGTCCATCTGTGTGACCTTAAGTAGCGCGGCTGTTTGGCACAGGTAATGTGCAGCCCGCAAAGCAAAGAGCAAAAATGAGTGGTGAAGGTGCCCGGCGAATCAGCTGTCAAAGGCATTTTTGAGCCAGGTCAGATCAGCTGTGCCTGACGGGGTGCTTTCCATGGCAACCACATCGAAACGGCAGGGGCAGTCAGCCCAGCGATGCTCTTTTTGCAGAAAAAACTGCGCAGCGAGTATCAGCTTTTGACGCTTGCGCCCGTCGATACTGGCGAGCGCGCCACCCCATTGTGCGTGTTTTCTGTAGCGGACTTCGACGAATACTACTGTATCGCCGTCAAGCATGACCAGATCAAGCTCGCCGCGTTTACATAACCAGTTCTGCGCCAGAAGGCGCAGACCCTGTTGTTGCAGGTAGTTGAGTGCATGCAGTTCGGCATCCTTGCCGCTGTGTGCGCTGGACCGCTCGGGCATCAGCGTGGGGTATCGGGCAGGCGCTGAATGTCGCCGCCGACGAACTTCGCCCACGGCATCTGGCGATCAACGCGCTGGTTGGCGCTGATACCCAGGTTGCCCGAGAGGCCGTCGACACGGGTGTCCGGCAGTGCCTTGAGCTGGCCCAGGCGTGGCGCCAGGCGGTAGGCATCGACGCCCATCGCGTAGAGGCGGCCCAGGCTGCCATTGGCTTGCGGCCATTGCGCGGCGACCTGGTTGCGCAGTGGGTCGGTGGTATTAAGCAGCCAAGGGGTTTCGCAGAACATCACGTTGGTCATGTCCAGGTACTGGTTACGATCACCGCTGGCGCTGTACACGTGGGAGGTTGCGTATACCGGCACATCCCCGGCGTACTGGAAGTTCAGGGTCGGCTTGATCTGCTGGGCCAGTTGCGGCGTGACGGCCAGGAAGATGAACTCGATGTCCTGGCGACGCGAAGGCTGGGCGGCGACGTCGGTACCGACTGTGCTTTGCAGGCTCTTGGCGCGGCCTTCGCTCTTGCGCAGTTGGAACAGATCGGCGATCTGCTGGGCCAGGGCCACAGGTTGGTCGACATATTCAACGCCCATGACGGTGCCGCCATTGGCTTCCCAGTCCTGGCGGAACGCCTTGTAGACACGCTCACCCCATTCGCCACGGGGCACCATGGCGGCGGCGCGATGCAGGCCATCGGCACGGGCACGGCGCGACACTTCGCGGGCTTCGTCTTCAGCGGCCAGGCCGAATTGGAACAACTGCGCCGGGCCCTGATCGGTCTCGCTGTAGTTCAGGGCCAGGGTGGTGATCGGTAACTGCGGGCGCGCGCTGAGTTGCTTGACCAGCGGTTTTTCCAGCGGGCCGACCACCAGTTGCACACCGGCGGCCTGGGCCTTGGCATAGAACTCGTCGAGGGAGGCCAGGCGCGAGCTGTCATAGAACTCAATGACCGGCGGCTTCTGCCCGGCTTGCTCAGCCTGGTAGTGCGCCGCCATGAAGCCTTCGCGCAGCGCTTTGCCTACAGCAGCCAGCGGACCTTCCTGCGGCAGCAGCAGGGCAATCTTGTTCAGGGGCTGGCTGGCCAGTTCCTTGAGCTTGGTCAGCGGTGCTGGCAGTTGCACTGCCGCCGGGTGCCCTGGGTTCTGAGCGCGCCAGGTGTCGATGGCGGCTTGTTGTTGCTCCAGCGTACCGGCGCCCTTGACCGCCTGGGCCAGAGTGATCCAGCCATCGAGCGTCGGGTTGCCGGTAGCTTGCAGCTGTTCGGCTGGCAGCGCGGCAATCAATACCCAGATAGCCTCGTGGTTGCTGCTGGCAGCTTCAGCCGTCAGCAGGGGCGCCATGGCCACCCGCTCGCGAGCGGCGGCGAGGGTCTGGCCGTCGGCTTCATAGGCGCGTGCATGTACGGTACCGGTGCGGATCTGCTGGTCGGTCGGCAGTTCCTTCAGGTTTTGCAGGCTAGGGTGGTTCAGCGCTGCCAAGGCCGCCTTGGGCTGGTTGCGCCCCATGGCCAGTTCTGCGGCCAGGGTGCTGGCAAATACTTGCGCGGCTGGCTTCAGGGCATCCAGGGGCACTTGCGCAAGGATCTGCGAGGAGCGGCCGGGATTGTTCTGCTGGTAGGCCAGGTCCGCCGCGCTCAGGCGCAGCAACGCGGCTTTTTCTGGCGTCTTGGCGTTCGTCGCCTGTTCGAGCAGTTGCTCGATACTGGCATCGGGCGTGCGTGGCAGTTCGCCAAGACTGGAGGAGGGCGAACTGGCGCAAGCGGCCAGCAAGGCAGCGAGGCAGAGGGCGGAGAGCAGCCGCAGGCAAGCGATCATGTAAGTGTTCCTGATACCGATCAAATTAGCGTGGAAGTGTACCCAAGCACTGGCCCAGGCGCGATGTTCATGGCGTTAAACCGTGGATTTAGGTCGTGCAAATGTTGCCAATAGCTGACGGTGGCTGAAACGGCATCGGCCGTGATGGCATATTTTCAAGGCGTCTACGCGCTACAATGTGGCTTTTGCCAACCATCGAGGTGTGCGCTTTGACTGCTCCAGGTCCTTTGAATTCCACTGCTGGCTCGCTTTTTGTGGTGGCGACGCCCATTGGCAACCTGGACGACATCAGTGCCCGGGCGCTGAAGGTGTTGCGCGAGGTGAAATTGATCGCGGCAGAAGACACGCGGCACTCCCAACGGTTGATGCAGCATTTTGGTATCAGCACGCCATTAGCGGCCTGCCACGAACACAACGAACGTGAAGAGGGTAGCCGCTTTATCACGCGTCTTTTGGCGGGTGATGACGTGGCGCTGATTTCCGACGCGGGCACGCCTCTGATTTCCGATCCTGGTTACCATCTGGTCCGCCAGGCGCGCGCCGCTGGTATCAATGTAGTGCCTGTTCCAGGAGCCTGCGCGCTGATTGCTGCATTATCGGCCGCCGGGTTGCCCTCGGACCGCTTTATCTTCGAAGGCTTCCTGCCCGCCAAGGCCGTAGGGCGTCGGGCGCGTCTGCAGGCACTTAAAGAAGAGCCGCGCACCTTAATCTTTTATGAGGCCCCGCATCGCATTCTTGAATGCCTGCAAGACATGGAGCTGGTGTTCGGCGGCGAGCGCCTGGCCTTGTTGGCCCGGGAGTTGACCAAGACCTTCGAAACCCTCAAGGGGTTGCCGCTGGAGGAACTGCGAGCGTTTGTCGAGGGCGACAGCAATCAACAACGTGGCGAATGCGTGGTGCTGGTAGCAGGCTGGACCGCGCCGGAGAATGAAGACGCGGTGGGCAGCGAGGCCATGCGCGTCCTCGATTTGTTGCTCAAGGAAATGCCGCTCAAGCGCGCCGCCGCCCTGGCTGCCGAAATTACCGGTGTGCGCAAGAATGTGTTGTATCAGGTCGCGCTCGATAAACAGAAGGCCGAATAGTTCCGGGACCAAATCTGTATTTCGTCTGAACGTGATGGCAATGCTGCACTTTTAATACTTGTCCTCAAGCCGCCGTGCCGTTAACCTTCGCGGCGGAGAGTCGATTGGACAGTCGCTGCCCTCTATGAAAATTAGGGGGGGGAGGAAAGTCCGGGCTCCATAGGGCGAAGTGCCAGGTAATGCCTGGGAGGCGTGAGCCTACGGAAAGTGCCACAGAAAATAACCGCCTAAGCACTTCGGTGCCGGTAAGGGTGAAAAGGTGCGGTAAGAGCGCACCGCACGACTGGCAACAGTTCGTGGCTAGGTAAACCCCACTTGGAGCAAGACCAAATAGGGTCCCAAGGCGTGGCCCGCGCTGGGACCGGGTAGGTTGCTAAAGATGTCCAGTGATGGCCATCGTAGACGAATGACTGTTCAAGACAGAACCCGGCTTACAGATCGACTCTCCACCTTTTTTCCTTGCGTTCGAATCTCGTGCGCAAACCCGGTAGTAACGCAGGAATCCCTCCCTGCCAAATCATTGGCAGATGCATCTTCGTAATACCAAAAAAATCTTACTCTTAATAAATTACTTTAACTTTGCGCTCTAGCTCTTTGAGCTATTTGCTGTTGTTGAGTCAAAAACATCGCAAAACTCTCGTTTCTCCTCCTTTTACCCTCCTAAATCTCCGTTCTGTAAGGCTTTTCCTTGAATACGCGCCTTGACGGTGTGGTAGGCGCATTCCTATAGTGTGCGCAAGTGGCGGAAAGTGGCACAAAGTGGGTTTTTTGAACGTAAAACGCTAAAATTTGGAGAAACGCATCTGTGTTTCGCGGAGCTAACGCTATCAGTCTCGATGCAAAAGGCCGTCTCGCTATGCCGAGCCGGTATCGTGACGAGCTCATTTCGCGAAGTTCGGGGCAGTTAATCATCACGATTGACGCCGTTGATCCCTGTTTGTGTGTTTACCCCCTCGATGAGTGGGAGTTGATTGAAACCAAGTTGCGCGCGCTGCCTTCATTGCGTGAAGAAAACCGCCGACTCCAGCGTTTGCTGATCGGTAATGCCGTCGACCTTGAACTCGATGGCAGTGGTCGTTTCCTGGTGCCGCCGCGACTGCGCGAGTACGCCAAGCTCGACAAGCGCGCAATGCTGGTAGGCCAACTGAACAAGTTCCAATTGTGGGACGAAGATGCCTGGGATGCTGTGTCTGCAGCGGACCTGGCTGCTATTCAACAACCGGGCGCCATGCCTGATGAACTGCGTGATTTGATCCTGTGACTATTGATAGCGGCTTTAACCACATCACCGTACTGCTTGACGAAGCCGTCGAGGCTCTCGCCGTACGTGCCGATGGCTGCTATGTCGATGGCACATTCGGCAGGGGCGGGCATAGCCGGTTGATACTCAGCCAGCTCGGGTCCGACGGCAAACTCCTTGGGTTCGACAAAGACCCTCAAGCGATTGCCACCGGGCAAGCGCTAGCGGCCGAAGACGGCCGCTTTGTCGTTGTGCAGCGCAGCTTTGCCGAGCTGGGGGCCGAAGTTGCCGAGCGCGGCATGGCGGGCAAGGTGGCCGGGGTTCTGCTCGACCTGGGCGTGTCTTCGCCACAGCTCGATGACCCGGAGCGCGGCTTCAGCTTCATGAACGACGGCCCCCTCGACATGCGCATGGACCCTACCCGTGGGGTCAGTGCCGCACAATTCATCGCCACCGCGCCGGTGGAAGAAATCGCCCGTGTGTTCAAGGAATACGGTGAGGAGCGCTTCGCCGGTCGAATGGCGCGTGCCGTGGTCGAGCGCCGCGAAATCCAGCCGTTCGAACGCACCGCTGACCTGGCCGAAGTGCTGAAAGTGGCCAACCCTGCCTGGGAAAAGGGCAAGAACCCGGCTACCCGCGCGTTCCAGGGCCTGCGTATCCACGTCAACAACGAATTGGGCGATCTGGAGGCCGGCCTCGAAGCCGCTCTGGATGCTTTGGAAGTGGGCGGTCGCCTGGTGGTGATCAGCTTCCACTCCCTGGAAGACCGCATCGTCAAACTGTTCATGCGTCGCCTGGTCAAGGGCGAATCCGATAACCTGCCGCGCAACCTGCCGGTGCGTTTCGAAGCCTTTGTGCCGAAAATCAAAATCCATGGCAAAGCGCAGTTCGCTTCCGAAGCCGAACTCAAGGCCAACCCACGTTCCCGTAGCGCCGTCATGCGTGTTGCGGAGAAATTGCGGTGAGCAAGCTTTTCGCCAAGCCCCTCCCGGGCGGCAGCTTCTTTATGTTGCTGCTGTTTGTCGGCGTGCTGGTATCCGCGATTGCGGTGTCCTACAGCGCCCACTGGAACCGCCAGTTGCTCAATACCCTGTACGGGGAGTTGAGCGTGCGTGACAAAGCCCAGGCAGAGTGGGGCCGGCTGATCCTTGAGCAAAGCACCTGGACGGCTCACAGCCGTATCGAAGTGCTGGCCACTGAGCAATTGAAGATGCACATCCCTGGCGCGGCTGAAGTTCGCATGGTGGCGCCATGATGAAACTCGAAGGGGCACTCTACCCGTGGCGCTTTCGCCTGATGCTCGGCTTGCTGGCATTGATGGTGGGGGCGATTGTCTGGCGCATCTTCGACCTGCAGGTCGTCGACCGCGACTTCCTGATCGGCCAGGGTGACGCCCGCAGCCTGCGGCATATTCCGATTCCTGCGCACCGTGGCCTGATCACCGACCGTAACGGCGAGCCTCTGGCCGTCAGTACCCCGGTGACCACCCTGTGGGCCAACGCCAAGGAACTTCAAGTTGCCAAGGACAAGTGGCCTGAACTGGCCGCTGCCCTGGGGCAAGACCGCAAGGCCCTGACCGAGCGCCTGGAAGCCCAGGCCAACAAAGAATTCATCTACCTGGTGCGCGGGCTTACCCCTGAGCAAGGCCAGCAAGTGCTCGACCTTAAAATCCCCGGTGTCTACGGCATCGAGGAGTTTCGTCGTTTCTACCCGGCCGGTGAAACCACCGCGCATATGGTCGGCTTTACCGATATCGATGACCATGGTCGCGAAGGTGTCGAACTGGCCTACGACGAATGGCTGGCCGGCGTTCCCGGCAAGCGGCAGGTCATCAAGGATCGGCGCGGCAGACTGATCAAGGATGTCCAGGTCACCAAAAACGCCAAGGCCGGCAAGCCTCTGGCGTTGTCGATCGATTTGCGCCTGCAATACCTGGCCAACCGCGAACTGCGTAACGCGATCATCGAGAACGGCGCCAAGGCCGGCAGCCTGGTGATCATGGACGTGAAGACCGGCGAGATCCTCGCCATGGTCAACCAGCCGACCTACAACCCGAACAACCGTCGCAACCTTCAGCCGGCGATGATGCGTAACCGCGCGATGATCGACGTGTTCGAGCCGGGCTCGACCATGAAAGCGATCTCCATGAGCGCTGCCCTGGAAACCGGCCGCTGGAAACCCAGCGACAAGGTCGAGGTTTACCCAGGCACCTTGCAGTTGGGCAAGTACACCATTCGTGACGTGTCCCGCACCGAGGGGCCAGTGCTGGACCTGACCGGCATCCTGATCAACTCCAGTAACGTCGGCATGAGTAAGGTGGCCTTCGATATCGGCGGCGAGACTATTTATCACTTGGCGCAAAAGATCGGCCTGGGCCAACCCACCGGCCTCGACTTCCCGGGCGAGCGGGTCGGTAACCTGCCGAACTACCGCGAGTGGAGAAAAGCCGAGACTGCCACGCTGTCCTACGGCTACGGCCTGTCGGTGACCGCCATCCAGTTGGCCCACGCGTTCTCTGTATTGGCCAATAATGGCCGTATGGTTCCGCTGAGCCTGATCCACGTCGACGAAGCGCCAAAAGCCACCCAAGTGATCCCGGAAAACGTCGCCAAGACCATGCAAGGCATGCTGCAACAAGTGATCGAGGCACCGCGCGGCGTATTCCGCGCCCAGGTGCCGGCGTACCACGTTGCTGGCAAGTCCGGTACGGCGCGTAAGACCTCGGTGGGCACCAAGGGCTATGCCGAAAACTCCTACCGTTCGCTGTTCGCGGGCTTCGGCCCGATGAGCGACCCGCGCTACGCCATCGTCGTGGTCATCGACGAGCCTAGTAAAGCCGGCTACTTCGGTGGCCTGGTTTCGGCGCCGGTGTTCAGCAAAGTGATGTCCGGCACCCTGCGCTTGATGAATATCACGCCGGACAACCTGCCGCCGACGCAACAAGCCAACGCTGGTCCACCGGCTGCCGCTGTCAAAGCCAATGGAGGGCGCGGCTGATGTCTCTTAGCCTGAACAAGATTTTTGCCCATGCCGGCCACGATCTGCTGATTCGTGAGCTGACCCTGGACAGTCGTAATGTACGCGCCGGCGACCTGTTCCTGGCGGTACCTGGCGGCAAGCTCGATGGCCGTGCGCATATCGCCGATGCCCTGCAACGCGGTGCGGCTGCGGTCGCCTATGAAGTGGAAGGCGCCACCGTGCTGCCGATCACCGATGTGCCGTTGATTCCGGTCAGGGGCCTGGCTGCGCAGCTTTCTGACATCGCCGGGCGTTTCTATGGTGACCCGAGCCGCCAGCTCAACCTGGTGGGCGTGACGGGCACCAACGGCAAGACCAGCGTGACCCAATTGGTCGCCCAGGCTTTGGACCTGCTGGGTCAGCACTGCGGCATCGTCGGCACCCTGGGCACCGGCTTCTATGGCTCGCTGCAAAGCGGCCTGCACACCACGCCAAACCCGATTGCCGTGCAAGCGACCCTGGCCGACCTGAAAAAGGCCGGCGCCAAGGCGGTTGCCATGGAAGTGTCTTCCCATGGCCTGGACCAAGGGCGTGTCACTGCTCTGGCCTTTGACGTGGCGGTGATGACCAACCTGTCCCGCGATCACCTCGACTACCACGGCACTATGGAGGCGTATGCTGCCGCCAAGGCCAAGCTGTTTGCCTGGAATGACCTGAAGTGCCGGGTGGTCAACCTCGACGACGCGTTTGGCCGGCAACTGGCGGGCGAAGACAGCGACGCGCGCCTGATCAGCTATAGCCTGCAAGATGCCAGTGCCTACCTGTATTGCCGCGAAGCCCAATTCAATGATGAAGGCGTGCGCGCCACATTGGTGACGCCGCAGGGCGAGCACCACTTGCGCAGCACCTTGCTCGGGCGGTTCAACCTGAGCAACGTGCTCGCCGCTATCGGTGCATTACTGGGCCTGGACTACGCCCTGGATGAAATCCTGCGGGTACTGCCGAAGCTGGAAGGCCCGGCCGGTCGCATGCAGCGCCTGGGTGGCGGCACGCAACCGCTGGTGGTGGTCGATTACGCCCACACACCGGATGCCCTGGAAAAAGTCCTCGAAGCCCTGCGCCCACATGCCAAAGGCAAACTGCTGTGCCTGTTCGGTTGCGGCGGTGATCGCGATCGCGGCAAGCGCCCATTGATGGCCGAGATCGTCGAGCGTTTGGCCGACGGCGTACTTGTCACCGACGACAACCCGCGCAGCGAAGACCCGAGCCAGATTTTCGACGACATCCGTGTCGGTTTCAAAGACGCCTCCAAGGTCACGTTTGTGGCTGGTCGCGGCGCCGCCATTGCCCAACTGATCGCCAGTGCCGGCGCGGACGACGTCGTGGTGCTCGCGGGTAAAGGCCACGAGGACTATCAGGAAATCAACGGTGAGCGCCATGCCTTCTCCGATCTGGTCGAGGCGGATCACGCCTTGACCGCCTGGGAGGTCGCCCATGCTTAAAGCGATGACGTTCAGCGAACTGGCCCAGGCCCTGTCGGCCCGTGTGCTGTCGAGCGACTGCACATTCACCGGCGTCAGTATCGACAGTCGTAACATCCAGCCGGGGCAGCTGTTTGTCGCCCTGGCCGGCCCGCGTTTCGATGGTCACGACTACCTCAACGACGTTGCCGCCAAAGGTGCCGTCGGTGCCCTGGTACAGCGTGAAGTGGCCGATTCTGCCCTGCCGCAATTGCTGGTAGCCGACACCCGCCTGGCCCTGGGCCAACTGGGTGCGCTTAACCGTGCTGCTTTTGATAAGCCGGTGGCGGCCATTACCGGTTCCAGCGGCAAGACCACGGTCAAGGAACTGCTTGCTGGCGTCTTGCGTACGCGCGGGCCGGTACTCGCGACCCGTGGCAACCTGAACAATGATTTCGGCGCACCGCTGACCCTGCTCGAACTGGCCCCGGAACACACGGCGGCAGTGATTGAACTGGGGGCTTCGCGCATCGGCGAAATCGCCTATACCGTGGCGCTGACCCGGCCTCACGTGGCGATCATCAACAACGCCGGTACCGCCCATGTCGGTGAGTTCGGCGGCCCGGAAAAAATCGTCGAAGCCAAGGGCGAAATCCTTGAGGGCCTCGACGCCTCGGGCACTGCGGTACTGAACCTGGATGACAAGGCGTTCGAGACCTGGCGTGTACGCGCTGCCGGTCGCAAGGTCCTGACGTTTGCAGTGCTGAATGCCGCAGCCGATTTTCACGCCTCCAACATCAATGTCGATGCCCGTGGCTGCCCGTCCTTCACCTTGCACACTCCGCAAGGTGATGAGCACGTGCAGTTGAACCTGCTGGGCAACCATAACGTCGCCAACGCCTTGGCCGCCGCCGCTGCCGCCCATGCCCTGGGTGTGTCGCTGTTCGGCATTGCCACGGGCCTGGGCGCGGTGCAGCCGGTCAAGGGCCGCACTGTGGCGCAACTGGCTGGCAACGGCATGCGCGTGATTGATGACACTTACAACGCCAACCCGTCCTCCATCAATGCCGCTGTGGACCTGCTCACAGGCTTTGATGGGCGCAAGGTGCTGGTGCTGGGCGATATCGGCGAACTGGGCGATTGGGCTGAACAAGGCCACCGTGAAGTCGGCGCCTATGCCGCCGGCAAAGTGGACGCGCTCTACGCCGTTGGCACGAACATGGCCCATGCGGTCAACGCTTTCGGCCCCGGCGCGCGGCATTTCGCCAGCCAGGCCGAGCTGATCCAGGCGTTGACGGCGGCTGAACATGACAAACACACAACTATTTTGATCAAGGGATCGCGCAGCGCGGTGATGGAAAACGTCGTCGCAGCCTTGTGTGGCTCAAGTACGGAGAAACATTAATGCTGCTGCTGCTGGCTGAGTATCTGCAACAGTTCCACAAAGGCTTCGCGGTCTTCCAGTACCTGACCCTGCGCGGGATCCTGGGTGTGCTGACCGCGCTGTCTTTGTCACTGTTCCTGGGGCCGTGGATGATCCGCACCCTGCAGAACCTGCAAATTGGTCAATCGGTTCGTAACGACGGCCCGCAGTCGCACCTGTCCAAGTCTGGCACTCCGACCATGGGCGGCGCGCTGATCCTGTCGTCCATTGGCGTCAGCACCTTGCTGTGGGCCGACCTGCATAACCGCTACGTGTGGGTGGTGCTGCTGGTGACCCTGCTGTTCGGCGCCATCGGCTGGGTGGATGACTACCGCAAAGTGATCGAGAAAAACTCCAAGGGGCTGCCAAGCCGCTGGAAGTATTTCTGGCAGTCGGTGTTCGGCCTGGCCGCCGCGATCTTCCTGTACACCACCGCGCCAAGTGCCGTGGAAACCACCTTGATCATCCCGATGCTCAAGGATGTGAGCATTCCTCTGGGTGTGGGCTTTGTGGTGCTGACCTACTTCGTGATCGTCGGCTCCAGCAACGCGGTGAACCTGACCGATGGCCTCGACGGCCTGGCGATCATGCCGACGGTGATGGTGGGCGGCGCGCTCGGCATCTTCTGCTACCTCTCCGGTAACGTGAAATTCGCTGAATACCTGCTGATCCCTTATGTACCGGGCGCCGGTGAGCTGATCGTGTTCTGCGGTGCGCTGATCGGTGCCGGCCTGGGGTTCCTGTGGTTCAACACCTACCCAGCACAAGTCTTCATGGGCGACGTCGGCGCACTGGCGCTGGGCGCGGCCTTGGGCACCATCGCGGTGATCGTTCGCCAGGAAATCGTGCTGTTCATCATGGGCGGCGTGTTCGTGATGGAAACCCTGTCGGTGGTCATCCAGGTGGCGTCCTTCAAGTTGACCGGGCGCCGCGTGTTCCGCATGGCGCCGATTCACCACCATTTTGAACTCAAGGGCTGGCCTGAGCCACGCGTGATTGTCCGCTTCTGGATCATCACCGTGATTCTGGTACTGGTCGGCCTTGCCACCCTGAAACTGAGGTAGAAACGAGTGTCCCTGATCGCTTCAGACCACTTCCGCATCGTTGTCGGCCTCGGCAAGAGCGGCATGTCCCTGGTTCGCTTCCTGGCGAACCGGGGCACGTCGTTTGCCGTGGCCGATACGCGGGAAAATCCACCGGAGCTGGTCACGCTGCGCCGTGACTACCCGCACGTGGAAGTGCGTTGTGGCGAGCTGGATGTCGAGTTTCTGTGCCGTGCCGACGAGCTCTACGTGAGCCCGGGCCTGGCCCTGGCGACACCGGCCCTGCAAGCGGCTGCGGCCCGTGGCGTGAAGCTGTCTGGCGATATCGACCTGTTCGCACGCAACGCGAAGGCGCCGATCGTGGCCATCAGCGGTTCCAACGCCAAAAGCACCGTCACCACTCTGGTCGGCGAGATGGCGGCTGCGGCGGGCAAGCGTGTGGCCGTCGGCGGCAATCTTGGCGTGCCGGCACTGGATTTGCTCAGCGACGACGTCGAGTTGTACGTGATGGAGTTGTCGAGCTTCCAGCTGGAAACCACCCACGACCTGGGCGCTGAAGTGGCGACGGTATTGAACGTCAGCGAAGACCATATGGACCGCTACAGCGGCCTGCCGGCTTATCACTTGGCCAAGCACCGGATCTTCCGTGGCGCCAAGCAATTTGTCGTCAACCGTCAGGATGCCCTGAGCCGTCCGCTGATAGGCGAGGGCATGCCCTGCTGGACCTTCGGCCTGGGCAAACCGGACTTCAAAGGCTTCGGCATTCGTGAAGAGAACGGCGAGAAGTACCTGGCGTTCGAATTCCAGAACCTGATGCCGGTACGCGAACTGAAAATCCGTGGCGCACACAACCAGTCCAATGCCCTGGCGGCCTTGGCGCTCGGTCACGCGGTTGGCCTGCCGTTCGACGCCATGCTCGCGAGCCTGCGCACCTTTGCCGGGCTTGAGCATCGCTGCCAGTGGGTGCGCGACCTCAATGACGTCAGCTATTACAACGACTCCAAAGCCACCAATGTCGGTGCAGCCCTGGCGGCCATCGAAGGCCTGGGGGCCGATATCGACGGCAAGCTGGTGCTGATCGCCGGTGGTGATGGCAAGGGTGCCGACTTCAAGGACCTCAAAGCTCCAGTGGCCGCCCATTGCCGCGCCGTGGTGCTGATGGGCCGCGATTCGGACCTGATCGCCGCCGCCCTCGGTGACGCTGTACCGCAAGTACGCGCAGCTTCCCTGGACGACGCCATTGCCCAGTGCAAAGCCCTGGCCCAGCCTGGCGATGCGGTGTTGCTGTCGCCCGCGTGCGCCAGCTTCGACATGTTCAAGAACTATGAAGAGCGCGGCCAACTGTTCGCCCGCGCCGTGGAGGCTTTGGCATGAGCCTCAACCTGAGAAACATCATCAAGCCATACCCGTCGCCGATCATTACCGGGCGCGGCATCGACCTCGATTTCCCGATGCTCGCCGGTTGCCTGGCGCTGCTCGGCCTGGGCCTGGTGATGATCACTTCGGCGTCCTCCGAAGTGGCCGCCGTGCAGTCGGGCAACACGCTGTACATGATGATCCGCCACCTGGTGTACCTGGTGATCGGCCTGGGCGCCTGCATCGTCACCATGATGATTCCGATTGCCACCTGGCAGCGTCTGGGTTGGCTGATGCTGATCGGTGCGTTCGGCTTGCTGGTCATGGTGATCGTGCCCGGCATCGGCCGCGAGGTGAACGGTTCGATGCGCTGGATCGGCTTCGGCGCGTTCAACGTGCAGCCGTCGGAAATTGCCAAAGTGTTCGTGGTGATCTACCTCGCCGGTTATCTGGTGCGCCGTCAGAAAGAAGTACGCGAAAGCTGGATGGGCTTCTTCAAGCCGTTCATCGTGCTGCTGCCCATGGCTGGCCTGCTGCTGATGGAGCCCGACTTCGGGGCCACGGTGGTGATGATGGGCGCCGCCGCCGCGATGCTGTTCCTGGGTGGGGTCGGGCTGTTCCGCTTCACCTTGATGGTGGTGCTGGCCGTCGCGGCGGTGACCATCCTGGTGCAGGCGCAACCCTACCGGATGGCGCGTTTGATCACCTTTACCGACCCCTGGTCCGACCAGTTCGGCTCCGGCTACCAGTTGACCCAGGCGCTGATCGCCTTCGGTCGCGGCGAGTGGCTGGGTGTGGGCTTGGGCAACAGTGTGCAGAAGCAGTTCTACCTGCCGGAAGCCCACACCGACTTCGTGTTCTCGGTATTGGCCGAAGAGTTGGGTGTGGTGGGTTCGCTGTGCACCGTGGCACTGTTTGTATTCGTCTGCGTGCGCGCCATGTACATCGGCTTGTGGGCCGAGAAGGCCAAGCAGTTCTTCGCCGCCTACGTGGCCTATGGGTTGGCTTTCCTGTGGATCGGCCAGTTCCTGATCAACATCGGCGTGAACGTCGGCCTGCTCCCGACCAAGGGCCTGACCTTGCCGTTCCTCAGTTACGGCGGCAGTTCGTTGGTGATTTGCTGCGCCTGTCTCGGCTTGTTGCTGCGTATCGAGTGGGAGAGTCGCACCCACCTGGGCAGCGAAGAGATGGAGTTCAGCGAGAGCGACTTCGCCGAGGAGCCGACCCATGGGCGCTAACGTGCTGATCATGGCGGGCGGCACCGGGGGCCATGTGTTCCCGGCCCTGGCTTGCGCCCGTGAATTCCAGAACCGTGGCTACACCGTGCACTGGCTGGGTACGCCCCGTGGCATTGAAAACGAATTGGTGCCCAATGCCGGCTTGCCGCTGCATTTGATCAACGTCACCGGCCTGCGTGGCAAGAGCAAGTTGTCATTGCTCAAGGCACCGTTCGTGTTGCTCAAGGCGGTCATGCAGGCGCGCAGGATCATTCGCGAGTTGAAGCCGGTGTGTGTGCTCGGCTTTGGCGGTTATGTGACCGGCCCTGGTGGTGTTGCGGCGAAACTCGCGGGTGTGCCGGTGATCGTTCACGAACAGAACGCCGTCGCCGGTACTGCCAACCGTCTGCTAGTGCCGTTGGCTGCGCGGGTGTGTGAAGCCTTCCCGAAAACCTTCGCCGCCTCCGACAAGCTTCGCACCACCGGTAACCCGGTGCGTACCGAACTGTTCATGGCCATTGCGCGTGACGCGCTGGCGGGGCGCAAGGCTCACCTGCTGATCCTGGGCGGAAGCCTGGGCGCCGAGCCGCTGAATAAATTGCTGCCTGAAGCCGTTGCGCAACTTCCTGAGGATGTGCGCCCGGAGATCTTCCACCAGGCCGGCAAGAACCACGATGAAGTCACCGCCGCGCGTTATCGCGAGGCCGGTGTAGAGGCCAATGTACAGCCCTTCATCAAAGACATGGCCCAAGCCTATGGCTGGGCCGACCTGGTGGTCTGCCGCGCTGGTGCGCTGACCGTCAGTGAACTGGCGGCCGCCGGTCTGCCGTCCTTGCTGGTGCCTTTGCCCCACGCCATCGACGATCACCAGACCCGCAACGCCGAATATTTGGCCGGGGAGGGCGCTGCCTTCCTGCTGCCGCAAAGAACGACTGGCGCCGCCGATTTGGCCGCACGCCTGACCGAGGTTTTGATGCAACCGGAACGACTCAACAGCATGGCGAGCACCGCAAGCCGCCTGGCCAAACCTGACGCAACCCGCACCGTGGTCGATATCTGCCTGGAGGTGGCCCATGGTTGAGAATCAGAAAGCCATGCCGCAACCCGAGATGCGCCGTATCCGTCGTATTCACTTCGTCGGTATCGGTGGCGTGGGCATGTGCGGGATTGCCGAAGTGTTGCTGAACCTGGGCTACCAGGTGTCCGGCTCGGACTTGAAAGAGTCGCCGGTCACCGAGCGCCTGAAGTCCTTTGGCGCACAGATCTTCATCGGCCACCGTGCCGAGAACGCCGCCGAGGCTGACGTGCTGGTGGTGTCCAGCGCCGTGAACACCTCCAACCCGGAAGTGGCCACCGCCCTTGAGCGCCGTATCCCTGTGGTGCCGCGTGCCGAAATGCTCGCCGAGCTGATGCGCTATCGCCACGGCATCGCCGTGGCCGGTACCCATGGCAAGACCACCACCACCAGCCTGATCGCCTCGGTGTTCGCCGCCGGTGGCCTGGACCCGACCTTCGTCATCGGTGGCCGCCTGAATGCAGCTGGCACCAATGCCCAGCTGGGCACCAGTCGCTACCTGATCGCCGAAGCCGATGAAAGTGACGCGAGCTTCCTGCACTTGCAACCTCTGGTCGCCGTCGTCACCAACATCGACGAAGACCACATGGCGACCTACGACGGTGACTTCAACAAATTGAAGAAAACCTTCGTCGACTTCCTGCACAACTTGCCGTTCTACGGTCTGGCCGTGGTGTGCCTGGACGACCCGGTAGTGCGTGAAATCCTGCCCCAGGTCAAACGCCCTACCGTGACCTACGGCTTCAGCGAAGACGCCGACGTGCGCGCAATCAATGTGCGCCAGGAAGGCATGCAAACCTTCTTCACCGTGCTGCGCCCCGATCGCGAGCCGCTGGACGTGTCGGTGAACATGCCGGGCAACCACAACGTGCTGAACTCTTTGGCGACCATCTGCATTGCCACCGATGAAGGCGTCAGCGATGAAGCCATCGTCGAGGGCCTGTCGCGCTTTGCCGGTGTGGGCCGTCGCTTCCAGGTCTACGGCCAACTGCCGGTTGAAGGTGGTGACGTGATGCTGGTGGACGACTACGGGCACCACCCGACCGAAGTTGCGGCCGTTATCAAGGCCGTGCGCGGTGGTTGGCCGGAGCGCCGGCTGGTGATGGTGTACCAGCCGCACCGCTACAGCCGCACCCGCGACCTGTACGACGATTTCGTCAATGTACTGGCCGATGCCAACGTGCTGCTGCTGATGGAAGTCTACCCGGCCGGTGAAGAACCGATCCCGGGCGCTGACAGCCGCAAGTTGTGCAACAGCATCCGCCAGCGCGGCCAGTTGGACCCGATCTACATCGAGCGTGGCGTGGACCTGGCGCCTATCGTCAAGCCGCTGCTGCGCGCCGGCGACATCCTGCTGTGCCAGGGCGCCGGTGATATCGGTGGCCTTGCGCCCAAGTTGCTGGCGAGCCCGCTGTTTGCAGCCGCCGCCAAGGGGAAGTCGAAATGACCACTGATTACGGCTCTCTGTTTTCCACCCTTGCGCCTGCCGACTTCGGTCGCGTGGCCGTGTTGTTCGGCGGCAAGAGCGCCGAGCGCGAAGTGTCGCTCAAGTCCGGCAATGCGGTGCTTGAGGCGCTGCAAAGTGCTGGCGTGAATGCCTTCGGTATCGATGTGGGCGATGACTTCCTTGCCCGTCTGCAGGCTGAAAAAATCGACCGCGCCTTTCTCATTCTTCACGGCCGCGGCGGTGAGGACGGCAGCATGCAGGGCCTGCTCGAATGCGCCGGCATCCCTTACACCGGCAGCGGCATCCTCGCATCGGCCTTGGCGATGGACAAGTTGCGCACCAAGCAGGTGTGGCACAGCCTGGGTATTCCGACCCCACGTCACGCCGTACTGTGCAGTGAAGACGATTGTATTTCTGCGGCCAAGGAACTGGGCCTGCCTTTGATCGTCAAACCAGCCCATGAAGGCTCCAGTATCGGCATGGCCAAAGTGAACTCGGCCGCCGAATTGATCGACGCATGGAAAGCGGCAAGTACCTACGATTCGCAAGTGTTGGTGGAACAGTGGATTTCCGGTCCCGAGTACACCATCGCCACCCTGCGTGGCCAGGTATTGCCGCCCATCGCTTTGGGCACGCCCCACACCTTTTATGACTACGACGCCAAGTACCTGGCTTCCGATACTCAGTACCGGATCCCATGCGGCCTCGAAGCAACCAAGGAACAAGAATTGATGGACCTCACGGCGAAAGCCTGTGAGGCGCTGGGTATCGCCGGTTGGGCGCGGGCAGACGTGATGCAGGATGACCAAGGGAATTTCTGGTTCCTTGAAGTCAACACCGCACCGGGCATGACCGACCACAGCCTGGTTCCCATGGCAGCCCGTGCCGCCGGTCTGGATTTCCAGCAGTTAGTGCTGGCGATCCTGGCCGACAGCATTGAGCCAAGAGGCTAAACACATGAACGGCGCATCGCTTCGTCATCAGCCCCCACAAGCACCGAGCCGCAAGCCGGTGCCACGGGGTGCAAGCCGAATGGTGGCTAAAGAGCCGATGTCTTCGCGCCTGCCAAAAGCCAACTTTGGTTTTATCAAGGCGCTGTTCTGGCCGGTGCTGCTGGTGGTGCTGGGCTTTGGCACGTACGAAGGCGCGCAGCGTCTGTTGCCGTATGCCGACCGGCCGATCACCAAGATCAGCGTGCAGGGCGACTTGAGCTACATCAGCCAGCAAGCGGTACAGCAGCGCATCGGCCCATACCTGGCGGCGAGCTTCTTTACCATCGACCTGGCTGGCATGCGCTCGGAGCTGGAACAGATGCCGTGGATCGCCCACGCCGAAGTTCGCCGTGTATGGCCGGACCAGGTCACGATCCGCCTGGAAGAACAACTGCCCGTGGCCCGTTGGGGCGATGAAGCGCTGTTGAACAACCAGGGCCAGGCGTTCACTCCGCGTGAGCTGGCCAACTATGAACACCTGCCGCAGCTGTTCGGGCCGCAGCGGGCGCAGCAGCAAGTGATGCAGCAGTACCAGGCCTTGAGCCAGATGCTGCGGCCACTGGGCTTCTCCATTGCACGCCTGGAATTGCGTGAGCGGGGCAGCTGGTTTTTGACGACCGGGGCAGGCAGTTCCGGCCCGGGCATCGAGTTGTTGCTGGGACGCGACCGCTTGGTGGAAAAGATGCGCCGCTTTATTGCCATCTATGAAAAAACCTTGAAAGAACAGATTACGAACATTGCGAGCGTCGACCTGCGTTACGCCAACGGCCTGGCCGTCGGCTGGCGTACACCGGCTGCGCCCACGGCAGCACAACCCGCTGTCGCGAAGAATTAAGAAGAGGCAGGACCCATGGCAAACGTGCAAAGCGGCAAAATGATCGTCGGTCTCGATATCGGCACCTCCAAGGTGGTGGCGCTGGTGGGCGAGGTCGGGGAAGACGGCGCGATCGAAATCGTCGGTATTGGCACGCATCCGTCCCGGGGCCTGAAGAAGGGCGTGGTGGTGAACATCGAGTCCACCGTGCAGTCGATCCAGCGCGCTATCGAAGAAGCGCAGCTGATGGCCGGTTGCCGGATTCACTCGGCGTTCGTCGGCGTGGCGGGCAACCACATCCGTAGCCTGAACTCCCACGGCATCGTGGCGATCCGCGACCGTGAAGTCAGCTCGGCCGACCTTGAGCGCGTCCTCGACGCCGCCCAGGCCGTGGCGATCCCGGCGGACCAGCGCGTGCTGCACACCCTGCCGCAGGACTACGTGATCGACAACCAGGAAGGCGTGCGCGAGCCCCTGGGCATGTCGGGCGTTCGCCTGGAGGCCAAGGTCCACGTGGTGACCTGCGCCGTCAACGCCGCACAGAACATTGAAAAATGCGTGCGCCGCTGCGGCCTGGAAATCGACGACATCATTCTCGAGCAGTTGGCCTCGGCCTACTCGGTCCTGACCGACGACGAAAAAGAGCTGGGCGTGTGCCTGGTGGACATCGGCGGCGGCACCACCGACATCGCGATCTTCACCGAGGGTGCGATTCGTCACACCGCCGTGATCCCGATTGCCGGCGACCAGGTCACCAACGACATCGCCATGGCGTTGCGCACACCGACCCAGTACGCCGAAGAAATCAAGATCCGCTACGCCTGCGCCCTGGCCAAGCTGGCCGGTGCCGGTGAGACCATCAAGGTGCCAAGCGTGGGTGATCGTCCACCCCGCGAGCTGTCGCGCCAGGCCCTGGCCGAAGTGGTCGAGCCACGCTACGACGAGCTGTTCACCCTGATTCAGGCTGAACTGCGCCGCAGCGGCTACGAAGATTTGATCCCGGCCGGCATCGTGCTGACCGGTGGTACCTCGAAGATGGAAGGCGCGGTCGAGTTGGCCGAAGAGATCTTCCACATGCCGGTGCGCCTGGGCGTGCCCCATGGCGTGAAGGGCCTGGGCGACGTGGTGCGCAACCCGATTTATTCCACCGGTGTGGGCTTGCTGTTGTACGGGCTGCAAAAGCAGACCGACGGCATTTCCCTGTCGGGCCCGAGCATCCGTGACAGCTACCGCAGCGATGACGATGAGAAAGCGCCGCTGCTGGACCGGATCAAAAGCTGGGTACAAGGCAATTTCTAAAGATTTACCGCGACACCGCAACACCCGCAACAAGCAGTAGGCGAAAAAACTAGAGAAAATGAAAGGAGAGGGAACATGTTCGAACTCGTAGACAACATCCCCGCTAGCCCGGTTATCAAAGTAATCGGTGTCGGCGGTGGCGGCGGCAACGCTGTCAACCACATGGTCAAGAGCAACATTGAAGGCGTTGAGTTCATCTGCGCCAACACTGATGCCCAGGCGCTCAAAAGCATCGGCGCGCGGACCATCCTGCAATTGGGCACCGCGGTGACCAAAGGCCTCGGCGCTGGCGCCAATCCGGAAGTCGGCCGTCAAGCCGCCCTGGAAGACCGCGAGCGTATTGCCGAAGTGCTGCAAGGCACCAACATGGTGTTCATCACCACCGGCATGGGCGGCGGTACCGGTACCGGTGCTGCACCGATCATTGCCGAAGTGGCCAAGGAAATGGGGATTCTGACCGTTGCTGTCGTGACGCGTCCGTTCCCGTTCGAAGGCCGCAAGCGCATGCAGATCGCCGACGAAGGTATCCGTCTGCTGTCTGAAAGCGTCGACTCGTTGATCACCATCCCCAACGAGAAACTGCTGACCATCCTGGGCAAGGACGCAAGCCTGCTGTCTGCGTTCGCCAAGGCTGACGATGTACTGGCCGGTGCCGTTCGCGGTATCTCCGACATCATCAAGCGTCCGGGCATGATCAACGTCGACTTTGCCGACGTTCGTACGGTCATGAGCGAAATGGGCATGGCGATGATGGGCACTGGCTGCGCCAGCGGTCCGAACCGTGCACGCGAGGCCACCGAAGCGGCCATCCGCAACCCGTTGCTCGAAGACGTGAACCTGCAAGGCGCACGCGGCATCCTGGTGAACATCACCGCCGGTCCCGACCTGTCCCTGGGTGAGTACTCCGACGTGGGTAGCATCATCGAAGCCTTCGCGTCCGAGCACGCCATGGTCAAGGTGGGTACCGTTATCGATCCGGACATGCGCGACGAACTGCATGTAACCGTGGTTGCGACCGGCCTGGGTGCGAAAATCGAGAAGCCTGTAAAGGTCATCGACAACACCCTGCACACTAGCCAGGCCAGCCAGGCAACTGCTGCCCCAGCCCCTGCTCGCCAGGAACTGCCGTCGGTGAACTACCGTGACCTGGACCGTCCGACCGTGATGCGCAACCAGGCTCAGGCCGGTGCTGCGGCGTCCCGTAGCCCGAATCCGCAAGATGACCTGGACTACCTGGACATCCCGGCATTCCTGCGTCGTCAGGCCGATTAATGGAATGTATCAGGGCTATGAAGGTGATTGGTGTTCAGCAAAGGTCTGGTCTGTTATTATCGCCAGCCTTTGTTGATACCAGTTCGCAATTTGCGCTGAAGCGGTCCAAGCCATGATTAAACAACGCACCCTGAAGAATATTATCCGTGCCACAGGTGTAGGTCTGCACTCCGGGGAGAAGGTATACCTGACCCTCAAGCCCGCACCTGTCGACACCGGCATCGTGTTTGTTCGTGCCGACCTGGACCCTGTGGTGCAGATTCCTGCTCGCGCGGAAAACGTTGGCGAAACCACGATGTCGACCACTCTGGTCAACGGTGACGTCAAAGTGGACACGGTGGAGCACTTGCTCTCGGCCATGGCTGGCCTGGGCATCGATAACGCCTACGTCGAGCTCTCCGCGTCCGAAGTCCCGATCATGGATGGCAGCGCTGGACCCTTCGTATTCTTGATTCAATCTGCCGGCCTGGAAGAACAGGACGCAGCCAAGAAGTTCATTCGCATTCTGCGGGAAGTGACAGTAGAAGACGGCGACAAGCGCGCCACCTTCGTCCCGTTCGAAGGCTTTAAAGTGAGCTTTGAGATCGATTTCGATCACCCGGTATTCCGTGACCGCACCCAAAGTGCAAGCGTGGATTTTTCCAGCACTTCGTTTGTAAAAGAAGTCAGCCGCGCCCGTACCTTTGGTTTCATGAGTGACATCGAGTACCTGCGCAAGCACAACCTCGCACTCGGCGGCAGCGTGGAAAACGCCATTGTGGTCGACGCGGATGGTGTACTGAACGAAGACGGCCTTCGCTACGAAGACGAATTCGTGAAGCACAAGATCCTCGATGCAATCGGTGACCTCTACCTGCTGGGCAATAGCCTGATAGGCGAGTTCAAAGGCTTCAAGTCGGGCCACGCCCTTAACAACCAGCTGCTGCGCAAGTTGATTGAGCAGACAGACGCTTGGGAAGTCGTGACCTTCGAAGATGCCAGCACCGCACCGATCTCTTACATGCGTCCCGTTGCGGCGGTGTAAGTAACAACTCTCTTTCTTTAGTTTTGAAAGGCTGCCTTCGGGTGGCCTTTTTTTATGCCTGACGAATATCCAAATGTGGGAGCTGGCTTGCCTGCGATAGCGGTCGGCCAGTTAGCTTATAGATAGCTGCCCCACCGCCATCGCAGGCAAGCCAGCTCCCACACCTGACCTCATCAGTTTGAGGTCTTTGAAACATCCACTATCCGGTTACGGCCGCTGTGCTTGGCCTGATACAACGCCTGGTCAGCCTTGAGCAGCAGGTCTTCAAGGGAAATACGGCTGTGCTTTTGCCAAGTACTCATGCCGATGCTCACCGTGATTGGTTGCTCATCCCCGGCCTTGCGCGGCAAGTGCTGGACACCCTTGCGGATATGCTCGGCGATCACCCACGCCCCCTTGGCGTCGGTATTGGGTAACACCACCGCGAACTCTTCACCGCCATAACGCGCCGCCAGATCGGCAGGGCGGCGGATATGGCTGGCGATTACCTGCGCGACTGCGCGCAACGCCTCATCGCCGCCCTGGTGGCCGTGGCGGTCGTTGAAGGCCTTGAAGTGGTCCACATCGATCATCAGCACACTCAACGACTCGATGGAGCGTTGTGCCCGGTCCCATTCCAGCCGCAAGCGTTCGTCCAGCGTGCGGCGGTTGGCCAGGCCGGTAAGGGCGTCGGTGGCTGCCAGTTCTGACAGCACCTGTTCGGCGCGATGGCGACGGCGCAGCTCCATGCACAGTGCCCAGGTCAGCCACAACAGGCCCACGCACAACACTCCGGTCGCGATGCTGACCAGCCACGCCGCGCGTCGCCAGGGGGCGAACATTTCATTGCTGGACAAGGCCACTGCCACGATCAGCGGCAAGTTGCCCACATTCGAAAAACTGTAGAGCCGTGCCTGGCGATCGACACTGGAGATACTTTGGAAGCTGCCGTCCCGTTCGCGCAGCATGCGCGCCACATTCGGGCGCTGGCTCAGGTCCTTGTCGACGATATCTGCTTCCAGCAGAGGCTCTTGCGCCAGCAGGATGCCTTGGTGGTTGAGCAGGTTGATGGTGCTGTTGCTGCCGATGTTCAAGCTGCTGAACAACTGATGAAAGTACGACAGGCGCATGGACGCGACCGCCACTCCCAGGAAGCGCCCATCCGGTGACGAAACGCGACGGCTGAACGCGATGCGCCAGGGGTCGGCACACTGGCAGCGCGCCATGAACGGACGGCTGATATACAGGCCCAGGTCGGGGTTGGTGCGGTGCGCCCGAAAGTAGTCCCGGTCGGCAAAGTTACCCAGTTTGGGCGTGAGCAGGGAGGAATCGGCAATCACCTCGCCAGCCGGGTCCAACAGCAGGATATCGCCCTTGTAGGGCGCCGCTGCGGAACGATCGAACAGCACCAAATGACGGATGCTCTCTGAAACGTCTTGCAGGTCGGTGCGCTCGGTGGCGCTGATCAAGCCTTTGAGGGCCATGTCGTAAAGTTCGACATTGCGCAGCACGTCAGCGTCGATCAATTGGGTGATGGTGTTGGCGGTGCGCTTGGCCGTCTGCAGGGTGTTGGCATGTTCACGAATCAGCAGCGCAGTGACGACCCCCACGATCAGCAACACCGTGAGCGTGCTGCCCAGGATCAGCAGGCGCTCCGGGCGGCGGTTGGGGCGGGTAGGGCTTGAACTCATCGGGCACACTTCTGCATTGAGAATGCCCTTAGCGTAGTAGCAACTCTTTAAATATGGCGCAAAGCCAACCTGTAGGAGCGAGCAAGCTCGCTCCTACCTGTACTCAGAACACGTTGATCGGGTAGTCCACGATCACACGGTATTCATCCACATCCCGGTCCACCGCCGAGTAGCCATTGCTGCCGCGATTGGTCGCCCATTGCAGGCGCACGGCCAAGTCCTTGGCCTTGCCGCCCTGCACCACATATTTCAGGTCGATATCGCGCTCCCAGTGCTTGGCATCCTTGCCATCGGCGCTGTACCAGTTGCTGTAGCCGCGACTGTTGGGGTCGACCTTGGTCAGGTCGGTCTTGCCGCTGATGTAGGACACGGCGGACGTCAGGCCGGGCACGCCGAGGCCGGCAAAGTCGTAGGCGTACTTGAGCTTCCAGGAGCGCTCATTGGGCCCGTTGAAATCCGAGTACTGCTGGGAGTTGTCCAGGTACACGCTGTCGCCCTGGGTGATGTAATCGAACGGCGTGTTGCCATTGACCCGCTGATAAGTCGCTGTGACGCTGTGGTTACCCACGCCCACGGTGAAATGCAGGCTGTAGGTGTTGTTGTCGATATCCCCCAGCAGCGATTGACCGGTGTCCTGGGTATGGTAGTAGTGCAGGCCGGGCGTCAGGCTGACCAGGTCGTTCAGGGCGTAGGTGTATTCCAGGTCGTAGTAATACTGGTGCCAGACGTCCTTGAGCTCGGACGCGTACAGGTTGCTGGTCAGCCCCTCGATCCCGCTGAACGACACGCCAGCCCAGTCCAGGTGCTGGCTGTCGGTGTTGGCGGGCAGCGTGCCGTAGCTGGTACCAATACGCCGATGGCCGCTCTGGTTATAGAGTTTGGTGAAACTGGCCTGGCCACCTTCGAACATCCAGCCGTCAAAGCTGTGGTTGGTCAGGCTCACGCCACGGAAAGTCTGCGGCAACATGCGTGTCATGCCGCCGGCGATCACCGGGTTGTTGAGGAACAGGTCGCCGGCTTTCAGTTCGGTGTCGAAGGCGCGCAGCTTCAAGGTGCCGCCAGCCGTCGAGAACGAACCCGGCGCTTTGCCGTTGCCGCTGCCATACGGAAGGATGCTGGAACCATCCGTACCGCCACCGCCGTCGAGCTTGAGGCCGAGCATGGCATTGACGTCCAGGCCCAAGCCGATGGGGCCCTGGGTGTAGCCGGATTCGAAGGTGCCGATAAAACCCTGACCCCACTCCTTGCTGTCATCGGTATGAATATCGCGCCGGTCGCGGTTCATGTAGTAGTTGCGGGTGTTGATCGTGAGGTGTGAACCCTCGACGAAGCCTTCGACGGGCGGGGCGTCTGCCGCGTGGGCAAGCGGGATGATCGTTGCTGCGATTGCGAGGAATAACGGGGTGAACGTCAGCGAGTTCTTCACCGGTGGAGCTCCTTTGGTCAATCATGAACGGCCAGTGTCGTGGGGTGTGCCCGGCCTTTTTTCACGGCAAAAAAAAGCCGCTGAAGTCAGCGGCTTTAAGACAGATTCCCAGTGTAGAGCCCTGGAAATAAGTCGAGGGAAATTCGGGTGAGTGGTCAGCTGTCTTTGCCGTCGCGCTCATCGATGCGTCAAAGTAACGCAGGGGAGCGGTGCGATACAGAGTGTAACAAGATAATAACTATTGCCCAAATCGCAACAGTGAGGGCCATGGGATCTTCTGTGGGAGCTGGCTTGCCTGCGATGCAGACACCTCGGTATGCCAGGCCTACCGTGGTGATGCTATCGCAGGCAAGCCAGCTCCCACATTTTGACCGAGTTGTTTAGATCGGCAGGGTGATACCAAACGTATTGCCACCGCCTTCACTGCGCACAAACACATCCCCGCCATGCATCAACGCAATCGCCTTGACGATCGCCAGCCCCAATCCGTGATTGGCCCCGCTGTTGCTGCGCGAGGCATCCACCCGATAGAAGCGTTCGAACAGGCGTGGCAAGTGTTCGCTGGCAATCGCGTCGCCGGGGTTGGTCACGCCGATTGCCACCTGCTTCTCCTGCACCTGGATATGCACGTCGATAATCTGTCCGGGTGCGGTGTGTTGCACGGCATTGCTCAGCAGGTTGATCAGCGCACGCCGCAGGTGGGCTTTTTCGATCTGCACCAGGGCATCGCCGTCCACGCGCACCTGAACCTGGGCGTCTTCGAGGATAAAATCCAGATAGTCGAGGGTGGTGGCCACTTCATCGGCCAGGGAGCATTCGATCAGCTTGGTGGCTTTGCTGCCCTGATCGGCGCTGGCAAGGAACAGCATGTCGTTGATGATCGAGCGCAGCCGTTCCAGCTCCTCCAGGTTCGATTGCAGCACCTCAAAATAGTGTTCGGCCGAACGCCCGCGTGTCAGCGCGACTTGGGTCTGGCCGATCAGGTTGGTGAGCGGCGAGCGCAGTTCATGGGCAACGTCGGCGTTGAACGATTCCAAGCGCGAATACGCCTGCTCAACCCGGTCGAGGGTGGCGTTGAATGAATTGACGAATTGGCTCAGCTCGGGCGGCAAGGGTGACAATTGCAGGCGCCCGGAGAGTTTCGGCGGCGCAAGCTTTTGCGCTTCATCCGAGAGTTTGCCCAAGGGCTTGAGGCCGATACGCGCGACCCAGAACCCCAGCAGTGCCGCCAGTATTACACCCACCAGCGCGAGGCTGATCAACGCCACCAGCAAGTGATGCTGGGTGGCGCGGAAGTTCTCCGTGTCGATGGCAATCATAAAGCGCAACGCCGGGCGCTGGTCCTTGGCTGCAAATTGGCTGACCAGCACCTTGAAGGGATAATCGTGACCCGGCAGGCGCAGGTCGCGCTTACCTGTGGCGCCTTCGGCAAAGGCGCGAATCTGCGCGTCCGGCTCACCGTATTCGTAGCTCGGGTCGCTGCTGACCACCCAGAAACGGATGCGCTTGTCTTCTTCCCCCAACAGCTTGAGCTTGGACCTGATCTTGGCCCAATGTTCCGGCGTGCCGAAGCGATTGATCGACGATTCCAGCACGCTGTAGCGCGCATCCAACTCGGCACCTGGCAACAGCCCCAGGCCACGGTCGACCTGCTGGTACAGCGCGCCGCCGATTAACAGAAAGATCAGCAGCGCCACCAGGGTGAACATGCCACTCAGGCGCAGGGCGATGGAATTAGCGACCACTGTGGTTTTCCTGCATGCGGTTTTCCAGCACATAGCCCATGCCACGAATGGTGTGCAGCAGCTTGTGTTCGAACGGCCCGTCGAGCTTGGCGCGCAGACGCTTGATCGCCACTTCCACCACGTTGGCATCGCTGTCGAAATTGATGTCCCAGACCATCTCGGCAATCGCGGTCTTGGACAGGATCTCGCCCTGGCGTCGCGCCAATACGCTGAGCAGCGAGAACTCCTTGGCGGTCAGGTCCAGGCGTACACCGTTGCGGCTGGCCTTGCGGCTGATCAGGTCGATCCACAGGTCGGCAACGGTGACCTGCACCGGTTCATGGCCGCCGCTGCGGCGGGTCAGGGCTTGCAGGCGGGCCACCAGTTCCAGGAACGAAAACGGCTTGCCCAGGTAATCGTCGGCGCCTTCGCGCAGGCCGCGGATGCGGTCTTCAACGCGCTCGCGAGCGGTGAGCATGATCACCGGCGTCTGCTTGCGGGCGCGTAAGGCACGCAACACACCGAAGCCATCCAGGCCGGGCAGCATCACGTCGAGCACGATCACGGCGTAATCGTTTTCCAGCGCAGGTGCAGGCCCTCGATACCTTCCTGGGCCACATCGACGGTGTAGCCTTGCTCGGTCAGGCCGCGGTGCAGGTAGTCCGCGGTTTTTTCTTCATCTTCAATAATCAGGACGCGCATGACCGTCTCAGTGTGTGGTCGCCAGCGTCAGCGCTGGTTTGGGCCTGTGGAAAAAACGTTCAAGGTACAAGTATATGACCGGCGTGGTGAACAGCGTCAGCGCCTGGCTCACCAACAAGCCACCGACCACCGCGATGCCCAGCGGCTGGCGCAATTCCGCCCCAGGGCCTGCGCCGAGCATCAACGGCACCGCACCGAGCAACGCGGCAAGGGTGGTCATGATGATCGGCCGGAACCGCGTGACGCAGGCTTCATAAATCGCATCTTCGGGTGGCAGCCCGCGTACCCGCTGCGCCTCCAGGGCGAAGTCGATCATCAAGATACCGTTTTTCTTCACGATGCCGATCAGCAGCACCAAGCCGATCAAGGCCATGATCGAAAAGTCCTGGCCCAGCAGCCACAGCATGACCAGCGCACCGAGGCCCGCCGAGGGCAGGGTGGAAATGATCGTCAGCGGGTGCACAAAACTCTCGTACAGCACACCCAGAATAATGTAGACCGCCACCAGCGCCGCGAGGATCAGCCAGGGTTGGCTGGCCAGCGAGCTCTGGAACGCCTGGGCCGCACCCTGGAAGTTGCCGATGATTGTGCTCGGCATCCCGATTTCGTTTTTGGCCTGGTCGAGCATGATCACTGCATCGCCCAGGGCTACGCCGGGCGCCAGGTTGAACGACAGGTTGGCAGCAGGGAACATGCCGTCATGGCTGATGGACAACGGCCCGACCGTGGGCGGGTCGACTTTGGCCAAGGCCGACAACGGCACCATCTCGTTGGTCAATGGCGAGCGCAGGTAAAAATAGTCGAGGCTTTCGGCCTTGCCGCGCTGTTGGCTGTCCAGTTCAAGTATCACTTGGTACTGGTTGATCTCGGTCTGGAACTCGTTGATCTGGCGCTGGCCGAAGGCGTCGTACAACGCCTGGTCGACATCGGTGGCGGTCAGCCCGAAACGTGCGGCGGCCTGGCGGTCGATGCTGATATGGGTGATGCTGCCGCCCAGTTGCAGGTCGTTGGACAGGTCGCGAAACGCCGGGTTGGCGCGCAGTTTTTCGGTGAGACGCTGGGTCCAGGTGTTCAGCGTCGGGCCGTCGTTGCTCTTGAGCACGTATTGGTACTGGGCGCGGCTGGGGCCGGAGCTCAAGTTGATGTCCTGGCCGGCGCGCAGGTACAGCACGATGCCAGGCACCTTCGCCAGTTGTGGGCGGATGCGGTCGATAAACTGGCTGGCGGACACATCGCGCTCACTGCGGTCTTTCAAGGCGATCCAGAAGCGGCCGTTGGCGATGGTCTGGTTGCTGCCGGTAACGCCCACCGAATGGGAAAACGCCTGCACCGCCGGGTCGGCCTTGACGATCTCGGCCAGGGCCTTGTGCTTGGCGACCATGTCCTTGTACGACACATCGGCCGCCGCTTCGCTGGTGCCGAGCACGAAACCGGTGTCCTGCACCGGGAAGAATCCCTTGGGAATGAACACATAGCCGACCACCGCCAGGGCCAGGGTTACCACGAAGATCGCGGCCATGCTGCGTTGGTGCGCCAAGGCCCGGCGCAGGTTGCGCGCATAGCCGGCCAGCAGGCGTTCGCTGAAGCTGGGTTTGGCGTGGGCAGGGTGGGTAGGGGCACGCATGAACAAGGCGGCCAGCGTCGGGGCCAATGTCAGCGAAACCACCACTGAAATCAGAATGGTCGCGGTGGCCGTCAACGCAAACTCCTTGAACAACCGACCGACCACGCCGCCCATGAACAGCAGCGGAATAAACGCCGCCACCAGCGAGAAGCTGATGGACACTACGGTAAAGCCAATTTCACCCGAGCCCTTGATCGCCGCTTCACGTTTGCCCAAGCCGGCTTCCAAGTGCCGATGAATGTTCTCCACCACCACAATCGCATCGTCCACCACAAAGCCCACGGCGATCACGATGGCCACCAGGGTCAGGTTGTTCAGGCTGAACCCCATCACATACATCAGGGCGAAACTGGCTACCAGCGACACACCCAATACCGCAGACACAATCAGCGTCGCCGACAGTTGACGCAGGAACAATGCCATCACCGCCACCACCAGCAGGATGGCGATCAGCAGGGTCATTTCCACTTCATGCAGTGAGGCGCGGATAGTCTTGGTGCGATCGGTCAACACGCTGACCTGCACCGAGGCTGGCAACATGCCTTGCAGGCGCGGCAACTCGGCCTGGATGCGGTCGACGGTGTCGACGATGTTGGCGCCAGGCTGGCGTGAAATCACCAGGTTCACCCCTGGCGTATCGCCGGACCAGGCTTGCACGTAGGCGTTTTCCGAACCATTGATGACCTTGGCGATATCGCGCAGTTGAACCGGCGCACCGTTCTTGTAGGAAACGATCAGTTGGCCGTATTCCTCCGGGTGAAACAGCTGGTCGTTGGTCGACAGGGTGGACACGCTGTTTTCGCCATAGATCGCGCCCTTGGCCAGGTTCAGGCTCGACTGCTGGATGGCCAGGCGTATGTCGGCGAGCGTCAGGCCGATGGCCGCGAGCTTGTCGGGCGACGCCTGCACGCGGATCGCCGGGCGTTGCTGGCCGGTGATGTTGATCTGGCCGACGCCGTCGATCTGGCTGATCTGGCGCGCCAGCAGGGTTTCCACGTAGTCGCTCAGCTCGGTGCTGGGCATGCTGCTGGAACTGACGCTGAGGATCAACACCGGGCTGTCCGCCGGGTTGACCTTCCTCCAGGTGGGCAAGCTCGGCATGTCGCTGGGCAACTTGCCGGACGCGGTGTTGATCGCGGCCTGGACTTCCTGGGCGGCGGTGTCGATGCTTTTTTCCAGGGTGAACTGCAGGGTCAAGAGGCTGGAGCCCAAGGCGCTGCTGGAGGTCATCTGGGTCATGCCGGGGATGGCACTGAACTGCACCTCAAGAGGCGTGGCCACCGATGAGGCCATGGTGTCCGGGCTGGCGCCGGGCAGTTGCGCTGTGACCTGGATGGTCGGGAATTCCGCTTCCGGCAGTGGCGCGACGGCCAGGTTCGGGAAGGCAATAATCCCCAGCAACACCAGGGCGAAGGTCAGCAACAGGGTGGCGACCGGGTGGTCAACGCACCAGGCCGAGGGCGACCGGCTTGCACTCATGGTTGCACCTGGGCGTTGGCGGTGTGGATCACTTGCGGCGGCTCCTTGAGCACCTCCACCTGCGCACCGGCCTTGAGCCGCGATTGCCCATCGCTGACCAGCACATCGCCGGCCTGCACGCCTTTGATGATATTGATGTCGCTGTTCTGGTAGGCGACTTGCACCGGCACCACCTCGACTTTGTCAGCGCTTACGCGGTACACGAAATGTGAGTCCAGCCCGCGCTGCACCACGGTCGGCGGTACCACCAGGGCGTTCTTGTCGAGGGCCGTCTGGACCTTGATGGTCACCAGTTGCCCCGGCCATAGCTTATGCGCCGGGTTGCTGAACTCGGCCTTGGCCCGCAGGGTGCCGGTGGTGGAACTGATCTGGTTGTCGATCAGGCTCAGGTGGCCTTCGCCGAGCAGGTCGCCGGTCTGGTTGTCGGTGTCGGCGCCCAGGTAGGCGTCGACGGTGGCCCGGGTGGGGGCGGCAATCAGGCCCTGCAAGGTCGGCAGCATCTGTTGTGGCAGGGAGAACTCAACGGCAATCGGGTCGAGCTGGGTGACGGTAAACAGCCCCTGGGTGTCGCTCATGCGCAGGAAGTTGCCTTCGTCCACGTTACGGATGCCCACGCGGCCGCTGACCGGGGAGCGAATCTGGGTATAGGAAAGTTGTACTTGAGCCGCATCAATGGCCGCCTGGTTGCCCTGCGCGGTGGCCTTGAGCTGGTTGACCAGCGCCTGTTGCTGGTCATAGGTCTGTTTGGACACGCCGTCGTCGATGCTCAGCGCTTTGTAGCGCTTGAGATTGACCAACGCCACTTGCAACTGCGCCTGGCTTTCGCCCAATTGCGCCCTGGCCTGGTCGAGGCTGGCGCGGATCGAACGGTCATCGATGGTCGCCAGCAAGTCGCCGGCCTTCACCGATTGGCCCTCCTTGACCAGCAACTGGGTGAGGATGCCGTCGATCTGCGGGCGAATCACCACACTGTGCAACGACAGCACTGAGCCGATGCCGCTGATGAACCTGGGAACGTCCTGTTGCGCGACGCTCACCACCCGTACCGGGATCGCTGTGGGCGCAGCCAGCCGGGGCTTGGCAGGCCGTGTTACGGCCCAGGCGGCCACCGCTAGTATCAAGAGGACGCCCACCATCAGGGCCGTGTTTCGTTTTATCTGCATGGGAGGCGCCGGACGCAGTTGCACGCTTTAAGCCGCAAGCTGCCAGTTGAAGGTTGGGTAGCTGCTTTATAGCCCGGTAATACGGTCAGCACGGTGACGCGAAACTGACAGCCGCGACAGCTAGCGCTTTTTACTTGTGGCTTGAAGCTTACCGCTTGCTGCTTTGCCCCCGTATACTCGCGCTTTTACACCTATAGCTGCGCCGGAGCCCCTATGACTTCCCCAACCCAACCCCCTGTCGACGCGGCTGACCTCGTCGATTCGGCCACCGCCGACGGCGTTGAAAAAACCGAGATCCCGGCGTTTAAGTTCCCCTTCAAACCGGGCGAGCTGGCTGGCGCCAAGAATGCCAGCCAGCCCTGGTACAAAGGCGGCGCCAAGAACGGCCATACCAAGACGCCGGGCATGGCGCCTCCGGGCACTCGCCGGTCCATGGGTAAACGCTGAGATTAAAACCGTAGGTGCGTTATAGGCTGTTACCTACATTGCCCGTAGAAATTTCTGCTTGTAGGTCCGCGACCGATTCTTGAAAGCTTGCACAGCGTTTGCTTCGTCCCGATGACGCTCATCGGGGCGTGGTGAGTCAGCTTTCCGGAAAAGGACATTCCCGTGGCCCTGATACACCTCTGTGCGGTGCTCGCCCTCTTGCTCTCGACAAGTGTCGTTGCCGCCGACGTGCAACCGCGGCGTGAAATCCGTTTCGCCGTTGCCGCGCATTTCCCACCTTTTCAAAGCCGCAATTCCCAAGGGCAATTGGTGGGGCTGAATATCGAACTGGGCAATGCCCTCTGCGAGCAGCTCAACGTGCGCTGTACCTGGGTTGACCAGGTCGTGATGGAAAACTTCCCGGCCCTTGAAGCCAGGCAGTTCGACGCGATCATGGGCATGGCGCCCACCTGCCGTCGGCGCAAACGGGTGAGTTTCACCGATGACCTCTACCCGATCACCACGCGGCTGGTGGCGCGTAAAACCTCAGGCCTGCGCCCTGATCGGCGCTTGCTCAAGGGCAAGCGGGTCGGGGTATTGGTGCGCAGTAATCGTGAAGCCTACGCCCTGTCGCAGTGGGCGCCGGCGGGAGTGATCATCAGGAGTTTCTGGCTGAACGACCAACTGGTGCAGAGCCTGGTTTCGGGCGATATCGATGCGACCCTGCAAGGCGTCGTGGAGATCCGTGAAGCCCTGCTCGACACGGCCGATGGCCTGGACTTCGACTTCATGGGCCCGCCTGTGTCGTCTGGCCTGCTGGGTAATAGCGTGGCGATCGCGGTGCGAAAAACCGATACCGCGTTGCGTAATGAGCTTAATCATGCGCTTGAGCAACTGATGCAGAATGGCGAATACCAACGCATCCTCCAGCCCTATCGCCTCGGTGTATTGCCCGCCCGTCCATGAGCGCTAATGGGTGTGCAGCTTTGCACCCGAAGTTGAATTAGATACCCATACCGTCATGAGGCCGCAGCGGCTTAAGCCGCCCTCAACGAGATAAACGCATAATTGGCTGGCACCTCAGTGGCAATTTGCGCTCCGGCATCCAGCACCTGTTCGGCGACGTCCATCCCGGATACATGAAACACCCATTCATGGGTCACCGCCGGCTGTTCAACCGCCTGTTCAATAGCCTGGGCAAACGCCTGCATATCCGGCAAGTACGCGGTAAACCCGTCGCCCTTGAGCGCGGTCGTGCGGATGCCGAGCAACGCGCACACCGCTTCTTTGGTCTGCACGTCATCACGGTCGGCCTGGCGTGAGCGGCGAATCAGTTCGGCCAGTTGTGCGTCCATCAACTCGCCACCGACGATCAGCGCGGGGCCTTGCTCCCAGGATTCGGGCGGGCAGTCTTTGGCGCTCGGGTTCAGCGGGATATGCGGGTTGATCTCCATCGGGTAGATGCGGCACACCAGCGGGCGCCGTTCGTAGATGCGGCAGCGGTTGTCTTCGTCAAGATTCCGGCAGCGTCCGGCGTTGTAGGCGGCAAAGGTAATTGCCACAAACGCCTCGGTATTGCCGCTGGGCACGACCACTGAGCGGCGCTCGGCGTGTTCTCGTTGTTGCAGGGGCAGGCCCAGGCCATTGCCAAGAAAGCCCTCGACCAGAACGATGACGTTGCCACCGTCCGCCGCCCAGCTGCGGGCTTCTTCGAGGGTCAGGGGCACGTGATGGTCGCTGCAGCATTTACCGCAACCGACGCAGGAAAAGTGTGTGTTCATGGCGGATCTGTCACCAGGCAAGGTCAGTGGGCACGCTTGAGGGGTGACGGGTTTTTACCTCTATCTACCGCTCAGGGGCTCTGGAAGCAAGTTATGCGCCAGTGAGGATCAGCCCTTGGATACGATGTCGCGCAGCACAAATCGCATGCCCGCACTTTCGTACAGTTGCCGGGCGCGCAGGTTGCTCTCCAGCACCTTGAGGTCGACATAGGGTTCGCTGCGCTGCTTGAACACCTGGAAGCTGTGCAGCAGCAAGGCGCGGCCCAGCCCTTGGCCTTGGGCACAGGGGTGTACGGCCAGGTTCTTGATAAAGGCGCTGGTCCAGCATTGGGCCACTGCGAGAACACCGTCGTGGTTACTGGCCACCAGGCACAGCGTCGGGTCGTAGTCGGCATCGGTGACGAACTGCTGGCGCCACTCCTCCAGGTGGCCGACACGGCCGCCGCCCTGGTCCTGGGTCATGCGCAGCACGGCATGGATCGCCGGAGCTAGCTCATCGCGATAATGATCCAGCCGGGTATTCGCTGGCCACTGCGGGGCGGGCAGGCTGCCGGTGAGGTCGCGACGCAGCAACTGGTAATACTCGGCCAAGGCTTACAGCCCCTTTTGCGCCACGGTTTGCGCGGCGACCACCAGGCATTTGGTCAGCTCTGGGGATGAGAACTTGGTGAGCACCGAGTCGGCGCCGGCCAGGCGCGCTTTTTCGCTGTTCATCGCACTGTCCAGGGAGGTGTGCAACAGCACATAGAGGTCCTTGAAATCCGGGGTTTCGCGCAGGGTGCGGGTGAGGGCGTAGCCGTCCATCTCAGACATCTCGATGTCCGACACCACCACGTTGATCTGTTCAACCGTGCCTTGCAGTTCCAGCAACACGTCGATGGCTTCCTTGGCGCTGCGGGCGGTGTGGCAGGTCAGGCCGAGGTTGCGCAGGGTGTGTACCGATTGCTGCAAAGCCACCTGGCTGTCGTCCACCACCAGGATGCGGGCGTTGCCCAGCACTTCGGCTTCTTCCATGGTCAGGTCGGTCGGCGCCGCTTCAATCGGTGCCGGGGCGATGCCGTGGATGACTTTCTCGATATCCAGCACCTGCACCAGGCCACCTTCCACCTGGGTCACACCGGTGATAAACGCCCGATTGCCGCCGGAGCCGTAGGGCGGCGGGCGGATATCGGTGGTCAGGCAATGCACGATCTTGCTCACCGCCTGAACATGCAGGCCCTGCTTGGAACGGCTGACATCGGTGACGATCAGGCAGCCGCCGTCCGGGTCTTGCAAAGGCATTTCACCCAGGGCGCGGCTCAAGTCGATCACCGACAACGAAGCGCCGCGCAAGGTGGCGATGCCTTTGACGTGCGGGTGGGACTCCGGCAGCTTGGTCAACGGCGGGCAGGGGATGATCTCACTGACTTTCAACAGGTTGATGGCCATCAGCTTGCCGCTGCGCAAGGTAAAGAGCAGAAGCGAGAGTGAGTCTGCGCGGGCTTTGGTGGTGGACATAAAAACCTTCTGTGGATCAGGGATGACGATCTATAGAGAGTTATCGACTTGGCTGGCCTGGGCTTTAACCGGATTTTTGTGTCGGGCACTGTTTATGTGGGCGCTGGCAAGCCAGCTCCCCCATTAAGTCCAGTATCAGCCCTTCCAGGCCTGTGGGTTCACCAGATCCTGCGGGCGTTGGCCCAGCAGGGCGCTGCGCAGGTTGTCCACGGCGCGGTTGGCCATGGCTTCGCGGGTTTCACCGGTGGCCGAACCAATATGCGGCAGGGTCACCGCATTGCTCAGCTGGAACAACGGCGATTCAGCCAGCGGTTCCTTTTCATACACATCCAGCCCGGCGCCACGAATGCGTTGGGTTTGCAGGGCTTCGACCAGCGCTGGCTCATCCACCACCGGCCCACGGGAAATATTGATCAGAATCGCGCTGGGCTTCATCAACCCCAGCTCCCGAGTGCTGATCAGGTGATGGGTCTTGTCGCTCAACGGCACCACCAGGCAGACGAAATCCGCCTCGGCCAGCAACTGCTCCAGGCTGCGAAACTGCGCGCCCAGTTCCTGCTCCAGCGCGGTCTTGCGGCTATTGCCGCTGTAAATGATCGGCATGTTGAAGCCCAGGCGCCCACGCCGGGCCACGGCCGCGCCGATATTGCCCATGCCGACAATGCCCAGGGTCTTGCCGTGCACATCGCAACCAAACAAAGGCGCGCCCACGCTGGCTTTCCATTGGCCGGCCTTGGTCCAGGCGTCCAATTCGGCCACGCGGCGGGCGCTGCTCATCAGCAACGCAAAGGCCAGGTCGGCAGTGCTCTCGGTGAGCACATCGGGGGTGTTGGTGAGCAGGATCCCGCGCTCGGTGAGGTACGGCACGTCGTAGTTGTCGTAGCCCACCGACACGCTGGACACCACCTCCAGCTTGCTTGCGCTTTCAAGCTGCTCGCGGCCCAGCTTGCGGCCCACGCCGATCAAGCCATGGGCATGGGGCAGGGCTTCGTTGAACTGTGCGTTGATGTCACCCAGCTTGGGGTTGGGCACGATCACCTCGAAATCCTGTTGCAGGCGTTCGATCATGGGCGGGGTGATACGGCTGAAGGCCAGGACAGTCTTTTTCATTGCAGAACTCCACTCAACATGTGGGAGCTGGCTTGCCTGCTCCCACAATGAATTTATAGGGGGCGGGGAAGCAGCATGCCAAAATCAGTTCGCCATCCGCACGCTACCCACACCACCGCTCAACTCATACGCCACCAACTCCGCCTGGTGCGCCGCCAGAATTTCCGGCAACGAACCGCGCAGGTATTCCACCCAGGTTTTGATCTTTGCATCCAGGTATTGGCGCGAGGGGTAGATGGCGTACAGGTTCAGCTCCTGGGAACGGTAGGTCGGCATCACCCGCACCAGCGTGCCATTGCGCAGCCCTTCGATGGCGGCATACACCGGCAGCAGGCCGACGCCCATGCCGCTGGTGATCGCGGTTTTCATCGCGTCGGCCGAGTTCACCAGGAACGGCGAGCTGTTGATCGCCACGCTTTCCTGGCCTTCAGGGCCGTTGAAGGTCCATTTGTCCAACTGGACCACTGGGCTGACCAGGCGCAGGCACGCATGGTTGAGCAAGTCCTGGGGCCGCTGTGCGCAGCCCTTGGCCTTGACGTAGTCCGGCGAGGCGCAGGCGATGCTGTAGGTGATGCCCAGGCGCTGGGACACGAAACCTGAGTCCGGCAGCTCGCTGGCCAGCACGATGGACACGTCATAGCCCTCATCGAGCAAATCCGGCACGCGGTTGGCCAGGGTCAGGTCGAAGGTCACGTCGGGATGGGTGCGGCGGTAGCGGGCAATGGCGTCAATGACGAAATGCTGGCCGATGCCGGTCATGGTGTGCACTTTCAACTGCCCGGCCGGGCGCGCGTGAGCGTCGCTGGCCTCGGCCTCGGCCTCTTCGACGTAGGCGAGGATCTGCTCGCAGCGCAGCAAATAGCGTTTGCCGGCTTCGGTCAGCGCGATGCGTCGGGTGGTGCGGTTGAGCAAGCGGGTTTGCAGGTGGGCCTCAAGGTTGGAGACCGCGCGCGAGACGTTGGCCGTGGTGGTGTCCAGTTGCACGGCGGCGGCGGTGAAGCTGCCGGCTTCGGCCACACAACTGAAGGCGCGCATGTTTTGCAAAGTGTCCATGGAGTGTTCTCAAGGGAGATAGCAAATTGTGACAGAAAGTTACGCTTTCAGTGATCCCTACCAACGGATTATCGCCTGAACGGTAACAAAGATTCACAGGAATACCAGCTTATCGTCCTCCCTGGCGCCGCCTAGAATTGCGCCACCTCTCCCGCAACACCCTCTCAGGAATTCGCTTGCCGTGCCGCGTCGCATCAGCAGAGAGCTGAAGACTCTCAGTGTTTGGGCTTTAACGTCAGTCATCAGCGGTTGCATCGGAACCGGAGGAATCGCCCCGCAAGGCCAGGCGATCAACGCCAATACCCTGGCCACCGACGCCGCGATCCAGAGCGCCGACCGCGACGCCCACTGGCCCACCGCCCAATGGTGGCAGGCCTACGGCGACCCGCAGCTCAACCGTTGGGTCGAACTCGCCACCCGCAACAGCCCCAGCCTGGCCGTGGCCGCCGCCCGTGTGCGGCAAGCCCGAGCGCTGGCCGGCGTGGCCGAGTCGGCCGAGTCGCTGCAGGTCAACAGCGACACCACCCTCAAGCGTCACAACTGGCCGAAGGATCAGTTCTACGGCCCCGGCCAATTGAGCGGCGCCAACACCTGGGACAACAATTCGTCCCTGGGCCTGAGCTACGCCCTCGACCTGTGGGGCCGGGAAAGCAACACGACCGAACGTGCGGTCGACCTGGCGCACATGAGCGCCGCCGAAGCGCGCCTGGCCCAGCTCGAACTGCAAAACAACGTGGTGCGCGCCTATATCCAGCTGTCGTTGCAGTACGCCAACCATGACATCGCGGCCGCCACCCTGGCCCAGCAACAGCAGATCCTGGACCTGGCCAACAAACGCCTGGCCGCCGGGATCGGTACTCACTTTGACGTCAGCCAAGCAGAAACCCCGCTGCCGGAAACCCATCGCCAACTGGATGCCCTGGACGAGGAAATCGCCCTGAGCCGTAACCAACTGGCGGCGTTGGCCGGCAAAGGCCCGGGGGAGGGCGCGCAGTTGCAGCGCCCGACCCTGGCCCTCGCCGCGCCGTTGAAATTGCCCTCCAGCCTGCCGGCGCAATTGCTCGGTCAACGCCCGGACGTGGTCGCCAGTCGCTGGCAGGTAGCGGCCCAGGCACGGGGTATCGATGTGGCTCATGCAGGCTTCTACCCCAACGTCGACCTGGTCGGCAGCCTCGGCTACATGGCCACCGGCGGCGGTATGCTGGCGTTTCTGGCCGGCAAGAAATTCAACTACAACGTCGGCCCGGCGATCACCTTGCCGATCTTCGACGGCGGCCGTCTACGTGCGCAATTGGGTGAAGCCAGTGCCGGCTACGACATCGCGGTGGCCCAGTACAACCAGACCCTGGTCAATGCGCTCAAGGGCATCAGCGACCAGTTGATCCGCCGCGAATCCATGGACAAGCAATCGGTTTTTGCCGCGCAGTCGGTGGCCTCGGCGCAGAAAACCTACGACATCGCCATGATCGCCTATCAGCGTGGCCTCACTGATTACCTCAACGTGCTCAACGCCCAAACCTTGTTGTTTCGCCAGCAGCAGATCGCACAACAGGTGCAGGCGGCACGCCTCAGCGCCCATGCCGAGCTGGTGACCGCCTTGGGCGGCGGCCTCGGTGCTGGCGACGATGTGCCCACGGCTGCCAAGACACTCCCAAGCAAGACTCCGGCGGCGCTCGCCGTGTTTGATCACTGAGTAGGCCTTGATGACTCCCTTGCCTGCACCGCTGCGCTGGCTGCATTCCCTTGAGTGGCGCCGTGGTTTTTTCGACTGGGCACGCAGTGATGGCGTGACCTGGGTGTATATCTTCAAAGTGCTGGTCGCTGCGTTCCTGACGCTGTGGCTGGCGATGCGCCTGGAACTGCCGCAACCGCGCACGGCGATGATCACCGTATTTATCGTGATGCAGCCCCAGAGCGGCCAGGTGTTCGCCAAGAGTTTCTATCGCTTCCTCGGGACCTTGGCAGGCTCGGCGGTGATGGTGCTGTTGATCGCTTTGTTTGCGCAGAACACCGAACTGTTCCTGGGTGCGCTGGCGATCTGGGTCGGCATTTGCACCGCTGGCGCCACGCGCAACCGCAACTTTCGCGCCTATGGGTTCGTGCTCGCCGGCTACACCGCGGCGATGGTCGGCCTGCCGGCCCTGGCCCACCCGGACGGCGCCTTCATGGCGGCGGTGTGGCGGGTGCTGGAAATCTCCCTGGGGATACTGTGCTCGACACTGGTCAGCGCCGCCATCCTGCCGCAGACCTCCAGCGGCGCCATGCGCAACGCGCTGTACCAGCGCTTCGGTGTGTTCGCGCTGTTTGTGACCGATGGCCTGCGCGGGCGCAGCCAACGCGAAGGTTTCGAGGCCAGCAACGTGCGCTTTATTGCCGAAGCCGTGGGGTTGGAAGGCCTGCGCAGCGTCACCGTGTTCGAAGACCCGCACATGCGTCGGCGTAACGGGCGGCTCAGTCGCCTTAACAGCGAATTCATGAGCATCACCACGCGCTTCAACGCCTTGCACCAATTGCTTGAACGCTTGCGCGCCGATGAGGCCGACCATGTAGTGGCAGCGATCAAGCCCGGCCTGCAAGACCTGGCCGAAGTGCTCGACGGCTTCTCTGGCCGCGCCCTCACCAGCTTGGATGCCGCGCGCCTGGTCAACCAACTGAGCGCCTACAAGGACGGCCTGCCCGCCAAGGTGCGCAGCCTGCGGGCGAGCTTCCAGGAAGACAACCCGACGGACGCCGAGCAGTTGGATTTCCACACTGCCTACGAGCTGCTGTACCGCTTCGTCGACGACCTGCACAACTACGCGCAAACCCACGCATCCCTGGCCGAGCATCGCCATGCGCGGGAGGATTGGCACGAAGCCTACACGCCAAAGACCAACTGGTTGGCCTGTGCCGCTGCCGGTGTGCGCGCCTCGTTTATCCTGGTTGTGCTGGGCAGTTACTGGGTGGCCACGGCCTGGCCCAGCGGCGCCACCATGACCCTGATCGCGGCGGCCACGGTGGGCCTGTCTGCTGCCACGCCCAACCCCAAGCGCATGGCGTTCCAGATGGCCTGCGGCACCTTGATCGGCGCCTTGGTCGGCTTTGTCGAAATGTTCTTCGTGTTCCCCTGGATCGACGGTTTCCCGCTGCTGTGCGTGATGCTGGCGCCGGTGATCATCTTCGGTGCCTTCCTCTCCTCCCGCCCGCAATACGCCGGTGTGGGTGTGGGCCTGTTGATCTTCTTCAGCACCGGCTCGGTGCCCGACAACCTCACGGTCTATAACCCCTACACCTTTATCAACGACTACATCGCCATGGTCATCGGCATGCTGGTATGCGCGGCGGCGGGGGCGATCATTTTGCCGCCCAACAGCCGCTGGTTGTGGCGCCGCCTGGAGCAAGACCTGCGTGAGCAGGTGGTGTATGCCATCAGCGGCAAGCTCAAGGGCCTGGCGTCGAGCTTTGAAAGCCGCACCCGCGACCTGCTGCACCAAGCGTATGGCCTCGCGGCCGGCCAGCCGCAGGTGCAACGCGATTTGCTGCGCTGGATGTTCGTGGTGCTGGAGGTCGGCCACGCGATCATCGAACTGCGCAAGGAGCAGGCGATTTTGCCGGTGCACCCGGCGTATGCCGAGTCGCAGCCGTGGCGCCAGGCGATCCGCGTGATGGGACGCTCGCTGGTGCGGCTGTTCCTGCAACCCAGCGCCAGCAACCTGGAGCGCGGGTTGATTGCCGTCGACCATGCGATCAGCCGCGTGCAGGCCACCGACGAACCCTTCGCCCCGCACTTCGACACCTCGGCCCTGCGCCGGGTGAAGAGCTACCTGCACTTTATTCGCACCTCGTTGCTCGACCCGCAATCGCCTCTGGCCGCCCTCAAAGGAGCCCCGAATGCCTCGTGAAATTGCATTCCACGGCATCTATATGCCGACCATGACCCTGATGTTCTTGATCGCAGCGGGGCTGGCCTGGGCGGTTGACCGCTTCCTGGCCGGGTTCGACCTGTACCGTTTCTTCTGGCACCCGGCGCTGCTGCGCCTGAGCCTGTTCGCTTGCCTGTTCGGCGCCCTGGCGCTGAGCGTCTACCGTTGAGAATGCCCCGATGAAAAAGTTTTTCAGCCTGCTCGCCACCTTGCTGGTGCTGGCGTTGGCGATCTGGATTGGCCGCACGTTGTGGGTGCACTACATGCAAACGCCGTGGACCCGCGATGGTCGCGTGCGCGCCGACATTATCAATGTGGCGGCTGACGTTACCGGCGAAGTGGTGGACGTGCCGGTACGCGATAACCAGTTGGTGAAAAAAGGCGACCTGCTGATGCAGATCGACCCCGAGCACTACCGCATTGCCGTCAAGCAAGCGCAATCGCTGGTGGCCTCCCGCAAGGCCACTTGGGAAATGCGCAAGGTCAACGCGCACCGCCGCGCCGACCTGGACGCGCTAGTGATCTCCAGGGAAAACCGCGACGACGCCAGCAACATCGCCGACTCGGCCCTGGCCGATTACCAGCACGCCCTGGCGCAACTGGAGGCCGCTGAACTCAACTTGAAACGTACCCGTGTGCTGGCGGCGGTGGACGGCTACGTCACCAACCTCAACGTGCACCGTGGCGACTATGCGCGTATCGGCGAAGCGAAGATGGCTGTGGTGGATATGAATTCGTTCTGGGTGTATGGCTTCTTTGAAGAAACCAAACTGCCCCATGTGAAGGTGGGTGACAAAGCCGATATGCAATTGATGAGTGGCGAGACACTCAAGGGGCACGTGGAAAGCATCTCCCGTGGCATCTACGACCGCGACAACCCCGAGAGCCGTGAACTGATCGCCGATGTGAACCCGACCTTCAACTGGGTGCGCTTGGCCCAGCGTGTGCCGGTGCGGATTCACATTGATGAAGTGCCGGAGGGCGTGTTGTTGGCGGCAGGGATTACCTGCACCGTGATCGTCAACCCAACACAAAACTAAACTGTTGGGGGGCTTACCCGCTCCCACAGTTGACCGCGTCAGGCTTTGATAAAGGTTTCATGCAGGTGTCGCCACAGCAGCGCGCCACTGGCCTGTTTCTCGAACACCACCGTGGCGCGGCGGTCGGTCTGGGTGCCGCTGTCGTCAATCTGATGCTCGCGATACGTCACCGTGGCGCCGCGCGCATGGCGGTCGATGCCGGTCATTTCACTCAAGGTGATTTTCAACCCCGGACGCATCCCGCCCAGGCGCGTAAACAACGCATTGACCCCGGCCCTGTTGACCCGCGTACCGGTGGCGGGGGCGATCATGCTGAACTCGGGTGAGAAGCGCGCGAGCAGATTTTCCAGCGTGCCCTGAGGCGCAACCCCGGCAAACCATTGCTCGATCTCGACGTGGGTCTGGATCACTTCTTCGAAAAAATCGCTGTAGTCAATCATGCTTGGGCTCGCTGCAAGGGTGAAGCAGCGTGCGTACTCTGGAAGCATCCAGGCGCAACACTGCGAAAAGCGGCAACAGGGTCAGAGCTGCCGCCATCGTGAAGGTTATGGCGAAGGAATCCAAGGCCGACAGTATTGCACTGAGCACGGCGGCGCCCACGCAGAAGCTTACTTGACGGTTCATGTTCCACAACGCACTGGCGTGGCCCATGCGCTCGGCGGGAATATCCAGAAAGGCCAGAGTTTGCGCAGTGCTGCTGCACAGGCTGCCGCCCAGGCCCATCAAGACGTAGGCCGCAATAATCAGCGCGGGCTCGTTGAGCAACAGGATGCCAGCGCATTGCAGCGCCATGCCCGCCAGCAACAAGGGTTTGGGGCCGCAGCGATTGAAGAGTTTTTTGCTCAGGTAGATTGCCACTGCCGAGGCCAGCGCCCAGGGCAACATCAGCGCGCCGGTTTGGGTGGCGTCATAGCCCAAGCTGCGCACATAAAGGATGGCGATCAGACTGGTGCCGATAAACACCCCGGGTATGCACAGGTAGACGAGCATCGCCACGCGCAGCATCGGACTGGCAACCTGTTTGAAAATGCTGCTCAGGTCCAGAGGTGGGCGCACGCGGGTGGGCGCGTCGGGTTTTATCCACAACAAGGCCAGCAGCAGGGTCACCAAGGCCAGTGGCAAGTTGGCGTAGAAGATCCAGCGCCATGCCACAGTGTCGACAATCACCCCACCCAATGCTGGCGATAGTGCCGGCACCAGCAACGCCACCGACATCACCCGCGCCGTCAGCTGGCTGCGCTCGGCGGCGGGGAAGTGCCGGTAAGCCATGGCCTGGCCCACGGGAATCAGCAAACCGCCACCGAGCCCTTGCACTGCGCGCCAGCCTATCAACGCCTCAATGGAGCCGGCCTGGCCCACCATCACCGAGGCGCCGGCGAACAGCAGCAGGCTGGAAGCGATCAGGGTGCGCTCGCCCATGAGCGCCGCCAACCACACACTCAAGGGGATGATCACTGTCAGCCCGAGCATGTAGGCATTACTGATCCACGCCAACTGTGTGACCGAGGCGTGCAGCTCGCGGGCGATATCCGGGTAGGCGACGGTGGCAACAAACATGTTCACCAGGTCCAGGGCAAAACCCAATAAAAAGATCCAGGCGACTTTCGAGCGGTAGGTCATGAACGCGTTCCTGCAAGTGAAGCCGGCAGGGTAGGCCGCAAGCAGGGTTTGGGATACGCCGGTTTGCCTGCTAGTTTGTCAAAAATATTTTGACAAAGGAGGGCGTCCATCATGGTCAGCCTGGACCGTTTTGACACTTTCAAGGCTGTGGTCGAGGCCGGCTCGCTCACTGCTGCCGCGGACCTGCTGGGCCAGACTCGCGCCGTGGTCAGCTTCAACCTCAAGCGCCTGGAGGCGGAACTCGGCGTCACCCTGCTGACCCGCAACACCCGCCAACTGGCGCTCACCGATGCCGGCGAACGCTTTTACCTGCGCTGCACGCGCATGCTCGAAGAGGCCCGCCTGGCGGTAGAAGAAGCCCGCAGTGAGCATGCTCAGCTCAAGGGCACGCTGCGCATCACTACCACTGTCGAATATGCCCTGGCCGTCGTTGCTCCGGCGGTAGAAGCCTTTCGACGCCTGCACCCGGACCTGAATATCCACTTATCCACATCCTCCACCCATGCCGACCTGATCTCCGAGCGTTTTGACGTGGCGATTCGCCTGGGGCGCCTGCTGGACTCCAATCATCGGGCGGTGCAGTTGTCGGCGTTCGATGTGTTTGCTGTTGCGGCACCGCAGTTTGCCGGGCTTCAGACCCTGGAAGAGCTGGAGCAGATCCCCCGGTTGGGCCATGGCCGCTTGACCGAACTGAGCGTCACCGACCCGGCGGGCATTCAACATCAATACCGTGCCGGGCCTGCTGCGTTGGTGGCTGATAGTGCGGCAGTGCTCCAGGCATTTGCTGTGCGCGGCCACGGTGTGGCGATTCTGCCGCAATGGCTGGTGCAGGAAGACTTGGAGGCCGGACGGCTGGTGCGTGTGCTGGCGGATCATCGCTTCGCCCCCCAAGGGGTCTACGCGATGTACCCGGATACCCGGCACCTGCCGCTGAAGGTGCGGGCGTTTATTGATTTTATGAAGGGCTAGAGGCTGCCACTCAAACCAAAGCGCTTCTTCAACACCATCTCCAACAACCCCTTGGGCAATAGCGCCGCCATCAACGGCAACGCGCGGCTGCCGTTGCCCGAACGCAACAGGCGTGGCGGTCGCACGTGCTGCACCGCCTTGAGCACGTCTGCAGCAAATTCACTGGCCGGGGTTGGCTTGTCCTGGGACGCTTGGCTACGTGCCCGAATGCCCTCGCGCAATGGCCACCATGGCGACTGTTCGTGGATCAGCAATTCGGCTTGGGCGCCGGCATTCTTTGCAAAGCTTGTATTGATCGCACCAGGCTGCACTTCCATCACCTGCACGCCAAACGGTGCCAGCTCCATGCGCAGGGCGTCGCTTAACGCATGCACAGCGGCTTTGGACGCGCAGTAGGCGCCGGCAAACGGCGTCACCAATACGCCGGAAACGCTGCCGATATTCACCACCAGGCCCTTGTTGCGGCGCAGGGCGGGAAACAAGGCCTGGGTCACGCCGACGATGGAAAACACATTGGTTTCGAATTGGCGTTGCATCGCCTCGGTACCGCCGTCGAGCAATGGGCCCATGGCGCCGTAGCCAGCGTTGTTGATCAGCACATCCAACTCGCCCCACTGCTCGGACAAGCGTTGCAGGGCGGCGCTGTCGTTGACGTCCAGTTGTAGGGCATTAAAGCCTGCGGCGGTAAGCGCGGCGACATCATCGGGTTGGCGGGCGCTGGCCCATACCTCGAAGCCTGCGGCTTTGAACGCATCGGCAAGGGCGCGGCCGATGCCGCTGGAACAACCGGTGATCAGTACGTTGGGCATGCATCATTCCTTTGTCAGTCCGAGAAACTGCCTTGCAGGTGCTCGGCGCGAAATTCCAGGGTTTGTGGGCGATAGCCGGGACGCAGCGGCGGGGTGGGCAGGCAGTCATCCCAGGTGGCGCCCGCCTGCAACTCGCCGGGGCCGCGATAGCGTGGGGCGGCGTAGACATTGTCGGCCAGGTTGACCGTATCGCCCGGTGCATAGGCGGCGACGCGCCAGCGCAGTTCGGTCAGTGGCACGTCGTTGCCGTTGTTCAGGGTCAGTTTTAAAGGACGGTCGGCCGGGCATTCCTGTGGGGCGTAAGTAATGCGCAGCTCAAGGCGAGCCAATTGCGCGGCTTCGCGGTTGTCCAGCCATACCACCCAGACGGCGACGAAACCCAGGCCAACGGCAGCGGCCAACGATACCGGCAGCGCCTTGGCCGGGTAGCGCAGCAGCAGGATCAGCCAGGTGATGATCAGGAGAACGCCGAAGAACATGGAGACCACCTCGAATAGGGAACCAGCATCCTAACTTAAGCTTAGGTGGGATTGGTTACCTTGAGCATTGTGTTGGCCGGGCAGACGCCATCGCAGGCAAGCCAGCTCCCACATTCGACCGCATTCCAAAGTGGGTGCGCGGTCAACTGTGGGAGCTGGCTTGCCTGCGATGAGGCCTGTACAGTCACCACAAACCCCAAATAAAAAGCCCCCACCCAACCCACTGCGGATAGGGGACGCAATGGGCTGGGCGAGGGCTTCTTGTACGACTGTTTTACTGCGCGATAGTTTTCACCGACACGCCACGTTCAACCGGTGTCGAGCGCCCGTAGATATCTTCGAAGCGCTCGATATCGTCTTCCCCCAGATAGCTGCCCGATTGCACTTCGATGATCTCCAACGGGATCTTGCCCGGGTTGCGCAGGCGGTGCACCGAGGCGATCGGGATGTAGGTGGACTGGTTTTCGCAGAGCAGGAACACGTTGTCGTCACAGGTGACTTCGGCGGTGCCGCTGACCACGATCCAGTGTTCGGCGCGGTGGTGGTGCATCTGCAGCGACAGGCACGCGCCCGGCTTGACCGAGATGTGCTTGACCTGGAAACGCCCGCCCATGTCCACCGAGTCGTAGGAACCCCACGGACGATAGACTTCGCAGTGGTTCTGGGTCTCGCTGCGGCCTTGCTCGTTGAGGGTGTTGACCATCTGCTTGACGCCCTGGACCTTGTCCTTGTGGGCAATCATCATCGCGTCTTTGGTTTCCACCACCACGATGTTGTCCAGGCCGATCACCGACACGAGTTTGCCGTTGCCATGCACCATGCAGTTGCGGCTGTCCTGGATCACCACGTCGCCTTTGCTCACGTTGCCGTTGGCGTCTTTATCGTTGACCGCCCACAGCGAGGCCCAGCAACCCACATCGCTCCAGCCAGCGGCCAAGGGCACGACGCAGGCGCGTTGGGTTTTTTCCATCACGGCGTAGTCGATGGAATTGTCCGGGCAGCAGGCGAAGGTGGCGTCGTCGAAGGTCACGGTATCGGCGGTCTGCTCGCTGCGCTCCAGGGTCACCACGCAGGTGTCGTAGATGTCCGGGTCATGCTTTTTCAGCTCTTCGAGGAAGCGGCTGGCACGGAACAGGAACATGCCGCTGTTCCAGAAGTAGCCACCGCTTTTGACGAACTCGACCGCACGTTTTTCATCGGGTTTTTCCACGAACTGTTGCACGCGGCTCACGCCTTCAGGCAGCAGCGAATCGTTGGTGGACTTGATGTAGCCGTAGCCGGTCTCCGGGCGGGTGGCCGGCACGCCGAACAGTACCATCTCGCCCCGCTCGGCGGCCACGGTGGCCAGGGCCAGTGCGCGTTGCAGGGCTTTCTGGTCGTCGATCACGTGGTCGGCGGGCAGTACCAGCATCAAATCGTCACGGCCTTCGTTGACCAGCATCATCGCGGTCAGGGCCACGGCCGGCGCAGTGTTGCGGCCGAAGGGTTCCATCAGGATGCGCTGGCAGTCGAGCTTGCGTGCGCTCAGTTGCTCGTTGACGATGAAACGGTGATCTTTGTTGCAGACCACGATGGGGGCGTCCATGCCTTCGAACACCAGGCGCTCCAGGGTTTGCTGGAACAAGGTGTGCTCGCCGGTCAGTGCCAGGAACTGCTTGGGGAATTGTTTACGCGAAAGCGGCCAAAGACGTGAGCCGCTACCACCGGAAAGGATTACTGGGATCATGGTGTTTCTCCTTGAATCGATATGGGTCAGAGCTACGAAGGTTTGTCGTTTCACTCTTGTTTTTGTCTCGGTCCTGAGTTGAGCCCCGGTCAGTGTGGGAGCTGGCTTGCCTGCGATGGCGCCTACAAGACCGCCATCGCAGGCAAGCCAGCTCCCACAAGGGGGCGTGTCAACTCAGGGAAATAATCAGCGGGTCGACACTGGGCGTTTCACCCACACTGGCGACAGGCTCGAACCTGAGCCGGTGACGTACAACACCGCCGCTTCACCGCGTTCCAACGCAACCGGCTTCACATCGCCGACTTTCTTGTCACCGTCATACAACGCCAGGCTTACCTTCACCGGGTTGATCTCACGCTCGCCACGGCCCTTGGCAGCCACCGACTTGACCACATCGGTCTTGCCGTCGGCGGTCTTCAAGGTCAGGGCCTTGTCGCTGAGGTTCTGCACGCGCACCAGGGATTTCTGCTTGTTCTTGAACGGTGGCTCTTCGATCAACTGCGGCTGGCCGCTGCCGCTGTTGACCAGGGTGTAGTAGTGGTCGGCGGCCAGCTTGACCGGCAGGGTCTGGCTGCCGACCTTGGCGCTGTAGTCACCGCCCGGCATGAAGCTGAAGTCGCTGCTGGCCAGTGGCGCAACGTCGCTGAGGTTGGTGCTGCCGACGGTGGCGCTGACTTCCTGGTTGCTGGCGTTGTAGATACGCACAAAGCTGGAGCCTTTTGGTGCAGTCGGGCCGTATAGGGCGGCGTCACCGGCAGCGAAGGCCGACAGGGATACGACGCTCAGGCCTGCTGCGATAGCCAGGGTTTTAGCGAGACGACGAGGAGTAGTAGTGAAAGTCATGTGAGTTACCTCTCTTTCAGTTTTGCGCCCGGTCGGGCGTCTCGGATTTAGGTGTGTTGATTGCCATGTTCTGTTGGCGCGAACCGGCTTGTTTAAGCTGCGCAACCCAGGCTGGGTCGGCATCACCGATTTCGTTGTTGATAGGCAGATAACGTTCAGGAAACTCCCAGATCAGCACCTGAGGCGGGCTGTTCTTGAAGTCGTCACTTTTGAGGTAGCTGAGCATCGGCAGGATCGGGCCGTGGCCATCTTCGGCGTAGCTGACCACGTCGCTGTGCAAGGCTTGTTTGAGCGCACCCACGAAGTTCCAGTTGGGGTTGGCGCTGTAGCTGGTGCCCACCAGGGCCACCGGCGTTTCGCTGTCGCTGAACAGCGCGTCATCACCTTTCTCTTCGGCCAGGTGGGTGACGCGTTTTTCCAGCGGCTCTTTAGGTGGCATCAGGTTTTCGAACAGCGGGTCCAGGGGCAGGAACAAACGCAAGTCACCTTTATGTGGCTCGGTTTTCTCAGCCTCGGTGACAAAACGCTGCGGCTCGCCGCTCAGTGGGGTTTTGTCGGCAATCGCCTTGGCCAATTGCTTGGCGGCGACTTCGGCACCGTCCGGTGTCCAGTGAGTATCGGTGCGCAGGAACACTTGCTTGCCGGCGAGCTTGGCCTGTTGCAGCGGGCCGAGCAGATCTGGAGCTGGAATGTTGTCCGCCGCCACTCGGGCATGGAAGTCCTGGTACAGGTTGGCGTGCACGCTGGCCGGTTTGACTTCACCCAAATGCTCCGGATACAGGCGTACCTTGGCCGGCACGATCGCCATCACCAGTTGGATACCCTGGGCCTTGAGCTTCTGGCGCACGCCTTCGACCAGCGCGTAGTTGCCTTGCAGGTTCTGGTCTTCGTTGACGGCGGGGTTGAATTCCTCGTCGCTGTACAGCCAGTGATCGCGGCCCAGCACCACGCCAGGGCGGCCTTCATTGAACAGCTTGTAGTCCAGCGCCGCCCACAGGTTGGTGCCCAGGCGCTTGATCGGGAACTCGTCGTCGTAGTGGGTCTCGACGGCTTTGGTCCAGCGACCGTTGAGCACGGTGGCATCGGCGTTGGTGCTGAAGCCAAAGAAGCTGCGCAGCGACCAGGCGCCAAGTGCCAGCAACAGCACCAGGAACAGGCTTATGTAGAGGACGCGTAATGAACGGGTCATGGTCGGCTCCCTCAGAATTGGAAGTAAAGGAACGGCGAGAAACTCTGCGCCGACAGTTTCAGGATCGACGCCACGAACAGCAGAAGCACCGCAGCGCGCATGGCGTAGCGTGGCCAGTCAGCGGTCCAGTAGGCCGGTTGCACGGCAGCGTCACGGCCCACGCTGAAACCGGGCTCGTGGATGCTGCCAGGGTTGTCGCCCGGTACGGCCTTGATCAGGCTCGGGTCGGCTGGCTTGGCCTTGTCGGCAGGGCGGTTGGTGTAGAAGTCGCGCAGGCCGAAGAACGCCAGCGTTGCATAGGCCACCACCAGGGTTGCCACTTGCAGGCCGGTAAGGTTGGCGCGGTTGAGTTCCGACAGTGACCACTCGCCAAAGCTGAACATCGCACCGTACATACGCCCGGCAACGTGCAGGTTTTCGGCGCGGAAGATCACCCAGCCCATTACCACCAGCAGGAAGGTAAAGGCCCAGCGCAGCACATTGAAACTGCGCGGTGCGGTGTTCAGCCCGATGGCTTTTTCAATCGCCAGCCACATGCCGTGCCAGGCGCCCCATACGATGTAGGTGATGTTCGCGCCGTGCCACAGGCCACCGAGCAGCATGGTCAGGAACAGGTTGCGGTAAGTGGTCAGGGTGCCTTTGCGGTTGCCGCCCAGGGTGATGTACAAGTAGTCACGCAGCCAGGTGGACAGGCTGATGTGCCAGCGCCGCCAGAACTCGGTGATCGACTGGCTGATGTAGGGCTGCTTGAAGTTTTCCATGAAGCGAAAACCCATCATCAAGCCCAAGCCAATGGCCATGTCGCTGTAGCCGGAGAAGTCGAAGTACAGCTGCGCGGTATAGGCCAGCGCGCCGAGCCAGGCATCGCCTGTAGTGGGGTTTTGCAGGGCGAAGCAATGGTCGGCCACCACCGCCAGGGTGTCAGCAATAAAGACCTTCTTGATGAAACCCTGCATGAACCGCGTGCAGCCCTCGGAGAATTTATCCAGGGTGTGGGTGCGGTTGTTGAACTGATCGGCCAGGTCGCGAAAGCGCAGCACGGGACCGGCGATCAGGTGCGGGAAAATCGCCACGAACGCCGCAAAGTCGATGAGGTTGCGGGTCGCCGGGGTGTCGCCACGGTACACGTCGATGATGTAGCTGATGGACTCGAAGATGTAGAACGAGATCCCGATCGGCAACAGCACGTGAGTGAGGATGAACGGCTCCAGGCCTGCCGACTTCATCATTACATTGATGCTGTCGACGCCGAAGTTGGCGTACTTGAAGTAGCCGAGGATGCACAGGTCGACCGCCACCCCGAGCAACAGCCAGCGCTGCGCTGGCTTGGTGCGTACACCGGCGGCACCGACCTTGAGGCCGATCCAGTAATTCCACAGGGTCACTGCGGCGAACAGCGCCAGGAAGTCCACTCGCCACCAGGCGTAGAACACGTAGCTGGCAATCAGCAGCAGCAGATTGCGATAGCGTTGCCCGCTCAAGTAGTACAAGCCGAGAAAGATCGGCAAGAACAGAAACAGGAACACATTGGACGAGAAAACCATCCCGATCTCTCCATGTTTAACCAATAGTCAAGGGCCAGAGCCCCCCCAAACCCCCCACGATGTCGGGGGAGGCTGTGATCGTTCCCACGCTCTGCGTGGGAATGCCTCTTGTGGCGCTCTGCGCCACGCTTTGGGACGCACAGCGTCCCGTGCTGCATTCCCACGCAGAGCGTGGGAACGATCAGCGACTAGCTGCCTTTGTTGCCTTTTTCATGCGCCGGGTCGTAGACCTTGGTCAGGTCACCGCCCAGGCGGAAGGTCTTGAACGGTTGCATGCCATGCTTGCGTTCGATCACATCCGGGGCGCAGGTGTAGAGGGTGCAGAAGGGCTCAAGCCAGGCAAATTTCATGTCTTCCTTGAGGTCCTTCATGTCCTGCTCTTTGCCGTTCTTCTGCTCGAAGATGTCCGGGTCTTTCACCCCGGCCAGCACCTTGTCGCCCAGGCGCTTGAGCGCGCTGTTGTTTTCCTGGCGCAGGTCCACGCCGTTGACCAGCGCAAAACTGGCGATCATCGACAGCGGCGGCAGCGCGTAGTTGTGGTACGACAGGGCGCGTTGCTGGCGCTTCAATTCGTTCGGCAGGAAACCCTGGTCATCGACCTGGTTCACGCCGACCTTGTATTCCTTCACCGCCCAGTCAAACAGGTCGCGGCGGTTGGTAGCGATGGACGTTGCCATCACCGACCAGGCGGCCCAGTACGAGTGGTTGTTAGTTTTTTCCAGGGGCAGGTTGTCCCAGTCGCTCACCACCTGGTCGGCCAGCTTGTTGAACCAGGCTTCGATCTGCTGGGCTTCCTGCGGGTGCTTGGCCAGTGGCTGCGACTCGGAGAACTTCAGGCGCACATAGGCCGAGGCCATGCTGCCCAGCGCCCATTTGCGCATGGACTTGCCGGTGTGATTGAAGTCCTTGGACATCAACGCATCGGCCTTGGCCCATGACACCAGCCAGTTCAGGGTGCATTCGAGCTGCTGTGGACGGCCGTCGCGCATGAACTGCATCACCCGTTTGCTGGTGTCTTTTTCCAGCTTGGTGATGTCGGCGGTGCTGTCGCGAAAGGCTTTTTCCGACTGCACATTCAGGGTCGAACGGGCCTTGTCGGAACCTTCGTACTTACTGCGAAACTGCAACGGCCCGGTGTAGGGCGTTGGCATGCTGTCGCAATCATTCTTGAAGTCGCCGGTCTTGAACGCTTCGATCGGTGCGAAATAGCCCTGGGGTGGACGCAGTGGCGCCGCTGCATTGACGGAACCTGCGAACATGGCCAGGCCCAGCAGGCCAGGGAGCAATAACTTTTGCATAAGTAACCTCACTTCCCGAGTTGGGCGGTCTGCTGACCACCGCTTGGGAATACGTTGCGTGTGCAAATTTTCGCTTCAACCTTCTGCGCCGCAGCGCCCGCTTCGGGGCCCTGCACTTCCACGGCCAGCAAGTTCTGCGAGGCCCAGTCTTCATCGGTGCGCAGTTCAAAGGCGAAACGCCCGTCTGTATCGGATGTTTCGGGTTTCTCGATCTTGATGTCCTCGTGGCGCCCGTTCATGTACCAGAGGGTGGCTTGCAAGGTTTTCACCGACGGATCGGCGAAGCGGATATCGACCTGATGGTTGGCGTTGCGCAGGTCTTTGTTCGCGCTGTTGACCATCAGTTCGTTTTTGCCCGGTTTGAGCGTGGTGCTGGCCGACATCTGCGCGGTCTTGCCTTCGCAACCGTTGTCCAGCAGCGCCATCATCTGGCGGTAGATGGTTTCCTGGTCGAGACGGTACAGCGGCGAGAATTCCCAGATCAGGATCTTCGGCGGGGTCTTCTGGAATTCGTCGCTGCCCAGGTACTGCAGCATCGAACCTTCCAGGCCACCGCCGGGGAAGGCGACGTTGAGGATGTCGGCCCCGATTTCCTCTTCCAGGAAACCGGCGAAGTTGTAGTTCTTGCCACTGTGGCTGGTGCCCACCAGCGTGATCTGCGGGTTGCCCGAATCGCCGAACAGGTCGCCGTCACCGGCTTCGCCCTTGGGCTCGGTGGTGAACTGGTCCATGTACTGGATCGCATAGCTGGTGCCACACAGTTGCCCGGCCATGTTGTGCAGGGTGCCGGTCTTGCCCATGCGGCCCGAGCGCTTGGTCTCGAACTCACGCTTGGGAATCTCGGCATATTCCGGCATCTGCTTGACCTTGGCCGCGACGATTTTCGCGGTGCGCTGGGCGCCGTACGGAGTCCAATGCTGGTCGCCACGGAAGTAGAAATCGTGGGCTGGCAATTCATCCGGCAGTTGTTCGTTGGTCAGCGGCGACAGGTCTGGTACCACGTAGCCCATCTTGGCGAAGCGGCCGAGCATGGTTTTGTAGTTGCCTAGGGCTTTGTCGAAGTCGAACGAGGCTTTCTCCGCCGGGTTGAGCTTGTTGCGGTTCACCAGGCCACGGGTCGGCTGGTAGACCACCACCAGTTCCACGCCCTTGCTCTTGAACGCATCGTGCAACTGCTGCATGCGCTTGTAGCCGGCCGGGGTGGTGTCGAACTCGGTGCGCAGGTCTTCCTGGGTACGGAACAGCCAGTCGCCCTGGGCTTGCACCAGGGTGGTGAAGTTCTGCTGGTAGCGCGTGGTGTAGTTCTTCGCGTCATGGGCGGCGGGGCATAGGCTGCAGCAGGGTTCAGCGGTGAAGGTAGGAGCTTTGACTTCATCGGCGCGTACGCCCTGGCTGGCCGCCAGCAGGCCGAGGGTCAGACCCGAGAGGCTCAGCAGTTTGATCATGTGTGGGTGCATAAGGGTCATCCTCAGTCCTGCAATTCGGTCTGGCGTTCGACGGGGTCGATCAGCACGGCTTTCTGCTGGCGAACCAGCAGGTCGAGAATTTCTTCCTGGCGGTCGCCCAGGATGCCGGAGAAGCTGATGCCGCTGGATTTGGTCGGCGCCAGCATCGACACGCGATACAGCTCGATACTCAACGGCGAGTCGATGGACAGCGGCCCGCTGCCGTTACCCGCCAGTTCACCGCCGACCACGATCAGCGAGACCTTGGCGTCGAACGGGTCGAGGGCGATGTCGCGGTCGGTGTCGGTCAAGTCCTTGATGTGGCCGTACACGCCGGTCAGCCCGTTGGCCATCGAGGTGTTTTCGTAGAGCTTGATGTTCACGCTGTTACGCACGCGGATCCCGTGGCGACGGTTGCTGATCACCTTGTTGCCCCACAGCAGGTTGTCGCCGCTCTCATAGAGGGTGATGCCGTCGGTGTGGTTGCGGTAGATCTCGTTGTCGGCGATCAGGTTGTTCACGCTGTTACGGTCGATCACCAGGCCCGAAAGCTTGTTGTCATAGCTGCGGTTGTTGAAGATAAAGCTGTCGTTCACTTCCCGGGAAATGATGATGCCGTGCTTCTTCTTGGTGCCGTACACGGTGTTGTCCGCGATGATCAGGCCGTGAGAACGGTCATGGGGGTCAATGCCGTAGACGATGTTGTCTTTGTAGGTATTGCCCTTGATCACAAAGCCCGTGGTCTCGTAGCAGTAGAAGCCGTACCACATGTCCGAGAACTCGGAGTCGATGATCCAACCGGTCGGCTCGGGGCGCTTGAGCACCTTGGCCATGTTCGGCGTGTACTGGGAAATACTCACCCCGTACGACTTACTGTTGGCGTAGCCGAAGCTGGCCATCTTGGTTTTTGAGATGTAGGTCTCGGTGCCGCCCCAGGCCAGCAGGAACGGGCGGAATTCCTTGGCCGACTTGAACAGCGCCGGACCGTTGGTTTTTTCATCCCAGCCGGTGACCTTGGTGTCACGCACGAACAGCTGGCCGTCGTTGATCAAAAACGCGCCGGCTTGTTGGGACAGGCGCAGTTCCTGGGTGTTCTTGTCGATATCGAGGATGCCTTTACGGCCCACCACGATCGGCAACTTGGCCAGGAACACACCCGGCGACGTTTCGCTGAAGTACTGCTTGGGCACTTTGCCCAGCAGGTCCTTGAGGTTCATGTAGCCGTCATCGACGAAGATCGCCTGGGGAATGCCATGCTGGCGCACCACCCATTCGGCCATCTTGTTATCGCCGCCGATAAAGTCCTTGAGCGCGTCTTCTTGCATCATGCGGCGGATGCTGATTTTGCCCGCCTTGGTCTTGACGATTTTCTTTTCCATCGCCTGCGCGGTGTAGCCCGACAGGTCGGGCAGCGCCGGCTTGGCCATTTCCAGCGGCGCGGTAGGCGGGCTGGAGATGGTGTAGGTTTTGGCCTGTTGCAGTTCCTTGGCGATGATCGGCGCCTTGGCCGCCGTATCGGCAAACGCTGTGGCGCTGGCCATCAGCATTGCCGCGACGAGTAGGCTTTGAGCATTCATGGCGCAGGCTCCCATCAGAATTTCCAGACCACGTCGACAAACGCGCGGTGCATGTAGGAGTCGACCTGGCTGCCATAGGCATCGCCGGGCTTGAACACGCCGGCACGCAAACGCACCAGGGCTGAAGGCTCGTCGATCGACTGGCTCAGCGCCGCTGGCAGCAAGCCTTTCTTGAAGTACTTGGTGACCACCAGGTCCATTTCTTGGCCGAGGTCTTTCTTGCCGTCTTCCAACGGCAGGGAGGTGCTGGAGAGGATCGCGCCGGTGACGTCATCGGTGTTGTTCTGCACCGCGTCGATGCCGTTGCTGCCCACCGGCTTGTTGCCGTCCACGCGCCAGAACTTGTGGTACACCAGGCTGGCGTCGTAGTCCTCGCGCAGTTGCCAGGAACCGAACAGGCTCATGGACTGCATGTTGTTCATTTCGCCGCGAAACGCTTCGCCGAAGCGATGCACACGGGACTGGGTGCCGGTCCAGTTCGAACGGTTGCTTTGCAGGCCGTTCTGTTCGTATTCGGCACTGGCGCGCGAGTACGCGGCACCCACTTGCCACTGCGGATCCAGGCGCAGGCGCACGCCGATATCGGTGGCCCAGCCGCTGGCGTCATCGCTGCGTTTGGCGGAGGTGGGGCGGCTGCCGTCGGCGTTCAAGGCGTTGACCTTGTCGCGGTCGCCTTTCATGCCGGTGATGCTCGCCCAGTAGTTGACGGTGTTGGTGTTGCGCCAGTTGTAGGCGTCGCTATTGGCTTCGATGCCCAGCCAGGTGAGGTCGCCGTTTTCGCGCTTGTCCAGCGGGTCGCTGGCCACACCCGGTTCGGCGTAGTCGAGCTTGCCGTCGTCGTGGGTGTGGTGGCCGCGCAGGCCGATCCACTGGCCCGGTGTCCACTGGTAGGCGGCGTCGGCGTAGAAGTGCTGGCGGTCCTTGTCGACCGGCGACAATTCCTTAAGGTCGGTGCGGTATTCGCTGAAGCGTTCGGCGGCGCCGACATTGGCCTTGAGCAAGGTGGTGTCGAAGGTCCAGTTCAACGCTTCGATGTTGGTGTCGCGCCACTGGCCGTCGTCATTGCGCAGGCGCTGGCGGCCGAACTTGAGGATCTCGCCGGGGTAGGGCGTGAAGCCGCTGTAGCCGACCCAGAACTCACGCAGGGCCAGGTAGTTTTTCTTGGCCTTGCGGTCGTCGTTGCTCGACTGCTGCTCGGTGGTGTCATCGGCCGACTGTTGCAGGGTGTCGGTCTCGATGATGTCGCTGGACACCACTGCCTGGCCCATGGCGTAGGCGCTCCACGCGCCGCTTTCGCCGTAGATCCAGGGGCGCAGGTCGAGGCCGATGCCGTTGACGTCGCCGCCTTTCTGGGTGCCCAGGTCGCGGTCGTCTTCAGACTGCGCGGTGGCTTTGACTTCCAGGCCGAAGTTCTTCGCTTCGGTGAGCGCGGCCAGGGTCGGGCACGACCACAGCAGGGCGAAGGACAGGCCGATACCGGCCTTGACGAATGGGTTGAGCTTCATAGGGATTCCTCGCCGTCTTCTTCTTGCAGGGCGTGCAGTTGCAGCGTGCTTTGGGCCAGGGTGCCGCGGGCGGCCAGTTCCTGTTGCACCAGGCGTTGGCCTTCGGCGCGTTGCGCAGGCGTCAGCGGCGCTTCGAGCTGGGTGGCCAGGTCATTGGCTTCTGGCGTGTCCTGGGCCTTGGCCAACTGGCTGAAGACATAGGCGTTCAATGGGTCGGGCTTGGTGCCCTTGCCTTGGGAAAACAGTTGGGCAATGGCGAAGTCGGCGCTGTTCTGGCCGTTGCGCGCTGCGGTCAGCAGGTGGTCCAAGGCTTTTTGCGGGTATACCTTGCCCAGGTAGCCACGGCGGTAGATCTGGCCGAGGTAGTAATCTGCGGCCACTTCACGGCCCACGGCTTTTTCGAAATGCGCCTCGGCGGCCTTGGCATCGGCGGGCACCCACTTACCTTCGTAGTAGAGCTTGCCCAGCAGCAATTCGGCGCGTGGCTGGTCGGCGGCGCGGCCGTTGTCCAAGTACTTCATCATCTGCTCGACATCGCCCAGTTCGGGGAAGTCGTAGAGCAGTTGCGCCAGGCTGACCCAGGACGCCGGGTAGCCGGGGGCGATTTTTTCCAGCAACGCCTGGGCGGTTTTCTCGTCCGGGGTACCGAGGGTGGCATCGCCGAGTACGCGGGCGACGCTGTCGACGCGCTGGGCGGTGACGGTGCCACGGCTTACGCCTGCTTCCATTTGCTTGAGCAGTTCGGCCTGTTGTTCCGGCTGCTGTTTTTTCTGATAGACCGTGGCCAGTTCGACGTAGCAGATATCGGTGGTGTTCAGCGCGGCTTTGCAGATGCGCTCCACATCATCCAGATGCTGGTCGTAGGTACCCTGGGTGCGATACAGCAGCACCTGGGCCAGGCCGGCCTCCGGGTAACCCGCCGCCTGCCATTGGCTGATCTGCTGTTGGGCATTCACATTGGGGAAGCTGTGGGGGTATTGCAGGTACAGCATCGCCAGCGGGATCAAGGTGTTGCCTTCGCCATTGGCAAAGGCTTTTTTCAGTAGGCTTTCGGCTTCATGGTGCTCGGCCTCAGTGGCGCCCGGCTTGGCCGCCAACAGGCGACCCAGGCGTGCCTGGGCGCGGGGCGAGGTGTCTGCGGCCGCACGGTAGGTGGCTTCGGCCTGCTTGATTTGCGCTGGGTCGCGGGTGCCGACCTGGATATCGGCCAGGCCCACCTGGGCCTCGCTGTAGCCCAGTTCCGCCAGTTGCTGGTAATTCTGCTGGGCGGTGACGGTGTCGCCGCGTTTCAGCGCTTCATTGGCCAGGCGCTGGTCGGGCAGGCCGGCGCAACCGGCCAGGCTTACGGCCAGTGCCAGTGCCAGCGCGCAGTACGCAGAGGCCAGGTGAAATCTGCTCTGTGTGGGAGCTGGCTTGCCTGCGATGGCATCGCTGCGGTGCAACTGATGCACCGAGTCGCCTGCATCGCGGGCAAGCCCGGCTCCCACAGAGGTCAGCGGTGTTGTTGGAATAGAGTTCACAGGCATGTCCTCGCTTACAGACCGTGAGCCATGGCTTTGTCGATCAGCCAGTTCAGCGATGGGCCACGGTCGCTGGTGACTTCCACCGGGCGGCCGGCGTAGGTGCTGTCCAGCGGTGCGTCGGGCTTGATCTGCACACGGATGTCAGAGGACAGGTCGGCGCTGTTCAGGCTGGTGCTGCTGACGATGGTGCCGGTGCGAACCTGTTCTTCGTCGGCGACCTGGAAGCTCACCGGGGTACCTGGGCGCACATCACCGAACTGGCGATAGCTGAAGCGCGCTTCCACATTGGCCTGGCTGCCGCGTGGCACCAGTTGGAAGATCACATCGCCCTTGCTGGCGTACTGGCCGTCGGCGACCAGTTGCTGGGCGACCACGCAGTCGCACGGCGAAGTCAGGGTGCCGGTCATTTGCTTGCCGAACAGCTCTTCAACCTTGGCCGGTTGCAGTTGGTCTTCGTCCAGGTGGCCCTTGAGTACGTCGAGCATACTGGTGCTGAACGTCGCCAGTGGCGCGCCCTTGGCCGCAACCGAATCACCTTTGAGCAGGCTCTGCACGGTGCCGTCACGGGGCATGGTCACGTTCATGCCCGGTACGCTGACGAGGCCGGCCTGGGCGTGGCTGACGAAGTACATGCCGTAGAGCGACTTGACCACAAAGCCGAAGGCCGCCAGGCCGACCAAAAAGATCGCCAGGCTGAATGTCACGGCGCGCAGGCGACCGAACGCAGTCATGCCGCTGCCGCCGTCCTTGACCTTGCGTGCCTTGGTGAAGTTGTCGCGTTGCAGGGTCGCGAGTACGTCGCCCATGGTCACGATGTCGCCGGACAGGTGCGAAGTGATCAGGTGACGCAGGGTAGAAATATCCTGGGCATCGAGGTTCTGGAACTGGCAGCCGGTGCGGCCGGTCTGGCGGTCGTAGGAGCGGATCTGCAGCTCCACGTCCATGGCCAGGCCGAGGTTGTCGATCACGAACTGCAGGCGGCCCTTGTGCACTTGGCCGATGGTGAGCGGCTGGGTGGCGGTGAAGGCCAGGCCGCCGGCGGACAGGTCGATAACCTTTGCTTCGGTCGGCGTGCGGTCACTGTTGAAGAAGCGCAGCTTGGCCGGGATTTTCACCCGGGCGTGTTGGCGCTGGGCTTCGGATTCGTGGACAACGTTGGCGTTTACTTGGCTGTTCATAGTATTCGATTTCCTAGTTAATTCAGGCTTGGCAGGGTCAGACCATCATCAGCAACACGGCAACGAAGATGCTGCCGGCGGAGAAGGTCATGGTCCGAGACGACCAGGTGTTGAACCAACGTTGAAAGCTGGCCAAATCGCGGGTCAGTTTGGTGTCCTGGCGGGTCCAGGACTGTTGATCAAGGCGGAAGAACACGTAGATCTTCACCAACGCGCCCATGATCTGGTTGTAATAGAGAATCAGCGGGTAGGCCGGGCCGATCTTGTGGCCGGAGCACGACAGCAGCAGGGTGAGGATCAGGCGGGTGATGCCGATCCACAGCAGGTAGGCGAGGATGAAGGCGCCGCCGTACTTGAAAGTGGCAATCATCGCTACGGTCAGGCCGAGCAGGGAGGTCCACATCGACACGCGCTGGTCGAACAGCACCACGCTGGTGAACAGGCCCAGGCGACGCACGCCCAGGCCGAGGGCACGGGAGTTCTGGCGCAAGTTGTTGCCGTACCAGCGGAACATCAGTTTGCGGCTGGCCTTGATAAAGCTCTTTTCCGGCGGGTGTTCCACGGTGTTGATGGCGGCGTCCGGCACGTAGAAGGTGTCGTAGCCCAGGCGCATCAGGCTGAACCAGCTGGACTTGTCATCGCCGGTGAGGAACTTGAAGCGGCCCAGGCGCCAGTGTTGCAGCGAGTCGCTTTCCACGTCGGCGATAAAGCCCGGGTCAGTCACTACGCTGGCGCGGAATACCGACATGCGCCCGGTCATGGTCAGCACGCGCTTGGACAGGGCCATGGAGCACATGTTGATGTGGCGTTGGGCAAAGCGCAGCTTGTGCCACTCGCTCATGATGTAGCCGCCGCGCACTTCGCAGAATTCGTTGGTGGTCAGGCCACCGACATTGCCGAACAGCTGGAACCACGGCACGGTCTTGCGCACGACGCCTTCGGCGAGCACGGTGTCGCCATCGATCACGGCCACCACGGCGCGATCGTCCGGCAGGTGGCGGGAGATGGCGCGGAAACCAAACGCCAGGCCGTCGCGTTTGCCGGTACCGGCGATGCGCACGAAGTCGAGCTTGACGTGAGCCGGCGGGTTGAGCTTTTCCCAGAGGCTCTTGACCAGCAGCTCATCGGACATTTCCACCAGCGAGCACACCACGGTGGTGGGAAAGCCGCAGTCGATGGCTTCACGAATCACCGAGCTGTAGACCTGTGCGGTGGTCAGCGCATCGATACGAAAACTGGTGACCATCAGGAACACATGGGACGGGTCGGCGGCCTTGCCCAGCTTGCGCACTTTGCGGCGCAGGTGCGGGTACACCACGTACAGGAACAGCATGCCGCGAAAGAAATGCGTCGCACCCATCGAGTAGCGCCAGATACCCACAGCGCCAATCAGGAAAATAAAATTCTTCGATTGCGAATCGAAGGTACTCGCCGGCAACAGCAGGGCGAGACCCATCAGCAGGCTGAGAAAGAACAGCCAGCCGGCCGATTGCAGAAATACATGTTTTAACTTGGACATAAGCGTCATCCGCAAGGTGAGGAGGCTTCAGGCTGCAAGCGCTGGGGATAAAGCCACTGGCAGCCTGAAACTTGCCGTTGCTGTTACCAGCAAATACCTTCGGTACGGCCGCTCACGCTGGTGGCCTTGGACATGAAGCCCACCAGGTCGACCACTTGCTTGCCTTCCGGAGCGTTATGCGCCAGGGCACGGAACTTCTCGTCACGGTTACCGAGGATGATCACGTCGGAGTTGTTGATCACATCATCGAAATCCGAGTTGAGCAGGGACGACACGTGCGGGATCTTGCCTTCGATGTAGTCCTTGTTCGCGCCGTGCACGCGGGCGTATTCGACGTTGCTGTCGTAGATGCTCAGATCGTAGCCCTTGCCGATCAGCATTTCTGCCAGCTCTACCAGCGGGCTTTCACGCAGGTCATCGGTGCCGGCCTTGAAGCTCAGACCCAGCAGCGCAACTTTGCGTTTGTCGTGGCTGGAGACGATGTCGAAGGCGTTCTGTACCTGGGACTCGTTGCTGCGCATCAGCGAGTTGAGCAGCGGTGCTTCCACGTCCAGCGAGCCGGCGCGGTAGGTGAGGGCACGCACGTCTTTGGGCAGGCACGAACCGCCGAAAGCGAAACCTGGGCGCATGTAGTACTGGGACAGGTTGAGGGTCTTGTCCTGGCAGACCACTTCCATCACTTCACGACCGTCAACGCCGACGGCCTTGGCGATGTTGCCGATCTCGTTGGCGAAGGTGACTTTGGTGGCGTGCCATACGTTGCAGGTGTACTTGATCATTTCGGCAACGGCGATGTCCTTGCGGATGATCGGCGCGTCGAGTTCTTCGTACAGCGATTGCAGCACATCGCCGGAGGCTTTATCGAACTCGCCGATAACGGTCATCGGTGGCAGGTCGTAGTCGGCGATGGCAGTGGATTCACGCAGGAATTCGGGGTTGACCGCAACGCCGAAGTCGACGCCGGCTTTCTTGCCGGAGCAATCTTCCAGGATCGGGATTACCACGTTGGCGACAGTGCCCGGCAGTACGGTGCTGCGCACCACGATGGTGTGGCGGGTGGTCTTGTCACGCAGCACAAAACCGATCTCGCGGCATACCGACTCGATGTAGTTCAGTTCCAGGTCACCGTTCTTCTTGCTTGGCGTGCCGACGCAAATCATCGACAGGTCGGTATCGCGAATCGCCTCGGCGAAGTTGGTAGTGCCACGCAGTCGGCCCGTCTGGATACCCTGGCTCAACAGCTCGCCCAGACCCGGTTCAACAATCGGCGACTTACCGGCATTGATCAGGTCGATCTTTTCCTTGGAAATGTCTACGCCGACCACTTCGTGGCCACGGGCAGACAGGCAACCGGCACACACTGCGCCAACGTAACCCAAACCAAATATGCTGATGCGCATCGCAATTACCTCTTTGTTTAATTCATGCCATTAAATGGCCGGAGTTCATGTTTGCAAGCGTCACTGATGCCGCGAAAGTTAGGCGAATAGACGCCGACTTACCGCGTGCAGGCATGTTGAATAACGAGTGACTAACTATTGCACTCAAGTTGTGCGCAACGAGGCCTTATTATTGGGGCTTGCCCTGAAATGCAGCCGTGCTTCCTTGGAGGAAGGCTCCGGCGCCGGTGCGGCAAGGTTTTGATGCAGGCAAAATGCCTTTTTTATCAATGCCTTGTGTGTTTGCACGGGCTCATTTAGGTCAGCGCTGCCTTGGCCTGCAGGGGATAGCAATGCGTACTTATCGCCACCCTTAACTCGATCAGTTGATGTTATGACCATAGAGCCAAAGTGCTTTATGACAACTTGGCTACTTCCGTTGGTCGCTATGTAAGTCATCTCTTACGTAAGCAGAGAATTTCGTTACCGGTGGTATGAGCGGTGCTTCAGGACGAAGTTCCGGGCCACTCATCCCCTTTCCCGAAATTTTTTGAAATATTAGAAAAGATGGCACTGGTACTATATTGATAGCACTTGCTATTTAGGCCAGTAGTTATGGGGAGTTGGTGCGAGGGGATAGTTTTGTGCCACTACCGTTTAAAAAAAGTGGTGCCACTACGAAAAAAACCGACGGGTGTCGAGTGAAGAAATCGTTAGGGTTGTGTCTGGATGTTTTTCTGGCGCCAAATAAATGACGATTGATGGGGTGGAATGCAGGCAAAAAATGTGGGAGCTGGCTTGCCTGCGATAGCGGTGTATCAGCGACATGTGAGTCGGCTGACCCTCCGCTATCGCAGGCAAGCCAGCTCCCACAGTTGATGTTGGGGGCTGTACAGGCCTTATTCCGGTGCGTGATCGCGCAAAAACACCAGGTTATCCGGCTTGGATTGCTCCGCATTGAAGCGATAACCCTGCACATCGAACTGCTTGAGCTTGGCCGGGTCGTTGATGCGTTCTTCAATCACAAAACGGCTCATCATGCCTCGGGCCTTCTTCGCGTAGAAGCTGATGATCTTGTACTGGCCGTTCTTCAGGTCCTTGAACTCGGTGTTGATGATCCGCGCGTTCAAGGCCGTGCGCTTGACTGCCGAGAAGTACTCATTGGAGGCCAGGTTAAGCAGCACATCGTCGCCTTGTTCGGCCAGGGCCTCATTCAACCATTCGCTGATGCGTGTGCCCCAGAACGCGTAAAGGTCCTTGCCGCGGGCGTTGGCCAGCTTGGTGCCCATCTCCAGGCGATACGGCATCATCAGGTCCAGCGGACGCAGCAGGCCGTACAGGCCCGAGAGCATACGCAGATGGTCCTGGGCATAGCTGAAATCGGCCTCGCTGAAAGTCTCGGCATTCAGGCCGGTATACACATCGCCCTTGAACGCCAGCAGCGCCTGCTTGGCGTTGGCCGGAGTGAAGGCCGGCGTCCAGCTGCCGAAGCGCGCGGCGTTGAGGCCACCGATCTTGTCGGAGACGTGCATCAACTCACTGATTTGCGCCGGGCTCAGTTCGCGCAGTTGCTCGATCAGTTCCTGGGAGTGGTCCAGGTACTGCGGCTGGGTGAAGCGCGCAGTGACCGGCTTGGACTCGAAGTCGAGGGTTTTGGCGGGGGAAATCACCATCAGCATGAAGTTGGCTCCTGGAATCGTGGGCGAGATTCTAGGGGTTGGGGCGTTTTGACTCCACCTATGATGGCGATAGATGCGATCCGCTATGATGGGCGGTAACTCTGTAGAGGGAGACCCCGTGTGCGATTAGCGCTTTTATTGTCCGCTTGCCTGCTGTGCCTGAATGCCCAGGCCGCGCCGGTGGATGTCGCCAGCCTGGACCGTGGTACCTGGCCGGAAAAACTCGCCAGCCCGGCGCTGTTCGATGTGGCTTCGCGGGCGGAGATCCTGATGTTCGCCCATGGCCTGCTCGCCAGCGAAGCCCTGGACGACGCGGCGCTCAAGCAACGGCTGGGGCTGAAGATCATCAACCTGGCCGCCATCGATGACCTGCGTCGCCAGCTCTGGCAACGGCTGTTGGAGAACTACACATTCGCCCAGCAGAGCTGCGAAGCAGATGCCTCGTTCTGCTACCTGGTGGAAAACATGGACGATCTGCGCGAGCAGGCCGGCAAGTTCGAGGTCAGTGACAACTCTTTCTATATAGGCTGGGCTGCCCCCAGTCGGCACTTTCATGAGCGCTATCTGGATGAGCTGCTGCGCAAGGCTGCGCTGTTTCCGCAGATCAGCAGTGAAGTGGCGCGCTTTGGCGATCATGAGCGCAATGGCGACGAGCTCAACGATCGCATGTTCCTGCTGACCTTCGACGGTGGCCCGGCGTTGATGGGCGGTAATACCGATTGGCTGACCGACTACCTGCGCAAGCAAAAGATGAACGCCGCGTTCTTCGCCCTTGGCAGCAGTTTGCAAAGCCGTGTGGAGCGCAGTTCTGTCTCGGATGTGCAGGCGCTGTATCAGGGGCAGTGCGTGGGTATCCAGGGGTGGCAATACCGTTCCCATAGCCATTGGGTTGACTGGCAAAGCTCCATCACCCGCAGCGCAGCGCTGGTGCAGAATCTGCTGCCGGAAAACTATGTGCCGCTGTTCCGTCCGCCCTATGGGCAGCGCCGTGCGGACAGCCAGGGCTTCTTCCAGCAACAGGGTTTGCAGGTGGCGTTATGGGACATCGATTCCCAGGACGAGCCGGGCAAGCTCAAGGCCGATGAGTCGGCGCAACGGGTGCTGACGTTGATGCTGCTATGGCGCAAAGGCGTGATCGTGTTTCACGACACCCAGGACAAGGCGCGGGTGGCATTGCCGATGGTATTGCAGGCAACGACGCAGAGTGGCTTGGGTTGGCAGGAGTGTCGCGAGGCATTTCGATGAAGTGCCCGGCTTTGCTGGGGATGGGGTGTTTTCGGGGCGATTTGCTGCGACATTTCGATGCAGGCGGACTTCCGACTTTAACGGGGTACATGGCACTCGGCTAGTGCTATTCGTCATCCTGAAAAATAAACTTCAAAAAAACGTCAAAGTGCTTTTTCCTGTCATGGGTTTTGCGGTATTACGAAGTCAGATCGCCGAAACCTGCAGCACAGGTGGCGTCTTCCAAGACTCCTCCTGTGGGCACTGCACTTGACCTTGTTCAAGGTGCAATCGGTGGTCGAATCGAGGCGCAGCACCGCCCAGGTATTGCGTCGAATGGCTCCCACAAAGGTGACCGAGTATGGATGATCATGGACGTAACCCTTCTTCCGACCAGCCAATCCTTTATGTGCTTGATACCAACGTATTGATCCACGATCCAAACGCACTGCTGAACTTCGAAGAACACCACGTCGCCATCCCGATGATCGTGCTTGAGGAGCTCGACAAACTCAAAAGCGGCCACCACAGCGTTGCCGCCGAATGCCGCCAGGCCATCCGCCTGATCGACAAGACCCTGGGTGAAGCCTCGCCCGAGGACGTCGAGGTCGGCGTGCCGATCCAGCGTGGCAAGGGCGGGCCCAAGGGCTTGCTGTCGATTCTGATGAGCAAGCGCAGCGAGCCCAACAGCCTGCTGCCGGAAAACCTGAACGACAACAAAATCATCAACCAATTGATCGACCTGCACGCCCGCGACAAGGACCTGCGCGTGGTGCTGGTGACCAAAGACATCAATATGCGCCTCAAGGCACGAGCGTGTGGGATCGCTGCCGAGGACTACAGTACCGACCAACTGGTCGACGATGTGTCGATGTTGTCCCGTGGTTATCACATGATGACCGGTTCGTTCTGGGACCGTGTGAGCAAGGTCGAAACCCGTCAGGACCACGGCCGCACCTGGCATCAGGTACAGCTGATCGACAACCTGCCGGCCGTGCATATCAATGAGTTTATCGTCGATGAACAGGGCTTCGTGGGCTGGATCAAAGAGATCCAGGTCGACAAGTTGCTGATCCTCGACCTGCATCAGGAACCCCTGTTGCACCAGGAAGCCTGGGGCCTGAAACCGCGTGATATCTACCAGAGCCTGGCGCTGTATGCGCTGCTCGATCCGGACATTCACCTGGTCAACCTCACCGGCGCCGCAGGTTCGGGCAAAACCATCCTGGCCCTGGCCGCCGCCATCGAACAGACCATGGTCACCAAACGCTATCGCCGCATCATCGCCACCCGCAGCGTGCAGGGCCTGGACCAGGAAATCGGCTTTCTGCCCGGTACCGAGGCGGAAAAAATGGAGCCGTGGCTGGGGGCGATTACCGACAACCTCGAAGCCTTGCACATGGATGACGAAAACACCCATGGCAGCGTCGACTACATCCTCAGCAAAGTGCCGTTGCAGTTCAAATCCCTCAACTACATCCGAGGTCGCAGCTTCCAGCAGAGCCTGATTCTGATCGATGAATGCCAGAACCTCACACCGCACCAGATGAAAACCATCATCACCCGTGCCGGCGCCGGTTCCAAAGTGGTGTGCCTGGGCAACCTGGCGCAGATCGACACCCCTTACCTGTCCGCGACCAGCTCCGGGCTGACTTACCTGACGGAACGCTTCAAGGACTTCCCGAACGGCGTGCACATTGCGCTGCAAGGGGTACCGCGTTCGATCCTGGCTGAATACGCCGAGTCCCATCTGTAACTACGCTGAACCCGCTGCGAAAAGCCCTGGATTTTTCACGAAATCCGGGGTTTTTGTTATGTGCGACATTTGCCTGCGTTAACGCGTCCTGGGTGCTTGTGGTTTCTGTAATTATTTTGTTACATTTTTTCTGCGGTGAAAACAATAAGAACACTGCTTGACCCCGTCGGAACGCCACCTCCTTGATTCGACGAACGCTTGGAAAACCTGTCCAGGGTTTTCACCGTGACCCTGCCTATTACAAAAGCCCGAAACACCACTCATTGATGACGCACATATCCAAAGGGAAAGGAAAATGGACGTAGCAGGTAATGGCTTCACTGTGTCGCAACGCAATCGTACCCCCCGTTTCAAGACCATCCCCCTCACACCCATAGCACTCGGCCTGGCGTTATGGCTGGGCCACGGTTCCATGGCCAGGGCAGACGATAACCCTTACACCCCGCAGGTATTGGAGTCGGCGTTCAGGACCGCCGTCGCCTCATTCGGCCCTGAGACTGCCGTGTACAAAAACCTCAGGTTTGCCTACGCGGATATCGTCGATCTCGCGGCCAAGGATTTCGCCGCCCAGTCCGGCAAGTTCGATTCGGCCCTCAAGCAAAACTACGAGCTACAACCCGAAAACCTGACCATCGGCGCCATGCTCGGCGACACCCGGCGGCCACTGGACTATGCCTCGCGCCTGGATTACTACCGCAGCCGGCTGTTCAGCAACAGCGGCCGTTACACCACCAATATCCTCGACTTTTCCAAAGCCATTATCGCCAACCTGCCGGCCGCCAAGCCTTACACTTACGTCGAGCCGGGCGTTAGCAGCAACCTCAGCGGGCAGTTGAACGCAGGCCAGTCCTGGGCTGGGGCAACCCGTGACTGGAGCGCCAACGCGCAAACCTGGAAGACCCCGGAAGCCCAGGTCAACTCCGGCCTGGACCGCACCAACGCGTATTACGCCTATGCCCTGGGCATCACTGGCAAGGGGGTCAATGTTGGCGTGCTGGACTCGGGCATCCTCACCGAACACTCCGAGTTCCAGGGCAAGAACGCTCAGGGCCAGGACCGGGTGCAGGCGGTGACCTCCACGGGCGAGTACTACGCCACCCACCCGCGCTACCGCCTTGAAGTGCCCAGCGGCGAGTTCAAGCAGGGCGAACATTTCAGCATCCCAGGGGAATACGACCCCGCGTTCAACGACGGGCATGGCACAGAAATGTCCGGGGTGCTGGCCGCCAACCGCGACGGCACCGGTATGCACGGCATTGCCTTCGACGCCAATCTGTTTGTCGCTAACACCGGCGGCAGCGACAACGACCGCTACCAAGGCTCCAACGACCTCGACTACAACGCATTCATGGCCAGCTACAACGCCCTGGCGGCGAAGAACGTGGCGATCGTCAACCAGAGCTGGGGGCAGAGCTCGCGTAATGACGTGGAGAACCACTTCGGCAACGTCGGCGACAGCGCCGCGCAGAACCTGCGCGACATGACCGCCGCCTATCGCCCGTTCTGGGACAAGGCCCACGCCGGGCAGAAAACCTGGATGGACGCCATGGCCGATGCGGCCCGGCAAAACACGTTCATCCAGATCATCTCTGCGGGCAACGACAGCCACGGTGCCAACCCGGACACCAATGCGAACCTGCCGTTTTTCAAGCCGGATATCGAAGCTAAGTTCCTCTCCATCACCGGCTACGACGAGACCAGCGCCCAGGTCTACAACCGTTGCGGTACCTCCAAGTGGTGGTGCGTGATGGGCGTGTCGGGCATCCCGTCCGCCGGCCCCGAGGGCGAAATTATCCCGAATGCCAACGGCACCTCGGCCGCCGCGCCGAGCGTTTCCGGAGCCCTGGCGTTGGTGATGCAGCGCTTCCCCTATATGACGCCCAGCCAGGCGCGGGACGTGTTGCTGACCACCTCCAGCCTGCAGGCGCCGGATGGCCCGGACACGCCGGTTGGCGAGCTGACCGGAGGCCGCACCTATGACAACCTGCAACCGGTGCATGATGCCGCGCCGGGTGCCCCGCAAGTACCAGGTGTGGTCAGTGGCTGGGGCTTGCCCAACCTGCAAAAAGCTATGCAAGGGCCGGGGCAGTTCCTCGGTGCGGTAGCAGTGGCGTTGCCCAGCGGTACCCGCGATATCTGGGCCAACCCGATTTCCGATGAGGCCATTCGCGCCCGTCGCGTAGAAGACGCTGCCGAACAGGCGACCTGGGCCGCCACCAAGCAGCAAAAAGGCTGGCTCGACGGCCTGCCCGCCAATGCCTCGGCCGACGATCAGTTTGAATACGACATTGGTCATGCCCGGGAGCAGGCAACACTCACCCGCGGCCAGGACGTGCTCACCGGCAGCACCTATGTCGGTAGCCTGGTCAAGTCCGGGGATGGCGAGTTGGTGCTGGCAGGCCAGAACAGCTATTCGGGCAGTACTTGGGTGCGCGGAGGCAAATTGTCGGTGGACGGCGCATTGACCTCTGCCGTGACGGTAGATAGCAGCGCCGTAGGCACGCGCAATGCCGATAACGGCGTGATGACCACACTGGGCGGCACCCTGGCCGGCAACGGCACGGTGGGCGCCTTGACCGTCAACAACGGTGGGCGAGTGGCCCCGGGGCATTCGATTGGCACACTGCGCACCGGCGATGTCACGTTCAACCCGGGTTCGGTGTATGCCGTCGAAGTCGGGGCCGATGGCCGCAGCGACCAGTTGCAGAGCAGCGGGGTGGCGACCCTCAATGGCGGTGTGGTGAACGTGTCCCTGGAGAACAGCCCCAACCTGTTGACCGCCACCGAGGCGCGCAGCTTGCTGGGCCAGCAGTTCAATATCCTCAGTGCCAGCCAAGGTATCCAAGGGCAGTTTGCAGCGTTTGCCCCCAACTACCTGTTCATAGGCACTGCGCTCAACTATCAACCGAACCAATTGACCCTGGCGATAGCCCGCAACCAGACCACCTTCGCCAGTGTCGCGCAAACCCGCAATGAGCGAGCGGTGGCGACGGTGGCCGAGACATTGGGCGCTGGCAGCCCGGTCTACGAAAGCCTGTTGGCGTCGGATTCCGCCGCCCAGGCGCGGCAGGGCTTCAAGCAACTTTCAGGGCAATTGCATTCGGACGTGGCCGCAGCGCAAATGGCTGACAGCCGCTACCTGCGTGAAGCGGTCAACGCTCGCCTGCAACAGGCGCAGGCACTGGACTCCAGCGCGCAGATCGACAGCCGTGACAACGGCGGTTGGGTACAGCTACTCGGTGGACGCAACAACGTCAGTGGTGACAACAACGCCAGCGGCTACTCCTCGTCCACCAGCGGCGTACTGCTGGGCCTGGACACCGAGGTGAACGACGGCTGGCGTCTGGGGGCGGCGACCGGTTACACCCAAAGCCACCTTAACGGCCAGTCGGCGTCGGCCGACAGCGACAACTATCACCTGTCGGTCTACGGCGGCAAACGCTTCGAGGCGATTGCCCTGCGCCTGGGCGGTGCCAGCACCTGGCACCGTCTGGACACTTCGCGTCGGGTGGCCTATGCCAATCAGTCGGACCATGCCAAAGCCGACTACAACGCGCGCACCGACCAAGTGTTTGCCGAGATCGGCTACACCCAATGGCGCGTGCTTGAACCCTTCGCCAACCTCACGTATCTGAACTATCAAAGCGACTCGTTCAAGGAAAAAGGCGGTGCTGCAGCCTTGCATGCCAGCCAGCAAAGCCAGGACGCGACGCTCTCCACCCTGGGCGTGCGTGGCCATACTCAGTTGCCACTCACGTCCACCTCGGCGGTGACCCTGCGCGGTGAGCTGGGGTGGGAGCACCAGTTTGGTGACATCGATCGTGAAGCTTCTCTGAGGTTTGCCGGTAGTGACACGGCCTTCGCCGTCAACAGCGTGCCTGTGGCGAGGGATGGCGCGGTGATCAAAGCCAGTGCGGAAATGGCCCTGACCCAGGACACCTTGGTGTCGTTGAACTACAGCGGCTTGCTCTCCAACCGAGGGAACAATAACGGCATCAATGCCGGGTTTACTTTCCGGTTCTAACCTTGAATGTAGGAGCGAGCAAGCTCGCTCCTACAGGATGGGATAAACAGCCCTGCGCAAATTTTGACCCACAGGTTTACAATCGCTGCTCCTGATCAGGAGTATTGCTGTGCTGACTCATCTCGATTCCCAAGGTCGCGCCCACATGGTCGACGTCACCGACAAAGCCGTGACGTTCCGTGAGGCCGTGGCGCAAGCGCGGGTGCGCATGCTGCCCGCCACCCTGCAAATGATTGTCGACGGCGCCCACCCCAAAGGCGACGTGTTTGCCGTGGCCCGCATTGCCGGGATCCAGGCAGCGAAAAAAACCAGTGACTTGATCCCTCTGTGCCACCCGTTGATGCTCACCGGCGTCAAGGTGGAGCTGAGTGCCGACGGCACAGACGCGGTTCGTATCGTGGCGCGCTGCAAACTCTCCGGCCAGACCGGCGTTGAGATGGAAGCCCTGACCGCCGCCAGCGTCGCCGCACTGACGATTTACGACATGTGCAAGGCGGTGGATCGCGGCATGACCATTGAGAGTATTCGCCTGCTGGAAAAGCTGGGCGGTAAGAGCGGGCATTTCAAGGCGGATGAGCAATGAGTATCAACGTACTGTTTTTTGCGCGCTACGCCGAAGCGGTGGGCTTCGATTCGCTGGAGATGGAAGGTGAGTTTGCCACTGTTGACGCCGTGCGCCTCGCGCTGGCTGCTGATCCGGAATTCGCCGTGCTCAACGAAGCGAGCCTGATGTGTGCGCGCAACGAGGAGTTGTGCAGCCTGGACGAGCCGGTGCAAGCCGGCGATGAAGTCGCCTTCTTCCCACCCGTGACCGGAGGCTGATCATGGCCATTCGTGTGCAGGTCGAAGCCTTTGATCCAGGTGCCGAAGTCAACGCCATGCACGCGGCCAACGTGGGCGTGGGCGCGGTGGTGAGCTTTGTCGGCTATGTACGCGACTTCAATGACGGGCGCGAGGTGTCGGGGATGTTTCTTGAACACTACCCCGGCATGACCGAAAAAGCCCTGGCCAAGATCGCCGTGGAAGCCGAACAGCGCTGGCCGTTGCTCAAGCTGGAGGTGCTGCACCGTATCGGCACGCTGGAACCGGGCGAGCCGATTGTGTTTGTCGGCGCGGCCAGTGCGCACCGGCAGGCGGCGTTTGATGCCTGTGCCTTTGTAATGGACTACTTGAAGACGCGGGCGCCGTTCTGGAAGAAGGAAAACACCAGCGAGGGGCCGCGTTGGGTAGAAGGGCGCAGCAGTGACCACGCCGCAGCGGATCGCTGGAAGTAGCCAGCCAGACGTAGAAACCAATGTGGGAGCTGGCTTGCCTGCGATAGCATCACTCGGATTGACTGAAAAACCGAGGTGTCTGCATCGCAGGCAAGCCAGCTCCCACATTTTTTTATCGCATTCCTGTATCAGGGGCGTTTGCGTTCTACAGCCCGCAGCAAGTGCGTCGGCGGCGTCTCGCAGCTGATCTTGCGCCCCAGCAACGCCTCGATGGATGGCAACTGGTACGAGTCATCCTCGCCCGCAAAGCTGATCGACACACCCGCAGCCCCAGCACGCCCGGTACGGCCGATGCGGTGCACGTAGTCGTCCGGCACTTCCGGCAGGGTGAAGTTGATCACGTGGCTGATGCCGTCGATATGAATCCCGCGACCGGCTACATCGGTAGCCACCAGCACGCGGATCTTGCCTTCGCGAAAGCCTTCCAGGGTCTTGATGCGCTTGTGCTGCGGTACATCACCCGACAGTTGCGCAGCGTTGACGCCGTCGCGCACCAGGCGTTCTTCGATGCGGCGCACCTCGTCCTTGCGGTTGGCGAAGACCATCACGCGTTCCCAACCGTTGTCGTTGACCAGGTTGTAGAGCAGCTTGTACTTGTCGGCACCGGCGACGGCGTAGATATGTTGCTCGACGTTTTCGCTGGCGACGTTGAGTGCTTCGATCTCGACGATAGACGGGTCGGTGGTCCACTGCTTGGCGAGGTTCATCACGTCTTCGGTGAAGGTCGCGGAGAACAGCAAAGTCTGACGCTCGGCTTTCGGCGGCGTCTGACGAATGATCTGGCGTACTTGCGGGATAAAGCCCATGTCGAGCATGCGGTCGGCTTCGTCCAGTACCATCACTTCGACCATGTCCAGGTGCACGTCGCCGCGCTGGTTGAAGTCGAGCAGGCGGCCCGGGGTGGCGACGAGGATGTCGCAGTGACGGGCTTCAAGGTGCTTGAGCTGCTTGTCGAAGTCCATGCCGCCCACGAACGTCATGACGTTGAGGCCGGTGTACTTGGTCAGGTCGGCGGCATCCTTGGCGATCTGCACCACCAGCTCCCGGGTCGGGGCGATGATCAGCGCACGCGGTTCACCCATGTAGCGCTCTTTGGGCGGCGGCGTTTGCAGCAGTTGGGTGATGATCGAGATCAGGAACGCGGCGGTCTTGCCGGTGCCGGTCTGGGCGCGGCCGATGGCGTCTTTGCCCGCGAGGGTGAAGCCCAGCACTTGCGCCTGGATGGGCGTGCAGTACGGGAAACCCAGGTCCTGGATGGCGTGCATCAGTTCCGGGGCCAGTTTGAAATCGTGGAAGCGGGTCTTGCCTTCCTGGGGTTCGACGACGAAGTCTTCGAGTTTCCAGGGGGTCACGGGCGGCTTGGGCGCACGTTCGCGACGGGGCTTGGCCACAGGCGTCGGGGCGGGCTCGGCAGGCTTTACCTGTTCAGGCGGCGTCACCGTGGTTTTGCTCGGTGAGGCGGCGGGTGCGTTCCGGCCGGGCTGTTGACCGTCATTGCGGTTGCCGGGCTTGGGGGCAGGAGCACTGGGAACAGGCGCGAGCGGCTCAGCCTCGCTTTTGCCGAACATCTTCTTGAGTGCTTTGAGCACGGTCATCTCATTAATTGGTTAAGGAATGTACGCCGGCCAGTGTAATGCAAGAATCGAGCGCGGCGTAGTGCGTCTGTCATACGGCTACATAAACACGGGGTTCAGCGCAGGCGTTCAGTCAGCCAGGTGCCAATATCGTGTATCTCTTGGGGTAACACTTCGTGGCCCATTGGGTATTCCTGCCATGTCACGGTGACACCACGGCCCTTCAAATGCTCGTAGGCGCTGCGGCCCATGGCGTTTTGTACCACTTCGTCGTACTGGCCGTGCAGGCACAGCGTGGGGATGCGTTGCTGGCTGGCGGATAATTCCAGCTCATTATCGAAGGTGGGCGCATAGGTGGAGAGGGCGATCACACCGCCCAAGGGGCCCTCCCATTTCTTAAACGCGGTGTGGAAGACCACCGCGCCACCTTGAGAAAAACCGGCGAGGAAAATTCGCGAGGTGTCTATTCCGGTTCTCTGTTGCGCCTCGATCAGGTCGGTGACCATTTTTGCCGACGCTTCCAGTTCTTCCAGGCTGATCGAACGGGCCGGGCTCATGGCCTTGATGTCGTACCAGCTAGGCATCTCGTAGCCACCATTAATGGTCACCGGACGCGTAGGTGCCTGGGGCAAAACGAAGCGGGTGGTCAGCAGGGTTTCCTGCAGGGCTTCGGCCACCGGCAAGAAGTCGTAGCGATCGGCGCCCAGGCCATGCAACCAGATAACGCAGGCGTCTGCGGGCTTGGCGGGCTGAAGAATCAAGGGTTCGGTCATGTCTGCTCCATAGATGTGCGGGCGCTCCGATGAGGTGCGTCGGAACGGTGCGCAACAGGTTGATCTGTTAAGAGAATGTCGCAAGGCTGAATCTTTTGCCATGTAACCGCAGTTGCAGCCACTCGACCAAGACTCTGGTACGCGCCTTGCTATGTGTAGCTCGATGTCAGAACTCTCCTAGGACGGTAACACTATCAGTGACTGCCGCCTGTGGGAAAGCAACTGGAATTACCGCAAAAACCTCATGCTGCTTGGCCCCAAAAAAAACCAACACGGGTCGATATCGCCTCATAAGGGTGCGCTGAGGTTGGAGCTCCGACACAACAAGAGCAATTGGAGGTTTGTAATGAAGGTATTGAAATCCACCCTGGCCATCGTCTCTGCGGCGGCTGTACTGGGTGTCAGTGGTTTTGCCCACGCGGGCGCCACCCTGGACGCCGTGCAGAAGAAAGGCTTTGTGCAGTGCGGTGTGAGTGACGGCCTGCCGGGTTTCTCGGTGCCGGATGCCAGCGGCAAGATCCTCGGGATCGACGCTGACTATTGCCGCGCGGTGGCGGCTGCCGTATTTGGCGATGCCACCAAGGTCAAGTTCAGCCAGTTGAACGCCAAGGAGCGTTTCACCGCGCTTCAATCCGGCGAAGTCGACATCCTGTCGCGCAACACCACCATGACCAGCTCGCGCGACGCGGGCATGGGCCTGAAATTCCCGGGCTTCATTACCTACTACGACGGCATCGGCTTTCTGGTGAACAACAAGCTGGGCGTGAAAAGTGCCAAGGAACTGGATGGTGCAACCATCTGCATCCAGGCCGGTACCACCACCGAGCTGAACGTTTCCGACTATTTCCGCGCCAACAACCTCAAATACACCCCGATCACCTTCGACACCTCCGATGAAAGCGCCAAGTCGCTGGAATCCGGGCGTTGCGACGTACTGACTTCCGACAAGTCCCAGCTGTTCGCCCAGCGCAGCAAGCTGGCCTCGCCGAAAGACTACGTGGTGCTGCCGGAAACCATTTCCAAGGAGCCTCTGGGCCCGGTCGTGCGTAACGGCGATGACGAGTGGCTGGCCATCGTGCGCTGGGTGGGCTACGCCATGCTCAACGCGGAAGAGGCCGGTGTGACCTCCAAGAACGTCGAGGCTGAAGCCAAGGCCACCAAGAACCCGGACGTTGCGCGTCTGCTCGGTGCCGACGGCGAATACGGCAAAGACCTGAAAGTGAAGAAGGACTGGGTGGTACAGATCGTCAAGCAAGTGGGTAACTACGGCGAGATGTTCGAGCGCAACCTGGGCAAGAGCACGCCGCTGGAAATCGACCGTGGCCTGAACGCCCTGTGGAACAACGGCGGCATTCAATACGCACCCCCTGTGCGCTGATCGCTGATGGTTCTGTCACCCGGTAGGCCAACTGCCGGGTGATGTTCTGTTCCATTATTTTCGGGGCACTTCATGCAAAATAAAATCGGCGCACCCAAGCAGAAGCTCAGCTTCAGCGACCCCAAAGTGCGTGCGTGGCTGTTCCAGATCATCACGATCGTGGCGGTGGTCTCGCTGGGCTGGTACCTGTTCCATAACACCCAGACCAACCTGCAACACCGGGGCATCACCTCGGGTTTCGACTTTCTTGAGCGCAGTGCCGGCTTCGGCATCGCGCAGCACTTGATCGACTACACCGAATCGGACAGCTATGCCCGGGTGTTTGTCATCGGCCTGCTCAACACTTTGCTGGTGACCGTCATCGGTGTGGTGCTGGCAACCCTGCTCGGCTTCATCATCGGCGTGGCGCGCTTGTCGTCCAACTGGATGATCAACAAGCTGGCGACGGTGTACGTGGAGGTGTTCCGCAATATTCCGCCGCTGTTGCAGATCCTGTTCTGGTACTTCGCGGTGTTCCTGACCATGCCAGGGCCGCGCAACAGCCATAACTTCGGTGACACCTTCTTTGTCAGCAGCCGTGGCCTGAACATGCCGGCAGCGCTGGCCTCCGACGGGTTCTGGCCGTTTGTCGCCAGCCTGGTGGTCGCCATCGTTGCCATCGTGCTGATGACCCGCTGGGCCAACAAGCGCTTTGAGGCGACGGGGGTTCCCTTCCATAAATTCTGGGCGGGCCTGGCGCTGCTGGTGGTAATCCCGACGTTGTGCGTGTTGATCTTCGGCACGCCGCTGCATTGGGAAATGCCCAAGCTTGCGGGCTTCAACTTCGTCGGTGGCTGGGTGCTGATCCCAGAGTTGTTGGCGTTGACCCTGGCGTTGACTGTGTACACGGCGGCGTTTATTGCGGAGATCGTGCGCTCGGGCATCAAGTCCGTCAGCCATGGCCAGACCGAAGCGGCACGTTCACTAGGCCTGCGCCCGGGGCCGACGCTGCGCAAGGTCATCATCCCGCAAGCGCTGCGCGTGATCATTCCGCCGCTGACCAGCCAATACCTGAACCTGGCGAAAAACTCGTCGTTGGCCGCCGGTATCGGTTATCCGGAAATGGTTTCGCTGTTTGCCGGCACGGTGCTCAACCAGACCGGCCAGGCCATTGAAGTCATTGCCATCACCATGAGCGTGTACCTGGCGATCAGCATCAGCATTTCCCTGCTGATGAACTGGTACAACAAGCGCATTGCGCTGATCGAGCGGTGAGGACACACCCATGACTACGCATACGTTCAAACCTGACATGCCACCGCCGAGCAAAGTCTTCGGGCCGGTGGCCTGGATGCGCGCCAACTTGTTCTCGAGCTGGCTCAATACACTGCTGACCTTGCTGGCGATCTACCTGGTGTACCTGGTGGTGCCACCGATCCTGCACTGGGCCATCCTCGATGCCAACTGGGTGGGCACCACCCGCGCCGACTGCACCAAGGAGGGCGCCTGCTGGGTGTTTATCCAACAGCGCTTCGGGCAGTTCATGTATGGCTACTACCCCGTCGACCTGCGCTGGCGCGTGGACATGACGGTGTGGCTGGCCATCGTGGGCGTGGCGCCGTTGTTCATCTCGCGTTTCCCTCGCAAGGCGATCTACGGCCTGGGCTTTCTGGTGTTGTACCCGATCATCGCCTACTGCTTGCTGCACGGCGGCGTGTTCGGCCTGAGTAATGTGGCGACCAGCCAATGGGGCGGCCTGATGCTGACCCTGGTGATCGCCACCGTGGGCATTGCCGGCGCCTTGCCGCTGGGCATTGTGCTGGCGCTGGGACGGCGTTCGAACATGCCCGCCATTCGGGTGGTCTGCGTGACCTTCATCGAGTTCTGGCGCGGCGTGCCGTTGATCACCGTGCTGTTCATGTCGTCGGTGATGCTGCCGCTGTTCCTGCCTGAAGGCATGAACTTCGACAAGCTGCTGCGGGCGCTGATCGGTGTGATCCTGTTCCAGTCGGCCTATGTGGCCGAAGTGGTGCGCGGTGGTTTGCAGGCGATTCCCAAGGGCCAATACGAAGCCGCTGCGGCGATGGGACTGGGCTACTGGCGCAGCATGGGCCTGGTGATCTTGCCGCAGGCCTTGAAGATGGTGATCCCAGGGATCGTCAACACCTTCATCGCCCTGTTCAAGGACACCAGCCTTGTGATCATCATCGGCCTGTTCGACCTGCTCAACAGCGTCAAGCAAGCCGCCGCCGACCCCAAATGGCTGGGAATGGCCACTGAAGGCTACGTGTTCGCCGCCCTGGTGTTCTGGATTTTCTGTTTTGGTATGTCGCGCTATTCCATGCATCTGGAACGCAAGCTCGACACAGGCCACAAGCGTTAGGAGTTCTTTTTATGAGCGAAGCAATCAAACAGCCTGTGAGCCCTGAAGGCATTATCCAGATGCAGGGCGTCAACAAATGGTACGGCCAGTTCCATGTGTTGAAAGACATCAACCTCAACGTCAAGCAGGGCGAGCGTATTGTGCTGTGCGGCCCTTCGGGGTCGGGCAAGTCCACCACCATCCGCTGCCTCAACCGCCTGGAAGAGCACCAGCAGGGCCGCATTGTGGTCGATGGCGTGGAGCTGACCAACGACCTCAAGCAGATCGAAGCGATCCGCCGTGAAGTCGGCATGGTGTTCCAGCACTTCAACCTGTTCCCGCATTTGACCATCCTGCAAAACTGCACGCTGGCGCCGATGTGGGTGCGCAAGATGCCCAAGCGCAAGGCCGAGGAAATCGCGATGCACTACCTGGAGCGTGTGCGCATTCCGGAGCAGGCCCACAAGTTTCCCGGGCAGCTTTCGGGTGGCCAGCAACAGCGCGTGGCGATTGCCCGCGCGCTGTGCATGAAGCCCAAAATCATGTTGTTCGATGAGCCGACGTCGGCGCTGGATCCTGAGATGGTGAAAGAGGTGCTGGACACCATGATCGGCCTGGCTGAAGACGGCATGACCATGTTGTGCGTGACCCACGAAATGGGCTTTGCCCGCACCGTGGCCAACCGCGTGATCTTCATGGACAAGGGCGAGATCGTGGAACAGGCGGCACCGAATGACTTCTTTGATAACCCGCAGAATGAGCGGACCCGGTTGTTCTTGAGCCAGATACTGCATTGATGGAGTGTTAAAAATAAACCCGGCCTGGTGCCGGGTTTGTTTTTTGCCCTCAGTCAGGGCGTCGTCGCGATCTCGTGTTCTTTGTGGGTTGTATGCGTGGTGTTACGCATATCAGCACCCTCACTCAAGGTTTTTGCATCAACGAGCAGATGCGGGTGGCGATCAAGCAAGCGCATAAGCACGACGAGGGATTTTGGCGCCAGCAGCTCACCGCGTTCGTAACGTGAAAGTGCGTTATGTCCGCCGCCGGAAAGCAGTTGCACAGTGTCCTTTTGTGAAAGATGCAATTTGCGACGAATGCGCTTTATCTCGTTACCGATCATTCGTCTGAAGCTGTAGACCATCTCATCACAGTGATCTGAATAGCGGTCCGCGTCTTCAGGGTCAAAGATCACCTCACCACAACTTTGGCACTCCCAGCCTGAAAGGTTGTCGATTCGGCGGTGCAAGCCTTTGACTTCCGATGTTTCGCTGCGACCCGAAAAATGTCGCATTCCGTCATGCTGGCCGCAGCTGAAGCACTGTTCTGTTTTCATAGGTTACTCTCCTTGAAGGAGATCACCGGAGGTTTACCGTCCGTGCGGTACGTCACCTTGATGTAGATCTCCAGGCCATGTGAGTGAATGTGATAAACGTCTTGCCAGACGCAATGGTCGCCATAACTTGTCATGGATTTAAACAGCATCTTGCCCGTTAGCTTGTAAACAACCTCCTGCATTTGCGTGTTGCTCAGATCGAGCTTTTCCCCGCAGTTGCGTGCTGTTTTGGTAAAAGCTTGTTTTCCAAGCCGCCTGACATCCGCCTTGATCAGGGCCAAATCGTAATGAGGTGTGTACTTTTCCATAAGACACCTGAGTCCAATAATTACCCTCTAAGGGTAATTTTACCAATCGAAAATACTGCTCCTTTTCCTGCCTAAGAACCCTAGTGCGTTGCCTTTGTAGGCAACTCCGAATAGCCTGTAGGGAAATTCATCCTATGATTGGACGAAAGCGCTAAACCCATGACAGACATCGCCCCGCTGATCAAACGCTCCCTGGTCGACCAGGCCCTGGAGCAACTGCGCCTGCGCATCTCCCAAGGCGTATGGGCCATCGGCGAGCGCCTGCCCACCGAGCCCGAGTTGTCTGCCGAGCTGGGGATCAGCCGTAACACCGTGCGCGAGGCCATGCGGGTATTGGCCTTCTCTGGCTTGATCGACATTCGCCAGGGCGATGGTAGTTACCTGCGCTCGATGACCGACCCGCTGGGCACAATGCGGGCGCTGTCTCATTGCACGCTGGAGCAGGCGCAGGAGACGCGCCAGATTCTGGAAGTGGAGGCCATCGGCCTGGCTGCGTTGCGTCGTACCGAAGCGGACCTTACGGCATTGCGCAAGGCGCTCGACCTCAGCGCCGGGCGTTATCACGGTGACCTGGAGGCCTATATCAGTGCCGACCTGATCTTCCACCAGCACTTGGTGGATGCGGCGCACAACCCGGCCTTGAGCGAGCTGTACCACTACTTCTCCGCCATTGTCGGCGCGCAGCTGCGCCAGACCCTGAACCGCTCACCGCGACGCCAGGCGGTGTTCGACCTGCATGGAGCGCTACTCGATGCGGTGGAACAACAAGACCCGGACCGCGCCAAATCCCTCTGCCGGCAGTTGATCAATGAACCCTGAAGCCCCACGCAAGACCGAACTCGAAGAACTGTTGATCGACGCCGAAGCTGACGACGACAGCGTGCAGCAGGCGCAGCCGAGCGTGGTTCGGCCATGGCTGCTGTTGCTGGGCCTGGTGTTGGTGGCCTTGAACCTGCGCCCGGCCTTGTCGAGCCTGTCGCCGTTGCTGGCAGAGGTTTCGAGCAGTTTAGGCCTGTCCGCCGCCAAGGCCGGTTTACTAACCACCTTGCCGGTGCTGTGCCTGGGCCTGTTTGCACCTACCGCGCCGATGCTGGCCCGGCGTTTCGGCGCCGAGCGCGTGGTGCTCGGCATCCTGCTGACCCTGGCCGCGGGGATCATCCTGCGCAGTTCGTTCGGTGAGGTGGGGTTGTTCCTCGGTAGCCTGGTTGCAGGTGCCAGCATTGGCATCATCGGCGTGTTGCTGCCGGGTATCGTCAAGCGCGATTTCGCCAGCCAGGCCGGCGCCATGACCGGTGTCTACACCATGGCGTTGTGCTTGGGCGCCGCCATGGCGGCCGGTGCCTCGGTGCCACTGAGCCACGCCTTTGGCGACAGTTGGAAGATCGGCCTGGGCTTCTGGATCCTGCCGGCCCTGGTGGCGGCCCTGGTCTGGTTGCCCCAGGTTGGGCAGAAGCACGGAGCCCATCGTGTGGCCTATCGTGTGAAGGGTTTATTGCGCGATCCGCTGGCCTGGCAGGTCACCCTGTACATGGGCCTGCAGTCGTCACTGGCCTACATCGTGTTCGGCTGGTTGCCGTCGATCCTGATTGGCCGCGGCCTGAGCGCGACCGAAGCCGGGTTGGCGCTGTCGGGCTCGATTATCGTGCAACTGCTCAGCTCCCTGGCCGCGCCGTGGCTGGCGACGCGGGGCAAGGACCAGCGCCTGGCGATCGTGGTGGTGATGCTGTTGACGCTCGGCGGCTTGTTCGGGTGCCTGTACGCGCCGCTGGATGGCCTGTGGGGTTGGGCGATTGTGCTGGGCCTGGGGCAGGGCGGGACGTTCAGCCTGGCGCTGACCCTGATCGTGTTGCGTTCACGCGATTCCCATGTGGCGGCCAACCTGTCGAGCATGGCCCAAGGCATTGGCTACACCCTGGCCTCCCTCGGCCCTTTCGCGGTCGGCCTGGTACATGACTGGACCGGCGGCTGGACGGCTATCGGCTGGATCTTCGCCGTGATCGGCCTGGGCGCTATCGTCGCGGGCCTCGGCGCCGGCCGTGCGCGCTATGTGCAAGTCACCAGCGAGAAAGTCTAGAGATACACCACTTCCAGCGTGGCCGAGCCATCGAGCGGTGTTTCTACGCTCAAGTCCAGATTCTTGCGCGCATTGATCACGGTCTGCACCGTCACCATGCCTCCCAGGATACCGATCGCCGTGGGCCCGCTGACGCTGCCCTCGACGTCCGTGAAGCCCAGGTAGCTCCTGGAGCCGATGTCGATGGGGTTGAGGTTGGAGGTTCGCCACGCCAGGCCACCGGTGGTGGATTCAGTGCCGTAGATCTGTGCGGTGTTGCTGGCCTGCGTCTGCCGAGGGTCGAAGGTCATGGAGTAGACGCCCAGGCGGTTACCGCTGTTATCGAACCCCAACCCGTAGTAAATCTCGCTGTTGACCATGGCCGAGCCGTCGCGGTTGTCAGCCATGCGCAAGGCATAGCGCACGGGGCCGTTGCAGGCAATGCCGATGTGCAGATTCTTGACAGGCAGGCGCGTGGCGGTCTCCAGGTTCAGATCTTGTTGGGCAATCTTGCCGTAGTCGATCAGGCCGCCGCTGGAGAGTTGTGGCAAGCAGGCGGCGGGAATGATCAGGCCCTGGACGCTCAGGTCAACCGTGGAGGCCGCCAGTGCCTGGGCGCTGCCGCATAAAAGCAGGCTGCAAAGAAGGTGTCTTTTCATGATGCGAACTCCTACAAGTAGACAATTTCGAGAGTGCCGGACCCATTGATGCGCACGACATCACGCAGATCCAGGCTTTGCATGGGCGCCAGATACGTCTTGATGCGCATCGTGCCGGTCAGTGTCTGCATGGACACCGGCCCGGTGGTGACACCTGTCTTGTCGGTAAAACCCAGCAGGCTGTTGGCCGCCATGGGGATCTGCCGGGCGGTGGAACTGCTCCACGCCACGCCATTGCTGGTGGAGTCGGTGCGGTACAAGGTGGGAAAGCTATCGGCGCTGAATTCCCCCGGGTCGATGGTCAAATAAAAACGCCCGATTTTGTTACGGCTGGCGTCCAAGTCCAGTCCATAGGCCGTTTCATCAGTGCCGCCGGTGGCCGAACCGTCGCGGTTGTCTTTCATGCGCAGGCCAAAGCGGATCGGCGCGTCGCAGCTCACGTTCAGGCGCAGCGTACGAGTGGGCAGGGGTGTTTCGTTGGTGGCGCTGAGGTCCTTGGCGTACAACGTGCCATAGTCGACCACGCCGTGGTCCGACAGTGTCGGCAGGCAAGCAACGGGCGCAAAGTGCGCGCGCAGCGTCAGTTCCCGGTAGCGGCCGTGGCTTGCGCCGTACAGCATTCCAGAGACTTCCCAGGTAGTTGCGTCTCTGGCTTGTATTGCCGCCACACCGGCCCAGGCGCGTAGCGTCAGTTGCAACGAAAGGGTTTTGCCCATGAGCACGGCACCTTGTTCAATCGGTGCGATGCCGTGCCCGGGGCGCCACTCCAGTACCGTTGCACTCATCACGGGGGGCTGGCCGGCAGCGGTCAGCAAGCCCAATTCAACGGCGCGACCGTCGAGCACGGCATTGCCGACCTCGATGGCATAGCTGCCGTGTTCGGTAAATTGCAGGCGCTGCGGGGTGGCAGCCAGCGCCCGATAGAAGAGGCTGAGGTCTTCGGCCTGGGGGCAGTTGACGTTCACGCTCAGGCGGCGCTCACCGAGCAAGCGTTCCGGCGCGCCGTCGTGTTGCGCAAGACGGTTCATCAGACCGAAATCAACCTGAGCTTCGCTGACGTTCAGTTGGCATTCTTCCAAGGCTTGGGCCGTGCCGGCGATGCCGAGCAGTAGCCACATACAGAGTGAGCGCATACAGGTTGCAAGGGGCATGACAGAAATCCTCAAGGTACGCGGCAACGTGCGGGAGCCGATTCGAAGTACACCAACGGGTCGGCTTTGGCTGCCAGTTGGTAGTGCAACTGGCAACGGCCTCCCTGGGGTGTGGTTATCCACAGCGTCGTTTGATCCAGTACGTTGGGCAGAAAGACCTGGCTGCCGTCCTGCACCAAGGTCACAAACTCACCACTGGCACTACTGACGGAGGCGCCCGCAGGCAGCGGCGAGCCGTCGTCGTGACTGACGGTGAGCAACACACGGCGGGTCAAACCGACGCCGAACTCGACCCTGTCCACCGCGCCGCGTCCGGCCGAGATCATTGCCAGGCCGTTGTTGATATCGGCATTGCGCGGCAGCGAGCGGGTCTGGACTTCCACCGGGCTGCGCCCGTACGCGGCCACTTGCGGCACCACGGCCTGGCCTTGCCAATCGGTCCAGACCGGCCCGCTGGGGGTACTGAGCTTGATGCCGCTCATGTCGCCGACGGACACCAGGGCAAAGGTGTCGCGCACCGGGTAGGGGGAAAGGGTCACGCCGCCACCGTGCATCACCACTGCGCCGCGGGCCCCCCCTTGATAACTGGAGCGCTCGGCATCGGAGCGGCTGTAGCTGAAGTCGAGCTGGCTGTAGCGTGGCAACGCCGAGACGCCGACGGTGGTTTCCACCTGATGATCGCTGCTGTCATGTTCGGCGCTGACCCGGTAGCTGAGCTGGTCGTCGATCTGTTCGGTCACGCCCATGCCGGTGCGGTTTTCGCCGCCGGAGTTGCGTACCCAACTGCGCAGTCGGCGGCTCTCGCCCAGCGGCACACTGATGTTGAGGTAAACCGCGTTATCTTGTTGCTGGCTGCCGCCCATTTGCCATTCGGCGCTGGCTGACAAAGACACCGCGCCAATACTGGTGCCCCAGGATGCCAATGCGCGGCTGCTGCTGTCGCCGGCGAAGTTGGATGAGCGCGAAACCCCGGCGCTGAATGCACCCAGTATTGGGTGCGACCACCCCAGGTTGAGGCTTTGCTGGTCGCGGTAGCGTGAAGCGCGATTGCGGTCGTCGCGCTCGTAGGTGCTCTCTTCGAGTTCGCGGTAGCCGGGGCTGCGCCAGGAATTGGCGGCGCTGAATGACCACTGTTCGTTGAGGCGCTGGGACCAGGAAAGATCGGTTTGCACACCGGAGACTTTTTCACGCGCCTGGGTGTTGGACACTTGCGTGGACAGTTGGACCTGACTGTCCAGCCAGGGCATCCAGCCCAGGCTGGCGCCCACCGAGCGGTATTCGCTGGCCGCCAGCACGCCGCTGCCCAGGGTCACTTGAGGATGCAGGGCGCCTGTCCAGCCGGCACTGACCACCCATGGATCATCCCCTTTGGCGTCGCCGACATTACGTACCCGGCCCGCCGCCACGGAGTAACCCGGCGCTGGCAACCCGAGACCCAGCATGGCCGCCGGCACAGTGAAGCGTCGCTCACCGCCGACACTTTCCTTGACCGTGACCTCCACATCCGAGCGCGTGTTCAACCGGCGCACATCGGTCAGGGCAAAGGGGCCGGCAGGCACCACGGTGGAGTGAATCAACGCACCGTTCTGCCGCACTTCGACCTGTGCGGGACTGTTGGCGATACCTTGGATCAGCGCACCCTGGCCCTGCTCCTGAAGGGCGTGTTCGGTGAGCACTTGCACCCCGGTGATCTGTGCGCCGGACAGCACCGGGTTATACAGATTGATCTGCCCGGCCTGAAGCACTGCCTGATGGCTGGCGAAGGTGCGTTGAGCATAGGCTTCCAAGTGGGTGCTGCGTGACAGGCCATCCTGCCAGGTCTGCACCTGGCGACTGCGCACGATCCAGTCGCCGGCATTGAAACCCACCTCGGTATTGGCCGAGCCGAACCGGCTGGCGTCATCGCCGAAGCGGTTGTAGAAGCCGCTGAGGTCGTAATTGAGTAGCCCGGCAAATCCGCCGGTTTCGTAGCCGGAAATATCCTGCCGCACCGGGCGCAGCGCTTCGGTGGGCACCACCAGGGATACCGTCAGTGTCGCCGGATCCGGCTCCACCAGGCTTTGCGGATATTGCCCAAGGAAGTCCTGGCAACCTTCGGTTTCACTGGGCAACTGCAGGTTGGCGGCGTCCAGCAAGGCCCGGTCAAAGCACAGGTTGCCCTGCTGATCAAAACTGACATCATGCCGGCCGCGTCGCTCGCCGTTGACCCGCAGGTGGACGGTATGTCGCCCGGCGGCGAAGCGCGGTGCGGCCAGCAACAGGCTGGCCAGCTGTGGGTCAATGCCACGTTGATGCAAGGTCTGGGTGTCGAAGCCGGCCGGGCTCGAATCATCGGCCCAGGCCTTGGTCGACAGCACTGCGCACAGCAGCAGCGCCAACGGCAACGGCGGTCGGGCAAGGATGGCGGGCACGGCTTCGCCGTCACGGTAACTCAATACTGTTATCACGCAAGGTACTCTTGTAGTGAACACTCAGGCCGTGTGCGCCCGGCGTTCTGGTGACGGTCGATATGCCGTCACTTCGTTATCCAGGCGTCGGTCGATGGTGCGACGCCTGTGGTTTTCCGTCAGAGGGTGATCGGTGCGTCGTAGGCCTTGACCGCAAAGCCATACACCGTGGCCGGCTGCAGCCTGACTGTGCTGGCCTGACCACCGCTGGCCGGTACGCTGATGGCTTCGCCCGGCAGCACGTAGGTGCGCGGCAGCATGGCTTTGCCGTTACCTGGCAACAGCAGCAGCTCCTGCGCCAGGCGCACCACATAAGGCGTGTCATTGCGCACCTGCAACTGGCCGTCGCGCAGGGTCCAGGTCAGGTCGGTCCACGGTGTGCGGTTCGGCGCCAGGCCCTTGGGGTGCACGATTACCGGCAGGTTCTGGCGCACAGTCACGCCCACGCGGGCATGCCCGGCGGCAGTGGCGGCGCGACCTTGCGGCATGCCTTCGAACACGGCGCGTTTGAGTCGCTGAGTGAGCAGCGGCTGCTGGTTCTGCAGGATGAACCGCACCAGCTGGGATTTGGACGCCTCAACCCGTGACAACGGCGGTGTCACCACCAGCAGCGGCTCGGTGTCTTCTGGAATATCCAGCAAGGTCACATGCAGCAGCGCGAGCTGGCTGTCGGTGTTGGTCACCGACACGGCGGCTTCGCCCTCGGCTTCGTGCACGATCACCACGGAGGTGTCGGGTACCATGCCATCGGCTTTTACTGGATTACCCAGCACCAGTAGCAGGGCCAGGGCGCCGACGGCGGTGTTTGAGCGTGTCATGGTCATGACGGTTTTCCATTAGGCGATAGTTGGGTCAGAGGTAGCGCAAGTCCAGGACGATGGAGCCGTCCAGAGGGACTTCCTGGTCCAGTGTCAGGTACTGCGAAAAGTTGATGGCCGTGTCCACCTGCAGCCTGACCAGCAACTGGCTGATGAACTCGGGCTGACGGTCACCGGGCGGCGCGAAGGCCATGTAGGAGCGTGGATAGGCATTGGGGTCTTGTGACCAGGTCTCGCCGCTGTTGATGGAGGCCAGTACCTGCAGCGGCTGTGAGTCGCCCAGGGCGTCGCGATAGGACAACGCTACGGAACCGAGACGCTCCTCAGGGGCGTGTATGTTTCTTCCCAGCCCATAGAAGTAGTCGGGCGCCAGTGACGACTCGGCACGATTGTCGATGCCCACCAGTGCAAACAGCATGGGCCGGGCGCACAGCACGTGCAGATCAAGCATCTGGCTGGGCAGCACGGTGAACTCGTCGACGTTGAGGCTGTGGGACGGGATCTTGCCGTGATCGACAATGCCCTCGTCCGTCAGCTCGATATGACAGGCGTCCGGTGTGACCCGGCCGGTTACCGTGAGGTCGACGAACGAGCCCGCGTGTGCCTGTAACGCGATGAGCAGGCACAGTACGGCGGCACAGAGACGGGCGGGTGCAGCCAACACAGGCATCGGCAGGCGCAGCCCATGCCTGTCAATGTTCAAGGGATGGGCCGCCATGGGTTAAAGGTACTTCACTTCAAGGGTGGCGGAGCCGTCGATGGTGACCTCATTGCTCAGGTCCAGGCCATCGGCGCGATTAATGATGGTTTGCACTTCCAGGTCGAGGCTCAGGTCCTTGACCGCCAGTGGCTGGGTGTCGTCATCCATCGCGGCGACTGACATGTACAGGCCTGGGTCCCAGAACTTTTCCCTGTACCAGGTATTACCTTGGTCGCCCGACGCAATCGGCTGCACCACGACGCCACCTTCGGCAACCGGGTTGGCGAACGTCAGGATGTACCCGCCAAGCACCTGGGTCTCATTGATAAATCCAAGACCGTAACGTATCGAGCTGCCGGACGCTGCGCGGTTATCGATCGAGTGCAGAGCAAACTGGATCGGCGCGTCGCAATTGACCGCCATGCTCAGTGTGTTGTTGCCGATGACCGTATTTTTGTCCGGGTTCAGGTCCTTGGCGGAAATCTTGCCGTGGTCGATCACGCCACCACCGGACAGGCTCGGTGTACAGGCACTGGGCACGATCAGGCCTTTGACGGTCAGGTCAACGGTGGACGCGGCGAAGGTGGCGGCCGAGTTGAGCAGCAACAGGCTGGCGGCCAGGGTGGTCAAGCGGGTTTTCATGGTGCGGGCTCCTTAGAGGTAATTGACTTGCACAGTGGCGTGACCGTCGATGGGGACTTCGTCGGTAAGCGTCAGGTCGTTGGCGGGTGCAATGTGGGTGATCAGGCGTATCTCGGCGTCCAGTTCCTGGATCGCAATGGGGGTCACGTCGTCGTTGTTGGCGACCGCCGTCAGCAAGGTGTGACTGAGCATCACGGAGGGCATCCAGGTCGTGCCGCCATCCCTTGAAGTGATGGTGCGCACCGATACGTTGTCGGCCACCGGGTTATAGAGGCCAAGCCCGGCGTCGCCGACTTTTTCATCGTTGGCCGTGGTGCCCAGGCCGTGCCAGCTGAAGTGGCTGGCAGCCGTACCCGGGCGGTTATCGATGGTGTTGAGGGTAAAAAAAGTCGGCCCGTCGCAACGCACGCTCAAGAGCATGGTTTCCCTGGGCAAATCGGTATAGGTGTGGGTATTGAGGTCTTTGACCGACACCTTGCCGAAGTCGACAATGCCACCGCCGGAGACCACCGGGGCGCAGGCGCTGGGGGTGATGACGCCTTGGACCAGCAACTCGGTGTTGCTGTTGGCGAATGCTGGCGGGCAGAGCAGCAACACGCCTGTCAGGCTGAACGTGAGTACCTTCATGGTCGAATGGATCTCCTGGGGGTGGTTTGAATCTTCTAGAGGGAGTTACAGATACAAGCGTTCTACAGTGCCCGGGCCTGGACGCTTATCCACAGTGCTGGCGGCCAATAGGCGGGCGCTCGCCGCCAGCGACAGGACGCTGCCGAGTAGGGCTAGGCAGAGCTTCATCGAAGAAGCCCCCTTACAGATAGTTGACTTCGAAGGTCGCGGAACCGTCCATTGCCACCTCGCTGTCCAGTGTCAGGGTATTGGTAGGTGCAATGGCGCCACGTACGGAGATGTCCATGACCACGTCCTGAAGTGGTTGCGGGGCCCAACCGCTATCACTGCGACCGCCAAAACCTACCAATGTGTTGGGGGTGACCCCGTCATCCGGGTAAAGCACAGTCCATGTCGGGCTCCAGGGGTACTGGATCAATGCTGTGGAGGGCGTCTCAGAGGTATGACTGAGCAGCGACAGCTCAAACCCACCGAGCTTTTCGTTTTCGTCGGTCAAGCCCAGGCCAAAGGTGCCGATGGTTGACGAGCCGGCCCGATTGTCGACGGTGCGGATGGCGAACAGCGTCGCCGCATCGCAGTTGACGCTCAGTTTCAGTGTCCGATGCTCAAGCCAGGTATGGCTGTCGGGGCTCAGATCCTTTGCTGCGATTTTTCCGTAATCAATGTCGCCTGGCAGGTTGGGGGTGCAGGCGCTGGGGGTGATCACCCCTTTGACGGTCAGGTCCACGCTGCTGGCAGCGAACGCAGACGAAGTCATTGCCAGCAGCAGGGCGCTGCTCAGCAGAGATATACGGATCTTCATTTCAATTTTTTCCATTGCAGGCTGGCAGATGGAGGCGCGTGCAGGGCAGCGTCCGACCCGACATGGACGGGCGGTTTGCCGAGTGGCGCTCTCGATTTTTTCGCGGCTGCCGAGTGGCAAACCGTCCCTCTTTTGGGGTGGGCCCAATTTAGCCAGGGGGTGGCACGTTGGAAATACAACTAATACGACATTGGCCTGATGCGCGGCGGCCATGAGCCAGTGGATTTTTTCGTAGTTGTTGTATCGGCTTTTAATTGCTCAAAAGGTTATTTGTTTCAGGTCGATAACATTCAAATGGATGTGGCGATCGTTGCTGCCGAATAGGCCTTTTTGGCTATTGCACCAGTGCTGCGGATTGCCGCCGGATCAATAGTCACGAAGAGGTACTGATGGGTTCGCTTTCAGGTTCAACCGCAGGAGCGAGCCAGACACTCAAGCCGCCTGTTGCCGTACCGCGTCATTGGCAACAGTTGAATATCCTGGTCGTAGAGGATCACTCCGCCTACCGCCTGTTGTTGGGATGGCTGTTACAGAAGCTGGGGCTGGGGCACGAGCTGGTCGCCGACGGGTTCATGGGCCTGGTCGCGTTCACCAGCCGGCCCTTTGACTTGGTGATCAGCGATTGCCAGATGCCGTTCATGGATGGCTACAGTATGGTCCGTGCCATTCGCCAGCATGAGCGCGACCACGGTTTGAAACGGGTACCGATCATTGCTTTGACCGCCAACCTGCAGAACGACAGCCCTCAGCGATGTCTTGACGCCGGAATGGATGCCTGGCTGCTCAAACCGCTGACCCTGGAACAACTGCATGCCCTGTTGGTGCGCTGGTTGCCAGGCGGTGATGCTGGCCAACCCGACCGGCAGGACACATTGCCGTGCGCCGTTTGGCCAACACGTGCCACGCTGGTTGCGACGTTTGGCAGCGACCTGATTGTTGACTCGCTGCTCGAAAACCTGTTGATCGAAGCATGGGAGGACCACCGTGTCTTGCGTCATGCCTGCGCGACACTGAATGCGCCACTGGCTGCGGAGCGCCTCCATCGCTTGGTTGGCAGCCTGGTGTTTTTGGGGAGTTGCGACCTTGAAATCACCGCTACACAGTTGATCAAGCAAGTGCAGACCGATGGAGTTGCAGCACACAGCAGGGATTTGGACGTGTTCCAGACACGCTTGTGTGTCTGTCTTGAGTACCTGTCCAGCATTTGAAGCAAGAACCCGCCGGGGTTGTAAGTGCTGCTGACTGCCTAGTTTTGGTTGTAGGTACTTTCCTATTGTGTTGTAGTCCAAAAAATACCCACTACTGAATATTGGGCGCGGCTGCAAGCAGCTCTTTGTTAGCAGTTGTTGATGGGCGCTGGCGGAGGTATTTTGCGCGGGTCCAAGTTGCCATCATGCGTGGGTATCTATGCTTCGAGTAATTATTGCTGACGATCATCCTATTGTCCGAGTCGGGCAGAAAGTCGTGATTGAGGCGAATGGCAAGTGCAAAGTGGTGGGTGAGGCCGACGGTCCTGATCAGTTGCTTGGGGTATTGAGCACCACCCCGTGCGATGTGCTCGTCACGGACTTCGCCATGCCGGGCGGCCAGCACGCTGACGGTTATGGTTTGTTGGGGCTGCTGCATCGCCAGTATCCGAAGTTGCCGGTGATTCTGGTGACCATGTTCGCCAACGTCGCCACCTTGCGCGCGTCTTTCGCTCATGGTGCCAAGGCGGTTGTCGCCAAAAGCGCTTCGGCCAGGGAGTTGCCCCTGGCCATAAAGGCGGTGTGCGCCGGGCAGACCTTTGCCAGCGAATGCCTGCGAGTGCAACTGGTTGAGGCGGGAACGGGCGATCAATCCCAAGAGCCGCAGTTGTCGGGCAAGGAACGCGAGGTGGTGCGGATGCTGGCCAGCGGCATGACCGTCAGCCAGATCGCAGCACAGGTCAATCGCAGTATTTCAACTATCAGCAAGCAGAAAAGCACCGCCATGCAACGGTTGAGTATTTCTACCGACGTTGACTTGTTTGCTTACGCCCGAGATGCGGGAATGGTGCCTTAGAAAGTTACAGTTTTATGACGAGGCTGAAACTAACCGGTGTTTTTTTCAATTCGTATTAGTTGTATGGGGTTTGAAAGAGGCGGTCTTTAAAGTAGCCACGGTGCCTTTGCAATATGTGCGATGGCCGTCCCCAAATCCCTAGTCTATTAGATGAGTCGAACATGCAGGTTGATGGCGCACGTGCAGGTGCCTTTTGTCCTGTGTAGTTGAACGACCGCAAGTGAGCGCTTATATGCATCCCTCTCGTGTACTTATTACCGCCGCGTTTGTGCTGGCCGGTGTTTCCAATGCAATGGCCGCCTCCAGTGTGGACCTCAGTGTCGTCGGTGTGATCACGCCCTCCGCCTGTACACCCACATTGTCCGGTGATGGGGTCGTGGACCATGGCAAAATCTCGATTCAGGACTTCCCGGAGTTTGGCTATAAAGTACTTCCAAAGGCCACGCTGCAGCTCGAGGTGGCCTGTGATGCGCCGGTGCTGATGGCCGTCAAGAGCACGGATAATCGCCCGGGCACTGCAATTCCCACGTATCCAACTCAGCCGCAAGACCTTTCACGTTTTGGTCTGGGCCTGACCAGCGCCGGGAAGAAAATCGGTTGGTACGAACTGTCAACGTCTAACGCTACCGCCGACGATAACCCTGTTGGTTTAATCGAGTCCCCGACTGGTAATACCTGGGTGAATGCACCCGACCGTTCGACGTGGCAGCCAGGCTGGATGCGTACCGCCCACGACAGCAGTAGTGCGCCTTTTCCAATGACCAGATTCAGTGCGCAAGTGGGCGTTGCCACGACCCTGACGGGCAAGAGGGATTTGCCGATTGCCGAGGAAGTTTACATAGACGGTAGCGCTACGCTCGACGTCGTCTACCTTTAACGCTGTGGGGCATCACGCATTCCTTACGGGTAAAGCCATAGCTTTCTGCTGTAACGCGGACTATTGTTCAGCCCCCTGTTCATTGTGCGGAACCTGCCCATGAGTGATGCCCACAACGCCCTGATCACCCAGTTCTATAGCGCTTTCCAGCGGCTGGATGCCGAAGCCATGGCGGCCTGCTACACCGACGATGTGCTGTTCAGCGACCCGGCATTTGGCGAATTGCGCGGTCGGGATGCCGGCGACATGTGGCGCATGCTCACCACGCGAGCCAAGGACTTTTCCCTGGTGTTCGATCAAGTGCGCAGCGATGACACGGGTGGCAGTGCCCACTGGGTGGCGACGTATCTGTTCAGTGCGACGGGCAATACGGTGGTCAACGATATCCAGGCGCGGTTCGTGTTTCGCGACGGCAAGATCTGCGAGCATCACGACCATTTTGACCTGTGGCGTTGGTCGCGCCAGGCCTTGGGTGCCAAGGGCCTGTTGCTGGGGTGGACGCCGCTGGTGAAAAACGCCGTGCGCGCGCAGGCCAATAAAGGCCTGAAGGTATTTCAGAGCGGGCGTTGATAGACTGGGCGCTCCCTTGCGTTAACCGAATCAACTTGTGAATACTCTTGAGCCAAAACCCTGGTTTGTCTATTTGGTGCGCGCCGCCAATGGTTCGTTGTATTGCGGCATCAGCAACGATCCTTTGCGCCGGTTTGCCAAGCACCAGAGCGGTAAGGGGGCGCGTTTTTTCCTCTCCAGCCCTGCGGTGGCGCTGGTGTATACCGAGCAATGCGCGAGCAAAGGCGAAGCGTTGCGTCAGGAACGCTTGATCAAGAAGTTGAAAAAGAGCGCCAAGGAGTGCCTGGCGGCAAGTGGCTCCCCCACCAACGCCTCCTGAGTACGCGAGGGCGGCTAAAAAAGTTATTTGCATAAAAAAGGTGAGGTAAACACTCGGCCCATCCGTGTAATGCTTGAAACTGCGATCAATTCGCATTAACAGCGTTTTTTACACGGATTCTCACAGCATGAAGTCGACGGCGGGCGGTTGGATCAAACAGTGGCTGGGAGCCTCGGCATTAGCGGTATCGGGGCTGGCGTTGTTGCCGCTTGGCATTGCCCAGGCGCAGGAGCAGCAAAGCACTCAATTCAAGTTTGCCCTGGCGGCCAAGCCATTGCCTCAGGCGCTGAGCGAGTTCAGCCGGATCACCGGTATCAGCGTGATCTACACCGATGAAGCGCCCTACGGCCTCAATGCCCCGGCGGTCAGCGGGCCGATGACTGCAAGCCAGGCGCTGCAACGTCTGTTGAGCCAGTCCGGCTTCACCTTCCGCCAGATCGACGCCCGAACCCTGGCGCTGGAGCCGGTGCCTACCGATGGCGCGGTCAACCTCGGCGCTACTACCATCAGCGGCACCAACCTCGCTCAGGACAGCACCAGCTACCAACCGCCGCCGACCAGTTCGGTGATGCGCTCCCATGGGTTGCTGCTGGAAGCCCCGCAGACCGTCAACGTAGTCCCGGCTCAAGTGCTGCGCGACCAACAACCGCGCAACCTGGATGATGCGCTGGGCAATATCAGCGGCATCACTCAGTCCAATACCCTGGGCAGCACTCAGGATGCGGTGATGTTGCGCGGCTTCGGCGACAACCGTAATGGCTCGATCATGAAGGACGGTATGCCAGTGGTGCAGGGCCGGGCGTTGAACGCTACCGCCGAGCGTGTCGAAGTGCTCAAGGGCCCGTCATCGCTGTTGTATGGCATCCAGGACCCGGGCGGTGTGGTCAATATCGTCAGCAAAAAGCCTGAACGGGTGCAGTCCACCTCCCTGACAGCGCGCGGCTCTACCTTCGGCAGCGGCAAGAATGGCAGCGGCGGCAACCTCGATACCACCGGCCCCCTCGGTGACAGTGGCTTGGCCTATCGCCTGATCGTCGACCATGAAGACGAAGACTACTGGCGCAACTACGGCACCCACCGCGAGACCCTGGTGGCGCCGTCCCTGGCCTGGTACGGCGACACCACCCAAGTGGTGCTAGCCTATGAGCATCGCGAATTTCTCGCGCCGTTCGACCGGGGCACCGCCATCGATCCCAAGACCAACCATCCGTTGAACATCCCCGCCACCCGCCGTCTGGATGAGCCTTTCAACAACATGGAAGGCCGCTCCGATCTGTACCGCTTGACTGTCGATCATGATCTCAACGACGACTGGAAAGCCCACTTCGGCTACAGCTGGAACCGCGAAACCTACGACGCCAGCCAGGTGCGCGTGGTCAAGGTCAACCCCAACGGCACCCTGACCCGCAGCATGGACGGCACTCAGGGCGCACTGACCACCGACCGCTTCGCCACCGCCAGCCTCGAAGGCAAGGTCGATGTTGCGGGTATGCAGCACGATCTGGTATTTGGCCTGGACGATGAATACCGCAAGATCTACCGCGCCGACCTGATCCGCCAGGCACCGCGAGGCAGCTTCGATTACAACAACCCGGTGTACGGCAACGAAGTCGCCGGTTCCAAAGTCAGCGCGCCGGACAGCAACCAGACCGATCTGCTGCGCAGCGATTCGTTGTTCTTCCAGGATGCCATCCACCTCAACGAGCAATGGATTCTGGTCGGCGGTGCGCGTTACCAGATGTACGACCAATACGCCGGCAAAGGCGTGCCGTTCACCGCCAACACCGACGGCAATGGCCAGAAGTGGGTGCCGCGGGCTGGGCTGGTGTATCGCTATAGCGATGAACTGTCGTTTTATGGCAGCTATACCGAGTCGTTCAAGCCCAACTCCACCATCGCGCCACTGGCCAATAAAACCGTGTTGAACGGCAGTTTGCAGCCGGAAGAATCCAAGGCCTGGGAATTGGGTACCAAGTTCGACCTGCCGGGGCGCATCACTGCCAGTGCGGCGCTGTTCACCATCGATAAACGCAACGTGTTGGTGCAGGTAGGCGAGGGCCTGACCTCGGAGTACAGCGTGGCCGGCAAAGTGCGCTCTCGCGGCCTGGAGTTGGATGCCAGCGGCCAGCTGACGGATAAGTGGAGCCTGATCGGCAGCTATGCCTACACCGATGCCGAGGTCACCGAAGACCCCAAGCTCAAAGGCAATCGCCTGCAGAATGTGGCAAAAAGCACCGGCTCGTTGTCGGCGGTGTATGACTTCGGCAGCATCCTGGGCGGTGATCAACTGCGCGTCGGCGCCGGGGCGCGTTATGTCGGCGAGCGGGCAGGGGACGCGGCCAACAGTTTCGAACTGCCCAGCTACACCGTGGCCGATGTGTTCGCCAGCTACGACACCAAGCTTGAGGGGCAGAAGGTCAAGTTCCAGCTCAATGTGAAGAACCTGTTCGACCGTACCTACTACACGTCCTCGGTGAATACGCAGTTTGTGTCCATGGGCGATGCGCGGCAGGTGTCGGTGTCCAGCACCTTGACCTTCTGATTCATTTATCTGTGGGAGCTGGCTTGCCTGCGATGGCATCGACCGGGTTTGCCTGATACACCGAGTTGTCTGCATCGCAGGCAAGCCAGCTCCCACAGGAAAGCGGTCGCCACATTGATAGCGAGCTGTTAGCGTTGCCGCCATTGCATGCTTATGGAAAACGCGACTGATGTACTTTGGAAAATGGTTACGCACCGGCACCCTGCTGGTCGGTTTGAGTTTTTTACTGGGCGGCTGCGCCAGCGTCTCCCAAACTTCCACGCCGGCAACCCTGGATAAACTGCTGAGCGATCCGGCGCTGCAAGGTGCTACGGTCTCGCTGATGGTACGTGACGCCCGCACGGGCTCCACGCTGTATCAGCACAACCCACGCACCCGGTTGGTGCCCGCGTCCAACCTCAAGTTGTTGACCACGGCGGCGGCCATGGATGTGCTGGGGCCGCAATACCGCTTCGCCACCCAACTGCTGAGCAACGGCATACGCCAGGGCGACCGCCTGACCGGCAACCTGTACCTGCGTGGCCTGGGCGACCCGAGCATTCAGTTTGCCGACTACCAGGCGCTGGCCGCGCAGTTGGCCAGCCAGGGCGTACGCCAGGTACAGGGCGATCTGGTGTTCGACGACACCTGGTTCGATGCTGAGCGATTGGGGGTGGATTGGTCCCATGACGATGAAACCACCTACTACGGCGCGCAGATTTCGGCGCTGACTGTGGCACCCAATGCGGACTTTGATGCAGGCAGTGTGCTGGTCACGGCCAAGGCGCCGTTACGGGCCGGCACCCCGGTGAGTGTCGATATTTTCCCGCCTACTGATTACCTGCAACTGAGCAACCGTGCCATGAGCGGTCCGGGCAACAGTTATGGGATCAACCGTCGCCATGGCACCAACCTGTTGCAACTCAGTGGCGCAGTGGCGCCGGGAAAGCAGAGCCAGCAATTGGTCAGCGTCTGGGAGCCAACGCAACTGGTCGCGAATCTGTTTGAACAAGCCTTGGCGCAACAGGGCATCACCGTACTGGGGCGTCGGGTGATGGGCGGGGCAAGCCCGACGGCGGTAACGGTGCTGGCCGAGCACCAATCGGCGCCGTTACAGGATTTGATCACGCCGTTGCTCAAGCTTTCGAACAACAACATGTCCGAAGCCTTGCTCAAGGCCATGGGGCACCACACCGCCAATAGCGGCACGGCAGCAGCGGGCGCCGTGGCGGTGGCCGGGTTCCTCAAGCGTCAGGGGCTGGACACCGCCACGTTCAACCAGGTCGACGGCTCCGGCCTGTCACGGCGCAACCTGGTGTCGTCGCAAACCCTCACCGACCTGTTGCTGGCCGCCAGCAAACAGCCGTGGTTCGACGCCTGGTACAACGCGCTGCCGATTGCCGGCAACACCGACCGCATGACCGGCGGCAGCCTGCGCTATCGTCTGCGCGACACGCAGGCGCAAAACAACCTGCACGCCAAGACCGGCTCCATGGGCGGCGTGTCGTCATTGAGTGGTTACATCACCGACGCCGGCGGGCGCAAGCTGGTGTTTTCGATGCTGACCAACAACTACGTGGTGGCCGGCGCCCAGGTCAAGGCGCTCGAGGATCACGTGGCAGTGGCGCTGGCGCGCAGCGACGAGTGATTCAGGGCTGATAGCCCATGCGCCAACTCACGGCCCGGGTCGCCGCCAGCAAGTGCTGCGCCGCCGGGCCATCTTCATCGGCATGGAACAGCGAGGTTGGGCCGACCACGGTCATCACCGCCGCCACGTGCCCGACCGCATTGAACACCGGCGCCGACAATGCATCCACGCCGGGCATCAGCAAGCCATGCACAAAGTGCAGGCCACGGCGGCGGATTTGCTCGCACACGCTGGCATAGGCCTGATCGTCCGCCAAGCTGTGGGCGGTGCCGGCCTGAACCTCGCGTTCGCGCAGTTCTACAGTTTCCCGTGACGGCAGATAAGCGCTGAACACCAGCCCGGTGGAAGAGCTGAGCAGCGGCAACACTGAGCCCAGTTGCGTCACCACGGTAACGGCGCGCACTGCCGGCTCGATCTGTACCACGGTCGCGCCCTGGTTGCCCCACACCGCCAGAAAGCAGGTTTCATTCAATTCATCGCGCAGCTCTGCCAGGGGCATGGCGCCGACTTTCAACACATCCATGCTGCCCAGCGCCGCCAGCCCCACTCGCAATGCCTCTCGGCCCAGGCCGTAATGGTTGGTGGCTGCGTTCTGTTCGGCAAAACCCGACGCGATCAGGGCCTGCAAATAGCGGTGCACCTTGCTCGCCGGCATCTGCACATGTTCGGCCAGGCGTGACAACGAGGTGGCCGGGGATAGTTCGGCCAGGGCCTTGAGGATATCGGTGCCGACTTCCGCCGAGCGGACTTTCTGTTTACCGGTGTCGCGAGGCTTTTCCATGGAAGGGCGAGAATCCGAGAGATGAATGGGCGTCTTTATAGCTTGACGGTCGATAGTGATCAAATTACGTTATGCGTAACTGGATTACGATAAATACAACTGACCCTCAGAGGACGATCCATGAACCTCGAATACCTGTCGGGCTTCGGCAATGAATTCGCCAGCGAAGCCTTGCCCGGCGCGCTGCCGGTTGGCCAGAACTCGCCGCAGAAAGCCCCTTACGGCCTCTACACCGAACTGTTTTCCGGCACCGCCTTCACCATGGCCCGCAGCGAAGCCCGTCGCACCTGGCTGTACCGCATCCAGCCGTCGGCCAACCACCCGGCATTCGTCAAGCTTGCGCGGCAATTGGCCGGTGGCCCGTTGGGCGCGGTCACGCCGAATCGCTTGCGTTGGAACCCGTTGGATATCCCGAGTGAGCCGACGGACTTTATCGACGGCCTGGTGGGCATGGTCGCCAATTCGGGGGCGGAAAAACCAGCGGGCATCAGCATCTATAATTACCGCGCCAACCGCTCCATGGAGCGCGTGTTCTTCAATGCCGACGGCGAACTGCTGATCGTCCCCGAGCAGGGCCGCCTGCGCATCGCCACCGAACTGGGCGTGCTGGATGTCGAGCCGCTGGAAATTGTCGTGCTGCCCCGTGGTCTCAAGTTCCGTATCGAGCTGCTGGATGCGCAAGCACGCGGTTACGTCGCCGAGAACCACGGCGCCCCGCTGCGTCTGCCTGACCTGGGGCCGATTGGCAGCAACGGCCTGGCCAACCCCCGCGACTTTCTTACGCCGGTGGCCCGCTACGAAGACCTCAAGCAACCGACTACGCTGGTACAGAAGTTCCTCGGCGAACTGTGGGCCTGCGAGCTGGACCATTCACCGCTCAACGTGGTCGCCTGGCACGGCAACAATGTGCCGTACAAATACGACCTGCGTCGCTTCAACACCATTGGCACGGTGAGTTTCGATCATCCGGACCCGTCGATCTTCACCGTGCTGACCTCGCCCACCAGCGTGCATGGCCTGGCCAACCTCGACTTCGTGATCTTCCCGCCGCGCTGGATGGTGGCCGAGAACACCTTCCGGCCGCCGTGGTTCCATCGCAACCTGATGAACGAATACATGGGCCTGATCCAGGGCGCCTACGACGCCAAGGCCGAAGGCTTCCTGCCGGGCGGCGCATCGCTGCACAGTTGCATGAGCGCCCACGGCCCGGATGGCGAGACCTGCACCAAGGCCATCAACGCGGACCTTGCGCCGCACAAGATCGATAACACCATGGCGTTCATGTTCGAGACCAGCCAAGTGCTGCGCCCGACCCAGTTCGCCCTGGAGTGCCCACAACTGCAACCTGCGTATGACGCGTGCTGGGCCGCGCTGCCCGCCACCTTCAACCCGAACCGGAGATAACCCATGACTCAACCAACGCAGACCCGCAGCTGGGTGGCCTCGGCCAACGGTCACGCGGATTTCCCCCTGCAAAACCTGCCCCTGGGCGTGTTCAGTATCAACGGCTCGGCACCGCGCAGTGGCGTGGCGATTGGCGATGCGATTCTCGACCTGCATGCCGCACTGGACGCGTTTGAGGGCGAAGCCCGACGCGCCGTCGAAGCCACTGCGGGCGGGCAGTTGAACGCGTTTTTCGAACTGGGCCGTGGCCCTCGCGTTGCCCTGCGCGAGCGCCTGCTGGAACTACTGGCCGAAGGCAGCGAGCTGCAAAACCGCGAAGCGCACGTGCTGCACCGTGCCGCCGATTGCCAGATGCACCTGCCGGCCAAGATCAATGACTACACCGACTTCTACGTCGGCATCGAGCACGCGCAAAACGTCGGCAAGTTGTTCCGCCCCGATAACCCGCTGTTGCCGAACTACAAATACGTGCCGATTGGTTACCACGGCCGTGCATCGACCATTCGTCCCTCGGGTACAGAGGTGCGACGCCCTAAAGGCCAGACCCTGCCGGCCGGCCAGTCCGAACCGACCTTTGGCCCCTGCGCGCGCCTGGACTATGAGTTGGAGCTGGGCATCTGGATCGGCCAGGGCAATGCCATGGGCGATGCGATTGCCATTGGCGATGCCGCCGAGCATATCGCCGGTTTCTGCCTGCTCAACGACTGGTCGGCGCGGGATATCCAGGCCTGGGAGTACCAGCCGCTGGGGCCGTTCTTGTCGAAAAGCTTTATCACCAGCATCTCGCCGTGGGTGGTGACTGCCGAAGCCCTGGAGCCCTTCCGCAAAGCCCAGCCGCCGCGCCCTGAAGGTGATCCGCAACCGCTGCCTTACCTGTTGGATAAGCGTGATCAGAACGCGGGCGCCTTTGATATCGAACTGGAAGTGCTGCTCACCACGGCCTCGATGCGTGAGCAAAACCTGCCCGCCCATCGCCTGACCCTGAGCAACACCGAGCATATGTACTGGACCGTGGCGCAAATGGTGGCGCACCACAGCGTCAATGGCTGCCAGTTGCAGGCCGGCGACCTGTTTGGTTCGGGCACGTTGTCTGGCCCGCAGCCGGGGCAGTTTGGCAGCCTGTTGGAGATTACCGAAGGCGGTAAAAAGCCGATTGAACTGGCTTCCGGCGAGGTGCGCAAATTCCTCGAGGATGGCGACGAAATCATTCTGCGTGCCCGTTGCAGCCGCGAGGGTTTTGCCTCCATCGGCTTCGGCGAATGCCGCGGTACCGTGGTCGCGGCGCGCTGAGAGGGCAGGGCCATGGAACTCTATACTTACTACCGTTCTACCGCGTCGTATCGAGTACGTATTGCCCTGGCCCTCAAAGGCCTGGATTTCACCGCGCTGCCGGTCAACCTGCTGGTGCCGGCAGGCGGCGCCAACCGCCAGCCTGACTACCTGGCGATCAACCCCCAAGGGCGGGTGCCGGCACTGCGTACTGATGAAGGGGCGTTGCTGATCCAGTCACAGGCGATCATTGAGTACCTGGAGGAGCGTTATCCCCAGGTGCCGTTGCTCTCCAAAGATCTGGTAGCGCGCGCTCATGAGCGGGCGGTGGCGTCGATCATCGCCTGTGATATCCACCCGTTGCATAACTCCAGTACCCAGAACTTGCTGCGTAAATGGGGGCACGATGAGGCGCAATTGCTGGAGTGGATCGGACACTGGATCAGCCAGGGCCTGGGCGCGGTGGAGCAGTTGATTGGCGACACCGGGTTTTGCTTTGGCGAGCAGCCGGGCTTGGCCGATGCGTTTCTAATTCCACAGCTGTACGCGGCCGAGCGTTTCAAGGTGCCCTTGGCGGCGTACCCACGCATTGGGCGGGTGGCGGCATTGGCGGCCCAACATCCGGCCTTCGTGCAGGCTCACCCCGCCAGTCAGCCTGACACACCCTAGGCCCCCTGTGGGAGGGGGGAAAGCCCCAATGCCGTTCAGTCAAGCGAGCGCAATGCTCACAGCCATGAAGATCAAATGTGGGAGCTGGCTTGCCTGCGAAAGCGTTAGTGCAGTGGCAGATGCTGTGACTGTCACACCGCCTTCGCGGGCAAGCCCGCTCCCACAGGGGATTCGCGCTTAACTGACTGGCATTGGGGTAAACCCCTCCCACATTTGATCGCGCCAACCTAATAAAAAATAAAGGTACCTTGCGATGCACAATCAGATTGCCAGCTTTCGCGCGGCACTCGACGCCCGTCCGGTGTCGCGCTACCAATGGTTGATTCTCCTGCTGCTGGCACTGCTACTGGTCACCGATGGCTACGACGCCCAGGTATTGGGCTATGTAGTGCCGGCGCTGGCTCAGGACTGGGGCCTGGAAAAATCCGCGTTTGGCCCCGTGTTCAGCGCCAACCTGCTGGGCCTCACCCTCGGCTCGCTGTTGGTGACGCCGCTGGCGGATCGGTTTGGCGTGCGACGTATCCTGCTGGCGTGTGTGCTGATCTACGCCAGCCTCACGGTGTTGATGGTGTTTGCCAACTCCCTGACCACGTTGATGGCGGCGCGGTTTATCTGCGGGATCGGCATGGGCGGTGCGATGCCCAGTGCCATGGCGTTGATGTCCGAATATTCGCCGCCACGCCTGCGTACCTTGATGGTGACCCTGGCTGCGTGCGGCTTTTCGTTCGGCGGCGCGGCGGGTGGCTTCGTGGCGGCGGGGTTTATCGACAGCTTTGGCTGGCAGGCGGTGTTCCTGGCCGGCGGTGTGACGCCGTTGCTGCTGTTCCCGTTCCTGGTGTGGCTGTTGCCCGAATCCTTGCCGCGCCTGTTGCGCGATGCGCCGCCCTATCTGCGTTTGCGCAGAGTCACGGCGCGGATGCTGCCCGACTGGCAGCCACCGCCCGCGACCGAAGCGGAAAACTTGAAGGAGCAAGGCAGCAAACTGACGGTAGTGGAGCTGTTTCGCAACGGCTACGCGCGCCCGACGCTGCTGATCTGGGCGACCTTTTTTGTCAGCCTGATCCTGCTGTATTTCATGATCAGTTGGTTGCCGTCGCTATTGCTCGAAAGCGGCCTGGCGTTGAACGAAGCCAACCTGGTCACCTCCATGTTCCTGTTCGCCGGCACCTTGGGCGCCATTCTCATGGCCTGGTTTGCCGACCGCCTGAAAAGCAAAGTGCGGTTGCTGTCCGGCGTGCTGGCGGCGGCAGCGTTGTGCACCATCCTGCTGGGCTTGAACCACGACAACCCACGCTACCTAGTGGCGTGCGTGTTTGCTGCCGGGTTCTGCATCATCGGCGGGCAACTGACCCTCAATGCCTTTGCGAGCAACTTCTACCCGGCGCACGTGCGCGCCACCGGTACGGGCTGGGCGTTGGGGGTGGGGCGGTTCGGGTCGATTCTGGGGCCGCTGTTTGGCAGCCTGCTGCTGGCGATGCATATACCGGTCGAGCAGATTTTCTTCTTCTGCGCGATTCCGGCGGTGATTGCGGCGTTGTTGATTATTCAAGTGCGGGCGCCGGGAGCTAACACGCTGCACAGCGACGTTCTCAAACCCTCACTGTAGGAGCGAGCTTGCTCGCGAAGCACGTCAACGATAACGCGGGCATCCTGGTTTAACGCGGTGCCCTTGCGTTCTTCGCGAGCAAGCTCGCTCCTACAGTTGGGGGTTGGGTCAGTGCATTACTGAATTGGGCGGCAGGTGCCCCAGCCGCTCGGTCAGGCGCAGACGCTGGATAGGGTCGTCGCTGAGCAGCAGCGCGTGTTCCAGGTCGAAGCGTTCGGCGCTGGGGCAGTCCAGGCGTTGATACAGGCTGGCCCGCGCCAGGTAGTCGGAGGCGCTGGCGTTGCCCAGTTCCAGTACGCGCTCGGCGTCCACCAGGGCGGCCAGTGGCTCGTCGTTGGCAAGGTAGAGTTGGCGCAGGTTGCGCGACAGCCGTTGCAGGATGGCCCGTGGCTCGGCGGTCAGCAGGTGGTCGGCCTGCAATTTCAGCTTCGACCCATATTGGCGCGCCAGCAACTCCCGGCAGTCGTTGGGGTACAGGCGCCGGCCGCCGCAAGGGTCCAACAGGTGATCGGCTCCCGGTACCCGCAGCAGGAAGTGCCCAGGGAAGTTCACGCCGACCATGGGGATATCCAGGCGCCGTGCCATCTCCAGTGCGATCAGGCCCATGGCCAAGGGTTGCCCGCGTTTGCGTTGCAGCACTTTGTCCAGCAGCGCGGCGGCGGGGCGCAACGGCGTATGGTCATCCTGGGCAAACCCCAGGTCATTCATGCGCCGCAGTAGCGGCTGGCCGAGTTCATCCGCCGGTAGCAAGGGCATGCCCAGGCTCACCTGTTGTTGTAGCGCACCAAGGTCGTGCAGGATCAACGCGGGCTGCACGCTGGCGTCATGCTCGGCAGCAATCCACAACGCGGCTTCAAACAGCGCGGGGGGTGAACGGTCCAGGCAGGCGAAAAAGGCTGTGCGGGGATTCATTGAGTTCTCCGGCGTATGCCCCCGTTTTAGCCTTGCTGCGAATTTTCGTCCAGCATCTTGAGAGATATCCCAAACTCTTATGTCGTAGATCCCACGAAAACGCGCGGCTTATTCCAGCGCAATCCAGCAGCTTTCTGCCGCAAGCCTATACTTGGCCCACTACCAGAAGTGATTCGGGAGCTCATTGATGTTTGCGCTCATGCACAGCACCCGCCTTGAATCGCTGCACCTGAGCGTTGATCCGGTGACCGGCTTGAAGGCGATCATCGCCATCCACAACAGTCGCCTGGGCCCAGCGTTGGGTGGCTGTCGTTACCTGGCTTACCCTAATGATGAAACCGCCGTGGCCGATGCCGCGCGCCTGGCGCAAGGCATGAGCTACAAAGCGGCACTGGCCGGGCTGCCGGTGGGCGGCGGCACGGCGGTGATCATCCGCCCCGTGCACGTGGAAAGCCGTGCGGCGCTGTTCGAGGCGTTTGGCCGTTGTGTGGAAAAACTCGACGGCCGCTTCATCACCTCGATCGACAGCGGTACCTCGGTTGCCGACATGGACTGCATCGCCCAGAACACTCGCTTTGTCACCAGCACCACCGCCGCCGGAGACCCTGCCCCTCATGCTGCCATGGGGGTGTTTGCCGGTATCCGCACTACCGCCATGGCGCGCCTGGGCAGCGACAACCTCGAGGGCCTGCGCGTCGCGGTGCAAGGCCTGGGGAATGTCGGTTATGCCCTGGCCGAACAATTGCACGCCGCCGGTGCCGAACTGCTGGTCAGCGATATCGACCACGGCAAGGTGCAACTGGCCATGGAGCAACTGGGCGCCCACCCGATTGCCAACGACGCCTTGCTCAGCACCCCCTGCGATATCCTCGCACCGTGCGGCGTCGGCGCCGTGTTCAACCGTAACAGCGTCGGCCAGTTGCGTTGCGCCGCCGTGGCGGGTGCGGCCAGCGCACAACTGACCAACCTGGACATCGCCGACCAATTGGAAGGCCGCGGCATCCTCTACGCGCCAGACTACGTGATCAACTCTGGCGGGCTGATCTACGTCGCCCTCAAACACGCCGGCACCGACCTGCCTGGCATCACCGCACACCTGTCGAACATCGGCAGCCGCCTGACCGAAATCTTTGCCCACGCCCAAGCCGAAAAACGCTCCCCCGCGCGGGTGGCCGATGAACTGGCCGAACGCTTGCTGTACAAATAGGCCAGGCATTAAAAAGGCCCTGAATCCATGATTCAGGGCCTGTTCAATTCGGGCTTTACTCGGCTGCCGGGTTCAGCAACTCGGACAGCGCGTCCGGTTGGCTCTTGAACGCCTTGGCAAATACATCACGGTTCTTCGCCATGTAAATCCCGGCTTCCTCCACCTGCTGCTCGCTCAACGACGGCACGGCTTTTTGCAACACCTCTGCCAGCAACTCAGCGAGTTCAAGCATCTTGTCATGACGGTCAGCTTCGGCTTTATCCATGAACAAACGCTCCAGATCTCGGCTGCTGCGGTATACCACTTCGACGGCCATTCACCACCTCACATGCCTTCACGATAGTTGTCTTTTGCGACTACTGTATTTATATACAGCGAAAAGGATAAGCCAAACGCTGGGGTTTGGGTAGTAGGTTTTTAATGTAGTTGGGAAATTGGGGTTTGCTACACCGGAAATTTCTGACAACTTGCCGGGGTTGCGCTGGAATTGTCCGGTGGCTTACCTTCTTCGGGCGCTGCATTTGCAGCGAGCGGGCTTGGCGGCCCACCAAGGAAGCGCAACGACCCCCTATGAGATTGCTGGGTTTTTACACGGCACTCTTGTTTTTATGGCGGGTTGCGCATGGACCCTTCGGGGTGCCGGGTTGTTCCTTACCGGTCCGCCAACCTTGTGCAATCCGTCACCCAATCTGCTTGGCGGCAGACGGTGATGGTTTCTTAACTAAGGAACTAGTCGATGAAGAAACACACACCCACCCCCCCGTCTACCGAGTCAGTGCTTTTCAGTGTCACTCCTGAAGCTGATACAGAAACCTTGCTGGCAAACGCCAGCGAAACCTTGAACAGCGCCCGTGAGATGGCCAGTACCCTGGCATTCGACCTTGATGGTCCACAGCGAAGCTTGGTCCTGGCGATTCATCAACTGATTGAAATGGGCGGTCTGCTGGTCGATCGAGCGCTGGAGCAAATTGCACCAGCTTGATGCCATGATCTGATCGTTCCCACGCCTGTGGGGACGGTCTAAAAAGTGATTGGTGAACACGGATTTTTTCTGTTACTCACTTCATCGCCGGGAGCACGACAGCGAAAACGCTAGCGACTAGACTCCTTTTACATCAACAACGGAGGCTTTTATGGACACTTCCTTTTCCTCAGGTATCCAAGCAGATATCGAAGAGCAGGCTGACAGCTACGACCGCTGGTTTCGCGCGAGAGTGCAGGCCGCTCTTGATGACCCAAGCCCTGGCATTCCTCACGACGAGGTGATGGCCGAGATGCAAGCGCTGATCGAATCTAAACTCAAGAAAGGCGATGCTGATTGAATGGCTGCCAGCAGCGCGGGTAGAACTCCGGCAAATTATTGAGTACCTCAGTCATCGTAATCCTGTAGCAGCGCTTGAGCTTAAGCGATCAATCGAAGCTTCAGTGCTTGCCCTCTCGCGCAGACCCCATCTTTACCGCCCCGGCAGAATCGGCGGAACACGAGAGATGGTGGTACATCCGAATTATCTGGTTGTATACAAAGTGACAGACAATATTCGGATTCTCTCGGTTTTACACGCACGCCAGCGATATCCTTGAAGTTTTCGTTTTTCGGATGAGCAAAAGATCTACTCTGCTCATCCTCCTGCGTGCCTCATGCTAGCCAGTCATCATCTCATGCCTGCCCTCTGGCCTTGTTTCTGCATACAGAACAACCGTCACGTCCAACCGGCATTATCCGGTCGAATCGACCTAAGGAAGCATCATCGTGAAAATCAACTGGGCCGAAAGGCTGCGCCAGCAAGTGCACGGGCTAGCCGAGTCCCTGGGCAATCTGTTTGTCGAGTCGTTCCATTACCTGGCGCTGTTCGCCATTGGTGCGGTGACCGCATGGGCGGCGGTGATGGAATTTCTGGGGATGCTGGAGAACGGGCACATCAAGATCGATGACATCTTGCTGCTGTTCATCTACCTGGAACTGGGTGCCATGGTCGGGATTTACTTCAAGACCAACCACATGCCGGTGCGCTTCCTGATCTACGTGGCGATTACCGCGCTCACGCGTTTGCTGATCTCCAACGTGTCTCATCACAACCCGCCGGATCTGGGCATCATCTACCTGTGCGGCGGGATTCTGCTGTTGGCGTTTGCGATCCTGGTGGTGCGCTATGCGTCGTCTGCCTTCCCTTCGGTGAAGGTCGAAAGCCCGCGTCGCAAGGGCGAGGCGAGCCTTGAGACCGAGAAAGGCGAGCTTTAAAGCCCCACGCTGAAGGGCAGGGTACGGGCGGGCGGTCGCTGCAGGAGTTTGTGGCTGTCGCCGTCCGTCATCAGCTCCAGGATTTCCACGGCGCTGTGGCCCTGTTCGATGGCGATGCCGAACTGGATGCTTTGCACCAGGCGCCTGAGGCGCTGCGGGTCGTTGCGTTGTTCGGCGCTGATCATGCGCTTGGCCACTACGCCAGTCTCGTCAGAGAGGGTGAGCATGATGCTGCCGTCCAGCCGTTGGATGCTCAGGTTGACGCGGTATTGGGGGCTGAACGTGTCGGTGATGATCTGAAAAGGATTGTCCATGGTGCGTTACCGCCTGATAAGAACATGCAGTCATTGACGGCCGGTGTCGGGATTAGTTCGCATCGCCTGACCACTGGCCAAATTCCGTTTTCCTCAAAAGCTCTACAGCAAAGGCCGTGCCGTACAGCGATTTACCCGGCACAGAAATCCAAATGTGGGAGCGGGCTTGCCTGCGATTGCGGTGTATCAGCCAATCAATAGTTGGCTGAATGATCGCTATCGCGGGCAAGCCCGCTCCCACATTGGATGTATGTCGTGAGCTAATTCAGGGCATTACGGAAAAAACGATCGCAGACAGCGCAATCAGCCCGATGACTACCACAAACACATTCGATGCCTGGCCTGAATACTGGCGCAAAGATGGCACGCGGCGAATTGCGTACATCGGCATCAGGAACAGCAGGCACGCGATGATCGGTCCGCCCATGGTTTCGATCATGCCCAGGATGCTCGGGTTGAAGGTGGCCACGGCCCAGCACGTCAGCACCATGAACAACGCGGTGCAGCGTTCCAGCCATTTCGCCGACATCGAACGGTTGCGCCCGCGCAGGGATTTGACGATCAAGCCTTGGAAGCCTTCGCTGGCACCAATGTAGTGGCCCAGGAAGGATTTGGTGATCGCCACCAGCGCGATCAACGGTGCGGCGTAGGCAATCACCGGCGTCTGGAAGTGGTTGGCCAGGTACGACAGGATCGAGATGTTCTGCGCCTTGGCAGCGGCCAGGTCCGCCGGTGACAGCGCCAGCACGCAGCTGAAGCAGAAGAACATCACGGTCAGCACCATCATGCCGTGGGCGGTGGCCAGGATGCCGCTGCTTTTGCGCTCGGCCTGGGCGCCGTAGACGCGCTTCTGGTCCACGGCAAAGGCGGAGATGATCGGCGAATGGTTGAACGAGAACACCATTACCGGGATCGCCAGCCACAACGTCTTGAAGAACAGCGGCAACGGCATGCCTTCGCTGGCGGAGGCGAAGAACGCGCCGTTCCAGTTGGGAATCAGGCTGAACGCCAGCAGCAGCAAGGCGGCCACGAAGGGGTACACCAGCACGCTCATGGCCTTGACGATCACGCCCTGGCCGCAACGCACGATGGCCATCAGGCCGAGGATCAGCACCAGCGACAGAATCGCCCGGGGCGGGGGCGCCATGTGCAATTGGTGCTCCATGAAACTGCCGAGGGTGTTGGTCAGCGCCACGCTGTACACCAGCAGGATCGGGAAGATCGCAAAGAAATACAGCAGGGTGATCAGCTTGCCGGCGCCGACACCAAAGTGTTCCTCGACCACTTCGGTGATGTCGCCGGATTTGCCTGACAGCACAAAGCGCGTCAGCCCACGGTGGGCGAAGAAGGTCATCGGAAATGCCAGCAATGCCAGCACGATCAGCGGCCAGAAGCCGCCTACGCCGGCATTGATCGGCAGGAACAGGGTGCCCGCGCCGATGGCGGTGCCATAGAGGCCGAGCATCCAGGTGGTGTCGTGTTTGGTCCAGCCGGTGGTTACTGTGCTTTCTCTGACATCGGGATTTTCGGCAGCAGGTGTACGTACATCAGTCATCGGTATTGCCTCGTTATTATTTTTGCGCGGGCTCACGTTGGGGCGGGTAGCAGTGCTCCGATCAGCACTCCACCCAGCTGACCGCCAGGCCGCCCCGTGAAGTTTCTTTGTATTTGTCATGCATATCGGCGCCGGTATCGCGCATGGTGCGGATGACCCGGTCGAGGGAGATGAAGTGTTTGCCGTCGCCGCGCAGGGCCATCTGCGTGGCGTTGATCGCCTTGACCGCCGCAATGGCATTGCGCTCGATGCAGGGCACCTGTACCAGGCCACCGACCGGGTCGCAGGTCAGGCCGAGGTTGTGTTCCAGGCCGATTTCGGCGGCGTTTTCCAGTTGCTCCGGGGTGGCACCGAGGATATCGGCCAGGCCGGCAGCGGCCATGGCGCAGGCCGAGCCCACCTCGCCCTGGCAGCCGACTTCGGCGCCGGAGATGGAGGCGTTTTTCTTGCAGAGGATGCCGACGGCAGCGGCGGCCAGGAAGAAATTGACCACGTCGTCGTCAGACGCGTCGGCGTTGAATTTCATGTAGTAATGCAGCACTGCCGGGATAATTCCGGCCGCGCCATTGGTCGGGGCGGTGACCATGCGTCCGCCGGCGGCGTTTTCTTCGTTGACGGCGAGGGCGAACAGGTTGACCCATTCCATCGCCGACAAGGTCGAGGTGATCACGTTGGGCTTGCCGATTTCCAACAGGCTGCGGTGCAGCTTCGCGGCGCGACGGGGTACATCCAGGCCACCGGGCAGGATGCCTTCATCGCGCAGGCCCTGTTCCACGCACTCGCGCATCACCGACCAGATATGCAGCAGGCCGCTGCGGATTTCTTCGTCGCTGCGCCACGCCCGTTCGTTGGCCATCATCAGTTCGGATACCCGCAGGCCGTGCTTGTTGCACAAGGCCAGCAGTTCCACCGCACTGGAAAAATCATAGGGCAATTGCACATCGCTGGTGGGCGCAATGCCTGATGCAGCTTCGGCGGCTTCGATGATGAAACCACCGCCCACCGAGTAATAGGTTTGTTCGCTCAGCAGGCCGCTGTCGCCATAGGCGTGCAAGGACATGGCGTTGGGGTGGTACGGCAGGCTTTCGTCCAGCAGCAGCAAGTCGGTGTGCCAGTTGAAAGCAATTGCGTGAGAGCCCGCCAGCAGCAATTGGCCGGACTCGCGCAGTTGCTGGATACGCGCATTGATCGAGGTGGGGTCGACGCGGTCTGGCCATTCACCCATCAAGCCCATGACACAGGCGCGGTCGGTGGCATGGCCGACACCGGTAGCGGACAGCGAGCCATACAGGCGCACTTCGACGCGACGGGTTTGGCTGAGCACATGCTGGTCGGTCAGGGCTTGGGCGAACGTCGCGGCAGCGCGCATCGGGCCGACGGTGTGGGAACTGGATGGGCCGATGCCCACCTTGAATAGATCGAAAACACTGATAGCCATGCTAAAGCCTTACAAGCAATGGAGTAGAAATCGCTGCCATGTTTTGTAGAGCAGGCGGAATTGGCGCGATACTGAGCCTCTGGCTCGGCACTGACCAACGAATTATCCTAAGACACCCTTTAGCAGGACTAAACACTATGACTCGCCCCCTCCACGGCCAGACCTATGTCTGGTTGCATGTGTTTTCCTGCGCCGCACGGCATCTGTCGTTCACCCGCTGCGCCGAAGAACTGCACATCACGCCCGGAGCGGTGAGCCAGCAAATTCGCCAACTGGAGGAGCGCCTGGGCTTTCGACTGTTTCATCGGCGTGCGCGAGGCGTTGAACTCAGCGCCGAGGGGCAGCGCCTGGCGGCCGTGGTGGGGGAGGCTTATGGCAGCATTGATGCCGAACTGCAGCGCCTGGACGCCGGGATGATCAGCGGCACCTTGCGCCTGCGTTCGATCCCCTCGTTTCTGGGCAAGTGGCTGACCCCGCGTCTGCCACGTTTTCAGCAGCGTTTTCCGGACATTCAACTGCGCATGGTCGCCGAAGACAGCAGCATCGCCCTGCATGAAGGCGACTTCGACCTGGCCATCGACCTGAACGACGGCAGCTACCCTGGGTTGTTATCCACAGCCCTGTTGGATGAACAGATATTCCCGGTGTGCGCCCCCAGCCTGTTGCGTGGCCGCCCGCCCTTGCATGGCCCGGCGGATTTGGCGCATTTCCCGCTGCTGCACGACATCACGGCCTGGCGTGGGAGTTATGAATATGCCGAGTGGGAGTTTTACCTCAATGCCATCGGCTACCACGGTGCCGACGTACGGCGCGGGCACACCTTCAACCGCAACCACTTGACCATCGAAGCCGCCATTGCCGGCATGGGCGTAGCGATTGCGCGGCGCACCTTGCTGAACGATGAGCTGGAGCGCGGCACCCTGATCGTGCCGTTCGGCCTGGCGGTGCCCAACCATAAACGCTATGTACTGCTGTATGCGCCGGGCGCGTTGAACCATCCGGGCGTGCGTGCGGTGCATGATTGGCTGGTGGAGGAAGCGGGGATTTTTCGCAGCTTGCACCCGTTGGGAGAGGAGCAATTGTGAGGAAAACAGGACGTAAGAAGTTGTAACTAACTCCCCACCCTACCAGCGTTTTTGCTCGTCGTCAGGGTTAATTTGTAATGTAGGATTTATCTTTGCAAAGGGGTTGAAATGTTTCAGCAGGTGCTCAATTGTGTAATCAAGAGGTCATGGTTTCACCACCCCGGTGTTGCAGTTTGTGACCTCTGGCGAGCTAGCTGAAATAAGGGAAGAACTATGCAAATCCAAGTCAATAGCGATAACCATATTGAAAGCAGCATCCGACTGGAGGAGTGGGTACGTACTACCATTGAGAGCACGCTCGAACGCTACGAAGAAGACCTGACCCGTGTAGAGGTCTACCTGCGAGACGAGAACGGCGACAAGCCCGGCCCTCACGATTTGAGTTGCCGTCTGGAAGCACGGCCAAAGGGCCATCAACCAGTTTCCGTGTGCCATAAAGCCGATACGCTGGAGCAAGCGATCGATGGCGCCGCAGTCAAGCTCGACCACGCACTGGAACATCTGTTTGGCAAACTGCAAGGCAAGCCGCGCGCTGCCGGTAAAAACCAGCCAATCAACAAAGTGAACGAAGACGCTTTGGAAGAGGAATTCCTGGAAAACGAAAACGCTGCTATTAACGGCTGATTGTTTTTTTATTCCCCCACTGAAAACGGGCCTGCACATGCAGGCCCGTTTTTCGTTCAGCGCTCACGCCGGAAGAAATGCCGGCTCAGCATCGCCAGCCCGCAGGCGCCCAACCCCGCAAACAACATGGCCCAGCCGGCGCCGCTGCGCAGCGCTGTTTGCGCATCCTGAACGGTCAGCCCCGGCGCATCCAGCTTGCCGGCGGCAATATGCTGGCTGAGTCTTGTCCACTCCAGTGTTGTGCTGTCAGGCAGCACGTGGGCCAGGTTGTGGCTGATCCCCAACAACAGCACCAGGCCCATCAGCGCGATATTGAGCGCGAGGGTGATCAGCCGTGCGCTGAAGTCGATGCCCGAGGCCATGCCTGCGCGGTCATTCGAGACGGAGCCGGTGGTGGTGTTGGTGGTCGGCGAATTGGTCAACGCCAGCCCGATACCGGCGATCACGCAACTGAGCAGCACCAGCGCGGTGCTGGGTTGTCCGGCGTAATTAACGGCGGCCATCCCCATGAACCCTGCGCCCATTGTCCCCAGGCCCAAGGGAATGATGCGTTCGGCGCCAAAGCGCAGGGCCAGGCGTTCGGCCAGCGGCGGCACCAGCAAAGTGGGCAAGGTATAGGCGAGCAGGGCGGCGCCGGTGGTCAGCGTGTCGTAACCCAGGCCTGCCTGGAAGTACAACGGCAGGTAAATCATGAACGGCCAGAAGCTGAAGTTCATGCCGATCGAGCCCATCAACGCGCCATTGAAGCGTTGGATGCGGAACACCGAGAAGTCGAACATCGAATGGGCGCTGCGCCGCTCAATCAAGATAAACAGCAGCAGCCCGAAGACCGCCAGGCCGGCCCAGCCGAGCATCGCCGGGGCGCCAAAGCCGATTTCGCTGCCCTGGGTGATGAAATAAACCAGCGCAAACACCGTGAGTGTCATGGTCAGCATGCCGGCGATGTCGAGGCGATGGTTGGCCGGGTCGCGGGATTCCTGCACGCTGATGTGCAACAACGCCAAGGTGAACAGGGTCAGCGGTACATGCACCAGGAACACCCAGCGCCAGTCCGCCACGGCCAGGATCAAGGCTCCCACCATCGGTCCGAAACCCAGGCCCACGCCAGCGATCACGCCCCATATCGCAAAGGCCCGCGCACGCGTTGCCGGTTCGCGGAACTGATGGGACAAGATCGCGAACTGGCAAATCATCATGGCCCCGGCCCCAATGCCCTGGACGAACCGCGCCGCGATCAGTGTCGGCGCATCGTTGGCCAAGCCACAGGCCAGTGAGGCCAGGGCGAATACCCACAGACACACCACCAGCACACGCCGACGACCGAAGCGATCCGCCAGGGTCCCCGCCGCCATCAGCACGCTGGTGCAGGCCAGGGTGTAGGCATTCATGATCCATTGGGCGTCTTGAAAGCCCGTGCCCAGTTCCTGTTCCAGCGTCGGCAGGATGACCGGCACGCTGGAGATTTCCAGGCCGAACATCAGGGCCACCAGGCAGACGGCGGTGAGGGCCAGGCCGTTCCTGGCGGTGCGCGGGGGAGTGAGGGCCGAGAGTGCGGCGGCGCGGGACATACGACATTCCTTTCGAAAGCGGGAGAGGCTATTCTCTCGGGAATCAGGTTCTTTATTGGCGATAACTTTTCCTTAGACAAGGGAATACAAGGCGACAATTAAGCATGGCTACCCCACGTTTTGATGGTGTCGAACTCTTTCTGCAGATTGTTGAAAGCGGCAACCTCACCGAAGCCGCCGAGCGCCTGAACCTCACGCGTTCAGCGGTGGGCAAGGGCCTGGCGCGTCTGGAAGCGCGTTTGGGCACTTGCCTGTTACAGCGTTCCACCCGGCGCCAGCGGTTGACTGAGGATGGCCAGGCGTACTACGAGCATTGCTTGCGCGCATTGGCGGAGCTGGAAGCGGCAGAGTCCGTGCTGGAAAGCGGCCGTCAGCAACCCCGCGGGCGTTTGCGAGTGAGCGTGCCCCTGGCGTTTGGTCATCACTATGCCGCGCCGGCGTTATGGGCTTTGCTGGATCGTTATCCGGAACTGGAAATCGACATTTGTTTTTCCGACCGCATGATCGACTTGGTGCAGGAAGGCTTCGATATGGCCGTGCGCATCGGCCCGTTGCCGGACACCGACCGCCTGAGTGCCCGCCGCTTGGGTCAGCAGGCCATGGGGCTGGCGGCGTCACCGGCGTATTTGCAGCGCAAGGGTGCTATTGGCAGTATCGAAGACCTGGCCGCTCATCGTGGCATTGCCTACCGCAGCAACACCGCGCAGCGCTCGCGCCTGGCTTCGCCCTTGATCGTGGACGACCTCCAGGCGGTAGCCGATGCCGCTATCGCGGGCGTAGGCCTGGCCTGGTTGCCGAGTTGGTTGATTGCCCACTATGCGCTGCGCGGGCAGTTGCAGGCCGTGCTGCCCAGCTACCGTGAGCAACCTGCGCCGATCCATGTGATCTGGCCGACGGCGGCGCATATGCCGGCCAAGACGCGGTGTGCCATTGACGCGTTGGTGGCCGCCACCCCGAGTTGCCTGGCGGGTAGCTAGCCCCATTCAATCCTAAACACACCGACAATCAACTGTGGGAGGTGTTGCAGTCTGCAGATTGCAGTCAGAACGCGATAGAGGTTTGCACATACACCGTGCGCGGCTCACCCACGTACTTGCCCTTGTTGTTGTCGTCGAACGAGCGGGTGTAGTACTGCTTGTTGAAGATGTTCTTCACCCCCACCGCCACATTCAGATCCGACAACTGCGGGCCGAAGTCATAGGCTGCGCGGCTGCTGAACAGCATGTAGCCGGGGATGCGTCCATTGGCACCGTCGGCGCTTTCGGCCTGGGTGTTGGCGTTGTCGGCGAACTGGCTGCTCTGGTAGCTGCTGTCCACATTCAGCTTCCACGGGCCTTCGGTGTAACCCACGCCCAGGGTGCCTTTGTGCTTGGACGAGAAGGGCACGCGGTTGCCTTTGTTCGGCCCGTCTTCGCGGATGGTCGCGTCCACATAGGCGTAAGTGGCGTACACATCGAAACCGGCCAGCGCCGGGCTAAGGCCGTCGAGCGCATAGTTGATGCTCGACTCGATGCCCTGGTGACGGGTTTCACCGCGGGCGATCACCGTGTCGTTGGTCTGGTTGCTGTCGTACTGGTTGTCGAAGTTAATCAGGAACGCGCCGATTTCTGCACGCAGATTGCCGTTGTCATAGCGCGTGCCGAGTTCCCACGTGCGGGCTTTTTCCGGTTTCACTTCGCCGCTGTTCACGCGGTTGGGCATCTGGCTGTACTGCACGCTGCCGAACGAGCCTTCGGTGTTGGCGTAGAGATTCCAGTCATCGGTGAGGTGATAGAGCACGTTCAGCGCCGGCAGTGCGGTGTTGTAGTCGCCCTTGTATTTGACGTTGCTCAGGTTGTTGGTCTGCTGGGACTCGATCATCTCGTAGCGTACGCCCGGAGTGATGGTCCACTTGCCGATATCAATGCGGTCGTCGATAAAGAACGCGTTGGCCTCGGTGCCGCCACGGGTGTCGCGGTCGTTGCGACTGTTGGTGGTGGGGATTTGCTGGTTGGCGGCAATCGGCGTGCGATAGCGCAACTCGTGACCGGCTTCATTGATATAGCGGTAGCCGACGCCCACTTCGTGGCTGGTGGGGCCAAGGTCGAAGCCTTGGGCGAAACGGGTTTCCAGGCCGCGTACCCAGTATTCGCGTGGCGACAGCGACAGGAAACTGCCCTGGTCCAGGTAACCGCTGCGCAGGGTCTTGGTGAAGAAGCTGTTGACCGTGAATTCGCGGCGGTCCTGCTCGTAGCGGTAGCCGACGTTGAACATCGTGCGGCGGCCCCAGAACTTGTCGTAGGGCCGAGTGGACTGATACGGGTCGGCCTTGTAGTCCTTGACGTTCAAACCACCGGGCATGTCGGCCTGGCCTTCGTAGTACTGTGCCATGGCGTTGAAGCTGTTGGCGTCGTCCAGTTGGTATTTGCCCTTGAGGATCAGGTCATCGATGCGCGTGTTGCTGTTTTCGCGCCAGTCGCCGCCGCGGGTGCCGGAGTACAGCAGCGCACCCCCCAAGCCATTGTCGGCAGTGCCGCCGGCCAGCAAGTTGCCGGTGGTCTTGAAGCCGTCGTGGCTGGAGGAGGGGCTGGTCTCGGTCTGCAAGCCGCCCTTGACCGTGGGCGCATCCGGGATGGCACGGGTGACGAAGTTGACGATGCCACCGACGTTTTGCGGGCCATAGCGCACCGCACCGCCGCCGCGTACCACGTCCACCGCGTCCATATTGCCCATGCTGATCGGCGCAAAGGAGAGTTGCGGCTGGCCGTAAGGCGCGAAGGGCACCGGGATGCCATCCATCAGCACGGTGGAGCGCGACGCCAGGCGCGGGTTGAGCCCGCGAATGCCGAAGTTCAGCGCCATGTCGTGGCTACCGGTGCCGTTGTTGTCCGGGGCGTTGACGCCAGGGATACGGTTGAGCACATCGCGAGCCTGAGTGGCGCCCTGGCGTTCGAATTCTTCGCGGCGGATCACATCACGGGCGCCGGGGTGCTCGAACACATTGGTTTGCGCCGCGTCACCGAGCCAGTCGCCGACCACGTTGGAGGTCTGCAGCTCCAGGGTCGCAGGGGCGCCAGCCGGTTGCAGGCTGTAAGCGTTGTCACCCTCGGCGCGGGCTTGCAGGCCGGTGCCTTCCAGTAGTTTTTGCAAGCCCTCGGCAGCGCTGTAGCTGCCCGACAACCCAGGGCTTTGCATCCCGGCCGTCACGGCGGAACCGAAGGACACCAACACGCCGGCTTCGCGACCGAATTGATTCAGGGCCGCTTCCAGGGTAGTAGGTGCGATGTGGTACGCCTTGGCGTCGGCTGCCATCACCGCCGGCAGTGTGGTCAGGCTGAGGCTGGCACCGAGCAGGAGTTGGCGCAGTGTACGGGCGAGAAGCGTCGGGTGCTGGGGCATGAAGGGCGGTCCTGAGAAGGAAGGATCAAGGTGGCTTTCCTTCTCTGTCACGCCAGGTGCGGAAAACGGCTCACACAAAAGTAAAATAAATTCAGACCCGTGCCTGCACGGTCACCCAATAACGCGTAAAGCGCCGCACTTTCACCGGCAGGCTGATTTCCAGTAGGTCGAGGATGCGTTCGCTGTCGTCCAGCGGGTAGCTGCCGGACAGCAGCAGGTTGGCGACGTGTGGATCGCAATGGAGCTGGCCGCGACGGTAGCGTCCCAGTTCATTGAGGAAGTCTTCGAGGCGCATGTGTGCGGCCACCAGCATGCCGTCGGCCCAGGCGCCGCTGTTGGCGTCGGTGGGGCGTGGGGTGTCCCAGCCTTTGCGGGTGAAATTGACCTGGTGCGCGGCATCGACCCTCAGCGCCAAGCCGTTGTAGCGGTTGGGCATCACCTCGACCTGGCCGGCCAGTACCGCCAGTTGGGTGTGGTCGTTGAACTGGCGCACAGTCAAGCGCGCAGCCTGGCTGCTGAGCAGGCCCTGGCCGGTCAGCACGTGCAACGGCGTCTGGCCTGCACGGGCGGTGAGCAGGATTTCACCTTCAAGCAAGCGCACCAGGCGCTGTTGGCCGTCGAAATGCACATCCACCGCGCTGCCGGTGTTGAGCTGCAACTGGCTGCCGTCGGCCAGTTGTACTGTGCGGCGCTGGCCCACCGGGCTGCGATAGTCAGCCGTCAGCGGCGGCAGGATATGTTGCTGGCGCAGGCTCCAGGCGGCGGCCGAACCGGCACCCACAATCAACAGTAATTTAAGCGCCTGACGCCGGCTGCGGGAGGTAGGCGCGTTCAACGCCGCGTGGGCCAGGGGGGAGGGCACGCCGCGCAGGCGTTGGTTGACGCTCTGGATCTGCTCCCACGCGCGTTGGTGTTCGCTGTGGGCATTCAACCATTGCTGCCAGGCCGCCTGCTGGCGTGGGTTGAGCGTGCCTTGCTGCATTTCCAGCAACCAGTGCACGGCTTGTTCGGCGACTTGGCTGGAGACATTCATAGGGCGAAGTAGCAGCGCATGGCCGCTTTGGTCAGGTGGCGTTTGACGGTGGCGATGGAGATGCCCAGTTGCGCGCCGATTTGCGCGTAGGTCAGGCCGTCGAGTTGGGCCAGCAGGAAAGCGCGTTTGACCTGCTTGGGCAAGCCGTCGAGCAGTTGGTCCAGTTCCAGCAGGGTTTGCAGGATGATTGCGCGGTCTTCTTCCGACGGTGCCACGTGTTCGGGCATCTGAGCCAAGGCCTCGAGGTAGGCGCGCTCCAGGTCCTGGCGGCGGTAGAAGTTGAACAGCACGCGCTTGGCCACGGTGGTGAGGAAGGCGCGCGGCTCGATCAGCGTTGGCGCTTCCCGGGCACTGAGCACGCGGATAAAGGTGTCCTGAGCCAGGTCGGCGGCGTTTTCCGGGCAGCCGAGCTTGCGTCGCAACCAGCCGGTGAGCCAGTGGTGATGGTCGTTGTACAACACTTCGACGGGGTTGGACGGCTGCAACGCGATCACTCCGCAAGCATTCGACATGCTTTAGAGAACAAGAATTGTTCGCATTGTAGGGCGCATGACAAGGTTCGGCAATCGGCCAAGGCAGGTGATTCATCCGTTCTCTTTTGCTTATGAGAATATTTATCATTAATATTGCGCGCTGATGAACCAGGCGCCTGCCGCATGAAAAGCAAAACCTCATTGCCCGTTTCCTACCGCCTCGCCGTCACCTCGCGCGTGCTGGCGGCGGTGATTGGCGGTTATCTGATGGCCTCCCTGGCCGCCATCTGCCTGGCGCTCTGGCTGCCCACCTCCCGTGCCGATGCGGTGGTCACCGGCATGATGAGTTCCTTTGTGTTCTACCTGCTGGCGGTGCTCTGGTGTTTTGCCTGCCGCACGGCATGGCGCGCCTGGGCAGGGGTGATGGTGCCGAGCGCACTCTTGGCCACCCTGGCCGGCATCGGTTTCTGGATGGCTCGCACATGAAAGAGGGCTTTCGCCAGGCCATGGCCTGGCTGCACACCTGGGCAGGCTTGATCTTCGGCTGGCTGCTGTTCGCGATTTTCCTGACCGGCACCCTGGCCTATTTCAAAGATGAAATAACCCACTGGATGCAGCCAGAAGTGCAGGCCCATCCCCTGGACGATGGGCGCAGCCTCGCCGTCGCGCAAAACTACCTGCAACAGCAGGCGCCTTCCGCCGCACGCTGGTTCATTACCTTGCCGAACCGCCGCGACCCCGGTTTGTCGGTGATGTGGCAAGACAAGCTCGAACCCGGCAAGCGCGGTACCTTCATCCAGAAAGTCCTCGACCCCGTCACCGGCCAACCGGTGCAGGCCCGCGACAGCAAGGGCGGCGAGTTCTTCTATCGTTTCCACTTCCAACTGCAAATGCCTTACCCGTGGGGCCGCTGGCTGTCGACCATCGCCGCCATGGTGATGTTGGTCGCACTGATCACCGGCATCATCACCCATAAAAAAATCTTCAAGGACTTCTTCACCTTCCGCCCGCGCAAAGGCCAGCGCTCCTGGCTCGACGGGCACAACGCGGTGGGTGTGCTGGTGCTGCCGTTTCACCTGATGATCACCTACAGCAGCCTGGTGATTTTCATGAGCATGGTCATGCCTGCGCCCATCGTGGCGTCCTATGGCGACGACAGCCGGGCGTTTTTCAGTGAGCTGTTCCCCGCTACTGACAATGCGCCGGCCCTCGGCCAGCCGGGCAAACTGCTGCCGTTGATGCCGATGTACCAGCAGGCGCGGGAACAGTGGGCGGGCGGGCATGTGGGGCGTGTGGCGGTCAACAACCCCGGCGATGTCAACGCCTCGGTCAATGTGTCTCGCGCCGGCTCCGACAGCGTAGTGCATGCCTCCGGCAGTACCCTGTCGTTCAACGGCACCACCGGCGAGCTGTTGCGAGGCAGTGCCGAGCCGTCATTGGCGACGGCCATCGGTGGCAGTTTCTACGGTTTGCACATGGGCCATTTCGCCGGCCCGGTGCTGCGCTGGCTGTACTTTATCTGCGGCCTGGCGGGTACGGCGATGATAGGCACAGGCTTGGTGATCTGGCTGGGCAAGCGCCAGCTCAAGCATGCCAAGGCCTCGGTGAAGCCCTTTGAACTGCGGTTGGTAGAAGTGCTGAATATTGCCAGCATGTCTGGCTTGATGATCGCCATCGCGGCGTTTTTCTGGGCTAACCGCCTGCTGCCGGTGAGCTTCACCGCGCGTTCCGACTGGGAAGTGCAGGCGTTCTTTATCGCCTGGGCCCTGAGCCTGTTGCACGCCTTGCTGCGGCGCGGTCGCCAGGGCTGGGTCGAGCAACTGAGCTTCGGCGCGCTGTTGTTTGCCGCCATTCCATTGCTCAACGCCATCACCACCTCGCATCACTTGGGTGTCTCTGTGCCAAGCGGCGACTGGGCGATGGCCGGCTTCGACCTCACCTGCCTGGCCAGTGGCGCGTTCCTCGCCTGGGCAGCCTGGAAGATGCACCACCGCAGCGCGCCGCTACCCAAGGCTGAGCGTGCCCGCGGGTTAACACTCAAGCAGCAGGCCAACTGATGCTTCTAGCGCTATTGATGTGCTACGCCGGGTTCATGGCACTGTGCTTGTCCACCGACCGTCACCACGGCGAATTGCTGCACAGCAAACCCACAGCCATTCGGCGCCTGGGGTTGCGGGTGGGCGGTTGGTTGTTGCTGGGCGTGTCGATCTGGCCGTCGGTGCTGGGCGCCGGTTGGAGTCAGGGCCTGGTGGAGTGGTGCGCGGTGTTGATGCTCAGCGCCTTGCTGCTGGTGTTGCTGTTGCCGTATCGGCCAAGGCTGGCCTTGATCCTGGCGGGGCTCGCCCTGTTGGCCAGCCCTGTTGCGGCGTTCGCTCTCTCTTGAGCCGGCCATGAGGAGCCATCGACCGCAATCTCCTCAGGACACTCCGCACGCGGATGCAGCGGGGGGACGCGCGCATTTCCTGCAGGTGTTTTTGTCCCAGCGCTCGCAAATGGAGGCGTTGGTCAGCCGCCGTGTGGGTTGCCGCGCCACGGCAGCCGACCTGGTGCAGGATTTGTTCCTGCGCTTCTGGCGTCGCCCGCTGGTGCAGGTCGAAGAATTGAGCACCTACCTGCTGCGCTGCGCCGGCAACATCGCCATCGACCACCTGCGCAGCGAAGGCGCGCGAGCACGCAGCAGCGAAGGCTGGCTGCCGGAACAATCTGACCACCAAGGCTGCGAACCCCAGGCAGCGTTGGAGGCGGGCAATGATCTGCGCCATGTGGAAGCCGCCTTGCGCAGCTTGCCCGAGCGCACCCGCCAGATTTTCCTGCTTAACCGCATCCACGGCCGCAAGTACGCCGAAATCGCCAAGGCCATGGGCCTGTCCCAAAGCGCCGTGGAAAAACATATGATGCGCGCCCTCGAAGCCTGCAAGGCCAGCCTTCGCGAACCACCGCCTCCACGCATGCCAGGGAAAGCCCCGTGAACGTCACGCCCACGCCCGCCCAGGAACAGGCCGCACTCGATTGGTTGTGCCTGCTGCATGACCAGCCTAGCAGCGGCGACCAGGCCACGTTCAGCCGCTGGTTACGTGCAGATCCCGCACACGTTGAGGCGTACTCCCAAGCCCAGGTGCTCTGGGAATTAAGCGAAGTACCGGCGCGCCAACTGGCCGATGAGGACGCGCTCGCCTTGCAGCGCTACCTCAATACGATCAACGCCTCCAAACGCTCCCGGGTAGCGCGTTGGTCTGGTGCCTTGGCCGTCGCCGCCTGCCTGCTGCTGATGGTGTCGATGGGCGCCGGTTGGCAGCCGTCACGCTGGGTCGATGAGTGGGGCGCCGATTATGTGACGGCGCCGGGTGAGGTAAAGACCTTCACCCTGGCCGATCAATCCAAGGTCACCCTCGACGCCGACAGCGCCATCTCTGTAGATTTCAGCCAGGGCGAACGGCACATCCAACTGCGCCGTGGTGCAGGTTTTTTCAATGTGACCCACACCGGCCAACCCTTCGTGGTGGAGGCGAGCGGCGGTGAAACGCGGGTAATGGGAACGCAGTTTGAAGTGCGCCTGCAACCTGAGGGCGCCGAGGTCACTGTGCTGTCCGGCCGTGTGGGCGTGACGCCCTCCAAACAGGGCCAGCAACAGGTGCTGACAGCGGGCCAGCAAGTGGCCTATGCCGACGGTATTGCCGACCCTTTGCATGGGGTCGACAGCGCCTCACGCCTGGCTTGGCGCGAAGGTTGGCTCAACTACTACAGGGCACCCCTGGCCGATGTGGTCCAGGACCTGAGGCGTTATTACCCCGGCCGAATTCTTCTGCTTAACGAAAACATGGCCGCCAAACGCGTCAGCGGCAGCTTTCCGAGCCAGGACCCTGTAGCGGTCTTGAACGCCTTGCAAGCGGTGTTGGGCTTTGAACAGCACAGCCTGTTGGGCCGCATGATTGTGGTGCGCTAGGCCCGCAGCGCCTTCATCGAACCTTCATCGCAATCGCCACAACCTGTCACCAAACGGTTACACGTGCCGTGGATCATCCCTGGGTTCCTGAACAAGTGGTCAGGAAGCTCGCATCTGCCCCATACAACACAACAATGTCAGTAAGGGATCTACACGTGAACCACAACACTCTTTATGCCCTGCTCCTCGCATCGGGCCTGGGCGGCTTTGCGCCGCTGGTTTTGGCCGAGGATGCCCAGGATGTAGGCTCGGTGAACATCGCCGGCAAGCAAACCCTTGGCAGCGGCCACATGATTCTCGAAGAAAGTGCCAAGGCACGCTCGACGGTGACCAAGCAAGCCATGGACGAAATGTCGGCCACCGCCAACGCCATCGACAAGCTCAAGTACACGCCGGGCATCAACGTTTCCAGTGATGACGCCAGCGGCACCAGTGGCACCAGTTTTACCATGCGGGGCATGAGTTCCGACCAGGTCGGCGTCTCGGTGGACGGCGTGCCGATCAACGATTCGGGCAACTACAGTGTGTACTCCAATCAGTTAGGCGACCCGGAAAACCTGGCCGAAGTGTTCGCCACCCAAGGTTCCTCCGAGGCCGACGGCCCGCACATCGGCTCCAGCGGCGGCAACATTGGCATGATCACCATCCGCCCGACCAAGGACGCCGGAGTTTTCGCCAAACAGATCGTCGGTGCCAACGCCCTGCGCAAGACCTTCGTGCGAGCGAACACCGGGGATGTGGGGGGCCTGAAAACCTGGGTGTCGGCATCCCACCTGGAAGGTGACAAATGGCGCGGCAAGGGCACTCTGCGCAGCGACAAGATCGAGTGGAGCAGCCTGTTCGAAGGGGATAACGGCAACTCCACATTGGCCACGATCAAGTACAACAAGCAGGAAAACTACAACTACAACAGCCTTAGCAAGGCGCAGTTCGACACCGAAGGACGGCGTAAGGATTACGCGCAAAGCCCGGTGTACAAGGCTGGTTTGCTGTCGGCGTCCTACAAGCTCAACCGCAACCCGTTCGAAAGCGTCAACGCCACGCTGACCCAGCGCTGGCAACTGCAGGACAATTTGTCGCTGACGCTCACGCCGTATTACTACTGGGCCAACGGTGGCAGCTTCAGCGGCCAGACGGCTTCCAACCTGGGGCCAAAGTCCGACAAGGCCGGCAACTACGACCTGAGTAACCTGCAATCGGCCAACTATTACCGCCCTTCGTGGACCGAAACCTGGCGCCCTGGCTTCACGGCGAAAATGAAGTGGGACATCAACGAAGAACACAGCCTGGACTATGGCTACTGGTACGAACGCGCACGCCAGCGCCAGACCCAGCCCTTTATCGGCATTAACAACGAAGGTGCCCCCGACGATGTGTGGGGCGACTACAACAGCGGCGGCCAGGTGGTCGACAAAAACGGCGCTACGGTCCAGGGCCGCCACTACTACACCGTCACTCCCGCGCAGAAGCTCTGGGTACAGGACAACTGGCAAGCCACACCGGACCTGAGTTTTGTTGGCGGCGTGGCCTATCAATATGTCGAGCGTGACGGCAACAACCTCGGCAGCCTGTACGACACACCGGAGAAGCGTAACACCCGCTACCACCAGTTCCTGCCCAACTTCAGCGCCAAGTACCAGGTCGATGAAAGCAACCAGGCGTTCTACAACGTCACCCGCAATATGCGCACGCCGCCCAACTACGTGCTGTACAACAAGGGCGACTCCGTCAGCCTCAAGTCCGAGTTGAGCTGGAACCAGGAACTGGGCTGGCGCTACACCGAAGACGATATGGCCTTGAGTGCGACCCTGTTCTACATCAGCTTCAAGGATCGCCAGGTCTCGACCACCGACGCCAGCGGTGACTACATGGTGCTCAACGTCGGCACTGTCGATAACAAAGGCCTGGAGCTGGAATGGAGCGGCCTGTTGCCGCACAACTTCAATTACTACGCGTCCTATACCTACACCCAGTCTGAGCAGAAGGACGATCTGCTCAGCAAGAACGTGCTGCTACCAACCTCGGGCAAGCAATTGGCCAACGTGCCGGAAAACATGTTCAACCTGGTGTTCGGGTATGACGATTCGCGGTTCTACGGCAACATTGCAGGCAAATATGTCGGCAGTTTCTATGGCGATTTGACCAACAAGGAGAAGATCGAAGGCCGTACGGTGTTTGACCTGAACGCGGGTATTTATTTGCCGGTGGATAAGAAGGTCATCAAGTCGGCGGCACTGCGGTTTTCGATGCTCAACGTGTTCGACAAGGAGTACTTGAGCTCGGCGCGTACGGTGGCGTTCAACTCGGCGCCGGTGAACGGGTTGGGGGCGAGCACGGCGTATTACAACGTGGGTGAGGAGCGCACGGCGATGGTGTCGCTGGAAGCCAACTTCTAAGGTCACCACACAACCCAATGTGCAGAGCTGACGTGTGTGGGAGCTGGCTTGCCTGCGATAGCGGTGTATCAGTCACAGGTATTGACCCTGTTACACCGCCATCGCAGGCAAGCCAGCTCCCACATTTGATTGCGTGTTACTTCAATGCGGCCATGATTGCTTCGGGGTCGTAGTCGCGAATCAAGGTGCCGTTCACGTCCACAAACGGAATCCCGCCACCGCCCAGTGCCTCGTACGCCTTGCGCGCCTGGGCGTCCTGCTCGATATCGACGGCCCGGTACGGGATACCCTTCTGGTCGAGAAAACGCCGGATCTGCTTGCAGTACCCACACCACTCGGTGGCATAGAGCACCACCCGCGCCGAGGCGCGTACGTGCTCGGGCGCCACCTGGGACGGGTTGAACAGCCGCTCCACCTTGCCCCAGTTCTGGATCGCAACCACCACCAGCAGCACCAGCAGGACTTTCTTGAGTACCCCGCCCAGCATCAGTTACGGCGCTTGAGCTGGTCGGTCAGTTGGGTCGGCAGGCCCTTGATGATCAAGGTGCCGGCGGCTTCGTCGTACTCGATCTTGTCGCCCAGCAGGTGCGCTTCAAAGCTGATGGACAGGCCCTCGGCGCGCCCGGTGAAGCGGCGGAACTGGTTGAGGGTGCGTTTGTCGGCCGGAATTTCCGGCGACAGGCCGTAATCCTTGTTGCGGATGTGGTCGTAGAAGGCTTTTGGCCGGTCTTCATCGATCAGGCCCGAGAGCTCTTCCAGGCCCATGGGTTCGCCGAGCTTCGCCTGGCTGCTGGCGTAGTCCACCAGGGTCTTGGTTTTCTCGCGGGCGGACTCGTCGGGCAAGTCTTCGCTTTCGACGAAGTCACTGAACGCCTTGAGCAGGGTGCGGGTTTCGCCCGGGCCATCCACGCCTTCCTGGCAGCCGATAAAGTCGCGGAAGTACTCCGAGACCTTCTTGCCGTTCTTGCCTTTGATGAAGGAGATGTACTGCTTGGACTGCTTGTTGTTCTGCCACTCGGAGACGTTGATACGCGCCGCCAGGTGCAACTGGCCCAGGTCCAGGTGGCGCGAGGGCGTCACGTCCAGCTCATCGGTCACCGCCACGCCTTCGCTGTGGTGCAGCAGGGCGATGGCCAGGTAGTCGGTCATGCCTTGCTGGTAATGGGCAAACAGCACATGGCCGCCGGTGGAGAGGTTGGATTCCTCCATCAGCTTCTGCAGGTGCTCTACCGCCGTGCGGCTGAAGCTGGTGAAGTCCTGGCCACCGTCAAAGTACTCCTTCAACCAACCGCTGAACGGGTGCGCGCCGGACTCGGCATGGAAGAAACCCCAGGCCTTGCCTTGTTTGGCGTTGTAGCTCTCGTTGAGGTCGGCAAGCATGTTCTCGATGGCGGCGGACTCGGCCAGTTCCGTGTCGCGGGCGTGAAGAACTGCGGGTGTGCCGTCGGGTTTTTTGTCGATCAGGTGGACGATGCAATGACGGATCGGCATAGGCTTCTCGGCTGGTTGAAGGGGGAGCGGTTGGCCTCCCCGAAAAGTCGCCCAGTGTACCGCACCCATTGGTCAAGACGTGCCCCGAACGGCATTTTGCACGCCCTGTGACTGGCCATATGCCTTTTTTTCACGGTTTAGAGCGATAAAGCTGACCAAATGGGTATGTTGAGGCGGATATTTCCCCGTCTCTGTGCTAGTTTTGCCCCGTCTTACGCCAAGTCTCGGCGTTAAGCGTGCATTCAGCATTTGTCAGGTCGAACCAATCCCCGTTTCAAGCATCTATAACCCCGATCTCCGTGGTTATGGCCGGGGATGCCAGGCCATGACGGTCGGGCTCGACGGCTGACACTGCACTCTGCAATCCATATGAATTTGATAGGGAAGGAACACCACAATGGCTATTACTAAAGACCAACTGATCGCTGACCTGGCTGAAGCAGTAGACGCACCGAAAACTACCGTGCGTGCTCTGCTGGACCAACTGAGCCAAGTTGTTGCTGATCAGCTGGAAAATGGCGGCGAAATCACTCTGCCAGGCGTTGGCAAACTGAAAGTGACCGAGCGTCCTGCCCGTACTGGCCGTAACCCTTCGACTGGCGCTGCCATCGAAATCGCTGCCAAGAAAGTTATCAAGCTGGTTGTGGCTAAAGGCCTGACCGACGCTGTTAACAAGTAAGACGCAGCAAAAAAACCGTGCTTCGGAGTGATCCGGGCACGGTTTTTTATTGCCTGCGATTTTATTGTAGAGCGCGGTTATTGTGGCGAGGGAGCTTGCTCCCGCTGGAGTGCGCAGCGCTCCCAGGATTTTGGGGCCGCTGCGCTGCCCAGCGGGAGCAAGCTCCCTCGCCACAATGATTCTTATCGAACCCAGCGCTGGCGCCAGATCTGCTGCTCGTTCTTGGTCTGGAACGTCCAGGCCACAAAGCGGCTCTGCTTCTGCCCCTGGGACATCTCCACTACCTGGCTTTCCAGCACGCCGGCTTTTTTCAGCGCCGTTTCGATCGCCGGCAAGTTGGAGGCTTTGGACACCAGGGTGCTGAACCACAGCACTTTATGCGCAAAGTGCGCGCTTTCGGCGATCAACTGCGTCACAAACCGCGCTTCGCCACCTTCACACCACAGTTCGGCCGATTGACCACCGAAGTTAAGCACCGGCAACTTGCGTTTCGGGTCGGCCTTGCCCAAGGCGCGCCATTTACGCTCGCTGCCTTTGGTGGCTTCGTCCATGGATGCATGGAAGGGCGGATTGCACATCGTAAGGTCAAAGCGCTCACCCGGCTCCAGCAGGCCCAACAGGATCTGCTTGGGGTTGGGTTGCTGGCGCAGCTGGATGACCTTGCTCAGGTCGTTGGACTGCACGATGGCCTTGGCGGCGGCCACGGCGGTCGGGTCGACCTCCGAGCCCAGGAAGTTCCAGCGGTACTCCATATAGCCAATCAGCGGGTACACGCAGTTGGCGCCCATACCGATGTCCAGCACCTTGACGATCGAGCCCCGCGGGATCTTGCCGTCGTTGACGCTGGCCAGCAGGTCGGCGAGGAAATGCACATAGTCAGCACGCCCCGGCACCGGCGGGCACAGGTAGTCCGCCGGGATATCCCAATGCTGGATGCCATAGAACGACTTGAGCAGCGCCCGGTTGAACACCCGCACTGCATCCGGGCTGGCGAAGTCGATGCTCTCTTTGCCGTAGGGGTTGATGATCACGAATTTGGCCAGTTCAGGCGTGGTCTTGATCAGCGCCGGGAAGTCGTAACGGCCCGTGTGGCGGTTGCGCGGGTGCAGGGTGGCCTCTTTGCGTGGCGCGACGGGTTTGGCCGTGGCGGCGGTTTTAGGCTTCTTGCGCGGAGGTTTGGGCGTAGTGGGGGCGGTCATGATGATTCTGGGTTTGGCTCAAAGTGGCGGTCATTGTCACACATTCCCGGGGACAACTCGGTCAAATGTGGGAGCTGGCTTGCCTGCGATGCAGGCGACTGGGTGTATCAGGCAGACTGAGGTGATGCTATCGCTGGCAAGCCAGCTCCCACAGGGATAGGGTTTTGATTGGGAAATGGTGTCGTTTTCCTGGACAAAAAAAGAGGCCCGAAGGCCTCTTTCTCTACATGGTTTCCCCTTACAGGCTGGAAATCCGCGCGTGTTGCTCCGCCAGCTTGCCCAAGGCCTGTTCAGCCTCGGCCAACTTGGCGCGTTCTTTCTCGATCACTTCAGCTGGCGCTTTGTCAACGAACGCCGCGTTGGACAGCTTGCCGCCCACTCGCTGCACTTCGCCTTGCAGGCGCGCAATTTCCTTGTCGAGGCGGGCAAGTTCCGCGCCCTTGTCGATCAGGCCGGCCATCGGCACCAGCACTTCCATATCACCGACCAACGCGGTGGCAGACAACGGTGCTTCGGCATCGGCAGCCAATACGGTGATCGACTCCAGCTTGGCCAGTTTCTTGAGCAGCGCATCGTTCTCGCTGAGGCGACGCTGGTCTTCGGCACTGGCGTTCTTGACGAACACGGCCAGCGGCTTGCCCGGCCCGATGTTCATCTCGGCGCGGATGTTGCGTGTGCCGAGCATCAGGGTCTTGAGCCATTCGATATCGCTTTCGGCGGCCTCATCGATGCGCGCTTCGTTGGCCACCGGCCAAGGTTGCAGCATGATGGTCTTGCCTTCGATACCGGCCAGCGGCGCCAGGCGCTGCCAGATTTCTTCGGTGATGAACGGCATGAACGGATGCGCCAGGCGCAGCGCCACTTCGAGCACGCGCACCAGGGTGCGACGGGTGCCGCGCTGGCGTTCGACCGGGGCGTTCTCGTCCCACAGTACCGGCTTGGACAGTTCCAGGTACCAGTCGCAATACTGGTTCCAGATGAACTCGTACAGGGCCTGTGCGGCCAGGTCGAAACGGAACTGGTCGAGCTGGCGGGTCACTTCGGCTTCGGTGCGCTGCAGCTGCGAGATGATCCAGCGATCCGCCAGGCTCAGCTCATAGGCTTCGCCGTTCTGGCCGCAGTCTTCGCCTTTGTCCAGCACGTAGCGCGCCGCGTTCCAGATCTTGTTGCAGAAGTTGCGATAGCCTTCGACGCGGCCCATGTCGAACTTGATGTCGCGACCGGTGGAGGCCAGCGAGCAGAAGGTGAAGCGCAGAGCGTCGGTGCCGTAGCTGGCGATGCCGTCGGCGAATTCGTCGCGGGTCTGCTTCTCGATCTTTTTCGCCAGTTTCGGCTGCATCAGGCCCGAGGTGCGTTTCTGCACCAGGGTTTCCAGGTCGATGCCGTCGATGATGTCCAGCGGGTCCAGGACGTTACCCTTGGACTTGGACATCTTCTGGCCCTGGCCGTCGCGTACCAGGCCGTGTACGTACACGGTCTTGAACGGTACCTGCGGGGTGCCGTCTTCGTTCTTCACCAGGTGCATGGTGAGCATGATCATCCGGGCAACCCAGAAGAAAATGATGTCGAAGCCGGTGACCAGCACGTCGGTGGAGTGGAATTTCTTCAGGAACTCGGTCTGCTGCGGCCAGCCCAGGGTAGAGAAGGTCCACAGGCCCGAACTGAACCAGGTGTCCAGTACGTCGTTGTCCTGTTGCAGCGCGATGTCGGCGCCGAGGTTGTGCTTGGCACGCACTTCGGCTTCGTCGCGGCCTACATAAACCTTGCCCGATTCGTCATACCAGGCCGGAATACGGTGGCCCCACCACAGCTGACGGCTGATGCACCAGTCCTGGATGTCGCGCATCCACGAGAAGTACATGTTTTCGTACTGTTTGGGCACGAACTGGATGCGGCCATCTTCCACGGCGGCAATCGCAGGTTCTGCCAGCGGCTTGGTGGACACGTACCACTGGTCGGTCAGCCACGGCTCGATCACGGTGCCGGAGCGGTCGCCCTTCGGCACTTTCAGGCCGTGGTCGTCGACGCTGACCAGCAAACCGGCGGCGTCGAAGGCAGCTACGATCTGCTTGCGCGCTTCAAAACGGTCCAGACCTGCGTATTCGGCGGGGATCTTGCCGTCGATGCTGTCGTTCAGCGAGCCGTCCAGGTTGAACACCTGGCAGGCCGGCAATACGGCGGCATTTTTGTCGAAGATGTTCAGCAGCGGCAGGTTGTGGCGCTTGCCGACTTCGTAGTCGTTGAAATCGTGGGCCGGGGTGATTTTCACGCAGCCGGTGCCGAACTCAGGGTCGCAATAGTCATCCGCGATGATCGGGATGCGGCGGCCAACCAGCGGCAGTTCGACAAACTTGCCGATCAGCGCCTGGTAGCGCTCGTCGTTCGGGTTAACAGCGACGGCGGCATCGCCGAGCATGGTTTCCGGACGGGTAGTGGCGACGATCAGGTAATCGTTGCCTTCAGCGGTCTTGGCGCCGTCGGCCAGCGGGTACTTGAGGTTCCACAGGAAGCCTTTCTCGTCGTGGTTTTCCACTTCAAGGTCGGAAATCGCCGTGTGCAACTTGGTGTCCCAGTTGACCAGGCGCTTGCCGCGGTAGATCAGGCCGTCTTCGTGCAGGCGCACGAAGGCTTCCTTTACGGCTTCGGACAGGCCGTCGTCCATGGTGAAGCGCTCGCGGCTCCAGTCTACGGACGAACCCAGGCGACGGATCTGACGGCTGATATTGCCGCCGGACTGGTCTTTCCATTCCCAGACTTTCTCCAGGAATTTCTCGCGACCCAGGTCGTGACGGTTCTGGCCGGTGGCTTCCAGTTGGCGTTCCACCAGCATCTGGGTGGCGATGCCGGCGTGGTCGGTGCCCGGTTGCCACAGGGTGTCGCGACCCTGCATGCGGCGGAAGCGGATCAACGCATCCATGATCGCATTGTTGAAGCCATGGCCCATGTGCAGGCTGCCAGTGACGTTCGGTGGCGGGATCATGATGGTGTACGAGTCGCCCGCACCTTGTGGGGCGAAATAGTTCTCGGACTCCCAGGTGTTGTACCAGGAAGTTTCGATAGCGTGGGGCTGGTAGGTCTTATCCATGCGCGGCGGGACCCTAGTTGGCATTTATTCAGGAAAGCCGGCAAGTATAACGGGGGATAGGGGCGAGGGCGAGGCGAAGACGGTTAAGACCGATGCAGAATTAATGTGGGAGCTGGCTTGCCTGCGATGGCGGTGTTTCAGTCAGCATCTTCGGCGACTGATGCGCCGCCATCGCAGGCAAGCCAGCTCCCACAAGGATGGGGGGGACTTTCAGTTCTGGTATTGGCTGAGCAACCGCTCCATCCGCGCATCCATCCGACGCTTGATCTCGGCTTCGATATGCGGCGCAAAGTCGTCGATCACATCCTGCATGATCAATTGCGCGGCGGCGCGCAGTTCGTTGTCCAGGTGCAGCAGCAGGGCATCGGGGGCTTTTTCGGCGGCTGGGGCGGGTTCAGCAACCACAGGTGCCGGCGCGGCAGGCTTGCCGCCGACCATGTCGAACAGCAGCGGGATCTGTACCTCGCCATCGGCCGTCTCGGTCAGCAGCGGCGGTTGCAGGTTGTCATCACCCAGCAACTGACGGATCGACTCCAGGTCATCCAGCAGGTGGTCGTCTTTTTTCAGCGGGTTTGGAGTGTCCATCATGTACTCAAAGTCGTTGTAGCCGGTGATCTTGCAGAGGATAGCCCTGTTCGCGGTAGAAACGGAAACTCTCCCGCGCGGCCTGACGAATAGCCGGGTCTTCCACCACCACTTCCGCCACACGGGCGAACGCTTGGGCAAAGGCCGGTACTTTCAGGTCGAGGTTGACCAGCAAGTCATGGTGATCGCCGCAGTTGTCTCCCAAGCCCAGCACAACCAGGCTTTCAGGTTCGGCTTCGGCGTGGCCGTGGGGCACGAAGCTTTCGCCCTTGAAGCGCCACAGACGGGCATCAAGTTCGTCACGTTGGGCGGCATCGCTGCAGTGCAGGTAGATGCGATGGCCCATACGCCAGGCTTTTTCGGTGAGTTTGCAGGCAAAGTCCAGGCGCGCGAGGGGATCGGCGCTGGGCAATATATAGAAGTCGACTTGGGGCATTGAAAATCCTGGGGTTGGCCTGATGGCCCCTCTGTAGGAGCAAGCTCGCTCCTACAGAGGGGCGCAGGGGCCGCTTAAGCCTTGGCGCGATCCAGCAGGTATTGGGTCAACAGGGGCACCGGACGGCCAGTGGCGCCCTTGTCCTTGCCGCCGCTGGTCCAGGCCGTGCCGGCGATGTCCAGGTGAGCCCAGTTGAAGTTCTTGGCAAAGCGCGACAGGAAGCAGGCCGCCGTGATGGTGCCGGCTTTCGGGCCACCGATGTTGGCGATGTCGGCGAACGGGCTGTCGAGCTGTTCCTGGTACTCATCGAACAGCGGCAGTTGCCAGGCGCGGTCGTCGGCGGCCTTGCCGGCGCTGAGCAGTTGCTCGATCAGTTCGTCGTTGTTGCCCAGCAGGCCCGAAGTGTGGGCGCCCAGGGCAACTACGCAGGCACCGGTCAAGGTAGCGATGTCGATCACGGCCTGGGGCTTGAAGCGCTCGGCGTAGGTCAGGGCGTCGCACAGCACCAGACGGCCTTCGGCGTCGGTGTTGAGGATCTCCACGGTCTGGCCGCTCATGGTGGTGACGATATCGCCCGGGCGAGCCGCGCCGCCGCTCGGCATGTTCTCGGCGCAGGCCAGGATGCACACCAGGTTGATCGGCAGCTTGAGTTCCAGCACGGCACGCAGGGTGCCGAACACGCTGGCGGCGCCGCCCATGTCGTACTTCATCTCGTCCATGCCGGCGCCCGGCTTGAGGCTGATGCCGCCGGTATCGAAGGTGATGCCTTTACCTACCAGGGCGTAAGGCTTCTCGGACTTCTTGCCGCCGTTGTATTGCATCACGATCAGGCGTGGCGGCTGGTCGCTGCCCTGGCCCACGGCATAGAACGAGCCCATGCCCAGGTCCTTGATCTTCTTCTCGTCCAGCACTTCAACCTTCAGGCCCTTGAACTCTTTGCCCAATGCCTTGGCCTGTTCGCCCAGGAACGTCGGGTGGCAGATGTTCGGCGGCAGGTTGCCCAGGTCGCGAGTGAACGACATGCCGTTGGCGATGGCCTGGGCGTGGGTGACGGCGCGCTGGACTTCAGCCTGGGCAGCCTTGATGGTCAGCAGGGTGATTTTCTTCAGGGCGCGGGGTTCGGCTTTCTGGCTCTTGAACTGGTCGAAAATATAGCCGCCGTCCACCAGCGACTCAGCCAGCAGTCGGGTCTTGCCGTAGCTGTCGCGGCCCTTGACCACGATTTCATCGAGTGCCAGCACCGCATCGCTGCCGCCCAGGCCCTTGAGGGTGGTGAGGAGACCGCTGACGATCTTGCGAAACGGACGGTCGCCCAGTTCGGCATCCTTGCCCACGCCCACCAGCAAAACGCGCTCGGCTTTAAGGTTGGGCAGGCTCTGCAGCAGCAGGCTCTGGCCGACCTTGCCGGCCAGGTCACCGCGCTTGAGCACTGCGCTGATAGCGCCGCCGCTCAGTTCGTCCAGTTGCTTGGCGGCGACGCCGAGTGTGCGGCCTTCGCCGACAGCGACCACGAGGGTGGCGGTTTTCAACGTTTCGGGGCTAACGCTTTTTACAACCAATTCCATTTTCGGGTCCCTTATCAAGGTCTGTGAGCCGGGAGCTTGTACTCCGGCTTTAAAGCTCGGCAGCGTTGTAAACCGCCAGCGACAAAGGCCGCAGTTTGAACCTCGCCAGCGGAGCCTGACAACCCTTGGCGCACGCTTTGTGCGTGCGCATGAGTAAGCTCCGTGACAGGCGCGGTCAATCACAGGATAATGCGCCATCTTTTTAGCCGGCCCGTGGTAAACGGGTCGACTCGGTATGCTTGCTTGTTTGGCCGCCTTAGCCTGACAACCCTGGAGTGTCTGGTTTGATTGTCTTCCGTTATCTGTCCCGCGAAGTCCTGTTGACCCTGAGTGCCGTGAGTGCGGTGTTGCTGGTCATCATCATGAGTGGTCGTTTCGTCAAGTTCCTGGCCCAAGCCGCCGCTGGCGCCCTGGATCCGGGCTCACTGTTCCTGATCATGGGCTACCGGATGCCCGGCATGCTGCAGTTGATCCTGCCGCTTGGCCTGTTTCTCGGCATATTGCTGGCCTATGGCCGGCTGTACCTGGAAAGCGAGATGACCGTGCTGTCGGCCACCGGCATGAGCCAGCAGCGCCTGCTGGCCATGACCATGGTGCCTGCCGCCGGTGTTGCTCTGGTGGTGGCCTGGTTGAGCATGAGCCTGGCGCCCCAGGGGGCCATGCAATTCCAGCTGCTGCTGAACAAGCAGGATGCGATGACGGAGTTCGACACCCTCGAGCCCGGTCGCTTCCAGGCGCTCAGCGACGGCTCGCGGGTGACCTACACCGAAACCATGACCGACGACCGTTCCAACCTCGGCGGTGTGTTCATTTCCCAGAAGAACCTCGGCCAGAACCAGAAAGACCGTGGCATTACCATCCTGGTGGCCGACAGCGGTCGCCAGGAAATCCGCCCCGATGGCAACCGCTACCTGATCCTGGAAAACGGCTACCGCTACGACGGCAGCCCTGGCCTGGCGGATTATCGGGCGATCAAGTACGACACCTACGGCGTCATGCTGCCCAAGGCCGAGATCAGTGACGAGGTCACCGACCGCGACGCACTGCCCACCTCATCGCTGTTCGGCAGCCCGGAGTTGCGCTCCATCGCCGAGTTGCAATGGCGCCTGTCCCTGCCGCTGTTGGTGTTTATCGTGACCTTGATGGCCGTGCCGCTGTCGCGCGTCAACCCGCGCCAAGGGCGTTTCCTCAAGTTGCTGCCGGCGATCCTGCTGTACATGGCCTACCTGACCATCCTGATTTCTGCCCGTGGTTCCCTGGAAAAGGGCAAGTTGCCGCCAGCGCTGGGCCTGTGGTGGGTGCACGGGGTTTTCCTGATGATCGGCCTGGGGCTGCTCTACTGGGAACCTATCCGTTTGAAAATGAAGAGCCGTCGTGGCCTGAAGGAGTTGGCCCGTGGCTAAGCTTGATCGCTACATCGGCATTAGCGTACTGATCGCCATCCTCGCGGTACTGGGCATCATCCTCGGCCTGGCCTTGTTGTTCGCCTTCATTGATGAAGTGGGCAACGTTACTGACACTTACACAGTCACGGACGTGCTGAGCTACGTCGCACTGACCGCGCCGCGTCGTCTCTACGACATGATGCCAATGGCCGCGCTGATTGGTTGCCTGATCGGCCTGGGTACCCTGGCCAGCAACAGCGAGCTGACCATCATGCGCGCCGCCGGGGTGTCTATCGGCCGTATCGTCTGGGCGGTGATGAAGCCGATGCTGCTGCTGATGGCGTGCAGCGTGCTGATCGGTGAGTACGTCGCGCCACCGGCCGAAGCCACCGCCCAGGCCAATCGCGCCCTGGCCCAGGGTTCGGGCGATGCGCAAAGCGCCAAGCATGGCCTGTGGCACCGCCAAGGTGACGAGTTCATTCACATCAACGCCGTGCAGCCGGGTGGCCTGTTGATCGGGGTGACCCGCTACACCTTCGACAAAGAACGGCACATGCTGTCGTCCAGCTTCGCCAAGCGCGCGCAGTACAGTGGCGAGCAATGGCAACTGAGCGACGTCACCACCACGCACTTCCGTAACGTGGGCCAGGGCACCCAGTCCAGCACCGAAGTGGTCAACGTGCCGACCGAACAGTGGGATATCGCCCTCAAGCCGGAATTGCTCAATACCGTGGTCATGGTGCCGGAAGCCCTGCCGATCTCCGGTTTGTGGAGCTATATCCACTACCTCAAGGAACAGGGTTTGAACAATGGCCGCTACTGGCTGGCGTTCTGGGTGAAAGTCTTGCAGCCGGTGGTTACCGCCGCCTTGGTGTTGATGGCGATTTCCTTCATTTTCGGGCCATTACGCTCCGTGACCCTGGGCCAACGGGTATTTACCGGCGTGCTGGTGGGCTTCACCTTCCGCATCGCCCAGGATTTGCTTGGGCCGTCGAGCCTGGTATTCGGCTTCTCGCCGCTGTTTGCGGTGCTGGTGCCTACGGCCATCTGCGCCGTGGCTGGGTTCTGGCTGCTGCGCCGGGCGGGTTGAAGCCGCGCTCGCGAACGTCTGCGAAACGCCGCGTTTATCCAGAATAAGCGCGTTATCGTTGGCGATTTTCGCGAGCAAGCTCGCTCCTACAGTTTTAAGCCCCATTAAAGTGGGGCTTTTTTGTATTGGTCAGCAAAGATGACGTCTGGCCTGAGCATCAGGTACAATTCCCGGCTATTTTTCAGCGGGCAATCTGCCTGCAGCCTTTTTGAGTGTTGATCCGTGAGTGATTTGAGTCATATCCGCAATTTCTCCATCATCGCCCACATTGACCATGGCAAGTCGACGCTGGCCGATCGATTTATCCAGATGTGCGGCGGCCTTGCCGAGCGTGAAATGGAAGCCCAGGTACTGGACTCCATGGACCTCGAACGCGAGCGCGGGATCACCATCAAGGCCCACAGCGTCACGCTGTACTACAAGGCCAAAGACGGCATCACTTACCAACTGAACTTCATTGACACCCCTGGTCACGTTGACTTCACCTACGAAGTCAGCCGTTCGCTGGCGGCCTGTGAAGGTGCGTTGCTGGTGGTCGATGCCGGCCAGGGCGTCGAGGCGCAGTCGGTTGCCAACTGCTACACCGCGATCGAGCAGGGCCTGGAAGTCATGCCCGTGCTCAACAAGATCGACCTGCCCCAGGCCGAGCCTGAGCGCGTCAAGGAAGAGATCGAGAAGATCATCGGCATCGATGCCACCGACGCCGTCACCTGCAGCGCCAAGACCGGCCTGGGTGTCGACGAAGTGCTCGAACGCCTGGTGCACACCATTCCCGCGCCGACCGGCAACTACGAAGATCCGCTGCAAGCGTTGATCATCGACTCCTGGTTCGACAACTACCTGGGCGTTGTGTCCCTGGTGCGCGTGCGCCATGGCCGTGTGAAGAAGGGCGACAAGATCCTGGTCAAGTCCACCGGCAAGATCCACCTGGTGGACAGCGTCGGTGTATTCAACCCCAAGCACACCGCTACCGTTGATCTGAAAGCCGGTGAAGTAGGCTTCATTATCGCCGGCATCAAGGACATTCATGGTGCGCCAGTAGGTGACACCCTGACCTTGAGCTCCACGCCAGACGTCGACGTGCTGCCCGGCTTCAAGCGCATCCAGCCACAGGTCTACGCCGGCCTGTTCCCGGTCAGCTCCGATGACTTCGAAGATTTCCGCGAAGCCCTGCAAAAACTGACCCTCAACGACTCGTCGTTGCAGTACACCCCGGAAAGCTCCGACGCGCTGGGCTTCGGCTTCCGTTGCGGGTTCCTGGGCATGCTGCACATGGAGATCATCCAGGAGCGCCTTGAGCGCGAATACGACCTGGACCTGATCACCACCGCGCCAACCGTTATTTTTGAGTTGCTGCTCAAAACCGGTGAAACGATTTACGTCGACAACCCCTCCAAGCTTCCGGACCTGTCGGCCATCGAAGACATGCGCGAGCCGATCGTGCGGGCCAATATCCTGGTACCGCAGGAACACTTGGGCAACGTCATTACACTGTGTATCGAAAAGCGTGGCGTGCAGCGCGACATGCTGTTCCTCGGTACTCAGGTACAAGTGACCTACGATATGCCGATGAACGAAGTGGTCCTGGACTTCTTCGACCGTCTCAAGTCCACCAGTCGCGGCTATGCTTCGCTGGACTACCATTTCGATCGTTACCAATCGGCTAATCTGGTGAAACTGGATGTGCTGATCAACGGCGACAAGGTAGATGCCCTGGCACTGATCGTGCACAAGGACAACGCGCATTACAAAGGTCGCCAACTGACCGAGAAGATGAAAGAACTGATTCCGCGCCAGATGTTCGACGTCGCGATCCAGGCCGCCATCGGCGGGCAGATCATTGCACGGACTTCCGTCAAGGCTCTCAGAAAGAACGTACTGGCCAAATGCTACGGCGGTGACGTAAGCCGTAAGCGCAAACTGCTTGAGAAGCAAAAGGCCGGTAAAAAACGCATGAAGCAAGTAGGCAACGTGGAAGTTCCACAAGAAGCCTTCCTTGCGGTGCTCAGGTTGGATAGTTAGGTCCTATGTCACTAAATTTCCCGCTGTTGCTGGTCATTGCCGTTGCCGTCTGTGGTCTCCTGGCGTTGCTCGATCTGGTGTTCTTCGCCCCGCGTCGTCGGGCGGCCATTGCTTCCTATCAGGGCAGCGTCAGCCAGCCCGATGCGGTGGTGGTCGAGAAGCTGAACAAAGAGCCCTTGCTGGTTGAGTACGGCAAGTCGTTCTTCCCGGTGTTGTTCATCGTGCTGGTGTTGCGCTCGTTTCTGGTAGAGCCGTTCCAGATCCCTTCGGGGTCGATGAAACCGACCCTGGATGTGGGCGACTTCATCCTGGTGAACAAGTTTTCCTACGGCATTCGCCTGCCGGTGATCGACAAAAAAGTCATCCCCGTGGGTGACCCGCAGCGCGGCGATGTGATGGTGTTCCGCTACCCAAGCGACCCGAACGTCAACTACATCAAACGTGTGGTCGGCCTGCCGGGCGACGTGGTGCGCTACACCAGCGACAAGCGCCTGTTCATCAACGGTGAGTCGGTGGCCGAGAAGCTGCTGGGCGCCGAGCCGAATACCCTGGGCAGCGCCGAGCTGTACCAGGAAAAACTCGGCGCGGTGGAGCACCAAATCCGCAAGGAAATGAGCCGCTACCGCGCGATGCCGGATGGCCAGTGGAAAGTGCCTGCCGGGCATTACTTCATGATGGGCGACAACCGCGACAACTCCAACGACAGCCGCTACTGGGATGACCCCAACATTCCCAAGGACTTGCTGGGCATGGTGCCCGACGAGAACATTGTCGGCAAAGCCTTCGCGGTCTGGATGAGTTGGCCGGAACCCAAGCTCAGCCACCTGCCGAACTTCTCGCGGGTCGGGCTGATCAAGTAATACAAGCGGCGCTGTGAACACAGCGCCGAATGCTTTTCTGGGGCTTGGACATTTTCCGATGCCCGGTACCCATCAGGATTTGAATTTGAACACTGCGTCAATCGTCGATGGCCGCCGGTGCCATCAACTAGATATGGATAAACCGTGACCGTTTCTCTAAGTCGTCTCGAGCGTCAGCTCGGCTACACCTTCAAGGACCAGGAATTGATGGTCCTTGCCCTCACACACCGCAGCTTTGCAGGGCGCAATAACGAGCGCCTGGAATTCCTCGGTGACGCTATCCTCAATTTCGCCGCCGGCGAGGCGCTGTTCGAGCGCTTCCCCCAAGCGCGAGAAGGCCAGCTGTCGCGCCTGCGCGCACGCCTTGTGAAAGGCGAGACCCTGGCCGTGCTGGCCCGAGGCTTTGGCCTGGGCGAGTACCTGCGGCTGGGTTCCGGTGAGTTGAAAAGCGGCGGTTTCCGTCGCGAGTCAATCCTGGCTGATGCCCTGGAAGCCTTGATCGGTGCGATCTACCTCGATGCCGGGATGGAGACGGCCAAGGAACGCGTTGTCGCCTGGCTGGCCTCGGAAATCGAAAGCCTGACGCTGGTAGACACCAACAAGGATCCCAAGACCCGCCTGCAAGAGTACCTGCAGTCCCGCGGTTGCGAACTGCCACGCTACGAAGTGGTGGATATCCAGGGCGAGCCCCATTGCCGGGTGTTCTTCGTGGAATGTGAAATCACTTTATTGAACGAAAAAAGCCGAGGTCAGGGTGTGAGCCGTCGTATTGCCGAACAGGTAGCGGCCGCTGCAGCACTGATTGCCCTGGGCGTGGAGAATGGCCATGACTGATTCAACCGCAACACGCTGTGGCTATGTTGCCATCGTCGGCCGCCCGAACGTGGGCAAGTCCACGCTGCTCAACCACATCCTCGGCCAGAAGCTCGCGATCACCTCGCGCAAGCCCCAGACCACCCGCCACAACATGCTGGGCATCAAGACCGAAGGCAACGTGCAAGCGGTGTATGTCGATACCCCTGGCATGCACAAAGGCGGCGAGAAAGCCCTGAACCGCTACATGAACAAGACCGCCTCGGCCGCGTTGAAAGACGTCGACGTGGTGATCTTCGTGGTTGACCGCACCAAGTGGACCGACGAAGACCAGATGGTCCTCGAGCGTGTGCAATACGTGACCGGCCCGTTGATCGTCGCGCTGAACAAGACCGACCGTATCGAAGACAAAGCCGAGCTGATGCCGCACCTGACCTGGTTGCAGGAGCAACTGCCGAACGCCCAGATCATGCCGATCTCGGCCCAGCACGGCCACAACCTCGAAGCCCTGGAGCGCGTGATCGCCGGTTACCTGCCAGAAAACGAGCACTTCTTCCCGGAAGACCAGATCACCGACCGCAGCAGCCGCTTCCTTGCCGCCGAACTGGTCCGCGAGAAAATCATGCGCCAGATGGGCGCCGAGCTGCCGTACCAGATCACCGTCGAAATCGAAGAGTTCAAGCAGCAGGGCAAGACCTTGCATATCCATGCGTTGATCCTCGTCGAACGTGACGGCCAGAAGAAAATCATCATTGGCGACAAGGGCGAGCGCATCAAGCGCATCGGCACCGAAGCGCGCAAGGATATGGAGTTGCTGTTCGACTCCAAGATCATGCTCAACCTGTGGGTGAAGGTGAAGGGTGGCTGGTCCGATGATGAGCGTGCGTTGCGCTCCCTGGGCTACGGCGACCTGTAACGGGCCTCGAACACACTGCAAAACTTTGTGGGAGCGGGCTTGCCCGCGATGAGGATGTAACATTCGGCAGAGATGTTGACTGTGACGCCGCCATCGCGGGCAAGCCCGCTCCCACATTGGATCGGCGCTGTTTCACGTTCTGCGAGAGAGCCTCATGTCCGCCTCCCCCCCCAGCCAACTTGCCTATGTCCTGCACAGCCGCGCCTACCGCGAAACCAGTGCGCTGGTGGACTTCCTCACGCCCCAAGGCCGCCTGCGCGCGGTATTGCGCAGCGCGCGGGGCAAGGCGGGCACCTTGGCGCGGCCGTTCGTGGCGCTGGACGTGGAGTTTCGCGGCAAGGGCGAGCTGAAAAACGTCGGCCGCCTGGAAAGCGTTGGCACCTCGGCCTGGCTGAATGGCGATGCGTTATTCAGCGGCCTTTACCTCAATGAGCTGCTGATCCGCCTGCTGCCCGCCGAAGACCCGCACCCGGCAGTCTTTGATCACTACGCTGCCACCTTGCTGGCCCTCGCTGAAGGCCGTCCGCTGGAACCGCTGCTGCGCGCTTTCGAATGGCGTTTGCTCGACGACCTTGGCTACGGCTTCGAACTGGCCAACGACTTGCACGGAGAGCCCATCGCCGCCGATGGCATGTATCGCCTGCAAGTCGATGCGGGGCTTGAGCGCGTGTACCTGCTGCAGCCCGGCCTGTTTCAGGGCACCGAACTGCTGGCCATGAGTGAGGCCGACTGGCACGCTCCCGGTGCGCTGTCCGCCGCCAAGCGCCTGATGCGCCAGGCCCTGGCCGTGCACCTGGGCGGGCGTCCGCTGGTCAGTCGCGAGTTGTTTCGAAAGCCCTGACATCCCCGTGTATGCTGTGCACCGATTCTTTCCCTTTTCAGGAGCGCTTCCGTGACCACCAGCAATCGCATTCTTCTTGGCGTCAACATCGACCACGTCGCCACCCTGCGCCAGGCCCGGGGCACCCGTTACCCTGACCCGGTCAAGGCCGCGCTGGACGCCGAAGAAGCGGGTGCCGACGGCATCACCGTGCACCTGCGCGAAGACCGCCGCCACATCCAGGAGCGCGACGTGCTGCTGCTCAAGGACGTGCTGCAAACCCGCATGAACTTCGAAATGGGCGTCACTGAAGAAATGATGGCGTTCGCCGAGCGCATCCGCCCGGCGCATATCTGCCTGGTACCGGAAACCCGCCAGGAGTTGACCACCGAAGGCGGCCTCGACGTCGCGGGCCAGGAAGCGCGGATCAAGGCCGCGGTGGAGCGCCTGTCGCGGATCGGCAGTGAAGTCTCGCTGTTTATCGACGCCGACGAACGCCAGATCGAAGCCTCCCGCCGTGTGGGTGCGCCGGCCATCGAACTGCACACCGGTCGCTACGCCGATGCCACCACGCCGACCGAAGTGGCCGACGAACTGCAACGCATCATCGACGGCGTGAACTGCGGGCTCAGCGAAGGCTTGATCGTCAATGCCGGCCATGGCTTGCATTACCACAATGTCGAAGCCGTGGCAGCGATCAAGGGCATCAACGAACTGAACATCGGCCATGCGCTGGTCGCGCACGCGCTTTTTGTCGGTTTCAAAGGCGCCGTGGCCGAGATGAAAGCCCTGATTCTGGCCGCTGCCAAGCACTGATAAACAATGAAGATCATTGTGGGAGCTGGCTTGCCTGCGATAGCGGAGTGTCAGTTGACGCATTCGTAGCTGGCCCACTGCAATCGCAGGCAAGCCAGCTCCCACATGATGAGTCGTCGGCGTTTTTGGCATGCGGCAATGCGAAGCCTTACTGTTTAGCCGACGCAGGTGTATCGTATCAGCCCTTTGCGGGCCCTTGGCCTGCGGCAGATACGCGAGGTTGTTGTGTCCCGATCCTTTTCCCGTCGACAAATCCTGGGTGGTCTTGCTGGCCTGGCCGTAGTAGGCGTCGGTGCCGGCGGTGGCTACCGCTACTGGCTGGGGAAAGTCGCTGAGTCCGAGGCGGGGCACGATTACGAGCTGATCGCCGCGCCCCTGGACGTAGAGTTGGTGCCGGGGCATAAGACCCAGGCCTGGGCGTTCGGCCCATCGGCGCCGGGCACCGAGTTGCGGGTGCGCCAAGGCGAATGGCTGCGGGTGCGCTTTATCAACCATCTGCCAGTCGCCACTACCATCCACTGGCACGGCATCCGCCTGCCGCTGGAGATGGACGGCGTGCCCTACGTCTCGCAATTGCCGGTGCTGCCTGGCGAATACTTCGACTATAAATTCCGCGTACCCGATGCCGGCAGCTACTGGTATCACCCTCACGTGAGCAGCAGCGAAGAACTCGGCCGTGGCCTGGTCGGCCCGTTGATCGTGGAAGAGCGCGAACCCACCGGTTTCAAGTACGAACGCACTTTGAGCCTGAAGAACTGGCACATCGACGAAGAGGGCGCGTTTGTCGAGTTCAGCATCCCCCGTGAAGCGGCGCGTGGCGGCACGGCCGGGCGTCTGTCGACCATCAATGGGGTGCCCCAGGCGGTCATCGACCTGCCGGCTGGGCAAATCACCCGCGTGCGCCTGCTCAACCTCGATAACACTGTGACCTATCGCCTCAATATTCCCGGGGTCGAAGCGCAGATCTACGCGTTGGACGGCAACCCCATCGAGCCGCGCCCGTTGGGCAAGGAATATTGGCTGGGCCCGGGCATGCGTATTTGCCTGGCGATCAAGGCGCCACCGGCGGGCGAAGAACTGTCGTTGCGCAACGGCCCGGTGCGCCTTGGCACCTTCCGCTCGGTGGCCAATACCGACGCGCCTACCCTGTGGCCACCGGCATTGCCGGCCAACCCGGTTGCCGAGCCAGACCTGGCCAATGCCGAGAAACTCAACTTCAATTTCGAATGGGTCGGTTCAGTGTCGGTCAATGTCGAAAACGGCAAGCCGCCGAGCCTGTGGCAGATCAACGGCCAGGCCTGGGACATCACCGACAAGACCTGTGCCGACCGCCCGATTGCCAAGCTGGAGAAGGGTAAGAGCTATATTTTCGAATTGAAGAACATGACCCAATACCAGCACCCGATCCACCTGCACGGGATGAGCTTCAAGGTGCTTGCGTCCAACCGCCACAAGGTGATCCCGTACTTCACCGACACCTATCTGCTGGGCAAGAACGAACGCGCCCGCGTGGCCTTGGTGGCGGATAACCCAGGGGTGTGGATGTTCCATTGCCATGTGATCGACCACATGGAAACCGGCCTGATGGCCGCCATCGAGGTGGCGTGATGCGCCAGATTCGCCCCGCCGCGATTATCGACCGCAGCCGCGACCAGGACTTTATGCGCGAAGCCCTGGCGCTCGCCGCCCAAGGCGCTGCATTGGGCGAAGTGCCGGTGGGTGCGGTGCTGGTGCAGGCCGGTGAAATCATCGGCCGCGGCTTCAACTGCCCCATCAGCGGCAACGACCCCAGCGCCCATGCCGAAATGGTCGCGATCCGCGCTGCTGCACAAGCGATCAGCAACTATCGGCTGGTGGGCAGCACGCTGTACGTGACGCTGGAACCGTGCAGCATGTGTGCCGGGCTGATCGTGCATTCGCGGGTGGCGCGGGTGGTGTATGGCGCGTTGGAGCCGAAGGCGGGCATCGTGCAAAGCCAGGGGCAGTTTTTTACCCAGGGTTTTCTTAACCATCGGGTGTTGTTTGAGGGCGGGGTATTGGCCGAGGAGTGTGGGGCTGTCCTGAGCGAGTTCTTCAAGGCTCGCCGGGCCAAGCCACCACTCTAAAGAACACTGAAATATCAATGTGGGAGCTGGCTTGCCTGCGATAGCCATCTGTCAGTCAGCCCAATATTGACTGACCCACCGCTATCGCAGGCAAGCCAGCTCCCACCGTTGATCTCCATTTTTTCAGAACGAGCGTGGTGTTATTTGCGCGCGATGATCACCGCCCGCATCGGTGCCGGCAGCCCTTCAATGGTCTTGCTGTGATCCTCAGGGTCCAGGAAATCACTCAGCGACTGATACTTCATCCACTGCGTTCCACGCTGCTCCTCAACCGTGGTCACGCTCACATCCACGCACCGCACGTCACTGAACCCGGCCCGGCGCAGCCACAGCATCAACGCCGGCACCGACGGCAAGAACCACACGTTGCGCATCTGGGCGTAACGGTCTTCTGGCACCAGCACTTGTTGTTGGTCGCCTTCCACCACCAATGTTTCCAATACCAGCTCGCCGCCCTTGACCAGGGTGTCCTTCAACGCCAGTAAATGTTCGATGGGCGAGCGGCGGTGGTAGAACACGCCCATGGAAAATACCGTGTCAAAGCCTTCCAGGTTCGCCGGCAAGTCTTCGAACGGGAACGGCAGGTGCCAGGCCTTGGGCTCGGACAAGTAGCGCTGCACTGCCTGGAACTGGCAGAAGAACAGCCAGTTGGGGTCCACGCCAATCACGCTGTCGGCCCCGGCGCCGAGCATGCGCCACATGTAGTAGCCGTTGCCGCAGCCCACGTCGAGGATGCGCTTGCCTTTGAGGTTCAGGTGCGGCGCGACCCGCGACCACTTCCAGTCCGAACGCCACTCGGTGTCCACATGCACGCCGAACAGATGGAACGGGCCTTTGCGCCAGGGGCTCAGGCCCATCAGCGCGGTGTGCATCTGTTCGCGGGTGGCGTCGTCGCAATCGGTGTCCAGCACCAGGCCGTTGAGCAAATCTACGCTGTTGGGCTGGATCTTCGGCAGTGCATCCAAGGCGCTCTGCCAGCGCTCCAGGTCGCCATGGCCTTTTTCCATCTTGCTATCGAGCTGCGCTTGCAGGCCCTGGGCCCACACGGCCAGGGGAGTGCCGACCAGATGGCGGGCGAGGGGGGACAAATCAATCATGGCAAGGCAATCAACGAGGCAAAGTTAAGACACTGGAACCACGGCACGACTTTCGAGAACCCGGCCGCCAGCAGGCGTTCGCGGTGTTCTTCGAGGCTGTCGGGCTTCATGACGTTTTCGATGGCGCTGCGCTTCTGGGCGATTTCCAGTTCGCTGTAGCCGTTGGCGCGTTTGAAGGCGATATGCAGGTCGGTCAGCAGCGCGTGCTCTTCAACATCGTTAAAGCGCAGCTTTTCCGAGAGGATCAACGCCCCGCCCGGCAGCAGCGCCTGGCGAATGCGCCCCAGCAACGCCAGGCGCTCCTGGGGGGCGATAAATTGCAGGGTGAAGTTCAGGGCCACCACCGAGGCGGGCTTGAATTGCAGGGCGAGGATGTCGCCCTCGATCACCTCCACCGGCAGCAACTCCTGGAACATCGAGTCCTGGCCATTGAGGTATTCGCGGCAGCGCTCGACCATCGCGGCGGAGTTATCCACGGCGATCACCCGGCAACCCTCGGTGCGTACATGGCGACGCAGGGCTTGGGTCACGGCGCCCAGGGAAGAGCCCAGGTCATACAGCACGCTACCCGGTTGGGCAAATTGCGCGGCCAGCACGCCGAGGTTTTCGACGATGGTGGGGTAGCCCGGCACCGAGCGCTTGATCATGTCCGGGAACACCCGCACCACATCCTCGTTAAAGGCGAAGTCCGGCACCTGGGGCAGGGGCTGGGCGAATAGGCGATCGGGTTCTTTGCTCACGGCTGTTCCGGCAACGATGGGGGAAAGGCCGGCATTTTAGCCAAGTTGCTCCTCGGATGCGCGGGTTGTCTGATGGAAAGCCGAGGCGGTGATGCCCCACTGCCCGAGCCAGTAGGTGGCGATCAGCAAATACGGCGCTGCCTCGAACGCCAGCACAAACCGGTTGATGCCGATCAGCGCGTCGGAAACCACAAACGACACCGCACCCACCGCCGCCAGCCACGCCGAACGTTTGGGCACCTCGCTGCCCAGTCGCGCCAACGCACGCCAGAGCATGGCGCTGATCACCAGCGCGTAAACCACCACCGGTATCAGCAGTTCACCGAGGCCGTGGGAGATCAGGATGCTCAGCAAGATTGCGCCTACGCCGAGGGCCAGCACCAGCGGCAGCAGCGCCAAGCGCCGACAGTCACTGAAATAAGCTTTGAGATAAGCCAAATGCGCGAACAGAAACGCGCCCAGGCCAAAGATAAACAGGTCGCCTGGCCAGGCAAGTAACACGTCGCCCACCACGGAAAAAATCAACCCCAGGCTGATCCAGCGTCGATACTCGGTGGGCGGCGCGTCATGCAGCCAACCCAGCAGCGCCAGCACCGGCAGCGGCTTGACCAGCAGGCACAGCAGCGTTGCATGGGTCGCCAGGCCGTAGACAAAGGTGCCGGCGCCCATCAAGGCAAGGATCAGCCAGGGCATATCAGTTCACCGTAATGGCGCAGTCAAAGGTTTCGACAGGTTCGGCCTCTGGCTCCCAGGGTTGCTGGGATGTCAGGCGCAAACGCCCTTGCCCTGCGGCAAACGCCTGGAAGCGCCAGGTGGACTGGCCGCCCCCGCCGATCACGCCGGACTCGGTGCTGCTGTAGACCTCAGGGCTCAAGGCGCGCAACACGCCGCCCGCGGAGTCCTGGATGGCCCAGCGGTAACCGGTGGTGGGGTTGCTGGGCAGGGTGAGGATCAGGTTTTGCCCGTTTTTAAGCTGGAGCGGGCAGGCGCTCTGGTTGTCCACGCTGACGTTTTGCTTGGGGGCACTGGCGCATGCGGCCAGCAGGGCAAGGCTCAAGGGGAGAAACAGGCGGGCAGCGGTCATGAAGGCTCCGTTAATACACGACGAAGGGGGAGCATAACCGAAGATGAGACAAGGTGTGACAAGAGGGCATGCGGTGTGGCGGCTGGCGCCATCGCGGGCAAGCCCGCTCCCACACTTGACCGCGTTGTCATTAACAACACCGATCCCTGTGGGAGCCGGGCTTGCCCGCGATAGGGCCAGTCCAGGCGCTAGAGATCTATCAGAAGAGCACCTTCGCCACATCCGCAAACCGCTTGGCAAAGTGCACCGTCATCCCTTCCTTCAAATAGTCCGGCAACTCTTCAAAGCTGCCACGGTTGGGCTCCGGCAAGATCAACTCGTGAATCTTCTGGCGCCGCGCCGCAATCACCTTCTCGCGCACCCCGCCAATCGGCAGTACATGCCCGGTCAAGGTCAGTTCGCCGGTCATCGCCACACCTTTTTTCGGCGGTTGGTTGCGGGCCAGGGACAGCAACGCACTGGCCATGGTCACGCCGGCACTCGGGCCGTCTTTCGGCGTGGCGCCTTCCGGCACGTGCAAGTGCACGAAGGCCTCGTCGAAGAATTTCGCATCGCCGCCAAACGACTTCAGGTTGGAACTGATGTAGCTGTAGGCGATTTCGGCGGACTCTTTCATCACTTCACCCAACTGCCCGGTGAGCTTGAAGCCGCGATTGAGCGTGTGGATGCGCGTCGCTTCGATCGGCAAGGTGGCGCCGCCCATGCTGGTCCAGGCCAGGCCGGTAATCACGCCGGTGCCGGACAGCACTTGCTCATTACGGAACACGGGCATGCCCAGGGAGCTTTCCAGGTCCTTGTTGCCGATCTTGATCACCGACTCCGGTTCATCCAGCAGCTTGACCACCGCCTTGCGCACCAGCTTGCCCAGTTGCTTCTCCAGTTGGCGCACGCCGGCTTCCCGAGCATAACCATCGATCAATGCGCGCAGGGCGCCGTCGGTGATGGTCAGGCTGTTTTTGGCCACGCCGGCTTTTTCCAACTGCTTGGGCCACAGGTGGCGCTTGGCGATGGCGACTTTTTCTTCGGTGATATAGCCCGACAGGCGAATTACTTCCATGCGGTCCAGCAACGGGCCCGGGATCGAGTCCAGGGTGTTGGCGGTGCACACAAACAGCACTTTGGACAGGTCCAGGCGCAGGTCCAGGTAATGGTCGAGGAATTCGACGTTCTGTTCCGGGTCCAGGGTTTCCAGCAACGCCGACGCCGGGTCGCCCTGGAAGCTCTGGCCCATCTTGTCGATTTCGTCGAGCATGATCACCGGGTTCATCACTTCCACGTCTTTCAACGCCTGCACCAGCTTGCCGGGCAGGGCGCCGATGTAGGTGCGCCGGTGGCCCTTGATCTCGGCCTCGTCGCGCATGCCGCCAACACTGAAGCGATAGAACGGCCGCCCCAGGGATTCGGCGATGGACTTGCCCACACTCGTCTTGCCCACGCCGGGCGGGCCCACCAGCAACACAATGGAACCGGCGACTTCGCCTTTGTAGGCGCCCACGGCGAGGAATTCGAGGATGCGGCTCTTGATGTCATCCAGGCCCGCATGGTGCTTGTCGAGCACTTTGCGCGCGTGCTTGAGGTCGAGTTTGTCTTCACCGTACACGCCCCACGGCACCGAGGTGGCCCAGTCCAGGTAGTTGCGCGTGACGGCGTATTCCGGCGAACCGGTTTCCAGGATCGACAGTTTGTTCAGTTCTTCATCAATGCGTTTTTTCGCTTGCGCCGGGAGCACTTTGCCTTGCAGGCGCTGTTCGAACTGTTCGACATCGGCGCTGCGATCGTCCTTGGTCAGGCCCAGTTCCTGCTGGATGACCTTGAGTTGTTCCTTGAGGAAGAACTCACGCTGGTGCTCGCCGATCTTGCGGTTTACCTCGGCGGAGAGCTCTTTTTGCAGACGCGCGACTTCTACCTCTTTGCGCAGCATCGGCAGCACTTTTTCCATGCGTTTGAGCATGGGCACGCAGTCCAGCACTTCCTGCAGTTCATTACCTGTCGCCGAGGTGAGGGCGGCGGCAAAGTCGGTGAGCGGCGACGGGTCGTTGGGGCTGAAGCGGTTGAGGTAGTTCTTCAACTCTTCGCTGTACAGCGGGTTGAGGGGCAGCAGTTCCTTGATCGCATTGATCAGCGCCATGCCGTAGGCCTTGACCTCATCGGTCGGCTCGCTGGGCTGGTGCGGGTATTCGACTTCCACCAGGTACGGTGGGCGGTGGTGCTTGAGCCAGGTCTTGATGCGCACGCGGGTCAGGCCCTGGGCGACGAACTGCAGCTTGCCGTTCTCGCGGCTGGCGTGGTGCACCTTCACCAGGGTGCCGTACAGCGGCAGGGCGGAGGTGTCGAAGTGCCGTGGGTCTTCGGGCGGCGTGTCCATGAAAAACAGCGCAAGGGAGTGGTGGTCGGATTTGCTCACCAACTCCAGGGTTTCGGCCCAGGGCTCTTCATTGACGATCACCGGCAACACTTGGGCCGGGAAAAACGGCCGGTTGTGGATCGGGATGATGTAAACCTTGTCCGGCAGGTTTTGCCCAGGCAGGGCCAGGCCAGTATTGGACGAGGAGGCTTCAGCGTTTTCGGGGTCGGCGTAATCGTTGAGGTCGTAATCTGGAAATTCTTGCTGGTCGCTCATGGGGCACCTGCATCAGTAAGTATGCAGGTTAGATGGGGCGGGGTTGCGGTGGTTTCAATGGGGCGGCGTCGTTAGCAACAATTTGCATGAAATAACGGGAGAGGTGGGGTCAACGTACTTTACCCCTCCGCTTCTCGAATTGATCGTCAATAATATGACAGTCAGGCCCAACTTTTATTGGGTTTACTTATCCTCAGTCCCAGCTAACCTGCCTAAATAAAATAATCCATTAAAAAGGATGTTTTTTTGACGCCGGTTAGCAGTCGGCAGGGACGCGTATGACACAAGGAAAGCACGGCCAAGAGCGACGAGCACGGCCCGAGGGCGCGGCCATGCATTGGCGCCACACGTTTCAGACCCGCATAGCCGGGGTGCTGGCGCTGTTGTTACTGGTGGTCGTGGCCGCCACCTATTTTGCCGTGAACGCTGCCACCACTCGGGCGGTGGAGAACCAGGCCGACGTACAGCTGAACACGGGGCGGCAGGTGTTCGAGCGCCTGCTGGACCTGCGCGGGCGGCGCTTGCAGTACGGGTTGGACTGGCTCACCGCCGATGGGCCGTTCAAGCAGGCGGTGGCCGGCGGCCGGACGCTGCCGATCCTGGAGGCCCTGGGCACCCATGGCACCGGGGTCAGTTCCAGCGAAGTGATGGTGCTGGGCCTGGATGACAGGGTCATGGTCAGTACCCTGCTGATGCAGACGCGCGGCCAGCTGTTCCCGTATGCCGATGCCTTGCGCAAGGCGCGGCGCAGCGGCCAGCAAATGTTGATCGTCGCCATGGCCGGGCGCCCCTATTTGCTGGTGCAAAAAGATGTGCTCGGGCCTGTGCCGATCGCACGCGTGGTCATGGGCTTTCCCATGGACACGCAATTCGCCCATGAACTGCGCTCCATGAGCAACCTGGAGGTGTCGTTCCTCAGTGTGCAGGACGGCCATCTCGGTCAGTTGTTCACCACCCACCCTGGCAATTGGCGCCCAAGCATCATCAGCCTCTTGCATGGCACGCAGGTCGATCCTGAGGCGAAGATCCAGCTGTTCCATGGCCAGCGTGTGCTCAGCCAAGTGTTGCCCTTGGCCAACAGCGGCGAAGGCGATGAAGTGCGCGTGTTGCTGCAAAGCCCGCTGGACCATGCGCTGGAATCCTTCGCGCCGCTGGACCGGCAGTTCATGGGGATTGCCCTGGCGGTGCTGCTGGTCTCGCTGGCGGTGGCATTATTCCTGGCGCGGCGAGTGTCACGCCCGCTCAATGCGCTGGTGCAAGCCGCTGAACGGATCGGGGCCGGTGACTACCGCACCCCGGTGCGGGTGCGCAGCCACGACGAGTTCGGCCTGCTGGCGCGTGCGTTCAATGCCATGCAAAGCGGCATCGCCCTGCGCGAGCGGCAACTGGCCCACAATGCCTTGCATGACCCGCTCACCGGCCTGCCCAACCGCGCCCTGGCCATGGAGCGCCTGGGCAGCGCGATCAGCGCACGGCGGCCGGTGGTGTTGCTGTACGTGGGGATTGAAAACTACCGGGTCATCAACGAAGGGTTTGGCCCCGAAGGTGTCGAGCACATGTTGTGCGAGGCCAGCCGCTGCTTGTCCAGCAGCCTGTTGGCCAGCGACACCGCAGCACGCATCGCCGGCAGTGAGTTTCTGTTGTTGCTGGAAAACACCGAGATCGACTCAGCCGTGGCCCGCGCCGACCAGTTGCATGGGGCGTTGACCGAACCCCTGCGCATCGGCAATGACGAAGTGCGCCATGAAGTGAGCATCGGCATCGCCGCGTACCCTGCTGATGGGCAGCAGGTGGAAGAGTTGATCAACCGCGCGGCCATCGCCCGGCACGACGCGGCCAACCTGCCGGGGCATTTGCAGATCTACCAACCGGACCGCGACCTCGCCCACCAACGCCAGATCACCCTGATTCGCGACTTGCGCCGCGCCGTGATCGAAGGCGAGTTGTACCTGTGCTACCAGCCCAAGCTCGATCTGCGGCACGGCCATGTGAGCCAGGCTGAAGCCTTGCTGCGTTGGCAACACCCGACGCTGGGGCAAGTGTCCCCCGGGGAGTTCATTCCCCTGGCCGAACGCACCGGTAGCATGAGCGCGCTAACGCTGTGGGTGATCGAGGAAGCCATCCGCCAGATTGCCGAATGGGCGCAGCGTGGGCTGGTTATCCAACTGTCGGTGAATATCTCCGTGAACGACTTGGCGGATGATGACTTGGCCATTCGCGTCACTGCGCTATTGGCCCAATACCACGTGGACGCCGAGCATTTGATTTTTGAAATCACCGAGAGCGCCATCATGCACAACCCGCAGCAGGCCCTCAGCGTGCTGGAGCAGCTGCGCAGTTGCGGAATCAGCCTGTCGGTGGATGATTTCGGCACCGGCTACTCGTCCCTCGCCCAATTGCAGCGCCTACCGGTGCAAGAGCTGAAGATCGACCAGTCCTTTGTGCGCAACCTCGACAGCACCAGCGGCGACGGCGTGATCGTGCGTTCCACCATCGAGATGAGTCATAGCCTGGGGCTCAAGGTGGTGGCCGAGGGCGTGGAGTTCGAGCACAGCCTCACCTTGCTCAAACGCTGGAACTGCGACACGGCCCAGGGCTACCTGATCAGCCGGCCGCTCAATGCCTTGGCGTTCGAGCGGTGGATGCGGCGTGAGCAGGTGCCAACCTAGACAGTTTGACTGTGGCGAGGGAGCTTGCTCCCGCTGGAGTGCGAAGCGCTCCCAGGATTTTGGGGCCGCTGCGCAGCCCAGCGGGAGCAAGCTCCCTCGCCACAGGGGGGCTACTTTGGCAGCGTTCAAGCGACCAGGGTTTGCAATCGCACCCACAACCTCTGGACATGCTGATGCTCGGTGCCCAGCGCGCCGATGGACACCCTCACCATCCAGCGCTCATCAAGGATGGCGGGGGTGACGTAGGCATCGCCTGACTGGTTGAGTTTTTCTGCCCAGGCTCGCGTGTGATGGTCCAGTGCCTGGCCTTGCAAACCCGGCGGTTCATGGCGAATGCACAGGGTTTGCAAGGCGGGCGTGGCCACCAGTGTCCAGTGCTCAGTGGCTTCGATCTGCTCTGCCAGCCAGCGCGCATTGGCCAGGTCTCGCCGCAACCGCGCTTGCAGGCCGCTGACGCCTTGCTCGCGTATCAGGAACCACAACTTCAAAGCGCGGAAACGGCTGCCCAGAGAGATCCGCCAGTCACGGTAGTTTCGCACTTGGCCGTCTGCGCTGGACTGCAGGTAACTCGGGTTGGTGGTCATGATGCGAATCAAATGCTCGGGGTCGCGCACGAAATACACCGAGCAATCGAAGGCCGCGCCCAGCCATTTGTGCGGGTTGAGCACTAGGGAGTCAGCCTTTTCGATGCCATCCCACAAGGCCCGGCATTCTGGCAGGATCATCGCGGCGCCAGCCATGGCCGAGTCTACATGCAGCCACAGGCCGTGGCGTTGGGTCAGGTCGCCAATGGCCGCCAGCGGGTCGATCGCCATGGCGGCCGTGGTGCCGGTGGTGGCAATCACCACGCAGGGCGTGTTGCCGGCGGCCAGGTCCTGTGCGATGGCGTGCGCCAGTGCCTGGGGCGACATTGCATTGTGTGCATCGGTGGCGATGGTGCGGATATGGTTCTGGCCGAATCCGGCCAGGATCGCCGCCTTGTTGACCGAGCTGTGGGCATGGGCTGAGGTGTAGACGATCAGGGGCGCGCCGCTGTTTTGCAGGCCGTTGTGCATCAGCGCGTAATCGGAGCTGCGTTCCCGGGCGCTGATAAGCGCCACCAGCGTGGACGTGGACGCAGAGTCCTGGATCACACCGCTCCACGTGCTGCCCAGGCCGAGCATGTCGCGCAGCCAATCGGTGGTGACTTCTTCGATTTCGGTGAGGGCCGGGCTGGATTGCCAGGACAACCCAATCACACCCAGGCCGGTGCTCAGGCAATCGCCCAGCACTGAGGACAGTTCCACATTGGAAGGGAAGAACCCGAAGAAACTGGGATGCTGCCAATGCAGCAAGCCGGGCATGATCAGTTTTTCGACATCGCCCATGATCTGTTCGAACGGTTCGGCGGTTTCAGGCGGGCTGACCGGCAGGGCGGCTTTGATCTCGCCAGGTTGGGTGGTGGGCTGCACGCCGCGTTGTTCGATGTTCTGTCGGTAGTCTGCAATCAGGTCGATCATGGCATAGCCATGTTGGCGGAATTCTTCGGGGGTCATAGATAAACGTCCATGTGCACGAGCAATAAAAGTATTAGCACCAGAAGTAAAACGGTTCGCCGGCGTTATAGCCAATAAACGACTGCATGCTGACGCGTTTTCCCGAATCGAACCCACAGATGGCGTGGGGGCGGCGGGTATTGATGAGCACCAGTTCGTTCTGGCGTGGGCGGATGCGCAGCGGTTTTTGTAAACACTGTTCGGGCAGTTGGGCCCCCTCGAAGCGCTTGACCTCCTCATAGCCAAAGGCTTGGGTATCCCAGATGACCAACTCGCCCCCCGAAGGCGGTGTTTGCAGGTAGATATTGGCGCTGAATTGATGCTGCAGTTCAGCGACTGTGCGGGGCAGGCAATCCACATGGGGCACCGTTTCCGAGAGGTGCGCCGTCTCCGGGAACATGACGCGGATGATCCCGCAAAACATTGGGCGGCCCTGGAACGCAGCGGCTGTTGCACCTTGCGGCCAGAGCGCCTGGAACTGTTCCATCAGCTGTTGAATGGGCGGCGTTTGCGGCGCACAGAGGCTGTCGATAAGGCCGCGCATACGGGCCGCGTCTGCATAATATTTTTCTTGGGCGTCACCGCCGGCGGCCTTGCCGTACGTGGAGTTGAACGGCGTGCCCCAGCGATGCACACCGTAGAAGTGCTGAACGACGCGCCCCTCTTCGTAGGTTTCATGGCCGTAGTGTTCCAGGGTGGCGGTATCGTCGATGGCCTGAATCAACCGTGCGCTGGTGGTTGCGTTGGCAAATTCAGGTACCCGAATGGCAAGCACTTCGCCACTGATGAGTTTTTTCAAACTGGCAGTATTGAGGTGTTCAAGCTCCAGGATTTTTGTGGGGGTGGAAAGCATCGGTTTTGTAGCGACATGGTCCGTCATGCAGTGAAGCTCCCTTTAAAGTTTTATCCGTACGCCTTTTGTATTACGCAGGGCGTGCGCACTAAATTAGTTTTAAAGGGTTGAGGGGAAACGCTGGGGCATTATCAGCAGGCAAAAAAAAGCGGCTGCCCATTCGGGCCGCCGCTTTTTTGTACCGCCAGCGTTGCTTAATCCGGCAGTTTGAACGCCATTACATAGTCACCCTGCTTGGTCCCCAGGGAGCCGTGACCGCCCGCCATGACCAGCACGTATTGCTTGCCGTCCTTGCCGGTGTAGGTCATCGGGGTGGTTTGCGCGCCTGCAGGCAGGCGGCCTTCCCACAGTTGCTTGCCGTTTTTCACGTCATAGGCACGCAGGTACTGGTCCAGGGTGCCGCTGAGGAACGCGACGCCACCGGCGGTGGTGAACGTACCGCCCAGGCTAGGCACGCCCATGGTCAGTGGGATTGGAACCGGCGAGCTATCACGCACGGTGCCGTTCTTGTGCATCCAGATGGTCTGGTGGGTGGTCAGGTCGACCGCCGCCACGTAGCCCCAGGCCGGTGCCTGGCACGGCAGGCCCATCGGCGACAGCAGCGCTTCAAGGATCACACCATACGGGGCGCCTTTGTTCGGCTGCACGCCTTCGGTTTCGCTGACGCGTGGGCCTTGCTTGGCAATGTCGGCAGCTGGGATCAGCTTCGATTTGAACGCCATGTAGCTTGGGTTCACGAAGGCGATCTGGCGCACCGGGTCAACCGAGATGCCGCCCCAGTCGAACACGCCGAAGTTGCCTGGGTACACGATCGAACCTTGCAGGGACGGCGGTGTGAACGGGCCGTCGTAGCGCATGGATTTGAAGTCGATCCGGCACAGCATCTGGTCGAACGGGGTCACGCCCCACATGTCGCGTTCTTTCAACGGCGGCGGCATGAAGTTTAGGTCGGACTTGGGTTGGGTAGGGGAGGTGCGGTCGCCCGCCACTGCGCCCTGTGGCACCGGGATTTCATTGACGGGCACCACTGGCTGGCCAGTGGCGCGGTCCAGCACGTAGATGCTGCCTTGCTTGGTCGACGCCATCACTGCCTGCTTCACGCCCGCAGCGGTCTTGATGTCGATCAGCGAAGGCTGGCCGCCCACGTCCATGTCCCACAGGTCGTGGTGGGTGAACTGGAAGGTCCACTTCACGTGACCGGTGTCGATGTCCAGGGCTGTCAGGCCAGCGGCGTACTTCTCGGACTCATCGGTACGGTCGCCGCCGTACTGGTCGGGCATCTGATTGCCCATCGGCAGGTAGAGCATGCCGAGTTTTTCATCCACGGCGAACATGGACCACATGTTCGGCGAGTTGCGGGTGTAGGTCTTGCCCTCGGCCAACGGGGTGGTGTCGTCCGGGTTGCCGCTGTCCCAGTTCCACACCAGCTTGCCGGTGTGCACGTCGAACGCGCGGATCACGCCGCTTGGCTCGTCGATGGAAACGTTGTCGGTCACGTGACCGCCGATCACGACCAGGTTCTTGGTCACGGCCGGTGGCGACGTGGAGTAGTAACCGCCTGGGGCGAAGCTACCGATGTTGGCACGCAGGTCGACCTGACCTTTGTCACCGAAGTCTTCGCACATCTTGCCGGTGTCGGCGTTCAGGGCGATCAGACGGGTGTCGGCGGTCGGCACGAAGATACGTTTCGGGCAGGCATTCGGAGCGGCGGCCGGGCTGGCAGTGCCAGTCGGGCTCTGCTCGGAAGCGTAGGCGGCGTCATCGTGGTACGACACGCCACGGCAGGTCATGTGCGCCCAACCTTTGAAGCTCTCAGCACCCTGGGTGGTGATCTTCGGGTCGAAACGCCAGATTTCCTTGCCGGTATCCGGGTCCAGGGCAATCACTTGGCTGTGCGGTGTGCACACGTAGAGCATGCCATTGACTTTCAGCGGGGTATTTTCCGCGGTGGTTTCACCGGGATCGCCTGGGCCAGGGATGTCGCCCGTGCGATAAGTCCACGCCGGCACCAGCTTATGGGCGTTTTCCGGGGTGATCTGTGCCAGTGGCGAGTAACGGTCACCGAAGGCCGAGCGGCCATAGGAGTTCCAGTCGCCATCGGCCTGGGTTGGCGCAGCGCTGGCCATACCCGGCACCGCGTCGCGGTCCAGTTGGCCGGTCTTGACCATTTCACCTGGGTTGGTGAATTGGCTGGCCAGGGCGGTCGCGCCCGCCAGCACCACGGCAACGCTCAGCGCGCCGGTACCCAGCGGGGCCGCTTGGCCACGCAGCAACGGACGACGAAACCACGGCAACAGCATGACGATGCCCAAGGCGAACAGCAGGGCCAGGCGCGGCACCAACTGCCACCAGTCCAGGCCGACTTCCCACAAGGCCCACACGGTGCTGGCGAACAACACCAGTGCGTACAAGCCCAGCGCGGCGCGGCGGGTGGCCAGCAGCAACACGCCGGTCAGGGTGATGCCGATACCGGCGAGCAGGTAGTACAGCGACCCGCCGAGCATGCTCAGCTTGACGCCGCCAGCCAGCAAGGCCAGCCCCATGATCAGCAGCAAGACGCCTAGCAGCCTGGGCAACAGGCGGCTTGGGCTTGAGGCACCATCAGTGCTCATAGTGTGTTTCTCCGTTACGTTGGAATTATGTAACCCCGTGCTTCACTCACTGTAGATGACGATTCGGCTCGGGCTTGGTTCATCGTTATTTTTGGTTTTTTCTGTGGGTAACCGGGTTATCCACAGGCAGGCAATAAACTCCCGAGCGCAGGTCGGATTAAGACAGCGCTGTCTTTGAGCAAAAAGAGATTCGGCAAAAGGAGTCGACCGGGAGCTGAAGCGTTTCAGATTGTTGCGAAGGATAATGCGGCGGGGCGTTTTGAGAAAGGGTGAATCGCAAGATGCATCATTTCAGTTTTGGTAACAGTGACAGATAGTCGCCCCGATCCCGATCAGTCAAGCGAACGCAATGCTCAACGCAACGACGTTCAAATGTGGGAGCTGGCTTGCCTGCGAAGACGTCGGCCCAGCAAACATTGATGTTGACTGACCCAACGCTTTCGCGAGCAAGCCCGCTCCCACAGGGGATTTTCGGTGATGATTAGAAGGTAGTGCGAACGCCGAACTGCACGCTTCTACCTGGCGCCGGCGCGATATCGCGCAGGATCGAGCTGGCATAGCGCACGGTCTGGTTGGTCAGGTTTTCTCCGTTGACGAAGGCCAGCCACTGGCTGCCACCCACATTGAAGCGATACCCCGCGCTGGCGCCGAGGGTGGTGTAGCCATCGGTGCCGCTTTCGTTATCCGGCACACGCCCTTGGCCCGCGGCATGTTCCACGTCGATACGCGCTTGCCAGCGATCCAGTTCCCACAGCAAGCCGCTGTTCAAACGCAATGGCGCAATGCGCGGCAAGGCTTCGCCGGTGTCCAGGTTGGTGGCGCGGGTGTAGTCGCCCGACAGTTCCAGCGCAAACTTGCCGTAGGCGCCTTCGCCGAGCTTCCAGTGATCCTGGGCTTCGAAGCCGGCGAAGCGTGCTCGTACGCCAGAATATTCGTACTCGGGAATACCGCCCGCGTCCTCTTCACCTTCGTCGTTTAGCGTACGGCCAGTGCCGAGCAAACCGATGTAATTGGAGAAGCGGCTATAGAACACGCCAAAGCTGCCCTTGTGGGTGCCGTTGTCAAAGCGCAGCGCCAGGTCGCTGGACACGGCTTTTTCTTTCTTCAGGTTGGCATCGCCCAACTCATAGGTGCCGGTGGCGACGTGGGCGCCGTTGGCATACAGCTCGTAGAAGGTTGGTGCGCGTTCGGTGTAGCCCAGGGTGGCGGCCAGGGACCAGACCGGCGTAAGGGTGTAGACAGCGCCAGACGACAAGCTGCCGGCGGTGAAGTTATTGCTCTTGTCGGCATTGGCAAAACGCTCGTTGCCTTTGGCGTTCGGGTCGACGCTGGTGTGTTCCACGCGTGCGCCGAGGCTGAGTTTCAGGCGTTCAGTGGCTTGCATTTCTTCGAGGATAAACAGCGCGCCGGCGTTGGTGTCGCTCTGTGGCACGAAAGCTTCTTCGCCCAGGGCCGAGAATTCGTTGCGCGTCACTTGGGCGCCGACCACGCCATCGAACGGGCCAATCGGCTGGTGTCGGGCTTCAACGCGGGCTTCATAGCCTTTGTTCTTGAAGGTGGTGCCGGTTTCGCCGCCTTCGATTTCCCGGTGTTCGTAGTCGGTGTAACCGGCGTCTATTTTCACCGAGGTAAACGGCCCTTGCAGGTTGCGGATCTCGGACGCAAAGGCGTAGTGGTCCTGTTTCATGCGGATGCGCACATCCTGCTCGGCGGGTGAGCCGTAGTTACTGTCGTAATTGCTGTAGGACAGCCCGGCATAACCATCGTCCCAAGTGTAGGAACCGCCCACCGCACCGACGTCCTGGCGCCCATTGCTGTTACCCAGGCGCCCGTTTTTGCCGGGGCCGTTCTCGCTCTCCGGTGCATGCCGGCTGCGGGCATAGCCTGGGATTTTAAGGTCGTTGAATTCGCGCCCATTGGCATCCAGGTGCAGGGCGAAGGTACCGTTGCCGGCCTCCAACTTGCCCGCGCTGCTGCGGGTGGTGTCGGCACCGCCGTAGCGCAACTCGCCAGCGCCATGGATGCCTTCGATGGCCTCGGTGGGGATGCGATTGTCGAAGGTGTTGACCACCCCACCGATGGCGCTGCCGCCGTACAGCAGGGCGGCCGGGCCCCGCACGATTTCGATGCGGTCAACGTTGATCGGGTCCAGCGGTACCGCGTGGTCGTAGGACAGCGACGAGGCATCCAGCGCCCCCACACCGTTGCGCAGAATACGAATGCGGTCGCCGTCCTGGCCGCGAATGATCGGGCGGCTGGCCCCCGGGCCAAAGTACGAAGACGACACACCCGGCTGCTTGTTAAGGGTTTCACCGAGGCTGCCTTTTTGTTGCAGGGTCAGGTCATCGCCTGTCAGCACAGTGGTGGGCGAGGCCAGCTGTTCGCTGCCCAGCGGGTTGCCGGTGACCACTTGGGGTGGCAGTTCCAGGGCATGGGCCTGGGAGCCAATCAACAGGGCGGCGGCGAGGGGCGACAAGCGCCAGAGAGAAGGCAGCGACATCGGAGATTCCTGGGCAAAATGACTGATAATTTAAGTTACAATATAACATCTCTTTTTTGTGTAGAAGGGGAACTTTTCCTCGCGGGCTATATTCAATGCGATGCTTCCACCTGCACGCCCCGTCGGCTAAGGTGCGCGGCTGTGTTTCCTCTTTTTGCAAAAGGCCTGGCATGACCGCGACAAGCAACGACCCGCTCCACGGTGTGACCCTGCAACACGTGCTCACCACCCTGGTGGAACATTACGAGTGGAGCGGCTTGGCCGAGCGCATTGATATCCGCTGCTTCAAGAGTGACCCGAGCATCAAGTCGAGCCTGACTTTCCTGCGCAAAACCCCGTGGGCGCGGGAAAAGGTCGAAGGTTTGTACGTCAAGCTGATGCGTACCAAGCGCCCCCTGGATTGAAAGCATGAAGCGCTTTGTCGCGACGGCAGCCTTGGCCGGTTGGGTGGGGTTGGCGATCCAGCAATACCTGATTCTCTATTCGCGCTGGACCAGTGGCGCGAGCTTGCTGGGCGGCCTGATCAGTTTCTTCAGCTTCTTCACCGTGCTGACCAATACCCTGGTGGTCGTGGTGCTCAGCTACGCGCTGGTCAAGCGCGACTCTGGCGCCAAGCGGTTTTTCCTCGCGCCCCGCATCAGCAGTGCGATTGCCGCGAGCATCGTGGTGGTGAGCCTGGCCTACAACCTGCTGCTGCGGCATCTGTGGAGCCCGCAAGGCTTTCAATTTATCGCCGATGAGTTGCTGCACGACGTCATGCCGTTGTTGTTTGTGGTGTATTGGTGGCGGTGTGTGCCCAAGGGTACGTTGCGGCTCAAACACATTGCCGGCTGGGTGATCTACCCATTGGTGTACTTCGGTTATGTGCTGCTGCGGGGGCATATGCTCGGGCAGTATCAGTACCCGTTCATGGATGTGGACAGCCTCGGTTATCCACAGGTGTTTGTGAATGCCGCAGGGATTTTGGCAGGGTTCATCGTCATCGCGTTGGCGATCATTGGCCTGGACAAGCGCCTCAAATCCCCCTCGATTTAAAGTGAGCACCATTAATGTGGGAGCTGGCTTGCCTGCGATAGCATCACCTCGGTGTACCTGATAAACCGAGGTGCTTGCATCGCAGGCAAGCCCGCTCCCACCTTAATCATTCTTCTTCGCTGCCCTCAGCACGCCAGTAACCCACGGCCTTGAGGTATTCCTCGTTGACCTTGTGCGTATCCAGCAGCACCCGCCGTACCTGGCGCGACAGCTTGGTTTCGGTGGCGACGAAGCTGTACAACGCCCCGCTGGGCAGCGTCAGGTTGCGCACTACATCGAGCAGGTCATCGTGGCCGCGCAGAACCCAGATCACCTCGACTTCGGCTGCGCTGCCGAGCACCTGTTGTTCCGCCGCATCGGCGATTTCAATCACCGCCAGCACCTTGCGCCCGGCCGGTAATTCTTCCAGGCGTCGACCGATGGCGGGCAGGGCGGTTTCATCACCGATCAGCAGGTAGCTGTCGAAGATGTCCGGCACGATCATCGAACCCCTTGGCCCACCGATATACAGATGCTGGCCGACCTGTACCTGCTCGGCCCAGGTGGAGGCAGGGCCATCGCCGTGCAGCACGAAGTCGATGTCCAGCTCGCCGATGTCCAGGTCGTAACGCCGTGGCGTGTAGTCGCGCATGGCGGGTTGCGGGCCGTCGCCCTTGATGGCGAACGTCGGGCTTTCCAGCGCCGCTTGTTCGGCGGCGTTCTGCGGGAACAGCAGTTTGATGTGATCGTCGCTGCCCAGGCTGATGAAACCTGCCAGTTCCGGCCCACCCAAGGTGATACGCCGCATACGCGGGGTGATATCCACCACCCGCAGTACTTGCAGGCGGCGGCGTTTGATGTCGTGGGTCACGCGATGGATGGCTTGTGTGGTCATTGATCTCTCCCGTCGGCAATAGCTTGGGCGGTGCCGTTGAGCAGCGCCGCGACACGAACGATTTCTTCCGGGCTCCAGTGCCCGTGGTGTGAGTGCAAGGCATGGCGCAGGTTGTGCACCGCCTCGTGGATCTCGGGTGGGCGGTCGTGCCCGCGCAGCGAGCGCTTGCTGACATCGATACGCATGCGCACGCCGTCCAGGGCAACGGCTTGCTCGCTTAAGAAGAGACGACCGGCGTCGGTGATTGTGTAGCGCTTTTTTCCGCCATCGGCGTCGCCGCTGATCAACTCGCTCTCTTCAAGAAAGGTCAGGGTGGGGTAGATCACGCCGGGGCTGGGGCTGTAGGCGCCGTCGAACAAGCCTTCGATGCGGCGGATCAGGTCGTAGCCGTGGCAGGGCTGTTCAGCGATGAGGGCTAATAGCAGCAGCTTGAGGTCGCCTGGGGCGAACACCCGGGGGCCACGGCCACCCCGTTTTTCAAATTCGCCGCGATGATCATGCTTCATGTAGGGCTTCTCTGCTCAGGTTTAGATATAACGTAAGATATATCTTATGTCGTTGGTAGCCTATGGCGACCAACGGTCGTGGCAGCGTGAGACGCAGCCGGAAATCGGAATATGTGAATAGACGAATAGCGTCTTTAGAGTTATAACTTTAATTAGAGTTGGCGCTCCAATTCAAGCTAAGTGTCGTGAGTTTTTTATCGAGTGTATGTATGGTGTAGTCCAGTTCTTACAGTTGTTTTCAGGTTATGCTTTTACTGCCGTGTAGCCTGTTTCTTACAGCGGATTTTAAAGTTTGGTCAAAGTGCCATGTTTTTCCCGCGCGCCCTGATTACAAGGGCTACGAGCGTGTGAGAAGAAGCCTGCATACCTGCTTTTAATTTTATTGAATGATTGTTTGGCGTTGTGTGGTTCAACTAACCAGCGGCGTAATTCGTTGTTGAGGTGGTACTTGGCAACGAACCAATCAATGTTAATAAATGCAGGTACTGATCATGTTCAAGAAGTTTGCTGTTGCTGTTCCCCTGGCTGTTTTGGCTTTGTCTTCCTCGGTAACAGCTATCGCTGCAGGTGAAGCCAGTCACACCGTCAACCTCAAGGCAAACATCCCGACCACCGTGTTCCACGCACAACCGCGTGACCCGAACTGGGGCCGTGACGAAACCATGAGCTACAACCTGGTCAGCGGCGAGTTGGCTCCGTTGAGCGCCATCTACGATCTCAAGAACACCAACGGTTCGGTACACGCTTACATCGAAGGTGGCCCGGCTGTGTTGTTCAATGGTGACGTGTCGCAGAACATCCCGCTCACCACCAGCCTCAATGGCGTCACGCTGACCGGCACCCCCCAGGAAGTAGTCAATGAAGCCGACTCCACCCCTGGCGTGGGGGCTGAAATGCGCATCGTCGCGGCCAAACCGTCGGCCACCCAGCGTGGTTCCTACACCGCGGTGATGCCGGTGGTGTTCGACGCGGTATTGCCAACGCCTTGAAACCCATAAGTGCCCGCGACGTACGGGCACCCCTTGTATGACTTGCAGGTCGGCTGATTTTTCCTCCTCGGTCTGCCGACCTGATTTTCATTTTTGGCCCTGGCATTCCGAGTATTCCGTTCATGTTTCCGATGACGCCTATCGCGGCAGCGCTTGCGCTGTTGGTGTGTACGAGTGCCCTGGCAGCGCCCGCCACTTCTGGCGCTGCCACCCCCGGCAGCCTGATTTCTCAGGCCCAAGGCTTGCCCGCAGGGTTTGCCGACCATTTTTTTGATGTGCCGCTGGCGGTGCGTGTGGACCTGGACCAACAACTGCTCGGCGAAGCCTTGATCGTGTTGTCTCAAGACGACCGCGTGACCCTTCTGGAATTTACCGATACCGGTGACAGTAAAGTCCCGGCGGCCACCCGCGACACCTGGCAGGCCGTGCTGGAACAAGGCGTGGCGCTGGGCGCCTGCACCCAGTCCTGCCCGCAAAAAATGATCTCGGCGTACTACAACCTCGAAAGCTCGCAGTTGTCGATCCTGACGCAAAACGTCGAATTGGCAGACGACACCCCGCGTTTCTATGACCAACCGGAAGGCGGCAGCCTGGGGTTGATCATCAATAACCAGCTCAATCTCAATGGCAGCCAGCAAGACAGCCTGGGTGGCCGCTATGGCCTGCAAGCCAGCTCCAGCGTGGGTAACTGGAGCCAGGTGTTCAACCTGCAGTTGGCCCGCCAGAGTGGCGATGAGGCGCAAATGCGTCATGCGATCCACGAGCTGTACACCCAGCGCGAACTGCAAGGGCAGTTTTTCCGCCTGGGCCACTTCACGCCGAATTCCGATGGCCTCACCCGTCAACTGCGCAGCTTCGGCGCCAGCCCCGATACGGCGCTGGGTGTGATGTATGGCAGTTCCGACACGTTGGCGATCAATGACGCCAAGCCCAGCGTGTATCCGATCTACGTCACCGCCAGTCGGCAGGCGGCGGTAGAGATTTATCGCAATGGCTTGTTGATCAACACCCAGTCGGTGACGGCCGGCCTGCAAACCCTGGACACCCGGCCACTGCCGGGCGGCATCTATGAGGTCGAAGTGCGCCTGGTGGAAGATGGTCTCACCACCAGCACCAGCCAGGAACTGGTGTACAAGCCCAGCAACTGGCGCAACGCCGACGACCCGTGGCGCTACAACCTGTTTGCCGGGCGCGAGACCAAGCTGTTCAGCAACTGGGATGAGCAGGCCTCCGGCGCGATCACCGCCGGTGCGTCACTCAACTACCTGGTGCATCCGCGCGTGATCCTCGGCCTGTCCGCTCGCCAGGTGCGCGAGCAACTGCAGTACGGCGGCTCGGTGGATTGGACCGTGGCCGGCAATACCAGCCTCTACGCCAACCTGTATCAAACCCAGGAACATGGCACTGGCATGGACCTGCAAGGGCTTTACAGTTTCGGTGCGACCAACCTGGTGTTCAGCCATAACCGCAGTTGGCTCGACACTCGCGACACTTACGAAACCCTGCCCGACGGTACACGCCTGCGGCGCAACACCTTCGTCGGCCAGGCGAGCAATTCTGCCCTGTCGGTCAACCACCGCCTCGACGCACAGAACACCTTGAACCTGCGGGTTTCCCACAGCCAGGGCAATGTGGAAGGGGCAGGCGTGGACTTGGGCTGGAGCCGCCACGACAAACTGTTCGGCAGTGATGCCAACTGGCGTTTCTCGGTATTCGACCGACCCGGCAGCAGCGGCACCAACGACCAACGCAACCGTGGCGTCGACGTGACCCTGAGCATGAACCTGGGCACAGACGGCCGGCAGATTTCCGGCAGCGTCGGCACCCGCACCGCCCGCGATGGTGGGCGTGACAACAACGCCTCGCTGACGATTCGCCAGGACCTCACCGACCACGTGCTGCAAAGCGTTTCGGCCACAGCCATAACCGACACCTACGGCGTCGGCTTGTCGAGTATGGCCAGCTTCAGTACCGATGCGCTCAGTGGTGACGGCTTTGTGCAGCGCAGCTCCTTCAACGGTGATTTCAGCGGTGGCTTGAACCTCAACAGCACGTTCGTCGCGGGCGCCGGCAAGATGTTGCTGAGCAGCCAGTACCAGGGCAATGGGGCAGGCATGATCATCGATGTGGAAACCGACCTCGACGAAATTGCCCTGCGCGCCGACGACCTGGGCGGCGGCAGCGCCGTGTTGCGGCCAGGACGCAACTATGTGCCGGTCTCGGCCTACAAGAGCAGCAGCGTGAGCTTCGACTTCGAAGGCAATCACCCGCCGGCGGCCAATATCCAGCCCACCCGTTCCAGTTACCACTTGAACAAGGGCGGTGTGGACTACCGCAAGGTCACCGTGATGAAAACCGTCACCGTACTCGGTCGCCTGCTGGACGGGCGAGGCGCGCCGCTCAAGGGGCATCACGTGATCAACCACGCCAGCCGTGGCGTCAGCGAAGTGGACGGGTTTTTCTCCATGGAGATGAGTTCCAGTTCACCGACCCTGCAAGTGCGCTACCAGAACCAGTTGCTCTGCCAGTTCCGCCTCGACCCGAGGCATACGACCAATGAAAACGATGTGTTGATGATCGGTGATCTGCGTTGCACGCCGGACACGCTGGCTGAAGCTAACCACAAGGCCGACACCGCCGGTTGACGGCGGCTTGGATGGAATTCGATGACTTTTATCACTGCAATAAAAACACTGTTGAGGCCGATGCCCCTGGCACTCGCACTCGGTTGTACGAGCTTGACGGCGCAGGCGTTCGTTGAGGACATCACGGCGGTGTTTCGGCCTGATCCGACGAACCCGATGAGTAACAAGTTCAAGAACACCACGGTGCACAGTGGCGTATGTGCTTGGCATATACCGGCGCGATGCGAGGCATTGAATATTTTCAGCATCCGCAACATGGAATTTCGGGCTCAATCGAATGCGCCGATTTCCGCGGGGCATACCGACCCACGACAAGGCGCCTACTTCAAACTGCCATCTGCCTGGCGCGATGTTCAGGTCACCCATACCGCAACCGGCGAAATGGCAACGGTACAAATGCGCATCGCCGGTATGGGGACCCGCTGGAATATTGCCTATCCCCCTGGCGTCAGCGCCTGGGCCTATGGAGGCGTGAGCTGGGACTACTATTGGATAAGTGGTGCGCGGCCCTGCATAGGGCTGGGATATCACGCAGCCTCGACTAATTTTGGCTTGTTTTTCTGGAGTGTTCCCGAAAACGCAGGGGCCTGCAGCATCACGCCGGGATACGATATTCCGTGGTTGACCTACAACTATCTGGAGTATGGCTACGAACTCAGGACGCCGAACCCGTTGACGATGGCCGCCGGCGAATACAAGGGGACGGCGACATACAGCATGGGGCCGGGGGGGGACTTTGACTTCGGTGACGTGATGATTCCCAGCGACAACATCGCCACCTTCAACTTCACCCTGCAAGTCGAGCACATCCTCAAGGTCACGTTGCCACCTGGCGGCAACCGTGTCGAACTGCTCCCCGAAGGCGGCTGGCAAGCCTGGCTCAACCGCGGGCGGCAGCCCTCGCGATTGTCCCGTGACCAGACCTTCAGCATTTTCTCCAGCGGGCGTTTCAAGATGAACCTTGAATGCGGGCTGGCGATCGGCAACACCTGCGGCCTGCGCAACGGCGCGGGCGATGAGGTGCCGTTGCAGGTCGCGGTCAGCTTGCCGTTTGGCCTGCACAACCAGCGCGACGAGCCCGTAAACCGGCAGCCGTTACGCAGGGATGGGGTAGGCACCGAGTTGATCCAGTCCGTGCACTACGTCAACAACCGCCCCGGCACGCTGCACTTTCAAGTCGACAAAGAAGACGTGGGCGACATGCTCAAGGCGCCCGGCAGCACTTATTCAGGCGTAGTCACCGTGATCTGGGATTCGGAAGTCTAGGCGGGTTTTGCCCGCACATCGGCCCGCTGTCGTGGCGGGCCGCGTTCAATCAACAAGGCGTAATCAACTATGAAACATGCAGTGCTATGGGCCGGGCTTTTCCTGATGTCGTTGACGGCGCAGGCGGGGCCGGCAATCAACGTCGGCGTCGTGTACGACTACCTGGAAGGCGACCGCAGCTCCTACCTCAAGCGGGTATTCAACGGCGGCACCAGTACCGCGTTCATCAAGGTCAATGTGCTGGAGATTATCTATAACGCCGACGGTACCTCCCGGGAAGTGCCGGTCGCCTCGATGACCGACGCCAAGGGCAGCACCACCAATCGTGACGGCCTGATGGCCAGCCCGGCGCGCCTGATCGTGCCGGCCGGCGGACGCCAGGGCACTCGTCTGTTGTACATGGGCCAGCGTGACAAGGAGCGTTACTTTCGTGTGCGCTTTATCCCCGTCGTGCCGGAAAAGGAAGATGACTTTGCGGTCACCGACGCAGAGCGCAGCGAATACAAAAAAGACCTGGCAGCCGGGGTCAACGTCATGGCGGGCTATGGCACGGTGTTCTTCGTGCGCCCCAAGGATACCCGCTTCGATACGCAGATCAGCGAGACCGCCAGCCAGTACACCCTGCGCAATGCCGGCAACAGTACGGTCGTGCTCGATGAGTTCCGGGACTGTTCAGTGGCAAAGAAAACCGACTGTGAACCCACCACCAAGCACCACATCCTGCCTGGCCGCCAGCTGGTATTCGAGAAGAAAGTCGAACGCCAATTCAGCTTCCAGTTGGTTGAAGGCCGGGACAAAAAACCGATGAAGGTCACCCGATGATATTTAGACAATTGACGCGACTGGCGGCGCTGATGGTGCCGTTGACCCTGGGCGGGCAAGCGATGGCTTTTCAGGAACGCCAGAGCTTTGATGTGTCGGTGACCATCCCGATCCACGAAGCCTATGTATTGCCTTCCGAACCCGACTGGATGGGGCAGGATCAGTTGCTGGCCTGGGACTTGACGACCTCCCGGCTTGGCCGCCTGCGCAAGCATTTCGACGTCAAGAATCTCAATGGCGGCGTTGCGGCACGCCTGGGAGACGTGCCCTATCTGTTGAGCGGCAATGACCGTATCGATTTGCGCGTGCTGTTCAACCGGGTGCCCCTGACCCTGGACTCGACCCAGGTACTCAGCGCTGACGAAGCGGGCATGGGCCGGCGCGTCGAGCTGGATATTTCGGCGATCGAGCCGCAGGGGGGTTACCAGGGCGGGGCCTACTACGGCACGGTGCATCTGATGTTTGATTTTCTTGCGCCTTGAACGCCAGGGCCGCATCAAGCCCGGTTTTTACGTGCTCCGGCCCGGTTCAGCGCAACACGCGTCAGATCTCGCAGCCACTGATTGTGCCGGTACCCCAGCTCATTGAGTGCTGTGTCGTACTGTGTTGAACTCATAGGGTTGCCGGATAACACGCTGTCTTCGTCCAATCCCAGGGCTTGCGCCAGGCCGCGCAGTTTTACCCGCTGGGCTTGCCGATCAATCTCCGGCAGCGTCTGTGACTGGGCGTATTGCGCTTGCAGTGCCTGTAATTCATCGAGTTGGAGGTACTTCAAGTCGAAGGCTGTGTCATTGTTCCATTTGGCGGTGGGGTTGTGCTGCTCGAGGTAACGCTCCCAACCTTTGTCCAACAGCATCTGGTTCACCAGCCCGTCACCCTCTTCCAACCTGGCTACTGCGGCGGCCACCTTTTCGATCTGCGCGGGGGTTACATCGGCGAGAGTGCGGTAAGTCATATGGGTCGATAGCCACGGCAGGTCCAGCCGGTCTGCCAGGGTGCTGCGATAGGCTAAGTGAATGCCGGCCTCGTCGACCTCGCCATGCTCGCCGTCGATGACCTGCGACCATAGCCGTTGCCCCAGCCCGCCCTGATCTTTGGGTTTGAGGCGGTGGGCGATGTCTTCACCAATGGCTTTGCCCATGTAGGCATCGCGCGCGGCTCCGCGGGCCAGCACCACCAGCCTGGCCTCGAGTTCTGCCGGTGTGGTGCTGGTTCGATAGGCTTCGCTGGCGAGTACTTCGACGCCCAGTTTCTGGAATATCAGCGCGCCGGCGTCGGGGCACAAGCCGGGGTAGCGAGTATCCTTGAACACGCGCTCGCGCAGGTCGCTGTCGGCTTCGACCGCCCTCAGCAGGCGCCATACCCTCTGGCTCAGCTCAGGCCGGTTGTTCTGATAGGCCAGGCGGTCTTCCTCGGCCTGGAACTCGTCCGGCTCTTCGAGCGATTTGATCACCTCAAACAGACCTTGAGAGCCGGGTTCCTTTTCAATCGCGTCCCACAGCTGCCGGTGCTGCTCATGCTCCTCAGGCTTGATGTCACTCAGCCAGGGTGCGCTTTCACCTCTAGGCGCGTAGAAGCGCAGCGGGTCCAGCCCCACGGACTCGCGGTATTCAGCGAGCAAGTCCTGAAAGTCCGAGGTGAGCCTGCTCTGGTCCAGGCGGGTACGGGCAATGATGTCGGCATCATCCGAACCTGGGGCGACATGGGGTAACTGGGTGATCGGGTTCTCGCTCAGGTCCAGTTGGAACCCGCGCGCGCGTGAGCGACCGACGAGCCCGACGGGCCAGTCCTTTATTTGCGTATTGCGCAGGTTCAGCAAGGTCAAGGCCGGCATTTGGCTGATATCCGGTGTTTGCCCCAGTGGGTTGCCGGCCATCTCAAGCTGTTTGAGACGCTTGAGCCGTCCAAGTGTTGCAATGGCGGCATCGTCCAGAACCAGGGCATTTGCTTCCAGATGCAAGCGTCGAAGACGTTTGAGCTTGCCCAGGGTCGCAGGTAACTGGGTGAGCTGGTTGTGACTCAGATCGAGGTCGCGCAGATGCGGGAAATTGTCTAGAAAGGCGGCGTGGCGATCGGAAAAATCACAACCGCGCAGGTCCAGGTCGCTGATGTGGTTCAGTGGCACGTTAAGGGTGGGCAGTTCGTCGGGCATGGGCGTATTGAACAAGTCCAGAGCGATACCGCCGCGGTGTTCGAAGCTTTCGTCCAGATGCACCGTCAGGCCATTGCTCCAGCCATCATAGAGGCGGGTCGCGACTTGCGCCCGGCGTTTGCGGACTTCCGGCTCCAAAAGCGTGCCCGCCCTGGGCGTCGGACCCTTTATGTAGGCGTCGAGCTGATTGAACAACTGCTGTTTTTGCGACTCCATCTGCATCAGCGTTTGCTCGCCTTCGGCTGTGCTCATCGTGATTGATAAGCGTCGAACGCTGTCGTTGCTCATCGCGGGCAGTAACTGTTTGATGCGTTCTTCAATGGTTTTGGGTTGCATGTCATAGCTGTCGACCCGGGACATTTTGCAGGATGCGCCTCCGCCCAGCAGCACCTCGGTTTCGGGAGCGGGCCGCATGCGCAAGGGCGGCTCAGCCAATGCCAGGCGTCGCTCGGCCGGTGCCTGGTTATGTTCGATCACCCACTGCCTGAGCTGTTCACCTTCGCCGACGGTGTAGGGCGGGGCGCGCTGCGGATCCTGCGCCAGGGTCCAGAGCAGGGACTCGTACAGCGTGGTGGCTGGGTTGAGTGGGTTGGCATCGGCGTCGAACACGGTGTAGGTCCCGTCTGCGCTGCGTACCAGTGTGCGGGCCTGCGGCGCGTCGGGTTCACCGACACTGCAGCGCAACGGGCCGGTGGGGCTGTTGTCCCGGATGTCGATGTTCAGATGGCTGAACACGTCGCTGTGCAGGCGCAGGGTATTGAGCACCAACCGTTCGCTGTGCGCCGAGGGTTGCCGGGGGAGGGTAAAGCCCTTCGACAGCGCGGCTGGCCTGATGGTCGAAATCCAACTCCCGTGCCAGGCTTTTGAGGCGCAGGGGCAGGCGCTGTGTGTCGTTCATCACCGTTGTTTCTTCAGGCCAGGCCTGCTTGAGCAACGCGTTCGCACTGCTCAGCGCCAGCTCGGGAAAGTCCTGGCGCAACAGGGCCACGTGTGGGTCGCTGCTGGCTTGGCCCAATTGGTAATGACTTTTGGCGACATGCCCGCCATAGCCCTCTACGTAGTTCGCCAGTTTATTGCGCAGTGCCTGGGCCTGTTGAGCCTGGGGCAAGGTTTCACCCAACAACGTATTGACCTGATGCTCGTCCAGAAAGCCCAGCACGCGCTCGGGCAGCCTGGCAGCCATCACGTCAGCCAGGCTGATGCGCAGGGTATCGGCGGGCGCGGCGTGGGTATCGCCGTATTTGCGCGACTCGCCGCTCAGATCGCTGTTGTGAAACACCTCCAGGGCTTTGCTCGGCGGCCAGCCGGGGAGGTCGGTAACGGCTTGTTCGAACCAGTAGGAATAGGGGGCGAGTGTCTGGCCCGTACGTATTTTCTGGACAGACGCCTGGGCGAAACGGTCTGCGCTAAAGCGTTCGATGCTGTCGGCCAGCAGCGGCGGGGACGGCTGGTTGCGCACATACATGTGGCGCAAATGGTCTGGCTCGCTGCCGCTGATGATACGGATCTGTTCAAGCTGCTCGTTGGTGAGCGCCTGGGTGGCGGGGCTGATGCGGCGCATCAGCGTGTGATCGTCCCAGCTGCGCGGTTGTTCGCCTTCATGTACCCAGGCGCCGTGACCATTGAAGCGCACTTTCGGTTGATAGGCGTGTGGCCGGCGGGGGTGCACGATTCGGTGATGAGGCAACTGCGGGTCCGGTTCTACCTGGTAGTGATGGTCGGCATGGGCCAGCCAGTGTTTCTGGGCATGCTGATACAAACCCTGTGTATCAGCGGCGATGCCTTGGGGCAGGCTGATGGTCTGCTGGTAAGGCGAAAGATCGGGGTTCCACAAGCGCTTTTCACCGCCATCCAGCGTCACCGGGTGCAGGCCCTCGACGAAGGGCGACAGCTTGAGGGTGACAGCCTGGCCGACAGTACCGGCCCCCGCCCAAATGCCTAGTTGCACCACCGTTTCCACCACGTCCATGACATGCCCGATGGCTTCCAGTCCGTTGCCTTGCGCCCAGTCAACAATACCTTCGAACACATCGCTGGCCACCTGGTAGGCGGTGTAGGCGAGCATCAACTCCCCCAGGAACGGCACGAAGGGGGTGACCACCAGGAGCGCCGCATTGAAAATATCCGAGAGAATTTTGCCCAGGTTATCCCACCAGGCCCAGCGCGCCATCAAGTCGGCGTAAGCGGTGCTGATCGCCACGTCCCGGGTATCGTTGACAATTTTATTGACGTTGACCCGGTACAGGTAGTGCCACAGCGTGTCAGGCTCCGAATGCCCGGAAGGCGCTCGGTTCTCGTGGTCGTCAAAAATGTTTTGCACGCTGAAGTGCAACCGCGGCGTGTCCACCGCGATGGTTTGCCAACTGGGGCCACTATCGGTGCGCTTCTTTTCGTGCCACTGCACCTTGAACAGGCGGCTTTGCAGCTCGGCAAAAAAATGCCCGCGTTGTTTATGGTCGACAAATCGACTGAAAAACTGCCGGTAGGTGGTCTTTGCAGGCGCTTGGCCGTGGGCATCCAGGGTGGCGGTGCTGTCGCGCAGTTGGCGCGTCAACTCATTCATGAATTCAATCGGCGAGGGGTACTCCTTCAACGGATGCTCCGGGTCTTCAGGAACATAGGCAATCAGGCGTTCGATGTGTTTGTCGCTGCCCTGTGGCGCGGCAATCAGCACGATACCGCTGAGCCGGGCATCCAGCAGGCTGAGGTTGTAGTACTCCACCGGTATGCCGTCCAACGCTGGGTCGGGCTTGTCCTCGACAATATCGAACAGCAGACGTCGGGCGTCCTCCTGGATATGCTGCTGCGACCAGGCGATGCAGGCGGCGTTTTTCAGCGTGGCCTTGTCGCAGGCAATCACTTTGCGCCGTAGCGTATCGGCCTGGACTTGATTGCCGAAGCCAAGGGTGCGCAATAACCGTGTCTGGTATTGGCGGCCTATATCCAGGGTGCGGCACAGATTTTTGAATACTTGCGCGGTCAGGGGCTGGCCGCTGGTATTGGAGGTGAACGTCAGGAGGGGCTGCTGGCCACGGGCGTCGGGCTTGGACAAAAACCCATAGTCGGCAAACTGCTCGCTGGCGGAAAAGTTATGCAGAGCGGCATCCAGTAGTGTCACGGTCCGGCTGGTTACGCCTTTGCGAACGCCAATGACCCACCAGCTTTTTTCGGCGGGGGCATACAGGCGAATGAACGTGTTTTTTACATCAATGTCGCCGTATTCACGCAAGGCCTTTTTGAGCAGAGGCTCTGCGAATGAGTACACGTCCTTGATGTATTTGAAGTGTTCATCCAAGGCATTCCTGGCGGTCCACTGCTCGGCCATGGCCTCTGTGGAAACCGTATTTGCGCGCGTGTCGAGCGAGTTGAGTCGGGTGTAGACAAAAGGGCTTGCGGCTTTCAGTGCGCGAGCGCGTGTCAGCGTGGTCGCGCTGAGCCAATCTGGAATGGAGCGCTGGATAACATCAAAGTGCATACCCTTCTGGGCATGGCTCGCAGCGTGTGGGGAGGGGCGTTCGAAGAACATGGTTGTGTTGCCTTGAGATGAGTAGTGGGGGGGGTCAACCCGATCTACACTAATCACCCTCATGAAACGTTCAGGCATACATAAACACTACTTGGCCCCTCCCTGGAAAAATCAAACGCAGGGCTCGAAAAATGGGCGTTTTGGATCAATAAGCCAGGAGCAAGCAACAACGGATTACCACTCTGGCGCGGCGCTCATCGAGGCAGGCATGTGCTCTGACTCTCACCTTGCAGATAAGGCATCAATATCGGGGCCATGCCTTTAAGCACTTGTACCGGCAACGCCGAGGTGAACTTGAAGCCCTGCGCCGAGCTGCCCGGTACGAACGCAGTGAGTGTGCCGAAGTGGCGCTCGCCGATGTAGAACACGAAAGTGGCGGTGCGGTTGATCGCCTTGGAACTGATGATGCGTCCGCCCGGACCGATCGCTTCGATGCGGTTGTCGCCGGTTCCGGTCTTGCCGCCCATGGCCAGTGGTGTGCCGTCGGCCTGTTTGAAACTGCCGGCGACGCGTTTTGCAGTGCCGGCGTCCACCACTTGGGATAACGCGCCGCGCAAGGCCGTGGCAACTTCGGAGGGCATGACACGATGCGCCCGGTCGGGGTCGTTGATCACGCGGGTGTCGTACGGTGTACCGGCGGCAAAGTGCAGGCTGTCGATGCGCAGTACCGGGATGCGCACGCCATCGTTGAGGATGATGCCCATCAACTCGGCCAGTGCGGCAGGGCGGTCGCCGGAGCTGCCGATGGCGGTCGCCAGGGACGGCACCAGATGGTCGAAGGGGTAGCCTACGTCCTTCCAGCGTTGATGAATCTCCAGGAACGCTTCGATCTCCAGCATGGTGCGGATACGGCTGTCACGTGCGCTCTGGTGGCGGCTCTTGAACAGCCAGCTGTACACCTCCTGGCGCTCGAACTGGCTGGCCTTGACGACTTCGCTGAACGTCGCCTCCGGGTGGTTGATCAGGTAGCCCAGCAACCACAGGTCCAGGGGATGCACCTTGGCAATATAGCCCTGGTCGGGCAGGTCGTAGGCGCCGGGGCCGTAGCTGTCATAGAGTGCATCGAGGCGCTTGTCGGTCAGCGTCTGCTCGCCCTTGGTGCCGGCCAGGCGCGCGCGCACGAAGCTGTTGAAGCTGTCGCGGCTGGCCTCCGGCAGCAGATAACGGTGGACCGCGGCCAGGCGGATCGCCGTGGGATGCAGGCTGTCGAGGAAGGTTTCCAGGCGCGCCTGGGTGTCTTTCTTCTGGTATTTCTTCCAGAACTTGAGCAGGAACGTGGTGCCTTCGCGGTCGGCGAATTGCGCCAGGTATTCCTGACGGCGCGGCTCGTTGTCGTCCTTGAGCAATTGCGCGCTGTTGTTGGCACTGGTGTAGGTGGTGTAGCGCACCAGATCGCGCATCAGGCGGATAAAGGGCAGGTTGATCGATTCACGCAGGGCGTCGCGCAGGGTCGGGTTGCGGCCATTGTCTTCGTTGCGAAAGTTATGGAAGCGGTGCAGGCCACCACCGGTGAAAAAGCTCTCGCCCGGGCTTGCCGAATAGGTGCGGTCAAGCGCAGCGTCGAGCATGTCGGCCAGGGATTTGCGGGGGTTTTGTAGCAGGTAATCGACGGCCCAACGGCTGATGCGGTCCTGCTCCGCAACCTCGATTTTTTTCAGTGCCGCAGGTGTTGCGGCGCCGTAGCGCTCATGCAGTTCGGCGACGATTTGCAGGTAAGTGGTGAGCACCCGCAGCTTGGCGGTGGAGCCCAGTTCCAGTTTGCTGCCGTTGTTGATGTCGAAGGGTTGGTCCGTGTTGTCGGTCTGCACCCGTACCCGTGCGCCATCATCGGTGCGCTCGAACAAGGTGAAGCTGTAGCGTACCTGCGGGGTACTCGCCGGGGTGAGCAAGCGCTCGCCGAGTAACCCGACTTCGGCGGCATAGTCAGGGGCGGCAAGGCGTTTGAGGTAGGCGGTGACTCGCTCTTGCAACTGGCCCTGCAAAGTACTGGTGGCCGACAGGTCCAGGCGGTCCAGGTCGTACAGTGGGCGGTCGAGCAGGGCGGCCAGGCGGCTGCGCGCGACGCTGATACCTTTGTTGGTCTCGACTTTCTGCAGGGTTGGCTGCTGCTGCCAATCACGGTAGCTGACCTTGCTTGCCAGCGCCGCCGTCACCCACTCGGCCGGCACCACACCATTTTGCGCCAGCAACCGTAAGTGGCTGTCGGTCAGTTGCACCAGGTCGTCACGGCCCTTGGTCAAGTAATAGGAGGGGCGGCGCTGGGCGATGATCAGCGAGAGCACTTGGCGCAACGCCAGGCCGCGCGCTGCGAGGCTGGCCGGGGTTTGTGCGGTGTCGTTCAAGGCCCGGTTGACCTGGGCAAAGTCGGCGCCGTACCACACCCGCAACCCCTCGGCGATGCCATGCACTTCGCCGTGCCCAGGGACCGCCGACAGGGGCACGCTGTTGAGGTAGTCGCGCACTACGTTTTGCCGTGCGGTGAGGGTGTCGGGCCCGTGCTGGTAGGCGCGTACGCTGGCGCACAGCATCTGGCGGATCTTTTCGCTGCCCGACAGGGTCAAGCCGTCCGGGGAGTGACGGTACTTCTCCAATTGCGTCGCCAGGGTGCTGCCGCCCGCCGATTGCCCTGGCAGGTGCAACTGACGGGCGACTTGCGACCAGGCAGCCTTGGCAAAGCGCGGCCAGTCCACGGCGGGGTTCGCCTGGGGCGGGTCAGGGTCGAGCAATTGGCGGTTTTCAATGAACAGCAGGCTGTGGACCATCAGCGCTGGCACCTCGTTGAAGTGCTTATACAGCTGAGGCGGATAGTTGAATTGATAAAGCGGTGCGGCGCGGCAGTCGGTGATGGTCAATCCGGCTTGCAGCTTTTCGGCATAGGGAATGAACAGGCCATGGCGGCTGTAGTCCATCAGCGCGTCGGAAAAGCGCGCCTGGGATTCGATCAGATAGTTGCGCTTGAGCAGGCGCGGCAGGAACTCACCCAGGGCGCTGTAGCCCAGGCGCCGATCGAACGGACCGTCGCCGGGGTACACCATGGCATCGCTGGCGCCGGGGGCCACCGTGTAGGTCAGTTGGGCCGCCCACTGGCTGAATGTGCGGGCTTGCCAGTGGGCCGTGTGCATTTCACGGGTGGCGGCAAACCCCAGGGCGATCAGGGCCATTAACAGAATCATCCAGTACAGCCGGCGCCACGACTGGGCGGGTTTGAGTTTTTTTGCCAGCGGCGTGGCTGACGGGCTGTCAGCTTGCGCCTGGTGTGAGTCGGTTTGCCACAGTGCGCCCATAGTCGATTGACCATTCTTATAGATTGATCGGACTTGTCTGAAGCGTAGACGCTGATTGACTGCACTACGAAGTTTGTAGGGCGCTAAAGATCGAGTCGTCAGACGGGAGAGTAGATAACTACCGCGTCGCCAGGATGGCAGCGGGTAGCGTTCGTGATTTAAACCATCATAGAGCTCTGCCATGACCCTTTCCGACACCGCTTCAGGCTCGCCGCGCCAAGCCACCATTGAGCAAATCCAAACCTTGTTCGGCGAGCCGCCGAGCCTGCTCACAGTCGCGAACGACAGTGTCCAGGCTTATCTGGACGAGCATTTGGGCGCGGGAAAATGGCAGGTTGGCTTGATTTACATCGCCACCCCGACCGATGACGACGACGCGCTGGCCTACCGGTCTTTGCCCGAGTGGGGGCTGCAACGCTTGGCCAGCAGCAAGCCCTTGCTGTTGGTGGCGGACTATCACGTCGTGGTGCAGCGCGTGCGGGAAGTGTTTGTGGTCGGTGGCCCGACCCTCAGCGAGCTGGAGCCGCTGCTCAATCGCTGCGGCGCGGGGTTGTTGGGGGCGTATGCACAGCGCTTGCAAGCCTGGTGGCGTGAGGCGTTGCCGGTGGAGATGACGCGTTGGGGCTATCTGTCGGATGATCTGCTGACGTTGCTGTACGATGCCGGCAAACCACCTGGTTTCAATGACGAGGGGTTTGCCCGGCTGTTCCCCAAGACCCTGCTGCACCCGACGCGGCCCGACCGCGAGTGGAGCGCTCACGGTGAGGCGTTGCGTGTACAGGCGGTGTTCCTGGCCGGCGCGACGCCGCTGATGTTGCCGTTGCTGATCCTCAGCCACGGGCAACAGACGTTGCTGTTCAGCCCGGCCAGCGGTTTTCATCCATTGGGCAGCATTGACGATGTGGCGGCGCTGTTACCGGCCTATGTGCCCGAAGACGCCGACACTGAGCAGTGGTTTGCCCAGGACGTGGAAAGCGATCCCTTCGATGCGTTGGCCGCCAGTTACCTGGCGTTGCAGCTGCGGGAAATCGATCGCATCGACCGCAGCCTGCCCCTCGCGCCGGGCCAGCACCAAGCGCTGCTTGCGTACATCACCAACCCCCACCGCTGGTTTGTTGCGCATCTGAGTGCAGGCCAGCGCAAGCTGCGTGAGGCGCTTCCGTTGTGGCTGGTCCATGCCAACCGTGACGACAGCATCACCTACGCACGTCTGGTCCAGGCGCTGGTGCTGGCCCGTGAGCACAGTGGCGGGCAACATTTTCTCGACGGGATTGATTCAATTCAGGTGTTTGCCGACCGGGCCTTGCGCACTTGCCTGCAAGCCGAACCCGCCACCAAAACAGTACGGCCCGCCGACGTTCAGTTGACCTTCAACCGCGTGATCGCTGCGGCGATTCCAGTCCCAGGGGGCTTTGTCGCCGGTGAAGTCGACCCGGTCACGGTGAGCCTGACCGAGCTGGCCCTGGAAAACCTGGCCGGCTTCCCGCACACCGTCACCGAGATCACCCTCAAGGGTGCCCAAGCCCCCGAGTGGTTGACCTATGGCCTGCTTCAAGGTTGTGTGGAAAAAGCCGATGTGGGCCAGGCCTACCCGGATCTATTGAAGAAAAAACTGCTGGATGACCCGTTGGAACGCAGTCGTCGCTCAGGGTTGTTCACCCGCCAGTTACGGGTGCAACTGCCGATGCTGGCGCTGGAGCTGAAACTCAAAGGTGAGCACGGCCTGACTCAGGAAGGTGTCGACCGCGTACAGGCCGCGTTGCAAGCCAGCCTTGCCGAGCGCAAGGTGCAAGGCCAGGCGATGACGTTGTGGCCGCTGGCATTCAAGGCTTCGCCTGAGGCTGCGCAGGATGTGGTCACTAATCACTTCATCATTGGGCCGGCTACCGGGAACGCTGGCGTTCATCTGCTGTACCGGCCCTTGCTCAAGCCGATGTTGCAAGGGTTCGAGTCGATCAAGGCTTTGTTTGACGCCATCAAGGCTAACGGCCCGCTGCAGGATGACGTGCTGACGTGGCTCGCCCCGGCACGCCAGGCGGTGTATGCCAACGGCGGCTTCCTTGAACCGCATATCCGCCGCTTTTTACCCGGTGATGAATTTACGCTGTACGAGAAACCTGCCCCGGTCCAGCTCAGCAAACAATTGAACGACGAGGACGCTTGCAGCCTGGTCTTTGAGGGCACGGCCCAGGCCCTGGTGGCTCTGGCTGATCGGCAATCGGTATCGAATGCCGAGCAGCGCTGGGCCAGGCTTAAAGAGGTGGGGTGGCTGCTGTTTGGCAGCGTGCTGCCGTTTGCCAGCGGGCCCTTGCAACTGGGGGGGTGGCTGGTGCAACTGATCGACAGCCTGCAGCAAGACATTCAGGACTTGGCCAGCCAGGATGAACAGGTCAGGAACAAAGCGGTCATGGACGTGTTAAGCAATCTGATGGTTGTCCTTGCCCATCAAGCCACGCCCCATGATCCTTTACCGCCATTGCAGCTGGAGCATCCGGTGTTCGCCCCCCTGGCCCGAGCCACTGCCACCACCAGGGTGCCCACACGTGGCGCACCGCCCGTGACGTTCAGCTCGCCGACCCGTTGGAGTAACGCCCGCGATACCCTGACCGCCGCGCAACATGCACGGGCCCGTACCTTGAGCCTGGGCGCGTTCTCAGGCGGCTGGGACCACGCCGAGTCAAGCGGCCCGCGCCGTGGCTTGTTGCGTGACACCGCTTATTCGCCGCCGCAATGGCGAGCCTTGGTGCGTGGGCATCTTTATCGGGTGGTGGACGAGTCGGGCGCGTGGCGGGTGATCAGCGCCGATGGTGCCCAGAAAGGGCCGTGGCTCAAGCCGTTGGGGGACGGGCATTGGGATTTCGATGGGCGCTTGCGCTTGGTCGGCGGCAATGCCGATGCGGCGATGGAGGCTCAGTTGCAGGCGCTGGAGCTTTCACTGCCACGCCTTGAAGAACAGTATCGTGAGGCTGGACGTTCGCGTGCCAAAGCGGCTGCCGCCATGCAGGTGGCGCGCAAGCTGGTGGTTGAGTCCAAAGATAAAATCGATGCCCAACAGCTTGCCAGGCTTGAGCAGCGTTACCAGCAGGAACTGCGCAACAAGGTCGAGTTTTCCGAGAAGGAACTGCAACTGCTCATGCGTCTGCGGGCAATCAAGCCCCGTCCCCGTTACGAGGAAAATCTGTGTGAAATACTCGAGTCGCTGATTCTCACCTTGCGATTGATGGACGCTGACACCCGTGAGCGCATGATCCAGATCAATCGGCGGATCAAACCTTTGTTGGATCTGCTGCAAGACGAAACCGATGACGAAGCCGGCTCCGACCTTAACCGTCAGGCCCATGCCAACCTGAAAAAAAACATGCGCGAACAGGTGGCGGCCGAGGACGCAGCTATCAGCAATCGCAAGTTGGAAAGCGCCTATATGGAGCAGTTGAACAGCGTACCGCGCCTGGGCCGTGACAAAGCCCGGGCGCTGGACGCACAGCTGCCTTCGCGCCCCTCCATTCTGGATTTGCAGGCGTTGCAGGTCACCACGCTGTGGGGCATCACCATCGACATTGAAGGGCCGCCCCTGGAAGTAGAGTTTTTCGACAGCTTGAACCGGGTGATCAATCGGGCCCGTTGGGCCAGCCGCTCCCTGGCCGAATTGGAGAACCTGACCACCACTGTTGAGGAGCGTATCGAACTGCTTAAAAGCCTCAGTCATGTCTACGCGGTGACCGACGACCATATTCAGTTCTGGCGAGCCATGGCACCGGACACCTTTGACTTGCCCAACCTGGAAAAGCTGCAGGCGCTGTTGGCCGACCTGCACCAGCAAGCCGATGGGCAACTGGCTGATCTGCTGGCACCGTTGCCCGGCGGCAGACAACCCAGACAACCCAGGCCGCCCAGCGCAGCAGGGACGCGGGTCAAAAAGATCATCCGCACCCGTAACCGGGATGTTTATGTAGCACGCATCAAGACGCCAGCGGGCACGGCAGAGCTGGTGGATGACAAAGGCAGTGTGCTTGCCACCTTCACCGAGGCTGAAGACGGCATATGGGAGCCGGTTGAGCCTGCGCCCCGGCGCACGGCCAACCCACAATTGGGCGCGCTGCTGAACAAGGGCCAGCGATTGTTGGAAGATGTCGATATCGCCATCCTCAAGGTGCAGGCCTTGGCCAGCCAATGCGAGCCTTCATCTCTGCAAGCCTTACTGGCGGCTCAGGCCAACAGCCGGCGGATGGTCGCTGCGGATATCGACAAGAAACTGCTGACCTTGAACCCGTCACGGCTGAAGCCTACCCAGCAAAACACGGCGAGAGTGCGTGCCACCCAGTTGCGTGCCGCCGCGCTGCGGTTGGACGCAGCGGGTGTGGAGGCGCGGGTGCGCGCGAGCAAGCTGAAGTTGAGTCGCGCCGAAGACGTAGACTTTCTGCACGGGCTCAATGAAGTTCGCATCGTTCGCCAAGACGCGCGCGTGCCCATCAAGGACAAAGCCCGGGATTTTATCCAAGTGTATGTCGTGCTGGATACGGACACTGGGCTGCCCCTGTGTTACGCGCATTTTCACTATGAAAACCGCCAGGGGCCGGACGACCACTACACCGCTGCCCACCTCAAGAGCCCTGAACAGGAACGCCTCGGGCGCCAGGCCCAGGCCCAGGCCGAAGCCCAGGCGTTCGCGCGGATTCGCACCGGCCAGACCGGCCGTGTACAGCAGACCCTGGAGATCGAACGGGCGAGCATTTCCAGGCTGTTGGCGCGGCGTTTGTTCTTCAGTGTTGACTGACTGCCAAGGTGGGCTCGCTCGCGCCTGCGGCGGATGAGCGAGCCCAACCGGTAACAGGTTATGCAATACTCTGCGCCGTTTTACCCTGGGAAGGCCGGTCTAGAGGCCTGGTACTTCCCCCGCCCAAGGACTTTTTTACGGGGCATATCGCCAAATTTGTGTGTTTATAGAGTGAAATATCCTACCGCTTGCTTTTTATACTGACGCCCCGCTGACCTGGCCGCCTACGCCCGCCAGGCGGATTTGCCCACGAGGCAGACCCGGTCAAGCCGGTGTATCGGCCTACACGCTGCTGCACCACAGGCTCGGTGGCTTAATCCAATAACAAAATGAGGTTGTATCCCTATGCCTGTCGGCAAACCACTGCCCCCTGGCGAGACCGCTCAAGGCGGACCGCTCAAACGCGAACTCGGTGAACGGCATATTCGCCTGATGGCGCTTGGCGCCTGCATCGGTGTGGGCCTGTTCCTGGGTTCGGCCAAGGCGATTGAAATGGCCGGCCCGGCGATCATGCTCTCGTACATCATCGGTGGCCTGGCCATTCTGGTGATCATGCGCGCCCTCGGTGAAATGGCGGTACACAACCCCGTGGCCGGTTCGTTCAGCCGCTATGCCCAGGATTACCTCGGGCCGTTGGCGGGTTTTCTCACCGGCTGGAACTACTGGTTCCTGTGGCTGGTGACCTGCGTCGCGGAAATCACCGCCGTAGCGGTGTACATGGGCGTCTGGTTCCCCGACACGCCGCGTTGGATCTGGGCCCTGGCGGCACTGATCAGCATGGGCACCATCAACCTGATCGCGGTAAAGGCTTTCGGTGAGTTCGAATTCTGGTTTGCACTGATCAAGATCGTCACCATCATTGCCATGGTAATCGGCGGCGTCGGCATCATTGCCTTCGGCTTCGGCAATGACGGCGTTGCACTGGGCATTTCCAACCTGTGGGCCCATGGCGGCTTCATGCCCAATGGCGTGCAGGGCGTGCTGATGTCATTGCAGATGGTGATGTTCGCCTACCTGGGCGTCGAGATGATCGGCCTCACCGCCGGTGAGGCGCGCAACCCGCAGAAGACCATCCCCAGCGCCATTGGCTCGGTGTTCTGGCGCATCCTGTTGTTCTACGTCGGCGCGTTGTTCGTGATCCTGTCGATCTACCCGTGGAATGAAATCGGCACCCAGGGCAGTCCGTTCGTGATGACCTTCGAGCGCCTTGGCATCAAGACTGCTGCCGGCATCATCAACTTCGTGGTGATCACCGCCGCGCTGTCCTCCTGCAACGGCGGTATCTTCAGCACCGGGCGCATGCTCTATAGCCTGGCGCAGAACGGCCAGGCGCCAGCTACCTTTGGGCAGACCTCCAGCAATGGCGTGCCGCGCAAGGCGCTGCTGTTGTCAATCTTTGCCTTGCTGCTCGGCGTATTGCTCAACTATCTGGTACCGGACCAGGTGTTCGTCTGGGTGACCTCCATCGCCACCTTCGGCGCGATCTGGACCTGGCTGATGATCCTGCTGGCGCAGCTCAAGTTCCGCAAAGGTTTGAGCCCTGCCGAGCAGGCAGGCCTGAAGTACCGCATGTGGCTGTACCCGGTCAGCTCCTACCTGGCGCTGGCGTTCCTGGTACTGGTGGTGGGCCTGATGGCGTACTTCCCGGACACCCGCGTGGCCTTGTATGTGGGGCCTGCGTTCCTGGTATTGCTGACTGTGCTTTACCATGTGTTCAAATTGCAGCCAACGGCTACCCCTAGCACTGCAACGCGCTCGGTTTAACCTGTTGCAACGGCCTGCCGCAGCAGGCGGGCCGTTTTCTTTCAGGGCCGGGTGATTGACGCCCGTATGGCTTGCGTCAGTTGTCGCAGCAGCGAGGCCAACTCCTCCTTTTCATCGTCGATGATTGCCTGGCGCCGGTCCAGGTAGGCGTCCGAGCGTCTGTCCAATTCCTCCCGATTAAGCCTTTCGATTTTGTGGCGCGTGGTGTCCCGAATGGCCGTGAATGGCTCTGGCAGGTGGCGCGTCATGAACTCGATCCAGAAGGGTTCGGTCATCAGCGCTTCGTACGCGGCGTCGGTGTTCTTGAGCGCTTGCAGCCGCTGGCGAGCGCGGGTGACGTCTGCGGCGCTGACCCAGCTGTCGACCGAGTACAGCATTTCCTCGCGACCTACCGGCAGGCTGAACTCCTGAGCCAGCGCTATGCGCAAGTAAAGCTTGATTTCAACGTCGTCCGGGTTTTTGTCAGCGGCACGCAGCGCCAGAATATGTTCCTCGGCGAATTGGTCCAGTTCACGCAGGAAGAATACGCTGATGCTCAGTTCCATCAGTTCGCGGCTGGCTTGCAGAGTGGCGGGTTGCACCTTGGCCTGGTGACGCCGGTGCGCGATTTCCATATCAATGAAGGTCAACAGCGCACCGTCGCCGCAGGTGCCTGCCAGGTAGGTGTTGAGGAAGATTTCATTGCGCAATTCAGTGGCGTTGCCCATGGCCTCCATCAGTTTCCAGACGCGTTTGGTCAGTGCTGGGCGCAAATGCGTATTGCGATAGGCATAAGCGCTGGTCAAATCCCGGAACACCCGAAAGGCGTCATCGGGCCTGGGCTCTTCGATCTGCAGCAGTTGGTCCCAGAGGGTGCGGCGTTGTGCGTGTTCAGCCTGCGGTATGCCGCTCAACCAATCGGAACAATCTGCCGGGAGCAGTTGATGGACAATTCCGGGTAGTGGCCCACCGGCGGTGTTCCCGGTGCGCAGGCGGTATTCACCTATCAATGCCAGGGACTCGGCATTCAGCGGGTTGTCATGCAAATTGATATTGCGGCTGGAGCGGACCCTTCGATCGGATTGGAACAGCGTCGGCGGCAACGTCGTCAGTTGATTCTCCTGGAGCAGCAGTTGGGTCAGCAGAGGCCTGCTTTCAGCCCCGGCGGGCCATTGATCGAGCTGGGTGTTACGCAGGTTGAGGATTCGTAAACGCTCCATGGCGCTGACGTCCGGAGCCAGGCGCAACGGGTTGTCGTTCAGGTTCAACTCCTGCAACGCCGTCATTTGCCCCAAGCGTTGGCGAGCCTCCTCGGTCAGGGTGATGTTGTTGCCACCCAGGTTCAGAATTTGCAGATGGCGCATCTGGGTGATTTCGACGGGCAACTCGTTGAGCAGGCAATCGATATTCAGCGTACGCAGATTGGAAAAGCGACTCAGAAAGGCGTTGCCGGTGGGCGGGAAAGCATTGCCCGAGATGTTCAGGTATTCAATGTGTTCAAAGCCCCGTGTTCCCAGGATGAAGTCGGCGTCGGGCAGGTTGTTGTCATCCAGACGCAGGATCATACAGTGGGTATCGAACTGGCCGTGGATATGGCCGCGCCAGGTTTCCCGGCGCCAGGCCCGACGAATGTGCTGGGCCAGGTGGCGCCGCCGGCCCATGTTCAGCCCCAAGGGGTCGGTGGCAGAGTCGTCAATGGGCTGCGGGGTTTCTGCCCACCGGGTCAAACCGTAATCCAGGCTGGCGTATTCGACTCTGCGCCGTTCCAGTTCCAGCAGCAGGGCGGGTTGTGACAGGCCCAGTGAGTCGATCAGATCACCGGCGTGCATCGCATTGAGGCTGGGGTAGAGCGCCTGGACTTTGCTGATCAGGTCTGGCGACCGAAGGGGGCGGGCGGGCCACAGGTTTTGCAGCGAAAGCGGGTACACCACGAACGAGCTGTTTACCTGCATGGGCGGCTGCAGCCATGGCGGAATATGGGGCAGGTCGAGCAACCGTTTGATCGACACCCGCTGGTTGAGCGCCAGGTCGACGATACGCGCCTGCAGCGCCGTTAGGTCCAGCCGGTCAGCCACGCCCAAGGCCTCGCATTCGCGTGTCGACAGCAGCAGGATAATCGCGCTCAACAAGTCACAGGTACTGTCTGCCGGATCGTTGAGTGAACGGCCTTGTGCGTCGAGCGCACGGTAACGCCCACCCTCCCGGATAAGTGAGCGGCGATCGGTGCCGTTCAGATTACCGCCGCTCTCGAGCAGGCGCCCAGGGTCGCGTTCAGAGTGAACATCCAGGCGCAATTGTGCAGGCCAGCCCGGAAGGGTTTTGAGCAAGTGCAAGATGATGGAGTCGCTGTCGGGGTTCATCAGGGTGGTCAGGTACAGGCCTTCATACGCACGGTTGAGGCGCAGGTCGTTGGCGGTCAGCCGGGCTTGTTCGGCCAGGCGCAGGCCGACCTGATCCTTGTCCTGGAGCTGGCGCTGTTCTTTGAGCGTGGCCTGGCCGAGGATGGCCCTGACGGCACTGACGGGCAGATGGGGATGTTGAGCTTTCAGGCGCGTCTCCAGAAGTGTGCCGGGCTGTTCGCTTTGCGTGTAAAACTGCTCGAACAACTGGGCCCGTTCCTGGTAAGCGTACTCGGCGATTTTCTTTGCCAACTTGAACTGGCGTTCTTGCACGGTGCCTGGCAGTTCCCCCAGCAGTGCCTGGACCAGGGTGTCATTGAGTGCCGCATCGTGCAGCGGCGTCGGCCCTCGGGCGTCGGCTTCTGAAATCAAGATCTTCTCTACGGGGTTTTTGACCCTGGCCGGATATTGCGCCAGTACTTGGCGTTGTCTGCCCACCACTTGCAACACATGGGTCTCAGGCCAGCCCGGCAGCAGGCTCAGCAACATCAATTGCAGGGTCGGGCGGGCGTTGTGGCGGGCTGACGCCGTGCGCATGGCCTCGATGAAGTGCAGGATTTGCCGCTCGATAGCCACCCGCTTACGGGTATCGGCAAGCAGCGGCGGTGGCGGCAGGCCGGCGCTGTGCACTTCACGCAGGGCCCGAGCCGGGGTATCGGTGATGGCGAGGATGCGTGCCGAGGTTGGCCGGTCGATGTGGAGCTCTTGCGGGCCCAGGCGATAGAGCAATGCATGGTCATCCCAGCTAAGCGGGTCTTCGCTGGCCAAGCGCCAGGCGCCGTGGCCATTGTGTTCGAGCCGTGGTGTATCGACGCCGACTTTCTGCGGATGCTTGAGCCGCCACTTGAGCACTTGTTGATCGAATGTGATCGGATACAACGAGCCGTAGAGGGCAATCAACTGCTGGTCTCGCCATTGATAGATGCCCTCGGCATTGGCCTGCACGTGCGCCGGCAGCAGCACATTCTGTTCGTACTGCCCCAGAGAACCGTTGAGCAGGCTGACACCTTCGGGGCCGCGCCGTTCGCTCATCAGGTCGCCCAGGGTTTTGCGCAGGCCCTTGGCATCGGTGTCGGCGGTCATGCCCAATTGGGTGCGTTCGTGAGGTTGCAGCACCGAGGCAATGGCCAGGTAAAAACTGTCGGTGGTGGGCGATACAGGAATGGTGCCGCCGTTGCGCATGTCATACGCTTCGTAGCGGCCTTCGCCGTAATGGCGCAGTTCAACCGTGGTGTCATCGGGCCCCGTCGAGACATAGGGCCGGGTGATAACGCCATCGACGACCTCGGTCACCACGAAAGCGCGGTTGAGCCGCGTGCGTAGCAGGCTGGATGCAAACTCCCGGGCCCACTGGTCGTTGTCTGGATTGAACGGGCGCGAATGGTACAGGCCGTCGATGGCGGCATCGAGACGCAACGCGATGCGGTGTTGTTCCAGCCCTTGATGGACTGTGGGTGGCAGGGTGGCGTCCTGTAAAAAGCGTGCTTGCTGCTCTGAGGTCAGTGGGTGTTGCTCAAGCAGTTGTGCCAGGTTGGCTGGCGTGAGCGGGGGATAGCGTTCGTGCAGTTTTCGCAGCAATGGCGTGATCGCTACCAGCGGTTGAGCCACCCTGGTGGGTACAAGCGAACGGGCCGGATGGTCCGCAGGCATTTCGTGGCGGGCGTAACCGGCGAAACGAGTCATGGCGTTGAACAGGTCGGCACGTCGGGCCTGGGCCAGGGCGCTGATTTGCAGGCGCAAGCGGGCGATACGCTGGGTATTGTTGAGCAGCGGGCTACCGGCCTTGCCCAATACGGAACCGGCGGGTTGCTGACGCAGGATCAGCTCAAACAGTGCCTGCCTCGTCGTTTCGCTGTCAGCAGGATCATCAAGCCCCGCGTAGCGGCCATCGTCGCGCCGCTTGATATTAATGGCCGTGGTCGTCTGCTCACTGGCGCTGTAGGTTTCGCTCAGATTGCCTTGGCCGTCATACACATTGATTGCCGCGCCCGCCGGCCACTCCGGTAATTGAGTCAGCAGGCACAGCACGGCACCGTCGGCGTGGGGCGGCATGTGGCCGCGTCGATGAAAGGTGTGGATGAGTTGTTCGATCACACGGTCGGCCTGCAGTCGACGCACCCCTTCGGTAAGGTTGACCGGCGTCGGCTGGCCTGCCCAGATAGCATCCAGGGTACTGCGGCTGGTGGCCGTGCTGCGCAGCAGGTTTTCCATGGACTCAATGGGCACGGCGGCAGCGCCATTGGGCAGCATGCGTTCGGCCAATTGCACGTTGGACAGGGTGTGTGCGTTTTGCAGGTCCAGCGTCCAGGCGTCCAGGTGCGGGGCGAACACAATCGGTGGGGCAAAGCCGCCCTGGTGGTCGTTCTTGAGCACAAAGCGCATCAGGCGGTTGTCGTAGCCCACCTCCACCACGTGTTTTTGCTCGGCCGCTTGAAGCCACACGTACTGTTTGCCCCTGAGCGAATAGATCCCCTGGGCATTGGCTATCTGGCCGTTGAGCAGGTGCTGGTCGAGGATCGCGTAGGGGCTGATGTCGAGTTTCCACAGCGCAGGGCTGCCATCGTTGCGCGTGACTTTGCGCGGGTTGCCCAGTTGCTGGAGCAACTGGTTCATGCGGCGACGATGTACTCGGCCGGCGGTAGAGATCAGCAGGCCGCTGATTGCCAGGTCGGCGACGTCACCTATCGCGGCGGCAAAGGTACTGGCCTCGCCCTTGAGCGCTTCGTTGACGCCCTGCGTGACGCTGTGGGCCAGGCTGCCGAATACCGCCACTTGCATGACCCGGTTCAAGCCGGTGACGCCGCCCGGTACAGGCGTCAGCAACAATTCCAGGACTTCGGCGGCAATCGCGGCGGCGCCATCGATGACGGCTTGCACGTCGCGGTCCGTACGGGTATTGGCCAATGTGGCCAGGTTGGACTGCAATTGTTGCACCATCGAGGCGGTCAAGGTGTCGACCATTGAAACGGGACGCGGGCTCTTGGGCACGGGTGTGAAGCGCAGGTCAGCCAGCGTGTGCTCGGGGAACAGGTAGTGCAGGCTGTCGTACAGAAAAGCGGCAGCGGCAGACAAACCCTCGGGGCGCTCTTGCGCGTACAACAGGCGTTTGAACTCGTTGAGTTCGGTGATCGGCAACTGGCGAGAAAACCAGCCCAGGTCGTGTTTGCGATGGCTTTCTTTGAGTTGCGCCAGAAATTGGGCATGGGCGCTGCGTGCATCGGGATGGAAACGCAGCGCGCCACCGGGGCGGAAAGGGAAGTAGGAGACTACTCCAAGGCTGGCGACCGGAATCAGCAGCAGCGGCAATGGAACAGCGCTGGCGGGCGGCGTGAGGGTGACCTGCGGAAACACACCTGACGGTTTGCTCAGCGCCAATTGCTCAATGTGCTGGACCGTTTCATCCTTGTCGATGGCCTCGATCAACGTGTTGTAAAGCCCAAGGGTCAGGCCAGAGCTGCGGCGATTGCGATAGGCTTCTAGGGCCTCGAAGCGCAGGCAGGCGCGTGCACTGGTGCGCAACAGGGCATGCAGGTTGCCGTCCGGGCGCAACTGCGCATTGAGGGTTGCTTGCAGCGCGCCGCCCAGGTCCAGCTCGCGGGTGATCGCGATAAACGACTCCACCGTCAGCGACTTGTCGTGGCTGCCGGACAGGTAGGAAGCGTCGACGAATGTGTGGCCGGAAGCCTGGCGCGTCTGGGTGGCGAAACTGAAGTTCAGGCATGCGGCTTCCCACAATGACATCGTCGACAGGTGCGGCCGGTATTTCCATTCGTCATACGCCCTGCGAAAGCGCTTGGGGTTCAGGCCGTTGACCGTGCTGGCACGGGGCTCCCACGGGAGGGGCGGCGAGACCGGTTCCAGATAGCGTGTGTGCAGGTAGATTTTTTCTGGATCCTGGCCGCCGACCTTCGCCCTCAGGCGTGCCAGGCCCTGCGCCTTGAAGGTGCTGATCAGGGTGTTGTTGGCGGCTTCCACCGCCATGAGTGCGCGATGTGCCTCGCGCTGCAGCTTCACATACTCACGTTGTTGGGTGGGCGTGAGGCTGGCCAGGGTCTGGGCGACGGTGTCGCGGATCATTGCCAGGGCTTGTTGCCGGTTCCAGGACTCGCTGTCTTGCAAGGTCCCGGATAAACCGTTGAGCAGTAACTGGGTGGGCATGGCGCCATTTCCTTTCACGGTGAGGTGGAAGGGCAATGGAACCATCCCGCTGATGGGCGCCGTGGCTAACTATGTAGCGATGCGGCGCGGGCGGCGGCGCGTTGGTTCAGTTGCTTGTTGACGTCCAGCCACCCCGCGAGTGCCGCCATCAGCGCCGCCCCTGCCAGGGCCGTGGTCAGCTTGATCGCCAGGGAGTCGCCGGCCATGGCATTGAGCATATCGGCCAACGGTGCCAACACCACTCCCAGGCAAAACACTTCCAGTGAATAACGCCCCATCCGCGCCAGTTGTCGGGCCAGCCACTGTTGCGTCCAGCCGACATCGGGAAGGAGTTTGGCGGTGACGTAGGCCAAGGCCAGGAAGTGCAGCAGGCGCACGGGGGACAGGTCAGTCTTACTGATCGGGTACAGCCATTCGCCAATCGCCCTCGGCATCCAGGCGTCGTGCACCTCGGGCCAGCGCCACGACAAGGTGATCACGCAGGTCACCAACACGTAGACCGCAGCGGCAACGAATAGCGGTTGGCGCAGCAGCGGGCGTGCATCGACCGGGCCTGGCGAACGCAAGGCCGACGCACCGCCGAGGATAAACAGGCATTGCCAGGTGACAGGGTTGAAGTACCACACGCCGCCGTTGCTGGCCGGCAGGTTCCAGCCTTGCCAAGGCGCCAGGAGATACACCGCTAACGATATCGCCACCATCAGCGTGGGCGCTCGCACCAGCAGCGGCAGGGTAATGGGCAGGCTCATCATCAGCACGATATACAGCGGCAATGGGTCGGTCAGGTTGGGTTTGAAGCGCAGCAACAGCTCATCGAGCAGGGCCTGCTGGGTGTGAGTGAGGAAATACTCGAGGCCCATCTCCTGCACCAGATCGCGGGTTTCGATATGGCTGTTGGCAAAAATCACGATGCCCATCAACAACGCCAACAGGAAAATATGCACCACATAAAGCGTCCATACCCGGCGCAGGATCTTCACGCAGGCAAACACGTAGCCGTCGCGCAGCAGGATCTTGCCGTAGGCCAGCACCGCCGCGTAGCCGGCCAGGAACACGAAGATTTCGGCGGCGTCACTGAAGCCGAAATTCTGCACGGTGACATTGGCCAGGGGGTTGTGAGGCACGTGATCCCAGAAAATGAAGATCAACGCCAGGCCCCGAAAAAAATCGATGCGCGGGTCGCGTCCGTTCAGCATGGCAGCGGGCTCTTGAACAAGTAGTTGATTGACGATAGGTGAGCGTGGGCGTCGCCGCACGTAGGGCGGGCGCAGGTTGGCGGTATTTGTAAGCAATTGCAAAGGCTGGGTATTACTGAATGTCTCTAGAGATCAATGATCACCAGGGTGCCCTGGCTGCCTATGAGCACACCGTGGGCAGTGCCGGCTTCCACCAGGTACATCTGGCCGGCGTCCACCCTGATGGCTTGATCACCGATGCGCAGGTGCAAGTACCCGCTGATCACCAACAACCCTTCGTTGTAGTCGTGGGTCTCTTCCTCGTACGCCTGTTCATCCATGCGCAGTACTTTGATCCGCGCCGGGCCAACCTGGCCCAGACGTGTGGATGTCCAACTGTCGGGCAGTTGCGCGGCGATAGCGACGAAGTCCAATAACGGCATGTGAATCTCCTTGTTTCAACGATGCCGTCGGTGGTCCGGTTCAGCAGGCGGCGGGTCTTGTCAGAAAGCGTCCATCAACAAGACCCGGCATGGCTTGGCTTGATGCTCATTGATCTGGGGCACCAACCGGGTGAAGTGCTCGGTCTGGCAGTGCGCATCCAGCGCCGCTTGATCCGGCCATTGCTCGATAAAAATGAAGTGCCCGGGGTCTTTTTGATCGACAAACAAGTCGTAGGCAATGCACAGCGGTTCCTGGCGGGTTTTTTCCACCAGTTCGGCGTACCAGGGGCGCACGGTTTCCACATGTTCGGGCTTGATAAAGTCTTCGGCGATGACTTTCAACATGCTAGGTGTCCTTTAGGCTGCAGCAATTTCATGCGGCTCAAAACTGTCCGCCCGCGCCATCTGCCACATCCGCGAATAAAACTCGCCGTTCACTTCCCCGGTGAGCAATTCCCCAGGCTTCAGGAATACATGCAACTGCGAAAACAGTTTGATCTCGGTCGCCGACATGCGTCGCACCAAGTGCTTGGCCGACAACTGCGACGGGTGATCGAGCCCGGCGGCGGCGAGCATTTCGGCCAAAGCGTGCAGCGTGTTGCGGTGGAAGTTGAATACCCGCTGGGCCTTGTCCGGCACCACCAAGGCACGTTGACGCAGTGGGTCTTGCGTCGCCACGCCGGTCGGGCATTTGTTGGTGTGGCATGACTGCGACTGAATGCAGCCAATGGCGAACATGAAACCACGCGCCGAGTTGGCCCAGTCGGCGCCGATGGCCAGGACGCTGGCGATGTCGAACGCACTGACAATCTTGCCGCTGGCACCCAGCTTGATCTTGTCGCGCAGGTTCAGGCCCACCAGGGTGTTGTGCACGAACAGCAAGCCTTCACGCAGTGGCACGCCAATATGGTCGGTGAACTCCACGGGGGCGGCGCCGGTGCCCCCTTCCTTGCCGTCCACCACGATAAAATCCGGAAGGATGCCGGTTTCGAGCATGGCCTTGGCGATGCCCATGAATTCCCACGGGTGGCCCAGGCAGAACTTGAAGCCCACCGGTTTGCCGCCGGACAGTTCGCGCAATTGGGCGATGAATTGCATCAGCTCGATGGGCGTGGAGAACGCACTGTGGCGTGACGGTGATATGCAGTCTTCGCCCATCATGATGCCGCGCGTATCGGCGATTTCCTGGGTGACCTTGTGCTTGGGCAGGATCCCGCCATGGCCGGGCTTGGCGCCTTGGCTCATCTTGATTTCGATCATGCGCACTTGCGGGTTCTGGGCCTGTACGGCGAAGCGTTCGGGGTCGAAACGGCCGTCGCTGGTGCGGCAACCGAAGTAACCGCTGCCCAGTTCCCAGGTAAGGTCGCCGCCGTTTTCTCGGTGATAGGGGCTGATGCTGCCTTCGCCGGTGTCATGGGCAAAGTTGCCGAGCTTGGCGCCGTGGTTGAGTGCCCGGATCGCGTTGGCGCTCAATGAGCCGAAACTCATGGCCGAGATATTGAACACCGACGCCGAGTATGGCTGTGCACACTGCGGGCCGCCGACCATCACGCGAAAGCTGCTGGGGTCGCTCAGTGGCGCAGGGCGCATGGAGTGGCCGATAAATTCAAAGCCTGACTGGTACACGTCAATCAGGGTGCCGAAGGGTTTGTCCGCCGTTTCGTTCTTGGCGCGCGAATACACCAGCGAGCGCTGGGCGCGGGAGAAGGGCAGGGCGTCGCTGTCGGACTCCAGCAGGTACTGGCGGATTTCCGGGCGGATGGTTTCTACCAGGTAACGGATATTGCCCAGGATCGGATAGTTGCGGCGCACCGCATGGGGGCTTTGCAGCAGGTCGACAATGCCGATCAGGCTGAGTACGCCGGTGACCAGCGTGATCGGCCACAGCCATTCATGTTCGATAAAAGGGAGGCTGGCGAGGGTGAAAATGACGCACACGGCAAAGAAGGCGTAGCGGCTTAACAAGGACAGGCTCATACGGTTTCCTTGGGTTCGGACTCTTCAGGTCGATCCGCCATTCTGCGCCTGTCAGGAAACCATAGACAACCTGTGGGAATATTCAGTTTGGCAACGCGGGTGGGACAGACTGGCCTGGGATAGACACCTGTCGGCGCTTGATTCGGTTCTACCCTTGTCAGCATTGATAGTTTCGGGCGGCTCTCAGCATCGGCTTACTAGACGCAACAAGCCTAACCTTATTGCAAAAGGTTCTCGTTTGGGTGCTTGATGTTGTGTTACTGTATAACAAATCAACCGCACCCAGACGCCCCGGAGGCCTCATGAAAGCTGGTATCCACCCCGACTACCGCACCGTGCTGTTCCACGACACTGCCGCCGACGTGTTCTTCCTCATCGGTTCCACCGCCGACAGTGATCGCACCCATAAGCACAGCGACGGCAACACCTATCCCTACATCCCGCTGGACGTCTCCAGCGCCTCGCACCCGGTCTACACCGGTCAGCAGCGCAAGACCCAGGCCGAAGGCCGGATTGCCGGGTTCAACAAGCGTTTTGCATCGTTTGGGTCGAGCCCGAAAAAAGCTGACGCATGAGCATGATTCGGCGGCGTGCCCTACGCCGCCGTCTGCCGAATCGGCAGTACTACCCGAAACTTCGTACCCTTGCCTACCTCACTGCTGACGCTGATATCGCCACGGTGTTTCTTGACGATCCCGTAGGACAACGACAACCCCAACCCCGTCCCTTCGCCCACCGGCTTGGTGGTGAAGAACGGGTCGAAAATCTTCTGCACGGTCTCGGGGGCAATCCCACAGCCGTTGTCTGCGACTTCCAGCCACACGTTTTCGCCTTCCACTCCGTTGCTGATGGTAATGGTGCCGCGCTCAGGGCCCATGGCTTGTGCGGCGTTGATCACCAGGTTCATCACCACCTGGTTGAGTTGGGAGGCCAGGCATTCGATTTCCGGCAGCGGCGTGTAGTGCTTGACCACATCGGCCTTGTACTTGAGTTCGCTGGCGACGATGTTCAGCGTCGAATCGATGCCTTGCTGCAGGTTGGCGAATTGCCAGGTCTGGTCGTTATCCACCCGTGAGAAGTTCTTCAGGTCCTTGACGATTTGCACCACACGGCCGATGCCGTCCTTGGATTCGCGGATCAGGATCGGAATGTCGTCCTTGAGAAAATCCAGGTCCAGCTCGTTGCGCAATGCCGTGAGCGGTTCGCGATGTTCTGGCGCCCCGATGTGCGCTTCGCTGCGCTGGTAGGCATCGAGCATCTGTTGCAGCTGCTTGAAGTAGCTGTCGAGGGTGCTGAGGTTGGAGGAAATAAAGCCCACCGGGTTGTTGATCTCATGGGCGACACCGGCCGCGAGTTGCCCCAGTGAGGCGAGTTTTTCCGACTGCACCAGTTGGCTTTCCAGGAGCTTGCGCTCTTCAATTTCCAGTTGCAGCGCTTGGGTGCGTTCTTCCACCAACCGCTCCAGCTGCGAGGTTTGCAGGGACGCGCGGCGCGCCATGTCCCATTTGTTGGCCAGGGTGTTGGCCATTTGCTGGACTTCAATGTTGTCGAACGGCTTTTTCAGGATCAGCAGGCGGTCGTGGGCGTGCAGGCGAAACAACAGGTCATCCCAGGAATAGTCCGAGTAGGCGGTGCACACCACCACTTGCAGGTCGGGGGCGACTTTCCACAGTTCTTCAATGGTCTTGGCGCCGTCCCAGCCCTGGGGCATGCGCATGTCAACGAAGGCCAAGGCATAGGGGCGCTGTTGCGCCATGGCGCTGGTCAGCAAGCCCAGGCCTTCTTCGCCGCCATAAGCGCCGTGCAGTTCGAATGCCTGGGCTTGAGGTTTGGCCGCGTCGCCAAACAGTGCCGACTCCATCTCATCCAGCGCTTCGGTTGAGGCTTCGTCGGGCATCAGGATCTTGCGAAAATCCTCATGGATGGACGGTGTGTCATCGATCAGCAGGATGCGCCGGTTGGGAGGTTGGTTCATGAGCTGCTTCCGGCAAGGGTCAGGGGGATGGTCAAGGTGAAGACGGCGCCAAGGCCCGGCCCGTCGCTGTGGGCGCTGAGCTGGCCGTTCATTTCCACTGCGGCCAGGGCGCAGCTGTGCAGGCCGAAGCCGTGGCCTTCCTTGCGGGTGGTAAAACCGTGGGTGAAGATGCGTGCCATGTTCTCGGGCGGTATGCCTTCGCCATCGTCCTTCACACTGATCTTCAGGGTCTCATCGCCTACCGATTCCACCGCCAGGGTGATTTGCCGTGGCCGCTCAGACAGTTTGTCCATGGCGTATTTGGCATTGCTGATCAGGTTGACCATGATCAGCAGTAACCGGTGCTTGTCCGCCAATATCTCCGGCACCGGGGCGTACGCCTTCACAACAGTGACATGGTGACGGCTCAGCGCGCCGGCGTTCATGCGCAGGGCGTCATCCATCAAGGCGCTGATATTGACCGGCTCCAGCAAGGTAGACGCACCCGCATAGGATTGCTGGGTCGAGACGATGTCCTTGATGTGGTCCACGCTTTTGCTCAACTGCGCCAGCTCATCGCTCATGCCTTGCTGTTCGATGGCAATCGCTTCGACCAACTGGTTCAGATAGCCCGGCAGCAACTTGCCCTTTTCATCCTCGGTAAGGAAGGTACCCAGGTCGCCTTGGTGAGCGTTGATCAGTTGCATGGCCTTGCCCAGGCCGAGGGCCTTGCTGCTGCGCAACTTGCGGCTGACCAGGTCGGCGGAGATGTTCACACTGTTGAGCACGTTACCGACGTTGTGCAGCACGTTGGTGGCGATCTCCGCCATGCCGGCCTGGCGGGCGCTGTCCATCAGCTCGCTCTGGGCATCCTTGAGCTGTTGCGTGCGCCGCTCCACCCGTTGCTCCAGGGTTTCGTTGGCGGCCTGCAACGCGCGGTTGACGCGGTTGATCTCGGCGAAGCTGCGCAGCAGGCGCACCGCCAGATAAAGCAGTAACACCACCAGCAAGGTCGAGAAGATCAGCAGGTAGCGATGGTACTGATGATCGATGAGGTCAGTGGCCTGCTGGTCCTGATTGAGGTGAGTGGTCAGGTCATCGAGGTGTTCGGCCACCGGTACGGCGGCAATCCGCTCGAGCAGGCTGTTGACCAGTGGCTGTTCGCGCAGGATCAGCGAAATATGATTGCTGAGAATCTCCACCGGTGCCTGGAACTCGCTGGGCAGGCTCTGTTGGTTGATGGCCAGCTTGCCCAGGCCCACCAGGATATCGGCGGCACGTTCGTCGCTGGTGACTTGGGCGAACTCCAGGCTGCTGAGCAGCAGGTCGTAAGTGTCGGTGGCCACGCTTTGCAGTTGCAGGCGGCCTTCGTCGGTCATGCTGTTGAATTGGGCCTGGATGTCGTCTTCGGCCGTCGGCAAAAAAGCCAATGAGTTACGCAGCACTGCGTTGTGGGATTTGAACTGGTCGACGAGCCGGGCTTTTTCCTCGATGGCCGTCAGGTACGCCGCATGGCTGGCTTGCCAACCGGGCAGGTCGGCAGCGCTGTGGTAGGTGTCGCGGCTCTCCAGTTCAGCGCCGATGCGGGTCATTTCGGTCAGCGGTGTGACCAGTGGGTCGTAGTTGTGGGTGATCGCGATGCGGGCCTTGAGTACTTCGCTGTCCCACTGGGCATTGAGCTGCTGGAGTTGGCGGATCAAGTCGCGCGACTGGGTATAAGTGGCTGTCTGGTCGCGTGAAGACTTGAAGTACAAAAACACCAGGGTGGAGGCCAGGAGCAGGGTGATGAGGCCTAGCAGGATCTGACTGGTGCGTCGGCGTGACAAGGGTCTCATAACGGTTTGCCCGCCCATTCACCGGTCAGGGTCTTGAGAAACTGGATAATCAGGTCCTTGTCTTCCTGGGACGGGTTGCGCCCCAACTGGTACTTGAACATTACGTCAACCGCCTCTTCAAGGGTCTTGGCCGAGGCGTCGTGGAAGTACGGCGCCGTGACGGCCACATTGCGCAGGCTGGGCACCTTGAACACATGGCGGTCCTCTTCATCCTGGGTCAGCAGGTAGCGCCCCAGGTCTGATTCCAGCGGGTTGCCGCGGGCCTTGAAGTAGTCGCCCATCACGCCGAACTTCTGGAACATATTGCCGCCAATGTTCACGCCCTGGTGACAGGCGATGCAGCCGTAATCCTTGAAGCGTTGGTAGCCGTATTTTTCCTGGCGGGTCAGGATATCGGTGTTGCCCAGCACGTATTGGTCAAACCGCGAGTTGGGTGTCAGCAGCGTGCGCTCGTAGGTGGCCAGGGCATTTTGCACATTGGAAGCGGTGACGCCATCGGGATAGGCCTGTTCGAACGCGTTCTGGTAGGCGGGCAGGGCAGACAGGTTGCGCACCACGGTATTCCAGTCGCTGCCCATTTCCACCGGGCTGATCACCACCTGCTCGACCTGGGCCTGCAACGTGTCCACCCGACCGTTCCAGAACTGCTTGAAGTTCAGGCTGGCGTTGAACACGGACGGGGTGTTGATCTGCACCGGTTTGCCGTCAAAGCCAATGGAGAATGGCTTGTTGTCGGCGCCGCCGCTGGTCAGTTGGTGACAGCTCGCGCAGGACAAGGTGTTGTTGACCGACAAACGCGGCTCGTTGAACAGTTGGCGACCCAATTCAACCTTGGCAGGGTCCAGTACTGGAACCGCCGGCAAGGGCTTGAGTGCTTCGTCCAGCGGCGCGGCTGACAGCGATGCGGTGCCCAGGCATAACGCGAACATCAGGCCGGAACGGTGGTTTACGACATTGCTCAAGCGAGCACTCCTTGCAGGCCCAGGGCTATTGATTTTATTGATCCGGCATCAGTGTCGCGCTATCCGTTTGCAGCAACTGCACGAAATCTTTCGAAGGCAGCGCCTTGCTGAACAGAAAACCCTGGCCCTCCTCACACTGCTGGGCTTTGAGGAAATTCAGTTGGTCGACGGTTTCCACGCCTTCGGCAATGATGTTCAGTTCCAGGCTCTTGCCCATGCCGATGATAGCGCTGATCAGTTGTTCGTCCTGGCTATTGATGCGCAGGCCGCGCACGAAGGATTGATCGATCTTCAGCACGTCGATGGGAAAGCGCCGCAGGTAGCTGAGGCTGGAGTAGCCAGTGCCGAAATCGTCCAGGGCCAGGCGGATGCCCATGGCCTTGATCTTTTGCAGGGTTTCCACGGTTTCGTCGACGTTCTGCATCAGCACGCTTTCGGTGATTTCCAGTTCCAGTTGGGTGGGCGGCAGGCCGGTGTCCTTGAGGATGGCGGCCAGGTTGTCGACGAAGTCCCGTTGGCGAAAGTCGATCGCCGAGATGTTCACCGACATGCGCAGGGGCGCCAGGCCCATCTCGCGCCAGGCTTGGGCCTGTGTACAGGCTTGGCGCAGTACCCACTGAGTCAGGCGTACGATCAGGCCGCTGTCTTCGGCGACCGGAATGAACTCCGCCGGGCTGACCCAACCCGACTGCGGTCGAAACCAGCGTGTCAGCGCTTCCGCACCGACGATGCGCCCGGTCTCCAGCGCCAGCTTGGGCTGGTAATGCAGCACAAACTCATCGCGGTCCAGCGCCTGGCGGATCGCGCTTTCCAGGTTTTGCTGGTGCTGGGCGCGCAGGTTCATGTCTTCGGTGTAAAAGCTGAGATCCCCCGGGCCGCGTTCTTTGCTGGTGCGCATCGCGGTTTCAGCGTGCTTGAGCAAACCCACGGCATTGTCGCTGTCATCGGGGTAAATACTGATGCCCAGGCTGGCGCTCACACTCAGGTCATGCCCCGCGACATGGCGAGTCGCGCTGACAGCATTGAGTACCTTTTGCGCAATGTGCTGGGTTTGCTGGGGGTGCTGGATATCGTTAAGCAGCACCACGAACTCATCGGAGCCATAACGAAACACCGAATCCGACGCCCGCACCGCCGCCACCAGGCTCAGGCTCACCTGCGCCAGCACCTCGTCGCCGGCCGGATAGCCCAGGGCGTTGTTGATGCGCTTGAAGCGGTCGAGCCCCAGAAACATCACCGCCAGTTGCGTGTCGTGCCTGCGGGCCAAGGCGATCGCCTGGGTCAGGCGGTCGCCCAGCAACGTGCTGTTGGGCAACTCCGTCAGGGCGTCGTATTGCAATAAGTGCGAGACCTTGAGCAGCTCCTGCACGCGTTCCTCGATGGTGCGCTCCAGGCTGATCACCTTGAGGGCCGCGTCCTGGGCCAGTTGCCATTTCCAGGTCAGGGCGCTGGCCATCTGGCGGATTTCCAGGTGGTCGAAGGGCTTTTTCAGGATCAGCAGTTGGTCGTTGTACTTCAGGCGCGCTTCGATGGCCTCGAAGGAATAGTCGGAATAGGCCGTGCAGAGCGCGATTTGCAGGTTGGGGTCCACCTCCCACAACTGTTCGATGGTGTGCAGGCCGTCCCAGCCAGGGGGCATGCGCATGTCGATAAACACCATGGCGTAGGGCGAGTGGGCGTCCAGGGCTTTCTTGACCAGCGCCAAGGCTTCCTGGCCCTGATAGGCCGAGTCCAGGTCAAACGCCTGGCGCACCGGCACCGTGGTGCCGAACAGGGCGGACTCCAGAGTGTCGAGGGAGGGCTCGCCGTACTCGTCGGCACAAAGGATCTTGCGGAAATCCTGGTGGATCGAAGCCGTGTCATCCACGATCAGGATGCGCCGGTTGGCCCGGCCCGATTCCGCCCTCATGGCGTACTCAGCACGTGCAAAAGGCTTGATGGCATGACAATTCCTTCCCTGGTTCTACAACTGAACGGGGCGCGAGCATGCAGTGCAGCATAGTTGAGTTCCCTTGATATCGACGGCCAGTTGGCGTCAAATCAATCGCGCTTTGTATTGCGCGGATTCAATTTAGCCTAACTTCGTTTAATTTGAAGGCAGAGTCGCCATGGATGAACAACTCGCTACGAAGTCCGTTGTTTTGCTGGTCGACGATGAAGAGTCGATCCTTAACAGCCTGCGCCGCCTGCTGCGCGGCCAGCCCTATGACGTGGTATTGGCCACCAGCGGCGCCCAGGCGCTGGAGATCATGGCGACCCGGCCTATCGATCTGGTGATGAGCGATGCGCGCATGCCCGGCATGGACGGCGCCACGCTGCTGGCCGAGGTCCACCGCCTGTATCCCGCCACCAGCCGCATCCTGCTCACCGGCTACGCCGACCTGACCACCATCATCAAGGCGATCAACGACGGGCAGATCCACCGCTACATCAGCAAACCCTGGAACGACGAGGAGTTGCAACTGGTGTTGCAGCAAACCCTCGAGCACCAACGGCTTGAACGCCTGGCCCGAGACCAGACCGAACAGCTCAAGCTGCTCAACGCCACCCTGGAAAAACGTGTGGCGGCGCGTACCGCCGAGTTGCAACAAACCGCCGACATGCTCGACCTGGCCTACGACGAGCTCAAGCGCAGCTACGTGACCGGCACCGAAGTCTTCTCGCTGCTGGCCAACCTGCGCTTGCCCAAGGACAAACAGACCAACCGTGCGTTGATCGAGTTGATCCGCGTGTATTGCGCCGCCCAGTCCATGGACGAATCCAGCACCCGTGACCTGACCATGGCCGCCGCGTTGTACAACATCGGCAAGTTGAGCTGGACCGACAGCATGATGGTTGCACCGTCGGACAAACTGCATAGCACCGACCGCGGTTTGTACCGTGAGTATCCGGGGCAGAGCGAGTCGTTGCTGATGACCCTGGAGCCGATGAAGGACGCGGCGCGGATCATTCGTCATCACCAGGAACGTTGGGACGGCACGGGGTTTCCCGACCACCTCAAGGGCGATACCATCCCGCCCGGTTCACGGCTGCTGAAGCTGGCGGTGGACTTTATCGAATTGCAGAAAGGCCTGATCCTGGAGCGACACCTCAACAGCGACGAAGCGCTGTTGTATATCCGCAAGTACGCCGGGCGCCTGTATGACCCGGCGTTGGTGGAAGATTTTGTGCAAGCCTGCGCCACCTTCCTCAGCGACGTGACCCTGGGCGACCCTACGGTCAAAGTCCTCACCACCCGTGAGCTTGAGGCCGGTATGGTGTTGGCCCGTAACCTCAACGCCGATAACGGCATGCTGCTGCTCAATGCCGGCAAAGTGCTGAACTTGCCGCTGGTGGACAAATTGATCGCGTTCGAAGCGATGGAAGGCGCCAAGTACAGCGTATTTATCAAACAGCCCGAAGAGACCTCGATTCTTTCATGAATGATTCTACCATCCGCATCGCCGCCGCCATCCTCATTGATCAAGCCGGCCAGACCCTGCTGGTGCGCAAGCGCGGCACCCAGGCGTTCATGCAACCTGGCGGCAAGATCGACACGGGCGAACAACCCGTCCAGGCGCTGGCCCGTGAGCTGTATGAAGAGTTGAACCTGCACATCAAGGTAGAGGACGCCACGTACCTGGGCCAATTCTCGGCGCCTGCCGCCAACGAACCGGGCTTCACCGTGCAGGCCGAGCTGTTCCAGGTGCAGATCGACGTTGCGGTGATGCCAGCGGCGGAAATTGAAGAAATCCGCTGGATCGACCCCTCGGGCGATGGCGGCCTGCAATTGGCGCCGTTGACCCGCGATACGATCCTGCCGCTCTACCGCGCGTCGCTGATCGACGCATGATCATTCGCGCGCTGGAGGCTAAAGACGCGCCTGCTTACCGGGCGTTGATGCTACAGGCGTATGGCGCTTATCCCCAGGCGTTCACCTCCAGCGTGGCCGAGCGTGCTCTGATGCCCCTGAACTGGTGGGAAAAACGCCTCGACAGCCCGCTGGACCGTCTGTTTGGCGCCTTCGACGGCGATCAGTTGGCGGGTATTGTCGGCCTTGCGTTCGAGCCACGGGAAAAGGCCCGGCACAAAGTGACCTTGTTCGGCATGTACGTGACCGAGGCTTATCAACAGCAGGGGCTGGGGCGGCAACTGGTGCAAGCGGCACTGGAAGAGGCCCGCCGCCACCCGCGCCTGAAGCTGATCCAACTGACGGTCACCGCCGGCAATGACGCCGCCTTTGCGCTCTACCAGCGCTGCGGTTTCATTCAGTACGGCCTGGAGCCACTGGCGGTGCGGGTAGGCGTCGAATACTTCGACAAGATCCACATGTGGCGTGAATTGCACGTTGACTGAAATTTACTGTGGGAGCTGGCTTGCCTGCATCGCTGGCAAGCCCTGATCCCGGTCAGTTAAGCGAACGCGATACTCAAAGCAACGAAGATCAAAATGTGGGAGCGGGCTTGCTCGCGAAAGCGCGATACCAGTCACTGGATACGTTGACTGACCCACCGCATTCGCGAGCAAGCCCGCTCCCACAGGGGGGGCTGCGTTTAACTGACCGGCATTACTCACACAAGGCCACACACTTGAAGCCCGTTCAACGCGCCGCGCTGACGCCATCCAAGGTGGAAAATGAGGTGTCCTTGGCCGTCAGCAAAAAGTCGCGCATGTAAGGCGCATCGAGCATGTCGGCACGAATGCCCGCATACAAGGTGGCGAACAAACCCTTCTCACCCAAACGCTTGGCCTTCACATACCCGCGCGAGCTGTATTCATGCAGCGCCCAGTGGGGCATGCCGCACACCCCACGGCCGCTGGCCACCAGTTGCATCATCATCACCGTCAGCTCCGAAGTCCGTACCTGGGCCGGTTCAACGTCGGCCGGTTCCAGGAAGCGGGTGAAGATGTCCAGGCGGTCACGTTCCACCGGGTAGGTGATCAGGGTTTCTGTCAGCAGGTCTTCCGGCACGATGTAGGACTTGTTCGCCAACGCGTGCTGGTTGGCCACCGCCAGCATGGCTTCGTAAGTGAACAGCGGCACGTAGGTGATGCCCGGCAGTTCCAGCGGGTCGGAGGTCACCACCAGGTCCAGGTCGCCACGGGCCAGGGCCGGCAGCGGCGCGAAGGCAAAGCCCGAGGCCAGGTCCAGCTCGACTTCCGGCCAGGCATCGCGGAACTGGTCGATGGTCGGCATCAGCCACTGGAAACAACTGTGGCATTCGATCGCCATGTGCAAACGCCCGGCGGTGCCCCCGGCCAGCCGCGCAATATCGCGCTCGGCGCCGCGCAGCAAGGGCAGGGTGGCGTCGGCCAATTGCAGCAGGCGCAGGCCGGCACTGGTGAAGCGCACAGGCTTGGTCTTGCGCGCGAACAACTGCATGCCCAGGCGCTCTTCCAGCTCCTTGAACTGATGGGACAGGGCGGACTGGGTCAGGTGCAGGCGTTCGGCGGCCTCGACCAGGCTGTCAGCTTCGCGCAAGGCGTGAAGCGTCTTGAGGTGGCGAATTTCGAGCATGGCGGCCTTCATGAGTGCAATTTGCGTTCAATGATAATGCATTGAGCTTTGTTCATGTTGGCCGCAGCGTAACGGCGTCAACCCAATGGCAGGAAGTGGGTTTCGGCGATCGACTTGTCGATGTTGCCGCGCCAGATCCTGGTGTCGGCAAAGGCAGCGCCAGCACCCTCTTTGGCGGCTTGCCATTTCATCCCGAGATATTGCTGATGTTGCAGCTTTAAATGTGCTTTGCGAAAACTGTCGAATGCCGAGTTCGGCGCATCGTAATGAAAATGGGCGTACCAGATCGGTTTGTCGGTTTTCGCCTGCTTGCTCGCCTCGTATATTTCATATTCTTGCAGGTAGTCGTCTTGTCCATCGGGACGCTTTTCGCGCATTTTTTGCCGTGTGCCTTTCTTGCGGATTACCACGCGACCTTTGCCCATCAGGTAATCCAGGTAGCCCTCGGTAGGCGTACTGCTTTGCAGGCTGCGCGTGATACGCAACGCTTCACCGGACTTTTCAAGCGCACTGGCTCGAGTGTTCAGTTGTTCGATGATCGGGTTGTTTGCATCCAGGCTCTGCACTTTGCTGGCGCGGGCACGCAGATCGTTGGCCTCGGTCACCAGCATATGTTCAAGATTGATCGGTTCCATGGTTTTGTAGCTTCGCACCTTATTTTCAAAGGCATCCGCCGCCGCCAAGCGTGCACGGGCGTTCGCGAGCAAGGCGTTTACGTCGGTGGGGAGCTTCGGTGGGGCGGCAACCGTTCGGCTTTGGTTGGTGTTCAAGCGAAAGGTGTTGCTGTCGCCAATCTTGTCCCACACTTCAACAGTCGCCCCATCCGCATCGTTGATGATCAATTGCCTCGGCGACTGCTGGCCGGCCGGCTTCTCGATACCAATCAATAACTGACCCTCTTCAGTTTCAAACACCGTTTGGGTGGTGTTCGATGTTGACTGGGAAGCGGGCTTTTTTATCGTGCGCTGGGCTTTTCGTATCAGGCGGGCAAGATCCTTCTGCAGCAGCGCCAGAAAGCTTTGGTCGAAATGGCTGGGCGATTTTTCGTTCCAGGTTATCAAGTCAAGCGACAAGTCTTCATAGACCTTGATGCAGTTTTGCAGGACCCGGTTGCGTTCGACACGGCTGATGTTGGCATCGGGCAACGTCATGTGGCTGGTGACGGCACGATCGAACTTGCTTCTGGCTCGATGCACTGCGGCCTCCAGAAACAGCCAGTCAATGCTCAAGGTGTCTGGCCGCAGGCTGAGCGCTTGCATGAGATTGCTGCTTCTCGTGCTCGCCATGCGCAGGTCGGTAAACCTGTTTTTCCAGGCATCCAAGTAGGTGGAGACCTCCGTGCGCGTGTGCCTGACGGTGATGCGTTTGACCCACGTGCTCATGTCTTTCATCGAGGCCTCTATCCGGTTCAGCTCATCGAGCAAGTCAAGGCGACACTGTCTGATTTCCTGGGTCAGTGCTTGAAGAGCCCCTGGTGTGTGAGATGAGCGGTTCAGTTGGTGGTTGATCTCGATGATTCGATCGATAAGCACACCGGCCCGGTCTTTTGCATTCTGGATCAGGTGGTTCAGGCGGTCCGCTACGATGTGGGCTGTCCGGTTCAGTTCCTCGGAATAGTCGAGGTCGCGAATATGCACTTGACGCTGTTTAGCCGTTTCGAACGATGCATACAGGTGCTTGGCATCGTCGACGTCTTTGGTCAGCGCGATATCCAGGATTTTGCTGTCCGTTAATTTTTGTGGTGATACGTCTGACGGGGCCGGATAGTCACTGGCAAATTTCTTTAGCTTGCTGGTGGTCTCGCTGACCTGACCGTAACAGGCACGGGCCTGGTTTTGCAGGGATTGGCCGAGTTCGAGGCGCTGCATATTGACCTCAAGCGCGTCTGCAGGCAGTTGCCGAGCGACGGTTGCTGGCACGTTGGCCCGCGCCCGCGATGCGTCACGTCCTGTGCGCCTGCTGCCGCCGCCATAACCCGTGAGGTGGCCGCCATGCAGTGCCGAGTAAGTGTCCCACTGCAACGCGTGGTCCAGGGCAACGGCCGGTGAGTAATACTTGCCCTTGGCGACCAGACGCATCTCGTGAGCCGTTGGGTCAAACTTGACGTTGTAATAGCGCCCCTCACTGAGGATGAAATGCTCGCCAGAGGTGTGGCGCAGGGTATGGCGATAAGGCCCGGTATGTACCGGTTGCAGGCTGTCGATACTGAAGATATGCGGGTGTTCGTAACCGGCAAAACGCTGGCGTGCGGTTGTGCGCTGGTGTGTTTTGACAGAGCGCCAAAAGTTTGGGCGTCGCGGATGCTTGAGCTGGTGGGCGGCGCTCAATCGCCGGGCCGAACTGCCGCGTGAGCCGGGCACGGCCGCCAGCGCAAGGGTATCCATCGCCGCGTATACCAGGCACTCGAACACCGAGGCTAATTGTTCGATGCCATGCCCGCTGTCACCGCGCCTGAAGGCAGCTACGGCTTGGTACAGGCTGGTGGTGGCGTCTGCCAGGGACACTGCAGTGCCGATGAAGGGTACGAACGACAGAGCGATTTTGATGCCGTTGAACACCTTGCCGCTTTTGAGAGAATATTTTTCGTGGGCCAGGTCATCATTGGATCGCGCATCATTACGATGCGCTTCCAGCAAACGGCCCATCTGAGCATTCAACTGATGGGCGGCCAACGAAGTGGTGACTGGCCAGGGGAGTCCGGCCTGTATCATCGCGTCGTAGCCTTTACCGGTGGCATGGTCGATACGACCCAGGTGTGCTCGCACATCACCCTTGATTGCGCGACCCGCCACGTATAGCGCCATGCTGTCGAGACGGCAGAGTTCGAACAGGGCAATGCGCGCCTGCTCAAGATTGGCATAACGGCGCAGGTAGCGTTCGTCAGGCGCGTCCGGAAGGTAAAGCAAGGTGCTGCCCGAGTTTTGTTCCTCGATGAATGTGATGCCCGACAGGGTAATCTGGCTCTCCTGCCGGGTGTCCGCACCACCAACACTCAGATGAGCCGGCAGCAGACGGATGCGCTTCGCGCTGGCGTGCCAGGCGGCCTGGGTATCGGCGTCGATGGCAGTGTTCAACACCTGTACTTCGTCGGCGCTGATGTGGTTCTGCATGTGCGCCAATATGCCCTGCGTTTTGAGCATCAGGCGCAAAGGCTCCACCAGGCATTCGCGGCGGTAGAGTTTTTGATGGATGGATTCGCCCTGGGCGCCCTTGAACGCGTCGAGGATGCGGACTTCGTACTGTTTAGCCAGGTCAAGGCCGGTAACTAGATTCTTCAGGTAGCTTTTTGTGATGCCAGCCTTGAGGGTGTCACGCTCCTCGACATCGTCGGCCGTCACCTGGACAGTCACGAACCCCAGGCGCTGGCTCAGTTCGGCGTCGATGTTGCGTAGCGCCAAGTCGTCCAACGTCATCTGGCTGCGCCTGGCACTGGGTACATCAATGATTTTGACCGGAGTACCCGGTGCGGCGCCGGCAATGATGTCGCGTTTATGCTCCACCGAGTCAGGCAGTTCCAGTTGAAGAGTAAAGCCTTTGCGGATAGAAAAATCCTTGCGTATACGCGCATCGAGCTTGTGCCTGACGAACGCGTCACGCGGTGGCAGGGAGCGCTCCAGCAGCGTCTGGGCATTGTTCAGCGCCGGTATATAGGCGCGTAGCAGGGCCTTGAATGCCTCGCGTTTTTCAACGGGTTGAGTGATCAGCCATGACGGCAGTCGTTCGGCCAGCAGCCGCGCATTATGTTGTTCGACAAGTAGCAGAAACGCCGCCTCACGCGCCGAGTTTTCGGGCACCAACAAGCCAGGCAGCGTTTGCTCCACCCGTTGCTCCAGTTCACCGACGCGCTGTGACGCGTGTTCATCGGCTGACCACGTCTGGCGCACGCGGGCGGCCTGTTCTTCAAAGGCGGCCTGTTGACTGCTCAAGCTGTAGTCGAATGGGTCCTGGGTCAGTGTCGTGAATTGCAGCGCCAGTTGTTGATCCTCGGGCTGAATGCCAAATATCCCATCCTCCAGTGCCTGGCGCGACGAGAAACGCTGCAAACCACCGTCCCTGCCGGGCCAGTAAATGATATGCACGCCTTCACGTGTCCCGGCCGTGGATTCGTCCTGGGGTGGAAGGAAAACCAGTGGCCCGTTGAGTTCGGTGCGGGAAGGCGTTGGATTCCCGGCCTGAGTGACCGACAAGGTCAATGCGACGACATCCGGCGAGGGTGCGGCCAGGGCGTTTTCGATCAGTTGCAGTTCGTCCTCACTTAGTTGATCGAGGGTTCTCTGGATACGCGCTTCGGTCTTGACCCCCTGCAAACGTGCCTGGTACAGCGCGGTGTAGTGGGTGTTGAGCGTGTCGAAATCCAGGGGCGCTCGGTTGAGCATGGCCCGCGCCGCCGCTTCGGCAGCGTGTTGTAGCGCCTTGAGTGCGTCCAGTTGTTGCTTGAATGACTGCCAGCGCTCACTCGTTGGTGTGTCGTTGCCCAACAGGTTTTCCAGGGCGCGCCGTTGGTGCTCGATCAAAGCTTTGCGTTGGCGGGTATCGACACCGTTATGCAGCCGGCCGAATTGGGGAACGGGTGGGGTGCTAGTGGTGCCGACGGCCGATTCCGGGTGTTCAGGCTCCGAGGCAAACAGACAACGGGTTTTACGCATGTCATCAAGCCGGTCGACGTGCTGGAGGGCCAAGTAAGCGTTGTGAATCTGTACGTTCGCAAGCGGGCTCAGCGCGTCCTGATATTGCGCCTCGGTCAATTGTTTCAGCCAAAGGGTGATGCCCGTTTCCAGCGGGTTGTGGCTGGCCTTATAGTCGATCCTTGCCAAAGGATCGACCTCGGTGATGCCGAACAGCGCTTGCTGTCGGTCGAGCAGCCAGCGTTCCAGGTCTTCGCGTCTGCTCAATACCTTCCATGTCGGAACCTGAGTCGGCAGGTACAGCAATTGACTGGCCGGCGTTTCCGTATCGAGGCTCAATACCCAGGCACCAGGCAGGGCGATGGCTGGGGCGTCGTGGGGCTTGAGAAATAGGTGTTCGGTGTAGCGGCGAGGTGTCTGCGCTGTAGCAGACTGCGAATGGAGCAGTGAAAACACGGGATCGAGGATTTCGGCATGCACCTTCCCCGAGGCGAGTGACCGCTCAGCGCTGGCTTCAATGTGAATCCGGTACAGCTCCAGCACCCGCTTGTAGCAAGTTACCGGCGAGCGGGGCGCTCGCTCTGTACGCCAGTAGCGCAGCCAGTGGTCATCCAGGCTTTGTTCCAGGTCCAGGCCCTTGAGCTCGTCGAGCAGCATCGCCGCGGTGTAGCGCGACAACGCGTGGGCCTGCGGCAGGTTGAGCACACGTGCATCTGGCACCTGCGCTGTATCAAGGGCCGGATGCTGTTGCATATAGAGGCAGGCATCTGTCAGGACAATGCGGCTGCGCCCACGTCGCTCGGTGGCGGGAAACTCCAGTGCCACGCGCTCGCCGTCCAATTGAAGCTGCGCTTGGAGCATCCGATTGATGGTGTCGCGCACCGTCGGGATACCCTCCATTAGCACGAGCAGCTCGGCGCGGCAGTTCTGCAAGCGTGGCGTGGCATCGGCGAGCAGGTGTTCGTCGATGGCCGGTTGCATCAGTGGGTGTGTCGCAGGAGGTAGGGCAATGGAAGAAGGCATGGGGCGGATTCGCTCTATCTAAAAGGCCAAAGCCCTATTAGAGATCGACATGCCAAGTGGGCTGCGGCACATAGCTATCGACATGACCGCTGGGCACTCTTCATCAAACTGTCATCGAACTGTGGCAGCGCGCTTGAACAAACTTCATCAGACTCGCGCTCTACTGGGGTTCTGCGTTTTGGTGTTTTTCATGCGTGCGTTGTTTTTAGTGGCCGCTCTCCTGTTCGGCCTGCCGTCTTTTGCGGCTTCTCGGTGTGATGTCAATGTCCCGACCCAAACGGTCGACCTGGCTCAGGTGAGCATCGCCTATCAAAGTATCGGCCGTGCGTCCGACCCTGCGTTGCTGCTGGTGATGGGGCTGGGCGGGCAGTTGATTCACTGGCCGGATGAAGTGGTGGTGGCCCTGTGCGAACAAGGCTTTCGGGTGATTCGCTACGACAACCGCGACGTCGGCCTGTCCACCTGGCGGCAGGCGCCGGCGAGCGCCAACCTGACCTTCGAAGTGCTGCGCTACAAGCTCGGTTTGCCGGTGGCGGCACCCTATACGTTGACCGACATGGCCGACGACGCGCTGGGCTTGATGGATGCATTGCAGGTGCAGCAATTTCATGTCCTTGGCGCAAGCATGGGCGGCATGATCGCTCAACACCTGGCGGCCATGGCGCCACAGCGTGTGGAAAGCCTGACCCTGATCATGACCAGCTCCGGCGCCGAGGGCCTGCCCGCACCGAACGCAGCCCTGGTGCAATTGCTGTCGCGGCGCAGCGCGCCCAATCGTGAGGTGGCGCTGGAGCAACAGGCAGACTTGCTCGCGGCGTTGGGCAGCCCGGATATCAAGGACGATCGCCAGGCGTTGCTGCACCAGGCGGCGCTGTCCTATGACCGCGCCTTCAACCCCGAAGGCGTGAAGCGCCAGATCATGGCGATCCTGGCCGAGCCGAGCCGTGTGCCCTTGCTCAACCAGCTGCGGGTGCCGACCCTGGTCGTACACGGCACCGCCGACCCGTTGTTGCCGGTAATGCACGGCGTGCATCTGGCCGCGCATATCCAGGGCAGCCAGTTGAAATTGATTCCCGGCCTGGCCCACCGTTTTCAGGAAGCGTTCAAGGCGCCCTTGCTGGCGGCGGTGTTGCCCTACCTGCAAGCCCATCGCCAGGATGCCGCGCACTGGGCGCAGATCGATTTGAGCGAGCCTTCGAAGGTGCTGTGAAGGTGGTGTATCGTGCAACCTTTATGTATGCGCATGACTGCCCGCGAGGTTGCCCACCATGAGTACCCCCCTGAAAATCGATTTCGTCAGCGACGTATCCTGCCCCTGGTGCATCATCGGCCTGCGCGGCCTGACCGAAGCCCTCGACCAGCTCGGCAGCGAAGTGCAGGCCGAGATTCATTTCCAGCCGTTCGAACTGAACCCGAACATGCCCGCCATCGGGCAGAACATCGTCGAGCACATCACCGAAAAGTACGGCTCCACGGCGCAAGAGTCCCAGGCTAATCGTGCGCGTATCCGCGACATGGGCGCCGCATTGGGCTTTGCGTTCCGCACCGACGGCCAGAGCCGTATCTACAACACCTTCGACGCGCACCGCCTGTTGCATTGGGCCGGGTTGGAAGGTTTGCAATACAACCTCAAGGAAGCGCTGTTCAAGGCGTATTTCAGCGATGGCCAGGACCCTTCCGACCACGCGACCCTGGCGATCATCGCCGAGAGCGTAGGGCTGGACATTGCGCGCGCCGCCGAGATTCTTGCCAGCGATGAATACGCCGCCGAAGTCCGCGAGCAGGAACAGCTGTGGGTTTCTCGTGGGGTGAGTTCGGTGCCGACCATTGTCTTCAATGACCAATATGCGGTGAGCGGTGGGCAACCGGCGGAAGCCTTCGTCGGCGCGATTCGCCAGATTATCAACGAATCGAAATCCTGAGGCCGAGCACGGAGCAAAATGTGGGAGCTGGCTTGCCTGCGATAGCGGACTGTCAGTTGCAAATGGGCTGGCTGACACACCGTTATCGCCGGCAAGCCAGCTCCCACACGTGATACTCATTGTTTGCAAACATGGCGCTCATCCGAGCGCTGGCCCATCCCTTGCATTACCCCCCTAAAGCCCAACCGGCCTGCGGTTGGGCGCTGCCATTAGGGGTGAAACTTACCTTGAACATTCTAGACCTTGACCACAGCCTCACCGGCCAGGCACCGATTGCCCGGCGGTTGGCCAGCGGTCGGGCCACGCGCCTGGACCTGCTGGACCTGGGCCCGAAATTGCGTTTGTGGTCCACCGAAAAAACCTGGAAGCGTTTCGTCGAGCGCCTGGCCCAACGGCCACGGCCCCGTGACGCGCGCCCGGAAATCCTGTTTGTCGGTTCCGGCGATTATCACCACCTTACGCCGGCGTTTTTGGCCGATCTCAAAGAGCCCGTCAGCCTGATTCACTTTGACAACCACCCCGACTGGGTGCGCTTTGCGCCCAAGCGGCACTGCGGTTCGTGGGTCAACCGGGCGCTGAAGATGCCGGCGATCCAACGCATCGTCACCCTCGGCCCGTGCAGCGATGACCTGCATAACCCGCAACTGCGCGGCGGCAACCTTGGCGCCCTCAAGCGCGGGCGTTTGCAGTTGTTTCCCTGGCAGCATCCGCCGTCCAAGGTCTGGGGCCGGGTGGGGGACGGCGCCGGCCACCAGCAACAGGAAAACCACCTGCATTGGCGCAACCTGGCGGACCTGGATTGGGCAGCCTTCCTCGACCAGATGATTGCCAGCCTGCCCACCGAGGCGATCTGGATCACCATCGACAAAGATGTGCTGGCCAGTGAAGACGCCGCCACCAACTGGGACCAGGGCGGCATGCGCCTGACCCATTTGCTCCAGGCCCTGCGGGCGTTGGCGGCGGGTAAACGCATCATTGGCATCGACATCTGCGGTGAGTTCGCCACACCGGCGTTCAGCAACGCGTTCAAGCGCTGGGAAGCCAAGTCCGACCAGCCGCCACCGGAGCGCTGGAGCCCGCAAGACTTGCAGCGCAATGCTGCAACCAATGAAGCCTTGATCGACCTGTTTGAGGAGCTGTTCCCGTGACCCTGACCGTGGTGTTGTTACTGGCGTTTTCCATCGTCCTCGATGTGATTGGCCAGCTGTGTTTCAAATTGGGCGTGGACCGTTTGCCCCAACTCGATGGCGGTTTTCGCCTGCGTGCGTTCTGGGGCCAGGTGTTCAATGCGCCGCTGCTGTGGGCCGGCGTCGGCGCCTATGTGATTGAGTTTTTTGTGTGGCTCGAAGCGCTGTCCCGTGCGCCCTTGAGTCTGCTGTTTCCGCTGGCGGCGTTGGCCTATTGCCTGGTGGTGTTGGCGGGCAGGGTGGTGCTCAAGGAAACCGTCAGCGGACGTCGCTGGCTGGGCACATTGGTGATCACTTTGGGTGTGATGTTGGTAGCAATCGCGGGGAACCAGGCATGACAACGCAAACAATCAATACCGGCTGGCTGCATGGGCGGCTTGGCACCCTGGTGCTGTGGGCACTGCTGATCGCCACCGAAAGCGCCGGGCAGTTGTTCACCAAGGTGGCCGGCGATCAATTGGGGCCGATGGACTTCAGTTGGCAATGGCTGGCGGACGTGGCGCGTAACCCGGGGATTCTGGCGGCGATTGCCAGCTATCTGGGTGCGTTTTTTGTGTGGATGCTGATCCTGCGGCGTAGCAGTTTGTCCCTGGCGTTTCCGCTGAGTTCGCTGGTGTTTGTGGCCGTATTGCTGGGGTCTTGGCTGGGGCTGGGCGAGCACATCAGCGTGCTGCATTGGGTGGGCGTGGTGGTGATTATCGGTGGTATCGCGCTGTTGGCTGAAGGCGAAGAACACTGAAGTTTGTGCTATGAAACACAGGCTCAATGTGGGAGCGGGCTTGCTCGCGAATGCGGTGGGTCAGTTAAGTGTCGGGTGACGGACACACTGCTTTCGCGAGCAAGCCCGCTCCCACAATTTTGCTCCCGTGTAATTCAGTCGAAGGTGTAGCTGATCGCCGTCTGCACCTGGCCCTGATTCACATGGCCAGCCTCCTTGACGATGCTGCTCTTGGCCGCCGACCCCACCAGGTGTACCCAGCTGGCGCTGGTCAGCAGCGACCAATGGGGCGCCAGGGGGAAGGCGAAGCTTTGGCTCAGCGTCACATTCTGGAAGCCCCCGCTCGCGTTATAGGGCCGCAAGCCTGAAGCGACGGCTTCGTTGTTGTCCACGCCGAAGAAGGTATTGGTCTGGCGCGCATCGGCAAAATGCGCAACCAGGCTATTGCTGCCGATAATCCCGCCACCCACGGGGTAACCCAGTTCGCCGCCGATTTTACCCAGGGCGCCGCTCTGGGAATGCCCGCCGCCCACGGCCTGGCCCAATTGCGCATAGACCCGCCAGAAATTGGCCGGGGCGTATTGGACGAAGCCGCCCACCTCGGCCATGTCCGACACGTTGCGCAGGCCCTGCAATTCGCCGTTGGAAGTACGCCCCGGAAGGTAGTTGATATAGGGGCCAGCGGTCAGGCCGTGGGTATCCAGGGCGCTCCAGGTGAGGCCGTCATCGGTACTCAGGCTGACGTCGCCCCAATCCAGGTCCAGGTAAGGCACAGGCCGGGTTTCGTAGCGGCTGGCGCTGGGGTCGTGGGGCTGATAGCTGAGGCCCGCGCCCACGTCGCCCGTGATGCCTTCTGCCCACGCGGCACTGCAAAGGCCCCACCCTCCAAGTAAACCGGTGAATACAGCAGCAGCGAGCTTGGACATGGAGACGTTTCCTGAAGGTGGGCAGGCGCGCATGAACGCGCAAACCGACGCGCCTGCGCAAGCACTCATGTTGTTTGTAGCAAGCTACAAAAATTGTAGCTTCCGCGACATATATCGCTGCGCATTTCGCGCTCACCCCCAGCCCTGCGGGGTTTTGGCCAGTTGGCACAGTCCCTGCTCTATCCCTTGGCAAGCGCAGACAGCGCGCTCCTCCAAGGCCCTTTACCTAAAGGAAAGGCAGATGATCAACTGGCATATCGTGTGTGACTTCGACGGGACCATTACCCCCACCGATGTCATCGACAACGTCCTCCAACGCTTCGCCGGCCCCGAGTGGGAAACCATTGAGCAGGAATGGCTGGATGGGCATATCGGTTCACGCGAATGCCTGAGCCGCCAACTGGCGCTGATCAAGGCCACCCCGGCTGAACTGCTGGCGTACTTTGACAGCGTCGAGATCGACCCGGACTTCCCGGATTTTGTCGATCACGTCATGGGCCTGGGTGCTTCCATCGAAGTGGTCAGCGATGGCATCGAGCAGGGCATTGCCCGCATCCTTTCGCGCAACTACGTGACCTTGTTGCCGATCCTCGCCAACCGCCTGCGCCAGGTCGACCAGGACAGCTGGCGCATCGACTTCCCGTATGCCAGCGATGCCTGTCGCGCCGCTGCCGGCAACTGCAAGTGCAAATCCACGCCGCGCAACAAGCGCGTGCTGGTGATCGGCGACGGCAAGTCCGACATGTGCGTGGCCTCCACCGCCGACTTCGTGTTCGCCAAGGGCAGCCTCGCCGACTACTGCGTCGCCCACCAGATTCCTCATGCGCGCTTCGACAGCTTTGCGCAAGTGCCGGCGTTGCTGGCCAAGCTGCCACAAGGCCTCGCCGCCAACGCCACCACCTTCAACACCTCTTCTGACAATCAGGAACTCTTCCATCATGTCTGATATCCGTATCGCTACCGCTGAAGACCAGGTGCTTCTGGATAAAGAAGCCAAGTATTGCTCCTACGGCGACACCGTTCACTACATCGAGCCGCCGCGTATTTTCAGCCGCTGCGAAGGCTCCTATGTGTGGGACACCGAAGACCAGGCCTACCTCGATCTGCAGATGTGGTACTCGGCCGTCAACTTCGGCTATGCCAACCCGCGCCTGAACAACGCGCTGAAAAAGCAGATCGACACCCTGCCGCAAATCGCCAGCCAGTACCTGCACAAAGGCAAGATCGAGCTGTCGGAAATGATCGCGGTCGATGCCAAGAACAAGTTCGGCCTCGACGGCCGTGTGCACTTCAACGTCGGCGGTTCGCAGTCCATCGAAGATTCCCTGAAGGTGGTGCGCAACGCCAGCAACGGCAAAAGCTTGATGTTCGCCTTCGAAGGCGGCTACCACGGGCGCACCCTCGGCGCCTCGTCGATCACCTCTAGCTTCCGCTATCGTCGTCGCTACGGCCACTTTGGCGAACGCGCCAATTTCATCCCATTCCCTTACCACTTCCGTGGCCCGAAGGGCATGACCAAGGAAGAGTACGGCAGCCATTGCGTGCAGCAGTTCGCCCGCTTGTTCGAGACCGAATACAACGGCGTGTGGGACCCTAAGACCAACCAGTGCGAATACGCAGCTTTCTATGTCGAGCCGATCCAGGGCACCGGCGGCTACGTGATCCCGCCGATGAATTTCTACCGCGAGCTCAAGCACGTCCTGGACCAGCACGGCATCCTGATGGTGTCCGACGAAATCCAGATGGGCTTCTATCGCACCGGCAAACTCTGGTCGATCGAGCACTTCGATGTACAGCCGGACGTGATCGTGTTCGGCAAGGCGTTGACCAATGGTCTCAACCCATTGGGCGGTATCTGGGCCCGTGAAGAGTTGATCAACCCGAAGGTGTTCCCGCCAGGTTCGACTCACTCCACCTTCGCCTCCAACCCGTTGGGCACCGCGGTGGGCCTGGAAATGTTCAAGATGACCAGCGAAGTCGACTACGGCGCCATGGTCATGGCCAAGGGCAAATACTTCCTGGAAGGCCTGCAAGACTTGCAAAAACGCTTCCCCATCATCGGCGATGTGGACGGCCTGGGCCTGGCGCTGCGCTGCGAAATCTGCGGCCCGGATGGCTTCACCCCGGACAAGGCGACCCTGGACTACATGGTCGAAGAAGGCATGAAAGGCGACATGCTGGTAGACGGCCAGAAGCTCGGGTTGATCCTCGATGTGGGCGGTTACTACAAGAACGTGATCACCCTGGCGCCGTCCCTGGAAATCAGCTACCCGGAAATCGATCTGGGCCTGAAGTTGCTCGAGCAACTGCTGGTGCGAGCAACCACGCGGTGAATGCTCAAGGGATCGACCTCGGTGAAGGTACTGCCGGTTTCGTTCTCGGTGATGGTCCGGTCGGGATCCTGTTGATCCACGGCCTGACCGGCACACCGACCGAGTTGCGCCAGGTCGCCAAGGGCCTGGCCAAGGCGGGCAACTGCACGGTGTATGTGCCCACGCTGGCCGGGCACTGCGGCGACAACAGCGACTTGCAGGCCACCGGCTGGCAGGACTGGTACGAAGGCGTGCGCAAGACCTTCGTACAGGTCAAGCAACGCCACGGGCAGGTGTTTGTCGGTGGCTTGTCCATGGGCGCGGTGATGTCGATGTATGTGGCGTCCGAACACCCAGGGCAAGTCGCCGGGTTGCTGATGTATTCCACCACCTTGAAGTACGACGGCTGGAGCATCAACAAACTGGCGTTTCTCACGCCCTTGCTGATGAAGATTCCGTTCGGCGTGCACATTTGCAGCTTCGAAGAGAAGCCGCCCTATGGCATTAAGAACGAGCGCCTGCGGGCCATCGTAGAGCGGCAGATGAAGGAAGGCGAGAGCAGTGAGGCGGGGTTGCTGACCATGGAAGGCATAACCGTGCGCGAGCTGCACCGCATGAACGCGGTGGTCAAGAAACGCATGCCCCAGATCAAGGTGCCGGCGCTGGTGCTGCATTCCATCGAGGACGACATCACCAGCCGCTGGAACGCCGATTACGTGGAGCGCCACCTCGGCGGGCCGGTGACCAAGATCCTGCTGGACAACTGCTACCACATGATCACGGTCGATTTGCAGTACCGCCGGGTGATCGAGTTGAGTGCCAGGTTTGTCGAGCAGCACGCAGTGCAACTCAATCGTGTGGCGTGATTAATTTACTTGTAGGAGCGAGCTTGCTGTGGCGAGCAAGCTTGCTTGCGCTGGGGTGCGAAGCACCCCCAAAAGCCTGCGACTGCTGCGCAGTCGAGCGGGAGCAAGCTCCCTCGCCACAGCAAGCTCGCTCCTACAGTAGAGCGGTGTTGATAAGGAAAAACTGTGATTACCACCCAAGCCTTCCCGACCATCCGGGCTATCCAGCGCGATGCCTGGAACGACTGTTTTCCCGGTGCCCTGGAGGATTGGGACTATTACCTGGCCGTGGAAAACGCCGCGATCGATGACTTTCAGTGGCGTTACCTGGCGGTCTTCGAGGATCAAACGCTGGTGGCCGTGGCTGCCGCGTTCATCACCCATTATCGCCTCGACACTACGCTGTCGGGGGCCGGCAAACGCTTGACCGAGCGCCTGGAGCGGCTGTGGCCGGGCGTTTTGCAACTGGCGTTGTACGCCATCGGTTCGCCGGTGGCTGAGCGCTGTGATGCCGGTGTCGCCAGCCATGTGGCCGAATCCCGGCGCCCGTTGCTGTTGCAGCAGTTACTGGCGGCTGCGCGCAGCGATGCCAACGCGCTCGGTATCGGCTTGCTGGCGGTCAAGGATGCGCCCACCAACGACCCGCATTGGGCCCAGAGCTGCCTTGCCGCAGGCTTTCAAAGCATGCCCAGTTTGCCCACGGGGGTGTTGCCCCTGCCTTATGGCTCGGTGGATGCCTACCTGGGGTCGCTGGGCAAATCCACGCGCAAGGACCTGCGCCGCAAACTGCGCGCACCAGGGCCGCGGGTCGAGTGGCGGCGCAATATCGATGACGTGCTGCCCGAGGTCATGCGTCTGTATGAGGCCACGCTCGCGCGCGCAGACTTGCAGTTCGAACGCCTGCCCGCTGGTTACTTCACGGGGGTGCTCGAACACCTGCACGAGCGGGCGGTCTGTGTTCTGTACTGGGTGGACGAGCGCCTGGTGGCGTTCAACCTGATCCTGCTGGATGAGCATCGGCTGGTGGACAAGTTCTTTGGCCATGACCTTGCGTTCAGCCGCGAGTACAACCTGTACTTCCGTAGCTGGTTGACCAATGTCGACTACTGTATTGAACACCGTATTGCGCTGTACGAGTGCGGCCAGGCCGGGTATGCCAGTAAACTGCGCCTGGGGTGCGAGTTTGAGGGCAACAGCCTGTTCTTCCGCCACCGCAACTGGCTGGTCAACGGCCTGCTCAAGCTTGTAAAACTGTTTATTCGACCGGATCGTTCCGACCCTGCCATGGCTGCTGCGATAAGCGAAACCTGATGATTACCAAGACCCGCCAGAAAGCCCGCCCCTTTGCCATCTCGCGTTGGAGCGTCCAGCGCAAGCTGGTGCTGGCGTTCTGGCTGGTCAGCGTGATTCCTACGATGATCGCGGCTGAGCTGGCTGCCACCACGCTGTCGCAGATTTTCGACAGTAACGTGCGTATCTGGCTGCAAGAGTCGACCAAGATCGTCAAGGACGAAATCGGCGACATCCTTCACGACAACGCGCGCATGGCCAAGCTGTTCCTGCGCTATACCAGCCCGCCGTCGTCCAAAAATGCCGAGAAGCATGACCGGCTCACCGCCGACATTGCCGATGCCACCGATATCGACGTGGTCGCGCTGATTCGCACCAGCGACCGTAAAGTGATGTTCAGCACGGCCGCCGATGACATCGTCAGGCAGATCAACCTCACCAGCAACGCGGTGCTGCAAACCGTGCAAGTCGCCGGCGTGAGCACGGGCCTGGTGGTATCCACTTTCGAAACCAGCCGTGACGGCGTTGATTACCTGTTGCTGGTCGCCACTTACCTGGACAGCAGTTTCCTCACCAGCGTGGCCGACGTGCATTCCCTCGACCTGCGTTTGTACCTGGCCAACCCTGCCGGTTTTTCCGAAATATTTTCCACCCAGCGCTTCGCCAATCACCCCTCGCGCATCCCCAAGAATGTCGAGGCCTACCTGCGCAGCACCAAGCAGCCCAGCGAGCAGTTCACTAACCAGTACAGCGGTTTGTATTGGCCGATTTTCAATGATGCCGGCGAGTTGCAAGGCGTGATCTTCAGCGGTCTGCTACGCCATACCAGCCTGGTGGGGCTGGTGAACCAGAGCAACTTGTTCGTGCTGATCTTCCTGGTCAGCTCGGCGCTGTCACTGGCGGCCGGGTTGTTGGTGTCGCGGCGCCTGACCAAGCCTCTGCGCGATTTGTCCCAAGGCGTGGATGCGGTGATCTCGGGCAGTTATGCGCACCGTGTGGTGGTCAGTGGCGGTGACGAACTGGCGCAATTGAGCAGCACCTTCAACCACATGACCGAACGCCTGGGCGAGTTGCATCATCTGGAAGCCCAACTGCGCCGGCGTGACCGCTTGCATGCCCTGGGTGAAGTCGCCATGGGCCTGGCTCACGAAATTCGCAACCCACTGGGCATCATCAAGACCGCCACCCAACTGTTGCATCGGCGCGCTGACCTGGCGGAAACCGACAAGCGCCACCTGGAATATGTCATCAGCGAAGTCAGCCGCATCAACGAGCTGATTACCGAGTTCCTCGATTTCGCCAAGCCCAACCCGCCGATACGCGTGCAGCAACCGGCACGCGCCCTGGTGGAAGAAATCCTCGGTTTCTGCGGCCCGGAGCTGAGCAGCCATCGCATTGACGCGCAGATCGACGACCAGGCGCCTGGCGCGACGATCTACGCCGATGCCAAGCAGCTCAAGCAGGCCTGTCTCAACCTGATTCTCAACGCCATCGACGCGATGCCCGACGGCGGGCGCTTGACCCTGGGCATTCGCAGCGTGGGCGACAACACCGTGATCAGCATCGCCGATACCGGCGAGGGCATCCCTGCGGACATGGTGGAGCGTATCTTCACGCCATTCGTCACCACCAAGGCCTCCGGCACAGGCCTGGGCCTGGCCAAAGTCTATTCGATCATGGAAAGTCACGACGGCAGCATCGAATGCGCCAGTGAGAAAGATGCCGGCGCGACCTTCAGCCTGTACATTCCGGCTGACGGTGAAGACGACGGTGAAGATGAGGAAGGGCATGACGCATAACGTATTGGTGGTCGACGACGAGCCCAAGCTCTGTGATCTGCTGACCCAGGCCTTGAGCCAGAACGGCATCCAGGTGTTCAGCGCGGGCAATGGCCTGCATGCGCTCAAGGTGCTGGGGGAGGAGGACATCGACCTGGTCATCAGCGACTGGCGCATGCCGGGCATGGACGGGCCGGCGTTGCTGGCCGAAATCAAGGTGCGTTATCCGACCTTGCCGGTGATCGTGATGACGGCCTACAGCACGGTGAAAAACGCCGTGCAGTCGATGCGTAACGGTGCCTATGACTACATTGCCAAGCCGTTCGACATCGACGAGCTGGACATCACCGTGGCCAAGGCCCTGCAGTTTCGCGACATCATGCGCGACAACGCGCGCATGCGCGCCGAGCTGGACGAGCATGCGCAGTTCGACAGCCTGGTGGGCGATAGCCCGGCGTTTCGCCAAGTGCTCCAGGCGGTGGATTCGGTGCGCGACAGCAACGCTACTATCCTGCTGACCGGCGAAAGCGGCACTGGCAAGGAAATGGTCGCCCGCGCCATCCACAAGCATGGCAGCCGTGCCGACCAACCCTTCGTGGCGGTCAATTGCGCGGCCATCCCTGAAGGCTTGCTGGAAAGCGAGATGTTTGGCCATCGCAAAGGCGCGTTCACCGGCGCCGTGGCTGACCGGGTAGGGCGCTTCATGCAGGCCGACAAGGGCACGCTGTTTCTGGATGAGGTAGGTGATATGCCCTTGGCGCTGCAGGCCAAGATCCTGCGCGCCTTGCAGGAGCGGGTTATCGAGCCGGTAGGCGACCCCCGCGAGCGCAAGGTGGATGTACGAGTAATTGCCGCCACCAACAAGAACCTGCTGGATGCGGTGGCGGCCAAGGAGTTTCGCGAAGACCTGTATTACCGCCTGAATGTCTTCCCGATTCCGTTGCCGTCGTTGCGCGAACGGGTGGAAGACATCGCGCCTCTGGCGCGCCACTTTGCCCACACCCTGAGCGCCACCACCGGCAAACGCATCACCGGTTTCAGCCCCGAGGCGTTGCAGGCCATGGCGGCGTATCACTGGCCGGGCAATATTCGCGAGCTGCAAAACTGCGTGGAGCGCGCAACCATCGTCGCGGCTTCATCGGTGATCGAGGATATTGATTTGCCGGGGTATCTGTTTGCTTCCAAACCGAGCGAGGGCGATGTAACCGCGCTCCTCAGCGACGGCCCAGGCGTGCCGCGGGACCTGGATGCGGCGCTGGCCGAAGTGGAGAAAGCCTACATTCTTGCGGCGTTGCAGGAGAGCAATGGGGTGCAGGCCGCGGCGGCGCAGCGGATCGGCATTTCCGAGCGCAGCTTCTGGTATCGCCTGAAGAAGCTGGGGATTCAGGTAGACAAGATCGTGCGCTGATCTGAGTGTGGGAGCTGGCTTGCCTGCGATGATCGCTCCCACGCTCCGCGTGGGAGTGCCTCTGGTGACGCTCTGCGTCACGCGCGTGGACGCGGAGCGTCGTTGGCTGCATTCCCACGCGGGAGCGTGGGAACGATCTGCCGCGTCGTGTCAGGTGTGCAGGCGTACCCACACGCTGACCAACACCGTCGCGGCCATCAACCAGGCCACGGCGGCGACTGCCAGCGATGCCTCCAACCGCAGCCGATCGACCATTACATACAGCGTCGCCAAATACACAAAGTACGGAATGATCGACCACATCCCGAACAAGATGGTGGTCTTCAAATCCGCAACTGTTCGGCCTTTGCCGACGATGTAATGGGCGATCAGCGCAAAAGTGGGAAACAGCGGCACCAGGCCTGCGATGTAATAGTTTCTGGTCTTGGCCAGCGCCGCCAGGATCAGCACCACTGCGGCGCCAAGTGCAGCCTTCAAGAACAGATCCATCAGTGACTCAACCCGTATTTCTTGACCTTGTCGAACAGGGTGGTCTTGGCCATCCCCAGTTCCTGGCTGGCCTGGGTCAGGTTCCCGCCGCTGCGTTGCAGGGCATCGTTGAGCAGGTTGCGCTCAAAGGCTTCCACCGCCTCGGTAAAGGCAACCCCTTGGTTGCCGCTGCCGGCGCCGCTTTTCTTGAAGGCGGGCAAGCCCAGGGCGAAGCGTTCGGCGACGTTGCGCAACTCACGCACGTTGCCCGGCCAGTCGTGGCTCATCAGGCTGGACAGGGTCTGGTTGTCCAGCTCCGGCACGGCGCGGTCGAAGCGTAGCGACGATTGCTGCAGGAAGTGTTCGAACAGTTGCAGGATGTCTTCGCGCCGCTCGCGCAAAGGCGGCAGTTCCAGGGTGACGACATTGAGGCGGTAGTACAGGTCGCTGCGGAACTGGCTGGCGCGGCTCAACTCGTCGAGGTCGGACTTGGTGGCAGCGATTACCCGACAATCCACTGCCACGCTCTGGTTCGAACCCAGGCGTTCCAACGTACGTTCTTGCAGCACCCGCAGCAATTTGATCTGCAGGTTGATCGGCATGCTCTCTACTTCATCGAGGAACAGCGTGCCTTGATGGGCATGCTCGATCTTGCCGATGCGACGTTTACCGGCGCCGGTGAAGGCGTTGGCCTCGTGGCCGAAAATCTCGCTTTCGAAGAGGTTCTCCGGCAGGCCACCGCAGTTGAGCGCAACGAACTGGTGGGTATGGCGTCGACTGAAATCATGCAGGCAGCGCGCGACCAGTTCCTTGCCGGTGCCGGTTTCGCCTTCGATCAACACGTTGGCCGAGGTGTCGGCGACGTTGGCGATCAGTTCACGCAGGTTTTGCATCGCCGGCGAGCGGCCGATGATGCGGCCTTCCAGCGAGTCGCGCTCGGCCAGTTGCCGGCGTAACGACCAGACTTCCCGCGCCAGGCCGCGCTGTTCCAGGGCGCGGCGTGCCACGTCCACCAGGCGTTCGGGCGAGAAGGGTTTCTCCATGAAGTCGTAGGCGCCGTTACGCATGGCGCCCACCGCCATGGAGATATCGCCATGCCCAGTGATCAACACCACCGGCAGGCTTTTATCCATGGCCTTGAGGCGGGTCAGCAGTTCCAGGCCATCGATGCCCGGCAGGCGGATATCGCTGATGACGATGCCAGCGAAGTTCTCGCCGATGCGCTTGAGCGCTTCTTCGGCGCTGCCCACGCCGACGCTGGTGATGTCTTCGAGCGCCAGTGCTTGCTGGCAACCGAGCAGTACGTGGGGGTCGTCTTCGACGATCAGGACGGTAAGGTCTTGGGCTTGTGTATTCATGTCGACTCAGCTCGTTGAGCGCCCACCAATGGCAGGTTAAGGACAAAGGCGGTACCACCATTGGCCGGATGTTCCACGGCAAGGCTACCGCCGGTAGCGGCCGCGAGGCTTGCGGAAAGGGTCAGGCCCAGGCCCAGGCCTTGTTCGCCGGGCTTGGTGGTAAAAAAGGGTTCGAACAAATGCTTGCGCGCCTCGGGGTCGATGCCGTGGCCATTATCACGCACCAACAGGCGGTATTTGCCATCGCCGCTCTGGCCTTCCAGCCACAGTTGCGGCACCGCTTGGGCTTGCATGGCATCGAGCGCGTTACCGATCAGGTTGACCAGGATCTGCTCCAGGCGGGTCTGGTCGATCTGCAATTGGGCGTTGGCAAAGTCACGGTGCACGGTCAACGGCAGGCTGTCCAGGCGCGCGCCGAGCACCTGGAACGCGGCGTCCACGGCCTTGCCGAGGCTGGCTTCGCCCTGGTCGTCGCCGCGCCGAGCAAAGGAGCGCAGGCTGGCGGTGATGCGGCCCATGCGGTCGATCAGTTCGTTGATGGTCTTGAGGTTGGTGCTGGCGGTGTCCAGGGCGCCGCGCTCAAGGAAGCGTACGGTGTTGCCCGACAGCGTGCGCAAGGCCGCCAGCGGCTGGTTCAGTTCGTGGGCGATGCTGGTGGACATCTGGCCGATGGCCGCGAGTTTGCCGGCCTGTACCAGTTCGTCTTGGGCGCGGCGCAAGGTTTCTTCGGCCTGGCGTCGTTCGCGAATCTGGCCCTTGAGCCGTTCGTTGCTGGCGCGCAGGTCGGCGGTGCGTTCGGCAATCCGACGCTCAAGCTGGCTGTTGGCTTCCTGCAAGGCTTCCCGTGCGGCGAGGCGGGTGGCGATGACCTTGCGTCGCTCGTTCCAGGCAATCAGCAGGAAGGCGACCAGGCCGAAGGCGACGGCCACCAGGATGCCCTGGTTGATCGCGGCGCGGCGCAGGTCGTTGAGCGGGGTGAGCAGGGTGAAGTTCCACGGCGTGTCGTTCAGCGGGCGGGTCTGCGCCAGGTAGCTGACCGCGTGCTGGTCGTTGACCACTTCGGTGTTGGCCGGGAAGGTCAGTTTCTCGGTGCCTTCGTTCAGGCGCTCACGGGCCAGGGGTTGCAGTTCATTGAGCGTCGCCCAGTAATATTGCAGGCTGTGGGCCAGGCGGTCCTTGGTGTCATCGCTCAGCGGGCGTACGGCCTTGAGGCGACGCGCCGGGTCGCTGGAAAGAATAATGATGCCGTTCTCATCGCTCACGAAAGCTTCGAGGCGCGCACGTTGCCAGCGCTCTTCTAGCGCTTCGAGGCGTACCTTGACCACAGCGACGCCGATGATCTTGCCGTGCTCTTCCAGGCCATGGGCCAGGTAATAGCCGGGTTCGCCGTTGGTGCTGCCGATGCCGTAGAAACGACCGGGCTGGCCGCGTACGGCGTTCTGGAAATAGGCGCGAAAGGACAGGTCCTCACCTTGGTAACTGTCGGCATCGCGCCAGTTACTGGTGGCCAGCACGCGGCCGGTGGTGTCCATCACGTAGATGGCGCGGCTGCGACTGCGGCGGTTCAGGCCTTCGAGGTAGTCGTTGACCGTCTTGCGGGTTTCCTGGTTCGGGTCGGCGAGCAGTTGGGAAACACTGGACTCCAGTTCCAGCAGGCTGGGCAGGTAGGTGTACTTGCTCAGTTCGCTTTCGACGGTGCGGGCGTGCAGCTCCAACTGGCGTTCGCCGTTGTCGCTGAGGGTGCGGATGCCGTAGTAGTCACTGACCCAGAAGCCGATATAACCCAGGCCGACCATCAGGGCGATGATCAACGGCGGCAGGAACAGTTGGCGTATCAGACGAGGCTTCACGGCAAGTGATGGCGGCGCGGCGCGATATTGATTGGGGTCGCATTTCATCACAGATGCCTTGGGTCAGCTACTTCTCGCCAGTGTAAGAGCGGGCTTGTGTGGGAGTCGGGCTTGCCCGCGATGCAGGCGCCTCGGTGTAACAGTTGCACCGAGGCGATGCCATCGCAGGCAAGCCAGCTCCCACACAAGCCCGGCTCCTACAGGACGAACGGTGTTGCTTTTAGTGCTGCAGGATTTTCTCGAGGAAGTGCTGCGCACGCTCGGAGCGTGCGCTGATGTCGCCGAAGAACTCTTCCTTCGGGCAGTCTTCGATGATCTTGCCGGCGTCCATGAAGATCACGCGGTCGGCCACTTTGCGCGCAAAGCCCATTTCGTGGGTCACACACATCATGGTCATGCCTTCGTGGGCCAGTTGCACCATCACGTCGAGCACTTCGTTGACCATTTCCGGGTCCAGCGCCGAGGTCGGTTCGTCGAACAGCATGACGATCGGGTCCATGGCCAGGGCGCGGGCAATCGCCACACGTTGTTGCTGGCCGCCGGAGAGCTGGCCAGGGTGCTTGTGGGCGTGAGCCGACAAGCCCACGCGGTCGAGCAGTTGCAGGCCCTTCTTGGTGGCTTCTTCCTTGCTGCGGCCCAATACCTTGATCTGCGCGATGGTCAGGTTTTCGGTGATGGTCAGGTGCGGGAACAGCTCGAAGTGCTGAAACACCATGCCCACGCGCGAACGCAGTTTTGGCAGGTTGGTCTTCGGGTCGGCGATGGAGGTGCCGTCGACGACAATGTCGCCTTTCTGGAACGGTTCCAGCGCGTTCACGCATTTGATCAGGGTGGATTTGCCCGAGCCGGACGGCCCGCACACCACGATCACTTCGCCTTTTTTAACCTCAGTGCTGCAATCGGTCAGCACCTGGAAGTCGCCATACCACTTGTTGATGTTCTTGATAGAGATCATACGGCAAACCTTTTTTGCAGACGCTTGACCAGCAGCGAGGCGGAAAAGCTGATGATGAAGTAGACGACACCGGCAAAGATCAAGAACTCGTTGGAGCGGCCGATGATGTCGCCGTTGGAGCGGGCGGAGTTGAGGAAGTCCACCAGGCCCACGGTGTAGACCAGGGAGGTGTCCTGGAACAGGATGATCGACTGTTGCAGCAGCAACGGCGTCATCTTGCGGAACGCCTGGGGCAGGATGATCAGGCGCATGGTCTGGCCGTAGGTCATGCCCATGGCTTGTGCCGCCGCCATCTGGCCCTTGGGAATCGACTGCACGCCGGCTCGTACGATTTCGCAGAAGTACGCAGCCTCGAACATCATGAACGCCACGACGCAGGAGGTGAACGCGCCGATCGGGGTGTCTTCGCCGGTGATCCAGCGCAGCACGAACGGCACCGCCAGGTAAAACCAGGTGATCACCAGCAGCAGCGGGATCGAGCGGAAGTAGTTCACATAGGCGCCGGCCACGCGGGACAGCAGTTTATTGGACGACAAGCGCATCAGGGCCAGAATGGTCCCGATGATGATGCCGCCGACCACACCCATGACCATCAGCTTCAAGGTCATGACCATGCCGTTCCACAGGCCCGGGATGGCGGGGATGATGCCGCTGAAATCGAAGTCCATTATTTGCCCCCCACGGAGATCAGGCCGGGCACTGCGACTTTCTTCTCGACCACGCGCATCAGCAGCATCAGGCTCATGTTCAGGGTGAAGTAGATCAGCGTGGCCAGGGTGAAGGCTTCAAACAGGTTGGCCGAGAACTCGGCGGTCTGTTTGGTTTGCGCCAGCAGTTCCATCAAGCCGATCAAGGACGCCACGGAGGAGTTCTTGAACACGTTGAGGAATTCCGAGGTAAGCGGCGGAATGATGATGCGGTAAGCCTGGGGCAGCAGCACGTTCCAGTAGATCTGCGGCAGCTTGAAGCCCATGGCGCGCGCCGCGGATTCCTGGCCCCGTGGCAGCGCCTGGATACCGGTACGCACTTGCTCGCACACACGGGCGGCAGTGAACAGGCCCAGGCACACTACGACACTCAGGTAGGCCGAAGTGGTCGGGTTCAGGTCTTGTTTGTACCAGTCCTGCAGGTTCTGCGGCAGCATGTCCGGTACCAGGAAGTACCAGATGAACAGCTGAACCAGCAGCGGCACGTTACGAAACAGTTCCACGTAGCAGGTCGCGATGCCCGATACGAGGCGGTTTGGCACCGTGCGCATGACCCCCAGAATGGAGCCCAGCAGCAAGGCGATAATCCATGCCACGACAGCGATGGCGATGGTCCAGCCCAGCCCGGAGAGGTACCAGTCGAGATAAGTCTCGCTGCCCACGCCGGTGGACTTGAAGAACACGCCCCAGTCCCAGTTGTAATTCATTAGGGTCTCCCCTCGAGATCGATCGATGTACAAGCACCCGCTTGGGGAAGATCCGTTCCCGCCTGACGTTGAACGCCAGGCACACACGATCGGCTCGAAAACCGCCAGGTCGAGTGTTCCAAGTTAAAACCAGCAGGTAATTACAGACGCCTGAGGGAGGGTTGGCTCCCTCAGGACATAAGCTTAGTCAGGTATCAGATTTTTACTTCTGGCGCTGGTTTGTCGCTAGGGTTAGCGATCAGCTCCTTGACCTTGTCGCTCATCGGGAAGTTCAGGTTCAGGCCTTTCGGTGGGATCGGGCTTTCGAACCATTTGGCGTAGATCTTGTTGATCTCGCCGGACTTGTACAGGGCGACAATGGCGTCATCCACGGCTTTCTTGAAGTCCGGGTCGCCTTTGCGAACCATGCATGCATAGGCTTCGAATGACTGCGGAGTGCCGGTGATAACCCAGTCATCGGGCTTCTTGGCCTTGGCTTCTTCACCGGCCAGCAGGGCGTCGTCCATCATGAATGCAACGGCACGGCCGCTTTCGAGCATCTGGAAGGATTCGCCGTGGTCTTTGGCGGAGATAACGTTCATGCCCATTTGCTTGTCGGCGTTCATCGCCTTGATGATGCGCTCGGACGTGGTGCCGGCGGTGGTCACGACGTTTTTGCCTTTCAGGTCGGCAAAGTCAGCGTAGGACGGCTTGCCTTCCTTGTCTTTCTTGACCAGCAGGCGGGTGCCGATTTCGAAGATGTTGACGGTGAAGTCAACTTGCTGGGCGCGTTCGGCGTTATTGGTGGTGGAGCCGCACTCCAGATCCGCGGTGCCGTTCTGGATCAACGGGATACGGGTTTGCGAGGTCACCAGGTTGTACTTGGCTTTGAGGTCGGGTTTGTTCAGGTCTTTTTTCAGTTGCTCGACAACGGCCAACTGGATGTCGTGGGAGTAGCCCACGGGTTTGCCCGAACCATCCGCGATGTAGGAAAACGGAATGGAGCTGTCGCGGTGAGCGAGAGTGATGGTGCCGGAGTCGTTGATTTTCTTCAGTGTGCCGGTGAGTTCGGCGGCAAAAACTGGAGTGCTGATCAGAGCAGCAGCGATAGCTGCGCCCAGGATATGGGGAACGATGCGCATCAATACTTCCTCGACATTTGTTTTTTTTATGAAGCCAGCTGAACGGCTCTCTTGTACAGCAACTGCCCGTGACGGCTCCTAAGGCGCCTCAGGCAATCGTTGAAGAGTGTAGAGCATGAGTCGTGCCATACCGAAAATAAAAGGATAACTACATGATTTATATGGAAATTAACTTTTTGTTTCGATGATATTTTCGGTCTTTGATCCGGCAAACCGAATAGAGCAGAGGGGCACGTTCGGAAAACCGAATAGTCTGTAGAGCGAGCTTGCTCGCGAAAAACGCAAAAACGCCGCGTTTATGCTGAATAAACGCGGCGCTCTCTAGTTTTCTGCGAGCAAGCTCGCTCCTACAGTCAGGCGGTCAGGCCGCTTCGATCTTGCTGCGGTTCTGCTCGACCTTGGACAAATAGCGTTGCAGGTTTTCCTGCTCCTGCTCGGTGGTGAACAGGCCAAGCTTGGTACGGCGCCATAGCACGTCCTGCGGTTGCGTCACCCACTCTTCGGCGCACAGATAGTCGACTTCGCGGCTATACAGGCCGCCACCCAGGTGGTCACCCAGATCGGCGAGCGTTTGCACGCCCTCCAGCAAGCGCCAGGTGCGGCTGCCGTAAGTGGTGGACCAGCGGCGGGCGATCTCGCTCGGTACCCAGTCGAACTTGGCGCGGATGGCGTCAGCCAGGGCTTCAGGGGTGGTCATGTCTTCACCGCCGGGCAGGCTGGCCGTGGCGGTCCAGCTAGGGCGCATCTGGGTGAAGTACGGCGCCAGTTGGGCCATGGCCGACTCGGCCAGTTTGCGATAGGTGGTCAGCTTGCCGCCGAATACCGACAGGATCGGCGCTTCGCCGGTGCCGCCGGACAAGGCCAGGGTGTAATCGCGCGTGATGGCCGATGGGTTGTCGGACTCGTCGTTGCACAGCGGGCGCACGCCGGAGTAAGTGTGGACGATATCGTCACGGCTCAGTTGTTTCTTGAAGTGCGCGTTGACCACTTTGAGCATGTAGTCGGTTTCGCCTTCGGTGATCGCCACTGCAGCCGGGTCGCCGGTGTATTCGCGGTCGGTGGTGCCGATGATCGTCAAGTGGTTCAGGTACGGAATGGTGAAGACGATGCGCTGGTCTTCGTTCTGCAGGATGTGCGCGTGGGCGCCTTCGTACAGGCGCGGCACGATCAGGTGGCTGCCTTGAATCAGGCGGATGCCGTAGGGCGAATCCAGCTTCAGGTCGTCCTTGATGAATTTGGCTACCCAAGGGCCGGCAGCATTCACCAGGGCGCGGGCGCGGATCGAGAACAGGCTGCCGTCGGCACGCTCCATGTTCATTTCCCACAGGCCGTTACTGCGATGGGCGCTGACGCAACGGGTCTGCGTATGGATGTGCGCGCCTTTCTCGCGGGCCGCCATGGCGTTGAGCACGACCAGGCGAGCGTCATCGACCCAGCAGTCGGAGTATTCGAAGCCTCGGGTAATTTCACTTTTCAGCGGGCTGTCGGCACCGAACTTGAGGCTTTTGGAGCCTGCCAGTTTTTCGCGCTTGCCCAAGTGGTCATACAGGAACAAGCCAGCGCGAATCATCCACGCCGGGCGCAGGTGCGGGCGGTGCGGCAGCACGAAGCGCATTTGCTTGACGATGTGTGGGGCTTTGCCTAGCAGCACCTCACGTTCGGCCAGGGCTTCGCGCACCAGGCGGAATTCGTAGTGTTCCAGGTAACGCAGGCCGCCGTGGATCAGCTTACTGCTGGCCGAGGAGGTGTGGCTGGCCAAGTCATCCTTTTCGCAAAGGAATACCGACAAACCGCGACCGGCTGCGTCTGCCGCAATCCCGACGCCATTGATCCCGCCACCAATTACGGCAACGTCATAGACTTCGGCAAGCGGTGGAGCAGGCAAGGTGGAAGGGTTCATCGGCTGGCCTCGCGATCTTTTCGTCTTGGAATTCGAACATTAATGTTCATTTGCGAAAATGGTAGCTGATAATTGCGGGCACAGCCACCCGACTTCGATTGAAAAAACTCATCGAAGGGCGGAGAAAGGAAGAATTATGAACAAAGGTGAATGTATGGGTGTGAGTGAGGCCGTCATCGCGGGCAAGCCCGGCTCCCACATTTAATCGCATTTCAAACTGTGGGAGTCGGGCTTGCCCGCGATGACGCCTGAACAGGCGCTAAACGACTTCCAGCCGCACCTTGTGCTCATTCAGCACTTGCACCAAGGCCGGCACCGGCTGCTGGTCAGTCACCAGGCAGTCCACCAGGCTGATCGGCCCCAGGCGAATCATGGCATTGCGCCCGAATTTGCTGGAGTCTGCCGCCAGAATCACTTGCCGCGCATTGGCGATGATGGCCTGGGAAACCCGCACTTCTTGGTAATCGAAGTCCAGCAGGCTGCCGTCCTCGTCGATCCCGCTGATGCCCACCAGGGCAAAGTCGACCTTGAACTGGTTGATGAAGTCGACACTGGCTTGGCCCACCACGCCACCGTCACGGCGCACATTGCCGCCGGTGAGCAACACATCAAAGTCGTCCTTGGCGCTGAGCATGGTGGCAACGTTGAGGTTGTTGGTGATGATTTTCAGGTGGCTGTGATTGAGCAGCGCACGGGCGATGGATTCGGTGGTGGTGCCGATGTTGATGAACAGCGAGGCATGATCGGGAATCTGCGCGGCGATGGCTTCACCGATGCGTTGCTTCTCGTCGCGCATCTGGTCGGCACGCATGGCGTACGCGGTGTTCTCGACACTGGAGTCATAGGCTGCGCCGCCGTGGTAGCGGCGCAACAGGTTGGCGTCCGCCAGCTGGTTGATATCGCGGCGGATGGTTTGCGGGGTGACAACGAATAGCTGCGCCATTTCCTCGATACTGACGTAGCCGCGTTCGCGGACCAGTTCGAGGATTTGTTGTTGGCGGGGAGGCAGATTCATGGGGCGTCCTTTGGGCTGCCATACAAAAGTGGCCCATGATGACGCAGGAATCCGCTCCCTGCCAGTTACAACCTACCGTAAGCCAGCGCTTGGCTTATTCGGCGCCTTCGTGCGGCTCCCAGTCACGGGTGCGGCTCACGGCTTTTTGCCAGCCGGCATAGAGTTTTTCTTTGGCCGCTTCATCCAGCTGTGGTTCGAACTCGCGCTCGATCACTGCTTTGCCGCGCAACTCGTCCAGGCTGCCCCAGAAGCCACACGCCAGGCCGGCCAGGTAGGCTGCGCCCAAGGCAGTGGTCTCACGCATTTGCGGGCGTTCTACCTGGGTGCCGAGGATGTCGGCCTGGAATTGCATCAGGAAATTGTTGGCAACCGCGCCGCCGTCCACGCGCAAGGCCTTGAGGCGTTCGCCCGAGTCCTGTTGCATGGCGTCGAGGACGTCGCGGGTCTGGTAGGCAATCGACTCCAGGGCTGCGCGAATAATGTGGTCTACGCGTACGCCACGGGTCAGGCCGAACAGTGCGCCACGGGCATACGGGTCCCAGTAGGGCGCGCCGAGGCCGGTGAAGGCGGGTACCAGGTACACGCCGTTGCTGTCTTTGACCTTGCCGGCAAAGTATTCGGTGTCGTGGGCATCGTTGATGATCTTCAGTTCGTCACGCAGCCATTGCACGGTGGAGCCGCCGTTGAAGACCGCGCCTTCCAGGGCATAGGCAACCTCACCGCGCGGGCCGCAGGCAATGGTGGTGAGCATGCCGTGCTTGGATTTCACCGCCTTGTCGCCGGTGTTCATCAGCAGGAAGCAGCCGGTGCCGTAGGTGTTCTTGGCCTGGCCCGCCTCCACGCACATCTGGCCAAACAGGGCCGCTTGCTGGTCGCCGGCAATGCCACCGATAGCGATGCCGCTCTTGGTACGGCCATAGATTTGCGACGATGACTTCACTTCAGGGAGCATTTCCCGTGGGATGTCGAGAATCTCCAGCATCTTCGCATCCCACTCCAGGGTGTGGATGTTGAAGAGCATGGTGCGCGACGCGTTGGTGTAGTCGGTGACGTGGGTCTTGCCGCCGGTAAATTTCCAGATCAGCCAGCTGTCGACAGTGCCGAACAGCAGTTCGCCATTGCGCGCACGTTCGCGGCTGCCTTCGACGTTGTCGAGGATCCATTTGAGCTTGGTGCCGGAGAAGTACGGGTCGGTCACAAGGCCCGTGGTGTCGCTGATGTATTGCTCATGGCCGTCGCGCTTGAGCTGCTGGCAGATCTCGGTACTGCGGCGGCACTGCCAGACAATAGCGTTGTAGATCGGGCGGCCGGTGATCTTGTCCCAGACCACCGTGGTTTCACGCTGGTTGGTGATACCGATGGCGGCCACCTGGTCATGGTGCAGGCCGGCCTGGGCCAGCGCCTCAACCATCACCGCGCTCTGGGTGGCGAAGATTTCCATCGGGTCATGTTCAACCCAGCCCGCCTGCGGGTAGTGCTGGACGAATTCACGCTGGGCGGTACACACCACGTTGGCGTCACGATCGAAGATGATCGCCCGGGAACTGGTGGTGCCCTGATCAAGGGCAATGATGTAGTTCTTATTCTGAAGGTCGGTCATGTCAATTGCCTTGGACGAAATAAGGAAGTCAGAAATCAGCCTGGGCCGCGAAGGGCAGGGGACCAGGCTGGCGCTTTCAGGAAATACGAGTCTTGCCGTTGACAGCCGTGTCAGGTGTTTCTTCAGCGATAGCCGGTGCTGCGCTCGGCAGATGGCGGGCAATCAGCCCGCGATAGGCCGCAGCACCCAGGCATGCGCCGACAATCGGGGCGAAAATCGGCACCAGGAAGTAAGGAATATCTCGACCGCCAGTAAAGGCCATTTCACCCCAACCGGCGAAAAAGGTCATCAGCTTGGGGCCGAAATCCCGTGCCGGGTTCATCGCAAAGCCGGTCAGGGGGCCCATGGCGCTACCAATCACCGCGATCAGCAAACCGATCAGCAGGGGCGCCAGGGGGCCGCGTGGCAGGCCGTTGTTATCGTCGGTGAGGGCCATGATCACGCCCATCAGGATGGCGGTGATGACCATTTCCACCAGGAATGCCTGGGCCGTGCTCAGCAGCGCATGAGGATAGGTGGAGAACACCGAGGCCAATTCCAGGCTGGCTTGGGAGCCGCGGACCATGTGGTGGGTTTGTTCGTAATCGAAAAACAGATTGCTGTAGAGCGTGTACACCAGGGCGGCGGAGCAAAAGGCGCCGGCGACCTGGGCAAGAATATAGAAGGGCAGTTTGCGCTTTTCAAAATCGGCAAAGATGCACAGGGCGATACTGACCGCTGGGTTGAGGTGAGCCCCGGAAATACCGGCACTCAGGTAGATCGCCATGCTCACGCCGACCCCCCAGATGATACTGATTTCCCACAAGCCAAAGCTCGCACCCGCGACCTTGAGCGCGGCGACGCATCCTGTACCGAAGAAGATCAGCAGCGCGGTGCCCAGGAATTCGGCCATGCATTGGCTCGAAAGTGAAGGCTGTTGAAGAGCAGTTGTCATGGAAAACCTCAATTGTTGTTCTTGTCTTGCGCACGGCCTCAACGGGCAGTTGCGCGATATTCACCACGAGAAGGATCCCCATCCTGGATCGCGGCTTACTGCGGAGTACCAGAGGATTATTCCTACGGTATTCGGAAACGAAAAAATATAGACAAGAATGACCGCTGTCAAAGGTCGAAAGTGAACCATTGGTCATTTCCGAACTATTGGTGTGATGAATGATCATGGCCAAGGCGCGTTGCTTAAGCGGTAATAGGTCTGTGCTAGAGCGTTTTAGGTAGGCTTGGCCTAGAATTGGCCATCAGTTTGCCCGCCCGGAGCCGCTATGACCCCTGCATTGGACCTGTTGAAAAAAGTTCGCGCCGAACATCGTGTGCATAGTTATGAACATGATCCCAAGGCAGCCTCGTATGGGCTGGAGGCCGCGGAGAAATTGAGCCTGGACCCGGCCCAGGTGTTCAAGACGCTGCTGGCGAGCAGTGAGAAGGGTGAATTGTTGGTGGCGGTTGTGCCGGTCGTCGGAAGTCTGGACTTGAAAGCCCTGGCTCACGCTGCGGGTGTGAAGAAAGTCGAAATGGCTGACCCGGCAGCGGCGCAGCGCTCCACGGGTTATCTGTTGGGCGGCATCAGTCCGTTGGGGCAGAAAAAGCGCCTGCGCACGTTTATCGATGAAACGGCGCAACCCTTTGCAACGATTTTTGTCAGCGCGGGCAGAAGAGGCCTGGAAGTTGAATTGCCAGCGGCGGTGCTGGCAGAACACACCCAGGCCAAATTCGCACCGATCGGTCGGGCCTGATAATCATCTTTGAAGTCTATGAGGATCAAATGTGGAAGCTGGCTTGCCTGCGATAGCATCAACGCGGTGTAACAGATAACCCGAGTTGTCTGTATCGCAGGCAAGCCAGCTCCCACAGTTTGATCCGGTTTTATCAGTGAGCGACGCTGTGGCGGCGCACGCCTGACTCAACGGCAGGAATCTGCGCCGCTGTGCTGCCGGATGCCTGGAACACCACCAAATGTTCAGCCGCCACACGGATCCCCACCTCTGCGCCCACTTGGTGATCGGCATGGCTGGGGAAAATCGACTCTAATTGCGCGCCGGTCGGCAGCTGTAACCGGTACAGCGTTGAGGCGCCGAGGAAGGTCTTGCCGACGATCCGGGCTTTCAACGCGCTGTCCGGCGCATACACGATGTCGTCCGGGCGCAGCAGCACATCCACTGCTGCACCGGTCGGCAAGGTATAGGCTCGGTTTCCGCGCAAGTCGCCCAGTTCAGTGCTGACCGATTCCGGTGAGTTCAGCCGCCCACGGATGAAATACCCCTGGCCGATGAAACTGGCAACGTAAGGCGTCTGCGGTTCGTGATAGAGGTTGTAGGGTGTGTCCCACTGCTCTAGTCGGCCTTCTTTGAAGACCCCGACGTGATCGCTGACGGCGAAGGCCTCTTCCTGATCATGGGTCACCAGGATCGCGCTAGTGCCGCGTGCCTTGAGGATGTCGCGCACTTCATGGCTGAGCTTGCGGCGCAGTTCGCCATCGAGGTTGGAAAAGGGTTCATCCAGCAACAGCAGCTGCGGCTCCGGCGCCAGGGCGCGGGCGAGGGCGACGCGTTGTTGCTGGCCACCGGAAAGCTCATGGGGGAAGCGCTTGCCCAGGTTCTTCAAGTTGACCAGTTCCAGCAACTCGGCGACCACGCGCTCTTTTTGCGGGTGTTTGCGAATGCCAAAGGCGATGTTGTCAGCCACGCTCAGGTGCGGGAACAATGCGTAGTCCTGGAACACCATGCCGATGCGACGCTTCTCCGGCGCGAGGGTGAAACCGGCGCGGGAGATGACGTCGCCCGCCAGGCTGATTTCGCCTTCATGCACCGGCTCAAAGCCTGCGATCGCGCGCAGGGTAGTGGTCTTGCCGCAGCCCGAAGAGCCGAGCAGGCAACCGATATCACCGGCGTTGAGGTGCAGGTTGAGGTTCTGCACCACCCGCTGGTCTTGATAGCCGCATGCCAGATTGCGCAGGTTCAGCAGTAATGGCTGGCTCATGCGTGGTGGTACGACGGCGGGACGAGGAATTCGAGCAAGGCTTTTTGCGCATGCAGGCGGTTCTCGGCCTGATCCCACGCGACTGAGCGCGGATCGTCGAGCAGGTCCTGGCTGATTTCTTCGCCCCGGTGGGCGGGTAGGCAGTGCATGAATAGCACGTCCGGCGCGGCCAGGTCGAGCAACGCGCGAGTCACCTGGAACGGCGCGAACCGGGCCAGGCGCTTGGCGGTTTCGTCTTCCTGGCCCATGGAGGTCCAGACGTCTGTGCTCACCAGGTGCGCGCCGACCACTGCGTCTTTTGGATCACGCAGCAGTTGCACACGGCCATCGGCCTTGGCCATGAACTCGGCGCTGGGCTCGTAGCCTTCAGGGCAGGCGATACGCAGGTGGAAGTCGAACTGGATCGCCGCTTCTATATAGCTGTTGCACATATTGTTGCCGTCGCCGATCCAGGCCACGGTCTTGCCTTGGATCGAGCCACGGTGTTCGAGGAAGGTTTGCATGTCGGCCAGCAACTGGCAGGGATGCAGGTCATCGGACAGGCCGTTGATCACGGGCACACGGGAGTTGGCGGCAAATTCGGTCAAGGTGCTGTGGGCGAAGGTACGGATCATCACGGCATCGAGCATGCGCGACATCACGATGGCGCAATCGCTGATCGGCTCACCACGGCCCAACTGGGTGTCGCGCGGTGACAGGAAGATGGCCTGGCCACCCAGCTGGATCATGCCGGCTTCGAACGACAGGCGTGTGCGCGTCGAGGACTTTTCGAAAATCATCCCGAGCACCCGGTTTTTCAACGGCTCAAACAGTACACCGCGGTTACGCAGGTCTTTAAGCTCAATGCCGCGACGGATCACGCTGACCAGCTCTTCGGGCGTGCAATCCATCAGGGAGAGAAAGTGCCTTGCGCTCATCATTAACTACCTTTTGCAACAGACCGCAGATACTCAAAGCCTTGTTTATTGCGACAACGGGCGAGACCTGCGGCGAAAGCCGCACGGGGCGACGAAATAGGGGAAGACGCGATATTGACATTAAATGTCGCGTTTTACCAATAGGGCTACGGCTTTAGGGATGTTCAAGCAGGGCGCTGGCGCGCGTTTGAAGACGATTTCCTGACAGCAGCGAGCCATTTGTACACTGGCGTCCAGGCCTTTTGCAATGCGCGGGGGCGGGCTTGGGCCAGGCCGCGTCGGTTTCAGCGCCTGCTGGCAAGGTTTCTGAAACATTTGCTCATGCTTAGCCATGCCTTGGCCTATGCCTGTCGATTCACAACGCGAAGGTTGCTGGCGCCCCAAGTGGTCGCGGCCCATAGTTGAGCCAAAGCCCCTATAAAAGAGACTGGCCATGACCAAGACTCTCCACCACCGTGCCTGCCACCTGTGCGAAGCCATCTGCGGCCTCACCCTGGAAACCACCCAAGGCGAAGACGGTCGCCTGGCGATCACCTCGATCAAGGGCGACCCTCTGGACAGTTTCAGTCGCGGCCACATCTGCCCCAAAGCCGTGGCCCTGCAGGACATCCAGAATGACCCGGACCGCCTGCACCAACCCATGCGGCGGGTGGGCAGCGAATGGCAGCCGATTGGCTGGGATGAAGCCTTTGCCCTGGTGGCCGAGCGGCTTGCGGGTATCCAGGCGCGGCATGGGCAGAACGCGGTGGCGGTGTATCAGGGCAACCCAAGCGTGCATAACTATGGGTTGATGACCCACAGCAACTACTTTCTAGGGCTGTTGAAGACGCGCAATCGCTTTTCCGCGACCTCGGTAGACCAGCTGCCTCATCACCTCACCAGCCACCTGATGTACGGCCACGGCCTGTTGTTGCCCATCCCCGACATCGACCAGACCGACTTCATGTTGATCCTCGGCGGCAACCCGCTGGCCTCCAATGGCAGCATCATGACCGTGCCCGATGTGGAAAAACGCCTCAAGGCCATCCAGGCGCGGGGCGGAAAAGTGGTGGTGGTCGACCCGCGGCGCAGCGAGACGGCAGCCATCGCCGACCAGCACGTGTTCGTACGCCCCGGCGGCGATGCGGCGTTGTTGTTTGGGGTGCTCAACACGTTGTTCACAGAAGGGCTGACACGCGACAGCCATTTGCCGGTGCAAGGCCTGGATGATGTACGCAAGGCGATTGCCGGCTTCGATGCCGAGGCCATGAGCCGCCAGTGTGCGGTGCCTGCCGAGCAGATCCGCCAGTTGGCCAGGGACTTCGCCGGCGCTGACAAGGCCGTTTGTTATGGCCGCATGGGGGTCTCGACCCAGGCGTTTGGCACGCTGTGCCATTGGCTGGTGCAACTGATCAACCTGGTGACCGGCAATCTGGACCGCGTCGGCGGCGCGCTCTGCACCAGCCCCGCGGTGGACCTGGTGGCCTCCACCAGCGGCGGCCATTTCAACCGCTGGCAGAGCCGCGTGTCCGGACGCCCGGAGTACGGTGGAGAACTGCCGGTGTCGGCGCTGGCCGAAGAAATGCTGACCGAGGGTGAAGGGCAGATCCGCGCCCTCGTGACGGTGGCCGGCAACCCGGTGCTGTCCACACCTAACGGTCGCCAATTGGAGCAAGCACTGGACGGGTTGGAATTCATGGTCAGCATCGACCTGTATATCAACGAGACCACGCGTTATGCCGACCTGATCTTGCCCTCCACCTCGGCGCTGGAAAACGATCACTACGACACCACCTTCAATCTGTTTGCGGTGCGCAATGTCACGCGTTTCAATCGTGCCATCCTGCCCAAGCCTGAGGGGGCGTTGCATGACTGGGAGATTTTTGTCGGCTTGGCCAAGGCGTTTGCGGCGCACACTGGCGCGGTGCTCAAGCCCACCCTGCCACCGGCACAGATGATCGACTTCGGCCTGCGTGCGGGTGCCTATGGTGACGCATCCAGTCATAAACTGTCGGTGGCCATGCTGGCGGATCATCCCCATGGCGTGGACCTGGGGCCGCTCAAGCCCAACCTCGGGGCACGTTTGAAAACCGCGGATGGCAAGGTGCAAGCGGCACCGGCCGTGATCCTGGCAGACCTGGCGCGTTTCACCGCGCAGCCGTTGCCGGTGGCCGACGAACTGCTATTGATTGGCAGGCGGCATGTGCGCAGCAATAATTCCTGGATGCATAACTATCACCGGCTGGTGAAGGGTAAGCCACGCCATCAACTGCTGATGCACCCCGATGATCTGGCTAGCCGTCAGTTGAGCGATGGCCAGCGGGTGCGGGTGAGTTCGCGTATAGGTATGGTCGAAGTGGAAGTAGCGGCCAGCACGGACATGATGCCGGGTGTGGTCAGCTTGCCTCACGGCTGGGGCCACGGTCGCCCGGGCGTGCAGATGAGCATCGCGAGCAACCAGCCGGGGGCGAGTGCGAATGACTTGACCGACGAGCGGCAATTGGATGAGTTGTCGGGTAATGCGGCGCTCAATGGCGTACCGGTGAAGGTGGCGGCGGCCTGAGCATCCTGCTGGATTTTTGCGTTACAATGCGCCACCGTGCCGACCCGTGAGTCGCAAAGTTCCTGCAGAGGTGTTCCATGGATATCATCGAAACGATCAAAGAGCAGATTGCCAACAACACCATTCTGCTTTACATGAAGGGCGCACCTAACGCGCCTCAGTGCGGTTTCTCCGCAAAAGCGTCCCAGGCCGTCATGCAATGCGGCGAGAAGTTCGCTTACGTGGATATCCTGCAAAACCCTGAAATCCGTGCCAACCTGCCAAAGTACGCCAACTGGCCGACTTTCCCGCAGTTGTGGGTAGCCGGTGAGCTGGTTGGCGGTAGCGACATCATCACTGAAATGGCAGCTGATGGTTCGCTGCAAGCGCTGATCAAAGACGCAGCGCAAAAAGCAGCAGTCAAGACTGACGCCTAATTGGCGAGCAATAAAAAGCCCCGCTTCTCTGGTGAGAGCGGGGCTTTTTTGTGCCTGAACGCTACGGGTTATTCACCCATCTGCGATTGCAGGTAATTCTCCAGGCTGACCTTGTCGATCAGGCCCAACTGGGTTTCAAGCCAGTCGATATGCTCTTCCTGATCTTCCAGGATATCTTCCAGCAGTTCACGGCTGCCGAAATCGCCCTTGGTTTCGCAGTGAGCGATAGCGGCTTTCAGATCGCTGTGGCTCTTGCGCTCGAAGCCCAGGTCGCTGCTGATCATTTCCTGGGTGTGCTCGCCGATGTTCAGCTTGCCCAAGTCCTGTACGTTCGGCAGGCCTTCCAGGAACAGGATGCGCTTGATCAGCGCGTCGGCGTCCTTCATGGCCTTGATCGACTCTTTGTATTCACGCTTGCCGAGCTTTTCCAGGCCCCAATCGTCGTACATGCGCGCATGCAGAAAGTACTGATTGATCGCGACCAGTTCATTGGCAAGGATTTTGTTGAGTTGCTGGATGACTGAGATGTCGCCTTTCATGACTGGGGTCCTGCCCTGTAATAGCTGTGTATAGGGCGGAGTCTGAGCGGTGAAAATCCTAGTGTCAAACCTAAGTTATTGAATAATAAATGAAAATTAATCGGAATAAGAATGTTTGTGTTCCGCGTCTTGGCGCTAACTATTTGAATTGATGGCATAAAAAAACCGGACACTAGGTCCGGTTCTTCAAAACATGCCTATTCAGGCGTGTTTAAATTCTGCTGGGTAGGGGAGCGCGGCCTGGGCTGTTTGCAGCTGCGTCAGGGTTTCCCGTACCACTTGCTTGGCCAGGCAAGCACATTTGCCACACTGGCTGGCAACGCCGGTGGTTTCACGTACTTCCTTATAGCTGCAGCAACCTTCGTAGATTGCTTCGCGGATTTGTCCGTCGGTGACGCCAGTGCAGAGGCAGACATACATAAGTGAGAACCGTCGCGGGTTTATGGCTTAAGTGCGATGGATCTTAATGTTAACGAGAATGATTGTCAAAATAGTTTCAGCAGCAATCCGGGGGGAATTGCCCGTGCGCTGACGAACGGTTTTTTCGGTGTATGATGGTCGGTCTTCACGAAGCGTGATTGCGTCATATTTTTGTCTATTTCCACAGGCAGATTCGACCGGTCCTTTTACTTCAATCGTCACCCCTATATCAGGAGATATCCAATGAGCGTACTCGTCGGTAAACAAGCCCCGGATTTCGACGTACCAGCCGTCCTCGGCAATGGCGAAATCGTAGACAGCTTCAAGCTGTCTGAAGCCATCAAAGGCAAATACGGCCTGGTGTTCTTCTACCCGCTGGACTTCACCTTCGTCTGCCCTTCGGAGCTGATCGCCCTGGACCACCGCATGGACGATTTCAAGGCGCGCAACGTTGAAGTGGTCGCGGTTTCCATCGACTCCCATTTCACCCACAACGCCTGGCGCAACACCGCCATCAATGACGGCGGTATCGGTAAAGTCAAATACACCATGGCTGCCGACATGAAGCACGACATCGCCAAGGCCTACGACGTTGAGTCCGAAGGCGGCGTGGCGTTCCGTGGCGCGTTCCTGATCGATGACAAGGGCGTTGTGCGCTCGCAGATCATCAACGACCTGCCGCTGGGCCGTAACATGGAAGAGCTGATCCGCCTGGTCGACGCGCTGCAATTCCACGAAGAGCACGGCGAAGTCTGCCCTGCCAACTGGAAAAAAGGCGACAAAGGCATGAACGCTTCGCCAGAAGGCGTTGCGGCTTACCTGACCGAGAACGCTGGCAAGCTGTAAGCCAACGTCACGGTAAAAAAAACCGGCCTGAAAAGGCCGGTTTTTTTATGCGCGGGATTTGACTTCAGTCGTTGAAGTCTTCCCAGCCGCCCATCTGCTTCCAGCGGTTGACGATGCCGCAGAACAGCTCGGCGGTCTTCTCGGTGTCGTAGCGGGCCGAGTGGGCTTCACGCCCGTCAAAGTCGATACCGGCCGCCTGGCAGGCTTTGGCCAGAACGGTCTGACCGTAGGCCAGGCCTGCAAGCGTTGCGGTGTCGAAACTGGAGAACGGATGAAACGGGTTGCGCTTCATGTCCAACCGCGCCACGGCGGCGTTCAGGAAGCCCAGGTCGAAACTGCTGTTGTGGCCGACCAGGATCGCACGTTTGCAGCCATTGGCCTTCAATGCCTTGCGCACGCCACGGAAGATGTCGGTCAGCGCCGCTTCTTCACTTACCGCCATGCGCAGTGGGTGGTCGAGCTTGATCCCGGTGAATTCCAGGGCAGCGGCTTCGATATTGGCGCCTTCAAACGGCTCGACGCGAAAGAAATGGGTGTGTTCCGGGTACACAAAGCCCTGTTCGTCCATGCCGATGGTGGTTGCGGCGATTTCCAGCAAGGCGTCGGTGGCGCAGTTGAAACCACCGGTTTCTACGTCGATGACAACCGGCAGATAACCGCGAAAACGCTCGGCCATCGGATGGCGCGAGCCGCCACCGCCGTGCTCTTGTTCGTCGTCGTAATGGTCTTCACTCACTTGCTTTCCTCCAGCAGGCGCCAGCGCAGTTTCTCACCGGCGCGCAGCGGGATAACGGTCAGCTCGCCAAACGGCAGGCTGGCAGGGGCGGTCCAGTCTTCACGGACCAGGGTAATGCGGTCGGTATTCGCCGGCAGGCCGTAGAAACGCGGGCCGTTGAGGCTGGCGAAACCTTCGAGCTTGTCCAGAGCATTACGTTGTTCAAACGCTTCGGCGTACAACTCGATGGCGGCAAACGCGGTGTAGCAGCCGGCGCAGCCGCATGCGGCTTCCTTGGCGTGCTGGGCGTGGGGCGCCGAGTCGGTGCCGAGGAAGAACTTCGGGTTGCCGCTGGTGGCGGCATCCAGCAGGGCTACCTGATGGGTGTTGCGTTTGAGGATCGGCAGGCAGTAGAAGTGCGGCCGAATCCCGCCCACCAGCATGTGGTTGCGGTTGTAGAGCAGGTGATGGGCCGTGATGGTCGCGCCAACGTTGGCCGACGCCTCGCTGACGAACTGCACCGCATCGGCGGTGGTGATGTGTTCAAACACCACCTTGAGCGTGGGGAACAGCTCGACCACACGACGCATGTGTTCATCGATGAAGATTTTTTCGCGATCGAACACGTCCACATCGCCACGGGTGACTTCCCCGTGGATCAGCAATGGCATGCCGACCTCCGCCATGGCTTCGATTGCCGGCAGGATCTTATCGATGCTGGTCACGCCGGAATCGGAGTTGGTGGTCGCGCCTGCCGGGTACAGCTTGGCGGCGTGCACGTAACCGCTGGCCTTGGCTTCACGGATTTCTTCAGGCTGGGTGCGGTCGGTGAGGTAGAGCACCATCAACGGTTCGAAGCGGCTGCCGGCCGGTCGCGCAGCGAGGATGCGCTGGCGATAGGCGTCGGCTTCTGCGGCATTGCGCACCGGAGGTACGAGGTTAGGCATGATGATGGCGCGGCCAAACGTGCGCGCGACATCGGCCACGGTTTGAGGTAACGCAGCACCATCGCGAAGATGAATATGCCAGTCGTCGGGACGCAGCAGGGTCAGGCGGTCGGACATTGGGGATTCCAGGCGGGTCAATCTGGTGGGAATGCTACCGGAAAAGACTCTTGCAGGCACTCGCTATCAAGTTTTGCCGGATGCTACCGATATCTCCGGGTATGCCTTAACGATGTATGACGCTTTGAAGTGTTGTAGAAACCAGTGGAGCCTCCCGTGCGCCAGTATTATCTAGCCCTGCTCAGTGTGTTCGCCAGCCTGCCTGCGGCGGCCCTCACGTTCCAGACACGTCTGGAGAATATTGAGTGGAAGGTAGAGGGCGATCAGTTCGAGTGCCGCCTGACCCAGCCGATCAGCGATTTCGGTTCCGGTGAATTCGTACGCCGGGCCGGCGAACAGGCGACGTTTCGTCTGAAAACCTATGGCGGCACCCTTGGCGCCGGCTCGGCAACCTTATTGGCCGCGGCCGCGCCGTGGCAGCCGGGCCGAGGTGATATCAACCTTGGAGCCGTGCGTGTCGGCAGCGGCGACGTCCTGTTCAATAGCTCCCAGGCCCAGGCCGGCCGCCTGTTCACGGGTTTGCTTGAAGGGCGCAGCCCGACCGTGCGGCATTACGGGCGTCAAGGCGGCTACTCGGAAATTCGCCTGCTGCCTGTGAAGTTCAACAAGGCTTACAGCGATTATCAGCTGTGCACCACCAAGCTGCTGCCCATGAATTACGACCAGGTCAGACAGACCGAAGTGGGCTTTCCCGGCGGCGGCATTGAGCTGGACGCGGCGGCCAAGAAGAAGTTGTCCGTGATCCTTGCCTTCATGAAGGCCGATCCTACGGTCAACCATGTCGAGTTGAACGGCCATTCGGACAACAGTGGCAACCGCCTGACCAACCGTGACGTTTCACGTCGCCGCGCCCTGGCGGTGATGGACTACTTCAAGGCCAACGGCATCCAGGAATCGCAGATCACGATGCGCTTTCATGGCGAAAGCTACCCCTTGGCGCCCAACACCAATGCCGCCAACCGCGCGCGTAACCGCCGTGTGAATATTCAGCTGGAGCGCGTGTCTGCCCCCGAGAAACCGGCGCCCCAGACCATTGCGCCAAGCAACCCGGCGGCTACCTCATAAGGGCGACCATCGGTCGCCCACTCGACATAATCTGTCGCTTTATCTTCATTTGCTGTCGCGCCCCTGTAATTTCACGGTTTTGATCGGTAGAATCGTCGCCTTTCCGTACAACCCCGTGGAGTGATGGCATGGCCGACGTAAACAAGGTCGTTCTCGCGTATTCCGGCGGCCTGGACACTTCGGTGATCCTCAAGTGGCTGCAGGATACTTATAACTGTGAAGTGGTGACCTTCACCGCTGACCTGGGTCAGGGTGAAGAGGTCGAGCCTGCACGTGCCAAGGCGCAAGCCATGGGCGTGAAAGAGATCTACATTGACGACCTGCGCGAAGAGTTCGTCCGCGATTTCGTCTTCCCGATGTTTCGCGCCAACACTGTCTACGAAGGTGAGTACCTGCTGGGTACCTCCATCGCACGTCCACTGATCGCCAAGCGCCTGATCGAGATCGCCAACGAAACCGGCGCCGACGCCATTTCCCATGGCGCCACCGGCAAGGGCAACGACCAGGTCCGTTTCGAACTGGGTGCGTACGCACTCAAGCCAGGGGTGAAAGTCATTGCGCCGTGGCGGGAATGGGACCTGCTGTCCCGTGAAAAGCTGATGGATTACGCTGAAAAGCACGCCATCCCGATCGAGCGCCACGGCAAGAAGAAGTCGCCGTACTCAATGGACGCCAACCTGTTGCACATCTCCTATGAAGGCGGCGTGCTGGAAGACACCTGGACCGAGCACGAAGAAGACATGTGGAAATGGACCGTCTCCCCGGAGAACGCTCCAGACAAGGCGCAGTACCTGGAACTGACTTACCGTAACGGCGATATCGTTGCGCTGGACGGCGTTGAAATGACCCCGGCCACCGTACTGGCGACCCTGAACCGGATCGGTGGCCAGCATGGTATCGGCCGTCTCGACATCGTCGAGAACCGTTACGTGGGCATGAAGTCCCGTGGCTGCTACGAAACCCCAGGTGGCACCATCATGCTGCGCGCCCACCGCGCCATCGAATCCATCACCCTGGACCGCGAAGTCGCGCACCTCAAAGACGAGCTGATGCCCAAGTACGCCAGCCTGATCTACACCGGTTACTGGTGGAGCCCTGAGCGTCTGATGCTGCAACAGATGATCGACGCCTCCCAGGCTCATGTGAACGGTGTTGTGCGCCTGAAGCTGTACAAGGGCAACGTGATCGTCACCGGCCGCAAGTCCGATGAGTCGCTGTTCGACTCCAACATCGCCACCTTCGAAGAAGACGGCGGGGCCTACAATCAGGCGGACGCGGCAGGCTTCATCAAGTTGAACGCACTGCGCATGCGCATTGCTGCCAACAAGGGGCGCTCGTTGTTCTGAACCGTGCGCCTGTCGTGAAAAATGGCCCCTTATGCAAGGGGCCATTTTTTTTGCCTGGATTTTAGATGTCGCACTGTTTATTAGCGTTTAGCGTGTGTTTAAGGTTTTTTCGTAACTTGCGCAATTATTTACCGGTTTATCTTTTTTTAAGGCTGAATCATTTTTTACATCTGGGGAGGAACTATGTCTGACAGAAAATTCACTCATGTAGTTGCAATGGAGATGTGAGTTTATGAATTTTCTGTAGGAATTGCGGAAGTGTTGAAATATGTTAAATGGAACTAATGCGGACGGTTTTTCCGGGTCGGTTTGCGGGCGTCATTGCGACAAGCAAGGGGCATTTCCTGAAAGTCTTGTGCGGCACGTTTACCTTCAGGGGCTCATGCCCCAGACATTTCACTCAAAATATGTGCGCGCCGGGAAAGGTCTGAAAGCAACCATAAAGCTACATGCATCTAAGTTGGCGAATTTTTGTAGGTTAATTCCTATCTTCTTGTGGGTTGGGTCTCTGCCTGCTCTTGCTCGGGGTGGAATGCTATGCCAACTAGTAATCGACTAGGCTATTGTGTTTGCTCTAAATAATTCGAACAGCGAAATTGGACTTTCTCATGAATAAAGTGCTGATCGTGGATGATCATCCCGTCATTCGTCTTGCTGTGCGCATGCTAATGGAGCGTCATGGTTATGAGGTCGTTGCCGAGACTGATAACGGTGTCGATGCGTTGCAACTTGCACGGGAACATATGCCGGATATTGTGATACTGGATATCGGAATCCCCAAGCTCGACGGCTTGGAAGTTATTTGTCGGCTGGCTTCGACCAAGCAAGCCGTCTCGTTCAAGGTGCTGGTGCTGACGTCCCAGGCGCCTGGCCATTTTTCCATGCGCTGCATGCAGGCGGGTGCCGCCGGCTATGTGTGCAAGCAGCAGGATCTGACAGAGTTGCTCAGTGCCATCAAGGCGGTGCTTTCCGGCTATAGCTATTTCCCGAACCAGGCGCTCAACTCAGTGCGGTCAACCATGGGCAATGCCAGTGAAGCCGACATGGTCGAACGCTTATCGGGGCGGGAGATGATGGTGCTGCAGCAACTGGCCCGTGGCAAAACCAACAAGGAGATTGCCGATGGCATGTTCCTCAGCAACAAAACCGTCAGTACCTACAAGACGCGCTTGCTGCTCAAGCTCAATGCCAGGTCCCTCGTGGACTTGATCGAACTGGCCCAGCGCAACGGCCTGGTCTAGGAGGATATTGCATCTCTTGAATACCCGTGTAACCGGCAGAAAAAAGCCTCCGTCAGGGAGGCTTCCGGCCGCCAACGGCTCGATCAGAGATCGAAGTCGTAATCGGCCAGCTGTTTTTGCAAGCGTCGCTCTTCCAGAAGATTGTCGATAGTGCGGCGTTTGCTTAAATTGGTCTTGGCCACCTCTGCCACAGGTGCCTCTACCACATCGTCATCCGACTCAACGAGGTCGTCTTCCACTTCCAGTTGTTCGTTGCCAGCGCTCATAAGGTCAACTCCAGGCTAAGACTGCCGTTGGGGCTCCTTATAGCGATAATCCGCGAACGGGTAAAAAAGATTTTTTCAATCGCCTGATCACAAAAAGCAATGATCGCTCAATCGTCGGAGGTCTTGTCCTTGTATTCGCACAAGTCTTCGATACGGCAGCTGCCGCAGCGCGGCTTGCGGGCCTGGCAAACGTAGCGTCCGTGCAGGATCAGCCAATGGTGGGAGTCGAGCAAATAGGGCTTGGGCACGAACTTCATCAATTGCTTTTCCACCTCAACCACATTCTTGCCCCGTGCAATGCCGGTTCGGTTGCTGACGCGGAAAATGTGCGTGTCCACCGCCATGGTCAACTGCCGAAACGCCGTATTGAGCACCACGTTCGCCGTTTTGCGGCCCACGCCTGGCAAGGCTTCGAGGGCTTCGCGGGTTTGTGGCACCTCACCCCCATGCAGCTCCAACAACAGGCGGCACGTTTCGATCACATTCTTGGCCTTGCTGTTATACAGGCCGATGGTTTTGATGTATTCGGACAAGCCTTCCACACCCAGGGCGTAAATCGCGGCGGGTGTATTGGCCACGGGGTACAACTTCGCCGTGGCCTTGTTAACGCCTACGTCTGTGGATTGAGCCGATAGGATCACCGCAATCAGTAATTCGAACGGTGAGGAGTAGGCCAGTTCGGTTTTCGGTTCCGGATTGTCTTCGTGAAACCTGCGGAAGATTTCCAGGCGTTTTGCGGCATTCATAGGGACAGGCGTTTCCTTGCAGGCGGTCGGCGTGATGTTAGCAATACACAGCGCACTGGGTCAGCCGTTGGCCTCGGCATCTTGCAGCGTTTGCTCGGCGGCATTCAATGCGGCTTTCAAGGTTGCCAATTGATGCTCGTCGGCATGGTGATCCTGAGCCTTTTTCAACGCTGCACGGCGCATGGCCAGCTGGATTTTTGCGCGCTTGAACTCGGGGCTTTTAGTGGTCGTCTTTGGTGGCTGCGGTGAGCTGTTGGCCTCCAGTGCGGCAAGCGCCTGCTCGGATGCCTCGAACTGCCGCTGCAGCATAATCAATTGCGACTGTTGCTCAAAGGTCGGCGGATGCCCAAACGCTTTCAAGGATTTGTGCAACTGAGCGCGACTCATGGCGACGCTGCTTTTGGCCTGCTTGATCGCAGCGTCCTGAGCGGCCTGAGTGTTATCAACCGGTGCCACCTCCATCGGCGCTGTGCGCTTGGCTCGTGCCAGGCGTTCGGCGAGCTTGTAGGCTTCTTCACGTTGCAGGCGGGCGTTACGTTGCTCGAAGCGCCGCCGCGCCCGGTTGCGTTTGAGGTCGCGTACACGCCGTTCATCATCGTTGCTGGCCAAGTCACCGACGATAGGCAGAACGTCAGCAAGTGGGCGCATCTCGATACAGTCGACAGGGCAAGGCGCAACGCACAGGTCGCAACCGGTGCACTCGTCGACAATCACGGTGTGCATCAACTTGGCGGCACCCACAATGGCGTCCACCGGGCAGGCCTGGATGCATTTGGTACAGCCGATGCATTCGGCCTCGCGGATATAGGCGACTTGCGCAGGCGCATCTCCACGGCTGGTGTCCAGCTCCAGTACCGGCAGGCGCAGCAGTTGCGCGAGCCCGGCAATGGTTTCCTGCCCACCGGGCGGGCACTTGTTGATGGCTTCGCCTTTAGCGATGCCTTCTGCGTAGGGCTTGCAGCCCGGGTGCCCGCACTTGCCGCATTGAGTCTGCGGCAGCAGCGCGTCGATACGTTGAATGAGGTTCATGCTGTGATCATAGCGTTGATGCCCGGTCCAGGGAGGAGGGCAAGCTGAGAAGCCCCGCTGTAGCAACAGCGGGGCATTTTGCAGAGGTTACTTGATGCGTTGACCCGGCTTGGCACCGCTGTCCGGGCTCAGCAGGTAAATTTCTTCGCCGCCAGGGCCCGCAGCCATCACCATGCCTTCGGAAATGCCAAACTTCATTTTTCGTGGCTTGAGGTTGGCGATCATCATGGTCAGGCGACCATCGAGCTTGGACGGGTCCGGGTACGCGCTCTTGATGCCGGAGAACACGTTGCGCTGTTCGTCACCGATATCCAGGGTCAGGCGCAGCAGCTTGTCGGCGCCTTCCACGGCTTCGGCCTTGATGATCAGCGCCACGCGCAGGTCCACGGCGGCAAAGGCGTCGAAATCGATTTCCGGGGAAATCGGGTCCTTGGCCAGCTCGCCATTGCCCGCCGGCGCGGATTGGCCGGTATCGGTCTGGCTGGCCACCAGGTCTTCTTTCGAAGCATCGGTCATGGCCTGGACTTTCACCGGGTCAATCCGGGTCATCAAGGGCTTGAACGCGTTCAACTGATGATTACCGAGCAAGGTGGTGTGATCGTTCCAGCTCAACGGCGCCACGTTGAGGAACGCCTCGGCATCGGCGGCCAGCAATGGCAGCACCGGCTTGAGGAAGATCACCAACTGACGGAACAGGTTGACCCCGGTGGCGCAGATCGCCTGAACCTCCGCTTCCTTGCCTTCCTGCTTGTTCAGCGACCATGGCGCCTTGTCGGCGATCCAGGCGTTGGCGCGGTCGGCCAGGCCCATGATCTCGCGCATGGCGCGGGCAAAGTCGCGGGCTTCATAAGCGTCGGCGATGCTCGGCGCGGCGGCCAGGAAGGCGTCGGTCAGTTCCGGTGCGGCGTTCTCGGCTACCAGTACACCGGCGTTGCCCTTGTGGATGAACCCGGCGCAACGGCTGGCGATGTTGACGACTTTACCTACAAGGTCCGAGTTGACCTTCTGTACGAAGTCTTCCAGGTTCAGGTCCAGGTCGTCCACACCACGGCCCAGCTTGGATGCGTAGTAATAGCGCAGGTATTCCGGCGACAGATGGTCCAGGTAGGTGCGCGCCTTGATAAAGGTGCCACGGGACTTGGACATTTTCTGGCCGTTGACCGTCAGGTAGCCGTGCACGGCGATGCCGGTCGGCTTGCGATAGCCCGAGCCTTCAAGCATTGCCGGCCAGAACAGCGCGTGGAAGTTGACGATGTCCTTGCCGATGAAGTGGTACAGCTCGGCGGTGGAGTCCTTGCCCCAGAACGCGTCGAAGTCCAACTGCGGGGTGCGGTCGCACAGGTTCTTGAAGCTGGCCATGTAGCCGATCGGCGCGTCCAGCCATACATAGAAATACTTGCCTGGCTCGCCCGGAATCTCGAAGCCGAAGTACGGCGCGTCGCGGGAGATGTCCCACTGCTGCAGGCCACTGTCGAGCCATTCGGAGAGTTTGTTGGCCACGGCGTCCTGCAAGGTGCCGCTGCGCGTCCAGGTTTGCAGCATTTGCTGGAAATCCGGGAGCTTGAAGAAGAAGTGCTGCGAGTCCTTGAGCACCGGCGTGGCGCCGGAGATCGCTGACTTGGGATCCTTCAAGTCGGTCGGTGCGTAGGTCGCACCACATTTTTCGCAGTTGTCGCCGTACTGGTCTTCGGTGCCGCATTTCGGGCAGGTGCCCTTGATGAAACGGTCGGCCAGGAACATTTTCTTTTCCGGGTCGAAATACTGGGTCACCGAACGTTGGTCGATGTGCCCGGCTTCCTTCAACCGCAGGTAGATCTGGCTCGACAGCTCGCGGTTTTCGTCGGAGTGGGTCGAGTGGAAATTGTCGAAGTCCACCAGGAACTCGGCAAAGTCGGCGCTGTGTTCAGCCTGCACATTGGCGATCAGCTGTTCCGGGGTGATGCCTTCCTTTTCGGCGCGCAACATGATGGCCGAACCGTGGGCGTCGTCCGCGCAGACATAAATGCATTGATTGCCGCGATGCTTCTGGAAGCGCACCCACATATCGGTCTGGATGTACTCAAGCATATGGCCAAGATGGATCGAACCATTGGCATAGGGCAGGGCGCTGGTGACGAGGATCTTGCGTGGCTCGGACATGGGGCTCGGCTACTTGATGAAACGGAGGTCGGCCACTATAAAGCGCCGGGAAATTTATTTCACCCCGTGACGCTGTTTCAGAATCTTCCGTACTTTCGAAAGCATGCCGTTCGGCGGCTGGAACGGTTAGGATAGCCGCCTGTTTCAGTCAGTCTTTTTTTCGGGAGTAGCCCATGAGCGCCGTCAATCGCGCAGCGGTGGAAGCCGTTCTTCGCCAGTACACCGACCCCTATTTGAACCAGGACCCGGTCAGTGCCGGCTGTGTACGTGCCATCGAGGTCCAGGGCGACCAGGTGGCGGTGCAGTTGCAACTGGGTTATGCCGCGGGCCTGTTCAAAAGCGGTTGGGCGCAGATGCTGCAAATGGCTATCGAGGGCCTCGACGGTGTGGGTTCGGCCAAGGTCGACATCCAATGCGTGATCACGCCGCACAAGGCCCAGGCGCAGATCCCGGGTCTGGCCAACGTCAAGAATGTGGTGGCGGTGGCTTCCGGCAAGGGTGGCGTGGGTAAATCCACCACCGCGGCCAACCTGGCCCTGGCCTTGGCCCGGGAAGGGGCGCGCGTGGGCATTCTCGATGCCGATATCTACGGGCCGAGCCAGGGCGTGATGTTCGGCATCGCCGAAGGCACACGGCCGAAGGTCAAGGATCAGAAATGGTTTGTACCGATCGAGTCGCTGGGTGTGGAAGTGATGTCCATGGCGTTTCTCACCGATGACAACACGCCGATGGTCTGGCGCGGGCCAATGGTCTCCGGTGCGTTGCTGCAATTGGTCACACAAACAGCTTGGGGCGACCTCGACTACCTGGTGATCGACATGCCGCCAGGCACCGGCGACATTCAACTGACCCTGGCGCAGAAAGTGCCGGTGGCCGGTGCGGTGATTGTCACCACGCCTCAGGACCTGGCGCTGCTGGACGCCAGGAAAGGTGTGGAGATGTTCCGCAAGGTCAACATCCCGGTGCTGGGCGTCGTGGAAAACATGGCGGTGCACATCTGTTCCAACTGCGGGCATGCCGAGCATTTGTTCGGTGAGGGCGGGGGGGCGAAGCTCGCTACTCAGTATGGCGTCGAACTGCTGGCATCGCTGCCATTGGCGATGGAGATTCGCGAGCAGGCCGATGGTGGCAAACCTACCGTCGCGGCAGAGGCCGATGGGCAGATCGCGATGATCTATCAGGAATTGGCCCGTCACGTCGGTGCGCGGATTGTTTTGCAGGAAGCGACGGCGCCGGCAATGCCGACCATTACCGTGAGCGACGATTGATTAGGCTTTAACGGTTACGCGAAAAGCCTGACGATCCGTGGTGCTCTCAGGTTTTTCGCGAGCGAGCTCGCTCCTACAGGTGGGGCGCCAAAAGGGCTTGTTGCTACTTTGCGCAATGCAGGTGTAAGCATTCGCTTACTTTTTCGTAAGTGTTTGGTTTTTTTAGCGGTTGCGTACGTCTTGAATCGACGAAGCTATTATCTATCTTTTTGAAAAATAACGATTATTTTCATGCTGGCGAGCGGCAACGTTTGTCAGCCCGCCGTGGGGATCGCGTTGAACTTCCCTTGGAACGCTCTAACATCAGCCCTGTGTCCACGGATTGGCACAGCCATCAAGGAACGATGGTTTGAAGGAACGTCGCAGGATGCGATTCATCAGGATGATGAAAAGGAATACAGGGACTAGGGAAAAAATGTGGGCGGGTCATACCGCCCCTTTTTTTGCCTGTAGAAAAGTGAACCCAGGCACCCGAACGCAAAAAAGGCCCTCAAGGGCCTTTTTTTGTTGGGCAGTGGCGCTTTAGCGCTCTAGTTGCTCAATCTTGTTGGGCTTGCCATCCCATTCGGCGGCGTCCGGCATCGGATCTTTGCGCTCAGTGATGTTTGGCCAGATGTCTGCCAACTCGACGTTCAACTGAATGAATTGCTCCATGCCCGCAGGCACTTCGTCCTCGGAGAAAATCGCGACGGCCGGGCATTCTGGTTCACACAGGGCGCAGTCGATGCACTCATCCGGGTGGATAACCAGGAAATTCGGGCCTTCGTAGAAGCAGTCCACCGGACAGACTTCTACGCAGTCGGTGTACTTGCACTTGATGCAGTTGTCGGTGACGACGAAGGTCATTTCTAATTTTCTCCTCAGGCGGCGGCAGCGAAACCCCTTGTGGTGGGGTTCGCGAGGTTTGAGAGCGATAGTCTGCGGACCAGGCTAAAAGCCCGCAGCATCCCAAACCGCGCGAGATTCTATCAGCTTGCAAGCGTCTGCGTTATATCCGAGTCTTCAGTGCATATAACATTTCGAGCGCTTTACGCGGCGTCAAGTCATCCAGGTCAAGCTTTGCCAACTCATCCAGCACCGGATGGGGCAGGCTGGCGAACATATCGCTCTGATGCGGCGCGGCAGGTTTCTTGCTGGCCTTGGCCGGGCTGGCGACCACGGTTTCATGGGGCAGGGCCGTGGTTTCCAGGCGGCTGAGGTGTTCGCGGGCACGGGTGATCACCTCGTTCGGCACACCGGCCAACTGCGCCACGGCCAGGCCGTAGCTCTGGCTCGCAGGCCCTGGCAGCACATGGTGCAGGAACACGATGCGCTCGTTGTGCTCGGTGGCATTGAGATGCACGTTGGCCACCAGCGGCTCGCTTTCCGGCAACACCGTCAGCTCGAAGTAGTGCGTGGCGAACAGCGTGTACGCACGCAAATGCGCCAAGCGTTCGGCCGCGGCCCAAGCCAGGGACAGGCCGTCGAACGTGCTGGTGCCGCGGCCCACCTCGTCCATCAGCACCAGGCTGCGTTCGGTGGCGTTGTGCAGAATGTTGGCGGTTTCGCTCATTTCCACCATAAAGGTCGAACGGCCACCGGCCAGGTCATCGCTGGAGCCGATCCGCGTGAAAATGCGGTCCACCAGCGACAATTCGCAACTGGCTGCGGGTACGAAGCTGCCGATATGCGCCAACAGCACGATCAACGCGGTCTGGCGCATGTAGGTGGATTTACCACCCATGTTCGGACCGGTGATTACCAACATGCGGGTATCGTCGTCCAGCGACAGGTCATTGGCGACGAACGGCGTGGTCAGCACCTGCTCTACCACCGGGTGACGGCCTTGCACGATGCGCATGCACGGTTCGCTGACAAACCGTGGGCAGTTGAGGTCCAGGTTCAGCGCCCGTTCGGCGAGGTTGCTCAACACATCCAGCTCCGCCAGGGCGGCGGCGGTGTCTTGCAACGGCGCCAGGCGGCTGATCAGGTCCTCGAGCAAGGCTTCGTACAGCATCTTTTCCCGCGCCAGGGCGCGGCTTTTGGCCGACAGCGCCTTGTCTTCGAACTCTTTGAGCTCTGGGGTGATAAAACGCTCGGCGCCTTTGAGGGTCTGGCGACGTTGATAGTCGATAGGCGCAGACTCCGCCTGCTTGCTCGGCAACTCGATAAAGTAGCCATGCACGCGGTTGTAGCCGACTTTCAGGTTAGCCAGGCCGGTACGGGCTTTTTCGCGGGCTTCCAGGTCGATCAGGAACTGCCCGGCGTTTTCGCTCAGGGATTGCAGCTCATCCAGCTCGCTGTCGTAGCCGGTTTTCAATACGCCGCCGTCACGAATGATCGCCGGCGGGTTGTCGATGATGGCCTTTTCCAGCAGTGCCGCGAGGTCCGGGTACGTGCCGGCAGTCACTGCCAGCTGTTGCAGGTGCGGCGTGTCCAGTTCGGTCATCGCCACTTGCAACTGCGGCAGGGCGCTCAAGGCATCACGCAGGCGCGCCAGGTCACGGGGCCGTGCATTGCGCAAACCGATCCGTGCCAGGATACGTTCGATATCGCCGATTTCTTTCAGTTGCGGCTGCAATTTTTCAAAGCGGTAGCCGTCCAGCAGGCAGGTAATAGACGTCTGGCGTGCTTGCAGCACGGTCAAGTCCCGCAGCGGACGGTTCAGCCAACGGGTCAGCAAACGGCTGCCCATGGCGGTCTGGCAACGGTCTACCACCGATTGCAGGGTGTTATCGCGGCCACCGGCCAGGTTGGTGTCCAGTTCCAGGTTGCGACGGCTGGCGCCATCAAGCACCACGGTATCGTCCAGACGCTCATGGCGCAGGCTGCGCAAGTGCGGCAGGGCGGTACGCTGGGTTTCCTTGGCGTAGCTGAGCAGGCAGCCGGCAGCGCCGATAGCCAGGGTCAGGGTTTCGCAACCAAAGCCTTTAAGGTCCTGCACCGAGAACTGCTGGCACAGACTTTTCAGTGCCGAATCACGTTCAAAATCCCACGGTGCACGACGTTTGGTTCCCCGACGCTTCTCGGCGGGCAAGTCCTTGGGCCAATCATCCGGGATCAACAACTCCACCGGATTGATACGCTCCAGCTCCGCCAGCAGGTTTTCCCAACCCTTGATCTCCAGCACGCTGAAGTTGCCGCTGGTGATATCCAGCACCGACAGGCCGAACAGACGCTCATCGCCCAATACCGCAGCGATCAGGTTGTCGCGACGCTCATCCAGCAACGCCTCATCACTCACCGTGCCTGGGGTGATGATGCGCACCACCTGGCGTTCCACCGGCCCTTTGCTGGTGGCCGGGTCACCGATCTGCTCACAGATCACCACCGACTCGCCCAGCTTGACCAGCTTGACCAAGTAGCCTTCCAACGAGTGATAAGGAATCCCACACATCGGAATCGACTGCCCCGCCGACTGCCCGCGCGCGGTCAGGGTAATGTCCAGCAGCTTGGCGGCCTTCTTCGCGTCTTCGTAGAAGATCTCGTAGAAGTCGCCCATGCGATAGAACATCAACTGATCAGGGTGCTGGTTTTTCAGGCGCCAGTACTGCTGCATCATCGGGGTGTGGGAGGACAGGTCTGAAGTGTTTTTACTCATTGGGTAGTAGGCAAATTCGTTGAAAGTGATGGGGCAAAGGGGGCGCTTGGCCCAGCATTTTTTGCGATGGCGGCAAGGTTAACACGCGAGGTCGGGGGTTCGCAGGTCGCAAACGGATAGGTAAAAAGCAAAAGCGGTGCCGCCCCGATATCCACCACTAAAGGAGCGGCGCCGCCACAGGTTAGCGGTTGCCCGCCTTTTCTATTTTCGCGGCTTACTGGGTATTAACCGGCGAATCCAACACCTTCACCCCATCATCAACCACCGCCTTGACCATTTCCTGCAAGTCATGCGAAGCCCAGGCGTAACGGTCCGTCTCCTTGGTCATCGCCGCATCTTCTACGAGCAGCTTGGCGACGTGGAGAAGATTGGAGGTGGGGTGCAAGGCGTTTTGCAAGGAGACACCGCTGTTAATGCGTGAACCTGCTCTGGTTTTTCATAAAGCCGTGTTTATGAAGAATTGTTTAAGTTGCGCTCGCAGGTCGTGCCTTCGCGAGATCCTTCCTGGGGCGAGCGTTTTTGAGCGGGTGAATATAATTTCGAATAATCAGGGTTTTAGAAAAAACATCCGCACTAAAAAGAATCGTTGATGTGATTTTTATTAGCTTCCTATCATTTTTTCCTGGCTGTCTATTCCAAAAAGGTCTTTTGTCGAAAAATTCGGAGCATGTTTTATTGCTCACGGATGTAACAAATTGTTTCATTTTTTTGCCGTTTTTCGGTATCGACAAGGGGGCTTTCTGTCGGCGAACAGGTGAGTTCCGTTCGTTGCGACGCAGTGGGTTAAGCCTGGGACATTGATGATTTTGCGTGTGTCTGTTCGGCGCACTGCAAACAAGGGATTTGACAATTATCGAGGCTTGAACCCATGAATCATGTGATCAACTCCATACTGGAAAATGCATCAACTCGCCCCTCAATCGGCCATACCAACCCCGCGCTACTGCATGACGTCCTATGGCGAGCCCTGGAGCACGTACTCAAGGCCAACACGGATGATGCTTCCCACACCCCGCATGCCCGTGCCTGTCTCAGGATCTATGCTGAAATCGATACGCTGTCGTATCTGGACAAGGGTGATTCGAAATTGGCCGCAGCTCTGGGCAAGGCGTTCTTCGAATCGCGCTCCAGCAAAGACGTCGAGGCATTCTGGAAGTTGTTACTGATCAAGCAACTGCTGTTCGAATTGTCGGTCAGGGGTGTGGCGACCCAGATTGCTTCGCAAGCCAGTCTGCCTCGTCAGTTGCTCACGCTCGATCCGCAGTTGATTGCAGCGCCTGCGGGCGTGAATATCAGCCTGGGAGTGCTGTGCAAAGAAACCGATCAGCTCAAGCATTCCGTTGTGCTGGTCTTGCAGAAACTGGCACAGCACGTCGAGGATCGTGGCCTGAAAAAGCCTCAAGTCACTGCGCAGCTTCTGCTGGAGTTGTACAACGCCGTGTGGTCGGGCAGTAATGGCACCGATATCGAGTCACAGATTTTTTACGCCGACAGTGTGTATGACGCGTTGCCCGACGTGCATCACGCCCTGGGCCTGGCGCCGCAGGAAAAATGGCTGACTTTGTTCACCTGGTTATACGGCGACAAGGATGGCCGCCCCTATGACACCAACCAGCACACCGAAACCCTGGTGGTGGCGCTGGAAACGGCGCTGCGCAATCGCTACATCGCTGATATCGACAGTCTGATCAAGGACGGCGGCGCACGGCATCGCCTTGAAGAGATTCGTGCTCGCGTGGGCAAGGATCATCCCGAGCATTTCAAGCGTCCCGCCGAACTGATCGACGCACTGAGCAGCATCCGTTTTACCCAGCCCGCCGCCATCGACCGTCTGCTGCTGCGGGTGCATGCGTTTGGCTTTCACTATCTGGATATCGAGTTTCGTGAAAACGCCGAGATGTTCAGCTGCGTGGTCGATGAGATCCTTTCCAGCCAGTGGCTGGAAACCATCGGCCTGGGCCAGGGCCGGCACTATCACGAGCTGGATGAGCGTGCGCGTCAGGCCGCCCTTGAGGTCGCGCTGGAGGGCGGGGCGGCCCGGACGCCCGCTGCCCTGTGGCAGGAGTATTTGCAACGCACCACGCCGATTTACACGCGGAAAGTCGAGCAATATGCCGGCCAGGATTACATTGCGCTGATGGAGCAGGATGCGAGCTATATCCGCATGCACGATGCGCGCAACGCGGTGGAACGGTTTGAAATGATTGACCGTTATCGCGACCGGATGAAAATCCACGGGATCGCCGAGTACACCTCGGCCCTCAGCGCGCTGGAGGTGCTGTTCCTGATGAAAGCGGCCCAGGTACGGGACGGGATTGACATCGCTCTGCAACCTGAAGACCTGGCAGGTGCCGAGCGCACGCTGGCCACGGTGCATGAGGTGTACGAAAACCCGGTGTACCGCCAGCACCTGGCAACGCGCGGCAACCGCCAATACATCACGTTTGGCCCCAGCGACACGGGCAAGCAAGGCGGCAAGGCCATGCACAAGCTGAACATGGCGATTGCCAACCAGCACAAGTTGATCGCGGCTCGTTATGGCATCGAGGTGGTCGTCCACGTCATCATGGGCGGGGAACACGCACGGTGTAATGGGGTGATCGCCGAGACCTTGCAGGAGTTCGGCGCGCTGGAGGGCCCGGAAACCCGCTTCATGCTGGCCGGCTGCGCGGAGATGCGCGCTCATCTGCTGACCCGCAACCAGTCCGTCAACTTTCTCAGCCAGTTGTACCGTATGCACGCCGAGCCCAAGCCGCAGCCGTCCGAGGAGGTCATTGCCGACAGGGTTCAACGTTGGGGGGGCGTGGTGCGCCGCTACCAGGCGACGTTCTTCGAGCATCCGGCGCTGCCTTCCCTGCTGCGGGACCTGGCGCGATTCGATGTGGTCAGGGCCACCGCCAAAGGCACCCGGCCGCCTTCTCGTATCTTCAACATCAAGGTGTTCGAGTCGCGCCCCGATGCCATTCGTGCGATTCCCTGGACCCGCGCCTTGCTGGCCGGTGGATTGCACAGCGAACTGATCGGCGTCGGGCAGTTTGCGCAAGATCCGGCAACTTGCTTGTCCAAGGCCTTCAACGAGGATGAGAGCTTTCACACCTACGTCAAAGGCATGGCCTACGCCATTGCGCGAACCGACCTCAAATGCGCCTGGCTGACCCTGACCGGCAGCATCCCGGAAAAGGCCCACATCCAGAGGCTGGCGCAAGCCTTGAAGACCGAAGCCGTCGGTACCGCCGAACAGCTGCTGGCCAGCCTGCACCTGGAAGTGATTGAAGGTAAGCGCTTCGTGTACAAAGCCACCAACGGCACCGAGCCGGCGGATCCATGGAAAATCAAGGAAGGCAGCTTGCTCAACCTCTGGCCCAGCCTCAGGGCCGAGGTCTATCTCAAGGAAAAGAACTTGCGAATCTATCGCTTGTTTCTGCTCTACGCCAAAAGCAATCCCGCGTTCATCCAGTCGTCATCGCTGAATGATTTCTACAGCGGGTTCCTCGCGGCCGTGAGTACCGATGCAGGTTTGGTCGATCCCGCAAGCGCCCACCATTTCACCTGGTGATTAACCCCGATGCCCAGGGCAACCTGGGTATCGGCAGGCGCTACCCTCCAAGAGGATCAACTGTATGGCATTTACCACCTTGATACTGGATGCCCCCGGGCCGCCGTTACTGTTTGAGGAAGTCGATCGCTTTCTTGAACTGGGCCTGGGCGTCACCCTCAACCTGCATTATTTCGCGGACAAAGAGCGCATCCGGCAGCACTACGGCACGCGCATTCACTATGCCGAGATCAACTGCCATGACGAGCCTGGCTTTATTGCCGCCGTGAGTCAGGCCGGGGGTTACAGCGTGTTCAAGACGCGCCTGAACATCCCGTTGGGCGCTGGCCTGATCCGCGCTGCCACCTCGCCGGCGTTGGCCACGCCACTGCGCGCCATTGCCCAGGCTGGCACAGGGATCAATCATATTGATCGGCTGGCGTGCGAGCAGTGTGGCGTGGCGATCCTCAACACACCGGGCTCCAACGCGACCGCTGTTGCCGAATACGTCGTGGCCCAGGCGCTGTTTCTGTCGCGCGACCTGGATGACTACAACGCTGAAACGCACAACGGCCATTGGGCAAAAGGCTCCTTGGCACCTGCCTGCGAATACGCCGAACTGACGCTTGGGCTGGTGGGCACCGGCAGCATTGCCCGGCAGGTGGCGCGCAAGGCTGCGGCGCTGGGCATCAGGGTGATCGCCACCGGGTCCGAACGTTTTACCGAACCGGTGGCGCACAGCCTTGGGCTTGAACGGCGGGCAGGTCTTGGACAGTTACTGGCCGAGGCGAACATCGTCTCGATCCACGTACCGCTCACCCCGCAGACCCGAGGCTTGTTCGGCACCGCCGAGTTCCAGCAGATGCGCCAGGGATCAATCCTCATCAATACCGCGCGCGGCGGGATCGTCGACGAACACCGGTTGGCCGCTTTCATGCGCCAGTTTCCCAGGCATATCAAAGCCGTCGCCATCGATACCTTTGCCCTTGAAAAAGACCGCTTCGACTCGCCATTGACCACTATTGCCAATGCGCAATTGACGCCGCACATCGCTGGCAATACCACCACGGCAATCCGGACGGCGTCACGCCAGATCGTCGACAAGATCCACGCATTCAGTGCCGACGCCACCGCGCGTTAACCCACAGGACACAAGGAAGGCCACATCATGCAAACCTCTATTGTTACCCGCCTCGACGCCCTGAGTTGCACCGACCTCAGCGATGCGATGGACCGCCTGAAAATCGTTTGCCAGTGCACCGACATCATGCCTCTGGACCGGTCGTTCAACCTCACAGGCAAAGCCTGGACCCTGCGCTACGGCCCTACTGGCCTGGACGGCGGCTCGGTGGGTGACTACATCGACGACCTTGAGGCTGGCCAGGTGGTAGTGATCGACAACCAGGCGCGGCTCGACACCACCGTGTGGGGCGATTTACTGACCTCTACCGCCGCCCGTAAGCAGTTGGCCGGGACGGTGATTGACGGTATCTGCCGCGATGTCGACCGTGCGTTGGAGCTTAACTACCCGATCTTTTCCCGGGGGAACTGGATGCGCACCGGCAAGGATCGCGTGCGTGTCGAAGCGATCCAGGCGCCCGTTACGCTGGGTGGCGTGCGGGTACAACCCGATGATTGGTTGCGCGGCGACGCTGACGGCCTGGTGGTGATTCCGGCCGGCTCACTGAGCGAAGTGCTGGAGGTGGCCGAAGAAATCCACCAGGCCGAAGAACATATTCGTACGGCTATCGAGGAGGGCGTTCCTTTACGCAAAGCTCGCGCCGATTACGGCTACCACGCCTTGCAGACTCCGCGCCGCTGACTGGCCGACGACAGAAGCCGCCGCGGGTGCGGCTTCAGTTGATGCTGGTCGGGGTGGTCAATAGCACCGACCCGGTTAAGCGGGACCGGGTCTTGCGCAATACAGACGTGGCGGAAATCCGAGGTGTTGGCCGCAAGATGAAACTCCACCTCGGTGCGATTTTTGCAGCCGGTCGCTGCTGGATAAGCTCGGCAAAAACTAAAAAACCGATCAGTGCCTTGAAGATGATTAACTGACTTTTGCGTGCTCACACCTCAATGCCGAATAGAGAGAAGTCAGGGTATGAGTACGACCAGACTATTTGGATTTACGCCCACTAGCCGGAAACAACCCTCTGATCACCCCAAGAAACGCCGCAAACAAGTTGATTGAAGTCGCCGTAGTGATGGCAATCAACACATTGTCCGAGAACGGCGCTTTACCCGAGTAATACGTCGACCAGCCATTCCACACCAGCAGGACCCCCCAGAAGATCACCCCGCACGCAGCGAACCAAAACGCACGCCCCGCATATTTCTTGCGCAGTTGCCTTTCAGCCTTCTGGTCTTTGAGGTTCTGGCTTCTTTCATCGTCGGTGCCTATGGCTTGCTCGCCACCGGCTTGGGTGTCCTGGTCAGGCCCTGCCACGGGGGGCAAGGTGAGTTCCAGGTTGTCGAGTTCTTCACTCACGGATGCGGCTCTTTGGGTGAATGAGTGTGGCCATGTCTTCCCAGTCGATGGCCGAACCGTCGGCGCCCTTGAGGGCCCAGGCTGTGCCGTCCTCGTGGGAGAGGTTGGACAGTTGGGTGCCAGACCACTTGCCGTATTTGTTGATGATCCGGTCAATCAAACGATGGGTGTAGGTATCGCTCTCAGGCACTCTCGGTGTCACGAAGACAATGTCTTCAGCGTCGGGCTTCAGGTTGCTGAGCAACGCGGTCACCGGGCGATTACCGTAGGATTTTAACTCATGGTAAAGCGACGGAATGACCGGGCCATATTGCCAGCGGGCGAAGTGATCATCCATGAGGGGCTGATCCCGTTCGCGCAAATGCCAGGACTGCGTATAAAACAGCAGTTTTTGCAGCTTCATGGGCGTCAGGCCCGAAAGCTTGCCTTCCTTCGCACGTTCAATGAAGGCGTTAGCGACAGCTAGCGCTGAATAAGCCATGAGCACCTCCGTCGTTGCTGGCTACGTTGTCAAAGAGTTTTATACATAGGCCTTGAGTTGTCGACATGCAAGGTGTTGATCGGCAGCAATACCAAGCTGTCGGAATAATAGAGTGTCGATAACTGGTTGTATATACAGTGTTCTGATTCGAATTAAGTGAGATCCGGATGTTTAATGCATAAATATGCAAATTAGCATTTGCCAACCCCCCAAACTCCCGTCACTATCCGCGCTATGCAAAAACGCAACGTTTCTATCGTCTTAAGAGAGCTGCTGGACCGCGACCGGATCTCCCCCACGGAGCTTCACCGACGCACTGGCGTGCCTCAATCCACACTGTCCCGGATCCTCAGCGGCAAGATCGTTGATCCGTCGGATAAACACATCTCCCGTATCGCCGAGTATTTTCGCGTGAGCACTGATTACCTGCGCGGGCGTGCAGCAGTGGGCGCTTTGCGCGATGACGGGCGCGACCCGATGCATTCGGAACTCAAGGACATAAGCCTGTGGGACGACGACACCCCCGTCAATGATGACGAGGTGTCGATCCCCTTTCTGCGCGAGGTTGAATTGGCTGCTGGATCAGGAAGATTCGTCATCGAGGAAAGCGAAAAGGCCAGCCTGCGGTTCGGCAAGCGCAGCCTGCGGCATAACGGTGTGCAGTTCGACCAGGCCAAGTGCGTGACGGTGCGCGGCAACAGTATGTTGCCGGTGTTGCGCGACGGCGCCACGGTGGGGGTCAATGCCGGCAAGAGCGGCATTGGCGACATCGTCGATGGCGACCTGTATGCCATCAATCACAACGGCCAGTTGCGGGTTAAACAGCTCTACCGCCTGCCGTCCGGTATCCGCCTGCGCAGCTTCAATCGTGATGAACACCCCGATGAGGACTACAGCTTCCAGGATATCCAGGACGAGCAGATCAGCATCCTCGGTCATGTTTTCTGGTGGGGTATGTACGCCCGCTAACTCCCACTCGTAAGAAGAAACCCGCCCATGTGCGGGTTTTTTTTCGCCCGCAGAAAACCGGCAAACCCCAAGCCAGTAGGCCTTCTAATGCATATGCGCATTTCCGCAGCAAAAATAAATGCATTTGTGCATTGACTGTATATGCATACATGCATATTCTTCATCTCAAGCCAGCCAACAAGGCCTGGTGGAGGCGGCAAGGATGCTGCCAAGGAAGACAAGGAAGGCACGCAACATCGGCAAGGACGCCATCGAAGCGATGGCAGGGATGCCAGGCAACACCGGCAAGGATGCCGACGCTCTTTAGTTTCACCGCTTCAACAACAGGCAGCGATGAACCGGCCTTAACGGTTCAGAGGGTTGGCAACTGACCCGGGTGTGCAGCGTAAAGCACCAGAAGCAGTTATCCGGCAGACAGGGATCGTGGTCGGAAAAACATCGAGGAAAGGACCGTACCGCGCCAGTAGCGCCGAAAGTCCGAGGACATCATTACTGAAAAGCCCGGGCGACCGGGCTTTTTGGAATGCCTACCTACTCAAGCATTTGTAAATGAAAGACGGACTATCTATTGCTCAGCCAGGAGGCGTGACATGACAAATGAACAGCAAGCGTTAGCGGAAATGCCTATCTGGCTGGTGATCGTATTGGCAGTGATCGGCGGCGTATCCGGCGAGATGTGGCGGGCCGACAAGGAGGGCGCCCGCGGTTGGTCACTGATCCGCCGTCTGGCCCTGCGTTCCGGGGCGTGCATGGTTTGCGGGGTTTCCGCCCTGATGCTGTGCTACGCCGCCGGAATGTCGATCTGGACCGCCGGCGCCATTGGTTGCCTGACCGCCATGGCCGGTGCCGACGTGGCCATCGGTCTTTATGAACGGTGGGCAGCCAAGCGCATCGGGATCAACCAAGGCTCCCGCCAGGACCCGCAGTAATTGTTGCAAGGACGCTACTTAAATGACGCTTATCGAAAAGCCATCCCAACTGCCCCAGGCCATCGGCGCGGTGCTGCACGCGGCCTTCCCGGACATCAAGGTCGGTAGCCACCAGGACTTTAAGGGCGACGCCGAAAAAACCGGTGTGCAGGTCACGGTCGAAGGCAATGGCCCGGGCATTCGCTCTCGCGAAGGGCGCAAGGCTCACGTGCTGAGCATTTCACTGAGGGCCATGGTCGCCCCCGGTGCATTGCCGTTCGATGCCTGCGACCTGGCCAGCCAACTCATGGACCTGGTGTTGGATAACCGTTGGAACCTGCCCCAGACGCAGTGCGATTTGCCGGCGAATATCGTCGCCGCTCCCGCTGCGCGCACTTCCGTGGAAACGGACTACGACACCTGGACGGTTTCCTTCACGCAAACCCTCTATCTGGGGCCGGTGTTACTCGACGATCCCACAGGCCAACCGCTATTTGCCTGCACTTGGGACGTCTCCAACATCGACGACCCAACCCAATACCAGCCACTGGCGGAGTAGCCCATGTTCGACGCGCTGTTACGCATGCAATTGGGACCGATCGTCGAACGCCTGGCTGAGATGGAGTCCCAGCTTGAGGACCTCTACCGCCGCGCCGAGAGCTTCTGCCGGATCGGCATCTGCCAGCACGTCGATGCGGCCAGCAACACCTGCAAGGTCAGCCACGGTGACCTGCTCACCCCGGCGATCCGCTTTTTCAACCCCAGTGCCGGTGCACAAACCGAAACCCGCATCCCCACGGTGGGTGAGCAATGCCTGCTGCTCAACTACGGCGGGGGGGAGGGCGGTGTGCAATCCGTGGCCCTGTTCGGCCTCAACAGTGATCGCTTCCCGCCGGTCTCCAGCGTGGCAACGCTGACCCGGCGGCGCCATCAAGACGGCACCCAAAGCGACTACGACGATGCCAGCCATACCTTCAACTGGGTCAACGGCCCAACCACCGTCAGCGGCTCCCGTGAACAGGTCGACATTAAAGTCGGCGCTGCCAGCCTGACCATGAATGCCCAGAGCATCACCCTGCAAATCGGCGGTACCAGCCTGTTGCTGGATGCCGGCGGCGCGCACTTCAGCGGCCCGTTGGTGGACCATCAAGGACGCGTCATCAGCCCCCGATAAGGACACCCCATGCTCGGAATCGATAGGAACACCGGGGCGGCCGTCGACGACTGGCTGCAATTTGTGCAGCGCGCCACCCGCGCGCTGACCACCCCCATCGGAACGCGGCAAAAACGCCCGCTGTACGGCTCACTGATCCCGCAATTGCTCGGCCAGAACCTGGGCGATGACTTGCTGATCCTCGCCCAAAGCCACGCCGCCCAAGCGTTCTACAACATTCATAACGGCATTGGCGATTTTGACCCTCAGGTCATTGTCGCTACCCGCCAGGGCGCCGGCCTGCTGCTGCGGTTTGCCGGCACCTGGAAAAACCGCCAACAATCCTTCGAGGTCGTGACATGAGCATGCTGATCCCCGGCCAGAACCAACTGGCGGAACCGGCCATCATTAAGGTCGATGAGTTCGAACCGTTGCTGGCCGAATTCAAAGCGTTTGTCATCGACTACGTCGCCACTCGCGCGCCGCAAAGCGCAGCCAAACTCCAGGCCAGCCTCGACAACGAAAGCGAACTGCTGACCCTGGCCCTGGAAGCGTTTTGCGTGCGCCTGCAAACCCACGAACGCAAATACAACGCCCGCATCAAGCAGATGCTGGCGTGGTGGGCCACCGGTAGCAACCTGGATGCGCGCCTGGCCGATATGGGCCTGGAACGCCAAGTGCTCGACCCAGGCGACCCGGCCGCTTTCCCGCCGGTGCCGCCCACCTTGGAAAGCGACGACGACGCCCGCCTGCGCTACTACTTGGCACCCCACGCCCCAGCGGCGGGCTCGCGCATGCAGTATCGCCGCGAAGTGTTCACCTTGGGCGAGCGCCCAGCAGTGAAAGTACAAAGCGCGACGCCCGGTGTGGTCACGGTCACCTACACCTTCGACCCCGACGGCTACGCGGCCCAGGTCAAGGACGGCAACGCTCGCCGCACCGCACCGGGGGAAGTCATGGTCACCGTGCTTTCCAGGGAGGGCGACGGCACGCCATCTGTCGACTTGCTTGACGGTGTACGTCGACATTTCGCCCGGCCGGATGTACGGCCAGAAACCGATCTTGTCAGCGTCCAAGGCGCGCAGATTCAACCCTATAAAATTCGCGTGGTGGCCAAGATCAACGCCGGCCCGGACTCGGGGCTGACCCAAGTGGCCGCGCAGAAACTGCTGCAAGACTACGCCGAGTCCTGCCACCGTCTGGAAGGTCGGGTGGACCCCAGCTGGATCGACTACGCCATCCACAGTGCCGGGGCCGCGCAACTGCACATCCTCGAACCGCTGGCGCCGATTGTCAGCACGGCGTTCCAGGCCCCGTATTGCACGGGCGTCGAGGTGGAGGTGCGCACACTATGAGTGAACCCAAAGCGAGTTTGCTGCCCGCCAACAGCTCACCGCTGGAAAAGGCGTTGGACCTGGGCTTCGGCACATTGCTTGAGCGTGTCGCCCCGCCGTTTCCGGCGCTGATGAACCCGCTGTATACCCCTAGCGAGTTCCTGCCTTACCTGGCCGCCGACCGTGGCGTCAGCGAATGGGATGCCGAGGCCAGCGAAGCGGAAAAACGCCTGACCGTGGCCTTGTCCTGGCAGATTCAACGCCAGGCCGGCACGCCCAAGGCACTCAGTTATGCGGTGGAGTCACTTGGCTTCACGCCCAATATCAGCGCCTGGTACCAGCAACGTCCGCTCGGCGTGCCTTACACCTTCGACGTGCAGGCGATCATCGGGCGCAGTTGGTCCAGCGGTGATCACAACCGGCTGATTCGGCGTATCAATGCGGCCAAGAGTGAGCGGGATCTGGCGACGATTACCATCGTGCATGAGACCACCCAAGGCTTGCATGTCGCCGCAGCAGCAGACCCGGCACTGAGTATCGGTGACGACAGCCGACCCGGCGCCTTGCCCGAGGTGAAATTACACGGTGCCGTCTCCTTCAACAGCGCAGCCCACATACCCCTGAGTGATGGCGAGTTGCAGCTTGAAGGTGTGCTGCCTGAACTCGGGCTTGCCGCCCGACTAAACAGTGTCGGGGTTGCCCGGCACTACACCATTAACGACTACGACCTCAGGGCGCAGCCATGACAGATGAAATTACGCGCCTGGTGCGCTTCACCTCCAAGGGTTTGGATGAAGTGCTGCAGGCAAAGAACCAGGGCCTGAAAGGCGAAATCACCCACATTGGCGCCGGCACCGGCCGCTACAACCCCGACGGCACAGAAGTGGCCTTGCGTGATGAGCGCCAGCGGGTCGCCATTGTGGATTACGAGGACCTGGGTGAGCGCCAACTCAGGATGGTCGCGCTGTTTGATGGCGACGGTGAATATGAGATTGGCGAGTTCGGTTTTTACCTCGCCAGTGGGACCTTGCTGGCGGTGTATTCCGTGGCGGGGAAGTTGCTGACGTATAAAGCGGCGGCGGCGCGGGTGCTGCAGAAGTTCACGCTGGATATTTCGCCGTTGCCGGCGGATAGCGTGACGATTGTGGTGGGGAGTGAAAATTTGAATGTGTTGCTGGCGGAGGAACTCGCGATTATGGCGGCTGCTTCGGTTGGCAATATGTCCCGCCATGTAGATTTGATGTTGCGGGTTATGCACCTCGAGGCGAAGTAATCGCACTGACAAAAGTGCTGGAAAGATTAATTGACAGGGAGTTGAAGATGGGAATTGAAGCGACTATCACGAAAGTTGTGGATGCATGTAACAAGCTGACGGAAACAGTGACTAATCAGATCGGAAAAATTGATGCGCGAGTAGAGGCGGCTTCGAGTCAGTTCACGGCGTGGCGTAACAGTGTGCAGGCTAAGGATATTAACGGGCGCGCGCTTTACAAGCAGGATATTGACCTTACTGGTTTGCCTACAGATGTATTTTATCCGGTCTGGTGGACCATGCCCGGGAACGACGCGGGTGAAACCGAAATTACTATCTCTCGTATATTTGCCCGAGATAGCGAAAAGGCGCCCTTCGGTGAAGGGGTTTACCATATTGCGGGTTTGAGTTTGCAACTGGAAGGGGTGGGCTTCGCATGGAACGGCGATGCCAATTTTCTAGCGATCAAACGTATCTCGCAGACTTATCGAGAGACGGTTCGGGGTGTTTCCTTTGGTATGGTTTGCATCGCTCGTGCCGTTACTGGGCTTAAGCCTCTGTACCTTGGCTTGGTCGCGGGGCAAGTGACCACATCTCCACAGTTTTCCGGGGTATACCTGAGAGGTGGTCTAAGTTACACCATTACCAAAACGTTTGATTATCCTGTGAACTACAGCAAGTTAGACACGGAAGTGATCATGAAGGATGACGTTAATGCCGATTGGGAAATACGTTGGGCAGTGAAGCCTTATGCGTTAGCCCAGGCTGATGCCGTGCTTGGCAAGACCCTTGAAGAGAAGCGCCTAGCCTATTCCCACGATAACGACATTCGCTATACCGCCAAGGTTTAAGGACTGATCAAATGACTTTGTTTATCGAAAAGTTGGTAACGCCTGCTGGTGACTCGTTGATCAACGTACCTGCTAGCGCGCAGACCCTCAAGGGCCTGGGTTTTAGTGATAAGGCCGCGCAGGAGCTGATCGAGAACGCCGCTGCCGCAGCCGCGCTCGCTAGCACTATTGCTGCCCGCCGCTCTGCCTACGTCAGCGAAGCTGACCCGATGTACCTCGAATGGCAATTCGACGGTACGGCTGAAAAGGAAAAAGAATGGCGAGCCAAAGTAGCCGAAATCAAGGCGCGTTTCCCATTACCTGAGGATAAGTAATAAACCACCGCGAAAGCGGTTTTTTTTCGCCTCCCCAAAGCCCCTCCCCGCAGGGGCTTTTGCATTTCCCACCCGGAGATTTCCACCCATGCCCACCCGCCAAACCTACACCGTCCTCATCCCATTCCCCATCGGCAACGGCCATTGGTCTACCGCCGGTGAGGAGCTGGAACTGCTCGACGTCGAAGCATCCGCCCTGCGCACCGCCGGCCGTCTGGAACTGACCAGCGTCCTCAACTCCACCCCCAAGAAGGCTGAATAACCATGGCAGAAGTCCTGAACTTCGAGCACAACGGCATCACTGTGAATGCCACTGAATCCCCCGAGGCCATGGGTGGCCTTGGCGATAACGTCATCGGCCTGGTCGGCACTGCGCCGAATGCCCATGCGTCGATCCCCAAAAACGCGCCGTTTCGCATCAACAGCTTCACCGCCCAGGCGCTCCTGGACCCTACCGGCACTGAGTCGGGCACCTTGTTCCAGGCGGTGTACCAGATCCTCAAAGTGGTCAAGGTGCCGGTCTATGTCGTGATCGTCGAAGAGGGCGCCACCCCGGCCGATACGATCAACAATGTGATCGGCGGCAACGACCCGGTCACCGGTCGCAAGCTGGGCCTGGCGGCCCTGAGCAGCGTGCCTGAAGACCTGACCATCATCGGCGCTCCAGGCTTTACCGGCACCAAGGCCGTGGCTGGTGAGTTCGCCTCCTTCGGCAAGCGCATCAAGGCCCGTGTGGTACTGGATGGCAAGGACGCGTCCGTTGCCGACCAAGTGACCTACAGCGGCGAACTGGGCGGGGCCGACCTCGGCTTCGACCGTTGCCTGCTGGTGCACAACATGCCGTCGGTGTACTCCAAAGCCGCGAAGAAGAACGTGTTCCTGTCGCCATCCTCGCTGGCCATCGCCGCATTGGCCAAGGTCAAGCAGTGGGAGAGTCCAGGTAACCAGGTGACCTTCGCCGAGGACGTTTCCCGCGTGGTCGAGTACAACATCCTCGACACCTCCACCGAAGGCGACCTGCTCAACCGCTACGGCGTGAGCTACTACGCCCGCACCATCCTCGGCGGCTTCTCGCTGTTGGGCAACCGCTCCATCACCGGCAAGTTCATCAGCTACGTCGGCCTGGAAGATGCCATCAGCCGCAAGCTGGTCAAGGCCGGCCAGAAAGCCATGGCCAAGAACCTCACCAAGTCCTTCATGGACCAGGAGGTCAAGCGCATCAACGACTGGCTGCAAACCCTGGTGGCCGACGAAACCATCCCCGGCGGCAGCGTGTACCTGCACCCGGAACTGAACAGCGTCGAGAAGTACAAGAACGGCACCTGGTTCATCGTCATCGACTACGGCCGCTACGCGCCGAACGAACACATGGTTTATCAACTCAACGCCCGCGATGAAATCATCGAGCAGTTCCTGGAGGACGTTCTCTAATGTTTACCAACCGAGTCAGACAGGCCATTGCGGCCACCCTTCAAGGCCTGCCGTTGTCCGCAACCGTGGAAGAATTCACCCCGCCGAAGATCGAGTTCGACATGGAGGCCATGTCCGGCGGGCGCTTTATCGCCGAGGAAATGGCCAAGAGCGGCAAGGTGCTCAATGCCAAGCTGGTGCTGCAAGGTGCCGGCCCGCAAATCATGCTGGCCCTGGGCGTGCGCATGGGCGACGACATTTTGCTGAACGTGCGTGAAGCCGGCCAGGATCAAGACGGCAAGACCTATTTCACCTACCACACCGTGGGCGGCAAGCTCAAATCCCTGGAGGAGGCGAAGCTGAAAATGGGCGACAAGGCCACCACCACGCTGGAGCTGTCCTGCCGTACCTACAACCGTCTGGAAAATGGCATTTCGGTGATCGATATCGATGTGCGCACCCAGAAGTTCGTGCTCAACGGCGTCGACATCCTTGGCGATGCCCGCCGCGCCGTGCTGATGCCTTAAGGGCCGGCGCAATCTGAAGCGAGCACGGTCAAGGTGGGAGCTGGCTTGCCTGCGATGCAGGCGACTCGGTATCTCTGGAGCATCGAGTGGATGCCATCGCAGGCAAGCCAGCTCCCGCAGGGGCCGTGCTCAGGTTTAGATTTTTTGCACTTTTCAACACCGCTCAACAAGGAATTCCCCATGGCCTGGATGCCACCGTTGCACATCCTGCTGTCCCCGATCACCGCCGACACCGGTGCAATGATCGAGCAGGTTCAACTCAAACCGTTGTTCTATGCCGCGCAAAAAGACGCGCTGGCCCGGGCCGGTGATGACGAGGACGACCAGTTCTTCGAACTGGCGAAACTCGCCACCGGCCTGTCGGAAAAAGAGCTCGACCAACTCAAGCGCCCGGACTACGTGAGCATTGCGCAGTACGTACACGAAATGTCGACACGCCCGGCCTCGTTCTTCTTGAAAGAACAGGACGTGACGACCCACGACCAGCCTGTCCACCTGCTATTACCCCTGGAAGCCGCCGGCCGAAACCTGTCGGAACTGCCCCTGGAAATGCCCGCCCTGCGCGCTACCAAGGTGATGAAAAAACTCGCCACTAACAAAGAGCGCGCCGAGTTCATCACCGCCCATTGCACGGGCCTGATGATTCCCGATCTTGCCGGCCTGACCGTGCCCGACTGGACCGAGCTGCAGGAGCGCATCGACGATTTTTTAAACAAACCGGCGGACTTCTTTCGGAGCGCGACATCGAAGTGATTCTCGATGTAGTGCCGCTGGTTTACTCGGTGAACGAAGCGGAAATCCTCGATTGGGAAGCCGGCAAAGCATTGCGCCGCTACGACATCGCAATCAGTCGTCTTGGCGTCAAACAGGAGTAGAGCGCAATGGCAGATAGTAATCATGGAGCAGGGTCAGCCATTGCCAAGGGCGGCGTGATGACTCAGGGCGCCCTTCAGATGACAGGAATGCAGGCCAGTCTCAAACCTATCACCCAAGCGCTGCCGAGCCCGCTTGAGGTGGCCCCGGGGAGTGCGGCGAGTCTGGCCCTGGCATTGGCCGATGCCAGCTTGCAGATCAAGCATCTGGCGGACGGGCAGGTACGGTTGGTCGATACGCTGGAGCTGTTCAACGTCTCGTTGCTCAAGGTGATGGACGCCCGGCAAGCTCAAACTGCCGGGAACGCAGAGGGTACGAAGACCGTCGCGGCTACAGACAAGCGCACACCCTCGCAGGCGCTGGACGCCGCGATGACCGATATTGATCAACTGTTGATGTTTGCCCGGCATGAGCGCAAGGCATTGCGTGAAGCCAACCTTGCCATGGCGTCCGAGCCGGTGGTAGCTGCCAGTGGTGCCAGTGCCGTCGACCTCGCGAAGGTCGAGTATGCCGCCGCCCGTTCCGGTATCGGCAGTGATCGTAAGGACGCTTCGGGCAATATCGACCCCGTTGGGCGCCGGGCAGACCTGCAGCAGTTCGCTCGCGACGCTGCGATCATGGCGACGGCGTTCAAGATCGACGTCAAAAATTCCGGCGAAATCATGGGCGGCTGGCGCGAGTCAATGCACCTTGATCGCGCACAAGCCTTGGACCTTGCCGACGCAACAAACGTGCTGGGCACCCAGGTATCGCTCAAGGCCGAATCGGCGGATATCGGCGCTGTTGTGCAACTCCAGGGCGCTGCCGCGAAGGCTGCGGGCATGAGTCCCGAACAGGCTGCAGCGCTTTCGGCGGCGTTGTTGAGCGCAGGTAACAGCAAGGCTGTTGCTGGTGCCGGGCTGGAAAAAATCAGCACCGTCCTGGCTAAAGGCGACAACGCCTCTGCAGGGCAACGCAGTGCCTGGGCAGAGCTCAAGCTTGATCCAAAAGTACTCGCGGCGGGCATGAAACAGGACGCCCCACAGGCCGTGCTTACGGTGCTGGAGGCGCTCAAGTCGCAACCTGCCGAAAGGCAGGCGGTGCTGGCGACGCAGTTGTTCGACGGCAACCAGACGATTCTGAGCCTGGTACCGGTGATCGACAGCGTGAAACAGGCCTTTTCGCTGGTCGCAGAAAAATCCACCTACGCCACTTCGACGCTGGGCGACCAAGGTTCGGTGCTGCGTTCGGCCGCGGTTCGTGCGGACTCTACTTACGCGCGTCGGCAAGCCTACGAGGCCAGTACCACACGCTTGAGCACCGCCTCTGATACAGCGCTTGCCCCCGTTGTAGATGCCTCGCTGACCGCAATGAACGGCCTGGTCAGTGGCGTGGCTTGGCTCGCGGAAGGCCTGCCCAAGGCTGCCGCTGCCGTCGCCCTGGCGGGGGCGGTGCTGATCCCGGTGGTTTCTGGTGTTTTCGGTGCCGTGAAGGACAAGATTTTCGAAAAGGTCGCAGGGAAAGTGCTCGGAGAGGGGCCGGCAGCAGGGAATAAAACCACGCCGCCGGACAGCCAGCGCAAAGCCCCGAGCAATGACGAGCACAGCGGTAATCGCCCGCCTGCTTCCGGCCCTGGCATCTCTGGCAAAGCGGCGAAGGTGAGCAAGCTGGCCAAAGGGGTCCCCCTGGGTTTGGTGGTGGCCCAGGCCGGTGTCGAGATGACGCAAGGCGCGATGACCGGAAACCTGGGTCAAGCGGTTGGCACTAGCGTGGGCTCTATCGGCGGCGGTGTTGCCGGCGGTGTCGTCGGTGATGTGGCTGGGATGGCGATAGGCCGAGCGGTCGGCACGCTGGCGGGAGCTGTTATCGGTTCGGTCGTTCCGGGTGCCGGCACAGTGTTGGGCGGTGTGATGGGCGGCGTCGCCGGGGGCGCAATCGGTAAGGTAGTCGGTGGTGCCGTGGGCACTTTCGTGGGCAGTGACGTCGGTGCGTGGCTGGCTGAAAAAGTGATGGGGGCGGGCGATCGCCTGCCATCCCCCACAGAGGTCAGCAAAAACCTCAACGCCCCTCAAGCCGACAACCGCCAAATCAACTTCGCCCCGCAAATCACCATCACCGCGCCTGAGCAAGCCAGCCATCAACAACTGGCGGCGCTCGTGGTGCAACAGATCGAAGCGCAATTTACCCCGCTGTCGATGGACAACCTGCTGGCGACCCGACGCGGCGCAGCACTCACCGATGGAGCTGTGTGATGCGACAACAGATGGTCTTGGGTACTTTTATTTTCGGGCTGTCCCGTGGGTTCGCCTACGACACGCTTGATCGTGGTAGCAGCGGGGGCTGGGTCAGTCTCGACATCATTGCCGGCAAACCTAAATCCAGCCAGGTCGGCCAGGGGCTCGAAACGCTGGCATTGGGCGGCAAGGCTGCGCGTGCCAATGGCATGGCGCGCCTGGATGAGTTGCGCACCCTGCAGGCCCTGCGTGCGCCGTTGCCTTTGGTGGACGGGTTAGGGCGTAACTGGGGGCTATGGACCATCCAGTCGATCAGTGAAAAACAAGCCAGCGTGATCGACGACGGGACGGCCATGGTGATCAATTGGACATTGTTACTGGAGGAGTTCGTCAATGCGTAGGGTTCGAAGTATTGCCGGCGACTCGGTGAACCTGTTGCTCTACCGTGAACTGGGGCGCAGTGATGATGCCGCAGAAGAAGCGTTGTGGCGCTTGAACCCGGAGTTGGCCGAACAGGGCGCGGTACTGCCGGCGGGCGTCAGCGTGCTGGTGCCCGAGTTGGACGCGCAACCGGTTGCGAGCCGGCCGGTTTCCGCCTGGGATTAAGGAGCCATCATGGCACTCGGATTTACACCTGTAGTGGAGCTATACGGAGCCAATGCCGCGTTATTCAACGAGCGGCTCTTGGAGTGGGAACATACCGACGCAGCGGGGTTTGTATCTGATCAACTGAAGCTGACCCTCGATATCGAGGGGCTTGAAGGGCTGCCCGATCTGGGCGGCAAAATTGGCCTGCGTATTGGGTACCTGGAATCGGGCCTGGTGGATAAGGGCGTGTTCAAGATCACCCAGCGCACGCCCTCGATGTTCCCATTGCGACTGGTGCTGGTGGCCACGGCGGCACCGTTCGACGAGCACGAATTCAAACAGCGCCGCACCGCCAGCCATGGTCCGATAACCCTGGGTTCGCTGTTTCGCCAACTGACCACCCGATACGGTTTTTCACCGCGTGTGGCGCCTGAACTCGACGGTGAGCCGATCGCGCACATCGATCAGACCAATGAAAGCGACATGGCTTTTCTGACGCGCCTGGCCAAGCGCTTCGATGCGGTGGCCAAGCCTGTCGATGAGCTGTATGTACTGGGGCGCAAAGGCCAGATCAAGACGCTGTCGGGCAAGGCATTGCCGGATGTACGGTTGTCGATCACCCATGATAATCGCCCAGGTGACCGCGCGTTCATCAGCGCCAGTTTCACCGAAACCAGCCGTGCCAAATACAACGGCGCGCAAACGTCATGGTGGGACGCGGCAGCCGGAAAACAGCGTGTCGTCAAGGTGGGCATCGCACCCTTCAAAGTGGTGACACAGCGCTACCAGAGCGAGGACGAAGCACGCTCGGCGGCGCAGGGAGAGATGCGGCGGGTGGGGCGCGAAGGGTTGCAGATTGATGTGGTCTGCCCTGGTAATCCTTCGTTGGCTGCTGAAGGCCTGTTGCTGCTGGATGAGTCGTGGCCGGGGTTCATGCAAGGGCGCTGGTCGATTACAACGGTGAAATCCAGGGGCGAGCGAAAAGGTGGCTATCGGAGTACGGTCCAGGCCAGCGGTTTGTCGGTGTAGATCCTTCCTTAGAGTAAAACCCATGGTAATCACACATGCTCAGCTTCTGGGTGTCATGCCTGGAGCCCGCCTTCGCGCGGGCATTTTTTTAACCTTTCTAAATGCGGCCTTTGCGGGGCATCAGATCAATACGGCCCGTCGCGTCGCCGCCTTCCTCGCCCAAATCGGCCACGAGTCTGCCCAGTTGCAGTACGTGCGCGAATTGGGCAGTGATCAATACTTGAGCAAATATGACACCGGCGTCTTGGGCGCGCGCCTGGGCAACACCCCGGAAGCGGACGGAGATGGACAAAAGTATCGCGGCAGAGGGTTGATCCAGATAACCGGCCGCCGTAATTACCTTGCGTGCAGCCAAGCACTGTTCGGCGATGATCGCCTGCTGCTCCAGCCGCAACTGCTGGAACAACCGCAATGGGCCTGCGAGTCCGCCGCCTGGTTCTGGCAAAGCAACGGCCTTAACGAACTTGCCGACAACGATCAGTTCACCACCATCACCCGTCGGATCAACGGCGGCCTCAATGGCCTGGACGACCGTTTGCAGTTGTGGGCGCGGGCGAAGGCGGTGCTCTGCGTTTCTTAGGTGCGTTTCGCCTGATCGGTGCGCGCCTGCTCATGGCGCATGTGTGGCAGGTGCAGGCCGTCGCGCATTAGCCTCTTGATGCACTCTGTACCTTGCATGGCCGATAGGCTCCTGTAGGGTAGACAAACCCCCGCCCATTCCTGGAGACGACCGTGAAGGAAATCACTCAACTGGCTGCCGAACTGGGGCGCCGTTTGCAGGTGCTCAGTGCCCACGTGACCACTGCCGAGTCCTGTACCGGCGGCGGTATTGCCGAAGCCATCACGCGGATCCCGGGCAGTTCGGCCTGGTTCGAGGCGGGCTATGTCACTTATTCCAACCGACAGAAGACCCGACAGTTGAATGTGCCGGAAAAACTGTTCGTCAAGGTCGGGGCTGTCAGCCAGGAAGTGGTGGAGGCGATGGCCCGCGGTGCGCAGGAAAAAAGCCTGGCGCGATTTGCCGTGGCGGTCAGCGGTGTGGCCGGCCCCGATGGCGGCTCGCCGGACAAGCCGGTGGGCACCGTTTGGCTGGCCTTTGCCGTGGGCGACGAGGTGACCGCCGAGCTTGCGCACTTCCCCGGCAACCGCGACGAGGTCCGCCGACAAACGGTAAAAGCCGCGCTGGAGGGCTTGTTGCGACGAGCTGCAGCAGAAATAGACAATCAGGGGTAGGCGATCACCGATCTTTGTGGAACAATACTGTCTACTTATACAGGTGTTGGCCGTCAGGCCTTATTGATTACGTGAGGACTTTAATGGACGACAACAAGAAGAAAGCCTTGGCTGCGGCCCTGGGTCAGATCGAACGTCAATTCGGCAAGGGTGCCGTAATGCGTATGGGCGATCACGACCGTCAGGCGATCCCGGCTATTTCCACTGGCTCTCTGGGTCTGGACATCGCGCTCGGCATTGGTGGCCTGCCAAAAGGCCGTATCGTTGAAATCTACGGTCCTGAATCTTCCGGTAAAACCACCCTGACCCTGTCGGTGATTGCCCAGGCGCAAAAGATGGGCGCTACCTGCGCGTTCGTCGACGCCGAGCACGCCCTGGATCCTGAATACGCCGGCAAGCTGGGCGTCAACGTCGATGACCTGCTGGTTTCCCAGCCGGACACCGGCGAGCAAGCCCTGGAAATCACCGACATGCTGGTGCGCTCCAACGCCATCGACGTGATCGTGGTCGACTCCGTGGCGGCCCTGGTGCCCAAGGCTGAAATCGAAGGCGAAATGGGCGACATGCACGTGGGCCTGCAAGCCCGCCTGATGTCCCAGGCGCTGCGTAAAATTACCGGTAACATCAAGAACGCCAACTGCCTGGTGATCTTCATCAACCAGATCCGTATGAAGATCGGCGTGATGTTCGGCAGCCCGGAAACCACCACCGGTGGTAACGCGCTGAAGTTCTACGCTTCGGTCCGTCTGGATATCCGTCGTACTGGCGCGGTGAAGGAAGGTGACGAGGTTGTCGGTAGCGAAACCCGCGTCAAGGTCGTGAAGAACAAAGTGGCCCCGCCATTCCGTCAGGCTGAGTTCCAGATTCTCTACGGCAAGGGTATCTACCTGAACGGCGAGATGATCGACCTGGGCGTACTGCACGGTTTTGTCGAGAAGTCCGGTGCCTGGTATGCCTACAACGGCAGCAAGATCGGTCAGGGCAAGGCCAACTCGGCCAAGTTCCTGGCAGACAATCCGGATATCGCTGCCACGCTTGAGAAGCAGATCCGCGACAAGCTGCTGACCGCAGCGCCGGACGTGAAAGCGGCTGCCAACCGCGAGCCGGTAGATGAAATGGAAGAAGCCGATACTGACGTCTGAAGCAAACGATGACTGTTGTACTGGATACACTCGTCGCCGTTCGGCGCACTGCGATGGACCTGCTCGCTCGCCGCGAGCATGGTCGAGTCGAGCTGACACGTAAGTTGCGTCAGCGCGGCGCAGAGCCAGAGATGATCGAAACAGCCCTCGACCGGTTAACGGAAGAAGGGCTGTTGTCGGAAGCCCGTTACCTTGAAAGCTTTGTGTCTTACCGCGCACGTTCCGGTTACGGCCCTGCGCGGATTCGCGAGGAGTTAAGCCAACGTGGACTGCAACGTGCCGATATTGACCTTGCGCTACGTGAGTGCGGTATCAATTGGCAGTCGCAGTTGGAAGACACCTGGCGTCGCAAATTTGCGGGGCATCTTCCGATTGATGCCAAAGAACGTGCGAAGCAAGGTCGCTTCTTGAGTTATCGCGGGTTTTCGATGGACATGATCAGCCGCTTGTTGAGCGGCCGGGATATGGACGACTGAACGCCAAAAAACAAAAGGCCCACTATGAAAATAGTGGGCCTTTTTTTTTTGCCTGCAAAAAATCACGCTGTCTCTGGCGTCATCCGTTGCTGGGCCTTGCCCTGAGCCTGTGCCCAGTTCTCCGGCAGGTTGATGTAATCCACCAACTCCCGCAATCGCCCCTGATCGCGACCGTTGAAATTGAACACCAGGCGCGTCAAATGGCTGAATCTCGGTTCGTCATGGTCTTCGCCCGTATAGGCGAGTTGCTGGAATTCGCCACTGAGCCGCAGGCTGGCAAACGCTTGCTGCATATGGGCGAGGGCGCGCTCACTCAGGGGATGATTCATGCGCACCACAAACTCACGCTTAAGCCAGCGGGTGGAGTGGAAGTTGGCGTAGAACTGGTTGATTTCGTCTACGGCCTCTTCGGCGCTGTAGACCAGGCGGACCAGTTTGAGGTCGGTGGGCAGGATATAGCGATTGGCTTCCAACTGACTGCGGATGAAATCCAGGGCGCCTTGCCAGAACCCACCGCCCGGCGCATCCAGTAGCACGACCGGCACCAGTGGGCTCTTGCCGGTCTGGATCAGGGTCAGCACTTCCAATGCCTCGTCGAGGGTGCCGAAACCGCCAGGGCACAACACCAGCGCGTCGGCTTCCTTGACGAAGAACAGCTTGCGGGTAAAGAAGAAGTGGAATGACAGCAGGTTGTCGGTGCCATCAATGGTTGGGTTGGCATGCTGTTCAAAGGGCAGGGTGATATTGAACCCTAGGCTGTGCTCCAGGCCCGCACCTTCGTGGGCCGCGGCCATGATGCCGCCACCGCCACCGGTGATGACCATCAGGTCGGACCGTGCCAACGCCGCACCTACCTCTCGGGCTAGCGCATACAGCGGGCTTTCCACTGGCGTACGCGCCGAGCCGAATACCGTGACTTTGCGCCGGCCCTTGAATTGTTCGAGCACCCGAAAGGCATGGTCCAGTTCGCGGATGGCCCGCAGGGTGATCTTGGCGTTCCAGCGATCACGGTCGTCCTGGGCCATGCGCAGGACGGTGAGGATCATGTCTCGATAAAGGGAGATATTCGGGCTGTTGGGGGCGATCAACTGAATTTGTGCGTCGACCTGCTGGGTGAGGTCGGTCCCGTTTTCTTCAAAATGACGAAGCAACAAATCATTCGATTCATAAGGCATTCAATTTCTCCTTCTCTACAGGGCCTGGGTAGTCGACGAGAACGTCGCCTGGGCCACGACACTGCTTGTGTCGCGGCATGCCGCAGGAGGGCAGGCCTTTTTTGCCCTGAAAATGTGACAGAACAGCGTTAAAAACTGTGGTGGGCGGGCATCTGGGATGAGCTGATCATGGGCCGAAAAACCCTTGGCTGGCAACCGCTTATTGATGGCTCATTAGGCAGTTTAGTCGTTGACAGCAAACGCAGCGGGGGCGTGCGCGCCGCTGGGCAGCGGCGCGGGAGGGGCAAGCAAAGGTTACTTTTTCTTCTTCGTCGGAGCCGGGCAATCGGCCTCTGCGAACTTGACCGAGGCCACCGGGCGATTGGTCTTGTTCTCGGTGATTTCATAGCGCATCACTGCGCCCTTGGCCATCAGCTCGCGGTAGCCCGGGTTGGTGCATACACTGCGGCCCAGCTGGAAATACACAGCCTTGGGGTTGGCGCGCATCTGTTCGGCACGGTCAGGCAACACGCTGAGGTGATCGATCAGTTGCATGCCTTCAACGGTGTAGGCGACTTCCAGGGTTTTTTCATCGATTTCCCGGGGCAGGTCCTTGTTGCTTTCGGCCGCGACGCTTTGCAGCTTCTTGTTCATTTGAGCCTCCAGCAGCGAGGCCGCGTGGGCGCCCATAGGCAAGACCAGCGCAAGGGCGACGGATGGGGCAACAAGGCGCAGCATGGAACGCAGCATGAAACTCTCCTGATTCGGTTACTGGTGCATAGACCAGCCACTGGGCTGTGCGTTCAGTGGCGCGCAATTATAGGTGAGCCCTTGCCACTACAGCCAGGCGTATCGCTGGTAAACTGCGGGACTTCTGTTTTTCACGAGTTTGTTCCGTGTCGATTTCTTCTACTTCGCCGCGTGCCCGATGAGTCACGCCGTCTCCCGTTTGCGTACCCAGCGTCTGGCGCGTGCCGTCAGGCCGTTTCTCAATCGGGGTTCCCGTGCTGAGCGCTGTCCCGGCTGTCGGGTCATTCCTGAGTACTGCCTGTGTGCCTGGCGGCCTCAGGTAGAAGCCAAGTCCGCCATGTGCCTGTTGATGCATGACGTTGAACCGATGAAGCCCAGTAACACGGGCTGGCTGATCGCCGATGTCATACACGACACCACCGCGTTTGCCTGGTCGCGTACCGAAGTCGACCCCGAGTTGCTCAGGTTGCTGGCCGACCCGCAGTGGCAACCCTACATCGTATTTCCCGGTGAATTCGTGGCGCCGCAACGGGTGGTCAGTGAAGTGCGCGTGGAGGAGGGCAAGCGCCCACTGTTCATCCTGTTGGACGGCACCTGGAGCGAAGCGCGCAAGATGTTTCGCAAAAGTCCCTATCTGGAACATTTACCGGTGCTGAGCCTGGCGCCCGAACAGTTGTCACGCTACAAACTACGGCGCTCCAAGCGCGATGACCATTTCTGCACCGCCGAGGTGGCGGCGCTGTGCCTGGAGCTGGCCGATGACCTGGCCGCCAGCGAAGTGCTGGATGCCTACCTTGATGTGTTCAGCACCCATTACCTGGCTGCCAAATTCCAACTGCCATTGGATGCGGCGGACACCGTGCATACCCGCCTTGCACCCTACATCCCGGCGGGATAACCAGACGACGTTTGCATGATGGCACTGTAAGCCCGCAACCCGCTAAAATCCCCACGGGCGTAGTGCTTGACCCTCCAGGCTACGCTGGGCATGCTGTGCGCCGATTGGGTGCAACCGTGAATTATCGACGTCGTTTCATGTGTTTTTGACGTTGAGCGGGCCCTGTGGCGATCGCTGCCTGGCCGTCGCCTCGTGTATTGGTGAACCCTGAACCCATCAGGGCTCCCATAAAAAACAGGATCATTTAACCAATGGCCACATACGAAATCCTGATTGCCGATGACCACCCGCTGTTTCGCAGCGCACTGCATCAGGCCGTAACCCTGGGCCTTGGCCCCGATGTACGTCTGGTCGAAGTGGCCAGCATTGCCGAACTGGAAGCCCGCCTGACTGAAAAATCCGACTGGGATCTGGTGTTGCTCGACCTGAACATGCCGGGCGCGTACGGTTTCTCCGGGCTGGTGCTGCTGCGTGGCCAATACCCGCAGATCCCCGTGGTGATGGTGTCGGCCCAGGAAGAAGCCGACGTGGTGGTGCGCTCCAAAGAGTTTGGCGCCAGCGGCTTCATTCCCAAGTCCAGCGCGATGGAAGATATCCAGAAAGCAGTGCGCACGGTGTTGGACGGCGATGTGTCCTGGCCACCCCAGGCGTTTGAAGAAATCAATGTGTCCGATGAAGCCAAGGCCGCCCGCGATGGCCTGGCCAGCTTGACGCCCCAGCAGTTCCGAGTATTGACCATGGTCTGCGAAGGGTTGTTGAACAAGCAGATTGCTTACGAATTGAGTGTGTCGGAAGCGACCATCAAGGCCCACGTTACGGCGATTTTCCGTAAGTTGGGCGTGCGTACGCGCACTCAGGCGGCGTTGCTTTTGCAGCAACTCGAGTCCATCTCGCAACATTAAGTTACAGCCGCTTCACGCTTTTTTGACTTTGCGTGATCTAGCTTCCCCACTTCTTTGGTTCAGTTGCCTACATCTATGTCGCCTTTCAAGGGTCAAACCGGTATCAAACGTATCTTCAATGCAGGGGGCTATTCCCTGGATGGCCTGCGTGCGGCTTTCACTGGCGAGGCGGCATTCCGCCAACTGGTATTGCTGAATGTCATCCTGATTCCCGTGAGCTTTTTCCTGCAGGTCAGCCGGGTTGAACGGGCGCTGCTGATTGCAGTGTGTTTGTTGGCGCTGATCGTCGAATTGCTTAACTCAGCGGTAGAAGCGGCCATTGACCGTATTTCCCTGGACCGCCACCCGCTGTCGAAAAACGCCAAGGACATGGGCAGCGCCGCGCAATTCGTGGCACTGACCATGATCACCCTGGTATGGGCCGTAATCCTGATCTGACGATCACGCGATACTCGGCAGCACGATCTCGTCGCTGCGCTGCACCCCAGCGGTGAAGGCGCGGCACAGTTCGAGAAACTCGCGCATCGCCGAGGTCTGGTACTTCTGCTTGTGCCAGATGAAGTAGAACTGCCGGGCCAGGTCCAGGTCCGGGGTTTCTACCGGCACCAGGCTGCCACGGCGGAAGGCATCGCGCAGCGCCAGCCGCGAAATGCAGCCAATCCCCAACCCCGACTCCACAGCCCGCTTGATTGCCTCGGTATGTTCCAGCTCCAGGCGGATATTCAGCGCGCTGCGATGATGGCGCATGGCCTGGTCAAAGGTCAGGCGCGTGCCAGAGCCTTGTTCGCGCAGGATCCACGCTTCGTGGGTCAGCTCATCCATGCTTGCCACGCCACGCTTGGCCAGATGATGCTGGGGCGCGCAAAACACCACCAGCTCGTCTTCTACCCAGGTTTGCACTTCGATATCCGGGTGGCTGCAGTCACCTTCGATTAGACCCAGGTCAATTTCGTAGTGCGCCACCTGATGCACGATATGCGCAGTGTTCTGCACATGCAGTTTCACCTGGCTCTCGGGATGCTGCTGCATAAAGCTGCCAATCAGCAGCGTCGCCAGGTAATTGCCGATGGTCAGCGTGGCGCCGACCGCCAGGGAACCGAAGCCTGACTTGCCGTTGAGCAGGTCTTCGATCTCCTTGGCCTGGTCCAGCAATGCCACCGCCTGGGGCAACAGCTGGTGACCGAGGGCGTTGAGGCTCAGGCGTTTACCGGCGCGGTCGAATAATTGACAGCTGGATTGACGCTCCAGCTCGGTGATTGAGGTGCTGGCGGCGGATTGAGATAAGGCCAGAAGGCCAGCAGCGCGCGAGACGCTTTCCTGCTGGGCGACGGCGACGAAAACTTGCAGTTGACGGAGAGTAAATCGCATATCGATATAACCGATAACCCTTATCTTAATAATCCAGTTAACAGATATTGTCGCCGCCATTAGAATGCTGTGCAATTGCGCATCCTTACCTTTGGCGCAGACCCATTTCCAGGAGTCCCCCGTACATGAGCAACATGAACCACGAGCGTGTCCTCAGTGTTCATCACTGGAACGACACTCTGTTCAGCTTCAAGTGCACCCGCGATCCGGGCCTGCGCTTCGAGAACGGTCAGTTCGTGATGATCGGCCTGCAACAGCCCAACGGCCGCCCGCTCATGCGCGCTTACTCCATTGCCAGCCCGAACTGGGAAGAGCATCTGGAGTTCTTCAGCATCAAGGTGCCCGATGGCCCGCTCACTTCCCAGTTGCAGCATCTGAAGGAAGGCGACGAGATCATCATCAGCAAAAAACCGACAGGCACCCTGGTGCTTGACGATTTGAAGCCGGGCAAGCATCTGTACCTGCTCAGCACCGGTACTGGCCTCGCTCCATTCATGAGCGTGATCCAGGACCCGGAGACCTATGAGCGTTTCGAAAAAGTCATCCTGTGCCACGGCGTGCGCTACGTCAACGAAGTCGCCTACCGCGAATTCATCACCGAGCACCTGCCGCAGAACGAGTTCTTCGGCGAGGCCCTGCGTGACAAGTTGATCTACTACCCGACCGTGACCCGCGAGCCGTTCGAAAACGAAGGTCGCCTGACCGACCTGATGCGCAGCGGCAAACTGTTCAGCGACATCGGCCTGCCGCCGATCAACCCCGAGGACGACCGCGCCATGCTGTGCGGCAGCCCAAGCATGTTGGATGAGACCAGCGAAGTGTTGAACAGCTTCGGCCTGAAAGTTTCGCCACGGATGCGTGAGCCGGGTGACTACCTGATCGAGCGTGCGTTCGTCGAGAAGTAATACAGAGTCAGTAACACCAGCGATCCAAAAAGTGTGGGAGCTGGCTTGCCTGCGATAGCATCACCTCGGTTCAACTGAACCACTGAGGTGTCTGCATCGCAGGCAAGCCAGCTCCCACATTTGGTTTTCGCCCTATTTAGCCGAAACCACTTCCAGCACACAAATCATCCCCGGCTCCGGGTAGTGCCAGCGCACATCCACATCCCAGAACCGCACACCGTATTCCCGTTCTGAGGTAGGAACCTGATACGCCGGCCGCGGATCCTGTGCCAGACACTGTTCAATCAACTCCACCAACGGTTCACCAAGGCGCTGTGCATGGCCTTGCGCCTGTTGCAGTGCAGCCTTGAGCCATTGCACGCCGATCAGCGCGGGCGCATTGCTGGCGATGTCGTTGGTGGCCGCATCCACGATATCGGCATACGGCACATACGGCTTGATATCCAGCACCGGCGTGCCATCGAGCAAATCTATGCCCGATATCCACAACCGCCCCGGTTCCACCTTGTCCAGCTTCACCACCGACTGGCCGATGCCATTGGGACGATGGGTTGCGCGGGTGGCAAACACACCCATGGACGTATTGCCGCCCAGGCGTGGCGGGCGCACTTTCAGGCGTGGCTTGTCTTCCAGTGCCTGATGAAACAGAAACAGCAGCCACACATGGCTGACCTGCTCCAGCCCCTGCACCGCCTCACCCTGGTCGAACGGCGCCACCAGCTCCAGCACGCCACGGGCAGCCGGTGCCAGTTGCGGTTGGCGCGGGATGGCGAACTTCTCCTTGAAACAGGAGCGTACGAAGCCGACGGGCGAGACCTGGTAACTCATGGGCTTAGGCACGGACCCGCAAGGTCAGGCCCTTGAGGAAGTTACGCAGCAACTGATCGCCACAGGTGCGGTAGTTTGTATGACCAAACTTACGGAACAGCGCGCTCAGCTCTGGCTTGGACACCGGGAACTCCGCCGCCTTGAGGATTGCATGCATGTCGTCTTCCTTCAGTTCGAAGGCCACGCGCAGCTTTTTCAGGATGATGTTGTTGGTCACCGGGGTTTCGATCGGCTGCGGCGGGCGGCTTTCGTCCTTGCCGCGCTTGAAAATCACCAAGCCATCGAGGAAGTGAGCCATGACTTCATCCGGGCAGAACACGAAGCCTTCTTCCTCATCTTTTTTGAGGTAGGTCAGCAGGTCTTCCTTGGTCACGTCCATGCCGCCGAGCTTGATGATCTCGACCATCTTGTTGTCGCTGATGTCGAGCATGTAGCGCACGCTGCGCAGTACGTCGTTGTGAATCATGGTGGGCAATCCTGGTATTCAACTGATGACACCGCCGGAATCAGGCGGTGTCGGGAAAAGGGGAACGGCTTAGAACTTCTCTTTGCCGGACAGGTAACGCCATTGGCCCACTGGCACTTTGCCGATGGACACGCCGCCGATGCGGATGCGGCGGATGGCGATGACTTTCAGCCCAACGGCTTCGCAGAACAGCGCGATCACGCCGGGTTGCGGGTTTTTCATCGCAAAGCGCAGGCGGTTCTCGTTCTGCCAGCTGGCTTTGACGGCAGGCAGCTCTTTGCCTTTGTAGGTCAAGCCGTGGTTCAGGCGGTTAAGGCCGTGGGCAACCATGTCGCCTTCGACTTCCACCACGTATTCCTGCTCGATCTTGGCGGCATCGGCGGTCAACTTGCGCAGAATCTTCCAGTCCTGGGTAAACACCAGCAGGCCACTGGCTTTGGCTTGCAGGTCGGCGCTGGCGCTCAGGCGCAGAAAGTGCCCCTTGAGCGGACGCTTGCCGAAGCGGTGTTCTTCAGAGAGGGTTTCGGCGCTGATCGAGGCCATGGCGGTTTCAGCATCCATGCCTGCGGGGGCGTGCATCAGGATGGTCACCGGCTCTGGCGCGGTGGCTTTAGCTTCCGGGTCCAGCTCGACTTTCTCGTCAGTGACCTTGAACTGCGGCTCGTCGATCACTTCGCCGTCCACCGAGACCCAGCCGCCTTCGATAAACAGCTCAGCCTCCCGACGGGAGCAACCGACCAGTTCGATAAGGCGTTTGGAGAGGCGTATGGGGTCAGTCATGACAAGGGCCGTAACAAAAGGGGGCCACTATTGTACCTGCCTGGCGCCGGTTAATCCCGGCCCCATTTCAGCACATCGGCCATAACAATTACTTAACTAACACAACACGGGTCAAATGTGGGAGCTGGCTTGCCTGCGATGGCGATATACCAGCACCGGATGGGTAGACTGACCCGACGCCTTCGCAGGCAAGCCAGCTCCCACAGTTCAGGCATTACGGGCCTGTTGCTGCTGGCGCAGACGCAGGTGCAACAACGGATAAGGCTGCCCAAGCCCATCATGGTCCGTTCGCCCGATCACCTCGAAGCCTTGCTTGAGGTAAAAACCCAGGGCCTGGGGGTTCTGTTCGTTGACGTCCAGTTCATCGGCGTTCATGTGTTCGATCGCGTAGCCCAGCAATTGCCGGCCCAGCCCCTGGCCACGGTAGCGCGGGTCGATAAACAGCATTTCCACCTTGCCCGCCGACACCCCGGCGAAGCCGGTAATGTGCTGGCGCACGTCCTTGGTGCAGATCAGCATGACCGCATCGAGATAGCGGCTCAGCACCAGGTTTTTCAACATGTCGATATAGCTGTCCGGGAGGAAGTCGTGGGTGGCGCGTACCGAGTCCTCCCAGATCTGCACCAGGCGTGCGTAGTCGCTGGTTTTAGGTGTGTGAATCACCGAATGCTGACGCATACCCGCTGTCCCTTGCTGTATTCGGGGTTGATGGACAATACGATAGACCTAAAAAAGCCCCGCATCTTCTCAGAGGCGAGGCTTTTTTATCACCGTGCGATCAGTCGCGCTTTTCAGCCCACAAGTCGTACTCGTCGGCGTCGGTCACGGTGCACCAGACTTTGTCACCCGGCTTCAGGCCGCTGGCATCGTCGATAAACACGTTACCGTCAATTTCAGGGGCGTCGAAGAAGCAACGACCCACCGCGCCTTGCTCGTCGACTTCATCGATCAGCACTTCGATTTCCTTGCCGATGCGCAGTTGCAGGCGTGCCGAGCTGATCGCCTGCTGGTGCGCCATGAAGCGCTCCCAACGGTCTTGCTTGACGTCGTCCGGCACCACGGCCAGGTCCAGCAGGTTGGCCGGAGCACCTTCCACCGGCGAGTACTGGAAGCAACCGACGCGGTCCAGCTGCGCTTCGGTCAGCCAGTCCAGCAGGTACTGGAAGTCTTCCTCGGTCTCGCCGGGGAAACCGACGATGAAGGTGGAGCGGATGATCAGCTCCGGGCAGATCTCGCGCCAGTTCTTGATGCGTGCCAGGGTCTTGTCTTCAAACGCCGGACGTTTCATCGCCTTGAGCACTTTCGGGCTGGCGTGCTGGAACGGGATGTCCAGGTACGGCAGGATCTTGCCGGCGGCCATCAACGGGATCAACTCGTCCACGTGCGGGTAAGGGTAAACATAGTGCAGGCGCACCCACACGCCCAGGCTGCTGAGGGCTTCGCACAGCTCGGTCATGCGGGTTTTCACCGGCGCGCCGTTCCAGAAACCGGTGCGGTATTTCACATCGACGCCGTAGGCGCTGGTGTCCTGGGAGATCACCAGCAGCTCCTTGACGCCAGACTTGACCAGGCGCTGGGCCTCGTCGAGCACATCACCCACCGGGCGGCTTACCAGTTTGCCGCGCATCGACGGGATTATGCAGAAGCTGCAGCTGTGGTTGCAGCCTTCGGAAATCTTCAGATACGCGTAGTGGCGTGGGGTCAGCTTGATGCCTTGAGGCGGCACCAGGTCGATCAGCGGGTTGTGATCCTGGCGTGGCGGCACCACCTCGTGCACAGCGTTGACCACTTGCTCGTACTGCTGCGGGCCGGTCACCGCCAGCACACTCGGGTGCACGTTACGGATATTGCCTTCTTCCACCCCCATGCAGCCGGTCACGATGACCTTGCCGTTTTCCTTGATGGCTTCGCCGATCACTTCCAGGGATTCGGCCTTGGCCGAGTCGATGAAGCCGCAGGTGTTGACCACCACCACATCGGCGTCCTGGTAAGTGGACACGACGTCGTAGCCTTCCATACGCAATTGCGTGAGGATGCGCTCGGAGTCGACAAGCGCCTTCGGGCAACCCAGGGAAACAAAGCCAACCTTGGGGTTGGCTTTTGCGATGGTGGTGGACATGTCTAACCTCGGTATTGAATGACGCTGCCGGTCGTGCACGACAAGGCAACGGATGGGCGCTTGGTGCGCCTCTGATCAAAAAGTGCGCAATTCTATCGGTGGGCAACGCACTTGACCAGCTTTATGCAGGGAAATGCGACGAGTGCTGCGCCGGGTCATCCCCATAGCCACTGGCGCGCGCTTAAGCCCGGATGTCTTGTTCGGTTCGGTGCGATACCACTTTAGACATACCCACACCTAACGCCTGGAGGACTTTAAGCAAAGTGGAGAGCTTAGGATCGCCGCCGACGCCGATGGACCTGTAGAGGTTTGCTCTATTGAGTCCTGTGTTCTGCGACAAGCTGAGCATCCCACCACGGGCTTCCGCCACTCGACGGATAGCGACAAGGAAAGCGTCCTCGCCACCGGCTTCATCTATTTCCTCAAGCGCGACAGATAAATATTCGAGGGCGAATGCTTCGTCGTTGCGAAGCATTTCCAGAACGCTATCTTCGTGCGGGCGGGTACGAATGGTCATTTTTGCTGCACCTTGTAAGATTTCCAGAGAGCCTTGGCCTGATCGATATCGTTCTGCTGTCTGGCCTTCGAACCACCGCCCAATAGGAAAATGATTTTTCGATCCTGGACTGCGTAATACACGCGAAACCCCGGGCCGAAATCGAGCTTCATTTCAAAGACCCCATCACCCACTGGCTCGGTAACGCCAAAGTGACCAAGGGACGCTCGATCCACTCTGGTGGTGATTCTTGCTTTCGAACGCGTGTCCTGCACTGTATCCAGCCAAGCCTGGAAGATATCCACGCCGTTGATTGACAGTACGTGTTTCACTTCGTACATGAGGAGTGTACCTTAAAAGATACAGTCCGATAGTTGAGTTTTTATATCGACTGCGCGCCCTGCGAATGCACGATTGACTGATCAGGTAATCCGGCCAAGGCGCTCCTGCTCACACCACCCAGGCAGCACGACTGAGCCGGGCCAGGAATATACGGTTGGCCGTAAATGTGATCAATGCAGGCAAAAAGGCGCCAAAGTGCTGCTGTGCCCGCTATGACTGATTGCCTAAAACGACACCCCGTTCACTTGAACGGGGAAATACGACGAGTGCTGCGCTATGCTTCGCGCCGTTGCGCACGGGTAAAGCCCTTGGGTCAATAAAACGTCTGTTACGAGAAGTAAAACAGCGCATGCTAGGGTCAGCTTAGAAGCGCTGTTTATAAAAGACCTCAGGTCAAAGGGCAGGAGTGGTTGATGGGTCAGGCAAGTAGTCAGGCAGCAGGTGCCGAGCATTCAAAAGCCAAGCCGATTGGCATGCTAGTGGCGGCGGTCGGGGTGGTTTATGGCGATATCGGGACCAGCCCGCTCTACACCCTTAAAGAGGTGTTCAACGGCGGTTATGGGGTGCAGGTCAACCATGACGGTGTCTTGGGGATCCTTGCGCTGATCTTCTGGTCGCTGGTCTGGGTGGTGTCGATCAAGTACGTGCTGTTCGTGCTGCGTGCCGACAACCAGGGCGAGGGCGGCATCATGGCCCTCACCGCGTTGGCCCGGCGAGCTGCCGGGAAGCACACGAAATTGCGCAGTTTCCTGGTGGTGTGTGGCCTGTGTGGCGCGGCGTTGTTCTACGGCGACAGCATGATCACCCCGGCAATTTCGGTGTTGTCGGCCATCGAAGGCTTGGAACTGGCGTTCGACGGCCTGGAAAAATGGGTGGTGCCCATTGCCCTGGTGGTGCTGGTGGCGCTGTTCCTGATCCAGAAACACGGCACCGACCGCATCGGCAAGCTGTTTGGCCCGGTGATGGTGACCTGGTTCCTGGTGTTGGGCGGCCTGGGGGTGTACGGCATCCTGCAGCAACCCGAAGTGCTCAATGCACTGAACCCGGCATGGGGTGTGCGCTTCTTCATGGTTCACCCCGGTATTGGCGTGGCGATCCTCGGCGCGGTGGTGCTGGCATTGACCGGCGCTGAAGCGTTGTACGCCGACATGGGCCACTTCGGCCGCAAACCCATCGCCCGCGCCTGGTTCCTGCTGGTGCTGCCGGCGCTGGTGCTCAACTATTTTGGCCAGGGCGCGATGCTGCTGGGCGATCCGGAGGCGGCGCGCAACCCGTTCTACCTGCTGGCGCCGAGCTGGGCCCTGGTCCCGTTGGTGGGCTTGTCCACCATGGCCACGGTGATTGCTTCCCAGGCGGTGATTTCCGGCGCGTTCTCGTTGACCCGCCAGGCGATCCAGCTGGGTTACATCCCGCGCATGCATATCCAGCACACCTCCAGTGCCGAACAGGGCCAGATCTACATCGGTGCGGTGAACTGGTCGTTGATGGTCGGTGTGATCCTGCTGGTCCTAGGCTTCGAATCCTCCGGTGCCCTGGCCTCGGCCTACGGCGTAGCTGTGACGGGCACCATGCTGATGACCACCATCCTGGTGTCGGCGGTGATGCTGCTGCTGTGGAAATGGCCACCGGTGCTGGCCGTGCCGCTGTTGCTCTGCTGCCTGTTGGTGGATGGCCTGTTCTTCGCAGCCAACGCGCCGAAGATCCTCCAGGGCGGCGCCTTCCCGGTACTGGCGGGGATCGTGTTGTTTGTGCTGATGACCACCTGGAAGCGCGGCAAGCAATTGCTCGTCGGCCGTCTCGACGAGGGTGGCCTGCCGTTGCCGATCTTCATCAGCAGCATCCGCGTACAGCCGCCCCATCGCGTTCAGGGTACGGCAGTGTTCCTCACTGCGCGGCCCGACGCCGTGCCCCATGCGCTATTGCATAACCTGTTGCATAACCAGGTGCTGCATGAGCAGGTGGTACTGTTGACCGTGGTTTACGAAGACATTCCACGGGTGCCAGCGGCGCGACGCTTCGAGGTGGATGCCTACGGCGAAGGCTTCTTCCGCGTGATCCTGCACTTCGGTTTCACCGATGAGCCGGATGTGCCTGAAGCGCTGAAACTGTGCCATCTGGATGACCTGGACTTCAGCCCGATGCGCACCACTTACTTCCTCAGCCGTGAAACGGTGATTGCCTCGCGCATCAAAGGCATGGCCCGTTGGCGCGAAGTGTTGTTTGCCTTCATGTTGAAAAACGCCAACGGCAACCTGCGGTTCTTCAAACTGCCGGTCAACCGTGTGATCGAGCTGGGTACCCAGGTCGAGATGTAAGGCGCTGCCTACCGGGAGCCGGCAATCGGCTCCCGCTTTCCTTCTGAACCCTGTGCAAACGATGGTTGTCGACTAGGCTGGTAGGAGCGAGCTCGCTCCTACAAAAATGCCTATGAAGCCCAGAAGAGGTGCGCCATGAGTCAGCTGCTCGAACCTTATACCCTGCGCCAATTGACCCTGCTCAACCGCATCGCGGTTTCACCCATGTGCCAATACTCCAGCGACGATGGCCTGGCCAATGACTGGCACCTGGTGCATCTCGGCAGCCGGGCCGTGGGTGGCGCCGGGCTGATTTTTACCGAGGCCACGGCGGTGACCGCCGATGGCCGTATCACCGCCCAGGACCTGGGCCTGTGGAACGACGCCCAGATCGAACCGTTGCGGCGCATCACCCGTTTTATCGCGGCCCAGGGCGCGGTGGCTGGGATCCAGCTGGCCCACGCCGGGCGCAAGGCCAGCACCCATCGGCCATGGATCGGCAAACACGGCAGCGTCAAGCCGGAGGAGGGCGGCTGGGTGCCGGTGGGGCCCTCGCCGATTGCCTTCGACCCCAATCACACCCAGCCCAAGCCACTGGACGAAGGGCAGATCCAGCAAGTGATCGCCGACTTTGTCGCCGCTGCCAAGCGCGCCTTGACCGCAGGCTTTGAAGTGGTGGAAATCCACGCCGCCCACGGGTATCTGCTGCACCAGTTCCTCTCGCCGATCAGCAACCAGCGTCAGGACCACTATGGCGGCTCCTTCGAAAACCGCATTCGCCTGGTGCTGGAAGTGACCAGGGCCGTGCGTGCCGTGTGGCCAGAGGAGCTGCCGCTGTTTGTGCGCGTGTCGGCCACCGACTGGGTGGAAGATGGTTGGAACCCGGATGAAACCGTGGAGTTGGCGCGCCGCCTGAAAGACTTGGGCGTTGACTTGATCGACGTGTCCTCTGGCGGCACCGCTGCCAATGCCGAGATTCCCACCGGCCCCGGCTATCAGACGCGCTTCGCCGAGCGAGTGCGCAAGGAGTCGGGCATCGCCACCGGCACGGTTGGCATGATTACCGAACCGGCCCAGGCCGAGCATATCCTGCGCACTTGCCAGGCCGACATCATCTTCCTGGCCCGGGAACTGCTCCGCGACCCGTACTGGCCTTTGCATGCCGACGATGATCTGGGTGGGCGCAAGGCCATCTGGCCCGCGCAATACCAGCGCGCCACCCACCGCGACCAGCCGATTCATGAGTCGGATCTGCGCGATTGATCCTGCACACGGCCCTACCGGACCCACCCTGACACGGTGGGTTTTTTCTTGCTCGCGTTTATAGGAAGGCTGATCCTTGGCGGTTGTTAAGCAGGAGAAGCTTATGCTGGTGGAACGCGCGTTAACCGAAGACGATATCCCTTTGCTGGCAACCATCGATCGTACGGAGCTGATCCCGGCGTGCTATCGCATGGACTGCGGCGAACTGGTGTTGTATGCCACACATCATGATATGCGCGGCTGGCCTGAAGGCGAGGCTGAACAGGATGCGGTGGCGCTGCATGCCTGCCTCCAGCGCGGCGGGTGGTTGTGGGGCGTATTCGACGGCCCGGTGCTGGTCGCCGCAGTGGTGGTGGACAATCGGTCCTTCCATCACCAGGGCTTGCTGATGCGGCAGTTGAAATTCCTGCATGTCAGCCATAGTGCCCGCGGTACTGGCCTGGGCGGTCGGTTGTTGGCGCTGGCTTGCGAGCACGGCCGGCAAGTGGAGGTCCAAGCGCTCTATATCTCGGCGACGGAGTCGCGTAACACCGTGGACTTTTACCTGCGCCATGGTTGCCATTTGTTGCAGCAACCCCACGCTGAGCTTTATGCGCAAGAACCGCTAGACATCCACCTGTATCGACCCCTGCGTGAGTAATGGCTGTAGGCTTTTATTACCGACGTTATTTTTTTAAGTTAATACTCTAAAAAAATCCCACGAATGGTGAGATAGTTTCTACGCTAAGGGTAAGCCCGACTCCTGGCCCAGGGAGACAGGCGGTTGGTCCGCGAAGCCGTTGCGCTTCCCGGGAGTTGGGAAATGGGCACCAGGAGTGTTTGACTGATATCAGGAGTAGCGGTCCATGGCCAAGTCCTATGGCGTAGCGGGTGCAGTGGCGTCTTTTCTGAGTCGCCGGATGTCCTTGCGGGGTCGAAGGTTGAGTTCAGATGAGATGGAGTTGCTGGTGCAATACCGGGCGCTGACCGAGAGCGATCAGGTGGCGATGCGCTATCTGATTGGCGCGATGAAAAGCGTGTCGCGATTCTGAGCCAAATCCGATCATTCCCACGTTATTGCGTGGGAATGATCGTGCAGTGTGGCATCAGGTGTATTTGCGTTGCTCTGGGGCAGGTGGGAAGTACTGATACAGCCAGGTTTCACTGAGGGTGCGGTCCTGGGTTCGTATAAACAGGCGCAATTCGACTGGTTCCACGCTGTCGCTGGTGGGGTACCAGTCGAACAGGATGCGGTAGCCCTTGATGTTGTCCAGCACCAGCACACTGAAGTCCTTCACCTCACCATGGGAACAGGTCACCACGGGCTCGATGCCGGTGCCCGCTGGCAGGCGATCCAGGCCGCCGCCCTTGAAGTCCACGGCGAAACGCCGCGCCCATACCTTCGGATAATGCTCGCCGGGTGCCCAGCCTTCGGTAAAGCCGCCCATGCCGGAACGGGTCGCATCGACCTGTGCCAGCGGCGTGCTCACTGGCGGCAGTGCGCTCCAGTACAGCTTGTAGCCGTAGTTGAGCGAATCACCGGCGGCCACAGGCTTTTTCGGGGTCCAGAAGGCCACGATATTGTCCAGGGTTTCGCCAGTGGTGGGGATTTCCAGCAAGTCGATGGAGCCTTCGCCCCAGGCCGTGGTCGGTTCAACCCACAGGCTTGGGCGTTTGCTGTACCAGTCGACGGTGTCCTGGTAGCTGGCGAACTCATGGTCGGTCTGCACCAGGCCGAAGCCTTTGGGGTTGGTGTCGGCGAACGCGTTGAATTGCAACTTGGCCGGGTTGTTCAGGGGGCGGCAGATCCACTCGCCGTTGCCGCGCCACATGGCCAGGCGGTCCGAGTCGTGGATTTGCGGGTGGATGGTGTCGCACATGCGGCGCTCATGGGTGCCGCAGCTGAACATACTGGTCATGGGCGCGATGCCCAGTTGCTCGATGGCGGTGCGCGCATTGATGTGCGCGTCGATCGCCATCACCACTTGGTTGGCCTGGCAGTCGATGTCGAAGCGGTAGGCACCGGTGGCGCTTGGCGAGTCGAGCAGGGCGTAGACCACAAAGCGCGTGGCGTCCTTGTCCGGAGTTTCGAACCAGAACTGCGTGAAATCGGGGAACTCCTCGCGTTTTTTCGCGTAGGTATCAATCGCCAGGCCACGCGCCGAGAGGCCGTACTGGCCGGTGGAATCCACCGCACGGAAGTAGCTGGCGCCCAGAAACGACAGCACGTCATGGCGGTCCAGCTCCGGTGCCTTGAACAGCTTGAAACCGGAGAAACCCAGGTCGCCGGTCAATTGCTGGGTGTCCACCGTGGTTTTTTCATAGTTGAACAACGACGGGCGAAAATGCACTTCGCGGGCTTCACGGGTCTTGGGGTCGACGCTGTGCATGCGCACCGGCGTCTTGAAGCCCATGCCGACGTGGAAGAACTGCACGTCCAGTTGGCCGTTCAACTCTTTCCACAGCGAATGGTTACGGTCATAGCCGATGGCGTTGAAATTCTGCGGGGTCATGGCAGCCAGGGTCGGCGGCAGCACCTGCTTAGTGTCCTGGTAGCCACGGGTGGCCAATTGCTTGGCCTGGGCCTTGAGCGATTCGAAATCGAACGCCACGGCCTTGCCATCGGCAGCCCGATTCCCGGCCCAGGCCTGCGCGGCCAGCAGGCCACTGGCCGACAAACCGGTGTAAGCCGCAATGGCCATGGATGCTTTGAGCAAATTCCTGCGGTGCATAGAGACAACCTGTCGTGAGCAAATCCCGCGCCGTTCCTGGCACGTAGCGGATCAGAAATAACGGTTCGGACATGCCTTCGGCCAAACGCAACGGACAATAAACAGACGCCGGATAGCTTAAGCGGTTCGATGAACAAGGCAAATTGATTGATGGCGGGATGATGGCGTTGCATATGCAACAAGACATTTCCAGCATCGCAGTAGAACGTTACATCTGGAAGCACTCTAGATCGCGGCTTTTTGGCACTTAGTTTTACGCTGGAGGCCTATTGGTCCTACGAACCCAAGTGTCTGGAGGCTACGAATGAATACCCGTGGATTGCTCGATCAACTGCTTAAGTCTGGCCAGGATATGTTGCAAAACAAGGCTGGTGGGCAGCCTAAGTCGAATGACAAGGGCGCCCTCGGCGGCTTGCTCAGCGGTGGCGGGCTCGGCAGCATGCTCGGCGGTGCAGGCGGCGGGGCCCTGGCGGCGGGAGCCATGGGCTTGCTGCTGGGCAACAAGAAGGCGCGTAAATTCGGTGGCAAAGCGCTCACCTACGGCGGCCTGGCCGCACTGGGTGTGATTGCCTACAAGGCTTACGGCAACTGGCAGTCCCAGCAGGCCAGCGCGCCCCAAGGCGAGCCGCAAACCATCGACCGCCTGCCAGCGGCCCAGGTCGAACAACACAGCCAAGGCATTCTCAAGGCATTGGTGGCCGCGGCCAAGGCTGACGGCCATGTGGATGAGCGCGAGCGTGCCTTGATCGAAGGCGAGTTTACCAAGCTGGATAACGACCAGGAGTTGCAACACTGGCTGCACGCCGAACTCAACAAGCCCCTGGACCCCACCGACGTCGCCCGCGCCGCCAGCACCCCGGAAATGGCCGCCGAAATGTACATCGCCAGCGTGATGCTGGTGGACGAAGAAAACTTCATGGAAAAAGCCTACCTGGACGAACTGGCCCGCCAACTGAAACTTGAGCCCGGCTTGAAGCTTGAGTTGGAAAAACAAGTGCGGCTTAACGCATAAACAAGGCCGCACGCCAATCAAAAATGTGGGAGCGGGGTTGCTCGCGAATGCGGTAGACCAGTCACTCTATTTCTGGCTGACTCACCGCATCCGCGAGCAAGCCCGCTCCCACTTTTGCATTCTGTGCACTGCACATCAAAAGCCTTGATAAAAGCGCGCAGCCGCTCAGCTATACTCCCCTCCATTTGAATGGCCCTGCGAGGAATTACTGTGAAGAACTGGACCCTGCGCCAAAGGATTTTGGCGAGCTTTGCGGTAATTATCGCGATCATGCTGCTGATGGTCGTGGTCTCGTATTCGCGCTTGCTGAAAATCGAAATCAGCGAAAACTCAGTGCGGGACGATGCGGTGCCCGGGGTGTTTTTCAGCTCGATGATTCGCAGCGCCTGGGTCGACAGCTACCTGCAAACCCAGGAGTTGGTCGGAATCCACGAGAACCAGGGTATTTCCGAAACCGACAAACAGGACTACAAGTCTTTCGAGGCTCGGCTTGAGCAACATATGGCCAGCTACGCAGGGACGATCAATATCACCCAGGATCGCACCGAATTCGATGCCTTCGAAAAACTGCACCAGAGCTACAACCAGATTCTCGCCCAGGTTTTGGCGGCCCATCAGAGCAATAACGCCGCCGAAGCACTGAGGTTGTTCAACGAGCAACTGACCCCCGCCTGGACAGCAGGCCGCATGAAGCTCAATGACATTATCAATGAGAACAAGCAGGTCGCCGACAACGCCACCGCCGCCATCGATGATGCGGTAGCGGCCGCGAAGATCAGCATGGGCGTCTCGCTGTTGCTGGCGATTCTCGCCGCCGCGCTGTGTGGCCTGTTGCTGATGCGCGCGATCATGGCGCCGATGCAGCGCATCGTTCAAATCCTCGAAGTCATGCGCACCGGCGACCTGAGCAAGCGCCTGAACCTGGAGCGCAAGGACGAATTCAACGCGGTTGAAACCGGCTTCAACGACATGATGACCGAGCTGACTGCCCTGGTGTCCCAGGCGCAGCGTTCATCGGTGCAGGTCACCACCTCGGTCACCGAGATTGCCGCGACCTCCAAGCAGCAACAGGCGACCGCGACAGAAACCGCAGCCACCACCACCGAAATCGGCGCCACTTCCCGCGAGATTGCCGCCACGTCCAAGGACTTGGTCCGCACCATGACCGAAGTGTCCACCGCCGCCGACCAGGCCTCGGTGGCTGCCGGTTCCGGCCAGCAGGGCCTGGCCCGCATGGAAGAAACCATGCACTCGGTGATGGGCGCCGCCGACCTGGTCAACGCCAAGCTGGCGATCCTCAATGAGAAGGCCGGCAATATCAACCAGGTGGTGGTGACCATCGTCAAGGTGGCCGACCAGACCAACCTGTTGTCCCTGAATGCGGCCATCGAGGCTGAGAAAGCCGGTGAGTACGGGCGCGGCTTTGCCGTGGTTGCCACCGAAGTGCGCCGCCTGGCCGACCAGACCGCTGTGGCGACCTACGACATCGAGCAGATGGTGCGTGAAATCCAGTCGGCGGTGTCGGCGGGGGTGATGGGCATGGACAAGTTCTCCGAGGAGGTGCGCCGTGGCATGTCGGAGGTGCAGCAAGTGGGCGAGCAACTGTCGCAGATCATCCATCAGGTACAGGCCCTGGCGCCGCGGGTGTTGATGGTCAACGAAGGCATGCAGGCCCAGGCCACCGGCGCCGAGCAGATCAACCATGCGCTGGTGCAATTGGGCGATGCCAGCAGCCAGACCGTCGAATCCCTGCGCCAGGCCAGCTTTGCCATTGATGAACTGAGCCAGGTTGCGGTCGGTCTGCGCAGCGGCGTCTCGCGTTTCAAAGTCTGATGAGTGAGCTCGCGTCTAAACGCGGTGCCGTCCCGGCAGCGAAAAAGGCATTGTTTCTGGTGTTTCGCATCGGCAACGAACGCTTTGCCCTCAAGGCCACAGAAGTGGCCGAGGTGCTGCCGCGCCTGACGCTTAAACCTATCGCCCAAGCGCCCTTATGGGTGGCGGGTATCTTCGCCCATCGTGGGGCGCTGGTGCCGGTCATCGACTTGAGCGCCCTGACGTTCGGCACTTCGGCCCAGGCGCGTACCAGTACGCGCCTGGTGTTGGTCAATTATCAGCCGCAGCCTTGGAGTGAGGCGCGTTGGCTAGGGCTGATCCTGGAACAGGCCACCGACACCCTGCGTTGCGACCCCGCCGAATTTCAGCCCTATGGCCTGGACAATCAGCAGGCGCCATACCTGGGGCCGGTGCGCGAGGACGCACAGGGCTTGATGCAGTGGATTGGCGTCGCGGATCTGTTGACCGCGCCAGTGCGTGCCTTGCTGTTTTCCGCCGAGTTGAGCCTATGAGCAATGACCCGCGGTTTTTCGCGTTCTTGAAAGAACGCATCGGCCTGGACGTCGCTTCGGTGGGCGAGGCGATCATCGAGCGCGCGGTGCGCCAGCGCTGCCAGTCGTCCCAGTCGCCGTCGGCGGAGGCTTACTGGCAACACCTGCAAACCTCCCATGACGAGCAGCAGGCGCTGATCGAAGCGGTGATCGTCCCCGAAACCTGGTTTTTCCGCTATCCCGAATCCTTTGCAACCCTGGCTCGCCTGGCCCAGGCACGCTTGGCCGAGATCAACCAGCTGCGCGCCCTGCGTATTCTCAGTCTGCCGTGTTCGACCGGCGAAGAGCCCTATTCGATTGCCATGGCCTTGCTCGATGCGGGGTTGGCGCCCCACCAGTTCAAAGTGCAAGGCATGGACGTCAGCCCGCTGTCGGTGGAGCGCGCGCGGCGGGGCGTGTATGGCAAGAACTCGTTTCGCGGCGCCGATCTTGAATTTCGCGACCGCCACTTCACTGAAGACGCAGGCGTTTACCGCATCGCCGACCGGGTGCGTGAACAAGTGCGCCTGCAAGTCGGCAACTTGCTGGACCCGGCACTGCTGGCGAACGAGCCGACCTACGATTTTGTGTTCTGCCGCAACTTGCTGATCTACTTCGACCAGCCGACCCAGAAACAGGTCTTTGATGTGCTCAAGGCATTGACTCACGTGGACGGCGTGCTGTTTATCGGCCCGGCCGAGGGCAGCCTGCTGGGGCGCCACGGCATGCGCTCCATCGGCGTGCCGCAGTCCTTTGCCTTCAGTCGGCATGTAGAACCGGCCCCGCCGGTTGCACCTGTGGTCAAACCGACGCCCGCGCCGCTACCGCAGCGCAGGGCGGCGCCGATACCGCTCAAGCCGCGGCCGTTCAGCACCGTCAGCCCCAACGTGCCACCGGTCAAAGTGATGCCTACCGATGCCGGGGATTTGCTCAGCCAGATCGCAACCCTGGCCAACGAGGGCAAAAGTGCCGAGGCCCGAGCGGCCTGCGAACGGTATTTGAGCAGTCACCCGCCGGCCGCCCAGGTGTTTTACTGGTTGGGGCTGCTCAGCGATGTGGCTGGCAGTGCCCTGGAGGCCCAGGGGTATTACCGAAAAGCTCTGTATCTGGAACCGCAGCATCCCCAGGCCCTGATGCACCTGGCCGCGTTGCTCGAGTCCCAGGGTGACAGTGTCGGCGCGCGTCGTCTTCAGGCACGCGCCGCCCGTAGCGAGCGAGCTGACAGTGAGACCAAACGATGAGTAGCCCTGACGCGCTCGACACCGCAGGCCTGGACCTGACGCTGACCGATACCCAAGCCATTGACGACTGTTGGAACCGCATCGGTATTCATGGCGACAAGTCCTGCCCGCTGTTGGCCGAGCATATCCACTGCCGCAATTGCTTGGTGTATTCCGCCGCCGCCACACGCCTGCTCGACCGCTACGCACTGCAACAGGACGACCATCACGCGCAGGCAGCTGCCGAAGCGGATAGCGATGTGGTCACCCGTTCGCTGTTGATGTTCCGCCTCGGCGAAGAATGGCTCGGTATCGCCACCCGCTGCCTGGTGGAAGTGGCGCCGTTGCAGCCGATCCACTCGCTGCCGCACCAGCGCTCCCGAGCGCTGCTGGGCGTGGCCAACGTACGCGGGGCGCTGGTGGCGTGCCTGTCGTTGGTGGAACTGCTGGGCCTGGACAGCACCAGTGCCGGCGCCAGCGGCGGGCGGATCATGCCGCGCATGCTGATCATCGCTGCCCAGGACGGCCCGGTCGTCGTACCGGTAGATGAAGTAGACGGCATCCACGCCATCGATGAGCGCACCTTGAACGCTGCGTCGGTGTCCGGCACCCAGGCCAGCGCACGCTACACCCAAGGCGTGTTGCAGTGGAAAGGTCGCAGTCTGCGCTGGCTGGACGAAGCGCAATTGTTGTCCGCCGTGACCCGGAGCCTCGCATGACCCCCGACCAGATGCGCGATGCCTCGCTGTTGGAACTGTTCAGCCTGGAAGCCGATGCGCAGACCCAGGTGTTGAGCGCGGGCCTGCTGGCGCTGGAACGCAACCCGACCCAGGCCGACCAGCTCGAAGCCTGCATGCGCGCCGCGCATTCACTTAAAGGGGCGGCGCGGATTGTCGGCGTGGATGCCGGGGTCAGCGTGGCCCACGTCATGGAAGACTGCCTGGTCAGTGCCCAGGAAGGCCGCCTGTACCTGCAACCTGAACATATCGACGCGTTGCTGCAAGGCACCGACCTGCTGATGCGAATCGCCACGCCGGGCAATGACGTGGGGCCGGCGGATATCGAGGCGTACGTAGCGCTGATGGAGCGCTTGCTCGATCCCTCGCAGCCGATTGCCACGCCCGTGCCAAATCCCGAGCCCATCCCCGCGCCGCGGGTTGACGCATTGCTGCTGGAGCCTGAGCTGGAGCCCGCGCCGGTCAGCAGTGAAGCGCCGCGCCAGAGCAAACGCATGACTGAAGGCGGCGAGCGCGTGCTGCGGGTGACGGCCGAGCGCTTGAACAGCCTGTTGGACTTGTCCAGCAAATCCCTGGTGGAAACCCAGCGGCTCAAGCCGTACCTGGCCAGCCTGCAACGCCTCAAGCGCATTCAGAGCAACAGCTTGCGTGCACTGGATGCCCTGGATGGCCAGCTAAAATCCCTGGATCTGAACCTGGAAGCCCAGGAAGCCCTGGCCGATACCCGTCGCCTGCTGAGTGAAGCCCAGGCCCTGCTGGCGGAAAAAAACGCCGAGCTGGATGAGTTCGGCTGGCAGGCCGGCCAGCGCGCCCAGGTGCTCTACGACACCGCATTGGCCTGCCGCATGCGGCCGTTTGCCGATGTGCTGGCCGGGCAGGTGCGTATGGTGCGTGACCTCGGTCGCAGCCTGGGCAAGCAAGTGCGCCTGGAGATTGAAGGCGAAAAGACCCAGGTCGACCGTGACGTGCTGGAAAAACTCGAAGCGCCGCTCACCCATTTATTGCGCAATGCCGTCGACCACGGCATCGAAACCCCTGAGCAGCGCGTGCTGGCGGGCAAGCCGGCGGAGGGCTTGATTCGCCTGCGCGCGTCCCATCAGGCCGGGTTGCTGGTGCTGGAATTGAGCGATGACGGCAACGGTGTCGACCTCGAGCGCCTGCGCGGCACTATTGTCGACCGGAATTTGTCTCCGGTGGAAACGGCTCTGCGCCTGAGCGAAGAGGAGCTACTGACCTTCCTGTTCCTGCCGGGGTTCAGCCTGCGGGACAAAGTCACCGAAGTGTCCGGGCGCGGTGTGGGCCTGGACGCGGTGCAGCATATGGTTCGCCAGTTGCGCGGCGCAGTGGTGCTGGAACAGACGGCGGGGCAGGGCAGTCGCTTCCATCTTGAGGTGCCGCTGACCCTGTCGGTGGTGCGCAGCCTGGTGGTGGAAGTCGGCGAAGAAGCCTATGCGTTTCCCCTGGCGCATATCGAACGCATGTGCGACCTAGCCCCCGACGACATCGTGCAGTTGGAAGGCCGCCAGCACTTCTGGCATGAAGGCCGACACGTCGGCCTGGTTGCCGCCAGTCAGTTGCTGCAGCGCCCGCCGGGGCAGACCCCTTCAGATACCTTGAAAGTGGTGGTGATCCGCGAACGCGATGCCGTGTACGGGATTGCCGTGGAGCGCTTTATCGGCGAGCGCACGTTGGTGGTGTTGCCGCTGGATGATCGCCTGGGCAAGGTCCAGGACATTTCTGCCGGGGCCTTGCTCGATGACGGCTCGGTGGTGTTGATCGTCGATGTCGAAGACATGCTGCGTTCAGTGGACAAGCTGCTCAATACCGGCCGCCTGGAGCGCATCGCCCGGCGCAACCAGCAGGCCACCGAAGCGCCGCGCAAGCGCGTGCTGGTGGTGGACGACTCACTGACGGTGCGCGAGCTGCAACGCAAATTGTTACTCAACCGGGGTTATGAAGTTGCCGTGGCGGTCGATGGCATGGATGGCTGGAACGCATTGCGCTCCGAGGACTTCGACCTGCTTATCACGGATATTGATATGCCTCGCATGGACGGTATTGAATTGGTCACACTTTTGCGCCGTGACAGTCGCCTGCAATCATTGCCGGTGATGGTGGTTTCCTACAAGGATCGTGAAGAAGACCGCCGCCGTGGCCTCGACGCCGGGGCCGACTATTATCTAGCCAAAGCCAGTTTCCATGACGACGCCTTGCTCGACGCCGTGGTTGAACTGATTGGAGGCGCCCGGGCATGAGGATTGCGATCGTCAATGACATGCCCCTTGCCGTAGAGGCCTTGCGCCGTGCCTTGAGTTACGAGCCCGCCCACGAGGTGGTGTGGGTGGCCAGCAATGGCCTGGAAGCGGTGCAGCGTTGCGCCGAGCTGACCCCGGACCTGATCCTGATGGACTTGATCATGCCGGTGATGGACGGCGTGGAAGCTACCCGCCAGATCATGGCCGACACGCCATGCCCGATCGTGATCGTCACCGTTGACCGCCAGGCCAACGTCAGCCGTGTATTCGAAGCCATGGGCCACGGGGCCCTGGATGTGGTGGACACCCCGGCACTGGGCGTGGGCAACCCCAAGGATGCGGCGGCGCCCCTGTTGCGCAAGATCCTCAATATTGGCTGGCTGATCGGCCAGCGCGGCACGCGGGTGCGTGCCGAAACCCCGCCGCAGCGGGTCACCGGCAAGCGTCAACGGCTGGTGGCGATTGGTTCTTCGGCCGGTGGGCCGGCGGCCCTGGAAGTTCTGCTCAAGGGGTTGCCCCGGGATTTCCCTGCCGCCATCGTGCTAGTGCAGCATGTGGACCAGGTGTTTGCCGCTGGCATGGCCGAGTGGCTGAGCAGCGCTTCCGGCCTGCCGGTGCGCCTGGCCTGTGAAGGCGAGCCGCCTCAACCCGGCGTGGTATTGCTGGCCGGCACCAACCACCATATTCGCTTGTTGAAAAATGGCACGCTAGCCTATACCGCAGAGCCGGTGAACGAGATTTACCGGCCATCGATCGACGTGTTTTTCGAAAGCGTCGCCAGCCACTGGAACGGTGACGCCGTCGGTGTCTTGCTCACGGGCATGGGGCGCGACGGCGCCCAGGGCCTCAAGCTGATGCGGGAACAAGGATATTTGACCATCGCCCAGGACCAACAGAGTTCGGCGGTGTATGGCATGCCCAAAGCGGCGGCGGCGATTGATGCCGCTGTTGAAATTCGCCCACTGGATAGAATTGCGCCCCGATTGCTGGAGGTCTTTGCAAAATGAACAAAAATCTCCCGCCGTGCTGGCTTGCAGGTAGTAATTCAGGTGACTGCACATGAATGATTTACAGCTCGACGACTTCAAGACCGACGAAAACGCCGCCATGGTGTTGCTGGTCGACGACCAGGCCATGATCGGTGAAGCCGTGCGGCGTGGCCTGGCCCATGAAGAAAACATCGACTTCCACTTTTGTGCCGACCCGCACCAGGCGATTGCCCAGGCGATCCGCATCAAGCCCACAGTGATCTTGCAGGACCTGGTGATGCCGGGCCTGGACGGCCTCACTCTGGTGCGCGAATACCGCAATCACCCGGCCACCGCGAATATTCCGATCATCGTGCTGTCCACCAAAGAAGACCCGCTGATCAAGAGCGCGGCCTTTGCGGCCGGGGCCAACGATTACCTGGTCAAGCTGCCGGACAACATCGAGTTGGTGGCGCGCATCCGCTACCACTCGCGCTCCTACATGACCCTGTTGCAGCGCGACGCGGCCTACCGCGCGTTGCGCGTCAGCCAGCAACAGTTGCTGGACACCAACCTGGTGCTGCAACGCCTGATGAACTCCGATGGCCTGACCGGGCTGTCCAACCGCCGCCACTTCGACGAATACCTGGAGTTGGAATGGCGCCGCGCCATGCGCGACCAGACCCAACTGTCGCTGCTGATGATCGACGTGGATTTCTTCAAGACCTTCAACGACAGCTTCGGCCACGTCGAGGGCGACGAAGCCTTGCGCAAAGTCGCCAACACCATCCGTGAAGCCAGCAGCCGCCCTTCGGATTTGCCGGCGCGCTACGGCGGCGAGGAGTTCGCGCTGGTCCTGCCCAACACCTCACCGGGCGGCGCACGCCTGGTCGCGGAAAAGCTGCGCATGGCGGTAGCGGCGTTGAAAATCCCGCACATCGCCCCGGCTGAAGGTGCCAGCCTGACCATCAGTATTGGGCTGTCGACGTTGACGCCTGTCCAGGGTACCGATTGTCGGCAGTTGATCATGGCGGCGGACAAGGGGTTATACACGGCCAAGAATAATGGGCGTAATCAGGTGGGCATCGAATAATCCCAAGCGCCGGGCGCCTCTGTGGGAGCAGGTAAGCCAGCTCCCACATTTGATCGCTATCTGGCTATGGATCCTGTACAAACCACCGCCTTTTCGGCCAAGCGGACTGCCGTTCGCAGCCGTTTGCCGTTATACTCGCCGGCTTTCAAAAGTTCGCCAACGAGTGCTGCCCGCCATGGAAATCAACCCGATCCTTAACACCATCAAGGACCTGTCCGAGCGCTCCGAAACTATTCGGGGGTATCTTTGACTACGATCAAAAGCATGAGCGTCTGACCGAGGTCAATCGCGAGCTTGAAGATCCGAGTGTCTGGAACAAACCTGAGTACGCCCAGGAACTGGGGCGCGAGCGCGCTGCGCTGGCACAGATCGTCGATACCCTCGACGAACTGAACACCGGCCTGGGTGATTGCCGCGACCTGCTGGACATGGCCGTCGAAGAAAACGACGAAGGCGCAGTGGGCGATGTCGTCGCCGAGCTGGCCCGTCTCGAGGAAAACCTCGCCAAGCTTGAATTCCGCCGCATGTTCAGCCATGAAATGGACCCGAACAACGCCTATCTGGATATCCAGGCCGGTTCCGGTGGCACCGAGGCCCAGGACTGGGCCAACATCCTGCTGCGCATGTACCTGCGCTGGGCCGACAAACGCGGTTTCGACGCGACCATCATGGAACTGTCCGCCGGTGAAGTGGCCGGTATCAAGGGCGCGACCGTGCACATCAAGGGCGAATATGCCTTTGGCTGGCTGCGCACCGAGATCGGCGTGCACCGCCTGGTGCGCAAGAGCCCGTTCGACTCCGGCAATCGTCGCCACACCTCATTCTCTGCGGTGTTCGTCTCGCCAGAGATCGACGACAAAGTGGAAATCGAGATCAACCCGGCCGACCTGCGGATCGACACCTACCGTTCCTCCGGCGCCGGTGGCCAGCACGTAAACACCACCGACTCGGCCGTACGTATTACCCACGTACCGACCAACACCGTGGTCAGCTGCCAGAACGAACGTTCCCAGCACGCCAACAAGGACACCGCCATGAAAATGCTGCGGGCCAAGTTGTACGAGCAGGAAATGCAGAAGCGCAACGCCGCTTCCCAGGCGCTGGAAGACACCAAGTCGGATATCGGCTGGGGCCATCAGATCCGTTCGTACGTGCTCGATGCCTCGCGGATCAAGGATCTGCGCACTAACATCGAACGCAGCGACTGCGACAAGGTACTCGACGGCGATATCGACGAATACCTGGAAGCCAGCCTGAAATCCGGCCTCTAATACCCTCTGTGGGAGCGGGCTTGCCCGCGATCCCCCGCCGAAGGCTGGGGGCAACGAACCTGATGGAATATTTAAAGACATGAGCGACCAACAACTCGACCCGCAAGCCCTGCAACAGGAAGAAAACTCCCTGATCGCCCTGCGCAAGGAAAAGCTTGCTGCCGAGCGCGCCAAGGGTAACGCCTTCCCCAACGACTTCCGTCGCGACAACTACTGCGATGCCTTGCAGAAGCAATACGCGGACAAGACCAAGGAAGAACTGGCAGAGGCTGCGATCCCGGTCAAGGTGGCAGGTCGCATCATGCTCAACCGTGGCTCGTTCATGGTGATCCAGGACATGACCGGTCGCATCCAGGTCTACGTCAACCGCAAGACCCTGTCCGAAGAAACCCTGGCCTCGGTGAAAACCTGGGACATGGGCGACATCATCGCAGCCGAAGGCACCCTGGCCCGTTCCGGCAAGGGCGACCTGTACGTCGAGATGACCAATGTGCGCCTGCTGACCAAGTCCCTGCGCCCGCTGCCAGACAAACACCACGGCCTGACCGACACCGAACAGCGCTATCGCCAGCGCTACGTTGACCTGATCGTCAACGAAGACGTGCGCCAGACCTTCCGCGTACGCTCGCAAGTCATTGCTCACATCCGCAGCTTCCTGATGCAGCGTGACTTCCTGGAAGTGGAAACCCCGATGCTGCAGACCATCCCGGGTGGTGCCGCAGCCAAACCGTTCGAAACCCACCACAACGCGCTGGACATGGAAATGTTCCTGCGTATCGCGCCGGAGCTGTACCTCAAGCGCTTGGTGGTGGGCGGCTTTGAAAAGGTGTTCGAGATCAACCGCAACTTCCGTAACGAAGGCGTCTCGACCCGTCACAACCCTGAATTCACCATGTTGGAGTTCTACCAGGCCTACGCCGACTACGAAGACAACATGGACCTGACCGAAGAACTGTTCCGCGAGCTGGCACAGCTGGTGCTGGGCAGCACTGACGTGCCGTACGGCGACAAGGTGTTCCACTTCGGCGAGCCATTCGTGCGCCTGTCGGTGTTCGACTCGATCCTCAAGTACAACCCCGAGCTGACCGCTGACGACCTCAACGACATCGACAAGGCCCGTGCCATTGCCAAGAAAGCCGGCGCCAAGGTGCTGGGCTTCGAAGGCCTGGGCAAGCTGCAGGTGATGATTTTCGAAGAACTGGTGGAGCACAAGCTGGAGCAGCCGCACTTCATTACCCAGTACCCGTTCGAAGTGTCGCCGCTGGCCCGTCGCAACGACGACAACCCCAACGTCACCGACCGTTTCGAGCTGTTCATCGGTGGCCGCGAAATCGCCAACGCCTACTCCGAGCTTAACGACGCGGAAGACCAGGCCGAGCGTTTCATGGCCCAGGTGGCCGACAAGGACGCCGGTGATGACGAAGCCATGCACTACGATGCCGACTTCGTTCGGGCCCTGGAGTACGGCATGCCGCCGACTGCCGGTGAAGGTATCGGCATTGACCGTCTGGTGATGTTGTTGACCAACTCGCCGTCGATCCGCGACGTGATCCTGTTCCCGCACATGCGGCCGCAAGCGTAACCGTAGCGAAATCCGAAGCCGCCTTTTATAAGGCGGCTTTTTTATGTGGCCTGTTCAAGTGGTGCTCGTCAGTGATCGTTCCCACGCTCCGCGTGGGAATGCACCCTGTGACGCTCCGCGTCACCTCTAAAGGAAGAAGTGTGGTGAACCGCGTAATAGCTCAAGAAGGTGCCGCCGGCATTGCTGCTGCCGTGGCTGAAAGCGTTCAGTACCAGGGCCGCAAGGCCAGCCGACGGGGCAGCGAGCAACGCCGGCAAGACATTCTCGATGCGGCCATGCGTATCGTCGTGCGCGATGGCGTGCGGGCCGTACGTCACCGGGCAGTGGCGGCAGAGGCGGGGGTGCCGCTGTCGGCCACCACCTATTACTTCAAAGACATCGACGACCTGCTCACCGATACCTTCGCCCAGTACGTGGAACGCAGCGCCGCTTTCATGGGCAAACTGTGGGTGCGCAACGAAGGCCTGTTGCGCGAGATGGTCGCCTATGGCGATGGCAGTCCGGAGTCGCGCTCGCAACTGGCCGATGATATCGCGCGCCTGACCGCTGACTATGTACTGCGCCAGCTGACCAACCGGCGCGAATACCTGATGGCTGAGCAGGCTTTTCGCCAGGAAGCCCTATTGAACCCGCGGCTGGCCGAACTGGTACGCTCCCATCAACAGATCCTGTTGCAGGGTACCGGGCAGTTTTTCCAGGTATTGGGCTCCCGTGAGCCGCAGCAGGATGCCAAGGTGTTGACGGCTATCATCAGTCGGATGGAATATCAGGGCCTGTTGGGCGGCGCAGAGCCTCTGACCGGTGACGAGATGCTTGAAATTCTCAAGCGTTACATGCACCTGGTATTGGCCTCGGTCTAGCCCTGTGCGCAATCTGCTTTGGGGGGAGCTGGGCTTGCTGCTGAAGCCGTGCGCTACCTGCGCGTGGGCCAATAACGTTTAAAGAGGAAGCACCGGGTGGACGATTACCAGCAGACGATACGCACCTTGTCCGATCGCATTGTGCTGGCGCAAACACCGATCCGCGTTCTCGATGCGGTGAAATGGGACGAAAACATTCGCCAGGGATTTCTCAAGGCCAAGGGCAAGGCGATGCCTGCCGTAGACCGTGATTACTACCTGAACCGACCGCTGTCGTTCGACTCCAGCGCGGTGAAGCTGGAATTCCAGAACATCGAGCGCGACATCACCCGTCGCCTTGGACAATTCAGCCCGGTGGGGCAGATCATGCGGCGCATGTGCCGCGAATACCGCATGGTGGTGCGCATGCTTGAAGCGCGCGGCACCGAGGACTTCGGTCTGATTTCCCAAGAGCTGTACGGCGCCGCCTCCGATGCGTTCCACGCCGGCGACCCGACCCTGGCCGACCTTGGCCTGATGCTCTCCGATTACCTCAACAACATCGACGGTAGGGGTGACCTCAAGGACGAAGCCAAGACCCTCACCGCCAAAGATGCGGTCAGCCTGCTGCAAACCCGTCTGAACAAGGTATTTGGCGAGGCGGAAGAAACCATCCGCGTATTCGAGTCCGATGGCATTGTCGCCGACGCAGCGGCGGGCGCTGACTACATCAAGATCCGCGCCGACGCGATGTTCAACGACCGCGACGTGCGCGCTTTGGAGGTGCATGAAGGCCTGGTGCATGTGGGCACCACCCTCAACGGCCAGAACCAGCCGATCTGCACGTTCCTGTCCAAAGGCCCGCCGTCGTCCACCGTCACCCAGGAAGGCCTGGCGATCCTGATGGAAATCATCACGTTTGCCTCCTACCCCAGCCGCCTGCGCAAACTCACCAACCGGACACGTGCCATCCATATGGTGGAGGAGGGGGCGGACTTCCTGCAGGTGTTTGAGTTCTTCCGCGAGCAAGGCTTTGAAATGGCCGAAAGCTATGGGAATGCCAGCCGGGTATTCCGTGGTTCGGTGCCCACCGGTCTGCCATTTACCAAGGATTTGTCCTACCTCAAGGGCTTTATCATGGTCTACAACTACATCCAGCTCGCTGTACGTAAAGGCAAGCTGGAGCAAGTGCCGCTGCTGTTCTGCGGCAAGACCACCCTTGAAGACATGCGTACCCTGCGCCAGTTGGTCGACGAAGGCCTGGTGGTGCCGCCCAAGTACCTGCCGGAGCAGTTTCGCGACATGAACGCGCTGGCGGCCTGGATGTGCTTCTCCAACTTCCTCAACCACTTGAGCCTGGACCGGATCGAGGCGGATTACTCCAATATCCTTTAACTGACGAAACCGGATCAAAATGTGGGAGCAGGCAAGCCAGCTCCCACATTTGATCTGCACGGGTCTTCAGAACTTTCGCGAGGCTTCAACGGATGAGAATCCTCGGCATTTTATGCCTGCTACTCACACTGAACGGCTGCAGCTCCTTGCTGTTCTACCCCGAGCCCGGCCTGCCCTTCACGCCGGAAAAAGCCCATCTTCCCTACCGCGACGTCACGCTCACCACCGCAGATGGCGTGAAACTGCACGCCTGGTGGCTGCCGGCCAAACCCGGCGTACCGCTCAAGGGCACCGTCCTGCATTTGCACGGCAATGGCGGTAACCTCGCCTGGCACCTGGGGGGCAGTTGGTGGTTGCCGGAACAGGGCTATCAAGTGCTGTTGCTGGACTATCGTGGCTATGGGCTTTCGGAAGGCAAGCCATCGTTGCCGGCGATCTACCAGGATATCGACGCCGCTTTCAGCTGGATCGACAAGGCGCCTGAAACCCAGGGTCAACCGCTGATTATCCTCGGCCAAAGCCTGGGTGGTGCACTGGCAGTGCATTACCTGGCAGCCCACCCGGAGCGCCAATCCCAACTCAAGGCGCTGGTATTGGACGGCGTACCCGCCAGTTATCGTGACGTAGGACAATTCGCCTTGAGCACTTCCTGGTTAACCTGGCCGTTGCAGGTGCCGCTGTCATGGCTGGTGCCTGACGGCGATAGTGCGATCAAGGCCATGCCAGGGCTGACCGGCGTGCCCAAGTTGCTGTTCCACAGCCTGGATGACCCTATCGTGCCGGTGTCCAATGGCATCCGCTTGTATCAGGCCGCCCCCCCGCCCAGGGTGTTGCAACTGACCCGTGGCGGCCATGTGCAGACCTTTGCCGACAAAACCTGGCAAACCGTCATGCTGCGTTATCTGGACGACCCGCAGCACTTCAACGGCTTGCGCCGCCTGGGAGAAATCCCGAATTACCCTGTTCCTAAAGTTGATTCATCAGAGAGCCCGCAATGAGCGAAGAACGCAATATGATCCCGCTGATTCTCACCGGCATCGGCACCATCATCGGCACCGTAGGCTGCCTGTGGTACTACGGCTACCTGCACTTCGCCAAGCCCGAAGATGCGTTGCTGCTCAGCGACTTCACCATGCTCAAGACAGTGCCGGGCGAGGATTACAAGATCTCCCTGACCCCGGCTGCGCAAGTGGCGCAGTGCGTTGACGGCGTGTTGGTGATGTTTGATACCGAACAGAAAGGCTTGAGCGGCGTGCTGGTCAATAACAAGAAGCAGGCCGTGCGTTGCATGGGCCAGGAAACCCCGCAGTTGCAACAGTGAGCCCAAAAACCATCCGGTGTGCAGCTTAGTTGCTCAAGGGCTTTCGAGCCTTTACAGATTGGAACCATCTTCATTCGTACGCCACAGATGAGGTACTGATTGGCCTGGCTGATCAGCGCACTTTATTTCATCAATCTGGAGTACGAGTTTTATGAATGGTATTGGCGCAGCACCTTCAATTGGCGTCGGCAATTCGGGAGGTTCTCAGGGGGCTTCGCAAGGTCTTGATCAGCAAATCCAGCAACTTCAAGAGCAAATCCGCGCTAAGCGCGGTGAAGGTTCGCAAGGTTCTGGTTCCGGTGGTTCCCAGGGGGGTGGAGGCGCTCAAGGTTCCGGAGCAAGCCAAGGCGCTGGTGGGGGAGAAAGCATTGAAGAGCTGCTTGAAATGCTGAAGCAACTGCTGGAAAAAAAAGCGGCTCAAAGTGGCCAAGCCGGTGAAGGTGGCTCAGCTGGCCAAGGCCAGATTCAGGCCGGCGGTGGCGAGAATCAAGGCTCAGTCACCTACTGATAGGCAACCCTTAAAAACCTGTCAGTTATCGACAGGTTTTTCATGTCAGCGGCATTGCACTTATCGGCGTACCGGGGGCGTGTAACGAAATTGTTTGGAACCTAATTGCGTCAGGTACCACAAAGGGCGATGTAACTTACGCACAGTGGGGGCGGGAAGGCAGTGATAAGAATTGATGCGATATGCAATATGCTGGCTATGGCCAGGGCGCATCAGGCGTTGGAGCGGGCGGATGCGCAAGAACAGGCGCGTAATCAGTTGGCAGGTTGCTCATCTGATACCTCCCGTCATAACAAAAAGATAACGCCGCCGGATGAAGATACTGATCGCATGATCAAGTTTCCCTAGTCAAAAAAACCACCGTTTCTGGTGGTTTTTTTGTGGCAATCGCATCACCTTCGGATACCTCAATGACTAAAGCTTGAATACGCTTTCATGAATGGCAACGAAAAAGCCCCGCCTGAAGGCGGGGCTTTTTACCAGACCAATGATCAGTTAGCGACGGAAGACCGTGGCTTGACCGGCTGGTTGTCGTTGGAGATTGTCACCTCAACGCGACGGTTCATGGCGCGGCCGGAAACGCTGCCGTTATCGGCAACCGGATATTCCTTGCCATAGCCCTGGGTCACGATGCGCGAGATATCCACGCCTTGTTGAGCCAGTGCACGTTGAACGGAAGCGGCACGACGCTCCGACAGGCTCTGGTTGTACGAGTCAGAACCGGTGCTGTCGGTGTAGCCTTCGACGATCACTTTACGGTCTGGGTTGTCGCGCAGGAACTGAGCCAGCTTGGTGATGTTCACCAGGCCGCTGGATTTCAGGTCGGACTTGTTGGTGGCGAACAGCACGTCACCGAAAGTCACCAGGGTGCCACGATCGGTTTGCTTGGCGTTCAAGCTGTTTTGCAGTTGCTTGATCTGCGCATCACGCGCGTCCAGCAGGGCACGGGCGCGTTCGTCACCGGCGTTTTTCAGCTTGGCTTCGGATTCGCGCAGGACGATGGTGTCCTTGGCCACTTCAACGCGCTGGTTGGTCAGGTATGCGAGTTGGTCGACTTTCTTCTCGTCTTCTTTGTCGCGGTAGGCCTTGTCAGCCTTGTCCAGCCAGTCGCTGGCGTCTTTGGTTTCCAGCGCAGCCAGCTTGGTGGCTTGTGGGTTGGTTTGCAGGGACGAGAAATTGGTCCGCGCATTTTCCAGGTTCGCGTTCGGCGGGGTGGAGCAGGCCGCCAAGGCAACGCTCATCGCCAGCAGGGCAGGGATCATCAATTGTTTACGCATAGTCGTGTCGTCCTTTCAATTCGATATCAGGTGCGATGCAGTCAAGTGGCAGCGGCTTACTTCTGCATGATTGCAGCTGGGCGCATGCCTTCTTTACGCAGTTCGTCAACAGCCTTCTGGGAATCCTTCACAGCCTGTTGAGCCTTGGCAGCCTGGGCTTTACGCTCAGCGACGCGAGCATCCCACTCGGCTTGTTCAGCCAGTTGGCGAGCTTTGTCGTAGTTCTTGTCGTGCATGGCAATCTCAGCTTCTTTGAGCTTGTCCTGGGCCGACTTCATTTCCACCGCCGCATACTCGGTACCGCCGGCGCTGACTGCGCTGTTGACGGCCGATTGGGTTACGGCGTACTGCTCGGTTGGAGGGTTGCCGGCGCAGCCCGCCAGAACGAAGCTGGTGCCGATTGCCAGCGCGGCCAATTTGAGCCCGCGCAGGTGGTTAAACGAGGATTTGGCAGTGCTGGTGTTCATCGTCTTCAACTCCATTGGATAACTCCTGAAAAACATCAAAATCCATCGGGGCGTATCGATTTCGGGCCCGTCGGTAAAGCACATGGCGTCCGTTCAAACGACCGTTCCACAAGTGATGGCTACTGGCTGTGACCGGAGGCTTTTTTCAAAAGTTCAGCGGATATGGCGATTTGCCTAAAAAAATATCTGACTGACTGGTCAATGTTTAAAAAATGGAACTTTCGCGGCGGGCAGCGGTACCTCCGGGCCTGTAAAAGGCCCGGAATACGTGGGTTTAATTGACGTCAATAAATGTTTATCAGTGTTTTTGTTCGTCAGCAACGGCTGATAAATCATGCAAATGGCGACGGGATAACGTGAGAAAACGTGGGGTGGGGCCGACGTCTTCATACAGCGGATCACCCTCTTCGTCGGTGGCAATCACCTGCTGGCCCTGGATGTAGGGAAAGCTGGCTTCCAGCTCTTCCAGTGCGGCGCCGATCAGCTCGCCGAGCAGTTCTTCGACGTGGCGCTTGGGGTACATCTCGGCAATGGCCGCCAGCCGGGCAGCGGCTTCTACATCCAGATGAATGGCGTATTCAGTCTTGGTCAAACGACCCTTGGCGGTTTCTTCCCAATGCTGGGCCAGTTCTCGAATTTTCATGGCTACCTCAATAAAGCCTGCGATGGCAGGCGGTGATGAGTGACCAGCCGCCTGCGTGAAAATAACGCGGCGACTCATCGTTGAGACTAGCTGTAAGCGCCAAGGTTTAAAGTCGTTCGCGTTCGGCCTTGTCAGAAACCGACGTCGGCGGCACTCTGAAGCACCTGCGCGTCCCGGATTTCTGGCTGGAGATTGGCTGATGAGTGATATCGATGCACGCTTGCGTGAGGATGTTCACCTGCTGGGTGAGCTGTTGGGCAACACCATTCGAGAGCAGTACGGCGAGGCTTTCCTCGATAAGATCGAGCAGATCCGCAAAGGCGCCAAGGCCGACCGCCGTGGAGCCGTTTCGCAAAATGCCGCTGGTGATGAACTGAGCGCCAGCCTCAATCAGTTGCAGGAGGAGGAGTTGCTGCCCGTGGCGCGGGCCTTCAACCAGTTCCTCAACCTGGCCAACATTGCCGAGCAATATCAGTTGATTCATCGGCGCGATGAATCGCAATCTGCGCCGTTCGAATCCCGCGTCTTGCCAGAATTGCTGGCCCGTCTGCAAAGCGAAGGGCACAGCAATGAATCCTTGGCCCGGCAGCTGGCGCGGCTGGACATCGAGCTGGTGCTCACCGCCCACCCCACCGAAGTGGCCCGCCGCACGCTGATTCAGAAATACGATGCCATTGCCGCGCAACTGGCCTTGCAGGATCACCGCGATCTCACCACCGCCGAGCGCGAGCAGATTCGCGAGCGCTTGCAACGCTTGATCGCCGAAGCCTGGCACACCGAAGAAATCCGGCGCGTGCGCCCCACGCCGGTAGATGAAGCCAAATGGGGCTTTGCGGTGATCGAGCATTCGCTGTGGCACGCCATTCCCAATTACCTGCGCAAGGCCGACCAGGCCCTGCACGCCGCCACCGGCTTGCGCCTGCCCCTGGAGGCTGCGCCGATTCGCTTTGCTTCGTGGATGGGCGGCGACCGTGACGGCAACCCGAACGTCACCGCGCCGGTCACCCGCGAAGTGCTGCTGCTGGCGCGTTGGATGGCGGCGGATTTGTATCTGCGTGACATTGATCAACTGGCTTCCGAGCTGTCGATGCAACAGGCCAGCCCGGCGTTGCAAGCCAAAGTCGGCGACAGCGTCGAACCTTATCGTGCCTTGCTCAAGCAACTGCGCGAACGCCTGCGCGCCACGCGCCAGTGGGCCCACACCTCGTTGACCAGCACCACCCCGGCGCCGGCCGAGGTGTTGCAGGACAACCGCGACCTGCTCGACCCGCTGCAACTGTGCTACCAATCGCTGCACGAATGCGGCATGGGCGTGATCGCCGATGGCCCGCTGCTCGACTGCCTGCGCCGTGCCGTGACGTTCGGCCTGTTCCTGGTGCGCCTGGATGTGCGTCAGGACTCCAGCCGTCACTCGGCGGCCATGACCGAAATCACCGATTACCTGGGCCTGGGGCGTTATGAGGACTGGGATGAGGATGCGCGTATCAGCTTCCTGACCCAGGAACTGACCAATCGGCGGCCCTTGCTGCCGGGTTACTTCAAACCCTCGGCGGACACTGCCGAGGTATTGAATACCTGCAAGGAAATCGCCGCCGCACCGGCGGCGTCATTAGGTTCGTATGTCATCTCTATGGCGGGCGCCGCGTCGGATGTATTGGCGGTGCAACTGCTGTTGAAAGAGTCGGGCGTACAACGGCCGATGCGCGTAGTGCCGTTGTTCGAGACCCTGGCCGACCTGGACAACGCCGGACCGGTGATGGAGCGCCTGCTGCAATTGCCGGGTTACCGCGCACGCTTGCAGGGCCCGCAGGAAGTGATGATTGGCTACTCGGACTCGGCCAAGGACGCGGGCACCACGGCCGCCGCCTGGGCGCAGTACCGGGCGCAGGAACGTCTGGTGGATATCTGCCGCGAGCAACAGGTGGAGCTATTGTTGTTCCATGGTCGCGGCGGCACCGTTGGTCGTGGCGGTGGCCCGGCACACGCGGCTATCCTGTCGCAGCCGCCGGGCTCGGTGGCGGGGCGTTTCCGTACCACTGAGCAGGGCGAGATGATTCGCTTCAAATTCGGTCTGCCGGATATCGCTGAGCAGAACCTCAATCTCTACCTGGCGGCGGTACTGGAAGCGACCCTGTTACCGCCGCCCCCTCCCGAGCCTGCCTGGCGTCATCTGATGGACGAACTGGCGGCAGACGGTGTCAGCGCTTACCGGGCCGTGGTGCGGGAAAATCCGCAGTTCGTCGAGTACTTCCGCCAGTCCACGCCGGAGCAGGAGTTGGGCCGTTTGCCCTTGGGCAGTCGCCCGGCCAAGCGCCGTGCGGGCGGGATAGAAAGCTTGCGCGCCATCCCATGGATCTTTGGCTGGACCCAGACGCGTCTGATGCTACCCGCCTGGCTCGGCTGGGAAGCGGCACTGAGCAAGGCGCTGGAGCGCGGTGAAGGTCAATTGCTGGGGCAGATGCGCGAGCAGTGGCCATTCTTTCGCACGCGCATCGACATGCTGGAAATGGTGCTGGCCAAGGCCGATGCCGATATCGCCCGTCTTTATGATGAGCGTCTGGTGCAGCCGGACCTGCTGGCATTGGGTGCGCACTTACGCGACCTATTGTCGCAGGCGTGTGACGTGGTGCTTGGCCTGACCGGCCAGTCGCAGCTGCTGGCCCATAGCCCCGACACCCTGGAGTTCATCCGCCTGCGCAACACCTACCTGGACCCCTTGCACCTGTTGCAGGCCGAGTTGTTGGCACGTTCCCGTCAGCAGGAGGCTGCGCAAGACAGCCCTCTGGAACAGGCGCTGCTGGTGTCCGTGGCCGGTATTGCGGCCGGTTTGCGCAACACCGGTTGAGGTTTTTTGCGTGTACTCAATGGTTTGCGGATAAACCACGACGACCGCCCGGAAACGGGCGGTCGTCTTTTGAGCAGGCGGGTTGCGCTCAGGCACACCCTGGCGCTGACGCATGTGCGGCGCGGGTTTCTCCTACTTTTGGCGGCTTGTATGGTGAGGGCCCGCTGTGTATCTTGATCAGCCTTTGGCCGTTTGATCGGCCTAGAACCACATTTTTACGAGATTGGCCCCACGCGGCGAATCCGAGCGTCATCTCTATAAAAAATTGAGGAGCACATCGATGCGCGTCATTCTGCTGGGAGCTCCCGGGGCCGGTAAAGGTACTCAGGCAAAGTTCATCACTGAAAAATTCGGCATTCCACAAATCTCCACCGGCGACATGCTGCGTGCGGCCGTCAAGGCTGGCACCGAGCTGGGCCTGATCGCCAAGAGCGTGATGGACAGCGGCGGCCTGGTCTCCGATGACCTGATCATCAACCTGGTCAAGGAACGCATCAGCCAGGAAGACTGCAAGAACGGTTTCCTGTTCGACGGCTTCCCACGCACCATTCCCCAGGCTGAAGCCTTGGTGAAGGCGGGCGTGGAGTTGGACGCCGTGGTCGAGATCGCAGTTGAAGACGAAGAGATCGTCCAGCGTATCGCTGGCCGTCGCGTTCACGAAGGCTCGGGCCGCGTGTACCACATCGTCTACAACCCGCCGAAAGTCGAAGGCAAGGACGATGTCACTGGCGAAGACCTGGTGCAGCGTAAAGACGACACCGAAGAAACTGTGCGTCATCGCCTGTCGGTCTACCATTCCCAGACCAAGCCCCTGGTGGACTTCTACCAGAAGCTGTCCGCAGCCCAGGGCAAGCCGAAATACAGCCACATCCCTGGTGTGGGCTCGGTAGAGGCCATCACCGCCAAGGTGCTGCAAGCACTGAGCTGATCCCTTAATCGGCGGCACAGACAACGGCCCGCTTGCGGGCCGTTGTTGTTTATACTGGCGCACTTTTTTCCGACTTGGACACCCACACCGATGAGCACCCTGCTGGCCCTGGACACCGCGACTGAAGCTTGCTCCGTTGCCTTGCTGCACGATGGCAAGGTCACGAGCCACTACGAGGTGATCCCGCGCCTGCACGCGCAGAAATTGTTGCCGATGATCAAGCAACTGCTTGAAGACGCCGGTACCACCCTGGCTGCCGTGGATGCCATCGCGTTCGGCCGTGGCCCCGGTGCATTCACTGGCGTGCGCATTGCCATTGGCGTGGTGCAGGGCCTGGCCTTTGCGCTGGAGCGCCCGGTGTTGCCGGTGTCCAACCTGGCGGTACTGGCCCAGCGTGCGTTGCGTGAGCACGGGGCATCGCAGGTGGCAGCGGCAATTGATGCGCGCATGGATGAGGTTTACTGGGGTTGCTACCGTGAGACCGCAGGCGAAATGCGCCTGGTCGGTGCGGAAGCGGTGCTTGCCCCCGAAGCTGCGCAGTTGCCCGCTGACGCCAGCGGTGATTGGTTCGGTGCCGGCACGGGCTGGGGTTATGGCGAGCGCATCAAGGTGTCGTGTGCCGAGCAGGACGCAGCGATGTTGCCCCACGCCGAAGACCTGCTGGCGTTGGCACGTTTCGCATTCGAGCGCGGCGAGGCGATTGCGGCGGACCAGGCAGCACCGGTGTACCTGCGCGATAAAGTCGCGCAGACCAAGGCCGAACGCGGGATTATTTGACGCCAAAAATGTGGGCGTTACGCGGCAAATTTCGCCAATCGTCAGAATTTGCCTGGGTTTTTAAACCTTTTACAAATTATGTGTTCTAGTTATCACCAGAGCATTTGCGCGCCATGGAAAGTGCCGCTAAATTGCCATCATTGATACCGAGTCTGCATGTATGCGTATAGACGGTTTTTCCTCACAGTCGTACCCCCTCAAGCGTAAGCCGCGCAAGGCGAGCGTGACGGTAGACGAGTCCGTCGAGGATTCACCGGACTTCATCGAAGTACACATCGATACGCCTTCCAAAGCTCAAGGCGCCTCGAGCGCACGTATCAGCGGCGTTCCTGCCCGTCAGCAAGACATGGTCTTTCCCCGTTCCATGAGCAAAAGCGTTGCCACCGCCCTGGCCAGCTACCTGACCACTGCCGGCTTTGTCGAATGGGATATGGAAGTGCTGGGTCTCGATATCCATATCTGATGCGTTTGCCTTATTACATCGGCTGCCCGTCCTGGAGTGAAAACGCCTGGCGCGAGTACCTGTATCCCGTTGAGGCACGTTCCAGCGATTACCTCGGGCTCTATTCCCAGGTCTTCAACGCCGTTGAGGGCAATACCACTTTTTACGCTCGCCCCTCGGCCGCCACTGTGCAGCGCTGGGCCGAAATCATGCCTGATGATTTTCGCTTCACCGCCAAATTCCCCGGCGATATCAGCCATGCTGGCGATTTACGTGAACAGTTGCCGGCGGCAGAAAGTTTTGTCGGCTTGATGAGCCCGTTGGGTGAGCGCGTTTCACCGCTGTGGCTGCAGCTCTCGAAGAGCTTTACGCCGCCACGCCTGGCGGAGCTGGCTGGATTTCTCGATGGCATTGATCGGCCGCTGGCCGTGGAGGTGCGTCATGAACAGTTCTTTGCCAAGGGTGATGCTGAGCGCATGCTCAACCGCCTGTTGCGCGATCGCGGTGTCGAGCGCATCTGCCTCGATCCCCGTGCACTGTTCAGTTGTACTTCTACCTCGGAAGCGGTGCTGCATGCCCAGTCAAAAAAGCCCCGGGTGCCACCGCGCCCGGCGGCCCTGACGCAGTTTCCCCAGGTGTGCTTCATCGGGCATCCGGACCTTGAGGCCAATGACCCGTTCCTGATTCCCTGGGTGGAAAAGATCGCCAGTTGGATCGAAGAGGGCCGCACGCCCTATATGTTCCTGCACACGTCGGACAACCGTCTCGCGGCACAGCTGGCGCTGCGCTTCCACGCCAAGCTGATGGTGCGCCTGCCAGGGCTACCGCCGCTGCCTGCCTTGCATCGAGAACCCGTGGCGGAGCAGCTCGGACTACTTTGAGGGTTGAGCCGTGGGTATGGTCAAGACATTGAGTGTGTTGCTGGTGCTGGTGGGGGCATTTGCGCTGGCTGTCTGGCGGGGTTGGGTGCCGATGCCGCCTGAATGGAACCCCTGGGCGCCCTTGGATGTGCGAGCGAGCCCCAACCTGTTGACGCGCTACAAGCTCAGTCGTTTGCAGGATGATCCAGCGCTGTGTGACCAGGTGTTGAACACCTCTGGTCTGCGCGTGAGCCGCCAGGCCGATACACCGACTGATGCAGCGTGCCCCTTGCGCAGTGTCCTGCGCGTGCAGGGCGCTGACGTGGCCTTGAGCAGCAGCTTTCTTGCCAGTTGCCCGCTGGCGGTGGCGTTCGCCTTGTTCGAGCGACATAGCCTGCAACCGGCGGCCCAGGCCGTGTTTGGCCAAGCGGTGAGCCGCGTCGAGCATTTGGGCAGTTTTGCCTGCCGTAATATCTACAACAACCGTGCCGACGGTCGACTCAGCCAGCATGCGTCGGCCAATGCCCTGGATATCGCCGGTTTTCGCCTGGCGGATGGGCGCAGCATCAGCGTGCTCAAGGATTGGCCGGGCCAGGGCGACAGTGCGCGTTTCCTGCGCTTGGTACGCGATGGCGCCTGTGATGATTTCAACGTGGTGTTGAGCCCGGACTACAACGCCGCCCATCGCAACCATTTCCATCTGGACATGGGGCGTTGGTGGGTGTGTCGCTAAGGTTCAGGCGGCCAGGCGCAGGTTGTGGGTCACCAGCGGGCGCGCCCAGTAGTAATCGAAATCCAGGGCCTTTTGCTGCGCCAGCAGTTCTTCTTCGGGGTACGGCGTGGCGGCCGGTGGCAGCAGGTCCAGCTCGAATTCGGCAATCGGCAGGTGCAGTGGGCGTGGTTGTGGCGCCGGGCCCGGCGCGGGTAGCGGTTGGCCGGCGTTCAGCACAATGGGGCGCACCCACTCGCTCTCAAACGCTTGTTGGCGTTGCTGGACGATAACTTCTTCTTCCGGGAACGGCGTCGCGGCCGGTGGCAGCAGCTCGGTTTCGAACTCGGCAATTGGCAGGAAGAGCGGTTCCGGCGGGGCGATCTCGGTGTCTTTCACATCGCACTCACGCTGGGTGAGGATCTGCGCCAGCAGGTCGGCGCCTTCGCGGGGTTCAACCGCCGGGTCTGCCGGGGCAGGCGTCTTGGCGGCGAGCGCGTCCGACGTTTCACCGAGCTGCTCGGCCAACGCACGGGCGAAGAAGTCCTGCCACACATGACTCACCCCGGCCAGCGCTTGGGTATTGCGCAGGCCGTAATGGTTGTGGGTCGGCAGTACACCGATGGAAAGGGGAAGAATGTCTGACATTTTTCTCGGTCGACGCTCAGCTCTGGCAAAATACCTGACTGTGATTTTTATCGGCCGTTGTTTGCCGATCCTTAATATTTTTGAGCGTGGCGATTGATGAACGAACAACCAGCGGCCAGCCGCATCCAGGTCCAAGCCTTGGCTGACAGCTTCCAGGCCCGCGCTGAACAGTGGGCTTCGCTGCTGGGGTTGCCTCTGCAGGTGGCCGATGCGGATTTTTCCCTGCAAGTGGGGGAGCACGGCTTGCAGTTGCAACAGCTTGGGCCTGATGCGCCAGGGCCGGTGCGGGTCGACTTTGTCGAAGGCGGCGCGGCACATCGGCGGTTGTATGGCGGCGGCAGCGGGCAGATGATCGCCAAGGCGGTGGGCATCGCCCAGGGCGTGCGCCCGCGGGTGCTGGATGCCACGGCTGGCTTGGGCAAGGACGCGTTCGTGCTGGCCAGCCTCGGGTGTGAGATGAGCCTGATCGAGCGCCAGCCGCTGATCGGCGCCTTGCTCGAAGATGGTCTGGCCCGCGCTGCCGAGGATTTTGACGTGGCGCCGATTGTGGCGCGCATGAAGCTGCTCAAGGGCAACTCCATCGACGTGATGCTCAACTGGCAGGGCGAGCCGCCTCAGGTGATCTACCTGGACCCGATGTTTCCGCACCGTGAGAAAACCGCCCTGGTAAAGAAGGAAATGCGCCTGTTCCGCCCATTGGTGGGCGATGACCCGGATGCCCCGGCGTTGCTCGCGGCGGCTCTGGCCCTGGCCAGCCATCGTGTGGTGGTCAAGCGTCCGCGCAAGGCACCCTGCATTGAGGGGCCGAAGCCGAGCCATGCGCTGGATGGCAAGTCCAGCCGCTACGACATTTATCCCAAGAAAGCGCTCAAGCCGTAAGCTGCAAACAGCAGCACTTATCTCCCAGGTGCGGCGAGATCCAACTGTGGGAGCTGGCTTGCCTGCGAAGACGGCCTGACAGCCGATGCCTATCTCTCTGGCGCGCCGCAATCCAAATGTGGGAGCTGGCTTGCCTGCGATGACGGCCTGAAAGCCGACACCTGTCTACCTGACGCCCCGCTATCCAAACTGTGGGAGCGGGCTTGCTCGCGAAGGCTGCCTGGCAGTCAACACAGTTGGATTGTGTACATATCCATTCCTGCGGTAACGGCCACCTAGGGTTCCGCTCTGACAGCGGCTCACTTTTGAAAAGCGCAAAAGTAAGCAAAACGCTCTTGCCCCACCACTCGGCACCTCGCCTGGGCTCGGTGTGCCCGTAATCCGCCAGTGAGTTGGGGGGCCGCCGCCACGCGCCATCCATGGCGCGGGGCGGCTAAACCGGCATCCCTGCCGGTTTACCCCCCAAATCCCTGTCGAATTCCGGCCAGCGTGGTTTGACGGGGCGCTTAAGATCAAAATCAAAAGCAGATCAAGAGCAGATCAAGAGCGACTCGCTTCGCATCGTGGTTACCGTCGGTTGCTACCGCCTATGCGGTGCTGTCGAGCCCCGTGCTGCGATAGGCCCGCATAAACAACTGCACCACGTCCTGCACATGCTCTTCAGCCTCTTGCGCGCTCAGTTGTCCGCCGCAGCCATACAACAAGCGAAAGTTCGCCGTGCCCTTGAGCAAGCAAAAGAAGTGCTCCGCGGCTTTGAACGGTGTGTCGATGCTCAGCGCGCCGCCCTGGTCAATCTTGCCGAGCAAGCGCTCCATGCCTTGCAGCATGCGCATGGGGCCGGCGTTGAAGAAGATCTGGGAGAGTTTCACGTCCTGATTGCCGGTGGTCATCATCAGGCGATGCAGGTTTACCGACTCCTCGCTGTTGATCAGCCGATGAAAGCCGCGTGCGATGTTGAGCAACACCGTCTCGACGGGCATGCCTTCGGGAAGCTCGAAGTACATCACCGGCAATTGCTCTTCACATTTGGCCACTACCGCCGCGGTGAACAGCGTCTCCTTGTCGGTGAAGTGGCTGTAGACCGTGAGTTTCGATACGCCGGCCGCCAGGGCGACGGCGTCCATGCTGGTGTTTGCATAGCCCTTGTCCAGGAACAGCGATTTTGCCGATTCGAGGATTGCCTGGCGTTTTGCCATGTCCTTGGGGCGCCCGGGGCTTGCGGTGTTCAGAGGATTGTCGGACATTTTCACCTTTAATACTGGACTGGTGAGTTTGGTATTAATAACATACCGGCCAGTATAATTATTCCAAGCTCTATTTGCGAAAGGTCCTTCAGCATGCGCAGCGCTTTCCTGCCCCTTGCTTTGCCTGTCAGCCTGATCTTCCTGTTGGCCGCTTGCGGCCATGAAGAAGCGGCCCAGACCACCGTGCGCCCGGCCATGGTGGTGCAACCGCAGCCGTCGGCGCAGGCAATGGACAGCTACCCCGGTGAGGTGCGTGCCCGTTATGAGCCGGACCTGGCCTTTCGCATCGGCGGCAAAGTCAGCAAGCGCCTGGTGGAGGAGGGCGAACGGGTCAAGGCCAACCAGCCGCTGGCCGAACTCGACCCCCAGGACGTGCGCCTGCAACTGGAGGCCACCCGCGCCCAAGTAGCCGCCGCAGAGGCCAATCTGAGCTTGGTACGTGCGGAGCGAGATCGCTACAAGACCTTGATGGACCGTCAGATGGTCAGTCGGTCGCAGTACGACAATTCCGAAAACCTCTACCGAGCCGGTGAAGCACGCCTGAAGCAGATCAAGGCCGAGTTCGATGTGTCCAGCAATCAGGCCGGCTACGCCGTGCTGCGTGCGCCTCAGGATGGGGTAGTCGCCAAGCGTGCCGTCGAGGTGGGGCAAGTGGTTTCCGCTGGCCAGACGGTGTTCACCCTGGCCACCGATGGCGAGCGTGAAGTCTTGATCAGCCTGCCCGAGCAGGGCTTTGGCCGCTTCAAGATCGGCCAGCCGGTGTCGGTGGAGTTGTGGAGCCAGCCAGAGCAACGCTTCGCCGGGCGCATTCGTGAACTGTCTCCTGCCGCCGACCCCAAGTCTCGCACCTTCGCCGCGCGCGTAGCCTTCACCGGCGGCAAAGTGCCCGCCGAACTGGGCCAAAGCGCACGGGTTTTCATCCAGGTCGACGGTGTCATTCCCCTATCGGTACCGCTGTCTGCCCTGAGTGCCGAGAACGGTGCGTCCTACGTTTGGCGTGTAAAACCGGACAACACCCTTGAACGCACCCCTGTACGCATTGGTGCGTTTGGCGAAAACACCGTGCCGGTACTCGAAGGCTTGGCCGCCACCGATTGGGTGGTGGCCGCAGGCGTGCATGTGCTCCATGAGGGCCAACCCGTGCGCCCGGTGGATCGCTCCAACCGTGTAGTGAATCTGGCGACCAAGGAGTAGTCCCCATGGGTTTCAATCTTTCCGAATGGGCGTTGCGTAATCGCCAGATTGTACTGTTCCTGATGATCCTGCTGGCCGTGGTTGGCACCTTGTCCTACACCAAGTTGGGACAAAGCGAAGACCCGCCCTTTACCTTCAAGGCCATGGTGATCAAGACCAACTGGCCTGGAGCCACGGCCCAGGAGGTCTCGCGCCAGGTCACTGAGCGAATCGAGAAAAAACTCATGGAGACCGGTGAGTATGAACGCATCGTGTCTTTCTCCCGTCCTGGTGAATCCCAGGTCACCTTTATTGCCCGTGATTCGATGCGTTCGGCGCAGATTCCTGAGTTGTGGTACCAGGTGCGCAAGAAAATCAGCGACATCCGCCACACCTTGCCGCCGGATATCCAGGGGCCGTTTTTCAACGACGAGTTCGGCACCACCTTCGGCAATATCTACGCCCTGACCGGCGACGGCTTTGACTATGCGGTGCTCAAGGACTACGCCGACCGCATCCAGATCCAGCTGCAACGCGTCCCGGATGTGGGCAAGGTCGAGCTGCTCGGCCTGCAGGACGAGAAGATCTGGATCGAGCTGTCCAACCTCAAGCTCGCCACCCTCGGCTTGCCTCTGGCTGCGGTACAACAGGCGTTGCAGGAGCAAAATGCGGTGTCCACCGCCGGCTTCTTTGAAACCCCCACCGAGCGCGTGCAACTGCGCGTTTCGGGCAACTTCAAGACAGTAGAGGAGATCCGCAACTTTCCGATACGCGTGGGGGATCGCACCTTCCGCATCGGTGACGTGGCTGACATCCATCGAGGCTTCAACGACCCACCGGCACCGCGCATGCGCTACATGGGCGCAGATGCCATCGGCCTGGCCGTGGCCATGCGCGACGGTGGCGACATCCTCGTACTGGGCAAGGCCCTTGAAGCGCAATTCGCACGCCTGCAAAAGAACCTTCCGGCAGGGATGGAGCTGCGCAAGGTGTCGGACCAGCCGGCAGCTGTGAAGACCAGCGTCGGAGAATTCGTCCAGGTATTGGCTGAAGCGCTGGCGATTGTTTTGCTGGTGAGCTTTTTCTCCCTCGGCGTGCGCACCGGCATGGTCGTCGCCCTGGCGATTCCGCTGGTACTGGCGATGACCTTTGCCGCCATGTATTACCTGGGCATCGGCCTGCACAAGATTTCCTTGGGCGCCTTGGTCTTGGCCCTGGGCTTGCTGGTGGATGACGCGATCATCGCCGTGGAAATGATGGCGATCAAAATGGAACAGGGTTACGACCGCCTCAAAGCCGCGAGTTTCGCCTGGACCAGCACCGCATTCCCCATGCTCACCGGCACCCTGATCACGGCCGCAGGCTTCTTGCCGATTGCCACCGCGCAATCGAGCACTGGTGAATACACCCGTTCGATCTTCCAGGTGGTGACCATTGCACTGCTGGCCTCCTGGGTGGCGGCCGTGGTGTTTGTGCCCTACCTGGGGGAAAAACTCCTGCCCGACCTGGCGAAGATTCATGCGGCCAAACACGGCACCGACGGCCCGGACCCTTACGGCACACCCTTCTATCAGCGTGTAAGGCGTCTGGTGGAGTGGTGCGTGCAGCGGCGTAAAACCGTGATCGTGCTGACCCTGCTGCTGTTTATCGGCTCGGTTGCACTGTTTCGCTTCGTGCCGCAACAGTTCTTCCCGGCTTCCGGTCGCTTGGAGTTGATGGTCGACCTGAAACTGGCCGAAGGCGCTTCCCTGAGCAACACCGCCGAACAGGTCAAGCGCCTGGAGACGTTGCTCAAGGAGCATGCCGGCATCAATAACTATGTCGCCTACGCGGGCACCGGTTCGCCACGGTTTTACCTGCCACTGGACCAGCAATTGCCCGCTGCCAGCTTCGCCCAGTTTGTGGTGCTGGCTAACACCATCGAGGAGCGAGAAAGCCTGCGCACCTGGCTGATCGAAACCCTCAACGAGCAATTCCCCGCGCTGCGTTCGCGGGTCACGCGCCTGGAGAACGGCCCGCCCGTAGGCTACCCCGTGCAGTTTCGTGTGACTGGCGAGCACATCGAAGAAGTCCGTTCGCTGGCGCGCAAAGTGGCGGCCAAGGTTCGCGAAAATACCCATGTGGTGAATGTGCATCTGGACTGGGAAGAGCCGAGCAAAATCGTATACCTGAATATCGACCAGGACCGTGCCCGTGCCCTGGGTGTGAGCACTGCCAACCTGTCGAAATTCCTGCAGAGTTCCCTGACCGGCGCCAGCGTCAGCCAGTATCGGGAGGACAACGAATTGATCGAGATCCTCCTGCGCGGCACGGTGCATGAGCGTAGCGAGCTGTCGCGCCTGCCAAGCCTGGCCGTGCCCACCGACAATGGTAAAAGCGTGGCGCTGTCGCAAATTGCCACCCTCGAATATGGATTCGAAGAAGGCATCATCTGGCGTCGCAACCGTCTGCCCACAGTGACCGTACGGGCCGATATCTATGGCAAGGAACAGCCGGCGACCCTCGTGCAGCAGATCTTGCCGACGCTCGCCGATGTGCGAGCCGAGCTGCCGGACGGCTATCTGTTGGAGGTGGGCGGTACGGTTGAAGACTCTGCGCGGGGGCAAAACTCGGTGAAGGCCGGCGTGCCGCTGTTTATCGTGGTGGTGCTGACCTTGCTGATGCTGCAACTGCGCAGCTTTTCGCGCACGGCCATGGTCTTTCTCACCGCACCGTTGGGGCTGATCGGCGTGACCCTGTTCCTGTTGGTGTTCCGCCAACCCTTCGGTTTCGTCGCCATGCTCGGCACCATCGCGCTGTCGGGCATGATCATGCGTAATTCGGTGATTCTGGTGGACCAGATAGAACAAGACATCAAGGCCGGCCTGGCACCCTGGCAGGCAATTATCGAAGCCACCGTCCGACGCTTTCGCCCGATTGTGCTGACGGCGCTGGCAGCGGTGCTGGCGATGATTCCGTTGTCGCGCAGTGTGTTCTTCGGGCCCATGGCTGTGGCGATCATGGGGGGGTTGATCGTGGCGACGGCGTTGACACTGTTGTTCTTGCCGGCGTTGTACGCGGCTTGGTTCAGGATCAGGAAGGACGTGGAGTAAATCTGTGACTGTTTTTGGGTGGGCCCAATGGGAACCTTTTTTTCAGGCTTGCCACAGATAGTTACCTGTTCGCAGGTACTTTATTCGGTGGTTTTTATCACGTGGATAACATTTCCAGAACGTTCATAGAGGCGAAATAGATATGCTCCTACAAGCAGTGGGAAACTTTTACTCGGTGATTGGTATGATACTGGGCGGCGGTCAGATGGGCGGCGCTTGCGCCAAACATTCACATAATGACTCCGTCAGTCGGCGTGAGCTTTCGGACGCGCTCAAATCGTTCAAATACGATCATCCCCAGCCCACCACTAATTTTACGATCAACAACAGCGTTTCCAACGCGAACAGCAATGCGAATACCAACGCTCAAATCGGCCGTTGAATGCGCTGAGTTCTGATATTCAGCCATTGCAAACACTCTGCACCCGCAGAGTGTTTGCCGCGTTACGTCCCGGTACAAGTCGCTGGCGAAGGCTTAAAGTGCCCCAAACACCTTCTTGGCCAAGCTGGTGGCTGCCGCCGCCGGGTTCTTGCGAATGGTTTCTTCCTGCTGCGCAATCATCTTGAACAAACCATCCAGCGCCTGCTCGGTCACGTAGTTTTCGACGTTGGCGCTCTTGGCATCCACGGCGCCAAAGGCTGCGGCCTTGCCGGCCAGAGCGTTGTACTGCTGAGCCACGCCGACTTTGTCGGTGGCGGCCTTGACGATGGGCAGGAACTTGGCGCGAATTTCTTCACGGCTGCTTTTGTTCAGGTACTGGGTGGCGGAGTCCTGGCCTCCACTGAGAATGCCCTTGGCGTCGGTCACGCTCATGTTCTTCACGGCGTTGACCAGAATTGGCTGGGCCTGGGTCACGGCGGTTTCTGCGGCCTTGTTCATGCTGGTTTCCAGTTGCGTGACCTGGTCACCCATACCAAACATTTTAAGCTTGTCGGCGACTTTGCCGAGTTTGCCCGGCAGGCCGATCTTCACGTCCGGGTTGTTGCTGAAACCACCGGGCGTCCCTAGTTGTTTCACAGCAATCTGTGCACCTTGGGTCAAGGCATCCTTGAGGCCGCCGCTGGCGTCACCCTGGGACAGGCTGCCCAGATCCAGGGCCATGGCGTTGGCGCCGAACAGCAAGCCAGCACACAGGGCGGTGAGGCGAAGAGATTTGCGGAGCATGGGCGCTTCCTTATGAAGTGGGAATGATCAATGTGCGGCCGCATCTACCCGCAGGCGCAGCGGTTGTGGGTCCTGGCCGTTGAGTTGCACGGTGTGCCGCTCGGTGGTGATAAACAGTAGCTTGCCGTCCAGCTCGATGCGAGCGCTGACCGAATAGGTGTGGCCCGGTTTGACCTGAGCCGGGTCATAGCTCAGGTGAAACGGCAGCGGCACCTGGCCTTTGACCGGGCCTTTCTGTTCGGCGAGGGTCACGGCCGGGGCGTCCATCAGGGACACGTCCTGCAGGCTGACACTCAAGGTGGCGGCCGGCGGCAGGGCGATGCGTTGCAGGTAGAACACTTCGCCGTCCAGACTGGCCTTTGGGGTTGGGGTCATCGAGTGGCAGGCTCCGAGCAGGGCGGTCAGGCCCAGGAGGATGAGTTTTTTCACGGTGCAACTCCTTTTCAACGGCGCCGGAATCCGCCCGACGCCTCGTTCAATTTAGCGCTTTTCTTCAGGAGGGGTGGCAACCGGTTCAGGCGCGGTCTCGGTTGCGCCGTCCACGCGGTGCAAGGCCACCTGGCGGATCGACAGGCGAATATCCGCCGGCAACACGCGTTTGGCCGCACCTTCTGCCAGTTCGCCGAGCAGGTCGTGATAGCCCAGCTTGCCGGCTTCATCGCGGCGCAGCACATCTTGCTCCAGCAACGTCTGGATGAAATGTCGGAAAAGGCTCTTGTCGAAGAATTCCGGAGCGTTGAGGCCGTGCAGGATTGACAGGCGCTGGGCCATGATCGTGCACAGGTCTTCCAACTCTTCGGCGCTGATACTGTTCTGGCCGCTGTTGAGCAGCAACGAGATCGCCATGTAGAAGCGTTGCAGGGTCTGGGCGATGCTCTTGGACAGCAGCGTCAGCAGCACAAAGTGCCGCGAACTCGGCGCCGGGGGCAGGTACACGGCGTTTTCGAAACGCAGCAGGCCTTGTTCGACAAACGCGTCCAGCCATTGATCGACCACGTTGTCCAAGTCGTCCAAGGACCAACGAATAAACAGTTCCGATTGCAGGTACGGGTAAAGCGCGTGGGTGTAGCGCAGGATCTGTTCGCGACTCATCCGCGAGCTGCTCTGGAAGAAGCTCGCCAGCAACGCCGGCAGGGCGAAGATGTGCAGCACGTTGTTGCGGTAGTAGGTCATCAGGACGGCATTCTGCTCATCCAGATAAACGATTTTGCCCAGGGCGTCACTCTGCTCGGACAACAGGTTCATGTCCTTGACGTGCTTGATCAGCGCCAGGCCATCGCCTTCCGGCAGGGTGGTGTGGGGCGAGTAGGGCACACGACGCAACAGCGCCAGGTACAGGTCCAGCTGGCGGGCCATGGCCTGTTCATCCAGCGCCAGGCGGGTGGTGGACAGCAGGGCCAGCGCCACCAGGTTCACCGGGTTCACCGCAGCGGCTTCGTTCAAATGACGCGCCACCTGTTCGCCGAGGCGATTGGTGGTTTCGTTGAGCCAGGCCGGTTTGTAGTTCGGCCCCAGTTCCTGGGCGCGCCAGTCCGGTTGCTCGGCGTCGAGGAACTCTGCCAGCTTGATCGGTTCGCCAAAGTTGACTGCCACTTGGCCGAAGCGCTGCTTGAGCGCGCCGACCACTTTGAAGATATCGAAGATCGACTCTTTCTTCTTGCTGGCGCCACGCAGTTCGCCCAGGTAAGTGCGGCCTTCGAGGACACGCTCATAGCCGATATACACCGGCACGAACACGATAGGCATGCGCGAGGAGCGCAAGAAGCTGCGCAGGGTGATCGCCAACATCCCGGTTTTCGGTTGTAGCATGCGCCCGGTGCGCGAGCGGCCGCCTTCGACGAAGTACTCCACCGGGAAGCCCTTGGTAAACAGGGTGTGCAGGTATTCGTTGAACACCGAGGTGTACAACGGGTTGCCCTTGAAGGTGCGGCGCATGAAAAACGCACCGCCACGGCGCAGCAGGCTGCCGATCACCGGCATGTTGAGGTTGATGCCGGCGGCGATATGCGGTGGGGTCAGGCCGTTCTTGAACAGCAGGTAGGACAGCAGCAGGTAGTCGATATGGCTGCGGTGGCAAGGCACGTAGATTACCTCGTAGCCTTGGGCCACCTTTTGCACGCCTTCGATGTTATTGACCTTGATGCCGTCGTAGATCTTGTTCCAGAACCAGCTCAAGACCACTTCCAGGAAGCGGATCGCGGTGTAGGTGTAGTCCGAGGCAATTTCGTTGCCATAGCGCAGGGCCAGGGCCTTGGCTTTTTCCGGGGCGATCTTTTCGCGTTCGGCCTCATCCGCAATGGCTTGGCGCACCAGCGGCATATTGACCAGGCCCTTCACCAGATTACGGCGGTGGGACAGGTCGGGGCCGATCACCGCCGTCTTCAGGTTACGAAAGTGCACACGCAAGATGCGCTGGGCCATGCGCACGGTGCGTTCGTGGCCTTTATTGTGCTCGATCAATTCGCGCAGGTTGATAGGCGCGGAGAATTGCACACGGGTCTTGCGCCCCAGGATCAGGATGCTCAACAACCGGCGTAGACGCCCGGTGACCGCCCAGCTGTCGGCGAATAAAAGCTTCCAGGGGCTGGACTCGCTTTCGGGGGATTGGCCCCAGAACACACTGACCGGAATGATTTGTGCATTCTCTTCGGCGTGTTCGGTGAGGGTATTGACCAGCCGCGTCAGGGTGGGTGGTGCGCCACGCTTGTCCTGGCGCCCAAGCCAATCCGGATCCGGCGTGAGGTAGAAGAACGCCGCAGGCTCCATCAACGGCCCCACTGACACTGGCAGCACCGGGCGTGGCAGGCCGGCCTTGGTGCACTCGGCGTCGACCACTGCCAACTCGGTGAGGGAGGGTGATTGCAGGACGTAGAAAACCGGCCGGCTGCGGTCCAGGTTAAGGGTGAGGGACGACTGGTTGATCGTCTCTGAGCGAACCCAGAGGTACAACAGTCGGCGCAAGGTGCCAAACACCAGACGGCGGAACGGGGAGCGGGTCATAGGCGAACTGCTTCAAGTGGAAAAAACCGAGCAGGCGCTCGGGCGGGTAGTGTGCCGTATTCGCCGAAAATCGGCAAAAAAGCAGCGATGTAAAGTTGAGTTGATGGTTTTTGAGCCTGTCTTATACTCGGCAGTTCAATGCGAGCGACTCAACAATAAAAAAACCAGTGGGAGTGAACAGATGACAACGCGTGAAACCGGCAATGTGAAGTGGTTCAACGATGCAAAGGGCTACGGCTTTATCCAGCGTGAAGATGGCAAGGATGTGTTTGTGCACTACCGCGCCATTCGCGGTGAAGGCCACCGCTCGTTGGCCGAAGGCCAGCAGGTGGAATACGCCGTGGTGACCGGCGAGAAGGGCTTGCAGGCGGAGGATGTGGTCGGCCTGTAACAACGTTGTCTTGATAGCCACAATCAACTGTGGGAGCTGGCTTGCCTGCGATAGCATCACTGTGGTCTGACTGATAGACCAAGGTGTCTGCATCGCAGGCAAGCCAGCTCCCACATTGATTGGGTTGGCAATGGGCTGTCAGGCGGTTTTCCAAGTGATCTGTTCTTCACCGTCTACGCTGATGCGAATCCAGGTGTCGGCACTTTCCTCACCCTCTTCTTCAACCCAGGTGCCCGGCGCGCAGCGCACTTCGACGTTCAGCGCGGCAAACGCGGCGCGGGCGCAGGCGATGTCGTCGTCCCACGGGGTCTGGTCGCTTTCCAGGTACAGGCTGTTCCATTTGCCCACCGCCTTGGGCAGCCAGGTCACCGGCACGCTGCCGGCCTTGCACTTGTAGGTCTGGCCTTTCTGGACCCAGTCGGTGCACGGGCCCAGGGCGGCGCCCAGCCAGGCGGCGATGGCCTTGTGATCGACGTCGGCGTCCTTCAGGTAAATCTCAATATCGGGTTGGCGCATGGATGTTCCTCGTTGCGGGATTCGAAAATCCATTCGCGGGTGGGTGAACGTCAGTCATTGAAGCACGAAATAATCGTAACGCATCGACACCGTGACCTGCAGCGGCTCGGCCGCCTCGATCACCTCGTGGCGGCGCTCGGCACTGGCTCGCCAGCCGTGGGGCGTCATCGCCAGCAGGTTGGCGCGGTCCTGGGCTTCGGCCAGGCTCAGGGTGAATTCCAGTGTTTCACTGTGTGCCAGGTGCATGCCATCCGGCACCAGGGCCAGATGTTTATCGTCGGTATACTCGCGTACCTCGTCGTAAAGACGCTCGCGCAGTTCCATCAAGTGGCCGCTGGTCGGGCCGACCTTCATCAAACCGCCGCCGGGACTGAGCAGGCGCTTGGCCTCTTGCCAATCCAACGGGCTGAACACGCTGGCGAGGAACTGGCAGCTGGCATCGGCCAATGGCACGCGGGCCATGCTGGCGATCAACCAGGTCAGCGCCGGGTTGCGTTTGCACGCGCGCTTGACCGCTTCCTTGGAGATATCCAGGGCATAGCCATCGGCGTGGGGTAGGGCCTGGGCAATTTGCGCGGTGTAGTAACCCTCGCCACACCCAATGTCGACCCAGCGCTGCGGTGCACGCTCGGCGGCCAGTTCGGCCAGGCGCTTGGCCACCGGGGCGTAGTGCCCGGCGTTGAGGAAGTCGCGGCGCGCCTCGACCATGGCCAGGTTATCGCCTGGGTCGCGGCTGTTCTTGTGCTGCACCGGCAACAGGTTCAGGTAACCCTGGCGCGCGCGATCGAAACGGTGCCCGGCCGGGCACGCCACGCCACTGTCCACCGCATTGAGCGGTGCGCTGCAAATGGGGCAGGCAAGCATCAGGCGAGCAACTTGATCAGGGTCTGGTAGTAGATTTCGGTCAGCACATCGAGGTCGCTGGCCAGGATGCGTTCGTTGACCTGGTGGATCGTCGCGTTGACCGGGCCCAGCTCGACCACCTGAGTGCCCAGCGTGGCGATAAAGCGCCCATCGGAGGTACCGCCGCTGGTGGATGCCTTGGTCTCACGCCCGGTGATCGCCTTGATACTGGCAGATACCGCATCCAGCAGCGCACCCGGCTCGGTGAGGAACGGCAGGCCCGATAGCGCCCAGTCCACATGCCAGTCCAGGCCATGTTTATCCAGGATCGCCGCGACCCGCTGTTGCAGACCCTCGACGGTGGACTCGGTAGAGAAGCGGAAGTTGAATACCGCCGTCAGGTCGCCGGGGATCACGTTGGTGGCGCCGGTACCCGAATTGAGGTTGGAAATCTGGAAACTGGTCGGCGGGAAGAAGGCGTTGCCGTCATCCCAATGCTCGGCAGCCAATTCAGCCAGGGCCGCCGCAGCCAGGTGGATCGGGTTCTTCGCCAGATGCGGGTAAGCCACATGGCCCTGTACACCGCGCACGGTCAAGGTGGCACCGAGGGAGCCACGACGGCCGTTCTTGACCACATCGCCCACCAGGGTCGTGCTCGACGGTTCGCCGACGATGCACCAGTCCAGGCGTTCCTTGCGCGCGGCCAGACGTTCGATCACCGCCTTGGTGCCATGGTGCGCCGGGCCTTCTTCGTCGCTGGTGATCAGGAAGGCGACCGAACCCTTGTGGTCCGGGTAGTCGGTGACGAAACGTTCCGCTGCCACCAGCATCGCCGCCAGGCTGCCTTTCATGTCAGCCGCGCCACGGCCACAGAGCATGCCGTTTTCATCGATCAACGCGTCGAACGGGTCGTTCTGCCAGGCCTGTACCGGACCGGTCGGCACCACGTCGGTGTGACCGGCAAAGCACAGCACCGGACCTTCATGCTTGCCATGGGTGGCCCAGAAATTGTCCACATCTTCGATGCGCATCGGTTCAAGCGCAAAACCGGCGTCGCCCAGGCGCTGCATCATCAGCTTCTGGCAATCGGCGTCGATCGGCGTGACCGACGGGCGACGGATCAGGTCGATGGCCAGTTTAAGGGTCGGCGAAAGGTCGGCATGGGCCGTCATGGGGGGAACTCCGGAAAGCGTGTGATGGGCGCAGGACGAATGTGGAAATACAGAGCCTGGAGCGACGCAACTCCAATGTGGGAGCTGGCTTGCCTGCGATAGCATCGCTGCGGTGTGCCTGTCAGACCGCGGCGTCTGTATCGCAGGCAAGCCAGCTCCCACATAGAATTGGGCCAGGCCAAGTCTCACAAAAGGGCCGTTATCTTATAGCAAAACGGCGGCCAAGGGCCGCCGTTTAGTGCATTGCGTCACTTTTTACGCCGCCGGTGCGGGCTCGGGCGCCGCCGAAGGTTTGGGCAGCGACGATAAGAACGCCATGATCAGCGCCGCCACATAGGGCAGCGACTGCACCAGCAACATCACCACCCAGAAGCGAATGTCGTTGCTCGGCAGGCCTTGCACCAGGTAGATCCCCAGCGCCGCGCCCCACAGCAGCAGCATGATGAACATTTCTTCGCGGGCTTCGGAAATGGCCACCCAGAAGCCGTGGTTATCGGCGTTTTTCGGCGTGCGAAAGAACGGAATGCTGGTGGTGAAGAAACCATACAGCACCGCCTTGGCGATGGTATGGGACAACGCCAAACCGGCCAGGGCCGCGCAGAACGCATCTTTCAAGTTCACACCTACCGCACGACGATAGAGGAAGATGATCTTGCCGACTTTGAACACAAACAACGCCAACGGCGGGATCGCGAAAATCAGCAATGGCGGGTCGACCCGAGTCGGCACGATGATCATCGCCGCAGACCACAACAGGGCGCCGACGGTAAAGAAGATGTTCATGCCGTCGGCCACCCACGGCAACCAGCCCGCAAGGAAGTGGTAGCGCTGGCCACGGGTCAGTTCGGTGTCTTTACCGCGCAACAGGCTGGCGGTGTGGCGCTTGATGATCTGGATCGCGCCATAGGCCCAGCGGAAACGCTGTTTCTTGAAGTCGATAAAGGTATCCGGCATCAAACCCTTGCCGTAGCTGTCGTGGTAGTACGCCGCAGACAGGCCTTTTTCGAACACGCGCAGGCCCAGTTCGGCGTCTTCACAGATGCACCAGTCGGCCCAGCCCAGCTCTTCGAGCACCGAGCGGCGGGTCATGGTCATGGTGCCGTGCTGGATGATCGCGTCGCGGTCGTTACGGGTGACCATACCGATATGGAAGAAGCCCTTGTATTCGGCGTAGCAGAGCTTCTTGAAGGTGCTTTCGTTCTGGTCGCGGTAATCCTGGGGCGACTGCACCACGGCGATTTTCGGGTCGGCGAAGTGCGGCACCATGTGCTTGAGCCAGTTGGGCGATACGCAGTAGTCCGAGTCGATCACCGCGATCACTTCGGCATCCTTGGCGGTGTGCGGGATCAGGTAGTTCAGCGCGCCGCCCTTGAAACCGGCCAGGGGCGCGACGTGGAAGAACTTGAAGCGCGGGCCCAGGGTTTCGCAGTAATCGCGCACCGGCTCCCACACCGCCGGGTCCTTGGTGTTGTTGTCGATGATCAGGACTTCGTAGTCCGGATAGTCGAGGGCGGCCAGCGCGTCGAGGGTCTGTTTGACCATTTCCGGCGGCTCGTTGTAGCACGGCACATGGATCGACACTTTCGGGCGGTAGTCCGAATCGCCTTCCACGGGCAGGAATTCACGCCGACGCTTGTGGGTCCAGACTGCTTCCGCCAGCTCATGGGCTTCGGTCAGCAACACAATGAACACGCCCAGGGCGCCGAGTGCCAGCAACACACCGACCGTCACGCTGAACCAGGTGCTGTATTGCTGGCTGTAGTCGTAGCCGATCCAGACCAGCACCGACCCGCACAGGAACGCAATAAAGGTCAGGAAGGTGCGGCCACGCTGGCGCAGGGCCGAGCCATCGATCATCAACAGGGTCAGGGACAGCAGCGCAAGCACCACTGAACCGATGGCCAGTACCCGCCATTGCGGAATCGCCACCACCGGGCCGTCAAAATTGAATTTCTGCTGGCGCGCGGCGTTGAATACACCCCAATACGCACCCGCCGAACCTTCATCGCTGACCTTCCACGGCTGGTCGAAGGCCTCGATCACGAAGTAGTTGTAACCCTGGCGGTTGAGCTTGTTGACCAGCGTACGCAGGTAAATCGCCTGGTCTGCCGGCGACGATTCATTGCCGCCGCGCATACGGCCGTTGCTCGGCCAGCCCACTTCCGACAGCAGCAGTGGCTTTTTCGGGAAGGCTTTCTTCAGGTCCTTGGCGCGGTCCAGGACGTACTGGCCGGCCTTGTCCATTGGGATGTATTCCCAGAACGGCAGGATGTGCGCGGCGATCAGGTCGACGTGCTTGGCCAGTTGCGGGTTCTTTTCCCAGATGTGCCATTGCTCGGAGGTGGTCACCGGGACTTTCACGGCGGCGCGCACGCGGTCGAGCAGCACGATCAGGGCTTCGGGGGTGATTTCTTCCCGGAACAACGCTTCGTTGCCCACCACTACGCGCACGACACTGCGCGAGGTGTTGGCGATCTCGATAGCGCGCTGGATCTCCCGCTCGTTACGCTCAAGGTCCGGGCTGATCCAGATCCCCAGGGTCACGCGCAGGCCAAACTCTTCGGCCAGCTTGGGAATATCGCCCAGGGGGCCGTCCACCGAGTAGGTACGGATGTTGTCCGTCAGCTTGCTCATGATCGCAAGGTCCTGACGCATCTGTTCGTCGGTAGGGTACTGGCCTTTCTGCGGGTACTGGCCTTGCTGGAACGGCGAGTAGGAAAAGCCGGAGATCTGATCGGGCCAGTTGGGAGCGGTGACCGGGCGGTTGATCAGCGCCCAGAAACCGGTGAACAGCGCGGCAATTGCCAGCACCACCACCAGGTTGAGTCCAAATTTACGCGATGCCATGGTTATGTCGGGTTCCAAAGGGTGCGGAACGAAAGAGGTGTCGGCCTGCGCCGAACGGCGCGCATCCTACACTGGCGCTTCCCTGAGCGTACAGCAGACAGAGAAAAGCCGGACGTTAGTCTGCGAAACTCCATCTAAGTTCTTCACTTGTAACTTGTAGCTTAAAACTTGCTGCTGCGTAGCCCTATAATGCGCGCCGGTTTTTGGGGTAATGATGATGAGTACAGAAGATCCGCGGTTTGCAGGCGTTGCCCGCTTGTACGGCCTTGAGGGCCTGGAACGCTTGAAAGCGGCCCATGTGGCGATTGTCGGCGTCGGCGGCGTGGGTTCCTGGGCGGCAGAAGCGATTGCCCGCTGCGGGGTGGGTGAGATTTCGCTGTTTGACCTGGACGATGTCTGCGTCAGCAACAGCAACCGCCAGTTGCATGCCCTGGACAGCACCGTGGGCAAGCCCAAGGTCGAAGTGATGGCTGAGCGCCTGCGCGGCATCAACCCCGATTGCACCGTGCACGCGGTGGCAGACTTCGTCACCCGCGATACCATGGCCGAGTACATCACGCCGACTATCGACTGTGTGATCGACTGCATCGACGCGGTCAACGCCAAGGCGGCGCTGATTGCCTGGTGCAAGCGCCGCAAGATCCAGATCATCACCACCGGCGGCGCCGGTGGGCAGATTGACCCCACGCTGATCCAGGTGTGTGACCTGAACCGCACCTTCAATGACCCGTTGGCCTCGAAAGTGCGCTCTACCTTGCGCCGCGATTATGGTTTTTCGCGCACCGTGACTCGTCATTACAGCGTGCCGTGCGTGTTTTCCACCGAGCAACTGCGCTATCCCAAGCCCGATGGCAGCATTTGCCTGCAGAAGAGTTTTGTCGGTGATGGCGTGAAGCTGGACTGCGCGGGCGGGTTTGGCGCGGTGATGATGGTCACAGCCACGTTCGGCATGGTGGCGGCCACCAAGGCGGTAGACAAGATCGTGGCGGGAGTGCGCAGGCCGTCGGAGCGCATCAAACCCAGCTAAATCTCATTGCCGAACATAGATCCAAATTGTGGGAGCTGGCTTGCCTGCGATAGCGGTGTGTCAGCCACTGAAAATACTGACTGATTCGCCGCTATCGCAGGCAAGCCAGCTCCCACATTATTTCTGTGTACGCGTCAGGTCTCGCATGCGTTGCAGTACGGCATTCAAGCCATTGCTGCGCGACGGCGATAACTGGCGCGACAAGCCCAGTTGATTGAACCAGTCAGGCAGGTCAACCGCTTGCAGTTCATCAGCCGACAGCCCATTGACCCGCGCCAGCAGCAACGCCACCAACCCACGAATCATCCGCGCCTCGCTGCTCGCCGTAAACTGCCAATGGCCGTCCTGCAACCGCCCCACCAGCCACACCAGGCTTTCGCAACCTTGCACCAGGTTGGCGTCGACCTTTTCATCATCGGCCAGGGCGGGCAAGCGTTCACCCCATTGCATCAGCACCCGGGCGCGCTGCTCCCAACTGCCAATGGCCTGGAAGGCTTGCAGTGCGGCGTGTGCCTCCAGCGGCAAGCTCATCGCAGCATGTCCAGCGCCTGGTCCAACGCTTCAAAAAAGCGCTCCAGGTCGTCGGAATCGTTGTAGAGCGCCAGTGAAACGCGGATGGCGCCTGACAGATTCATCGCCTTCAACAGCGGCATTGCGCAGTGGTGACCGGCACGCACAGCAATGCCTTGCTCGGTCAGCAGGTGGGCGAGGTCGGCGTTGTGCACGCCCGCCACCACAAAACTCACCAGCGCCACCTGCGGCGATCCCAGCACGCGTACGCCATTGCGGGCCTTAAGCCCACGCAGCAGGTAGTCATGCAGGGCGGCTTCGTGGGCGATCACCGCCGAGGGATCCAGTGAACTCAGGTAATCCAGGCTCGCGCCCAGGCCGATCACACTGGCAATCGGAGGAGTGCCGGCCTCGAAACCCAGCGGCGCGGGGCGAAAGCTGGCGCTGTGGTAGTCGGCCTGTTGCACCATCTCGCCGCCGAACTGCCAGTGGCGCAGGTGGTGCAGGGCCTCATTACGGCCATACAGCACACCCACGCCGTCCGGGCCGTAGAGTTTGTGGCTGGAAAATACGTAGAAGTCGCAGCCCAGGGCCTGCACGTCGTGACGGCCATGGACGATGCCTTGGGCGCCGTCCACCACCGTGAGGGCGCCGTGTGCCTGGGCCATCATCAGCAAGGCTGGCAGCGGCTGCCAGGCACCGAGCACGTTGGATAACTGGCTCACCGCCAGCAAGCGTGTGCGTGGGCCAATCAAGCTGGCCGCGGCGTCCAGGTCGATGACGCCGTCATCGTCCAGAGGCAAGACCACCAGTGTGAGTGCGCGGCGTTTGGCCAATTGCTGCCAGGGCAACAGGTTGGCGTGGTGTTCCAGGGCGCTGATGGCAATCTCATCGCCCGCATTGAATAAGTGCTCCAGGCCATAGGCCAGGAGGTTCAGCGCAGAGGTTGCGCCGTGGGTAAACACGACCTGCCCGCTGTCACCTGCGTTCAACCACTGCGCGACCTTGCTGCGGCTGTCTTCGAACGCCTGGGTCGCATGGGCTCCGGGCAAATGCTGAGCACGGTGCACATTGGCTGCGCCATTGGCGTAGTAATGACTGATGGCATCCAGCAGGGCTTGGGGTTTTTGCGTGGTGGCGGCGCTGTCCAGATAGGTCTGGTCTTGCCGTTGCAGGGTGGCGATGGCCGGGAAATCGGCGCGCCAGGGGGAGGGCACAAGCATGGTGATCAAGACTCGTATAAGCGAGCCGCCCCCGAAGGTGCGGCCCGCTAGTGGCATCGAGTGGCTGCTTAGTTGTGAGCGTGCAGCGCTTCGTTCAGTTCGATGGCCGATTTGTGGGTTTTGCACTCCACGGCACCGGTCTCGGAGTTACGACGGAACAGCAGGTCTGGCTGGCCAGCCAACTCACGCGCCTTGACCACCTTGACCAGTTGGTTCTGCTCATCCAGCAGGGCAACCTTGGTGCCGGCGGTGATGTAGAGGCCCGACTCCACGGTGTTGCGGTCGCCCAATGGGATACCGGTACCGGCGTTGGCGCCGATCAGGCAGCCTTCGCCCACCTTGATCACGATATTGCCGCCGCCCGACAGGGTGCCCATGGTGGAGCAACCGCCGCCCAGGTCCGAGCCCTTGCCGACGAATACGCCCGCCGATACGCGGCCTTCGATCATGCCCGGGCCTTCGGTGCCCGCGTTGAAGTTGACGAAGCCTTCGTGCATCACGGTGGTGCCTTCGCCTACGTACGCGCCCAGGCGGATACGAGCAGCGTCAGCGATACGCACGCCAGCCGGTACGACGTAGTCGGTCATTTTCGGGAACTTGTCCACCGAGAACACTTCCAGCAGGTCGCCACGCAGGCGCGCTTCCAGTTGGCGCTCGGCCAGTTCATTGATGTCGATAGCGCCCTGGCTGGTCCAGGCCACGTTCGGCAACTGCGGGAACACGCCGGCCAGGCTCAGGCCGTGGGGCTTGACCAGGCGATGGGACAGCAGGTGCAGCTTGAGGTAGGCCTCAGGCGTGGAGGTCAGCGCTGCGTCTTCGGCCAGCAAGGTCGCGACCAGCGGCGTGTGGCTTTCGGCCAGGCGGCTGAGCAGGGCGGCCTGGGTAGCATCGACGCCTTTGAGCGCGTCGGCCAGTTGCAGGGCCTGGCTCACGGTGAAGGTGATCGCCTGGTTGCCTTCGGTGTAACCGAGGATCGGTGCGATGGCGGCAACGATTTCAGCCGACGGGTTGAGCAAGGGCTGTGCGTAAAACACTTCCAGCCAAGCACCTTGGCGGTTCTGAGTGCCGACGCCGAAGCCCAGGCTGAACAGGGAATTGGACATGCTGTTACCTCTACAAAAATGGAAGGCTGGCCTACTTGAGGGCCGCCGAATAACTATCTGGCTTGAAGCCAATCAGGGTTCTGTCACCGAGATCGAGCACCGGGCGCTTGATCATCGAGGGTTGTGCGAGCATCAATTCAATGGCTTTCGACTGATCGAGATCGGCTTTGCGTTCGTCTTCGAGTTTGCGAAAGGTGGTGCCCGCACGGTTCAAAACCACCTGCCAACCGTGCTCGTTGCACCATTGGGTCAAGTGTTCGCGGTCGATACCGGCTGTTTTGTAGTCATGGAACTCATAGCTCACCCCGTGCTCATCGAGCCAGGTGCGCGCCTTTTTCATGGTGTCGCAGGCTTTGATGCCGAAAAGGTGCAAGGTTTTGCTTGAAGCACTCAAGGAATTGCCCCCCTTTGGACGTATGAAAATGAAAGATCGCCGATTATGCCACGACCAGCGGGTTTCGGCGCCGCTCGTCAATAGCGTGCGACTTTTGCGCAAAGTGCCAGTGCGCAGCATAGGCGAGTAACATAGCCAGGTAACATAGCCGGGTAATATGGCACTTCAACGGCCAGTTGTTGCCTGATGTGTCGTTGCAAGTCGATTGTCCGGGAAACCCGCGTTATGCAAACCGCCTACACCGTTCTTATCCTGCTGATGCTGGTCAGCCTTTCGCGCCTGGTCGGGCGCATCATCCCACTGCCGTTGCCCCTGGTGCAGATCGCCGCCGGCGCCTTGCTGGCCTGGCCCACGTTGGGGCTGCATGTGGCGCTGGACCCGGAGCTGTTCCTGTTTCTGTTCCTGCCACCGCTGCTGTTTTCCGATGGTTGGCGCATGCCCAAGCGCGAGTTGTGGCGCCTGCGTGGTCCGATCCTGACGTTGGCGGTGGGGCTGGTGCTGTTCACCGTGGTGGGCGCTGGTTACTTTATTCATTGGTTGCTGCCCTCGATCCCCTTGCCGGTGGCCTTTGCCCTGGCAGCGGTTTTATCCCCGACGGACGCCGTGGCAGTGTCGGCCATTTCCCAGAATCGTTTGCCCAAGCCGCTGATGCACATGCTCCAGGGCGAAGCCTTGATGAATGACGCGTCGGGCCTGGTGACCTTCAAATTTGCCCTGGCCGCGGCGTTGACCGGGGTCTTTTCCCTGGCGGATGCCAGCCTGACGTTTGTACTGGTGGCAGTGGGTGGGTTGGCGATCGGCGTGGCGCTGAGCTGGCTGGTCGGCCGCCTGCGCGCCTGGATGATCGCGCGCGGTTGGGATGACCCGGCGACCCATGTGGTGTTCATGTTGCTGCTGCCCTTTGCTGCGTACGTACTGGCTGAACGCCTGGGCGCGTCCGGCATTCTCTCGGCGGTGGCGGCGGGCATGATGCAAAGCTGGCTCGACCTGCTGCCGCGCCAGACCAGCACGCGTTTGCTCAACCGCAGCGTCTGGTCGCTGCTGGAGTTTGCCTTCAATGGCCTGATTTTCCTGCTGCTCGGCCTGCAATTGCCGGACATCATCAAGGCTGTGGTCAGTCATGAAACCACGCTGTGGCCCACCTTGATGTATCGCTGCCTGGATGTGGTGGCGATCTTCCTGGTGCTGGTGGTATTGCGCTTTATCTGGGTGCAGAGCATCTGGCGGCTGTCGGGGTTGCTGCGCAGGCTGCGTGGCAAAAGCGCGCTGACCCTGGTGCCGACGGCCCGCTCCTGCTGGTTACTGACCGTCGGCGGTGTTCGCGGAGCGGTGACCCTGGCGGGCGTCATGTCGGTGCCCTTGTTGCTGGCGCCGGGCCAGGATTTCCCTGAGCGTGACCTGCTGATCTTTATCGCTGCCGGGGTGATCCTGCTGTCGCTGGTCGCTGCCTGCATCGCGCTGCCGTTACTGCTGCGTGGCGTCGAAAAAGGCCCGGATGAAAAACGCCACAACGAAGTGCGCGAGGCCTGGAAAAAGACCGCCGTGGCTGCAATCCATGCACTGGAGGCCCAGGAACCCGCTGAAGCCGAAACACCGGACGCCGCTCAAGCGGCACTGGCCACCGAGCTCAAGGCGCGGCTGATGGCGGAGTATCGTCATCAACTGGACGTGTTTAATGATTCGGCTGAAGCCCAGGCGCTGGCGCTGCAGATGGACCAATTGGAGCGCAAGCTGCGGCTCAAGGCCCTACGCGCGCAACGGTTGGAGTTGTACAGCTTGAGCCGTCATCACCAGATTGGTGATGACGTGTTGAGGGAGGTGTTGGCGGAGTTGGATATGAGCGAGGCGAATTTGGGTCACATGAAGTGACCGGTAGGCCCTTAACGGCGACGCTGGATAAAGTCGCGAATCCGCTCAGCCGCTTCCACGCATTCGGCTAACGGCGCAACCAATGCCAGGCGCACACGCCCCGCGCCAGGGTTAAAGCCGTCCACTTCGCGCGACAGGTAAGAGCCCGGCACCACCGTCACATGTTCTTCCACGAACAAATCGCGGCAGAAAGTGGCGTCGTCACCCTCTACATTCGGCCACAGGTAAAAGCCGCCGTCCGGGCTTTGCACGTCCAGCACCGGCTTGAGGATCGCCAGCACCGCGTCGAATTTCTCGCGGTACAGGTCACGGTTGGCCAGTACGTGGGCTTCGTCCTGCCAGGCCGCAATGCTTGCAAGCTGGGTTTGCACGGGCATCGCGCAGCCGTGGTAGGTGCGGTACAGCAAAAAGGCCTTGAGGATCTCGGCGTCGCCGGCCACGAAGCCTGAGCGCAGGCCTGGCAGGTTGGAGCGCTTGGACAGGCTGTGGAACACCACGCAACGCTTGAAGTCCTGGCGCCCCAGCTCGACGCAGGCGCTGAGCAGGCCCGGCGGTGGGGTTTGCTCGTCGAAGTACAACTCGCTGTAGCACTCGTCGGCGGCGATGACGAAGTCATATTCGTCGGCCAGGGCGATGAGTTTTTTCAGGGTGTCGACCGGGATCAGCGCGCCGGTCGGGTTGCCTGGGGAGCACAGGAACAGGATCTGGCAACGTTTCCAGATGTCGGGGGAGACGGCGTCGAAGTCCGGGTTGAAGCCATTGCTGTCCAGGCACGGCAGGTAATGCGGCTTGGCCCCGGCCAGGAACGCGGCGCCTTCGTAGATCTGGTAGAACGGGTTGGGGCTCACCACCAGCGCGTCGTCGCCACGGTTGACCACGGTCTGGGTGAAGGCAAACAGCGCCTCGCGCGTACCGTTGACCGGCAGGATGTTGCGTGCCGGGTCCAGCCAGCCCTTGGGCACGTTGAAGCGACGTTCGCACCAGGCGCCGATGGCTTCGCGCAGGGCCGGAATACCCAAGGTGGTGGGGTACACCGCCATTTGATCGAGGTTATTGCTCAAGGCCTCGGCAACGAAGGCCGGTGAGGTGTGCTTGGGCTCGCCGATGGATAGCGCAATCGGGCGCTTGTCCGGGTTCGGCGTCACGCTGCCGAGCAGAGCGCGCAGTTTCTCGAAGGGGTAGGGCTGCAACTGGTTAAGGGCGTTGTTCATATAAGCCTCTGTCACGGTGAGCGCGGATCCTGTGGGAGCTGGCTTGCCTGCGATGGCCTCACTGCGGTCGACCTGACGCACCGAGGTGTCTGCATCGCAGGCAAGCCAGCTCCCACATGACTCCTGTTCACAAAGTTAAGAATTCAAATGGTCAGGCGTGTCAGCTCGACGCCGGGTTCCTGGCTCACGCTCAATTGCTCCACGATCGCCGCTTGCAAGCGCAGGCACAGCTGCGGGTCGGACAGCGGCTGGTTATCGGCATCGGTGATAAAGAACACGTCTTCCACACGCTCGCCCAGGGTCGCAATCTTGGCGTTCTGCAACGACAGGTCGAACTCCAGGAAAATCCCGCCGATGCGTGCCAGCAGGCCCGGGCGATCCGGTGCGCTGAGCTCCAGCACCGTCACCGGTCGCTGTGCGTCGTTGGAGATGGTCACCTGGGGCGCAAAGGCAAAGTGCTTGAGCTGGCGCGGCACCCGGCGCTGGATGATGGTGGGGTAGTCGTCGGGGTTGCGCAGGGCTTCGGTAAGACCTTCGCGGATCTTTTTCACCCGCGCCGGGTTATCGCCAATTGAGTCGCCGTCGGTGTCGAGCACGATGTAGGTGTCGAGGGTGAACTGGCTGCTGGAGGTGATGACCCGGGCGTCGTGGATGTTCAGGTTGAGCTGGTCCATGGCCGCCACGGTCACGGCAAAGAAGTCGTGCTGGTCGGGGGCGTAGATGAAGATCTGCGTGCCGCCTTCGAATTCGCGCTGGGTGGTTTCCTTGATCAGGACCAACGGGCCGCCATCGGCGGGTTGCTGCAGGATCGCGTCGCTGTGCCAGGCCACGTCGCCGGCGGTGTGGCGCAGGAAGTAATCGTCACCCAGTTGCGACCAGAGTTGCTCGACGTCGTCCGGGTCGTTACCGCCGCGCACCAGGATATCCAGGGCTGCGCTTTGGGTACGGCGGATCTGCTCTTCGCGGTCCACCGGGTTCTCCAGGCCACGGCGCAGGGCGCGCTTGGTCTCGGTGTACAGCTGGCGCAACAGGCTGGCGCGCCAGGAGTTCCACAGCGTCGGGTTGGTGGCGTTGATGTCGGAGACGGTCAGCACATACAGGTAATCCAAGCGGGTTTCATCGCCGACGATGCCGGCAAAGTCGTGGATCACCTGCGGGTCGGACAAGTCCTTGCGCTGGGCCGTGGTCGACATCACCAGGTGGTTCTGCACCAGCCAGACAATCAGGCGGCTGTCCCACACCGGCAACTGGTGGCGCTGGCAGAAGGCTTCGGCATCGACCGCGCCGATCTCCGAGTGGTCGCCATGCCTGCCCTTGCCGATGTCGTGGTACAAGCCGGCCAGGTAAATCAACTCGGGCTTGGGCAGCTTGGCCATCAGCTTACTGGCCAGCGGGAATTTCTCTGACACCTGGGTGTACTGCAACTTACGCAGATGCTTGATCAGGTTCAGGGTGTGGGCATCGACGGTATAGATATGGAACAGGTCGTGTTGCATCTGCCCGACGATAAAGCCGAACTCCGGCAGGTAGCGCCCGAGAATGCCGTAGCGGTTCATGCGCCGCAGGTTGCGATGGATGCCGATGCGGCACTTGAACAGCTCGATAAACAGGCTGGTGTTGCGGATATCGTTGCGAAAGTCGTCGTCGATCAGGTGACGGTTTTCCCGCAGCAAGCGGATGGTGTCGGCGCGCACGCCTTTGATCTCCGGCTGCTGGGCCATCAACACAAAGATTTCCAGCATGGCGAACGGTGTGCGGCGGAACACGTTGTCGTTACGCGCTTCGATATAGCCGTCATGCAGTTGGAAACGCGCGTTGATCGGCTGCGGCGGCGCTTCATCTTCGGGAGCCAGGATCACTTCTTCGAAGTGCTGGATAATCAAGTCGCTGAGCTGAGCAATGCTCATGACCACCCGGTAGTACTGCTGCATGAAGCTTTCAATGCTGGTCTTCGCATCTTCGCCTTCAAAGCCCAGAAGGGTAGCGATAGAGCGCTGGTGGTCGAAGAGCAGGCGGTCTTCGGAACGACCAGCCAGCATGTGCAGGGCGTAGCGCACCTTCCACAGGAATTCCTGGGACGATGCCAGCAGAGTGTTTTCGCTCTCCACCAGAAAGCCTTCGCCAGCCAGGGCGCGCAGGTTCAGCGTGCCGTATTGGCGGCGCGCTACCCACAAAATCGTCTGGATATCCCGCAGCCCGCCCGGTGAGCCTTTGACGTTGGGTTCCAGGTTGTATTCGGTGTCGTTGTACTTGTGGTGCCGGGCTTTTTGTTCGGCGCGCTTGGCCAGGAAAAAGTCTTTGCTTGGCCACATGTGTGCGGTGCTGGTGACTTCGAGCATGCGCTGGCGCAGGCGCTCGGGGCCACAGATGGTGCGGCTTTCCATCAGGTTGGTGACCACCGTCAGGTCCGCACGGGCCTCTTCCGCGCATTCGTCCACCGAGCGTACGCTCTGGCCGACTTCCAGGCCGATGTCCCACAGCAACGTCAGAAAGCGCTCGATGGAATCGCGAAAGGTCTCGTGATCGGCTTTGTCCAGCAGGATCAGCAGGTCAATGTCGGAGTAGGGGTGCAGTTCGCCGCGACCGTAGCCGCCGACCGCCACCAGGGCGATATCGGCGTCGAAACTCCAATTGAACTGCTCCCAGGCCTTTTGCAGGATGTTATCGACGAACCAGGCGCGGTCTTCGATCAGGCGGCGAATATCCCGGCCACTGCGAAAGCGCGCATCGAGCACCTCGCGGGCTTGGCGGATGGCCTTCTTGAAGGCGGCGATGGGGCTTGCCTTCAATGCCAGTTCGGCCTGGAACTGGCCACGGTCGAAGAGTTCGGGATCCACCTGGGGCATCGATCGGCTTTCCTTTCTATCTATCAGTCAGTCACAACACGCTGTGGGAAAACCTGGGCAGCCTTCAGGCCGAAACGCGTGGAATGGTGTCGTCGGCGCGCAGGGTGAAGATCTCATAACCGGTGTCGGTGACCAGCAAGGTGTGTTCCCACTGGGCCGAGAGCTTGCGGTCCTTGGTGATGGCGGTCCAGCCGTCGCCCAACACCTTGGTGTCGGCCTTGCCCTGGTTGATCATCGGTTCGATGGTGAAGGTCATGCCGGCCTTGAGTTCCATGCCGGTGCCCGCACGGCCGTAGTGCAGAATCTGCGGCTCTTCGTGGAACACTTTGCCGATACCATGGCCGCAGAATTCGCGCACCACCGAGAAGCCGTTCTTTTCCGCGTGCTTCTGGATCACTTCGCCAATGTCACCCAGGCGGCAGCCGGGTTTGACGATCTCGATGGCCTTGTACATGCATTCCTGGGTGACCTGGGACAGGCGCTCGGCCCACACCGGCACGTTACCGACGTGGAACATGCGGCTGGTATCGCCGTGGTAACCATCCTTGATCACCGTAACGTCGATGTTCAGGGTGTCGCCGTCTTTCAGTGGTTTGTCGCCCGGAATGCCGTGGCAGACCACGTGGTTGATCGAGGTGCAGATCGACTTGGGGAAACCTTTGTAATTCAGCGGGGCAGGGATGGCTTTTTGCACGTCGACTATATAGTCGTGGCAGATACGGTCCAGCGCTTCAGTGGTGACGCCGGGCTTGACGTGTTCGGCGATCATTTCCAGCACGTCGGCAGCCAGTTTGCCGGCAACGCGCATGCCTGCGATGTCTTCGGCGGTTTTCAAGGTAACGGTCATACAGGCTCTCTCTAGCGCGACGCGCTGAAATCAATACGGTTCACGGGGGGCGCGACAAAGGGTTACAACATTCGCGCAAGTCCCAAAAAACGCGATTCTAACAGACGATGCTGGCAAATCATGCGCGTCTGGTGATCGCTTCTCTCTATGAGGTAGAGGCATGTTGGCTGTATTCAAGTGCTTACGCAAAGGCGGCGACCGGCAAATGTGATTGCGGGTTTCGTTTTTGCCGATGCTGTGGTATAAAATGCGCCGCTTTCCGGGGATACCCCGCAAAGCTTAAATCCACACACGTGTCGACACGATGACCTGGGTGCCGGAGGCCTTGATGCCGCTGGTTGGTCATTGGGATACGTGGAGGCCAAACCCGACTTATTAAGGAACTATCATGTCCCAAGTCAACATGCGCGATATGCTGAAGGCCGGTGTGCACTTCGGTCACCAGACCCGTTACTGGAATCCGAAAATGGGTAAGTACATTTTCGGCGCGCGTAACAAGATTCACATTATCAACCTTGAAAAAACCCTGCCAATGTTCAACGAAGCGCTGACTTTCGTAGAGCGTCTGGCCCAGGGCAAAAACAAGATCCTGTTCGTCGGCACCAAGCGTTCCGCTGGCAAGATCGTCGCTGAAGAAGCAGCACGTTGCGGTTCGCCGTACGTCGATCACCGCTGGTTGGGCGGCATGCTGACCAACTTCAAAACCATCCGTGCTTCCATCAAGCGTCTGCGTGACCTTGAAGTACAAGCCGAAGACGGTACTTTCGCCAAGCTGACCAAGAAAGAAGCGCTGATGCGCTCCCGTGACCTGGAAAAGCTCGATCGTTCCCTGGGTGGTATCAAGGACATGGGCGGTCTGCCTGACGCACTGTTCGTGATCGACGTTGATCACGAGCGCATCGCGATCACCGAAGCCAACAAGCTGGGCATCCCGGTTATCGGCGTAGTCGATACCAACAGCAGCCCGGAAGGCGTTGACTACATCATCCCAGGCAACGATGACGCAATCCGCGCTATCCAGCTGTACATGGGTTCGATGGCTGACGCTGTAATCCGTGGCCGCAACCACGTTGCTGGCGGTACCGAGCAGTTCGTTGAAGAAGCTCCGGTAGCTGCCGCTGAGTAACTGACGCCCTGGCGTTGACTCAGTAAGCAAAAAGGGGGCTTGGCCCCCTTTTTGCCACCTCGAAAACCATTTGTCGGCAGCGCAGCTACATTATTTGTAACGTGCAGCGGCCTACAACGGAGATTCGGGAAGAATTGATCGCCCGTTTGATCGGGTGGAATGGTTGAAAACCTATCCAAGAGGATTTTGAAATGGCAGAGATTACTGCAGCGTTGGTTAAAGAACTGCGTGAGCGTACTGGCGAAGGCATGATGGATTGCAAAAAGGCCTTGACCAAGGCCGGCGGCGACATCGAAAAAGCCATTGATGACATGCGTGCTTCCGGCGCCATCAAGGCTGCCAAGAAAGCAGGCAACGTGGCTGCTGAAGGCGCTATCGCTCTGAAAGAAGACGGCAAATCCGCCGTTCTGCTGGAAGTGAACTCCCAGACCGACTTCCTGGCTCTGCAGGACGACTTCAAAGCATTCGTTGCTGCCAGCGTCGAAAAAGCTTTCGCTGACAAGCTGACCACTGTTGAGCCTCTGATCGAAGCTCAAGAAGCAGCTCGCCTGGTACTGGTCGGCAAGGTTGGCGAAAACGTCAACATCCGTCGCCTGGTTCGCGTTGAAGGTGACGTAGTTGGTGGCTACCTGCACGGCAACAAAATCGGTGTTGCAGTTGTTCTGAAAGGCGGCGACGTTGAGCTGGCCAAAGACATCGCGATGCACGTTGCTGCAAGCAACCCTGAGTTCCTGCTGCCTTCGGAAGTTTCGGCCGAAGCGATCGAGCGTGAAAAAGCTGTGTTCCTGCAGCTGAACGAAGAAAAAATCAAAGGCAAGCCAGAAAACATTGTTGAGAACATGGTCAAGGGCCGTATCAGCAAGTTCCTGGCCGAAGCAAGCCTGGTTGAGCAGGCGTTCGTCAAGAACCCTGAAATCAAGGTTGGCGAACTGGCCAAGAAAGCCGGTGCTGAAATCGTTTCCTTCACTTACTTCAAAGTAGGCGAAGGCATCGAGAAGCCGGTCGACAACTTCGCTGAAGAAGTTGCTGCCCAGCTGGCTGCCGCCAAGCAATAAGACAGTTCCAAACTGTCGCCGAAAGAGGCTGCCCGCTCACGCGCGCAGCCTCTTTTCAAATGGGAAGGCCAATTTTATTTGGTTTCCTCTCGGAACTGGCTTACAAAGCCGTGTTCCGATGGCGCTGTGACAGCGTCCAGCTAGAGTGAACGCAAGCCGTAAAACGGCTCGCCAAGAATTTTTAAAAAATACGCCGCAGGAGAGATTCGCAATGGCTCAGCAGGGCAGTGGTTATCAGGCTCGCTATAAACGCATTCTACTCAAGCTCAGCGGCGAGGCCCTGATGGGCTCGGAAGAGTTCGGGATCGACCCCAAGGTGCTTGACCGCATGGCGCTGGAAGTCGGCCAATTGGTCGGTATCGGTGTGCAGGTCGGCCTGGTGATTGGTGGTGGCAACCTGTTCCGCGGTGCGGCACTCAGTGCTGCCGGTATGGACCGGGTTACCGGCGACCACATGGGCATGCTGGCCACTGTGATGAACGCCTTGGCCATGCGCGACGCCTTGGAGCGCGCCAATATCTCGGCCATTGTGATGTCGGCTATTTCCATGGTTGGCGTGACCGATCATTATGATCGCCGCAAAGCCATGCGCCACCTGAACTCCAAGGAAGTGGTGATCTTTGCCGCTGGCACAGGTAACCCGTTCTTCACCACCGACTCGGCCGCATGCCTGCGTGCTATCGAAATCGATGCCGACGTGGTGTTGAAAGCGACCAAGGTGGATGGCGTTTACACTGCAGACCCATTCAAAGACCCGCATGCCGAGAAGTTCGATCATCTGACCTACGATGAAGTACTGGATCGCAAGCTGGGTGTCATGGACCTGACCGCTATCTGCCTGTGCCGCGACCACAAGATGCCGCTGCGCGTATTTAACATGAACAAGCCCGGCGCCCTGCTGAATATCGTACACGGCGGCGCAGAAGGGACTCTGATCGAGGAAGGCCAACAATGATCAACGAAATCAAGAAAGACGCCCAGGCGCGTATGCAGAAATCCCTGGAATCCTTGAGCCACGCCTTTGGCCAGATCCGTACTGGCAAGGCGCACCCAAGCATCCTGGGCAGCGTGATGGTGCCTTACTACGGTTCCGACACCCCGCTGAGCGGTGTAGCCAACGTGACCGTGAAGGATTCGCGCACCCTGCAAGTTGTGGCCTTCGAGCGCAACATGCTCGCGGCTGTCGACAAGGCTATCCAGAGTGCCGGCCTGAACCTCAACCCGACCAACCTGGGCGAGTTGCTGCTGATCTCCATGCCAGCCCTGACCGAAGAAACCCGAAAGGGCTTCACCAAGCAGGCGCGCAGTGCTGCTGAAGATGCGCGCGTTGCCGTGCGTAACATCCGCCGCGATGCGCTGGGCGACCTGAAGAAACTGGTCAAGGATAAGGAAATCAGCGAAGACGAAGAGCGCCGTGCCGTCGCTGATATCGACAAGCTGACCAAGGACGCCGAAGCCCAAATTACCAAGGCGACCGAAGAAAAAGAAAAGGACCTGATGGCCGTATAAGGGGTCAGGACGCCTTCATGGAAAAGACCAAGCAGACTGTGCCCTCCGTGGTGCCGCGCCATGTCGCGATCATCATGGATGGGAATAATCGCTGGGCGAAAAAACGCTTTATGCCGGGTGTTGCCGGGCATAAAGCGGGTGTTGACGCGGTAAGGGCGGTGATTGAAGTGTGCGCCGAGGCCAAGGTCGAAGTGCTGACCTTGTTCGCGTTCTCCAGTGAGAACTGGCAGCGGCCTGCCGATGAGGTCAGCGCCTTGATGGACCTGTTCTTCAAGGCCTTGCGTCGTGAGGCCAAGCGCCTCAATGACAACAACATCAGTCTGCGCATCATTGGTGATCGTTCGCGGTTCCATCCGGAGCTGCAAACGGCCATGCGCGAAGCCGAGGCCATCACTGCCGGCAGTAACCGTTTTGTACTGCAGATCGCAGCCAACTACGGTGGCCAGTGGGATATCGCCCAGGCTGCACAGCGGCTGGCCCGCGAAGTGCAGGCCGGCCATCTGCGCCCGGACGACATCACGCCCGAACTGTTGCAAACCTGCCTGGTGACCGGCGACCTACCGTTGCCGGACTTGTGCATTCGTACCGGTGGCGAGCATCGCATCAGCAATTTCCTGCTGTGGCAGCTGGCCTACACCGAGCTGTACTTCTCCGACCTGTTCTGGCCGGACTTCAAACACGATGCCATGCGTAATGCACTGGCCGATTTCGCTTCCCGTCAGCGTCGTTTCGGTAAAACGAGCGAGCAGATCGAAGCTGGAGCCCGGGTTTAAATGCTTAAACAACGAATCATCACGGCGCTGATCCTGCTGCCGATTGCCTTGTGCGGTTTTTTCCTGCTCGACGGTTCCGGCTTTGCGCTGTTCATCGGCTTGGTCGTGACCCTTGGGGCGTGGGAATGGGCGCGCCTGGCAGGTTTCGTCAACCAGTTGCCGCGTGTGGCCTACGCCGCCGTGGTCGCGCTGTTGTTGTTCTTCATGTACATCCTGCCGGACATCGCGCCCTGGGTGCTGGGAGCAGCAGTGTTGTGGTGGGCGTTGGCGACGTTCCTGGTACTCACCTATCCACGCACCAGTGGCCAATGGTCCAGCGTGGCCTGCAAGCTGGTGATCGGCCTGGCGATCCTGTTGCCGGCCTGGCAAGGGCTGGTGGAAATCAAGCGTTACCCGCTGGGCAACGAATTGATCCTGGCTGTAATGGTATTGGTATGGGGTGCTGATATTGGCGCCTACTTCTCGGGTAGAGCCTTTGGCAAACGCAAGCTGGCCCCGGCCGTAAGCCCCGGCAAGAGCTGGGAAGGCGTATACGGCGGCCTGGCCTTGACGCTGCTGATCACCTTGGTGGTCGGTGTGGTGCGTAACTGGTCGGTAAAGGAAGTGCTTCTGGCCTTGCTGGGGACGGCTATTGTCGTCTTCATCTCGGTGGTGGGCGACCTTACCGAGAGCATGTTCAAACGCCAGGCGGGCATCAAGGACAGCAGTAACCTGCTGCCAGGCCATGGCGGTGTGCTTGACCGTATCGACAGCCTCACCGCTGCGCTGCCTATTTTTGCCGTGCTGTTGTGGATGATCGCTTCGTGAGCCGCCTGCAGCAGGTTACGGTGCTGGGCGCGACCGGCTCGGTCGGGCTCAGTACCCTTGATGTCATAGCGCGTCACCCCGATCGCTATCAAGTTTTCGCCCTGACCGGCTTCACGCGTTTGCGCGAGTTGCTGGCCTTGTGCGTGCGTCACTCGCCGCGCTTTGCCGTGGTGCCTGAGGCGGCTGCGGCTCGTAATCTGCAGGAGGATCTGCGGGCTGCCGGGCTGGCTACTCAGGTATTGGTCGGCGAGGCAGGGTTGTGCCAGGTCTCGGCCGATGCGGACGTGGATACCGTCGTGGCGGCGATTGTCGGTGCAGCCGGTTTGCGCCCGACCTTGGCGGCAGTCGATGCTGGCAAGAAAATCCTGCTGGCCAACAAAGAAGCGTTGGTCATGTCCGGCGCACTCTTTATGCAGGCGGTGCGTAAGAGCGGCGCGGTGCTGCTGCCTCTGGACAGCGAGCACAACGCCATCTTCCAGTGCATGCCCGGTGATTTTGCCCGCGGCTTGAGCCAGGTCGGCGTGCGCCGGATTTTGCTGACGGCATCGGGTGGCCCATTCCGCCAGACTCCGTCGGCCGAGCTGGACCATGTGTCTCCCGATCAGGCATGCGCTCACCCGAACTGGTCCATGGGGCGCAAAATCTCCGTGGATTCGGCGAGCATGATGAACAAGGGCCTGGAGTTGATCGAGGCATGCTGGCTGTTCGATGCGCGGCCTGACCAGGTTGAGGTGGTCATTCACCCACAAAGTGTGATCCATTCCCTGGTCGATTACGTGGATGGCTCGGTGTTGGCGCAGTTGGGTAACCCGGACATGCGCACACCGATCGCCAACGCCTTGGCGTGGCCTGAGCGGATTGATTCCGGCGTAGCACCGTTGGACCTGTTTGCAATTGCGCGCCTGGACTTCGAAGCTCCAGACGAGCAGCGTTTCCCTTGTTTGCGCCTGGCGCGGCAAGCGGCCGAGGCGGGTAACAGTGCCCCGGCGATGCTTAACGCGGCCAACGAAGTGGCCGTGGCGGCGTTTCTTGAACGGCGCATCCGCTTTCCGCAGATCGCGAGTATCATCGAGGACGTCCTGGCGCGTGAGCCGGTAGTGGCAGTGAATGACCTGGAGGCGGTGTTCGAGGCTGACACCAAGGCCCGAGCCCTGGCTGGGCAATGGTTGGATCGCAATGCGGGTTAGGCCGCGGGCAGGTTTGAGTCTTCAGGCATTGGATTGAAATGCGGAGAAATTAGATGAGTGCGCTCTACATGATTGTCGGCACCCTGGTTGCTCTGGGTGTGTTGGTGACCTTCCACGAATTCGGCCACTTCTGGGTGGCGCGTCGTTGCGGCGTCAAGGTATTGCGCTTTTCCGTCGGTTTCGGCATGCCGTTGTTGCGCTGGCATGATCGCCGCGGCACTGAGTTTGTCATTGCTGCTATCCCGTTGGGCGGCTACGTCAAGATGCTCGATGAGCGCGAAGGCGAAGTGCCTGCAGACCAACTGGACCAATCCTTCAATCGCAAGACCGTTCGTCAGCGTATCGCGATTGTCGCGGCGGGGCCGATTGCCAACTTCCTGTTGGCGATGGTGTTCTTCTGGGTTTTGGCCATGCTGGGCAGCCAGCAGGTGCGCCCGGTCATTGGCGCGGTCGAAGCCGACAGCATCGCGGCCAAGGCGGGCCTGACGGCAGGGCAGGAAATTGTATCGATTGATGGCGAACCCACCACAGGGTGGGGCGCGGTCAATTTGCAGTTGGTGCGTCGCCTGGGTGAAAGCGGCACCGTCAACGTGGTGGTGCGTGACCAGGACTCCAGCGCCGAAACCCCGCGGGCATTGGCGCTGGACCATTGGCTCAAGGGCGCCGATGAGCCCGATCCGATCAAATCCCTGGGGATCCGCCCTTGGCGTCCGGCCTTGCCGCCGGTGCTGGCCGAACTCGATCCAAAGGGGCCGGCCCAGGCTGCTGGCCTGAAAACCGGTGATCGCCTGTTGGCCCTTGATGGTCAGGCGCTGGGTGACTGGCAGCAGGTGGTCGACCTGGTGCGTGTGCGCCCTGATACCAAAATTGTGCTGAAGGTTGAGCGCGAGGGTGCTCAAATCGACGTCCCCGTGACCTTGTCGGTGCGAGGCGAAGCCAAGGCGGCCGGGGGATACCTGGGTGCCGGGGTCAAAGGTGTCGAATGGCCGCCATCGATGGTGCGAGAGGTCAGCTTCGGGCCTTTGGCCGCGATTGGCGAGGGTGCGAAACGCACCTGGACCATGAGCGTGCTGACCCTCGAATCCCTCAAGAAAATGTTGTTCGGTGAGCTCTCGGTAAAAAACTTGAGTGGACCGATAACCATTGCTAAAGTGGCGGGCGCTTCTGCCCAGTCGGGTGTCGCGGATTTCCTGAATTTCCTGGCTTATCTGAGTATTAGCCTTGGGGTTCTGAATTTGCTGCCCATTCCAGTATTGGATGGGGGGCATCTGCTGTTTTATCTGGTCGAGTGGGTGCGTGGTCGCCCCTTGTCGGATCGGGTGCAGGGTTGGGGGATACAGATTGGTATCAGTTTGGTGGTCGGGGTGATGTTGTTAGCCCTGGTCAACGATCTGGGACGTCTGTAACGCTTCGCTGAATTGCGAATCTGCCGCATTTTGCGGCAGTTTGTTTATTGCCAGTTGGAATAAGAAAGGACTTCATGAAACGTCTGCTGCTAACTGCGGTTCTCACCGTATTGATGATCGCCGAAGTTCACGCCGAGTCCTTCACCATCTCCGATATTCGCGTCAACGGCCTCCAGCGGGTTTCCGCGGGTAGCGTCTTTGGTGCCTTGCCGTTGAACGTCGGGGAACAGGCGGATGATCGTCGCCTGGTGGAATCCACTCGTGCGCTGTTCAAAACGGGGTTCTTTCAAGATATCCAACTGGGTCGCGAAGGTAACGTCCTGGTCATCACGGTCGTCGAGCGACCTTCCGTCGCGAGTATCGCGATCGAAGGTAACAAGGCCATCTCCACTGAAGACCTGATGAAGGGCCTGAAGCAATCGGGCCTGGCCGAGGGCGAGATCTTCCAGCGCGCAACCCTTGAGGGTGTGCGTAACGAGTTGCAACGCCAGTACGTCGCCCAGGGCCGCTACTCCGCGACCGTGGAAACCGAAGTGATCCCCCAGCCTCGTAACCGTGTGGGCCTGAAGGTCAACATCAACGAAGGCACCGTGGCCGCCATCCAGCACATCAACGTCGTGGGCAACACCAAGTTCCCTGATGAAGACCTGGTCGACCTGTTCGAACTCAAGACCACCAACTGGTTGTCGTTCTTCAAGAACGATGACAAGTACGCCCGTGAAAAACTCTCCGGTGACCTGGAACGCCTGCGCTCCTACTACCTGGACCGTGGCTACATCAACATGGACATCGCTTCGACCCAGGTGTCCATCACCCCGGACAAGAAGCACGTCTACATTACCGTCAACGTCAACGAAGGTGAGAAGTACAAGGTTCGTGACGTCAAGCTCAGCGGTGACCTGAAAGTGCCTGAAGACCAGGTCAAGTCCCTGTTGCTGGTGCAGAAGGACCAGGTGTTCTCGCGCAAGCTGATGACCACTACCTCTGAGCTGATCACCCGCCGCCTGGGTAACGAAGGCTATACCTTCGCCAACGTCAACGGCGTGCCGACCCCGAATGATGAAGACCACACCGTGGACATCACCTTCGTCGTCGATCCGGGCAAGCGTGCCTACGTCAACCGCATCAACTTCCGAGGCAACACCAAGTCTGCGGACGAAGTGCTGCGTCGTGAAATGCGTCAGATGGAAGGTGGCTGGGCTTCGACCTACCTGATCGACCAATCCAAGACCCGTCTTGAGCGCCTGGGCTTCTTCAAGGAAGTCAACGTCGAAACCCCGGCCGTACCGGGTGTGGATGACCAGGTTGACGTGAACTACGCCGTTGAAGAACAAGCCTCGGGTTCGATCACTGCCAGTGTCGGTTTCGCCCAGAGCGCCGGTTTGATCCTGGGTGGTTCCATCACGCAGAACAACTTCCTGGGTACCGGTAACCGTGTGTCCATCGGCCTGACCCGCAGCGAATACCAGAGCCGATACAACTTCGGCTACACCGACCCCTACTGGACCGCAGACGGTGTGAGCCTGGGCTACAACGCCTTCTACCGCACCACCGACTACAAAGACCTCGATGTTGACGTTGCAAGCTATGCGATCGACAGCCTGGGTGCTGGTGTCAACGTGGGTTACCCGATCAGCGAAACCTCGCGCCTGACCTTTGGCCTTACCGCCCAGCAGGATGAGATCAAGACCGGTGTGTACACCGTGGACGAAATCTTCGACTTCACCCGTCGTGAAGGCGACAAGTTCCTGAACTTCAAGGCGTCTGCCGGTTGGTCCGAGTCGACCCTGAACAAAGGCGTACTGGCAACCCGCGGCCACTCCCAGAGCCTGACTGCGGAAGTCACCACGCCGGGCAGCGACCTGTCGTTCTTCAAGCTCGACTACCGTGGCCAGTTGTTCCAGCCGTTGAGCGATAACTACACCATGCGCCTGCACACAGAGCTGGGCTATGGCGACGGCTATGGTTCGACCAATGGCTTGCCGTTCTATGAAAACTACTATGCAGGTGGCTTCAACTCGGTACGTGGCTTCAAGGACAGTACCCTGGGGCCGCGTGGCACGCCGAGCCGTGGCCAGGCCTTTACAGGTAACCAGGGGACGCAAGTGGACTCCGACAACGACCCGCTTCCTTTTGGTGGTAACGTGCTGATCCAGGGTGGTGCCGAAATTCTGTTCCCGCTGCCATTCGTAAAAGATCAGCGTTCCCTGCGTACTTCGGTCTTCTGGGACGTGGGTAACGTGTTCGACTCCAAGTGCGATCAGATCACCAACCCAAGTGGCGTGAAGTCCAACACTCAATGCAACGACGTAAGCCTCAGCAACCTGGCGAGCTCCGTGGGCGTGGGTGTGACCTGGGTGACTGCGCTGGGCCCGTTGAGCTTTGCTCTGGCCATGCCGATCAAGAAACCGGATAACGCTGAAACCCAGATTTTCCAATTCTCCCTCGGCCAGACGTTCTAAGCGTCTGACCTAAGATAACGACAACGGATTCTGTAGGAGTACATCGTGCGTAAGTTGACTCAATTGGTCTTGCTGGCCACTGTGCTGGTCACCACCCCGGCCTTCGCCGAAATGAAAATCGCGGTCCTGAACTATCAGATGGCCCTGCTGGAATCCGATGCGGCCAAGCGATATGCCGTGGATGCCGAGAAGAAATTCGGTCCGCAACTGACCAAACTCAAGACGCTGGAAAGCAGCGCCAAGGGTATCCAGGACCGCCTGGTAGCCGGTGGCGACAAAATGCAGCAAGGCGAGCGCGAGCGTCTGGAGCTTGAATTCAAGCAAAAGGCCCGTGACTACCAGTTCCAATCCAAGGAGCTGAACGAAGCCAAGGCTGTGGCCGACCGCGAAATGCTCAAGCAGCTCAAGCCTAAATTGGACAGCGCTGTGGAAGAAGTCATCAAGAAGGGTGCCTTTGACCTGGTGTTCGAGCGTGGCGCCGTGATCGACGTCAAGCCTCAATACGACATCACCCGCCAGGTGATCGAGCGCATGAACCAGCTGAAGTAAACCATGACAGCGACTATCAAGCTCGGCGAGTTGGCCGAGTTCCTGGGGGCCACCTTACGTGGCTCCAAGGAGAAAGAAATCACTGGGCTAGCCACCTTGCAGGAGGCTGGCCCAGCTCAGTTGAGCTTCCTCGCAAATCCTCAATACCGTAAATACCTGGTCGACTGCCAGGCCGCAGCCGTGTTGCTGAAGGCCGCTGACGCCGAAGGGTTTACCGGGGATGCGCTGGTGGTGGCCGACCCGTACCTGTCGTACGCCAAGGCGTCGCACCTGTTCGATCCCAAGCCGAAGGCGGCTGGCGGTATTCACCCGTCTGCCGTGATCGCCGAGGATGCCCAGGTTGACCCTGCCGCCAGCATCGGTGCGTTTGCCGTGATCGAGAGCGGGGTGCGTATTGGTGCTGGTGTCACCGTGGGTGCCCACTGCTTTATCGGTGCACGCTGTGAAATTGGTGCCGATGGTTGGCTAGCCCCCCGCGTGACTCTCTACCACGATGTGCGTATTGGTCAACGTGTGGTCATACAGTCCGGTGCTGTTATCGGCGGCGAAGGCTTTGGCTTTGCCAACTCCAAAGGTGTCTGGCACAAGATTGCCCAGGTCGGTGGCGTATTGATCGGCGATGATGTGGAGATCGGCGTGAACACCGCCGTGGATCGCGGGGCCCTGGCCGATACTGTGATCGGTAACGGTGTAAAGCTCGATAACCAGATCCAGATCGCCCACAACGTACAGATTGGCGATCACACCGCCATGGCCGCCTGCGTAGGTATTTCCGGCAGCACCAAGATCGGCAAGCATTGCATGCTCGCCGGTGGCGTAGGGCTGGTGGGGCATATCGACATTTGCGACAACGTCTTCATCACCGGCATGACCATGGTGACCCACTCGATCACAGAGCCAGGGGCCTACTCGTCCGGTACCGCGATGCAACCTGCGGCCGAATGGCGCAAGAGTGCCGCGCGTTTGAGGAAGATCGACGACATGGCACGACGTATCAAACAGCTTGAAAAGCGTGTCGGGGACGTGACCCCTGGCGGTAATGCTTCATCAGAAGGCTGATACCATTTCCATATCAAGTGTGCGCGGCCGCTAGACGGCCTCCTTGATTTGCTAGCGGGGCGTGCGCCTGGTGCGCCCGCCCCCAATCTTTATTACAGGCTTCCCCCCGAAATGATGGACATCAACGAGATTCGCGAATACCTGCCTCACCGTTACCCGTTCCTGCTGGTGGACCGCGTAGTGGACCTCAACGTCGAGGAAAAGCGCATTCGTGCCTACAAGAATGTCAGCATCAACGAACCATTCTTCAATGGTCACTTTCCTGCGCATCCAATCATGCCAGGTGTGTTGATCATCGAAGCCATGGCCCAGGCTGCCGGTATCCTTGGTTTCAAAATGCTCGACCTCAAGCCTGCCGACGGCACGCTTTACTATTTCGTGGGTTCGGACAAGCTGCGTTTTCGCAACCCGGTCACCCCGGGTGACCAGTTGATCCTGGAAGCCAAGTTCATCAGTTGCAAACGCCAGATCTGGAAGTTTGAATGCCAGGCCTCGGTAGATGGCAAGCCGGTGTGCTCTGCCGAGATCATCTGTGCGGAACGCAAACTATGAGTTTGATTGACCCTCGCGCAATCATCGATCCGTCGGCCGTACTGGCCGCCGACGTTGAGGTCGGCCCTTGGTCGATCGTCGGCGCAGGTGTGGAAATCGGCGAGGGGACTGTCATCGGGCCGCACGTGATCCTCAAGGGTCCCACCCGAATTGGCAAACACAATCGTATCTACCAGTTTTCCTCGGTAGGTGAAGACACCCCGGACATGAAGTACAAGGGTGAAGAAACACGCCTGGTCATCGGTGACCACAACATCATTCGTGAAGGCGTCACCATTCACCGCGGCACCGTGCAGGATCGCGCCGAAACCACCTTGGGTGATCACAATCTGGTCATGGCCTATGCGCACATCGGCCATGACAGCGTGATCGGCAACCATTGTATTCTGGTCAACAACACTGCGTTGGCAGGCCATGTGCACGTTGATGACTGGGCGATCCTCTCCGGTTTTACCCTGGTGCATCAATACTGCCACATCGGCGCCCACAGCTTTTCCGGCATGGGCACCGCCATCGGCAAGGATGTCCCGGCGTTCGTGACGGTGTTCGGCAACCCTGCCGAAGCCCGTAGCATGAACTTCGAGGGCATGCGTCGTCGCGGTTTCAGCGAAGACGCCATCCACGCCCTGCGCCGTGCCTACAAGACGGTTTACCGCCAAGGGTTGACCGTGGAACAGGCCTTGGCCGAGTTGGCCGAGCCTGCCACGCAGTTCTCGGAAGTCGCGGTGTTCCGTGACTCCATCCAGACCTCGACTCGCGGCATCACTCGCTGATCATGGCCACTCTGCGTATTGCGCTCGTGGCCGGTGAAGCTTCCGGCGATATCCTGGGTGCCGGCTTGATGCGGGCGCTCAAGGCCCAGCATCCGGCGGTGGAATTTATCGGGGTCGGTGGCCCGTTGATGCAGGCCGAAGGCCTGACCTCCTACTTCCCCATGGAGCGCCTGTCGGTCATGGGGCTGGTGGAAGTCTTGGGGCGCCTGCGTGAGCTGCTGGCTCGCCGCAAGCTGTTGATCAAGACACTGATCGAAGAAAAGCCTGACGTCTTTATCGGCATCGATGCGCCGGACTTCACGCTCAATATCGAACTCAAGTTGCGCCAGGCCGGTATCAAGACCGTGCATTACGTCAGCCCATCCGTGTGGGCGTGGCGCCAGAAGCGTGTGTTGAAAATCCGCGAAGGCTGCGACCTGATGCTGACCTTGCTGCCATTCGAAGCCCGGTTCTACGAAGAGAAGGGCGTGCCGGTGCGGTTTGTCGGCCACACCCTGGCTGACGCCATTCCCTTGCAAGCTGATCGTGCGGCTGCGCGTGCCGAGCTGGGCTTGCGCGATGGCCCCTTGGTTGCGTTGATGCCAGGGAGCCGTGGCGGCGAGGTAGGACGTTTGGGAGCGCTGTTTTTTGATGCCGCCGAACGTCTCCAGGCGCAAAAGCCGGGGATCCGCTTTGTACTGCCCTGTGCCAGCCCACAACGCCGTGCCCAGATCGAAACCCTGCTGGAAGGTCGCAGCCTGCCGTTGACGCTGCTCGATGGCCAGTCCCACCTGGCCCTGGCAGCCTGCGATGCGGTGTTGATCGCCTCGGGCACCGCCACGCTTGAGGCCTTGCTGTACAAGCGGCCGATGGTCGTGGCCTATCGCCTGGCGCCACTGACCTTCTGGATTCTCAAGCGCATGGTCAAGAGCCCTTACATTTCCTTGCCCAACCTGTTGGCCCAGCGCCTGCTGGTGCCGGAGTTGTTGCAGGACGATGCAACGCCCGACGCGCTTGCGCAAACCCTACTACCCTTGATCGACGGCGGCGAAGAGCAGACCCGTGGTTTCGACGATATTCACCGCACGTTACGCCGTGACGCCTCGAACCAGGCGGCCGACGCCGTGTTGACCTTGATCGGCCATAAACAGGAAGCCTTATGACCATGCAAATGGGCCTGGATTTCAGCCTCGTTGCCCAGGCCCACGAACTGGTGGCGGGTGTTGACGAAGTCGGGCGCGGTCCGCTCTGTGGCGCAGTGGTTACGGCGGCGGTGATCCTTGATCCGAACCGCCCGATCCTGGGGCTCAACGATTCGAAGAAGCTCACCGAAGCCCGTCGCGAAAAACTCTATGACGAAATCTGTGAAAAAGCCCTGAGCTGGCATATCGCCCGGGCTGAAGTCGAAGAAATCGACGAGCTGAATATCCTGCACGCCACCATGCTGGCGATGCAGCGTGCTGTGGAAGGGCTGCACATCACCCCGAAAATGGCGATGATCGACGGTAACCGCTGCCCTAAACTGACAATGCCGTCCGAAGCGGTGGTCAAGGGCGATAGCAAGGTTCCGGCCATTGCGGCTGCCTCGATCCTGGCCAAGGTCAGCCGCGACCGTGAAATGGCCGCGTTCGAATTGATCTATCCCGGCTACGGCATTGGTGGCCATAAAGGCTACCCGACCCCCGTTCATCTGGAAGCTCTGGCTCGGCTCGGCCCCACCCCGATCCATCGCCGCTCGTTTGCCCCGGTGCGCCAGGCTTATGAGGCCCGTGAAAGTCTGATCGAGGTTTAGCAGCAAGGCTGATGTTTTTACCCAGGCCCGGTACAATCCGGGCCTTGTTGTTTTCATGTATCAAGACAGGATCACTATGCCGGCTTCATTCGTTCATCTACGCCTGCACACTGAGTACTCCCTGGTCGACGGCCTGGTACGGATCAAACCGCTGGTCAAAACCCTGGTGGGCATGAACATGCCTGCGGTCGCGGTTACCGACCAGAACAACATGTGTTCCCTGGTCAAGTTCTACAAGAACGCCATGGGCGCCGGCATCAAGCCGATCTGCGGCGCCGACCTCTGGCTGTCCAACAAAGACCCGGATAACCCCCTGAGCCGCATCAGCCTGCTGGCGATGAACGGCGTGGGTTATCGCAACCTCACCGAACTGATCTCCCGTGGCTTTATCGATGGCCAGCGTAACGGCTCGATCATCATCGAGCGCGAGTGGGTGGCCGAAGCCAGCGAAGGCCTGATCATGCTCTCGGCGGCCAAAGAGGGCGAAATCGGTATCGCGCTGCTGGGCGGCAACCCTCAGGAAGCCGAAGTGCTGGCGCGTGAGTGGATGCAGGTGTTCCCAGGCCGGTTCTACCTGGAAGTCCAGCGCACCAACCGTCCCAACGATGAAGAGCATCTGCACGCTGCCGTCGCCCTGGCCGATAAGCTGGGTGCGCCGCTGGTGGCGACCAACGATGTGCGCTTTATCAAGAAAGAAGACTTCGAAGCCCACGAAACCCGTGTGTGCATCGGTGAAGGCCGGGCCCTGGATGACCCGCGCCGCTCGAAGAACTACAGCGAAGAGCAGTACCTCAAAAGCGCCGAGGAAATGGCGCAGCTGTTCAGCGACTTGCCCGAGGCCCTGGAAAACTCCGTCGAGATCGCCAAGCGCTGCAACATCGAAGTAAAGCTGGGCAAGCACTTTTTGCCCAACTTCCCGATTCCCGATGGCATGACCATCGACGAATACTTTCGCAAAGTGTCGTTCGATGGCCTGGAGGAACGCCTCAGCGTCCTGCTGCCCAAGGACACCACCGAGGACTACGAAGCCAAGCGCCAGGTGTATGTCGATCGGTTGAATTTCGAGCTGGATATCATCATCCAGATGGGGTTCCCCGGCTACTTCCTGATCGTAATGGACTTTATCCAGTGGGCGAAAAACAACGGCGTGCCGGTAGGTCCGGGCCGGGGGTCAGGTGCTGGCTCGCTGGTGGCCTACGTACAGAAGATCACCGACCTTGACCCGCTTGAATATGACCTGCTGTTCGAACGGTTCCTGAACCCGGAACGGGTATCCATGCCCGACTTCGACGTCGACTTCTGCATGGATGGTCGTGACCGCGTGATTGAATACGTGGCCGAGAAATACGGCCGCAACGCAGTAAGTCAGATCATCACCTTCGGTTCCATGGCCGCCAAAGCGGTAATTCGCGACGTGGCGCGGGTGCAGGGCAAGTCCTACGGTTTGGCCGACCGCCTGTCGAAGATGATCCCGTTCGAAGTCGGCATGACCCTGGAAAAAGCCTACGAGCAGGAAGAAATCCTGCGCGACTTCATCAAGGTCGATGAAGAAGCCGCCGAAATCTGGGACATGGCGCGCAAGCTCGAAGGCGTGGTGCGTAACGTCGGTAAACACGCTGGTGGCGTGGTTATTGCGCCGACCAAGCTCACCGACTTTTCGCCGATCTATTGCGATGAAGAAGGCGACGGCCTGGTCACCCAGTTCGACAAGGACGACGTGGAGGCCGCCGGCCTGGTGAAGTTCGACTTCCTCGGCCTGCGGACCCTGACGATCATCGACTGGGCACTCAAGACCATCAACCGCGACCGTGCCAAGGTCGGCGAAGAACCGCTGGATATCGCGTTTATCCCGCTGGACGACAAACCGACCTATAGCCTGCTGCAAAAAGCCGAAACCACGGCGGTGTTCCAGCTTGAATCCCGGGGCATGAAGGAGCTGATCAAAAAGCTCAAGCCCGACTGCCTGGAAGACTTGATCGCACTGGTGGCCCTGTTCCGTCCGGGCCCGCTGCAATCGGGCATGGTGGATGACTTCATCAACCGTAAACACGGCCGCGCCGAGCTGGCTTACCCGCACTCCGACTACCAGTACGAGGGCCTCAAGCCCGTACTGGCGCCGACCTACGGCATCATCCTGTACCAGGAACAGGTGATGCAGATCGCCCAGGTGATGGCCGGCTACACCCTCGGCGGTGCGGACATGCTGCGTCGCGCCATGGGTAAGAAAAAGCCCGAGGAAATGGCCAAGCAGCGCGGCGGTTTCATTGAAGGTTGCGCCACCAACAACATCGATGCCGACCTGGCCGGTAACATCTTCGACCTGGTAGAAAAATTCGCCGGTTATGGCTTCAACAAATCCCACTCCGCCGCCTATGGCCTGGTGTCGTACCAGACCGCCTGGTTGAAAGCCCACTACCCGGCACCGTTCATGGCGGCGGTACTCTCGGCGGATATGCACAACACCGACAAGGTCGTGACCTTGATCGAGGAAGTGCGCACCATGAAGCTGCGCCTCGACGCGCCGGACGTGAACGCTTCGGAGTTCAAGTTCACGGTGAACGACGAAGGCCGCATCATCTATGGCCTCGGCGCGATCAAAGGCGTGGGCGAAGGTCCGGTGGAGGCCATTACCGAAGCGCGTCAGGACGGGCCGTTCAAGGACCTGTTCGATTTCTGCGCGCGGGTGGATCTCAAGCGCATCAACAAACGTACCCTCGATGGCCTGATCCGCAGCGGCGCACTCGACCGTCTTGGCCCGTATTTTCATGATGAGCCCAAGGCTTACCAGGCCAATATCGATCGTAACCGGGCGGTGCTGCTGACCGCCATGGAAGAGGCGATCAAGGCCGCCGAGCAGACCGCTCGTACCCATGACAGCGGCCACGCCGACCTGTTTGGCGGGCTGTTCGTCGAAGAGGATGCGGATGTCTACGCGAATCACCGCAAGGCCAAGGAGCTGACTCTGAAGGAACGCCTCAAGGGTGAAAAAGACACCTTGGGCCTGTACCTCACCGGTCACCCGATTGACGAGTACGAAGGCGAAATCCGCCGTTTTGCCCGTCAGCGCATCATCGACCTCAAACCGGCGCGGGATACCCAGACCGTCGCCGGTATGATCATCGCCCTGCGGGTGATGAAAAATAAGAAGGGCGACAAGATGGGCTTCATCACCCTCGATGACCGCTCGGGCCGCATCGAAGCGTCATTGTTTGCCGACGCGTTTCACTCCGCCCAATCGCTGTTGCAGACCGACGCCATGGTGGTGGTGGAAGGGGAGGTCAGCAATGATGACTTCTCCGGTGGCCTGCGCCTGCGCATCAAGCGCGTGATGAGCATGGAGGACGCCCGCACCAACCTGGCCGAAAGCCTGCGCCTGAAGGTCAAAACCGAAGCGCTTAAAGGCGATCAGCTACGCTGGTTGGGTGACCTGCTAAAACGCCATCGTGGCGCATGCCCGGTGACCATGGAGTACACCGGCAGCGATGCCAAGGCCATGTTGCAGTTTGGTGAGACGTGGCGAATTGATCCCGCTGATGGCTTGATTCAAGCTTTGCGTGACCAGTTCGGGCGAGACAACGTCTTCCTCCAATACCGTTGACGGTCAGATAGATCTGATCTCGACTAAACATTTAATCTCGACCTAAACGCGCCTCTCCCTTAAGGTAGGGCGCGAATAGACAACCGGCTGGCCAGGCACCCCTTGGCCGTCGACCCAAGACGGACGCTTATGAACCCGAATTTTCTTGATTTCGAACAGCCGATCGCTGACCTGCAAGCCAAGATCGAAGAGCTGCGCCTGGTCGGCAATGACAATTCGCTGAACATCGGTGATGAAATCGCTCGCCTGCAAGACAAGAGCAGCACGCTCACCGAAGACATCTTCGGCAAGCTGACCAGCTGGCAGATCGCGCGCCTGGCTCGCCACCCGCGCCGTCCCTACACCCTGGACTACATCGAACACATCTTCACCGAGTTCGACGAGTTGCACGGCGACCGTCACTTCTCCGACGACGCGGCCATTGTGGGCGGTATCGCTCGCCTGGACGATCAGCCGGTGATGGTGATCGGTCATCAGAAAGGCCGTGAAGTGCGCGAGAAAGTACGCCGCAACTTCGGCATGCCGCGCCCGGAAGGCTATCGCAAGGCGTGCCGCCTGATGGAAATGGCCGAGCGCTTCAAGATGCCGATCCTGACCTTCATCGACACGCCGGGTGCCTACCCGGGTATCGACGCCGAAGAGCGCAACCAGAGCGAAGCGATTGCCTGGAACCTGCGCGTCATGGCGCGCCTGAAAACCCCGATCATTGCCACCGTGATCGGTGAAGGTGGTTCCGGCGGTGCCCTGGCCATTGGTGTCTGCGACCAATTGAACATGTTGCAGTACTCGACCTACGCGGTGATCTCGCCGGAAGGTTGTGCCTCGATCCTGTGGAAAACCGCCGAAAAGGCGCCGGACGCTGCCGAAGCCATGGGCATCACCGCCGATCGCCTCAAAGGCCTGGGTATCGTGGACAAGGTCATCGCCGAGCCACTGGGCGGCGCTCACCGTGATCCGGCTGCCGCTGCTGCGACCATCCGTGCCGAGTTGGGGTCGCAACTGGCGATGCTCAAGAAGCTGGATAACGAAGCGCTGTTGGCTCGTCGTTATGAGCGCCTGATGAGCTACGGCCTCTAAGCCGACGCTGTACCCAATGTAGTAGCCGGCTTGTGTGGGAGCTGGCTTGCCTGCGATAGCATCACCTTGGTATCACTGATACACCGAGGTGCCTGCATCGCGGGCAAGCCCGGCTCCCACATTTGCTTTGTGTATGCTGACGAACGTATTCAAGCTTTGCGGCGGTGACGTGTGATGAAACCAACCCTGTCGGCCACACTCCTGCACACCCTGGCCCCCTGGCGCAACGCCCCGGCCTGGCATATCGCGTTCTCCGGCGGTCTCGACTCCACCGTCCTGCTGCACCTCCTGGTCTCACTGGCCAACATCGAAAATCTGCCTCCTGTCAGCGCCGTCCATGTCCACCATGGCCTGCAAGCTGCTGCCGAGGCGTGGCCTGCTCATTGCCAATCGGTCTGCGACAGCCTGGGCGTACCCTTGCGCGTCATGCGTGTGCAGGTGAGGCCCGGCGCGAGCCTTGAACGTGCGGCGCGCGATGCGCGCTACCAAGCGTTCATGCAAATCATGGGGGCAGGGGAGGTGCTTTTCACTGGCCAGCATCGCGACGATCAAGCCGAAACCCTGCTGTTTCGCCTGCTGCGTGGCGCTGGTGTGCGAGGGTTGGCGGCTATGCCTGAGCATCGCCCGTTGGCCCAAGGCCGCTTGGTGCGGCCGTTGCTGGCGTGCACCCGTAGCGAGCTGGAAGCCTACGCCCATCAGCATCAGTTGCAGTGGATCGAAGACCCCTCCAACGTTGATTCCCGGTTTTCCCGCAATTACTTGCGTCACCGTGTACTCCCTGCCGTGACGGAGCGCTGGCCCCAGGCCATCACCCACCTGGCTCGCACGGCTGAACACATGGCTGAGGCTCAGGGGCTGCTCGACGAATTGGCGCTGATGGACCTGCAGCGCGCCGATCAGCCTTCTGCGTTTCCCTGGTTGCCTCTGCAGTCCCTGGCGCTTGAACCATTGCGTGAATTGTCCGATGCCCGCCAGCGTAACGCCCTGCGGCATTGGCTCATGCCACTGACCCGTTTACCCGACAGCGATCACTGGGCCGGTTGGCATGCCCTGCGCGATGCCAAGCGTGACGCACAGCCTCTGTGGCGCCTGGCCGACGGCCAAATGCAGCGTAGCGGTGAACGCATCTGGTGGTTGCCCACAACATGGTCGGAGTTTTCCGACGCATCGGTGAGCTGGCCCGATCCGCAAAATCCACTAGAGTTAACGGGCAATGGTCAACTGAGATTTATCGGCAAGGCCCCCGAAGGCCCGCTGCAGGTGCATTATCGCCAGGGTGGCGAAATCATCGACGTACCGGGCCGAGGCCGGCGCGATCTCAAGCGTCTGCTGAATGAAAGCGGCATGCCGGGCTTCGTCCGTGGCAGATTGCCGCTGGTCTATCGGGGCGAGCAATTGCTGGCTGTGCCAAGCGTTGCGGGGGCATGGGCCCGGTCGATGGGTGAGGTGCAATTGGATTGGTTGCCACAGACCTGCGATCAAGGTTTGAGCTGATAGCGCCTTTCCGGTAGACTACGCTCCCTTCTTGATACAACTTCTGTGGATTCGCCTGAATCGCAGTCGTTGCCGATTACCAAGCAGTCTTTGCTGGGCGATTCCAAAAAATGTGTAGCGATCAACGTACCGGTGTTTCATTGCTGGTCTGTCACAACGCGGCGGTTTTTTTGAAAGGTGCACTGTGATTAATGCAGGTGATCGGGGGCTTCGGCCTTCCTTCGCTTTCCCCGGCGGCTCGGACCGCTTTAACGCAGACTTCTAGGGTTTTTCATGACGCGCTACATATTCGTCACGGGCGGTGTTGTTTCTTCATTGGGGAAAGGCATTGCCTCCGCTTCATTGGCGGCCATCCTGGAGGCGCGGGGACTTAAGGTCACCATGCTCAAGCTGGACCCGTACATCAACGTCGACCCGGGCACCATGAGCCCGTTCCAGCACGGTGAAGTGTTCGTCACCCACGACGGCGCCGAGACCGACCTGGACCTGGGCCACTACGAGCGGTTCATCCGCACGACCATGACCCAGAACAACAACTTCACCACCGGCCGTGTCTACGAGCACGTGTTGCGCAAAGAGCGCCGTGGTGACTACCTGGGTGCAACCATCCAGGTGATCCCGCACATCACCGACGAAATCAAGCGCCGCATCATCAAGGGTGCAGGCGATGCTGACGTGGCCATGGTCGAGATCGGTGGCACCGTGGGTGACATCGAGTCCCAACCGTTCCTCGAGGCCATCCGCCAGTTGCGTTTCGAAGTCGGCGCCAAGCGCGCGATGCTGATGCACCTGACATTGGTGCCGTACATCGCCACTGCCGGCGAAACCAAAACCAAGCCTACCCAGCACTCGGTCAAGGAACTGCGTTCCATCGGCCTGCAGCCGGATGTGCTGGTATGCCGCTCCGATCACCCGATCGACATTTCCTCGCGCCGCAAGATTGCGCAGTTCACCAACGTTGAAGAACGTGCGGTGATTGCCCTGGAAGACGCCGACACCATCTACAAGATCCCGGGCATTCTGCATTCGCAAGGCCTGGATGATTTTGTGGTCGAGCGTTTCGGCTTGCAGTGCGGCGGTGCAGACCTGTCCGAGTGGGAAGCGGTTGTCGACGCCAAGCTCAACCCAGAGCATGAAGTCACCATCGCCATGGTCGGCAAATACATGGAACTGCTGGACGCGTACAAGTCGCTGATCGAAGCCATGAGCCACGCCGGTATCAGCAACCGTACCAAGGTCAACCTGCGCTACATCGACTCCGAAGACATCGAGAACCAGGGCACTGCGCTGCTCGAAGGTGTTGACGCTATCCTCGTTCCCGGCGGTTTCGGCCTGCGTGGTGTGGAAGGCAAGATCACTGCCGTGCAGTACGCCCGTGAAAACAAGGTGCCGTACCTGGGTATCTGCCTGGGCATGCAAGTGGCCGTTATCGAGTTCGCCCGTAACGTGCTGGGCTGGAAAGACGCCAACTCTACCGAGTTCGATCACAGCAGCGGCCATCCGGTCGTGGGTCTGATCACCGAGTGGGAAGACGCCACTGGCGCGGTTGAAACCCGTACCGAAACGTCCGACCTGGGCGGCACCATGCGCCTGGGTGCACAGGATTGCCTGCTGGAAGCTGGCTCGCTGGTACACGACTGCTACGGCAAGGACGTGATCGTCGAGCGTCACCGCCACCGCTATGAAGTGAACAACAACCTGCTGCCGCAGATCAAAGAAGCTGGCCTGAAAATCTCCGGCCGCTCCGGTGATGGCAAGCTGGTTGAAGTGGTCGAGGCACCGGATCATCCGTGGTTCGTGGCGTGTCAGTTCCACCCGGAGTTCACCTCGACGCCGCGCGACGGTCACCCGTTGTTCAGTGGTTTCGTCAAAGCAGCACTGACGCAACATCAGAAGAAGGCGTAAACCTGATGGCCCAGAAGATCATTCGCGTAGGCGACATCGAGATTGCCAACGACAAGCCCATGGTGCTGTTCGGCGGCATGAACGTGCTGGAAAGCCGCGACATGGCGATGCAGGTGTGTGAGGAGTACGTGCGGGTCACCCAGAAACTGGGTATCCCTTACGTCTTCAAGGCCAGCTTCGACAAGGCCAACCGTTCGTCCGTGACCTCCTATCGCGGCCCGGGCCTTGAAGAAGGCATGCGGATCTTCCAGGACATCAAGCAAGCCTTCGGCGTGCCGATCATCACCGACGTCCACGAGCCTGAGCAGGCTGCCGTGGTCGCCGAGGTGTGCGACATCATCCAGTTGCCGGCCTTCCTGTCGCGCCAGACCGACCTCGTAGTCGCCATGGCCAAGACCGGCGCGGTGATCAACATCAAGAAAGCCCAATTCCTCGCTCCTCAGGAGATGAAACACATCCTGAGCAAATGCGTGGAAGCGGGTAACGACCAGTTGATCCTCTGCGAGCGGGGTTCGAGCTTCGGCTACAACAACCTCGTGGTGGACATGCTCGGTTTCGGCATCATGAAACAGTTCGAATACCCCGTGTTCTTCGACGTGACCCACGCGCTGCAAATGCCCGGTGGTCGTTCGGACTCCGCTGGCGGGCGACGTGCCCAGGTGACGGACCTGGCCAAGGCGGGCATGAGCCAGTCCCTGGCGGGCCTGTTCCTTGAAGCTCACCCGGACCCGGACAACGCCAAATGTGATGGCCCATGCGCCCTGCGCCTGGACAAGCTGGAGCCATTCCTGGCCCAACTCAAGCAGTTGGACGAGCTGGTCAAGAGTTTTCCGACGGTAGAGACCGCGTAACTGGCATTTCTCCGGTAGAATTTCCCACGCTTTACGCTCAGGCCCCCGGGCCTGAGCCTTGTCGTCTGCAAGCCTGCCCCGTTGTTCCACCCTTGCGGTCGGTCAAAAGATTTCCTTCAGCTGCGTCGTTTTCGTCAACTTTGGAGTGTTTACAACAATGGCAAAAATCGTCGACATCAAAGGTCGTGAAGTTCTCGACTCCCGTGGCAACCCCACCGTCGAAGCCGACGTGCTTCTCGATAACGGCATCATCGGCAGCGCCTGCGCGCCGTCCGGTGCTTCCACCGGTTCGCGCGAAGCGCTGGAACTGCGTGATGGCGACAAGAGCCGTTACCTGGGCAAGGGTGTACTCAAGGCTGTAGCCAACATCAACGGTCCGATTCGTGACCTGTTGCTGGGCAAGGACCCGCTGGACCAGAAAGCCCTGGACCACGCGATGATCAAGCTCGACGGCACTGAAAACAAAGGCAGCCTCGGCGCCAACGCCATTCTCGCGGTGTCCCTGGCAGCTGCCAAGGCGGCTGCGCAGGACCAGGACCTGCCGTTGTACGCACACATTGCCAATCTGAATGGCACCCCGGGCGTCTACTCGATGCCGGTGCCGATGATGAACATCATCAACGGTGGCGAGCACGCAGATAACAACGTCGACATCCAGGAATTCATGGTACAGCCGGTTGGCGCCAAGTCCTTCTCCGAAGGCCTGCGCATGGGTACCGAGATTTTCCATCACCTCAAGGCTGTACTGAAGGCTCGTGGCCTGAGCACTGCCGTGGGTGACGAAGGCGGTTTCGCGCCGAACCTGGCCTCCAACGAAGACGCACTGAAAGTCATCTCCGAAGCCGTGGCCAACGCTGGCTACAAGCTGGGCACCGACGTGACCCTGGCCCTGGACTGCGCCGCCAGCGAATTCTATGAAGACGGCAAGTACAACCTGTCCGGCGAAGGCCAGGTGTTCAACTCCGAAGGCTTCGCTGAATACCTCAAAGGCCTGACCCAGCGCTACCCGATCATCTCGATCGAAGACGGCCTGGACGAGTCCGACTGGGATGGCTGGAAAATCCTCACCGACAAGATCGGCGAAAAAATCCAGCTGGTGGGTGACGACCTGTTCGTGACCAACACCAAGATCCTGAAAGAAGGCATCGACAAGAAGATCGCCAACTCGATCCTGATCAAGTTCAACCAGATCGGCACCCTGACCGAAACCCTGGAAGCCATCCAGATGGCCAAGGCCGCGGGCTACACCGCCGTGATCTCCCATCGCTCCGGCGAAACCGAAGATTCCACCATTGCCGACCTGGCCGTGGGTACTTCGGCGGGCCAGATCAAGACCGGTTCCCTGTGCCGTTCCGATCGCGTGTCCAAGTACAACCAATTGCTGCGCATCGAAGAGCAGTTGGCAGGTAAAGCCAAGTACAACGGTCGCGGCGAGTTTCGCGGCTAAGCAGTAAATGGTAAAAAGTCGGCGGATTGCGTCAGAAATCTCACGTCAGTGTGAATTTCGGCGCTAATCTGCTGACTGACAAGCGCAAGCCTGGTTTTTCCAGGCTTTGTGCTATCAGTTGCTGCAAAAGGTTTGCATGACTGTCTTTTTTAACTGGATACCCGGATTTCGATGCGCAGTCCCAATTGGTTGTTCCTCGTCTTGCTCTTGTTGCTGGCTGGCCTGCAGTACCGCCTATGGGTCGGTAATGGCAGCTTTGCGCAGGTGGAAGAACTGACCCAGCAAATTGCCGACCAGCGTGCCGAAAACGAACGCCTGCTGGAGCGCAACCGTGTCCTGGACGCTGAAGTGCTTGAGCTGAAAAAAGGCACGGAGACCGTTGAAGAGCGGGCTCGTCATGAGTTGGGCATGGTCAAGGAGGGCGAGACCCTCTACCAGTTGGCCCAATGAGCCACGATTTACCGGCCTTCTGGGCCGTGATTCCTGCCGCGGGCGTCGGTGCCCGTATGGCCGCAGACCGTCCCAAGCAGTACCTGCAACTGGGCGGGCGCACTATTCTCGAACACAGCCTCGGCTGTTTTCTCGACCACCCACGCCTCAAGGGCCTGGTGATCAGTCTTGCAATTGACGATCCTTATTGGCCCACCTTGGCATGCGCCACTGACCCGCGTATCCAGCGTGCCGACGGGGGCTCGGAACGTTCCGGCTCGGTGCTCAATGCGCTGCTGCAACTCAACGCCCTGGGCGCCAGTGATGACGACTGGGTGTTGGTGCACGACGCTGCGCGGCCTAACCTGAGCCGTGATGACCTCGACAAATTGTTGGCGGAACTGGCTGACGATCCGGTAGGTGGCCTGCTGGCGGTGCCGGCGCGCGACACCCTCAAGCGTGTCGACAAGCATGGCCGTGTGGTGGATACCGTTGATCGCAGCCTGATCTGGCAGGCTTACACGCCGCAGATGTTCCGCCTGGGCGCCTTGCATCGCGCCTTGGCCGACAGCCTGGTGGCCGATGCGGTGATCACCGATGAAGCGTCGGCCATGGAATGGTCCGGGCAGGCGCCGCGCCTGATCGAAGGGCGTTCGGACAATATCAAGGTGACTCGGCCGGAAGACCTGGAGTGGTTGAAGTTGCGCTGGGCTAACCGGCGGTAACCTGTCAGGCCGGGTCTGCTTCATCGCAGGCAAGCCAGCTCCCACATTTGATCGCTGCCACATCAAACAACACGTCCAACTGTGGGAGCCGGGCTTGCCCGCGATGAGGCCGGTGCAGACCACCTCAATTCAATGCTTGTACTCCGGCCTCTGCGCCAACCCCACCTTCAAAAAGTCCACCAGCTTCCTCACCTTCGGCGACAAATGCCGCTGCTGCGGATACAACGCCCACACCGCAGTATTTGGCGGTTGATGAGCCTCCAGCAACGACACCAACGCCCCGCTGTGCAGATGCTCCAGCACGTAGTAATCCGGCAACTGGCACAAGCCCATGCCTTGTAACGCCGCATCCAGCACCGCTTGCCCGCTGTTGCAGCGCCAATTGCCTTGCACGCGCTGGGAAAATTCCCGCCCATCCTGGGCCATTTGCCAGATATCCGAGCTGCCAATCAGGCAGTTATGCCGGCTCAACTCCGACAAACTGTGTGGCCGACCGTACCGTTCGAGGTAGGAGGGCGACGCGCACAGGTACATGCGTCGAGGTGCCAGGCGGCTGGCAACCATGCGCGAGTCTTGCAGGCGTCCCAGGCGGATGGCCAGGTCGAGGCCTTCATGCACCAGGTCCAGCGAGCGGTTGGTCAACTCGATGTCCACGCGCAGTTGCGGATAGTGCGCCATGAATCGTGTCACCAGCGGCACGATAAAGCGTTCGCCATAGGCCACGGCGCAGGTCATGCGCAACATGCCCTTGGGTTCGCTGGTCAGGTCGCCCACCGCCCGCAACGCTTCCTCGCGACCGTCCTGCAGGCGTTGGCAGTGCTGCAGGAAGGTCTGACCGGCTTCGGTCAAAGTCACCTTGCGCGTACTGCGGTACAGCAATCGGGTTTGCAGGCGTTCTTCAAGGCGCGCCACTTGCCGGCTGACATGGGATGAAGACACCCCCAACCGTTCGGCCGCCGCCGTGAACTGGCTGCATTCGGCCACCGCGACAAACTCGTCAATGCCTTCCCAGCGGTTCTCCAGCATGGTGATTGTCCCTGTACAGCAATAATGTTTTGCTTTAGTCCGAATTATTCATCAATAGGTGATGATTTACACTCACCGTCTCAGTTTTTAACCCGATGGAGAAACCCGGATGATCAAGTCCCGTGCCGCCGTAGCCTTCGAGGCCAAGAAGCCCCTTGAGATTGTTGAAGTGGATGTCGCCATGCCCAAGGCTGGCGAGGTGCTGCTGCGGGTGGTCGCGTCCGGCGTGTGCCACACCGACGCCTACACCTTGTCGGGGGCTGACCCGGAAGGCATCTTCCCGTCGATCCTCGGCCATGAAGGCGGCGCAGTGGTGGAAGCCATCGGCGAGGGCGTAACTTCGGTGGCTGTGGGCGATCACGTGATCCCGCTGTATACCCCGGAATGCGGCAAGTGCAAGTTCTGTCTGAGTGGCAAGACCAACCTGTGCCAGGCCATTCGCGCCACGCAGGGCAAGGGCTTGATGCCGGATGGCACCACGCGTTTCTCCTACAAGGGCCAGCCGATTTTCCACTACATGGGCACCTCGACGTTCTCCGAGTACACCGTGCTGCCGGAAATCTCCGTGGCCAAGATTCCTAAAGAAGCGCCGTTGGAAAAAGTCTGCCTGCTCGGTTGTGGTGTCACCACCGGCATCGGTGCGGTGATCAACACCGCCAAGGTCAAGCCGGGCGACACCGTGGCCGTCTTCGGCCTGGGCGGTATTGGCCTGTCGGCGATTATCGGTGCAGTCAAGGCCAAGGCCGGTCGCATCATTGCTATTGATATCAACCCGGCCAAGTTCGAAATCGCCAAGCAACTGGGTGCCACCGATTGCATCAACCCGAAAGACTACGACCGCCCAATCCAGGACGTGATTGTCGACCTGACTGACGGCGGCGTGGACTTCTCTTTCGAGTGCATCGGCAATGTGCAACTGATGCGTGCGGCCCTTGAGTGCTGCCACAAAGGCTGGGGCGAGTCAGTGATCATCGGCGTGGCCGGTGCTGGCCAGGAAATTGCCACTCGCCCATTCCAGCTGGTCACCGGTCGCGTCTGGCGTGGTTCGGCGTTTGGTGGCGTGCGCGGTCGTACCGAATTGCCAAGCTACGTGGAAATGGCTCAGTCCGGTGAAATTCCGCTGGATACCTTCATCACCCACACCATGGGCCTGGAAGATATCAACAAAGCGTTTGACCTGATGCATGAAGGCAAGAGCATTCGTACCGTCATTCACTTCTGAGGTCGGCCATGAGTCTGGAAAACCTGTCATGCCAGAAGAGCTTCGGCGGCTGGCATAAACGCTACAAGCATCATTCCGATGTGCTCGGTTGCGACATGACCTTTGCCGTCTACCTGCCTCCGCAAGCGGAGCAGGGCGGCAAGCTGCCGGTGTTGTATTGGCTGTCCGGTTTGACCTGTACTGACGAAAACTTCATGCAGAAGGCCGGCGCCCAGCGCATGGCCGCCGAGTTGGGCTTGATTATCGTCGCGCCGGACACCAGCCCCCGTGGCCCCGGCGTGCCGGGCGACCCGGACAATGCCTGGGACTTCGGCCTCGGCGCCGGCTTCTACCTCAATGCCACCCAGGAACCCTGGGCCAAGCACTATCGGATGCATGACTACGTGGTGCAGGAATTGCCGGCACTGGTGGAGGTGCATTTCCCTGCGTCGGATAAACGCGGCATCAGCGGCCACTCCATGGGCGGTCACGGTGCGCTGGTCTGTGCGCTGCGCAACCCTGGACGTTACCTGTCGGTGTCGGCATTTTCGCCGATCAACAATCCGATGGACTGTCCGTGGGGCCAGAAGGCCTTTTCCCGTTATTTGGGGGAAGAGCGCTCGAAGTGGCGTGAATGGGATGCCTGCGTGCTGATCAGCGAAGCCTCGGAAAAGTTGCCGCTGTTAGTGGACCAGGGCGATCGCGACGATTTCCTCGCCGTTCAGCTCAAGCCCGAAGCCCTGCTGCAAGCAGCCAAGGCAGCCAACCATCCGCTGGAACTGCGCCTGCAGCCTGGCTACGACCACAGCTACTTCTTCATCGCCAGCTTCATCGAAGACCATTTGCGGCATCATGGTCGTGCTTTGCTCGGTTAATCTGAGGCAAAAGTAGGTAGAATCACGCCCTGAATTAAATCGGGGCGTTTTTTTATGCGTATTGGCCACGGCTACGATGTGCACCGTTTCGCTGAAGGCGATTTCATCACCCTGGGCGGCGTGCGTATTGCACACCACCATGGGTTGCTGGCTCATTCTGACGGCGACGTGGTCTTGCACGCCTTGAGCGATGCCTTGCTCGGCGCGGCTGCATTGGGCGATATCGGCAAGCACTTCCCGGACACCGATCCCACCTTCAAGGGCGCGGACAGCCGTGTGTTGCTGCGCCATGTGGTCGGCCTGATCCATGCCAAGGGCTGGAAGGTTGGCAACGTCGATAACACCATCGTCGCCCAGGCGCCGAAAATGGCCCCCCATATCGAAGCGATGCGCACAGCGATCGCCGCAGACCTGCAAATTGAATTGGATCAAGTCAACGTGAAAGCCACCACCACCGAAAAGCTCGGGTTTACCGGTCGTGAAGAGGGCATCGCGGTGCACTCCGTAGCCTTGTTGCTGCGCGCATGAACGACCTGCAACTGCTGGGCCCGAGGGCCTATGGCGAGGCCCTGGGCAGCGCGGTACTCAAGGCCACAGCCGAAGACTTCCAGGTTGATGAGGTGCTGGACATCCCGCTGACCGGCGACGGCGAGCACCTGTGGCTGTGGGTGGAAAAGCGCGGCTTGAACACTGAGGAAGCGGCACGGCGTATCGCCAAGGCTGCTGGGGTGCCATTGCGCACCGTCAGCTATGCCGGGCTCAAGGACCGTCAGGCCCTGACCCGCCAGTGGTTCAGCGTGCAATTGCCCGGCAAGGCCGACCCGGACATGAGCGGCGCAGAAAACGACACCCTCAAGATCCTGAAAACCGCCCGTCACAAACGCAAGTTGCAGCGTGGGGCTCATTCGGCCAACGGCTTCACCTTGCGCCTGACCCAACTGGTCGGCGACACCGCTGCCATCGACGCACGTCTGCAGTTGATTGCCCGGCACGGCATCCCCAATTATTTCGGCTCCCAGCGTTTTGGCCACAACGGCGGCAACGTGGTGGATGCTCGCGAGTGGGCCGCCCGCAAGGCCCTGCCCGAGCAGCGCAACGTGCGCTCGCGCTTGCTGTCCACCGCTCGCAGTTACCTGTTCAACCAAGTGTTGGCGGCTCGTGTCGCCGACGGTTCATGGCAGCGAGCCCAAGTTGGCGATCTGCTGGCGTTTACCGACAGTCGCAGTTTTTTTCCGGCCGGGGAAGCTGAGTGCAGTGACCCGCGCCTGGCGATCCTGGACCTGCATCCCACCGGCCCACAGTGGGGCGAGGGCGATTCGCCGGCGAAAGGTCTTACATACGAGCTGGAACAATCTGTCGCCGCTGGCGAAGCTGACCTACGTGATTGGCTGGTGAAGGCGGGAATGAGCCAGGAACGTCGCATTCTGCGACTGCCCATTGGCGGGTTGACGTGGCATTATCCCGGGCCTGACATTCTGCAATTGGAATTCGTCCTGCCGGCCGGATGCTTCGCCACTGTCTTGGTGCGCGAGCTTGTTGATCTGGTGCCGGTGGGGCAGACGGACAGCCCATGCGTATTCTGATATCAAACGATGACGGTGCCACCGCACCCGGTCTTGCCGCGCTCCATGCTGCGCTGCAGGATTACGCCGAGTGCGTGGTGGTTGCCCCCGACCAGGACAAGAGCGGCGCCAGCAGTTCGCTGACGCTCGACCGTCCGCTGCACCCGCGGGTCCTGGCCAATGGCTTTATCAGCGTTAACGGCACCCCCACCGACTGCGTGCACCTGGCGATCAACAGTCTGCTGGAGCACCAGCCAGACCTGGTGGTCTCGGGGATCAACCTGGGCGCCAACCTGGGTGATGACGTGCTGTATTCCGGTACCGTGGCGGCCGCCCTTGAAGGGCGCTTCCTGGGCCGCACCGGCTTTGCCTTTTCCTTTGCCTCGCGGCAATTGGATAATCTGGCGACGGCGGCGTATTACGCGCGCAAGCTGGTGGAGGCCCATGGCTCCCTGGACCTGCCGCCGCGTACGGTGCTCAACGTCAATATCCCCAACTTGCCCCTCGACCATATTCGCGGTATCCAACTCACGCGCCTGGGCCATCGCGCCCGTGCTGCGGCGCCCTTGAAGGTGGTCGACCCACGCGGCAAGGAAGGATACTGGATCGCCGCGGCCGGTGACGCCGAAGATGGCGGCGAGGGCACGGACTTTCATGCGGTGATGCAAGGCTATGTCTCCGTTACCCCGTTGCTGTTTGATCGCACCTTCAGTGATGCCTTCAGTGGCCTTGATGGCTGGCTGGAGGGACTGCGTTGATGGCTCGTGAACAAGACGACCTGTTGCGCCGTGGGATTGGGATGACCTCCCAGCGCACCCGGGAGCGGTTGATCCAGCGTCTGTATGAAGAAGGCTTGTCCAACGCGCAGGTGCTGGAAGTGATCCGGCGCACGCCGCGGCACCTGTTTGTCGATGAGGCGCTGGCGCATCGCGCCTATGAAGACACAGCGTTGCCAATCGGCCACAACCAGACCATCTCTCAGCCCTATATGGTTGCGCGTATGAGCGAGCTATTGCTGGCGGCGGGGCCGTTGGACAAGGTGCTGGAGATTGGTACCGGCTCCGGCTACCAGACGGCCGTGCTGTCGCAATTGGTAGAGCGGGTGTTTTCGGTCGAGCGCATCAAGGTGCTGCAGGACCGGGCCAAAGAGCGTCTGGTGGAGCTGAACCTGCGCAACGTGGTATTCCGCTGGGGCGATGGCTGGGAGGGCTGGCCGGCACTGGCGCCCTACAACGGTATCATCGTCACCGCCGTGGCCACCGATGTGCCGCAAGCCTTGCTGGATCAATTGGCACCTGGCGGGCGGCTGGTCATCCCGGTGGGCTCCGGCGAAGTGCAACAGTTGATGCTTATTATCCGTGAGGACGAAGGTTTTTCCCGGCATGTACTCGGTGCCGTGCGTTTCGTCCCCTTGCTCAACGGCCCGCTGGCCTGATCATTTATTCGCGGGCAGTGAATTCTGTAAGCGGGGATGTGTCTTACGGCGGGGTCTATTGAATCAACATGCCTGGCAGCCACGATTAAACATGGTGAATTTTTCCTTTCAGTCAGGTGCCAGTAAAAAGCCAATGCCCAGTTATACTTGCGTCATATTTCAAGCCTGATACAGGCGTTAACGTTCAGCCACCACAAAGGGAGCGGCGGGTGAGTCTCACAGGTCCTGCGCAGCGAATGAGTAAAACAAGCTTTCAGCGACTGGTGCTTGGCCTTGTCTTGAGTTCCTTATTGGCAGCCTGCTCGAGCACGCCATCCGGCGGTGCGCGGGTCGTTGACCGTACCAACGCAACCCCCCAGAGACCTACGGTCACCACTGGCCAATACGTGGTGCGCAAAGGCGACACCCTGTTCTCGATTGCCTTTCGTTATGGCTGGGACTACAAGGCGCTGGCCGCCCGTAACAACATTCCTGTGCCGTATACGATCCATCCGGGGCAGACCATTCGTTTCGATGGTCGCTCAGGTTCTGCACCTACGGCAGTTGTGACAAAGTCGGGATCTTCGCCATCGTCCTCGAGCAAGACCACCATCATTACCCGGCCTGCAGGCAGCGCCGCGCCTACGGTTGCGAGCAAGCCGGCACCCGCGCCGTTGCCACCCGCCGGGCCTGCGCCGACCGGTTGGGGATGGCCTTCAAACGGAGTGTTGATTGGAAAATTCTCTTCAAACGGTAGTTTGAATAAAGGCATTGATATCGCCGGGGATTTGGGACAGCCTGTTTTAGCTGCGTCTGATGGGACAGTGGTGTACGCCGGGAGTGGTTTGCGGGGCTACGGCGAGCTGGTCATCATCAAACACAGCGATACCTACGTCAGTGCCTACGGTCATAACCGCAGGTTGTTGGTTCGGGAGGGGCAGCAGGTCAAGGTCGGACAGACGATTGCCGAAATGGGGTCAACGGGCACAGACCGGGTGAAACTGCACTTTGAGATTCGCCGCCAAGGGAAGCCTGTAGATCCGCTGCAATTCCTGCCCCGTCGTTGATGTGTTGCACAGCCTGTTCCCTCACGTAGAAGGAACAGGCTCCAGCGTTGCCAAGGATAGAGGCGTCGCTTGAGCTTGAGGTCGAACTCACCAAAGGACTATAACAATGGCTCTCAGTAAAGAAGTGCCGGAGTTTGACATCGACGATGAGGTTCTCCTTATGGAGGCCGGTATCGATTTGGAAACGATGTCAGATAATGAAGGGGTATCACCACCTTCAGTTCGCACCAAATCCAAGAATGCTGCCGCGTTGAAGCAGCACAAGTACGTTGACTATACGCGGGCGCTCGACGCGACCCAGTTGTACCTCAATGAAATCGGCTTTTCCCCTCTGTTGACCCCCGAAGAAGAAGTCCATTTTGCGCGTCTGTCGCAAAAGGGCGATCCGGCTGGGCGTAAGCGCATGATTGAAAGCAACCTGCGCCTGGTGGTGAAAATCGCCCGACGCTACGTCAATCGTGGGCTGTCCCTGTTGGACCTGATCGAGGAGGGCAACCTGGGCTTGATCCGGGCTGTGGAAAAATTCGACCCTGAGCGGGGCTTCCGTTTCTCCACCTATGCCACCTGGTGGATTCGCCAGACCATCGAACGGGCGATCATGAATCAGACCCGCACGATCCGGTTGCCGATCCATGTGGTCAAGGAGCTCAACGTCTACCTGCGGGCGGCGCGTGAGCTGACGCAAAAACTCGATCATGAACCTTCGCCTGAAGAGATCGCCAACCTGCTGGAAAAACCGGTAGGGGAGGTCAAGCGCATGCTCGGCCTTAACGAGCGTGTCTCTTCGGTCGATGTCTCGCTGGGGCCGGACTCGGATAAGACCCTGCTGGACACCCTGACCGATGATCGTCCGACGGACCCTTGCGAGCTGTTGCAGGACGATGATCTTTCCCAAAGTATTGACCAGTGGCTGTCAGAGCTCACGGACAAGCAGCGTGAAGTGGTGATTCGCCGCTTCGGCCTGCGCGGTCATGAGAGCAGCACCCTGGAGGATGTAGGTCTGGAGATTGGTCTGACCCGTGAGCGGGTGCGGCAGATCCAGGTAGAGGGCCTCAAGCGCTTGCGCGAGATCCTGGAGAAGAATGGCTTGTCGAGTGAGTCGTTGTTCCAATAACGATTGGTAGGGCAGCGATGACAAAACGCCCGATGCATGTGAATGCACCGGGCGTTTTGCTGTGCCCTGATCGTTCCCACGCAGAGCGCGGGAACGATCAGGCATAAAAAAACCCCGCTTTTAAGGGCGGGGTTTTTTCGACTAAGTCAGTACAAGTTAGATAACTTGAACTTCTTCAGCTTGCATGCCTTTCTGACCGCGGGTAGCGATGAAAGAAACCTGTTGGCCTTCTTTCAGGCTTTTGAAGCCGTCGGATTGGATAGCTTTGAAGTGAACGAACAGGTCGTCACCGGATTGTGGAGTGATGAAGCCGAAGCCTTTTTCATCGTTGAACCACTTAACGGTACCAGTTTGGCGATTAGACATGGTGTATCTCCTTGGACAAAGTTAACTGCGACTCAGGAAAAGCCCTGGCCGAGACTGAGTGCAAAGAGCAGGAAAAATTCTTGGAGATGGTTGGATCGAAATTCAACATATCGTGTAGAGATTCTCAGTGACACAAGCAGCACAGTGGCGCCACCTTAACCCTTTTTCCGGAACGTGCCAATGGTATTTCCGAAGGTTTCTCTATTTTCGTGACTGGCGGTGGTATTTACAGTCATTGGCGCCTGCCGTCCGGGTCCCGGCCACGCTCGCTATAGCTTATAACCGGCCGTGCATTGATCAAGAAAACCCGTACGGCCTTTGAACCCCAACGCCGGCCCCGGTAAGATGGCCCACAGATTTTTTTCGCCTCGCTATTCAGGACACCGCCATGAGCATCAAATCGGACAAGTGGATTCGCCGCATGGCGCAGGAACACGGCATGATCGAGCCGTTCGTCGAACGTCAGATTCGTGGCGAAGGCGACGAGCGCGTGATTTCGTACGGTGTTTCCAGCTATGGCTACGACGTGCGTTGCGCCGATGAATTCAAGGTGTTCACCAACATCAATTCGGCGATCGTCGATCCAAAGAACTTCGACGAAAAGAGCTTCGTCGACGTCAAGAGCGACGTGTGCATCATCCCGCCCAACTCTTTCGCCCTGGCGCGCACCGTGGAATTCTTCCGTATTCCGCGCGACGTGTTGACCATCTGCCTGGGTAAAAGCACCTATGCCCGCTGCGGCATTATCGTCAACGTCACACCGCTCGAGCCGGAGTGGGAAGGCCACGTGACCCTGGAATTCTCCAACACTACCACCTTGCCGGCGAAAATCTACGCCAACGAAGGCGTGGCACAGATGCTGTTCCTGCAGTCCGATGAGGCTTGTGAAGTGTCTTACAAGGACCGTGCGGGCAAGTATCAGGGCCAACGCGGCGTCACTCTCCCACGCGCTTGATCGAAAGCGCCTACGGGTAAAGGGAATTTGTCTGCAGAAAGTGACTCTATCTAGGTGTACTGCTTCGGCGCGTGTGAAACGCGCCGGGCCATACTTGAGGAGTACCTTATGAAGATCGACCCGCGAATCAGCGCAGAACTCGCCCGGCTTGAACCCAACCAGATTGGTGTTCTGGCCTGGTCCTTGATGGCCAACCCCGCGCACGCGGGGGGCATCCCTGGTCAACCCGAACCTGATTACCCACAGCCTACCGAACCGGGTGAGCCGACCTTACCGGACGAGCCGCCACCCGCGCCCGTTGCCTGATCCCTGAGCAGGCCTTATCGATTATTGAATCGGCCAGACCTGGTGATCGCCGATCACATAGATTCGGCGGTCTGGGGCCTGCTCCACGGCATAGCCCCCTGTAAACGCGCCAAAGGCTGGCAGCAGGCTTACCCTCCCGCCGACCTGGAAGCACGGCAGGCGTAGCCGTTGGCGCCCTTTACCGCGCAGGTGGTACACAGGATGCACATGCCCCGCCAGTACATGATGGCTGGCATGGGCGTCGGGCTCATGTTGCAAGGCGAAAGGGCCCATCAGCAGAGGCTCCGCGACCACGTCGATGCGCAAGTCCAGTGGTGGGTCGCCGGCACGTTTGTCGTGATTGCCGCGAATCAAGATCAAGGCCAGTGTGCGATTGCGCTCACGCCAGGCCCGGATTGCGTTCAGGGTGCCGCTGGCGTGAGAGCCGGGGCCGTGCAGGAAATCGCCGAGAAAGATCAACTGTTCGCAGGGTAGGGCCGATAACAGCCTGTCCAGGCCTTCCAGGTTGGCCGTAGTCGTGCCCTGTGGCACCGGCTGCCCCAGGCTGCGATAGGCCGACGCCTTGCCAAAATGCGCGTCGGCGATCAGCAAACATTTACGCGCGGGCCAGTACACAGCTTTCTGCGGCAATAGCCATAGCTCTTCACCTTCCAGTGTCAGTGGGTAATGCATCAGCCTTGCCCTTTGTCGGCGACTTTTTCCAGGTCCTTGACCATCCGCGCGATGCGCTCCGAGAGTTTTTCCGAGCTCATGCTTTCGCGCATCCGTTCTACCAGCAGCGGAAAGGCCAGGGGCGTGGGCCGCTGGATCCTGTGCAGGTCCAGCTTCAGCGTCGACAGATGATTCAGCGTCTGTTCCAGTCGGCGAATATCCAGCTCGTCCCGCAGAACTTCTTCTCCTGCCTGGGCCAGCAGCAGATTTTGTGGGTCATATTGCTTGAACACTTCAAAGAACAAACCACTGGAAGCCTGCACTTGTCGCGTGCTTTTTGGCGCGCCGGGATACCCGGCAAATACCAGCCCGGCGATTCGCGCAATCTCGCGAAAGCGGCGCAGGGCCAGTTCGCCGGCATTGAGGCTGGCGACCACATCCGCCAGCAGGCCTTGGGGGCTCAGCAACCTTGTATTCAACAACTGGGGCCACTGCACCTCGGTGGCGCTCAACAGCTCCAGGCCATAATCATTCACCGCAATCGAAAAGGTCAGCGGCTGCTGCTGGCTGACCCGCCATGCCAGCAAACTGGCTATGCCCAGGTGTACCTGGCGGCCAGCGAATGGGTACAGAAACAGGTGCCAGCCCTCTCGCGACCGCAGGGTTTCAGCCAGCAGATGCTCGCGGGTCGGCAGCCCGGACCAGCGCAATTGGGTATGCAGCAACGGTTGCACCGCCTTCATCTCTGGGCCGTCGAAGTGCCCATGCGCGGCGGCATCAAAACGCTCGACCACCGCCTGGGCCAGTTCGTTGGAAAGGGGCATGCGCCCGCCATTCCAGCGTGGCACGGCGGCTTTTTTCGCGTTGCTGCGGCGTACGTAAGCGGTCATGTTTTCCACGCGCACCAATTCCAGCAACCGCCCCGCGAACAAAAAACCATCCCCCGGCTTGAGCCTTGCAATAAAGCCTTCCTCGACACTGCCCAGGTTCTTGCCGCCGCCGCCTTTGCTCCAGAACTTGAGCTGGATGCTGGCGTCACTGACGATGGTGCCCACGCTCATGCGGTGGCGGCGTGCCAGGCGGGCATCCGGAACGCGCCAGATGCCGTGCTCATCGGGCTCCACCCGGCGGTAATCCGGATAAGCGGTGAGTGACAGGCCACCATGGCGCACAAACCCCAGGGCCCAGGCCCAGTCCGCTTCGGAGAGGTCGCGATAGGCCCAGGCGCCGCGCACTTCGTCCAACAGTGCCGCCGGAGTAAACCCGCCACCCAAGGCCATGCTGACCAAGTGTTGGACCAGCACATCCAGCGGCTTGTACGGTGATTCCCGCGCTTCGATGCGCCGTTGGGCGATCGCATCCTGGGCGGCTGCGGCTTCAACCAGCTCCAGGCTGTGGGTGGGCACCAGCGTTACCCGTGAGGGCCGCCCTGGTGCGTGGCCGGAGCGCCCGGCGCGTTGCATCAGCCGCGCTACGCCCTTGGCGGAGCCGATTTGCAGCACCCGTTCCACCGGCAGGAAGTCAACGCCCAGGTCGAGGCTGGAAGTGCACACCACTGCCTTGAGCTGTCCATCCTTCAACGCTCGCTCCACCCAGTCCCGGGTCTCTCGCGATAACGAACCGTGGTGCAGGGCAATCAAGCCGGCCCAGTCCGGACGAGCGCCCAGAATCGCCTGGTACCAGATCTCGGATTGCGCGCGGGTGTTGGTAAACACCAGGCAACTGCTGCTGGCCTCTACCTCGGCGACCACTTGCGGCAACATCTTCAAGCCGATATGCCCGGCCCAGGGAAAGCGCTCGGTGACGGGCGGCAGCAAGGTGTCGACCTTCAGTGCCTTGGCCGTTTGCCCCTGTACATTGATGCCGCCGCCCTGTGGGGCCAGTACCTCCAAGGCGTGGGCCTGATTACCCAGCGTCGCGGAAATACCCCACACCATCAACTCAGGATGCCAGCGCCGCAAGCGTGCCAGTGCCAGTTGCAACTGCACGCCACGCTTATTGCCGATCAGTTCGTGCCATTCATCCACGATGACCATGCGCAGGTGCGCCAGGCTGGTTTCACTGTCGGCACGGGCCAGCATCAGGGTCAGGCTTTCCGGGGTGGTGACCAGGGCGGTGGGCTGGCGGCGGGTCTGGCGTGCGCGTTCGCTGCTGCTGGTATCGCCGGTGCGCAGGCCCACGCTCCAGGGAATGTGCAGGGCCTCCAGCGGTGCTTGCAGGGCGCGTGCGGAGTCGGCGGCCAGGGCGCGCATCGGCGTGATCCACAGGACGGTCAGCGGCTGGGCAGGCGGTTTGCGCTTGCTTGTAGCGGGCGGGCGGGTAATGGCGAAACGGTTGAGTGCGGCAAACCACAAGGCATAGGTTTTACCCGCCCCGGTGCTGGCATGCAGTAACCCCGACTGGCCGGCCTTGACCGCGGCCCATACCTCTTTCTGAAAGGCGAATGGCTTCCAGCCTTGGGTGGCAAACCATTGCTTGGCGAAGTCGTGGGTTTTTGCCATGCGGCAGCGGACGCTCTGGAGGGGTTAGTTCAAAGACCCCTGAGGCAGCGCCGACGTTCAACTGCCTAATGCCATTCAGTCAAGCAGAAGCGCTGCCCTGTGGCGAGGGAGCTTGCTCCCGCTGGACTGCGTAGCAGTCTCCGTCTTTTTGAACAAAGAGCGGGGCCGCTTCGCGCCCTAGCGGGAGCAAGCTCCCTCGCCACAGCAAGCTCGCGCCTACTTCAAATTGCCACTCAGAAACTGCTGCAGGCGTTCGCTTTTCGGATTGCCCAGCACATCCTCCGGCAAGCCCTGCTCCTCCACCAGACCCTGGTGCAGGAACAGCACCTGGCTTGAAACCTTGCGCGCAAAGCTCATCTCGTGGGTCACCATGATCATGGTGCGGCCTTCTTCGGCCAGGCCCTGGATCACCTTCAACACTTCGCCCACCAACTCCGGGTCCAGCGCCGACGTGGGTTCATCGAACAGCATCACCTCCGGCTCCATGGCCAGGGCGCGGGCGATGGCGACACGCTGCTGCTGGCCGCCGGAGAGGAATGCCGGGTATTGATCAGCCACCCGCGCCGGCAGCCCGACTTTGTCCAGGTAGCGGCGGGCACGGTCTTCGGCGTCCTTCTTGCTGCAACCCAGCACGCGGCGGGGGGCCATGGTGATGTTTTCCAGCACGCTCATGTGGCTCCACAAGTTGAAGTGCTGGAACACCATCGCCAGCCGTGTGCGCAAGCGTTGCAGCTCGGCGTCGTCAGCCACCCTCATGCCCTGGCGATCGCTGACCATGCGGATCGCTTGGCCGTCCAGGGTCATGGCGCCATCGTTGGGGGTTTCCAAAAAGTTGATACAGCGCAGGAAGGTACTCTTGCCTGAGCCACTGGCGCCGATCAGGCTGATCACATCACCGGTCTTGGCCTTGAGCGACACACCTTTGAGCACTTGATTGTCGCCATAGCTTTTGTGCAGGCCTTCAACGGTCAGTTTGTACATGGGGCATGCATCCTCAAGGCGAAAGTAGATAACCGCTGCGGTAGGCCTGTGTGCCGGCGACATGGCAGATCACCATGCCGGCCGTGGCCATGCGGCGTAGCGAACGGGCGTAAAGCAGCCCGGCGTGCTGGCAGTGCACAGGCGTTACGCGGTCTGTAATGGGGTCGATGATGTCGGCGACCCATTGCCCGGCCTCCAGGTATTGGCCTGGCAGGGCGTTGAATACCAGCAAGCCACCCACCGCCGTGGTCACCGGCTCCACCGCCGCCAACGGCGTAGCCGGGTAGGCCAGGGCAGGCAAGGGGGCTGCATTGCCGCGAATGGCGCCGAAGTGGATCAAATAATCAATGATGGCCTGGCAGTCCAGCGCGGCGAGGCCGTGGTTGACATCGCCCTGGCCACGCAGCTCGACGGTCACCGACAAGCTGCCCATGGGGATCGGGTAGCGTTCGCCGAAGCGTTGCTGCAACTGCCACCACACCAGGGTGAAACACTCATCAAAAGACTGCCCGCCGGAATCGGTGGCCAACAGGTTGGCCTGCGAACCCAGGTAGCGCGCCAACGGCTCTACCTGTGGCCAGGCTTCGGGCGTGGTGTACAGGTGCGTCACGGCTTCGAAGTCGCAATGCAGGTCCAGCACCACGTCGGCATCACAGGCCAGGCGTTGCAGCACCAGGCGTTGGGAGTGCAACTGGGTCTGGGCGGTGTGCGCGGCCAGGGCGTGGGACAGTGCGCTGCGGATCAATTGGGCATTGCGCTGGGGATCATCGCCCAGCAGGTCTTCGACCTGGTTACCGACGTCTTCGCTGAGATCGACGAACAGGCGATTGAAGTTCTGCCCGCTTTCCAGTTCGTAGCGGCCCAAGGGGATATCCATCAATACCTGTTCCAGGCCCACCGGGTTGGCGACGGGAACCAGCACGATTTCGCTACGCAAGCGCCCGGCCGTTTCAAGTTCTGCCAGGCGCGCCTTCAGATGCCAGGCCACCAGCATGCCCGGCAATTCATCGGCATGCAGGGAGGACTGGATGTACACCTTGCCTTCGGGCTGCTGCGGGCCGAAGTGAAAACTGTGGATCTGCCGCGCCGTGCCGGGCACCGGCGCGATCAAGTCATGTAGCTGATGGTGCATGCAAACTCCTTAGTGGCTCGGCCCGAGAAAGGCCAGCCAACGGCGTTCCGCCAGGCGAAACAGGCCGACCAGGGCAAAGGTCACCGTCAGATAGATCAGTGCGGCAATGCCAAATGACTGGAAGGTCATGAAGGTGGCGGAGTTGGCATCCCGGGCCACTTTGAGGATATCCGGGATCGTCGCGGTAAAGGCCACGGTGGTCGAGTGCAGCATCAGGATCACCTCGTTGCTGTAGTAGGGCAACGAGCGTCGCAACGCAGAAGGCATGATCACGTAGGCGTACAGCTTCCAGCCACTGAGGCCGTAAGCCTTGGCCGCCTCGACTTCGCCGTGGGCCATGCTGCGGATTGCCCCGGCGAAAATCTCCGTGGTGTAGGCGCAAGTGTTGAGGGCGAAGGCGAGGAGGGTGCAGTTCATCGCATCGCGAAAGAACGCATCCAGCACCGGTTGTGCTCGTACAGCGGCAAGGCTGTAGATGCCGGTGTAGCAGATCAGCAGTTGGATATAGAGCGGCGTGCCACGAAACAGGTAGGTGTAGAACTGCACGGGCCAACGCACCAGGCGCTTGCGCGAAACGCGGGCGATGGACAGCGGGATCGACACCAGAAAGCCGATGACCAGTGAGGCGCTGAGCAGCCACAAGGTCATGGCCAGACCGGTGATGTGCTGGCCGTCGCTATAAAGAAAGGGGCGCCAGTATTCCTGCAATAGCTCGATCATCGCACGGCCTCCCGGGCGCCTGCGGAGTAGCGACGTTCAAGTCGGCGCAAGACAAAGTTGGACGCGCTGGTGATCAACAGGTAGATCAGCGCCGCCAGCACCAGGAAATAAAACAATTGATAGGTGCTCTTGCCAGCGTCCTGGGCGGCTTTTACCAAGTCTGCCAGGCCGATGATCGACACCAGTGCGGTGGCCTTGAGCATCACCATCCAGTTATTGCCGATGCCCGGCAGCGCAAAGCGCATCATCTGCGGGAAGGTCACATAGCGAAACCGCTGTCCGCGCTTGAGCCCGTAAGCGGTGGCGGCTTCGAGTTGGCCACGGGGCACGGCGAGGATCGCACCGCGAAAGGTTTCGGTGAAATACGCACCGTAGATAAAGCCCAGGGTGATCACCCCGGCGCTGAACGGGTCGATCTCGATGTATTCCCATTCCATAAAGTCGGTAAAGCCACTGAGCCAGGTTTGCAGGCTGTAGAAAATCAACAGCATCAGCACCAGGTCCGGTACCCCGCGAATCAGGGTGGTGTAGAGCTGGGCGGGGATACGCACAATGGCCAGGCTGGACAATTTGGCGCTGGCGCCGAGCAGGCCCAGCACTACGCTGACGGCCAGGGACAGCACCGACAACTTGATGGTCATCCAGGTGCCTTGCAGCAACAGCGGGCCGAAACCCTTCAGGCTGAATGCGCTCAGCCCGAGGGTTTGCAACAGATCTTCGAACATAAATCAGGACCTATGGCGATAAAAAAGCGCCCCACCCGAAGCAGGGCGCCCCAGGCATTATTTGCCGCTGTACAGGTTCAGATCGCCAAAGTGTTTCTTCTGGATAGTGGCGTAGGTGCCATCATCGTGTAACGCTTTGATACCTTTATCCAAAAGCGCCTTGAGTTCAGTGTTACCTTTTTTGATACCGATGGCGGTTTTCGACGGCAGCAGCGGGTCGTCGATAGCGGCGCTCACTTCATAGCCAGCACCGGCGGGCGACTTGAGAAAGCCCAGTTCGGCTTGCAGCATGTCCTGCACGGAAGCGTCGAGGCGCCCGGAGGTCAGGTCGGCGTACACCTGGTCCTGGTTGGCGTAAGCCTTGGTGGTCACCCCGGCTTTATCCAGTACGGCCTTGGCGTAGGCTTCCTGGATGGTGCCTTGCTCATAACCCACGGATTTGCCCTTGAGAGATTCTGGCGTCGAATAGCCAGCGCCTTTCTTGAACACCAGCGAAGTCGGGCCGGAGAACAGCTCGGAGGAGAAGTCGATGGCCTTCTCGCGCACTGGAGTCACGGTCATCGACGAAATCACGCCATCGAATTTATTGGCTTTCAGGCCCGGGATCATGCCGTCGAAGTCACTTTCGACCCACTTGCACTTGACCTTCAGCTCTGCGCAGATCGCATTGCCCAGGTCGATATCGAAGCCCACCAGGCTGCCGTCGGCGGCCTTGGATTCGAACGGTGCGTAGGAAGGGTCGACACCAAAACGCAATTCCTTGTATTCCTTGGCTGTAGCAACACCAGCAGCCATGCACAGAGCCAGTGCAGAAAGGGTCAGCAATGCTTTTTTCATTAGGTAATCCCTGGAAACCAAGATAAGCGCTTGTGGCGCGATTAGGACTGTTACTGAACGGTGTCAGACCCACCACAAGTAGCAATTTCTGCACCATAGTTCCGGATGGGCTTTTTAAACGGTGGGGTAAGGCAGTTCCAAGTGTAGGCGGTGCCCAAAAATGGGCATGGAATTTCCAGTGCACCATTCTGGATCTTTCATTTATCAAGAAGGTGGGAGGTGGATCAGGCCAACAGGTCTTGTAGCGTGGCCAGGTTGTCCGCTTCCTCCACCGCCTTGTCCTGGCGCCAGCGCAGCATCCGCGGAAACCGCACCGCAATTCCGCTCTTGTGCCGCTTGGACAGAGCAATCCCTTCAAAACCCAGCTCAAACACCATGCTCGGCGTCACGCTGCTGACCGGGCCGAACTTCTCCACTGTGGTTTTGCGCACAATGGCGTCGACCTTGCGCATTTCCTCGTCGGTCAGCCCGGAATACGCCTTGGCGAACGGCACCAGAGTGCGCTCGCTGCCTGGCGGGCCGTCCCATACCGCAAAGGTGTAGTCGCTGTAGAGGCTGGCGCGCCGGCCATGGCCGCGCTGGGCGTAGATCAACACGGCGTCGACGCTGAAGGGGTCGACCTTCCACTTCCACCACAGGCCCATGTCCTTGGTGCGGCCCACGCCGTAGAGGCCGTTGCGATCCTTGAGCATCATGCCTTCCACGCCCAGGCTGCGAGAGGCTTCGCGCTGTTCGGCCAAGGCTGCCCAGGTCTTGCCTTCCAGCAAGGGCGAGGGCAATAACACCGGTTGGTTGCACGCAGCGATGACCTGTTCCAATTGGGTACGGCGTTCGGCTTGGGCGTGGTTGCGCCAGTCGTCGCCCTGATACTCCAGCAGGTCGTACGCGAGCACCGCCACTGGCGCATCCTCAAGGACTTTTTTACTCAAGGTTTTACGGCCAATGCGCTGTTGCAGCAGCGCGAAGGGTTGCACCGAGTCTTTCCACACCACGATTTCGCCATCAATCACCGTACCATCGGGCAGGCCACTGACCAGGCTGTGGAGTTCAGGGAAACGTTCAGTCAGCAACTCTTCCCCGCGAGACCAGACCCACAGGCGGCCCTCGCGCTTGACCAGTTGTGCGCGAATGCCATCAAACTTCCATTCCACCTGCCAATCGGCGGGTGAACCGAGCAGGGTGTCGAATTGCTCCACCGGTTGCGCCAGCCCGTGAGCCAGAAAAAACGGATAGGGTTGCCCGCCACGTTGCGCGTGCTCGTCGGATGATTCGGCGGCAATCAGCTTGAGGTAGCCTTCGGCTGTGGGACGGTTCGACAAATCGGTGTAGCCCACCAACCGCTGCGCCACGCGCTTGCTGTCGAGGTCGGCCATGGCAGCGAGGGCGCGGGTCACCAGCAGTTTGGATACGCCCACCCGAAAGCTGCCGGTGATCAACTTGATGCACACCATCAGGCTCGGTTGGTCCAGTTGCGCCCACAGCGCCGGCAGCCGGTCTGCAAGGTCCAAGGGTGGCAGACCGCGCAGGGGCAGCAGTTTTTCTTCCAGCCACACGGCCAGGCCGTCTTCGGATGTGTAGGTGGATTCTGGCAGGAGCAGTGAGATCGTCTCGGCCAGGTCACCTACGGACTGGTAGCTCTCTTCGAACAGCCAGGGTTCGATGCCGGCCGCTTCGGTGGCCATGTCCCGTAGCAGGCGCGTCGGCACCAGTTGCCGTGGCCTCCCGCCGCTGAGAAAGTACACCGCCCAGGCCGCATCGGCTGGCGGCGCCTGCAGGAAGTAGGCTTGCAGAGCCGCAAGCTTGGCATTGCTGGAAGTGGTGGCGTCGAGGTTGGCGTACAGCTCGGCGAAGGCTTTCATGCAGTGGCCTCTTCTTCGTCATCGCCGTATTCGGTGCTGAAGCCTTGGGCATCCAAGCCCTTTTCCCGCAGGTGACGCACCAACACACCGACCGAACCATGGGTGACCATTACCCGTTGTGCGCCGGTTTGTTCGATGGCCCACAACAAGCCGGGCCAATCGGCGTGGTCCGAGAGCACGAAGCCACGGTCCACACCGCGTCGCCGTCTGGTACCACGCAAGCGCATCCAGCCGCTGGCGAAGGCGTCGCTGTAGTCGCCAAAGCGGCGCATCCAGGTACTGCCTCCGGCGGAGGGCGGGGCGATGATCAGGGCTTGGCGCAGCAGTGGGTCGGTCTTTTTGAAGTCGCCGGCATACAGGGTCTCGGGGATGTAGATGCCCGCTTCGCGGTACACCCGGTTCAACGGCTCGACCGCGCCGTGGCTGAGGATCGGGCCGATGCTGGCGTCCAGCCCATGGAGAATGCGTTGGGCCTTGCCGAAGGAATAACAGAACAACACGCTGGCTTTGCCGCTGGCGATATTGGCCTTCCACCAGTCATTGATCCCGGCAAAAATCTGCGCCTGAGGCTGCCAGCGGTAAATCGGCAGCCCGAATGTGGATTCGGTGATAAAGGTGTGGCAGCGCACCGGTTCGAAGGGTGCGCAGGTGCCATCGGGCTCGACCTTATAGTCGCCGGACGCCACCCAGACCTCGCCCTGGTATTCCAGGCGCACCTGGGCCGAGCCCAGAACATGCCCGGCTGGATGAAAACTCAAGGTCACGCCGTGATGCACCAACCGTTCGCCGTAGGCCAGGGTTTGCAGGTTGATGTCCTGGCCCAGGCGCCAGCGCAGGATACCTTCGCCGGGGGCGGCGGCCAGGTAGTGTTGATTGCCGGTGCGGGCGTGGTCGCCGTGGGCGTGGGTGATGACTGCACGTTCTACTGGGCGCCAGGGGTCGATGTAAAAATCACCGGCAGGGCAGTAGAGGCCTTCGGGGCGGGCGATGACAAGGTCCATGGGGGGTGCCGGGGCGGTGGGCTTGTTAGTTATGAGGCGGGGCTGGGTGCAGAAGTTCTATCTGAATGCAGGTTGCAAAGGTGGGCTTGCCTTCGATGTTGGCCTAGAAGCCGACACCTATCTACCTGACACCTGACGATCCAACTGTGGGAGCTGGCTTGCCTGCGATGACGGCCTGACAGCCGAAGCTGTTATCCGTGTACATATCCATTTCTGCGGTAACGGCCACTTACGGTTCCGCTTTTACAGCCAGCCCTTTCAAGGTCTTCTGTAAAATCCCCTGAAATTCATTCAGGGGGTACCTAAACGATGTGGGCGGAAGTTCTAGCGCGTTTCGAGAAAAAAGCACCTGCCAGTGTCATGGCCAAACTGGCGCTGCAGCAGGCTATTGCCCCCGAGTGGATTGATCAGGTTTTCGAAGAACACCGGCAACGGCAGTATTCTCGTGAGCTATTGTTCTCGACCATCATCAAGCTAATGTCCCTTGTTTCATTGGGCTTGAAGCCATCTCTGCACGCCGCCGCGCGACAACTGGAGGACCTTCCGGTCAGCCTGGCGGCTCTCTACGACAAGATCAGTCGTACCGAGCCTGCTCTGTTGCGCGCCCTGATTACGGGCTGTGCACAGCGCCTGGCTCCAACCATCCGGGAGCTGGGCTGCACGGCGATGCTGCCGGGTTGGCAGGTTCGGGTAGTGGACGGTAATCACCTGGCATCCACTGAAAAACGTCTGGGAGCTTTACGCAACGAGCGCGGCGCCGCTCGTCCCGGTTTTTCGGTTGTTGCATACGATCCCGATCTGGATCAGGTCGTCGACCTTCAGGCGTGTGAGGATGCCTACGCAAGCGAGCGCGTTTGTGTGCTGCCTTTATTGGCCAATGCCGAGCCAGGCCAAGTGTGGCTGGCTGACCGGCTTTATTGCACGCTCCCGGTTATGGAGGCTTGTGAGCAAGTCCCAAACTTGCTTTGTCATTCGTCAGCAAGCCAAGCATCCACGCTTGATTCAAGAGGGTGAGTGGCAAGAGCCAGTACCTGTGGAAACTGGCACTGTGCGTGAGCAGATCATCCAGGTCAAAGGCGGTTACCAATGTCGGCGTGTCGAACTGACGCTTCATTCGCCAACGGACTCCGGCGACAGCAGCTTGATGTTCTGGAGCAACCTGCCTGAGAGCGTCAGTGCGCAACAGATCGCCGAACTGTATCGCCGCCGCTGGAGCATTGAAGGTATGTTCCAGCGACTGGAAGCGATCCTGGAAAGTGAGATCGAAACCCTTGGCAGCCCAAAGGCTGCCTTACTGGGGTTTGCAACGGCGGTATTGGCTTACAACGTCCTGGCTGTTCTCAAACGCAGTGTTGAACAAGCTCATCGGGATACCCAGCCTGAAGGATGGGAAGCCTCGATTTACCATTTAGCGGTTCAGGTCAGGAGTGGATATGAGGGAATGCAGATTGCGCTGCCCTCGGAACATCTTCCTGTCATTCCGTTGGAAAAACTGGCTCAGCACTTATTGGCGCTTGCCAGAAATATCCAACCTAAACAAGTTGCGAAAAGCCCCCGTGGCCCCAAGGTACCCAAGCCCAAAACATGGGTTAAAGGCACCGCGGTGAATGCGCATGTTTCAACGGACCGGATAATCAAGGCTGCCAAGACGAAAAGACCTTGAAAGGGCTGGCTTTTACAGCGGGTCACTTTTGGAAAAGAGCCCCAAAAGTAACCAAAAGGGCTCTTGCCCCACCACTCGGCACCTCGCTTGGGCTCGGTGTGCCCGTAATCCGCCAGTGATTTGGGGGGCCGCCGCCACGCGCCATCCATGGCGCGGGGCGGCTAAACCGGCATCCCTGCCGGTTTACCCCCCAAATCCCTGTCGAATTCCGGCCAGCGTGGTTTGACGGGGCGCTTAAGATCAAAATCAAAAGCAGATCAAGAGCGACTCGCTTCGCATCGTGGTTACCGTCGGCTGCTATCGCAGCAAGCCACACAGCGTTATCCGGTTTCGTCAAGGAAGCCCGGTTACTTACCGGGCGTCAGGGTCAACCTTGTCTTGCCATACACCTTTTCAAAGTTCTGCGGCTGCATCGGAAAGCTCAGGTATTGCGCCTTCAACGACGGGTCGATGCCGCTGACATAGTTCGGGCTGGCCGGGTTGCCGGATTGGCCGATGCCGCCCTGGCCCATCATCGGTTCCGCCTGGCCGAAGTCGATGATCATGCGCAGCGCCGACACCTGGGTCGCGTTGAAGTCCTGGCCCCAGCTATAGGGCGCCGGGTTCAAGGTGTTGTGGTCGCCACCGCTGGCAAAGGGGCCGCGGATGACCTGGCCGCTGGTGTTTTTCCATGTGGTGCTGTGCAGTTTGCCCCACTGCCAGGCCTTGTGGTCGGCGCCCAATTGGCTGTCGCCAGTAGCGATGGCGGCGGCCAGGGTACGGGCCAGGATCGCGGGTTTGTCTTCTTTTTGCGGTGTACGCGTGTCATCCCAGAACGGGCTGTCTTCACGGCCCAGCAGGTGGTCGGCGATGGCCGAGTAGGACAGGCTGGCGTTGCTGACGAAGGCTTTCCAACTGGCGCTGTTTTCCGGGCCGAGTTTGTCGAGGAAGATCTGCCGGGCGCTTTCCTGCAGGAACAATTCATAGATCGCCGCGTCAGCCGAGGTGGTCGCCAGCCGCCCATCGAAGGCCATCAGGCGCTCCAGTGCTTCGCGGGCCTTGGCACGTTCCGCTATCGGCAGGGCCTCGATGGCCTGCTTGAGGGGCTGGGCCATGCCGGGTGCCTGGAACATGCCCTTGAGCTTGGCGGCGAAGAGGGTGGTCTGGTCGTATTGCATGGCAATCAGGCTGCGGCTGTCATGCTTGCCGGCGTTGGCCAGTTGCGCCAGGCGCTCGTTGCGCTCCGGTGCATCCCAGGCGTTGGACAGTTGCATACCGTAGCCACGCGGCGCGGTGCGCTGGTTGGCGGTGCCGATCCAGCCTTGGGCCGGGTCCTGGTCGTACGGGTGCAGCATCGCGTCGGCGTAGCCGTCCCAGTCAAAGCGCGTGTCCCAGCCCGGCGATGGCAGCAGGCCTTCGCCTTCGCGGCGGTTGGGGAAGCGGCCGGTAACCTGCCAGCCGATGTTGCTGGCGTCGGCGAAGATCATGTTCAGGGCGATGGCGCGAATCTCGCGGGTAGCATCCGAGGCCTTGCCGGCGTTTTGTGCGCGGGACAGGTCGAAGAACGCATCCAGGCTCTTGTCGTCCTTGAAGTCGGCGGTTTGCAAAGCCAGGCCTAGACCGCTGGTGAGCGCCTGGCTGCTGTTGAGCAGGGCGCCGTGGCGGGTTTCGTACACCACTTCGCGAATCGAGCGCTGGCCCTTGATGAAGAAGGTTTCGTTGCGCACGCCGGCCGGCAGCCATTTGCCGTTGTTCTCGTAGTAAAGCGCGTTGCCCTGGCGTTTGACCTTCTCGAGGAACAGGTCCTGGGTGTCGCCCTTGACTGCGCTCATGCTCCACGCGACCTTGCCGTTGAAACCCGACAGCAGGGTCGGCAGGCCGGCAATCGAAGCACCGACAGCCTGGTATTTGGGCGCACGAATCTGCACGTAGTTCCACGGCGACGGTGCTTGTGGCTGCGCGGCGATGTCGTTGGCCAACAGGCTCCTGCCGCTGCGGCTGCGTTGCGGGCCAATGGCCCAGTTGCTTGAGGTGGTGACGCCCAGGGCATTAAGGCTGCGCAATTGCTGGCCCACCGTCTCTAGCCCGGCGAGGCCGGTGATCTGGCTCAGGTTGACGCCTTTGAGCTTGTCGGCTTCGGCCAGCGGGACGGGTTCGTCCGGTGCGCTTGGGGTGAGCCAGGCGAGTTTGTCGACGCCGACCTTTTGCGCCAGCACCAGGGCCGAAAGCTCCTCCTGCAAGTTGCTCGACTGGCTGAAATTGAGCAGGCAGAACAGCAGCGCCGAATCTTCCGGCTTCCAGTACTCGGGCTTGTAGCCGCTCTGGGCCAGGTCCGTCGGCAACTTGTCGCGATAACGGAACAGGTAGGCGTTGACGCCTCGGGCATACACTTCAAAGAAGCGTTTGAGGCGCGGCGACGAGGCGTTGTACAACTCGCCAGCGTTTTTCTTGAGGTTGACCGCCCGCATGAAACGGTCGACGTCCAGCACTTGCGGCCCCGACATTTCCGCCAGACGGCCCTGGGCCAGCAGGCGCAGCGTGACCATCTGGGTGATGCGGTCGCTGGCGTGCACGTAACCGAGGCTGAACAGTGCGTCGTGGAAGGTGTTGCTTTCGATCAGCGGCATGCCTTGGGCATTGCGGCGCACCGACACATTCTGTGCCAGGCCCTTGATTGGCTGCACGCCAGCAACGGGCGGCAGGGTGTCCTGGGTGTTCTGGAGCTGGCAACCGGCCAGGCCCAAGGCACTGACCACTGCCGCGGCAACGCCGAACCGGGGAAGAAAATGTAAGAGGGCTGGCGAGGCCATGGCAAAGCTCCTGCGGGGGGTAGCGTCAGTAAAGGCGCTACGTTAGTGAGCGCGGCGAAACGACGCAAGCGGGAGTTTTGGGTTAAGCATTAGAACTTGAGTCAGGCGCAGACCTGTGTGGGAGCGGGCTTGCTCGCAAAAACAGTGTATCAGTCAGTGTCTGTATCAACTGACGGAACGCGTTCGCGAGCAAGCCCGCTGCCACATTTGATCGCCTGCAACCTTGGATCAAGGCTGGGGCGGGGGGCCGCCGGCATTTTGATCTTCAGTACGGTTTAAGCGCCGTGGCACTTCTTGAATTTCTTCTCGCTGCCGCACGGGCAAGGATCGTTGCGACCGACGTCCTTCAACGCATTGCGCACCGGCTCTTGATGAGCGTGGCCGCAGTTCGGGCCGTGGACATGGCCGTGGTCGTGATCATGATCATGGTGGTCGTGATCGTGGTTGCAGTCAGGACCATGGACATGGGGTTGCTGTGTCATCGATGTTGCTCCGGAATAAAATCGCCGGGGATTATCTCGCCATTGTGTGCCACCTGCACGTCATTACCGATGAATAATCCGGTTTTCAGTTCGCCTTCCAGGCGATAAGGCACGGGCTCGTCGGGATTTTTCAACATCTGCACCACCTCGCGCACCTGCGGCCAGAGGTTGGTGCGCACCGAGACCTTGAAGAATTTATGACTGCGTGGCGGTACGGTCAGCCACTCGTTGGACTCGCCTTCGGTCAATACCAGGTTGCCCAGGCTGACCTTGTAGACCAGGCCGCGCACGGTCAGGTCGGCGTCGTCGCGGTTGTCCACGCGAAAGTACAGCTTGAATTTCTGTTCCAGCAGCTTGGCCCGTACCACTTCGACCTTGACCAGGGAAACGTGGGGTGGCGGCGCGTCGTCTTCGAACCAGGACGCGCAGCCGGTCAGGCCCAGGGTCAACGCCAGTATCAAGCTATACATCCGAAGCATGGCGTTATCCCCGTCGAGTCATTAGAAGTAGCTGGAACAGCACTTCTTGAATTTCTGCCCACTGCCACACAAACAGGCATCGTTACGTCCGGCCTTCACTTCTACCGTAGGGTCGATGAAGTACCAGCGCCCTTCATTCTGTACGAAAGAAGACTGCTCGCGGTGACTATGTTCACCGGTAGCGTCATGCCAGCGCGCGGTAAAGGTGACAAAGGCGTGTTCCGGCTGGCCGCCGAACACCTCGGAGCTTTCAACTTCCAGCCCCAGCCAGGTGCTCTGGGCACTCCAGGCGGCAATGGCGTCGCGGTCCAGGCCGGCCTGTTGCGCAGGCAGCGTAGTGGCGACCAGGTAATCGACCAGGCCCAGCACATAGGCGCTGTAGCGCGAGCGCATCAACGCGCTGGCACAGGGGGCCGGGTGACCGGCGTGATAATGGCCGCAGCAGGCATCCAGCAGATTGCCGCTGCCACACGGGCAAATGGATGTACTCATCGGGTTACCACCAATACTTTCCGAAGTTTTCCGGGTTGGCCCAGAAGCGGGCGTTGAGCCAGTCCGGCACCTGTTTATAGTCAAGCAGATCATAGGTAAACAGCGTGAGTACCTGATCATCGCGTTGGAAGCGTTCACCGGCTTGCAGGGCCAGGGAGAAAAAGTCGGTGTCCTTCCAGTCGCAGGCACTCAGGTCGACCAGCACCGCAATGCGGCTGGCGTTGAGGTTACGAATGCCACCGAGCAAGGTCAGGCCTTGGGGTTTGGGCAGGTGCTCCAGGCAGTCGACCACCAGCGCGAGGTCAAAACGCTGCACCGCGAGGTCTTCCGACAACGGCCCTGGCGCGGCATAGAACACCTCGGTGTCCGGGTGCGCAGCTTTGAAGGCATCCAGCGCCGGAAATTGGCTGGCGCCCACTAACAGCAGGCGTTTTGGCCTGTGAAGGTCCAGCAGGGCCGCCAAGGCGTGTTGGGGCGTACGGGCAGAAATTCCAGCGGTCATTGCAGATCCTCGCATCAAGACCGTAGAGACTAGCGCGGCTAGGCGCGTGGGCCTAGAGCGCGACGGTCGATACCCACCGAGGCAGAACTGAAGTTTTTTGATCCTTCACTGGCAAATCGCCGGTAGAAGTCGTTACTGTGCGCTCAAAGAAAAATTTGAAAACACTCAGGAGCCCCATGATGCGTAAGGTTTTTCTGCTGGCCCTGTTGGTCAGCCCCGTTGCCCTGGCCCAGAGCGTCAGTGTCGAAACCAATTCCTTGATGCGCCTGCCCAGCAGCACCAGCGTGTTGCAGCTTGAACGCCTGGACGTAGCGGACTACGGCACCTTGCTGATTCCGGCCACTATCAGCCAGGTCACGGTGGATGAGCTGCACTTGGGGCGCGACGCACGCATCACCATTGTGCCCGGCAATACCGCCTTGCAAATGCAAGTGCGCGAGGCGCAGTTGGAGCACGGTAGCCAGATCACCTCACGGGGCGCCCCCGGCACCCACGAAAAACCCGCCAAAGCTGGGCGTGACCTGACCTTGCGCATTAACTCGCTGACTGCCCAAGCGCTGTCGGTGGATGCCCGTGGCGGCGCTGGCGCCCAAGGATATGCGGGCCTGGACGGTGCCAACGGCGTGGACCCGGGTTGCACCTGGGGCTCAGCCGGGCGCGGCTTTAATGGCGATAACGGCGGCGATGGCCGGCCAGGGGCGGCGGGCGCCCAGGTACGCCTGGAGTTGCCGCAGGCGTTCCCGGCTGAACAGATCAAGGTCTGGGTCGATGGCGGGCCGGGCGGCCTGGCTGGGGTGGCGGGTAAACCCGGCAAGGGCGGGCAATCCAAGGGCTGCCTGGTGTACCGCGCGGACGGCGGCGAAAAGGGCCGGCCAGGGTTGGAAGGGCAACCGGGGCCGGCTGGGCCTGCGGGGTCTGTGACTATCCAGCGGCTCTGAGTCGCCTGGCCTGACGCTATTGCGGGCAAGCCCGGCTCCCACATTTGGAATGCATTCCAGTGTGGGAGCCGGGCTTGCCCGCGATAGCGGTGTAAGGCTCGCCTCAGAACATCGGCCGAGCCGAAGCCACCGCCACCACCACCAACCCCACGATCAAATTAATCCCCACCAACCTGCGAATCTGCCCCAGCGCAGCCGCGCCCGCCGGCCAATTCTCAGCCGCCACCGCGGCCTTCAGCTCCGGGAACTTCAACGCCTGGATGCGGATAAACAACGCCGTCATCACCAGATACAACCCCATCATTACCTGCACATAACGCGGCGCGGTCTCAAAACCACTGAAACGCAGTTGCAGCAAACCAATGCCGCTGATCGGCAAAAGCACCACCGCCACCCATACCCATACAAAAAAACGTTGAAACACATTTGCCCATAGCTTGAGCCGGGCAGGGCCCTCAAGCGCCGCCATGGCGGCGGGGCGCAGGATCATCCAGGCGAAAAACATGCCGCCGACCCAGATCAAGGCGGCCAGTACATGCAGGGTATAAGCAAGGCTAAACGCGGTCATTGTGGTACTCCGTTCTGCGCGGGATTAATTAGCGGGGTATGATAGCGGCCGATCCGAACCACTGAAAATTTATCCAGCGTTTTTTGCGCCCGACTATCCATGATCAGCACTGAACTCAAAACCACGATCCAGGGCGCCTATTCGCGTTTTCTCGAAGCCAAGAGCTTGAAACCGCGCTACGGCCAACGCCTGATGATCGCCGAAGTGGCAAAAGTCCTCGGGGATATCGACACCGACGACGAAGGCCGCCGCGAGGGTGAGCCTGCGGTAGTGGCCGTCGAGGCCGGTACCGGTACCGGCAAGACCGTGGCCTACAGCCTGGCTGCGATCCCTACGGCCAAGGCTGCTGGCAAGCGCCTGGTGATCGCCACCGCTACCGTCGCGCTGCAAGAGCAGATCGTCTACAAAGACTTGCCCGACCTGATGCGCAACAGCGGCTTGAGCTTTACCTTCGCCCTGGCCAAGGGCCGTGGCCGCTACATGTGCCTGTCCAAGCTCGACGTATTGCTGCAGGAAGGCCACGCCCAAACCGCCACCGCCTCCTTGTTCGAAGAAGAAGGCTTCAAGATCGAGGTGGATGAGGCCAGCCAGAAGCTGTTTACCAGCATGATCGAGAAGCTGGCCGGCAACAAATGGGACGGCGACCGCGACAGCTGGCCCACTGCCCTAGAAGACTCCGACTGGGCGCGCCTGACCACCGACCATAGCCAATGCACCAACCGCCATTGCCCCAACTTCGGCCAGTGCGCGTTCTACAAGGCGCGCGAAGGCATGGGCAAAGTGGACGTCATCGTCACCAACCACGACATGGTATTGGCTGACCTCGCCCTGGGCGGCGGTGCGGTACTGCCCGACCCCCGCGACACCCTCTACGTCTTCGACGAAGGCCACCACCTGCCAGACAAGGCCATTGGCCATTTCGCCCACTACACCCGTTTGCGTTCCACGGCCGACTGGCTGGAAACCACTGCCAAGAATCTCACCAAGTTGCTGGCCCAGCACCCGTTACCCGGCGACCTGGGCAAGTTGATCGAGCAAGTGCCGGAGCTGGCGCGCGAGATCAAGACCCAGCAGCAATTCATGTTCAGCGCCTGCGAGCAGGTGGCGGACTTCAAGCCCGGTGAAGACGTCGAAGGCCGAGAGCGCCCGCGCCACCGTTTTGTCGGCGGGATGATTCCCGAGCACATGCGCGAAATGGGCATCGAGCTGAAGAAAGGCTTTTCACGCCTGACCGACCTGTTCACCCGCCTGACGGATTTGCTCAAGGAAGGCATGGATGGCGAGGTCAATATCGGCATCGCCAGCAACCAGGCCGAAGAGTGGTATCCCTTGTTCGGCAGTTTGCTGTCTCGTTCCCAAGGCAATTGGGAGCTGTGGACCGCCTTTACCGTCGAAGACCCGGAAGACAACCCGCCCATGGCCCGCTGGCTGACGTTGTCGGAAAGCGGTGCGTTGTTCGATATCGAGGTCAACGCCAGCCCGATCCTCGCCGCTGAAATGCTGCGCCGCAACCTGTGGAACGTCGCCTACGGCTGCCTGGTAACCTCGGCCACGCTGACGGCCCTGGGCACCTTTGACCGCTTCCGCATGCGCGCCGGCCTGCCGAAAAAAGCCGTCACCGCCGTGGTGCCCAGCCCGTTTCATCACGCTGACGCCGGCGTGCTGCGGGTGCCAGACCTCAAGGCCGACCCACGGGACGCGGCGGCGCACACGGCGGCGATCATTCGCGATTTGCCGTCTCTGGTGGAAGGCTCCCGCGGCACCCTGGTGCTGTTCTCGTCGCGCAAACAGATGCAGGACGTGTTCGACGGCCTCGACCGCGACTGGCGCAAGCAGGTGTTTATCCAGGGCAACCTGTCCAAGCAGGAAACCCTGAACAAGCACAAGGCGCGGGTCGACGGTGGGGATTCCAGCGTGTTGTTTGGCCTGGCCAGCTTTGCCGAAGGCGTGGACTTGCCCGGTGCCTACTGCGAACACGTGGTGATAGCCAAGATCCCATTCTCGGTGCCGGATGACCCGGTCGAGGCCGCACTGGCCGAATGGATCGAAGCCCGGGGCGGCAACCCGTTCATGGAAATTTCGGTGCCGGATGCTTCACTGAAGCTGGTGCAGGCCTGCGGGCGTCTGCTGCGTACCGAAGAAGACCGCGGCACCATCACCTTGCTCGACCGTCGCCTGGTTACCCAGCGCTATGGCAAGGCGATCCTCAATGCCTTGCCGCCGTTCAGGCGCGAAATTTCTTAAGCCACCGTGGGCGGATTCGCCCACTCTGTGGTCTATCTCATCACTATCATCAGGCCAGTCATCGGCCGTTTGGGAGAACCTTGTTCGTATGATTCGCACGCTGCCCGCTCTTTTTGCCCTGCTGTTCGCTGCGCCGTTGATGGCGGCGCCCGAGGGGCAACAAACGCTGTTCAACTTCGTCCGGCCTGCCGATGTGGTCAAGGTGGCGACCCAGGACGCCAGCCTGCCGCAATACAACGCCGAACAAACCCCCGAAGGCGAGGTGCTGCGCCGCATCACCTTCAACCCAGCGGCCGAGCCGAGCCTGGTGCTCAGCCCGCAGACGGGGACGTGGGATTGGTCGCAATCGAGCGCCATGAGCCTGCGTATCCAGAGCGCGATGAACTGGGCGCTGACCCTTTACGTCAAGGTGCAGAGCGCCGACGGCAAGACGCTCGTCAGCCGCATCGACCTGCCGGCCGGCCCGGCCCAGACGCTGCTCGTCCCGCTGCAAGCCAACTCACCGCTGAGCCAAGGCATGAAGGCCGGCCCGCCGATGCCGATGACCGTGGATGGCCAGCGGGTGTTGCTGGCCGCCAGCGCCGGAGAAATCGACCGCAGCCAGGTCGTCTCGGTGACCCTGTCAATGCTCAAGCCCATTGCCGCTCAAAGTATCCTGCTCGAGCGCTTTGGCGTGCAGGACAGCGAGCCAGTATTGAAGGCTGCCTACACTGAACTAGTGGATGCCTATGGCCAATCCAACCGCGCGCGCTGGCCGGAGAAGGTCAGCAACGACGAGCAACTCAAGGCATCGGCCGCCAAGGAACAACAGCAGCTCAAGACCTGGCTGGCCGAGCGGGACAAGTCCTCCCTGGATCAATACGGTGGCTGGAAGAAGGGCCCGGCCTTCGACGCCAGCGGCTTTTTCCGCACCCAGAAGCGCGACGGCCGCTGGTACCTGGTGACGCCGGACGGGCATCCGTTCTACTCCCTGGGTGTGAACACCGTGGCGCCGGACAACAGCCAGACCTACGTGGCGGGGCGCGAGTGGATGTTCGCGGCGCTGCCCAAGGCCGGCGAACCCTTTGACAAGTACTACGGCAGCGACGACAGCCGCACCGGCAACGGCGCCGGCGAAGGTCGCGGCTTTGGCTCAGGGCGTTGGTACGATTTCTACGGCGCCAACCTGCAACGCACTTACGGCGGTGACGCGTTGGACCAGCCACGCTGGGTGACCCATACCCTCGATCGCCTGCAAGCCTGGGGCTTTAACACCGTCGGCAACTGGAGCGATCCGGACCTGGCCACTGCCGACCGCGTGCCGTACACCTTGCCGCTGTCGATTGTCGGTGACTATGCCAGCATCAGTACCGGCACCGACTGGTGGGGCGGTATGCCCGACCCGTTCGACCCGCGTTTTGCCATGGCCACCGAACGCGCCGTGGCCATCGCGGCCCGCGATCATCGTGACGACCCGTGGTTGATCGGTTTTTTTGCCGACAACGAATTGGCCTGGGCCGGCCCCGGCGAGGATGCAAAATCCCGTTACGCCCTGGCCTACGGCACCCTGCGCATGACCACCGACGTGCCGGCCAAGCGCGCCTTCCTCAAGCAACTGCGCGATAAATACCGCAATGAAGAGGGCCTTTCCAAAGCCTGGGGCATTCAACTGGCCGGTTGGGAGCTGATGGAAGATCCCGGCTTTGAGCCGCCGATGCCCAGCCCTGAACACCCGGAGATCGAAGCCGACTTCAAGTATTTCCAGAAGACCTTCGCCGATGCTTACTTCAAGACCATTTCCGACTCGTTGAAGTGGCACGCGCCCAACCAGCTGTTGCTGGGCGGCCGTTTTGCGGTGAGCACGCCGGAAGCGGTCGCTTCGTGCGCGCAGTATTGCGATGTGCTGAGCTTCAACATGTACACCTTGAAACCCCAGGACGGGTATGACTTCGCCGCCCTGCGTGCGCTGGACAAACCGGTACTGATCACCGAATTCAACTTTGGCTCCGCCGACCGTGGCCCGTTCTGGGGCGGCGTGACGCAACTGGCCCGCGAAGAAGACCGCGGCGCGGCGTACTCCACCTTCCTCAAACAGGCGGTGGCCGAGCCGTCGATTGTCGGGGTGCACTGGTTCCAGTACCTGGACCAGCCGGTCACCGGGCGTCTGCTGGATGGTGAAAACGGCCATTTCGGCCTGGTCGGCATCACCGATGTACCCTTCCAGGGTTTTGTCGAGACGGTACGCAAGAGCAACCTGGCCGCGCTCGACCAACTGGGCCGTGAGGCGCAAAAAGCCAAGGCCACCCAAGCGACGCGTGAGAGTGACGCCGCCAAACCTGGGCGTGACGGCAAAGGCGCGGGGCAGGGCGCCGGGCACCCTGGCGGGCATGCTGGGAATGGGCATTGATTCATCGTTGACGGGTTCACAAAACCCACAATGGCTGAAAGAATGGCGACCAATTTTCATGGTGTTTTCCGAGGGGACTTAGGTGCAGATTCAGGGTCATTACGAGCTGCAGTTCGAAGCGGTGCGCGAAGCCTTCGCCGCCCTGTTCGATGATCCTCAGGAGCGTGGTGCCGGGCTGTGCATCCAGATTGGCGGGCAAACCGTCGTCGACCTGTGGGCCGGTACTGCCGACAAGGACGGTGCCGAGGCCTGGCACAGCGATACCATCGTCAACCTGTTCTCCTGCACCAAGACCTTCACGGCAGTGACTGCCCTGCAACTGGTGGCCGAAGGCAAGCTCAAGCTTGATGCGCCAGTGGCCGAGTACTGGCCGGAGTTTGCCGCTGCTGGCAAGGACGCGATCACGCTGCGCCAGTTGCTCTGCCACCAGGCCGGGCTGCCCGCCATCCGCGAAATGCTGCCCACCGAGGCCCTGTACGACTGGCAATTGATGGTCGATACCCTGGCGGCCGAGGCCCCGTGGTGGACACCGGGCCAAGGCCATGGCTATGAAGCGATCACCTATGGCTGGCTGGTTGGCGAACTGTTGCGCCGCGCCGATGGGCGCGGGCCGGGGGAGTCGATCGTGGCGCGGGTGGCACGCCCCTTGGGGCTGGACTTCCATGTGGGCCTGGCGGATGAAGAGTTTTATCGCGTCGCCCATATCGCACGCAGCAAAGGCACTATCGGTGATGAAGCCGCGCAACGGTTACTTCAAGTAATGATGCGCGAGCCTGCGGCGATGACTACCCGTGCATTTGCCAACCCACCGTCTATTCTGACCAGCACTAATAAGCCCGAATGGCGACGCATGCAGCAGCCTGCGGCGAATGGCCACGGTAATGCGCGCAGCCTGGCCGGGTTTTATAGTGGTTTGTTGGACGGTAGTTTGCTGGAAAGCGACATGCTCGAACAATTGACCCGCGAGCACAGTATCGGGCTGGATAAAACCTTATTGACCCAAACCCGTTTCGGCCTGGGCTGCATGTTGGATCAACCGCAGTTGCCCAATGCCACGTTCGGCCTTGGGCCACGTGCATTCGGGCATCCCGGGGCAGGGGGATCAGTCGGGTTTGCCGACCCTGAACATGATGTAGCCTTCGGTTTCGTGACTAATACCCTGGGGCCTTACGTACTTATGGACCCGCGGGCCCAGAAGTTGGTCGGAATATTGGCCGGTTGTCTATAAACCCCTTGCTGTTTCACAATTTTTTGTTACAAAGGCAAGTATAAAAAAGATGCTGAACGACATGTTGTAACTTGAATGTTCTTTTAGCGTCTGTTTAACGGGTCCCGCGACCCCCCTGGTTTTTTCTCATTTTGTGGATATCTCATGTTATCGAACAAGTCTTTGGCACTGGCGCTGTGCCTCACTATTACGGGTTGTGCACAAACTCCACAAAATGATGCCGAAGGTGGGCATTGGTGGTCATTTGGATCTGACAAAGCTGCAACCAAGGATCCAGTGGCCCAGACCGACGCCAAGCCGGATGCCAAACCCGACGCCAAGCCGGCCGCCGGTGCCAAGCCTGTTGAACCTGTCACCGCTGCTGCCGCTGCCCCGGCCGCCAAAGCCGACACCGGTTACAGCTGGTGGCCGTTTTCCACCAAGACCGCCGAAGAAAAAGCCGCCGACGCCAAGGCTGACCTGAAAGCCGACCTTAAGGCGGCAACGCCGGCCTCGGACGCAGCGCCTGTCGTCGCCAAGACCGACAGCGAGCCGCGCTGGTGGTGGCCGTTCGAAAGCAAGCCAAAGCCTTTGGCCAAGGTCGATGTGACCAACGTACAAATGCCTGACCCGAAAGTCACCCAAGCCTGGCTGGACGAATACGAACCACGCCTGCGTGCGGCCATCAAGGACAGCAACCTGCAACTGGAGCGCCGTGACAACACCCTGGTAGTGATTGCTCCGGTAGACGGTTCCTACAACCCGAAGCGCCCGGCCATGTTACTGCCGGTGACCCTGGGCCCGTTCACGCGGGTGGCCAAGGCTGTTGAAGCTGACCCGAAGACCGCCGTACTGGTGCTGGGCCACGTTGATGCCACTGGCAGTGCTCCCGCCAGCCAGGCGTTGAGCAAGGAGCGTGCGCAGTCCATCGCCTCGATTTTCAGCCTGAGTGGTCTGAAACAGGATCGCTTGATGCTGCGTGGCATGGGCGACCTTATGCCGCGTGCCGCCAACGACAGCAATCAGGGGCGTGCGCTGAACCGTCGCATGGAAATCATGTTCACTCAGCGTACAACGATGTTGGCACTGCTGAGTAAGTACAACTCCGGCAAGACCCCGCCCGTAGCCGAAATGGTCGCGGTGCAGAATGTGCCTGCACCAGCACCGGCGGCAAAAGCGCCTGCCAAAAAGGCCACGACCAAGAAAGCGGCGGCCAAGCCAGCGGCTAAAAAGGCTGCGGCCAAGCCGGCTGCCAAGAAGCCGGCTACTGCAAAAGCCAAGGCGGCACCCGCTTCGAACGACCAGGCGAAAAACTGAGCTGTTGAACCACAAGGATAAAGCCGCATGACCCAGGCACTGGCCGATATGCGCCGTGACTACACACGGGACGGTTTGAGCGAGGCCCAGGCCCCGGACGAGCCGTTTGCGTTGTTCCACCAATGGTTTGCTGATGCGGTGAAAACTGAACAGCCGCCAGTGGAGGCCAATGCCATGACGCTGGCGACGGTGGATCAGGACGGTCGCCCGCACTGCCGCATCCTGCTGCTCAAGGGCCTGGATGCACAGGGCTTTACCTTCTTCACCAACTATCAGAGCGCCAAGGGTGAACAACTCGCGGCGCGGCCGTTTGCGGCCATGACCTTCTTCTGGCCAACCCTGGAGCGCCAGGTACGCATTGAAGGGCGCGTGGCCAAGGTCACGCCTGAAGAGTCGGATGCTTATTATCAGGTGCGCCCATTGGGCAGCCGCCTGGGCGCCTGGGCCTCTCCGCAGAGCAAAGTCATTCGTGATCGCGAAGAGCTGCAGGCGCTGCTCAAGGCCACTGAAGAGCGTTTCAGCGATACCCAGCCCGATTGCCCCGAGCATTGGGGAGGGTACCGTTTACTGCCTGAGCGCATCGAGTTCTGGCAAGGCCGGGCCAGCCGCCTGCATGATCGCCTCAACTACCGTTTGCAAGACGGCCAATGGTGCCGCGAGCGCCTGGCGCCCTGAGCGTCACCTTTCGTCATCCCACCTGAATCAACACCGTTGCGTCGAAGTCTCTGTTCAAGAGACTTCGGACGCTTTCGGCTGTGCGGCTACACTGATCGAGCCGGTTATGGCATCGTTCCGTACCCTGGCTTGGTTACCGTTCGTCGAGTTCTCTGGTGCTGGCAGTCTGTACTCAGGCTGAATGAAAGCAAGTTTCTGCCTGGTGCGCCGTGACACGCGCCAAGCCACAGCGTTTAATGAATACCTGTCCTTTGGAGTTGATGCTATGCGTAAGTCCGTTTTACTAGTTGCCTGCTTTACCACCCTGTCGTTGCTGCTGGGTGGCTGCGCCTCGAGTCTGACCGGCGACTCGTACTCTCGTGATGAGGCGCGTCGTGTACAGACCGTTCGCATGGGCACCATCGAATCCCTGCGTCCGGTGAAAATCGAAGGCACCAAAACCCCAATCGGCGGCGCCGCGGGCGCAGTCATCGGCGGCGTTGGCGGCAGCGCCATCGGTGGCGGCCGAGGCAGCATCGTTACTGCTGTGATCGGCGCAGTTGCGGGCGGCCTGCTGGGCTCGGCCACTGAAGAAGGCCTGACCCGTACCCAGGGCGTGGAAATCACCGTGCGCGAAGACGACGGCAGCATGCGTGCTTACGTACAAGCCGTGCAGGAAAATGAAATCTTCCGCATTGGCGACCGCGTACGCATCATGACCGTCGACGGTACCAGCCGCGTTACTCGCTAAGCCTTAAGCTTCAGGCGAAGAAAAACCCCCAACCGGGTGACCGGTTGGGGGTTTTGTTTGTAGGAGCGAGCAAGCTCGCTCCTACAACTGACTGACTTCAATCATGCAACGACGGCTTTCTTGCGACTTGCCATCGCCGTCACCGCATACCCGATAAAGGCCGCCAGGATCGACCCGGTCAGAATCCCCATGCGATCTTCACCGGCAAACTCACTGGCGCCTGGCACAAACGCCAGGGAGCCGACAAACAGGCTCATGGTGAAGCCGATCCCGCACAGAATCGCCACGCCCATTACCTGACCCCAGTTGGCGCCGCTGGGCAGTGAGGCGATGCCGGTTTTGATCGCCAGCCAGGTGAGGCCGAACACACCGACGGTCTTGCCGATCAAGAGACCGGCGGCGATGCCCATGGGCACGGAGTGGGTGAAGCTCTCCAGGTTGACACCTGTCAGAGAGACCCCGGCATTGGCAAACGCGAACAGCGGCAGGATGGCGTAGGCCACCCACGGGTGCAGGGCGTGTTCCAGGCTCAGCAGCGGTGAGGTTTCGGCATTTTTGGTGCGCAGTGGAATGCAGAACGCCAGGGTTACACCCGCCAAGGTCGCATGCACACCGCTCTTGAGCACGCACACCCACAGGATCAGGCCGATGATCATATACGGCCCCAGTTTGATCACGCCCAGGCGGTTCATCGCAATCAGCGCAATCAAGCACGCCCCCGCGCCCGCTAGGGATGCCGTGGACAAGTCAGCGGAATAGAACAAGGCAATGACGATGATGGCGCCAAGGTCATCAATGATCGCCAGGGTCATCAGGAACAGTTTCAGTGACACCGGTACGCGCTTGCCCAGCAGGGCCAGCACGCCCAGAGCGAAGGCAATGTCGGTGGCCATGGGGATCGCCCAGCCAGCGAGGGCGGCCGGGTTGTCCTTGTTCAGCGCCCAGTAGATCAGCGCCGGCACCACCATGCCGCCGATGGCCGCTGCGCCAGGCAACACCACTTGCGAAGGCTTGGACAGGTGACCATCGAGCAGCTCACGCTTGACCTCCAGGCCGATCAACAGGAAGAACAGGGCCATCAAGCCATCGTTGATCCAAAGCAGCGCCGGCTTGGCGATTTTCAACGCGCCAACCTGAGCCACCACCGGCGTGTCGAGAAAGGCGTTGTACAGGTGCGACAACGGTGAGTTGTTGATAATCAGCGCAAAAGCGGCAGCGGCGATCAACAACAGACCACTGGCGGCTTCCAGCTGGAAGAAACGGGTGAAAGTGCTACGCAGAGGCAAGGGATGCTCTCCAATCCAGGTTCAATAGGTGGGTACCCTAACCCGTACCGTTAGTTGTTAAAACAAAAGTTATATTCTTATTTGTTATAAGGGATGGGCCGGGGCATCGGTGGGCTAAAGACTAGCAATTGTGTGTCCAATTGCGTCGTCACTGTATCTGTGTGAAGCGTGGGAAACATCCTAAGATCACCGCTGAAAACCTTTAGAGAACCCACCATGAGCGACCACCGTACCTGGGCCCGCGAAGCCATTCGTATCATTGAAGCGGACTTCCAGCGGAGCGCCGATACCCACCTGATCCCGCTGCCATTACCGGGTTTGCCAGGCATCGAGTTGTACTTCAAGGATGAGTCCAGCCACCCCACCGGCAGCCTGAAACACCGGCTGGCGCGCTCGCTGTTCCTGTATGCGCTGTGCAATGGCTGGCTCAAGCCGGGCGCCCCCGTTATTGAAGCGTCCAGCGGCTCTACGGCGATCTCGGAAGCCTACTTCGCGCGCTTGCTCGGCTTGCCGTTTATTGCCGTCATGCCCGCGACCACGTCCCAAGAGAAGATCGCCCAGATTGCCTTCTACGGTGGCAAGAGCCATCTGGTCCAGGACCCGACGCAGATCTACGCCGAATCCGAACGCCTGGCCCAGGAAAGCGGGGGGCACTTCATGGACCAGTTCACCTACGCCGAGCGTGCCACCGACTGGCGGGCAAACAACAACATCGCCGAATCGATCTTCCAGCAGATGCGCTTTGAGCAGCACCCGGAGCCGAGTTGGTTGATTTCCAGCCCTGGCACCGGCGGCACCACCGCGACCCTGGGCCGTTATGTGCGTTATCGCCAGCATTGCACCCGGGTGCTGTGTGCCGATGCCGAACGCTCGGTGTTTTTCGATTTCTACCAGAGTGGTGACGCCAGCCTGCGCCTGGACTGTGGCTCGCGGATTGAAGGGATTGGTCGCCCGCGGGTGGAGGCATCGTTTCTGCCCGCGGTGATTGACGCCATGGTCAAAGTGCCGGATGCAGTGTCCCTGGCGGCCATGCATTACCTGGCTGAGCGTTTGGGGCGACGGGTTGGCGGGTCCAGCGGGACCAACCTGATCGGTGCGCTGATGGCGGCGCAACAGATGAAAGCGGCGGGGGAGTCGGGGTCGATCGTTGCGATCTTGTGCGATGGCGGTGAGCGCTATGCCACCACCTATTACGATCAAGCGTGGCTGGCGGGGCAGGGCTATGAGCTGGAAGGGTTGATCGCGGCGGTTGCGGCGAGTGTCGAACGCGGTGAGGCGCTACCCGCTAACATCCTGCGCGCTAATATCTGACACCCCACTATCCAACTGTGTGCGGGCTTGCCCGCGAAAGCGGAGTGTCAGTCACTGAATTTTTAACTGCACCACCGCTATCGCAGGCAAGCCAGCTCCCACACTGGTCGTGTATTGCCCCCAGGATCAACGCCCGGCACAGATCCCCTGTGGTAGCGGGCTTGCCCGCGAAAGCGGAGTGTCAGTCACTGAATTTTTAACTGCACCACCGCTATCGCAGGCAAGCCAGCTCCCACAGTGGTCGTGTATTGCCCCCAGGATCAACGCCCGGCATAGATCCCCTGTGGGAGCGGGCTTGCCCGCGAAAGCGGAGTGTCAGTCACTGAATTTTTAACTGCACCACCGCTATCGCAGGCAAGCCAGCTCCCACAGTGGTCGTGTATTGCCCCCAGGATCAACGCCCGGCACAGATCCCCTGTGGGAGCGGGCTTGCCCGCGAAAGCGGCGTGTCAGTCACCTAGTCTTTAACTGCACCACCGCTTTCGCAGGCAAGCCAGCTCCCACACGGGATTTATGCTGGCCGTCAGCGTGCTTCAGGCCTCGATGCCGAGCATATCCCGCGCCAACGCCTCGGCGATCCGAATCCCGTCGACACCCGCCGACAGAATCCCACCGGCATAGCCTGCGCCTTCACCGGCCGGGAACAAGCCTTTGACGTTCAGGCTCTGCATCGACTCGTTGCGGGTAATGCGCAGTGGGGACGAGGTGCGGGTCTCGATGCCGGTCAGCACCGCATCGTGCAGCGAGTAGCCTTTGATCTGTTTCTCGAACGCTGGCAAGGCTTCGCGGATGGCTTCGATGGCGAAGTCCGGCAAGGCCAGCGCCAGGTCACCCAACGACACGCCGGGTTTGTAGGACGGCTCCACGCTGCCCAGCGCCGTGGAGGGTTTGCCAGCGATGAAGTCGCCCACCAGTTGCGCGGGGGCCTCGTAGTTACTACCGCCGAGGATGTAGGCGTGGGACTCCAGGCGTTCCTGCAACTCGATACCGGCCAGCGGGCCGCCTGGGTAATCCACCTCGGGGGTAATGCCTACCACGATGCCGGAGTTGGCATTGCGCTCGTTACGCGAGTATTGGCTCATGCCGTTGGTCACGACTCGATGGGGTTCCGAGGTCGCAGCCACGACGGTGCCGCCCGGGCACATGCAGAAGCTGTAGACCGAACGGCCATTCTTGGCGTGGTGCACCAGTTTGTAGTCCGCTGCGCCCAGCTTGGGGTGGCCAGCGTATTTGCCCAAGCGTGCGGCGTCGATCAGCGACTGCGGGTGTTCGATACGGAAACCCACCGAGAATGGCTTGGCTTCCATGTACACGCCACGGTCGTGGAGCATGCGGAAGGTGTCACGGGCGCTGTGGCCCAGGGCAAGAATCACATGCTTGGAGAGGATCTGCTCGCCGCCGTCGATGACCACGCCGTTCAACTGGCCGTCTTCGATCAACACGTCGGTGACCCGTTGTTCGAAGCGCACTTCACCGCCCAGGGCGATGATCTGCTCGCGCATGTTTTCTACCACGCCGGTCAGGCGGAAGGTACCGATGTGCGGCTTGCTGACGTAGAGGATTTCTTCCGGCGCGCCGGCCTTGACGAACTCGTGCAGCACTTTGCGACCGTGGAATTTCGGGTCCTTGATCTGGCTGTACAGCTTGCCGTCAGAGAAGGTACCGGCGCCGCCTTCACCAAATTGCACGTTGGACTCTGGGTTGAGCACGCTTTTGCGCCACAGGCCCCAGGTGTCCTTGGTGCGTTGGCGCACTTCCTTGCCGCGCTCGAGGATGATCGGCTTGAAACCCATCTGTGCCAGCAGCAGGCCGGCGAAAATCCCGCAGGGACCAAATCCTACCACGATCGGCCGCTCAGCCAGGCCTTCCGGCGCCTGACCCACCACCTTGTAGCTGACATCCGGTGCCGGGTTGACGTTGCGGTCGTCGGCAAACTTGAGCAGCAGCGCGGCTTCACCCGTCACGTTCAGGTCGACGGTGTAGATGAAGCACAGCTCGGAGGTCTTTTTGCGCGCATCGTAGCTGCGCTTGAACAGGGTGAAATCGAGCAGGTCATCACTGGCGATGCCCAGGCGCTGCACGATGGCCGTGCGCAGGTCTTCTTCGGGATGGTCGATGGGTAGCTTGAGTTCGGTGATTCGTAACATGACAGGATCCGGTAGGCGGCGGGCAAGAAGGCCGGCTGTTTTGCAAACCGGCGATTATAAGCCCCAATGGCAAGTTTCCGTCAGGTTAAAACAGCACAGGGGCTAATCAGTCGTCCCGCGAGCCGCCGAACGCCGCGCAACCACGCTGCACCTGGCCGTTCACGCGCAGCTCGGCGCTCATGTGCTGCAGGCTGCCGCTCACACTGTCGACGCAGCGCTGGGGCGCCACCCATAGTTCGATGTGCTGGTTATTGGCTTCGGTCATCAGGTTGAAGCGGCCGTCGCCCAGTTGTTCCTCGACGTACGGCACTGCCAAAGGTGGCTGGCCTTCGCGCTCCAGCACCATGCCCTTGGCCGTGACGTTCATCGCCCAGGCGGGTTTATGGCCGTTGGCCCGCAGGATCATGCGCTTGAAATCCGGGTCAGAGCACGCTGAGGTCGAGCGTTCGACGCGATACAGCTGTTGCAGGTCCACTGAACCCTGGGTGCCGCTGGCGACCCCGGAAAACTTGCCACGCAGGTCGGCAAACAGTATGCCCTGCTGGCCAGCCAGCGAGGCGGCTTCCTGCAGGACGCTGGTGCCGCCGGTATCGTTGACCACGTAGCTACGCTGGTCGCCACAGGGCTGGAACAGCAGTTTGCCGTCCACCGCCGTCAACTCACCCTGCATACGGGTCAGCCCGACAGTCGATGGCTTGGCCGGCTCGCTTTCGAACAATTGGCAGGCGGCGAACACAGGAAGCAAGGCAAACAGGGCGAGGGTACGGGCGGCGCGCATTATCGGGTCTCCAGGCAATTGCCGCCACGTTACGCAGGCTGGCCGTGCATCACAAGCCCGCTTGCCAGCTTCAGGCGTTTCTTACGGATCTCACCCTCAACCTACGATAAAGGTCTGACCGGTTTGCAGGCCCTCGACGCTTTTGGCGTAAGCCAGTGCCACATCGGCGGCCGGGGCAGGTTTGTAGCCACGGAAATAGGGAGCATAGCTGCCCATGGCTTCCAGCAACACCGTCGGGCTGACCGAGTTGATGCGCAGGCCGCGTGGCAACTCAATGGCCGCCGCTTTGACGAAGGCGTCCAATGCACCGTTGACCAAGGCCGCCGAAGCGCCGGTGCGGATCGGGTCACGGTTCAGAATGCCGCTGGTGAACGTGAACGAAGCACCGTCGTTGGCGTATTCACGGCCGATCAACAGCAGGTTGACCTGGCCCATCAGTTTGTCACGCAGGCCCAGTTCGAAATCGCTGTCGTTCATGTCTGCCAGGGGCACGAAGTTGACGCTGCCTGCCGCGCAGATCAGCGCGTCGAACTTGCCGGTCTGCTCGAACAGCTTACGGATCGAGTTGCTATCGCTGATATCCACCTGGAAGTCACCGCTGGTGCGGCCGATGCTGATCACTTCGTGGCGCTGGGCCAACTCTGCCTTGACTGCTGAACCGATGGTGCCGCTGGCACCAATCAATAGGATTTTCATCGTGCTGTTCCTCTGGGGCTGACTCCCTGCAGGAGCGAGCTTGCTCGCTCCTGCAGGGGTTGGGATTTGCATTCAGTCTAGTGTGGCTTTTTAGCTGGATAAACGCGCTAATAGGCAACCTTTGGTTTTCAAATGGAAACAGTCCATGAGCGAAATGGATGACTTGGCGGCGTTCGCCGTGCTGATCGAAGCCGGCAGTTTCACTGTGGCGGCCTCACAATTGGGCTGCAGCAAAGGGCAGTTGTCCAAGCGCATCAGCCAGTTGGAAGCGCAGTTTGCCGTGGTTTTGCTGCACCGCACCACGCGCAAGCTGAGCCTTACTGCTGCCGGCGCGGCGTTGCTGCCCCAGGCACAAGCATTGGTGGTGCAGGTGGAACGCGCGCGCCAGGCCTTGGCGCGGCTCAAAGATGATTTGGCCGGCCCTGTACGTATGACTGTCCCGGTGTCGTTGGGTGAAACCTTTTTCGATGGCTTGTTGCTGGAATTTTCCAAGCAATACCCGCAGGTGCAGATCGAGCTGGAGCTTAACAACAGCTACCGGGACCTGGCGCGCGATGGCTTTGACTTGGGCGTTCGCTCAGGCGCCCTCGAAAATGAACGCCTGGTAGCCAGGCCTTTACTGGCCTGGCATGAGATGACCTGCGCCAGCCCGGCCTATCTGGAACAGCATGGCGAGCCGCAGACCCCGGCAGACCTGGCGGCGCACAGCTGTTTGCTCAACAGTCATTACAGTGGTCGCGAGGAATGGTTGTACCACCAGCAACACGAATTGCTGCGGGTAAAGGTGAGCGGTACCTTCGCCTCCAACCACTACAACCTGCTGAAAAAAGCCGCCTTGGTCGGCGCCGGTATTGCTCGCCTGCCGTCCTACGTTTTACCCACGGAGCTGGCTGATGGCCGATTGCGCTGGCTGCTGCGCGACTATCAGACGCGCAGCATGCCGATGTACCTGGTGCATCCCTACCAGGGCGGCCTGCCACGGCGTACCCAAGTGTTGGCCGACTACCTGGTGGACTGGTTCAAGCGCAGCGGCGAGGCACTGGATCGACTTCAGCGATAACGACGGGCAATCAGGTGGTCGATGGACAGCCAACCTGGGCCTTTGGCAAGCAACAGCAATAGCAGCGCAAGCCAGGTGCCATGAGTGGGATAGGCGTCGGGGTAGACGAACAGTTGGATGGTCAGGGTCATGCCGATCAAGGCCAGGGCCGAAAAACGCGTGGCGAACCCCAGCAGGATCAATACCGGAAAAAAGTGCTCGGCAAAGGTTGCCAAGTGCGCGGCCACCTCGGGCGACAGCAGAGGCAATTGGTATTCGCTGCGAAATAAAAACAGGGTCGAGGCGGCAAGTTTGGGCTCACCCCATTGGAAGGTGCCGCTGATCAGGTCAATGGCAAAGCCTTCGACCTTGGTCTGGCCAGACTTCCAGAACACCGCCGCAATGGAGAAGCGCGCGATAAAGGCGATCAGGCTGTAGGGGATTTTTTCAAACAGTGCGACGGTTCGCTTTACCAGGCAAGGAGCGGGAATGTTCATGGCAATACCTCGGGTTGCAGATGCAAATGAGTGATGGCGTCGTGGCTGATCAACAGCGTGAGACATTGGTGCAAATCGAATTCGGTGGAGGCTTCCAGGGCATCAGCGATGGCCATTTCCAGCCCGGCGCCGTGGTTGAGGCGGTTGATAAAGGTCACAGACCCGCGGTCGATGGCGAACACCTTGACCGCTAAGCCTTGGCGCAAGACCAGCGCGCCTTGGGCATACCAAGGGTGCAAAGTGGCGATAGCCCCGTCGACCTGATGCGCCGCCCAGACCGATACCACCGCGTAGGAAGATTCCAGCGTGGCAAGTGACGGATGCAGTCGTACACGCAGTTGCCCCAGTTGCGCGCAGCCTTGCAGTTGCCGAAGTACGCTGTGCTGATCCAGAACCTGGCAATCCGCCGCGTGATAAGCGCGAACCCTCAAGCGTTCCAGCCGGGCGACATCGGCCAGGTAGGGCACGCTCGAGGCCGGTTCGAAACCTTGGATAAAGTCAGAGAACGTGCTGCCGTACTCACTGATCAACGGGCTGGTGGGCGGATGAGCCTGGGCATACAGGCCGGCCATGGCGCGGAAAAATTCATCGCCGACCAGTTGCCGCGCCACCGGGTAGGCGGCCGCCAAAGCATGGATCAACGCGCTATGGACATTGTTTCGATACACCGCAAAGCGGCTCGTCGGCTCAGCACCGTTGCAGCTGAACACGCCCTCGGGGCAGGTTGCTTGCGGGGCCAGTAAAGCCTCGGCGAATGTTTGCTGAATACTCATCTGTCCACCTGCGACAAATACCATTCGGCCTGCCGGGCCTCTGTTTGCAGCACGCTGAACGCGGGCACCTGGTTATCCCGCTCGATCAGCGTCGCCACCGCTCCGGTTCGCGCCAGTACCTGTGCGTACAGCTGCCACACGGCGTTATCGATCGGCGCGCCGTGGTCGTCGATTAGTAGGCGGTCGCCCAAGCTGTCGGTGTCTTCGGCAAAACCGGCCAGATGAATCTCACCCACCGCGTGCAATGGCAGGGCATCGATGTAGGCCAGCGGGTCGCGCTGGTGATTGATGCAGGACACGTAGACGTTGTTGACGTCGAGCAGCAGGCCGCAACCGGTCCGGCGGACGATCTCGCTGATAAAGTCGGTTTCGTCCAAAGTAGAGCGCTGGAACTGCAGATAAGTAGACGGGTTTTCCAGCAGCATCGGGCGCTTGAGCATGCTCTGTACTTGGTCCACGTGTTCGCATACCCGCTCCAGGGTGCTGGCGTCGTAGGCCAGGGGCAGCAGGTCGTTGAGAAACACCGGGCCGTGGTTGGACCAGGCCAGGTGTTCGGAAAAAGACTGGGGTTGGTAGCGTTCGATCAGCGTGGCCAGGCGTGCCAGGTGCTCGCGGTCCAGAGGACCTTCGCCGCCAATAGACAGGCCGACGCCGTGCAGTGACAGGGGGTACTGCGCACGAATCAACCCCAGGTAGTGATGAAACGGGCCGCCGGCCACCATGTAGTTTTCGGCGTGTACTTCGAAAAAACCGATGTCGGGGCGGGTCTCGAGCACCTCGGTGAAGTGCTCGGTCTTGAGCCCCAGCCCGGCCCGATAGGGAAGGCCGGGCACCTGAGCCGGTGAGACCGCGTGTTGGGCTGTAGGCGTCATCATCAGTACTCAGGCTGCGCGGGGTTCAGGATTTGGCGGTGAAGGCCGCTTCCTGGCCAAAACCGGTCGGCGAGGTGGTGCTTGGGGTCTGGGTGCACGTGCCGGCGGGGACCAGCTTCCAGGCATTGGCCTGGTCTTTGGTTTTGGAGGTGCCAGCGCAGGAAGTGCCGGCGCCCGCGGCGCAGTCATTCTTGCCGGCTTCAGCCACGCCGAAGCATTTCTGCATGTCGTCGGCCGCGTGGGCGGTGGTGGTCAGGGCGGACAGGCTCAGGGCAGAACCAAGGGCCAGGACGAGGGTGGCAGCGGACAGTTTGGTGGTCATGGTGTGTCTCCAGCAGTGGTTGAATGCGCAGGCTTGATTGCCTGCATGCACCACTAGAGAAAGGGGGAGGGAATTCGTTACAAATCCATCGAAAAAAACTGCAAAACAACACCTATTTAATGGCTTATACAAAGAAAATGTGGGAGTCGGGCTTGCCCGCGATGCAAACGCCTCGGTTCTTCAGATACACCGGGGTGATGCTATCGCAGGCAAGCCAGCTCCCACACAAGCCAGCTCCCATTTAGAACTTGCTCTTTCTTAGCCGCCGAGGTACGCCTCCCGCACCTTCGGATCCGTCAGCAATTGCTCGCCAGTGCCCTGCATCACCACCCGGCCATTCTCCAGCACATAGGCACGGTCAGCGATTTTCAGCGCCTGGTTGGCGTTCTGCTCCACCAAAAACACCGTCACACCGTCCTTGCGCAGTTGTTCGATGATGTCGAAGATCTGCTGGATGATGATCGGTGCCAGGCCCAGGGAAGGCTCGTCCAGCAACAACAGCTTGGGCTTGCTCATCAGCGCCCGGCCGATGGCGAGCATTTGCTGCTCGCCGCCGGACATGGTGCCGCCGCGCTGGCTGAAGCGTTCCTTGAGGCGGGGGAACAGGTGCAGCACCTTGTCCATCTGCTCCTGGTAATCGCCCTTGTCGGTAAAGAACCCACCCATGGCCAGGTTCTCTTCCACGGTCAGGCGCGAAAACACCCGACGGCCTTCCGGCACCACCGCAATGCTCTTGCGCATGATCTCGGCGGAGTGCTTGCCCACCAGTTCTTCACCCATGTAGCGGATGCTGCCACTGTAGGCTTGCGGCGAACCGCACAAGGTCATCAGCAAGGTCGATTTGCCAGCCCCGTTGGCGCCGATCAGGGTCACGATCTCACCCTGGCGTACTTCGACGTTGACGCTGTGCAGGGCCTGGATCTTGCCGTAGAAAGTGGAAACGTTTTCGAATTGCAGCATTTTACGCTTCCCCCAAGTAGGCTTTGATCACTTCGGGATTGTCGCGGATCTGCTCCGGCGTCCCATTGGCCAGCGGCGTGCCCTGGTTGATCACCACGATGTGGTCGGAGATGCTCATGACCAGTTTCATGTCGTGTTCGATCAACAGCACCGTGGCATTGTTTTCCTCACGCAGCACACTGATCAGCGCCTTGAGGTCTTCGGTTTCCTTGGGGTTCAGGCCCGCGGCAGGTTCGTCGAGCATCAGGATGCGCGGGCGGGTCATCATGCAACGGGCGATTTCCAGGCGACGCTGCTGGCCGTAGGCGAGGGTGCCTGCCGGGCGGTTGGCGAACTCGGTCAGGTTGACCTTGTCCAGCCAGTACGCCGCGTATTCCATGGCCTCGCGCTCGCTCTTGCGGAACGCCGGGGTCTTGAACAGACCTGCGAAGAAGTTGGTGTTCAAGTGACGGTGCTGGGCGATCAACAGGTTCTCGACCGCCGTCATGTCCTTGAACAACCGCACGTTCTGGAAGGTACGCACCACGCCCTTGCGAGCGATCTCGTGACCGGCCAGGCCCTGGATCGGCTGGCCGTCCAGCAGGATGCTGCCGCCGCTCGGCTTGTAGAAGCCGGTGAGGCAGTTGAACACCGTGGTCTTGCCGGCGCCGTTGGGGCCGATCAGTGCTACCACTTGTTTCTCTTTGACGGTCAGGGCCACGCCATTGACCGCTAGCAAACCGCCGAAGCGCATGCTCAGGTTTTCGACTTTCAGGATCTCGCGGCTCATTTGCGCAGCTCCATGTGTGGACGTTGCATGGGCAGCAGGCCTTGAGGGCGCCAGATCATCATCAGCACCATCATGGCGCCGAACATCAACATGCGGTATTCGCTGAACTCACGCATCATTTCCGGCAGCAGGATCATCACGATGGCCGCCAGGATCACGCCCAGTTGCGAGCCCATGCCACCCAATACCACGATGGCGAGAATGATCGCCGACTCGATAAAGGTGAACGATTCCGGCGTCACCAGGCCTTGGCGAGCGGCAAAGAAGCTGCCGGCAAAGCCTGCGAAAGCAGCGCCCAGGGTGAACGCGGATAGCTTGATGATGGTCGGGTTCAGGCCCAGGGCGCGGCAGGCGATTTCATCTTCGCGCAACGCTTCCCAGGCGCGCCCGATGGGCATGCGCAGCAGGCGGTTGATCACGAACAGAGCCGCCAATGCCAGCAACAGCGCGACCAGGTACAGGAACACCACTTTGCTCACCGGGTTGTAGGCAATCCCGAAGTACTCGTGGAAGGTCTGCATGCCTTCGGCGGCGGTGCGGTCGAACGACAGCCCGAAGAACGTCGGCTTGGGAATGCTGCTGATACCGTTGGGGCCACCGGTGATATCGGTGAGGTTACGCAAGAACAGGCGAATGATTTCCCCGAAGCCCAGGGTCACGATGGCCAGGTAGTCACCGCGCAGGCGCAGCACCGGGAAGCCCAGCAGGAAGCCGAACGTAGCCGCTGCCATACCGGCCAGTGGCAGGCAGATCCAGAAGCTCCAGCCCAGGTAGTGCGAGAGCAGCGCGTAGGTGTAGGCACCCACGGCGTAGAAGCCCACATAACCCAGGTCGAGCAGGCCGGCCAGGCCCACTACGATGTTCAGGCCCAGGCCCAGCAACACATAGATCAGGATCAGCGTGGCAATGTCGACCGCGCCGCGCGAGCCGAAGAACGGCCAGATCAGCGCCGCGATGATCAACCCGATGATGATGTAGCGCTGGGTGCGCGGCAGGGTCAGAAATTGGCTGACCTTGGGCGACACCAACGGGCCACGGTTGCCCTTGAACAAGGCACCGACCTGCTGCGTGAACAGTACACGCAGGAACATCAGCACCGAACACAGGGCGATGATGGTCAGGGTCACTGGCCCGGTGCCGTGCACCTCCAGGTTGATGCCGACAATGCTCAGCTTGAGGCCGAGTACCGGAAAGGCCACGGCCCATACCAGCAAGGCGCTGAAAAACGCCGATTTAAGATATCTGCTCATACTTTCTCAACCTCCGGACGGCCCAGGATGCCGGTCGGACGGAACAACAACACCAGAACCAAAAGGCCGAACGCGACGACGTCCTTGTACTGGTCACCGAAGATATCGGCGCCAAAGGCTTCGGCCACACCCAGCACCAGCCCGCCGAGCATGGCGCCCGGAATGCTGCCGATGCCGCCCAATACCGCTGCGGTAAAGGCCTTGAGGCCCACCAGGAAGCCGGCGTTGGGGTTGATCACGCCGTATTGCATGCTCAGCAACACGGCCGCCACGGCCGCCAGCGCAGCACCAATGACGAAGGTCAGGGCGATGATGTTGTTGGTGTTGATGCCCAGCAGGTTGGCCATCTTGATGTCTTCGGCGCAGGCCCGGCAGGCGCGGCCCAGACGGGAGCGAGAGATGAACAGCGTCAGGCCCAGCATGGCCACCAGGGTGACCACGAAAACCAGAATCTGCATGTACGAAATCAGCACTTCTTGTGCGCCACCCGGGCCGAAGGAGATGCTCCCCGGAATCAGGTTGGGAATGGACTTGTCCTTGGAGTCCTGGGACAGCAATACGGTGTTCTGCAGGAAAATCGACATGCCGATGGCAGAAATCAGCGGGATCAAACGGTTGCTGCCACGCAAGGGACGGTAGGCAACCCGCTCGATGCTGTAGCCATAGGCACTGGTCACGATGATCGACGCCAGGAACGCAGCGGTCATCAACAGCGGCAGGGAATGGATCCCCATCATGGCCAGCCCGGCAAGGGCGATAAAGGCCACGTAGGAACCAATCATGTACACCTCGCCATGGGCGAAGTTGATCATTCCAATGATGCCGTAAACCATTGTGTAGCCAATGGCTATCAAGGCATAGGTGCTGCCAATGGTCAGGCCATTAACCAGCTGTTGGAAAAAATGATAGATCTCAGGCATTACAGCGCTCCTAAAAACCCGATACGCATTTCACTGGTGGAGTCATTTCCGGCTCGGTGCCCTGTTCTGTGACCAGGTTGCACAAAGCGTTTGCCAGCGAACCGCTGGTGACGGTTTTAAGATTTTCAGGTGAGCCAGCGCCCGGATCGCGGGTGACATGGCCCATAAACCTCGTAAAACAAAGCCCACTGCTTGCACAGTGGGCTTGTTGACCAGTAACGCCTGGCTTACTGAGGGGAAACTTCGGTTTTTGGTTTACCGAAGTGCCATTCGTAGACCACGAACTTGAAGTCCTTCAGGTCGCCCTTGGCGTCGAAGCTCAGGTCGCCCGTAGGGGTCTTGAAGGTACCGGCATGGATGGCCTCGGCCACTTTGGCGGTGTCTTCGCTCTTGGCGGCCTTGATACCGCCGGCAATGACCTCAACCGCCGAGTAGGCCGGGAACACGAACGGACCGGTTGGGTCCTGCTTGTTCTTGGCGAACTCTTCAACGATGGCTTTGTTGGCAGGGTCGGTGTCGAAGGATTTCGGCAGGGTCACCAGCAGGCCTTCGGAAGCGCCCTGGGCGATTTGCGAGATAGAGTCGTTACCCACGCCCTCTGGGCCCATGAACTTGGCGTTCAGGCCTTTTTCCTTGGCTTGGCGCAGGATCAGGCCCAGCTCAGGGTGGTAACCGCCGTAGTAGACGAAGTCGACGTTGGCTTGCTTGAGTTTCTGGATGATCGAGGAGAAGTCTTTATCGCCAGCGTTCAGGCCTTCGAAGACGGCAACCTTGGTGCCTTTCTTCTCGAGGGTCTGTTTAACGGCGGTGGCGATGCCTTCACCGTACTGCTGCTTGTCGTGCAGTACGGCAACGATCTTCGGTTTCACGTGGTCGGCGATGTAGTTGCCGGCTGCCGGGCCTTGGGCGCTGTCCAGGCCGATGGTGCGGAAGATCAGCTTGTAGCCACGGGCGGTGATTTCCGGGCTGGTGGCAGCCGGGGTAATCATGATCACGCCTTCGTCTTCATAGATGTCGGAGGCGGGTTGAGTGGAGCTGGAGCAGAGGTGACCAACCACGAACTTGACGCCATCATTGACCACTTTGTTGGCAACGGCCACGGCTTGCTTTGGATCGCAAGCGTCGTCGTATTCCTCGGCCTCAAGCATCTTGCCGTCTACGCCGCCCTTGGCGTTGATGTCTTTGATGGCTTGCTTGGCACCCATGAATTGCATGTCGCCGTATTGCGTCACCGGACCGGTCTTGGGGCCGGCGATGCCGATCTTGATGGTGTCGGCTGCGAACGAATGGCCGGCAACCCCAGCCAGGACCATAGCGGCAAACAGTTTGGAAATCTGCTTAGTAGCCTTATTCATAGTGCTCCACTCTTACTGTTGTATTTTTTATAGTTCTAGCGGCCTTGTGAGCTGCAGAACCGGATCAGATATCGCGGATATCCCCCCGGCATTGCCCTGGCAACTGTACCGGTACAGTGTAGAGCGCCGGTTGATCGCTTGAAAAGCTGGCAGCTGGGGGCAAAACCTGGGTGTGTCGCTTAAGTGAAAGAAAAAGACAGAATTGCGCCGGGTTGCTGATAGCTTTCAAGGCATTCCGTGGCTTTCCTGGCAGTTTCAATCGCTACTTCATTTGCTACTGGGTTTTTCTGCCTGAGCGACGGGGCTATGATTGCGCCGATTTTTTACTCAGGTGAATTCCCATGACGCAAGAACCAAGCACCCTCTATGCCAAGCTGCTCGGTGAAACCGCCGAAATTTCCTGGAAGGAGCTTGAACCGTTCTTTGCCAAGGGTGCCCTATTGTGGGTCGATGCCGGCCTGGATTTGATCGAGGCCGCCGAAGGAATGGCCGAAGACAACCGTGACAAAGTCGCCGCCTGGCTGGCTGCAGGCACCCTTGGCGAGGTGTCTGCGACGCGGGCATTGGACCTGGTGGAACGGGATCCAAGCTTATGGGCGGTAGTGGTCTCGCCGTGGATCCTGATCCAGGAAAGGGCGCGGTAATAATGGCGCGCACGAAAAAGGTGCGTATTTTTCACGGAGTGAAGTGTGTAGCCGAGTAACCGCTCAACGCGTGATGGCACCTTGCCGTAGAGAAAGGTCACAGCCGAGGGTGACGTAAGCGTCACGGGAACAGTTGAGGGCAGAAGGAATGAGTGGCGCAATTGTTTCCGGGTATGACGCGGCGTGAAGAGAAGCAACGATCACACTACCACTCCCCGTGCCCGGGTCTCAGCGAATCGGCCTGACAATAGAAGGCGAGCCGATACGCCCTGGCGCCGGGTCTTTTGGCTGCGCAGCGTCGTTGCCTTCCACGCTTGGCAGATATAACGGATTGCGCATCGCAATGCCCTGCATCACGCCGATGATGTCATCGAAAGGCACCGCCGGGCTGAGCAGGTAGCCTTGGATGTAGTCGCAGCCATGCTTGAGCAGCAGCTCGAACTGCGCCTGGGTTTCCACGCCCTCGGTGACCACCTGCAAGTGCAGGGTGTGGGCCATGCCAATAATCGCCTGGACAATTTCACTGTCTGCGGTGGACTTGGGGATGTCCTGGATAAACGAGCGGTCGATCTTCAAAGTGTTGAGCGGCAAGCGCTTGAGGTAAGCCAGCGACGAATAGCCGGTGCCGAAGTCATCGATGGCCAGCGACACACCCAGGGCGCGGATCTGCCGCAACAGCGCCAAGGTACTGCTGATGTTGCCCATCAACGCGTTTTCAGTGACTTCCAGTTCCAGGCGGTTGGTGCCTATGCCGGCGAAGCGCAGGGCGTCTTCGATTTCATCGGCCAGTTCGTCACGCGCCAGGTTCAGCGCCGAGCAATTCACGGCCATGATCAGCTCGGTGTAGCCCCGGTCAGACAACAGGCTCAGGTCGTGACAGGCCTGACGCAATACCCAGTGGTCCAGCTCGGCGATCAGTCCGTTGTTCTCGGCGATGCCGATAAAGCGGTCCGGGGCCAGTAGCCCGTGTTGGGGGTGCTGCCAGCGCACCAGGGCTTCCAGGCGTGTGACCTTGCCCAGTTTCATGTCAAAGATCGGTTGATAAAACAGCACCAGCTGGCTGCGCGTTCGCAAGGCGGCGCGCAGTTCTTCTTCCAGTTGCAGCTCAAGAAAGGCACGGGTTTTAAGGTTGGAACTGAAGAAGTTCAAACAATTGCGCCCCGCATCCTTGGATTGGTACAGCGCCAGGTCGGCGGTTTTCAGCAGCTCTTCGCAGGTGTGGCCGTCCTCGGGGAACAGGCTGATACCGATACTGGTGGTCATCACCATGCGTCGGCCGGCCAGTTCGATGGGCTCTTTCATCTTCTGCATGATGCGCTGGGCCATGTGCCGGGCTTCGTCGCGGTGATGAATATTGACCAGGATGCAGAACTCATCGCCGCCAAAGCGTGCCACTACATCTTCATGGCTGCGTATCGAGCCCTTGATATGCCCGGCGAGCACTGTGAGCAACTGGTCGCCCGCGTCATGGCCCAGGCTGTCGTTGATACGCTTGAAATGGTCGATATCAAGGAAGATCACCGCCAGCATGCCTTGGCTGCGGGTTTTTTCCGCGACTTTTTCCGCAAAGATCTGATTGAAACCACGGCGGTTAAGCAGGCTGGTCAGTGCGTCGAAGTGGGCCACTTGTTGCAGCGAAGCGCGGGCCTGGTCGAGTTCGCTGAGCAGCGCGTTGACCCGACGCAGGTCACGCTCCTTGTGTTGCAACTTCTTGTCGGCCAGGGCTGCGCTGATGCTGCTGCCGATTACCAGCAAGGTGATCATGGCGACCGACAGGCCCAGTTGAATCGGGTTGTTATCCGCCGGTAACGAAAGATCCGCGCCACTGGGCACCAGCATTTGCATAGCCGCCATGCCGGTGAAGTGCATGCTCAGAATCCCGGCGCCCAGCACCAGGCTGGCGGCGTATTTGAGCAGTTGGTGAAACACGCCGGCACCGTTGCGCAGGTAACTGGACAGCAACAATGCGGCCAGGCTGGCGCCCATGGCAATCGCCACCGAGGCCAAAAACAGCCGTGTTTCGAAGTACACCTGGGCCTGGGAGCGCATAGCTGACATGCCCACGTAGTGCATCAACGCGATACCCAGCCCCATCCACACCGAAGCCACCAGGTACTGATGAAAGCGCAGGTGGGTATGACTGAGGGTCTGCATGGCAAGCAACGAGGCGATCAGGGCGATCAGCAGCGAGGCGAACGTCATGATCAGTTCGTAGTGAATGGCGATGGGGGCCTGGAAGGCCAGCATGCTGATGAAGTGGGTCGACCAGATGCCGCCTGCCAAGCAACCGGCACCCAGCCAGCGCCAATGGCGGCGGGCGGTGGGGTCTTCGACATGGCCCACACGTTCGGCCATGTCCAGGGTACCGAAACCCGCCGCGCAGGCGACCAGGTACGCCAGCAGCACCAGAAACGGGTTATGACTGCAGTTGAGCAATAAATGCCCACTGTCTGGAAGGTCGGTAAAAAAATGCTGCCCCAGCCATTCCATAGCTTATCCCGTCACAGAGCCATGTCACTGCCAGCGGCGATGACCTATGAGGTCGAGTATAGAAGTCTCTCGAGATTTGCCATGAGTAATGGCGTTTTGATCTCAAATTATTTTGATATGCCGTCCATAGCGTTTGGTGCTAAGCGCTGATGGGCAGGTCGAGTTCGAAGTGCGGGGCCTCCAACGGGGCCAGGCCGAATGCGGCACGGGCAGCGTCGCAATCGACATTTTGCACGCCCTGGCTCCAGGACGCCTCGAACTCGCGACACACGCTGGAGCGCTGCTCATAAATTGAGCAGCTGGTGGCCTGTCCGACTTCACCTTCAAGGCTGCAACACCGTGCCGGTTTGCGGTCGGTGCCGATCATCGCCACGCGGCTGGGGTTGATCTGCACCACCAGGTCATCGGGCACCGTGCCCCCGGACGAGGCGCACTCACCCCAAAAGAAGGACACGCGAAAGTGTGAACAGCAGGCACCGCAATTCAGACACGGACTGGCTTCGGACATGGGCGTCATCAATAAGAAAGTAGGTTGGGGGTGTTACAGGAAGGCTCGCCATTCTATCCGTGCCATGGCCGTTGGGAAGGGGGGTACGCACTTATATTTTCGTGGGACAAATCCCCGTGTTGCCGGCTGAAATCATGCCCTATCAGCTTTACGAATCATTACAGACAACCCCGCCTTACCTGACTATGTTGCAGGTACCGGGCAGGATGCATCGGGCATCACAGCTCTCATAACAATAAAAGAGACGGACCCATGCAGAACTCGACCCAAGCGGCGAATGCCTGGCGCATTCTGTTCCTGCTGTTCCTGGCCAACCTGTTCAACTTCTTCGATCGCACCATCCCCGCGATTATCATCGAGCCGATCCGCATGGAATGGCACTTGAGCGACTTTCAGCTCGGTATCATCGGCACCGCCTTTACCATCGTCTACGCCATTGCCGGGCTACCGCTCGGGCGCCTGGCCGACACCGGCTCACGCAGCAAGTTGATGGGCTGGGGCTTGTTCGCCTGGAGCGGGCTGACGGCGGTTAACGGCATGGTCGGCAGTTTCTGGACCTTCCTGCTGGTGCGCATGGGCATTGGCATCGGCGAAGCCAGCTATGCACCCGCGGCCAATTCGCTGATTGGCGACCTCTTTCCCGCCCACCGCCGTGCCAGAGCCATGGGGATTTTCATGCTTGGCCTGCCGTTGGGCCTGTTGCTGGCGTTCTTTACGATCGGTGCGATGGTCAAGGCGTTCGACAGTTGGCGCGCGCCCTTCTTTATTGCGGCGGTGCCGGGTCTTATCCTTGCGGTGTTTATGTTCTACATAAAAGAACCCAAGCGTGGTGCGGCGGAAACCGTGCAAGTCTCCCAAGAGCGCGTCGACCGCCCGATCCGCCGCGTGCTGGCCGTGCCGACCTTCCTGTGGCTGGTGCTGGCCGGGCTGTGCTTTAACTTTGCCACCTATGCGTGCAACTCATTCCTGGTGCCGATGCTGCAACGCTATTTCCTCATGCCGTTGCAGGACGCGGCCGTCGCGACGGGCGTCATTGTCGGCCTGACCGGCTTGGTGGGCCTGACGCTGGGCGGCTGGATTGCCGACAAAATTCATCAGCGGGTCGCCAATGGTCGATTGTTGTTTGCCGCCTTCAGCTTGATCATCTCCACGGGCACCACCGCCTGGGCATTGCATGCCGGGCGCGTCGAAATCGGAGTGTTTGTCGCGCTGTTCAGTGTGGGCTGGTTGTTTGCCTACAACTTCTATACCTGCGTGTATACCGCGATCCAGGACGTGGTCGAACCGCGTTTGCGCGCGACGGCGATGGCGCTGTTCTTTGCTGGGCTGTATTTGCTCGGCGGTGGCATGGGGCCGGTGGTGGTTGGGGCGCTGTCCGATCACTTTGCCCATTCGGCGATGTATGCGGCCGGGGCGCAGCAGATGACCGAGGCTTATAAAGCGGTGGGCTTGCATGACGCCATGTACCTGATTCCGGTGGCGCTGTTCTTGACCATGCTTTTTCTGTTCCAGGCCTCGCGCAGTTTTGTGCGTGATGCCAAGCGGATGAAGGAAGGGTTGAGTGCGGTTGAGGTGCCGGCAACTGCGGTAACGGCGTGAGACCGAGTGATCGTTCCCATGCTCTGCGTGGGAACGCCGCTCTGGACGCTCTGCGTCCGCTTTAAAGTCGTGACGCAGAGCGTCACATGATGCATTCCCACACAGAGCGTGGGAACGATCTCTAAAAAGGCCCGCACTAAGCGGGCCTTTTACGTTCAGCGGTTTATCAACCTGCCACCAGCACCCGAATCGCTTCCAGTCGCAGTGCCGCTTTATCGAGCATGGCCAGGCCTTGCTCGCGCTGGTTGCGCAAGGCGACCAGCTCGCTGTCACGCACGGTCGGGTTGACCGCTTGCAACGCGGTCAGGCGCGCCAGCTCTTCGTCAGTATCTGCCGCGAGGCGACGCTTGGCTTCGGCGACACGCTCGGCGTGACGCGGGGCGATCTTCTCTTCACCGGCGTTGATGCGCGGGGTGAGTTGGTCGCGCTGCGCCTGCACGAATTTGTTCGCGCTGGCCCGTGGCACGCTTTCCAGCTGGTCATTCAAGGTCACGAACGACACGCGGCCCGACAAATCGTTGCCGTTGGCATCCAGCAGGCAGCGCAAGGCGGCCGGTGGCAGGTAGCGGCCCAGTTGCAGGGAGCGCGGGGCGACCACTTCGCTGACATACAGCAGTTCAAGCAATACGGTGCCTGGCTTGAGCGCCTTGTTCTTGATCAGCGCCACGGCGGTGTTGCCCATGGAACCGGACAGCACCAGGTCCATGCCGCCCTGCACCATCGGGTGTTCCCAGGTGATGAACTGCATGTCTTCGCGCGACAGCGCCTGGTTACGGTCGTAGGTAATGGTCACACCTTCGTCGTCGCCCAGGGGGAAGCTGGCGTCGAGCATTTTTTCGCTGGGCTTGAGGATCAGCGCGTTTTCCGAATGGTCTTCGCTGTCGATGCCGAACGCGTCGAACAGGGTTTCCATGTAGATCGGCAGGGCGAACTGGTCGTCTTGTTCGAGGATGTCCTCGACCAGGGCATCGCCTTCGCCGGCGCCGCCGGAATTGAGCTCCAGCAAACGGTCCCGACCGGTGTGCAGCTCCTGCTCCAGACGCTCGCGCTCGGCGCGGGCTTCGTCGATCAGGGCTTGCCACTCGCCGTCATCGGCGGCTTCCAGCAAGGGCAGCAGGCGCGGGCCGAACTGATGCTGCAAGGCGTTACCGGTCGGGCAGGTGTTGAGGAAGGCATTGAGCGCTTCGTGGTACCACTGGAACAGGCGTTCTTGCGGGCTGGTTTCCAGGTACGGCACGTGCAGTTCGATCACGTGTTTCTGGCCGATCCGGTCCAGGCGCCCGATGCGCTGTTCCAGCAGGTCGGGGTGAGACGGCAGGTCGAACAGCACCAGGTGATGGGAAAACTGGAAGTTGCGGCCTTCACTGCCGATTTCCGAGCAGATCAGCACCTGGGCGCCGAACTCTTCATCGGCAAAGTAAGCGGCGGCGCGGTCACGCTCGAGGATGTTCATGCCTTCGTGGAACACCGTGGCCGGGATGCCGGAGCGCACGCGCAGGGCGTCTTCCAGGTCCATGGCGGTTTCGGCGTGGGCGCAGATCACCAAAACCTTGGTGCGCTTGAGCATTTTCAGCTGGTCGATCAGCCACTCGACCCGCGGGTCGAAGCGCCACCAGCGGTTCTCTTCCTCGACATCCGGTTGCGCCTGGAAGCTGACTTCCGGGTACAGCTCTGCGTGTTCGCCCAGGGGCAGTTCGAGGTATTCGTCCGGGTTGGGCAGCGGGTAGGCGTGCAGCTTGCGCTCAGGGAAGCCTTGCACCGCGGCACGGGTGTTGCGAAACAGCACGCGGCCGGTACCGTGGCGGTCGAGCAGTTCACGCACCAGGCGGGCACTGGCTTCGCTGTCGCCATCGTTGACGGCGGTGAGCAGTGCTTCACCTTCGTCACCAAGGAAGCCTTGGATGGTCTTGTGCGCGGCCGGTGACAGGCGGCCCTTGTCCAGCAGCTCCTGCACGGCTTCGGCCACCGGGCGATAGTTTTCGCTCTCGGCGCGGAAGGCTTGCAGATCGTGGAAGCGGTTCGGGTCCAGCAGGCGCAGGCGCGCAAAATGGCTGTCCTGGCCCAGTTGTTCCGGGGTGGCGGTCAGCAGCAGCACGCCTGGAATTACTTCGGCCAGTTGTTCGACCAGCGAGTATTCGGCGCTGGCCTTGTCTTCGTGCCATACCAGGTGGTGGGCTTCGTCGACCACCAGCAAGTCCCAGCCAGCGGCGAACAGCGCGTCCTGGGCCTTCTCGTCGTCCACCAGCCATTCCAGCGCAACGAGTGCAAGCTGGGTGTCTTCGAACGGGTTGGTGGCATCGCTTTCGATAAAGCGCTCTTCATCGAACAGCGCAACCTGCAGGTTGAAGCGGCGGCGCATTTCCACCAGCCATTGGTGCTGCAGGTTTTCCGGAACCAGGATCAGTACGCGGCTGGCACGGCCCGAAAGCAGTTGGCGATGGATCACCAGGCCCGCTTCGATGGTCTTGCCCAGGCCCACTTCGTCCGCCAGCAACACCCGTGGCGCGATACGGTCCGCGACTTCGCGGGCGATGTGCAGTTGGTGGGCAATCGGTTGGGCGCGTACGCCACCCAGGCCCCACAGCGAGGACTGCAACTGGCGGCTGGTGTGTTCCAGGGTGTGGTAGCGCAGCGAGAACCACGCCAGCGGGTCAATCTGCCCGGCGAACAGACGGTCACTGGCCAGGCGGAACTGGATAAAGTTGGACAGTTGGGTTTCCGGCAGGGTGACCTGCTCGTTCTGCCCATTGAGGCCGTGGTAGACCAGCAGGCCATCGACGTCGTCGACTTCCTGTACGGTCATTTTCCAGCCTTCGAAATGGGTGATGGTGTCACCCGGCGAAAACCTCACGCGAGTGAGGGGCGCATTCCGTAGCGCATACTGGCGAGTGTCGCCAGTGGCCGGATAGAGCACGGTCAACAAGCGGCCGTCCTGTGCCAGAACGGTGCCTAACCCCAGCTCTGCTTCGCTGTCACTAATCCAGCGTTGCCCCGGTTGATACTGCTGCGCCATGCTGCCTGACTCCCGCCGTGAAAAAGCCGACTATGTTAACGGAACACGGCCCGGCGCCCAAGAACTCTGACAAAAACTACGCTGTTTGTACGGGCCGGCGGAAATTGAATCGACGGATGGCGGGCACTTGAGAGTGTCGACTGAGTCACAGCTTGGCACGCGGGTGCTCAAGTCGCCCTGCCACCCGCCGACAGCCTGTTGATCAGGAGAATAATTATCATGCTGCCACCCATGCTGCCCGTCAGTGTTGTGCCGGTCACGTCGCAACTCGACCCGGCACGCCAGAAGCCGGATATTCCGCCGGTGGTGCCCGTTCAACCGGGCTCCAACGAGAGCACGATCGACCTGAAAAAAGGCGATGCCGAGCAATCGACCTTTCTGCTGCGCGAAGAGCAGCGTCGCCAGCAGGAGCAGCAGAAACGCCGGCGCGAAGCCGACGACGACGCGGAGCAGCATTTGCCGATTCCCGGCGACTTGCTCAACGCTGACAACACCGTGCCCGTGGCGCCGCTGATCGAAGACGCGCCGCGCCAGGGCCTGTGGGTGGATATCGAGGTCTAACCGTTCAGTTCGCGCAGGGCCTTCACCAGCAGCTCAATATCGTCATCGGTGTTGAGCGGGCTGACGGAGATGCGCGCAACGCTGCTCAACCCACGTGCTTGCATGTCCAGCGGGGTGTAGGCCACGCCATTGGCGCCGATGTTGATGCGCTTTAACCCCAGGCGTTGTTTGAGTTCAAAACTATCCCAGCCGGCCAGGTTGAACGCGATCAAGCCTGAATGCGTTCTGCCTAAGTCATGCAAGGTAACTCCCGGTATCTGACGCAGTGCCTCGCGGATTCGCGCGCTGGTCTTCGAGACCCTTTGCCATACTTGCTCAATCCCCAGTTGATTGATCTCGTGCAACGCATTGCCCAGGCCGGCCAGCAGGGCGAAAGAGACTTCGCTGGTTTCAAAGCGCCGGGCGTCGTTGCGCAGATCGAAGCCTTCGGCGGTCCAGGGCGCTGAAAACACGTCGCGTTGGGCCGGGTTCAGATGCGGCAGAAAATCCGGCCTGATATACAGCAGCGCGGTACCGCGAGGCCCGCGCAGGTGTTTGCGGCCGGCAGACTTGAGCACATCGCACTGCAACGCTTGCACATCCACCGGCAGTTGGCCGACGGCTTGGCCCGCGTCGATGAAGTAGGGGATGGCATGCCGCCTGGCCACATCGCCGATGGCCTGGGCCGGGTTGATCAAGCCACCGTTGGCCGGCAGCCAGGTGAGGTCGATCAGCTTCACCTTGGCATCCAGCATCGCCTCCAACGCCACCGGGCAGGCCGCGCCGCTGGCATCGCACGGGATGACCTCCACCCGCGCCCCGGCTTGAATGGCCAGTTCCATGCTCGCCAGGTTACCGCCCCATTCGTGGCGCCCCACCAGAATTCGATCACCCGGCTGCCAGGGCCCCAGCGCCTGGAAGGCCAGGCTCCAGGCCGTCGAGCCACTGCTGGCGAAGGCAATCGCTGAGGCGGGCGCATTGAGCAACTGCCCAGCGGCGCGGCGGGCCTTTTCCACTAAGATGGCACCCTGTTCTCCGGCCTCCATCGGGCCGTCGCGGGCTTCGCGTTGCAGCTGTTCGATGATGGCGTCGAGCGTCGCCTGGCTGGGCAAGGAGGCTCCAGCATGATTGAAGTGCACGAGGCCGGACTGGCAACCGGGCGTGGCTTCTCGCAAGTGCTGGATTTGCAGCGGGCTCATGACTGCAGCTCGAAAGTGGCGTCCACTTCCACGGCGACACCAGCCGGCAGGCTGCAAACCCCTACGGCGGTGCGCACGTGCCGGCCCTTGTCGCCGAGGGCGTTGACCAGCAGGTTCGAAGCGCCATTGGCGACCAGGCTTTGGCGCTGGAAGTCGGCGCTGCTGGCAATGAACACGCCCAGGCGAAGGATGCGCACCACCCGCGACAGGTCATCGTCCAGCGCATCGCTTAATTGCCCCAGCAGGCCCAGCGCTGCCAATTCCGCTGCTTGGGCGCCATCTTCATCGCTGAGAGAATCGCCCAGCCGGCCAATGTAGGCGGGTTTGCCATCGATCATGGGAATTTGTCCCGAGATGAACAGCTGGTGTTGGCTGATCACATGATTGATGTAGTTGGCTGCGGGTTGGCTGTGCGTAGGCAGTGTCAGGCCGAGGGCGTGTACGCGCTGGCGGATGGAGTCAGTCATGGTGAAATCCTCTGGTGTCAGAAGGTTCCAGCATGTTGGTGGTGGCGAGGGGCGACAAACGGATAGATCTCAACCGACGTATCTAAAAAACTCACGCGTCGGCGCACGCTTGCTTCAACCACTGAATGAAGCATTCAGCCGCCTCACTGAGCGGACCCTGAGGGGCGATCAGCCAATAGCCGATGTCGCTGTGATAGGGCGGCCTGTCAAAGGCCTCCACCAGGCTGCCGTCGTGGAGCCTGCGTTCAATCAGGCGATGGCGGCCCATGGCGATACCCTGGCCGGCCACGCTCGCTTCGACCACGATGTTGTAGTCATGCAACATCACGCGGGGGTGATGATCGAGGTTGATCTGGTAATGGGCGGACCAATCGGTCCACTCGAAAGGGCGGTGCGAGGTCGCCATCAACAACGGGCCTGTGGCGACCTGTCTGGCCTTGAACGCCGGGCTGCATACCGGTGACAGGGTTTCGGTCATCAGGCGTGTGGCGAGCACGTCGGGCCAGTCGCCCTTGCCGTAGCGGATGGCCAAGTCAACTTCGGCCGTGGCGACGTTGGCCAATTGAATCGCGGGCAGCAATTCCACCTGGATATGCGGGTGGCGCTGTAGAAACTCGGCCAGGCGCGGCGCCAGCCACAGCGTGGCAAAGGACGCCAGCAAGCCGATACGCAATACACTGGCGCACGGCGCTCCCCGCTGGCTGCGTGTTGCAGCGGCGATGGCGTCCAGGGCAGGGCGTATTTGCGCGTAGTAATCTTGCCCGGCCAACGTCAGGTCGATCGCACGGGTTCGCCGGATAAACAGCGGCTTGCCCAAGTGGTGCTCGAGCTTATGTACCTGGTGGCTCAGCGCACTTTGGGTCACCGACAACTCGTCAGCCGCCTTGATAAAACTCAAGTGCCGTGCCACGGCCTCGAAGGCGCGCAGGGCCAGCAGCGGTGGAAGGTCGTTGTGCAAGGCCACCTGGATGCACCTCCTGGGCAGGGTAGAAAGTGCCGATTTTGGTCGATGGCCTGCATTTTGTCGCCCGCTTAATTGCTGTCGGGCGGGGCAGGCCGCATTATTGAGGCATTCTCGCCACGACGTAAGCCAAGCCATGAGTGATGACGACAAGCTGATCGACCTGAACGCCGAACGTGCCAAGCGCGTTCACGACCTTAATGACAAGCGCCTGAATGAAGTGCGCCAAGCCTTTGAGCAAGCCATGCCCTTGGGCAAGCCCAAGAAGAAGTCGAAGAACAAGCCGAAAAAACGTTGAAACGTCCTGCCTCTATTGATGCAGGTCAGTTATTCCCCTTCTTTACGCCCCGTTGTGGGCGACATTGATCCTGGTCAATTTCCCACTGTGCCTTCTCTATTAACTTAGCCCTATCGCAACAGGGCAAGTGCAGGAGGCCGGTCATGTTTTTCGATAATGTGGTTTTTGCCGGAGTGCTGACTGTTAGCCTCATGGTGCTGTTTTTTGTAGGGTTTGGATTTTTTATCTGGAAAGACGCGAACAAGCGTAAAAAACCTTAAGTCTTTCCGGGTTACATGAGCACGCAAGGCATTTTGGGCGACTTCGGTCGCCCTTTTTTTTGGCAAAACGCACCGCAGTTTTTGATCGTTCCCACGCTCCGCGTGGGAACGCATCCCGTGACGCTCCGCGTCACCCGTGCGCCAGTGGGACGCGGAGCGTCCGTGGCGGCATTCCCACGCAGAGCGTGGGAACGATCATAAAAAAAGGTGCGACCCTCGCGGATCGCACCTTTTTTATTGCCGGCTGGCTATCAGTTGCCCAAAGCCTTGGACGCCAGCCAGAACAACCCGGCCGAGAGGCCTACGGTCGCTGGCAAGGTCAATACCCAGGCCATCAGGATGGTCTTGACGGTGCCACCTTGCAGGCCGCTTTTGTTGGCAACCATGGTGCCTGCCACGCCAGAAGACAGGACATGGGTGGTGGACACTGGCAGGGCGAAGATGTTGGCGAAGCCGATCATGGTGGCCGTGGTGATTTGCGCCGACATGCCCTGGGCATAGGTCATGCCTTGCTTGCCGATCTTTTCACCGATGGTCAGCACCACGCGCTTCCAGCCCACCATGGTGCCCAGGCCCAGGGCCAGTGCGACCGCGAGGATCACCCAGAACGGGGCGTACTCGGTGGTGGCGGTCAGGTCTTTGCGCAGCTTGTCGAGGTCGGACTTCTCACGGGAGTCCAGGCCTGGCAGCTTGCCGACCTTTTTCGCGGTGTCATCCAGGCAAAGCAGGTAGCGACGTACCTCGATGCGGTGGTCGGCCGTCAGCGAGTGGTAGTCCGAGACGCCCTTGAGGGTGCCCAGCAGCGCGTTGATCGTCGGTTCGGTCTGCTGCGGGTTGCAGCGGAACTTGCCCGGCAGGTCATCCTTCACGCTTTTGCCCAGGGCCAGGAATTCACCGAGGGTCTCGTGGTTGCGCTGGTAGAACTGGTTCAGGTGCAGGGTGGCGTCGCGGGTACGTTCGATCTGGTAAGTGGTGCTGCCCAGGTCCAATACGAACTGCGCCGGCACGATACCGATGAGCACCAGCATGATCAGGCCGATGCCCTTCTGGCCATCGTTGGAGCCGTGCACGAAGCTCACCGCCATGGCCGAAATCACCAGGACGAGGCGGTTCCAGAATGGCGGGTGCTTTTTGTCGTCAAGCTTGCGGCGCTGGTCCGGGGTCTTGTGCATCTTCGACAGCGGACGCCACCACTTCAGACCGATCAGTACCAGAGCGGCGACCAGAAAGCCCGCCATCGGCGAGAATACCAGGGACGCGCCGATATCCACGGCCTTCTGCCAGTTCACACCGTCAGCCAGGGGGATGTCGTTGATCAACGCGTTGGCCAGGCCGACACCAAGGATCGAGCCGATCAGGGTGTGGGAGCTGGAGGCGGGGATACCGAAGTACCAGGTGCCCAGGTTCCAGGTGATCGCTGCTGCCAACAATGAGAAGACCATTGCCAAGCCATGGCCGGTGTTCACATTGATCAGCAACTCCACCGGCAGCAAGTGCACGATGGCGTAGGCGACACCGACACCACCGAGCAATACGCCGAGGAAATTGAACACCCCGGAGAAGAACACGGCCAGGTGTGGCGGCATGGCTTTGGTATAGATGACTGTGGCCACCGCGTTAGCGGTGTCATGAAAGCCATTGATGAACTCGAAGGCGAGGACAAAGGCCAGGGCGAGCAACAGGCTCACTAGAACCCAAGCATCCAGTCCGCTGAATAAATCGATCATGAAGGTTTTCTGACCCGGTCGTAAGGGGGCGCGATTATGCCAGAAAACATCAGTAATCGATGCATTAGCTGCTCATCGGTAACAATCTTCCTGGAAAAAAACGCGGCAGGACGCACGCATCCCAGGGTTTTCGGGGCTTTGGCAAGTCTTTGATTTATAAAGCGCAGGCCGCAGAAGGCGGGCTTTAGTCATGAAAATGCCATGCCTGAAACATTTGTATGAAATTTCGTAGGTGGCTGTAGGTTACTGACCAGTGGACGCTAAAGCGGGTGCCCTCTGCCAGTACTTCACCGGCAGAGACAGCACGACCCTTAAGGCTCGAACCGAAGCGCTTATGGCTCCTCGGTCTTGAGCTCCTGCTCGATCTTTTGGATTTCCTGGGCAAATGCCTGGTCTAGCAGGCTGGCGCGTTTACGCCATGGCTTGCGTTCCGGCTCGGGTTGCGCGGCGTAGGTGGTGACTTCCCCGCCGTAGACATCCTTGTAACGTTGCTCCTGGCGCTCAAGTTCCGCGCGCAGTTCATCTTTCGTCACAGTATTACCTAATTGAGTTGAGTTTATTGATTGCGCAGCGTCATGCCTGAAAGTCGTGCTCGGGCGGTTCCAAATAGAACAATAAAACGTTCAAATGGGTAAATAGGCCTGAGGGCAGTTCTTTTAAGCGAATACTTGTGTCCGGCCCTGCATACAACCCGCAACGCCCGGTGAGCTCCACTCCCGATACATACCGGGCCGACCTCTGCACAGGTTGCATTATAGCGGCGCATTTGAATAACACTATCATCATGAAGTTAAAAAGCGTCAACGATGTGTCAGAGGTTTGTTACATGCTGGCGTCGGTATTTGTGAACACCGTCATCATCCTGGCAGGGTAAATGCCCCTGCTTTATAGATGCATCAGGCAAATCTGAAACCAGGGCCGCGAGGGGTGCGCCAGCGCCGGCCAAATTGCGATAATCGCATGGTCGTTCGATAATCGCCCAATGTTGCCGACGCTGACTTGTGCAGGGCGACCGGCACGGCTTGTAATAGCCGCCAACCCTCCCGTGGTGATAACAAGAGAAGGCCCCTTGAAATGAACGATCAATTGCGCAACTCCTTTGCATCAGTGGCGCCGCCGATCGTGGCTTCACCGGCCAAGCGCATCCAGGCATTCACCGGTGATCCGGATTTCATGACGTCCCTGGCCCGTGGCCTGGCCGTGGTGCAGGCATTCCAGGAGCGTAAGCGTCACCTGACCATCGCTCAGATCAGCCATCGCACGGAAATTCCCCGCGCCGCCGTGCGCCGTTGCCTGCACACCTTGATCAAGCTCGGCTACGCCACCACGGATGGGCGCACCTACTCGCTGTTGCCCAAGGTACTGACCCTCGGTCATGCCTATCTGTCGTCCACACCGCTGGCTGTTTCGGCCCAGCCTTACCTGGACCGCATGAGCGAGCAACTGCATGAAGCCTGCAACATGGCCACCCTGGAAGGCGATGACATTCTTTATATCGCCCGTTCCGCCACCACCCAGCGTCTGATCTCAGTTGACCTGTCGGTGGGTGGGCGCTTGCCTGCATATTGCACGTCCATGGGCCGCATTCTGCTGGCCGCCCTCGACGACGCTTCGCTGCAGGATTATCTCGACCATGCCGACCTGCAAACCAAGACCAGCCGCACCCTGACCACGCCGCAAGCGTTATTGGAATGCCTGCAACAGGTGCGTCAGCAGGGCTGGTGCATTGTCGACCAGGAACTGGAGCAGGGCCTGCGCTCCATCGCGGTGCCGGTGTATGACGCGTCCGGCCAGGTATTGGCCGCGCTTAATGTCAGCACCCACGCCGGTCGGGTCAGCCGCAGCGAGTTGGAGCAGCGCTTTTTGCCGAGCATGCTCAGCGCCAGCCGTGAGCTGAGTGCGCAGCTGTTTGCCTAAGCTGTTCGGTGACCGCACAGATCCCGGTTGGCTCGATTGACGGTGTTTCCCTTGGCTTATTAATGTGCGGCAGCGCTCTGAGGAGCTGCCCAATAAGAATGACGGCCCCAGGTCGTCGGCCCGCCATCGGTGTGGAATAAAAATAATGAATCAGCCTTCTGTCGGTACCACCCTGGACGTACAGTCCTTTATCAACACCCAGCCACTCTCGCGGTATCAGTGGCGCGTGGTGATCCTGTGTTTCCTGATTGTCTTTCTCGACGGCCTCGACACCGCCGCGATGGGCTTTATCGCGCCCGCGCTGTCCCAGGACTGGGGCATCGACCGCGCCAGCCTCGGCCCGGTGATGAGCGCCGCGTTGATCGGCATGGTGTTTGGCGCACTCGGTTCCGGCCCCCTGGCCGACCGCTTTGGCCGCAAAGTCGTGCTGGTCGGCGCGGTGTTGGTGTTTGGTGCGTTCAGCCTGGCGTCGGCCTACAGCACCACTGTCGACCAGTTGCTGGTGCTGCGCTTTCTCACCGGCCTGGGCCTGGGCGCCGGCATGCCGAATGCCACCACCTTGTTGTCTGAATACACCCCCGAGCGGCATAAATCCTTGTTGGTGACCAGCATGTTCTGTGGCTTCAACCTCGGCATGGCCGGTGGTGGGTTTATTTCGGCCAAGCTGATCCCGGCCTTCGGCTGGCACAGCCTGTTGCTGATCGGCGGCATCCTGCCGTTGATCCTGGCTGGGGTGCTGCTGGTATGGCTACCGGAATCGGCGCGTTACCTGGTGGTGCGCAATCGCGGCACCGACAAGGTGCGCAAGACCCTGGCCCCTATCGAGCCAAACATCGTTGCCCAGGCCTCTCACTTCAGCGTACCGGAGCAAAAAACCGTCAAGGCCCGCAATGTGTTCGCGGTGATCTTCTCGGGCACCTACAGCGCTGGCACCTTGCTGTTGTGGCTCACGTACTTCATGGGCCTGGTGATTGTTTACCTGCTGACCAGTTGGCTCCCCACCTTGATGCGCGACAGTGGCGCGAGCATGGAGCAAGCCGCGTTCATCGGCGCGCTGTTCCAGTTTGGTGGGGTATTGAGCGCGGTGGGCGTGGGCTGGGCGATGGACCGGTTCAACCCGCACAAAGTGATCGGCACGTTCTATCTGCTGGCCGGGGTGTTTGCCTACGCGGTGGGGCAGAGCCTGGGCAACATCACGTTGTTGGCCACCCTGGTGCTGGTCGCCGGGATGTGCGTCAACGGTGCGCAATCGGCGATGCCGTCGCTGGCGGCGCGTTTCTACCCCACCCAAGGCCGTGCCACCGGGGTGTCGTGGATGCTCGGCATCGGCCGCTTCGGCGCGATCCTGGGAGCGTGGATGGGCGCAACCTTGCTGGGCCTGGGCTGGAACTTCGAGCAGGTGCTCACCGCATTGGTGATACCGGCGGCCTTGGCCACGGCAGCGGTAATGATTAAGGGCATGGTCAGCCATGCCGATGCGACCTGAAACCGATCACTACCCCTGTGGGAGCTGGCTTGCCTGCGATAGCGGTGCTGAATCCACTCGCGCCATCGCAGGCAAGCCAGCTCCCGCATTGACCCTGTTCCTTGCGATGGTTAGTTAAGCAACAATCGGTTCGATAATCGAACGCTCAGTCGATTATCGGATTGTTTGGCCCATTTCCCCGGCTTAATCTTCTAGCACTTCGGCGCCACCTCAGCGCCTTTTTCGATCAACACCGGGAGCCCAACCCCATGGCTGAAATCCTCACCCTGCGTGATGCGGTCAAGCGCTTCGTGAACGACGGCGATACCGTCGCCCTCGAAGGCTTCACCCACCTGATCCCTACGGCCGCAGGCCATGAAATCATTCGTCAGGGCAAGAGAGACCTGACGCTGGTGCGCATGACGCCTGACCTGATCTACGACCAGTTGATCGGTGCCGGCTGTGCGCGCAAGTTGATTTTCTCCTGGGGCGGCAACCCGGGCGTGGGTTCCCTGCATCGGCTGCGCGACGCGGTAGAGAAACAATGGCCGCAAGCGCTGGAGATCGAAGAGCACAGCCACGCCGACCTGGCCAATGCCTACGTCGCCGGTGCCTCCGGCCTGCCGTTCGCGGTGTTGCGGGCCTATGCCGGTTCCGACTTGCCCAAGGTCAACCCGCTGATCAAGACCGTCACCTGCCCCTTCACCGGCGAAGTGCTGGCGGCGGTGCCATCGGTGCGTCCGGACATCACCGTGATTCACGCGCAGAAAGCCGACCGCAAAGGCAACGTGCTGCTCTGGGGCATTCTCGGGGTGCAAAAGGAAGCGGCGCTGGCGGCCAAGCGCTGCATCGTCACCGTCGAGGAAATCGTCGACGACCTGAATGCGCCGATGAACAGCTGCGTGCTGCCGACCTGGGCGCTGACGGCGGTGTGTCACGTACCCGGTGGTGCCCATCCTTCCTACGCGCACGGCTACAACGAGCGGGATAACCGCTTCTACCAGGCGTGGGACCCGATTGCCCGCGACCGCGGGACCTTTACCGCCTGGATCGACGAATACATCCACGGCACTGCCGACTTCAGTGAATTCCAGGCCAAGCTGGCCGCCGCGCAGGAGGCTAAGTAATGGCTTATTCCACCAATGAGATGATGACCGTCGCCGCCGCACGCCGCCTCAAGAACGGCTCGGTGTGCTTCGTCGGCATCGGCCTGCCATCCAAGGCGGCCAACCTGGCGCGCCTGACGTCCTCGCCGGATGTGGTGCTGATCTACGAGTCCGGCCCGATTGGGGCCAAGCCCAGCGTGTTGCCGCTGTCCATCGGCGATGGCGAGCTGGCGGAGACCGCCGACACCGTGGTGCCCACCGGTGAGATCTTTCGCTACTGGCTGCAGGGCGGGCGCATTGATGTCGGTTTTCTCGGCGCGGCCCAGGTCGACCGTTTCGGCAATATCAACACCACCGTGGTCGGTGATTATCACCAGCCCAAAGTGCGTTTGCCGGGTGCCGGTGGCGCGCCGGAAATCGCCGGTTCGGCCAAGAGCGTGTTGATCATCCTTAAGCAATCGTCCCGTTCGTTTGTGGACAAACTGGACTTCATCACCTCCGTCGGTCACGGCGAAGGTGGCGACTCACGCAAGCGTCTGGGCCTGCCCGGCGCCGGCCCGGTGGGCATCATTACCGACCTGTGCATCATGGAGCCGGAGGAGGGCAGCCATGAGTTCGTGGTCACTGCGCTGCATCCGGGCGTGACCCGCGAGCAAGTGATCGCCGCCACCGGCTGGGCGATTCGCTTTGCCGACAAGGTGAGCACCACCGCTGAACCCACCGAGACCGAACTGACCGCCCTGCGTGACCTCGAAGCACGCACCGCCGCCGCCCATGGCCAAGCACCGGGAGAAGCCTGATGCGCGAGGTATTTATCTGCGATGCCATTCGTACGCCGATTGGCCGTTTCGGCGGTGGCCTGTCTACGGTGCGCGCCGATGACTTGGCGGCACTGCCGATCAAGGCGCTGATCGAGCGTAACCCGTCGGTGGACTGGAGCGCCGTAGACGAAGTCTTCCTCGGCTGCGCCAACCAGGCCGGTGAAGATAACCGCAACGTGGCACGCATGGCGTTGCTGCTGGCGGGGCTGCCGGAAAGTATTCCTGGAGTGACCCTCAACCGCCTGTGCGCCTCGGGCATGGATGCCATCGGCACCGCTTTTCGTGCGATTGCCAGTGGTGAAATGGAGTTGGCGATTGCCGGTGGCGTCGAATCGATGTCCCGCGCTCCGTTTGTGATGGGCAAGGCCGACGCGGCGTTCTCGCGCAACATGAAGTTGGAAGACACCACCATTGGCTGGCGCTTTATCAACCCGCTGATGAAGGCCCAGTACGGTGTGGATGCCATGCCGCAGACCGCCGATAACGTGGCCGATGACTATCAGGTTTCCCGCGCCGACCAGGACGCTTTCGCCCTGCGCAGCCAGCAACGCACCGCCGCTGCCCAGGCCGCCGGGTTCTTTGCCGAGGAAATCGTTCCGGTGCGGGTCGCCCATAAAAAAGGCGAAACCCTGGTGGAACACGATGAACACCCACGGGACACCACGTTGGAAGCCCTGGCCAAGCTCAAGCCGGTCAACGGCGCGGACAAGACCGTCACTGCCGGCAATGCCTCGGGCGTCAACGACGGCGCCGCCGCGCTGATCCTCGCCAGCGCCGAGGCCGTCAAGCAACACGGCCTCACCGCCCGCGCCCGTGTGCTGGGCATGGCCAGTGCCGGAGTCGCCCCGCGGGTGATGGGCATCGGCCCGGTGCCGGCGGTGCGCAAACTGGTGGAGCGCCTGGGGTTGGCGGTCACCGACTTTGATGTGATCGAACTCAACGAAGCCTTCGCCAGCCAAGGCCTGGCGGTGCTGCGCGAGCTGGGTATCGCTGACGATGCGCCCCAGGTCAACCCCAACGGCGGCGCCATTGCCCTCGGTCACCCCTTGGGGATGAGTGGTGCGCGGTTGGTGATGACGGCCCTGCACCAATTGGAAAAAACCGGCGGCCGCAAAGGCCTGGCGACCATGTGCGTGGGCGTCGGCCAAGGCCTGGCCCTGGCGATTGAACGCGTCTGATAACTAAAAGAGGATTGCTCCATGAGTGACAAGCCCGGTTACCGGCGCCCGCAAGCGGGCACTCAACCTGATTACCTGCACCCGGCCTACCAGTCGACGAACCTGCGTTCGCCTTCACAGCCTTTGGTGTTCCTGCCCCATTCCTTGTCGGAAATCACGGGCCCGACCATCGGCGCCGAACGTATCAATGAGAAGGACAACGACCTGACAGCCCAGCATGAGGGCGAGCCGCAAGGCGAGCGCATCATCATTCATGGCCGTGTGCTGGACGAAAACGGCCTGCCAGTGCCGGGCATCCTTGTGGAGATCTGGCAGGCCAATGCCGCCGGCCGCTACAACCACAAGCGCGACCTGCACGATGCACCCCTGGACCCGAATTTCACCGGCACCGGGCGCACCGTCACCGACGCCGACGGCTGGTACCAGTTCCAAACCATCAAGCCCGGCGCCTACCCGTGGGGCAACCACCACAACGCCTGGCGCCCGGCGCATATCCACTTTTCGCTGTTCGGCCCCAGCGTGCTGACGCGCCTGGTGACGCAAATGTATTTCCCGGGCGACCCGTTGCTGGAATACGACCCGATCTACAACTGCGTGCCGGACACCAGCGCCAAGCAACGCTTGATCGCCAGTTTCGACCTGGAAAAAACCATTCCTTCCTATGCCCTCGGCTACCGCTGGGACATCGTCCTGCGCGGCCGCGACGCCACGCCGATGGAGAAATGAGATGACACTCAACGCGACCACGTCCCACACCGTCGGGCCGTATTACCACATTGGCCTGACCTGGCTGAACCGTGAAGACCTGACCGTCACTGCCACCCTCGGTGAACGTGTGGCAATCAGCGGCCAAGTGGTGGACGGCAACGGTGATGTCGTCAACGATGCCATGCTGGAAGTCTGGCAGGCCAATGCCGCCGGCAAATATGCTCACCCCGAAGACGAGCAGGACAAAGCGCTCGACCCGAACTTCGAAGGCTTTGGCCGCGTGCCGGTGGATGCCGAAGGGCGTTTCCGCTTTACCACCGTCAAGCCGGGCAGTGTGCCGGGGCTCAAGGGCACCACCCAGGCGCCGCATTTGGTGGTGCTGGTGTTTGCCCGTGGGTTGGTGAAGCACTTGCTGACGCGGATTTATTTTGACGGTGAGGCCTTGAACGGCGATGACCCGTTGCTGGCGTGTGTGCCGGCAGAACGTCGTGGCACCTTGATTGCCCAGGCGGATGCGGCAGGGGTTTATCAGTGGAATGTGATTTTGCAGGGCACAGATAAGGAAACGGTGTTCTTCGACTATTGAGTTGGCTGTAGGGCCCCATCGCAGGCAAGCCAGCTCCCACCTTTGAATGTGTTCATAACACAAAATGTGGGAGCCGGGCTTGCCCGCGATGAGGCCCTCTCAGGCTCCAACTATCCAAAAGTCTGCTTGCGGAACAGGGTTGTTGCAAAGTATGTCTAGGCTATAACCGTTCCCACTGAGTAAAAAAACATGACAACAAAAACCAGCCACTACACCGGAGAAGAACGCAGCAAAAGGATCTTTGCGATTGTCGGTGCGTCCTCCGGCAACCTGGTCGAATGGTTCGACTTCTACGTCTATGCCTTCTGCGCGATTTATTTTGCTCCGGCGTTTTTCCCCTCGGACGACCCCACGGTGCAGTTGCTCAACACCGCCGGGGTGTTTGCCGCCGGGTTCCTGATGCGACCGATCGGTGGCTGGTTGTTTGGCCGGGTGGCCGACAAGCACGGGCGCAAGAACTCGATGATGATCTCGGTGCTGATGATGTGCGGCGGCTCCCTGGTCATCGCCTTTCTGCCGACCTACAACGCCATCGGTGCCTGGGCGCCAGCGTTGCTGTTGGTGGCGCGGCTGTTCCAGGGCTTGTCGGTGGGCGGCGAATACGGCACCACGGCCACTTACATGAGTGAAGTCGCGCTCAAGGGCCAGCGTGGCTTCTTTGCTTCGTTCCAGTACGTGACCCTGATCGGCGGCCAGTTGCTGGCGGTGCTGGTGGTGGTGATCCTGCAACAGATCCTCACCGAAGAAGAACTGCGCGCCTGGGGCTGGCGCATCCCGTTTGTGATCGGCGCTATAGCCGCCGTGATCTCCCTGCTGCTGCGTCGCACCCTGAAAGAAACCACCAGCAAGGAAATGCGTGAAGACAAGGACGCCGGCAGTATCGTCGCGCTGTTTCGCGACCACGGCAAAGCCTTCATTACGGTGCTGGGCTACACCGCCGGCGGCTCGCTGATTTTCTATACCTTCACCACCTACATGCAGAAGTACCTGGTGAATACCGTGGGCATGCACGCCAAGACGTCGAGCTACATCATGACCGGCGCGCTGTTTCTGTACATGTGCATGCAGCCGTTGTTCGGCATGTTGGCCGACAAGATTGGCCGGCGTAATTCCATGCTCTGGTTTGCCGGCCTTGGCACGCTGTTTACCGTGCCGATCCTGCTGACCTTGAAAACCGTGACCAGCCCGTTTTTGGCGTTTGTGCTGATCACCCTGGCCTTGGCGATTGTCAGCTTCTACACCTCCATCAGCGGCCTGGTCAAAGCGGAGATGTTCCCGCCCCAGGTGCGTGCATTGGGCGTGGGCCTGGCGTATGCGGTGGCTAACGCGGTGTTTGGCGGTTCGGCAGAAGTGGTTGCGCTGAGCCTCAAATCCATCGGCATGGAAAACACCTTTTATTGGTACGTCACCGCGATGATGGCGGTGGCCTTCCTGTTCAGCTTGCGCCTGCCGAAACAGGCGGCGTACCTGCATCACGATCTGTAAGGGATGAGTTATGACGCTGCGCACGAGCAATCAACTGTTCGACGCTTATTTCACCGCTGACAGCATGGCCGAAGTGTTCTGTGACCAGGGGCGTTTGCAGGGCATGCTGGATTTCGAGGCCGCACTGGCCCGGGCGCAGGCCCGGGTCGGGTTGATTCCCCAGGCCGCTGTCGCACCGATTGCCCAGGCGTGCCTGGCGTCGCTGTATGACGTGGACGCCCTTGGCAGCGCGATTGCCACGGCGGGCAACTCTGCGATTCCATTGGTGAAGGCGTTGGGCAAGTTGATCGCCAGTGAGGACGCCGACGCCGAGCGTTATGTACACCTGGGCGCAACCAGCCAGGATGTGATGGACACCGGCCTAGTGCTGCAACTGCGCCGTGGGGTGGAATTGATCGAAGCCGACCTGGCTCGCCTGGGGGAGGTGTTGGCCGCCCAGGCCCAGCGTTATGCCACCGTGCCGTTGGCCGGGCGCACCTGGTTGCAGCACGCGACGCCGGTCACCCTGGGAATGAAAATCGCCGGTTGGCTGGGCGCGGTGACGCGCAGTCGCCAGCGCCTGGCTGAATTGAAACCGCGCCTGCTGGTCCTGCAATTTGGCGGCGCCTCGGGCACCTTGGCAGCGCTGGGCGAACACGCCATGCCCGTGGCCGAAGCCGTGGCCGCCGAGTTGCAACTGGGCTTACCGGAACAACCCTGGCACACCCAGCGTGACCGCCTGGTGGAGTTTGCCAGCCTGCTTGGCCTGATCGCCGGTAGCCTCGGCAAGTTGGGCCGCGATATCAGCCTGTTGATGCAGACCGAAGCGGCCGAGGTGTTCGAGCCTTCGGCGCCGGGCAAGGGCGGTTCGTCCACCATGCCGCACAAGCGTAACCCGGTGGGCGCCGCAGTGCTGATCAGCGCGGCCACCCGCGTACCGGGCCTGGTGGCAACGATGTTCAGCGCCATGCCTCAAGAGCACGAACGCAGCCTGGGCTTGTGGCACGCCGAATGGGAAACCTTGCCGCAGATTTGCCGCTTGGTGTCCGGTGCCTTGCACCAGGCAATTCTGGTCAGTGAAGGGCTGGAGGTGAATGCCGAACGTATGGCACACAACCTCGACCTGACTCAGGGCCTGGTACTGGCCGAAGCGGTGAGTATCGTGCTCGCCCAACGCTTGGGCCGCGACACTGCGCACCATCTGCTGGAGCAGTGCTGCAAACGTGCGGTCGCCGAGCAGCGCCATTTGCGCGCGGTACTGGCGGATGAGCCGCACGTCACCGCCGAGCTGTCGGCGGCTGAACTGGACCGCCTGCTCGACCCGGCCCATTACCTGGGCCAGGCGTCTACCTGGGTCACGCGTGCGGTGACCGAACATTTTGCTTTGACTGCCTGAGGAGACCGCTGTGGCTTTTGTACAACTCGCCGAGGGCGAACTGCATTACCAACTCGAGGGGCCCGCCGACGCACCGGTACTGGTGCTGTCCAATTCCCTGGGTACCGACCTGCATATGTGGGATATCCAGATTCCGGCCTTTACCGAGCATTTTCGTGTGCTGCGTTTCGACACCCGTGGCCACGGCCAATCCCTGGTGACCGAGGGGCCTTACAGCATCGAGCAACTGGGGGCAGACGTGCTCGCACTGCTGGATGCGCTGGATATCCAGAAGGCGCATTTTTGCGGATTGTCCATGGGCGGCTTGATCGGCCAATGGCTGGGCATTCATGCCGGCGAGCGCCTGCAACGCCTGGTGGTGTGTAATACCGCGGCCAAGATCGGCACGCCCGAGGTGTGGAACCCGCGTATCGAAATGGTCCTGCGTGATGGCGCCGCCGCGATGGTGGCGCTGCGCGATGCGTCCATTGCGCGCTGGTTCACCGCAGATTTCGCCGCTGCCAACCCGCACCAGGCCAAGCAGATCACCGATATGCTCGCGGCCACTTCGCCCAAGGGGTATGCCGCCAACTGCGGCGCCGTGCGCGATGCGGATTTTCGTGAGCAATTGTCCTCGATCAAGGTGCCGACCCTGGTGATTGCCGGCACCGAAGACGCGGTGACGCCGCCAGCTGGCGGCCACTTTATCCAGAACCATGTGCAGGGCGCCGAGTACGCCGAGTTCTATGCAGCGCACCTGTCCAACGTTCAGGCCGGTGCTGCGTTCAGCGACCGGGTGATCGAATTTCTGCTGGCCCGCTGAGGAGCTATTTGTGGACGAGAAACAACGTTACGCCGAGGGCCTGCAGGTGCGCCGCGAAGTACTGGGCGATGCCCATGTCGACCGCAGCCTCAATGCCCTGACCGAGTTCAACAGCGAGTTCCAGGAAATGATCACCCGCCACGCCTGGGGTGACATCTGGACCCGCCCCGGCCTGCCTCGGCATACCCGCAGCCTGATCACCATCGCGATGCTGATCGGCATGAACCGCAGTGAAGAACTGAAACTGCACCTGCGTGCTGCCGCCAGCAACGGCGTAACCCGCGCCGAGATCAAGGAAGTGCTGATGCAGAGTGCGATCTACTGCGGGATTCCGGCAGCGAATGCGACGTTTCATTTGGCTGAGTCAGTGTGGGATGAGTTGGGTGTGGAGTCTCGCCAACAAGACTGAATGTGAAAGGCGATCACCTGTGGGAGCTGGCTTGCCTGCGATTGCAGCGGCGAGGTCTGACTGGGGGCCGTGTTGTCTGCATCGCAGGCAAGCCAGCTCCCACAGGGGATCGTCACAGGTTTAAGGTATTAGTGGGAATCAGCATCCCACAGCCAATTCCACACCCCAGGCAGGTGCACCGGCTCGTTCACAGCCTTGACCGTCCGGGCCAGCGCTGCGCGTTCCAGCGCGGCGTGGTCGGTATAGAACGGCTCGGCCGCGGTCTTCAAACCGTTGACCCGTGCGCTGTCCATCAGAATCTGCAAGTACTCCTGCATATGCCGCGCGGTGTAGCGGTTGATGTCATGAAAGGTCACCACTACCGGGATCACACCCTCCACTGTCGGTAGTTCACCCAAGGCGATGCGTTCGCGTACCACCGACAGTTGCCGATACAGGTTGGCCCGCCGACGCGGGCTGGCGTTGAAGCCCCAGATCTTGCCGTCATTGGCGCTCAAATCCGTCAACAGTACCTGCATGCCGTGGCGTTGGTAGGCGGCGAAGGTGCGCTTGTCGTAGTTCCAGAAGGGGGGGCGTACCAGCACGGGGGGCGCGCCCGTGATGGCGGCAATGTCTGCGGCGCCTTCGGTAAGGGTGTGTTCCAGGGTGGCGTCGTTCAGCCAGCGATGATTGGTGTGAAACGCGGTGGCCGTGTGGAAGGCCAGGATATGGCCAGCGGCGAATTCTCGTTCCATGGTCTTGCGGCCTCGGGAACTGCCGCCTGCGCGAGCGGCTTCGGTCTGCAGGAAGAACACCGCCTTGATCCCCGGCAGCACCGGGTTGTTGGCCAGGTCCGCCACTACCGAACGGCTCGGATTGTTGTAGCCCGAGGCGCTTGGGCCATCGTCGAAGGTCAGCAAAAAGCGGATCGGCGCCTGGGCCAGCAGGCGTTGTTCGGTCTGTGGTGTCAGGGCGATGGGTGCGCTGATACAGCCCCCCAGGCTCAAGACCAGGGCAAACAAAGCGATTGCTGTAGCGAAGGATTTCATGCCGTGCAGGGCCCGAGTAAAGGCCGCTGCTGGGGGGATCAGCAGCGGCAGGCGCGCACCATACAGTAAGTGCTATGCCGGTTTACAGCAGACTGATCGGATAGCTGACGATCAACCGGTTCTCATCGAACTCGTTGTTGCTGTAGTCCCTGCGCATGCTCGAATTGCGCCAGCGCACGTTGAGGTTTTTCAGCGTGCCGCTTTGCACCGTATAGCCTACTTCGGTCTCGCGGCCCCACTCCTTGCCGTCGGTGATGGTGCCGGTGTGCACGTTGCTGCCGCTGATATAGCGGTTCATCAGGGTCAGGCCTGGTACACCGAGGGCGGCGAAGTTGTAGTCGTGGCGAACCTGCCAGGATTTTTCCTGTGCGTTGTCATAGCTGGAGTTGTAGCTGTCGTTGGCCAGGGTGCCGCCGCTGGTGCCGTTGACGCGCATCCAGGCACTGTCGCCGGTGAGTTTTTGCAGGCCGACGTAGAAGGTGTTGCCACCGTACCTGGCCGAGAACAAACCGGACCAGGTTTTGTTGTCCAGGTCGCCGGCGCGGGCGCTGCCGTCGTCCTTACCGTAAAAGAAGCCCAGGTTGGCGCCCAGGGTCCAGTCGCCCACAGGCTGGCTGTGGATCAGATTGACGAACTGCTGGCTGTAGATGTCCTTGAGCTGGGCATTCCACACGCCGACTTGGGTGCGTTTGTCGTTGAATGCGTATTCGGCGCCCTGGAAGTTGAAACGGTCGGAGGTGAAGGCGGTTTTGCCGAACATTGACATGTCGCTCATGCTGCCATCGTCCCGCGGACTATTGGCGCGGAATTGGCCGCCATAGAGGGTCAGGCCGTCGATTTCCTTCGAGGTGATCTGCCCGCCACGCAGGGTCTGTGGCAGGGAGCGGCCATCGTCGGAACGCAGGATCGGCAGCACCGGCATCCATTCGCCCACCTTCAGCTCGGTCTTGGAAAAGCGCGCCTTGAATGCCACGCCCAGCCGGCCAAACTCATCGGCTGGCCGGCCGTCATGGTCCAGCGGCAGCAACTGCGTGCCGCCTGTGCCACGCCCGCCATCGAGCTTGAGCGAGTACAAGCCCAGCACATCCACACCAAAACCGACTGTGCCTTGGGTGAACCCGGACTTGGCGTCGAGAATGAAACTTTGCGTCCACTCCTGCGCGCCACCCTGAGCCTTGGTCGGGTTGGTGTAGTTGCGGTTGAAGAAGAAATTACGCAGGTTGAGGTTGGCGCTGGCGTCTTCGAGAAAGCCGTGATCCTGGGCGAGAACGGGCAGGGCAGAACTGGCGACAGCAGCCGCCAGCAACAGCTGGCGCGGTTGGAAAGTGCTCATGGTGTGAACCTGTTGTTATTGGGTTTATGCAGGTGGCGGCCATGGTGCGCGGCGGTGCGGGGGCTATGAAAGTAGGGGAAGGTGGGTTGTGGGCGATGATCGAACGCAAGTTGTAAGGGCAACAATGCAGGCATAAAAAAACCGCTTCCGGTGAGGGAAGCGGTTTTCACACCCGCGCTATCAGAACAACTTCAACGGCGGTGCTTGTTCTTTCAACGGCTCGTTCTTCGCAGTCTGCTCGTTCCAGCCACCGCCGAGGGCCTTGTACAGGTTGACCTCGCTGGTGAGCTGCGCCAGGCGGTCGGTGATCAGCGATTGCTGGGCACTGAACAGTTGGCGCTGGGCGTCGAGGAAGGTCAGGTTGCTGTCGACACCAATGCGGTAGCGACGCTCGGCCAGGCGGTAGTAATCCTGGTTAGCCTCGACGAAGCCGCGCTGGGCATCCAGTTGCTGCTTGTAGGTCGCACGCGCGGCCAGGCCGTCGGAGACTTCCTGGAAGCCGGTCTGGATGGCCTTCTCGTAGTTGGCCACGTTGATCTCTTTCTGGATCTTCGAGTAGTCCAGGCTTGCGCGCAGGCTACCGGCGTTGAAGATCGGGATGTTGATCTGCGGGGCAAACGCCCAGGTTCCCGAACCGCCTTTGAACAGGCCACCCAGGGTAGGGCTGGCAGTACCGGCGCTGGCGGTCAGGCTGATGCTCGGGAAGAACGCCGCACGGGCCGCGCCGATGTTGGCGTTGGCGGCCTTGAGGTTGTACTCGGCTTGCACAATGTCGGGACGACGTTGCAGCAGGTCCGATGGCAACCCGGCCGGCACTTCGCTGAGCAGGTCATCGGACAGCGGCTTGCTGGCGATATTCGCCGGCAGGCCGGTGCCCAGCAGCAGGGTCAGGCTGTTTTCGTCCTGGGCCACCTGGCGGGTGTAACGCGCCAGTTGCACACGGGCGTTTTCCACCGAGGTGCGTGCCTGGCTGAGGTCGAGGGCCGAGGCCACGCCGACTTCATTGCTGCGCGAGGTGAGCTTGTAGCTTTGCTCGAACGCGGCCAGGGTGTCCTGGGTCAGCTTGAGCAGCTCCTTGTCGGCCTGCCAGGTCAGGTAGGCATTCGCCACGCTGGCCACCAGGCTGATTTGGGTGCTGCGACGTGCTTCTTCAGTGGCGAAGTACTTCTGCAGCGCTTCTTCACTGAGGCTGCGCACGCGACCGAACAGGTCCAGCTCATAAGAGCTGATCCCAAGGCCCGCCGAGTACTGGCTGGCGATGGTCGATTCGCCGGTCTGCGACAGCTTGGCCGGGGTGCGCGAACGGCTGCCGTTACCGGTGGCCGACACGGCCGGGAATAGGTCGGCACGTTGGATCTGATATTGCGCCGCATAGGCGTCGATGTTCAGCGCCGCGACACGCAGGTCACGGTTGTTCACCAACGCGGTCTGGATCAGCTGTTGCAGGGCAGGGTCATGGAAAAACTGCTTCCAGCCTTGCTCGGCAGCGGCCTGGCTCGGCGCCTGGGCCGACGAATACGCCGGCCCCTGCGGGAACTGCGCGGCCACCGGCGCTTCGGGGCGCTGATAGTCAGGTATCAGCGAGCAGCCACTGAGCACGAATGCGGTGACGGCTAGGGAAAGTAGCGACTTGCTCATTGGCCAGCCTCTTTAGGAGTTTCAGTAGTGTCTTTCTTTTTGCGTTCGCCAGCGGCGGACACGGTTGCGTAGAACAGCGGCACCCAGAAGATCGCCAGCACAGTGGCCGTGATCATACCGCCGATAACGCCGGTACCGATTGCGTGCTGGCTGCCTGAGCCGGCGCCGGTGGAGATTGCCAGCGGTAGTACGCCGAGCATGAACGCCAACGAGGTCATGATGATCGGGCGCAGACGCATACGGGACGCTTCGATAGCCGCCTCGACGATGCCTTTGCCTTGCTCGTGCAGTTCCTTGGCGAATTCCACGATGAGGATGGCGTTTTTCGCCGCCAGGCCCACCGTCACCAACAGGCCCACCTGGAAGAACACGTCGTTGGACAAGCCGCGCATGCTGGTGGCGATCAGTGCACCGATCACACCCAGTGGCACAACCAGAATCACCGCAATCGGAATCGACCAGCTTTCGTACAGTGCTGCCAGGCACAGGAACACGACCAAAAGCGACAGTGCGTACAGGGCTGGCGCCTGGGAACCGGAAAGGCGTTCTTCGTACGACAGGCCTGTCCAGGCATAACCGACACCGGCCGGCAGTTCTTTGGCAATGCGTTCGACTTCGGCCATCGCATCACCGGTACTGTAGCCCGGTGCCGGGGTACCGAGGATTTCCATCGCCGCTACACCGTTGTATCGCGAAAGTTTGGGCGAACCGTAGATCCACTGGCCCGACGAGATAGCCGACAGCGGCACCATTTTCCCGTCGTTGCTGCGCACGTACCATTTGTCCAGATCTTCAGGCGACATGCGGCTGGCGGCGTCACCTTGTACATACACCTTCTTCACGCGACCACGGTCGATGAAGTCGTTGATGTAGCTACCACCCAAGGCAATGGCCAGGGTCTGCTGGATATCGGCGAGGCTGATGCCTTGGGCACTGGCCTTCTCGTCGTCAACGGTCAGCTCGTACTGCGGCTCATCGTTCACGCCGTTAGGGCGTACGCCGGCCAGCACCTTGCTTTGTGCCGCAGCGCCCAGGAACTGGTTACGTGCAGCCATCAGCTTGTCGTGGCCGACGCCACCCTGGTCTTGCAGGAACACGTCAAAACCGGTGGCGTTACCCAGCTCCAGCACCGAAGGCGGCACGATGGCAAATACCATGGCGTCCTTGAAGGCCCCGAAGAAGTAACCCTGGGCACGCTTGGCCACTTCGAACACCGACTGGCTCGAATCCCGCTCGTCCCACGGCTTGAGCATCACGAACGCAAGACCCGAGCTCTGGCCACGGCCAGCAAAGTTGAAGCCGTTCACGGTAAACACCGATTTCACTGCCTTGCCTTCGCCTGGCTCGCCTTCCTTGTCGTTCAGCAGGAAGGCGCGCATGTCGTCGACGACTTTTTGCGTGCGCTCAGCCGAAGCACCGACCGGTGTCTGCACCTGGGCGAAGATCACACCCTGGTCTTCCTCAGGCAGGAACGCGCTTGGAATACGGGTGAACATCCAGATCATGCCGGCCAGGATCAGCGCGTACACCAGGAATGCCGGGATCTTGTGCTTGATCATGCCGCCCACGCCGCGCTCGTACTTGAGTACGCCACGGTCGAAGGTGCGGTTGAACCAGCCGAAGAAGCCGCGCTTGGGCTGGCCGTGTTTTTCCGGATCAATCGGCTTGAGCATGGTGGCGCACAACGCCGGGGTGAAGATCAGGGCAACCAGCACCGACAACGCCATCGCCGAAACGATGGTGATGGAGAACTGCCGGTAGATCACACCGGTAGAACCACCGAAGAACGCCATCGGCAGCAGTACCGCCGACAGTACCAGGGCAATACCCACCAGGGCGCCCTGGATCTGGCCCATGGACTTGATCGTTGCTTCCTTGGGCGACAGGTGCTCCTCAGCCATTACCCGTTCGACGTTTTCCACTACCACGATGGCATCGTCCACCAGCAAGCCGATGGCCAGGATCATGCCGAACATGGTCAAGGTGTTGATGGTGAAGCCGCACGCCGCCAGGATCCCGAAGGTACCCAGCAATACCACCGGTACGGTCATGGTGGTGATGATGGTGGCACGGAAGTTCTGCAGGAACAGGAACATCACCAGGAACACCAACACGATCGCTTCGACCAGGGTGTGAACCACACCGGAGATCGATTCGGTCACGACCGGCGTGGTGTCATACGGCACCACCGCCTTCATGCCTGGCGGGAAGAACGGCTCCAGGGACTTGACTGTTTCGCGGATGGCCTTGCCAGTGTCCAGTGCGTTGGCACCGGCCGCCAGCTTGATCGCCATACCCGAAGCCGGCTTGCCGTTGAACTGTGCACTGATGCTGTAGTTCTGGCCGCCCAGTTCGATGCGCGCGACGTCACCCAGGCGAACCTGGGAGCCGTCGGTGTTCACCTTCATCAGGATCTTGGCGAATTCCTCGGTGCTTTGCAGGCGCGTCTTGCCGATGATCGTGGCGTTCAGCTGGGTGCCGGGCAGGGCAGGCAGGCCGCCCAGTTGGCCGGTGGCCACCTGCACGTTCTGGGCCTTGATGGCATTGCTGACGTCCACTGGCGTGAGCTGGTAGTTGTTGAGCTTGGCCGGGTCGAGCCAGATACGCATGGCGTACTGCGAACCGAACACCTGGAAGTCACCCACCCCCGCGGTACGGGAGATCGGGTCCTGGATGTTGGACACGATGTAGTTGGAGAGGTCGTCCTTGGTCATGCTGCCGTCTTCCGACACCAGACCGATCACCATCAGGAAGTTCTTCACCGACTTGGTCACACGGATACCCTGTTGCTGCACTTCTTGCGGCAGCAGTGGGGTGGCCAGGTTCAGCTTGTTCTGTACCTGGACCTGGGCGATATCCGGGTTGGTACCCTGGTTGAACGTCACGGTGATGGTCATGCTGCCGTCGGAGTTACTGTCCGAGGAGACATAACGCAGGTTGTCGATACCGTTGAGCTGTTGCTCGATGACCTGCACCACGGTGTCCTGCACGGTTTGTGCGGACGCACCTGGGTAGGTCACCTGGATATCAATGGCCGTTGGCGCAATGGCCGGGTATTGGTTGATGGGCAACTTCAGGATCGAGAGTGCCCCGACCAGCATGATCACCAGGGCAATTACCCAGGCGAAAATGGGACGGTCGATAAAAAATTTCGACATGGATTACTCCCCTTGACCAGCAGCGGCAGCAGGCGCTGCGGCAGTACCGGCGGGTTTAGCGTTGGAGGCTTCCGTGACCTTCACCTCGGCGCCTGGCTTGACGTACTGCAAGCCTTCGGTGATGACGCGATCACCGGCATTGAGGCCTTTTTCCACCAGCCAGTAGGCACCGGCGGTACGGTTGGCAACCAGTTCACGTTGCTCGACCTTGTTGTCCTTGTTCACGATCAGCGCCGTCGGAATGCCGCGCAGGTCACGGGTCACGCCTTGTTGCGGAGCCAGGATGGCCTTGCTGTTCACACCGGCCAGCAACTGGGCGTGGACGAACATGCCCGGCAGCAGCACGTGGTCAGGGTTGGGGAACACGGCGCGCAGGGTCACGGAACCGGTGGTCTGGTCGACCGACACTTCGGAGAACTCGAGCTTGCCGTCCTGGGCGTAGGCCGTGCCGTCTTCCAGGGTCAGCTTGACCTTGGCAGCGTTGTCGCCGGCTTTTTCCAGTTGGCCACTGGCCAGGTCGCGACGCAGCTTGAGCATTTCAGCTGAAGATTGCGTGACGTCGACGTAGATCGGGTCCAGTTGCTGGATCACCGCCATGGCGTCGGCCTGGCCATTGCTGACCAGTGCGCCTTCGGTGACCGAAGAACGGCCAATACGCCCGGAGATCGGCGCGTACACCTTGGTGTAGCGCACGTTGATCTGGGCGGTTTGAACGTTTGCCTCGGCAGTCATGCGGTTGGCAACGGCGGTGTCGTATTCCTGACGGCTGACGGCCTGCTCCTCGACCAATTGCTTGTAGCGATCGGTGATGGATTTGGTCTGGGTCAGGCTCGCCTGTGCGCTTTTGAGCGTGGCTTCATACACCGACGGGTCGATCTGGTAGAGCTGTTGCCCTTCCTTCACGTCGGCGCCTTCCTTGAACAGGCGCTTGAGAATGATGCCGTTGACCTGCGGCCGAACTTCCGCAATGCGGAAGGCCGTGGTGCGGCCTGGCAGCTCGGTGGTCAGGGTATAGGCTTGCGGTTGAATGGTGACCACGCCGACCTGAGGGGTTTGAGCGGGCGGTGCCGCTTCTTCCTTTTTACATCCGCTGAGCAGCGATGCCAGGGCGACGGCAGTGACCAGAGCGGTAACAGCTGGCTTAAGTTGCATGAAGATCCTCGGGTCAGGCGCGCAGAGTGCGCACAAGAAGTGTGGAAGGGTAAAAAACAAGCCGTGAGTGGATAAGTAGCTTGCTACGCAATATACTTACGTTCATGGTTGTTTGTAAACTCTTGACAGGCTTCGCGCAATGCTGACAAAGCACCGCTGCAAGCCTCGATTCTAGTACGTTCGGCGCCCATGACGGCGTCGTCCCACAATTATTCAGATGATGGTCAAGTACCATCCACAGTGTCCTGATTGAGGTTTTACTGCCATGGTTCGTCGCACCAAAGAGGAAGCTCAGGAAACGCGCAGCCAGATTCTCCAAGCCGCCGAGCAAGCCTTTTATGAGCGTGGCGTGGCGCGCACCACCCTGGCGGACATCGCCGCGCTGGCAGGGGTGACGCGCGGGGCTATCTATTGGCATTTCAGCAATAAGTCCGATTTGCTCCAGGCCCTGCTCGACACGCTGCACGAACCGCTGGACGAACTGGCCCGGGCGAGTGAAAGCGAGGATGAAGCCGACCCGCTCGGCTGTATGCGCAAGCTGCTGATTCATCTCTACCATGAAGTGGCCCTGGACCCGAAAACCCGGCGCATCAACGAGATTCTGTTTCATAAGTGCGAGTTCACCGATGAAATGTGCGACATGCGCCGCCAACGCCAGACCCACACCCTTGAGTGCAACCTGCGCATCGGCTTGACGTTGCGTAACGCGGTCCATCGCGGGCAACTTCCAGCCACGCTGGATACCACCCGTGGGGCCGTGTGTATTCATGCGTTTATCCACGGGTTGATCGGCCAGTGGCTGCTGGTGCCTGACAGTTTTCAATTGCATCAGGACGCCGAGCGCTGGGCGGATATAGGGCTGGACATGCTGCGCCTGAGCCCCAGCCTGCGCAATTGAAACAAAATGCGTAATTGCAACCCGTTGTGTCAACAGTAAAGCCTAAAGACAGTCAATCGTCCTTCTGCCTGATTTGTGGGGTGACTTTATATACGGCCTGGCGGGCGGTTGATAGGTAGCCGGCTAAGTATTTTGTAGCGATATTGTTGCAAGGCTGTGAAGGAATGTTACCTGCGGCCCATAAAAAGCCCTGGCTCTCGAAAGCCGGGGCTTTTTTATTTCAATTGAATGCCAGGGAGGGTGGTTAGGACTTGACAGCGCTGGGCGAGTGAAGGCGGTCAAGTGCGCGGCCGCCTAGCATAAAGGTTATCCGATAACAACTGCCTGAGTAGACAGGTGTGTGGTTTTTTGTGGCTCGTTAGTGTCTGCATCCAGAGCGGGCAGCCGCAGTGGCGAAAAACCTATGTCGATGAGGAAGCAGGTTATGGGTGCGGTAAAGGTGTTTGATGAGTTCACCGTAAAGTATGACGCTGTGCACCGGGCGTATTGGACTAATACGTTGAGTGAAGACGATTTGAAGCAATGGCATGAAGCCCAGCTTAGAACAGTCTTGCGCCACGTTAAAAACAAGTCCGCTTTCTATGCCGGGCATTTGAAGGACATCAATGTCGACGGTGTCACGCTGGCGAATCTTTCGTCACTGCCTTTTACCACCAAGGACGATTTGCGCGAGTCCATGCTGGACATCCTGTCAGGCACATTGGAAGACAGTATCTATTACTACGAAACCACCGGTACCACCGGCCCAGCGACACCTTGTCCGAGGGATAAGAAGGAAAGTTATGCCAGCAACAAACAACTGGCCATGTCATATCAAGCGGTATTGGAGAAGCATTTCCCCACAGAGAAAACAGTTGTAGGCGTCATGGGACCGACCGAGGTGCATTCCTTCGGCGATACCTTGGGCGATGTCTGCCAACAACTGGGGGTCTGTAACGCCAAAATCTGGCCACATTCCCCCGTCATCGGGTACCCCAAGACGCTCCAGTTGATGAAGGATTTGCGTATTGGTGTTGTTGCGTCCGCACCTGGACTATTGCTGGCATTGGCCAAGGAAGCCGAGCGACTTGGCTTCAATCCTAGTCAGGACTTTCACTTGCGGGCGTTCATGATGAGCGGCGAATTGTGCACGCCAGCGCTGAAGAACAACTTGTATAGCCTCTGGGGCTGTGAAGCCTACAACAGCCTGTATGGCTCCCAGGAAACAATGATCATTGCCGCGGCCAACGCCAGCGATCAACTGATGCCTCACCGACTCAACTACATCATTGAAGTGCTGAATCCGCAAACGGGTGAAAGCCTGGGTGACAGTGGCGAAGGGGAGCTGTGCGTCACAATGTTGATCGATGGAGTGAAGCCGCTGATTCGCTACCGTACGGGCGACCTGGTTTGCATACAAAAAAATCCGAAGAACCCTATCGCCCATGCGCACGTCATGAAAGTGGTCGGGCGGGTCAAGGATGCGATGACGCTCAACGGTAAGGCTTTCACCGCTGGTCATATCGAGCAGGCGCTGCTTGAAGGTGTGGAGCAATGTCTGGGTTATCAGATCGTCATTAACTCCGTGAACGGCAGGGATACGGTGATCGCCAAGATGGAAATGTCCAGGTTCTATGAAGGCGACCGCAGCCAATTGACATTACTGATTCGTGAGCGTGTACGCGAACGCCTGGGCGTCGAGGCCACGATCATGGTCGTCGATGACCTGGATGATCACGTCAACCTGGGCAGTTGGTTTAGTTGGAAAGAAGCGCGAATCGTCGATCAGCGCAATCGCTAGGCTGGGTCTGCGCATGAGCATGTCCGTGAAAATCGTTTCTGCGAAAAGTGAACTGTTCCAGAAAGTCTGCGCATTAAGGTCTCGCTATATAGGTGATAACCCGGCCAACGAGGAAAGTTTTTTCGATGCCGAGGTAGTGCGCGATACCTGTTCGTACCACATGGCTTATTTCGACGGCGACGAGATAGTCGGCGCTATCCGGATAACGCCATTGGGGCATGGCATGAGCTTTGTCGAACGTGTAGTTGACGTAGGCCACTACTTTGCTCACCCCCTGGACTCATTTGATGCCAATCGGTTGGTGTTGGATGAAAAATACAGAGGGGGATTGCACTTGAGGTCATTTCTTCTGCAAACCGCCATCTGGTTGAAGGCTAATACGCACTTTCAGTACATCTCGGCTTTATGCCGTGGGCGTTTGGCTGCCCTGTATGTCGATATCGGCGGCCATGTTCTGGCTGACGATATTACCTGGACGAACCGCCAGTCATCACGGGATTACAGTTTGGTTTACCTGGAACTGGAAACCGTCTTTAACACCATCAAAGGAAAAATAGCTCATGGATAATTTTTTCAAAGAACTGGACGCGATTGTTGATAGCGGCTGGGCCAAAATCAAGAAAGGACGTTATTGGAATCACAGCCTTGAGCAGACGATGACGGTCGAGCTTTATCAGCAGGTGATGCTCCAAGTTTATCACTACACCCGTTTCAACTCGATTAATCAGGCGGCCTGTGCGTTCAGCGCGGACCCCAGTCAGACTACGTTACTTCGCTTTGTCTACAAGCATGCGCTTGAAGAATTGGGGCACGAAAAAATGGTGATTCGCGACTTGGAATCCATCGGCGCCTTGCCTGTATCACTGCCCGCGCCGCTCCCGCCTACTCAGGCGCTGATCGCTTATTTGAATGACGTCGCCATTCGTCTTGGGCCGGTCGCGCGACTGGGTTACAGCTATTGGGCGGAGGAGGTGTATGAGCATATCCAGCCGATCCTAAACAAGTTTCGCACCGACCTGGGGCTCAAGGACGAGCAGATGACATTCTTCGTCGCCCATTCGAGCATTGACGAAAAACACTCCGAAGAAGTTCGTCTTGCGATGCAACGCTCGGTGAGGACGGATGAAGAGCGGACGCTTATCAAGGAAGTCGCCCGGGTGACCCTGTACCTCACCGGTCAGTTGCTGGAAGAGTCGTTGCTCGAATACGAGCGTATCGCCGACGCGCCGCTGGCCAAGGCGTCCTGAACTGATGAAGCTGATCGTCATTGTCGGGTCAAACCGCTTGCACGGGGTCAGCAGCCAGGTGGTGTCGTTGATTCGACGCCACTTGGAGGGACGCGCCTCTGTCCAAGACCTTTGGCTGCGCGATTATCGTATCGACTATTGCGACGCTGATAACGCGTGCTCACATCGCGATTGTTTACTGCAGGACGATGTCGGCGCGATTGTCGATGAAATGGCCAGGGCCGACGCCATCCTGTATCTACCCGTCATGCATGCCTATGGTACCAACAGCCGGTTCCAGGCGTTCCTGGAACGGGTGGGTTACGGCTTTTTGCGCCCCAGGGAGCGGCCGTTGCGGGACAAGCTTGCCGCGGTGGCAGTGGTGGGGCGCCGGTACGGACATACGGCCGTGTTCAGTCAGGTGGTGCTGAACGTTCTGTTGAACAAGATGGTGCTCGTTGGCTCCGGCTTTCCAGCCACATTCAATACGCAACTGGTTCAGGACACTGAGGCGGAACAGGCTCTGCGGGAGACGCTGGATCGCCTCCTTGAACACTTTCAAAAATTGAATGCACACCCACGCCAAGGCGTGGAGCGCCTGCGTCTGCTCAAGCAAGTCCAATTTCAAACGGGATGATGAATTAATGCCTATTCGCGATTCGTTGATAGCTGTCCTGGTCGCTTTTTTATGGGGCGCCCAAGTGACAGCAGTTAAAGTTGGGGGGCAGGAACTTCCGCCAATTCTCATGGTTGCCATGCGCTTTGCCTTGATGGCGATTGTATTGGTGCCGTTTTGCGGGATTCCTAAACGCCGTGAGCTCCTTCCTGTGTTCTGGATCGCCTCGCTGGTGGGAGCTCTGCATTTCGGGCTTTTATACTGTGGCATCTCGCGGGTGGATGCCTCCACTTCTGCTGTTGCGTACCAACTGGCCACACCTTTCACGTTGCTGTTGGCTTTCGCCGTCTTGAAGGAGCGAATTGGTTTGCAGGTGGTAGTCGGGATTGTCATCGCATTGATTGGAGTGCTGACGGTGGTAGGGGGGGTTGGCCGTGGCGGTGCGTTGTCGGGGGTGTTGCTGGTGATTGTTGCGGCGTTTGTTTTTGCGGTGGGCACTGTCCTTACCAAGCGCTGGGGACCTTTCAATCCTGTGGCGATCAGCGCGTGGACAGCGTTGATTGCCGCACCGGAGTTACTGATGGTCTCCGCCGCGGTGGAGGGGGATGCATGGGGTTCGGTGCTGACTGCCAGCCCGAAAGCATGGGCTGCCGTCCTGTATACCGCTGTCAGTGGCGGGCTGATTGGGTTTGGCTTGTGGTATTGGCTTTTGGGGCGGCACCCGGTTCAGCGCCTTACGCCGTTCCTTCTATTGGTGCCAGTATTTGCAGTGGCGGTCAGCCAGGTACTTCTGCAGGAAGGTGTTTCGCTGAGCTTGGTCGTCAGTGGTGTTGCGGTTTTGGCAGGCGTTGCACTGTGCCAGGTCCGGCTACCGGCACGGCAAGTCCGCGCCGGAGATGCTCCTGTCGAATGATTGGCGAACCCGTTGAGAGGTAATGTTCGATGAATTGGCCAGGTCAGTGGGTATTGCTCGCCATGCGTAAGCAAAACCGGTTCCGCTACAGGCTTAAGGTCCGGCGGTGGAAGGGGCAAGGTTATGAGGTCGCCTACTTGCAATCGAGCAGGGTCAAGACCGGCCCTACCTTGGTGTTCCTTCATGGCCTGGGAGCCAGCAAGGACCAGTGGGGCCCTAAGCTTTACTCGTTGGTTGAGACCTGTAACTGCGTTTTCCTTGATCTTCCTGGAGAAGGCGAGTCGTCTTTCGACGGCTTGCAAAGCTATGATCCTACGGCTCAGGTGGTCCGATTAAGAGCGTTTTTCGAGGCGCATGCCTTCCCGGAGCTGGTGTTGATAGGCAGCTCTATGGGCGGCTGCATTGCCTGTCTTTATGCTGCCACTTATCCGGCAGAAGTTTGCGGTGTAATCGCGCTGGCACCTGCGGGGTTATCTTCGACACGGCTCAGTGCGGCGATGAATCAGTTTCTGGAGTCGGGCAGACACCCTTTTGGCTATCGCTGCGTTGACGAAATGCAGGCCCTGTGGGAGATGATATTCACCCGGCCGCCGAGGGTACCAGCCTTTCTGGCGAGGGCGCTGGCCAACAAGGGGGCGCAGCGCTATGAGAAAATCGGAAAAATACTAAGGGACTTCAAGGACGCCGGACTGTACCCGCTTCAATCGCGATTGGCGGACGTTCAAGCCAAGACGTTGGTGGTGTGGGGGCGCAATGATCGGGTCTTTGATGTTTCGTGCCTGCATGAGGTCCACCGGCTTTTGCCACAGGCCAGTATTTGCGTTATCGAAGATGCGGGGCATGTACCCTACCTGGAGTGTGCCGAGCAAACCCTGCAGGCTATTCAGTGGTTTCTCGCAGGGACTCAAGCGTTGCCTGACTCAGTGTGAGAGCACCTGTAAACCCTGGGTAATTGAGGTTGACCCCTATTGAACCTATGAGTAGTATCCAACGGGTATTCAGGAATCACTCCTGCAATGCCCTCAAGACACAGGAAGTCTTAAATGTACTACCGACTATCAGTGCTGAAGAGCTCCCTCGGATCGTCCTCCGAGTCCAACACTGCCCATCTTTCGGTTTTCAAAAGCAATATCTGGCGTCGCTAATCCAGCAACCGCCGGTGTCTTGCTGCCTGTTTCAGTCAAACACCCCTAATTGGTAACTCATTAATAGCCGAGCGCTATTATTCGATTTTTCGTGGCAGGTCCCGGGAAAATCGTAATAGGCGAATGGTGCGCTGAAGTTCTGTCTCTTTTTTGAGTAGGTGCTTTTGCGGGCCCGAGTGCGCGTGTGGCTGATGAGTCCTTCACATCAATAATTAACTGGTTGAACTGCCAGGCAGTTTAAGTAATCGCTCTGTGCGTTCGATTCTGCTGTGTGAGCCTGTTATCAATAAAAAGGAGTTATGTCATGCGTGGGATAACCACACCCGTGAGCGTTAAACTACATACCGAAAGTTTGAAGTGCGACCCGCTTGTTGTCTATGAAGCGGCGGCAAAAGTACTCGGTGCCGACAAAGTCTTCATTCTCGAATCGCTGTCCGGCCCCAGCCGGGATCGCAAGGCAACAATTATCGGACTAGAACCTCTATTGGCGGTAAAAATTTATGAGGGGTATGCAACACTCGAAGCCAATGAGCAACTGCTCAGTTATTTAAGAAGTGCATTGTCGGCTCAGGAAATAGTTCTGGATGACCATGGCCGTATAAACATTCGTTCGAACGATGCGGTATGGAATTTGCTGCGTGCGTTACAAACACCCTTTGAGGTTCAGCGTCAGACTCACCCCAGCCTCGCTTTTTTTGGCTACCTCTCTTATGACTGCGTTCGGTTTGTCGAGGAAATTCCCCACTTGACCGAGCAAACCAATGATTATCCGATTATTGCCTTGACCGTATTTCAGACGCTGGTTTACTTCCATTCCAATGGAACAGTGGACCTCATGGTCAACAACAGTTCCCTCTGGAAATCCCGTAGTACCGATGACTACGTTGCGCTACTGGCAGATGCCAAGGGTATCCCGGCTGATGACTCTCCGATTATTTACCCGTCGGTCACGGTCGCGCGCGATACGGTGCAAAAAGAGCAATTCCTTGGCTGGGTCGACAAGGCGCTGGAGCACATTCGCCAAGGTGATATTTATCAGATCCAATTGGGTCATGAGGTGCAGGTGGATACGCCGGTCAAACCTTTTGATGTGTACCGTGCGTTGCGCAAGAACAACCCGTCTCCTTACATGTATTTGGCCAACCTGGGGGGCGTTGACCTGATTGGCGCAAGCCCCGAGCTATTTGTTCGCATCAAGGACGATCTGATTGAGATGAGGCCCATCGCCGGCACCGTGGGCAAAACCCCTGGCATACCGTCGAGCGAGCTGATCTTAAGCATGACACGCTCTGAAAAAGAACGGGCTGAACATTTGATGCTGGTGGATTTGTGCAGGAATGACATCGGTCGTGTCTGCCAGCCAGGTTCACTTGAAGTCGATGAATTGATGTTGGTCGAAGAGTACTCGCACCTCTATCACATGGTCTCCAACGTGCGTGGCTTGTTGCGAAAAGGCTTCGATGCCTTCGACGTGATCAAGGCTTCTTTCCCCGCGGGAACCATGACCGGTGCGCCAAAAATACGTGCGATGCAGATTATCGAAAGCATGGAAAATAACCGTCGTGGAATATATGCCGGAGCAGTCGGTTTGATCGGATTCGACGGCAGCATCAATACGGCTTTATGCATTCGCTCAGCGGTTCATAAAGAAGGTACTTATTACCTGCGTGCGTCGGCAGGCGTGGTGGCCGACTCGGTTCCGGATAAAGAGTGGACCGAAACCTTCTACAAAATGGGTTCTGTCTATCGTGCGGTTACCGGCAAGGAGATGCTGCAATGAAAGTTTTCTTGATTGATGCCTATGACAGTTTTGTTTTCATTATCAGCCAGTATCTTGAACAGCTTGGACTGGAAACCCATGTGGAGCGCAATGATGTTCCAAATTTGATCGAACGTATCGAAGCGTATGCGCCAGACTTTTGTGTCTTGGGCCCAGGGCCTGGGCACCCGCAGGACGCGGGGTACATTGAAGTCATCCAAAACTTTAAAGGGCGCCTGCCGATATTGGGCGTCTGTTTGGGGCATCAAGCCATCGGTCTGGCGTTTGGCGGGGCGGTCATCCGAGCCTCGCATGTCATGCATGGCAAGATCAGCGCCATCGATAACGATGGGCTAGGTGTCTACGCCCATACAGGGGGGCGTTCGATCAAGGCGACTCGTTACCACTCGCTGATTATTGATAACGAGGGGCTACCCGGTGAACTGGCAGTAACGTCCACCTCGACCGATGATGGATACATCATGGGCGTGCGGCACGCTGACTATCCGATAGAGGGAGTCCAGTTTCACCCCGAAAGTATATTGACGGAGGACGGCCTTGGAATATTCAAGAGCTTTATAGACCAACACTGTCTCCAAGCAGGATTGTAAGCGGCGCGCAACGGGTCGCTTGTTCAGCGGCCCGTTTTTTTAACCAAGTTGTATCAAAAAAGCTTCTATGAGTGGCAGGGATTCATCGTGGATGACTTATTTAGGTATAAAAAAGAAGACGTACTCCTGAGGGTTAATTTCAAAGAAGTATTGGATGACTTTTCCGTGCTGGCCACCGACTTGCACCGACGAGATTGGGAACGCCATCTGCGCAAGGTGCTGCGTCGTATTGGCTATCAAAGCTATTTGCTGAGCTTGGGCCCTTCAACCACCAGTGACCCCTTTAACAGGATCATGACGACTTATCCTTCTGACTGGCTCAGGCGATACAAGGAGGAGAACTTCATTCAGGTGGACCCGATAATCAGGCATTGCCGCCATCACTTCGCGCCTCTTTTCTGGGGGCTGGCACGCAGACAAGCACGAGGTCGGTCCCATCAGTTCTGGACGGAGCGCGAGGGGTATGGGCTTTTGCAGGGTGTCAGTATTCCCCTGCGTTTTAACGAAATGGCCGGATCGCTCAACGTCGCTCAATGCGTGAGCTTTACCGACGATCTTGGCGATGACCTGAATGGTCCGTTAGGCAAGCTATTCATGCTGATTCCCTTCCTTCTGGAGGGCTCCCAAAAACATTTGAACGCAGTGGGTGAGCAACTCTGCAATCTGACATTAAGGGAGTCAGAAGTGCTGAAATGGTCTGGTGTGGGCAAAACGACTTGGGAAATGAGCTGCATCTTGGGATGTTCAGAGAGAACCATCAATTTTCACATTGCAAATGCGAGTCGAAAGTTGGGCTCTTTCAGCCGGCGGCAAGCCGTCGGCGTGGCGTTGGCGCAGGGACTGATCTCTCTATAGAAAATGATTCAAGAAGAGGCCGGTCATTTCAAATCATGCCAAGCGTTTCTCGCCGTCCATAAAAAGCCCCGGCTGTCGCAAGCCGGGGTTTTTTGTTCCAGTCGATCAGAGTGCCAGCGTCGGGTAGTCGATATAACCCACCGGGCCTTTACCGTAGAAGGTCTCCGGATGCGGCTCGTTCAACGGCGCATCAGCCTTCAGTCGCGCCGGCAGGTCCGGGTTGGCGATGAAAGGAATACCGAAGGCCACTGCATCCGCCTTGCCCGCCGCCAGCCAGGCATTGGCGCTGTCTTTGGTGAAACGTTCGTTGGCGATGTACGCGCCGCCGAAGGCTTTTTTCAGCTGCGGGCCAAGGCTGTCTGCGCCTTCTTTTTCACGGGAGCAGATAAAGGCGATACCGCGCTTGCCCAGTTCGCTGGCGACGTAGGTGAAGGTCTCGGCGAGGTTGTCGTCGCCCATGTCATGCGCGTCAGCACGCGGTGCCAGGTGCACGCCCACGCGGCCGGCGCCCCAGACTTCGATGGCGGCGTCGGTGACTTCCAGCAACAGGCGCGCACGGTTTTCCAAAGAGCCGCCGTACTGGTCGGTGCGCTGGTTGGTGCTGCTTTGCAGGAACTGGTCGAGCAGGTAGCCGTTGGCGCCGTGGATTTCCACGCCGTCGAAGCCTGCGGCCTTGGCGTTCTCGGCGCCGGTGCGGTAAGCGTCGACGATGTCGGCGATTTCAGCGGTTTCCAGGGCGCGCGGGGTCGGGTAGTCGGCCAATGGGCGAACCAGGCTGACGTGGCCTTTAGCCTGAACCGCACTCGGAGCCACCGGGGTTTCGCCGTTCAGGTAGGACGCGTGGGAGATGCGGCCCACATGCCACAACTGCAGGAAGATCTTGCCGCCCGCGCCATGCACGGCCTTGGTGATGTTGGCCCAGCCGCGCACCTGGTCGTTGGACCAGATGCCGGGGGTGTCCGGGTAGCCCACGCCCATCGGTGTCACGGAAGTGGCTTCGCTGAGGATCAGCCCGGCGGAGGCGCGTTGCACGTAGTACTCGGCCATCAGCGCATTGGGCACGCGGCCGGCATCCGCGCGGCAGCGGGTCAGCGGCGCCATGATGATGCGGTTCGACAGTTGCAGGTCGCCCAGTGTGATCGGATCGAAAATAGTCGTCATGGGAAAAACACCTTCTCTTTCAAGTTGATCAGTGGGTCGCGGGGGCCAGGTCGGCATTGGCGCCCTGACGGAAAGTGATCAGGGTCACCAGCAGCGCGAGAATCGCCAGTGCGGCGGCCGCCAGCGGCACGCTGGTCAGGCCGAAGCCGTGGGCAATCACGCTGCCGCCGACCCAGGCGCCGAGGGCGTTGCCAATGTTGAAGGCCCCGATGTTCAGGGTGGACACCAGGTTCGGCGCGGCCTTGCCGAAGGTCACCACGTTGATTTGCAGCGCCGGCACGGCGGCGAACGAAGCGGTGGCCCACAGGAACAGGGTGATTTCAGTCGGTATCACCGCAACGCTGGTCCAGCTCAGCACCGTGCAAACCACCGCCATGCTGATGAACACGCCGATCAAGGTGGCCGCCAGGCGCTTGTCCGCCAGTTTGCCGCCGATGATGTTGCCCACGGTGAGGCCCAGGCCGATCAGCAGCAGGGTCCAGGTCACGCCTTTGGGCGACACGCCAGTGACATCGCCCAGCAGCGGCGCGACGTAGGTAAAGAGGGTAAACATGGACGCGGCAAACAGCGCAGTCATGCTCAGTGACAACCAGATACCGGCGCCCTTGAGGGCGGCCAGTTCGGCACGCATGTCGAGTTTTTCTTCGTCACGCTTGGCGGGCAGGAAGCGAATAAGGCCGATCAAGGCGATCACGCCAATCACGGTCACGGCCCAGAAGGTCGAGCGCCAGCCGGCTTCCTGGCCCAGCGCCGTACCCAGGGGCACGCCCAGCACGTTGGCCAGGGTCAACCCGGTGAACATCAGCGCCACCGCCGACGCACGTTTGTTGGCCGGCACCAGGTTTGCCGCCACCACCGAACCAATTCCGAAGAAGGCTCCGTGGCACAACGCCGTGACCACACGGGCAAACATCAGCACGTTGTAGTCGCTTGCCAGGGCGCAGAGCAGGTTGCCGATAATGAAAATACCCATCAACGCTACCAGCGCCGCCTTGCGTGGCAGCCTGGCGGTGGCCAGTGCCATGAACGGTGCGCCGATGGCCACGCCCAAGGCGTAACCGGTGACCAGCCAGCCGGCGCCGGGAATTGACACACCCAGGTCTGCCGCCACATCGGGCAGCAAGCCCATGATGACGAACTCGGTGGTGCCGATGGCGAAGGCGCTCAGGGCCAGTATGAGTAGCGAGAGGGGCATGTACGTGTCCTTGGTGATTACGGTGCGCTGAGTTCGGTAATGAGCGCAGTCAGAAAGGCTTGGATCACTTCCTCATTGCGCTTGAAAAAGTGCCACTGTCCAGCCTTCTGGCTGCTGATCAGACCCGCACGTTGCAAGGTGGCCAGGTGGGCCGACACCGTCGACTGGGACAAGCCGCAGCGCTGGTCGATCTGCCCGGCGCAGATGCCGTATTCGTGGTTGTGCAATTGCTCGGGGAACTGCACTTTCGGGTCTTTGAGCCAGGTGAGGATGTCTCGTCGTACTGGGTGCGCCAGGGCTTTTATTATTTCGTCGAGGTCGATGGACATGGCAGGGTGCTCGGTGTCGTAAAGCGTTATATCGCGATAAGGCGAACTTTAGATCGTAATATCCCGATATACCAATATGATTTTGATCTGAGGCCAGGTCGAATCGGTATATCGGGTTATAACGATATGTTGGTGGCAGTGGTAGACTGCGCGGCATGAATTATCTCGCACATCTGCACCTGGGCGGCCAACTTCCTGCGCAATTGCTGGGTAGCCTTTATGGCGACTTCGTCAAAGGCCGCCTGCAGGGCCAGTTCAGCCCGCAAATCGAAGCGGCGATCCAGTTGCATCGCTCCATCGACCGCTTTACCGATAGCCATCCGCTGGTGGGCGAGGCCTTGTCGCGCTTCAGTCTGACCCGCCGGCGCTATGCCGGGATCGTCCTCGATGTGTTTTTTGACCATTGCCTGGCGCGGGATTGGGCGCTGTATGCCGACCAGCCTCTGGAGCGTTTCACGTCCCAGGTGTATCAGGTGTTGGCGGCTGAACCCGCGTTACCGGGGCGGCTGGCGCAGATTGCGCCGTATATGGCCGCGGATGATTGGTTGGGCTCGTACCGCGAGTTTGCGGTGATGGACCAGGTGCTGCGCGGGATTTCGCGGCGGCTGACGCAGCCTGAGGAGTTAGGATATGCGATGCAGGAGTTGCGGGTTTTATATGAGCCCCTGAGTGAGGACTTTCGACTGTTCTACCCAGAGTTGCAGAAATTTGCGCAATCTCAACTGACTACATGAGAGCTGAATGTGGGAGCTGGCTTGCCGGCTCCCACATTTGGATTGTGTTCACATTGCTTCAGGCTGCGAATGCAGGTCGAGCAGCCACTTGCTCTGCTTCCGGCACTGGCCCAAACAACGCCTTCTGCACCGCTTGCTGCGCCTGATACGCCAACGCCGCACGTTCCTGCCCAGTGCAGGCAATCGGCTTGAGCACATGAATCTCTACATCGCCCTGGTCATTGGAAAACAAGCGCATCAGGTGCGAGAGCAAATCATCATCGCCAATAAAGGGCGCCAGCGGGTCGACCTGGCCGTCGCGCAGATACCGAATCGCCACCGGCTGCAGCGACACATCCGCATCGATCGCGCTGGCCAGCAAGCGCCCGTGGAACGTGCGCAGGCCGCGACCGTCGGTGGTGGTGCCTTCGGGGAACATCAGCAAGGGGTGCTGTTGTTCCAGATGACGGGTCATCTGCTTGCGAATCAGTTGGCTGTCACCTGAACCGCGACGAATAAACAGGCTGCCAGCCTTGGCCGCCAGCCAGCCCGCCACCGGCCAGGTACGTACTTCGGCCTTGGACAAAAACGACATCGGCGCCACCATGCCCAGCAACGGGATATCCGTCCAGGACACATGATTGCTCACCCACAGCATCGGCGTTTGCGGCAACTCGCCATGCACCGTCACGCGAAAGGGCAGGGCGTTGGTCAGCCGTGCCATGAAGAAGCGCGACCAACGCTGGCGCCGCACCATCGAGTTAGCCACCCCCAGGCGCTCGAACAGGCCGAACACACTGGCCATGCTCAACCCCAGCCCCACCACCAACAGCACGCGGGCGATGCGCCCGTAAATGCGCAGGCGGTTCATCACATGGCCGCCTTGAAGTGGCGCGCGTAACGCGGGCACAACTCGTCGCGCTTGAGCAGGATAAACACGTCGGCTACCTGGAAGTCTTCATCCCAGCACGGCTCGCCGCAGATCTTCGCGCCCAGGCGCATGTAGGCCTTGAGCAGCGGCGGCATTTCGGCGATGACGTTGGACGGCAAGTCCAGGGCCGGCAGCGGTTTTTTCGGTTCGGCGCGCAGGTGTTCGTTGCACAGGTAGCGCTCGCGCAAGCGCTGCATGATCGCGTGGGCCTGGATGCCGCCATCGTGCATCGGGATGCTTGCGCAGCCCATCAGGTAGCTGTAGCCACCCTGGTTGAGTACCTCGGCCAACTCGCCCCACAACACCGCGATGGTGCCGCCATTGCGATAGGCCGGGTCGACGCAGGTGCGGCCAATCTCCAGAATCGGGCCCTGCAAGTGCAGCAGGCCATGCAGGCTGAATTCTTCTTCGCTGTAGAACCGGCCCAGGGTGCTGGCGGCCTGGTGGTCGAGCAGACGGGTAGTAGCGACGAGTCGACCGCTGTTCAAATCCCGCACGCCGATATGGCTGCAGTGAACATCATAGTCATCCATGTCCAGACCCAGTTCCGCGCCTTTCAGCTTGGCGTTGAACTCGCCGCTGAACACGTTGAACCGCAGGGCCTGGGCTTCCTGCAATGCCTGTGCGCCTACCAGGCGTTCGGCTTGCAGACGGCGTTCATTGCCTTTGTCGCTGATGCGGGCGATCTGAGTCATAGCGAGTCTCCGGGTGCCGGCCAGGTTGCGGCCAGTCGACTTTGTTGTCCAAAGTCAGGCTATGTAGCCTCGGTGTCAGCTCCATGAAGTTACGGTGACGGTTGGATGACAGCCCCCTTGTCGCAAATCTGTCACTGGCGTGAGCTAGGCTCGCGGGCTTGAATGCCCCCTTGAGTTTGCGTCCATGGTCCGAGGCCTGTTGTGCGTTGCCCTATTGTTTGTCGCCGTGAATGCTCGCGCTGAAATCTGGCCTGAAAAGGAGTGGGCCGTGGGCACAGCCCCCACTGGTCCCGCTGTCGATGCCCTGAACGCCTACGCTTTCCCACCCCGTGACGATGCCACCCGCAACGGTATTCGCACCGACGCGTTGCTGGTCATTCGGGATGGCGAAATCATCTATGAACGCTACGCCGCACCCACCACTGCCAGCACACCGCACCTGACCTGGTCCGTCAGCAAAAGCCTGATGGCTACCGTGCTGGGCGTGGCCTATGGGCAAGGCCGCTTCAAACTCAGCGACCCTGTCGCACGTTTCTACCCGCCGATGAAGCAGCACCCTAAGGTAACCATGGCCGACTTGCTGCACTGGGCCTCCGGGTTGGATTGGCAGGAAGACTACGAATACGCCCCGCTGAAGTCTTCGGTGGTGGCGATGCTCTACACCCGTGGCCACACCGACATGGCGCAATTCGCAGCGGATACCGATGCGGTCGCCGCCCCTGGCCAGGCTTTCCGTTATTCCAGTGGCGACAGCAATATCCTGTCCGCCGCGCTCAAGGGCATGCTCGGCCACAAGGCCTACATGACCTACCCGTGGGACGCGCTGTTCCAGCCCCTGGGCATTCGCGACGCAACCTGGGAAACCGATGCGGATGAAACGTTTGTCGCGTCGTCCTATGCCTATCTCACAGCCCGCGATCTGGCACGAGTAGGGCTACTGATGGCGCGGGATGGGCGCTGGGGCGAGCGACAACTGCTGCCCAAGGACTGGGTCGCCTTCAACCGCCGGCCCTTCGATCGCTACAAAGCCGGCCAGGATGAAGCCGTGCCGGGCGGCCAGTGGTGGCTCAACACCGGCGCCCCCCAACCCTGGCCCGACGCACCGGCCGCCACCTTTGCCGCGCTGGGGCACTGGGGCCAGGCGCTGTTTGTGCTGCCCGATGAACACCTGGTGATCGTGCGTTACGGCGATGATCGGGATGGTAGTTACCGGCATAACGAACTGCTCAAACGAGTGCTGGCGGCGGTGCGCTCATGATGCGTCGTCATCCGTTCATCAGCGTTTTACTGGTGTTGTTTATCTCACTCTTGGGCTGGGTTTGGCACGAGCGCGTCAACCTGCAAGCCTTCCCCGACATCATCGCGGCGTACACCGCCAAGGAGTATTGCTCGTGCCGGTATGTGGCCAACAACCCTGCGCAGTATTGCCTGGGGTATGTGAAGCAGTACGTGCCAACCAGTGCGTTCACTGACTCGCCGGAACGCAGTGAAGTCACGGCAAGCGGTTTAGGGCGTACGCAGACGGCGCGGTGGTTGGGCGACCGTCAAGGCTGCCGCCTCAACCCCTGACACACCCAAATTCCCCTGTGGGAGCTGGCTTGCCTGCGATAGCGCCAGGTCAGTCAACATCACGGGTGCCTGTGCCGCCGTCATCGCAGGCAAGCCAGCTCCCACATTTAGATTATCTGCGTGGGTTCTCGGAAAAAGAACCGGCCCTGAGGTTCCACAGAGTGGAACCACCTTTGATTGTCCTCACGCGCACATCGCGCTTAGCTGTCGATGTGTCGCCAACAAGAACGGGACCACCCGCCTGTGAGGAGAATCACCATGCGCCCGCACCAGCACATCCTGGATTGGCTCAGTGACGTTGCCAGCGACTTGCACGCTGTGCGTCACGATATCCACGCTCATCCTGAGCTTGGCTTTGAAGAGAACCGCACCTCAGCACTGGTCGCGCAGTCATTGCGGGAGTGGGGGTATGAGGTGCATACCGGCATCGGCAAGACCGGTGTGGTCGGCGTGCTGCGTAACGGCAACAGCTCGCGCACGTTGGGGATTCGCGCCGACATGGACGCCTTGCCCATCATCGAAAATACCGGCGCGGTCTATACCAGCCAGCATGCCGGCTGCATGCACGCCTGCGGCCATGACGGCCACACCACCATGTTGCTCGGTGCCGCGCGTTACTTGGCGGCGACGCGGCAATTGGACGGCACTTTGAACCTGATTTTCCAACCCGCCGAAGAAGGCCAGGGCGGCGCCGAGGCGATGCTGGCGGACGGTTTGCTGGAGCGCTTTCCTTGCGACGGGTTGTTCGGCATGCACAATATGCCGGGTTTGCCGGCGGGGCATCTGGGCTTGAGAGTTGGCCCGATGATGGCGTCCCAGGATTTGCTTACCGTGACCCTCGAAGGTGTCGGTGGCCACGGCTCCATGCCACACCTCACTATCGATCCACTGGTGGCGGCAGCCAGCATGGTCATGGCTCTGCAAACGGTGGTGGCGCGCAATATCGATACCCAGGAAGCCGCCGTGGTCACCGTCGGCGCCTTGCAGGCCGGCCAGGCGGCCAACGTGATTCCCCAGCAAGCGTTATTGCGCCTGAGCCTGCGCGCACTCAACCCCAAGGTGCGTGAACAAATGCTGGAACGGGTCAACGCGATCATCCAGACCCAGGCCGCCAGCTTCGGCTGCACCGTGCAGGTCGAACACCGCCCGGCCTACCCGGTGCTGGTCAACCACGCCGAAGAAACCGAATTCGCCCGTCAGGTCGGCGTGGCCTTGCTCGGTGCCGACGCCGTGGACGGCAACACCCGCACGCTGATGGGCAGCGAAGACTTCGCCTGGATGCTGCAACGCTGCCCAGGCAGTTATCTGTTTATCGGCAACGGCGTGTCGCGGCCGATGGTGCACAACCCCGCCTATGACTTCAACGACGACATCCTGCTGACCGGCGCAGCCTACTGGGGCGCGCTGGCCGAGAGCTGGCTCAAGCCGGCCTGACGACCTCTTTTTTCTGCCGCTGGACCCTTTCCCTGATCGGTTGAACGGAGTGTTCCTCATGCAGACTGCAAAACCTGGTGTTTCGCGCACCCGCCAAGTGGTGGCGGCGGTGATTGGCAACGCGTTGGAATGGTATGACTTTATCGTCTACGGCTTTCTCGCCAGTATCATCGCCCGGCAGTTCTTCCCCTCGGAGGACGAATACGCCTCGCTGCTGATGGCTCTGGCCACCTTCGGCGTGGGCTTTTTCATGCGCCCGGTGGGCGGCATCCTCTTGGGTATCTACGCCGACCGCAAAGGCCGCAAGGCGGCGATGCAGTTGATTATCCGGTTGATGACCGTGTCCATCGCGCTGATCGCCTTCGCGCCGAATTATGCTGCCATCGGCATGGGCGCGCCGTTGCTGATTGTGGTGGCGCGGATGCTGCAGGGGTTTGCTACCGGCGGTGAGTACGCGAGTGCCACGGCATTTCTGGTGGAAAGTGCACCGGCCCATCGCAAGGGATTGTATGGCTCCTGGCAACTGGTGGGGCAATGCCTGGCGGTGTTCGGTGGGGCAGCGATGGTGGCGCTGGTCACGCATTTCTTTTCGCCCGAAACCCTCGACTTGTGGGGCTGGCGCCTGCCGTTTGTGCTGGGCTTGCTGATCGGGCCGGTGGGGTTGTGGATTCGTCGGCACATGGAAGACCCGGAAGAGTTCATCGAAGCGCGCAAGCAAGCCACTGGCCCTGCGCCGAGCCTCATGCAAGTGCTGCGTGAGCATCGGCGCAGTATTCTGGTGTCGATGGGGCTGGCCTGCGGCGCGACGGTGTCGTTTTATGTGGTGCTGGTGAACATGCCGACCTTCGCTCACAAGAACCTTGGCCTGCCGCTGGACCAGGTGCTGATGGTGCAGATGTTTGCGGTAGCGCTGATGACTGTGGTGATTCCGTTGTCCGGCCTGCTCTCGGATCGATGGGGACGGCGGCCGGTGTTGATGGCCTTCACCTTGGCGTTCTTCGTGATGGTCTACCCGTTGTATGTGTGGGTGGCCGCCGCGCCGTCTATCGAGCGCCTGCTGGTGATGCAGGTGATGTTGTGCACGGCGATTGGCGGGTTCTTCGGGCCAGCGCCGACGGCATTGGCCGAGCAGTTCCCTATCGAGGTGCGCTCGACCGGTGTGTCGGTGGCCTATAACGTGGCGGTGATGGTGTTCGGTGGTTTCGCGCCGTTGATCGTGACCTGGCTGAGCAAGGTACTGGGCACGCCGGTGGCGCCCTCGTTTTATGTATTGTTTGCGTGCGTGCTGACGCTGCTGGGCACTTACTGCATGCGCGAGGCACCCCGGGCGAGCAAACCGCTGCCGTTTTCTAGAGAGGTGAAGCCTTGACTATTGTTGATTGGGATGCCACTGAACTGTCGCGGGCCATTCATGGGCGGCAGGTGTCGTGCGAAGAGGTGATGCAGGCGTACCTGGCACAGATTCAGCGCTTTAACCCTGGCGTGAATGCGCTGGTGTCGTTGCGCGACAGCGAGGCCGTGCTGGCCGAGGCGAGGGCGTGCGATCGTGAGTTGGACCAGGGCCACTCCCGTGGCTGGATGCATGGCATGCCCCAGGCCATCAAGGACCTGGCGGCCACCCGGGGCTTGCGCACCACCCTGGGCTCACCGCTGTTCGCCGAGCATGTGCCGGGCGAGGACGCCATCAGCGTGGCGCGGGTGCGGGCCAGTGGCGCGATCATCATCGGCAAGACCAACGTGCCGGAGTTCGGCCTGGGCTCCCACACCTACAACACGCTGTTCGGTACCACCGGCAACGCCTATGACCCGCGCCTGGCGGCCGGCGGCAGCAGTGGCGGAGCGGCGGTGGCCCTGGCGCTACGCATGCTGCCGGTGGCCGACGGCAGCGACATGATGGGCTCGCTGCGCAACCCGGCGGCGTTCAACAACGTGTTCGGCTTGCGCCCCTCCCAAGGGCGGGTGCCCCACGGGCCGATGCCGGAGTTGTTCGTGCAGCAACTGGGCACCGAAGGCCCGATGGGGCGCAGCGTGACGGATGTGGCTCGGTTGCTGAGCATCCAGGCCGGTTACGACCCCCGCACGCCGCTGTCATCCCAGGCCGATCCGACGGTGCTTGGCCAGCCGTTGCTGCATGACTTCAAGGGTGCGCGCCTTGGTTGGCTGGGGGACTACAACGGTTATCTGCCGATGGACGATGGCGTGATGAGCCTGTGCGAGGCGGCGTTGGATGATTTCGCCAGGTTGGGCTGTGAAGTGCACAGCTGCCAACCGGACTTTTCCATGGCGCGCCTGTGGCGGTGCTGGTTGGTACACCGCCATTGGCTGGTGCAAGGCAACCTCGGCGCGGCCTATGCCAACCCGCAAAAACGCGCACTGCTCAAACCCGAAGCGCAATGGGAAGTGGAGGGCGGCCAGGGCTTGAGTGCTCAGCAGGTTTACCAGGCGTCGGTGGACCGCAGTGAGTGGTACCGCGCCTTGGGCAAGCTGTTCGAACGTTACGATTTCCTGCTGTTGCCCACCGCCCAGGTGTTCCCTTTCGATGCACAACAGCCTTGGCCACGCCTCGTCGGCGGGCGTGAAATGGACACTTATCACCGTTGGATGGAGGTGGTGATCGGCCCGACCCTCGCCGGTTTGCCGAGCATGAGCATTCCGGTGGGCTTCAACCCCCAGGGCTTGCCCATGGGCCTGCAAATCATTGGCCCGGCCCAGGCCGACAGGGCCGTGCTGCAATTGGCCTACGCCCATGAACAACTGACCCAATGGGTACAACGCCGGCCACCGGCGTGCCTTGCAACGACCCGTTGAGCGCTGACCGGGCCTGTATCTTGCTGTGAAAAAAGATCATCCACCGGCAACAGGGAGATCGAACATGGAGACAGGCACCGTACGCTCGGTTGAACGCGCACTGGCAATTGTCGAGTTGCTGGGCGAGCACCAGGCCCTGGGGCTGGAAGAGTTGCACTACCTCACGCGCCTGCCCAAGGCCACGGTGTCGCGCATGTTGCTAACCTTGCAGGAACAGGGTTGGGTCTATCGGGGCCTGAGTGATCGACGTTACCGCCTGCGTGCCCGGCGCTTGTTCGGCGATACCCAGCAACGCTTCAAGCGCCAGGTGGTGGAGAGCGCCGCCCCCTGGTTATTGGAGCTCAGCGAGCGCACCGGGCTGGTGGTGGATTTGTCGTGCTTCGATGGTGAGCGCCTGGAGGTCATGGAGAGTGCGATTCCCAGTGTGTTGCGCAAGCTGTACCCGAACAACTGCCAGATCGTCGGCCAGTATGCCAGCCTGTTCCATTCCGCGATGGGCAAAGCCTGCTTGACGCAATTGCCGGCCGAAGAAGTACATCGCCTGGCAGGCCGTAATCATGTGGCGGCAGACGAGCACTATCGCGCATGCGAGCAAACCCAGCACCAGGGCTTTGGCCAGCGTACCGAGGGCTATTGGGAATATCCTGTGCGTTTGCCGTTCCTGATCCGGGCGGTGGCGCTGCCGGTGCGCGCCAATGGCCGCCTGGTGGGGAGCATGGCGCTGCATTGGCCAATGCATCAGGCGCCGGTGGAGCGAGTGTTGAATTTGCATATGGGCAGCCTTGAACAGGCGGTGTGCGAAGTGCAGCGAACGCTGGATTAAAAACACCGCAAAACCCTGTGGGAGCTGGCTTTGTGGCGAGGGAGCTTGCTCCCGCTGGGGTGCGTAGCGCCCCCAAAGAGCCGGCTCCAGCTGCGCTGTCGAACGGGAGCAAGCTCCCTCGCCACAGCAAGCCAGCTCCCACATTTGAATTTGCGCCGGTTGTGAGATTGCGCTTAAGGTTCGCCCAGGTTTTTTGCCCCATGAGTCTTTATGTTCAATGTCAAACCTCTGGTCTTCGCGCTGCTGACCTGTGCTGCCGTGCCCGCCCACGCCGACTGGTACCTGGATAACGAATCCTCACGCCTGTCCTTCGTCACCACTAAAAACACCGAAGTGGCTGAAGTCCAGCGCTTCCTGGTATTGCATGGCAAGGTCGACGCCAAAGGTGCGGCTCGGCTGGAAGTGGAGCTGGACTCAATCAACAGCGGCATCCCGCTGCGCGACGAGCGCATGCGTAAAGAGCTGTTCGAGATCAAGACCTTCCCCGAAGCGCAGATCAGCGCGCAAATCAATCTGCAGCCCATCAATGACCTGGCATCCGGCGCGCAGTTGGAATTGCGCCTGCCCTTGAGCGTCACGCTGCACGGCAAGACCCAGACCTACAGCGCCGAACTGCTGGCCACGCGCCTGGATGAGCGGCGTTTCCAGGTGGTAACCCTGGAGCCCGTGGTGCTGCATGCCGAAGATTTCGACCTGGCGCCCGGTGTGGCTACCTTGCGCAAGGCGGCGGGGCTCAAGTCGATCAGTTTGTCGGTGCCGGTGGGTGCGGTGCTGATCTTCACGGCGCGCTGACATGAGCGGCGCGGTGTTCCCGTGGCGCAGCGCCAATCAGTTCGAATTGCTGATCGACGGGCCGAATTTCTTCCCGCAGATGCTGGTGGGCATCGCCCGGGCTGAGCAGCAGGTTGACCTTGAGTTGTACCTGGTCGAAGCCGGTGCCTGCGCCGAGGCCATGGTGCAGGCACTGGTGCTGGCTGCCGAACGCGGCGTGCAGGTGCGTTGCCTGTTTGACGATTACGGCAGCCTGGCGTTTACCCTGGGGCTGCGCAAGCGCTTGACCGACGCCGGCGTGACGCTGCGCTTTTACAACCGCCTGAATTGGCGGCGCTGGATGCGCAACCTGTATCGCGACCATCGCAAGCTGCTGCTGATCGACCAGCGCATTGCGGTGGTCGGCGGCACCGGTGTCACCGACGAGTTCTGGACGCCGGGGCAAGACACCGCCGACTGGCATGAAGTGATGGTGCAGATCAGCGGCCCGCTGGTGCTGGACTGGCAGGCCCTGTTCGACCGGCAATGGCACGCTAACGCCGCGCGCCGTGAATGGAAACCGGCGACCCATTTTGGTTTGCCCCGCTTACCCAAGGTGCCCGCCACCGGGCCGGGGCTGGGTCGCGTGGCGTATGCCGATGCGCGTCAGCACCGTGACATTCTGCAATCGTTGATTCGCGCCTTGAACAGCAGCAAATCGCGTATCTGGCTGGCGACCCCATACTTCCTGCCCACCTGGAGCGTGCGCCGCGCCTTGCGCCGGGCGGCAGGGCGCGGTGTGGACGTGCGTCTGTTGCTCACCGGCCCGCGCACCGATCACCCGTCGGTGCGTTACGCCGGGCACCGTTATTACCCGCGTCTGCTGCGTTCAGGGGTGCAGATCTTTGAATACCAGCCGTGCTTTTTGCACCTGAAGATGGTGCTGGTGGACGATTGGGTGAGCATTGGCTCATGCAATTTCGACCACTGGAATTTGCGTTTTAACCTGGAAGCCAATCTTGAAGCGCTGGACCCGGGATTGACGGCGGCGGTGGTGGGCAGTTTCGAAGCGGACTTTGCCCAGAGCCAGGCGGTGAGTCTGGAGGCATGGAAGGCGCGGCCATTGTGGCGGCGGGTAAAGCAGCGGGTGTGGGGCTGGATTGATCGGTTGGTGGTCAACCTGCTGGATCGGCGCGGCTAGTCGGGCCAACTCAATCAACTGTGGGAGCTGGCTTGCCTGCGATAGCATCACCTCGGTACACCTGACAAACCGAGGTGCCTGTATCGCAGGCAAGCCAGCTCCCACAAAAGCCAGCTCCCACAGCGACCGGGTTGACAGCTTCAGATCAGAGCAGTTCGAAGGTTTGCTGCTGCACGTCCTGGGAGTCCAACCCGATCTGTACATTGAACTCACCCGGTTCGGCTGCGTACTTGAGCTGGGTGTTATAGAACTTCAGGTCGTCCTCGGTGAGGGTGAAGTGCAGCGTACGCGCTTCGCCAGCCTTGAGCATGACCTTCTGGAAGTGCTTGAGCTCCTTGATCGGGCGGATCATCGAACCGGCCACGTCCTGGATATACAACTGCACAACCGTTTCGCCATCGACCTTGCCGGTGTTCTTCACGGTGACGCTGGCGTCGAGCTTGCCGGTCTTGTTCAGGGTGGTGGACGACAGTGCCATGTCCGACAGGCTGAACGTGGTGTAGCTCAGGCCATAGCCAAACGGAAACAGGGGGCCGGTGGTGTCATCGAAGTACTGCGAGGTGTAGTTGCCCGGCTTGCCTGGGGTGAATGGCCGGCCGATGGTCAGGTGGTTGTAGTAGGTCGGAATCTGCCCAACGGAGCGAGGGAAGGTGATCGGCAGTTTGCCCGACGGGTTGTAGTCGCCGAACAGCACGTCGGCAATGGCGTTGCCGCCTTCGGTACCTGCGAACCAGGTTTCCAGGATCGCATCGGCCTGTTGGTTCTCTTCAAGAATCGACAGCGGACGGCCGTTCATCAACACCAGCACCAGCGGTTTGCCGGTGGCTTTGAGGGCCTTGATCAAGTCGCGCTGGCTTTGCGGGATGTTCAGGTCGGTACGGCTTGACGATTCGTGGGACATGCCACGGGACTCGCCCACCGCCGCAACGATGACGTCGGCGTCGTTCGCCGCCTTCACCGCTTCATCAATCAGCACCTGGGCAGGGCGCGGGTCATCCACCACTTCCGGGGCATCGAAGTTGAGGAAGTTGAGGTAGTCGAGCACCGCTTTGTCGCTGGTGATGTTGGCGCCACGGGCATAGATCACTTTGCCTTTTTCGCCGATCACGGCGTTCATGCCGTCGAGCAGGGTCACCGACTGCGCAGGCCGGCCGGCAGCAGCCCAACTGCCCATCATGTCGATGGGTGCCTTGGCCAGCGGGCCGACCAGGGCAATGGTCGCGGATTTTTTCAGCGGCAGGGTGTCGTTGTGGTTCTTGAGCAACACCAGGCTGCGGCGCGCAATGTCGCGGGCCTCGGCGCGGTGCAGGCGGCTGTCGGCGTAGGTGTCGACCGGGTCATCCTCGGCCTTGCCGATGCGCAGGTATGGGTCCTTGAACAGGCCCATGTCGTACTTGGCACCGAGCACTTCGCGCACGGCGTTGTCGATGTCGCTCTGCAGGATCTCGCCGGACTTGAGCAGCCCCGGCAATTCCTTGCCGTACAGCGAGTCGTTCATGCTCATGTCGATGCCGGCCTTGATCGCCAGCTTGGCGGCTTCACGCCCGTCTTTAGCCACGCCGTGCTTGATCAGCTCGAAGATCGCGCCGTGGTCGCTGACGGTCAGGCCCTTGAAGCCCCAGTCCTTGCGCAGCAGGTCGTTCATCAGCCAGGTGTTGGCCGTGGCAGGCACGCCGTTGATCGAGTTGAGCGCCACCATCACGCCGCCGGAGCCGGCTTTGATCGCCGCGTGGTAGGGCGGCAGGTAGTCCTGGTACATCTTGACCGGGCTCATGTCGACCACGTTGTAGTCGCGCCCGCCTTCCACCGCGCCATAGAGGGCAAAGTGCTTGACGCTGGCCATGAGGCTGTCGGCATTCGCGGGGCTGGTGCCCTGGAACGCCTTGACCATGACTTCGGCAATACGTGACACCAGGTAGGTGTCTTCACCGAAACCTTCGGAAGTGCGGCCCCAGCGCGGGTCGCGGGAGATATCGACCATCGGCGCAAACGTGATGTCGAGGCTGTCGGCGGCGGCTTCCTGGGCGGCGATGCGCCCGGAGCGGCCAATGGCGTCCATGTCCCAACTGGAGGCCAAGGCCAGGCTGATCGGGAAAATGGTGCGGTGGCCGTGGATCACGTCATAGGCGAAGAACATCGGGATCTTCAAGCGGCTGCGCATGGCCGCGTCCTGCATCGGACGGTTTTCCGGGCGGGTGATGGAGTTGAACGTGCCACCGATGCGGCCGGCGGCGATTTCCTTGCGGATCAGCTCACGGGGCATTTCCGGGCCGATGCTGATCAGGCGCAATTGGCCGATCTTCTCATCCAGGGTCATTTGCTTGAGCAGGCCGCTGACGAAGGCGTCCTTGTCGTTAAGCGCAGCAGGCTTTGTTTCTGCCCATACGGGGTGGCTGGCCAGAGTGGCAACAAGGCCGAGCAAACACAGCTTTTTCATGAATATCCTTTTTCGGCGACTGCGCAGCATTCAGAGAGATGCTGTCGGCCAAAATGTGGGGAACGTCTATTGTTGTTCGGGTGTTGTTCAGATAAATGCAGCACACTCTGAACTCTTTTTCGCGCTGGGCATCTTTGTAGCTGATTGGCTCGAAGCATTCCAGTGGTGGCGGATTATGCCCCAAGCGCGTGGTTTATAGGGTTAGTCGTCACATTCCATCAGATCGGGCAGGAGAAACACCATGCAAGCAGCACACACTTATCGCTGGGGCTTCAAGGCTGCGGCGCTGTTACTGATCAGCAGCGTGCTGAGCGGTTGCGGCATCAACAACATCCCGACCCTGGACGAACAGGCCAAGGCCGCCTGGGGCCAGGTGCAGAACCAGTACCAGCGCCGTGCCGACCTGATCCCCAACCTGGTGGAAACGGTGAAGGCGTATGCCGCCCACGAACAGGAAACCCTCACCGCGGTGATTGAAGCGCGGGCCAAGGCCACCTCGATCCAGGTGGATGCCAGCACCCTGGACAACCCCGAGAAGCTCAAGCAGTTCCAGCAAGCCCAGGATGGCCTGAGCGGCGCACTCAGCCGTTTGATGGTGGTGTCCGAGCGTTACCCGGACCTGAAGGCCAACCAGAACTTCCTGGCCTTGCAATCGCAACTTGAAGGCACCGAGAACCGTATCGCTGTGTCTCGCCGTGACTTTATCCAGGCCGTACAGGCTTACAACACCGAGATCCGTACTTTCCCGGGCCGCCTGTGGCACAGCGTGATGTACAGCGATTTGCCGATCCGCGCCACGTTTGAAGCCACCAGCGCCGATGCCGATAAAGCGCCGCAAGTGAAGTTCAAATAAGGCTGCACTGAGGTGTCGATGCGTTTATTACGGATAGGCCTGGCGCTGTGGCTGTTGGCCTGCGTGGGCGTGGCCCAGGCGGCACTGAGCTTCCCGGCGCTGACCGGGCGGGTGGTGGACAGCGCGCAGATGATCGACCCGGCGGTGCGCGAGCAACTGACCCAGCAATTGCAGGCGCTGGAGCAGACCTCGGGCGACCAGCTGGTGGTGGTCACCGTGCCCGACCTGCAAGGTGTGCCCATTGAGGACTACGGTTATCAATTGGGTCGCCAGTGGGGCATTGGCCAGAAGGGCAAGGACAACGGCGCGCTGTTGATCGTTGCCCGTGATGACCGCCAATTGCGCATCGAAGTCGGCTATGGCCTGGAAGGTGTGCTGACGGATGCGCAATCCTGGGTGATCATCAACCAGGTGATCCTGCCCAAGTTCAAGGCCGGCAATTTCAGCCAGGGCATCAGCGACGGCGTGGCCGCGATGATCCAGGTGGTGGGCGGTGAGCCCTTGGCGGTGCCGGCTCATGTGGCGGATGCGAACTTCGCCATGGATAATCCCGGTTTTTCCATCGGCCTGTTTATTCTGCTGATCGGCGTGCTGTGGCTGTGCAATCGCATGGGCTTGCCGGTGGGCGCTATCCTGCTGGCGATTCTCAACAGCAGCGGGCGCGGCGGTGGTGGGGGCGGCGGTAGCGGTGGTTTCCGCGGCGGCGGCGGTGGTTTTGGCGGTGGCGGGGCTTCGGGCAGCTGGTAATGACAATAACGAGAATAGAGCATCTACAACCATGGCATTACTGACTGAACACGAGCAGCGCCAAGTCGCCGAAGCGATCGCCCGGGTCGAGAAAACCACCGACGCGGAGTTGGTCACCGTGCTGGCGGCGCGCGCCGACGACTACGCCTACATTCCGTTGCTGTGGGCGAGCTTGATCGCGTTGGTGGTGCCGGGCGTGGTGCATTACCTGTCGGGTTACCTGACCATGTACACCTTGCTGGTGGCGCAGTGGGCGACGTTCATTGTGCTGTGCCTGGTGTTCCGCTTGCCCAAGGTCACTACTCGGCTGATCCCGCGTTCGGTACGCCACTGGCGTGCGTCCAACCTGGCGCGGCGGCAGTTTCTGGAGCAGAACCTGCACCACACGGTGGGCAGCACCGGGGTGCTGATTTTTGTCAGTGAGGCTGAGCGTTATGTGGAGATCCTGGTGGATGAGGGGATTTCCAAGCGCCTGGATGACAGCAATTGGGACGCCATTGTCCAGGCGTTTACCCAGCAAGTTAAACAGGGGCAGACGCTGGCCGGGTTCATCGCCTGCGTTGAAGCCTGTGGCGAGTTGCTCAAGGTGCATGTGCCCGTTACTCACACCCGCAACGAACTGCCCAATCGCCTGGTCGTACTCGAATAACTGCTTTCTGTGGGAGCCGGGCTTGCCCGCGATGGCATCGCCTCGGTTTGCCTGATTAACCGAGTGGCCTGCATCGCAGGCAAGCCAGCTCTCACACAAGGCAGCATCCTTATTCGGGTTGATTGACCGTTGATCAAATAACCCCGTGCCCTGAACCCCCATCCCGCCTAAAATGCCCGGCATTCTTTACCCGAGGCGTTTTTGTTCATGTCCGTCACCGCTCAACCTGCCCGCCCTGCGCCGGATCATCATGCCCAGTTCATCGAACTGTTGAGCGCAAGCCTGGCCCAGAACGCTTTTATCAAGCTGGTGCTGGCCAAGTACGTCGGTGAGGAAGCCGAGTTGCAGCGGCTGATCATCAAGCCGGTAGTCGTCAAGGACCGGCCATGCCTGTCGTTCGTCTATCGCTACAAGACCCGCGATATCACCAAGAACTTCCCCTTGGACGACGGCGTTGCGGCGATCGGCGAGCTGTTGCCCAGCTCGTTCAAGAACGCGCACTTGCTGGCGCTGACCGACGAAGCCCAGTTGGAATACAGCAAGAAGAACAAAAGCTCGCTGTTCAAAAGTAAACCGCAGCAACTGCGCGAGGCGCCTTCGGCTGAGCATAACCGCGAAAAAAATCGCTTCCTCGACCTGAGCCGGCCGTTCCTCGCCGACCTGGGCGTGACCGACGCCAAGCAGGCGCTGATCCCCTCGATGTCGCGCAAGTGGAAGCAGATCAACAAGTTCATCGAAGTGTTCAGCCATGCGCTGACGTCGTCGCCGTTGCAGCTCGACCGCCCGGTGCGTGTCGCCGATTTCGGCTCGGGCAAGGGCTACCTGACCTTCGCCATTCACGATTACCTGCGCAATACCCTCAAGGCCGAGGGCGAGGTCACCGGTGTCGAGTTGCGTGAAGACATGGTCACCCTGTGCAACAGCGCCGCCGCACGCCTGGAACACCCGGGGCTGGTGTTCAAATGCGGCGATGTACGCAGCGTGGCGCCCAGTGAGCTGGACGTGATGATTGCCTTGCATGCCTGCGACATCGCCACCGACTACGCGATCCACACCGGCATCCGTTCCGGTGCGTCGATCATCATGTGCTCGCCGTGCTGCCACAAACAGATCCGCCTGCAGATCCAGAGCCCGGCGTTGCTCAAGCCGATGCTGCAATACGGCCTGCACCTGGGCCAGCAGGCGGAAATGGTCACCGACAGCCTGCGCGCATTGTTCCTTGAAGCCTGTGGCTATGAGACCAAGGTGTTCGAGTTCATCTCGCTGGAACACACCAACAAGAACAAGATGATCCTGGCGGTCAAACGTGCCGAGCCTGTGGACAACGCGCAGCTATTGGCAAAAATCCAGGAGCTCAAGGCGTTCTATCACATCACCGAGCACTGCCTGGAAACCCTGCTGCGCGGGGATGGCTACCTGGCTTGAAATGGGCGCGGTTCCCTGTGGGAGCTTGCTCCCGTGACGGCCCCGGCGGCCAGCGCATATCTACCTGACGCCCCACGATCCAAATGTGGGAGCTGGCTTGCCTGCGATAGCGGCCTGACAGCCGACGCCTATCTGCCTGACACCCCACAATCCAACTGTGGGAGCGGGCTTGCTCGCGAAGGCGGCCTGGCAGTCAACACCGTTGGATTGTGTGTATATTCATTCCTGCGGTAACGGCCACCTAGGGTTCCGCTCTGACAGCGGCTCACTTTTGAAAAGCCGGAATGCCGGCCCAGACAAAAGTAAGCAAAACGCTCTTGCCCCACCACTCGGCACCTCGCTTAGGCTCGGTGTGCCCGTAATCCGCCAGTGATTTGGGGGGCCGCCGCCACGCGCCATCCATGGCGCGGGGCGGCTAAACCGGCATCCCTGCCGGTTTACCCCCCAAATCCCTGTCGAATTCCGGCCAGCGTGGTTTGACGGGGCGCTTGAGATCAAAAGCAGATCAAGATCAAGAGCGGCTCGCTTCGCATCGTGGTTATCGTCGACCGTTACAGCGTTGTGTAGATACTTTTGGCTATCGCAGGCAAGCCAGCTCCCACAGTTGGAATACGTGCGTGCTTAGAAGAAACGCGTCACGCTGATCTTCGCATCACGCCCTTTCGTGTACGCCCGGTCGCCGCTCAAGGCCGGGCGGAAGTTTTTGTTGAACAGGTTGTCTACCGTGAAGTTCACCTCGGTGCCTTTGAGGTACGCCTGCTGCGGTGTCCATTTGGCGAACAGGCCCTGGGTGTTGTAGCGCTTGTTGCCGTACTGGTCGTAGAACAGATCGCCGACGCTGGAGCCCGGGCCGCCCGAGTATTTGTCGCTGGGCAGGCGGTCGGTGGCGCCGATGAACTGGCCCATCCAGCCCACCTGGGCATCCCAGGCCGGGATGTGGGTACCCAGTACCAGCACCCATTTGGTCGGCGGGATGTCTCGTGCGGCTACGTCCGGGCCCCAAGGGTTGGTGTAGGCGCCTTGGTGCTGGCCCTTGGCATAGGCGAACGACACCGAGCCAAACAGGTAGGTGGAGTTGTAAATCGATTCGAGCTCAACGCCCTTGATGGTCAGGCTGCCGATATTGCGGTAGTTGGACATCGGCCCAGGCGGGCAAGCTGAAGCGATGCTGCCGCCATTGACTGCCTGGTTCTGGCAGCCCACGCCGGTGGCCTTGAAGATCTCGTCTTCGACCTTGTTGTGAAACAGGGTGGTGCGCAGTTGCAGGTTATCGTCCTGGGCGATCAGGTTGTCGAAGCTGGTGATGTTGCCCAGGGTGATCGAGGTGATGCGCTCCGGGTCCAGGTCGACGCTGGTGGCGGTGCGACTGCCCACGCCCTGCACTTCGTATTGTTCGTCGATCACCGGGGCGCGCCAGGTCTGGCTCCAGTTGGCGAACAGCCCCACGTTCGGCGTCACGGTCCAGAACAGCGCCAGGCGTGGCGACCAACCTGTGTAGGTGCGGTCGCTGTAGTCGTGACCCACTGCCGGGCTGGGGTTGTTGTAGTAGGGCGCATCGTTGCCTTCGCCGCGGTTGCGCACATGGTCGTAGCGCAGCGAAGGCGTGATCGTCACGTCGCCCAAGGTCACCGCGTCCTGGATAAAGAAGCTGTTGGTATCGACTTTGCCGTGGGGCATGAAGCCCGGCTGGAAGTGCCCGTAGTTGTAGCGCGGCGTGTTGTAGGTGGCGCCGGGCATCCACATCTCGGTTTCGCGGGTGTGCTTGCGGATTTGCCCGCCGACCGTCACGGCATGCTGCAAGGGGCCGGTGTCAAACAGGCTGACGTTGCGGATGTCCAGGAGCTTGTCGGTGTAGGCGGTGTCCATCTTGCGCCCGCCGGTGGCCAACTGGAAAAACGCCGTGGCGTCACGCTCATCGGTCTGCTCGGTGTTGGACTGTGAGTACTTGACGGTCAAGTCCACCAGCGGGTTGTCCAGCGGCTGGTATTCATACTTGCCCGACCAGGTGGTGTCGACCGTGTCACGGTGGGCGAGGAAACGCTTCAACGCGCCTTCGTAGCCGTAGCGATCGATGTTGAACTGGGTTGGCGGCGTGGGGTAACTGGCGGCGGAAAACGGGGTCCAGCGGTTGCTGTGGGAGCGCGAGTATGACAGCCCGACACTGTGCTCATCGGTAAAGTGCGCGTTGACCTTGAACAGCTTGCCGTCCACATCCTGGGCGCTGTTGGGCAGGCGCTGAGGGTTGATCGGGTACTCATTGTTGTCGTTGGGCAACTTGGCGGCCACTTTCATATCGCCGCCGTCGCGTTGGGTCAGGTAGGCCAGCGCATCGAAACGGCCGTCGTCGGTACGGCCATACACGGCACTGCTGTAGACCTGCTCATGGTCGTTGCTGGAGTAGCCATATTTGAGCATCGCACCGCTGTTGCGGCCGTCCTTGAGCAGGTCCGGGGCGTCCTTGGTGACCATGTTTACCGTGCCGCCGAAGCCGCCATTACCGGTGAACGGCGAGTTGGGACCTTTTTCCACTTCGATGCGCTTGATCAGCTCGGGCTCGATAAACACTGTACCTTGCTGGTAACGCTCAAAGCCCGTCTTGGTGGCACCGTCAACGGTCAGCGGCACGTCTTCGGCATCGCCGAAACCGCGGATGTTGATGGTCTGGCCGCCGGGTTTCAGCGAGCCGCCCTGGCTGACACCGGGCAAGGTCTGCAACAGGCTGGGAATGTTATTGGACTGGTAACGGTCGATGTCGGCCTGGGTCAGGGTGGAGCGGTTGACGGTGCTGGCGTTCACCTCGTTGCCGGTACCGATCACGCTCAAGGTGTCCAACTGGATTGCGCCACCGGTGGTGGTGGTTTTACCCTCATCGGGGCGCACCACGTAGGTACTGCCGACCTTGAGCAGGATGAGTTCACCGTTTTTGAGCAGGGAGCGGATGGCCACTTCCGGGGTGTAGTCACCGTTAAGCGCCGGGGCCTGCACATTCTTGAGCAGGGTTTCATCGAACAGCAGCTGGATTTTCGCCTGCTGGGCCACCTGGCTCAGGGACGTGGCCAGCGACTGGGCAGGCAGGTGCAGCTTGAACGACTCGGCTTCGGCGCTGAGGCTCAAGGCCAGGCACGTAGCCAGGAGTGTCGGTCGAAGAAACAGGTGCGAAGCGTGACAAGGCGCGCGAAACATGAAATCCCCCGGAGCGGCTAAATAGCCAAAAAGGTGTGCGTATCAAACACGGACAGGAGGAAGACGGGGCAGGCAAAAAAAACCACACATGCGAATGCAAAATATTCTCATGTGTGGTGTTGCCGCCTATTTGCTTGGCTCGATTCTCATGATGCCGTCCGCCGAGAGCACGGTTTTCACCGGCAACAGCGCGGGCAAGGCATTGAGCAGGGCGTCCGGGTCATTCACATCCAGGTTGCCCGAAACCTTGAGTTGCGCCACGGCCTTGCTCACCTGCAACGACGCCTGTGGACGGTACAGGCTCAGTTCGTCGATCAGGCTGGCCAGCTCTCGATTGCGAAACGACAAGTGCCCGCTGCGCCAATCGGCGACCTCTTCGGCGCTGAGGCTTTGCGGTTGCACGGTGCCTTTGGCGTAGTTGTATGAGGCCCGTTGCTGGGCGCCGAGCAGGGTGGCGGGGCTTTTGCCATTGGGCGCGAAAGCGACCTGGCCATGGGCAACGCTGACCACCAATTGCTGCTGCCCTCGGCGCACATCGAAAGCAGTGCCCACCACCCGTACGCTCGACTCGCCGGCTTGCACGTAGAGGGGGCGTTCCTTGTCGGCGGCCACTTCGAGGTACAGCTGACCTTTGTCCAGGTGCAGCACCCGTAGATGGGCGCTGAAGTCCACGCGGATATGGGTGTTGGCATTCACATACAAGGTACTGCCATCCGGCAGATTCAACGTGCGCATGCCCTTGGCCTGGGTGGCAACCTGGCTGTGATACAGCTCGCGCGGTGCGCCGATAGAGGTCGCCAACACGGCGCACACCAAGGCAGCGGCCACCGCCAGGGCAGGGCGCCACAAGGCGGGCTTGCGCTTGGGCAGTGCCAACGGTTTGTTCAGTTGTTGCAACTGGGCGAGGTCGGCCCATAACTGTTCGAATTCGGCATAGGCGCGCGCATGGTCGGGCACCGCCTGCCAGGCGGCAAAGGCTTTACGGTCGGCGCGGCTTACTTCGTTGCGGTTGCGTGCAAACCAACTGGCGGCCTGGGCATCGATGGAATCGCTCGCTTGGCTGTCCAGCGCGTTTGTGTCGCTCGGGCGGTTCATTCTGGCTGCTCCGTGCCGGTGTCGGGTTGAAGGCGTCGCTTGCAGTGCAGCAGGGCAAAGGCGATGTGCTTTTCCACCATGCTGGTGGAGATGCCCATGCGCGTTGCGATCTGCGCCTGGCTCAAGCCTTCGAAGCGGTGCAGCATAAGGGCTTCTCGCCGGCGGGGCGAGAGTTCGGCGAGGACTTCTTTCAACTGTTCCAGGCGTTGCAGGCGAAGGGCGGCGGCCATGGGGTCGTTGTGCTCGTCGGTGACCGGCTCGGCATCCATTTCGGCGTGATCAGGGTGGACGGTTTGCCGTACCTTCTGTTTGCGCCAGTGATCGCGCAGCAGGTTGCGCGCCATCTGGAACAGAAACGCCCGTGGCTGCTCGACCTTGGCACGGTCGCGGTAGCCCAGCCATTGGGTAAACACATCCTGGGCCATGTCCGCCGCGTCGCTGGCGTTGTCCGTGCGTTTACGCAGGAAATACAGAATGTCTGCATAAAACCCGCGACAGGCATCGGCCGCCGACGGGTCGGGCTGGGGACGAGACATGGATACCCTTCTTGACGAAGCACGATGTGGAAAAGTCGCGAATGATATCGAGAATTATTGTCATTTGTCTCCAGCTAAATAGATCTCCCGTGTTTGGCTGGAAAAAATTGGGGCATGGCCTTTAATCCTACAAGTTTGGGAGCGATATCCCACTCAAAGGAGAAAGTCATGGCTGGATGGTATGAGTTGAGTAAAAGCAGTAACGGGCAGTTTCGTTTCGTGCTTAAGGCGGCGAACGCAGAAACCATATTGACCAGCGAGCTTTACACCACCCGCGGTGCTACTGAAGCCGGCATTGCTTCAGTGCAGGCAAACAGCCCACATGATGAACGTTATGAGAAAAAAGTGGCCAGCAACGGCCAGCCGTTCTTCAACCTCAAGGCGGCCAATCATCAAGTGATCGGCAGCAGTGAGCAGTACACCTCTACAGCCGCACGAGACAATGGCATTGCCAGCGTCAAGACCAATGGTTCCAGTGTCACTATCAAGGACAAGACCTGACGGTTGTGCAAGAAGGCCTACGCCCGGCTCGCGAGAGCCGGGCGTTTTTTATACCGATGACAGCAACGCTTTGAGCTGTCCGATCCCTGCTTCGCCCAACGGGAACACCGGCAAGCGCGGATGACCCACCTCCAACCCGGTCAAGCGCAACCCGGCCTTGATCGTCGCCGGCAGCCCGCCTTTGAGGATGAATTGCAGCAAGGGCAACTGTCGGTAGAACAGCTCCCGCGCCTTGTTCAAATCATCGGCCAGTACGGCCTGATACAAGCTCAGGTTCAGTTGCGGGATCAGGTTCGGCGCCGCGGTGCACCAGCCTTTGGCGCCAGCCGCGAAGGCTTCCAGCGCCAGCGGGTTGCAACCGTTGTAGAACGGCACGTCACTTTGCAGTTTCAACTGGTGCATGCGCTGGATGTCGCCAGTGCTCTCCTTGACCATCGTCACGTTCTCGACCTGCTTGAGGATGCGCAGGATCAGCTCCACCGACATGTCGGTGCCGCTGGTGGCCGGGTTGTTGTAGAGCATGATCGGCACGCCGATGCTGTCGCCGATGGCGGCGTAGTGAGCGAGGATTTCCGCGTCACTGAGTTTCCAGTACGAGGCCGGCAGCACCATGACCACATCGGCGCCGTGCTCTTCGGCATAGCGGGCGCGGCGTACGGCTTTGGCGGTGGTCAGGTCGGACACGCTGACAATGGTCGGCACGCGCTTGGCGACTTTCTTGATGCTGTAGGCGCTGACTTCATCCCACTCGGCATCGCTCAGGTAAGCGCCTTCGCCCGTGCTGCCCAAGGGCGCAATGGCGTGGACGCCGCTGTTGATCAAGCGGTCGATGGAGTGCCCGAGGGCGTCGAGGTCAACGCGTTGGCCGTCGGCACTGAAGGGGGTGATGGTGTAGCCGATAATGCCGTGAATGGTTGGGTTGGACATGGGAAAAACTCCGGTCGAAAAGGGGGACAATCAGTTCAGGCAGTCGGCGTGCTTGCGCAGGTTTTGCCGGGCGTAGTAGTTGAACGCGGCGCCGTGGCGTTTGGGCTTGGAGATCCAGTCATGGGCCTCGCGCCCCAGCTCCGGCAGGATCGGTTTGACGCTGCCCGCAGACATCGCCAGCAACTGCAACTTGGCAGCCCGTTCGATCAGTTGCGCAATCACGCAGGCTTCTTCGATGTTGGCCCCGGTGGACAACTGCCCGTGGTGCGAGAGCAGGATGGCGCGCTTGTCGCCCAGGGCCGTGGTGATGATTTCCCCTTCTTCGTTGCCCACCGGCACGCCGGGCCAGGCCTCCAGAAACGCGCAATCTTCGTACAGCGGGCAAAGGTCCATGTGCGACACCTGCAACGGCACTTCCAGCATCGACAGCGCGGCAATGTGCGTAGGGTGCGTGTGGATGATGCAGTTTACATCCGGGCGGCCGCGGTACACCCAGGTGTGAAAACGGTTGGCGGGGTTGGGAATGCCATGGCCTTCCAGTACTTCGAGGTCTTCGTTGACCAGCAGCAGGTTGCTGGCGGTAATTTCGTCAAAACCCAGGCCCAGTTGCTGGGTGTAGTAGGTGCCGGGCGTCGGCCCACGTGCGGTGATCTGCCCGGCCAGGCCGGAGTCGTGGCCGTACTCGAACAGGATTCGGCAGGTCAGCGCCAGCTTTTGCCGGTCGGTCCACGTATTATCTGCCAGGCTGTTTTGCATCTGGCTCAGTGCTTGCTTGACCAGTTGGTCTTTTGGGAGTGCTAATGTCTTGGCCATATCGGTGTCCTTTGGATGGTTCAATGGACGTCGGATTTGCTGGTCGCCCGCTGCTCGCAAGGTCGTTGGGTGAGTGCAAATGACACTAAAGATGCTATATGACACTTTGTGTCATTGGCAAGCCTGTCTCATCGCTTTCTGCATGGATTAACCGCAGCAAATGTCTATCCGCTTGAAAATATTAAGAAAAAAACTTGGCGTAACCCTGGAGGCCCTGGCCGAAAAATCCGGGATGACCAAGAGTTACCTGTCGAAAGTCGAGCGCGGGCTCAATACGCCCTCCATCGCCGCGGCATTGAAACTGGCCAAGGCTCTGAACGTGAAGGTCGAAGAGCTGTTCAGCGAAGACAACGTCAGCCTCGACAGCTACAGCCTGGTGCGCAGCCATGAGCGGCCCGACACCTCGCCGGGTTATGCGGTGCTTGCCCACCAAGTCAGCGAGCGCAGCCTGCTGCCGTTCATCATTTATCCGCCAGCGGAGTTCACCGACAAGACCTTCAAGGAGCACTTGGGAGAGGAGTTTTTATTCGTGCATGAAGGCCAGGTTGAGGTGGATTTCATGAGTGAGCGCGTGCTGTTGGCGCGCGGCGATGCGCTGCATTTCAACGCGCAGAAACCCCACCGGATTCGCTCGGTGGGAGAGGTGCAGGCGCAGTTGCTAGTGGTGGTGCACAGCGCTGAGGAATGAGGCTGATCCCGACTTGAAATGCAGTCAATGTGGGAGCTGGCTTGCCTGCGATAGCGGTTTATCGGTGCCCGATCTGTCGCTGACCCACCGCCATCGCAGGCAAGCCAGCTCCCACATTTTGCTCAGCGTTCCACAGGGACGGACAATGCCGGATTACCCAGTGGGTGCGTACGCGCTGTAAAGAACCTCAGTTCCACAGCAGAGCCCTCGAACAACTCCAGATACCGCCGCTTCTGCTGGCGAATAAACCCATCGCTGCGCCCCGACACCGAGATCGCCAGGGTGTTGATGCTGGCCTGGCCGATAGCATCCACCAGGTGTTTATCCTGCGGCCCCAAGTCATGGCCGAAGATGCACAGCGCGCCTTCATGGCTCAACAGCTGTTCATAACAGAACGACAGATAATCCGAACTGCGGATACTTTTGAGTTTCTCCTCCACCTTGCCTTCACTGACAAACAGCGGCACATCGTCGAGGGTCTTGATCGTGTTGTTGATGGCAAAACTGCTGAGCAGGGTGCTGTCGGTGGACGGCAATTTGCGCGCCGTGCCGTCGAGGTTGCGCACCAGGTGCAGGCCGCCGTGCAGGTACAGGATGCGGGTGGCGTCGGTGTGCGTATTGCGCAGGTCGAAGCTTGAGTCGGCGCTGCGAAACAGGTCGTCAATGCCCGGTGCGTGCAGGGTCGCCCAATAGTTGAGCAAGTCGTAGTTACTGGTGAAGACGGTGGCGTAGGTGGTCAGCTCCGCGTTGATCGTCGTCAGCGTCGACGGCTGCACCAGGCGCCAGGGAATGTGCACGGTATGAATGGTGTTGATCAGCGCTTCCTTGATCGCGTAGTAACGGTTACGCGGCGCCGCCGAGCTGACCGCCAGGGCCTTGTTGACCCGGCTGGTGGTTTTCAAGGCGCCCAGCGCTTGCTCGAAACTGCGGGTCTGCAAGGCGTCGAACACGCTGAGTTCGGAGGCGCTCAGGGGTTTTTCTTCGACGGTACGGGCGTTTTCGAACAGCGAGTCGTAGGCAAAGTCTTCCCAAATCGTACGGCTGGCGCCGTTACCGATCAGTATCCCGCTGAAGTCGACGGCAGCGCGCAGGGCACTCCAGTCTTCAAGGTGGGCGTCAATATCCTGGAAATCCTTCATTGCGGCGGGTCTACTCGAAATCGGCTGGGGGGTGACTTTATCACGAGCCGGCATTGATCCTGATCAAGATGCGCCACGCGGTACAGGTTGATTCTGTCGGCATAAAGCCTTTGAGGATTGATCATGAGCAGCACGTTCTTCATCCCCGCCGTCAACATCATGGGTATCGATTGCCTCGACGAAGCGATGACCGCCATCCGCAACTACGGCTTTGACAAGGCGTTGATTGTGACCGACGTGGGCCTGGCCAAAGCCGGTGTGGCCGGCATGATCGCCGAGAAGCTGGCGATGCAGGATATCGACTCGGTGATCTACGACGGCGCCAAGCCCAACCCCAGCGTGGAAAACGTCGAAAAAGGCCTGGCGTTGCTGCAACAGAGCGCCTGCGATTTCGTCGTGTCCCTGGGTGGCGGTTCGCCCCATGACTGCGCCAAGGGCATTGCCCTGTGCGCCACCAACGGCGGGCGCATCGGCGACTATGAAGGCGTCGACCGATCGAGCAAGCCGCAACTGCCGCTGGTGGCCATCAATACCACCGCTGGCACGGCCAGCGAGATGACGCGTTTTTGCATCATCACCGACGAAAGCCGCCACGTAAAAATGGCCATCGTTGATCGCAATGTCACGCCGTTGCTGTCGGTCAACGACCCGGCGCTGATGGTCGGCATGCCCAAGGGCCTCACCGCCGCCACGGGCATGGATGCGCTGACCCACGCCATCGAAGCCTACGTGTCCACCGCCGCGATACCGATCACCGACGCCTGCGCGATCAAGGCCATCGAGTTGATCAGCGCCAACCTGCGCCTGGCGGTCCGCGACGGCACTGACAAGGCCGCACGGGAAAACATGGCCTACGCGCAATTCCTCGCCGGCATGGCCTTCAACAATGCGTCCTTGGGTTTCGTGCATGCCATGGCTCACCAATTGGGCGGCTTGTACGACCTGCCCCACGGCGTGTGCAACGCCGTGCTATTGCCCCATGTACAAAGCTTCAACGCCAGCGTCTGCGCCAAACGCCTGAGAGACGTGGGCCGCGCCCTTGGTGCGGATATCAAGGGCATCACCGCCGAGGAGGGCGCCCAGGCTGCCATCGCGGCGATTCGTCGGTTGTCCCAGGACGTGGAAATCCCTGCGGGCTTGCGTGAGCTTGGCGCTAAGTTGCAGGACATTCCATTGCTGGCCAGCAATGCGTTGAAAGATGCCTGCGGGCTGACCAACCCACGGCGGGCGGACCAGCGTCAGATTGAGGAGATCTTTCGTAGCGCGTTTTGATCCGAGCTGCAGCGGGCAAGGCATACGCATGTGCCGCCCGCCAACGCCACACACAACACCGCCAGCGGCCACGCCTGCTGGCTCACCAGTAGGCTTGCCGCACCGCCGATCATGGCTGCCATCAACTGATGCACAAAACCGCCGAGGGCCATGGCGTAGGGGCCGCTGATGGGGGCCTCATCATTGGCGAGAGATAAACTGATAGGGTAACTGATCGACTGCCCCAGCACCGCCACGCAATAGGGCAACCACAGCAGCACCGCGAGCCCACTGGCAAGCACGCTGCCTAGCAACATGGTCGCCGTACCGAGCAGTACCAATGCAACGCCTGCACGCATCATTCTCAAGCGACCTGTGCGTGCAACGAAGCGATTGACCATTAACGCACCTGCCAGGTAAGCCCCACTGATCGGCCAACCCAGCCAGCCGTATTCCATTGCGCTCCACTGAAAACCTCCCTGAAAAATCAACGGTGCGCAGGTATTGAATGCAATGATCACCCCATAGCCCAAACCGCCGGCCAGTGCGGCGTGCAGAAAGGGAGGATGTCGCGCAATCGCGTTGTAAACACGCCAAGCGCGGACCGGGGAGCCAGCTTTTGCTTGCGTCGCAAATACCACCCGCTGCAACACCCCTATCAAAGCGACAGCCCCGATTGCCAACGTATAGAAAATTGCCTTCCAGCCAAACGCCATTTGCAATAACGAACCCACGAATTGGCCAATACCCAAGGCGACCACGAAGGTCATCCCCAGCCACGATAGTCCTTTGGCCAGCTGTGCACCGCTGAAGTTGTCGCGCACTAATACCCGTGCCATGACGGACATCCCACCAGCCCCCAAGCCTTGAAGCAGGCGTAAGGCTAGAAATGACTCAACATTGAACGCTGATGGGATCGTCGCACTCGCCAGGGCATACACCGCCAAGGCTGCAAGTAACACCGGTTTTCTGCCAAGTCGCTCAGCCAGACTACCCCACAGCAGCATTGGCAAGGCCATGCCCACCAGATACACCGCTAGAGCCAGAGCAACATGCTTTTCGACGGCTAAAGCTTGCGCGATTGCTGGGACTGCGGGCAGATAGCTGCTGATACCAGCTTGAGCGAGGAAGGCAGCACTACAGGCGAGGAGGAGAGCGATATTGCTTTTCAATAAAAATCGTCCTATATCCTAAGTAAGGAAGAAACTGCTAGTTCGGCATCGTTTACACAGTTTTTAATCCGTTTCAGTAATCGTGGCCATTAATGAACGTCCCCATTAGGTAGCTTCTGACTGGGAGTGCAAGCTGGTGCTGGTTTTTGAGGCCGTGGTTAGTTGGGTTAGCTGTGCGCAAAACGACTCTATCGTTGTAGGGGACATATCTGCTCGGAGCGTTATGCGTACGGCTGATTTTCCTTTTGGAACTACCGGAAAAAATACAGCAGATGTAAAAAAGCCAATGTCCGAAAGTCGGGTGGCGAGCTCATTCGCTTTTTCAGCTTCTCCACAGTTAATTAAGCGTATGGCAGTCTGGGTGCCGTGCTGCTCTGTATATATTAATTTGTCAAATAGTTGAATGTTAAATTGAAGTTTTTCTTGAAGCTCGTATAGCTCTTCAGTCTGGTGTATTTTTAGCGACGCCAGCCCAGCGCCAATAGCCGCTGAGTTCAGACTTTGCGACCAGTTGCTCGGGCCACCATAACGGTACATCAGACTTTTTTGTCGTTCGCTGCCAAACATGATCAACCCGCCGCTAGCACCGAAAGACTTTCCTAAGGACGCGACTATTAATGTCTGATCGTCTTGCGCATGCATAAATGGCCGGATGTAACCACGTCCTCCCTCTCCGAATACCGACAGCGCATGCGAGTCGTCCATATAGAGAAATAGCCCATAACGAGCTTTTAAGTAAAGTAAACCGTCAACGTCCGCAACGCCGCAGGGTTTTGGCCTCCCTTATTCCCTGCATCGCACCTTCTATTATGGCCGGGTGGTGATCGAGCCCAAGATATGAGGTTGTGCAGAAGTGATGGAAGTCGCGCCCATATTGATCTGTCAGGTAATTATTGCTTTTGACGGTGACATTGAGCTCGCATATTCGCCCGCTCTTTGCCGAGTGCCAGTCCGTTTCGGCCAATGCTATGAGTTTTTTGTAATTTGAGAATTTGTGTGTGTGCGATGAGTTTTCCATTTCTCTAGCGTCCTTTGGGGGGGCTGGAAAACACTACCGGGAAAATTTTGATTCGATAAGTCAGACGATTCCCATGTGCGATAGCCCGGATGGAGTATTTCGTGTAGGTACATTCCTGCTTTTAGGATGGCACAGTAATGTCATTCGAATAGCTGCCTACAATGTCCTGGTGTGCCAAGGGACCTGAAGGGGGGTGATATCATGCGATTTAATGGGCGTGTGCGTCAGTAAATTGGGTAAGGTGCCGGCGTGCAGGGCGGATGTGCCGGTAGCCTTCAAGAGGCTCGTCTATCGACTCGCCAAGTCAGTGGGATGAAGGAATATTTGATGAGAGTTCTGTTATTCGGCGCCACCGGCATGGTGGGCCAGGGTGTGCTGCGCGAGTGCCTGCTGGCGGCCGATGTGCAGGAAGTGGTAGCCGTCGGCCGCACGCCCCTGACTCAGGAGCACGGCAAGCTGCATCAGGTATTGCACAACGACATGCTGGATTTCCAACCCCTGGAAAACCTGCTGCAGGGTTTTGATGCCTGTTTCTTTTGCCTCGGCGTTTCGTCGGCGGGCATGAAGGAGGCGCGCTACACCCACCTCACCTATGACCTGACCCTGGTGGCGGCCAGCACCCTGGCGCGGCTCAATCCGCAGATGACCTTTATCTATGTGTCCGGCGCCGGCACGGACAGTTCCGAAGCCGGCAAGTCGATGTGGGCGCGGGTCAAGGGCAAGACCGAAAATGCCTTGCTGCGCTTGCCGTTCAAGGCGGTGTATCTGTTCCGCCCGGGGATCATCCAGCCGTTGCACGGTGTGCGTTCGAAGACGCCGTTGTACCAATCCTTCTATAGCGTGCTCGGGCCGGTGCTTTCGTTTGTGCGGCGACTGAAACCGGATTGGGTGGTGAGCACCGAGACCGTCGGCCGTGCGATGTTGCAGGCGGCCAGCCAGGGCGCGCCGCAGCCCGTGGTGGAGCAGGCGCAGATCAATCGCCTTGCGGCTGAGCGCCGCTGAACTGAATCAGCGCAACGCCGCTGATCAGCAGTAGCGCGCCCAACACCCGGGAGGTTGTCAACTGACGTTCCACCAGGCCGAACAGGCCGAAATGGTCCAGCAGCAATGACGCGAGAACCTGCCCGGCCATGGCCAGCGCAATGAAGCCCGATGCGCCGAGCTTGGGCAGCAGCATCAACGCCAATGAAATAAAACACACGCCAAAGGCACCGCCGGCCCACATCCACAACGGTGCCTTGCTGATAAAGGCCAGGCTCGGCAGGGGTAAACGCAGCGCCACAATCACCGGCAGCAGCACGATGATGCTCACCAGTAACGAAGCCAGGGTGGCCCACAAGGGATGGCCGAGGCCGCGCCCGAGGTTGGCGTTGATCGCACTCTGAAACGGCACCACCGCGCCGGCGAACACCGCCAGCGCTAACAAACCTACCCAATGCAACACAGTCATCTCGACGCTCCCAAAGGTTTTGCTGGACTCTAGGGTATTCGTCGCGCAAATTTAAATTCCGAATTATTATGCCGAGCATGCAGCTGATGAATGATCTGCGTCGCATCGACCTGAACCTGCTGGTGATCCTCGACGCTTTGCTCAGCGAGCAACACGTCACCCGCGCCGCCGAGCGCCTGCACCTGAGCCAGCCGGCGGTCAGCCATGCGTTGGCGCGGCTGCGCGATATGCTGGGCGACCCGCTGCTGATGCGTCAGGGCGGCACATTGGTGCCAACCGCCCGAGCCATGGAATTGGCGGCGCCATTGACCGAAGCCCTGGCCCAGGTGCAGGCCTTACTGGCGCCGAATCGTTTTGACCCCACTTCTGCCAAGCGCCGCTTTCGTGTGGCGATGTCGGACTACAGCGCGGCGATATTCCTGCCCGGCCTGGTTCGCCTCCTACGCCATGAAGCGCCCGGTATCGACTTGCAGGTCATCCAGGCTAGCCGCGAAGGCATGGTTGAGGGTGTGCTCAATGGCGATCTCGACCTGGCTGCGGGCGTATTCCCCGACATGCCCGCCGAAATGCGGACTACGCCGCTGTTCGAGGAGCATTACACCTGCCTGGTCGACCGCGATAGCCTGGCGCCCGCCGGGGTGCTGGACCTGCCGGCCTATCTGTCGCGCCCCCATGTACTGTTGGAGATGCGCGGCAGCGGCACGCCGGAAATCGAACGGGCGCTGACGGCCATTCGTGAACGCCGCCATGTAGCCATAAGCCTGCCGCACTGGGGTGTGGCGCCGCAGTTGATCCAGGGTACGGACCTGATTCTGACGGTGTCGTCCCGGGGTTTGATAAATATTGACGCTCGGCAATTGCTGGCCGTGCCACCGCCGTTTCATATTCCGTCGTTTGCCTTTGAGCTGGCCTGGCATACGCGGCGGGGTGGGGATGTGGGGTTGCAGTGGTTGATTGGCAGGGTGGTGGGTGTATTGTCCGCAGACCCACGATAACGCGAGAACACCTAGATGCTCAGCGGTTTCAACCACCTGACCCTGGCCGTCACCGATGTGCCGCGCAGCGTCAGTTTCTATCACGATCTGCTGCGCCTGCAGCTCGACGCAACCTGGGACAACGGTGCCTACCTCTCACTGCCTGGGCTTTGGCTGTGCCTGTCGCTGGACCCGTTGCGCTCGACTGCTCCGGCGGTGGATTACACCCACTATGCCTTCACTGTCGATGCTGCTGATTTCACTCCCTTGGTCGAACACCTGCGTGCTGCCGGGGTACAGGAATGGCGAGACAACCGCAGCGAAGGCGCATCGTTTTATTTTCTCGATCCCGACGGCCATAAGCTGGAGGTTCATGTCGGCGATCTGGCCTCGCGGCTGCAAGCCTGTCGCGCCCAGCCCTATGCTGGAATGAAGTTTTACCCACCGCGCTGAAACATGCAGAATCAATCACCTTTTAGCGTCTGTCGGAGCGTCTATCCATGACCCCATCCTTGCTGCTCGCCGTGCTGGCTTCGGGTTTTATCTACGGCATTACCCCAGGCCCCGGTGTCCTGGCCGTATTCGGCATCGGTGCGGCTCGTGGCCGGCGTGCCGGGGCAGGATTCTTGTGCGGTCATTTGCTCGGCGATGTGGTGTGGTGCAGCACGGCGCTGATTGCCATCGTCGGTGCGCGGGAAGTCGGCAGCAGTGCCTTTGACGTACTCGGTGTACTCAGTGGAATGTATTTGTTCTGGCTCGGCTGGCGTGCGATCCGCACCCAGCGGCGCAATAGCGATGCCCCTCAGGGCGCGGCGCGCCATCCGTTCTGGCACGGTATTCTGTTTGGCTTGACCAACCCCAAGGCCTACCCGGTCGCCGTGGCGACGTTCACCGCGTTACTGTCCAGCCGAGCCGAGTTGTTGACTTGGTCGATGTTGCCGACGTTGATTCTGCTGAGCTTTATCGGTGGCTTGCTGGCCTACGCGATCCTGATCGGCGTGGTGGGTGCCCAACGGGTGCGCACGCTGTATCAACGCCATGAAATCCTGATCACCAAGCTCTGCGGCGTGATGTTTATCGGCTTCGCCCTCAATGCCCTGGCGCACGCATTGCCGGGCCTGTTCGGCAGCAAAGCGGCCTGAGGCGACGACGACCGTTCGTCGCACAGGTAAGTTTTTTCTAAACCTTTACCGCCGTGAAAATTCGAATTCAGGGCGGGTTGTATGCTCCCGCGCCTATTTTTGCCCTGGAGGAACCCATCATGAGCCGCATGGCTACCCGGTTACGCACCGCCAGTTTCGCGATGCTGCTGGGCCTCGGCGCCAGCAGTGCTTTCGCCCAGTCGCCTGCAGAATTCATCGAGCAGGCTTCGGCCAAAGGCATGGCCGATATCGAAACCAGCCGCATGGCCCACGCCAAGACCTCGTCCCAGGAAATCAAGGACTACACCATTGAGGTTATCAACGAGCGCACGCTGGCCAACCAGCACTTGGCGGCGATCGCCAAGAAGCTTGATTTGCCAGTGGCCCCACGGGAGAAGATCGTTGATAAGGCCGAAACCCTGATGCCTGAACTCAAGGACGGCGATTCGTTTGACGCTGCCTATACCGCGCAGCAGGTCAAGGAGAACGAAGACGCCATCGCCCTGTTCAAGAAAGAAGGCGCTGCGTCGGATGTGCCAGAGATAAAGGCACTGGTGGATGAGACGCTACCCAAGCTTGAAGAGCGCCTGCAAAAAGCCAGGGCCCTGGCCTCGACCTACGGTAAGGGCCATCAAGGCGACGGTTGAGGCGACTACTGGAAATGAAAAAACGGCGGTTGGAGAGGATCCAACCGCCGTTTTCATATCAACAGGACTGTGGGTTTTTCTGCCGTGCTTTTAGGAGCGAGCCTACGGTATCTCAAGGCGGCGAGCGCAAGACTGGGTTTTTACCTGGATAACCCCTATGACCGCATATGCCACCTGCGACCTGCGCACACTTTATCACCTGACCGAAGATCACTATTTTTCTGCCACCTGCGGCCTGCATCGCCGTTATAGCGCGGCTATCAACGCTTATTTCGTTGACGTATGTTCTGGCCTGTATGACTTGTTATTTATTCGCGTGGGCAGCGCTCCATTGGGCGAAGCTTTTGCTGCCCCGTTGGGCTTGATCCATGGTTCCGTCCTTGCAATACGCATTGTGGTTCATGAGGAAAAGGTGGCTGAGCTACGCGAGGCGCTCTGCGCAATCGGTTTCCAGCCTGCTGAACAGACAACCGCGATGGTTCTCGAGCTGTCGCGTTTTATTCCAAGGATGAGCGAGGGGACTCTACAGGTCTGCCTGACGCGGGATTTGAACGAATGGGCGGGTCCAGTTGGCAGCGCATATTCGATGCTTCCCGAGGTCGTTGTGAACTATCAGGCACGGCACCAGAGGGCGCTTGATGCGGGTGAGGCCCTTTACCACTTCACCCTGTCCGCCGAGGGGCGTGTGAGCTGTTCGTTGACGTTGTCACTGTGTGAAGGCGAGGCCCGTCTGAATGATGTCGGCACGCTCAAGGGCTTTCGTGGAAGAGGCTATGCCACTTGCCTGATTCAAGCTGCCCTGCTTCACGCCTCGAGCCTGGGGGCTCACCGATGTTTTCTCGAGGCCTCGACGGAGGCCATCTCGCTGTATCAACAGTTGGGCTTTGCACGTTTGTTCGAGTATCAGGCTTTCACTCGCGGAGCGCTCGCTGACCGGTAATCAAAAAGCCATTTTTGCCTGGCTGCGATCCTCAAGCGTCAGTAGATACTGCTTGGCCTCAAGCCCTCCGGCAAACCCGGTCAGCCCGCCCGAAGCCCCCACCACTCGGTGGCATGGCGCAATGATCGAGATCGGGTTGCGCCCATTCGCGGCCCCGACTGCGCGCACGGCTTTGGGGTTGCCGATCTGCTCGGCGATCTGGCTGTAGCTGCGGGTTTCGCCGAAGGGAATGGTCAGCAGTGCCTGCCAGACCTGCTTCTGGAAGTCAGTGCCGGCGAAATCCAGCTCCAGTTCGAACTGGTTACGCGTTCCGGCAAAGTATTCCTTCAATTGGCGTTCGGTTTCTCGCAGCACCGGGCTGTCGTTGGCCTCAATCAATTCACCCAGGCGTACGCGATTGGCGCGTTCTACTTCCCAGAGGATGGCGCTGAGTTTGCCATCGCGCGCCACCAGGGTGAGTTCACCGACAGGGGAAGGCATGAGCTTGTACTGGTAGGTCATGAGCTGTTTCCTTGAAGGGCGTTGAGGGGGGACGACGCCACTGTAGTTCCACCAAGGGGTTAGGGAACTACGTTTCTTGCGGTCAAATTCTTCGCCCCATTAGAAATTCCAGTAAACCCAGTTCGAATAATAGGGGTACCCGTAGAGCCAGGCGATAATGTAAAGGGCCTTGAGTACTGACGCGGTACCTAACATGAACATAGAAATGACGTTGAGCAGGGTGACAAACAAAGCGAACACAGCCACGCGTGGGGTTGCGTGACGCCAGGCAAACCTCACGCCATACGCTGACGCGGCAATCACTCCTAACTCCAGCAAAAATCTAAGGGGGAAGGGGAAGGGCAGCCGTACAAACGAGATCAGCAGCGGCAAAACCAACACCCAGCCGACTACTTGGCGCAGGATGATGTTGGGTGTGGTTTTTTGGGTGTCCAGCATTGCCATATTCCGAACTCTGGGCCGATGAGCCTACATTATCGCGCGGTGTTGCCGGCCTTGCCGTAAGACTTTGCTTAGGCGTACCTACCGCTCCTGCTGCAATACCTGGAGCGCTGCGGATGCCAGAAAAGAAATCCCGAGCAGCTTTTTTCCTGTGGATGATTCAACACAAGGTGCTTCACACCCTCAGGCTCGACTGTCGAGGACCAGACGGGCGCTGCAGAACAAATTTCAGACATAAAAAAACCGGTCACCAAGGACCGGTTTTTTGTGCATCCTGCGTCAGAACCTTCCTGACGCCAGCGCAAATCTGAGTGGAGCGGGTAGAGGGAATCGAACCCTCGTCGGAAGCTTGGGAAGCTACTGTTCTACCATTAAACTATACCCGCTCAGAGCGGCTGACTTTGTACCAGATGTTCGGCTGGATTTGAAGTTTTTCTTTGAAAAATGTGAGAGTTGCGTGTGGCGAGGGAGCATGCTCGCCACAGTGTCAGGCTTGATCTCAAAGCGCCCACGCATGTTGCGCCTGGCCCTGGCTATACCGCAACGGGCTGGCGGGCCGCTGCCCTTTCAAGAAGCCCACCACGGCCTCGCGGCTATCGCGGCACGCGGCTTTATGTTCCATGTCCAGGAAATGCCCCGTTGCCTGGATGGTGCTGAAGCAGCTCTTGGCCACATGCTGGCCAAACAGCTTGGCGTCGTCTGCGCTGGTGTATTCGTCCCACTCGCCGTTCAAGAACAGCACCGGAATGTCGATTTGCCTGGCCGCCTTGAGGTAGCACTGCCGGTCGCTGTTGAGCACGTGGCTGATGTGGAAGTGCATTTGCCCGTATTCGTGTGCGGCCAGGCTGCTGACATGGCGGTAATTGAAGCGTTTGAACAGCGAAGGCAGGTGCTTGCCAATGGTGCTGTTGACCAAGTGGCCGACACGGTCGCGGTCGAGGTTGCCCAGGTAGTCGACGCCTCGTTCGAGGTAGTCGCGCATCGGCGCATTGATTACCGGCGAGAAGGAGCTGATCACGGCTTTTTCTATCCTACGGGGCCGGTGTGCAAGGGCGACCAACGTGGCGGCGCCGCCCCAGGAGAAGGACAGCACATATTCAGCTGCGAAGTGGTCGAGCAGTTCCAGGAGGATCTGGCCTTCGACTTCCTTGGTGAGCATCTGCTCATGACGGTTATGGATTTTGGAACGGCCAGCGTAGGGCTGGTCGTACAACACCACATTGAATTGCGGGTACAGGCTTTTGACGGTTTGAGCGAAGGACGCCGTGGTCGCCATGGAGCCGTTGACCAGGACGATGGTCTTTGCCGCCGCGTCCGCGCGATAGAACTCCGTGTAAACCCGATACTGACCCTGTATATCCAGCACAGCGATTTCTGGCCTCATGTCGTAAGACTCCTGGCAAGCGGGTAGTGCGCGCAAATCACTTTGCACGTGCTTTATGACAGGTAGGCATACGCCTGGAAAATGAAGGCTCACGTCGGTCCGATGACGGCTGGCCGGCGGGTGTTGTTATGGCGGGCGGTTTGCCGGGAGGGCCCGACGATCAAGCACGGGCGCGGCAGGTGTTTCTTGGAGGTTATAGGGCGACTCATCAGTCATCATCTGGCTGAAGCCTTGATTCAAGCAGCACCGAAGGCAGGTCGCAAGGTAAGCGGTTGGTTTTTTGCCATCACCGGCTGAACGGTCGTCAGATTAGTCGGATCTCGTCGTCAGTCAGTGGCCGATACTGACCCGGCGCAAGCGAGGTATCCAGCACCAAGGGGCCCATTCGCTCGCGGTGCAGGCCGATTACCTTGTTATCAAAATGCCCGAACATGCGCTTCACCTGGTGATAGCGGCCTTCGACGATGCTCAACCGGGCCGTTCTTGGGCCCAGCCGTTCAAGTTTGGCAGGTTGGGTAGTGAGATCTTCAAAGGCGAAATACACCCCTGCCGCGAACGTCATCGCATACTGCGGGCCGATGTCCTGTTCGGTTTGCACGTGGTACACCTTGGGCAACTTGGTCTGTGGTTGCGTGAGGCGCCGTGACCATTGGCCATCGTTGGTGATCAGCATCAGGCCGGTGGTGTTGAAATCCAGGCGCCCGGCGATATGCAGGTCGGCTTTGTCCGGTTCGTGCAGCAGGTCCAGGACCGTGGAGTGTTGCGGGTCCGACGTGGCGCTGACGCAGCCCTGGGGTTTGTGCAGCATGAAATAGCGTGCCGGCTTGCCCGCTTGCAGAATTTCACCGTCAACGCAGACCTGGCTGAACTCACGTACGTCATGGTGCGGATCGCTGACTGCAACACCCTCGACGGTCACCCGGCGCTCCACCAGCAACAAGCGCACTTGTTTACGATTGAACTGTGGCAGGTTGCTTAGGAAGCGATCAACGCGCATGGCGGTTACGCAACTGTTCGTCCACTTGGGCGCAGCGTGGGCACAGGCAGGCTTTATTGCGCACCTCATCCGGCAGGGCTTCAAGCACCGCCGGGTCGATGATGACGCTGTAGCACCAGCAGGCTTGATCGGCCGTGCGCGGATCGGCCAGGGAGCAGTCGTTGCGGGCACCGCAGGCGGGGCATAGGGTCGGTGTGGTCATGGGTCGGTTCAGGCAGGCATCGGGTAGGACAGCGGTAGTTGTTGCACGATACAGCGCGGCTGGGCGGCATTCCATCATCATGGGTTTTTGACAGACCTTCACTTCGTCTGAAACAGATGTTTCCACTTGTGTCGCGAACGCACCAGATTCGGTTTTTGATGTCAGATGTTTCGTCATTCAGTGAAAGCTGAATGCCGCTCGCCAGCGTCGCTGGAGGAGCTCTTCCGCGGTCCAGGAGGCCGCCATGTATCGACGACTGCTGCTCATCGCTTTGCTCGGCCTGACCCTTTCAGCCTGCGTGCCCTATTACGATGGAGGCGCCACCTACTATCGCTCCGAGGTCTACACCGCGCCGGCGCCAGCCTATTACTACGGCGGCCCGCGTTATTACCCTTCTGGGCGCAGCTATTACGCGCCAGCGCCTCGCTACTATGCGCCACAGCCTCGCTACTATTCGGCGCCGCGCTACTACCAACCAGCCCCGCGCTATTACCCTCGCGCCGGCTACCGACCCTACCCCAACCAGGGGTGGGGCGACCGCTGGGGTAATGGCGGGCGTGGACGCGGTTCCGACCACGGAGGTGGTCGCGGCGGTCACCGTTAAATATCTTGAAAAACAAGCGGCGCATCATGCGCCGTTTTTTATAGGTACCGTATGTCCGTACTGTCAGATTTAACAGCTATCTTTGAGGCGCTAGCTGTACTTCACTAACGAGAAGCCTTGTGCTTTTGCGTGGTGAGACTGAGCAGATGGAATCCCTATGTTCAAACACTTGATTTGCGTGCTCCTGCTGATGAACTGCTTCATTGCATCGGCAAGTGCGGAGCAAGGCTGTCCTTATCCGTCGCAGATCGTGTACGCCGATGGCCATTATCGCGCCCAAGACAACGGCCTGCGCTGGCAAAGTCCGAAGGTCGCGTCGCGTGGTGTTGTCGACGGGTTCATTGGCGCAGTCTTCATGCCGGGCGACGGCGAGGAGAGAGGAAACGGCTACATGGACAAGTGCATCTACCGCACCAACTGGAGCGGGGTAGTAGTAGCGTTGAGGCCAAGCAGGGGCAATGAGATTATCAACATGTCGTTGACCAGCTCCTTGTATTGGAAGCTGCAGCCCGATGCGTTCGAGTTGCCGGTGTATACGTGCGTGGACAGCCAACCGGACAATTGCAAGTTCAAGGTCAACGACAAACGTACAGACCTGTCAGTAGTCAGATAAATCTGCCAGAGGATTTCTACCTTCCCAGGCCTTGTCAAAGTGCGCCTGCACCACCGCTTCCGGGAGTGTGTTGATATCCGGCCAGTGCCAATGAGGCGCCTGGTCTTTGTCGATCAGGCGCGCCCGCACCCCTTCGGCAAATTCCGGATGACGGCAGCAGTTGAGGCTCAGGGTGTATTCCATCTGGAACACCTGGGCCAGGGATAGGTGGCGGGCGCGCTGGAGCTGTTCCCACACCAGATGCGCCGTCAGTGGGCAGCCCTCACTCAGGGTTTTGCCGGCCCGGCTCAATAGCGGGTCGCTGTGGTCGCGCAGCAGGTTCAAGGCGCGCCAGGCACAGCGTACATCTCCTACATCCAGCCATTCGTCGATCTGTATGCGGCGTGGTAGCCATTGCGCGTCGGGTTGATCGCTGATCGCCTCCTGCGCCAGGGCCTTGAGCAAGCTGTTGAGTTGCATCGCGCTCTGTTCCTGCCAGTTCAGCTGCAGCAGGCCATCGAGCAATTCGTCTTGCTGGTCATCACGCAGAAAACGGTCTGCCAGGCCCAAGTCCAGCGCGTCGCGACCGTTGATATGGGCGCCGGTGAGGCCCAGGAACAGGCCGAGCTTACCCGGCAAGCGGGACAAGAACCAACTGGCCCCCACATCCGGGTACAAGCCAATGCTGATCTCGGGCATGGCCAAACGACTGCTTGGCGTAACGATACGCACGGCGGCGCTTTGCAACAGGCCCATGCCACCGCCCAAGACATAACCGTGGCCCCAGCAGATCAACGGCTTTGGGTAGGTGTGCAGGCGGTAGTCAAGGCGATATTCAGCGGCAAAAAACTGCGCGGCCAGAGCCGGAACTTCGCCGGGCTGCTCACGGCAAGCCTGAGCCAGGCTGCGCACTTCGCCACCGGCGCAAAAGGCTTTGGGACCGTTACCGCGTAGCAGCACGCAGACGATCTGCGGGTCTTTGGCCCAGGCCTCCATGCGCTCATCCAGGGCCAGAATCATTGGCAGGGAGAGGGCGTTAAGGGACTTTGGCGCGTCCAGGCTGGCGATACCGATGCGAGCGCCGCCACTGCCGGTCAGTTCTTCGAAATGCAGGTTCATCGTGACCTCAATCGAGAAGGTGAAGGATGAGTATGATCCCTTCGTGGGAAAGTGCCGGTGCTGTGTCAGATCAATTGACAAGCGGGGTCGGCTTTCCTAGGGTTCGCCTCATTCTTTTTTACAAGACAATTCAACTATGACCGATGGCGACCGTATCAAACTCGAACCCAGCTGGAAACACGCTCTGCGTGAAGAGTTCGAGAAGCCTTACATGGCGCAATTGCGCGAGTTTCTGCGCCAGGAACATGCCGCAGGCAAAGAGATCTACCCGCCCGGCCCATTGATTTTCAACGCACTCAATTCAACACCGCTGGACAAGGTCAAGGTCGTGATCCTCGGCCAGGACCCTTATCACGGCCCTGGCCAGGCCCATGGCCTGTGTTTCTCGGTGCAACCGGGCGTGCCGGCGCCGCCGTCGCTGGTCAATATCTATAAAGAGCTCAAGCGCGACCTGAACATCGACATCCCCAACCACGGCTACCTGCAAAGCTGGGCCGACCAGGGCGTGCTGATGCTCAACACCACCATGACCGTGGAGCGCGCCAACGCCAACGCCCATGCGGGCAAGGGTTGGCAGTTCTTTACCGATCGGATTATCGAGGTAGTCAGCGAGCATCAGCCGCACCTGGTGTTCCTGCTGTGGGGCGCCCATGCTCAAAGCAAGCAGAAGCTCATCGACGCCACCAAGCATCTGGTGCTGACCTCGGTGCATCCTTCGCCGTTGTCGGCGTATCGCGGGTTTCTGGGCTGCGGGCATTTCAGCCGGGCCAACAAGTTTCTCGAGCAGAATGGCGAGGCCCCCATCGAGTGGCGTTTGCCACCCGTCTGAGGCCTGGCACATTCAACATGTGGAAGGTTTTAGAGGGGATCGGGCTGACGGTTCCAGTGCCGAAACAACGGCTCGGCCAAGAACAGCACGAACAACAAGCGCATCACCTGCATCGCCGTCACCAAGGGCACCGACAGCTGCAGGGTTTCAGCTGTCAGGCTCATCTCAGCGATACCGCCTGGCATCATGCCCAGGGTCAGTGATCGCAGGTCGAGGTGAGTGAGGGCGCTCAAGCCCACCGCCGCTAACGTCGCCAGCAGCATGGTCAATGCCGTGCCAATCAAAGTGCGACCCATGAATGAGGGCGCGCGACGGAAGAACTGCCGATTGAAGTGGCAGCCCAACCCGCTGCCGATCAACCATTGGCCGATCTGGCTGCCGCCGTCGGGCAGGCCAATGTGTAAATCCCAGGTCACACTGGCAATCGCACTCACCAACAATGGCCCGAACAGCCAAGGGTTGGGTTGGCGCAAGCGTTGCCAGCCCCAGGCAACCAGCGCACCCACCGGAAACAGCAGGGCCAGCCACGCCCAGTCCACCGGCGCCGGGTGAAACTGCGGTGCGCCGCCTCCGAGCAAATACTTGAAGATCGCCGGCACACACAACACCACCACCAGCACACGCAAACTCTGCCCGGCCGCAACCCGGCTGAGCACCGCACCGTTGCGAGCGCCCAGGTTGACCATCTCCCCGGAACCGCCCGGCATGCTGGAGAAAAACGCCGTGGCGCGGTCTTCCCCGCTGCGGCGCATCAACCACACGCCGACCACACTCGACAAGCTGGTGACTAGTGCACCGAAGAAGATCAGGCCGAAGTGGCTCATCACCTGCTCGATCACCAGTGGGGTGAAGTGCAGGCCAATGCCGATGCCCACCACCCATTGGCCGCATTTGCGTCCGCCGGGAATCTCCGCCAACTGCCAGGGCGTGAGGCAACGCACCAGGATAATCGCCAGCAACGAGCCGACCATGTACGGCAACGGCCAGCCCACCAGGCTGGCCAGGTAACCGCCGGCCAGGCCGACCAGCGGTGTTCCCCACCAATGTTTAAAGGTGACCTCAGACATCGGCCAGGGCACGACGCTGTTGCACGCGTTTACGCCAGATACGCAGCAGCGGTACAAGCAGCATGATTGCGGTCAGCACCCAGACGCCAAAGGTGATCGGGCTCGACCACAGGATTTCCAGCGCACCGTTGGAGATCGACAGCGCACGGCGCAGGTTCTGCTCCATCAAACCGCCGAGGATAAAGCCCAGCAGCAGCGGCGACAGCGGGAAGTCCAGCTTGCGCAGGATGTAGCCGAAGATGCCGATGGCGATCATCAGGAACAGATCGAAGGTGGTGGCATGCACGGCGTACACGCCAATCGCGGTGATGATGGCGATCACCGGCACCAGCGCCCAGTTCGGCACGGCGAGGATACGGGTGAAGATGCGGATCATCGGGATGTTGAGCACGACCAGCATGATGTTGGCGATGAACAACGAGGCGATCAGGCCCCAGACAATGTCCGGTTGCTGTTGGAACAGCAGTGGGCCGGGAGTGATGTTGTACAGCGACAGGGCGCCGATCATCACCGCTGTGGTGCCGGAGCCAGGAACGCCGAGGGTCAGCATCGGCACCATGGCGCCGCAGACCGATGCGCCAATGGCGGTTTCAGGGGCGGCCAGGCCGCGCATGTCGCCTTGGCCGAACTTGCCGCTGGCGCCTGCGATGCGTTTCTCGGTCATGTAGGCAACGGCCGAGGCCATGGTCGCACCCGCACCCGGCAATACGCCGATGATAAAACCCGATACGCCGCAACGAAGGTTCACGGTCAGTACCGACAAGGCTTCCTTGACGTTGAACATCATGCGCCCGGTGGCTTTCACTGCTTCCTGGCCACGGTGGGTTTTTTCCAGCAGCAGGAGAATCTCGCTGATGGAGAACAGGCCGAGTACCAACACCACGAACTGGATGCCATCGGTCAGGTGAATATTGTCGCCGGTAAAGCGGTACACACCGCTGTTGGCGTCGATGCCCACGCAGGAAAGGAACAAGCCGATCAGCGCCGCAACAAAAGTCTTCAGTGGTTTGTCACCGGCCATGCCGCCCAGGCAGACAATCGCAAACACCATTAAAACAAAATATTCCGCCGGGCCGAACGCAATTGCCCACTTGGCCAGCAGCGGGGCGAACAGCACCATGCCGCAGGTGGCGATAAACGCCCCAATGAACGAACTCCAGGCCGACAACGACAGTGCCACGCCGGCCAGGCCTTTGCGGGCCATCGGGTAACCGTCGAGGGTGGTCATCACGGTGGACGCTTCGCCCGGGATGTTCAGCAAAATCGAACTGATGCGGCCACCGTATTCGCAGCCCAGGTACACGGCTGCCAGCAGGATCAGCGCCGACTCGGGCGGCAAGCCCAGGGCAAAGGCGATGGGGATCAACAGTGCCACGCCGTTGATCGGGCCCAGGCCCGGCAACAGGCCGACCACGGTGCCAATCAGGGTGCCGCACAACGCGGTCACCAGGTTATAGGGGCTCAGCGCAACGCCGAAACCCTGGCCCAAATAGCCAAAAGTATCCATGTCAGTTCTCCAGAACGTCGAGCAGGCCGAGGGGCAACGGTACGTCCATGGTTTTATCGAACAGCAGATAAAGACCGACGCTCATCAAGGTGATGATCACCACGCTGGGCAACCAGCGGCCGCCGTACAGCCGTGCCATCGGAATACCGATCAGCATGCTGCTGAGAATGAAACCCAAGGATTCGAATGTGCCGGCAAACACCAGCAGCAGGGCCACACAGATGCCGATCTTGATCAACGTGGGTTGATCCAGCGCGGGTTCATCGTCGGTGTGTTTGGTCGCCTGCGGGCGAATCATCATGTAGATGAGCGCCAGGCCCATCAGCCCGAGCAGCAGCAGGGGAAAGGCCCTGGGCCCTACAGGTTCGTAGGAAAAGGCCGCCTGATACGGCCAGGCCATGAGCGCCAGGCCGATACAGGCCAGTAACAGCGCGGCAGCGAAAATGCGTTGTAAGAGCATAGAAAACTCCAAGGCCCCTGTAGGAGCGAGCAAGCTCGCTCCTACAGGGGCATTACACAAAAAAAGGAGCGATTACTGGATCAGGCCGAACTCTTTGGCCAGCACTTTGTAGTCAGCCACCTGTTTCTTCACGTAGGTGTCCAGCTCCTGGCCCGTCATGGCGAACGGGAACAGCTCGCGCTGGTCACGCAGCTTGGCGAACTCCTCGGAAGCCAGCAGTTTGTCGAAGGCGTCTTTCCACCAGGCGTAGTCGGCATCGCTGACCTTTGGCCCCAGGTAGAAGCCACGCACCACCGGCCAGACGATGTCGTAGCCTTGCTCTTTGGCGGTCGGGATGTCCTTCATTTCCGGCTCATCCAGGCGTTGCTCGGAGAACACCGCCAGCAGGCGCATATCGCCGCTCTGGATATGCGGCATGGAGTCGGAGATGTCGGTACTGCCCACCTGGATGTGCCCCCCCAGCAGAGCCGTAGCGATTTCACCGCCACCCTCAAGGGCGACGTAACGCAGTTCGCGCGGGTTGATCCCGGCGGCCTTGGCGATCAGCGCGGTTTGCATCCAGTCCTGGCTGCCGACGGTGCCGCCGGAGCCGATCACCACGCTGCCTGGGTCTTTCTTCAGGGCTTTAACCAGGTCATCGAGGGTCTTGTAGGGCGAGTCGCTTTTCACCGCGATGGCGCCATAGCTGGTGCCCACTGCCGCCAACCAGCGCACGGCGCTTTCATCAAAACGGCCGAACTTGCCCTGGGCCAGGTTCAGCAACGAACCGCTCGACCAGGCGACCAACGTGCCGGCATCTGCAGGGCGCTGGGCGACGACCGCGTTGTAGGCCACCGCGCCCACGCCGCCTGGCATGTAGGTCACACGCATCGGCTTGGTCAGCAGCTTCTGGTTCACCAGCGCGCTTTGCGCCAGTTTGCAGGTCAGGTCAAAACCGCCGCCAGGGGAGGCCGGGGCGATGCATTCCGGACGCTTGGGTTCGTCGGCGGCCAGCAGTTGGCCGGCGAACAGCATGCAGCCGGCGGCGAGGGCAAATTTACGCAGTGAAGGGGTCATGGCGATCTCCATCGTTGTTGTTATGAGGGGTACTACCAAAGTGCGACGCTATAGCTGACCAGCAAGCGCATTTCATCCGCATCACGGGCCGAGTAGTTGGAACGATAGGTGGCGTTACGCAGGCGCACGGCCACATCTTTGAACGTGCCGCTTTGCACCACGTACTTGATCTCGCTGTTGCGTTCCCACTCCTTGCCGGTCTCGCCGTTCTTGAGCTTGATGTTGTCACCCGAGAGGTAACGGCTCATGAAACTCAAGCCAGGAATGCCCAGCTTGGCGAAGTCGTAGTCGTAACGTGCCTGCCAGGAGCGTTCTTCGGCGCCGGCAAAATCGTTGATCTGCACGAAGTTGACCAGGTATGGGTCGCTGCCATCCACATATGGGAAGGCGCTGTCGCCGGACATGTGCTGGTAGCCGGCGCTGAGCTTATGGCCATTGAGGGCATAGCTGAACAGGCCGTTGAGGGACTTGTTGTCTATATTGCCGCCGCGGGCCGAGCCGGTGTCATCGCTGATGGCCAGCCGCAGGTCGGCGGCGAAAGTGCCAGGGCCCATCGGGCGTGAGGCGACCATGCCGAAGAAGTGTTGGCGATACACGTCGTCGAGTTGGGCGAAGTGGTAGCTGCCGGTGATCTTGTCGGCGAACTTGTAGTCGACGCCACCGAAGTTGAAGTGCTTGCCGGTGGCACCGCTGAGGAAGCGGCTGTTCTTGTTATTGAGCGCGATGTCTTCGTAGTTGGTGTCGTCGCGGTCCTTGGCTTTGTCCAGGCGGCCACCGGTGAACACCAGGTTCTTGAATTCCTTGGAGGTGATCAAGCCACCGTTGAAGGTCTGCGGCAGGATGCGCCCGTCGTTGGGCTTGAGGATCGGCAGTTCGGGGATCAGCGAGCCGATTTTCAGCTCAGTCGCCGAGATTTTCACTTTGCCGGTCAGGCCCAGCTTGGCGTACTCGTTGGCGGCGCGGCCGTCATCGTGGGTCGGCAGCAGGCCGGTGCCGGTGCGGTCGGGGCTGGAGTCGAGCTTGACGCCGAGCATGCCCAGCGCATCCACGCCAAAGCCGACGGTGCCGTCGGTGTAGCCTGATTGCAGGTTGAGCATGAAGCCCTGGGCCCATTCGTCGCGCTTGGATTGCTGCGCACTGGTACCGTCGCGAAAGTCGCGATTGAAGTACATGTTGCGGGTTTCCAGGGTCGCGCTACTGTCTTCGAAGAAGGCAGCCTGGCTGAGCGGCGCAAAGCCGGCAAGGGCAGCGGCACTGGCGAGGGCGGTGTGGGTCAGACGGCAAGAGCGAACAGGCGGGCAAGCCTGTGGCTGGGTCGACAGCATCGTGGTGTACTCCGTTATTGTTCTTATTTTGGCGAAAACGCTTCGAGGCGTTTTTCGGGCGCTACGGGTCAGGCAACTCGGCGGGCATAGACCACCGTGGTTGGATGCTAAAGGGCGAAGCTTTCACTAACCTTTCAATCGCCTTTCAATGTTTTCGGGCTTCACAGGCCAGGTTGCGGCTGTAAACTGCCGGGCAAAGCGTGGCGCCGACCACCCCTGAATGAGGTAGAAATCCATGCGTGTCCTCCTGGTTGAAGACCATCTGCAGCTCGCCGAAAGTGTCGCCCAAGCGCTCAAGAGCATGGGTTTGACCGTTGATGTGTTGCATGACGGCGTGGCGGCGGACCTGGCCTTGAGCAGCGAGGAATACGCCGCGGTGATCCTGGACGTAGGGCTGCCGCGCCTGGATGGTTTCGAGGTGCTCGCGCGTTTGCGGGCACGTGGAAAAAATCTGCCGGTGCTGATGCTGACTGCTCGCAGTGATGTAAAAGACCGCGTGCACGGCCTGAACCTGGGCGCCGATGACTACCTGGCTAAACCGTTTGAACTCACGGAACTCGAAGCACGGGTCAAGGCACTGTTGCGGCGCAGCGTGTTGGGCGGCGAGCGTCAGCAAACCTGCGGTGTGCTTGTGTACGACCTCGACACTCGGCGCTTCACGGTCGCAGGCGAGCTGATGACCTTGACCTCCCGAGAACAAGCGGTGCTCGAAGCCTTGATCGCCCGGCCGGGGCGCGTGATGAGCAAGGAACAATTGGCTTCCCAGGTATTCGGCCTGGACGAGGAGGCCAGCCCCGACGCCATCGAAATCTACGTGCATCGCCTGCGCAAGAAGCTCGATGGCCAACCCATCGCCATCGTCACCTTCCGCGGCCTTGGCTATTTGCTGGAAGCCCGTGATGCATAAGCCCAGCAGCCTGCGCTGGCGCTTGCTGTGCAACCTTGCGTTATTGCTGGTGTTGTTGATGCTCGCCAGCGGCATGAGCGCTTATTGGAACGGTCGCGAAGCCGCCGACACCGCTTATGACCGCACGCTGCTGGCCTCGGCACGCACCATTGCCGCCGGTTTGACCCAGGTGGACGGCACCCTCAGCGCCAATGTGCCCTATGTGGCCCTGGACACCTTTGCCTACGACAGTGCCGGGCGCATTTATTACCAGGTCAATGATATTGATCAGAAACTGATTTCCGGTTACGAAAACCTGCCCGGCCCGCCGCCCGGCACGCCCCGCACCGACGATTACCCGGCCTTGGCGCGGTTCTACAACGCCATGTATTTGGGCCAGCCTGTGCGCGTGGTGAGCCTGCTCAAGGCCGTCTCGGAGCCGAACATGAACGGCATGGCCGAAATTCGTGTTGCGGAGACCGACGAAGCCCGGGTGGCCATGGCCCGCAGCCTGATGGCCGACACCTTGTTGCGCCTGGGCATGCTCGCCATCGGTGCGTTATTGCTGGTGTGGTTCGCGGTGAGCGCCGCGCTGCGCCCGCTGGAACGCCTGCGTACAGCGGTGGAAGAGCGCCAGCCTGATGATCTGCGGCCCCTGCCCTTGGTGGAAGTTCAGGACGAGTTCGGCCCACTGGTACGCTCACTCAACCATTTCACCGAACGTCTGCGCGGGCAGTTCGAGCGCCAGGCGCAGTTTATTGCCGACGCTGCCCACGAGCTGCGCACCCCCCTGGCGGCGCTCAAGGCCAGGCTGGAACTGGGCTTGCGTGCCGAAGAACCCGCCACCTGGCGCAACACCCTGGAAACGGCCGCCCAGGGCACCGACCGGCTGACGCACCTGGCCAATCAATTGTTGTCCCTGGCCCGCATCGAAAACGGTGCCCGGGCCATTGCCGAAGGCGGTGCGCAACTGCTCGATTTGAGCCAATTGGCCCGTGAGCTCGGTATGGCCATGGCGCCGCTGGCCCACGCGCGGGGCGTGGCCCTGGCGCTGGAGGCCGACGAGCCGGTATGGCTGCGCGGCGAACCGACGCTGTTGAATGAGCTGCTGAGTAACCTGGTGGATAACGCCTTGGCCCATACCCCGCCTGGCGGCAATGTGATTCTGCGCGTGACGGCCCCGGCGGTGCTGGAGGTGGAGGATGACGGCCCCGGCATCCCGCTGGATGAGCGGGACCGGGTATTCGAGCGCTTTTATCGACGCAGCCAGCAGGGCATGGGGTCGGGCTTGGGGCTGGCGATTGTCGGGGAGATTTGCCGTGCGCACCTGGCGCAGATCAGCCTGCATGATGGCGAGCTGGCGGGGCTTAAGGTGCGCGTGAGTTTTATCGCGGGTTGATCAGTAAAACATCGAGCGCGCTTCGTCCAGTTCGCTGCGCAGGGCGTCGCTGTGCAGGTCTATGCGTAACTTCGTGATGGCCGGCAATGTGGCAATCGGCGCAGTCCCCAGGGGATGGTCGGTGCCGCGGTGGCAGTACAGCGCGGCGACCTGCACCAGGTCGACGTAGTCCAGGCTTGCAGAGTCGCGTGTCAGGTCCAGGTATTGGCCTGGAACGTTCACCAGCATCTCGGGAAAGTCCCAGACCCGCAGCAGCTTGTCGCCCAGCACCGGGTGGATGCTGTCGATGACGTGGTTGAGGCTGACGGGGTCGGCCAGCAGCTCATAGTGATCCTCGGCATAGGTGAGGATCGGCAGCACGCCGATCTGATGCACCAGGCCACCCAGGGCCGCCTGGTCTGGCTTGAGGTGGCTGTGGCGACGGCACAAGGCGTAGCTCACGCCCGCCACCTCCAGGCTGCGGCGCCATACGTCGCGCATTTTCTGTTCGACCACCTCGGAGCGGGCGTGAAAGATCTGCTCCATCACCAGGCCGATGGCCAGGTTGCTGCTGTAGTTGGTACCAAGCCGGGTGATGGCGGTGTGCAGGTCGGTGACTTCCTGGCTGGCCCGTAGCAACGGGCTGTTGACCACTTTGATCAGGCGCGCCGACAGGGCCGTGTCACGACTGATCACTTTGCTCAGGTGGCTGATGCTGATGTCCGGGTCTTCGGCGGCCTGGCGAATTTTCAGGGCCACCTCCGGCAATGTCGGCAGAACCAGGTCATCGTTGTCGATGGCCGTTACCAACGCTTGTTGGACTTTTTCCGCCAGCTTGTTCATTCATGCTCTCTAGGGTGCTGCAAAAAAGTACGGCGATTAACGCTGGATCTCGCGATCACGGTCCAGTTGGTAGGGCAGGTCAAGCAGGTGCAAGCCCGGGCCCTCCAAGGTGCCCAAGCGCACGTCGCCACTGTCGGCAGCTTCGGCTTGCAGCACAGCGAGAAGTTCAATCGACTGGTCAGCTTTTGCCGCGATGACCACTTCGCCGATTGCGCTGTTATGGCTGGGGGAAAACAGCGGCGTGCCTGGCTCGGGAAGTTCGTCGGCCTCCAGGCTCAGGCGATACAGGCGCCGCTTGAGTTTGCCCAGGTACTGCATGCGCGCGACGATTTCCTGGCCGGTGTAGCAGCCTTTCTTGAAGCTGACGCCACCCACGGCCTGCAGGTTGAGCATCTGCGGGATGAACAACTCGCGCGTCTGGGGCATCACCTGGCCGATACCGGCACGGATCTGACCAAGCAGCCAGGCATTCAATTGAGCTTGTTGCAACTGCGCGGCCAATTGGCTGCGCACGGCGTCGGCGTGTTCGGCAGGTACCCAGAGTTCGGCACGGCCCGGGGAAACGCGGACGGCGATCAATGCTTCGTTGCGCGCCACGCTATCGGTCTCGACCGGCAGCGCGAGGCCCAGGGCGCTCAGGGCCGCGTCTGCGTTCGCCAGGCCGAAGCGCGCCCAGGCAGCGCTTTCGTCGGTGAGCTTGGATTTGGAGAACACCGCGTACTTTTTCAAATCTGCCAGCTGCGGTTCAAGCAACTCGGTGGCCATGGCCAGGAGTACGCCATCACCCTGCAGCAGGATGCGGAAGCTCGACTGCATCCGGCCTTTTTGCGTGCAGCGCGCGCCCAGGCTGGCCTGGGTTTCACTCAGGTAATTGAGGTTGCAGGTCAGTTGGCCCTGCAGGAACTTGGCAGCATCAGAGCCGCGGACGGCGAGAACGCCTTCGTGGGACAGGGAGCAGAAAAAAGCGGAGTCAGCCATGGGTCATCGCAGGTCAAAAAGTCATGGGTGCATCATAGAGGGGCGTCCGGCAAATGCATAGTTTCGTCGCGGTCGACCAAAGCCGACTGTTCCGGTGTCGCCTGGGCTGTATACTTGCGCTCTATTTTAGGAGGGCTCCATGGTCGAAGATGTAGAAATCAATCGCCTCTACTGGCACAGCCGTCGCGGCATGCTGGAGCTGGATGTGTTGCTGGTGCCTTTCACCAAAGAGGTGTACGCGACGCTCAATCAGGTGGACCGCGACCTCTACGTCAGGTTGCTTACGTGCGAAGACCAGGACATGTTTGGCTGGTTCATGGAGCGCGCCGAATCCGAAGACCCGGAGCTGCAGCGCATGGTTCGGATGATCCTGGACCGTGTCCAGCCCAAGTAATCGTTTCGAATGCCGCTGGCAGGCCTCGCGGCTGTTGCTGGCGGCCTATGTGCTTGCCCAACTGATCGCGCTGGGCAGCCTGCTGGTTCTAAACCTGCCTTACTCAAGCCTGGGCATCCTGTTATGCCTGGCTCATTGTGCCTGGGTGTTACCGCGGCAAATTCTGCTCACTCACCGTTCGTCGATTCGTGGCCTGCGCCGTGACGACGATGGCTGGCAATTATGGAGCGCCGCACGCGGGTGGCACCCTGTGCAACTGCGGCCCGACAGCCTGGCGTTGCCGCTGATCGTGGTGTTGCGTTACCGGGCGCAGGGTGAACGGCGAGTGCGGTCCATCTGCGTGCCAAGGGATGCACAGGCCGCCGATGTGCACCGGCGCCTGCGGGTACGCCTGAAGTTCAGCCGGCGTAGGTGGTTGGCACCAGGATAGTGTCCCGGGCTTCGGGCAGCATCTGTGGATAGTCGAGGGTGTAATGCAAGCCGCGGCTTTCCTTGCGCTCCATGGCCGACCGGATCATCAGCTCGGCCACTTGGGCCAGGTTGCGCAATTCGATCAGGTCGCGGCTGACCTTGTAGTTGCTGTAGAACTCGACCCTGTGAGGCTAAACCCAATGGATACAGGGGTTTCAGCCGATGACCGTCAACCACCGCTCCCAAAGTGGGACAAACCTGTTACAAACTGCGCTCGCCAAGCCATACCACTATCGCCGGTCTGGTCGCTATTACCTTCGCCTTCGCCCGCAAGGAACCGTTAAGGGCTTCTTCACGCTGTCACTCAGGACCACCGACAAGGCCACCGCAATGACCATCTCAGACGACATCCTTTCGACCCTCAAGGCCTACCACTTGGACAACCCAGAGGCGTCATGGGATGAACTGCGCGCGCGCCTGACTGACTTCGCTGAGTACAACTTGACGATGGCACACGGTGACAGCTCACTGGTCGCTTACGAGATGATCAACGATGAGCATCACTTGGCGTTGCGTAAGGCGTCCGCAACGTTGCCTCTGAGTGTGAATCAGCAGCGGGCAGTCAGTAAGGCCCTTGAGATCCTTGAGGCCTCTCAGGAGCGTATGCGGGGCCGTTCAGGGAAGCTGGTCGAGATCGTTAAGGACCTCAACGATGAACCTTGTGGCACGCCTGAAGCCCTCTTTCTCTCCCAATCTGTAAATGCTTCTCCGGGTCTGACCTTTAAGTCTCTCTCTGCGCTCTACATGGAGGAACGCAAGGACAGCATTCAGGCCAGCACCATGCGGGACGTGAAGTCATCGTGTGAGGCCATCGGTGCGGTCCTTGGTGACTTGGACATGAAGAGCCACACACGGGAGGACATGAAGGGCCTCAGGGAAAAGCTCCTTGAGGCCCGTAAGCCTTCGACAGTTAAGAAGCTGCTGACCCGGCTATCAACGGTCATGGATTGGGCTGTGAACAATGGCTACCTCGATAAGAGTTTCGATAAGGGCCTGAAGCCAACTAAAGGAGCTGACAGCTCCCGTGAGGCGCTCTCTCAGGATCAGGTAAAGGCCCTGATGGCTCACGCTAAGTCGCTTCCAGTGGACGCTTGGCAGCGCTGGGCGTTGTCCCTTGGAGTGATCACTGGGACCCGTATTGAGGAACTCAGGCAGTTGACCAAGGCTGACGTTAAGCAGGTCGGGACTGTGTGGGTCATCGACATCAATAGGAACGATGGCAAGACAGCCAAGACCAAGAATGCTCTACGTGTCGTACCGCTGACTGACGGGGCCTATGGCTTCGACCTTAAGGCGTTCCTTGAGTTTGTCAGGAAGGCCGACTCTCGGCTGTTCACCTTGGGCGCTGGTCAGTTCTCGAACCTGCTTAATGGTGCGTTACGGGATGTCTTGAGCTTGAACGCTGATCGGACCCAGACTTTCCACTCATTGCGTCACTCACTGGCCGGTGCCTTGAAGGCCGCTGAGGTGCCTGTGGGAACCGCTGAGTCCATCTTGGGTCACGCTTCAGGGTCTATCAGTTATGACCTGTACGGGGCTGGGAGTGCCGTTGAGGTGGGCCGTATGGCGGACGCTCTGGTGAAAGCTTTGAAGCTGGTAAGCTAAGGCTGCATCTATGCTGGTCGCCAACGAGCGCTTAGTATGCGGACATCATGGAACATTAACTAAGTAACGGAGCTGTCAATTGAACAATGGACGTTTCTTCAGTGGCCTCGCTCTTTGTGCAGTGCTTCAAGTCTTTGCGGCTCATGCGCTGGGGCAGGAAAAACTATGGGTCACCACAGATCGTACTGATCGACACACTTGCCCATCTACAGAGTGTGGGGTCGCAGGCCGTCTTATGTTCAGGGAAGGCGTTGACATCTTAGAGCGTAAAGGTCAGTGGGTGCGTATTACTAAAACCTATTCTGCATCCTGTACTGGCGGCGTCAGCGAGTACATTAAGTCTGGAAATAAAGCCTGTACGGCCGTTAATGGCATCAAGGACGGGAAGTTTGCTGAATGGGTTCAGAGCAAAGATTTTAGCCGAGATCGCCCTAAGGACCCTTCAGAGGATGCAAGTGGAGATTACTCTCTCGTAAAAGGTTCAGACGATTATAGGATTTATAAGGACCCATTTGCTAAAGCAGCGCGGGCATTGATAGATGACGGCACTTGTACTGAGGATGACTTCAAGGAAATTGGTGGCTGGATGGCCTCAACGAATCGTGGCGAAGGTGTGTACTTCACTTATTGCGGCGGTATGAAAGTCAACAATAAGGTCTACCTTGATGTCACTTCAGGGAAGACCAGCCGTTAGGTTCGATAAGGACATGCGAGCGGTTGTGAGTCCTGACGTGTTAGCTACACGTTCGTCGAAGATTTAAAAACCCTCACCCAAAGAGGGACAGGCTAAATCAGCGTTGCTTTCCTTTCAAGATGCCGCAAGGTCACCTCAAAGGTGGCCCTCTGCGGGCAAGGCGTGTACGTCCAGTGATCAACGTTACCTCTTTCAGGTAGACCAATGTCCAAGACACCACGACCACCAAGCGCAGCCCTAACGGGATCTGCGGGGCCAGCATCAGGTCCACTGTAGCGATTCTGTCTGCGCACTTCGTGTGAATAGACCCTTGATAGGTTTGGGCCTCCTATCTCTGATCGCACAGTATAAAGGGGCCTTTTAACTTAAAGATCTCTACAAGATGACTCTAAGATTAAGTTTTATTAGTTTAGTTCTATAAATAATAAAAACTTAAAGAGAATGCTCTTAGAGTTACCTTAAGGTCGATCATTAAGATCTTGGGTCTACCTTCGATGTCGTGGTTGTAGAAGTGTGACCGTAGCGGCTCGTTGGTGCTCCAGTATGACCAGATTAAAAACCCTCACAAGAACAGGGACAGACCGCTAAGCTAATCGGTCGCTCTGAATTCCTCTACGCCCGTCGCTGGGCTTTTATCAACGTCAAGTCTTTCTGAATGCTTCTTGAGCCATAGTCGATGCCCGTAGTGGGGCCTTGACGGTCGGCCTGTGGGAGCGAACTCAGGGGGCATTCAAAAGGAGTCCACTACTATGCTGGCCAACACCAATAACCAAACTGATCTGCTGCCTATCGTGATTGAGGGGCAGACCTTCAAGCCGAACGAAGATGGAATGTGGAATCTCAACGAGATCGCCAAGACTCTGAATGTTCGGGAACCGGGTCAGTGGCGTAATGCTGTTCAAGCTGCCCTGATCAAAGATGCAAATTTGCATGTCTCCCACGGTAACGGGACCCTTGCAACAGAAGAGGGCGCAATTGCATACGCCATGTGGGTTTCAACCGACTTTTACCTGATGGTCATTCGTGCGTTCATCGCCATGCGTAACAGTGCCGTCCGTGAGCTGCGCCATAAAGATGCCCTTCTGGACGCAAACATGCCCAAGGCTACGACTCTCGACATGAAGGCTCGCGGCGCGGGTCTGACATGGACCGAGGCTTGCCGTGTGGCTGGTATTCAACAGCCTCGACTTGCTCTTGAATTTCTCGCAAAGGGGGCGATGTTCGTTCACGTCTGTGACGATTTTGGTAGCCGTACTGGTCAGATCCGACCAAAGCAGCAAGGTTTCTCATCAGGCGCCTTTGTGGCGATCTCATCGGACTTCGGCAACCGTGAAGGCTGGAGGGTCAAACCCCGTGGCCTTGACTGGTTGCGTGCAAATACTGAGACCATCAACGTCGGCGTAGCTGAAGCCAAGGCCGCTCAGGCCAAAGCTAAGAAGGCCACTCAGGCATCCCGTGTGGATCGCTGGGGCCGTGCATGCAAGGAGGCATAGCTATGAGCAGTTCCTTCCTCGACCAGCTCAATGCCCTGTGCGTCACCCCCGCGTCCCGCGTGAAGTTGCTGACCCTCCGAGGCATCTGGCGTGATCGACGTGCCCGTAACAGCTTCTATTGCGAGTCATCATGCGGGGTCCATTTGGATTCCCTACTGGCCCACCTCGAAGCCAATCACCCCGGTCTGAGCGCCTTCGTTAAGTCGATCATCGGGTCACCATCGCTCCACATCGACGCGGTACTCCGTGCACGCTTAAAGGTCCCTTTAGGGAAAGCTCAACGCATCATCCATCTACTGTAACGCCGTCCGCCATCGGCACCAAGATCACACCCCGCCAAGTTACAGACCCGTGATCGCACCAACCCAAACCCAGAAGATATTGATCATGTCCTTGAGAGGTCCGTGCGGCTACTCCTTGCCATCTGGTCACGTTGCCTCTATGCGGCAGGGCCATGAATCAATGTCTCGAATTTAGGAGACACCTACCATGCAATTGAACATTCAAAACGTAACGCCCGAAACTGTTGAAGTCCAAGGCCAGAGCGTGACCCGTACCTTCGCTGAAGGCGTGATGCTGTCTGGGCTGATCGCTGGTGCAGGTAAGAATGATTCGGCCCGTGAGGCCATCGTTAAGCAATACCTTGACGCTGGTCTGATCGCTGATGCGTTCCCCGCTGTGGTCCGAGCAGTTCGTGCTCGTGAGGCCCATTCAGCAGCCGAGCGTGAGCGCCAGTTAGCTGAGTCTCGTGCCCATGCTGAGCGCGTTGCTTCCTATGCGACCCCTACGGCCCTTGAGGTCGCCCGTCGCCGTGCCAAGCGTGAGGCCCGCGAAGCTGAATACCGTGCACGTGGTGCTGCTATCCGTGCCGCTAATGGCCGGTCCTCATGGTCCTCGTGGGAATGACTCACGGGCAACCTACTGACTCACACCGTCTTGCCTCCGGTGGCGCTGGCTCTTGTTGGCGTCCCGTTGAACCCCTTCAAGTAAACTTTCAGGAGATACTCAATCATGCCTACTCGTAAACAGAACGCTTTCAAATCCGCCGACCACCGCGAGAACACTGACCGTTACAGCGCACCGACTGCCTATGAGCAGGCCGTGTGGGGCAATGGTGGTAACCTTCAGTTCAACACCCAGGCATCCACAAGCGCCCCATGCAGTGACGGCAGCGTCGCCGCTGAAGGTATCGTTGCGGTCCTTGACGACTTCTTTAATGGTGGCGAATGGCACCAGAACGCCGTTGATGCTATCCCGTGTGAGTTTCGACCTAAGGGCACTGAGCCGACCCCTGTGCAACTGGTCAACATGGTCGACCGCAACGTCGAGTTCGACCCACGTAAGTCGATCTACGACACCTCGACCATTACAAAGGGTGAAGCTGTTGCCGGTGACGTGATCTTTACGGAGCCCACTGATACCGCCGCGTTCTTCTCGCACCGTATGACTCTGTTAGATGCTCATGTGGTGGCAGGTTTCACCAGCAACTCCATCGGCCAAATGCTGGATAAGGCCATGCAGGACTTTGAGAAAGCGTGCGGCTCTACCATCGTGGACATTCTCCTGAAGTCCCCAAGTGTCGAGGTCAAGGATGTCACCATTGCTGGCACTGGACCACGTGATCGTGCTGAGGATTGGATTGACCAACTAACACTGAGCATCAACCACTCAGTGGGCAACTCCCTGAGTGACTTCGTGCTGCTGATGCACATGACCGAACAGGCAATCCTTGAGCGTGCTGCCCAGCGTGCAGGCGTAGATGATATTGAGGACCTGTTGGGCTGCCGTACCCAGTTCTATTCGGATGGCAACCGTGGCGTCTTCATGCTCCCTAAAGGCTTCGCCTCCCTGTCGTTCCGTGAAGGTAACGACGGTGATGTGTGGTCAATCCTCGCCAGCCGTAACGCCTCGGTACAGGGCTGGGACATCGAAATCACCGGTATCGCTGACGTAATGGCTCAGGCCAAGGTCAAGCTGAAGCTGGCAAACCCAGCGGACCCTACTGAGAAACTTCAGGTCGAGACCGTAGACTTTCCGCTGATCACCCGTGTGGTCGTCAAGCCGTAACACCCGCTGTATCCATGAGGTCCGTAATGGGCCTCATGGGCGAGCTGTTTAGTTGCTATGCTTGGGCATCGACCATGTTACGGCAAGGCCAGCCATGAGTTTTACTCTCTGTTATACCTACAAGGACAAACGGGTGGTTACGAAGATACAAGTCGATCACCTGACCCCATATGCAGCCGTTTGCTTTGCCCTGCTCCAGTCAGGGGCCACCAACGACTCAAGTGGTGGAGGCTGGCCTAAATCCTATGAGGGCATCCTTGAGATTGCCACTCAATACGGTCTCACAAACCTGACGGTTCACCGATCCCTTAACTCTTAGGACAACTTCATGGACACGTTTAGCGCGGCCTACGGGCCTGCGTTGGTGTTCATGTGGCCTTCTGGCTGTATGGGTGCCTCAAGGGCACCTCATGAGGATCTGGCACAAAAATCTGAGTGACCACCTGTAACTACTAACCTGCGCGCTTACCCCCATAGGCCCTCGCATGCTCGCTCAGGCGCACGATAAGGACCCTTGCGGGCAGGTGATAAGGACCTCAGCGTTGGGACAAATGTGCGCCAAAGCTGTTACAAACTGGGGCCCCATGGTGCTACGCTATGGCTCCTAACGTGCCTCATTTGTCGGGTGTAAGGATCGTATCCTTCGCCTCTGGCAGCAGCTCTGGATAGTCCAACGTGTAGTGCAGACCCCGAGATTCCTTACGTTTCATGGCAGACCTGATCATCAGTTCCGCTACTTGAGCAAGGTTCCTCAATTCAATCAGGTCTCTGCTTACGCGATAGTTGCTGTAGAACTCGTCGATCTCATCCAGCAGCAAGCGCACCCGATGTTGCGCCCTTTGCAGGCGCTTGTTGGTGCGCACGATGCCCACATAGTCCCACATGAAGCGTCGCAGCTCGTCCCAGTTGTGAGCGATGATCACGTCTTCGTCCGAATCAGTGACCTGGCTCGCATCCCAGCGGGGCAGGGCGGCTGGTACCGGGATGTGCGGCAGTTGCTCAAGAATGTCCGCTGCCGCCGAGCGGGCATACACGAAGCATTCGAGCAATGAATTGCTGGCCATGCGGTTGGCGCCGTGCAGGCCAGTGAAGCTGGTTTCGCCGATGGCATACAGGCCCGGCACGTCGGTGCGGCCATGCTGATCGACCATCACGCCACCGCAGGTGTAGTGCGCGGCCGGCACCACGGGGATCGGGCCCTTGGTGATGTCGATATTGAAGGTCAGGCAGCGTTCGTAGACGGTCGGGAAGTGGGTCTTGATGAAGGCTTCGGGCTTGTGGCTGATGTCCAGATACACGCAGTCGATACCCAGGCGCTTCATTTCGTGGTCGATGGCGCGGGCGACGATATCGCGTGGTGCCAGCTCGGCGCGTGGGTCGAAGCGCTGCATGAAGCGTTCGCCATTGGGCAGCTTCAAATGTGCGCCTTCGCCGCGCAGGGCTTCGGTGATCAAAAAGCTCTTGGCCTGCGGGTGATACAGGCACGTGGGGTGGAATTGGTTGAACTCCAGGTTGGCGACCCGGCAGCCCGAGCGCCAGGCCATCGCAATGCCGTCGCCGCACGCACCGTCGGGGTTGCTGGTATAGAGGTAGACCTTGGCGGCGCCGCCCGAGGCGAGAATGGTGAAGCGTGCGCCATAGGTATCGACTTCACCGCTGGTGCGGTTCAGTACGTAGGCGCCCAGGCAGCGTTCGCCCGGCAGGCCCAGGCGTTTTTCGGTGATCAGGTCGACGGCGACGCGCTGCTCCAGCAATTGGATGTTGGGGCGTTGGCGGGCCTGATCGAGCAGGGTCTTGAAAATCGCGGCCCCGGTGGCATCGGCAGCGTGAATGATTCGGCGATGGCTGTGGCCGCCTTCGCGGGTCAGGTGGAACTCAAAGCCACCGTCGTCGCTGCCGGCATGTTCATCGCGGGTGAAGGGCACACCTTGGTCGATCAACCATTGGATGGCTTCCCGGCTGTGCTCGACGGTGAAGCGCACGGCGTCTTCGTTGCACAGGCCACCGCCGGCGTTAAGGGTGTCTTCGACGTGGGATTGCACGGTGTCTGTGTCGTCCAGCACCGCAGCCACGCCGCCCTGGGCCCAGAAGGTCGAGCCGTTGGCCAGGTCGCCTTTGCTCAAAACCGCTATACGCAAATGGCTGGGCAGGGTCAGGGCCAGGCTCAAGCCGGCGGCGCCGCTGCCGATGACGAGGACATCGTGTTGAAACTGTTGGCTCATTTGACGGATTCCGCAAAAAGCGATCCAAAGGGGGGCGCAAACAGGACGCCTGGATCGGCGAATCAAAGGGTCACACGGGCCACTAGTATATAGAGGGGTGGAGCGGCACAATAGCCACGCCTTCGTGGCATTGTGAGATTATGCTGCGCAGCGTTGGGAAACGGCCGGTTGGCGGGACGGGAACTTTTTGCATAAGCCCCGACTCAATAGCAGGTTGCCCGAAAGCTGGGAAAACGTTGAGTTTATTGGCCCGTCGGGAGCATTGGACGCGTCACGAAACCGGCGACAAGATTATTCGCGCAGCCGGCACCGACCGTGCTGCGTTTTTCGTGTGTGCCAAATCAGTGCATGCCGGAAACTTGCTTGAAGGGGGAGAACTTTTGCGAAAAGCCCGAGTCTATGTTTGCAAGCCTGATCGTTTAGTTATGCAAGCCTCCTTCAAGTACAACGAGGAGTGTTCATGCTAACCCAGGAAGAGGATCAGCAGCTGGTCGAGCGCGTACAGCGCGGTGATAAGCGAGCATTTGATCTGCTAGTGCTGAAATACCAGCACAAAATTCTCGGGTTGATCGTGCGGTTTGTGCACGACACCCATGAAGCGCAGGACGTTGCACAGGAAGCCTTTATCAAGGCTTACCGTGCACTTGGAAATTTCCGCGGTGACAGTGCGTTTTATACGTGGCTGTACCGCATCGCCATTAACACGGCGAAAAACTATCTGGTGTCACGCGGTCGCCGCCCACCAGACAGTGATGTCAGTTCAGAAGATGCAGAATTTTACGATGGTGATCACGGCCTCAAAGATCTCGAGTCGCCGGAGCGTGCATTGCTGCGCGACGAGATCGAAGGCACCGTTCATCGCACTATTCAGCAACTGCCAGAAGATTTGCGTACGGCGTTAACTTTACGTGAATTCGATGGTCTGAGTTACGAAGACATTGCGAGCGTCATGCAATGTCCGGTGGGGACTGTGAGGTCACGGATTTTCCGGGCCCGAGAAGCCATCGACAAAGCCTTGCAACCGTTGTTGCAGGAAAACTAAAGACAGCGGCGACAGCCAAGAGAGGAACCGCCATGAGTCGTGATGCCCTGCAGGAATCGCTGTCCGCAGTGATGGATAACGAAGCGGATGAACTGGAACTTCGTCGAGTGCTCAACGCATTTGATGACGCCGAAACCCGTGATACCTGGTCTCGTTACCAAGTCGCTCGGGCGGTGATGCACAAGGATCTCCTAATCCCTCGTCTGGATATTGCTGCGGCCGTTTCTGCTGCACTGGCGGATGAAGCCGTTCCGGCAAAAGCCTCGCGTGGTCCATGGCGTAGCCTGGGTCGTCTGGCAGTGGCCGCCTCGGTGACCGTTGCTGTGTTGGCAGGCGTTCGCCTGTACAACCAGGACGAGATCGCAGGCAACGAGCTGGCCCAGCAGACTCAGCAGCCGGTCATGGCCGGTCCGCAAGTCAAAGGCCCGGCCGTGCTGGCTGGCTACAAGGAAAGCACCGATACCACCGGCCCTATGGCCAATGGTGTACTTCAGGGGCAATCCGGCTGGCAAGATCAGCGCCTTCCAGGCTACCTGCGTCAACATGCGCAGGAATCGGCCGCCAAAGGCACTGAAAGCGCTCTGCCATACGCTCGCGCAGCAAGCCAGGAAAACCGCTGATTCGCTAAGGAGCCCTATGCGCGCCATACCGCTCCTTGCGCTTTTGCTCAGTAGTTGGTTTGCACTATCCGCCCATGCCGATGAAGCCCAAGACTGGCTGACTCGACTTGGGCGTGCAGAGCAGCAGCAAAGCTTCGAAGGTACGTTTGTCTACGAACGTAACGGCAGTTTTTCAACCCATGACATCTGGCACCGCGTCCAGGATGGTCATGTCCGTGAACGATTGTTGCAACTTGACGGCTCCGCCCAAGAAGCGGTCAGGGTTGATGGTCGGGCACAATGTGTCAGTGGCACGTTGGTTGCCGGTCTCGGTCATTCGCCTGAGGCACCCTCGCGTATTCTTGATCCAAAAAAACTCACTTCATTCTACGATCTGGCCGTCATTGGCAAATCCCGTGTGGCCGGTCGTAATGCGGTGATTGTGTCGATCAGCCCGCGTGACCCCTACCGTTATGGGTTTGAATTACACTTGGACCGTGAAACTGCGCTGCCGCTCAAGTCCTTGCTGCTAAATGACCAGGGGCAGTTGCTGGAGCGTTTTCAGTTCACCCGCCTGGATACTTCGGCCACTCCTTCTGAGCAGAGCTTGCAGCCCGGCAGCGACTGTTCGCCGGTAACAATGTCCGCCGCTAAATCTCCTGACATGTCTGCCACGCAAAAGTGGCATCTGGACTGGCTACCGCCTGGTTTCCAACAGATCAGCAGCGCTACGCGCAAAGATCCCCAAACGAAATCTACCGTCGACAGCCTGATGTATGACGATGGGCTCGCGCGTTTTTCGGTGTTTCTTGAGTCAGCCAACGGCGCTGATGTAAATGAAACCCGCGCTCAGCTTGGGCCGACCGTGGCAGTATCCCGGCGATTGAATACGGTGGATGGCGAAATGATGGTTACGGTGGTGGGCGAAATTCCCATCGGCACAGCTGAACGTATCGCGTTGTCGGTGCGTGGTGAAAAAGCCGCCGCCAAGCCCTGAGATTGTTAATCTTATGTTCATCCTGGTCTATCAATCTGGGCCCGAATTTCGTTGGGTGCTGGGCGTATGAAATCTCTGGACAGCATTTTCACTTGCAAAAACTTCCCATGTTTTTTATAGGTCAGGGTTTGATGGCTCTGGCCTTGTTTGTTCGCGGAGCAAAAATGCCACTCGCAGTATCCGGCGTTTATTGAACCCTGTCGCTTAACCCTGCTCGTCGTAACGGGAGCTGTATGTCGATACCACGTTTGAAGTCTTACTTATCCATAGTCGCCACAGTGCTGGTGCTGGGTCAGGCCTTACCTGCGCAAGCGGTCGAGCTGCCTGATTTCACCCAGCTGGTGGAGCAGGCCTCGCCTGCCGTGGTGAACATCAGTACCACGCAGAAGCTGCCGGATCGCAAAGTCTCGAACCAGCAGATGCCCGACCTGGAAGGCTTGCCGCCCATGTTGCGCGAGTTCTTCGAACGCGGGATGCCCCAACCTCGCTCTCCCCGTGGTGGCGGTGGTCAGCGCGAAGCCCAGTCCCTGGGCTCCGGCTTCATCATTTCGCCTGACGGCTACATCCTCACTAACAACCATGTGATTGCCGATGCCGACGAGATTCTCGTGCGCCTGGCCGACCGCAGTGAACTCAAGGCCAAGCTGATTGGCACCGATCCACGTTCCGACGTGGCTTTGCTCAAAATCGATGGCAAGGATTTGCCGGTGCTTAAGCTGGGCAAGTCTCAGGACCTGAAAGCCGGTCAGTGGGTGGTCGCGATCGGTTCACCGTTCGGCTTTGACCACACCGTTACCCAAGGCATCGTCAGTGCCATCGGTCGCAGCCTGCCAAACGAGAACTACGTACCGTTCATCCAGACCGACGTGCCGATCAACCCGGGTAACTCCGGTGGCCCGCTGTTCAACCTGGCCGGCGAAGTGGTGGGGATCAACTCGCAGATCTACACCCGCTCCGGTGGCTTCATGGGCGTGTCCTTCGCGATCCCGATCGATGTGGCCATGGATGTCTCCAATCAGCTCAAAAGCGGCGGCAAGGTCAGCCGCGGCTGGTTGGGCGTGGTAATCCAGGAAGTGAACAAGGACCTGGCTGAGTCCTTCGGTCTCGACAAGCCGGCCGGTGCCCTGGTTGCGCAGATTCAGGACAATGGCCCTGCGGCCAAAGGCGGCCTGAAAGTGGGCGATGTAATCCTGAGCATGAACGGCCAGCCGATCATCATGTCGGCAGACTTGCCTCATTTGGTCGGCGCGCTCAAGGCCGGCGGCAAAGCCAAGCTGGAAGTGATTCGTGACGGCAAGCGCCAGAACGTCGAACTGACCGTTGGGGCAATTCCGGAAGAAGGCGCGACCCTGGACGCCCTGGGCAACGCCAAGCCAGGTGCCGAGCGCAGCAGCAACCGCCTGGGTATCGCCGTGGTTGAACTGACCGCCGAACAGAAGAAAACCTTCGACCTGCAAAGCGGTGTCGTGATCAAGGAAGTTCAGGACGGCCCAGCCGCCTTGATCGGCCTGCAACCGGGTGACGTGATCACCCACTTGAACAACCAGGCAATCGATACCACCAAGGAGTTCGCCGACATCGCCAAGGCGTTGCCGAAGAATCGCTCGGTGTCGATGCGCGTCCTGCGTCAAGGCCGTGCCAGCTTCATCACCTTCAAGCTGGCTGAGTAATCCGCTAGACCTATAAAAAAGCCCCGCTGCCGGTTAACGGCAGCGGGGCTTTTTTGTGGGCGGCGGGTTCAGCTCATCATGCCTTTCACCAGGCGCTCCTGTTCGATCAGCTCACGCTGACGGGCGTCGATGCGCGAGGACAGCGGGAAGTTATTGCCAGCACGCCGCTTGGCAAAGTCCAACTGCTGGATGGCTTGCTGGAAATCCCCCACCAATGCGAAATATTCAGCGCGAGCCTGATGCAGGCCAATAATGTTGCCGGACAAACCGCGGGTTTCAGCAACCTGATACCACACGTCCGGATCGTCCGGCCGCGACTTGAGTAGCCCGTCCAGCGCCTTTTCTGCATCGGCGGTACGGTTCTGTTTAAGCAACAGATCTACCCGCACCTGGTTCAATGGATAGTTGCTGGGGTACTGGGTGAGCATGCGGTCGGTACGTTGTTGCGCATCCGGCATGCGGTTGCTGGTGATGTCCAGTTCGATTTGGGCCAGGTTGTAGGTGATGTCGTTAGGCGCCTTGGCCAGCAACGGCGCCAGGCTTTCCCGCGCTTCCTTGAGTTGAGTACCCTTGATCTGGGCGATGGCCAGGCCATAACGCGCTACATCATTTTTAGGGTTTTCATCCAGCTGTGCCTGGAAGCGCTTGGCGGCCAGACCTGGCGTGTCTTCGTATTTGAGCTGCACCCGTGCGCGAATCAATTGATAGCGCAGGCTGTCTTCCTTGCCGCCAGGTTTGGCTTGTTCGGCGCGGTTGCGGGTGTCGGCGATACGCGATTCGGTTACCGGGTGAGTCAGCAGGAATTCCGGCGGCTTGGCGTCGAAGCGGTATTGGCGCATCAGCCGTTCGAACATGGTGGGCATGGAGCGCGGGTCGTAGCCGGCTTTCTCCAGGTTGAGAATACCGATGCGGTCGGCCTCTTGCTCGTTCTGGCGGGAGAAGCGGCGCTGTTCCTGGATCGCGGCGGCTTGTGAGCCGGCAATCGCGGCGATACCGGCATCACCGGCACCCGCAGCAGCGGCGATAATGCCCCCAAGCAGGGCGGCCATCATCGGCAGTTGCATGCGTGATTGCGCTTCCACGCCTCGGGCGAAGTGGCGCTGGGACAAGTGTGCCAGTTCGTGGGCCAGTACCGACGCGTATTCACCTTCGGTCTGTGCATTGAGAAACAGGCCGCCGTTGACCCCGACGATCCCACCGGGAGCCGCAAAGGCGTTGAGCTGTGGGCTGTTGATCAGGATGAATTCCAGGCGCCGGTCATTGACCTGGCTGGTCTCCACCAGCTTGTACACGCTGGTTTCAACGTAATCCTTGAGTTGCGGGTCGTTGAGTTGCGAAACCTGGCCGCGCAGGTAGGCCAGCCAGGCGCGGCCCAGTTGGTATTCCTGTTGCGGCGAGACAATGGCAGAACTGGCATCACCAAGTGACGGCAGGTCGTCAGCGAAGGCCGGGGAGGCCAGCAGGCAGGCCAGCGTCAGCAGGGTAGGGCGCAAAAAAGTCATGCACAAAGCCTTTCGACAAAGAGCTTACTGTAGCCGGACACTGAGCTTGGGACCAGATATTCTAAGCAGCCCGAATGTTTGCCTGGAGTAACACCATGACCGACGCTGTAGCCTGTGACGCCGAACTCGACGCCAGCGGTCTGAACTGCCCTTTACCATTGCTCAAGGCCAAGCTGGAGCTCAATAAAATGGCCAGTGGTGCCGTGCTCAAGGTGACTGCCACCGACGCCGGCTCCCAGCGTGATTTTCGCACCTTTGCCAAGCTGGCCGGCCACACCCTGGAGCATGAAGACGCCGCCGAGGGTGTGTACCGTTATTGGTTGCGCAAGGCCTGAAGGCCTTATCGAGGCAAGATCAAGCCTTGTTCAGCGCCTGCGCTGCCGCCAGAACCGCATCAACATGGCCCGGCACTTTCACGCCGCGCCATTCCTGACGCAGGACGCCTTGGCTGTCGATCAGGAAGGTGCTGCGATCCACGCCCAGGTATTCCTTGCCATACAGCTTCTTCAACTTGATTACATCAAACAGCTGGCAGACCGCTTCGTCCTTATCGCTGATCAGCTCGAACGGAAATTCCTGTTTGCCCTTGAAGTTCTCGTGGGACTTCACGCTGTCACGCGACACGCCGAACACTTCGGTGTTGGCGGCCTTGAACGCGGCGTACTGGTCACGAAAACCCTGGCCTTCGGTGGTGCAGCCAGGGGTGCTGTCCTTCGGGTAAAAGTAGATCACCACTTGCTTGCCCTTGAAGGCTGCAAGGCTGAAGGTCTGGCCGCTGGTGGCCTGGGCCTCGAAATCGGCCACGGGTGTGTCGATGGCTACCGGCATAGAGAAGTACTTCCTTACATTGGGTTCTGTGGGCGCCATGGCTCAATCAAGGCGTCGAGGTTCAGGGCATCGGCGAAATCCAGGAACTGGTCGCGCAACCAACTGATCTGTACACCGGCCGGCAAGGTCACGGTAAAGGTGGCATTGAGCATGGTGCCGCCGGTTTGTGGCGCCTGGTAGGTGTCACAGGTCAGGTTTTCCAGCTCGACGTTGTGGTCGATAAAGAACTGGCACAACTCGTTGACGATGTCCGAACGGTAGGCCGAGCTGACATAGGCTACGTAAGGCAGGGCCTGGGGACGGTTTTCCAGGGCAGCGCTGCGTACCACGTTGACGGTGAAATCATGCTTCTTGGCCAGGCCTGGCAGGCCGGTTTCCAGACGCGCCAAGGCATCCCAGGAGCCAGAAATCTGCAGGACCAGCGCACTGCACTCGCCATGGCGGGTCAGGCGGGAGGTCACGACGGCGCAGCGGTTCTCATGGCTGGCGCGGCACAGGACGTTGGTCAGCTCCATGGGGTTGGCGCCGAGGGCACTGATAACAAGGAATTGTTCGCGAACTGTGGGGGTGGACATGCAGCCTTCCTAAAGCGATGAGCGGTCGATACCGTGTGGGCGGTATCGATCAAAGGATCAAGGGTAGCGAAAAGCGTCGCCAAGGGCTAGGAGGTGGCGTTTTCATTGCGTGATCAGCCCGCTTCGGGCGGTGCTTTGGCCTAATGATGGCATTGCCCGTCGTTTAGTTGCGCCAGAACGCATCCTCACGCGGTACTTCGCTTGTACAAGCATCTTGGCGCCAGTACCATTACGGCTCTCTTTTTCCGGCAGGAGCGGTTGCATGATTGCGGGCAGTATGGTGGCACTGGTCACACCCATGGATGCACAAGGTCGTCTCGACTGGGACAGCCTGGGCAAACTGGTGGACTTCCACCTGCAAGAGGGCACCAACGCCATTGTGGCGGTCGGCACCACAGGTGAATCGGCCACCCTTGATGTGGAAGAACACATCCAGGTGATCGAATTCGTGGTCAAGCGCGTAGCGGGCCGCATTGCCGTGATTGCCGGTACGGGCGCCAACTCGACGCGTGAAGCGATCGAGCTGACCAAGAACGCCAAGAAGGCCGGCGCCGACGCTTGCCTGCTGGTGACTCCGTACTACAACAAGCCGACCCAGGAAGGCTTGTACCAGCACTTCAAAGCCATCGCCGAAGCCGTGCAGATCCCGCAGATCCTCTACAACGTACCGGGTCGCACCGCGTGCGACATGAAGGCCGAGACCGTGATCCGCCTGTCCACCGTGCCGAACATCATCGGCATCAAGGAAGCCACCGGCGACCTGCAGCGCGCCAAGGACATCCTGGCCGGCGTGAGCAGCGACTTCCTGGTGTATTCCGGTGACGACGCCACCGCTGTCGAGCTGATCCTGCTGGGTGGCAAGGGCAACATCTCCGTGACCGCCAACGTGGCCCCGCGCGCCATGAGCGATATGTGTGCCGCCGCCATCGCGGGCGATGCAGCCACCGCGCGTGCGATCCACGAGAAGCTGATGCCGCTCAACAAGACACTGTTTATCGAATCCAATCCTATTCCCGTGAAGTGGGCGCTGTTTGAGATGGGCCTGATGCCGGACGGTATCCGTCTGCCGCTCACCCGCCTCAGCGAAGCCTGTCACGAACCGCTGCGACAGGCCCTGCGCCAGTCCGGCGTCCTGGTTTAATTGAGGAAGCACTACGCATGAAGCGATTGGCCGGACTTTCCGCACTTGCCTTGATTATCTCCAGCACCAGTGGCTGCGGTTGGGTATGGGGCCCGGAAGGCTACTTCCGTGACCGCGGCAGCGATTACCTGGAAGCGCAAGCAACCAAACCGATGCAACTGCCGCCTGATGTCAATGTCGCCAAGCGCCTTGACCCGCTGCTGCCGATTCCACGCAACGTTGCCGACGACACGGTCAAGGGTGAGTACGTAGTGCCACGCCCACAGCCGATTATGTCCGTGGCCGATGCCAGCGACTACAGCCTGCAAAAAAGCGGCGACAATCGTTGGATCGTGGCTCAGCGTCCGCCTGCCGAGGTCTGGCCGGTGGCGGTGCAGTTCTTCCAGGACAACGGTTTTAGCATCGACCAGCAACGCCCGCAGACCGGTGAGTTCACCACCGCGTGGCAGCAAGGTCGCGAGCTGTCCGCCAACATGGCCCAGCGCCTGCTGGCGGGCGGTGTTGCCGCCGACAGCGAAGCTCGTGTGCGTGTGCGCATCGAGCCAGGCGTGCAGCGCAACACCAGCGAAGTCTATGTGGTCAGCGCCGAGCGTCCTGCAGGCAGCACAGCCAACGTCGATTTCACTCCACGTTCGGTCAACACGGGTGTTGACGCCGCGCTGGTCGACGAAATGCTCGCCAGCATGAGCCGTATTTCCGAGAAGGGCGGTTCCGTATCCTTGCTCGCCGCCCGTGATTACGACACCCCTAGCCGCGTCAGCCTCACCGAAGACGGCAGTGGCAACGTCGTGCTGAACCTGGGTGAAGACCTCGACCGTGCCTGGGCCAGTGTTGGCCGCGCGTTGGAGCAGGGCCCTTGGCGCGTTGAAGACATCAACCGCAGCCTGGGCCTGTACTACATCAACGTGGCTGAAAAGGCTGAGAAGAAGGACGACGAGCCAGGTTTCTTCGGCAAATTGTTCGGCAGCGCGCCGACCAAGGAAGAGATCGAAACCCGTGCCGAGCGTTATCAGGTTCGTTTGAGCAAGGTGGGCGAAAGCGTGCAAGTCACCGTCGAGAAGAACATCAACACCGTCGCGCCAGCTGAAACAGCGCGCAAAGTGTTGGGGGTGATTCAAGACAACCTGGGCTGATCCGATGCGTTTTGCCGTTCTCGGCAGCGGTAGCCAAGGGAACGGTACGCTGGTCGCCCACGATGACACGTATGTGCTGGTCGATTGTGGTTTCTCGTTAAGAGAAACCGAGCGACGCCTGCTGCGCCTCGGTGTTCACCCGGCGCAGTTGAGCGCGATTCTAGTGACCCACGAACATGCCGACCACGTGCATGGCGTGGGTTTACTGTCTCGGCGCTACAATCTGCCGGTGTACATGAGCCGCGGCACGTTGCGCGGGATGCGCAAACCCATCGAGCCGGCAGGTTTTCTGGCTGGTGGCGAGCAACTGCAAATCGGTGCCCTGAGCATCAATGTCGTCGCGGTTGCCCACGATGCCCAGGAGCCGACGCAATACGTATTCAGTGACGGTGAGCGGCGCTTCGGTGTGCTCACCGACCTGGGTTCTTATTGCGCCAAGGTGCTGGAGGGTTACCGGGACCTCGATGCCTTGATGATCGAGTCCAACCACTGCCGAGACCTGCTGGCACGCGGTCATTACCCTTACTTTCTCAAGCAACGGGTGGGCGGCGAGCTGGGACATTTGAACAACCACCAGGCCGCATACCTGGTGTACGAGTTGGGCTGGCAAGACCTGCAACATCTGGTCCTGGCTCACCTCAGCAGCAAGAACAACCTGCCGACGCTTGCCCGGCAATGTTTTGTCGACACCCTAGGGTGCGACCCGGACTGGCTGCAACTGGCCGATCAAGATTCAGGGCTCGACTGGCGACACATCGCCTAGCCCACCTTACTCAAAGCGGAGCCCATCATGGAAAAACGTGAAGAACTCTACCGCGGTAAAGCCAAGTCGGTGTACAAGACCGACGACGCCAACCGCCTGATCCTGCTGTTTCGCAACGACACCTCGGCGTTCGACGGCAAGCGCATCGAACAACTGGATCGCAAAGGCATGGTGAACAACAAGTTCAACGCCTTCATCATGCAGAAGCTCGAAGCGGCCGGTATCCCGACCCAATTCGACAAACTGCTGGGCGACAACGAGTGCCTGGTCAAGAAGCTCGACATGATCCCGGTGGAATGCGTCGTGCGCAACTACGCCGCCGGCAGCCTGGTCAAGCGCTTGGGCGTGGAAGAGGGCCTCAAGCTCAACCCTTACACGTTCGAACTGTTCTTGAAGGACGACGCCAAGGGCGACCCGTTCATCAACGAATCCCACGTCGTGGCGTTCGGCTGGGGCACCGCTGAGCAACTGGCGCGCATGAAGGAGTTGTCCCTCAAGGTCAACGACGTGCTGACCAAGCTGTTCGACGACGCCGGCCTGTTGCTGGTGGACTTCAAGCTCGAATTCGGCGTATTCCACGACGGCTCCATCGTCCTGGGCGACGAATTCAGCCCGGACGGCTGCCGCCTGTGGGACAAGGACACCAAGAAGAAGATGGACAAAGACCGCTTCCGCCAGGGCCTCGGTGACGTGATCGAAGCCTACGAAGAAGTCGCCAATCGTCTCGGCGTACCGCTGTAATCGACGCAAGCATCTGATAGCACGGAAAAAAATCACCTTTGGGGTTTGCTTCCGCGAAACACACTGTTATGATGCGCGCCGTTGGAGAGATGCCAGAGTGGCCGAATGGGACGGATTCGAAATCCGTTGTACCTTCACCGGTACCTAGGGTTCGAATCCCTATCTCTCCGCCATTACATAGAAAAAGCCCCGCAGCTGAATAAGCTGCGGGGCTTTTTCATTTCCAGTCTTTATCAGCGACTGCTTCAGGGATATTTTCCAGTCCTGCCTAACGCTGATCAAGGCGCTCAGACGCTTTGCGATAAGCCTGATCACGCTCACGTTTATCAACGGCGACCACGAACACCGCAATTTCCTGATCGATCACTTGATACACCAGCCTGTACCCGCTACTACGCAGTTTGATCTTGTAGCAGTCAGGCAGGCGATGTAGGCGATTAGCCTCAATACGTGGGTTGTTCAGGATTTCGACCAGCTTCTTTTTGAGTTGCTGACGGAGGGTGTCACCGAGCTTTTGTCATTCTTTCAATGCACGCGCATCAAAATCAAGGCTATAGGTCATCCAAAGAAACCCTTACGCGTTGAGGCGATGCAAGACGCTCACGTACGGTCGCCATCAAGGCTTCATCCTCTTCAGTCATCAGCACAGGCTTAAATGGCAACTGGCCGCGCTCGGCAACATATTGCAACGCCTGGCGTATCAGTTCGGAAGGGGTGACACCAAGTTTCTCCAGCTCCAGGTAGGCGCGAGCTTTCAGGTCGTCATCGATACGAATGTTGATAGATGCCAAGGGATAGCTCCTTGTGTAATGACGTTGGTCATTACATTGGAGCAATCGGGTTTCATTGGCAAGTTTGTCTGGACATACGGCAGTCGCTCTCATCTGTTGATCCTACTTTTTGGCCGTCGGCTTTGCCGGGCGCTTTTTATCGGTTTCTTTCACCGTTTCCCTTGGTCTTTTCTTCGCCTCTTGCTCGGTTACGTATTCACCTGTGACCGCATCGCGATATCTCGTTGGCATATCAGCACCCTTGACAGTATGTCGCCACGGCGGCGACTTTTTGAGACTAGCTCGCAGGCTTATGCACACAAGGTTCCCGGTGGAGATTCTGGTTACCAAGCTTTGCCGAAACAGGTGCTTACGTTGTGCAGGTTCGGCAGTTTTCGTGCAGGGTTGCGTTGGCTGGGGTTACATCATGAATAAGATCACCGCTGATTCTACCGAAGGGCATGCACGCAAAATCTTTTGCGTAGCCGATGATGTCGGCACCGAAGAAACCCTTATAAACGCCACCGAAACCCTCTCATCCGCCCTTCAATCCGCCTACCAATGCGCCGAAGATCCAGTCAGCACGCAGTCGCCCGTGATCATGGCCCTGGCTCAATTGATCGAGAACGCGCAAGCCTTGGTGGATGCTGTCCTCGAGCGTGATTTCCCCGCGGCCAAATAAATACCTGCTCCCTGAAACGAAAAAAGCCTGCTGAGCTCAATGCTCAGCAGGCTTTTTGCGCCTACAACCCGGTCAGGCTGGCTGCGCCACCAGGCTATTACTCACCTTGCGTCCCAACACCAGCACGGTCGCAAATCCGAAACCCACCAACACCGTGGCCAGGCTCAACAACACCGAGCTGCCCATCTGGTCGACGATCCGCCCGCCAAAGAACGAGCCCAGGGCAATGATCACCTGAAACAGCGCCACAAACAGCGGCATGCCGCGTTCTACATCCTTGGGCGCCACGACGAACATCCAGATGCTCGCGCAGGCCGGGAAAGCCCCGAAGGCGAAGCCCCACAGGGCGATCAGCATCGCCGCGCCGGTCATGCCGGTGGCGAAGTAGGGGAACAGCGCGGTGCTGGTGCCGATCATCAGTGCGACCAGCAACAGGGTGTTGCGTACGCTGCGGTTGGCGGCAAAGCCGGCGAAGATATTGCCCAGCACCCCAGCCACGCCATACAGCAACAACAGCGAGCCAATCGTCGGTCCGTCGAAGCCGGAGCTGTGTTTAAAGAACGGTGCGACATAGGTGTATGCGGCAAAGTGTGCGAGACCGATCAGCAGCACGGCGATCAACCCGACCCGTGCTTGTGGGTTGATAAACAAAGCCGGCAGGTCACGGATCTGAATGGCTTTCTCCGGGGTGAGTCGCGGCAGCAGGAAGATCTGCGCCAGCAGTACCGGAATGCCCACCAACGCCGTGACCAGGAAGGTCATGCGCCAGCCCATCAGGCCGCTGAGCCATGTACCTACCGGCACGCCCAACACGGTGGCCAGGGTTACGCCCATCATGATGATCGAGGTGGCTTTCGCAACCCCCACGCCTTTGGGCGCCAGCCGCCCGCTGAGGGCAATGGCGGTGGCCCAGAAGCCGCCGATGCTGATGCCGAGCAATACGCGGCCGAACAGCAGCAGGCTGAAATCGGTGGCAAAGGCCACCACCGAGTTGGCGATGATCATCACCAGTGTCAGGCCAATCAGCAGGTAGCGACGGTCCATGGCGCCAATGCTGACCGACAGAAACGGCGCGGCGAGGGCGGCCATGATGCCGGGTAATGTGACCATCAATCCGGCGTGACCGGCACTGATACCCAGGTCGCTGGCGACGTCGTTGAGTACGCCCACCGGCAGGAATTCACTGGTCACCAGGGCAAAGGCACCCACGGCGACCGAAAGAATCGCCAGCCACTGCTGTTTGACGCTTTGTTGATTATGTTCGGGAAGGCCGTTAGAGGCCTGGCTCGCGCTTGGCATGGTGTGGGATTCCAAGGTGAAAGTCGCCTGAGGTCAGACGCAGGAGAGGGAAGCTGGGGGCGATTATAGGAATCAGTGTTGGCAATCGAGCAGGCGCTCGTTTCGATAGTAATCATCAGTGCTATCGATGTGAGGTTTTTGAAGAGTCCTCACTCAGCATCACAAACGAAAAAGCCCGAAGTTGAGTCAGCTCCGAGCTTTTCCGGTTATGACGATGTTTAAGGTGCAGGGGGGGAGTTTTATTTTAGCTAGCCAGCGCGTTCAGTACATGTACCGGGTCGTTATGGATAGCTTTCAACAACGCCTTTGCCGGCCCAGTAGGTTCGCGACGACCCTGCTCCCAGTTGCGCAACGTACCGAGCTGAACGTCAATCAGCGCTGCGAATTTAGCCTGGGTCAGCCCTGTTGCCTTACGGATCTCTTTAACTCGCATTGAGTCGACATGAAATTCACGGGATGGCTCCCGTTCTCCGCGCAGGATCTCGTTCATCTCTTGAACGCTTTCCATCAATTCATCAAAAAGTCGGCTCATAGCTATCTCCAGTGCTCAATCGCAGCCTTCAGTGACTTGCGTTCGTCGGCGCTCAAGTCCTGCTGTTCATTTTTGGGATAGATCATCAGTAAAACAATCTGTGATGCCGAGGCGAAGTGGTAATAGATCACACGTGCCCCGCCTCGTTTACCATGGCTCTTGGCTGCTACTCGTATTTTGCGGATACCGCCCGTACCCTCAATCACATCGCCTGCAGCGGGATTCACTACAAGCACGTTCTGAAAGGCCGTGTAGGCATCTTCGTCGATCAATTCTTTAACGCGACGTGTGAAGACCGATGTCTCAATGAAAATCATCGCTAATGTACGCCATTGGCTTAGTTCGCTGCAATCCTAGCCGTGCGCGCTTCGGTGCGCATCCGGTGAGTTGTAACTGCTTTTTGGCGCACTCGGATGCGGCCAATTATGTTCTGGCCAACCGCTCCAAAAGGCACTCAATAAACACCCCCTCCGCCCGACTCATCTTCTGCTCCCGGTTCCAAAGCACGTGAATATCCACATCCGCAATGCCCTCATCCGGCGGCAGCCGCCAGAGCAGCCCGTTCTGCACATCTTCGGCCACTACATGCACCGGCAGGCATCCCAGGCCATACCCGGCAATCACCAGGCGCCGCACTTCTTCCAGGCTGGATGACGACGCCACAATCCGCCCGCCGAACCCTTGCTGATCACGGAAAATAGTCAGCGGCGAGAGCATCCCGCCAATCTGGTCGCTGGTAAAGCTCACGAAATTTTCCGATTGCAGATCCCCTTCGACCAACCCTGTGCGTCCGAACAATGGGTGGTGTTTCCCACAAAAAAACGCATAACGCTGACGCAGAAACAGATGCTGTTCCAGGCGCGGTTGTGGCCGGCGGTTGAGGCTGAGCCCCAGGGTCGCGGTTTTTTCCAGCAGCGCGGCAACAATGTCGGAGCTGCGCATCACTTCGACCTCCAGGTCTACCCGTGGGTGCTCGCGATGAAAGCCTGCGAGAAAGTCATCGAAAGTGTCGGAATTAATCCGGCTGATCATCAGCAAGCGCACTTTGCCGATCACTTCATCACCCGGCTTTTGCAGGGCGTTGCTCATCTGCGAAACCTGGCCGTACATCTCCCCGGCAATGGCGAAGATCTGTTCACCCGCCTCGGTGAGTACGAAGCGCGGGCCACGGCGCAGGATGAGCTGGCAATCCAGCTGTTCTTCCAGGCGCTTGAGCGCCTGGCTGATCGCCGGTTGCGTCAGATGCAGGCGGGCAGCAGCGCGGCTGATGCTCAGTTCCTGGCCGATCACGCGGAAGGTGCGCAGCAGGTTCCAGTCCAGGCGGTCGTTGAGCAGGGGGTGAATATCGCGGCGGGATTCGGGCATGGCATCGCTCGATAATAAGCAGTTTTTATAATTAAGATAATAAATAGAAAATTGACTAATCATAGCCCCAGGCCGAAAAATCGGGCTTAACGAGCGCCACCAGAGCGCACTGGTTTGATCTTCTCCTGCCAAAAAAATAACCAAAGGAGCCAGCCCCATGAAGCCTTCCGCTTCGCCGCAGCCTCGCCGTGCCGCGGCCGCCGCCTTTATCGGCACCATGATCGAGTGGTACGACTTTTACATCTATGCCACCGCCGCCGCGCTGGTGTTCGGTCAGCTGTTCTTCCCTTCCGACGATAGACTGTTCAGCACCATGGCCGCCTTCGGCACCTTCGCCGTGGGCTTTTTCGCACGGCCGTTGGGCGGCATCGTGTTTGGCCATATCGGCGACCGCATCGGGCGCAAGAAGTCCCTGGTGATTACCCTCGTGATGATGGGCGTGGTGACGGTGTGCATCGGCCTGTTACCGACCTATGCGCAGATCGGCGCTGCCGCGCCAGTGCTGCTGATACTGTTGCGAGTGGTGCAGGGCATTGCGGTCGGCGGCGAGTGGGGTGGGGCGGTGTTGATGGCCGGGGAACATGCGCCAAAGGGGCGACGTAACTTCTTTGCATCTTTCGCGCAGTTGGGCAGCCCGGCCGGTTTGATTCTGTCCTTGCTGGCGTTCAGCGCCGTCACTCGTCTGCCGGAAGAAGACCTGCTCAGTTGGGGCTGGCGCCTGCCGTTCCTGGCCAGCGCCTTACTGCTAGTGGTCGGCCTGGCGATTCGCCTGGGTGTGAACGAGTCGCCGGAGTTCCTTGAAGACAAGGCCCTGGCGGAAAAGGCCCGTGCTATTAAAAAGGACCAAGCCCCCGTCCTCGAAGTGCTGAAGACCGCTTGGCGCCCGCTATTGCTGTGCATTGGCGCCAATACGTTGGGGATTGCCGGCGTGTATTTCACTAACACCTTCATGATTGCCTACAGCACTCAGCAATTGGACCTACCGCGATCGCTGATCCTGGAATGCCTGTTCTTCGTTGCCATTATCCAGTTCTGCGTTCAGCCATTGGCCGCCTGGGTGGCGGAGAAGGTCGGCGCTACGCGGTTCCTGTGCGCCATGTGTGTACTGGCAATGGCTTCGCCGTATCCGATGTTCGTCTTGGTCAGCAGCGGCCAGGCGCCCTTGATCATCCTCGGCATTGCCTTGGCGGTGGTGTGCATGGCGTCGTTCTACGCCGTCATCGCAGGTTTTGTCAGCGGCCTGTTTGAAACCCGTGTGCGCTACACCGCGATTTCCCTCGCCTACCAGGTATGCGGCGCGTTGGCCGGTGGTTTGACGCCGCTGATCGGCACCTGGCTGGCTCATCAATACCTTGGCCAATGGTGGCCGATGGCAGTGTTTTACAGCGTGATCGCGGCGGTCTCGTTGGTGTGCGTGCTGGCCTTGTCCCGCCGCCACGCCACGGCTCACCGTCTGGAAATGGCACACAGTTGAGGGAGTCAGTAATGTTGAAGATTAATGGCGAGCGCCTGTGGCATAGCCTGATGGACATGGCCGAGATCGGCGCGACGGCACGCGGTGGCAGCTGCCGTCTGGCATTGAGCGCTGAAGACAAGGCCGGTCGTGAGCTGTTCAGCCACTGGTGTACAGCCGCTGGCCTGACGTTGAGCGTGGACGCTATTGGCAACCTGTTCGCCCGCCGCGGCGGCACCGATAAGGACGCAGCCCCTGTGATGATGGGCAGCCACCTGGATACCCAGCCCGAAGGTGGACGCTTCGATGGGGTGTACGGCGTGTTGGCTGGCCTGGAGGTGATCCGCAGCCTTGACGACCACGGCATCCAGACACGCAAGCCATTGGAAATTGCAGTGTGGACCAACGAGGAGGGCGCCCGTTTCACCCCGGCCATGCTGGGCTCGGCGGTGTTCACCGGCACGCTCGCCCTGGACAAGGCACTGGCAACCGCCGATGTAGACGGTATCAGCGTGAACGAGGCGTTGCGCACCACCGGCTACAACGGTGAGCGCCCGTTGGGTGGCGCAGTAGATGCGTATTTCGAGGCGCATATCGAGCAAGGCCCGATCCTGGAAGACAACGCCAACAGCATCGGCGTAGTCACCGGTGGTCAAGCGATTCGCTGGCTCGATGTGCGGGTCGAAGGCATGGCCGCGCACGCTGGCACCACGCCGATGCCGTTGCGCAAAGATGCGCTGTACGGCGCGGCGAAAATGATCCAGGCCCTGGAAAACCTCGCTGCCGATTTTGCCCCGCAGGGTCTCACCACTGTGGGTGAACTGAGCATCGCCAAGTCGTCGCGCAACACCATTCCTGGCTTGCTCAATTTTACCGTCGACCTGCGCCATCACCGCGACGCCGACATCGACGCCATGGAGCAGCAAGTGCGTGCACGCCTGCAGGCTATCGCTGACCACCGTGGCCTGAGCGTCACCATCACGCCTCACTGGATCAGCCCGGCCACGCCGTTCGACGCCGAATGCGTGGCTTGCGTGCAGGCTGCGGTGGACGGCTTGGGCTACAGCCAGCAGACCATCGTCAGCGGTGCCGGCCACGATGCGATTCACCTGGCGCGCTATTGTCCCACCGCCATGATCTTCATCCCCTGCGTTGGCGGCCTCAGCCACAACGAAGCCGAAGATGTCTTGCCCGACGATGTGCGCCAGGGCACCGATGTATTGCTTAACGCCGTCTTGAAACGCGCCGGGCATGTTCATTTCTAAAGGCCGACGCCGCACCCCTGTGGGAGCTGGCTTGCCTGCGATAGCGGACTGTCAGAGAACAATGTACTGCCTGATTCACCGCTATCGCAGGCAAGCCAGCTCCCACAGGTTCTGTGTTTATCCAGGAGCAACTCATGAAGACGTTTTTTCACCCCGAACAACTCCTGCATCACCCACGTAGTTACTACTCCCGCGGCCAGATGCGCACGCCCCAGGAGGTTCCCGAGCGCGCGCGCAACCTGTTGCTGGCTGCGCAAACCCTGGGCTTCGATATCCAGCAACCGGCCGACTACGGTCTGGATCCGTTGCTCGCCGTGCACGGCGGCGACTACCTGGCTTTTCTTCAAGAAGCTCACCAGCGCTGGAAAGAAATCCCCGAAGACTGGGGCGACGAAGTCATGTCCAACATCTTCGTGCGTGAACCCAATGCCTTGCGCGGCATCCTGGCCCAGGCGGCACGCTACCTGGCCGATGGCAGTTGCCCCATCGGTGAGTTGACTTGGCGCTCGGCTTATTGGTCAGCCCAAAGCGCCATCGCCGCAGCGGGAGACATCCTCGATGGCGCCCCTGCCGCCTACGCCTTGTGCCGGCCCCCGGGCCATCACGCCCGCTTCGACGCGGCCGGTGGCTTCTGTTACATCAACAATGCGGCCGTGGCTGCGCAAGCACTGCGCCAAGGTTTCCAGCGTGTCGCCGTGCTCGATGCCGATATGCATCACGGCCAAGGCATCCAGGAAATTTTCTACGACCGCGACGACGTGCTGTATGTGTCGATCCACGGCGACCCGACCAACTTCTATCCTGGCGTGGCAGGCTTTGCCGAGGAAAAAGGCGGTGGCGCCGGCGAGGGGTATAACCTCAACCTGCCGATGCCCCATGGTGCCAGCGAAGCGGTGTTCTTCGAAAAGCTGGAGCAGGCCCTGGCAGCGGTGAAGGACTTTTCGGCGGATGTGCTGGTGTTGTCACTGGGCTTCGATATCTACGAGCTGGACCCACAAAGCAAAGTCGCGGTGACGCGGGAAGGCTTTGCGCGGTTGGGAGCCCGCATCCGCGCGCTGGGGTTACCCTGCGTGATCGTGCAGGAAGGCGGGTATCACTTGGAAACGTTGGACAGTAATGCCCAGGCGTTTTTCGGTGCACCAACGGCGTGGAACGCGCTATCAGGCTCTTCGCTAAAGGGTGATTGAACGCTAAAAGCCTGCTGATCAGTTTTCAGCAGGCTTTTCAGCCCTTGTCGGGTGTTCGTTCTCATCTGCATGCAACAACGCCGTGTAGTCTTGCCCGCCGTAAAACACCCCCACTATCGATACCGTTTTGAAGTCAGGCTTCACCCTGAACGCAATAATGGTGCTGCGACGATAGTGAGTGATGCGCAAGTCTTTCAGCAGGTTGTCACGGTGCATGCCGCGCAAGGGAAACAGGGCAAGGCTTTCGCAGTAGCTGACAAGATTGTCGATAAAACGCACCGCTACAAGAGGGGAGCCCACATCGCTGATGTAGTCTTCGAGGGCATAGAGCTGCGCCAAGACCTCGGGCGAAAAAACTACCGAGTAGCTCACGCTTGCCCTGTGCCTTTGCCCCGTCGTCTGGCGGCCATATGTTCGCGGACCTGTTCTGGCGATAACCCAAGCTCAGGCTTCGCCTCAAGGGCGGTCGCTGCTGGGATGACTTCGTCTCTGAGCCAATCTTCCATGGCACGATCACGCGCCAGCAACGCCCGCAGGCCATCGCGAATCACTTCACTTTCGCTGGCATATTCGCCAGCAGCCACCTTGGCTTTGACCATGGCAGCCATTTCAAGGGGCAAGGTGATGCTCATTTGCTGGGTTGAGCGCATGGGGTTATCCGCCAGGGTTGAGTAGGATTCAATCCTACTCGACCATTGGCGCGATGCAAGAAGCAACTGATCGATGCCGATGCCCGGCGACTCGTCGTCCATCCAGAAGGGGTAGGTTTCCATGAGTTGCTACGTCTCCAGTTGTGTAGGTCAGGCCCCAAGTATTGACCCGTTTTGGCGATCGCGTGGCCGCAGGCGGCCGATAACTTGCTGATATGTATGACTTCATATGTGTAACAGGATGATCTCGGCAAACCGTCTCGGCATACATGGCGTCCCACCGGCTCCCATACGATAATGCTTGTCACCTCGACCACCTTTGGCCAGCCTCCCGTGATCATCAACTTCGACCTCAACGACCTCCAAGCCTTCCGCGCCGTGGTGGACAAGGGCAGTTTTCGTGGCGCTGCCGAGGCCATCCGTATCTCGCAACCGGCCCTCAGCCGGCGTATCGAAAAGCTCGAATCCGCGCTGGATGTAAAGCTGTTCGAACGCACCACGCGGCGGGTCAGCCTGACCATGGTCGGGCGTGCGTTTTTGCCCCAGGTGGAGCGAATGCTCGATGATCTGGACATCGCCTTGATGGGCATCAGCAACGTCGCGTCCACACGCATGGGCAACGTCACCATCGCCTGCGTGCCGTCTACCGCGTACTACTTCATGCCCCACGTGATCTCCGAATTCCATAAGCTGTACCCGAAGATTCGCCTGCGGGTGTTGGATGCCAGTGCCGGCGAGGTGTGCAATGCGGTGGCCAGCGGCGAGGCGGACTTTGGTGTGAGTTTCAGCGGCAGCCTGGCCGATGAGGTGGAATTCGAGTTGCTGTTGCAGGAGCGCTATGTGTTGGCCTGTCGGCGTGACCACCCGTTGGCTGAGCGTGACAGCGTGAGCTGGACCGAGGCCTATGAGCATGACTACATCGAGGTGGATAAGACGTCGGGCAACCGCTTCCTGCTCGACCAGGCCCTGCGAGGGGTGCGAGTGAAAAAGCCGAGTATCTGCGAGACGCACCACGTGACCACGATGATCGGGCTGGTGGAGGCAGGGTTGGGCGTAGCGATGGTGCCGTCGATTGCGATGCCGGCGCACACTCACCCGATTCTGGTCAGTGTGCCGCTGGTGGAGCCCCAGGTGCTGCGCAATGTGGGCTTGATCAAGCGCCGCGGGCGGACATTGCCACCGGCGGCGCTGGAGTTGGAGCGGTTGGTGCGGGAGATGCCGTTCCGGTCAGCGTGACACCGAGTCCAGGCCGGTGGATTGCACCTCTGGCTGGGCCTCGGGCGATGCCATGAACTGCAACAGCGCCTTGGCCTGCTCCGGGTGTTCGGCGTTCACCGGAATGCCCGCGGCAAAGCGCGTCACCGACTGCACGTCTTCCGGGATCTTGCCCACAAACGTTACACCCTTGACTGGCAACAGCTCCGCCACTTGTTGCAAGCCGACCTCGTAATCGCCCTTGGCCACCTGCTCGCCCACCGGCACGCGTTCGATCATGGTGCCCTTGGCCGGCATGCCGAGTTTCTTGAACAATTGCTTCTCGACATACACGCCGCTGGCGCTATCCGAATAGGCCACCGACTTGGCTTGGCTCAGCACAGCCTTGAGCTCGGCGTCGGTATTGATCGAAGGTTTGGCCGCACCTTCCTTCACCACCAGGCCGATCCGCGAGTCCGCCAATTCCACGCGGGAGGCGGGGTCGACTTTGCCTTGTTTGATCAATTCGTCCAGGGCATAGCCGACCATGATCACCACATCGGCGTGCTCGCCACGGGCCAGGCGGTTGGGAATCGCTTCCGGCGCCTTGCCCATGGACGGGCCAAGAATGGTCTCGAGGGTGTCACCACTTTGCTTGGCGTATTGCGGGCCGAGCAACTTATACGCGGCGGTGAAGCCGCCCGAGGTCATGACTTTGAGTTGCTCAGCCTGGGCGGCCAGCGCCAGGGTGCCGAGGACGACAGCGGTGAGGGTCTTGAACAGCGGCTTCATTGCGCGGCCTCCTGCAGGACTTGGCCACGGGTATTGGCGCGGCGATACAACGCCAGGGTCGAACACAATGCACACAGCGCGGCAAAGATCATCCAATACGCAGGTGAAGCCTTGTCTTCAGTGATGTGAATGAACCAGGTGGAGATCGCCGGGGTAAAGCCACCGAACACTGCTGTCGCCAGGCTGTAGGCCAGGGAAAAACCCGCCACACGCACTTCCACCGGCATGATTTCAGTCAACGCCGGGATCATCGCGCCGTTATACATGCCATACAGGAACGAGAACCACAGCAGGGTTTCCAGCATGTGCGCAAAGCTTGGTGCGTTGACCACGTAGGACAATGCCGGATAAGCCGTAAGGACAGTCAGCACTGTCATGGCAATCAGCACCGGTTTGCGGCCGAAGCGGTCGCTTAACGTGCCGCCGATTGGCAGCCAGAAGAAGTTCGAAATCGCGACCAGCAAGGTCACCAGCAGGGCGTCCGAGGTGCTCAGGTGCAACACGGTTTTGCCGAAGGTCGGTGCGTACACAGTGATCAGGTAGAACGCGGTGGTGGTCATGGCCACCATCAGCATGCCGCCGATGACCACGGTCCAGTTCTTCACCAGGGTCGCCATCACTTCACGCATGGTCGGGCGATGCTTGCGGTTGGCGAACTCTTCGGTTTCCTGCAGGTTGCGACGCAACACGAAGATAAACGGAATGATCACGCAACCGACGGCAAACGGAATACGCCAGCCCCAATCGGCCACCACCGCAGGTTCCATCCACACGTTCAGGCCATAACCCAGGGCCGCGGCGACGACGATGGAGATCTGTTGGCTGCCCGACTGCCAGCTGGTGTAGAAGCCTTTACGGCCCGGCGTAGCCATTTCGGACAGGTACACCGACACGCCACCCAGCTCCGCGCCGGCCGAGAAGCCTTGCAGGAGGCGCCCCAACAGCACCAGAAACGGTGCCCATAGGCCGATGGTCTGATAACTGGGCACCAGTACGATCAGCAGCGTACCGCTGGCCATGATCGACAAGGTCACGATCAAGCCTTTGCGACGGCCCACGTCGTCGATGTAGGCACCCAGAATGATCGCGCCCAATGGACGCATCAGGAAGCCAGCGCCGAACACGGCGAAGGTCATCATTAATGACGCAAACTCATTAGCGGCCGGGAAGAACGCGGCAGCGATATAGGTGGCATAGAAACCGAACAGAAAGAAGTCGAACTGTTCGAGGAAGTTGCCCGAAGTAACGCGCAATACAGCGCCTACTTTGGAGGGGGCAGCCGCAGGCCGGGAAGGGGTCGTCATGGTTTTGTGTCTCCAGCGTTCTTTTTAAAGTGCTTGTTTCGCTTAAGACTTGGGATAGTGGCTGACACATTTAGAAATGATAAGTGACTAATTTGGATGAATTGATGCGTATTTGCTATCAATCTGGGCCGGCTTCAAAACAGCCTGTTGTGTTCTATGCTTGAAGCTGTATCCAATTCTTATGGGCGCAGACCTTTATGGGGAACGAACAGAAGCAGCACCACGAGCCGGAGCGTGAAGAGCATCGGCAGAAGCCTGAAGAAGAAAAGCCGCAAACCTGGAAGCATCCGGACGACGGCACCGAGCTTTCCGAGCGTGACCAGGAGCGTCCGCTCAAACCCTGAGTAACAGGTCAAACGCGGTCAAATTGTGGGAGCGGGCTTGCCCGCGATGGCGGTGTGTCAGTCAACCAATGTGTGACTGACCCACTGCATCGCGGCCAGGCCCGCTCCCACATGTCTATGTGCTCACGCTCATTGGCGGGAAATCATTTGACATATTTGATTTGTGATCACATATTGAGGCCATAACAACCACAACACAGGTTTTGCCTCATGACCGATGGTCCGCTCCTCCTGCCCACCTTGCGTCAGGTGTCCCGCGATACCCTGCAAGACCAGGTCTACCGCCAGATCCGCGAAGCGCTGATGAGTGGCCGTTTCCAGCCTGGCCAGAAACTCACCATCCGTGGCCTCGCCGAAGCGCTCGGCTCCAGCCCCATGCCGGTACGTGAAGCGTTGCAACGCCTGAGCGCCGAAAACGCCTTTGAAGTCACCGAAACTTCCCGCCTGCGAGTGCGTTTGATGACCGCCGAACGCTTGCGTGAAATTCGCGACACGCGGGTAGCCCTTGAAGGCTTGCTGGCGGAAAAAGCCGTGCTGCTCCTGCAAAAACACGACCTCGACGAAATCACCGATCTGTGCAACCAGATGCAACACGCCGCCGATGAGGTCGACGTATCCCGCTACTTGTGGACCAACTTCGCCTTTCACCGTCGCATTTATGCAGTGGCCCAGGCCGAATTGACCATGGCAGCGGTGGAGAATTTCTGGCTGCACATGGGGCCGTGTTTTGCCCTGGTCGCCCCCGATAAAGCCCACCTGCAACGTTCGATGGAAGCGCATACGCGCATCGTTGAAGCCCTGGCTGCCCGCGATGGCGCCGGCGCGCGGGCAGCGGTGACCGACGACATCATGCAGGCCGCCGATTCCCTGGCGCGCTTGCTCGTCAAAAACGACCGTGCGCGGTCGTCTGTATCAGGAGGTAAACGTGCATGAGTGTCCTACAACGGCTACAGCCTTATCCTGGGTTACGTGTGTTGATTTCCGGCGGGGCTGCCGGCATTGGTGAAGTGTTGGCCGCGGCCTATATGGAAGCCGGCGCCCAAGTGCATGTGTGTGATGTGAGCGAGCCGGCGCTGGCGGCGTTTCGGGATAAATACCCTGGCAGCGTCGCGACCCGCGCCGATGTCAGCGATGCCGCGCAGGTCGAGGCGGTATTCAAGGTGCAGCGCGAGCAGTTCGGCGGTTTGGACGTGTTGGTCAACAATGCCGGAATTGCGGGGCCTACGGGAGGTATCGACACCATCAGCGACGCCGAGTGGCAAGCCACCATCAACATCAATCTCACGGCCCAATACCGCTTTGCCCACCACGCAGTACCGCTGCTCAAGGAATCGTCCCACGGCCATTTGCTGCATATCGCCTCGGTGGCGGGGCGGCTAGGCTACGCGTGGCGTACGCCCTATGCGGCGACCAAATGGGCCATTGTCGGCCTGATGAAATCCTTGGCGTCGGAGTTGGGCGAGAGCGACATCCGCGTCAACGCCTTGCTGCCCGGCATTGTCGAAGGCCCGCGCATGGACGGTGTGATCCGCGCCCGCGCTGAGCAACTCGGCGTGCCCGAAGCTCAGATGCGCCAGGAATACCTCAACAAGATCTCCCTCAAGCGCATGGTCACCGCCGAAGACGTGGCTGCCATGGCCTTGTTCCTCTGTTCGCCCGCCGCACGCAACGTGACCGGCCAGGCGATCAGCGTCGACGGTAACGTCGAGTACCTGTAAGCCACGCAAGCACATATCGCGCTGCACCCAGGATTTTTTTCATAAGAATAAAAGTCGGAGAATCGTCATGCCCAAAAATCGCCCTGTCATCATTACCTGTGCTGTTACCGGCGCCATTCATACGCCGTCGATGTCACCGCATTTGCCCATCACCGCGCAGCAAATCGCCGACGCAGCCATCGGCGCCGCCCAAGCTGGCGCGGCCATTGTGCACTTGCATGCCCGTGACCCGATTGATGGGCGCCCTAGCCAGGACCCGGCGCTGTTCGCCGAATTTTTGCCGCAGATCAAGGCGGCCAGTGACGTGGTGATCAACATCACCACCGGCGGCGCGCCGACTATGGGCGTGGAGGAGCGCCTGCAACCGGTGATGCAGTTCAAGCCGGAATTGGCCTCGTTGAACATGGGGTCGATGAATTTCGGGCTGTACGAAATGCTCAACCGCTTTACCGAGTTCCAGCACGATTGGGAACGCCCGTATCTGGAAGAGAGCGACGACCGGATCTTTCGCAACACCTTCCGCGACATTGCCCACATCCTTAATGCCTGTGCCGATAACCGCACCCGCTTTGAAATCGAGTGCTACGACATCGGCCACCTCTACACCGCCGCGCATTTCCTGGAACGCGGCCTGCTCAAACCACCACTGTTTATCCAGTCGGTGTTTGGTCTGCGTGGCGGCATCGGTGGGCACCCGGAAGACCTGGCGCACATGCGGCGCACTGCCGACCGCCTGTTTGGCGATGACTACGTGTGGTCGATCCTCGGTGCCGGGCGTGGGCAGATCCCGCTGGCGACCATGGGCCTGTCCATGGGCAGCAACGCACGGGTGGGCCTGGAGGATTCGTTGTGGGACGGGCCGGGCAAGCTGGCGGCTTCGAATGCCGACCAGGTACGGCGCATTCGCACGGTGATCGAGGCTCTCGGCCACCGCGTCGCCACGCCCGATGAGGCGCGGGAAATCCTCGGGCTCAAGGGGCGTGACCAGGTCAATTTCTGATCCCGTTTATTTATCGACAAAAAGGCCGCGTCATGACGTGGCCGACATTCCCGCACAACAACAATAAGGGGATCACACCATGCGTATCGAAGTGCCCAAGCACGTCAAGACCGGTTCACCCCGTGAACCGCAGGCCCTCAACAGACTGATGTTTGCCAAGTTGATGCCACTGTTGATCATTGCCTACATTCTGAGCTTTCTGGATCGCACCAACATCGCCCTGGCCAAGCATCACCTGGACGTCGACCTGGGTATTTCTGCCGCCGCCTACGGGTTGGGCGCCGGACTGTTTTTCCTGACCTATGCACTGTCAGAAATCCCCAGCAACCTGATCATGCACAAGGTTGGAGCGCGGTTCTGGATCGCCCGCATCATGGTGACCTGGGGCCTGATCTCTGCGGCGATGGCGTTTGTGCAGGGCGAAACGTCGTTCTACGTATTGCGCCTGCTGCTGGGTATTGCCGAAGCCGGTTTATTTCCCGGTGTCATGCTGTACCTGACCTACTGGTTCAACCGCGAACAGCGGGCGCGCGCCACCGGGTATTTCCTGCTGGGCGTGTGCTTTGCCAACATCATCGGTGGCCCTGTGGGCGCGGCTTTGATGCGTATGGACGGTATGCTCGGCTGGCACGGCTGGCAGTGGATGTTCCTACTCGAAGGCCTGCCCGCCGTGGCGTTTGCCTGGGTGGTGTGGCGCAAGTTGCCGGACCGTCCGAGCAAGGCGCCGTGGCTGTCGGCCGAAGAAGCACGCGGTATTGAACAGCGTATCGCCCAGGAAACCGAGGAAGGTGCGGGGGCGGGCGGCCATGCGTTGAAAAACTGGCTGACGCCGCAAATCCTGCTGGCGATCTTTGTGTATTTTTGCCATCAGATCACCCTCTACACCGTGATCTTTTTCTTGCCGAGCATCATCAGCAAATACGGCGAGTTGAGCACCATGAGTGTCGGCCTGCTGACCTCGTTGCCGTGGATCGCGGCGGCACTGGGTGCGGTATTGATCCCGCGTTTTGCGACCACGCCCGGGCGTTGCCGCCGGCTGCTGGTCACTGGGTTGCTGACCATGGCATTGGGGCTGGGCATTGCGTCGGTGTCGGGGCCGGTGTTCAGCCTGTTGGGTTTTTGCCTGTCTGCAGTGATGTTTTTTGTGGTGCAGTCGATCGTGTTTCTCTACCCGGCCTCGCGCCTCAAAGGCGTGGCCTTGGCGGGAGGGCTGGGGTTTGTGAATGCGTGCGGGTTGTTGGGCGGCTTTGTCGGGCCGTCGGTGATGGGCGCCATTGAGATGAGCACGGGCAATGCCATGAACGGCTTGAAAGTCATTACCGTGGTGTTGGTGGTGGCTGCGTTGTCGGCTTTACGCCTGCGCCAGGGCCAGGAAGCGTCTCACACCAGCAACGAAGTGGGGAATCCGGAAGCCAGCACCAGGTAAACCAGCACCGCCGCCAGGCACAAGCCGACAAATGCGCGCAGCAGTGTCCTGGCGGTGGGGTGCACAATGAATTTGATGGCCCAGAGCAAAGCCCCGCTGAGCAGGACGCTTAAGGCGAAAATGACCAGCACAAGGGGGTACCTGCAACCTTCAAGACCTGATTTATAGTCCCAAACCCGTTTATTGAACAGTGCGCACATAGACGCAGCCCCGCAGCCTTCCTAAACTGCCGCTTGTCTTGGGCAAAGGGGCAGGCGCCGATGAATCGCAATGAATTACGCAAGGCCGACATCAACTTGATGGTGGTCTTCGAAGCACTGATGCTCGAGCGCAATGTGACGCGGGTGGCGGAGAAGCTGTTTCTCGGCCAACCGACCATCAGCTCGGCCCTCAACCGCCTGCGTACCCTGTTCAACGACCCACTGTTTATTCGTGTCGGCCATCGCATGGAGCCTACGGCGCGCGCCGAGGAGATCATCCAGCACCTGTCGCCAGCCCTGGACTCGCTGTCTTCGGCCCTGAGCCTGACCCATGATTTCGACCCGTCCATCAGCACCATGACTTTCCGCATCGGCCTGTCCGATGACGTGGAGTTCGGCCTGCTGCCACCCTTGCTGCGCGCCTTGCGCCAGGAGGCGCCGCAGGTGGTGTTTGTGGTGCAGCATGTGGATTACTGGCGCATTCCGGACCTGTTGGCTTCCGGCGATATTACCGTCGGCATCACCCAGACCCGCGGGCTGCCGGCCAATGCCAAGCGTAAGCTGTTGCGGCACATCCGCCCGTGCCTGCTGCGCGCCGATGCCTCGGACACACCGCTGACCCTCGACGAATATTGCGCACGGCCCCATGTGCTGGTGTCCCACACCGCCAACGTCGCCGGGTTTGCCGATGAGTGGCTGGCCGAGGTGGGCCGCAAACGCCATGTAGTGCTCTCGGTGCCGCAATACAGCTCGTTGCCGGCCTTGCTTGCCGGCACCGACATGATCGCCAGCCTGCCCGATTACACCGCCCAGGCCATGGCTGCCAGCGGGAACCTGTTCTGCGAGCCGTTCCCGTTCGAAACCCCGACTCTGGATTTGTCGATGGTGTGGCTCAGCCATGTCGACACCGACCCGGCGGAGCGCTGGATGCGCTCGCGGCTGGAGGCATTCATGAGTGATAGAGGGCTGGTGGCCAAGGCTTGAGGTGTTTTTCCGTGGTATATAGCTTGGCATCTTCCTACAAAAAACTCGGAGAAAAGCATGCCGCACCTGCACTTGGAACACACCGCCAACCTGACGCAACTGGACATCGACAAGGCCCTGTTGCGCCTTAACCATGCGTTGGTGGCCTCCGGTCAGTTCGGCGCCGAGTTCGACATCAAGAGCCGTGCGGTGGCGGTCGAGCGATTTCGGGTCGGCACTGGCCTGGGTGAGCGCGGTTTTGTCGCGGTGCGTCTGGCGTTATTGAGCGGGCGTTCACCGCAGATCAAGAAGCAGCTATCAGAAAGCCTGCTGGCGGTGCTTCAGGACCTGGGCCCGTGGCCCGAAGGTGTGCAGGTACAACTGAGTGTCGAGCTGCTGGATATTGATCGCGATTCCTACAGCAAAATCGCCATCGGCTGACTTCCACCATCGCCATCCAATTACAAAAGGCCCTGATCCGCACACACCTTCACCACTTGCTCCCGAAACCAGGTATTGGCGCTGTCCTGCCCACTGGTTTCGTTCCACTGCATATCCAGGGTGAACCCCGGCAAACCGTTAGGTGCTTCGCAAACACCGAATGCCGGCGCCGGTGCCAGTAACTTTTGCACGCGGCGGGGCAGGGTGACGATGAAGTCGGTGCCGGCAATCATCTTCAATGCCGCGCTGTAGCTGTTGGCCCGTGCAATCACCTGACGCTTGCGCGCCTGGCGCGCAAGCCAGCCGTCGATCATGTTGGTATCGGAGGTCCAGGGTGTGGGGAATACGTGGCGCCGCTCAACGAAGGACTGCAGGCTGAACGCCTGTTCCCTCGGCGCTGAGCGTTGGTCGCACACGCAGACCAAGTCGTCCTCCAACAGCATCTGGGTCTTGAAGTCTTTGTGAGCGCGGTGAAAGTGCGGGCCGAAACAGATCACCAGGTCCAGGCGACCCTCACGCAGGTCGTCGGCGGGGATGTCGGTTTCCAGCTTCTGCACGTTGACGATCACCGGCAGGTCGGCATGGTCGAAACGCTTCAACAGGCGCGGCAGAATCAGCTGCTCGAAATATTCCGGCGCACACACATTGAAGGTCACGGCCTGTTGGGTCGGATCAAAAGCCTGGCCACCGGCATGGCACAGGTTGATGCTTTCCAGAATCTTCTGCACATGCTCGTACATGGTGGTGGCCTTGTACGTAGGACGCATGCCTGCGCGGGTGTTGATAAACAGCTCATCTTCAAAGCTGGTGCGCAGCTTCTTCAGGCTATAGCTCACGGTGGACTGGCTGACGAACAGCGTTTCAGACACCTCGGTAACGCTGCTCTGGTCGTAGACGGCGATAAACACCATCAAATCCTGCATATCGAGCTTTCTGAGCAAGTTATTGTTTAGCATCGGTTTCGTCCGTAAACCCTTTGTACCGAACTCAGTACAAGACTGAGCAAAATGTTAACGGAACGCTCGTGCCAATAGAAAGCACTGTAGGACCTTTCAATGTTTTGGGTGGGACAAAAAATGTTTTTAATACGACGTCAGCGGATATGGCGTGCGTAATGCGCCGGGTTGAAACGCATGACGATCAGCAGCATCAGCCCGCTCACTGCCATCAATGACCACCAGGCCCATTCGAAGCTGCCCAACTGGTCGCGGATCATGCCGGCGATCAGCGGCGACAGGCCGGCGATCAGATAACCGATGCCCTGCACAAACGCGGTAAGGCCACCGGCACGGCGCGGGTTGTCGAGGTGGTCCAGGGACAGGATCAGGCTCATCGGGAACAGGCCGCCAATCCCCAGGCCTAGCAGGCAGGGCCACAACAGGCTCCAATGTTGCGGGCTGAGGATTAGGCCGCAGAAACCCAGGATGATCAGCACCAGCAGCACCGCCACCACGCCGCGTTTATCCTGGCGGCGGTTGGCGATGGCCGGTGTGACCAGGCCGGAGATCACTTCCATGGCAGTCAAGAAACCCAGCAGCAAACCGGCATTTTGTTCACTCCAACCCTGCTCGACGTAGTACGGCGCCAGCCATGCCAGCACACAGGTGTAGGACGCGGTGCCGAGGCCAAAAAAGATCGCCAGCAACCAGGCGCGGCGATTGCTGAAAAAAGCCTCCTGGGGGCCCGAACCGGCGTGGGGTAAGGGCGGCAGGGCCGAACGCTGCGCATACCAGAACACCAGGGCCAACAACGCCAGCAGTGCCCAGATCGCCAGGCCGATACGCCAGCTGCCGGTCTGGGTTTGCACCAACGGCGAGAACGAAGCAGCCAGGGCCGCGCCGCCCATGATCGCGGTGACATACAGGCCCATGAATAACGAAACATTGGCGCTGAAACGCGACTTGATCAGCGCCGGCATCAACGCCTGGATCAGCGCAATGCCGACACCCGCCGCAATGGCACTCGCGATCAGCTCCAGTGCCGAATCCAGGAACAACCGCGACACAGTCGCCAGCCCGATCACCAGCAACGACACCACAATGCTGCGATGCTCGCCCACGCGCTTGGCCACGCCCATGCCAAAGAACATCGCCAGGCCCATGGCCATGACTGGCAACATGGTCAGTAAGGCGGCGCTGCTGAAATTTAGCGGCACATCCGCACGAATCGACGCCAATAACGGCCCCACGGCCGCCATCGACGGACGCAAATTGAGGGCTACGAGCACCACGCTGATCATCAGCCATAGTGCGCAGGTGGATTTTGCCTGAACGTTTTCCATGGGCCTGCCTTGAATGCACAAGGGCGAATCAGGCCATGGAGTGTGTAGCGGGGCAAATCAGAAAGTCGCAGGGGCTATTGAAAAAATGCGGATGCGAAGTGGTGAGGTAAAAGCGCATTGGGCGTCGGCTGTCAGGCCGTCACGGGAGCAAGCTCCCTCGCCACAGGCCCAACTTAGCGGGATTACAGACTCGGCAACTCCCACCGCGCCTGGTCGATTTCAAGCAATGTGGGCCCCTGGCGATCAGCGGCGGCACGTAAAGCCGTGCGCAACCCTTCAATGCCATGGACGCTTTGTGCCGCGCAGCCCAGAGCCTTGGCCACACCGATAAAGTCCGGCGTGTAGATGTCCACACCCACCGGCTCGATGTCACGGTTGACCATGTACTTCTTGATCTCTTCATAACCCTGGTTATTCCACAACAGCACGATCACCGGTGTACGGGCCTCCACCGCGCTGGCCAGTTCCGGCAGGGTGAATTGCAAACCGCCGTCGCCGATCAGGCACACCACCGGTTGGCCATCGCCGCGCCCGAGCCAGGCCCCCATGGCGGCGGGCAGGGCATAACCCAGGGTACCGTAACCGGTAGAGGCGTTGAACCAGCAGCGTGGGTGGTCGAGGTTCAGGGTCAGGTTGCCGCTGTACACCGGTTGAGTGGAGTCGCCCACGAACACTACGCCCGGCAGTTCCTCCAGAACGGCGTTGAGAAACCGGGTTTGCACGCGCGTCGCAGCGTCCCACGTAGGTTCCAGCTCGGCCCATAAACGGGCGACGCGTGCTGTGCCCCAGTCGGTAGTGCGCGGCGTCAGCGGCTGGCGGTTGATTTCGGTGAGCAGGGCCTGGGCGGCGATGCGTGCGTCGGCCACTAGTGCCACTTGGGGCGGGTAGTTGCGTACGGTCTGGTCCGGGTCAATATCGATGCGCAACAGCGCACCGGGAATGTTGAAACCACCGGCGAAGGTGACGTCGTAGTCGGTCTCTGCCAACTCGGTGCCGATCGCCAATACCACGTCAGCCTCAGCCACCAGGGCACGGGTGGCGGGCAGTGTTTGCGTGGAGCCGATCAGCAGCGGGTGCGCGGCCGGCAACATACCCTTGGCGTTGATGGTCAGGGCCACGGGCGCGCCGAGGGCTTCTGCGAGGCGGGTCAGTTCGGCGGCTGCGTCAATGGCGCCGCCACCGGCCAGGATCAGCGGGCGCTTGGCCGCAGCCAGCCTCTGGCTCATCTGCTGCACGGCCGCCGGTGCCGCGCCAGCGCGGGTGACGCTGACAGGCGTGCTACCCAGCAACGCGTCGGCATTTTCCACCAACACATCCAGGGGGATCTCGATATGCACCGGGCGCGGCCGACCGGCCTGGAACAACGCAAACGCCCGCGCCAGCACGGCGGGCAGTTCAGCCGCCGACATCAAGGTGTGGGAGAACGCCGCCACCCCGGCCACCAGCGCGCTCTGGTTCGGCAGCTCATGCAACTTGCCGCGCCCACCGCCCAGTTGGCTGCGTGACTGCACGCTGGATATCACCAGCATCGGGATCGAGTCGGCATAGGCCTGGCCCATGGCCGTGGTGATATTGGTCATGCCGGGGCCGGTGATGATAAAGCACACGCCGGGCTTGCCAGAGGTGCGCGCATAACCGTCGGCCATGAAGCCGGCGCCCTGTTCGTGGCGCGGGGTGACATGTCGAATGCTGGAGCGCGCCAAGCCCCGGTACAGCTCCACGGTATGTACGCCGGGAATGCCGAATACGTGGTCCACGCCGTAGCGTTCCAGGAGGTGCACCAATACTTCGCCGCAGGTCGCCATACAGGTCGCTCTTGTGATGGGGTCGAAGCGCTATTGGAGCGGTTGGCCGGTGGCGGCAACAATCGATAAAAAGTCATACTCGCCATGTCCTCCCGTCATGGCTGCGCCCCGATGAAACGCCTCCCACCGTTACCTGCGTTGCACACCTTCTGGGTCACAGCCCAGTGCTGCAACTTCACCCGTGCCGCCGAACACCTGCACATTACCCAGGGCGCGGTGAGTCGACAGGTGGCCGGGTTGGAAAGCCAGTTGGGCTATGCCTTGTTTCAGCGCCAGGCGCGTGGCTTGAGCCTGACGGAGGAGGGGCGCGAATGGCTGGCATGCGCGCAACAGGTGTTTGGCTTGCTCGCTGACGCGGTGGAGCACATCGGTGACCGGCGCCGCACCTTGCAGCTCAAAGCGTCCACCTGCGTGATGCGCTGGTTGTTGCCGCGCTTGCTGCAATGGCAAAAAGAACGCCCGGATGTGCCGGTGGAGCTCACCACGACGGTGGCCTATAACGTCGACTTTCGTCGTGAGCCGTTTGACGCGGCGGTGATCTACGGGCCCATCGCCGAGCAGTCGGCCGAGGCGCGGCATCTGTTCGACGAGCGTCTCACGCCGGTCTGCGTGCCTGGGTTGCTGGGCAGTTTGCGTACGCCGCAGGATTTGCAGCATCAGGTACTGTTGCACCCGACCCGAGACGAGCGCGATTGGACGTTGTGGCTCAAGGCTGCCAATGCCTGCTTGAGCGACCCCATCCAACGGCACCACTTCGAAACCTTGGACTTGGCAATGACCGTAGCGTCCCAGGGCTCCGGGGTGGCGATGGGCGACAGTGCGTTGATTGGCGAGGATCTGAGGGCGGGGCGGTTGGCGATGCCGTTTGAACTGCGGGTGTCGACGGGGATGGGGTATTTCCTGGTGTATCCGCCGGGGAAGGAACCGTCGGTTGGGTTGGTCGCGCTGATGGATTGGTTGGTGAGTGAGGCCAGTGTGGGATGACAGCCTACGCCTATCTACCTGACTCGCCGCGATCCAACTGTGGCTGGCTTGCCTGCGATGACGGCCTGAAAGCCGACACCTATCTACCTGACACCCCGACGATCCAGATGTGGGAGCTGGCTTGCCTGCGATGAGGGCCTGAAAGCCAACGCCTATCTACCAGACACCCCACGATCCAACTGTGGGAGCGGGCTTGCTCGCGAAGGCGGACTGACAGTCAACACAGTTGGATTGTGTACATATCCATTGCTGCGGTAACGGCCGCCTAGGGTTCCGCTCTGACAGCGGGTCACTTTGGAAAAGAGCCGGAATGCCGGCCCAGCCCAAAGTAACCAAAGGGCTCTTGCCCCACCACTCGGCACCTCGCCTAGGCTCGGTGTGCCCGTAATCCGCCAGTGATTTGGGGGGCCGCCGCCACGCGCCATTCATGGCGCGGGGCGGTTAAACCGGCATCCCTGCCGGTTTACCCCCCAAATCACTGTCGAATTCCGGCCAGCGTGGTTTAACGGGGCGCCTAAGATCAAGATCAAAAGCAGATCAAAAGCAGATCAAGAGCGGCTCGCTTCGCATCGTGGTTAGCGTTGACGGCGTTGGGTCAGTAACCGACCGTAAAGCGCTGGCGCGAGTGCTTCGGTGTTTCCACTTCATCCAGCATGGCGATGGCGAAGTCGGCAAAACTGATCGAGCTGTTGCCGTCACTGTCCACCAGCAGATCATCCGTGCCCAGGCGGAATTTGCCGGTGCGCTCGGTGCCGTCGAACAGGGCCGATGGCGACAGGAAGGTCCAGTCCAGTTCCTTTTCCTGGCGCAGCGTTTCCAGGAATTGCGCCCCGGCACTGGCTTCAGCTTTATATTCAGCCGGGAACCCTTCGCTGTCGATCACGCGCCCGCCACCGGGCAACAGCAGTGAACCGGCGCCGCCGACCACCAACAAACGTTTCACACCAGCCTTTTTCACCGGGCCGATCACGGCGCTGGCGGGAAGCGTGGCGAAGTGCGCCGCGCTGATCACCACGTCGCTGCCGCTGATGGCGTGTTGCAAGGCTTCGGCATCCAGGGCATCAACCTGTTTGACCGTAACGCCAGGACGCACAGCCAGCTTGTCGGTATTGCGGGCGATGGCGATGACGGTATGCCCGCGGCGCAGCGCTTCTTCCAGCAGTTGGCTACCGGCGCGGCCAGTGGCACCAATGATTGCGATCTTGCTCATGATGTTCTCCAACAGGGTTAAGGTTTAAAGCCAGTTACCACTTCATTTCGCCCTTGGCGACTTTGGCGCTCAGTTCCAGCGAGCTTTCGTCGGCGAGGGTGGGGTAGCGTTTTTTCATGGCCGCAATCAGGGCGGCGGAGTCCTTGGCCTTGGCGGTTTCGAGGTCGAAGGCCTTGATGTAATCGGCGGTGAAGGTGACCGAGGCCAGCGATGGCGTGCCCAGGTAATGGCCCGGCACCACGGTGTTCGGCTTCAGGTCTTCAATGCGCGTGAGGGTAGCGAGCCAGTCTTTATGGGATTGCGCGCTCTGGGTATCGGCCATCCAGACGTGGATGTTTTCAGCGACCACCACACCACCGACCACGGCCTTGATCGACGGGATCCACACAAAGCTGCGATCTGGCTGCGGGCCGTCAAGGCCAACCACTTCAAGCTGTTGCCCTTCCAGGGTCAGGCTGTGGCCTTTAAGCACTTGCGGCACAAGGGTCTTGGCCGGCTTGTCGGCGCCCATTTTCGGGCCCCAGAAGGCCAGCTTGTCGGCGACGGTGGCGTTGATATGGTCCACCACTGGCTGTGGCGCCAGCACTTTGGCGTCGGGGAAGGCGGCGGTCAGGGTGTCGAGGCCGAAGTAGTAGTCCGGGTCGCCATGGCTGATGTAGATGGTGGTCAGGTGCTTGCTGCTGGCGCGGATCTTCTGCACCAGCTGCTCGGCTTGGCCTTTGCCGAATTGCGCATCCACCAGGATCGCGTCTTTCTCGCCGCTCACCAGCACCGAGCTGACCGGGAAGATCGCGGCTTCGCCTGGGTTGTACACGTCGAGTTTCAGCTCTGCCGCTGCTGCGTGGGCAGCGAAGGCCAGGGCGGCGGTGGCCAGGGTCAAGCGTTTGAAGGTCGAGAACATCGGGCAGCTCCTGCCATCGGTAAGGGATGCACAGAGCTTAGTTGCATAAAACACGACAAAAAATGCGATGCTGGGACATAGTTTGTTTCTAAAATCGGGCAAATCATGGATCGTCTTCAAGCAATGCGCGTGTTTGTCACCGTGGTGGACCTGGGCAGCCAATCCGCCGCTGCCGACCACCTTGACCTGTCGCGCCCGGTGGTCTCGCGCTACCTGGCCGAGCTGGAAGACTGGGTGGGCGCACGCCTGCTGCACCGCACCACGCGCAAGCTCAGCCTCACCGCCGCCGGCGGAGAAACGCTGCCGCGTTGCCGGCAATTGTTGGAACTGTGCGGTGATATGCAGGCCGCCGTCAGCGAGCCCGATGATGCGCCCCGAGGCCTGTTGCGCCTGAGCGTCAGCACTTCGTTCGGCCAGGCGCAGCTGGGCGCGGCGATTGCCGAATACGTCAAGCTTTACCCCATGGTGACGGTGGATTTGCAGATGCTTGATCGCACGGTGAACCTGGTGGACGAGCGCATCGACCTGGCGATCCGCACCAGCAACGATCTGGACCCCAACCTGATCGCCCGGCGCCTGACCGTATGTCGCTCGGTGGTGTGCGCCACACCGGCTTATCTGCGCGAGCATCCGGCGCCGCAGAAGGTCGAAGACCTGGCCCGGCACAACTGCCTGACCCACTCTTACTTCGGCAAGAGTCTGTGGCATTTCGAAGAAAACGGAGAGCACGTGTCGGTGCCGGTCCACGGCAATATCACGGCCAACGAAGCCAGCACGTTAATGCGCGTGACGCTGGCCGGGGCAGGGGTGGCGATGCTGCCCAGTTATCAGGCCGGCGAGCTGATTCGCAGTGGGGAGTTGGTGCGCTTGCTGCCGCACGCCGAGCCGCGACAGATGAATATCTATGCGGTGTACGCCTCACGCAAACACATGCCTTCGGCGCTGCGTAGCCTCCTGGATTTCCTGGTGCTGCGGTTTCCCGAAGAGCCGGTTTGGGACATAGGGCTCTGAGGTGAAATAAGCGCGCTGAATGGCAGCGCATCATGGCAAGTTGCCCTGACTGACCTATGCTTTAAACAGCACCCTGTAGATCCGTTCAGAGGTCTGTGCCATGAGCATCAAAACCAGAAAGTACCTGACGATTTTCACCCTCTGCGCATTGGCGACAGCGCTGTATGGGACTGCCGCCTACCGCGTCGAGCAAACACGCATGCAGCCGGCGGCATTCGCCATCAGCTGCCATCAGGACCAATGCGTTCCCCGCACCGGCAGTTTCAGTGCGCTCAGGTAGGCTGCTCTGCCTTCAGTTGTTCACGAAACGCCTTGGGTGAAAAACCGACCCTGCGGCGAAACAGCCGTGAGAAATTGGTCGGGTCGGAAAAGCCCAGCACCTCGGACATCTCGTTGATGGTCATGCTGGTGTAGGTCAGCAGGCGCTTGGCTTCCAGCAACTGGCGGTCATGCATGATCTGCAACGCCGGTTGCCCACCCAACTCCCGACACGTCCCGTTCAAGTGTGAGACCGAGATACCCAGCTTGTGGGCCAGGTCTTCAATCTTGGGGTGTTCGCGGTAATGCTGTTCGACCAGTTGCGTAAACCGCCGAAAGTACTCACGACCCCGTGGCGCCCGTGGGTGGCGGCGCTGGATCGCCTGGCGGCTGACCCACACCAATAACACGCTGACCAGGGCGTGCAGCATCATGTCCCGTGCCGGTTGGTCATCGGCGTATTCGTCCTGCAAACGTACGAACAGGCTGTTCAAGTAATCGCTGTCCTTGCCCGCCGGGTAGCTGCCGAGTGTGTGCAGGCCATCGACGGTAGAGCCCAGTTGCGCCTGCAAGTGGCTGACCAGCGGTGCCGACAGCGTTACCACAAACCCTTCCACATCCTCGGAAAAACGAAAGCCGTGCACGCAAAGCGGTGGCAGCACTTGTAGGCTCGACTCATTGAGCGTGGTGCGCTGGCCTTCGATTTCCAGTTGTGCCTGGCCTTTGTGCACATACAGCAACTGGCACAGGTCCGCGTGCCGGTGGGGCTGGATTTCCCACTGGTATTCCCGACTGCGCCGGGAAATGGTTTCGCAGTGCAACAAATCGGGAGTCGGCCACTGCTGGCTTTCCCCGTAAAGCTTGAAGACCGGAATCGCGGTTTTGGTCATGGTTTCAATCCGATACTCAGGATAGTGGTTCGGTAATCGCCCCGATTGGCGAAAAGCACAGGTTTTGACGCAGTTTTCACCTTCTTATGAGCCTCACTCAAGTGAAAAATGTCAGCCACAAGAGCAATGACAACTCTTTCACTCCATACGTTCGCGTGAAGCTTGAAGGTCATAAAAATAATGAAAACCCTGAAAACCCAAGTCGCCATTATCGGTGCCGGTCCTTCCGGATTGCTGCTCGGCCAACTGCTGCACAATGCTGGCATCCAGACCCTCGTTCTAGAGCGTCAGAGCGCCGATTACGTACAAGGCCGTATCCGCGCCGGTGTGTTGGAACAGGGCATGGTCGACCTGCTGCGCGAAGCCGGGGTCAGCCAACGCATGGACGCCGAGGGTCTGGTGCACGACGGGTTTGACATTGCCCTCAATGGCCAACTCACTTCCATCGACCTCAAGGCCTTGACCGGCGGCCAGTCGGTGATGATCTACGGCCAGACCGAGGTCACCCGCGACCTGATGGCCGCCCGCGCAGCCGCCGGTGCCATCACCCTGTACGAAGTCTCCAATGTTCAACCCCATGACCTGAAAAGTGAACAGCCCTGGCTGACCTTCGAGCATGAAGGCCAAGCCTTTCGCCTGGAGTGCGACTACATTGCCGGCTGCGACGGTTTCCATGGTGTGGCCCGCCAGTCGATACCGGCGCAAGCGCTGAAGGTGTTCGAACGCGTCTACCCCTTCGGCTGGCTGGGCGTGCTGGCCGACACGCCGCCGGTACATGCCGAACTGGTGTACGCCAAACATGCGCGGGGTTTTGCGCTGTGCAGCATGCGGTCGCCGACCCGCAGCCGTTACTACCTGCAAGTGCCGGTCGAAGAGAAGCTGGAAGACTGGGCGGATGAACGTTTCTGGGATGAACTCAAGAGCCGCCTGCCCGGCTCATTGGCCGAACAATTGGTGACCGGCCCGTCGATCGAGAAAAGCATCGCGCCGCTGCGCAGCTTTGTGGTGGAACCCATGCAGTACGGGCGCCTGTTCCTGCTCGGCGATGCCGCGCACATTGTGCCGCCCACCGGTGCCAAGGGCTTGAACCTGGCGGCCAGTGATGTGAGCACCTTGTTTCGCATCTTGCTCAAGGTGTACCACGAAGGGCGCCTGGACTTGCTGGAAAAATACTCGGCAATCTGTCTGCGCCGAGTGTGGAAAGCCGAGCGGTTTTCCTGGTGGATGACCTCGATGCTGCATCAGTTTCCCCAGGCGGACGCCTTCAGCCAGCGCATTGCCGAGAGCGAGCTGGACTATTTCATCCACTCCCAGGCCGGGCGCAAAACCATCGCAGAAAATTACGTCGGCCTTCCTTACGAGCCTATCGAATAGCCTGCTATCGTATCGAGCATTCCCACCGGTGACCGTTGCCTGTGGGCCCTGCTCGAAGGTTCTGCCGTGACTCACCTCAATCAGCCCGCTCCAACCGTTCCCGCCGTGCGCAGTATCCTGGTCGCGCTGATGATGGCGATCTTCCTGGGTGCCCTGGACCAGACCATTGTCGCCGTGTCCATGCCGGCCATTTCCGCACAGTTCCATGACGTCAACCTGCTGGCCTGGGTGATCTCCGGCTACATGGTGGCGATGACCGTGGCGGTGCCGATCTACGGCAAGCTCGGTGACCTGTATGGGCGCCGGCCCATGATGCTCATTGGCATGGGCCTGTTCACCCTGGCGTCGTTGTTTTGCGGCCTGGCGCAAAGCATGGAGCAACTGGTGCTGGCGCGGGTGCTGCAGGGTATCGGCGCTGGCGGGATGGTCTCGGTGAGCCAGGCGATCATTGGCGACATTATTCCTCCCCGCGAACGGGGACGTTATCAGGGGTATTTCAGCAGCATGTACGCGGTGGCCAGCGTGGCCGGGCCGGTGCTGGGCGGTTATATGACCGAGTACCTGTCGTGGCGCTGGGTGTTTTTGATCAACCTGCCACTGGGCGTCGGCGCCTGGTACGTGGCCCATCGCACCCTGGTGGGGCTGCCGGTGCCGCAGCGCAAGCCGATCATCGATTACCTCGGCACGGTGCTGATGATCGTCGGCCTCACCGCCTTGTTGCTGGGCATCACCGAAATCGGCCAGGGCCATTCGTGGCGTGACGATCAAGTGCTGGGGTTGCTGGCCTGCGCACTGCTGGCGTTAAGCGTGTTTGTGTGGCACGAACGCCGCGCACGGGAACCGCTGTTGCCGATGCACTTGTTTGCCAACCGCAGTGCGGTGTTGTGCTGGTGCACGATTTTCATCACCAGCTTCCAGGCGATTTCCCTGACGGTGCTGATGCCCCTGCGCTACCAGACCGTAACCGGCGCCGGTGCCGACAGCGCGGCCCTGCACTTGCTGCCCTTGGCGATGGGCTTGCCGATGGGCGCGTATTTTGCCGGGCGCATGACCTCGGTGACGGGCCGCTATAAACCGATGATCCTCAGCGGCGCAGTGTTGAGCCCGCTGGCGATTCTCGGCATGGCCTACAGCGCGCCCCAGGCGGTGGCGCTCACCAGCGTCTTCATGTTGTTGTGCGGTATCGCCGCGGGCATGCAGTTCCCGACCTCGTTGGTGGGGACGCAGAACTCGGTGGAGCAGCGGGATATCGGTGTGGCCACCAGCACCACCAACCTGTTTCGCTCCCTGGGCGGGGCAGTGGGGGTGGCCTGCATGTCGGCGTTGCTGCTGGCGCTGTTACACGATTCCAGTTTCGCCCATCTGGCAAGCGGCGCACTGGTGGCCGAAGGTAGTTCCGGCAACGTGCTGCTCGACGGCCTCAACGCCGCACCCGGCCCGGCGCAAGATGCGTTGCGCGGCGAGCTGGCGGTGACGTTCCGGCATTTGCTGATGGTGAGTGCGGCGGTGTCGCTGCTGGGGTTGGCCGCTGCGATAGCGATGCCGAATCGGGTACTGCGCGGCCGTGAAGACAAAGTTAGATAAGCGGACGCGGAGCGTCCCAGGCGGCGTTCCCACGCAGAGCGTGGGAATGATCAGGATCAGGGGCTGTAATACCCCACCGCAACCATGAAATGCCCGCTCTTGCGCACATAGGCATGCTTGTTCTCGACCTTGCCGGTCACCGGGTTTTTCCAGCGGTATTTGTATTCGCCCTGGTCCTGTTCAGCCATCATCTGGAGGATCGGCACACCCACCGGTTTGCCATCCGGGTCCTTGATCTTGGCAAAATCGGTGTTGATCAGGCGCAGGTTGGTGCCATGGGCGACGTAGCGCCGCGTGTTCAGGTCCACCACGAATACGTAGAGATCATCTTGCAGGAAGCCGCCTTGCAAGGAGTTGATCGCCTTGAGCGTGCCGGCTTCATCCTTGACCAACGCCTCCACCGCCTTGTTGCGCAGCGCCCGTGCCTGTTCCGGTGTGGCGCGCGGCAAGTAATAACCGACCGCCAGGATGCGTTCGCCCACGCGCTGATAAAACACGTGTTTATGTTCGACCTTGCCGTCATTCCAGTTCTGCCAGCGGTAGTCAGCCTGCTGGATACCCTGGTTTTCGGGCACCTTGAGCGCGTCCTTGAAGGATTGGCGCAAATCCGGTCCGAGTACCTCGGACACATCGCGACCTATGAGCGCGGAGGAGGGCCCGCCACTGGCCAGCAGTACGCCTTTTGTATCGACCACAAACACATAACGGTCCTGGTCGATGAACTCGCCCTGACGGCTGAAGGCGGCGAACGCCTTGTCACCTTGCTTGTGGTAGTACGCCAAGGCCTTTTCCAGCAGGGCCTTGGCGGCTTGGGCATCCGCTTCCTGTGCCGTGGCGGCATGCACCTGGCTGCAACACAACAGCAGCAGCCAGGTGAATCGGAGCAGTCTCTTCATTTACCCGTCCCTCGTTCTTGTTGGTGTGCCAAGAGCGTAGACGGTTGGCGGCGAATCAGAAGGGTTTGGTCGGCAGGTATTTGCCGTCCAGGGTGATGACCGCACGGGAGCCGCCGTCCGGGTCTTCGACTTTCTTGATGTCCAGTTTGAAGTTGATGGCGCTGATGATGCCGTCGCCGAATTGCTCATGCACCAGGGCCTTCAAGGTAGAGCCGTAGACTTGCAGCATTTCATAGAAACGGTACATGGTTGGGTCGGTCGGCACACCGCTCGGGAAGCTGCCGCGCAGTGGGACGCTTTGCAGCAGGCGGCTGGCGTCCTCGTCAAGGCCGAGTTTGCCGCACACGATGTCGGCCGCTTCCTTGGGCAGCGGGTGCTGGCCGAGCAGGGCTGCGGTGACGAATGCCAGGCTCAGCCCGGTGCCGTCGGTGAGGTCCTGCCACGACAGGTTTTTGCGTGCCTTGAGGTCGATAACGGTGTCGGCCAGGGCCAGGCGTGGGGTTTGAGCGAATTGGGATTGCAACATGGTGACGTCCTCTTGGGTTGATTAGGGTTCAGGCGGCGTGGGCGCGGGTGCTGGGGTGGTCGAGCAGGGAGACGAAGCGCCCGGTGTGCCCGTCCAAAGCGTCAATGCCGCCGGTTTCGATGTCGTACACCCAGCCATGCAGGTTCATCCGGCCTTGTTCCAGCGCCAGGGCGACCGAAGGGTGAGTCTTGAGGTTGGCCAGTTGGGCGACCACGTTTTCGCGCACCAATGAATCCAGGCGTGCAGCGTCCGAGGCATGCGTACGGGCGGCATTGATCACCTTGGCCGACTCGGCATGGCGCAACCAGTTGGCCACGGCGGGCAGGTGGTCCAGGCATTTGCAGGTAGAAATTGCAGTCATCGCGCCGCAGTCCGAGTGCCCGCAAATCACGATGTCGCTGACGCCCAGCACCGCTACGGCATATTCGACTGTGGCCGACACACCTCCCGGCTCCGGGCCGTAGGACGGCACTATGTTGCCGGCGTTACGGATGACGAACAGGTCGCCGGGTTCCTGCTGGGTCAACAGCTCGGGGACTACGCGGCTGTCAGAGCAGGACACGAACAAGGTGCCGGGGCTTTGCGTGGTCGCCAGGTGTTTGAACAAGTCACTGCGAGGGGTAAAGGCTTCACGTTGGAATTTGCGAAAGCCGTCGATGAGATGCTGCATGGTGGTTCTCCTTGCGTCGCTGATGGGGGCAAGGATGGGAGTTTTTGGCTATAGGGTCCAAGACCGGTTTATTATGCTTTCTATAAGTCATGCCTATAGTTGGAGCGCTGCCCATGCTGTTGCGTCATATCCGTTACTTGCTGGCCGTTGCCGAGCACCGCAACTTCACGCGGGCTGCAGAGGCGCTGCACGTGTCGCAGCCGACCTTGTCGCAACAGATCAAGCAACTGGAAGAAAGCCTGGGCGCGCCACTGCTGGACCGCTCCGGGCGCAGTGTCAGCCTGACCGACGCGGGGCAGGCCTATGTGCGTTATGCGCGGCTGGCCTTGCAGGATCTACAAGCCGGCACCCGCGCCATACATGACGTGCAGGACCTGCGCCGAGGGCATTTGCGCCTGGCCATGACGCCGACTTTCACCGCCTACCTGATCGGGCCATTGCTGGCGCGTTTCAACCAGCTGTATCCGGGCATCACCCTGAGCATCGAGGAACTGAACCAAGACCGTATCGAAGCCGCGCTGGGCGAGGACCTGCTGGATATCGGCATCGGCTTTACCGGCGAGCATGGGCTGGAGATCGACTGTGAGGCGCTGTTTGTCGAAGAGCTGAGCCTGGTCGTCAGTGCCAGTCACCCCGAACGCACACAACCGGCCTGGCTCGAACAGCCTCTGGTGCTACTGAACACAGGCTTCGCCACCCGCCGCTACATCGACGACTACTGCCACCAGCAAGGGGTTAAACCGCAGATTGCCATGGAGGCCAATTCCATCAGCGCGATTATCGAAATCGTGCGCAGCACGCCCCTGGCAACCGTCCTGCCCCGCGCACTGGCCGAGGCCCAGGCAGGCCTGCATGCCGTGGCGATTGCCCCACCGTTGCCGCAGCGCACCGCTGCACTGCTGAGCCGCAAGGGCGCATATCGCAGCGCTGCGTGTGCGGCGTTTGTAGCGTTGATCAAGGCGTAGGGCCGGGCTGACGCCCCAGGATCCAAATGTGGGAGCTGGCTTGCCTGCGATGACGGCCGGACAATCAACGCCCATCTACCCGACACCCCGCATTCAAGGCGCAGCCAACCACTGCCCCACAATCCCCGCATACGCCCCCGTCGCTACACTTAAATGCAACCACTGATCTACGTAACTCTTCCAGGCCACATCATCGCGCGGCAACAAAAACGCTTTTTCACTGTACTGCATCGGTTGCTCCGGGTTGACCGCGCACAACCCAGGCTTGAGCTTCTGCTGATAACGCGCCTCGCTGGCGTCGGTAATCATCACATCGGCTTTGCCCGCCAGCAGCTCATCAAAAATCGTCACGTTGTCATGCAGGCGAATCTGCGTCTGGCCCAAGTGCGCACGGGCAAACACTTCGTTGGTGCCGCCCGCTGGTTCGATCACTCGCACCTGGGGCTGGTTGATCTGTTCCACCGTCTGGTAACGCTGCACGTCGGCGCAGCGTACCAGCGGGATCTTGCCGTCGACTCCGAGTGATTGGCTGAAGAAGGCTTTTTTCTGACGTTCCAACGACACGGAAATACCGCCCACCGCGATGTCGCAGCGTTGGGCCAGAAAGTCCGGCATCAGGGTTTTCCAGGTGGTAGGCACCCAGGTGATTTTGGCGTTCAGGCTCTTGGCGAGAGACTCGGCCATGGCAATGTCGATCCCTTCATAGCCGCCGTCGCTGCGCAGCGAGGTGTAAGGCTTGTAGTCGCCGGTGGTACACACGGTGAGGGTGCCGCGCGCAATCACGTCGTCAAGGCGAGATGCAGCGGTGTCGGCCTGGGCGACAGTGGCCAGGCTTGCCAGTACACAGAGGGCCAGAGGCGCTTTCATGGGGTCGAATCCTTGGGGCACGGTCGGGGGCTCATTATTTCCAGCACAGGGCAGGGTGGCAAGGCGCGGTGAATGTTTAGCCAAACTGCAACCAAACTCCGTCAAGCCTGAATTTACCCGCGTATCCCCGCGTGTGACGCTCAAGTCTTTCTATCACTGTGAAGCGCGCATGCACGCTTGCCCCGACATTCACACCGCGACATTGCCGTCTGCGCTTGCGTTCTGGGCTCTGTTCCATTGCCGACACGCGCGCCCGCCAGATACCTCTCTCCTACGTTGATCTACCCCATGGATGACGCGCACCTGTGCGCATCTGCCCGGCGGCGCCTGCGCGCTTGCCTGACGCAAACGTATGAGAATTCCCATGAGTGTTTTTGCCCGCCTGCATGAAGCCCAGACCTTCCTTGAACAGAACCCCGACATTGAGATGTTCGAGCTGTTTATCCTCGATAACAACGGCGTACCGCGCGGCAAGCTGCTGCACCGCGACGAACTGCTGGCGGTGTACGAAAGTGGCCGGCCCCTGCCCAGCACCATCCTCGGCCTGACTATCAATGGCGATGACGTAGAAAACTCCGGGCTGGTTTGGGAGGTGGGGGATATCGACTGCCGCGCCTATCCGATCAGCGGCAGCTTGCAGCGCATGCCATGGCGCTTGATCCCCACCGCGGCGGTGCAAGTCAGCATGCACCCCACCGAAGGCCTGCCCGCCACCGTGGCCGACCCCAGGCACCTGCTGGCCAATGTTATCGAGGCGCTCAAGGCCGACGGTTATTACCCGGTGATGGCGGCGGAGCTGGAGTTCTATCTGCTCGACCAGAAGCCCGACAGCAACGGCCGCCCACAACCGGCGCGGGATGTGGATGGCAAGCGTCCGCGCTCGACCCAGGTGTACGGCCTGCGCGAGCTGGAGCAGATCGAGCCGTTTCTTGCCGACCTCTACAGCGCCTGCAAACTGCAAGGGATTCCGGCGCGCACGGCCATCTCCGAGTACGCGCCGGGCCAAGTGGAAATCACCCTCGAACACCGCACCGACGCGCTGCAGGCGATGGACGAAGCCGTGCGCTACAAACGCTTGGTCAAGGGCGTGGCGCACAAACATGGAATGACCGCCTGTTTCATGGCCAAGCCGTTTGACGACCTGGCCGGTACAGGCATGCATATGCATGTCAGCCTGGCCGATGCCCAGGGCAATAACCTGTTTGCCAGTGAAGCGGCCGACGGCACGCCACTGCTGCGCCAGGCCGTGGGCGGCATGCTCAGCACCTTGCTCGATTCACTGTTGATGTTCTGCCCCAACGCCAACTCTTATCGACGCTTCCAAACCAACAGCTATGCGCCGCTCGCTGCCACCTGGGGCGTGGACAACCGCACCGTCAGCCTGCGAGTGCCCGGTGGCCCGGCTCAATCCCGGCATATCGAACACCGCATCTGCGGGGCCGACGCCAACCCCTACCTGGCGGCCGCTGCGATCCTGGCCGGCATTCATCGAGGCATCCGCGAACAGCTCGACCCTGGCGCCCCGGTGCAAGGCAACGGCTACGCCCAGGCCAAGGAACTGTTGCCCACCGACTGGCTGACCACCTTGCGCGCGCTGGAAACCTCCCGCTGGGCACCGGATGCGTTCGGGCGCCAATTCCTCGGCGTTTACCTGGCGGTCAAACGTGCCGAATACCGCCAGTTCATGGGCGAGGTAGGGGAGCAGGATTGGCGCTGGTACTTGCATCAAGCGTGACCGGTTTTAGTGGGGGGCTTTCGACCTTTTTTTCACGTTGCGGCGGTTAAGCTGCGAATCAAGGTCGTTTACTACCGTTTCATTCACATGAGCCCGCGATGTCGCCACAACCTCCATCCTCCATCGAGACCGAATTCACCGAGCGCTATGACCGTGAGCATGCCAGGGGCTGTGGCGACCCGCGTCCGCCCAGGCTGTTGCAGCGCCTGTCGGCGTGGCGCGATGCGCGGTTGGTACGCCAAGCCCTGAAGGTGGCGGGGGAGCCAGGGCTTATCCTCGACCTGGCGTGCGGTTCCGGGCGCTTCTGGCCGGTGCTGGCCGAACACGTCAACCGCGTGATACTGGCCTCGGACAACTCCCAGGCGATGCTCGATCACGCGCGCACTCATCACCCGGGCGGGTTGCTCAAGCGTGTCAAAACATTCCAGGGCTCGGCGTTTTCCATTGGCCTTTCAGCGAATGCGGTGGACTGCATTTTTTGCCTGGATTTGTTTCGCCATGTGCCCGACAGTGATGCGCGACTCATGTTATTGCACGAGTTTCACCGCGTCAGCCGCGACACGGTGATTGTTGCCGTGAACGTGGGCACGCCCGTAGAGAGCGAGTTTCGGCAAGCCGGCTTCAAAATCCTCAATTACCAAGAGTTCCTGCCGGGCTCGCGGCGATGGTGCGTCTACGTTTTGCGTAAGAGAGGATAACGCCCCTTTGTCGGACTATTCTTCATCTCCTGTCGGAGTTTTCATGATGGCGTGTGCACTGCGGATGCTCGCAAGCCCCTTTCGCGATATATACTGCGCGCCATTCTTCAAGGGAGAGCCGTGTGGCCATCGATATTCACTGGATCTGCGACAACGATAGCCTCGGCCAGCATTGCGCCGAATGGCAGCAGTTGCCATTCGTCGCCCTCGACACCGAATTCATGCGGGTCGACACCTTTTACCCTATTGCCGGGCTGATCCAGATCGGTGATGGCGTGCGCGCTTACCTGATCGACCCCCTGACCATCGACAATTGGCAACCCTTGGCCGCCTTGCTGGAGAACCCAGCGGTGATCAAGGTGGTGCACGCCTGCAGTGAAGACCTGGAAGTGCTGTCGCGCCTGACCGGCAGCTTGCCGGTGCCCTTGTTCGACACCCAATTGGCAGCGGCCTACCTCAACCTCGGTTTTTCCATGGGCTACTCGCGCCTGGTGCAGGCGGTGTTGGATATCGAGTTGCCCAAGGGTGAAACCCGCTCCGACTGGCTGCAGCGGCCATTGTCGGAGACGCAGATCAGCTACGCCGCCGAAGACGCGGTGCACTTGGCCGAGGTTTACACCCGTCTGCGCCCGCAACTGTCGGATGACAAATACGCCTGGGTACTGGAAGACGGCGCCGAATTGGTGGCCAACCTGCGCCGCGAGATCGACCCCTACGAGGTGTACCGCGACGCCAAGCTGGCGTGGAAATTGTCCCGTGCCCAACTCGCGGTGTTGCGTGAACTGTGCGCCTGGCGCGAGCAGCAGGCCCGTGCTCGCGACTTGCCGCGCAACCGTATTATTCGCGAACACTCGTTGTGGCCCCTGGCCAAATCCCAGCCGGATAACCTCGCCGCCCTGGGCAAGATCGAAGACATGCACCCGCGCACCGTGCGCCAGGACGGCCAGTTTTTGCTGGACCTGATCAAACGCACCGGTAGCGTGCCCATGGACCAATGGCCGCCTGCCGTGGCTGAGCCGTTACCCGTGGACGCTGCCGCGTTGATCAAGCAACTGCGGGCTTTGGGCCAAACCTTCGCCGAGCGCCTGGACATGGCGCCGGAACTGATGCTGCGCAAGAAAACCCTCGAAGCCCTGGTTAAAAGTGGCTACCCCGATGGGCCTTACCAATTGCCAGACTCGCTGCGTGGCTGGCGCCGCGAGTTGATGGGCCAGGCGTTGCTCGACAGCCTGGCCAATGCCGGAGAACAGCCTTGAAACGTATTTGCTCCATCTACCGCAGCAAGAAAAAAGACGGCATGTACCTCTATGTGCTCAAAAGCGATGCCCTGGAGCGCGTACCCGAGCCGTTGATGGAAGCCTTCGGCAAGGCGCATCACGCCTTTGACATGGTGCTGACGCCTGAGCGCAAGCTGTCGCGCGAAGACATCACCGTGGTGCTGGAAAACCTCGACAAGCAGGGCTACCACCTACAAATGCCGCCAGCTGAGGACGAGTACATCGAGCACTTGCCCGAAGAGCTGCTGCGCCGCAACGACCCGATGTGATCGACCCGTGCCCGGCTCAGGGCACAGTTTCAATGGAATCGTATTAGAGGACGGTGGCCGTAAGGATGCGGGCGGCCGTCTGCACTGTTTTTTCAAAGGTTTGAACCATGCGTGTTCTGATTGCTGAACAGGATCATCCGCTCTACGCCCAATTGCTCAGGGACGCCGCCCCAGACCTCGAAGTGCTGACCAGCGGCGATTCGGCCGAACTCTCGCGCCTGGCCGCCGACTGTCCGGTGTGGCTGGGCCAGCCCGATCTGTTGGCGACCCTGCTGCGCCAGGGCCATCATCCGCAATGGCTGCAATCGACGTGGGCGGGCATCACGCCACTGCTGGCCGACGGCTTGCCACGCGACTATCGGCTGACCCGCGCGGTAGGCATTTTTGGCCAGGTCATGGCCGAGTTTGTCCTCACCTACATGCTGGGCCACGAGCGCGAAGTGCTGGCGCGGTTGGTCAGCCAGGTGGAGCGCAAATGGGATAACCGCATGGGCCAGAGCCTGGCGGGGCGTAAGGCGCTGATCGTCGGCACCGGTGACATTGGCCAGAGCGTGGCCGAGTTTCTGCTGCCGTTCGGCGTGCAGTTATATGGCATCGCCAGCCAGGCCCGCGAGCAGGCACCGTTTATCGAAGTGGCGGGGCTGGACCAGTTGGGCCGGCTGGTGGGGGAGGTGGATTACGTGATCAACCTGCTGCCCAACACGCCTGATACCCATGACCTGTACGACGCGGCGCTGTTCAAGCAATTCAAACCCACCGGTTTGTTTATCAACGTCGGACGCGGCGTGGCGGTGGTGGACGCCGACCTGGTCGAGGCGCTCAAAGAAGGGCACCTGGCCGGCGCGGTGATCGACGTGTGCCGCCAGGAGCCCTTGCCGCAACGCCATCCGTTCTGGACGGCGTGGGGTTTGCTGTTGACCGGGCACAGCTCGGCCCCGACCTCGCCGCCGATGATGGTGGCGTTGTTTGTGCAGAACCTGCGGGCGTATCAGGCCAAGCAAGCGCTGCGCGGGGAAGTGGATTTCGAGCGCGGTTACTGACAAAACGCGGAAAAAATGTGGGAGCGGGCTTGCTCGCGAATGCAGGGGATCAGTCAACACATTGGGTGGCTGCCACACCGCATTCGCGAGCAAGCCCGCTCCCACATTGAGTGTATGCAAGTCTTAGAGACTGAAGTCACCCTCGGACACCAGCTCGCTCAACGGCTTGCGCGGGCTCGGCATTTCGCGCCCTTGCAGGTACTCCGGCAAACTCGACTTGTCGCCCAGCTTGCCCACCGCCACGGCCGCATGCAGCGCATAACCCTGGGGAATCTTCAGCTCCTTGCGGGTCAGTTCCTGATCGAAGCCGGCCATGCCGTGGGTGTGCCAGCCACTGAGGCTGGCTTGCAGCGCCAGGTGGCCCCAGGCCGAGCCGGTGTCGAAGGTGTGCCACAGCGCCGGGGTTTCTTCTGTGGCGCCGGGGGCGATGAAGTCGGTTTTCGACGCGATAATGACCAGAGCCGACGCATGCTGCGCCCAATTGCGGTTGAATTCATTCAGCAGGCCCAGGAAACGCTCCCAATCCGGCGTGTCACGGCGCGCGTACAGAAACCGCCACGGCTGCGAGTTGTAGGCCGAAGGTGCCCAGCGTGCCGCTTCGAAGAAACTCAGCAGCGTCTCCTGCGGGATGCTCTCACCGGTAAAGGCGCGGGGCGACCAGCGCTCGGTAAATTGGGTGTGGATCGGATAATCGGCAACGCGGGGGTTATTGCTCATGGACAGACCCTGATGAAAAAACCGGGATTCAAAACTACTGCGCCCACCCAGGCCTGACAAGTCTTGCAACACCGTCAGTCGTAAGCGCTTGGCCCCAACGGGCTTGGGCACTAGACTGGCGGCCTTTTCACCTTCCGATACTGATGCAGAGCCATGGCCGCCAAAGTCGAACCTTTCTGGATACGCAAAACCCTTGAGCACCTCGACCAAGAGGAGTGGGAGTCCTTGTGCGACGGCTGTGGCCTGTGCTGCCTGCAAAAGCTCGAGGATGAGGACGACAACAGCGTCTATTACACGCGTATCGCCTGCAAACTGCTCGACCTGAAAACCTGCCAGTGCACCGATTACCCCAACCGCCGTGCCTCGGTGCCTGATTGCATCCAGCTCACGCCGGGCCAGGCCGATCAGTTCAAATGGTTGCCGCCGACCTGCGGTTACCGCCTGGTCAGCGAGCGCAAGGACTTGCCGCTGTGGCATCACCTGGTCTGCGGCGACCGTGACGCGGTGCACCACGAACGCATTTCCCAGTCCGGGCGCATGCTCAGCGAAGGCAGCGTGCCCGAGGACGACTGGGAGGATTACCTGATTTTCCGCGCGGGTTGAACGAGGAGTGTGTATGAAGGTGGCCGCCAAGTGGGCAGCGGGCCTGGTCGTGCTGGCGCTGAGCGGGCCGGGCTGGTGCGCGAAGAAAGTCGACCTGGATTACCACGTCAAGCTGTTGCCCCAAAGCCAGCAGGCCGAGGTGCGCGTCAGCCTGTCCCAAGGCGCGGCGGTGCGCAGCCTGAACTTCGACCTGGGCCGCGACGGTGACTACAGCGACTTCAAGGCCGATGGCCAGTGGCAAATCACGGGCAACCGTGGCCTGTGGCAACCCAGTGCCGACAAGGCCAGCCTGACCTACCGCGTGCGCCTGGCCCATGCGCGCAAGCCCGGCGTGTATGACACACGCATCACGCCCGGCTGGGCGTTACTGCGCGGCGAAGACCTGGTGCCGGCCGCCCGTCTCGACCAGCAAGACGGCGTCGAACTGGTCTCACGCCTGATGTTTGAACTGCCGACGGGTTGGAAGAGCGTCGAAACCGCCTGGCCGCGCATCGGCCAGAACAAATTCCGCATCGACAACGTGTCCCGCCTGTTCGACCGCCCCACCGGCTGGATGCTGGCGGGCAACCTCGGCAGCCGCCGCCTGCGCCTGGGTGATACCGACGTCACCGTGGCCTCGCCCAAGGGCCAGGGGATGCGCCGCATGGACGTGCTGACGTTACTGACGTTTGTCTGGCCCCAGGTGGAGGCCGCGTTCCCGCGCCATCCTGGCAAACTGTTGATTGTCGGTGCCAGTGACCCGATGCGGCGGGGCGCTTATTCGTTACGCGATTCGATCTACCTCAACAGCCGCACGCCGCTGGTTGGCGAAAATGGCAGCAGCCCGTTGCTGCGCGAAGTGGTGCAGGCCATCGGGCGCTTTAATGACCACGACAGCAGTGACTGGATCAGCGAGGGCTTGGGCGAGTACTACGCAATCGAGTTGATGCGGCGTGCCGGCGGTATTACCGATGAGCGCTATGCGGCGATCCAGGCACGGCTGACCAAAGAAGGCAAAGACGTCAGCACCCTCAAAGGCGAGCACGTCAACGGCGCGACGCTGGCGCGTTCGGTGGTGGTATTGCAGGAACTGGACCGTGAGATCCGCGTGAAGACCCACAACAAGCGCTCCCTGGACGATCTGGCGCAGGCAGTGATGCGGGTGAACAGCATCAACACCAAAGAGTTCGTGCAGTTGGCCGAGAGTGTGATCGGTGAGTCTTCGGTGGTACTGGACTCCAAATTACTGCGCTGAGCAACAAAACTGTGGGAGCAAGCCAGCTCCCACATTTTAGATCTTCACAGTCTTGAAGACAGGGATCAGGCTTTAGGTTTCACCGCCTTTTCAGCCGCCACTTCAGCCTTGGTCTTCAGGTTCTTCAACTCTTCACCGGCACGTTCTATCTTGGTGCGCACGCTGTTCATTTCCTGGCGGCCCTGTTCCAGTTTGTCCTTGAGCGAACTGTGCCCGGTAAAGCCACGGGCCAGTGCCACGCCACCAATCGCCACCTGGATCAAGCCGAAAATCCCGCCGCGGCGCAGGCCTTTACCCACCATCATCACCCCGCCGGCCACTGAGCCGATGCGTTCCCAACCATGCACGTTCTGGGTGGGTTGAGGCTTCAAGGGGGCGGCTTCGATGATAGGTCGCAAGGTTTTGCTGTCGCTCATGATCAGTCTCCAACAAGGGCAAGTGTTATTAGCTGACTGCGCGCACGTGCCGGATGTTCCCGCAATATCAGTACTTGGGGCCCGAACGGGTGTTGTTGCCCTTGGCCAGGCGGTCATAGAGCACCACGTTGACCGTGGCCGCCAGGTTCATGCAGCCGGTGGTGGGGATGTACACCACGTCCTCGCACCAGTCGCGGATCTCTTTGTCCAGGGAGCCGTCTTCGGGGCCGAAGATATACAGCGCGCGGTCGGGGTGGGTGTATTCAGGCAACGGGCGGGCGCCGTCGACCAATTCCACGGCGACCGGGATGCAGCCTAAGGGCAGGATCTTTTTCAGGTCGTCGATGCCGATCAGCGGGATATCGTGGTGCACCTTCTTGGTGTCGGTGATGAAATCCCGGGCGCGCTCGTAACGCACGCCGGTGTAGAACACCGAGGCCACGCCGTAACAGCCGGCGGCACGCATCACCGAGCCGACGTTTTCGGGGGATTTGGGGTTGTACAGACCGATGCAACTGTAGCGTTTATTGCCCACGGGGAAGGGTGCCTTGAGAAAAACGGCGATTATACGGCCTGGGGGGATGCAGTGCTTGGACGATCGTCATCGCGGGCAAGCCCGGCTCCCACCGGGAAATGCATTCCTACTGTGGGAGCTGGCTTGCCTGCGATGAGGCCGGAACAGGCAAAGAAAAGCTTCAGTCGTCCTTCTTCATCAACCCCGCCAACGCCGCAAACGGGTTGTGCGTCGCCTTGGCAATGCTCGGGCTGCTGGTGGAGCCTTCGCCGAAGTACTGCTGGTCGGTGTAGCGCGAGTGTTCGTTGTCGTGGCAGTACAGGCACAGCAACTCCCAGTTGGAACCGTCCTGGGGGTTGTCATCATGGTTGTGGTTGCGGTGGTGAACGGTCAGTTCACTCAAGCGCTTGCCGGCAAATTCACGGGCGCAGCGGCCACACACGTGGGGGTACATCTTCAAGGCTTTATCGCGGTAGCCCATTTCGCGGTCGCGCTGGGCATCGGCAAGGATGCGGTCCAGCTTGGCGGTGTGGGAGGGCGGGTTGTTCGAGCTCATCATGGCTCCTGGCTATTATTGGGTGGTTCACGGACAAGGTTGATTCTAGCTGCTCCCACAGGGGATTGGCGCGATTGAATCAACCGCGATCAGCCCTTGAGCTTCTCTGCAATCCAGATGGTATGCCGCGTACCCTTGTTGCCATGGGCAAATACTTGCACTTCTTCGGCCTTGAAGCCGGCCTTGCGCAGTTTGTCACTGAACAGCTTGTCGGCGCTGGCCGACCACACGGCCAGCACGCCCTTGGGGCGCAGGGCCTTGGCACACGCGGCCAGGCCACTGGCCGAGTACAACCAACTGTTAGCTTTTTGCGTGAGCCCTTCAGGGCCGTTGTCGACGTCGAGCATGATCGCGTCAAAGCCTTGGGGCTCGGCCTGCAGTACCTTGGCCACGTCTTCCTGGCGGACCACGGTGCGCGGGTCCAGCAGCGGGCGTCCGGATTTCTCCCCCAGCGGCCCCCGGTTCCACTCCACGACGCCGGGCACCAGTTCGGCCACCACCACTTCGGCGCTCTTGCCCAAATGCTTGAGCGCCGCGGCCAGGGTAAAGCCCATGCCCAGGCCGCCGATCAGCACCCGAGAACCCGGGCGCCCGGCCACTTTGCGGCAGGGAATCTCCGCCAGGGCATCTTCGGAGCCGTGCATGCGCGTGTTCATCAACTGGCCACCGTCACCGCCCTGGATCTTGATGACAAAGTCCTCGCCGTATTCGAACAGGCACAAGGCGCCGCCGTTGTCGGGGATTGGGGTGGTGTCCAGCAGAACGAAACGTTTCATGGAAATCTCATTGGGAAGGGCATTCTTGCGCGGTTGGGAGTAGCCTTAGGGCATTCCGGTCAGGCCATGGAGCCATCGATGAAGTGCAGCATTCTAACGGTCATTGTGTTGAGCGCGCTCGCATTGGGTACCGCGCAGGCTCAGGAGTTACAAACCGTACCGGTCGCGCCCGCGCCAACCCCAGGCGCGCCGGGCACGCCAACGCCCACGTTGTACCCGCAAGTCACGCCGCCCGTTGCGCCCAAGACCCATAATGGCTCGCCACCGCTGGCGCCCATCGTGCTGCCGGCGCCGCCCAAGGACCAGACGGTCCCTGGCCTGCAGCAAAACGACAGCAAGCCGAAAACGCCGGGCGGTTAGACCAGACCGAGGGCCTTGAACACAAAGGCATATTCGAGGGCCACGTCACGTAAGCCCTGATAGCGCCCGCTCATGCCGCCATGGCCGGCACCCAGCTCGGTCTTGAGCAGCAGCAGGTTGTCGTCTGTCTTGGTATCCCGCAGCTTGGCCACCCACTTGGCGGCTTCCCAGTACTGCACGCGGCTGTCGTTATAGCCGGCGATCACCAGCGTGGCCGGGTAAGCCTGGGCACGGACGTTCTCGTAGGGCGCGTAGGCCTTGATGCGCGCATACACTTCGGGTTCCTCGGGGTTGCCCCATTCGTCGTACTCGGTGATGGTCAGCGGCAGTTCCGGGTCGAGCATGGTATTGAGCACATCGACGAACGGCACTTCCGCAATCGCCGCCTGGAACAATTCCGGACGCTGGTTGAGCACCGCGCCGATCAGCAGGCCGCCGGCACTGCCGCCGCTGATCGCCAGTTGTGGGGAGGTGGTCAGGCCCTCGGCGATCAAATGTTCGGCGCAGGCGATAAAGTCGCTGAAGGTGTTCTGCTTGTGTTCCTGCTTGCCGCTGCGATACCAGGCCTCACCCAGCTCACCGCCGCCGCGCACATGGGCGATGGCAAACGCCACCCCGCGGTCGAGCAAGCTCAGGCGCGCATGGGAGAACCACGGGTCCAGGCTTGAGCCGTAGGCACCGTAGCCATACAGGTACAGCGGCGTCGGCTTGCCGAGCTGGTCACGCTTGACCACCAGGCTGATGGGTACCTGGGTGCCATCGGCAGAAGTGGCCCACAGGCGTTGGCTGACGTAATCGTCGGCGTTGAAGACGCCCAGCACCGGGGTTTCCTTGAGCACGACCTGCGCGCCTGTCGCCAGCTCGAGCTGGCGCACTTGGGCCGGGCGATTCAAGGCCTCATAGCGCAGGCGGATCTTGTCGCTGGGAAACTCGAGGCTGTTCTGTACGTAGAGGCTGTAGGCGGCGTCAGGCAATTGCACCCGATAGGCCGGCACGTTCTCGGGGTGTACTTCGATAACCGGCAGGCCACCAATGCGCAGGCTCAAGGTCATGGCGTTGGCGTTCAGGCTCACGCCGTCGAGCATGACCTCGTCGCTGTGGGGGATCAGGTTCTGCCAGTCGGCTTCGGTGGGCGGCGTGCCGGTGTCGGCGGCCACGTACAGCGCATGGTTGATGCCGTCGCGGTTGCTGCGGATAAACCAGGTCCACTGGCCATTGCGCTTGCCGTGGTCGACGTCGTATTCGTGGTCTTCGACCCGTGGCGCCAGGCAGGTGAAGGCCAGGTGCGGTTGCTCGGCGTCCAGCGCCCAGACTTCGCTGGTGGTCTTGCTGCCCAGGGCCAGCAACAGTTGGCGTTCGGAGCTTGAGCGGTAGCAATGCAGGAAGAAACGGCCGTCTGGCTCGTGGAACACTTCCTGCGCTGCGGTGCCGTCCAGGCGATAGCGATACAGTTTGTGCGGGCGATGGGTGTCGTCCAGCTCACCGAAAAACAGGGTCAGGCTGTCATTGGCCCAGGTCATGCTGCCATCGCAGTTTTCGAACGCCAGTTCGCTGACCTTGTCGGTCGCCAATTCCTTCACGAACAGGGTGTAAATCTCTTCGCCGCTGGTATCGAGGCTATAGGCCAGGCGTTGGTGATCGGGGCTGATGCTGAACGCGCCCAGGGAAAAAAAGCCGCCATTGGCCAAGACGTTCGGGTCCAGCAACAGTTCTTCGCTGCTGGCGTCCACCTGGTTGCTGTCATCGGCCGGGCGGCGGCAGCGGTAGTGGCGGGCGTACTCGTCACCGGCGGTGGTGCGGGTGTAATACAAATACGGGCCCCAAGGGGAGGGCAGGGACAGGTCGGTTTCCAGAATGCGGCCCTTGATCTCGTCGAACAGGGTCTCGCGCAACGCCTGCTGGTCGGCGAGTTGGGCTTCCTGCCAGGCGTTTTCGGCCTTGAGGTAGTCGAGTACCTCAGGGTTGTCGCGTTCTTGCAGCCAGGCGTACGGGTCTGGGCCTGGGGCCTTGCGGGCAATCGGTGCGGTGGAAATAGGCATGGATAATTCCCTATCTGGCAGACGGTGGCAGGCATTGCAGCCGCGACACGCAAAAGCCGTTATCATAGCCGCCTGTTTGCCAACCTTGCCATGGACACCATGACCGAGAACGACTATCTGACCGCTTGGGGCCTTTACGCCTTCGCCGCTTTGGGCTGCCTGTTGGTGTGGTGGCGCATGACCCGCTGGATCTGGCGCTGGCTGCGCGAGCCCCTGCAATTGCTGATGGCGGTGTTGCTGCTCAGCCCGACCATTGTCGACCCGGTCAAGACCCAGTTTGCGCCGGCCGTGGCCATTACTGCCCTGGACCTGGTGCTCAAGGTCGGCAACAACGCCTGGCGCGCCATTTCCGACCTGTTCATGTACACGATGATCGTGTTTGCCCTGTACATCGTGTTTGTGCTGATCCGCTGGCCCATCGAACGCGCCGCCAACGCTCGCCGTGAGCGCAAGGCGGCTGCGGATGCCGCCTTGGCCGCCGAGCCGGAAGACGACGAACCGTTCCGTCGCCCGGCGCCTGCCGGTGGTATGCGGGTCGAACCGCGCCTTTAACGTTGTTTGCCCTGCAGCGAGAGCCCTGGCATGTGTGAATTATTGGGCATGAGTGCCAACGTCCCCACCGATATCGTGTTCAGCTTTACCGGGCTGATGCAGCGCGGTGGGCGCACTGGCCCGCATCGCGACGGTTGGGGCATTGCTTTCTATGAAGGCCGCGGCCTGCGCCTGTTCCAGGACCCGGCTGCCAGTAGCGAGTCGGAAGTCGCGTTGCTGGTGCAGCGTTACCCCATCAAGAGCGAAGTGGTGATCGGCCATATTCGCCAAGCGAATGTGGGCAAGGTCAGCCTGGCCAATACCCATCCGTTCGTGCGCGAGCTGTGGGGGCGTAACTGGTGTTTTGCCCACAACGGCCAACTGGCAGACTTCGATCCCCGCGCCACCTTCTACCGCCCGGTGGGCGATACCGACAGCGAAGCGGCGTTCTGCGACTTGCTCAACCGTGTGCGCGAAGCCTTCCCCGAGCCGGTGGACATCGAGCAGGTGCTGCCCGACCTGATCGCCGCCTGCGCCGAATACCGCAGCAAGGGCGTGTTCAACTGCCTGCTCAGCGACGGCGACTGGCTGTTCTGCTATTGCTCGACCAAGCTGGCACAGATCACCCGGCGGGCGCCTTTTGGCCCGGCGCGCTTGAAAGATGTCGACGTGATCGTCGATTTTCAGGCCGAAACCACCCCCAATGATGTGGTAACGGTGATCGCCACCGAACCGTTGACCGACAACGAAAACTGGACCCGCTACGAACCGGGCCAATGGAGCCTGTGGCGACGCGGTGAATGTGTCAGCCAGGGCGTTACCGAGTAAGGAATCGAGCATGTTGCTTAGCTATCTGCGGTTGGTGCTGTTTGCCGTTGGCTTGTTGGTCGGCGTGCAGGTGCCGGGGTTTATCAATGACTACGCCAAGCGCGTCGAAGCCCACCTGATCGAGGCCCAGACCGGCTTGCGCGGTTTCGAGTCCACGGCGCAGCAGTTCTTCAACGGTGATATGCAAGCCTTGGTGGCGCATTACCGCGCCAGCGATGACCCGGTGTTCCAGAGCGACGCCAGCAGCCTGGGCGCTATGCTCGATCGCCAACTCGAGTTGGACAAGCAATACCAGGCCATGCAGGGCCCGTGGTACATCCGTGCCCTGCAAGTGGCGGTGGCTGCCGACCCGGATATCCGTTCGGAGACCTGGAATGGCTACAGCTACCAGATTCTGCTGACGCCTGAAGCCATGGGCTGGGGCCTGGGCGGGGCGATGCTGTTGTCGTTCGGCATCGAGTGCCTGTACCGCTTGATCGACTGGGTGGTGCTGGGTGGCCGGCGCCTGCGCCAGAGCCGGCCCATCGAAGAGCGGGACCTCAAGGGCCTCTAACGACCCACTGATCGTTCCCACGCTCCGCGTGGGAATGCTTTTTCTGACGCTCCGCGTCGCGCGTGAGGGCGCAGAGCGCCCTGTGCTGCATTCCCACGCAGAGCGTGGGAACGATCAGTCGGGTTTATTCAGTTGCATGCGTTCTGCACCGACTTGCTCGGCATAGCGGGCAACGACTTTCTGGCACAACCCCACAATCTCCTCCACCAACTCCACCCCCACACGCCACGACACCACCACCTGCAAGTTCGGCAGACGCTGGGCCATGGGCAGCATGACCAATTCCCCTCGCTCCAGTTCTTCGCTCACCAGCACCGGCGGCAGTGCGCCGATGCCGAAGCCATCGCGCAGCAACCGGGTAATCGCCGACACCGAGTTCACGCAGTTCATGCGCGGTGCGGCCACGCCATTGGCCTGCATCAAACTCAATACGTCCTGATGCGGGTGGGAGTTTTTCGAGTAAGTGATGATGCGCTCCTGGGCCAGCTCGGCGAGGGAGGCGTAGTCACGGTTGTAAATCGACTGGCTGGCCACGATCCAGGCCATGGGGTGGCTGGCCAGTTCCAGGCTGCGCACGGTTTCCAGGCGCAGCAGGTCGGTTTGCAGGATCAGGTCGAGGAAACCTTTTTGCAGTTGATCGCTGAGGTTCAGCGCAGTGTCGGCGACCAGCTCGATTTCCACCAGTGGGTACAGCTTCATCAGCTCAGCAACCAGCGGGCTTAGCCAGGTGTGGATCACCGTGTCCATTGCGCCGATCCGAATGCGCCCAACCTTGCTGCTGGTGGTCTCCAGGGACTGCTTCAAGCCCTGCATGGTCACCATCATCTGCTCGGCATAGTCGAGCACTTTCAAACCTTCCGGGGTCAGGCTCACGCCACGCGAATCACGCAGGAAAAGTTTCACCCCCAGCTCGCTTTCCAGCACCGCGATGCGGCTGGAGATCGAGGCCTGGGTGGTGAACAGCTTCTCGGCCGTGAGCCGGAAGCTCTTGAGCTTGGCCACCCAGACGAAGGTTTCGAGGAACTTCAAATTCATGGGATCAACTTTTTCTTATGCATGGATCGGTTTTTATTAGTTGGACGTCGCACCGGGCAAGCGCCAAAAATCGAGCTATTCCACGATAAGCGTCGTTGGGGTGTCAGGACAAGTTGCGCGTTCTGCGTAAAAAATCCCACACTACAAGAAAACAAAGCCTACAGGAGCGACCCCCGTGAGCCGCCTGCTACTGAACTGCGACATCGGCGAAAGCTTTGGCAACTGGACCATGGGTCTGGACGCCGAAGTCATGCCGTTCATTGATTGCGCCAACGTGGCTTGCGGTTTCCATGCCGGCGACCCGAGCATCATGCGCAAGACCGTCAGCCTGGCGTTCAAGCACGGCGTGCAAGTGGGCGCTCATCCGGCCTACCAGGACCTGCAAGGCTTCGGCCGGCGCTCCATGAACTACACGCCGCAGGAAATCCAGGACCTGTTGCACTACCAGATCGGTGCGCTGGACGGCATCTGCCGCGCCCAGGGCGGGCGCGTCAGCTATGTGAAACCCCACGGCGCGATGTACAACGACATGATGGCCAACCCCGCGCAGTTGCGGGCGGTGATCCAGGCCGTGGCCGCTTACGGCGACCTGCCGCTGATGCTGCTGGCCACCCGCGACAACCGCGCGGCCCAAGCCTTGGGCGACGAATACGGGGTGACCCTGTGGTTCGAAGCCTTCGCTGACCGTGCCTATGACAGTAACGGCCATCTGGTGTCTCGCCAACTGCCCGGCGCGGTGCATCACGACGCCGACACCATCGTGCAGCAGGCCCTGACCCTTTTCCGTGGCGAATCGCTGATTGCCAGCGACGGCAGCCCATTGGTGCTACAAGCCAATACCCTGTGTGTGCATGGCGACAACGCCAGCTCGGTGGCTGCCGTGCAGCGTATCCGCGAAGCGTTGAAAACAGCATGAACCCACGCATCGAAGTGGTGGCGATCGACTGCCTGATGGTGCGTCTGTTTGACGTGATCGCCGAAGCCAACATGCCGTGGATGCTCGCGGCTACCGAGCGCCTGCGCCACGGTTTTGGCCCGGCCTTGGTGGACCTGGTACCGTCCTACACCACCTTGATGGTGCATTACGATCTCACGGCGCTGACCCCGGCCCAGGCCCGGGCGCTGATCGACCAGGCCCTCACCGATCTGCAACCCCAGGCGCAGGGCAGTGGCCAGTGCCATGTGCTGCCCGTGTGGTACGACCTGAGTGTCGGCCCGGAACTGAACTTGCTGTCCCAGCGCAGCGGGCTGGCCGTGGAGGAGGTGATCCGCCGCCACAGCGCCCACGAGTACCAAGTGTTCGCCCTCGGTTTTGCCCCAGGGTTTGCCTTTATGGGGCTGGTGGACGAGCTACTTGCCACGCCGCGCCTGAACACGCCGCGCAAACGCGTGGCTGCCGGCAGCGTCGGCATCGCCGAACGGCAAACCGCTGCGTACCCGGTGGTGTCCCCGGGCGGCTGGAACCTGATCGGCCGCACCCCGGCCAAACTGTTCGACCGGGAGCGCGACGGCTACAGCCTGATGCAACCCGGCGACACGGTGCGCTTCGCCTCGGTCAGCCACGCCGAATTCATCCACTTGGGTGGCGACGACACGCCGCTGGAGGCGCAGGCATGAGCCGCTTGATCATCGAGGCCAGCACGCCGCTGTGCCTGTTGCAGGACGCCGGTCGTTTTGGCGTACGCCACCTGGGCGTGACCCAGGGTGGCGCGCTGGATTGGGTGTCGATGTCCTGGGCCAACTGGCTGTTGGACAATGCCCTGGATGCGCCGGTGGTGGAGATCACCCTGGGGGGCTTTACCGTGCAGGCCGAGGATTATTGCCTGCTGGCCTTGGCCGGTGCGGACCTGGGCGCCTATGTCGATGAGCGTGCGATAAGCCCCGGTCGCAGTTTTATCCTGCAAAAGGGCCAGCGACTGCGCTTCACCCAGCCGTTCACTGGGGCACGCGCTTATCTGGCCGCGCCCGGTGGCTTTGATGCGCAGGCTGTACTGGGCAGTTGTGCCACGGTCGTGCGCGAAGCGTTGGGCGGGGTGGACGGTTGCGGCAAGGCACTGGCCGAAGGCGGGCGTTTGGCGTATTCCGGTACGGGCGGTGCAATGAAGGTGCTGGCCAACCCGGATGTGCAATCCGCTGCATCACTGGACGTGATCATCGGCGCGCAGATAGGCCAGTTCAGCGGGCAGAGCCTGTTCGATGCTTTCAACACCGAATGGGCTCTGGACAGCCGTGCAGACCGCATGGGCATGCGCTTGCTCGGCACGCCGTTGCAGTATCAGGGGCCGTCGTTGATTTCCGAAGGGATTCCATTGGGCGCGATTCAGGTGCCCCCGGATGGGCAACCGATTGTGTTGCTCAATGACCGGCAGACGATCGGCGGTTACCCGCGGTTGGGCGCGTTGACACCTTTATCCTTGGCGCGGCTGGCGCAGTGTCTGCCGGAGGAGAAGGTGCGGTTGGCACCGGTGGTGCAGGAGGCTGCGCATCGGCAGCACATCAAGTTTTTGCAGCAGTTTGCCGATCGCTAAAAAGCATCGCAGGCAAGCCAGCTCCCACAGAGGAATGCATTCCAACGTTGAAATGCAGTCAACATGTGGGAGCTGGCTTGCCTGCGATGAGGCCGGTCAAAACACCGCCTATTTCGAGAGAAAGCGCATACCTTCTTCCAACCCGCGCAGCGTCAGCGGGTACATCTGATCCTCCACCAACTCGCGAACAATCCCCGTCGACGCTGTATAGCCCCAAGTGTCTTTCGGGTAGGGGTTAATCCAGATCAGCTTCTTGTACTTGGCCATGAAGCGCTGCATCCACACATACCCCGGCTCCTCGTTCCAATGCTCGACGCTGCCGCCGGCCTGAGTGATTTCATAGGGCGCCATGGCCGCATCGCCGATAAAGATCACTTTGTAGTCGGCGCCGTATTTGTGCAGCAGATCCTGGGTGGACGTGCGCTCCGAAGTGCGACGCTGGTTGTTCTTCCACACCGACTCGTACACAAAGTTATGGAAATAGAAGTACTCCAGGTGCTTGAACTCGGTCTTGCACGCGGAGAACAGCTCTTCGCAGATCTTCACGTGGGCATCCATCGAACCGCCGATGTCGAACAGCAGCAACAGCTTGATGGTGTTACGCCGTTCGGGGCGCATCTGAATATTCAGCAAGCCGGCATCGCGAGCGGTGTGGTCGATGGTGCCATCGATATCCAGCTCTTCGGCCGCACCCTGGCGCGCAAACTTGCGCAGGCGGCGCAGGGCGATCTTGATGTTGCGCGTGCCCAGTTCCACCTGGTCGTCGAGGTTCTTGTACTCGCGCTGGTCCCAGACTTTCACCGCCTTGCCCTGGCGCTTGCCGGCGTCACCGACGCGAATGCCTTCTGGGTTGTAGCCGCCAGAACCAAAGGGGCTGGTGCCGCCGGTGCCGATCCATTTGTTGCCGCCGGCATGGCGTTCTTTCTGTTCTTCCAGGCGCTTCTTGAACTCTTCGATCAGTTTGTCCAGGCCACCGAGGGACTGGATCTGCGCACGTTCCTCATCGCTCAAGGAACGTTCGAATTCCTTGCGTAGCCATTCTTCGGGGATCAGCGCCTGCAGGTGGTCGTCGAGCTTTTCCAGGCCGTTGAAATAAGCGCCGAAGGCCCGGTCGAACTTGTCGAAATGCCGCTCGTCCTTGACCAGGATCGCCCGGGCCAAATAATAAAACTCGTCCATGTCGGCGAAGGTCACGCGCTGTTTCAGCGCGTTGATCAGGTCGAGCAGCTCGCGCACCGACACCGGCACCTTGGCGGCACGCATCTCATTGAACAGGTTGAGCAGCATCAGCGATTACCGCGACGGCTCATGAACGCCAGACGCTCCAGCAACTGCACGTCTTGCTCGTTCTTCACCAAGGCGCCGGCCAGGGGAGGGATGGCCTTGGTCGGGTCGCGCTCGCGCAGCACCGCTTCGCCAATATTGTCGGCCATCAGCAGCTTGAGCCAGTCGACCAGCTCGGAGGTGGAAGGTTTTTTCTTCAGGCCCGGCACCTTGCGCACATCGAAGAACACGTCCAGCGCTTCGCTGACCAGGTCTTTCTTGATGTCCGGGTAGTGCACATCCACGATTTTTTGCAGGGTGGTGCGGTCGGGGAAGGCGATGTAGTGGAAGAAGCAGCGGCGCAGGAACGCGTCCGGCAGCTCTTTTTCGTTGTTGGAGGTAATGATGATGATCGGGCGCTTCTTGGCCTTGATGGTCTCGTCGATTTCGTAGACGTAGAACTCCATCTTGTCGAGTTCTTGCAGCAGGTCGTTGGGGAACTCGATGTCGGCCTTGTCGATTTCATCGATCAGCAGGATCACCCGCTCTTCGGACTCGAAGGCTTCCCACAGCTTGCCCTTCTTCAGGTAGTTGCGCACGTCGTGCACCTTGTCCACGCCCAGTTGCGAGTCGCGAAGGCGGCTGACCGCGTCGTACTCGTACAGGCCCTGGTGCGCCTTGGTGGTGGACTTGATGTGCCAGGTGATCAACCTGGCACCGAAGGATTCGGCCAGTTGCTCGGCAAGCATGGTCTTGCCGGTGCCCGGTTCGCCCTTGACCAGCAGCGGCCGCTCCAGGGTGATGGCGGCGTTGACGGCCAGTTTCAGGTCATCGGTAGCCACATAGGCCTGGGTGCCTTCGAACTTCATCGGTCATTCCTCGGATTCATCAATGGCCCGACTATACCCCTCAGCCCCGGCGACTGTGAACGCAGACGGGGCATTCAGTCTCTGAATGGCGGGTCACATCAGCCCTGGCCCATGCAGGAAGTGTGGGGGCTGGCTTGCCTGCGATGGCGGTGTATCAGTGACAGATGAGTTGGCTGATCAGCTCCCACAGGGTTAATCAGCGCTGGGCTTGGGCTGTTCGTAACGAGCATTGAACGCCTGGATGAACCCATTGCGCAGAATCGCGATCACCGCAGAAAACGCACTGACATTTTGCTGATGCACGCTACCGCTCAGCTCCACACGGGTGGCGAACTGGTTTTTACGCTGGTTTTTCAGCACGGTTTCGCTGGCGCCCACCACGGCTTCCCAGATTGAGCGGAAGATATTCTTGTCCTGGTTTTCAACGTCTTGTTGCCAGTCGAACACCTCCACATCACGCAGCAGTGGCTTGATGTAGCCGGTGAGCCGGCCATTTTCAGCCTGGGCTTCGATCACCACATCACCCGTGCCTGCCTTGAAGTCGAACTTGCCATAGGCCGATGCAAAGTCGTTCATGCGTTTGAGTTGCAGGTCGCGGGCGCGGAAGCGGAACTCGAACTCTTCGAAATCGCTCAGCGGGTCAAAGGTGGCGTTGGCTTCCAGGGGCGCCTGGCCTTGCAGCAGTGCCTTGCCTTCAAAGCGTGCATCACGCTTGCCTTTGACATCCACCACATTGGTCAGGTTATAGAAGCTGGCGTTGACCCCGGTGGCGTTGATATTCACCTGAGGCTTGGAGCTGAAGTTATGGAAGGCGATCTCGCCGTCTTCGATGCGTACTTCATTGAGGGTAATCGGCAGCAGCTTGCGCAGTTGTTCCTGCCAGTCGGTGCCTTTACCGGTCTGGGACGCCTGTTTGTTGGCACCGCCATCGACGAAGTTGATCTGCGGACGCACAAAATGCCCCTCGGCCACGACGGCATGGTCGTACCACAGCGAATGCCAGCTCACGGCGAACTCGATCAGCGGCGCCTTGACGAAAGGTACCGGGACCTTGCCGTCCACCTTGACGATTTGCAGGCCGTTGATCCGATAGGCGCCGCGCCATAGCGCCAGGTCCACATCGGCAATCTCGCCACGGTAGTCGCCCATGTTGGCGAGTTTGTCGTTCAGGTAGTTGCGCACCAGGTAGGGCAGCGCGATGTGCACGGCAATCAGGACCAGCACCAGAGCGGCGATTGTCCCTAACGGCCAACTGTAGCGACGTTTCATTGGGCAGTTCTCCTAGCTTGTAGGAGATTGACTGTTCTGATCGTCGCAACGTTCCTCCTTCTGGACGCTTGGGAGCACGAGGCATACCCTTGGGGCCTTCCAAAGTCTCGACAACAGGAATCGCCATGAGCCGCATCTTCGCAGACAACGCGCACTCCATCGGCAACACGCCTCTGGTTCAGATCAACCGCATCGCACCGCGGGGCGTGACGATCCTGGCCAAGATCGAAGGGCGTAACCCCGGCTATTCGGTGAAGTGCCGCATTGGCGCCAGCATGGTCTGGGATGCGGAAAGCAGCGGCAAACTCAAGCCGGGCATGACCATAGTCGAGCCGACTTCGGGCAACACCGGTATCGGCCTGGCATTTGTCGCCGCTGCCCGTGGCTACAAGTTGCTGCTGACCATGCCGTCGTCCATGAGCCTTGAACGCCGTAAAGTGCTCAAGGCTCTGGGCGCCGAACTGGTGCTGACCGAGCCGGCCAAGGGCATGAAGGGCGCCATCGATAAGGCCGCCGAGATCGTCGCCAGCGACCCGGCCACCTACTTTATGCCGGCCCAGTTCGATAACCCGGCAAACCCTGCGATCCACGAGAAAACCACCGGCCCGGAAATCTGGAACGACACCGATGGCGCCGTGGACGTGCTGGTGGCGGGCGTGGGAACCGGCGGCACCATCACCGGGGTATCGCGCTATATCAAGAACACCGCGGGCAAGCCGATCCTGTCGGTGGCTGTGGAACCCCTGGTTTCGCCGGTGATCACCCAGGCCTTGGCGGGTGAAGAGATCAAGCCCAGCCCGCACAAGATCCAGGGGATCGGCGCCGGTTTTGTGCCGAAAAACCTCGACCTGTCGATGGTCGACCGCGTGGAGCTGGCGACCGACGAGGAGTCCAAGGCCATGGCCCGGCGCTTGATGCTGGAAGAGGGCATTCTGTGCGGGATCTCCTGTGGCGCCGCCATGGCGGTGGCCGTGCGCCTGGCCGAGAAGCCGGAAATGCAGGGCAAGACTATCGTGGTGATCTTGCCGGACTCCGGTGAGCGCTACCTGTCGAGCATGTTGTTCAGCGATTTGTTTACCGAGCAGGAAAACCAGGCCTGATCTTAAGAGCAACCCTGTGGCGAGGGAGCTTGCTCCCGCTGGGCTGCGAAGCGGTCCCATTATTCTGGGAGCGCTTCGCACTCCGGGAGCAAGCTCCCTCGCCACAAGGTTGATGTATGTCACCCGGTCGGTCTGGGCCTTCTGCATAATGGCTCAAGTGTTTATCATGGCCGGCTGTTACGTCTGGTTTCCCATTGACAGAAATTTGCTGGCCAGGCGCTTATTTCCAGGAGTTGCTGCATGACCTTTTCTTTGGCCGCCAAACTGTCGGTGTTGCTGCTGTTCATCGGCAGCACGCTGTATGTGCACCTGCGTGGCAAGGCCCGTTTGCCGATGTTGCGTCAGTTCGTCAACCATTCGGCGCTGTTCGCCCCGTATAACGCCCTGATGTACCTGTTTTCCGCGGTGCCGTCCAAGCCCTACCTGGACCGCAGCAAGTTCCCGGAACTGGATGTGCTCAAGGACAACTGGGAAGTGATCCGCGAAGAGGCCATGCACCTGTTCGACGAGGGCTACATCCGCGCTGCCGAAAAGAACAACGACGCCGGCTTCGGTTCGTTCTTCAAGAAGGGCTGGAAGCGTTTCTACCTCAAGTGGTACGACAAACCGCTGCCTTCGGCCGAGGCACTGTGCCCCAAGACTGTGGCCCTGGTGAGCAGCATCCCTAACGTCAAGGGCGCGATGTTCGCGCTGTTGCCGGGTGGCAGCCACCTCAACCCGCACCGCGACCCGTTCGCCGGTTCCCTGCGTTATCACCTGGGGCTGTCTACGCCGAACTCCGACGACTGCCGTATCTTCGTCGACGGCCAGGTCTACGCCTGGCGCGACGGTGAAGACGTGATGTTCGATGAAACCTACGTGCACTGGGTGAAAAACGAAACCGAACAGACCCGGGTGATCCTGTTCTGCGACATTGAGCGGCCATTGAGCAACCGCGTGATGACCCGTATCAACCGCTGGGTCAGCAAGCAACTGGGCCGCGCAACCGCGCCGCAGAACCTCGATGACGAGCGCGTGGGCGGCATCAACCAGGCGTACGCCTGGAGCAAGACCTTCAGCGACAAGTTCAGTGGCCAGGTCAAACAGTGGAAGCGCAAGCATCCCAAGGCCTACCGCATTGCGCGGCCGGTGCTGGCGGTGGTGGTGCTGGTACTGCTCTGGAAGTGGCTGTTCGGCTAAACCGCACACCATAAAAAGGCGCTGTATCGAAAGATACAGCGCCTTTTTCATGCCTGGAATGTGATCAAAACTGTGGGAGCTGGCTTGCCTGCGATGGCGGAGTATCAGCTATAAAAAGGTTGGCTGACCCACCGCTTTCGCAGGCAAGCCAGCTCCCACCTTTGATCTGCGTTGCTCTTAAGAGGCGATCAACTGGCGCAGCACGTAGTGCAGAATCCCGCCCGCCTTGAAATACTCCACTTCATTCAAGGTATCAATCCGGCACAGCACCTCAACCTTCTCGCTGCTGCCATCCTCCCGCGTGATCACCAACGTCAGGTTCATCCGCGGCTCGATCTCGGCGTCGGTCAGTCCGAGGATATCGATCTTCTCCTTGCCGGTGAGCTTGAGTGTCTTGCGGTTCTGATCCAGCTTGAACTGCAACGGCAACACGCCCATGCCTACCAGGTTGGAGCGGTGGATACGCTCGAAACTCTCGGCGATCACCGCCTTGACCCCTAGCAGGTTAGTGCCCTTGGCCGCCCAGTCGCGGCTGGAGCCGGTACCGTATTCCTGGCCGGCGATCACCACCAGCGGTGTGCCCGAGGCCTGGTACTTCATGGCGGCATCGTAGATCGCCATTTTCTCGCCCGTGGGGATATACAGCGTGTTACCGCCTTCTTCGCCGCCGAGCATTTCATTGCGGATACGGATATTGGCGAAGGTGCCGCGCATCATCACTTCATGGTTGCCCCGGCGTGAGCCGTAGGAGTTGAAGTCACGCGGCTCCACGCCCTGTTCGCGCAGGTAGCGCCCGGCCGGGCTGTCGGCCTTGATATTGCCGGCTGGGGAGATGTGATCGGTGGTCACCGAATCCCCCAGCAGGGCCAGCACGTTGGCGCCCTTGACGTCCTCGATCACCGGCAGCGGGCCGGCAATGTCGTCGAAGAACGGCGGGTGCTGGATGTAAGTGGAATCTTGCTGCCACACGTAGGTGGCTGCCTGCGGCACTTCAATGGCTTGCCATTGCTCGTCGCCGGCAAACACTTCGGCATATTCCTTGTGGAACATGCTGGTGCTGACTTGGGCCACCGCTTCGGCGATTTCCTGGCTGCTGGGCCAGATGTCCTTGAGGTACACCGGATTACCCTGCTGGTCATTGCCCAGCGGTTCGCTGCTGATGTCGATGCGCACGGTGCCGGCCAACGCGTAGGCGACGACCAGGGGCGGCGAAGCCAGCCAGTTGGTTTTCACCAGTGGGTGCACACGGCCTTCGAAGTTACGGTTGCCGGACAGCACTGAGGCCACGGTGAGGTCGGCCTTCTGAATGGCTTTTTCGATCGGCTCGGGCAGGGGCCCGGAGTTGCCGATACAGGTGGTGCAGCCGTAGCCCACCAGGTCGAAGCCAAGCTTGTCCAGGTACTGGGTGAGGCCCGCAGCCTTGTAGTAGTCGGTGACCACTTTGGAGCCTGGCGCCAGGGAGCTTTTCACCCAGGGCTTGCGGGTCAGGCCTTTTTCCACGGCTTTTTTCGCCACCAGCCCGGCCGCCATCATCACGCTGGGGTTGGAGGTGTTGGTGCAGGAGGTAATCGCGGCGATCACCACCGCGCCGTTTTTCAGGCGATAGGTGTTGCCTTCGTATTCATAATCCGCCTCGCCGACCAGATCGGCATTGCCCACGGCAACGCCGCCTCCGCCCTCGCTTTCGAGGCGGCCTTCTTCTTTGCTGGTGGGCTTGAATTGCAGGTCGAGAAAATCACTGAACGCTTGGCCTACATTCGGCAGGGCGACTCGGTCCTGGGGGCGTTTAGGCCCGGCAAGGCTGGCCTCGACAGTGCCCATGTCCAGGGCCAGGGTGTCGGTGAAGACCGGCTCCTGGCCTGCGTTGCGCCACAGGCCCTGGGCCTTGGTATAGGCTTCCACCAGCTTGACCGTCTCAGCCGGGCGGCCGGACAGGCGCAGGTAGTCCAGGGTCACCTCATCCACCGGGAAAAAGCCACAGGTCGCGCCATATTCCGGTGCCATGTTGGCGATGGTCGCGCGGTCGGCCAGGGGCAAATCGGCCAGCCCGTCGCCGTAGAACTCGACGAACTTGCCCACCACGCCTTTTTTGCGCAGCATTTGCGTCACGGTCAGCACCAGGTCGGTGGCGGTGATGCCTTCCTTGAGCTTGCCGGTGAGCTTGAAGCCGATGACTTCCGGGATCAGCATCGACACCGGCTGGCCAAGCATCGCCGCTTCGGCTTCGATGCCGCCCACGCCCCAGCCGAGTACGCCGAGGCCGTTGATCATGGTGGTGTGGGAGTCGGTGCCTACCAGGGTATCGGGGAAGGCGTAAGTGCGGCCGTCTTCGTCCTTGGTCCACACGGTGCGGCCCAGGTATTCCAGGTTTACCTGGTGACAGATGCCGGTGCCAGGTGGCACGACGCTGAAGTTGTCAAAGGCGCTCTGGCCCCAGCGCAGGAAGGCGTAGCGTTCGCCGTTGCGCTGCATTTCGATGTCAACGTTCTGCTCAAAGGCGCTGGTGCTGCCGAACTTGTCGACCATCACCGAGTGGTCAATCACCAGGTCCACCGGTGACAGCGGGTTGATGCGCTGCGGGTCGCCCCCGGCCTTGGCCACGGCGGCGCGCATGGCGGCCAGGTCGACCACCGCGGGTACCCCGGTAAAGTCCTGCATCAGCACGCGAGCGGGGCGGTACTGGATCTCGCGGTCAGACTGGCGCTCTTTGAGCCAGGCGGCGATGGCCTTGAGGTCGGTGCCGGTGACGGTCTTGGCGTCTTCCCAGCGCAGCAGGTTTTCCAGCAGCACCTTGAGGGACATCGGCAGCTTGTCCAGGTCACCCAGGCTCTTGGCGGCTTCGGGCAGGCTGAAGTAGTGGTAGGTTTTACTGTCTATTTGCAGTGTCTTAAGGGTTCTCAGGCTATCAAGGGATGACATTACATGACTCCTTATGGTCCGCACGGCTACGGACCTGACGGGACGAACAGAGCTATCACGTTAGCGCTGTTTTCATTAGCAGGCTAATAACTGGACTCTATCGCTGAGTCCAAGGTTCCGAACTCGGCTATCATGCGCGCGTTTTCATGACAGGTATTGCGATAGCGCAAGGCCAGTTGATTCACCAGGAGATTCAATGAACACCCTTTTTATGCACTGCCGCCCGGGTTTTGAAGGCGAAGTCTGTTCCGAGATCGCGGAGCACGCCGCGCGCCTGAACGTGTCCGGCTACGCCAAGGCCAAGACCGGCAGCGCCTGCGCCGAATTTGTCTGCACCGAAGAAGACGGCGCCCAGCGCCTGATGCACGGCCAACGCTTTGCCGAGCTGATCTTCCCCCGGCAGTGGGCGCGCGGGGTGTTTATCGACCTGCCGGAAACCGACCGCATCAGCGTGATCCTCGCCCACCTGCGCGAATTCCCCGTGTGCGGCAGCCTGTGGCTGGAGATGGTCGACACCAACGACGGCAAGGAACTCTCAAACTTCTGCAAGAAGTTCGAAGTGCACCTGCGCAAAGCTCTGCTTAACGCCGGCAAGCTGGTGGACGACCCGAGCAAGCCTCGCCTGCTGCTGACCTTCAAGAGTGGCCGTGAAGTGTTCATGGGCCTGGCCGAGTCGAATAACTCGGCGATGTGGCCCATGGGCATCCCGCGCCTCAAGTTCCCGCGTGACGCGCCCAGCCGTTCGACCCTCAAGCTGGAGGAAGCCTGGCACCACTTTATCCCCCGTGACCAGTGGGACGAGCGCCTGCACGGCGACATGACCGGCGTCGACCTCGGCGCCGCACCGGGCGGCTGGACCTGGCAACTGGTCAACCGTGGCATGCTGGTGACTGCCATCGACAACGGCCCCATGGCCGAAAGCCTGATGGACACCGGCCTGGTGCAGCATCTGATGGCCGACGGCTTCACCTTCGTGCCCAAGCAGCCGGTAGACTGGATGGTCTGCGACATCGTTGAGAAGCCCGCTCGCAACGCGGCACTCTTGGAAACGTGGATTGGCGAAGGGCATTGCCGCGAGGCGGTGGTGAACCTGAAGTTGCCGATGAAACAGCGTTACGCCGAAGTGAAGCGTTTGCTGGAGCGCATCGAAGAGGGCTTCAAGGCGCGTGGCATTCGTGTGGAGATCGGCTGCAAGCAGCTCTACCACGATCGCGAAGAAGTGACATGTCACCTGCGCCGCCTGGTAGACGTAAAGAAATCCAAAGGCCGCTGATATTAAATGTGGGAACTGGCTTGCCTGCGAAAGCGGTATAACAGTCGAAATTTATGTTGAATGTGCCCCCGTCATCGCGGGCAAGCCCGCTCCCACATTGTTGAGCGGTGCCAGTTTTAGGAGTGAAGTATGAGTCTTGAACTGCCGGTTGATGGCACCCTCGACGCCACCGGCCTCAACTGCCCGGAACCCGTGATGATGCTGCACCAGCACATCCGCGACCTGCCGGCGGGCGGCCTGCTCAAGGTGATCGCGACCGACCCGTCGACCCGTCGCGATATCCCCAAGTTCTGCGTGTTTCTCGACCATGAACTGGTGGATCAGCAGGAAGATGCTGGCACCTACCTGTACTGGATCCGCAAGAAAGCCGATTAAGCCTGCGCCTTTTCGGCCCGAATGCGTCGGCGTGCACTGCGCGCCAGGCGCACCACCAACATCCCCGCCGCACAGCTCAAGCCCACGATCAGCCCTTGCCATAAACCGCTCGGGCCGCTGGGCTCGCCGAGCCAGTTGGTCAGGCCCAGGGCGTAACCTACCGGCAGGCCAACGCCCCAATAGGCGAACAAGGTCAGCACCATGGTCACCCGGGTGTCCTGGTAGCCGCGCAATGCGCCGGCGGCGGTGACCTGGATCGAGTCAGAGAACTGGAACAGCGCCGAGAACACGATCAGCATCGACGCCAGGTGGATCACCACCGGGTCGGGCGTATAGATCGCTGCAATCTGCTCGCGAAACAACAGCATCAAGCTGCAGGAAAAGCAGGCATACGCCAGTGCGGTGCCCATGCCGACGCCGGCGGCGAAGCGTGCTTCCCGAGGTTCGCCGCGCCCCAGCGCCTGGCCGACGCGCACGGTGACGGCCATGCTCAGGGAGTAAGGGATCATGAACACCAGGGAGCTGACGTTCAGCGCGATCTGGTGGCCGGAGACCACCGTGGCGCCCAGGCTGCCGATCAACAAGGCGATCACCGCAAAAATACTCGATTCGGCAAAGATCGCCACGCCTATCGGCAGGCCAATGCCCAACACGCGCTTGATCACCGCCCACTGCGGCCAGTCGAAGCGCTTGAACAATTCGCTGCTTTGATAGGCCGCGCCCCAGCGCGTCCAGATGGCCAGGCCGATCATCATCACCCACATTGCAATCGCGGTAGCCCAGCCACAACCCACGCCGCCCATGGCCGGTACGCCCAGGTGGCCGTAGATGAAGATGTAGTTCAGCGGAATATTCAGCGCCAACCCGCACAAGCCCATGACCATGCTCGGCCGTGTGCGGCCCAGGCCGTCACTGAAACAGCGAAACACGTAGTACAACGCCACCGCCGGCATACCGGCGGCGATGCCGTGCAGGTAGCCCATGGACGGCTCGATCAAGTCGGGTTCGACCTTCATCGCATGCAGGATCGGCTCGGCGCATAGCAACAACAGCGCCCCTGCGATGCCAACCACGACGGCCAGCCACAATGACTGACGCACCAAGGGCCCGATCTCGCTGAACTGGCCCGCACCGTAGCGCTGGGCGACTTTCGGCGTGGTGGCCAGCAGAGTACCGGTCATCAACAGGTACACCGGGATCCAGATCGAATTACCCAGGCCCACCGCCGCCAGGTCCTGCGGGCTCACGCGCCCGGCCATCACCGCATCGACGAAGCTCATTGCGGTGGTTGCCAGTTGGCCAATCATGATCGGCAAGGCCAGCGTCAGCAGGCCGCGCACTTCCCGGCTGATGCGGGCGGGGCGGGAGAGGGTAGCGGTGGCAGTGTTCACGTACAGGTGTCCAATAAAAAAGGCAGTCGCAAGGACGGCGGATTCTACGCGTTGACGCAGCGGTCAGGAAAAAACCTGTGTTAGGGATTTGTAAGCAATGCGCCCAGGCCAGCGCTGAACCCTGTGGGAGCTGGCTTGCCTGCGATGCAGGCACCTCGGTACATCAGGCAAACCGGGTCGATGCCATCGCAGGCAAGCCAGCTCCTACACAGGATCTTCTGTACACTGCCAATCCGCCAAAGGAGCCTGCCATGCTGATTGTTGCCGACGAAAATATCCCGCTGCTCGATGCATTCTTCGAAGGGTTTGGCGAGATTCGCCGCGTGCCTGGCCGTTCCATCGACCGCGCTACGGTCGGGCAGGCCGACGTGCTACTGGTGCGCTCGGTGACCAACGTCAACCGTGCCCTGCTTGAGGGCAGTAACGTGCGCTTTGTTGGCACCTGCACCATCGGCACCGACCACCTGGACCTCGACTACTTCAAGCAAGCGGGTATCCAGTGGTCCAGCGCGCCCGGCTGCAATGCGCGTGGGGTGGTGGACTACGTGCTTGGCAGCTTGCAGACCCTGGCTGAAATCGAAGGCGCTGACCTCAAACAGCGTACCTATGGCATCGTCGGTGCCGGCGAAGTCGGCGGGCGCTTGGTCAAGGTGCTCAAGGGCCTGGGCTGGAATGTGTTGGTGTGCGATCCGCCGCGCCAGATTACCGAAGACGGTGATTACGTCAGTCTGCAGCAGGTCATCGAGCAATGTGACGTGATCAGCTTGCATACGCCGCTGATCAAGTCCGGCAACGGTTCGACCTGGCACCAGTTTGATCGCCAGCGCCTGGCACAGCTCAAGCCGGGCACCTGGCTGATCAACGCCAGCCGGGGTGCGGTGGTGGATAACGCCGCGCTGCGCGAGGTGTTGCTGGCGCGCGAAGACCTGCAAGCGGTGCTGGACGTGTGGGAAGGCGAGCCCGAGGTGGACGTCGACCTGGCTGACCTGTGCGTGCTGGCCACGCCGCATATTGCCGGCTACAGCCTCGATGGCAAGCAGCGCGGCACCGCGCAGATTTACCAGGCGCTGTGCGCGCACCTGGGCCAGGAACCGAGTATTCACTTGAGTGATTTGCTGCCGGCCCCCTGGCTGGCCGAGATGCACCTGCATCCTGAGACTGACCCGGCCTGGGCGCTGGCGACCTTGTGCCGCAGTGTGTACGACCCACGCCGTGACGACGCGGATTTCCGTCGCAGCCTGGTGGGCACTGTGCAGGAACAGCGCCAAGCTTTCGACCTGCTGCGCAAGCACTATCCGGAGCGTCGCGAGATCGATGGCTTGAAGGTGCGCATCAACGGGGAGTCGGCGGTGCTGTCACAGATCGTGACTGCTCTGGGTGCCGAACAGCTGTAACGGTTATCGCGGTGCTCTTGAGGCCTTCGCGAGCAAGCTCGCTTCTACAGCGGGCATAAAAAACCCGGCCACTTGGGCCGGGTTTGAAAGAGCGTGGGCGCTTCAGCCTTGCTGGGCAGGCTTGACCAGTCGCTGTTCCAGCTCGCTGCAGGCTTGCTGGATCATTTCTTCGGTAATCTGCACTTCCCGGCCCTTGGCATCGATGTACGAGCAAGGCAGCTGCTGCGGCTGGCGGATCACTTCAATCTTGGCGTCGCTGCTATTTTGCAAGGTCATGGCCTGTCTCCTCATCAGGTTGTGTACCTACTTTAATTTTAATTCCCCCGCATGAACGCGCTGTTACAACTCCTTACACGCTCATCGGTTTGAACACCCAGTCCACCAGAAACCGGTACATATTTCCAGATCAGGCTTAGACCGATAGCCTCTAGCGGCCTGCATCGGCGGGCATAATTAACCTGACTCATTGTTATTTGCGCAAGTTCCCCCAATGTTGAGGTACAGACTCCTCATTGGGTGATGCCTTCCATGTTCTCCATCCGTCAACGCCGTGCGATTCGCCTGGCCAGCCGCTTTATTGCGCCCTACCGTTGGCAGGCGCTTGGCGCACTGCTGGCGCTGATCGTCACCGCTGGCATCGCCTTGTCCATGGGGCAGGGCATACGCCTGTTGGTGGACCAGGGCTTCATGACCCAGTCGCCACACCTGCTCAACCAGTCAATCGGCCTGTTCATGCTGCTGGTGCTCGGCCTGGCCGTGGGCACCTTCACGCGGTTTTACCTGGTGTCGTGGATTGGCGAGCGGGTGGTAGCCGATATTCGCCGGCAGGTGTTCAACCACCTGATCTACCTGCACCCCGGCTTCTACGAGAACAACCGCAGCTCGGAAATCCAGTCGCGGCTGACCACCGACACCACCTTACTGCAATCGGTGATCGGCTCATCACTGTCGCTGTTTCTGCGCAACGCCCTGATGGTGATCGGCGGCATCGTGTTGCTGTTTATTACTAACCCCAAGCTCACCAGCATCGTGGTGGTGGCGTTGCCTCTGGTGCTGGCGCCGATTCTGATCTTTGGGCGCAGGGTGCGCAGCCTGTCGCGTTTGAGCCAGGACCGTATCGCGGACGTCGGCAGCTATGTCGCCGAGACGTTGGGCCAGATCAAGACCGTGCAGGCCTATAACCATCAGGTGCAGGACGAACAACGCTTTGCCGTCACCGTCGAGGACGCCTTTGTCACGGCACGTAAACGCATCTTGCAGCGCTCCTGGCTGATCACCCTGGTGATCATGCTGGTGCTCGGCGCGGTAGGCGTGATGCTTTGGGTGGGCGGCATGGACGTGATCAGCGGGCGCATTTCCGGCGGTGAGCTGGCGGCGTTCGTGTTCTACAGCCTGATTGTCGGCAGCGCCGTCGGCACCCTGAGCGAAGTGCTTGGCGAGTTGCAGCGTGCCGCCGGGGCAGCCGAGCGTATCGGTGAGCTGTTGCAGTCAGGCAACGAGATCCAGGCGCCGGCCACTGGCGGCGTACGTTTGCCGGAACGGGTCAGTGGCCGCATGGAACTGCAGGACCTACGCTTTTCCTATCCTTCGCGACCGGACAGCTATGCCATCGACGGCTTGAACCTGACCATCAACCCGGGCGAAACCCTGGCCTTGGTAGGGCCGTCCGGTGCGGGCAAGTCGACGATTTTCGATCTGCTGCTGCGCTTCTACGACCCCCAGCAAGGCCGAATCCTGCTCGAAGGCCAGCCGCTGACCGAGCTAGACCCCCTGGACCTGCGGCGCCATTTCGCCCTGGTGTCCCAGAGCCCGGCGTTGTTCTTCGGCAGCGTCGAGGACAACATCCGCTACGGCAACCCGTCCGCCACCACCGCCCAGGTGGAAGCCGCCGCGCGTATTGCCCACGCCCACGACTTCATCCTGCAAATGCCCGACGGCTACCAAACCCACCTCGGCGAAAGTGGCCAGGGCCTCTCCGGCGGCCAGCGCCAACGCCTGGCCATCGCTCGCGCCTTGCTGGTCGACGCGCCGATCCTGCTGCTGGACGAAGCCACCAGCGCCCTCGACGCCCAGAGTGAACACCTTATCCAGCAAGCGCTGCCGCAGCTGATGCAGGGGCGCACCACGCTGGTGATCGCCCACCGTTTGGCCACGGTGAAGAATGCCGACCGCATTGCGGTGATGGACCAGGGCAAGCTGGTGGCGGTGGGCACGCATCAGCAGTTGATTGCGAGCAATCCGCTGTATGCGCGGTTGGCGGCGTTGCAGTTCAGTGCGGACCCTGTGGGAGGGGGCTTGCCCCCGATAGCGGCGGATCAGCAATAGACGTGTGACTGACAGCCTGCAATCGGGGGCAAGCCCCCTCCCACATTAGAAGCAGGTTCAGAGCCTTATTGGTCGTCGAAGTACCGCTCATGCCAATCCACCAACGGCTGCGGTGAGTTGAGCTTCTGCCCGTAGATCACCGAATAAGACAGCACGTTCTGCACATACTGGCGGGTTTCGTCGAAGGGGATGCTTTCCACCCACACGTCGAAACTCAGGTGGTCTGCGCCGCGCAGCCATTGGCGCACGCGGCCGGGGCCGGCGTTGTAGGCAGCGGAGGCGAGCACGCGGTTGCCGTTGAACTGGCTGTGAACCTGGCTCAGGTAAGCAGCGCCGAGCTGGATGTTTTTATCCGGGTCCAGCACCTGGGCCGGGGAGGCCAGGGGGATGCTGAACTTGCGTGCAGTTTCCTTGGCGGTGCCGGGCATCAGTTGCATCAGGCCGCTGGCGCCGACGCCGGAGCGGGCATCGTCCATGAACGCGCTTTCCTGACGGGTGATGGCAAAGATCCAGCTGGAGTGCAGGCCACGTACCTTGGCTTCGCGCACCAGGGTGTCGCGGTGGGCCATCGGGAAGCGGATGTCCAGGTCGTCCCAGTACTGCGCCTGGCTGATGGTGCGGATGGCCGGAAAGTACCACTTCATGTCGTAGGCCAGTTTGGCCTGGGCGACCATCTCGTCACGGTTGAAATGACGGCTGACGTGGTACCACTCGCGGCGACCGTCGACGATCTGGCCACGGGCGTAGAACTCCAGGGCACGCCGCACCCCAGGGGTATTGCGCACCTTGTTGACCAGCGCCTGGCTCATCACCAGCGGCTTGTTGTTCAACTGGTAAGGGGCTTTGGAGCGGTCAGCAGCGAGGAAACCGTAGAAGTCCCGCTCCTTGGCCACGTTTTTGTACAGCACCAAAGCCTGCGGGTTTTTCGGCTCGGCCAGCTCCAGGCTGCGCGCCTGCCAGTAGCGCCAACGGTTGGTGGTGGCCAGGTCTTGTGGGAGTTTGCGGGTCAACTGGTAGGCGTCTTCCCAGCGCGCCAGGCGCAACAGCAGGCGCAGGCGCCACTCGGAAACCGTATTGTCGCGTAACTCGGGGTCGTACTTGGTCATGACCTCCAGCGCGCGCGGGTCGAAGCGCTTGGCCAGGGTCAAGCCGATCTCGCGGGCAATCGAGACTTTTTCGTCACGGGAGAAGTGCATGCTGCTGGCGTAACCGTCGAGCAGCGACATGGCTTTGTCCGGATCCTGGCGCGCCAGGCGACGCAGGCCCAGGCCCACGGCGTCAGACATGGCCTCGGTGGCCGGCTGGAAGCGTGACGGGTCGCTGAGCATGTCGGGCTTTTGCGCCACATCCACCATCAAGCGACCTTGGGCGCCGAGGGTGGGTAGGGTTTTCACCAGGCTATTGGCCAGCGCGTAGTTACGCGCTTCGGCGGCGAGCTTGGTGCGCTCCCAGATCTTCTGCTCGGTGAGCTGGCCGGCAGCGGCCCACTGGCCAAACGTGGCGTCACACGCGGCGGGCTGGGATTTGCCGGTCATCCACAATTTTTCGGCGGTCTTGTAGCCTTCAGCCTTGAGATTGTGGCTGAGCTGGTACTGGCCATGCAGGCAATCCAGCTCGACGAAATTGAGCTTGGTGTCGTAGTACTTTTCAAAAGTCTGCCAATCGCCGCGTTCGGCCAGCCAGCGCAGCCAACGCAGTTTCATCCAGTTGGCCTGGGGCAAGTCGCCGTGTTTGGCGAGGAATTGTTCGATTTCCTCGTTACTTGCGGTTTTCAGGCGCGCGGTCAGTTCGTCGTAGGCCAGGTAGGGCGTGAGCGGGTAATCGGCCAGGGCCTGGCTGTATTGCATATAGGGGCCGCTGTCGCCCTTGGCCAAGGCACGTTTGGCTTGATCGTAATACTGGCGTTGAGTGGTGAGGTCCACCGCCTGGGCGGATTGAACGGCAGTGGCGGAAAGAAGCAGACAAGATAAAAAGTTGAAAAGGCGACTGCGCATGAGACGTCCGTGCAGAGAAATCACGACTAGCACCGGCACTGCCGACACTGATTGCCCCTAGCTTAGCCTTTTGCCAGCGGCCCGCGAAAGCTTTGCCGGCTGGTTCGTTCAAGTTCGCCGGAAATGTCCTACAGAACGTGTCAATAGAGAAAATGCCGACCGCATCCCACCCTCACATCAGGTAGAATGCGCGCCCAGTTTTTGGAGAAGCGTATGACCCTGCTCAAATTCAGCGATGTGTCCCTTGCTTTCGGCGCCATGCCGTTGTTGGACAAGGTGTCCTGGCAGATCGCCCGTGGTGAGCGGGTGTGCATCATCGGCCGCAACGGCACCGGCAAGTCCAGCATGATGAAGCTGGTAAAAGGCGACCAGAAGCCCGATGACGGCTCTGTCTGGCGTGCCCCGGGCCTCAAGATCGGCGAATTGCCGCAAGAATTGCCGGTGGCCGACGGACGGACAGTGTTCGACGTGGTAGCCGAAGGCCTGGACGGCGTTGGCGAGTTGCTCGCGCAATACCATCACCTGGCACAGAACTGCGTCACCGAAGAAGACCTGGACAAACTGATGCACGTCCAGCAAGACCTCGAAGCCCGTGACGGCTGGCGCTTGCAGCAACTGGTGGACAGCACCCTGAGCCGCCTGCAACTGCCGGCAGACAAGACCCTCGCCGAATTGTCCGGCGGCTGGCGTCGCCGTGTGCTGCTGGCCCAGGCCCTGGTGTCCGAGCCGGACCTGCTGCTGCTCGACGAACCGACCAACCACCTGGACATCGGCGCCATCGCCTGGCTTGAAGAAGCCATCAAGGACTTCCAGGGCGCCGTGCTGTTTATCACGCACGACCGTGCTTTCCTGCAGAGCCTGGCTACGCGCATCCTCGAGCTGGACCGTGGCGGCCTGATCGACTGGAACGGCGACTACGCCAGCTTCCTGGTGCATAAGGAAGCCGCCCTGGCGGCCGAAGAAACCGCCAACGCGCTGTTCGACAAGAAGCTGGCCCAGGAAGAAGTCTGGATCCGCCAGGGCATCAAGGCCCGTCGCACCCGTAACGAAGGCCGTGTGCGTGCCTTGAAAGCCTTGCGCGTGGAGCGCAGTGAGCGCCGCGAGCGTACCGGCAAGGCCAATATCCAGCTCGATACTGCCGACAAGTCGGGCAAGCAAGTGATGGTGCTGGAGAACGTCAGCTTCCATCACCCGGACGGCCCGTTCCTGATCAAGGACTTCTCCATGGTCCTGCAGCGCGGCGACCGTATCGGCCTGTTGGGCGCCAACGGTACCGGCAAGACCACCTTGCTCAAGCTGATGCTCAGCGGCCTGCAACCGACCAGCGGCAAGGTGGAAGAGGGCACTCGCATCGACGTGGCCTACTTTGACCAGTTGCGCCACCAGTTGGACCTGGAAAAGACCGTGATCGACAACGTCGCCGAAGGTCGCGACTTTATCGACATCGACGGCCAGAGCCGCCACGTACTCAGCTACCTGGGCGACTTCCTGTTCAGCCCGCAACGTGCGCGCACGCCGGTCAAGGCGCTGTCTGGTGGTGAGCGCGCGCGCCTGCTGCTGGCCAAGCTGTTCAGCAAGCCGGCCAACCTGCTGGTGCTCGACGAACCGACCAACGACCTCGACGTGGAAACCCTGGAACTGTTGGAAGAGGTCTTGCTGACCTTCAACGGCACCGTGCTGATGGTCAGTCACGACCGGGAATTCCTCGACAACGTGGTCACCAGCACCCTGGTTTTCGAAGGCGAAGGCAAGGTGCGCGAATACGTGGGCGGTTATCAGGACTGGCTGCGTCAGGGCGGCTCGCCGCGCCTGCTGGGCGTGACCGAGAGCAAGTCGGGCAAGGCCGACCTGAACACGGCGGTGGTGGCTCCGGTCGCTGCGCAGGCGCCTGCAGCGGCTGCTGACGCTGCGCCTGCCAAGAAGAAGCTCAGCTACAAGTTGCAGCGCGAGCTGGAAGCTTTGCCAGGTGATATCGACGCCAAGGAACAGCAGATTGCTGCGGTGGAAGCGGAAATGGCTGACGCCGGCTTCTACCTGCGCCCTGCGGCAGAAACCGCCAAGGTTATCGCCTCCCTGGAGACGTTGAACCAGGAGCTGGAAGCGTTGGTTGAGCGTTGGGCCGAGCTGGATGCCTGAGTGATCGAGCCGCAATAAAAAAGCCCGGCGCTCTTCTATGAGCGCCGGGCTTTTTAATATGAAATGCGATTCAACTGTGGGAGCTGGCTTGCCTGCGATAGCAGTCTGCCAGTTGATGCATCGGGTGGCTGATACACCGCTATCGCAGGCAAGCCAGCTCCCACATTAGACCTTTATCGGTCTTACGGACTCTTTATCAGTTTGACGGCCAATACATCGCACGGCGCGCCGTGCAATACATCATTGGCGGTCGAGCCCAGCAACAACGCCAAACCGTGACGACCATGGCTACCCACCACGATCAAGTCGCAAGCCTTTTCCTTGGCCAGGTGGTGAATTTCCTGGCGCGGTTGGCCGTATGTCAGGTGGCAGTCTTCCTTTTTCAGGTGCGGGTATTTGAGAATCAAACGGTCAAGGCGCTCCTTGGCCTGGTCAAATTGTTGTTGCTGCAGCTGGGAAAGGTCCATCGGCACGTCACCACCAAAGGCCATGGCCATGGGCTCGACGATGTGTACCAACGACAGTTTGGCGCCATTGGCAATCGCGGATTCCTGTGCGCGCTTGATCACTGGATCGCACTCTTCGGTCAGGTCGACAGCGACCAGAATATGTTCGTAGGGCATGAGGCGTTCCTCCAGAGGACTGCAATAAGTTCAGTATGGCTGCTTTCAAGCGGATGGGGTTGCCGCAGATCAAATCCGCTCATCTAGAAATTCGGGAGTACACATATGACGGTCTGGATAGTGGTGTCAATCCTTGCGGTGGTTTTGAGCCCCCTGGTATGGCTGCGACCTTCGCGCCAGCAGAGTGGGCGTATGGCCCTGCGCATGGAGGCACGCCGCATCGGCCTGGCCATGCAGTTGGCGCCTCAGGAATGGCCGCACTGGCTCAAGCAGGAGCCGCCGAGCCCCTGTGCGCAGTATTGCCGGCCACGACGCGGCAGCGCGCCCGCAACGTGGAGCTACTGGCAGCTGGAGCCGGGGCTATGGGTCAATCAGTGGCGTGAACCCTGTGCGGATGAGAAGTTGTTGCCGCATTTTGCAACGCTGCCGGCAAACGTCTACAAGGTCGAGGCCGACAAACAGATGATTGCTCTGTATTGGGGCGAAAAGGGCGACGCAAGCGTCCTGAAAGATATTGATACGCTGCTCAAGGCCCTGGCCTGACCCAAGCTCTGTAGGAGCGAGCCAGCTCGCTCCTACAGGAAAGCCAGGCAATAAAAAGCCCGACATCATCATCGGGCTGGAGGTGGCCAGGCAGGCCGGTAAATCTGCACATTGCCGCTAGCCTAGTCGTGTATTGCTTTCTGTACAGCCTTTTCCCACATCCTTTCCATTATTGATCCTGTGAATATTTGAATATTGACGGGTGGCGAGCCTGTGGGCCGGGTTCTGAAATGACTGGAAAGTCGCGTTTTTCCTAGCCTTTGGAGCGATTGACAATTGCTCGGAATTGGATGAAGGTGGCGTACCCAAATCAAACGGGCGTATGAATTGAGCGTTTGCCTGTCAGACGACTCATACAAAACCCGACTATCGCACTGGCGGGTGTGCCTGGCGGATTGGCGTGAGCATTGATTCAACTGTCAATGTCAAACCAGAGACCAGCGTCCAGTGTGTACTGTTCAGCTTCCATATCGTGGAGATCAGTTGATGATTTACGAAGGTAAAGCCATCACGGTTAAGGCTCTTGAAAGTGGCATCGTCGAACTCAAATTCGACCTCAAGGGTGAGTCCGTCAACAAGTTCAACCGTCTAACCCTGAACGAACTGCGTCAGGCCGTAGACACCATCAAAGCAGATGCTTCGGTCAAGGGCGTGATCGTCTCCAGCGGCAAGGACGTGTTTATCGTCGGCGCTGACATCACCGAATTCGTCGACAACTTCAAGCTGCCCGATGCCGAGCTGGTGGCTGGCAACCTCGAAGCCAACAAGATCTTCAGCGATTTCGAAGACCTCAACGTGCCGACTGTTGCTGCCATCAACGGCATCGCGTTGGGCGGCGGCCTGGAAATGTGCCTGGCGGCAGACTTCCGTGTCATGTCCGCGACGGCCAAGATCGGCCTGCCGGAAGTCAAGCTGGGTATCTACCCAGGCTTTGGCGGTACCGTGCGCCTGCCGCGCCTGATCGGTGCCGACAACGCGATCGAATGGATCGCCGCCGGTAAGGAAAACAAGGCTGAAGACGCACTGAAAGTCGGTGCCGTCGACGCTGTGGTGGCCCCGGACAAACTGGCCGAAGCCGCGCTGAACCTGATCAAAGGCGCCATCAGCGGCGAATTTGACTACAAGGCCAAGCGTCAGCCGAAGCTGGAAAAACTCAAGCTCAACGCCATCGAACAGATGATGTCGTTCGAAACCGCCAAAGGTTTTGTGGCAGGCCAGGCCGGCCCGAACTACCCGGCGCCGGTTGAAGCGATCAAGACCATCCAGAAGGCCGCGAACTTTGGTCGCGACAAAGCCCTGGAAGTGGAAGCGGCAGGCTTCGTCAAACTGGCGAAAACCTCGGCGGCCCAGAGCCTGATCGGCCTGTTCCTGAACGATCAGGAACTGAAGAAAAAGGCCAAGGCCTACGACGAAATCGCCAAGGACGTGAAACAGGCCGCCGTACTCGGCGCCGGTATCATGGGTGGCGGTATCGCCTATCAGTCGGCGTCCAAAGGCACGCCGATCCTGATGAAAGACATCAACGAGCACGGTATCGAACAGGGCCTGGCCGAAGCCGCCAAGCTGCTGGTGGGCCGCGTTGATAAAGGTCGTATGACCGCTGCAAAAATGGCTGAAGTGCTCAACGGCATTCGTCCTACGCTGTCCTACGGTGATTTCGGCCACGTCGACCTGGTGGTCGAAGCGGTTGTCGAAAACCCGAAGGTCAAGCAGGCGGTACTGGCTGAAGTGGAAGCCCAGGTCAAAGATGACACCATCCTGGCCTCCAACACCTCGACCATTTCCATCTCGCTGCTGGCCAAGGCCCTCAAGCGTCCGGAAAACTTCGTCGGCATGCACTTCTTCAACCCGGTGCACATGATGCCGCTGGTGGAAGTGATCCGTGGCGAGAAGTCCAGCGAGCTGGCCGTGGCCACCACCGTTGCCTACGCCAAGAAAATGGGCAAGAACCCGATCGTCGTCAACGATTGCCCGGGCTTCTTGGTCAACCGCGTGCTGTTCCCGTACTTTGGCGGTTTCGCCAAGTTGGTCAGCGCCGGTGTGGATTTTGTACGCATCGACAAGGTCATGGAAAAATTCGGCTGGCCCATGGGCCCGGCGTATCTGATGGACGTGGTCGGCATCGACACCGGCCACCACGGTCGCGACGTCATGGCTGAAGGCTTCCCGGACCGCATGAAAGACGACCGCCGCTCGGCGATCGACGCGCTGTACGAGGCCAAGCGCCTGGGCCAGAAGAATGGCAAGGGCTTCTACGCCTACGAGGCCGACAAGAAGGGCAAGCAGAAGAAAGTGGCCGACCCGTCGGTGCACGAAGTGCTCGCTCCGGTCATCTACGAACAGCGTGAGGTGTCGGACGAAGACATCATCAACTGGATGATGATCGCCCTGTGCCTGGAAACCGTGCGTTGCCTGGAAGACGGCATCGTTGAAACCGCCGCCGAAGCCGATATGGGCCTGGTGTACGGTATTGGTTTCCCTCCATTCCGTGGTGGCGCGTTGCGTTACATCGATTCGATCGGTGTGGCCGAGTTCGTTGCCCTGGCTGACAAATACGCTGATTTGGGCCCGCTGTACTACCCGACCGCGAAGCTGCGTGAAATGGCCAAGAATGGCCAGAGCTTCTTCGGTTAAGCGCCCAATCGACTAGAGCGAGAATATTTATGAGCTTGAATCCAAGAGACGTCGTGATTGTCGACTTCGGTCGTACGCCGATGGGCCGCTCCAAGGGCGGCATGCACCGCAACACCCGCGCCGAAGACATGTCGGCGCACCTGATCAGCAAAGTGCTGGAGCGCAACACCAAGGTCGACCCGAACGAAGTCGAGGACGTGATCTGGGGCTGCGTCAACCAGACCCTGGAGCAGGGCTGGAACATCGCGCGCATGGCGTCGTTGATGACCCAGATCCCGCACACCGCGGCCGGCCAGACCGTCAGCCGCCTGTGCGGCTCGTCGATGAGCGCGCTGCACACCGCTGCGCAAGCGATCATGACCGGCAACGGCGATGTGTTCGTGGTCGGCGGCGTGGAGCACATGGGCCACGTCAGCATGATGCACGGCGTCGATCCTAACCCGCACATGTCCCTCTACGCGGCGAAAGCCTCGGGCATGATGGGCCTGACCGCGGAAATGCTCGGCAAAATGCACGGCATCACCCGTGAAGCCCAGGACGCCTTCGGCCTGCGCTCCCACCAGCTCGCCCACAAGGCGACGGTGGAAGGCAAGTTCAAGGATGAAATCATCCCGATGAACGGCTACGACGAGAATGGTTTCCTGAAACTGTTCGACTACGACGAAACCATTCGTCCGGACACTACCCTGGAAAGCCTGGCGGCCCTCAAGCCCGCCTTCAATCCAAAGGGCGGCACCGTGACAGCCGGTACTTCCTCGCAGATCACCGACGGTGCTTCGTGCATGATCGTGATGTCGGCGCAGCGTGCCCAGGACCTGGGTATCCAGCCGCTGGCCGTGATTCGTTCGATGGCAGTGGCGGGTGTGGATCCGGCGATCATGGGCTATGGTCCAGTACCGGCCACACAAAAAGCCTTGAAGCGCGCAGGCCTTTCCATCTCTGATATCGACTTCTTCGAGCTCAACGAAGCTTTCGCCGCACAGGCCTTGCCAGTGCTGAAAGATCTGAAAGTACTCGACAAGATGAACGAGAAGGTTAACCTGCACGGCGGTGCGATTGCCCTGGGCCACCCATTCGGTTGCTCCGGTGCGCGTATCTCTGGCACTTTGCTTAACGTGATGAAGCAAAATGGCGGCAACCTTGGGGTTGCAACCATGTGCATTGGTCTCGGCCAAGGCATCTCCACCGTCTTCGAACGCGTCTAAGCGTTCGGTTGACGGAAGCCGGGGCCCAGTGCCCCGGTTTTTGTTTTTTGGGATTTTTTAATATTTTTTTTCAATGAATTTTGCATGAGGGCCAGAGCATGAAAGTCGAACCAGGGCTCTACCAACATTATAAGGGGCCGCAGTACCGCGTTTTCAGCGTGGCACGGCACTCCGAAACCGAAGAAGAAGTGGTGTTTTACCAAGCACTGTATGGCGAATACGGCTTTTGGGTGCGCCCCTTGAGCATGTTCCTGGAGACCGTCGAAGTTGACGGCGAGCAGGTCCCGCGCTTTGCTTTGGTGCAGGCCGAACCCAGTCTTTTTAAAGGGCAATAACGGCAGGTCGCGCAGAATGCTGCGCTTGACCTCATCCGGTTGCCACTATATATAGCGTTGCCGCGTCAGGCGCCAACTGCCTTTCACTTCTCGAATTCAGGAATTTTCCGATCCATGGGCAAATCGCTGGTCATTGTGGAATCCCCGGCTAAGGCCAAGACCATCAACAAGTACTTGGGCAACGAGTACGTGGTGAAGTCGAGTATCGGCCATATCCGAGACCTGCCCACCAGCGGTTCGGCTAGCGCCAGCAAGGAGCCTGCCGCCAAGCGCGGCAAGGCCGCCGCGGGCGAAGGTCCGGTACTCACGCCTAAAGAAAAAGCGCGCAAGCAACTGGTTTCGCGCATGGGTGTGGACCCGGACCATGGCTGGAAGGCCAAATACGAAATCCTTCCGGGCAAGGAAAAGGTCATCGAAGAGCTGCGCCGGCTCGCCAAAGATGCTGACACCATCTATCTCGCGACGGACTTGGACCGCGAAGGGGAAGCCATTGCCTGGCACCTGCGCGAAGCCATCGGCGGTGATGACAGCCGCTACAAGCGCGTGGTGTTCAACGAAATCACCAAGAAAGCCATCCAGGAAGCCTTCTCCAAGCCGGGCGAGCTGGACATCGACCGTGTCAACGCCCAGCAGGCCCGTCGCTTCCTCGACCGCGTCGTCGGCTACATGGTCTCGCCACTGCTGTGGGCGAAGATCGCCCGTGGCCTGTCCGCCGGCCGTGTGCAATCGGTAGCGGTCAAGCTGGTGGTGGAGCGTGAGCGCGAGATCCGTGCGTTCATCCCTGAAGAATACTGGGAAGTCCACGCCGACCTCGGCACTGCCAAGGGCGCCAACGTGCGCTTTGAAGTGGCCCGTGAGAAAGGCGAGGCCTTCAAACCGCTGAACGAAGCCCAGGCCATGGCCGCGCTGGAGAAGCTCAAGGCTTCCAGCTACAGCATCGTCAAGCGTGAAGACAAACCGACCAGCAGCAAGCCGTCGGCGCCGTTCATCACCTCCACCCTGCAACAGGCCGCGAGCAACCGCCTGGGCTTCGGGGTGAAGAAGACCATGATGATGGCCCAGCGTCTGTACGAGGCTGGCTACATCACCTATATGCGTACGGACTCCACCAACCTGTCGCAGGACGCGGTGGCGATGGCGCGTACTTATATTGAAAACGAATTCGGCAAGACCTACCTGCCGGAGAAGCCGAACGTCTACAGCAGCAAGGAAGGCGCACAAGAGGCTCACGAAGCGATTCGTCCGTCTGACGCCAACACCACGCCTGCCAAGCTGAGCGGCATGGAGCGCGACGCTGAGCGCCTCTACGAGCTGATCTGGCGCCAGTTCCTGGCTTGCCAGATGCTGCCGGCGCAATACCTGTCTACTACCGTCAGCGTGGGCGCGGGCGATTTCGAGTTGCGTGCCAAGGGCCGTATCCTCAAGTTCGACGGCTACACCCGTGTGATGCCGCAGATCGCCAAGCCTGGCGATGATGATGTGCTGCCGGACATGGCCCAGGGCGACACACTGAAGCTGATCAAGCTCGACCCGTCCCAGCACTTCACCAAGCCGCCGGCGCGTTATTCCGAAGCCAGTCTGGTGAAAGAGATGGAGAAGCGCGGTATCGGTCGTCCGTCGACCTACGCGGCAATCATCTCCACCATCCAGGACCGTGGCTACGTTGCGTTGCACAACCGTCGTTTCTATTCGGAAAAGATGGGTGACATCGTCACCGAGCGTCTGTCGGAGAGCTTCTCCAACTTGATGGACTACGGCTTCACTGCCGGCATGGAAGAGAACCTCGATGACGTGGCCCAGGGCGAACGCGACTGGAAAAACGTGCTGGATGAGTTCTACGGCGACTTCAAGAAAAAGCTTGAAGTGGCTGAGAACCCCGAGAACGGGATGCGCGCCAACCAGCCGGTGATGACGGATATTCCGTGCACTACCTGCGGTCGACCGATGCAGATTCGTACCGCCTCCACCGGCGTGTTCCTCGGTTGCTCGGGCTACAGCCTGCCGCCCAAAGAGCGCTGCAAGGCGACCGTCAACCTGGTACCGGGCGATGAAATCGCGGCTGACGACGAGGGTGAGTCCGAGTCGCTGGTGCTGCGTGGCAAGCACCGCTGCCCGATCTGCAGCACGGCGATGGACGCCTACCTGCTGGACGAGAAGCACAAGCTGCACATCTGTGGTAACAACCCGGATTGCAACGGCTACGAGATCGAAGAGGGCACCTATCGCATCAAGGGCTATGAAGGCCCGAGCCTGGAATGCGACAAGTGCGGCAGCGAGATGCAGCTCAAGACTGGCCGTTTCGGCAAGTTCTTCGGGTGCACCAACCCAACGTGCAAGAACACCCGCAAACTGCTGAAAAGCGGTGATGCGGCGCCGCCGAAAATGGACCCGGTGAAGATGCCCGAGCTCAAGTGCGAGAAGGTCAACGACACCTACATCCTGCGTGACGGCGCTTCGGGGCTGTTCCTGGCTGCGAGCCAGTTCCCGAAAAACCGCGAGACCCGTGCACCACTGGTGATGGAGATCGTGCCGCACAAGGACGAGATCGATCCGAAGTACCACTTCCTGTGTGAAGCGCCGAAAAAGGACCCGGATGGTCGCCCAGCCGTGATCCGTTACAGCCGCAAGACCAAGGAGCAGTACGTGCAGACCGAAGTGGACGGCAAGCCTACTGGCTGGAAAGCGTTCTACGACGGCGGCAAGTGGAAGGTCGAGGACAAGCGCCAGGGCGCTTGATCCGCTAGTCTGTTAACGCCAAAAGCCGTCTGTATAGACGGCTTTTGCTTACTGTAGGATTGAGCTTGTTGTGGCGAGCAAGCTTGCTTGCGCTGGGGTGCGAAGCGCCCCCAATAGCTGGCGACTGCTACGCAGTCGAGCGGGAGCAAGCTCCCTCGCCACAGCAAGCTCGCTCCTACACAGCCAGCATCACGCCTATTCGTTGTGGAGATTGCCGTCATGGCCAACGAACTCTATACCCGTACCAATCAGAAAATTTACTTCGCGGGTTTATCCCTGGAGGCCCTTGGCCGTGCCGAGGAAGGGAAAGAGATGAACGCCATCGCGCTGGTACAGGCGGGGCGCGAAGCGGCGTTGTTCCACCTGTACGGTGCCTTGCTGGGGCTGTGCCATGAGATCGCCGGGTTCTACCGCCTACCCCAGGCCGGTGCGCCGCGTGCAGAAATGATCATGAATCGTGAAGTGCTGGATTCCATGGCAATCCCCGAGTTGGCCGAGCTGGTGGAAATGGCCCAAAGCCCCGACAGTTGGGTGGCACGGCTGCTCAAAGCCCATGCGGATATGTTTCAACCGCCGCGTATTCCCCATGTGCCCAAAGGTGATGTCACCCAGCCGCTGATCGTCGCCGTGGCCTTGGAGCAGGATGAGCCTAAGCCTTTGAGCCGTGAGGAGTTGGAAGGCTGGCGCCAGGAGCTGAAAAAGATGGCGCTGCGTTTTCGTGAAGGGCTCAACGAGTGCTGAAGGGGTTGCACTAAGCAAATGTGGAAGCTGGCTTGCCTGCGATGACGGCCTGCCAGCCGACACCTATCGATCTGATGCCCCGCGTTCAACCTGTGGGAGCTGGCTTGCCTGCGATGGCGGCCTGACAGGCGACCCTGTTATACCGAGTACATATTCATTCCTGCGGCAACGGCCACTTAGGGCTCCGCCTGACGGCGGGTCACTGTGGAAAAGCCGGAATGCCAGCGTGGTTTAACGGGGCGCCTGAGATCAAGATCAAAAGCAGATCAAAAGCTACTCGCTTCGCATCGTGCTTACCGTTGGCTGCTTTAGCCTGCAAAGTTGTATAGGTACTTATGCTGCGATAGCGGTGGGTTAGTTTGCTGATTATGCGCTGATACTCCGCCATCGCAGGCAAGCCAGCTCCCACATAGAGACGCGTGTTCCCTAGGGCGCCATTCATCACACCGTAAACAAACCTGTCCATATCCCCTGCGAGGCTGGGTGGATGACTGATATAATCCCAGGCCTTTCGTGGAGAACAGACTTTTATGCCAACGTCCTTTCTGGAAATTGTTGAACTGCCTGACGGCCGAATCGAACTGCGCCGGGCTGAGGACGAGGGTTCTCTGGTTATTCTGGATTTCTCCGAAGACGCCAAGGTCTTCCTGCAAGGCCAGCACGTCGAAGTGGCTAAAGCCATGTTGAGCGTGGGCGTGCAGATGGCAGGTCGCCTTGCCGAAGGCGAGCCGGAGAAAGATGAAGGGCCGCGCGTTCTTCACTGAGTCCTTTGTGACGGCTGCTTCTGTGGCGCGCCATCATTACCCCAATCGAATATTCAAACTCTGTGCATCACCCGTGCGCGCAGCACTGATCAGTTGCTGCTTGGCGCTGGCATTCAGCGGGTTCAACCAGCTCACCACCGTATGGCTGCGGCCCAGGCGCAAGGCTTCGCAGGTTAGCTGCTGGGCACTTTGCGCGCCGCGTGGTTGCAGCAACAGGATACGCTCACGGTTGAGCCCAGCGTCCCGCAGCCAGGCCTGGGTGAGGCTGGCGGGCGGGGCGATCAGTGTCAGCCAGCGGGCGTCCTGATCTTCGCTCAATTCGCGCAGGATAGGTGCCAGCAGGTTCAGGCAGCTCTCAGCCGCACCGCGCAACGACAGTTCACTGAACGCCTCAGGTTCGCCGCCCCAGGGGGCTTCGACCGTTTCCTTGAGGATTGGCGCAAGGGGCTGGGCCATGAAGGCCTCGAACAGCGACAGTTGTGTATGTTGTGGGGTGTGCACGAGCTGCATGATGCCTCCTTTAGCGGCGAATGACGCCGACACTCAAGCCTTCGATCACCAGGTCCTGGTCTTTCAGGTTGACTTCGATCGGGGCAAACTCAGGGTTTTCGGCCAGGAGCCAGACCTTGCTGCCTTCGCGCTTGAAGCGTTTGACCGTGACCTCGTCGCCGATACGGGCCACGACGATCTGGCCATTGCGGGCTTCGCGGGTGGTATGCACGGCCAGCAGGTCGCCGTCGAAGATACCCACGTCCTTCATGCTCATGCCGTGCACACGCAACAGGTAGTCGGCGCGAGGGTGGAAGAAGGTCGGGTTGATGTTGCAGGATTCCTCGACGTGCTGCTGCGCCAGGATCGGCGCACCTGCGGCGACGCGACCGATGATCGGCAATGTCGACTCGTCGGCCTTGGCTTCGAAGCCAGGGATGCGAATACCTCGCGAAGCACCCGGGGTCATCTCGATCGCACCTTTGCGAGCGAGGGCCTTGAGGTGTTCCTCGGCGGCGTTCGGGGACTTGAACCCCAGTTCCAGGGCAATCTCCGCACGGGTAGGCGGGTAACCATTGTCATCAAGGCAGCGCTTGATAAAAGCCAGAATCTCAGCTTGGCGTGGCGTCAGTTTTAGCATGTTGATCGCTCTGTCTTTTTATACAGTGACTGGGATTATATACAGTGAACTGCGCTTGGCAATCATCCTTTTTAGTGGCCCCGCTGGACGGTCATCCGTCAACCGTCCTACAGAGCAGAAGCGGCGCAGCCTACACAGCTGCAAGGATGTGATTAAATAGCGATGAATCAGATGACTGACCAGCCGCAAAGCGGACCCGCAGGCTTGACAAGACACACTCTGAAACGTATGTTTCAAACAAGTGTTTGTCAGGCGGAGTAGCCATGGCCCAGTCGGAAACCGTTGAACGCATTCTCGATGCTGCCGAGCAATTGTTCGCGGAAAAAGGATTTGCTGAAACTTCATTGCGCCTGATCACCAGCAAGGCTGGGGTCAACCTGGCCGCTGTGAATTACCACTTCGGCTCGAAAAAGGCCCTGATCCAGGCGGTGTTCTCACGCTTTCTGGGCCCGTTCTGCACAAGCCTCGACCGTGAGCTGGAACGCCGCCAGGCCAAGGCCGATCACAAGCCGAGCCTGGAAGAGCTGCTGGAAATCCTCGTGGAGCAAGCGTTGGTCGTGCAGCCTCGCAGCGGCAACGACCTGTCGATCTTCATGCGCCTGCTGGGCCTGGCGTTCAGCCAGAGCCAGGGCCACTTGCGCCGCTACCTGGAAGACATGTACGGCAAGGTGTTCCGCCGCTATATGCTGTTGGTCAACGAAGCGGCCCCGCGTATTCCACCTATCGAGCTGTTCTGGCGTGTGCATTTCATGCTCGGTGCCGCAGCTTTCAGCATGTCGGGTATCAAGGCGCTGCGGGCAATTGCCGAGACCGATTTCGGTGTGAACACGTCCATCGAGCAAGTCATGCGCCTGATGGTGCCGTTCCTTGCCGCTGGCATGCGCGCCGAAACCGGCGTCAGCGACCCGGCCATGGCCGCCGCCCAGTTGCGCCCACGCAGCAAAACCGTACCGGTCGCCGCCAAGGTTTGATCGCTGCGGGTGGGCGCGGCCGCTTGCATCCGCTAAGCTAGCCGCCATGCCGATTTCAGCTATTTATTCGCAACCCGTCGTCCTTGCCGTGCCTGGCAAGGACGACGGGTTGTGTGCGTTATTTAAGGAAGGTTTATGACTGCTGCCCTGCAAGGTTCTTTGATGGTCGACGTCGCCGGTACCTGGCTCACGGCCGAGGATCGTCATCTGTTGCGCCAACCGGAAGTGGGCGGCCTGATTATTTTTGCGCGCAATATCGAGCACCCGCGCCAGGTTCGCGAGTTGAGCGCCGCGATTCGTGCAGTGCGCCCGGACTTGCTGTTGGCCGTGGACCAGGAGGGCGGTCGCGTGCAGCGTCTGCGCCAAGGCTTCGTGCGCCTGCCGGCCATGCGTGCGCTGGCGGATAACCCCAACGCTGAATACCTGGCCGAACAGTGCGGCTGGATCATGGCCACCGAGGTGCTGGCGGTGGGCCTGGACCTGAGTTTTGCCCCCGTGCTGGACCTCGACTACCAACGCAGCGCCGTGGTCGGTACCCGTGCTTTCGAAGGCGACCCCGAGCGCGCTGCCGTGCTCGCGGGTGCCTTTATCCGTGGCATGAACAGCGCCGGTATGGCCGCCACCGGCAAGCACTTCCCTGGCCATGGGTGGGCCGAGGCCGATTCCCACGTCGCCATTCCCAATGATGAACGCAGCCTGGAGCAGATTCGCGCCAATGACCTGGTGCCTTTCGCACGCCTGAGCAAGCAATTGGCCGCCGTGATGCCGGCGCACGTCATCTACCCGCAGGTCGATGCCCAGCCTGCTGGTTTTTCGCGCCGCTGGTTGCAGGACATCCTGCGCGGTGAGTTGCAGTTTGACGGGGTAATCTTCAGCGATGACCTGTCCATGGCCGGCGCCCATGTGGTCGGCGATGCGGCCAGCCGTATCGAAGCGGCGCTGACCGCCGGTTGTGACATGGGCTTGGTGTGCAATGACCGTGCGGCGGCCGAGCTGGCGCTCAGTGCAGCACAGCGGATGAAGGTCACGCCATCGGCGCGGATTGCGCGTATGCGTGGGCAGGCGGTTGCCTCGACGGACTATAAGCAGGACCCGCGTTGGCTGACAGCGCTTACTGCGTTGCGCGATGCGCAGTTGATCGACTGAAAACCGAAGCGCGGCCATCGCAGGCAAGCCAGCTCCCACATTTTGATTTGTGAATACAGTCAGGTGTGGGAGCGGGCTTGCTCGCGAAGGCGGCCGAACAGTCAGCGCTTTTCTTGCTTATTGGGCAACGGCGCAAACAACGCTTCAATCTCCTCATTGCCCAACTGCCAATCCCCCGTGGTTCGCCCATCCAGCACGCCCGCAGCCAGATCGGACTTCTCCTTCTGCAAGTGCTGGATTTTCTCCTCTACCGTGCCCCGGGCAATCATCTTGTACACGAACACCGGCTTTTCCTGCCCGATGCGGTATGCACGGTCGGTGGCCTGGTTTTCCGTGGCTGGGTTCCACCAGGGGTCGTAGTGGATAACCGTGTCGGCTTCGGTCAGGTTCAAGCCCACGCCGCCAGCCTTGAGACTGATTAAAAAGATCTGCAACTTACCGCTCTGGAAATCCTTCACCGGTGTACGTCGATCCCGGGTCTGGCCGGTCAGCAGGGCGTAGGCAATGCCGCGCTTTTTCAGTTCGGCCTCGATCAGGCTCAGCATCGAGGTGAACTGTGAGAACAGCAGGATCCGGCGGCCTTCAGCAAACAGCTCGTCGAGCATGTCCATCAGGCTGTCGAGCTTGCCCGAGCTGCTGCCACGGGCGGGCAGGGTGGCGTCGTTGACAAGGCGCAAGTCGCAGCACACCTGGCGCAGTTTGAGCAGGGCTTCGAGGATGATGATCTGGCTGCGAGCCACGCCCTTGCGGGTGATCTCGTCGCGGACCTTTTTATCCATGGCCAGGCGCATGGTTTCGTACACGTCGCGCTGGGCCTCGTTGAGGTCGACCCAGTGGATGATTTCGGTTTTGGGTGGCAGTTCGGTTGCCACTTGTTCCTTGGTGCGGCGTAGCAGAAAGGGTTTGATCCGACCGTTGAGGTGCTGCAATCGCACCTCGCTGGCACGCTTTTCAATCGGCACGCGGTAATCACGGTTGAAGCTCTTCACGTCGCCCAGCCAACCCGGCAACAGGAAGTGGAACAGCGACCACAGTTCACCCAGGTGGTTTTCCAATGGCGTGCCGCTCAGGCACAGGCGCTGGCGTGCATTCAGCTCGCGTGCGGCCTGGGCCGCCTTGCTGGACGGGTTCTTGATGTACTGCGCTTCATCCAGGATCAAGACGTGCAAGGGCAGGGCGGCGAGCTGTTCAATGTCCTTGGGCAGCAGGGCGTAGGTGGTCAGCAGCAGGTCGTAGTCATTCAGGTTGGCGAAATGTTTCTTACGCCCCGCGCCATAAAGTGCCTGCACTCTCAACTGCGGGGTGAAGTGCGCGGCTTCATCGAGCCAGTTCGGGATCAGGCTGGTAGGCATCACGACCATGCACGGCCGATCAAGGCGCCCTGCGTTTTTTTCGGTGAGGATGTGCGCCAGGGTCTGCAAGGTTTTGCCCAGGCCCATGTCATCCGCGAGTATCCCGCCCACCTCGAGTTGGCGCAGCGACTGCATCCAGCTCAGACCTTCCAGCTGGTAGGGGCGCAAGGTCGCATTCAGGCCTTCGGGCGCCACGCAGGTGAAATCCTTGATATCGCGCAGGCGCTGGGCGAAGTTGCGGATCTTCTCGCCGCCTTCCCATTGCAGTGGCAGGTCTTCCAGCGGGTTGAGGCGTATGGCGTCGGCCTTGGCCAGGCGCAGCGCGGTGGTGCCGGCTTCCTGCAGGTAAAACTCGCCGAGGGTCGCCAGTACCGGCTTCAAGCGGCCGTAGGGCAGCGCCACTTGCAGCGGGCCGTGGCCGTTGGGCAGGCCGGGGATGTTCACCAGGATCAGCTCTTCATCGCGGCGCCGCGCCAGTTTCTCCGGGTTGAGGATCTCGGTGTGGGAGCGCATCAGGTTCAGCAGGATCGGCAGCAGGCTCAAACGTTCGCCGTTGACGATGATGCCCAGCTCCAGGTCAAACCAATCGCGTTCCGGCCCTTCATCGACCGTGGCATACCAGTCATCGACGGGGCTGAGGTCAAAGCCGAAGTCTTCATCGATCTGCAGCTCCCAGCCCTCGGCACGCAAAGTGGGCGACACATTGAGGGTGAAGTTCAGCCAGGCACTGTCATTGACCATTTCGAAGAGCTCGCCGGCGCTTTCCGGCAGGGCCTTGCTCTGGCGCGTGGCGATCTTGAAGCCAAGCAGGCGCAAGTATTCGCGATAGGCCTGTTCTTGCTCGGGATGGCGCTTGATCCGCAGGCTCTGCGTCTCTTGGCGCACAATGATGTCAGCATTTTTTTGCCCGCTGACATAGTTGCCCAGGTAGTTGAACGACAACGCCGCACGGTGCTGGATATAGCGCTGCATCTTGCCGTTGCGCGGTTCGAACGCGCTGAACTCCACGCTGGCCAGCCACAGGCGTGGCACCGGCTGCACGTCGTCCATCACCACTTGCGGCAGGACCACGCGGTTATCGAGCACCGCCTGGAGCTTCTCCAGCAGTTGCGCATCCTGAGCCGCTGCCGGGTAGGCCAGGGTTTCCTGGACCTTGAGCAGCACCGCCGCGATGTGTTTGCAGTTGGTGTGCACCGGGCACGTGCAGCGGCTGTCCACCAGGATCAGCAGGCCCTTGGCCGATTCGCGCAGTGAGATGGTCTGGCGGTAAACATTACCGCCCGAGCCTTCGCAACTGGCGGTGATGGTGCTGTCGCCGCACTCGACGATGCGCACGCGGTTCTCCAGGGCGTAGCGTCGCCCGCGCTCGAGGCTTTGCTCTTTGAAGCGATTGGCCCACGAAAGGGCCAGGGGTTTGGTCAACGACGACGTCAGGGGCATGGCGCGCAATCAGTCCTGAAGGTCGGGCGGTGGTGCGCTGGGTGGCTTGACGGTCAGCGAGGTGATCTTGATCAGCAGCGCCAGGTGGCCGCCGTCCAGGTAGTTGAGCTGGTTGTTCTTGGTGCGCACGTCTTTCTGACTCAAGTGCTCGCTGGCGATCACGCTGCCGTTGCCGTCGAACTGGTTGATCCAGAAGTCCGCGTCGATATCGGTAAAGCGCCCCAGTTGCAGGCTCAGCACCCCTTCGATAGGGAACTGGCCGAATTGCTCCTGGCCGTCGGTGATCGCCACCTTCACCGCTTGCTCGCCCAGGTTCTGCTCCCAGGCCTTGTGGGCGAGCACCGTGTAGTTGGCGTCGGCGCGCAGCTTGTCGACGATATTGCCCAGGCGCGGCGGGCTCATCCGCTCACCCAGGCGCGGCGCGCCCGCATCCCAGTTTTCCGGGGCGGCGCGGCTGTTGATCACTGGTTCTGCATTCTGGCGCACCAGGATCATTTCCACCTGATACAGGCTGTCGGCAAAGGCCGAAGGTGCGAGTACCACCAACAACAGGCTCAAAATGCGGAACACGCGCATGGGGGCGTCCTTAAACGGATTTCGGAATGAGGCGTTCAAACAGCGCCTCCAAAGTGTTGAAGCGTTCTTCGGCGCGTTCCATCGGCACCATGAACTTGAACAGCGTAGCCCCTTCGAACTTGTAGCGGTTGGGCTGGCCCTGGATCAGCTTGATCAGCACCAACGGGTCGACCGGCGTCTGCGCTTCGAATTCGATACGCCCGCCTTGCGGCCCGGCGTCGACTTTCTTGATGCCCAACTGCTCGGCCTGCAACTTGAGCAGGGTCAGGCGCACCAGGTTCTTGGTCGGTTCCGGCAGCAGGCCGAAACGGTCGATCATCTCTACCTGCAAGTCCTTGAGGCCTTCTTCGTCGGCCGCCGAGGCAATGCGCTTGTACAGGATCAACCGTGCATGCACATCCGGCAGGTAGTCTTCGGGAATCAACGCCGGCAAGCGCAGGTTGATCTCCGGGCCGCCGCCCAAGGGTTGGTCGAGGTTCGGTTGTTCGCCTTTGCGGATGGCTTTTACCGCGCGTTCGAGCATCTCCATATACAGCGTGAAACCCACCGCCTGGATCTGCCCGCTCTGGCCGTCGCCGAGCAATTCACCGGCACCCCGGATTTCCAGGTCATTGGTGGCCAATACAAAGCCGGCCCCGAGGTCCTGGGTATTGGCGATCGCTTCCAGGCGTTTTTCCGCATCGGAAGTGATCTGCTGGCGCGGCGGTGTGAGCAGGTAGGCATAGGCCTGGTGGTGACTGCGCCCGACGCGACCGCGCAATTGGTGCAGCTGCGCCAGGCCGAACTTGTCGGCACGCTCGATGATGATGGTGTTGGCGCTCGGCACGTCGATGCCGGTCTCGATGATGGTCGAGGCGATCAGCACGTTGAAGCGCTTGTGGTAGAAGTCGCTCATCACTTGTTCGAGTTCACGCTCGCGCATCTGCCCGTGGCCGATAGCGATACGGGCCTCAGGTACCAGTTCGGCGAGGTCGGCGGCGCATTTCTCGATGGTCTTTACGTCGTTGTGCAGGTAATACACCTGGCCGCCGCGCAGCAGTTCGCGCAGCAGGGCTTCCTTGACCGTGCTCTTGTTCTGCTCCATCACAAAGGTGCGCACCGACAAACGACGCGCCGGTGGCGTGGCGATGATCGACAGGTCGCGCATGCCCGACACCGCCATGTTCAGCGTGCGCGGAATTGGCGTGGCGGTGAGGGTGAGGATGTCGACTTCACTGCGCAGGGCCTTGAGCTGTTCTTTCTGGCGCACGCCAAAGCGGTGTTCTTCGTCGATGATCACCAGGCCCAGGTTCTTGATCTTCACATCGTCCGACAGCAGCTTGTGAGTACCGATGACGATGTCGATCTTGCCCTCGGCCAGGTCGGCAACGGCGGCGTTCACTTCCTTGGCGGACTTGAAGCGGCTCATCACCTCCACGGTCACGGGCCAGTCGGCAAAGCGGTCGCGGAAACTGTTGTAGTGCTGCTGGGCGAGCAGGGTGGTCGGCACCAGGATCGCCACCTGGCGACCGCCGTGTACCGCAATAAAGGCTGCACGCATGGCCACTTCGGTCTTGCCGAAGCCCACGTCGCCGCACACCAGGCGGTCCATCGGCTTGGGCGCGAGCATGTCGGCGCGCACCGCTTCGATGGTGGTTTGCTGGTCCGGGGTTTCTTCGAACGCGAAGCCAGCGCTGAAGGTGGCGTAATCGGCTTTGGGGTCAGCGAAGGCATAACCTTCGCGGGCAGCACGGCGGGCATAGATGTCGAGCAGTTCGGCGGCCACGTCGCGCACCTGTTCGGCGGCCTTGCGCTTGGCTTTCTGCCAGGTCTCGGAGCCCAATCGATGCAACGGCGCCAAGGCGTCGTCGCTGCCGGTGTAGCGGGCGATCAGGTGCAGGTTGGCCACCGGCACGTAGAGCTTGGCGCCCTCGGCGTATTCCAGGGTGAGGAATTCGGCGGCCTGGTTGTCGATCTCCAGGGTCTGCAAGCCCAGGTAGCGGCCCACGCCATGGTCGATATGCACCACCGGCGCGCCTTCGCGCAGCTCGGTGAGGTTCTTGATCACCGCGTCGTTGTTGGCATCGGCGCGTTTTTCCCGGCGACGGCGTTGCATCACGCGCTGGCCGAACAGCGGGCTTTCGGCGATCAAGGCCAGCGCCGGGTCATCCAACCGCAGCCCTTCGTCCAGCGGCGCGATGGTGATCGCCAGGCGCTCTTTGCTGGCGACAAAGTCAGGCCAGCTGTCGACGGTTTTTGGTCGCAGCTTCAGGCGTTCCAACAGCTCCAGCAGCACTTCGCGACGCCCGGCGGATTCGGCGGTAAACAGCACGCGGCCCGGGAAGTCGCCGAGGAAGTTCGACAGCGCCTCCAGCGGTTGCGTGGCTTTGGCCTGGATCGCCAAATCGGGCAACGCGCTCGCCGGGAAACGCTCGCGGCCACTGCCGGCGTCCACGTCCTGCTGGCTGGCTACTACACGCGGCCAGTTTTTCAGGCGCGCGAAGCAGTCTTCAACTGGCAGGAACAGTTCAGCGGGCGGCAATAAAGGCCGGGATGGATCGACGCGACGTTCTTCGTAGCGGTTGCGCACATCGTTCCAGAAGTTTTCCGCCGCCTGTTCGATACCCGGCAGCGAGAACACCTGGGTGTCCTGGGGCAGGTAGTCGAAGAGGGTGGAGGTCTCGTCGAAGAACAACGGCAGGTAGTACTCGATACCGGCAGGTGTAATCCCGCTGCTCAAGTCCTGGAAGATCGGGCAGCGACGGAAATCCACATCGAAGCGCTCACGAAAGCGCGCCTTGAAGCGTGTTACCGCGTCTTTTTGCAGCGGAAACTCCCGCGCCGGCAGCAGCTTGATCGAGTCGACCTTGTCGATAGAACGCTGGTTCTCCGGGTCGAAGGTGCGCAGCGTCTCGATTTCGTCATCGAACAGGTCGATGCGGTACGGCAACTTGCTGCCCATCGGGAACAGGTCGATCAAGGCGCCGCGCACCGCAAACTCACCGTGCTCGTACACCGTGTCGACGCAGCGGTAGCCGCTGGCTTCCAGGCGCGTGCGCATCTGCTCGACGTCGAGCTTCTGGCCTACGTCCAGCACCAGGCTGCTGCCGAGCAGGAACTTGGTCGGCGCCAGGCGGTGCAGGGCGGTGGTGATCGGCACCACCAGCACGCCGTGGGCCAGTTCCGGCAAGCGGTACAGGCTGGCGATGCGCTGGGAGATGATGTCCTGGTGCGGCGAGAACAGATCGTAAGGCAGGGTTTCCCAGTCGGGAAAATGCAGCACCGGCAAATCCGGGGCGAAGAAGCTCAGCTCCTGCTCCAACCGTTCGGCACTTTGGCTGTCGGCGGTGAGCAGCAGGGTAAAGCGCTTGGCTGCGCTGGCAGCCTCGGCAATGGCCAGGCTCAGGGCGGCACCGGGCAGGTTGCCCCAGTGCTGTTTACCTGCCGCGGCAGGGAGTAACGGTAGACGCAGAACGGGCACGGAAGGTTGAGCTCCAAGCGTTGCGACAAAGTCGGTAATTGTAACGGCCCCAGGTGCCGCCTGTCAGTTGCTGACTGTGCCTATTACGGTTTGCAGGAAATGTAGTGGCTAAGACAAACAATGGCGGGTTTTGACTCAATATGTAGTGCCAAAATGCGCGAATGTTTAGGAGAGTTACGGACAAGTCGGCCTGCTCACCAAACTAGTGGCCTTCTGGAACCCGCGTATTTCCTGGGCTGTAGCGCGGTGGTATTTTTTTGCAAGGGCTTTTTGTTGCCCTTCGCGCATTGCTCAACGCTCAGTCGGGCGACATAATGTAGCCCCTTTTTTCTGCCCCTACATGTGGAAGGTTCCCGTGACTCAGAAGCCCGACCAGTGTCTTGGTGAATGGATCGACCGTGAAGCACTCGCTGAAGCGATGATTCCGCTTATCGGTCAGCTGTACCGCAATAACAATGTGGTGAGCTCGATCTATGGCCGCAGCCTGATCAACCAGTCTGTCATCGCGATTCTCAAAGCTCACCGCTTTGCGCGCCATCGCTCCGCCGACGACAGCGAACTCTCCGTCCACGAAACATTCCCGCTGCTCAAAGCCATGAGCGAGCTCAAGCTCGGCGCGGCTTCGGTAGACCTGGGCAAGTTGGCCTACAAATTCCGCAAAGAAGGCGCTGGCCGCACCGCCGAGCAGTTCGTGCGTGAAGAAATGGCCGATGTGGTTGGCCAGCAAAACGCTGCCGCCCGTAAAGGCACCGACGTGGTGCTGTACGGCTTTGGCCGTATCGGCCGCCTGCTGGCGCGCATCCTGATCGAAAAGACCGGTGGCGGCGACGGCCTGCGCCTGCGTGCCATCGTGGTGCGCAAAGGCGCCGAGAACGACCTGACCAAGCGCGCCAGCCTGCTGCGTCGCGACTCGGTACACGGCTCGTTCAACGGCACCATCACCATTGACGAAGAAAACAACACCATCACCGCCAACGGTAACCTGATCCAGGTGATCTACGCGAAGAACCCGACCGAGGTGGATTACACCCAGTACGGCATCCAGAACGCCCTGCTGGTGGACAACACCGGCGTATGGCGTGATGCCGAGGGCCTGGGCCAGCACCTGGCTTGCCCGGGTGTTGACCGCGTTGTGCTGACCGCGCCTGGCAAAGGCAAGCTCAAGAACATCGTGCACGGCATCAACCACGCTGAAATCACCGCTGACGACAAGATCGTGTCCGCCGCGTCCTGCACCACCAACGCCATCGTGCCGGTGCTCAAGGCGGTGAATGACAAGTTCGGCATCGTTAACGGCCACGTTGAAACCGTTCACTCGTACACCAACGACCAGAACCTGATCGACAACTTCCACAAGGGCGATCGCCGTGGCCGTAGCGCCGCGTTGAACATGGTAATCACCGAGACCGGTGCTGCCACCGCTGCTGCCAAGGCGCTGCCTGAACTGGCCGGCAAGCTGACCGGTAACGCGATCCGCGTACCGACGCCGAACGTGTCGATGGCCATTCTCAACCTCAACCTTGAGAAAGCCGCCACCCGCGAAGAGATGAACGAGTACCTGCGCTACATGGCGCTGCACTCCGACCTGCATAAGCAGATCGACTTCGTCAATTCTCAGGAAGTGGTCTCCACCGACTTCGTTGGCTCGCGCCACGCCGGTGTGGTGGACGCCGAAGCGACCATCACCCAGGACAACCGTGTTGTGCTGTACGTGTGGTACGACAACGAGTTCGGCTACAGCTGCCAGGTGGTTCGCGTGATGGAAGACATGGCTGGGGTCAACCCGCCTGCGTTTCCGCGCTAAGCCTGTGCGCTGAATGAGAAAGCCCCGACTGGTTCGGGGCTTTTTTATGCCTGTGGTTTTTGTGGTGCCTGGGAAGGCCTTATCGCAGGCAAGCCAGTTCCCATAGTTGAACTGCATTTACCTGTGGGAGCTGGCTTGCCTGCGATGACGATGGAACCGTCAACGCCGCCATCACTTGAGTAGCGTGTTGCGCAAACTGCCCGACAGCCCTTTGGGCCCGAGCCAGATACCCAGGTAGGCCTTCGCTAATTCAGCGTCCGGGCTGTTGAACACCACCTGGCCATTAATCTCCAGATTCAACCCGCGCCCCGGACGAAAATCCAGGGCATAGCGATCACCGCTGCGAATATCCCGAAAGCGCGCGTGCAGCCTGGCTATCTCTGGGTTCAACCCGGCATTGGCTTGCTGGCGCTCCAAGGTGACGGTGGCCGCCTTGATCACATCATCGCGATCAATGTCGCGAAAGTAATACAGCGCCAGGCGCACAGCCTTCTGCTGGTCCCAAGCCTGCTTTGCCGGCAGGTCAGCGGGTGCATACAGCGCCGCGGCATACACATCCGCCCAGAGATAGTTGAACACCGCCTGGTTTTTCAGGGCCAGCCCCGCAACCTTTGCGGGGAAGCTTGCCTGCTTGAGCCGCTGTGCATCGTTGGCGTACGCCGTGAGCGACACCATCAGCATCAAACAGAAAAATAGTTGTCGCATAATGGCTCATCCTGAATTCGGCGCTGGTTTGCGTCCTGTAGTATGGCAACACTGGCCTACGACGCGACCAAGGGTTAATGTTCGCGGCGCTCGGCCTTCTATAGACTGTGCCCCGGTTCACACACTTGAGCCAAATTGTCCTTCATGCACGCTGGCCGCGGCATGATTTAGCCCGGCGTCCAACCGTACGCCTGGCCTGTTCTGAGGAGTACGCATGGCTGTCTACAACTACGACGTGGTGGTACTGGGTTCCGGCCCAGCTGGAGAAGGTGCGGCGATGAACGCTGCCAAAGCAGGGCGCAAGGTGGCGATGGTCGATAGCCGTCGCCAGGTCGGCGGTAACTGCACCCACCTGGGTACCATCCCGTCCAAGGCATTGCGTCACTCGGTACGGCAGATCATGCAGTTCAATACCAATCCGATGTTTCGGGCCATTGGTGAGCCGCGCTGGTTCTCCTTCCCGGACGTACTGAAAAGCGCTGAAAAAGTCATCTCCAAGCAAGTCGCCTCGCGTACCGGCTACTACGCCCGTAACCGCGTCGACCTGTTCTTCGGCACCGGCAGTTTTGCCGATGAGCAAACCGTCGAAGTGGTCTGCGCCAATGGTGTGGTCGAGAAGCTGGTGGCCAAGCACATCATCATCGCCACCGGTTCGCGCCCGTATCGCCCGGCGGACATCGATTTCCACCACCCGCGTATCTACGATAGCGACACCATCCTGAGCCTGGGCCATACCCCGCGCAAACTGATCATCTACGGCGCCGGCGTGATCGGCTGTGAATACGCCTCGATCTTCAGTGGCCTGGGGGTACTGGTCGAGCTGGTGGACAACCGCGACCAGTTGCTCAGCTTCCTCGACTCGGAAATCTCCCAGGCGTTGAGCTACCACTTCAGCAACAACAACATCACCGTGCGCCATAACGAAGAGTACGAGCGGGTCGAAGGCCTGGACAACGGTGTGATCCTGCACCTCAAGTCCGGCAAGAAGATCAAGGCCGACGCCTTGCTGTGGTGCAACGGCCGTACCGGCAACACCGACAAGCTGGGTATGGAAAATATTGGGGTCAAGGTCAACAGCCGTGGCCAGATCGAAGTGGATGAGAACTACCGCACCTGCGTGCCGAACATCTACGGCGCCGGTGACGTGATCGGCTGGCCAAGCCTGGCCAGTGCCGCCCATGACCAGGGCCGCTCGGCCGCTGGCAGCATTGTCGACAACGGCAGCTGGCGCTACGTGAACGACGTGCCGACCGGGATCTACACGATTCCCGAGATCAGCTCGATCGGCAAGAACGAGCACGAACTGACCAAGGCCAAGGTGCCTTACGAAGTGGGCAAGGCGTTCTTCAAGAGCATGGCGCGTGCGCAGATTGCCGGTGAGCCGCAAGGCATGCTGAAAATCCTGTTCCACCGCGAAACCCTGGAAGTACTCGGCGTGCATTGCTTCGGCTACCAGGCCTCGGAGATCGTGCACATCGGCCAGGCGATCATGAACCAGCCAGGTGAGCAAAATACCCTCAAGTATTTCGTCAACACCACCTTCAACTACCCGACCATGGCCGAAGCCTATCGGGTAGCGGCCTACGACGGCCTCAACCGGCTTTTTTGAGCGGCTCCGGCCGGTGGCCTGAGCCGGCCGGGGAGACCGATTTCAGTAATTCTCGAGGGTGGCAGTGGCCAAACCGGGAAAGTCTGTAATCAGGCTATCTACGCCGAAGTCGGCGAGCCTGCGCATCAGCGCAGGTTCGTTGACTGTCCACACGGACACATGCAAGCCCTGGCGCTGGGCTTTTTCCAGCCGCTCGGGGGTGCACAGCGTCCAGTTCAATGCCAAATACTCACAGCCGTAGTTCTGCGCGACCTTCAGCGGGTCGAGCCAGGCGTATTCAGCGACCAGGCCGCGTGGCAGGTCCGGGGTGAGTTCCACGGCGGCCTTGAGCACTTCCCGCGAACTTGACGTCACCGTGACCTTGTCCATCAAGCCAAAGCGCACAGCCATTTCGCGAATCGCCAGCACAGTGGTGGCGGCACGGGTACGCGAGGCGCTTTTGACTTCCAGTTGCCAGTGATCGAAGTCGCACTGTTCGAACAGCTCCTCCAGACGTGGAATCGGGCAGGGGCTTACCCAGCCTGGGCCGCCTTTGCGTGCGTCCATCTTCACCAGGTCAGCCGCCGAGTACTCGACGACCTTGCCGCGCCGGTCGGTGGTGCGCTTGAGGGTCGGGTCGTGGATGACCATCAACTCGCCGTCCATGGACAGGTGCAAGTCCAGTTCGCAGCGGCGTACGCCGTGCTTGAGGCATTCCTGAAAGCTGGTCAGGGTGTTTTCCGGTGCTTCGCCTTTGGCACCGCGGTGGCCGTAAATCAGGGTCACAGTTGCTCCTTTGCGCCAGGATGGCTGGCGTCGTGAATACGCATTCAGAGGTCTTCGCTTTGTTCTCGCGCCAGGCGGCGTTCCTGGGCCTGTTTCTGCAGGATATAGCGCGCCAGCAGTTGGCGTTGGGCATCGGTCATGGACTCGAACTCCGTGCCCACATCAAAGCCGTCGCCCTTGGGGTCGCAATGGGTCACCCGCGCGCGCAGCAACAGGCCGAGCGCCTGGGGCATCAGCACCAGCTTGACCGCCAGGTGAGTGTCGGCGGGCAGCGGTGTCGGGTGCTGGAAGTCGATGCCGCCTTCGGAGAGGATCACCGGTTGCGGCGCGCCCACCTCCTTCAGCAAACCGCGAGCCATGACCTGGCTGAGCAGATCCAGGCGTTTGTTCTGCACTTTGAGGAAGGCCGCCAGGCTGCGGTCTTTCTCGCTGATCTGGCGCAGCAGGTGCTGGGCTTCGAATTCGCTCAGATGCAGTTCGCTGAGCAGATTGAACAGCGGCGAATCATCCAGCAACACTTCCTTGCTCGCCGCGTCGGGGCCAGACAGGGGTTTGATTTGAAGTGCGATCATGTCATCGATACGGTAGTATTCGCGGCGCTCTTCTTCATCTAATGTCGACATGGCGAACCCCAGGTAACGGTAATGGTCTGAGTGTAAAGCTGCTGACCAGACCCCGCCACCGGGACGTCTTCTTTTCCTCCGAACAAGCCCCGACATGTTCAGACCTCTCTTCGTATTTATCGGCACGCGTTATACCCGTGCAAAGCGTCGCAATCATTTTGTGTCGTTCATTTCCTTGACCTCGATGATCGGTCTCGCCCTGGGCGTGGTCGTGATGATCGTGGTGCTGTCGGTGATGAACGGCTTCGATCATGAGATGCGCACCCGCGTGCTGGGCATGGTGCCCCACGCGACCATCGAGGGCGATGCGCCCATCAACGACTGGCAAAGCCTGGCCGCCAAGGTCCAGCAGAACCCCAAGGTGGTGGCGGTCGCGCCGTTTACCCAGATGCAGGGGTTGCTGACCAACGACGGCAAGGTGCAGAAGATCCTGCTCAATGGCATCGACCCGGCCCAGGAACGCAATGTCTCGATCATCGACAAGTTCATGCTGCAAGGTAAGCTCGACGCGCTGGCGCCCGGCAGCTTTGGCATCGTCATCGGTGACAAGGCCGCGGCCAAGCTGGGCGTGGGGGTTGGCGACAAGCTGACCTTCGTCGCCCCGGAAGTCACCGTGACCCCGGCCGGCATGTTCCCGCGCATGAAGCGCTTTACCGTGGTGGGCACCTTCCACGTCGGTGCTGGCGAGATCGACGGTTACATCGGCCTGACCAACCTCACCGACCTGGCCCGCCTGCATCGCTGGCAGCCCGACCAGGTGCAGGGCCTGCGCCTGAAGTTCAACGACCTGTTCGATGCGCCGCGTGGTGCCTGGGAAATTGCCCAGCACCTGGGTGAGACCGAGTACTACGCCCGCGACTGGACCCGCACCCACGGCAACCTGTACCAGGCTATCCGCATGGAAAAAGCCATGATCGGCCTGTTGTTGTTGCTGATCGTCGCCGTGGCGGCCTTCAACATTATCTCCACGCTGGTGATGGTGGTGAACGACAAGAAGGGCGACATCGCCATCCTGCGCACCCTGGGCGCTACGCCGGGGCAGATCATGGCGATCTTCATGGTGCAGGGCACCGTGATCGGCGTGGTCGGCACCTTGATCGGCACGGCGGTGGGCATCCTGGCCGCGCTGAACGTCAGCGCCGCCATTGCCCTGCTTGAAAAAGTGATCGGCCACAAGTTTCTCAACGCCGACGTCTACTTCATCGATTACTTGCCGTCCCAGGTGCAAACCCAGGACGTGCTGATGGTGGGCGGCGCTGCGTTGGTCCTGAGCTTCCTTGCCACCCTGTATCCAGCCTGGCGCGCGGCACGTACCCAGCCAGCACAGGCATTACGTTATGAGTGAATCGGGCATGAGTGAAAAAGCAATCCTGAGCTGCCGCAACCTGGGCAAATCCTACGAGGAAGGCCCGGAGTCGGTGGTGGTGCTGTCCAACCTGCAGCTTGAACTGCACCCTGGCGAGCGTGTGGCGATCGTCGGCAGTTCCGGTTCCGGCAAGAGTACCTTGCTCAACCTGCTGGGCGGCCTCGATACGCCGTCCCAGGGCAGCGTATGGCTGGCCGGTGAAGAACTATCGGCGTTGAATGAAAAGGCCCGCGGCCAACTGCGCAATCGCTCGTTGGGCTTTGTGTACCAGTTCCACCACTTGCTGCCGGAATTCACCGCCCTGGAAAACGTGTGCATGCCGCTGTTGATAGGCAAGACCGCGATTCCTGAAGCGCGTCAGCGTGCCACGGCCTTGCTCGAACGCGTCGGCCTGGGCCACCGCCTGGAGCACAAGCCAGCGGAGTTGTCCGGTGGTGAGCGCCAGCGCGTGGCGATTGCCCGTGCCCTGGTGAACAACCCCGGCCTGGTGATGCTCGACGAGCCGACCGGCAACCTCGACTCCCACACCGCCCAGGGCATCAAGGACTTGATGCTGGAACTGAGCACCCAGATGCGCACCGCGTTCCTGGTGGTGACCCATGACATGAGCATGGCCCGGCAGATGGACCGCGTACTGCATTTGCAGGAAGGTCATCTGGTCGCTATCTGACCTGTTGCAAGCCCGGTTTTTTGAGGTCGGGCTTTTTCATTTTTCCAACGGTGCCCGCGAATGTTCAGACCGTTATCGATTTTTATCGGCACGCGCTATACCCGCGCCAAGCGCCGCAACCGTTTTGTCTCGTTTATCTCGATGACCTCGATGATCGGCCTCGCCCTGGGCGTATTGGCGATGATCGTGGTGCTTTCGGTGATGAACGGCTTTCAGCGTGAAATGAGCTCGCGCATCCTCGGCATGGTGCCCCACGCCACCATCGTCGGCGTAAAGCCGATTGATGATTGGCAGCCGGTGGCCGCGGCCGCGATGAAGAATCCGCAAGTCACCGCCGCTGTGCCCTTCACCCAGATGGATGGCATGTTTTCCTATAAGGGCGCGATGCAGCCCATCGAGATCAGCGGCGTCGACCCGGCCCAGGAAGGCAAGGTGTCGATCGTGGCCCAGCACATCGTGCGCGGCAAACTCGACGACCTCAAACCCGGCGAGTTCGGTGTGGTGGTCGGTGATATCACTGCGCGGCGTTTTCGCCTGAACGTGGGCGACAAGCTGACCCTGATCGTGCCGGAGCTCAGCAGCGCCCCGGGCGGTATCACCCCGCGCATGCAGCGCCTGAATGTGGTGGGCATCTTCAAGGTCGGCGCCGAGCTGGATGGCTCCATGGCCCTGATCCACATGGCCGACGCCGCTGAAATCCAGCATTGGCAGCCCAACCAGGTGCAAAGCGTGCGCCTGGCGGTAAAGGACTTGTACGCAGCGCCCAAAGTCTCGGCAGATATCGCCGCCAGCCTGGGCGCGGCTTACAAGCCGGATGACTGGACCCACACCCAGGGCAGCCTGTTCAGCGCGATGAAAATGGAAAAGACCATGATCGGCCTGCTGTTGCTGATGATCGTCGCCGTGGCCGCGTTCAACATCATCGCCACCTTGATCATGGTGGTGAACGACAAGGGCGCGGATATCGCGATCCTGCGTACCATCGGCGCCACACCTCGGCAGATCATGGCGATCTTCATGGTGCAGGGCACCGTGATTGGCGTGGTCGGCACCTTGATCGGCGGCGTGCTGGGGGTGATTGCGGCGCTGAACGTGAGTGAGCTGGTGGGCTGGCTGGAGCGGGTGAGCGGGCAGCATATCTTCAGCTCGGATGTGTACTTTGTCAGTAACCTGCCTTCGGAGCTGCAAGGTGGGGATGTGTTGCTGATCTGCTCGGCGGGGTTTGTGTTGAGCTTCTTGGCGACGATCTACCCGGCGTATCGGGCGGCGAAGATTGAGCCGGCGCATGCGCTCAGGTATTCGTAACCTTTAGGACCGCTATCGCAGGCAAGCCAGCTCCCACATTGTGACTGTATTCACAGCTCAAATTGTGGGAGCTGGCTTGCCTGCGATAGGGCCCGCCCAGCTTGCATCAATTCCCCTTGGGCAACTCAATCACAAACCTTGTCCAGCCCGCCTGCGACTCACAATAAATCCTCCCGCCATGCGCCCGCACAATCGACTGGGTAATCGCCAACCCCAGGCCTGCATGTTCACTGCTACCTGCACGCCTCGACGGATCGGCTCGGTAGAACCGGTCAAACAGCCGCGGCAATAACGGCGCAGGAATACCTTCCCCGTTGTTCTCAACCGTCAGTGTCACGCCACTCTCGATCCGCACCCGCACTTCACCGCCCGGTGGGGTAAACCGCAGCGCGTTATCCAGCAGATTCGACAAGGCCCGGCGCAACATACCGCGATCGCCCATCGTCTGGGCGGTGCCTTCGCGCACCAGCGTCACCTGTGCGTCCTCCGCTAGCAGGGTAAAGAACTCCAACAGTGCGTCGACCTCATCGCCCAAATCCAGAGCTTCTCGGCTGGGCATCAGCAAGCCGTGGTCAGCTTTGGCCAGGTACAGCATGTCGTTGACCAGTTGCGCCATCCATTGCAGCTCTTCCAGATTGCTGTGCAGCGCCTCGCGGTAATCCTCCAGCGGGCGCGGTTGGGTGAGGATGACTTGGGTCTGTGTCAGCAGGTTGGACAGCGGTGTGCGCAGTTCGTGGGCGATATCTGCGCTGAAGGCAGACAGGCGTTGGAACGCGTCATCCAGGCGCGCCAGCATGGCGTTGACGGCTTGGGCCAGTTCCGCGAGCTCCACCGGCATTTGTTCTTGGGGTAAGCGTTGCGTGAGGGAGTGGGCGGAGACACTGGCGGCCACTTCGCCCATGCGCCGCAGCGGTCGCAAGCCACTGCGCGCAGCCCAGGCGCCGAGCAGGGCAGTGGCCAGGGCCGAGAGGCCGACGGTCAGCCAGATCAAGCGTTGCATGCGTTGCAGAAAGTGCTGGTGGTGGGTGATGTCGAGGATCAGGGTCAGTTGTGGCGAATCCAGTTGGCTGGGCGTCAAGGGCGCGATGAATACGCGGTAGTCGGTGCCTGCGTATTGCAGGCTGTGCAGGCCGGGTGCTTGGGGCAAGGGAAGGTGTGGCGCGCCGTCCAGCCAACGTTGCCCAGCTCCGGTGATGCGCAAGGCGAGGTCGGGCTGGTGATCGAGTTCGGCGCGCAGTTGAGGGGTTCGCCGGGCGAGGTCTTCCGGTGAGGCGACACCCTGCAAGGTGCTGCGCAGGGCCACCAGTTTACTTTCGAGCTGTTGCTGGTCCAGCTCCATGAAGTGCGCCTCGCTGGCCCGGTTGAACAACACCCCGGCGATCAACGAGACCACCGCCGTGCAGGCGGCAAACAGCAGCGCCAGGCGGCTGGTCAGGGACAGGCGCTTGATCACGTGAACCGTTCCTCCAGCACGTAACCCATGCCGCGCACGGTGTGGATCAGCTTATTGGGGAAATTGTCATCGACTTTCAGGCGCAGGCGGCGAATGGCAACTTCGATGATGTTGGTGTCGCTGTCGAAATTCATGTCCCACACCTGGGAGGCGATCAGCGTCTTGGGCAGCACTTCGCCCTGGCGGCGTAGCAGCAGCTCCAGCAAGGCGAACTCCTTGGCGGTGAGGTCGATGCGCTGGCCGCTGCGCTCGACACGGCGGCGGATCAAGTCCAGGCTCAGGTCGGCCAGTTGCAGCGTGGTCTCCTGCGGCATGCTGCTGCCACGGCGCAACAAGGTGCGCACCCGCGCCAGCAGTTCGGAAAACGCGAAGGGTTTGACCAGGTAATCGTCGGCGCCCAGCTCCAGGCCATGTACGCGGTCTTCCACCGCATCGCGAGCGGTGAGGAACAGCACCGGGATGTCCAGGCCGGCACTGCGCACCGCCTGCAGGATTTGCCAGCCATCGCGGCCGGGCAGCATCACATCGAGGATCAACAAGTCATAGTCGCCCGTCAGCGCCAAGTGCTGACCACTGGTGCCGTCGGCCACCAGTTCGGTGGTAAAGCCCGCTTCGGCCAGGCCCTGACGCAGGTAATGACCGGTTTTGGGTTGGTCTTCGACGATCAGCAGTTTCATGTAGGGCTCTTGGTCAAGGTGGACGCCGGCCTTTATACCCTGGGCTCCGGGGTATGGGCGCAAGCTGACAAAGTTGTAATCTAGCAGTCAGCTGGCTGGCAGCGAGGCCATCTTAAAGTGTTGCCCAAGCTGGATACCTATTTTGGAGAGTGAAAGATGGCGTTGCGTACACCCCAGTTATTGGCGGGCTGCCTGTTGGCGTTGAGTTTCAATGCACTGGCGGATGCGACTCACACCTACGCGTTCGGCCAGCCGGCCCCGGCGGATAAAGCCACGCGCACCGTTGAAGTCACGCTGCGGGACATTGCCTTTGAGCCCAAATCCCTGGACGTCAAGGCCGGTGAAACCGTGCGCTTCGTGCTGGTCAACAAAGGCCAGTTGCTGCATGAGTTCAACCTGGGTGACGCGGCCATGCATGCCGCCCACCAGAAAGAGATGTTGCAGATGCAAGCCAGTGGCATGCTCACCGCCACCGGCATGGGCAAGATGGATCACAGCGCCATGGGCCACGGCGACATGGGCGGCATGAAGCACGACGATCCCAACAGTGTGTTGGTGGAGCCGGGCAAGACGGCCGAACTGACCTGGACGTTCAAGCAGGCCACAGGCCTTGAGTTCGCCTGCAACCTGCCTGGGCATTACCAGGCGGGCATGGTCGGCAAACTGACCGTTGAGTGAGGCGTTTGTTAAGGGCGGGAGCAAAGGCTGGTAGACTGGCGCGGTTTATTTAGCCAGGTTTCCGCCATGCATCCCGCAGCCGAACATTCGCCGCTGGGCAAGTCCAGTGAATACATCAGCACTTACACGCCTTCGTTGTTGTTCCCGATTCCACGCGCCGCCAAGTGGGCCGAGCTGGGCCTGAGCGCCGAGACCCTGCCGTACAAGGGCGTGGATTTCTGGAACTGCTTCGAACTGTCCTGGCTGTTGCCCTCGGGCAAGCCGGTGGTAGCCATCGGTGAATTCAGCATTCCGGCCGACTCGCCAAACATCATCGAGTCCAAGTCGTTCAAGCTGTACCTCAACTCGCTGAACCAGACCGCGTTTGCCGATACGCAAAGCCTTGAAGCCACCTTGCGCACCGACCTCAGCGCTGCGGCCGGCAAGCCCGTGAACGTGCGCATTCGCAGCCTGGCCGACATCGAGGCAGAAGGCGTGATGGCGTTGCCGGGCGTGTGCATTGACGGCCTGGATATCAACGTCAGCAGCTACGAACACCCGCGCCCGGAACTGCTGCGTTGCGATGATTCGCGCGTGGTGGAGGAGAGCGTGCACAGCCACCTGCTCAAATCCAACTGCCCGGTGACCAGCCAGCCTGACTGGGGCAGTGTGGTGGTGGAATACCGTGGTGCGGCGCTGGATCACGCCAGCCTGCTGGAATATATCGTCAGCTTTCGCCAGCACTCGGACTTTCATGAGCAGTGTGTGGAGCGGATCTTCCTGGACTTGCAGCGCTTGCTCAAGCCGGAGAAGTTGACCGTGTATGCACGCTATGTGCGCCGGGGTGGGTTGGATATCAACCCGTATCGCAGCACTGAGAACACCCAGTTCCTGAACGTGCGCCTGGCGCGTCAGTAAGCCTTCATACAAAAAACTGTGGGAGCTGGCTTGCCTGCGATTGCGATCTTTCAGTCATTCATCAAGTGACTGATACACCGCTATCGCAGGCAAGCCAGCTCCCACATTTGGTTTTGTGTTTGGCTTGGGCTCGGGTTAGATGCCGATATTGCCAAGGGTCAGCACGATATTGCGCAACGTCCCGGCAATGCCTGGATGGTCCAGTTCAAAACCTTCCACTGCCCGGTTCACATCGTCAGCGATGCTGGGCGTCTGGGTGGCCGGTTCCATTTCCAACTGGACTTCGAATTTGGCGATCAACTCTTCCAATGCTTGACGTTTCTCGGCGGGCAACTCGGGATGGTTCTCCAGTTGCTCACGCACAATATCGGCCTGCTGTTGTAACTTCTCGCGATCAGGCATGACGTTCTTTCCTTTTATCGATAGGCACTGGCATAGACCGCGGCACGCCGTGAAAGGTCTACGGGCTGACCTGTAGATTAATCCACTGCGGCCAACTGTGCATGATCTCGATCAGGGCTTCTCGCCCTTGAGCTGGCGCAGGCGGATGTCGGCCAGGCAGGTGCCGAGTTCGCCGAGGTGGTCGATCACCGAATGCACACCCAGGCCATAGAGCGCCACCGTGGCCTTGCCGCGCTTGTGTTCGCGTTGCTGCTCGGTCAGCGCCTGCCATTGCTGGGGCGACAGGCCGCAGAGCGAACCGCAGGAGGCCAGGCCTATGGTCCACAAACCGGCATTCAGGCCCGATTGCAGCAGGCGCGGCTCGCCGCTGACCAGTACGCAGCCTTCCAGGCGTTCGATGTTCAACTCCATCAGGGCTTGCCAGCAAGCGTGGGGCGCGGGCCAGCGAATGGAGGAGGGCGAGGCCGCCTTGAGCCAGCCCGGCAGGCCGGCGCAGAGTGGCGTGGTCACGGCGGGAGGCAGTTCGTCCAGCCAGGCGCAGGGCACGCCTTGTTCTTTGAGACTGCGCAGGATTTTCAACGCGCCTGGCGTGGCCTCGGCGTCGGCGCAAGGTGAGTCGGTGCGCGCCAGGGAACCAAAATCCACCAGGCAGCCACTCAGGCCAAATAACACGGCGGTCAATGAGGGGGCGGCGGCGACGGCAATCTCGGCGTGTGGCATCTGAACGTCCCTGAAATAGCTGCCACGCTATCGGGGCGGCATGACAAGGGGATGACACTGTCGATATTTGTAGGAATTTTGTGCATTTTCCCTAAGACGATTCTAGGTAGCTGCCTAAATCGGCACTTCCGTCATATACTGACAGCCTTATTCAGGGCATAGCGCCCATGACAGACCATTCAAGGAGCAAAAGCTATGCGCTGGAGCCAGTACTTCGCTCAGCTATCGGTGTGTGCCACCATCCTGTTGGCGCCTTTCGCTGCCCAAGCGGCCTCGGAAGATGACCCGTGGGAAAGCGTCAACCGCCCCATCTTCACCTTCAACGACACCGTTGACACCTATGCCCTCAAGCCAATCGCCCAGGGCTATCAGTTCGTCACCCCACAATTTGTGCAGGACGGCGTTCACAACTTCTTCCGCAACATCGGTGATGTCGGCAACCTGGCCAACAACGTGCTGCAACTCAAGCCGCACAATGCAGGCGTCGACACCGCCCGCTTGTTGGTCAACACCACATTTGGCGTTCTGGGCTTTATTGACGTCGGCACCAAAATGGGGCTGCAGCGCAGCGATGAAGACTTCGGCCAAACCCTCGGCTACTGGGGCGTGGGCAGCGGCCCGTACGTGATGATCCCGTTGCTGGGCCCAAGCACCTTGCGTGATGCGCCGTCCAAATACGTCGACAGCTACACCCAACCGTACCGCTACATGAACGACATCGGCTGGCGTAACAGCACCTTCGGCCTCAACGTGGTCGACGTGCGCGCCAGCCTGCTCGACAGCGAGAAGCTGATCAGCGGCGACAAGTACACCTTCATTCGTAACGCTTACCTGCAGAACCGCGAGTTCAAGGTCAAGGACGGCAAGGTCGTTGACGACTTTTAAGCTGTGACGTTTTGAAATGAAAAAGGCGACCTTTATAGGGTCGCCTTTTTTGTGCGCGCTGATCGTTCCCCACGCTACGCGTGGGAACGCATCCCGTGACGCTCCGCGTCACCCTTGCGCAGGGGCTGGATGCTGCGTTAGCGCATTTTCAGAATCTTGAGGCCCAGATGCTGGTCATCGCCTACTGCCTTGGTCCACACCACCTCGGTATCCGCTTCAAGACCCCTGAGCGCAGCGTGTTCTGAATCAATGCGCACGGTCAGCAGGTCACCCACCGTGAACTGGCGAGGTGCCTGCACTTGCATGCCGGAACTGGAGAGGTCCACGCAGGTACCGGCAATCTCCTGCCCGGCATGGATCAAAGACACATCGGCATCTATTCGCATGCGGATGAAATCGCGTTTTTCGGCGTAGTCGCGCTCGTGTTCGCTCACAGCATCCATCCTTACTTTGCGTTGTGGTTGTGAGGGTTCTTATAACTCCCGGTGATTTGCGGTGTAAAGACGCCCGGCGACCATCGGCATGAGCTTGAAACCCCTCACGGATGGGAGTACCGTCTGCGCCTTAGAAGGGCACCTCTGCTTTACCGTTGTGCATGGGCCAAATCCCAATGCTTTGTAGGACAGAGAGGCTAGAAAGCGAATCCAGTACGTGAGCCCGGCCATTGCCGAGCCGCCTACGCCAACCTAATTCTGGCGCCGTTTGCCCACATGCAAAAAACCAGTGCCACGCTGCTGATAATCGATGACGACGAAGTAGTGCGCGCGAGCCTCGCGGCCTACTTGGAAGACAGTGGCTTCAGCGTCCTGCAGGCCAGTAATGGCCAACAGGGTCTCCAGGTATTCGAGCGCGACAAGCCCGACCTTGTGATCTGCGACCTGCGCATGCCCCAGATGGGCGGCCTGGAGCTGATTCGCCAGGTGACCGACCTTGCCCCGCAAACGCCGGTGATTGTCGTGTCCGGTGCCGGTGTCATGAACGACGCCGTCGAAGCCCTGCGCCTGGGCGCTGCCGATTACCTGATCAAGCCCCTGGAAGACCTGGCCGTGCTGGAGCATTCGGTGCGCCGCGCCCTGGACCGTGCACGCCTGCTTTTGGAAAACCAGCGCTACCGCGAAAAGCTCGAGACCGCCAACCGCGAGCTCGAAGCCAGCCTGAACCTGCTGCAGGAAGACCAGAACGCCGGTCGCCAGGTGCAGATGAACATGCTGCCGGTGAGCCCCTGGACGATTGACGAATTCAAGTTTGCCCACCAGATCATCCCGTCGTTGTACCTGTCGGGTGATTTTGTCGACTATTTCCGCGTCGATGAGCGCCGCGTGGCGTTCTACCTGGCCGACGTTTCTGGCCACGGCGCGTCTTCTGCCTTTGTGACCGTGTTGTTGAAGTTCATGACCACACGGCTGTTGTTCGAGTCCAAGCGCAATGGCACCTTGCCGGAGTTCACCCCCTCCGAGGTGCTGGGCCACATCAACCGGGGCCTGATCAGCTGCAAGCTGGGCAAGCACGTGACGATGGTCGGCGGCGTGATCGACGAAGAAACTGGTCTTTTGACCTACAGCATTGGCGGTCACCTGCCGATGCCTGTTTTGTACACTCCTGACAGTGTGCGCTACCTGGAAGGGCGTGGCCTGCCCGTAGGCTTGTTTAACGAAGCCACCTACGAAGACCACATCCTGGAACTGCCGCCGACTTTCAGCCTGACGCTGATGTCCGACGGCATCCTGGACCTTTTGCCAGAGCCTACACTCAAAGAGAAAGAAGCCGCCTTGCCCCAAAAGGTCAAGTCGGCGGGCGGCAGCCTGGATGGCCTGCGGCAGGTTTTTGGATTGGCCACGCTAGGGGAGATGCCGGATGATATCGCCCTATTGGTGTTGAGCAGGAATCTTTGATGAGTACCGGAAGAATCCAATTCGCCGAGCAAGACGGGACCTTCGTCCTGAAATTTGTCGGTGAAGTGCGCCTGACCTTGTGTTCGGCCCTGGATGCGACGATCGAGCGGATCTTCACCGCGCTGAACTTCTCGGCGATCGTGATCGACCTGACCGAAACGCGCAGCATCGATAGCACCACCCTGGGCCTGTTGGCCAAGTTGTCCATTCTGTCGCGGCAGAAGGTCGGCCTGTTGCCGACCGTGGTCACCACCCATGAAGACATCACTCGTCTGTTGCAGTCCATGGGCTTTGACCAGGTGTTCAACATCGTTGATCGCCCCATCCCGTGCCCGGAATGCCTCACCGACCTGCCGTCCCAGGACCAGTCCGAAGAGATCGTACGGGTCAAGGTGCTGGAAGCGCACAAGATCCTGATGGGCCTCAACGAGTCCAACCGCGAAGCCTTCCACGACCTCGTCAACGCACTCGAGCGGCACTAACAGCTTCCCTGCTCAAACACACACAGTCCAATGTGGGAGCTGGCTTGCCTGCGATTGCGCAGGGTCAGTCGATGAAGTGTTGACTGGCCCACCGCTATCGCAGGCAAGCCAGCTCCCACATAGGGCGGCGGTGACACCGACGCACAAAAAAGGGCGGCACCCTCACAGGTACCGCCCTTTTTGCTGCTATCTGCCTTTACAGCTTGGCCGACAACAACGCCTCCAGCTTCTCCTGGTCCCGCGCAAACTGGCGAATGCCCTCCGCCAGCTTCTCAGTCGCCATCGCGTCCTCGTTGGACTCCCAACGGAACTGCGCTTCAGTCATATGCACACGGGCCTCACCGGCATGCCCTGGCGCCAACTTGCGCTCCAGCTTGCCTTCATCCGCCGCCAGCTTCTCCAGCAGGTCCGGGCTGATGGTCAGGCGATCACACCCGGCCAGCTCTTCGATCTGGCTGAGGTTACGGAAGCTCGCACCCATCACCACGGTCTTGTAGCCGTTAGCCTTGTAGTAGTTGTAGATGCGCGTCACCGACTGCACGCCCGGGTCATCGGAACCGGTGTAGTCGTTGCCGTTGGCCTTCTTGTACCAGTCGTAGATACGGCCCACGAACGGCGAAATCAAAAACACACCCGCTTCAGCACAAGCCACGGCCTGGGCAAACGAGAACAGCAGCGTCAGGTTGGTCTGGATGCCTTCTTTTTCCAGCTTCTCGGCGGCACGGATGCCTTCCCAGGTGGAGGCGATCTTGATCAGCACGCGGTCACGGCCAACCCCAGCCTTGTCGTACAGGTCGATCAGACGGTGCGCACGCTTGAGAATCGCGGCCTCGTCGAACGACAGACGCGCATCCACCTCAGTGGAAATACGGCCCGGCACGACTTTGAGAATCTCTTGACCCACCGCCACCGCAAAGCGGTCACTGGCCAGGCCCACATCGCCGTTGCAGTCCTGCACACACTCATCCAGCAGCTTGGCATAGCCAGGAATCGACGCAGCCTTGAGCAGCAGGGAAGGGTTGGTGGTCGCGTCTTGCGGCTTGAGCTTGGCGAGCGTGGAGAAATCGCCGGTATCGGCTACGACGGTGGTGAATTGCTTGAGTTGTTCCAGCTTGGAAGTCATGGGCGTGCTCTGTCCTGTGGGTCTGATGACATTACCCGAGCGCTGGCAGGCGCTCAAGGGCGCAAATGCGTTAGGTCGTTTGCGAGGGCAATAACCTGGAAACAGCCGTTTGAATTACCGGCCGTGGTGCTAACTAGGAGGCCAGAATCGCCGACAGGTTCCCCCCAACTGCTCGATGCCCTCCGATCAAACTGTGGGAGCCAACTTGCCTGCATGACGCCAGCCCAGCCACTGAGATTCACCTGACCCCCATCGGTCAAACTGTGGGAGCTGACTTGCCTGCGATGACGCCAGCCCAGCCACTGATATTCACCTGACCCCCATCAGTCAAACTGTGGGAGCTGGCTTGCCTGCGATGACGCCAGCCCAGCCAATGATATTCACCTGACACACATCGCTCAAAACTGTGGGAGTGGGCTTGCTCGCGAAAGCAGCCTGTCAGCCCCAAATACCACCACTGACACCCAACCCGTCACCGCCCCTCCAACAATTCCCCCGCCTGATCCAGCAACGCCAACGGATCACTCGCCTTATGAATATCCACCGACAACAACTGCCGAAACTTACGCGCCCCCGGGAAACCGGTCCCCAGCCCCAGAACATGGCGCGTAATGTGATGCATCGAGCCACCTGTCGCCAAGTGCTCGGCTATATACGGACGCAACTGCGCCAACGCCTCAGCGCGGGTGATGACAGGCGCGGTGCTGCCAAACAGCTGTTGATCCACCTCGGCCAGCAAATACGGATTGTGATAAGCCTCCCGCCCCAACATCACCCCATCAAACGTCTGCAAATGTTCCTGGCACTCCTCCAACGTCTTGATCCCACCATTGAGATTAATCTCCAACTCCGGAAAATCCCGCTTCAACTGCGCCGCCACGTCATAACGCAACGGCGGAATGTCCCGGTTCTCCTTGGGCGACAACCCCTCCAGAATCGCAATCCGTGCATGCACGGTAAAACTGGTGCAACCGGCATCCTTCACAGTCCCGACGAAATCACACAGCTCGGCATAACTGTCCCGGCCATTGATACCGATACGGTGCTTCACCGTCACCGGGATCGACACCGCATCGCGCATGGCCTTCACACAATCCGCCACCAGGGCAGGGTGCGCCATGAGGATCGCGCCGATCATGTTGTTCTGCACCCGGTCGCTGGGGCAACCGACGTTCAGGTTCACCTCGTCGTAACCGGCGGCCTCGGCCATACGGGCGCAGGCGGCCAGATCAGCCGGGACACTGCCGCCCAACTGGAGCGCCAGCGGGTGCTCGGCTTCGTTGTGGCACAGGAAGCGGTCGTGGTCGCCGTGGAGGATCGCGCCGGTAGTGACCATCTCGGTGTAGAGCAGGGCGTGTTTGGAGAGCAGGCGCAGGAAGAACCGGCAGTGGCGGTCGGTCCAGTCCATCATGGGGGCGACGGAGAAGCGGCGGGAGAGTGGGGCGGTTTGTAGGGGCATGGGGGAATCTGAGTTGGCCAGGCGAATGGCGCGCAGTTTATCAGGAACGGATCTTGGGTGCCGGTGAGGCAAGTTTTGCGCGCATTACCACTTCGAACGAGGACGTTGCCGTGTGTGGAATACGCCAAGGATCTGCAGTCGATCACCCCGCACTCTATACGGGATCAGATAAGACCAGTTGGGAACTGCCCATTCGCGGGTATGTTTCACCCGACCTTCGCGTCCTACAGAAGGAAACTGAGCCAGCCTGTCGACGCTGGCGAAAATGGCATCCGAGAAGTCGTCAGCGGTTTTTGGATTTTCAAGGGCGTATAGTTCGCTTCGTCTTCCAGATTTTTGAGTGCTTTTTCAAGCCACTCAACCCGCATTCCTGCTCCAGCGCCTAGCGCGCATGGCTGCCACTTGGTCATCGGTGGCGAATTTGCCTTCGTCGGCTTCCTTTACTGCCAGCTCGATTTGGGCGGTCAGCGTTTTCTCGTGCTCGATGTAGTCGCGAAGAACGTCCATCGCCAGGTAGCTTGCTGTCTGGCCGTTGGTTTTGGCCAGGTCGGCGAGAGAGTTGGATAGGTCTTCCGGCAGGTTTAGGGATATCCCAGTCATGGCGGCCTCGGTGGTGGACGGTTGTGGGGCATCTTACACCGTGAAGCGTCGGGTTGAAGCAGCAGGCCGTCGCGAGGTGTGTCTGGGAGTGAGTCGTTTGCTTTTCCTTTGCCAACTCAAAACCCGATATCGTGGCGGATAAATAAATCTGTCCCCTTTTTTTGGTCCCCTTTTTTTGGTGGATACCAGTCGGCTGCGGATTAGGGCGGTCTTACGTTACATAAAGGAATCGCGTCAAAACATGCATGAGGTCATTTTCCAAATCCTTTCCGAGCAGTTTCTTTCTTGTCAAAGAAGTACTGAACCTTCTCAAATGATCCGCTGCATATACTCACGCTCTCTTCCCAGCTGTAGTATTCTGATTTAATATTTGAATTCCGCCAAGTTGCAGTTAAATAATCACGAAACTTACCAGCCCGGTTAAATCGGACCGCGAGGTCTGTACTCCGGATCGAACCGGCAATCTCTTGTCTTACCTCTCTGTCAAATATAGGTGTGTCAAATAACATTGCATCTAAGTATGCGAAATCAGCCGACCAATACTGTATGTGATAAATGCCAGTTGCTGTCACACGAAAAGAGTCAGGCATTTGTCCAATCAGCCCCGTTATGTCCTCCTCAAACGTGATTCTTTCAGACGCTTCAATAAGTTTTTTGTTGGTAAGTTTTCTAAGTTTATTTTCAATCTGCGATCTAGAAAAACCTAGGCCTTGTACTTTATCGAACAAGGCATCCGCTCGAACAAAGCCCTCAGCGCTTTTCAGCGTGTCAGCGTTATTTAATAATGAAATTATAATTGATGCAAGGAAATGCTCGCGGGCGTCTGCCGCGCTCACATCAAATAAATTAAACGCCATCGACCGTTCAGGGTAATAAGTGACATATTCGCCGTAAATGATTGTTTTGGCGAAGTCATGAACCGGGATTTTGTATTTTTCACCCAGAATCATCTCTTTGATAATTCTTTCAGAGTCTGCGTTGGCACTGCCGATATAATTTACTATAAGTTCAACGGCGGTCCTGACATTTCCGTTTGAAATATTGTCTATTAATGTTATGAGTTCGTCGGTTTGCTTTAAGGTAAAAAGTATGGCCTCAAGGAAGTGTGCCAGGGAATTCATACCCAGGCTGGAACTGCGTAGTTGTTCAATTGGAGTTTTGCCACTAGCCATGCTCAAAGCAAATCCAAGTCTCTTTTCTAAAACTAAGTCGATTCTAGGGGGAGATATTGTGAAGGCTTTTGTTGGGTAGGCGGCCAATGCTCCTGACCGTTTAGATTGATAAAAGGTATGTGGTCTAACCGTTATAAATACGACCGCTCCCCATCCAGATGCTATTTCCTCAGAGATTACGAAAGCTTCCTGCTGTATAGACAGGCTGCGTTGGTCAGCATTATCTATCGCTATAACAACCTGTTTATGTCTAGCTTTAGATATATGATCAATTGAACGCCTTAGGTGTTCAGGTTTGTTTTTTGTCTTCTCTCTTAAATGTTCTTTGAGTGCTTTCTTATAAGCCGGCGGGTCAGTTTCTTCCAAATCGCCGTCTAAACTTCTTCTAAATCGAGCGACCTCAGAATGGTAGACTCCGAATACAAAGTTGGACTCATAAAGATCTACTTCATGCTTGTCGTTCAGTTGGTTTTCCGTTTCATCTATAACGAAGTCTCGGATATTGTCATAGAAGTTGGCCTGTCGACCTAAGTCAATGTAGATAAATAGCGCGTTCTCAAATTCTTCTTTTGCTGAAACATTTATAAGGTTCTTAATGAACGAAGTCTTGCCTACGCCTACGTCGCCGATGAGAACTATGGGTCTTTTGCTTGTGGTTAAAGCGACCACTTCGTCTGATAGCTTTGAAACTTTTTTTCTATCGCCTTTTACCGGTTGTAATGTAGGGTTAGAATCTCCCGGAGAGAAAAGTGCTGCGTATCGATAGCTGAGTATCTTTTTGCTTAATAGCGAGTACTGTGATAAAGCGCCAGCCTCGCAATAACACTGCTCGTAAAAAGTCTTTTCTACAGATTTATCCCCAAGTATATCCTCGAGTATTATGTCAGATATAATTTTCAAGCTAGCCTGGAAGTCGCTTCTCTCCTTCAAGTCTGGATATGTAGGAAGCGAAGAGCTTAGCTTTGTGGGAGTACTTACGCTTCCACCTGAGTTGAGATAAATCATTAGCCTATTTTCTTCAATGGCTACTTTGCTTAACAAGCTGTGCACGAGTGGGAAGTCTTTAATCAATTGATTTAGGCTGGATATCACAAAGCACTTTCCGTCTAAAGGCTCTATACCGTCTTGACGGCTACCAACAAATGCTATTATTTGCTCGCCATTTGTAATTGCTGCGTATGTTACTCCTCGATTAGCACAATACGCCTGGACCTGCTTCAGTGCTTCTTCGTTATTTTTTGAGAGATTTCTTATCTGCTTTAGGCTGTGTATATGTTTGTGGTTGCCGGCAGGAATTTCAAAGTGTTTTGACTGTCTTTTTGCTTCATAAATCATCTTGCGGGGCGTGCCTAACTCGTAGTCTGTATAGTCAGGACCATTCGGGTTTTCAACTTTTATCTCTAGATGATCCCACCCCATGCAGTACTTTAAAAAGTGGTCGACTAAGTCGAACCGAGTTTGTGCCTCATTGCGATCATGGGGTTCTTTTTCAGAAAGATTGAGCAAGTCCAGTGCTGCTTGATAACAGTTTTCGTAGTCCATTATTCTGCTCGCTCTTTATATTGTTAGAGTTCTTTTTTGTGTCCTGGAAGAATAAAAGCTATGTGGCAGGTCTCAAGGTTAAATTTTAACGACGTAAACGAAAACCATGTGCGATTTATGATTTGAGCTGGCATCTGTTTATGGTCCATTTTCGACTACCTGGAATCCTTGGCTTAGCGCTTGCCCAATCGTTTGTTCGCACCCACTGCGCTTATAACTAAGGCAATAGGGAGGCTTCGTATTGATCCCATAGGTGTGTCACCAACATGAGGTTAGCTGCCCGGATGGTAAAAGGCCATCCCTGTGGAGAAGTGAGGCATCTGGGACAAGATTGTCCTTCGTCGCCTGGGGATAGCTGTCTGTCGTTATCTGCCGATGCGTAAGGCAGTGACGGGGGGCAAATGGCTAGCCGAATTGATAAAAGTGGTACATAAATGGTACGAGCTGAAGCTGGCTCGTCTGCAAGCTTCAATTTTAAAGGCTTTCAGGGTCAGTGCTTCCAATCCATCATGGGGGCGACGGAGAAGCGGCGGGAGAGTGGGGCGGTTTCTAGGGGCATGGGGGATCTGAGTTGGCGAGACGAATGGGGTGCAGTTTATCAGGAACGGATCTTGGGTGCCGGTGAGGCAAGTCTTGCGCGCATTACCACTTCGAACGAGGGCGTTGCCGTGTGTGGAATACGCCAAGGATCTGCAGTCGATCACCCCGCACTCTATACGGGATCAGATAGGACCAGTTGGGAACTGCCCATTCGCGAGTATGTTTCACCCGACCTTCGCGTCCCATGGAAGGAAACTGAGCCAGCCTGTCGACACTGGTGAAAATGGCATCCGAGAAGTCGTCAGCGGCTTTTGGATTTTCGAGAGCGATATAGTTCGCTTCGTCTTCCAGATTTTTAAGTGCTTTTTCAAGCCACTCAACCCGCATTCCTGCTCCAGCGCCTAGCGCGCATGGCTGCCACTTGGTCATCAGTGGCGAATTTGCCTTCGTCGGCTTCCTTTACTGCCAGCTCGATTTGGGCGGTCAGCGTTTTTTCGTGCTCGATGTAGTCGCGAAGAACGTCCATCGCCAGGTAGCTCGCTGTCTGCCCGTTGGTTTTGGCCAGGGCGGCGAGAGAGTTGGACAGATCTTCCGGCAGGTTTAGGGATATCCCAGTCATGGCGGCCTCGATGGTGGACGGTTGTGGGGCATCTTACACCTTGATGTGCTTGGTTGACTCAGCAGTCCGTCGTGAGGTGTATCTGGAAGTGAATTGCTTTTCGCTGCCTACTCAAAATTAGGTACCGTAGTCTGGCTTCGATATCTGCCCATGAGTGACGCGGTTCACGTCATCGGCTTTCGTGAAGCCAACAAACTGGGGGGGGGGGCAAAAATAATGACCAGAAACTCCCGTTCTGAAAGGGTTGATGCAGTGAACCCGGAATGGCCGGCTGAGGACTTTTCTAAGGCCAAACCAGCGAGCGAGGTGCTTGTGGGATTGTTTGGTAAAGCTCAGGCGAAGGAAATGCTCAAGCCCAAGCGGGGCAATCGGCAGTAACCAAAGAGCACTTCAAAGTTCGTTTTGATGCTGACGTGCTGGAGCGATTCTGGGCTTTCGGGCTAGGCTGGCAAAACGCGAATGAATGCCGCTTGGCCGATTGGCTCAAGACGCACACGCCAGATGAACTGAAGGCCTAAGGCAATAAGCCACGGATTTGGCTTATTGCTGTCTCGTGATTAGCTTTTTTCAGCGATAGCATCAATAAATCTGTCCCTTTTTTGTTTAGGTGCCTGATCAAGTTTGAGACCGTTTTATTGCTTTGGCGAGCTGTTCGGCGTTGTTGCGCAATTCAATGAATTTTTCGTTTAGCTCGACATGACCTGGATTCCAAGAAAGGACGCCATCGACATAGCTTTGACCAAGAATGAGATCATTTAATGAGCCCATTCCGCCATAGGCTGATAGTAGATACTCAATCCCAGAGTAATCAGAATCCAGCAATAGTGCCCTTGCCTTACGCATCCAAAAGCTCCAGTGGGTGTCTCCATCGCTTTCGAGCACGATTGCAAGCTGATCAAGAATGCAGATCAACTCTTCAGTTTTCGGTCCCATTTCTCGACATCGTCCAAAGTGAAACGCGGCATGGGCGGGATGATCCGCTGTTGAGTGTTTCTCGCCCGCTAGCAACATAAGCTACTGTTTCGCCATTAGAGTGTCCACGAGCTGTTTTCGGCCGTTATCTGCCTGATGCCGAAGGCGGATAGTCAGGGCGGAGGTATGGATCGAAAGGAGTCCAGTGGTACATAAGTGGTACGAGCTAAAGCTGGGTTAGCTGTAGGCCTTTGTTTTAAAGGCTCTTTGGTTTAGTAGTTCCAATCCATCATCGGTGTAACGGATAAAGCAATCTCCTGGAACAGGTCCAAACTTCTAGGAAATATCCCACGCTTTTCTCAGCTTGCCCCTCGGACCTCCCCTAGCTAACCTCCTCAAGCCGCTGGCAATCCAGCGGCCGGATGTGGAAGTCCGACCAAGCTGAAGGGGCTCAATCGCCCATAAACACCTACCGGCGTTTTTTTACGTCTGTATGATTGCTTATGGCGGCTGTGCGTGGGGCACTTCGGTGCGCCGGGTCCTTTAGCCCTGGTCTTCCACACCTGCGTACAGCTGCCACCCCTCATGTGGAAGTGAGATAGGCAGTTCCTTAAACGCTAAAGGAGCTTCGCCATGTACAAGGTCACACCTAATCTGCCTTATGCTTCAAACGCTGCATCCTCTGATCCCAAGCTTCAAGCCGCAGCCCAGCGAGCAATCCATCATCACTTGCCCCCATCCGACGACGCTGCGCCCACCGAACGCCCAAGCGACAACCTATTCCTAGTAAACCCAACCATCGACCCCGAAACCCTCCTGGCCAACGCCGCCGAAAACCTCGCATCCGCCAACGAAATGGCCGCCACCTTGGCGTTCGACCTCGACGACTCTCAGCGCGCCATCGCCTTGGGCATTCAGCAGTTAATCGAGTTGAGCTCGCTGCTCGTTGGCCGAGCCCAGGAGCAAGTTGCGCCTGTGACCGCCTCAGTCAAAGCCTGACAACCAACCCTGCCGCCTAGCCCAAGGCGGCAACCTGAACTCATGCTGTCTTCCAGCAAAGTTTCATAATTCTTTGCGCTGTTGAGGTCTACGATTCCCTGCGAGAGAGGACCCCAGCGCCTCCAGCCCATAGGGAACTGAAGCCATGATCTCGAACTTCCTCAAACTTGTGATGATCACCGGCACGTTGTTGTTAAGCGCTTGTTCATCTTCACCCGCCGTGAGCAGTGACCCGTGCTTTTCAGGTGGATGCCAGGCGTTTGGTGACCATAGCCCCAACAAGGCCGCGAAGATGAATTTCGGTGGCAGTGGGCTGGGGAGTAGTTATGGGGAGTATGGTTCGGGGTTGTTGCATGATGATTGATGGGGTGGTGGGGCGAGAGTGTTTCGCTAGCTTTGCTGCTTTGCAAAGTGAGCAGCCGTTGGGGGAGAACGCTAAGTAGCCGTTGCCTGAGTAACGGATAGGTGCGCGGTCTGATCCCGCATTTTCGTCGGCTGTCGGGCCGTCTTCGCGAGCAAGCCCGCTCCCACAGTTGGAGTGTGGGAGTCAGGGAGATAAGCGTCGGCTGTCAGGTCTTCACGGGAGCAGGCTCCCTCGCCACAGTTGCAGCGGCGTGCCGAAGTTGTGTAGATATTGACGCTGCGATGGCGGTGGGTCAGTTAACTCACCTGTTACTGATATACCGCTATCGCAGGCAAGCCAGCTCCCACATTGGCCATGTATCGCTCGCAGAATCAGCGCCCGGCTCGGATCCCTGTGGGAGAGGGCTTGCTCGCGATGGCGGTGGGTCAGTTAATTCATCTGTCACTGATATACCGCTATCGCAGGCAAGCCAGCTCCCACATTGGCCATGTATTGCCCACAAAATCGGCGCCCGGCCCAGATCCCTGTGGGAGCAGGCTTGCTCGCGAAGGCGGCGTGTCAGTCACTGGATCTATAACTGAACCAATGCTTTCGTAGGCAAGCTCCACACATTGGATCTTCGTTGTGTGGAAATTGTGTTCGCGTAGCTGATCGGTATTAGGCGCGCCGTTAATGGCCGCCTTTCATACGCCGGGCGATCAGGTAGAGGCCCAGGCCCACCAGCGCTGTCGCTGCGCCGATGTAGCCGGTGCTGGTCCAGCCGAGGCCAGCTGTAATCGCCATCCCCCCAAACCACGGCCCCAGCGCATTCGCCAGGTTGAACGCCGCATGGTTCGATGCTGCCGCCAGGCTCGGCGCTTCATGCGCGATGTCCATCAAGCGAATCTGCAACGGTGCCGCCAACGCGACCATGGTGCCCACCAACCCCATGCTCAGCAGCACGCCCCACAGCGAAGACGCGGCGAAGGGGAAGAACAGCAGCACGGCCATCGACCATACCAATATCAAACCCACCGCCCGAAACTGCATGCGATCAAACAGCTTGCCACCGGCAATGTTGCCGATGATGCCGCCCACGCCAAAGGCGGCGAGGCCGAAGGGGATCCATTGCGGCGAGACCTTGGTCACTTCCAGCATGGTCGGCGCCAGGTAGCTGAATACGCAGAACATCCCGGCAAAGCCAATCGCGCCGATGGACAGGGCCATCCATACCTGGGGTTTGGTGAAGGCGCGCAGTTCTTTGCGTGGGTCGCTGCGTTGTTCGTCGTGGCGGTGGGGCACGAATTGCCAGACCAGGGCGATGGTGAGCAGGGCGATCACGCTGACCAGGGCGAACGCCGAGCGCCAGCCCAGGTGTTGGCCGAGGAAGGTGGCGATGGGGTTGCCCAGCAGCATGGCCAGGGTCAGGCCCATCATCACGCGGGCTACGGCGCCGGCGCGTTTGTCGGTGGGTACCATGCTGGAGGCGACCACGGCGGCGATGCCGAAGTAGGCGCCGTGGGGCAGGCCGCTGATAAAGCGGAAGGCCACCAGCGAGCCGAAGGTGGGGGTGAAGGCGGTGGCGAAGTTGCCCAGGGCGTACAGGCCCATCAGCAACAGCAGCATGTGTTTGCGCAGCAGCTTGGCGCCGAGGATGGCCAGCAGCGGGGCGCCGACCATGACGCCCAGGGCGTAGGCGCTGATGGCGTGGCCCACCTGGGGTTCGCTCAGGCCCAGGTTCTGGGCGATGTCGGGCATCAGGCCCATGATGGCGAATTCGCCGGTGCCGATCGCGAAGGCGCCCACGGCCATGGCCGCTTCCATTTTGGCGGCGCTGCGCGCGGGCAGTACGTGCCCGGGTGTTTGCTGGATTGTCATGGGTAACTCTGTGTGGAGGGTGTGCACGAAGGACGTCGCCGATGCTACGCAAGCCGCGACGAAGGTGTCTAGAACCGCCATTTTCGGCAGAGTTCCACGCCTGTGACCGCAGGTCGCGGCTGCCAGTCTTGACAGGGGCGCATTAAAACCCGCGATTTAGGCCTGTCAATTGGCCAAACGGCGCATAAACGCTGTTTAGCGTGATATTCTGCGCGCCGTCTTGGGCTAGTCTTTCCCTGGTGCGTACACCCGTATACGTCCCAGCGGTTGGCTGTCGCCCAGGTAGCTGAAGCCAATAATGATAAGAAGTCAGCGCAGAAGGGACATAACAGTGAGGTCGATCCATCGGCCTTGTGTGCCCACCCTGCAGCCTTTATGTGACTGTGCAGACCCCGCGGTACGTTGCCTGACGTAGCGTGAACGAGGGTTACTCATGATCGGGGGCGGTAGGGCGGATGGCGTTTTATCATAGGTGCTACTGATGTTTAAAAAAGTAAACACTGCCCTGCTGGGGCTGGCTTTGTCGATGGGGATCACGTCCGTTCACGCGGAAGAGGCAAAGAAAGTCGATGTGCTGCTGATCGGCGGCGGCATCATGAGTGCAACCCTGGGTGTCTGGCTCAATGAGCTGGAACCGGATTGGTCGATGGAGATGGTCGAGCGCCTCGATGGCGTGGCCGAAGAAAGCTCCAACGGCTGGAACAACGCCGGTACCGGTCACTCGGCCCTGGCTGAGCTGAACTACACCCCGGAAGACAAGAACGGCAACGTTGAGATCCCGAAAGCGGTCGAGATCAACGAAGCGTTCCAGATCTCCCGTCAGTTCTGGTCCTGGCAGGTTCAGCAGGGCGTGTTGAAGAACCCGCGTTCGTTCATCAACTCCACTCCGCACATGAGTTTTGTGTGGGGCGATGACAACATCAAGTTCCTGAAAAAGCGCTACGAAGCCCTGAAGGCCAGCCCGCTGTTCGCTGGCATGCAGTACTCCGAAGACCCGGCGCAAATCGCCAAGTGGGTTCCGTTGATGATGGAAGGGCGTGATCCCAACCAGAAAATCGCGGCCACCTGGAGCCCGATCGGTACCGACGTAAACTTCGGCGAGATCACCCGCCAGTTCGTCGCTCACCTGCAAACCACGCCGAAGTTTGACTTGAAGCTGTCGAGCGAAGTGCAGGACATCACCCGCAACGACGACGGTTCGTGGCGTGTGAGCTACAAAAACCTCAAAGACGGCACCAAGACTGAAACCGACGCCAAGTTCGTGTTCATCGGCGCCGGCGGCGGTGCCCTGCACTTGCTGCAGAAGTCGGGCATTCCTGAAGCCAAGGAATACGCAGGCTTCCCGGTGGGTGGTTCGTTCCTGGTGACCGAGAACCCGACCATCGCCGAGCAGCACCTGGCCAAGGCCTACGGCAAGGCTTCGGTAGGTTCGCCACCGATGTCGGTTCCGCACCTGGACACCCGTGTGCTGGATGGCAAGCGCGTGATTCTGTTTGGCCCATTCGCGACCTTCTCGACCAAGTTCCTGAAGGAAGGCTCGTACCTGGACCTGCTGACCAGCACCACCACCCACAACATCTGGCCGATGACCAAAGTCGGTATTCGTGAATACCCACTGGTCGAGTACCTCGCCGGCCAACTGATGCTGTCTGATGATGACCGCTTCAAGGCGCTGCAAGAGTACTTCCCGAACGCCAAGCAGTCCGACTGGCGCCTGTGGCAAGCCGGCCAGCGCGTGCAGATCATCAAGCGTGATGAAGAGCAAGGCGGCGTGCTGAAGCTGGGTACCGAAGTGGTCAGCTCTGCCGACAACACCATCGCAGGCCTGCTGGGTGCATCGCCAGGCGCGTCCACCGCGGCTCCGATCATGCTGACCGTGCTGCAAAAGGTGTTCAAGGACAAAGTAGCCAGCCCGGCCTGGCAGGAAAAACTGCACCAGATCGTGCCAAGCTACGGCACCAAGCTGAACGACAGCCCTGAAGCTGTTGCCAAGGAATGGGCCTACACTGCCGGTGTGCTGCAACTGACACCACCGCCAGCGATCCCGCAACTGGCTGCTCCACAGGCTACCGAGGCTGCCAAGCCTGCGGCTGAGCCAAGCAAGCCGGCGTCTGATCTGGCGCTGTAAGCAACACCCACGAAAAAGCCCGCTGAACCGGTGACGGTCAGCGGGCTTTTTTGTGCGCTAACGATCAGGCGCGCGGCGGGTGTCGCTCCACCGGAGGCAGCTCAACCGTACGCTCGGCCGCTGCCAGCGCCGCCTTCAAGCCCGCTTGGTTAAGGGGTACGCAATACGCCGGTTTAGCCCGCTCGAATCGCCAGCTTTCATCCAGCCCTCCAGCATCCACGGCATCGAAACCCATTTGGTCGAGTAACGTCATCACTTGCGCCTTTGCCGTCGCGTCATCTGCTGCCACTGGCAATGCGCGGCGTTCAGGCGCGCCGTGCGGGCGGGCATCCTGCGTCAGGTCTGGGGCGAAGATCGCATTAAATACTTTTACCACATGTGATTGCGGCAAATGGTCAGCCAGCAATCGGCTGGTGGTGGTTTCAAAACGGTCCAGTGTCGGGATATGCCCATCACGATCGGGGTAGTAATTGTTGGCGTCCATCACTGTCTTGCCCTCCAGCCATTGGGCGGGGACGCTGCGGTAGTGCTCCAGGGGGATCGCCACCAGTACCAGGTCACCAAACCTGGCGGCGTCATCTGCGCTGCCCACTTGCACACCGAGTATGCCGCTCACCACGCTGCTCATGGTGTGTGGGCCGCGGGAATTGCTCAGCATCACGTTATGTCCGGCGGCAAGCGCCAGTTGCGCCACGGCACGCCCGATAAAACCTGCTCCAATCACGCCAATCTTCATGTGCTTGCTCCAGTGGAAGTAGGAAGTGGCTATGATGATTAGCAACCATAACGTGATAAATCGTCATTTTGATGTGGGTGTTATTACTGGGAGTGGGGAATGATGGATCGCCTGTCAAGCATGAACGCCTTCGTGATAGCCGCTGAATTAGGCTCCTATGCGAGGGCCGCCGAACGCTTGGGCATGTCGCCGCAGATGGTGGCCAAGCATGTCACCGCGTTGGAACAACGCCTGGGCGCGCGATTGCTCAACCGCACAACCCGTCGACAAAGCCTGACTGAACTGGGAGGGGAGTATTACGAGCGCTGCAAACATATCCTGACGGAAGCCGAGGCCGCCGACGCCCTGGCACAGGTCATGAACGACACGCCGCGTGGCAAGCTGAAAGTCACCGCCCCGGTGACCTTTGGCTCCTACAGCCTGATGCCGTTGATCACTGGGTTTTTACGTGAAAACCCACAGGTAGAAGTCGATTTGCACCTGACGGATCGTTTCGTCGACTTGGTGGAGGAGGGCTACGACGCCGCGTTTCGCATTGGTCCGTTGGGCACGAGCGGCCTCACAGCGAGACCTTTGGCACCGTATCGGTTGGTGGCCTGCGCTGCACCGGCTTATCTGATGGCGCGAGGCACACCGCAGAAGCCGGCAGATCTTGAGCGTCATGAGTGCCTGGGGTACGCCTTTTCAGCGCGTCCGGCGGATCGAGAGTGGGTGTTCTTCCAGGGCACGGTTTCCTACAAGGTACGAGTGGCCAGTCGTTTGCTCATCAATGAAAGCCGGGCATTGATGTCGGCGGCATTGGATGGTTTTGGCATTGTGCTCGGCCCGCAAGACTTTCTGCGAACGGCGTTGGCGAGTGGCGAGTTGGTGCGGGTGTTGCCGGAGTTTGAGGCTCCGAGCCGGTCGATGCATTTGGTCTACACCGCAAACCGCCAGCGTACCGCCAAGTTGCGCTGCTTTGTCGAGACTGTGCTGGGACGTTTTGGTCCGGTATGAAGGAGCACCACCGTGGCGGTCGCCGGGAGGCACGCTAAAGATCTACAGGTTCAGCCATCTGACAGACATCTCCTGTTAAAAATAACCCAGGCCCAAGCAGGGCCCGGCTGCAACAAAGGAAGGACTTCTTTCTGATGCAGGTGTTGGGCGTGCGCGCCCGAGGGTTTTGTATGTTGCTACGTTATGCAGCATTGGCCGCCATGGTGGTCGCGGCTTCCGGGTGTGTGCAAGAGCGTGTTGTGCATGAGCGCAGGCCGATGCAACACGAGTACGTGGATGTGGTGGCGCCGCAACCGCCGCCGGTGCAGGTGATTGAAGTCGAGCCGGCGGTGCGCGAAGGTTATATCTGGTCACGCGGTTACTGGCGCTGGGAAGGTGGGCGCTATGTGGCAGTGCACGGCCATTGGGAACCGGTGCGCCAGGGGTATCGTTATGTACACCCGCATTGGGTGCAGCGTAATGATGGCTACCACTGGCAGATCGGCGGTTGGGTTCGCTAGCCCAACTTCCTCTCCCTCTGTAGGCGCGAGCTTGCTCGCTCCTACAAAAAAGCCGCTCTAACCGAGCCGTTTCATCCCTGCTGCCTTGGCTGCGTGCAGATCAAACGTGGCGGTGTACTCGCAACCGGCCGCATGGCCACAGCGTTCGATCAGGCAGTCGGCAAAGTCCGCTTTGCTTGCGGTGAACTTGCGCAGGGCCTGCCAGATGATATCGGCGTGCTCGACGGTCAGTTCCCGTGTGTGCAACAAGGTCTCCAGTACCGTTACCACATCGCTTTTGGCCGACTGGTAGCAGGACTGCAACACCCACACCAGTTCCGTAAGCGTCACCAGGCTGACAAAACCTGGTGAGGCGGCGGTGAGCGATTCGATCAGTTGGGACGCCTTGGCGGATTGAACCGGGTCATCCTGGGTCACATAACGCACCAGCACATTGGTATCCAGGCCGATCATCCAGCGCTTGCTCCCTGGGCCGCGATGGCGCGGTTCATGTCTTCGATAGACACGGCATGGGCGGGCTTGCGGATCAAACCCTTGAGGTCCTTGACGGTTTTGCTGGCGGCAATCATGGAAAACTTGCCGTCTTCCATTTCCACGAATTCCACCCGGTCGCCTGTTTCCAGGCCCAGGGCTGTCCTGACCTGAACAGGGATGGTGATTTGCCCTTTTGAAGTGAGTGTGGCGGTGGCCATAGTGAAGATCTCCATCGTGATATTCCTTACCTTAGGGTAAGGAATGACGGAGGACAATATCCGTTGGTCCATAGGTCGCTCGCTGAGGTGAATGAGTTGGAATAGTAAAACCCTAGTCCGAACTCTTGTTCCTCACACGCGTTGCTATGTCCCAAACGAATACAAACTATGACCGACCGCCGCTGGCTTACTGCACCACGCGATAGCACGGCACATACGCCGCGCCGCCCGGCAGTTTCATGCGGTGCTGGGCCACGAACGCCTTCAATAATTCATCCAACGGTTTCATGATCGCCGGGTCGCCGTGGATCTCATACGGGCCGTTCTCCTCGATCAGGCGAATACCCTTGTCCTTGACGTTACCCGCCACGATCCCCGAGAACGCCCGGCGCAGGTTGGCCGCCAATTCATGGGGCGGCAGTGCGTGGCTCAGTTGCAGGCTGGCCATGTTTTCGTGGGTGGGGTCGAACGGGCGCTGGAAGCCTTCGTCGATCTTCAGCAGCCAGTTGAAATGGAACGCGTCGTTACGCTCGCGGCGGAATTGCTTCACCGCCTTGAGGCCGGTGGTCATCTGGCGGGCCACTTCGGCCGGGTCGTCGATGATGATCTGGTAATGCTTCTGCGCCGCTTCGCCCAGGGTGGCACCGACGAACGCGTGCAATTGTTCCAGGTAAGGCGCGGCATGTTTGGGCCCGGTAAGCACCACCGGGAACGGCAGGTCGCGGTTGTCCGGGTGCATGAGGATGCCCAGCAGGTACAGGAACTCCTCGGCCGTACCGGCGCCGCCGGGGAAGATGATGATGCCGTGGCCGACACGCACGAAGGCTTCCAGGCGTTTTTCGATGTCCGGCAAAATCACCAGCTCGTTGACGATGGGGTTCGGCGCTTCGGCGGCGATGATGCCTGGCTCGGTCAAGCCCAGGTAACGGCCATTGGTGATGCGTTGCTTGGCGTGGGAAATGGTCGCGCCCTTCATTGGGCCTTTCATCACGCCTGGGCCGCAACCGGTGCACACGTCGAGGCTGCGCAGACCCAGTTCGTGCCCGACTTTCTTGGTGTATTTGTATTCTTCGGTGTTGATCGAATGGCCGCCCCAGCACACCACGATCTTGGGCTCCACACCCGGGCGCAGCGTACGGGCGTTGCGCAGCAGGTGGAACACGTAGTCGGTGATGCCTTGGGAGTTGCTCAGGTCGATACGCTGGCTGTCCAGCTCGTTCTCGGTGTAGACGATGTCACGCAGGGCGCTGAACAGCATCTCGCGGGTGCTGGCGATCATCTCGCCATCGACAAAGGCATCGGCCGGGGCGTTGAGCAGTTCCAGGCGTACGCCGCGGTCTTGCTGGTGAATACGCACTTCAAAGTCTTTGTAGGCGTCGAGGATGGTCTTGGCGTTGTCGATATGCGCGCCGGTGTTGAGAATCGCGAGGGCGCATTGGCGGAACAGGGTGTAGATGCTGCCGGTACCGGCTTCGCTCAGTTGCTGCACTTCACGTTGGGACAGGGTTTCGAGGCTGCCCTTGGGGCTGACGGAGGCATTGATGACTTGACGTTGGGGCATTCTGATTCCTTGAAAGCACAGCCACCGCGCCCGTTTGGGGGCGATGGCTTGAGAAGGGTGAGCGCCAATTAAGGTCGCACGAGACGGTTATTTACCTCAGGCGCAAGGCCTAGCGCAAATGCCGTCCAACACCATCATGCCGCAGAACTTACTGAATCAGCTTCCAGTTTTTGTAGAAAACCCGACGCAGGGTAAAGACCAGGCCGGCAAACCCTGCGATCACGGCGTTGAGCACCGAGGGCAGCAGGGTCGGGCGCACAATATCAATAAACAGGCAGTAGCGTTTGGCGTCGTTTTTGTTGAAGGAGGCGTGCATCAGCGTGTCATCGAAGATAAACAGCGGGTCGTCGTGCCAGTAGTGCTTGTGCTTACCCACCTGGATATACACGCCCTCATGGTGCGGTGCCGGCGCCATGTTGTAGAGCACACGGAACATCATGCGCAGAGGGCCGAAGTGGAAAGACGTCGAGCGGTTCTCGTTGAACACCGAGACGCCGATGGTTTTCACGAACGGCAGTTTTTTGCGCAGCTGCGGGATATCCAGGGTGGTTTCGATCGGGCGGCCGTACCACTGGAAGAACAACATGCCGCGTTTCTTCTCGGCCATGCGTTCGTCCAGGTAGCTGATGATTTCATCCTTGCGGGCCATGGCGTCGTCGATCACCTGTTGCAGGTCTTCGCGCCAGGCCGGCGGCAGGTCTTGCAGGGTATAGACATGCCGGTTGCGGCTGCTCAGCAGGTCGAGCAGGGTGTTGAACGGTGCCAGCACCCAGGTATTACGACCGTTGCCGATAAAATACTTCTTGATGGTGTCGCGGTCGTACAGGCCGTTACGCAGGAAGTCATAAACGCCGCAGCACACCACCAACAGCAGAAACACCAGGCAACTGCGCGGGAAACAATAGATCAACAGCAGAACGCCGAGCGCCCACGCCAGGGACACCAGCTTTTTGCCGACAGCATTTTTGCTCATGAAACGAGGCTCCAAAGCCGAAATATATTGAAACAATATCGTCATCATAGGGCTTTCTGACACCGGCAGGCGTTTTTAAATAGGGCGAAATTGTGAAGCCACTGCACAATTTGTAACCGTTACCGTGCAGGCTCCGACGTTTTGTGGATTGAATTTTGAGAACAGAAGATTTGCGACTATCGTGACGCTTCGGTTTTTCAGGCGTCATAGACCGGTACGATTGAAGTTGAATGGCCACTATTGGCCTTCGGCACCTTGGAAGAGGCAGAAATTTTTATGATCATCAAACCGCGGGTTCGTGGCTTTATCTGTGTGACCGCTCACCCTGTTGGCTGTGAAGCGAACGTCAAAGAGCAGATCGACTACGTAACCAAAAACGGCGTCATCGAGGGCGGCCCTAAAAAGGTACTGGTCCTCGGTGCCTCCACCGGCTACGGCCTGGCCGCGCGCATCAGTGCTGCGTTTGGCTGCGGCGCCGACACCCTGGGCGTGTTTTTTGAGAAAGAAGGCGAAGAAGGCAAGCTGAGCTCCGCCGGCTGGTACAACAGCGCGGCGTTCGAGAAGTTTGCTGTGGAAAAAGGCCTGTACGCCAAGAGCATCAACGGCGACGCGTTCTCCGACGAAATCAAGCGCCTGACCATCGAAACCATCAAGAAAGACCTGGGCAAGATCGACCTGGTGGTCTACAGCCTGGCCGCCCCACGCCGTACCGACCCGCAAGGCGTGGTGCACAACTCCACCCTCAAGCCAATCGGCAAGGCCGTGACCCTGCGCGGTATCAACACCGACAAGGGCGTGGTGGTCGACACCACGCTTGAGCCTGCGACCCAGGAAGAAATCGACGGTACCGTGAAGGTCATGGGCGGCGAAGACTGGCAGCTGTGGATCGACGCCCTGCGTGACGCCGATGTATTGGCCGAAGGCGCCAAGACCACCGCGTTCACCTACCTGGGTGAGAAGCTGACCCAGGACATCTACTGGAACGGCTCCATCGGCGAAGCCAAGAAAGACCTGGACAAGAAAGTCCTGACCCTGCGCGAAAACCTCGCTGCGCTCAAGGGCGACGCCCGTGTGTCGGTGCTCAAGGCCGTGGTTACCCAGGCCAGCTCGGCAATCCCGATCATGCCGCTGTACCTGTCGCTGCTGTTCAAGGTGATGAAAGAGCAGGGCACCCACGAAGGCTGCATCGAGCAGGTCTACGGCCTGTTCAAGGACAGCTTGTACGGCAGCCAGCCGAAACTCGACGCCGATGGCCGCCTGCGTGCCGACCTGGCCGAGCTGGAACCGAAGGTCCAGGACGCCGTGGCCGCGCTGTGGAACCAGGTGACCGACGACAACGTCAACGAGATCAGCGATTTTGCCGGTTACAAGGCTGAGTTCCTGCGCTTGTTCGGCTTTGAGGTCGACGGCGTGGATTACGACGCGGATGTGAACCCGACCGTCAAAATCAACGGGCTGATTCAAGCTTAAAACCCGGTCAATAAGGTGGGAGCTGGCTTGCTCTGATGTCAGTCAGTTAACGCAAATCCCCTGTGGGAGCGGGCTTGCCCGCGAAGGCGGTGCGTCAGTCGCGGCATCTGTGACTGCACGACCGCTTTCGCAGGCAAGCCAGCTCCCACATGTGATCTTCGTTGCTTTGAGCATTGCGTTCGCTCAACTTGGCTGTGCCTACTCCCTCTTTCTTTTCAGCCCCTTCTTACGCCTCCCTCTTTTAGATCTGTCAGACTCCAGCAGCTATCAAGCCACGCTAACGGAGGATCTGATGACGATTCGTGCAGTAGTTTTTGATTTCGGCGGTGTCCTGTTCGACTGGAGCCCGCAGCATTTGTACCGCAAGCTGATTGCCAACGACGTCGAGCGCCAGTGGTTCCTCGACACCATCTGCACCCAGGACTGGAACACCGAGCAAGATGCCGGTCGCTCCCTGGCTGAAGCCACCCGCACCCTGGTTGCCCAATACCCCGAACACAAGACCCTGATCCAGGCTTATTACGAGCGCTGGCCCGAAATGCTGCGTGCTGAATTACCCGAGGGCGTGGCGATTCTCGAAGCGTTGCACCAGGTTGAGATGCCGCTGTTCGGGCTTACCAACTGGTCGGCTGAAACCTTCCCTTACGCCCGGGCCAACTACCCGTTCCTGAAGCGTTTTCGCGACATCTTGGTGTCTGGCGAGGTGAAGCTGATCAAGCCTGACCCGGCGATCTACCACGCCAGCCTCAGTCAGGTGCGTGAACACCTGCCAGACATCCAGGCCAGTGAAGTGGTGTTTATCGACGACGTCGCCGGCAATATCGAGGCCGCCATCGCATTGGGCTGGCAGGGCATTCACCATGTATCGGCCGAGCGCACCGCCGCGCGTTTGCGCGAGTTGGGCGTGGCGTTCTAGCGCGCCCATTTCTCCATTACAAAGTCGACGAACGCCCGCAGCTTGGGCAGGCGGTAGCGGTCTTGGCGATACATCAGGTGCATGGGGCGGCTGGGCAGTTTATAGGTGGTCAGCAAGGCCACCAGCTTGCCGCTCTCCAGGTCCGGTTGCACCAGGGCATCGGCCAGCATAATGATGCCCATGCCGTTGATGGCGGCCTGACGCAAGCCTTGGGAGCTGTTGATGGTCAATGAACCAGACACCGGCACCTGCACCTCACCTTCATCGCCGGTCATGCGCCAGAGTTTATCGGTGTCGCGCCAGTTGTCGTTCGCGGGGTAGGCGAATGCCAGGCAGTCATGCTGCTGCAGGTCATCCGGGGTGTGCGGTGTGCCGCGTCGCGCCAGGTAGGCAGGGGAGGCGCAAAGGGTGAGGGTATAGGCCTGCAGAGGCCGGGCGATCAGGCTGGAGCTTTCCAGTTCGCCGAGACGGATCGCCACGTCAAAACCGCTGTCGACGAGATCCATGCGCTCATTGCTCAGCACCACGTACAGGTCGATAAGGGGGTAGCGCTGGGAAAACTCACTCAAGGCCGGCACCAGGCGTTCGGTGCCGAACACCGGGGGGGCGGTGATGCGCAGGCTGCCTTTGGGGGCTTCGCTGTGGACCTGCTCGGCCAGTAGCTCCGAGTCGGCCACCAGCCCCAGCACTTCCAGGCAGCGCTGATAATACTGCCCGCCAAATTCGGTGAGGTTCTGTTTGCGCGTGGTGCGTTTGAGCAAGCTGACGCCAAGCCGTTGTTCCAGCGCTCGCAGATGGTTGCCCACCATGGTGGTCGAAATCCCGCATTCCTGCGCGGCGGCGGTCATGCTGCCGGTCTCGACGACTTTCACGTACACCGACATTGCCTGGAACAGATCCATTATCAAGCCCTGGTTTAAAGTTATTGCAGTAATTCTGCGTTTATCCAGCGAGGGTGGTTAACCATACTTGATCCACCCCAACGATGCACTGGAGCCGCCACCATGACCGCCGCCTGCCTGATGAGCACTTATCAACCCCTGGCCCTGAGCTTCACCCGCGGCCTTGGCACGCGCCTGTGGGACCAACAGGGCCGCGAATACCTGGACGCCGTGGCCGGCGTGGCGGTGACCAATGTTGGTCATTCCCACCCCAGGTTAGTGGCGGCCATCAGCGAACAGGCCGGCTTGCTGCTGCACACCTCCAACCTCTACAGCATCGACTGGCAACAACAATTGGCCCGGCGCCTGGCCCAACTGTCCGGGCTGGACCGCGCGTTCTTCAACAATTCCGGCGCCGAGGCCAACGAGACGGCGCTGAAGCTGGCGCGTTTGCATGGCTGGAAAAAAGGCATCGAACAGCCGTTGGTGGTCGTGATGGAGAACGCCTTCCACGGCCGCACGCTAGGCACCATGGCCGCCAGCGACGGGCCGTCGGTGCGCCTGGGGTTCCAGCGTCTGCCCGGCGATTTCATCAAGATTGGGTTTGGCGACATGGCGGCCCTGGAGGCGGTCACCGCGCAGTTCGGTACACGCATCGCGGCGGTACTGCTTGAACCGATCCAGGGTGAAAGTGGCGTGTTGGTGGCGCCGGCGGGCTACCTCAAAGCCCTGCGCGAGCACTGTACGCGCCACGGCTGGCTGATGATGCTCGACGAAATCCAGACCGGCATCGGGCGCACCGGCACCTGGTTTGCCTTCCAGCACGAAGGCATCGTGCCGGACGTGATGACCCTGGCCAAAGGCCTCGGTAATGGCGTGCCCATCGGCGCTTGTCTTGCCCGCGCCGCTGTCGCTGAACTGTTCACCCCAGGCAGCCATGGCAGTACCTTTGGCGGTAACCCGCTGGCGTGCCGTGTGGGGTGTACGGTACTGGAGATTATCCAGGAGCAAGGCTTGCTGGAAAACGCCGCACGCCAGGGCGAACACTTGCTGGCGCGTTTACGCATGGAGTTGGAGGACCATCCGCAGGTGCGGGCGATTCGTGGCAAGGGCTTGATGATCGGCATTGAACTGGCCAGCCCTTACCGCGACCTGGCCCAACGGGCGGCGCAGGAGCACGGGCTGTTGATCAACGTCACGCGGGGCAAGATCATTCGGCTGTTGCCGCCGCTGACGTTGCAAGGCAAGGAAGTAGAAATGATCGTGCGAGCCATCACCCGCCTATTGGACTGAAAAAGTGCGGAAGGGGGCGATGCTCGTTCCCACGCTCTGCGTGGTAACGCCTCCTGTGACGCTCTGCGTCACGCCTTAAGAGCGGACGCGGAGCGTCCAGGGCAGCGTTACCACGCGGAGCGTGGGAACGATCAGAGGGAGGGGCCATTCAGCCATTCCTGGTTCATGGTCTCCGTATCGCCCAAGTATTCCAGCAACCACGCCATGGCTGGCGACAGCTTGTTCTGCGCCCACGCCACACACGACGGGCTGGCCGGAAATGGCCGGCTCAACTGCAGCGCGACCAAGTCCCCGCGCTCGATCCATGGCAATACCTGATGGGCCGGTGCCATCCCTACACACAGGCCATCGCGCAGGCAATCCAGAGCCGACGCCCAGTTGGGCACCACCAGGCGGCGCTGGTTATCCAGGGTCCAGGTGTCGCGCTTGGGCAGGTTGCGTGAGGTGTCGGTCATGCACAGCGAGGCAAAGGGGCGCAGTTGGTCATCACTGAGTAAACCTTCCACCGCAGCTAAGGGGTGCCGGGCGCTGACCACGCACAGCCAGTTCAACAGGCCCATGTCGCGGAAGCTGAAGTGGCTGGCCACCGGCACCGCGCTGGTGGCGCCGATCACGATGTCGGTGCGTTCATCCGCCAGCGCATCCCACACGCCGTTGTACACCTCGTATTCGAGCAGCAATTCCACTTCGGGAAACTGCCGATAGAAGTCGAGCACCAACTGCCGGCAGCGCTGGGGTTTGACGATGGAGTCCACGGCCACCTTCAACTGGCCGCTCCAACCATTGGCCACCTGTTGGCACAGGCGCCGGGTGCCGAGCATTTTTTTCATCACGCCGCGGGCTTCGTCGATAAACAAACGGCCGGCGGGGGTCAGTTCTACGTCGCGATGCCGCCGCACAAACAGCGGCACGGCCAGCCATTCTTCAAGCTGGCGCACGGTGTAGCTGATGGCCGACGGTACGCGGTGCAGTTCCTGGGCGGCGGCGCTGAAGCTGCCGTGACGGGCAACGGCGTCGACCACATCCAGGGAATATTCCGACCACATGAGCGCTGCCTTCAAAATTATTGATGAGAGTGTCCAATTATTATCGCTTCACACAGATATTGTCAGCTTCATAATGGGCGCCAGTCAGCAAATAGTTTGATGGCAGTATCTACAAGGCTTCGATGAAAAATTCTTTTGGTTTTACCTGGTATCTGGCGGGGCTGAGCATGCTCGGTTATCTGGCCATGGACATGTACTTGCCGGCGTTTGGCGCCATGGGCGAGCAGTTGAACATTGGTGCTGGCGCGGTGGGCGCCAGCTTGAGTATTTTCCTTGCCGGCTTTGCGCTGGGGCAGTTGCTGTGGGGGCCGCTCTCGGACCGCCTGGGGCGCAAACCGATTCTGATCGCGGGCCTGAGCCTGTTTGTGCTCGGTTGCCTGGGCATGTTCTGGGTTCAGAGCGCGCCGCAACTGCTGGCCCTGCGCTTTATGCAGGCGATTGGCGTGTGTGCCGCCGCCGTCAGTTGGCAGGCCTTGGTGATTGATCGCTACCCGGCCGACAAGGCTCATCGCGTCTTCGCCAGCATCATGCCGTTGATGTCGCTGTCTCCGGCCCTGGCTCCGCTGCTGGGTGCCATGGTGCTGAATCACTTTGGTTGGCAGGCGATCTTCGGCGTGTTGCTGGTGGTGTCGTTGTTGCTGTTGTTGCCGACCTTGTTCCTGCGCAATGTGCCCAAGCGTTCGGAGCACAAGGGCAGCCCGGTGCGCCTGGGCTATGGGCAATTGCTCACCTCGCGGGTGTTTACCGGCAATGTAATGATCTTCGCCGCCTGTTCGGCCAGCTTCTTCGCTTGGCTGACCGCCTCGCCGTTCATCCTCGGTGGCATGGGCTACAGCCCGAATGACATCGGCCTCAGCTACGTACTGCCGACCCTGGCGTTTCTCGTTGGCGGCTACAGTTGCCGCAGCGCCTTGCAGCGCCTGCCGGGTAAAACCCTGCTGCCGTGGTTGCTGGTCGCCTATTGCTTGAGCATGGTGGCGTTGTACCTGGTGGCCACCTTGAGTGTGCCGACCCTGACTACCTTATTGATCCCGTTCTGCCTGATGGCGCTGTGCAACGGCGCCAGCTACCCGATTGTGGTGGCAAATGCGCTGATGCCCTTTGCGGAAAATTCCGGCAAGGCGGCGGCCCTGCAAAACACCCTGCAGTTGGGCCTGTGCTTCCTGGCCAGCCTGTTGGTGTCGTCGATGATCGAGCAACCGCTGTTGATCACGGTGATTGTGATGCTGGCGACCGCGCCGCTGGCGGTGTTGGGGTATTGGTTGGCACGGCCGAAGGGCAATTCTTCCGAACTGGCCAACGCCTGAGCTGACAATACGATCAAAGTGTGGGAGCTGGCTTGCCTGCGATAGCGGTGTATCAGTGCCAGATGGGCTAACTGACAGACCGCTATCGCAGGCAAGCCAGGTCCCACATTGTTTTGCGTTTCTTCAGTTAGAACGTCACTTCCATGTTCAGCGTCGGCGTTGAGGTGCGGCTGCCACGCCCACCGTCCACGCCGAATTTGTTATGCCAGTACTCATACCCCACCCCCAGGTACAAGTTCGGCTTGACGCTTTTACCCGGTCGCACCGCCACCATCAGCGCCGTACGCATCAGCGCTTCCGGTGCGGTATCGCGGCCATGGTAGTCCTCGCCTTTTTCCCCGACGTAGTTAATGAACCCCTGGAATTTCGCCGCATGGTTGCCCACCTCGAACGGTCGCATCCAGGTCAGGTTGAGCATGTAGGTAGCGTCGAAGGTGTGGTTCGACTCTTGCGCGCCGGGAATGCCGGTGTGGTTCTTTTCCTTGTAGTACATCAGGCTCAGGTCCAGCACGCCGACAGTGTTGAACTTCAACGTAGGGCCAATCACCAGGGCGCGCTTCTTGGCGGAAGCGAAGTTGTTGTTGCGGTTGGCGTCGAAGCCCAGGGTCAGCGCGTAATCCCTGATCAGCCCCGTGCCCGGCGGCAAGTCGAACACGCGTGAGGCATACAGCTGATGCCGGTACACGGCGTACACCTCGCTGCCCCCGTGGTCGGTGCCTTTGCGCGGGTCGCTGCTGTCGGACAGGAATACGTCGAGGTTGAGGAAGTTGCTGCCGTAACGGTAGCCGCTGGCGTGGGTAAAACTGTAGATGCGCTTGCTGAAGTCGTCGGGGTTGTTCGGGTTGGTGAAGTGCTGCCCGTAGCGAAACCCGACGCTGTTGTTCATCCATTCCACCGCAACGGCCTCCCCGCCGCCGAGAAGGGTCAATGCGACGGTGGCGCCCTGTAGTGCCTTTTTCATTCTTTTTGTCCTTTAGCGTTCTGGCTCGTGACGGCCGGATTGTTTTTGTAACGCCGTTGGAGGGTATCTTGTTCGATTGATTGTATACAACTCTATGGACATAGAGTCTTAACATTGCATACAGTGAGCGCACAACAAAAACAGAGAACCCCTCACCATGACTATCCCGAAGGCGTCACCGCAGCGGCCCGAAGATGAAAATCTGGGCGTCGCCGCCAACATGGCTTACGGCCTGCAGCATGTGCTCACCATGTATGGCGGTATCGTCGCCGTGCCGTTGATCGTCGGCCAGGCAGCCGGGTTGTCGCCGGCGGATATCGGCTTGCTGATCGCTGCATCGCTGTTTGCCGGTGGCCTGGCCACGCTGCTGCAAACCCTGGGCCTGCCGTTTTTCGGCTGTCAGTTGCCGCTGGTGCAGGGCGTGTCGTTCGCGGGTGTGGCGACCATGGTGGCGATTGTCGGCAGCGACGGTGCCGGTGGTGTGCCAGCGATACTCGGGGCGGTGATGGCCGCATCCTTTATCGGTTTGTTGATCACCCCGGTGTTCTCAAGGATCACCAAGTTTTTTCCACCGCTGGTGACGGGCATTGTGATTACCACCATCGGCCTGACCCTGATGCCCGTAGCGGCGCGCTGGGCCATGGGTGGCAACAGCCGGGCGGCGGATTTTGGCAGCATGTCTAACATCGGCCTGGCCGCGCTGACTCTGGTGCTGGTGCTGCTACTGAGCAAGATCGGCAGCGCAACCATCTCTCGCTTGTCGATCCTGCTGGCCATGGTGATCGGCACGGTGATCGCGGTGCTGCTTGGCATGGCGGACTTCTCTGGTGTCATGCAGGGGCCGATGTTCGGTTTCCCCACGCCATTTCACTTCGGCATGCCCACCTTCCATGTGGCGGCGATTATTTCCATGTGCATCGTGGTGATGGTGACGCTGGTGGAAACGTCAGCGGATATCCTGGCGGTGGGCGAGATCATCGACACCAAAGTGGACTCCAAGCGCCTGGGCAACGGCCTGCGCGCCGACATGCTGTCGAGCATGTTCGCGCCGATCTTCGGTTCGTTTACCCAGAGCGCGTTCGCCCAGAACGTCGGCCTGGTGGCGGTGACCGGGGTCAAGAGTCGGTTTGTGGTGGCCACTGGCGGGGTATTCCTAGTGGTGCTCGGCCTGCTGCCATTCATGGGCCGGGTGATCGCGGCCGTGCCCACCTCCGTGTTGGGCGGCGCCGGGATTGTATTGTTCGGCACGGTGGCGGCCAGCGGGATTCGCACGCTGTCCAAGGTGGATTACCGCAACAACATGAACCTGATCATCGTCGCCACATCCATCGGCTTCGGCATGATCCCCATCGCCGCGCCCAGCTTCTACGATCAGTTTCCAAGCTGGTTCGCGACCATCTTCCATTCGGGCATCAGCTCGTCGGCAATCATGGCGATATTGCTGAACCTGGCATTCAACCACTTCACCGCCGGCAACTCGGACCAGCAGTCAGTGTTTGTGGCGGGGACTGAGCGCAGCTTGTGCTTTCGCGACGTGGCCGCGTTGCGCGATGGCGATTACTACCGGGGTGGGAAGTTGTTTGATGCCGAGGGCAAGGAAATTCCCCTGGTAGCGGATACCTTGAGGAAAGCATCCAAGGCTGAGACCAGCGAGGTTTAACGAGCGACCCGTGTACCCTGTGGGAGCTGGCTTGCCTGCGATAGCGATGGTGAATTCACCGGTGCTATCGCAGGCAAGCCAGCTCCCACAGGGATTCAGCCGGCCTTGAGGGCTTTGTGCGGCAACGAACACGCCTCATCCAGAAACTTCACCACCGTCCCCATGCATGCCTGGCGTTCTTCCACATGGGGCATGTGGCTGGAGTCTTCAAACAGTGCCCAGCGCACGTCCGCAATCTCATCCAGGAAAGGCTTGACCACCAACGGTGTGGCTTCGTCATGTCGACCGGAAATCACCAGGGTTGGCACCTTGATGGCTGACAGGCGGCCGATCACATTCCAGTCCTTCAAGCTGCCGATCACGTGGAATTCGGTCGGGCCGCTCATGGCGTGGTACACCGTCGGGTCGGCATCCACCTGGGCGAAGGTGCGTGCCACTTCTTCGGGCCACGGGTTGACCCGGCACACATGCTGGTCATAGAAAATCCGAGAGGCCGCGAGGTATTGCGGGTCTTGGTAGGTGCCGGCCTGCTCGTGCTTGAGCAGGGTTTCGTGCACGCCTTCAGGCAACAGCTTACGCAGGCGATTGGCTTCGCTGACCCAGGTGCGCATGCAGGTGGGCGAGTTGGCAGGGATAAACGCGCGCAGGCCTTTGGGTTGCAAGATCGCGTGTTCGCTGCCGAGCATGCCGCCCCAAGATTGCCCCAGGATCGCGTAGTTCTCACTGATTTGCAGGTGGTCCAGCAGGTTGTTCAACTCGTCGAGGAACAGGCCGATGGTCCAGAACGACGGATCTTTTTCCGGCAAATGCGTGGAGCGGCCGTTGCCCAACTGGTCGTAATGGATGACTGCGTGGCCGCTGGCGGCGACGTCCTTGAAGGCGTCGACGTAATCGTGGGTGCAGCCCGGGCCGCCATGGATGATCACCAAGGGCGTGCGGCCTGTGCTCAGGTCGCCCGTGACGCGATACCAGGTCTGATAGGCGCCAAAGGGCGCGTAGCCTTCGCGAACTTTTTCGATGAATTCCATTTCGTACCCTGCTCTGAAAAAAAGGATCAGGGTTACGATAGTCTGAACAAAAAGTTTAGGTAACTAGCAAAACAGATAGGTTTTTGCCGAAAGCTCAATCTTCCAGCAAGCGGTAATGGGTGGCTCGAACCACCGCTTGAACACGGTTTTTGGCCCCCAGTTTGTGCATGGCCGAGGCCAGGTGCAGGGTGACCACTGCCAGGGAGCGGCTCAATTGCGTGGCGATTTCAGCGGCGGTCAGGCCTTCTGCCGCCCATTTCAGGCATTCGCGCTCGCGCTTGGTCAGGCGGATGTGCGGATAAGCCCGCACCTCCTTGCTGAACAGCGGGTACGCCGCTTCCTGGAGGGCATGGGTAATCAGACTGAAATCGGCCAGCGTATGTTGGGCGTCCTTCAATACCGTGCGCGCCTTGCCGGTGCGTAAGCCGGTGAGCGAGGCAAAACCGCCCTTGGGCAGATGAATCGGCACACTGACGCCGCAGGTCAGCTGGCGTTCATGCAGGTAGGAGGAAACGGGAGCGTGGCACGGGTCGATGATCTTTTGCAGGGCGGTCTCAGTCTTGGCCTCATAGGACCAGACAAACGGTGATACCGAACTCAATGCCAGGTGTTGCACCGGGTCGATCTGGTAAAACCCTTCGCTGCACCATAAGGCGTGCCAGTCGGCCGGTGTGTTGCGCAGTTGCAACAGCGAAGGCGTGATCAGTGCGCCGTTGAGATCGATGGGCACCGGGCTGTAGTCATACACCAGCGCATCGAAGCCCAGTTGTTGGGCCAGGATAAACGTATTGTCCATCTGTTCATCCAGGCTCCTGCCCGGTATGAGGCGATTATTGAAGGCGGTCAGCTTGGCCAGCATCCGTTCTGCTCCCGAATTCATTTGAATCTCGACTTGCTGCAAGTAGAATGCCACGCCCCGGCGAAGGACTGCCAGGCCAAACCTATAAGAAATACTAGGTTATGGACGCACGGCATCCTCGGTAGTGTTGACCTGATAAACGGCCGCTACCCGCCAGGCCGATACAACACAAGGAATGTATGCATGTGGCGTGAAATTGCCCCCGACCAGCAATACAACGTGCAAGTCGACGGCCATAACCTCGTGGTCTACAGCTTTGGCGAAGGCGATGAGGTGCTGCTGTGTCTCAACGGCGGGCCGGGCCTGCCGTGTGACTATCTGCGTGACGCCCATGGCTGGCTCAAAGCGCATAACCTGCGAGTGGTTGCATTCGACCAGCTTGGCACAGGCGCATCAGCCAGACCGACCGATGCCGCACTGTGGGAAATCCGCCGTTATGTCGAAGAAGTCGAGACCGTGCGCCAGGCGCTGGGCCTGGGCCGCGTGCATTTGCTCGGGCACTCCTGGGGCGGTTGGCTGGGGATCGAATATGCCGTGCATTATCCCGGTGCGCTCAAAAGCCTGATCCTGGAAAACACCGTCGGCGACATTCCCCACCTGTCCCAGGAGCTGGAGCGCCTGCGCGGCGCCCTGGGCAGCGAAACCGTGGCCATGATGCAACGCCACGAAGCCATGGGCACCCTCGACCACCCGCAGTACCAGGCCGCCATCACCTTGCTCAACTACCGCCACGTGTGTCGGCTCGACGAATGGCCGGAGCCGGTCAAGCGCTCCCTGGGCGACTGGAACATGGGGCCTTACGAAACCATGCAAGGCCCCAACGAGTTCCTCTATATCGGCAACCTCAAGGACTGGAACCGCCTCAAGGAAATGGCCGAGTTCACGATGCCGATCCTGATCACCACCGGCCAACATGACGAACTTACCCCCGCTTGCGCAATGCGCATGAAACTAGCAGCACCCCACGCCGAGTTGCATGTGTTCCCCAACAGCAGTCATATGCCGTTTTACGAGGAGCCGCAGGCGTACTTCCCGGTGCTGCTGGACTTCCTCGCTCGCCACCGAGGCTGACGCATGAACCTGGCGCGCTACCGTTTTGTGTTGTCCCGGCCCCTGCAATTGCTGCCGGTGCTGCTGGGCATCAGCCTGATCACCTTCGTGTTGGTGCGCTCGATTCCTGGCGACCCGGCGCGCGCCTTGCTGGGTTCGCGCAGCACGCCGGATGCGCTGCTGAAGATCCGCGCCCAGTTCGGCCTCGACCAGCCTTTGTGGTTGCAATACTTTTACTTCCTGAAAAACCTGCTCAAGGGCGACCTCGGCCAATCGCTGCTGTACAAGGTCGACGCCCTGAAACTGATCGTCACCCGGATCGAGCCGACCCTGGTGCTGGTGCTGGGCAGCGTGGTGCTCGCGTTGTTGATAGCGGTGCCACTGGCAACGATTGCGGCGCGCCAGCAAGGCCGTTGGGCAGACAAGCTGATCCGCGTGTTCACCACGGTCGGCCTGGGCATGCCGGCGTTCTGGCTGGGGTTGATGCTGATCCTGCTGCTCAGCGTGAAATGGGGCTTGTTCCCGGTGTCCGGTTACGGGCGCACCTGGCTGGACAAGGCGCACCACATGCTCTTGCCGTGCCTGACCATCGCCCTGGCGCTGTCGGCGGTGCTGGTGCGTAACCTGCGGGCGAGCATGTTGATGGAATTGCAGGCGGATCACGTCACCGCCGCACGCGCACGCGGGCTGTCGGAAGGCGCGGTGTTTCGCCGGCATGTGCTGCCCAACGCTCTGGTGCCGGCGGTCAACCTGCTGGCGGTCAACATCGGTTGGCTGATCAGCGGCACGGTGGTCATCGAAAGCCTGTTCGCGATTCCAGGCATCGGCCAGTTGCTAGTGCGCGGCATTTTCACCCGTGACTACATGGTGGTGCAGGGCGTGGCGATGGTGCTGGCCTGTGCCACGGTGGTGGTCAACTTCATGGCTGACCTGGTGACAGTGGCCCTCGACCCACGGGTGAAGATGCAATGAGCAGTCGCCCCCTGATGGCCCCATGGCGCTTGCGCCTGCGCTTTGGTTTTCGCAATGGCCGACTGACCGCCGCATGGGGGTTGTTGATCCTGTTCGCGTGGTTGGCCCTGGCGCTGTTTGCGCCGTGGATCGCGCCCTATGACCCCATCGCGCAGGACACCGGCATGAGTTTGCTGGCCCCCAGCCTTGCCCATCCGTTGGGTACGGACAATTACGGCAGGGACATCCTGTCGAGGGTGATCTGGGGGGCGCGCATCGACCTGCAGTTGGCGGTTGTCGGGGTGATCTTCCCTTTCATCATTGGCACCTTTATCGGTGCGGTCTCGGGTTATATCGGCGGGCGTTTCGACAGTGTCTGCATGCGTGTGATCGACGTGGTGCTGGCGTTCCCGTTCCTGGTGCTGATGCTGGCGATCATGGCCATCCTCGGGCCGGGCTTACAGAGTTTTTACATCGCCATGGCGCTGGTGGGCTGGGTGTCGTATGCGCGCCTGATTCGCTCGCAGATCCTGGTGCTCAAGGAAAGCGAGTTCGCCCTGGCCGCCAAGAGCCTGGGCTTTGGCCATGGACGCATTCTGTTCCGGCATTTGTTGCCCAATGCGCTGTTTGGCTCCATCGTGTTTTCCATGTCCGACGCGGTGCTGGTGCTGCTCAACGGCGCCGCCGTCAGCTACCTGGGCCTGGGGGTGCAACCACCGACCGCCGAATGGGGGACGATGGTGGCCGAGGGGCAAGCCTTTATCACCACCGCCTGGTGGATCTGCACCTTTCCGGGCCTGGCCATCGTGACCTTGGCCATGGGCTTCAGCCTGTTGGCCGATGGTGTTGCACAGGTATTGGGGGAGCGCTCATGAGCCTGCTGAAGGTGCGCGACCTCAGTGTGATCGCCAACAACGCCGGGCGTGAGGTCACCTTGGTGGACCGGGTGTCTTTCGACCTGGCCGAGGGTGAAATCCTCGGCCTGGTGGGCGAGAGCGGTTCGGGCAAGACCATGGCCTGTCGCGGCCTGATGCGTCTGTTGCCATCGCCCAACCTGCGGGTGCAGGGCGGCGCGGTGCAGTTGGCCGGCCAGGACTTATTGGCACTGGATGATGCCGGTATGCGCGCCGTGCGCGGCGGGCAGTTGGGCATGGTCTTCCAGAACCCCAGCAGCCACCTGGACCCGCTGATGCGTATCGGTGAGCAGATCGCCGAGGGCATCCGCCTGCATCAAGGTGCGTCGAAAAAAGACGCGCGCTTGCAGGCGATCGAGGTATTGCGTCAGGTCGGGATTCCCGATCCGCAGGCCCGGGTCGACAACTACCCCCATGAGTTTTCCGGTGGCATGCGCCAGCGCGCAATGATTGCCGTGGCCCTGGGCTGCAACCCGAAGGTGTTGATCGCCGACGAACCGACCACGGCCCTGGATGTGACGGTGCAGGCGCAAATCCTGCGGCTGTTGCTCGACCTGCGCGACCAGCGTGGCCTGTCGATCATCATGATCACCCATGACCTGGGCGTGGTGGCGCAAACCTGCGATGCCATCGCCGTGATGTACGCCGGGCGCCTGTGCGAGCACGGCAGCAAATACGAACTGCTGGCCCAACCGCAACATCCGTATACCGCAGGCCTGATCGACTGCCAGCCGGCCCACAGCAGCGGGCATGCGTTGTTGCGCACCATTGCTGGCCAGCCGCCGTTGCTCGATGCATTGCCCGACGGCTGCCGCTTCCACCCGCGCTGCCCGCAGGCAGGCGCCTTGTGCACCGAGTTGCTGCCCCAGGGCGCACGCGTGGCCTGTCACTACCCGTTGGGAGCGCGCCCATGAGCTTGTTACAGGTCAAGGATCTGGAAGTGCGCTTTGCCGCGTCCGGCAGCGGCCTGCTGGGCCTCAACCGCCAGTGGGTGAGGGCGGTGAACGGGGTGTCGCTGAACCTCGCCGCCGGTGAAACCCTGGGTTTGGTGGGCGAGTCCGGCAGTGGCAAGAGCACCCTGGGCCGGGCAATTCTGCACCTCAACCCGATCAGCGCCGGGCAGGTGTTGTTCGACGGTATCGACATGGCCCATGGCAGCGCCATCGACATTGCCCGGCTGCGGCATGAAACCGCGATGATTTTCCAGGACCCCTACGCCGCACTCAATCCACGGCACAGCATTGGCGAAACCCTCGCCGAGGTACTGCGTGTGCAGGGTAAGGTGGCGGCGCAGCAGATTCGTGAGCGTGTGAATGAGTTGCTCGAACTGGTCGGCTTGCGTCCTGAGCTGGCTTCACGCAAGCCCGGCTCTCTCAGTGGCGGCCAGTGCCAGCGCGTGGGTATCGCCCGGGCGCTGGCGGTGGAGCCGCGCCTGATCATTGCCGATGAATGTGTGGCCGCGCTGGATGTGTCGATCCAGGGCCAGATCATCAACCTGCTGCTGGAACTGCAACAACGCATGAACCTGGCGATCCTGTTTATCGCCCATGACCTGGCCATCGTGCGACGCCTGTGCGACCGCGTGGCGGTGATGTACCTGGGCAAGATCGTCGAGGAAGGCCCGGTGGAAGCGGTGTTCACCGCGCCGCGTCACCCGTATACGGCGGCGCTGATCCAGGCCATCCCGGAGATTGATCCGCACCGGCCATTGCCTGCGCAGCCATTGCCCGGCGAACCGCCGAGCCCGCTGAATCTGCCGACTGGTTGTGCCTTTCACCCGCGTTGCCGGTATGCGCAAGCCAAGTGTTCCTCGGTATTGCCCCCCACCCATTTCCTGCACGAGCATCGGTACAGTTGCGTGCTTGAAGACCCTTTGCTTTGACCTTCTGCCATTCATTAACAAGGAGTTGTGATATGCACTCGCGCCACTTGAAATTGCTCGCCGCCGCTACCCTCACGGCCTGGTCGCTGACCGCCGGCCTGGCACAGGCCGCCGGTGTGCTCACCATCGGCTGCCGTGAAGACAGCACCACCTTCGACCCGATCAAAAGCGCGCAAAACCGCGACACCTGGGTATTTGCCAACGTCTACGACACCCTGGTGCGCGTGGATAACCTGGGCACCAAAATGGAACCGGGCCTGGCCGAAAGCTGGGACATTTCCAAGGATGGCCTGACCTACACCTTCAAGCTGCGCGAGGCGAAGTTCTCTGACGGCTCGCCGATCACTGCCGCCGACGCCGCATTCAGCCTGCTGCGCATCCGCGACAACAAGGCCTCCTTGTGGAGCGACCCGTTCAGCCTGATCAACACCGCCACGGCCAGCGATGCCAAGACCCTGGTGGTCACCTTGAAAACCCCGGCGGTGGCCTTCCTCTCGCAACTGGCGTCGCCAACGGTGTCGATCCTGTCGGAAAAAGCCATGACCAAGATGGGCGAAGACGCCTACTCGGAAAACCCGGTGACCTCCGGCGCGTTTACCGTGGACGAGTGGCGCAAGGGCGACCGCGTGATCCTGAAGAAAAACCCGAATTTCTGGCAGGCCGGCAGCGTGAGCCTGGACGGCGTGGAATGGGTGTCGGTGACCGATGACAACACGCGCATGCGCATGGTGCAGAACAACGAACTCGACACGGCGATCTTCGTGCCGTTCTCCCGGGTCGAAGAACTGAAAAAAGACCAGAACGTGGTGATCCACGCCGACCCGTCCACCCGTGAAGATCACCTGTTGATCAACCACGAGCACGGCTTGTTGGCCAAGCCGCAAGTGCGCCAGGCCCTGGACATGGCCATCGACAAGCAATCGCTGGTCAAAGCCGTCACTTACGGTCAAGGCACCGTGGCTTATTCCTACATTCCAAAGGGCGCGCTGTACCACTACGCCAACAACCTGCAACGCCCGTACGACCCGGCCGAAGCCAAGAAGCTGCTGGCCGCTGCAGGTGCCCAGGATTTGAAGCTCAACTACGTGGTCAATGCCGGCAATGAGGCCGACGAGCAGATCGCGGTGATCATCAAAGACCAGCTGGCCAAGGTCGGTGTGACCGCCAACCTGCAAAAAGTCGACCCCACCCAAAGCTGGCAGATGCTGGTGGACGGTGAGTACGATATTTCGGTGATGTACTGGACCAACGACATCCTCGACCCCGACCAGAAAACCACCTTCGTGCTGGGCCACGACACCAACCAGAACTATATGACCCGCTACAAGAACGACCAGGTCAAGGCCTTGGTGGCGGCTGCGCGGATCGAGGCAGACCCGGCCAAGCGTGAGCAAATGTATGTGGAGTTGCAGAAACTGGCCAAACAGGATGTGAACTGGATTGACCTGTACTACAGCCCCTACATCAATATCTCACGCAAGAACGTAAGCAACTTCCTGCAGAACCCGTTGGGGCGCTTCACCCTTGAGGAAGTGGTCAAAAACTGAGTATTTGAGTACACCACAAAGCAATGTGGGAGCTGGCTTGCCTGCGATACAGACACCTCGGTGCTTCAGTGACACCGCGGTGATGCTATCGCAGGCAAGCCAGCTCCCACCTTTGTTTTGCGGTGTGTCAGGGCTTACTGCGCATCGAAGGCCTGGCCATTGATGCCCGCACTGTCCGGCCCCATCAGGTACAGGTACACCGGCATGATCTCTTCCGGTGCCGGCCTTTCCATCGGGTTTTCCCCTGGGTACGCCTGGGCGCGCATGCTGGTGCGGGTGCCGCCCGGGTTGATGCTGTTGGCGCGCACTGCGGCCACATCTTCCAGTTCATCGGCCAGGGTTTGCATCAGCCCCTCGGTGGCGAACTTGGACACGCCATAGGCACCCCAATAAGCACGGCCCTTGCGCCCGACGCTGCTGGAGGTGAATACCACCGACGCATCCTGGGACAGCTTGAGCAACGGCAGTAAAGTGCTGGTCAGCATGAACATCGCGTTGACGTTGACGTGCATCACCCGCATGAAGTTCTCGCCGGACAACTGCTCGATGGGCGTGCGCGGGCCGATGATCGAGGCGTTGTGCAACAAACCGTCGAGGTGGCCGAATGCCTTTTCGATCATCGCTGCCAGCTCATCGTATTGATGGGGCAGGGCGGTCTCCAGGTTGAACGGGATCACCACCGGCTGTGGGTGGCCGGCGGCTTCGATCTCGTCATACACCTGGGCCAGGTTGGCTTCGGTCTTGCCCAGCAACAGCACGGTGGCGCCATGGGCGGCATAGGTCTTCGCCGCTGCCGCGCCAATCCCGCGACCGGCGCCGGTTACCAGGATGATCCGGCCTTTGAGCAGTTCTGGAGGGGCAGAGTAATCAAACATAAATAGCCTCGACAAATTTCAAGGTGATACAGCTCTCGAAGTGGAGTCCATATCCTGTGAGAGCTGGCTTGCCTGCGATGGCGGACGACCTGTCGCCAAATGTGCTGGCTGGCAAACCGCTATCGCAGGCAAGCCAGCTCCCACATTGCTTCGAACCATCAGCAACTGCACAGGGCGTTATCCAGCACCTTGCGCAATTCCAGCGGGTGATCCACCACCACATCCGCGCCCCAGTGGCGGGGGTTGTCGTCCGGGTGGATATAGCCATAAGTGACCGCCGCCGTGCGCGTACCAGCATCGCGGCCGGATTCGATGTCGCGCAGGTCATCGCCCACGAACAGCACGCTGGCCGGGTCCAGGTCGAGCATCTTGCACGCCAGAATCATCGGCTCCGGGTCCGGCTTGCTGTTTTTCACGTGGTCCGGGCAGATCAGCACGGCCGAACGCTCGGCCAGGCCCAGCCGTTGCATGATCGGTTCGGCAAAGCGCACCGGCTTGTTGGTGACCACACCCCAGATCAACTTGGCTTTCTCGATGTCTTCCAGCAGCTCGGCCATGCCGTCGAACAGCTTGCTGTGGACTGCGCAATCCTTGAGGTAACGCTCCAGGAATTCCTGGCGCAGTTCCTCAAAACCCGGCGACTCCGGGTCCATCGAGAAGGTCACCGCGACCATCGCCCGCGCACCACCGGAAATTTCATCGCGGATGTGCTGCGGGTTGATCGGCGCCAGGCCACGGTCGGCGCGCATGGCCTGGCAGATGGCGATAAAGTCCGGCGCGGTGTCCAGCAGGGTACCGTCCATGTCGAAGAGAACCGCTCGCAACTTCACAGGCTTACTCCTCGCGCAGGGTCTGGATCATGTAGTTGACGTCAACATCGTTGGCCAGCTTGTAGTGCTTGGTCAGCGGGTTGTAGGTCAGGCCGATGATGTCCTTGACGGTCAGCCCGGCTTGGCGGCTCCACGCACCCAGCTCGGAAGGGCGGATGAATTTCTTGAAATCATGGGTGCCGCGCGGCAGCAGCTTCATGATGTATTCAGCGCCGATGATCGCGAACAGGTAGGCCTTGGGGTTGCGGTTGATGGTGGAGAAGAACACCTGGCCGCCGGGCTTGACCATACGGAAGCACGCACGGATCACCGAGGACGGGTCCGGCACGTGTTCGAGCATTTCCAGGCAGGTGACCACGTCGAACTGCTCGGGCATTTCCTCGGCCAGGGCTTCGGCAGTGATCTGGCGGTATTCCACGCTCACGCCGGATTCGAGCTGGTGCAACTGGGCTACGGCCAGCGGCGCTTCGCCCATGTCGATGCCCATGACGGTGGCGCCGCGCTGGGCCATGGCTTCGCTGAGGATGCCGCCGCCGCAACCGACGTCCAGCACTTTCTTGCCGGCCAGGTTGACGCGCTCGTCAATCCAATTGACCCGCAGTGGATTGATGTCGTGCAAGGGCTTGAATTCGCTCTCGCGGTCCCACCAGCGATGGGCAAGGGCTTCAAACTTGGCGATTTCGGCGTGGTCGACGTTGCTCATGGTGAATCCTCTGAATCTGATAAGTCGGTGTGTCGCGGCTGAACCCAAGGCTTCAGCCGCGTCGTTATTCGCTGTGCCCGCTGATGCGTTGGCCCCAGGCAATGGCCGTGGCGGTCAACTGTTGTTCATCCATGCGGGTCAATTGCCGGTCGTCGAGCAATGGCTTGCCGGCAACCCAAAGGTGTTTCACGCAATCGCGCCCGGTGGCATATATAAGCTGTGAGACCGGATCGTAGATCGGTTGTTGCGCCAGCCCGGAAAGATCAAAAGCGACGATGTCTGCCGCCTTGCCGACTTCCAGGGAGCCAATCTGGCTGTCCAGGCCCATCGCCCTGGCGCCGTTGAGTGTGGCCATGCGCAAGGCGCGGTGGGCATCCAGCGCAGTGGCCGAACCGGCCACGGCCTTGGCCAGCATCGCCGCCGTGCGGGTTTCGCCAAGCAGATCCAGGTCATTGTTGCTGGCGGCGCCGTCGGTGCCGATGGCCACGTTGACGCCAGCCTGCCACAAGCGCTCCACCGGGCAAAAGCCGCTGGCCAGTTTCAGGTTCGATTCCGGGCAGTGAATGACGCTGGTGTTGCTTTCTACCAGTAAAGCCAGGTCGTCTTCGCTGATTTGGGTCATGTGCACGGCCTGAAAGCGCGGGCCCAGCAAGCCAAGGCGAGCCAGGCGCGCCAATGGCCGCTCGCCGGTCTGCTCGATGGCTTGCTGCACTTCAAAGGCGGTTTCGTGAACGTGCATATGGATCGCGGCGTCCAGCTCTTCGGCGATCACCCGGATTTTTTCCAGGTTGGCATCGCACACGGTGTACGGGGCGTGTGGGCCGAAGGTGATTTTGATGCGCGGGTGGTGCTTGAGGTCGCCGAACAACTCGATACCCTGGCGAATCGCCTCGTCGGCACTGCTGGCGCCGGGGATCGGGAAGTCGAGGATCGGCAGCGCGATCTGCGCACGCATACCGCTGTTGTGCACGCAGTCACTGGCGACCTTGGGGTAGAAATACATGTCCGAGAAGCAGCTGATGCCGCCCTTGATCTGCTCGGCAATGGCCAGGTTGGTGCCGTCGCGCACGAACGCTTCATCGACCCACTTGGCTTCGGCGGGCCAGATGTGCTTTTCCAGCCAGGTCATCAGTGGCAAATCGTCGGCCAAGCCGCGGAACAGGGTCATGGCGGCATGACCGTGGGCATTGACCAGGCCGGGGCTGAGCAGCATGCCGGGCAGTTCACGCACCTCTTGCGCCGCCAGCTTCAACGCCGCGTCCCGTGGCCCGATAAAGGCAATGCAGCCGTCGCGGATACCCACGCCATGCTCCTTGAGCACCACGCCAGCGGGCTCGACGGGTACCAGCCAGGTCGGCAGCAGCAACAAGTCGAGCGGGGCGGCAGTGGAGGTCATCGCAGGCTTCTTCCCAGGCAGCTATAAAAGAAGGGCGAAGTATACCCGAGCGTCCTGGCTGGCGGATCGCTATAATCGGCGGCTTTTGTTCATGAGTGCGGGGTAAGGGATGCGCGACCGACTGTTGGCTGCAGACAAAGTGAAGGCCATCGAATGGCGTGATGGCGCGCTGCACCTGCTCGATCAGCGCGTTTTGCCGTCCCGGACGCACTGGGTGGCCTGCAGTACCGTTGAGTCGGTGGCCGACGCCATTCGCATCATGGTGGTGCGGGGCGCGCCGGCTATCGGCATCTGCGCCGCCTATGGCTTGGTCCTGGCCGCCCGCGAGCGTATCGCCGAGGGTGGTGACTGGCAGGCTGCATGGGAAGAAGACTACGCCTTGCTGGCCCATACCCGACCGACCGCATCGAACCTGTTCTGGGCCTTGCAGCGCATGCGCGACCGCCTCGACCGCCTCAAGCAGCACGCCGACCCGCTGGTGGCGCTGGAAGCCGAAGCCGTCGCGATCCATGAGAGCGACCGGGAGGCCAACGTGGTCATGGCCCAGTTGGGTATGGAGCGGATTCGCAAGCACCAGGGCAATGCCCAGGCGATCCTCACCCATGGCAACGCCGGCGCGTTGGCCTCCGGCGGCGTTGGTACAGCCCTCGGGGTGATTCATGCCGCGTATCTGGAGGGGCTGGTCGAGCAGGTCTATGTCAATGAAACCCGCCCCTGGCTGCAAGGCTCCCGTCTTACAGCGTGGGAGTTGGCGGGCCAGGGCATCCCGGTGGCGGTGAATGCCGACTCCGCCGGGGCACATATCCTCAAGACCAAAGGCGTGACCTGGGTGGTGGTGGGGGCTGACTGTATTGCGGCCAATGGCGATGTGATCAGTAAGATCGGCACTTATCAGTTGGCCGTGTGTGCCATGCACCATGGCGTGCGCTTTATGGTGGTGGCGTCGAGTTCGACCCTGGATTTGATGATGGCTACGGGGGAGGATGTTGCGCTGGAGCAGCGCGATATGGGTGAGTTGCTTGAGGTGGATGGGCAGCGGTTGGATATCGCGGCGTTTAACCCTGTGTTTGATGTGACCCCTGCGGACCTGATCGACGTGATCGTCACCGAAAAAGGCATTGTCGAGCGGCCAGACACTGCCAAACTGGCCAAGTTGATGTGTCGTAAGCGCCTGCATTGAGGGTGTCGGTGGCTGTGGGGGCTCTATCGCAGGCAAGCCAGCTCCCACCTTCAACCGTGTTCACACATCAAAGGTGGGAGCTGGCTTGCCTGCGATTGGCCCTTGAAGTCAATAAAACGTCTGCATTCCACCCTCGCAAAAAAGCACCATCGCGCCTCTGAGCCCCTCTCGTCCCCTTCAAGCCTGTCATCCGTCAAATTACTAGCCTCCATGCGCATCAGGGGGATAGGTGCGTGGCGGCGATTGTGATAACATCCGGCGGTTTCCAGGGCTGCCCCGAGGGGTGGCCTATAACGTGCAGATCCGTGTCATAACTCGTTGATTTGTCGTAAGTCGTTGTCAGGCACCGTGCCGGCAGCGGCGAGCTTCGTTCGTCCCGAATGGATGTGACGAGGTTTCACCCGAAAAAGGAATCAGGCTTCTCATGGGCGAACTGGCCAAAGAAATCCTCCCGGTCAATATCGAAGACGAGCTGAAACAGTCCTACCTCGACTACGCGATGAGCGTGATTGTCGGTCGGGCACTGCCTGATGCGCGCGATGGCTTGAAGCCCGTGCACCGGCGTGTGCTGTTCGCGATGAGCGAGCTGGGTAACGACTGGAACAAGCCGTACAAGAAATCTGCCCGTGTTGTCGGTGACGTGATCGGTAAGTATCACCCTCACGGCGACACTGCGGTGTACGACACCATCGTTCGGATGGCGCAGCCGTTTTCCCTGCGCTACCTGCTGGTAGACGGCCAGGGTAACTTCGGTTCGGTGGACGGCGACAACGCCGCGGCCATGCGATACACCGAAGTGCGCATGACCAAGCTGGCGCACGAGCTACTGGCCGACCTGCATAAAGAAACCGTGGACTGGGTGCCGAACTACGACGGCACCGAAATGATCCCGGCTGTCATGCCCACCAGGATTCCCAACCTGCTGGTCAACGGTTCCAGCGGTATCGCCGTGGGCATGGCCACCAACATCCCGCCGCACAACCTCGGTGAAGTCATCGACGGTTGCCTGGCCCTTATCGACAACCCTGAGCTGACCGTCGATGAGCTGATGCAATACATTCCCGGCCCGGACTTCCCGACCGCCGCGATCATCAACGGTCGCGCCGGCATCATCGAAGCCTACCGCACCGGCCGTGGGCGCATTTACATGCGCGCCCGCTCGATCATCGAAGACATCGACAAGGTCGGTGGCCGCCAGCAGATCGTCATCACCGAACTCCCTTACCAGTTGAACAAGGCACGCCTGATCGAGAAGATCGCCGAGCTGGTTAAAGAGAAGAAGCTGGAAGGCATCACCGAGCTGCGCGACGAGTCCGACAAAGACGGCATGCGCGTGGTCATCGAGCTGCGCCGCGGCGAAGTGCCGGAGGTGATCCTCAACAACCTCTACGCCCAGACCCAGCTGCAAAGCGTGTTTGGTATCAACGTGGTTGCCCTGATCGACGGCCGCCCGCGCATCCTGAACCTCAAGGACCTGCTGGAAGCCTTCGTGCGTCACCGTCGCGAAGTGGTCACCCGCCGTACCGTGTTCGAACTGCGCAAGGCCCGCGAGCGCGGCCATATCCTGGAAGGCCAGGCGGTTGCGTTGTCGAACATCGACCCGGTGATCGCCCTCATCAAGGCCTCGCCAACCCCGTCGGAAGCCAAGGAAGCGCTGATCAGCACACCTTGGGAATCCAGTGCCGTGGTCGCGATGGTTGAGCGCGCTGGCGCCGACTCGTGCCGCCCCGAGACCCTGGACCCGCAATACGGTCTGCGTGAAGGCAAGTACTTCCTGTCGCCAGAACAGGCCCAGGCTATCCTGGAACTGCGCCTGCACCGCCTCACCGGCCTTGAGCACGAGAAGCTGCTGGCCGAGTACCAGGAGATCCTCAACCAGATCGGCGAGTTGATCCGCATCCTCAGCAGCGCTGTGCGCCTGATGGAAGTGATCCGCGAAGAACTGGAAGTGATCCGCGCCGAATACGGCGACGTGCGCCGCACCGAAATCCTCGATGCGCGCCTGGACCTGACCCTGGGTGACATGATCCCGGAAGAAGAGCGCGTGGTGACCATCTCCCACGGTGGCTATGCCAAGACCCAACCGTTGGCGGCCTACCAGGCCCAGCGTCGTGGCGGTAAAGGTAAATCGGCTACCGGCGTGAAGGATGAGGACTACATCGCTCACCTGCTGGTCGCCAACAGCCACACCACGCTGCTTCTGTTCTCCAGCAAAGGCAAGGTGTACTGGCTCAAGACCTACGAAATCCCGGAGGCCTCCCGCGCTGCCCGTGGTCGTCCGTTGGTCAACCTGCTGCCGCTGGACAGTGATGAATACATCACCACCATGCTGCCGGTCGAGGAATACACCGAAGGTCATTTCATCTTCATGGCCACCGCCAAGGGCACCGTGAAGAAGACCCCGCTGGAATCCTTCAGCCGTCAACGCAGCGTGGGCCTGATCGCCCTGGAGCTGGACGAAGGTGACGTGCTGATTTCCGCAGCCATTACCGATGGCGAGCGCGAAGTCATGCTGTTCTCCGATGGCGGCAAGGTCACACGCTTCAAGGAATCCGACGTACGAGCCATGGGCCGTACCGCCCGCGGTGTACGCGGCATGCGCCTGCCGGAAGGGCAGAAGCTGATTTCCATGCTGATCCCGGAAGAAGGCAGCCAGATCCTCACCGCTTCCGAGCGTGGTTATGGCAAGCGCACCGCCATCAGTGAGTTCCCGGAGTACAAGCGTGGCGGCCAGGGCGTGATCGCCATGGTCAGCAACGACCGCAACGGCCGTCTCGTCGGCGCGGTGCAGGTGCTCGACGGCGAGGAGATCATGCTGATTTCCGACCAGGGCACCCTGGTGCGTACCCGTGTGGCGGAAGTGTCGAGCCTGGGCCGTAACACCCAGGGCGTGACCCTGATCAAGCTGGCCAAGGACGAAAAACTGGTCGGCCTGGAGCGTGTGCAGGAGCCTTCGGAAGTCGAAGGCGAAGAGCTCGAAGGTGAGGAATTCGAAGGCGAGGTTATCGCAGCTGGCGATGACAACGTTGACGAGCCAACCCTCGACGCTGCCGCAGACGAAGAAGAACCGCAGGAATAAGCGGACACACAGGGGGCGGATGAAGATTCGCCCCCTTGTTGTTTGTCCCCTATGAAACACAGCGCCCTTTGCCTGGACGCGGTCCATGTGGGAGCTGGCTTGCCTGCGATGCAGGCGCCTCGGTCATTCAGTGATACCGCGGCGCTGCTATCGCAGGAAAGCCAGCTCCCACAGATGTCCGCTCCAGAATGAGGGCGTTGCTGACATGATTGCAGCCCCACCAGATCAGAGTGAGATTGGATGTGAGCAAGAGAGCCTATAACTTCTGTGCCGGTCCCGCGGCGCTTCCTGAAGCAGTCCTGCAGCGTGCGCAGGGTGAACTCCTCGACTGGCATGGAAAAGGCCTCTCCGTGATGGAAATGAGCCATCGCAGCGATGAGTTCGTGTCTATCGCCAACAAGGCCGAGCAGGACCTGCGCGACCTGCTGGACATCCCATCCAATTACAAAGTGCTGTTCTTGCAGGGTGGTGCGAGCCAGCAGTTCGCCCAGTTACCGCTGAACCTGCTGCCCGAAGGCGGCACTGCCGACTATATCGACACCGGTATCTGGGGGCAGAAGGCCATTGAGGAGGCCTCGCGCTACGGCCATGTCAACGTGGCGGGCACCGCCAAGCCCTACGACTACTTCGCCATTCCCGGTCAGAACGAGTGGAAGCTGACCAAGGACGCGGCCTACGTTCACTACGTCGCGAACGAAACCATCGGTGGCCTGGAATTTGATTGGGTGCCGCAAGTCGGTGACGTTCCGCTGGTGTGCGACATGTCTTCGGACATCCTCTCGCGCCCGATCGACGTGTCCAAATACGGCATGATCTACGCCGGCGCGCAGAAGAACATCGGCCCGAGCGGCATCCTGGTCAATATCATCCGCGAAGACCTGCTGGGCCGTGCCCGTTCGCTGTGCCCGACCATGCTCAACTACAAGGTCGCGGCCGATAACGGCTCGATGTACAACACCCCGCCGGCGTTTGCCTGGTACCTCTCCGGCCTGGTGTTCGAATGGCTCAAGGAGCAGGGCGGCGTGGCGGCCATGGGCAAGCTCAACGAAGAGAAGAAGCGCGTCCTGTACGACTTCATCGACGCCAGCGGCCTGTACAGCAACCCGATCAACCTCAGCGACCGCTCGTGGATGAACGTGCCGTTCCGCCTGGCCGACGACCGCCTGGACAAGCCGTTCCTGGCTGGCGCCGACGAACGCGGCCTGCTGAACCTCAAGGGCCACCGCTCGGTGGGTGGCATGCGCGCCTCCATTTATAACGCCGTCGACATCCACGCCATCAATGCGCTGGTTGCCTACATGGCAGAGTTCGAGAAGGAACACGGCTAATGTCTGAGCAAGAACTCAAGGCCCTGCGCGTACGTATTGACAGCCTGGATGAGAAGGTCCTGGAACTGATCAGTGAGCGCGCGCGCTGCGCCCAGGAAGTGGCCCGGGTGAAAATGGCGTCCCTGGCGGAAGGCGAAGTGCCGGTGTTCTACCGCCCCGAGCGTGAAGCCCAGGTGCTCAAGCGTGTGATGGAACGCAACAAGGGCCCGTTGGGCAACGAAGAGATGGCGCGGTTGTTCCGTGAAATCATGTCCTCGTGCCTGGCGCTGGAGCAGCCGCTGAAAGTGGCTTACCTCGGCCCTGAAGGCACCTTCACCCAGGCGGCAGCCATGAAGCACTTCGGCCATGCGGTAATCAGCAAGCCGATGGCGGCCATCGACGAAGTCTTCCGTGAAGTCGCGGCCGGTGCGGTGAATTTTGGCGTGGTGCCAGTGGAAAACTCCACCGAAGGCGCGGTCAACCACACGCTGGACAGCTTCCTCGAACACGACATGGTCATCTGCGGTGAGGTGGAGTTGCGTATCCATCACCACCTGCTGGTGGGTGAAAACACCAAGACCGACAGCATCAGCCGTATCTATTCCCACGCCCAGTCCTTGGCCCAGTGCCGCAAGTGGTTGGACGCCCATTACCCGAATGTAGAGCGCGTGGCGGTGTCCAGCAACGCCGAGGCGGCCAAGCGGGTCAAGGGTGAGTGGAACTCGGCGGCGATTGCCGGCGATATGGCTGCCGGCCTGTACGGCCTGACGCGCCTGGCCGAAAAGATCGAAGATCGCCCGGATAACTCCACGCGCTTTTTGATGATCGGCAGCCAGGAAGTGCCGCCGACCGGCGACGACAAGACCTCGATCATCGTCTCCATGAGCAACAAGCCCGGCGCGCTGCATGAGCTGCTGGTGCCGTTCCACGACAACGGGATTGACCTGACGCGCATCGAGACTCGTCCTTCGCGCAGCGGTAAGTGGACCTACGTATTCTTTATCGACTTCATGGGCCATCACCGCGACCCTCTGGTCAAGGGCGTGCTGGAGAAAATCAGTCAGGAAGCCGTGGCACTCAAGGTGCTGGGCTCTTACCCGAAAGCGGTTTTGTGAGGCTTTGACATGAGTGGCAACTTCCTCGCCCTGGCGCAGCCGGGCGTGCAACAACTCTCGCCTTACGTTCCAGGCAAGCCTGTGGACGAGTTGGCCCGTGAGTTGAATCTGGACCCGTCCAAGATCGTCAAACTGGCGAGTAACGAAAACCCGCTGGGCCCGAGCCCCAAAGTGTTGGCGGCGATTCGTGAAGAGCTGGCCGAGCTGACCCGTTATCCCGATGGCAACGGTTTTGCCCTCAAGTCGCTACTGGCGGACAAGTGCCGGGTCGAGTTGAATCAAGTGACCTTGGGCAACGGCTCCAACGACATCCTTGAACTGGTCGGCCGTGCCTACCTGGCGCCAGGTTTGAATGCGGTGTTCAGCGAACACGCGTTTGCGGTCTACCCGATTGTGACTCAGGCGGTGGGGGCGGATGCTCGCGTGATTCCTGCCAAGGACTGGGGCCATGACTTGCCGGCGATGCTGGCGGCCATCGATGCCCAGACTCGCGTGGTGTTTATCGCCAACCCGAACAACCCGACCGGCACCTGGTTTGGCGAGCAGGCACTGAACGAATTCCTGCAGGACGTGCCGGCGCATGTGCTGGTCGTGCTGGACGAAGCCTACATCGAGTACGCCGAAGGCAGCGACCTGCCCGACGGCCTGGATTTCCTCGCGGCCTACCCGAACCTGCTGGTGTCGCGTACGTTCTCCAAGGCTTATGGTCTGGCGTCGTTGCGGGTCGGCTATGGCTTGTCCACCCCCGTGGTCGCCGATGTGCTGAATCGCGTGCGCCAACCGTTCAACGTCAACAGCCTGGCCCTGGCGGCCGCCTGTGCGGCGGTGAAGGATGCCGAATACCTGGAAGAAGGCCGTCGCCTCAACGAAAGCGGCATGCTGCAATTGCAGGAAGGCTTTCGTGAGCTGGGCCTGGGCTGGATTCCGTCCAAGGGCAACTTCATCTGCGTCGACCTCGGCCAAGTGGCCGCGCCGGTGTTCCAGGGCTTGCTGCGCGAGGGTGTGATCGTACGCCCGGTAGCCAACTACGGGATGCCGAACCACCTGCGTATCACCATCGGTTTGCCGGCTGAGAACAGCCGCTTCCTTGAGGCGCTGGCCAAGGTTCTGGCCCGTGGTTGATGTCACTGCATTGCAACCTGCTGTGCCTATGATCGGTCGCCTGGTGGTGGTCGGCCTGGGGTTGATCGGTGGCTCCTTCGCCAAGGGCCTGCGTGAAAGCGGGCTGTGTGGCGAAGTGGTGGGCGTGGACCTCGACCCGCAGTCGCGCACGTTGGCGGTGGAGTTGGGCGTGGTGGACCGCTGTGAGGCGGATCTGGCCGTTGCGTGCCAGGGCGCGGATGTGATCCAGCTCGCCGTGCCGATCCTGGCCATGGAGAAATTGCTGGCGGTACTGGCAGGCATGGACCTCGGGCAAGCGATCCTTACCGATGTGGGCAGCGCCAAAGGCAACGTGGTGCGCGCGGCACGATTGGCGTTTGGTGGCATGCCGCCGCGCTTTGTGCCGGGCCATCCCATCGCGGGTTCCGAGCAGAGCGGGGTGGAGGCATCCAATGCGCAGTTGTTCCGTCGGCATAAGGTGATCCTGACGCCGCTTGCGCAAACCGATCCCACGGCGTTGGCAGTGGTGGATCGTCTCTGGCGCGAGCTGGGCGCGGATGTAGAGCATATGCAGGTCGAGCGTCACGACGAAGTGTTGGCAGCGACCAGTCACTTGCCGCATCTGCTGGCATTTGGCTTGGTGGATTCTTTGGCCAAGCGCAACGAGAACCTCGAGATTTTCCGCTACGCCGCCGGCGGCTTCCGCGATTTCACGCGGATTGCCGGCAGCGACCCGGTGATGTGGCACGACATCTTCCTCGCCAATCGCGAAGCGGTGTTGCGCACTCTGGACACCTTCCGCAGTGACCTCGACGCCTTGCGCGACGCCGTGGATGCGGGAGACGGCCATCAACTGCTGGGCGTGTTCACCCGTGCGCGGGTGGCGCGCGAACATTTCAGCAAGATCCTCGCGCGCCGGGCCTACATGGAAACCGCAGTGAGCACCGATGACCTGACCTTCATCGCCAGTCCGGGTGGCCGCTTGAGCGGGCGCATCCGCGTGCCGGGTGACAAGTCGATCTCTCATCGCTCGATCATGCTGGGGTCGTTGGCCGAGGGTGTGACCGAGGTGGAAGGCTTCCTTGAGGGTGAGGACGCCCTGGCGACCTTGCAGGCCTTTCGCGACATGGGCGTGGTGATCGAGGGCCCGCACCATGGGCGCGTGACCATTCACGGTGTCGGCCTGCAGGGCCTGAAGGCAGCGCCGGGGCCGATCTACGTGGGCAATTCCGGCACGTCGATGCGCCTGTTGGCCGGTGTATTGGCGGCGCAGCGCTTCGACAGCGTGTTGACCGGCGATGCCTCGCTGTCCAAGCGCCCGATGAGCCGCGTGGCCAAGCCGCTGCGTGAAATGGGCGCGATCATCGAGACCGGGCCGGACGGGCGTCCGCCACTGAGCATTCGTGGCGGGCAATCGCTCAAAGGCTTGAACTATGTACTGCCTATGGCCAGTGCCCAGGTGAAATCCTGCCTGTTGTTGGCGGGGTTATATGCTGAGGGTAAAACCTCGGTGACCGAGCCCGCACCGACCCGCGACCACACCGAGCGCATGCTGCGCGGCTTTGGCTACCCGGTGGCGGTGCAGGGCGCGACGGCGTCGCTGGCGTCGGGGCATGGGTTGACCGCTACGCGTATTGAAGTGCCAGGGGATATCTCGTCTTCGGCGTTTTTCCTGGTGGCGGCCTCGATTGCCGAAGGCTCCGAGCTGTTGCTGGAGCATGTCGGTATCAACCCGACCCGCACCGGTGTGATCGACATCCTGCGGCTGATGGGGGCTGATATCACCCTCGAAAATCAGCGTGAGGTGGGCGGCGAGCCGGTTGCGGATTTACGTGTGCGTGCTGCTGCGCTCAAGGGCATCGAGATTCCAGAGGCCCTGGTGCCGTTGGCGATTGATGAGTTTCCCGTGCTGTTTATTGCCGCAGCCTGTGCTCAGGGGCGCACTGTTTTACGCGGGGCCGAAGAGCTGCGCCTCAAGGAGTCCGATCGCATCCAGGTGATGGCCGACGGTCTGTTGGCTCTGGGCGTGAAGTGTGAACCCACGCCTGATGGGCTTATCATTGACGGTGGCCCGATGGGCGGCGGTGAAGTGCATGCCCATGGCGATCATCGGATTGCCATGGCGTTCAGTGTGGCTTCCCTGCGGGCGACGGCGCCTATTCGTATCCTTGACTGCGCCAATGTTGCTACGTCTTTTCCGAACTTTCTGACACTGTGTGCCCAAGTCGGCATCCGTGTTGCCCAAGAGGCTCAATTGTGAATATCAAAGCACCGGTGATTACCATCGACGGGCCTAGCGGCTCGGGCAAAGGCACAATCGCTGGCATTCTGGCCAAGCGCCTGGGTTGGTGCCTGCTGGATTCTGGCGCGCTGTACCGCCTGCTGGCGTTCGCTGCGCACAACCATGGTGTGGACCTGACCAACGAAGAGCTGCTGACGAAACTTGCCGCCCATCTGGATGTGCAGTTCATTGCGGCGACCGAGGGTCAGTTGCAGCGCATCATTCTGGAAGGTGATGAAGTCAGCGATGTGATTCGCACCGAGAGTATCGGCGCGGGCGCCTCCCAAGTGGCTGCGCTGCCCGCCGTGCGCGAGGCGCTGCTGCAGCGCCAGCGCGCATTCCAGGAGGCGCCGGGCCTGGTGGCCGATGGCCGCGACATGGGCACGGTGGTGTTTCCCGAGGCGCCGCTGAAGATTTTCCTGACCGCCAGCGCCGAGGAACGGGCACGCCGCCGATACTTGCAGTTGAAGGGCAAAGTCGATGGTGTTAGTCTGTCGAGTCTGCTAGATGAGATCCGTGCACGCGATGAGCGTGATACCCAGCGTGCGGTAGCCCCGCTCAAGCCGGCGGCTGACGCCATACAGCTGGATTCCACGGAGTTGTCCATCGAGCAGGTGCTGGAACGCATCATGAGTGAAATCGCCATTCGCGATATCGCCGGGTGATCAAGAAGGCCGCAGGGGACCAGTCATAGTCCTGCGGTGGCTTCTTTTAACTGAAACTGACCCACACCGTCTGGGGTGTGGAGATGGGCGTATTCTTCGCCCTTATCAACAGGAATTAAAATGAGCGAAAGCTTTGCGGAACTCTTTGAAGAAAGCCTAAAAACCCTGAACCTTCAGGCAGGCTCCATCATCACCGGTGTTATCGTTGATATCGATTACCAAGCTCGCTGGGTAACCGTTCACGCTGGTCTGAAGTCTGAAGCTCTGATCCCGCTGGAACAGTTCTACAACGATGCTGGTGACCTGACTATCAATGTCGGTGACGAAGTTCACGTTGCTCTGGACTCGGTTGAAGACGGTTTCGGTGAAACCAAGCTGTCCCGTGAAAAAGCCAAGCGCGCTGAATGCTGGATTGTTCTCGAAGCAGCCTTCGCAGCTGAAGAAGTGGTCAAGGGCGTTATCAACGGTAAGGTTAAAGGCGGCTTCACTGTCGACGTTAACGGCATCCGTGCGTTCCTGCCAGGTTCTTTGGTCGACGTTCGTCCAGTGCGCGACACCACGCACCTGGAAGGCAAAGAACTGGAATTCAAAGTCATCAAGCTCGACCAGAAGCGCAACAACGTTGTCGTTTCCCGTCGCAGCGTGCTGGAAGCAGAGAACTCCGCCGAGCGTGAAGCTCTGCTGGAATCCCTGCAGGAAGGCCAACAAGTCAAAGGTATCGTCAAGAACCTCACCGATTACGGCGCATTCGTCGATCTGGGTGGCGTCGATGGCCTGCTGCACATTACCGACATGGCTTGGAAGCGTATCAAGCATCCTTCCGAAATCGTCAACGTTGGCGACGAGATCGATGTCAAGGTTCTGAAGTACGATCGTGAGCGTAACCGCGTTTCCCTGGGCTTGAAGCAGCTGGGCGAAGATCCATGGGTTGCTATCAAAGCTCGTTACCCAGAAAGCACCCGCGTAACCGCGCGTGTTACCAACCTGACCGACTACGGCTGCTTCGCAGAGCTGGAAGAAGGCGTGGAAGGCCTGGTACACGTTTCCGAAATGGACTGGACCAACAAGAACATCCACCCTTCGAAAGTCGTACAAGTCGGCGACGAAGTGGAAGTTATGGTTCTGGACATCGACGAAGAGCGTCGTCGTATCTCCCTGGGCATCAAGCAGTGCAAATCTAACCCATGGGAAGATTTCTCTGGCCAGTTCAACAAGGGCGATAAAATCTCCGGCACCATCAAGTCGATCACCGATTTCGGTATCTTCATTGGTCTGGACGGCGGCATCGACGGCCTGGTTCACCTGTCCGACATCTCCTGGAACGAAGTTGGCGAAGAAGCTGTTCGTCGTTTCAAGAAGGGCGACGAGCTGGACACCGTTATCCTGTCGGTTGACCCAGAGCGCGAGCGCATCTCCCTGGGCATCAAGCAACTGGAAAGCGATCCGTTCTCCGAGTACGTTCAAGAGAACGATAAAGGCGCCATCGTTAAAGGCACTGTGAAAGAAGTTGACGCCAAAGGCGCCATCATCGTTCTGGCCGACGATATCGAAGCGACTCTGAAAGCCTCCGAAATCAGCCGTGACCGCGTTGAAGACGCGCGCAACGTTCTGAAAGAAGGCCAGGAAGTAGAAGCCAAGATCATCAGCGTTGACCGCAAGAGCCGCGTGATTCAGCTCTCCATCAAGTCGAAAGACGAAGTGGAAGAGAAAGAAGCTATCCAGAGCTTGAAAGAAGCTGCTCCGGAAGCTGCTGCTGATACCACCATGGCGGCACTGCTGCGCCAGGCAATGGCTAAGCAGAACTAAGTTCTGTAAAGCTGTAGAAAAAGGGCGACTTCGGTCGCCCTTTTTTGTGCCTGAAATTTGATGAAGCAACTGCACCGAACCAAGGCATTCAGCCCAATGTCAGAACTGACTATAGTCTTGAAAACGGCTATTTCGCGTTGCTGACTCAATAAGGGTTTGAATGAACAGAATTATCGTAATACTCGCCTTGCTCGTGCTTGCAGGCTGCTCCTCCACCAGTGCCAAGACCCACGCGAAGCGCGGCGTCAGCGGCATCGAGGTCGACTGCTCTGGCCTGGGCAACAAGTGGGAAAGGTGCGAAAAGCGCGCTGCCCGTGAGTGCAAGATGCAGGGCTACAAGGTCATAACCCGCTCCAGCGACGCAGAGGACGAAGAGGGCGACTACCTGTTCGGCTGGAACCCTGCTGGCGCGGTGACGCGGACCATGTTGGTGATCTGTAAGTAAGGGGTTGGCTGCTTGCTGAGCGTGTTTATTCAGCCCCAGATAAGTTGACACATGGGCTGTTCAAATTCATCAACTCATGCTAAAACCTTCGGAGCGCTTTTCCTAGCTGCTTGAAAAAGAAGGGAAAAATATGACGAAGTCGGAGTTGATCGAACGAATTGTCACCCATCAAGGGCTGCTCTCATCCAAGGATGTAGAGCTGGCTATCAAGACCATGCTTGAGCAAATGTCCCAATGCCTGGCCACCGGAGATCGCATCGAAATCCGCGGCTTCGGCAGCTTCTCCCTGCACTACCGCGCACCGCGCGTAGGCCGCAACCCAAAAACCGGCCAATCCGTCAGCCTCGACGGCAAATTCGTTCCCCACTTCAAACCGGGCAAGGAATTGCGCGATCGGGTGAACGAAGAAGAGGAAGAAGGCGTCTGAGTGTCTTTGGGGAAGGAGAAGGGTATGCGTGGGGTTAAGCGCGTTGTTGCGGTGTTGATTGCAGTGCTTGCGGCTTTGGTGGTTCTGGCGTTTGTGCTGGAGAACCAGCAGGGCGTGGCGCTGTCATTCCTGGGGTGGAGTACTGCGCAGATGCCGGTGGCGGTGTTTGTGGTGGTGGCTTTGATTGTGGGGATGGTGATTGGGCCGGTGTTGGGGGTGGTTGTGCGTAGGCGTCGGGGTAAGGCGGTGGTTTAGGGTTTGGTCTTAGCTTGCAGTTGTGATGGAAGCGCGCGGTGTTGACGACCGTTTGTCAGAAATCTCATCATGTCGAGCGCATTGAGCTGCCTAGCTACCTATTCCCGCTGGTTACGACAGTTCTCTGGGGGAACTCAGAATCGTCTGACATACATGTCAAGGCTTGTAATATACCAAAGAGATGGCAGAATGGAATCTGTTCTCGATAACAGGCATTTTGTGCGCTCAGAATTTGGCAGAGACGCTGGGTTTTGGCGGTCACCTAATTAGAATAAAAAACGCAATTTTGTCTGCATAACGAGCCCGCAGTTTCTCTTTGAAGGCAGGTTTTTGTTGTGAGTAGTAGCTTCCGCACGCCCCCGCTCCATCCGTCCGGCGAAGTAGATCTTGTAGCGCTTCTCCAAAGCGTCTGTCAGCAGAAAAAGCTCATCATATGTATCACTGCTGTCGCGGCTTTTGTTGCTGCGGCATACGCATTCATGGCTACTCCGGAGTACCAGGTAAGCAGTGTGCTTCGGCCCGCCGCGATCAATGAACTGGACGCATTGAACCGGTCCGAAGTTTATAAGCTCCCTCCAGGTGAAGCGCTCATCAAGGTGGGCGCTGCACTGGAGTCTTACGATACTCGGCTAAGCTTTTTCCGTGCTAACCAACAGCTATTTAAGAACTTTGAACGGCCTGGAAGAACGTTGGAGCAAAGTTTTGAAGAGTTTAATCGAAACTCGATTAATCTAATTTTGCCTGACCCTAAGAAAGCTGACTCTCTCAGTGCTTATATCAAGCTTGAAATGAATTATCCTAAAGGGGTTGACGGCGTAGGTATTCTGAATAGCTTCGTTACCTACGCTATAGATTCCGAACGCCAGCAAATCGCTGCGGATTTAGATGTAATTGTAAAAAATAGATTGAACGAGTTATCCGGTAAGTGGGCGGCGGCTCGCTCTAACTATGTTATCGATAAGGAGGCTAAAATCGCTTCCTTGCGGGAAGGCGATACGCTCAAGCGGAATCAGCTGCAGGATGAATTGAAAGCGCTTCGTGCTCAATTGAAGACGCTGCGTCAGGATCGTATTGCGCAGCTCAATGAAGCGATCAATATTGCAAGATCACTGGGTATCAAAAAGCCATCTACTCCCTCTTCGCTAGGGGACGCCGATCGATCGGGTGCCAATAGCGTAATGAAGACTGAAATTAATAATCAGCAAGTACCTTTATATTTTATGGGGGTTGATGCCCTTGAGGCTGAGCGTTCCGCACTGAGCCAGCGTAAATCAGATGATTTTACCGAGGGGCGGATTGCCCAGATCTCAAAAGAATTACAGTTGTTGCAAAATAACCGGCAGATTGAGGTCCTGAATCTTCGTGAGAAAGAGGATCTATTTCTAAATGGCGTAGAGCCAATACGCGCTGAAATAGCTCGCCTAGGCAATCTCAACATTGATATGAGCCGATTGAAGCTCGTATCCATCGACAGGCAGGCGCTTGAGCCGTTAAGGCCAGTCAAGCCGCGAAAGGCGATGATCTTGATCGGCGGATTGGTCATAGGTGTCATGCTGGGCGTCTTGGCGGCAATGATTCTCCATTTCATCAGGCTCAATGGTCGGAGCCCATCAAGCGTTCTGGCGATTCCTGAGCAAGCGAATAGGAAAAGCCATAGCAGGCTTTCAAACAGGTCCGAAGAGTTAGCGAGATAGTGGTCGTCGGTGCGTGGCCCAGCCATCCTAGTGCCCGGTGGCGATGTGTACCACTATCAAGAAAAGCTCCGCCTTCGGAAATTTAAGGCGCAGTTGAGGTAAGAGAGGATTCTCTTGAAGGATCAAGATATCCTGTCCCAATTGGCGGTTTCGCTCAGCGGGTTGAATACCCGACTAGAAAGGTGGCCTAATGATGTCGATTTGATATTGGTGCCATGTTGTTCAACGATTGTTCGTTTTATGCGCGCTCGGCGGCTAAATTTACGACAATCCTGCGGTGGAAGATTTAGGTGGGTAAATGGCCTATTTGACAGAGCAGCAATTGCAGGAATTGGGTTTTAAGAAACTCGGTGTTGGTGTAAAGATCAGCGATAAGGCCTGTATATATAATGCGGATCTAATCGAAGTCGGCGATTATTCTCGCATTGACGATTTTTGTGTGGTGTCAGGTAGATTAGTGATTGGCAAATATAATCACATAACGCCCATGTGCCTAGTGGCGGGTGGCGTTCCGGGAATTTATTTTGGCGACTTTTGTACGCTTGCTTATGGTGTAAAAATATTTTCGCAGTCTGACGACTACAGTGGCGAAACGCTAGCCAACTCGCTTATTCCGAAAAGATTCAAGAACGAATATTTCGCTGCAGTGTCTCTTGGGCGACATGTCATCGTAGGCGCTGGGGCAATCGTTTTTCCCGGCGTTGATCTGGCCGAGGGCTGTGCGATTGGGGCTATGGCCCTTGTGACTAAGAGTACGGACAGCTGGGGCGTTTACGCAGGTGTTCCGGCTAAACGTGTGAAAGATAGAAAAAAAGATCTCCTCAAATTAGAAACTCAATTTCTCAGCGAGCTTAGCCATGATTCCATTTAACAAACCACCCTATACCGGCAGTGAAGATGAGCACGTCCTTGCTTCGATGAAAAGTGCGAAAATGGCCGGCGATGGTGCTTATTCGCAGTTATGTCAAGCGTGGTTTGAAAAAAATCTGGATTGTAAAAAGACCTTGCTTACTCCGTCCTGCACTCAGGCGCTGGAGATGGCTGCGTTGTTGATTGATATCAAGCCAGGTGATGAAGTTATCATGCCTAGCTATACATTCGTTAGTACGGCCAACGCCTTTGTTTTGCGCGGCGCTAAAATTGTGTTTGTTGATATTCGCCAAGATACCATGAATATTGATGAAACGCTGATTGAGGCCGCAGTCTCCTCCAAAACTAAGGCTATCATCCCTGTTCATTACGCCGGCGTGGCCTGTGAAATGGATTTGATCATGAGCATCGCGCAGAAGTACAACTTGTACGTTATTGAAGATGCCGCGCAAGGCATGATGTCTACGTATAAAGGCCGTGCGCTTGGTTCGATAGGTCACATGGCGGCGTTCAGCTTTCATGAGACCAAGAATTATACGAGCGGTGGTGAGGGCGGCCTGCTGATCATCAATGACGAGCAATTCATAGCAAGAGCTGAAATCATCAGAGAAAAAGGTACAAATCGCAGTCAATTTTTCAGGGGCATGATCGATAAATATACCTGGGTGGATATTGGCAGCAGTTACCTGCCTTCCGAACTTCAGGCGGCATATCTTTGGGGGCAGATAAATCATGTAAACGATATCAATGAGTTTAGAAAAGCTGTCTGGACCAAATATTATCATAGTTTGCGGCAACTAGCTGACAGTGGCCGTATCGCGTTACCTACTATTCCAGACGCTGTGACTCATAACGGTCATATGTTCTACCTGAAGGTGGCCGACCTTGCTGAAAGAACCTTATTGCTGGATCATATGAAGGCGAATGGAGTAATGGCTGTTTTCCACTACGTACCTCTACATAATTCTTCGGCCGGCAATGACTATAGCCGTTTTCATGGCACTGATAAGTTCACTACTGTGGAAAGCGAGCGCTTGATCAGACTGCCCTTGTATTTTGGTATTACCTCTGAAGAAATTGAAAAAGTAGTGAGCAGCGTCGTGAGCTTCTACAAGTGACACCCAAAAAAATTCTGACCTTTGCGCTGGGCCCGTTGGGTGCAGCGCTACTCAGCTTTCTGACATTGCCGATACTCACCTGGTTTGTCCCGGTAGAAGATGTCGGTCGCGCGGCAATGTTGCAGGTTCTAATTACTTTTTCATTTGTCGTGTCAAGCTTCGGCTTGGACCAGGCTTTTGTCCGCGAATATTATGATTTTGAAAATGAGGGTGAGTTATTTAAGGCGGCATTTCTGCCAGGCTTTACGTTTCTTTTGGGTTGTTCAGCGCTGAGCTTGGTTTTCTTCAAGGAGTATGCGGTCTCTTATTTCTCCTTGAGCAGTTTATCTCTCACTTACATGGTGGCAGCATGCCTATTGATAAATTTTATTAATAGTTTTCTGTCTCACGCCTTAAGAATGAATGGCAAGGCATTGGCTTATTCACTGACTTTAATATTGCCCAAGGCAACGTTTTTAGGCGTTATTTTATTCGGTATTTTTACTGAGTTATCCGCTGGGTTCGGGTTTTTATTATTTGCGCAATGCTTAGCTCTGCTGTCTGCCTTGATTCTGTTGGTTTACTTCACAAGAGGTTTGATCGTTAATGCTTATGGCAGTAAGTTTTCCAGCCAGGTATTCAAGGGATTACTAGGTTTTGGTTTTCCACTGGTATTCGGCAGTATTGCATATTGGGCCCTGACGATGTTTGACAGGATCGCGTTAAGCTGGTGGTCTAGCTTAGCTGAAGTGGGAGTGTATTCCGTAGGGATCAGCTTTGCAGCAGTGGGAATTTTGTTTCAATCTATTTTTTCCGTGGTCTGGTCACCCATTGTATATAAGTGGGCTTCGGCTGGAGAAGATTTAAGTAAAGTCGATGCCGTCGTCGAGCATGCCACTGCCTTTGTGGTTTTTTCGTTCGTAATGATCGGTCTATTCTCTTTCGTGGTTGGGTATTTTCTACCGCGAGAGTATTACATCGTGCAATATATTATCGGCGCATGTATGGGGTTGCCGCTGCTGTATACGTTATCTGAAACGACGGTTGTGGGTGTGCATCTCAAAAAAAGAACCGGCTTGGCGGTATTGGCGCCCATTCTTGCACTGCCGTCGAATATAGCTTTAGCATATTTTTTAATTCCAATTTATGGCGCGGCGGGAGCGGCTATATCAACCAGTATGGCGATGTTTATCTTCTTGGTAGTACGAACTGAGATTTCAATCCATACCTGGAGAGTATTTCCGAGAGCCAAATTATACTGTTGGACTTTATTGTGCGTGGCGTTGTCCTCCTTGCAAGCAACGCAGGGCGACTCGTTTCGATTTGCAATCGGTGGCGCATGGGTAGGTATGGGTGTAATGATGTTATTTTCCTTTAGGAGTAGCGTTAGAATCCTTGGCCAATATGCCATGTCCAGATTTCACACAGTAAAATGAATTTAATCCTGATTTGAGGTTGACATGAAAACCGTGCTTTTTATTTATCGTGGGCTTCAGGTGGGTGGGATTGAAACCTTTTACTGCCGGTTGGCCGAAAATTATGATCAATCCAAATATAATTTTCGATTTCTTTTCTTATGTGAGCGCCATCACTGTGATGTAGAGCTTCTTGCTCGTTTGGAACGCAGTGCCAAGGTAGATTTTTATTCTGGGTATGTAGCTTATAATTTTAGGTCGCTCGCCAAGAAGCTGCCTGTGCCATTGAAAATGTTAGTTAAGCTTAGTTCGGCCGCAATGGAAAAGTTAGCGCTGGAAGTGGATCTTGTACACGCTACTGAAGGTCTGGGCATCCTGCTTGCTCAACAAATTTTTAAATCCTCCAACAAGAAGGCCAGGGTCAATTTAGGATTTTATCATCAGAAAGAATTCAGTTGGGGAAAAGGTCGCGCACTTCCTTACTTTGAAAGAATTAACCGTGCTGCTTTAAGTGGATTGAGCAGCCGAAGTCTTGCTTTCTTCAATGAGGGCGTTGCAGAAACAGTATGTGGAGAAACGGCCCGAAATATCGCTGAAACTAACGTCTTCCCACTGGGTGTCGATGTAGTTCAGTCGAAAAATAAGAATGAGTTTTCTGAAGGTAAGCGTATAAAAATTATTTCAATTGGTCGTTTAACCAACTTTAAAACTTATAATTTGTGGATGATAGATGTTGTTGCTGACCTCGTCGCTAAAGGCTATGAGGTCACTTATGATGTTTATGGCAGGGGAGATATTGAGGCCGAGGTTACCGAAAAAGTTCGTGCTTCTGGTGCTCCGGTATTTTTAAAGGGAACCTTGAAATACTCTGAATTCTCGCGTGTCGTCACCAACTATGATTTATTTGTCGGTAGTGGCACTGCAATTATCGAAGCCTCTGCCCTTGGAGTGCCTGCAATTATTGGTATTGAATCAATTCCAGATTCAAAAACGTACGGATATTTTTCGGATATTTCCGGGTTTACATATAATGAGCTAGGTTTGGACTTGCCGTTGCTTGATGTGGCTAACTTGATTGAAGGGTTTGCCTCCCTCTCTACGGAGCAGAAGCAGCTTCTTGGGCGTCGCCACATGCTTAAGGCTGAACTGTTTTCAATGGAGCATTGTGTGTCAAACTTCTCGAGCCTGTTCGAAGCTACAGACCCTCTGGCTTTAGAAGTGCACAATTACTCTTGGCTGGGTTACAGGTTGAGCTATGTGATGACAAGCATTCTCTCGAAGCTAGTTAAAACAAGCTACACTGAGAAGTATAACTGAGATGATTAATACATACTCGCTCGTCGCGTTGTATTTATCAGTTTTGTCGTTCGCAGAGTTAGCGATAAGTAATGTAAGTCTGAGGAAGTGCGCGTTTTTTATTCTAGGTATCGTACCGTTGGTTTTATTCGTAGGGCTTAGGGGGGGCGACGTTGATGACGACTATTACAGTTACATAAAGTACTTTGAGCTGGCCCCGACGCTGTCCAATTTTGCGTCTGATCTTCAGGACTACGAAGAGCAGACGTCGGGTGTTGAAAAAGGCTTCTCGTTAGTAGCATCAGTGTTAGCAAGCATAGGCGCCTCGCCAGAGGTGGGAATATTTGTTTTTGCACTGATTAATTTTCTATTTTTATACTGGGTAATTACCAGGTACAGTATAAATTATTTTTATTCGCTCTTTATTTACTATTGTTTATTTTTGCCGACATTTTTTACCCATATACGCTTCTCTTTGGCGCTGGTGGTGGGGTTCTATGCGCTGATGCGTTTGCTGGTATACCGTCGTAAGTTACTTTCTTGGGCACTGTTGCTCGCAACGCCTTTTATGCATATTGCCGCGATTATATTTATTCCCACTATTATCGGTTATCGGCTCATGAAAAATGTGAAGATAATTCATTTCGGCGTGGTTGTTTTAATGATTTCCAGTTTTTTGCTGGTTGTAGATTTCTCGGCAATCATAGGTGGTATTTTGAGTTACGTCGGGGGGCGATATGAGTTCTATGTGTCAGCCGGCACGGGGTCGATAGTGTCAGCGGCGCTACGTATCTTGTTTTTATTTTTGTTTTTGTTGGGGTTCAAAGGCGCGTATGGTGCTGCGTTTTCTGAGGCAGTATTGCGCAAACCAGATCCATCCAGTTTTTATATTGTGTTCTTTATTTATTGCTTATCGACCCTTGTATGGTCTATAGGTTGGCAAGTCGATGTGCTATATCGTCTGGGACTGGCACTTCAATTTTCCATGGTTTTACTGGTGCCTTATTATATTTATTATCATGCAAAACAACGCGTGATGTCATACGTGCTGGTAGGCGCCTCGACAGGTTTGTTCAATGGTTACTTATTTTATACACTCGCTGGTGGGGTCTCGGTGCTAGGGGATTATCAAACTATCTTCTCGGGTCAGTAGGGTAATGATAGTTACCTTCAGCAGAATAAATGGCGGGGTGGTATAGGCATGAGCGTTCAAAAAGGGCTAGCGTGCGTGACGGGTGGTACCGGCATGGTGGGAAAGAAGATCGTCGACCATCTTCTTGCTGAAGGTTATGGCGTGCGCGTCTTGACTCGTAAGGCACTGATCGATCAGCCGAGGCTTTCTTATATTACGGGTGATCTTCGTGATCAAGAGGTATTGAATCGGTTTGTTTCTGGGGCTGATATAGTATTCCATTGTGCGGCTGAGTTGCATGATGTCTCCATGATGCAGTCCAGCAATGTCGAAGCCACCGAGGCGCTTATTACAGCCTGTCAGTCTCAGCCTATTAGATACTTTTGTTTCATCAGTAGTGCAGGGGTTGTAGGTTTGACCAATACGCTCGTTGTGGATGAAAGCACGCCATGTAATCCTCAGAACGAATATGAGGTCACTAAAGCAGCCGCAGAACTGCTTGTTGCACAACACAAACCAGGCACTACTACGGTGATGTTGAGACCTACAAACGTGGTTGATAGTGATAAGCCGGGCGTGTTTGTTATGGCGAAGGAGGGAGGGTTAGCTAACCGGCTCAAGGTCTTCATCAAAGGCGGAGAATGTGCTCACTTGGTGCATGCGCACGATGTGGCTGCTGCTGCCGTATTTTTTATTTCCCACGAGTTTGAAAAGCCTGAGTGCTTTTTCGTGTCTAGGGATGATGATCCTTTGAACACCGTTGCGGGCGTTTGGAATACCTACCGTACCTACCGTAGGGTCGAGGATGATCATCGAGAAAAAGATGTTTTATATCTGCCCCATTGGCTACCGAGATACTTACGGAAAATTTTTGGCCGTAATAGCAACTCAGGAAAAGTAATTTACTCCGCCGAGAAGTTAAAAGCATTTGGGTTCGAGTTTCTTTATGGTGTTGACGCCATGGCCCTAGAGTTGGTTGTGAAAAATGGATAAAGTCCTGAAGATACTGAATGTGAATATGTCCGTAGATCCAGTGAGCAGCGGCGGTACCGGAGAGCGTACGTTGCAAATGTCCAAGGCATTGGCAAAAGCAGGTAACACTTGCTCAATTTTAACATTGAATATAGGTGATTTGTCGGGTGTCAGTGATGATCTGCTAGCTAGCAACGTTGGCTTAATAAAACTTGCGTGCTGGTCCAAGCGTTTCTACGTGCCTAGCCTTAATCTCCTTAAGGTTTTTCGAGCAGTAAGAAGTGCCGACATCGTACACTTGATGGGGCATTGGACTGTTCTCAACGCAATCGTATATCTTGTCGCGCGCTTATGTGGCAAACCTTATGTCGTTTGCCCAGCGGGCGCATTGCCACTTTTTGGGCGTAGTCAGAAATTCAAGAGATTATATAACTTCATAATCGGTCGGAATATTATTAGGAATGCCAGCGCTTTTATCGCGATTACGACCGACGAAAAAAGTCAATTCTCCTCCTACGGTGTGGCGCCTGATCAGATACAGATCGTAAACAATGGCATAAACCCTAAAGATTTTACTAGCCATAACGTCTCAGCTATTCGTGCGCGTTATGGTCTGGAGAATAGACCGTTCATACTATTTGTAGGCCGATTAAATCCGATCAAAGGACCCGACTTGCTGCTTGAAGCATACCTGCAGCTCGGTGACCAAATTAGTGGTTACGACTTGGTTTTCGTGGGCCCCGACGGCGGTATGAAGCAGCACCTTGTTGAGGCTTCAAGGCAAAAAGAAGTTGAAGGAAAGATACACTTTATCGGCTATTTGGGCGGGACGGAAAAATCGGATATTTATCATGCTGCCGAGTTCTTGGCCATTCCCTCGCGCCAGGAAGCGATGTCGATAGTTGTACTTGAGGCAGGCATTTGCAAAACAGCAGTGCTTCTCACAAGAGAGTGCGGCTTTAACGAGGTCGCTGATGTGGGCGGAGGCGTTGTCGTCGAGGCAGACGTGGAAAGTTTGAAAACCGGGTTGCTTGAGATTACTCAGCAGCACGACTTAAAGGTTCTAGGTGAACAGCTTTCCAGATTTGTAGTAGAAAATTATACCTGGGCGGACGTAGGAAAAAAATTAGAGCGCGTTTTGAGAGATAAGGTCAAGTAGTCAATTTTTTATAAAGGTGTCGCGAACGATGCGTATTTTACTTATTTCTCAATATTTCTGGCCTGAAACATTTATTGTTAATGATTTGGCAAAAAAGCTTGTCAGTCAAGGCCACCAAGTAACCGTGGCTACGGGTAAGCCTAATTATCCCGAGGGTGAAATTTATAGTGGCTACACCGCACGTGGCACCCAATCTGAAATGTATTCAAATGACATTGAAGTATTGCGGATTCCTATTCATCCAAGGGGTAATGGTGGAGCGAAAAACCTTATCCTGAATTATCTGTCTTTTGTGCTTTTAGGCTTATGGCACTTTCCCAGGTTGCTCAAGGGTAAGCGCGTGGACGTCATCGTCGTGTTTGCGCCTTCGCCCATCACTCAGGTCATTCCCGCAATTCTTCTCAAGTGGATCAAACGAGCTCATCTCGCGGTTTGGGTGCAGGATTTGTGGCCAGAAAGCTTGTCTGCCACCGGTTTCGTCAAGAATAAGACCGCGCTCAGTGTGGTTGGATTGATGGTGAAGGGCATTTATAAATTTTGCGATACGCTTTTGTTGCAATCGCACGCTTTTTTTGATCCTACACGAAAATATTCCACCGCTGATAAGCTCGTTTACTTTCCTAATAGTATCGATACCTCGGGTGACGGCGCATCCGGTTCGATTCCCGTTGAGCTGCAGCAAGAGCTTGAGGGCGCTTTCAGTGTCGTATTCGCGGGAAATTTAGGTACAGCCCAGTCGCTGGGAAGTATTGTTGAAGCTGCCAAGCTATTGAAGAACGAATCCGACTTGAAGATTATTCTGGTGGGCAGCGGCAGCATGGCAAAATGGGTCGCGGAGCAAAAAATATTGTATCATTTGGATAACTTGATTTTGGCGGGTCGCTTTCCAATGAATGCAATGCCGGAGGTATTTTCTCGCGCTTCAGTGCTGCTGGTCTCGCTGAAGGACGAGGAGATTTTTTCTTATACGGTGCCCAGTAAAGTGCAAGCCTATCTCGCAGCCGGTCGACCCATTATTGCCTCATTGCGGGGAGAAGGCGCTCGGGTTATTCGGGAATCAGGTGCCGGCGTGACCTGCCTACCTGATGATGGCCAAGCTCTGGCGGATTCCATCCTCCTGCTGAAGTCCTCGTCTCCTGGTCAGCTTGAAGAGATGGGAAAAGCAGGCAGAGACTATTTCGATGAAAATTACGATATGGATGTTCAAGCAACTCGTTTGATTGAGATCTTGACCACCCGTATCGCAAGCTAATAGGTGTTGTAATGCGTGTAATAGTACTAGGTGCAAGTGGAATGCTCGGCAGCGCGGTTTTCAGGGGGCTCAGTGCGTCTGATTCACTGTCTGTTTTTGGTACTGTTCGAAGTATCAGAGGGCTGGATAGCTTTGATAAAACCATGAAGGATCGCTTGGTCTCTGGTATAGATGTACTGGACTCTGACTCTCTGATTGAGCTGTTCCGACAGCTCAATCCGGATATTGTCGTCAATTGCGTTGGTTTGGTTAAGCAATTGAGCTCCGCTAAAGACCCGCTATCCACTCTTCCGGTCAATGCCATGCTGCCGCACAGGCTGTCGAAAATCTGTGCATTGGCCAAGGCGCGCCTTATACATATCAGCACGGATTGCGTATTCTCCGGCCGCAAAGGTATGTACCTGGAAAGTGATATTTCCGATGCCGAAGACCTCTATGGCAAGTCGAAGTTTATTGGCGAAGTTATTGACCAGAACCACGCGGTGACGTTGCGAACCTCGATTATCGGGCACGAATTGAATTCTCAATCGTCGCTAATTGATTGGTTTCTTTCGCAAACTGCGCCTGTCAAAGGTTATTCTCGTGCGATTTTTTCCGGGGTTCCAACGGTTGAGCTCACGCGTATTATTCTTGAGTATGTCATTCCCAACCCTGAGCTGTACGGGCTTTATCATGTTTCAGCAGAACCTATCGATAAATATTCGCTGCTGAAGCTGGTGTCGGGCGTTTACCAGAAGGCTATCGAGATTGAGCCGAATGATGAGCTGGTAATCGACAGGTCGTTGAACTCTGATCGATTCAGGAGTGCTACGGGTTATATCCCGCCTTCCTGGCCCGCTCTGATCGAAAAAATGCATTCTCAGTATTAATATTTTGGTGATTATATGTTTGATAATAAAGTTTTAATGATTACTGGCGGCACTGGTTCGTTCGGTAATACCGTATTGAAACGCTTTCTCGATACTGAGGTTAAAGAGATTCGCGTATTTAGTCGCGACGAGAAAAAACAAGAAGATATGCGCATCTTGTTGAATAATGACAAGGTTAAATTCTACATCGGTGACGTTCGCGACTATGCGAGTGTCTCCCAGGCTATGGTCGGCGTAGATTACATCTTTCATGCGGCAGCTCTGAAACAGGTGCCGTCATGCGAGTTTTATCCGATGGAAGCTGTTAAGACCAACGTCCTGGGCACCGAAAACGTACTGAACGCAGCTATAGCAAATAATGTAAGCCGTGTGGTGGTTCTCAGCACGGATAAGGCCGTTTATCCAATCAACGCCATGGGTATTTCTAAAGCCATGGCTGAGAAACTGGTTGTTGCCAAGTCCAGGATCATACCTCAGTCCGGCCCGGTGATCTGTTCAACCCGCTACGGGAATGTGATGGCTTCACGTGGCTCGGTGATCCCATTGTTTATTCAGCAATTGAAAGATGGACATGACCTGACGGTCACTGATCCTAATATGACGCGTTTCCTTATGTCTCTTGAGGATTCGGTCGATTTGGTTCTGCATGCATTCGAACATGCACTGCAAGGTGACATCTTCGTTCAGAAGGCACCTTCGTCAACCGTCGCTGATTTGGCCCAGGCGTTGAAGGAACTGTTCACCAGCAACGCTTCTACCAAGGTTATAGGTACTCGTCATGGGGAGAAGCTCTATGAGTCGCTTATTTCCCGGGAGGAAATGGCCAAGGCAGAGGACATGGGGCGCTATTACCGGATTCCTGCTGATAATCGGGATTTAAACTACAAGAAATATTTTGTCGAGGGCGAGACGGAAATCTCTGCTCTGGATGATTACACCTCACATAATACCCATCGCTTGGATGTCTCGGGCATCAAGTCCTTGCTGTTGAAGCTGGACTTCATTCAGGAGCAGCTCAATGCTTAAGGTCATGACGCTGGTTGGTACTCGTCCAGAATTGATCAAGATGAGCCGAGTCATCGCCGAGTTTGATAAACAGACTCAGCATATTCTTGTTCACTCCGGTCAGAACTATGACTATGAGTTGAACCAAGTTTTCTTCGATGATCTGGAAATTCGTAAGCCTGATTATTTTCTCGGCGCGGCAGGCGACTCCGCGGCCAAGACTATTTCAGAAGTCATTTACAAGGCGGACGAACTGTTCGAGAAAGAAAAGCCCGACGCCTTGTTGTTGTACGGAGATACTAATACCTGCTTGGCTGTCATTTCTGCCAAGCGTAGAAAAATTCCGGTGTTCCATATGGAAGCGGGAAATCGTTGCTTCGACCAGCGCGTACCTGAGGAGTTGAATCGGAAGGTGCTGGATCATCTGAGCGACATTAATCTGGTGCTGACGGAACATGCCCGTCGTTACCTGCTGGCGGAAGGAATTCGCCCGGAGACCATCATCAAGACTGGTTCTCACATGCAGGAAGTGCTCGACTATTACATGCCACGTATTCTTGAATCTGACATCCTGGCCCGTGAGGGGCTGGAGGACAGCAAGTATTTCGTTGTCAGTGCGCATCGGGAGGAGAACGTTGATACTCCGGAAAACCTGAGAGACTTGCTCGCTTCTCTACGGGCACTGGCCGACACGTATCACTACCCCATTATCGTTTCGACCCATCCCCGTACACGAAAACGACTTGAATCGCTAGGTGAGTCGCTTGATCATCCGCTGATTCGATTTGTCAAACCTTTTGGTTTGCTGGATTACATTAAGCTTCAGTTGAGTTCATTCTGCGTTCTCTCCGACAGCGGTACTATCACAGAGGAAGCGTCACTGCTGAACTTCCCTGCGGTAACTATCCGTAATGCTCATGAGCGGCCGGAAGGCATGGATGAGGGTACGTTGATCATGTGCGGACTTCGCGCGGAGCGCATTTTGGATGCGGTTCGAGTGGTAACGAGTCAACACGACCGTACATCCCGAACTATTCCTGTGGTCGACGACTATCTAGGTGGTCCGGTTTCCAAGCAGGTGGTGCGTATAGTTCATAGCTACACCGACTACATTAATCGTACTGTCTGGTCAAAGACTTAAGAGGCTTACATGCGCGTTCTGATCACCGGTGCTTCGGGTTTTGTTGGCGGTAGGCTCGTCAGTGTATTGGCTAGCAAGACCTCGTTCGAATTGTACGCAGCGGCCCGCCGAGATATTCCACACTGCCCGGCGACAGTTCGCACTGTAGAAGATTTTAGTTCTGAGGCTAAATTTACGCCATTGGTAGAAGGTATGGACATAATCGTTCATGCTGCCGCTCGCGTGCACGTTATGAACGACAAGTCGGCTGACCCCCTGGAGGCCTTTCGCAAAGTCAATGTGGAGGGCACGCTTAACTTGGCACGTGCCGCTGCTGCGGCAGGCGTCAAGCGGTTCATCTTTATCAGCTCTATCAAGGTTAATGGAGAAGGTACGCCGAAAGGAGTTCCTTACAAGGCCGATAGTACGCCAGCGCCGATGGATGCGTACGGCGTATCGAAGCTTGAAGCTGAGCAGGCGTTGCAGAAATTGGCGTTGGCGACGAACATGGAAGTAGTGATCATTCGCCCAGTGCTTGTATATGGGCCTGGAGTAAAAGCCAACTTTTTAAACATGATGCGGTGGATAGAGAAAGGAATTCCTTTGCCGTTTGGTGCAATTCATAATAGCCGAAGTTTGGTTTTTATCGATAACCTTGTTGATCTTATCCGCGTGTGTATTGTGCATCCTGCTGCTGCAAACCAGACTTTCCTTGTGAGTGACGGCAAAGATGTCTCTACCACTCAATTGTTGCGTAAAATAGCGACGGCGCTAAATAAAGCATCTTATTTGTTAGCTGTCCCCAGTGCTCTCTTGGAATGGGGGGCATCATTAGTGGGTAAAAAGTCTCTGTCACAAAGATTGTGCGGTTCGCTGCAAGTGGATATCACTAAAACGACGAAGCTATTGGGTTGGACACCACCTGTGAGTATTGATCAGGCGCTGCGAGATACTGCTTCTGCATTCCAGGAGCACCGTAAATAATGAAGTATTGGTTTTTTCTGCCGACGATAGCCGTCCTTTCGTTGTTTTTGACCGCTGCCTTGCGCAAATACGCACTGGCCCGAAGCCTGGTGGACGTGCCTAATGCTCGCAGTTCGCATTCAATTCCGACCCCGCGAGGTGGTGGCGTTGCGGTGGTCGTAGCGTTTCTTGTGGCACTGCCCTTTTTGAATTGGTTTGACCTGGTACCCACGCCTACGCTGCTTGGCGTGGGTGGAGCGGGCGTCTTGGTTGCTGTCGTGGGGTTCATGGATGACCATGGGCACATTGCAGCGAGATGGCGCTTGCTTGGGCATTTTAGCGCTGCCCTATGGGCGTTATATTGGCTGGGCGGCTTGCCTGAAGTCCAAGTGTTTGGTTTTGGCGTCGATCTGGGCTGGATTGGTCACCTGATCGCTGCATTTTACTTGGTGTGGATGCTCAATCTTTACAATTTCATGGACGGTATCGATGGCGTTGCGAGTATAGAGGCATTGTGTTCTTGCTTTGGCGCGTGCCTGCTCTACTTCGTCTGTGGCTATGTCGATCTGCTCTGGTTGCCTATGCTGCTTTTCATGGCAGTGGCTGGCTTTCTGTATTGGAATTTCCCTCCCGCGCGTATTTTCATGGGGGACGCTGGAAGCGGTTTTTTAGGGATTACCCTCGGTTGCATCTCGCTGCAAGCCGCCTGGGTTGATGCGCAGTTATTGTGGGGTTGGCTTATCCTATTGGGCGTCTTCATTGTCGACGCTACATTCACACTGATCCGTAGACTGGCTCGCGGTGACAAGGTTTACGAAGCCCACCGCAGCCATGCTTATCAGTTCGCGTCTCGGCATTACCGCAAACACTTACCGGTTACGCTTGCGGTTGCGGCTATCAACTTGCTGTGGTTGCTGCCCGTGGCGCTCGCTGTTGTAATATTCAAGCTGGACGGCTTCACGGCTACCATGGTGGCGTACGTCCCCTTGATTGTATTAGCGATTAGATTCCGTGCGGGACAACTTGAAGAAAGTGCTTCATAAGTTCGTTTTATAGCCGTTGCTATGGACATGTGTTTTGCCATCCTGAGGATCGGCACGAGGTGAGCGAAAAGGTTATGGATAAGTTGCGGATATTCTTGTTGGGATTACCTCGTCGTCAAAAACGGTTGATGCAGGTGGTCACTGACTTCATTTTGGTTTGGGGCGCGTTATGGCTCGCCTTTGTCGTTCGTCTCGGGGTGGACGAAATGACAAATCCGATTCGTGAGCATTTTTGGTTATTCCTGACCGCTCCGGTGGTTTCGATACCGCTGTTTATCCGTTTTGGAATGTATCGAGCGGTCATGCGGTATTTCGGCAACGATGCCTTGATCGCGATAATCAAAGCCGTCAGCTTGTCTGCGCTGATCTTGGGCGTCGTTGTTTATTGGTACAGCAACCACCAGAACGTCGTCCCACGCTCCATCATCTTCAATTACTGGTGGCTCAGCCTGATCATGGTCGGTGGTTTGCGCTTGGCGATGCGTCAGTATTTCCTGGGCGACTGGTTCGCAGCATCGCAGCATGTGCCGTTTACGAGTCGCGATGATGGTCTGCCACGGGTTGCAATCTACGGCGCAGGTGCTGCGGGCAACCAGTTGGTCGCAGCATTGCGCATGGGCAGAGTGATGCGGCCGGTAGCTTTTATTGACGATGATGTCAGCATCACTGATCGTGTTATTTCAGGCTTGCAAGTCTACAAACCCAAGCATATACAACGCATGATCGACGCTACCGGAGCCCAAGAAATCCTGCTTGCGATCCCATCCTCCAACCGTGGCCGCCGCCGTGAAATTCTCGGTTTTCTTGAAGGCTTTCCGCTCCATGTGCGAAGCGTTCCAGGTTTTATGGACTTGGCCAGTGGTCGTGTCAAAGTAGACGATATCCAGGAAGTCGATATCGCAGACCTGCTGGGCCGCGATGCAGTACCTGCCCAGGCCGATCTTCTGGAGCACTGTATCAAGGGGCAAAATGTCCTAGTGACCGGTGCGGGGGGATCGATCGGCTCAGAGCTTTGCCGTCAGATTCTCGCCTTGCGTCCAACGACGCTGCTGTTGTTCGAACACAGCGAATTCAATCTGTACAGCATCCTTTCAGAGCTTGAGCAACGCGTTGTTCGTGAGTCACTGCCAGTTAAGCTATTGCCGATCCTCGGGTCGGTGCGTAACCAAGCAAAACTGGTAGATGTCATGAAAACCTGGCGCGTAGACACTGTTTACCATGCCGCAGCTTATAAGCATGTGCCAATGGTTGAGCACAACATCGCCGAAGGCGTGTTGAACAATGTGATCGGCACGCTTAATACTGCCCAGGCCGCGCTTCAGGTGGGGGTGTCCAACTTTGTTTTGATCTCCACCGACAAAGCGGTACGCCCAACAAATGTCATGGGCAGTACCAAGCGTTTGGCTGAATTGACCCTACAAGCGCTCAGTCGTGAACCGGCTCCCGTACTGTTCGGTGACAAGTCGAACATCTCTCGCGTCAACAAAACCCGTTTTACGATGGTTCGTTTTGGCAATGTACTGGGTTCCTCCGGCTCAGTGATTCCGCTCTTTCACAAGCAGATCAAGTCTGGTGGCCCGCTGACGGTCACTCATCCAAAGATCACCCGCTACTTCATGACGATACCTGAAGCGGCCCAGTTGGTAATCCAGGCAGGCTCTATGGGCTTGGGAGGGGATGTATTTGTGCTGGACATGGGCGAGCCGGTGAAGATTGTCGAGCTGGCCGAAAAAATGATTCATCTTTCCGGCCTGAGTGTTCGTTCCGAAAAGAATCCTCATGGTGATATCGCAATCGAGTTCTCTGGCCTGCGTCCCGGTGAAAAACTTTACGAAGAGTTGCTGATTGGTGACAACGTTGTCGCTACCCAGCACCCAATGATCATGAGTGCCAACGAAGATCATTTGTCATGGGAAACTCTCAAAGAAAAGCTGACGGAGCTGCTTACGGCTGTGGATGAGGACGATTACACCCGCGTGCGCCAACTCTTGCGCGACACCGTCAGCGGCTATTCCCCTGACGGCGAAATCGTCGACTGGATCTACCAGCAACGTCGCCTGGAGCCGTGAGTTAACACCCTGTTACTCACCCATCTTTGACACCTCCCAAACATCACCTAAGTTAGAAAAGCAGCTTCGGAAAAGCTGCTTTTCTCTTACCGATGTCATGGAGCGTCACCAATGCAAAACCTCTACATTTCCTCCCTAATTTTCGCCTTCCTCACCAGCCTCTCCATCGCCACCACCGCCGCGCCGTCTATCAAGCCAGAACCCCCAACCCCGATCTCCACCCAAATGACCAAAACCGAGCAATCCACCAAGGTCAACCTCAACGCTGCCGACGCCGAAACCCTGCGCCGCGATCTGTTCGGCATTGGTGCTTCCAAGGCGAAGGCAATCATCGCCTATCGCGAGAGCAACGGCCCGTTCACGGCGGTGGATGAGTTACTGGAAGTGAAAGGCATCGGCAAGGCATTGCTGGAAAAGAATCGCGACAGGCTGGTTATTAATTGAGGATCTGAAAACAGCGCGGAGGGCCGGTCATACACCGGCCTTTCCTTTAACTAACCGACCTTGCGATTTCCTCACTGACGCAGCATTGGCACGAAACGTGGTTACCTCTTCCTCAGTGATTGTTCAACAATCTCGAGGTAACAATGCCACTCACTTTATCTTTAGCCGACCAGATCGCTCTGGAACTGCGCGCCGACATCATCGGCGGCCGGCTGTTACCAGGCATGCCGTTGATTGAGGTCGATCTGGTCAAGGCCTACAACGCATCACGCAATACAATTCGCGAGACGCTGCATCGTCTCGGCCAGGAGGGCCTGACTCGCTATGTCCGCAACAAGGGCGTCATGGTTCGGCGCTTGGAGCGAGCAGAAGTACGCGACCTCTTCGTCGTCCGCCGCACCCTGGAATTGCAGGCCATAGCCCAAAGCGGCCCGCTGACGGACGCTCAATCGACACATATGCAAAACGCCATCGACGCCACCACCCTAGCCCGGGAGCGCGAAGATTGGCGAGCCGTGGCCACTCACAGTCTTATGTTCCACCAGCAGATCGTCGCGTTGATGGGCAGCCCGTTGTTCGACGAGTTCTTCGCCCAGGTGATTGCCCAGTTGCGCCTGGCGTTCTGCGCCGCGCCTGACGAGCAACGTTTCCAATCACCCTGGCTGGAGCGTGACCATGAGATATACACACTGCTAACCCGCAACCAAACCCAGGCCGCCAGCGAGGCGATGAGTCTGTACCTGGATGACTCGGAACACCTTTCTCTTGCTTTGTTTGATCAACCTTGATGGAGGAGTGCCCCATGTACAAAGACTATCCCGCCGCGTACCAGGTCAGCAAAGGTTCGGCGTTGCAGGTGGATACGGCGTTCTATGAGCGCATTCGTGATCAGAAAACCCAGCGCACGTTGATCGAACAGTTCGAGGTGCCGATCCGCACGGGGAGGGCGTGGAAGGTGCCGGCGGGGCATGTGTTTCGTGTGACCACGCCGGTGGGGCCGCAGGTGGGGGATTTCAATGTCTGGAACGCTAACGACCCACGCGAACGTTTGTGGGCCGCGCGCACCCGGCAGCTTCAAGGCGCCCATGTCAGCACTCATGATCGGTTGTGGTCGAACCTGCCTTTTCTACGGCCCTTGGTCACGATCACCGATGACAGCCTGGCCAGCTACGGCATTGATGAGCACGGTGGGCGTTTGCACGATTTGTTGGGCACGCGATGCGACCCCTATGTGAACCGTATGTTGACCGGGGAGGACTTTCATCACCATTGCCACTCGAACCTGACCCGTGCGGTATTGCCCCATGGGCTGACGGAGTTCGATGTGCATGACGTGTTGAATATTTTCCAGTGCACCGGGCTCAATCAGGATGACATGTACTTTATGAAAGCCTGTCCGGCGAAGAAGGGCGATTACCTGGAGTTTTTTGCCGAGATTGATCTGCTCTGTGCGTTGTCGACGTGCCCTGGCGGGGATTTGTCGCTGCCGATGTGGGGGCCGGATGCGCAGGATCCGCTGACGGTGTGCCGTCCGTTGGGGGTGGAGATCTACCGGTTGGAGGATGAGTTGCTCAATGGCTGGAGCCAACCGGAACGTGCTGCCTACAAGGGGCAGCACGGCTTGCATATTGCCAAGGCGGATTGGGAGTAACGCAAGATTTAGCGATCCTGCGCATCCTTGGCATCTGCCTGCGCATTGCGCTCGGCTACGCGTTTACGTTGTTCGTCGGTGAGTTCCACCTTGTTGGCGCTGTCACGCAGCATCATCAGGCCACCGACGATCGACCCGATCGCTACTACCATAATCAACCATGCATACCACGGCATAAGACGCTCCTTGAGGCAGAGGTTCGTGGGAGAATTTTCCCACGGTAATCACTGCTTTGAGTGACGGGCTTTCTGAGTAGTTCAGTGTAGGCCCGTTCTGCCTCATAGGCGCTACTGTCCGGTCAACATTGCATCCGCCGGCGCATCGATGCGGTCTTGTGCGGTCATCTGGAAGTAGATAAAGCCCACCGCCATAAAGCCCAGGAAGATCAGCCCGATCAAGGCATTGAACCAGGCCATCGCCACCAGGCATACCACCGCTAGCGCCAGCGCAATGCCCGGCACGATGGGGTAGCCCGGCGCGCGGAAGGTGCGTTCCAGTAGTGGCTCGGTCATACGCAGTTTGAACAGGCTGAGCATGCTCATGATGTACATGACGATGGCACCGAACACCGCCATGGTGATCATCGCGGCGGTCAGGGTCATGCCGCCCAGGTTGATCAGGCCGTCGCTGTAGATGGCGGCGATGCCCACCACGCCGCCGGCGAGGATGGCCCGGTGCGGTGTCTGGAAACGTGAGAGTTTGGCCAGGAAAGACGGCAGGTAACCGGCACGGGCCAGGGCGAAGAACTGGCGCGAGTAGCCGAGGATGATGCCGTGGAAGCTTGCCACCAGGCCGAACAGGCCAATCCATACCAGCATGTGCAACCAGCCGGAGCTGTCACCCACCACGGTTTTCATCGCCTGGGGCAGTGGGTCGTTGATGTTCGAGAGGGTGCGCCAGTCACCCACCCCGCCAGCGAAGAACATCACGCCCATGGCCAGGATCACCAGGGTGAGGATGCCGCTGATGTAGGCCTTCGGAATGGTGCGCTTGGGGTCCTTGGCTTCTTCGGCGGCCATGGCCGCGCCTTCGATGGCGAGGAAGAACCAGATCGCGAAGGGGATGGCGGCAAACATACCGGCAATCGCCGGGGCACTGAAGGTGTCGGAACCGGCCCAGCCATTGAGGGCAAAATTGCTGAAGCTGAACGCCGGGGCGACTACGCCCATGAATACCAGCAGTTCGGCGACGGCCAGCACGCAGACCACCAACTCAAAGGTGGCGGCAAGTTTCACCCCGAGGATATTCAGGCCCATGAACACGATATATGCACCGACGGCGGCGTGCTTGGGGTCGAGTGCCGGGAATTGCACGTTCAGGTACGCGCCAATGGCCAGGGCAATCGCGGGCGGGGCGAAGACGAATTCGATCAAAGTGGCCAGGCCGGCAATCAAGCCGCCTTTCTCACCGAAGGCGCGACGGCTGTAGGCAAAGGGGCCTCCGGCGTGGGGAATCGCAGTGGTCAGTTCGGTGAAGCTGAAGATAAAGCAGGTGTACATCGCGGCGACCATTAATGATGTCACCAGAAACCCTAAGGTCCCGGCGACGCCCCAGCCATAGCTCCAGCCGAAATATTCGCCGGAGATCACCAGCCCGACGGCGATGCCCCATAGGTGCAGGGTGCCCAAGGTGGGTTTGAGTTGTGTGTTCATTGTGGGTGCTCCCTGAACCGTTTGGAATGATTCAAGGTGTTGCAGTGGTTATGCCAAGCCTCAGAACTATGTCGTAAAGCAGTGCCTATGTCGCCGGGGGGACGGTTTGGCGTTTGAATGTGGCATGAGTTGCACCACATAAGTGCGGTGGTGACTTGGCGGGCGCTTTCGCGGGCAAGCCCGCTCCCACACTTGACCGAGTGTTAACTGAAAGAACGCAGTCGAATGTGGGAGCCTGGCTTGCCCGCGAAGAGGCCCTCCCAGCCACTGCAAATCCCGCTGTAAACCCCGCGTAAACCCACTCTTTACGCCATCTTTACGCCCCACCCTGCGCCTCGCTCTCGTTCCTTTACACCGCTCCTGCGGACAATGCCCCCACACGCGGCAATCGCCGCAAGACGGGGAAATTTCCATGAGCGTTCTGGACGGAGTGTCACTGCTATTGGCCGTGGCGCTGTTCATTTATCTGCTGGTTGCGCTGTTACGCGCGGATCGGAACTAGGAGCGGCTATGCACAGTTATGACTATTGGCTGATCATCGCCTTCTTTGCCGTGGTACTGGTGCCGGCTCCGTTCCTGGGGCGGTTCTACTACAAGGTGATGGAGGGCCAGCGCACCTGGCTCAGCCCGGTGCTGGGGCCGGTGGAAAACGCCTGTTATCGCCTGTCGGGTGTGGACGCACAGCAGGAACAAAGCTGGCAGAAGTACATGCTGGCCTTGCTCGCATTCAACCTCGCAGGCTTCCTGCTGCTGTTCTCTATTCTGTTGTTTCAAGGCTCCCTCCCGCTGAACCCGCAAAACCTGCCGGGCCAGGAATGGACCTTGGCGTTTAATACCGCCGTCAGTTTCATGACCAATACCAACTGGCAGAACTACAGCGGTGAGGCGTCTCTCAGCTACCTGAGCCAGATGGCCGGCCTGACCGTGCAGAACTTCGTCAGTGCGGCGACCGGTCTCGCCGTCCTGGTCGCCTTGTGCCGTGGGATCGGGCGCAAATCTGCCCAGACCCTGGGCAACTTCTGGGTCGACATGACCCGCGCCACCCTCTACGGCCTGCTGCCGTTGTGCCTGGTGCTCGCGCTGTTTCTGGTGTGGCAGGGCGTACCGCAAACCTTCGCCCACTATGTTGATGCGGTCACGCTGCAAGGCGTGGATCAGGTGATTCCCCTGGGGCCGGCCGCCAGCCAGATTGCGATCAAGCAACTGGGCACCAACGGCGGTGGCTTCTTCGGCGTGAACTCGGCGCATCCGTTTGAAGACCCGACAGCCTGGGCCAACCTGTTTGAAGTGGCCTCGATCATTCTGATCCCGGTGGCACTGGTGTTTACCTTCGGCCATTACGTCAAGGACCTGCGCCAGAGCCGGGCGATCCTCGCGTGCATGCTGGCGTTGTTCTTGATCGGCGGCGCGACGTCGCTGTGGTCCGAGTACCAGCCCAATCCAACCCTGAACAACCCGGCGGTGGAGCAAACCGCACCGTTGGAAGGCAAGGAAATACGCTTCGGCACCACCGGTACCGTGCTGTGGTCGGTGACCACTACCGCGGCCTCCAACGGTTCGGTCAACGGTATGCAGGACAGCCTCAGCCCGCTGAGCGGGATGGTGGCATTGGTCAACATGATGGTCGGCGAAGTGATCTTCGGCGGTGTCGGTGCCGGGATGTACGGCATGTTGCTTAACGTGTTGATCGCGGTGTTCCTCGCCGGCCTGATGATCGGCCGCACCCCGGAATACCTGGGCAAGAAACTCCAGGCCAAGGAAGTGCAATTGCTGGTGGTGACCCTGCTGGTGATGCCGGTCGGCGTATTGGTGTTGAGTGCCATCGCCGCCAGCTTGCCCGGCCCGGCAGGCGCCATCAGTAACCCAGGCCCCCACGGCTTCAGCCAATTGCTGTACGCCTACACCTCGGCCAGTGCCAACAACGGTTCGGCGTTTGCCGGCCTCGGCGCCAACACCCCGTTCCATAACCTGATGCTGGGCCTGGGCATGTTGATCGGCCGCTTTGGCTACATCCTCCCGGTACTGGCCCTGGCCGGCAGCCTGGCGATGAAGAAGACCGCGCCGATTGGCCAGAACAGCTTCCCCACCCATGGCGCGCTGTTCGTGACCTTGTTGACCGTGACCATTTTGTTGGTGGGCGGCCTGACTTTCCTGCCGACGCTGGCGTTGGGCCCCATCGCTGAACACTTGAGCATGGGCTTCTAGTTAAGGGATATGAAAATGAATATGCCTGCAAAAAACGCGGCCCCGGTCAAACCCCAGGAGCCTGCCAAAACCGCCATCTCGGCTCTCTGGCGTCCGGCGCTGGTCCAGGCGTTCGTCAAGCTCGACCCACGCCAACTGCAACGCTCGCCAGTGATGCTGGTGGTCGAACTGACCGCCATCCTCACCACCGTGTTGTGCTTCGTGCCCGATACCACCGTGCCCACCTTTGTTGCGGTGCAAATCGCGGTGTGGCTGTGGTTCACCGTGCTGTTCGCCAACTTCGCCGAAGCCCTGGCCGAAGGCCGCGGCAAGGCCCGCGCCGACAGCCTCAAGGCTGGCAGCGAAGGCTTGAGCGCCCGACGCCAGGAAGCCGATGGCAGCTTCAAGGTGGTGCCGGCCACCAGCCTGCGCAAGGGCGATGTGGTACGTGTTGCCGCCGGGGAAATGATCCCCGGTGACGGCGAGGTCGTCGAAGGGATTGCGGCGGTCAACGAAGCGGCGATTACCGGCGAATCCGCCCCGGTGATCCGCGAGTCTGGCGGCGACCGTTCGGCCGTCACCGGCAACACGCGGCTGGTGTCGGACTGGCTGCTCATCCGCATCACCGCCAACCCGGGCGAGTCCACCCTGGACCGCATGATCGCGCTGGTGGAAGGCGCCAAACGCCAGAAAACCCCCAACGAAGTCGCGCTGGATATTCTGCTGATCGGACTGACCCTGATCTTTCTGCTGGTGGTGGTGACCCTGCAGCCGTTCGCCCACTTTGCCAATGGCAGCTTGCCTTTGGTGTTCCTGGTCGCACTGCTGGTGACGCTGATTCCTACCACCATTGGCGGCTTGTTGTCGGCCATTGGCATTGCCGGCATGGACCGCCTGGTGCGTCTCAACGTGATCGCCAAGTCTGGCCGCGCGGTGGAAGCGGCGGGGGATGTGCATGTGTTGCTGCTAGACAAGACCGGCACCATCACCTTTGGTAACCGTCGTTGCTCGGCCGTGGTGTCCGCGCCTGGCGTCAGTGGCCGCGAATTGGCCGAAGGCGCGCTGCTGGCGTCCCTGGCGGATGACACGGCGGAAGGCAAGTCCATCGTTGAATACCTGCGCGCCTTGCACCCCCAGGCCGAGCCGAGCCTGGAGGCGTTGACCGCCGTGCCCTTCAGCGCCGAGACCCGTTTGTCCGGTGTCGACTATCAGGGCCATGTGTTCCGTAAAGGCGCGGTGGACTCGCTGCTGGCGTTTATCGGCCAGCAACGCAGCGACCTGCTGCCTGCGCTGTCGCGGGAAATCGACAAGATCGCCCAGAGCGGCGGCACGCCCTTGCTGGTGTGCGCCGATGGCAAGTTGCTGGGGGCGATCCATCTCAAGGACGTGGTCAAGCCCGGTATCCGCGAACGGTTTGCCGAGTTGCGCAAGCTGGGGATTCGTACCGTGATGGTCACAGGCGACAACCCGCTGACCGCCGCCGCGATTGCCGCTGAAGCGGGGGTGGACGATGTGCTGGCCGAAGCCACGCCAGAGAAGAAACTCGCGCGTATTCGCCATGAGCAGAACGATGGACGCCTGGTTGCCATGTGTGGCGATGGCGCCAACGATGCCCCGGCGCTGGCCCAGGCTGACGTCGGCATGGCGATGAACGACGGCACCCAGGCCGCGCGCGAAGCCGCCAACATGGTCGACCTCGACAGCGACCCGACCAAGCTGCTGGACGTGGTGCAGATCGGCAAGGAACTGCTGGTGACCCGTGGCGCGCTGACGACCTTTTCCATCGCCAACGACGTGGCCAAGTACTTCGCGATCCTGCCGGCGCTGTTCGCCTCGATCTACCCGCAACTGGGCGTGCTCAACATCATGCACTTGCAGAGCCCACAGAGCGCGATCCTCTCGGCCATCGTGTTCAACGCGCTGATTATCGTGGTGCTGATCCCATTGGCCCTGCGCGGTGTGCGCGTGCAGGCGGCGAGTGCGGCGGCGTTGTTGCGGCGCAATCTGCTGATCTACGGGCTGGGCGGGCTGTTGGTACCGTTCGTGGGCATCAAGGCCATCGACATGCTACTGACCGCGCTGCACCTGGTTTGACCTGGCCGCTGATCGTTCCCACGCTCCGCGTGGGAACGCCGCCGCCCCGGACGCTCCGCGTCCCACCGCACCACTGAATTGAGGAGTCTCAAATGTCCAACATCATCCGCCCAGCCCTGAGCTTGCTGGTACTCATGACCCTGATCACCGGCGTGGCCTACCCGCTGGTAGTCACTGGCGTGGCCCAAGTGGCCTTCCCCGATCAAGCCAATGGCAGCCTGGTGCGCGACGCCAGCGGCAAGGTGCGTGGCTCCAGCCTGATCGCCCAGGACTTTACCGGCGACAGCTGGTTTCACCCACGCCCGTCAGCCGGTGCTTTTGCCACAGTGTCCAGCAGTGCCAGTAACCTGGGCCCCAGCAATCCGGCCTTGGCGACTCGCATATTCGAGGACGCCAGCAAGCAGTCAGTGCCTGGCCAGGGCCCGGTGCCACTGGCCTCGCTGACAACCTCCGGCAGCGGCCTTGATCCACACTTGCCACCGCAGGCGATTGCCTATCAACTGGCGCGAGTGGCGGCGGCGCGAAATGTGCCGGTGTCGACCTTGCAGCGGTTGCTGGATGAGCACATCGAAAGCCCGTTGGTTGGCCCGCCCGTCGTAAATGTCCTGGCCCTGAACATGGCTTTGGAAACGTTGTAAGCCTTGCGACCGCCATCGCGGGCAAGCCCGGCTCCCACATTTGGAATGCATTCCACTGTGTGAGCCGGGCTTGCCCGCGATGGCGGCCTTGAAGACTCTCCATCAATACCTGAAGGAACCCCCGAGCATGAGCGACGCCGGCCGCGCCGATGCCCTGTTAGCCGATCTACCCCGGGACGGCCGTGGCCGGCTCAAAGTCTTCCTCGGCGCCGCGCCCGGCGTGGGCAAGACCTACGCCATGCTCCAGGCGGCTCACACCCAACTGCGCCAGGGCGTGCGCCTGATCGCCGGGGTGGTCGAAACCCATGGCCGCGCCGAGACCGAAGCCTTGCTCAGCGGCCTGCCGCAACAACCGCTGTTGCGCAGCGAATACCGTGGCGTGATGCTCGAAGAAATGGACCTCGACGGCCTGCTCGCCGCCAAGCCCAAGCTGGTGCTGGTGGACGAACTGGCCCACAGCAACGCCCCCGGCAGCCGTCATGAAAAGCGCTGGCAAGACATTCAGGAACTGCTCGCCGCTGGCATCAACGTGTTCACCACGGTCAACGTCCAGCACCTGGAAAGCCTCAACGACCAAGTGCGCGGCATCACCGGCGTGCACGTGCGCGAAACCCTGCCGGACTGGGTGCTGCAAGAGGCCGACGAACTGTTGCTGATCGACCTGCCGTCTCGCGAGCTGCTCGAGCGCTTGCGTGACGGCAAGGTATATGTGCCCGAACAGGCGCGTGCGGCCATCGATGCGTTTTTCACCCAGACCAACCTCATGGCCCTGCGCGAGCTGGCTATGCAAACTGCCGCCGCCCACGTCGACGATGACCTGGCCCAGGGCTATCGCCAACTCGGTCAGGCCGCGCCGGCAGTGCGTGGGCGCCTGTTGGTCGGTGTGGATGGCGATGCCCAAGCCGAACGCCTGGTGCGCCATGCCAGCCGCGTGGCCCAGCGTCGGCATTTGCCCTGGAGCCTGGTGCACATCGACAACGGCCGTGCGCGGGATGAGCAATCGCGCCTGCGCCTGCAAAACGCCCAGCAACTGGCAGAGCGGCTGGGCGGGGAAGTGGTGTTGCTGCGCGCCGGGGAAGTGGCCAAGACCCTGATCCAGCACGCCGCCGAACGCCGTGCCAGTTTAGTGCTGGTAGGGCAGTCACGGATGCGCTGGCGGCGGCGCCTGTTCGGTGGCGGCTTGGCGGCACGCCTGTTGCGCAATGCCCGCGGCTTGGAAATCAACGTCCTCGACAGCGATGACATGCCTGCACCGCCACGCCTGCCGGAGGTACGCGGGTTGGTGTGGTTCGATTACACCCTGGCGGTGGTGGCCACCTTTGTCGCTGCCGCAGTGGCTTGGGCCGTATCCAGTGCGTTGGCGCTGCCGAACATCTCGCTGGTGTTTCTTGCCGCCGTGCTGTTGGTGGCGGTGCGCAGCAGCCTGGGGCCGTCCCTGGTGTGTGCGGCACTGTCGTTTTTGACTTACGATTTTCTGTTTATTCCGCCGAATTTTTCCTTCGCCATCCAGCGCGAAGAAGACGTGCTGACCCTGTTGTTCTTCCTGTTGATGGCAGCGTTGACCGGCAACCTCGCCGCACGCCAGCGCCGCCAGTTGCAGGCGTTGCGCGATACCCAGGAAGAAACCAGCGAGCTGCTCGACCTGTCGCGCAAGCTCACCGCTGCCACCGATCGCCAAGCTGTCATCAGTGCCGCCGCCCACCATCTGCAAGGTTGGAACGACCTCGACCTGTGCCTGGTCAATCGCGACGGGCAGGGCGGCTGGAAGGTCGAGACCGGTGGCCCGTTGACCCTCACCGAAGCAGAACGCGCCGCCGCCGACTGGGCCTGGCAGCATGATCAGCCGGCCGGCATGGGCACCGGCACCTTGCCGTTTGGGCGTTGGTGGTGGTGGCCGCTATCGGGTGAAGAGGGGCCCTTGGGGTTGCTGGGTGTCAGTGCCAAGCCTGGCCTGGAATTGAGCGGGCAACGTCGTCGCTTACTCACCGCGTTGAGCCAACCGCTGGCCCAGGCGCTGGCGCGGGCACAACTGGGGCAGGAGCTGGAATCGGCGCGCCTGCACGGCGAAACCGAACAACTGCGCAGCGCTTTGCTCGCGTCGGTGTCCCACGACTTGCGCACGCCATTGACGTCCATGCGCGGCAGCATTGACAGCCTGCTGGCCCTGGGTGAAGCCATCCCGCTGGAGGATCGCCGCGAATTGCTCGAAGGCACCCGTGATGAAGCCGAGCGCCTCGACCGTTATATCCAGAACCTGCTGGACATGACACGTCTGGGCCACGGTGCGCTGAAACTGGCACGCGATTGGGTGTCGCCCGGCGATATTGTCGGCAGTGCCCTTGGGCGATTGCGCGCCGTGCTGGCGCCGTTGCAGGTGAGCACCGATGTGCCGCCGGAGCTGCCTTTGTTGTATGTGCATGCGGCGTTGATTGAGCAGGCCCTGGTCAATGTGCTGGAAAACGCCGCACGGTTTTCGCCGCCCCAGGGCCGCTTGCAGTTGCGCGCGGGCGTGCAGAATGAGCAGTTGTTTTTTGCCGTGGCGGATGAAGGGCCGGGGATTCCCGAGGAGGAGCGGGCGAAGATTTTCGACATGTTCTACACCGCTGCCCGCGGGGATCGAGGCGGGCAGGGCACCGGCCTCGGCTTGGCGATCTGCCAGGGCATGGTCGGCGCGCACGGCGGGCATATCAGCGTGGCCGATGGTATTGACGGGCGAGGCACCTGCATCACCTTGTTTCTGCCATTGCCGACACAGCCTGCCCTGGAATAAAACTCGTAGGAGCGAGGGGGACGCCTGGTTCTTGCTCGCGAAGGTCGTTAACGATAATGATGACGTCCTGAATGCACGCGGTGCCTAGAGGTTTTTCGCGAGCAAGCTCGCTCCTACAGAGGGTGATTTTTTTAATGGGTTTTAATGAGACACCATGAGCCAGACCGCGACGATTCTTGTCATTGATGACGAACCGCAGATCCGCAAATTCCTGCGCATCAGCCTGGCTTCCCAAGGCTATAAGGTAATCGAAGCCGGCACCGGCAACGAAGGCCTGGCCCAAGCGGCCTTGAGCAAACCGGATCTGCTGGTACTCGACCTGGGCCTGCCCGACATGGACGGCCAACAGGTGCTGCGCGAGTTTCGCGAATGGTCCACGGTGCCGGTGCTGGTGCTGTCGGTGCGGGCCAGCGAAGGTCAGAAGGTCGAGGCCCTCGACGGTGGCGCCAATGACTACGTGACCAAACCGTTCGGCATCCAGGAGTTTCTTGCCCGTGTGCGTGCGCTGTTGCGCCAGGCACCGGCCGGAGAGGCCCAGGAAGCCGCCTTGAGTTTTGGCCCGCTGACGGTCGACCTGGCCTATCGCCGCGTTTTGCTGGACGGTGCCGAAGTGGCGCTGACCCGCAAGGAATACGCAGTGCTGGCGCAGTTGGCACGCCATCCGGGGCGGGTGATTACCCAACAGCAATTGCTCAAGGACATCTGGGGGCCAACTCATACTGAGGACAGCCACTACCTGCGTATCGTGGTGGGGCACCTGCGCCAGAAGCTGGCGGATGACCCGACCCGGCCACGGTTTATCGTGACTGAGGCGGGGGTGGGGTATCGGTTGCTAGGTGCCTGAATCTGTGGTGCCTGCGCTGGCGCCATCGCAGGCAAGCCAGCTCCCACAGTTGAAATGCATGCCCCTGTGGGAGCCGGGCTTGCCCGCGATGAGGCCATCCGCAACACCCACACGCTCAACTCTGTTCACTTTCATACCGATCCAACGTATCACTGGCAATCTCCCGCCCCAAAGCGATCAACTCCGGCGCTTTATAGAACTCGAAAAAACGGCACACCCGCTTCGGCACGTTGATCAGCACATCGGGCGGATACCCAGCGATCTTGTATTGCGCCAAGGAGGTTTGCATCACCTCGAAACTCTGGTTGATCAGGTCCAACAGCGATGCAGGCCCGACGTTGTCGATGATGAACGAGCCGGTCGCCGACTTCGGTGCGCCAGCTTTCTCCGGCGCCGCGGCGGGTTGCTGGGCTTCGGGTTCGGCAGACTCCAGCCACGGGTTGATTTCGGCGGCCTGGGCCTGCAAGGCTTCTTGTTCCAGTTTCATCAACTGCTCGGCCTGTTTGCGGCGAAACGGCAGGTGCGAACCCAGTGACTTGGCCAGGCTGTTGAAGCGGCTCTTGAACGCTGGCGGGCGCTGGATCACCGGCAATTGATAGTGCTTCTGGTTGGTGGCGTTGAGGTTGACCGCAATGATCAAGTCACAGTGGCTCGACACCACCGGCACGATGGGCAGCGGGTTGAGCAGGCCGCCGTCCACCAGCATGCGATTGCCCTGCATCACCGGGGTGAATAGGCTGGGGATGGCCGCCGAGGCGCGCATGGCCTGGTGCAGGCAGCCTTCCTGGAACCAGATCTCCTGTTGGTTGGTGAGGTCGGTGGCGACGGCGGTGTAGGGGATGCGCAGCTCCTCGATATTGATATCGCCGACAATCTTGCGGATTTGCCCGAACACCTTCTCACCGCGAATCGCTCCCAGGCGAAAGCTCACATCTACCAGGCGCAATACGTCGAGGTAGTCCAGGCTTTCGATCCAGTTGCGGTACTCGTCGAGCTTGCCGGCAGCGTAGATCCCACCCACCACGGCGCCCATGGAACAGCCGGCGATACAGGCGATGTCATAGCCGCGTCGTTCGATTTCCTCGATCACCCCGATATGGGCGTAGCCCCTGGCACCACCGGAGCCCAGCACTAAGGCAACACGTTTCTTCATGGCCAGATCCTTCGCAAAACAGGGGCCCACAATGCACCCATCAAGGGGCCTGCTTCAATCCTTGCTGACAGCGCGCAAGATTTTTCCAGGCTGGCGATCAGGCTCGGGTATGCTCTGGCAATAGGTACTACCGATTTCAGGCTAAGGACAAGGCACTTTTCCCTGTAGGCAACGTCTACAGGCTACGACTGAATTTGTATATTTGAGGTGTCATCAATGAAAGCCTGGATCTGTGTGCCTGTGATCGTGCTGGCCTTGGCTGGTTGTGCCGGGAAAACCGCGTATCGCGACAGCTGTGGCTCGCAATTGGACGCCGCCTGGAAAGAACTGGACCTGGCCAAGGCCGAAGGTTTTGCCGGCACTGTCAGCTACTCCAAGGCGTTGTCGCTGTTGACTGGCGCCAAGACTCAGCAGCAGTTTGAAGCGTTCGAGGGGTGCTCCAACAAAGCCGAAAAGGCGCGGTTCTACATTCGTGAGTCTCGCGCCGGGCGATGACCCAGCGGCGGCCAGGATTTTTCATCGGAAAGTGAGGGCAGGATGTCAGCGTTGGTCAATCAGTTAGTCGCTCAGGTCATTGACCTGGAAGTAGGGTTACTGAGCTGCCAGGCTCGCCTCGCCGCCGTCACTGACGATGAAGCCTTGCATGATTTGCGCACCACTGTGCGGCGCCTGCGCAGCCTGTTGCGCCCTTTGCGCGGGCTGCCCGGTGTCGAACAGCTTGAATTGGCCGCCAGCACGGTTGGCCAACTGACTACGCCGCTACGCGACCGAGAGGTGCTGGCGGCGTATTTGCATCAGCACGGTTATCACGACGCGGCTGATCGACGCCTGCGTCTGCAGCCCGAGGCTTATCGCCAGGTGGCGCAAAGCCCGGAGCTGGCGCACTTGCTGCTGATCCTGGATGCGTTCCCACGGTTTATCCGCGCATCCCAGCACCAGAAACTGCTCAAGGGCTTGCGCCCGCGTATCCAGAAACGCCTGGCCAAGCAATGGCAGGCACTCGATGGCGCCTTGAAGGACCCCGATCATGACCGCCACCGGCTACGGTTGCTGATCAAACGTGTGCGCTATGCCGCCGAGGCGTATCCCGAGCTGGACAAATTACCCACCAACGCCCTGTCGCACTTGAAGAAGGCCCAGAGTGCGCTGGGTAACTGGCATGACTGTTGGCAGTGGCTGGCCCAGGCCGGCCATGAGCCAGACCTGCAACCCTGCGTAGCAGTGTGGCAGCGCACCATGCTCAAGGCGCAAGGCAAGGCCGACCGTGTGCTGGACACGCTCAGCGCCGAGTGTTTTTAAACCGGTCCGGCTTTTGGCCGGAATGGGCGCTGTGCCTGTGCAATTCGATGGTTAAGATTCCTCTAGGATTTTCTTGATGTGAGGTCGCCATGCGCTTTAGTGATTTGCTCGACGCTGCCCGTAGCAATCCGCTGGATGTCACCATCCCTGCCGAATGGGCCCAGGGCCGGGCCACCTTTGGCGGCCTAGTCGCTGCCTTGCAATACGAGGCGTTGCGCGCCCAGGTGCCGGCGGACCGACCGCTGCGCTCGCTGGCCATCACTTTTGTCGGCCCGGTAGCGCCGGATGTACCCGCCAGTTATCAGGTCGAAGTGCTGCGCGAAGGCAAGGCGGTCAGCCAGTTGCTGGGGCGCGTGGTGCAGAACGGTGAAGTGGCGACCCTGGTCCAGGCCAGTTTTGGCGCCTCTCGCCTCTCCGAGATTGATGTGGCGAGTGAGCCACCACCGCTATTCAAACACTGGGATGAGTGCCAGGAACTGCCCTATATCAAGGGCGTTACCCCCGAATTCATGCGTCATTTGGCAATGCGTTGGAGTGTCGGTGGCCTGCCGTTTACCGGCAATAAATCCCGCGACATGGGCGGCTGGGTACGGTTGCGGGGGGATGTGAAAGAGGAGCCACTGACCGAGGCGCATATCCTCGCCTTGGTCGACGCCTGGCCACCGGCGTTGCTGCCACACCTGAAAAAGCCCGCGCCGGGCAGCACTCTGACCTGGACCATCGAGTTCATCCAGCCGTTGCAAGACCTGACTACGCTCGACTGGTGCCAGTACCACGTCAACATCGAACACGCCCGCGACGGCTATGGCCACGCTGCCGCTGCCTTGTGGAGCCCGACCGGCGAGTTGATCGCCCTCAGCCGCCAGACCGTGGTGGTGTTCGCCTGAACCCGCCGGTCAGTGGTGGTGCCGCTGCCGCCAGGCGCGCCACCAGCCACCGCTGAGCACAAAGCGCGGGAAGGTCACGAACTGCTCGACCACCAGGCGCTGCACCGCATCTTTGCGATCACTGAACGGCTCACTGGCCTGGGCTTCCAGGCTATGGCCGTGACGCTGCAACGCCAGGCCCGCGACAATGCCAATCACACCGACCGCGAAGCTGGCCAGGCTCAGGCTGAACACGCCCGACACGATCAGTAGGAAACCGACGATAAACAGCGGCACGGCAATCAGGTGCAACGCCAGGTTGGTTGGGTGCTGATGGTTCTGTGGGTACTGACGCCATTGCCAGGCGGGGAGGTTGGGGTGACGTTTGCCCATGGTGGTGAATCCTCTGTCCGTTGAAACAACTTGAACAGAGTTTAGGTCGAGGTGGGCAGGGTGGCGAATTGGGGCTGGCTATGGGGGTCATAGGCTGCAATTTAGGCGGAGTGACCCTCATGCCCAAATGACACAGTCATGATCATCCATATGTACCAAGAACGTCAGCTCTTTATCGGTTATCCAAAACGGATATCCGGTGGTTTCGGCTAACACAGAGGCTAGCACTCGAGCGTTTTCCATTCTCCAGGCGCTATACGCTGAGTCAAATACCAGCAGAACCAGGCCATTCCCGCTAATGCGATGCGGCATCTCCTTCCAAAAGTCAGGGTTGTGTTCGGTGCTTTTCTCGTTCAGTTCGATGGGATCAAGCACATTGCTCTGCGCTTTGAAGAATTTTCTCGTCAGAGAGCTTATCAACAAGTTGAGTTCGCTCGAATCAAGCTTTCCAGCGTCGAGGTTCAGCGCATTACAGGCTTCGTCTATTTCGTCTTCCAGGTAACTCATCAGGGGACACCTATTCTGGACCGGCTGACAGGAACCAGTTGGAGCAGTATATGGCCTCTTTTGGCTCCTCCGTCGCCTCTCTTTCCAGGTGTTTGATAGCCAATATGAGGTGATTTCGGGCCTTCTTTACTTGGCACGAGCATAGGATCGTCAATATTCACTTCCGCTCCTCTATTGGGACCGGTTTGTACTCGCCATTCTGTTGGAAATGATTTGCCATATTGGTCTTTGCCCCATTTCGATACGCTGTATTCGGACCTGGGTATACCCGTTCTGCGAAAAGCCTCATCCAAACCATCGGTGGGAAAGAGTAGCGCCGTGGGTGTGAATGTGGGAAGGATTCCAGTCTGTTAAGCGCAGATCCCCTGTGGGAGCGGGCTTGCCCGCGAAGGCGGTGTGTCAGTCACTGCCTCTGTTACTGCACTACCGCTTTCGCAGGCAAGCCAGCTCCCACTCTTGATCTTCGTTGCTTTGAGTATTGCGTTCGCTTGACTGATCGGCACCAAGGCTTACCTCCGATGTTGTTGGGTCAGTTTGCACATGCATTGGCTGGTTCACAGTTATCGAGGTCAAGTCCCATCCCATATTCGATATTCAGAGTGTCTAGGGTAAGGAGATTTACCTGAACGGCATCAAGACTGTATGAAGTACAAATTAGATGTGGACCCTTCGATTTTCTTGGCTTTGCCCTTTTTTAGGTACGCATTGAACTCACGTTCCAAGGCTTGTTTATCTGTATATTTTTTGTACTTGCAGGGTGTTTCGCATGCGTACATATACAGCCTCCACGAGTCGAAACCGTCGACCCTATCGTCCGGGCCGTAATCAAAGTCGACACATATTTCAGATAAGTAAACACTGCAACCAATACCGTGCAGCTCGTAGGTGACATTTGCAACGACCGTCCCACGCTGCGGGATTTTTTTGGATCGCCACAGACCAATGATATTTTTGGTTCCAAACACTTGCTCAAGTAAGTCGGTAGCCTTTTTTACTTGCTCCAAGTATTCTGTGATCAAATGTTCTAGCGTCTGAGCTCTCATCGTCTAGGCCTTTCCAGTCTATCCAGTCCTACTGCATTTGAAGCGTCTATTACGTCCTGGGTGCTGTTGAACGAGCTGTTATGGTCACCTATATTCTGGATTAGTTTTATGGTGACTGGCGTCTTTGTTTGTCTTGCAGCGGCAGCTCGGTGGTGCCCATCAACAATATAGCGTTGCTCGTTATACTCAAAAACGTCTATTGGCGTATTTTTATCGTATCCGTCGTTTCGCATACTGCGAGCAATTTCTTCCACACGCTTGGTTGACCGCTTCCCTTCAATGCTGTGTGTTCTATTTAAGAAGGTTGCGTCTACTCCGTGAACAAGAGGAGCTGAAGGCTGTCCATCATCCACGCTCGATTTGTAGGATGGATCGTCAGCACTCGTTTGCTTTTTACACCCATCATCGCCTGGGCATGAATTCAAGCCTAGCGGGTCTACCCACCCTGTCGGATTGTGCACGTACTGGTAGCCATTGATCCCACCCGCCAACTTCACCGGGTCCGGCGTCAGATAGCGACCAATATCCGGATTGTAGTAGCGATGGCGGTTGTAGTGCAGTCCGCTTTCCGCATCGAAATACTGCCCTTGAAACCGCAGTGGGTTGTCGATGTTGCCCACGTCGAGCCGGGCGATCTGGCCGTAGGCGCGGTAGTGGGCGGACCAGACGATTTCGCCTTCGGGGCTGGTCAGTTCTTGCGGGGTGCCGAGGTGGTCGAGTTGGTAGTGGTAGGGCTTGGTTTCTTTTGGGCCGAAACCGTCCAACAGTGCCAATGGGCGGAAGCTGTCGGGTTCGTAGAGGTAGCTGCGATGACGCTCTGCATGATGCTCGGCAACCAGCTTGTCGCCTTGCCAGAAAAATTCGGTGGTCTTGCCGTCCACAGTTTTGCTGATGCGACGTCCAAATGGGTCATAGCGATAGCTGGCGGTTTGGCCGTTGGGCGTTGTAACCCCGACTAACCGATGCTGGCAGTCGTAGCGGTACTCAGTGACAAGTTGCTGGCCCTTGCCGCGTCGTTCGCGGATGAGGTTGCCGAAGGCGTCGTAGTCGTAATGACGGTCGCCCTGGATCATCAGGCGGTTGGCCGCAACGATGTCCGGGCCGGGGCGGTCTTGCATCAGCAGGTTGCCGGCGGGGTTGTGGCCGAAGCGTTCCTGTACGTCTTGGGAGTGGTCGGCGCGGGTCAGGCGGGCGAGGGGGTCGTAGTGGTAGCGGTGTTCGCCTTTGCGGGTGTCGAGCAGGCGGGTGAGGTTGCCGGATTTGTCGTAGTCGTACTGGCGTTGGTAAAAATGGTTTTGCTGTTGGGTTACCGCATGGGCGTGTAGGCGGCTCTGGTCATCGTAGTGGTAGTGGCTGAGCAGTTGGCCTTGCTGGCGCTGGTGTTCGCGGCCGCTCTTGAACAGATGTGAGGTGAGTACTTCACCGTTGAGTTCGACCGTGGCGAGGTGGCCGCCTTTGTCGTGGTTGAAGGTGACGCGGTTGTTGTCTGGCAGGCACAGGTTTTTCAGCTGGCCGCAAGCGTCGTAGCCGTAGCGCAGGGTGCCCCATCCCTGGTGTTCGGCGGTGAGGCGGTTTTGGCGGTCGTATTCGTAGGCCAACGCCCAGTGGCCGTCCTCGACGCTGAGGAGGTTGCCTTGGCGGTCGTAGGCATAGTCGACAATGCTGGCATCGGGCAGGATTTTTCGGACGAGGCGTCCGGCGTGGTCGCGCTCGTAACGGGTGATTAGCTGACTGTTATCGTCGCCGTATTCGGTCTTCTCCAGCAGGTGGCCGTTGAGGTCGTAGGCATAGGCGGTGCGCTGGCCGTCGAAGCCGGTTTCCTGGCGGATCAGGCCATTGAGGTGGTAGTCGAGTTGGTAGGTTTCGCCGGCTTCGTTTTCGATCTCGGTGAGCAGCAGCCGAGTGTTGTCGTAGCGGTACTTGATCTGGGTGCCGTCGGCGTTGAGGCGGCGGCTGATCAGGTGCAGGCCGTCGGCGTATTCATAGCGGGTGACGTGGCCGAGTTCGTCGCGTTCGGCGATGATTTTGCCGTAGGGGTTGTAGCTGAATTCCCTACAACCACCGCCTGGCAATACAAGACGAATCAACCTGCCGACGCTGTCCCATTCATAGACTGTCTGCGCGCCGTGTTCATCCTCACGCGCAATCTGCCGGCCTAGATCGTCATAGCGATAACGCTTGATCCCACCATTGGGCAATTGCTCTTCAAGCAACTGCCCACGTTCATTCCACACCAGCCGATGACAACTGCTGTCCGGGTACCAAATCCCCGTCAGTTGCCCATGTTTGTTGTAGCTGTAGTCAGTCGAGTTGCCATCGGGATCGGCCCTACGCGTTACATCGCCTTGCTCATTACGCTCATATTTCCAGACCGCCTCACCACGGCGCACAACTCTTACGAACCCATTGTCATGCTCGTAGGATGTCGGCTCATCCTCCCCCGGAAACAGCGCCACCAAGCGTCCGGCGTCGTCATATTGATAGGCCGTCACCGCGCCCATCGGGTCTTGCTCGACGGTCAGCCGGCCCTTGGCATCGTAGGATTTGTAATGCTGAGCGCCATCCGGATCGATGCGCTGCACCAAGCGCGCCCGGTCGTCATGGACATAGACTTCCTGGCTACCATCGGCGTTATGCACGGTGACGTGGTCGTCATCGCCCCAGGCATAACGCGTGTCCATCTGCGAGAAGCTCGCCCAATGCCGGACGCAACGCGCCGCCTTGCCAGACCGTTCCCACGCCCAGAAGAAACTCGCCCCACCGGCCAACTGCCGCTCAAGAATGACGTGCTGATCGTCGTACCGATAACGCTCGCTTTCCCCGACAGCATTGGTCGCGCAAACCAGTCGTCCGTCTTCGTCATAGGCGTAGGAAACAAGGTTCTGCTCGGTCTCCCACACGTAGGGCTCTCGCCCTTTGGCACGATGTACTTGGTAGTCCACCGCAACGATGCGATCCAGCTCATAACGCAACAGCAACGAGCGACCCGCGCCGTTATCCAGCCGCTCAATCCGCCCGGAACGATCACGGCAAATGCGTAGACGGTTGTCATACGCATCGCTGATCGCAGTCAGTACACCGTCGCGAAAGTGATAGAACCGTGACGCTTGGGCCAGCACCAACTCGTCAGGCGCCGAACCCAAATAGATCGCCGCTTCCGCCAGGCTATTGGTGATTGCGGGTCGAGAGTCGCTGGGCAATGGAAACTGCGTATGGCGGTTCTCATGATCGGTCCACACCACCGAATCGCCCGACACCACCAGCCGATGGGCCAGCGCATGGCTCCAACCAAACCCCAACCCACAATCGACCTCCACCGCGCTAGTGCGATACAGCCGCGTCCACTCAAACGGCAAGATCCCATCCAGCGCGCCGTCGGTAAGGGTCAGCAACTCCTCGCCGGTGACCATCGACACCGGGCAACCATGGGTGACCGTTTTATCCGCAGGCGCCGCCGCATCGCCCTTCGGATTCGACGCCATGGCCGGCACATCATCGACAGGCTCCTGACGAACCAACGTGGTGCGCTGGGCCTTGCCGCGCACCATCGGCACCGGGTTCGAAACCAGCGTATCGCCCGCCTTCAACGGCACAGCCGGCACCGTCTTAATCGGCGTCGCCGCACTGCTCAGCAACACCGGCTTGGCGGCCTCGACATGGGTTTCCAACCGAGGCCCCGCCACCTGCTTGGCCAGCAACTCCAACAACGCCCGCGCCCGCCCGGACTTGACGCCACTAAGCACCTGAGCACCCAGGCGCAGCTGTACCCCAATACCCCGCGTGGCCCAGATCAGCAGCAGATTGATCAACACTTCGCCGGTGATTTCACCCAGCAGTTCGTACATGTCGGGTGGCGGCAGCATGCGTACCCAGGCCACCAGCGCCGACAGGTAGATAAACAACAGCGGCTCATCACTGAGTACCAGCAACCCCTTGGCCAGCGTGTCTTTGCCCAGCTTGAGCAGTGCATCCAGCTCGGCCTGGGACAGGTATTTCAGCAACGTTTCGCTGTTGGACTTGAGGTTGGCGAGCAGGTCGTACAGCTCGGTGATGTTGTCCCACAGGTTGTAAAGCGCCTTGCCCAGCCCGGTCGCAAAGGCAATGCCCTGAATGCCGCTACGCTTGTAGGCTGGCGCTTTGGCAAAGTCTGCCCATCGAGGCTTGAAGTGCTCGGCCCATGCCGTGCGCAAATCCGCTTCCAGCCCGGCGATCACAGACTCATAGGACGCATACAGCGCCTGGACGTGAGCCTTGGAAACAGTGGGGTAAAAGGTGATTTCGTACTGTTGGTCGCGGCTACAGTCGCTGACTTCAAGAATGCCGCTGGGGCCAATGGTCCGATGCAGTGGCGCGCCTAGCGGGCTGCCGTCCTGTGCAACGGCTTGCAGCCTCACGGGCGTGTTGCCGATAGGCACGAACTGCGTGCTTTCGAACAGATGCACCAGCGTCAGCCCGCCCTGGGCTTTGCATTGAGCGACCGTGCGGCTGGGCTTGTCGGAAGAGATCGGCGCGACCAGTGCGACGTCTTCCCCAACCTTGAATACCTGCTCCACGCTAAGTGCCGAACCACTTAAAAAGCTGTCGGCCCACTTATCAAAGGTATTCAGGCAGGTACGCAAATCCGCGAATACGCGCTCAACCTTCGGCGCTTCGGGATCCATGGGCACTAGCATCAGGTTGGCCAGCACCGAGATCAAGAGACAGCCCCATTCATCAGGGCTCTAACGAACACCACCATCTGCAATCCCTCGCACTGTTTGATCAGGCGAGGGACTTTGCAGCGGTTGTCAGGTAAAAGAAGTCGGCGTTATTCGCGGGGACGGCGAGGAAGTTTCGTCTTAACTTCAGGTAAACCGAGGCTTGGTCGTAGGAGTTGGATTACAGCTGGAACAGTCTTACAACTTCAACTGCCCAATCGCCTTGCTCAACTCCCCGGCTAACGTCGCCAGTTCATTGCTGGTAGTGGCCGACGCCACGGTCTGATGCACGGTGTTTTCGGTCACATCGCGAATGCTCACCACGGCGCGGTTCATTTCTTCGGCGACATGGCTTTGTTGCTCGGCGGCCACGGCGATCTGGGTGTTGCTTTCGCGCATCTGTGCCACAGCGCCGGTAATTTCAGCCAGCGCGATGCCGGCTTCCTGGGCCTGCTGTACGCAGTCATCTGCCTTGAATGAGCTTTCCTGCATGAAGTCCACCGCGTCGCGGGTGCCGGCTTGCAGCGCCGAGACCATGCGGGTGATTTCGTCGGTGGAGCTTTGCACGCGCTTGGCCAGGTTGCGCACTTCGTCGGCGACCACCGCGAAACCGCGGCCCATTTCCCCGGCGCGGGCGGCTTCGATGGCGGCGTTGAGGGCGAGCAGGTTGGTCTGTTCGGCGATGCTGTGGATCACACTGACCACACCGTTGATTTTCTGGCTGTCTTCGGCCAGTTTCTGGATCATTTCGGCGGTCTGCTGTACGCCGCTGGACAGCCCGGCGATCGAGCGCTGTACCCGGCTGACCACTGCCTGGCCGCTGCCGGCGAGGGTATCGGCGGCCTGAGACAAGTCACGGGTGGCGCCCGCGTGCTGGGCGATGTGGTAGACGGTGGCGGTCATTTCGTTGATGGCGGTGGCAGCCTGGTCGGTTTCGCTTTGCTGGCCCAGCATGCCGTGTTGCACCTCGTTCATGCTGCTGGCCAGGCGAGCGGCGCCGTCGTCCAGTTGCCGGGCGGTGCGTGCCACGGTATTGACCACGCGCTGGTAGCCGGCTTGCATGGCGTTGAAGGCGCTGGCCATCTGGCCGACTTCATCCTTGCAGGCCAACGGCACCCGCGCCGACAGGTCGCCGGTTTTTTCGACGTGCAGCATCACATCCTTGAGGGTGTTGAGTTGGCTGAGCAGGAAGCGGATCAACAACTGCGAGGCACCGAGCATGGCCAGCATCAGCACTGCCACGGCGACGGCGTAGTGGGTGAAGCGTTCACTGAACACTTGGCTCAGGCTCGGCGCGTAGGCCAGGACTGCGACCTGCTGGCCGTCGGCCCGGCTGATCACCTCGGCGCCGATCAGCGGGTTTTCACCGAACAACGGCATGGGGTTGAGTTCGGTCCAGCCGTTGGCAGTGCTCAGGGTGGGTAGATCCTGGGGGGGCTGGCCTTTGGAAAATGCGAGCCAGTGCTCACCCGTGGGCAAGGTTCTGTCGGCTGGCCAGGCGCTGAGCAAGCGTCCTTGGGCCTGGGCCGATGCTTGCGACGCCTGGCTGCGCGCCTGTTGTTCAAGCTGTACCGCGTACAGCACCAGCAGCAGGGTGGTGATGAAGGCGACCGCGTTGACGGCCCAGAATTTGTATTTGAGCGAGATATTGCTAAGCCAGGCACCCATGGAAGGTTTTCTCTGATAGCGGAAACAGTATTGGCAAGGTGCCATTATTGTGCCGCTATTCAGAAAAGCGCTTTTGACATGGGTCAATGCGCCGCATCAATCGATGGCAGGCAAGCCGAAAAAGCGGCGGGCGCAGGCGGTGCTGTGCAACGCCAGATCTTCCATCGTTTCGTTACGGTGCAAGGCCACTTCGCGCAGTACTTCGGGCAGGTACGCCGGCTCATTGCGACCATTTTTCGGCTTGGGGCGCAGGGTGCGTGGTAGCAGGTAGGGCGCATCGCTTTCCAGCATCAGACGGCCTCGGGGAATGTCCCTGACCAGTGAATGCAGGTGGGTGCCACGGCGTTCGTCGCAGATCCAACCCGTGATGCCAATGTGTAAATCCAGGTCCAGGTAGCTGAACAGCGCTGCCTGTTCGCCAGTGAAGCAGTGCACCACGGCGGCTGGCAGGTGGTCGCGGTAGTCCTTGAGGATCTCCAGCAGACGCTGGTTGGCATCGCGCTCATGGAGAAACACCGGCAGTTGCAGTTCGACGGCCAGGGCGAGGTGTTCTTCGAGGACTTTTTCCTGCTGGGGGCGAGGGGAGAAGTCCCGGTTGAAATCCAGCCCGCATTCACCCACGGCGCGCACTCGGCTGTCGCCCAGCAAGCCACGCAGACGTTGGACGCTGTCGCTGTTCCAGTCGCTGGCAGAGTGGGGGTGAATGCCGGCGGTGCTGAACAGGCGCTGGCTGCTTTCGTCGAGTTTTACACACAGTTGCAGGGCCTGTTCGCTGCCCTCGACGCTGGTGCCGGTGAGTACCAATTGCTGCACGCCAGCGGCGTAGGCGCGTTCGAGAACGGCCGTGTGCCTCTCGTCGAAACTGGGGTTGGTCAGGTTGACGCCAATATCAATGAGTTGCATGGTGCTATCTCCGCCTGCGGCCGGAAAGCATATCAGAGCTGTAGATTGATAAGAAAAACCAAGAACTACAATGCGTTAACGCTGTCTTTGAACGTCGCAAGCGACATTGTGGTGGGCCGATTGCCTGCCACCTTGGCGCCGTTGCACGCCTTGCCAGCGCATAAAGCGCTCTGTTTCTGACCCCCAGCACTGCGTAATTCGCACAGGCGCTGGCCAGTTTTCTTTCCGGAGAGCGGATGATCCGACCCTCGGCGTTGCTTATGTTGTGCCTGGCGTTATTGCTGCCCATGGCGGCGGTCGCACGTCTGGATGGGCCGCTGCAAGTGGCCAAGCCCGGCAAGGTCCGCGACCTGGCGCAAATTCGCTCCAGCCGCACCCTGCGCGTCTTGGTCAACCAGAGCCGCAACAGTTCCGGTGAAGTGCAGGGCCAGGCCATCGGTGTCGAATACCATCGGTTGCGCGCCTTCGAGCAGTACCTCAACGGCCATGCCCGTGATGGGCAGGCCATCAACCTCAAGATCATCCCCAAGGCCAAGGACCAGTTACTCGGTGCGCTGGCCCGTGGTGAAGGTGACCTGGTGGCGCCCGGTGAGTTGCTAGACGTGAAAGGCGTGCACAAGGTCAGCGCCAGCGCCCCGATTGTCAGCGATGTGCCGTTGTGGCTGGTGGGCGTCAAGGGTGAACGACGGTATACCAAACTGGAGCAACTGTCGGGTCGCACGGTGACGCTGACCACCGGTAGTGCGGCGGTGGACGCTATCAGTCAGGTCAATCAAAAGCTGGCCCTGCACAAGCGCCCACCAGTGAAAGTGGAATGGGTTGACCCGAGCCTGGCGGTGGAAGATGTCCTGGAGATGGTGCAGGCCGGGATTTTTCACCTGACGATCGTGGAAAAACCGATTGCCCAACGCTGGTCGAAAATCCTGCCCAAGTTGCGCTTTGACAAGCAGGTCGTCATCAGCGAGCCAGGCGACGAGTTCTGGTTTGTGCGTCAGGACGCGTCGATGCTGCGTGCCAGCATCGATCGGTTTCTCAAGACCTATCACACGCCTTCCGATCAGGATGTGGCCTTCCAGCGCATCTATCGGCGCCTCTACCAGGTCCGTAACCCATTGGCGCGGGCTGACCGCCAGCGCCTGGAAAAACTGCGCCCGGTTTTGCAAAAACATGCGCGTGAGCAAGGTATGGACTGGCTGAATCTGGCGGCGTTGGCGTTCAAGGAGTCTTCCCTGGACCCAGGCGCACGCAATAGTGGAGGCCCTACCGGCCTGATGCAGATCACGCCGTCGGCGGCGCAGCGGGTGGGGGTCAACAATATCGAGTCGCTCGACAGTAATGTGCAGGCGGGGGCGCGTTACCTGGCGATGATCCGGCGCAAGTTTTTCTCCAGCCCCAAGCTCAATGAGCGCGAGCGCATGGCCTTTATGCTGGCGGCGTACAACATGGGGCCGGAGCGGGTGCAAGGTATGCGCACCGAGGCCAAGCGCCGTGGGCTTAACCCCAATCAGTGGTTCTTCCAGGTTGAACGCATTGCCATGGAGCAGGTAGGGATGGGCGGCGTCAGCTATGTTAATAGCGTCAACAAGTATTATTTGGCGTTCGATCGGGAGCGCGAGTCTCTGGAGCCGCCTGCGGCTAAAGTTGCATTGCGTGAATAATCGATTTTTTAGATGTAAATTAGACAATATTTCGGCTTTTATCATTATTTAAACTGATTAATATAGCGGCCAACCAACCCCTACCTGGAAAAGGATTTACCCCCATGAGCCCAATGATTACCCGTGTACTGTCCACTCGCGCCGGTTATGGCCTGACTATTCTGCGTATCTTCGTCGGCATCATCTTCGCTGCCCACGGTTCGCAAAAGCTCTTCGGCTGGTTTGGCGGTGGTGGCCTGGCGGGCACCGCACAATGGATGGAAAGCATCGGCCTGGCGCCGGGCACGCTGATGGCGCTGCTGTCGGGCGGTACCGAGTTCTTCGCCGGCCTGGCCCTGATCATCGGTTTGCTGGTTCGCCCTGCCGCATTGGGCCTGACCTTCCTGACACTGGTGGCGATTTTCTCTGTACACATCCACAACGGGCTGTTCATGGCCAACAACGGTTATGAGTTCGCACTGGCGTTGCTCGGCGGCGCGTTGGCGGTGTTGTTGGAAGGTGCGGGCAAATTGTCTGTCGACCGCGCGATCACTCACTGATCGTTTAGCAAGCTGCACAAAAAGGCCCGCTGATGCGGGCCTTTTCGTTGCCCGGGATTCTTGACACTGCCCCACAGGCTTCTCTAGGATGCTGCTCATGCGCCGATTTAAACAGCTAATTGCGGGGCGCCACTGGGTCTCAATGCAGCCCGACAGAAGTACGCTTGCTCACGCAGGGCGTTCCTCGAAATACCGCTAAAGCGCTGGTTCGGTGTTGCCTCTCACCTGCCCGCAGACTTTTGAGGCAGAGACACGACACGATGAATGCACTACGCCCCCTCATACGCCTGGCCCCGATCACCGCGGACCTGACTCAACGCAATCCGAAAATCCTCCTGGGCGGTAAGCACCAGCCGACACTGCTGCGTTATCTGGACGGCTGGCCACGCCGTTCCGGTCGGCCTTCGGCGTTCCTGATCCAGTTTGTGGAAGACGGCGATTCCCTGGCCCGTTTTGCCAGCGACAGTTTCGACCTTGCAGTGATTCAGGCACCGAGTGCCAGCAACGCCCATGAGGTGATCCACCAACTGACGCGCATTGCCCGGCAAGGGCTGATTGCCCGTCGCTGAGCGACTAGTGAAAGGTTGCCAGTGCGAGGAGTCGACGCTTGCGCTGGTACAGGAACAGTAACCCGGCAATCAGGCACAGCAGTAGCGGTAGAGGCACGACCATCAGCCCTTTGAGCTGTCGCTCGAAACGCTGCACCGGGGCATAGGCCTGCGCCTTGAGTGTATGCAACTCGATGGGCAACTGCAGGCGCTCCTTGTTGAGTACCTGCAACTGCGTATTGGTATCCACCGCCTGGGTGATAAGCCGCGTGTGCGCTGGGTTCAACTCGCGCCATGCTTGCTCTGTCTGCTCAAGTCGTCGCTGGAGCTCAAGCGAATTTTTCCGATAAGCCTGTGCGGCTTCGTCGCGCATGTGTTCCAGCCTGTGCAACGGTTGGCGCATGACACGGGATCGAATGCGCTGGAGCGCTTCGGGCGCCGCCAGGTTATCCAATGTGTTCAATACAAACTGCGCGTTGCCGTTGCGTGCATGGCTGACTGTGTCCGCGAGCAAGTCGGTGTCGGCCACGACCACCATCTGGATCAGTTCTGCTTTTTGCAGCCCGGGCGGCTGGCCCTTGAGGCCGTCGGGAAACGCTGAGTAAGCGGGCCCCTCAACGCGCGCAGCGATCACATGGCGCTGCCCTGAAGTCGCCGTTTCATCGATCAGTGAGTCAAATGTCGTCGCCGAGCCAAAGCGTTTCGCGTCCAGCAGGGCCGATTGCCGTGAGCTCAACAGAATCGGGGTCAACAGTGAACGGCTCTTGGGGGCCAGGGAAAGCGCGCCGCTGCTTGAGACCATCACGGCGTCCAGCCCCCAGGCGCTGACATCCGTTGGAGTCATCGCCTGTGATGGAAGGTGTAGCCTGGCCGGGTGCAGTACCCGGGGCATTCCCGGGCCGGGCGTGGCTGATGAGGCATAGAGATTATCCACCAACAGCTTATCCGCGGGCATTTGGATGCCCCACGCGTTCAGCAGCCCCTCCATTCTGGCGTTCGCTGGCACGGCGTCAGCGCCCATCTCGCTCACGGGGTCGAGGAACATCATCAACTGGGTGCCTTTCAATACCGATTGCTCAATGGCATATAGGGCTCGTTCAGGTAAAGCGTGCGGCTGTACGACTATCAATGTCGCGATGGATGACGGAACCTGGGCGATGTTCGCAGCCAGTTCCACCACGTTGAATTGCTCGCGGATCAACCCCAGCAACTCGCTGGCCGATTTGTCTAACGCCAGTCCCGACAGCAGGCCGATAGTGGCACGCTCAGGCTGCCCCAACTTATAGATCAGGTGGCTGATCTCATATTCAAGTAATGACTCGTGCTCAGGCCGGAACGCTTCGATGCGTTGGGCGCCCTGGCCAGTACGGGTGCCGATAAGGCCAAGGAATCCTTGTGTGTCATCAAGCCCAAACAAGCGGGCTTTGTAGGCATCTTCAGAAAAGGGAGCGGGGTTAATGATATGTAAGTTGATCAGGCCGTTTGCCGCTTTTTCGAACGCCTTGAGCACGTCTTCCACGCGCCGACCATAACGTTCTAATGCCTGGCTTTTTTGCGGCGCATTGAGGGTATTGAAGTAATACAGATCCAGTGGGCTTTCAAGTGACAGTAGCAGTTGCTGCGCCGCGGGCGATAAGGTGTGGATTTTTTCTTCGGAAAAGTCCCAGCGAACAGTGGGCAGTTTGGGTGCCCAGACTAGATTGAATGCCAGAAACAGCAGTGATATGACGAGAAGTGTCATACCCGCACGAAAAGCGGATCCCATCAGTGGTCTTCCTTTTCTCAGCTGTTTTTATAATTGAGTGTGAGGGTGGTCGCAAACAGAAAAGCAACGATCATGCTGATAAAGTACAGGCTGTCCTGCAGTGTGAGCTTGCCGTTATCCATCGCGCTGAAGCGGGCAACGGGATCCAGGGACATCAAACTGTCGATAATCCATATCGGTGCTTGTTGTTCAAGTGCATCCAGTACTGACGAAAGCCCACTGGCGGTCAGCAACAAGCCGAGCGTGAAAAAGAAAATCAGCAGGCGTTGGTTCGCAAGTACACAGACGAAACAACCTACCGAAAGATAACTTCCCGCCAGTAACCAACTGGCCAGGAATTGTGAGGCGATAACGCTATTGTCAGGTGTGCCCAGATAATTCACGGCAATCACCAGCGGGAAGTTAAGCATCAGCGCAATGCCACAGACAGTCCATGCCGCGATGAATTTTCCGATCACCCGTTCCATCGAGGTGACAGGCAAGGCATTCAGGGTGTTGTAAAAGCTGGCGTTGGATTCATCCGACCACAACTGCGTCGATAAAAGGGGGACCAGCAGGAGATAAAGCCAGGGGTGCAGTTCAAAAAAAGCCTGCAAATCACTGCTGTTTCGCTCCATCCATTGGTTGGAATGCAGTCCCAGCGCTGCGCACAGTGCGAGAAAAACCGCCACGCTCAGGTAAGCGCTGGGGGCGCAGGCATAGCTGACGAGTTGTCGTTTGAAAATGACAGGTAGCAGTCTCAAGGTGTTACCTCTTGGCTCAGATGGTGAACGACATCGTTCAGGCGACCCGGCTCCAGATTCATTGAGGTGATGTTCCAGCCGCGATGGGTGATAAGCGCGTTGATCGAGGGAAAGATGGAATGCCCGGGCATGGCCAGTACCGTAACCTTGCCGGGCGCATGCCGGTCTTCTTCGATGCCTGCGACGCCGGGCAATACGGCCAACGCGAGCAAATCCAGCGGGGCGTCTGCCGCGAGGGTGACGGCCTGGAAGTGCCGGGAGCTGCGCTGTAAGTCGGACAGCGAGGCATCGCCCACCAGGCGACCACCGGCGATAACCAAGGCACGGGTGCAGATGTCCGCCAGATCCTGGTAATGGCGGGAGGCGATGATGATGGTCATTTCCTCGCTCAGGGACTGGATGAGTGCCCGGAACTTGAGGCGTTGATCAGGGCAGAGCCCTTCTGTGGGTTCGTCCAGCAGCAGCAGGCTTGGGGAATGCAGGAGCGCCTGGGCCATTGCCACTCTGCGCTTCAAACCAAGGGAAAGGACGTTGATGGGGCAGTCGAGCACGGGCAGCAGTTCCAGTCGTGCGGCTACCTGCGCCACCTGGCTGCGTTTTTCCATCCCGCTCAAGCCGCGAATGGCGGCAATGAAATTGAGCATGTTTTTGACGGGCATCGTGTGATGGTCGAGGCCGTTTTGGAGCTGATAGCCAATGACCTTTTTGGCTTGAATTGAGTGGGTATGGGTATTGAAGCCTTGAATACTGATGTGCCCGGCCGTCGGCTTGATCGTCCCGGCGATCAGGCTCAACAGTGTTGTTTTTCCCGCCCCACTCTCTCCCAGCAAGCCCACACACTCCTGGCGCTGGGCACAGAAGGACAAGTTGCTGATTACGCGTGTTTTGCCCAGGTGTTTTGTGAGGTTGCTTATCTCGATCATGGTTTTACCGAATAAGTTTTGCAGGGCGTGTGAGAGAGGCCGGCGGTATGGAAAAGTGCTTTAAAAAGGGTACGTTCAATATGAAGACTTGGGAACGCGAAGTGTGATTAATAAGAAGAATCCTACGTTCGGCCCGATAATCCGCTGAAACAATTGTTTTGTTTTGAATACTTATTAATGTCCAGATGTTTATCTGATGTTTATATAAAGTTTTCTCCTTTGTAACGAGGCCAGATTGCCATGATGCTTCTACGTACTCTTGTTCTTGAGCGCAACGATGAAGGGACGCCCGTTAACGGCGCCTTGTTGTGCGGGTTTGCTGTGACGCAAACGGCGTCCAACTTTCTGGTGTATAGCCTGGATGAGGAGGCAGAACCCGGCCACTCCAGGGTCTATATCGCGGCACTGCGTAAAAAGATTGACCGGTATTTCCTGGGAGGCGTTGACTCCAAAGAGGACCTGCAATTAGCCATGCAGGTCTTCAAACAGATCCTGACGATGGCAGCGGCAGCCGGCTCGAAGACAACGCCGATTGCCGAACCCCAGGTGCCCTTTCATTTCGTTGATTTGAAAGGCTGCCGGTTGCCGCCTGCCAGGCCAGAGGATCATCACTCGGTGATCATCAAGAAAGCTTTGGTCATGAAGGTCATCACCTTGGGCATGTCGGCCCCGGCGTTGCCTGCGATCGAAAGCAGCGCAGTGATCGTGCCGTCCATTCGCTTCTCGTCGCAAATGGTTGCGCCGCCGCGAAATCCGCGCTCAGCCACGACTGCGCCGCAACCTATGGATGAAGGCACCCTTGAAGAACCGGCGCGGTCGCTGGTCGCGATACCGCAGGAGCAGGTTGAGCCCAGTGCGTCGCCTGTTCCTGGTGAACAAGATGACAGTCACTTTGAGTCAGACAACCTGCGGTTGGCGCCACCCGAGCCTGAGCCTGAGCCCGAACCCTTGGACCCGCCTGCCCAGTTGGACCATACCTCTTTGCTCGAAATGGACAGCGCGCTGAGCAATCTGGCCAAAGTCGCCCAGGAACTGACGCAAAAAAAATGCGCGGTCCTAGAGAAGGAGCAAATGCTTGAACAGTGGCAGGCGCGATTGCAACAGCAGCAGAGCCAGTTGGAAGAAAAAGGCCGTGAACTTGAGCAGCGCCATACCTATTTGCAGGAGCAGGGACTGGAGGTCAGCCAGAAGGCCGAAAAGCTGGCGATGATGATGTTGCAGTTGTCGGGTATGCGCCAGCGTATGCAAGGCACGTTGCTTGAATTGGACCAAGTGCTGGAGGGGCATGGGTGAGGTAATGGGGCGCCGGCCTGGATACTTTCCAGGGTTCATTTATCATCAGTCCCAGCCGGCCGCTGCCTGGGCATGATGCCCTGGCATAACGGCACCATTGGACATTGCCTGGGGATGCAAGCGTTTGAGTACCAAGCTGATTACCAAAGAAGGTCATGAAGCGCTGAAAAAAGAGCTGGATTACCTGTGGCGAGAGAAACGCCCGGATACCACACGCAAAGTGACCTGGGCCGCCTCCCTGGGAGATCGCAGTGAAAATGCGGATTACCAGTACAACAAGAAGCTGTTGCGCGAGATCGACCGACGGGTGCGTTACCTGCGCAAACGCCTGGAAGACATGCGGGTGGTGGAGTACATGCCCGAGCAGGAAGGAAAGGTATTTTTCGGTGCATGGGTCGAAATCGAAAACGAACAGGGCGAGACCAAGCGTTTTCGCATCGTCGGTTATGACGAGATCTACGATCGCATGGATTACATCTCCATCGACTCACCCATGGCACGGGCCCTGCTGCGCAAGGAGGTGGACGACGAGGCAATCGTACAGACCCCCGGCGGAGAGGTGTGCTGGTGGATCACCAAGATCGAATATGTGAAGACCGCCTGATGGCACGTACCCTTGGCTGGGGGCGTGCCATCCAGGTCTCAGCCTTCGCGCAATACGGTCAGCGGGCTGGCATTCAGTGCACGGCGTGTGCCGAATACCCCGGCAGCGCCAATCAGCACGGCACCGATCACGGGCAGCAGTAACAACCACGGGTGGGGATGCCACGCCAGGTCAAAGGCATAGCGGTACAGCACCCAGGTCACCAGTTCGGTGCCCAGTGCCGCCAGCAAGCCACTGACCGCCCCCAACAGACCGAATTCGATGCGTCGGGCCTTGACCAGCAACTTGCGCTCGGCGCCCAAGGCTCGCAGCAATGCACCTTGGCGGATTCGTTCATCCAGGGTGGCCTGCAGGCCAGAGAACAACACTGCCATGCCCGCCGCGAGTACAAACAACAGCACGTATTCGACCGCCAACGTCACTTGGGCGAGGATGCTGCGCAACTGCTCCAGCAGGGCCTCGACCTGCAGGATAGTGACCGCCGGGAAGGCCCGTGACAGGTCGACGATCTGTTGGTCATGGCCGGGAGCCAGATAGAAGCTGGTGAGGTAGGTCGCGGGCAGATCCTTCAAGGTGCCCGGTTGGAAAATCATGAAGAAGTTGGGCTGGAAGTTATCCCAGTTGATGGTGCGCAGGCTGGTGACCCGTGCTTCACGGTTTTCCCCACCGATGGTGAACAATAAATGGTCGTTGAGCTTGAGCTTCAAGCTCTCGGCCACCTTGGCTTCCACCGACACGCCAGGAACCCCGTCAGTGGGTTGCGCCGACCACCACGTACCTGCCGTCAGGACGTTACCCGCTGGCAAGTCGGCTGCCCAGGTCAGGCTCAGATCGCGTTGAGTGGCCCGGTCGCCACTGGAGTCCTTGCTGACAATCTCCTGCACGGGTTCGCCATTGATGCTGATCAAGCGCCCCGGCACCACCGGGTAGAGCGGCGCCGCTTGTGCCTGGACGTCCAGCAGACGGGCGCCAAAGGCGTCCTTGTCGGCCGGCAGGATATTCAGGGCGAAGTAGTTGGGCGCATCCTTGGGCAACTGGTTTTGCCAGGTGTCGAGCAATTCGCCTCGCAACAGCGCGATCAACCCCATGGACAACAGGATCAAGCCAAAGGCCAGGGATTGGCCTGCCGCCGCCAACGGGTGACGCAACAATTGGCCCAGGCCCAGGCGCCACGGCAGGGAGGCGCGAGCCAGTAACCGCCGCAGGCTCTGTAGCAACAACAGCAGCAAGCCACCCAGGAGCAGCGCAGCGACTACACCGCCGCCGAGTAACGCGAAGGTCAATACCAGGTCCAGGCTCAGGCGCCACATGATCAGGCCCAAGGCAAACAGTGCCGCGCCGTAGACCATCCAAGTGCTTGAAGGAATAGGCAGCAAATCGCGGCGCAATACCCGCAGCGGCGGTACCCGGCCCAGTGCGGCCAGCGGCGGGAGGGCGAAGCCGGCGAGGGCGACCAGCCCGGTGCCAATCCCCGCGACGGCCGGTAGCAGCCCGCCTGGCGGTACGTCGGCGGGTAGCAGGTCGTGCAGGAAGTAGAACAGGCCAAATTGCGCCAGCCAGCCGAGCAGGGCGCCGGCCAGGCTCGCCAGCAAGCCCAGTACGCTCAGTTGCAGGCTGAACAGCAGCATGGCTTCACGGCGCGACAAGCCCAGGCAGCGCAACAACGCGCTGGCATCGAAACGTCGACTGGCGAAGCGGTTGGCTGACAGCGCCACGGCCACGCCAGCCAGCAGCACAGCCACTAGGCTGGCCATGTTCAGGTAACGTTCGGCCTTGCCCAGTGCGCCGCCGATTTGCTGGTTGCCATCGCGGGAGTCCTGCAGGCGCTGGTTGGCAGCCAGGCCCGGTTTGACCAGGTCGCGATAAGTTTGCAGCGCTGTGCTGCTTTGTGGCGCACGCCATAGTTCGCGGTAGCTGACACGGCTGCCTGGCTGGACGACACCGGTGGCGTCCAGGTCCGCCAGGTTGATCATGACCCTGGGCGTGAGGCTGTAAAAGTTGCCGGCGCGGTCGGGCTCATAGTTCAGGATGCGCGCCAGGCGCAGGGTCTTCATGCCGACATCGATGCTGTCGCCGACTTTCAGGTCCAGCGCCGTCAGCAACCGTGCTTCTACCCAGGCTTCACCAGGTTTGGGGCCACCGCCCGGGATTTGCGTACCGAAGGGCTCGGTGCTGCTTTTAAGCTCGCCGCGCAAGGGGTACTGCTCGTTGACCGCCTTGATGCTGGAGAGCTGGATGCCGTTATCGGTGGCGATAACGCTGGAGAACTCCACGATGCGAGCGTGATCCAGGCCCAATTCGGTCCCAGATTTGATTTGCTCGGCACGGGCCGGCGAGCTGCCTTCGAGCACCAGGTCGGCGCCGAGGAATTCGGTGGCGCGCAGCAGCATGGCGCCGTTGAGGCGCGCACCAAAGTAGCCGATAGCGGTGCTGGCGGCCACGGCCACCAGCAGGGCAAAGAACAGCACGCGCAATTCGCCGGCGCGGGCATCGCGCAGTAACTGACGCATGGCAAGACTGAACAGGCGCAACAGCGGCAAACGTGCCATCAAGGCTCCAGGGGCGCGACCATCAGGCCGGCTTCAAGGCGGATCAGGCGCCGGCAACGGTGGGCCAGGCGCTCGTCGTGGGTGACCAGTACCAGGGTCGTACCGCTCTCTTTATTCAACTCGAACAACAGGTCGCTGATGCGCTCGCCAGTATGGCTGTCGAGGTTGCCGGTGGGCTCGTCGGCAAACAGCACGTCCGGTTCGGCGGCAAACGCGCGGGCAATCGCCACGCGTTGTTGTTCGCCACCGGACAGTTGGCGGGGCGAGTGGGTCAGGCGCTGGCCCAGGCCTACGCGCTCCAGCAGGTGTTTGGCTCGCTCGCGGGCGTCCTGGCGACCGTCCAGCTCCAGCGGCAGCATCACGTTTTCCAGAGCATTCAAGCTGTCGAGCAATTGGAAGGATTGGAATACGAAACCCACATGCTCGGCACGGATGCGCGCGCGCTGATCTTCGTCGAGGGTGCTCAGGGCTTGCCCGGCCAGGGTCACTTCGCCGCTGCTGGGCAGGTCGAGGCCGGCCAGCAGGCCCAGTAGTGTGGATTTACCGGAACCGGAGCTGCCGACGATAGCCAGGCTATCGCCCTTGTTCAGTTCCAGGCTCAGTTCGTGCAGGATAGTCAGTTCACCTTCCGCGCTGGGAACCACTTTGCTAAGGTTTCGCGCGTTGAGAATGCTTGCGCCCATGGAGAATCCGATGCGAGTGTGGTTTTTGAGTGCTGGCCTGGCCTTGATGTGCATGGCCCAGAACGCAGCGGCGGGTACAGTCCTGATCGTTGGCGATAGTATCAGTGCCGGTTTCGGCCTGGATACACGCAAAGGGTGGGTCGCGTTGCTGGAGCAACGGCTCAAGCAGGAGGGTTTTGACGACAAAGTGGTCAATGCTTCCATCAGTGGCGACACCAGTGCAGGAGGCCTCGCGCGGCTGCCCGCGGCGCTTGCAACGCACAAACCGGACGTGGTGGTGATCGAGTTGGGTGGCAACGATGGCTTGCGCGGCCAGCCGCCTGCGCAATTGCAACAAAATCTTGCTTCGATGATTCAGCAGTCCCGGGACAGCGGCGCCAAGGTGCTGCTGTTGGGTATGCAGATTCCGCCCAATTACGGCAAGCGCTATGTCGAAGCTTTTGCCAAGGTATTCGGTGATGTGGCACAGAAAGAAAAGGTGCCGTTTGTGCCGTTTTTCCTCGAGGGCGTGGGTGGCCATCCGGAGTTGATGCAAGCTGACGGGCTGCACCCGGCGGTCGCGGCGCAAGACAAGTTGCTGGAAAATGTCTGGCCGGCGCTAAAACCGCTGCTATGACGCTTTTCTACCGGCAGGCTTTCGGCTAAGGTGGCGCCCCCCTGATTTGGAGCCCTCGATGTCGCGCCCTGCCTGGTCCCTGTTTAACTACCAACTGATCGAGCCGGACGAGCAGCTGGACCTGTTCGCCTGCCAGGAAGTGCGAGTGCATTTGGTGGCGCGTCAATTGGAACTGGGCGGCTCCATCGACCGCACGCTCTGCGGCACTTTATTGCCCGCACAGCCACGCTGGTCATCGGTCAACCGCTCGATTTTTCAAGACCAGCGACTCTGCCCGTTATGCCGGGCGATTCTAGAATCGCAAAAGCGCGGCACGCCGCCGATCTGGCCGGAGCTGCGCTTCGAGCTGTAAAACAGCTTGAAGCTTGGCGCTGCGAAGCCGTATACAATCAATTTTTCCCTACCCGTCGTCTTGCGAAGGATTTTCCGGATGTTGTCGCGCCTTTCCGTCGTCACCTGCTGCCTGTCTCTTGCTGCGCTTTGTGCGGCGGGTTCGGCGGCGGCCTTGCAGTTGCCCTTGCCACCGCCCGGTGAGGACATTGTTGGCCAGGTCCAAGTGATCAAGGCCAAGTACGAAGACACTTTTGCTGACCTTGGCACCACCTACGACCTGGGCTATTCGGAAATGGTCGCGGCCAACCCGGGTGTCGATGCCTGGTTGCCGGGTGCGGGCACTGAGATTGTGCTGCCGACACGCTTTATCCTGCCGCCCGGGCCGCGGGAAGGCATTGTGATCAATCTGGCGGAATACCGGCTCTACTACTATCCAAAAGGCCAAAACGTCGTCTATACCTTCCCTCTGGGCATTGGCCGGGAAGGCTGGGGTTCGCCGATCGCCCATACCAGTATCATCGCCAAGACGCCGAACCCGACCTGGACGCCACCGGCCTCGATCAAGGCCGAGCACGCCGCCAACGGTGACCCGCTCCCCAACGTGGTGCCTGCCGGCCCCGACAACCCACTGGGGCCGTTCAAGTTCACCCTGGGCACGCCGGGTTACCTGATTCACGGCTCCAACATGAAGTTTGGTATCGGCACGCGTACCAGCCACGGGTGCTTCCGCATGTTCAATAACAACGTGTTGGAAATGGCAGGCATGGTGCCGGTAGGCACGTCAGTACGCATCATCAATGACGCGTACAAGTTCGGCAGCAGTGGTGGCAAGGTCTACCTTGAGGCCCACACGCCGTTGAATGATGACGGTACGCCATCGGTGGTCGACAAGCACACCGCGGTCATCAATGCGTTGCTCAAGCGCGAAGACCTGTCCAATAACCTACGCGTCAACTGGGACCAGGTGCGTGATGTGGTCGCCGCCGAGGATGGCTTGCCGACCGAAATTGGTGTGCCAGGCGGCGCACCTGTGGCGTCCAGCACCCCGCTCGATCTTCAATAATAAGCCTGAGCGAACATCCCTGTGGGAGCGGGCTTGCTCGCGAAGACGTCGGCCCGGCAAACATTGATGTTGACTGATCCACCGCTTTCGCGAGCAAGCCCGCTCCCACATGCCAAATCATAGGCAAAAAAAAGCCGACCCATAAATGGATCGGCTTGATAACAACCCCGAAGGATTATTACTTGCGGCTTGCTTTTTCAAGCATGCGCAGAGCGCGCTCGTTAGCTTCGTCAGCAGTCTGTTGTGCTTTTTGAGCAGCAGCCAGAGCTTCATCAGCTTTACGGTAGGCTTCGTCTGCACGGGCCTGGGAGCGAGCTGCTGCGTCTTCAGTTGCAGTCAGACGAGCTTCGGTTTCTTTGGAGACGCTGCTGCAACCGGTAGCCAGAACTGCGGCCAGAGCCAGAGCAGAGAATTTCAGAACGTTGTTCATCGTGTTCCCCTTCAAGGACTTTCAATTTAATGGCTACTTTCTCAGAGTGAGCTAATAGCCGGCGTACATACTACCCATTACTTGTAGTAAGTAAACTGACGTTGCGCAAGAAGCAAAAAAATTTCTTGTGCCGAATCTATTTTGGCTAATCTTTTGGCGGTTTGTATGAAAACTGTCCAATTTTTTGCACCTGGACGCACATTGGATCCAGGCTGAAAGGGCCGGCCCGCATGTGTTAAGCCTTGTAAATAGATGAAATTTTATATAACGAAGCGGGGCACTTTGGTTACGCTTGGCTTTACTGCGGCGGGCATCTTTTGCGCATCTAGAGGTGACTTTAAGAGCGCCAGTTCGTCTCAAGGTTCAACTGCCGGCAATGTTCAGGCTATCGGTCACCGGTTGATCGAGGCCCTTTCTATATCCACCAGCGGCGGGGAATGACGAGTGCGCCTTGAGCAATTTCAGGATTGGTGCCTACTATTCCCTATGTGCTGGTTGTGAGCGCTCACGGTTTTCTCGCTGTCGAAACCGGCACGGGGTGGCGTAGATGTTCCTTCGCCGGAAAAACATCGGTAAGGTAGGGTCGTTAATTCAGACCCGCGAGGAGTAGTGATGAGCGAGGCGTTGTCCATCCACCATGACCAGGCTGGTCATCAGTTCGAGACCAATGTGGACGGTCATCGTGCCTACCTGACCTACATGGACCTCGGGAAGCAGACCCTGGATATCTATCGCACCTTCGTGCCCAACGCACTGCGGGGGCGAGGCATTGCGGCTGCGTTGACCGAGGAAGCCTTGAAGTTTGCCGAAGAGGCTGGCTACACGGTGATCCCGTCGTGCTCCTATGTCGAACGCTATATGGAGCGCCACCAGCGCCATGCTGCGAAGCTGTAACTGACCAGTTGCCAATAAAAAACGCCGGGCTTAGCCCGGCGTTTTTGGGTGCGCGAAACCGGTACAGACTCAGGTGCGCTTGCGCTGGGGCAACACGTCCTTGAGCTTGGCGTGCATGCTGCGCAGGGTAGTTTCGGTGGCGGACCAATCGATACAGGCATCGGTGATCGACACGCCGTACTGCAAGTCGGCCAAGTCTTTTGGAATCGCCTGGCAACCCCAGTTCAAATGGCTCTCGACCATCAAACCGATGATCGACTGGTTACCTTCCAGAATCTGGTTGGCAACGTTCTCCATCACCAATGGCTGCAAGGCCGGGTCTTTGTTGGAGTTGGCGTGGCTGCAGTCGACCATGATGTTTGGCTTGATCTTGGCCTTGTTCAGCGCCTGTTCGCACAGCGCGACGCTGACCGAATCATAGTTGGGCTTGCCATTGCCGCCACGCAGCACCACGTGACCGTAGGCGTTGCCCTTGGTCGTCACGATGGACACGCCGCCTTCCTGGTTGATACCCAGGAAGCGATGAGGGCTGGAGACCGATTGCAGCGCATTGATCGCCACGGTCAGGCCGCCGTCAGTGCCGTTCTTGAAGCCTACGGCCGACGACAGGCCGGACGCCATTTCGCGGTGGGTCTGGGATTCGGTGGTGCGTGCGCCGATAGCCGACCAGCTGATCAGGTCCTGCAGGTATTGCGGGGAGATCGGGTCGAGGGCTTCGGTGGCGGTGGGCAGGCCCATTTCAGCCAGGTCCAGCAGCAGTTTGCGACCGATGTGCAAGCCATCCTGGATCTTGAAGGAGTCGTCCAGGTACGGGTCGTTGATCAAGCCTTTCCAGCCGACGGTGGTACGCGGTTTCTCGAAATACACGCGCATGACCAGGTACAAGGTGTCGGACACTTCAGCCGCCAGCACTTTGAGGCGCTCGGCATATTCGTGGGCGGCCTTGAGGTCGTGGATAGAGCAGGGCCCGATCACCACGAAGAGACGGTGGTCGGTGCCGTCGAGAATGTCACGGATGACTTCGCGGCCCTTGGTGACGGTCTGCAGGGCAGCGTCGCTCAGGGGGATTTCGCGCTTGAGCTGATCGGGGGTGATCAGGGTCTCGTTGGATTCAACGTTAAGGTCATTGATCGGTAAATCAGCCATCGTGTTACTCGCCAGGGTCACGGGTGCCGGCCGCCAGCTATCCCCGTGCGGCGGGCACAGCATGATTTGAATGCAGGGGGGAGGAACCTTAGCGCGTAACACGGGCCCGCGACAATGGGCAAAGCCCGGTTTAATCCAGCGCTGGCTGCACAACCGCCTCATGGGAGAACTCGCCGGCATGACGCGACACCCACTCACGGGCCATGGTTTCAAGTTGTGCAGGCGTTGGCTCGGCGTCTTCGTGCAGGCGGCAGTAACGCTCGATCTGGCACACTTGCTCGCCCATCCGTGCACCGAACAAGGCGTGTTCGTCGGTAAAGCAAATACCAATGCGATAGCCCTGTTCGACTTTGCGGCACCAGGCGACATAGCCTGGATAACGGGCGCTGGGCCCTAGGGAAGGGATATGCAGGTCTACCGCCGTGCCGGCGCGCCAGGCACGTGGCCAATTGCAGGCGACGCCGCCGCGGCCGATAGTGTGCAGGCGTTGGCGGGGAAGGGCGGGAGAGGGACGTTGGATCAACTCGACAGCGACATCATCAGGGTGAGGTAAAAAACGACCCATGTACACGGACTCCGAGCGCCGTCCAGTTGACGGCAATGGCAGCAGTATAGTGAAGGAACTGGAATTGACCGACCTGGATATTGACCAGCAATTGCTGGGATTGCCAGGTATTTCGCTGGTAGTGTTCACCAGTGTCGGTTGTGCCAGTTGCCGCTGGGCACGCCAGCAGTTGCCCGGCTGGCACTTGCCGGTGGACCGCGTGTGCTGGGTGGATGCCGGGCACAACGGCGGTGCGGTGGAACGCTACCGGATCTTTCATTTGCCGGCGTTGTTCCTGGTGTGCGAGGGTCAATTCTTTGGGCAATTACAGACACGTCTTACAGCATCCGACCTCGCCGAATGCCTAAACCAGGCGCTCAACCGAACACCAGAGGATTTGCCATGACAGCAGTTGCAGCCCGGTCGCCACGCATTGGCATTATTGGCACCGGTGCCATCGGCGGTTACTACGGACTGATGCTGGCGCGTGCCGGCTTCGATGTGCATTTCCTGTTGCGCAGCGAATATGCCGCGGTGAGCAGGCATGGCCTGCACGTCAACAGTACGGTGCATGGGCAACTGCACCTGCATCCGGTGCAGGCCTATGCCAGCGCCGCCGACATGCCGCCGTGCGACTGGCTATTGGTGGGCACCAAGTCCACCGGTAATGTGGACCTGGCGCCCACCATCGCCCAGGTGGCGGCGCCGGATGCCAAAGTGGTGCTCCTGCAAAACGGCCTCGATGTCGAAGACAGCCTGCGTGAACACCTGCCGCCGTCGCTGCATCTGTTGGGCGGCCTGTGCTACATCGGTGTGCACCGCTCGGCCCCCGGCGTGGTCGAGCATCAGGCGCTGGGCCGGGTCAACCTGGGCTATCACAGTGGCACGGCGGCCAACGATGAGGTGCAGCAACAGGCGATTGTCGAAGCCGGTGCCGGGCTGTTTCATCAAGCTGGCATCGAGTCCCAGGCCATGGCTAATGTGCATCTGGCGCGTTGGCACAAGCTGGTCTGGAACGTGCCGTTCAATGGCCTCTCTGTGTTGCTGGGCACGGGCACCACGGCCATGATGGCCGATGAGTCCAGCCGCGAGTTGATCCAGGCGCTGATGGCCGAGGTGGTGCAGGGCGCTCATGCCTGCGGGCATGAAATTCCTGCCAGTTACGCTGGGCAGATGTTCGCCATGACAGAAACCATGGACGACTACCTGCCCAGCATGTACCACGACCACCTGCACAAGCGACCGTTGGAACTGGCGGCCATCTATGCCCGTCCCTTGGCCGCTGCCAAAGCGGCCGGTTGCGAACTGCCACGCATGCAGGCGCTCTATCAGGCCTTGAGTTTTATTGATCGGCACAACCGCTGATTGGGGGGAACCACCATGGTGAAGGGATTGGCTGACAAACTGGTGCTGGCGATTTCCTCACGAGCGCTGTTCGACCTGAGTGACAGCCACAAGGTTTATCTGGCTGAAGGGGTCGAGGCTTACCGCAAATACCAGATCGAGCACGAGGAAGAAACCCTCGAGCCTGGCGATGCCTTCCCGCTGGTCAAGAAGCTGCTGAGCCTGAATGCCAGCCTGGGGCGTGCGCGGGTCGAGGTGGTGTTGGTGTCGCGCAACAGTGCCGATACCGGGCTGCGGGTGTTCAACTCGATCCAGCATTACGGCCTGGATATTTCCCGCGCCGCGTTCGTAGGCGGGCGTAGTCCCTATCCCTATTTGGCCGCCTTCGGTTGTCATCTGTTTCTCTCCACCCATGCTGAAGATGTGCGCAGCGCCCTCGATGCCGGGTTTGCGGCCGCGACGATTCTGTCGGGCGGCCCGCGCCGCGCTTCCAGCGAAGAGCTGCGCATCGCATTCGACGGCGATGCCGTGCTGTTCTCCGATGAGTCCGAGCGCGTCTACCAGGCCGGTGGGCTGGCAGCCTTCCAGGCCAGCGAGCGAGAGTCGGCGCGCCAGCCTTTGCACGGCGGTCCGTTCAAGGGCTTCCTGGCGGCACTGAACCTGTTGCAACGCGAGTTTGCCGATGAGGCCTGCCCGATTCGTACCGCGTTGGTCACCGCACGTTCGGCACCGTCCCATGAGCGCGTGATCCGCACGTTGCGCGAGTGGGATATCCGCCTGGACGAATCGCTGTTCCTCGGTGGCCTGGAAAAATCCGCGTTTCTGGAAGCCTTTGCCGCCGATGTGTTTTTCGATGACCAGGCCGGCCATTGCGAGAAAGCCAGGGAGGTAGTGGCCACCGGGCACGTGCCCCATGGCATCAGCAATGAGTTGAGAATCCAGACCGAGCGCTAGCTGCTAAGCTCATTCAATTCCCGCCATCCTGGCAGCCCAGGAGGTTTTATGATTCGTTCCATGCTGTTTGCCACGGACCTCGGTCTGTATGCGCCCTACGTGATGCAACATGCGCTGGCGCTGGCGCGAACGTTCAAGGCTGACCTGTATGTGATCCACGTGGTCGAGCCCATTGGCTTGTTCGCCGAATCGGTGTTGCAGAGCTACCTTGATGAAACCGCCCTGAGCGAATGGCAAAGCAAGGGGTTGAGCACGGTGATGGCGACGATTGAACAACGCGTGCTGGACAGCTTCCGCGAGGAGTGGGGGGAAGGGGAGCAGGACCTGCAATGGATTCGCTCGGTCAAGGTGATCCAGGGGGATCCTTGCGAGGTGATTCTCGACCAGTTGCGAAAACTGTCTGTCGACTTGCTGATCGTCGGCAGTCATAGCCAGGCAACCGGTGTGGCCGTCCCCCTTGGACGTACCGCCGCACGGGTGTTGCAGTTGTCCCCCGTGCCGGTTTACCTGGTGCCGTCGCTGCAGCGTCGGCGCAGTGACGATAGTTGATCGGCAAAAACGATAAAAAGTTCTAGATTTATCCGTCAAACCTTTAATATAGTTATATACCGTCGCTGATACCCGTGGCGTCTATCTGCTTTGAGGGATTCATATGAAGCTTCAACAACTGCGCTACATCTGGGAAGTGGCGCACCACGACCTCAACGTTTCCGCTACCGCTCAAAGCCTCTATACCTCGCAACCTGGTATCAGCAAGCAGATCCGCCTGCTCGAAGACGAGTTGGGCGTCGAAGTCTTCGCACGCAGTGGCAAACACCTGACCCGCGTCACTCCAGCTGGCGAGCGCATCATCACCACCGCCGGCGAGATCCTGCGTAAAGTCGAAAGCATCAAGCAGATCGCCCAGGAATTCTCCAACGAGAAGAAAGGCACCTTGTCGATCGCCACCACTCACACCCAGGCGCGCTATGCATTGCCGCCGGTGATCCGTGATTTCATCAAGCAATACCCGGACGTAGCCCTGCACATGCACCAGGGTTCGCCGATGCAGATTGCCGAGATGGCCGCTGACGGCACCGTCGATTTTGCCATCGCCACCGAGGCCCTGGAATTGTTCGGCGACCTGGTAATGATGCCCTGCTACCGTTGGAACCGCTGCGTGGTTGTGCCTCAGGGGCACCCTTTGGCCAAGCTGCCGAAGCTCACCCTGGAAGCCTTGGCTGAATACCCGATCGTGACCTACGTGTTCGGCTTTACCGGCCGTTCCAAGCTCGACGAAGCGTTCAGCCATCGCGGCCTCACGCCCAAGGTGGTGTTCACTGCTGCCGATGCCGACGTGATCAAGACCTATGTGCGCCTGGGCCTGGGCGTCGGGATCGTCGCCAAGATGGCGGTCGACACCAACCTCGACAAAGACCTGGTGGTGCTGGATGCCAGCGAATTGTTCGAGTCCAGCGTGACCAAGATCGGTTTCCGTCGCGGTACCTTCCTGCGCGGCTTCATGTGCGACTTCATCGAGAAGTTCGCACCGCACCTGACCCGTGAAGTGATGGCCAAGGCGATCCAGTGCCACAACAAGCAAGAGCTGGAAGAGTTGTTTGACGGCGTTGAATTGCCCGTCCACTGACCGCGATTACCCTGTAGAAGCGAGCAAGCTCGCTCCTACAGGGGGGTAGGTTATCGGGCCTCGGTCACCGTAAAGTGCTGCCGAGCGCCGGCCACCAGAATCTCTACCTCTTCATCGATACGCTTGCCCAGCAGGCCTTTGCCCAGGGGCGAGCGTGGCGTGATGACCGTCACCGGTTGCCCCACCACATCCACTTTCAAACCCGCCGCATCCGGCGCCAGGAACAGCCATTGCTGGCGACCGTCCTCGTCTTCCAGGCCCACCAGCGTGCCTATCTCTATCCCGCGTTGATCATCGTACGCACGTAGCTGCAGTTGCTGGCACAGCACCAGCGATTGCTTGATCTCCTCCACTCGTCGGGCCTGCCCGGTGGCCAGGTACGAAGCCTCCAGGCCGAGGGTGTCGTATTTGTTTTCGGCAATGTTTTCTTCGTGGGTCGCGGTTTCGTAGGCGGTCTGCGCGGCGCGTTGGACGACGTCGATGTCGACGGTGAGCTTTTCCAGGATCAGCTGGAGCACGGCGTGTTTATTCATGGCGGTATCTGGCATCAATCGCAGAATTGCAGGACATTGGCCCGCGTCTTTTCATTGGGGGCGTTCTGGTCTTGTTGCAGCCAGAACTGGCATTTGGGGTTGGACAGGTTACGCGCGTTGCTTCGGGCCTGGTCCAGGGCCTGTCGTTGTTCCTGTTTTTGCAGGTTCTGTTGGTACTGTTCGAACAGACGGTTCGGTGGCTGCGGCTCAACCATGGCCGGTTTGCCCAATTGCTGAACCGCCTGTGCCACCGGCGCCAGGCTCTGGGGGAACAGGTAGCGAGACGCCAGCCAGGCGGTCAGCGCAATGGCGATAAACCCTAGCCACACGCCGGCGGCAATCGCGATGCAGAGCTTGAACAGCGATAACGGACGGTCAGACATAAGGGCCTCCTGGCAGGCATTGACGGCATGACGGTGATTGTCGCACAGCCTCCGTGCAGAATAATCGCGATCAAGCCTTCTGCATCCACGCATTTATGCGGACAATCGAACCTTTGATCGATGGAGCCCGGAATGAAAGCCCGCTGGGATATTTTTTGCAGTGTCGTCGACAACTACGGCGACATCGGCGTGACCTGGCGCCTGGCCCGGCAGTTGGTGGTGGAGCATGGCTGTGACGTGCGCTTGTGGGTCGATGACCTGCGCGCCTTCGAACGCATGTGCCCGGACATTGATGTGCAGGTGGGCCAGCAATGGCAAGAGGGCGTCCAAGTGCGCCACTGGCCGGCCGAATGGCCAGGCGCACACCCGGCGGATGTGGTGATTGCTGCGTTCGCGTGCCAGCTACCGCCCGAGTACATGGACCGCATGGCCGAGTGTGAACGTGCGCCGTTGTGGATGAACCTGGATTACCTCAGCGCTGAAGACTGGGTGGTGGGCTGCCATCGCTTGCCTTCGGTGAAGTACAAGGGCGTGCAGAAGTACTTTTTCTTCCCCGGGTTTCGCCCTGGTACTGGCGGCCTGTTGCGCGAAGCCGGCTTGTTGGAGCGACGCCGGGCGTTTCAGCAGGACGCGGCCGCGCAACAACGGTTCCTGCAAAGCCTGGGCGTTGCTCCGACGGCCGGCGCGCGTTTGATGTCGCTGTTTGCCTATGAGAATGACGGGTTGGCCGGCTGGCTGGACGTATTGGCGGCCGATGGACGGGGGACGCACTTGCTGGTACCGGAAGGGCGCATTCTGGGGGACGTGCAACGCTGGCTGGGGGTGAACAGCTTGTCGGCGGGAGACATCCAAGTACGTGGTGCGCTGACCGTACAGGTCATTGCATTCGTACGTCAGGAGCAATATGACCGATTGCTATGGTGCTGCGAATTTAACGCCGTACGTGGCGAAGACTCGTTCGTGCGTGCCCAGTGGGCGGGGAGGCCATTGCTGTGGCACATCTACCGCCAGGACGAAGACATCCACCTGGACAAGCTCGATGCCTTCCTGGAACTGTACACAGCCGCACTTTCACCGGCCGCCAAAGCTGCCGTCGTCACGCTCTGGCAAGCCTGGAACGCTGATGGCGATATGGCACAGTCCTGGAAAATGCTGCTGGAACATTGGCCCGAGGTCAGCCAGCACGCTGAGAACTGGTGTCTGGAACAAGGCTTGCAGGCCGATCTTGCGACGGCGCTGGTACAGTTTTATGAAAGTTGGATATGATACGCCACCTTGATTTTTGTCAATCCCATCCAAATTTCGGATATACGCAATGAAAACTGGTAAAGAACTGAAACCCGGTACAGTGATCCGTCTCGAAAACGACCCTTGGCTGGTTCAGAAAGCTGAGTTCACCAAGTCTGGTCGTAACAGCGCAATCATGAAGACCAAGCTGAAGAACCTGCTGACCGGTTACAAGACCGAAATCGTCTACAGCGCCGATGACAAACTGGACGACGTGATCCTCGACCGCAAAGAAGCGACCCTGTCCTTCATCAGCGGCGACACCTACACGTTCATGGACACCACTGACTACACCATGTACGAGCTGAACGCTGAAGATATCGAAGCCGTTCTGCCGTTCATTGAAGAAGGCATGGAAGACGTCTGCGAAGCTATCTTCTTCGAAGAGCGCCTGGTTTCCGTAGAGCTGCCGACGACCATCGTGCGTAAGGTTGCTTACACCGAAGGCTCCGCTCGCGGCGACACTTCCGGCAAGGTGATGAAGCCTGCCAAACTGAGCAACGGTACCGAACTGCAAGTGGCCGATTTCATCGAAATCGACGACCTGATCGAGATCGACACCCGTGAAGGTGGTTCGTACAAAGGCCGCGCCAAGAAGTAATTCTGGCCCCGGCTATACGAAAAAAGCCCGACCTTGAGTCGGGCTTTTTCATGGGCGTCTGTTTTTCAGACCGTTACATGCAAGCGCACCTCAACGTTGCCACGGGTGGCATTGGAGTACGGGCACACTTGGTGCGCAGCGTCGACCAGGCTTTGCGCCTCATCTTGGGCCAGGCCCGGCAGGCTGATATGCAGGTCGATATCCAGGCCGAAGCCGCCCGGGATCTGGCCGATGCCCACGTGGGCGGTGATCGAGGCGTCATCCGGGATTTTGCGTTTGGTCTGGCTGGCCACGAACTTCAGTGCGCCGATAAAGCAAGCGGAGTAGCCGGCAGCAAACAATTGCTCTGGGTTAGTGGCCTGGCCACCGGCGCCGCCCAACTCCTTTGGAGTCGACAGTTTGACGTCGAGGATATTGTCGCTGGAAACGGCGCGACCATCACGGCCGCCAGTGGCGGTGGCTACTGCGGTATAGAGCGTTTGCATGGGGCGTTCCTCTGTGTGGTTAGCGCTAAACATTTGTGCGCTAAGTAGTTGGTGAGGTGAATGTATAGCGCTAATGTTTAGTGCGCAAGTTAATTTTTCAGCGTTGAAGAATTTAAGGGTGTCGCAGAACAAAAAGTGGGAGCTGGCTTGCCTGCGATGACGGTGTATCAGTCACTGCATGGTTGACTGATGAATCGCAATCGCAGGCAAGCCAGCTCCCACTTTTGAGTATGTTTAGTGCTGGGGCCTAGCGTGTCAGATGCTGGTTTGCAGATTGGCGCGCAACGCGATCAGGTCGCCTTGCAGATTGCGCAATTGCTCCAGCGCCATCCCGCTGGCGCCCAGGATGCATTGCGGAACATCCTTGGCCTTCTCCTGCAAGGCGCGCCCGGCGTCGGTCAGTTTCACCACCACCACCCGCTCGTCTTCGCGGCTGCGCGTGCGGCTGAGCAGGCCCTCGGCTTCCAGGCGCTTGAGCAGTGGCGTCATGGAGCCTGGGTCCGTCAGCAGGCGGCTGCTGATTTCACTGACGGTCAACTCATCCTCTTCCCACAGCACCATCATGGCCAGGTACTGCGGGTAGGTCAGGCCGATGGCCTGGAGCAGGGGCTTATAGACCTTGGTCATTAGCAGTGAGGTGGAGTGCAGGGCGAAGCACAGCTGGTTGTCCAGCAACAGCGATTCGCAAGGATCAGGGTTTTTGCTCATGGTGGCGTCTCGAAAAAGCATGTCTGGGCTGGAATCTAGCGGGCAAATCTTTAATGCGCCAGGTAATTCTTGCCGTAGGCGTCAGACCAAGCCACTTTGCAATGCCAGATCCCAGGGCGGCACCGGGCTGAAACGGGATTTGAGGTATTCAAGCAACAATCGGCTGCGTGCATTGGGCTGTTGCTCCAGGCGCAGCGCATAAATGCCGGCGGTTTCTGGGCTGGGCAAACCGTCTTCACAAAACAGCGGCAACAGTTCGCCGCGCACCAGGTATTCACTGGCCAACCAGGTCGGCAAGTGAGCGATGCCCAGCCCGGCCAGTGCGCCCGAGAGCAGGGCTTCGGCGTTGTTGGCACTCATGCGGATGCGTCGCGGGCGATAGGTTGTGCGGCGCCCGTCCAGTTCGAAGCGCCAGGCGAACATTGGCGCCAGCCCGTCCCAGTCCAGGCCGTCATGTTCGCTCAGCTCTCGAGGATGGGCCGGCGTGCCACGGCTTTTCAGGTACGCGGGGCTGGCACAGGCGATACGCACGATACTCGCCAGCGGCGTAGCGACCAGTCGGGTGTCGACAATATGCCCTGCGCGCAGAACCAGGTCGACCTTGCCCAGATGCGCGCCCTGCATATCGACAAAGCTGTCGATCAAGTGCAGGTGCACGTCCAGGCCTGGATACAGGCTCAAAAAGTCCGCAATGACCGGCGCCAGGTGCCGGCGGCCGAATGCTGCGGGCGCATCGACCCGGATCAACCCCTCCGGCGCATGGCTCAGCGAGACCGCCTCTGCCCGTGCCAGCTGCAACTCGCTGACAATCCGTCGCGCCCGCTCGGCAAAGGCCAGGCCTGCGGAGGTGGGCACCACCGCATGGGTGCTGCGTTGGAACAGGCGGCTACCCACGGAGCTTTCCAGGCTGTCGATGCGCCGGGCCACGGCTGAAGGTGTCAGCGGATGGAGGCGCGCGGCGGCGGAAAAACTGCCGGCTTCCATTACGTCGAGAAACAGGCTCAGTTGGTCGGTCAGGGTGTTGGGGTTCATAGCTCAACGCTTATGCGAGATTGGCACAGCCATTGTGCGTTGCTGTGCGTTTCCGCGCCAGGGTCGACTGCGTAGCATGCCAAGCATGAAATTGCGGAGTACCGAGCGGTGTGGGATTTAGTGATGTACCTGGCATTGGGTGCGGCGTTGGGCACTGTAGGTGGGCTGTTTGGCATTGGTGGTGGGCTGATTGCCATCCCGGTGCTGGGCGTGTTGTTCGGCCTGGATCAGCAGATTGCCCAAGGTACCGCCTTGGTGATGGTCGTGCCGAATGTGATGCTCGCGCTGTGGCGCTATCATCAGCGTAACCGCATCGAGTTGCGTCACGCTTTACCCCTGGGTGTGACCGGCTTTTGCTTTGCCTGGCTGGGATCGATCTGGGCGGTGGGCCTGGATGCGGGCGCCATGCGCATCGGTTTTATTGCGTTCTTGGTGGCGTTGTCTGCCTACAACCTGCTGCGCATGTTCACTCGCAATGCGCCGCCCACCGCACAAATGCGTTATTCCTGGCCCTGGCTTGGCGTCTTGGGCGCGGCATCCGGTTCCATGGGCGGGCTGTTCGGGGTCGGCGGCGCGGTGGTCGCCACGCCGGTACTCACCAGTGTCTTCGGCACTACTCAAGTGGTCGCCCAAGGCTTGTCGTTGGCCTTGGCGTTGCCCAGCACCGGTGTGACCCTGGTCACCTATGCCTGGCACCACGAGGTGGACTGGATGATCGGCCTGCCACTGGCGGTGGGGGGCCTGCTGAGTATCAGTTGGGGCGTGAAAGTGGCGCATGCCTTGCCAGAACGTCTGTTGCGCGGCCTCTTCTGTGGCTTCTTGGTGGTGTGCGCGCTGATGCTGACCTTTAAAGTTTGAAGCCTTCGACGATGTAGTCCGCCAGGCATTCGGTGATCGGCGAGGTCATCTGCGGGTTACGCAGCAAGCGCAGGTTCATCGACGGTAAAGGCGGGAAGCCTTCGTCGCTGCCGAGCACTCGCAGGTCGTCGGTGACCAGGCTTTCCATGCTGACCATCGCCGCCAGGCCTGCACTGACCACTGCCAGGATCGCTGCTCCGTTAGAGCTGTGATAGGCCAGGCGATAATCTCGCCCGGCCGCCTCCAGTGCGGCCCGTGCCCAATGGGTGTACAGGCACTCGTCGCCGGACACCGCCAGGGGCAGGGCATCGTGCTCCTCCACACAAAAGCACGGTGATGCTGCCCACACCATGCGCTCGGTACGCAATAACTCACCCAGATCATTGCCGGGCTCGCGGCTGATTACGGTCAACGCCAGGTCCCGCCGTTGCATCAATACGGTCGATGCTTCGCAGTGCATTTCGATCTGGATCAGTGGGTAGGCTTTGGAAAATTGCTTGAGGATGCCTGGCAGAAAGCGCATCACGTAGTCATCCGGCGTGCCGATACGCACCAACCCCACCATATGCGGCTCGCGCAGGGTATTGAACACTTCGCTGTGCAATTTCAGGATGCGCCGCGCATAACCCAACAGCACCTGGCCTTCGGGCGTGAGCCGTACCTGGCGGCCATCGCGCTCGAACAGTTTGCGCTGCAACACGTCTTCTTCCAGGCGCTTCATCTGCATGCTCACCGCCGATTGAGTGCGGTTGACCTGCTCGCCGGCGCGGGTGAAACCGCCCTGGTCGGCAATGGCGACGAAGGTGCGCAGCACATCAGTGTCGATGCTGGGATAGGCGGACAATTGATCAATCTCCGAGATGTAATGCATAAGAAACATTCGTTGGATTGATCATAATGCCGGGCACACACTGTCGTCATCCCCACTGGAGGGCGAGAAGATGAAAGGTCAAAAAGGTTTCATATCGACGGATAAATGGCCGTTTGCCGGGCTGTTTCACACATTCGCGCGTTGGCAGCTGTTGCATCAGGAGCGTCAGATGCTGGCGACCCTGAGCGATGACGCCCTCAAGGACATCGGGCTCAATCGCGCCGACGTCGCGCAGGAAAGCCATCGGCATTTCTGGGAAGACCCGCTGCGAAAATAAGCGCGGATGCAGTAGGGTAGGGGGCGAGCTTCTATGGAGATTGCCATGCCCGCCGACCTGTGTTTTTCACTCAAGCAAGCTCGACGCATGGCGCTGGCTGCCCAGGGATTTTCCGGGCGCCAGGCGCCTGCACAGATAAAGGCTGCGCACCTCAACCGCTTGATCGAACGCCTGGGCGTTTTACAGATCGACTCGGTCAATGCGCTGGTGCGTTCTCACTATCTGCCGGTGTTTTCCCGCCTTGGTTCTTATTCCCCGTCGATCCTTGAGCAGGCCGCCTGGAGCCAGGGGCGGCGACGCTCACTGTTCGAATACTGGGGGCATGAGGCATCGCTGCTGCCCATGGCGCTGTATCCGATGATGGGTTGGCGCATGGAGCGCGCCCGGCAAGGGCGGGGGATTTATGCGCAAATGGCACGTTTTGGCCGTGAACAGCAGGCGACGATCCAACGCGTGTTGCGCACCGTCGAACAGCAGGGCGCCTTGGGGGCGGGTAGCTTGTCGACCCGCGAGGAGCGTGCCGGACCCTGGTGGGATTGGAGTGATGAAAAGCACGCGCTGGAATGGCTGTTCGCCGCTGGCCTGGTCACGGTTGCCGGTCGTCGAGGGTTTGAGCGGCTTTATGATCTGCCCGAGCGTGTTATTCCCGCAGAGGTGCTCAGGGTCTCCATGAGTGAAGGTGAAGCGCAGCGTGGCTTGCTGTTGCACAGTGCGACTGCATTGGGTGTCGCCACCGAAAAAGACCTGCGCGATTATTTCCGCCTCGACCCCGCCGACAGCCGCAACCGCTTGGCCGAGCTGGTTGAGGATGGGCAACTGCTGGCGTGCCAGGTGCGGGGCTGGAAACAACCAGCGTATTGCCTGGCGGCGCCCAAACTGCCTCGCACAGTGCCGGCCAGTGCATTGTTGTCGCCGTTCGATTCGCTGATATGGGAGCGCAGCCGCACCGAGCGCCTGTTCGACTTTCGCTATCGGCTGGAGATCTACACCCCGCAAGAAAAGCGCGTGTATGGCTACTACGTGTTGCCGTTTCTCCACAACGAACGCATTGCCGCGCGCGTCGACCTGCGAGCCGAGCGTGCTCATGGGCGCCTGGCCGTGCATGCCGTGCATGAGGAAGAGCCGGGGCTGGATGAGGAAGGCATGCTGGCGCTGGCGCTGAACCTGCGCAAAATGGCCGACTGGCTAGGGCTGGAACAGGTCCAGCTCAATTGCCAGCGGCCCAGTGCTGCTCGGTTAAGGGCAGCGATGCTGAACCGGGATACCAACCTTTAAACTATCGCGGGCAAGCCCGGCTCCCACAGAGAAACGCGTTCAAATGTGGGAGCCGGGCTTGCCCGCGATGGCGTCATCCCCGTCGCTAAAACGTCAGCGCTTTACCTGTTTCAAGGTCTCTGCAATCAGAAACGCCAACTCCAGCGATTGATCGGCATTCATCCGTGGGTCGCAATGGGTGTGATAACGGTCCGACAAGCCATCTTCGGTGATCGGCCGTGCGCCGCCGATGCATTCGGTGACGTTCTGCCCGGTCATCTCGATATGGATCCCACCAGCATAGGTGCCTTCTGCCTGGTGCACTTGGAAGAAATCCTTCACTTCGCCAAGGATCTGCGCAAAGTCGCGGGTCTTGTAGCCGCTGCTGGCCTTGATGGTATTGCCGTGCATCGGGTCGCAGCTCCACAGCACTTGCTTGCCCTCGCGCTGCACGGCGCGGATCAGGTTGGGCAAATGGTCGCCGACCTTGCCTGCCCCCATACGGGCGATGAGGTTGAGGCGGCCAGGGTCGTTATCTGGGTTGAGGATGTCGATCAGGCGGGTCAGGTCGTCCGGGTTCATGCTAGGTCCGACTTTCACGCCGATCGGGTTGTTCACTCCGCGCAGGAACTCGACATGGGCGCCGTCCAACTGACGGGTGCGGTCGCCGATCCACAACATATGCGCCGAGCAGTCGTAGTAGTCGTTGGTCAGGCTATCGCGGCGCACGAAGGCCTGTTCATAGTTGAGCAGCAATGCTTCGTGGGCGGTGAAGAAGCTGGTTTCGCGCAATTGCGGCGAGCTGTCCATGCCACAAGCGCGCATGAAGGCCAGGGTTTCGTCGATGCGGTCGGCCAGTTGGCTGTACTTCTCGGCGAGCGCGGAGTTGGCGATGAAATCCAGGTTCCACTTGTGCACCTGGTGCAGGTCAGCGAAACCGCCCTGGGCAAAGGCGCGCAGCAGGTTGAGGGTGGCGGTGGACTGGTGGTAGGACTGCAACAGGCGGTCCGGATCTGGCACGCGGCTTTTTTCGTCGAAGCCGATGCCGTTGACGATATCGCCCCGGTAGGCGGGGAGGGTGATGCCGTCGATGGTTTCATCGTTGGCCGAGCGTGGCTTGGCGAACTGGCCGGCCATGCGCCCGACTTTCACCACCGGGCAACCGGCAGCGAAGGTCATGACAATGGCCATCTGCAGCAGCACCTTGAAGGTGTCGCGAATCTTCGCGGCGGAAAACTCGGCAAAGCTCTCGGCGCAATCACCGCCTTGCAGCAGGAACGCACGACCTTGGGTCACTTCGGCAAACTGACGGCGCAATTCGCGAGCTTCCCCGGCAAACACCAGGGGCGGGTAGCTCGCCAGGCTCTGCTCCACTTGCAGCAAGTGTGCAGCGTCCGGGTATTGGGGTTGCTGCTGGATCGGCAGGGCTCGCCAGCTATCGGGGCTCCAGGGTTGGCTCATCATGAACTCGTTTGCGGGTGGATGTTCGGGCGTCAATGTTAGCAGCAATTAGTGCGTGACCTGTTGCTGCCGCTTGGCCGACAATCGCGCCTTTGCCGTGCAGCAGACCCTTTTAGGAGTAGTGATGAGCGAGGAGCGTGTCGAGCACCTGCTGGCCGAAGTCCATGATGAATTCGGCATGATCCGTGTGCTTGAAGTGGCTGATTACCGCTTTCTCGAATTTGGCGACGCCATCGAGCAAAGCTGTGTGTTCACTGCTGACCCGAGCTGGCTGGAGTACGACTACACCCGCGCCATGCTGATCGGCGCGTTGTGCCATGAACAGCCGGAGAGTGCATTGTTTCTCGGCCTGGGCGCGGGCACATTGACGCAGGCGTGCCTCAAGTTCCTGGCGCTGGAAGATGTCGAAGCCATTGAGCTGCGCCCTGATGTGCCGCGGCTGGCCATCGAATATCTGGGGCTGGATGACGACCCGCGCTTGTACATCCGCATTGGCGACGCGTTGCAATTGCTCGACAGTGCCGAATCGGCCGATCTGATTTTCGTCGACCTCTACACCGATGTCGGCCCGGGCGTGGGGCATCTGGCCTGGACCTTCCTGGAAAACTGTCAGAAGAAACTCAACCCCGGCGGCTGGCTGGTGATCAACCAATGGGCCACCGATGATGGCAAGCCGTTGGGGGCGGCGTTGTTGCGTGGGTTGTACCACCGGCATTACTGGGAGCTGCCGGTGAAGGAGGGCAATGTGATTCTGTTGGTGCCTTCGGAGCTGGATCAGGTGCTGGACCTGGAGGCGCTGTCAGCCCGCGCCGAAGCTTTGGCGCCGCGCTTGGGGTACTCGTTGCAGCCGTTGATCAAGGCGATTCGGCCGGCAACTTAGTTGCCAGTTCGGACGCTTTCGCGGGCAGGCCCGCTCCCACAGGGGATTGCATTTCAACAGAGCATGCAATTCAACTGTGGGAGCGGGCTTGCCCGCGAAGAGGCCCTCACTGCCGACCGCTAATTCAGTTCGTTCAAATCCCCTTGAACACCCCCGGCCGCTTCTCGACCATCGCCCGAACACCCTCCTTGGCATCTTCACTGTTGAGCAGTTTATCCACCATGGGCGGCAGCGCGGCGGCTGCCACAGCCTCACCCTCCATACGCGCCAGCCGTGCCGACATCAACGTGGCCTGTACACCCAGCGGTGCCTGGCGCGCAATGCGGTTGGCCAACTCGATGGCGCGGGGCAACAGGTCTTCACTGGCCATCACTTCCTGCACCAACCCCAGGCGCAGGGCTTCATGGGCGTCGAACTCGTCGCCGGTGAGCAGCCAGCGCATCGCATTGCCCCAGCCGGCAATCTGATGAAAGCGCAATGTCGCGCCGCCAAACGGGAAGATCCCGCGTTGCACCTCCATCTGGGCAAAGCGGGTATTGCTGGCGCAGAGGTTGATATCCGCCGCCAGCATCAATTCGATACCGATCGTCAGGCAATAACCCTGGGCGGCGACGATCACCGGCTTGCTCACGCGCGGGCCTGCAAATACCCCCCACGGGTCGCACCCTCCCAGCGGCGGTTGCCAGCCACCCGCCATCACGCTGCTGACATTGGCCAGGTCCAGCCCGGCCGTGAAGTGGTCGCCATGGGCAAACACCACGGCCACCCGTGCGTCATCGTTTCGATCAAATTCGCCATAGGCCAGGCTCAGCGCATTGAGCAAATCCAGGTCGAAGGCGTTGCGCTTGGCCACACGGTCCAGGCCCAGCAATAGAACATGACCCTCAAGTGCGCGGCTGACACGGCTACTGCTGGCTTGATTCATGGGGTGTGCCCTCGGGGCGCGGGTAAGGTTTCAGACCAAAGGGTCTCAGCGGGTGGGTGAACCGTTTAAGCTCGATGACCAACAGGGCCGGGCCTTTGAAAAATAGACCCTGGCGCACGGATCTGCAAAGCGCGTGATGCAGTGCGGTTTATCGGTGCCTGGCGATAAAAAAAGCTCCCTTTTTCAGCTATTTCCGGTATAGTGCGCGCCGGCCTTTAACCGGGCCGCGTTTAGGTAGCGCAATTCCCCGAAGTCAGCTTCGGCTGCACGTCCGCACAGCGGACTCTTCCTTGACGAATCTTTTTCATTCATTCGTTTTCGCAAATCCCCGCCGACAAAGCAGCCAGGGCGACTCTTGAGTCTCAACACGGCATGCGCAGCTTTGGAGCATGGGTCTTTGCGGATGCACTTAGAGGCAGACCCATGACCCAGGAAACCGGCGGCTTCGCCGCTTTTAATCTTAACCCGAATATTCTTGCAGCCGTCGCAGCGACCGGCTACGAAGAACCTTCGGCGATTCAGCAGCAATCGATCCCGATCATCATGGCCGGTAAGGACATGATTGGCCAGGCGCAAACCGGTACCGGCAAAACTGCCGCGTTCGCCCTGCCTATTCTGCACTGCATCGATCCTGCCAAGCGCGAGCCGCAAGCCCTGATCCTGGCGCCAACCCGTGAGTTGGCGCTGCAAGTAGCAACCGCCTTTGAAACCTACGCCAAGCAAATGCCGGGTGTAACTGTTGTGGCCGTTTACGGCGGCGCGCCTATGGGCCCACAACTCAAGGCAATCCGTAATGGCGCACAGATCGTTGTCGCCACTCCGGGCCGTCTGTGCGACCACCTGCGTCGTGACGAAAAAGTCCTGTCGACCGTGAACCACCTGGTTCTGGACGAAGCTGACGAAATGTTGAAGCTGGGCTTCATGGATGACCTGGAAGTCATCTTCAAGGCGCTGCCAGCGACCCGTCAGACCGTACTGTTCTCGGCTACCCTGCCGCAGTCCATCCGTGCCATTGCCGAACGCCACCTGCGCGATCCGGAGCACGTGAAGATCCAGACCAAGACCCAGACCGTTACCGCGATCGAACAGGCTCACCTGTTGGTTCACGCTGACCAGAAGACCTCGGCTGTATTGAGCCTGCTGGAAGTCGAAGACTTCGACGCGCTGATCATGTTCGTGCGCACCAAGCAAGCGACCCTGGACCTGGCCAGCGCCCTGGAAGCCAAAGGCTACAAAGCCGCTGCGCTGAACGGTGACATTGCCCAGAACCAGCGTGAGCGCGTGATCGACTCCCTCAAGGATGGCCGTCTGGACATCGTTGTAGCGACCGACGTTGCTGCCCGTGGCCTCGACGTTCCACGTATCACCCACGTGTTCAACGTTGACATGCCTTACGATCCAGAGTCCTACGTTCACCGTATCGGCCGTACCGGCCGTGCCGGTCGCGAAGGCCGTGCATTGCTGCTGGTGACTCCACGTGAGCGCCGCATGCTGCAAGTGATCGAGCGTGTTACCGGCCAGAAAGTTGCCGAAGTCCGCCTGCCGGATGCCCAGGCCGTTCTCGATGCGCGCATCAAGAAACTGACCAACAGCCTGGCGCCACTGGTGGCAGACGCTGAATCGACCCACGGCGACCTGCTGGACCGCCTGACTGCCGATATCGGTTGCACCCCGCGTGCCCTGGCTGCAGCTCTGCTGCGCAAAGCTACCAATGGTCAGGCCCTGACCCTGGCAGCCATCGAAAAAGAACGTCCACTGGTTCCGAACAGCGCGCCACGCGGTGATCGTCCAGAGCGTTCCGGCGACCGTCCAGACCGTGGTGATCGCGAGCGTCGCGCTCCAGTGCCTTTGGCTGAAGGCCGTGCTCGTTGCCGTACCGCGCTGGGTGCGCGTGATGGTATCGCGGCCAAGAACCTGCTGGGTGCTATCCTCAACGAGGGTGGCCTGGCACGTGAAGCCATCGGTCGCATCCAGGTGCGTGACAGCTTCTCCCTGGTGGAGCTGCCGGAAGACGGCCTGGAAAAACTGCTGGCCAAGCTCAAAGACACTCGCGTTGCCGGTAAGCAGCTCAAGCTGCGTCGCTACCGCGAAGATTGATCTGCCCTTGGGCTGATTGATCGCACATAAAAAATCCCCGACTGGTTCGGGGATTTTTTTTGCCTCATGTTTTAGTCTCCGAGGCGATCAACTGTGGGAGCTGGCTTGCCTGCGATAACGGTGAGTCAGCAAGCCAGTGTGTGACTGATACACCGCTATCGCAGGCAAGCCAGCTCCCACAGATGTGGCGGTGTCAGCCAAAACGATAGATATCCATGCCAAGGGCGCCCAGAGTGAAGCCCTGATGCGCCACACTGAAATCACCCCCGGCACCCCGCGCAAAGTACAGCGGCAGCAAATGCTCATCGCTGGGATGGTTGCGCACGGCATGTGGCGCCTGGCGCCGATAGTCATGCAAGGCGGCGTCGTCATTGGTCGCCAGTTTGTCGACCACCCAGTCGCGAAACTCCCGCGCCCACGGGGTGATCGTTTCCGGCCCGGCGCGCCAATCCAGTTCGCCCAGGTTATGAGTGATGCTGCCGGAGCCGATCAACAGCACGCCCTGTTCGCGCAGGCTGGCGAGCGCATGCCCGACCTGGGTTTGCAGGGCGGGGCCCAGGCGGCTGGGCAAGGAAACTTGCACCACTGGAAGGTCTGCTGCCGGATACATCAGCGACAGCGGGACCCAGGTGCCGTGGTCGAAGGGACGTTGCTCGTCAATACGTGCAGCCAGACCGTCGGCGTGCAGCAGCTCGACGATCTCACTGGCCAGCTGTGGGTCACCCGGCGCGGGGTATTGCACCGCAAACAACTCGCGCGCAAAGCCGCCAAAGTCGTGCCAGGTTTCGGGTGCAGCACCGCCGCTGACCAGCAGTTCCGGGCTTTCCCAATGCGCCGACACCACCACAATGGCTTTGGGGCGGGGTAGCTCGGCAGCCAGGCGCTGTAGCGCGGGGCCACTGGCGCCGGGTTGCAAGGCCAGCATGGGCGAACCGTGGGAGATAAACAGGCTGGGGAGCATGAGCGGGTCCTGAGGGTTAAGATAACGCCATCTTCAATCAGATCATTGATCTAAATCTAATATAAGCTTTAGCGCCTTTTGATCGAATTTTCGGAGTGATTCATGCAGCCTGAATTTTGGCAGGACCGCTGGGCGAGCAATCAGATCGGTTTCCATCAGCGCGAGGTCAATCCCTACTTGCAACGGCACTGGCCCGTGTTGGGGTTGCCCGAGGGGGCAAAGGTGCTGGTGCCGTTGTGTGGCAAAAGCCTGGACTTGGTATGGCTCGAGAGCCAGGGGTACCCGGTAATGGGCGTGGAGCTGTCGGAGCAGGCGGTTGAGGCGTTCTTCAGCGAGCAGGGGCTGGTGCCGCACGTCAGTCATAAGGGCGTCTTCAAGGTCTACCAGGCGGGCCAGATCGAACTGTGGTGTGGCGATTTCTTCAGCCTGGATGCGCAGGCGCTGGTCGGTTGCCGCGGCGTATATGATCGCGCCGCGTTGATTGCATTGCCTCCGCTGATGCGTGCGCAATACGCCGAACACCTGAATGCCTTGCTGCCGTCAGGCTGCCAGGGGTTGCTGGTTACCCTCGATTACGACCAGGCGCAGAAAGCCGGCCCACCCTTTGCTGTCTCGGACGAGGAAGTGCAGGTGCTGCTAGCACCGCATTGGGCGTTGGAGCGGCTGGAGGAGCGAGACATCCTGGGGGAGAGCTGGAAGTTCGTGCAGGACGGAGTGACTCGCCTTGAAGAGCGTGCTTATCGGCTGACCAGGCTCTAAAAGGCCTTTTCCTTTTGTAGGCGCGAGCGGGGAAATCAGCAGGCACAAAAAAGGGGCGATTAGATCGCCCCTTGTCGAGTCATCCGGCTATCAGCCGCGGCGACGCAATGCGTCAATCCGCTCTTCCAGCGGCGGGTGGCTCATGAACAGGCGAGCCAGGCCCTGCTTGATGCCGCCGTTAATGCCGAAGGCGGTCAGGCTGTCGGGCATATGCACCGGCAGGCCCTGTTCAGAGCGCAAGCGTTGCAGCGCGCCGATCATTGCGCTGGTGCCCGCCAGGCGTGCGCCGGCTTCGTCGGCGCGGAACTCGCGTTTGCGCGAGAACCACATCACGATGGCGCTGGCCAGGAAGCCCAGGACCAACTCGGCGAAAATGGTCGCCACGAAGTAGGCAATGCCGCGGCCTTCTTCGTTCTTGAAGATGACCTTGTCGACGAAGTTGCCGATGATCCGCGCGAAGAACATCACGAAGGTGTTCACCACGCCCTGTACCAGCGCCAGGGTGACCATGTCGCCGTTGGCCACGTGACCGATCTCGTGGGCCAGCACCGCCTTGACTTCATCGGGCGAAAACCGCTCCAGCAGGCCCTGGCTCACGGCCACCAGCGCGTCGTTCTTGTTCCAGCCGGTCGCAAAGGCGTTGGCCTCATAAGCCGGAAAGATCCCCACTTCGGGCATTTTGATGCCGGCTTCTTGAGACAACTGTTCCACGGTTTGCATCAGCCATTGTTCATGGCGAGTGCGGGGTTGAGTGATGATCTGGGTGCTGGTGCTCATCTTCGCCATCCACTTGGAGATGAACAGCGAAAACAGCGAACCGGCAAAACCAAAGACCGCACAGAAAATCAGCAGCTGATTGAGGTTCAGATCAACCCCATTGGCCGCCATGAACCCGTTGAAGCCAAAAAGGCTCAGGGTGACGCTGGCAATCAGTACGACCGCCAGGTTAGTGGCCAAGAACAGCAGGATGCGCATCATGGTTGTAGAATTCTCCTCATGCTTAATATGTCGCTCACTGCGGGGTATATAAGGTGCGGCATGGGGTGATTCAACCGGGGGACTATTTCAAACTGTGTCCTACGCCTCGGGCGTAGGGCCTTGAAGGGATTTTCCGACCTGTATCGTCAGCCCTTATCAACCCGATACTACCTCGCCGCCCCGTGATTATAAGGGGTACGTCCTCGGCAGGGGCCAAATGAAGTACAACCGCAAGTAAGTGACGCAGAAGTGTTGCCAGATAATCGCTGTACGACCCCAAGTGAGTCGTACAGCGTCAATGGCCTTACTGGCGATAGGACTTCAGGAAGTTGCCGATGCGACCAATGGCCATTTCCAGATCATCCACGCGTGGCAAGGTCACTACGCGGAAGTGATCCGGCCACGGCCAGTTGAAGGCGGTACCTTGCACGACCAGCAGTTTTTCCGACAGCAGCAGGTCGAGCACGAACTTCTCATCGTTGAGGATCGGGCAGACTTTCGGGTCGATCCGCGGGAACGCATAGAGCGCACCCATGGGCTTCACACAGCTCACGCCGGGGATAGCGTTGAGCAACTCCCAGGTGCGGTTACGCTGCTCCAGCAGGCGGCCTTGAGGCAAGACCAGGTCATTGATGCTCTGGTAGCCGCCGAGGGCGGTCTGGATCGCGTGCTGGCTCGGTACGTTGGCGCACAGGCGCATGTTGGCCAGCATGTCGATGCCTTCTATATAGCTTTGCGCATTGTGCTTGGGCCCGGAGATGGCGATCCAGCCGGAGCGGAAACCCGCCACGCGGTAGGACTTGGACAGGCCATTGAAGGTCAGGCACAGCAGGTCCGGGGCCAGGGAGGCGGTGCAGATATGCACGGCGTCATCATAGAGGATCTTGTCGTAGATCTCGTCGGAGAACACCACCAGGTTGTGCTGACGCGCCAGTTCCAGCATGCCCAGCAATACTTCCCTGGAGTACACGGCGCCGGTGGGGTTGTTCGGGTTGATGATCACCAGAGCCTTGGTGTTGGGAGTGATCTTGGCCTTGATGTCGGCCAGGTCCGGGAACCAGTCGGCGCCCTCATCACACAGGTAATGCACCGGGTGCCCGCCCGCCAAGGTCACGGCGGCGGTCCACAGCGGGTAATCCGGGGCTGGCACCAGGACTTCATCGCCGTTGTTGAGCAATGCCTGCATGGACATCACGATCAGCTCGGACACGCCGTTGCCCAGGTAGATGTCCTCGATGCCGACACCTTCGACCTGCTTCTGCTGGTAGTACTGCATCACCGCCTTGCGCGCGCTGAACAGGCCTTTGGAGTCGCTGTAGCCCTGGGCGGTCGGCAGGTTGCGGATCACATCCTGGAGGATTTCGTCCGGCGCTTCGAAACCAAACGGCGCCGGGTTGCCAATGTTCAGCTTGAGGATGCGATGGCCTTCCTCTTCCAGGCGTTTGGCGTGCTTGAGCACCGGGCCGCGAATGTCATAGCAGACGTTGGCGAGCTTGTTCGATTTGCTGACCTGCATGGCGATGTGATCCTGAAAATGAACGATCCCGACGGCGTAGGCACTACCGTAGGGTGAAGCCTGCACGGCCCGCACCCATAAATACGTTTGAATGCCGATGGCGCGGGTGCCAGACTGGCGTTTTGAAGAGGCGCAATCATACGTGCCGTCTGATCCATGGAAAAGACACAGATCAGGGTTTTTCAGTTGCCGAGGTGTACCGATGGAAAAGTTGCAGAAAACTGTAGATGAATGGAAGGCGATGCTCGATCCGGAGCAGTACAACGTGTGCCGTCTCAAGGGTACCGAGCGACCGTTCAGCGGCAAGTACAACGCCACCAAGACCGACGGCGTCTACCACTGCATCTGCTGCAACGAGCCGCTGTTCGATTCCAAGGCCAAGTTTGATTCCGGCTGTGGCTGGCCCAGCTTCTATGAGCCGATTGCCGACAGCGCGATGGTCGAGATCCGCGATGTCAGCCACGGCATGATTCGTACCGAAGTCACCTGCGCCAAGTGTGACGCACACCTGGGGCATGTGTTCCCGGATGGTCCGCCGCCGACGGGCCTGCGCTACTGCATCAACTCGGTATGCCTGGAGCTGGTGCCGCGCTAGGCTTGCATGGTCCCTGCAGGAGCGAGCGTGCTCGCGAAAAACGTCAACAATAACGCGGGCTTCCTGAATGAACGCGGCGCCTGATGGTTTTTCGCGAGCAAGCTCGCTCCTAAAATAAGGCTCTTTTTTCCTGACTGAGGCATTGCCATGAGCGACTCCCTGCTGAGCATCCCTTGCACCACCATAAAGGGTGAGCAAAAGACCTTGGCCGATTTTGCCGGCAAGGCCATTTTGGTGGTCAACACCGCCAGCAAATGCGGCTTCACCCCGCAGTACAAGGGCCTTGAGCAGCTTTGGCAGCAATACAAGGACCAAGGCCTGGTGGTGCTCGGCTTTCCCTGCAACCAGTTCGGCAAGCAGGAACCGGGCAACGAAGGCGCGATATCCGAGTTCTGCGAGCTGAATTTCGGCGTCAGTTTTCCGCTGTTCAAGAAAATCGACGTCAATGGCAGCGATGCCCACCCGCTGTTCGTGCAGTTGAAAAAACAGGCCCCGGGACTACTGGGTTCCAAGAACATCAAGTGGAACTTCACCAAGTTCCTCATCGGCCGTGATGGCCAGCAGGTCAAGCGCTTTGCGCCAACCACCAAGCCCCAGGACTTGACCCAGGAGATCGAAGCCCTGCTCAAATGACCTAAGCATTGCGGGTAGCCCTCAGAGGCTGATGGTCTTCGGTACCCACAGCTCCAGCAAGGCGTTGAGTTCTTCCCGGCGAAACGGCTTGGCCAGGTAATCGTTCATTCCCGCGGCCCGGCAACGCTCGCGTTCTTCGGCCATCGCGTTGGCGGTCAAGGCCACGATGGGCAAGTCCGGCCACCGCCCGCTGCGACGAATCTGTCGGCTGGCCTCATAGCCATCCATCACGGGCATGTTGCAGTCCATCAACACCATATCGAAGCGCTGATCCTCCAGCAGCTTGAGGGCTTCGCCACCGTGGGCCGCGACGATCACCTCGCACCCGAGCTTGCTGAGCATGCCCTTGGCCACCAGTTGGTTGACCGCGTTGTCCTCCACCAGCAGGATGCGCGCGCGGTGCGCAAGCGGTGCGGCTTCTATCTGCACCGGATCGAGGACCAGTTGCGCGTCGCTGCGCAGGTTGCGTTGCAGGATCTGGTACAGCGCATTGCGGCTCAACGGGCGGGCTTGTTGCTGCAGCGGCGCCAGGGCCGCGACTTCAGCGCTGGGCAAAAAGTTGCCGTAGGCGGTGACCAGCAGAATCGGCGCGCTGATGCCCGGGCGCAAGCGGAACAGGCATTCAGGGCAGTCGGTGATCAACAGGTCGGGCGCCAGCCCGCTCAGATCATCGTCCTGGGAGTAGCAGCGCGGCGTCAGCCCCCAAGAGGGTAGCAGGGTGGTGAGCAGCTCCGTCAGCCCGCCGCCGGCGTTGGTGATGGCGATCACCTCGCCGGTGAGCGGTGCATAGCGTGTGGCAGGCAGATGCGCGGGCAGCGGGAGGTCGGCGCAGAACTGGCTGCCAAAGCCCACCTCCGAGCTGATACTCAAACGACCTTGCATGGCTTCGCACAGGTTATGGGTCAACGCCAGGCCCAATCCCGTTCCACCAAACTGGCGGGTGATGCCAGCGCCGGCCTGGGTGAATGGTTGGAAAATTTTCACTTGGGCTTCCTGAGCGATACCAATGCCGGTATCGCACACTTCGATGCTGACCCTGCCTGCCGAGGCGCGCAGGCGCACGTCGACGCGGCCAAAGCGGGTGAACTTCAAGGCATTGGAGAGCAAGTTGCTGACGATTTGCCGCACACGGGTTGGGTCGCCGATCACCTGGGCGGGAAATCGCGGGTCGATCAGGCAGGTCAACTCAACACTCGGCGCCGCGTTTTGCGACAGCAGGTTGGCGGTGTCCTCCACCAGGGAGCCCAGGTCGAACGGAATATGCTCCAGCTCCAGTTGCCCAGCGTCGAATTTGGACAGATCGAGGATATCGTTGAGCAACTCCACCAGCACTTTACCTGAGTCATGGGCAATGGACAGTTGCTGGCGCTGTTCGGCAGTCAGCGGGCTGTCCAGTGACAGGGCAATCATGCCCAGCAGCCCATTGAGTGGCGTGCGGATTTCATGGCTCATATTGGCCAGGAATGCCGCCCGCGCCTGGGCCATGCCCAACGCCGTCATTTTCGCTGCTTCCAGCTCATCGTTGGACTGGCTCAAGCGTAGGTTGCTGGCCTTGAGTTCAAGGGTGCGCGCCGAAACGATATTTTCCAGCTGCCCCAGGTACTCCGTGAGGCGGTCTTCGGCGTGGCGCCGTTGCTGGATCTCGGTTTCCATGTTTTCAAATTGCTGGTTAGCGACATTGACCAGCACGCCGATTTCATCGTGTTCATGCCCCGCGGGGCAATCCAGTCGCGCCTGTTTGCGTGTGCTCAGTTCGCGAATAATGCGCACCAGCGGTTGGGTGAGCATCACATAGAACAGGCCCAGCAAAATCCCGGTGAGCAGCAGGCTGCGGGCGAAGCCGTTGAGCAGGGTGATCTCGGCGCGATGCAGGAAACGGCTGCCAAAGGCATAGGTATCGACGTCCAGGCGTAGCACACCCAGGGAGTCGTTGGGCATATGGCTGAGAAACAGCCGGTCTTCAAACTGGCGATTGGCCCCAAACAGAAAATCGCTGACGGGCCGATAGTTGCTTTCTTTGCGCGGGCGGTTGACGTCGGCCAGCACCACGCCATTGTTGTCGATCAACTGCGCGCGGATGATGGCAGGGGAGTGCAGCAGGCCCAGGGTCAGTTCCTGGGCGAGTTCGGCATCGATGTTGTAGGCGATGCGTGACGCCGGGTTATGGCTGATTTCAATCAGTGAGCGTATTTCACGGTTGATGGATGCGTCTTCGCTGGCATAATCAATGCCGATTTGGATCAGGCTGAGCAAGGTTCCCAACACGAAACCGACCAGCACAGTCAATCTGGCTTGTTTATAAGACAAGCGGTGGGCGAACTTGATATCCATCGAGTGTTGAACCACTTAGCGTTTCCCTTCGCCCGGCAAGCATAGCTGAACATCCACAAGCTTTGGCTTGCCCGGCATGAATCGTTTGTTTGATGCAGCCCATGCAGTGTGCCGCAGGGTTGCCAATACGCCATCTTTTGCAAGAACTTGCCAGAGGAATAGCTGTGGATTCTCGATTGAATGCCTTTCTTGAGCGTGCCGATGCGGTGCTGGCTCGCCTGGAACCGTTGTTACCCGCACCGCGCCAAGCGATCGACTGGAACCAATGCCTCGCCGCCCGTTGGCAGCGCGAAGGCCGCAATGGCTTCCTGTTGCCGCTGGAGGTCAGCCTGGACATGCGCTTGTCGGACCTGATAGGTGTCGACAAGCAACGTGAACAACTGGCGCGCAACACCCAACAGTTCCTCGACGGTTTGCCCGCCAACCATGCGCTGTTGTGGGGTTCGCGTGGCACCGGCAAGTCTTCCATGGTCCGTGCCTTGCTCGCCCAGCACGCCAACGCGGGCCTGCGCTTGATCGAGATCGAGCGTGACCACCTGGCGGACCTGCCGCGGGTGGTCGAGCAACTGATCAAGCTACCACAACGCTTTATTTTGTTTTGCGATGACCTGTCGTTCGAGGCCGGCGAAGGTGACTATCGGGTGCTCAAGAGCGTGCTGGATGGCTCCCTGGAGCAGGCGCCGGAAAACGTGCTGCTGTATGCCACGTCCAACCGTCGCCATCTGGTGCCGGAAAACCAGAGCGACAATGACAACTGGAAACGCGTGGATGGCGAGTTGCACCCGAGCGAGGCGGTTGAAGACAAGATTGCCTTGTCGGATCGTTTTGGTTTGTGGTTGTCTTTTTACCCGTTTAGCCAGGAGCATTTCCTGGATGTGGTGGAGCACTGGATCGGTGAGCTGGCCAGCAAGGCCGGCTTGCAGTGGCAGCGCGATGAACAGCTTGATGTCCTCGCGGTACGCTGGGCCACTGGGCGCGGCAACCGCAATGGTCGGTGTGCCTATCAATTCGCCCGTTACTGGGTAGGTCTCAAATTGCTGGAACGTCAACCATGATCGATCTACAACAGGCCGGCAGCGGCCTTGATGGCTATGCCATGCTGTGCGCGCAACTGGAGTCGCTGTTGGCTGATGAACGCGATTTTATTGCCAACAGTGCGCAGTTTTCCGCGTTCCTGTTCAACCAGCTGGATGACTTGAACTGGGCGGGTTTTTACCTTAATCGCAATGAAGAGCTGGTGCTTGGGCCATTTCAGGGGCAAATCGCCTGTGTGCGCATTCCGTTCGGTCGTGGCGTGTGTGGTGCGGCTGCGGCAACGCGGCAAACCCAGCGCGTGGAAGATGTGCACGCATTCCCAGGCCATATTGCCTGCGACAGCGCTTCGAACAGTGAATTGGTGGTGCCCTTGGTCAAGGACGGTCAATTGATTGGCGTCCTTGACCTCGACAGCCCGTCCTTGGCCCGGTTTACCCCCCAGGACCAGGTGGGGATCGAGCGCTTGGCGGCGATTTTCCTGCGATTGACCGACTGCTGAAGCGGCGGGTGTTTATGCCGGTAGCGCAAGGAGCGCGTTTGCTCGTTCCTTGGGCTACCGGCTGTTGCACTTATTGGCCTGGCAGCTCATCCAGCTGAACCTGCAACATCTTTTCCAATTCCAGCATGAGTTGTTCCAGTGCCTTGATGCCGCTTTCGATCACCGCCCACTCCTCATTGCGAGAGCAGGTTTGTTCCAAGGCTTCGCATTGCCCCGCCAATGAGTGGGCTTGCACGATACGGGCCGCGCCTTTGATCTTGTGAGCTTGCTCAATGATGTCTGAGAGGGGCGCGTGTCGATCCAGCAGTTCGATAAGCAGCTGGCGGTCGTGAAGGCTGCTGCTCAGCAGTTCCTCCAGCAAGCGTCGACTCAAGTGGGGATCACCGCCGGTCAGCGCTTCCAGGCATTCGAGGTCCAGCCGTGGGTGCACGGCTTTAGGGACAATGTGTGTCAGTTGGCGCTCCAGCACGGTAAGGCTGATGGGCTTGAACAGGCAGTCATCCATGCCGGCTTGCACGCACCGTTGCCTTTCCTCTGGCTGGGCGTTGGCGGTAAAGCCCAGTACCACGCAGGGCACCAATTGCTCGCGCTGCTCATACTCACGGATTGAGCGACTCAGTTCATAGCCATTCATGATGGGCATATTGCAGTCGGCAATCACTAAGTCGAAATGCTCTTTACGCCAGGCCTGGAACCCCGCCGCACCGTGCTCGGCAGCGGTGAATTTATGGCCCAGGTAGCCCAGCTGCTGGCACATCAGCAGGCGGTTCGCCGGGTGATCGTCGACCACCAGTACATTAAGCATCAGTGCGGTAGCCGGCTTTTGCGGCGTTTGGTCACCTACCGGCTGGACCGCTTGCAAGCGGGGCATGCTCAGGTTGACGTGCACCTGGGTGCCCACCATGGGCACGCTGCTCAGGCTCAGTTGGCCGCCCATCATCGCGCACAGGCTGCGGCAGATCACCAGCCCCAGGCCCGCACCACTACGGGCCAGTTGCCCGGAATTGTCTGCTTGCGCAAAGGGTTCGAACAGGCGTAGTTGGTCCTCCCGACTGATGCCGATGCCGGTGTCTTCCACCACCAGTTTCAGCTCGATCTGCTCCGGTGCCTGGGTAGGCTGCAGTTCAACCTTAATCTTGACCTGTCCCTGTTCGGTGAACTTGATCGCGTTGCTCACAAGGTTCGAGAGCACCTGCTTGAAGCGCAGCGGGTCTATCAGCACCTCGATATCGTTAAGGTCGGGCTTGAACTCCAGCAGCAGGCTGAGGGTTTTTTGCCGTGCAAGACCGTCGAACACGCGCACCACTGATTCAATGACCTCCCGCAGGTTCACGCGCTCCGGCGCCAGGCTGAGGCGGCCCGACTCGATACGCGCGATGTCGAGGATGTCACCGATCAGTTCCAGCAGGTCTCTGGCCGAGTTGTACGCCACTTCGATTGCCGGACGGTCAAGATGCCCTTGATCGGCGCGCTTGAGCGTCAGTTCGAGCATGCCGATCACGGCGTTCATCGGGGTGCGAATCTCGTGGCTCATGGTGGCCAGGAACGTGCTCTTGGCGCGATTGGCCTCGTCGGCACGCTCCTTGGCGGCGCGCAGTTCATCGAATAGCTGGCGTCGGTCACTGATATCGATCCAGCCACCGATGATGCCTTGGACTTCACCCGTGGAGTCGCGGTAAGGCAGGATCCAGTGGTAGATGGTCAGTTTCCTGTCGTGGATATGCAGGCTGCGATCGAGGATCAGCGGGTTGCCCTCGGCCACCACGCGCAGATAGTCAGCATGGTACTGGGCCGCCTCCGACTCCAGGGCCATGCTCATCTGGGTCACGCTTTTGCCGATCACGTCTTCACGCTTGACGTCGAACACCTGCAGGTAGCTGTCGTTGCAGGTCTGCAGCAGGCCATTGCGGTCGCGCACGTAGATCGGATGCGGCGTCTCATTGACCAGCGCGCGCATGAACTCGAACTGATCGTTGAGGGCGCGTTCGGCCATTTTTCGATGCTTGATCTGGCGCCGCATGTAGGCGTTCCAGGCCAAGGAAATCAACAGCAACAGGCCGGTGCCGATGATGATGCGCGCGATCAACTGATGATAGTTTCGCCAGTAACTGTCGGACGCGGCGGTGTAGCCCCGCCAGCGGCTGTTGATCACGCCCATTTCATCCGGGGCAATGCTGAGCAGGGCCTTGTCGAGGATCGAGCTCAACTCCGTGGCTTGGCGCGAGGTGGCCAGGGTGAATGTTGCGGGGGTGGTGCCGATGCTGGCGCTGATTTGCAGGCGGTCCTGGAAAACCTGGGAAGACAGGAAGTAGTTGGCGATCACCAGGGTGTTCACGGCCCCATCTACTTGTCCCTGTGCGAGCAGCTCGGATGCTCTGAATGTATCACTGGTTTCCACCAGGTGAATCTCAGGAAAGTCCTTGGTCAAGGTTGCGGCCAGGGGGTTACCCTGGGTTATCGCCAGGCGCTTTCCGGCCATTTGCTCCATGTTCGACGGCGCTCCTGGCTCTTTGCGCGTCAACAGCACATAGGAGTTTTCGAGGTAAGGGCGGCTGAAATTAAGTTGTGGGTCTCGCTCGTTGCTGGGAACGATGGCCCCGATCATATCGACTTTCTGGGTCGCGACCTGGTCGATCATCGCGTTGACGTCGCGCCCACGTTGTACCGAAAAACGCAGGCCGGTGCGCAGGCGGATCAATTCCAGCAGGTCCGCGGTGATCCCGCGAAAGTTGCCGTCCGCATCGAAAAATGTCAGTGGCGCGAAGGTTTCGTTGACGATGACCGTCACCACCGGGTGGTCTTTGAGCCAACGCTCTTCGCGCTGGGTCAGTTGCAGTTTCTTGTCGGTCAGCAGGATATCGCTGCCGGCGCTCCAACGCTTGGCGATGCTCTCCCGTTCATTGATGGGCACCGAAGCCAGCGCTGAATCGACAATGCTCAAGAGCATCCGGTTGTCCTGACGCGTGGCAAAGCTGAAGCCATAAGCTTCATGCTTGCCGAAGTTGGCCATGCGAATGTTTTTGAGGTAGCCCTTGTTGATCATGTAATGGGTGGAAATGGTGTCACCGAGAAACACATCCGCCTGGTCGAAGGCCACTGCATTCAAGGCATTCTGATAAGAGGGGTAGGCGCGGATGATCGCCTTGGGGTACAGCTTTTCCACCTCATTAAGCGGCAGGTAGTGATAGACAAGGCTCAGGCGCAGTCCGTCGAGGCCTTCACTGAGGCTGCGGGTTTCTCCCTCGCGTGTGACCAGGACTGGCTGGTCTACCGCATAGGGTTCGGAGAGGATCAGATTCGGCGTTGCAGCCTCAAAGCCGTTGGAGGAGCCCAACAAGTCGATTTCCCCGGCTTCCAGGGCGCGAATGGCAGCCGCCCGGGACGGGTAGCGCATCACAGTGATGGGCAGGGAGAGTGCCTTGGCCAGCAATCCCGCGTAATCGGCGGTAAGGCCTTCATAATCATGTCCGCTGGACGTGAGGTCAAAGGGTGGGTAGTCAGGACTGGATGTACCCAGCGTTAGTTCACGTTTGTTATGCAGCCACTGGCGCTGGGCCTTGTCAAAATGAGTGTCCAGTTGTACAGCTCCCGCACGACTCAAGAGGGTGAAGCGTTCCGGGCTGGTTTGGTGCTCTGCCAGCACAGTTGTGCTGAAGTACAAACCGGCACTTAATATAATCAGATAGTCCTTTATACGCCTGGGCATCCGCTTTCTCACACTAGCGCGTTTCGTTTTGCCAACTCGATGAGGTCGACCAAGGATTTGGCTTGGAGTTTTTGCATTAATCTTTTCTTATAAGTACTGACGGTCTTGTTACTCAGGAACATACCTTTGGCGATTTCCTTGTTAGTGCGACCTTGTGCAAACAGTTGCAGCACCATCAGCTCCCGGTCGTTGACGGTCTTGAACAGTTCCAGCTCCTGAGCATCCATGCCTTCCGTTCCGGGGCCATTCAAGGCCTGGCTGGGGAAGTAGTTGTAGCCGGATAGCACCGCGCGGATGGCGCTCAGCAACTCGCTCAGGTCACCCTCCTTGCACACATAGCCCTCTGCCCCCGAGCGCATGCACCGCGTGGCAAACAACGTCGGACATTGAGCCGTGAGGACCAGGGTTTTCATCGAGGTGTTCATGGCGTTGAACCGGCAGAGCACCTCAAGGCCATCAAGTTTCGGGATGCTGATGTCGAGAATCACCAAGTCTGGAAGGCATTCACGCACCATCTGTATGGCATCGCACCCGTTATCTGTTTCGCCGACCACTTTGTAACCTTCATGTTCCAGCAACATTCGAATGGCAAGCCGGATAACGGGATGGTCGTCGATAATAAAAACTGAGTTCATAGTCACATTCCATGCAGGTGCAGATAAAGCGGGCACATTAGCTCAGAAGGTGAGTCCGCAGTATGAAGCTCGCAAGGAGTAGATGCAGAACAGGAAAGTTCCTACATTTAAAAAGGTATAGACCTACAAGTTGTTAGGTAATCGTGACAAGGCATGTGAGCGTTTCGAGGTCGATCATGACAAGACGCAAGGCTGGGGAATTTACGGCGGGCCTCGTATCTATTTTCGTTGAAAGGAATGTTTAAAATCCTACATGAGGGGGTCGAAAGTTAAGCCGATTAATATTTCAAGATCATCTTTGTTCAAAGGTTTTGGCAAATAGCCAAGGAGGGGGAGATTTCGTTGCGCGGCTTGTGTCGTCAGGTTGACCAGTTCTGGCGTAGGTAAGCCGCTCAACAGGATGGCACTGCTGATGAAGCGTCGGCGGCTGGCGATTTCCACCAGTTCAAGCCCAGGCAGGTCTGGCAGGCATTGGTCGCATAACATCAGGTCGAAAGGGTGTTCGGACTGGCTCATCGCGCGTATGGCCTGCTCGGCGTTTTCCACCGCGGTCAGTTGGTCGAAGCCGAAACTTCTGAGCAGGCATTGGGTGGCCAGGAGTTGAAAGGGGTGATCCTCCACCAAAAGAATACGGAGAGAATAGCTGGGCATAAAGAGCACACAGTAAGGCAAGCGTCGATGGGGGCAGTAGGAATGACTCGGCTGGTCCGTTGGGAGCGCGCGTGATTATTCTTCGAGTGTCTGTACGAATTCGATCAGGCCGCTCTGTTCCCGTCGTAGGGCAATTCGCTTCAGGGAACAGGTTGCCTGATGAAGTCGTTATTGGGGGCCGGAGCGCCCGGTCATTTCTCGTGCCATTTCGGTGGCGTAGCTGTCGGTCATACCGGCGATGAAGTCGATCATCCGCAGGAACGAGGCGTGCAGTGACCAGGCGGGGTCTGGCGCGCTATTGCCTAGCAGGTCGAGAATGCGCCGGTTCTTGAACGACGGGGTGCGCCCGCCATGTTGTTCAAGGGCCGCGCCGCAGAAGGCGTTCAGCAGGATTTCCAGGGTGGTGTAGGCCCCGATTTCATGCAACGTCTTGCGCTTGTCCTGGAAGATTTTCTTGCGCGCCATGTCCTTGGCATCCAGCACGCAGCGCTTTGCCGGGCCGTGCATGTGCTCCACCAGATCCCCCGGCAGCGTGCCGGCCAACAGGGCGTCCTGTTGTTCGACGAACGCCTGCGCCGCTGCGTTGGTCAGGTGCTCGATGGCTTTGCCGCGCAGGATCGCCAGCTTGCGGCGGCGCGAGTCCATTGGCCCCAGTTGGCGATAGGTTTGTGGCAGATCATCGCCGACCAGGTCCAGCAGCAATGACTCGACTTCGGCGTACTCCAGCAACTCCATTTCCAGGCCGTCTTCCAGGTCGATCAACGCATAGCAGATGTCGTCGGCGGCCTCCATCAGATACACGAGCGGGTGACGCGCCCAACGTTGTTCCTCCAACTGAGGCAACCCCAGCTTGTGGGCGATTTGCTCAAGAATCGGCAGCTCGCTCTGGTAACAGCCAAACTTGTGTTTCTTGTAGCCCAGCGAGTCGGCGTGGCGGGCGGTCCAGGGGTATTTAAGGTAAGTGCCCAAGGTGGCGTAGGTCAGCCGCGTACCGCCGTCGAACTGATGGTATTCAAGTTGGGTGAGCACCCGAAAACCCTGGGCATTGCCTTCGAAGTTAAGGAAGTCATTGCGTTCGGCGCTGCTCATGTCATCCAGCCAGCCGCGCCCGGCGGCCTGTTGGAACCAGTGGCGAATGGCGTCTTCGCCAGAGTGCCCGAACGGTGGGTTGCCGATGTCATGGGCCAGGCAGGCCGATTGCACCACCATGCCCAGGTCGCTCGGGTCGCACCAGTCGGGCAGGGCGCCGCGCAGGGTTTCGCCTACGCGCATGCCCAGGGAGCGCCCCACGCAGCTGACTTCCAGCGAGTGGGTCAAGCGTGTGTGGATATGGTCGTTGCTCGTCACCGGGTGTACTTGGGTCTTGCGCCCCAGGCGCCGGAACGCGCCAGAGAAAATAATGCGGTCGTGATCTTTGTGAAAGGGACTGCGGCCCAGTTCTTCAGGGCTGTGCAGGGGTTTTCCAAGACGTTCGCGGGTCAACAGGGTGGGCCAATCCAAGGCAGAGGCTCTCCGTAGGGTGAATGACAGCGCCAGCTTCCCGGTTCGGCCTTTATGGGGCAAGCGAATCCAGCGGTCGGCCGCGTCAGTATCAATTAACAGGCAGCGCAAAAAACCGCAATGACCAGCAGTTGTCTGGTCGTTGCGGTCATTGGCTTTCGAAGGTCAGCTTTTGCGCGAAGCGCCTTGCATGGCCAACTTGATCAGTGGGATCAACCCGGCACCCAGCCGCACCAGGCGCGTGATGCTGCTGATACTGCCGCCCTTGGCGCCCTTGCCGGTAAAGAAGCCCATCAGCGTGACCGCCGCCACGCCCCACAACGGCGCGTGCTTGATGCCCAGGCTGTCCTGCCAGTTGTGGCGCATATTGCGCATTTTGTGCAGGGGGGCCATGAGTTGTTGGGACTCATGCCGGATTTCCTGGCGGTGCATTTCCATGCGCAGGCGGATCAAGGCTTTGCGCATTTCCCGGCGTGACGTATTTTGCGGGATCTCAGTCATGCTCATGGCAGCAGGCGCTCCCGGTCATTGGCCAGTTCTTCGAGCGTGGCATGGAAGGGCGTGGACTCATCGAATACCGCCGCCTTCAAGCGCACGCCGCAGAACGCAGCGGCCAGGCTATAGAACACGCAGAGGCAGATGATGCCGGTCAGGCGATAGCCCGTGTCCCACACCAGGATCATCACCAGCGTCGACAAGCCCACCAGCAACAGCAGGGCAAACACCAATGCCAGGCCGGCAAACAGCAACAGGCTGACGGTACGGGCCTTTTGCTCTTGTAATTCAATGCCGAACAACTCGACATGACTGTGCAGCAAGCCCAGCACAGCTGCGCCCAGGCGTCGGGAAGTTGAACCGCTTGCTGAGGAATGTGCGCTCGTGGATGAGCTGGATTCGCCGATAGACATGGTTAGCGCCTTGTAGCCATTAGACCGATCAAAAAACCTACGCCGGCAGCAATGCCGACTGACTGCCATGGGTTGGCTTGCACGTAGTCTTCAGTGGCAGTGATCGCCGCCTGGCCGCGCTCGCGCAATGAGTCTTCGGTCAGTTGCAGGGTCTGGCGGGCCTTGAGCAGGCTCTCGTGGATCTTGGTGCGCAGCTCGTCAGCCTGGTCACCGGCCAGCACGGCAGTGTCGTCCAGCAGCTTTTCGGTATCGCTGACCAGGGTTTGAAAATCCTCCATCAGTATCTCTTGAGCAGTCTTTGCTGTTTTACCGGCCATGGTTATCTCCGTGGGTAGCTGATCTGTACGTGTGGTTTCGAGTCGCGGCGTTCGCTGAAGGTTCACTGCAATTGTGTGGTACAGCTTTTGCTTTGCCTTGGTGCGCAGGCCCTGGAGCCTGCGCTGAATCCGGGCGGTCGAGGTGAAAACCTTGAAAAACCTTACCCTAAATCACTTAACTTCGCGGAAAAACCCTGTCGGCAACGGCCTGTTGTGTTGATCGCTGCGCTAAAGCGGTTCACGCCCTCTGAAGAAGGGCGAGGCCGGCGGTGCCAATTTAGTGCGCGAAACCCTGGCTTGAACCGCTTTGGTGCTTTTTGCCTTGATGCAGGCCTGCCAACCTCCATGGAAAACTTGCAAAGCGCGGTGGACACCCTCGTCCACAGTTCCAACACCTTGTTCATTCTGATTGGCGCGGTCATGGTGCTGGCCATGCACGCCGGCTTTGCCTTCCTTGAGGTTGGCACGGTGCGCCAGAAGAACCAGGTCAACGCCTTGTCGAAAATCCTCAGTGATTTTGCGATTTCAACGCTGGCCTATTTCTTTATAGGCTATTGGATCTCCTACGGTGTGAGCTTCCTGCAACCGGCCGCCGTGATCAGCGCCGATCATGGCTACGGCCTGGTGAAGTTTTTCTTCCTGCTGACGTTTGCCGCGGCGATTCCGGCGATCATTTCCGGTGGGATTGCCGAGCGTGCCAAGTTTGCGCCGCAGCTGTGTGCCACCGCGTTGATCGTGGCGTTTATCTACCCGTTCTTCGAAGGTCTGGTGTGGAACGGCAACCTTGGCCTGCAAGCCTGGCTGCTCGCAACCTTTGGTGCCAGCTTCCACGACTTTGCCGGTTCCGTGGTGGTTCACGCCATGGGCGGCTGGCTGGCGCTGGCGGCGGTGTTGCTGCTGGGCCCGCGCAATGGGCGTTATCGTGAAGGGCGTCTGGTGGCGTTTGCGCCGTCGAGCATTCCTTTCCTGGCGCTGGGCTCGTGGATTTTGATCGTGGGCTGGTTCGGCTTTAACGTGATGAGCGCCCAAACCCTCAATGGCGTCAGTGGCCTGGTGGCCGTCAATTCGCTGATGGCCATGGTCGGTGGCACCGTGGCTGCTCTGGTAATTGGCCGTAACGATCCTGGGTTTCTGCACAACGGTCCTTTGGCCGGGTTGGTGGCAATCTGCGCCGGTTCCGACCTGATGCACCCGGTGGGCGCGCTGGTCACGGGCGTGGGGGCTGGTGGCTTGTTCGTATGGTGTTTTATCGCTGCCCAGTCGCGCTGGAAGATCGATGACGTGCTGGGCGTGTGGCCATTGCATGGCTTGTGCGGTGTGTGGGGCGGCATTGCCTGCGGTATTTTCGGGCAGGCCGCCCTCGGTGGGCTGGGCGGCGTGAGCCTGATCAGCCAGTTGATCGGCACCGGGTTGGGCGTGGCCGTGGCGTTTGGCGGCGGCTTGCTGGTGTACGGTGTGATCAAGCGTGTGCAAGGGCTGCGCTTGAGCCAGGAGCAGGAGTATTACGGCGCAGACCTGTCGATTCACAAAATCGGCGCGGTCAGTCAGGACTGATCGGCGCGTCTTCGTCAGTGTGTTCCGGTGGGTAGAAACCGTGCAGCAGGCGATAGTGGTTGCGCCGTACTTCGTTCACTCGCGCCTGCACCTGTTGGTCCGGCAGACCCAGCAGGATCAGGGCATGGGAGGCGAGCATCAGGCTCGACTCCAACAGCTCGGGCACCACTTCGCTGGCGCCCGCGGCCTTGAGCTCAGCCAACTGGCTGTCATCGCGGGTGCGCACCAAAATCGGCACGTCAGGGTTGATCTGCCGTGCCTCCTTGAGCACCACCAGCGCGACATCGCTGTTGTCCACCGCGATCACCACCAACCGCGACCGTTCCAGGCCGACGGCGCTGAGCAAAGCGCCACGGCGGCAGTCGCCGTAATGCACGCTGCTGTCCTCGGTGGCGGCTTCCTGCACCCGTTCGGGGTCATCATCCAGGGCGATAAACGCCTGTTGTTCGCGGCGCATAAAGCGCCCGATGGACTGGCCTACCCGGCCATACCCGCAAATCACCACGTGCCTATGCAGTTGGGCGTTGAGCGCGGTGATGTGTTCCAGTTGCACTTGCTGGTTGGGCTTGCGATGCAGGCGCAGGGCGATGGCCGGTGCCGCACGTAACAGCAGTGGTGTCAGCAGCATTGAGCAGAAGGTGGCAGCCAGTAGCAGGCCGTTGAACTCATCGGGAATCAACCGGCTCTGCTGCATTTGCGCCATCAGCGCAAAACAGAATTCGCCGCCCTGGGCCAGTGCCAGGCCGCTGCGCCAGGCCGTTTCGGTGTCGCTGCCACGCCACTTGACCAGCGCCGCGACGACCATGCCTTTGACCAGCATCAACGTGAGCGTCAGGCCGAGGATCAACAGGCTGTGGCTGACGAACAACTGCAGATCGATGAGCATGCCGATGCTGACAAAAAACAGCCCCAGCAGGATGTCGCGAAACAGGCGGATATCGGCTTCGATCTGGTGTCGGTAATGGCTCTCGCCCAGCAGCATGCCGGCCAGGAACGCGCCGAGGGCAGGGGACAGGCCCAGCAGGTGGGTGAGCCAGGCGGTGAGCAAGACAATCACCAGCGCCAGCAACACAAACAGCTCCGCCGAATGAGACGCGGCGACTTCACGGAACAGGCGCGGCAGCAACCAGCGGCTGGCGAACAACAGGCCCACGAACAGCACCACGGTCTTAGCCAGCGTCAACGGCAGCGCCCAGTACCAGGCTTGGTCGCTGCTGCCGGCAAACACCGGCACCAGTGTCAGCAGCAACACCGCCACGACATCCTGGAACAGCAACACGCCTATCGCGTTCTGGCCATGACTGCTGAAGATTTCCCCGAGGCTGGTCAATTCCTTGCTGACAATGGCCGTGGACGATAACGCCAGCCCTGCGCCCAGCAATAACGCGATGCCAGGCGCGAGGCCTAAGCTCATCAACAAAACGCCCAGCAATGCCCCGCACCCCAGCACCTGCAGGCTGCCCAGGCCAAATACCACGCTGCGCAGCGCCAACATTTTCGACAGGGAAAACTCAAGCCCCAGGGAAAACAGCAGGAACACCACGCCCATCTCGGCCAGGTCCGGCAGGTCTTCGTTGTCATTGACCCAGTCCAGCGCGGTGGGCCCCACTGCCAGGCCCACGCACAGGTAGCCCAGCACGGGAGGCAACTGCAGCCGGCGAAACAACGCAATCACCACCAGGGATGAAGCCAGGATAATCAGCAGGTTGGCGAACACAGGCATCTCCGTTGCAGGGTGAGCGGCAAAAAGCCGCGAGAATCGCTGAATCAGTTATAGGCCATGGTGATCTGCGTCAGGCTTTTTGCACCGTAGGAGCGAGCAAGCTCGCTCCTACAAGGGGCTTGTTGGGCTTAGAATGGAGATTCGTTTTGTGACCGAGTCCTTTCATCATGCTTCCTGAATGCCAGCTGTTCGGCACCCTGGGTTGCCATTTGTGTGAGATCGCCGAAGCCGAAGTCATGCCGCTCGTCGAACACGGGCTGTTGGTGGAGTTGGTGGATATCACCGATCCGCAGGACCTGACAGACGTCTACGGCCTGCGGATTCCGGTGCTTCGCCGCACGGACACCGGGGCGGAACTGGACTGGCCGTTCGACACCGAGCAGGTGGTTGCCTTCCTGCGCTGAGCTTTATGCGATGGCGGCTTTTCAAATATTCAGTTACTGTATATTCGTACAGCGATTGAATAGAGGGAACGCCCGTGGTGAATGTTGAACAACTTAAAAGCAGCGTCAATCGCATGTCCGCCGATGTGGTGCGTGACGCGGTGAACGAACTGCGCCTCGATGGCTTGGTCACGGAAGGCAAGACGCCGTTTAACAAAGTGCATTTCAACACCTGCTTCGCGGAAATCGAGGCGCTGTTCCAGCGCGCCGGTTATCACAAGCAGCTGGATGTGGTGGGTTATCAGGGCTTGCTCTACGCGCTGTATGACCCAGGCCGTTGGGAAGCGGTGGACGTGCTGCGCTGGCTCAAGGAATTCACCGAGGCGGCGAGCGCCTCGCCGGTGCTGCGGGCTCAACTGGCCAAGGCCTGAGATAGGCCCTAGGCAATCGCGCGCCATGGGCGATAATGCCCGCCTGTTTTCCAGGCTTTGAGCGTCGGCATGTCCACTTTGGTTTTTTCCCCCTCCCAGCACCAAGCCAGCACCCTGTACTTGCCGCCGGGCTCCTGGGTGACAGTGCTCGATTGCCTGTGCGCACACTTCCCGGCCATTGGCCGCGAACAGTGGCTGGACCGCATTGCCCGCGGCCGGGTGCTGGATGTCAATGGCAACCCGATCAGCCTGGGCCTGGGCTACAAGGAAGGCCTGTGCATCTATTACTTTCGCGAAGTGCTCAACGAGAAAGTGATTCCGGTGCAGGAAAACATCCTGTACGCCGATGAACACCTGGTGGTGGCGGACAAACCGCATTTCCTGCCAGTGACACCCGCTGGCGAGTACGTCGAACACACCTTGTTGCGACGCTTGATCCGGCGCCTGGACAATCCCGCCCTGGTGCCTCTGCACCGCATCGACCGGCATACGGCGGGGTTGGTGCTGTTCTCCGCCAACCCGCACAGCCGTTCGGCCTATCAGCAATTGTTTCCCACACGACGTATCGACAAATTCTACGAAGCCATCGCACCGGCCTTGCCGCACCTCAGCTTCCCGTTGGTGCACAAAAGCCGTTTGGTGGATGGCGAGCCTTTCTTTCGCATGCAGGAAGGGCCGGGGGCCAGCAACACCGAGACGGCGGTAGAAGTGCGCGAGAAAAACGCTGATCTATGGCGCTACGGCCTGTTCCCGGTGACCGGTAAGAAGCACCAGCTGCGCGTGCATATGACGGCGCTGGGGGCAAGCATCTGTAATGACCCGTTTTACCCCGAAGTAATCAAGGATGCCGAGGACGATTACGCCAAGCCACTTAAGCTGCTGGCCCAGGGCGTGCGCTTTATCGACCCGGTGAGCGGTGAACAACGCAGCTTCCGCAGCCAGATCACCCTGGACTGGTAAACCCCAGGAACAACAAGGCCCGCGCTAGGCGGGCCTTGTGTGCAAGCGTTAAGGCTTACAGGTCTTTAACGGTGCGAACCTGATCTTTGTTGATACGGGTGTGCTTGCCGTCCAGTTGTTCGAATTCGTAGAAGCCCGAATCTTCATCGTATTTCGGGGTGTCGACGGCCTGGATTTCGCGACCGTCATTCAGGGTGATCACTGTTGGCGAGGCGCAACCGGCGAGGGTGGCGAGGCCCAGTGCAAGCATGAGAGCGGCGATGGTCCGTTGAGTCATGAGTTTGTCTCCGAGAGAATACTTTTAAATTGCTGACCTTGTGACGTACGGGACGCCGGCAAAGTTCCTTGTGCAGGGTTCATTCTGACATGCCAGCCCCGGGGTGCAACAGCTCGGGCGTATTAAGATTGGCCAGGCGTGGGTCATCGGCCGGGCATTCCACGGCCACCGCGCCCAGTTGCAGCCAGAGCTTGCGCGGGCTGCGCTCACCCGCTTGCCATGCCTCTTCCACCTGGTTTTTCAGGCTTGTGGGAATGATGCACAGCAAGGGTTCCCAGCATTCACCCTGGCGCACCATCACCGGTATCTGCGGGTTGCGTCGTGCGGTCCCACGCAGGTCGGCCAGCAGTCGCGCATCGACCTGCGGCACATCGCAAGGCAATATCAGCAGATGCGCATGGCGTGCGGCGAAGAGTCCGGCACGGATACCGGCCAGCGGGCCGGGGAAGTCCGGGTTGTCGTCACTCACCTGCTGGTCGGCATAGGGCGCGTAGCGTTCATGGTTGCGGTTGCACGAGATGATCAGGTCATCGGTGAGCGGCCGGGCCAACTGGTGCAGGTGGGCGATCAAGGGCTGGCCTTGCCATTCCAGCAGCCCTTTGTCCTGGCCGCCCATGCGTTGGCCGCGACCACCGGCGAGCAATAGGATCGAACACGGCAGTGAGGAAAATTCAAACGTCATGGTGGTTGCGCTGCGGCAGGGAAACAGGGGCCTGTGATATAACACCGGGCTGTTCCTTCGACAACCGGACCGTGCCATGAAAGCCAAGGCCGATGCGCCCTTTGTACCCCTGAATATTGCTGTATTGACCGTCAGCGACACCCGCACCCTGGAGACTGACACCTCCGGCCAGGTCTTCGTCGACCGCCTCACCGCCGCCGGCCACCGCCTGGCCGAGCGCGTGCTGCTCAAGGACGACCTCTACAAGATTCGCGCCCAGGTGGCCCACTGGATCGCTGAAGACGTGGTGCAGGTGGTGCTGATTACCGGCGGCACCGGCTTCACCGGTCGCGACAGTACCCCTGAAGCAGTGAGCTGCCTGCTCGACAAGCAGGTCGATGGTTTTGGCGAGCTGTTCCGCCAGATATCCGTGGCCGATATCGGCACCTCCACCGTACAATCGCGCGCCTTGGCGGGGTTGGCCAACGGCACCCTGGTGTGCTGCCTGCCAGGCTCCACCAATGCCGTGCGCACCGGTTGGGACGGCATCCTCGCCGAGCAGTTGGATAACCGTCACCGCCCGTGCAATTTCGTCCCGCATCTGAAGCAGGCAGAACCTTGTGAATCCCGTGGATAAGCCCGGCAAGACCGGCGCCCTGATGCCGGTGGAGGCAGCCCTGCAACGTTTGCTCGACATGGCCGCCGCCGCGCCGATCCGCGAGGAGGAAGTACTGTCCCTGGCTGAGTGTGATGGCCGGGTATTGGCCCAGGATCTGATCTCCACACTCGACCTGCCACCGTGGCCCAACAGTGCCATGGACGGCTACGCCGTGCGCCTGGCGGACTGGACCGGCGAACCCTTGGTGGTGAGCCAGCGGATTTTCGCCGGCACTGCCCCTGAACCCTTGGCGGCCGGCACCTGCGCACGCATCTTTACCGGCGCACCGGTGCCCCAAGGCGCTGACTGCGTGCAAATGCAGGAAAACGCCGTGGTGCATGCCGACCAGCGCGTGAGTTTCACCGAGCCATTGCAGATGGGCGACAACATCCGTCCCCAGGGCCAGGAAACCACGGTCGGCGAGACCGTACTCAGTGCCGGTACCCGCCTGGGCCCTATCGAACTCGGTTTGGCCGCGTCTCTTGGACGTGATCGACTCGAGGTGGTGCGGCGCGTGCGCGTGGCCGTGTTGTCGACCGGCGATGAACTGATCGAGCCAGGGTTGCCGCTCGGCCCTGGGCAGATCTACAACAGCAACCGCCGCGTGCTGTGCAGTTGGCTTGGGCGCATGGGCTGCGAAGTGATTGATGCCGGGATTCTACCGGATGATCTGGAACAGACCCGCGCGCGTCTGGCGGGGCTGGGCAACGTTGACCTGATCCTCTCGACCGGCGGTGTGTCGGTGGGCGAAGCGGACTTCCTTGGCATTGCCTTGCGGGAAGAGGGTGAGCTGGCGCTGTGGAAACTGGCGATCAAACCGGGCAAGCCGCTGACCTTCGGGCATTTTCGTGGCGTGCCGGTGATCGGCCTGCCGGGAAACCCGGCCTCGACCCTGGTGACTTTTGCGCTGCTGGCGCGCCCGTATCTGCTGCGCCGTCAAGGTGTGCTGCAGGTGCAGCCGCTGCGCTTCGAAGTGTCGGCAGGGTTCGTCTGGCCCAAGCCCGGCAACCGCCGCGAGTACCTGCGCGGGCGGATCGAACAGGGCAAGGCGATCATCTACCGCAACCAAAGCTCCGGGGTGCTGCGCAGTGCGGCGTGGGCTGAAGGCTTTGTGGAGGTAGTGGAAGGCACCACGCTGGCCATCGGCGACCGGGTCAACTTCATTCCTTTGAGCGAAGTCCTGAACTGAACACAGATCAAAAATGTGGGAGCAGGCAAGCCAGCTCCCACAGTTGGATGTGTGGGGAGCTCATGAGCAATCAGTAATCGTCACCCTGCTCAGTGACATCCCGCTCTACTGGCCCTGCTTCCGGGTCGTAGCCGGCCGGGAACTTGCCCTTCAACGTCCAGGCAAACGCAATGATCTCGGCAATCGTGCGGTACAACTCTTCCGGAATGCTGTCCCCCAGTTCCATGCGCGCCAGCAGCTTCACCAACTCGGCGTTTTCATAGATCGGTACTTCATTCTCCCGTGCCAATTTGAGGATGGCTTCGGCCAGGGCGTCGTCGCCTTTGGCCGTCAGGGTGGGGGCCTGTTGGCCGTCGTACTTGAGGGCGATGGCCTGGCGGGGTGGGGCGGCGTTTTTCATGCGGTTTCATCCACCCAGCGTTGCTCCAGTCCGGTTTTTGGCCCACGGGGCGGGGTGCCCAGATGGCAATCCAGGTCGCCGACGTTAAGCCCGGATGACACCAGGCGCTCGCGCAGGCTGCCCAAATGGCTTTCGATCAGGCTGGCGGTGAATGGGCGGCTGGCCCACAGCTGACTGGACAGTTTGCCTTGAGACAACTGCGCCTGAACCTGCAGTGGCCCCAGCGGCTCCATGTCGAAGGCCAGTTCTACGCGCCAGAGCATCTGTTTCGGGTCTTTTTTATCCTTGCGCTCGGGCTGGTCCTTGTCTGGCGCGGGCTCCTCGCGTTGGAACTTGACCTGCAACGGCACAATGTCTTGCAGGGTGCGCATGGGGATCTCCAACTGCCAGGTCGTTTGCAGGCGGCCATCGGCGGTGATGCCGGTCTGTTCCAGGCTCGACAGTTGATGGCTCTGCAAGCGCGAGATCGCCCCGGCGGCCAGGCGTAGCAGGCTTTCCAAGTCGCCTTCACCTTCCAGTTTTGCCATGAGCCGCTCGGGCAGCGGGAAGCCGGCGGGTATCTGCCGGGCGCCGACCTGGCCGAGGGTGTTCAACGGGCTGCGCACGAAGTGCGGCAACACCTGGGCCAGGGTATTGGCGGCGAGGATCGCATTCAGGTTGGTACTGGCAGGCAAGGCGGGCAAAAGGTCTGCGACCAGGCGTAACAGCGCGCCTTTCATGTCCAGCGGTGGGATTTGCGGGTTCTGCCCGGCAAGCAATTTGGCTTCCAGAAAGGCGCCGCTGTTCTGCACCACCTGGGCCAGTATCTTGGGATTGCTGACCTGTGCCAGATCGGGCAACGCCGCCAGCAAGCGCTCGGCGGCGGCCCGCAGCTCGGCCGATGTGCTGTCGCCACGGGGCAGGTTTTGCAAGGCGGTGAACACCGCATCCAGCGAGCCTTGGCGACTTTGCTGAGTGGCAAGTTGCTGCGTCACGGCCAGTTGGTCCTTCAGGCCGCTTAGCGGTACGAAGTTCAGGGTCTGCGCGTTCTGCACCACGGCGCTGAGCAAGCTGCCCACCCTCAGCGGTTGAGGGCTTTCCAGGGTGAGGGTGGCACCGGCCAGGGCGTTATTGAGCACACTCACCAGCGAGCGATAGATCGCCGGTTGCGCCGTGCCCTGGGGCAGCATCTGCGTGGTCAGCACCTTGGCCTGCAATAACGTACCCACCGGTATTTGGTTAGTGTCGAGGCGGGTGAGGGCGGCCACGTTGGCACTCATGGCTTGCTGCAAGGTAATGGCCAGGTTGCCCGCAGGCGTCTGGCTCACCGCCACATTGCTGCCCAGGGGCAAGGGCTGGGCGCTGCTGGCTTGCACCAGCGTCTGGCGACCGCCGGCGAGGGTCAGTTTGAGCAATAACTGAAAGGCCTCGCCGCCTTGTTTAAGCGCGATGACCTCGGCGTTCACGGTTTTCCCCGGGTCGATCAACCCGGCCTGCGGCTCCAGCAGTTTGAGCAACGCGCCGGCCCCAGGCAGCGGAGTGGGCCCGGGTGCGGAGGTTGGCGGCAGTGGAGGAAGGTTGATCTCGCCGGTCATCGTGCGCATCGTCTCTGGGGAAATTGCCCTCTTTAGAGTAGGACATCGCATGTATAATGCCGTCCGTCTGCAAAGAGAGCGGTAAAAACCTCACAACTATTTGATCCAGCTCTCTAAAATCGGTCGCCAAAGTCGTTATTGTGCATCTCACTATAACGGCCGCTGCACCGCCGACTTGAACCGTAAAGGCCCGCGATCTCTTGACCAGCCCTCTTCTTGAAGCCGTAGCGCTTGCCTGTGAACGCGACCTGCGCCTGCTGTTCGAGCAACTCGACCTGCGGCTTTCGGGGGGCGACATGGTGCAAATCAGTGGCCCCAATGGCAGCGGCAAGACCAGCCTGCTGCGCCTGCTGGCCGGGTTGATGCAGCCGACGGCCGGCGTGGTGCGGCTCAACGGCAAACCGTTGCACGAGCAGCGTAGCGAGCTTGCGCGCAACCTGGTCTGGATCGGCCACGCCGCTGGCATCAAGGACGTACTCACCGCTGAAGAAAACCTCAGTTGGCTCAGCGCCCTGCATCATCCTGCTTCCCGTGACGCCATCTGGCAGGCCCTGGCCGCGGTGGGCCTCAAGGGCTTTGAGGACGTCCCCTGCCACACCCTGTCCGCCGGCCAGCAGCGCCGCGTGGCCCTGGCCCGCTTGTACTTGCCCGGCCCGCCGTTGTGGATTCTCGACGAACCTTTCACGGCCCTCGACAAACAAGGCGTGGCTCAACTCGAAGCACATCTGGCCCAGCACTGCGAGCAAGGTGGCCTGGTGGTGCTCACCACCCACCACACCTTGGCGCGTATGCCCGCTGGCTACCGTGAGCTGGACCTTGGGCGGTGGTCGCTATGAGTGTGTTCGCCCTGTTGGTCGCCCGCGAAGCCCGGCTGTTGTGCCGTCGCCCCGCCGAACTGGCCAACCCGCTGGTGTTCTTTGCCATCGTGATCGCGCTGTTCCCGCTGGCGGTTGGCCCGGAGACTAAACTGTTGCAAACCTTGTCCCCAGGACTGGTGTGGGTCGCCGCACTTTTATCGGTTCTGCTCTCGCTGGACGGGCTGTTTCGCAGTGATTTCGAAGACGGTTCCCTGGAACAGTGGGTCCTTTCGTCGCACCCTTTGCCACTTCTGGTACTGGCCAAGGTGCTGGCACACTGGGTTTTTTCCGGCTTGGCGCTAGTCTTGCTCTCGCCACTGCTTGCCATGATGCTCGGGTTGCCCGTTGAATGCCTGCCGGTGTTGCTCCTGTCCTTGTTACTCGGCACGCCGGTGCTCAGCCTGTTGGGGGCGGTGGGCGCAGCGTTGACCGTCGGCTTGAAACGGGGCGGCCTGTTGCTGGCCCTGTTGATTCTGCCTTTGTATATCCCGGTGTTGATCCTGGGCAGCGGCGCTTTGCAAGCCGCGCTTATGGGGATGCCGGCGACCGGTTACCTCTTGTGGCTGGGTAGCCTGACCGCCCTGGCGGTAACCCTGACACCCTTTGCTATAGCCGCCGGCCTGAAAATCAGCGTCGGTGAATAATGAGGTCTGACCCGGCGTCAATAACGCTGAGTCAGTAAAGACCCTGAGCTTTTCGCCACGACGAAAAGCACCGTGATGGAAACAGCAATGAACTGGACCTGGTTTCACAAGCTCGGCTCGCCCAAATGGTTTTATGGCATCAGCGGCAAGCTGCTGCCGTGGTTGAGTATCGCCGCCATCCTGCTGATCGGCATCGGCCTGGTCTGGGGCCTGGCCTTTGCGCCGCCGGACTATCAGCAAGGCAACAGCTTTCGCATCATCTATATCCACGTGCCTGCCGCGATGCTGGCCCAGTCCTGCTATGTGATGCTGGCGGTGTGCGGCATCGTCGGCCTGGTATGGAAGATGAAGCTGGCCGATGTAGCCCTGCAATGCGCCGCGCCCATCGGTGCGTGGATGACCGCCGTGGCGCTGGTGACCGGTGCGATCTGGGGCAAGCCGACATGGGGCTCATGGTGGGTGTGGGATGCGCGCCTGACCTCGATGCTGATCCTGCTGTTCCTGTATTTCGGCCTGATTGCCCTGGGCAACGCCATCAGCAACCGTGACAGCGCCGCCAAGGCCTGCGCGGTGCTGGCGATTGTCGGCGTGATCAACATCCCGATCATCAAGTACTCGGTGGAGTGGTGGAACACCCTGCACCAGGGCGCCACCTTCACCCTCACCGAAAAACCGGCGATGCCCGTGGAAATGTGGGCGCCGTTGCTGCTGATGGTGCTGGGTTTCTACTGTTTCTTCGGCGCCGTACTGCTGCTGCGCATGCGCCTTGAAGTGCTCAAGCGTGAAGCCCGTACCAGTTGGGTAAAGGCCGAAGTGCAAAGCTGCCTGGGAGCACGTGGATGAGTTTTGCTTCTTTCAGTGATTTTCTCGCCATGGGCCACCACGGCCTGTATGTCTGGACGGCCTATGGCATCTGCCTGGCGGTGCTGGCCCTCAACGTCGCCGCGCCGATCCTGGCCCGCAAGCGTTACCTGCAACAAGAGGCGCGACGTCTGCGCCGGGAGACCGAAAAGTGAATCCGCTGCGTAGAAAGCGTCTGTTGATCATCCTTGCCATCCTGGCCGGCGTCGGCATTGCCGTGACCCTGGCCCTGAGCGCCCTGCAGCAGAACATCAACCTGTTCTACACGCCCACCCAGATCGCCAATGGCGAGGCACCGGTCGATACGCGCATCCGCGCTGGCGGCATGGTGGAGCAGGGCTCGTTGAAGCGTTCCGGCGATTCGTTGGACGTGACCTTCGTGGTCACCGATTTCAACAAGGCCGTGACCATCACCTATCGCGGCATCCTCCCGGACCTGTTCCGTGAAGGCCAGGGCATTGTCGCCCTGGGCAAGCTCAACGCCGACGGCGTGGTGGTGGCTGACGAAGTGCTGGCCAAGCACGATGAAAAATACATGCCGCCCGAGGTCACCAAAGCCTTGAAAGACAGCGGCCAAACCGCGCCCGCCACCCCAGTCAAGGAGGGCTGAGCCATGACGTCCGCACTGTTTATTCCGGAGCTGGGCCAGTTGGCGATGATCCTCGCGCTGTGCTTTGCCGTGGTCCAGGCCGTGGTGCCCTTGCTCGGTGCCTGGCGCGGCGACCGCCTGTGGATGAGCCTGGCGCAGCCTGCCGCCTGGGGCCAGTTTGCCTTCTTGCTGTTCGCCTTTGGTTGCCTGACCTACGCCTTCATGACCGACGATTTTTCCGTCGCCTACGTCGCCAACAATTCCAACAGCGCTTTGCCCTGGTACTACAAGTTCAGCGCCGTGTGGGGCGCCCACGAAGGTTCATTGCTGTTGTGGGCCTTGATCCTCGGCGGCTGGACCTTCGCTGTATCGGTGTTCTCGCGCCAATTGCCGCAAGTGATGCTGGCGCGGGTGCTGGCGGTGATGGGCATGATCAGCATCGGCTTCCTGCTGTTTTTGATCATGACCTCCAACCCGTTCACCCGCATCCTGCCGCAGATCCCGGTGGACGGTCACGACCTCAACCCGTTGCTGCAGGATATCGGCCTGATCGTGCACCCGCCGATGCTCTACATGGGCTATGTGGGCTTTTCTGTGGCCTTCGCGTTCGCCATCGCCGCCTTGCTCGGCGGGCGTCTCGACGCCGCCTGGGCGCGCTGGTCACGGCCATGGACCATCGTCGCCTGGGCCTTCCTCGGTATCGGTATCACCCTGGGCTCGTGGTGGGCCTATTACGAACTTGGCTGGGGCGGCTGGTGGTTCTGGGACCCGGTGGAAAACGCCTCCTTCATGCCGTGGCTGGTGGGTACCGCGCTGATTCACTCCCTGGCCGTCACCGAAAAGCGTGGCGTGTTCAAGAGCTGGACGGTACTGCTCGCCATCGCGGCGTTTTCCCTCAGCCTGCTCGGCACTTTCCTGGTGCGCTCGGGCGTGCTGACCTCGGTGCATGCGTTTGCCTCAGACCCTGAGCGCGGCGTGTTCATCCTGATCTTCCTGCTGTTTGTGGTCGGCGGTTCCCTGACCCTGTTCGCCCTGCGTGCTCCGGTGGTCAAGAGCCACGTCGGTTTCAACCTGTGGTCGCGGGAGACCCTGTTGCTGGGCAATAACCTGGTACTGGTGGTGGCTGCATCGATGATCCTGCTCGGCACCCTCTACCCGCTGGTACTGGATGCCTTGAGCGGCGCCAAGCTGTCCGTGGGGCCGCCGTACTTCAATGCGTTGTTCATCCCGTTGATGGGCCTGTTGATGGTAGTGATGGCGGTCGGCGTGCTGGTGCGCTGGAAAGACACCCCGGTGAAATGGCTGGCGGGCATGCTGATGCCGGTGCTGCTCGGCAGCGTGGCCCTGGCGGTGATCGCCGGGTTTGCCTACGGCGACTTCAATTGGGCGGTACTCGCCACCTTCCTGCTGGCGGCCTGGGTGTTGCTGGCGGGGGCGCGGGACATCGTCGACAAGACGCGCCACAAAGGCCTGATCAATGGCCTGCCCACTCTGACCCGCAGCTATTGGGGCATGCAGATCGCCCACATTGGTATTGCGGTGTGCGCCCTTGGGGTGGTGCTGTCCAGCCAGAACAGCGCCGAGCGCGACCTGCGCCTGGCGCCGGGCGAGTCCATGGACCTGGCCGGTTACCACTTCATCTTCGAAGGTGCCAAGCACTTTGAAGGGCCGAACTTCACCTCCGACAAAGGCACGGTGCGCGTGGTGCGTAATGGCAAGGAAATCGCCGTGCTGCACCCGGAGAAACGCCTGTACACCGTGCAAAGTTCGATGATGACCGAGGCTGGCATTGACGCAGGTTTCACCCGTGACCTGTATGTAGCCCTCGGTGAACCCCTGGGCGATGGCGCCTGGGCCGTGCGCGTGCATGTCAAACCGTTCGTGCGCTGGATCTGGTTCGGCGGGTTGCTCACCGGGTTCGGCGGGTTGCTCGCAGCGCTGGACCGGCGCTATCGGGTCAAGGTCAAGAGCCGGGTGCGTGAAGCGCTTGGCCTTTCGGGAGCTGCGGTATGAAGCGTTGGTTGATGGTTGTGCCGCTGGCGATGTTCCTGCTGGTGGCGGTGTTCCTGTATCGCGGGTTGTACCTGGACCCGGCCGAGCTGCCTTCGGCGATGATCGGCAAGCCGTTCCCCGCCTTCAACCTGCCAACGGTGCAGGGTGACAAGACCCTGACCCAGGCAGATTTGCAGGGCAAGCCGGCGCTGGTCAACGTGTGGGCCACCTGGTGCATCTCTTGCCGCGTCGAACACCCGGTGCTGAACAAGCTGGCCGAGAAGGGCGTGGTGATCTACGGCATCAACTACAAGGACGACAATGCGGCGGCCGTGAAGTGGTTGGCGGAATTTCATAACCCGTACCAGCTGGATATCCGCGACGAAGACGGCAACCTGGGGTTGAACCTGGGCGTGTACGGCGCGCCGGAAACCTTCTTCATCGATGCCAAGGGTGTGATTCGTGACAAGTTCGTCGGCGTGATCGACGAAACGGTATGGCGCGAGCAACTGGCCGCCAAGTACCAGGCCCTGGTCGATGAGGCCAAGCCATGAAGCGTTGGTTGACCGCTGCCGTTTTAACCCTGGGCCTGGCCGGCGTGGCCCACGCCGCCATCGACACCTACGAATTTGCCAACGACGCCGAGCGCGAGCGTTTCCGCGACCTGACCCAGGAACTGCGCTGCCCCAAATGCCAGAACCAGGACATCGCCGACTCCAACGCCCCGATCGCCACCGACCTGCGCAGAGAGATTTTCCGCATGCTGGGGGAGGGCAAGGACGACCAGCAGATCATCGACTTCATGGTCGACCGCTACGGTGATTTCGTACGCTACAAACCGGCACTCACCGGCAAGACCGCGCTGCTGTGGTTTGGCCCGGCCGGGCTGCTGCTGGCCGGCGTGGTGGTGATGGCCGTGATCGTGCGTCGGCGCCGTGTCGCACCGATTGATGGCGCCGATGCGCTGTCCCCTGAAGAGCGTAAACGCCTCGACCAATTGCTGGACACCAAGACTGATGATTGATTTCTGGCTCGCAGCCGGTTTGCTGCTACTGATTGCCCTGAGTTTCCTGTTGATCCCTGTGTTGCGTGGCCGTCGTGCCCAGCGTGAAGAGGATCGCACCGCGTTGAACGTGGCGCTGTACCAGGAACGCGTCGCCGAGCTGCAAGTGCAGCAGGACGAAGGTGTGTTGAATACCGCGCAACTCGACACCGGCCGCGCCGAAGCGGCCCGCGAGTTGCTGGCCGACACCGAAGGTGTGGAAAAACCCCGCGAATCGCGGTTAGGCAAACCGCTGCCGTTTTTGGCGGCGTTTCTGGTGCCTGTGCTGGGCGTGGCGCTGTACCTGCATTATGGGGCGAGCGACAAGGTTGAACTGACCCGTGAGTTTTCCCAACCGCCGGTGTCCATGGCCGACATGACCCGCCGCCTGGAACGCGCCGCCGCCGCGCAACCGGATTCGGCAGAAGGTTTGTACTTCCTTGGGCGCGCCTATATGGCCCAGGACCGTGCCGCCGATGCCGCCAAAGTCTTTGAACGTACGGTTGCGTTGGCCGGGCGCCAACCGGAACTGCTCGGCCAATGGGCCCAGGCGCAGTACTTTGCCGACAACAAACAATGGTCGCCTCAGGTTCAGGCGCTGACCGACGAAGCCTTGAAGCTCGACCCCAAGGAAGTCACCAGCCTTGGCCTGTTGGGTATCGCTGCCTTTGAGGGCCAGCGTTATCAGGAAGCCATCGACTACTGGAACCGCCTGCTCGCGCAACTGCCGCCAGAGGACAATTCCCGTGTCGCCTTGCAAGGCGGAATTGACCGCGCGGCAGAGAAGCTCAAGGAGAGCGGTGGCAGCCTGGCTCAGGCGCCCAAGGCGCTGCTGACCGTGCGGGTGGACGTATCTGCCGAGGTGAAAGCCAAGGCCCTGCCAGGCGACAGCGTGTTCATCTTCGCCCGCGCCGTAAACGGCCCCCCGGCGCCCTTGGCGGCCAAGCGTGTAACCGTCGACGCATTGCCGGTCACCGTCGAACTGGGCGATGCCGACGCGATGATGCCGCAGTTGAAACTGTCCAACTTCCCCGAAGTCCAACTGGTTGCGCGCATATCCCGGGCCGGCCAACCGACCGCTGGCGAATGGATCGGCCGCAGCCAACCGTTGGCCAGCAGCACCACTGCGCTGCAGCAATTGACCATCGACACTCCGGACCAGTAATTCTGAGGACACACCCATGACCGCATTTGCACGCATCACCCTGCTCAGCCTGGTACTGGGCCTGAGCGCCTGTGCGGTCCACCGCCCACCTGCGGCGCCGACCGGCCCGACTATTCCACCGTCTGGCCCCTCGACCCAGCCGAGCACCAAACCATCTGGCCCGGTGACGCCGCCGCCCAAGCCTCTGCCAAGCAAATCGCCGACCTTCGCCCCACCGCCGGGCGCCGCCAGCCACTGGGACGGCAAGATGCAGGTGTACGTGCTGGATGACCAGCCTGACACCTTCTACCGCCAGCGCACCTACTACCGCTGGAGCAACGGCTGGAGCCGGTCCATCAGCCCCAACGGGCCATGGGAAGAAACCAACGTGCAGGGCGTGCCGCCGGGGCTGAGCAAGCAGTACGCGCAATGACAAAAGGCGACCGTGTTCAGGTCGCCTTTTTTATTTCCGATTTGAAATGCTCTCCACTGTGGGAGCGGGCTTGCCTGCGATGACTATAGGTATCTACACAACTTTGTAGATTGTAGCCGCCGTTGGGCGGAACCCTAAGTGGCTGTTACCTCAATAACGGATATGTACTCGGTCTGGATCCAACATATTGGTCGGCTGCCAAGCCGCCTTCGCAGGCAAGCCAGCTCCCACATTTGGATCGCAGCGCTTCAGTTGGCCCAGCGTCGGCTGTCAAGCCGTCACGGGAGCAAGCTCCCTCGCATCGCCCTATAGTTGGGCGGCAGCTTGCCTGACAGCCGACACCTGACCAATTGTGGGAGCTGGCTTGCCTGCGATGACGGCCTGCCAGCCGATACCTATCTACCTGACGCCCCGCAATCCAAGTGTGGGAGCGGGCTTGCTCGCGAAGGCGGCCTGACAGTCGATCGGGATGTTGGATCTAACCCGGCGTCCTGTCGGGTTACCCCCGCACTCAAGATGTACTTGGTTCGTCCGCCCGCACCCACTTCACACCGGCGCAGTCTCCTGGCCTTTCAATGTGCGCCTGGCGATGACAATGGCCAGCACTGCCAAGCTGAAGGTGGCCCAGGCCATCAGTTGAGTCCCTCCTACAAATGCCTGTATAGCGTTGCCCATGAGTTCACTGGCCTGGTCGTGCGCCAGGGTGGCCGAGATTGCGTGGCGCCTGCCAAGGTTTCGCTTGCCAGTTGCATTTGCATAGGGCTCAAGAAGTCCGGTAGGTGCAGCGTGCCACGGTAGTACGCCGTCACCAGGCCACCGAGCACGGTGGTGCCGAGTACTACGCCGACTTCATAGGCCGTCTCGCTGATGGCTGACGCGGCGCCGGCTTTGTTGGCTGGGGCGGCCGACAGGATCACGTCGTTAGAGACGGTAGCAATGGCGCCGACGCCAATGTTCAACAAGGCAAACGCAACCACGATCACCGTCAAACTGCTACCGAGGCTGGCCACCAGCAAAAACGCGCCGGCAGTGAAGGCCAGCAGGATGGGAATCAGGACATTGACCGAGACGCGCTGGGCGACCGGGACGATCAGGATCCCCACCACAATTGCCATGAGTTGGCCCGGTATCAGCGCCAGGCTGGCGTTCAAGGGCGACATGCCCAGGACGATTTGCAGCAACTGAGTGGCAAAGAACACGAAGCCGATCAGGAAGGCCAGGCTCATCAGGTTAATGGTCACCGAGCCGCTGAACGTCTTGTTGCGAAACAGGCTCAGGTCCATCAAGGGGGTAGGGAGGCGCAACTGACGGCGTACGAATTGCCAGCCGCTCACGATTGCAACGGCCAATACCGCCAGTGCCCAGGCGTCCGGCCCTTCACTGGCGACATGCTTGATGCTGTACACCAGCGCACTGAGGGCGACCATCGAGAGCGCAATGCTGATGACATCCATCGGCCCCGACGCGTCCGGCTCGGACTCAGGCAGCAGCCAGAGGCCGAGGATCAACAGAGGCACCAGCACCGGTACGGCCAGGAGAAAAATCGACCCCCAACTGAAGAACTCCAGCAATATGCCGCCGACCAACGGCCCAAGCGCAGAACCGACGGTCAAGGTGGTTGCCCAGATCGCCACGGCCAGGCGACGCTCTTCCCGGTCCTCGAACACTGAGCGAATCAGCGCCAGCGTTGACGGCATCAACATCGCCCCGAAAACCCCCATGCATGCGCGTCCCACGACCAACTGCGTGGCGGTGCTGGAATAAGCGGTCATCACCGACACCAGGGTAAACCCCAGTGAGCCGATCAGAAGGAGTTTGCGATGGCCTTTGCGATCCCCCAGGCTACCCATGGAAATGAGCAATCCTGCCAGCATGGGCGGCGGCATGACCTCCGCCACGATGTCCAGGTCTACCGAAGATTGGGCCAAGGCCATGCCGAAGCCGAGAATGGCTGCATGGGGCAATGCCTGACACAGGGCCATCAATTCATTCGGCACATGCACACTCCCTGAACGGCACGCGCCTACTACAATTACGTCGAACGCTATGTTCTAGATTCTTGTTTAAACTGTCAGCTGTAGGATGAAAAACATTCCCATGTAGGAACGTGCTGAGCTTTCTATAGATTGTGAGTAGGGGCGACCATTGAGCATTTGTTTCATGTTGTATCGTTGTTACAAATTTACATACTCACTCCAATAAGCCCGGAAAGCCTGGTGCACGTGCCGAGCGTGGTGCGCGGTGGGTCACACTCGGGTAATGTGGCCGCCGCCGGCCTGCAAGGGCAGGTTGGCTGGAAATACTTTCCAGCCCTGACGATGGCTTGACGCGCCGAATGCTGACACCGGGGCGCCGGTACAGGTCTGGAGACAAGCGAAGAGGGTGTTTTGATGGCGGGCAGGTTGATCTATCTCATCGGGCCATCGGGGTCGGGCAAGGACAGCCTGCTGGACGCCGCGCGCCCACGCCTGGTCGAGCGTGGGTGTCGCCTGGTGCGGCGGGTAATCACACGGTCAGCGGAGGCGGTGGGCGAAGCGGCGCAAGGCGTGAGCCCCGAGCAGTTTGCGGCGATGGAGGCCGAGGGTGCATTTGCCTTGAGCTGGCAGGCTAATGGCTTGTCCTACGGCATCTCCAAGGACATCGACGATTGGCTGGCCGCCGGCGACGATGTTTTGGTCAACGGCTCCCGTGCCCACCTGGCGCAGACCCGCGAGCGTTATCCGACCTTGCTGGTATTGCTGCTGACGGTGGACCAAGCGGTGTTGCGCCAACGTCTGATTGCGCGTGGGCGGGAGTCGTTGGCGGATATCGAGCAACGCCTGGCGCGCAATGCGCGGTTCACTGCCGAATTGATCGCAGGTCACGGCGCGGGTTTGTTCGTGTTGGATAATTCCGGCCCATTGGCGCACACCGTTGAACGCTTGCTGTGCTGCCTGGACCACCGGCATTGCGTATGAGCCTGACCCAAGTCCCGGTAGGTTAGGACAACCCCGTCATGTAGTGCTTGATGAGGCCAGGTCTCAGATAAAACCCTGGCACTGAGCTTATTTTTTTCTGATGTGTTTGAGTGGGTTGCTGAATGTTTGAAGTTTAACTGTCGACCCGATTAAATTAACGCTTTGCGCGTTTTTACGTCTGTAGTATCAGGGTTTTAGCGTGATTGATAAGGGGCGGCTGTGCTGCGCTGAATAAACTGTGTGCGGATTTTTTGCGGTCGTGTTTATAGGGTTTTCTTGCAAAGAATTAGCGATGGTGAAGGCGTTTTCAATATGGGAGCTTTATCGGGCTGACTACGGAACAGTCGGCATCGATAACTCCTGTACATGGACGATTCATTTCACTGTTCAGAGTAGTAAAGTGCCATGCATATCCCAGTTAGACAGTCTTTCCAGTCGCATCCCCCTGAGACATTGAACTCCAATCTTTCACCTGATGAAAAGCAAGTTATTCGTTGGGCTAATAATAAAAAATCTTTCACCACGGACCAGGCGGCGAAACATATTACGCGCAGTAATGCGAAGTTTAAGGACAGTAATAGAGATGGAAAAGTTGTGGTGGGGTTTAACTTTTCCGGGGGGTTCAATGCGGCGCAGAAAGAGCGAGCCAGGCAAGCCCTTCAATACTGGGCGGATATCGCCAATATCGAATTTGTTGAAAATGGCTCAAACACCGATGGCAAGATCACTATCAAGGGGACTGGCGGATCGGGAGGCTGGGCAACCTTTCCGTTCGGTCAGCATGCAAAAGTCCAGGCCAATATAGGCACTTCGGGTGGGCAGAACCCGACCATGGGCAGCCACTTTCTGGGTTTGTTGATCCATGAACTGGGGCATACCCTGGGGCTCAGTCATCCAGGTGAATACAATGGCCAGGGCTTCAACTACGAGCGCAGTGCCGAATATGCACAGGACACCAAGGCACGCAGTGTCATGAGCTATTGGGCCGAGACCCATCAACCGGGGCACAAGTTTGCCGGCCGCAGCCCGGCGGCACCGATGATGGACGATGTCGCGGCAGCACAGCGGCTCTATGGCGCCAATACGAAGACCCGCAATACCGACACTACCTATGGCTTCAATTCCAATGCCGGTCGCGAGGTCTACAGCCTCAAGCAGGGGAGTGACAAGCCGATTTTTACCGTCTGGGATGGCGGCGGTAACGATACGCTCGATTTCTCCGGGTTTACCCAGAACCAAACCATCAACCTCAAGGCTGAGGCGTTTTCGGACGTGGGAGGCTTGCGCGGGAACGTATCGATTGCCAAGGGCGTCATTGTCGAAAATGCCATCGGCGGTGCCGGCAACGATACCTTGACGGGAAACGAGGGCAACAATCGCCTTACGGGCGGCAAGGGTGCCGATAAGTTGCACGGCGGTGCAGGGGCAGACACATTTGTGTATCACCGCATCGGCGATTCGACACCGCAGAACCCAGACGTTATTCAGGACTTTCAAAGCGGGCTCGACAAGATCGACCTCACCGGCGTTCTCCAGGAGGCAGGGATCAAGTCGTTGAATTTCGTTGATAAATTCGGCACAAAAGCGGGAGATGCCGTGCTCGGTCATGACTCGAAGACTGGCCGTTCCACGTTGGCTGTGGATACAACGGGGAACGGCACGGCGGATCTGATGATCGCCAGCCAAAGCCAGATCAAGCAGACGGATGTGATCTGGAACGGTGAGGCGCCGACTGTCACACCGACGCCTGGGCCCACTGTTGTCCCTGTGTCGGAACCCGTTCCCAGTCCCGTTCCCAGTCCCATTTCGGAGCCGACTGACTCCAAGCCTGATCCCAAGCCTGACCCTGACCCACAGCCAGAGCCGAGGCCAAGCCCCGGCCCGGCGCCCCGGCCGGGGAGAAGGTTTATCCAGAAAGTTTTTTCATCGTTCAAGGGGTTTGTAAATAAGGTGCGGTCGATATTCCGGTGAGTCCGGTGGCTATTGGCTAGTCCCTTGATCAGCCCAGAGCATGCCATCGCAGCGTCTGACCAACAACACGCGTACCTTTCACCGCCTTGAGCTTGCAGCTTTTCCTGACGGTGATTGCCTGGGAATGCCAGCCCCTGCAACCCAACGATTGCGCTTGCACCTTTGTGCCGTAGCGCCGCTCTCCCGGTTACCTCTGTCCAGGCTTGGACGCGCGCATCACCGCGTTCAAGCCTGCCTGCCGTACGTTTTCTCCCTTCAGCCGTGTCCTTTGCAGCGGGCTATCAGCGCTCGGTGATCGTTCTGCTTCGTCGCTTCATAGGGCGCCTGCAAGGCTCTGCTCAACCGTCGAACACTCCCGTTGAGGCACACACTGGCCGTATTGCAGTGTGTTTTCATGTTTCAGTTTTGGAGCGTCAGCCGGATCGGTTGTTGCAGTACATTCAATGACCGTCCTCGGCCAGACTAAAGCCGTTGTATGAGCACTGCAGGTTTTTTCTTTCAATACGAACTCTGCTATTCGTCTGTGCATTGGGTTGTTGTGTAGGACGGGTTAAAAGTTGCCAGTCGGGTATAGGTTTTTGGGCGATTGGGGTGTTGTCTGATTGTGAATAACGCTTTGCAATAAAAATTATGTAAAGTGTGTTTGTGAGGTTTAATGTTCATGCAAAACAAAGAGTTATCATGTTTGCGGTTAAAGTGCTATCTGTTCTGGGGTTTCGGAAGTTTTCAAGTATAAGATTAAAGTGTTTTTAAATTTTAGAGTGTGTCGAGTTGAATTATTTCACCGCTGGTGTACGGCAAGGGAGTGTGCGAATTTAACGCTGTGCCGATAACTACTGCTGCTCTTGGTGGGCGGGAATCGGTATCTCGAACGTGCTGATGTTACAGCCTCGAGTCTGATTTTTATGAGGACGTTGGTTTATGAGAGTGCCAGGACCATCCACACCTAATATTGTTATACCCAAGGAACCAGCTCTTAATAGCAGTATCAGCCCAGAAAGCCCTGCCGGGGCCTATACACTCAATAGTAAAAAGCCGGTGTTTACTACGGAACAGGCGGGAAAACACATCACCCGCAACGGTTTCAAGGTTCATGATAATAATGGTGACGGCAAAATTACCTTGTCCGTTCGCGTCTCCAAGGGCTTTACCCCGCAGCAGGCAGAGCAGGTCAGGCAGGCACTGCAATCCTGGCAGGATGTCGCTAACGTTACATTTACTGAAAAACCGCAACATTCAGACGGTCATGTTGATATCAGTGAAATGCCCGGAACACCGGGGGGAGTGGCCTCACTGCCTGATAAGTTCATGACTCGAACCTTCGTAAATATTGGAACGGCGAATGCGGGGGCGAACCCTCCACTGGGTCATTATTTTCGCGGGGTGCTTATCCATGAAATAGGTCATTCAATCGGCCTGGAACACCCGGGGCGTTATGATGGTTTTGGTAACTATGGGCGTGACGCAGTCTATGCAGGGGATACTCGAGCGCGTTCGGTGATGAGTTACTATTCAGAAAAAAACCAGCCAGGCCACGACTTCAAATTGTTGAACCCTTCTGCGCCGATGATGGATGACATCTCGGCTGTCCAGAAACTGTATGGGCCGAATACCAATACGCGCAATACCGATACAACCTATGGGTTTAATTCCAATACGAACCGTGAAGCGCTTAGTTTGAAGTCGCCAAATGACAACCCTGTTTTTTGTGTGTGGGATGGTGGTGGGAAAGACACGTTGGATTTCTCTGGGTATTCACAGCCTCAGAAAATCAATCTCAATGCCGAGTCTTTTTCGGATGTCGGTGCGTTGAAGGGTAATGTCTCCATAGCCAAGGGCGTCACACTGGAAAACGCGGTGGGCGGCAAGGGAGATGACGCTCTCATAGGTAACCAGGTCGCCAATCGTCTCAAAGGGGGCGGTGGAGCAGACCGGTTGTCAGGGGGAGGGGGGGCAGACACTTTTGTCTATGACCATGCCAATGATTCCACGCCGGATAACCCCGATGTAATTCTGGATTTTGAAAGTGGTGCAGACAAAATTGACGTCTCCGGGGCTTTGAAAAGGGCCAATCTCAGTGCGCTTAAATTCGTTGATCGCTTAACGGGTCAACCCGGCCAGGCTGTGATGAGTTACAGCGAGGGCAGTAATGAGGGAAGTCTGGCCCTGGACCTGACGGGCAACGGCAAGGCTGACCTGTTCGTAAAAAGCATCGGCCGGATAAACGCGGGTGATGTCGTGGCACACGGCGATACCCCTACGCCAAACCCTGAACCGAAAGACCCCAAGCCTGCGCCGCGGCCTCAATTCGACGAGCCCAAAACCAAGCCTGAGCCCAAACCGAAGGAGCCAAAGCCTGAGGAGCCCAGGCCAAGTCCAGACCGCTGTGAGCCGAAGCCACAGCCAGACCCTTGTGAGCCGAAGCCAAGTCCAGACCGCTGTGAGCCGAAGCCACAGCCAGACCCTTGTGAGCCGAAGCCAAGTCCGGACCGCTGTGAGCCGAAGCCACAGCCAGAGCCTTGTGAGCCGAAGCCAAGTCCGGACCGCTGTGAGCCGAAGCCACGGCCAGAGCCTTGTGAGCCGAAGCCAAGTCCGGACCGCTGTGAGCCGAAGCCACGGCCAGAGCCTTGTGAGCCGACGCCAAGTCCGGACCGCTGTGAGCCGAAGCCACGGCCAGAGCCTTGTGAGCCGACGCCACGTCCAGACCTGTGTGAGCCAAAGCCGCGCCCGTCCCCGCGTGAACCCAGGCCACGGCCTGAGACCCGCGAGCCTACGCCACGTCCAGACCCGTGGGAGCCAACGCCACGCCCGAAGCCGCGTGACCCTCGGCCACGCCCGGAGACCCGCGAGCCGACGCCACGTCCAGCCCCGTGGAAGCCCACGCCACGCCCGCACCCGCGTGACCCTTGGCCACGCCCGGAGACCCGCGAACCGACGCCACGTCCAGACCCGTGGGAGCCAACGCCACGCCCGAAGCCGCGTGACCCCCGGCCACGCCCGGAGACCCGCGAGCCGACACCACGTCCAGACCCGTGTGAGCCAACGCCGCGCCCGAAGCCGCGTGACCCCCGGCCACGCCCGGAGACCCGCGAGCCGACACCACGTCCAGACCCGTGTGAGCCCATGCCGCGCCCGTCCCCGCGTGACCCCAGGCCACGGCCTGAGCCCCGCGAGCCGACACCACGTCCGGCCCCGTGTGAGCCCATGCCGCGCCCGAACCCGCGTGAGCCCCGGCCATGGCCGGTGACCCGCGAGCCGACGCCTCGTCCAGATCCCTGTGATCCGCAACCGGATCCTTGCGAGCCGAGAGCTGCCAGTCGAAACGATCAGTCGGCGTATTCAGCGCGGTCTTGGAACGGGCGCCATTCACCGGCAGCCGCACGCTGAATACGTTCAAGTAGCGTGCTGCTTTTATAAGTAAAAAAGTCGCGCTGATTGCTCGATTTAAATCGAGTCTGTTGCAAAATCAAATCATGTATTACGCAGTGTATAAGTGCAAACAATCAGCAATGGCTTGATGTTCGTCAGTAAAGCGGGTGCTGTGATACTTATATAAAGATTGGTTTGTCGGGTAATTAATTTTCTTGGGTTGTGAATGGTTGAATGGGTGGGCGGTTATGCACGGACTGGCCGTAGCGGCTCGGAAGGGGAGGTTGATCGACTTAAAGATTTGAATGGCTATTAATGAAGTTGGATGTCTAGGAATTCACCGGTGACTTACGTGTGAAGTGTTGTGTTGTTGTTTTTAACTAACTGAGAAACGTGATTATGATCAATGCAAATACACCCGCTGCAAATTATTATGTGCCCACACCGAACGCGGCCCCTCAGCCGTCTCAGGTGCTACGTTCTGGCAATCCAGCTGAAAGTGAGGCTGCCAGTTTCCTTCATCGCGACGCGAACTTAGCAGCCGACAAACAAGCCTCAACAAACTCTCAATTGCTTAATCTTTCTGCTCCGCTGATAGGGGCACGCACTCATCAGCAGCGAATGTATGGATTGAGTCTAAACTCGGGGCTGCTTCGACTTGGAGACATCCATTCCGGCAACGTGGTGACGGCCCGTTGCTATCCGATGGCAGAGGAAAATACCAAACCCACTCCTGAGCCCCGGCCAAACGGCGGTACCAAGCCGGCAGCCGATCAGCCCCAGCCAAACGGCGGTACCAAGGGGGCAACAGATCAGTCTCAGCCAAACGGCGGTACCAAGCCGGCAGCCGATCAGCCCCGGCCAAACGGCGGTACCAAGCCGATAGCCGATCAGCCTCGGCCAAGTGGCTACACCACGCCAGTAAGTGATAGGCCCAAGCCCAACATCGACACCACGCCAGTCGGTGGTAAGCCCAAACCCAGCGTCGACACCCTGCCAGTCGTTGATAAGCCCAAACCCAGCGTCGACACCCTGCCAGTCGTTGATAAGCCCAAGCCCAACGTCGACACCATGCCAGTCGTTGGTAAGCCCAAACCCAGCGTCGACACCCTGCCAGTCGTTGATAAGCCCAAACCCAGCGTCGACACCCTGCCAGTCGTTGATAAGCCCAAGCCCAACGTCGACACCATGCCAGTCGTTGATAAGCCCAAGCCCAACGTCGGCACCCTGCCAGTCGTTGATAAGTCCAAGCCCAACGTCGACACCCTGCCAGTCGTTGATAAGCCCAAGCCCAACGTCGGCACCCTGCCAGTCGTTGATAAGGCCAAGCCCAACGTCGGCACCCTGCCAGTCGTTGATAAGCCCAAGCCCAACATCGACACCATGTCAGTCGTTGATAAGCCCAAGCCCAACGTCGGCACCCTGCCAGTCGTTGATAAGGCCAAGCCCAACGTCGGCACCCTGCCAGTCGTTGATAAGCCCAAGCCCAACATCGACACCCTGCCAGTCGTTGATAAGCCCAAGCCAACATCGACACCATGTCAGTCGTTGATAAGCCCAAGCCCAACGTCGACACCCTGCCAGTCGTTGATAAGCCCAAGCTCAACGTCGACACCCTGCCAGTCGTTGATAAACCCAAGCAACCCCGTGACACCAGAACCGATGACACCACCTATGGATTCAACTCGAATACTGGCAAGGCGGAAACGACCCTGACGTCCGCGGCTGATAAGCCAGACTTCAACGTATGGGATGAGCGTGGGAACGATACCTTTGATTTCTCTGGCTTCAAGCAGGATCAAATCATCAACTTGCGCGGTGGTTCGTTTTCCAGCGTGGGGGGGATGAAGGAAAACGTCAGGATCGGCGAGAAGACGGTGATCGAAAATGCTGTGGGGGGCCATGGTAACGATCGCATCATCGGTAACAGTGCGGATAATGTGCTCACCGGTGGCGCGGGGGGCGATACGTTGGTGGGCGGCGGCGGTTGGAACACCTTCAAGTTCAACGCCTTTAGCGATTCAACCCGTGCCAATGCCGACTTGTTGTTGGACTTCAACACGGGGCAGGACAAGATCGACCTGTCGCAAATGGTGCTCGACGGCAAGGTAGCGTTGAACTTCGTCGAGAACTATACGGGGGCGGCAGGCGACACCATCATCAAGTTTAATCCGCAAACGGGACGTTACTTGCTGGCGGTCGACCTGGATGGCGATGGCAAGACCGACTTCCTGATCAAAAGCACCCGAATGATCAGTCCAGAAGATGTCATCGGGCTCAACATCAAAGAGGGCAGTTATCTCTAATGCCTTGATCGCGCGCCTTTGACGGGCGCCACTGCTGGAAGCAAGGCGGGGGCGGGACTTACTCACGTGTTGATTAAGTCCCGCCCTTTTGTGCGTTTTGAAGTGGCGCACGGGCTCGTCAGGACGCTTGGACGGTGGCCAACGCGGCTTTACGTGCAACGCTCATGAAACGCAACAACGCAACCAGCGCAAATGCACTGCCCACCAGCATGACGGCCAACCAGCCGCCATGTTCATACACGCTGCTGGCAATCGCTGAACCGAACGCACCGCCGATAAAAATACTGGTCATGTACAGCGCGTTCAGGCGGCTGCGGCTGTTGGCATCGAGGGCGTAGATGGCGCGCTGGCCGAGGACCATATTCATCTGCACGCAGAAGTCCAGAACCACACCGGTGACTGCCAGGCCGATCACGCTGTAAAGCGGGTGTACCAACGCCGGCAGGAAACTCAACGCGCCAAACAGCATCGCCAGCAACGAGGCGCGGTGGGTATGGCCTGCGTCGGCCAGGCGACCGGCCATGGGCGCGGCGATGGCGCCAAGTGCACCGACCAGGGCAAACAGTGCGATCTCGCTTTGGCTCAGGCCGTGGTTACGCGCCAGTTCCAGTGGTACGGCAGTCCAGAACAGGCTGAAGGCGGCGAACATGCAACCCTGGTAGAACGCCCGCTGGCGCAACAGCGGTTGTTCACGCAACAGGGTGCCCAGGGAGCGCAGCAACTGGCCATAGCTGGCACTGTGATCGGGTTGGCGCTTGGGGATTGTCAGCATCAGCACCACGCTGATGAACGCCATCAGTGCGGCGGCCGCCATGAACATCGCACGCCAGCCGAAGTGATCGGCCACCACGCTCGACACTGGCCGTGCCAGCAGGATGCCCAGCAGCAGGCCGCCCATGATGCTGCCGACCACCCGGCCCCGGGACTCGGCCGGCGCCAGGTGTGCGGCCAGCGGAATCAGGATCTGCACCGAGACGGAACTGAAACCGATCAGCAGCGACACCAGCAGGAACAGGTTCGGCTGTTCGATAAACGCCGCACCCAGCAGGCTGGCGATCGCCACGACGGTGGTGGCGATCATCAGCTTGCGGTTTTCCAGCAGGTCGCCCAGAGGCACCAGGAAAAACAGGCCCAGGGCATAGCCGATTTGCGTGAGGGACACGATCAGGCTGGCCATTGCCGGCGTCAGGCCAATGTCCGGGGCAATCAGCTCGATGATCGGTTGCGCGTAGTAGATGTTGGCGACAATGGCGCCGCAGCAAAACGCGAACAGCATGACCATGCCCCGGGTCATGGTGCCTGCAGCGTGAGAGGTTGCGTTCATGGTGTACTCATAAAGGCGAAGGACGATGGCGTGAGAGAGTAAAGACAAGGCTCGCAAGTGAGTAGGCTGCTTGTGGTGATATCACTTATGCCGGCTGATGATACATTCAGACACATCTGCCCTACGCAAAAAAGTGGGAGCTGGCTTGCCTGCGATGGCGGTGCACCAGTCACCAGAAATATGACTGATAGATCGCTTTCGCAGGCAAGCCAGCTCCCACAGGTTTGACCGAGTTGATTCAGTCAGATGGATTATTGGCCAGAGTAGATCTGGTCAAACACCCCGCCATCATTGAAATGGGTCTTTTGCACTGTGCGCCAGTCGCCGAAGGTCTTCTCCACCGACAGGAAGTCCACCTTGGGGAACCGGTCGGTGTACTTGGCCAGCACCTTAGGGTCCCGTGGGCGCAGGTAATTGTTGGCCGCAATTTCCTGGCCTTCGGGCGACCACAGATACTTGAGGTAGTCCTCAGCCACCGCACGGGTACCTTTTTTCTCGACCACTTTATCCACCACCGACACCGGCGGTTCGGCTTCGGCGGAGACGCTTGGGTAGACCACTTCGAACTGATCACGGCCAAACTCACGGGCGATCATTTCCGCTTCGTTTTCAAAGGTCACCAGCACGTCGCCAATCTGGTTGGTCATGAAGGTGGTGGTGGCGGCGCGGCCACCGGTGTCCAGCACGGGCGCTTGCTTGAATAACTTTCCAACGAAGGTCTTGGCCTTGTCTTCATCGCCGCCGTTCTTCAACACGTAGCCCCAGGCCGACAGGTAGGTGTAGCGGCCGTTGCCCGAGGTCTTCGGGTTGGGCACGATCACTTGCACGCCATCCTTGAGCAGGTCGGGCCAGTCTTTCAACGCCTTGGGGTTGCCTTTGCGCACGATAAAGACTGTGGCTGAGGTGAATGGCGCACTGTTATTCGGCAGGCGTGTCACCCAGTTGTCCGGCACCAGCTTGCCGTTGTCGACCAGGGCATTGATGTCGGTGGCCATGTTCATGGTGATCACGTCGGCGGGCAGGCCGTCGATCACCGAGCGCGCCTGTTTGCTGGAGCCGCCGAAGGACATCTGCAACGTCAGCTTGTCGTCCGGGTGCTCGGCTGCCCAATGCTTCTGGAAGGCGGCGTTGTAGTCCTTGTAGAAATCGCGCATCACGTCGTAGGAGACGTTGAGCAGGGTGGTCGCTGCCTGGGCGGAGCCCGCCAGGGCCAGGCCGGCGGCCAGTAGGGAGGCGCTGAGGATTTTTTTCACTGCTCATTCCTTGTTGTTCGAGAAGAGGGAGGCAATTTGCCAGCGACTATAGCCGGGCCTTCATAGAGCTTTAAAGATTAAAAAGAACTTTGCTTATTCCAGTTTGCGAAACAGATTGCTGCCACAGCGCGCACAAAACGCGGCGTTGGGTTCATGGCTGTCCTTCTTGCACACTGGGCAGTCGGTATGCAGCTGTTCGCCGCGCATGGCACTGGCCAGTTCAGCGGTAAAAATACCCGTCGGCACGGCGATGATCGAGTAACCGGTGATCATCACCAGCGATGAAATAACCTGGCCCAGGGGCGTCTTGGGCACGATATCGCCGAAGCCCACGGTGGTCAGGGTGACGATCGCCCAGTAGATGCCCTTGGGGATACTGGTAAAGCCATGTTCCGGGCCTTCGATCACGTACATCAACGTGCCGAACACCGTCACCAGGGTGCACACGCTGACCAGGAACACCACGATCTTCTGCTTGCTGCCGCGCAGCGCCGCCATGAGGTAGTTGGCCTGCTTGAGATACGGGCTGAGCTTGAGCACGCGGAAGATGCGCAGCATGCGGATGATGCGGATGATCAGCAGATACTGGGCGTCGCTGTAGTACAGCGCGAGGATGCCGGGGACGATGGCGAGCAGGTCCACCAAGCCATAAAAGCTGAAGGCATAGCGCAGCGGCTTGGGCGAGCAATACAGGCGCAGGCCGTACTCGATGGCGAAGATCAGCGTGAAACCCCACTCGATATAGGCCAGCACGTCGGCGTAGTTCTGGTGAATTGTGTCGATGCTGTCGAGCATCACGATCACCAGGCTGGCGAGGATGATCAGCAGCAGGATGCCGTCAAAGCGCCGCCCGGCGACGGTGTCGCTTTGGAACACCATGATGTAGAGGCGCTGGCGCCAGTCGTTGTTGCTGTCCATAAACCCTGCCTGAAACGAATATCGAGCAAGCCTAGGGCGATTCGTACGGGCTGTCCATGTGAGGCTTGTGCAGCATTCGCTGACCGGCGCGCACCAGCCAGCACGCGAGGATAAACGGCGCGGTCAGCGCGGGCAGGTGCAGGGCGGCGAAGCCTGGGGTGAGCAGGATGGCCAGGCCGATACCCAGCAGCGGCAACCAAGGCTGGCGACGCGACGAGCACAGGGCCAGGGCGGCCAGCGCGGGGTTATAGCTGTGCAGGCCGAGCAGAGCGCCAGTGGCGTCGTTCAACCACAGGCCGGCCAGCATGCCGAGAGTGGCGCCGCCCAAGGCCCACGCGACGGCGCGACGGTCGGCCAGCAGCAAGCCCAAGGCGATCAGCACACCCGCCAGGGGCTGGTCCAGCAGCATGATTTGCCCAAGGCCGGTGAAGGGCGCGGCCAGTATAGCGACAGTGTCGGGCTCGCTCAGCGCAAGGGTGTTCTGCGGGACCTGGCCGAGCAGCAACCAGCCCAGCCCAACAAAGGGCGCGGTGTACGCTGGCAAATCCAGGGGTTGGGTCGCGTGTTTCAACCAGTGCCGGGTGAGGATGGCACTCAAGCCGCCGCACGCCAGGATCAGCGGCGGCACCAGCGCCGACCAGGCAAAGTGCTGGCTGATCAACAGGCCCAGCAATACGCCGTTGTAGCTATACAGCCCGGCCTGGCGCTCGGCCTTGGGATACCCCCGGCGTTGGGCCGTGAGCAACCCCGCGACACCTCCCAGCAAGGCACCGCCGAGCAACGCCGGGGCGCCGATCAGGATCGCCAGCAGGCACAGCAGGCCGCACAGCGGGTGGCGCTGCAGGAAGATTTGGCTGAAGCCGTTGAGCAGGGCTTCGGCCCAGTCGGGGCAGGTTGGGTTGTGCATTTGGGTTGAGTCAATAAGACCGAGTTGCCCTCCTCGCAGGCAAGCCAGCTCCCACATTTGATTGATGTTCGACATGCAAACTCGATCAAATGTGGGAGCCGGGCTTGCCCGCGATGAGGCCCTGACAGGCGCTAAATCAGCGTCTCTATACGCAGCGAATTGGTGGACCCCGGCTGCCCGAACGGCACCCCTGCGGTAATCACCAAGGTATCGCCACGCTGCGCCATGCCCTGGGCCTGGGCAATTTCCAGCGCGGTGGAACACACCTCATCCACCTGGCGCAGCCGATCATTGACTACCGAGTGCACGCCCCACGCCACGCTCAGGCGTCGCGCCGTGGACAGGTTGGGCGTGAGGTTGAGAATCGGCGCCACGGGCCGTTCCCGCGCCGCACGCAAGCTGGAACTGCCGGACTCGCTGTAGTTCACCAGCACCGCTACCGGCAGGATGCTGCTGATGCGGCGGATCGCGCAGCTGATGGCGTCCGACACCGTGGCATCTGCCTTGGGCCGGCTGACATCCAACTGTGCCTGGTAGTCTGGGCCGTTTTCCACCTGGCGGATGATCTTGCTCATCATCTGCACCGCTTCCAGCGGGTACTCGCCCGAGGCGGTTTCCGCCGACAGCATCACCGCGTCCGCACCTTCAGCCACCGCATTGGCGACATCGGTGACTTCGGCGCGGGTGGGTGCTGGCGAGAAGCGCATGGATTCGAGCATCTGCGTGGCCACCACCACCGGCTTACCCAGTTGGCGGCAGGTGCTGATGATGTCTTTCTGGATCTGCGGCACGCTCTCGGCCGGCACTTCCACGCCCAAATCACCCCGGGCCACCATGATCGCGTCGCTCAGTTCGGCGATTTCGCGCAGCCGTTGCACCGCTGACGGCTTTTCGATCTTGGCCATCAAAAACGCCTTATCACCAATCAGCTCGCGGGCTTCGCGGATGTCTTCCGGGCGCTGCACAAACGACAGCGCCACCCAGTCCACACCCAGCTCCAGGCCGAAGCTCAGGTCGCGGCGGTCCTTGGCGGTGAGTGGGCTCAGTTCCAACAGCGCTTGTGGGACGTTCACACCTTTACGGTCAGACAGTTCGCCGCCATTGAGCACGGTGGTGTCGATGGCGTCGGCATGCTTGGTGATCACGCGCAGGCGCAGCTTGCCGTCGTCGAGCAGCAGGTCCATGCCCGGCTCCAGGGCCGCGATGATTTCCGGGTGGGGCAGGTTGACCCGGCGTTGGTCCCCCAAAGTTTCATCCAGGTCCAGGCGCAGGGCCTGGCCGCGAACGAGCTGCACCTTGCCTTCGGCAAAGCGTCCCACCCGCAGCTTCGGCCCTTGCAGGTCCATGAGGATACCGAGCGGGTAGTTGAGCTGGCGCTCGACCTGGCGAATCCACTGGTAGCGCTGGGCATGGTCGGCGTGGTCGCCGTGGCTGAAGTTGAGGCGGAAGATATTTACCCCGGCCTCCACCAGCTCGCGGATGTCATCGATACCGTCGGTGGCCGGGCCCAGGGTGGCGAGGATTTTGACCTTCTTGTCAGGCGTCATGGTTGGCAGTCTCAAGGATCAGGATGGCGCGCAAGTCGTTGACGTTGGTGCGCGTCGGCTCGGTGACGATCAAGTCGCCCAGGGCGGCGAAATAGCCGTAGCCGTTGTTGTTGTCCAGCTCATCACTGGCCGACAGGCCCAGGGCTTCGGCACGGCGGTAGCTGCAGGGGGTCATGATCGCGCCGGCGTTGTCTTCAGAACCGTCGATGCCATCGGTATCGCCGGCCAGGGCGTACACGCCGGGCAGGCCCTTGAGGCTGTCGGTGAGGCTCAAGAGGAATTCCGCGTTGCGCCCGCCACGGCCGTCGCCGCGTACGGTGACGGTGGTTTCGCCCCCCGAAAGGATCACGCACGGCGCCGCCAGTGGCTGGCCGTGCTGCACGATCTGGCGGGCGATGCCGGCGTGTACCTTGGCCACATCGCGGGCTTCGCCTTCCAGATCACCGAGGATCAGCGGGCTGAAACCGGCCTGGCGCACTTTTACTGCTACCGCTTCCAGGGATTGCTGCGGGCGGGCGATCAATTGGAAGTGGCTGCGGGCAAGCACCGGGTCGCCGGGCTTGACGGTTTCCGAGGCCGGGTTCTGCAACCAACTGCGCACCGAAGCGGGGGCGTCGATGTGGTAACGCTTGAGGATCGCCAGGGCCTGTTGTGAGGTGCTCGGGTCACCGACGGTCGGGCCCGAGGCAATCACCGTGGCCTGGTCGCCCGGTACATCGGAGATCGCGTAGGTGTACACCGTGGCCGGCCACGCAGCCTTGGCCAACCGACCGCCCTTGATCGCCGAGAGGTGCTTGCGCACGCAATTCATCTCGCCAATGGTGGCGCCGGATTTAAGCAGGGCTTTGTTGATGGCTTGCTTGTCCGCCAGGGTGATGCCCTCGGCGGGCAGGGCGAGTAGTGCCGAGCCACCGCCGGAGAGCAGGAAGATCACGCGGTCGTCTTCACCCAGATGGCTGATCAGTTCCAGCACGCGCTGGGCCACGGCCAGGCCGGCCGCATCCGGCACCGGATGGGCGGCTTCGACCACTTCGATTTTTTTGCATGGCGCGCCATGGCCGTAGCGGGTGACCACCAGGCCCGAGACCTCGCCCTGCCAACAGTCTTCGACGACCAGTGCCATGGCGGCCGCGGCTTTGCCGGCTCCGATCACGATCACACGGCCACTGCGGTCGGCAGGCATGTAGGGTTCAAGGACTTGCCGGGGGTGGGCGGCGTCGATGGCTGTGGCAAACAGCTCGCGAAGCAGGTGTTGCGGATCGACCGACATAAGCGGGCTCCCGGGGGATTCTTGTTATTAGAGGTGCAGCGATCGTTCCCACGCTCTGCGATCGTTCCCACGCTCTGCGTGGGAATGCAGTCCGGGACGCTCTGCGCCCAAAGCGTGACGCGGAGCGTCACAAGAGGCATTCCCACGCGGAGCGTGGGAACGATCAGCGGTGTGGGTTATTTTTCGCGAATCGAGAAGTTCGCCATATGCTCCAGGCCCTTGATCAGCGCCGAGTGGTCCCAGTTGCCGCCGCCAATTGCCGTGCAGGTGCTGAACACTTGCTGGGTGCCGGCGGTGTTCGGCAGGTTGATCCCCAGTTCCTTGGCACCAGCCAGCGCCAGGTTCAGGTCCTTCTGGTGCAGGTTGATGCGGAAACCCGGATCGAAGGTGCCCTTGATCATGCGCTCGCCGTGCACTTCCAGGATCTTCGACGATGCAAAGCCACCCATCAGCGCTTCACGCACTTTGGCCGGGTCGGCGCCGTTTTTGGAGGCGAACAACAACGCTTCGGCCACCGCCTGGATGTTCAGCGCGACGATGATCTGGTTGGCCACCTTGGCGGTCTGGCCATCGCCATTGCCGCCTACCAGGGTGATGTTTTTGCCCATGCTCTGGAACAGCGGCAACGCGCGTTCGAACGTCTGCGGTTCGCCGCCGACCATGATGCTCAAGGTGCCGGCCTTGGCACCGACTTCACCACCGGACACCGGTGCGTCCAGGTACTGCGCGCCGGCCTGGTTGACCTTGGCGGCGAATGCTTTGGTCGCAGTAGGGGAGATCGAGCTCATGTCGATCACCACCTTGTTCGGTGACAGGCCCGCAGCCACGCCGTCGGCGCGAAACAGCACGTCATCGACTTGAGGGGTGTCGGGCACCATGACGATGATGAACTCGGCTTCCTGGGCCACTTGTTGCGGGTTGGCCAGCGCCACGGCGCCGGCGCTGATCAGTTCAGCCGGAGCCTTGCCGTGATGTTCGGAGAGAAACAGTTGATGGCCTGCTTTCTGCAGGTTGGCGGCCATGGGTTGGCCCATGATGCCGGTGCCGATGAATCCGATTTTAGCCATGATCAAAATCCTCGTTTAATGTGGGAGCTGGCTTGCCTGCGATGGCATCACCTGGGTATGCCTGATACAGCGAGGTGTCCGCATCGCTGGCAAGCCAGCTCCCACAGTGTTTTGTGTTGTGTCAGTTGTCAGATGGCGTTATGGGTTTTGAGCCAGCCCAAACCCGCCTCGGTAGTGGTCAACGGCTTGTACTCACAGCCGACCCAACCCGCGTAACCAATGCGGTCCAGATGCTCGAACAGGAAGCGGTAGTTGATCTCACCGGTACCTGGCTCGTTGCGCCCTGGGTTGTCCGCCAGTTGGATGTGGTTGATCTCGCCCAGGTGCGCCGCCATGGTCCGCGCCAGGTCGCCTTCCATGATTTGCATGTGGTAGATGTCGTATTGCAGGAACAGGTTGGCGCTGCCCACTTGCTCGCGAATCGACAGGGCCTGCGCCGTGTTGTTGAGGTAGAAGCCCGGAATGTCGCGGGTGTTGATCATCTCCATCACCAGCTTGATACCCGCCGCCTGCAGCTTCTCGGCGGCGTACTTGAGGTTGGCGACAAAGGTCTTTTCTACGGTCTCGTCATCAACGCCTTGTGGCCGGATACCCGCCAGGCAGTTGACCTGGGTGTTGCCCAAGACCTGGGCATAGGCGATCGCCAGTTTGACCCCGGCACGGAACTCCTCGACCCGGTCCGGGTGGCAAGCCAGGCCGCGCTCGCCCTTGGCCCAGTCACCGGCTGGCAGGTTGAACAGCACCTGGGTCAGGCCGTTGGCGTCCAGCTGCGCCTTGATATCGGCAGAGCTGAATTCATACGGGAACAGGTACTCCACGCCCTGGAAACCGGCATCGGCAGCCGCTTTGAAGCGGGCAAGGAAATCCTGTTCGGTAAACAACATGGACAGGTTGGCAGCAAAGCGCGGCATAGGGTTCTCCTTAATCGAGCAGGGAAATGGCAGTCGGCGCATCGTTGCCGACCAGGGCCAGATCTTCGAATTCATTGACGGCGTTGATCTCGGTGCCCATGGAAATATTGGTCACCCGTTCCAGAATAATCTCAACGATCACGGGCACCTTGAATTCTTCGATCATCTCTTGGGCCCGGCGCAAGGCCGGTTGGATCTGGCCTGGCTCGAACACACGCAGAGCCTTGCAGCCCAAGCCCTCTGCAACCGCCACATGGTCGACGCCATAGCCGTTGAGTTCGGGGGCGTTGAGGTTGTCGAAGGACAGCTGCACGCAGTAGTCCATCTCGAACCCACGCTGGGCCTGACGGATCAGGCCCAGGTAAGAGTTGTTCACTACCACATGGATGTACGGCAGCTTGAACTGCGCGCCCACCGCCAGTTCTTCGATCATGAACTGGAAGTCATAGTCGCCCGACAAGGCCACCACTTTGCGGCTCGGGTCGGCCTTGACCACGCCCAGCGCTGCGGGAATGGTCCAGCCCAATGGGCCGGCCTGCCCGCAGTTGATCCAGTGGCGTGGCTTGTACACATGCAAGAATTGCGCGCCGGCAATCTGCGACAGGCCGATGGTGCTGACGTAGCAGGTGTCTTTTCCGAACACCTGGTTCATCTCTTCGTACACGCGTTGCGGCTTGACCGGCACATTGTCGAAGTGAGTCTTGCGGTGCAGGGTGGCCTTGCGCTGTTGGCAGTCATGCAACCAGGCACTGCGGTCCTTGAGCTTGCCGGCGGCTTTCCACTCGCGGGCCACTTCAATGAACATCGTCAGCGCGGAGCCGGCGTCAGAAACGATGCCCAGGTCCGGCGTGAACACGCGGCCAATCTGGGTCGGTTCGATGTCGACGTGAATGAATTTACGGCCCTCGGTGTACACCTCGACCGAACCGGTGTGACGGTTGGCCCAGCGGTTGCCGATGCCCAGCACCACGTCCGACTTGAGCATCGTCGCGTTGCCGTAGCGGTGCGAGGTTTGCAGGCCGACCATGCCCACCATCAGCGGATGGTCGTCCGGGATCGTGCCCCAGCCCATCAGGGTCGGGATCACCGGGATGCCGGTCAGCTCAGCGAACTCCACCAGCAACTCGCTGGCGTCGGCGTTGATCACGCCGCCACCGCTCACCAGCAATGGGCGTTCGGCTGCGTCGAGCAGAGCCAGGGCTTTTTCCACTTGCACACGGGTCGCCAGCGGCTTGGCTAGAGGCAGCGGCTGGTAGGCGTCGATGTCGAATTCGATCTCGGCCATCTGTACGTCGAACGGCAGGTCGATCAACACCGGGCCAGGGCGGCCGGAGCGCATTTCATAAAAGGCCTTCTGGAACGCGTAAGGCACTTGGCCGGGTTCCAGCACCGTGGTTGCCCACTTGGTCACTGGCTTGACGATGCTGGTGATGTCCACGGCCTGGAAGTCTTCCTTGTGCATCCGGGCGCGGGGGGCTTGGCCGGTAATGCACAGGATCGGGATCGAGTCGGCCGAGGCGCTATACAGGCCGGTGACCATGTCGGTACCCGCCGGGCCCGATGTGCCGATGCACACGCCGATATTGCCGGCCTTGGTGCGGGTGTAGCCCTCGGCCATGTGCGAGGCGCCTTCAACGTGGCGAGCAAGGACGTGATCGATGCCACCCACCTTCTGCAAGGCCGAATACAGCGGGTTGATCGCGGCGCCTGGGATACCGAAGGCGGTATCCACACCTTCACGGCGCATCACCAGGACGGCGGCTTCGATTGCTCTCATTTTGCTCATGGTTTTGGTGCCTCTTGCGTTTTGTAATTGTATACAAGTGGTGTCTGTCCAAAGTGTATTCACGGCGAGCTACGTTGGTCAATGCCTTTCGTGAACTGACCTTTGCGTTCGTCGGAAGCGCTTTTTTCGACGTATGGAGCCTTTGTTGAAAAATATTGTATACAAAAACAGATATCATTGTGTTCTATTTGTGTCATCGGGCATCTGATCAAACAGACCTCACCGCGTTACCCATAACAAGATAAGGACGGCACCTATGAGCGCTTTAACCTTGAAACTCGCCACCCAGCTGGCCACCCAGGCCCTTACTGCAGGCCGCACCATTTCGGCTGCGCCACTGACCATCGCCGTGCTCGACAGCGGCGGCCATCTGGTCACCCTGCAACGCGAAGACGGCGCCAGCCTGCTACGCCCGCAAATCGCCATCGGCAAAGCCTGGGGCGCCATTGCCCTGGGCAAGGGTTCACGTTTGCTGGCACTGGACGCCCAACAGCGCCCGGCGTTTATCGCGGCCTTGAACAGTCTGGGGCAGGGCAGCGTCGTGCCGGCACCGGGTGGGGTGTTGATTCGGGATCAGAGCGGCATGGTGCTCGGCGCAATTGGGATCAGCGGGGACACGTCCGATATTGACGAGCAGTGTGCGATCACAGCGATAGAGGGGGTGGGGTTGATGGCGGATGCGGGGGTGTCGGCTTGAATCGTTCTGACTGTGAGTAAGCTATCGCAGGCAAGCCAGCTCCCACATTGGCGGTGTTCACAAATCCAACTGTGTGAATCCAATCAGTGTGGGAGCTGGCTTGCCTGCGATGCAGTCGACTCGGTCTACAGTCAAACCCAAATAGCATCCCACAGCGGATAGTCGCCAAACTTCTTTACCAGCCCAGCCCTGAGTGGATTAGCTACGATGTAGCGTGCAATCCCCTCAAGGCTTTCCTCTCGACGCACGGCATGATCATGAAAGCCCGGCTGCCAGAGGCGACCTTGGCGGCCAGCCACCGCATTCACAATTCGGGTGCTCTTGGACTTCACTTGTCGCATCAAGTCGGCAAGCGAACCTTTCTCCAGAGCAACAAGCCAATGGAAATGATCAGGCATTACTACCCAGGCCAATGAGGTTGCGAGCCCTTTATATTGAACGATTCTGAATTGGTGTACGACCAGACGGCCAAGTCTGAAGTCGCTGAAGATGGGCTCACGTTCAAGGGTGTTGGTGGTGAGCAGGTAAATGCGGTTGGATTCGTTATAGCGGCCGATGCGCAGGCGTTTTGAAGCAGGTAGATCAGGCATTCCTTGGCCTCTCTTCAGATGGTGTTCTGAGAGGCTAGACTGAGGGGCGAAGGCTGATCGGCAGGCTTTTAGCAGGATGTGTCTGGATGGGCGCTATCGCGGGCAAGCCCGCTCCCACAGGGGATTATGACCAATTTACATTTTGTGTCCCGCGCAAATCCGTGTGGGAGCTGGCTTGCCTGCGATAGCCTCTGCGCGGTCTATCAATCCGGCTCACACCCCTTGAGCACCAACCGAATGATCGTCTGCGCCGCCGCCTCATAATCGGCCTCATCCAGCTTGGCCTTGCCGGTTACCGCCGAGATCTGCCAGTCGAAATCGGCATAGGTCTGGGTGGCTGCCCAGATGCTGAACATCAGGTGGTTGGGGTCAATTGCTGCGATCAGGCCACGGTCAACCCAGCTCTGGATGCAGTCGATATTGTGCTTGGCCTGGGCATTGAGCTGTTCAACCTGGTCGGTGCTCAGGTGTGGGGCGCCGTGCATGATTTCGCTGGCGAACACCTTGGAGGCGAACGGCAGGTCGCGGGAGATGCGGATTTTGGAGCGGATATAGTTGCTCAATACTTCCTTGGGCTCGCCTTCGGGGTTGAACGGCGTGGAGGCGGCCAGGATCGGCTCGATAATGCTTTCGAGCACCTCGCGGTAAAGGTTGTCCTTGGATTTGAAGTAGTAATAGACGTTGGGCTTGGGCAGCCCGGCCTTGGCGGCGATGTCGCTGGTTTTGGTCGCGGCGAAGCCCTTGTCGGCAAACTCCTCGCTCGCCGCCCGCAGGATTTTTTCTTTGTTGCGCTCGCGAATGCTGCTCATAAACCAGACGTTTCCTTGCCATGACAGGCGGTTGCGCATGGTAGCACCGGCCATCCGCAAGCCTCAACAATCTGCCCGCAACGCCTTGCGCCGCGCTATGCTCGCGCCATCTCTCTCTAACGGAAGTTCGGTTCATGGCAGGAAGCAGCTTGTTGGTGTTGATCGACGATATCGCGGCGGTACTCGATGACGTCGCGCTGATGACAAAAATGGCCGCCAAGAAGACATCGGGCGTGCTGGGCGATGACCTTGCACTGAACGCCCAGCAGGTCTCCGGCGTGCGGGCCGAGCGGGAAATTCCCGTGGTGTGGGCGGTGGCCAAGGGCTCGTTTATCAACAAGTTGATCCTGGTGCCGACGGCCCTGTTGATCAGCGCCTTTGCTCCGTGGGCGGTGATACCACTGTTGATGCTTGGCGGTGCCTATCTGTGTTTCGAGGGCTTCGAAAAACTCGCGCACAAATTCCTGCACAGCAAGGCTGAAGATCAAGCCGAACACGCGCAGTTGGCTGAAGCGGTGGCCGATCCGGCAACCGATCTGGTGGCGTTCGAGAAAGACAAGATCAAGGGTGCCATCCGCACCGACTTCATTCTGTCCGCCGAAATCATTGCCATCACCCTCGGCATTGTCGCCGACGCGCAGCTCACACAGCAGGTGATTGTGCTGTCGGGTATCGCCATTGTCATGACCATCGGCGTATATGGATTGGTGGCTGGTATTGTCAAGCTCGACGACCTGGGGCTGTGGCTGACGCAGAAGCCGGGCCAGGTGGCACGCAGTATTGGCGGCGCGATTCTGAGTGCGGCGCCGTACATGATGAAGAGCTTGTCGGTGATCGGCACGGCGGCGATGTTTATGGTCGGTGGTGGCATTCTCACCCATGGCGTGCCCGTGGTGCACCACTGGATCGAGACGGTGAGCCAAAGCACAGGGGCGCTGGCGTGGCTGATGCCGACGTTGCTGAATGCGGTGGCGGGGATTATTGCCGGTGGGGTGGTTCTGGTATTGCTCACCTTAGTGACCAAGCTCTGGGTTGTTTTAAAATCCAAACCATAACGTGCCCATGCTTTCTCAAAACAAGCAGTGCCAGGCGGCGCTGCTTGTTTTTCAGCTAACAGCGCTTCACTTAATGAAAGACATCGTAACCGTGATCGGCAAAATTCAGTAGAAGCCTTGCCTCGGAACCCTCGGTCGTCAGATGCTCAGTGGTCAGCCTGTTATAGTACAAGCGAGGCAAGGCGCTGCTCATCCCGTTAATCATTTGGTCGCCCACTGTCGAATTGTTTCCTCCTAGGCTATCGATATATTCAAGCACTCGCTCCGCATTCGCGGCGATATCAGCGCGCTCACTGTCGCTGAGGCTGGGATCGTTCCAATTGCCTCCAACCTTATCGTAGAAATCGTCGATCCTGTGTTCTTCAAGCCGCGCTGCATAGGGATTCGTGAATGGATCCAGGTGAGCGGACGTCGGCATTTTATCGGCGGGCAATGGTGTAAGCAGATTGTCGAACAAGGGGTTTTTGGTGATTTCGTCTACGGTCCGATAATCGCCAGCTGCCCGGCCGGTGTTTTCGGTTGGGGCTTGCAGCTTCGGCATACCAAACTGTTGTGCAATGGCGTCTATCGAGCCAGCCGCCAAATTCAAGGTGTTCGGAATGAACATGATGTGTCCTTTTGAAGAAGTTTAATCAGGAATACCTCGGCGGCCTTGGGTGAGCCGCCGGGTCAGTACCTGTGTGTAAACTTTCATTCAAGAGGTTCCACTGTTTTCGCCGTCTGGCGGTGATCAATGGCTCAAAGTGTGACGATAGATGGCGTTTACAGGATTGAGGCCAAGGCCATTGCGATGACCTTGGCTTTGGTCAATGACGTTTACTCGGCAATCTGCAATTTGCGCGATTCCGTATAGATATACCGCACCTTCTCATACTCGAACGGCGAGTTCATCTGGCCGTAGCGGAAGCTGGTCTGGTAGCGCTTGTCCACGGCGCGCAGGGCCCAGACTTCCGGATGGTTGGAGCTGACTTCGGATACGTTGAGGAAGTTGATCTGCGATTCGGCGCTGTAGTCCACCAGCAAGCCGGTGGTGTCACGCAGGTTCGACGGGCCAAAGATCGGCAACACCACATAGGCGCCGCCCGGTACGCCGTAGAAGCCCAGAGTCTGGCCGAAGTCTTCGCTCTGGCGCGGCAGGCCCATGGCGGTAGCCGGGTCCCACAGGCCGGCGATGCCAATGGTGGTATTGACCAGCAGGCGCCCGGTGGTTTCCAGCGAGCGGTGGCCCTTGAGCTGCAACAAGCTGTTCATCAGGTTGGGCACATCGCCCAGATTGTTGAAGAAGTTGCTCACGCCGGTGCGCAGGAAGCTCGGCGTGACGTAGCGGTAACCGTTTACTACCGGCAGGAATACCCACTGGTCGAAGCGATAGTTGAAGTGGTACACGCGGCGGTTCCACGACTCCAGTGGGTCGTAGACGTTAAGCGCGGTGAGCGTGGAGCGTTCGAACTCACGCTGGTCCAAGCCTGGGTTGAACTTGAGCTTGGTCAGCGGCTCCTTGAAGCCGTCGGCATCGACCTTGACGGGTTCTTGGGCCTTGCTGTTGTCGGCATTGGCCACGCCTGCGCACATCAGTGCGGCGAGCAGCAGAAGATATTTAGCCACGGAAGAACTCCAGCATGGCGTCGGCGTTGACGCGGTAATTGAGGTTGCCGCAATGGCCGCCCAGCGGGTAGACGGTCAAGCGATCGCCGAAGGTTTTACGCAGGAAGCCCAGGTCGCCAGGGCCGAGGATTACATCGTCGGCGTTATGCATCACGGCAATTTTCGGGCTGTCGCGCAGGTAGTCCTTGAGGGCGTACAGGCTGACCTGATCGATCAGTTGCAGCAGGCTGCCGCCATCGGAACGAGCGCGCCACATCGGGATCACTTGTTCGGTGAGGTAGCAGTCGAAGTCACACTGCAGGGCACGCTTGAGGAACGGCGTGAGGCTGGTGCCTTCGGTGATCGGGTATTTGGGTGGAATGATCAGGCCACGGCGGTTGATCAAGTCCGAAGTGAACGCAATGTCAGCGGCCGAGAAGCGGAACGAGGTGCCGATCAGCATGGCCATCTGTTCATTGCTCAGGTGCTGCTTGGACTGCTGGAAGTCATAGAGCAAGGCATCGTTGAGGTCGATGTAGCCTTTCTGCTGGAAGTAACGCGTCAGTTTGCTCAGCACCAACTCATAGAAGGTGGTGCTGTTGTTGATGCCCTTGACCTCGGTCTGTACCAGCTTGTCGAGGTTGGTGATCGAGGTGTAGAGGTTGACCGGCGGGTTGAGCAGCAGCACTTTCTTGAAGTTGAAGCTACGGCGGGTCTCATCCAGCTTGCTGACAAACGCCGCATCCAGGGCGCCCAGGCTGTAACCGGTGAGGTAGAAATCAGTCACTGGCAACGAGGCGTTCTGCGCGCGTACGGCTTGCATCACGCGGTACATGTCTTCGGCGTCTTCCTGGGTGATGCCCGGGGTGGCGAAGCGCGAAGCGGCGCTGATGAAATCGAAGCTGGTTGGCGAGGAGAGCTGCACCACATGGTAGCCGGCCTGGTAATACAGCTTTTTCAGGTATTCATTGATGCTGCTATCAAAGCGTGCACCGGTGCCGGCGATCAGGAAGATCAAAGGCGCAGCACGGTCCTGCTTGGCAATGCGGTAAGTGAGTTTCTTCACCGCCCAGAAATTGTCCGGCAGGCTGAACTCGCGCTCGGGGCGCATCGTCAGGGTGTAGTCGGACTGGTTGATCTCGTCATCTGTCGGCAGGGTTGGCCGCAGATCGGGAGGCGTGGTGGCGATGGTTGCTTCGAACGGGTTGGTCAAAGGGTAGCCATAGCTGGCTTGGTCGATATCGACGGCCAGTGCTGACGCACTCAAAAATAGGCTGCCCAGCAAGGCAGCACAGCGCAAGGAACGGAGCATGACTTAATCCCTAAGAGGAACGGGCTGAATGAAGTTCGCAGGCTATGACCACCGCCTTGTCACCGAAGTGCCAGCACTCGGCACGAAAAGTCGGAAAAAACGTCGGAATCGGGGTAATAGTAGCGAGACGATACACTTTGCCATGCTTTGTTGAACAGATATCTGTGCGAACACCTTGCTAACGGCCGCCGTGGGATTAAGCTGGGCGCCGTTTTTGCCTATCGGAGTGCCCCATGTCCCGTCGTTTGCCGTTGATTCTGCTGCTTATTGCCTTGCCGTTATGGCTGGCCGCCAGTTATGCCGCACGCTACGGCTTCATGGAGGATGGGCAGTGGGTTGGCATCTGTGCTGATGAGGCCAGTCGCTGGGAATGCCAGGTGCGTTCGAACCTGGGTTTGATGATCCATTTCAAGCTGCTGGGGGGGGCGGCGTTGATCACCTCGGTGCTGGGCTTTTTTGTACCGGGGCGTGCGGGATGGGCGTTGGCGGTGGTGGGCTTGGTGTTCGGGTTGCCGGCGCTGGCGTTGTACAACACGACGTTTGCGGTGTTTGCGGTGGTGATTGCGGGGTTGCGGTTGGTCAGGAAGCCGCGCGGCGCCTGATGTGGCCTCAGCGCAGGCAAGCCAGCTCCCACATTTGACCGTGCTCACAGATAGAAATGTGTGAACCCAATCAACTGTAGGAGCTGGCTTGCCTGCGATAGCGGTGTTACGCCTTGCGCACTCGCAAGCAACGCCACAAAGCCGCAACCATCAGCACGCTGACCACTGCCCAACCCCAGGCCTGCTGGTTCAACAGCCCTTCACGGTACAACTGCGGCGCAACGCCGGCACCGATGATAAAGGCCAGCAACGCAATCTCCCGACGTGGTCCGGTCACCGGGCGTACCAGGTACACCAGGGCCGGCAACACCAGCGCCGCGCTTGGGAAGCTGCGATAGCGCGGGTCAAACACCAGCGCCAGCATCATCACCGCACCGGCAAACCCGGCGATTGCCATCAGCCAGCCCGCGCGTTGCTCCAGCCAGCTGAACCCGCGCTCACGCCAGCCTTCCCGTGCGCTGAGGGCGAGTGCGGCGTGGGCCAGCACCAGCAAGTTCAACATCACCAGCAAGCCTGCCCATACCCATTCATCGCTGAAGCGCGCGGTAACGCGGGTCAGTTCGGCCCAACTGCCGATGGAGCACGCTGCGACGGCCCCTAGCAACGGCAGTATTAATGCAGAGCGAGTGCTGCGAACGCGGCCGCCGAGCACCAGGGTGCCAAGCAGGATGAGCCCGCCGACGCCCAGCCACAGCCGCCAGTAGGGCACATTGGTCACCGGGCCGGCGAGGATACCTTTGTCCTGACGGTCTGCATCGAACAGCCCCCAGTAACCACCCACAGCCCCTTCACTCGCACGTTTCCATGGCTGGTCAAAGGCTTCGATCAGGTTGTAGCGCCAGCCATTGGCTTCGGCCATGGCCACGAAGCCGCGCATGAACCTGGCCTCATTGACCCGGCTGGGCACGGCGGTTTCGCGCTGTCGGCCTTCGCTGGGCCAGCCGGTTTCGCCGATCACGATGTCCTTGGGCGCGAATTTATGGCCGAAGGTCTGGCGCACATCGCCCACGTGCTTGAGCGCCTGGTCGATGCCGGACGGCTCATCTTCCCAATACGGCAACAGGTGAATGGTCAGGAAGTCCACCGCCGGCTCGATTTCCGGGTGTTGCAACCAGAACTCCCAGACATCGGCATAGGTGACGGGCTGCTTGATCTGGCTTTTAACCTGATGGATCAGCGCCACCAGTTGCTTGGCAGTAACTTCCTTGCGCAGCAGGGCTTCGTTGCCGACGATCACCGAGGTCACTACATCCGGGCTGGCGTTGGCCGCCGCGATCAACTCGTTGATCTCTTTTTCGGTCGCCACAGGGTCGCTGCTGACCCAGGCCCCGGCCATCACTTTCAACCCATGCTTGCGCGCCATGTCCGGCAGGGCCTCCAGGCCGGTCATGGAATAGGTGCGAATGCATTCAAAGCGCGTAGCCAGTAGCGCCAGGTCGGCGTCCATGCGCTCGGGGCGCAGCGCGAACGGTTGATCGAATGGGGATTGGTCTTTGTCGAACGGTGTGTAGGACGCACATTGCAGCTTATGGCTGGCGCTGGCGACGTCTGGCAACACCACCGGCCGGCCGAGGCCGTACCAGTAGCCGACAAGGGCAAGCACGCCGAGGATCAAGGCGAAGAAATAGGGCAGGGCAGGGAAGCGGGCAGTCGCGGGCATGGTCGGCTTATCTGGGGGAGCAAAGGCGCGCATCTTACCCGGATTTGCCGCAGCCCAGTGCGGCTGCATAATTTTGACATGCAAACTTCGGGCGGGATTCTGGCGATAACGCCTACAAAGCATCCTGCTGGCGATGTGATGTCGTTTCCTGCTCAACCAAGGTCGCTGACAGAGCAGGGCAAATGCCTACGCAGGTTGAAGATAAAACTGTCAGTACTCCACTGATGCCTCAGCAACCGGATCGATGCGCGTGAAGGGGGCGCGGTGCACCCTATAACAACAGTTTGACGTCGCTCGGCATCCGTCGGGCGCAGCACTTTCGGGGAAGTACTATGAAGATGCGACGACTCTTGGGCGCAGCTGCCACTCTGGTAGTTGCGATGGGCTCCACACTGGCCAGTGCCGACAGCAAGACCCTGAGCATCGGCTACGTGGACGGCTGGTCCGACAGCGTGGCCACTACTCATGTGGCGGCAGAGGTGATCAAGCAAAAGCTCGGCTACGACGTAAAACTGCAAGCGGTTGCCACCGGGATCATGTGGCAGGGCGTCGCCACCGGCAAACTCGATGCCATGCTTTCCGCCTGGCTACCTGTAACCCACGGTGAATACTGGACCAAGAACAAGGACAAGGTGGTCGACTACGGCCCCAACTTCAAGGACGCCAAGATCGGCCTGATCGTGCCGGAGTACGTCAAGGCCAAGTCCATCGAAGACCTCAAGACCGATACCACCTTCAAGAACAAGATCGTCGGCATCGACGCCGGTTCAGGCGTAATGCTCAAGACCGACGAAGCCATCAAGCAATATGGCCTGGACTACAAACTGCAAGCCAGCTCGGGTGCGGCGATGATTGCCGAACTGACCCGCGCCGAAGACAAGCAGGAGTCGATTGCGGTCACCGGTTGGGTACCGCACTGGATGTTCGCCAAGTGGAAACTGCGTTTCCTGGACGACCCAAAAGGGATTTATGGTGCTGCTGAAACCGTCAACAGCATCGGCAGCAAGGGCCTGGAGAAGAAAGCGCCGGAAGTCGCAGCCTTCCTGAAGAAATTCCAGTGGGCCTCCAAGGATGAAATCGGTGAAGTCATGCTGGCGATTCAAGAAGGCGCCAAGCCGGACGCCGCGGCCAAGGACTGGGTAGCCAAGCACCCCGAGCGCGTTGCCGAATGGACCGCTAAATAAAAGCCACCGATGCAACCCTGTGGGAGGGGGCTTGCTCCCGAAAGCGGTGTGCCAGTCACAGATTTTTGACTGGCACACCGCTTTCGGGAGCAAGCCCCCTCCCACATTCGTTTTGCACTGACTCAAATCTTCCTGCGCCCCAGCAATCCCTCGCTACACTCGATCTACTACTAAGGTCGTCTGGAACCCATTGCGCAGCCGCATACAGTGGATACGTTCCAAAATAATAAAAAGCTGTGCTGCGAGGATAAAAACAATGAACGACAGCATTTACCTCTCGATTCAAAACAGCCCGCGTTTCAAGGAGCTGGTCAGGAAAAGGGAAAGGTTCGCCTGGATTCTCTCGGCGATCATGCTAGGGCTTTACTCCGCTTTCATCCTGTTGATTGCCTACGGGCCACAAGTGCTGGGGGCCAAGATCAGCCCCGGTTCCTCGATTACCTGGGGCATTCCTCTGGGCGTCGGGCTGATTGTGTCGGCCTTCATTCTCACCGGCATCTACGTGCGTCGGGCCAACGGCGAATTTGACGACCTGAACAATGCGATTCTCAAGGAGGCTGCGCAATGATCCGGCGTCTATTGGCTCTATTCGGTGCTTCGCTGTTGGCTCCGGCCGTTTGGGCGGCGGACGCATTGACCGGTGAAGTGCACAAGCAACCGCTGAACATCTCGGCCATTGTGATGTTCGTCGCGTTTGTCGGCGCCACCCTGTGCATCACTTATTGGGCGTCCAAGCGCAACAAGTCAGCGGCGGACTACTATGCGGCGGGCGGCAAGATCACCGGTTTCCAGAACGGTCTGGCGATTGCCGGTGACTACATGTCGGCGGCGTCCTTCCTGGGGATTTCCGCGCTGGTGTTCACCTCCGGCTACGACGGCTTGATCTACTCGATCGGCTTCCTTGTGGGCTGGCCGATCATTCTGTTCCTGATCGCCGAGCGCTTGCGTAACCTGGGCAAATACACCTTTGCCGACGTGGCGTCCTATCGCCTGGGGCAAACCCAGATCCGCAGCCTGTCGGCGTGTGGCTCGCTGGTGGTGGTGGCGTTCTACCTGATCGCGCAGATGGTTGGCGCGGGCAAGCTGATCCAGCTGCTGTTTGGCCTTGATTACCATGTGGCGGTGATCCTGGTGGGTATCCTGATGTGCCTGTACGTGCTGTTCGGCGGCATGTTGGCGACCACCTGGGTGCAGATCATCAAGGCGGTACTGTTGCTGTCCGGTGCCTCGTTCATGGCGCTGATGGTGATGAAGCACGTCAACTTCGACTTCAACATGCTGTTCTCCGAGGCGATCAAGGTTCACCCCAAAGGTGAAGGGATCATGAGCCCCGGCGGCCTGGTGAAGGACCCGATCTCGGCATTCTCCCTGGGCCTGGCACTGATGTTTGGTACTGCTGGCCTGCCGCACATCCTGATGCGCTTCTTCACGGTAAGCGACGCCAAGGAAGCGCGTAAGAGCGTGCTGTACGCAACCGGCTTCATCGGCTACTTCTATATCCTGACCTTCATCATCGGTTTCGGCGCGATCCTTTTGGTCAGCACCAACCCGGCGTTCAAGGATGCAGCGGGCGCCTTGCTCGGCGGTAACAACATGGCGGCGGTGCACCTGGCCAATGCGGTGGGTGGCAGTATCTTCCTGGGCTTCATCTCGGCCGTGGCGTTTGCCACCATCCTGGCGGTGGTTGCCGGCTTGACCCTGGCGGGTGCTTCGGCGGTGTCCCATGACCTGTATGCCAGTGTGATCAAGAAAGGCAAAGCCAACGAGAAAGATGAGATTCGCGTGTCGAAGATCACCACCGTAGCCTTGGGTGTATTGGCCATCGGCCTGGGTATCCTGTTCGAAAGCCAGAACATTGCGTTCATGGTCGGGCTGGCGTTCTCTATCGCTGCCAGCTGTAACTTCCCGGTGCTGCTGCTTTCCATGTACTGGAAAAACCTCACCACCCGTGGTGCCATGATTGGCGGTTGGCTGGGCTTGATCAGCGCCGTAGGCCTGATGATCCTCGGTCCGACCATCTGGGTGTCGATCCTGCACCATGAAAAGGCGATCTTCCCGTACGAGTACCCGGCGCTGTTCTCGATGATCATTGCGTTCGTCGGCATCTGGTTCTTCTCCATCACCGACAAGTCGGCGGCGGCAGAGAAAGAGCGTGCGCTGTACTTCCCACAGTTTGTGCGTTCGCAGACTGGCCTGGGGGCGAGTGGGGCGGTTAATCACTAAGCCGTCAGTTGCATAAGAGATACCCCGGTCGCAAGGCCGGGGTATTTTTTTGCCTGGGCTGGCCTTATCGCGGGCGAGCCCGGCTCCCACACTGGGCCGTGTCCTTTTGTTGGAATGCGGTCCAATGTGGGAGCTGGCTTGCCTGCGATGACGGTCGATCAGGCCACACCAACAAAAACGGCCTCCACTAAGGGAGGCCGTTCTCAATGCAGCTAAGCAGTTGAATGCTTACTTGCGATCTTCCAGCTTGGTGATGTCACGCGACTCGTAGCCGGTGTACAGCTGGCGCGGGCGGCCAATCTTGTACGGGCTGGAGAGCATTTCTTTCCAGTGGGAGATCCAGCCCACGGTCCGCGCCAGGGCGAAGATCACGGTGAACATGCTGGTTGGAATGCCGATCGCCTTGAGGATGATCCCCGAGTAGAAGTCGACGTTCGGGTACAGCGAGCGTTCGATGAAGTACGGGTCGGTCAGGGCGATCTCTTCCAGGCGCATGGCCAGTTCGAGTTGCGGATCGTTCTTGATGCCCAGTTCCTTCAACACTTCGTCGCAGGTCTGCTTCATGACAGTAGCGCGCGGGTCGCGGTTCTTGTAGACCCGGTGACCGAAGCCCATCAACTTGAACGGATCGTTCTTGTCCTTGGCCTTGGCGATGAAGGTGTCGATGTTGGACACATCGCCGATTTCATCGAGCATGGTCAATACGGCTTCGTTCGCACCGCCGTGGGCAGGGCCCCACAGTGCGGCGATACCGGCGGCAATACAGGCGAACGGGTTGGCACCCGAAGAGCCCGCCAGGCGCACGGTAGAGGTGGAAGCGTTCTGCTCGTGGTCGGCGTGGAGGATGAAGATCCGGTCCATGGCCTTGGCGAGCACCGGGCTGATCGGTTTGATCTCGCACGGGGTGTTGAACATCATGTGCAGGAAGTTTTCCGCGTACGTCAGGTCGTTGCGCGGGTACATCATGGGTTGGCCCATGGAGTACTTGTAAACCATTGCGGCCAGGGTAGGCATCTTGGCAACCAGGCGGATCGCGGAAATTTCGCGATGCTGCGGGTTATTGATGTCCAGGGAGTCGTGATAGAAGGCCGACAGGGCGCCTACTACACCGCACATGACGGCCATCGGGTGGGCGTCGCGACGGAAGCCGTTGAAGAAGGTCTTCAACTGCTCGTGAACCATGGTGTGGTTCTTCACGGTGCTGACGAACTGGGCTTTCTGCTCGGCTGTTGGCAATTCGCCATTTAGCAGCAGGTAGCAGGTTTCCAGGTAGTCCGACTTTTCAGCCAGTTGCTCGATCGGGTAGCCGCGATGAAGCAGAATGCCATTATCACCATCGATATAGGTGATCTTCGACTCGCAGGAAGCGGTCGACATGAAGCCTGGGTCGAAAGTAAAACGGCCCGTGGCCGTCAGGCCCCGTACGTCGATAACATCGGGACCAACGGTGCCGGTTAAAATGGGCAGCTCGACGGGGGCTGCGCCCTCGATGATCAACTGCGCTTTTTTGTCAGCCATGTGGCCTCCTATTTATGCTTCAAATCATCAGACAGACCCCCCACGCAGGGCCCGCACCACTATATTGATATAAATCCAGATGTCAATTTGCCTAAAGTCTTGCGCCAGAAGGCTTTAACCGTACTTTTTCGTCGAAATTGACTGCCATTTACGCCTTTTATCCCGCCAGCGCAATCAGCTATTAGGGTGAGGTGTGCGCGTTGTCATTAGTAACCTAACTGTCTATACTCGGCCACCGACCGCCAAGGGCTTTTGGGCTTGCTTTCATTGGGGGTCGCACTCCCTGGGTGGTGCTTACCTGACCAGTCGCACTCCCCAACAACTTTGCCCTGATTGTTAGGGGCTCTTCAGTGTGAAAAAAAGCCGTGAATAGCCAACGACCTGTAAACCTAGACCTAAGGACCATCAAACTCCCCATCACCGGCGTTACGTCGTTCCTGCACCGTGTTTCCGGCATCATCCTGTTCCTGGGCTTGGGCATCATGCTTTATGCATTGAGCAAATCCCTGGGTTCCGAGGAAGGATACGCCGAGGTGAAGGCATGCTTGACCAGCCCGCTGGCCAAGTTCGTAGCATGGGGCCTCCTGTCCTCTCTTCTGTATCACCTGGTAGCCGGTGTGCGCCACTTGATCATGGACATGGGCATCGGTGAGACGCTGGAAGGCGGCCGCCTGGGCTCGAAAATCATCGTCGCCATTTCCGTGGTGCTGATCGTTCTGGCAGGAGTTTGGATATGGTAACCAGCGTAACGAATCTGTCGCGTTCGGGCCTCTATGACTGGATGGCACAGCGTGTGTCTGCGGTCGTTCTCGCGGCTTATTTCATTTTCCTGATCGGATACCTCGTCGCAAACCCGGGCATCGGCTATGAGCAATGGCACGGCCTGTTTTCCCACAATGCGATGCGAATCTTCAGTCTGCTGGCCCTTGTAGCCCTGGGCGCTCACGCCTGGGTTGGCATGTGGACCATCGCGACTGACTACCTGACGCCGATGGCGCTGGGCAAGTCCGCGACTGCAGTACGTTTCCTCTTCCAGGCAGTATGCGGCGTCGCGATGTTCGCTTACTTCGTCTGGGGTGTGCAGATTCTTTGGGGTATCTGATTCATGGCTAACATTCCAACTATTTCATTCGACGCCATCATTATTGGTGGCGGCGGTGCTGGCATGCGCGCTGCGCTGCAGCTGGCCCAGGGCGGCCACAAGACGGCCGTGATCACCAAGGTGTTCCCGACGCGTTCCCACACCGTATCGGCCCAGGGTGGCATCACCTGCGCCATCGCCTCCGCCGACCCTAACGATGACTGGCGCTGGCACATGTACGATACCGTCAAGGGTTCCGACTATATCGGTGACCAGGACGCTATCGAATACATGTGTCAGGAAGGCCCGGCCGCGGTGTTCGAGCTGGACCACATGGGTCTGCCGTTCTCCCGTACCGAGCAAGGCCGTATCTACCAGCGTCCATTCGGTGGCCAGTCCAAGGATTACGGTAAAGGCGGCCAGGCTGCCCGTACCTGCGCTGCGTCCGACCGTACCGGTCACGCGCTGCTGCATACCCTTTACCAAGGCAACCTGAAAGCCGGTACCACGTTCCTGAACGAGTACTACGCGGTTGATCTGGTGAAGAACGGCAAGGGCGAGTTCGTCGGTGTGATCGCCATCTGCATCGAAACCGGTGAAACCACCTACATCCGCGCCAAGGCGACTGTGTTGGCGACCGGTGGTGCAGGTCGTATCTACGCTTCTACCACCAATGCCCTGATCAACACCGGTGACGGCGTCGGCATGGCCCTGCGTGCTGGCGTACCGGTACAAGACATCGAAATGTGGCAGTTCCACCCGACCGGCATCGCCGGCGCCGGTGTACTGGTGACCGAAGGTTGCCGTGGTGAAGGTGGTTACCTGATCAACAAGCACGGCGAGCGTTTCATGGAGCGTTATGCTCCGAACGCCAAAGACTTGGCTGGCCGTGACGTTGTGGCTCGTTCGATGGTTAAAGAGATCATCGCCGGTAACGGCTGTGGCCCGAATGGCGACCACGTACTGCTCAAGCTCGATCACCTGGGCGAAGAAGTGCTGCACAGCCGCCTGCCTGGTATCTGCGAGCTGTCCAAGACCTTCGCCCACGTTGACCCGGTAGTTGCTCCGGTTCCGGTGGTTCCAACTTGCCACTATATGATGGGCGGCGTGCCGACCAACATTCATGGTCAGGCAATCACCCAGAACGCCGACGGCCAGGACGAGATCATCCATGGTCTGTTCGCAGTAGGTGAAGTGGCTTGCGTATCGGTTCACGGTGCCAACCGCCTGGGCGGCAACTCGCTGCTCGACCTGGTGGTATTCGGCCGTGCGGCCGGCCTGCACCTTGAGAAGGCGCTGACTGACGGCATCGAATACGATGACGCCACCGACGCCAACATCGAAGCGGCCCTGGCGCGTCTGAACGCTCTGAACGAGCGCACAGATGGCGAAGACGTAGCAACCCTGCGTCGCGAACTGCAAAACTGCATGCAGAACTACTTCGGTGTGTTCCGTACCGGCGAATACATGCAGAAGGGTATTGCCCAGCTGGCTGACCTGCGCAAGCGCATCGCCAACGTCAAGATCAACGATAAGAGCCAGGCGTTCAACACCGCTCGTATCGAAGCCCTTGAGCTGCAAAACCTGCTGGAAGTGGCTGAAGCGACGGCGATCGCCGCCGAGGTTCGTAAAGAATCCCGTGGTGCTCACGCTCGTGAAGACTTTGAAGATCGCGACGACGAAAACTGGTTGTGCCACACCCTGTACTTCCCGGGTGACAAGCGCGTAACCAAGCGTGCCGTGAACTTCTCGCCGAAGACGGTGCCGACGTTTGAACCGAAGATTCGGACTTACTAAGGGTGGCTGCCATGTTGAAAGTCAGTGTTTATCGCTACAACCCTGATCAGGACGCTGCGCCGTTCATGCAGGAGTTCCAGGTCGATACCGGTGGTAAAGACCTGATGGTGCTGGATGTACTGGCACTGATCAAAGAGCAGGACGAGGGTTTCTCCTATCGTCGCTCTTGCCGTGAAGGTGTGTGCGGTTCCGACGGCATGAACATCAACGGCAAAAACGGCTTGGCGTGCATCACGCCGCTGTCCGCCGTGGTCAAAGGCAACAAGCTGATCGTTCGTCCACTGCCAGGTTTGCCGGTTATCCGTGACCTGGTCGTCGATATGAGCATCTTCTACAAGCAATACGAGAAAGTTAAGCCGTTCCTGCAGAACGACACGCCGGCTCCGGCCATCGAGCGTCTGCAGTCCCCGGAAGAACGTGAAAAGCTCGATGGCCTGTACGAGTGCATCCTGTGCGCTTGCTGCTCGACATCCTGCCCGTCCTTCTGGTGGAACCCGGACAAGTTCCTGGGTCCAGCTGCGCTGCTGCAAGCCTACCGCTTCCTGGCAGACAGCCGTGATACCAAGACGTCCGAGCGTCTGGCTTCGCTGGATGACCCCTTCAGCGTATTCCGCTGCCGCGGGATCATGAACTGCGTCAACGTATGTCCTAAAGGCCTGAACCCGACTAAGGCCATTGGTCACATCCGTAACATGCTGCTGCAGAGCGGCGTGTAACTGACGTTGTAGTAAAAGCAGGACCGTTGTGCCCGTAAATGCTGCGGCGCAGGCTTCAACCGGCGCCGTAGTTTTAACTTGAGCAGCGACTTACAAAGCCGCGGCTCTTATTTTGAAGAAATGAGACAAGCAGGGGCATTCGGGTTGGTACCCGAACTATCAGCGTGATCCTAAGTGGCTTGTTTTGGTCGCTGCACTTGGCCTTTTGCAAGCAAACTCGGTGTTTTCGCCGGTGGTGTCCCCAAATCGAGGGTGACCAAGCATGCAAGAAAGCGTGATGCAGCGCATGTGGAACAGCGGCTATCTTTCAGGTGGTAACGCTGCCTATGTGGAAGAGCTTTATGAGCTCTACCTGCACGACCCTAACGCTGTGCCAGAAGAATGGCGCACCAAATTTCAGACGTTGTCTTCAGACGGCAACGCTGCCACCGATGTATCGCACGCAACAATTCGCGATCAGTTCGTGCTGCTGGCAAAGAACCAGCGCCGCGCCCAACCGGTTTCCGCCGGCAGCGTGAGCAGTGAGCATGAGAAGAAGCAAGTTGAAGTACTGCGACTGATCCAGGCCTACCGTATGCGTGGCCACCAGGCAGCCCAGCTTGACCCGCTGGGGCTGTGGCAGCGTCCTGCACCTGCAGACCTGTCGATCAATCATTACGGCTTGACCAATGCCGATCTTGATACGACCTTCCGTGCCGGCGACCTGTTCATCGGCAAAGAGGAAGCGAGCCTACGCGAAATTCACGAAGCGTTGCAGCAGACATATTGCCGCACCATCGGCGCTGAATTTACGCACATCACCGATTCCGAGCAGCGCCAGTGGTTCCAGCACCGCCTGGAAGGCGTGCGTGGCCGTCCGGTATTGTCCGCCGATGTGCGCGGCCACCTGCTGGAGCGCGTGACCGCGGCCGAAGGCCTCGAGAAATACCTGGGCACCAAATACCCAGGCACCAAACGTTTCGGCCTGGAAGGCGGCGAAAGCCTGATTCCGATGCTCGACGAACTGATCCAGCGTTCCGGTTCCTATGGCACCAAGGAAATCGTGATCGGCATGGCTCACCGTGGTCGCCTGAACGTGTTGGTCAACACCTTCGGCAAGAACCCGCGTGAGCTGTTCGACGAGTTCGAAGGCAAGAAGAAGGTCGAGCTGGGTTCCGGTGACGTTAAATACCACCAGGGCTTCTCGTCCAACGTGATGACCACCGGCGGTGAAGTTCACCTGGCCATGGCATTCAACCCCTCCCACCTGGAAATCGTTTCGCCAGTGGTCGAGGGTTCGGTACGTGCTCGCCAGGATCGTCGTAACGATTCCACCGGTGAGAAGGTTCTGCCGATTTCCATCCACGGTGACGCGGCATTCGCCGGTCAAGGCGTGGTCCTGGAAACGTTCCAGATGTCGCAGACTCGCGGCTTCAAGACCGGTGGTACCGTTCACATCGTCATCAACAACCAGGTGGGCTTCACCATCAGCAACCCGTTGGACGCGCGTTCCACCGAGTACGCCACCGACGTTGCCAAGATGATCCAGGCGCCGATCCTCCATGTGAATGGCGATGATCCGGAAGCCGTGCTGTTCGTCACCCAGCTGGCTGTCGACTACCGCATGCAGTTCAAGCGTGACGTGGTCATCGACCTGGTTTGCTACCGCCGTCGCGGTCACAACGAAGCGGACGAGCCAAGCGGCACCCAGCCGTTGATGTACCAGCAGATCACCAAGCAGCGCACCACCCGTGAGCTGTACGCCGAAAGCCTGACCAAGGCCGGCGTGGTTGACGATGCGCGTGTTCAGGCGAAAGTCGACGAATACCGCAACGCGCTGGACAACGGCCTGCATGTAGTGAAAAGCCTGGTCAAGGAGCCGAACAAAGAGCTGTTCGTTGACTGGCGCCCATACCTGGGTCACACCTGGACTGCACGTCACGATACCTCGTTCGATTTGAAGACGTTGCAGGAACTGTCCGCCAAGCTGCTGGAAATTCCCGAAGGCTTCGTCGTACAGCGCCAGGTTGCGAAGATCTACGAAGACCGTCAGAAGATGCAAGCCGGTGGCCTGCCGATCAACTGGGGTTACGCCGAAACCATGGCGTACGCGACCCTGGCGTTCGAAGGTCACCCGATCCGCATGACCGGCCAGGACATCGGCCGCGGTACGTTCTCGCACCGTCATGCTGTATTGCACAACCAGAAAGACGCGGGCACCTACATCCCGTTGCAGAACCTGTACGAAGGCCAGCCACGTTTCGACCTGTACGATTCGTTCCTGTCCGAAGAAGCCGTACTGGCGTTCGAATACGGTTACTCGACCACCACGCCGAACGCGCTGGTGATCTGGGAAGCCCAGTTCGGCGACTTCGCCAACGGTGCCCAGGTGGTTATCGACCAGTTCATCACCAGCGGCGAGCACAAGTGGGGCCGTCTGTGCGGTCTGACCATGCTGCTGCCACACGGTTATGAAGGTCAGGGCCCTGAGCACTCCTCGGCCCGTCTGGAGCGTTACCTGCAATTGTGCGCCGAGCACAACATTCAGGTGTGCGTGCCGACGACCCCGGCGCAGATCTACCACTTGCTGCGTCGCCAGGTGATCCGTCCGCTGCGCAAGCCGCTGGTGGTACTGACGCCGAAGTCGCTGTTGCGTCACAAGCTGGCCGTTTCGACCCTGGAAGATCTGGCCCAAGGTTCGTTCCAGACCGTGATTCCAGAGATCGATACGCTGGACGCCGCCAAGGTCACTCGTCTGATCCTGTGCAGCGGCAAGGTCTACTACGATCTGTTGGAAAAACGCCGTGCCGAAGGCCGCGAAGACATCGCCATCGTGCGTATCGAGCAGCTTTATCCGTTCCCGGAAGATGACCTCATGGAGATCATCGCGCCTTACACCAACCTCACGAACGTAGTGTGGTGTCAGGAAGAACCGATGAACCAGGGCGCCTGGTACAGCAGCCAGCATCATCTGCGTCGCAGCATCGGCAACCACAACAAGGCTTTGGTCCTTGAGTACGCCGGTCGTGATGCTTCTGCTGCACCTGCCTGTGGTTACGCGTCGATGCACGCCGAGCAGCAGGAAAAACTGCTGCAAGATGCTTTCACTGTTTAACGCCTTCGCGCTGACTGAAACCGAATTTTAAGGACCTACAGATAATGGCTATCGAAATCAAAGCCCCGTCATTCCCGGAATCGGTTGCCGATGGCACCGTTGCCACCTGGCACAAGAAACCAGGCGAGGCCGTCAAGCGTGACGACCTGATCGTCGACATCGAGACCGACAAAGTCGTTCTGGAAGTGTTGGCCGAAGCTGACGGCGTGCTGGGCGCAATCGTTGCTGAAGAGGGCGCTACTGTTCTGTCGAACCAGGTACTGGGCTCGATCGAAGAGGGCAGCGCTGCTGCCGCTGCTCCTGCTCCTGCCGCTGCTGCACCGGCTGCTTCTGCGCCTGCCGCACCGGCTGCGGGTGGCGAAGATCCAATCGCTGCACCGGCTGCGCGTCAACTGGCTGAGGAAAACGGCATCAACCTGGCTTCCATCAAGGGCACCGGCAAAGATGGCCGTGTGACCAAGGAAGACGTGGTTGCCGCAGTTGAAGCCAAGAAGAACGCTCCGGCTGCCGCACCTGCCAAGGCTGCAGCGCCTGCTGCCGCTGCGCCTGTGTTTGCCGCTGGCGACCGCACCGAGAAGCGCGTACCGATGACTCGTGTACGTGCCACCGTGGCCAAGCGCCTGGTTGAAGCTCAGTCGAACATGGCGATGCTGACCACCTTCAACGAAGTCGACATGACCGAAGTCATGGCCCTGCGTTCGAAGTACAAGGACCTGTTCGAGAAGTCCCACAACGGCGTGCGCCTGGGCTTCATGTCGTTCTTCGTGAAAGCGGCCACCGAAGCGCTGAAGCGCTTCCCGGCAGTCAACGCTTCGATCGACGGCGGCGACATCGTTTACCACGGCTACTCGGATATCGGCGTTGCCGTCTCCAGCGACCGCGGCCTGGTGGTTCCAGTCCTGCGTAACGCCGAGCTGATGAGCCTGGCCGAAATCGAAGGCGGCATCGCTGGCTTCGGCAAGAAAGCCCGTGACGGCAAGCTGACCATCGACGAGATGACCGGCGGTACCTTCACCATCACCAACGGTGGTACCTTCGGTTCGATGATGTCGACGCCGATCGTCAACCCACCGCAGGCCGCGATCCTGGGCATGCACAACATCATCCAGCGTCCGATGGCCATCAACGGCCAAGTCGTGATCCGCCCAATGATGTACCTGGCACTGTCTTACGATCACCGCCTGATCGACGGTAAAGAAGCCGTGACGTTCCTGGTGACCATCAAGAACCTGCTGGAAGACCCGGCTCGCCTGCTCCTGGACATCTGATAGAAGCAGTTGCACGTTGCGAGCTACAAGCTGTAGGAAAAAGCAGCTTGGCTTGCAACGTGTGACTAGAAGCTTGTCGCAAATAGAGGATCTATTTTCATGACACAGAAATTTGACGTTGTAGTGATTGGTGCAGGCCCTGGCGGCTATGTTGCCGCCATCAAGGCTGCGCAACTGGGCCTGTCCACTGCTTGCATCGAAAAATACACCGACAAGGAAGGCAAACTGGCGCTGGGCGGTACTTGCCTGAACGTGGGTTGCATTCCGTCCAAGGCGCTGCTGGACAGCTCCTGGAAATTCCACGAAGCCCAAGACGGCTTTGCGATCCACGGCATCAACCATGCTGGCGTGACCATGGACGTACCCGCAATGGTCGGCCGTAAAGCCAACATCGTCAAAGGCCTGACTTCCGGCGTTGCCACCTTGTTCAAGGCCAACGGCGTGACTTCCATTCAAGGCCACGGCAAACTGCTGGCCGGCAAGAAAGTTGAAGTCACCAAGCCAGACGGTTCGGTTGAAGTCATCGAAGCCGAAAACGTGATCCTGGCACCCGGCTCGCGTCCAATCGACATTCCGCCTGCTCCTGTTGATAACAACGTGATCGTTGATTCGACCGGCGCCCTGGAATTCCAAGCTGTGCCTAAGCGTCTGGGCGTCATCGGCGCCGGCGTGATCGGTTTGGAACTGGGTTCGGTATGGTCCCGCCTGGGTGCTCAAGTCACCGTACTGGAAGCCCTGGATACATTCCTGCTGGCTGCCGACACCGCGGTGTCCAAGGAAGCGCTGAAAACCCTGACCAAACAAGGTCTGGACATCAAGCTTGGCGCCCGTGTTACCGGTTCCAAGGTCAACGGCGAAGAAGTCGTGGTGACCTACACCGATAAAGACGGCGAGCAGACCATCACTTTCGACAAGCTGATCGTCGCCGTGGGCCGCCGCCCAGTGACCAACGACTTGCTGGCTTCCGACAGCGGCGTGAACATCGACGAGCGTGGTTTCATCCACGTTGACGATCATTGCGCTACCACTGTGCCTGGCGTGTATGCCATTGGTGACGTGGTTCGTGGCATGATGCTGGCCCACAAGGCTTCCGAAGAAGGCATCATGGTGGTCGAGCGCATCAAGGGTCACAAGACCCAGATGAACTACGACCTGATCCCATCGGTTATCTACACCCACCCGGAAATTGCATGGGTCGGCAAGAACGAACAGCAGTTGAAAGCTGAAGGCGTTGAAGTTAACGTCGGCACCTTCCCGTTTGCCGCTTCTGGCCGTGCCATGGCAGCCAACGACACCGGTGGTTTTGTCAAAGTCATCGCTGATGCCAAGACTGACCGCGTATTGGGCGTCCACGTGATTGGCCCAAGCGCTGCAGAACTGGTTCAGCAAGGCGCGATCGGCATGGAATTCGGCACCAGTGCCGAGGACTTGGGCATGATGGTCTTCTCCCATCCGACCCTGTCCGAAGCGCTGCACGAAGCTGCGTTGGCAGTGAATGGCGGCGCCATCCACATTGCCAACAAGAAGAAGCGCTAAGCGAGATAATAAGAAACCACGGCGGAGTTGCCCGTCGTGAGCCTTGCGCGCAAGACTCACCGCGGAATATCCGCTGGACGCAGCCTTGCGCAGCTTTACGGGCCATAAGCCCCGCAAGTTGCGCGAGCAGCAGTCACAGGTGGCGCGGCACTCATAATGAGCGCAGCGCCGAATGCGCAGTACCTAACGAAGACGGTAAAAAGCATGAATCTTCACGAGTATCAGGGTAAGCAGCTGTTCGCTGAATACGGCCTGCCAGTTTCCAAGGGCTACGCAGTAGACACCCCGGAAGCAGCAGCAGAAGCTTGCGACAAAATCGGCGGCAGCGAGTGGGTTGTCAAAGCCCAGGTCCACGCCGGTGGTCGCGGTAAAGCGGGCGGCGTCAAGCTGGTTCGCAGCAAAGAAGACGCCAAGGCCTTCGCACAGCAGTGGCTGGGCAAGCGTCTGGTGACTTACCAGACTGATGCCAATGGCCAACCAGTCACCAAGATCCTGGTTGAATCGTGCACTGATATCGCTAAAGAGCTGTACCTGGGCGCTGTCGTTGACCGTTCGAGCCGTCGCATCGTGTTCATGGCTTCCACCGAAGGTGGCGTGGACATCGAGAAAATTGCTCACGAAACCCCAGAAAAAATTCTGAAGGCCACTATCGATCCACTGGTTGGCGCTCAGCCATTCCAGGGTCGTGAACTGGCTTTCCAGCTGGGCCTGGAAGGCAAGCAAGTTGCCCAGTTCGCCAAGATCTTCGTAGGTCTGGCCAAACTGTTCCAGGATCACGATCTGGCCCTGCTGGAAGTGAACCCGCTGGTGATCAAGGCTGACGGCGATCTGCACTGCCTCGATGCCAAGATCAACATCGACGCCAACGCCATGTACCGTCAGCCTAAGCTGAAGACTTTCCACGATCCGTCGCAAGACGATCCGCGCGAAGCGCACGCTGCCAAGTTCGAACTGAACTACGTAGCCCTGGAAGGCAACATCGGCTGCATGGTCAACGGTGCCGGCCTGGCCATGGGTACCATGGACATCGTCAACCTGCATGGCGGCAAGCCAGCCAACTTCCTCGACGTAGGTGGTGGCGCTACCAAGGAACGCGTTACCGAAGCGTTCAAGATCATCCTGTCCGACTCCAACGTCGCTGCAGTACTGGTCAACATCTTCGGCGGCATCGTTCGTTGCGACATGATTGCCGAAGGCATCATCGGTGCAGTGAAAGAAGTCGGCGTTAAAATCCCGGTTGTTGTTCGCCTTGAAGGTAACAACGCTGAACTGGGCGCTAAAGTACTGGCAGAAAGCGGTTTGAACATCATCGCGGCTACCAGCCTGACCGACGCTGCTCAACAAGTTGTCAAAGCTGCGGAGGGCAAGTAATGAGCGTCCTGATCAATAAAGACACCAAAGTTATCTGCCAGGGTATTACCGGTTCGCAAGGTAGTTTCCACACCCAGCAAGCCATCGAATACGGCACCCAGATGGTTGGCGGCGTAACTCCAGGCAAAGGCGGCACCGAGCACCTGGGCCTGCCCGTGTTCAACACCGTGAAAGAAGCAGTAGAAGCCACTGGCGCCACCGCCAGCGTGATCTACGTTCCAGCTCCTTTCTGCAAGGACTCGATCCTGGAAGCGGCATTCGGCGGCATCAAGCTGATCGTCTGCATCACCGAAGGCATTCCTACCCTGGACATGCTGGACGCTAAAGTTAAGTGCGACGAACTGGGCGTAGTCCTGATCGGCCCTAACTGCCCAGGCGTGATCACCCCAGGCGAATGCAAGATCGGCATCATGCCAGGTCACATTCACTTGCCAGGTAAAGTCGGTATCGTTTCCCGTTCCGGCACCCTGACCTATGAAGCTGTCAAGCAGACCACTGACGCCGGTTTCGGTCAGTCGACTTGCGTCGGCATCGGCGGTGACCCGATCCCAGGCTCCAACTTCATCGACATCCTGAAGCTGTTCCAGGAAGACCCGAAGACCGAAGCGATCGTAATGATCGGTGAGATCGGCGGTTCGGCTGAAGAAGAAGCGGCTGCCTACATCAAGGCACACGTGACCAAGCCGGTTGTTTCCTACATCGCTGGTGTGACTGCCCCTGCGGGCAAGCGCATGGGCCATGCTGGCGCAATCATCTCTGGCGGCAAAGGCACTGCAGACGAGAAATTCGCTGCACTGCAAGACGCAGGCGTTAAAACCGTGCGTTCGCTGGCAGACATCGGCAAGGCCCTGGCCGAGCTGACCGGTTGGGCTGTCAAGTAAGCCTCGCGCTTAGCTGACGCTTCACCACACAAAGGCCACCTTCGGGTGGCCTTTGTGCTTTCTGGATATAGCCAGATTGACGAATGTGCTCGGTTCAATGTGGGAGCTGGCTTGCCTGCGATACAGACAACTGGGTGCATCAGCCAAACCGAGTCGATGCCATCGCAGGCAAGCCAGCGCCCACAGGGTTCTGTATTGCCCAATTAAGTATGAAAACGCGACATTGAAATGTCGCTTATCGGACAGTCCGCCCCGCAACAGTGCGTTTGTCAGCCTAATTCTGTACTCTAGCCGCCTCTTTATGCGTCCGCGTCCCAAAAGGAAGCTGCGCGCTAGACCGGTCGGTCCCCACAAGGGCCGGCAGCATTTCCCTCATCCATAGGGAAGCCCTCTCTAAATTCCGATTCAGTAGTGTGGTATTTCCTCAAATGAAAGTGTTGAAAAGCCAGGATATCCTGGCGCTGGGCTTTATGACCTTTGCCCTGTTCGTGGGCGCCGGCAACATCATCTTCCCGCCTATCGTTGGTTTGCAGTCCGGGCCGCATGTGTGGATGGCGGCGCTGGGCTTTCTGATCACCGCGGTCGGTTTGCCGGTGGTCACTGTGATCGCCCTGGCCAAGGTCGGTGGTGGCATGGATGCGCTGAGCAGCCCGATTGGCAAGATCGCCGGTGGCCTGCTGGCGGCAGCGGCCTACCTGGCAGTGGGCCCGCTTTTTGCGACCCCGCGCACCGCAACAGTATCGTTTGAAGTGGGCCTGGCGCCCTTGACCGGTGAGAGCCCGTTGGCACTGTTCCTCTACAGCTCGGTGTATTTCCTGGTGGTGTTTTTTGTCTCCCTGTACCCAGGTCGACTGCTGGACACCGTGGGCCGTTTCCTGGCGCCGCTGAAAATCATCGCCCTGGCTATTCTCGGCATCGCTGCGTTTGCCTTGCCCGCCGGTGAGGTGGGGGTTGCCACGCCGGAATACGTTGCCGCGCCGTTCTCCCAAGGCTTTATCAATGGTTACCTGACCATGGATACCCTGGGCGCCCTGGTGTTCGGCATCGTGATCGTCAACGCGATTCGCTCCCGTGGCGTCGAGTCACCCAAGCTGATCACCCGCTACGCGATCATTGCCGGGCTGATTGCCGGCGTGGGCCTGGCACTGGTGTACGTCAGCCTGTTTCGCCTGGGTTCGGGCAGCCATGCCGTGGCCGCGGGTGCCAGCAATGGCGCGGCGGTACTGCACGCCTATGTGCAATACACGTTCGGCTCCCTGGGCAGTGGTTTCCTCGCCGTGCTGATTTCCCTGGCATGCCTGGTGACCGCCGTGGGCCTGACCTGTGCCTGCGCCGAGTACTTCAGCAAGATCCTGCCGCTGTCCTACAAGACCCTGGTGGTGATCCTGGCACTGTTCTCGCTGTTTGTGTCCAACCTGGGCTTGACCAAACTCATTGCCTTCTCTATCCCGGTGCTGACCGCGATCTACCCGCCATGCATCGTGTTGGTGGCCTTGAGCTTCTGCAAAGGGTTCTGGCAGGAACAGGGCCGTATTGTCGGCCCGGTGATGCTGGTGTCGTTCATCTTTGGCTGCATCGACGCACTCAAGGGTGCGGGCCTGGCGGGTTGGATGCCTACGCAACTGGTAAACCTGCCGTTGAGCGAACAAGGCCTGGCGTGGCTGGTGCCGTCGGTGATGACGCTGGTCGTGGCCGTGGTGATTGACCGTATGCTGGGCAAGCGCAGCGAAGCCATCGCGTAACGCGCAGTTGAGCTCTACTGAAATGCCCCGTATCAAACGATACGGGGCATTTTTTTTGAGTCGCTGGCAGTGTCTTTTTTTTGGGAATGGCGTCAAAAATCTCAAGTTGAAAACACTGGTCGGTGTGGGAGCTGGCTTGCCTGCGATGGCGGCACATCGGTTGTGCGCGGTGGTGACTGCAAAGACGCTATCGCAGGCAAGCCAGCTCCCACATTTGGACTGTGTCGGCCCTATCATCCTGTGTACAAGGACCTGCATGTCGTTCGTTGAAGTCAATTGGATCCATTTGATCGCCGCACTCTGGTTTGTCATCTGCTGGGGCGGCTACACCCGTTACGCAACGTGGAAAGCCCGGGACACGGCGTGCCTGGCCAGTGTGTTGCACCTGTACCGTGAAGACTGGATGCGCCGCATGCTGCTGCGCGACAACCGTATCGCCGACGCCAGTGTGATCGGTAACCTGGAGCGCAATGCCTCGTTCTTTGCCTCCAGCACCTTGATCATCCTCGCCGGTATTCTCACGGTGCTGGGGGCTTCGGAACGCGCAGTGTCACTGCTGGCGGACATTCCCATGGTGCAGCAGGCATCCCAGGGCATGTCGGAGATCAAATTGCTGTGCCTGGCACTGGTGTTCGTCTATGCCTTTTTCACCTTCAGCTGGTGCATGCGCCAGTACAACTTCGCGGCGGTGCTGGTGGGCTCGGCGCCCATGATCGGTGAACGGCACGTGTCAGAGCAGGAGCGCAAGGCGTTTGCTTTGCGGGCGGCGCGAGTGATTTCGATGGCGGCCAACCAGTTCAACTTTGGCCTGCGCGCCTATTACTTCGGCATGACCATGCTGGCCTGGTTTGTCAGCCCCTGGTTGTTCATGTTGATGAGTAGCGGGGTGGTGCTGGTGCTGTACCGCCGCGAGTTCCATTCCGATGTATTGCAGGTGATGGTGTATACCCCGACCGATATGCCGGGAGCCGACGTTGTAAAAGACGGCGCACAGTAGCGCTGCAAGCAAATCGCAGACAAAGAAAAAGCCCGCTTTAATCAGCGGGCTTTCTTTTGCTGCAATACTGCTTTAAACCCTGCGATTACTGCTTGGCAGGTTCTGCAGGTGCGGCAGGTGCAGCTTCTTTTGCAGCAGCTTCGTTCGATTCGGCCTGAGCTTTGGCAGCTTCAGCGTTTTCTTTCGCAGCGTCGTTCACTTTATCCTGTGCTTTAGCCATGTCTTGCTGTGCTTGCTCAGAGTGTGCAGCGGCATCTTGGGCTTTGTCTTCGGATTTCTTGTCGCAGGCAGCCAGACCGAGAGCAGCGGCCAGCATCATGGAAATAGCTAATGTCTTACGCATGGGGTGTTTCTCCTTATTGAAGATATCTACTGGCCTTTCGAACCCAAGGGGCCAGCATTAGTTCCTTATGTCCCACAGATATATAGCATGTTTCGTACAGGAACTTTACCCAGTCATTCCAATCCGCCGAATTCACACTAATAAGAGTCTAAAAACAATGACCGAAAACCCTTTGTTAGAGCGTGCCGTGCGCTTCGTTTCGGCCCTGCGCCATTGCCAGGTGCTGGGCGTGACGGTGCATGAAGCCAGCGAGGAGGGCATGACCCTCGTACTGCCTTATGGGCCGCATATCGTCGGTGACCCCCTGAGCGGGGTGATCCACGGCGGCGCGCTGACCTCATTGATGGACACCGCGTGCGGCATGGCAACCCTGTGCGTACTGCCCGAGTTCGAGGTGTGCCCCACCCTGGACCTGCGTATCGACTACATGCATCCCGCCGAACCCCATAAGCCGGTGTATGGCTTCGCGCAATGCTACCGGGTGACCACCGACGTGATCTTCACCCGTGGCGTTGCCTATCAGGATGACCCGCAACAACCTATCGCCCATGTGGTGGGCACATTCATGCGCATGGGCAAGCGCCTCAAAGGCACCCAAGGCTTGGGCACGGTCATCAAGGGAGAGCAGGCATGACGCATCGGTTCAAGACCCGTCTGGAGCAAGCCCTCGATCGTGGCGACTGTGACGCGCTGCTCGAGTTGGTGCCTTATGCCAGGTTGATCGGCATCGAATGCACCCGGCTGGGGGATGAGTTGCTGTTTCGCCTGCCGGCCAACCAGGACAATATTGGTAACCCCATATTGCCGGCGCTGCATGGCGGGGTGATCGCCGGCTTCATGGAGTTGGCAGCCGCCCTGCACCTGATGGTGTTTACGGGCGCTCCGGGCCTGCCGAAAATCATCGACTTCTCCCTGGATTACCTGCGCGCCGGCCAGTTTCGTGACACCTATGCCAAGTGCCAGGTATGGCGCCAGGGCCGGCGCGTGGCCAACGTGGCGATTACCGCCTGGCAGAGCACGCCGGCCGAACCGATTGCCACTGCCCGGGCACATTTCAAAATTGAGGAATTGGTTCGCCCTTGAAATCCTGGTCTTAGTCCCCAACTTTGATGACAACCCGCCGCCAACCCTCAAGGGCGCGGCCACTGCCATCCAATTGGAGTTTGATGACCATGAGTGTGGAAACTCAAAAGGAAACCCTGGGCTTCCAGACCGAGGTGAAGCAACTGCTGCACCTCATGATCCATTCGCTGTATTCCAACAAGGAAATTTTCCTTCGCGAATTGATCTCGAACGCCTCTGACGCTGTCGATAAATTACGTTTCGAAGCCCTGTCCAAGCCCGAGTTGCTGGAAGGCGGCGCGGAACTCAAGATCCGTGTGAGCTACGACAAAGACGCCAAGACCGTCACCCTCGAAGACAACGGTATCGGCATGAGCCGTGACGATGCGATCACCCACCTGGGGACCATCGCCAAGTCCGGCACCGCAGATTTCATGAAGAACCTGTCGGGCGACCAGAAAAAAGACTCTCACCTGATCGGCCAATTCGGCGTGGGCTTCTATTCGGCCTTCATCGTCGCCGACAAGGTTGAAGTCTTCAGCCGCCGCGCCGGCCTTGACGCCAGCGAAGGCGTGCACTGGGCTTCCAAGGGCGAGGGCGAATTTGAAATCGCCACGATCGACAAGGCTGACCGTGGCACGCGCATCGTGCTGCACCTGAAAGCCGGTGAAGATGAATTCGCCGATGGCTGGCGCCTGCGCAACATCATCAAGAAGTACTCCGACCACATCGCGTTGCCGATCGAGTTGCCCAAGGAACAGACCGTTGCCGAAGGCGAAGAAGCCCCGGCGGTGGAGTGGGAAACCGTCAACCGCGCCAGCGCCCTGTGGACCCGTCCGCGTACCGAGATCAAGGACGAGGAATACCAGGAGTTCTACAAGCACATCGGCCACGACTACGAGAACCCGCTGAGCTGGAGCCACAACAAGGTTGAAGGCAAGCTCGAATACAGCTCGCTGCTCTACGTACCGGCCCGTGCTCCGTTCGACCTGTACCAGCGTGAAGCGCCAAAAGGCCTGAAGCTGTACGTGCAGCGCGTGTTCGTAATGGACCAGGCGGAATCCTTCCTGCCGCTGTACCTGCGCTTTATCAAAGGTGTGGTCGACTCCAACGACCTGTCGCTGAACGTGTCGCGGGAAATCCTGCAGAAAGACCCGATCATCGACTCCATGAAGTCGGCGCTCACCAAGCGCGTACTCGACATGCTGGAAAAGCTGGCGAAGAACGAGCCTGAGCAATACAAGAGCTTCTGGAAAAACTTCGGCCAGGTCATGAAAGAAGGCCCGGCGGAAGATTTTGCCAACAAGGAAAAAATCGCCGGTTTGCTGCGTTTTGCCTCGACTCAGGGTGAAGACGGCGAGCAGGTTGTGTCCCTGGCTGACTACCTGGCACGTGCCAAGGAAGGTCAGGACAAGATCTACTACCTGACCGGCGAAACCTACGCCCAGGTCAAGAACAGCCCGCACCTGGAAGTCTTCCGCAAGAAAGGCATCGAAGTGCTGCTGCTGACCGACCGTATCGATGAGTGGCTGATGAGCTACCTCACCGAGTTCGACGGCAAAACCTTCGTCGACGTGGCCCGTGGTGACCTGGACCTGGGGAACCTGGACTCCGAAGAAGAGAAGAAGGAAGCCGAAGAAGTCGCCAAGTCCAAAGAGGGCCTGGTTGAGCGCATCAAGGCTTCCCTGGGCGAAGCGGTGAGTGAAGTGCGGGTTTCCCACCGCTTGACCGACTCTCCTGCGATCCTGGCCATCGGCGAGCAGGACCTGGGCATGCAGATGCGCCAGATCCTGGAAGCCAGCGGCCAGAAAGTGCCGGATTCCAAGCCGATCTTCGAATTCAACCCGTCTCACCCGCTGATCGAGAAACTCGATGGCGAGCAGAGCGAAGAGCGGTTTGGTGACCTGTCGCACATCCTCTTCGACCAGGCCGCCCTGGCAGCCGGCGACAGCTTGAAGGACCCGGCCGCGTATGTGCGCCGACTGAACAAGCTGTTGGTTGAATTGTCGGTTTAACACCGTTGTAGAAAAACCCGCTTCGGCGGGTTTTTTCGTTTGTGCGCACCTCAACTGGAGTGAATCATGAGCCAAGTCACTGTACGTTCCGTGGTCTATCAGATTGATGGCCAGTCTTATGAAAGCCGTCTGGCGTTCGATGCCAGCCACAAGGGCCCGTTGCCGGGACTGCTGATGGCGCCGAACTGGATGGGGGTGAGTGTGGGGGCCGAAGAGATCGCGAAGGCCGTTGCCGGCAAAGGCTACGTGGTGTTGATTGCCGACCTCTACGGGCAAAACGTACGTCCTTCAAATGGCGATGAAGCGGGCGCGGCGATGATGCCGTTGAAGAATGATCGCCCGTTGCTGAACAAGCGCATGCAAGCAGCGTTAGAGCAACTGCAAGGCCAGACTGAGGCAGCAGTGGACACCTCGAAACTGGCCACCTTCGGCTTCTGCTTTGGCGGTTGCTGCTCCCTGGAGCTGGCCCGTACCGGCGCGCCGCTGAAGGCTGCCGTGTCGTTCCATGGCACCCTGGATACACCGAACCCGGCGGATGCGAAGAACATCAAGGGGTCAGTGCTGGTGCTGCATGGCGCCTCGGACCCGTTGGTGCCCCAAGAGCAACTGCCGGCGTTCGAAGATGAAATGAACGCGGCGGGTGTGGATTGGCAGTTGCTGAGCTACGGCGGTGCGGTGCATTCCTTCACCGACCCCCATGCCAATGTGCCAGGCAAGATGATGTACGACGCCAAGACCGCTGCGCGGGCTTTCCAGTCGATGCATAACTTGTTGGATGAAGTGTTCAAGGGCTGATTCCTCAGCGCCTGATCGGACGCCATCGCAGGCAAGCCAGCTCCTACATTCTAAAATGTGTATACCCATCAAATGTGGGAGCTGGCTTGCCTGCGATAGCTATTTCACAGGCAACTCGATTCTTTCTGACTCCCCCGGCACAGTGGGCCAATCCCCAGCCGCCCAACGCTGTCTCGCCTGCTCGATCACCGCCGGATCACTCGCCACAAAATTCCAGTTGATCCGCCGTGGCCCATCCAGCGGCGCCCCGCCAAATACCATCAGGTGGCAATCACTCTCGGCATACAGGGTCATCTCCTGCCCAGTCGGCAATACCACCAAGCTGTTCACCTCCAGGGCTTCACCGTCCAACTGCACCTCACCCTCCAGCACATACACCGCACGTTCCTCATGTTCATCAGGAATCAACAGGGTGGTGGCGGTTTGCATCTGTACCTCGGCATACAGCGTCGGCGACAGTACCGGCACCGGTGACCTGAGGCAAAAACCATCACCGGCGATCAAACGCACCTGCACGCCGAGGTTATCGCTTTTCGGCAAGCTCGCCGCAGGGTGATGGCTGTAGTGTCCCGGCCCGGTCTCGTGGTCCTTGGGCGAGGCCAGCCATACCTGCAGGCCATGCAGGTTGAAGCCACTGGCCTTGACCGCTTCAGGTGTGCGCTCGACGTGGGCAATCGCGCTGCCGGCGGTCATCCAGCTGACATCGCCGGCTTGCACCACCTGGTCCGAGCCAAGGCTGTCTTTATGCTGCAAGACGCCTTCAAACAGGTAAGTAAGGGTGGACAGGCCGATATGGGGATGCTGGCGGATATTCATGCCGTTACCCGGTGCGTAGCGGGTCGGCAGCATGTGGTCGAAAAACACAAAGGGCCCGACGCTGCGGCATTCACGCGAGGGCAGGGGCCGCAGGATAGGTTGGCCTTCTACATCTTCGGGGCGAGGGCGAATCACGGTGAGAGTGGTCATGGGCATCCCAGTCTGAGCGGGTTAGATGCTTTGAGCATAACCCGCTCGATGGGAAGGTGGGGCTATTGGCTGAAGGCACCTTCCGACAATTTTGTCTCGATAGTGACTTCGGCAGTGGTCATCAGCTTATGTACCGGGCATTTATCGGCGACGCGGTGCAGTTCATCGCGCTGGGCGTCGGTGAGTACGCCCTTGAGGGTCAGCTTGACGTTGAGCTTGTATTTACCCTTTTGCTCTTCGGCGCTGTCGTGAGTGACCTCCACGGTCACGCCGGTCAGCGGGATAGCTTTTTTCTGCGCGTAGAGCCTCACGGTCAAAGCTTTGCACGACGCCAGCGCAGCATCGAAATAATCGTGGGGGGAGGGCGCCGAATCGTCACCGCCCAGGCTCTTGGGCAGGTCGGTAAACAGCTCGTGATTATTGATATTCACGCTGTGACGAAAGTTTTCAGCGTTCAGCGTATTGACGGTAACAGGCATGGCAAACCTCATAAGGGCGCAGGATGAAGGTCATGCAGTTATAGAGCATGCTGGCACTCCAGTGTTCCGGTTTTTTCCATGCTGAACCCTGAAGGCTGGCGCAAGGTCTACCCGTATCAGCCCATATTGAGGTTTTACCGTGTCTGGAACCCGCCTGAGTCTTGCCTTGTTGCTTGCCATCAGCAGCCTTGCCGCGCAGGCCCGTGACTATGCCTACAGCGACGCGCACCTGCATTACGTGGATTTCTTTCAGGAGAGCGCCGGCATGGACAAGCTGCTCAAGGCCATGGCGGACAACCGCATTGAGCACGTCATGATTTCCGGGATTCCCGTGGCCAAGAAATGGCACGAAGACGAGCCCAAGCGTCCGCGCTATTACGCCGGTGACGACGCCGATGCTTATTGGTACAGCGCCACGGATGTGATCGTCGCGGCGGCAGTGAATAAACTTTCTCCTGCGCAACGCCAGCACTTTCACCCGTTCCTCGCCGGTTTCAATCCCAACGACAAGAACTCCGCCGCCCACATCCAGCGCATGCTCGACCTCAACCCTGGGCTGTGGCAGGGCATCGGTGAAGTGTTTACCCGCCATGATGACCTCACCGCGCTGACTTCCGGCGACACGCCGCGTGCCAATAACGAAGCCATGACGCGCATCTACCACCTGGCGGCCGAAAACGACCTGCCGGTGATGCTGCATTCCAACATTACCTCCAAACGTGAGCGCAACCCACTGTACCTAGCGGAAGTCGAGCAGCCGTTACGCAACCACCCGCACACGCGTTTTATCTGGGCCCATGCCGGTACCAGCAAGGAAATTCACCGTCATCAGGTGCAGATGGACTTTTTGTTGCCTACCCTGACGCGCCTGCTTGAGGCGTACCCCAACCTGTATATCGACCTGTCCTGGAGCATGCTCACGCCCTATCTGCTGGATGACGCCGGCAAGCCACGGCCGCAATGGGTTGCGCTGGTGGAGCGCTTCCCGGATCGCTTCATGCTCGGCTCCGATGTTGTGGGGCGCTTCAATAAGTTGGGCAAGGAGATGCGCCGTTTCGATCCTTTCCTCGATGCGTTGCCCGAAGACGTTGCCCACAAGGTTGCGCGCGACAACTTCCTCGCCATCCTGCCCAAGCCGCATCGCGATGGCGACGCGCGTTGATATCGCGTTTTGATCTTATGCTCATGACCTGAGGTGCCGATAACGTCCAAGAGACCCGCTGCAGGTGGATGCAGTACTTTTGGAAGGAACCCTGGCATGAATATCCGCAGTTTGAATATCGCCCCTCGCGCCGGCCTGGGCTTTGGTGTGCTGGCGTTGATGGTGTTCGTCTTGGGCGGCTTTGCCCTGTTGCAGATGGCTAATATGCGCCAGCAGTCGGACCAGGTGGAGACCAACTGGCTGCCCAGCGTCATGGCGGTGGGGGAGATGAATCAGGATGTGTTGCGCATTCGGGCGCTGACGTTGCGCTTGCTGGTCAACCGCGACCCCCAGGCGGTGGCGCAGAACGAGCAGAAAATCGCCGAGATCAAAACCGGCTTGCATCACGCTGAAGGCGTGTACGAGGCATTGATCGTCTTGCCTGAGGAGCGGGTGCTGTTTGATCGCTTCAAGGTCGAGGAGCAGCAGTACCTGCAACGCCAGGAGCAGGTGGTGGGCTTATCCAAGGCTAATCGGCTGGAGGACGCCATTGCGGTGGTCAATGGCGAAATGAATCAGATGGCCGACCAGATGGCCGTGACGCTGCGTGAGTTGGTCAATCTGAACAAGTCCAGCGCCAACGAGGCCGCCCGGCTGGCACAGCAGGTGTTCAGCCAGTCGCGGGTCTGGGTGATGGTCATGATTGGCGTCACGGCGTTGATCACGATTGGCCTGGCGGTGTGGCTGACACGCAGCATCGTGCTGCCGTTGGCACAGTCGTTGAAAGTGGCCCAGGGCGTTGCCAGTGGCGACTTGACGGGCGACATCAGGCTCAGTGGCAGCGACGAGCCAGCGCGCTTGCAACAGGCGCTCAAGCGTATGCAGGAGAGCTTGCGCGACACTATCCGGCGCATATCAGAATCATCGAACCAATTGGCGTCGGCTTCCGAAGAGCTCAGTTGCGTCACCGAGGATGCGACCCGTGGCTTGCACCAGCAGAACCAGGAAATCGAACAGGCGGCCACGGCCGTCAATCAGATGACGGTGGCGGTGGAGGAGGTGGCGAGCAATGCCGTGGCCACGTCCCAGGCGTCTCGCGAATCCGACCGTATTGCCCAGCAAGGGCGTGAACAGGTGCAGCAGACGGTGGTCTCGATTGAAGCCCTCGCCACCGATGTGACCGCCAATGTGACCCAGGTCGAAGCGCTGGCGCAAAAGGTCTATGGCATCAGCACAGTGCTGGATGTGATTCGCTCGATTGCCGAGCAAACCAACTTGCTGGCACTGAACGCGGCGATTGAAGCGGCGCGAGCGGGGGATGCCGGGCGCGGGTTTGCGGTGGTAGCCGATGAAGTGCGGGCCTTGGCCCATCGCACGCAACAGTCGACCCAGGAAATCGAGCAGATGATCAGCGGGATTCAGCAGGGCACCGACCAGGCTGTCAGCTCGATGCAGCAGAGCAATACTCGGGCGCGCTCCACACTGGAGATCGCCAAATCGGCGGGCATGGCCCTGGAAGAGATTGCCTCGGCATTCACCTTGATCAACGAACGCAACCTGGTGATCGCCAGTGCCTCGGAGCAGCAGGCGGCGGTGGCGCGGGAGGTGGATCGTAACTTGATGAATATCCGCGACCTGGCGCACCAGACATCGACCGGGGCCAATCAGACCAGTGCAGCGAGCCAGGAGTTGTCGCGGTTGGCGGTGGATCTGAATTCGATGGTGGCGCGGTTTTCGGTGTAGGGCGGGGAACCGGGTTGGCCCAATCGCAGGCAAGCCAGCTCCCACACTGGACCGCGTTTCTTCAAGGTGAGCACGGTCGAATGTGGGAGCTGGCTTGCCTGCGATGAAGGCGACGCGGTTTCAAATCAAACGCAAAAAAAAGCCCCGAACCAGTCGGGGCTTTTTCGTGTGATCAACCTGCGGGCTTACTTGCCCTGCCAGCGCTTGAGTACCAAGGTGGCATTGGTGCCACCAAAACCAAAGCTGTTGCTCATCACGGTGTCGATCTTGGCGTTTTCAACGGTCTTGGTCAGGATCGGCATATCGGCCACAACCGGATCAATCTCGTCGATGTTGGCCGAGCCGGCCATGAAGTTGCCTTCCATCATCAGCAGGCAATAGATCGCTTCGTGAACGCCAGCGGCGCCCAGGGAGTGACCCGACAGGCTCTTGGTGGAGCTGATTTTCGGAGCCTTGTCGCCAAATACCGCACGCACGCCTTCCATTTCCTTGGCATCGCCGACCGGGGTCGAGGTGCCGTGGGTGTTCAGGTAGTCGATTGGGGTGTCGACGGTGGACATTGCCATCTGCATGCAGCGGATGGCGCCTTCACCGCTTGGCGCAACCATGTCGTAGCCGTCGGACGTCGCGCCATAGCCAACGATTTCCGCGTAGATCTTCGCGCCACGGGCCAGGGCGTGTTCCAGCTCCTCGACCACCACCATGCCACCACCGCCGGCGATGACGAAACCGTCACGCTTGGCGTCGTAAGCGCGGGAGGCTTTTTCTGGGGTTTCGTTGTACTGGGTGGACAATGCACCCATGGCGTCGAACAGGAACGACTGGCTCCAATGCTCTTCTTCACCGCCGCCGGCAAATACGATGTCCTGCTTGCCCAGTTGGATCTGCTCAACGGCAGTCCCGATGCAGTGGGCGCTGGTGGCGCATGCGGAGGAGATCGAGTAGTTCACGCCCTTGATCTGGAATGGCGTAGCCAGGCAAGCGGAAACGGTGCTGCCCATGGTCCGCGTGACACGGTAAGGGCCGACGCGCTTCACGCCTTTTTCGCGCAGGATATCCAGCGCTTCCATCTGGTTGAGGGTCGATGCGCCGCCGGAGCCGGCGATCAGGCCGGTGCGTACGTTCGAAACCTGGTCTTCGCTCAAGCCGGAGTCCGCGATCGCGTCTTTCATGGCCAGGTAGGCGTAGGCGGCAGCGTGGCCGACGAAGCGATAGATCTTGCGATCGATCAGTTCTTCGAGGGGCAGGTCAATGGAGCCGGAAACCTGGCTACGCAGACCCATTTCGGCATATTCCGGGTTGAAGCGGATGCCAGGGCGACTTGCACGCAGGTTAGCGGTGACGGTCTCTTTGTCATTGCCCAGGCAAGAAACGATGCCCAGACCAGTGATAACGACGCGGCGCATGCGGATAACCCTTAAAAGTTGTCAGTGGAAGTAAATACGCCGACCCGAAGGCCTTCGGCAGTATAGATCTCGCGACCGTCGACAGTCACCGAACCGTCGGCGATGGCCAGGTTCAGCTTGCCCTTGAGGACGCGCTTGATTTGAATGTTGTAGGTGACTTTCTTGGCGCTCGGCAGTACCTGGCCAAAGAACTTCACTTCGCCCGAACCCAGGGCGCGACCGCGGCCCGGCAGGCCTTGCCAGCCCAGGTAGAAACCGACCAGCTGCCACATGGCATCAAGGCCCAGGCAGCCTGGCATCACAGGGTCGCCTTCGAAGTGGCAAGCGAAGAACCACAGGTCAGGGGTGATATCCAGCTCGGCGACCAATTCACCTTTGCCGTACTTGCCACCCTCTTCGCTGATATGGGTGATGCGATCCACCATCAGCATGTTCGGGGCGGGCAGTTGCGCGTTACCTGGGCCGAACAGCTCACCGCGACTGCAGCGCAGCAGGTCTTCCCGAGTAAAGGCGTTTTGTTTGGTCATGCGAGCTCCTCAATAATCCCATGCGGCAGGGTAGGGCAAATCTTCCCGAACCGAATGAAGCGTTCATGCCTCATAGCGGCAGCCTACACATAGACTATTGCGTTGTAGTGAAAGTCACAGCGGCAAGGCACTCAATGTACACTTGTTCACTGAAATTTTAAACCGGGCCTGTTTATCAGCCCGTTCGGGTGCCTAAGACTGCCCCACTTTCGTCTTTCACGCCAGTCGCAGTTGGCTGATGGCGCGGCGCTATTGCACCCAGCGCTGCAGGATTTGCTGCAAATCCGTGCGTTTGAACGGCTTGGCCAGGTAATCGTTCATTCCGGCTGCCAGGCAGGCTTCGCGATCGCCCTGCAAGGCGTTGGCCGTCAGGGCGATGATCGGCAGATCGGCGCAGCCAGGCAGTTGGCGAATCTGCCGCGTGGCCTCGTAGCCATCAATCAGGGGCAGGCGGCAATCCATCAGGATGGCGGTGAAAATCAAGCTCTCGGCGCTGCGGATCGCCTCGGCGCCGTCCGTGGCCAGGCTGACTTCGAAGCCCAGGCTGCGCAGCATCGCTTCGACCACGGTGCGGTTGACCGGGTTGTCCTCCACCAACAGTACGTGGCGCCCATCGCCCGCGCTGGCTTTGCCAAGCGCATCAGGAGCGGCGACCGGCACATGCTGCTGGTCAATGGCCAGCGGAATCTCCAAGGTGAACACTGAGCCTCGACCTTCTTCGCTCTGGGCGCGCAAGGTGCCGCCCATACGTTCGGCCAGGGTGCGCGCAATCGGCAGGCCCAGGCCCGTGCCACCGTAACGCCTGGAAATGGAGCTGTCGGCCTGCTGGAAGGCATCGAACATCAAATCCAGGCGTTCGGCAGAAATACCGATGCCGCTGTCGCGCACGGTGCAGGTGAACCACAGCAACTCATGGTCCAGGGTTTGCCAGTGGGGCTCGACGGTCACGCTGCCATGTTCGGTAAATTTCAATGCATTGCCGATCAGGTTTACCAGAATCTGGCGGATCCGCGTCGGGTCGCCGCGCACCCGCAGGGCTTCCAGGCCCATGGGGATGGGCAACTCCAGGCTCAGCCCGCGCTGTTGGGCACTGTGCTGGAACGCTTGGGCGCAGCTGCTGATCAGGTCCGCCAGGTTGAACGGAATATGCTCCAGCTCCAGTGCGGCGCGTTCAATGCGTGAGAAGTCGAGGATGTCATTGATCACCTTGAGCAAGTGCTCGGTAGACTCCGAAGCCAGCGCCGCATACTCGGTCTGCTCCTCGGTCATCTCGGTGGTTTCCAGCAGTTGCAGCATGCCCAGCACGCCATTCATGGGCGTGCGCAGTTCATGGCTCATCATCGCCAGGAAATCCGACTTGGCGTTGTTCGCCCGCTCGGCTTCTTCACGGGTCTGGATCAACTGGGCCATGGCTTGTTGCTGTTCGCGACTGGCCTGGTGAAGGCCCTCGGCCAGGTTGTTGATATGCCGCGAGAGGTCGCCCAGTTCCGAGTCATCGACGATGGGCAGTGGCGTTTTGTAATCGCCTTGCTGGATGGCCTTGACCGCATGCCCCATGGCGCTGATCGGCTTTGACAGGCTCGCCGACAAGCGCCGCGCCAGCAGGAAGGTAAACAGCAGGGCGAACAAGGCCAGGATCCCGGCCTTGAACAGGATCTCCTGCTGGCGCTGGCTGAACGCATCATTGGACATGCCCACGATCACCCGCCCCAGGTAGTCCGCGCGGGGGGCCTTGGGTTCGTTGAGGTTGTCCTGGAAAAAGTCATTGTTGAGCTGGATGTGTTGCAGGCGGATCGGTGCCTGGAACACCTTCACCGACAGCGAGCGATCATGTCGCTCGGACGGCTGCTCCACGTACACCAGGATGTTCTCGGCGCTGTCCTGGATCTCCAGGAAGCGTACATGGGGCGTGGCCAGGGTTGCACGCAGCAGGGATTCAAGCACGTCGTTGTTGCCGGAAATCACGCCGTACTCAGTGGCGGGCGCCAGCTGGTTGGCGATCAATTGACCGGTGTGGTCCAGTTCCTGGCGCAAATCCTGGATGCGCACAAAGGTGAAGAAGGTGATGAGCAGCAGGGTCAACAGCAGCGCGGGGCCCAGGGTAATGAGCTGGGTGCGGGTGTTGATATCCCAACGACGACGCAAGGTCATGGACGTTGTTCTCCTTCGGCCAAGCGGGCGGCAACGGCGACTTCATCGACCTGTTCGATGCCCAGTGAGCGTGCGACTTGCGGGTTGCCCACGACTTTGAAGTGTTCAGGGTAGAGCGTGTGCGGCCAATTGGCCGGCGGCTGGTCCAGCAGATGGTCCAGCACGGCGAGCCAGTCGGCCTGATCGCTGTAGGTGCTGGCCAGGCTGCCGGCCCGCACAAAGCCGGCATTGGGCCCCACCAACGGCAGTTGTCGGGCGTAACTGCTCAGCAACAGGTTTTTTACGGTTTTGGGGTTGTACAGGTTCGGATCGTCCAGGCCCAGTAGCACGTCGCTGTTCTTGAACAGGTTTTGCAACGGGCGGCTGTCACTGGTGTTGTCCCAGAGCTGGGGCACGATTTCCAGGCCGATGGGCTTGGCGGCCTGCATCAGTTCGCGCAGCAGGAACTCACTGCCGGCATCGTAAAGCACGCCAACGCGCTGGGCCTGGGGCAGGATATGGACGATCAGGCGCAACTGACGCTCCAGCGGCGGGTCGCTCCAGAGCAGGCTGATTTTCGCCGGGTGCGTGTTGCCCAGGCGTTGCCGGGCCTGGAGGCGGCTGATGCGCAACACCAGAGCGGGCGGCCCCTGGGCATCCTGCAGGCGCCAGTCGAGGCCGGGCAGGTCGAGGAGGATCAAACGGGTGCTGGCGGGCAAGTCCCTGGGCGCCGGCAACTCGTTGAGGGGGGTAAAGCTGACCTGGTCGTTGGGGCGCTGTTGGGCAAGGGCCTGAGTAAAGGCGCGCACACCGGCACCGTCCTCGGCGGCCGTGAGCAGGATGCTGGCACTCCAGGCCGGCGCTGCCAGCAGCAGGCACGCCAGCAGCAGGCCGCGGCGCCACAATCGTGAAACCAGGAGGCGTGTCATCCGTGACTGATCGGCCATGTCAGAAGTCCAGCTCGGCGCTGAAGTAGAGAACGTGGCGATGGTCGTAGTTGTTGTCCGCCCAGGTGGTGGGTTGGTTATCCAGGCGTTGTTGCAACATGCCCGCCAGCTCCACGTTGGTTTTGCCTACGGCAATGCGCTTGGCCACCCGCAGGTCGACCCGCTGGAAGCGATATTGGTTGAGTGCGTCGTCGCCATAGTAGAACAAGGCGCTGGACCACCCCTGGCCCCATTCACGCAGCCAACCGGCCGAGCCGCTGTTACGCGCGGTTTGCGCTTTGTCCAGCGGGTTGCTGGAGGTGGCGTCTACATAAGCATAGGTCAGGCGCAGGCGGTCGGCGCTACTCACGCGCCAGTCGAACTGTGACTCGGCACCGGTGAAGCGCGAGCTGTTGGCGTTACTGGCGATGTACTGGTTGTTGCGCAGCGGCGAGCTGATCATGTCGGTGATTTCGTCATAGAACAGCTTCACGTCGACATTCAGCCCCAGCTCGGCAAAGAAGCCGTTGTAGCCCAGCTCGCGTGAGCGCATCAACTCTTTGTCGAGGTTGCCGGGGCCGCGCGTCACGACAAAATATTGCCCGGCGTTTTGCCCGTAGGTCGGGGAGCTGAGATTGGTGACACGGTAGCTCCAGTTGACGTTGTTCTCGAACATGTCCGGCGAGCGGATGGCCTCGGAGTAAACCGCGCGCAAGCCGTGGCGGGGGTTGATCAGGTAATTGACCGCCACACGGGGCGTCAGCGAGTTACCGCTCAGGTGCGTGTCTTCGTACATGGCGCCACCTTGCAGCAGCCAGTGTTCGCTGGCGCGCCATTCCAGATGCCCGAACAGACGCCAGGTGGTGTCGTCCAGGGTGCCATTGAAGTAGGTCTCGGAGTCGGCGCGGTCGTAGCGGTAATTCATGCCGCTGACCAGGCGCAGGCTGTCGGAAAGGCTGAGCGTGTCCTGAATCTCCACGTCGTAGCGGCTTTCACGGGCGCTCTGGTCGATATCGCCGCACACGCTCTGGTTGGCGCCGTTGCGCCACTGGCCCAGCACCTGATTGGCCAAGGCCTGTTCGGCGGCGCTGCCGGGTGGTGCGGAGCCTTGGCTGTAGGTGTCCATGTGCCGCGCCAGCTGTTCGGCATAGTTGGGGTTGAGCTGCCATAGCTGGGTCAGCTCCGGGCTGAACGAGACCTTGGCGTCACAGGCTTTCCAGATTTGCTTGCGGTCCCATTGCTGTGCCGAACCTTGGATATACAGGCTGTGGTCGGGGTTGAAGTCGAAGTTCCAGCGCAGGGAGCCCGCATAGTCTTTGGCGGTGGCGTCGGAATTGCTACCGCCTTCGGTAATCCCGGCAAACACCGGGGTGTAGGTATAAGGGCGCTGGTTCGTGCCTTCCTTGACGTTCAGTTGCCAATCGAGGCTTTGTTGCCCATTCAAGGTCTGGCTCACCGCCAGGCTGAAACGGTTGAGACGGCGCCCGTCACGGCGGTCGGCGCCGGCTGCGTCGCTGTCAAAACCATCGTCCTGTTGCCCGGACAGGGACAAGCGCAAATCGCCGGTCTCCCAGCCCACACCCTGGCTGGCATAGAAGTCATTGATGCCACGTTCGCCACGGACCACCTTTATCCGTGAACCCTGGCTGTTGGCCGGCGAGCGGGTGAGGATATTCACCACCGCCATCAGTGCATTGGCGCCGTAGCTGACGGTGTTGGGGCCGCGAAAGACCTCGATGCGCTCGATATCCTCCATGGCCACCGGGATATCGCTCCAGTCCACCGTGGCCAGGCCAGCGCGGTAGACCGAGCGCCCGTCGATCAACACCTGCATGCGCCGGGCATCACTGGCGCTGGTGCCGTGGTAGTTCACCGAGGCCTGGTTGCCGCTGGTGTAGCCGACCATCATCCCGGGAACCAGCCGCAGCAGTTCCGAGATGTCCCGGGCACCACTGGCCTTGATCAGCTCGCTGTCGATCACCGTCATGCTGCCGGGCACGGCGGCGGCCGATTGCTTGAGGCGCGTGGCGGTCAAGACCTGGGGCAGCGGCTGGCTGTCGAGGAACAGGTCGTCGGCCTGTGCGCAGGTAGCGCACACCAGCATCAATAACAGTGATGAGCGAGGAGGAGGGCCTAGATACACGGCACGGCCTTGTTAATTGCGGATAGCCGACCATGTTAACCGAGGCGCGGCTATTTGCCAGTCGTCGGACTTGCATTTACTTCGCACACCCGTGGCATTTTCTGACAAAACCGCGAATTGATAGGGGGGCTGGCCGCAAGCCGGGCGCCCCGTATAATGCCGCCATCGCCACTGGTATGGATTAACGGATTGCATATGACTGAACAGCGCCCTATTGCGGTCCTGGGAGGCGGAAGTTTTGGTACCGCCGTGGCTAACCTGCTGGCCGAGAACGGCCACGCGGTGCGTCAGTGGATGCGCGACCCCGAGCAGGCCGAAGCCATTCGCGTGCATCGCGAAAACCCCCGTTACCTTAAAGGTATCAAGATTCATCCTGCCGTCGAACCGGTGACCGACCTGCTGGACACCCTCACGGCTTGCGACCTGTGCTTCGTCGCGCTGCCTTCCAGCGCCTTGCGTTCGGTATTGGCGCCCCACGCCGAACGCCTGGCTGGCAAGTTGTTGGTCAGCCTGACCAAGGGTATCGAAGCCCACACCTTCAAGTTGATGAGTGAAATCCTCACCGAAATCGCCCCTCAGGCGCGCATTGGCGTGCTGTCCGGGCCAAACCTTGCGCGGGAAGTCGCCGAGCACGCGTTGACCGCCACCGTGGTCGCCAGTGAAGACGAGGCCTTGTGCGAGCGCGTCCAGGCGGTGCTGCATGGCCGTACTTTCCGGGTCTACGCCAGCGCCGATCGCTTCGGCGTCGAATTGGGCGGCGCCTTGAAAAACGTCTACGCGATCATCGCCGGCATGGCCGTGGCCCTGGGCATGGGCGAAAACACCAAGAGCATGCTGATCACCCGTGCCCTGGCCGAGATGACGCGTTTTGCGGTGAACCAGGGCGCCAACCCCATGACCTTCCTCGGCCTGGCGGGCGTGGGTGACTTGATCGTCACCTGCTCATCGCCTAAAAGCCGCAACTATCAGGTTGGATTTGCCCTGGGCCAAGGGCTGAGCCTGGAGGAGGCGGTGACGCGCCTGGGTGAAGTGGCCGAAGGGGTCAACACCCTCAAGGTTTTGAAGGCCAAGGCCCAGGAAGTGGGCGTGTACATGCCGCTGGTCGCCGGGCTGCACGCGATCCTGTTCGAAGGGCGCACCTTGAACCAAGTCATCGAGTTACTGATGCGGGCCGAGCCCAAGACCGATGTCGACTTCATTTCCACCAGTGGTTTTAACTGAGGAGCGCGTCATGAACGATCCCAAAGCTGCCCCCCCATACGAGTCGATTGTCTTGCGCATTCTGTGGATGCTGGTGTTTGCGCTGGTGTGGCAGGTGGCGCAATTCCTGCTCGGCGCGTTGGTGGTGGTGCAATTGATTTACCGGCTGGTCTACGGAGCGCCGAACCTGGGCCTGATGAACTTTGGCGACAGCCTCAGCCAGTTCCTGGCGCAGATTGGCCGCTTCGGCAGCTTCCACACCGAGCAAAAGCCCTGGCCGTTCGCCGATTGGCCAACCCCACGTGCGCCCGAAGGCGAAGCGGCCCACAGCGTACCGCCGGCACCGCACCCGGTGCGTGATGAAGAGCCGAAGCTATGAAGGTATGGATTCTGCGTCACGGTGAAGCTGAAGGGCACGCACCCACGGACGCCGAGCGCAACCTTACCGAGCATGGGCGTGCCGAAGTCTTGCGCAGTGCTGCGCACCTGATTGGCCAGCCCTTGGGCGCCATCATTGCCAGCCCTTATGTAAGGGCGCAACAGACGGCGCAGTTGGTGCGCGATGTGCTGGGGTTTCAGCCCGAAATCCGTACTGTGCCGTGGCTGACGCCCGATGGGGATGTTCAGCGAGTGCTGGAGAAACTCGACAGCGATGACGACGTGCTGTTGGTCAGCCACCAACCGCTGGTGGGCAGCCTGATCAGTTTTTTGCAGCATGGGCATCAGCGTCAGCCACAGCCGATGTACACGGCCAGCCTGGCGGAGCTTGAGGGTGATTTTCCGTTGGCGGGGTTGATGAGTCTGGTGGGTGTGAAGAATCCCTAGGCATCGTGCGACGCTGTGGCGAGGGCGCTTGCTCCCGCGACGGCCTGCCGCCGACGCCTATCTCGCTGACACCCCGCGATCCAACTGTGGGAGCTGGCTTGCCTGCGATGACGGCTTGACAGCCGACGCCTATCTACATGACACCCCGCAATCCAAATGTGGGAGCTGGCTTGCCTGCGATGACGACCTGACAGGCGACACTGTTATACCGAGTACATATCCACTGCTGCGGTAACGGCCACTTAGAGTTCCGCCCAACGGCGGGTCACTTTTGGAAAAGGACCCGGAATTCCGGCCAGCGTGGTTCGACGGGGCGCCTGAGATCAAGATCAAGAGCAGATCAAGAGCGGCTCGCTTCGCATCGTGGTTAGCGACAAGCCATTTCCTTTACCTGTGCTATACCGTCAACCAAGCAAGTGCTTGGTCGGCTGTATCTCGGATCACAAAGGAGCGCGTCCCATGCCTGTCGCTTTTCGTTTGCCGTTGCAGGTCTTCTTCGAGCGTGAAGCGCGGCACCCGCGCAAAGTCTTCCTCGTTCAGCCCATCGGCGGCGGTGAGGTGCAGGCCCTCACCTGGGGCGATGTCGGCCACCAGGTCCGTTGCGCTGCGCACTGGCTGCGCGCGCGGGAGTTGCCCCAGGGTTCGCACATTGCCTTGATTTCAAAAAACTGCGCCCACTGGATCATCGCCGACCTGGCGATCTGGATGGCCGGGCATGTGTCGGTGCCGCTTTATCCCAACCTCACCGCGGACTCAGTCGCCCATGTGCTGACTCACTCGCAGGCGCGGTTGGCGCTGATCGGCAAGCTTGATGATTGGTCGGCGATGGCGCCTGGCATCCCTGCGGGTGTCCCGACTATCAGCCTGCCGCTGTGTCCTGACGGGGCTTTCGATTTCAACTGGGCGAACCTGCAAGCCTGCTCGCCGATTCAGGACAACCCGCTACCGGATGCCGACAGCCTGGCTACCATCATCTACACCTCCGGCACGACCGGCCTGCCCAAAGGGGTGATGCACAGTTTCGGCGCCTTGGGGTGTGCTGCCACGCGCGGTACTGAGTTGTTTGGCCTGGGAGAGGATGACCGGTTGCTGTCGTACCTGCCGCTGTGCCATGTGGCGGAGCGAATGTTTGTGGAAATGGCGTCGATCTATACCGGGCAAACCGTTTTTTTTGCTGAGAGCCTGGAGACCTTCCTGACCGATTTGCGCAGGGCGCGGCCGACGGCCTTGTTTGGCGTGCCGCGCATCTGGACCAAATTCCAACTGGGCGTCTACGCCAAAATCCCAGAAAAAAGGCTCGATATGCTGTTAAGCCTGCCTTTTATCGGCAAGCGCGTCGGCCATAAAGTCCTCGCCGGTCCGGGGCTGGATGCGCTGCGTATCGCTCTTTCCGGCGCGGCGCCGGTGCCCGAGGCGTTGCTGCGTTGGTATCAGCGCCTGGGCCTGGATGTGCTGGAGGTATATGGCATGACCGAAAACTGCGGCTATTCCCATGTGTGTCGCCCAGGTGGGCAAACGCTTGGTTGGATCGGCCAGCCCTGCCCAGGCGTGCAAGTGCGTATCGACCCGTCAGGCGAAGTGCAGGTACACAGTGGCGCGACCATGTTGGGCTACTTCAAGGACCCGCAGAAAACCGCGGATACGCTCACCGCAGATGGCTTCCTGCGCACGGGTGACAAGGGCGAGCAGGACGCGGACGGTCGCCTGCGCCTGACCGGACGCCTCAAGGAAATTTTCAAGACCAGCAAAGGCAAATACGTGGCCCCGGCGCCGATTGAAAACCGCCTGGCCGAACATGCACGTATTGAACAGGTGTGTGTGGTCGGCGAGGGGCTCAGCGCGCCGATAGGGCTGTGCGTCTTGTCGGCACCCGGCGAGGACCGCCAAGCCCTCGGCAGTGGTCTTGAACGCTGGCTGGCACAGGTGAACGCGGGCCTGGACAAGCACGAACGCATGGGGCAATTGGTGGTGGTGAAAGACCACTGGGCGGTGGAAAACGGTTTTCTCACGCCGACCTTGAAGATCAAACGCAACGTGATCGAGTCGACGTACGGGCCACAATTGCAAGCATGGAGCGCGCGCGCCGAAACCGTTCTGTGGCAGGATTAGGGTCGTAATAAAACCAACAAGGACAACCGTATGAGCCTGTGGCGTACCCAACCGAATATCGAACACCTCAACGCGATCCAGAAAAACACCATCGGTGAAATGCTGGATATTCGTTTCGAAAGCTTCGACGACGAATCCCTTACCGCCAGTATGGTGGTCGACCACCGCACCCATCAGCCCTACGGCCTGCTGCACGGCGGGGCCTCGGTGGTGCTGGCCGAAAGTGTCGGCTCCATGGCCGCCTACTTGTGCATTGATGCAAGCAAGTTCTATTGCGTGGGCCTGGAGGTCAACGCCAACCATCTGCGCGGTGTGCGCAGCGGTCGGGTGACGGCGGTGGCCAAGGCTATTCATATCGGGCGCACTACCCAAGTGTGGGACATCCGTTTGAGCAGCGACGAGGGCAAGGCCAGTTGTGTCTCGCGCCTGACCATGGCCGTGGTGCCGCTGGGTGAACAACCGCCGGCGCGATAGGCGTGGCGTGAGTGTCATCATTCCTGGCAGTTACAGTCATTGCTGTAGAGGCCGGGCATGGTGACAATCCCCCTCTGTTTTTCTTGATGGAACCTGTATGTCGCAGCACGTGTTTTTTACCCACGCCAATGGCTTCCCTTCGGCCACTTACGGCAAGCTGTTTGCCGCCCTGGCCCCGGAATATGCGGTGGCACATCTGCCGCAGCACGGTCACGACCCCAGGTTCCCGGTGGATGATAACTGGCAGAACCTGGTGGACGAACTGATCCACCATCTGGAGCAGCAGCCAGAACCGGTATGGGGCGTGGGCCATTCCCTGGGAGGCGTGCTGCATTTGCACGCGGCCATGCGCTGCCCGCACCTGTACCGGGGCGTGGTGATGCTGGATTCGCCGGTGCTCACCCGCGCAGACCGCTGGGTGATCCGCGCTGCCAAGCGCTTTGGTTTTATCGACCGCCTCACCCCGGCTGGGCGCACGCTTGGCCGGCGCGAAGAATTCACCGACCTGGACACCGCGCGCAGCTATTTCGCCGGCAAGACCCTGTTCCGTGGCTTTGACCCCGATTGCTTTGACGCGTACCTGCAACATGGTCTGCAGCAAGTGGGCGATCGCCTGCGCCTGCGGTTCGACCCAGCCACCGAAATCAGCATCTATCGCGGCGTGCCCCACACCAGCCCGGGCCAGGTGCGCCAGTTGAAGGTGCCGCTGGCCGTGGTGCGTGGCCGCCAGAGCCAGGTGGTGATGCGTCACCATGCCAGCGGTGTCGACCGCTTGCCCATGGGCGAAATGCTCACCATGCCCGGGGGCCATATGTTCCCTCTTGAACGCCCCCAGGACACCGCTGCCTTGATCAAAAACCTGTTCGCCCGCTGGCAGGCCCGCGAGCGCAGTTGCGCATGAGTACGCCTGTCGAAGAGGTTCGCCTGAGCTTGCCGCACATCGAATTGGCCGCGCATCTGTTCGGGGCCGAGGATGGGCTGCCGGTGATTGCTTTGCATGGCTGGCTGGACAACGCCAACAGCTTTGCGCGCCTGGCGCCCAAGTTGCACGGGTTGCGCATCGTCGCCCTGGACATGGCGGGGCATGGGCATTCGGCGCACCGCCCGGCTGGCGCCGGTTATGCCTTGTGGGATTACGTCTACGACGTGCTGCAGGTGGCCGAGCAACTGGGCTGGAAACGTTTTGCATTACTTGGCCACTCCCTTGGCGCCATAGTCTCCCTGGTGTTGGCCGGGGCCTTGCCGGAGCGGGTGACACACCTGGGCCTGATCGACGGCGTGATCCCACCGACCGCCAGCGGCGAGAACGCGGCCGAGCGCCTGGGCATGGCGTTGCAGGCGCAATTGAGCCTGCAGGACAAGCGCAAACCCGTCTACAACAGCCTTGATCGGGCCGTTGAGGCGCGGATGAAAGGCGTGGTGGCGGTCAGCCGTGAAGCGGCGCAACTCCTGGCCCAGCGCGGTTTGATGCCGGTGCCGGGCGGTTACACTTGGCGCAGCGATAGCCGCCTGACCCTGGCGTCGCCGATGCGCCTGACCGATGAACAGGCCATGGCTTTCGTGCGAAGGGTAGGGTGCCCTACCCAGTTGGTGGTCGCGGCTGACGGCATGCTGGCGAAACATTCCGAATTGCTTTCTCAGCTACCTTTCACGGTTACCACGCTGCCAGGCGGCCATCATTTACACCTGAATGACGAGCCCGGTGCAGCTCTTGTTGCAGACTGTTTCAATCGGTTCTTCTCCACGCCTTGACTTGGCGGGGTCAACTGCCGAGGCTGGGCGGATTGAAAGGGAGTCAACCATGAACACACTCAATATTGCTGTGACCACCATTGGCCAGGGCTCATTGATCCGATGAGCCTGGGTAAAGGATGTATCCGTGCCCTTGGCCTTTGCTGTTTCAGCCCCCTGGTATTTGCCGCCGATCTGCCCGGCAGCCAGGATTTACCGGCGGTAGCCCGTCAGGTTGATGCGCAAATCGTCGATTACCGCCCTGCTGAAGACAAGGAACGCATCTACCCCATGGGCGCAATCCGCAAGATCAGCGGCCAGTTGCGCTACGAAGGCCAGGCCATCGCACGCGGCCCAGCCACTGCCATCACCTATGAACTACCCGCCGAACACAGCTCCAGCGCCGCCTTTACCGCAACACGCGAAGCCTTGCAGGCCAAGGGCGCGCAGTTGTTGTTCTGGTGCAAGGCCCGCGATTGTGGCGAAAGCAGCCTGTGGGCCAACGAGGTGTTTGGTAACGCCAAGCTAGTGGGCGCCGACGGCCAACAGGAGTACCTGCTGCTTCGCCTGGCCGCCCCGCAGGACAATTCCCTGGTCGCGCTGTATGGCATTACCCGCGGAAACCGTCGCGCCTACCTGCATGTGGAGCAACTCGACGCCAGCGCGCCTCTGGGCAACCTGCTGCCCACCTCGGCCACCCTGCTGCGTGAACTCAAAAGCACCGGCGAGCTGGATTTCCCCGCGCTGGGCGCCGAGCCTGATGACACCTGGCTGACCTTGATATCCCGTGCCTTGAACCTCGACACCACCCTGCGCGTGAGCCTGAGCGGGCCGCACACCGAGGCCTGGCGCCAGGCGCTGGTGGAGAAGGGCGTGCGCACCGCCCGTCTGGAAACCGGCGCCGGTGAAACCCAAGGACTGCATCTGCATCTGATACGCTAAGCATCACACGGGCGAACGGACCCGCGCCGTTCGCCTAAGCTCTCTTCCTACAGCCTTCTTCTCGAGATACCCGATGCTCAATAACGATCGCCTGCTGGTGCAAATCCTGCTGCTGGTGCTGTTTGGTGCCAGCTTCTGGGTCATGGCGCCGTTCTGGTCGGCGCTGTTCTGGGGCGCGGTGCTGGCATTTGCCAGCTGGCCGCTGATGCGTTTGCTCACCCGTTGGCTCGGCGGCCGGGAGTCCCTGGCCGCTGGCATCTTGACGTTGGGCTGGATGTTGCTGGTGGCGGTGCCATTGGTATGGCTGGGGTTCAACCTGGCGGACCATGTGCGTGATGCGGTGGCGCTGATCAAGGACATCCAGGTCGACGGCTTGCCCGAGGCGCCGACCTGGTTGGGGTCGATCCCCTTTGTAGGCGAGCGCCTGGTGGCGACCTGGGACAGCATTGATCAACAAGGCGCGGCGCTGATGGTGAGCATCAAGCCGTACCTGGGCCAGGTCGGCAATTGGTTGTTGGCGCGCAGTGCGCAAATTGGCGGCGGCATTCTCGAGCTGACCCTGAGCCTGGTCTTCGTATTCTTTTTCTACCGTGACGGGCCGCGCCTGGCGATGTTTGTGCACCGCCTGTTGGAGCGCCTGATCGGCGAACGCGCCGGCTATTACATCGAACTGGTGGCTGGCACGGTACAGCGAGTGGTCAATGGTGTGATCGGCACCGCTGCGGCCCAGGCGCTGCTGGCGCTGATCGGCTTTCTGATCGCCGGCGTACCGGGCGCGCTGGTGCTGGGTATCGTGACTTTCCTGCTCAGCCTTATTCCCATGGGGCCGCCGCTGGTGTGGATCCCGGCCACGGCGTGGCTGGCGTGGAAGGGCGACTACACCTACGCGGTATTCCTGGGCGTGTGGGGCACGTTCGTGATCAGCGGCGTGGATAACGTGCTCAAGCCGTACCTGATCAGCCGTGGCGGCAACCTGCCGTTGGTGATTGTGTTGTTGGGTGTATTTGGCGGGTTGATAGCGTTCGGCTTTATCGGCCTGTTTATTGGCCCGACGTTGCTGGCGGTGGCCTACAGCCTGTTGACAGACTGGAGCGCGAGCCAGGCGCAAGTGCGTCGTGAAGACAAACCGTGTAACTGATGGGTGTACCTAACTGTGGTGCGGCACTGTAGCTGTGGAAGGGAGATTGCCCTCATTTCAGTCAGTTAGGCGAAGATCCCCTGTGGGAGCGGGCTTGCCCGCGAAGGCGGTGTGTCAGTCGCCGCATCTGTGACTGCACTACCGCTTTCGCAGGCAAGCCAGCTCCCACAGGTGCGGCGTCGTGCCATGGTTGTGTAATTGGATACTTCACCCCCTCGGCAACCACATCACCGCCGTCAACCCACCGCCCGGTGTATCTTCCAGGCTCAGGTGGCCGCCGAGTCGCTCGACGGCCTCCCTGGCAATGGTCATCCCCAAACCGACCCCTCCGGAATTGCGGTTGCGCGACCCTTCCAGGCGAAAGAAAGGCTCGAACACCGCTTCGCGCTTATCGGCGGCGATTCCCGGGCCGTGGTCGATCACCCGGATTACCAACGCACCGCGGCTGTCGGCCAGTTCCACCCGGGCGGTGCCGGCATAGCGCAGGGCGTTATCGATCAAATTGTTCAGGCATGAACGCAGGGCCATCGGCTGTACCTGCAACGGTGTACAGGTGCCGGCAAACTGCACGTCGCGGCCTTGGTCCTGGGCGTTTTCACTCAGGGATTCCACCAACGCCTGTACATCGAGCCAGTGCCGTGTCTCGCTGGTGCGCTGTTCGTGCAGGTAGCTCAAGGTGGCATCGAGCATGCCGATCATGTCGTCCAGGTCCTGGCGCATCTGGCCTTGCAGCTTGGGGTCTTCGATTTGTTCCAGGCGCAACTTGAGGCGCGAGAGCGGGGTGCGCAGGTCGTGGGAGACCGCGCCGAGCATGCGTGCGCGCTGGCTGACTTGTTCGCGGATGCGCTTTTGCATCAGGTTGAAGGTCGAGGCCGCTTGGCGTGCTTCGCGAGGGCCGGTTTCCACCAGGGGCGGGCTGTCGAGGTCGACGCTCAGGCGCTCGGCCGCTGCGCTCAGGCGCTGGATTGGCCGGCTCAGCAGTTTGGCGCCGTACCAGGCAGCGATGATCAGCGAGATAAATTGAAATGTCAGGGGCACCACCGGGCCGCCGAACCAGGGGCGAGGCGCCTTGCGCAAGGGCGTGAGGCTGCCATCTGGTTGTTCGACGAAGGCCGCGCGGGGTGGTGGCGGCGGGCCGTAGTGGTGGAACCAGAAGAACGCCAGCACATGGGCCAGCACAATCGCCACCAGCAACAGGCCGAACAGTCGCCCGAACAGCGTGTTGAAGGGCGCGCGCATCAACCGATATCCCGGGCGTCGAACAGGTAGCCTTCGCCGCGTACCGTCTTGATCAATTGCGGAGCCTTGGGGTCATCCCCCAGCTTCTGGCGCAGGCGCGACACCAGCAGGTCGATGCTGCGATCAAAGGCCTCGATGGAACGCCCACGGGCCGCGTCCAGCAGCTGTTCGCGGCTCAGCACACGGCGGGGGCGTTCGATAAACACCCACAACAAACGAAACTCGGCGTTGGACAACGGCACCACCAGGCCATCATCGGCCACCAGCTGGCGCAGCACGCTGTTCAGGCGCCAAGTGTCGAAACGGATATTGGCCCGCTGTTCGGTGCGGTCATCACGCACCCGGCGCAGGATGGTCTGGATACGCGCGACCAACTCCCGCGGCTCGAACGGCTTGGACATATAGTCATCGGCGCCCAGTTCCAGGCCGATAATGCGGTCGGTAGGTTCGCAGCGGGCGGTGAGCATCAAAATCGGAATATCCGACTCGGCGCGTAGCCAGCGGCACAATGTCAGCCCGTCTTCGCCCGGCAGCATCAGGTCGAGCACCACCACATCGAAGGTCTCCGCTTGCATGGCCTGGCGCATGGCGGTGCCGTCGGTGACGCCCGAGGCGAGAATATTGAAGCGTGCCAGGTAGTCGATCAGCAGTTCGCGGATCGGCACGTCGTCGTCGACAATCAGCGCGCGAGTATTCCAGCGCTTGTCTTCGGCGATCACCGCGTCTTTTGGCGCTTCGTTTACAGGGTCGCAAGGGGTATGCATAGCGAGGTCATCTGCCTGAGTGTGGCTGTCAGCATAGGCGCCCAGTTCCAGGGCTGGAAGTGCTGGGCGGACGGTCATGTGCGCGAGGCTAGCCGGGCGGCGTATTGGGGGCGTGTCGTGAATGTATCGGGGTTGAAACAATTGCTCTGAATCGCCGGTATTGGGCGCTTGATCAGTATTTACCGATCATCGGATCCCGCAACGGCGCTGCTTGCGCTACAATCCGCGCCGATTTCGACTTGCCTGAGAGCCCATTCCAATGTCCGTCTGCCAGACTCCTATCATCGTCGCCCTGGATTACCCCACCCGTGACGCCGCACTGAAGCTGGCTGACCAGTTGGACCCCAAGCTTTGCCGGGTCAAGGTCGGCAAGGAACTGTTTACCAGTTGCGCGGCGGAAATCGTCGGCACCCTGCGTGACAAAGGCTTCGAAGTGTTCCTGGACCTGAAATTCCATGACATCCCCAACACCACGGCGATGGCCGTCAAAGCCGCGGCCGAGATGGGCGTGTGGATGGTCAATGTGCACTGCTCCGGTGGCCTGCGCATGATGAGCGCCTGCCGCGAAGTGCTGGAACAGCGCAGCGGCCCAAAACCGTTGTTGATCGGTGTAACCGTGCTCACCAGCATGGAGCGTGAAGACCTGGCAGGTATTGGCCTGGATATCGAGCCGCAGGTTCAGGTGTTGCGCCTGGCAGCCCTGGCGCAGAAAGCCGGCCTCGACGGCCTGGTGTGTTCGGCCCTGGAAGCCCAGGCCTTGAAGAACGCTCACCCGTCGTTGCAACTGGTGACACCGGGTATCCGTCCCACCGGCAGCGCCCAGGATGACCAACGCCGCATCCTGACCCCACGCCAGGCCCTGGATGCGGGCTCGGATTACCTGGTGATTGGCCGTCCGATCAGCCAGGCGGCGGATCCTGCCAAGGCGTTGGCAGCGGTCGTCGCCGAGATCGCCTGATTTTTAGAGTGAGCAAAAATGTGGGAGCTGGCTTGCCTGCGATAGTATCAACTGGGTATCACTTAGAAACCGAGTTGCTTGCATCGCAGGCAAGCCAGCTCCCACATTTGTTTTTGTGTTGTTTCAGCTGACTTTGAGCACCAACTTCCCGAAGTTCTCGCCATTGAACAGCTTCATCAGCGTTTCCGGGAATGTCTCCAGCCCTTCGACAATATCTTCCTTGCTCTTGAGCTTGCCCTGGGCCATCCAGCCGGCCATTTCCTGGCCCGCCGCCGCGAAGTTCGCCGCGTGGTCCATCACCACAAAGCCTTCCATGCGCGCACGATTGACCAGCAATGACAGGTAGTTGGCCGGACCTTTGACCGCTTCCTTGTTGTTGTACTGGCTGATTGCGCCGCAAATCACTACGCGGGCTTTGAGCGCCAGGCGGCTGAGCACGGCGTCGAGAATATCCCCGCCGACGTTATCGAAATACACGTCCACGCCTTTGGGGCACTCGCGCTTGAGGGCGGCGGGCACGTCTTCGTTTTTGTAGTCGATGGCGGCGTCGAAGCCCAGCTCATCCACCAGGAACTTGCACTTTTCGGCGCCACCGGCGATCCCCACCACGCGACAGCCTTTGAGCTTGGCGATCTGCCCGGCGATGCTACCCACGGCACCGGCAGCACCAGAGATCACCACGGTGTCACCGGTTTTCGGTGCGCCGGTGTCCAGCAGGGCAAAGTACGCCGTCATGCCGGTCATGCCCAGGGCGGACAGGTAGCGGGGCAGGGGCGCTAGCTTGGGGTCCACCTTATAGAAACCACGGGGCTCGCCAAGGAAGTAATCCTGCACGCCCAGTGCACCGTTCACGTAGTCCCCCACCGCGAAGTTCGGATGCTTCGAGGCAATCACCTTGCCTACGCCCAGGGCGCGCATCACTTCGCCGATGCCTACTGGTGGGATGTAGGACTTGCCTTCATTCATCCAGCCACGCATGGCCGGGTCGAGGGACAGGTATTCATTGCGCACCAGCACCTGGCCTTCCTGGGGTTCGCCCACCGGTACTTCCTGGTAAGTGAAGGTCTCACGCGTGGCGGCACCGACCGGGCGTTTGGCGAGCAGAAATTGGCGGTTGGTCTGGGCGGTCATGGCAAGGACTCTTTAGAAATGGAACATGAGTGATAGACCCTCAGTGGCAGAAGGGCAAGGGTGTGCGGCGCAGGCGAATGCCCGGCAATAGGCCTCATTGATAATCAGCCGGTCCGCTTTATCACTGCGATTCATGCAGCGCCAACCGGCCTTCTGATAGTGCTGACGTGCGGCTCCCGGCGTTGGCTAGACTCGCTCCATCGCTACTAACCCCACAGGACAGTTCCCATGAGCATGACGTTTTCCGGCCAGGTCGCCTTGGTGACCGGCGCCGCCGCTGGTATTGGCCGCGCCACCGCGCTGGCATTCGCCGCCGAAGGCTTGAAGGTGGTGGTCGCTGACCTTGATGTGGCGGGAGGTGAGGGCACTGTGGCATTGATCCACCAGGCCGGTGGCGAAGGGATATTTGTGCGCTGCAACGTCACGCTCGACGCGGACGTGCAGCAATTGATGGCTCAGACCGTCGCCACCTATGGACGCCTGGACTACGCCTTCAACAACGCCGGCATCGAGATCGAGAAGGGCAAGCTGGCCGACGGCAGTCTTGATGAGTTCGATGCGATCATGGGGGTTAACGTCAAAGGCGTGTGGCTGTGCATGAAGTATCAGCTGCCGTTGCTGTTGGCCCAGGGCGGTGGGGCCATCGTCAACACCGCATCGGTGGCGGGGTTGGGGGCGGCACCGAAGATGAGCATCTATGCGGCGTCCAAGCATGCGGTGATCGGGCTGACGAAGTCGGCGGCCATCGAGTATGCGAAGAAGAAAATCCGCGTGAATGCGGTCTGCCCGGCCGTGATTGATACCGACATGTTTCGCCGCGCCTATGAGGCCGACCCACGCAAGGCTGAGTTTGCCGCCGCCATGCACCCGGTCGGACGCATTGGCAAGGTTGAGGAAATCGCCAGCGCCGTGTTGTACCTGTGCAGTGATGGCGCAGCATTTACCACCGGTCAGGCCCTGGCGGTGGACGGCGGCGCGACAGCGATCTAGGACGGCAGGTCGCGTGGCATTCGAAAACAGAGCCAGGTGCTGTGGGGCGTTTCCATGGCGGGCAGTGGGCTGCGCCCGAATATGTTTCACTAGGTAAATAACCCAATAAAATCAATACTTTAATAAAAGTTGGCGGCCGGTTTTACTGAGCTTCTGTGCTTAACTGTTTTGGGTTAACAGACAGTTGAAGTGAGTGGCTCATGGATTTAGGGATCGATCGACAAGCCCTGGTACCGGTTGTTCAGCAGATCGTCAGCGCGGTGGCAGAATGGATTCGCAAGGAGGGGGTGAGCCCTGGCACACGCTTGCCGTCCATTCGCCAATTGGCCCTCGATAACCTGCTGAGCCAGGCCAGTGTGATCGAGGCATTCGAACGATTGGTGGCCCAGGGGCTGCTGGCCCCCCGACATGGCTCGGGGTTTGTGGTGGCGTCACCCACGACGGTCCACGAAAACCATTGGTATGAGGGTGCGGAACAGGGCTGGGGGGCATTTACCGATGGCCCACTGGGCCAGCTGAAGCTGGGCTGCGGCTGGCTACCCGACACCTGGCGCGAAAGCGATGACATCAACTACGCGATCCGCGAACTGAGCCGTACCGACACTGGCGGCCTGTTCAACTACAGCACACCCTTGGGGTTGCCGGCGTTGCGCGAACAACTGCTCAAACGCCTGACCCAGATACACGTGCCCACCAGCCTGGACCGTATTCTCACCACCCACGGCGCCAGCCATGCCCAGGACCTGCTGATACGCACGCTGCTCAAGCCAGGTGATAAGGTGGTGGTCGAGACACCCGGGTATGGCAATCTCTATCGCCAACTGGCCTTTCAGGGCGTTACGCTGCTGCAAGTGCCGCGCACCCGTGGTGGCCCGGATATTCCGGCATTGGAAGCGCTGCTGCACATCCACCGGCCCAAGTGCCTGTTCATCAACAGCCTGTATCACAACCCCACGGGGACCAGTTTGAGTCGTCCGGTGGCGGAGCGCTTGTTGGAGTTGGCACGCGAGCGCGACTTCCTGATTATCGAAGAGGACGTTTACGGCGACCTGCAACATGCCAGTTGCACACGCTTGTCGGCGCTTGCCCATGATGAGCGGGTGATCTATGTGTCGAGCTTTTCCAAGACACTGAGCAGTGCCCTGCGCGTGGGTTACCTGTGCGCCAATGCCGCGATCATCACGCAATTGGTCCAGCTCAAGACCCTGACAGGCATCGGCACCTCACGGTTTGCCGAAGCCATGGTGGCGACGTTGCTGAGTAACGGCACTTACCGTAAGTGGATGCAGCGCCTGCGCAAGCGCCTGACTGCGCAGATGGCTGCCACTCTGCAGGTGCTGGAGGATGAAGAGTGGCAGGTATTTGCCGCACCCGCGGGCGGGATGTTCCTGTGGGCACGACCAGGCTTGGCCGACCCCTTGCGATTGCAAGCCTGCGCCCAGCGGCTGGGTGTGTTGCTGTCGCCGGGTGCGTTGTTCAGCCCCACGGGTGAGCGCAGCGAATGGCTGCGCATCAATGTGGCCTACGCCGCTGATCAACGCGCATTGACGCTGTTCCGCGCTATGGGTGCAGCGAGATCGACCTCGACCATTCTGAAAACGACGCACATGTAGCTTTTTGCCATTATTCCGGCGCCAGCGGCTTGTGCTCAGTGCCTCGGGGTTGCGAATCTCGCTGCTTGTAAACCTGGCTTATGGCATTTGCCATCGCAAGAGGATCAAGTGCAATGATTTCGGGCGTGCAACGACGTTTCGCCAACCTCGGTATGGCAAAAAAACTCGGCTTGGGTTTTACCCTGGTACTGCTGTTGACGGCCCTGGTAGCGGCCATCGGTGTGTGGTCCCTGCAGACCATCGGCCAGCGCTTCGAAGGCCTTACGTCGATGTCGACGCTCAACAGCGACCTGCTCAAGGTGCGCTTGATCGAGCAAGACTATGCGTTGCACGCCGACCCCAATGCCGTTGAGGCCCTGCATGCCAGTGTCGATGCGCTGATGGCCCAGGCCACGCGTCTCAAGGCGCGCTCCGCCAGCAACGAGCGAGTGATGGGTGATGTTGAGCAAGCTTTGGTCGCCTATCGCCAGGCATTCGATGAGTTCGTCGAGTTGACCCAGACCAAAGACCTCGCCCTGGAAATGGCCAGTTGGTCGGTGTCCAGCGTGGCCAATAACCTGGATGTGCTGCAAGCCGGGCTGGCGGACGACGGCGCCTATGGCCTCAAGGAAAGCCAAGGCAAGGAGGGCGCGGCGTTTATCGAGCAGGCAGGGCAGGTCAGCCAGGTGTCGCGGCTGATGTTGCAGGCCATGAACGAAGCGCGGGTGCGCCTGGATCAGAGCCGCAGGGCGGACGCAGACGACGCCGCGCAGGGCAAGATCGAGCAAGCCGACCAGGCCCTGGCTGAAGTCGAGACACTCAAAACCACGGTCAAGGACCCCGGCTACCAGACCGTGCTCAACGAAGTCGCCGGGCATATCGCGTCGTTCAGTGAAAAGCTCGGCGAATACACCGGGCTGCTGGCCCAGGAAAAAGTGGTCTACACGCAATTGCATGACCGCGCCGAGCAAGTGGTCAGCCGGGTCAACCAGGCGTATGCCGCCGAAGACCAGTCCATGCAAACACAGTTGCAGCACAGCACGTTGCTGATCATCGGCTCATCCGCCCTGGCGCTGCTGGTGGGCTTGATCGCTGCATGGGTGATCACTCGCTTGATTGTTGCGCCGTTGCGCGCGGTGATCGCCGTGGCCCAGCAGATCGCCTCGGGTGACCTGAGTGGGCGCATGGAGATCAGCCGTCGTGATGAAATCGGCCAGTTGATGCAGGCGATGCAGCAGATGGGCAATAGCTTGAGCCAGATGGTCAGCGGGTTGCAGGCGGGGATCGAACAGCTCGCCAGCTCCGCGCATTCATTGTCCAGCGTCACCGAGCAAACCACTGCCGAAGTCAGCAACCAGAAGGACGAAACCGAGCAAGTCGCCACGGCGATGAACCAGATGACCGCCACGGTGCACGATGTGGCACGCAATGCCGAGCAGGCGGCCCAAGCCGCGCAGACCGCGGATGCCAAAGTCGATAGCGGCCAACAGGTGGTACGCATGAGCCTTCAGCGTATCGAATTGCTGGCGACGTCGAGCAACAGTGCCAGCGCCAGCATCGAAAGCCTCAGCGCGCAAATCCAGAATATAGGTACCGTCTTGAGCGTGATCCAGAGCGTGGCCGAACAGACCAACTTGCTGGCTTTGAACGCTGCGATTGAGGCGGCGCGTGCCGGTGAGCAGGGGCGTGGCTTTGCGGTGGTGGCCGATGAAGTGCGGGCACTGGCCAAGCGCACCCAACAATCGACCGAGGAAATCGAACGGCTGGTCAGCACGCTGCGCAGTGCGGCGCAGTCCTCGGTGCAGCAGATCCAGCAGAGTGGCGAGCTGGTGAAACTGGCGGTCAGTGATGCACTGGAGACCGAAGGGGCCTTGGGCAGCATTGCGGCGGCTGTTTCATTGATCCAGCAGATGAACCAACAGATCGCCGCCGCCGCCGAGGAGCAAAGCTCGGTGGCCGAAGAGATCAACCGCAGCGTCACCAGTATTCGGGCGAGTGCCGATCATTCTGCGTTGAGCATGCAAGGCAATGCCGCCTCGAGCATCCAGTTGGCGCAGTTGGGCGCGCAACTCAAGGGGATGGTGGGGCATTTCCGCCTTTGATCGCAGCGTAGACGCTGCGATCTGAGGGCAGGGCGATCAGGCGTGGTTGGCGAGGAAGGACAGCAGCGCCTCGTTGACGAAGTCGGGGTTCTCGCGGCTTGAGATATGCCCAGCCTCGGGGATCAGGATCAGGTCGCAACCAATCAGGTCGGCCATTTCCTCGGATTCTGCAGGTGGTCGGGGTTTGTCCTGTTCGCCGCACATCACCAAGGTGGTGTCGGCGTCCAAGCCAGGTAATTGCTCCAAGATGTCTTTGCGGCTGAAGATCAGGCGGCCCAGTGGCACGATACTGTCCAGCAAGCGTTCTTTGGGGAAGCCTTGCAGTGACTGGCGAAAGTCCTGGTACAGCGCGGATTCGCGGTCGATGTTCGGGCGGAAGAAGATCGGTGCGATCACATCCAGCAACGGTTCGGGGATCGCCCCGGCGTCTTCAATCATCTTGAACAGCGAGAAATAGTACTGGCGCGTTGCTTCGGGTTCAGCCCCTAGGTAGGTGTCCATCAGCACCACGCTGTTGATGCGCTCGGGAGCCAGCAGCGCCAGGCGTGCGCCCCACATGCCGCCGACCGAGAGGCCCACCAGGTTGGCTTGTTCGATGCTCAGGTGATCCAGCAGCGCCAGGGCCTGGCGGGCGAGGTCATCCAGGGAATGGGTGGGTGCTGGCAACGGCCCGGACTCACCGTGGCCCCACAACTCGGGGACGATCACGCGGTATTGCTGCGACAGCGCTTCAATCTGCGGCGCCCACATGTCGCTGGCCCACAGGTAACTCGAACCCAATAGCACGACGGGGCCGGCGCCCTGGTCGATATAGTGCAGCGGTTGTCCATCAATCACGGCGACAGGCATAACAGGCCTCTAGTTTCACGGAGTGAGGGGCACTTTTTTACGCTAGTCGGGGGCGGGGGGATAGGGTCATATTAATGGCATGTGGCAGAATCGGATTTTCCTTAGCGGCCCCATTGTGGGAGCTGGCTTGCCTGCGATAAAGGCCTGCCAGCCGATGCTGATCTACCTGACACCCCACCATCGAACTGTGTGCGGGCTTGCTCGCGAAAGCGGCGGGTCAGTCAACATCAATCCTTGCTGAGCCGACGTCGTCGCCGGCAAGCCCCACCTTTGACCTTCGTTGCTTTGAGCATTGCGCTCGCGTTGCCATCAATCGTAAATAGCTTTCTTCTTCCACTCGGCGTCAGCGTCAACAACTTTCAAGCCCTCGGTCAACTCGTTGACTTCGTCCTCGGCAGGCTGGCTGTTGGTCAGCACTGTGGAGTTGGCGCGCGCCAGTTGGGACTCCAGCAGTTGCAACTGGGCGCTGTAGAGCACCGGCTCCGGCTGTTTGCGCAGGTACTGCACGCCGCGTTCGAACGCCAGGCGTGCCTGGCCGGGTTGGCCTTGCAGCAGGGCGTGCTGGCCGAGGTTGTTGAAAAACTCGATGTGCAGCAGCACCAGGATATGACGGATTTCCTTGATCCAGTGCTTGGCTTCGTTGGTCGGCAGGAAGCCATCCTGCGCGGCGCGGGTGACTTGGCCGTGCAGGGCTTCGAGCAGGAAGCGCACGTCCTTGGCCTTGGCCTCGGTCTGGATCGGTGCCGGTGGGTTGGCCACCGGAATCGATTCGCCTTGGGCGATCAGCGCATTCAGTTCGGTGATACGCGCCTTGAGCGGTGTGCTGGACTTGTTGAGATTCAACAGGCGCTGGTTGACGTTCAGTTCCAGGCGAGCCAGCAATAGCTTGAGCGCTGGGGTCATCAGTTGGCCGGGGAAGGTCTCGGTAATTTCACCGCAGCGACGCAGCCGATCGTTAAGCTCGATCTCGGTACGCTTCTTTTCCAGCTTGTTGTTTTCCACCACGTGGTTCATGTAGCCAATGGCGATCAGTATTACGATCCCGGCTATTACCAGCAGGGTGATCATGAGTGGTGTCACTGGTGTGACCTCTTTAATAGGGTTTGCTGTGGAGTGTAGTGACTGGGTCATCCGGCGGATAGGACCGATCGACCAGTTGCCCAGGTGATTTCTTCTATATAAGTAGGCGTTCCCTGAATGGATGCACATTGCCATCATTTGCCTGGGTGAACTATAGCGTCTTGTCGACCGCCAGAATATAGGCGTCAAGGCTCGGACGGTGCCAATGCCCGCGAAGGCCGTGAAACCATGGCGAAGTCATTGATTTAAATAAATTTATCCTTGGGGGTTGACGACCTTTCAATCCATCCATAGAATGCGCGCCACTTACAGCGTAAAGCACACAGCGAAACGCGGTAGGGAGTGAATGTTGTACGTGTGTCCCCTTCGTCTAGTGGCCTAGGACACCGCCCTTTCACGGCGGTAACAGGGGTTCGAGTCCCCTAGGGGACGCCATATGCGGGAATAGCTCAGTTGGTAGAGCACGACCTTGCCAAGGTCGGGGTCGCGAGTTCGAGTCTCGTTTCCCGCTCCAATTTACAAGCAGTGTGGCCTTCGGGCGGCATTGAGTGAAACCAGGACCAAGTCTTCGGACAAGGCCTCTGGGCACTGGAACACACACCATGTGTTTCAGTAGCGTGTCCCCTTCGTCTAGTGGCCTAGGACACCGCCCTTTCACGGCGGTAACAGGGGTTCGAGTCCCCTAGGGGACGCCATTTGCGGGAATAGCTCAGTTGGTAGAGCACGACCTTGCCAAGGTCGGGGTCGCGAGTTCGAGTCTCGTTTCCCGCTCCATATTTAACGAAAACGCCGATCAGTGATGATCGGCGTTTTTGTTTGTGCGCAATTTACTTCGCCAGCGCACCGCCCCCGTTCAAAGCGTCGAAGGAATCTCCTGCCGTGGCATAAAAAACCGCGCAAACAGTTCGGACTGCGATTTGATATTCAGCTTGCTGTAGATGTTGCGGCGGTGAACCTTGATGGTTTCCGTCGACAGCGACAGCTTGCCGGCGATCTCTTTGTTGGAGAACCCACTGAGCAGTAACTTGAGTACGTCCTTTTCACGTGCCGTTACTTGTGCTTCCAACTGAGTAAGTGCCTCAGCCCATGGGGCCGGCTCGGCAAGATTTTTTGCCGGGTCAGTTTCAAAGCCCATGCGTTGATGCATCATTGCCGTTACCCACGGCTTGATCATGTCCAATACCGTTATCTGCGCCTGGGTGAATCGCAGGTTGCTGCCAAACGACATGCACAGCGTTGTACCGGCATCGAGCCTTACATTGTATTGCGCCTCATCGACCGAGATGTATTGCGCGAAATATTGCTGGTAGTACTCGGTTTCCCGGAAGTGTTCCGGCGCAATGTCGAGCAGATGGAAGAACCCGCTCTGTGGGTTTTCTCGATCAGCGATATAAAACGGGTCCAGCAGATACAGGCCTTTCACATAGCGGTGAATAAAGGCGTCGATTTCTTCGCTGTCTGCTACTTCGGGCAGGCTGATCACACGCACTGCGTGGTCGCCAAAAACCAGCACCACCCAATTGTCTATCTGCACATACTCATTCAATACGCGAATCAACGAACTCCAGAACTCAGGGCGATTGAGCTGCATGATCAGTTTTCCAACCGATCGGTGCCAAGCCAGGCTATGAAGGTCAAGCGACATGTTCTACCCCTTTAGGGTTAGGGCTTTGCAGGCCAGAGCTAAGTACTTGTAGGTATTTACTATTCGTCGAGGCTCGGTATATTCACCCCGAGCTTACGATAGCCATGAGGGCGCGTCGTGTGGACAGGGATAGTCATATGAGTCGAGCACACTTGCGAGCTATTTTTTTAGCTTCGCTTATGGGCGCTGCAATCAGCACGCCCGCAGCCGCCGCTGAATCTTCGGTGTATCTGTATAACTGGTTCGGGTTTCTTGAACCGCAGACGCCCAAGCAATTCCAGCAGGAGACCGGCATCAAGCTGCATATGGATGCTTTCGACAGCGCCGAAATCATGCAGAGCAAGGTCATGGCTGGGCGCACCGGCTATGACCTGGTGGTGGCCACCTCCAATGTATTGCCGGGCTTGATCAAGGCCGGGGTGCTGCAGCCGCTGGACCGCGCGCAGTTAAGTAACCTTTCGCACATCGACCCTGACATCCTCTCCCTGCTGGCGGTCAATGACCCCGGTAACCGCTACGCCGTGCCCTATGTCTGGGGCACCACCGGCATTGGCTACGACGTGGATAAAGTCAAGGCGGCGCTGGGCGATGACGCCCCGGTGGACAGCTGGGACCTGATCTTCAAAGAAGAAAACATCAGCAAGCTCAAGTCTTGTGGCGTGGCCATGCTCGACTCCCCCAGCGAGATCATTTCCATTGCCTTGCACTACCTGGGGCTGCCCAGCAACAGCACTGATCCCGAGGATTACCAGAAGGCCCAGGCGCTGCTGTTGAAAATCCGCCCCTATGTGCTCTATTTCGATTCGTCCAGAATCGACACCGACCTGGCGGACGGCAATATCTGTGCAGTCGTCGGCTGGGCCAATGGTGCCCTGGCGGCGCAGGCGATTAATGAAAAGTCCAACAGTGGCCGCAAGATTGCCTACAGCCTGCCGCGCGAAGGCGCCTTGGTCTGGTCTGAAAACTGGGTGTTGCTCAAGGACGCTCGCCACCCAAAGGCCGCTCTGGCGTTCATCAACTACATGCTGCGGCCACAGGTGATAGCCAAGACATCCAACTACATGCTCTATCCCAACGCCAATAAAGACGCCACTGAGTTCGTCGAACAAAAGTTGCGGGATAACCCTTGGATCTATCCCGATAAAAAGACCATGGCCACACTGGTTCCGCTTGAGCCCTTGCCGCTGAAGGCGGAGCGCATTCGCACACGGGTCTGGACCAAGGTCAAAAGCGGTACGTGACGGGGACGAGGTCGGGGAGGGAGACAGCATGCGCCAGGGTGGTGATCAGCGCTATTTAGAGTCGGACGACTACAAGGCCTACAAAGAGATTGAAGAGCAGATCGGCCTGTGTACGCCAGAACAGGCCTGGGCCATGTACTACGTTTCGACGGGCATGGTGCGGGAAAATATTACCCTGGCGGTGATGGAGCACATTGGCCGGGGTAATCGTGCCCTGTTGCTTGAGTTTCCAGATCTGGTGCGAGTCGCAGGGCGTGACGCTGAGCCGGGTGAGATCGCCTCAAACTGGCCTCTGCTGCGAAGGCGTCGTCGATAAGTCTACTGTGCGTATCTCTGGATGGGCGAGGTGCAGGCGGTTGTAGGTTATTATTGTGAAGCTTGTAGGGAAAGTCTGTGTTTTTTGTAGGGTGGATGCCTTTTCGCCCTGTGCTCTCTACTCTGGCCACCCATTCTCCTTGTCCACTTCAGAGAACTGACCGGATGCTTCAACTCGATTTCTATTCAACCCTCGTTGCCGCTTCACTGGTGCTATTGCTGGGGCGCGGGCTTGTGGCTCGCATCGGCTTCTTACGTACCTACAACATTCCGGAACCCGTAGCCGGTGGCCTGTTGGTCGCCATGCTGCTCCTGGCGTTGCGCGGGTTTGCCGATATCGAAGTACGCTTCGATCCTTCATTGCAAACCCCCTTGATGCTGGCGTTCTTTGCCACCATCGGTTTGAACGCCGATTTTGCCAGCCTGAAGAAAGGCGGGCGGATCCTGGCGGTGTTTCTGCTGGTGGTAACGGGCTTGCTGGTGGTGCAAAACGCCATGGGTATCGCGCTGGCCTCGGCGCTCGGGCTTGACCCATTGATGGGCCTGCTTGCGGGTTCGGTGACTCTGTCCGGTGGGCATGGCACCGGTGCGGCCTGGGGCGCGGTGTTCAGTGAGCAGTATGGCGTGGCGTCTGCGTCTGAACTGGCGATTGCCTCGGCGACCTTTGGCCTGGTGCTCGGTGGCCTGATCGGCGGGCCCGTGGCGCGTTTTCTGATCAAGCGGGTCGAGGTGCCAGGTATTGGGCAACCGCAGTCGAGCCTGGCCAAGGGGTTCGAACAACCGAATGAAGAGCGCCTGATCACCGCGTTTTCGTTTATCGAGACCCTGGCGCTGGTGGCGATCAGTCTGCAGGGCGGCAACTTGTTGAATGCCGCCATCCAAGGCACCGCGTTCGAATTGCCGACGTTCGTGTGCGTATTGTTCGTCGGTGTGGTGCTGCGCAATGGGCTGTCGATGCTCGGCTGGCATCAGGTGTTCGAGCGCGAAGTCTCGGTGCTGGGCAATGTCAGTTTGTCGTTGTTCCTGGCGATGGCGCTGATGTCACTCAAGCTCTGGGACTTGGCGGCACTGGCTTTGCCGATTGTCATTCTGCTGGCCGCACAGGCATTGCTGATGGCGCTGTTCGCGATTTTCGTGACGTTCCGGGTGATGGGCCGCAACTACGATGCGGCGGTGCTGGCGGCAGGCCATTGCGGCTTCGGGCTTGGCGCAACGCCCACGGCGATTGCCAATATGCAGGCGGTAACGCAGCGCTTCGGGCCCTCGCAGATCGCGTTTCTGGTGGTGCCGATGGTGGGCGCGTTCTTCATCGATATCGCCAATGCGGTGGTGATCAAATTGTATCTGGCGCTGCCGTTCCTGGGGGCCGCTGGGTAAGTTTTTCAACGCCTGCCTACGGCGTTCATCGCCTGGGCCAGGCGCCGCGTGGCTTGCTGGATTTCATCCCGGTCGAGGGAGGCAAAGCCCAGGCGCAGCGCGTTTACCGGCTGGTCGTTGGGTGAAAACTGACGACCGCTGCGCACCACGACGCCGTGGTCCAATGCGGCGCTTGCCAACTTATCGACGTCTATTTCTTCCTCGAAACGTACCCATAGCGCCAAGCCCCCCTCGGGTTCGCGCACCTGTATGCGAGCGCCAAACGCCTGGTCCAGGCAGTCCTGCAGCACGGATCGGCGCGCCCGATATTCTTTCGACACGCGGCGCACATGCTTCTTCAACTCCCCGTCATTGATCAGGTCTGCCAGCATGGCTTGAGCGACCGCGTCGGCATCGCCCAACATCAGCGCGGCATTGCGCTGCAGGGCTTCAATCACAGAGGTGGGCGCGACGATATAGCTGCAGCGGAACGTCGAGCCCAGCACTTTGGACAACGAGCCGATATACAGCACATGGCGTTGGGCGCGGTCACTGGCCAGCGGTAGGTAAGGGCGGCCACTGAAATGATATTCGTGGTCGTAGTCCTCTTCGATAATGCACAAGTCATGCAGCGCGGCCAACGCCAGCAAGTGTTGCCGGCGGGCGGCATGCAGGCTCACGGTGGTGGGGAACTGGTGATGGGGCGTGAGGTAAATCATGCGCACCTTGTGCTCACGGCATAAGCGCTCGACCTGGTCGGTGCGGCAACCTTCATCGTCGATGTCGACCGTGACCAACTGAGCCCCGAGCTGACGGAAAATTTCCCAGGCCGGTGGGTAGCTCAAGCGTTCCACCAGTACCACGTCGCCGGGCTTGAGCAGCAGGCTGGCGCTCAGGTACAGGGACATCTGGGTGCCCTGGGTCAGGCAGATATTTTCGGCAGTGACCGTCAGCCCACGGTTGTTACGCAGCATCTCGGCCAGGGCACAGCGCAAATGATAGCCGGTGCCCTCACTCCCGTAACGCACGGTATTGGAGGCGAAACTGTTGCGCAATGCATGGCGATAGTAACGGTGCAAAACGGCCTGGGGCAGCAGGCGGTGGTCGCTGGTGCCGTTGTCGAAAAACAGCGCGCCGTGTCGATGCTCAAGCGCGACCACTTGGGCGTTATGGGTGAAATAGGGTACCGCTGGTTGGTCCAGTAACTGCGGTGCGAAAGACGGTTGTGTAACGCTGGGCAGTTGCGTGGGTGTCAACTGCGCATTGACGAAGGTGCCACGGCGCGGCTCGCTGATCAGCCAGCCCTTGGTCATGGCTTCTTCGTAGGCCAGGATCACCGTCTTGCGGTTGACGTCGAGCAAGTGTGCCATTTCCCGCGTGCCCGGCAGTAACGTCCCGGGCGGCAGGCGGCCTTCGAGGATGGCATTGACCAAGCCTTCGGCGATCTTGCGGTAAGTCGCCTGGCTTGCACCTTCTTCAAGCCGGAGCAGTGGACGCCATTTACGCATCTGGACCATCTGAAATATCCAAATCTGGAGGTTTTAATGGGCCTAGTCTAGCGCAACAATCAAGCCTTACTTATCCCGAGGTCTTTATGAATAAACGTCATGTCATCGAACTGTCGCCCTCGGGGAAAACCTTTGAAGCGGGCGATGAACTCTTGCTCGACGCCATGCTCGCCAGCGGCTTGGCCGTGCCGTTCTCCTGCCGCCGTGGCGCCTGCGGTTCGTGCAAGGTGGTGGTCGCCGAAGGTGCGTACCGGGCCAAGCGCCTTGCGCCGGGTGCGCCGGCGCCTTCTTATCCTCTGGCAGCCAATGAAATGTTGTTATGCCAGAGCCACGCCTGCGGCGACATGCGCCTGCGTATTCCCGGCTGGTCGCTGGATACGCCCGCGCTGGTAGTGGCGGCGCAAGTGCATAGCAAGCGTGCGCTGGGCCCCGATGTGATCGAGTTGGTATTGATACCCGAAAGCCCAGTGGCGGTGCGGCCTGGTCAATACCTCAAGTTCCGCCTGGCGGACGGTGACACGCGCTGCTTTTCGGTTGCCAACCTGCCCGCCGATGATGAAGGGCGGTTGATCTTCCAGATTCGAAGGGTGAGTGGCGGGTACTTTTCCGAGGGTATCCTGGGTGATCTCGGCGCGGGTGAGCGTCTTCACGTGGAAGGGCCGTTTGGTGCCTGTACCTGGCAGGACGATGAGGCGGCGCCCGTGGTCCTATTTGCCACGGGCACGGGTTACGCGGGCATCAAGCCTATCCTGCTGACCGCGCTCAAGCGCGATGTCGAAGTGACGTTGTATTGGGGTGGCGCGCAATCGGCGGACTTTTATGACAGCGCCTTCCTCGACCACGCGATGCTTGAGCATCCCCGTTTTCGCTGGCATCCCGTGCGGTCATCAGAGGGCAGGGTGCAGGAGGTTGCATCGGGTCACGGGCATCACTGGGAGCAGGCCCAGGTGTATGCGTGCGGTAATGGTGCAATGCTCAGCCAGGTGCGCACCCATTGCCTTGAAGCGGGGTTGGCTAGCCACCGGTTTATCGCGGAGGCGTTTGTTGCCAGTGGTCGGTCAAGTGCGGAAACGGTTTCCCTGTCGTTCGACCCGGTCTGGGAGAAAGTCGGCCCGCGTTATTCCTTGGACGGCATGTTGGCTGCGCGGGAAAAATCCATGCGTGCCCTGGGGGCCATTGCCAGCCAGTTGAAGATCGGCATGACCACCGGCGAGGCCCTTGAGATGGCCGCAAGGCAACTGCAGGCCATGGGCGCTTCGCACACCTGGCATCCGACCTACATTCGTTTTGGCGCCGACACTGTGCGCCCACCGCGCGAGGGTGTTGATCGTCAGCGCAGGCTGCGCGCTAATGACATTGCCGTGGTCGATCTTGGCCCGGTGTGGGATGGCTACGAAGGGGACTATGGCGATACGTTTGTGTTCGGCGATGCGCCGTTGCACCAGTCCTGCAAAACGGCCGTGCACGAAGTGTTTGATGAAACACGCCAGGCGTGGCTGCGTGGCCTGACTGGGCGTGAACTCTACGACTTCGCCGAGCAGAGCGCCCTGTCCAAAGGCTGGAGATTGGCACGCAACCTGGCAGGGCACCGCCTTGCAGATTTCCCCCATGCGTTGTTCGAGAGCAAAGTGTTGGCTGACCTGGAGATCCCACCGAGTGAAATGGCCTGGGTGCTGGAAATACAGCTGTGCCATCCCACTGAGTCGGTCGGTGGTTTCTTTGAAGACATGCTGATGTTGCAAGGCTGATGTTGCCAAGTTGTGCTTGGCGCGATAGCCCTGCAAAGCGAGATCTCACCCACACCGCCGATCTCCTGTGGGAGCTGTCGAGCTTTAGCGAGGCTGCGAAAGCGGTGGTTCAGGCGCTGAAGAGGGTGCCTGTGCCGCCGCCATCGCAGCCTCGCCGGGGCTCGACAGCTCCCACATTGGGGCGGTGTTGTTGTCGGGAGTTGTGCTTGGCTCGATGGCCCTGCAAGGCGGGATTCCACATACACAGCCGATCCCCTGTGGGAGCTGTCGAGCTTTAGCGAGGCTGCGATAGCGGTGGTTCAGGCGATGAAGAGGTTGACTGTGCCGGCGCCATCGCAGCCTCGCCGGGGCTCGACAGCTCCCACATTGGGGCGGTGTTGTTGTCGGGAGTTGTGTTTGGCTCGATGGCCCTGCAAAGCGTGATTCCACATACGCCGATCTCCCGAGCTTTAGCGAGGCTGCGAAAGCGGTGGTTCAGGCGCTGAAGAGGGTGCCTGTGCCGCCGCCATCGCAGCCTCGCTGGGGCTTCAACTGGGTCAGAGCTTCGGCAATTGCCCGACGCGGCCCATCATTTCGGTGACGATCTGCAGGTCCAGCAAGAACTGTTCAACCGTCTTGAACTCACTGTCAGTGTGCCCGGTGTACTTCTCTTCCGGGCGGGCCAGGCCGAATTGCACGCCGTTGGGCAGGTCGTGCACCGAGGTTGCGCCGGCCGAGGTGCCGAACTTGTGCGCCATGCCCAGGTTTTCAGTGGCCACTGCCAGCAAGGCTTTTACCCATTCCCCTTCAGGGTTGCGGTACATCGGCGTGTCCAGCGAGTAAGTGAAGCTCACGTTGACCTTGGCGTTCTTGTCCCAGGTGTTCAGCTTCTGCTCGATTTGCGCCTTGAGCGCCTCCGGGGTTTTACCTTTCGGTGCGCGCAGGTTCACGGCCAGTTTGAAGGCTTTGTCATCCTGCCCCACAAACGTCAGCGAGGTGGTCAACGGCCCCATGAAATCATCCGCGTAGCCCACACCCAATTTGCCGCCCAGGTAATCCAGGCCCCAGTTGTCGGCGGCATACCGCGCGGCATCGGTGATGTGGTTGTGCTGGAGGGCAACCTTGCCGTCGAGGCTGTGGATCAGGTCCAGCATACGCGCCACCGGGTTGACCCCGGTTTCAGGCTCGGAGGAGTGAGCGGATACGCCGGTAACCGTGAGTTTGACGTCCTTGCCATCGACCTTGGCCGTCACCTGGAAATTGCCACCATTGCGCTTGGCATAGTCGTCACCGGCCTGTTGCAAGCTGGCGGCCAATTCGGCTGGCGTATCGCTGACCAGCGTGGCCACCGAGGCCGATGGAATCTGGTTGTTCGCCTTGCCGCCGGTCATCGCGATGATTTGCGCGCCTTTGCCTTCGCCCTTGCGCACCGGGAAGGTGGCCATGACCGTACCCGAGCCTTTCTCGGCGATCACCACCGGGTAACCGCCATCCAGCGCCAGGTTGTATTGCGGCACGGGATTGCGTTCGAAGTAGTAAGGAATGGCATCACCGGCGGTTTCTTCAGTGGTGTCCACCAGCAGCTTGAACGTGCGCGCCAATGGCAGTTTTTCTTCCTTGATGACTTTCATGGCGTACATCGTCACCACGATGCCGTTCTTGTCATCCTCGGTACCGCGGCCATACATGCGGTCGCCAATCAGCGTGACCTTGAACGGGTCGAGTTTGGTACCGTCTTGCAGCACCCAGTTTTCCGGCGTCACGGGCACCACATCGGCATGGGCATGCACACCCACGACGTCATCACCGCTGCCCTCCAGGGAAATTTCGTACACGCGATTATCGACGTTACGGAAGTTCAGGTTGAAGGACTTGGCCAAGGCCTCGATCTTCGCCGCGATCTTGAGGAATTCCGGGTTTTTATACTGTGGCAGGCCGTCCACGTTGAACGTCGGGATTTCCACGAGTTCGCGCAGGGTTTCGAGCGCGGCTTTGCCGTACTTCACGCGGGTATAAATGCCCAGCAGGCGATTGATCTCGTTCTGCTGCTCGGCGCTCAGGGGTTTGTTGCCCAGAAACGCGCTGATAGCAGGGTCGGTGTCAGCCGATTTGCCCAGTTCGCTCTTGGCCAGGGTGCCGAGGAAACTGCGAAAATCGGTGGCCGAGTTCTCGCTGAAATGCTTCAGGATGGCTGCGCTTTGGTCTGCAGTGATGTTAGCGGATGCGGGAGTGGCAACTGCCGACAGGCTCGCGGCGAACAAGGTGGCAGCCACCAGTTTTTTCAGTGGAAAGTGCATGGTTAAAGGCATTCCTTTGCAGGTAGTGAGTAGGAGGTTTCTGACGGAAGAGTCAGAAACATTTCCACACACTACCATTACTCAGGTGCCCAAGGTCAATGCTGGCCAGGATGGGCCGCGGGATACTCCTCCGTCACGCTCAAGGCTCTAGCGTAAGGCCCATCCCACAGTTGTTCATGCAATTGGCCTACGCGCTTGGCCATCGCCTCACTGCGCATCACCACTTCCAGATTGCGCGAATTATCCAGGTAGCCGCCCAACCAATTGCTGGTGCCGACCCACGCCACTTGGCCGTCGATCTCCATGGTTTTGCTGTGGATCACCCGCGCATAAGGGATGAAGCCTTGCTTGGCCTCGGGCAGGGTGACGATCTTGATCTCGACATTGGGCAGTACCGCCAGGCTCTTGAGATAAGGCAGTTCCAGCGGGTCGGTGTTCCAGTTGGATACCATCAGCTTGATCAACACGCCACGGGCAGCAGCAGCGCGCACGGCGTTGTCGATCACCGCGTAGTACGGCCGGGTTCGATCCGGTCCGTAGGACAGCGGCGCGTAGTCGAGCAATTGCACGCGTACTTCTTTTTTGGCTTCGCCCAGCAGGCGCGGCAGTTCCAACTGTGAGTCGCCCACGCCGGGCGGGTTGTAGCGTTGCGGGCTGGCCACCAAGTAGTTGCCGGTACGTGCGGGTGCCGGGCCACTGGCGGGTAGCGGCACCGGTTGTTTACCCGCCAGCGCGGCCTGGGCTTGCCAGTCTTGCTCGAAGATCGCCTGCACCTGGCCCACCACCGTTTCGTCAGTGATGCGCAGCCCGGTTTCGTGGATATGCTCCAGGGCGCGCCAGTCGAAATTCTGACTGCCGACAAACGCCTGCTTGCCATCCACCAGCAGGTACTTGGCGTGGATGATGCCGCCGCTCAGTTGCCCGTAGGGCAGCACGCGCAAGGTCAGGTTGGGAATGGCGCGCAAGCGTTCCAGGGTGGCGGCATCCGACAGCTTGATGCCTTTTTCTTCGAGCAGGAAACGAATCTTCACGCCGCGTTTGCCGGCGGCTTCCAGGTGTTCAAGCACCGTGTTCATCACCGAACCAGGGTGGTCCGCGGCGTAGAACTGGCCGATATCAATGCGGCTTTTGGCGCCGTCGAACAGCTCGATCCATACCGGGCCGGGCTGGCGCAGATCGTCGGTGCCCAGGGCGGTGTCCACGGGTACGGTATGCACCAGTTCAAAGCCTGGAATGGAAAAGTCCGCCTGGGCCAGCGGACTGAGGAGCAAGCCGGTGAGGCCGGCGATACGCAACTTCATCGAAAGGGACATAAGCGTCTCATCGCACCAAAGGAAAAGGCGAGCGCCCAAGGCGCCCGCCCTGTAGGTCAAGCCGTGCGGCTGTGCAGCGGGGTGGGCACGCGATGGGTCACTTCATCCTGTGCGCGGGCACCGGTGGCGGCGCGGATCAACAGGATCTTCAACTGGTCGTTGATGCGCTCCAGGCTGTCTTGGAAGAAGTTGTGAAACACCACGCAAAACAGTGCGATGGCGATACCTAATCCCGTGGCGAACAACGCCGTCCCGATACCCCCGGAAATCTGCCCTGGGTCCGACACGCCCGCGGTGGCCAGTGCCTTGAAGGTGTCGATGATGCCGAGAATGGTGCCCAGCAGGCCCAGCAGCGGGGCGGCGGTGGTGATGGTCTCGATGATCCACAGGCTGCGGGCCAGTGGGGCGCGGGTCTTCAGGTACTGGGTATCGATTTCGTCGTCCAGGTCTTTGCGCGAACCGTGGGTTGCCTTCTGGGCCAGCACCGGCAAGATCATGTTCAGCGGCAGGCTGTCGCGACGGGTCAGGTTTTCCGGCAGGTCACGCTCGCTGTGCACATTGGCGCCCAGGGCGTCGATCAATGCGCGTGCCTGGCGGCGTACGTAGGCGAAGTAGATACCGCGTTCGATGGCGATGAAGATCGCAATGGCCATCGCCGCGTACATCACATAGAAGGTGACGTCGTGCAGCAGGTTCATATCCATGATGGTGTTCCTCTTGGGGTGAGTCTTAGAAATTCGCTTCCAGCGAAACCGTGACGGTACGGTCCAGGCCGACGATGTACGCCGGGTCGCCATCGCGGAAGCCGCTGTAGCTGGCCGCGTTGGTCTTGGTGGTGTACACGCCGTCCAGGTATTTCTTGTCGAACAGGTTGTCGACGTTCAGGCGCAGGGTCGCGTCCTTGACCACCTTCTTGTCCACCGGCAGGTAAATACCGGCGCCGAGGTTGAACACGGTGCGACCGGAAATCGCCTCGTCGTTGGTCAGGTCGCCGTAGAGCTTGCTGGTGTACTTGCCGCCGAAGGTGCCGTAGAAGCGCCCGTCGTCATAACCGATGTTGGCCGCCAGCATGTTCTTGGGCACGTTGGCGAACTGCTTGCCGCTGGTGGGCAGCACGATGGGTTTGCCGGCGTTGTAGACGGTCAGGTCATCCTGCTGCTCGGCCTTGGTGTAGGTGTAGGAGGTGTAGTAATTGAAGTGGTGGGGCAACTGGCCGCTCCACTCCAGCTCCAGGCCTTTGTTGACCACGGAGCCGGCGTTGATGTCGGCAAAGTCGCCGTTGATGTCCCGGGACGACACCTGGCGGTTCTTGAAGTCCATGTAGAACAGGGTGGCGGCCAGGCTCATGTCGTCGCCGCTGTAGCGCCAGCCCAGTTCATGGTTCCAGCTGGTTTCCGGCTCGGCGTCGATCGAGCCGGCGCCTTTGTCGTAGAGCACGTAGTTCTGCGGCACGCGCATGTTGCGCGACACGCTGTAGAACAACTGGTCACGCTCGTCCAGCTGGTATTTCAGGCCGGCGTTGGGCAGCAGTTTGTTGTAGGTCTGGTTACGTTTTTCCGGGCGTTCGTTGAGGCTGCCGTGGTTGGTGCCTTCACGCTCGACGTTCATGTAGGCCAGGCCTGCGATGAAGGTCCAGTCCGGGTTGATGTACCAGGTGTCCTGGGCCCAGACCTTTTGCGCTGGCGTCACGGTGAAACGGTCGCGGCCCTGCACGGTGTTGCCGTTGGCATCGACGATGGCGCTGTTGGAGTCCGGCCAGGTGTCCACTGGCTTGCCGTTGCTCTTGAGCGGAATGAACGGCTGGGTTTGACTCTGGCGTGCGCGCTCGTACCAGTAGCCGAATTGCAGGCTGTGGTCGCCAAGGTCCCAGGTCAGCTTGGTGGTGATACCCGGACGCCAGGTTTGCGTGCGTGAAGGGCGGTAGTACACGCCGCTGTTGGGTGTGCCGTCGGCGTTGTATTGGGCGGCCGTGGGCAGGTTGCCGAGGTCGAACACACCGCCCTGGTTGGAGCCACGGTTGAGGGCATAGCTGGATGAACCGACGCCGCTGCCATTGCCCCAGTAGTAATACGGGATCACGGACAGCGCGAGGTTATCGGCCAGTTTGAACTGGGTGTTGAGCACGGCGGTGAAGGTCTGGAACGGGTTCTGCGCCAGGGCGTAATAGCTGTTGTATTTGCCGTTGCTGCCCACGCTCGGGGTGGCAGGGTAAGGGTCGTACTTGCGGCCATATTGCTGGAACTGCGCCTTGGTCAACTGGCTGTAACTGTTGTTGTCCTGCTCGTGGTACTTGAGGATCAGGTTGGCGGTGTTGCCATTGCCGGCGTCGAAAAAACTGTTCCACTCCACCTTGTCCGCGCGTACCGCGCCCGAGCCGCGCCACATTTCACCTTCTGTGTGGGACACCGACAGCCAGTTGCTCAGGCCGTTGATTTCGCCGGTGTTGAGGCGGGCAAAAGTCTTGCGCGTGGCGTTGCTGCCGACGACCTGTTTGACGAAGGCACCGGTTTCCTTGGTCGGGCGAATCGTGACGATGCCAATGTTGCCGCCGCTGGAACCAATGTGCGGGCCGTCGGATTCCGCAGCGCCCTGGGTGACGAAGATCTGGTCGATGTTTTCCGGATCGCCCAGCAGGTTGGAATACAGCGCGTAGTTGCCCGAATCATTGATCGGCATGCCGTCCACCGACATGCCCACCTGGTCGGAGTTCATGCCGCGCATGGTGAATCGAAAGCCCGACAGGCCAGTGTTGTCTTCACTGGAGATGTTCAAGCCGGGGGTGTACTTGAGCTTGTCGATGGCATTGCCGGTGGCCGCCTGTTTATCCAGTGCTTCCTTGGTTACCGTGGAGCGGCCCTTGATGCTTTCCTCCGGCACCATGTAACCGCCTCCTGCGGTCGCCTTGCCTTGTACCCCAATGGTGCCGACGTCACTGTCGCTGGTCTCTGCCATGACCATTCCCTGGGTCATGCTGGTCGCGGCCACTAGTGCCAGATGAATACGGGTGAACTTCATCACTGTCGTCCTGGTGTCGGGTGCTTATTGCACGCTGTAGTTGAAGGTGGCGGTGAAGCGCTGCTCATTGCGCCCCCCGAAGGCTTGCTCGGGGAACGGTTTGACTTGCTTGATGCGACGCAAGCTATTGGTGGCGGCCCGGTTGAGCAGCATGCTCGAGGCCTGGGTTTGTAAACCCGAGTCGAGGACACGGCCTTGACGGTCTACCAGCAACCACACCACCACCTCGCCGCTCGGGCGTTCGAGGGACGCCTGGCGCCCGGTGGGGTACTGCTTGTAGGTGTCCAGTTCGTTGCGCAAGCCTTTGAGGTAACCGCTTTCCAGGGCCTGGCCATCGACCTTCGGTGGCGCCGGTGGGGCAGGCGTCGGTGCCGCTTGGGTGACGACGGCCGGGGCTGGCTTGGCGGCCACCGGTGGCGGCGTCGGCACGGGCTTGGCGACCACGGGGGCAGGCTTGGGCACAGGTTTTGGCTTGGGTTCAGGTTTGGGTTTGGGCAGCGGCTTGGGCGGTGGCGGCGGGGGCGCCGGCTCGGCCTCTTCCTCTTCGATCATCGGCGGCGGCGGTTCTTGCTCCACCACCGGTTCCGGTATGACTTGCGGTTCCGGCTCGACCAAGGCCAATTCGACCGCCGACTCGTCATACACCGGCTCGACCTTCAATGTCTGGGACTGGATACCCAGTGCAATCAGCACCAAGGCGATCAGGGCCGGCACACTGCCCAGCAGCTGACGCACGCGAAACAGAGCGTACATGGTCAGGACTTACGCGTAGCAATGGACACGGAGGTGAAGCCACCCAGGCGCAGGGTGTCCATCACTTCCACCAGGCGCGAAACCTCCACGCCTTTATCGCTGTTGACGATGATCGTCGACTTGGTATCGGGCTTCTCGGCCGCCTTCAGCGCCGGCACCAGGGCCTCCACCGTCAGGTCCTTGCCGTCCAGTTGCAACTGGCCTTCCAGGCCCAGGGTGAGGATGAATTTGTTTTGCGGCTTGAGCTGCTGCGAACTGCTGGCGCTGGGCAATTGGGTCTTCATGCCGAGCGCGGGAATCACGTTCAGGCTCACCAGTACGAAAAACACCAGCAGGAACATCATCACGTCGATCATCGGGATCAGCTCGATGTGCGCCTTGCGTTTCTTGGGTTCGTCCCAGGTTCTCATTCCGTTACCCCGTCATTGAATTAGGGGCAAAACGCTAACAGCCAAAAATGACCGATTGGTTAACTTTAATTGACCGTTTAGAGGCTCTAGGACGCGTCTTTCAGAAAACTTACCGGTCAGTTTTCGGGCGTAATGAAACTGACACTCGGGGCCTCCATGCTTGAGAAATTTATCTTGAGAGCCGGCTCCCATGCCCACTGCACTGCCTCAATTGACGACCCCGCGACTGCTGTTACGCGCCCTGCATATGCACCAGGCGCAGGTGCTTTTCACGCTTGCCAACGGGCCGAAAATTGCCGACAACACGGCGAACATTCCATCGCCCTACACCCTGGAAACCGCCCAGGATTTTATTGCCGGGGCCGCCGACAAGTACCGCACTGGTGAACTGCTGAACCTGGGGATGCATGTGCGCGGCACCGACGAATTGGTCGGCATGGTCAGCCTGCGCATCAATGCTCGCCATCACTATGGGCACTTGGGTGGCTGGGTGGCGGCGCACTGCCGTAACCAGGGGTATGCGGCAGAAGCGGCGAACGCGGTGATGGATTTCGGCTTCGAGGCGCTAGGGTTGCAGCGCGTGGGCAGCCAGTGTTTCGCGCGCAACAAGGAATCGGCGCGGGTCATGGAGAAGATCGGCCTGCGCTATGAAGGCTGCATGCACCAGGCGTTCCTGAAGAACGGCGTGTATGAGGACTTGCTCGGGTTTGCCACCGTGCGTGATGACTGGGAGCGCTGCTTGTGAGCGGCGACGTCGACCACGGCCGACGCCGGGTCCTCGGCGGGTTGGTGGTCGCTACCGCCTTTTCCATCCTCAGCCCGTTTGCGCGCAGTGCCGGGGTGGATTATCCGTTCACCCTCGGCGTGGCTTCCGGCGACCCGTTGCCAGATGGCTTTGTGATCTGGACGCGCCTGGCGCCGTTGTTCAACGCCGCGGATGGCCGTGGCGGCCTGAGTCGCTCGGTGCCGGTGCGCTGGCGGGTGGCCAGCGATGCGGCGATGACGCGCATTGTGAAGCAGGGCGAAGTATTGGCGACGCCGCGTTTCGCTCATGCGGTGCATGTCGAGGTGGCGGGGCTGGCGGCAGATCGGCCGTATTGGTACCAGTTTGAAGGGCTCGGTGCGCAGAGCCCGGTGGGCCAGTCGCGCACGATGCCGCCGTTGCAGGCCATGGCCTCGGCCCGGCTGGGGTTTGTGTCCTGCTCGCATTGGGAGCGCGGTTACTTCAGCGCCTACCGACACCTTGCCGCCGAGCACCCGGACCTGGTGTTTTTCCTCGGTGATTACATCTACGACAGCTCCTATGCGGCGGAGTCGGGCAAGGTGTTTCGTTCTCACGGCAGCGGCAACGCGCAAAGCCTGAGTGATTACCGCAACCGCTACGCACTCTACAAGACTGATCCAGACCTGCAGGCCCTGCACGCCGCAGCCCCTAGCATCGTTACCTGGGACGACCACGAAGTACAGAATGACTACGCCAACCGCTGGTCCCAGGACCCGAAAGTGGCGGTGGCGCAGTTTCTCAAACAACGCGCGGCGGCTTATCAGGCGTTTTACGAACACATGCCCCTGCGTGCCAGCAGCGTGCCGAAGGGGCCGGACATGCGCATTTACCGGCGCCTGGATTACGGCCGGCTTGCGCGTTTCCATGTGCTCGACGGTCGCCAGTACCGTTCCGAGCAACCGTGCATCGCGGCCAATGGCAGCCACCAGGGGCATATTGTCACCGCCCCTTGCAGCGACCTGCGTGACCCTGGCCGCACGTTGCTCGGCTGGCAGCAGGAAGCCTGGCTGGACCAGGGCTTTGCCCAGTCTGGAGCGCAGTGGAATGTGATCGCACAAGACCTGCTGGTGGCGCCGCTGATGCAGCGTGACCTCACCAACCATAAGCTTGGCCGCTGGACCGATGGCTGGGATGGCTACATGGCGAACCGCTCACGGATGCTGGCGTCGATCGTGCGCAATCGCGTGAAGAACCCGGTGTTCTGGGGAGGGGATATTCATTCGTTCTGGGCCACCGACCTGCATGCCGACGCAGAAAGGCCGGACTCGGCGGTGGTCGCCACCGAGTTTGTTGGCTCGTCGGTGACCTCCGACGGCCCGCCCTATGACGCGTTCATGAAGATCATGCCGCTCAACCCCCATGTGAAGTTTTTCGACAGTCGCCAGCGTGGGTATGTGTCGGTGGAGTTGGCGGCCAATAGCATGTTGACGAATTTTCGTGCGATCAGTGATCCGCGTGACCCGGCGGCGACGGTGTCGACGTTGAAGTCGTTCGTGGTTGAGCCGAGCAGGGCGGGGGCAATTGCCGTGTAGCCTGTTTCTTTGGGGCGATCCAATGTGGGAGGGGGCTTGCCCCCGATAGCGGTGTGTCAGTCACTGCATCTGCTACTGCACTAACGCTTTCGCAGGCAAGCCAGCTCCCACAGGGGAACTGAGCTTAACTGAATGGCATTAAGGCAAGCCTCCTCCCGCATTGATTTCATAGCGCACCGAGAGCGCGCCTTTTTTCTCCGACAACGCCAGGATCGTTACCTGGCCCAGTTCGCTCAGCGCTTGGACATGAGTGCCACCACAGGCGTAAGCCGGTAATTCGCCGAAGCCGACTTCGCGGGTGCCATCTTCCAGCGTCATATAGCGGGGATAGTCGGCGGCGATCCATGTGTTGACCCACTGCTGGAGCGTCTGCGCATCCATGTCTTGCGCGGTCTGGCCACGGATAAAGGTGATCTTGCCTTCGCCGGGCCAGTGGTGAGCCTTGATCGGCATCCAGCCCAGGCGTTCGCCGGCATTGCCAATTAAGTGCCCCGCCGAATGCAGGCGGGTGTGCAAGGCGCGCCGCTGTGCGTCGACTCGTGCAATGGCGGGTCCTGGTTCCAGGGGCTGGTCGACGTAGTGCACCACCTGTTCGGCTTCCTGCACGACCCGCAGTACCTGGCTATCGCCGAGCCAGCCGGTGTCGAACGGCTGGCCGCCGCCTTGGGGGTGGAAAATGGTCGACTGCACAATCACGGCGAATTGCTCTTCGTGCGGGGTGCAACTGAGCACTTCCAGCTCGGCCGTCAGGTGGTCGTGGGTAAAAAACAGGCGCTCGGTCATCATCTACATCCGCATCAGGGTTCTGTGGGCAGTATAAATAGTGCGCAGATGGGTGATAATCCGCTCAATTATCAATGGACCTGTGCGTCATGAGCATCAATCTTCCTTTACCGTTATTGGGTGAAATGGCGATTTTCGTCAAGGTCGTGGAAACCGGCAGCTTCTCCGAAGCGGCGCGGCAACTCAGCGTTTCACCTTCGGCGGTGAGCCGCAGCATCTCGCGCCTGGAACAAGCCCTGGCCACGCGCCTGCTGCAACGCACCACGCGCAAGCTGCGCCTGAGCGAGGGCGGCGAGGAGGTGTTCAAGCGTTGCCAGGAGATGGTCAATGCGGCGCGCTCGGTGATGGAAATCAGTGGGCAATTTACCCATGAAGCCGAGGGGCTGGTGCGGGTCAGTGTGCCCAAGGCGGTGGGGCGATTTGTGGTGCACCCGCATATGCCGGAATTTTTGCGGCGCTATCCCAAGGTGGATGTGCAATTGATCCTGGAAGATAGGCATGTGGATTTGATCGACGACAACGTCGACTTGAGCATCCGCATCACCGACAGCCCACCGCCAGGCTTGGTCGGGCGCCAGCTGTTGCCCATCGAACATTTGTTGTGCGCGACGCCGCAATATCTGGCCGAGCACGGTACACCGAGCCATCCCCATGATCTGCTTGGGCACAGTTGCATTTATCTGGGTGAAACACCGGGAGATTCACGCTGGAAGTTTCGCCAGGCTGGCAAGGCGGTAACGGTCGGCGTACGCGGCCGGTATGCGGCGAACCACACCGGGGTGCGGCTGGAGGCGGCGTTGCAGCATGTCGGGATTGCCAGCTTGCCGTATTTCACCGCGCGGCGTGCATTGGAAGCGGGGGAGTTGGTGCAGGTGTTGCCGGGGTGGGATTTTATTGCCTCGTACCATGGCGAGGCGTGGCTGCTGCATTCGCCCACACGGTACCTGCCGCCGAAGTTGCGGGTGTTTATCGATTATCTGGTGGAGTGCATGGCCAAGGAGCCCACGCTGCGGCGGCGGTAGGAGCGCGGTTGCTCGTTCCCACGCTCTGCGTGGGAATGCCACCTTGGACGCTCCGCGTCCTGCCTTTATGCCTGTGCACGGGTGACGCAGAGCGTCACAGGATAGGTTCCCACGCAGAGCGTAGGAACGAGCATAGTCGTCAGTGTTTGCTCTGGTCCTGAGGCATCGCCAGCAGCTGTTTTTCCTGGTTCCAGTCGAACGGTTCGTCGTTCTGTTCGGCTTCATAGCGACGTTCTTCCAGGGCCTGGTACAGGTCCAGTTCTTCGTCGGGCATGAAGTGCAGGCAGTCGCCGCCAAAGAACCACAGCAGGTCGCGGGGCACCAGGTGGGCGATTTGCGGGTAGCGCAGGATGACCTGGCTCATCAGGTCCTGGCCCAGGTACTGGCTTTCGATCGGGTCGATTGGCAACAGGGCGCGCAGTTCGTCGAAACGCTCCAGGAACAGCGAGTGGCTTTCCTCGGGTACCTGTTCGGCTTCGCCGACGGCAACCAGGATGCTGCGCAAGTGGTCGAGCAAGACGAGATGATCGGCAACGACGTTGGACACGAGATAAGGCCTCTAAAGCAAAAACGGGCGCGAGAGTATAAGCCTCTCGCGCCCGTTTTTATATGACCGCTCGACTCAGCGGACTTTACCTTCTGCCTGCATCAGCTCTTCCTTGCTGAAATCATCCACGTCGATCACCTTGCGTCGCGCCGCCTCGGCATCGCGCAGGGTTTGCGCCTCGGCCGGTTGCAGCACGCCGGCCTGCAGGGCCGCGTCGATGGCATGCTCGCCGGCAGCCGGCTTGACCTGGCCGCTTTTGAGCGCGCTGTGGAGTTTTTTCTGCAAGGGGTGGCTGGCACCGAGCAGGTCGTAGGCATGTTGCAGGGCGCCCACGGGATCTTCTGCTGATTGCGGGCGATAACAGCCGGCCAGCAATTCTTCCAGGGTCGGGTCGCCCTTGGCGCGGCCGATCACGGCTGCCACTTCGGCATCCAGCGCATCGGACGGGCCGGTATGACGACGCCCGAATGGGAACACGATCACCCGCAGCAGGCAGCCCAGCACCTTGTTCGGGAAGTTGCTCAGCAGCTCATCCAGTGCGCGTTCCGATTCGCCCAGGCTTTCTTCCATGGCCCACGCAAATAGCGGCTCCAGATGGTCCGGCGAGTCCAGGTCGTGATAACGCTTGAGCGCCGCCGAGGCCAGGTACATGTGGCTCAGCACATCACCCAGGCGGGCGGACAGGCGTTCGCGGCGCTTGAGTTCGCCACCCAGCAACATCATGCTCAGGTCGGCCAGCAGGGCAAACGCAGCCGCCTGGCGGTTCAGGGCACGGAAGTAGCCCTGGCTCAACCGGTTGCCCGGGGCTTTTTCGAAGTGCCCGAAGCCCAGGTTCAGCACCAGGGTGCTGGCGGCGTTGCTGACGGCAAAGCCGATGTGTTGCATCAGCAGGCCGTCGAATTCCTTCAACGCCTGGTCATGGTCTTCGCGGCCGGCCAGGGCCATTTCCTTGAGCACGAAGGGGTGGCAGCGAATGGCGCCCTGGCCGAAGATCATCAGGTTACGCGAGAGGATATTGGCGCCTTCCACGGTGATGAAGATCGGTGCGCCCTGCCAGTTGCGGCCCAGGTAGTTGTTGGGGCCCATGATGATGCCCTTGCCGCCGTGCACGTCCATGGCGTGGCTGATGCACTCACGGCCACGCTCGGTCAGGTGGTACTTGAGGATCGCCGACAACACCGACGGCTTCTCGCCCAGGTCCACGGCGTTGGCGGTGAGCATGCGCGCACTGTCCATCAGCCAGGCGTTGCCACCGATGCGTGCCAGGGCTTCCTGGATCCCTTCGAAGGCCGACAGCGGTACGTTGAACTGTTCGCGCACCTGGGCGTATTGGCCGGTCACCAGGCTGGTGAACTTGGCAGCGCCAGTGCCGACGGCGGGCAGCGAGATCGAACGGCCGACCGACAGGCAGTTCATCAACATCATCCAGCCCTTGCCGAGCATCTCCTGGCCACCGATCAGGTATTCCAGAGGGATAAACACATCCTTGCCGGAGTTGGGGCCGTTCATGAAGGCGGCGCCAAGCGGCAGGTGACGACGGCCGATTTCCACGCCAGGGGTGTCGGTAGGAATCAACGCGAGGCTGATGCCCAGGTCCTCTTCCTCACCCAGCAGGTGGTCTGGGTCATAAGCCTTGAAGGCCAGACCGAGCAAGGTCGCGACCGGGCCGAGGGTGATGTAGCGCTTTTCCCAGTTCAGGCGCAGGCCGAGGGTTTCCTTGCCTTCCCATTCCCCTTTGCAGATCACCCCGGTGTCGGGCATGGCGCCCGCATCGGAGCCGGCCAGCGGGCCGGTGAGGGCGAAGCACGGAATGTCGTCGCCGCGGGCCAGGCGCGGCAGGTAGTGGTTACGTTGTTCGTCGGTGCCGTAGTGCAGCAGCAGTTCGGCGGGGCCGAGGGAGTTGGGGACCATCACGGTGGAGGCCAGGTCACCGCTGCGGGTCGCGAGCTTCATGGCGACCTGGGAGTGGGCATAGGCGGAGAAGCCCTTGCCACCGTACTCCTTGGGAATGATCAGGGCGAAGAAACCATGGGTCTTGATGTGTTCCCAGGCTTGCGGCGGCAGGTCCATGGCCTGGCCGATTTCCCAGTCGCTGACCATGGCGCAGAGTTCTTCGGTGGGGCCGTCGATGAACGCCTGCTCTTCCTCGGTCAATTGCGCCTTGGGGTAGGCCAGCAATTTGTCCCAGTCGGGGCGGCCACTGAACAGTTCGCCATCCCACCATACGGTACCGGCATCGATCGCATCGCGCTCGGTCTCGGACATCGGCGGCAGCACTTTCTGGAACCAGCTGAACAGCGGCTTGGTGAAGTATTGGCGGCGCAGGTCGGGCAGCAACAAAGGCGCGGCCACCACGGCCAGGAGCACCCAGAAGATCAGCAGCAGCCAACCCGGTGCGTGGCTCCAGGCGCCCATCGCCAGCAGGTAGACGGCGACCACGCCCAGGGCGGGCAGGGGGGCAGTACGGCGGTGTGCCAGGTAGGCAATGCCGACCACCAGCACCAGTATCCACAACAACAGCATATTCAATCCTCCGTGAACCAGGGGCGAAACCACCAGGGAGCTTAGTCGGCATCCGAACAAGCCGGGTGATCAGGGTGTAACAAGGTGTACTGGGCAACCCATCAGCCGGCGCCGGCATTTGGCCGAATCGTCGTTATCTCTCTGGCAGGCCTGGTGGTTAAACTCCAGGCTCCCCTCGGAGATCAAGCTCATGAATACGTACTTGAGTCCCAGCCGCTTCATCGATAGTGACCACCCTGTGGTGGTGGAGTTCGCCGAGAAACATCGCGGAACCCGCCCGGATTTAAGTGACCAGGCAGTCAGTCTTTACTACGGGGTGCGTGAGGCCATTCGCTACAACCCCTATACCTTCAGCCGTGACCCCAACACCTTGAGTGCCAGCTTCGCCCTGGCGGCCGGCGAAAGCTACTGTGTGCCCAAAGCTACGTTGCTCGCCGCTTGCGCGCGCCACTGCGGCATTCCCGCACGCATTGGCCTGGCGGACGTGCGCAACCACTTGTCCACACCGCGGCTGCTCGCGCTGCTCAAGAGTGACGTGTTCGCCATGCACGGTTATACCGAGCTTTACCTGAACGGCCGCTGGGTCAAGGCCACTCCGGCGTTCAACCAGCAACTGTGCGAGGTGTTCGACGTGCCGCCGCTGGAATTCGATGGCCTGCACGACAGCGTGTTCCACGCGTTCAATCGCCAGGGTCAGCGTTCGATGGAGTACGTGGTGGACCACGGGCAATTTGCTGACGTGCCTGAAGCATTTTTCTTCGGGCATATCCGTCAGTGCTACCCGCACCTGTTTGCCGACGATGCGCCCACCCTGCTCGGCGATATGCAGAGCGATTTAAGCCGCGGCTGAACCGGCGTATGCTGCTGCCTTCATCCAGCCAAGTTCATCCACAATAAGGCGCGGTCATGCTGAAGATCTGGGGTCGTAAAAATTCATCAAACGTCAGGAAAGCACTGTGGTGCGCCGAGGAACTCGGCCTGGACTATGAAGCAATTGATGCGGGCGGGGCTTTTGGTGTGGTCGATACCCCCCAATACCGGGCCATGAACCCCAATGGCCGGGTGCCGGTGATCGAAGATGGCGACTTTGTGCTGTGGGAGTCCAACACCATCGTGCGTTACCTGTGCGCCAAGCAGGCATCGGACTTTTACCCCAGCGACTTGCAAGCCCGGGCCAACGCCGAAAAGTGGATGGACTGGACCACTTCCACGCTCGCCGACCCGTTCAAGGCGGTGTTCTGGGGCATCGTGCGCACCCCGGCTGACCAGCAAAACTGGGACAGCATCAATGCCGGGCGCCAAGCCTGTATCGACGCGCTCAAAACCGTCGAACAAGCCCTCGCCGAGCAACCCTACCTGTCCGGCCAGGCGTTCGGCATGGGCGATATTCCCTTGGGCTGCTTCATCTACGCCTGGTTCGAGATGCCCATCGAACGCCCGGCAATGCCGAATCTGGAGGCCTGGTACCAGCGCTTGCAACAGCGCCCGGCCTACCGCAAGGCGGTGATGACCGCGTTGACTTAATAAACACTATTAATACGGGTGACTGTACTTGTGCGGCATGGGCAAGCACCATGCTCGCATTGCATCGCCGGTTGAACTACCTGCGGTGTGCCCTCATCTATTCTTTCTATTCCCTTCTTTGGTGCGTATTCCGATATGAGTTCCGCTCTGTCCATCCGGCAGCTAACCAAAACCTACGGCAACGGTTTCCAGGCCCTGAGTGGTATCGATCTGGACGTTGCCGAAGGTGACTTCTTCGCCTTGCTGGGCCCCAACGGTGCCGGCAAATCCACCACCATCGGTATTCTCTCCACCCTGGTCAACAAGACCAGCGGCACGGTGAATATCTTCGGGCATGACCTGGACAAATCCCCGGCGGCGCTCAAGCGCTCCATTGGCGTGGTGCCCCAGGAATTCAATTTCAACCAGTTCGAAAAGACCTTCGACATTGTCGTGACCCAGGCTGGCTACTACGGCATTCCGGCGAAAGTCGCCAAGGAACGCGCCGAGCAGTACCTCACCCAACTGGGCCTGTGGGACAAGCGTGACGTGCCTTCGCGCTCGCTGTCCGGTGGCATGAAGCGACGCCTGATGATCGCCCGTGCCCTGGTGCATGAGCCGCGCCTGTTGATCCTCGACGAACCTACCGCCGGCGTGGACATCGAACTGCGCCGCTCGATGTGGACCTTCCTCACCGAACTGAACGAGAAGGGCATCACCATCATCCTCACCACCCACTACCTGGAGGAGGCTGAGCAGTTGTGCCGCAACATCGGCATCATCGACCACGGCACCATTGTCGAGAACACCAGCATGCGCAACCTGCTGGGCCAGTTGCATGTGGAAACCTTCCTGCTCGACTTGAAAAACAATCTCTCGGTGGCGCCGCAGTTGCTCGGCTACCCAAGCCGGCTGGTGGACAGCCACACCCTGGAGGTGCAGGTGGATAAGGCCATGGGCATCACCGCGCTGTTCACCCAGCTGGCGACTCAGAACATCGAAGTGTTGAGCCTGCGTAACAAAACCAATCGCCTTGAGGAGTTGTTCGTGTCCCTGGTGGAGAAAAATCTGGCGAAGGTGGCGGTATGAGTTCCGAACTGCAACCCAACCTTGTCGCGCTGCAAACCATTGTCTATCGCGAAGTGAAGCGCTTTACCCGGATCTGGCCGCAGACCCTGCTGCCGCCGGCGATCACCATGGTCCTGTACTTTGTGATCTTCGGTAACCTGATCGGCCGGCAAATCGGCGACATGGGTGGTTTCACCTACATGGAGTACATCGTGCCGGGCCTGATCATGATGTCGGTGATCACCAACTCCTACGGCAACGTGGTGTCGAGTTTCTTTGGCAGCAAGTTCCAGCGCTCCATCGAAGAGCTGATGGTCTCGCCGGTGTCACCGCACACCATCCTCATCGGCTACACCCTGGGCGGCGTGTTGCGTGGCCTGATGGTGGGGGTGATCGTGACGCTGCTGTCGCTGTTCTTTACCCACCTGCAGGTGCATCACCTGGGGGTCACCATTCTGGTGGTCGTGCTGACGGCGACGATCTTCTCGCTGCTGGGCTTTATCAACGCCGTGTTCGCACGCAACTTCGATGATATTTCCATTATCCCGACCTTCGTGCTGACGCCGCTGACCTACCTGGGCGGGGTGTTTTACTCCATCACCTTGCTGCCGCCGTTCTGGCAGACGGTATCCCTGGCCAACCCGGTGCTGCACATGGTCAACGCCTTCCGCTACGGCATTCTGGGCGTGTCGGATATCAAGATCAGTGTGGCGATCACCTTTATGATCGTTGCGACCGTGGTGCTGTATATCGGTTGTGCGCGGTTGCTGGTGAGTGGGCGTGGGATGCGTACATGATGTGGGATTGGAAATAACAAAACGGCCTCATCAGAGGCCGTTTTTTATTGGATGCACACCGAACAAATGTGGGAGCTGGCTTGCCTGCGATGGTATCGACTTCGCTTGACGGGTGTACCGAGGTGTCTGCATCGCAGGCAAGCCAGCTCCCACATTTTGTGTCGGCGCACGCGCTTCAGTTTTTCAGTGCCAGCTCGATCAGGGCATGCAGTTCTTCTACCGCCAAAGGCTCTGCCGAAAACAGAATACGAAACACCGTAGGTGCGGCGAGCAGGTTGATCAGATGGTCAACGCTCGGTGGCTGTTCCTGCGGGTAGCGGTCAACAATCACCTGCAACTGCCCACTCAGGATGCTCACGCAATACCCTGGCGTCGGGCTGCTTTGCACGTCGCGCATCATGTTGCGGCCTACGTCCGAACTCATCTCATCCAGGTATTGCTCGGCCCAGGCTTGCAGGTCGCCACGCAGGCTGCCGGTGTTGGCCGGTTCGGTATCGGGGCGCATTCGGGCCAGGGCGACGTCGGCGAGCAGTACTGACAGATCGCCCCAGCGCCGGTAAATGGTCGACGGCGTGACGCCTGCACATGCCGCAATCATCGGCACGGTGACACTGGAACGCTCATGGGCTTCCAGCAATTCGCGCACCGCTCTGTGGACGGATTCTTGTACCCGGGCACTGCGGCCCCCCGGGCGGAGGCCTTCTTTGATCGCCATGGGCAAGACCTTAACACAAAGAATTTGCTTTAAGCGCCAGCGAATAGCACACTGCACAAAAGCAAAATATTAGCTTTAGCGGAGCGTGCCCATGTCCAGTGTCATCTCTCAGCGGTCCAGCCTGGCGTTTCTAGTGATCATGGTGCTGACCTTTCTCGCCGCCTCCAGCGCGCCGACGCCCTTGTACCAGGTGTACCAAGACCACCTGCATTTTTCGGCGGCCATGCTCACGGCCATCTTTGGTGTCTATGCCGTGAGCCTGCTGGCGGCCCTGCTGACGGTGGGGTCGCTCTCGGATTACCTGGGGCGCAAGCCGGTGATCTTCGCCGCGCTGCTGCTCAATAGTGTGGCGATGCTGCTGTTTATCCACGCTGAGAGCACCGCCTGCCTGCTGGCCGCCCGCGCGTTACAGGGCTTCGCGACTGGCACTGCCACAGCGGTATTGAGTGCGACGCTGCTCGATACCGACCGCGTCCGCGGCCCGATGCTCAACAGCCTTGCACCGATGCTCGGCATGGCCAGTGGTGGCCTGGGCAGCGGGTTACTGGTGGAGTACGCGCCATGGCCAACCCAATTGATCTATTACACCCTGCTGGGCTTGATAGTGTTGCAGGCTCTCTATGTATGGCGCCTGCCTGAAACGGTCAGTCGTATACCCGGCGCCTTGCAGTCCCTGGCGCCAACCCTGCATGTGCCGCCGCAGGCGCGCCGCGCCTTGTGGCTGGCGATGCCATTGAATGTGGCCGTGTGGGCGCTGGGTGGGTTCTTTTCCTCGTTGGCGCCGTCGTTGGTGCGCGTCGCCACCGGGTCGACCTCGCACTTGATCGGCGGCGGGCTGGTGGCGGTGGTGACCTTGAGCGGCGCGGTGATGATCTACAGCCTGCGCAATCACGCGGCTGACAGGGTGATGCGCTTGTCGGCTGCACTGCTGGCCGTGGGCGTGGGGTTGCTGCTGGTTGCCGTAAACACCGCCAGCCTGTGGCTGTTCTTTGTCGCCAGTGTGATCGCAGGCCTGGGCTTCGGCGGCGGTTTCATGGGCAGTGTGCGCAGTATCGTGGGCCTGGCGTTGCCCCATGAGCGGGCGGGCCTGATGTCGGCGTTCTATGTATTGAGCTACCTGGCGTTCTGCGTGCCGGCGCTGTTGGCGGGTAACCTGAGCCGCGTCTTTGGCCTGATCGCGACCACGGACGGCTACGGTGCGGTGCTTATCTTGCTGTCTCTCGGCGCGCTTGTTGGGTTGTTGTGGCGGGACACGGCGCAGGCAAGGGCCAGCGCATGATTACGATTAATATAGGTGAAATAGATAACAGTTAGAGATATTACCCGTTATATAGATATTCGATCAGGTTCTATCATGGCCCCAACCTCAAATGAGGAAGAGGATTAACCCATGAGCTGCTCGACCACTCACCGCTACAAACCCTTCAGTCACTTGGCCCGTCCCCGGGAAGTGATTCGCCAGTTCACCCCGAACTGGTTTGCCGCGACCATGGGCACCGGTGTGCTGGCGCTGGCCTTGGCCCAGCTGCCAGTCAGCCTGCCAGGCCTGCATGCCGTCGCCGAGGGCCTGTGGCTGTTCACCATTGGCCTGTTTGTGCTGTTCAGCGTGCTGTATGCCGCCCGCTGGGTGATGTTTTTCCACGAGGCGCGGCGCATCTTCGGGCACTCAACGGTCTCGATGTTTTTCGGCACCATCCCCATGGGGCTGGCGACTATTCTCAACGGCTTGCTGCTGTTCGGCCTGCCGCGCTGGGGCGGTGATGTGATCCCGTTGGCCGAAGCCTTGTGGTGGCTGGACGTGGCCATGTCCCTGGCCTGCGGCGTGCTGATCCCGTTCATGATGTTCACCCGCCAGGAGCACAGCATCGACCAGATGACCGCCGTCTGGCTGTTGCCCGTGGTGGCGGCCGAAGTGGCAGCGGCCAGCGGTGGCTTGCTCGCGCCGCACTTGGCCGGTGCCCATTCGCAACTGGTGATGTTGGTGACCAGCTACGTGCTGTGGGCGTTTTCCCTGCCGGTAGCGTTCAGCATTCTGACCATCCTGATGCTGCGCATGGCCTTGCATAAGTTGCCTCACGCCAATATGGCAGCGTCGAGCTGGTTGGCCCTGGGCCCGATCGGTACCGGTGCCTTGGGCATGTTGCTGCTCGGTACGGATGCCCCTGGGATCTTCGCCGCCAATGGCCTGGCCAGTGTCGGTGAAATGGCCCACGGCCTGGGCCTGATTGCGGGCATTACCCTGTGGGGCTTCGGTTTGTGGTGGATGTTGATTGCGGTGTTGATCACCCTGCGTTACCTGCGCGCCGGTATCCCGTTCAACCTGGGCTGGTGGGGTTTTACCTTCCCATTGGGGGTTTACGCCTTGGCCACGCTTAAATTGGCGAGCCTGTTACAGCTGGCGTTTTTCAGCGTGTTTGGCAGTGTGCTGGTGGTTGCGCTGGCGCTGATGTGGCTGATCGTGGCCAAGCGCACCGTGCAGGGCGCTTATAAAGGCGAGCTTTTTGTTTCGCCTTGTATTGCCGGGCTAGCGAATAAGTAAGCAGGATTAGGTAAAGTCGTGGCCTGATAAATAAAGGCCACGCAGGAACACGGACGACGATGAGCCATCCTTCCCAATTTACCTTGCTGCGCACGCGGCGCTTCTTGCCGTTTTTCATTACCCAGTTGCTGGGCGCGTTCAACGACAACATCTTCAAGCAGTCGCTGATTCTGGCCATCCTTTACAAGCTCACCATCGAGGGTGACCGCTCCATCTGGGTCAACCTGTGTGCTTTGTTGTTTATCCTGCCGTTCTTCCTGTTCTCGGCGTTGGCCGGGCAGTTTGGCGAGAAATTCAACAAGGACGCGTTGATCCGCGCGATCAAGATCGGCGAGATCGTGATCATGGCGGTGGGCGCGACGGGTTTTCTGACCAATCATCTTGAACTGATGCTGCTGGCGCTGTTTGCCATGGGCACTCACTCGGCGCTGTTCGGCCCGGTGAAGTACTCGATCATGCCCCAGGCCTTGCACGACGATGAGTTGGTGGGCGGCAACGGCCTGGTGGAGATGGGCACGTTCCTGGCAATTTTGGCGGGCACCATCGGTGCCGGGATCATGATGTCTTCCACCCATTACGCGCCGGTGGTGGCGGTGGCGATTGTGGCCGTGGCGGTGCTGGGCTACCTGGCCAGCCGCAGCATCCCGCGCGCAGCGGCGTCGACACCGCAGCTGCGCCTGGACTGGAATATCTTCACTCAGTCGTGGGCGACGTTGCGCATGGGCCTGGGGCAGACGCCGGCGGTGTCGCGCTCGATTGTCGGCAACTCATGGTTCTGGTTTGTCGGCGCGATCTACCTCACGCAAATCCCGGCCTATGCCAAGGAATGGCTGTACGGCGACGAAACCGTGGTGACCTTGATCCTCACGGTGTTCTCGGTGGGCATCGCCCTGGGCTCGATGCTGTGCGAAAAACTCTCCGGGCGTAAGGTGGAAATCGGCCTGGTGCCGTTTGGTTCGTTTGGCCTGACCGTGTTCGGCCTGCTGCTGTGGTGGCACTCCGGCGGCTTCCCGCAGAACGTGCAAGCCAACGATTGGCTCGCGGTGCTCAGCTACGGCCAAGCCTGGTGGGTGCTGTTCGATATCCTCGGCCTGGGTGTGTTCGGCGGCTTTTACATCGTGCCGCTGTATGCGCTGATCCAGTCGCGTACCGCCGAGAACGAACGGGCTCGGGTGATCGCGGCCAACAACATTCTCAATGCACTGTTCATGGTGGTCTCGGCCATCGTGTCCATCCTGCTGTTGAGCGTGGCCAAGCTGTCGATCCCCGAGTTGTTCCTGGTGGTGTCGCTGCTCAACATCGCAGTTAACACTTACATCTTCAAAATCGTCCCCGAGTTCACCATGCGCTTCATGATCTGGCTGCTCAGCCATTCCATGTACCGCGTGGAGCATCGCAACCTGCAAGCCATCCCGGATGAAGGCGCGGCGTTGCTGGTGTGTAACCATGTGTCGTTTGTCGATGCGCTGTTGATTGGCGGTGCAGTACGTCGGCCGATTCGCTTTGTCATGTACTACAAGATCTACCGCTTGCCGGTGCTCAATTTTATCTTCCGCACCGCTGGTGCGATTCCGATTGCGGGGCGCCATGAAGACATTCAGATCTACGAACAGGCGTTCGCGCGCATTGCTCAGTACCTCAAGGATGGCGAGTTGGTGTGCATCTTCCCGGAAGGCAAGCTGACAGCCGATGGCGAGATGAATGAGTTTCGTGGCGGGGTGACACGCATCCTGGAGGAGACGCCGGTGCCGGTGATCCCCATGGCGTTGCAGGGGTTGTGGGGGAGTTTCTTCAGCCGCGATCCGAACAAGGGCTTTTTCCATCGGATCTGGTCGCGGGTGGTGTTGGTGGCGGGTGAGCCGGTGGAAAGTGAGACGGTGACACCGAATGCTTTGCACGCATTGGTTGGAAAATTACGCGGAAGTTTAAGGTAGTTTTTCGTCGGTAATGGAGGCTCATCAACGATCCGGATTGTGCGCTGGTCTGGTGCTTGATGAGTATCTTCTGCACAGGCGTCGGTAAATTTCCACTCGGTTTCAGGAACGTTTTCGGTCCGTAGCACCACCTAACCGTCGTAATCCCAAATGCATGTTCGGAGGTTAGTGATGGAAACGTCGCCTGTTGCACCATCGACTGCTTCACGCTCCAGCGAAGATGAAAAAAACGACGCAGGCTATCGACAGGCGGCTGACCCTGCAGCGCAGGGTGCTCAGGCTGCTCCGAACACGGCCAGTGTGCCCTTTATGTACAGCAATGAGCATGATGCTTCCCGGGTAGAGACCAGCTCTGCCCGGGTGGGGCCGGTGACCTATGGTGGCGATAACGAGCTTCAGAGGCAGCCAAGGCAATCCGATGCGTCGCAGGATGAGCCATACAACCGGAATGCTCCCAGTCGAGACCAGGTTAGAGCCGCTGCCCGCGGCCAGCAAGGTCCCATAAACTTTGATGGGCAGCCGCCGACTCCCATCACCACCCCTCACTATCAGGACGGCAATGTTCGTATTGATTTCTCCTCGGTCTCAGCCAATGACCCGAACGCCCGTCTCAAGCGTAATGAAATTCTGCAAATATCTACCGGTCAGGGTGACGACAACGTCAGTGTTGAAAGAAGCAGCGATGGCGGGATTCTTGCGCACGTCAATGGACAGTCATACCAGATACCGTTCATTGAGAACTCCGCTAATCAACAACGCGTTCTCATCAGTACCGGCGATGGGAAGGATGCCGTCAATATCGATTATGGCGGCGACCAGGACACGATTGTCGATCTCGGGCGGGGTAACGATTCTTTTTATGGCGGGTCAGGCCGAACGAGTGTGTTTGGGAGCGATGGCTCTGACATCATTAATTTGGGAAGCGGTGACAGCTACGCAGAGGGTAATGACGGGAATGACTTTATTACGGGCGGTACCGGCAATACGGTTATTTTTGGTGGCAATGGTAGTGATGAATTGCGTGCGGGCGGTGGCTCGGACACAAAAGTGAGCTACGTGGATGGCGGAAACGGGAGAGATTCAATATTCGGCGGGAGAGGGCGCAATATTTTGCATGGCGGGCGCGATGACGATTTCATCTTTGGTGGTGACAGCAATACTATCTACACGGGCAGAGGAGAAGATACTGTCGAGACTAATAGCCAGTCCGACACCGTATACGGGCAAGTCGGAACTGATGATTTGAGCCGTGTGCGCTCACCTGCGAGCGTTCGTCATCTGCCCATTTCAAATGACGGTGGCCGTATCAGAATCGAGGGGAGCGAAGCGTTCAAGCAAAACATTGAAGACACCTTGGAGTTTTACCGCAGCTCACCGGTAGGGCAGTATACGCTAGCAAAGATTGATTCGCTTCCCGCACCTCTCGTTATCCGGGAGGGGTTCAATGGCAGTTTCTATCATTACAGTGATCCCGGCAGTGGGAATGCGCGCGATGATGAGAATCGCCGTATAGGACTTGCAGACGGCTATATATCAGGCGGTGTTGCGGGTACGCCGGCGACAAACCCATTGGTGACTCATCAGCGTAATTTCATTACGCCTGGAACCGGGCGGCCTCCAGCCGTTGTGCTTCATCATGAATTGGCTCATGCGATCAATGGTGGCGAAGGCACCTTTCTGTCAGGGAACACTTATATCGGCCACTCTAATCCAAGATTTGCCTACGAGGCCAATAACGAGCGCCAGGCGGTCGGACTCCCGTCCAACCATTCACCTTATCACTTCAACGGGCCTGGGCTGCCAGCCACCACTTACAACCCATGGCCCTATAATGAAAATGCGCTGCTGGCGGAATTCGGTTTGCCGATACGGCCTAGGTATTTCGAATAGTCATCAGTACCATTGCGCATGATCTGCACGCTCAGGGCCTGTTGTAATGCTTCAAGTAAGGCCCTGAGAAATGTGAATGTTGCTGTCGGAAAATTCTCGAAACTTACTGCATAGGGTAAAAAGTCATTCAGCTGACGGAACGGTTTCGTCAGGCCCGCCACATAGTCATCGCAGCTAATTAATGCTAAGGATGACTTTCTATGAATATGCCTGTTGGTTCTCCGTCTCTTCACCACTCTCCAGCCCAAGGGACCGTTACGGGCCAGCTAAATTATTTGACGGGTATTGATAAATCTCAAAGTAAATCTGGCGTGACGTCGGCACCCGTGAAGATCATTCCAAATATGCCTTTCAGTGAGGATGGAATACAGATAGAGCTGAATGTTAGAGGTGGCAAAGGATTTTTCGGGCCACCAAAAGAAGAGAATTTGGTCATCACGACGGGAAATGCAGCCGATAAAGTCCATATAAAAAAATCTAACGATGGAGGGCTGATTGCTGACATTAACGGCAAGTCCTATGAGATTCCACTTTATCAGGATGAAAGAAGTCGTCAAAAGATTGAAATCCACACCAATGGCGGAGACGATGACGTGTCTGTTGCCGATGATCTTGAGCTGCCGGTGAGCGTCAAGCTGGGCGATGGTAATGACAGATTCAAAGCCGGCGGGGGCAGGACCAATGTATATGGCGGCGCAGGTAACGATACGCTGACGCTGGGCGCAGGGGTTGCTTATGCCGAAGGTGATGACGGTGATGACTCCATTACTGCAGGCCTAGGTTACAGCGTCATGTATGGGGGTAACGGCAACGACAAACTACGTGGCGGGAGCGGCGGCAGTTACATGGATGGGGGGCGCGGAAATGATCTATTAGAGGGCGGCTCCGGACATAACGTCATGCACGGTGGCAGGGATGATGATGTTCTCATTGGTGGGAAGGGGCGTAACATCTTTTACAGCGGTAGAGGGCTTGACACGATCAACTCAGTATCGGATGTCGATTCTATCTATGCGAAAGACGGCGACGGTATCAAGCGAACGTTCGGTTCGCAGTTGAAGATAGTGTCTCCAACAGAAGTCGGCAGTAAGGCCTTTAATGTCGAGGGGACTGAGGAATTCAAGCAGCGTTTTAACGACGACCTTGAATTTTTGCAAAGTTCTCCAACGGGACAGAAAATGTTGGGTGCATTGGATAAAACGCCTGAGCGAATCAAGGTTGTGCAACAGCCCGAAGGGGAGGGCGCTTTTTATAACTATGGGCGTAAAGGGGTCGACGCGGGTGACCCTCGTCAAGAACCACCGAATGATTGGGCTCATGGTTATATCAATGACGGTATCCCGGGCGCTCCGGCAGATGACGCAACGATTCTATTCGACCCTTCATTTGTGGTGGAAGAGCATAAGCGGCCGCCCATTATTCCGCTGTTTCACGAGATGGGGCATGCCTATAACGGTGTCAATGGCACCGCATTGGCTGGTGAAACTTTTGTAGGGGCTGATCAAGCTGATCCTGACCGGCCGCAATTTGAGTCAAACAGGGAGCGGCAGGCAGTAGGCCAGCCGACTAATGCGCCACCTTTCGACTTCGACAACGATCCTTCAACGCCACCTACGAATACAAACCCGGCATGGGCCACTGAGAATGGCCTTGCTGACGAGCTGGGAACTTCGTTGCGTGAGCGGTACTTTGCTCGCTGATTAAAGGAAGTCGCTCCCAATGCCGGGAGCGACCAATGACTCAGGCGCTGATCTTGAGGCCTATCAACCCACAAATAATCAACGCCACACTTGCCAACCGAAACAACGCCATGGACTCCCCAAACAGGATAATCCCGGCGATTACGGTGCCCACGGCGCCCACGCCGGTCCAGATGGCATAGGCGGTGCCCAGCGGCAACTCCTTCATGGCCAGCCCCAGCAACCCCAGGCTGACAGCCATGGCGGCAATCGTCAGGGCGGTGGGCAGTGGCTTGCTGAAACCGTCGGTGTACTTCAGGCCGACGGCCCAGCCCACTTCAAACAACCCGGCAAAAAACAGAATGATCCAGGACATGATGACCTCGCTTCTATCAAAGTGGGGTCGTCCCCGGGTAAGCGCTTGATAGCGTCGCGAGGTCGTCCTCGCGAAGCTTGGTAGAGTGCCGAAAACGGCTGAGGCGATCAAGGTTACGGCGCGGCTTCCAGCGTGCGGCGGTCTTCCTTTTCGCTCATACGGCGGAAATACGTCGACAGCAATGCTCCGGAAATATTGTGCCAGACGCTGAAGAGCGCACTGGGCACTGCCGCCAGCGGTGAAAAGTGTGCACTGGCCAGCGCGGCACCCAGCCCGGAGTTCTGCATACCGACTTCCAGCGCCAACGACTTGCGTTGCGCCAGTGGCAACTTGAACAGGCGCCCGGTGAAGTAGCCCAACAGGTAACCGAAGCTGTTATGCAGCATCACCACGGCCATGATCAGCAGGCCCGATTCGGCGATCTTCGCCTGGCTTGCGGCCACCACGGCCGCGACGATGATCACAATACTGACCACCGACACCAGTGGCAGCACCTCCACCGCATGACGAACCCGCTCTCCCAGCACCCGTTGCGCGACCACGCCGAGCACGATCGGCAGCAGCACCACTTGCAGGATCGACCAGAACAGCTCCATGAACGATACGGGCAGCCAGGCCGAGGCCAGCAGCCAGATCAACGCCGGTGTGAGCAGCGGGGCGAGGAGGGTGGTGACGGCGGCAATCGCTACCGATAAGGCCAGATCACCCCGGGCCAGCCAGGTCATCACGTTGGACGACGTGCCACTTGGGCAACAGCCGACCAGGATCACGCCAACGGCAATTTCCGCCGGCAAATGGAACGCCTGGCACAGCAACCATGCCACGCCCGGCATGATCACGAAATGCGCGACCACGCCCAACGCTACGCGCCAGGGGTGGCGAGCGACTTCGGCGAAGTCTTCCAGTTTCAAGGTCAACCCCATGCCGAACATCACCAGGCCCAGCAGTGGGACGATGGCGCTTTTCAGGCCGATGAACCAGCTGGGTTGGAGAAAGGCGACAACGGCAAAGATCAACACCCAGTAGGCAAAGGTGTTGCCGACGAAGCGGCTCAAGGCGGCGAGTGCGCGCATGGGGATGTCCTTTTTTATTCGATTTCTGAGTTGTCGATGCAATCAAATGTGGGAGCTGGCTTGCCTGCGATAGCGGAGTGTCAGTCGGCACTCCTCTGGCTGACACTCCTTTATCGCAGGCAAGCCAGCTCCCACACTGACCGTGCCCGCATTGGATCGGTGTTGCTTAGATGCCCTGTGGTGTCTCTTCGCCGCCCAGTGCCTCGACCAGCGCCGGCAGGAAATCGCCGAAGGTCAGCATCATCAAGGTAAAGCTGGCATCCAGTTGGCCCAGGGCTTCGTCGCCGCCGTCCTGTTCCGCCTGGTCTTGCAGCAGGTCTTCGAACTTCAGGCGCTTGACGGTCATCTTGTCATCGAGCATGAAGGACAGCTTGTCCTGCCACGCCAGGGACAGTTGGGTCACGACCTTGCCGGTGGTCAGGTGCAGCTGGATCTCTTCGCCGGTCAGGTCCTGGCGTTTGCAGCGCACGATGCCGCCGTCTTCGTGGGTGTCGCGCAGTTCGCATTCGTCGAGGACGAAGAAGTCATCAGCCGGTTTCTGGGTGGTGACCCAGTCAGTCATGATTGCAGTTGGTGCGGTTTTTACCGTCAGAGGGCGGACGGGCAGGGTGCCGATCACTTCACGCAGGGTCGACAGCAGGTCTTCGGCACGCTTGGGGCTGGCCGAGTTGACCAGGATCAGGCCCTGTTTCGGCGCGATTGCAGCGAAGGTCGACGAGCGACGGATAAAGGCACGCGGCAGGAAGGCCTGGATGATTTCATCCTTGATCTGGTCGCGCTCCTTCTTGTAGACCTTGCGCATCTGCTCGGCTTCGATCTCTTCGACTTTCTCTTTAAGTGCATCACGCACCACGCTGCCCGGCAGGATGCGTTCTTCCTTGCGGGCGGCGATCAGCAGGAAATCTCCACTGACGTGAACCAGGGGAGCATCTTCACCTTTACCGAAAGGTGCGACGAAACCGTAAGTGGTCAACTCCTGGCTTGCACAAGGGCGCGCCAGCTTGGTGGCCATGGCCGCTTCCAACGCCTCGGCATCAACAGGCAGATCTTGGGTCAGGCGATAGATAAGCAGGTTCTTGAACCACATGGGGTGAGTCTCTCCTCTATACAAAGGGGGGCATTATTCTCTTGATCACGCCGCAGGCCAACCCTGCCTAAGCCATTGGAAGGGCTGAAAAAAAAGATTTAAGAAAGTGCTTGCCAGACTTAGGGTCGCTCCGTAGAATGCGCGCCACACCGAAACGAAGGGTGATTAGCTCAGCTGGGAGAGCATCTGCCTTACAAGCAGAGGGTCGGCGGTTCGATCCCGTCATCACCCACCATTCGCTTCAGTGTTACGCGCAGCGGTAGTTCAGTCGGTTAGAATACCGGCCTGTCACGCCGGGGGTCGCGGGTTCGAGTCCCGTCCGCTGCGCCATATTCGGTCACCTGGAACGCTGAACGCCAGGTAGCCAAAGAAAGCCCGCTCATCGAGCGGGCTTTTTTCTGTCCGAAATATGGCAAAAAATCGTGCGCTAAACTTTTTTTAAATAAATTGCATTTAAATCAAGACATTACGATTTTTTGGTGTATGATGCGCCCACACCGAAACGAAGGGTGATTAGCTCAGCTGGGAGAGCATCTGCCTTACAAGCAGAGGGTCGGCGGTTCGATCCCGTCATCACCCACCATTCGCTTCAAGTGTTACGCGCAGCGGTAGTTCAGTCGGTTAGAATACCGGCCTGTCACGCCGGGGGTCGCGGGTTCGAGTCCCGTCCGCTGCGCCATATTCGGTCACCTGGAACGCTGAACGCCAGGTAGCCATAAGAAACCCGCTCATTGAGCGGGTTTTTTTTCGCCTGCGATTTAACGCACCTTACGGCGCGTTGCGGCTGTGGCGGTAATCGCTCACGGCTTCGTACACCGCTTTGCGTAGTCGGTTGATCCCGCCGATGGGGCGGTGCGCTTCCAAACCGAACCAGGGGTTGAACGACTGGTTATCGCACGCCAGGTTCTGCGCCGGCGTGTCGAAGTCCTGGGCGGGAATCCTGACCTTGGCCACCGTTTCATACGGCGCGTCGCTTTCCTTCCACTCGATGCTGGTGTCTTCGATGGGCATGAAGGCCTGCGGGTTTTGCCGCTGGATCTGCAGCACAAAACACGCGTCTACGCGGTCGGTGGACAGTTGCTGGTTGAGCGCGCTGCGCAGGAAGTTGGGCAGGTCCTGGTTCTGTTTGGGCAACACATAATCCGGGCAGCTTTGCGGGTCGGGCGCCACGCGAAACTTGGCGTTGGCCGCGCCAAACTTATAAGGCGACACTGAAAAGTAAGTCGTCTGCGTCGGGCTGGCCGGGGCGGGCGCCAGGGTTGCCAGGGCGATAAACAAGTGACGCACTTGCCAGCTGCGCGGATCGAGCTTGGGAAAGAACGCCAGGACCTTCTTGCCATCCGCTTGCGCACCGATGTTCTGCGCGTATTCCGCGACATCGCTGACAAAGAAGTTCGGATGGCTGAACATCACGAAATCCTGCTCGGTGCGCGCTTGCTGGTCGGCCATCAGTTGCTTGCCCGGCACATCCAACAGCTTGATCGCCAAGCCGCGGGCATCGCGGATGCTATCGAATTGCGGGTAGGCGTTGCCGTTGGACAGGCGCATCGTCGCCTGCCAGGTCTTGCCCGGCTCGGCGAACACACCCTGGCGCAAGGCCGGGTCGAGATCCGCCAGAACGCTGACCTCGGCTTTCACGCACCCATGGGCCTTGGCATGGGCATCACGCAGGTAGCGAGTGCCTTCGCGATGCTGGTCAACGATGCGCACGGCGGTCTGGATGATGCCTTGGGTCATCGCCGCCTCACCCGGCGGGATCTGTTCCTTCACCGACACCGGGCCCCTGTGCTGCCAGGCGAACCAGGCCGTGGCCAACACCCAGCCCAGCAGGCCCAGGCCCAGCAGCCACAGCAGGGTTTTGCCCACAAAGGCGCCAAGGCGCAGCCAGAGACGAGCAAGCATGGAGCGGTCCTTGTTTTGCGATCGGATAATCATGGCAGTTGTTGCTCCAGCGGGCCGCCCAGCACTTTGAGGTATTCGAGCAGCGCCCAGCGTTCCTGCGGCAGCAGGCCACGGCCGATAACGCCATTGCCACGTTCGCCGGCACGGAATTCGTGGCCGCTGTTGTGGTTGCCGGTGACTCTGGTATCGAACAGGAAGGCGTTCTTGAAGGCGGTGGTCTCAAACCCCAGGTGACGCGGGTCGTAGTTGAAGGTGCCTTTATAGAAAGTGGTGCTGCGTTCGTCCTGGGGCGAGAGCAGTTGGTAGATCGTCGGCACCGAACCGTTGTGCAGGAACGGTGGGGTGGCCCATACGCCTGCCAGTGGCCGCGCCTTGTAGGCACGCAACTCGCGTACGCCGATGGGCAGGCCGAACCCGTCCAGGCCCGGGCGCTCGGCCGGGGTCACGCCCGCCGCACGGTAGGCATGCTCTTCGACGAAGGCGGTGACATAGGCCAGGCCTTGGGCCACCGACATTTTTTTCAGGTCCAGCGGCGCGGTGGGGGTGGGGTGCAGTTCGACATTGAGCCGGGCCAGTTCGGCCGGGTCCCATTGCAGCGCGCTGAGGTCATAGCGTTGGTCGGCAATGTTGTTGGCTGTGCCGGGGTCGGTGCCGATGTAGTCCACCGGCAGCATTTTCAACTGCTGCACCGGTCGGCCGTTTTCTTCGGTAACGGTGGGCAGGTGGCAGCCGGCGCAGTTCTCGGCAAAGAGTGCGCGGCCCTGGGCGGCGAGGGGTTTGTCGATGGCACCGAACAAGTCTTGCGGCCAGGTCGGCGGCTTGAGCCGTTGCAGGGTTTCTTCGATCAGGTGCAGGTCGCGCACCCGTACGCTGGATGGGTAGCGGGCATCGCCCTTGAGCGGTTGCCCGGCTGCGTCGAAGAACGCCAGAGTCGCGCCTACGCCAAGGGCTTCGCCGATGTTGCGCGCCATGGGCTGCTGTGCCGAGCCATTCCACTGCACCCAGTCGAAGGTCCAGATATCCCACAGCTGCGGGTAGTCAACCGGCGCATTGGCGACGCGATAATTGTCGGGGGAAATGGCGTCGCCAAAACTGGCGTTGGCGATGCGTCCAAAGGCGTCAGTACGGCCCGGACCTTCTTCGGTGGGGTAAAGGCCACGGTGGGTGTCATTCCAGGCGACTTTGAGGAACTGGTTCAGCGATTGCTTGAAGTCCTTGCGCAGTTGATCGCGCTGGGTATCGTACTGATCCCCCAGCACCTTGTGAGCAAAGCGCTCAAACTTCCATGGGTTGTAATAGGTAGCGGCCAGGCTCGCGACCAGGGCCTGGCCGAAACTGCCACCGCGCAACGTGGGAACGCTGGAGGGCAGTACGTGTTGCGCCGAGCCACCGTCGATGCGCAGGGCCTGGCCCTTGTAGTGCAATTCGCCGGTGTGGCAGGCCGCACAGGTGATATCCAGGTACTGAGCCCTGCTGTCGGCGTTCTGGTGCCGGGCGAACCCTACTGGCAGGTTGCCAGGGTTTTGCGCGGTGGGCGTCTGCTTGGGGTCGACCAGGAAGCCAAAGCGCGCCAGGTACTCCGGCGCGGCAAAGCGTTGCTCGGAAAACGGCAGTTCCAGGGCGGTGAACCAGTCGTAGTGCAGGCCTTTTACTTGGGTGCCCTGGGGCGTGAAGTAGTAGGTCTGGCGGTCGTCGGCACTCCATTGCTCCTGGTAGTGCACCTGCTTTACTGGCACGTAGTCCGGCAGCTTGGGGTTGAGGGTGTAGTAGAGCACCACGGCCAGAATCAGGCCCAGTGCGATCAGTATCAGGAGTAAAACACGGGAAAAAATGCGCAAGATAACTATCCTTGTCGAATTGTCGCGTTGTTATGCCACTGCGCCACAGGTGCGGCAAGTAGCAATTGGCCCGCTATCAGGCGGTTCCGCGATCCGTCGCGGGGCCCCATGATAAATGGAAATGCTTTTAAACACGTGAACTTATCAGAAGTTTCCTGCTCACATGCCGGTAGCCATTGGTCGTGGCCGCCTGATAAGCTCGCGACTTTATTCGAATGCCCTTATGGCGCATGAACAAGGAAATAGCATGAAACAGCATCGGTTGGCGGCGGCGGTGGCCCTGGTTAGCCTGGTACTTGCGGGTTGTGATTCGCAGACCAGCGTAGAGCTGAAAACCCCGGCGCAGAAAGCTTCCTACGGCATCGGCCTGAACATGGGCAAGAGCCTTGCCCAAGAAGGCATGGACGACCTGGACTCCAAAGCTGTTGCCCAGGGCATCGAAGATGCCGTCGGCAAGAAAGAGCAGAAGCTCAAGGACGATGAGCTGGTTGAAGCGTTTGCCGCACTGCAAAAGCGTGCTGAAGAGCGCATGACCAAAATGAGCGAAGAGTCGGCAGCCGCTGGCAAGAAATTCCTCGAAGACAACGCCAAGAAAGACGGTGTTGTCACCACCGCTTCCGGCCTGCAGTACAAGATCGTGAAGAAGGCCGACGGCGCCCAGCCTAAGCCGACCGACGTGGTGACTGTTCACTACACCGGCAAGCTCACCAACGGCACTACCTTTGACAGCTCCGTAGATCGCGGTAGCCCGATCGACCTGCCGGTCAGCGGCGTGATCCCGGGTTGGGTCGAAGGCCTGCAACTGATGCACGTTGGCGAGAAGGTCGAGCTGTACATCCCGTCCGACCTGGCCTACGGCGCCCAGAGCCCGAGCCCGGCGATCCCGGCCAACTCGGTGCTGGTATTCGACCTGGAACTGCTGGCCATCAAGGATCCAGCCAAGGCAGAAGCGGCTGACGCACCTGCTGCACCAGCCGCCAAGAAGTAATCGGCGCCTGAACACACAACGCCCCGTCTCGACGGGGCGTTGTTGTTTTCGGGTGTGTATCAAAGGATGCAAAAATCTTCTGTGGGCGCTGGCTTGTCGGGTTGCCGCATCGCTGTGATGACCGCCAGACGCTCAGCACTCCAAATGTGGGAGCTGGCTTGCCTGCGATGACGGCCTGCCAGCCTACACCTACTAACTGACACACCACGATCAACCTGTGGGAGCGGGCTTGCTCGCGAAGGCGGCCTGGCAGTCAACATAGTTGGATTGTGTACATATCCATTGCTGCGGTAACGGCCACATAGGGTTCCGCCCTGACGGCGGCTCACTTTGCAAGAGCGGCAAAGTAAGCAAAACGCTCTTGCCCCACCACTCGGCACCTCGCCTAGGCTCGGTGTGCCCGTAATCCGCCAGTGATTTGGGGGCCGCCGCCACGCGCCATCCATGGCGCGGGGCGGCTAAACCGGCATCCCTGCCGGTTTACCCCCCAAATCCCTGTCGAATTCCGGCCAGCGTGGTTTAACGGGGCGCCTAAGATCAAAAGCAGATCAAGATCAAGAGCGGCTCGCTTCGCATCGTGGTTAGCGTTGGCTGCTACAGCCTGTAAAGTTGTGTTGATGCCTAAGGCAATCGCAGGCAAGCCAGCTCCCACATTTGGAGCCGGGGGTGTCTGGGAGATAGGCATCGGCTGGCAGGCTGCCACGTCGTACCGGGTCGTGTAGATGTCTATGGCTATCGCACGCCAGCCAGCCCCTACGTTGAAGCCTCTGCAAATCCAAACGAACGTCTGCAACCGGACACAGTCTGATATAAGACTCGAGCACGGGTAGCCGCACATACATGCCAAGTCAATGAATTCTTGGGTTTTTTTTATGTGCGCAAAAAACGCCCGATCTGACTGTAGGCCTTGTAGTCCGTGGCTTTCAGCCGATAAAACAGGCTCTGTTCACAAGGTTATCCACAATTTGTGTGGATAACCTTTTATGTCGCCTGGAACTGGAGTGCCCTATGAAACCACCGTTCAATTTCACCCGTTTCCTGCCTATGGCCGCACGCTTGCTCGGTCGGGGGCGTTTGCCAACCTTGCTGTTTGCCGTCGCTGCCAAAGGTTCAAGCCAAGGCAATCGACTCGGCCAGCTCAAGGACGATCTCAAATTGCTTCAGGCCCTTTGCCTGGCTTACTGGCGTGGCGAATACCGTGCTATCAGCCCCAAGGCGCTGATTTCGGTGGTAGCGGGGCTGATGTACTTTCTCAGCCCGATTGATGCCATTCCGGACTTCCTCCCTATGTTCGGCATGCTCGATGACATCGCCGTGCTGGCATGGGTCATGAAGACCCTGAGCGGCGAACTGAGCGCGTTTCGTGCCTGGCGCGATGGGCAGCGCCCGGAAAAACTTGCGGTGGTTGAGCGCCTGCCAGCGACGCCTGAGCTGCTGGCCCGGGAAAACCCGCAAAAAAACTAATGTTGCCCGGTATCCCCTGCGACCTTTGTGGCTGTTAGGATTACACTCCTAAGGAAATAACTTACTTAGTAAGTGTTTTTATCCTACGGGGCAGTCATGGATATCCAGATCATTTCACGCGATGGCGCACCCGAATACGCGGTGTTGCCATGGGACCAGTACCAGGCGCTGCTAAAAGCTGCCGGTCAATTGCAACCAACACGCGCTTCTCCTTCTGTTGCACCCACCGCTATCGAGCAGGACCTGCGTCCGCTTGCAGCCCTGCGCGGCCTGCGTGAGGCCAAGGGCCTGGCAATCGAGGCCCTGGCGCGTACCGTGGGCATCAGCCCTTCGTATCTTGGATTGATAGAAAGTGGTGAACGCCAGCCGGATGCCGCCATTCGCCGCAGCCTGGCCTGGGAATTGGGCGTTGCAGGTTGGAGGGATGAGTCTTGAGCTTACGTATTAGTCGTCAACACTGGGATGGGTTGCTCAACGAACTGGATCAGGCGCGGCGCCAGCGCCATTTGCTCACCTACCGTGCGCTGCTTGAGCGCCTGCAATTCCCGACGCCGGCCATGCAGACCCTGGCTGCGGCCCTGGAGCACCTGGCGGCACTGGATGCCAAGGCGGAGCAACCGCTGCGCAGTTCCCTGGTGATCAGCCAGGGTGCCAGCCGCCTGCCGCGCACCGGTTTTTTTGAGTGTGTTGAGCGCCTGGGGCGGTTCAGCGGGCCTTCCGATGGTGTGGCCGCCGCGTCCTGGCATGCATCCGAAGTGGTGCGGGTGTTCGAGTACGAGTACCCGGAATCCGCCGAGGCCTAAAGCGCCTGGGCGCAGGTGTCCATGCTGTCGATCACGTGGATGCTGTAGCCCGCAACATCCTTGGCATGGTGCTTGGCTTGTGAAGCCAGCTCTGCCAACTGGCTGGCATCGAGTTGTGCGCAGGCCTGAGGATACAAATGCACTACACCGATGGACAGCGACAGCAACGCAAACTCCTGGCGCGCGCCCTGGCGATTGAGGGCCACGAAGCACCCAGCCTCAAGGTGTTCAGCGCGGTAGAAGCGTCGGCATTGGGTGTGGAAATCGTCCAGCAGTTGGTTGAGCCGCTTGCGCCAGTCCTGCGGGCCCAGCACCAGCAGAAAGTCATCGCCGCCAATGTGCCCGACAAAGTCGCGGCTGGGGTCTACCCGGTCGTTGAGGCACTGCGCCAGGCACAGCAGCACTTCATCCCCGCGCCCGTAGCCGTAGATGTCGTTGAACGGTTTGAAACTGTCGATATCCACATAGCAGATCACCGACTCGCGCTGTTGCTGCAGCAGCCGGGTGAGGCATTGCTGGATCGGCACATTGCCAGGCAACAAGGTCAACGGGTTGGCGTAGCGGGCCTGCTGGATTTTCAGCTCCGTGATCAACTTGAGCACGTCAATGACCCGACCCAGCCCCAGGTAATCACCGTTCAGGGTGATGATGAAATCCTCTTCGATGCGTTGCCGCGCGCGGCTGGTCAATAAGCGGCTGACCTGTTGCAAGGACTGGCTCAGTTCCACCGCCAAAAAATCATCGCTCATCAAGCGACTGATGGGTTTACGTGCAAACAGATCGGTCGCGAACGGCTTGAGCAACGCGTCCGACAACGAGTGCCGGTGCACAATGCCGACCGGGCAACCACGGCCGTCTAACACCGCCAGCGAGTTGAGGTTGGCCTGGCGGCGGAACGATTCCAGCACTTGGGCGGTGGCGGTGTCTTGATCCACGGCGGGTTGCTCATTGAGCAGTGCGCTCAGGTCACTGCCTTCGTCATTGAGGGCCAGCGTGGCGCTATCCGGCTTGGGCAGCATCAGGCGCGCTTCCTGTGGCGGCTTTTCCTGAGGGCGGCAGAGCAGGTAGCCCTGGACCAGGTCGACGCCCATCTCGGTCAACACCGCCAGTTCTTCTGGCAGTTCGATGCCCTCGGCAATCACTTGGGCGCGGGATGCCCTGGCGATCTGCAGGATCGAGCCGACAAACTCGCGCTTGAGGGCGTCCTGGTGAATGCCGTCGATAAAGTGCCGGTCGATCTTCACGTAGTCCGGGCGCAGTTCCGACCACAACCGCAAACTGGAATAACCGGCGCCCAAGTCATCCAGTGCGATGGCAAAACCCATGTCGCGGTAGTGGTGCAAGGCAGTTTGCAACAGCGCGAAATCGTCGGTGGGCGCTTGCTCGGTGAGCTCGATCACCACTTGGCTGGGAGAAATACCGAAGTCGCGCAACAGTTGCAGGGTGCGCCCTGGCTGATGTGCGTGCTCCATCAAGGATTCCGGCGAGATATTGAGGAACAGCTTGCCGGGCAGTTTCTGCTCGCTGAAGCGCCGGCACGCACTCTCTCGACACGCCATGTCCAGTTCGCTCAGGCGCCCGGCATGGCTGGCCACCGAGAACAGCGCAACGGGGGAGTGCAGCGGGCTGTTGGACGGGCCACGACTGAGGGCTTCATAACCGAGGATGCGCCGCTCCGACAGGCAGATGATCGGTTGGAACAGGCTGTGCAAACTGCCTTGAGCCAGGATTGAGCCCAATGCATTCAGCTGTTCGGTCATGGTCATGGCGGTCTCGATCAAAAAAAAGGACCGCAGGCGTAAACCTGCGGTCCTTTTATTTCACGACAGAATGATGTCTATATGATGACACTCCGAGGAGCGATCACATTAAATCGCCATCATTTACTGCTTGGCCACCTGCTTGGTGATTTTCAGGTAATCCAGCAGGATCCGGCCAGTCTCGGCCAAGTAAGCGTCGTCTTCCGGCTTGGTTTTATCCGCCTCGGTCGGCAGCGCGTCTTCATCTTCTTTCTTCAGCTCTTTGAGCGGGTCTTCACCCTTGGCCTTGCGGCGGGTGTTTTCCAGTACCAGTTGCTGATTCTCGATGCTGGAATGCTGTGCACGGCGATCCGCTTCGTTGAGGCTGACGGTCTTCTCTTCCATCAGCTTCTTGGCCAGGGCCAGCTTGTCGCGGATAAACACGAACTCGGCATCCTTGGCGGAGCGGGTGTCATGATCAGCCTTCAACTGCGCCAGGAAGGGCTTGAACGGATCCGACGCCGGCTTGATCGCAGGGCGGATGGTGTCCCACGGCATGGCTTCAGGCAGGGCGCTTTCGCCGATTTCCTTGGTGTCGATGATCGACGGGAAATCGATATCCGGCAGTACGCCTTGATGCTGGGTGCTCTGCCCGGATACCCGGTAGAACTTGGCCAGTGTCAGTTTAAGCTCGCCATGATTCAGCGGCTGGATGGTCTGCACGGTGCCCTTGCCGAAGGTCTGGCCGCCGATGATCAATGCACGGTGGTAGTCCTGCATGGCGCCGGCGAAAATCTCCGAGGCCGAGGCCGAGAGGCGGTTGACCAGCAGCGCCATCGGCCCTTTGTAGAAGGCCCCTGGGTTCTCGTCTTCGAGCACGTCGACACGGCCGTCAGCGTTGCGTACCAACACGGTCGGGCCCTTGTCGATAAACAGGCTGGTCAGCTCGGTGGCTTCCTGCAGGGAGCCGCCGCCGTTGTTGCGCAGGTCGATGACCACGCCGTCGACTTTCTCTTTCTGCAGTTCTGTCAGGATTTTCTTCACGTCGCGGGTGGTGGACTTGTAGTCCGGATCACCGGCACGGAACGCCTTGAAGTCCAGATAGAAGGCCGGGATCTCGATCACGCCCAGCTTGTAGTCCTTGCCATCCTGCTTGAGGTTGAGGACTTTCTTCTGCACGGCCTGGTCTTCGAGCTTCACCGCTTCACGGGTGATGGACACGATCTTGCTGGTCTGGTCGTTCGGTGCATTGGTGTGCGGAATCACTTCCAGGCGCACCACGCTGCCTTTAGGCCCACGGATCAGCTTGACCACTTCGTCCAGGCGCCAGCCGACCACATCGACCATCTCTTTGTCGGCCTGGGCCACGCCGATGATCTTGTCGGCCGGTGCCACTTGCTTGGTTTTGTCAGCAGGGCCTGCCGGCACCAAACGTACGATCTTCACCTGGTCATTGTCGCTTTGCAGGACGGCACCGATGCCTTCCAGGGACAGACTCATATTGATATCGAAATTTTCCGCGTTATCTGGCGACAGATAATTGGTGTGCGGGTCGTAGGACATCGCAAAGGTGTTGATGTAGGCCTGGAAGATATCCTCGGCACGGGTCTGATCCAGGCGTGCCAGCTGGTTCTTGTAGCGCTTGGTCAGCAGTTCTTGAATGGCCTTGGGCTCTTTGCCGGCGATCTTCAAGCGCAGCACTTCGTCCTTGACGCGTTTGCGCCACAGGTCGTCCAGCGCCGCGGTACTGGTCAGCCAAGGAGCGTCCTTGCGGTCCACCAGAAGGGTTTCTTTCTGTGTGAAATCGAGCTTGTCGATACCTTTGTTCAGCTCACCCAACGCGAAATCCAGACGCGCTTTGACGCGGTCCAGGTAACGCTTGTAGATGGTGAAGCCGGGCTGCAGGTCGCCGCTCTTGAGGAAGTCGTCGAATTGGGTCTTCCACTTGTCGAACTCAGCGATATCGCTGGCCAGGAAGTAGCTACGCGAGGGGTCCAGCAGCTTGAGGTAGCTGTCGTAGATGATCACTGAGCGAGCGTCGTCCAGCGGCGGCTTGCTGTAGTGATGGCGCTTGAGCAACTCGACGACGTTAAGGCTGGCAATCACCTCATCGCGATCAGGCTGAAGGTTGTCCCAGCTATTGGCTGCGAACGTATTGGTCGACATCGACGCGAAGCCGAGACCAATGAAAAAAGCGAGGGCGGTGCTGGGGAACAGATACTTCATGCTGATTCGACGCGGGGGCAATTGATAACGCATATTAGGCCGTCTTTGAGGGAGCCGGTTCCATATGGTCCGGTCGCATAATGCAAAAAGCCCGGCGCTACAGCACCGGGCTCAGTCCAGACTCACTATGGAGGCACTGTGAAAGCATTGCAAGGCGTTGACGGTGATGTGGGGGGCTAGAACAACCTCGTCCTACGTCCGGTGTAGTCCATATTGCCAATAGCCTGACCGAATCCTAGATTGAAATGCAGTCAGTGTGGGAGCTGGCTTGCCTGCGATAGCGGTGCAACAGTGAAGAATTCTTCATCTGGCGCACCGCTATCGCAGGCAAGCCAGCTCCCACAGGTTGATGTCTATTGATTCAGGTCCAGTGGTGGATCGGCCAGCCGGCCTGTTCGGCATGGGCGCGCAACACCGGGTCCGGGTTCACCACCTGCGGGTGATCCACCTTGAGCAGCAGCGGTAAATCATTGCGCGAGTCCGAATAGAAATAGGCACCTTCAAGGGTTTCGCCTTCCTGCTCCAGCCATTCCAGCAACCGCGTGATCTTGCCTTCACGGTAAGTCAGTACACCCTCTGTCTTGCCGTCGTATACCCCATGGCTGACGCTCAGGTTAATCCCCAGCACTTCCTCGATACCGATACGCGCAGCAATCGGCGTGACCAGGTGAGTGCCCGAAGCGGAAATCACCAGGATCCGGTCGCCATTCGCGCGGTGGCGGGCGATGGTCTTGGTGGCGTCGCTGTAGATCAGCGGCTCGATGACGTCCTCGACCCACGGCTCCACCAAGTGCTCGATTTCTTCCGGGGTACGGCCGATCATCGGCTCCAGGCTGAAATCCATGAAATCTTCCATCCGCAGCTTGCCCTGGCTGTAGGCATCCATCAGCTCGTTGTTCCTGCGCATGAACGACTCAGGGTCCACCCAGCCAAGGCGGCCCATCTGTTCGCTCCACAGCGTGGCGCAGTCGCCGTGGATCAGGGTGTCGTCCAGATCAAAAATTACCAATGCCATCGGTGATGCTCTCTCTCAATAGGTCGCTGCCTGTCAGGCTACTTCACACAGTGCGCTGGGGTCGATGGAAAGTGCCAGGCGCTGGCCATCCGGGTGCAGGTCGTCGGCCGAACGATTGAGCACGTCCACCACCAGCTCGACGCCACGGGCTTCGATGCGGTAGCGAATCACGTTACCCAGCAGGCTGTGGCTACGCACCAACGCATCGAGCTCGCCGCTGCGGCTCAACTCGATGGCCTCGGGGCGAATCGCGATGCGCCCGCTGATCGGCCGCTGCAGCAGTTGGCTGGCCTTGTCGGCATCGAGCAGGTTGTAGTTGCCGATAAACCCGGCAGCGAACACATCCACCGGCGCGGTATAGAGGGTTTCGGCATCACCGCTCTGCACGATCTTGCCCTGGTTCATCAAGAAGATGCGGTCGGACATGGTCAGCGCTTCTTCCTGGTCATGGGTCACGAAGATCGTGGTCAGCCCCAGCTCGCGCTGGATCTGGCGGATCTGCTCGCGCAAGTGCTTGCGAATCCGTGCATCCAATGCCGACAGCGGTTCATCCAGCAGCAGCAGGCGCGGGCGGGTCACCAGGGAGCGGGCAAGGGCGACGCGCTGGCACTGGCCACCGGACATCTGGTGCGGATAACGGCCGGCCAGGTCCTTGAGCTCCACCAGTTGCAGCACTTCTTGCACGCGCTTGTTGCTGTCGTCGGCGTTGACCTTTTGCATGCGCAGGCCGAAGGCGACGTTCTGTGCCACGGTCATGTTGGGGAACAGCGCGTAGCTCTGGAACACCATGCCGATCTGGCGTTTCTGTGGGCTCAGGGGCACGATGTCCTGGCCATCCAGGAGGATCTGGCCACTGTCTACCGGCGTAAGCCCGGCGATGCAGCGCAGCAAAGTGGATTTGCCGCAACCGGACGGGCCGAGCAGGGTGACGAACTCGCCTTTGGCGACCTCGCAATTGATATCGCTGAACACCGGGGTGCCGGCGTAGCTTTTTTGCAGGTGTTGGACGCTGACGAAGCTCATTGGCTTTTGTCCTTGTTCAAGAGAGTGGCGGCCCAGGTCAGTACCAGCACAAAGAAGAAATAAGAGATCACCACGGCGCTGGTGAAATGGCCACTGCTGTTGCGCATGTTGTTGAGGTACACCTGCAGGGTTTCGTACCGGGTGCCGACGAGGATGTTGGCGAACACGAACTCGCCGAACAGGAACGAGAACGACAGCAGCAGCGCCACCATCAGGCCCTTGCGCAGGTTGGGCAGCACCACCAGGATCGCGGCCTGCCAGGTGCTGGCGCCGAGCAGTTGCGAAGCGTCCATCAGGTCGCGCAGGTTGATGGCTTGCAGGTTGTTGGTGATCGCGCGGTACATGAACGGCAGCGCGACGGTGAAGTAGCAGCCGATCAAAATCCACGGCGTGCCCACCATCGCCAGCGGCCCGGACCCGTACAGTTGCAGCAGACCCACCGAGGACACCACCGGCGGCACCGCAAAGGGCAGCAGGATCAGGATGTTCATCAACGCGTCGAGCTTGGGAAAGTGGTAGTGCACCACGAACAGCAGCGGCAAAATCAACACCACCGAAAGGATCAGTGCGCCCACGCACACCAGCAACGATTGCCCGAAGGCCATCAGAAAGCGCGGGTCGCTCCACAGCTGTACATACCATTTCACGCTGAAGCCGGCGGGCAGGATGGTTGCCGACCAACTGCTGGAAATCGAGTAGACAAAGGTGCCTACCAAAGGCAGCACCAGGATCAGGAACAACAGGTACACCACTACCCGATGGTAGAGGGAGGCCGAGCCGGCTTCAGCGCGAGACATGGTAGCTCCTCTTGAGCAGCAGTTGATGCACCACCGTGACCACGGTCATCAGCGCCACCAGCACCACGGCCAGGGCGCTGGCCATGTTCGGGTCCAGCGACACATCGCCGGAGACCAGGCCGGCAATGCGAATCGGCAGTACGTTGAAGTTGCCGGTGGTCAGTGCATAGACCGTGGCATAGGCGCCGAGGGCGTTGGCCAACAGGATCACAAAGGTACCGAGCAGCGCCGGGGTGAGCACCGGCAGGCCGATATGCCGCCAGAACTGCCAGCCATTCGCACCGAGCAGGGCGGCCGACTCGCGCCAGTCTTCGCGCAATGCGTCGAAGGCCGGGTAGAGCAGCAGTACGCCGAGGGGAATCTGGAAGTAGGTATAGAGGATGATCAAGCCGGTTTTCGAGTACAGGTTGAAGTCCTCAATGATTCCGGCCTGCTTGAGCATGAGGGTGATACTGCCGTTGAACCCCAGCAGGATGATGAACGCGAAGGCCAGGGGGACTCCGGCGAAGTTGCTGGTCATGTTGGCGAATGCGGTGACGAAGTTGCGCAGCGGCGAATCCACTCGGCGCAATGAGTAGCTGCCCAGGGTGGCGATGATGATGCCGAAGATGCTGGAGTAGAAACTGATCTCCAGGCTGAACTGGATGGCCTGCCGGTAGAACTTCGAGGTGAAGATGCGGGTGAAGTTTTCCAGGCTCCAGCCGGACTCTTCGGTTTGCAGGCTGCTGATCAGCACCCACACCAGCGGCGCGATCTCGAACACGATAAAGAACAGTGCGAAGGGCAGCAGGCATAGCAGGGCCAGCCATTTGCCGCGGGTCAATGCAATCACTTGAGCAGCTCCCGGCACACAGGCTTGTTGTGGGGCACGCCCAGCAGTTCGCAGATGGTGCCGCACAGGTCGGTTTGTTTCGGCGCAGCGTCGGTGTCCAGGCTGAAGGCGTCACCGATGACAAACAGTGGCACTTCCCGTTCTTCGCGCAACAGGCCGTTGTGGGAGCGGTCGTTGTTCATGCCGTGGTCGGCGGTGACCAGTACCTGGTAGCCGGCATCGAGCCAGTCTTGCAGGTAGTCGGCCAGGATAATGTCAGCCGAGCGTGCGCTGTTGCGGTATTGCGCGGTGTCGAGGCCATGCTTGTGACCGGCGTCGTCGATGTTCATCGGGTGCACCAGCAAAAAGTTTGGCGCGTGCTTGAGCCGCAGGCTTTCGGCGTCGGCGAAAAGGTGGGAATCGGGGTAGTGGTCATTCCAGTAGAAATGCCCATGCTGGATCGCCAGCGCCTTGTCGTCGGTATGACGATCGCGGGCGGCGAGAAAGGGCGTGCGGTTATACAACTCGCTGACCCAGTGGTAAGCCGCCGCAGCGGTGCTCAAGCCGGCGTCGGTGGCGTAATGGAAAATGCTGCGCTGGGTGGACAGGCGCGAGACGTTGTTGTGCACGACACCGCTTTGGATCGGCGGCACGCCGGTGAGGATGCACTCGTACAACGGGCGGGACAGGGCAGGCAGTTCACATTCCAGTGTGTAGAGGGCTGCGCGTCCGGCGCCGACATAGGCCTGCAAGTGCCCCATGGCGTGCCGGGCAACCTCGAAGTTGAGGCCGTCGAGCACCACAAGGATGACAGTGTGCTTCATGGGGGCTGGGGCTCCGCAACAGAGGGTATGGCTCAGTATCAACGTGGAATGGGATCAAATGTGGGAGATGGCTTGCCTGCGATGGCGGTGTATCAGTGGACACAAATGTTGAATGTCAGACCGCTATCGCAGGCAAGCCAGCTCCCACACTGACCGCCTTTGGATCAGAGAGACCGATTACTTCATTTCTACGATGACTTGCTCGTTCCACATCTGTGGCAGCTTCTTGGACGTCGCTTCCCACGCATCGGCATCCTTGATCGGCTGCGGGTTGGCCTTGGTGTACTGCTCGCCCGGGATCAGGTTTTTGGCAACGTCTGCCGGCAGTTTCAAGTCGGTTTCAGCCCGGATCGGACGCGCATTGCCGCGTGCCAGGTTGAGCTGGCCGGCATCGCTGAAGATGTATTCGCGGGTGAGCTTGGCGGCGTTCGGATGCTTGGCGTATTTGTTGATGAGGGTGGTGTAGCCGGATTTCACCGAGCCATCCGAGGGGATCAGCACCACGTAGTCATCGGGGTTGGCCATCTTGGCCTTATAGCTCAGGCCGTTGAAGTCCCAGACGAGGCCCACTTCGACTTCGCCTTTTTCCATGGTAGCGATGGTCGGGTTGGACAGCGAGAGGCGACCTTGCTGGGCGATCTTGGTGAAAAATTGCAGGCCCGGCGCGATGTTTTTCTCGTCGCCTTTGTTGGCGATGGCCGCGGCGAGTACTGCGTTCGAAGCCTGGGCGGCGGTGCTCACGTCACCCACCGATACCTTGTATTTACCGGTTTGCAGGTCAGCCCAGGTGGTGGGCACTTCGGAGCCGTGCAGCAGCTTCTTGTTGACGATAAAGGCAATGGTACCGGTGTAAGCCAGGGCCCAGTGACCGTCCTTGTCTTTCGCCCAATCCGGCACCTGTGCCCAGGTGGATGGTTTGTACGGCTGGGTCACTTCTTGCTTTACCGCGATCGGGCCGAAGGCCGCGCCCACGTCACCGATATCGGCGCTGGCGTTGTCCTTTTCGGCTTTGAACTTGGCGATTTCCTGGGCCGAGCTCATGTCGGTGTCGATGTGCTTGAGGCCGTAGGTTTTGGCCAGGTCTTCCCAGGTGCCTTTCCAGTTGGCCCAGTCATCGGGCATGCCGACGCTGTTGACGGCGCCTTCCGCTTTGGCGGCGGCTTCCAAGGTTTTTAGATCGGTATCAGCAGCCATGGCGGCGGTGCACATGACAATGGTCGAGCCTAACAGTGATGCCAGGAAAAGCTGTTTCATCCGAAGCTCCTTTGGGCGTTTTCAACGCGGCGTTTTATCTGAACGTTAGCGGTGGTTTGGTCTAGGTCAGCAATACCTGAGCCAATCTAGGCCCCCTGGATGACAGTTTCATGTCGATGTCGTTTTTGAAGCGCTGATGTCGTTCAGCTCTGACTTAGCGTAGACCATGCCCAAGTGCCCGCAGGCCTTGGACTTGGCCGATGTATTGCAGGGTGTGGAAGACGCAGTCGACAGCCTTTGTCATCTGTCGGTCATCTGGAGTGCCTAGGCTGGCACCCAGCAGCAAAAGCCCAGATAGAGCGCGTTTTATGCACCTGAACGGTGCTGGTCTAGTCCAGATAGGTAACGTTGATGCGTGATGAGGCAATCAAGGCGGTAACTTCCATCGGCCTGGCGCTGCAGGAGCAGATCGACCACGGCCTGTTGCCGCCTGCCAGCAAACTGCCCGCCGAACGCAAGCTCAGCGAGTTGTTTGGTACCACTCGGATTACCGTGCGGGAAGCCTTGTTACAACTGGAGGCTCAAGGGCAGATCTACCGCGAAGAGCGTCGGGGATGGTTCGTCTCGCCGCCACGGCTGGCCTATAACCTGATGCAGCGCAGCCACTTTCACGCCATGGTCAGCGACCAGGGGCGCGAGGCTTCCACGCAGGTCATCTCAGCACGCTTGCAACCGGCGTCGGCGGCGGTGTGCGCGTGGTTGCAGTTGCCGGCGTTGTCGAGCGTGATCCAGATTTGCCGGGGGCGCAGGATTGACGGGCGCCTGGTGTTGTATGTGGAGCACTATCTGAACCCGCAGTATTTTCCGGGGATCCTGGCGTGCGATTTGAATCAGTCGATGACTGAGCTGTATGCCAGCAAATATGACTTGCACTACGGGCGGGTGCGTTTCGAGATTGTGCCCACCTCGCTACCGGTGGAAGCGGCCGCTGCACTACGCGTCTCGGCAGGCAGCCCGGGCTTGCGCATCGCCCGGGTCAATTACGACCAGCATCAACGCCTGATCGACTGCGACCTGGAGTTCTGGCGGCATGATGCGATTCATGTGGGTGTGGATGTGGTGTAGCGGCTGGTGCACCGCGAACCCATGTGGGAGCTGGCTTGCCTGCGATGGCATCGACTCGGTGCGCCTGATAAACCGAGGCGTCCGCATCGCAGGCAAGCCAGCTCCCACATTGAACCGAGTTTTTCTCTGACGGATCGGTGGCTTGCCTAGGGTGTGAGTGCCTTGATCACTTGGTCTACATTGGTTTCCAACTCCGTTACCGGGTCGGCGCCGTCCACATTCAACACCAACAGTCTGGAGCCGCCGGCAGTGACGGCGGTTTTGACTGCATCGCTGGGTTGACGGTGATGCAGCACCACCGCCACAGCGTTGTCCTTCAACGCGCTGCTAAGTTTTTGCAGCGCCTCGGGCGTCCACTCGGCGTCGGGCCGTGCATCGGTGCTGAGCACTTCCAGGTTCAGGCTGCTGACCAGGTACGCGAAGTGATCGCTCAAGCTGAGCACACTCAGGTTGTCGGCCTTGGCCAAGCGCGCCTCGCTGTCGGCGGTGAGCTTGAGTAAACGCTGTTTGAGCGCGGCCAGGTTAGCGTCGATCCTGGGTTTGGCAGCCGGCGCCAGGCGGCTCAGGTCGGCGGCCATCACGTCGGCCATGCGCCCCATATTGTTGCTCGATTGCCAGGGTTGGCTGTTCAAGCCATCGGTGACCCCCGGTTGTACTGCGATACCCGGCAAGCCGCCGTCCACCGGGCGTGCGGCATCGACTTCGACGATACGGATATTGCTGCGTCGCGCCACGGGGTACAGCGGGTCATCGGCCCACAGCGAGCGCAGGCCGATGGCCGCGTCGGCGTCCAGCGCCAACTTGTTCAATGCCGCAGCACCGCGGCCGGTGAAGTAGGACACCTGCCGCGAACCCGGCAGATTGGCCGGTGCGGCGCGTTCAAGCGCTACGTTGGTGCCTGTGAGCAGCGCCTCGGCCAAGCCGTAGGTAATCGGCAGCGACGCCAGCACCTTGACCGGCGGCTTGGTCTTGGTCAGGGCTGCGTGACCGAGGCCCTGGTTGACTTTGAAGTCCTTGGCGTCGAAACCGTCGACGGCCAGTGCCGACGTACTCATCAAGCAAGCGATGGCCAGGGCCAGTGGGCGAAAGACAGGGCGCATTATCCAAGATTCCCTTTGAGGCTGGGCACAACGCCACGGGCGATGGCCGCGAAGGCGAAGGCGATACCGGCAACCAGAATGATGGCGGCGCCGGATGGGATGGGCAGGTCGAAGATGATCGGCAGCAGGATGCCGCACAGGGTGCTGACGGTGGCGATCAGCACCGAGATCCAGAAAAACCCTTTGAGTGACTGGCTCAACAGGCGCGCCGCAGCGGCAGGAATCACCAGCAAGGCACCGACCAGGATTGCGCCGATGACCTTGACCGCGGCCACGGTGATCAGGGTCACCAGGATCACGAACAGGTAGTCCAGGCTTTTCACCGCCACCCCGCGCACTGCTGCCAATTGCGGGTTGAAACTGGCCAGCATGATGCGGTTGTACAGCGGCAATGCCAGGGCCATCACCAGCGAGCCGACAATGGCCAGTACCAGCAGGTCGTTGCCGTTGACCGTCAGCACCGAGCCAAACAGCACGTTCTCGAGAATGTGCACGTTGATCTTGCCGGCCAGGATCAGCAGCAGGCTTGCCCCCAGTGCCAGGGACACGGACAGGAACACGCCGATCAAGGTATCGGGCGCCAGGCCGGTGCGGTTACGCAGGTAATTGAGCAGGATGCCGAACAGCAGGCAGTAGCCAAACAGGCTGCCATAAGGCCCGGTATAGGGTTCGCCCAGCAGAATGCCCACGGCCACGCCGGTCAGCGCGGCATGGCCGACCGCTTCGGAGAAAAACGCAAAGCGCTTGACCACCACCAGCGTACCCAGGCCGCCGAGTACCGGGCCGATCAACAAGCCGGCGAGCAGGGCGTTGACCACAAACCCGTAGGCCAGGGCTTCGGGCAGGTAACCGGCAGAGGCCCAGCCCTGGACCATCAAGCGAAAGGCTTCATAACTCATGGCGCCGGGCTCCGAGGGTGGGTGGAGAACAGAGTGAGCAGGCGGTCCGGGGTCAACGCCTCTTTCGGTGTGGCGTCGAACAGCACGCGGCGGTTAAGACCGGTGACGCGGTCGGCCAGGCGGCCCACGGCCTCCAGGTCGTGCTCGATCCACAGCACCGTAATCCCGGCCAGGCGCCAGTCGTTCAACAGCCGTTCGAACACCTGGATACCCGCCTCGTCGAGGGCCGACATCGGTTCATCCAGCACCAGCAACTGCGGCGCCGGAATCAGCCCCTGGGCCAGCAGTACGCGCTGGCGCTCACCGCCGGACAACGCGCCCATGCGGCGCTTGCGCTTGTCTTGCATGCCAACGCGCTCAAGGGCATCGCCAATCGCCGCTGCGTAATGCCTGGAAAGGCCCAGAAACGCCGGGCGACGCTGGCACATGGCAGCCATGAAATCGTCCACGGTCATCGGCAAGCCGCGGTCAAATTCCAGCGCCTGAGGCACGTAACCGATGGTGCCGGGTGTGGTTGGCCATTCCAGGCTCAAACGCCCCTGGTGCGGCGTCTGCCCCAGCAGGGTCTTGATCAGCGAGCTTTTACCGCCGCCGTTGGGACCTACCAGTGCGTGGATGCTGCCCGGTTGTACCTGGAAACTCACGCCATCGAGGATTGCGGTGCGCCCCAGGGTCAGCGAGACCTGGTCGAAGTTCAGGGTGGGGCCGACGTTGACGGCGTTCAGGTGCTGCGCGGCGGTCATGCTCCCGACTCCTGAATCGCCCGTACCACGGTGTTGAGGTTGCCGGTCATCTCCACTTCGTACTTCTCTGCGCTGTATTCGCCGTAGGAAATATGCGACAGCGGGTACAGCTTGACCCCGGATTCACGCTGGATGGTATCGACGTAGGTGGACGGGAAATCCATCTCCGAGAAGATCACTTTCACATCCAGAGCACGCAGTTCATCGATGGTCTTTTTCAGCTGGCTGGGGCTTGGCTCGATACCGTGGGCCGGCTCGACCACGGCGGTGACTTCCAGGCCAAACTCGCGCAACAGGTAGTCGTAGGCCGCGTGTACGGTGGCGACACGCAGGTCGGGGTTGGGCGCGCTGGTCAGCTTGGCCAGGGCGTCGGCGCGCATCTGGCGCAAGCGCTTGCCGTAGGCGCGAGCGTTCTGGGTGTAGGTTTTGGCGTTGTCCGGGTCGAGCTTGCCCAACTCACGGGCAATGTTATTGACCTGGGCAATCGACGCGCTGATCGACAGAAAGGTGTGCGGGTTGACCACCTTGCCCGCACCGCGTGCCGCGTTACCTGTAGCGGCGAGCAGCGGCACGTTGGCGTTGGCTTCGATCACCGGGATGTCCGGGCGCTCGCTGGTGGCGATCATGCGGTCGGCGAAGTCGTCATGGCCGACGCCGTTGAGCACGATCACATCCAGGGTGCCGATGCGCTTGATGTCTTCGGCGCGCGGCTCGTAGGCGTGCGGGTTGAAACCGGCGGGAATCAGCGGCACCACCTCGGCCTTGTCGCCCACGATATTGGCCACGTAGCTGTAATAGGGGTGCAAGGTAATGCCGATACGCAGGCGCTTGGCCGCCTCGGCATTGGCAAGGGGGGTGAGCATCAGGCTGAACAGGCCAACCAGTAAAAGGCGCAACAGGGGCGATGACATGGACATGGGCAATCGGTCTTCTCGTTCAGTGACGGTGCTGGCGGGTGACGCCAGCATCGAATTGCGCGACCACCTGCTGCCAGCCGGCCGCGATCAGCGCCTGGTCAGTGAGGTCGGAAGGGGCGGCAAGGTTGGCGCTGCGGTTGAGCCAGATATCCGGCTCACTGCCTTGCACGCGCATCAGCAGCGAACCGCTGGTGGCCGGCGCCTGGCTCAAGCCCAGGTAGGCGGCGGGTGCCAGCAGCTGCCAGCGATGGCCGCCACGGCTGACCGAACTGGCATCCTGGGCAAAGGGCGCGAAGCCTTCTTCGGCCAGTTGCTCAGGCGTCGGCAGGGCGCTGTGTTCCTGCTGCAACAGGTGGATTTCATCCAGGGTCACCCGCAGGTCGGCGTAGATGCCTTGCTCGGCGGCGCTCAGGTCGCGGCGGGCGTCCAGCTGGTGGCTGGGCACTGCCGCGACTTCCTGGGTTTCCCCGTGCAGCGCCACGACCGTGCCCGCCACCGCGAGGATGATCAGGCACAACAGCAACACATAAAGGGTTTCATGGCCCGCGCCCGCGGGGCGTACAACCTGTGTGGTACTCATTGCGACGGGATATCCGCTTGGTCGATTTCCACCACGTGGCCGGGGCCGGCATCGAACAGCACGTAGAACTCGGCGGCGGGCTTCTTGAAGGTCAGGGTCGAATCTTCGCCGAGCTTGCCCGGCACCAGGATGGTTTCGTCGTAGCCGATCACATCCAGGGTTACGCCGGGGGCGCCACTGCCGTCGGAGAAGCCGCCTTTGCACTGGATCTGCTCGCCGGGGATTTCCTTGCATTCGCACATCGGGTTGTGGGCGAAGGCGGTGGTGCTCAGGCCGGCGCACAGCAACAGCGCGGCGCGGGTGAAGCGCTTGAACGTCATGGTTTGACTCCTTGCTTGTTCAGCCAGGCAATGGTGGCAGGCGAGGCCTGGCTCAGCGGGATGGAACCCTGGTGCATGCTGCCGTCCCACCCTTCCATGGTCACCCATATTTCGGCGTCCGCCGGGGTGCGTTCTGGGATCGGCAGGGCGGCGCCCATGCGGTACGGCGTGCCGAAGAAGATCACTCCGGCGGCGCGCAGGCTGCGGGGTTTGCCGATACGCAGGTAAGTGGCCTTGACCTGCTCGGCACAGGTATCGCACAGGGCAGCGTTGAAGAACTTCATCGGGCCAGCCGGGTTCGGGCTCGGGCCTTCGTTGCGAAACTCAGCCAGCGTCAGGCTCCAGGGACCGACTTGCACCTGCCCGGCCACGCGCTCGCCGATGCCGGTATCCCCGCGAAACAACGCGGCGTCGGCAAAGTATTTGGGCATGAACCCCAGCGGCACCAGCAACAGCAGGATGTTGATATGGAAACGCCATTTCAGCCAAAAGGCGCGCAGCGGGGACGGCGGTACGGTTGCAACCTTGCTCATCGCTGGGCCTCCGAGGTGTCGGCGTGCATGGTCGGGATGGGCGCGTGCTGACGTTGTGTCTTGGCCTCGCGCTTGAGGGCGTTGAGGGTGGCCAGAGCGGTGCGCTTGGTCCAGATCAGCAAGCCGCTCAATACCATCATGCTCAGCACCAGGCCGAAGAATGCCCAGATCAGCTTGATCCACAAACCGCCAAAGTCCCCGGTGTGCAGTGGGCGCATCGACTCGGTGACGAATTCCAGCGGGGTACGGTCGGACAACAGGTTCGAGACCGCGACTTCACCGTCATAGGGGTTCAGCTGTGCGGTCTGGAACATCAACGGGTACCAGCCACGCCCGCCGATCTGCAGGTGGCTGTAGGCGTTGCTTGGCATGAACACAAAGCTGGCGTCCAGGCCGGGGATCCGCTCGGCGGCGATGTCGATCGCCTTGTCGATAGGGATCATCGGTGCCGGCACGCCCGGCGCCGACAGCGGCACCTTATCCCGTGCGATCACTGGCACGATGGGTTCACTGGAAATGGATATCTGGTTGTCGCCCAGGACAGCCTCGATCAGGAACCAGGTGCCGGTGATAGAAATGACCGCGATAAACCAGATCGACCAGATGCCACTCAGGCGGTGAAAGTCGCCCCAGAAGATCCGCGCACCGTGGCGGATGCGCAGGGTAGGGCGCAGGAAGCCTTTCCAGAAGCGCTTGTACACCACCAGCCCGGTGACCAGTGAAGCCAGCAGCGGCAAGCCCAACGCAGACACCAGGTACCAGCCCCAGCTGTACCCATTGGTGAACGGCACCAGCCACCAACCATGCAGGGCGCGGGTGAATTGCTGGAAGTTGAATGAGGGGCTGATGCCCTGGAGCGCGCCGGTGTAGGGATTGGCATACACCTCCACGGAGCGCCCGTCCGGGTAGCTGAGGCCGACGCTTAGCGCGAAGTGCGATTCATCCGGGCGGATGATGGACTGGACGATGGCCTTGGGCTCATCGTGCTTGATGGCCGCGATCACCTGGTCAAAGCTCAGCGGCTGAGCGTCATCCGACGGCTTGCTGGCGCGGATATCCGGGTTGGCCAGCCACACGATTTCCTGGCTCACCACGGCCAGCGTGCCGGTGACGCAGACGATCAGTACAAAGAACCAGATGGGCAACGCCAGCCAGCTATGGACGAGAAACCAGAGTTTGGAGCGTGACTTCTTCGACATATGAATGAGGGTCTTGATCGGAGGGGGCAATAGAGGCCCGGAAAAGGCCAGTCGTAGCTTTTGCTGACGCGACAGGCTGTATCTAAGTTAAGACGGATGAGCATGAGAAATCCCTAAGGTGGATATGAAAGAAAATGTTTCAGGTTCACATTCAGGCCGCATTTATGCGCTGATCGAACACGCAGTACGCCAGCCCGCAGGCGTTCAGCGGCTTGCGTTAGGCCGGGGCAGACCTCCAAGGACGTGATCATGCCGCTGTGTGATGTCGTCAGCAGCCACGCATCTGAGCGCCACTTCCTCGCGGCCAACCCCTGGCTCAGCTGAAGTGCGGCTACGTAGTTATATAAGTAGAAATAACGCTCTCTATACTCACTGAGCGTGTTGCTTTCAGTATTATTTGTTTTTCAAATAGCTGGGCTTGAACGAAAGCGCCCCTTGTCATTACGGGGTGTTGGCGCGGGTGCAGGTTAATTCCAGAGGAGTGACAAGGTTATTGTATTGACACAGTGGCGGGCATCGGCTTTAGTGAGTGCGGACTTGGAAGTCGCAATAGTATAAAAAGGAAGTTAATCGCATGACCGTGCTAGTCGTTTATTCGCGCCATCACGTGGTGAACCGTTATATCTCTCTGGTGCCGGTGATCAAGTTAGTTACTTGATTGTGGTCTGTCGCCTGCCCGTCGATTGTCATTGTTGCGAATCATACTTTTCCTGTGCTGGAAAAGTACGCGTCCCTATGCCTTAACAGAGAGTTCAAACTCATGTCGATTTTTGATCAAGCCATGCATCGTTCAGTTCAATGGCAAGACTGGCGTTGGCAGCAGAAGAATGCCATCCGCGATGAACCTGCACTGCGCAATGCCTGCGGTGGATGGGACGAGGCCACAACGGCGCATATCGAGCACAACTTGCAAGATCGCAAGATGCAGATCACGCCTTATTACATTGATTTAATCAAGCGTTCACTCACCAGCGCAGAGGTGATGGACCACCCCCTGTGGCGCCAGGTAGTACCGTATTGGAGCGAACAGGTGCAGGGCGACTACGACGGCAGTTCCGAAAACTGGGAACTCAATCATGAGATGAAGACGCCCATCTGCCAGCACAAGTACGACAACCGCGTGATCCTGCGCACCACCAACACGTGCAATGCCTATTGCCAGTTCTGTTTCGAGGCGCTGCGCACGCTGCAGGTGGGCACCGACAAAGCTAACGCCAACACTGACTCGTTCAAGGATTCGGTGGAGTACATCCGCGGTAACCCAGCGATTGAAGAGGTGATTCTCAGCGGCGGTGACCCACTGATGCTGGCCGACCGCAAGCTTGAGGAGATGCTGGCCGCATTGCGCGGCATTCGTGATGATCTGCTGATACGCATCCATTCGCGGGCCTTGAGTTTCAACCCGTTTCGCGTGACCGATGAGTTGGTGGCGATGCTGGAGAAGTACAAGGTCAATGCATTTGGTGTGCATGTCTGCCACCCGCTTGAGCTCAGTGCTGATTTTGCCGTCGCGGTTAAACGGATTCAGGGTGTGGTCCCGATTGTATTCTCTAACATGCCGCTGTTGCGTGGCGTGAATGATGATGAAGCGACGTTGCATAAATTATTCATTGATCTTTATCGTTTGGGCGTAAAGCCATATTACTTATATCACTTCATGCCGTTTTCACCCGGTGCTTCAGAGTATAAGGCGTCGATCAGCCAAGCCATCGCCATCATGGATCGGCTCAAACGCCGTGTATCGAATATTGCCCTGCCCGAGTATGTACTGCCTCATGCACAAGGCAAGTTCACCGTGCCATTGTTGGACTTTGAAAAGCCTGAAGACTTACCGCATTTTGAAGTCCGCGATGGGCAGCGGACTTACCGTTTTCGCAACTGGGAGGGCCAATGGTGCAGTTGGCAGGATGCGGTATGAAACAGGGTGCGATTCTGTTTATTGATGTAGATGACAGTGCTTGCGCTCGCTACCGCTACCGGGAACCGCATTTCACGGTGGCCCGCGCCCACGGTTTGGCGTGTTTGACGGCCGCCGTGGCGGGGCGCAAGCACCTGCAACGTCTCAGGGACGACAGTGACGAAGTGTTCCTGCTCGAAACGCTCAGTGAGCAGTCTGTCCTGGAGTTGGTCGGACAGTTGGACGGGCGTTATCAGGTGCGTGGGATTTTCTGCCAGGCCGGGCACCCGTCCGCACAAGGGGAGGTGGGCTGTATCGTCGCGCAGGCGTGTCAGCGGTTGGGCTTGGTCTACAGCCACCCGGAGGCGATTGCCGCGTGCAATAACAAGTTCTTGATGCGCCGCGTGTTGAAACAGCATCAATTGCGTTCGGTACCGTTCGTGCTGTGCAACAACGAACAGGAACTCCAGCAAGGCGCCGAGCGCGTGGGTTATCCACTGATCGCCAAACCGCCCTTTGGGGGGGCTTCGGCGTTTATCAAAAAATGCTCGAGCTGGGAGGAGCTACGCAGCCACTATTGGCATTTCGTAAGTGATCATGGCGCCGCCGCTTATGCGGACTTCTACGGCTGTGCGCACGCCCTGCCGCTTGAGGATGGGCTGCGGCGTGAATACTTGCCAGGCCACAGCATTCTGCTGGAAGGTTATATTCCTGGCATCGAAGGCAGTGTGGAATGTGTGATTGTCGGCGAGCGTGTCCATCCGCTGCTGATCAATGAAAAACTGCTGCTGACCGAGCGCAGCGGCACGGTCCTGGAGAACCTGCTGATTTCCCCGCCGACGTCGTTCAGCCAGGCCCAGTGCGAGCAGATCCGCCAGTACGCGGTGGACTGCCTGCACGCGGTGGGCCTGACCAACGCTGTGGTGCATTTCGAGTTTCGTATGACGGACGCAGGGCCGGTGGCCATCGAGATCAACCCGCGTCTGGGCGGACTGTATGTGAACTCGGCGTTCCGCGACCTGGCCGGTATCGATCCTTATCAGCTGTACATGGGATTGTTGTTGGGCGAGAAGGGCATCAATGCACAGTTGGAGGCTGGCGCACATAAGGTTGCCGATGCGGGGCAACACTACGCGATGCTGGCGATTTATCCGCAGCACAGTGGCCTTTTCAGGGGCATTGACGGCCTGCAGTTCCTCGACCAACACCGCTCGGTGCTGGAATACGCCCCGCAGGACCCCGGCCACTACATTGACGCGGATATCGAGGAGCATTATTTGCTCAAATGCTGGGCCCAGGTTGGCAATGCCGCCGACGCCCATGCCTTGCACGATGCGTTGCAGCAACATCTGCGCATCCTCATCGATCCACCGGTTGCAGGATAGCGATATGGACATCCCTCAGATCTCGGCGCTTTTGCGCGAACATCACTTCTGTCATCGCCCGGACTTTCGCGAACTGGTCAACGTTGAACCCGGTGAGGAACAAAGCTTTCGCGCGTATTGGGATAACCTGGTGCGCGACGAGGCGTTCAGGACTTACACCCACCGCGAACGGCGCATCTTGCGCTATCGTCTGTTACCGTCACGGCAATTGCAGATCGACAGGAATACGGCGTTCAAATCGCCGGTCACCTACGCGGTGAACTATCGCCAGGGCGTGAATCACCTGAGCTATAGCGAGGAGGGCTTTATCGAGCATCCCCTCATGCACAAGCTGCTGGCGACGGACCTCGCGGTGATTGCCCCGCACCTGGGCGAACAGACCTATACGATCGATATCCATCAGTTCCGGGTGCGGGCGGACGTGTCATCGAGCAGCCCGACCACATCGGGGATTCACCAGGACGGCCTGGATTGGGTGTTCATGCACTTTATTGGCGAATGCAACACGGTGCCGGTGGTGTCGGAGGTGTTTGCCGACGAAACGGAGCACAGCCGGCTACTGAAACTGCCGATGGAGAAATTTCTGGAGACTATCGTGATCAACGACCGTGGGTTCTATCATCGGGCCGGGGAGGTGCGACCGCGGGTAGAGACGGACCCGGCCTGGCGCGATGTGCTCTTGGTAAGCCTGCGCAGTGTCGAGGGGGCACAGCCTGCATGAGTCACGATCAACAACTGAATCTGTCGACCCGCAACGCTCGCCTGATCATCTTTGCCCGCGGTGTGTCGGATTTTGGCGCATTCCTTAACATGGTGGCGTTGTCCACTTATGTGTACTGGCTCAGCCAGAGCGTGGTGTTTGTCAGCATCTTCCTGGCGTGCCGGGTCACCGGCGGGATTGTCGCGAGCCTGTTTGGCATTCCGTTTTTCCGGCGGTTTGCCGGGCGTGGGACGTTGGCGGGGTTGGACCTGGCCCGGGCGCTGTTGCTGATGCCGCTGCTGGTGTTGTTACCGGCCCATCAACTTACCCTTCTTCCCTTTATCGCCTTCGGTATCGGCCTGTGCAATTCGCTGTTTGCCATTGGCCTCAACAGTCAGTTGCCCACTTGGGTCGCGCTTGAGCAGCGGGTGAATACCAACGCATGGATCACCTCGGCGGCCGCCACCGGCGCGGTCTTCGGCAGTTTGCTCTCCGGCTTGCTGATCGCCACGGGCGGATTTGAAGCGGTGTTTGCGGTCAACATCGGCACCTATGTGATTGCCGCTTGCCTGGTCTTGCCCTTGCGCGCGTTGTTTAGCGTTGCTGTTGCCGCGCGTCGCGGACTCGCCGCCGAATGGCATGAGCTGACCAAGGGGTTGCGCGGTGCGCCGGTGCTGGCTGCGATGTTGCTGATCAGCATGTTAGACACCCTCGGCAGCGCGGCCCATAACGTCGGTTGGCCAGTGCTGTCGCAGTACATTTCACCGGACACGGCCAAAACGGTCATGGGCTATCTGCTGGCCGTGTGGGCCTGTGGCAAGTTTGTTGGCGCGCGCATCGCCAGTGCAGTGTTGAAAGGTCGTGGCACCCAAGGCATGGAGCGCTTGTTCATGCTCGGTGTGGCGTTGATGTCCAGCGGCTTTATCCTGACATTCCAGCAGACCGAACTGTGGCTGGCGCTGTTGCTGGTGGTGTGGGCGGGGCTGGGCGATGGATTGTCCGAGGTGGCGTTGATCTCCCGTGCGCAAAGCGAGCCCGATAGCTTGCGCTTGCCGCTGTTCAGCCTCTTGACCCTGATCCAGATGGCCGGTTTTGGCGTGGGCATGCTGGTGGTCGGGCCGTTCTATGTGACGTGGACGCCGGCCCAGGTGATCGTGTTGTTCCATGGGCTGCCATTGACCGCCTTGTTGGTCATGACGATATGGCTGGGGCGCAATGCCTACCGGGGTGTCAGATCGACAAACCCTTGAAGTGTTCCAAACGCCACGCAGGCCTTTACTTTGCCGGAGCAGGCCGGTTGGAACCTGGGGCAAGGCGTGGCGTGTTGCAGGCGCGAGCAAGCTCACGCCCACAGGGTTAATGTTGCTTGAACATCTCCATGGCACGCTGGCGGATTTGCTCCTCGGTCAGGTCCTCCTTATGGGTGGCCAGGAACCACAGGTGCCCGAACGGATCCGTCACACTCGCCGAGCGATCCCCATAGAACTGATCCTGCGGCGTAGACACTATGTTGGCGCCGGCATCAACCGCCTGTTTGAATTGTTCGTCCACGTCATTCACATACAGGTGCAGGCCGACACTGGGGTGTGCGTCCGGATTGCGCAGGGCTGTTTCGTCGCAGGGCGTGCCCAGCATGATCACTGCTTCGCCAATACGCAGCTCCGCATGGCCGACCCTGCCGTCGGGCATGTCCAGGCGCATGAACACTGAGGCGCCAAAGGCCTTCTTGTAGAACTCGATCGCCTTTGCGGCCTCGTTGATGCCCAGATAGGGGGTAATGCCGTGATAACCCTCGGGAATAGGTTTAACGCTCATAACGTTCTCCTTTGATTGTGGTTATGGGGTTACAGCCTTTTCACTATAGGTCACGTTGCATTGCGCAACTGGCTTTACCGATCAGCATCAGGCGTGGGCTCCAGCAACTGCGCACCAGGGCCACGCTCACCCAGCTGGTCATCGTGATTGCGCAGCGGGCACGCCTCCATCGACAGGCACCCGCACCCGATGCAACCATTGAGCTTGTCGCGCAGCAGCATCAGTTTGTTGATGCGCTCATCCAGATCTTCACGCCACAACGCCGACAGCCGTTCCCAGTCGTGAGCGTTCGGTGTGCGCCCATCGGGCAGGGCCCGCAAGGCCTCGCCAATGGTCGCCAGCGGAATGCCCAGACGTTGGGCGATTTTGATCAGCACCACCCGGCGCAGTACATCCCGTGGATATCGTCGTTGATTGCCGGCATTGCGATTGCTCTTGATCAGCCCTTTGGATTCGTAGAAGTGCAGCGCGGTGACCGCCACGCCGCTGCGAGCGGCCAACTGACCGACGCTGAGTTCGTTGCTGAGCATGTAAGGCTCCCAAACAGTGCTTGACCTCGACTTAACTAGAGGTTTTACCCTGCGTGGCATCGAATCGCAAGATTCTTCCTACAGAGAGAGGGGGTTTTCATGCAGGTATCAGAGAAGAGTCGCAGCTTCACTCAGCTGATCGAGTTTCACATCGAACCCCGTCAGCAATCCGCCCTGGTGGCCGCCTTGACCACCCAGAGCGAGCGTCTGGCCGTGCGCCATGGCGGCTTCTTGAGTGCCAGCGTACAGGTCAGCGATGACGGACGCAGGGTGCTCAATTACTTGCAATGGCAATCGCGGGAAGAGGGTGAGGCGGCCTTCAAATGTTTTGAGCAGGGCGGCGAAGATTTCTGGACGCTGATCCGCGCCCACCGGGCCACGGCCGTGACCTTTGGCGCATTCCAGGTACTGCGCAGTTTTGAGCGCAGTCAGGACGATGCCTTGCACTGCCGACTAAATGGATAGGTGCAGCATCCGTTCGCCTTGCGCATTTTTCCCGGGCCTGCGCTTGTTGACCGCCAGTTCGCCGATCTTGATCAGGCGAGCGCGAGCGACGTTGCGGCTCAGTCCCAGCAAGGTGGCGGTGTGTACCTGGTTGTAGTGGCTGAAGTGATAAGCAGCGCGCAATAAGGCGTCCTCGACCTTTTCATGCAGGGCGCCGGACTGTTCCTCGAAGAGCCTTTGAAACGCCCGCGCCAGCAGGGCTTCTGCACAGGTATCGGTGTCGCTGTCGTTCTGGCGTTCGATGCGCAGGTTCGACAGGCGCAGGTCGTCGGGTTCGATCACAGCGTTGCGGCAGACCAGCAGGGTGTGATGAATCACGTTTTCCAGCTCACGGATATTACCCGGCCAGCTGTAGCGCTTGAGCTTGTGCTCGGCCTCGTGGCTCACGCTGATCGGACCGTAGCCCAGGCGCTGGCTGTAGGTTTGGATGAAGTGCCGGGTCAGCGGCAGGATATCGCCGGTACGTTCGCGCAGCGGGCTCAGTTCCAGGCTGACTACATTGAGGCGGTAGTAGAGGTCTTCACGGAAATGCCCGGCGTTGATGGCCTGTTCCAGTTGTACATTGGTGGCGGCCAGGACTCGCACATCGATTGCAATGCTTTTGCGCGAACCCAGGCGCACCACCTCACGCTCCTGTAGCACCCGCAGCAGTTTGACCTGGATGGCCATCGGCAAATCGCCGATCTCATCCAGAAACAAGGTGCCGCCGTCAGCCTCTTCGAACCAGCCGGCCTTGGCGCTGAGGGCACCGGTAAAGGCGCCTTTCTCATGGCCGAACAACTCGGCTTCCACTAGTGCTTGCGAAAAAGCCCCGCAGTTCACTGCCACGAAGGGCCGATTTCGCCGCGTACTGAGGTGGTGGATATGCCGCGCAACAAGCTCTTTGCCGGTGCCGGTTTCGCCGATGATCAGCACGCTGGCCTCGCTGGGGGCCACTTGCTGGATATGGTCGAGCAGGGCCTGGGACTTTGGGTCTTCGAAGACCTGGGCTGTGGCGCGGATCGAGGTCGCGAGGGCAGGCGAGGGCGGCAGGGTGAACAGCTGCATGGTGACCTCTCATGGGAATTCAAGCTTTGTTGAAGGGCTGTTGCCGGGTGGACAGTGGGCTGCGCGCAAGGTCTTTATAGAGGTATCGTCTTAATTCGTAAATGAAGGTGTTTCTATATTTATAGAACTTAAATGAATATAAAGGCGTTCCCCCTGTGGACGCCGATACGCGTGATAGCGACTATCACGGACGATGATTTTTCAGCGAGAAGGGGCGGGAGTAGCCTGTGTTCATTGACTCGAAACCATCTTCGCAGGGCCATCGCCATGAACCGTTTCCTCGCTGTTTCCCTTTTACTTGTCACCTCTGTCCTTGCGGGGTGTGCGACCCAGCCATCCCCGGAAATGCGCCCTTATACGGCCGAGGAAACCAAGCAGTTGGCTTTGGAGGCCCTGGGCCGTCGCGGCTTGTCGTTTGACGACTATCAACGCCAACGCGCCGCGTTGCTTGGCCAGCCAAAGCCCTTCGGCTTTGATCACCAGGGTGAAATGAACGCCGAGCGCAGCGTGGTTTTGCATGGTCGGCCCAGTTGAGCGCGCTTCATGCAGCAAAAAGCCCGAGGTTTCCCACAAGGAACCTCGGGCTTTTTGTTTGCCATGGGGCTACTTCAGCCTGTTAAGCTCAATTCCAGGAGCGTTCCTACGCACATTTAAATAAAGTTACCTTCTTTAATGGCATTCGATCGGTTAAACCTGACGACCTCTGTTCTGGTCGATGCCCCCCGAGACGCTGTTCTTGGGAATACGCTCTGCGAGTTTTAACCTCATGAATAAACGTCCGCTGTATTTCGACTACGCCGCCACCACGCCGGTGGATGAGCGAGTTATCCAGGTGATGGTCGAGTGTCTGGGTTTCAACGCCCACTTCGGCAACCCTGCGTCCAGTTCCCATGCATTCGGCCAAGCGGCCCGGCAGAAGGTTGAACAGGCGCGTCGCCAGGTAGCCGAGTTGGTGGTGGCCGAGCCCGAGCAGATAGTCTGGACCTCCGGTGCCACGGAATCCAACAACCTTGCGCTCAAGGGCGTGGCCCAGGCCCGTGGTGTGGCGGGTGGGCATATCATCACCAGCCAGATCGAACACAAGGCCACGCTGGACACCGCGCGGCAATTGCAGGAAGCCGGAGTGGCAGTGACTTACCTGGTACCGGATGCAGACGGCTTGATCAGCGTCGAAGCGGTCAGCGAAGCCTTGCGCGAGGATACCTTTCTTGTCTCGCTGATGCTGGTCAACAACGAACTGGGCACCCTCAACGATATCCCGGCCATTGGTGCGCGGGTACGTGAGCACGGCGCGTTGTTCCATGTGGACGCGGCGCAAGGGGCAGGCAAAGTGGCTATCGACCTGGCCCGGTGGCCGGTGGACTTGATGTCGTTCTCTGCTCACAAGCTGTATGGGCCCAAGGGTATCGGCGCGTTATATGTCGGGCCTCGGGCGCAGCAGAAGGTATTGGCGCAGATTCACGGGGGGGGCCACGAAGGCGGTTTGCGCTCCGGCACCCTGGCGACTCATCAGATTGCCGGCATGGGCGCGGCGTTTGCTCTGGCGGCGACGTCTTTCGAGGATGAGAAGGCCACGATTGTCGCGCTGCGCCAGCGCTTGCTGGATCAATTGGCGTCGGTTGCCGGCTTGCGTCTTAATGGCAGCTCAACCCAGCGTATTCCACACACATTGAGCCTTACCTTCAGCGAAGGCGAATTCAATTCAGCCGCATTGAGTGCAGGCATTGCCTTTTCCGCGACTTCAGCGTGCAATTCGGCCAGCAATGCGCCGTCCCATGTGCTTCTGGCCTTGGGGCATGACGCTCGCAGTGCCGCTCGCACTATTCGCTTGAGCCTGGGCAGGTTTACCACCGAACAGGATATCGACCAGGCCGCGCAGTTGATCAAGGCCGCATTGGCGAGTGCGCCAGCGTTCTGGGCAGTCTGATTTATCATCGCAATACATAACAATTATTAGTGGTTAGCAGGAGACACAATGAGTACGCAGCCTTTGACCCATGGAACGGTTCCCCAGCGCCTGGCGCACACCCGTGAACTGATGCGCCGCGAAGGCATTCATGCCTTGCTGGTGCCATCGGCGGACCCGCATTTGTCCGAATATTTGCCGGGTTACTGGCAAGGGCGCCAGTGGTTGTCCGGTTTTCATGGCTCGGTGGGCACTCTGATCGTCACGGCGGAGTTCGCCGGGGTCTGGGCGGATAGCCGTTATTGGGAACAGGCGACCAAGGAGCTCAAGGGCAGCGGTATCGAGCTGGTGAAGCTGCAACCGGGTCAGCCCGGGCCGCTGGAGTGGCTGGCCGAGCAAACCCCTGAGGGTGGCGTGGTGGCGGTGGACGGTGCGGTCATGGCCGTGGCCTCGGCACGTACCCTGGGTGGCAAATTGGCCGAGCGTGGCGCGCGTCTGCGTACCGATATCGATGTGCTCGATGAAGTCTGGCAAGACCGCCCAGCGTTGCCGAACCAGCCGATCTATCAGCATCTGCCGCCCCAAGCCACCGTCAGTCGTGGCGAGAAACTGGCCGCCTTGCGTGCCAGTTTGAAAGACAAGGGCGCCGATTGGCATTTCATCGCGACGCTGGATGACATCGCCTGGCTATTCAACCTGCGCGGCGCTGATGTGTCGTTCAATCCGGTGTTTGTGTCCTTTGCCTTGATCAATCAGCAACAGGCCACTTTGTTTGTGGCGTTGGGCAAGGTCGATGCGCAACTGCGGGCGGTGCTTGAGCAGGATGGCGTGACCCTGCGTGATTACAGCGAGGTGGCGCAAGCGCTGCGAGCGGTACCGGCGGGCGCAAGTTTGCAAGTAGACCCTGCCCGCGTCACCGCCGGCTTGCTGGAAAACCTCGACGCGGGCGTCAAGCTGGTTGAAGGCCTCAACCCCACCACACTGGCTAAATCCCGCAAGAGCCTGGCGGATGCGGAACATATCCGCCAAGCCATGGAGCAGGATGGTGCGGCGCTGTGCGAATTCTTTGCCTGGCTCGACAGCGCCCTGGGTCGCGAGCGCATTACCGAACTGACGATTGACGAACACCTGACCGCTGCACGTACTCGCCGCCCAGGCTATGTATCGCTAAGTTTCAACACCATTGCCGCCTTCAACGCCAACGGCGCGATGCCGCATTACCACGCCACCGAAGAAGAGCATGCGCTGATCGAAGGTGATGGCTTGCTGTTGATCGACTCGGGCGGCCAATACCTGGGCGGAACCACGGACATCACGCGGATGGTGCCTATCGGTACACCGAGTGAGGAGCAGAAACGCGATTGCACGCGGGTGCTCAAGGGGGTGATTGCTCTGTCCCGTGCGCAGTTCCCCAAGGGCATTCTTTCACCGTTGCTGGATGCCATTGCCCGCGCGCCGATATGGGCAGAAGGCGTGGACTACGGTCACGGCACAGGCCACGGCGTGGGTTATTTCCTCAACGTACATGAAGGTCCGCAGGTCATTGCCTATCAGGCTGCTGCGGCGCCACAAACGGCGATGCAGCCAGGGATGATTACTTCAATTGAACCGGGTACTTATCGCCCTGGCCGTTGGGGCGTGCGCATTGAGAACCTGGTGTTGAACCGTGAAGCGGGCAAGACCGAGTTTGGCGAATTCCTCAAGTTCGAAACCCTGACCCTGTGCCCAATTGATACCCGCTGCCTGGTGCCGTCGTTGCTCACGGCGGATGAGCGTGAATGGTTCAACGCGTATCACGCCCAGGTGCGTGAGCGTTTGAGCCCGCTGCTCAATGGTGCAGCGCTTGAATGGTTGCAGGTGCGCACTGCGGCGATTTGATCGGTTGCAGCCAAGGCATTGCCGGCTGCAATCAACACCTAGCTGAGGGCTTCACGCACAAAGTCCAGGCGATCCTGGCCGAAGAACAGCTGGTTTCCTACAAAGAAACTGGGAGCGCCGAACACGCCGCGCTTAATGGCTTGTTCGGTTTTGTCCTTGAGAGCGTCCTTGACGGCTGCATCATTGGACAGGGCCAGTACCTGCTCGGGATCGAACCCCTGTTCGGTGAGCACATTGGCCACGACCTCTGGGTCGCCCAGGTGACGGCCTTCCACCCAGAGTGCGCGGAACAGGCAGTCGATGAAGTCGAGGAAGCGCTCAGGCTGGTGGATTTGAATGCCGGTGACGGCGCGCATCAGCACCAAGGTATTGATGGGAAAGTGCGGGTTGAACCTGAGCGGCACGTTGTAGCGTTTGGCGTAACGCGCCAGGTCATCGAGCATATAGCGCCCCTTGGCGGGCACCATGATCGGCGAGGCATTGCCCGTGGCCTTGAATACACCGCCCAACAGCATCGGTTGATACACCACCTGTGCGCCGGTTTTAGCGCACAGCGCCGGCAACTGGGTATAGGCCAGGTAAGTGGCGGGGCTGCCGAGATCAAAGAAGAACTCCAGGGTTTTACTCATGGTCTGTACTCACTGCTTATTGTTATAGAGGGAGTCACCAGGTTTCATTCCAGGGGCGCAGGTCCAGTTCGAACGTCCAGGCGTCCCGTGGCTGGCGATGCAGGAACCAGTAGTTGTCGGCAATATGGTCAGGGTTGAGGAGGGCGTCCTGATCCTTGAGTGCGTATTTTTGCGGGAAGTTCTCGCGAATGAAGTCGGTATCGATGGCACCGTCCACCACCACATGGGCGACATGGATGTTCATCGGGCCTAACTCCCGCGCCATGCTTTGTGCCAGGGCGCGTATCCCATGCTTGGCGCCGGCGAAGGCGGCAAACCCCGCGCTTCCGCGCAAGCCGGCGGTGGCTCCGGTGAACAGGATAGTGCCGCGGTTACGCGTGACCATCCGCTTGGCGACTTCCCGTGCGTTCAGGAAGCCGGAGAAGCACGCCATCTCCCAGATCTTGAAGTACTTGCGTGCGGTTTCTTCCAGAATGCTGCAAGGCACATTGGCGCCGATGTTGAAGACGAACGCTTCAATAGGTCCCAGCTCGGTTTCGATTTGCTCGACCAGAGCGATCACGTCCTCTTCTTTACGTGCATCACAGGCAAAACCATGGGCTTCACCGCCCGCCAACTGAATGCTGTCTACCAGGGGCTGCAGTTTGTCGGCGCTGCGACGGGTGACGCAGGCGATGTAGCCTTCGCGGGCAAAGCGTTTGGCTATGGCGCCACCGGTCGCGTCACCGGCACCCACTACTAATACGATTTTCTTGTTGTGCGGCATGGGAACTCCATTGGCTCGATGGTCGAGCAGGAGTTTAGCCTTCGGGCCGCAACTGGCCTGAATTTAAGATGAGCAGTCAGGAAAGACTGCTCGGGCAGCTATTTGCAGATGACGATCATACTGCGGCTGGTATAGCCAGCTGGGTTGAGGCCGAAGGGATAGTCCCCAGGCTCTTCGGAGTTATCGCCGGATTTGGCTATCACCCGGTAGCCCTTGGCACCGCATGAGTTGGCTGCACTGGTGTAGCACTGGTCCCAGGAGGAGGACAGGCCTGAACAGTTGATATGCAGCCCTTTTTTACCCCGTTTCACTTCTGTTTTTGTGGTTGCAGCACAGCCAGCGATGCCCACAACCAGCAACAGTATCAAAATTCGTTTCATTCCCATCCTTAATAGCCGCCCTGCAAAAGAACAGAGCCGCTTTACTCGCTCTCGAGCGAAGCGTTCATGCTGTCCGTGTCGAAATTCTCCATGAATGACATTCGGTTACGGCCTAAACATGGCCTAAATGAGCGGCAAATACCAGAGCTGGCTTTAAAGATGATCAGTCGGCAGGCACCAGTGGTTTGGATTCGTTGCGCATCGTCAACGTCGCGCCTACGCTAGCCAGGATAATGCAGGTGATGGCCAGCCATTGGGCCAGGGATAAATGCTCATGCAGAAAGAACAGGCCGGAGAGGGCGCCGAACGCCGGTTCGATACTCATCAACGTGCCGAATGTGCGAGCGGGAAGGCGAGTCAGTGCGACCATCTCCAAGGTGTAGGGCAAGGCGGTGGACAGAATTGCGACGCCAATGGCGACAGGGATCAGGGCGGGCGTCAGCAGCGCGGCGCCCGCATGCACGATGCCGATCGGTGCGACGAACAGGGCCGCAATCATCACGCCGAGTGCAGCGGTCTGAACACCATTGTCGTTCCCAGCCTTTTGGCCGAATAAAATATAGAGGGCCCAGCATCCGCCTGCGCCCAGTGCGTAAGCCGCGCCGACCCAGTCGATACCGCTACTGGCCTCGCCCATCGGAATTAACAGCAGCAGGCCGATGATCGCCAGGGCAATCCACAGGAAGTCGACAGCTCTGCGCGAGGCATAGATAGCGACGGCAAGCGGGCCTGTGAATTCGAGTGCTACTGCAATCCCCAGCGGTACGGTACGAAGGGACATATAGAAGAGGAAGTTCATGCCGCCCAGCGCCATCCCGTAAATGATCACCGTGCGTAAGGACTTGGCCGTCAGCGTGGCGCGCCATGGGCGTAATAGCACCAGCATGATCACACTGGCGAAAATCAAACGCAGAGCAGTGGTGCCTTGTGCGCCAACAATAGGAAACATGCTTTTGGCCAATGACGCACCGGATTGGATGGACGCCATGGCGATCAATAGCAGGCCGATCGGAAACAATGCGGATGCCAGGCGGCGAGGAGGGGTGGTCATTGCGGGAGTTCTTCCGAAGTCATGATCGATAAATACGTGGCGCTATGAT
>NZ_CP150262.1:0-1575000 GCF_037976155.1 Pseudomonas sp. FSL L8-0168 | reverse complement strand
TACGAAAGTAGGTCTTAGTGATCCGGTGGTTCTGTATGGAAGGGCCATCGCTCAACGGATAAAAGGTACTCCGGGGATAACAGGCTGATACCGCCCAAGAGTTCATATCGACGGCGGTGTTTGGCACCTCGATGTCGGCTCATCACATCCTGGGGCTGAAGCCGGTCCCAAGGGTATGGCTGTTCGCCATTTAAAGTGGTACGCGAGCTGGGTTTAGAACGTCGTGAGACAGTTCGGTCCCTATCTGCCGTGGACGTTTGAGATTTGAGAGGGGCTGCTCCTAGTACGAGAGGACCGGAGTGGACGAACCTCTGGTGTTCCGGTTGTCACGCCAGTGGCATTGCCGGGTAGCTATGTTCGGAATAGATAACCGCTGAAAGCATCTAAGCGGGAAACTAGCCTCAAGATGAGATCTCACTGGAACCTTGAGTTCCCTGAAGGGCCGTCGAAGACTACGACGTTGATAGGTTGGGTGTGTAAGCGCTGTGAGGCGTTGAGCTAACCAATACTAATTGCCCGTGAGGCTTGACCATATAACACCCAAGCAATTTGCGAACTCGAGAGAGGCCAGATTGCGGTGTGTGAAGACGCAATGAACCGAAAGTTCGACGCTCACAAAACACCGAAAACTATCCCATACCCAATTTGCTGAAGCGAGGCCAGTTGGCCACGACTCAGTACCCGAATTTCTTGACGACCATAGAGCATTGGAACCACCTGATCCCATCCCGAACTCAGCAGTGAAACGATGCATCGCCGATGGTAGTGTGGGGTTTCCCCATGTGAGAGTAGGTCATCGTCAAGATTAAATTCCGAAACCCCAATTGCGAAAGCAGTTGGGGTTTTGTTTTGGGCGCTCGAAAATTCCAGCGCTTCTGGCAACATTAAATAAGCTGCCGTTGAGGGAATTCGATACAAAGTGTTTCTGCATTTTTGCTATGGTGCAGCACATTTTCACAAGGATTGATCCTTATCCGCAGGATGCGGCGTCGACCTTTTCCAACGAGATGCTGTAGAAATGCCTGAACCGATACCTATCAAAGATCACGAAAAAGAAAACCGCCTGGTCAACAAGCGCTTGCTCGCCTGTGCGGTGCTGGTGATTGGGATCACCTGTGCGCTGGTAGGGCGCATGTATTTCCTGCAGGTGGTGCAGTACGATTACCACTCCACAATTTCGGAAAACAACCGGGTCCACGTACTGCCCATCACACCGACTCGCGGCTTGATCTACGACCGTAATGGCGTGGTGCTGGCCGACAACCGCCCGAGTTATAACCTGACCATCACCCGTGAGCGCACCGCCGACCTCAAGGGTGAGCTGGACGAAATCGTCAATCTGTTGCACCTGCCTGCCGAAGACCGTGCGGTGTTTGATAAGGCGCTCAAGCAGGCCCGTCACCCGTTTGTTCCCGTCACGTTGTTCTACGAATTGACCGAAGAGCAGATCGCCGTTTTGGCCGTCAACGAGTTCCGTCTACCTGGTGTGGACGTCGAGCCACAATTCGTTCGCCACTACCCCCTGGGCGCGCACTTTGCCCACTCCATCGGCTACGTCGGCCGCGTCAACGAAAAAGAATCCAAGACCCTGGATTCGGTGGAGTACCGCGGTACCCAATCCATCGGCAAAACCGGAATCGAGCGCTTTTACGAGTCAGAACTGCATGGCCATGTCGGTTATGAAGAGGTCGAGACCAACGCACAGGGCCGTGTGCTGCGCGTGCTCAAGCACACCGATCCGATCCCTGGCAAAAACATCGTCCTGAGCCTCGACGTCAAGCTACAGGAAGCCGCCGAAGAGGCCTTGGGCGACCGTCGCGGTTCAGTGGTCGCCCTGGACCCGCAAACCGGTGAAGTACTGGCTATGGTCAGTAAACCGAGTTTCGATCCGAACCTGTTCGTCACCGGCATCAGCTTCAAGGAGTACGCCGCGCTGCACGACTCCATTGACCGGCCGCTGTTCAACCGCGTGCTACGCGGGCTCTACGCGCCAGGTTCAACCATCAAGCCGGAAGTGGCCATTGCCGGTCTCGACAGCGGTGTCGTTACCCCACAAACCCGAGTGTTCGACCCGGGTTACTATCAGTTGCCAGACTTTGACCACAAATACCGCAACTGGAACCACAGCGGTGACGGCTGGGTGGACATGGACGCGGCCATCATGCGTTCCAACGACACTTACTTCTACGACCTGGCCCATAAGCTCGGGATCGACCGCCTGCACGACTATCTGGCCGAGTTCGGCCTGGGCCAGAAAGTGTCCCTGGATATGTTCGAAGAGTCTGCCGGCCTGATGCCATCCCAAGCCTGGAAGCGTGCGACCCGTCGCCAGCCGTGGTTCCCAGGCGAAACCGTGATCCTCGGCATTGGCCAAGGCTATATGCAGGTGACGCCACTGCAATTGGCCCAGGCCACAGCATTGATTGCCAACAAAGGTGTATGGAACCGCCCGCACCTGGCCAAGACCATCAATGGCGTGGCGCCTGTAGATGAGCACCCAATGCCCAACGTGGTGCTCAAGGACCCTCGTGACTGGGAGCAGGTCAACCACGGCATGCAATTGGTGATGCACGATCCACGCGGTATCGCCCGAGCGGCAGCACAAGGCGCCCAATACCGTATCGCCGGCAAGAGTGGTACCGCCCAGGTGGTGGCGATCAAACAGGGTGAGCGCTACAACCGCAACAAGACCTTGGAGCGGCATCGCGATAACGCCTTGTTCGTCGGCTTCGCGCCGGCCGAACATCCGAAAATCGTGATTTCAGTCATGATCGAAAACGGTGAGGCCGGCGGCCGTGTAGCCGGGCCTGTGGTGCGCCAGATCATGGATGCCTGGCTGCTCGACCAGGAAGGCCACCTCAAGCCGCAATACGCGGCGCCGGCCAAGGCGCCGGGTGATCCACGGGTTTGACTCAGACCTTCCATTCGTCCCAGCGCGCTACGCCGTCATAGGCCAGCCAGGGCACTTCATGGGCCGTCCAGATATGCGAGGTGGGCCTGACGCCCGGATCATCATCTAGCGTCGCCACCCGCACGATCACGTGGGGCTGATGCCCACGTTCAGCAATTAGATGCGCGCCGCAACGCGAGCAGAAATGCCTGAATTTGCCCGGCGAAGATTCAAAGGACGACAGCAACTCCTCACCCTGCGTCCAGCGAAAATGCTCACGCATCACCCCGGCCGTGGCAACAAACGCGGCCGCGTGTGCCTTGCGGCAGCTTTTGCAGTGGCAGTGGCTGATGGGCATGTCCAGGCTGTCGACTTGGTAGCGCACACCTTTGCACAAGCAACTTCCATTCAGTGGGTCAGTCATAACCTATGGCCAGGCAAGGAGGGGGTCATCATCATCGCGCACAACGCAAGGTTGCGCATTGGTTGATGTCGCCTAGTGTTCAGTGAAGGAGGTGACTCATGCACGTATTAGATCGCATCGAACGCAAGGTGCTGCTCAGCGCATCACGTAAACAGGTCTGGGAGGCACTCACGCAGGCCGAGCAATTTGGTAACTGGTTCGGTATCGCGCTTAAAGGTAAAACCTTTGTGGCCGGAGAAACCATCGAAGCGCCAATTACCTACCCAGGTTACGAACATGTCGTGTGGAAGGCCAGGATCGAACGCATCCTGCCCCAAACGCTGTTTTCTTTCTGGTGGCATCCTTTTGCAGTGGAAGAGGGCGTCGACTACGACAAGGAAACACCGACGCTGGTGGAGTTCACGATTGAGGATCGCGCTCCAGGCATCCTCTTGCGGGTCGTCGAGTCCGGTTTTGACCAGATCCCCGAAGCGCGGCGCCAGAAAGCCTTCAAGATGAACTCCCGTGGCTGGGACGAACAAATGAGCAATATCGAAAGCTATCTGAATCAAGCCTGACCCGAACGGGCATCATGGTTGATGCCCGGCTTCACGCCAGCGTGCATTCGATTGCTTTAGAAACTCATCTGCCACTGGCCGACCACCGCATGATTGCGGCTATTGCTACCCAGCTCGCCGTTATAACCGACACTCAGGTTCTGCTGCGCAGACAAACCCACCGCCAACCCCACTTCAACCATCAAGCCGTCGCGGTCCAGTGCGCTGCCTTCAATATTGAACGCGTCGCCGCCAATCAAAAAAGCCTGCCGAGTCTTACTGTCGACATTGCCATAGAGGTGCCGCCAGCCGAAGCTGGCCTGCGGGGTCAGGCTGATGCCATTCTCCAGTTGGCTCAGATGAGCCAGGCGCACCCCGAAGGTACTGCTGACATTGTCCTGGGTTTGTGCATCCACCTTGAGTGAAGCATCGCCGCCTTTCTCGCGGTACTTGTCGCGGTGATAGCGCTGATAGCCGAGGTTGGCGAAGGGTTCGATATTCAATCGGCCGTTACCCAGCATGTAACCCATCTCGGCAAAGGCTTGCTGGCTATTGGCATCGTAATCACCCTTGGGGCGCTCGCTGAAACCTGCGAATTCCACTGTGCGCTTGTTGTTACCCCTGTGCTGGCTGTACGCAGCCCCCAGGCGCAACGCAACTGGGCCATCCTGGCGTACGGCATATGCCCCCGCGTGCCAGCTGCGCAATGAATTATCGACGTTGTGGCTGTCCATATCGGTCTTCGAATAGCCGCCCAGTACACCCAGGCGCCAGAGAGGCGACAAGGACCAGTCAATACCCAGCAGACTGCCTTGTGTGCGTTGCTGTGAAGACGCATTGCCGTGTTGACCATCAAGCTTGCCGTAGCTGCCGATACCTTGCAGCCACACGCGGCCTCGCGCGTTTGGATCATTCAAGTTGCGGGCACTGCTGGGGATGCCACTTATGGCCAGCTCAGGTGTTTGTACTGGATCAAGCCCGACGAGCAAGCTTGAACTGCTGCTCATCTGGCGCATGGCCGACAGCATGGACGTGGCCACCTGGCTGCTGGCCGCCAGTGTGGCACTGGCGAGGTTGGCGTTGCTGCTGCCTGCCAGGGCCTCGAGCGCGGCGCTGGCCGTAGTCTCCGAGGTGGCCAGCAGCGCGTCGTAGAGCGGGTTGGGGTTTCGCATCATGGAGGGCGGGGGGAAACTGCCATCCCAGTTGCTCCAGTGGCGCCACGTGATGGACTCGATGCTGTTGACTGCGTGGGCGGCGTTACGGGTACGGGCGTAATCGATGAACTCGACATCGTTGCGTGTGTAGCTCAGGTTCACCCGGTTATTGTCGTAGCTGAGTGTTGGCGTCAGGAAGGCGTAGTAGCTGCGCAGGTTGGAGTCATCAAAGGTCCCCGTGATGCTGCCTGCTTGCAGGACCGTGTACGTGCTGTGCCAGGGATAGTCCATCGAGTAACCCGGCTGCGGCCACAAATAGGCACCGTTGAGGCTGGCATTGCCGACCACATGGGTGGTCGCAGCACTGCCGTCGGGATAAGTAGCGAACTCGAATGCAGAGCCTGGCTTCATGATCAGGTTGCCGTTGACCTGAGGAGCGCCGACAACGGTATCCGTGATCAATCTCCCGCTGACGGTAAGATTGTTGACTGAGCCTCGGCCCCGGTAAGTCGCGCCTTGGTCGACGATCACGTCACCAGCGATGTTGCCCTGGTTGTTTAAGTGACCATTGGCAGAGAGGCGTGCGCCTTCGCTGAAATCGCCGCGACCATTGAGTACCCAGTAGCCGCGACTCACTTGTAGTACGTCAAAATTGCGCGTCGCCTCGACCGTCCCGTCGGGTTCACGCGTATCTGAAGGATAATATTGGTAGCCCTCCAGAATCATGGTGTTATGCCCTGCGCCGCCGTCAACTAACCCCTCAAAACGGGCGCCGGGGTACAGCGTCAAGGTGTCGTTGCCGCCCCCCATGTCCAGGGCTACACCATTACTCCCGCTGATCAGGGCACCGTTGAATACCCGGTCGTCGAAATTACCGATAAAGCGTGCGCCATAGCCATCAAGCCCACGCAGGTCGACGAAATTTCTCAGCTCCGTTGCGCCGGTTGCCGGCCCATCATGGCCATCACTGACTAAGAGGCCATTGTTGGTACCTGTGATTGAGCCGGTACGTGGAATGCCTGTGGAAGGATCAAACCTGCCGCCGTTAAACAGGTAGCCACCGCCAATCGATACCCCATCGCTGGTGTTGGCTCGGCCATTATTGTCCGCTCCACTGGCGCCCAATGCCCGGATAACGCCAGAGTTTTCGATGTGGGCAATGCCCCCTACGCGTAGGCCATCGCCATCGATATTCTCCAGGCGTCCCTCTCGTCCGCCAGTGATCGTGCCGTCGTTGTAAACCATGGCATCACCCGTTATCGAAACTCCAGCGCCGTCACGTCCGGTAAGCGTGCCATTATTGCTCAGCAAATTGAGTTGTTCGCCTGAGATTGCATGCCGGGCGCCCGAGATTACCCCGGTGTTGTCGATGCGCACATCGGTCGCAGCGCCCAGGCTGATCGCGTCTAATTTATCGGCACTGATCGAGCCGTCATTTTGAATGAAGACATTGCGTTGCCAATCAGGCAGGTTTTGGCGAACGCTGACGGCGGTCGTATGGGTGGTGATGCTGCCGGTCTTGGTCACCCACAAACTGGGATTGTAAAAATAGCCACTGCCCACGGTGAGCGGGGTATTGGTTGGGGTATCGATGAATGCTTGAGCAAGGCTGGCAGGAGAAAGCGAGGCGCCGGAAACAATCAACGAAATAGTCAGGGCCAGACGGCGGGGGACGAACGACATGCGCGAAATCCTTTTCTTGAATCGCGCTATCTTCCTATATAGCCATTTGATATTGCCAGCGCATTCTTATCCTAAAAAGCGATGACATCCTTTTTATGATATTGCGCGCTAGATGTGCGTTTACCCGACGCCTTGGCCCGGATGCCGAGTAGAATCACGCCCTGAACGCGATTCTTGAGGTGCGGTACGGTGGATTTACAGCAGGGTTTTGTCCTGACCCGGCATTGGCGCGATACCCCGGCGGGTACCGAGGTCAGCTTCTGGCTGGCCACCGACCAAGGGCCACGGTGCATTCGCCTACCCGTGCAGACCTCGGTGGTGTTCATCCCGCAAGCCCACCGCAAGCCGCTCGATTGGCTGCTCAAGGGTGAACGTGATCTCGAGTTGCGCCCCTTGCAGCTATGCGACTTTCATCACCGCCCGGTTCTGGGCCTCTATGCGCGCCAGCACCGCCAGTTGATGGATATCGAGAAGCGCCTGCGCGCTGCCGGAGTCGATGTCTACGAAGGTGACGTGCGCCCGCCGGAGCGCTACATGATGGAGCGTTTTATCACCGCTCCCGTCTGGTTCGGGGGCACCGCTGATGCAAGCGGCACCGTGCTCGACGCGCAGATGAAGCCTGCCCCCGACTATCGCCCGCCCTTGAAGCTGGTGTCCCTGGATATCGAGACCACCGCCCAGGGCGATCTGTATTCCATCGCCCTCGAAGGCTGCGGCGAGCGCCAGGTGTACATGCTCGGCCCGCCGAACAAAACCGACGCGGTGGATTTCAAGCTCGACTATTGCGACACCCGTGCTCAACTGCTCGAGCGCCTCAACCAATGGCTGGCCACTTTCGACCCCGACGCGATCATCGGCTGGAATGTGGTGCAGTTCGACCTGCGCGTACTCCACGAACACGCCCAGCGCCTGAACGTGCCGCTGTTGCTGGGGCGTGGCGGTGAAACCATGGCCTGGCGCGAACACGGCAGCCGCAATCACTACTTCGCGGCGGCGGCGGGGCGGTTGATCATCGACGGTATCGAAGCGTTGCGCTCGGCCACTTGGAGTTTTGAATCCTTCAGCCTTGAAAACGTCGCGCAAACCCTGCTTGGCGAAGGCAAGGACATCTCCACGCCGTACCAGCGCATGGACGAAATCAACCGTATGTTCGCCGAGGACAAACCCGCCCTGGCGCGCTACAACCTCAAGGACTGCGAACTGGTCACGCGGATTTTCGAGAAGACCGAGCTGCTCAAGTTCTTGCTCGAACGCGCCAGCGTCACCGGGTTGCCGGCCGACCGTAACGGCGGCTCGGTGGCCGCCTTCACCCACCTGTACATGCCGTTGATGCACCGCCAGGGTTTCGTCGCGCCGAACCTGGGTGACAAACCGCCCCAAGCCAGCCCCGGCGGGTTTGTCATGGACTCGCGCCCGGGCCTCTATGAATCGGTGCTGGTGCTGGACTACAAAAGCCTTTACCCATCGATCATCCGCAGTTTCCTCATCGACCCGGTCGGCTTGATCGAAGGCCTCAAGCATCCTGACGACAGCGACTCGGTGGAAGGCTTTCGCGGCGCACGCTTCTCCCGCACCCGGCATTGCCTGCCGTCCATCGTCACCCGAGTGTCCGAAGGCCGCGAAGAGGCCAAGCGCGAGCGCAATGCGCCGTTGTCCCAGGCACTGAAGATCATCATGAACGCCTTTTACGGTGTGCTCGGCTCCAGCGGCTGCCGGTTCTTCGACACCCGGCTGGCATCTTCGATCACCCTGCGGGGGCACCAGATCATGCGCCAGACCCGCGCGCTGGTTGAGGCCCAAGGGTACGAGGTGATTTACGGTGACACCGACTCCACCTTCGTCTGGCTGGGCAGCGCGCACTCTGCGCAGGACGCCAATCGCATCGGCCTGGCGCTGGTGCAGCACGTCAACGACTGGTGGCGCGCGCACCTGAGCAACGAGTACGGCCTGCAAAGCGCCCTGGAGCTGCAATACGAAACCCACTTCAGCCGCTTCCTGATGCCGACCATTCGTGGCGCCGAGGAGGGCAGCAAAAAGCGCTATGCGGGCCTGGTCGTGCGCGAAGATGGCGGCGAAGAAATGGTCTACAAAGGCCTGGAAACCGTGCGCAGCGACTGGTCGCCCCTGGCCCGGCAATTCCAGCAGGAACTCTACCAACGCATCTTCCATCGCCAACCCCATCAAGACTACATACGCGATTACGTGCGGCGTACCTTGAGCGGCGAATTCGATGAGTTGCTGATCTACCGCAAACGCCTGCGCCGGCCCTTGCACGACTACGAACGCAACGTCCCGCCCCACGTACGCGCCGCGCGCCTGGCGGACGAGTACAACGATCGCCTGGGCCGCCCGCGCCAGTACCAGCGCGGTGGCTGGATCAGCTACGTGATCAGCGTCAACGGCCCGGAACCGCTGGAAGTGCGGCGGGCACCCATCGACTACGACCACTACGTCACGCGCCAATTGCAGCCCGTCGCTGACGCAATCCTGCCGTTCGTGAATGACGATTTCGGTACCCTGGTAGGCGGGCAGATGGGGCTATTCTAGGTAATCACCACAGGCTCAATATTGCCCATCGCTCAGGAGGAAACGCCCATGTACACCCTTTACGGCACCGACGAATCCGGATCCTGCATGATCGAAATCGCCCTGCAGCGCTGCGCAGTGCCGTGGCATCGCGTGCAGGCCAGTTCCTGGCAGGACGACGAGGGTAGCGACGCCCTTGCACGTATCAATCCACTCAAGCAGATCCCCACCCTGGTCACTCCAAATGGCCAGGTACTGACCGAAAGCGCCGCGATTCTGATCCACCTGGGCCTGGAGTATCCCAAGGCCGAGTTGCTGGCTGGCGATCGTACGCAGATCCTGCGCGGCTTGCTGTACATCGCCGCCAACTGCTATTCGGCGATCGGCATCATCGACTACCCGCAACGCTGGTTGGGCAATGCCGATGAGGTGCAGCAAGCACAACTGGTCAGCGGCACACGGCGCTACCTGCATCAGGCCTGGGTCGTGTTTGCCGATCAGTTTGCCGGCCAACTGTTTACACCCAGCAACGCGCCGAATGCACTGGGCATCATGGCGGCGGCGGTATCGCGTTGGGACGACGCGCGCGAGGTGCTCGGCAACCTGGCGCCGGGCTTTGCGCAGAGCCTGGAGCGGGTAGATGCCGACCCTGTCGTGGCCCCCGTTTTTGCCCGGCATTGGCCGCAGTGGAAGGTCTCGTAACCGGAAGAAACAATGACCAGGCCACTGTCCAAGCCCTTGCGTAGCGGGCTTCCTGACCTACGCTTCTCAAGGTGTTGTAGGAATCATCCTTGAATTTGGCTGTCGCAGACATGAAACTCAAGAACCCTGCATGGAATTCAAAGGAGGTGCGCATGCTCATCCGGTCGCTGACCCTGGCTACCTTGATGGCTTTTACGGGGCCGTTGTTGGCCGCTGATGATAATCCGCTCAAGCAGGAGTTGGGCAAGACGCGCCCCCTGGTGGTCGTGGAGCTTGATGCTGGAAACCCGACACTGGCAACGCTGAAGAAACAACTGGAAGAGGCTGCCATCAAGCAGTCCTTCGAAGAGCGCAGCATGGTGTTCTATACCGTGAAGTTCGGCAGCATTGGCGCTGAAGGAGAGAAGTTCGCCAAGGACCCAAAGGACAGCAAGAAGCTCACGCCGCCTGAAACCAACGCGCTGATCCGCGCCCTCAAGCTCGGCGTCGGCAGCGGCACCAAGGTGATTCTGATCGGCAAGGACGGCGAGAAGAAACTCGAAAAAACCGTGCCACCGGACAGCCTTGACCTGAAGGAGTTCTTCAGCGCCATTGACCAGATGCCTCAGGCGGAAAAGGAGCTTGCCGCACCTGCGGAGCCGGAGCCTGTTCCAGCCGCGCCAGCGGCTGCGGCCAAGGGCACCAAGCCCGCCAAGCCCGGCAACAAAGCCCCCAAGCCGCTGGAAGATTGAACAGGTCCCCTCCCACCGTTCTGGTGGGAACCGGCCTCAGGCTTTCCACGGCTTGAGCCAAAACCCCAACCCCACCAACACCAGCGCGCCGGCCAGGCTACTCAACCCCAACTGCCACCCATCGTTGTGCAAGGGGTGCAGGGCCAGCGCCGCCACACCCAACAGCACCCCGCTCAAGCCCCACTGCAATGGCCAGCCCAGTTGGCCGAGCAGTTGCTGGCGGTGCATCAGCAACAAGTTCGTCACCACGACGCCACCCAACGCCGCCAAGGCGATCCCCGGCAGGCCGATACAATAGGGCAGCACCACCAGCAAGGCGGCGTTGACCAGGCTGCCCAGCAGTTCGCAATTGAGCGGCAGGCGCGTGTCGCCGCTGGCATAGGCATAGCGAGCGAGCATCGCGTTCCAGGCGCCAAACACCAGAGGCGTGGCGAACCAGGCCAGCAGCGCCGGCAGTGGGCCATCGACGCTCTGGGCGGGCATCAGCAGATGGATCAGCGTGGGGCTGGCGCCAATCAGGCCGAAGGCCGCAGGCAGGCTCAGCAGGGTCGCTGCATCCAGGCCGCGACGCAGCAGGGCCAGGCGCTGCTGACCTTGTTCGCCGCTCATCATGCCCAGCAGCACTTGGTTGAGGCTCATCAGGGCGATCAATGGCAGGTTGATCAGCTTGCGTGCGAGGTTAACCCACGTCACCGCGCCTTCCCCCAGGAAACTGGCGATCAATCGCTCCAGTAGCGCCAGGCCCTGGCTGGCCACGTTGCTGGCCAACAACGGGCCGATGCGGCCCAGCAATTCGCGGCCTGCCAGCGGGTCGCCGCTGATCTGCCACGGCCGCCAGCCGAAAGACCAGACCGGCACCAGCAACGGTAGGCACATCAACACACTGCCGGCAAAAAAGCTCATGGCCAGTTCGGCACTGTCGCTGGAGCTGCCACGGATAAACAGGTACAGCACCGGTGGCAGATTGAACAGTAAAGAGCCCAGGCCCGGCAGGACAAAACGTTGGCGTGCCTGTAAGGGAATACTGAACAGCCCATGCATCACCAGGCCCGGCGCACAGGCGGCCAGCCAACGCAAGTTAGCGGCGGCTTCGGCATGGGCCGCCACGTCCAGGCCGGGGCCGATCAGGCGCACCCACAGTGGCGCGCCCAGCGCCAGTACGGCAAACAGCGCCAGGCCCAATCCCAGCAGGCGTGGGGATAGGCTGGCCAGCCAGGCCTGCTGGCGGTGTGGGTCGCGTTGTTGATAGAGGGGCAGGGCAGCCGCCGCAAGCAGGCCGGCGGCCAGGGTCATGCGCAATGCTTCGGGCAAAAACACCGCCACCAGAAACCCGTCGCTGCGACTGCCCGCGCCCCAGGCCGCCACCAGCAGCCATTCGCGGGCGAAACCGGCGACCAGCCCTGCGAGGGTCGCGATGGTCAGCCAGAGCGTGCTGCCGAACATCAGTGAAACAGGGTGAACAGGCCTTTGCCACCCACCTTGTAGTTCAGATCATGGCAACGTTCGCCCATGATTTTGGCCCCGGAACCGCCAATGATTTTGTAGGGGGCTACTGCCTTGGCCACCACGGTATTGGCGCTGATCACTGAACCATAGCCCAGGTGCGTGCCATAGCCGATCAACGCCCGGCTGCCGATCCACACGTAGTCGTCGATGTAGATCGGCCCGGAAATCGACCAGAACTCTGGTGCCTGCAAATCATGACTGCCGGCGATGATCAGCACGTGGGAGGCGATCGCCACGTGGTTACCGATCACCAGCCCGGCACGGGCGTCCACCTGGCAATGCCAACCGATTACCGAATCGTCGCCGACCACCAGATTGTGCATGCCCAGCACCTCGGTGTTACGCCACAAGCTGGAGCCCTTGCCGATCTTCGCGCCACCCAGGCGCAGCCAGGCGATGCGTACATGGTGGCTGGGGATCTTGTTGATCAAGATGTTGTAGGCCATGTCCCAGACACTGCGCCACCGGTCTTTGACGGTCGCCCAGTTTTTGCCGTAACGCGGCAGTAGCTGGGCCGCAAGGTCCTGTTTCATCCGGTGGAACAGGCGGCGCGCCACCGGGTGCTCAATCGCGGTTTCCAGATCGATGGAGCTGATCCAGAAGCGCTTGTTGTCGCCTTCGCCTTCTTCAAATACCACGTCGTTGGCCAGGCACCAGTCCAGCGCCTCTTCCAGGTCCGGCAGGCTCACGCCCATTTCAGCGGCCAGCGTGGGGAGGCGGTCACGCAAGTCGGTGGAGTGGATCATCCGGTGCTTCATGGTTGGTTATCCTTTGGCGCAATAGCAGCAACAGGGGCGGTAATGGAGGGGCGCAGACGCACCTGTTGCAGGCTCATGCCCATCAACAGCCAGAACAGCGCGATCAGTACAAAGGTGAAGCTGAAATAATGGTCGAAAATCCCCGTCAGCAGTGCCGCCAACACACCACAGAGGCACCCCAGCCACAGCGCATTGTCGGCGGTGACTTTGCGCACCTGGCCCAGGGGGCGCACTTCGCGCCACCACAACAGGGTGACGGTGATAAACAGCAGCATCCCTGGAATGCCGACTTTGTAGATGAAGTTCAGCCACAGGTTGGAGATCCCCAACAGATTGGAGCCGGGCACGGGCGGGTCGATCTTGAAGCCGATCCCCAGGGGGTAGGTCGCCATGGCGGTGGGGAACCGGGCGTACTCGTCAAAGCGGATTTCGGTACTGGCGTTGGTGGTCGAGAAGATGGTCAGCAAGCGCTCCTGCAACGGCGGATAGAACATCACCAGCGCAACGGCGAACGCCGCCCCGATACCGATAATGCGTCCGCTGTTCGGCACGCGCTTGTAGGCCAGCCAGATCAATACCAGCGCCAGGGCCACGATGGCACCACGGGAAATACTCAGCAGCAGGCCGGCACACCCCAGCACCGCCACCGCCAGGCCCAGAGCCCGACGCCAGCCGCTGCGGGTCCAGCCATAGAACAGCGCCAGGGGAATAAACAGCACCAGCACGCCACCGGTCAGGTTGGGGTGCACCCAGGGCGAGGCCATGCGCGTGTAGTTGGCAGAGAAAATATCCTTCACCGCTTCCGGGTGGGCGTATTTGAGGTCGGTGAGAATATCGATCATCGACATCGCATTGCGCGTCTTCAGGAACATGAAGATCGACAGCAGCAGCATCGCCAGGTTACCCAGCAACAGGGCGACCACCACCTTGTCGCGGTCAGCGTCGGTGCGCAGCAACAGCGGCACGATAAACAACATCGACAGGTTCATCAGCCAGCGCACCCAGTTCACCGGCCCGTTGCCTTCGGCATGGATGATCAGCATGCCCCAGATAAACGGAATGGTGCTGAACAGCATCAGCCACATCAGCGCCCGCTCGGTCGGTCGCCACAGCATGAAGCCACGGGTCTTGCCGATGAACGATTGCCAGAACACCCCGACCCAGGTCAGCCCCAGCACCGCCTCGCTGACGGTGGTGCGGATGCCCAATTGCAAGGTGGTGTAGGGAATACTGGTGGCCAGTACCGCGAAAATCAGCAAGCCCCACAGGGGAAAGCGGATCAGGGTCAAGGCCACGGCCACACCGGCTACCACCAGCATGACCTTGATCGGCGACAGGGCCAACAGCAACCCGCCGAACACCAGGCCCAGCAGCAGACTGACGAATTTTCCTGGCAGCATTAGCGGTCCAATTCCTTGAGCAAAGTGTCCAGGCGCGCGCGATAAGCCGGTTCGGCAAATTGCCGGGCCCAGGCGCGGTGTGTTTCGCCGTCTTGCGTGGCCTCGGCGCCGGCCAGTTGTTGCATGACCTTGTGCAGTTGCTCGGCGTCATGGGGGGCGAAGCGCGGGGCATCGGGCGGCGCGATTTCATCCAGGGCGCTGCCGCGTGCCACTGCTACCGGCGTGCCGACACTCAAGGCTTCCACCACCGGCAAGCCAAAGCCCTCGGCATAGGACGGCTGCCACAGGCACGCCGCATGACGGTAGAGCGCTTGCAGTTGGCTGTCCGATAAACCGCTGCACCAATGCAGGCCCGGCAGCTCACCGAGTGTCGCCGGTACATCGCTGGGGTGGCCCACCAGAACCAAGTCCGGCACCTCAGGGTTCAGCGCACGGCAGGCCTGCCATTGGCGCAGAAAGAACTCCATGTTCTTGCGCGGCTCCCGCGTGCCCACCACCAGCCAGTAACGCGCCGGCAGGTTGGCGGGCAGCGGTTCTGGCGCTGCATTCAATTCGGGCACCAAGTTGTTCAGCACGCGGAACTTGGCCCGTGCCCAGGGGAACAGGCGCGCGGCTTCATTGCAGGAAAACTGCGACGGGCACCACACCCGATCAGCCTGCCACACCGACCAGGCAATCGAGGCCCCGTCGATCAGGCGGTAGGCCAGGGCCTTGAGTTTGGAGCGATGGAAGTTGCGGTGGGTCAACTGAAACAGGTCATGCAGCACCAGTACATAGCGAGTGCCGGCGGGTTTACGGCACAACGGCAAGCCCATATTGGCGGTGGCGATGTACAGGTCGATCTGCTGCTCGTGCAGCGCCCTGGGCAAGAACCCGCGCTCGAACCGCAGGCGCACTTGTGGGCGTTGCAGGCCGTCCAGCGGGCTGGCCCAGGCCGGGCAAACGGCAGTCTGGCGCTGCGGATGCTCCAGGGGCGCTTCGCTGAACAGCACCACCTCGGTGTTGCCCCGCGCGCGCAGGGCGTCTTCCAGGGCCACGACCTGGCGGGCGATGCCCGAAGACGGCGCAACCGTGGCGGGGCGATAGTCCAGGGCTACACGCATGGCTGAGACTCCTTGGCGGTGAGCAAGCTGCGGTAGAGGTGCTCCAGTTCATTAGCCGCCACCGCCCAGTCGTGGTATTGCCGCGCGTAGTCGCGTGCCGCATCGGCCAGTCGCCCGGCCAGCGCCGGTTCATCCAGCAGGCGCACAACGGCGTCGGCCAGGGCCTCAGCGTTTTCGCCGGCCAAGTAATGTACCTGTGGCTGTACCGCCAACCCGGACACGCCCTGGGCCGTGCTCACCAGCGGCAAGCCGGCGGCCATCGCCTCCAACACCTTGAGCTTGGAGCCGCCGCCATGGCGCAACGGGGCGACAAAACCGGCGCAGCGGCGTTGCAAGGCACACAGGTCGGGAACAAACCCCAGCCACTCGATACGTTCATCGGGCCAGCGCTCGCGCCAGTGTTCGGGTAAGCCATAGCCGACCACTGCCAAGCATGCGCTCGGGCACTGCAACCAGAGCCTGGGGAAGATCTCGTCGAGCAGCCACTGCACGGCGTCCAGGTTCGGTGCGTACTCGTAGTTACCGACGAACAACAGGCGCTGGCTCTGCGCATCGGCGCTGACCTCGGCAAAGGCGCGGCTGTCGACCCCATTGACCACCACGCTTACCGGCGTCGAGGACAACGGCCGCATGGCCTGAGCGTCCGCCTCGGTCACGGCGACCACATGAGCGGCGGCATCGAACGCCTTGCGTTCCCATTGCCGGCAGCGCCACTGGTCATACTGTACAAACGGTGCGGCCCACTTGGGGAAACGGTCGTAAGTGGCGCCGCCGAGGCTCGATTCCAGGTTGTGCTCGGTCAGCACAAACTCGCGCCGTTGCTGCTGCAAGGTGCGCAGAAACGGCTGCAGGCTGTAGCTGTGTTCTACCTGAATCACGTCCCAGCGCTCATTCAACAGTTGCGCAAACTGGGCCTGCAACGGTGCCGACAGGCCGTTGACCGTGGTCAACAGCGGCCAGGGCGCGAACAGGCCGCCGAGCAGGGTCAGCGGATGTTTCAGCGGCCGGCGTGGAACCACGATCAGGCGTTCGAGTAACGGCTCCAAGGCCGCATGCGCCGCGTCATCGGCCGGCGTTTTCGATTGCGCCAGCAGCGTGATGCGATGCCCGCGCTCACTCAAGGTGCGCAGCAAATGGTACTGCCGCGTCTTGCCGCCGCTGGTGGTCGGCCACGGCAGGTAGGGCACAATCCAGAGGATTCTCATGTACAGCTCTCCATGCCCGGGGCTACCACACCAGTATCTGCAAACTTGGCTTCACCGCTGGGCGAATACCGTTGTCGTCGCTCAGGGTTTGCCGGGCGCCGGTCAGCGGGTCCAGCAGTTCTGCGTGTTTGATGCCGGGCAGGCTGATGCTGCTGCCTTTGGCGCTCCAATACATCAGCAGGTGTTTTCCGTCAGGGCGGGTCCAGGCCACGCTGTAGAAGCTGTCCGGTACATCCTGCAACTGCGGCGTGTTGCCGGGTTCAAGCGTGGGGCCGGTAATCTCCAGGAAGCGGGCGAGGGCGGTGTATACCGGCTTGGGTTCGCCATCAAGGTTCAACAGGCCGTAATGCTGGTCGCGTGGCGAGGCGCGTTGGTCGAGGTCGGACAGCGCGAACAGGAAAATCTTCTGGTAGTCCTGGGACGCCATCAACGCCAGGCGGCGCAAGGTGTAGTCGGCCTGCCCGTCGATACCGATCAGGTCCTGCATCTCCTTGGGGCCGGCGTAGCTGGACCAGCCCCACTCGGTGGCCCATACGTTCTTGATCCCGGCGCCGTGCAGCATTGAGTTGAGTTGATCACCGCGCAGCAGCACTTCGTTCTTGCCCGGCTCATCGGTTTCCGGGGTCATCGAATAAGGGTGATAGGCCGCGACCATGCCCAGGTTTTGCACACCCAGCGCGCCGAGTGCTTCGAACATCAGGGTTTTGCCACGCGGCGGCATTTGGCTGTAGTACGCCATGCCGCCCATGACCTGCAGTTTGCCGGGCGCGGCAAGGTTCAGGGCCTGGTGACTGGCCAATAACAATTGCCCGTACTCCTTGGCGTCGACTTTGGGGCGCCAGTTGTTCGGCAGGTTCTGCTCGTTCCACACCTGCCAGGCATCAATAGTGGGGTAGCGTTTGGCCAGAAGTGCCAGGCGCAACGCATACACTTCCGGATCCCGCGGTCGGTACTGATCCTGGAACTGCGCACCCTTGGGGGCGGTGGTGATAAAGGGCGCCGAGCCCACCAGGTAAAACACCGAGCGGATTTTTTCAGCGGTCAGGGTGCGGTCCAGTTCATCGAAGGTGTTGAGCTGATAACCGTCTTCTTTGGGTTCCAGGCGATCCCAGTGCAGGTCGACCCGCACCCATTGCAATCCAAGCTTTTTATACTGCTTGATCTGCTTGTGGTACTGCTCGGGTGTGAACCACAGAAAGTGTGCGTTTACGCCGAGAAAGTCCTTCCAGACGACGGTGCGCTCCGGGGCCAGGTTCACCGGCTGCGCATCGACTTTTTCACTCAACAGCAGGGCGCTACCGACGGCGATTGACAGCGCCAGCGGCAAGTAGCGCCACAGTGGGCGAACGGATGACAGGTTCATCGCAACGGCTCCTCACAAGCATCCCGAAATAATTCAGCAAACCGCTGGGCCGTGTTGGCCCACTGGCGTTGGTGGCCGATTTCTCCAGCCCGGGCGGCCCATTGCTGCGCCTGTTGCGGGTCAAGGATCAATCGGCTCAAGGCGTTGCTCAAGGACGCTGTATCGCCCTGCTGATAGGTGATGCCATTACCGCCAGCCACCTCTTCGGCAAAGGCGCGGGCGTTGGAGGTGATCACCCCGCGCCCGCATGCATTGGCCCACGACAGCGCGCCACTGGTGCCGCGCATTTGCCCTAGGAAACTGAGTTTTTTCGATTCTCGATAGGGCAGCACCATCACGTGGTGCGCCTGGATCGTAGAAGGGATCTGCGCCGATGGCAGGTCCAGTTGCCAGTCCACCACATCCTCAAGATGCAGGGCGCTGATCTGCTCGCGCAGGCCATCAAGGTAGTTGCCGGCGGGGTCAAAGGTCATTTCCGGCGCGGTGCCACCGGCCAGGGTCAGGCGTACCTGGCTTCGGCATTGCGGGTGGGCGGCCAGTGACTGGGCCAGGGCCTGGAGCAGGTCTTCAATGCCCTTGCCACGGTAGATAAAACCGAAATACAGCAGGCGCAACGGTGCCAGTGGCGGCAACGCCTGGGGCACGATGGGCAGGTTGCCATGGGCAATCACCGCCACCTGTTGCGGGCGCAGGCCCATGCGCTGGCGCAGGCAGTCGCCGCCCAGGCGGGTGAGGGTGATCAGGCGGCGCATGCCTTTGGCCAGGCGCCGCTCTTCGTGCAAGGTCAACGGGTCGGCCAGCAGCGCCGCCGCCTGGGGCAGCGGATGGGGCAGGCGTTCAAGCAGGGTCAAGGGGAAAAACAGCTTGGCCCGGCGCCAGATCAGGCGCTCCGGGTCATGCACCGTGGCGGTCAACGGCAGGTGCGGTTGCGCCCGGCGCAGGTACTCCAGCGCCTGGAACTCACCGAAGCGCCCACCCCCCAGTTCGGCATGCACCAGGTCCACGCCGCGCCAGTCGAAGGCCTGCAGGCGCTTCAACTGTTCAGGCAATTCCAGGCAGCCGGCGAGCGGGGTCACCACCTCCAGCCCCTGTTCGATCAACGCATGGCGCAGATGCGCGGCGTAATCGGCGATCCCGGTCTGCTCCGGTGGCAGCGGCGCCAGCAGTGCGATACGCATCAGGCCGCCCCGCGCCAGCTGTTGAGTCGTGCCAGCACCTTGGCCGGCACTTCGAAGCGACGGCGGTTGAGGATCATGCCGTCGACTTTGCCGAACGCGGTGGTCAGCAACGACACGGCATTTTCGATCGTCGGTACGGTGCTGGTGCGGGCCTCGATCACCAGTACGATCTGGTCAGCGCGGCGCAGCGTCAGGAAGGCCTGCGGGTTGGAGGACAGCGCCGAGGCGTCCAGCAGCAACACCTCACCCGGCGTTGGCGCGCTCGCCCCATCGACCGAGACCCGGTGACCACGTTCCTCCAGCAGACGCTTGAGTTGCGAGGCGATAAAGGTCACACCCTCGCCATGGCGCGCCGAGGTCAGGCCCAGGGCAAAACCGTCGGCGGCAATGCGATCCAGGGGCAGCAGGCTGTACAAGCGGTAGAGGCTGGCGGTGACGGCTGCCGGCGTTGCATCTTGCACATCGGGAATGCTGCTCCACAGCGGCACATGGAACATCTCCTGCAAGCGCGTGCCATCGTGGATGCGCTGGTCCAGCAGGTACAGCACATAGATGGTCAGCAAGCCCACGGCCACGCCGGCGGGAATGGCGAACAACAGCATCAGCAGGCTCTTGGGAAACACGCGGGCCGGGTTGAGGGTGGCGTGTTCGATCAGGGCAATGTTACTGATCTGGCTATTGTCCAGTTCGTGGTCGATTCGCGCCTGTTCAAGATTGTCCGAGTACAACGCATAGCTCTTTTCGGCCGTGCGCAGTTGTTGGCTCAGGGTGTTGAGTTGCGGTTCATCGGTCATCGCCTGGTCACGCTGGGCGCGCAGTTCGGCAAGGGTCTTGTCGTAGTTCTCGATTTCCCCGGCCAGTTTGCGCTCTTGCAACTGGGCGTCGATCATTTGCTGTTTAACGTTGATCACCAGGCTGTTGGGCGCGGTGTTCTGCGAGCGTTCCAGGCGTGTAGCTTCCTGGGCGCTGAGGGCTTCCATGTCGCGGATGTTCTGCTCGATCTGATTGACCTGCGGCGTGCCCGGCAGGTAAGTGCGCAGCAGCCGAGCCCGCTCCACTTGCAGCGCATTGAGCTGGCGCTTGAGGTCGAGCTGGGTGGGGTTGAGGCTGGTTTCGCGCATCGTGACCACGTCTGCCGGCTGGCTCTTGATCTGCTGGCTGGCGTTGGCCAGGAGGCTGCGAATCCCCGATATCTGGTTCTGTGCGCTGACCTTGGCATCGGTGACGCGGTCGATCTGGTTGGTCAGGTTCTTCAGGCGTGCATCGACACTGATCGAGTCGATCTGCTTCAAGCGGCCTTGCAACTGATCTTTCAGACTCTGGATGTTCTCTGCCACCTTGGCGCGTTCGGTTTCATAGAAGGTGTGCAGGCTCTTGCGCCCGAGAATCCGCGCGCGTTCTTCGAGGTAGGCGTTGACCCATGTCTCGACGATTTTTTGCGCCACCGCCGGATCGTCCCAGGTGAAGGAAATCTCGATCACCGAAGAACCCGGCTCGTGGCCGGCGGTAAAGTTCTTCTCCAGTGAGGTCGCCAGGCGTTCCAGCGGGCTTTGTTTCTCGGCAAGGCCGACGAACTGCAGCACACTACGAATGCCATTGATGACTTCGCCCACGCCCTTTTTGATGTAGAACTTGGTGACCTTCCAGAAGCCTTGCGGCGGTTCGGCGGTCATCGCCATATAGCGCTCGGCGACGATATGCACGATGGGTCGGCCGGTGAGCATTTTTTCTTCGTCGACAATCGGGTCGTGCTGGGTGCTCGGGGCAATCAGCGTCTGACGGTTGGCGGCTTCGATCGGCAACGTGGTGTTGTCCCGGCCCGGCTTTACCAGCAAGCGTGCGTCCGACTCGTAGCGAGCCGGCAACAGGAAGGCACCCAGCACGGCAACGACGATCGTGGTGATCACGGCCAGTTTGAATTCGCGGCGGTAGATGAAAAACAGCCGCAGCAGGTCGCGAAGAGAGCGGATTTCGATCACAGGATCACTCCATTGCATATGGGGGTTACGAAAGGCGGGAACGCTTGGTTCGAGTGATACGAAGCCCGCTTCATAATCCTTGGCCTGCGTTGATGGTTGGGTTGTTGTAGATGGTGTTGCCGCTGTTTTTCACGTCGCTCTTGTTCAGGTCGTAATTCAAGCCAATGCCAATCCCTTTGTTGATCGGAAACAGCTTGGTGAAGTACATGTCCACGGCCTCCACCGTCGCGCCGATGCCCGACTGCGGCACAAAGATCAAATCGCCGCGCTGCAACGCCACCCGCGGGTGATTGGGGTTGGTCAGCATGCTCTCCAGGCTGATGAAGTACGTCCTGTACTTGCCATCGGGCCCGGTACGCAGCAAGGCCACGTTGGAGGCATCCGCCGAGGGCAATACACCACCGGAGCTGAGCAGCGCCTGCTCGACGCTGACGTTGCCGGCCAGGTCGAAAAACGCCGGGTTGGACACCGCGCCGCCGATAAACACCTTGTTGCTCGGTGCGCTGGCGATGTTCACCGTCACCGCAGGTTCGCGGTAGATGCGCTTATACTTCTCGGTGATCTCCTTGCCCAGGTCTTCGGGCGTGCGCAAGGCCGCCTTGACCCGGCCAATGTTGGGCACCGAGATCACGCCGTCGGGGCGCACCACGAACACCGTCATGTCATCGGCCGCCGCCGGTTCCTGGGCATCACGCACGATACGCAGCGAGTCGCCGCTCTGGATCAGCACCTGCGGCGGTGGCAGGTCGGCCAGGGTCAGCGCCGCTTGATGGCCGGCCTTGAGCGTAGTGTTGTCAGGAAGCGGCACCCGCGCCGGGGTCGAACAACCGGCCAGCCAGATTGAGGTGCTCAAAAGGCCGAGCAGGGTAAGACGGAAACGTCGGTTGATAGTCTTCATGACGGCTCAAGTCCAGTAGGTGGAAAACATGCCCAGGCGCCGTTTAAGCGCGTTGGGCAGGTGGCGTTCAAGGTGGCCGAGGCGATAGCCCAGCAATTTAAAGGCACTGCGCACCACCACTTCGGGGGCGCGATACAGCGCGTTGGCCTCGCGCAATGCGTGCAGTTCGGCCAGCACATAACGTTTGCCTTCGCCGCCGGCGTCGCCAAACGCCTGGCGAATCCACGGTTCGCGGCCGTAGAACACACCGATATCGAAGTAGCGGCGAAACTCTTCCAGCAAGCGGTAATCGTGGGAGTGATACACCTGCGCGCTCGCGGCATAGCGCACCTGGTAACCGGCCAGCAGCATGCGCGCGGCCACATAGGCGTCTTCACTGCCAATCACATCCCGGGGGAAACCGCCCACCGCGCTCAGGGCGCTGCGCCGGTACACCGAAAACGAGTCAGAGCTGAAGCAGGTCTTGATGCCCAGTTGCGCTGCATCGTCCAGGCGCTTGGTGCGGCTGGCCGCCGGGTAATTGAAGTGCCGCGACTGCGCGCCGAGCACGCCGGCGCCGGGGTGCGGCAGCTGCCGTCCATAGGCCACGCCATTGAGCGGCTCCAGTTGCAGCTCGCTGATCAGGTTGGCGAAGGTCTCGGCGGTGGCGGGAATCGCGTCCTGGGTCATCACGATCAAGGCGTCGCCGCCCACCTGTTCACTGGCCCAGCGCCGGGTGCCGCCGTGGTTGAAGTCGCGGGCATCAATCACCTCCACACGTGCGCCAAACTCGCGAAAGCGCGCCACGGTGTCATCGCTCGATGCGCTGTCGACCACCAGCATCTCGTCCGGTTGCAACGTCTGCATGCGCAGCGCTGGCAACAGGCGGTCCAGGTGACTGGCCGCGTTGCGGGTGGGGATGATCAATGACGTACGCATCAGGGCTTCACTTCAACCGGCGCGCGGCCGTAGATGTCGTCATAACGCACGATGTCGTCTTCACCCAGGTACTCACCGCTCTGTACCTCGATCATCACCAGGTCGATGATGCCGGGGTTGGTCAGGCGGTGCTTGTGCCCGGCGGGAATGTAGGTGGACTCGTTCATGTTGAGCAGGATCTCGCGTTCGCCATTGGTGATCATCGCTGCGCCGCTGACCACTACCCAATGCTCGCTGCGGTGATGGTGCATTTGCAGGGACAGCGAGCCTTTGGGCTTGACCACGATGCGCTTGATTTTGAACCGCGTGCTTTCCTCCAGCACCGTGTAGGTGCCCCAAGGCCGGGTGACAGTGCGGTGCAGGCTGAACGCCGGGTGATTCTGGCGCTTGAGTTCGGCAACGATATGCCGCACGTCCTGGCTGCGATGGGCGTCGGCGATCAGCAGGGCGTCCGGGGTGTCGACGATGATCAGGTCGCGCACGCCCACCGCACCGAGTACCCGCTTGGGCGAATCGATGTAGCAGTTATGTACGTCGTGCAGGATCGCCTCGCCATTGATCTGGTTGCCATTGTCGTCACTGGGCGTGAGTTGGCGCAGGGCTTCCCAGGAGCCGATATCGCTCCAGCCAATGTCGCAGGGCACGACCGCGACCTGGGCGGATTTTTCCATCAGCGCCACATCAATGGAGATATCCGGCGCGGTGCCGAAACCTTCAGGGCTCAGTTCGCGCTGGCGACTGCTGCTGTTTTGCAGGCTCTGGCTGTGCTCCAGTGCCGCCTTGGCCGCCTCCAGAACCGCCGGGGCGTGGCTGGCCAATTCTTCCAGCAGGGTGGCTGCCTTGAAGCAGAACATGCCGGCATTCCACAGGTGCTTGCCGCCGTCCAGGTAGCCTTGGGCGGTGGCTTGGTCGGGCTTTTCGACAAAGCGCTGCACCCGAAACCCAGCGCCCAGTGCCGGCCCTTGTTCGATATAGCCAAAGCCGGTTTCTGCTCGGTCAGGCTGGATGCCAAAGGTCACCAGGTAACCGGCCTCGGCCAATGCGCGGGCTTTTTCCACCGCCTGGGCAAAGGCGTCTTCATCGAGGACCAGATGATCGGCCGGCATCACCAGCAACTGCGCGTCTGCGCCGAAATGCTCCTGCACATGCAACGCAGCCACGGCGATGGCGGCGGCGGTGTTGCGGCCAAACGGCTCCAGCAGCAGGTCGAGGCCCAGGCGCTGGGTGTTCACCGCGCGGTAGTCGTCCAGGGTGCGAAACAGCAGGTCGCGGTTGGTCACGGTCAGGATGCTGTCGACGCCCGGCAAGTGACTGGCCCGCAGGAAGGTCTTCTGCAACAGGCTCTGGTCGTCGCGCATGCGCATGAACGGCTTGGGCATGTTCTGCCGCGAAACCGGCCACAGCCGCGTACCCGAACCACCGGAGATGATGCACGGGATCAATCCGTTAAGTGGGTTCATCAATAGACTTCCTTGGTGGAAAGAACGGCCGGGACCGTCATGAAAACGATGTAGAGGTCCAGCCACACGGACCATTTGGCGATGTATTCCAGGTCGTATTCGACCCGTTTCTGAATCTTGAACAGCGTGTCGGTCTCGCCGCGGTAACCATTGATCTGCGCCCAGCCGGTGATGCCAGGCTTGACCCGATGGCGCGAGCTGTATTCGCTGACCGCTTGCTCGAAAGGAATCCCGGCCGCCTTGGTGGCCGTGGCGTGGGGGCGCGGGCCGACCATCGACATATTGCCCAGCAGTACGTTGAACAGCTGGGGCAGCTCATCGATGCTGGTCTTGCGGATGATCCTGCCGACCCGGGTAATGCGCGGGTCCTGGCGCGTGGTCTGGTTTTCGGCGTTGAGGTCGGTCTGTTCGACGTACATCGAGCGGAACTTGAATACCCGGATCAGGTTGTCGTTGTAGCCAAAGCGCTTCTGGCGAAACAGCACCGGGCCCTTGGAATCGAGTTTGATCGCGATGGCGGTCACCAGCATCACCGGCGACAGCAGCAGCAGGCCGATGCTGGCCAGCAGCAGGTCTTCACAACGTTTGATAAAGGGCGACCAGCCCCGCAGTGGCAACTGCGAGGTGTTGAACATCAGGATGCCGCCCACATCGGTGATGCGGTTATGGCCGTAGCGCAGGGCGGCCATATCCGGCACCAGCATGACGTTTACCGACATCTGCCGCAGGCGCTTGACCAACCCATTGATGCGCTGCTCGGCGGCCCAGGGCAGGGTGATCATCACCTGGTTGACCTGTTCGGAGCGGATCAGCTTTTCCAGGTCGCGGGTATTGCCCAGCAACGGCAGGCGGCTCAATTCCTTGGGAATGCGCTCGGTACGGTCGTCGATAAAACCGATCAGGCCGGAGCGGATGTCACTGTTGCGCGACAGGTGTTCAGCCACATGCACGGCCGTGTCGGTAAAGCCCAGGATCACGGTGCGCTGGAGGAATTTGCCGTTATCCATCAGATGGCGGTACAGGCGCAGCATCAATATCCGCTCCACGCCAAACAGCACCAGGCTCATGGAAAACCAGGCCGCCAGGTTGCGTGGGCTCAACTGTGGGAAGAGCAGCAGGATCTGGTACATGAACAGCAGGATGCAAAACGCCGAGACCCAGGCCACCAGCATCACGCGAAAACGCAGGCGGTTGCTGAACAGATCCTCGGAGTACACCCCCAGAGCCTGGAACAGAATGATGGTCAAGAGCGCAAAGAACACCAGCAGGCCCAGGTAGTGGTTGCGCATGTGCTCGGCGACGGGGTCCGGGTAGAACAACAGAATAATGGCCGGCACCACAGCCGTAAGGCCGTGGATCAGTTTCACGAAAACGACAAAAAACTCAACGAAACCGGGACGAGTCAGAAACAGGCTATCGAACGACGATTTACCGCGCATAAATCAGATCCTCAATACACCACCAGAACGTTCCTATTCGTTTGCTCATCCATAAGGCAGCTTTGCTTTACAAGTGGTGCAAATCGAACAACTGCTGTTGCTGGGTAATACGTAATGCCTGTTCAGACGCAGGAATTTACGGAGTGATGGCTAAATAGTGGCTCTCTTGAGGGTCCGTGTCAATGTTTTGGCTTTTTGGCCTTTGCCGTCAATGGCTCTCGTAAGGCCTCCATGATATGACGATTAATTGACATAAGAGGGGGCGCTTTCAGAAAAATCGAGAATTGATGCTGGCTTTTTGGAGTGTAGGAACAAACGTAGGGATTTGCCTGTCAGCGAAAAAAGCTTTCTGACGATGGCAGTAAGGGGAAGTTGTAGGAGCGAGCAAGCTCGCTCCTACAGGAGGGGCAGTGCCTAGAAGTTGCCTTTGAGGCTCAGGGTCAGGTTGCGCGGCTCTCCATAGAGATTACCCCAGCCTGAGGTGCCCACGGTCTGGTAGTAATTTTTATCGAACAGGTTGTTGCCATTGAGCGCCACGGTCCAGGTGTCATCCACCTGATACGCCAGGCGCGCATTCCACAACGCATACCCGGCCTGTTCCAGTTTGATGGTTTGCAGCCGGTAGTTGCTGCTTTGGGCGTTGACCCCTGCGCCGACTGTCCATTTCGACAGCGCACCGTCCAACTGGTAGTCGCCCCACAAGCGCAGCATATGCCGTGGCACGTAAGTGTTGGACACCGCGCCTTCGGCTGCGCTGTCGATGTTCTTCAGGTTCTTGGTTTGCGTGTAGGTATAGCCGCCAAACACTTGCAGGCGCTCGATCAATTCGCCGCTCAGCTCGGCCTCGACCCCTTGGGCGCGAACTTTGCCCGTGTCGGTGTAGCAGTAGCCGTCGGAGGAGCTGCCGCAGCGGGTCTCGAAATCGGTTTGGGCGGCGTTTTTTTCGATGGCGCGAAACAGCGCCAGGGAGCTGTTCAGGCGCCCGTCAAACCATTCGCCCTTGATGCCCAACTCATAGTTCTCACCCATTTTCGGCTTGAGGGCCGAACCGCTGACCGTAGCGTAGGAGCTTTGTGGCTGGAAGATATCGGCGTAGCTGGTGTACACCGAAAGGTTGTCATTGAGGTCGTAGATCAGCGCGGCGAACGGCGTGACCACCCCGGTTTCCTTGGTGCGTGCATCCTGGTCGGTCCACTCGCCCCAGGCCAGGTTCAGGGACTCACGGCGGTTTTCATACCAACTGACGCGACTGCCCAGAACCAGCATCAAAGGTTCGGCCAGACGCAGGCGCAAGGTGGCGTAGGCACCGTATTGAGTGGCGGTTTCCTTGACCGTGCCGCCACGGTACATGTTGGGCCAGAAGGTGTCGTCGGCAGGTTCCGGGAAGTGGTGGTTGGGGTTGAAGACGCTTTGGCGCTGGGGCAGGTTGCGGATCGCATAGACATCGTCCTGGGTGCCACGGCTGCCATTGGCGCCGAGGATCAACTCATGTTGCAGGCCAAAGGCTTCGAATTGACCATCGATGTAGGCGTCCAGGCCGTAGTCTTTGTGATCGTAGTCCAGCAAGGCTGCGTAGCTGGTGAGCGTGGGGGCCGGGTTGCCATAGTCCACGGTGCTTTCGCTGGCGGCGTATTTGATGTCTTGCAGGTTGCGGCTATGCACGGCGCTGACTTTGAGCTTCCAGTCGTCGTTGAAGTGATGGGTCAGATCGGCGAACAGCGTGGTGCGCTGGCTTTGCCAATCGTTCCAGGCCTGGCCCAGGCAGGTGGAGCGGCTCAGGCCGAGGCTTTTGCCGTCACGATAACGCGGCAGGCCGCTCCAGCACGGCGTGGAGTCGACATCCTCATAGCTGGCCCCGAAGCCCAGGATGGTGTCAGGGCTGACATCCATGTCCAGGGCCGCGTAAAACGCCTGGTCCTGACGCTTGGCAAGGTCCATGTACGAGCCACGATTCTGTTGGCTAACCGCCGCGCGGCCACGCACCGTGCCGCTGTCGTTCAATGGGCCGCCGGTGTCGAATTCGGCGTGATAGTTATCCCAGGTGCCCGCCGAGAGGCCAAGGCTGGTGGTGGGCTTGTCCTGGGGCCGTTTGCGTACGAAGTTCACCGCACCACTGGCGGTGCCGGCGCCCTTGAGCATGCCAGCAGCGCCCTTGAGGACTTCCACCCGATCATAGATCGCCATGTTCGCGCTGAAACTGTCGGCCTGTACGTAGTCCTTGCCGATATCCAGTGGCACGCCGTCGAATTGGTATTGGCCGAGCATCTTGAAGCCCCGGGAGTAAAAATACTTGCCGCCCATGGGTGATTCGTAGCTGGTGATGCCTGGGGTGCGCTCCAGCAATTGGTCGATGGTGGTGATGTTCTGGTCATCCATCAGCTTGCGGGTCATCACACTCACCGATTGCGGCGTGCGTCGCAGGCTGTGTTCGCCCTTGCCGATGGTCACGGCTCCGGTGGTGTAGGAGCCGGTGCCTTCGGTGGTGGCGCCCAAACGATCACCGGTGATGGTGGTGGCGCCCAGGTTCAGCGTCGAGCCGGCTTGCTGCTGGGGTAGCAGTAACCAAGCGTTCTGGCCCTGGCTTTGCGCCTGCAAACCCTGGCCCTGAAGTAACCGGTTCAGGGCCTGTTGTGGGGCCAGGGTGCCGCTCAGCCCCGGGCTGCTTTTGCCTGCCACGCTGCCAGCGTCATACGACAGGCTGATACCGGCCTGCCGCGCAAACTGATCAAGGGCGCCCGCCAGCGGCCCAGGCGCAATATTCCAGGCGCGGGCCTGGCGCTCGCTGCCGGGCTCCTGGGCACTTGCGGTATACGGCAAGGCGCTGGCCGCCACGCACGCGCCAAGGAGGGTGGCATTGAGGGCGTGTCTGAGGGGTGAACGTTTGGAGGGGAACGCTTGCATGACCGCGGGATGCTCCTGAAGGAAGTGGACAACACGGGCCTGTTGATCGGCCTCTCCTTACAGGTCGAATGGCAATGAGAATTCACCTCATTTATTTTGCAAGGTCACACGCGAGCGGAGACGGTCACCCAGTAACGGCTACGGTAGGTCACATCGATAGCCAGCGATTGCGCCACCAACTTGAGCACCTGGTCGGTGTCGTCCAGTTGGTAAGTGCCCGACACCCGCAGCCCCGCCACGGCTTCGCTGCAACGCAGCAACCCATTGCGATAGCGGCCCAGCTCGGCCAGGAAGTCCTCCAGACGCATATTGTGGGCGCTGATCACGCCGTCACTCCAGGCCCAAGGGTCCAGGCCGTTGTTGGGGGACGGGCGGATACCGCTACGGTTGAACACCACCTGTTCGCCAGGCTGGATCACTTGGCGTACCGTACCGTCATGGCGGTCGGCAAACACCGCCACCGCACCCTGCTGCACGGCCAGCAGGGTGCCTTGGGGTTCTTCGCGCACCAGCAAGCGTGTGCCCAGGGCGCGTAGGTAACCGTCGCGGGTATGCACCCATAGCGGACGGCGGTCGACGCCGGTATTGATCAATATTTCACCCTGGCGCAGGTTCACCAGCCGTTGTTCGGCGCTGGAGGTAATGTCGACGGCGCTGGCGCTGTTGAGCTGGACTTTGCTGCCATCCTCCAATGCTACCCAGCGCCGCTCGCCAGTGGCGGTGCGGTAGTCCGCCATCAAGGCGGGCAGGGGCGTGTAGTCGCGGCCCAGCCAGGCTAAACCTGCGGCGCCGGCAAACAGCCCGAGCATTTTCAGACCTTCACGACGGCTGATGTGCCGGCGTGCGCCGTCGAGTGCATGGCGACTGACATGCGCTGGCAAGTGGTTGAAATCGTCATTCAGGGTGGCGACCCGTTGCCAGGCCTGCTGATGCGCCTCGCTGGTCTGCAGCCACTGCTCAAAGGCCGCGGTGCTGGCGTCGTCGGCGGTGTTGTAGCGCAGCTTGATCATCCACTGGATGGCCTGGTCGACCAGGCGCGAGTCAGGAGTCGGCATAGCGCAACCGGTAACAGGCGTGCAGCGCCTTGGACAGGTCGCGCTCCACTGTGGCCTTGGACACGCCCAGGCGCAGGGCGATCTGTGGACAGGTCAGGCCGTCCAATTGGGCCAACAGAAACGCCTCGCGCACCCGTGGCTTGAGCTGGTCGAGCAAACGGTCGATGCGCTCCAGGCTGTCGAGGATCAGCAGCCGTGTTTCCTCGCTCGGCACCTCCATTTGCGCAAAGTGCGCCAGGCTTTCCAGGTAGGCGCGTTCCAGTTCGCGGCGCCGGTATTGGTCGATCATCAAGCTGCGCGCGATGCTGCTCAGGTACGCGCGCGGCTGCTGCAAGGTCTGTTGCTGACGCGCGTTGAGCAGGCGCACGAAGGTGTCCTGCGCGAGGTCGGCGGCGCGCTCATGGCAACCCGTGCGCCGGCTCAACCAGCCCCGCAGCCAGGAATGGTGGGCTTGGTAAAGCTGGCCGATGGCAGCAAGGTCCAGTGGGTGATTGCTCGACATGGTCATCCTGGCGCAGCAGGCTTAATTGATAATGTTTCGCATTCTAGACGTTGGTTGTGGCATTCAGCAATCACTCGGTTCGCTGCGTGAGCAATGTATCCAGCACAATTTTTTGTAGCGCCTGCCAGCGCCGATTAATCTGGATTTTTTCCCAGCGGACGGTTCGACCATGATCAGCCTCGTCACACTTGGTGTTTTTTCCGGCGCTGTGTTGCTGTTGTTGCTGTCACCGGGGCCGAACATGGCATTTGTCATCAGTCAGGGCGTCACCCATGGCTGGCGCGGCGGCGTTGCTTCGGCCCTGGGCATTGGCGTGGCCGACCTGTTGCTGACAGCGTTGACCGCCATGGGGGTGACGGCGTTGGTCGCCAGTTGGCCGCCAGCGTTCGACCTGATCCGTTATGCGGGCGTGATGTACCTGCTGTGGTTGGCCTTCAAAACCTTGCAAAAACGCCCCGGCCTGGACACCGCCCGCGTCGGCCGCGTGGCGTTGGGCCGAGTGTTTCTGCAGGCCATGCTCAACAGTTTGCTCAACCCCAAGGCGTTGTTGTTTTTCATGGTGTTCCTGCCACAGTTTGTGCGGCCCGAGGCGGGGCCCATCGCCTTGCAACTGATGGTGCTGGGCGGCGTGCTGACGTTGATCGCGAGCGTGTTTCACATGCTATTGGGCCTGTTTGGCGGGGCGCTCAGCCGCTTCTTCGCCAAGCGCACCAAAAGCGCCTGGCTGCAGAAGTGGGGCTTGGCAGCGGTGCTGACGGCGTTGGCCGTGCGCTTGGCGGTGATGTCGCGTCCTGCCTGAATGACAGGCGGGAAGCCAAGCAAGTTTCTTTGTGGCGGGGGGCCCGACAGCCGACGCTCATCTACCAGACACCCCGCAATCCAACTGTGGGAGCTGGCTTGCCTGCGATGGCGGCATGCCAGCCGACGCCTATCTACTTGGCACCCCGCAATCAAACTGTGGGAGCGGGCTTGCTCGCGAAGGCGGCCTAACAGGCGACGCAGTTATACCGAGAGCATATCCATTCCTGCGGTAACGGCTACTTAGGGTTCCGCCCTGACGGCGGCTCACTTTCGAAAAGCGCGAAAGTAAGCAAAGCGCTCTTGCCCCACCACTCGGCACCTCGCTTAGGCTCGGTGTGCCCGTAATCCGCCAGTGATTTGGGGGGCCGCCGCCACGCGCCATCCATGGCGCGGGGCGGCTAAACCGGCATCCCTGCCGGTTTACCCCCCAAATCCCTGTCGAATTCCGGCCAGCGTGGTTTAACGGGGCGCCTAAGATCAAAAGCAGATCAAGATCAAGATCAAGAGCGGCTCGCTTCGTATCGTGGTTACAGTCGGCTACAACCGGACAGGCCGTTTAGCACCGAAAGAATCGCAAGAAGTTTCGTACAGCAGCCTAGGACTCACCTTGCGTCCAGGCGCTGAAGCCGGTTTTTTCCCACAACCCTTTAAGGTTGCTGCTAAGAATGGTCATCACTAGTCTTGCCCAGTCGCTGCCAATTCAGCGACCGGACGTGAGAAATCCGAACTACTCCATTGGCGCAAAAGCGCTCACCGTATACAGTGCACGCGCTTTTCGGCTCGCTGTTATGGCGGCTGTGCGCGGGCACGCTTCGGCGTGGCCAAGCTCCTGGGGTCTTGGTTTTCTCACTCCGCGTACAGCTGCCACCTTCAGTTCGTGAGAAAAACTCGGTGGTAGTCCATTACTCTCAGGAACTACATCATGATCAAAGACAGCCCCAATCCTCCTTCAGATTCAAACCTGCTCTTCACCCTCCATCCCAACCTCGACACCGAAACCCTGCTGGTCAATGCCTCTCAGGATCTGGACTCCATCAATGCCATTGCGGCGCACCTGGCCTTTGAGGTTGAAGGTTCGCAGCGCAGTGTAGTGCTGGGGATTTGCCGAATGGTGGAGGGCGTTCAGTTGCTGGTTGATCGGGTAGTAGAGGGAGGCGGCGAGACGCGAGCGCAGTAACGGCGATGCCCGTCAGTTAAGAAGCAGCGCTGTACTGTGGCGAGGGAGCTTGTCGAGGCGTCGAACCGTCCCGCCGGACTGCGTAGCAGTCCCATTCTTCTCGAACCAAGAACGGGGCCGCTTCGCGCCCCAGCGGGAGCAAGCTCCCTCGCCACGAATAAACATTCACCCCAACCGCGCAGCTGCCCGCGCAACAATCTCCCCGCGCACTCTGCGTGACTCCACCGTGCGCTTGTTGGCTTCCTCCAGCACATGCCGGGGCGCCGTCTCCGGGCGGCCTGAGTCAAACGGTGGGGCCGGCGCGTATTCGATCTGCAGTTGTACCAGTTGCGCCGCCGCTTCGCTGTACAACTCCGCGGCCAGAGTCAGGGCAAAGTCGATGCCGGCGGTGATCCCGCCGCCGGTAAACAGGTTGCCGTCACGCACCACACGTTCCTGTACGGGAATAGCACCGAGCGGGGCGAGCAGGTGGTGGTAGGCCCAATGGGTGGTGGCCTTGCGACCGCGCAGTAACCCTGCCGCGCCCAATACCAATGAACCGGTGCACACCGAGGTCATGTAGCGCACTGTCTGTGCCTGGGCCTTGAGAAAATCCAGGGTTTGCGGGTCTTCCATCAAAGGGCCCACACCGGCGCCGCCGGGTACGCAGAGCACATCCAGGTTCGGGCAGTCGGCATAAGTGATGGTCGGCGTGAACACCAAGCCCGTGCTGGAGGTGATCGGCGCGAGGTCTTTCCACACCAGGTGCAGTTTCACGTCTGGCAGCGAACCGAGGACATCATAGGGGCCGGTAAGGTCCAGTTGCTGGATGCCGGGGAACAATAGAAAACCGATCTGCAAGGTCATGGTTCAAGCTCCGAAAAGGAATGGACGTCCTCACTGTAGAAGCCTAGGCTTTGGCGAATACGCCATTGAGCCCACTAATCTCGCCAATCATGCCAAAAATTATTCATGTACTCGCGTTTGAGAATGCCCAGGTGCTCGATGTCACCGGGCCTCTACAAGTGTTCGCATCGGCTAACGATCTCGCGCGCCAACGTGGTTTGCCATTGCCCTACGCGGTCAACGTCATTGCTACTCAGGCTGGGCCGGTAATGACGTCGGCCGGCCTGGCGCTGCTGGCCGAGCCGCTGCCCGCCATTGACCAGCCCTGTGACACGCTGGTGATCGCCGGTGGCTGGGGGGTGTACGGTGTTGCCGAGGACCCGACGCTGGTGCAATGGGTGCGTGATAAATCCCTGCACACCCGGCGCATGGCTTCAGTGTGCACCGGGGCTTTTCTGCTGGCCGCCAGTGGCTTGCTCGATGGTTGCCGCGTGGCTACGCACTGGACGCGCTGTGAGGAGCTGGCGCGCAAGTTCCCTGCGCTCACGGTGGAGGCCAATCCGATTTTCATCCAGCAAGGCGCGGTGTGGACGTCTGCTGGCGTGACCGCCGGGATCGACCTGTGCCTGGCCCTGGTAGAGGATGACCTGGGGCGTGCGATTGCCCTGGAGGTGGCGCGCCACTTGGTGGTGTTCCTCAAGCGCCCTGGCGGTCAGTCGCAATTCAGCGTGACGTTATCCCTGCAAAAGAGCGACAGCCGTTTTGCCGAGCTGCATGCCTGGATCGCCGATAACCTGACGCTGGATTTGAGCATCGCCACCCTGGCAGCCCAGGCTGGCATGAGCGAGCGCAGCTTTGTACGCCATTACCGCACCGAGACTGGCCAAACCCCGGCGCGGGCCGTGGAACTGATTCGCGTCGAAAACGCACGCCGGCAACTGGCAGATAGCACAGCCTCCATCAAGCGTATCGCCATGCAATGCGGTTTTGGCTGTGAAGAGACTTTGCGCCGCAGCTTTCTGCGGGCCTTGTCAGTGACGCCCCAGGCTTATCGAGAGCGTTTTTCACCGCTCCAGTAGTTCCAGCAGTGCTTCAAGCGTGACCTGCGGCGCTTCCTGGAAAACATTATGACCCACGCCGGGCAACACCTGCCGGCGATAAAAGCCGCTGAAGTGCTCCACATCGTCATCCACAAGCGGCGGCGGGCCCACACCGTCATCGGCCCCACACAACGAAATGCTCGGTACCGATATCGCCGGTTGGGGCACCAGCGCCTGCTCGATGTATTCCAGCGCGGGATCACCCGGCGCATACATAAAGCGATGGCGATAGGAATGAATCACCACCTCGACAAAATCCGGGTTATCAAACGACGGCGCGGTCAGGGCGTAGCGGCTTGGCCCTTCGGCCCAGGACGGTGACCACAGCGTCCAGAGCAATTGGCAGAGTTCACGCCGGTTGGCCGTCAAGCCGTCGACCCCGCGCTGGGTGTGAAAGTAGTACTGATACCAGAGCCGGTGCTCTGTCTCAGGTGGCCTGGGCTTGAGCGACTGGCTGATGGCCTGGATGTTGTAGCCATCGCCGGTCACCAGGCCGCGCACCCGCTGCGGCCATAGCGCCGCGACAATACAGGCGGCGCGCCCACCCCAGTCAAAGCCGGCGAGGGTGGCTTGCGGGATCGACAATGCATCCATGAAGTCGAGCAAGTCCTTGGCCAGCGCTGCCTGTTGGCCGGAGCGCATCACTTGCGTGTTGATAAATCGCGTCGGGCCATAACCGCGTAAATACGGGACCAATACCCGATAACCACGTTCAGCCAGCACCGGCGCGATGTCGTCGTAGCCCCGTGGGTCGTAGGGGAAGCCATGCAGCAGGATCACCGGTTCGCCATCGATGGGGCCGTGGGTTTCGTAAGCCACATCAAGTAGAGTTGTGCGCACATACAGCAGCGGGGCAGGGGACGTCACGGTTGCCATACGGTTTTCTCCCCGCTGAGTTTGCGGTCCAGGAACGTTGCCGCACTGATCAATGCCAAGTGGCTCAAGGCCTGGGGCGTGTTACCCAAGTGCCGGGCCTGGCTGTCGAACTCTTCGGCGTACAACCCCAGCGGGTTGGCGTAACGCAGCAACTGCTCGAACTCCAGATGAGCTTTTTCGACTTGCCCGGCGCGCGCGAGGCATTCGACGTACCAGAACGAGCAGGCGGCAAACGCGCCTTCGACGCCTTGCAGCCCATCGATCTGGCTGTCGTCATTGCGGTAGCGGTAGACCATGCCGTCGCGCACCAGGCTTTTCTGGATCGCTTCCAGCGTCGCCAGCCAGCGCGGGTCGGTGGCTGCAACGAAGCGCACCAGCGGCATCAACAGCATCGAGCCGTCCAGCGCCGTACTGCCGATATGCTGGACGAAATGCCCGCGTTCTTCGTTCCAGAAGTTGCTCCAGATGTCGGCGTAGATCGCCTGGCGCGTCTGGTCCCAGCGTGCGAACGGGGCCGGCAGCGAACGTTTGGAGGCCAGGCGAATGGCACGGTCCAGGGCCACCCAGCACATCAGGCGTGAATGCAGGAAGTGGTGCTGCTCACCGCGCATTTCCCAGATGCCTACGTCTTTGCGGTTCCAGATCTCACACACTTGGTCGACCACTTCCACCGTGTGTTTCCAGCCTTGGTGGGAGATGGCTTCGCCGTACTTGTTCACCAGATAGACCGCGTCCATCAGTTCGCCATAGATATCCAGCTGGATCTGATCGAACGCCTCATTGCCCACCCGTACCGGTTGGGCGCCGCCGTGGCCGCTCAAGTGGTCGAGGGTGGTTTCCGGCAGTTCCTGGCGACCGTCGATGCCGTACAGGATGTTGATCTTGGTCGGCTGGCCGCAGCAGTCGCTGACCCGACCCCTGAGCCAGCGCATATAGGCGTTGGCTTCCTCGACGAAACCCAGGCGCATGAACGCATAGACGGTGAACGACGCATCGCGGATCCAGGTATAGCGGTAGTCCCAGTTGCGTTCGCCGCCGGGCGTTTCCGGCAGCCCGAACGTGGCCGCGGCGATGATGGCGCCGTGTTTGCGCGAGGTCAGCAGTTTCAGCGCCAGTGCCGAGCGGTTGACCATCTCGCGCCAGCGCCCGCGGTAGTTGGACTGGCTGATCCAACCGCGCCAGAACTTCAAGGTGCGCTCCAGGTAGAGGTCAGTACAGTCGTTGGTGACGCGCGCATCCTCCTGGCCACCGAGGACAAATTCGGCGCCTTCATCCTGGGCGAGGGTAAAGGTGGCGATGGCGGTGTTGTCTTGGAGGGTCAGCGGCTGGCTGCCGGTCAGGCGCAGGCCGGGTTGGCCGTTGGCGGTGAACACGACACTGGCAGCCTCGGCCTTCGCCTCGGTAGCGGCCCGGGCATAGTCGTGGCGCACGGCGCAGCTTAAGTGGATAGTCGCCTTGCCACTGACCACCCGTACCCGCCTGATCAGCAAAGGCAGTTCATCGACGTTTTCGCTGACGGTCAGCAGGTCGGTGATCTCCACCACCGCTTCATCGCTCAGCCAGCGGGTCTGCAGCACGTTGGTGTCGGGCAGGTAGATCTGCTCGCGGCGGGCGTTGGGCAGGTCCGGGGTAAGCTGAAATGTGCCGGCCTCGGGCGTGTCGAGCAATGCGCAAAACACCGACGGGCTGTCAAATTCCGGCCAGCAGAAGAAGTCGATGCTGCCGCGGTCGTTCACCAGTGCCGCGCTGCGCATGTCGCCAATGATCCCGTGGGCATCAATGGCACTTTGAGGTTCGTTCTTGAAATCAACCATTGCCACGGAACTCCGGGTAGAGGCTCATACCGCCATCGATGAACAAGGTGCTGCCAACCACATAATCAGAGGCATCGCTGGCCAGCCACACCACTGCGTTGGCCACGTCTTCGACGTCACCGACACGACCATAGGGAATCAATTTAAGCAGCTCTTGTTCTGCCGCGCCTTCGGTGGCCGCGCGGTTGATCGCCGTGCGAATCGCCCCTGGCGCAATGCCATTGATACGGATGCGCTGTTCGCTGACTTCCTGGGCGAGGGTGCGCATCAGCATCTCCACGCCGCCCTTGGACGCGGCGTAATTCACATGCCCGGCCCAGGGGATGATTTGATGCACCGAACTCATATGGATGATTTTGCCGGCGGCCCGTGACACACCTTCGCGAACGCCCTGGCGATTGAAGATACGCACCGCCGCCCGCGCGCACAGGAACTGCCCGGTGAGGTTGACGCCAATCACCGTGTTCCAATCCTCAAGGGTCATGTCGACCAGATTGGCATCTTTTTGCAGGCCGGAGTTGGCCACCAGAATATCCAGATGGCCGAAGGCGTCGAGGGTTTGGGCGAACAGGCGTTCGACATCGGCCTCCTTGGACACATCGCCGCCAATCGCAAGCGCTCGGCCGCCGTTGGCATTGATCTGCGCGGCGAGAGCCTCAGCCGGTGCCGCCTGGGAGTTGTAGTTAAGCACCACCGCGGCGCCCGCTGCGGCCAGGGCTTTGGCCGCGCCCGCGCCAATGCCGGAACTGGCCCCGGTGACCAGGGCCACTTGTTGCTGCAAGGAAATCTGCATCGCCCACCCACCGTTTTATGAGAGTCCTTCTTGCTGACTGGCGGCGGGGAGCGGAAGTTCACCCCCTCGCGTTTACGCCCAGCGCGGGTAAAAGCGCGACTTTATCGTATGATGCTGAAAACAAAGGGCAATACAGGAAGCGATGGAATGCAGGCGCGGGCCGATACCAGATTGATCAAACTGTTAGTCAGCGGCGTCTTGGCCGTTTTATCACTGACTCAAACAGCCCTGTGCCTTGCCGATAACAGCAATGGTAAAACGCTGTATCTACAGCGCTGTGCTGTATGCCATGGGTCCGATATCAAAGGCACGGGGCCATTGGCTAAAAAAAGCAATCCGCCAACCCCCGACCTGACAACCGCCGCCTTCAAGAAACGACTCCATGAATATCCTGGCGTTATTGTCTCCTCGGTCATTCTTCGCCCCAATGGCAACCTGATCCCCAAGACGCTGCAAGACAATGGCGTAAAGATCGCGCCACATGCCTGGAGTGTTAAAGACTTTCGCGATTTGCATCAATACATGAGTGAGGTCATTTCAAACAAATAGCGGGTGGGCGATGAGCAGCAATTGCCCCACTTAATAGGAAGCATTACTATTCACGCCCCGCCTCCCCAGTGCTCTCGCGATGATTCCTCAGCCGCCCCGCAGAACAGGCTTTTTCGAGCACTACGAAGAGTTGATCGGCACCTGGACACGCCGCCTGAGAAACCGTCAGCAAGCCGAAGACCTGGCGCACGACACCTTCGTGCGTGTGCTTGAGTCCGCTGCCTGCGAGGTGGCGCAACCGCGCGCCTACCTGCATCAAACCGCGCGCAATATTGCGGTGGACGCCTACCGCCGCGAAGACCGTCGCGAGACGTTGACGCTGCAGGTGGCTGATCACAGTACGCCGCACAGTAGCGACCCGGAACATTACATGCACGCGATCCAATTGGCCGACGCCATCGAGCGGGCGCTGGCCGAATTGCCGCTCAACTGTCGCAGGATTTTTATCTGGCAGAAGATCGAAGGGCTCACCCAGCAGGAAATCGCCACACGCCTGGGGCTGTCTAAAAACATGGTGGAAAAGTATATGATCCGCACCTTGCGGCATCTGCGTGATCGTCTGGATGCGAGCGCGCCATGACCGGCTTTGAAACAGGATCTTCCACGATGGATAACCGTGTCCGTGATGAGGCCGCGCAGTGGTTTGTACGCCTGCAAGACGGCCCATTGAGCGCCCAGGAACGTCAACGTTTCGATGCCTGGCGCAGGTCGCAGCCCGCGCATCAGTACGAAATCGATGTGCTGCAAGGGCTATGGAGTGCGACGGATTTGCTGCCCAAGGCCCGCTTGCAGGCGCTGGGCGATGCGCCAACCGAGCGCCTTGGACGGCGTGCGCTGCTGCGTTATGCCGTGGCCGCCAGTGTGGTCGCCGTTGCAGTGGGCCTGGGTGCGTACAGCGGTCTGGGGCAGCCAAAGCCCTACAATGCCGAATTCAGCACTCGGTTAGGCGAGCATCGTCAGGTGACCTTGCCTGACGGTTCCGTGATGGACCTCAACAGCCGCAGCGTGGTCGCGGTTCGCTACGAAAAGAGCCGTCGGGGCGTAGAGCTCAAGCAGGGCGAGGCGATGTTCAGCGTGCAACATGACGCCGAACGCCCGTTTGTGGTCGCAGCCGGGGCAGGGCAGGTGACCGTCACCGGCACGCGCTTTGATGTACGTCGGGAGGCGGACCAGACCCGCGTGGCGGTCGAAGCCGGCACGGTCAAGGTGCAGGGCCGGGCATCCGATCACATCGTCACGCTCACCGCCGGGCGTGGCACCCATGTCGATCCCCAAGGCCAAGTGGCGGCGGCCTACGCGGTGAACCCTGAAGAACTGACCGCGTGGCGCAGCGGTAAACTAGTGTTCAACAACGCCACCCTGGTAGACGTGGCGCGGGAAGTGTCGCGCTACCGCGAGCAACCGCTGCGGGTCAGTACGGCAGCGGTGGGCAACCTGCGCTTGACCAGCGTCTTCAAATCCAGCGACACCGACGCTTTGCTCAAGGCCTTGCCCCACATCCTGCCGGTCGCCTTGCGCACTTTGCCGGACGGTAGCCAGGAAATTATTTCACGCTGACGTTCAGGTTTTTTTCGAGTTCTTCGTCTTCTCGTACAACTGCAACTGGTTTGCATTAACGGCTGCGCATGCTTGCGATCACAGGACTAGGTTCGACGTGAAAAAACTTGCTCTTCACAACAATAAAATTTCCCGCTGGGCGCCCTTGGCCCTGGCCGTTGCCATCAGTACCGCACAGGCTGCCGAGGGCATCCACATTCGTGCCCAATCCCTCGGCGCAGCCTTGAGCCAATTGGGCCAGCAGACCTCGCTGCAAGTGTTCTTCAGCCCCGATATGGTGGCTGGCAAGCAAGCTCCCGCGGTCGATGGCAACCTCTCGCCCGAACAAGCCCTGCGGCAATTACTGCAAGGCAGTGGCCTGGACTACCAGATTGACGCCGGCTCCGTGACCTTGCGTCCGGTGCGCAGCGGCACCGGTGAAGCGGGCTCACCGCTGGAACTGGGGGTCACCGATATCAAAGTGGTGGGCGACTGGCTTGCCGACGCCGATGCCGAAGTGGTGCAGAACCACCCCGGTGCGCGCACGGTTATTCGCCGCGAGGCCATGGTAGAGCAGGGCGCGATGAACGTCGGTGATGTGCTGCGCCGTGTGCCTGGCGTGCAAGTGCAGGAATCCAACGGCACCGGCGGCAGTGATATTTCCCTCAACGTCGGTGTGCGCGGGCTGACGTCACGCCTGTCGCCGCGCTCCACCGTGCTGATCGACGGCGTACCGGCTGCGTTCGCTCCCTACGGCCAGCCACAGCTGTCGATGGCGCCGATTTCTGCCGGTAACCTGGAAAGTATCGACGTTGTCCGTGGCGCGGGTTCGGTGCGTTATGGGCCACAGAACGTCGGCGGCGTGATCAACTTCGTAACCCGTGCAATCCCGCAGGACTTCTCCGGGGACGTCGGCACCACCCTGCAAACGTCTGCCCACGGGGGCTGGAAGCATGTGGAAAACGCCTTTATCGGCGGCACGGCCGACAACGGTATCGGTGCCGCGCTGCTGTACTCCGGGGTCAATGGCAACGGTTACCGCAACAGCAACAACGGCAACGACATCGATGACGTGATCTTCAAGACCCATTGGGCGCCGACCGATCAAGACGATTTCTCGCTGAACTTCCACTATTACGATGCCAGCGCCGATATGCCCGGCGGCCTGACCCAGAAGCAGTTCGATGCCAACCCGTACCAGTCGGTGCGTGACTGGGACAACTTCAGCGGGCGCCGCAAGGACATCTCCTTCAAGTACATCCGCCAGATCGACGACCGCACCCAGGCCGAAGTGCTGACTTACTATTCCGACAGTTTCCGTGGCAGCAACATTGCCAATCGCGACCTCAAGACCCTCAGTTCCTACCCGCGCACCTACTACACCTTCGGCATCGAGCCGCGTGTGTCCCATGTGTTTGACCTGGGGCCCAGTACCCAGGAAGTCAGCGTGGGCTATCGCTACCTCAAAGAAGGCATGCACGAGGAGGCCACCAGCCTGAACCTGGTCAACAACGTACCGACGCCGGGCGGGCAGAGCGACGGTCACGTGTATCAGGACCGCACGGGGGGCACTGAAGCCAACGCCTTCTATATCGATAACAAAATCGATATTGGCAAATGGACCATCACCCCGGGCATTCGCTTTGAAGATATCCGTACCGAATGGCATGACCGCCCAGTCGTGGCCCTGAACGGCAAGCGTACCGAGGAAAAACGCCGCGAGGTCCACAACAACGAACCGCTGCCGGCGCTGAGCGTGATGTACCACGTGTCTGACGCCTGGAAACTGTTCGCCAACTACGAAACCTCCTTCGGCAGCCTGCAGTATTTCCAACTGGGCCAGGGCGGTACCGGCGACCAGACGGCCAACGGCCTGAACCCGGAAAAGGCCAAGACCTACGAGGTCGGTACGCGCTACAACGACAGCGTCTGGGGCGGCGAAGTGACGCTGTTCTACATCGACTTCTCGGATGAACTCCAATACGTCAGCAATGACGTGGGCTGGACCAACCTCGGCGCCACCAAGCACAGCGGCATCGAAGCATCGGCCCATTACGACCTGTCCAACCTCGACCCGCGCCTCGACGGCCTGACCGCCAACGCGGGCTTCACCTACACCAAGGCCACCTCCGAAGGTGATGTGCCGTTCAAGGGCCGCGACCTGCCACTGTATTCCCGCCAAGTGGCGACCCTGGGCCTGCGTTACGACGTCAACCACTGGACCCACAACCTGGATGTCTATGCCCAGTCCGGCCAACGGGCGCCAGGCACCGGAACCACCTACATCACCCAAGGCACCGCGGATGGTCAATACGGTGATATCCCAGGGTATGTCTCGGTCAACGTGCGCAGCGGTTATGACTTCGGCGCGCAGTTGTCGAACCTGAAGCTGGGTGTGGGCGTGAAAAACGTCTTCGACCAGCAGCATTACACGCGCTCCAGCGATAACAATGCCGGCTTGTACCTGGGCGAGCCTCGCACCTTCTTTGTACAGGCAAGCGTCGGGTTCTGATCTGTCGTCTCTGGGGAAAATCGCAACCTCAGGGGGGCGATTTTTTTTGCCTGGGCAAAGCGCTCCGCGCACTCATTGCTGCAAGACCACACTCTGTTTCCTACATCACCACAGCACAGATTATGGCTGGATCAGGAACTGATTCCGACGCAAAACCACACATGGGAAAGCTGATGGGCTTCGACACTGCGTTGGAGCGACAAGCTGAAAATCGCCCACTGTATGGAGAAACTTATGTCGGTATCGATGTTGGATACACCCGTCTCTGCTTCATCAACGCCTGACCTTTCACAGGCCAGCGCCAAGGCCGAGGTCAAAAACACGCGCCAGGCTGCACCTTCCTTCAAGGGCCAGAATGCTGCCCATGTGAATTTTCAATCGGGGGACAACAAAGCCGGGCCGGTATTCGGTAACCCCCAGGCACCCACCTCCGCAGCTGACGTGCGTGGACATCACCACAGACCACCGGCGATGCAGAATTTCCTGGGCCAACTCCCGCACTGGATCAGTCATTGGTTCTTCGGACATCGGCCGTCTATGCATCCTGGCTGTGGGCATCCGCCGCCAAAGCCGAACCCAGGTTGCAGCAACCCGCCACCCAGGCCGAACCCCATTGGGAGTAATCCGCCACCGAGGCCGGACCCCACTGCAGGTCGGCCGTATCCGCCCGCCCCCGGCAGGCCTGATCCGCAGTACTCGCTGAAAAATAGAGAAGAGCTGGCGCAGCAGTTGCGCGATAACTTCAATGCCTTCAGAGACCCGAAGAACCCTGGTTCCATTAGCGTTGACAGCATTCTTGCAATGGCAAAAAGAGGGTGGTCGCCCAACCCCGTCATGAACGAGAACATTCGCCTGGCCAATGAACTGCTACGACGTCCGGAACTGATGGCCGCATTGGACCGGCACGGTTCCACGGGCGCTTTGGATGGCCTGATCGACCGGCACAGCCTGAACGCGGTAATCAAAGGAGAAAACTACTTCAAGTACAAGAGCGACAAGGAACTGGCCGGTGAGCTGCTTGAGCATTTCGACGAGTTGAAAAACGGGAGCGGGGGCTCAAGCCTTAAAATCCGCGACCTGAAAAAGTGGGCCTGCCAGCCACTTACCGGCGACGCAGCCAAGGACCATCTGATTCAGTTATCCCAGGAATTAATACGCAAGCGCAGTGATCTGCTGGAGAAAATGGATAACCGCGCCAGTAAAGATGACGACGGGAAAATCAGCCGTACAGGACTGTACTTGTTGTCCCGCTGACCGCTCTTCAGGCGCCGCCTCTCGGGGGCGGCGCCAGTCCAATATGTTTCAAGGAACGAATTACGCCCATTTGCCACAGAGGTGATACTTGCGGTTGTAATTCGACCCGCCGCTTTTCAGATTCTGAATGAGGGAAAACATATGACTTCAGCCTCGTTTAATTCTTCCCCAAACGGTCCCATCGACCTGTTGCGCAGTACCCAACGTACAAGTCCACCAGTATCCAAGGAGCGCGGCCCCTCGCGTAGCTTCCCTTTTGCGTCGACGGAATATGAGGCAGAAGCACGGCGTATGAAGGCTTATGCCGGCGAGCGTAGATTCCAGGCGCCCGTGTCGGACGACTTTTCCCGGGGCATGCTGGCAGACCCGCAGGTCAGGGGGGAGGGCGCCGATTCGTTGAACGACACGGGGTTGATCAATTGCCTGGCAGGCTGGTGGCGTAGGCGCAAGCTGGGTTAACCGCGGCTGACCACGGTTTTACATATTGTCATTGGTAGGTATCGTTGACTCGGAACTGCCGAGTTCCTCCAACCACACATGAGGTGCCTGCCTGGGTAGAGTCCATTCGTTGATTTTGCCCATCAAGGTAAAAATCACCCTGCGGATATGCATCTGAAAAGTGTTGGAGAAAACCCATGACAATCGAGGGTGTATTACCTTCCGGACGGCCTCTGCCCCCCGACAAGCCGGCCGTACACTCAACTACGTCATCAGCGGCCATCCACCCTGAGACCTGGCATCAGCCCCCTTCATCGACGTCGGGCGAGGAGTCGCGCAAGCCTTTTCTTTTACGCGGAACATTGTCCGCTCTACGCCATCGTGACTTGCAGAACTTTCCCATTGGGCGGGCCAGTGGTACCCCGCCGGGTGCTAGCTCAACGGACAACCAACTGGCGAAGGCCCTGGAAAAATCCTTCGGCCTGCTGCACTCCTTTCTGAATGATGGGCGCTTGACGTGGATGTCTTTGCAGCGGATCGCCGTTCATCCTATGGGTGAAAGCGAGGCGTTGGACGGCGTGATTCAGGTCGTCGGGGAAATGCTCAAGCGCCCGCGGTTAAGTGACGCGATCTTCAGTCGTGACGGCGATATCACCCGTGACAGCCTCCGCGCGGCGGCCCAAGCGTTGCAGGGGAACAGCTCGGCAACCGAGTTCAGTCAGGACCCGTTTCATGCGCAAGGCAATGCGCAGGTGGTGGAGGCGCTACAAAGCCAGTTTCCGCTGTTGAGAGACAAGGCCATGGACCGAACCTACCTGTTTGAACCGCATCAGTATGTTGAAATAGCCAGGCTGCGGGAGGTCATGCAGGACCCGCATGAGGTTGATCAGCAGGGCGCGCCGGTGCTGGATGCGTCCACGGGCATGCCCCAGTCCAAATACAGCGAACTCTGTGTCTACACCGCGAAGAACATTATTGAGCGTCCAGGTTTGCTGCCTTCGTTGGAGCGCGCCAATGGCACACGACTATTTGGCCCGCCTCACAAAGAGGGGTGGCTCAGCAACAAAAGCCTCGAACGGTGGCATGAGCAAGACGCCGCACGCAAGGCACGCTGAAAGGCAAGCTACACCTTGAGGACTTTGCCGCTGATGGCCACCGCCGCCAGCAATACGGCGATCAGGATGAAGGCAGTGCTCAAGCTGCTGCCGTGGGCGATAAAACCAATCACGGCGGGGCCTGCGAGAATGCCGGCGTAGCCCAATGTGGTGATGGCAGGCACTGCAATATGCTCCGGCATTACCGTTTGCTTACCCACGGCGGTGTACAGCACCGGCACGATATTCGAACACCCGGCCCCCACCAGCGCATACCCCAGCAGCGCAGTTTCCCACGCAGGCAATAGCGTCGCGAGGAGCAAGCCGGCACAGGCCAGCGTGCCGCCCATCACGATGACCCGCGTGGGGCCCAGGCGTCGAACAATCGCATCACCGGTCAGGCGTCCAGCGGTCATGGTCAAGGCAAATGCCGCGTAGCCCAGGCCGGCGTAAGCCTCATCCAGGCCGCGCTCGGCGCTGAGGAACACAGCGCTCCAATCCAGTACGGCGCCTTCAGCCAGGAACACGATGAAACACAGGCAACCGATAAACAACACCACACCATGGGGCACTGCAAATGCCGGCCCCGAACTTTCACTGCCATAAGGCAGTAAGTGCGGTGCAGCCTTCAACAGCGCGGCCAGTGTAATAACCACCACCACCAGGGTCGCCTGCAATGGCGACAGGCCCAGGCCCAGCAACCCCGCAACCCCCGCAGCGCCGACAATGCCCCCCAGGCTGAACAAACCATGGAAACCCGACATCATGGTTTTGCCACTGGCGCGCTCAACGATCACCGCTTGCAGGTTGACGGTGGAGTCCACGGTGCCCAGGCCTGCGCCAAACAGGAACAACCCGGCAATCAGCAACGGGATGGAACTGACGGTGGCCAGCATCGGCAGGGCCAGGCAGATCATCAGTGTCCCTGCGCTCAGCACGCGTCGGCAACCGTAACGCGAGGCCAGCGCGCCCGCTGCCGGCATTGCGATGATCGACCCCACCCCCAGGCATAACAGCAGCAGGCCAAGGGTGCCTTCATTCAGATTCGCACGCGCCTTGGCGTACGGCACCAGCGGCGCCCAGGCGGCGATACCAAAACCTGCGATAAAAAAAGCGATGCGGGTCGACATCTGCTCCAGTCGCCCGGGAACCACGGGGGCAGGAGTGGGAATGGCAGTCATGGAAAATCCTTGGTTTGGCGTTCAACGAACGATGTCCGGCGCGACATCCTTGCATATCAGGCCCTCTTGAGCGAATCGGGTTCCCTAGGTGTTACGGGGCGTGAGGCATTCTTTTTACAAACACGGAACGCTTTGGTGGCCGGTCACCACGTAGAAATGATCGAGCCTGTAGGAGGTGGGCTGGAAGGTGTGTAATCCCTGCGGGGAGTGGTTGAACCCCAGGTTTCTTGCGGCGGATTACCACCTTCCAGCTCACTTCCCACAGACCGGCTGTTGTGTAATACGCTGCTGTCCCGATAGTAGATAAGTGAACGGACGAACCGATGAAGAATTTCCGGTTGGTGTGGTTATGACCCGATTCTACGACGCGCGCGGCAATATCTATGGGGTGGTCAGCCCCGCCTATTTATGCCGCCAGGGTATTGCCGTGCCCGACACTGCCGGCTTGGCTGCGAGCACGCGTAAGGCGTGGGCCGCATCGGCGATTGCGTCGGAATGTGGTTGGGGTTCGTTGCCGCGTCCTGCTGGTGCCAAGGCGCATCGCTGCGATGGTTTGTTGGTCGGGCCATTTCAGGCCCAGCCACCGTTTGATCTGCTGATCATCAATACCGACGGCTCTCTCGCCGAACGCAGTGGTAATGGGCTGACTATCTTTGCCCAAGCGTTGACCGACCAGGGTTTGCTGGTCCATGGCAGCGAGTTGCGGGTGTATCACGACAAGCCGGATGCGGTATCGCCCGTAATCACCTGTGTCGAGCCGGCTGAGCATGAACAGGTGCCAGGCTTCTGGCTGGCCTTGGGCCGGCCCGAGTTTGGCCCCTTGGCGGTGGGGGCGGTTGGCGTGAGCCCGGTGGCTGTGGGGCGGCATGAACTCAGTCGTGTGGCAGCCTTGACGTCGCTCAATCCGCAATGGGGGAGCAGTCAATTTGTCCGGGTTGGCAACCCCCATTGTGTGACGCTGGTTGAGCAGGTTTCGGCATTGCCAGGCTGTGACACGATGCATCAGTCGGTACTTTTCAAGCAGTTGAAAGCCATCGCTTTTGCACCGCCGGCAGGGTGCGGCCAACCCTGTGTCGGTGGGGTCAACCTGCAATGGGTTGCTCGAGACACTGGCAATCGAATCATCGCACGCGTATTTGAGCGAGGAGAGGGGCCTACGGCGTCCTCGGGGACCAGCGCCAGTGCAGTGGCGTGCGCGGCATGGCGAGCAGGTTGGGTTGAGGGGGGCGACGTAGCGGTGGTCATGCCGGGTGGCACGGCGCCAGTGCGCTTGCAGATCGAATCAGGAGACGTGCTGAGTGTTAGTCTTTTCGGGACAGCGCAATTAAAAGTCTGAACATCGGAAATGACTGATGCCTTAAATAAGCGTCAGCCGTTTCCTTAAAACTCAGTTAAGAGAGTACAAGCCGCAGTCAGAGTTTACCTCTAATTACTAGATGATTTTTTGGCTGTATTTATATTCTGTAAAAGACACTTCCATCTTTGCTGTACGAAACTTCTTTATTATTTCTGAAGGGCCGAAAGTCGCCTGAAATCGCTAAGCTTTAGCGCATTCAGGTGCTTTTTCTCAATCCAAATGGCGTTGACGAGGGAAAGCTGTTCAAACGAAAAGTTGAAGACGGGTAACAAAGGATGGTTAACGCGTTTGTTTCGTCACGTTTCAAATTGGTCCTTGCAGGTATAAAGACAGATTTTCAGATAGTGGCATTCAAAGGCAGCGAAGCCCTCGACCAGCCCTACTTTATACAGGTGCAGTTAGTCAGCGAAGACCCCTTCCTTGACCTGGAGGCATTGCTTCATCAACCCGCCTATCTGCACTTGGGCGAAGCAGGTCAGGGCTTGCATGGGCAAATCTTTGCCATCGGTCGGGATGATCCCGGTATGCGGCTCGCCCTTTATCACCTGACACTGGCGCCACGTCTGGCATCCCTTGCCTATCGTTGCGACCAGCGGGTTTTCCAGCAGCGCAGTGTACCGCAGATCATTGTTGCGGTCCTCGAACAGCACGGCATCTTCGCCGACGCCTATGCCTTTGAGCTCGGGCCGGTGGTGTATCCACCACGCGCCTTTTGCGTGCAGTACAGGGAGTCCGACCTGCATTTCATCCAACGGCTGTGTGAAGAGGAGGGCATTCACTATCACTTTCGTCACAGCGCAGAGAATCATCTGCTGGTGTTTGGTGATGACCAGACGGTGTTTCGCCGGTTGCCGGTACAGCGTTATTGTTCCTCGGCTGATCCATCGCTTGGGGCCCCGGTCGTCCAACGTTTCGACCGGCGCCTGGTCACGCGCAGCCGGCGCACCGTACGTCGTGACTATGACTTTGAGCACCCTTCGTTTCGCCTGCATGACCAAGCCGGTGCCGGGCCGGCGGATCCTTTGGAAGACTATGGCTACCCTGCTGGCTTTACGGGCCATGCACGTGGTGCGAAGCTGGCGCGACGCAGCCTGGAGCGTCACCAGCGTGATCGCCATCGAGTGCTGGGCAAGAGCGATCAACCGGCGCTATGCAGTGGCCACTTCCTTGAACTGTGCGATCACCCGGACCCAGCCTGCAACGACTTATGGTTGCTGACCTCGGTGCGTCATGAGGGTTACCAGCCGCAGGTGCTGGAGGAGTCGATCGTTGATGCCAATGGGTTCCAAGGCTATCGCAACCGGTTCACCGCAACCCCCTGGCGCGCAGTGCATCGACCTGCCCTCAAGCACCCCAAACCGACGATCAGTGGCAGCCAGACCGCGACGGTAACCGGGCCTGCCGGCGAGGACGTGCACTGCGATGCCTATGGCCGTGTGAAGGTGCGCTTTCATTGGGATCGCGCGGACAAGGGCGACGAGACGAGCAGTTGTTGGCTGCGCGTGGCGTCCGGTTGGGCGGGTGATGGGTTTGGCGCCATGGTCATTCCACGGGTGGGCATGGAAGTGCTGGTGAGCTTTTTGGAGGGCGACCCGGACCAACCCCTTGTCACCGGTTGCCTGCCCAATGCATCGCACTTGCCGGCGTACGCTTTGCCGCAGCACAAGACACGCAGCGTACTGCGTAGCCGCAGCTCGCCGGGCGGCGGAGGCGCCAACGAGTTGCACTTGGAAGACCGGCGCGGCGAAGAACTCATCTACCTGCGTGCCCAGCGTGACCTGGAGCAACGGGTGGGGCATGACAGTCGCCTGGAGGTGGAGGGCGATAGCGTGACTCGCGTTGGCAAGAGCTTGTTGATCGAAGCCGGGCAGCAGGTTCATCTCAAGGCCGGCGCCAGCCTGGTGATAGAGGCCGGCGCACAACTGAGCTTGAAGGCAGGCGGGGAACACCTGGTGATGCAAGCCGGCAGTATTTCCAGCAGCCGGTCCATCACTCTGGGCGGTTCGCCGTCTGCAAGCCGTTCGGTGAACCCATCAGGGGTTGCCGGCACGCAAATCTCTGCTGTGCAAAACGTCATCATGGACTTGGCCAAGCAACTGGGCGCCGACTTTTGCCCTCTGTGCGAAGGCTGCCGCGAAGGCCTGTGCGATATCCCAGGGAGGGCGGCCTGATGGACAGCTTGCTCCATTGTTGGATGGCCCAACAACAGCAGAGCGGACACCCATTGTGCCTGATGCTTGATGGTAACCACGAGGCTCGCCAACGCCTGATGGCAAACCGTGCTCCGTCGCACTATTGCAACCTCTACAGCGAGACCGCTGCGGCGGAGTTGGCGAATACAGGCCCGCTCATACTGTTACTGGAACAACTGAATGAGCCTGCCTTGGCCGACCTGTTGCTACACCCCGAGTCGAACTGGGGCTGGCTCGCCAGCCTGTCGGCCAGCGACCTGGTGGGTGTGGCGCGCCATTGGCGCGAGAGACTGCGGGTGGCGCCAGAAGGCCGTCAGGTGCTTTATCGCATTCACGACAATCGCACCCTGGCCCGTGCCTTGGCCCATCTGGGCAAAGAGCATTGGCCCGCCTACCTCGGACCACTGATCAGCGTGTGCTATTGGCATGAAGGCCGTTGGCATCACCACGAAAATCCTGCGCCGGGCGACTACCCTGCGCCTGATCCAGCGCCGTGGCTCGACACACCCAACCCTCACGCCGAAGCCATCCTGCACGCCAATATCCTGCGCTACCTGCTGGCTGAGCACAGTGAAGACCTGGCGGCATTGGTCGAATTCCAAGACCCCAGGATTTGGCTGGCCCAGGTACTGGAGCAGGCACGCAGCTGGCAATGGCGGGAGCCGGCGCAGCTCGAGTTCCTGGTGGTACGCCGGTTGGCAGAGGCGGCCGGCAGCAGTGTTATTCATTGGTTACCGAGGATTGGCGAGGCGCCAGGGGAGCATTTTGAACGAGTGATGGAGCAGTGGCACAGCGAGGTAGGGAAAGGTGAATAGGTGGATAGGGTGGGTGCTGGTGGTTATTACGGGTGCGTGGCTTTCGGGGTGTACGGGGAGGACGGTGGAGCGTTTTACATTGGAGGTGGATTTGCCGGCGCAATTTGAACTTAAAACGGCTGCCAACTACCGGCCCGCAACGGGTGAGACCTGCACCTTGCCTCGGCGGCGAGGCAAAAGACCTGAGCGAAAAGTCTTTTTTACAGACTACAAGCCTGTAGCGAGCAGCGTGAGTTATGAGTTGCCATTGACTGAAACGGTAGAGGGTTGTCCATTGGTACTACGCAGTGTGGAGTTTGACTTCTATGCGAAGTGGGGGACGCGGAGTACGGATGTGGGCGGGAATTTCGGGAGTATTTCCATTCGCGACCGTTTGGAGGCCGACCTACCTGGGATGCCCGAGTCGGGTGTGCAGGAAATACGTGGGCAATGTAAATGGCACTTTCGGACGGTCGGGCCTTTGCACGCGATTAGAAAACTTCTGATCTGTAATTCATTGGATTCGATGGGCAATTTGCAAGAGTCGCGGGTAGGGGGCGTGGCGCAACGTCCGCAATTGCCGGGGAAAAAGCTGAGGTTGGTGCTATCTGTCAGTGAGGATGAGTTACCTGCCTTTGATGATAATTGGATAAATGTTCCAGGTGGATGGAAGCGATGCAGGGGTAAAAACTTTGCCGATCGGGACGCTTATTGCAACGGCAATACCACCGACTTTAAACCGATAAAAATGCCGGATGGCCGCATTTGTAATATTTATCCATCGTGTGAGTAATAAGGAGTAATGCATGTATTTTGACGCAAGGAAGCGCCCCTTTTTCAGTGACAGCACGCCAGCTTGTTCATTGCGAGGGCAATGGGTGAGTTTTTGCTTGGTCGATGAAACTGGAGTTGGTGCGACGTACGGCGGCCTGCCGTACACGGTCCGCGACAGCGCTGGACAAGAGTACAAAGGTAGACTCAACGGAGAAGGATTCGCCAAGCTAAATGATATTTACAGCGGTCCTGTGGTCCTCATTTTTGACGATCTGTATTCAGGAACCGAACAGCCATATCGTCGTTTAATGATGCGGCCGACTTATCAGCTACCTATCACCGAGCTTCAATTTCGTGCTGAGCAAACCAGATTTGCTGCGGTCGATGGACGTCGTATTAAAGCCAATCCTGCCCAACATCAAGCCAGCCGATTTTATCAAGTCGAAGTGAGAGATTTAGTTCGTCATGTCGCCCATTTGCCTCCAACAACGCCTCGAGTCCACTCTCCCAAGCGTCACGCATTGAAAATGATGGCCGATCTGGGCTTCGGCCCGCCTCAGCCCTCATTGGTGGGTATCGTACTGTTCCCCAACAAGCACACCGTTCTAGAAGTACGACCCCTACGGGCGTTACGCCCAATGTTATCCACCGAAGACAGCTTCTGCGCCATGAACCTATACCAACTGGCATTGTTTGCTGCGTTGAGTTACTGCGATTTTGGGCAGGTCCCCGCAGAAAGACCGTTAGACGAAGTTCGGTTTCCGTTAGATCCGAGCGTTGGAAATTTATTCGCTGAACAGCTTTCGGTGTATCACGAAGCCTGGCGAATTGATCCGAAGCAATCACACCGTTTTTACCCCCTCTACGAAGATATCCCTTACTCCCAACGCTTCGAAATCCTGCCTTTCGATCCGCAGTTGTATCCACAAAATCGCCCGGAACGGAAGGAAGAACAGGAACACCCCGCACGCTTGCACTTTTTCGATGATGAAAAATTCGGTACTGACACCCAGGCTTTCATCACCCACCACGATGAAGTCATCCTGATTTCTGTGCGAGGAACGGTCAGCCGTGCCGACGCATTACGTGACGCCGACGCCCATCAGGTGGCTTTTGAAGGCGGTATTGGAAAAGCACACGATGGTTTTTACCAGGCCTATCGGGCTATGCGTAATTTCGTATTGCAATATCTTGATCAGTTTCACACAGGTCAGCGCATCGTAATTTGCGGTCACAGCCTCGGCGGCGCCATTGCATTGCTATTGGCCGAAGGACTGCGCCGAACCCCAGACGCCCACTACAACATTCTGCTCTACACCTACGGCGCCCCCCGCGCCGCCGACGCCGAATTCACTGCCGGCGCCTCAACATTGGTCCACCACCGCATCGTCAACCACAACGACCCTGTCCCCAGCGTCCCGGCACCCTGGATGAATACCACCGCCAAGCTCTGGATTCCCGGAGCCATCACGCTATTCAGCCACCCCGTGCCCGGTGGCCTGTTGTTCGCCGCAGGGCTGGTGCGGGTGGGTGGTAACCCTTATCGACATCATGGCGAGCAATATCACTTCATGCCGATCACGCTCCCGGATGGCAGCCACTCCTCGGTGTTATGGAAGCCTGGCTGTGAATCCCTCCAAGAGGCGGGTTGCAACCGCGCATTGCAACTGCAGGGCGACATGCCCGAGCGCGATAATGTGCTGAGGCAGCTGTTCCAAGCCGACCAGCACTTCATGACCACCAGCTACATCCCCGCGGCGTGGGCGACGTTGCGCCGCTGGCAACAAACCCTCGAGAGTGAGGGCCCGTTGGTGACTCAGAGGGAGTTCGAGCTGCTCGACCGGGCCTTTGAAGACATGCGCGAGCAACTCCGGGCCAAGCGGCGTGAACTTGCGCTACGGCGCCCTGCCAATGATCGTAGCCATGAACCTACCGATGCCTTGAACGCAGAGATCGACCGGTTGCACACCAGTCGCGAGCGCTTGGCAAGACTGCGCTGGCGTCGCCTGGAAGCCCGCGATGTCTACGGCAGCCATGCCCGTTCTGCACATCTTCAATCGAGCCTCAAACGTTGGTTCAGCCATCGCGAGAATCGTGAGCCGGCCCAATTCGCCGGCATCCCGCCGCCTGCCCACGACGAACAAGCACGGGGGCAAACGCTGGACATCGACTCAATCGTCTAACCCGCGCGGTTACATAAACTCTACCTGCGCCGGTTGCCGCTTCATCAGCACCTTGCCGTTGCGAATCGAGTACAGCGGCAAGCCCTGGCTACGTATGACTTCGTAGTCGCTGTCGGCCGACAGGATCAACAGGTTAGCCGGGCGGCCTGCTTGCAACCCATAACGATCACCCAGGGCCATGGCTTTGGCACTGTTGTCGGTGACCAGGTCCAGGGCGTTTTGCAAATTGCGGTAACCGAGCATATGACAGATGTGCAGACCGGCCTCCAGTACTCGCAGAATGTTGCCGTTACCCAGCGGGTACCAGGGATCGACGATGGAATCCTGGCCGAAACACACGTTCATGCCGGCCTCAAGCAGTTCGTTCACACGGGTGACACCGCGCCGTTTCGGGAAGTTGTCGAAGCGGCCCTGCAGGTGGATGCTTTCGGTGGGGCACGAGACAAAGCTGATGCCGGAATGCCCCAGCAGGCGAAACAGCTTGGCGCAGTAAGCATTGTCGTAGGAACCCATGGCGGTGGTATGGCTGGCGGTCACGCGGGCACCCATGTCGCGGCTGCGGGCTTCTTCCGCGAGGACTTCGAGAAAGCGTGAGTGGGGGTCGTCGGTTTCGTCACAGTGCACGTCCACCAGGCAGCCAGTACGTTCGGCCAGGTCCATGAGGAACTTCACCGAACTCACGCCTTGGTCGCGGGTGTATTCGAAGTGGGGGATGCCACCGATCACATCGGCACCCAGGCGAATGGCTTCTTCCATCAACTCACGACCATTGCGGAAGGACTCGATGCCTTCCTGGGGAAAGGCGACGATTTGCAAATCGATCAGGTGCGTGCTCTCTTCACGTACCTCCAGCAGGGCCTTGAGTGCAGTAAGGTCTGGGTCGGTGACGTCGACATGGGTGCGCACATGCTGGATGCCATGGGCGGCGAGGGTCTGAATGGTTTTTTTGGCCCGGGCCTTGGTGTCTTCCAGAGTAATGGTGGCCTTGCGTTCGCCCCAGCACTCGATGCCTTCAAACAGCGTACCGCTCATGTTCCAGCGCGGCTCGCCGGCGGTGAGGGTGGCGTCGAGGTGGATGTGGGGCTCGACAAAGGGCGGTATGACCAGGTTGCCGGCGGCGTCCAAGTCGCCGGCCATCAGCGCCGGCTCCCCCGTTTGCGCAGTGATGCTGGCGATCCGGCCGTGTTCCAGGTGCAGATCATGCAGGCCTTCACGGTTGCGCAGGCGGGCATTGATGATGTGCATGGGCAAGTTCCTCTTGGCTAAAAACAATCAGGCAGACAGCCGCCAGATCCTCAGGGCGATACCGATGTCCAGGCGGTCATGGCGCGTAGTATGGCGCTGAGCAGCACATAGGTCAGCGATGCGGCAAAAATTCCCACCAACGGCGCGACCCACGGCGAGTTGAATGCGACCACGGTGCCCACCCCATACGCGATCAGACCTGGCCAATTGAACGCCGGTAAGCGAGCCTCTGCCAAGCGGGGATAGTGGCCGCGATAGCGATAAAAGAAGTCCGCCATGATCACGCCTCCTATCGGCGGGATGACCGTACCCAGCAGGATCAGGTACGGCACCAGCAGGTCGTACATGCCGAACAAGGCGAGCAGGGTGCCGATCACCGCGCCGGCCAGGGTCACGCTCTTGCGACGCTGGGTGCGCAGCAAGTTGCAACCGGCGACGGCGAAGTTGTAGATGGTGTTGTCCTGGGTGCTCCAGATATTGAGCAGCAACATCGCCATCGCCGCCGTGGCGAAACCTTGCAGCAGCAAGACCTCCACCACATCCGGTTGCTGATAGACGATGGCGCCATAGGCCCCGATCAGCACCATCAAGCCGTTGCCGACAAAAAAGCCGATCAGGCTGGCCAGCACCGCAACCTTGGCCGAGCGCGAAAACCGTGTCCAGTTGGTGGCCTGAGTTGCCCCGCTGACAAAGGTCCCGAACACCAGCGTGATGGCGGTGGACAAGTCCAGCTCAGCGCTGGGCACCACCGCCAGCAGCCCCTCCAGCCCGCCGACCTTCACGGTGGCGACCCACATCGACAGGGTCAACAGGATGCCCATGGCCGGCACCGCGATGTAGGACAGGATTTCCAAGCCGCGATACCCCACGTAGGCGGTGGCGCAGAACAGTAAGCCAAATACCACCATCAGCCCCAGCACACTGCCCTGGCTCAATTGGAAATACTTGCCCAATACCACCGCAGCCGTGGCCGTGCCCCAGGCATACCAGCCGATCTGGGTAAAACCGAGGATCAAGTCACTGAGTTTGCTGCCCACTTCGCCAAAGCAGAAACGCGCCATCAACACCGAGTTCAAGCCGCTCTTGAACGCGATGTAACCCAAGCCTGCGGCGTAGATACCCAACAACAGGTTACCCAGGGCCACGACGCCGAGCATATCCATGAAGCTGAACGCTACCCCCAGCTTGCCGCCGGCGAACATGGTCGCGGTAAAAAAGGTGAACCCCAGCAACACCATGGCCGTAGAGGCCAGGCCCTTACGCGCGTGCAAGGGGACTTCGCTGAGAGGGTAGTCGTTGCCGGGTTCTTGCTGCGTCATGGGGGCTGCTCCCTGAGTGGTGACCCAGGTCGTGTGCATCCTGCGTGCCAATGCAGGTGCAGGCAGGTATGGGCTGACGGAGTAAGCCCTTTATAAGGCCGCCTCCTCCCAATCAGCGCAAAAGCAGTGCAGCGGTGAGCCAAACTGGCTCAGTCGATCGGCGTCTGTGCGGGTTTTCCTAATGGATCAGCCCGCCGCTTCGAAAAAAACACCTACAGTTGGCAATGCCAGCCAATTAAGAGCTAGAGCGAAAAAAACAGTGACCTGTGGCGAGGGAGCTTGCTCCCGTTGGGCTGCGTAGCAGTCCCATCTTTTGGGGCCGCTTCGCGACCCAGCGGGAGCAAGCTCCCTCGCCACGGTGACATTTCCCGCAGGTGGTCTTTTCAACACTCGATCACTTACTCGCCGCGATAAATGCACCCACTGGTGCAGGTCTCGTGGATACGGATCGCACTGAGTTCCGGCAGCAAGGGTTTCAGTTCATTCCAGATCCACTTGGCCAGCACTTCGCTGGTGGGGTTTTCCAGGCCGGGAATGTCATTGAGGTAGTTGTGGTCGAGGCGTTCATAGAGCGGCTTGAAAATCGCTTTGATCTCCGAGAAGTCGCGAATCCAGCCGGTATGGGGATCCAGGTCGCCGCTCAGGTGGATGGCCACCTTGAACGAGTGCCCATGCAGGCGCCCGCATTTGTGGCCTTCCGGTACGTGGGGCAGGCGATGGGCGGATTCGAATGTAAATTCCTTGAAGATTTCCACAGTGTTTTCAGCTCGGTCAGGTGTCTGGCAGGCGGCGAGTTTAACAGTTTGCTCAACCTCTGCGCATACCGCCCCTCGGCCGCAGGCGCCCATGCGGTCAAAGGGCTAGCAAACGGTCGCCGAGCTTGCCGTTATCCGCCAATGCCAAAAACTCATCCCCCAGTCGTTGGCTCTCGCTCATGGCAGTTTGCCAATATTTGTTGCGGCCTGGATCATCGCCCATGAAACGCTTGAAGTCGCTGCGGTCTGGCAGCTTGCCGTGGGGCAGGCGGGCCAGGTAGTCCCTGGACGGCGCCAGCAGTAACACATCCTGCAAGCCCTGCTGGTTGCTGCGTCGCCATGGCAGGCCCTTGTCGAACCAGCCGGGGATGACCCGGTCGGTAAAGTGCGGGTACAGCACAATGTCATCGCCGTGGTAGGGCAGGTCGAGGTGGTAATCCAGCAGGCCGCCGTCGCGGTAGGTGCCGGCCCCGGCACCGGGCAGGTCGCGCACGCCTTGCATGACCATGGGGATCGAGCCGGACGCGAGCAACGCCTGGCGCAGGTTGCCCACGTCCAGGGTGAGGAAGCGCGAGGGGAAATCTTTCAGGGGGTGTACCGGAGGCGCCTGACGCGGGTCGTGGATGATCAGCCGTTCGAAATGCCGCGACAGCCGTGCGCGGCCCCGCAGATTATCGGCAATCACCGATGACAGGCCCAGCCCCAGCCGCCCACGGTGGTCATCGGCGAGCAATCCGTGGCTCTTGACCACCATGATGTTCAGCCGATAGTCGGGGTTGTCCAGCACCCGCGCATCGCGCCCGGCCAGCAGGTCGTCGAGCATGCGTTGGCAGCTCTGGCTGACTTGCGCCATGGTCACGCCTTTGGCAAAGCGCTGCTCGTTGTACAGGCGGCCCAGGTCGAGCAAACCTTGCACCGGGTCGGGCAGGCAGGCGCTGGCGAACCGCCACGAGCCGATGGACGCGCCGATCAGCGCACGCTCGCGCGGCGCACGGGGCAACCAGTCACCGAACAGCGCCAGGTCCAGCCCTTGGATACCCAGGGCCTTGGGGCCGCCCGCCGCGCCGGGGAGGATACCGACGTCGGCAGGCGCAAGGCCCTGCTCGCGGATGCGGGTGAAGGCGCGTTTGCCGGCCTTGAGGGTCAAGGCCGGGAACTTGATATGGATGGCTGTCATACCGGTCTCTGTTGAGGCGAGCGGGGCAGTATAAGAAATCTCGCAGGCAGTGGGAAAAATGGCTTAACCGGAATTGCCATGGTGGCAATTCAGTTTCAGTTAAGTTGCAGCGCGTACCGTGGCCGGCGTAGGAAAACATCATGTAACGGAGACTTATCATGAAGCGCCTCACTGCCCTGGGCGCCGCCGCTATCATCCTCGTTACGGCGACCCCGGCCGCCGCCGTGGACCCCGACAAGCCACTGATCGTGCCGGCCACTGTTACAATTGTCGCTTTCGATCAATTGGACGCTACGGCCCTGGCCCTTCACCCTGGTTCGACGCTGCTGGACACCGATTTGGATGAGGAATACGGCAAGTACGTTTATGAAGTCGAGCTACGAGATACCGACGGCATTGAATGGGATGTTGAATTGAATGCGCTCACCGGGCAGGTTCTCAAGAATCATCAGGATACGTAATGAAGGTAAATTTACGCGTCGGCAGTCGCGTGGCGCTGGTGCTCATGGTGTTTTGTTCCAGCCTGGCGGCCCGCGACCTCAACCAGGACGAAGCCCTGGCCCTGCGCCAGCAAGGCGTGATCCTGCCATTGGAACAGCTGTTGCAGCAGGCCATGGCGCGATACCCCGGCTCGCGGCTGCTGGAGGCCGAACTGGAAAAGAAACACGGGCAATACGCCTATGAAGTGGAACTGGTGACCACCGAGGGCGTGGTGCGCGAGATCAAGCTGGATGCCACCAATGGCGACCTGATCAAAGATGAGGAAGACTGATGCGCCTGCTCCTGGTGGAAGACAACGTGCCCCTGGCCGACGAACTGATGGCCGGCCTGCAGCGCCAGGGTTATGCAGTCGACTGGCTGGCCGACGGCCGGGACGCCGTGTATCAAGGGCGCAGCGAGCCCTATGACTTGATCATTCTCGACCTTGGCCTGCCCGGTTTGCCCGGGCTTGATGTGCTGGCCCAATGGCGCGCCGCCGCGTTGGCCATCCCGGTGCTGATCCTTACCGCCCGCGATTCCTGGGCCGAGCGCATCGAAGGGCTCAAGGCCGGCGCCGATGATTACCTGAGCAAACCCTTTCACCCTGAAGAGCTGTACCTGCGCATCCAGTCGCTGTTGCGCCGCTCCCACGGCCAGACGAACCAGCCCACCCTGCAAGCCGCCGGCCTGCATTTGGATGAAGGTCGCCAGTGCGTGCTACGCGACGGCGCCGAGATCCAGCTGACGGCTGCCGAGTTTCGCTTGTTACGCTATTTCATGCTGCATCCCGAACAGATCCTGTCCAAAAGCCACCTTGCCGAGCACTTGTATGACGGTGAGACCGAACGCGACTCCAATGTGCTGGAGGTGCACGTCAACCACCTGCGGCGCAAATTGGGACGCAGCGTGATCGAGACCCGACGCGGTCAGGGTTACCGATTCGGCGCCACTCCGGCATGAGGTCGATCCAGCGGCGCTTGAGCCTGGGGTTGATCAGCGTGATGGTGATCGTCGGCGTGGTGCTGGCGCAAACCAGCCTGTGGTTGTTCGAGGCGGGTTTGCAGCGCTACCTTGAAGCGGGCTTGCGCAACGACAGCGAAAACCTGCTGGTGGCGCTGGTGCGTGGGCCCAACGGCGTGCAGTTGGATGAGCAACGCCTGTCGCCGGCGTACCAACGGCCATTTTCCGGGCATTACTTTCGTATCGACTTTGCCGATGTGCATTGGCGCTCCCGCTCACTGTGGGACCAGGAACTGCCCCGGCTCCCGGTGGCGGGGCTCAAGGGCAACCTGCAACTGGGACCCGAAGGCCAGCAACTGTTGGTGCTGCGCTCGGACTACAAGCGCTTTGGCCAATCGATTTCCATCAGCGTGGCCCAGGACTACACGCCTGTGCGCGAGAGCTTTCGCCTGATGCGTCAGGTCGGCCTGGTGATGGGGCTGGCGGCGCTGCTGCTGGTGCTGATCCTGCAACGGGTCACCGTGCGCCGTGCCCTGCGCCCCCTGGAGACCGCACGTAACCAGATCGCCCAACTGCAACAAGGCCAGCGCTCGCAACTCGATACTCAGGTGCCGCTTGAGCTGGAGCCACTGGTGGCGCAAATCAACCACCTGTTGGCGCACACCGAAGACAGCCTCAAGCGCTCGCGCAACGCCCTCGGCAACCTGGGGCATGCGCTGAAAACCCCGCTGGCAGTGTTGTTGAGCGCGGCCTCCAGTGACGCCCTCAAGGATCATCCGCAACTGAGCCAGTTGCTGCGCGAGCAATTGGAGCAGGTGCAGCAGCGCCTCAACCGTGAACTCAACCGTGCGCGCCTGGCGGGTGATGCGCTGCCGGGCGCGTTGTTTGACTGTGAACAAGAACTGCCCGGTTTACTGGCCACCCTGCGCATGATCCACGGCGAACACCTGGACCTCAGCTACCAGGTGGCGCCGGGCCTGCAACTGCCTTGGGACCGTGAAGACCTGCTGGAACTGCTGGGCAACCTGTTGGACAACGCCTGTAAATGGGCGGACGCCGAGGTACGCCTGAGCGTTAGCGAGACGCCCCAGGGCTATCGGCTGGCGGTGGAAGACGACGGCCCCGGCATTCCCGAGGCCCAGCGCGACCAAGTGTTCAGCCGTGGCGCACGCCTGGATGAGCAAAGGGTTGGCCATGGCCTGGGTTTGGGGATCGTGCGGGATATCGTTGAGGTGTGGGGTGGGGTGTTGCAACTGCAAGAGAGCGAGCTGGGTGGGCTCAAGGTATTGATCCAGTTGCCACGGCGCTAGCATTCACACACCACCGCTCAAAATGTGGGAGCTGGCTTGCCTGCGATAGCATCGACTCGGTTTGCCTGACATACCGAGGTGTCTGCATCGCGGGCAAGCCCGGCTCCCACAGTAAAGCCTTGCTACATTCAGACCCTGAACTGATCCATCAACCCCTGCTGCTGATTTGCCAGGCTGTTCAACGCCTGGCTGACCCGCGCCGATTCATTGGCCTGCTCCGACAACGACTCGGTCACATCGCGAATGGTCGCCACGTTGCTGTTGATCTCTTCGGCCACGGCGCTTTGCTCTTCGGCGGCGCTGGCGATTTGCAGGTTCATATCACTGATCACCGTGACCGCATCGCCAATCTGGCGCAAGGCGGTGACGGCCTGGCCGACCTGTTCGACGCTGCCCTGAGCCTGGCGATAGCTGTTGCCCATGGAGCCGACCACGTCGCTGGTACCGGTTTGCAATTGTTCGATCACCAGGCGGGTTTCTTCCACCGATTCCTGGGTGCGCCGCGCCAGGTTGCGCACTTCGTCGGCGACCACGGCAAAACCGCGGCCGGCTTCACCGGCGCGAGCGGCTTCGATGGCGGCGTTGAGCGCCAACAGATTGGTCTGCTCGGCGATGCCGCGAATCACTTCAAGCACCGAGCCGATCTGTTCGCTGTTGGCGGCCAAGCCCTCTACCTGGGTCATGGCGGTGCTCATGTCGGCGGCGAGCTCGCCAATGTTGGCGGTGGTGCGGTCGATAACCGTCAAGCCTTGACGAGTTGCCTGGTCGGCATCTCGGGCGGCTTGGGCCGCTTGGGCGGCGCTGCGGGCCACGTCCTGGGCGGTGGCGCTCATTTCGTGGGATGCGGTAGCCACCTGATCCACCTGGCGGTACTGCTGCTCCATGCCGGCGCTGGTTTGCGTGGCAATGGCCGCGGACTGGTCGGCAGTGCCGCGGGCGTCCTGCACCGAGCGTTTGACCTCGGCAATGATCGGCTGCAGCTTGTCGAGGAAGCGGTTGAACCAGCCGGCCAATTGGCCCAGTTCGTCCTGTTTGGCGTAGGCCAGGCGCCGGGTCAGGTCGCCTTCGCCGCTGGCGATATCCTCAAGCATGTGCGCCACGCCAAGGATTGGCCGGGTCACGCTGCGCGCCATCAGCCACACCAGGATCAAGCCGACCACGGCGGCGAGCAGGCCCAGGCCCAGTTCTAGCAGGGTGCCTTTGGCGTTGTCGGCGTCCAGCTGGTTTTTCAGCGCTTCGGCGGGGGCGACCAGGACTTTTTCCGGTACATCCAGCAATACGCCCCACGCCTTACCGCCGGGAATCGGCGCAAAAGGCGCCAGTACCTTGAGTTGATGGTCAGTGCGCAGGCTGTGGGTCTGGGTACTGCTGGCCAAGGCACTGGTCAACTGTGCGCCGCTGGCCGGGTCGACCTGCTCCAGGCGTTGGCTGAGTTTGCTGGCATCCGGGCTGTAGCCGGCCAGTAAGCCGGTCGGGCTGAGGATGCTGACCTGGGTCTGGCCGTCGTACAGTTTCTGGCTGGCCTGTTGGCTGACCGCCTGCAGGCTGTTGAGGTTGATATCCACCGACAGCGAGGCGATGACTTTGCCATTGACCATCAGCGGGAACACGATGCTGGTCATCAGCACGTTCTGGCCGTCGATCACATAGAAGTAGGGCTCGATCACGCAGGGTTTGAGAGTCGTGCGCGGGCAGGTGAACCAGGCGTTGGCTTTTTCGCCGCTGGGGCCGATGGAGGTGTCGGCCATGTCGCTCTCGGGCAGTGCCATCGAGGTGATTTTCCCCGGTGTCGGTTGCGACCAGTACAGTGCGAAACGGCCTTTGTCATTGCTGCCTAGTTCTGCCTGGTTGGCGAACAGTTCGTCTTTGCCGTCCAGCGCATTGGCTTCGAACACCAGGGACAGGCCGAGCAGGTCGGGGTTGGCCTGCAGGGCGGCCTTGACCTGGCGGGTCAGGTCTTCACGGGTGTCGAAGGCATCGAGAAAGCGCTTCTCGGCCTGTTCGCGCAAAAACAGCACCTGGCGGGAAAAACCATGGCCGTATTGGTAGGCATCCATGAACTGCTGGCGAATGCCCAGCGCTTGCACTTCGCCTTGGGCCTCGATGCGCGACTGGGCGGCTTCGTCGAGCATCTGCATGCTGGACGCCTTGACCTGCTGGGAGCTCTGCGCCATGCGATACAGCGACAGACCCACCAGCAGGGTCACGATCCCCAGCAGGCAGAGGCCCGCCAGCAGGGTGATTTTCCATTGAATGGAGAGCTGCCTGAGCGACATCGGGACATCCTTACCTGAAAGCACATAGAGACAGCGTATCGGCCAGCGCCTGTAATTCTTTATGCGTGCAGAGGGCTTTGCCTCACCACAGTTTTTGACATGACAGCCCAGCTCCTGCAAAGTGCGCGCCCTCTAATAAGACCTCTTTCAAGCTTGCACGCCGGCAGCTGTTCCCATGGGCCGCGCGCGGGCATGCCTGTCTTTTTTGTTTCTGCTTGAGGTAACCATGATTAACGCAGTCATCGCCGCGGTCGGCACCATGCTGGTACTCAGCCTGTCCCGCGTGCACGTGGTCATCGCCATTATCGTCGGCGCCCTGGTGGGCGGCTTGACCGGTGGCCTGGGTATCGAGGCCACGCTCAAGGCCTTCAACGGCGGGCTGGGCGGCGGCGCAACCGTGGCCTTGTCCTACGCATTGCTCGGGGCTTTCGCCGTGGCGATTGCCAAGTCCGGGCTGGCCCATGCGCTGGCGGACAAAGCCTTGCTGCTGGTGGACCGCCAGGACGCCAGCGGTGGCAACCACGTCAAATGGCTGCTGATCGGCCTGTTGTGGGTGGTGGCGATTGCCTCGCAGAACATCTTGCCGATCCACATTGCGTTTATTCCGCTGCTGGTACCGCCGCTGCTGTATGTGCTGACCAAGCTGCAACTGGACCGTCGCCTGATCGCCTGCGTGATGACCTTCGGCCTGATCACCCCGTACATGTTTCTGCCGGTGGGCTTTGGCAATATCTTCCTCAATCAGATCCTGCTGGCTAACGTCGCCAAGAGCGGAGTGGATATCAGCGGGGTCAATGTCACCCACGCCATGGGCTTGCCGGCGCTGGGCATGGTGGTCGGCCTGCTGGTGGCGGTGTTGATCAGCTACCGCAAAAAGCGTGTGTACGACCTGAAGAAAATCGAGCGTGTCGAGCAAGTGGCGGTGCAGTACAACCCGCTGACCCTGCTGGTGGCCGGCCTGGCGATTGCCTCGGCGTTCATCATCCAGTTGTGGCTGGACTCGATGATCATCGGCGCCCTGGCCGGGTTCCTGATCTTCTCGGTGTCGGGCATCGTGCGCTGGCGCGACACCGATGACCTGTTCACCGAAGGCATGAAGATGATGGCGATGATCGGTTTCATCATGATCGCGTCCTCAGGTTTTGCCGAAGTGCTCAAGGCGACCGGTGACGTGAACTCGCTGGTGCAGGCCTCGGCAGCGTTCATCGGTCATAGCCGGGGCGTTGGCGCGTTGTTGATGCTGCTGGTGGGGTTGTTGGTGACCATGGGCATCGGCTCGTCGTTTTCCACGGTGCCGATCCTCGCGGCGATTTTCGTGCCGCTGTGTGTGCAACTGGGCTTCAGCCCGCTGGCCATCGTGTGCATTGTCGGTACCGCCGGTGCCTTGGGCGACGCCGGTTCGCCCGCCTCGGACTCCACCCTCGGCCCCACCTCCGGCCTGAACATCGACGGCCAGCACCACCATATCTGGGACACCGTGGTACCGACCTTCCTGCACTACAACCTGCCGCTGCTGGCGTTCGGCTGGCTGGCTGCGATGACGCTCTGATCCAAGTGAGCCCCCTGTGGCCAGAGATTGCTCCCGCTGGGCTGCGAAGCAGCCCCAAAAAGCTTGCGGGCGCTGCGCACCCGAGCGGGAGCAAGCTCTGGCCACACAAGCTCGCGCCTACAGTAATCGCTCACATGGCCGTTAACCTCTCAAGTCGCCACTAACAAGAGAGAAAAGCCATGCGTCTGAGTTTGAAGGCCAAAGTCCTGGCCCTTGCTGTCGTGCCGGTGTTGTTGTTTGCCGTGGTCATCAGCCTGACCACCGTGTGGATTCTGCAGGGCCAGGCCCGCAACGAGGTGGATGAAACCCGTCAGCGCCTGCTCAACGACGCCAAGGCCACCCTGCAAAGTTATGTCGAGGTGGCTATGACCACCATCAAGCCGCTCTACGACGCGGCAGCCCCCGGCGACAGCGCGGCGCGGGCGCAGGTGGTCAAGTTGCTGTCCAATACCAGCTACGGCAAAGACGGCTATTTCTTCGGCTACGACTCCGAGACCATCCGCCTGTTCAAGGGCAACAGCCCGGACGGCGTAGGCAAAAGCTTCAAGGACAACCGCGACCCCAACGGCGTCTACGTCAACCGCGACCTGGTCAAGGTCGGCAAGGACGGCAGCCACTACCTGCAATACAGCTCAACCCAGCCCGGCCAGACCGAACTGGTGCCCAAGCTCGGCTATACCGAGTACCTGCCCAAGTGGGACATGGTGATCGGCACCTCGGTGAACCTCGATGGCATTGACGCCCAAGTGGCGGTGGTGCAGGCAAAAGTCGAGAAGCGCATGCAAGGCGTGCTGTTGAGCATCCTCGGCGTCGCCGTGGTGGTGTTGCTGGTGATCGCCGCCGTGGGCATGCTGCTGGCCAATACCATCCTGCGCCCGCTGCACCTGATGAAAGCCAACCTCGATGACATCGCCGCGGGTGAAGGTGACCTGACCCGCCGCCTGGCCATTACCAGCCAGGATGAACTCGGCGACCTGGCCGGTGCATTCAACCGCTTTGTCGATAAAATCCACGGCCTGGTGCGCCAGATCACCGACATGACCGCCCAACTCACCGGGTTGGTGAGCCAGGTGTCCGACCAGGCCCAGCGTTCCGAACAGGCCATGGAACGCCAGCGCCACGAGACCGACCAGGTGGCCACTGCGATCAACCAGATGTCTTCGGCGGCGCACGAAGTGGCACGCAGTGCCCAAGGCGCCGCCGTCGCTGCGCAGCAGACCGACGCCGAAGGCCAGGCCGCCAAACGTGTGGTAGACGGCAGCATCGCGCAGATCCATGCGCTGGTGAACGACATCCGCAGCAGCGGCGTGTCCCTGGACAGCCTGCAGCAGGATGTATCGTCAATCGTCAGTGTGCTCGGCGTGATCCGCTCCATCGCCGAGCAAACCAACCTGCTGGCGCTCAACGCTGCCATCGAGGCCGCACGGGCCGGGGAGGCTGGGCGTGGCTTTGCCGTAGTCGCCGATGAAGTGCGCGCCCTGGCCAGTCGCACCCAAACCAGCACCCAGGAAATCCAGGGCATGATCGATCGCCTGCAAAAAGGCACCGAGGCGGCCGTGGACGCTATGCGCCGCTCCAGCGATGCCGGCGACGGCACTTCGGCCCAGGCCAACCAGGCCGGCGCGTCCCTGGACACCATGGCGCAACTGATTGGCACCATCGACTCAATGAACGCCCAGATCGCCAGCGCCGCGGAAGAGCAGACCGCCGTGGCGGAAGAGATCAACCGCAGCGTGCATCAGATTGCGGTAGCGGTGGACAGCGTGGCGGACGAAACCCAACTGGGCGCTCAGACGTCTCGCAGTCTGGCCGACCTGGGCCAGCGCCTCGGGCAGTTGGTGGGCCAGTTCAGGATCTGATCCATTCAACCCATGGCAGGGTTTAAACGTCGCGCATCAGCAGGCCAAAGCGCAGGTCCATCTGCGCCGGAATCGGCACATACACCGTATGCCCGTCCCCCGGCGCCACCTCAATGCTTTCGCCCTTGGCGTTATGCAGGCTCGGCAAGTCAAAATGAAAATTGCCCGCGGGCGTCATCAACTCCAGGTGGTCGCCCAGCGCAAAGCGGTTCTTGACCTTCACCTCGGCCAACGCGCCACGACGTTCGCCAGTCAGCTCCCCGACAAACTGCTGGCGCTCGGAAACCGAGCTGCCGTTCTGGTAGTTCTGGTATTCATCGTGCACGTGGCGGCGCAGGAAACCTTCGGTGTAGCCACGCTGGGCCAGGGACTCGAGGTTGGTCATCAAGCCGCGGTCAAATGCACGCCCGGCCACTGCGTCATCGATGGCCTGGCGGTACACCTGGGTGGTGCGCGCGCAGTAAAAGTGGGACTTGGTGCGGCCTTCGATCTTCAACGAATGCACGCCCATCTGTGCCAGGCGTTCCACATGCTGCACGGCCCGCAGGTCCTTGGCGTTCATGATGTAGGTGCCGTGTTCGTCTTCGAAGGCGGGCATGGGTTCATCGGGGCGATTGGCTTCCTGTAGCAGGAACACCTGATCGGTGGGCGTGCCGATCCCTAATGTGGGTTGATATTCATGGACGATATCGCCAGTGGCATTCTCCACTGCCGGCGTGGCCTGGTATTTCCAGCGGCAGGCATTGGTGCAAGTGCCCTGGTTGGCATCGCGCTTGTTCATGTAGCCCGACAGCAGGCACCGCCCGGAATAGGCCATGCACAAGGCGCCATGTACAAACACCTCCAACTCCATCGCCGGCACTTGCTGGCGGATTTCGCCGATCTCTTCCAGGGACAGCTCCCGCGACAGAATCACCCTGCAAATGCCTTGTTGCTGCCAGAACGCCACGCTGGCCCAGTTCACCGTATTGGCCTGTACCGACAGGTGGATCGGCATTTGCGGGAAGTGCTGGCGCACCAGCATGATCAACCCCGGGTCGGACATGATCAGCGCATCCGGGCCCATGGCGATCACCGGCGCCAGGTCCTTGAGGAAGGTCTTGAGCTTGGCGTTGTGGGGCGCAATGTTCACCACCACGTAGAAGCGCTTGCCCAGGTCATGGGCTTCGTGGATGCCGAGGGCCAGGTTGGCGTGGTCGAACTCGTTGTTGCGCACCCGCAGGCTGTAGCGCGGTTGGCCGGCATAGACCGCATCGGCACCGTAGGCGAAGGCGTAGCGCATGTTTTTCAGGGTGCCGGCAGGGGCGAGCAGTTCGGGGGCAATCATCGAGGGCATGGCTGTAGGTCGCAAAAGGCGCGAGGGTAGTGCAGGGCCGGGCGCCGTTCATTGATCCATGTCTACGCATGGCGATCTATGCTTGTTCGATAAACAAGGGCACTCCCACGTTTGGCTGCGGACTAAGCAACAGGGCCGCCATCGGCCCTGTTTTTCTGACATGGACCGGACATGAATCAAACCAACCTGCAATTCAAAACCCTGTTGCTGCTACTGGCCTTGGTCACCGTGGCTTTTATCTGGATATTGCTGCCGTTCTACGGCGCGGTGTTCTGGGCCGTGATCCTGGGCATTATCTTTGCGCCGATGCAGCGCCGCCTGCAGCAGCGTTTTAGCTGGAACCGCAACCTGACCTCCCTGACCACCTTGATGGTGTGCCTGGTGATTGCGATTCTGCCGGTGATCATCACCAGTGCTTTGCTGGTGCAAGAGGGGGCCACGCTCTACAAAAACATCGAGAGCGGCAAACTCGACGTGGCGGGTTATATCGAGCAATTCAAGAACGTTCTACCGCCGTATTTCCAGCAATTGCTCGACCGTTTTGGCATGGGCAACCTCGAAGGGCTGCGGGAAAAGGTCGTCAAGGGCGCGATGCAGGGCAGTCAGTTCTTTGCCTCTCAGGCGTTCAGCTTCGGCCAGGGGACGTTTGATTTCCTGGTGAGCTTTTTCATCATGTTGTACCTGCTGTTTTTCCTGCTGCGCGATGGCCCGGAACTGGTACGCAAAGTGCGCACAGCCGTACCGTTGGCCGAGCCGCAAAAGCGTCGCCTGCAGCTCAAGTTCAACCGCGTGGTGCGCGCCACGGTCAAGGGCAACGTGCTGGTGGCTGTGACCCAAGGTGCGCTGGGAGGTTTGATCTTCTGGTTCCTGGACATCCCCAGTGCCTTGCTCTGGGCCGTGCTGATGGCGTTCCTGTCACTATTGCCAGCGGTGGGTGCCGGGCTGGTCTGGGGGCCGGTGGCGGTTTACTTCCTGTTGAGCGGTTCGATCTGGCAGGGCGTGGTGCTGGGGCTGTTCGGGGTGTTCGTGATTGGCCTGGTGGACAACGTACTGCGCCCGATCCTGGTGGGCAAGGACACCAAGATGCCGGACTACCTGATCCTGATCTCGACCTTGGGTGGCCTGTCGGTGTTCGGCCTTAACGGCTTTGTCATCGGGCCGCTGGTGGCGGCGTTGTTCATGTCGTGCTGGGCGTTGTTCGTCGAAACCAAGCCGCGGGTCAAGTTGCCGCTGCCATAGCGTTCAGGCTTCTAGCCTGAAGTCGGTTGCCATTCGGCGTTGTGTTTCGGCATCCGATAACGAAGTGAGCGGGCCGCTGATCGGCTCGCCATCGCGCACCACATACCAGCAGGCGAGCAAGCCCAGTTTGCGCAGAGGGGCGGGGACGGCGCTACCGATGACAGACATGATTTGAACAGTGGGCATAAGTACCTCCAAACGTTATGGAGGTCACCTTACGGTTTGCCGGTGCTTGGGAAAAATCACCTGGCTCGATAGTCGACATCAATGCCAGGCGTTAATCCACCACCTGGTCGAGCATGTTCACCACTTCGTGCTCACTGAGCAGGCCCTTGCGCACTAGGTTTTCGGCCAGCAATGCCAGGAACTTGGCGCTGCGATGGCCTTCAAGGTGCTTGAGTTCAGTCAACGCGTTATAGACCTTGCTGGAGGTGCACAGGCCGGCGGTGCGGTGCGGGTTTTGCGTGGGCATGGTCAATCGTCCTTAATTGTTATTGGCTGGACTGGGTCGATAGTGCGACTGTTTTGTGACGTAAACATGACAGCGCAGCCCGCCATCGATCAAGAGGATATTCGACGCTCATGATGTGGGATTGGCGCTCGTGCGTTGTTCTCACAGCGACATCGGCAGGATAAATCCGGACTTTTCAGGCAAAAAAAGGCCCCGCGTGTGGGCGAGGCCTGTGTCTGTCAATGGATTAAAACTTACCAACCATGGCGGTAGTAGCCGTGGGGCGGGCCGTAGTAGCCGCGAGGTGGCCCATAATAACCGCGCGGTGGGCCGTAATAGACGGGCGCCGGGCGGTAGTAAACCTGCTGTTGCACATACACTGGTGGCGGTGGCGCGTAGTAGACCGGCGGCGGCGCGGCATACACCGGCTGCGGCTGAACATACACCGGCTGTTGCACGTACACCTCTCGCGGCTGGCTGGCAACCACAGAGCCGACTACCGCTGCGCCGACAAGCGCACCGAACACGGCCGGGCCACCCCAACCACCACCGTGGGCGGAAGCTTGGCCGGCCATTGCGAGTGCGCCGATAAGCAAGGCGATCCTGGGAAGTTTACGCATGATGGTCATTCCTCAATTAGCCCCTGCGCTTGTGGTCTGCAATCAATAGACTCAAGGATTGTCGCGGGGATACTTTTAAGACAACGTATTTCGAGAAAACAGCACGGCCAGTGAGTAAAGGTTGTGTAAGGTCTGTACCGATTTGCTTACTTCAAGGAGTTATCCATGCAGATGCACCCCAACAAGGACACCCAACTGTGCATGTCACTGTCGGCGCGCCCTGGGAACTTTGGCCTGCGTTTTCATAACCACCTGTATGAACAACTGGGTCTGAATTTTTACTATAAAGCCTTCAGCAGCCAGGACCTGCCCGGCGCGATCGGCGGTATCCGCGCCCTGGGTGTGCGCGGTTGCGGGGTGTCCATGCCGTTCAAGGAGGCTGCCATTGCCTTGGTGGACGAACTCGACGATTCGGTTCAAGCCATCGACTCCCTGAACACCATCGTCAACACCAACGGCCACCTCAAGGCTTACAACACCGACTACATCGCCATCGAGCAACTGTTGAAAAAACACGCGGTACCCAAGGACTCCAGCTTCGCCCTGCGCGGCAGCGGCGGCATGGCCAAGGCGGTCGCCAGTGCCTTGCGTGACGGGGGGTACGCCAATGGCGTGATCGTGGCACGTAATGAGGTGGCGGGCCAGGCATTGGCCAGGAACCTGGGGTACGCGTGGCAGGCGGATCTGGGCAGCCTGCGGCCACAGATGCTGATCAACGTGACGCCCATTGGCATGACCGGCGGTGCGCAAGCGGATGCGTTGGCGTTTGACGCCGAGGCAATCGATCAGGCCGAGACGGTCTTCGATGTGGTGGCGATCCCAGCGGAAACGCCGTTGATCGTGCGTGGCCGTGCCCAGGGCAAGCGGGTGATTACCGGGCTGGAAGTGATCGCTATCCAGGCGTTGGAGCAGTTTGTGCTTTATACCGGTGTGCGGCCTACGCAGGAGCAGTTCGAGGCAGCGGTGGCCTTCGCCCGCAGCTAAAGCCTTACGCACAACCATTCGGTGATCTAACTGACGCGCACGCGATCCAACTGTGGGAGCTGGCTCGCCTGCGATGGCGGCCTGCCAGGCGACGGCTATCTACCTGACACCCCACGATCCAACTGTGGGAGCTGGCTTGCCTGCGAAGACGGCCTCACAGTCGACGCCGTAATACCCAGTACATATCCATTCCTGCGGTAACGGCTACTTAGGGTTCCGCTTTTACAGCCAGCCCTTTCAAGGTCTTTTCGTCTTGGCAGCCTTGATTATCCGGTCCGTTGAAACATGCGCATTCACCGCGGTGCCTTTAACCCATGTTTTGGGCTTGGGTACCTTGGGGCCACGGGGGCTTTTCGCAACTTGTTTAGGTTGGATATTTCTGGCAAGCGCCAATAAGTGCTGAGCCAGTTTTTCCAACGGAATGACAGGAAAATGTTCCGAGGGCAGCGCAATCTGCATTCCCTCATATCCACTCCTGACCTGAACCGCTAAATGGTAAATCGAGGCTTCCCATCCTTCAGGCTGGGTATCCCGATGAGCCTGTTCAACACTGCGTTTGAGAACAGCCAGGACGTTGTAAGCCAATACCGCCGTTGCAAACCCCAGTAAGGCAGCCTTTGGGCTGCCAAGGGTTTCGATCTCACTTTCCAGGATCGCTTCCAGTCGCTGGAACATACCTTCAATGCTCCAGCGGCGGCGATACAGTTCGGCGATCTGTTGCGCACTGACGCTCTCAGGCAGGTTGCTCCAGAACATCAAGCTGCTGTCGCCGGAGTCCGTTGGCGAATGAAGCGTCAGTTCGACACGCCGACATTGGTAACCGCCTTTGACCTGGATGATCTGCTCACGCACAGTGCCAGTTTCCACAGGTACTGGCTCTTGCCACTCACCCTCTTGAATCAAGCGTGGATGCTTGGCTTGCTGACGAATGACAAAGCAAGTTTGGACTTGCTCACAAGCCTCCATAACCGGGAGCGTGCAATAAAGCCGGTCAGCCAGCCACACTTGGCCTGGCTCGGCATTGGCCAATAAAGGCAGCACACAAACGCGCTCGCTTGCGTAGGCATCCTCACACGCCTGAAGGTCGACGACCTGATCCAGATCGGGATCGTATGCAACAACCGAAAAACCGGGACGAGCGGCGCCGCGCTCGTTGCGTAAAGCTCCCAGACGTTTTTCAGTGGATGCCAGGTGATTACCGTCCACTACCCGAACCTGCCAACCCGGCAGCATCGCCGTGCAGCCCAGCTCCCGGATGGTTGGAGCCAGGCGCTGTGCACAGCCCGTAATCAGGGCGCGCAACAGAGCAGGCTCGGTACGACTGATCTTGTCGTAGAGAGCCGCCAGGCTGACCGGAAGGTCCTCCAGTTGTCGCGCGGCGGCGTGCAGAGATGGCCTCAAGCCCAATGAAACAAGGGACATTAGCTTGATGATGGTCGAGAACAATAGCTCACGAGAATACTGCCGTTGCCGGTGTTCTTCGAAAACCTGATCAATCCACTCGGGGGCAATAGCCTGCTGCAGCGCCAGTTTGGCCATGACACTGGCAGGTGCTTTTTTTCGAAACGCGCTAGAACTTCCGCCCACATCGTTTAGGTACCCCCTGAATGAATTTCAGGGGATTTTACAGAAGACCTTGAAAGGGCTGGCTTTTACAGCGGCTCACTTTTGAAAAGAGCCCAAAAGTAAGCAAAAGGCTCTTGCCCCACCACTCGGCACCTCGCCTAGGCTCGGTGTGCCCGAACGCAGGCTTGAATCCGTGGGCCGCCGCCACGCGCCATCCATGGCGCGGGGCGGCTAACCCGGCGTCCTGCCGGGTTACCCACGAATTAAAGCCTGCGTTCGGCCAGCGTGGTTTAACGGGGCGCCTAAGATCAAAAGCAGAGCAAGATCAAGAGCGGCTCGCTTCGCATCGTAGTTACCGTTGGCTGCTGCAACCTACAAAGTTGTGTCGATACCAATGGCTATCGCAGGCAAGCCAGCTCCCACATGTTTATCTGCATTATCCCTGTTCCAGCTGCGCCAGCCGTTCTTCCAGTGCGGCAATCCGCGCTTCCAGCTCTTCAATGCGCTCCACCGAAACAGCCCCTGCGCTACGCTCTACCGGATTCCCCCGCGCGGTCATAATCGCTTCAATATCTGCCGGGTCCCCCAGTGCATGGGTATACCGGTCTTCCCGCTGCCCCGCCTGACGCGGCACGAGCAGCGCCAGTCCTCGTGCAATCAGGCGCTCGAGCTGATGCACAACCTGTTCGGCATCCTCAAAGTCATGCATACGCCCACTGCGGGTGAGCAACTCATTGACGGTCTGCGGCCCCCGCAGGAACAGCAGCCCGGTCAGGATCACCTGGGCCGGCACCAGTTCCAGGGCCTTGTCCACACGGTGCTCCCAGCGGTCGGCGCGGCTGCCCATCACCAGGCGCGTGAAGCCTTGGCCTTCGAGCGCGCGCAGGCTCTGGCCGACCTGGCCTTGGCTGAGGTTCATCACCGGCTCGCGGCTGGTCTTCTGGTTGCAGGCCAGCACCAGGGCGTTGAGGGTGAGGGGGTAGGTTTCCGGGTTGGTCGCCTGTTTTTCGATCAGGCAGCCCAGGATGCGGATTTCCGTGCTGTTCAGGCGCGGCTCAGGGGTGTCGGTGTCGTGCTCGGCGGTCATCGCGCTTTCCCTATGCAGTGAAGCTCACCAGCGTAATCCTCAAAAAATAAAAGACAAGCACCGGGCATGGCTATAATCGCCGCTGGTTCCAACCCTGCCATTATCAGTGAGACTGACATGACCATTTCCCTGTACGCCGCTTCTATCCCAGTCTTCAAGCAAATGCTCAACGCGTTGAGCGATGTGCTGAACAAAGCCGAAGCCCACGCCAGCGCCAAGAACATCGAGCCCAACGCCTTGCTGCAAGCGCGCCTGTTCCCGGACATGTTCCCGTTGGTGCGCCAGGTGCAGATCGCCGTGGACTTCGCCAAAGGTGTGTCGGCACGCCTGGCCGAGATCGAAGTACCGAAGTACGAAGACAACGAAGTCACCTTTGCCGACCTGCAAGCACTGATCGCCAAGGTCCTGGCCTTCGTCGACACCATCAAGCCCGAGCAGATCGACGGCAAGGAAGGTATCGAAATCATCACCCGCCCAGGCACGCCGAAAGAGAAGCGCTTCAGCGGCCAGTCCTACCTGCTGACCTACGGCCTGCCGCAGTTCTTCTTCCACATCACTACCGCTTATGCCTTGCTGCGTCATAACGGTGTGGAAGTGGGCAAGCGTGATTACATGGGCGCGTTCTAAACTCACGCTTCAATAAAAAACCGGGGCTTGTTCTGAAATGAACGGCCTCGGTTTTTTTTTGCAGGATATTCTTTTCACCAATGCTTTGTTACATATCTTGATGCAACCAATATTCAGTAAATCTCACTCAGGAGTGCCTATTAAACTTTCAACCGAAGAACCTGGAGACCACAAACTAAATGCAGCTTTCCTCCTCTGCGTTAACGTCGACAACCCATAACGCTTATTTCGAAGATACACGCAATACCTCCGTCAGCCAGGATTCGTCTTCACGTTCGTTTGCGACGAGCCGGACCCGTCGAGAGGCTCCCGGTAACGAAGCGGTTCTATCAACTTCTGACCGTGCTCAAGCCGACAGTGAATTGGCCGCCCGTTATGCAGAAGCCCTGGAGAGTCGAGCCCGTGATGAGCACACTATTATTCCGAATATTCCAGACGCGTCGTCTCTCGGCCAATGGCGTACACAGTTGCGTAATACATTTGAAGACCCGTATCTTGCTTATGTGCTGAAGAGGCAGGGTTTGGACCCGACCACCATGGAGATCGCCCCAGACGGGACGCTGAGCGTTAAAGAAAAAAATGGAGCAATTGCCCGATTTACTTTAAAAGACCACCCTCGCTGGGCGTTATACGCAGGGCCAATTCTGGCCGCATTGAAAGCCTATGCTCCCGACGGGATAAGCTACTCGGCGGTGCGCGCCGAAAGTGTACCGCTCAAGTTGATCGCCCAGTTTTATGGAGAGACGATACATAACGATTCAACCGAGGATCGAGCACGAGCTCAAGCGTTGCAAAAAAACAACGCATTTGCGACGTCGGGCGTTGGTCAAGCGCGTTCTGAAGAAACCCTGATGTTACAAAAACAACAACTTGCCGATAGACGCGATCTGCAAGCCTTCCAAGATGCCCTGGTCGAAGCTAATGCTAAGGTAGGCAAGTATCTGGATCAACAAGAGCGCTTGCATCAGAGTAACCTCTCTTTTCGCCCTGGCTTCCAGCCTCCCTATGATCGTGAAGCCGGATTTCTATCCTACCTGCAATCGCAACTGTTCACGATTGGCCCTGAATCTGGTTTCCACTTGGATAACCAACCAATGGCCGGACGACAAGTGAACCTCTTGCAGTTCATGACGGCCAATGGCTGGAAACATCCGGTTAATACAGAAGAAATGCGACAAATTGGCCTCAGTTTAGCAGAGCTCCAGTACCCACAACGGCGTCAGGATTTGGGCGGCGGACTAGCGTGGCCAACGCCGCTCGATACGACGCAACAGCAGGCGATCTACGATGCTGTTTCCTATAACGCGATGGGGCTACCCGAATTCGACCAGTTGAAATTGAGCCAAAACGCGTTCGGGTATCTGACACAAACCATCCAATGGTCCGAAGCAGAATTGAAAGATCCCCGACAAGCGATCTTGAGGCTTTTGCAAAGCCCGGCTGCGCAGTCCTTGGGCGAAGCCTTGCGCGATAAGTTCGAGGGGGTCGGCAGTGTTGAGGACTGGGTACTTTCGGCTCTCCAGATAGGCCTCAATCAGGATGCGTTATGGAAACCGGGCGAAAAGAACAAGGTGGCCGGGTTTGATCTGTCGGCGCGCGAGAACTGGGGAAAACCGCTGTCATTTGTTCTGAAGGGGCTCACTGATCATCTGAGCAAGTCATACGGCGGTAACGCTCCTGTTGCGGCCTATCTGCCGTTGTCGCACCACGCTCCGGAATTACTGGTCAAAGATGTCCCGGATCATGTGACTTACGGCTCACCGGGTTGGGTCAGTTTGAAATCGATCGTTGCCAAAGCTGAAATGCGCTCTCCAGGTGTGGCGGCGACTAAAACATATGAGCAGTTGCTCAAAGACGACTTGAGGCCCATAGACGATGCCGGGATACAAGTGGAAGCGTTGGCGGCGCGAGAGGGGTTGATTCATTGGGCAGTGGCGGATGGGGCCATCGAAAAACGGGAGGATAACAATTATACGGATGAAGAAATTGAACGTGCCGGCGTCCTCGCCAACGAGCGCTTCGAGTTATTGACAACGGCTTCAGAAGCGCAACGCACGATATTACATAGTCGCTCGGAGTTAGGGCTCAGTATATTGAGGGCCCGTTTTCCCGAGGAAACCTATGGGAAAATAGACTTCGAGAAAAAAACAATCTATCCCACCGAGAAACACCGCGACTTAAAAGGCCCCTATTCGATATTGGATATCTATTCCGCCCCGCAGCAACATGTCAGATGGTTTTCCAATGATCCCGCTGTTCCGATTGAAAAAATAGCGGCTGACGTTCACGAGATGGGATCTTTAAACGAAGCGTTCGAATCACATGTCTTGGAGTATTTCGACGGATTTAAAGACGCCATGAGCGTGAATGTTAAACATCAGATGTCTTTGCTGCCTCAGGAGGATCAGGAGGCACTGCAGCACGGCGCGTTGAAAATCTATGGGGAGGAAAAAGTCACCCAAACCATTACATCGGCAGGTTACAAGATTCAATACGATGTTTCGGAGACTGAAGAAGTTAAAAGTAGCTCTGTATTTCTTGAGACGCTGCATAAAGGCAAGAAACGGATTTACGAATTCAATCCCGCGACGGGCGGGCTGCAGCATCGCGCAGATTTAGCGGAGGGGCTCAAGACAGGGCTGCAAGGCGAGTGGAGCCCCGTTGCTACGAATAAACCCAAGGTCAGAGTTCGATCCAACACCAAAATCAGTGAAATTAATGCCAATGATTCGGCAGAACGTAAAGAGCGAGAATCAAAGCTTCAAACTTCATCTCCTACCCAAGCCTTCAGTTCGCAGCGAACGCAGCATATAGCAGACGCAGTCACACGCCATTTTTTCAGGGCCGACGAACGTGAAACGGTGGTCAACGCGGCCAGAGGTGTCACCACGTTCGACACTGAAGTGACTGAGTTCGAAAAAATCCAGGCGGTGACCCGTGCACTGATACCGGGAGCGTCGGCGCTTCACAGTTTTCAGCAGGGTAGGGTTGGTGAAGGGCTGAAATTCCTTGCATTTGACGTGTTTGGTTTTGTTGTCGCAGGTGCAGGCGCCGTCGGAAAAATTTCAAAGATCGCGAAGGTAGGTGGGCAGCTAGGGCGCGGAGGTGTTACAGGCAGGCTGGGGCGGGCATTTATAAGCGCCGCCAACCCCTTTGCAGGCGGGGCGGCCATCGGGACTAGAGGCCTGACAGCGTTTTCTTCGGTAGTGGGCAAATTAAGCCTTGGCTGGAAAAGCGTTGCGGCTAACATTAGTGTTAATAGGGTTTTTCAGCACAAGCCGAAAAATGTAATGGTTGGCACTTCTGCGGGCGAGGACGCGACAAAGATTATCGCTCAGCTAGATTCCGTCAGCGGTAAATGGTACCGATTCAATCCGCAAACAAACGAGCGATACGGGATGCCCCTTCAGGGATTCACTGCGGCCACTTCGCCATCTTGATGGATATTCATCCGCCATGAAAAACGCCCGAGTCGGTTCAGGAGTGAACGGCTCGGGCTTTTTTTGCTCAATCAGGCGGTCTGATCTTCTTTACCCAGGCACGCCGCCGCAGTAAACAACACATCGGTAGATGAGTTGAGTGCCGTTTCGGCCGAATCCTGCAGTACGCCGATGATGAAACCAACGGCGACAACCTGCATGGCGATTTCACTTGGAATACCAAACAGGCTGCACGCCAGCGGGATCAGCAGCAGCGAGCCGCCCGCCACGCCGGAAGCCCCACAGGCGCAAATGGCCGCGACCACGCTGAGCAGCACGGCGGTTGGCAGGTCCACGGTAATCCCAAGAGTGTGCACAGCCGCCAGGGTCAGCACGGTGATAGTGATGGCGGCGCCGGCCATGTTGATGGTGGCACCGAGGGGGATCGACACCGAGTAGGTGTCTTCATGCAGGCCCAGGCGTTTGCTCAACGCCAGGTTGACCGGAATGTTCGCTGCCGAGCTGCGCGTGAAGAAGGCGGTGATCCCGCTTTCACGCAGGCACATCAGCACCAGCGGGTACGGGTTGCGGCGCAGTTTCCAGAACACGATGGCCGGGTTGATCACCAACGCCACGAAAAGCATGCAGCCGATCAGCACCACCAGCAGATGGGCATAGCCGAGCAGGGCACCGAAACCCGAGGTGGCCAGGGTGGAGGCCACCAGGCCAAAGATGCCCAGCGGGGCGAAGCGGATCACCACGCGTACGATCAGGGTGACGCCGTTGGACAAGTCGTCCAATACCGTACGGGTGGTTTCACCGGCATGGCGAATGGCGATGCCCATGCCAATGGCCCAGGCCAGAATGCCGATGAAGTTGGCGTTCATCAGCGCACTGACCGGGTTATCCACCACGCTGAGCAACAGGCTTTGCAGCACCTCGCCGATACCGCCGGGGGCGCTTACCGTGGCGTCATGGGTGACCAGTACCAAGGCAGACGGGAACAACATACTGGCGACCACTGCAACCACGGCGGCGGAAAAAGTGCCGAGCAGGTACAGAAACAGGATCGGGCGGATGTGAGTTTCCTGACCGTGCTTGTGGTTGGCAATCGAGGCCATGACCAGCACAAACACCAGGATCGGCGCGACAGCCTTCAGCGCCGTGACAAATACCTTGCCGATAAAACCGGTGGCGCGCGCGGCCTCGGGGAACAGCAAGGCCAACACGATCCCGGCAATCAGGCCGATGACAATTTGGGTGACCAGGCTGACGCGCATTAAACGTTGCAACAGGGAAGGGGCAGCAGTCATAAAGAGTTGTCTCTAGTTTTTTTAGTAGGGCACAGCATTGCAGGCAGAAAGCACTGTAGGAAGCAGGCGCGAAGTCTAGCATGCTGTAGGACGCGTCTCGTTCGCTGCGGCATTCCGTCACCCGTTTCAGTCGGGCTTGGTCAGATCCGCACATGTTCTGTTAAGCTTCATCCCTCTCATCTTTCCTATCCGTCAGCGGGCCCTTCGGGCTGTCGTTGATGTCGTTGTTTCTGGAGTTTTCATGTTGTTTCCTATCCTGCTGCTGTCAGCCGCCGGTTTTACCGTGCTGACCACAGAATTCGTCATCGTCGGCCTGTTGCCCTCGATTGCTCGGGACCTGAACGTCAGTGTGTCCCAGGCCGGGCTGCTGGTGACCTTGTTCGCGTTCACCGTGGCCGCGTTCGGCCCGTTCCTCACTGCCTACTGCGCACGCTTCCCACGCAAGCGTCTGTTCATCAGCATCTTGATCATGTTTGCAGCGGCCAATACGGTGGCGGCACTGGCGCCGAATATTTGGGTAATGGCCCTGGCCCGTTTGATCCCGGCCCTGGGCTTGCCCGTGTTCTGGGCCCTGGCCAGCGAAACGGCGGTTGACATTGTCGGCCCTGAGTTCGCCGGGCGTGCGATTGAAAAAATCGGCTTTGGCATTGTTTGCGCCACCGTATTTGGTATTCCGGTGGGCACGCTGATTTCCGATATGTTCGGCTGGCGCACCGCGTTCGCCGTGCTCGCGGTGATTGCCCTGGCCAAGGCATTGCTGCTGTATGTCTACCTGCCGGTTACCCCGGCCAAGCACCAGCAGGCCAGCTTGCGCTCGCAATTCAAGATCCTGCGCAGCCCCGTGATGCAGGGGCATATCCTGCTGTCGATCCTGGTGTTCAGTGGCATGTTCACCGCCTATACCTACTTGGCAGATATCCTTGAGCGCCTGGCCGGGTTCGACGGCACGTTGGTGGGCTGGTGCCTGATGGGCTTTGGCGCGGTCGGGCTGATCGGTAACTCCCTGGGCGGACGTGCCGTGGATCGTCATCCGTTGATTGCGTCCATGGTGTTTTGCGGGTTCATGATCGCGGGCATGGTGGCGGTGGTGCCGGCGATTCACTCGACCATCGGCCTGGCCGCGGCGATGGCGGTGTGGGGCGTGACCCAGGCGGCGATGTTCCTGGTCAGCCATGTGCGCTTGATGAAGGCCGCGCCCCATGCACCGGCGTTTGCCGCGTCGCTGAATATCGCCGGCGCCAACCTCGGCATTGGCCTGGGCGCGATGGTGGGCGGGCATGTCATCGACACCCTGGGCCTGGGCAGCCTGGGGTTTGCCGCTTCGGGGTTTATCCTGGTGTCGATCCTGCTCGCACTGTGGCTGATGACCGCCAAACCCACGGCGCTCAATGCCTGAGCGATCAGGGCAGGGCGGTAAACAACTCCCGCCGGGCACCCTCGGTAATTGCCACAATGCCGGGGTGCTTGACCTTGCGCTCCACTGAGATTGCATAAAACGACTCGGTCACTGCATCGGTCTGGCCGATCAGCGCTACGCCGTATTGGCGCACCACCTCGTCGGCGATCACGCTGGGCGCGATAAAAATTCCGCTGCCGGATTGCCCGAAGGCCTGCATCAAAGCGCTGTCGTCGAACTCGCCGATGATGCGGGGTTGAATCTGCTGTTCGGCAAACCAGCGCTGCAAACGGCTGCGCACCACGGTCTCAGCGCCCGGGATCAGCAGCGGTGCGCCCTGCAAACACTGGGGGAAATCCCCCCCATGCTGGTCAGCCAACGTCTGGGTGGCGAAAAAACTGATGCCGCATTCTCCCAGCTTCTGGCTGTAGCCCTTGATGTCCAAGTGCGTGGGCATGGGGCTGTCGGAAATCACCAGGTCCAGGCGCTGGATCGCCAGGTCGGCCAGTAAACGTTCGAGTTTGTCTTCACGGCAGGTGATGCGGATCGGTTCGCTCAACTCCATGGTCGGCGCGATCAACCGGTACACGATGGATTTGGGCACCACATCCGCCACCCCAACGCGGAACGGGATCTGCTGTTCGTCGGGCTGGGCGCGCAGCATCGCCTCCAGTTCGTTGCCGGTCTGGAACATCTGCTCGGCGTAGGGCAGCGCCTGGCGCCCGGCTTCGGTCAGTTCAAGCTGGCGCCCGACCCGCTGAAACAGGGCAATACCGAAGGTCTGCTCCAACAGGCTGATCTGCCCGCTGATGGTCTGCGGCGTGAGGTTCAATTGCTCACAAGCGCGCACGATGCTGCCGGTCTTGGCCACCACCCAGAAGTAATGCAGTTGTCGATAATTGAGCATCACGGCCTACACTTCGTAAAAAACGAAGTATACGCGAGAAAAATACGAATTTTCCTGAACTGTTCGCCTGCATAGAATGCCTCGCTATCGAGGGGCCACTACTTGGACCCAATGGTTCTAACGAGGAATACATCATGAAACTCAATTCCCTGGGCGCGGCGTCGTTGCTTGCGCTTTCATTGATAGGGGTCAGCGGCTGTGATCAAGTCGAGAAAAGCGCGCAACAGGTGCTGGGCAAAGCCACCGAGTCGGCCAAGCAGGCGATCGATGACACCCACAAGGCCGCCGAACAGGCATTGAGTGAAGCAACCCAGGGCTTGATCAGCCCTGAGAAGCAGGAAAAAGACGCCGAAAACGCTGCTGAATCCGACACCAAAGAAACCTAATTCCCCAGCACAACCACGTCAGGACTGACCTATGGATTACCTTCTACAACTGGCCGCCAGCCCCACCGCCTGGGTCGCACTGGCTACCTTGATCGTCATGGAAATCGTGCTGGGCATCGATAACCTGATCTTTATCTCGATCCTCACCAACAAACTACCTGAGAAGCACCGGGCCAAGGCGCGGCGCATTGGTATCAGCATGGCGTTGATCTTGCGCCTGGGCCTGCTGAGCACCATCGCATTCATCGTGCAATTGACGACACCGGTGTTCGAAGTGTTCGGCCAGGCGTTCTCGTGGAAGGACATGATCCTGATCGCCGGCGGCCTGTTCCTGGTGTGGAAGGCAACCACCGAGATCCATCACAGCATGGACCCGGAGCCTGAAGAGAAGGCAACTGTCAGCAACACCGTGACCATCGGTTTTGCCGCCGCCATCGGCCAGATCCTGATGCTCGACCTGGTGTTCTCCATCGACAGCATCATCACCGCCGTGGGCATGACCGAGCACTTGCCGATCATGATCATTGCCGTGGTGGTCTCGGTGATCGTGATGCTGGTGGCCGCTGAGCCGTTGGCCAAGTTCATCAACGACAACCCGACCGTGGTGATGCTGGCCCTGGGCTTCTTGATCATGATCGGCATGACGCTGATCGCCGAAGGCTTCGGCGCCCACGTACCAAAAGGCTACGTGTATGCGGCCATGGCGTTCTCGGCTGCGATCGAATGCTTGAACATCGCCCGGCGTAACCGGCACGCACGTTTGCTCGCTGCACGCCAGTAATCGCTGAACAAACAGGCCGGCTGTGCTCACAAGAGCCCAGCCGGCCTTTTGCTGTCTGCTAGAATCGGCCCATTTGTTAGCTTGAGGTCCCCCATGAACGAGCCGATTCGCCTTACCCAGTACAGCCACGGTGCGGGTTGCGGTTGCAAGATTTCGCCCCAGGTGCTGGAAGTGATCCTTGCGGGCAGCGGTGCACAGAACCTCGACCCCAACCTGTGGGTGGGCAATGCCTCCCGCGACGATGCGGCGGTATACGCCATCGACGACGAGCGCGGCGTGGTGTCCACCACGGACTTTTTCATGCCGATTGTCGACGACCCGTTCGACTTCGGCCGCATTGCCGCCACCAATGCCATCAGCGATATCTACGCCATGGGCGGCGATCCCTTGATGGCCATCGCCATTCTCGGCTGGCCGGTCAACGTGCTGGCGCCGGAGATTGCCCGCGAAGTGATTCGTGGCGGTCGGGCGGTGTGCGACGCGGCGGGCATCCCGCTTGCGGGCGGGCATTCCATCGACGCGCCGGAGCCGATCTTCGGTCTGGCCGTGACCGGCATTGTGCAAAAGCGCCATATGAAGCGTAACGACACGGCCACCGCCGGTTGCCGCCTGTACCTGACCAAGCCCCTGGGCATCGGCATCCTCACCACCGCCGAGAAGAAGGGCAAGCTGCGCGAGGCGGATATCGGCCTGGCGCGTGACTGGATGTGCACTCTCAACAAGCCGGGCAGCCGTTTCGGCAAGTTGGCCGGCGTGACGGCCATGACCGATGTCACCGGTTTCGGCCTGCTCGGCCACCTGGTGGAAATGGCCGACGGCAGTGGCCTGACGGCCCGCATCGATTATGCAAAGGTTCCGCGCCTGCCAGGGGTGGAGTATTACCTGGACCAGGGCTGTGTGCCGGGTGGCACCTTGCGCAACTTTGAAAGCTACGCCAGCAAGCTGGGGCGTGTGCAGGAACTGCACAAGCGCGTGCTGTGCGACCCCCAGACCAGCGGCGGCCTGCTGATCGCCGTTACCCCGGAGGGTGATGCCGAGTTCCACGCCGTCGCCGCCGAGCTGGGCCTGGCCCTTGAGCCTATCGGTGAACTGCTGGAGCGACAGACCAACGCGGTTGAGGTGATTTGATGGCGACGGACATCACCGATTACCGCGACATTTTCCTCAACGACCGCCCGATGATGGATACCCGCGCGCCGGTCGAATTCACCAAGGGCGCGTTCCCCGGGGTGATCAACCTGCCGCTGATGACCGACGACGAGCGCCAGCGGGTCGGCACCTGTTACAAGCAGCAAGGCCAGCAAGCGGCGATCGTGCTGGGGCATGAGTTGGTGTCCGGGGCGATCAAGGCCGAGCGTATCGAACAGTGGGCGCAGTTTGCCCAGGCTAACCCCAATGGCTACCTTTACTGCTTTCGGGGCGGCCTGCGTTCGCAGATCGTGCAGCAATGGTTGAAAACCGAAGCGGGCATCGAATATCCCCGCGTGGGCGGTGGCTACAAGGCCATGCGCACCTTCCTGCTGGAGACCCTGGAGCAGGCGACTGCCCAGTGTGATTTCGTACTGCTGGGCGGCATGACCGGCACCGGCAAGACCGAAGTGCTCGGCCAACTGCGCAATGCGCTGGATTTGGAAGGGCACGCCAACCATCGCGGTTCCAGCTTCGGCAAGCGTGCTACGGCGCAACCGTCCAATATCGACTTCGAGAACCGCCTGGCGGTGGACCTGTTGAAGAAGCGCGCGACGGGCATTGACCAGTTCGTGGTCGAGGACGAGAGCCGCATGATCGGCAGCTGTGCGCTGCCGCTGCCATTGCACAAGGGCATGCAGACGTTTCCGATGGTGTGGCTGGAAGACAGCGTCGAGGGCCGTGTCGAGCGCATCCTGAAGGATTACGTGGTGGACCTGTGCGCCGAGTTCATTGAGGTTTTTGGGGAAACCGGCCAGCGATTATTTGCCGAGCGCCTGACCCAAAGCCTGGCCAATATTCACAAGCGACTGGGCGGCGAGCGTTTCCAGCGGTTGCAGGCGGTGTTGCAGGATGCCCTGGCCGAACAGGCACGCAGCGGTGCAGTGGAGCTGCATCGGGTATGGATTGAAGGTTTGCTGCGTGAGTATTACGACCCGATGTATGCGTTCCAGCGCGAAAGCAAGGGCGCGCGTATCGAGTTTGCCGGGGAGCAGGGTGCAGTGGTGGAGTATTTGCGCGAGCGGGCGGCCCGGGTGGGGTGACCTTTGGGACGCCATCGCAGGCAAGCCAGCTCCCACCTTTTGAAGTGTGAATACATACAAAGGTGGGAGCTGGCTTGCCTGCGATGAGGCCATCGGCCCCACTGAAAATCTAAAGAATTACCGCTCCAATCAACCCACACACCACCCCCACCAGCATGGTCAAGCCGGCCACCGTCACCAGCACCCGCGCATCGAAATCCTTGCGCAGCATCAACAGCGACGGCAGGCTCACGCTCGGCAGGGTCATCAGCAAGGCCACGGCCGGGCCGGTGCCCATGCCCAGGGCCATCATGGTTTGTACGATGGGAATCTCTGCCGCTGTCGGAATCACAAACAGCGTGCCCACAATCGCCAGCGGCACCAGCCACACCAGGCTGTCGGCCATCGCTCCGTCCACATGGGGAAACAACCAAACCCGTGCCGCGCCGAGGATCAGCACCGCCAGGATATACACCGGGATAGTGCTCCAGAACAGCTGCCACAGCGTGCGTAACCAGCGGCTCAAGAACGGTTGCGACTCCACTGTGCTGACGTCGGCAACGGCTTCAAGTGCTGCTTCCGGCACGTGGTCCGGGCGCGCAATGCGCTGTGCCACCAGGGACACGCCCACCACCAGCACAATCCCCGCCACCAGCCGCAGCGCGGTGAAACCCCAGCCCAGCACAAAGCCCATGAATACCAGTGTGGCCGGGTTCAATACCGGGTTGGCAATCCAGAACGCCAGCGCCGCGCCGACCGACACTTGCTGGCGGCGCATGCCCGCCGCCACCGGGGCCGCGCAGCAGCTGCACATCATCCCCGGCAGGGCGAACAGCCCACCGCGCAGGGTCGAGCCCAGCCCGGCGCGGCCAAACAGGCGCAGCAGCCAGTCGCGAGGGATCAATACCTGCAGCAATGAACCGAGGATCACTGCCAGTACGGCGGCTTTCCAGATGGCCAGGAAATACACCTGGGCATAGGCCAGCGCCGCCGCCAGGGGCGAGCTTTGCTGGTCATTGAGAATCGAGGCGCCAATGCTGTGGTTGTCGGCCGCTACAAACGCCTTGAGGTAGTAGGGCGACCACTTCACATAGTAGAGGCCGATGCAGGCCACCAGGAGAAACAGCGCAGGTTTGCACCAGAATGCCCAGCCGCGGTTGGGCTGGGTGGAAGCGAGGTTGGACATGGAGAGGATCCGCAGGTGAGTCGATAGCCCGGCATCATACGCCCCTGCGGCCCAAGCTTCAGATATCTGCGCTGACCTGGGTCGGGTCCGGGCAGTTTTCCCCGCCGTTATTCAGCCCTTGCTTGTAGTTGCGGCTGAGCAGCGAAGCCTTGCCGTTGTGCCAGGTCAATGTCAGCACGTACAGGGAGTCGTAGTCATTGCCAGACCAATCATCGGTAATGGTGTGTTTTTCGCCAGCGGCTTCGCTGGCGACTTTGTTGATCAGTTCCGGCAAGTAACCGTGGGACCAGGCCGTGTAGATGGTCGCGTTGCGGTACTTGTCCTCGACCAGTTCTTCGGCCAGGGCACTGGTGTCATTCGCTGAGAACTCGATATTCACCGGCAGGCCGAGCTTGATCGCGCTGGGGCTGATGGTGATCAGTGGGCGAATGTAGCTGTAGGAGTTATCCAGTTCGCCTTCCTCGACGTTGCGCGTCGGGTTGGCAGCGAACACATAGTTGGCTTTGCCGAACTTTTCCGGCAACAGTGTCGCCAGGTTCATGGCGCGGTTCAGGCCCTGGCAATTGAGTTGGCCCAGGCCACCGGCGGGTTTTTCACCATGGCGCAGGAATACCAGGGTTTGCACGCCATCGACCGGTTGCGCACGGCTTTCACGGGCGTCCAGGGCGGTGACGATAGCAGCGCTGACCAGCAGCAGCGGCAATACCATGTAGGAATAACGTTTGAGTCGTGGCACAAGGCGCAGAGGCTTGATCGTCATGATAGGTTCGAGTCTTCGTGCGTCGGGTTAAGGCGGACAAGCCCGGCCCCAGTGACGCATCAGCGTCCTGCGGTGTTCCCTGTCGATATAGCAAGCAGCCTCCATTCATTGTTCGGGCGCTCTTTAAGAGTGCATTCGGGCGCTTTGGTTCGCCCACGCGGGATACTAGCCGGCAAATGTTGCGCAACGATGACCCATGCACGGCGGCAGGCAGATGACTATGATGGGGCTTTCCGACCAGGGGGTTCTCGATGAACGCACTCGCCGCTTTCCCGATCAATAGCAAATGGCCCGCCCAGCACCCAGAACGCCTGCAGCTGTATTCGCTACCCACGCCCAACGGCGTCAAGGTGTCGATCATGCTCGAAGAACTGGGCCTGCCTTACGAGGCGCACAAGGTCAGCTTCGACACCCAGGACCAATTGTCTCCCGAGTTCCTGTCCCTGAACCCCAACAACAAGATCCCTGCGATTATCGACCCCAACGGCCCGAGCGGGCAGCCGCTGGCACTGTTCGAATCCGGCGCGATCCTCGTTTACCTGGCGGAAAAGACCAGCCAGTTGCTTTCCGAAGACCCGGCCACCCGCTATGAAACCCTGCAATGGTTGATGTTCCAGATGGGCGGCATTGGCCCGATGTTTGGCCAACTGGGGTTCTTCAACAAATTCGCCGGCAAGGCTTATGAGGACAAGCGCCCGCGTGATCGCTACGCCGCCGAATCGCGGCGCTTGCTGGGCGTGCTCGAAAAGCGCCTGTTGGGCCGCACCTGGATCATGGGCGACGAGTACAGCATCGCCGACATTGCGACCTTTCCGTGGGTTCGCAACCTGATCGGGTTCTACGAGTCCGGTGACCTGGTAGGCATCACCGATTTCCCTAACGTACTGCGCGCGCTGGACGGCTTTGTCGCACGTCCTGCGGTGATCCGTGGCCTGAACATTCCGAGCTGATGCATGCCGACTTTCGATTTTCAACAACTGGACGTATTCAGCAGCGTGCCGCTCAAAGGCAACCCCTTGGCCGTGGTGCTGGGGGCCGATAGCTTCACCGACCAGCAGATGGCGGACTTTGCCAATTGGACCAACCTCAGCGAAACCACGTTTTTACTGACGCCGCGCGACCCACGTGCTGACTATCGGGTAAGAATCTTCACCACCCTCAAAGAGCTGCCGTTCGCCGGGCATCCGACCTTGGGCAGTTGCCACGCCTGGTTGCAGGCTGGCGGCGTGCCACGTGGGGAGGAGATTATCCAGGAGTGCGAAATCGGCTTGGTGCGTATTCGTCGCCAGGGTGACCAACTGGCGTTTATCGCGCCGCCATTGTTGCGTGCAGGGCCCGTGGAGGCGCCGTTGCTGGAGCGCGTGCGCCTGGCTTTGAAGCTGGCGCCCGAGGCGATTGTGCGCAGCCAGTGGGTCGACAATGGTGCGGGTTGGCTGGCGGTGATGCTGGCTGATCGTGACGCGGTGCTTGCGTTGCAACCGGACTATGCGCAACTGCTGGGTCTGGCCGTAGGGGTGATCGCCCCCTGTGATCCGACGCGTGATGCGGTGGACGCGCACTTTGAAGTGCGCGCTTTTGTCGCTGGCGATGGCGCCGCCGAAGACCCGGCCACCGGCAGCTTGAATGCCGGCGTGGCCCAATGGCTGCTCGCCGAGGGCCTGGCGCCCAGCCGTTACGTGGTCAGCCAAGGCACGGCGATTGGGCGAGCGGGGCGTATTCATATCGAGCGCCAGGGCGATGAAATCTGGGTGGGCGGCGCCGTAGCGTTGTGCATCGAAGGGCGTCTACAGCTTTAGATCAATGAATTGTTACGCCCCCGGCAATACACTATTGGCCCCTCGGCATTTGTGTTGCCGGGACTTGGGGGCATAAGCTTTCGCCCCAAAGTGTTCAGCCATTTTTCAGGATTGCCATGACCAGCCAGTTCCCCCAAGCCCGTCCACGTCGCCTGCGCCGCTCCCCGGAATTGCGTGGCCTGTTCCAGGAAAGCGAATTCACCCTCAACGACTTGGTACTGCCGATTTTCGTCGAAGAAGAAATCGACGACTTCGTGCCCATCACCAGCATGCCGGGTGTGTTGCGCATTCCTGAGAAAAAACTCGCCGGTGAGATCGAGCGTTACGCTCGCGCCGGCATCAAGTCGGTGATGACCTTCGGTGTGTCCCACCACCTCGACGCCAGCGGCAGCGACACGTGGAAAGAACGCGGCCTGGTTTCGCGCATGTCCTCGATCATCAAGGACGCCGTGCCGGAAATGATCGTGATGTCCGACACCTGCTTCTGCGAATACACCGACCACGGCCACTGCGGCGTGATGCACGGTGCCCATGTCGACAACGACGCGACCCTGGTCAACCTCGGCAAACAAGCCGTGGCCGCCGCCCGCGCCGGCGCCGACGTGATCGCCCCGTCAGCGGCGATGGACGGCCAGGTCCAGGCCATCCGCCGCGCGCTGGATGACGCCGGCTTCACCCACATCCCGATCATGGCCTACTCCACCAAATTCGCCTCGGCCCTCTACGGCCCCTTCCGAGAAGCCGGCGGCAGCGCGCTCAAGGGCGACCGCAAAAGCTACCAGATGAACCCGATGAACCGCCGTGAAGCCGTGCGCGAATCGCTGCTGGACGAACAGGAAGGCGCTGATGCGCTGATGGTCAAGCCTGCCGGTGCCTACCTCGACATCATCCGCGACATCCGCGAAGCCTCGCGCCTGCCGGTGGCGGCGTACCAGGTGAGCGGTGAGTACGCGATGATCAAGTTCGGCGCACAGGCCGGGGCGATTGATGAGGATCGAGTGGTGCGCGAGACGTTGGGGTCGATCAAGCGGGCGGGGGCGGATTTGATATTTACGTATTTTGCGATGGATTTGGCGGTGGCGGGGATCTAAAGGAACCTAGTACACCTGTGGCGAGCGAGCTTGCTCGCGCGGGGCTGCCTAGCAGCCCCGTATCTCGGCCAGGAAATTATTTAATGGCGTTTTTTAATGTTAAGGCAACATGGTTTAACCACCTTTGCCCATCACTCCATTCATTAGGGTAATAGTAATAACAGCCGATATCAGAGAGTAAAAAGTCTTGAAGATCTTGCTCTGTTTTTTTGGCTGATATTAGTTTTTCTAGCTCTGATAGCACTATTTTTATCGTATCTTCAGGCGACTCCGAAATAAAAAAATCAATTACGTCGTTTGCGCTTTTATGATCATCAACCCAATCTTGATTGAAGTATCCAGCAAGAAATTGCTGCAGCTCGGGGTAGTCTTTATTCATGGGTTTGGAAACCCTGTGTGAATTCGATATCCAGTATGCATTTTTTGGTCTCTGCGAATAATTAAGTAAATTTCTTTTCCGGGTACAGGTGTCGTAGTGTTCTTTTTGAAACTTGTGCCGATTGGCTCTGGGGATAGTTGAGTGATGACTATCTGCTGGTTGTTTCCTTCTAGGAAGTCTTTGATTTTGTCTTGATTGTTATCCAATACCTTTGAAACGGCGAGTTCAGCTGTTGCGCGATCATGAAACGTAGAGGCTGCCGGGATATGTGGTTCCTGTCTCAAGCGGTCAAGCAGCTGTTGATCAGTTCTACCGACATGCTTTTGCATTAGATGTCCTCCTGCCGCCTCATGTGCGGCTAAACCTCCTCCTGGAACGATTACGCTATACGGCCCTTCAGGGCAGCTTGTTTTTTTACAGCTCAGTCCCAGCGGGTCTACCCAACCTGTCGGATTGGGCACATACCGGTACCCATTGATCCCCCCCGCCAGCTTCATTGGATCTGGCGTCAGGTAACGACCAATATCCGGATTGTAGTAGCGATGGCGGTTGTAGTGCAGGCCGCTTTCTGCATCGAAATACTGGCCTTGAAACCGCAGTGGATTGTCGACTTTGCCCACGTCGAGCCGGGCGATCTGGCCGTAGGCGCGGTAGTGGGCGGACCAGACGATTTCGCCTTCGGGGCTGGTCAGTTCCTGCGGGGTGCCGAGGTGGTCGAGTTGGTAGTGGTAGGGCTTGGTTTCTTTTGGGCCGAAACCGTCCAACAGTGCCAATGGGCGGAAGCTGCCGGGTTCGTAGAGGTAGCTGCGATGGCGCTCTGCATGGTGTTCGGCAATCAGCTTGTCGCCTTGCCAGAAAAACTCGGTGGTTTTGTCGTCCACGGTTTTGCTGATGCGGCGTCCAAATGGGTCATAGCGATAGCTGGCGGTTTGGCCGTTGGGCGTTGTAACCCCGACTAACCGATGCTGGCAGTCGTAGCGGTACTCAGTGACAAGTTGCTGGCCCTTGCCGCGTCGTTCGCGGATGAGGTTGCCGAAGGCGTCGTAGTCGTAATGACGGTCGCCCTGGATCATCAGACGATTCGCGGCGACGATGTCGGGGCCGGGGCGGTCTTGCATGAGCAGGTTGCCCGCCGGGTTGTGGCCGAAGCGTTCCTGTACGTCATGGGAGTGGTCGGCGCGGGTCAGGCGATTAAGCGGGTCGTAGCGGTAAAGGTGTTCGCCTTTGCGGGTGTCGAGCAGGCGGGTGAGGTTGCCGGCTTTGTCGTAGTCGTATTGGCGTTGGTAGAGGTGGTTTTGCTGTTGGGTCACCGCGTGGGCGTGCAGGCGGTGTTGGTCATCGTAGTGGTAGTGGCTGAGCAGTTGGCCTTGCTGGCGCTGATGTTCGCGGCCGCTCTTGAACAGATGTGAGGTGAGTACTTCACCGTTGAGTTCGACTGTGGCGAGGTGGCCGCCTTTGTCGTGGTTGAAGGTGACGCGGTTGTTGTCTGGCAGGCACAGGTTTTTCAGCTGGCCGCAAGCGTCGTAGCCGTAGCGCAGGGTGCCCCAGCCCTGGTGTTCGGCGGTGAGGCGGTTTTGGCGGTCGTATTCGTAGGCCAACGCCCAGTGGCCGTCCTCGACGCTGAGGAGGTTGCCCTGACGGTCGTAGGCATAGTCGACAACGCTGGCATCGGGCAGGGTTTTTCGGACGAGGCGCCCGGCGTGGTCGCGCTGATAACGGGTGATTAGCTGACTGTTATCGTCGCCGTATTCGGTCTTCTCCAGCAGGTTGCCGTTGAGGTCGTAGGCGTAGGCGGTGCGCTGGCCGTCGAAGCCGGTTTCCTGGCGGATCAGGCCATTGAGGTGGTAGTCGAGTTGGTAGGTTTCGCCGGCTTCGTTTTCGATCTCGGTGAGCAGCAGCCGGGCGTTGTCGTAGCGGTACTTGACTTGGGTGCCGTCGGCGTTGAGACGGCGGCTGATCAGGTGCAGGCCGTCGGCGTATTCATAGCGGGTGACGTGGCCCAGTTCGTCGCGTTCGGCGATGATTTTGCCGTAGGGGTTGTAGCTGAATTCCCTACAACCACCGCCTGGCAATACAAGACGAATCAACCTGCCGACGCAGTCCCAGTGATATTGCGTCAGCGCACCATGCTCATCCTCACAGGCAACTTGCCGCCCCAGATCGTCATAGCGATAACGCTTGATCCCACCATTGGGCAATTGCTCCTCAAGCAGTTGCCCGCGTTCGTTCCACACCAGCCGATGGCAACTGCTGTCGGGATACCAAACCCCAACTAATTGCCCATGTTTGTCATAGCTGTAGTCAGTCGAATTGCCATCCGGGTCAATCTTGCGGATGACATCGCCCTGAACATTGCGCTCATATTTCCAGACCGCCTCCCCACGCCTGACAACCCGAACAAAACCGTTGTCATGTTCGTAGGAAGTCGGCTCATCATCCCCCGGAAACAGCGCCACCATGCGTCCGGCGTCGTCATATTGATAGGCCGTCACCGCGCCCATCGGGTCTTGCTCGACGGTCAGCCGGCCCTTGGCATCGTAGGATTTGTAATGCTGAGCGCCATCCGGATCGATGCGCTGCACCAAGCGCGCCCGGTCGTCATGGACATAGACTTCCTGGCTACCATCGGCGTTATGCACGGTGACGCGCCCGTCATCGCCCCAGGCGTAACGCGTGTCCATCTGCGAAAAACTCGCCCAATGCCTGACGCAACGTGCCGCCTTGCCAGCGCGTTCCCACGCCCAAAAGAAACTCGCCCCACCGGCCAACTGCCGCTCAAGAATGACGTGCTGATCGTCATATCGATAACGCTCGCTTTCCCCGACAGCATTGGTCGCGCAAACCAGTCGTCCGTCTTCGTCATAGGCGTAGGAAACAAGGTTCTGCTCGGTCTCCCACACGTAGGGCTCTCGCCCTTTGGCACGATGTACTTGGTAGTCCACCGCAACGATGCGATCCAGCTCATAACGCAACAGCAACGAGCGACCCGCGCCGTTATCCAGCCGCTCAATCCGCCCGGAACGATCACGGCAAATGCGTAGACGGTTGTCATACGCATCGCTGATCGCAGTCAGTACACCGTCGCGAAAGTGATAGAACCGTGACGCTTGGGCCAGCACCAACTCGTCAGGCGCCGAACCCAAATAGATCGCCGCTTCCGCCAGGCTATTGGTGATTGCGGGCCGAGAGTCGCTGGGCAATGGAAACTGCGTATGGCGGTTCTCATGATCGGTCCACACCACCGAATCGCCCGACACCACCAGCCGATGAGCCAGCGCATGGCTCCAACCCAACCCCAGCCCACAATCGACCTCCACCGCGCTAGTGCGATACAGCCGTGTCCACTCAAACGGCAAAATCCCGTCCAGCGCGCCGTCGGTGAGGGTGAGCAATTCCTCGCCGGTGACCATCGACACCGGGCAGCCGTGAGTGACTGTTTTATCCGCAGGCGCCGCCGCATCGCCCTTCGGATTCGACGCCACAGTTGGCACATCATCGACAGGCTCCTGACGGACCAACGTCGTGCGCTGGGTCTTGTCGCGCACCATCGGCACCGGGTTCGAAACCAGCGTGTCGCCCGCCTTCAACGGCACAGCCGGCACCGTCTTAATCGGCGTCGCCGCACTGCTCAGCAACACCGGCTTGGCGGCCTCCACATGGGTTTCCAGCCGAGGCCCCACTACTTGCTTGGCCAGCAATTCCAACAACGCCCGCGCCCGCCCGGATTTGACGTGACTGAGCACACGAGCCCCCAATCGCACCATCACGCCCATCGCACCCAACACGCGAATCAGCAGCAGATTGATCAGCACCTCACCGGTAATCTCACCCCACAGTTCAGCCATCTCCGTAGGCGGGAGCATGCGCATCCAGCTGACCAGCGCCGACAGGTAGATAAACAGCAGCGGCTCATCACTGAGCACCAACAAGCCCTGGGCGATCGAGTCACTGCCCAGGGTCAGCAGTTCATCGAGCTCAGCTTGCGAAAGGTAGTGCAGCAGCTTTTCGCTATTGGGTTTGAGGTCTGCCAGCAGCGCAGACAGCTCGCCAATGTTGTCCCACAGGCTGTAAAGCGCCTTGCCCAACCCACTGGCAAAAGCCGCTTCCAGCAGGCGGCGCCGTTCCAGCGGGCGGGCGTCTGTGTAGTTTTTCCACTGGGCTTGGAAGGTGTCGGTCCACTCTTTGCGCAGCCGGGTTTCCAGTGCAGCGATCACCGACTGGTAGGACGCATACAGCGCCTGGACGTGATCCTGGGAAACGTTGGGGTAGAAACTCACCCGGTATTGCTGGTTGCGATCACACTCGGTGACTTCGAGGATGCCACTGGGGCCGATGGTCTTATGGAGGGGCTCGCCCAGCGGGTCGCCGTGTGGATCAACGCGTTGCACCACCACTGGCGTGTTGCCGATGGGCACGAACCTGGTGCTCTGGAACATATGCACCAGGGTCAAGGTACCTGTGGCCTGGCACGTGGCGACGGTACTGCTGGGGAACAGGGAACGATTGATCGGTGCAACCAGTGCGACGTCATCGCCGACCTTGAACACCTGTTCGACTTCCAGTGCCGAGAAGCTCCAAAAGCTTTTGGCCCACTCGTCAAAGGTGTTCAAGCAATCGCGAAAGTCACGGAAGACGCCTTCAACGTCGACCACTTCCACGTTCATTGGCGTCAGCGCCAGCCTGCCAATGGCCGGGTTCAACTGTCGGCCCCGTCAACCGCACGCGTCACGAAAAAAACCATCTGCACTCCCTCGCACTGTTTGATCAGGCGAGGGACTTTGCAGAGGTTTGCCGGGGTGAGGAGTAGAGCTTATCCGGCAGTTGTGTGGGATGTTTCAGTTACTGCCAGGCACGGGGTTCGGCATGCCGACGAACCCCGGTTAGACTTACCTGTCGATATCTGCACTGCCCGGTCTGTCGTTAACCAAGGAAGCCCCATGTATTCAACGCGTCTGCTGCTCTGCCTCATTCCTTTGCTGGTACTGGCCGGTTGTTCCACTTCCCGTGGCCCTCAGCAGCCCGAGCGCAGTGAAGCGGAGGTGAAGGCGCAGATCGTGCGCCTGCTGCCGGCCAAGGTCGCGGACCGTAACGGCTGGGCCCAGGACATCTATACCGCCTTCGACACCCAGAAAATCTACCCCAGCACCGAAAACATCTGTGCGGTACTGGCGGTGACCGAGCAGGAGTCCACCTATCAGGTCGACCCGCCGGTGCCGGGCATGGGCAAGATCGCCCAGGATGAAATCCTGCGCCGCGCCGGCAAGGTGCATGTGCCCGCCTTCGTGGTGCGTAGCGCCTTGCAGTTGCGCTCGCCCACCGGCAAAACCTACGCCGACCGTTTGAATGCCGCCCGTACGGAGAGGGATTTGAGCGGCATTTTCGATGACTTCATCAGCATGGTGCCCCTGGGCAATACGCTGTTTGGCGGGTTCAACCCGGTACACACCGCAGGCCCCATGCAGGTCAGTATCGACTTTGCGCAGAAACAGGCGCGGGGTTATCCCTACACAGTGGACGGTACGATTCGCCGCGAAGTGTTCACCCGTCGCGGCGGTATGTACTTCGGCATCGCCCATTTGCTCGGCTACCCGGTGAGCTACGACCAGCCGCTGTACCGCTTTGCCGATTTCAATGCCGGTTGGTACGCCAGCCGCAATGCCGCGTTCCAGGCCGCGGTCAGCCGTGTTTCAGGCAAAGAGCTTGCACTGGATGGGGATTTGATTCGCTATGGCTCCTTGCTGCCCGGCACCACCGAGCTGGCGGTGCGTTCACTGGGGGCGAAACTGGACATGCGCAACCCGAGCATTCGCAGCCAACTGGAGCAGGGCGAGCAGTTGGATTTCGAGGACACCACCTTGTACAAGCGCGTCTTCGCCTTGGCCGACCAGGCGGCCGGCAAGCCGCTGCCACGGGCGATCCTGCCGGGTATTGTGCTCAAAAGCCCGAAGATCACCCGCAACTTGACCACGGCCTGGTTTGCCAAACGCGTGGATGAGCGCTACCAGCGCTGCCTGAAGCGCTGATCAACCGCGGCGCTTGACGAACCGGCGCCACAAGCCCACCCACAACCACACCACCGGGAACGCCAGGATCACGAAGGGCAGCACATAGCTGGCGCGTTCCAGGGCGTCTGCGGTGCCGTTCACCAGGTTGTCTCCCAGGTTGCTGAACATCCGGGTGAACCTTGACACCTGGTTGGCGCCGTCGGAGGAGCGGAAGTTCAAGGTCACACGGTTGGTGTCGAGGCGGCGTTGCTGGCCGGCGGCAACCTGGGCCAATTCCTGCAGCTCGTTTTCAATACCGGCTTGCTCTTTGCTCAGGACGATCAGGTCGCTGACGGTGATGTCCTTGCGCTTGGCCAGTTCGTCGAGACGTTGCTGCTGGGCTTGCAGGCGATCCTGGCGACGGCGCACATCCGCCACGGCATCGGCCAGGTCCTCGGCCGTGGTGATGCGCTGGCCGAGCTTACCGCCTTCGGCCGCCAGGGCGACCATCGGCTCCACACCCGTGGGCGCGATCCGCAGGATGATCTGGCCACCCTGGCTGTCTTCGGTAATGCCCAGGATATTGCAGGCGCCAAAGCGCGCCGTTTCACACGCCTCGCGAGTGGCCTGCATGCGCGGCGAAAGCAGGGCACCGGGCAGGGCCAGGGTCAATTCATGTTCATAAGCCAGTTGTGCCCCGGCCTTGCCCTGTTCGCCATTGATGACGGTGGCGCGAGAGTGTTCCTTTGGGGAACAACCGGCCAAGGCCAGGCCGGCGAGCAAGAGCAACAGCGGCGCGCGAAGCGGGTGGGAGTTGCCGTCCAGGTGGCGCATGGCGTTTCCTTGAAATGTGCGGAAGAAATTGGGCGAGATTAAAGCGGGTCTGGCCCATTAACGCAAAGCATTGCCCGGGATTTGCCCGGCTGATGGTGGTGGCTGCCGGGTCGAGGCTGGCGTACATCTCAAGCCTCATACCAGGGAAGCAACCACCATGAACGCTCAGACCGTCCCCCAAGGCTTTGTCCCATTGCCGCGCAGCAGCCCGTTGCTGGAACTGCTCGGCCCGGCGTGTTGCCGTGGCGAAGGTTTGCAATTGGAAGTCGGCCTGCGCGCCGATCATCGCCACGCCAATGGGCGAGGTACGGTGCACGGCGGGGTGCTGGCGACGCTGGCCGATATCGGCATGGGGTACGCCATGGCGTTTTCCAGTGAGCCGCCGTTGCCGTTGATTACCGCCAGCATGACCGTGGATTATCTGGGCGCCGTGCAGGTAGGGGAGTGGATGGTGGTGCGTCTGGAAAGCCATAAGCGCGGACGGCAGATGGCGTTCGCCACGCTGAGTTTGCAAGTGGAGGAGCGCGTGGTGCTGCGGGCGAGCGCGGTGTTTGCGGTGCCGCAAGCTGACAGGCAGTGAGATCAAATGTGGGAGCTGGCTTGCCTGCGATAGGGGTGTGTCAGTTAGCAATGATCTGACTGATAGACCGCTATCGCAGGCAAGCCAGCTCCCACATTTTTATCGAGTTCATTCAGGGGATATCGATAAAAGAAAAGGCCTGGCTTTTCGTGGAGCCGGGCCTTTTCTGTGTTGCTCTTATTGGCATGGGGGCCGCTACGCAGCCCAACGGGAGCAAGCTCCCTCGCCACAACCGCGATCCGGTTCAGTTGCGTTCGAGCGCCAGGGCCACGCCTTGGCCGCCGCCGATGCACAGCGTTGCCAAGCCTTTCTTGGCATCGCGCTTGATCATTTCGTGCAGCAGGGTCACCAGTACGCGGCAGCCTGAAGCACCGATCGGGTGGCCGATGGCGATGGCGCCGCCGTTGACGTTGACCTTCTGCGCGTCCCATTCCAGCTCTTTGCCCACCGCCAGGGATTGCGCGGCGAAGGCTTCGTTGGCTTCGATCAGGTCTAGATCAGCCAACTGCCAGCCGGCCTTGTCCAGGCAGCGGCGGGTGGCCGAGACCGGGCCGATGCCCATGATGGCCGGGTCGACGCCCGCGTTGGCGTAGCTGGCGATACGCGCCAGTACGGGCAGGCCGAGAGCCTTGGCTTTGTCGGCGCTCATCAGCAGCACGGCCGCAGCGCCGTCGTTCAGGCTCGAGGCGTTGCCGGCGGTGACGCTGCCGTCTTTCTTGAACGCAGGCTTGAGCTTGGCCAGGGATTCGGCGGTGGTGCCGGCGCGGGGTTGTTCGTCCACCGCGAAGGCCACCGGGTCGCCTTTGCGCTGGGGAATCAGGATTGGCGTGATCTCATCGGCAAAGCGCCCGGCTTCGATAGCGGCCGCGGCTTTTTGCTGTGAGGCGGCGGCAAAGGCGTCCTGGGCTTCGCGGCTGATGCCGTACTTGTCCACCAGGTTCTCGGCGGTGATGCCCATGTGGTAATCGTTGAACGCATCCCACAGGCCGTCGGTGATCATGCTGTCGATCATCTTCGCGTGGCCCATGCGCAACCCGGTGCGTGCGGCAGGTAATACGTACGGGGCCAGGCTCATGTTCTCCATGCCACCGGCAATGATCACCTCGGCGTCGCCGCAACGAATGGCCTGTGCGCCCAGGTGCAAAGCCTTGAGGCCCGAACCGCAGACCTTGTTCAGGGTCAGGCTCGGCACGGCGTGGGGCAGGCCGGCAAGGATCGAAGCCTGGCGTGCCGGGTTCTGGCCGCTGCCTGCGGTGAGCACCTGGCCGAGGATCACTTCATCCACTTGCGCCGGGTCCAGGCCGGTCTGCTGCAGCAGGCGACGGATCACGGCGGCACCCAGTTCCGGGGCCGGAATGTTCGCCAGCGAACCTTGGAAGCTGCCCACGGCGGTGCGGGTGGCAGCAACAATCACGACGTCTTGCATGGAATCTGTCCTCACTGGAAGTGCATTTCTGGAACGTGGTCCGGGACGATCAGTTTACCGGCGGTCTTGCTCACAATCTCTTCAACGCTGACGCCAGGTGCGCGTTCCTTGAGGACAAAAGCGCCATTTTCGATTTCCAGGTACGCCAGGTCCGTGAGCACACGCTTGATGCAGTTGGCACCGGTCAGCGGCAGGCTGCATTGGCTGAGCAACTTGGACTCACCGTCTTTGGATGCGTGAGTCATGATCACAATGATGTTTTCTGCGCCGGCCACCAGGTCCATGGCACCGCCCATGCCCTTGACCAGTTTGCCGGGGATCATCCACGAAGCGATGTTGCCCTGTACGTCCACTTCGAATGCGCCCAGTACGGTGAGGTCGACATGCCCACCGCGAATCATCGCGAACGACTCGGCGGAGGAGAAGATCGAGGCGCCGATGCGTGCGGTGACGGTCTGCTTGCCGGCGTTGATCATGTCGGCGTCGATGGTTTCTTCGGTCGGGAACGGGCCCATGCCAAGCAGGCCGTTTTCCGATTGCAGCATCACTTCCATGCCGTCGGGGATGTAGTTGGCCACCAGGGTCGGAATGCCGATACCGAGGTTGACGTAGTAACCGTCCTGCATCTCGCGGGCAACGCGTTGAGCCATTTGTTCGCGGGTAAGCGCCATGATTGTTTCCTCTTATTGTTCTGGACGGGGATTATTTGCGGACGGTGCGCTGTTCAATGCGCTTTTCGAAGGTGCCGCAGATGATCCGGTCGACGTAGATGCCAGGGGTGTGGATCTGCGCCGGGTCCAGCTCGCCCGGTTCGACGATTTCCTCGACTTCGACCACGGTGATCTTGCCGGCGGTGGCGGCCAGCGGGTTGAAGTTCTGGGCGGTGTGACGGTAGATAACGTTACCGAAGTGGTCGGCTTTCCAGCCTTTGACGATGGCAAAGTCGCCGGTGATGGACTCTTCCATCAGATACGGGCGGCCCTTGAATTCGCGGGTTTCCTTGCCTTCGGCAACGGGGGTGCCGACGCCAGTGGCGGTAAAGAAGGCCGGAATGCCGGCACCGCCTGCGCGCATTTTTTCTGCCAGGGTGCCTTGAGGGGTAAGCACCACCTCAATCTCGCCGCTGAGCAGTTGTTTCTCGAAGAGGGCGTTTTCACCCACGTAGGAAGCGATCACTTTGCTGATCTGCTTCTGTTCCAGCAGCACACCCAGGCCGAAGCCATCGACGCCACAGTTGTTGGAGACCACCGTCAGGTCGCGGGTACCTTTGCGCTTGATTTCGGCAATGAGGTTTTCCGGAATGCCACACAGGCCAAAACCACCGGAGAGCACGGTCATGCCGTCTTCCAGGCCTGCCAGCGCTTCTTCATAGGACGCCACGCGTTTATCGAAACCTGCCATATGCACCTCTTTTATTGTTTGTGGTCCAGCCAGTGAGTTGAGTGTTGCGCCAGCGGATTGATTTGTTAAGTTGTTTTTTAAGGTTGATTGATTTAGAAAACAGCATAGTCCAGTCGTCGTCCGGAGCTGCGTCATGACCGTTAAACAGATGCGTGCCTTTCTCGCTGTTGCTCAGAGTCTGAGTTTTGCCGCTGCCTGCGAGCGTTTGCACCTCTCCCAGTCGGCGTTGAGCTTGACCATCAAGGGCCTGGAAGAAGGCTTGGGCGGGCGCCTGTTCAGCCGTAATACCCGTAACGTCGCGCTGACCCCTGAAGGTGAGTCCCTGTTACCCCTGGCCCGCCGGTTGATTGCCGACTGGGACAACGCTGAGGACGAACTGCGCCAGCGTTTTACCTTGCAACGGGGGCGTGTCACGGTGGCAGCGATGCCATCGTTTGCTGGCAACCTGCTGCCCCCCATCCTGAAGATATTCCGCGCCCGTTACCCTCAGGTGAACGTGACGGTGCATGACCTGATCAATGAGCAAGTGCTGGAGATGGTGCGCGACCGTCAAGTGGAGCTGGGGGTGGCCTTCGAGCCGTCTGAGGGCTCGTCATTGGCGTTCACGCCGTTGTATCTGGATCGCTTTGTCGCCGTGGTCCCAGGCGATTCAGCCTTGGCACAGTGTGCTGAAATCGACTGGGAAGCCTTGTTGGAACAGCCGTTCATCACCCTGCAACGGCCTTCCACTGTGCGGGTGATGCTGGAAGAACACCTCGGTGCCTTGCAGATGAAATTGCCCGTTGCCTTGGAAAGCCATCAATTGGCGACGGTGGGCAAAATGGTTGCCAGCGGTTTGGGGGTTAGCGCGGTGCCAGCGTTATGCGCCAGGCAGATGGAGGAGGCGGGAGCCCATTGCATTACCTTGACTGGCCCGGTGATCGAGCGGCCGATTGGGGTGCTGACCAAGCCGGGGCATGAACTGTCGGCGGCGGCGCAGGTGTTGTTTGATATCTTTCGGGATGAGGCGAGGAAGGGCAGGTTTCCAACTTTCTAAACCAGTAAATACACCTGTGGGAGCTGGCAAGCCAACTCCCACATTGATTGAGTACTACTTAGTAGTAACGGTCGATCACTTTAACTTGCGAGCTGTCTTTGAAAGACGCCCAGGCATTGTTAAGTGTGTCGAACACTTGCTCGATAAAGTTGCGATCAGCGGCGGCCTTCTTGCCGACATAACCCTGGCCACGGCGGTACATCTTCAGGCGCGCCGCCAGCTCACGGTTGTTACGGTCAAACTCGGCTTCTTCGGTATGGGGCGCCAGGCAGTCAATTTGCACTTCGCCGGATTTGCCAATCCACAGGATATGGTCGTCGAGTGTGTCTTTCTGCGCTGCGAACATCTCAGCCAATTCATCGATAGTGGGTTGGTTGTTCAGATTCATGTGTAAGCCCCTTGACCAGTTGGCGATCTATCAGTTGATTCGTTAATACCAGTAAGTTGTCTCCGGTCACTAAAACCGGGCGTCAGCGACGGGCTGCCGAATACGGGCAGGGTCTTGAAGCTGATGCATGTAGTCTTGCTGATGGACTGCTACGCAATGCTCTGATCACGAAGACAAGCCGCGTTTGAGCGCCTTGTACCTGTCCCTTCCGGGGCCGGTCAGCTTCATCAATCTGCCTTGTGGGCAGTGCACATCCGGAAAAACAGCTCGGCGGTCAGACGAGCCTGTTCAAAACGCTTGTTACCAACGCTCTCGATCCGAGAGACGTCTAGATCATGCAAGGACAAAAAGGTTACGTCAACGGTTATGTAGTGATTATTTTTGCTCACTACATAAATTGCCGCGGGGACGGGGGAATGCGCGAAAACGTGACTTGGGCGTCATTTTCTGTGCGGTGGGTCGCAGGGTTTTGGTGGCGAGTTTACGCAGATCCCCTGTGGGAGCTGGCTTGCCTGCGATGGCGATGTGTCAGTGAGTACATGTTCGCCTGACACACTGCTATCGCAGGCAAGCCAGCTCCCACATGTTGATGCGTCGCTATCTCAATCTCTCGGACAGTAAGGGTAATAGCCGCTCGCACGAGGCCTGGATCTTCACCTGCAACAGCTCATCACCCCGAGTCTTGCCCAGGTTGATGGCAATCACCGGCTTACCCTGATCGACCATCGCCTTGCACAGGCGAAACGCCGAATAGGCCATCAGCGATGACCCCACCACCAACAGTCCTTCGGCATGCTCTACCGCCGTCATTGCCTTGAGCGCCGTCGCTGGTGCGACGTTCTCGCCAAAGAACACCACATCCGGTTTCAGCCGTTCGCCATTGCAATGTGGGCAGTGGGGTACCTGGAAGCGCTGTTCAAAGGCCGGATCGAGCAAGGTGTCGCCATCCGGCGCTTGCACCGCATGAACCTGTGCCATGTGCGGGTTATCGACCTCCATCTGCCGCTGGATCACGTCGCGCTCGCTACGCAATTGGCAATCCAGGCACAGCACCCGATGCAAGCTGCCATGCAGCTCGATCACACCCTGGCTGCCGGCCTGGTCATGCAGGGTGTCGACGTTCTGCGTAATCAGCCCGCTGATGTGGCCACGGTGCTGCAGCGTCGCGAGCGCCAGGTGGGCCTTGTTCGGCTGGGCAATGCGCACCCGTGGCCACCCCAGCATCGCCCGCGCCCAGTAGCGGCGCCGCGCCTCGGGAGTGGCGAGGAATTCCTGGTACATCATCGGTGGCTTGCCCCGGCGTACACCTTCCCCGTCCCGGTAATCCGGGATACCTGAAGATGTACTGATCCCTGCGCCGGTCAGCACCAGGAAACGCCGGCCGGTCATGGCCCGGTGCAGGGTGTCGAGGTGATCTTCCTGATGGTCCAGCGTGTCGAGCATGGGTTCCCCCTATTCGCCGCGGATGTACTGTTCCAGCTGCTGGATCAAGGCCGCTTGTTCGGCAATCGCTTCCTTGACCAGGTCACCGATGGACAGCAGGCCCAGCAGTTTGCCGTCTTCGACCACCGGCAGGTGGCGCAGGTGACTGTCGGTCATGATGTTCATGCATGCCTCGACACTCTTGTGAGTATCCACCGTGATCACCGGCGAGCTCATCACCTCATGGACCTTGGTGGTGACCGACGAGAGGCCCTTGAGCATGATTTTGCGCGCGTAATCCCGTTCACTGATGATGCCGACCACCACGTCATCCTTGACCACTGGCAAGGCACCGACGTTTTTCTCGGACATCCGCACCAGCGCTTCAAACACGGTGTGGTCCCATTTGATCGTGTGGACGTCCTGGTTTTTCTGCTCCTTGGCTTTCAGCAGTTGTGCAACGGTCTTCATGGCGGCCACTCCGGTGTTGTTGTTGGTAGTCCAGATCCCCTACAGAATCCTAGACCGAACTCGCCGGAGCAAGGGCCAATGCGGCGTTAAACCTGTCGAAAAACGTCATGTGCCGGTTTTTTTCGGTATCTATCCCGCATTTACCGGCTTTTTCCCGCGTTTGGGGCTGGCGCCGGCCTTGCGCGGGGCGGCCTTGCGTTTCTTTTTCCAGGGCGTTGCACCTCGTCCAGCCGGGCTGGCGGGGCCAGTGATAGTCATGCGCATGCCGTTACAGCGTGCCACCTGCTTGCTCATCCACGCCGCTTGCTTGGCGACGAATTCCTCCAGGCTCATTTCGCCGCTTTGCACCATGTCCAGCGCCTGTTCCCAGATGGCGGTGGTGCCGGGGTCGGCGATGGCGCGGGGCACTGCGTCAATCAGGCTGAACGCGGCCGGGGTTGCCGACAGGGCCTTGCCGTTTTTCACCAGATAACCGCGGTCCAGCAAGCCCTGGATGATCCCGGCGCGGGTGGCCTCGGTGCCGATGCCAGTGGTGTCCTTGAGTTTTTGCTTGAGCAACGGGTCCTCCACCAGCTTGGCGACGTTTTTCATGGCCTTGATCAGGTCGCCTTCAGTAAAGGGCTTGGGCGGCTGGGTCCATAGGTCCTTGAGGTTGACCTTGGCCACGGCGTAGTCGTGGCCCTGCACCAGCGTCGGCAACGCTTGGGGCGCAGGGGCTTCGCGACCTTTGGCGGGTGCCAGCGCTTCGGGCAAGGCGCGTTTCCAGCCCGGTTCAATAATGACTTTGCCCACCGCGCGCAACGCTTGGCCGGCACAGTCGAAATCGGCCTGGGTGCGGTCGTATTCATGGTTGGGCAGGAACTGCGCCAAGTAGCGCGCACGAATCAGCGTATAGACCGCACGGTGCTTGCCGGTCAGTTGGCTGACCTCCTTGCCGGCTCCGGTGGGGATGATGCCGTGGTGGGCGCTGACTTTCGCGTCGTTCCAGGCCCGCGAACGGCGCCGAGGGTCGATGTGCGACATCAGCTCGTTGACCGCCGTGTCCGCACGGCCCAGCGCCGCAAGAATCTTCGGCGCTTCACTGTGCTGGCTCAACGGCAGGTAGCCGCAATCGCTGCGCGGGTAGGTGATGGCCTTGTGGGTTTCGTACAGGGATTGAGCGATGTCCAGGGTTTCCTGGGCGCCCAGGCCGAGCTTCTTCGAACAGATCTCCTGCAAGGTGCCGAGGTCGAAGGGCAGGGGCGCCACTTCGCGCATGCGCTCGGTACGCAGTTTCACCAGTCGCGCCGTGGCGGCGTTGAGCATGGCGTCGGCGGCGTCCCGCGCCAGTTGCGGGTTGAGGCAACGGCCCTGGTCGTCACAGGCATCGTCAGGGGCGCGCCATTGGGCGGTGAAGGTCATGTGCTCGTGACGCAGGTCGACATCAATGGCCCAATAGGCCACCGGCACGAAGTCGGCAATGCTGCGATCACGGTCCACCACCAGGCGCAGGGTCGGGGTTTGCACGCGGCCTACCGGCAGCACGCCCTGGTAACCGGATTGGCGCCCCAGCAGGGTAAACAGGCGACTCATGTTCATGCCGATCAGCCAGTCGGCACGCGAGCGCCCCAGGGCCGAATGATACAGGCTGAAGGTTTCTGCACCGGGTTTGAGCGCCGCCAGGGCCTTGCGAATGGAGGCGTCGTCGAGCGCCGACAACCACAGCCGCTGGATCGGCCCGCGGTAGCGGCAGTGTTCTACCAGTTCACGGGCGATCATCTCGCCTTCACGGTCGGCGTCGGTGGCGATCACCAGTTCCTGGGCTTCGCCCAGCAAGCGCTTGACGGCCTTGTATTGGCTGGCGGTCTTGGGCTTGACCAGCATCTTCCATTTTTCCGGGACGATCGGCAGGTCGGCCAGCACCCAGCGTTTGTATTTGGCGTCGTAGGCGTCGGGCGGGGCGGTTTCCAGCAGGTGGCCGATGCACCAGGTGACCGTGACTCCATTACCCAGCCAGCACCCATCGCCCCGGCGGCTGGCGCCAAGCACAGCCGCGATATCCTTGGCCTGGGAGGGTTTTTCACAGAGGTACAGCCGCATGGTCATCACATCAGATCGGGTTGATGCCTTGCAGGATGCTTATTTGAAGGGGTTTGAGCAACCATTATCTGTATGGATGTACAGCAATTTGTGTGGGTGCCATACGTCGCTGTAGGAGCGAGCTTGCTCGCGAAGGTCGTTAACGATGACGCGGGGCGCCTGGTGCCCCGCGTTGCTCTCAGGATCTTCGCCAGCGAGCTCCTACAAGGGAGAGGTATCAGTTTTTTTCGATATCCACATGCCGGGTTTCCTTGAGGCAGAACAACCCGACGATCAGGCTCACGCCCGTCACCACCACCGGGTACCACAACCCATAGAAGATATCGCCGGTGTACACCACCAGGGCAAACGACACAGTGGGCAGGAACCCGCCAAACCAGCCGTTACCGATGTGGTAGGGCAGGGACATCGAGGTGTAGCGGATGCGCGTCGGAAACAGCTCCACCATCAGCGCCGCCAAGGGCCCGTAGCACATGGCGGCGATGAAGATCAGCACCACGATCAGCACCACCACCATCACCTTGTTGACCTGGGCCACATCGGCCGATGACGGGTAACCGGCCAGGGCCACGGCGCCACGCAGGGCCGCTTCATCAAAACCGTCGATACGCACATCGCCGACGCTCACTTGCACCGGGCTGCCCGCAGGGGCGGCGGCGCTGCTGTAGGGCAGCCCCTGTTTGACCAGGAAGGTCTTGACCTTGTCGCAGGGGCTGTCAAAACGTGCCTTGCCCACCGGGTCGAACTGGAAAGTGCAGGTGGCCGGGTCGGCCAGTACGGTGATCGGCGCCTGTTGGCTGGCCTGGTCCATTGCGGGGTTGGTGTAGTGCGCCAGGCCCTTGAAGATCGGGAAGTACAGCGCGGTCGCCAACAGCAGGCCGAGCATCAGCACCGGCTTGCGCCCGACCTTGTCCGATAGCCAGCCAAACAGAATAAAGAACGGTGCGCCGATCACCACGCTGATGATCAACAGCATATTGGCCAGGGCTGGGTCCATGCGCAGGAACTGGGTGAGGAAGAACAGCACATAAAACTGCGCTGCGTAGAAGGTCACCGCCTGCCCGCCGTTGATGCTGAACAGCGCGATCAGCACCACCTTGAGGTTTTCCCACTTGCCGAAGGACTCGCGAATCGGCGCCTTGCAGGCCTTGCCTTCCTCTTTCATCTTCAAGAAGGCGGGCGATTCGTGCAGGCTCATGCGGATCCAGGTCGAGATGCCCAGCAGCACGATGGAAAACAGGAACGGAATGCGCCAGCCCCACACTTCGAACTGATCGCCGGTGAAGTAACGGCAGGCCAGCACCACCAGCAGCGACAGCAGCAAGCCGAGGGTGGCGGTGGACTGAATCCAGCTGGTGTGCAGGCCGCGCTTGCCCGGTGGCGCATGCTCGGCCACGTAGGTAGCGGCGCCGCCGTACTCACCGCCCAGCGCCAGGCCCTGCAGCATGCGCAGCACAATGAGGATGATCGGTGCGGCAATGCCGATGCTGGCGTAGGTCGGCAGCAACCCGACGCAGAAGGTTGCCACGCCCATCAGGATGATGGTCACGAGGAAGGTGTACTTGCGCCCGATCATATCGCCCAGCCGGCCGAACACCAGCGCACCGAATGGCCGCACCACAAAGCCTGCGGCGAAAGCCATCAAGGCAAAGATAAATGCCGTGGTGTCGTTGACCCCGGCAAAAAACTGCTTGCTGATCACCGCCGCCAGGGCGCCGTAGAGGAAAAAGTCATACCACTCGAACACCGTCCCCAAAGAGGAGGCGAAGATGACCTTTCTTGATTCGTTGGCGGTACTTGCACTGGCCGCCGAGCCCAGGGGTTGAGCATGTTCTGACATCGGGTGTCCCTCACAGTGATTATTTATTGTTTTTCCACTGTCGGCGCCAACCTCGGCGCCGGTGTTTTTCAACTTCATATAGCGTTAATGATTACGCGGGGTGCCCTGTGGTGCGCGGTGCTGGTGGGTTTTTCGCGAGCAAGCTCGCTCCTGCAGTGTTGGGTGACAGAATCAGCTGTGCGGCCTTCTCCGCGATCATCAGCGTGGGTGAGCAGGTATTGCCGGAGGTGATGCGCGGCATGATCGACGCATCGGCAATGCGCAGGCCGGGAATGCCGTGTACGCGCAGCTGGCTGTCGACCACGGCGTCTTTGTCATCGCCCATGCGGCAGGTGCCCACCGGATGGAAAATCGTGGTGCCGATCCGTGCAGCGGCCTCGTGCAGTTGTTCTTCAGTTTGCAGGGCTTCGCCGGGCAGGTATTCCACCGGTTTGAACTGGCTCAGGGCCGGAGCGGCGACGATGCGCCGGGTCAGGCGAATAGCGTCGGCCGCTACACGCAAGTCTTCGGGGTGGCTGAGGTAATTAGGCTGTATCAGCGGCGCATCCGCCGGGTTGGTCGAACGGATATCCACCCGGCCGCGACTTTGCGGGCGCAGGTCGCAGACCGACGCGGTAAATGCCGGGAAGCCGTGCAACGGTTCGCCAAAGCGTTCCAGGGACAGTGGCTGCACATGGTATTGCAGGTTGGCCGAGGTCTGCTCCGGGCCGGAGCGGGCAAACGCGCCAAGCTGGCTGGGCGCCATCGACAGCGGGCCGCTGCGGTCGTACAGGTAGCGCAGGCCCATGCCCATCTTGCCCCACAAGGTACCGGCGATCTGGTTCAGGGTGCGGGCATTTTCCAGCTTGTAGATCAGGCGCAGTTGCAGGTGATCTTGCAGGTTGCCACCAACCCCTGGCAGCTCGTGCACCACGTTGATACCCAGCGGCTTGAGCACATGGGAAGGGCCGATCCCTGAGCGTTGCAGAATCCCCGGTGAACCCACGGAACCGGCGCACAGCACAATCTCCTTGCGCGCCTTCCAGCTCATCGACTGGCCGTGTTGACGCCCCAGTACCTGGCAAGCACGCCCGTTCTCCAGTAGCACACGCTCAACCTCTACCTCAGTCAGCACGGTGAGGTTAGGGCGCTGGCGGATCGGCTTGAGAAACGCCTTGGCCGCATTCCAGCGCACACCGGCTTTCTGGTTGACCTGGAAGTAACCGCAGCCCTCGTTGTCGCCCTGGTTGAAGTCATTGATATTGGCGATGCCGCTTTGAGCCGCCGCCTCACGAAACGCATCGAGGATCGGCCACGACAGGCGCTGTTGCTCGACGCGCCACTCGCCGCCCTCGCTGTGGAATTCAGAGCCGCCGGCAAAATGGTTTTCGCTCTGTTTGAACAGCGGCAGTACGTCTTTCCAAGCCCAGCCCGCGTTGCCCGCCGCCGCCCAGCCATCGTAGTCCTGGGCCTGGCCGCGCATGTAGATCATGCCGTTGATGGACGAGCAGCCGCCCAGCACTTTGCCCCGAGGGTAACTCAAGGCGCGTCCCTGCAGGCCGGCTTGGGGTTGGGTCTTGAAGCACCAATCGGTGCGTGGGTTGCCGATGCAGAACAGGTAGCCGACGGGGATATGGATCCAGGGGTAGTTGTCGCGGCCACCGGCTTCCAGCAGCAGGACACGGTGAGCCGGGTTGGCGGACAGACGATTGGCCAGCAGGCATCCGGCAGGGCCGGCGCCGACGACGATGTAATCGTATTCAGCAGTTGCATTGGGCATCTGGGGTCTCGCTTGTTTTTCTTATTGGGCCCATCCTAGTTGTTAGTTTTCGTCTTAAAAATGTTAGTTTTTACCCACCCGCTGTGCGTTTTTAAACAACGCCGGCTGGCCCAGGCTCTGGAGGCGATATGTTCGACTGGAATGACCTGCGGTTTTTTCTCGAGTTGCAGCGCAGTGGCCGCCTGCTCACCGCCGCCCAACGCCTGAAAACCACGCATGCCACCGTGGCGCGGCACATCGACGCCATCGAGAAAAGCCTCGGCACGGCGCTGTTCGTGCAGCACGCCCAGGGCTATGAACTGACGCCCGCCGGCGAAGCGTTGCTCAAGCATGCCGAGGCTATGGAAAATGTGGCACTGCTGGCCGAAGATGAACTCACCCATTCTGCTGCGCCCCTGGGCAAGATCCGCCTCGGCGTAGCCGAAGGCCTGGGCGTGATGTTTCTGGCCGCACGCATGGGCGGGCTATTTGAACGCTACCCAGGGTTGGAGGTGGAGCTGGTCGCGGTGCCGCGCTTTGTCAGCATCCTCAACCGCGAGGCGGAGATCAGCATTCACTTGGAACGCCCCAGCGCCGACCAACTGGTGACGCGCAAACTCACCGATTATCGCCTGGCGCTGTACGCCAGCCGTGCCTATCTGGCGCGTAACCCGCCCATCGAAAAACGTGAAGACCTCGCTGCCCATGCCTGGATCGATTATGTCGACGACTTGCTGTTCAGCCAGGAACTGAAGTTCCTCAACAGCTTCTGCCGTAGCCCCAAGGTGGTGTTCCACAGCACCAGCGTGATCGCCCAGCACCAGGCGGCGCGTTCGGGGTTGGGGATTGCGGTGTTGCCGTGTTTCATGGCAGCTGGCGATGAGGCGTTGGTGCCGTTGTTGCCGGCAGAGGGCATTCAGCGCAGCTATTGGATCAGCTCGCGCCGGGAGCTGCACAAGTCGGTGCGGTTGCGGGTGTTGTGGGATTATGTAGTGGGGTTGTGCGCGCGGGAGCAGGGCTTGTTGCTCGGTGAATCCCGCTGACGCACACGGATTAAACGGTGGGAGCTGGCTTGCCTGCGATGGCGGCGTGTCAGCTTGCACATGAGTGGCTGATACACCGCCATCGCAGGCAAGCCAGCTCCCACATTTGGATCGGGGTGTGTCAGGGGCAGTCTAGAACTTTACTACCTGATGCACCTGCTCGGCACAGGCCCGAGCCTCTTCAATCATCTTTCCGAACGCATCGCTGGTGACTTCGGCATGGGTCAGCCAGCGCTTTTTCTGGCTCAGGCGATAGTGGTAGCGCAGCGAGCCGTCCTCGAGTTTGCCGTCCAGGTCGAGGTCGTACCAGGGCGAGCGCACCTTGCAGCCGGGGATGGCTTTTTCCATCTTCCCGCCAGCCAGGGTGTAGGTGTAGTCGTAGGTCTCTGGGTTGCCCAGGTAGAGGTCAGCCTGTTGCCCCTGGCGGCGATAGTTGATGTAGCCCTCCCAGCGGTCTTTCAAGGACGGGTCGTTGTAGACATAGTCATTGTCCAGTTTTTCCAGGGCGCGCTGATCGTTCATGCGGGCGGTGACGCTGTAGCCGTCATGTACCACAAAGCGGGTGGGTTCGCGGGTGATCTGGCAGTCGCTGATGTCATTGCCGAAGTTGGCGCAGATGTTCTGGTCGGTGGCGGTGGTGCCTTGCTGGCGGTCAGCGACGCTCAGTTGCATCAACGGCAAGCGGCTGAAGGTAATAGTCGCCTTGACCGCGCCATCTCCCTCTTTGCCGTACTGCACCTGTTTGTCCAGGCGTATCGAGACTTCGGGGCGCTCCAGTGGGATGTGTTCTTCACGCACCTGGCCCTGCGCATCGTTGACCAATACCCACCGGTCCTGAATGTCGGGCATGGTTTGGCCAGGGGCGAAGACCGGGTTGGTCGTGTCAAGCCACCACACCTGTCCATTCACTTCGGCACGCACGATGGCATGGTTCGGCGCCTGGGTGCCGGGGATCAGCAAGGCATCGACCACGTCGCCACGGCTGACCCACGCGGTCTCAGCCTTGATGCCGCTGGCCTTGAGCATGGCCGTCAGCAGGGTCGCCAGGTCCTTGCAATCGCCGTAGCCGTGCTGCTCGATTTCCGCCAGGCTGAACGGCACATAGCCGCGCTCGGTCGCCCGCCAGTCACCCAGGTAGCGGTAGTGATCATTGATGTGCTGCATCAGCGCGGCCACTTGCTCAGCCGGCGCCAGGCTGCGTGCGGCGGCCACCGCGGTGGCGGCTTGCGCCGGCAGGGTGGCGCCGAGGATCTGGTTGTAACGCTGGGCGAAATCACCGAAGTACGCCTGGCGGTCCACGGCGCTGCCCACTTCCAGGCGTGGGACGCGCAGCAGCGCGGCGGCGGAGGATTCATTGATGTAGTTGAGGTAGGTCGGGGCTTTTTGCACCACGTCCAGGGTCTTGCCGTTGCTCGAAGGCGTTACCTTGAAACCGTCGAACAATTCACTTCGCCACTGGATCGGCCGTTCGGCGGTAAAGCGCGCCTTGAAGCGATCGCGGCGGGCTGAGCTGGGCCCGAATTTGAGCACATAGTGGAACTGAGTCATCAGCGGTTTGGCCGGGTAATGCTGGCGTACCGTGTAGCGGATCTGCGTGCCCACGCGCAGGTTGGGGAAGGCCAGGGAGGTTTGCTTGTCGCGGCTGAAGCCTTGGTCCGGGTTGGGTGCGCTGCGGGTATCGATTTGCGTGGCAGCCAGGGCGACCGGCTTGGCGCCAGGCTGAGTGGACTGTGCACTGACCACTTCAAAGGTGTCGGCTTCGGAGTAGTCGAAGTCGATGCGCGAGAGCATTTCGCGGCCGTTGGCCTTGAGAATTGTGTAGTGGTAGGTGGTGGTGCAGTCAGTGCTGGCGTCGCGGTTGAAGTGGCAGTGCAGCTCGGTGTCACTGGCCAGCGGGGCTTCGGCTATGGGTTGCAGGGCCGCGCTGACGGAATGGGAAACCAGCCCCAGACTGATGACAATCAAAGGGCGGTGAAACGGAAAACGGTACATGGGCGCCTCGGGTGACACATTGAAACAGCTACCCGGCGGGTAGCGAGAAGGCGCCGGATGATAATGGATCTCAACGGCAAAGGCCAGGATTGTTCGACAATTTATCGGGCTGAAAGGCCCGTGCTAGAGCCTTTCTTTGATTTGGATCAAGGTTTTTATGCCGCGAGCGCGTCACGCGCTTAGAGGAACCAGCGATATTCCCGCGCCTGGATCTCCTGCTGGAAAGCCAGGTGGTCCTGGCGTTTGTTCTCGCAATACACCTCGACAAATTCCGCGCCCAGCTTGTCGCGCAGTACTGGTTGTTGCTGCATGGCACGCACGGCGTCGAGCATTTCCACCGGGAAATCGGCGCCGCTGTTGCGGTCCTCGTTCAGTGGCGCGATGGGTTCGCGCTTGGCCTCAAGCCCATGCTCCAGGCCCACCAGGATCGCCGCCAGCACCAGGTAAGGGTTGGCATCGGCGCTGGCCAGGCGGTGCTCGATCCGCAGGTTGCGCGGGTCGGACTCGGGGATGCGCACACAGGCATCGCGGTCTTCAAAGCCCCAGCTCGCCCGCGTCGCAGCGTTAACCGTGCCGCCCAGGCGGCGGAAGGCATTGTGGTTGGGCGAGAAAATCGGCATGCAGTGGGGCAGTAATTCCAGGCAACCGGCTACGGCGTGGCGCAATGGCTGCTGCTGATGGGCCGCTAGCAAGTTATTGCCCGCTGCGTCGTAAAGGCTGACATGCACGTGCATGCCGCTGCCGGGAAATTGCAGGTAGGGTTTGGCCATGAAGCTGGCGCGGTAACCATGCTTGAGCGCGACGCCACGGGTGCTACGGCAGAACAGGGCGGCCCAGTCGGCGGCGCGCAGGCCGTCATCGCAGTGGCCGAAGTTGATCTCGAACTGGCCGGGGCCGATCTCGGCGGTGATCACCGTGATGTCGATGCCTTGGTCCTTGGCGGTTTGCGCCATGTCGTCGAGCACGTCGCTGAAACGCGACAGCCGTTCGATATGCAGGTTGGGCTGGTCGTCGGCATCCCCACTGAGCGGGTCGCGGGCAAATTGCGGCAGGCCGTTTTCCAGCTGTTTATCAAACAGGTAGAACTCCAGCTCAAACGCCACCACGGGATGAATGCCCTGATGCTGCAAGCGTTCCAGCACCTTGGCCAGGACTTCGCGGGGTTCGAACTCGATGGGCGCTTCGGTGCCGTCCGAGGTGATGAGCATTTGCCCCAATGGCTGCGACTCCCAGTTCACCGGTTTGAGCGTGCCGGGCACCAATCGGCGATTGGCGTCCGGGTCGCCATCGTTGAAGCAGTAGTCGCCAATCTTGAACAGCCCACCCTGGGCCCCCAGTAGCACCGCATTCTGCGGCAGCTTCAGCGGGCTGCCGGCGGCGATTTTTTCAAGCATCTCCACTGGGTAGCGCTTGCCGTAGAAATGCCCGGGAATGTCCAGGGCGATCAGGTCGACATAGCGCACGTCGGGGTGGTTCTGGCGAAAGCTCCGTACTTCGGCCAGCAACGTGGAGGAATGGCTTTTCACGGGTGCAGCTCCTAGTTGTAAACCCACAAGACGCGGGCGGGCAGGTCGGTCAGGTTGGCGTAGCGGCAGTGGGCGAAACTGGCGAGGTGGAAGCTGTCGCCGGGGCCGAGGGTGACTGGCTCGGCTTCGTCATCCACCCACAGGGTCAACTCGCCTTCGAGCACAAAACCAGCCTGTTCGGCGCGGTCGCTCATAGTCTGTTCGCCGCTGTTGGCACCGGGGGCCAACAGGCTGTCGAGCATCGAGAACGCGCCGTTCATGCTCGGCGACACCAGGATGTCGGTGATGCCGTTGGCGTAATACACCGTGCGCCGCTCGTTGGGGCGGGTCACCCAATCCACCGCCTTGGGTTTGGGCAGGCTGTAGAAATACGTGGTGGGCACGTCGAGGGCGTGGCTGATGGCGGTTAAATCGGCCACGGTCGGGCGCGACAGGCCACGTTCGACCTGGGACAGAAATCCCACCGACCTTTCGATTTTTTGCGCAAGTTGGGCCAGGGTGAGCTTCTTGTGCTTGCGCAGGTCGTGGATCAGCGCCGCGAGGGTGGCGAGTTCTTCTTGTGGGGTCATGAAATTTAATTCGAATAATTTCATGAAAAATTACACGATTATTTTCACGCTCGCAAACCCTATGCACAAACCCTTGTGGCGAGGGAGCTTGCTCCCGCTGGGCAGCGAAGCGGCCCCACCCCATTCACCGCATGCGTTCAGTGGATGCGCGGTGTGGCTTTTTGGGGCTGCTGCGCACCCCAGCGGGAGCAAGCTCCCTCGCCACAAAGGATTGGGAAATATGGGGAAACTGTATTGGGCAGGGACATCTCAGGTGCCTGCTAGGTTGAATGGACCATTCAACCATTCAGGGGAGCAAAGGATTGCTTCACAAGCCCAACTCTCATTTGTTGCGACGTGGCCGTTATTCGGAACCTGGTCGAGCTTATTTGGTAACTACCGTGGTTTATCAGCGTCGTCCGGTATTTGCCGATATTTACCTGGGGCGGCTATTGGTTGCCGAGCTCAAACGAGCCCATGACCTTGAGCTGGTCAACTCTTTGGCCTGGGTCATTATGCCGGATCACCTTCACTGGTTATTTGAATTGCGAAGCGCGACGCTGTCTGAAGTGATGAAGCGAGTGAAGTCGCGAAGCACACTGACCATCAACCGAGCCCGTCGCACACAGGGTGCTTTCTGGCAGAACGGCTATCACGATCGTGCGGTGCGAGCCGAGGGAGACCTTATCAAGGCTGCTCGCTACATCATCGCCAACCCACTGCGAGCCGGACTGGCCGGGCATGTTGGCGACTACTCACTCTGGGACGCCGCCTGGCTATAACGGTGTACCCCCACTGTGGCGAGGGAGCTTGCTCCCGCTGGGCCGCGAAGCGGCCCCAAAAAGCCCGACCGCGTACCCACTGAAAACATGCGGTGAATGGGTTGGGGCCGCTGCGCAGCCCAGCGGGAGCAATCTCTGTCCGCAGGGAAATACGGCTGAATGATTGCGCGCCGCCGCGGTCGGAACCTGGGTACGCACCATTAATTGAAGGAGCACCCATGAAGTCGAAAACCTTAGCCGCTTGCCTGCTGGTCGCTGCCAGCTTTTCCTCCGTCAGCGCTGTCGTGCAGGCCGGCGATACCCCTCAGGAAACCGTGCAACCTTCAAACATCAACGCCCGTGACTTGAAAGAGGGTGATCGCGCCCCGGACATCTTGATGCGCGAGGAGTCAGCGATTAAAGACTGGAAAAAACGCGGGCTCAAACAGCCCGAAGAAGAAAGCCAATGGACGCGTGTAGGTGACAAGTACGTCCTGCTCAAGACCACCAACGGCACCATCCTCGAGATTACGCCAGTCAAGAAATAATTCCGCCGGGGCACCTGCTCGCTTCATGTTTCTTGCGTTAAGGTAACCGACCGCAATGGTCGCGTTACCTTTGAAGAACGAGAGCAGGATGCTTGCCACCATCAGAAACTACCCCCGCACCGTGAACCTGTTGCTGTGCGCCACGTTGCTGCTGACGCTGGCCAAGGCCATCACCTTTCCTTATCTCGTGATCTACCTCACCAGCCACTTCGCCTTGGACATTACCCAGGTCGGCCTGGTAATCGGCAGTTCGCTGATCGTCGGTTCACTACTCAGTGTCTACGGCGGTTTCCTGGTCGACCGCATCAATAGCTATCGCCTGTTGCTCGGCTTGAGCCTGGTGTTTGTGCTGGGGTTTATCGGTACGGTGCTGGCGCAGAATATCTGGGCGTTCTATGGCTGCCTGATCCTGATCAACCTGGCCTACGCCGTCATTGATATTGCGGTGAAAGCCGGCTTCGCCAGCCTGCTGCCCGAAGACGCGCGCAGCGAAGTATTTTCCATCAAGTACACCCTCACCAATATCGGCTATGCCGTAGGGCCGTTCTTTGGCGCGATGGTGGCCAAGCTGGATATCAGCTTGCCGTTTGTTCTGTCGGCGCTGTTGGGGCTGGGGTTTTTTCTGCTGTATGGGCGCTGGGGTGACCGTAACTTGGCCACGGTGGACGCCACGCAAAAGCCGCTGCCGTTCCTTGCCGTCGCCCGCGTTTTGCTGCAGGACCGTCGCCTGGTGTGCTTCACCCTCGGCGGTTTACTCAGCGCGGTGGTGTTCGGCCAGTTCACGGCCTACCTGTCGCAATACCTGGTGACCACCACGACCGCCGAATACACCTACACGGTGATCAGCGCGGTGCTGACCACCAACGCCGTGCTAGTGATTGCCTTGCAGTACCTGATTGGCCGGCGCATCTCGCACCCTTACCTGAGCCAGTGGCTGAGCGCTGGCTTGAGCATGTTCATGCTGGGGTTGATCGGCTTCGGGCTGTCCACCAGCGTGGTGGGCTGGGTGCTGGCGATGGCGGTGTTCACCGTCGGGGAGATCATCGTGTTCCCGGCCGAGTACATGTTTATCGACCGAATTGCCCCGGACCACCTGCGGGGCATGTATTACGGGGCGCAAAACCTGTCCAACCTTGGTGCCGCGCTGGGGCCGGTGCTGTGTGGGCTGGTGTTGGCCAGCCTGCCGGCCCATTACATGTTCTACATGCTGGGGGCGTTTATCGTCGCAGGTGGGGTGTTTTATTTCATGGGAGCGGCGATAAAGGCAAATCATCCAGCGTGAGCTTGCCGACGTTGTTGCTTTGCAACTCGTAGCGCAATTCATCCACCATTTTCGCTACTTCCTGCGGGGTCTGCAGGCGGTTGGTGCTGATGCCAGTGACCACCAGGTCGACGCGGCCGGTCTCGGCATCATAGACCTTGAGGGTCAAGGACGCGTCCCGGCACAGGGTGAATTCGCACGTCAGCGGTGACAGGCCTTCTTCGATGCAGTTGCGCAGTTGAGAGAGGGTAAACATGCGGGTTCCTTCTAGGCATAAATACGATCCCTTGAAGGTTATTGCTTGCACCGCCGCTCAATAAGGCGAATTCGCACTAGACGCACTAGTGCATTTGCAGGGTCAGGGCTTGTTTTTCAGGCGCAAATCACCGGCAAACAGCCCGCGTTCACGAGCCCAGACGATCGCTGCACTACGGCTGTGCACCCCCAGCTTGGAATACACCGTGGCCACATGGTTACGCACGGTGTTGGGCGCCAGTTTCAGGCGCGAGGCGATCTCTTTGTCCGCCAGGCCCTCGCAGATCAGGCCCAATACATCGCGCTCGCGGGCGGTGAGGTCGGTGAAGGAAACATTCGGCAGGTTGGGGCTGTTGACGCTCTTGGCGTTGGCCAGCTTCTCGATCAGGGTCTGGCTGAACCAGGACGCGTCCTGCATGACTTCCTCGATGGCCGCTACCAGTTCCAGCTCCGAGCGTTTGCGCTCGGTGATGTTCATCAGCACCATCAGGTAGCAGGGCACGTCCTGGATAATCACGGTGTCGGCGGATACCACGCAGTCGATCACCTCGTTGCCTTTCTTGCGCACCTTGAGGTCCTGGCCTTCAAGGTTGCCGGCTTTTTCCAGGGTGGCGAACAACTGCGCGCCGGCCTGGGGGCTGTCGATGAAGTTGATGTCTTCGATGGATTTGCCGATCAGTTCCTCGCTGATATAGCCGGTGATGCTCATGAAGGCTTCGTTGATGTCTACCACCTGGCGGTTGTCGGCACTGCATACCAGGGTCGGCACGGGCGTCAGGCGGAAGGATTTGGCGAAGCGTTCTTCGCTCTGGCGCAGGGCGATCTCGGCTTTACGCCGTGGCTCCAGGTCGGTGAAGGAAAACAGCATGCAGTCTTCCTCGTTCATGTCCAACGGTTGGCCGGCGACGATCACCAGTTTGCTGCCACCTTCGGGCAGTCTCAGTTCGGCCTGCATCTGCGGGATGGTCGCGCCTTCGCCCAGGCGCTGGATCGCCAGGTCCTTGCGCTCGGCCTGTTCCAGCACATCCAGTTCATACACGGATTTGCCGATGACCTGGTCGCGGTTGTAGCCGGTCATCTCCAAAAAACCCTGGTTGACCTTGATGTAGCGCAGGTCGCTGAGGCGACAGATCACCGCGGGCGCCGGGTTGGCGTTGAAGGTTTTCTCAAAACGTTGCTCGGCGCTGGCCCATTCGGTGGCGTCGCTGAGGATCAGTACCAGCAACTCAGGTTCACCCTGGGCATCGGTCAGCACCAGGCTGCGCAGGCGATGTACCCAGCTGCGGTGTTCGTCGTCGGCGGGTGTGACTTCCACCACCACATCGCTGAACTCTTCGCCGGCAGCCACGCGGCTGAGGGGGTAGCTGTCCAGTGGCAAGGGATGGTTGTTGCGATAGCGCAGGGCAAAGCGTTTGGCGTACGCCTCGGTATTGGCGCCCAGTTCCTTGACCTCGCTGACCCCATGCATGGTCAACGCCGCTTCATTGGCCCACAGAATGGTCTGGTCGACCTCGGCCAGAATCACACCGTCGGACAGTCCCGAGATGATGGTCTGCAGTTGGCGGCGGTTGGTTTCTTTGGCGAGAACATCCTGGGTCATAACGTCTCCGATTAGGGCAGGGCAAGGCACATTGGGTTACGACATCCTGGCGTCAGGATAGTGCAGAGTAATTGCCCACGGGGCAGTGCGAATGCACCAGGGCGCCTGGTGCATATGGGCCAGGACTGAACGTATGTCGTTTCGCCACACTCACACCCATCAAGGCGCATTGCCTTGCTCCTCAATTTGAAAAGGACCTTTGTATGACCACTGTCTATGAAACCAATCGATCGCTGTTTCGAGTGTCGTGGAGCTCGGTATTGGCCGGTAGTGCAATCGCACTGGTCACCTACCTGGTCTTGAGTGTGTTGGGCACCGCCATTGGCGCCAGTGCCGTTGACCCGATGGAAGCGGGCAACCCGTTGAGCGGTTTTGGCACGGGTGCGGGTATCTGGCTGTTTGTATCGACACTGGTCGCCATCGCGTTGGGCGCGTTCGTGGCCGGCCGCACCGCGCCGGATCGTGGCGGTCTGCATGGGGTGCTGACCTGGACCTTGACCACCTTGCTCACCACTTGGCTGTTGGCGGGCCTGGCTTCCAGCGTGGTCGGTACGGCCGGCAACGTGGTGGGTAAAGGTCTGTCTGCTGCGGGCAGTGGCATTGCTGCCGCCGCGCCGGGGATTGGCAATAGCATCAAGCAACAGTTGAATGAGCAGGGCATCGAGCTGGACTGGAACAGCCTGCAAGGCCAACTGGATACCTTGCTCAAGCAGAGCGGCAAGGCTGAACTGGACCCTGCCAATGTCGAGCAGAAAGCCGATCAGGCAGCTGCCGATGGCAAGCAGTCGGCTACCGATGCAGCGACCAATCCTGCCCAGGCCGGTGATGAGCTCAAGCAATGGTTCGAACGTGTGAAAGCGTCCGGCGAGCCAGCATTGAATGCAGCGGATAAAGAGGCGCTGGTCAACATCGTCGCGGCCCGCACTGGCAAGAGCAAAGAAGAAGCCACGCAGATCGTCGACAACTATGCCCAGGCTTATCAGCAAGCCATGCAAAAGGTCGATGAGCTGAAAAAGCAGGCTGAACAGAAAGCCCGTGAAGCCGGTGAAGTCGCTGCCAAGCAACTGTCCCGCGCGGCCTGGAGCACCTTGGCCATGCTGCTGTTGGGTGCGGCGTTGAGCTTCTTTATTGGTCGTATCGCGCTGACTACCCGTCGCGTGCCTTTGGCTTAAAGATGTCTGCGGCAAGGACGCCGCCTGTGTGAAGGGGTAAAATACTGGCATTTTACCCTTATCCCACAAAGGTGACCCTTGAGCGCAGGCAAAGCCGTCGGACTGTTATTACTCACTTCCCTGTTGGCGGCGTGCGGCACCTCGCCGCCACGCACGCCCAACGACCTCTGCGGTATCTTGCGCGAAAAAGACGACTGGTACGACGCCGCCAAGGTCACGCAAAAGCGCTGGGGCGTACCGATCCAGGTGCCGTTCGCCATCATGTATCAGGAGTCGGGCTTTCGCCACGACGCCAAGACCCCGCGTAAATACCTGCTGTGGATCATCCCTTGGGGTCGCGTCTCCACCGCTTCCGGCTATGCCCAGGCCAAGGATGAAGTATGGAACGACTACCGCAAAGCCACCGGCCGCAGCGGCGCTGATCGCGAAGACTTCGACGACGCGATCGACTTTATCGGCTGGTACATGGACAAGACCTACACCATCAACGGCGTCTACAAATACGATGCCTACGGCCAGTACCTGAACTACCACGAAGGCTGGGGCGGCTACCGCCAGCGCACCTACGCCAGCAAAGCCTGGCTGCCGCCGGTAGCGAGCAAGGTACAGGCGCGTTCGCAGATGTATGCGCGCCAATATGCCGGGTGCAAGGATGAGTTGGGGCGTGGGTTCTGGAGCCGGTTCTGGCATTGGTTGTAAAGGCTTTTGGATGCACGCAGATCCAATTGTGGGAGCTGGCTTGCCTGCGAAAGCGGTCGTGCAGTCACAGATGCATTGACTGACACACCGCCTTCGCAGGCAAGCCAGCTCCCACATTGGATTGCGTTAACGCGGCTGTATGCATTCCAGCGAACGGTCCACCATCACGCTGGCCATTCCCCTGCACTTGCCAAACCCATCCGATTCTGGGAAAACCCCAGCCTTTGACCCCTTCAATGAGAAACCCATGAGCAACGATGAACTGCAGGTCACCGACATCCGCCTGGGCGACGGCAAAGCCGTGGTCAAGGGCGCGCTGATCACCACCCAATACACCGGTACCCTGGAAGATGGCACGGTGTTCGATTCCTCCTGGGAACGGGGCAAACCGTTTCAGTGCGTGATCGGCACTGGCCGCGTGATCAAGGGGTGGGACCAGGGCTTGATGGGCATGCAGGTTGGCGGCGTGCGCACGTTGTATGTACCCGCGCACCTGGCCTATGGCGAGCGCTCGATGGGCGCGCATATCAAACCCAACAGTAACCTGCGCTTCGAGATTGAATTGCTGGAAGTGCTGACGCGGGATTGAAGAGGTTGAACATGGACGTTGATCTACATCTGTTGCCTGGCAGCTCCTTGGAAGGCATTCGGGTGGTTGAGCTTTTGGGTTGCGATGAGGCTGAGTTGCAGCAGTTTTTTGAACAGGCACCCGATTACTTCATCGCGGTGAATGGCGAACCGGCTACCCCGACCGAAGCACGGGAAGAGTTACGCGGCCAATTGCCCGCTGGCTGGCATTGCAGTCGCCTGTACTGGCTGGGTTACCGCGATGCGCAGGGCCACTTGGTCGCCGTGGTGAATATCGCCGCTGATTGGCTCGCCACCGGGGTGTGGCACATCGGGTTACTGCTGGTGCATGCGCGCTGGCACGGCAGCGGGCTGGCGCAGCGTTTGCACACCGACCTTGAGGCGTGGGCGGTGGCAAAGGGCGCTCAGTGGCTACGGCTGACGGTAGTGGTGGGCAATACCAGAGCCGAGCGTTTTTGGCCCAGGCTTGGCTATGTACAGGTGCGCACCCGTGAGGGGATCACGATGGGCCGGCAGGTGAATAGGGTGTCTATCCAAGTGAAGGTTGTGGCTAGCGCGAGCATTGAAAACTACCTGGCGCTGGTCGAACGGGATTGCCCAACGTGGGGTTGAGAAAGGCGTTCCTGAACCCATCCTGAAGAATCTTCTTATTCACCAGGCTGCCACTTTCCTACGGTTTACTCCGCCAACATCGGGGCGTAAGCTTCGCGCGTTTTCATCAATAGCGGAGACCCTCAGTGGGTACTTGTTCGAGTGACAGTCGTCGGCCGGTTTCGGTAACCGGCCTCTTGGCAAGGTAACGCGCATTTTCCAGATGCCGTTGTCTCGCCTCACAAAGCGAGAAGCGGCATCCCGGCGGTGACCAGTCCTGGCACCCGCCTGATTCCCTCTCATCGACGCTGACCAGCACCTGGGTAACGCCTGGATGCTACGGACGCGCCTGCCTGTTACGGCGGGCGGGCCAGGTTCGGCTGTGCCTGTGTGACGGGCGCGGTGTGGACGGGCAGTACCTGCACGACGGTTTTTCCTCGCGCAGGAGTTACACCATGAACCTCACTTTGCTCAAAGAGTTCTTCGCCGGTTTCCTGCGGACCCGGCATATCGCCCGGCATTTTCGCCGCCTGGCGATGCTGGAGACCGTGACCGATGCCAGTGTCAGCCGGGAAGTACCGCCCAGCCTGGCGCAGACACTGGTGGCGTCTGCCAACCGCAGCACTGTGCAATTGCTGGGCGTGCTGGGCAGCCACACCGAGGGCCTGAACACTCAGGAGGCCGACGCCCTGCGCGTGCAGTACGGCCTCAATGAAGTCGAACACGAGCAGCCGCTGCCGTGGTGGGTGCACCTGTGGCATTGCTACAAGAACCCGTTCAACCTGCTGCTGACTCTGTTGGCGGTGATCTCCTGGCTGACCGAAGACATGAAGGCCGCCACGGTGATTTTCTCCATGGTGGTGCTCTCGACCCTGTTGCGCTTCTGGCAGGAGGCCAAGTCGAACAAGGCCGCCGACGCCTTGAAGGCCATGGTGAGCAACACCGCGACGGTGCTGCGCCGCGATGCTGCCAAGCGCATTGAACTGCCGATCAAACAACTGGTGCCAGGCGATCTGATTGTATTGTCGGCCGGCGACATGATCCCCGCGGACTGCCGCGTGCTCAGCGCCAAGGACCTGTTCGTCAGCCAGGCGGCGATGACCGGTGAATCCATGCCGGTGGAGAAGTTTGCCCACCAGCAGGACGCCCACACGCGCAACCCGCTGGAGCTGGAAAATATTCTGTTCATGGGCACCAACGTGGTGTCCGGCGCCGCCACGGCGGTGGTCCTGGCCACCGGCAACAGCACGTATTTTGGTGCCTTGGCGCAACGCGTCACGGCGACAGACCGTGCGACCACCTCGTTCCAGCAGGGGGTTAACAAGGTCAGTTGGTTGCTGATTCGCTTTATGTTCGTGATGGCGCCGCTGGTGCTGTTCATCAACGGCTTCACCAAGGGCGACTGGACCGAGGCGTTGCTGTTCGCGCTGTCGATTGCGGTCGGCCTGACCCCGGAAATGCTGCCCATGATCGTCACCTCGACCTTGGCCAAGGGCGCGGTGTTTCTGTCGCGCAAAAAGGTCATCGTCAAGCGCCTGGACGCGATCCAGAACTTTGGCGCCATGGACGTGCTGTGCACCGACAAGACCGGCACGCTCACCCAGGACAAGATTTTCCTGGCGCGCCATGTGGACGTGTGGGGCCAGGAGTCGGACGACGTGCTGGAAATGGCCTACCTCAACAGCTACTACCAGACCGGCTTGAAAAACCTGTTGGATGTGGCCGTGCTCGAGCATGTGGATATCCATCGCGAGTTGAAAGTCGGCACCGCGTTCAACAAGGTTGACGAGATTCCCTTCGACTTCAACCGCCGCCGCATGTCGGTGGTGGTGGCCGAGCAGCATCAACCGCACTTGTTGATCTGCAAAGGGGCGGTGGAGGAAATTTTGTCGGTGTGCAACCGCGTGCGCCATGGCGACGTCGATGAAGCGCTGACCGACGAACTGCTGGCGCGCATTCGCCAGGTGACCGCAGCCTTTAACGAAGAAGGGCTGCGGGTGGTGGCGGTAGCGGCGCAGCCGATGCCGGCAGGGCGTGATACCTACAGCCTGGCGGATGAAAACAACCTGACGCTGATCGGCTATGTGGCATTTCTCGACCCACCCAAGGAAAGCACCGCCCCCGCCCTCAAGGCCCTGAAGGCCCACGGCGTGGCGGTGAAAGTGTTGACCGGCGACAACGAACTGGTCACGGCGAAGATCTGCCGCGAAGTGGGTCTTGCGCAACAAGGCTTGCTGATGGGTAACGACATCGAGGCGATGAGCGACGCCGAACTGGCCCTGGCGGTGGAAACCACCAATGTGTTTGCCAAGCTCACCCCCAGCCACAAGGAACGCATCGTACGGCTGCTCAAGGCCAACGGACATGTGGTGGGCTTTATGGGCGATGGCATCAACGACGCTCCGGCGTTGCGCACGGCGGATATCGGGATTTCGGTGGACAGTGCGGTGGACATCGCCAAGGAAGCGGCTGACATCATCCTGCTGGAGAAGAGCCTGATGATCCTGGAGGAGGGCGTGCTGGAAGGCCGGCGCACCTTCGCCAACATGCTCAAGTACATCAAGATGACCGCCAGTTCCAACTTCGGCAACGTGTTTTCGGTGTTGGTAGCCAGTGCCTTCATTCCGTTTCTGCCGATGCTGCCGATGCACCTGCTGGTGCAAAACCTGCTGTATGACATCTCGCAAATTGCGATTCCGTTCGACAACGTCGATGACGAGATGCTGGCCACGCCGCAACGCTGGCAGCCCGGGGAAGTGGGACGTTTCATGTTGTTCTTCGGGCCGATCAGTTCGATCTTCGACATCACCACGTTCGCACTCATGTGGTATGTGTTCGATGCCAACACTCCAGACCACCAGACGCTGTTCCAGTCCGGCTGGTTCGTGGTGGGGCTGCTGACCCAGACCCTGATCGTGCACATGATCCGCACGCCGAAAATCCCGTTCCTGCAAAGCCGTGCAGCGCTGCCGTTGATGCTGATGACCGGCGTGATCATGGCCGTGGGGATATTCCTGCCGATGGGGCCTTTGGCGCACTACTTCAAATTGCAGGCGCTGCCGTCGCTGTACTTCGTGTTCTTGCCGGTGATTTTGCTGGCTTACATGGCGCTGACTCAGGCAGTGAAGGGCTACTACATTCGCAGGTTTGGCTGGCAGTAACAGATCCCATGCAACATCGCCAAACCCTGTGGGAGCCGGGCTTGCCCGCGATGACGGTGTATCAGTCGCCAGACTCATGGGTCGGTGTACCGCTATCGCAGGCAAGCCAGCTCCCACAGGGACCTGCGGTGTTTTTCAATTTGTCGCTGCATTCATGGAGATTTTTTATGCAGGCAATCAACAACATCAACCTCAACTCCCTGGTCGACACCGTGGTCAGCCTCAGCGCTGCGTTTATTCTCGGTGGCCTGATCGGGTTCGAGCGCCAGTACCGCCAACGCACCGCCGGCTTACGTACCAATGTGCTAGTGGCGGTAGGCGCGGCGATCTTTGTCGACATGGCCAACCGCCTGGGCGGTGCGGAAGGCGCGGTGCGCGTGGTCGCTTACGTGGTGTCGGGCATCGGCTTTTTGGGGGCGGGTGTGATCATGCGGGAGGAGGGCAATGTACGCGGGCTTAACACTGCCGCCACCCTCTGGGCTTCGGCGGCGGTGGGCGCCTGCGCCGGGGCCGATCTGATCCTCGAGGCTTTGCTGGGCACGCTGTTTGTGCTGGCGGCCAACACCTTGCTGCGGCCGATCGTCAATAACATCAACCGCCAACCCTTGGACGTGGTGTCGGCAGAGGTCACCAATATCCTCTATGTCATTGCGCGCCGCAGTCAGCAACAGGCGGTGATGGCATTGCTGGAAGCCGAGTTGGCCCGCTGCAACTACCCGGCCAGTGATGTCGATGTGCGGCCATTCGGCAGCGACGAAGTGGAAATCGAGGCCATCCTGGCCGCCACGTCGGTGGATGGCGATGAACTGGATGCACTGGTGGCGCGCCTCTCAACATCAACCCTGGTGGTACAGGCTTTCTGGAGCCCGAGTACCACCGATTGATCTCCTTTGGGCTGGCCAGGATTGGCTAAGCTTGTTTGTGGAAAAATCCTACATGTAGTCCGGATTATCCCTTCAGTTGAAACATCATTGCGTTGCTAAGGTTGGGCACTTGCGGCTGTTGGGTCGTTGAGGTCCGGCGTCCGTGGTTATGCTGAGTTAATTGAAGGGGCCAGACACCGCCTCGTTACCGTCCTCAGAAGGCAGCGCCGCTCGTCGGAACTGTCAGTTCTCACAGGTACCCAGGTCCGGTGTGATGTGTAAGGGTATTTTGTCCACATAGGGAAGTTTTATGAGCAAAGCATTAATTGTGGATGACCATCCGTTTATCCGGGCGACGGTCAAATATCTCCTGAAAGTGGAGGGGTTTGATGAGATTTTCCAGGCAGGGGATGGCGCAGATGCCATGCAGTTGGCGAGGGAGCAACGTCCCGAGCTGATTATCCTCGACCTGGCGATGCCTAAATTAGGCGGGTTGGAGGTTATCAGCCGCATCAAGGCGTTGGGCCTGCCATGCAAGATTCTGGTACTGACCTCCTACCTGGCGGTGTTTTTTTCTACCCGCTGCATGCGTTCCGGTGCCATGGGGTTCGTCGCCAAGACCGGTGAACTGGATGAGCTGCAAAAGGCTATCAAAGCCATCATGTCGGGCTACAGTTGCTTCCCCAGTTTGCCGACCAGTTCGGTGCGTCGCGACGATCTGCAAGAAACGGAACGGCAGATGATCGACTGCCTGTCGGATCGTGAATTGACCGTGTTGCAGATGCTGGCCCTGGGGCTGGGTAACAAGGAAATCGCCGAGCAAATGCTGCTGAGCCACAAGACTATCAGTACCTACAAGACTCGACTCAAGGAGAAGTTACGAATGTCCTCGGTAGTGCACTTATCCAAGTTTGCCCAGCGCAACCATCTGATCTGATCCGAACTGAAATGGTCACCACCGCGTTGATGAGGTTCGCCACGGTCCTTTGGATGAGCCTGTTACCCCTGATCGCGGTGGCCCTCGAAGAGCCTCACGCTTTGCGGCTGTTGGGGCACTCACATATCGAAACCCCGCAAGTGACGCTGGACGAGGCCGACTGGCGTTGGCTGCGTGAGCGGCGCTCATTACTGATGGGCGTCTCGGCGCCCGATTACGTACCTTTTGACTTGACTAACAACAACGACGAGCTCGAAGGTATCACGGCCGATTTTGCCGCATTGGTCGGCCAGGCCCTGCATATCTCCATCGAGGTTCGGCGTTACGACACACGCGATGAAGTGATCGAGGCCCTGAAGCAGGGAGCGGTGGATTTCCTCGGTTCCGCCAATGGCTATGAAGCGGCCGATCCGCAACTGCTGTTGTCTCGCTCTTATGCCAACGATCAACCGACCCTGGTGACCCGCAGCGGTGACAGCCAAGTGTTGAATGATGACCTGGCCGGCAAGCGCGTGGCGATGCTGTATCACTATATGCAGCCCGACGCCGTACGGGCGTTTTACCCCCAGGCCCAGCTGGAACTGTTTGCCTCGACCTTCGAAGCCATTGGTGCCGTGGCGTTTGGTCGTGCCGACGTCTACCTGGGGGATGCCATCAGTAGCAACTACCTGATCAATCGCAACCACCTCAACAATGTACGCATGGCGGATTTTTCCGGCCTGGAAGTCAATCCGTTTGCGTTTGCCGTCACCCGGGAAAATACGCGTTTACTGCCCATCCTCAATGCTGCGCTGGAGGCGATTCCCGCCAGCGAGCAGATGGAAATTCTACGCCGCTGGAGCGGGGGTAACCTGGGCATAATCGGCGTTGACCGGCTGCACTTGAGCGCCAGTGAACAACGCTGGGTGCAGAAAAATCCACGGGTCAGGGTCGCGGTGCTCAATGATTTCCTTCCCTTATCGTTTATCGGCGATCAAGGCCAATTTGAAGGGCTGAGTGCCGAAGTGCTGTCGCGCATCAGCTTGCGTACCGGCTTGAAGTTCGATGTGGTGCCAGGCAGTTCGTTGCCGCGCCAGATCAACATTGTCAGCGCGGGCACGGCGGACATGCTGGCGGTCGTCACGCCTAGCGTGGAGCGGGCTGATAAAGTGCGCTTTACCCGGCCCTACTTGACCAACCCCTTTGTGCTGGTTACCCGCGACGGTCCGCACAGCCCGCTCACGCTGGAGGACATGGTCGGCAAACGCCTGGCCATGGTGGTTGGCAATGGGCTGCACGATGAGATAGCGCAGAATTTTCCAGGCGTGATCTTTGTCGACGTGGAGACCCCCCAGCAAGCCATGGCGCTGGTGTCCAATGGTGACGCCGATGGCGCGGTCAACTCATTGATCAGCGCACGCTATCTGATCAACCGGTATTACCGCGACCGCTTGCGTGTCACCAGTACGGTCGGCACCGAGCCTGCACGCGTGACCTTTGGGGTCAACCGCAGTCAACTGGAGTTGTATTCGATCCTCGACAAGGCACTGCTGAGTATCACCCCGCAGGAAATGGACGAGTTGATTGGCCAGTGGCGCAGCGAGGTCATCATCGAGGACAGTTACTGGTTGCGCTATCGCAACGTGATTCTTCAAGGCTTTGGGTTGGCGGCGCTGTTGTTGGCCGTCACGCTGGGCTGGGCCATTTACCTGCGCAGCCTGATTCGCAAGCGCCTGCAGGCCGAGCGGGCGCTGAGCGATCAGATGCGGTTCATGAGTGTATTGATTGACGGCACGCCGCACCCGATTTACGTGCGTGATCGCCAAGGGAGGCTGATGGCCTGCAATAACGCCTACCTCGACGTGTTTGGCTACAAGCTTGAAGACGTAATCGGCAGGACGGTGGTGGAAACCGACGTCGAAAACCCGCCACAGGCCCAGTCGTTTCATGAGGATTACCTGCGCTTGATGGCTGGGGGCGAGCCGCAGATTCATGATCGAATACTCAAGGTGCCCAACGGCGATGTGCTGACCATTTACCAGTGGATGCTGCCGTACCGCGACGGCGACGACAAGGTGGTGGGTATGATTGCCGGTTGGGTCGACGTGAGCGAGCGGCACCGGTTGCTCGGCCAGCTACAGGAAGCCAAGGACGATGCCGACGCCGCCAATCGCGCCAAGACTACCTTTCTGGCGACCATGAGCCACGAGATCCGCACGCCCATGAATGCCGTGATCGGCATGATTGAGCTGGCGTTGAAAAATGCCGAACAGGGGCGGGTCGACCGCGACGCCCTGGAGGTGGCCTCGGTGGCTTCGCGGGGGATGCTGGAGTTGATCGGCGATATTCTCGATATCGCGCGGATCGAGTCCGGGCACTTGTCGCTGACCCTGGAGCCCGCCAACCTGCATGAGCTGTTGGCGTCGGTCGCACGGGTGTTCGAGGGGCTGGCCCGAGCCAAGGGGTTGGCGCTGCAGGTTGAATTGGACCCGCTGATTGACCAGGCAGTGCTGGTCGACCCGCTGCGATTCAAGCAAGTGGTGTCGAACCTGCTGAGCAATGCCATCAAGTTCACTCCCCATGGGCAGGTCAGCCTGGTTGCACGGGCGGTGGTCGAGGGCGATCGCTTGGCCGTGCAATTATGGGTGCAAGACACCGGCATTGGAATTAGCGTCGCCGACCAGCAGCGGCTGTTCAGCGTGTTTATCCAGGGCAGCAACAATCAGCAGTCGGCACGCAGCGGGTCTGGGCTGGGGTTGGTGATCAGCCGCAGCTTGTGCGAAATGATGGGCGGCCAATTGCACTTGAGTAGTGTGCTGGGGCATGGCACTCGGGTGGACGTGACGTTGGCCCTGGCCTGACCGCCACGCTGCCGGCCCCGATTGAGCCTGTGCAAGAGGCGGCGCCTGAGGGCCGTGCGCTGAGCATTCTGGTGGTGGACGACTACCCGGCCAATCGCTTGCTGCTGGCTCGACAGTTGAGCTTTCTGGGCCACCGTATCGTCACGGCCGAAGACGGTGTGCAAGGGCTGGAGCAGTGGCGAGCGGGGCAGTTCGATGGCGTCATTACCGATTGCAACATGCCCTTCAAGAACGGCTATCAGCTGGCACAGGACATTCGCGCGCAAGAGCGTGAACAGGGTCTTGAACCCTGCCTGTTGCTGGGGTTCACCGCCAACGCCCAGCCGGAGGAAGCTGAGCGCTGTCGGCAGGCGGGCATGGATGGGTGCCTGTTCAAGCCAACCGGGCTTGACGACTTGCAGTCGGCGCTGGCCTCGCGTTTGGCAGACGCAGGCCCGCAGCCTGTTCCGACATTCGACTTGAGCACACTCGTCGCGCTGACCGGCGATGATCACGCAGCGCTTGTCGGATTGTTGGCGCCGTTGCTTAAAAGCCTGGGGGAGGACCGTGCCTTGCTGCCACGCCTGGCAAGCCAGGCAGATTTTGCCAAGCTGCACGACCTGGCCCACCGTGCCAAGGGCGGCGCGCGAATGGTCAAGGCATACCTATTGATCAGTGGGTGTGAAGCATTGGAGGCCGCATGTGAACAGCGCGACCGTCAGGCATTGGGGCCCGCGGTTGACGGCGTGAACGAAGCGCTTGATGTTTTGCATCGTGGCTTGAAAGCTTATTGCAATCAGCCCTGACTGCGGTTGATCGCCATTCGGGAAATTTGGGAAAACTCTTACACAAACCGGGAACATGCCTGATTTTGTCGTCGGCATATGTCTGGAGAATGGGCTGCGCTCACTGCCGAGCACTGCCTGCCCAGGGGTTTGCCATGCCGAACAAAGCACTGACCATCCTGATTGCCGATGAACAGCATCTGCAACGCTTGTACATCGAGAAAATGCTCAACCAGTTGGGTTATTACCGGATCGTGCCGGTGCAAACATTCGAAGAGGTGCGGATTCTCACTGCCATTCCTGCCGAACCCTTCGACGTGCTGATAATCAATGCGGGGCTGATGGCCCAAGCCCATGAGCCTCTGCCCCAGGTGCGTCATGTACTCGTCTACGAGCATCTGGACCTGGGCGCCCCTTGCGGTGTAACGCCGGCTGTGCGAGTGCGATTGCCGGGTGTGCCGGACCACGTCAACCTCGAACACTTCATGGACATCGTCGACCCCTGCGAGACCGCCCACGGCCTGCGGGTGTTGCCGTGGCTTCGAGAGCTGTCCCGCATGCCGGTGGCCCGGGCCTAGTCCACAGCCATTGTTTGTAGGAGCTCGCTCGCGAAAAACTCGCAGGCGCTGCGTTTATTCAGGAAGCACGCGTTATCGTTGATGTTTTTTGCGAGCAAGCTCGCTCCTGCACGAAGGCGATTCAAGGGTGCATCGTGTTTACCGTATGCCACGAAATCTACGGGCCAGTTCAATCTTCGCAGAAGCAGGCAAGAGAAGGCATCGAGCACACGCCACTACCGGCCCATGCCCGCCCACTGCAGGAGTTTGCCAAACAGAAATTCCAGGCCGATCTAATGTTTTTCACCGATCAGTCGGCTTTGCCGTGTTCCCGCAAACGCTCGGCGGCACTGCGTAACAACTGCTCGGTCCCGTCCCAACCCAGGCAACCATCGGTCACCGAAACGCCGTATTTCATCGACGCGCTCAGCGGCTGGCAGCCTTCGAACAGGTGACTCTCAAGCATCATGCCGACCAGCGAGGTATCACCTTGCAAACGCTGCTCCAGCACGTCATTGAATACCGCCGGTTGGCGCAGCGGGTTCTTGCCGCTGTTGGCATGGCTGCAATCGACCATGATTCGTGGCGCTACTTTGGACTTGGCCAGGTCATGCTTTACGTCGGCCACGCTTTGCGCATCGTAGTTGGGCCCACGATGGCCGCCGCGCAGCACCAAATGAGTGTCGGGGTTGCCGGGCGTCTGGATGATCGCCGGGTGGCCCTGGCTGTCGACGCCGAAATGACGATGCGGGTGAGAGGCTGAGCGCATTGCATCGCAGGCAATGGCGACGCCACCGTCGGTGCCGTTTTTGAAGCCCACGGGCATGCCCAGGCCGCTGGCCATTTCGCGGTGAATCTGCGATTCGGTCGTGCGTGCGCCAATGGCGACCCAAGTGAGCAGGTCATCGAAGTAGCCGGCGGCCATGGGTTGCAGCAACTCGGTGGCCACCGGCAGGCCCAGGCGCAGCATTTCACGCATCAATTGGCGGGACAGGGTCAGGCCGGCGGCCATGTCATCGCTGCCGTCCAAGTGCGGATCGTAGGCCAAGCCTTTCCAGCCCACAGTGGTGCGCGGTTTCTCGACGTAGGCACGGATCACCAGCAGCATCTGGTCGCTGACTTCAAGCGCAAGCTTCTTCAGATTGCGCGCGTATTCCATGGCCGATTCCGGGTCGTGGATCGAGCACGGGCCGACAATCACCAGCAAGCGTGAATCTTCGCCATTGAGGATGGCGCGCACGGCTTGGCGATGGGCGTGGACTTGTTCGTTGAGGAACGGGCTGAGCGGGAGTTGGTGCTTGAGTTCAAGAGCGCTGGGCAAACGCTGGGTCAGGGCTTCATTGGCGCTGTTGAGGGCAGAGACGGGCAAAGCGGCGACGGAGGAGTTCATATTCAAGGCTTCCTGGGCAAGCGGCGGGCGATTCCCGCACGCTTGGCCTACTGGGGTGTTCGACAATTGGCCGTATCGGCTACGTGTGTTGGCTTGCCACCACGGGGTGACCGGTCGGAGGCGGCAGGCTGTCCCGAACGGAGCTGGCTAAATCGCCATGCAGTGCAAGTGTCGTAGCGGTAATAGGTGGCGTAGTTCATGGTGTGATTCCTTTAAGTGAGCGTGAAAAACAAATTGTCAGGCGCTGAAAAAACAAAACCCCCGGTCGGGGAGCCGACCGGGGGTTTAGATTTCTCTGGTAGGCGACCCCTTGAGTAGTGGGCGCCGATTTCAGGTATCAGGCGCGCCAGTGGCTAAACCAATACCCAAAATAAAAGCCGGCCAGTGCGCTCGAACCATTCACACGGGTAGCCGACACCGAGCGCAAGGCGCTGGCAGCAGGGCAAACCTGAGTGTGGGTGAGTGGCAACATGGGGCTCTCCAAATGATGGGGGGAGCTTACTAGAGGCGTGCGGGTGGATTCAATCAGTAATTTCTATCGCGTGGCAGTACTTACCGCTATGGGCATAGGTATCTACACAACGTTGCTGCGACGCTGTACCTGTGGCGAGGGAGCCTGCTCCCGTGACGGCCTGACAGCCGGCGCTGATCTGGCTGAGGCACCGCGATCCAAATGTGGGAGCTGGCTTGCCTGCGAAGACGGCCGGACCGTCAACACAGTTGGACCGTGTACATATCCATTCCTGCGGTAACGGCGATACCTATGCCGCTATGGGGCAAGTGTGGATATGCTGACGGCTCTCAAACAATGATTGCCAGGACGCGACCATGACTGCCTTGACCCTTGCTGCGGCGCAAACCGTTTCCATCCCGGGCGATATCGCTGCCAATATCCAGCGGCACCTGGCGTTGATGCGGGCCGCGGCTGAACAGGGTGTGCAATGCCTGGTGTTTCCAGAACTGTCACTGACAGGCTACGAGCCGTTCCTGGCGGCCGATTTGGCCATCGACCCGCAAGACGCCGTGTTGACGCCGTTGCGTGAACTGGCGCGGGAGCTGCAGTTGACGGCCGTGGTGGGCATGCCGGTGCGCTTGGCGCCAAAAACAGGTGTGCTGATCGGCGCGCTGGTGCTTGAGGCGGACGGTTCAGTAGGCGTCTACACCAAGCAGCATCTGCACCCCGGCGAAGAGCTGGCATTTGCTGCGGGGCAGGGCGGCGAGCCTCTGGAATTGGCAGAGGAGCGCATCGCGCTGGCGGTGTGTGCGGACTTTTCCCAGGCCAGCCATCCACGCCAAGCGGCGGCAGCGGGCGCCACAGTGTATGCCGCAAGCGTACTGATCAGCGAGGCAGGCTACGCGGCGGACAGTGCTTTGCTTGAAGGCTATGCGGCCGAGCATGGCCTGTTGGTACTGATGGCTAACCATGGTGGCCCATCCGGAGGCTGGGCTTGTGCGGGCCGCAGTGCGATCTGGACCGCCGATGGCAACTTGCTTGTTGCCGCCCCCGGTGTCGGCGACGCGTTGGTGATCGCCCGTCGCGACGGCGGGCAGTGGACCGGCCAAGTGGTCGCCCTCTGAATGAGGTTTCATTTGCGCCGGGCCATCGAGCAGGACCTGCCGTTTGCCCGCACCCTGACCCAGCAGGCCATGAGCCATTACTACCGTCAGAACGGCTTGTTGTGGTCCAACGACGGCTTCGACGTGGCCTGGGCGGGCCGCGAGAACTGGCTGATCTGCAACGATGACGTCGTCATGGGCTTTATCAGCCTGAGCCGCGATGGCAAGGCCTTGTATATCCGCGAGCTGCACCTGCTGGAATGCTGGCGCAAGCAGGGCGCGGGCACATGGGTGCTGGAGCAAATGGCGCTCAAGGCACGCGTCGAAGGCCTGGGCTTTCTACGTTTGACGGTGTTCAAGACCAACCCGGCAAGAAGGCTGTATCAGCGCTTGGGGTTGAGCATTGTCGGTGAAGAGGATGGCTTCTGGCGGATGGAGCGTGAGTGTCGCGCACTCACATCGGACTAAAACATGCACGTCCTACAAATAAGCGCATACTGCTGTCAGTTAGTGCTTTGTTCGTCGTGGGATTGAGCTCTTGGCTCATCCACGATAACGCCCTCTTTCATGCCCAGAAGTACCGCCACTTTATGGGCTTCTCCACGCCGTCCCTTTTTGCGCCCGGAGAGCACTTGATACGTGGTTGCCGGGTCTACGCCATGCTCCCGGGCGAACGCTTGAACTGACTTTCCTTGATGTTCCAGCCAGGCCTTGGCTTGTGCAGCAGTACGGATTCCGGGCATAGTTCAAAACCGTTCAAGTTTGTTTAACGAAGTGATGGTGTGACACCTCTTGGGGTGTGCCAATTTAGGATCATACATCCAAATGAGTGGAATCGGTTCGCGCTTAAGGCAAGAAAGAGAGCGACTTGGCCTGTCGCAGAAAGTTTTTGGAGAAATTGGAGGCGTTGAAGCGAACGCCCAAGGCAAATATGAAAGCGGTGGTCGCGCACCCAAGGCCGACTATTTGTCTCGCGTCGCCGAAAAAGGTGTGGATATCCTGTACGTGTTGACCGGCAGCCCAACGCCGATCCAGCTGGATAACCTGAGCAAGATCGAAGAGAAAGTGCTGGGCAATTACCGAGCGATGTTCAAGGAAGACCAGGACGCAATCCGTCGCTTGACCAGTACCTTGGCTGAGCATTCATCCGTGGTGAACGGAAAAGCCAAGTCGCCCCCCCAGGAATCCTGACCTTTAGCCCAGGAAACAGGGCTGTTCGCCAGCCGGCGAACAGCCGCAGCACGTTTAATCTCTATATATATGACACTTGCAACTAGGTCTGCGCCTTGGTTTTTTGCTAAGGTGTTCAGCAACCTATAAGACCATATCGCGAGGTGTCTGCTTGATTAGGGTGCTAGTAGTCGATGACCATGATCTCGTTCGTACAGGCATTACACGAATGCTGGCTGACATCGACGGCCTGCAAGTAGTCGGCCAGGCGGAGTCGGGGGAGGAATCCCTGATCAAGGCCCGGGAGTTGAAGCCCGATGTGGTACTGATGGACGTCAAGATGCCTGGGATTGGCGGTCTTGGTGCCACGACCAAGTTATTGCGCAGCCATCCGGACATCAAGGTCGTGGTGGTCACGGTGTGCGAGGAAGACCCGTTTCCCACCCGTTTACTGCAAGCCGGTGCCGCCGGCTACCTCACCAAGGGCGCGGGCCTGGCCGAGATGGTGCAAGCCATTCGCCTGGTATTTGCCGGCCAGCGTTACATCAGCCCGCAGATTGCCCAGCAATTGGCGATCAAGTCGTTCCAGCCCACCAGCGATTCGCCATTTGATGCGCTGTCGGAGCGGGAAATCCAGATCGCCCTGATGATCGTCGGTTGCCAGAAGGTGCAGACCATCTCTGACAAGCTGTGCCTGTCGCCCAAGACCGTCAATACCTACCGTTATCGTATCTTCGAGAAGCTTGCCATCAGCAGTGATGTTGAATTGACCCTGCTCGCAGTGCGCCACGGCATGGTGGACGCCAGCGCCTGACATGACCACACCGTTTGATCCGAGTGCCTTTCTCTCCACCTGCAGTGGCCGCCCCGGCGTGTACCGCATGTTCGACAGCGAGGCGCGCCTGCTTTACGTGGGCAAAGCCAAGAACCTGAAGAACCGTCTGGCGAGCTACTTTCGCAAGACCGGCCTTGCGCCGAAAACCGCCGCCCTGGTGGCGCGTATCGCCCAGGTCGAAACCACCATCACCGCCAATGAAACCGAGGCGCTGCTGCTTGAGCAGACGCTGATCAAGGAATGGCGGCCGCCTTACAACATCCTGTTGCGTGATGATAAATCCTACCCTTACGTGTTTTTATCCGACGGCAACTTTCCCCGCCTGAGCATTCACCGCGGGGCAAAGAAGCAAAAGGGCAAGTACTTCGGGCCTTACCCCAGCGCCGGGGCGATTCGTGAAAGCCTGAGCCTGCTGCAAAAAACCTTTTTTGTGCGTCAGTGCGAAGACAGCTTCTACAAGAACCGCACCCGGCCGTGCCTGCAATACCAGATCAAGCGCTGCAAGGCGCCCTGCGTGGGGCTGGTGGAACCTTCGGAGTACGCCGAGGATGTGCGCCATTCGGTGATGTTCCTCGAAGGGCGCAGCAACGCACTCACCGATGAGTTGTCCGGGGCCATGGAGCAGGCCGCCAGCACCCTGGATTTCGAAAAGGCCGCCGAACTGCGCGACCAGATCTCCCTGCTGCGCCGTGTCCAGGACCAGCAAAGCATGGAAGGCGGCACCGGTGACGTCGACGTGATCGCCGCGTTCGTCAACCCGGGCGGCGCCTGTGTGCACCTGATCAGCGTGCGTGGCGGGCGGGTGCTGGGCAGCAAGAACTTTTTCCCGCAGACCGGTATCGACGAAGACGTGGCAGAGGTCATGGCCGCGTTCCTTGGCCAGTACTACGTCAGCAGCCCTGAGCGCGACCTGCCGTCTGAACTGATCGTCAACGTGGTGCACGAAGACTTCCCCACCTTGATCGAGGCCATCCACGAGCTGCGCGGCCGCGAGCTGGCCATCAGCCACCGCGTACGCGGCACCCGTGCCCGCTGGCAGCAACTGGCAGTCACCAACGCCGAACAGGCGCTGGGTGCACGCCTGGCCAATCGACAGCACGTCGCTGCACGCTTCGACGCCCTGGCCGAGGTCCTCAACCTGGACGAGCCGCCCCAGCGCCTGGAGTGCTACGACATCAGCCACTCCAGCGGTGAGGCCACCGTGGCCTCCTGCGTGGTATTCGGGCCGGAAGGGCCGATCAAGGCCGACTACCGGCGCTACAACATCGAAGGCGTTACCGCAGGGGATGACTACGCCGCCATGCACCAGGCGCTCACGCGGCGATTCAGCAAGTTGAAGGACGGGGAGGGCAAGTTGCCCGATATCCTGCTGGTAGACGGGGGCAAGGGCCAGTTATCCATGGCCCGTGACGTGCTCAACGAACTGGCGGTGCCCGACCTGATCCTGCTCGGTGTGGCCAAGGGCACCACGCGCAAGGCCGGTTTCGAGACGTTGTACTTGAATGATGCCGCCCATGAGTTCACGTTGAAAGGCGACTCACCCGCACTGCATCTGATTCAACAAATCCGCGACGAAGCCCACCGTTTCGCCATTACCGGCCACCGCGCCCGCCGTGGCAAAACCCGGCGAACTTCAACCCTGGAAGGGGTGGCAGGGGTTGGCCCGACGCGGCGTCGCGACTTGCTTAAACATTTTGGTGGCTTGCAGGAGCTCTCCCGTGCCAGCATTGACGAGATAGCCAAAGCACCCGGTATCAGTAAAAAGCTCGCTGAATTGATTTATGCCAATCTGCACAGCGAATAGAATGCCTTCTCACCTCGTAGCCAGTTGTGCCGATGAATATCCCTAATCTGATCACCGTTCTACGCGTCCTGCTTATCCCGATTTTCATTTTGTTGTTCTATTTGCCGTATGAATGGAGCTACGTCGCGTCCAGTTCGGTATTTGCCTTCGCAGCCGCCACCGACTGGCTCGACGGCTACCTGGCCCGCCGCCTGGAACAGAGCACGCCCTTCGGCGCGTTCCTCGACCCCGTGGCCGACAAACTCATGGTGGCCGTCGCCCTGGTCCTGCTGGTACAGGAACACGGCAACCTGTGGCTGACCCTGCCGGCCGCCGTCATCATCGGCCGCGAGATCGTCGTCTCGGCCCTGCGCGAATGGATGGCCGAAATCGGCGCCCGCGCCCACGTGGCCGTCTCCAACATGGGCAAATGGAAAACCGCCGCGCAAATGCTCGCGCTGGTGATCCTGCTGGCCAACCCGTCGGACTTCTCGTTCTGGGTCCTCACGGGCTACGCCTTGCTGCTGGTCGCGGCCGGCCTGACCCTGTGGTCCATGCTGCAATATCTGCGTGCGGCCTGGCCCCATCTGCGAACCACCGTTGAAAAGAAATAAAACTTTTTTGAATCAAGGGGTTGACGGGTGCTGAGGATTCTATAGAATGCGCATCACCAAGCGGGAATAGCTCAGTTGGTAGAGCACGACCTTGCCAAGGTCGGGGTCGCGAGTTCGAGTCTCGTTTCCCGCTCCAAGCATTAATGAAAAAGCCACTCTAACGAGTGGCTTTTTTTTGCCTGTGTGATTTACGGAATGGACGCTTAGGCGTCTTTTTTTGTTTGTGCGCACAACCGTAGGGCGCGCGCTCAAATTCGTATTGTTACTAGATCCGCTCAGTTCGCCTGGGTCGCCAGGCGAACTACTGTTCGCTCAACTTCCCGACGCGCCTCGACGCTTGGGGAGGGCGTCACTTCTGGCACCGATAATCCTAAGTGACGGTGGTTTCCAGGCAGTGGAATTGCCCCATCGTGCGGCACACGGATTTTTGTGCGCCTGCGCGCTCAGCGCGCGCGTAGTTCCAAAATTGGCAACGCCCCGTGGCAATCGCCAACCCTTGGGATGCCCGGATTTGGCCGTACTCAAACGGCGTATGGACGTAGAAGAGTTGCACAAGCCCGTCGGACGGGTTGCCGCCGGTGGCCCCCCAATATTTCGGCGTTGCGCAGCCTGCAATGAGCGGTAGGGCGATGGCGACGATGACGGATTTCGTTGTCGAGGGCGGTCCTTCAAGAGTAAAACATGACGTTTGTAGGAGGTGTTTCCACTAGCCTGTCTCAACGTCGGTTGCCTAAGGCGGCCCAAACTTGGCCGACTGGCAGCCACTGGACAGCAGCAATTCGCCTTCATCGGCCTCAAACCCGACGACCTTCCTGTCCTGGTCGACGGTGATGGAAAGGATGCAGCGATTCGGGTTATTGACGGTTGCCCAATAGTTGGTGTGCACCATCACATTGCCCTGCCTTTCCGCGCTTTGTGCCACCACCTCATTGCTGTTGTAAGACGTGTCGCGGTACCACTGCATCACCACATGCTGGTCGTCCGCGGTGCGATCCATTTTTTGGGGTGGACCAAAGAAATTGATGGCGTCCTGCGCCGGGCGGCCTTTCCATTGGCTGCGCGCGTACATTTCCGGGACGGTGTCAAAACTGACGCAGCCGGTCTGCAGCAGCGCGAGGGCCAAGGCCAATGCACCTGTGTATTTCATGTTGATCACTCATTATTCAAGCGTGCCGGTTGACGCCGGAGGTCATTTTTTCTCAGGTGCGCCCAAGAGGAAGTTGAGGTCGCGCATCACGTCCTCGGTGCTGCTCTTCTTGGACTCAATGCGGATCGGCTGATTACCCGGCAACTGATTGAAGAGGCCTTGCTGCGTGATCGCCACCAGTTGAGCGTTATCGATGGAGCCGACGCCCATCGGCATCATGGCGTTGGACTTGCGTTTGCCCGGTGCGCAGGCGAAGTCATAGCCACGCTCCAGCCAGCTCTTGGGCACCGGCACCCAACGTTTAGGCGCCGGCAGCACCGTGGTCGCCCCGGCGCGCAGGTAGGCGGTGGCAGAGTTCACCCTGAGCTGTCGCTCCGGGCATTGCAGCTCCAGCGCGTAGCTCACGTAGTTGGGGCTGTTGGGGCTTTCGAATACCTGCACGACCGTCAGCTGTGTGTTTTGCGGGTGTTGTTGTGTGGCTTTTACCGACTGTGCATCGGCGAAGAACAGGTCTCTGTTGGGCGTGTCGCCGGTGCCAAAGATCATCCACCAGTCGGTGGCCACTGCGGGGGCTGCGCTTAGCGATAAGAGGGCGAAGGTCGAACCTGCGAGCAGGCGCTTTCGCAAACCGAGGGGGATGTTGTTGTACATGGTCAATCGACTCCTGTCGTGGACGCGGGGAGGGCTAGAGCTCAACGAAATGAGCGAGCGGGCACATCCTAGGCAGCGTCGCCCGTGCCATTCAATAATGTGGGCGCAATCAGGACGCGTCCTGCGAACCCATGCGCTGGGTCTGTAGGAGGTGTCTTTCAATAGCGTTGTGCGTGACTTATCCAAGCATTGAAAACGCCCCAGAAATTGAATGGGTGTCTAAGTGTTGGGGGCGCCCTTCACCCTCGGCAGCCGACTGCGCGCACTCTTATGCCTCAAACGGCCATCTATCGAATGCTGAGCGCTGACGCAGGTTTAGCGTGCTGAGCATGAACACCATCTTTGCCGGCAACGCCGCCATGTGGCGCGCCCGGCACGCCGACGCCGTTCCCATAGGCCGGTGCGCGCGATGCCCGCACCGGCTGTCAGGGTTACTTCGTGCAGGTCAGGCGCGAGTACTTCGGCGGCTCAAGCAGGATGCCTGGAGTCATGACCGCCGAGCAGTTGAACACGCGGCCCTTGGCGGTCGTGGCGTTGAAGTTCAGTTCAGCGCCGCCCAGGAAGTCCTCCTTGCTCTTGGTGACCGGGCCCATGGTCAGCTCATCCGTAGAGGCCAAGCCAATCGCCTCTGCGGTGACTTTGTGTATCTGCAGTACGTTGGGGTTGGTGGTGCAGCCCGCCAGCAGGCTGGCCAGTGCAAGCAGGAGGAGGGCGGTTGAGGTCTTGGTCATCGTTGAGGCTCCTTGCGAGTGGCGGCGGCAGAAAAATTGCGCGCGTGCCGCCTGTGGGAATCATGAGGGAACAGGGATTTGCCCTACGGCGGCGGAGTCTAGGAGCGCGTAAAAGACCCCCACAATCACTTGGAGGAAATCGAGACGGAGGCTACGGTGGAGCGTGTTGGAGCTGACGGAAATCGAGCGGGAGAGGGTCAGGCCACCGAGGGAAAATCGAGGCTGAAGGGTGACGAAGGTGGGCATGGGGATATGCAGATCCTCCACGGCGATGGGGCTTTCGCAGGCATGCTCTAGCTGGGTAGAAAAGTCCATCGCGAGGGTGTTAGTGACAGGCTGCCGGCTAGATGTCCAACCCGCAGGTACTTCCATCGTTCGCTGACCCATGACGGCATCACTTTTTATGGGGGAGGGTGTTCGCCTCGCTGGTTTCCCTGACCGTAAACATTAGGCAGCGCACCGCTTCACGATCCTGTTCCGACAAGCAACGGTAGTAGTGGACCAGGCGCTCTTCTTCTCGATTGAGTTGTCGGGACCGCAGGGCTGTACTGACGGCGGTACGCAATGAGGGAAAAAATGAGGTATTTAGCATGATCCAAGTTCTTCATGAGGTGAATGGAGACGTGGGCTTCTTGCCCAGAACAACTGAATACATAACGTTTATTTTAGAAAAGGGCTTGTCGTTTTTCGTGACTGTTGGGTATTTCAGATGGGGCCGTCGGAAGTGTTTGGAGAAAGTGTAGGAGCGATCTTTCAAAGGCGGTGGAAAACACGCGATAGGGGGACGCTACCGCGGATCGGGTCCTATGCGGTGCCTGAGAGGTCCCAGTGCTGGCTTTCGATCAGGTAGTCACGAGCGGTTTCATTAAATGATTCAGAGGCACAGACCGTCGAGTACGTGCGCTCAGCGTCAAGTAACAATGGGCTGCCTCACCTTGCGACTTAACCCCGGTGTCTTGCCCGTAACACGTTTGAACGCGCGACTGAAAGCGGCCTGGGATGTATAGCCCAAGCGTTGTGCTACCTCTTCGATCGGCAGCCTTTCGAGGGTCAGCCACTGGCTTGCGAGCCGCATTCGCAGTTCGGTGACATAGCGCAGCGGCGTCATGCCAATCGTCACCTGGAAGCGATCCGCGAAGGCTGAGCGCGAGGTATTGCATTGCTCTGCCAACTGCGCAACGGTCCAGTCGCGGCCCGGTTGTTGATGGATCGCGAGCAGTGCACTGGCCAAGCGTGGATCGCGCAAGGCGGCGACCAGGCCAGAGGCATTACCGCAAGCGCACTCTACCCAGCCGCGAACGACCATGGCGGCCACCACGTCGGCCAACCGCGCGAGGATACCGGCGAAGCCCACACGTGCGGCGCTGACCTCGCGCTCCATGGTGGTCAGGATAGGCACCAGTCCAGGGTAGCGCTGGCCGTCGGCATCAATCAACATCAGGCCCGGCATCAGTTTGCCGAGGCCATGGATGCTGCCCAGTTCAAACTCCATACAACCACTGAACAAAATGGTGCTCGGCGTTGGGCTGGCATCAGTTCCGGTGTGCACCGCGCTCACGGTGTCACCGAGGGGGACGCCGTCTAGGCGGTCGATGTCCTGAACGGGTACGTCCGCATGGGAATACAGTTGATGGGCCGCGCCGTGGGAGATGAACACGGCGTTGCCGGCAGACAGCGCGTAGGTGGTGCCGTCCTCCATTCGCAGTACCGCATTGCCGACGGCCATGAAATGGAACCAGGCATGCCCAGGTTTTTCAGCGAAGCCCAAACCGAAACTCGGACTCGTTTGTATACGCCGGTATTCGACGCCACGCAGGCGCATACCGCGCAACAGTTCGTTGATGAGATCCGAGGAAAGAGCAAACTGTTCTGCAGACATTGTTCAGGTGTTTTAGTCAAAAATGAGAGATTTTGGATCATAGATCATCCAGATTCGCGCGCCTAGACTGCGGGTCGCAATGATGATTGGGAGATCCCTGTAATGACTGACTGTGTGTGTAATGCCGTATCCAACCGCCATCCCGACGCCTTCTCGGATGCAGAGCCTGCGGCCCCCGCGTGGATGGCCGTCTTCTCGCTGGCAATGGGGGTGTTCGGATTACTGACTGCGGAGTACCTTCCGGCCAGTTTGTTAACACTGATGGCGACTGATTTGGGCGTGTCCGAAGCGCTGGCTGGCCAGGCGGTAACGGTGACAGCAGTGGTAGCGTTGTTCGCCGGTTTGTTGGTGCCAGGCCTGACCCGCGGCATCGACCGACGTTGGGTGTTGTTGGGGTTTTCCACGTTGATGGTTGCCTCCAATCTGTTGGTCGCCGTTTCCTCCAGCTTCGCGGTGCTGTTGTTGATGCGCATCTTGCTGGGGATTGCCCTTGGCGGGTTCTGGAGCATGGCTGCGGCGGTGGCGATGCGCTTGGTGCCGAGTGCGCTGTTGCCTCGGGCGCTTTCGATTATTTTCAGTGGGATTGCCGTCGGGACGGTCGTTGCAGTGCCGCTGGGCAGCTATCTGGGCGGGCTGTACGGCTGGCGCAGTGCGTTCTTTGCAGCGGCGGCGGTCGGCATGGTGACCCTGGCGTTTCAGTCATTGACTTTGCCACGCCTTGCGCCGCGCCGGCCGGCACGTCTGCGCACGGTTTTCGACGTGTTGCAGCGCCCGGGCATCGCCATGGGGATGTTCGGTTGTGTGCTGGTGCATAGCGGCCACTTCGCGATGTTCACCTATGTTCGGCCATTCCTTGAAGGCACTACCGGCATCGGCCCGCAAGGGCTGTCGCTGATGTTGCTGGGGTTCGGTGTGGCGAACTTCTTCGGCACGCTGTTGGCTGGCAGGCTGCTGGAGCACCGCCCGCTGGCCACTCTGGTGTTAATGCCTGCGCTGGTCGGGGTTGCAGCACTGGCGTTGGTGCTGTTGCCACCCTCGTTGCCGGGGCAGGCGGTACTGCTGGCAATCTGGGGCTTGGCCTTTGGCGGTGTGCCGGTGGCGTGGTCGAACTGGGTCGCCAGCGCGGTACCTGACCAGGCGGAAAGCGCCGGGGGTATGGTGGTGGCCTCTGTGCAGTCCGCCATCGCCATGGGCGCCGCCGCTGGCGGTGCAGTGTTCAGCCTCGGTGGCAGCGCGGGCGTATTTATAGCGGCGGCGGTGCTGATGTTGCTGGCTGCGTTGCTGATTGCGCTGCGTGTACGGGTGCCTTCTGTCCATGTCGTCAATGCTGGGAGGGCTAGCGCTCAATAAAATGAGCACTATTGAATTTCTAGGTAACCCTTGACAGGCCCCCGTGACCCGCACTCAATCGACCCCGGCCATCCGAATCGAGGCCATCTGGCACGTCATCTGAAAAGGGACCAAGGGCATGGGCGTTTTCGATTACAAGGGCATGAAGGGCGACCCCGCCAAGGCGCTGCTGAGCAACGCCTTGGCTTTATCCGAGTACGCGTATGACTCCACCGGCCAACCCCTGGCAACCGGTGGCTGGGCGCCTATCGGTGCGCAGGCCCTGGGCGTGACGCAGCATGTGGACAAGCATGGCACCTTCTGGGGCGAGACAGCCTTGGCCCCTTCGGCCAACGTCGAGATTCTGGGGCAGTACGATGGGCTTGGCAGGCTGATCGCCATGGGGATTGCCTTTCGTGGCACGTCCTTTGGCTTGACCTGGGATGGCGCGGGCGACGTGGCCAGCGACCTGGCGGCCGCAGCACTGCCTGGATACGCCGCCAATTACGCCAAGTTCGCCTTCAGCGCCTTGCTCGAAAACGTCGCTCGTTACGCCGCGAGCCAGGGCTTGAGCGGTAAGGATATCCTGGTCACCGGCCATAGCCTCGGCGCACTGGGCGCCAACAGCCTGGCGACCTTGAGCCACGATCACTGGGGCGGCTTTTATCGGGATGCCAACTACGTAACCTTTGCCTCACCCGCTCAACGCTCGGGTGATACCCCGGTGTTGAATATTGGCTATGAAAATGACCCGGTGTTCAAAGCCATTGATGGCAAAGGCATCAATACCTCGGCACTCTTCTGGGGCAACGACCGGGGCTGGGATGCGGCCGCCAACAACCTCGTCAGTTTTACCGATAATTACGCGTCGTTCTCGGCACATTTACCTAATAGTCTGAATTGGGGCGTGGCCAAGGCTCACTCCCTGGACGGTTACATCCAAGGTTTGGGACGTATCGCGTCCTCCGAGTTCTACGACCTGACCAGCAAGGATTCGACCATCGTGGTCTCCAGCCTGACCGAGGCTGCGCGTGAAACAACCTGGGTACAAGACCTGAATCGTTACGCTGAAAAACACACTGGCAATACCTTCATCCTCGGCACCGAGGGCAACGACCTGCTCAAGGGCGGTGTCGGCAACGACTTCCTGGAAGGCGGCGCCGGCCATGATCGTTTTCGCGATGATGGCGGCTACAACATCCTGCTGGGCGGGCAGGGCGATAACGTCTTCGAACTGCACAAGCCACTGGCCAGCTTCGGCTTTGCCAACGATGGCGATGGCACGCTCTACATCAACGACGCCTATGGCGGCATCAGTATGACCCGCGATATCGGCGCATTGGTGAGCCAAGAGCAGTCCTACATCATGTGGAATTCAATCCCCTGGGGCACCCACGACGTCACCTATAACGTAACCGGCCAAGGCCTGCTGGCCGGCACAGCCTTGACGCCTTACACGGCCTCTGCCAACGGCGATGCGCAGGACAATGTCCTCACCGCTCATGCTGCGGGGGAATGGTTGTTCGGTCTGGGCGGCGACGATCATTTGATCGGTGGGCAGGGTAGTAATGTTTTCGTCGGCGGGGCAGGCAATGACCTGATGGTGTCGGGCGGGGGCAGCAACACTTTCCTGTTCAACGGCCTCTTTGGCAATGATCGGGTCGAGGGCTACCAGGCCAGCGATAAGCTGGTGTTCATGGGGATTCCTGACCTGGGCCAGCAATACGATTACCGTTCCCATGTCTCGATGTTCGAGGACAATGCGCTGTTGTCCTTTGGCGACAACTCGGTGACGTTGGTTGGCGTGAACATGACTCAACTCAATGGTGCAGGCATTTATATTTCCTGAATACCCACACAATGGGCTGTTGAACCTGTGGCGAGTGAGCTTGCTCCCGTGACGGCCCCTCAGCCGACACATACCTACCTGACGCCCCACGGACCAAAATGTGGGAGCTGGCTTGCCTGCGATGGCGGCTGTCAGACCGCCACGGGAGCAGCGGATATCTACCGCGGGTTTGTCATCGAGCTCAAACCCGCTACCTCATAGCCTCCGTTACTTGAGCGTAACGTCGAGCATCGGCGGGATGTAACCGTAGTCATACTCGGCGACCACGAACGTTTGCTGCCCTTTGATCTTGATGCCCACCGTCGGTGCTTCGGTGCCGCCGATACGGATCTGCGTGCCGGTGTCGTCGGTCGGTACGCTGTCGATGAAGGAGGTCACCAGGCCGTTGGGCATGACGCAGTGCGAGTAGGTCTGAAACGGTTGGGAGGACGGGTTGCCCAGTACCAGGCCAGAGCCGTTCAACGGCACATACGGGCCGAACAGCGAATCGGCGACGAAGCCGTATACCCCGTCCGGGCCGGTTACGCCGTCGGCGTAGGTGAAGGTGTGGCTGATGGTGAACAGGTAGTACTTGCCGTCCTGGAACACGAAGTGAGGGCGTTCGGTCTGGTCGTTGACGCCGACCGCGGTCAGCAGCGGTGGCAGCATTTCCCAGTCGTCACCGTCTTCGTCGCGGGCCACGGCGATCCCGACGCAGGCGGTCTGGAAGCGCGAGTTGCCGACCTCTTCATAGCCGGGTGGCACGTCGCCGATTTCGGCGTTACCGACCTTGTGCGAGCCGCGTTCGCCGGCCACGTTGCCTTCGAACAGCATGTACAGCTTGCCGTCTTTCGGGTCGCGAAACGGCCATGGATCGCGAAAGCCCCAGAAGGCGTTTTGCGCTTCGGTCTGGTACATCTTGCCGTCCGCCTCGAACAGCGGCTTGACCTTTTCGAAGCCCACCAGGCTGACGCCATGCTCGGTGGTCACCACGCGGCCACGCACCTTGACGATGGTCGCGCCGGGCGTGACGGCGGTGTAGTACAGGTCCACTTCGCCTTGTTCGTTCAGCAGGATCGGTGTGCCAGCCCATTCGCGCACGGTGGGTGAAACCCCTTCAGCCATCACTCGGCCGCCGAGCTTCCAGTCTTTGCCAGTGCGAGAAAACCAGTAGTACATCTTTGCCCGGCCATGGCGATCGTTCCAGTCGCGGATGACGTCGTAGTTGCCATTCTGATCGAGGTATTGCGGGTCGTTCGGGTGGCGATCCGCAGTGAGGGTGAAGATCACCGACCAGCCGTCAACGGAGGTGATGCTGCCGTCGATATCACGCAGCGGCATGGTGTCCCAGATAAAAACCTCGTCACTCAATACCGGGAAGTTCGCACTGACCAGTGGCTGGGTGGTGGTGGGGTCGTCCGCACGCACTTTAAGCGCATCGGCTCGGGTCCACAGGCTGGGTTGATGGGGTGTTTTTCCAAATTTCGAAGGGGTGTTTTTCATAGGAAGCCTCGTCCATGTAGGGATTCAAGTCACTGTATTTATATACAGTGATTCGAATTTAAAAGACTCGGATCTGTGGGTCAAGGATAAAAATGCATTTATGCATTTTTTGAGTTTTTCATTCAGCTGATACGTTTCACCTTGTCCCGTTTACAGAAGTTATTCCATTGGCGTGGCGCAGTGATGGCCATGAGCGAGAGGGTGGTTAGTTCAAGCCACGCATGAACTGGTCACTGATCAGGTCAGCCAGCATCCGCACGGGTTCGGTAAGGCTTTGGCGAGAACGGTGTATGAGTCCGATATCCCGGTGAAAGGTGTGTATGCCCAGATCGAGTGCTCGAACACCCATAGGCCACTCCGGATCTCTGCACGTTTGCGGCACCAATGCGACGCCTACGCCCTTTTTGACTAATTGAAGGATGGCCTCCAGCTCATCCAGTTCGCACACCTCATGCAGCGTGAAATGCATCTGTCGCACAAAACGATCAACCTGCCTGCCGCCGAACGATGAGCGGTCATAGCGAATGAAAGGATGGCTGGACAGCAGCGCCGACCAGTCTTCACCGGGCACTTCGCATGGGACGATCAGCCGGTAGGGCTCCTGCGCCAGCGTCGTCCAGTGCAGGTCACTCTGGAGCGAGAAGGGCGGGCGAATGATGGTGGCCATGTCGATCTCGCCAGCGTCGACGAGGTTGACCAATTCCATCGACAGCCCTGGAATGACTCGCGTGCGACATTGCGGGCATTGCTGGTGAAACCTGGCCAGCGATTCGGGCAAATATGAGCGCTGCACCGACGCGATAGCGCCGATAGTCACCCGCTCGTGGGTGGGTTGTCCCATTGTCGAGGAGCCCAGGTTGTCGTAAAGATTGAGCAATTCCTGAGCTTGCAAGAGTACCTGGTGGCCCATTCTATTGAGATGCGCAGAGCGTCCTTTTCTGTCGAAAATTTCAACGCCCAGTTCAGCTTCGAGGCGCTGGATTTGCGCGCTCACAGCGGCCTGGGTCAGGCCGATTCTGTTGCCGGCAGCGGCAAAAGTGCCTTCCCGCGCAACAGCGATGAGTGTCTTGAGTTCTTTGATCATTCATAAATATTAATTGTGTTTCTAAGAAATATATATTGATTTTTATGTTGGGTTTTCCGTCCTACGATGTTTTCCATTCCCGGCAACGGCTGAGCCAAGCGAGGCAATGACGGGGGAATGTTCGCCAAACCCACAAAAAAAGCACTGGAGATCTGATGAGCCTCTCGCCATTCCACCTCGCAATACCTGTTTACGACCTGGCTTCAACACGGACCTTCTACGGTGAGGTTTTTGGTTTAGAAGAAGGGCGGTCCAGCACTCAATGGGTCGATTTCAATTTCTATGGTCATCAACTGGTGATTCACGAGCATCCCAAAACCGCCTCTCAAGAAAGTGTTCATAGCAATCCGGTCGATGGTCATGATGTTCCTGTTCCGCACTTCGGCATCATTCTGGGTTGGGAGCAATGGGAAGCGCTGGCCGAGCGACTGAAGTCGTTTGGTACCGAATTTGTGATCGAACCGTACATTCGTTTCAAAGGTCAGGTTGGCGAGCAAGCCACCATGTTCCTGTTTGATCCTTGCGGCAATGCTCTTGAATTCAAGGCGTTCAAGGATATGGGCCAGCTCTTCGCGAAATAAGAACACCCATGGCACAGCTGAGCTGTGCCATGGGGGCTCACGTGAGCTGCAAGCTCATGACTCTAGCAACTGCTGATAACGCAGACCTTTCATACCAACAAGAAGGCTAGACATGAAACGTATTCCCTTGGTGTGGCAAATCGTTGCCGGGCTGTTGCTTGGCGTGCTTGTCGGTTGGTACTTCAATACCCATCCGCTCTATCAGGCATGGGTCAGCGTGCAGGTTCTGAAACCGCTTGGTGACATCTTTATCAAGATGATGAAGATGGTCGTTGTGCCAATCGTGTTCTGCTGCATGATTCTGGGCATTGCCGGTGGCCCAGACAGCAAGTCATTTGGCCGCATGGGTGTGCGCTCGCTCGGTTATTTCTTTGCGATTACCGCGCTGGCCGTCGTCATAGGCTTGTGTTTCGCAAATCTCTTCGAACCGGGAACAGGTACCGATATTTCCGGTGTTTCGCACGGTGCCGCATCCATCACGCTGGAGCCGCCCAAAGGAGCGCTGGTAATAGTGCAGAACATCGTCCCCGATAACGTATTGGCTGCGATGTCGGAGGGGAAGTTGCTGTCGGTGTTGTTTTTTGCCGTGCTGTTCGGCCTGGCATTGAACGCCTTGCCGAAAGAGAAAAACGCACCGGTCATCGCACTGCTTCAAAGTGTTTGCGATGCGATGTTCAAGGTTGTCTCCATGGTTATGGCTTATGCGCCTGTGGGTGTGTTCGGCATGATCGGCGCGACCGTGGCGACGTTTGGTTTCGCTTCCTTGTTGCCATTGCTCAAGTTGATTGGTGTCGTGTACCTGGCGCTGATTGTTTTTGCGTTGGTGGTACTTGGCGGTATTTGTTACTTGATAGGCGAAAACATTTTCAAGTTGATCGGGTACTTGCGCGATGAGTTGATGCTCGCCTTCTCAAGTGCCGCCTCAGCCGCAGTGATGCCGCAGTTGATGACAAAGATGGAAAGTTACGGCGTGCCGCGTCGGATCGTCAGCTTCGTGGTGCCGGTGGGGTATGCGTTCAACCTCGATGGTGCGTCGATTTTTCTTGGGGTGGCGACGATCTTTGTCGCGCAACTCCATGGCATCGACCTGTCGTTATCCCAGCAGATCCTGTTGGTGGTGACCATGGTGCTGACTTCCAAGGGCGCAGCAGGGGTGCCAGGTTTCGCCATCATCATCTTGTCAGCGACATTGGCCTCAGCAGGTCTTCCACTGGAAGGCGTCGCGTTGATCGCTGGCATTTTCAGGATCATCGACAGTGGTACCACTACGTTGAACGTGTTGGGCAATGCCATTGCGCCGTTAGTCATCGCCAAGTGGGAAAAGGTCGAGCTCAGACCTTCAACGGATTATCCAGCCGCACGGGTCTAGTCGTTTGCAGGAGCAACGATAGGCGAGAACGCAGGAGGTCATTCGTCAGGTATTGCTAATGTTTTGTAGACGACCGGTCTAGTTTTGGATAGGCTCTCGTCATTATGAAAAAATCTAATCTGGACATGCGACAGCATATCATCGATGTAGCGAAGACACTGATGACCCACAAGGGCTATACCGCTGTCGGTCTTATGGAAGTATTGACGACGGCGGGCGTGCCCAAGGGCTCGTTTTATCACTACTTCCGCTCCAAGGAGGAGTTCGGCCAGGCACTACTGGAAGAGTATTTCCAAGAGTATATCGGTCGGGTAGACATCGTCATGGCAGCGCAAGGGACTGGCGCCGAGCGGCTGATTGGCTACCTGAGTTACTGGGCGAAGACACAGGCGTTCGATCATCCCGAGGAGAAATGCCTGGTGGTGAAACTCGGCGCAGAAGTGTGTGACCTCTCGGAGGACATGCGCAGCGTACTTGAAGAGGGCACCGCACTGATTATCCAGAGGATCACCCGGTGTGTTGAACAGGGGATGGCCGATGGCTCCATCACGTCGACCCAGAACGCCGAGACATTGGCTGAATCGTTGTATCAACTGTGGCTTGGGGCTTCACTGTTAGTGAAGGTGCGAAACACAACGGCTGCTTTCGAAACAGCGCTGAACACGAGTAAGCGCCTGCTGGCATAGGGGCGTTTTTTTTTACCACTTTACTAGACGACCGGTCTAATTTATCGAGAGGCTTTATGACCGATATCACCACGGATACCGACCTTTTTTCTCCCATGCATCTGGGGGCGCTGCAATTGGCTAACCGGATAGTCATGGCGCCCGTCACACGTAGCCGGATGGCCGACGACGGTGTGCCAAATGAAATGCACGCCACTTACTACGCTCAACGTGCCAGTGCCGGCTTGATCATTGCCGAAGCGACGAACATTTCTGCCCAAGGACGTGGCTATGCCATGACTCCGGGAATCTGGTCGCAAGAACAGGTGGCCGGCTGGAAAAAGGTCACCGACGCAGTGCACGCGGCGGGCGGCAAAATTGTCAGTCAGTTGTGGCACGTGGGACGTTTTTCCAGTGTCGAGTTGCAACCCAACGGCGAAGCGCCGGTAGCGCCTTCGGCGATCAAGGCTGAAGGTAGCACCTACACCGAAAATGGCTTTGTCGAGGTGTCGACGCCTCGTGCGCTGCAAACCTCGGAGATCCCAGGGATCATCGAGCAATACAAGCGGGCCGCCGAGAACGCCAAGCGAGCCGGTTTTGATGGCGTAGAAGTGCATTCGGCCAACAGCTATCTGCTCGATCAATTCCTGCGTGATTCCACTAACAAACGCACCGATCAATACGGTGGCTCCATTGAGAACCGGGTGCGACTGACCTTGGAAGTCACCGAAGCCGTGGTTTCGATATGGGGTAACGACCGTGTCGGTATTCGCCTTTCACCGGTGACCCCTGATGCCGGTAATACGCCTCCTGACAGCAATGTCATGGCGACTTATGGCTACCTGATCCAGCAGCTCAATCAATTGAACCTGGCGTACCTGCATTTTGTTGAGGGCGCCACGGCGACCTCCCGCACCGTGCCCGAAGGCGTGGACCTGGATGCACTGAGTACCCAGTTTGAAGGGCCATTCATAGGCAATAACAACTATGACCTGGCGATGGCAATCGAACGCCGGGCGCAGGGCCGGATCGATGCGGTTGCATTTGGTCGCTTGTTCATTTCCAACCCCGACCTCGTCGAGCGTCTGCGTCGCGGTATTGAGCTGACCATCGCTCCACGCGAGAGTTACTACGGCGGGGGTGCAAAAGGTTACATCGATTGGCCAACCGCTGACGCCTCACTAGCAAGGTCCCGCGCTAATTAAGGCGCAGGCGTCGCAATAGCAGTCATTGCAAAAAGGTATTGAACATGAATTACCTGCAAAACAAGGTAGTCATCGTCACGGGCGCATCCTCAGGCATCGGCGCGGCAACCACCCGGGCGCTGGTAGCGCAAGGTGCGCGTGTGGTTGCCGCCGCCCTTGATGAAGAGGCGTTGGAGTCTTTCGTCGCTGACCTGCGCGAGGCCGCAAGTGAGGTGGTCGCGTTTACTACTGATGTGACTCAACCGGATCAAACCCAGGCACTTGCCAGGTTTGCCCGTGAAACATACGGCGCCATCGACATTCTGGTGAACAACGCTGGCCTGATGCTTTTTTCCCGTTGGGTTGATCTGGCCGTGCAGGATTGGGAAAAGATGATCGATGTGAACATCAAGGGTTACCTCAACATGACGGCTGCAGTATTGCCGTTCATGTTGGAACAGAAGTCCGGGCAGATTCTCAATATGGACTCTGTTGCAGGGCATCAGGTAGGGCCGTCTGCGGGTGTCTACAGTGCGACCAAGTTTTTCGTCCAGGCCATGACCGAGTCCATGCGCAAAGAACTTGGCGTGCAGCACGGTATTCGCGTTAACACGATCAGCCCTGGCGTCATCAATACAGGGTGGGCGGACAAGGTCAGTGATCCGCAGGGGCGCAAGGCTGCCCAGGCGCTGAACCGGATTGCTATTGGGCCTGACGATGTCGCCCGTGCAGTGATTTACGCGCTCAACCAGCCGGAAAACGTCACCGTCAATGACTTGATCATCTCGCCGACGCGCCAGGATTGGTAGCGGGCGGCGGTCATTGACTCATTCAGCAAGACCCCTCGGCTATGTCAGGCGAGCGGTGTGGCATCTCATCCCCCATGAAAGGAAAAACAAGCATGTCGAAGAATATCAAGGCAGTACCCACCCACGAGTACGACGCTGTCATCGCCACAGCCAATCAGTACGTGGAAGGTCTGCGTACCGGTAATGCTCAAAGCGTTGCACAAGCCTTCCATCAAGACGCAGTGATGTATGGGTTCACCAATGGCGAGTTGCTCGGCGGCCCGATCAACAAGCTGTTTGATTTCGTTGCGAAGAACGGCGGCGCACCCCAAATCACCACTCGCCTTGACGTATTGGCAATTACGCCGAGCACCGCAGTAGTACGTGTCGATATGGAAAACGATGCGATTGGCGCCGATTACAACGACTACCTGACACTGATCAAAATTGAGGGTGTCTGGAAGGTGATTGCCAAGGTGTATCACCAGTTCGACGCGTAAGCATCAACCGATCCCGGCACCCCTGATGTCGGGATCGCCGGGCTGTCTATTCAAAGGGTCATACGATGCCAATGGTTGAATTCTCCGCTGTTTTGAACGCCGTGCACAACGCGCCTGAAGCGTGATGAAGAAGTTTGGTGAGACCCAGCAATGGCACCCTGCGATTGTCAAAAGCAGCCTCGAAGACGGCGAGTCCGATGGGGCTGTTGGGTGTCTGCTTGCTCAGTGTCGATGAGTCCAACGGTAGGCCCTTAAAAATAATGAACCCTGCCTGCGCCTGTGCACCCAAAGTTACATAACCTGGAGGTGCATCATGCAAACCACTTACTTCTGGATAGGCCTGGCAGTGATCCTCGTACTGCTTGATGCGTGGATCATCAACAGCATCTGGCGCAGCGATAACGCCTCGGCGAGCAAGGCAGGCTGGAGTGCGGTAGTCGTGGTCCTGCCGTTCCTGGGCGCCGCAATATGGGCGATTGCCGGCCCAAGGGGTGTCACCAAGGGGCCGTCTTCTCCCGAGCACAGCAAGGGCTGAGTCCGGGCCGCGCTATGAACAACCCAGGCCCCGACGACTTACAGAGCCGCAACTACCCGGTACCGGAAGATATGGCCTTGCAGCGCAAGGTCTGGCGCTTTGAGCGGGTGGGTTGGTACGCGCTGCTGGTGCTGATGGGGCTGAGCCTGGCGGGCCTGTTTTCCAGCGGGCCGCTGAGCACTCGCGAAGTGCGCAGTGCCGATGGGCAGTTGCGCGTGGAGTACCAACGCTTTTTACGCAATGGCGCCTCCGATGGGCTGGTGATTCATGTGCAAGGCAAGGCGCAACAACCCCTGGAGGTCGAGCTGAGCGGTGAGCTGCTGCGCGGTTTCAATATCGAGACGCTCCAGCCGCAGCCGCTCAAGGCCAGGGCGGCCGGGGAGGGTGTAAGCGTCTGGATGCTGAGTGACAGCGCCGGCCAGGCCGTGTTGTACCTGACCTTGCGCAGCGACACGGTGGGCAGCGTGGATACCCAGGTGTCGCGACCAACAGGGGCGTCCGTGCGCTTCTCTCAGTTCATCTACCCTTGACCGTCAGCCCAAACCCTAACGGCGTGAGCGGCACAGTTTTTCGATCAAGGAGATCAACGAATCATGGCCCACGGGCTTGCTGACATGCGCATTAAAGCCTGATTCAGTCGCCTTTTTCTGGTCATTGCCTGCGCCGTAGCCGGTCAATGCAATGGCGGGAGCCTGTCGAAGGTGGCCTACTTTACGCAGCTTATGCATCAGCTCATGGCCATTCATTTTAGGCATGCCGATGTCCGAAATAATCACGTCGTACTGGGCATCCCGGGCTGTTTCAAGTGCGCTTAACGGGTCGCTGAAGGCGCTCACTTGGGCGCCTTCCATTTCCAGCAGCATGTTCAGCACCTCAAGGACTTCGGCTGAATCATCGACCAGTAACACCTTGAGGCCATTGAGGCGCTGATCTTCGTTCTGGGTAGCGCCGCTATCCAGCAGATGATCCTGCTGTTCGCACAGCGGCAACCAGATCGAAAAGGTGCAACCGAAGCCCAACCCTCGCGAATGCACGCTCACCGAACCGCCGTGGGCCTCCACCAGCTGCCGCACCAACGACAAGCCAATCCCCAGGCCTTCGCGATGGTGAGTCTGGTGCTGGTTTTCCGCTTGCCCGAACAGGTCGAAGATTTCTTCCAGGCTTTCTTGGGCCAGGCCCGCGCCGCTGTCGATGACGTCCAGTTGCGCGCGCCCGTCCGAGCGGCTGACCACCAACTGCACCTGGCCGTCTTCGGGGGTGAATTTCAGGGCGTTGTTGACCAGGTTCCAGATCACTTGCTCGATGCGCGTGGGGTCTACGTCAACGATCAACGGGCCCGGCACCGAAGGTGTCTGAAGGCTGACCTGGCGACGATGACCGTCGGCAAGGACCACGCTGTGAATGTCCTTGAGGGTGCGAATCAGGTCGATCGGTTGCTTTTTCAGCTTCAGTTTGCCCGTGCGAACCCGGGCGACATCCAGCAGGTCGTCAATGATCCGCGCCTGGCTGGACACCGCTTCGCAGATGGTATTGACCGCCTTGATGGCCGGGCCCGCGACCTTGGTGGCTGGCAAGCGCCGCAACAGTTCGGCGTTCAGCTGGATCAGGTTCAACGGATGCTTGAGTTCGTGGGACATCACCGCGAAGAACTCATCCTTGAGATGGCTTTTGGTCTGGGTTTCCTTCAAGCGCTGATTCTGTTCGTCCTGGGTGCGTTTGTGGCCGGTAAGGTCGCGGGCAATCTTGACGTAGCCGCGCAAACTATTGCTCTTGAGCTGGGTGACCTCGCCGCTGCAATAGAAGCGGCTGCCGTCCTTGCGCACATGCCAGCGTTCATCTTCGCCACGCCCATGTTCCCGGGCGGTGCGCAGTTCGCTCTCCGGCACGCCAGCGGAGCGGTCTTCCGGGGAGAAAATCAGGTCGTAGTAAGCGCCCAGCACCTCGTCCTTGGTGTAGCCGAAGATCAGTTCGGCACCGGTGTTCCAGTCGGTGATGGCGCCATGGTCATCGAGGATGATGATGGCAAAGTCATGGGTGCTCTCGGCAACCAGGCGCATGCGCTCCTCACCCAGGCGCAGTTCCTCTTCGGCCTGGCGCCGCTTGGTGATATCAATGAAAGTCAGCACGGTGCCATCAATGTGGTCTTCGCTGGAGCGGTAAGGCAGTAACCGCGCAATGTACCAGCGGTCGTCGTTGCTGCTGATCTCCCGCTCGATCATGCTCAGGGACTCAAACACGGTGGTGGCGTCTTCGGTCATTTGCGGGTAATTGAGGCGGTGGGTGATGTCCAGCAACGAGCGCCCGGTGTCTACCGGCAGCATGCTGAAAATATCCGTGGCCCGTGGCGTGAACCAACGGATGCGCATGTTGCGGTCGACGAAGACCGTGGCGATATCGGTGGACGCGATCAGGTTGGTCAGGTAATCGTTGACCTTATCCGTCTCTTCCACCTTGGTCTTGAGCTCAAAATTGACGGTCAGCAATTCTTCGTTGATCGACTGCAGTTCTTCTTTGCTGGTTTCCAACTCCTCGGTGGCCGAGCGCAGTTCTTCGTTGACGGCCTGCATTTCTTCGTTGGAGGCCTTGAGTTCCTCGCTGGAGACTTCCGCCTGTTCGATGGTGTCCTGCAGGTGCAACTTGGTGCGTTGCAGCTCGCGCTCCAGGTTGCTCATGATCGCGTTTTCGGCCTGGGTGACGGTGTCGATGTCGGGCAGCAACGGGTCGACGGCGGTTTCCTGGAAGATCACCAGCACGTAGTCGTTTTCGGTCGCTTCATCTCGGTAGGGGCGGGCGCTGATGTCCACCAGGAAGGGGCCTTGCTCGCGTTGGATGCGGATCTTGCGCGAAGACACCGGGCTATTCGATTGCTGGACCTGAAACAAGGTGGTGCGGATATCGAGGCGTAAATCGGGATGCACCAACGTCAGCAGGTTGTGCGTCACCTCGCCGGCCACGTAGCGCAGGAATCGACCTGCGCCTTCGCTCATGTGCAGGATATCGGCCTGCATATTCACGATAACGCTGGGCGGCGCGGCTTTTTCCAGAGCGCGCAGATGGATGTCCGCGAACGAGACCTTGCTGGGCGCCTTGGTTTCAATCGCCAGCGTCGTGGCGCTCGGGCGCAGGTAGCCGCCTCGCGGCATGGTCGGGGCGCGACGCACGGCGGACGAGCCGGCACGCACTCTGAAAATGCGGTTGCGCTTGTCCACCGGTACAAACAGGTCCAGGCAGCCGTCGGCCGACTCCGAGGAGCCGAGGAACAGGTAGCCACCGGGACGCAACGCGAAGTGGAACATTTGCAGGATGTCACGTTGCACTTCGCGATCCAGGTAGATCAACAGGTTGCGGCACACGATCAGGTCGATCTGCGAGAACGGTGGGTCGGCCAACAGGCTGTGTTTGGCGAACAGTACCTTTTCGCGAATTTCCTTGCGCACCCGGTAGTGCTGGTTCTTCTCCTTGGCAAAGTACTGGCGCAACCGTTGAGGCGGTACGTCGGTGATGATCGCTTCGGGGTACACGCCGTTGCGGCCATGGGTAATGGCCCGCTCATCAATATCAGTGGCAAACACCTGCATCTTTGCACCGCTGGCGTCCAGCGCCAGTTGCTCGGCCACCAGCATCGCCAGGCTGTAGGCCTCTTCGCCGGTGGAGCATCCTGCCGACCAGATACGCACTTCCTCACGGTGCGGCACGCTGTCTTCCAGTGACTTCACCAGGTTGGGGATTACGTCTCGCTCAAGCGCTTCGAAGGCCTCGCGGTCGCGAAAGAAGTTGGTCACGCCAATCAGCATGTCGCCCAGCAACGCCTTGGTTTCGTCCGGGTTGGCCTGGAGGAAGTTGTAATAGGTGGCCAGGTCGGGTTGAGCGGTGACCTGCAAGCGCCGCTCGATACGACGTAACACCGTGGCGCGTTTGTAATGCTTGAAGTCATGCCCGGTACTGGCGCGCAACTGGATCAGAATATCCAGCAACAGCTGCTCGGCCACGGCGGCATCGCGTTCGGAGCTGGGTGGGATGGTCTTGATCTCAGGATCGTTGGCGGTGGGCAGCACAATCGACTGGGCATTGCGCCACAGTTCCAGCAGCTTTTGCGGCATTTCCACCACCGGCAGCACCAGATCGACCATCTGGGTTTCGATGGCCGCCAGCGGCATGCCATCGTACTCGGCGTCTTCCGGCGCCTGTACCAGGGTGATACCGCCTTGTTCTTTGATCCGCGACAGCCCCACCGCACCGTCTGAGCCGGTACCAGACAGGATCAGGCAAAACGCGCGTTCTTTATGGGTGTCTGCCAGGTCGCGAAAAAACAGGTCGATGGCAATGTGCGATCCACCTTCGCGCACGGCAGGCGAGACCGCCAGGTAACCATCGTTCATCTTCAAGAGCTGCGCCGGGGAGATGACGTACACGTGATTCTTTTCGATGGGCGTGGCGTCATTGACCTGCGACACCGGTATGCGGGTCGTTTCCTGGATGATCTTGTCTGCCACGCTTTGATGGTCGGGCGAAAGATGCAGGACCACCACGAAGGCCATGCCGCAGTCTTTGGGCATGTGCTCGAAGAACGCTTTCACGGCTTGCAGCCCGCCCGCCGAGGCACCGATACCCACCACCGGGAAATTCAAGTTACTGGGGGTCAGATCTTTGCGTTGCGGAACGTTGGGGGACCGCGGGGGGGCAGACTTCATAAATACCAACCTTGGATAACGGCGCACAGGAAGACGGGTGTAGGGGGAAGAACTTGAACAACGTGGGCGAGGGCTGAACCGACAGTGAAATATAGCTGAAAACCTGCTGCCAACAAAAAAAGCCTTGAAGCCACCCGGTCATTCGACGGACCACTTACTGCCGGTTGAGGCGCGCAACCTGCGGAAGGTTTAATCAAACTGACGAGTGGCCATCGCGGTTGCACGGTTATCCGATTTTCTGAAAATCCGTCTGAACTTCGCTTCCTGGCGAACCCTCGCAAAGAGAAACCCACCCAGGAGACGTTCTGATGAACAGCTACCCAAAACCACCCTTCAACGCCCAGCAACAGCCCGTACCCGGTGAGCAGCGCAAGATGGACCCGATGCCCGATTGCGGTGAGCAGTCATACCAAGGCTCGGGCCGGCTCGCCAATAAAATCGCCTTGGTCACCGGGGCCGACAGCGGCATCGGACGGGCCGTGGCCATTGCCTTCGCACGTGAAGGCGCGGACGTGGCGGTGTCGTATCTGGATGAACATGAAGACGCCAAGGAGACCGCACGCTGGGTCGAGGCGGCGGGTCGTCAATGCCTGTTACTGCCCGGCGACCTGGGCGATGCGGCGCAGTGCACGGCCATCGTCAACGACACCGTGGAGAAGTTCGGCCGCATCGATGTGCTGGTCAACAACGCAGCGTTCCAGATGACCTATCAATCGCTGGAAGACATCCCCGACGAGGACTGGGTGAAAACCTTCAACGTCAACATCACCGCGATGTTTCGCATCTGCAAGGCCGCGCTGCCGCATATGGCCGAGGGCAGTTCGATCATCAACACCAGCTCGGTCAACTCCGATATGCCCAACCCCAGCCTGTTGCCCTATGCGGCCACCAAGGGCGCGATTGCCAACTTCACCGCCGGCCTGGCGCAGATGCTCGGCGAGCGGGGGATTCGCGTCAACAGCGTGGCACCCGGGCCTATCTGGACGCCGTTGATCGTCTCGACGATGACGCCGGACATGGTGAAACACTTTGGCGGCAACACCCCATTGGGACGCCCAGGCCAGCCAGTGGAAGTGGCGCCGATCTATGTGCTGCTGGCGTCGGATGAAGGCAGCTACATCTCCGGCGAACGCTACGGCGTGACGGGTGGCAAGCCGATACTTTGATCAGTGATTGAGGAGGGCGGTATGAGCGAAGCCTCGAAGCACCACGAACCGAATCCTTCTGAGCGCAAGGTGCGCCCGCCGGCGGCTAAGCGAAACGATAAATCGCAGGCACCGGCAGGCGGACAACAGGCAAAGGAGCAAGGCGGTGTTGCTCCCGGAGGGCCTTCGACAGACCCTGAGTCAGGGGCGTGAACGCGAGGGGATATACACTCGGCCTGACATCCTGATGGGTTGTCAGGCCGCTATCGCAGGCTGACGTTATTTGCGCTTGGAACGATGAATTCGCATCCACTCCCGATAGGCCACTGTGCGCTGCGCATCCGCACGTTTCTTCGCCTCGGTAAACCGTGCCCACGTCTGCGCATCGCCGCTGTAGGACTCAATAATCTCGTACGCCAACGCGTCCAATCGATCCGCTTCGAAGAACATCTCGGCGTTTCGCGTGACCTCGTCGTCCCGCCTGTTTGTAGTTGTGTAACCAAGAGTCTGACTGTTCATCCTCTGAGGCCCTCCGCCCATTGAATCTGTGCCGCGCCACTCCAGCGCACCTGGGTAATGCCGTATTTCTCCGCCATCGGTTTGGACACACGCTTGAACGTGTGTTGCCCGAATTTGGGGATCACCGCCACACCAGCGTCACAACTGGCCCAATGCCAAGCCTCGGCATTGTCCATGCGCGGCGCGCGCACGATGAAGGACTTGGGCTCGCCATGCAGCTGGTACTCGATAGTGAATAGGTCGTTGTGTTTCATGAGGCCTCCTTGATACTCATGAACTACAGATATTTGACGTCAAAAATAATTCAAATAAGTTGTCCGACAATTCGATGACTGGGCGCAGGGCATGGATGAAGCCTAATCATCTACCGTAAAGGTGACCCATCCAGGCCCATCGGCCGGGCGTTGCAGTTCGGCGATGACACCGCTGACGGAGGATCCGTCGGGCAAATTGACGGTGATAAAGTTGGGATTGCCAGGCCAATCCATTGGCGTGTCAAAGTCCAGGCGCGCGATGGTCGGTTTACCGCTACTGGTCATTTGAATGTTTTTTGATTCGTTAAGGCGTTCATCTGAGGGTGTTCCAAGATGGCGCGAGGCAGTGATGACACTGGCAATACCTTGGTAGTCGTAAGACATGCTGGGTTACCTCATGTAAAGGGAACAACGAAGATCAAATGTGGGAGCGGGCTTGCTCGCGAAAGCGGTGGATCAGTCACATCAATGTTTAATGGACCGACGCCTTCGCGAGCAAGCCCGCTCCCACAGAGGAGTTGTGCTTGACTGGCTGCTATTCGGGGTTTGCCCCGTTTTCATTTGTGACGAGCCGAATATTTGCGCGCAACGACAACGCCGCCCACTAGCAGCGCTGCGCCTATTGCAACCATCCCATAGGGCGTACGGCGGGTTTGCCGCCAGCCGCCTTCGACACGACGTTCGCCGCTTGCCGGGGTGTAGAGGTTGCCCGTAGAGGTCGCGGCGCGCTGGCTGCGCTCCAGGCCGAGGCGGGTGAGCCAACCGGATAACCGGGCAAAGCCGGGCAGCAAAAAATGCGCGACGCGGGCCACGGTGGCAGCGCTGCCTACCGTGGTGCTGTCCCTCGGTTGCAGCGCACAGGCCACCATCGCTTGCGCGACTTTATGTGGGTCGTAGACCGGTGGCGGTGGCGTCAACTCGTGGCCGGTAAAATTGCCGCCATCGCGAAAGCCCGGTGTGTCCATCACGGCGGGATAGATGTCGCACACATGAATATCCGGGTAGTCAGTCAGCTCGCCGCGCAGTGCCTCAGTCAGGCCGCGCAGGCCGTATTTACTGGCGGAGTAGGCGACGGCATAGGGCTGGGCTACCCAACTGCCCAGCGACAAGGTGTTGATCAGAGTGCCGCGGTGCTGGGCTTTGAAATAGGGCCACGCCACGTGGGCGCCGCGCAGGTACCCGAGCAGGTCGGTTTGCAGCACCTGTTCGTGGGCTTCCAGGGGCGTGTCCTCGAAACTGCCGACGGCGCCTACTCCGGCATTGTTGATCCAGATATCGATGCGGCCATTGCCGAAGGCCGCCGCTTGTTCGGCAAGGGCGCGCATCTGGTCGCCCTGGGTTACATCGGTTTTAACGGCGATGGCCTCGGCGCCACGCGCAGCGCATTCCTCGACGACCTCTCCCAAGGCCTTTTCATCTCGGGCCGCCAATACCAAGCGGGTACTTTGCTCGGCAAAGGCGTGAGCAGCCGCGCGACCAATGCCACTGGAGGCGCCGGTGATCACCACGGTCTTGCCGTGCAGTTTCCCCTTGGCCTGCATGACGCCAGGCGAATCCTCGGGCACGTGGACGGGCACCGGGTGCAGTTGCAAGCGGGTACCGTCAGTCAGTACCAGGGTCAGGTTCTCGAGGGTGCCAGCGACGCGGTCGGGAAATACCGGTTCGCCTGTGGCGTCGAGCTCATCATAGATAAACGTCTGGCCCTCAAGCCATCCGACTGCTGTCATCAGTTCAGGGCCCAGGTAGTACTTTCCGTCCAGGAAAAACCCGCTGAAGTTCGGTGTGCGCTCCAGGTTTTCCACGGCGTATCGCTCGCCAGGCCTCATTCCGGTTGCGGTATCAATCATCATGACATCCTCCTTTGGCTGGTCTTGGGGTAGAGAAGGGCCCGCAAATGATCGTTCAATCCAAATGACTGAATGGCGGTGTCAATGTTGATGGGCCTTCAGGGTCGGGTCGGCGATCTGGATAACCGTGCCCTGGCGCCACGCGTCCGCGCCGGGCGCGATGGGCGGCGCGGGGATATCGGCACGCGTCTTTTTCTTGTCGGCACTGTCGATGCCCAGTCGTTTATCTCGTTCGGCGACCATACGCGGGTCAGCCTGGCCGTCTGCGGTAAACCCCATCATCAACTGAGGCACGCCTAACGGCAGGCGTTTATCCAGATCGGTATGCCAGGTGTGCCAGGTCTTGCCGTAGGTGTGCACCAGCTTCTCCATCAGCGCATGTTCCGCCGCCTCAGGAATGCCCGGCGCGACCAGTTGCCCTGACTTCACTTCATGCACATGGCTATGCCACAACGCCTTTTCAGGCGCGGGCAGCGTGTTGAACTGCGCCTCGCTGATGATGTACTCCACGCCCATCAACTTGGCATCCTTGCGGTTGCCGTCGTAGATCACACACTGGATGACCTCCTCGTTGAGGATTGCGCAGTAGTGATGGGCTTCCATTTGCACATCGGGATGGCCGTTGTAGAAGTGAAAACCGTCCAGGTAGGCGTTCAGGGCATCAATCGGTGGGCGTGATTGCAGCAGGGCGGCGCCGGCTTCCAGCGTTCGGGTCGAAGGCGTTGTCGGCTTCCCAGGTGCCTCGACATTCGAAGGTGAGTTGTTGCCAGCGCAGGCGCTGAGCAGGGACAGCGCAACTGCGGCGGATAGGGATTTTGTCACTCGATGGGTTGGGGTGTCAGTCATGGTCGGCTGCCTCCTGTTGCCGGTGTGGTCACATTCGATGATCTGCTTCAGGGCTGATCCTGTTCTCGTTGGAAAGACGCGCGTACGGGGCGTTCAAAATGCTTTGAGTTGAACACTCACTCATTCATCAGGTCGTTTTTTATAGAGGCGCTGACAGCGCAATTGCTTACCTGCCAGTGAGGTGTTCATCCCATGCACAAGACTGAAAATCGAGCGTCGACGCTGCTTACCCAATTGCTCCGGGCACGCGGGCCGGGCGGTCAGGAAGACGAGGTGCGCGCCATTTGCCTGGAAAGCCTGACGCCGTTGTGCGATGAGGCCTGGGTCGATCGGGCGGGTAATGTGGTGGGTTTGATCAAGGGCAAGCACAACGATGCCGAGCCTGCCGGTGCGGTTAAAGTCATGGCACATATGGATGAAATCGCCATGGTGGTTAAACGCGTCGAGGCGGATGGCACGTTGCGGGTGACGGCGCTGGGTGGGGCCAACCCGGTCAACTTTGGCGTGTGCCCGGTGGATATCCTGGGGGACGCACGCATCCTTCCTGGCGTGCTGTCCTTTGGCTCGATGCACGCCACCAGTAATACGGCACAAGGGGCTGATGTGCTCTCGGGCGATGTGCACTGGAACGACGTTCATGTGATCACGCGATGCACTGCCCAGGCATTGTGCGGGTACGGCATTCGGCCCGGAAGCCGTGTGGTGCTGAGCCGTCATTGGCGTGAGCCCTTCCAAGTGGGCGATGCCATTGCCGCGCATTTTCTGGATGACCGCGCCCCGATTGCTGCCGTTCTGCATACAGCCCAGCTGCTGGCTTCGCGCCGGGAGGCGTTGGCCAGGGATGTCTATCTGGTATTCACCACGCTCGAAGAGGAGTGCAATGCCGGGGCAATGTATGCCGCGTCGACGCTACCCGGCGACACCACCATCGCGGTGGAGGTGGGGCCGGTCATGCAGGAATACGGCACGCGCCTGGCCGTCGACCCGATCATCAATACGGGGGACCAGAAAGGCTATTACACCCGGGCGGTGGTCAACGACCTGGCGGCTGCCGCAGAGCGCTGCGGCTACAGCCCCCAATATGCGCTGTTGGTGGATTTCGCTTCGGATGCCAGTGCGGTCATGAGTAACGGGACCTGCGCCCGCGCCGGCTGCCTGGCCATTCCAACGGAAAATACCCATGGTTATGAATTGATTCTGGATGGGGCGGTGCAGGCCTGTGCCGCGACATTGGCCGAGTACCTTGCAGCCTGATAGACGGTGCAAGGTACGCTGACCGGTGGGGCTCAGATTGGGCCGCTTGGAGAATCTGTCTCCTGCCTGATTTCATCGGCCGCATTGGGTTGCCCCAGCTTGCTGTATTGCTCGCGCAATTTTTGCAACTCACGCGACCCAAGCTTATCCAGGCTTAACGCCGCATTGTGAGCTTCTTTGGTGGCACGAATCAGCTCGTCCAGTTTCAGATGAAGAATATCGTTGTCACGGTTCTGGGTATTCTGGATCAGGAACACCATCAGGAAGGTGATGATGGTAGTGGAGGTGTTGATGATTAACTGCCAGGTGTCGTTGTAATGAAAGTAAGGCCCGGTGAGCGCCCAAACAGCAATCAAGCTGACGGCTGTCAGAAAGGTTTTTGAGCTGCCCGCCTGGTTGGAGAGTTTTTGGCAGAATTTCGCGAACTTCATGGTGCTGTCTCCTGGGGGATGTTCCTCTGTAGACCCCAGCAGAATTTCGAAATTCTTTTTTACAAATCGTTTTTTTTGACAAAAATCAATGAGCAAATCCCTCTTGCACAGGAGCACTCAGCATGTCGGTCGCTGCTTCTATCGTTGAATACCTCAAGCACCATCAGTTGGTCATCACGACGGCGGAGTCGTGTACCGCAGGCAAGATCATCACCTTGCTTTCGCAGGTCGACGGCAGCGGTTCGTGGATCGAAAGCGGGTACGTGGTGTATTCGCCAGAAGCGAAACAGCGGCTGTTGAACGTGCGTCGCTATACCATCGATACCTTCAATCTCACCAGCTGTGAGGTCGCCCAGGAAATGGCCCAAGGCGCGCTGCGCGACAGCCCCGCTGATGTGGCGGTCGCCACCACTGGCCTGCTGGGGCCGGATGGAATTGATGGCATTCCCCCAGGCACTGTCTGTTTTGCCTGGGCCTATCGAAACGGCGGGGCACTGAGTGTGTTCAGTCGCAAGGAACGCTTTATGGGTTCTCGTGAGCAGGTGCAGTTGGCCGCGTCTCTTCATGCATTGAAATGGCTGCCGCATTTTCACCAACGGGCGATGGCCGGTGAACGCGCCTAATGCTGCCAAGTGCGCGCGTTTACGGCTGCGGTTCGATGTCCATCAGCAAGTCGCCGTTGGTCAAGGATTCAGCCTCCTGCACCACGCCACGATAGGCCTGACCATTCCATTCAAAGCTAATCCAGTGGGCCTTCGGCAATAGCTTTGGCCATGGCGGTGCAAGCCGCAACTGCACGCCGGGCGCAGTGCGCACAAGTTGCCCCATGCATTCGCTGGCGAGCGTGTTCACACCGAACAGCGTGTCATGCAGGTATTGAATGTTGACCGGTTGCAGCGTTGCGTCAGTAGCGTCTGGCATATCTGTTACCCCACCGATGACAGCCAGAAAGACTGTCTGGCGATGACCATTTCTTCACGTATTTCCCGCACAAGCCGGTTGATCCCCGAAACACCGTGGTAGTGGGCGCGGTTGATGTTGGCGATGGTGAATTGGTCCATACCGTGCGCCGTTACAGTGACTGAAAGGCTGCCGTCCGGGTTGAGCGCGCACTTGACCGCGCACTTGGGAAGGCGAGCGGACAGGGCCGTTTCGATTTCGGCTTTCGTTAACGTATCCATGAGTTCACCGCATAAAGGACTCAGCGCGGTAAGGCTAGCTCATAATGACGGGGCGTAAATACTGGCAAGGTGATAGCTTTGTAAGAAGGGTCGTCCACAACTTTGCGTCGAAAGCCTCTACTTGAAACTTGGGCTGAAGGTTCGCTCGTTGTTAAATCAAGCGGGCAGGATGAGGGGGGATTATAAGGTGTAGCCTGTTCAAACTATTGGGTTTGAAGGGGCAGCCAGGCTGCCCCTCCCACCGTTACTCAAGAACCCGACTTCCGACCGCCGCCATGGCTGTGCTGCCCACCTTTACGGCCGGCTTCCGAGGCTTTTTCACGGTCGTTGGCGAAGTTGCCGCCCGACGCCTGGCCGCCTTTTTTACCGGCTTCGGAGGCTTTTTCGCGATCATTGGCAAAGTTGCCCGGGTTTTTATTACCTGTAGTCATGATAGTTCTCCAGTCGCTAAGTTTGCGTTTCGTTAGTTGGCCGTTTCGCAACGGACACTTATTCCGATATTGGCTTTTTGAAAAATGTTTTACCGATTTTTCTAACCGGCGACGAACGGTAATTTGGTTGAAAAAAGTTATACAAAGATGCGGTTGATGCGCCGCTTCGTATAACTTTTATTGCCGGCCAGCGCTTTGATATTAATCAGATCGAAACGGCTGGTTTAGTTAGCGGTCCTGCCATTCGTCTTTTTCGTCGCACTCTAAAAAAGGGTGTGGTTCCAACGAGGTTCCTAACCTGTGAACGGGAGCTTTTCAGCCATGAAACACAACCCATCCAACCCACAGTACCGGCCGCTCGAGCATCCAGACGCACCCAATGAAGACGGTTGCGTCATCGGCACTGCCGGGCGCGACGAAGACCCCAACGCGACTACCGATTGGGACCATCCCGACAGCGCCGCAACACCCGCTGACGCCACCATCAAACCCGCCAGCGGTACGCCCGGCATCGACGCCGTGCCCGAGTCGGAAAACCACGGCGCCAATTGAGAGAACTGCGCTACAAGTGCCGTTTCGCTTGGCCTGCAGCGCATTACCGCTGGTCGTGAGGCGCCGGTTTATTTTGAAATTTTCCACGCGCAGGCCACTTCCCATGCAAGGTAGGCGCGCATTCCAGCAGGGCGCCTTTTTCCGTAAGCCTGAGGAGATTTGTTCATGTTTCTACATAACAAGCGACTTCAATACACCGTGCGTGTCGCCGAGCCCAACCCGGGCCTGGCTAACCTTTTGCTCGAACAGTTTGGCGGCGCTCAAGGTGAGTTGGCCGCCGCGTCCCGTTACTTCACCCAAGCCTTGGCGGAAGACGACCCGGGGCGCAAAGATTTGCTGATGGACATCGCCACCGAAGAACTCAGCCATCTGGAGATCGTCGGCTCCATCATTGTCATGCTCAACAAGGGCGCCAAGGGGCGAATGGCCGAAGGCGTGGAAGAGGAGGGCGAGTTGTATCGTGCCCTCAATGGCGCCGGCAATGACTCGCATATCACCAGCCTGCTGTACGGGGCGGGTTCGCCTTTGACCAACTCTGCCGGCGTGCCGTGGACCGCCGCCTACATCGACACTATTGGTGAACCCACCGCAGACATGCGCTCGAATATCGCCGCCGAAGCCCGGGCCAAAATTGTCTATGAGCGGTTGATGAACGTCACCGATGACCCGGGTGTAAAAGATGCGCTGGGGTTTTTGATGACGCGGGAAATCGCTCACCAGATATCCTTCGAAAAAGCGCTGCATGCGATCCAGCCGAATTTTCCCCAGGGCAAGTTGCCGGGCAAACCGGAGTTCACCCAGGTGTACTTCAACATGTCCCAAGGCGCGGAGAACCTGCGCGGGCCCTGGAACCAGGGTGACGGTTGGGAGTTTGTGGAAAACCCACAACCGGCGGTCGATGGCGGTGACGGCACCGCCAGCGTGCAGTTGGACGCCGACGATGAAGCGGTGCTGAGCGCGATGAAAATCCGCACGCTCTCGGACCCCACCAGCGACCCCACCACCGGCGCTGACCTGGGGGCGGGCCTCAAGCCCAAGCCCGACCTTTGATTGAGAACAGCCGCACGCTGAAGGGCGTGCGGTGCTTTCGACTTTCTTGACGAGGACAACGACATGGCAACCCCACAGGAAAACCTGCTCGACTGGCTACGTGATGCCCATGCGATGGAGCAACAGGCCGAGAAAATGCTCAAGGCACAGTCCGAGCGCCTGGAGAATTACCCCCAACTAAAGGCGCGAATCGACGAGCACATTGAGGAAACCCTTGGGCAGCAGCAACTGATTGACGAATGCCTGACGCGTTTGGGAGGCAGTGCCTCGACCCTTAAAGACGTGGGCGGCAAGCTGATGGCTTTCGGTCAGGCGGTCGGTGGCTCGCTGATGAGTGACGAGGTGATCAAGGGCGCGATGGCCGGCTACGTGTTTGAAAATATGGAAGTGGCCAGCTACACGGTGCTCATCGCGGCCGCGAAGGCAGCGGGTGATGCCGAGACACAAGCGGCGTGCGAAAAGATTCTACCCCAGGAAGTCGCCATGGCTCAGTGGTTGCTCGCGCACTTGCCAGAGCTTACGCAAGCGTTTTTGCAACGCTCTGAGGCGCCTGACACACAAGCCAAGCGTTAAAGACACGTGCGGTGCCCTTGGGGGGCGCCGCGTCCGCTCGGCACAAGATGGCACTGCGCAGCGTTTTCACGGTCCATGGAACACGTACCACGTATCTGGAGGTGAACCTTGGCGACAAAGAAGAAGCCTGTGGTCGACGGTATGGAATTGGCAATGCTGTCTGCCAGCCGCAAAGACCTGTTCTTTGCGGCCATGCAAGCCAGCCACAGTGCAATGATCGTGACCGACCCCGCGGGGCCTGATAACCCGATCATCTTTGCCAACCAGGCGTTCCTGACCCTGACAGGCTTTGAACTGGACGAAGTGATCGGACGTAATTGCAGGTTCCTGCAGGGGCCTCAAACCGACAAAAACGCGCTGCACCAAGTGCAGCGCGCGGTTGAGCAGCACCATGAGGCCTGTGTCGAGGTGCTCAATTACCGCAAGGATGGCTCGACCTTCTGGAACGAGCTGTTCATTTCGCCGTTGTTCAACGAACGTGGGCAACTGGTGTATTTTTTCGCATCGCAGCTGGACGTGAGCCGGCGCCACGACGCAGAACAGCGCGTGCGTCGCGCGCAAGACCTGGAAGCGCTGGGGCAACTGACCGGTGGCATTGCCCATGACTTCAATAACCTGCTGCAAGTGATGATGGGTTATCTGGACTTGATCCAGCAGAGCGCCAAGCGCCCCGGTAGCGATCCGCAGCGCATCGTCAACAGTGCCAGCCGTGCCAGGGCAGCGGCGGAAAAAGCTCAGACCCTGACCCAGCAGTTGCTGGCGTTTTCGCGCAAGCAACGGCTCGACAGTCGGGTGATCAACTTGAACAGCTTGCTCAGCCGCCCCGAATTCATGGCACGTGCGCTGCAGGGCGTCGAGTTGCATGTAGAACTTGCCGACGATTTGTGGAACTGCCGCATCGACCCTGTCCAGGCGGAGCTGGCAGTGCAGCACCTGTTATCGAATGCCCAGGATGCTTTGCGCGGGCGTGCGGACCCAGCGGTAACCGTCCAGACCTGCAACGTCCAGGTACCGGGCGATGTCGGTGCCGAGCGTGATGGGTTGACCGAGGGCTGTTACGTGAGCATTTCGGTCTCGGATAACGGCAACGGCATCGACGCAGGTATTCAGGACAAAGTCATGCAGCCGTTCTTCACCACCAAGGAAGAAGGCCAGGGCTCAGGCCTGGGGTTGTCGATGGTGTATGGCTTCGTCAAGCAATCGGGCGGCACGGCGCGGATTCATTCAGACCCGGGCATCGGTACGACGATTCGCTTGTACTTTCCTGCAGATGACAGCCAGCTGTGGGTCGAGCAGACACCCACAGCCATCTCACCGCAAGGTAACGAACGCATCCTGATTGTAGAGGACCGGCCCGAGGTGGCCGAGTTGGCGCAGGTGATCCTGTCTGACTACGGTTACCACACGGACATCGCCCTCAATGCCGCCGAGGCATTGGGCATGCTCAAACAGGCGACGTATGACTTGGTGTTCAGTGACTTGATCATGCCCGGCGCGATGAATGGCGCGGCGTTGGCGCGGGAGGTGTCGCGCTTGTATCCGCACATCAGGATCTTGCTGACTACCGGCTATGCGAAAGACGCGTTGGCCCGCGCGGAGATAGAGGTGCATGAGTTCGAGTTGATTCCCAAGCCGTATCAGCCTGCTGATTTGCCGCGCAAAATCCGGGCGGTGCTCGATGCCTGATCGAGCAGGCCAATGCGCTCAAAATGTGGGAGCTGGCTTGCCCGCGAAGGCGGTGTGTCCGTCACTGCATCTGTTACAACACGACCGCTTTCGCAGGCAAGCCAGCTCCCACAGTTGATCTTCGTTGCTTTGAGCATTGCATTCCACGGGTGCCCGCCCGCAGAGCTACCTCAGCACCGCCAACGCCAGGTTAAGGGCCAGCACCAGCACAATTGAAAACCCGAATATCCTGCGCGCCCAGCCGGTCGGATCAGTCAGCCGTGTACTGCTGGCCGCCAGGTTGAGCCAATACCCCCCAAGCCCGAGCATCACCACAAAATACAACGCCGCCATCTGCGCCACCGCGCCCAGCATCAGGGCGCTGGCGAGAAAGGCCAGCATGTACGCCTGGATCTGCCGATGGGCTTGGGCCAGGCTCAACAGCGGCAAGCCTGCGGCGCGGAAATCCTCGCGGCGCATCACGGTGATGGCGTGTGAATGCGGCATCTGCCAACAACAGAACACCGCGATCAGCAGCATGGCCGTGAGGTCAAACCGCCCGGTGACCGCGCAATAGCCGATCACCGGCGGCATCGCCCCGGAGACGCTGCCGATCAAGGTGGCCCAGTAGGAACGCCGCTTGAGCCAGTAGGTGTAGACCCCCGCATAGATCACCAGCCCGACCATTGCCAGCCCACACGCCAGCGCATTGCTGCCGGCCCACAGCAAGCCAAAACCGCAGGCGCCCAGGACGATCCCATAGCCTGCGGCAGTGGACACCCTGATGGTGCGCAATGCCAATGGCCGATGACAGGTGCGCACCATGCGCCGGTCGATGTCGCGGTCAATGCAGTTGTTGATGACACAACCGCACCCGATCACCAGGGCGGTGCCGAGCAGGGTGGCCAGCCCGTGCGTCACCGAGGCCACATGCCCGCTGGCGGCAAGCAGGTAACCGCCCAGCACCGAGGCCAGGTTACCGACAATAATGCCCGGCTTGGTGAGCTCGATGGCGGTATTGAACAGCCCCCGCCAGTGTTTCAGTGCGCCAGCATGTTGTGATGAATACTGTCCATGATCCATAGCGAAAGCCCCACCAACAGAAGAATGATGATCGCCGAGAAAATCAGCGCAATCAGGTTCCAGCGTTGTTCTTCGGCCGTGTCCAGATGCAGGAAGAACTTGAGGTGGACCACGATTTGTATCGCGCCCAGCGCCACTACCAACCAGGCGGTGACGGTGCGCGGCAGTGACGGGAACATCACCAGGCCGAACGGAATCAGGGTGAGCAGTACTGACACCAGGAACCCGACCAGATAGGAGCGACTGCTGCCATGGCTGGTACCGGCACTGCTGTGAAGCGAGCTTTGCTTGTACATGTCACACCACCCCCAACAGATAGACCACGGTAAAGACGCAGATCCACACCACGTCCAAAAAGTGCCAGAACAGGCTCAGGCAACTGAGCCGGGTGGCGTTGGTGCTGGTCAGGCCGCGTTGCTTGACCTGGACCATCAGCACCGCCATCCAGATCAACCCGGTGAACACGTGCGCGCCGTGGGTGCCGACGAGGGTGAAGAAGGCCGTCAGGAAGCCGCTGCGGTCCGGCCCGTAGCCTTCTGCGATCAAGTGGTGGAATTCGTTGATCTCCATGGCGATGAAGCCCGCGCCCAACACGAACGTGAGCCCCAGCCAGCGCAGCACATCGCGTTGCTTGCCGTGGTTCATGGCGAGCATGGCGTAGCCGTAGGTGATACTGCTCAACAGCAGCAGCATGGTTTCGGCGAGCACATAGGGCAGTTCGAAAATATCCATGCTCGACGGCCCGCCCGCCACGCTGTCGCGCAACACGGCGTAGCCGGCGAACAAGGTCGCGAACAGGATGCAGTCGGTCATCAGGTAGATCCAGAACCCGAACAGGCTCAGGGAACCGGCGTCTTCATGCCCTTGTTCGTGGGTGTGGGCGATGTCTTTTTCCATAACGATATTGGACATGGGTCAAGCCTCTGCCAGGTCTTTGAGACGTGCCGTTTCGATGCGCGCGACTTCCTGCGCGGGCACGAAGTAATCGGTGTCTTCGTCGTAGCTGCGCACCACGAACGCCACCACCGAGGCCACCAGGCCGAACGCCGCCATCCACCAGATGTGCCACACCAACGCAAAGCTGCAGACCAGCGCAAACAGGCTGATCACCAGGCCCGACGCGGTATTGCGCGGCATGTGGATGCTGCGATAGTCGGTGTGGCTGAGGGTGCTGACGCCGCGCTCCTTCATGCCCCAGTACGCGTCCAGGTCATTGACCTTGGGCTGCTCGGCGAAGTTGTACAGCGGCGGCGGGGACGCGGTGGCCCATTCCAGGGTGCGCCCGTCCCACGGGTCGCCGGTGAGGTCGCGGTATTGATGACGGTTGCGGATGCTGACAAACAATTGCAAGGCTTGCGCCGCCACGCCGCAGAGGATGATTGCCACCCCCACCAACTCCAGCAGCAGCCAGGGCCGCCATTCGGGGTTGTCGAAATGATTGAGTCGGCGCGTCATGCCCATGAAACCCAGCACGTAGGAGGGCATGAACGCGAAGTAAAAGCCCACCAGCCAGCACCAGAAAGCGATGCGCCCCAGCTTGTCGTTCAAGCGGAAACCGAACGCTTTGGGGAACCAATACGTCAGGCCGGCCATATAGCCGAACACCGCGCCGCCGATGATCACGTTGTGAAAGTGCGCGATCAGGAACAGGCTGTTGTGCAGCAGGAAATCGGCCCCCGGCACCGCCAGCAGCACCCCGGTCATGCCGCCGATGCTGAAGGTCACGATAAAGCCCAGGGTCCACAGCATGGGCGTTTCGAAGCGCACGCGGCCGCGGTACATGGTGAACAACCAGGTGAAGATTTTCACCCCGGTCGGCACCGCGATGATCATCGTCATGATGCCGAAGAACGCGTTGACGTTGCCCCCCGCGCCCATGGTGAAAAAGTGATGCAGCCACACGATGAACGACAACACGGTGATCGCGATGGTCGCCCATACCAGCGACACGTAGCCGAACAGCCGCTTGCTGCTGAAGGTGGCGGCAATCTCGGAAAACACCCCGAACGCGGGCAGGATCAGGATGTACACCTCCGGATGCCCCCAGGCCCAGATGAGGTTCACGTACATCATCGGGTTGCCGCCGGCCTCGTTGGTGAAAAAATGCATACCCAGGTAACGGTCCAGGGTCAGCATCAACAGGGTGGCGGTGAGGATCGGGAATGCCGCCAGGATCAGCACCGACGTGCACAGCGCATTCCAGGTGAACACCGGCATCTTGAACAGCGTCATGCCTTCGGTGCGCATCTTCAGGATGGTGACGAAGAAATTCACCCCCGTGAGCAGCGTGCCGATGCCGGATATCTGCAATGACCAGATGTAGTAATCCACGCCGACGCCGGGGCTGTAGCCCAGCTCGGATAACGGCGGATACGCGACCCAGCCGGTGCGCGCGAACTCACCGACCCCCAGCGAAATGTTCACCAGCGCCGCACCCACCACGAACAGCCAGAAACTCAGGGCGTTGAGAAACGGATAGGCCACATCCCGAGCGCCGATCTGCAACGGCACGACGATGTTCATCAAGCCGACCACGAAGGGCATGGCCATGAAGAAGATCATGATCACGCCGTGGGCGGTGAAGATCTGGTCGTAATGTTCCGGCGGCAGGTAACCCGGCCCGCCGCTGGCGGCCATGGCTTGTTGGGTGCGCATCATGATCGCATCAGAAAACCCACGCAGCAGCATCACCAGGGCGACGATGATGTACATGCAACCGATCTTCTTGTGGTCCACCGAGGTGAACCATTCGCGCCACAAATAGCCCCACTTGCGTTTCCAGGTAATCGAGCCCACCAACGCCACCCCGATCAGGCCGACGATGGCCAGGGTGTACATCACAATGGGTTCAGTGGTTGGGATCGCGTCCCACGACAGTTTTCCGAACATGGTTACCGCTCCTCAGCCAGCAGACTTGGGTGTTGATCGGTGCGTTGTGCAGCGTCGCTCAATGGCGAGCGCCGGGGTTTATTGGCCTTGTTCATGCCTTCGTATTTATCGACGATGTCCAGGAACAAGCGCTCCTGTACCGCCGAGTAATAGGTCACCGGGTGCTTGAGGGTCGGCTTGGCCAATTGCGCGTAAGTGCTGTGGTCCAGAGAGGTGGCCGCGCCCTTGACCTTTGTCACCCAGGTTTGAAAGTCGGCAGTGCTCAGGGACAGCGTGGTGAAATGCATGTCGGAAAAACCGGGGCCGTTGTAGTTGGCGGCAATCCCTCTGAACTCACCGGTTTCGTTGGCGATCAGGTGCAACTTGGTCTGCATGCCGGCCATGGCGTAGATCTGCCCGCCGAGTGCGGGAATAAAGAACGAGGTCATGGCCGCGTCGGAGGTGACGGTGAAACTCACCGGCGTGTGTACCGGCAGGGCCAGTTCGTTGACGCTGGCGATGCCCAGGTCAGGGTAGATAAACAGCCATTTCCAGTCGGTGGCCACCACCTGCACATTGATCGGCGGGGTGTCTGACTCCAGCGGGCGATAGGGGTCGAGTGCGTGGGTGGTCTCCCACGTCACCCACCCCAGGACGATGATGATCAGCAGGGGAACGCCCCATACCACCGCTTCGATTTTGTGCGAACTGGCCCAGCGGGGGGAGTAACGCGCTTTTTTATTGGTGGCGCGGTAGCGGTAGGCGAAGACAAACATCATCACAATCACCGGAACGACCACCAGCAGCATCAGGCCCGTAGCGAGAATAATCAGGTCGCGCTCATCGGTTGCTACTTGCCCCTTGGGGTTGAATACCACCAGGTTGCAACTGGTGAGTAAGAAGAGGCTGGTGATAGTGACCAGGCAATAACCCATCGCTCGTTTCATGCCTTGCTCCTGTATTGGAAACTTGCGTTTTGCTGTGCCGAATCAGTGCTCAAGCGTTAACTAAGCGAAGCGCTTGTTAACCTCAGGAGCCGTCAGGTGTTAAACACTCGGCAATAAGGTGCCGTCAGTAGGAAAAGTGCTTCTACTGCTCGGTTTTATTGGCTTTTGCTGCCGCTCTGCAGGGCGCATTTCGCCGCGCTCCCGAACATTTTGAATAGAGCCCGGTGGGTTGGTTTAACAATTTGTTTCCTCGCCTGACGAACGGTTTAACAGGCGAAACGGTAAAAGGTTTTTATCGGTGCATGATGGAGCTGGCCTTGAAGAAAGTCTGAATTCTGGTTAGGGATTTCAGTCGTTAGTTGATGGCCAACCCCACTAACGGTTTTGGAGAAGCGCTATGTTTATACGTGGCAACACCTATAAAGCCTGGGTCTCAAAAGCACTGAAAGAAAAATGCTTCACCCGGGAAGTCGAAAACGGCTGCCATATCGAAGTCAGGGCCCGAGAGCGGGAGGACGCTGATATTGAAGTGCTGCTCTGCGTTTATACCGCGACGGGGCAATGCGTGGTTGAACGCATCAAGCAGTTGCCGGGTGCCGAATGGACGGTGAATGACGCGCTCAAACGCGGTATTGATCAGGCGGAACGGATTGCCGGAGGTGAGTCCGGCCGACTGCCCTGTGCTGACGCTCACGTGCACGACGACGATTGAGTGGCTCCGCGATCTTGAATGTGGGAGCTGGCTTGCCTGCGATGACGGCCTGACAGCCGGCGCCTATCTTCCTGATCCCAAACGATCCAAATGTGGGAGCGGGCTTGCTCGCGAAGGCAGCCTGACAGCCGACGAGGATTTTGGTCCGACAGGCAAGCTTGGACCTCGGTGCGTCGGTTGGACAAGCGTCGGCTGCCCGGCCGTCACGGGAGCAAGCTCCCTCGCCATAGGGTGTAGCGTGCGGCAAAATAAAAAAGCCCGCACAGAGTGCGGGCAAGACAGGAGTTTTTACCAAGAGCCTGGAGTGAACAGACTCAGTATTAAGAAACAAAAGAAGCATAAGCAGTTTTATTTTTTTAATGCGAGGCCGACGAACGGTAGTGCAACAGCAAGTGCGTGATCGTCGTCATTAAAACATTAAAATTTCTGAACCTTCGTTCTGAGCAAATAACAAAAAAATCAGAAGGAGAGGTTATGAAAAATTCTTTATATGTCATCGAATACGAATACCACCACGAGCCTAAGTCTTTCATTATAAGAGCGGAGGTGATGAATAACGCAGAGGCGTGGCATTGGGCCTGTTGCGATGCAGGCATTGGCATTATTCCCAGGTCGCGTAATGAAAAGATCAAACGCATCAGTAAACCGCTGGCCGAGCGCTACGGTCTTGAGAATGTAAGATGGCGCCCGTCTGGGAGTATCCCGTTTATTGCAAAGCCTTATGTGCCGCCGCCACCCGAATGAATGTATTTTTAATGGACGGTGTCCATGCGGGTGGCGGTAGGGGCGAGGCGCGTGTTTACTGTTTTTTGCGTCGCTCCTGCAACATGCACAACTTTTGCACGCTGCGTTGAAGTGCCTCTTTCATCAGGTCGGCTGCATAGTGTTGCTTGCAGGCCGGGCAGAGCATGTCAGAGGCCGACGACACTAGAAAGTCGGGGTCATCCAGCGTCGATTCGTAGGGTTGTTTACATTGCAGGCAACTTCGGTTCGCTTGTAGATGGGTCACATCGATTCCTCCCTGAATGAACGGCCACTCTCGATTAAGAAGTGGGCGTTTTCAACTGCTAAAGAGGAAGAATTCAAACGAGCGATTAGTTGATGTTTTAATGCCAGTATCGAGAGGCGGCGGGGAGGGGATGGCGCTTGGACGGCTGTCGATGTTTTAGAACCCTGGCAGGTTTATCGACAGGCGCGTCCTCACTCTCTGCTCTGTGGGTTCAGCAGTTGGGTTTTCTGCTGCGGGTTTTTTGCCCGGCGGCGGTCGCCTGGCGCTTTGATCGGTCCGGGTTGGGCGGGGTGACGCTACTTGCTATCGAGCCTGCCAGGCCGTCAGTCGGCGGGGTTGTCAGCTCCTCCCTGGCTTGTAACCAGTGCACGAAATCCTGACCGTCAGGCTTCCCTTGCTGTTCCCAAATGCGGTACGCGGTGAGTCGGATCGTTTCTTCGTCCATTGTGAGGCTCCCCTATTGAATAAAAGGTGCTAGGAGTGAATGAAGCTGCTCACGAAGTCCGCCTTGACCACGGGAAGTTCGATCCCATGGATCAAGCCGGCGGTCAGCGCTTGTTGCGGGTCGAGAATGCGTGGCGCGGCGATCAGGTACTTTTCGGTCTCCAGTTTTTCGACAGCATCGGCGGTGCGCTCGGCCACGATGCGTGCGTACAACTGCAAGTCGTAATCGAGGCTCATCGCGTATTCGGACATGCGCGAATGGTCAACCGCGCCTTGCACATGCCAGTGGAAGGGGTGGAACAGGAATTTGCTGTGCTTGCAGGCGGTCCTGCGCTCACCAGCCAGAAAGATGATATTGCCCATGGATTCCACGGTGCCGAGGTTATGGGTATGCACCGGAATCGGCAGGGACAATAAAAAGTTGTACATCGTAAAGCCGTAGCTGCATTCACCACCCATGGTGGCGATATTCAGTACCAGGCCCTGGGCATCTTGTTGTACGGCCAACGAGGCTTTTTCAATCAGTTGGCTGCACGTAGAAGCGGTGACCGGTGCGGTGAAGTTGATAATGTGTAAAGGCATGGTGTCCCTCATCAATGAAAGCAGGGGAGCACGGCTCCCCTGCATCAAGCACATCAGCTTTTGCGTCCGCCGCCGTGGCTGTGTTCGCCACCTTTACGCCCGGCTTCGGAAGCTTTTTCACGGTCGTTGGCAAAATTGCCGCCACTGTTCTGGCCGCCTTTGCTGCCCGCCTCGGCGGCGCGTTCGGGGTCATTCTTGAAATTGCCCCCGCTGTTCTGGCCGCCTTTGCTGCCGGCTTCAGCGGCGCGCTCGGGATCATTCTTGAAGTTCCCGCCACTGTTTTGGCCACCTTTGCTGCCGATCTCCTGGTAGAACTCTTTGTCATGGGACGCAGAAGTGGCTTCGCCGCCTTTTTTCCCGGCTTCGCTGACGCTCATTTGGCCTTGCTTGTCTTGAGTAGTCATGTTCAGTTACCTCGTCGTTATGTCGGTAATGTAACGTTCACTTCGATTGTGCTGGAAACGTGCACTTGGTCGCGTGCATCAAGCTGCACAGTTATAAGTGCCTTTCACACAAGGGTGGCGTTTTAGATGCACTTATCGTGGCTTCGGCTTGTTCAACAAGTTGCTGATGTTCGTAACACGCAGACGTATTAGAACGCAGGCCAGTCCTTGCTTTAGTTTGCACTTCTACAATCGGCCTGCGAGCTGGCTCGCCGCGCTGATTATCAATGGACGCACGCATGATCAATGCCCTTTGTTAACAAACGGAACAGCGGTACTGCCCGTGTGGTCAGGACTTACGCCCCCCACCATGACTGTTCTGGCCGCCTTTACGCCCGGCTTCCGCGGCTTTCTCGCGGTCGTTGGCGAAATTGCCGCCAGAGGCCTGTCCACCTTTCTTTCCCGCCTCTGATGCTTTTTCGCGATCGTTGGCAAAGTTTCCAGGGTTTTTATTGCTCGTCGTCATAACAATACTCCCAGTTTTGAAATGTCGTTTCGCTAGTTGCCCGTTTATGCAACGGACATCTTTTCTGATAAGGGAAAGTGCGCAGATGTTTTGAAATTTTTTAAAAAGGGCGATGAACGGTAGAGTGGCAGATGAAACTTGTACAAGTGGGCTCAGAAAGTGCCGCTTCGTATAAGTTTTTCTGCGTCGATTGATATTGAATTAATAGCGACCTTAACGGTTGGTTTAGCATTCAATACCCTGTTTTGATAGTGGTCATTAAAGGCGCTGGCTCCTCTGGCCGGCGCTCAGCCGCACACTCTGTAGCTGCAGCTCGCACAGACTGCTTGTATGCTGGCACTCTGGAACCGGTTGCCCCTGTGAGTACCGACGTTCGAATGATGGCTGGATGGAAACCGGACTTCCTTAAGGTGCTGACGTGAAGCGTGATACCCGTCTTGTGATGCTGTTGCTGTTGGTGATCGGCTGTTCCCTGACTTCGCTGACGATTTGGAAAGTCCTGTCTTCCCGCGACCGTGCGCTGGCGGAAGTGGACGTGCATGGCTTGAACCTGACCCAGGCCCTTAACACCTATACCGAAGGCATCGTGCGGCAAAGCTCGTTGCTGTTGCTGGGGTTGGTGGAGCGCCTGGAAACCGAAGGCAGTGGCCCGGTGCAAATCCAGCGCATCAGTACGCTGATCAACCGACAGCAGCCGCTGATGCCGCAGCTCAGCGGCATCACCATTTATGATCATCAGGGCCGGTGGCTGCTGTCTTCCAATCGTGCGATTCCGGAGGGCGCCAATAGCAGTGATCGGGCCTATTTCATCCACCATCGCGACGATCCGAGCGCTGAACCTTTTATTGGCCCGCCGATTCAAAGCCGCGCCAACCATGAATGGGTGGTGACCATCAGCCGCCGTTTCAACGACGCGGCCGGCAACTTCGCTGGCGTGGTCGCTGTGACCCTGGGGGTGGAAAACTTTCTGCGGGTATTCGGCAAGCTCGATGTAGGCCAGGAGGGCGCCATCGGCCTGTCCTACGCCGACGGCACGTTGCTGGTGCGTTACCCCTTCCGCGAGCAGGACATGGGCCGCAACTTTTCCACCTCGCCTATTTATTCCAAGTACCTCGTCGACCAGCCTGTGGGCACTGCGGCCTATACCTCCAGCCTGGACGGGGTAGAGCGACTCTATGCCTTTCGCAAAAGCGAAACCCTGCCGCTGATCACCACGGTCGCGTTGGGCAAGCACGAAGCCCTCGCGGCGTGGCGCATCGAGGCGGCACTGTCAGCGGTCGTGGTGGCGGGGCTGCTGGGGCTGACGGGACTGATCGGCTGGTTTCTGATCCTGGATATCCGCAGGCGTACGGCGGCGGAAGAGGCGTTGCGTGTCGCCCAGCAACAGTTGCTCGACTCCAATCGGCAGTTGGCGCTATTAGCGAAAAAGGACGCGCTGACCGGCCTGGCCAACCGCCGCTGTTTTGACGAAACGCTGGCCGTGGAAGCGCGTCGGGCGCAGCGCGAAGGTACGTCGCTGGCATTGCTGATGCTCGATATCGACCATTTCAAACGCTTTAACGATGCCTTTGGTCACGTCGCGGGAGATGCGTGCTTGCAGGCAGTCAGCACGTTATTGGAAACGTGCGTGCGGCGCCCGTCGGACCTGGTGGCGCGCTATGGCGGAGAAGAAATGGCGATCATTCTGCCCGCGACTGACAGCACAGGCGCTGCGGTGGTCGCGCAACGCATTCTTTCGCGCCTACAGCAGGAGAACATCACACACCCAGGCAGCCCCTTCGGGCGCGTGAGCGTGAGTATCGGCGTTGCGACGGGCATGGGCTCACGGCTGGAGCCGGTGTTGGGTTTGGTCGAGGCGGCCGATGCAGCGCTTTACGGTGCGAAGGCGGCGGGGCGCAATGGGTTCAACGTGCATCCTGCGCACGTGACGTCGAGCGGCTGAAACGGCTTTTACCTGGGTATGCGCGGCTCACATCCCAAGCGTCGGGATCATGAGTTCGCCGCACTCCATCAGTTGGCCAGCGGTGACTTGCAACTGCGGGGTGGGTTTGGCCGCATAGCCTGCGATGAAGCCGGCACTTAGCAGTGCCAGGCAGAGGACGGCTTTTTTCACAAGCATGCGCAGGGTCTCAATCGGTTCAAAAGGGTGAACCACAGATTGTGCATTCGAGAAAAGGTTCCCGCCCGCGCAGAAGGCACCTTATGGAGCTCAGCGAATGAACCTGACGTACACACGTTCAGGGTCGTTATCGTCCAGATTCTCGATCTGCCCGCTGGGAATAAAGCCGGCTTTCGTCAGCAGGGCCTGGGACGCGCCGTTGGAGGCATTGGTCGATGCGAACAGCTTGGGCGTCTTGCAGGCTGCTTCGGCCGCTGACAGCAGACGAAGGGCGACGCCTTGGCGCTGGTACAGCGGTGAAACCACCACCAGCGCAATAAACCCATGGTTGAAAAAGTCGTGGGTGAGCACCAGGTAGCCGGCGCACACGTTAGCGTCGGCGGCTACCAAGCATTGCTGGCGAACCACGGCGTCATAGATAAACACACGACGGCTGGCATGCTCGGTTGCGTAGGCATCCAGTGCGACCAAGGCATGCACATCGTCGGGGGTGGCTTGGCGGATCAGCCAGTGTGGGGCAGCGGGAGGAAGAAGGTATTCAGCCATGGTCGTGGAGCATCCTCTGTTTGAACATTTGCCCCCACGTGCTTGATGACAGTCCCTTGTGCATTGATGAGGCGATGCTATCGCCCGCTATAGCACAGTTACAGGGTGCGAAGGGGTTACGTTTGTTGGCCTGGTTGCGGTCGTTGTTTAGAAATGTTTATGTGTTCCAATGGTTATCTCGACTTGCGCAGGAAGCGCATCGGCCGAGGCCATTCAGTCTTTTAACAGATACATCCCAAGGAGTAACACCATGCAAGGAAGCACATCGTTCAAGTACCTGGCGTTTTCGTTGATCCCGTTGATGGCCGCCTGTACCACGCCCACACGCCAATCCGCCGTCCTCCCTGCGCCAGCCTTGCCGTTCGATAACTGCGCGGTTGGCTGCCCCACCGGCGGCAGCCCAGTGACGTTGAACCGCCAGGCCTACACGTTGAACAACAACGGCTCGACCAAGTTTGCCAACTGGGTCTCCTACAAGATCACTAAGACCACTGCCGCCAGCGGGCGCTCCCGTGACTGGCGCACCGACCCGGATATTCCAGCCGGGGAAACCCTGGACCCGGTGGATTACAACGGCGCCAACGTCGCGCTCAAAATCGACCGTGGGCATCAGGCCAACCTGGCTTCGATGGCCGGGGTGGCCGATTGGCAAACGCTCAACTACTTGTCGAACATCACCCCGCAAAAGGCCGAGCTCAACCAGGGGCCCTGGGCGCGCCTGGAAGACCAGGAGCGCAACCTCAGCAAGGAACCAGGCGTCGATCAGGTGTATGTGGCTACCGGCCCGTTGTATGAACATTTTGTCGGCTCGTTGCCGGGCACGAACAAAGTGCACACCATCCCCAGTGGCTATTGGAAAATCATCGTGGTCGGCAGTTCGCCGGAAACGGGCCTGTACGCCTCATTCGTGATGAACCAGGAAACCCCCAAGGGCGCAGACTTCTGTGATTACCAGGTCACCGTGGATCACATCGAAGAGCGCTCCGGGCTGACGTTCTGGAGCACCTTGCCGCAAGCGCTGCAAGCCACGCTGAAGGCCAGGCAGGGCCAGTTGCCGAGTCGGATCGGCTGTAACCGAACCAAAGCCTGACGCCTAGTCGGCACACACCAACGAGGGCCTGCGGCTGTTGTTCTTGCCCAGGCGCTCATGCGTGGCGACGTGTGTGGCCTGTTCACGCAGTGCTTCTTCGAGCGCTTGCAGATGCTTGGAAAGGATTTTCACCGACCCACTCGGGTTGGCGGGGTCGAAGGGGATCCGGCCATTGGCAATCAGCACCATAGCCAGTTCCCAGGCGCGTTGTGAGTCGTTCATGACAGGGGTTCCTTCTTCAGCGTGATCGATATAGAGCTGTGACCCGCTGCCAACGCCCCGGTATCAACTGCGTTACTGCCGAAATTTCGATCATTTCAACGATTCAGTTGCGCTGAAACCATCATCTTTTTAGATGGTGGTCGAGACGTGTCGAAAGAATGAACCACCGCGGCGCGGTGGTCACCTAATCCGTATGAATCGGTCGTTTCCCATTCAATGATCCGAGGGGGCAACCATGGACTCTGTACTGCGGGCTGTGGCGATTTACCTGGTGCTGCTGGTGCTGTTCAAAGTTGCCGGCAGGCGCACGCTGGCGGAGCTCACCACCTTTGACCTGGTGTTGTTGATGGTCATCGGCGAAGCCACCCAACAGGCGTTGCTGGGCGAAGATTTCTCGATGACCAACGCCGTGCTGGTCATCGCCACCCTCATTGCCATCGACATTGGCTTCTCGCTGGCCAAGCAGCGTTCAGCCTGGTTCGCACGGGTGCTCGATGGCGGGCCGACGGTGCTGGTCGAGCAAGGCCAGGTGCTGCATAAAAGGCTCAAGCATGCGCGCCTGGACGAGGGCGACATTCTTGAGGCGGCCCGGTCTACCCAAGGGCTTGTCGAACTCAAGCAGATCCGCTTCGCGATTCTTGAGCGCAACGGCAAGATTTCGGTGATCCCGTTTGAATAACACGCGGCCCCATTCGTCAGCCAAGGGGCTATTTTTTGAACGCCAGCGCTTCTGTTCCAGACAGATAGATCATGGGCGGACGAATTCTGCTTTCGTCACGCCGATAACACACACTTGCCAACAGGTGAACGATTATGAAGAAGCTTTATATGTGCGTGGGCCTGTGCAGCGCGTTCCTGCTGCACGGCTGTTTTGACAACGCCGACAACGCCACTAAAGACAACAACAGTGGCACCCAGTCGTCGGTGCAGATGCAGGAAGGCAAGGCGGACGAGAGCAAATAGAGAGGCCTGCCAGCCGCCGCTTATATCATTGATGCTCATTGCCGAATGTGGGAGCTGGCTTGCCTGCGATAGCGGTGGTTCAGTTAACGATGCAGTGACTGACAGTCCGCCTTCGCGGGCAAGCCCGCTCCCACAGGGGACCTGTGCCAGGCGCTGATTTTGTGGGCAATGCATGGCCAGCGTGGGAGCTGGCTGGCCTGCGAATGGATCGACTCGGTTTACCTGAGGAACCGAGGTGTTTGCATCGCAGGCAAGCCAGCTCCCACAGTTGATCGCGACCGATCAGCGCATATGCAGGATGATAGGGCTACTGCTCGCCGGGTCGGTATGCCCACGCAACTTGCCCACGGCCTTTGCATCGACCGCGCCGCCGTGGTTGCCCCAGGTACCGCGCACGTAGCTCAGCACGTCGGCGATTTCCTGGTCGGACAATTGCTCACGAAACGCGGGCATGCGGTAGGCGTCTGGCATCCCGGCGGTGACCACGCGTTGTGAGCCGTTGAGGGTGATGTTGATCGCGGAGGCGTTTTCCGTGGCTAGGGCCGAGGTGGCGCCGGCCAGGGGCGGCATCCAGTCGGGCTGGCCTTTGCCGTCGAGCCCATGGCAGGAGGCGCAGCGGGTGGCGTACGTGTGGGCACCGGGGACATCCGAGCGCGCCGTTACCGGCTGATATTGCCAAGGGCTGCCGTCACGCTGCGGGTCGCCGGGCAGTGACTTGAGGTAGCGAGCGATCGCGGCCAGGTCATCGTCCTGCATGAACTGCGTGGAGTTGTTGAAGGCCTCGGTCATCGACCCGTAGACCACGGCATGCTGGTTGCGACCGGTCTTGAGGAACTGCACGATCTGTTCCTCACTCCAGCGCCCCAGGCCGGTGTTGTGGTCCTGGCGCAAGCTGGGGGCGTACCAGCCGTCGAGCAGAGCACCGGCCAGGAACGGCGCGCCGGATTCGTCCAGGGCCTTTTCGTTGAACGCCAGCCCCCGAGGCGTGTGGCAACTGCCGCAGTGGCCGGGACCTTGGACGATATAGGCGCCCCGGTTCCACAGTGCGTCCTGGCCGGGCTTGGCGGCATAGGTCGCGGTCGGTGCAAACACACCGTTCCACAGGGCGATGGGCCAACGCAGGTTGAGCGGCCAGGGAATGTCGCTGGGGATATTAGGCTGGTTGGCCGGTTGCACGCCTTTCATGAAAAATGCGTACAGCGCCTGGATGTCATCGTCGCTGAGCTTCACATAAGACGGGTAGGGCATGGCCGGGTAGAGCCGTCGCCCGCCCGGTGCTACGCCGTGGCGTACGGCGCGGTCGAAGTCGGCCAGGCTATAGGCACCGATGCCATGCTCGCGGTCGGGGGTGACGTTCGTGGCGTGGATCGCCCCCAGCGGCGTGGCCATTTCCAGGCCCCCGGCGAAGGGCGTCTTGCCTGGCAGGCTGTGGCAGGCCACGCAGTCACTCACTCGCGCGACGTATTCGCCGCGACTGACCAACGCGGGGTCGAAGCTCGTGGCCTGTTGCTGTTCAAAAGGCGAGGCAGGCTCGCGGGTGACATACCAGGCCAGCAGGCCGGCGGCGACCACGCAGGGCAGCACCAGCCACCCTGCGGTTCTTGCGAATCGGCGGTTATTCATGGGCATTCCCTGTCGGTTAGCTGAAGGTGTAACGGCTCAAAGGCAGACTGCGGATGCGTTGGCCGGTCAGCTGCGCCACGGCATTCGCCACGGCCGGGGCCACAGCCGGCAACGGCGGTTCGCCGATACCGCCCATTTTTTCTCCGCTCTCCACGATCTTCACGTGGACCTGCGCCATACGGGAAGGCGGCAGCACCGGATAAAGGTCGTAGTTGCGCGCCCGTGGCTTGCCATCCACGTACACCGCTTCCTCCAACAAGGTTTGCGACAGGCCCAAGGCCACGGCACCGTTGACCTGCGCCTCTACAATCGCCGGGTTGACGATGCTGCCCGGGTCAATCGCTTCCCAGATGTGATGAACCTTGACCTGGCCGTTCTCGATCGACACCTCGGCCACCACCGCTGCATGGGAGCCAAACGGCGAGGCCATGGCCACGCCGCGTGCACGGCGGGTGCCGTCTTCGGCGGTGTAGGGCCCACGCTTCCAACCGCCAGACAGCTCGGCGGCCGCTTGCAGCAGGGTGGTCAGGCGCGGGTTGTCGCGCAGCAGGTGCAGGCGCAGTTCATAGGGATCATGGCCGCCTTTGTCGGCCAGTTCGTCCAGGAAGGCTTCGTAGAAAAAGTCATTGAGCGAGTTACCCACCGAGCGCCAGTAACCGAGCATAGCCGGACCTTTGACGTAGATCTGCGCAATGCGTTTGTTGGGGATCGCATAGCTCTTGCCCGACAAGCCTTCCAGGGCAGTAGGGTCGATAGCGTCGCCCTGTTTGCCGGCGATGGCTTCGGTGGGGCCTTCGGTGGCGCTGACCGCTTCGATGGCTACGGGCAGGCCTTTGTCATCCAGTGCGGCGCGGAACTTGACCACTGCGACGGGGCGCAATACATCGCGCACGAATTCTTCTTCACGGCTCCAGATCAGCTTGATCGGCCGGCCCACCGCCTTGGCCAACGCAATGGCTTGCGGGTAAGGGTTTGCCGAGTCATACAGGAAATGCCGGCCGAAAAAGCCGCCCAGCAGCGGTGAGTGCAGGGTGATTTGCTCAGTGCTCAGGCCGGTGCGCTTGGCGATGTCGGCACGGAACATATCCGGCGCCTGGTTAGGCAGCCACACCTCCAGCGTGCCGTCGGGGTTAAAGCGTGCCAGGGCTGAAGGCGGTTCCAGCTGGGCATGGTTGAGGTACTGGTTGTGGTAGGTGGCTTCGACGCGGGTTTTGGCGCTGGCCAGTGCGCCGGCCACATCGCCTTCGTTTTCGTCATCGCGGGCCGGGCCTTGCTGGGCGGCGAGGAAGTCGCGGTACTTGTCGCTGGAAAAATCCGCCGGCATCGCCCGCACGGTGGAGTCGGCGGCGGCTTCAAGCCATTCGACCTGGATGGCTTCGACGGCCCGCTTGGCATGCCACCAACGCTCGGCTACCACGGCCACGGCGCCGGGCAGGGTGTGAACCGAATGCACGCCTTTCATGGCTTGCACCTGCGCCTGGTTGCGCAGGCTGCCCACGGTCATGCCCAGGCGTGGCGCATGCTGGACGGCAGCGTGGAGCATGCCGTCGATTTTCAGGTCGATGGTGTACTGCGCCTTGCCGGTGGATTTGTCATAGGCATCCAGGCGCTTGACCGGCTTGCCGATCCAGCGGAACTGGCTCGGGTCGCGCAGGGTGATGCTGGCCGGGTCGGGCACCGGCATATCCAGGGCGGCACCTGCCAGTTCGCCGTAGCCCAGGGAGCGGCCGGAAGCGGCGTGCACCACGCGACCGGGCTGGGTGGTCAGCTCGCTGAGTGGTACGCGCAGTTGCTCGGCGCCGGCTTGCATCAGCATCGCGCGGGCGAGGGCGCCGAGGCGGCGCATGGTCGGGTAGCTCATGCGCACCGACATACTGCCGCCGGTGATGCGCAGGCCATTTTCCATCACCACATAGGCTTCGCCGGGCGGGGCCGCTTCGACAATGAACGTGGCCGGGTCGGCATCCAATTCTTCACCGACGATCTGCGCCATGGCGGTGTGAGTGCCTTGGCCGCCTTCCATGAAGGGGCTGAGCAGGCGCACGCTGCCGTCGGGGCGAATTTCCAGGAAGGCGGGTACTTGAGTGCCGCGTTCAGCGGCGGCGCCGGTCGCGGCTTGCACGCGGGAGGTGCCCAGTGGCAAGCCGAAACCGATCACCAACGCGCCCACCGCGGTGCTGGCCAGGAAGCGGCGACGGGACAGGTTGATCGGTTCGCCCAGGGTCACGCCGGGAATGATCTCGTTGGTGTTCATCAGGCGGTCTCCTTCCCGGCGGCCAAGGCATCCATGGCGGCATGGATGGCGTTGTAGGTGCCGCAACGGCAGAGGTTGACCATCGCCGCGTCGATCTGCGCCTTGGTCGGCGCGGGGGTGTGCTTGAGCAGCGCCGTGGCCGCCATCACCTGCCCGGACTGGCAGTAACCGCATTGCGCTACTTGATGTTCGACCCAGGCCGCCACCACACGCTTGCCCACGTCATCGGCCTCGACGGCCTCGATGGTGGTGATCTCGCGACCGACCACGCCGGCCACGGGCGTCACGCAGGCGCGCACCACATTGCCGTCCACCAGCACCGAACAGGCGCCGCACTGGGCCAGGCCGCAGCCGTATTTGGTGCCGGTCATGCCCAGGTTATCGCGGATCACCCACAACAACGGGGTGTCGGCTTCGGCATCGACCTGATAGGCCTTTTGGTTGATACGTAATTCCATGCGGGCTCACCTGCTGATCATCGGTTGGTGGTGCTTTTTCTTATCAGGGACGTGCTCGGTGGCATACCCTGGTGTCGCTCATGGGCGACGGGTTATGGCGGCGGGGTTGAGAACCTGTTTCATCTTGGCCACGCGCGCATGGTTGGACTCTAGACCACGGCGCAAGGGGTATCTATCCCGGCAGGCGATAAGTCGGAGGATCAGGCAAGTATTCGCGAGGATTGAGCGATAGAAGCAGTGGCTGATCCGAGATTTTGGCTGATGTGCCGTGATCTTCTGTGGGAGCTGGCTTGCCTGCGATGACGGCCTGACAGGCGATGCTTCTCTACCTGACACCCCGCGATCCTACTGTGGGAGCGGGCTTGCGCGCGAAGGCGGCCTGGCAGGCAACACAGTTGGATTGGGTACATATCCATTGCTGCGGTAACGGCCACTTAGGGTTCCGCCCTGACGGCGGGTCACTTTGGAAAAGAGCCGGAATGCCGGCCCAGCCCAAAGTAACCAAAGGGCTCTTGCCCCACCACTCGGCACCTCGCTTGGGCTCGGTGTGCCCGAACGCAGGCTTGAATTCGTGGGCCGCCGCCACGCGCCATCCATGGCGCGGGGCGGCTAACCCGGCGTCCTGCCGGGTTACCCACGAATTCAAGCCTGCGTTCGGCCAGCGTGGTTTAACGGGGCGCCTAAGATCAAAAGCAGATCAAGATCAACAGCGGCTCGCTTCGCATCGTGGTTACCGTTGATCGCTACACAATTGAGTAAATATCTCTGCTTTCACACAACCCCATCAATCAAAATATGCGCCTGCCCGCGGCTGCAGCGCTCGATGCGTGCCTGCACCTGGTAAACCTCGCGCAGCATCGCTTCGTTGATCACCGCGTGGCTCGGCCCGCTGCCCTGGGCTGTGCCGTCGGCGATGACCAGCACCTGGTCGGCAAAGCGCAGTGCCTGGTTCAGGTCATGCAGTGCGATGAACACAATCACCTCGCGTTTGCGCGCCAGGGTGCGCATGAAATCCAGTACTTGTACCTGGCGATGCATATCGAGGGCGCTGGTGGGTTCGTCCATCAGCAGTACGTCGGGTTCGCGCACCAGCGTCTGGGCGATGGACACCAGCTGTTGTTGGCCGCCGCTGAGTTCACCGAGGTTGCGAAAGGCCAGGCCGGTGATGCCCAGGGCGCTGAGCATTTCGTCGACCAAGTTCAACTCGTCGTCTTGTACCACCCACCCCGGCGTCAGTTGTTTACGCGCCAGCAGTACCGATTCGTACACCGTCAACCGGGCGCTGGCGTTCAGTCCTTGGGGCATGTAGCTGATGGCTTGTGCACCTTTTTGCGAGCCCTGCAGCAGCACCTCGCCTGGCCCGTCGATCAGCCCGGCCATGCGCTTGAACAGGGTGGATTTACCGGCAGCGTTGGGCCCGACCACCGCCACCACCTGGCCGCCGACAAAGGCTGCGGTGTTCACTTCGCGGATGATGGTGCGCTGGCCGTAGCGGGCGCCGAGGTCTTTCAACTGGAGACTTACCATGAGTTTTTCTTGCCGCCCAGGATCAGGGATATAAAGAACGGCACGCCGATCAGTGACGTAACCACGCCTATTGGGAAAATCGCCCCCGGAATCAGGGTTTTGCTGACCACCGAGCTGGCTGACAGAATCAACGCGCCGGTGAGCAGCGAGGCGGGCAGGAAGAAGCGCTGGTCCTCGCCAATCAACATGCGTGCGATGTGCGGGCCCACCAGGCCGATAAAGCCGATGGTGCCGACAAAGGCGACCGGGAACGAGGCGAGCAGGCTGACCATGATCAACGTTTGAAAGCGCAGGCTGCGCACGTTGATGCCGAAGCTGGCGGCCTTGTCGTCACCCATGCGCAGTGCGGTGAGGGCCCAGGCGCGCTTGGCGAAAATCGGCAGGGTGACCAGGATGATCAGGCAGATCACCCCCAGCTTGGGCCAGGTGGCTTTGGTCAGGCTGCCCATGGTCCAGAACACCACGGCTGCCACGGCTTGTTCGGTGGCGAAAAACTGTACCAGGGCCAGCAGCGCGTTGAAGGTAAAGACCAGGGCAATGCCCAGCAGCACAATGGTTTCGGCCGTCACCCCACGGCGCAGGCTCAGGAAGTGGATCAGCAGCGCCGAGAGCATCGCCATGATGAACGCGTTGACCGGCACCATGTACTGCGCCGCCAGCGGAAACAACGCCACTCCAAACGCCAGGCCCATGGCCGCACCGAAACTGGCGGCGGCAGAAATGCCCAGGGTAAAGGGGCTGGCCAGCGGGTTGTTGAGGATGGTCTGCATCTGCGCCCCGGCCAGGGACAACGCCGCGCCAACGGCGACCGCCATCAGGGCGACGGGCAGGCGGATGTCCCACATCACCACACGCACTTGCGGCGCGGCACTGTCGGGCGAGAACAGGGCGCCGAGCACTTCGCTGAGGCTGTAGCTGGCCGGGCCCAGGGCCAGGTCGAGCAGCACGCTGCACAACAACAGCAATGCCAGGGCAAGGAGGATCAGGCGTTTGCGTATCACCAGGTTGCGGTAGGTCGGGGCGCTCATGGCTTGAGGCTCACGAAGTAACCCGACTCATAAGGGACGGGCAGGAAGCGTTCGTGCAGTTCTCGAAACGCAGCGTCCGGGTCCAGGTCGGCAAACAGGTCGGGATGAAACCACTTGGCCAGTTGCTGGATCGCCACGAACTGATACGGGCTGTTGTAGAACTGATGCCAGATGGCGTGGAAGGCTTGCGGGCCCTGGGCCTTGATACCGGCATAGGCGGGGCGCTGGGTGTACCACGCCAGCTTGGCTCGGGCCTGGGCCATGTCGGCGCCCGGCCCCACGCCAACCCAATGCCCGCCGGGGGCAAACGCCTCCCAATTGGCGCTGGTGACAACGACCTGGTCGGGGTTGGCCACGATCACCTGTTCGGGGTTCAACTGGCCAAAGGTGGTGGGAATAATGCCTTTGGCGATGTTGTCGCCGCCGGCCATCTGCACGAACAGGCCGAAGTTTTCATTGCCAAAACTCAGGCAGCAGTCGTCGGTGTAGCCACCGATACGCTCGATAAACACTGACGGGCGCGCCGGTTGCTGCGCCGCAATCACGTCGGTCACGCGGCGGATCTGCTGGTTGCGAAACGCAATGAAATCCTCGGCCCGTTGCTCTTTGCCGAACAACTGGCCGAACAGGCGCATGGTCGGCTCGGTGTTGGTCATCGGTTGGTTGCGAAAATCCACGTACACCACCGGGATGCCCAAGGCATCGAGCTTCTCGATATAGCGCGCATCCTCGGTGGCATGCTGCGCCTCGATATTGAGGATGATTACGTCGGGGCGTTGGGAGATGGCCTGCTCGATATCAAAGGTGCCGTCTTCAAAGCCGCCGAAGGTGGGGATCTTGGCGATGGCGGGAAACGCGCGCAGGTAGGCGTTGTAGGTGTCCGGGTCGGACTGGATCAGGTCCTTGCGCCAGCCAACGATCCGTTCAATCGGGTTTTGCGTGTCCAGCGCCGCCACCAGGTACAGCTGGCGGCCCTCGCCAAGAATCACCCGCTGCACCGGCAGCTTGACCTTGACCTGGCGCCCAAGCAGATCGGTGACGGTGGTCAGCGCCGCCATGCTCGGCAGGCTAGCCCCCAACAACCCGGTGAACAGCAGCGCCGCTAGAAGGTGGCAACGTCGAACAATGCAGATCATGAATCAAGCCCTTGCAGGTGTCAGAAATCGACCGTGGCCGAGAGGAGGAGGGTGCGCGGCGAGCCTTGGGAAAACGCACCGTAGGAGGCGACGCCTGACCAATACTCGCGGTCGAACAGGTTCTGCACCGTGGCGCGCAGGGTGGTCGGGTGCTCGGCGATACGCGTGCTGTAGCGTGCGCCGATGTCGAAGCGGGTCCACGCATCGAGCTGTTGGGTGTTGGCCTGGTTGACGTACTGGCTGCCGGTGTAGATGGCGCCTGTGGTGAGCGTCAGGCCCTCGACCCATGAGGTGTCCCATTCGGCCCACAGGTTGGCTTGCACGTCGGGCACGCCCACCGGTGTGTTGCCGGTGTTGGCGGCAATCGCGGTTTTGGTCAGTTGGGCATCCAGCAGGGTCACGCCACCGAGCAGGCGCGTGCCGTGGGCGACTTCGCCCAACACATTGAACTCCAGGCCACGGTTGCGCTGTTCGCCCTGTACCGAGAAGCGCCCGGCGGCCAGTTCGCCGCTGGGCTTGTGGATCTGGAACAGCGCCAGGGTCGCCATGAAGGTGCCGTAGTCGACCTTGACCCCGATCTCATGCTGTTTGGACACGTAAGGCGCAAACACCTCGCCGGCGTTGGCGGCGTTGGAAGGCGCCACGTCACCCTTGCTCAACCCTTCAAGGTAGTTGTAGTAGAACGCCACATGCTCCCAGGGCTTGAGCACTGCGCCGAACAGCGGCGTGACCTTGCTGTCGTCGTAGGTGCTGGTGGCCACGCCGGCGCTGTTGTAGTTGCTGGACTGGATACGCTGCTGGCGCAGGCCGACGGTGACTTGCACGCGTTGGTCGAGCACCGACAACGTATCGGCGATGGCTACGCCAGACAGTTCGCTGGCTGATACTTTCGGCGTGGCGGGCTTGGCGATCGCAGGCTTGGGCCGGTCCACCGGATGGTAGAGATTGGACAGCACCGGGGCCCCGGAAATAATCCCCCGCGACAGCTCGTCGCGATAACGGCTGGCCTGCACGGTGGCGCTGTGGCTGATCGGTCCGGTTTCGAAGCGCAGCCGCGCACCGGCGTCGACCGTGTAGCGCTGCACATCGAAACGGTAATAACCGGGGATCGAAGACGTGTCGCCGGCAGCGTTGATGAGGGTCGGCGTCTGGTCGGACATCCGCGCTACTGCCGATTTGCCGCCACCGGCATGGGCAAACAGTGTGAGCGCGTCGGTGAGGTCGTATTCACCGTTCAGCAGCGCGGATTTATCTCGCGTGCGCGACCAGCCCCAGTCCTGGCTGACGTTGGTGCGGCCGTTGGCGGCGGAGGGGACGTCGACGCCGGCAGCAATCAGGAAGGGGCGCGAGGCGGCGTCGAGTTTCTCCTGCTGGGAAATCAGATCAAGGCTGGTGCGCAGGCGTTCGCCCTGGTAGTCCAGGGACAGCGCGCCAATGCCTATATCGCGCGACTGCTGGTCGATCACCGTGTCACCGTTCTGCAGGCTACCGTTGAGGCGTACGCCGAAGCGGCGCTCGTCGCCAAAGCGCCGGCTGATATCGAGGTGGCTGCCGACCTGCGCGTCCTGGGTGTAGCTGGCGGTGTAGCGGGTCAGGTCTTCATCCAGGGAGCGCTTGGGCACCACGTTGATCACGCCGCCTACCGCGCTGTTGGGTGACATGCCGTACAGCAGCGCACCGGGGCCTTTGACCACTTCGATGCGCTCGGCGTAGTCGGTAAACACCCGGTAGTTGGAGGCCACGCCGTACACGCCGTCGAACGCCAGTTCTCCCAGGTTGCCTTCACCCACCGGGAAACCGCGGATGAAGAACGAGTCGACAATCCCGCCCGTCTGCCCGGTGGAGCGCACCGAGGAATCACGCTCCAGCACATTGCCGACCGTGGTTGCCTGCTGGTCCTGGATCAGCGCGGCGGTGTAGGCGCTGACACTGAACGGCGCATCTATCACGTCGGTATTGCCCAGCATGCCCAGGCGCGCGCCGGTGGCTGCCTGGCCGCCGGCATACAGCGGCGGCAGGTCGCTGGCGCGTGGCTCGGGGGCGCTGACGGTGATGTCCGAAAGCGTGACTTGACCCGGCACCAGGGTGTAGCTGCCGTCGCTGCGCTGCACCATGTCCAGGCCACTGCCGGCCAACAGCCGCGTGACCGCTTCCTGGGGCGAGTAACGGCCGGATAAGCCTGGGCTGGTCAGGCCCTCGGTGAGTGCCGGGAGAAATGACAGGGCAATACCGGCGTCCACGGCAAAGCTCGACAACGTGGCGCCGAGCGGGCCGGGGTCGATGTGGTAGGTGCGCACCGTCACGCTGTCCCATTGCGCCGGCACGTCCGCCAGGGCGGCACCGGCCAGGGCCAGGCTGAGCAGCGCGCTGCGAATCACAAGCATGGAGGGCAGCCCTATGGACGAAAGGGAAAAGGGGTATGAGTGTTTGCCAGCCGAGCGCGAAAAAAGTATCACCCGCGGCGCGTTTTATTTTGGCGCCGCCTCAAGCCGGCGACAGGCTGACCCAATAACCGTTCAAATGGCCGCTGGCGCGCACCGGGTAGGTCTGCACCAGCATGTTCAAGGTGCGCTGGGTATCGGCGATGGGGAAGGCCCCGGAAATACGCAGGTTTGCAATGGCCGGGTCGTAGCGCACGAAGCCACGCCGATAGCGGGTCAGTTCCGCGACAAAGTCTGCCAGGCGCATGTTGTCGGCCATCAGCATGCCTTGGGTCCAGGCGCTGATATTGCGGTCGGCGGGGGTGAGCGCGCCGAACTGTTGCGCGGAAAAATCCGTGCGTTGCCCGGCGCTGACGATCAGTGGCGCGCTCTGGCTATTGTCGGCCAGCTTCACTTTGACCGCGCCCTCAAGCACCGCCAGATGCGTGCGTGCGCCCCGTTCGCGTACGGTAAAACGCGTGCCCAGGGCGTGCATATGGCCCTGGCGGGTGCTGACCAGGAACGGGCGGGATGCATCCTGTGCGGTCTGCACCAGTATTTCACCTTCGCGCAGGCTCACCAGGCGTTGCTGGGTGTCGAACCGCACGTCGATGGCGGTCTCGGTGTTGAGGGTCAGGCGCGAGCCGTCGGCCAGGGTCAGTTCGCGACGTTCGCCGATGCGGGTGCGGTAGTCGGCGCTCCATTGCTGGGACTGCGCCAGTTTCCAGCTGCCCCAGCCCACCGGCATTACCGCCAGCAACAAGGCCAGTTTGCCCAGGGCTTCGCGGCGTTGGGGGTTGCTCGGGCGGTCCAGCGCCGACATCGCCAGGGACGGCGGCAGGCCACCGAGCTTGCTTTGCAGCAATTGCGCGCGCGCCCAAGCCCGGCCACGCTCAGGGCTGCTGACCTTCCAGCGCTCCCACTCGGCGCGTTCGCTGGCGCTCAATTCGTTCTCGCTCAGGCGCATCAGCCATTCGGCGGCCTCTTCAAGGGCGTCGGTGGGCAGCGGCGGTTCCTTGCCCAGGCTGAGCACTTATTCCACCCGCATCAGGCACTGGACGAGTGCCTGTTTCATGTAGCGCTTGACGGTAATCAGCGACACGCCCAATTGCTCGGCGATGTCCTGGTATTTGAGGCCGTTGAGCTGCGACAGCAGGAACGCACGCTTGACCAGCGGCGGCAGCGCGTCAAGCATTGCGTCGATTTCGTGCAGGGTCTCCAGCACCAGAAAGTGCGCTTCCGGCGACGGCACCTCGTGGGCCGGCACGCTGGCGAGCGCTTCCAGATAGGCACGTTCCAGGGCCTTGCGCTGGTACCAGTTGACCAGGATGCCCTTGGCCACGCAGCTCAGGTAGGCGCGTGGCTGGTCAATCACCGTGACCTGCGAGGCCAGGATGCGGGTGAAGGTGTCCTGGGCCAGGTCCGCCGCATCCATGGCATTGCCGAGTTTGCGTTTGAGCGTGGCGTACAGCCAGCCGTGATGGCCGCTGTACAGCGCCTCGATTGCGCGCAGGTGAGGGGTGTTATCGGCGGGAAGGCTTTCGCTCATGGCGCGCAACCGTGCAATTGAGAAGTATTCCCAATGCTAAGTGCAAACCCATCGGTTGCGCAACGCGAGAATCGCAATCAGCGCCATGGCATAGGCCACACACACAAACAGGTAGGTGTACGCCAAGCCATAGACCTGGCTGAGCAAGCCGCCGGCGCAGATACCCACGATCGAGGCAAATTGCGCCGTGCCCTGGGCGATCCCCAGCACATGGCCTTGCTGCGTGCTGTCGGCGGTCCTTGAAACCAGCGCCATCAGTACCGGCGTGGTCGCGCCCAGCAATACGCCCCAGACAAAATAGGCGAGCACAAACACCAGCGGGTTGCGGGTGAGGCCGGCGAGGGCTGTCAGCGCGATGCAGCCGGCCACCACCCAGGTGAGGCGGCGCAAGCTGTCTGCCTGGCTGCGACCTTCGAACTGGCGCGCCCAGGCGGTGGCCGACAGGATAAAACCCAGGGCCAGCAAGCCGTAGCACAGGCCGACCAGGGCATTGCTGACGGCGAACGTCGTACTCACATACAGCGCGAACGAGGTCTGCGGCAGCATCCGCGCCAGCAGCAGAATGCCCATCACCGTCAACAGCGGCAGCAGGGCCGAGGCCTGCCAGGTGCCGCCCGTTGAGGGGGCTGTGGTTTTCTTCACCGGTGGCACGTTCGGCAAGGTCAGCGCTGCAATCACCGTGCACACCGCACAGAGCGCCGCGGCGCTGAGGTTGATCCAGAAGAACGTCGCATGGTCGAGGATCAAGCCGCCGACCACGGCGCCGAGCAGCGAGCCGACGTTGGTGGAAATCTGCAGCAGTGCGAACAGCCGTGCACGCCGTGACGGCACCTCGATACTCACGCCATACGCCTGGGCCGGGGCGATGTAGCCGGCACAGGCGCCTTGCAGAAAACGCAGCACCAGAATAGTCCAGAGGTCGCTGAACAAGGCCAGCCCCAGTTGCGTCAGGGTCAGGCCCGCCAGTGCGCGAATCATCATCAGCTTGTGGCCGTAGCGATCGCCGATGCGGCCCCAGAACGCGCTGGTCAACAGAATGCCGAGCATCGGCCCCACGTACACGGCGACGCTGGCGAAGCTGAACAGCGTGTCGGAGTCGGTCAGTTGGCGTAAATGCACCGGCCAGAACGGCCCGCTCATTTCCATGGCGCCCATGGACACAAGCTGGATCGTGAACAGCAGGGCAATCAGGACGCGGGTGGGTGGCATGGAGCAGTCTCGCTATACAAAAAAAGTCGCGGCTGGGGTGATACTTTTTCACGCGTCGACTGGCATCAAGCGTAATTCTCACTTCACTTGATCAAAGGGCCCTGACGTCATGCCTGTTGCCAGCCGGTTAACCCTCGCTATTCGTACCGCCCTGTTGCTGGCTGCTGCCAGTGGCAACGCCTGGGCCGCCACCGCCGAGTCAACCGACGACAGCGCGCAGAGCCTGACCCTTGACGCGACGAACGTCAACGCCCGCTATCTGGGCCCCACCGACCTGCCCGAGGTGCTCGCTGGCGGCCAGGTGGCCCGTGGCGCGCGCCTGGGCATGCTGGGCAACAAGGACGTGATGGACACGCCGTTCAGCGTGACCAGCTACACTGCCAAGACCCTCGCCGACCTGCAGACGGTGACCGTGGCCGATGCCCTGGAGCGCGACCCCTCGGTGCGTTCTACCGGGCAGACTGGCGGTATTGTCGACTCGTTTTTCGTGCGGGGTTTTGCGATTGGCGAGGGCAACCTGGGCGAGTTGGCCTATGACGGCGTGTATGGCGTGGCCCCCAACTACCGCGCATTCACCGAGTACGCCGAGCGCGTCGAAGTGCTCAAGGGGCCGGGGGCGCTGATGTACGGCATCTCGCCCAACAGCGGCGTGGGCGGTGTGATCAATATCGTGCCCAAGCGCCCGCTGGACCAGGACCTGACGCGCTTTACCGGCAGTTATGCCTCCGACACCCAAGTCGGCGGTCACCTGGATATCAGCCGCCGTTTCGGTGAGGAAAACCAGTTTGGTGTGCGCTTCAACGGCAGCCTGCAAGGGGGCGACACCGCCGTGGACGATCAGCATCGCGACGTGGGGGTGGGCGCCATTGCCCTGGATTATCGCGGCGAGCGCCTGCGCCTGAACCTGGACTACATCAGCCAGAAAGAAAGTTTTGAAGGCGCCTCGCGCCCGTTCACCCTGGCGCCGGGCGTGCAGGTGCCTTCGGCCCCGAATGGCCGCACCAGCCTGCCGCAGAAGTGGGGCTGGTCGGACACCAAGGAGCAATCGGCCTTGCTCGGCGGTGAATATGACCTCAGCGATTCGCTCACCGTGTTCGCCCATGCCGGCGGCGGGCGGTCGGATGTCAAGCGCCTGTCGGACCAGGTGCCGCGCATCCTCAATGATGCTGGCGACACCAGTAATATTCCGGGTTACTACAAGTTCAACGTCGACCGTTCCACCGCCGATGTGGGCCTGCGTGCGCAGTTCGCCACCGGCCCGATCACCCACACCACCACGCTGATGGCGACCCGTTACCAGGATGAGCTGTCTCGCGGCATCAACAACGGCACCGAAATCCGCTCCAACATCTACCACCCGGTGGACACGCCCAAGCAAAACCTGCGGGCGCCGAAAGTGCTGCGCATCTCCGAATCGGAGCTGTCCGGCGTGGCGCTCACCGACACCCTGGGCTTTCTCGATGAGCGCATCCAGTTGACCCTGGGCGTGCGGCGCCAAGACATCGAGTCGCGTAACTACAACGCCGCAGGCGCGGTGAGTTCGCGCTACAAGGACGCTGCGACCACGCCTTTGGTGGGCGTGGTGGTCAAGCCCTGGGATGACGTGTCGCTCTACTACAACTATGTCGAGGGGTTGAGCAAAGGCGATATCGCGCCGGGTACGGCCAGCAATGCCGGTGAAACCTTCGCGCCTTATGAATCCAAGCAGCACGAACTGGGCGTGAAGTATGAACACGGCACCCTCATGACCACCCTGGCGTTATTCCAGATCGAGAAGCCCAGCGGCGAATTGGGCGCCAACGGTGTGTACTCCGCGCAGGCCGAGCAGCGCAACCGTGGTGTCGAGCTGAGCGTATACGGCGAAGTGGCGCCTGGCACGCGCTTGATGGGCGGCGTGACCTTCCTCGATGGCGAGCTGACCCAGTCGGCGAGCGCCGCCAACCGAGGCAACAAACCGGTCGGCGTGCCCGATATCCAGGCCAACCTGTGGGCCGAGTACGACACCCCGTGGCTGGAAGGTTTTACCCTCACCGGCGGGGCGATCTACACCGACAGCCAATATGTCAACCAGGCCAACACCCAGGAGCTGGATGCCTGGACGCGCATTGATGCCGGCGTCCGCTACGCGACCAAGATCGAAGGGCGGCCCACCACCTTGCGCGCCACCGTGCAGAACGTATTTGACCGCGAGTACTGGTCGGGCGTCGCGTCTTACGGCGCCTTCTCGCCGGGGTATCCACGTACTTTGCAGCTGTCGGCGACGGTGGACTTTTAACCCTGCCGCCTAGCGGAACCCGCCCGAGAGTTTGTCCTTCAGGTAGTTGACCAACGCACTCACCGACTTGGGTACATGGGGCGAGTAGGGCCGAATCAGGTAGATCTCATCGGCAAACGCGCCCTTGAGGGTCCAGTCCTTGAGCACCTGCACCAACTGACCAGCGGCCAGCGCCGCCTGGGCGCTGAAGTCCGGGAGCAGGGCGATGCCCAGGTGGTTGAGTGCGGCGTCGCGCAAGGCTTCGCTGTTATTAGTGGCGAAGCTGCCGGCGATAGGCACGGTGAGGCGCTCGAGGGGCTGGCTGCCGCGTTCAAAGGTCCAGGCGGGCTGGTCGGTGCCGCGTGGGTAAAACAGACAGTTGTGGGCCGACAGGTCGCCCGGCTCGAGGGGTTCACCGTGGTGTTGCAGGTAGTCATGGGTGGCGACCAGTACCGAGTTGGTGTCGCACAGCTTCCAGGCCACGTGGGTTTCGGGCACCTGGAAGCCGTGGCGCACCGCCAGGTCGTAACCCTCGGCGGCCAATGAGCTCAAGGCATCGGAGACGTCCAATTGGATACGCACCTGAGGGTACAGCTGCAAAAAGCCGGACAGGTGCGGCACCAGTTGTTGCCGGGCGAACGCCACGGGGGCGGTCAGGCGCAGCAGCCCGCGTATTTCCCCGACCGAGTCGCGCACCGAGGAAAAACTGCGGGCGATCTGCGCGTAGGCGCTGCGTACTTCGCGGGTCAACGACAGCCCCGCATCGGTCAGCCGCACGCTGCGGGTGGTGCGCGTCACCAGCCGCGTGCCGGTGGCCTTTTCCAAGTCGGAAATGCGCTGGCTCACCGCCGATTTACTCACCCCCAGGCGCGCGGCGGCAGCGGTGTAGGTGCCTTGTTCCTCCAGCACTGACAGCCAGTGAATGTGGGTCCACAACCCTTCGATCTCAGCCTTTTCCATGGGTGTATTGTTCGCATGTAAGGACAATAAGTTCTGGATTCTGCTCTGGTTCGGAACAAAGCGAAAGCCTATCGTGTGGACCAACGCCACCCATCTGGATCGACTGCCATGACTGCAACCATCGAGCACTACATCAACGACCAGCGCGTCAGCCGCGATGACCGTTATCAGGACGTCTACAACCCGGCCACCGGTGAAGTCACCGCCCGTGTGGCCCTGGCCAGCCGCCAGACCGTGGCCGAAGCCGTCGCCGCCGCCCAGGCTGCGTTTGCCGGCTGGGCCGACACCCCGCCGATCCGTCGCGCCCGCGTGTTGTTCCAATACCTGCACCTGCTGCGCGAACGCAAGGACGACCTGGCGCGCATCATCGTCGCCGAGCACGGCAAGGTATTCACCGATGCCCAGGGCGAAGTCGACCGTGGCATCGACATTCTCGAATTTGCCTGCGGCATTCCCAACCTGCTCAAGGGCGAACACTCCGACCAGGTCTCCCGTGGCATGGACAACTGGACGATGCGCCAGCCGCTGGGCGTGGTCGCCGGCGTGACGCCGTTCAACTTCCCGGTGATGGTACCGATGTGGATGTACCCCATCGCTATTGCGGCGGGTAACACCTTTATCCTCAAGCCCAGCCCGACTGACCCGAGCGCGTCGCTGTTCATGGCCGAGTTGCTGCATGAAGCCGGCCTGCCCAAAGGCGTGTTCAATGTGGTGCAGGGTGATAAAGAATCGGTGGACGCGCTGATCGAACACCCGGACGTCAAGGCCGTGAGCTTCGTCGGCTCCACGCCGATTGCCCAATACATCTACGAGAGCGGCGCCCGCAATGGCAAGCGCGTGCAAGGCCTGGGCGGGGCGAAAAACCATATGGTGGTGATGCCCGACGCCGATATCGAACGCACCGTGGATGCGCTGATGGGCGCCGCCTACGGCAGTGCCGGCGAGCGCTGCATGGCGATCTCGGTGGCGGTGCTGGTGGGTGATGTGGGCGACAAGGTGATCGCCGCTTTGACCGAACGCGCCAAGTTGCTGCGCATCACCGATGGCCGCGATCTCAAAGCCGAGATGGGCCCGATCGTGTCGCGGGCCGCGCTGGAACGCATCAGTGGCTACATTGAGCAGGGTGTACACGCCGGCGCGCAGTTGCTGCTCGATGGCCGTGACTACGTGCCCACCGAACCCGGCCTGGAAAACGGCTTCTGGCTCGGCGCGACCTTGTTCGACCACGTGACCCAGGACATGAGCATCTACCGCGAAGAAATCTTCGGCCCGGTGTTGGCCTGTGTGCGCGTCAACGACTTTGCCGAAGCGGTGAAGCTGGTCAACGACCACGAGTTTGGCAACGGCGTCAGTTGCTTCACTCGCGATGGCAACATTGCTCGTGAGTTTGCGCGGCGTATCGAGGTGGGCATGGTCGGTATCAACGTGCCGATCCCGGTGCCCATGGCCTGGCACGGGTTTGGTGGCTGGAAGAAGAGCCTGTTCGGTGACATGCATGCCTACGGCACCGAGGGCGTGCGCTTCTACACCAAGCAGAAGTCGATCATGCAGCGCTGGTCGGAGAGCATCGAGCAGGGCGCGGAGTTTGCAATGCCGGTGTCCAAGTAAGGTTTAAGCTGTGCTGCTGGATCTGATGTGGGAAGGCTCAAGCCCTCCCACATTTTTTTTGCCTGTTGACGGTGAAACACATAAAAGTCCAGTATGGAATTATAAGTACAAAATAGCTGCTGCACGTTTTTCTTCACTCTTGCCAAACCAACAACAACTTGCGAGAACCCCTCCATGAAGAAACGCCATCTCCTTCCCGCCCTGGCCCTGAGCCTGTTTGCTTCCAGCCACCTGCTGGCCGCCGAGAAAACCTTGCGTATCGGTATTGAGGCGGCTTACCCCCCGTTCGCCTCCAAGACCGGCGACGGCAAGATCGTCGGTTTCGACTACGACATCGGCAACGCCCTGTGCGCGCAAATGAAGGTCAAGTGCGTGTGGATCGAAGGGGAGTTCGACGGGCTGATTCCGTCCCTCAAGGTCAAGAAGATCGACATGGCGTTGTCGTCCATGACCATCAACGAAGACCGCAAGAAGTCGGTGGATTTCACCCACAAGTACTACTTCACCTCGTCGCGCCTGGTGATGAAGGACGGCGCCGTGGTGGATGACCAGTACGCCAGCCTCAAGGGCAAGAACGTCGGTGTACAGCGCGCCACCACCACCGACCGCTATGCCACCGAGGTGTTCGAACCCAAGGGCATCAACGTCAAGCGCTACAGCAATAACGAAGAAATCTACATGGACCTGGCAGCGGGACGCCTGGATGCGATCTTTGCCGACACCATCCCCCTGAGCGACTTCCTGTCGATGCCGCGCGGGCAGGGTTATGCCTTTGTCGGCCCGGAGCTCAAGGACCCGAAATACGTGGGTGAGGGGGCCGGCATTGCAGTACGCAAGGGCAATGGCGAGTTGGTCAGCGAATTGAATGCGGCGATCGACGGCATTCGCGCCAGTGGCGAATACCAGAAGATTTCACAGCAGTACTTCAAGGCCGATATCTACGGCGACTGATGCAAAGACGCGGTCAATGTGGGAGCTGTCGAGCTTTAGCGAGGCTGCGAAAGCGGTGGGTCAGGTGATGCAAATGTTGACCTTGCCGGCCCCTTCGCAGCCTCGCCGGGGCTCGACAGCTCCCACAGGGAATCGGCGCCGTGGTCAGAAAGGGCTCAACCCTTGAGTTCCTTCAAGTGCTTGTAGACCGTCGCTCGCCCCATGCCCAGCACATTGGCCACATAGTTGGAGGCGCTCTTGCCCTTGAATGCGCCTTCGGCATGCAGCGCCAGCACCAGTTCGCGTTTGTGGTCGCGGGTCAACAGGTTCAGGCTCAACTGACGCTCGCGCAGCCAGGCATGCAGGAAGGTGTTGATGCGTTCCTGCCAGTCATCACGGAACAGCGCGTCCGGCTGTGCGATCAGCTTGCTTGGCGACAGGAATAAATCCAGCGCCGCCTTGGCTGTTTCGAACATTGAAATATTCAGGTTGATGCACAACACAGCCAGCCTGCGCCCTTTGTGGTCGTGCAGCACGGTGCTCAGGCTGCGGATTTTCTGGCCATCCCAGTTGAGCTTTTCGTAAGGGCCGATATTCACCTCGCTGACGTCACCGTCGAGCATGTCCTCCAGGGACGAGTCGTCACCCAGGCTGCGTTTGGACAGATTATTGGCGATGTAATCCACGGTTTGCGTGCGCAGGTCATGCAGCACCACTTCTGCATGGGGAAAGAACAACGTGGCGATTGCATCGGCAATCGCGCGGAAGTTCTGCATGACCTTGTCTTGTTCGGCGGTGTTCATCAATGGGGCTCCAGGCGGACCGGGGAGAGCATACCAGCGTCCAGGCCGAACCGGGTCAGTGCCTCCGGCAGCGGTTCGCCGCGCACCAGGGCGGCGCTTGCCTGGCCCATGGCGGGTGAGGTCTGGATACCATAGCCGCCTTGCGCTGCCACCCAGAACAGCCCCGATACTTGCGGGTCAAAGCCTGACAGCAAATCACCGTCCTGCACAAAACTGCGCAGCCCGGCCCAGGTGCGCGTGGGGCGGCGGATGGTCAGGGTGGTGGCTTCCTCGATCTGGTAAATGCCCATGGCAATATCCAGCTCTTCGGGTTGCACATCCTGGGGTTCTACCGGGTCGGCGTTGGCCGGCGAGCCGAGGAACATGCCGGCATCCGGTTTCATGTAGAACGCTTCGTCGAGGGCCACCAGCATCGGCCAGTCGTGGCTGTCCATGCCCTCGGGACCAGCAAAGACAAAGGCCGAGCGGCGCTTGGGCTGCAAGCCGATGGACGCTGCGCCCGCCAGCCCGCCGATATGGTCGGCCCAGGCACCGGCGGCGTTGATGATGACCGGCGCGCTGAAGATTGCAGCCTGGGTGCGCACCTGCCACAAGCCATCGGCGTCGCGGCTCAAGCCCAGCACATGGCTGTCGGTGCGCACTTCGCCCTGGTTGCGGCGGATACCGCGCAGGTAGCCTTGATGCAGGGCGTCGGTGTCGATGTCACAGGCGGTAGGGTCGTAGATTGCCCCATGGACTTTTTCACGGCGCAGGATCGGCAAGCGTGCACAGGCTTCATCGACCGTCAGGCGCTGCACCTGCGCCACGGTGGCCTTGGCGCTCAGGTACTGGCTGTCGAGTTCGGCCGGGTCACCGTTGAAATCCACGGTCATTTCGCCCCGGGGCGTCAGCAGTGGGTGTTCGCAAAAGCCTGCGGGTGGCTGGTCGAAGAAGGCCCGGCTGGCCAAGGTCAGCGCCCGCACTTGCGGGGTGCCATACGCGGCGGTGTAGAGCGCCGCCGAACGCCCGGTGGAGTGATAGGCCGGGTGATTTTCACGCTCCAGCACCAGAACCTTGCCGTGCTGCGACAACCAGAACCCGGTGGACGCGCCGGCGATGCCGCCGCCGATAATGATGAAGTCTGCCTGGCTCATGAAGATCTCCTGAAATAAGCATTGTAGGAGCGAGCTTGCTCGCGAAAAACGTTAACGATAACGCGCCCATCCTGTGTAAACGCAGTAGCTGTGAGGTCTTCGCGAGCAAGCTCGCTCCTACAGTCGGTACAGGGCATTGGCCAGGGCGATGTCTTCCAGGCCCAGGCCAATGGAGCGGAAAAACACGTGACGATCGTAGTCCGGGCGCTGGGCCATGTCGCTGAACAACTCGGGCAGGTCGCCGACAATTGTGCGTTTGTCCCAGCCGTGCTGTTCGCTGGCGATCAGCATCTCACCGGCCGAATCCGGGGTGGTCTGGCGGTAGTCGCAGAACACGTGCATCTGGTTGAGGCAGTGCGGCGGCACTTCATGGGCGCGTGGCGCGTTGGTGCTGATGGAGGTGATCAACGCGGGTTTGCTCAAGCGTGACGGGTCGATGACCGGGCCAGCGGACGAGGTGCACAGCAGGATCACATCCGCGTCTTCAAGGGCGGCCTCGCAGGTGGCGGCGAGGGTCAGGCGCGGGTCCAGGCAGGCCAACTGCGCGCGTGTTTCGGCGCTGGCGCTGTCCAGGCTCGGTGAGTACAGGCAGATTTGCTGCCAGTCGCGTAGGTTCTGCACATAACGCAGGTGCGCTTGGGCGACCTTGCCGCTGCCGATAATCGCCAAACGTTGCGCCGCCGCCGGAGCCAGCGCATCCACCGCCAAGGCCGTGGTGGCGGCGGTGCGTGCGGTGGTCAATTCAGCGGCATCGCACAACAGCAACGGCTGGCCGCTGTGCATCGACATCAACAGGGTCCAGGCCGTCACCAACGGGCCTTGCTCACGCACGATGTAGGGCGAAGTCTTGACCCCGTACACCCCGTCTTCGGCCAATACGCCCAAGTAGTTGATGAAATCCCCGGCACCCTGGGGAAACTCCACCAATTGTTGCGCCGGCTGCACCGCGTGCCCGGCGGCGAGGTCGCGGAACAGCTTGCGCAGGATCAACGGCACGTCGACTTGAGCCAGCAAGGTACGGGCCTGGGCTTGGTCGATAACGAGGGGCGTCGTGGACATGGGGTTCTCCGTATAAACTAATTTGTCCATTATGGACATTTAGTTTTTATCCGCAATAACCCGAGGGAAAAATGAGATCAATGTGGGAGCCATGAAGATCAGATGTGGGAGCTGGCTTGCCTGCGATGGCGTTAGTACAGCAGCAAATGCAATGACTGACACACCGCCTTCGCAGGCAAGCCCGCTCCCACAGTTTTAACCGCGTTTAGGCAGTGGCCTTGGTGCCGGTCAGGCACTCGATGGAGCGATCTACGGTGGTTTTTGCAATTTCCAGCAAATGCCACACCGCCAGGATCTTCGCCCGCTCAGGGCTTTGCAGCAGCTCGCCGCAATCCAGCGCCGTGGCAGAGGCACTGTCGAGCAGGCTGGCGGTGTAGAGCAGGGCGTCCTCGAAACTCAGGTCTTCGTTGACACAGTGGAAGCCTTGGGTAGGCAGGTAATGGTCGATGGCGCGGTTGAAGGCGGCGCGGTCTTTTGCGGGATCGATGGGTGGGTCTGGTAGTACTTTATTCATGGTATAGCTCCGGAATGTTCATGGAGCCGACACGCTTCGCGACTAAACGTAGGGTGGCGGCTGTACGCAGGTTAGTCGACCGGTCCAGAGCATCCGGCGCACCCGAGGGCGCCCCGCGCACAGCCACCATAAAAACGTTATGGGACCAAACGCTTGCTCGAATCCGGGCGACTAAACCCGATCACTGATTTGGCAGTGACGGACCGCAGACTAGCCACCGATTCCAGCAGGCACAAGGCGGCAAGGATTGTCTAGGAAACGTCCTGCAATTTAAAGGGACACGCCTTGCTGGCCCTTTACAAACCATGACCAAATGCCACTAACCCACGCTGCAATACGATCAATGTGGCTTGCCTGCAATCGCCGCTAACCACGATGCGAAGCGAGCCGCTCTTGATCTTGATCTGCTTTTGATCTTAAGCGCCCCGTCAACCACGCTGGCCGGAATTCGACAGTGATTTGGGGGGTAAACCGGCAGGGATGCCGGTTTAGCCGCCCCGCGCCATGGATGGCGCGTGGCGGCGCCCCCCAAATCACTGGCGGATTACGGGCACACCGAGCCTAGGCGAGGTGCCGAGTGGTGGGGCAAGAGCCTTTTGCTTACTTTTGGGCTCTTTTCAAAAGTGAGCCGCTGTCAGAGCGGAACCCTAGGTGGCCGTTACCGCAGGAATGGATATGCACACAATTCAACTGTGTTGACTGCCAGGCCGCCTTCGCAGGCAAGCCAGCTCCCACAGTTTGACCGTGGGGTGTCAGGTAGATGGAGATCAGCTGTCAGGCCGTTATTGCAGGCAAGCCAGCTCCCACAGGTAATCGATGATGTTCTGGCGGACGAGTTACCGCCTGCCCGAGCGCGTGCTCACATCCACCCACACCGCCAGCACCAAAATGCTGCCCTTGACGATCATCTGCCAGTAGCTGTCCACATCCAGCATCGACATGCCGTTGTCCAAACTGGTAATCACCAATGCCCCAAGCAACGCGCCATACACCGTGCCCGAACCACCGCGCATCGAGGTGCCACCAATAAAGCACGCGGCGATGGCGTCGAGTTCGCCCATGTTACCGGCCGACGGTGAGCCCGCCGCGAGGCGCGCGGTGTTGACCAGGCCAGCGAGGGCGCACATCACGCCCATAATGCCGAAGATCCACAGTTTTACCGCTTGCACATTGATGCCCGACAGCCGCGTGGCCTCCATATTGCTGCCCACCGCATACACCCGGCGGCCGAACACGGTCTGGTGCGTGACATAGCTGAACACCCCCAGCAGCGCCAGCAACAGCAGCACCGGCACGGGGATGCCGTCGTAGCGGTTGAGGGTGGTGACAAAGCCTGCGAGCACCGCGCCAATCAGCACCACGCGCAGTGCATCGCGCAGCCGTGAATGCGCGGCCAACCCATGCAGCGCACGGTTGCGCCGTTGTTTCCAGGTGAGGAACAGTGTCAGGGCAAACAACAATACGCCAAGCCCGATGCCGACGTTGTGGGGCAAATACCCCTGGCCCACATACACCAGCGACGGCGACACCGGCGCAATGGTGGTGCCGCCGGTAATCCCCAGCAGTATCCCGCGAAACGCCAACATCCCGCCTAGGCCGACGATGAACGAGGGGATGCGCAGGTAAGCGGTCATGTAGCCGTTGGCCAAGCCGATCATCAAGCCGCACAGCGCCACCAGGCTCAGGTTGGCCAATAGCGGCACGTGATAGACCACATCCAGAATCGCCGCCAGCCCGCCCAACAGCCCGAGCAACGAGCCCACCGACAAGTCGATCTCGCCGCTGATAATCACCAGCACCATGCCGCACGCTAATATTCCGGTGATCGACATCTGCCGCAGCAGGTTGGAGAGGTTGCGCGGGGTGAGAAAACCACCCTCGGTCTGCCAACTGAAAAACAACCAGATGAACGCCACGGCGATTACCAGCGCGAGCATCTTGTAGCGGGTAAAAAGATGTTTGACCTGATTCATCTACGCGGTCTTCCGATCATTAGGGTTATGGCTGAGCGCGGCGGCGAGCACCTGTTCCTGGGTGAGCCCTTCATTGATGAAATCTCCCCGCAACTGGCCGTCGCCAATCACCAGCACGCGGTTGGACACGCCGAGCACTTCGGCCAATTCCGAGGAGACCATGATGATCGACACGCCTTCGGCGGCCAGCGCACCCATCAGTTTGTAGATCTCGTACTTGGCGCCCACGTCCACCCCGCGTGTGGGTTCGTCGAGGATCAGCACCTTGGGCTGGGTCATCAGCATTTTCGCCAGCACGGCCTTTTGCTGGTTGCCGCCTGAGAGGCTGGTGATCGGCAGCGACGGGCTGGCGGTCTTGAGGTGCATGCGGCTGATTTGCTGGTCGATGCTGCCCAGTTCGGCTTCGGCGTTGATGCGGGTCAGGTGCGCGTAGGTGTCCAGCACCGCCAGGGTGATGTTCTGGCCCACGCCCAGGTCGGGGATGATGCCTTGGCGCTTGCGATCTTCGGGCACCATGCACAGCCCGGCGCGGATCGACTTGAGCGGCGTGCGCGTGTCGATCACCTGACCCTCCAGCCACACCTCGGCGCTGTAGCGCCCGGGGTAGGCGCCGAACAGCGCCGACACCAACTCCGTGCGCCCGGCCCCCACCAAGCCGGCGATGCCAAGGATTTCACCGCGCCTGAGCACGAAGGAGATGTCGTCGACGCGCTTTCGCTTGGGGTTGTCGACGTCGTAGCAGGTGACGTTACGCGCCTCGAAAATTACCTCGCCCACCTCATGGGGCTCGGTGGGGTAGAGGTTGCTCATTTCGCGGCCGACCATCTGCGTGATGATCCGGGGGATGTCCATGTCGGCCATGGCGGTGGTCGCGATGTGCTTGCCGTCGCGAATTACTGCAATGGTGTCGCACACCGCCGCCACTTCATCGAGCTTGTGCGAGATATACACACAGGCCACGCCCTTGGCCTTGAGGCCCCGGACAGTGTCCAGCAGCACCTCGATTTCGCCACGGGTCAGGGCCGAGGAGGGCTCGTCGAGGATCAACAGGCGCGCCTGTTTATTCAGCGCCTTGGCGATCTCCACCAATTGCTGGTAGCCGCCGCCATACTGCGACACCGGCAGCGCCACATTCATGTCCGGCACCTTGAGTTCACGCATCAACGCCTCGGCGCGGTGCAACATCGCCGGGTAGTTCATGCGCCCACCGGGCAGGGTCAGTTCGTGGCCCATGAAAATGTTCTCGGCCACCGACAGGTCGGGCACCAGGGTCAGTTCCTGATGAATGATGACAATCCCGGCGGCCTCGGTTTCGCGGATGGACTGGGCCTTGAGCGGCTGCCCATCCCAGAGGATTTCCCCCTCCCAGGTGCCGTGCGGGTACACCGCCGACAGCACCTTCATCAAGGTGGATTTACCCGCACCGTTTTCACCGCACAGGCCCACACACTCCCCAGGTTTGACCTTGATGTCGATGCCGTTAAGGGCGTTGACACCGCCAAAGCTTTTGACGATGCCGTTCATTTGTAGCAGGTAATCGGCGGCCACGGTCATTGCCCGGCGATCTGCTCTTTGGTGTAGAAACCGTCCTTTTCCAACAGGTCGATGTTGGCTTTGGTCAACGGCGTCGGCGTAAGCAGGATGGTGTCGACCTTCTTGCTGCCATTGTCGTATTGCGAGCTGTAGGTCGGTTGTTCGCTGCGTGCCAACTGCACCGAAAGTTTGGCCGCTTCGGTGGCGATCAGCTTGAGCGGTTTGTACACGGTCATGGTCTGGGTGCCATCGATCACGCGCTTGATCGCCGCGAGGTCAGCGTCCTGGCCGGAGATCGGTACCTTGCCCGCCAGTTTCTGCGCGGCCAGGGCCTGGATCGCACCGCCGGCGGTGGCGTCGTTGGAGGCGACGATGGCGTCGATCTTGTTGTCGTTACGGGTCAGGGCGTTTTCGACAATGCTCAAGGCCTCGGTGGGGTTCCATTCCTTGACCCATTGCTGGCCGACGATCTTGATATCGCCTTTGTCGATGGCCGGTTGCAGCACCTTCATCTGACCTTCGCGCAGCACCTTGGCGTTGTTGTCCGTCGGCGCGCCGCCCAGCAGGAAGTAATTGCCCTTGGGCGCCGCTTGCAACACGCCGCTGGCCTGCATCTCGCCGACTTTTTCGTTATCGAAAGAAATGTAGGCGTCGATGTCGGCATTGAGGATCAGGCGATCATAGGACACCACCTTGATCCCGGCCTTCTTGGCTTCGGCCACCGCGTTGGTCAGCACCGTGGCGTTGAACGGCACGATCACGATCACATCGACGCCCCGGGAGATGAGGTTTTCGATCTGGGCAATCTGCTTTTGCTCGTTGGCATCGGCAGACTGCACGAACACCTTGGCGTCGAGCTTTTCCGCGGCGGCGACAAAGTAATCACGGTCGCGGGACCAGCGCTCCAGGCGCAGGTCGTCGATGGAAAAACCGATTTTCGGGTGCGCAGGGTCGGCCATTACCGGCAGGGCGAACAGCGCCAGGGCTGCGGCGAGCAGGGCAGGTTTGAATGACTTCATGGTGGTGCGTCCTTTTATTGTTGTTGGAAAGACACTAGGTGAAGATCCTCTTTGTGGCGAGGGAGCTTGCTCCCGCTGGAGTGCGTAGCACTCCCATTTTTTGGGGCCGCTTCGCGCCCCAGCGGGAGCAATCTCTGGCCACAGTCAGGTGTAGATAAACCGATTCACAACGCCTTCAAGCATCTCCTGGCGCCCACTCACCGCCTGTGGGTCCAGCGCGTTGGCAAAGGCATGTTCAGCCAATGACTCCAGGCTGAACTCACCGGCCAACACCGCCTGGCCCAATGGTTGGCTCCAGCCGGCATAGCGCTGGTCCTTGAACTGCTGCAAGCGGTCGTCCTGCACCATCGCCGCCGCACGCTCCAACGCCAGGGCCAGCACATCCATGGCGGCGACATGCCCATGGAACAGGTCCACCTCGTCGAGGCTCTGGCGGCGCACCTTGGAATCGAAGTTATAGCCGCCGTTCTTGAACCCGCCCGCCTTGAGGATTTCATAGGTGGCCAGGGTCATCTCCTCGACGCTGTTGGGGAACTGGTCGGTGTCCCAACCGTTCTGCGGGTCGCCGCGGTTGGCGTCGATGCTGCCGAAGATCCCCAACGACACGGCGGTGGCGATCTCATGATGAAAACTGTGCCCGGCCAGCGTCGCGTGGTTGGCCTCGATGTTCACTTTGATTTCGTGTTCCAGGCCGTACTCATGCAGGAAGCCGAACACAGTGGCGCTGTCGTAATCGTATTGGTGCTTGGTCGGCTCCTGGGGCTTGGGCTCGATCAACAGGTCACCCGTAAAGCCGATCTTGTGCTTGTGCTCCACCACCATGCGCATAAAACGCCCGAGCTGTTCGCGCTCGCGCTTGAGGTCGGTGTTGAGCAAGGTTTCATAACCCTCACGACCACCCCACAACACATAGTTGGCGCCCTTGAGCCGCAGCGTGGCATTCATCGCGCTGAACACCTGGGCGGCGGCGAAGGCGAACACCTCTGGGTCTGGGTTGCTCGCCGCCCCGGCGGCAAAGCGCGGGTTGCTGAAGCAATTGGCAGTGCCCCACAACAGCTTGATGCCGGTCTGTTCCTGATGGCGCTCCAGGTGGTCGACCATCTGCGCGAAGTGGTTGCGGTACTCCTTGAGCGAGCTGCCTTCGGGCGCCACATCGGTGTCGTGAAAGCTGTAGTAGTCGATGCCCAGCTTGGAAAAAAACTCAAACGCCGCCTCGGCCTTGCCGATCGCCACCTCCATCGGATCGCCACTGCGCTGCCACGGGCGTTTGAACGTCCCCATCCCAAACATATCCGCCCCCGGCCACACGAAGGTATGCCAGTAACAAGCCGCCATGCGCAGGTGCTCCCGCATGGGCTTGCCGAGGATCAGCTTGTTGGCGTCGTAGTGACGAAACGCGAGGGCAGAGGTGCTGGCAGGGCCTTCGAAGCGCACCTTCTCGACACCGGGGAAGTACGGCATGGGGTTTTCCTTATTGTTCTGGGCGGTGTCTGGATACTAGCAACGGCACCTGGGCGGCTGATTATGAAAATCACCAAGGTGTAGTGCGATTTTGAGTGGTGAGGGTTAGTCTGTCCCTACCGGCCTAAGGACAAAAACAATGAAAACCCTACCGCCCGTTCACCGTATCGCCTTGCTCTTCAACGGCAGCAAAATCTACGACCGCGGCATCATCGCCGGTATCGGCAACTACCTGAGCAGCACCCGCGCATCCTGGGACCTGTTCCTGGAAGAGGACTTCCTCTGTCGCCTGCGCGGTATCGAGCGTTGGCAGGGGGATGGGATCATTGCTGACTTCGATGACCCGCTGATTGGCGAGGCGCTGGCCGGCAGTCGGCTTCCAGTGGTGGCGGTGGGTGGCTCTTATGAGGATGTCAGCAAGTACCCCAAGGGCATTCCTTATGTGGCCACCGATAACCATGCCCTGATGAAGCTGGCCTACGAGCATCTGGTGGAGGCGGGGTTGACGCGGTTTGCCTGTTTCAGCCTGCCCGAAGCCCAGGCCAATCGGTGGGCCCAGGAGCGTGAGAAAGCTTTTCGCCGCTTGATGCAGCGCGATGGCTTGCAGGTAGAGGTGTATCGCGGCCTGGGCACCAGTGCGCCGTTGTGGGACAGCGCGGTGGAGCAGCAGATTGCCTGGCTGCACAGCTTGCCCAAGCCTATCGGCATCATCGCGGTGACCGATGCCCGCGCTCGGCAATTGCTGCAAGCCTGCCTGACGGCGGGTATTGCGGTGCCGGAGGAGGTGGCGTTGATCGGCATCGATAACGACCCGCTGACCCGTACCCTCACGCGGGTGCCGCTCAGTTCGGTGATCCAGGGCACCGAGACCATGGGCCGCACCGCTGCGGCGCTGTTGCATCAGATGCTGCACGGCAAACCCTGCACGGGCACGCAGGTGCTGGTGCCGCCGGACGCCATCAACGTGCAGGCCTCCAGCCTGCATCAGCCCCTGGGCAACCCTTACGTGATGCAGGCCTTGTTGTTTATCCGCCAGTACGCCTGCCAGGGCATCAAGACCGATCAGGTCGCGGCTTATGTCGGTGTTTCCCGCTCGTCCCTGGAAGCGCATTTTCGCAAGGCCCGCGGCTGCAGCGTGCATGATGAGATTCTGCGCTTCAAACTTACCGCTGCCGCCAAAGGCCTGGAAAACCACAGCCTTGCGATTGCCGACATTGCTGCACGCTGTGGCTTCACCTCTGCGCAGTACCTGCATACGGTGTTTCGCCGCGAATTTGGCTGTACGCCGCGTCAGTATCAGCAGGGCACGAACTAGAACACCGCTTTGACCTGCAAGCCCAGCACCAGCGCATTGTCGATGCTCTCCCCGGAAAAAGCTCCCGGCTCGATGATGTATTGCACATCCGGGCGCAAGGTCAGCCAAGGCGTGGCCTGGTAGCCATAACTGAGCTCGATCAGCTGTTCGGCCGTGTCCAGGTCGGGATAGGCCGTCCCGGCGTTGAACGCAGTCAACTCTTGCACATCACGGCTGCGCGGGTTCGGCACCGCACGGCCGTAGCCCAGGGCGACGGTATCGCGCGGGCGACCTTCGAACGGTTTGTACAGCACCACGCCTGCGCCATACCACTTGGTGAACGGCGAGGCCGCTTGGCTGGCGGCAGAGTACTGGCCGAAGGCGTGCAGGCTACGGCCTTGGGATGATTGTGAGGCCCACACAGCCTGGTCGATCAAGAGGTAGTGACCGCCACGTCCGCTGACGTCCTTGTTGCTGCCAATGCGTTTTACATCGGAACTGTCGTAGTAATACCCGAGCTTGTATTCCCCGGGCAGTGCGCCCGCATGCTTGTAGATAAGCTCGATGGGCACCACGGTGCCGGTGGTGTGCTTGGGCCCCAGGTGCCAGGCACGGCTGGAGTTGCCGTTGCTGGACGGGTCGACATTGAACGCCGCCACGCGCAGCTGCCAGTTGGGCGAAAAGTCGTACTTCAACCGGGCACCGAGGTGCGCATTCGGGTAGTTGGCCCAGCCACTGCCGCCGGACATGTTCAGCGGATGCCCGCAGAAGCCGGCGTTCATGAAGTTGCACAGGATGCCGCTGTCCAGACCGCCGAGGTCATTGCCCATGGCCATATAGCCCAGCTTGAGGTTCAGCGCCGGGGTGAACAGCGTGCGCTCGTAGCTCAGTTCGGTGAGGCGCGTGTAGAGGCCACCGTAGTTTTCCTGGATCGGCAGGCGGTTGCCCACCAGGTCCTCGGAGGCGCTGTTGCCGCGTCGGTCGTTGATGGTCAGCTGGATGCGGTCGCCGTTGGTAAAACCGTAGAGCTTGCCCAGGTCGAACTGCACGCCGAGCTTGACGTTTTGCGAGTAGCGCGCCGAACGATGCTGGCCGCCGTGGGCGTTGTAGGCGGTCTCGCCGCTGTAGTCACCGGTAAAGCGCACACCTTGCGCGTCGAGTTCGCGGCGCAGGCCGCCCCAGTCGCCGGTCAGGGTGGTGTCGTCGGCTTGAACGGGCAGGGCGGCCGCAAAGGCCAGGCCCAGCGCCAGGCGCCAGGCGGTATGAGGAGTAGGGGTCATGAGGGATCTTTCCAAACACAAAGCGCGGTGCCGGAGCACCGCGCGAACAGAGGGCAGTTACGGCAGGGCGTAGGCGATCACGTAGTCGCCACGGTCGGTGGACTGGCGTGCGCCGCCGGCGGTGACGACGATGTATTGCTTGCCGGTTTTCGGCGACACGTAGGTCATCGGCCCGCCCTGGCTGCCGACGGGCAGGCGGGCTTTCCAGATTTCATCGCCATTACTGCTGTTGAAGGCGCGCAGGTAGAAGTCCTGGGTGCCGGCAATAAAGATCAGGCCGCCTTGGGTGGACAGCGTACCGCCCAGGGTCGGCAGGCCTACCTTGATCGGCAGGTGCATGCGGATACCCAGGGGGCCGGTGTCTTCAACGGTGCCCACCGGTACTTGCCAGGCGACCTTTTGCGTCTTCATGTCGATGGCGGTCAAGGTGCCGAACGGCGGCGCCTGGCACGGAATGCCGGCCACCGACAGGAAGCGGTTTTTGTTCACCGCATACGGCGTGCCCTTGAGCGGCACGGCGCCCATGCCGGTGTTCAGCGCTTCACCACCGGAAGAGGCCTGGGCCTTGTTCTGCGACGGTATCATCTGGATCCACAGGCCCAGGCGCATGTCGTTGACGAAGATAAAACCGTGCACCGGGTCGGTGGAGATGCTGCCCCAGTTCATGCCGCCCAGGGAACCGGGGAAGCTCAGGGATTTATCGGTGCCCGGCGCGGTGTACAGGCCGTCGTAGCGCATGCCCTTGAAGTCGATGCGGCACAACAACTGGTCATACGGCGTCGCGCCCCACATGTCCGATTCGGTCAGGGTTTGCGCGCCGATCTGCGGCATGCCCACGGATTTCGGCTGGGTCAGGGAATACGGCTCGTTGGGAATGTTCGCGGCTTTGACCGGCACTTCCTGCACGTCTGTCAGCGGCTTGCCGGTGGCGCGGTCGAGCACGTAAATCTGCCCGGCCTTGGTGCCGATGACCACGGCCGGTACAGCCTTGTCGCTGCCGGGCGGGGTGAAGTCGATCAGGCTGGGCTGCATTGGCAGGTCGAAGTCCCAGAGGTCGTTGTGGACTGTCTGGTAGACCCACTTCTCGGCGCCGGTGGAGGCGTCGAGTGCCAGCACCGAAGCGCCGTATTTGTGGTTGAGCTGGGTGCGCTCCACGCCGTAGATATCGGTGGAGGAGCTGCCCATAGGCAGGAAGACCGTGTTCATCAGTGGGTCGTAAGACATCGGCGCCCAGCTGTTCGGGGTGCTGCGCACGTAGGTGGCGTCGCCCGTCGGGGCCTGCTTGTCTTCAGGGTTGCCTGGGTCGAACGCCCAGCGCATCTGGCCAGTGATCACGTCAAAGCCACGGATCACGCCACCGGGCATATCGGTCTGCACGTTGTCTGCCACGCGCCCGCCGACCACCACGGTGGTACCGGCCATCAGCGGCGCCGAGGACAGTTGGTAGTAGCTGTCCGGCACATTGCCCAAGCCGGTCTTGAGGTCCACCTGACCGTGGGTGCCGAAGTCTTCGCAGAACTTGCCGGTGTCGGCGTCTACGGCGATCAGGCGTGCATCAATGGTGTTGGTCAGCAGGCGACGCTGGCACTGCGCACCGGCGGGCACGCTGGCGGCCAGGACCGGCGAGCTGTCGGGCTGGGTCGGCTGGGCAATCGGCGCGCTGGCGTCGAAATACGCCATGCCCCGGCAACGCTGCCACACTGCCGATTTGGCGTTGACTTCGTTCTTCCACAGTTCTTTGCCGGTGTCGGCATCCAACGCGATCAGGTTGTTGTGCGGGGTGCAGATAAACACTTTGTTGCCGACCTGCAGGGGCGTCAGCTGGTCTTCGGCACCGTTGCCGTCGCTGATGGCCACGTCGCCGGTGTGGTAGGTCCAGGCGACTTTGAGCTTGTCGATGTTGTCGCGGTTGATCTGGTCCAGCGCGGCGAAACGGCTGCCACCTTCGGTATTACCGTAGTGGGCCCAATCTTTCTGCGCATCGGCCGCCGCCACCGGGGTCATGCCCGGGCCTGCACCGGTGGGCGCAACGCTTGGGTGCGCGACAAACATATTGCCCGCCGCCACCGCCACGCCCAGCGCCAACACGGCGGCGACGCCATAGGCACCCCGCGCCGGTTTGCCGGCCAGCAATGGATACACCAGCGCCACAACCACGCCAATCACCGCAAACATGAACAGTCGCGAGAACAGCGGCCAGTATTCCAGGCCCACGTCGGCCACTGCCCACACGGCAGTAGCCACTAGAAACGCGGCGAACAACCAGGCGCCGGCAGGCTTGCAGCGGGCAATCAACAGCCCGGAAATGGCCATGGCCACGCCGCCGAGCAGGAAGTACCAGGAGCCTCCCAGGCTGACCAGTTTGGCGCCGCCGACGGCCAGCGCAAGGCCGAGCAGGGCGATGACGACGCCCAGGCCCAGGAGTAAGAATCTAGAGACGCCAGCGGCGCGCGATGCTCGTTTCATGTCGAATGGACTCGAGTGAGAGAGGGCAAAGACGCGATTTTAGCAAGATAAGTAACCAGTTAGTACATTTGAGTCCTGCAATAGACTGTTGCAGGTACTGCGATGATGGCGCGGCCCTCTTCTGAAGGGGTCAGTAGGTGGCCCAGACAATCGACAAACCTCTGTGGCGAGGGAGCAAGCTCCCTCGCCACGGCATCAGAACTTGAAGCGCCCCACCAGCCCATTGAGCTGGCCGGAAATATCCGTCAGCCGCCCTGAACCGGTCTGCGCCGAATGCGCAAAGCCTTCCACCAACTGCGCGTCAGCGTGGATCTGCGCGATATGCCGGTTGATCTCTTCGGCCACCTGGTGCTGCTCTTCGGCGGCGGTGGCGATCTGAGTGTTCTGGTCGCGAATCGAATCCACCGAGCCGCGGATCTTGTCAAAGCTGTCACGGGCCTGCTGGATGCGCTCCACGCTGGTGTTGGACACCAGCAAGCTGCCTTGCATCTGCTGGGTGACTTCCTGGGTGCGGCGGGCGAGGTTGCCCAGCAGGCTGTCGATTTCGCCGGTGGAGTCGGCGGTGCGACGCGCCAGTGCACGCACTTCATCGGCGACCACCGCAAAGCCGCGGCCCTGGTCGCCAGCGCGGGCAGCTTCGATCGCGGCGTTGAGCGCCAGCAGGTTGGTCTGTTCGGCAATCGAACGAATGGTGTCGAGGATGGTGTTGATGTTCTGGCTGTCTTGCTCGAGCAACTGCATGGTCTGTGTGGATTTTTGCAGGTCTTCGCTGAGCTTGAGCACGCTGCCGGTGGCTTCGCCGATGTGCTGCTGGCCGGTGTGCACGTCGCGATAGCCCTCATCGGCACTCGTGGCGGCGGCGCTGCATGAGCGCGCGACTTCGTTGGCGGTGGCGACCATCTCGTTGAACGCAGTGCTCACCAGTTCCACGGCTTCGCGCTGGCGGCCGGCGGCCTGGTTCATATTGTTGGCCACGGCGCTGGTGTCGGCGGCGGCGGTTTGCAGGTCTGAGGAGGCGTTGCCGATGCGCTGCACCAATTGCGCGATCATGCTCAGGAACTGGTTGAACCAGCCGGCCAGGCTGGCGGTTTCGTCCTTGCCTTGCACTTTGAGCTGGCGCGTGAGGTCGCCTTCACCTTCGGCGATTTCCTGCAGGCCGTCGGCCACGCCGCGAATGGGTCGCACGATCACGCGGGCGAAACTGGCGCCGACGATGGCGAACACCACGGCCAATACGGCGGCAATCGCCGCGATCAACCACGTCAGGCGGGTGGCGCCGGCCATCACTTCGTCGCGCTTGATCAGGCCGATAAAGCGCCAGCCCAGGTCTTTGGAACTGACCACGTTAGCCATGTAGGCCACGCCGTCGATGCTCACCTCGGTCACGCCATCGCCGTGCTTGGCCAGTTCGGCGTAGTTCGCGCCCAGGCCCGCCAGGGGCTTGAAATTGTGCGTGGCATCGCTGGGGTCCACCAGCACGTTGCCGTCGGCTTCCACCAGCATCAGGTAGCCGCTGTCGCCCAGCTTGATGGTGCGCACCAGCTCGGTGAGTTGCTTGAGCGACACGTCCAGGCCAACCACCCCAAGGACGTTACCCGTGGCATCCGCGACGGTGCGCACGGTGCCGATCAGCACCACATCGTCCGGGGCCCAGTAGTAGGCGCCTGTGCGCACGGTCTTGCCTGGCGCTGCGATGGCGGCCTGGTACCAGGGGCGGGTGCGCGGGTCGTATTGCGTCAGTTTGGCGTCGTCTGGCCAACTGGCGTAGCCGCCATCGCTCAGGCCCAGGGACAGGTAGGCGGTGCTGGGGTGGCTTTTGGCGAACTGATCGAAAATCGCCAGCAGCTCTGTGTTGGTCGGCGTCAGCGGGATTTGCGCGGCATCGGCGCCGGCATAGCTTTTGAGGTTCTTGGCCGCGATCACGCGCGGGTCCTTGGCGACGAAGTCGACATTCTGGCTGATGCCGTCGAAAAACTGCTGCATGCCATTGTCGATCTGGCGGATCTCGCGGCCGCTGCTGTCGAGGAAGTTGGCCAGCGCACCCTCGCGCAGATTCAGCACCACGATAATGGCGACCAGGATGACCGGCACGCACGCGATGGCCGCAAACGCCCATGTCAGCTTCTGCTTGATATTCATGACTTCACCCGCGGGTATTTATAGTTTTGGCAAGGGGAGAAAAATTAGTGCTGCGTGTCGCAGGCGTTTTTGTGAGAGGCGAGGCCATGCGTACCCTCGGTATATCGGCCGAGGGAGTTGGCACTTGAGCAGGGGGGAATCAGGCGATCGGGTCACCGACCAGGGCATCGCGGCGCATCGACTGCAGGTTCTTCTCGATGGTTTCGCAGATGCTTTCCATCTGGATCTGGTGTTCGCTGGAATTGAACGGGCTTTGCAGGTCGGTGCCGATGCGTTCGATGGCCAGCAGCATGAAGCCCACGACTGTGGAAGCCAGCGGCGTGAACCAACCGAGGGATTCCACCAGGCCCACCGGTACGATCAGGCAGAACAGCGAAATGAATAGCCGCGGGAAGTACACGTAAGGGTAGGGCAGTGGCGTGTTGGCAATCCGCTCCATGCCGCCCTGGGCGTTGGAGAGGTCCACCAGGGTCGACTCCAACCGCGCCAGGCGGATGCTGTCCAGGCGCCCGGCCTGGTATTCGCGCGCCAGCAACGAGGCTGAGCCGGTGAGGATGTCATTGGCGAAGTTATTGGTGGCGCCGTTGCGGGCAAATTCTTCGGCGGGGATAAAGGCTCGCACTTCCTCCGGGCACGGCTGGCCCTTGAGGTGCGCAGCCAGGCAGTTGACGTAAGCCACGTGACGGCGCAACAGCGTCGACTTCACCGGGTTCACCTCACCGGGGGCGTCATCGAGCAGGGTCAGTACTTGCCGGGCAAAACTGCGCGAGTTGTTGACCATCGCACCCCACAGCGTGCGTGCTTCCCACCAGCGGTTATAGGCGCTGCTGTTGCGAAAACTGATCAGCACCACCAGTGCCGAGCCGAGCAAGGTCAGGGGCATCAGCGGCAAATTGATCTTGGCGGTGAGAAACAGCATGAAATCCACCGTCACCGCCACATCCCACAACAACAGCCAGAACAACGCCCAGCCCACATAGCCCATGGTCTTGATGATCAGGCGGTATTTCTTCAGAAGGGCAGCTTTCAAACGAGAACCTCGCGTCGGGCGGTTGGCAACAATCCCCTGTTACGACGCCGTCGAGGAAGGAAGGTTCGCAGTGTGCTGAATCGATTAGTCCTCTAACCGCCAGGCGGAGAGAATGTAACCAAAGGTTGCGCGTAAGTGTGTGCTACGGGGCATTTGACGGTGGAACAACTTTGGTACTGATGACGTCTTGTCCGGCAATCGCTGTACATTGCGTTCGAGGCAAAAAGCCATTAATGGCAGGAATTTTGAAGTGATTTGTTTTGGGGCCGGGCTGCAGGGATTTCGTAGCTGAGATCAGTGGCATCAAGTTGGATGATCAGGGCTCTTTCATGCGTGTCAGTTCGTTGAAGTTGGCTATGTGTAATACCGCGCAAGCGCTCGAACGTCATAAGGATTTTGAATCGTGCATGAGAGCGCATTACCACGTGCTGCTCGTGCCCTATTCAAAACGACCGTTTTTCTACAAGAGTGCCCTTAAATACAGCCGCTTGATGGTGTCGTTTGCATTATTGAGCCAATACTTTTCCACACCGCTGCCGTTGTTGGCAGAAGTTAAAGCCTTGTGCGTAACGCGCAAATATTGTTCGAAAAACAGCCTGGAATCGATTTTTTTGCTATTCCGGGCTCTGGGTTTCATGGAGGTTGCGCCGCACCCCGAAGACAGTCGCTTCAGGGTGTATGCACCCTCGGATGAAGCCTGCCGCGAAGCGCGGTTGATGCTCACCGCCCTCACGGAGTCGTTGGCGTTGCTCTACCCCGAACGGGAAGTGTTCCGGCAGATGCGCGACTTGGATGACCGTGAGTTCCTGGCGCTCTATTTCAAAGGTTTTGCCATGATTCTCGCGGCCGAGTTGACGGTGGATGTCTTGCTGCCCGAATGTTATTGGCTGGTGAAACGCGATGCCGGCCATCTGTTGATGCTGGCGATCTACAACGATGCCTTTGCCCCTGAGAACGACCGCGCCACCTTCCGGTCGTCTTCCTACCTGGCCTTGGCCAAGCAACTTTCCGTGTCCAAGACCCACATTATCCGTATGGTGCAGGAGGGGGTCGAAAAGGGTTATTTCAAAGCCCACTCCAAAACCCGGCTGGAAGTTCTGCCACCCTTTGCCAGCCTGGTAAAGCGGTTCATGGCCTTTTCATTTGCGATGGGCCTGCATGCTATTGAGATGGGAGCGTAAGGATGCCTGCTAACTTGAAGTTGCGGCCCAGAATGCGCAGTTTGTTGTCACCTGCGGTGACCCAAGCCGAATGGGTCGGGATTATTGCCTGGGTCGGCATGCTCCTGATTCCTGCGGCCCTGAAGTTGGATTTTTATATGTTGGCCGTCACGGTGGGCCTGCTGATTGTTTGCCGGGTACATGCCACCACCACGAACTTTCTGCTCTGGCGAGTACTGGGAGTCACCTATATGGTGTTGTTGTCCGTCGGCTTCGCTTATCTGATTCATATGCACGCAGAGTTGCGTATCTATGGCTTGCCGTTGGCGGTGACCCTGGTGGTGGGCAGTGCAATCTTGTTTATCAGTGTCCAGGATTATCTGGCCGATGCGCTATTGATCTGGCTGATCCTGTGGCCGCCCATGCAGGCGGATATATACGCCGGCACCGAGGTGTATTTGCTGCTGTTCTGCGCGGCGTCGGTGTCCATCGGGTTTATCTTGAGTTATTCCTACTTGAAGAACCTGCGTTCGGTATTGCTGGTGGAAAGCGAGTTTCGCGCCTTGGCCGAGACCGACTACCTGACGTCCATCCTCAACCGGCGCGCCTTTATGCAGAGCTTCGAGAAGTTGCTCGGTGGGGAGCGGGGCGGCTACTTCATCATGTTGGATATCGACAGTTTCAAGGAAAAAAACGACCTGTATGGCCACGACGTGGGGGACAAGATTCTGCGCGCCATGGCCCTGTGCCTGAAAAACGCCAAGGGCAGCCACAGCTTTGGACGGATCGGCGGGGAAGAGTTCGGCGTGTTATTGCAGGGCGACGATGTGGAGGTGGCCTGTGATTATGCCCTGGACTTGTTGCAGGCGATCCGCAGCAGCGTGCCTGCGCCCCACCATTACACCTGCAGTGCGGGGATGGCGCGTTTTTCGCCAGGCGACGAGTTGTCGGCCGTACTCAAGATGGCGGACAAGAACCTGTACGGCGCCAAGCGCAATGGCAAGGACTGTGTGCACCTGGACGGCGCATTGCTACAGGCGGTCTTGTCCTGACGCGTGCCGTCTAGTGCTGTGACAGAACGCTCGCCAGCAACCCAGGGAAGCGGCTTTCCAGCTCGTCACGGCGCAACGAGTTCATATGGGTGGTGCCCACATTGCGCGTGTGCACCAGGCCGGCATCGCGCAATACCCGGAAGTGATGGGACATGCTGGATTTGGGCCGCCCCCCGTCGAGTTCGCCACAGGTGGCCTCTGGCACGTTGGCCAGGTAGCGCACGATGTCCAGGCGCACGGGGTCGCTCAAGGCGTACAGCACACGCTCAAGCGTCAATTCTTGGGGGGTAGGGTGTTTGAAGGCTCGCATGGGGCGGATCATAACAGGGGGGTAGCGTTCAATACCATAGTTCGATTACCATCGAACTATCGAATCACCCACCCCTTCCTGGAGTTCTCAATGTCGGCTTTGTTCGAACCGTTCAAACTCAAAGATGTGACCTTGCGCAATCGCATTGCTATCCCCCCGATGTGCCAATACATGGCCGAAGACGGCATGGTCAACGACTGGCACCACGTCCACCTGGCCGGCATGGCCCGTGGCGGTGCCGGCCTGCTGGTGGTCGAGGCCACCGCGGTCGCCCCTGAAGGACGCATCACCCCAGGCTGCGCTGGGATCTGGAGCGACGCCCACGCCCAGGCATTCGTGCCCATGGTCAAAGCCATCAAGGCCGCAGGTTCGGTGCCGGGCATCCAGATCGCCCACGCCGGTCGCAAAGCCAGTGCCAATCGCCCCTGGGAAGGTGATGACCACATCCCGGCCTCTGATGCCCGTAGCTGGGAAACCATCGCTCCCTCTGCCATCGCGTTCGGTGCCAACCTGCCCAACGTACCGCGTGCCATGACCCTGGAAGACATCGCCCGCGTGCAGCAGGACTTCGTCGACGCGGCCCGTCGCGCCCGCGATGCCGGTTTTGAATGGATCGAGCTGCACTTCGCCCACGGTTACCTGGGCCAGAGCTTTTTCTCCGAGCATTCCAACCAGCGTACCGATGCCTACGGTGGCAGCTTCGACAACCGCAGCCGCTTCCTCCTCGAAACCCTGGCTGCGGTGCGTGAAGTCTGGCCGGAAAACCTGCCGCTCACCGCCCGGTTCGGCGTGATCGAATACGACGGTCGTGATGAGCAGACCCTCACCGAGTCCATTGAACTGGCGCGCCGTTTCAAGGACGGGGGCCTGGACCTGTTGAGCGTCAGCGTCGGCTTTACCATTCCTGACACCAACATCCCATGGGGCCCGGCCTTCATGGGCCCGATTGCCGAGCGTGTACGCCGTGAAGCCGGTATTCCGGTGACCTCGGCCTGGGGCTTCGGCACGCCGCAACTGGCCCAAGGCGCTTTGCAGGCCGGGCACCTGGACCTGGTTTCGGTAGGGCGTGCGCATCTGGCCGACCCGCATTGGGCCTACTTTGCTGCCAAGGAGCTGGGCGTGGACAAGTCCTCCTGGACCTTGCCGGCGCCTTACGCGCATTGGCTGGAACGCTATCGCTGAGGTACGCCTGCGCGTTGCATGAGCCACTCGATTGAGTGGCTTTTTTTCGCCTGTCGCTTTTGGCGACCTACGCGGTGAAAAATAACAAATGAGAATCGATGTCAAACGAGAATCCGCTGATATAGGATGCGCCGCGAATTCTTGGCAGGTTTGCCGTCCCATCTGGCTCATTCACTAGGTTCTACACCCATGCGTCGTACCCTGATTTCCATCTGTGTGCTCCAGGCGTTTTCCCCCTTCGCGTGGGCAGAGCAGGCACCTGCCGAGAACGCCAGTATCGAGCTGCAAGCGACCAATGTCACCGCCACCGCGGACCTTGAGTCGGCCCAAGGCCCCGTGCAGGGCTACCACGCCACACGTTCAGCCAGTGCGACGCGCACCGACACCGCCATTCATGAAACTCCACAGTCCATCAGCGTAGTGTCCAAGGACGTGGTCGAAGACCTCGGTGCAACGCGCCTGCAGGATGCCCTCGATTACGCGGGCGGCGTGGGCCGCGCCAACAATTTCGGCGGCCAGGGCCTGACCACCTTTACCGTGCGCGGCTTCACCACCGGTGAGTTCTACCGCAACGGTTTCCCGATCAACCGCGGTTACCCGAACATGCCGGACGCCAACACCATCGAGCGTCTTGAAGTGCTGCGCGGCCCTGCGACCATGCTCTACGGCCGTGGCGACCCAGGCGGTACCTTCAACGTGGTGTCCAAGCAGCCGCTGGCTGAACGCACCGTCACCCTGGGCAGCCAGCTCAATGACCAGGGCATGAAGCGCGGCACCCTGGATGCCTCCGGCCCGCTGGACGAGGAAGGCCGCCTGGCCTATCGCCTGAACGTGGTGGGCGAGGGCGGCGACACCTTCCGAGATCACGTCGAGACGGAACGCTACGGCGTGACGCCGGTGATCACCTGGCAGGCCACCGATGACACCAAGGTGACCTTCGAAGGCGATTTCATGCGCAACAACCACCCGCTGGACCGCGGCCTGACGCGTTTCCCCAACCAGCGTGGCACCCCCTCGCGCGATACGTTCTGGGGCGACAAGGATGCCGGCAAGCTGCACAACGACAACAACATGGCGCAGTTGCGTTTCGAGCACGTGCTTAACGACAACTGGACCCTGGGCGGCGGTTTTCAATGGTTGGACGGCAGCCTGAAGGGCAACGCCATTGAGGCCAATGGGCCGGGTAGCCTGGGCGCCGATGGCCGGACCCTGCAACGCAACTTCAACTACCGCAAGCTGGAATGGACCGACAAGGACTATCAGCTCAACCTGACCGGGCACTTCTCCACCGGCGGGTTCGATCACACCTTGCTTACCGGTATCGAGTACGAGGATTACGACTATAAGTCGATCATTCAACGTTCAAGCGACGAGGTGGGCACTTACCCGGTCGACATCTTCAACCCTGTGTACGGCCAAACGCGTCCGGCGCTGACCCGAACGCCGACCCACGATAAGGAAAACCTCAAGACCTACGCCGCCTTCGTACAGGACCAGGTCGCCCTCACTGAACGGCTGAAAGTACTGGCCGGTGCCCGCTTCGAGCGTTTCGAGCATGACTACCAGAACTATGTAGGTAAAAGCTGGCAGGCCGCCGATAACGCCGTCACCCCGCGCGTGGGTGTGATCTACGACCTCACCGACACCGTCGCGGTCTATGCTGACGCCGCACGTTCGTTCAAACCCAACGCCAGCGCCAGCCGCGAAGGCGGTGGTTTTGCGCCGGAGAAGGGCAAGTCCTACGAGATGGGCCTCAAGTGGGAGGCGCTGGACCGGCAGTTGAGCGTGGATGCGGCGATCTATCAGATCGAGAAGAAAAACGTGCTGACCCCCGATCCGGTGGACAGTGCCTTTAATGTCGCGGCCGGCCAAGTGCGCAGTCGTGGATTTGACCTGAACGTTGCAGGCAACCTCACGCCCGAATGGCGCGTGATCGGCGGTTACGCCTATGTAGATGCCGAAGTCACCCGTGATAACACTCTGCGCTCCGGCACTCGCTTGATGAACATCCCGCGCAACAGCTTCAGCCTGCTCAACGTCTACGAGTTCCAGGACGGCGCGCTCAAAGGCCTGGGCCTGGGCGCCGGCGGCAAGTACGTCGACCAGCGCGCCGGCCAGACCGCCAATACGGCATTCTCCATGGACGCCTATACCGTGGTCGACCTGCTCGGTTACTACAAGGTCAATGAGCGTGTGCGCTTGAACCTGGATGTGAAGAACCTGTTCAACCGTGAATATGAAGAGGGCGCGTTCGGCAATATCTACGCTTACCCTGGTGCACCGCGAACTGTGCAGGTGGGCATCGCCTACACCCTGTGATGAACAGCTGCGGTACCACGCAGGGCCTGTGGCGAGGGAGCTTGCTCCCGCCACGGCGCCTATCTACCTGACGCCCCGCGTTCCAACTGTGGGAGCTGGCTTGCCTGCGAAGACGGCCTGCCAGCCGACACATTTCTACCTGACACGCCGCGTTCCAACTGTGGGAGCTGGCTTGCCTGCGAAGACGGCCTGCCAGCCGACACATTTCTACCTGACACGTCGCGTTCCAACTGTGGGAGCTGGCTTGCCTGCGAAGACGGCCTGCCAGCCGACACATTTCTACCTGACACGCCGCGTTCCAACTGTGGGAGCTGGCTTGCCTGCGAAGACGGCCTGCCAGCCGACACATTTCTACCTGACACGTCGCGTTCCAACTGTGGGAGCTGGCTTGCCTGCGAAGACGGCCTGCCAGCCGACACATTTCTACCTGACACGCCGCGTTCCAACTGTGGGAGCTGGCTTGCCTGCGAAGACGGCCTGCCAGCCGACACATTTCTACCTGACGCCCCGCGTTCCAACTGTGGGAGCTGGCTTGCCTGCGATGGCGGCCTGACAGCCGACACAGGGTGTCAGACCGAGTACATATCCATTCCTGCGGTAACGGCTGCTCAGGGTTCCGCTTTTACAGCCAGCCCTTTCAAGGTCTTTTCGTCTTGGCAGCCTTGATTATCCGGTCCGTTGAAACATGCGCATTCACCGCGGTGCCTTTAACCCATGTTTTGGGCTTGGGTACCTTGGGGCCACGGGGGCTTTTCGCAACTTGTTTAGGTTGGATATTTCTGGCAAGCGCCAATAAGTGCTGAGCCAGTTTTTCCAACGGAATGACAGGAAAATGTTCCGAGGGCAGCGCAATCTGCATTCCCTCATATCCACTCCTGACCTGAACCGCTAAATGGTAAATCGAGGCTTCCCATCCTTCAGGCTGGGTATCCCGATGAGCTTGTTCAACACTGCGTTTGAGAACAGCCAGGACGTTGTAAGCCAATACCGCCGTTGCAAACCCCAGTAAGGCAGCCTTTGGGCTGCCAAGGGTTTCGATCTCACTTTCCAGGATCGCTTCCAGTCGCTGGAACATACCTTCAATGCTCCAGCGGCGGCGATACAGTTCGGCGATCTGTTGCGCACTGACGCTCTCAGGCAGGTTGCTCCAGAACATCAAGCTGCTGTCGCCGGAGTCCGTTGGCGAATGAAGCGTCAGTTCGACACGCCGACATTGGTAACCGCCTTTGACCTGGATGATCTGCTCACGCACAGTGCCAGTTTCCACAGGTACTGGCTCTTGCCACTCACCCTCTTGAATCAAGCGTGGATGCTTGGCTTGCTGACGAATGACAAAGCAAGTTTGGACTTGCTCACAAGCCTCCATAACCGGGAGCGTGCAATAAAGCCGGTCAGCCAGCCACACTTGGCCTGGCTCGGCATTGGCCAATAAAGGCAGCACACAAACGCGCTCGCTTGCGTAGGCATCCTCACACGCCTGAAGGTCGACGACCTGATCCAGATCGGGATCGTATGCAACAACCGAAAAACCGGGACGAGCGGCGCCGCGCTCGTTGCGTAAAGCTCCCAGACGTTTTTCAGTGGATGCCAGGTGATTACCGTCCACTACCCGAACCTGCCAACCCGGCAGCATCGCCGTGCAGCCCAGCTCCCGGATGGTTGGAGCCAGGCGCTGTGCACAGCCCGTAATCAGGGCGCGCAACAGAGCAGGCTCGGTACGACTGATCTTGTCGTAGAGAGCCGCCAGGCTGACCGGAAGGTCCTCCAGTTGTCGCGCGGCGGCGTGCAGAGATGGCCTCAAGCCCAATGAAACAAGGGACATTAGCTTGATGATGGTCGAGAACAATAGCTCACGAGAATACTGCCGTTGCCGGTGTTCTTCGAAAACCTGATCAATCCACTCGGGGGCAATAGCCTGCTGCAGCGCCAGTTTGGCCATGACACTGGCAGGTGCTTTTTTTTCGAAACGCGCTAGAACTTCCGCCCACATCGTTTAGGTACCCCCTGAATGAATTTCAGGGGATTTTACAGAAGACCTTGAAAGGGCTGGCTTTTACAGCGGGTCACTTTTGGAAAAGAGCCCGGAATGCCGGCCCAGCCAAAAGTAACCAAAAGGGCTCTTGCCCCACCACTCGGCACCTCGCCTAGGCTCGGTGTGCCCGTAATCGGCCAGTGATTTGGGGGGGCGCCTAAGATCAAGATCAAAAGCAGAGCAAGAGCACGAGCGGCTCGCTTCGCATCGTGAGCTGGGCGAAAGTTAACAGTCAGGAATGACGCGGGGTTACAACGGCGTCAACACATTCATCACCGTGTCCAGCGCGACCCGCGTGTCATCCAGTTGCACCAGCGACGCATGCCGCGCACCCAGGGCATCGCGGTTCTGGATCGCCGTGAGGATCGCTTTGTGCCGAGGCAGACTCAGGCCCTGGATATCCGGACGGCGGTTGGTGATGTTGATCGACTCGCGCAACGGCAGCGAGAGCATGTTGCACATATAGGCGAGCAGGTCGTTGCGGGTGGCGTCGGCAATCGCACGGTGGAAGTCCAGGTCGGCCTGCAACAGCTCCTCGTGGGTCTTGGCGGTTTCCATGCCTTGGTAGGCGTGTTCGATAGTGGCGATGTCTTCATCGGTGGCGGTGGTCGCGGCCATCGCGGCGATTTCCGGTTCGAGGATGCGGCGCACCCCGGCCAGGGTGTTGAAGAACTCGCTGTGGGGCGTGGACTGCATCAACCAGGACAGCACGTCCGGGTCGAGCAGGTGCCATTTCAAGCGTGGCCGCACCACCGCGCCCACCCGTGGCTTGGAATACACCAGGCCCTTGGCGCTGAGCACCCGCGTGGCTTCGCGCAATACCGAGCGGCTGACCTGGTATTCCTCGCACAGCGTAGCTTCCATGGGCAAGCGTTCTTCAGGCTTGAAACGACCGGAAACGATGTGCATGCCCAGGTCCTGAACGATCTGGGCATGCTGGCTCTTGCGCGGCTTGGGCGGCTGGTGATCCATAACGACGGGGAGGCTCTGGCTTAGATTCGCCGCATCATAGCATCCCAATTAGTGGGAATGCCGTGGGACTTCTGCCCCGCGACAGCCCACCAGGAAGTCAAAGTCGCAGCCTTGGTCGGCCTGCAGCACATGGTCGATGTACAGCTGGCGATAGCCGCCGACGATGAGGTTTTGCGCTGGGGGCAGGTCGGCCATGCGCGCTGCCAGCTCGGCGTCTGGAATGTCCAGGTGCAGGCGGCCATTGGCGCAATCGAGTTCGATCCAGTCACCTTCCTTCACTGTCGCCAATGGCCCGCCGGCAGCGGCTTCCGGGGCCACGTGCAACACCACGGTGCCGTAGGCGGTGCCGCTCATGCGCGCATCGGAAATGCGCACCATGTCCGTCACACCCTGGGCCAGCAGCTTGGCCGGCAAGCCCATGTTGCCGACTTCGGCCATGCCGGGGTAACCCTTGGGGCCGCAGTTTTTCATGACCAGGATCGAGTTGGCATCCACGTCCAGCTCCGGGTCGTTGATGCGTGCCTTGTACATGTCGAAGTTCTCGAACACCACGGCGCGGCCACGGTGCTGCATCAGTTCGGGGCTCGCTGCCGAAGGCTTGAGCACCGCACCCAGGGGCGCGAGGTTGCCACGCAGCACGCAGATGCCGCCGTCGGCGCGGATCGGGTTGTCCAGGGTGCGGATCACTTCGTCCTGGCCGTAGATCGGCGAATCCTGGGTGTTCTCGCCCAGGGACTTGCCATTGACCGTCAAAGCGTTCGGGTGGGGGATCAGGTTGGCCTCACCCAGGCGACGCAGCACCGCGGGCAGGCCGCCGGCGTAGTAGAACTCTTCCATCAAGAAGCGCCCCGAGGGTTGCAGGTCGACGATGGTCGGCATACCGCGGCCGATGCGGGTCCAGTCATCCAGGTCCAACTCCACGCCGATGCGCCCGGCGATGGCTTTCAGGTGGATCACCGCGTTGGTCGAACCGCCGATGGCTGCGTTTACGCGAATCGCGTTTTCAAACGCTTCTTTGGTGAGGATCTTCGACAGCTTCAAGTCTTCGCGCACCATCTCGACCGCACGCATACCGGACATATGCGCCAGCACATATCGCCGTGCATCCACCGCCGGGATCGCCGCGTTGTGGGGCAGGGACGTGCCCAGCGCCTCGGCCATGCAGGCCATGGTCGAGGCCGTGCCCATGGTGTTGCAGGTGCCCGCCGAACGCGACATGCCGCCCTCGGCCGCGAGGAAATCATCCAGGGTGATGGTGCCGGCCTTGACCTGTTCGCTGAGCTGCCACACCACCGTCCCCGAGCCGATGTCCTGGCCCTTGTGCTTGCCGTTGAGCATCGGCCCGCCAGTGACCACGATGGCCGGCACATCACAACTGGCGGCGCCCATCAGCAGCGCTGGGGTGGTCTTGTCGCAGCCGGTGAGCAGTACCACGCCATCAATCGGATTACCGCGAATCGCTTCTTCCACATCCATGCTCGCCAGGTTGCGGGTGAGCATGGCGGTAGGGCGCAGGTTGGATTCGCCATTGGAAAACACCGGGAACTCCACCGGGAAGCCTCCGGCCTCGATCACGCCACGCTTGACGTGTTCGGCTATCTGACGGAAGTGCGCGTTGCACGGGGTCAGCTCCGACCAGGTGTTACAGATGCCGATGATCGGCTTGCCATGGAACTGATGGTCGGCAATGCCTTGGTTCTTCATCCAGCTGCGGTACATGAAGCCGTTCTTGTCGGCAGTACCGAACCACTGGGCAGAGCGTAGGCCGGGCTTTTTGTCAGGCATGATCGATTCTCTTATTGTATGACTATATGTTCTATGCGTGCTTAAACATAAGCGCAAAATCGCCGCTTTGGAAGTGTTGTTTTGCAAATAGTCATACTATATAGTCGGTCTTAACTGAGGTATGGCCCTGGCGGATTTCGTCAGAGGCGTCCCCCGAGCTTCTATAAAAACAACAATCGGAGATCGACCCCATGAGCCAGGAACTGCGGCTTATTCGGCGCATCACGCTGAAACTGATTCCCTTCCTGATCCTGCTGTACCTGATCGCCTACGTGGACCGTTCCGCCGTAGGGTTCGCCAAGCTGCACATGGGCGCTGACGTGGGCATCGGCGACGCCGCCTATGGCCTCGGTGCCGGGTTGTTCTTCATTGGCTATTTCCTGTTCGAGATTCCCAGCAACCTGATGCTCGACCGCTTCGGCGCGCGGCGCTGGTTTGCGCGCATCATGATCACCTGGGGCGCCATCACCATCGGCATGGCGTTCGTGCAAGGGCCGCACAGCTTCTATGTGATGCGTTTTCTGCTGGGCGCGGCGGAGGCGGGGTTCTTCCCCGGCGTGCTGTACTACATCACCCAATGGTTCCCGGTGCGCCATCGCGGCAAGATCCTCGGGCTGTTCATCCTCTCCCAACCGATTGCAATGATGATCACAGGTCCAGTGTCCGGCGGTCTGCTCGGCATGGACGGCATTCTCGGCCTGCATGGCTGGCAGTGGCTGTTTATCGTGATCGGTACCCCGGCGATCCTGCTGACCTGGCCGGTGCTGCGTTACCTGCCGGACGGCCCCCAGAAGGTCAACTGGATGAGCGAGGAAGAAAAAGCCTGGCTCACCGGCGAGCTGCACAAAGACTTGCAAGCCTACGGCCAGACACGCCATGGCAACCCCTTGCATGCGCTCAAGGACAAGCGCGTGTTGTTGCTGGCGCTGTTCTACCTGCCGGTGACCCTGAGCATCTACGGCCTCGGCCTGTGGCTGCCGACCCTGATCAAGCAGTTTGGCGGCAGCGACCTTACCACCGGCTTCATCTCCGCCGTGCCCTATATCTTCGGCATCATCGGCCTGTTGATCATCCCGCGCAGTTCCGACCGTTTGAACGACCGTTACGGCCATCTCGCCGTGCTCTATGTGCTGGGCGCCATCGGCCTGTTCTGCAGCGCCTGGCTCACGGTGCCAGTGCTGCAAATGGCCGCGCTGTGCCTGGCGGCGTTTGCAATGTTTTCCTGCACCGCCGTGTTCTGGACCCTGCCGGGGCGCTTCTTTGCCGGCGCCAGTGCGGCGGCCGGTATTGCCTTGATCAACTCGGTGGGCAACCTCGGCGGCTATATCGGCCCGTTCGTGATCGGTGCGCTCAAGGAGTACACCGGCAACCTGGCCTCAGGCTTGTATTTCTTATCCGGTGTGATGGTGTTCGGGTTGCTGCTGACCCTCGTGGTCTACCGCTTGTTGGAACGCAAGCACGTGCTGCCCGTCGACCAATTCGCCGCCAGCGCCCGTGGCGCCACACGCACTTAAATCCAGGAGAACCTGCATGCGTTTAGTTCAGTTCGAGTTGAGCAACGGTGAGCGCCGCGTCGGCGTGGTAGAAGGCAACCAGGTACGCGAAGTGCGCGGCGCCCACAGCGTGCGTGAACTGGCGCTGGCCGCCATCGAAGCCGGCGGCAAGTTGCATCAACAGGTAGAAGCCCTCGGCCTGGGCGCCAGCCATGACTACACCGCCTTGTTGGCGGACCACAAAATCCTGCCCCCGCTGGACCACCCGGACCCGGCCCACATGCTGATCAGCGGCACCGGCCTCACCCACCTGGGCAGTGCTTCGGCCCGCGACAAGATGCACCAGCAGGCCGGTGACGACAGCGCGATGACCGACACCATGCGCATCTTCAAATGGGGCGTGGAGGGCGGCAAACCAGGCGCCGGCCAGGCCGGTGTGCAACCGGAGTGGTTCTACAAAGGCGATGGCAGCATCGTCGTGCGCCCGGGCCAGGCCTTCCCGGTGCCGCCGTTTGCCGAAGATGCCGGCGAAGAACCGGAAATCGGTGGCCTCTATGTGATCGGGCATGACCGTAAGCCCTATCGCCTGGGTTTTGCGGTGGGCAACGAGTTCTCCGACCATGTGATGGAGCGCAAGAATTACCTGTACCTGGCCCATTCCAAGCTGCGCAGTTGCAGTTACGGCCCGGAGCTGCGCGTGGGCGAACTGCCCGAGCATCTGGCGGGCACCAGCCGCATCCTGCGCAACGGCGAGGTCATCTGGCAGAACGAATTCCTCAGTGGCGAGGCCAATATGTGCCACAGCCTGGAAAACCTCGAATACCACCACTTCAAATACAGCCAGTTCCTCAAGCCGGGTGATGTGCACATTCACTTCTTCGGCACCGCCACCTTGTCATTCGCCGACGGTATACGTACCCAGCCGGGCGATGTGTTCGAGATCAGCCAGGCTGAATTCGGCGCGCCGTTGATCAACGGTATCGGCAGCAGCGATGCGGCATTTGAACCCGGCCAAGTCACCCCCCTTTAAGGAGATCAACATGACCCCGTTCCTCGGCCACAACTACATCGGCGGCCAGCGCAGCGCCAACGGTAGCACTAAGCTGCAAAGCATCGACGCCACCACCGGCGAAGCCTTGCCCCAGGATTTCTACCAGGCCACCGCCCAGGAAGTGGACGCCGCCGCCCAGGCCGCGGCCCAGGCGTACCCGGCCTATCGCGCCTTGAGCGCCGCACGACGTGCGCAGTTTCTGGATGCGGTGGCCGATGAGCTGGACGCCTTGGGCGATGACTTCGTCGAACTGGTCTGCCGCGAAACCGCATTGCCGGCCGCACGCATCAAAGGCGAACGCGGGCGCACCAGCGGCCAGATGCGTTTGTTCGCCACGGTGCTGCGCCGCGGTGACTTCTACGGCGCGCGTATCGACAAGGCCCTGCCAGAGCGCCAGCCGTTGCCGCGCCCAGACCTGCGCCAATACCGCATCGGCCTCGGTCCGGTGGCGGTCTTTGGTGCCAGTAACTTCCCCCTGGCATTCTCCACCGCCGGCGGTGACACGGCGGCTGCATTGGCCGCCGGTTGCCCGGTGGTGTTCAAGGCCCACAGCGGCCACATGGCGACCGCCGAGCGCGTGGCCGATGCGATCATTCGTGCCGCCGAGGCCACCGAGATGCCGGCCGGCGTGTTCAACATGATTTTTGGCGGCGGCGTCGGTGAGGCGCTGGTCAAGCACCCGGCGATCCAGGCGGTGGGCTTTACCGGCTCACTCAAAGGCGGCCGCGCCCTGTGCGACATGGCCGCGGCGCGCCCGCAACCGATCCCGGTGTTTGCCGAAATGTCGAGCATCAACCCGGTGATCGTGCTGCCCCAGGCGCTGCACGCCCGCGCCGAGAGCATCGCCCGCGACCTGACCGCCTCGGTGGTGCAAGGCTGCGGCCAGTTCTGCACCAACCCAGGTCTGGTGATCGGTATCGCTTCGCCTGCGTTCACCGCGTTCACTCAGCAGGTCGCGCAATTGATTGGCGAGCAACCGGCGCAGACCATGCTGAATGCCGGCACCCTGGGCAGCTACGGCAAGGGCCTGGAAAAACTCCGCTCTCACCCGGGCATCCAGCATCTGGCGGGCAGCGCGCAATCGGGCAACCAGGCGCAACCGCAGCTGTTCAAGGCGGATGTACGTCTGTTGATTGACGGCGACGAAGTGCTGCAAGAGGAAGTGTTCGGCCCCACCACGGTGTTCGTCGAAGTGGCCGACCAGGCCCAACTCAGCGCCGCCCTGCAGGGGCTGCACGGGCAGTTGACCGCCACGCTCATCGGCGAACCGGCCGACCTGCAACAGTTCGCCGAACTCACGCCGCTGCTGGAACAGAAAGTCGGGCGCATCCTGCTCAACGGTTACCCCACTGGCGTGGAGGTGTGCGATTCCATGGTTCACGGCGGGCCGTACCCGGCGACTTCCGACGCCCGTGGCACCTCGGTCGGCACGCTGGCCATCGACCGTTTCCTGCGCCCGGTGTGCTTCCAGAACTACCCTGATAGCCTGCTGCCCGACGCGTTGAAAAACGCCAACCCCTTGCGTATTCAGCGCCTGGTAAATGGCACGCCATCGCGCGAATCGCTGTAACTGATCAGGAGGCTTCATGTCGTTGAGCGCAGTCACCCCGCACCGTGCCCGGTTGGGCGAAGGGCCGTTCTGGGATGTACCGACCCAGGCCCTGTATTGGGTGGATATCGCCGCCCGCCAGGCGCTGCGTCTGATGGGTGGGCAGTTGCAGGTGTGGCAATTGCCTGAGCACGTCTCGGCGTTCATCCCCTGTCAACGCGGTGATGCGTTGGTGACCTTGAGCAGCGGCGTATATCGCCTGGACCTGGCCACCGAAGCCTTGACCCTGCTGTGCGTAGCCGACCCGCAAACGGGCAACCGCGGCAATGAAGCACGCTGCGATGCCCAGGGCCGGCTGTGGTTGGGCACCATGCAGAACAACATCGGCGAGCAGGGCGAAGACCTGCCGATTACCCGGCGCTCCGGTGGCCTGTTTCGCATCGATGCCGATGCGCGGGTCACGCCGTTGCTGACTGGGCTGGGCATTCCCAACACCCTGCTCTGGAACGAGGAGGGCAGCCAGGTGCATTTCGGCGACAGCATGGACGGCACGCTCTATCAGCATTCGATCCAGGCTGACGGTCAACTCGGTGCCGCCCAGGCCTGGTTCGGGCCGCACACACGCGGCGGGCCGGATGGCTCGGCCATGGACGCTGACGGCTACATCTGGAATGCGCGCTGGGACGGCAGTTGCCTGCTGCGTCTGACGCCTTCAGGTGAGGTGGATCGCATAATCGAACTGCCGGTCAGCCGTCCCACCAGTTGCGTGTTCGGTGGGCCCGAGCTCACCACGCTGTACATCACCAGCGCGGCGAGTCCCTTGGATCACCCCCTTGATGGTGCGGTATTGGCCATTGAAGTCGATGTTCCTGGCAAGCCTTGCCATCGTTTCGCCGGTTAAACCCAAGACTTAAAAAAACAACAACAAGAGGTGTCGTTCATGAAAAAGGTTCTACGCGTTCTGGCTGCCGCTGTTGCGTTAAGCAGCCTCAGCAGCATCGTATCCGCTGAAGACGTGAAGATCGGCTTTCTGGTCAAGCAGGCCGAAGAGCCCTGGTTCCAGACGGAGTGGGCGTTTGCGGAAAAAGCCGCCCAGGACAAAGGCTTCAAACTCATCAAGATCGCGGTGCCCGACGGCGAGAAAACCCTCTCGGCCATCGACAGCCTGGCCGCCAACGGCGCTAAAGGCTTCGTGATCTGCCCGCCGGACGTGTCCCTGGGCCCGGCCATTGTCGCCAAAGCGAAGGCCAACGGCTTGAAAGTGATGGCCGTGGATGACCGCTTTGTCGATGCCAAGGGCAACTTCATGGAAGACGTGCCGTACCTGGGCATGGCCGCGTTTGAAGTCGGCCAGAAGCAAGGCGCCGCCATGGCCGCCGAAGCGAAAAAACGTGGTTGGGACTGGAAGGACACCTACGCGGTGATCAATACCTTCAACGAACTCGACACCGGCAAGAAACGCACCGACGGCTCGATCAAATCCCTGGAGGAAGCCGGGATTCCCAAGGACCACATCCTCACCGCCGCGCTCAAAACCCTCGACGTACCTGGCAGCATGGACGCCACCAACTCGGCCCTGGTCAAGCTGCCGAGTGGGGCGAAGAACCTGATCATCGGCGGCATGAACGACAACACCGTGCTCGGCGGCGTGCGTGCCACCGAAAGTGCCGGTTTCGCCGCAGCCAACGTGATCGGTATCGGCATCAATGGCACCGACGCCATCGGCGAATTGAAGAAAGCCAACAGCGGCTTCTTCGGCTCAATGCTGCCCAGCCCGCACATTGAAGGCTACAAAACCGCTGAGATGATGTACGAGTGGGTTACCCAAGGCACCGAGCCGCCGAAATACACGGCCATGGACGAAGTGACGCTGATCACCCGTGAAAACTTCCAGGCGGAACTGACCAAGATCGGGCTGTGGAAATGACCGCTGCGGCCCTGCGGTTTGACGGTATCGGCAAGACCTTTCCCGGGGTCAAGGCGCTGGACGGCATTTGCTTCACCGCCCACCCCGGGCAGGTGCACGCGCTGATGGGCGAGAACGGCGCAGGCAAGTCGACGCTGCTGAAAATCCTCGGCGGCGCCTACATTCCGTCCAGCGGCACGGTGCAGATCGGCGCGCAGACCATGGCCTTCAAATGCGCCGCCGACAGCATCGCCAGCGGTGTGGCGGTGATTCACCAAGAGCTGCACCTGGTGCCGGAAATGAGCGTGGCCGAGAACCTGTTCCTCGGGCATTTGCCCACGCGCTTTGGCGTGGTCAACCGGAGCCTGCTGCGTAAGCAGGCCCTGGCGTGTCTCAAGGGGCTGGCCGATGAAATCGACCCCGACGAGAAACTCGGGCGCCTGTCCCTGGGCCAGCGCCAACTGGTGGAAATCGCCAAGGCGCTGTCTCGCGGCGCCAACGTGATCGCCTTTGATGAACCCACCAGCAGTTTATCGGCGCGGGAAATCGACCGCTTGATGGCGATCATCACGCGCCTGCGCGACGAGGGCAAAGTGGTGCTCTACGTGTCGCACCGTATGGAAGAAGTGTTCCGTATCTGCGATGCGGTGACGGTGTTCAAGGACGGCCGCTACGTGCGTACTTTCGAGGACATGAGCACGCTGACTCACGACCAGTTGGTGACCTGCATGGTCGGTCGCGATATTCAGGACATCTACGATTACCGCCCGCGCGAGCAAGGCGAAGTGGCGCTCAAGGTGGACGGCTTGCTCGGCCCGGGCCTGCGTGAACCGATCAGTTTCCAGGTGCGCAAGGGCGAGATCCTGGGCCTGTTCGGGCTGGTGGGGGCGGGGCGTACCGAGCTGTTTCGCCTGCTCAGTGGGCTAGAGCGCGCCAGTGCCGGCAACCTGGAACTGTGCGGGCAAGCGCTGCAACTGCGCTCACCCCGGGACGCCATCGCCGCCGGGGTATTGCTGTGTCCGGAGGATCGCAAGAAAGAGGGCATCATCCCGCTGGGCAGCGTCGCTGAAAACATCAACATCAGCGCCCGTGGCGCCCATTCCACCTTTGGCTGGCTGTTGCGCGAAGGCTGGGAGAAAGGCAACGCCGACCGACAGATCCAGGCGATGCGGGTCAAAACGCCGAACGCGGCGCAGAAGATCCTGTACCTGTCCGGCGGCAACCAACAGAAAGCCATTCTTGGCCGCTGGCTGTCGATGCCGATGAAGGTGTTGCTGCTCGACGAACCCACTCGCGGTATCGACATCGGCGCCAAGTCGGAGATCTACCAGATCATCCATAACCTGGCGGCCAGTGGCATTGCGGTGATCGTGGTGTCCAGCGACCTGATGGAGGTGATGGGCATCTCTGACCGCATCCTGGTGCTGTGCGAAGGCGCCCTGCGCGGCGAACAACTGCGCGAGCACGCGACTGAATCCAACCTGCTGCAGCTGGCCTTGCCACGCGGCCTGGCGAACTGAGAGACGACCATGACCATTCAAAACAACGCGTTGCCCTCGGCACGCAAACCCCTCGATATGCGTGCATTGCTCGATAACTGGGCGATGCTCTTGGCGGCGGTGGGCATCTTCGTACTGTGCGCGCTGCTGATCGATAACTTCCTCTCTCCGCTCAACATGCGCGGCTTGGGCCTGGCGATTTCGACTGTCGGTATTGCCGCGTGCACCATGCTGTTCTGCCTGGCCTCGGGGCACTTCGACCTGTCGGTAGGCTCGGTGATCGCCTGCGCCGGGGTAGTTGCGGCGATTGTAATGCGCGATACCGACAGCGTGATGCTGGGCATTGGTGCAGCGCTGCTGATGGGCCTGATGGTGGGGCTGATCAACGGCATCGTGATCGCCAAGCTGCGGGTCAACGCCTTGATCACTACCCTGGCGACCATGCAGATCGTGCGCGGCCTGGCTTACATCTTTGCCGACGGCAAGGCGGTAGGCGTGTCCCAGGAGCAATTTTTCGTGTTCGGCAACGGCCAATTGTTCGGCGTGCCGGTGCCGATTCTGATCACCATTGTCTGCTTCCTGTTCTTCGGCTGGCTGCTCAACTACACCACCTATGGGCGCAACACCATGGCCATCGGCGGTAACCCGGAGGCGGCGCTGCTGGCGGGCGTGAACGTTGACCGCACCAAGATCCTGATCTTCGCCATCCATGGCCTGATCGGCGCCTTGGCCGGGGTGATCCTGGCTTCGCGCATGACCTCTGGCCAACCGATGATCGGCCAGGGTTTCGAGCTGACGGTGATCTCGGCCTGCGTGCTGGGTGGGGTGTCGCTGAGCGGCGGCATCGGCATGATCCGCCATGTGATCGCCGGGGTGTTGATTCTGGCGATCATCGAGAATGCGATGAACCTGAAGAACATCGATACCTTTTACCAGTATGTGATCCGCGGTTCGATCCTGCTGTTGGCCGTGGTCATCGACCGCATGAAACAACGCTGAACCCAGGCGCTGTGAAAAACCAATGTGGGAGCTGGCTTGCCTGCGATAGCGTTGGTTCAGGCAATAATTGTGTAGCCTGTGCCACCGCCATCGCAGGCAAGCCAGCTCCCACAATTTAATCAGCGGTGAACTTGAAAATAGTGTGTTGGGTGTAAGTCTGCCCTGGATTCAAACGCGTTGAGGCAAAGCTCGGCTGGTTAGGCGCATCGGGAAAGTGCTGGGTCTCCAAGGTAAACCCACTCCAGTGCTGGTACGTCTTGCCGCCTTTGCCCTTCACCGAACCGTCCAGGAAGTTGCTGGTATAGAACTGCACGCCAGGCTCTGTGGTGTAGAGCTGCAAACGTCGGCCTGATTCAGGATCATGCACCTCGGCGGCCAGTTGCTTGACGTCGCCTTTGGTATCCAGCGCCCAGTTGAAGTCGAAGCCACCTTGCTTGGGCTCGGCGAATTTGAGCTGCGGATGGTCTGCCTTGATGTGCTGGCCGATGGGTGTGGGCTTCAGGAAGTCCATGGGCGTGCCCTTGACCGGCGCCAGTTCGCCGGTGGGAATCAAGGTGGCATTCACCGGTGTGTAGTGGCTGGCGTGCAAGGTGGCGACCTGCTTGAGAATGTCGCCGTTGCCCGCGCCGGCCAGGTTGAAGTAGCTGTGGTTGGTGAGGTTGAGCACCGTCGGTTTGTCGGTGGTGGCGGTGTAGTCGATGTGCAGTTCGTTGTGGTCGTTGAGGCGGTAGGTGACCTCGGTTTTCAAGTTGCCCGGAAAGCCCATTTCCCCATCTTTGGACAGGTAGGTGAGGGTGACGCCCACCGAATCCTTGTCCTTGACCGATTTGGCTTGCCACACCTGCTTGTCGAAGCCCTGGGCGCCGCCATGCAATGAGTTAGGGCCGTCGTTGAGCGGTACCTGGTAGCGTTTGCCGTCGAGTTCGAAGGCGCCGCCGGCCAGTCGATTGCCGAAGCGGCCAATGGTCGCGCCGAAAAACGCGGTACCGCCTTGATAGCCTTGCACGTCATCGAAGCCCAGCACCACGTCGTCGAGCTTGCCGTGTTTGTCTGGCACTTTTAGCGACTGCAGCACGCCGCCGTAGGTGATCACCGTGGCTTGCATGCCATGGCTGTTACGCAACACGTACTGTTCGACGGCGGTGCCATCGTTGGTTTTGCCGAAGGGTTTGTGTTCGCTGCTAAGGCCGGCGGCGTGCGCGCCACCGCTGGCGATCAGCATGGACAGCGCGAGGCCGGACAGCAGGTATCGAGGGTGCTTCATGGTCGAACTTCCTTTTGTTGTTTTGCTGGAATAGTTCTACTAATTTGAGATATTTTGTCGATATGACAGCAGATTTATAGCCTTTAACGCCGTTCTTGCAAAATAAAATAAGACTAATTAAGCGGAGCACTGATTGTTATGACTACCCAGCAAGCAATTTATCCCGACCTCAAGGACAAAACCGTGCTGGTTTCCGGCGGGGCGTCGGGGATTGGCGAGTTCATGGTGCGTGCCTTCGCCGCGCAGGGTGCCAAGGTGGCGTTTGTGGACCGTGCACAGAGCCAGGGTGAACGCTTGGCGGCGCTGCTCAACTCCAAAGGGCACAGTGTCGAGTTCGAGTGCTGCGATATCACCGACGAGATCGGCTACCGCGCGGCGATCGGGCGCTTCGAGCATTCCTTGGGGCCGATCACGGTACTGGTCAACAACGCAGCGAACGATGTGCGCCACAGCCTGGAAGAAATCGACTCGCACATGTTCGACCAGCTGATTGCGGTCAACCTCAAGCACGCCTTCTTTGCCGCCAAGGCGGTGGTGCCCATGATGAAGGAGGCCGGTAGCGGCTCGATCATCAACCTGGGCTCGGTGGGCTGGATGATGGCCTCGGCCGGCTACCCCGTATACGCCGCCAGCAAGGCCGCCGCCCACGGCATGACCCGAGCCCTGGCGCGTGAGCTGGGGCCCAACCGTATTCGCGTCAACACCTTGGTGCCGGGTTGGGTGATGACCGAAAAACAACTGGCCATGTGGGTCGACGACGCCGCCAAGGAACTCATCGCCCGCAGCCAGTGCCTGCCCGGCAGCGTGATGCCAGAACACATCGCCAACATGGCGCTGTTTTTGGCCTCGGATGCCTCGGCGATGTGCTCGGCGCAGAACTTTATCGTTGACGGCGGGTGGGTATAACACGCGACTTTCAGAATGATGCACATCGAGTGTGGGAGCGGGCAAGCCCGCTCCCACAGTTAAATTGTGGTGCTTACTCGATGGGGTAACGCTTGAACGCCGGGTGCTGCTCCAGGCGTTCAGCATGGCGCTTGAGGTTGGGGAACGCATCGGCCTTCACCACCGAGGGCACGGTGAACTGGCTGAACGACCAGGCGACCGCTGCGGTAATCGACGCCTGGGTCAGCGCTTCATTGCCTGCCAGCTGCTTGTCCAGCAGCGCATAAGCCGCCAGCAGTTGCCCGGTAACGCGCTCAAGCCACGGCGCATGCAATTTTTCAGCGGGGCGAAGGTTGTGTTCATAGACGATCTGCACGCTTTTCTCGCATGCCGCCAGCGCGAGCCCAAGCAGTTGCAGGTCACGGGCACGTGCCGCCGGTTGTTGGGGCAGCAGCTTCTTGTCAGCCGGCGCCAGCGCTTCCAGGTAATCGAGGATCAGACTCGAATCCATCAGCACCGTCCCATCGTCCAGCACCAGGGTAGGGGCCTTGACTACGGGGTTGATCTGGGCAAATTCAGCGTAAGTGCTGAACACTGACAGCGGTTCATGCACAAAGTCCACCCCGTATAACTCCAGGGAAACAGCCACGCGGCGTACGTAGGGCGAGTCCAGCATTCCGACCAGTTTCATGCAGCCTCCATTGCTTACAGGGTGTTGGGCTCAAGAGATTACGGGCACGGGCCGGGCGTGCGCAACGGCGTTGTGCAGCAGCCGATACGCTTGCACCAATTGATCGAGGCTGAACGCCAGGTTGCGCCCGCTGGGGTTGGGCAGTACCCAGACCGAGGCGTCGCCCAGTGGCTGCGCTTGCAAACCCCAGGCGACCTCGCGCTGGCCGCTCAGCGCGCTATAGCCGGGCTTGCCGAGGAACGCCACGAAACGCGGGGCATGGCGGCGGATCTTGTGTTCGAACGCCGCCGCCGCGTCCTGGAATTCATGCCGCGCCAACTCGCCTGCACTGGCCGTTGGCCGTGCCACCAAGGTGGTCAATCCGCAACCGTAGTGCAGCAAGGTGGCGCCGTCTTGCGGGCGAATTTCATGGGGCGTGAAACCGGCCAGATGCACGGTGCGCCAGAAGCGGTTGCTGCGATTGGCAAAATGCAGGCCGAGGGCTGCCGAGCCCTTGCCAGGGTTGATGCCGCAGAACAGTACGTGCAAGTGGTCGGCGAGGAGGTCGTCGAGTCGCTCGTTCATGCCGGATCTTCCATGCTGATAGGTGTGACGAGTCATCAACCTTTGGTTTAGTCTGGAACGCTTAGTGGATCACAAGCGCCTCTGGAGCATTGATTATGACCGAGTACGTACCTGCCAAAGTCTGGACCTGGGACACCGAAAGCGGCGGCACCTTCGCCAGCATCAACCGGCCCATCGCCGGCGCCACCCACGAAAAGCCGCTGCCGGTGGGCAAGCACCCGCTGCAGTTATACTCCCTGGCCACGCCCAATGGGCAGAAGGTCACGATCCTGCTGGAAGAACTGCTGGCCCTGGGGCACAGCGGCGCCGAATACGATGCCTGGCTGATCAAGATCGGCGACGGCGACCAGTTCGGCAGTGGCTTTGTGGCGGTGAACCCGAACTCGAAGATTCCAGCGCTGATGGACCACAGCGGCGCCACGCCGATTCGCGTGTTCGAATCGGGTGCGATTCTGCAGTACCTGGCCGAGAAGTTCGGTGCGTTCCTGCCCACGGAGCCCGCCGCACGGGCTGAATGCCTGTCGTGGCTGTTCTGGCAGATGGGCAGCGCGCCTTACCTGGGGGGTGGCTTCGGGCATTTCTATGCCTATGCGCCGAGCAAGATGGAATACCCGATCAACCGCTTCGCCATGGAGACCAAGCGCCAACTGGATGTGCTGGATAAGCGCCTGGCGGTCAGCCAATACATCGCCGGGGATGAATACACCATTGCCGACATCGCGATATGGCCTTGGTACGGTGGGTTGGTCAAAGGCCGCTTGTATGGCGACTCGGCGGAGTTTCTCTCTGTGCATGAATACAAGCACGTGCTGCGCTGGGCCGACGCAATTGACGCCCGGCCGGCGGTGCAGCGCGGGCGGCGGGTGAACCGGGTGTCGGGTGAGGAGCAGTTGCCAGAACGGCATGATGCAAGTGACCTGGATTGATTCAGATCCAGTGTGGGAGGGGGCTTGCCCCCGATGGCGGTGAATCAGTCACAGATGTAACAACTGATCCACCCTCATCGGGAGCAAGCCCCCTCCCACATTTAGTTTTCCTTCGCTTCGATTTATTTGTAGCGTTGTTCGAATACCGCCACCTGTTCGGGCTTGATCAGTTCAAACGGCACCCACACTTGGGCTTCAATCGGCTCGCCCTTGATCATCTTGATCGCCGCTTGCACCGCCTGGGTCGCCTGGGCCTTGGGGTCCTGGAACACTGAGGCAGCAAGCAGCCCACGCTTGATCGCTGCCAAACCGTCGGGCAAGCCGTCGATGCCGACGATCGCAATCTCGCCCTTGGCCTTGCCGGCTTGCTGCAACGCCATGGCCGCACCGATTGCCATTTCATCATTGTTGGCGACAATGGCATCGAACTGTGTACCTGCCAGCAGCCAGTTGCTGGTGAGGTCCATGCCTTTGTTGCGTTGCCATTCGGCGCTTTGCTGCTCGACGACCTGGATCCCCGGAAAGTCCTTGAGCACCTGCCTGGCGCCTTCGGTACGGTCATGGGTGGCGTTCTGTGCAAGGTCGCCCATGATGATCGCCACATTGCCCTTGCCGCCCAGTTTTTGGGCGAGGTAGCGCATCTGCAATTGCCCCGCTTCGATGTCGTTGGAGGCCACCGTGACCACGCCCGCAGGCAGCGTACGCTCATCCGGGTGGCGGTTGACGTACACCAGCGGTGTCTTCGCCGCCACGGCGGCGCTGGTGATGTTGGCAGTGGCGGCGGTGTCGACCGGCAGCACGATCACCGCATCGACCTTCTGGTTGAGAAAACCTTCTACTTGATTGAGCTGGCGCACCACATCGCCCTGGGCGTCTTCAAATTGGATCTGCACGTCCTGGTGTTTGGCTGCCGCCTCCAGGCCGGTGCGCACGTAGGTCATGAAGTTATCGTCCACCCGGGCAATGCTCACGCCGATGCGATAGGCGGCGAAGGACCACTGGCTGAACATCAACAACAGCGCGGCCACTAGTAATGAATAACGGTGCATGAGGCTGTTCCTTTTATTGTTATAGGGTGAATGCCTGGCGGAAACGCTCCAGAGCCGACTCGCTGTCGCCGCTGGCCCAGCCCTCCAGGCCGACCACACCGGTGTAACCCATGGCGTGCAAGGCCCGGGCAATGGCCGGGTAGTGGATTTCGCCCGTGCCGGGCTCTTTGCGCCCAGGCACATCAGCGACCTGGATTTCGCCGATGGCGCTGCCAGCGCGCTGGATCAATTCGATGAGGTTACCTTCGCCAATCTGCGCGTGGTACAGGTCCAGGTTCATTTTCAGATGCGGGCTGCCGACGGCTTCGATCAGGGCCAGGGTGTCGTCGGCACGTGCGAACGGTGTACCTGGGTGGTCGACGGCGGTGTTGAGGTTTTCCAGCAGGAACACGCGGCCTGCGTCTTCCCCCAGGCGCGCGATTTTCTCCAGGCTCTTGCAAGCGCTCAGCCACATGCGCCCGTTGGTGTGGCTGACGGCCTGCACGGGCAGGCCGCCTTCACCCAGGCCCGTGCCATGCAGGTTGAGGCTGGGGCAATTGAGGCGCTCGGCAATGCCCAGGGACTCACGGGCGCTGTCGAGCAATTGGCGGATGCCGTCGGGGTCGGTGAGGGTGCCGCTGAGGTAGCCGGTCATCGAGGTGAAGTCCGCGCCGGTCGCCGCCAAGGCCTGAATGTCCTTATCGGCCCAACCCCAGATTTCGGTGCTGAAACCCAGGGCATGTATACGTTTGACGCGTTCGATGAAGGGCAACTCGAGGAACACCATTTCGGCGCTGACGGCCAATTTGAACGGCATCATTCGCGGGCTCCTTGTACGGCCACGGCCTTGCCGGTTTGGTACGACTCAATGCAGGCACGGGCAATTGCCAGGGCTGCGCGCGCATCTTCACCGCTGGCCAGGGGCTTGGCGCCGCTGCGCAGGCAGTCGACAAAGTGGTTGAGCTCGGCGATGTAGGCGTCGCGCAGCAGGTCGGTGTCCATCCGCTGGGTGTCTGCCTGGATGCCCTCGGCCAGGTAGCGCACCAGGTCGCAGTCGTTAAGGCTGCCCATGCTCAGCATGCCCTTGCTGCCGAACACTTCGCCGCGCACGTCGTAGCCATACACCGCCTGGAAGCTGGCTTCGGCGGTGGCAATGGCGCCGTTGTCAAAGCGCAGGGTGACCACGGCAGTGTCGAGCAAACCTTGGCTTTTGAATTGCGGGGCGATCAGCGCGTCGGCCATCACCTGCACCTGTACCACTTCGGCTCCGGGGTTGAGGTAGCGCAGGGTGTCGAAGTCGTGGATCAGGGTTTCGAGGAAGATCACCCATTGCGGCGAGTTGGCCGGGTTGTTCAGCGCCGGGTCGCGGGTCAGCGAGCGTAGCAGCTGCGGCGTGCCAATACGTCCAGCGACGACGTCGAGGTGCGCTGTGCGAAAGCTTCTGGCGAAGCGCCGATTGAAGCCGACCTGCAACGGCACCCGTGCATCGACAGCGGCGGCGATGGCGCGGTCGGCTTCGTCCAGCGTGATCGCCATGGGCTTTTCGCAGAAGATGCCCTTGCCGGCACGTGCGGCCTTGATCACCAGCTCGGCATGGCTACGGGCAGGTGCGGCGATGAGTACGCCGTCGATGTCCGGGTCGTCCAGCAGCTGTTGCGGGTCGGTGTAGGCCTTGTCCACCCCCAGTTCTGCTGCCAGGCGAGCGGCCTGGCCTGGAACCGGATCGGCGATGGCGGCGAGGCAGGCACCGGGGATATGGCGTGCAGCGGTAAGGCCATGGAAGCTGCCCATGCGACCGGCACCGATCAAACCCAGGCGGATGTTGTGTGTGCTCATGAAACGACCCCTTTTGTTGTTGTGGGCCCCCAGGACCGTCCTAGGTGACACAGGGGCGGGAGCAAGGCCTATGCCAATTTATAAATAGCTGATTTATAAAGGCTTATTATTTTAATCAAACTAAAAGTGTTCATTTTCATGACATGTCTATACTGACATGTCGAAAATGTGAACATGGATAACCGCAATGACCCAGGCGTTCAGTGTGCAAGACCTCGAATACCTCACGAACCTGGGGCCTGCCGCGCTGAACGATGGGCCCATCGCCGCGTTGGAACAGGCGTGGCGAGAGTGCCTGGCTGGCAAAGTCGTGCGTCCGGACGGGGTGCGCCAGGTCATCTGGGATTCCTGGCGACGCAGTGTCGAGGCGGGTATCGAGCCCGGTAACAGCGACTACCGCTTTGTTGCGCCTCATGCGCTGGCGGCGACCCTGGCCCACCATCGCGCCCTGATCGCCGCTGCCGCGCAAGTCATGCATGGATTGCTGGCTTACAACCCGCGCGGGCATATCAACCTCACGGATGCCGAGGGCACGACTCTGTATTTTTGCGGGGTGGACATCACCCCGGTGGGCAGTCGCTTGCTCGAAGCGGTGCAAGGCACCAACTGCACCGGCCTGGCCCTGGCCGAAGATCGCCTGGTGTATGTGCTGGCTGAAGAAAATTTCGCCAGCGGCCTGCGCCAGCGCCACATGCACTGCGCCGCCGCGCCGATCAAGGATGCCCAAGGCCAGACCCTGGCCATGCTCACCCTGACCGCCGAGCCCGGCTGGTTTCATTTCCATACCCTGGGCACCGTTCAAGCGGCGGCCGAGGCGGTGTCGCGGCAGATGGCGCTGCAGGTGTTGCTGGAAGAACAACAGGCCGTACTCGAAGTGCTCAACGAAGGCTTGGTGGTGCTCGATCAGCGTGGCTGCATCAAGGCGCTCAACCGTTATGCGCGGCAACTGTTCGGGGTGGGGCGCGAGTTGATCGGCAGTCCTTTCCAACGCCTGGGCCGCAGTGAACTGAGCGACGCGCTGGGTGAGTCGGTGCGCGACCGCGATTGCACCTTCCACTTGCACGACGCCAGCCAACTCGCCTGCCTGGTTTCGGTATGCCCACTGGAGCAGGGTGGGGTGATTGTGTCGGTGCGCGAAAACCGCCGTATCCGCGAGATTACCCGGCGCATTATCGGCACCCAGGCCCGCTATACCTTCGAGACCATCCTGGGCACCTCGCGGGCCATACAAGATGCACTGCACCTGGGGCGCATTGCCAGTCGCAGCGAGTCCACCACCTTGATCCTCGGCGAAAGCGGCACCGGCAAGGAGCTGTTTGCCCAGGCCATTCACAACGGCAGCGAGCGTTGCAACGGCCCGTTTGTGGCGGTCAACTGCGGCGCGATCCCACGGGACCTGGTGCAGAGTGAACTGTTCGGCCACGTCGAAGGCGCGTTCACCGGCTCGGCGCGGGGTGGGGCGGCAGGCAAGTTCGAACTGGCGGATGGCGGCACCATTTTCCTGGATGAAATCGGCGACATGTCCTTCGACGCCCAGGTCAGTCTGCTACGGGTTTTGCAGGAGGGTGAGATCACCCGCGTCGGGGCCAAGCAATCGCGGCAAGTCGACGTGCGCATCATCGCCGCCACCCATCGCAACCTGAGCCAGGCGGTGGCCGAGGGCGCGTTTCGTGAAGACCTTTACTACCGACTCAACGTGCTGAACCTGAGCGTGCCGCCACTGCGTATGCGCCGTGACGATATTCCATTGCTGGCGCGGCACTTCCTGCAGCGCTGTGCCCGCTCGCTACGTAAAACGGTGCAAGGTTTCGCGCCGGATGCGTTAGCGTTGCTGTCAGCCCATGGTTGGCCGGGCAACGTGCGGGAACTGGAGAACGTTATCGAACGAGCGACCAACCTGGCGATGGGCGAGCTGATTCAATCGGCCGACTTGCCGTTGGAAACCCAGCAACGCCCGACGTTGCGCGCCTACCAGCCCCAGCTCGCGCAGGATTTGAGCAGCCATGAAAGGCACGCCATCGTTGCCGCGCTCACCAGCACCCGCGGCAACATTCGCCTGGCCGCACAGCAACTGGATGTGTCGCGGGGCGGGCTGTACAACAAGATGAGCCGGTTTGGCTTGAGCGCCGCTGATTTCCGTGAGCGCTGAAACCTCAAGCCAAACCGATCAGATGCACAGGTTTTCCGGGGTCACTATCTGCGGCGGTATATGCACGCGGTGCCTCAATGGGTCAAACCCCTCATCACTCTGCAAGCGCACCAGCAACTCCACCAGCGCCACGGCCGTTTGCCGTGGCTGCGAGTCCATCACCACATCAATCAAGCCGTTGCTCAATGCCTGACGCGACAACGGCGTGGACTCTTGCAGGATGCAGCACAGCGCCGGGCGCTTGGGCAGTTGCGCCAGGGCGTTGATCACGCCGTCGCCACCACCGCCGACCACACATAACCCACGCAAATCGGTATGGCGGCTGAGCAGGTCGAGGGTGGCTTCTTCGGTGATGTCGCAGTTGTCCAGGTTGATCAGCGGCTCCAACGGTTTGAGCCCCGGCGCGTGTTCGGCCAGGTAGCTGTGCAAGCCCTCGACCCGTGCCTGATGGCCGAGGAAACGATGGCCGCCCAACAGGATGCCCACGCTGCCTTTGCGTGCGCCGCAGGTGCGCGCCAGCAGCCAGCCCATGGTGCGCCCGACCACGTGGTTGTTCTGGCCTACATAGGGTTCGGCAGCGTGTTCATGGATATCCGAAAGCAGGGCAACCACCGGCACGCCTGCTTCACGAATCTGCGCCAGGCAGGCGTTGATCAACGGATGGGCGAAGCTGACCACCGCGAGGGCGTCGCACTGCACGGCCAGTTGTTCGATTTGCGCGACGATGACGCCGGGCGTGCGGTCGTTGATGTAGTCGAACTGGCAGCTCAGGTTAGCGGTGGCGTGATGCTGCGCTGCCTCGCTAATGGCGTGGGCCAACTGCGCATAGAAGGCTTGGGCGGTCCCCAGCAACAGCACGCCGAAACGGTAGGTGGGCCGACGTTCGCGAATGCGCTGGCCGATCAGCCGTGCGGCGAAATAGCCCACCGCTTCGGCGGCCTGGAACACCTGTTCGGCGGTGCCGGGGTTGACCGGCGCGCGGGCGTTCAATACGCGGTCGACGGTGGCTACGCTGAGCCCCGCATGGGCGGCGACGGTGGCGATGGTTGGGCGTTTGTTGTTGTGCATGGCAGGCCCCTTGAGCGTCTTGATAGAAAACTATCAAGCCCCGCTGGGCCTGGATGATAGCTTGATAGGGAATGGATTCAAGGCCTTGAGGGTGATTTAGCCGCACTCTATCGTTGGTTTCGCAAAGCCCCTGAAACCCACGCTTGCGGAGAACAATAACAATGCCTGGACACACCGCTCACCGCGCTCGGCGCGATTACAGCCTCACCGGCCCCGAAGCCGCCCGGGCCGCCGACAAGGGTCTGGTCTCGGCCCGTTGGTACCAGTCGCCCATCCCGCGCAATCGCATGAAAGCCCTGATGCAACGCCGCGACGCTCCGGCGTTGCTCGACACCGCCCTGTGGTTCTCAGCGTTGTTGGCCACCGGTGTCGGCGGCTACTGGTTCTGGGGCAGTTGGGCCTGCGTGCCATTCTTCATCGCCTACGGTGTGCTCTACGGCACGGCCTCCAACCCGCGCTGGCACGAAACCGGCCACGGCACGGCGTTCAAGACCCGCTGGATGAACGATGCGCTGTATCAGGTGGCGAGCTTCATGTGCCTCTTCGAACCCCACGTGTGGCGCTGGAGCCATGCCCGCCATCACACCGACACCATCGTCGTCGGTCGCGACCCGGAGATCGTTGAACCGCGCCCGCCGAGCTTATGGATGATGGCCCTCAGTCTGTTCAACCTACCCCTGGCCTGGAAGACCTTCAGCGGCGTGGCCCGCCATACGTTCGGGCGAATGAGTGCCCAGGAGCAGGACTTCATCCCCGAATCCGAGTGGCCCAAGGTGTACCGAGATGCGCGTATCTGGGTCGGCATCTACGCCCTGATCATCGGCACCGCGCTGTACCTGCACAGCGCGTTGCCGCTGATGCTGGTGGGCCTGCCCAGCCTCTACGGCGCGTGGCTCGGCTACCTGTTTGGTCTCAGCCAACACGTGGGCCTGGCCGAAGATGTGCTCGACCACCGTAGCAATTGCCGCACCATCTACATGACCCGCGTGTTGCGCTTTATCTACATGAACATGAACTACCACCTCGAACACCACATGTACCCGATGGTGCCTTACCACGCGCTCAGTCAACTGCACGAAGAGATCCGCAGCGACTGCCCGCCGCCGTATGCCAACCTGTGGCAGGCCTACCAGGAAATCATTCCGACGATCTGGCGCCAGCGCAGCGACCCCAGCTATTTCGTCCAGCGCCCCACCCGTGGCGAGGGAGCTTGCTCCCGCTGGGCTGCGCAGCAGCCCCAATAACCCTTCAGACCTACACCGTACAGACGAATCTAGGGCCGCTTCGCAGCCCAGCGCGAGCAAGCTCGCTCGCCACAGACTGAAAGCCAGTCATTGGAGATAAATGCATGAACGATCAATGGATCGACGTCTGCGCCGTGGGCGAAATAGAAGCAGAAGACGTGCTGCGCTTCGACCACGGCGCGCAGACCTACGCGGTGTTCCGTTCAGCCGATAACGAATTCTTCGCCACCGCCGGCCTGTGCACCCACGAGAAAATCCACCTGGCCGACGGCCTGGTGATGGACCATGTGATCGAATGCCCCAAGCACAACGGACGCTTTGATTACCGCACCGGCAAGGCCCTGGGCGCGCCGGTGTGCGTCAACCTCAAGACCTACCCCGTGCGGGTAGATGCGGGGCGGGTACTGCTCGCCGTCACGGCCGAAGAATGAACGCTCCCCTGATCATCGTCGGCGCCGGCCATGCTGGTGGCCGTGCGGCACTCACCCTGCGTGACGAAGGTTACAGCGGGCGCCTGATCCTGATTGGCGATGAAGCGCACTTGCCCTACGAGCGGCCACCGTTGTCCAAGGGCTTGCTGCAAGGCTCGACCGACTTGGCGCAATGCAGCCTGTGCGACAGCCAGCAGTTGGCGGCGCTCGAGGTAGAGCATATCGCCGCCAACCCGGTCAGCCGCCTGGAGCCGCAGCACCACCGGTTGCAATTGGCCGACGGCCAGTGGTTGAGCTATGCCGGCCTGCTGCTGGCCACCGGAGGCCGGGCGCGGCGTTTGCCCCAGGAGCAGGCCAACGTGTTTTACCTGCGCACCCATGATGACGCGTTGGTCTTGCGCAATGAATTAAAGCCAGGCGCCAGGCTGGTGGTGGTTGGCGGTGGTTTTATCGGCCTGGAGGTGGCAGCGACGGCGCGGGCCCTGGGCTGCGAGGTGACGCTACTGGAAGCCGGGCCAAGGCTGGCAGGGCGGGTGTTGCCGCCGGTGATCAGTGACGCGTTGCTGGCATTGCACCGTGAGCAGGGTGTGGACGTGCGTTTGAACGTCGCCCTGGAGTGCATCCACGCCGACGCCGTGCAACTGGTCGACGGGCAGCGGTTGCCCTGCGACCTGGTGGTGGTCGGCATTGGCATGCAGCCCAACATCGAGGTGGCCGCGGCGGCGGGCTTGGACGTCGGGCAGGGCATTCGTGTCGACGCGCAGTTGCGCACCAGTGCGGCGGATATCTACGCGGCGGGGGATGTGTGCGAGTTTCGCCTGGCGGGCCTTTATCAGCGCCAGGAAACCTGGCGCAACGCCGAAGCCCAGGGCCGTCTCGCGGCGTTGAACCTGCTGGGGCAGGCGTTGGCGTTCGAGATGATCCCGGGTTTCTGGTCCGATCAATACGCGTGGGGCTTGCACACCGTCGGGGTGATGACTGCACTGATGGTCCGCCGGCAATTGCCCGACGGCGGCCTGCTGCTGTTCTACCTTGACGACCATCACCGTTTGCAAGGCGCCTGCGGTTGGGCCATGGGTCACCGCGCAGCCAAGGACATCAAGCTGTGCGAGCACTTGATCACCGCCCACATCCCGCTTAACCCGGCCAGCCTGGCCGACCCCGAGGTATCCCTGAAGCTGTTATTGCGAGGCTGACCATGCGCCAGTTGTTAGTATTCCAATCGATGTGGGCCATGCAAACCGAGCCCGGCAGCCTCGAAGCGCAATTGGACCGCATCGCCGCCGCCGGTTATGACGGCATCACCGAGCATTACTGGGCGCCGGCATCGGTGCAGCGCCTGCACGCGGCGGCCACGGCCAGTGGCCTGCAGATTGAAGGGCAACTGTTCCCGCAATCGGTGGATGATCTGGCCAGGGCATTGGAGGTGATCAGCCGTTACGGCTGTCACCACCTCACCTTGCAAGCCGACGTGCGCCCACGTACCCAGGCCGAGGCGGCCAGGCTGATCGACGGCTGGCAACGCCTGGCCGAACAGGTGGACTTCCAGATTTTGCTGGAAACCCACCGTTATCGGCTCACCAACGACCTGTTGTTCACCCTCGACCTGCTGGCACAGATGCCCGATCTGAAACTGCTCGCTGACCTGTCCCACTACGTGGTTGGCCGCGAGTTGCCCCAGCCCGGCAGTGTGGAAGACGACGAACAGATACGCACCATCCTGCGTCACAGCTGGGGCTTTCATGGCCGCATCGCCAGCAGCGAACAGGTGCAGGTTGGCCTGGATTTTCCCCAGCACCAACCGTGGGTCGAGCGATTTACCGGCTGGTGGCGCTATGGGGTCGAACACTGGCTGGGCCGCGCTGACACCCCGCAGAGCCTGTCCTTCACTTGCGAGTTGGGCCCGCCACCCTATGCGATTACCGACGCACAGGGGCGCGAACTCACCGATCGCTGGGCCGAGGCGCTCAAGCTCAAAGCCCTGATTCGCCAGGTGTGGGCCAGTTGCCATCGATGATCTGCTAATCTGCGCGGGTTCAAACCGCCCTCAGCCTGTGGAATGCCCATGAAAACCTGCCCCGTCCGTCCCCCGCTCGAACCGCAATCGGTGTGTCACCCGATCACCAGCAGCGCGATCTTCATGGTCGCCACCCTGGCGCCTGATGCGGTTGAAAACGTGCGGGCCTGGTGCGCCGACATCGCAGGCCTGGTGCGCTCGGTAGGCAAGCGCGTGCCCTCGGGCAACCTGACGTGCGTTTGCGGGTTTGGCTCGGATGCCTGGGACCGCCTGTTCGGCGCGCCGCGCCCGGCGGCCTTGCATCCGTTTCGCGAGTTCGGTGTGCAAGGGCGCAAGGCGGTGTCGACCCCAGGTGACATCCTGCTGCACATCCGTGCCGAGCAGATGGACCTGTGTTTCGAGCTGGCAACCCAACTGATGGCCGCCCTGGGTGATAGCGTGAAGGTGGTCGATGAGGTCCAGGGCTTTCGCTACTTCGATATGCGCAGCATTATCGGTTTCGTCGACGGCACCGAGAACCCGGTGGGGCGCAAGGCCGAGGCCTTCACCCTGGTGGGCGATGAAGACCCTGAGTTCGAAGGCGGCAGCTATGTGCTGGTGCAGAAATACCTGCACAACATGACCGCGTGGAATGGCTTGACGGTGGAGGCTCAAGAGAAGGTGATCGGGCGCACCAAATTGTCGGACATCGAACTGGACGACGACGCCAAGCCGAGCAACTCCCACAGCGCCCTGACAGTGATCACTGACGAGGACGGCGAGGAGGTGAAGATCCTGCGCGACAACATGCCCTTCGGCCGCCCTGGTGCCGGGGAGTTCGGCACCTACTTCATCGGCTATGCACGCTCGCCGCAGCCGTTGGAGCAGATGCTGGAGAACATGTTCGTCGGCCGCCCGGCCGGCAACTACGACCGCTTGCTCGACTTCAGCACGGCCGTGACCGGCGGCCTGTTCTTCGTGCCCTCGGCCGACTTGCTCGAAGCGCTGGCCGACCGCGAACCGGTGGCTTAACTCAACAACCCGGTGCTGACCGCCACAATCAGGAAGATCCCCAGCAGCGCACGGTAGATCACGAACGGCCAGGTGGAGAAACGCTCCAGAAATTTCATCAGGCCCCAGATGGCAAAGAACGCCGAGACGCTGGCCACCACCAGGCCAAAGATCAAGTGCGGCCAGGCGTGGGCGGGCAGGTCGGCGCGCAGCAGCACCCATAACTCTTTCAAACCGGCCAGGGCGATGGCCGGCAAGCCTAACAGGAAAGAAAACCGCGCCGCTTCTTCGCGTTTGAAATTCAGGAACAGCGCCGCGGTCAACGTGGAGCCCGAACGCGATACGCCCGGTATCAACGCGCCAATCTGTGCAACCCCCACGATCAGGGCATCGCGCAGGCGCATTTGGCTCACGTCGCGTGTATGCCGGGCACGCAGTTCGGCCACTGCCAGCAGCACCGCCATCACCACGCAGGAAATGCCGATCACCATCAGCCCGCGCAATGGCGAGTTGCAGGCATTCAAGGTCGACGACAACGCCAGCCCGGCGATGCCAATCGGGACGGTTGCCAGCACAATTGCCACGGCGAGCTTGAACCAGCGGTCGTTGTAGTCGCCCCGGCGCACCGCACTGATGCTGCCCGTGGTGACCTGGCGCACATCGCGCCAGAAGTAACTGACCACTGCTGCCAACGCTGCCAATTGCATGGCTGCGGAAAACGCCGAGCCAGGGTCTTGCCAGCCGAGCAGGGCGGGTACCACGCGCATATGGGCGGTGGATGACACCGGCAGCAATTCAGTAATGCCCTGGATCACGCCCAGGATGAAGATCTGCAGGTAATCCAGGGAGGCAAAGCCCACATCCAGGCCGGCGGTACAGACGTTGGTCAAAATACGTGTCCTTGAGCAAAAGGGGGAGCCGGCGAAGTTTATTCTAAATGTTTCAGGATTTCGGCCAGGGCAACCGCTATTTGCAATCGGTTCAGCCAATAGAAAGGATTCGCCAGGCCATTGGCGTGGGCAGCACTTTTGTGAACAATGGCGCCCTGCGTTTTTCCACCGAGAGCCCCATGCCTGAAACCACCGTCGAATTGATCCAGACCGGCCCCGAAGAAGCCGAACTGATCCGCAATCTTTACCAGTACTACGCCTATGAGTCTTCGGACTGGGAACAGGAAGATGTCGAGGCCGATGGGCGTTTCTACATCCATGACGAACACTTGGCCCGCTACTGGAGCGACCCGCAATGGAGCGCCAACCTGCTGCTGGTAGACGGCTACATCGCCGGCTTCCTGTTGATCGAAGGCAGCGAACTGCCTGGCATCGACGCCCTGGAACTGGCCGACCTGTTCATCCTCAAGCGCTACCGCCGCAAGGGCATCGGCCGCGCCATCGCCAGCCAGGTGCTGTGCAGCGGCGCGGCTAATTGGCTGGTGCGATTCTATGATCAGGACGAGGTGTCCCAGGCGTTCTGGCGCACCGTGCTGGATAACCTGCCGCGCCCGGTGCAGAGCATTGAATTGGACGATGACCCGCAGTTGGTGAACTACCTGATTACCCGGGCATCGCTGCATTGACGGGCTGGGGCTTTCTCTCGATGAGCATAGATATCCTACGGTGACCACGATGCGAAGCGAGCCGCTCTTGATCTGCTTTTGATCTTGATCTTAAGCGCCCCGTCAAACCACGCTGGCCGAACGCAGGCTTGAATTCGTGGGTAACCCGGCAGGACGCCGGGTTAGCCGCCCCGCGCCATGGATGGCGCGTGGCGGCGGCCCACGGATTCAAGCCTGCGTTCGGGCACACCGAGCCTAGGCGAGGTGCCGAGTGGTGGGGCAAGAGCCTTTTGGTTACTTTTGGGGCTCTTTTCCAAAAGTGACCCGCTGTAAAAGCGGAACCATAAGCAGCCGTTACCCAAATAACGGATATGTACACGGTCTGATCCAAGATTCTGGTCGGCTGCCAGGCCGCCTTCGCGAGCAAGCCCGCTTGTATGCTAGGACTTGAAGGGAGGAGAAGGGACAAAGCCCGATTCTGACTGTTGACGCAGTACAGACCGTGGGAGATTTCGCCCCTCCTCCTTTCACCCAAGCGCCGATAAAGAATGCATCTGGCTATGACCGACGATAGGAACAAGCCTGCGCCTCTGGGTGAGCCCTTCAAGTGCTCAAAACCTTAGCCCGGAGGAAGCCCCATGGCAATGCCAGTTTCTGTCTCAAAGCCAATCGTAGGCGTCGATGTCGCTAAGAATGAACTGGTGATTTATCACGCTGAAGTCGATCTGTTAGAAACAATCCCAAACACCAAAGCCGCTATCAAAAAATGGCTGAAGGCCTTGTCCTGCAAAGTGGCCATCGCAATTGAAGCCACCAATATCTACCACTTGGAGTTTGCTGATCTAGCTCATGAAGCTGGTTGCGTGGTTTACATGGTTGGAGGTTATGAGCTCAAGCATTACCGCGAAAGCGTGAAGATCCGGGCCAAGACCGATGCTTTGGATGCCAAGCTGCTCGTCCGCTATTTGAGAAAGGAGGCAGACGAACTGCGTCCCTGGACACCTCCATCACCGCTGTATCGCCATCTTCTAAGCCTGTTTCGTCGGCGCGCAGCCTTGGTTCAGGCGCGCGTCAGCCTGACGCAAAGCTGGGCGAACGAGCCGCTTCTTAAGGCCTCGTTTGCCGAGCAGGTGAAGTCGATGCAGAGACTGGAAGGGTTAATCGAAAAAATGATCAGTGACTGCCTGAAAGAAGCAGGTTTACTGGGTCAGTTGAAGCGTTGCTTGAAAGTCGAAGGCATCGGTTTTTTGACTGGCACGCGTTTGATTGCCACCTTCCAACGGGGAGAGTTCAGGAATTCGGACGCGTTTATCGCCTTTCTTGGTATGGATTTGCGCGTCAACAAGTCAGGACAGAAGGATGGTCGTCGTAGTTTAAGTAAGCGCGGCGACTCAGAAGCTCGGCGCCTGCTGCATAACGCAGCGATGGCGGCTAGCCGAACAGAGACATGGAAAGCGTTTTATCAAGCACAGAGGGCGCGAGGCTATAGCACCACACAGGCGCTGGTAATACTGGCCCGCAAGCTTGCTAGGGTGGTGTTCGCTCTGCTGAAAGGGCAAAGCGAATATCAGCCAAAAGTTGGTTGAGGGTTGCCCCTCAACCATAGAATCTCCCACAGTTTGATCGCGGGGTGTCAGGTAGGTAAGTGTCGGCTGGTAGGCCGCCATCGCAGGCAAGCCAGCTCCCACATTTGGATCATGGCACTTCAGGTAGATAGGCGTCGGCTGTCAGGCCGTCACGGGCCTAGCCCGGGTTGAACAGCACCTGCTGCATCGCCTGAGGCGGCTGCCCGAACGCCCTGAGGAACGCCTGGCGCATGCGTTCGCGATCACCAAACCCGGTTTCGCGGGCCACCACCTCTACCGGGTGACGGCTGATTTCCATCATCGCCCGCGCAGCTTCCACCCGCAGGGCTTCGATGGCTTTGGCTGGGGTTTGACCGGTTTCTTCGCGAAACACCCGGCTGAACTGGCGGGGGCTGAGCCGGGCAACGTCGGCCAGGGCGTCCACCGACAAATCATGGGTGAGGTTTTCACGGGCATAGGCCAGGGCCAACTGCACGCGGTCGGACTTTGGGTCCAGTTCCAGCAAGGCCGACAGTTGCGACTGCTCGCTGCCGCGGCGCTGGGCAATCACCAGCTTGCGTGCAATGCGCCGGGCCAGGCCGCTGCCCAGGTCGTCCTCCACCATCGCCAGCGCCAGGTCGACCCCGGCGCTCATGCCCGCACCGGTCCACACCTGGCCGTCGACAATGAACAACTTGTCTTCTTCCAGGTGGATATCCGGATAGCGTTTGCGAAATGCCGGCGCATGGATCCAGTGGGTGGTGGTGCGCTTGCCCGCCAGCAGGCCTGCCTCGGCCAGTACAAATATGCCCATGCATAAGGACGCCACCCGGCGCGACTGCGCGGACGCGGCCTTGACCAGCTCCAGCAGGTTGGCTTCCGGCAGGCGAAACTCCAGGTAGCCGCTGACAATCAAGGTGTCATAGCCCTCTGGGCGCAGCGCGCTGGTGTTCACCGAAAAACCCTGGGAGGTCATCACGGCGCCGCCGCTTTCCGACACCAGGTGAAACTCATAGGCCGGCTCGCCGCGCAGCAGGTTGGCGCACTCGAACACCGAGCCCAGGCTGAGGCTCAACGACTGGAAATTCGGGTAAACCATCAGCGCAACGCTGTGCATTGCATCTCTCCAAGGGGCGGGGGAGAGGCGATTGTCGGCGCGTGCCCGGCAAACGGCAACCGACTTTGGTGCATGTCCGCAATCCTTGCGGATATGACATTGTGAGCCACTGCCTCGCTGCCTAACATGAGACAACTGTTATTCACACCGACCGAGGCACTGGAAAATGAAAGTATTAATGGTACTGACCTCTCACGACCAGCTTGGCGATACCGGGCGCAAGACCGGCTTCTGGCTCGAAGAATTCGCCGCACCTTATTACGCGTTCAAGGACGCTGGCGCCGAAGTGGTGTTGGCTTCCCCGGCCGGCGGCCAGCCGCCGCTGGACCCCAAGAGCGATGAACCGGATGCGCAAACCGAGCAGACCGAGCGCTTCGGTAAAGACTCGGCTGCGCAGCAAGCCTTGGCGACCACCGTGAAGCTGGACTCGGTCAACGCCGCCGACTTCGACACCGTGTTCTACCCAGGCGGCCACGGCCCGCTGTGGGACCTGGCGGAGTCGCCGGTGTCCATCGCGCTGATCGAAGCCTTCGAGCGGGCCGGCAAGCCCATTGGCTTTGTGTGCCATGCACCGGGTGCCTTGCGTCACGTCAAGGCGGTTAACGGTGAGCCGTTGATCAAGGGCCGCCGCGTCACCGGGTTCTCCAACTCGGAAGAGGCCGCTGTGCAGTTGACTGAAGTCGTGCCGTTCCTGATTGAAGATGAATTCAAAAAACTGGGCGGCCAGTATGAGAAGGGCGCTGACTGGCAATCCTTCGTCCTCGTCGATGGCTTGCTGGTGACTGGGCAAAACCCAGGCAGCTCCAGCGAAGTGGCCAAGGCCCTGCTGACACTCTGCGCTTAAGTTAATCAACCGATCTACACGGTGGCGATTCCCAGGAGTTGCCACGGTTTTCGTTCGTCCTGAATTTGGAATATCGCCGTGCCTGACTGCATCCTGAACACCCCGATTAAGCTGGGGAATCACCGCTTGAACAACCGTGTCGTACTGCCGCCGCTGACCCGCCAGCGCAGCGCCCAGCCGGGTAATATCGCCACCGACCTGATGGCCGAGTATTACCGTCAACGGGCCAGTGCCGGGTTCATGGTCAGCGAGGGGACGCAGATCGAACCCCGGGGCCAGGGCTACGCGTGGACGCCGGGCATTCATACACCGGCGCAAATCCAGGGTTGGCGCAAAGTCACCGCAGCGGTGCATGACGAGGGCGGTGTGATCTTCGCCCAGCTATGGCATGTGGGGCGGGTGTCCCATCACGCGCTGCAACCTGACGGTGGTGCACCGGTGGGGCCGTCTGCACTGGCGGCGTTGCAAGCCAAAGCCTTCATTGAAACCGGGCCGGGTGTGGGTAAACTGGTGCAGCCACCGGTACCCCGCGCCTTGACCGCGCTGGAAATCGAAGAGCTGGTGGGGCACTACGCCCAGGCTGCACGCAATGCCCTGGACGCCGGGTTCGACGGTGTGGAAATCCACGCGGCCAACGGCTACCTGGTCAACCAGTTCATCTCGGCCCATTCCAACCTGCGTGAGGATGAGTACGGCGGCTCGCTGGACAATCGCCTGCGCTTGCTGCGCGAGATTGTCGAAGCGGTGTGCAAGGTGGTGGGGCCGGAGCGCCTGGGCGTGCGCTTTTCGCCGCTGTTCAGTGGCACCGACCAGGACCGGGTCTACATCGGCCTGGTGGAAGAAGACCCGCACCTTACCTATATCGAAGCGATCAAAGTGCTGGAAGCGTCGGGCATCGCCTATGTGTCCATCGCCGAAGCCGACTGGGACAACGCGCCCGACCTGCCCGAGACTTTCCGCCAGGCCGTGCGCCGCACCTTCAGCGGCAGGATCATCTACGCCGGCCGCTACACCGCCGAGCGCGGCGCACGGCTGGTAGAGACCGGGTTGGCGGACCTGATCGCCTTTGGACGGCCCTTCATTGCCAACCCGGACTTGCCCCAGCGGCTGTTCAATGGCTGGCCATTGAATGCGTTGAAGGCCGAAGGCCTGTATGGCGGGACACAGGCGGGGTATGTGGACTATCCGGTGTATGCCCAACAGCCGTGATAGCCCATGATGGCCTGTGTTTTATCCAGTGTGGGAGGAGGCTTGCCCTAACGCCGGTCAGTTAAACGAACGCTATGCTCGAAGCAATGAAGATCAAATGTGGGAGCTGGCTTGCCTGCGAAAGCGGTCGTGCAGTAACAGATACAGTGACTGACACACCACCTTCGCGAGCAAGTCGAATCGCCTCACTCCACCCGCAACACAATCTTGCCGATATGGTCCCCACCTTCCATCCGCGCATGGGCCTGGGCGGCGTCGGTGTAGGCGTAGACCTGGTCGATCATCGGTAGGCAGCGCCCGGCACTGAGTACCGGCCACACGTGTTCGCGCAGTTGCTGGGCAATCTCGGCCTTTTCTTCCCGGGTGCGGGCGCGCAGCAGTGAGCCGGTGATCACCGCGCGTTTGCCGAGGATGGTCAGCAGGTCGACGTCGTTGGCCTTGCCGCCACCGAGGAAGCCGAGGATCACCAGGTGGCCGTCCATGCCCAGGGCCTTGAGGTTATTGTTCAGGTATGAGGCACCCATGATGTCGAGGATCACGTTGACGCCTTTGCCGTCGGTCTGTTTGGCGATGACCTCGGCAAAGTCCTGTTCGCGGTAGTTGATCGGCTCGGCACCGAGCTTGGCAATCGCCGCGCATTTGTCGGCGCTGCCCGCCGTGGCGAATGCCTGGATGCCGAACTCCTGGCAGAGCATCAACGCGGTGGTACCGATGCCACTGGTACCGCCGTGGATCAATGCGCGCTGGCCCTTATGGGCACCGCCGAGGCCGAACAGGTTGGCCCAGACCGTGAAGAACGTTTCTGGCACGGCAGCGGCCTGAATCCAGTCCATGCCCGCAGGGATCGGCAGCGCCTGGCTGGCCGGCACCGCGCAATACTGCGCATAGCCGCCGCCATTGGTCAGGGCACAGACCTTGTCGCCCAGGCTGTATTCGTTCACGCCAGTGCCCAGCGCCACCACTTCACCGGCCACTTCCAACCCCGGGATCGGGCTCATGCCGGGCTTCATCGGGTATTTGCCCGCGCGCTGCAAGGCGTCTGGGCGGTTGACCCCGGCGGCGTGCACGCGAATCAGAATCTCGCCTGGCCCGGCCACTGGCACGTCGGCGCTGCGCGGCTGCAAGACCTCGGGCCCGCCAGGGGTGGTGATTTCGATCAGGGTCATTTCTTGGGGAAGCGTCATGGAAAAATTCCTGTAGCGATGAGCGTATGGGTTGGGACCGTAGCGCGGGGTCGGCAGTTCAGCAAGATCATGCCGGGTTCTTTGGGCAATGCAAACGCAGGATTTCAGCACAAGCCTGCAAGTGCGGCGACGCGACGTTGGACACACTGACTGCCGGTCATTTTCGACGCAAACAGGTGGCATATGAACCAAGCAAGAAATCAGGATATCGGGCTGTTGTTTCTGCGGGTCAGCGGGGCGTTGTTCCTGCTGTGGGTGCATGGGTTGCCCAAGTTGTTCCACTACAGCGAGCAATTGAAGCTGATCGAGGACCCGTTTCACCTGGGCGCCCATGTCACGTTGCTGCTGGCGATCTTTGCCGAGGTGCTGTGCCCGCTGCTGATCATCGCGGGCGTGCTGGTGCGCCTGGCGTGCCTGCCGATCCTGGCGGTGCTGGTCATCGCGTTGCTGGTGGTGCACCCGGAGTGGACGCTGTTCGAAGGTCAGTTCGGCTGGCTGCTGTTGATCATCTTTACCAGCATCCTCATTGCCGGGCCGGGCCGGCTGGTATTGGCTCAGCGCTTTGCTTGAACAAAAAAAGGCCGGGCGAGCCCGGCCAAACAAGGAGAGGATGTTTCAAGGTTCAGCGGTTCAGGAACCCCAACAGGTCTTCATTGAGCTGTTGAGCGTGGGTCACGGCAAACCCGTGCGGCGCATCCTTGTACACTTTCAGTTGTGCGCCCTCGATCATCTGCGCCGCGACTTTGCCGGTGGTGTCGAACGGCACGATCTGGTCGCCGTCGCCATGGATCACCAGGGTCGGTACGTCGATCTTGGCCATGTCCGGGCGGAAGTCGGTTTGCGAGAACGCGGTGACGCAATCCACGGTCGACTTGAGCGAGGCAAGCATGGCGATCTGCAGGGTCTGGCTGAGCACACCCTCTGAAACGTGCTGGCCTTTATTGAGACCGAAGAACGGCGTGTTGAAGTCGCTGATGAACTGCGCACGATCCTTCAACAGGCCTGCCTTGATGCCATCGAACACCTCACCAGGCACGCCTTGGGGGTAGTCGGCTTGCTGGCCGAAGATCGGCGTGACCGCGCCCAACAACACCAGGCCGGCGACACGGGCACTGCCGTGGCGGGCGATGTAGCGCGCCACGTCACCGCCACCCATGGAGAAGCCCACCAGGGTCACGTCCTGCAGGTCCAGGTGTTCGATCAACTGGGCGATATCGTCAGCGAAGGTGTCGTAGTCGTTACCGGTCCAGGGCTGGTCCGAGCGGCCAAAACCACGACGGTCAAAGGCAATGGTGCGAAAGCCACGGCTGCTCAGGTATTCCATCTGGTATTCCCACATGTCCGCATCCAGCGGCCAGCCGTGGCTGAACAGCACGGGCTTACCGCTGCCCCAGTCCTTGAAGTAGATCTGGGTACCGTCTTTGGCAACGAATGTGCTCATCTGAAACTCCTTGCAGGGCTGAAAAAGGGCGGTGAAAAAACCGCATCACTATTGCCGTAAACCTGAGCCGAGGCTTGTATGGGTGTGCTTGTCTCACCAACTGAACTTGAGCTCCATGCCCAGGTAATTGCTGTCGTGTCCACCGGCATCACGCAGGGTCTGGCCGACCGCGTAGTGCACGGCCTCGACCGCACCGCTGAGGTTGGGCGTAAAGGCGTAGTCGGTGCGCAGTTGACCGTAGGCGCCGGTCCAGCGCTCACCTTGGCCCGCCGTGCCAGCCACGGGCAGGTTGGGCTGGGTGTAGACGGCGTCTGCGGTGGTCTGCCGCCACAGCAGGCCGACGGCGGTTTGCACGCTGAGCTTGGCGAGGGGCTTGACGGTAATCGACGGCTTGACGTGGATCAGGTTGCTGTAGCCGGTATAGCCCGCCAGGGAAAAGTAATAGCCATTGGGGAACAGCGGGTTGAAGGTGCCGACCCGGCCGTCACCGGCCTGGCGGTCACCGGAAGCGATATCCAGTTGCAGGCCGATACGCGGCTTCCAGGCCAGCGTGTCAACGGTGTAGCCGGTGCGGCTGCCACCGGCCCAGGCGCGAATCGTCTTGCTACCCACCGAGCCCCGTTGCAGCATGGCTTCGACGTCCCAGTCGAAACCCTGGGCTGCGCCACCGAGGCGGGCGTCCAGCAACTGGCGCGTCTCTTCGCCGTCGGCGTCCAGGTAATGAGCGGCGCTGCGCTCGTACACGCCGTAATAGGCCGACAGCTCATTGGTGCCGCCCACCAGCCGCTCGACCCGCAGCATGTGGAAGCGCGCGTCGCTGTTGGACTTGTCGTCGAAATGCCGGCCATCCTGATACTGCACCGGTTGGCTGGCGATCCCGATAAAGCGCCATTGCGGCGTTTCCCAGTCCGCCCACAACGCATCGAAGGACTGCCGCACATTCGGGCCGTCCCGTGACGAGATGAAGCGCTGCAAGTCGAAGGCGAAATCCTGGCGGCCAGCCCGTGCCTTGAAGGTGCCGGCGCTGAAGGTCTTCACGTATTCGGCAAAGGCCAGGCGCAGGTCGACGCGGTTCTGGTCGGCACCGCCAATCGTGGTCTTGTCATAGGCCCGCACATCTTCCAGCTGGGTGAACAGCCGCCAGTGTTCGTTCAGGTGCAAGTCGGCGTGCACCTGAAAGCGCTGGATCAGGTAGCGGTCACGCGGTACATCCCGCACGCCGAACCCGCTGGCGTCGTTCATCTCGAAGCGTTCACGCAAGGTTGCGCCCAACGACAAGTAGGTGAACGGGTTGGCGGCGGACAGTGGGATGTACTTGAGGTTGTCCAGCGGTTGCGTGCGCAACGCCGGGTCCTTGAGCACAGACCAGTCCTCCTGCCAGCGGTTGGCCTTGATCACCGGGCGTACCGGCGGGTCGTCGGCCTGCACGCTGCCGGTAAGCAACGGCCACAGCACCGCCAGGCTCCAGCCTGCGTGACGAATCATTTTGCCGCGCTGAGTTGGTGGATTTCTGCGACATAACCGCCGGGGAACTCCACCAACGCACTGCGCCGACCTTTGCTGTCGAACGCCGGCACCAGCACGGTGGCACCAGACCCGGTGGCCTTGCCCAGGGTGGCGGCGAGGTCGTTGACCTGATAACCGGTGGTGTCGTGGCCGAACGGGTAGGGCAGTTGGCCGTTGGTGACCAGCACCGCCATGCGCCCGAACGGCGATTCGATATCCACGCGGCGGTAGTGGCCGCCGGCCTGGCCGACATCAACCCCTGGGGCGTGCTTGTCGTCGCTCACTACCTTGCCGTGGGAGAAACCCAGGAACGCCTTGATAAACCGCTCGGCGCTGTCGTGAGACACATACACACGGTTTTCCGGCACGGTGTCGAAGGCGGTGTAATCCGGGGTCTTGGTGTGCCAGTAGAGCTGCATGTTCACACCACCCGGCCACTGCACCACGGCATCACGGCCGATGGGGTCGGGGAAATCGCTGACGATCACATCGGCGCCATTTTCCCGCGCGGCCTTGAGGGCCACGTCCATGTCCTTGACCAGATAGCCGTTGCGTTCCTGGCCGAACGGGTGGGGTACGGGGGTGGTAAAGCCGAACAACGACACCGTACCCGCCGGGGTTTGCAGCAGCTGCGAGGTGGTGCTGCTCGGTACCGGCAGCACATTGACCACGACCTGGGGCGTGCTTTTGCCGCCGAAGGTGGCGAGGAAACTCTGGGCAAAACGGTCCACATCGGCCGGTGCCACATACACATGGCTGGTGTCGTATTGCGACGCCACGGCCACGCTTGGGGTGGCGGCGAACGCGCTGTTCATCATCGCGCTTGCCAGCAGCGTCAATGCCAGCGATACCTTGGTTGTTGTGTTACCCATGCCCGTTCTCCAGCGCTTCTGAGGGTTCGAAAGCCGTGAGGTTAGGGGGGCAGGGCGGTGGGGAATTGTATGGACGTGCTCGGTTGAACGTTTCAGCTACCTGACGCACCTCAATTTAAATGTGGGAGCTGGCTTGCCTGCGATGACGGCGTGTCAGTCACTGCATCTATGACTGCACGACCGCTTTCGCAGGCAAGCCAGCTCCCACATTTGATCTTCGCTGCTTTGGGCATTGCGGTCAGGCCACCATGATGATCTTCGATACCAATTCCACCACCGTCTTGGCCTGCAGTTTCTTCATCAACCGCGCCCGGTGCACCTCAACGGTGCGGTGGGAGATCGCCAGGCGCAGGGCGATTTCCTTGGATTTGAAGCCGTTGACGATGTGCATGGCAATTTCCCGCTCACGGGGCGTGAGGTCGCCGGTGCCCTGGTGCATGCGGTCCAGGCGTTCGAAGTGCCAGATCATCAGTTTGAATGGGTCTTTGGGGGTGAGGGTGTAACCGTGGGACTTGGCCCAGAACACTTCGCCGTTGTGGTGCTGCATGAAGCGTTCATCGGAATAAAAGCCGTTGTCGCTGTCGAGCAGCCAGTCATGGCTGCGCTTGCCGATGGCGTGGTAGTCGGCCTGGGACGGGTAGATCAGCAGGGTCAGTTGGTTGACCAGTGCATCGCGCGTATAGCCGAACAGCTTCAGAAAAGCGTCGTTGCAGTCGAGAATCACGCGGTCGCTGGTGACGATCTGCGGGGCAGGGGACAGCTTGAACGCCAGGCGTTCGAGGTCGGGAAATTGCTGGGCTAGCGCGGTCATGGGGCATCCTGCCTCGTTGTTCAATGCCCTGGGGCGCTACTTACCCGTGTAAGTAGTTACACGAATTGGCGCACGATCAGGGGTGGGTCATTGTAAGTAAAGTCCGAATCAAGAACAGAAGAAATTGATTATGCCTGCTGATTGCGTCTCCATTGTTGCCGCTGGTCACTCCCGCTTTGGTCGCCTGGAAGGCACGACGCTGGAAGACCTGATCGTCCAGGTGACCCGGGAAGCCCTGAGCGACGCCGAGATTGACGCGTCGCAAATCGATGCGTTGTTCCTCGGTCATTTCAACTCGGGGCTGGTGCCCGACGGGTTTGCCGCCTCATTGCTATTGCAAGCCGACCCCGGTCTGCGCTTCAAACCTGCCACCCGCTGTGAAAACGCCTGTGCGTCCGGCTCGGCAGCGATCCAGGCGGGGGTCAATGCGATTCTCTCCGGCAGCGCCGAGCTGGTATTGGTAGTGGGCGCCGAGAAGATGACCCACACCAGCACCGCCGCAGTCACCCAAGCCTTGGCCGGGGCCGGTTACCAGAACGACCCGGCCGAAGCCGGCCTGAGTTTCCCGCAGTTGTTCGGCCGCGCCGCCCGCCAATACGCCGAGCGTTACCACTGCCCGCTGGGCTCGATGGCGGCCATCGCCACCAAAAACCACTCCAATGCCATGGCCAACCCCTTGGCGCAGATGCATCGGGAGATGAATTTCGAGCACTGCAATAACGTCTCCCAAAGCAACCCGTTCGTGGCCGAGTCCCTGCGCCTGACCGATTGCTCGTTGATCAGCGATGGCGCCGCCGCCATCATCCTCGCCTCGCCCAAACGTGCGCGGGCGTTTCGTCGCGAGGTGCAGATACGTGCAATGACCCAGGTCAACGACACGCTGCCCATCGCCCAACGCGACATCCTCGCCTTCGAGGGCCCGCAGCGGGCGATTCACTCAGCATTGCGCGGCGCAAATGTGACCCTGGCCGACCTGAGCTTCGCCGAAGTGCACGACTGCTTCACCATTGCCGAGTTGCTGATCTACGAAGCCATGGGTCTGGCGCCCAAGGGCGAAGGCCATCGCGTGCTCGACAGCGGCGTGGTGCGCGCCGGCGGGCGCTTGCCGGTGAACCTTTCCGGCGGGCTCAAGGCCAAGGGGCACCCCGTCGGTGCCACGGGGGTGTCCATGCATGCCTTGGCGTTCCGGCAATTGACCGGCGAACCGATTGGCCTGGCGGTGCCCAACCCGGAGTTTGGCCTGGTGTTCAATATGGGCGGCATGGCGGTGGCCAACTACGCCTCGGTCCTGCAGGCACGCCGGAGCTGAGCCATGAACATTGCCAACTGGCTGCACGACACCCAGCGCCGGGCCCCGCAACGCCCGGCCTTGTTCGACGGCAGCGTGCAAGTGGCCGACTACGCCACCTTCGCCGCCCACGTGCGCCAACGCGCCGCGCACCTGGTGGAGCAGCATGGCCTGGTGCCGGGAGACGCGGTGGCGCTGCTGATGAAAAACAGCTGCGACTACCTGGAACTGCTCTACGCCATCTGGTGGATGGGCGGGGTGGCGGTGCCGATCAACGCCAAGCTGCACCCCAGCGAAGCGGCGTGGATTACCGATAATGCCGAGGCGCGGCTGATCTTTACCGACGGCGGCCAGGTATTTTCATCGCGGGATTTGCCCGTGCATTGCACGGAACTGGACGGCCACCCGCTGCCGCCCAGCCATGGTTGGCCCGGCCTGGAGCAGCCGGTGCCCCGCCAGGATCACGACCTCGCCTGGCTGTTCTACACCTCCGGCACCACCGGGCGTTCCAAGGGCGTGATGCTGTCCCACGGCAACTTGATCGCCATGTCGCTGTGCTACGCCACGGATGTCGATCAAGTGAGTGCCGACGATGCGGCGCTGTATGCCGCGCCCATGTCCCACGGCGCCGGCCTGTACAACTTTATCCATGTGCGCTGCGGCGCCCGGCATGTGGTGCCGGCTTCCCATGGCTTCGATGCCGCCGAGCTGTTCGGGCTGGCCGAGCACATGGGCGATGTGTCGTTGTTTGCTGCGCCGACCATGGTCAAACGCATGGTCGAGCAGGCGCGGCGCCAGGATTATCACGGCGCCGGCATCAAGACTATCGTCTACGGCGGCGGCCCCATGTACCTGGCCGACCTGCGCGAAGCAGTCGACACCTTCGGCCCGCGCCTGGTGCAGATCTACGGCCAGGGCGAGAGCCCGATGACCATCAGCGTCTTGCCACGCGCCTTGATCGCCGAGCGCCAGCGTCCCGACTGGGCCACCTTGGCCGCCTCGGTGGGCCACGCGCAAGCCTGTGTCGAGATCCGCATTCTTGATGCCGAGCACCAGCCACTGCCCACCGGCGAGCGCGGTGAAATCGCGGTGCGTGGCGCCACGGTGATGCAAGGCTATTGGCGCAACCCGCAGGCCACGCGCCAGACGCTGGTGGACGGCTGGCTGCTGACCGGCGACATCGGCTACCTCGACCCGGCCGGCTACCTGACCCTGACGGATCGCTCCAAGGACGTGATCATCAGTGGCGGCAGCAACGTGTACCCGCGTGAAGTCGAGGAAGTGCTGGCCCAGCATCCCGAGGTGTTCGAAGTGTGCGTGGTGGGCGAGCCGGACGCGCAATGGGGTGAGTCGGTGGTGGCCTTTGTCGTGACGCGCAGCGGCCAGCCGCTGGACGAAAGCGAGCTGACGGCCTGGTTCCTGGCGCGCATGGCCTCGTTCAAAAAGCCGAAAAAATATGTGTGGCGCAGCGATTTGCCGAAGAACAGCTACGGCAAGATTCTCAAGACCGACTTGCGGCATTGGCTGCAAACCGCGAGTATCGCCGCGCTTTAACATGGATCGATAATCAGACAAGGAGTCCCGACGATGGGCAATCCCGCACAAGACACCGTCCGCAAGCGCCGCCGTGCGTTTCTGGGCGCCACCTCCGGCCACTTGATCGAGTGGTACGACTACGGCGTGTATGGCTTTCTCGCGGTCTATATCGGCCAAGCGTTCTTCGTCTCCGATGACCCCACCACCAGCCTGTTGGCCAGCTTTGCCGCGTTTGCACTGAGCTTCTTTATCCGCCCTCTGGGTGGGCTGTTCTTTGGCCCGCTGGCGGACAAGATCGGCCGGCGCAAAACCCTGATCATGGCGCTGGTGATGATGACCGGCTCCACGGTGATGCTGGGCCTGTTGCCGACCTACGCCAGCCTGGGCATCGCCGCACCGATCCTGTTGATTCTGGTGCGCTGCGTACAGGGCTTCTCGGCGGGCGGCGAAATCGGCACCGTCACCAGCTTCATCTCTGAATACGCCGGGCCCGGTCGCCGCGGCTTCGCCACTTGCTGGCTGATGGTCACCGCCGTGCTTGGCCTGCTGCTCGGTGGCGCCGTGGCCAATGGCATGACCTGGGTGCTGGGCGCCGAGGTCATGCAGGAATGGGCCTGGCGCGTACCGTTCCTGATCGCCGCGCCCCTGGGCTTTATCTCCATGTACATCCGCCTCAAGCTCGAAGACAGCCCCGAGTTCCTGGCCCTGCAACGCGCCGGGCAAACGTCGCGGGCGCCGCTGCGCGAGGTCTGGCAGTGGAAGCGTGCGATTGCCCTGGTGTTCTTTATCATCACCTTGCACAGCTCGATTTTCTACCTGGTGCTGACCTTTGCCTCGACCTACATGGCCAAGATCCTCAAGTTCGACAGCTGCACCACCTTGCTGTACGTGTTCGTCGCCAGCTTCTCGGCGGCTTTCGTGATGCCATTTGGCGGGGCCTTTACCGATAAATACGGGCGCAAGCCGTTCCTGATGGTGATCGGCACCTTGGCGACCCTGGCGATGTTCTGGCTGTTCAAATCCGCCCCCACCGCCACCCCGGCGACCTTCTTCGCGCCGTTGATGGCGGTGGCGATTTTGTTCGGGCTGTACGCGTCGTCAACCTATGCGCTGATGAGTGAACTGCTGCCCACGCGCATTCGTTCCACCGGGATTGCGGTGGCCTATAACGTGCCGGTGGCGGTATTTGGCGGCAGCGCACCGTTGATTTCCACCTGGCTGATCAAGGTGACAGGCGACATTACCTCGCCGTGGTATTTCTACGTGGCGACCGGGGTGGTGTCGTTGCTGGCGTTGGTGGTGTTGCGCAAGGAGGATTTTGTCGCCAGCGGTCACTCCACGGCCGTGCCCGCCAGCGCTGCGCTGGCTTGAAGCACGAACACCCCGTAGGAGCGAGCTTGCCCGCGAAAAACTCATAGGCGCCGCGCTTATTCAGGCAGCACGCGTTATCGTTGACGCTTTTCGCGAGCAAGAACTATGCGTCCCCCTCGCTCCTACAGGTACAGAGAATTGCCATGCCGGCCACCCGCTTGACCCTGATCTGCCACGCCATCACGCCCCTGCAAAAGCAGGGGCGTTTCTCTGATGACGAGTCCGTCACGATGGACTGGCAGGGCGCGGCCTTGTCCCTGGCCGGGCGCTACAAACAACAGGCACGCCTGGTGTGCGGCCCTGAAGTGAGAGCCCGTCAAACCGCGGGCTTGTTCGGCAATAACGCCCAGGTCGAACCCGCCTTACGCGACCTGGATGTCGGCATATGGAAAGGCCAGGCTATCGGCCAGCTCGACAGCGAAACCTTGAACACCTGGGCCACCGACAGCACCAGCGCAGCCCACGGCGGCGAGTCGGTGGGTCAGTTGTGCATGCGGGTCGGCCAATGGCTTAAATCCCTCGAAACCCAACCCGGCCATGTCATCGCCGTGACCCACCCGTTCGTCATCCGCGCGGCGATGCTGTACGTCATGCAGTTGCCTGTCTTGATGTTCTACCGGATTGATGTTGAGCCATTATCGTCGGTGGAGTTGCGGTTCAATGGGTATTGGCGGTTGCGGTTAATGGCGTGAAGTACGCATGCCTTACCGCAGGGCACAGACATGTGGCAAAATGGCATCACTTGTTGGTGCCATTGTCTGGCCCACGACACACGACTTTTTGAATTGCCCTAATGATTGACGGGCTGCGTAAGGGATTCTATGCAGATGAACAAGTTGATTGCGGTCAAGACAGGTACGAATAAATTTGAATTCGAAAATCAAGAGAGCCTGAAATGGAATGGCTTTTTTGATGTGGACACGATTCGTTTGATTCTGGGTAATAACGGTTCTGGTAAAACTGCCTTGTTGTGTGACATGGCAGCGTATATTTCATCGCCTGTCTCTACCCCTCGAAGAGCCGTTTATGATGATCGCGAAACATCTTCGGAGAAACTGTCTGACGAAGAGCTTGAACGTATTGGTGTAATTTACTTCTCTCCCGTTCCCTACCGGCGCCGGCTACCTTTTCGTAACCGATTCGTCGATGCTTCTCCTCGGTTTGGAAAGGTAGAGAATTCTGCGCGAGCCGAGCAGTTCTACCAAGTGGCCAGCGATCTGGAATTGAACGCAAGTTTGAGGGCAGAAGTATGTTATGAATTTGAGCTGTTCAAGACCGTGTTGGCGCCTGCGCTTGTCGTCATGAGCAATCTTGCCGGGTTTCAAACGGCGCACAAGCCGGTGATTACATTTTTATCTGAATACGCGAAAATTCAAAAAAAGCGCCAGTTTGTAAGCTCGGATTACTATGAGAATGAACGTTTGAACATCCAGATTGAGCGTTTGCTTGATACCTGCGTGCTCAGGTTGGAGCGTTTTGCTCTATCGAAACTTCCCCGTGGTAAAAGCAATAAGTTAGTAATGCTCGCTGCCTTAACGTCGGTGGCAAAAAAAATCCCTGATCATGATCGTATTGGGCGATTTTTCTTTAATTTTTTTGAACTCGCCAGCGATGGACGTTACGACGAAGATAAGGAAGTGTTCGATTTGCTGATGATGACTTATCGTGCCACGCTCAATTTTATAAAGGTTGGGGCGAAGGATGATATCCGCAAACACCCCCGGTCCTATTCATTTGCTATAGGCTCGGCAGAGGAAATCAAGCAGATAAAAATGTCGACCGCTGCAGTCGAAGTGCGTTGGACAGATCAAAGCTCGGGTGTAAGGGCCCTGGTTGACCAGTTTTTTTTGCTCCGCCAAGGTTTTGTAACCATGGCGGGAAAGAAATTAAAGCACGTCATGGTGCTTATCGATGAGGGCGATGCCTATCTTCATCTTGAGTGGCAGCGCCGTTATATTTCCTTGCTGAATAAATTCCTGGCAGGGGTGAAAGCGGAGTTTGACATGAAGATTGTGCAGGTAGTGGTTGCCACGCACTCCCCTGTGATAACGGGTGATTTTCCAGCGTGCATGGTAACTAACCTGGATGACAGGGTCACACCTCAGAATACGTTTGCAGCTCCATTGGAAGACATTATCCTGAACTCTTTTGGGACTGCTGCCATTGGTGAGTTTGCGGCGGAAAAGATAAATGCACTCCATCAGCGTCTTGAACAGGGCATTTCTTCGGCCTTGGATAAATTATTGCTTGAGAGCATTGGCGATATTGGCATCAAGGAAGCGTTATATCGTGCTCCGGAGAGGCGATATTCATGATTGTTAACATCGCGCGGGTGTGGGAGGACATCGCAGTCAGGCACAAATTATTCATGCTATGGAAGCTGCAAGGACTGACTGATGCCTTAAAAGGATTCGTCGGGCCGGCCATGACTCAGCATCGTCTTGTCGAGTTCTTGGATAAACACAGGGAGGCCATATGTGGGTGTGACCCGTTGGCGCTGCCGGGTGTGATTGTTGCCTTTAGTCAGACTTTTGCCCGTGTTGTTGATATTGACTATTTGAATGGTTTTTTCAAAAAGTATCTGTGCTATAAGGAGTTTTCAGCTAAAGAGAGGGTGGTCCTGTTAAAAAGATGGGACGCCTATGCATTGTGTACATCCATCCGATCGAAAATTTGCCCTTATTGCCATATAACGCCCATTGACACTTATGTAAGTCCTGATGGGTTGAAAGCGTACAGGCCAAATATTGATCATTATTACCCGCAGGCCGAATTTCCTTTACTAGCGTTAACCATGGGGAATTTCATCCCCTGCTGCGAAAAGTGTAACGGGCCACAAATGAAAGGCACTACCCGGTTTGACTTGACACCTCATCTGCACCCCTTGGTGGATGCGGAGAATATATCTTTCAGGCTTGCATATAAGGGCGGGGGGCTAGACTTGAATAAATTGAGACTTCAGGCTGACAGTACGTCCTACGAAATTGAGGTGATGGCAACCAATGGCACATGCCTGAAAGTGGATAATTCAATTGCGACCTTTCGCTTAGTCCCTCGTTATCAAGTCTGTGTACCCGATGCGCTATTAGTGGCGAAACGCTCCAGACTGGGGGGCAGATATAGGATGTTGACCAAGATACTGACAAAGTTGAATTTCTCTGACAAACACCCCTTGGGCTTTGATGAAACGAACGACAGTTATAAAAATGTGATCGCAGGTAAGCTCAAACTTGACATCGCCCGGCAGTTCAAGGTGATTTGACCCAGCAGGGCAACCCAGTAACATGGCAACATTTCACGCCCTGTACTGAGCACCCCATGAAACGCATCCTGATCATCGGCATTGGCGCCGGCAACCCTGACTACATCACGATGCAGGCCGTGAAGGCGCTGAACCGTACCGACGTGTTCTTCCTGATGGACAAGGGCCAGAGCAAGGACAAGCTGATCGACCTGCGCCGGGAAATCTGCGACACCTACATCACCGAACCCGGCTACCGTTTTGTCGAGGCCGATTGCCCGGAGCGGGTGCGTGGTGAAATCGACTACACCACCGCCGTGCAAGACCTCAACCGCGATAAGCAGCAGACCTTCGAACGCATGATCAACGAAGAAATGGCCGACGGCGAAGTCGGGGCGTTTTTGGCCTGGGGCGACCCGGCGCTGTACGACAGCACCATTCGTATCTTGCAGGCGATTCTTGCCAGTGGCCGCTGTGTGTTCGAGTTTGAAGTGATCCCCGGTATCACCAGCGTGCAGGCCCTGGCGGCGCAGCATAAGGTGCCGCTCAACCGTATCGGCAAGTCCATCGAAATCACCACTGGGCGACGGCTGGCGGCGGGGCAGGCGAGTGATGCCGATACCCTGGTGGTGATGCTCGACGCCGAAGATTCCTACCGCAGCGTAGCGGATCAGGACCTGGATATTTACTGGGGCGCCTACCTGGGCACGCCGGACGAGATCCTGATCAGCGGTAAAGTGGCGCACGTGGCAGAAGAGATCGAACGGGTACGCAAGGCGGCACGCCTGGAAAACGGCTGGATCATGGACACCTATTTGCTGCGCAAACCCTGAGGTAAACCCGATGCTCAAACAGCTTGCCCTCGCCTTGGCCCTGGTGGCCGGCGCCGCTCATGCCGACACCGGCTTGCACACCGACTTGCCGTTGTCCTACCTGGAACAGACCCAGGGCGATGCGCGCAACCAGCCGCTGGTGATCTTCCTGCATGGGTTTGGCAGCAACGAGGAAGATTTATTTGGCATCAAGGACGCGTTACCGTCTACCTGGACCTACCTATCAGTGCGTGCGCCACTGCCGGTGGAGCCGCAGGGGTATCGTTGGTTTACCAAGACCGATGAGCCTGAGTACAACGGCGAGACCGATGAACTGTTCAGCAGCGCCCGGCTGATCAAGGACTTTGTGCTCAAGGCCACCGCCAAGTACCACACCCAAAGTGATCGGGTGTTCCTGGTGGGGTTCAGCCAGGGCGCGATCATGTCTTACGAGGTGGCCTTGCGTGAACCCGAGTGGGTGCGCGGTATCGCCGCACTCAGTGGCAGCGTGCTACCGGGGCTCAGGTCTGCGCTGAAACCGGATGCGTCCATGGGCAAGCTGGCGATCTTTATCGGCCATGGCACCTTGGACCAGGCGCTGCCCTTCAGCTCGGCCACGCAGGCGAACAAGGTGCTGACAGGGTTGGGGCTCAAGCCGGAGTTTCATGAGTACCCGGGGATGAATCACACCATCAGCGAAGCGGAAATCCAGGACTTAAAAGCCTGGCTTGAGAAAAGCCTGAAGTGAAATGCGCTTGAAAATGTGGGAGCTGGCTTGCCTGCGATAGCGGTGGCTCAGTAAAAGAATGAGTGACTGACACACCGCTATCGCGGGCAAGCCCGCTCCCACATGGGTTTTGTGTTGGCTGTAAAGAGGAGGGTCATTTGCCGCCTGTAATCTGCTTCACCAACTGCGCATGCCCCTTCACATCATCCGCCCGGGAAATCGCCTGGATCACCAGCAAATGGTTGCCCGAACCCCCCAGAAAAGTGGAGTTCAAGGTCTTGCCACCACCTTGGGTGGCGCTGCTGTCCACTTGGCGCAGGCCCAGGCCCTTGTAGGTGAGTTTCTTCTCGCCCAGTTTCTTGAAGTCAGGCAGCGCAGCGCTCTGGTCCTTGACGAAATCGGCCACGGCGCCGTCTAGGAACTGCGGGTCGTTATCCTGGATAGTTGCCCCATCGTTGCGCACGGTTTCGGCGACGATCACCACACTTTTCGTCGTTGAGTTAGCGTACAGGGTGCCTTGGGTGTCAGCGGTGCCGTCTTGCGCTGTGCCGGAGGGCAGGGTGTCGGCGCTGTAGGCCTTGGGCAGTTTGAAGGTGAACTTGCCACCCAAGGTGGCGATGGTCTGGGTGGTGGGCTTTGCAGCAGCGAATACGCTGCCGGCGGTGAGCGCGAGGGCCAGCAGCATTGCGGTCTTGGTGAACGTGGCCATGAAGCACTCCGGGGATGAACGAAATTGCGGCGTATTCTGTCAGAAAATTCGCAATCTCGTTCATCGGCCCCGTCACACTTTGTCGGAAGACTCTTCCTCAAGCCTGTCCATTTCAAACAGGCGCGCCAGTTCCGCACGGGCTTCCTGGGCGGTTTGCATGACCTTGGCCGCGTCGTCGTACACCGCGTGTTGGGCGGCAAGTACCTGCTGGTCGTGGGTCTTGAAGCGGTTGATGCGCGCATCGGCCTGGGCCTGGCTCAAACCGAGGCCGACCAGGGTACGGCGGCTCATTTCTAGGCTGGAGTAGAAGGTTTCGCGCACCGGTGAAGCGTCCAGGTCCACCAGGCGGTGTACGTGCTGGCGGTTACGCGCACGGGCGATGATCTTCATGTGCGGGTAGAGGTTGCGCACCAACTCGGCGGTCTTGATGTTGATCTCTGGGTCGTCCATGGCGATCACGAAGAATTCCGCCTGATCGACTTTGGCCGCGTGGAGGATTTCCGGGCGCTGGGGGTCGCCGTAGAACACCGGCATACCGCCGAAACTGCGGGTCAGCTCGATGGTTTCCACCGAGGTGTCGAGGGCGATGAACGAGATGTTCTGCGCGCGCAGGATGCGCGCCACGATCTGGCCCATACGGCCCATGCCGGCGATGACCACGCGGGGCGCATCGCTTTCGATGGCGCGGTATTCCTCGGGTACTTCCACCGGCTTGACCTTGGGCTTGAACAGCTTCGGGCACACCAGCAACAGCAGCGGGGTCACGGCCATGGACAGCGTGATGGTGAGTACCAGCACGTCGTACAGCTGCGGTTCGAACAGGCCCTGGTCGCGGCCGATCTTGAACACCACAAAGGCGAACTCACCCCCCGCCGCCAGCACCACGCCCAGGCGTAAAGCGCTTTCGCGGTTGAGGTCGCCCACCATCCGCCCGACGGCGTACAGCAGCGGCAGCTTCAAGCCGATCAGCAGCAGGGTCAGGCCGATCACCACCAGCGGTGTGCTGAGCAGCAGACTGAGGTTGGCGCCCATGCCCACGCTGATAAAAAACAGCCCCAGCAGCAGGCCCTTGAACGGCTCGATCTGGGATTCCAGTTCGTGGCGGTATTCCGAATCCGCCAGCAGCAGGCCGGCGAGGAAGGCCCCCAAGGCCATGGACACGCCCACCAACTCCATCAGCCAGGCGGTGCCGATCACCACCAGCAACGCGGTGGCGGTGGACACTTCGCGCAGGCCGGTCTTGGCGACAATGCGAAACACCGGGCGCAACAGGTAGCGCCCGCCGATGATCACCACGGCGATGCTGCCCAGGATCTGCAGCACATGTTGCAGGCCTTGGGCCTCGGTGGTCGGATGATCGCTGCCGGCCAGCAACGGCACCATGGCGATCAGCGGGATGGCGGCGATGTCCTGGAACAACAGGATGGCAAAGGCCAGGCGCCCGTGGGGTTGGTTGAGTTCCTTGCGTTCGGCCAGGCTTTGCAGGCCAAACGCCGTAGACGACAGCGCCAGGCCCAGGCCCAGCACGATGGCGCTGTTCCACGACTGGCCAAACAGCCATAGCGCGACCGCGCCCATCACCACGCCGGTGAGCAGGACCTGGGCCAGGCCGACGCCGAACACCGCCTTGCGCATCACCCACAAACGTTTGGGCGACAGCTCCAGGCCGATGATGAACAGCAACAGCACCACGCCCAGTTCAGAGAACTGCGCCACGCTTTGCGGGTTGCCGATCAGGCCGAGAACAGACGGGCCGATGATCACACCGGCAAACAGATAGCCCAGCACCGCGCCCAATTGCAGGCGCTTGGCCAGGGGCACGGTCAGCACGGCGGCGAACAGGAACACCACGGCTGCTTGTAACAGGTTGCCTTCATGGGGCATTACGAACTCCAGCATTTGCATCGATCAACGGTAGGAGCGAGCTTGCTTGCGAAGAACGCAAGGGCACCGCGTTGTGTCTGGTTTGTCGCGTCATCGTTGAGGATTTTCGCGAGCAGGCTCGCTCCTACGGTGGGGAGGATAGGGCGCTATTAGAGCGCTTTTTCACATTTGGAAACTTGTATTTTTGACGCGACAGTCAATGGATGTTGGCTCTCATCCCATTCTTACACCGGTTTTACGAAAGTATTAATACCATTTAATTCAATGGCTTTCGCGCAGGTCTACTAACGTTTCGAAAAACTGAACCAGTAGTCACCACGGTCAGGTGTTTCGAATTCGATGCGTGTGGATCGTTGAAACAAGGCGTGCACGCAGTCACGGATGAAAGGCTTGGACCACAAGGAGTAGAACGTGGATAGAAGACTTGCGACTGCCGCTTTACCTCGTATTTCTGCGCTTTCTCTTGCGATCCGCCTGGGCGTGGCCGGGCTGGTGATGGGGCTGGCGAGCCCGGATGTGTTCGCCGCCTGTAGCCCGGCGAGTCCCACCGCTGGAGCGACGGTGACCTGTACGGGTGTGCCGACATTGCCGCTGTTTCTCAATACCTTCAGCAGTGCAGTCAACAGCCTGACGGTCAACGTCAACGCGGGGGCGCAGCTCAATGCGACGTTGGGCGGTAAAGCACTGACCCTGACCGGCAACAACACGACGTTGAACAACTCCGGCACCATTGACCCGGCACTTCTCGGATTGGTTTCGGTGCTGAGCGGTGGCGTAGTGATCGGCAACACGGCAGCCAGCGCATTGAACATCACCAACAGCGCCTCCGGCATCATGCGCGGTACTGGCGCATTGCTGGGGCTGAACCTGGCCTCGCTGGACGGCATGGCCCTGAACGCCACCAACGGCGCAGGCGGCACCACCACGATCGTCAACAACGGGGTCATTGGTTCTTCTTCTTTGCTCGGCCTGTCGCTGCTCACTTCCGATACCCCGGTGGTGGCCGTGCAGGGTGGCGGGCAGGTCAATATGACGAATAACGGCACCCTGACCGGGCGCGTGGCGTTCGAGAGCTCCACTACAGGGAACACGTTCCGCAACACCGGCACTATCTCTGGCGGTGTGTCGATGGGGGCCGCCAGTACCAACACCTTTACGGCAGTCACGGGCTCGCAAGTGACCAACGGCGGCGGCCTCGGCTTAAGCCTTGGCGGACTGATCGGCGTGAACCTGACGTTCGCCCCCACCGGCCAGGTGGACGGCGGCGCAGGCGGCAGCAACTCGCTGATCCTTGAAAACACGACGGGCGTCGGTGGTGGCAGTACAGGCACCGGCACGGCTTCAAGCGCCAACTATGTCAACTTCAACAACCTGGCCATCAATAGTGGCACCTGGACGTTGCAGGGGCCGTTGGTCAGCGGCAGCACTACGCTCAATGGCGGTGTGGCGCAATTCAATAACAACGCGACATTTGGCAGCGGTGTGCTCACGTCTAACGGCGGCGCTATCGAGGCCACCGGCAACGGCCTGACACTGGCCAACCTGATGACCCTGGGTACCGGTGGTTTAACGGTACAGGGCGCCTCGACCGGGTTGACCCTGAGTGGTGTGATCTCGGGCGCCGCGGGTGTGAGCAAAGCGGGTACCGGCGAATTGATCCTCAGTGGCACCAACACCTTCCAGGGTGGTACCACCTTGAACGCCGGCACGCTTACATTGGGCAATGCCGCAGCGCTAGGTACCGGTGCATTGACCGTGGCGGGTGCAGGTACTTTGCAGAGCAATGCTGCGCTGACAACCAGCAATGCGATTACCTTGAACGCCAATCTGACCGTAGACGGCGTGAACCCGCTGACCCTTGGCGGGGTTGTCAGCGGTGGTTCCGGGTTGATCAAGGAGGGCGTATCGAGCCTGGCGCTTACGGGCAACAATACTTACACCGGCGCCACGGCCCTCAACGCCGGTTCGCTGGTGGTGGGCTCCAATACTGCGCTCGGCGCCAGTGTGTTGAACGCCTCGGCGGGTACCACGTTGGATGCCAGTGCAGCAGTGAGCCTGGGCAATAACCTCAACCTGGGCGGTAACCTGACCCTTGGCGGCAGCAGCGCGCTGACCCTTGGCGGTGTGGTGGCGGGCCTTGGTGGGTTGATCAAGAACGGCCCGGCGGATCTGCTCCTCAATCAAGCGAACACTTACCTGGGCAACACGGCACTCAACAGCGGCAAGCTGGTGATTGGCGCTACCGGTGCCTTGGGTGCGGGTACGTTGAATGCAGCCGCAGGCACGACCCTGGACGCCAGCACCAGTGCCACGCTGACTAACGCGATCAACCTGGCCGGTAACCTTGGAATCGGTGGCAGCGCCAACCTGACCCTGGGCGGCACAGTCAACGGTGCAGGCAGCCTGACCAAGAACGGCACAGCCGGCCTGACACTGAGCGGCAGCAATAACTTCCTGGGTGGCACCACGCTGAATGCCGGCACGCTGACCGTCGGCAGCAACACGGCGCTTGGCCTGGGCAGCTTGACCGTCGGCGGCGCCGCCACCCTGGACAGCACCTCGGCGGTGGCGTTGGGCAATGGTATTGCCCTCAACGCCGGGCTGACCGTCGGCGGCACCAATGGGCTGACCCTGGGCGGTGTGGTCAGCGGCGCGGGTGCGCTGATCAAGGATGGCCTGGCCAACCTGACCCTTAACGGCACCAACACGTTCACCGGTGGCACCAGCCTCAACGCCGGTACGTTGACCTTGGGCACGGCAGGCGCATTGGGCGCAGGCCCCTTGACGGTCGGTGGTGCGGCAACTCTGGATACCAGCGCGACCTTCACCCTGGGCAACGGGATTGCCTTGAATGGCGACCTGACGCTCGCGGGCAACAATGACCTGAACCTCAGCGGCGTGCTCAGCGGCGCCAGTGCGCTGATCAAAAATGGCTTGGCTGACCTGACCTTGAGCGGCAACAACACTTTCACCGGGCCATTGAATATTGTCTCCGGCAGCGTCACCACCGGCAGCACCGGTGCATTGGGCAACACCTCTGGCGTCAATGTCAGCACCGGCGCCGCACTGAACCTGGGCGTCGATTCCAGCCTGGCCGGCCTCAGCGGTGCGGGTGGCGTGGCAGTCGGCGGCGGTTTGAATCTCACCGTGGGAGGGGTGAACACCAGCAGTACTTTTGACGGTGACCTCAGCGGCGCGGGCAGCTTGATCAAAGTGGGTACCGGCACGCTCACGCTCAACGGAATCAATGGCATCACCGGTAACACGGCGATCAACGCGGGCACTCTGGATGTCGATGGTTCTCTGGGCAGCGCGTTGGTCAACGTGAACAGCGGCGGCACCCTCACCGGCAGTGGCTCGCTCTTGGGTACGGCGAATATCAATAGCGGCGGGCACCTGGCGCTGGGCAGTGGCACGACCTTGTCGGCCGCTGGCCTGAACATGAGTGCCGGGGCCAGTCTGGATGTGGCGCTTGGCGCACCGTCGCTGACCTCGCTGATGAATGTCGGCGGCAACGTGAATCTGGCCGGCGACCTTAATGTGAGCGATGCCGGTGGCTTTGGCGCTGGTGTGTATCGCTTGATCAACTACACCGGCGGCTTGACCGGCGCATTGAACGTCAACACGGTGCCGCTGGGTTATGGCCTGGGTGATCTGCTGGTACAGACCTCAGTGGGCAGCCAGGTCAACCTGGTGGTAGCGGCGCCGAATATTCGTTTCTGGGACGGCAGCAACACCCTTGCCAACGGCACTGTTGACGGTGGCAACGGCACCTGGACAGCGGGGGGCACCAACTGGACGTCGGCCGACGGCCTTTCCAACCAGACCTGGGGCGGTGGCTTTGCGGTGTTCCAAGGTGCTGCGGGCACTGTCAGCGTGGATGGCGTACAAACCATCACCGGTCTGCAATTCGTCACCGATGGCTACAGCCTGGTCAATGGCACCGGTGGGCAGTTGAGCACCGGCAGCGGCAACTTCGCCGTGCGCGTCGACCCACTGGCGACTGCCACCCTCGGCGTCGATATCACCGGCGCGGGCGTGCTGAACAAACTCGATACCGGCACGCTGGTGCTCAATGGCGCCAACAGCTACACCGGCGGCACCTTGCTCAATGGCGGTACGGTGGTGGTCGGCAGCAACACCGCGCTGGGCACTGGCACGCTGACCGCTGCGGCGGGCACCACCCTGGACAGCAACGCCTCTGTAACCCTGGGCAATGATGCGGTACTCAACGGCAGCCTGACGGTCGGCGGCAGCAACGCATTGGCGCTCAATGGCGCCATCAGCGGCACCGGTGGCCTGGTCAAGAATGGCACGGCAGGCCTGACACTCGGCGGCACCAATACCTTCCTGGGCCCTGTGGCCTTGAACGCAGGCGGGCTGATCCTGGCCAGCAATACGGCGCTGGGCGCGGGCGTGTTGAATGCCGCAGTCGGTACCACCTTGGACGCGAGCACGGCGGTCACCACTACCAACGCGATCAATCTGGCGGGCAACCTGGGCATCGGCGGCACCGCTGACCTGACCCTCGGCGGCGCAATCAACGGTGCAGGCAGCCTGACCAAGGAGGGCACGGCCAATCTGATCCTCAGCGGCGCCAACGCCTACCTGGGTGGCACCACCCTGAACGCCGGTACGCTGACCTTGGGCAGCGCCACCGCCCTTGGCCTGGGCAACCTCACCGTTGGCGGCGCGGCGACCCTGGATAACACGGCAGCGCTGAGTGTGGGCAATGGCGTCGTGCTTGACGCCAACCTCGCCGTCACCGGCAGCAACGACCTGACCCTGGGTGGCCTGGTCACCGGCACGGCTGGCCTGAGCAAAGACGGCGCGGCCAACCTGACCCTCAATGGCGTCAACACCTTCCAAGGCGGCACCAGCCTCAACGCCGGCACGCTGACCCTGGGCACGGCAGCAGCCCTGGGTACCGGCGCCTTGAACGTAAACGGTGCAGCTACTCTGGCCAACAGCACACCGCTGGTATTGGCCAATGCGGTCAACCTCAACGCTGGGCTGACCGTGGGCGGTCTCAACAACAACCTGACCCTGGCCGGCGTGCTGGCCGGCAGCGGCAGCCTGGTCAAAACCGGCACGGCGGATGTGAGCCTGACCGGTACTAACACCTTCAACGGCCTGTTCGATGTGCAATCAGGCAGCCTCACCACGCTGGGCAACGGAGCACTGGGTGTCGGCGCCGGGGTCAACCTGGCGAGCGGTACTTCCCTCAACCTGGGCGGTAGCTCCAGCCTGGGCGCCCTCACGGGTACCGGGCTTGCAACCGTAGGGGCCGGCAGCACCTTAAGCGTCGGCAACAATAATCTGGACAGCACCTTCAACGGCGTCGTGGCAGGCCTCGGCAACCTGGCCAAAGACGGCACAGGCGCCTTGACCCTCGGTGGCCTCAGCGTGGTGACCGGGGACGCCCAGGTCAACGCCGGCAGCTTGCTCGTCAATGGTTCCCTGGCCAGCGCCAACGTGGCGGTGGGCAGTGGTGCCACCCTCGGTGGTACCGGTACTTTGTTGGGCAACGTGAGCATCGCCGACGGCGGCCACCTGGCCGTCAATTCCGGCGCGACCCTGACCACCGGTTCGCTGCTGCTCAATGCCAACGCCAACCTGGATGCGGGCCTCGGCGCGCCCGCGACGGGCGGCACCGCGCTGGTGCAGGTCAACGGCAACCTGACTCTGGACGGCACCCTTAACGTCACGGATATCGGCGGCTTCGGTGCGGGTATCTACCGCCTGATCGACTACACCGGTGGCCTGACCAACAACGGCCTGCTATTGGGCAGCCTGCCGGTGAACATCCCGGCCAGCGACCTGGACCTGCAAACTGCGATCGGCAACCAGATCAACCTGCTGGTCAACGGCAGCACCAACGTGCAGTTCTGGGACGGCAGCCAAACCACGGGCAATGGCACCATCGAAGGCGGCAGCGGCACCTGGAGTGCAGGCGGCAGCCAATGGACCGGCGTCAATGGTGCATTCAATACCGCCTGGACGCCCAACAGCTTTGCCGTGTTCCAAGGCACGGCGGGCACCGTCACGGTTGACGGCGCGCAAGCCATCACTGGTTTGCAGTTCGTCACCGATGGCTACAACCTGGCCGGCGGGGCAGCGGGCGCCCTGACCCTGTTCAATGGCGTGGGCGGCAACACCGCCGTACGTGTCGATCCAGGCGTCACTGCCACCTTGGGCGTGGCGCTTAACGGCGGCGGCACCCTGGCCAAGCTCGACACCGGCACCCTGGTGCTCAACGGCGCCAACAGCTACACCGGCGGCACTGCCCTGGATGGCGGCACCCTCGTGGTCGGCAATAACAGTGCCCTGGGCAGCGGCCTCTTGACCACCGCCAACGGCACCACCCTGGACAGCAACACCGCGGTCAGCCTGGCCAATGCACTCAACGTCAACGGCAGCCTCACCCTCGGCGGCAGCAATGCCCTGACCCTGGCCGGCACGGTGGCGGGCACGGGCAGCCTGATCAAGAATGGCATCGCCAACCTGACCCTCAGTGGCAACAACACCTATGCTGGCCCAACCGCACTCAACGCAGGCGGCCTGATCCTGGCCTCCAATTCGGCCCTGGGCAGTGGTGCCCTGAACGCGGCCGCCGGCACCACCCTCGACAGCAGCACGGCGGTCGCCCTGGCCAACACGGTGAATCTGGCCGGCAACCTGGGCATTCTGGGCACCGCCGACCTCAGCCTGAACGGCCTGGTCAGCGGTACCGGTGGGCTGATCAAAACCGGCGTGAGCAACCTCACGCTCAACGGCGCCAATGCCTACCTGGGCGGCACGCAATTGAATGCCGGTTCCTTGACCCTGGGCAATGCGTCAGCCCTGGGCAGCGGTGCCTTGGCGGTCAATGGGGCATCCACCCTGGACACCAACACGGCGTTGGCCCTGGCCAATAACACCAGCCTGAACGCCGCGCTCACCGTCGGCGGCAGCAACGATCTGAGCCTCAACGGTGTAGTGGACGGCAGTGGTTCGTTGACCAAGGCCGGTGGCGCCAACCTGACCCTCAACGGCACCAATACCTACAGCGGCGGCACGGCCCTCAATGCCGGCACGCTGACCGTCGGCAGCACCACGGCCCTGGGCTCGGGCGCATTGACCGTCGGCGGTACGGCGACCCTGGCCAACAGCACGCCGTTGGTGTTGGCCAATGCGGTCAACCTCAATGGCGACCTCACTGTCGCAGGCAGCAACAACCTGACCCTGGCCGGTGTACTCGCTGGCAATGCAGCGCTGATCAAGAATGGCGCGGCGGACCTGCTGCTGACCGGCAACAACAGCTTCAGCGGCCCACTGACCGTGGCGGCGGGCAGCGTGACCACGACGGGTAATGGTGCGCTAGGCACCACCTCCGGCGTCACTGTCGGCAGCGGCGCCAGCCTCAACCTGGGTGGCAACGCCAACCTCAACAGCCTGGCCGGCAACGGCGTGGTACAGGTGGCTGGCGGCAACACGCTGGCGGTGGGTGGCAGCAACCTGGATAACAGCTTTGGCGGTGCGCTCAACGGTGCCGGCAATCTGGATAAAAACGGCAGCGGGGTGCTCAACCTGAGCGGCACCAATGCCATCAGCGGCGCGGCCAACGTCAACGGCGGCACCTTGAATGTCACCGGTTCCCTGGCCAGCGGCACGGTGGCAGTGAACAGCGGCGCGACCCTGGCCGGCAGCGGTTCATTGGCTGGCGCGGTGACCGTGGCCGACGGTGGGCACATCGGCTTGGCCACCGGCAGCACGCTGTCGGTGGGCTCGTTGGTGCTGGGTGGCAACTCGAACCTGGATGTCGGTCTCGGCACTCCGGTGCTGGGTGGCGGCACAGGCCTGCTGAATGTCGGCGGCAATCTGACCCTGGACGGCAACCTCAATGTCACTGATATCGGCGGCTTTGGCAGCGGCGTCTACAACCTTATCAACTACACCGGGGCCTTGACCGATAACGGCCTGGCTCTTGGCACACTGCCAGGCAGCGTGGTGCCGGGCGACCTGCAAGTGCAGACCGCGATCACCAACAAGGTCAACCTGCTGGTGACTGCGCCCAACACCACCGTGCAGTTCTGGGATGGCAACAGCCTGATCGGCAACGGTGCGATTGACGGCGGCAACGGCACCTGGAACGCCGGCAATACCAACTGGACCAATGTCGACGGCACCCTCAACCAAGGCTGGGCCAACAGCTTCGCGGTGTTCCAAGGCGCGGCGGGCAACGTGACGGTGGACGGTACGCAAAACATCACCGGCATGCAGTTCGTCACTGATGGCTACACCCTGGGCTCCGGCACGGCGGGCGTGCTCAACCTGGTCAATGGCGGCACCGGCAACACCGCGGTACGCGTCGACCCCAACGCCACCGCGACCCTGGGCGTGACCCTCAACGGCGCTGGCACCCTGGCCAAGCTCGACAGCGGCACCCTGGTACTCAACGGCAATAATGGCTACACCGGCGGTACCGCGCTCAATGGCGGCACCCTGGTGGTGGGTAATAACAGTGCCCTGGGCACAGGCGCTCTGACGGCGGCCGGTGGTACTACCCTGGACAGCAACGCGGCGGTCAGCCTGGCCAATGCGGCCGTGCTCAACGGTGCCTTGGCGGTGGCAGGCAGCAACGCGCTGACCCTTGATGGGGTTGTCAGCGGCAGCGGCAGCCTGGTGAAAAACGGTGCGGCAGCGCTGACGCTCAATGGCGTCAACAGCTACAGCGGCGGCACTGGCCTGAACGCCGGTCAATTGATCCTTGGCAATAATGCTGCCCTGGGCAGTGGTGCCTTGACGGTCGGCGGCGCGGCGCAACTGGATGGCAGCACCGACCTGCAACTGGCCAATACCCTCAACCTGGGTGGCGCGCTGACCCTGGCCGGCAGCCACGACCTAGCCCTCAACGGCGTGGTCAGCGGCAGCGGCGGCCTGGTGAAAAATGGCAACGGCGACTTGTTGCTGACCGCGGCCAACACCTACAGCGGCGGTACCACGCTCAACGGCGGCAGCACCACGGGCAACACCACCAGCCTGCAAGGCGCTATCGCCAACAACGCGGCGTTGACCTTTGAGCAAGCCATCGACGGCACCTACACCGGCAACCTCACCGGTACCGGTGTGTTGAACAAAACCGGCACCGGCGCGTTGTTGCTCAGCGGCAACAACACCTTTACCGGCAACACCAACGTCAACACCGGCAGCCTGCTGGTCAACGGCACCTTGAACAGCGCCGCAGTGCAAGTCGCCAGCGGCGCGACCCTCGGCGGCAGCGGTACCCTGGGCGGTGCGGTGAACATGGCTGACGGCTCGGTGCTCCAGGCCGGTGCCGCGACGCCGCTGTCGGTGGGTTCGCTGGCCTTGTCATCGGGCACCACCCTGGACTTCGCCCTCGGTGCGCCGGGTGCCTCCAGTACAGCGGTGAACGTGGCGGGCAACCTGACCCTGGACGGCACCCTCAACGTCAGCGATACCGGCGGCTTCGGTGTCGGCGTGTACCAGCTGTTCCGCTACGGCGGCAGCTTGACCGATAACGGCCTCACCTTTGGCACCTTGCCGGTGGCACTGGGCAACCTGAGCCTGCAAACGGCGCTGGCCAACCAGCTCAACCTGGTGGTGCAAACCACCCCAGGGCAGATCCAGTTCTGGAACGGCGGCACCACCAACCCCGATGGCAGCATCACCGGCGGCAGTGGTACCTGGGGCCCAGGCACCAACTGGACCGACCCCACCGGCACTCAAGGGCAGGCGTCCACCAATCAGTTCGCGGTATTTGGCGGGCAGGGCGGCACCGTGACCGTAGTCGGCAACCAGGGCTTCACTGGACTGCAAGTGCTGGACGCCGGCTACACGCTGGTCGCCGGCGCAGGCGGTAGCTTGAGCCCGACCAATGCGGCCGATGGCAGCCTGGCGCCAGTGCGCGTCAATTCCGGCGTGACCGCTCAGATTGATGCACCGCTGGTGGGAACCGGCGGCATCAACAAGCTGGATGCGGGCACCTTGCTGCTGACTGGCGCCAATACCTACACCGGCGGCACTACCGTCAGTGGCGGTACGCTGGCGGGCACCACCACCAGCCTGCGTGGCAGGATCCTCAACAACGCGCGGTTGTTGTTTACCCAGCGCACCAATGGCCAGTTCAGCGGCACCTTGAGCGGCACCGGTGCGCTGATCAAGCAAGGCGCAGGCGCGCTGTTGCTGACCGGCAACCAGCCGTTCAGCGGCACCGTGGCGGTGGAAGAGGGCGTGTTGCAAGTGGGCAACGCGGCCAACCCAGGCGCCGTGCTCGGCGGCCAAGTCACCGTGGCCAACGGTGCGGGGCTGACCGGTAACGGCAGTGTCGGTTCGCTGGTCAACAACGGCTCGGTGACGCCCGACGGTGGCAAGCTGACCGTTGCCGGCAACTTCACCAACGCCAGCACCGGTGCGCTGAACCTGGTGATCACCCCATCCACCACCGGCTCCCTGGCCGTGGGCGGCACCGCCAACCTGGGCGGCACCTTGAATGTGGTCAACCTGGCACCCTATGCCGGCGCCACCACCTACACCCTGCTGACGGCGGGCGCGGTCAACGGCACCTTTGCCACCACCAACCTGGAGAACCTGGCATTCCTCACTACCGCGTTGAACTACAGCCCAACCCAAGTGGCCCTGGCGGTCAGCCGCAACGACGTCAGCTACGCCAGCGTGGCGGCCACCGGTAACCAGCGCGGCGTAGCGGCGGCGTTGGGCACAGGCACCGCAGTCGGTGGCGCAGCGGTGCAAAATGCACTGCTTAACGGTGATGCAGGGGCGGCACGTGCGGCCTTCGACAGCTTGTCCGGCGAAATCCACGCCAGCACCGCCAGCGCCATGCTTGAAGACTCGCGTTACGTGCGTGATGCGGTCAACGAGCGCCTGCGCCAACCCGGTTGCTACCGCGAGGACGACCCGCGCAATGCCCTGGCACCCAGCGAAAACCACCTGAGCAGCGCCGGTTGCCACGGCGAGATGGTCGGTTGGATGCGCGTGCTCGGCACCTGGGGCCACATGGGCGGTGACAGCAACAGCGCCAAGCTGGACCGCAACCTCAGCGGCTTCCTGCTCGGTACCGACAAGCAAGTGGACGACGCCTGGCGCGTGGGCGTGGCCGCCGGCTATACCCGCAGCGACCTGGACGCCAAGCGCCGCAACTCGAGCGCCGATGTGGACAGCTACCACCTGATGGCCTACACCGCCTACCAGCAAGAAGCCTTCGCCGCACGCATGGGCGTGGCGTACAGCTGGCATGACGTTGAAAGCAAACGCAACGTGGCCGTCGGTGGCGAAGGCCAACGCCTCAAAGCCGATTACAAGGCACGCAGTGCGCAGGTGTTCGGTGAAGTCGGCTACACCATTCAAACCCCTACCGTGGCCCTGGAACCGTTCGCCGGCCTGGCCTACGTCAACTATGACAGCGACACCATCAAGGAAAAAGGCGGCTCGGCAGCCCTGCGTGGCGATGCCGACCAGGACATCACCTACTCGACCTTGGGCGTGCGCATTGGCCAGACCATCACCCTGGGCAACGGCTCGAAAATCACCCCACGGGGCAGCATCGGCTGGCGCCATGCCTTCGGTGACACCAAGCCCGACGCCGACCTGAGCTTTATCAATGGCGGTGGCTCGTTCAGCACCCAGGGCGTGCCGATTGCCAAGGACAGCGCGGTGGTGGAAGCGGGCCTGGATTACCAGATCAGCCAGAACGGCAGACTGGGCCTGGGCTATTCCGGCCAACTCTCGCGCAACGACAAAGACCACGCCGTGACGGTGAGTTTCTCCCTCGGTTTCTGATCAAGGCCGAGTTTTCTTGAACCGCCCGCAAGGGCGGTTTTTTTTGCTGAAAGCTGGGCTTGCCCGAATACCCCGTGTAGAAGCGAGCATGCTCCTACAGTTTGATTGGCGTGAGCTCAGAAACGGGTGCCGTCTTCGGTCGAGTACATCCACCGCAACAACGAATGCCGCCCGCTGATCCCCAACTTGATCGCCGCACGCTTGAGGTAGCTCTCGATGGTGTTGACCTTCAACGCCAGTTGTTCGGCCAACTCCGGCGCGGTGCGCCCGGCCAGCAGGCCTACGCACACTTGCAGTTCACGGTTGGACAGGGTCAGCCCCGATTGCACCAGGCGCTCCTGAATGCGTCGGTGCAAGGTGTCGATGCCCTGATGTTGGGGCACTGCGCACGGGCTGTCTGGGAGCGATGGCTGCAGCGCGGTGATGTGTTTTTCCACCATGGGCAGCAACAGCGCGGAGAAGTCTTGGAGCATGCTGCGTTCTTGCGCGGAAAAGCTGTCGGACGGGTGCGAGCGATACACCGACAGTACATAGCGCACATCGTCCTTGCGGCCCGTGAGGTGCAGTTGTGCGGCGAGTTGCTCGCTGCCCAGGGCCGCCACCGAATCGGTGTACACCGGGCTGATCTTGCGGCGGCCAAGGCCTTCGCGGCTGACGTGCAATTGGGTGATATGGGTGGCGTCCACTGCCAGTTGGGTGAGGATCAGGTCATGCAGCATGCGTGGAAAATGGCGGCTGCCGGTGCTGGCGATGACCTTGCCTATCTGTGGGAACAGGTGTGAGTTCATCAATTCGTCCGTGAGTTTCGTGCAGGTGTTCGGTTTTATAGCGACGGGGGTTAAGAAGGTAACGAATGTGAATAACCTGCAGTGATAGTGCGTCCCGCTGCGGACATGCTAGTACAGGCTGGCTAAAGGAGGGGGATCCAATCTGCGAAAAAAAAAGCATTAAACATGTAGAACGGCAGTCGGATCCTTCCGACCGCCGCCCAGGCACCGCAAAACGCACGGCTTGAGGCGCTATTTCATGGCATAAACCGCTGTGGGGGCTGGCCGCAGGTTGGCACCGCTGCACTTGGCCAGGGCCTGTTGGATATCCGTCAGCAGGTCGGCAACGTCTTCAAGCCCCACCGACAAACGCACCAGGCCCTCGCTGATACCGTGCTGCGCAAGTTGCTCGGGGGTGTAGGTGGAGTGGGTCATGCTCGCCGGGTGTTGGGCCAGTGATTCGACATCTCCCAGGCTGACCGCACGGGTGAACAGTTGCAGTGCGTTCATAAAGCGCCGGCCCGTCTCGATCCCACCCTTGAGTTCAAAGGCAATCATGCCGCCGGGCAGTTTCATTTGCCGGGTCGCCAGTTCGTACTGGGGGAAGGAACGCAGCCCGGGGTAGATCACACTCTCCACGGCCGGGTGCGCCTGCAAGGCTTCGGCCAGCGCCTGGGCATTACTGCAATGACGGTCCATGCGCAGGGCCAGGGTCTTGAGGCCGCGCATCAGCAACGACGCGTCCTGGGGTGACATCACTGCGCCGGTCAGGTCCTTGAGCCCTTGCAGGCGGATGCGCTGTGCCAGCGCCTGGTGGCTCACCGCAACACCTGCGGTGATGTCGCCGTGGCCGCTGAGGTATTTGGTGGCCGAGTGCACCACCACATCGGCACCCAGTTCCAGGGGGCGTTGCAGATAGGGCGTGCAATAAGTGTTATCGACCACCACGGTGACATTCGGCTGTTGATGGGCCAACTCGGCCACGGCGGCGATGTCGATCAGGCGCAGGTTGGGGTTGGCCGGCGTCTCGCAGTAGAGCATGCGCGTGGCCGGGGAGAATGCTGCTTGCAGGGCGGCCAGGTCGGTCAGGTCGACATGCCGCACCTTGATACCGAATTCGCCCAGGCCATGGTGCAACAGGGCGAAGGTACAGCCATAGAGGGTCTGGCTGACGATGATCTCGTCGCCCGGGCGCAACAGGGTCCAGAACGTTGCGGCAATCGCGCCCATGCCGGAGCTGAATGCTACGGCGGCCTCGCCGTTTTCCAGGCTGGCCATGCGTGACTCCAGCAGGGCCAGGGTGGGGTTGGAAATGCGCGTATAGAAGTGGCCGCTGGCTTCTCCGGCAAAGCAGGCGGCGCCGTATTCGACGGTGGGGAAGGCGAAGGTGGCAGACAAGTAGATGGGCGGAACGAGGGCGCCGTGATGGTCAACAGGGTCATAGCCATGGTGAATGGCACGGGTGCAAAAGCCGAAGCTGGTGTGTTGAGTGTGCATGTCGGGCGCTCCTTATTTCCTACAATGCTATGCTCATAACCACAGATGAACTTTGCGAAAAAGCCTGCAAAAACCCGCGTTTGTGGATCAAACATCGATAAAAATAATGATTAGAGGCACGTTATGCCCATCAAGCTGGACCGTACGGACAAAGCCCTTTTAAACGCGTTGCAAGGCAACGCCCGCCTGACCGTGGCCGAGTTGGCAGAGCGGGTGGCCCTCACCACCTCACCGTGCTGGCGCCGGGTGCGCACCCTGGAGGAGAGCGGGGTGATCAGTGGCTACCAGGCGATCCTTTCTCCCAAGGCGCTGGGTTATGGGGTGACCGCGTTTGTCAGCATCATGATGGAAAGCCACACCCAGGAAATCGCCCGCGCGTTCGAGCAGCGCCTGTTGGCGATTCCGGAGATTGTGGCGTGCCATAACGTCTCGGGGCGCTATGACTTTTTGCTGGAAGTGGTGGCCAAAGACCTGGAATCGTTTGGCGAGTTTGCCCGCGAGGTTTTGCAGACGTTGCCCTGCGTCAAGGAGATCTATTCGAGCTTTTCCTACAAGTCGGTGCGGCCGTTGCGGGTGATTCCGTTGCCGGGTTGACGGGAGGCTTACGGCGCGAGCCGATGCGTATCCACCCGACGCCCCGCGATCCAACTGTGGGAGCTGGCTTGCCTGCGATGGCGGCCTGCCAGCCGACGCAGTTATACCGAGATCAAAATCAGAGCAAGAGCAAGAGCTACTCGCTTCGCATCGTGGTTACGTTGGGCTGCTTTTGCTTTTGTGTGCCACACCATGCAACAACAGCGCCTCAAATACCCGCTGCACCCGTGGCTCATCACTGTGGGCCACATTGAAGCGCATCGAGTCGCGATGGGCCGGGTCATAGCCAAACAGCGCACCGGGCGCCAGCACCATGCTGCGTTTCAGGGCTTGCTGAGCCAGGAGTTCGCCGTTCACGCCAGGCGGCAGGCGTGCCCAGATGAACATCCCGCCTTCATACGCCATCGGCAGTTCGCACCCGCAGCGCTTGAGCCATTGTTCGACGCGCCCTCCGGCCTCCATCAGGCGTTGCACCATGCGCTTGCGATGCTTGGCATAGCTGCCTTCGCTGAGCATACGGTAGACGATTTGTTCGAACAGTTCGGAGGTGACGCCGCCGCTCATCAATTTCATATTGGTGAGGTTGGCGGCCAGTTGCGGCGCGGCCACGACGTAGCTGACGCGGGTGTTTGCGCTGAGGCTCTTGGAGAACCCCGACAAGTAGGTGACCTGCTCCAGCCCGGCGACGGCGGCCAGGCGTGGAGGAGGGTTGGGATGCAGGTCGCCATAAAGATCATCCTCGACGATATGGCAGTGATAGTGCTGGGTCAGTTGCAGCAGCCGAAACGCCTGGCTGGGGCTGAAGGAATGCCCGGTGGGGTTATGCAGAACGCTAGTGGTCAGGTAAAGGCTGGGGCGGTGTTCGGCCAGCAACTGTTCGAGGGCCGCGAAATCGAACCCATCGGGGCGGCGCTCGATGGTAACGACCTTGACCCCATGCAGCGCCAGGTTGGCGTGGAAGTTGAAATAGCACGGCGCGTCGAGCAACACCGTGTCGCCGGGGCGTGCAAGCAGGCGCATGAGCATGTCCAGGCCCTGCACGGTGTTGGGGGTTGTGATGATTTGCTCCACCGGCACCGACAAGCCTTCGCCATGCAGTTTCTGTTGCAGCGCCTGGCGCAACGGCAACAGCCCCGCCGGCGTGCCCAGCCCGGCGATGCGCAGCGACGGCGCACGCACCACGCTGCGCATGGCCTGGCGGATCGCTTCGCCATTGAGCCAGTCCTCCGGCAGGTGTCCGCCACCGGGCCGCAGTTCGCCACTGGCGGTGGCCAAGGGCCGGCGCAATACGCTGAGCAGGTCTTGGGGCAGTAGATCGACCCAGGTCGCCGAAGCAGGGCGTGTGCTGTCCATCGCCACGAAGTAGCCGCGGCCCTGGCTCGAGGTCAGCAGGTGGCGACCGCGCAGGCGGTCCAGAGCCTCATTGAGGGTGAACTTGCTGACGCCGAGGATCTGGGTCAGCTCACGCACGGATGGCAGTTTGCTGCCCGGTGCCCATTCGCCATTTTCCATGGCGTGGCTGAACGCCTCGACGATCTGCTGGACCTTGGGCGTGCCTTCTACGAAAGCGATGGCGGATACAAACATGACGCGTCCTTGTGTTTGCAGGTGATTTTACCGGTGAAGTGAGGCCGGATTAGGCATCACTTTACCTGCCTTGCGCAATGCCACTCCCCTAGACTGCGCGGCATCTCGCCTGGAGATGGCGATATTTCCTACACCTGAGCAATGGATTCTGCATTTCCATGAAGACTTATATGTGCGCACCCTGCGGTTTTATGTACGTAGAAGAACTGGGTATTCCGGAGGACGGAATTCCCGCAGGCACCCCTTGGGAAGAGGTGCCTGAAGACTGGACATGCCCGGATTGCGGCGTGACCAAGGCCGACTTCATGGCCATCAATCTTCCTGAACGTCAATTCGCCTGACACTCCATCAACGAAAGGAATCGCTCCATGGAAAGCAAACTGATCAACGCCACCGTCCCGTTCTGCACCGGTGTGGCCCACCAGAAATACCTGGGCGCCGAAAAGGGCCTGCAAACCGCCATCGAAGGTGACTGCACCCACTGGTACATCGACGGCAGCCTGTTCGGCGAAATGGTCGATGACTGGACCGAGGCGCGTATCGAAAGCCTGCAGGCGCAAATCACGGCGACTGGGGTCAAGCCGGTTTTCCACGGCAACTTCAAGGCACCGTTGGGCAGTGATGTAGAAGCCTTCCGCAGCGCTGCCGTGGAGTATGTGAAAAAGGAAATCGACATCGCCAGCCGCCTGGGCGCGCCGTTGATCATTCACGGCGGTTGCATCGTCGAGCCGAAAATGGTGCTGATGGCCAAGAAGGTCGCCCTGGAGCATTACCTCAAGTCGGTGCAGGAACTGGCGCGCTATGCCGAGGCCAAGGGCACGGATATCTACCTGGAGAACCTGTCCAACTACGTCAACTATCGGCCGTTCCACTACATCTTTACCCATGAAGCCGAATACGCCTTTGTGTTCGAGCGCCTGCAAGCCCATAGCAATGTGTATTTCTTCCTCGATGCCGGCCACGCCAACATCGAGAACGGCCTGCCGGCAGAAGTGGTGCGCAAATACCACCACCTGATCAAGGGCATTTCCTTCAGCAACAACAACGGCGTGCAAGACCAGCACTTCGGCATCCATGACGGCAACTGCGATTACGCCGATGTGCTGCAGGCCATTGTCGAGACCAACTGGAAGGGGCTGGTCGCGTTTGAAACCCGCAACCAGACCGCCAAGGCTGCCCTGGCTGACCTGGCGGTGATGTACCGCGAGTCTCTGACGACTGAAATCGCCGTCGCCTGACCGGCCTGGGGCGGGCGCTTGAGGCGCTCGCCTTGTTGCTGTTGTTCTCTTAATTCAAGGTCCCTGGCCATGACAAGTGCGTTAACCCTGTCGTCGTTTCTCTACTTTTTGCTGTTTTGCGCCACCATGACCTTCAGCCCCGGCCCCATGACCTTGTTGTTGTTGAGCCTGGGCCTGAAGGACGGCCTGCGCAGTTCGATCCCCGCGCAGATTGGCGCCAGTGTGTCTTACCTGATTTCCATCCTGATCTTTGCCGTGGGCTTCTCGGAACTGATCAAGGGCAACCTTGCCATTACCCAGACCATCCAGTTTGTCGGTGTGGCCTATATTCTCTACCTGGCCTACAAGCAGTGGACCAGCAGCGGCGTGTCGATCAACAACGCAGGTGCCGTGGAGGGTTCGCGCAGCCTGTTTGGCAAAGGGCTGTTGACCGGGTTTTCCAACCCCAAGACCATCATCATGTTCAGCGCCGTGTTCCCGCAGTTTGCCGGCGCCGGTGAACACAGTTCGGCGGCGGACATCGCCATCCTTGGCCTGACCTTCCTGCTGCTGCAATTTGCCAGCGGCTGCCTGTATTGCTATTTCGGCCAGCGCATCAAGCACGTGCTGGAAAACCCCAAGCGCCGGGTGTTGTTGCAGCGGGTCACGGCCGTCTTGCTGTTGGGCGTCGCCTTGATGCTGGCACGCGGGTTTTCGCACTGAAGTATTAGCCAATAAGCGGTAGTGGCGATTTGACGTCGCCCTGTTAGACTCCAGGCATTCACCCAGGATCGCCCCCACCATGCCAGCCGTCGGAGGAAAAGGACTTCCGCTCGCTTTGCGCTTGTACAAATCTCGCCTGCTGGGGCTGACGCTCGGCTTTGTGTGCGTGGCGTTCGGCATGTATCCGTTGAACCCCTCTCTGTGGGTATGGGCTTGGATGCTGGTCAATGCCTTTGCGTGGCCGCACCTGGCTTTTCAATGCTCGTTGCGCTCGGCCAATACCTTGCGCAGCGAACGCCGCAGCCTGCTGTTCGATTCCTTTTGCGGTGGGTTCTGGGTTGGCGCGATGCACTTCAACCCGCTGCCCAGCGTCACCACCCTGTCGATGATGAGCATGAACAACGTCGCCATCGGCGGGCCGCGCTTCCTGTTCGCGGGTTGGGTGGCGCAGGCACTGGGACTGGGCACCGCGTTGTTGCTGTTCACACCTGGGTTTGTCGCCCTGACCACCCAGGCCCAGCTGTATGCCTGCCTGCCGATCCTGATGCTGTATCCCCTGGCCCTGGGATGGATCTGCTATCGCCAGGCCGTCACCTTGGCCCGGCACAAACGTGAACTGCTGGCCTTGAGCCGCACCGACAGCCTGTCGGGCCTGCTCAACCACGGCGCCTGGAAGGACCATCTGGACCTCGAATTTCAACGTTGCCGCCGTGGCCCGGCCGGTGCCGCCATCGCGTTGATCGACATCGACCACTTCAAGACCATCAACGACACCTACGGCCATGTGACCGGCGATATCGTCCTGCGCCAACTGAGCAAGGTGCTGCGCCAGAACCTGCGCACCACCGACCTGGCCGGCCGTTATGGCGGTGATGAGTTCTGCGTGATCCTGCCCGATATGCCCCTCAACCGTGCCACCGAGGTGATGGAGGCCTTGCGCGGTCGCTTCAACGCCTTGGCCTACGCCCAGGACCCGACACTGCGAGTGAGCCTGAGCATCGGCCTGGCGCCGTACCAGCCGAGCCACGCCGACTCCATCAGTTGGCTCAACGATGCCGACCAGGCGCTGTATGAAGCCAAGAGCAGCGGGCGCAACCGGGTCAGCTCGGTACAGGGCAGTTGGTTGCGGTCAGTTTAGTGGGGTAGGGTGGCGGGGCACCCTCCAACAAAAAACAAGGATCGGTCCATGTTCTTCACCTTCCCGCGTACCCTGTTGGCCGCTACCCTGGCCTTGTCTTTCAGCCTGCCGGCCTACAGCGCCGAGCCTCATAAACAGATCCAGCAACAGGCCGAACAATACAAGGCCCAAGCCTTGAAGCTGCTGGAGCGCCTGGTGAATATCGACTCGGGCTCAGGCTACGAGCCGGGCCTGACCCAAGTGCGCGATATCGCCGTGGACGAGTTGAAACAGTTGGGTTTCACCATCGAATTGGTGCCGGATAAAGCCGCCAACAACAGCCATGTGGTCGCCACCCTCAAAGGCACCGGCAAGGCCAAGATCCTGCTGATGGCCCATATGGACACCGTATTCAAGGAAGGCTCGGCTGCCGAGCGCCCCTTCCACATCAAGGACGGCCGCGCCTACGGCCCCGGCGTGATGGATGACAAGGGCGGCATCGTCGCGGGCATCTATGCGCTCAAAGTCCTCAAAAGCCAGGGTTTCAAGGACTACGCGCAGATCACCTTCCTGCTCGACGCCAGCGAAGAAACCGGCTCCGACGCCGCCTCCGAACTGATCCGCAACACTGCCAAGGGCCACGACGTGACCCTGAACCTGGAACCCGGCCGTCCCGCCGACGGCCTGGTGGTGTGGCGCAAAGGCAGCGCCACCGCCGTGGTCGAAGTCAAAGGCAAGGCCGCCCACGCCGGCGTCGCCCCGGAACTGGGACGCAACGCCGCCATGGAAGCCGCGCACCAGATCCTGCAACTGGGCAAACTTGGCGATGAAGACAAGAAAACCACCATCAACTTCACCGTGCTCAAGGCCGGTGACCGCACCAACGTCATCCCTGACCAAGCCACCGCCAAGGCCGACGTGCGTGCGGCCTTGCCGGAAGAGTTCGACCGGATCGAGAAAGACCTGGCCCGGGTTTCAGCCAACAAATTGATCCCGGAAACCGAAGTGAACACCAGCCTGCAGCGCGGCCTGCCACCGATGCCGCAGACGGCCGAGTCGGATAAGTTGGTGGCGATGGCCCAAGGGATTTATGGCGAACTGGGACGCAAGTTGACCATCGAAGGCAGCGGCGGCGCGGCGGATGCCAGCTTGTCCGCCGGGGTAGGCACGCCGACGTTGGATGGGTTTGGGATAGTGGGGGGCAATATCCACACCCCGGAGGAATATGCCGAGGTGGAGAGTGTGGTGCCGCGGGTTTATTTGTTGAGTCGGATGATTATGGAGTTGTCCAAGCGCTGATCAGAACACTGGATGATCGAACGAAGCAGATTTGAATGGGGGAGGAATGCCCCTCAGGCAAACGCAGATCCCCTGTGGGAGCGGGCTTGCCCGCGAAGGCGGTGTGTCAGTCGCTGCATGTGTTACTGCACTACCGCTTTCGCAGGCAAGCCAGCTCCCACATTTGATCGTGTTCGCTTGGTTTTGTTGGATTATTCGTCTGCTGTCGCTTGAGCGTGATAACGAATTAGACATTCAAGCAATGTTTTCATAAAGGCTCTGTTGTCGACGATTTCATCTTCGAAGTAAGTGTCAAATAGATAAAATACGGACTCAAAATTTTCGTCCGTGCTGAGAAAATGCTGGAGTGTGTTGATGTGCCATTCTCTTTCATCTTGCTTATATTTGATGAATTCAGGCTTGGTTAGCTGGTTGAATAACCATGTGAGTTCCTCGTGATGGTTCACGTTTATAGAGGTAATTAGCTCTTCTCGGTCCGCATCTCTGGTGTTTTCGATGCAGTAGGTAAATAATAATCCTTTAAGTATTGATAGCTGTGGTTGACTTTTCATGTTTAAAAGTCCATGTAAGCAGTAAAGAGGTTTCTGTCTTCATTCAAATGCGCAAAGGCTTATCTCTGTTTTCCATATTCTGATTTATCCCTTTTATACCCTTCACCTATAAACTTCTCCATACAGATCATTGAATTGCAAAGCGAAGCGGGTTTGAATGTGGGAGGAGTTCCAGGTAAGCGCAGATCCCCCTGTGGGAGCGGGCTTGCCCGCGAAGGCGGCGCGTCAGTCGCTGCATGTGTTACTGCAGTACCGCTTTCGCAGGCAAGCCAGCTCCCACATTTGGTATTTGTTGATTTGAGCGTTGTGTTCGCTTGACTGATTGGCATTAGGGCTTGCCCCGTCCCACATTGAGTACTCGGTGTATTCAATGTGGAAGTCACCATGTGGCAGGGTCTTCGAGGCTGGCTTTTTGGAGGTCTTCTTTCCACCATTCATTAGTTAATCTATAAATTTCTTCGAAAAAACCTTTTGGATTGTCCATTTCACTCCATCCCCACGGCAGGGTGCAATAATAGCCGGGAGCCTGTCTCAATAAGTGCGAAAAATCAAAGGTTTCGTCGCTAAGTGCAGCCCCCAATTTGTCGCATAAAACCTTGCGATGTCGATAGCTTAGATCTGAAGATTTCTCAATTATGTATTTTTTGATCAGTCGTCTTCTGTCTGTGTCAAGGTTGATGTCGTAACGTGCAAACTCTTCACCTAAAGTCTCTTCGCGATCATAAATATCGAACGGGCTGAGTAAGTGCCGAAGTTTCGGTGCGTACGGGATATCTAGAAAAGGGTGTTTCAGCATTGGTCATTACCCACAGGGAATACGGTATAAAGTTCTTTGGTTTCGCGATCAAATTTTGCGATCGCTGCATCCATGTTTTCATCAAGTATTGGATTGTTTCGGTCAGAAGGGTTTGGTATGTATCCTCTTCCGCAACCCTGCATTTCGATTCGGACAACTGGGTTGCCGTAGTAATCTTCCCCGGTAAAAGGTGGTAGGTTGCGTTCTGCTCTGGTGGTTACCTCATTTAGTACAGCGAGTTGCGCTCGATGACTTTTAAACTGCGTACTTAACTGCATAGGATTTTTCCTTTAGTGGCGGTGCTGATTTGTTTAGGGGGGGCGATCGATTATTGTTTGAGGAGTAAGTGGTTCTCAATTTTTCTTACGATGTGGCTCAGCCAAAGCGGCCCTGATGCCCACTCGTGCGGATAATAATAATAGCAATACTGTTTGTGTAGCAGGTTCTCCAAAAGATTTGATTCGTTTGTATAGTATTTGAGCAGTTCTAGAATTTCTTCTTTTACGGTGATGATTACATCCGTAGATGAGACTAGTAGAAAAGCATCAATGACCTCGTCAGCTGTGGCGTGCTCATCTACCCAGTCTTGATGGAAGTAAGCTCCAAAGAATTGCTGAAGTTCAGTTAGTTGGTTGTTCATTTTTCTATTGGGTATCCTGTCAGTAAAAGGTAGCCGTCTGGCATTTTTGGTTTTCGAATTAAAACTAGCATAAACTTATAAACAGGTATGGATTCTGTGGTGCCTCTTATAACGCTCAACCCTACGGGTTGGCTCGAATGCTCTCTGATAATATGCTTGTCCTTCGTTCCTTGTAGGAATTTGGATATTTCCTGACTGTGCGAAGCCAAGCTTTTGGATACAAGTGCTTCTGCGTCTTCTAAAGTTTTGAACGTAGACGCTGCAGGTATATGTGGCTCCACCTCAAGCCTTTCTACCAATTGATAGTCAGTCCGCTCTACGTGCTTCTTAATCAGATGTCCGCCTGCTTTTTCATGCCCGTCTAGTACGCCGCTGGGTATTTTTTTTGCTGGAGCGTCGATTTTTGAGCCAGGACAAATTCCAACCTTACAGCTCAGCCCTAAGGGATCTACCCATCCCGTCGGATTGGGCACATACCGGTACCCATTGATCCCTCCCGCCAACTTCACCGGATCTGGCGTCAGGTAGCGACCAATATCTGGATAGTAGTAGCGATGGCGGTTGTAATGCAGCCCGCTTTCCGCATCGAAATACTGCCCTTGAAACCGCAGTGGGTTGTCGATTTTGCCCACGTCGAGCCGGGCGATCTGGCCGTAGGCGCGGTAGTGGGCGGACCAGACGATTTCGCCTTCGGGGCTGGTCAGTTCTTGCGGGGTGCCGAGGTGGTCGAGTTGGTAGTGGTAGGGCTTGGTTTCTTTTGGGCCGAAACCGTCCAACAGTGCCAATGGGCGGAAGCTGCCGGGCTCGTAGAGGTAGCTGCGATGGCGCTCTGCATGGTGTTCGGCAATCAGCTTGTCGCCTTGCCAGAAAAACTCGGTGGTTTTGTCGCCCACGGTTTTGCTGATGCGGCGTCCAAACGGGTCATAGCGATAGCTGGCGGTTTGGCCGTTGGGCGTTGTAACCCCGACTAACCGATGCTGGCAGTCGTAGCGGTACTCAGTGACAAGTTGCTGGCCCTTGCCGCGTCGTTCGCGGATGAGGTTGCCGAAGGCGTCGTAGTCGTAATGACGGTCGCCCTGGATCATCAGGCGGTTGGCCGCAACGATGTCCGGGCCGGGGCGGTCTTGCATCAGCAGGTTGCCAGCGGGGTTGTGGCCGAAGCGTTCCTGTACGTCTTGGGAGTGGTCGGCGCGCGTCAGGCGGGCGAGGGGGTCGTAGTGGTAGCGGTGTTCGCCTTTGCGGGTGTCGAGCAGGCGGGTGAGGTTGCCGGATTTGTCGTAGTCGTACTGGCGTTGGTAAAAATGGTTTTGCTGTTGGGTTACCGCATGGGCGTGTAGGCGGCTCTGGTCGTCGTAGTGGTAGTGGCTGAGCAGTTGGCCTTGCTGGCGCTGGTGTTCGCGGCCGCTCTTGAACAGATGTGAGGTGAGTACTTCACCGTTGAGTTCGACCGTGGCGAGGTGGCCGCCTTTGTCGTGGTTGAAGGTGACGCGGTTGTTGTCTGGCAGGCACAGGTTTTTCAGCTGGCCGCAAGCGTCGTAGCCGTAGCGCAGGGTGCCCCATCCCTGGTGTTCGGCGGTGAGGCGGTTTTGGCGGTCGTATTCGTAGGCCAACGCCCAGTGGCCGTCTTCGACGCTGAGGAGGTTGCCTTGGCGGTCGTAGGCATAGTCGACAACGGCGCTGTCGGGCAGGGTTTTTCGGACGAGACGCCCGGCGTGGTCGCGCTGGTAGCGGGTAATGAGCTGACTGTCATCGTCGCCGTATTCGGTCTTTTCCAGCAGGTTGCCGTTGAGGTCGTAGGCGTAGACGGTGCGCTGGCCGTCGAAGCCGGTTTCCTGGCGGATCAGGCCGTTGGGGTGATAGTCGAGTTGGTAGGTTTCGCCGGCTTCGTTTTCGATCTCGGTGAGCAGCAGCCGGGCGTTGTCGTAGCGGTACTTGACTTGGGTGCCGTCGGCGTTGAGCCGGCGGCTGATCAGGTGCAGGCCGTCTGCGTATTCGTAGCCGGTGACGTGACCGAGTTCGTCGCGTTCGGCGATGATTTTGCCGTAGGGGTTGTAGCTGAATTCCCTACAATTACCTCCTGGCAATACAAGACGAATCAACCTGCCGACGCAGTCCCAGTGATATTGCGTCAGCGCACCATGCTCATCCTCACAGGCAACTTGCCGCCCCAGATCGTCATAGCGATAACGCTTGAGCCCACCATTGGGCAATTGCTCCTCAAGCAGTTGCCCGCGTTCGTTCCACACCAGCCGCTGGCAACTGCTGTCGGGATACCAAACCCCAACTAATTGCCCATGTTTGTCATAGCTGTAGTCAGTCGAATTGCCATCCGGGTCAATCTTGCGGATGACATCGCCCTGAACATTGCGCTCATATTTCCAGACCGCCTCCCCACGCCTGACAACCCGAACAAAACCGTTGTCATGTTCGTAGGAAGTCGGCTCATCATCCCCCGGAAACAGCGCCACCATGCGTCCGGCGTCGTCATATTGATAGGCCGTCACCGCGCCCATCGGGTCTTGCTCGACGGTCAGCCGGCCCTTGGCATCGTAGGATTTGTAATGCTGAGCGCCATCCGGATCGATGCGCTGCACCAAGCGCGCCCGGTCGTCATGGACATAGACTTCCTGGCTACCATCGGCGTTATGCACGGTGACGTGGTCGTCATCGCCCCAGGCATAACGCGTGTCCATCTGCGAGAAGCTCGCCCAATGCCGGACGCAACGCGCCGCCTTGCCAGACCGTTCCCACGCCCAGAAGAAACTCGCCCCACCGGCCAACTGCCGCTCAAGAATGACGTGCTGATCGTCGTAGCGATAACGCTCGCTTTCCCCGACAGCATTGGTCGCGCAGACCAGTCGTCCGTGTTCGTCATAGGCGTAGGAAACAAGGTTCTGCTCGGTCTCCCACACGTAGGGCTCACGCCCTTTGGCGCGATGCACCTGATAGTCCACCGCGACGATGCGACCCAACTCATAACGCAGCAGCAACGAACGACCGGCGCCGTTATCCAGCCGCTCAATCCGCCCTGAACGATCCCGGCAAAGGCGCAGCCGGTTGTCATACGCATCGCTGATCGAGACCAGCACACCGTCGCGAAAGTGATAAAAACGCGAGGCCTGGGCCAGCACCAACTCGTCAGGCGCCGAACCCAAATAGATCGCTGCTTCCGCCAGGCTATTGGTGATTGCGGGTCGAGAGTCGCTGGGCAATGGAAACTGCGTATGGCGGTTCTCATGATCGGTCCACACCACCGAATCGCCCGACACCACCAGCCGATGAGCCAGCGCATGGCTCCAACCCAACCCCAGCCCACAATCGACCTCCACCGCGCTAGTGCGATACAGCCGTGTCCACTCAAACGGCAAAATCCCGTCCAGCGCGCCGTCGGTGAGGGTGAGCAATTCCTCGCCGGTGACCATCGACACCGGGCAGCCGTGAGTGACTGTTTTATCCGCAGGCGCCGCCGCATCGCCCTTCGGATTCGACGCCACAGTTGGCACATCATCGACAGGCTCCTGACGGACCAACGTCGTGCGCTGGGTCTTGCCGCGCACCATCGGCATCGGGTTCGAAACCAGCGTATCGCCCGCCTTCAACGGCACAGCCGGCACCGTCTTAATCGGCGTCGCCGCACTGCTCAGCAACACCGGCTTGGCGGCCTCGACATGGGTTTCCAACCGAGGCCCCGCCACCTGCTTGGCCAGCAACTCCAACAACGCCCGCGCCCGCCCGGACTTGACGCCACTAAGCACCTGAGCACCCAGGCGCAGCTGTACCCCAATACCCCGCGTGGCCCAGATCAGCAGCAGATTGATCAACACTTCGCCGGTGATTTCACCCAGCAGTTCGTACATGTCGGGTGGCGGCAGCATGCGTACCCAGGCCACCAGCGCCGACAGGTAGATAAACAACAGCGGCTCATCACTGAGTACCAGCAACCCCTTGGCCAGCGTGTCTTTGCCCAGCTTGAGCAGTGCATCCAGCTCGGCCTGGGACAGGTATTTCAGCAACGTTTCGCTGTTGGACTTGAGGTTGGCGAGCAGGTCGTACAGCTCGGTGATGTTGTCCCACAGGTTGTAAAGCGCCTTGCCCAGCCCGGTCGCAAAGGCAATGCCCTGAATGCCGCTACGCTTGTAGGCTGGCGCTTTGGCAAAGTCTGCCCATCGAGGCTTGAAGTGCTCGGCCCATGCCGTGCGCAAATCCGCTTCCAGCCCGGCGATCACAGACTCATAGGACGCATACAGCGCCTGGACGTGAGCCTTGGAAACAGTGGGGTAAAAGGTGATTTCGTACTGTTGGTCGCGGCTACAGTCGCTGACTTCAAGAATGCCGCTGGGGCCAATGGTCCGATGCAGTGGCGCGCCTAGCGGGCTGCCGTCCTGTGCAACGGCTTGCAGCCTCACGGGCGTGTTGCCGATAGGCACGAACTGCGTGCTTTCGAACAGATGCACCAGCGTCAGCCCGCCCTGGGCTTTGCATTGAGCGACCGTGCGGCTGGGCTTGTCGGAAGAGATCGGCGCGACCAGTGCGACGTCTTCCCCAACCTTGAACACCTGCTCCACGCTAAGTGCCGAACCACTTAAAAAGCTGTCGGCCCACGTATCAAAGGTATTCAGGCAGGTGCGCAAATCCGCGAATACGCGCTCAACCTTCGGCGCTTCGGGATCCATCGGCACCAGCATCAGGTTGGCCAGCACCGAGATCAAGAGACAGCCCCATTCATCAGGGCTCTAACGAACACCACCATCTGCAATCCCTCGCACTGTTTGATCAGGCGAGGGACTTTGCAGAGGTTTACAGGGGAGGGGAGTAGAGCTTATCCGGCAGTTACGTGGGACGTTTCAGTAACCTTATCGCGCAGCACCAGACTGCACAGTGCGGGCAAAAACAACAGCGTCAACACCGTGCCCACCAATACGCCGCCAATCAGCACATAGGCCAGCGACGACCAGAACACCGACAGTGTCAGTGGAATAAACGCCAACGCCGCCGCCAGTGCGGTAAGGATCACCGGCCGCGCACGCCGCACCGTGGCTTCGATAATGGCCTCGCGAATCGCCATGCCGTGATCCTGGTTCTGGCGGATCTGGTCGGTGAAGATCAGCGTGTTGCGCATCAGGATGCCGCCGATGCCGATCAGCCCGAGAATTGCGTTGAAGCCGAACGGCTGGTTGAACAGCAACAAGGTCGGCACTGCGCCAATCAGGCCCAAAGGCGCGGTAGCGAACACCATGAACATCACGCCGAACGAGCGCACCTGGAACATGATCACCGTGAGGGTCAGCAGGATCATGATCGGGAACAGCGCCGCCAGGGCGACGTTGGCCTTGGCGCTTTCCTCAACCGGGCCGCCGATGTCGATTTTGTACCCGCTGGGCAGTTTGGCGATCAGTGGCTGCAGGTCTTTGTACACGGCCATTTCCACATCGGGCGGTTGTACGCCGTCGATGATGTCGGCGCGCACTTCCACGGTGGTGGCGCGGTCGCGGCGCTTGAGGATCGGCTCTTCCATTACCGCCTGGAAATGCCCGACCTGGGCCAGCGGCACCGACGTACCGGCGCTGTTGGTCAGCGTCATGTTGTTGAGGTTGGCCAGGTCTTCGCGTTGGCTGCCTTGGGCGCGGGCCACCACTGAGACGGTGCGGTTGCCTTCGCGCACTTCGGTGATCGGGTTGCCGCTGAGCAGGGCGTTGAGTTGGGACTTGACCTCGTCGGGGGTAAAACCCAGCAAGCGCAAGCGATCCTGGTCCAGCACCAGGCGATAACCGCTGGCGCGTTCGCCCCATTCGAGGAAGGTGTCCCTGGTCAGCGTGTTGCCAGCCACAACCTGACGCACGTCTTCCGACAGCCCGCGCAGCACATTCAGGTCCGGCCCGGAGACGCGGAACACCACCGGGAACGGCACCGGCGGTCCGAAGACGAGCTGCGTGACCCGTACCCGCGCCGACGAAAATTCGCCTGCTGCAATGCGCTCGCGCATCCGCAGTTTCAGTGCGTCGCGGGCGTGGGAATCCGGGGTTTGCACAATCAATTTGGCAAACGCCGGGTCGGGCATTTCAGGGTTCAACGACAGGAAAAACCGCGGTGCACCGCCCCCCACATAGGTGTCGACCATACTGGTCTGCGGCTCTTGCAACAGCGCCTTCTCCACCTGCGCCGCCACGGCTTCGGTGCTTTTGAAGGCGCTGCCGGGTGGCATATACACTTCCAGAATCAGTTCCGAGCGGTCGGAGTCCGGGAAGAACTGTTTCTTCACCACCGCCATACCCAGGCCGCACACCACGAACGCGGCCACCACCAGCCCGGTCACCAGCCAGCGCCCGCGCACGCAAGCCTCCACCAGGCTGCGCAGTTTCTGGTAGTAGCGCCCGGCATAAATCGCATCATGCCCGCCGGGCACTGGCTTGATCTGCGGCAACAACTTCACGCCCAGGTAGGGCGTGAACACCACGGCCACCAGCCAGGATGAAATCAGCGCGAAACCCACGATCCAGAAGATATTGCCAGCGTATTCACCCGCCCCGGAGCGCGCAAACCCAACCGGCAGAAAGCCGATGATGGTGACCAGGGTGCCGGTCAGCATCGGCGCCGCCGTGGAGCTCCAGGCGTAGGTGGCCGCGTGGATGCGGTCAAAGCCTTCTTCGAGTTTGACCACCATCATCTCGATGGCAATGATCGCGTCGTCCACCAACAGGCCCAGGGAGATGATCAATGCCCCGAGGGTCACGCGGTCGAATTCGCGGCCCGTGACCAGCATGATCACGAACACGATCGACAGCGTCAGCGGCACGGCCGCCGCCACCACCAGCCCCACGCGAAAGCCCAGGGCCAATAGGCTGATCAGCATCACCACCGCCAGGGCGACGAAGAATTTGAGCATGAATTCATTGACTGCCAGGCTGATGTTTTTCGCCTGGTCGGAGACCTTGGCGAAGTTCACGCCCAGGGGCAGGTCGGCCTGAATCCGCGCTTCTTCGGCTTGCAGGCTCTTGTCCAATTCCAGGCCGTTCCAGTGCTTCTCCATGATCACGCCCAGCATCAACGCCGGGTCGCCCTGATGGCGGATGCGATAACTGGGCGGGTCTTCATAACCGCGGCTCACGGTGGCCACATCGGCGATGCGCAATACGCGGCCATTGACTTGCAGGGGCACGTTCTCGATCAAGGCCAGGCTGTCGAACGCGCCGTCGATGCGGATATAAGCGCGGGCGCCCGCCGTTTCGACGAAGCCTGAGGGCGCCACGGCGTTTGGTGCGGCGAGGGCGGCGAAGATCTGTTCGGGCTTGATGCCCAGGGTTGCCAGGCGCTCATAGGAAAACTCCACAAACACGCGTTGGGCCTGTTCGCCAAGGATATTGACCTTTTTCACCCCTGGCAGGTTGAGCAAACCCTGGCGCAGCTCCTCGGCCATTTGCACTTGTTGGCGATGGGGCAGGTGTTCGGCTTCCAGGGCGTACAACGCAAAGTACACGTCGGAATATTCATCGTTGAAAAACGGCCCGATCACGCCCTTGGGCAGGCGCGTGGCTTCGTCGCTGAGTTTTTTGCGGGTCTGGTAGAACAGTTCCTGGATTTCGCTCGGGCGTGTGGACTCCAGGAAGGTCATGCGCATCGACACAAAGCCTGGCTGGGCGATGGTCTCGACGCGGTCGTAGTAGTCCAGTTCCTGTAGGCGTTTTTCCAGGCGGTCGGCCACTTGCTCCTGCATCTCCTGGGCGGTGGCGCCGGGCCAGGCGGCGGTGATGGTCATGACCTTGACGGTAAACGAAGGGTCTTCGGCGCGCCCCAGCTTGCCGAACGCGAAGACCCCGGCGACGAGGATCGCAATCAGCAAGAACAAGGTGACGGCGCGGTGTTTGACGGCCAGTTCGGAGAGGTTGATCCCGCGCATACTCATTGATCCTGCTGACGGTTGAGGGCCAGCGCCTGGGCGGGCAGCAAGCGCACCGTGTCGCCGCTGTGCAGCAGGTGAGCGCCGAGGGCGACGATGGTTTGGCCGGGTGTTACGCCGCTGTCGAGCAAGGCGTCTTCCTGGCCGAGGCTGGCGACCTTCACTGGGGCGAAGCTGATCTTTTGGTCATCGCCAATCAGCCAGACGCCCGTGCCTTGCCCCGCATCCTGCAAGGCGCCAATCGGCACGCGGGTTTGCAGGGGCTGGCCATTGCCTTGCAGGCGTACGGTGATGGTGGAGCCGAGGGCGAACCGCTCGACCGGACCCTGCAGCACATAACGTGCGCGGTAGGTGCGGGTGACCGGGTCGGCGCTGGCGGACAGTTCGCGCAGGGTGGCGGTCACGGCCTGGTCCGCTGCGCCAAAGGGCAACGCCAGGGCTTTTTGCGCGGCCAGGTCACGCCGGTTTTCCGGCAGGTTGACGATGGCTTCGCGGGCGCCGTCATGGGCCAGGCGTGCCACGATTTGCCCTTCGGCCACCACTTGGCCGCGATCGGCCAGCACGTCGGTGATGATGCCGTCGCCATCGGCCTTGAGGACCGAATAAGTGCGGCGGTTTTCGATCTGGCTGGCGTCCGATTGCGCCGCGGCCAGTTCGGCCTGGGCGACGCGCAGGTTGGTGGCCGACTGGTCGAAGATCTGCCGCGACACCGCGCCGGTACTGGCCAGGCGCTGGTAACGGTTTTCATCATCACGGCGCTGGCGCAGTTGGGCCTGGGCGGCGTTGACGCGGTTCTTGGCCGAGCGCAGCGCCAGTTCGAAGTCGCCGATGTCCAGCACCAACAGGGTGTCACCACGGAAGACGTGCTGGCCGGGGTCGACCTTGCGCTCGATCACCTTGCCGCTGACCCGAAAGCCCAGGTCACTTTCAGTGCGTGCCGCCACCACGCCGGTATAAGCGCTTTGCTGGGTGCCGGCTGCTTCGACTTTGACGGCCAGCACCGGGCGCGATGTGGGCGCCTGGGCGGCGCTGTCGGCCTTGCTGTTACAACCACTGAGGACCACCAGCAGAGCCAGGGGCGTGAGAAGGCGCAGGGGGAGAGGGGGCATGACGAACTCCAGGGTGACCATAGGGCAAAAAATTATGGACATAATTTTTTGCTCATATTATGGTCGAAATATAAATTAATCCAGCCCCCGGATATTCCCCATGGCAAACGCCCCGGCACCCTCACGCAGCTTGCTGTTCTTGCTGGTTGCCCTCACCGCATTGGGTGAAGTCTCGACGCAACTGATCATCCCCGGCCTGGGTGCCATCGAGCACGCGCTGCAGGCGCCGCAAGGCTCGGCACTGATGGCGCTGTCGGCGTTCGTTGCTGCGTTTGGCCTGGGGCAGCTACTGTTCGGGCCGCTGTCGGATCGCATCGGCCGGCGGCCAGTCTTGATCGGGGGCCTGGCGCTCTACGTAGTGGCGACGCTGGCGATGCTGCTGGTCACCGACATCCAGCAGTTTATCGCCGCTCGGGTGTTGCAAGGCCTGGGCGCGTGCGCCGCGCTGGTACTAGCGCGCACCGTGGTGCGCGATGTGTGGAAAGCCGAGGCAGGCCCGGCCCTGGCGCTGACGATGATCGGCATGTTGTATGCCATCGTCGTTGCGCCGATAGCAGGGGGCTTGCTGATCAAATTACTGGGGTGGCGTGCGCCCATCGCCCTGGCGTTGGTGATCGGCAGCCTGGTGTTATTGCTGGCGCTGCTGTTCTTTCGCGAGAGCAATCATCACCTCGATCCCAGGGCCGCACACTGGCGCACCCTCGGCGGGCAGTATCTGGATCTGCTCAAGGGGCGCCAGTACCGTGCTTACGCGGCGGCCCTGGTGTGTACCTATGGCGCGATGTTTGCGGTGATCGCGGGTTCATCGGCGGTGTTTATCAATCTGCTGGGGTTCAGCAGCCTTGAGTACGGGCTCAACTTCGGGCTGATTGTGTCGATGCTGATCGTCGGCTCCACCTACACCCGGCGTAACATTCAGCGCCTGGGGCCGCAGCGCATTGTGGCGATGGGTGTGACGATGGTGGCGGTGGGCGGGGTGGCAGCCCTGGCGATTTACCTAGTGTTCGGGTTGTCGGTAGTGGGGCTGGATATTCCCATCGCCCTGGTCACGCTCGGCGGCGGCCTGGTGCTGCCGGGATCCGTTACCGGGGCCGTGATGCCCAATGCGCACCGTGCGGGTTTAGCCGCCGGGCTCATGGGATTTGCACAGATGTTCGGCGCCACGTGCAGCGGGTTGCTGCTGAGCCAGTTACGCGATGGCAGTGCCGCGCCGATGATCATTATCCAGGCCGGGCTTGCACTGTCGGCACTGGTTGCCTTTCAACTGCTGCGCCAACGCCAGGTTAAAACGCTGTCCTATATATAGAACGATCAGGGCCAATTTTACCGTCTAGTGCTCAGGAGTGAGGCGAATTAAGCTGTACTCACTTTGGAGGTACACCATGAAAAAGCTGATTGGTATCTACACCAGCCCCCGCGCCCACTGGGTCGGTGATGGCTTTCCGGTACGCACGCTGTTTTCCTACGACACCATGGGCAAGCACATCAGCCCATTCCTGTTGCTGGATCACGCAGGTCCGGCCGAATTCACCCCGACTGAACAACGTCGCGGCGTCGGCCAGCACCCGCATCGCGGTTTTGAAACCGTGACCATCGTCTACAACGGCGAAGTCGAGCACCGCGATTCTACCGGTGCCGGCGGCAAAATCGGCCCGGGCGATGTGCAATGGATGACCGCAGCCAAAGGGATCCTGCACGAAGAGTTTCACTCCCAAGACTTCGCTCGTAGTGGCGGCGCACTGGAGATGGTGCAACTGTGGGTCAACCTGCCGGCCAAGGACAAAATGGCGGATGCCGGTTACCAGACCATCGTCGATGGTGACATTCCGGTGCTGCCATTGGCGAACGACGCTGGCCACCTGCGCCTGATCGCCGGGGAATTTGCCGGTACTCAAGGCCCGGCCCGCACCTTCACGCCGATAGACGTGTGGGACTTGCGCCTCAACGCCGGTAAAGCGGTCACGCTGGACCTGCACGCCGGGCGTAACACCGCTTTGGTGGTGCTCAGCGGCACGTTGTTGATCAACGGCGAGGAGGTCGCACGCCAGGGGCAATTGGCGCTGTTCGAGCGCGACGGTAAGCAACTGACCCTGGAGTCCAACGACGACGCCAAGGTGCTGCTGCTCAGCGGCGAACCCATCGACGAGCCCATCGTCGGCCACGGTCCGTTCGTGATGAATACCGAGCAGGAGATTCACCAGGCATTTGCCGACTTCCAGTCGGGAAAATTCGGGCAGATGCACGCCTGACGGTTCACCGCCACCCCCTGTGGGAGCTGGCTTGCCTGCGATAGCATCATCATGGTGTAGCTGATACACCGCGGTGTGTGCATCGCAGGCAAGCCAGCTCCCACATTTTGTTTCCAGGGTTCTGATTTCATGCGATCTTCTCGGCATTCGCCCTGGAGTCGCCTGGATGCCCTCATTTATCGCTGATCACCCGATGCTGTGCGCCGTGGCGTTGATCCTGATCGACATCGCCGTGTGGCGCCTTATTTCCCCAAACCTTGCCAACTGGAAACTCGCAGCGCGGCTAGTGATCTTTGCGGTGTTCAGTGCCGTATTGTTCAACGACGGCATGAACCCTATGCAGGCGGCGCCCTATGCCGATGACACCACCTTGCACCTGGCCGCCACGGCATTGCAGATCGGCTGGTGGCTGTTTGCGGCGCGTACCCTCACGGTATTGCTCGGCGCAGTGATGATGCAGCGGGTCGGCCATACCGGGCGCTTGTTGCAGGACCTGATGGGCGCGGTGATTTTCCTCATTGCGATCATCGCCGCCATGGCCTATGTGCTCGACCTGCCGGTCAAGGGCGTGCTGGCCACCTCGGGCGCCGTGGCGATCATCGTCGGCCTGGCCTTGCAAAGCACTCTGAGCGATGTGTTTTCCGGGATCGTCCTCAATACCACCAAGCCTTACCAGATCGATGACTGGATCTCCATCGACGGCACCGAAGGCCGTGTCACCGATATCGACTGGCGCGCCACGCGCCTGCAAACCTCCCAGGGCAGCCTGGCGGTGATCCCCAACTCCCTGGCGGCCAAGGCCAAGATCATCAACTTCTCGCGTCCGGCGGACATGTTCGGCCTGGCGGTCAGCCTGCAAGTCAGCCCCCATGCGCGCCCGCAAACCGTGATCGAAGCGCTGGAGCGTGCGATGCAGGGCTGCCGGCCGTTGCTGGCCCAGCCGGCGCCCAGCGTCGCGTTCAAGGCGTCCACCGGCAGTGGCGTGGAGTATGAGATCAGCGGCTTTGTGCCGGCCATGGGCCTCAAGCGCGAAACCCGCAACCAGCTTTACGACCTGGCCTACCGGCATTTGCAGGCGGCGGGCGTGGGCCTGTTGTCCGCCACCGAAGGCAGCACGCCGCCTGCGGTGTCTGGCGCCCGCGCCTTGCTGGAGCGCTCGACGATCTTCTCCACCTTGCGCCAGGAAGAAAAAGACACCTTCAGCCAGAACATGACCCTGCACACCTACCGCGCCGGTGAGATGATCCTGGCGGCGGGGGAGGTCAGCGATCACCTGTTCATCATCGAGTCCGGCGTGGTCTCGGTGCTGTTGATCAAGGACGGGCACACGTTCGAGGCAGGGCGCATGGGCCCGGGGGAGGTGATCGGTGAGTCCGGCATTCTCTCCGACCAGGCGGCGCTGGCGGATTTTTCGGCCAAGACCTACTGCACGCTCTACCGCATCGAAAATGAATACCTCAAGCCGTGCCTCGACGCCCGGCATGATATCGGCGAAGCCATGAAGGCGCTGCTGGACTTCCGCCGCCATGCCGCCCAGGCCCTGACCGAAGACGCGCCCGTGGTACCGGTGAAGAAGGGCTTCATCCAGTGGCTGAGGAACCGCGGCCTGTAGATTGGTCACCTGTTCTTCGCCCGGATTGGCTATTTCTCCAGGACGCCGGGGTGACTAACCTGCTCACCAATCCCACTGTCCTGGAGCAACACCATGCAAACCCGTACCGATTTCTACACCGCTTCCCCAGACGCCATGAAAGCCATGCTCGCCCTGGAAGCGGCAGTCGGCAAACTCTCCATCGAACTGCCACTGCTGGAACTGGTGCGCCTGCGCGTGTCGCAGATCAACGGCTGCGCGTTCTGCCTGGACATGCACACCGCCGATGCACGCAAGGGCGGCGAAACCGAGCGACGCCTGTACACCGTATCGGCCTGGCGTGAAACCCCGTTCTTCACCCCGCGCGAGCGCGCCGCCCTGGCTTGGGCCGAAAGCCTGACCCTGCTCAGCCAGACCCACGCCCCGGATGAAGACTTCGACGCACTGGCCGCCCAATTCAGCCCCCAGGAACAAGTCGACCTGAGCGTCGCCATCGCCACCATCAACAGCTGGAACCGCCTGGCGGTGGGTTTTCGCAAGATGCCCAAGTAAGGCCTTCAGTTGGCTTTGAAATAGCTGCGCGGCGTGGTGCCGGTCATGCCTTTGAAAAAGGCGATCAGTGCACTGTCGCTGGCAAAGCCCAGTTCAAAGGCGCAGTAGCCCAGGCTGCGCCCGGTGGCGAGCAGTTCGATCACCCGCATCAGACGCCACTGTTGGCGCCATTGCTGATACCCCAGGCCGGTTTCCTTGAGGAAAATCCGGCCGATGGTCTTGGTGCTGGCGCCAATGTGCTGTTCCAGGTCCTGCAGCGTGGGGGGCAGGCGGTCGAGCTGGGCTAGCAGCGGCGCCAGGCGCTTGTCCCGTGGCAACGGCAGCAGCATGGGTTGTGCGGCTGCGTGGCGGATTTCATCCAGGCACAGCCCCAACAAATGGGCATAGCGACCCGCCTGCCAATCAGTCTCGAACGGCGCCAGGGCCATGGGCTCCAGCACTGCCCTGAGCAAGGCACTCACTTCGATCACCCGCACCTGGGCCGGTAATTGCTCGGCCAGGGCCGCACTCACATACACCGACCGATAGTCCACCGCCTGCTGCATCACCGCACGATGGGGCAGGCCGCTGGGGATCCAGGCTGCGCGGCTAGGTGGCAACAGGCACAGTTGATTGTCCAGGGTGATGCGCGTGCAACCTTGCTGGGTGAACAGCAGTTGCCCGCGCTGGTGCACATGCAGGCCCGAATCGTGATTGCCCAACACCGCCGCGATGCCGATCACGGGCGCTGAGTAAACATCGGGGTTGAAAGACGCGGTAGCGGCAAGCCAGGCCATGGGTTGTCCGATTTGATGGATAAAGTGTCGAAGTCTGGATAATAGCCCAGCTGGCGCGCCCTAGAATCCGTCCGTTGTGTTTATGGAGGGATCTTGTGATGACGTTTAAAAAATTGCTGGCGCTGACCATGGCCCTGCTGATGTTCCCGCAGTTGGCCCAGACCCTTTACAGCCCGGCCTTGGGCGATATCGGCCGGGCCTTTGATGTCGCGCCCGAGCGAGCGGGGCAGACCTTGTCGGTGTATTTCCTCGCCTTCGCCCTGGGCGTGGTGGTGTGGGGCCGGTTGAGTGATCGTTTGGGGCGGCGGCCGGTGATGCTGATGGGGCTGGCAGTCTATGTGGGCGCTTCGGCGCTGGCCTTGACTGCGACGACATTCAACGCCTTGCTGCTGGCCCAGGCCTGCGCGGCATTGGGTGCGGCCGTGGGGTCGGTGGTCACGCAGACAGTGCTGCGTGACCGTTTCCACGGTGCCGAACTGGCCCAGGTGTTTTCCGTGATGGGCGTTGCGCTGGCCGTCAGTCCTGCTATCGGCTTGTTCAGCGGTGCGAGCCTGGTGGAGTTTTTCGGTTACCGCGGTGTGCTCTGCACGTTGCTGATGCTCGCGGGGGTGTTATGGGGCTGGTGTTGGTGGGCCTTACCGGAGACCCGTCCGGCATCCCTGCCCACCGCCGCCCTTGGCCAGACGCTCGGCCTGATGCTCAAGGATGCCGGAGTATGGCGCTCGGTCGGGTTGGTCGCGGCGTTCAATATTGCGCTGTTCAGCTATTACAGCGTGGGGCCGTTTATCTTCGCGCAGCAGGGGCGTTCCACCGCCGAGTTTGGTTACAGCGGTGTGCTGCTGGCGCTGGGCTCCGGCTCGGGTGCATGGCTGAACAAAGCCTTGCTCAAGCATGGGTGGAGCGGCGAGCGGTTGGTGGTTGTCGCCGCCGCGGTGACCGTGGTGGGGAGCCTGTTGGTGTTGGCCCTGCAGCACAGCTGGCTGTTGGTGTGGCCGATGCTGTTGGTGGTGCTGGCCTTCGGCATGGCGATTCCCAACGTGCTGGGGGCGGCCCTGGTCGATTACCGTGACCGCCTTGGCACCGCCGCCGCCCTGTTTGGCTTGCTGTACTACCTGGTGATTGGTGGCGGGCTGGCTTTGGTGACCTGGTCCCAGGATCTTGGCTGGAGCCTGTTGGTGTGCGCTTTGGCGGCGTTGTGGCTGGCCACGTCGCGGCTATTCAGAAGTTGACCGACGCGCTCAGGCGCGCGGTCAACGGTGCACCCTGGAACAGGTAGTCATCACCCATGTATTCGCCGGCGTCGCGCCAGTAGCGCTTGTCGAACAGGTTATCGACGCTCAGGCGAAACACGGTCTCGTAGCCATCGACCTTGGTGGTGTAGCGGCTACCGACGTTGACCACCGCGTAGTCGCCCACTTCCACATTGCGGGTGCGATTGGCGGACTTCTTGGCGCTGTATTGCACGCCGCCCAATACCGCCAGGCCGTTGACCCAGGGCAGGGCGTAGTCGGCGTACACGCTGGCGCGCAGCTTGGGCACGTTGATCGCCTGATGGCCTTCGTACGCCGGCGTGCCGCTGCCGCTCACCCGCGCTCGGATCGCGGCCACGCTGGTGGCGATCTGCAGACGGTCGGTGGCCCAGCCGTTGGCGGACAATTCAATGCCGGTGTTTTTTTGCTGGCCCTGCTGCACGTAGTTGAACGTGTCACCTTCGGGTTTGGCGTACTGGTAAGCCTGGCGCGTCTGGAACACGGCGGCGGCGAAGCTGATACGGCGCCAGTCGTATTTCACCCCGGCTTCGAGCTGGCGCGAGACAGTGGGGGCGAGTGTTTCATCCGCATTGTTTGCGAACCACGGCGCGGTGCCGCCCAGGGACAGGCCCTTGCTGTAGCTGGTGTACAGCGAAACGTTGTCCACTGGCTTGTAGATCAACGAGGCCTGGGGCAGGAACACGTATTGCTGGGTGTGGCGCGTCTGGTTGCCGGTCACACCGTCGAAGGCTTTTTCGTCCAGGCGCACTTCACGGCCGCCGAGGATGGTTTGCCATTTCTCGTTGAAGCGGATGCGGTCGGTGACGAACAGCCCGTACTGGCGGCTGTCGAGGTTGCGGTGGCTGTCGTTCAACGGCTTGTCGGTCGGGGGAAAGCTCGGCACCTCTTCGTTGATATTGGCGGTGCCGATGAATTCGTTGACCGACTTGCGTTTGTCGATCACTCGGCGAAACGCGCTGCTGCCAAAGGTCAGTTCATGGCCGATGCCGGCAGTGTCGAAGAGGCCGGTCATGGCCGCCTGGATTTCGTCGTCGCGGCGAGTGTCGTCCGGGCTGCGGTAGTCGTAGACGTCGTAATTGCCTTCGGGGCTGAAGTAGTTCGGCACGCTGGCGGCACTGCAACTGGCCGAACCATAGCAACCCCAGGCAAACGAGCTGTAGTCATCAATCACCACCTTGCTACGCGCCGCGCTGACACTGCCTTTCCACTGATCGCTGAAACGGTACTCGAACTTGCCGTTGAGGTTCAGCGAATCAATCCCCACCTGCTTGCCGCCCGTCTGGTGCCCCAGCAGCTTCTTCGGTGAAGCACCGTGGGGCACTTCGGTGCCGCCCAACAGTTGATACCCCGGTACCGAGCGCTGTTGTTTGTTCTGGTATTCGGCGTCCAGTTGCAGCACGGCGTCGGGGCTGATGTTCCAGTCAAAGGCCAGGGACACGAAATCGCGCTGGCCGTTGGCGTGTTCCACATAGGAGTTGAGGTCTTCATGGGCGACGTTGGCGCGCAGGCCGAACTGCTGCTCGCTGCCAAACCAGCCGCCGACATCGGTGGCGATGTAACCACTGCCACGATCATCAGTGGACACCGTCACCGAGCGCACATCCTGGGGGCGTTTGGTCACGTAGTTGATCACCCCGCTGGGCTCGGAAATGCCGCTCTGCAAACCGGCCAGGCCCTTGAGCACTTCCACCTGCTGCTTGTTTTCCAGCGCGACGTTCTGCTCGCCGGTGATGGTGCGCCCATTGATCTTGTAACTGCTGGCCGCGTTCAGCGAAAAGCCACGCACCACGAAATTCTCGTAATAACCGATAGGCGCATAACTGTCGCCCACTGAGGCATCGTTGCGCAGCACTTCACTGAGCAAGCGTGCCTGCTGGTCCTTGATCAGCGCGGCGTTGATCACGGTGATCGAGGCGGGGGTGTCCAACAGCGGCGCTTCATCAAAGCCGCCCACCGACGCGGTTTCACTGCGGTAGCCCGACTCATCCTGGCCCTGAACCTTTACCGTCGGCAACTCGATCTCGGCGGCCAGGCTGCTGCCGATGCCGCCACTGAGCAACAGGCCGAGGGCGAAACGTGAAGTGACGACGGGGCGAAAACGCAAAACCATGGGTAAAGGCCTTAAAGCGTTGGGCGGGGGGCGCCTAAGCTAGGCATAAGCGCGGCCTTTTACAAGCTTTCGCGCAAGGTTCGCACGGCGAGACAACCCGTCTCAGCTCCGATGCCGATCCTGTTGCGGCTCGACAGCCAGGCGCCGGCTTGCGATAGACAAGGCTCCCCTCATCGTTTCAGGAGATTGTCATGGGTATCGCAGGTAAAGTCGCGCTGGTCACCGGCGCCGGGCAGGGCATAGGCCGGGCTATTGCCATGCGCCTTGCACAGGACGGCGCCGATGTCGCGTTGGTGGACATTGACGGCGCCAAGCTCAACGCCGTGGCCGCCGAAATCGTCGCCACCGGCCGCAAAGCCTCTGTGTTCATCGCTGATGTATCCAGACGCGAACAGGTGACGGCTGCGGTAGAGCATGCCCACCAGACGCTGGGCGGATTCGACATCATCGTCAATAACGCCGGAGTGGCGCAGATCGACTCATTGCTCGATGTCAGCCCGCAGCAGGTCGAGCGCACCCTGGATATCAACGTCAAGGGCGTGCTGTGGGGGATCCAGGCGGCCGCCAACAAATTCAAGGCGCTCAAGCACAAGGGCAAAATCATCAATGCTTGTTCAATCGCAGGGCATGAAGGCTTTGCGCTGTTAGGGGTCTACTCGGCGAGCAAATTCGCGGTGCGCGCCTTGACCCAGGCGGCGGCCAAGGAACTGGCGAGCGCGGGGATCACGGTAAACGCCTATTGCCCCGGTGTGGTGGGCACCGATATGTGGGTTGAGATCGACAAGCGCATGGCCGAGATTACCGGGGCGCAGGTGGGGGCAACCTACAAGCAGTACGTGGATGGGATTGCCTTGGGCCGTGCGCAAACGCCGGAGGATGTGGCGGGGTTTGTGGCATTTCTGGCAGGCCCGGACGCAGACTATATGACCGGGCAGGCGCCGTTGATCGACGGTGGCCTGGTCTACCGCTGACAGCGTGGTCGACTCGCCTGCGTGGGAGTCGATCCCTTGTATCAGTGGGTTTTGCCGGGCATATCAATACCCAGTTGGTTCACGCGTCGGTACAGGGTTGCCCTTGAAATCCCCAGGGCCTGTGCCGCAGGCGAGGGTTTCCAGCGATGGCGAATCAACGCATCCAGAACCATTTGACGCTCGGGGCTGGCGCTTTGCTCTTCCAGCCCTTGAGGCTGCTCGCCCCGGATTTCAATCGGCAAATCCACCACTTGCAGCGTAGTGCCTTCGCACACCGCACAGGCGTACGCCAGCACATGCCGCAGTTGCCGCACATTGCCCGGCCACGCATACCCCAGTAGCAATTGCAGTGTGGCCTGGCCGATGCCCAACGACACGCCACTGTTACGCGCCTCTTGCTCCAACAGCCGATTGATCAGGGCCAGCTTATCGGTGCGTTCGCGCAACGGCGGCAGGCAGAAGCGCGCACAACCCAGGCGAAAGTACAGGTCTTCACGGAATCGGCCCGCGCTGACCAGCGCCGCCAAATCGCGGTGGCTGGCGCAGATCACCTGAATGTTCACCACGCGGGTTTTCGCTGCGCCCAACGGCGCGACTTCACCCTCGGCCAGCACCCGCAGCAACCGTGTCTGCAACGCCAACGGCATATCGCCGATTTCGTCGAGGAACAACGTACCGCCTTCGGCTTGCAGTAGCAGCCCGCTCATGCCTTTGCTGGAGGCTCCGGTGAAGGCGCCGGGCGAATAGCCGAACAGCTCGCTTTCAATCAGGCTCTCCGGAATCGCCGCGCAGTTCACCGCCACAAACGGCCCGTGCCGGCGCGCGCTGTGCTCGTGCAACTGGCGGGCGAAGACTTCTTTGCCGACGCCGGTTTCACCTTGCACCAGCACGGGCAGGTTGCGGTCCTTGACCCGCGCAGCCAAGCGCAGGTGCTCCTGGATCCGCGGGTCGACTTGAGTCTCTGGCAGCGCCCGAACCGAGGGGCGTCGGGGTGCATTGACCCTCACGTGTACCGCGTCGGGCTTGCCCAGCCAGTGCAACTGCCGGGTTGACTGATCAGTGGCTGCACGCAATGCATCCACATCGAACACTTCGCCGATATGCTCAGGCAGCTGGCCAAAGCGCAAGCGCAGGGCTTGACGCGCCTTGCTGTTCAAGGCGTGCAGACGTCCGTCCTGGTCCCAGGCCAGCAGCAGGTCGGGTTGGCTGTCGACAAAGCCTGGAGTGCTATGGGCTTGTAACACCCAGTGCTGCCGGGCGCTGTGCATGAAAAAAGCGTTTTCGATGGCCTGGGCGCTCTGCGCCACCATCTGCCTTATCAGGTGCTGGCTGCCGCGGTCATCCGGCGACTTGAGCGCCGAGACATCCAGCACACCCAACAGGTGGCCCTGCGGGTCGAAGATGGGCGCAGCCGAACACGTCAGGCCGATAAACGCTGCGCGAAAGTGATCACGCTTGTGCACCGTTACCGCCGTTTTATTGGTCAGCACCGTGGCCACGCCGCAGGTGCCTTCCTCGGCTTCCGACCAGCAGGTGCCCAGGTAAAGGCCGGCCTTGCGGCAGTCGGTGCGAATGCTCGCATCGACACGGTGATCGATGGTCTGGCCCTGGGCGTCGGTGAGCATCACGCAGTAGTCGGCATGGCGCACGCGATGGTGCAACTGTGCGACTTCTTCGCCGGCGATGCGCATGAACAGCTCGGCGCGCTCGCGGCATTCCTTGAGCAAGGGTTCGCTGAGGATACGTGGACCTTGCAGGGAGCCGGGGTCCAGGCGGTGTTGCTCCATGGACCGCCGCCACGAATCGAAGATCAGCGACGGCACGGGCGCCTGGGGCAGGCGCTCGGCATTGCGGACCACGCGGCTGACACAGTCGACATGCTCCCTGGAGTTCATGGCGAGCATAAAGCCTCCGGTTCTCAAGCTTTGTTGTTATGCGCGTCATTAAGCGCGCATGTGTGCCCACGGACAAGGGCACCCTGACCAACGCCTGCATTGAGACGCTGCGTCTCATGCCGCTGAGACTCAAGGGTCGAACTGCGTGGTTGCGTCTCACATTTAGTCGACCACTTGCCTGGGCATCGCTGTGTTGCACGGCTCTGGATCAAGGCTTTGCCAGGTTTTCTCGACGGTTGGCACAAGCTGTGCTGAACAGCTTGGCACTGGCCGCAGCCAGTTTTTTGTGCGTCGAGACAACCTGGAGAACAACAAGATGTCCACCCACCTGTGCACCGATCAGTTACTGCATGCCTACACCGTGATGCGCACCATCCGCGATTTCGAAGAACGCCTGCATGTGGAGTTCGCCACCGGCGAGATCCCCGGTTTCGTTCACCTGTATGCCGGTCAGGAAGCCTGCGCCGCTGGCGTCATGGCGCACCTCAATGACGATGATTGCATCGCGTCCAACCACCGCGGCCACGGACACTGCATCGCCAAGGGCGTCGACGTGTTCGGCATGATGGCCGAAATCTATGGCAAGAAAACCGGCGTGTGCGGCGGCAAGGGCGGCTCCATGCACATCGCCGACCAAGAGAAAGGCATGCTCGGCGCCAACGGCATTGTCGGTGCCGGCGCACCGTTGGCCGCGGGGGCGGCGCTGGCTGCCAAGCTCAAGGGGAGCCAGGGCGTGGCAGTGGCATTTTTTGGCGACGGTGGCTCCAACGAAGGTGCCGTGTTCGAAGCGATGAACCTGGCGTCGATCATGCAGCTGCCGTGTCTGTTTGTCGCCGAAAACAACGGTTATGCCGAGGCCACTGGCGCCGGTTGGTCGGTGGCCTGCAAAGACATCGCTGAGCGCGCCGCCGGGTTTGGTATGCCGGGGGTGATCGTCGACGGCAATGATTTTTTCGCGGTGCATGAAGCACTCGGCGTTGCTGTGGAGCGGGCGCGCCAAGGCGACGGGCCAACGCTGGTCGAGGTCAAGCTCAGCCGTTTCTATGGGCACTTCGAGGGCGATGCGCAAACCTATCGCGGCGCTGACGAAGTGAAAAACCTGCGTGAAAACGCCGATTGCCTGGCCTTGTTCCGTCAGCGCTGCCATGCCGAAGGCTGGCTGGATGCAGCGCAGTTCGAGCGCATCGACGGTGAAGTGGCGCAATTGATCGAAGACGCCGTACGCCTGGCCAAAACCGATCCCAAGCCCCAGGCCGCCGACCTGCTAAGCGACGTTTACGTGGCCTACCGCTGATACCAACCCTATAAAAACAAGACGTGGAGAGAATCTAATGGCTCGTAAAATCAGCTATCAGCAGGCGATCAATGAGGCCTTGGCTCAAGAGATGGGCCGTGACCAGAGCGTATTCATCATCGGTCAGGATGTGGCCGGTGGCACCGGTTCCCCCGGTGAGCAGGACGCATGGGGCGGCGTGCTCGGCGTGACCAAGGGCTTGCACCCGCAATTTCCCGGGCGCGTGCTGGACGCACCGTTGTCTGAGGTCGGCTACGTGGGCATGGCGGTGGGCGCCGCTACCCGTGGCATGCGCCCAGTGTGCGAATTGATGTTCGTCGACTTCATCGGCTGCTGCCTGGACCAGTTGCTCAACCAGGCTGCCAAGTTCCGCTATATGTTCGGTGGCAAAACCACTACACCGCTGGTGATCCGTGCCATGTACGGCGCCGGTTTGCGGGCGGCTGCCCAGCATTCGCAAATGCTCACCTCCATGTGGACGCATATCCCCGGCCTCAAGGTGGTATGCCCGGCCACGCCCTACGACGCCAAGGGCATGTTGATCCAGGCAATCCGCGACAATGACCCGGTGATTTTCCTTGAGCACAAAATGCTCTACGGCATGCAGGGCGACGTACCGCAAGAGCTGTACACGGTCCCGTTTGGCGAAGCCAACTTTGTGCGTGAGGGCAAGGATGTGACGCTGGTGACCTACGGCCGCATGCTGCATATCGCCCTGGAGGCTGCGGCCAACCTGGCGCGTCAAGGCATTGATTGTGAAGTGCTGGACCTGCGCACCACCAGCCCGCTGGATGAAGACAGCATCCTTGAAAGCGTCGAGAAAACCGGGCGCCTGGTGGTGATCGACGAATCCAACCCACGCTGCTCGGTCGCCACCGACATCAGTGCCCTGGTGGCCCAGCGGGGGTTCGCTTTCCTGCGCGCTCCCATCGAGATGGTCACCGCGCCGCACACCCCGGTGCCGTTTTCCGATGCACTGGAAGACCTGTACATCCCCAACGCCGCGAAGATCGAGGCCGCCGTGATGAAGATCGCCGACAAGAGGACCGCCGCATGATTCATACCCTGACCATGCCCAAATGGGGCCTGTCGATGACCGAGGGCCGCATCGATGTCTGGCTCAAACAACCCGGCGACCGAGTGGAAAAGGGCGAGGAAGTGCTGGACGTGGAGACCGACAAGATCTCCAGCAGTGTCGAGGCGCCTTTTAGCGGCGTGCTGCGTCGGGTACTGGCGCTCAGTGATGAAACCCTGCCGGTGGGCGCTCTACTGGGAATTGTGGTGGAGGGCGAGGCGACAGAGGCTCAGATCGATAGCGTGATCGAAAGCTTCAACGCCGGGTTCGTCTCCAGTGCCGCCGAAGCCAAAGAGGCCGGCCCCAGCGCACAAAAAGTCGAGGTAGGCGGGCGCTTGCTGCGTTATCTGGACATGGGCGAGGGCGGCACGCCGCTGGTGTTGGTGCACGGCTTCGGGGGCGATCTGAACAACTGGCTGTTCAATCAACCGGCCCTGGCCGCCGAACGCCGGGTGATTGCCCTGGACCTGCCGGGGCACGGGGAGTCGGGCAAGTCTCTGCAAACGGGAGACGCTGCCGAACTCAGTCATGCCGTACTGGCATTGCTCGACCACCTGGCGCTCGACCGTGTGCATTTGGCCGGCCACTCCATGGGTGGGCTGGTGACCCTCACCGTCGCCAGCCTGGCGCCTGCACGTATCGCCTCCATCACCTTGATCGCCAGCGCCGGTCTGGGTGCCGATATCAACGGCGATTACCTGCGAGGTTTTGTCGAAGCCAACAACCGTAACGCGCTCAAGCCGCCATTGACTCAACTGTTCAGTAACCCTGCGTTGGTGACGCGGCAGATGCTGGAGGACATGCTCAAATTCAAGCGCCTGGAAGGGGTGGATCAAGCGTTGCGCCAGCTCGATCACAAGCTGTTCGATGGCGGGCGGCAGATGCTGGATCTTCGCAGCGAGGTGGGCCGCCAGCCGAGCCTGGTGATCTGGGGCAGTGACGATGCGATCATCCCGGCAAGTCACGCCCAAGGGCTGCAGGCTCAGGTGCATGTATTGCCGGGGCAGGGGCATATGGTGCAGCTGGAGGCGGCGGAGCAGGTCAATCAACTGATCTCCACTTTTTTGAACGCGCAGCCCTGATTGAGGTTCAAGGGAGGGACGGTTTGGTCTGTCCCTCCCACAAGGTCAAGCGTGTTTTTTCAGCTGGAGCGTTTCAGGGTTTCGCTGGGCAGCTCCTGAAAAAGCGCCCGGTAGCTGTTTGAAAACCGCCCCAAATGCCAGAACGACCAATTCATCGCGACCTCGGCCACCGTGGTGTCGGTCGTGCTCAGCAACTCCCGCCGCGCCCCCGTTCAAGCGGCGCAACCGCAACCACTGCGCCGGGCTTATCCCCGTGTAGGTCTTGAACCCTTGCTGCAATTGGCGCAACGGCACACCCGCAATCTGCGCCAGTTCCAACAGGTTGGCGGTTTCATCCGGTGCATCCGCCGCCCATTCGCCGATGCGCGCCATCAATTGGCGTTCTTCATTGCGCTTTTGCAGTGAACTGCCGTCCAGGCACACGCAGGCGTTGTCGAGGATAAACAGGCAGTCGTCGAGCAGTTGCTGGGTGAGGGCATCGCGGCTGATGGGGTCGGTGAGTGCGGACAAGCGCGTGAGCGTGCCACTGAGCCAGCGGGTGAACAGCGCGTTCTGTTGGCAGCTCAGCGGTGCCATGAACAGGCCTTCGAGCTTGGCCATATCCAGGCCCTGGCGCTGGACGAACTGCGGGCCGAACACCACGGCCACTTCGCGGTAGTTTACCGGGGTGATCCAGGTGTTGCGGCTTTCGCCATTGAGCAGGTACAGCGCGTTGTCACTGGCGTCGAAACAGAACGCCAGGGCGCCGGCAGGTGCGTTGAAATGCTGCTCCACCCGGGTGTTCATGCACTCTTCGTAGACCTGCACCCCGTGCAGGTCGAGGTAGCGCACCTGCCCGGCAAAATGCCCGGGGGACATCTGCTGGTACTGCTGCACCCAGCCGGGTGTCGCACTGCATTGGGCGGCCACATCGCCGGTGGCGAAGGCCTGTACGCGCAAAGCGGTTGCCTGTGTCATGGTGATCCGTGCGCACTCTATTGGTGCGTTGTGCCGCGTGCAAAGTGGATAGATGCCGTTTCAAGGCTGGCCCAAGATAGACCTCAATGCGCTGGGAGTACAACCCAGCGTCGCATCCCACCCAAGACGAGGTCCTTATGAACGCCCCCTTCGATCAGCTGTCCACCTGGCTGAAAGAACACAAGATTACCGAAGTCGAATGCGTGATCAGTGACTTGACTGGCATCGCACGCGGCAAGATTGCACCCACCAACAAGTTCCTGCATGAGCGAGGCATGCGCCTGCCGGAAAGTGTGTTGCTGCAAACGGTAACCGGGGACTTTGTCGACGACGATATCTATTACGACCTGCTGGACCCGGCCGATATCGACATGATTTGCCGCCCGGTCGCCAACGCCACTTACGTAGTGCCGTGGGCCATCGAGCCCACCGCCATCGTGATCCACGACACCTTCGACAAGCAGGGCAACCCCATCGAACTGTCGCCGCGTAATGTGTTGAAGAAAGTCCTGCAGCTCTATACCGACCAAGGCTGGCAGCCGATTGTCGCGCCGGAAATGGAGTTCTACCTGACCCAGCGCTGCGAAGATCCGGACCTGCCCTTGAAAACTCCCATCGGCCGCTCGGGCCGCGCCGAAACCGGGCGCCAGTCGTTTTCCATCGACGCCGCCAACGAATTCGACCCGCTGTTCGAAGATGTCTATGACTGGTGCGAAGCCCAAGGCCTGGACCTCGACACCCTGATCCACGAAGACGGCCCCGCGCAGATGGAAATCAACTTTCGCCATGGCGACGCCCTGGACCTGGCCGACCAGATCACGGTGTTCAAGCGCACCTTGCGCGAGGCCGCCCTCAAGCACAACGTCGCCGCCACCTTCATGGCCAAGCCGGTGGCCGACGAGCCCGGCAGCGCCATGCACCTGCACCAGAGCGTGGTCGAAATCGCTACCGGCAAACCGGTGTTCGTCGATGCCGACGGCAACATGAGCCCGTTGTTCCTGCATCACATCGGCGGCCTGCAGAAGTACATCCCCAAGCTGCTGCCGATGTTTGCCCCCAACGTGAACTCGTTTCGGCGTTTTTTGCCGGACACCTCGGCGCCGGTCAACGTCGAATGGGGCGAAGAAAATCGCACCGTCGGCCTGCGCGTACCCACGTCCAGCCCGGAGGCGATGCGCGTGGAAAACCGCCTGCCGGGCGCCGATGCCAATCCTTACCTGGCGATTGCTGCCAGCTTGTTGTGTGGCTACCTGGGCATGATCGAGCACATCGAACCCAGTGCCCCGGTGGAAGGCCGCGCCTATGAACGCCGCAACCTGCGCCTGCCGTTCACCCTCGAAGATGCGCTGGCGCGCATGGAGGATTGCGACACGGTCAAGCAGTACCTGGGCGAAAAATTCGTGCGCGGCTACGTCGCGGTCAAGCGCGCCGAGCATGAGAATTTCAAGCGGGTGATCAGTTCCTGGGAGCGCGAGTTCCTGCTGTTGAGCGTCTGAAAACAAGCATAAGAGGGGTGACGATATGCGTCTTGTGAACAAGCTTCTTCCACTGGCCCTGGTCGCGGCGTTCAGCGGTGCCGGTCAGGCGGCGCCGACGGTGAGTGTCTACAACTGGACCGATTACATTGGCGAGACCACCTTGGCGGATTTCCAGGCCAAGACCGGCATCAAGGTGATCTACGATGTGTTCGACTCCAACGAAACCCTGGAGGGCAAGTTGCTGGCCGGGCGCACCGGGTATGACGTGGTGGTGCCGTCCAACCACTTCCTGGCGCGCCAGGTGAAGGCCGGCGCGTTCCTCAAGCTTGACCGCGCGCAGTTGCCCAACTTCAAGAACCTGGACCCCAAGCTGCTCAAGTTACTGGAACAGAACGACCCCGGTAATGCGCACTCGGTGCCGTACCTGTGGGGCACCAATGGCATTGGCTACAACGTCGACAAGGTCAAGCAAGTGCTGGGCATCGACCGCATCGACTCGTGGGCGGTGTTGTTCGAGCCGGAAAACATCAAGAAGCTGCATGAGTGCGGCGTGGCCTTCCTCGATTCAGCGGATGAGCTGTTCCCGGCGATCCTCAACTACATGGGCAAGGACCCACGCAGCGAGAATGCCGAGGACTACAAGCAGGCCGAAGCCAAGTTGCTCACGCTGCGGCCGTACATCACCTATTTCCACTCTTCCAAGTACATCTCCGACCTTGCCAACGGCAATATCTGCGTGGCCTTCGGTTATTCCGGCGATGTGTTCCAGGCCGCCAACCGCGCCAAGGAAGCCAAGAACGGGGTGAACATTGCGTATTCGATCCCCAAGGAAGGCTCCAACCTGTGGTTCGACCTCTTGGCGATTCCGGCCGACGCGAGCAACCCTAAAGAAGCCCATGCGTTCATCAACGACCTGCTGGAGCCTGAGGTGATTGCCAAGGTCAGCGCCTCGGTGGGCTATGCCAACGCCAACCCGGCCGCCAAGCCGTTCATGGCACCGGAACTGGTGAACAACCCTGAGGTGTATCCGCCCCAGGAGGTTCTCGACAAACTCTATATTTCCACCACGCCCACGCCGGCGACCATGCCCGTGATGACCCGCGCCTGGAGCAAAGTGAAGTCCAACCGATGATGCAGTCCAATGAACATGCCCCGTCCTATTACCGCGCTTCGGCGAATGCCATGGTGCAGCGGCCCGCACTTGAGGCAGACCTGAGCGCCGATGTGTGTGTGATCGGCGGCGGTTTCACCGGGGTCAACACCGCCATTGAACTGGCCCAGCGCGGGCTTTCGGTGATCCTGCTGGAGGCGCGCCGCATCGGTTGGGGCGCCAGCGGGCGCAATGGCGGGCAATTAATTCGGGGTATCGGCCATGATGTCTCCGGGTTTGCCAAATACGTGGGCGAGGAGGGCGTGCGCTATATGGAGCGGGCCGGTATCGACTCGGTCGCTCTGGTGGGCCAGCGCATTGCCGAGCACGGCATCGACTGTGACCTGCGCTGGGGCTTTTGCGAACTGGCTAACACCCCGGCGCAGTTTGCCGCGTTCAAGGGCGAACAGGCGCACCTGGCGGCCATGGGGTATGCCCATGAAACGCGGCTGGTCGGCCCACAAGACATGGCACAGGTGGTGGGCTCTACGGTGTATGCCGGCGGCCTGGTCGACATGGGTTCCGGGCAACTGCACCCGCTTAACCTAGTTTTGGGTGAAGCGCGTGCGGCCGAGGCCCTTGGGGTGCGCATCTTTGAGCACAGCCCGGTGCTGGAGCTGATCCATGGCGAGACGGTGCAAGTGCGCTGCGCAGGCGGCAGCGTGCGCGCAGCCAACCTGGTGCTGGCATGCAATGCCCATCTTGAGGAGCTGGAGCCGCGCTTGAGCGGCAAGGTACTGCCGGCGGGCAGCTACATCATCGCCACCGAGCCTCTGCCTGAGCCCGTGGCCCAGCAGTTGATCCCACAGAACCTGGCGCTGTGCGACCAGAAAGTCGGCCTGGATTACTACCGGCTGACCGCCGACCGGCGCCTGTTGTTCGGTGGTGCCTGCCACTACTCGGGGCGCGACCCCCAGGACATCGCCGCGTACATGCGCCCGAAAATGCTCAAGGTGTTCCCACAGTTGGCCAACACGGCTATCGAGTTCCAGTGGGGCGGCAAGATTGGCATCACCGCCAACCGCTTTCCCCAGGTCGGGCGGCTCAAGCAGTACCCCAATGTGTTCTATGCCCAAGGCTATTCCGGTCACGGCTTGAACGTGACGCATTGGTGCGCACGGCTGCTGGCCGAAGGGATACATGCGGGTGCAAGCCAGGGCCTGGATATCTTCAGCCAGGTGCCGCACATGACCTTTCCCGGTGGCAAGGCGCTGCGCTCGCCACTGCTGGCGTTGGGGATGTTGTGGTATCGGTTGCGCGAAGCACTCTGATTCCTGACCCAATGTGGGAGGGGGCTTGCCCGCGAAGGCGGTGTGTCAGTCACTGAATCTTCAACTGAACCACCGCTATCGCAGGCAAGCCAGCTCCCGCACTGGTTCTGCGTTGCTCACAAAATCATCACCCGGCATAGACACCCTGTGAGACGTCAGTCAGATAGCCTCAGGTTCGGTCAGCACTTTGCGAAAGGTTTCCACCAGCGGCCTCAAGTTGACGCGGTGCCATGCCGCCCACAGCGGTGTGGTGTAGGCCAGCCACGGCAGCTCGCGCAACACTACGCCTGGCGGTGCGTTGCGGCTCAGGCCTTTTTGCACCATCGCCACCCCCAGCCCGGACGCCACCAGGCCCAGTGCGGTAAAGGGCTCGCTGGCCTCCATGGGGATTTGCGGGGTGAAACCGGCACGGATACAGGCGGCGACGAAATCATCGGCCGGGTTGGCGCCAGGTTTGCGCTGCACGCCGATCCATTGTTGGTCGGCCAGGTGCTCGGGTAACAGTCCATGTTGTTGAACCAGCGGATGCTGTTCGGGCAGAGCCAGCAGCATCGCGTCGTCGAGGACTTGCCAGGCGGTCAGGTCCGGGTCGTCGGCGGCAGGTGGTTCGCTCACCAGGGCGATGTCCAGGCTGCGTTGGCGCAAACCTTCGAGTTGTTCCAGGGAGGGCAGGTTATACAGCTTGATATGCACGGTGGGCCTATCGTCGCGCAGTATGCGCAAGGCATTGGGCAGGACACCGGCGTGCATGGCGTTTTCGATATAACCGATGCACAAACCGCCTTCTTCGCCGCGGCCCAGGCGCTTGCCCAGGGACTCCAGGCGGTTGGCGTGGGTCAGCAGGGCCTTGGTTTCGGCCAGGAAGGTCTGGCCGTCGCGGGTCAGGCGGATGCGCTGCTGGCTGCGCTCGAACAGGGTCAGGCCCAGGCGTTCCTCGAGCTGGGCGATCTGCCGGCTCAGGGGCGATTGGGAAATGTGCAAGCGCTCGGCGGCGCGGCCGACGTGTTCTTCTTCGGCTACCACTTCGAAGTAGCGCAACTGGCGTAGATCAATCATGTAAGACCTTCAAGGACTCAAGTTGGTCGCAGTATGTCTTGGACGGTCTGATCTGCGCAATCTAGCATCTGCTCAACGGTCACAGCGACCTCGCACCGATTGAGGAACCACCATGAGCTTGAAAGACACACTGCCCGGCGTACTGGGCTTTGGCACCGCCCCCTTGGGCAATATGTTCCGCGCCATCCCCGAAGCAGAAGCCCAGGCCACCGTCCAGGCCGCCTGGAACCAGGGCGTGCGTTACTTCGATACCGCGCCGTTCTACGGCTCGGGCCTGTCGGAAATACGCTTGGGCCAGGCGCTGTCCAACTATCACCGCGATGACTACGTGCTCAGCACCAAGGTCGGCCGGGTGATTCTCGATGAAGTCGAAGAAACCGCCCGTGACCTTGGCGAAAAAAGCGGCGTATTCGAACACGGCCGGCCCAATAAAATACTCAATGACTACAGAGCCGACGCCACCCTGCGCTCCATTGAAGACAGCCTGACACGCCTGCAAACCGATCGCCTGGACATCGTGTGGGTTCACGACATCGCCCAGGATTTTTACGGCGACCAATGGCTGGAATACTTCAACCAGGCCCGCACTGGTGCCTTCAAAGTACTCACCCGTTTGCGCGAGCAAGGAGTGATCAAGGCCTGGGGGCTGGGCGTCAATCGTGTCGAGCCTTGCGAGTTGACCCTGGACCTGGCCGAAGCCCAGCCTGATGGTTTTCTGCTGGCGGGTCGCTATACGCTGCTGGACCACGACCGCGCCTTGCAGCGCCTGATGGACGCGGCCCACGCCCAGCAGGTCGAGATCGTTGTCGGTGGCCCGTACAGCTCCGGCATCCTCGCTGGCGGTGCGCACTTTGAATACCAGCAAGCCGGCCCGGCGATCATTGCCAAGGTCGAGCAGATCAAGGCAATTGCCCAGGCGTTTGGCGTCAGTATCAAGGCCGCTGCGCTACAGTTTTCACTGGCCCATCCGGCAGTGGCATCGGTGATTCCTGGTGCCAGTCGTCCGGGGCGGATTGCCGAAGACGTCGCGGCGTTGTCTGAACAGATTCCAGCAGCCTTCTGGCAGGCGTTGCGCGAGGCCCGCTTGATCTCGGACCGTGCACCTTTGCCTCTCTCACGTTAAGGAGCTTGAGCATGAAAATTGATGTAAGTGGCAAAGTGGCTATTGTCAGCGGCAGCACCGCCGGGATTGGCCTGGGTATCAGCCAGGCCCTGGCGCAATCCGGTGCCACGGTGGTGGTGATCGGGCGGGATGCAGGCAAGGTGGACGACGCCTTGGCCAGCATTCGCCAAGCGGTTCCGGCTGCTCAACTGCGTGGTGTGGTGGCCGACCTCGGCACCGTTGAAGGCGCACAGAAACTTTTCGCCGCCGAACCCCGCGCCGACATTCTGGTCAACAACCTGGGCATCTTCGACGCGGTGGATTTCTTCGACGCGCCGGACAGTGAGTGGGCGCGCTTCTATGAGGTCAATGTGATCTCCGGCGTGCGCCTGGCGCGGCATTATGTGCCGGGTATGGTCGAGCAGGGCTGGGGCCGGGTGATCTTCGTGTCGTCGGAGTCTGGCGTGGCGACGCCGGCCGACATGATCAACTACGGGGTGACCAAAAGCGCCAACCTGGCGGTGTCCCACGGCCTGGCCAAGCGCCTGGCGGGTACTGGGGTGACGGTGAATGCTATCTTGCCGGGGCCGACCTTTACCGATGGCCTGGAACACATGCTCAAGGACGCCACGGCCGAATCCGGGCGCAGTGCCCGAGAGGAAGCGGATGTATTTGTGCGCCATGCGCGGCCCACCTCGATCATCCAGCGCGCGGCCAATGTGGATGAAGTGGCGAACCTGGTGGCGTACATTGCTTCACCGCTGTCTTCGGCGACGACCGGTGCCGCGCTGCGGGTCGACGGTGGCGTTGTCGACAGCATGGCAATCTGATTTTTTCCTGACTGGAGTATTGATCGTGGCAACAGCGTCTTCTGTGATTGAAATTGCGGTGTCGGCCGACCAGGTCTGGCAACTGATTGGCGGCTTCAACAGCCTGCCTGACTGGCTGCCTTTGATTGCCAAGAGCGAGCCGAGCGAGGGTGGCCGTGTGCGTCACCTGACCACCGCTGACGGCGGCGCGATTGTCGAGCGTTTGCAGACCTTCGACAACGTGGCGCGCACCTACAGCTACACCATTGAAGCCTCGCCGTTTCCGGTGAGTGCTTACTTGGCGACCTTGCAGGTTGAAGCGCTGACGGACACCTCGGCGAAAGTGACTTGGTCCGGCGTGTTCACGCCGGCAGCGGGTACCACCGAGGCGCAAGTCGAGGCATTGTTTGCCGGTGTCTACGAAGGCGGGCTTGAGGCGTTGCGCGGTAACTTCTAAAGAATGTGGTGAGGGAGCAAGCTCCCTCGCCACAGGTGGGTTTTAGCCTATATGGAGCAAGGCTGCCGCGACAGCCTCTGCCGGCGTCATCTGCGCCGTATCCAGCCTGAACGGTGGGGTTTCCCAGCGTTCGTACTCATGCGCCTGCACCGATTCCCAGGTCGGCGGCACCAGCCCGGGAATATCGCCCACACGCCCTTCGACTCGACGCCGATGCGCCTGCTGATCGGTACACACCACCTCGATATTGCTCAGCGCCACACCGGCCGCTGTCGCCACCGCTTGCCAGGCATCGCGGCTTTCCTTCACGGGGTTCACACAATCGGCGATCACCCGCTGCCCCAGGCGCAGGTTACTCAGCGCCAGCGCATTCGCCACCGCGTAGCCGCTGGCCCCCACATCGCCTACCAACACCGCAGCCTCCCGCAGCGCCTGCTCAATCACATCGATACGCAGGTAAACCGCGCCCAACTGTCGCGCCAGCTCCCTGGCAATCGTGGTCTTGCCACTGCCGGGCAAGCCGCTGAATACAATAAGCATGACCCTTCAACCCTTTGTAGGCGCGCTGCTCGCGAAAAACGCCAACCATAACGCGCACTCCCTGAATAAACGCGGCGCCTGTGAGTTTTTCGCGAGCAACCTCGCTCCTACAGTGGTATTAGAACCGCTTGACTCATTTCACCCACAGGAGCGCCCATGACCCTGCCGTTCGTGAAGATGCACGCCCACGGCGACGACTTCATTATCATTGACCGCCGTGGCGAGGATAACCCTATTACTGCGCAGATTGCCCGCCACTTGGGTAACCGCCGCACCGGCATCGGTTTCAATCAGCTGGCGGTGGTGCTCGACTGTGAGGAGGCTGCTGCGCGCGTTCAGTTCTGGAACCCGGACGGAACACGCTTGCAAACCTGCGGCAGCGCGACGCGTGGCGTGGCGGATCGCCTGATGCATGAGGCTGGCACCCAAAGCATCGTGCTGGGCAGCGACCGTGGCTTGCTGACATGCACACGTGCTGATGGGCAGCGCGTGTCGGTGGATATGGGCCCACCCTCGCTGGACTGGGCGTCGGTACCCTTGGCCAGGGCGATGGACACCTGCGTGTTGCCTATCGACGGCCAGCCGGCGGCGTGCAGCATGGGCAACCCGCATTGCACGTTTTTTGTGGAGGATGTGACGGCGCTCGATATTGAAGCCATGGGCCCGAGCCTGGAAGTTCACCCGCTGTTTCGGGCCAGGACCAATGTGCATTTCGTGCAAGTGCTGGACCGCGGCCATATCCGCCTGCGTATCTGGGAGCGTGGTGGAGGTGTGCCGCTGGGGTCCGGTTCATGCTGTTGCGCGGCGGTCGTCAACGGCATCCGGCGAGGGCTGCTCGATGAGCGTGTGGAGGTCCAGTGCGACGGCGGCGCGGTCACGGTGCAATGGGACGGGCGGGGCGGGGTGATATTGACCGGCCGGGTCGAGCCGATCATGCAGGGCACCGCGTACCTGTACTAGAACTTCACGGTAAACGTGGTGCCGGCGCTCGCACATGAACTCACCGCCACGTCGCCGCCATGTACTCTGGCCAGTTCGCGCACGATATACAGGCCCAGGCCTACGCTGCGCACGTCGCTGCCCTGGTCGGTGCCGCGGGTCATGGGTTCGAACAATCCGGCCAGCAGGGTTTGGGGAATCGCCGGGCCGTGGTTGTGCACCGCGACCGCGCAGGTGTTATCGCCCAGGCGCGAGGTAATGGTGATCGGCTGCAGCAAGTCGCCATAGGCCACGCTGTTGGCCACCAGGTTACCGATCATCTGTTGCACGCGGTCGGCGTCCAGGCACGCGTCGCCCTGGCCCTCGGCGTGATGCACCAGCGTGGCCTTGGGGAAGGCCACCCGCAGTTCGTCGACGCTGCGATGAATAACGCTGTGCAGGTCCAGCGGTTGCGGCTTGATGGTAATGCCCTGGCCGACCCGGGCCTGGGTGAAGTCCAGCAGGTCGGCGATCATGCGGTGGGCGCGTTCGGACGACTGGCCGATGTGCCCCAACAACTGGCGCTCCTTGGCCGTGCGCTCGCCACGCTGGAGAAAGTCGGAGGCCATGCGGATCGCGGTGAGTGGGTTTTTCAGGTCATGGCTGACAATCGCCACCATCTGCTCGGCAAACAACGCCCGGCGCTGGGCAATGGCATAGGCCTCGCTCAGTTCGGCCTGGGCCTGTTGCAGGGCCAGTTCCGTAGCAGTTTTTTCCTGCAGCAGGGCTTCAGCCTGCTTGTGGGCATTGAGCAGCTCACGCTCGTACTTGTCACGGTCGGTGGTGCCGAACAGCGCCAAGTCATACACCACGCCGTCGGGCTGCTGGCGCCGGTTGGCGTTGAGCAAGACCGTGACTTTGTGCCCGTTGCAATGACGGATGTCGAGCTTCACCTCGGTGACGCTGCCATGCATACGCAGCATCGGCGCCAGGTGCGTCTGGTAAAAAATCCGCCCGCCCATGGCCAGCAGGTCCTGGAAACGCCGGCCCAGCAGCTGGGCCGCAGTAAAGCCCAGCCAGTCGCACAAGCGCGGGTTGACGTGCAGGATCGTGCCATCTTCCTGGGTCACCGCCAGGGCACACGCCGCGCTGTCAAACAGCGGGTCAACGGGCATCGGCAGCCGCCCAAGGGGCCAGGAACCGGTCCATCGCCGTTGCACACGCCTGGGGGGCGCTCATATGCGGGCAATGGCCGACATTCTCGACCAGGCAATAAGTGCTGTTAGGTAGTACGGCGTGCAGGTATTCACCCACGGCCACGGGGGCGATCAGGTCGTCGGTCGATTGCAGAATGAGTACCGGGGTGGTCAGGCCGAACACATCCTGGCGGTTATCCGAGAGGAAGGTCACGCGGGCGAACTGCTTGGCGATGTCCGGCTCGGTGCGGCAGAAGCTCTCGGTGAGCGCCTCGCTCAGGTGCGGCTGCGTCGGGGCGCCCATGATCACCGGGGCCATGGCGCTGGACCAGCCCAGGTAGTTGCTGTCGAGGGTGTCGAGCAGGTCGTCGATGTCGTCGCGCTGGAAACCGCCGACATATTCCTCGGTATCGATATAGCGTGGCGATGGGCCAATCATCACGTGTGCGGCAATGCGGCCCGGGAGGAAACGGTCGGCGAGGGTGCCGATCATCGCGCTGACCGAGTGGCCCACCAGAATCACCGGGCCTTGGGCATAGGCGTCGATAATCTCGTTCAGGTCATGGGCATAGCCATCCAGGCGGCTGTATTTGGTTTTGTCGAACGCACTCAAGTCCGACAGGCCGGCGCCGACCAGGTCATACAGCACCACGCGAAAGCGCTCGAGAAAGTGCGGTGCCAAGGCATTCCACATGGCCTGGTTGCAACCAAAGCCGTGGGAAAACACCAGCGTCGAGGGACCGTGGCCCATCACATGTATATTGTTGCGGTGACGTAGGTCCATGGGGTTCTCGTGGATGGCTAATTGCTATGCAGCTTAGCGGGCAGTTTAGATAGTCGCAGGCCCTGGGTCACGCGTTTGCGTGCAGATAAGGTAAAGTCGGCGTCTTCAGGGAGAGACTTCAGGTAACCATACATGATCGTGCTTGTGCGGCAATCGGTGTTCAGCCTACTGGCCCTGGTGTTTTCCAGCCTGTTCATCGCCGCTCATGCGGACACCTCGCCGATTGGGGTTGCCCTTGATCAGCGGGTCATCGACCTGACCAATACCCTCGACTCGGGCACCGTGCTGCGCCTCAAGCAACAACTCGCCGACCTTGAACAACGCAAAGGCGCGCAAGTGGCCGTATTGCTGGTGCCGACCACCGGCAGCAGCGGCATCGAAGACTATGCCAACCAACTGTTCCGCGCCTGGAAGCTGGGGCGCAAGGACGTCAACGACGGCATCCTGCTGGTAGTGGCCAAAGCCGACCGCACAGTGCGCATCGAGGTGGGTTATGGCCTGGAAGGCATCGTCACTGATCTGCTGGCCCATCGCATCATTGAAGAACGTCTCACTCCAGCGTTTCGTCAGGGCGATTTTGCCGGTGGCATCCAGCAAGGCGTGAGCGCGCTGGTGGTCCTGGTGGACGGCGGCGACCTGCCTGAAGTGGCCGGGCCGGGGATCAACCCGCAATTTTTCGCGATATTGGCGGCGTTTGTCCTGGGGGCGCTCGCCGGTACACTGATCGCCGCTGGCAAGTTGCACTGGCGCAGAGCTTTGATCATCGCAGTTGCGGCCACGCTGTTGCTGACGGTATTGGCCGGTGGTCGGGACTGGCCGATGTTCCTCGTTGCAATGCCGCTGACCTTGTTGATTGGCGGCGCGCTATTCGGCGCGTTGTGGCAGGTGCGCACGCTGTTTTACGGCGTGATCGGGCTGCTGGGTTATATCCTCGGGTTGGTGGTGGCAAACCATTACGTAGACGTCAGTTTCACCCACTGGTTGCTGTGGCCCCTGGGCGTCTTGGTGGTGCTGGGGTTGTACCTGGTGCTGGTGCTGCTCATGAGGCAGACCTGGCGCACCAGCCGCGCAGGTTTTAGCGTACGACTGCTGGCGGCGGTGGCCGTGTATGGGGTGGCGGGGCAGGTGATGGACGGCGATCGCGACGCCTGGTTGCTGGCATTTCCTATCGCATCGTTTGTTGCGCTGATTATCTTTGGCAAGGTCGGCGAAGGTTCTGGCTCCGGCGGCGGGTCCAGCTCAGGTTCCAGCGGCTCCAGCACCAGCAGCAGTTCGTCGGGCGGTGGCGGTTCCAGCGGTGGCGGGGGGGCTTCCGGCAGTTGGTAGATGACTCGGCGGCTGTCCCATAGTGGAACAACCGCTGAACTGTACCTTTGAGGGTGAAGCCCCTGGGTACTGGTTGTTCGGCAAAGCCCTGAGTGCTAAAGCGGCTTAGACAGTGGAGTTGTCACGCCTTGGTCCAACCGCCGTTGCCGTCAGGTTTTATTTCGAAGTCGATCGGTTGACGCAGGGCATTGGACGCGGAGTCGTTTAAGGCCTTGTCATCCCAAGTTGGGAAGGCGGGCAGGGTGCCGGTGCCGTGATATCCAGCCCTGGTATTGACCTGGGCGTCATCGACGGTCTTTTTGTCTGAAGGCAAGAAATTGCGATCCAGCCGAGTGCGGTTGGCGTGGTCGCGCGTCGCATTGCCAATGTTTTTCCAGCCGCCCTTGCCATTGGACACTTCGGCATCTTCTCCAGCCTGTTTGTCCAGAGAGTTTTTCCTCGGTACATCGTTATCGATAGGGTGTTTGGCAGCGGGCTGGTACGCGGGTACGAATGGGGCGGAGCCATTGATTGAAGACATGATTGCACCTCTCTGATTGCTTGGAAATTGACCCTGTCAGAGGGTGGCCCTGACAGGGCGTTTCGCAGGCTACAGCGCCTGGGGCAGGCGCTCAACGAGGTCTGTTTTGGCTGGATGTAACAACGTGAAACCGCATCAGGTGTTGGTTTTCGAGTGAGTCAAAAGGCTATAGGCGCAGTCCGGCCCACGCTCCGAAAAGTCAGGCTGGCTGTCAGATAGCGCAGCGCAGTGCCAGCTTTTCACTCACCGAAACACATTCGGTCGTTGCAGGTCTTTTGGTTGCCTCACGCTTGGAAACACTTTTGCAATCACTCGTGCAACGGCTTGCATTAAAGCGTCTTCACCATCTCATGCCACGCCATACCCCCATGATCCGACGGCGAAGGGCGCACGTAGGTGTAGCCCATTGCTCGGTACAACGGCACATGCTGCGCCTTGCACATCAGGTGGAGGGTGCGCTTGCCCATTGCCTGCATGCGTTGCACGAACTCAGTCATCAGCCGTTTCGCATAGCCCTTGCCTTGATGGGCCGGGTCGACCACCACCGACATGATCACCACATTCGGTGCCTCGGCCACATGGCCCACCAACTCCTTGAAGGCCTCGTCCGACATCACCACTTCATGGGCGCACCCTGAGTTGATGAAGCCCACCACTGCGCCATCTTCCTCCAGGATCAAAAAGCCCTCGGGATACTGCGCGATACGCGTGGTGATCTTTTCAAGCGTGGCGGCTTCGTCGCCCTCGTAGGCGCTGGTTTCGATTTCAAAGCAGCGTGCTGCGTCGGTGGGCAGGGCGTTGCGCAGGGTGAGGGTGGGCATGGGCCGTTCCAGAGATTTTCAGTGAAAGGCCACATCATAGAGAAACGTTGCACCTTTGGCACCGCAAGGCCGGCCCTGACGGGTGAAGCGTGAGGTTCAACTTTGGTGCTGCGCAATCAAACTGTGGGGCTTGCCTGCGATGACGGCCTGAAGGCCGACACCTATCTATCTGACCCTACGCGATCCAAATGTGGGAGCTGGCTTGCCTGCGAAGGCGGCCTGGCAGGCGACACAGTTGATTGCGTACATATCCATTCCTGCGGTAACGGCCACTTAGGGTTCCGCTTTTACAGCCAGCCCTTTCAAGGTCTTTTCGTCTTGGCAGCCTTGATTATCCGGTCCGTTGAAACATGCGCATTCACCGCGGTGCCTTTAACCCATGTTTTGGGCTTGGGTACCTTGGGGCCACGGGGGCTTTTCGCAACTTGTTTAGGTTGGATATTTCTGGCAAGCGCCAATAAGTGCTGAGCCAGTTTTTCCAACGGAATGACAGGAAAATGTTCCGAGGGCAGCGCAATCTGCATTCCCTCATATCCACTCCTGACCTGAACCGCTAAATGGTAAATCGAGGCTTCCCATCCTTCAGGCTGGGTATCCCGATGAGCTTGTTCAACACTGCGTTTGAGAACAGCCAGGACGTTGTAAGCCAATACCGCCGTTGCAAACCCCAGTAAGGCAGCCTTTGGGCTGCCAAGGGTTTCGATCTCACTTTCCAGGATCGCTTCCAGTCGCTGGAACATACCTTCAATGCTCCAGCGGCGGCGATACAGTTCGGCGATCTGTTGCGCACTGACGCTCTCAGGCAGGTTGCTCCAGAACATCAAGCTGCTGTCGCCGGAGTCCGTTGGCGAATGAAGCGTCAGTTCGACACGCCGACATTGGTAACCGCCTTTGACCTGGATGATCTGCTCACGCACAGTGCCAGTTTCCACAGGTACTGGCTCTTGCCACTCACCCTCTTGAATCAAGCGTGGATGCTTGGCTTGCTGACGAATGACAAAGCAAGTTTGGACTTGCTCACAAGCCTCCATAACCGGGAGCGTGCAATAAAGCCGGTCAGCCAGCCACACTTGGCCTGGCTCGGCATTGGCCAATAAAGGCAGCACACAAACGCGCTCGCTTGCGTAGGCATCCTCACACGCCTGAAGGTCGACGACCTGATCCAGATCGGGATCGTATGCAACAACCGAAAAACCGGGACGAGCGGCGCCGCGCTCGTTGCGTAAAGCTCCCAGACGTTTTTCAGTGGATGCCAGGTGATTACCGTCCACTACCCGAACCTGCCAACCCGGCAGCATCGCCGTGCAGCCCAGCTCCCGGATGGTTGGAGCCAGGCGCTGTGCACAGCCCGTAATCAGGGCGCGCAACAGAGCAGGCTCGGTACGACTGATCTTGTCGTAGAGAGCCGCCAGGCTGACCGGAAGGTCCTCCAGTTGTCGCGCGGCGGCGTGCAGAGATGGCCTCAAGCCCAATGAAACAAGGGACATTAGCTTGATGATGGTCGAGAACAATAGCTCACGAGAATACTGCCGTTGCCGGTGTTCTTCGAAAACCTGATCAATCCACTCGGGGGCAATAGCCTGCTGCAGCGCCAGTTTGGCCATGACACTGGCAGGTGCTTTTTTTTCGAAACGCGCTAGAACTTCCGCCCACATCGTTTAGGTACCCCCTGAATGAATTTCAGGGGATTTTACAGAAGACCTTGAAAGGGCTGGCTTTTACAGCGGGTCACTTTTGGAAGGACCCAAAAGTAACCAAAAGGTCCTCGCCCCACCACTCGGCACCTCGCTTGGGCTCGGTGTGCCCGTAATCCGCCAGTGATTTGGGGGGTAAACCGGCATCCCTGCCGGTTTACCCCCCAAATCCCTGTCGAATTCCGGCCAGCGTGGTTTAACGGGGCGCCTGAGATCAAAAGCAAGATCAAAAGCAGATCAAGAGCGGCTCGCTTCGCATCGTGGTTACCGCCTGGGTAGGAGCGGGTAGGATTGAGTTTCGCAAAAACCAGAAAACCCGCCGAGGCGGGTTTTCTCACAACTTACTGCACAGCAGGCGAATCAAGGCCATGTTTTTCAATCACCGTAAACACATCCGCCACATCCTGGACCATGATCCGGGCGGTATTGGCAACTGTGCGCGGGTTCGCATACCAGGAAGAATCACCCCCGGCAGACCCGAAGGTCTCCCACGCACAGCCGCCATACCGACAGGATGCATCAAACCCCACCCACCAACTTCCCACTGTCCATCCGGCGCTTATACGCACTGTCCCGACTCGCCAACCAGAAGTACAACGGCGACGTCACCACCAACCCCACCACCCACGACAAGTCCGCGCCGTTGATGTGCTGCGAAATCGGCCCCACGTACAGCGGCGTGTTCATGAACGGAATCTGCACCACGATCCCCACCGCATAGGCCAGCAGCGCCTGGGGGTTGTACTTGCCGTAGATGCCGCCATCCACGCGGAAGATCGAGGCGATGTCGTATTGGCCTTTGTGAATGGCATAGAAGTCGATCAGGTTGATCGCCGTCCAAGGCACCAGCACCACCAGTAGCACCAGCACCATGTCAACGAAGTGGCCGATGAAGTCTTGGGAGGCAAACACCGCCGCAATCGAACAGGCGGCCAGCACGATGATGGAGATCACCGCACGGCTTTTCGCGGTCGGGATCCAGCGGTAGGCGAAGGTCTGTACCAGGGTGATGATCGACAGCACCGCGCCGTACAGGTTGAGGGCGTTGTGGCTGATCACGCTGAGCAGGAACAGCACCAGCATCAACGGGCCGATGGCGCCGGTGGCGAGTTTGACGGCGTCCATGGTGTCCATGCCTACCGGCGTGGCGAGCACTGCCACGGCGCCGAAGATGAACGCCAGGCTCGACCCCAGCGCCGAGCCCAGGTAGGTGGTCCAGAAGGTGGCGGCTACCGGCACGTCGGCGGGCAGGTAGCGGGAGTAGTCCGACACGTAGGGCGCAAACGCGATTTGCCACAGTGCAGCCAGGGAAACAGTGGCCAGCCAACCGGAGACGTTGAAGCTGCCACGGGTGAGGAAATCGGTGGTCTGCACATGGGTGAAGATGTAGCCAAAGCCCAGCACGATGCCTGCGCCGAGGACCCAGGTACCGATGCGGTTGAGTACGTGGATGAAGCGGTAGCCGATGATGCCGATGATCCCGGAACCGATGGCGCCGATAACGATGCCCACCGGCACCGGCACGGCGTCCACCACACCATGCAGGGATTTACCGGCCAGCACGATGTTGGAGGCGAAGAAGCCGATGTACATCACCCCGGCAATCACCACCACCAGCAATGCGCCGAGGGAGCCGAACTGTGCACGACTCTGGATCATCTGCGGGATACCCATTTGCGGGCCCTGGGCCGAGTGCAATGCCATCAACACACCGCCGACCAAATGGCCGACAAGGATGGCGACAATGCCCCACACCAGGTTGAGGTGGAACAGTTGCACACCCAGTGCGCCAGTGACGATCGGCAACGGCGCGATGTTGCCGCCGAACCACAGGGTGAACAGGTCTCTTACCTTTCCATGGCGATCTTCCGGGGGCACGTATCCAATCGTGTGTTTTTCGATGAGCGGGGCGGAGGATGTTGCAGTGGTAACCATGACGAGCTCCAAGGCAAGGTGAGTACGTGGGCGTACTTCGCTGTGCGGCGCATGGGCACCGCTTTGTTGTTGGAGTGATCATCTGCAATGGGCGCAGGCAGGTAAATTAGTAAGTTTGTTGCTATAGACCTTAAAAAAAGTATCTCGTGAGGTTTTTTGCTCCGGTATGTTGCATGCACGTCAATGGCTTGAAAAACCGGTGTTTCTGCGCACTTGTTTGGGGCAAAAAAACACGTTTAGGGAGGTGCCGATGGCAGCCTATAACCTGCGTCAGCTCAGATATTTTGTGACCACGGCCGAATGCGGCAGCGTTGCCGAGGCGTCGCGCAAGCTGTATATCGCCCAGCCGTCGGTTTCCACGGCGATCAAGCAACTGGAAGACAGCTTTGGCGTGCAACTGTTTATCCGCCATCACGCCCAGGGCGTTTCCCTCACGCCCAGCGGCGCGCGCTTTTATCGCAAGGCGTTGGAGCTGTTGCGGGTAGCCCATGAGTTCGAACAGAACGCCCTGGCCGATAACGATGTGGTGGCCGGGCAGATTGACATCGGTTGTTTTGAAACCGTGGCACCGTTGTACTTGCCACGCTTGATCGCCGGTTTCAAGGCGCGCTGGCCGGGCGTGGAGATCCGTATCCGCGATGGCGAGCAGCAGGAGCTGGTGCAGGCGCTGACGGCGGGCAGTATCGACGTGGCGATGCTGTTTGAGCACGACCTGGGCAGCACCATCGAGACCACGCCGCTGATGCCGCCGCAACAGCCCTATGCGTTGCTGCCGGCCGACCACCGCTTTGCCCAACAGGCCAAGGTGTCCCTGGCCGACCTGGTGCTGGAGCCGATGATTTTGCTGGACGTGTTGCCCAGCCGTACCTACTTCGTGAGCATCTTCGAAGAGCGCGGGCTGACCCCGAATATTGTATTTAGCTCGCCCTCCATCGAAATGGTGCGGGGCATGGTGGGGCGGGGGTTCGGGTTCTCGATCCTGGTGACCAAACCGTTCAGCGAGTACACCTATGATGGGCAGAAAGTGGTGTGCATTCCCTTGGTGGAAACGGTCACGGGGTCGGGGTTGTCCGCCGTCTGGCTACGCCGCGCACCCTTGACCAAACCGGTGCAGTTGTTTGTCGACTACTGCCGCGAAGAGTTGGCGCGACTACTGGGCTGAACACCAAACCCCAATGCCGATCAGTTAAGCGAACACAGTGCTCAACGCAACTAAGATCAAAGGTGGGAGCTGGCTTGCCTGCGAAAGCGGTCGTGCAGTAACCGATGCAGTGATTGACACACCGCCTTCGCGGGCAAGCCCGCTCCCACAGGGATTTGCGCTTAACTGATCGGCATTGGGGCTGGCCCCTCCCACATAGGTGGTGCGATGTCTTCAGGTGCTGATAAAGCCTAGCAACCGCTGCAACATCGCATCGCAGCCATCGAGCTGCTCCAGGCTCACAAACTCATCGGGCTTATGCCCTTGGTCCATGCTGCCTGGCCCGCATACCACGGTGGGAATACCCACCGCATCGAACAGCCCGCCCTCGGTACCAAACGCTACGGTGCCGAATGCCTGCGAGTCGCAAAACGTCGCAATCAATTGCGCCGCCTGGCTGCGCTCATCCGTGACCAGCCCTGGGTAGGCCGACAACTCGGTGAACCGAATCGAACTCTGCTTGCTGACCGCCTGCATGCGCGGCAACACCTGCTGCCGCGCGTAGGCCTGTAGCTCTTCAGCTACTTCGCCCGGGTCCATGGAGGGCAGGGCGCGCACCTCAAAGTCAAAGCGGCAGTCGGCTGGCACGATATTCAAGGCCTTGCCGCCGTTGATCATGCCGGTCTGTACCGTGCTGAACGGCGGGTCAAAACGTGGGTCCTGACGCGCGCGTAGCCGTTGGCCAATGCGCCCCAGTTCACCGATCAACTCGGCGGCGTGTTCAATCGCATTCACACCCGAGGGCGCATAGGCCGAGTGGCACGCCTGGCCCTGAACATCGCAGCGCATCGCCAACTTCCCCTTGTGGCCCAGTACCGGCTTGAGCTCGGTCGGCTCGCCGATGATGCACAACATCGGCTTGACCGGACGCTGTTCAAGAACGGCGAGCAGCGAGCGCACGCCCAGGCAGCCGACTTCCTCATCGTAGGACAGGGCGATGTGCACCGGCAGGCGCAATGGCGCCTTGACCAGCGCTGGCACCAACGCCAGCACGCAGGCGATATACCCCTTCATGTCGGCGGTGCCGCGCCCGAACAGCTTGCCGTCGCGCTCGGTCAGCGTGAACGGCGGCAGGCTCCAGGGTTGCCCATCCACCGGCACCACGTCGGTATGCCCCGACAGCACGATACCTGGCAGTTCCACCGGGCCGATGCTGGCAAACAGGTTGGCCTTGCTGCGTTGCGCGTTGTAGACCAGCTCGCTGGTGACGCCAAGCCCGGCCAGGTAATCGCGCACATACTCGATCAATTGCAGGTTGGACTCGCGGCTGGTGGTGTCGAAGCCCACCAGGGTTTCCAGCAGGTCGCGGCTGCGGCTCATCGGTCGTCTCCGGCCACACCGTAGCCGGGGGAGCGGTCGGGGGCGAGGGCGCGATCGATATAGTCCTGCACCTGTGGGCGGTAGGCATCCCAGAGTTTTTGCAATTCGCCAATCGGCGCCTCGTCGGCCCAATCCACGCGCAAGTTGATAATCGGCCAAGTCAACTCGCCCACCACCACCAGCGCGGCGGAGTGCACCGGGCCGGCTTCGCCACCGGCGGCGATGGCGGCATGCATCGCGGCCAGTAGACGGTCTGCGAGCTGGCCTTCGCCCTGTTCGAAGGCCGTGACCATCGCGGTGATCACTCCAGGGGCGGCGAGCATATTGCCCGCCGCCACGCATTGCTCGCCCGATACCGCGTGATGGGTACCCAGGGTCTGACTGCCGCTGAAATGCACGCTGCGGCCCAGATGGTCAATCGCCGTCAGTTGCCGGTACTGGCTGTAGCCGTTGCGGGTGAGCGCTTTATCGACGGCGTCGGCGGGAGCCAGGCCCTGTTCCAGCCCGTCGAGGACGTCAGGGCCGAGGGCCGGCAAGGTGATGTTCTGGGTCGACACGGCGCCCACACCGGGCCGCAGCCACGGGCAGCGGGCGCCCACGGCGATGCTCGATGAGCTGATGGCAATGCCCAGTTGGCCGGTCTCTGCACAACGGCCGACGATAGAAAAGGTCATGGCTAGCCTCCTTACTCTGGGATAACCGCGATCACATCAATTTCCATCAGCCACTGCGGCTGGCCCAGGGCCGAAACCACCAGCCCGGTGGAAATCGGGAACACGCCCTTGAGCCACTTGCCGACTTCCTGGTACACCGGCTCGCGATAGCGTGGGTCGATCAAATAGGTGGTGGTCTTCACGATATGGCTGAGGTCGCTGCCGGCTTCTTCCAGCAGTTGCTTGACGTTCTTCATCGCCTGCTCGGCCTGGGCCCGTGGGTCGCCGAGGCCGACCAGGTTGCCGTCGAAATCAGTGCCCACCTGGCCGCGTACGTACACGGTGTTGCCGGCGCGCACGGCCTGGCATAGGTCGTTGTCCAGGCTCTGGTTGGGATAGGTTTCTTTGGTGTTGAACATGCGAATGCGAGTGTGAGTAGGCATCAAAAAACTCCTGGGAAAAATGATCAGGCGCTGACAGGGGACTGGCGGGCAACCGGGGCGGCTTCGCGGTACTCAAGGTACTGACGCTGGATGGCGATATGGTCGGCCACGTATTTGGCGTCGTGCCACACGCCCCAGATAAACGACGAGCCACGCCGCGATTGCCATGGCAACCCAAGGAAGTAGATGCCCGCTTCGCTGGAGACACCGCGCTGGTGTTGCGGCTTGCCAGCGGCGTCGAAGGCGTCTACCTGCAACCAGCTGTAGTCCACGGCAAATCCGGTGGCCCAGATGATCGAAGTGATGCCAGCCTCCGCCAGGTCCAGTGTCAGGATCGGCTGCTTGATGCATTCAGCGTCGGGGAACACGCGACGTGCCTCGGGCTCCAGGGGCAGGTCGAGGCCGTTGCGCTCGATATAGGCGTCGGCCGCATCCAGCAAGGCCAGGTAGTTTTCATCACCGCGCGCCAGGTTCTCCACCAGGTTGGGTTGGAACGTTGCCACCGTGCCGTCGAAGGCGTGAGTCAGGCCGACCAGGGTCATGCCTTGCTGGGCCAGCTCGCGAAAGTCGATGGTCTTGCCGCCGTGGGCGCCACTCACGGCAATGGTGACGTGCTCGCGGCCGGGTTTCATCGCCGCCTGGTCCCACTCGCCCAATACGCCCAACCACCAGCAGAAGTCGCGGTTGCGATAGGCGCGAGGAGGGCGGTCATGGGCGCCGACCGACAGGTACACCTGGCGACCGGAACGCTGCAATTCATCGGCAATTTGCACCCCGGACGAGCCGGCGCCCACCACCAGCACAGCGCCGGCTGGCAGTTGCCCAGGGTTGCGATAGTCGGCGGAGTGGATCTGGTGCAGCGCGGTGTCTTTAGGCGCGATAGCGGGAATCACAGGCTTTTGAAAGGGCCCGGTGGCGGCTACCACGCGGTTGGCTTCGATCACGCCTTCGCTGGTGTGCACGGTAAAGCCGGGGCGCCCCTCGTTGCGTACTACTGAGGTGACGTCCACGCCGGTGCGGATCGGCGCGTTGAATTTACGGGCATAGGCTTCGAAGTAATCGGCGACGCGCTCTTTGGGTGCGAACCCATCGGCGGGGACGTCATCGAAATGCAGGCCGGGGAAGCGGTCATGCCAGGCCGGGCCGTTGGCGACCAATGAGTCCCAGCGGCCGGTGCGCCAGCGCTCGGCAATACGGCTGCGTTCCAGCACCAGGTGCGGCACGCCTTGCTTGCTCAAATGCTCGCTCATGGCCACGCCAGCTTGACCTGCGCCAACCACCAGCGTGTCTATTTTTGTTATCGCTACAGTCATGTCTCTATCCTTGCGTAATGCAGTTGGATTCAGCTCGGGCATGACGTCAAGTTAGGCGGCGGGGGGGGATTAATAAAATATTATTAAGTTGGGAAGTGAGCATAAATATCGGATGCAGAGCCGGCGAATGCCTGCCAGACAGCACATACATGCAATTCCCCACACCTGCCAACCGGCCACACTCTCCCCATCGCTCAATGCTCCGGGGAAACACCCAGCCATGGAATCAACCGCCAACACCCGCCCCGACGAAGTCGTCACCCTGGTCGTCAAGCACCGGGTCAAACCCGGCTTTGAAGTCGAGTACGAAGCCTGGCTGCGCCGCATCGTGCGCATCGCGGGCGAACGCCCTGGGCACCTTGGCGTTGACGTGGTGCGCAGCCAGCAAAACGGCATGGCGCTGTTCACTTGCGTGCTGCGCTATAGCTCCACCAACGCCCTTGAGCTGTGGCTCGGCTCCCCGCAACGCCAGGCCCTGATCGACGAAGCCGCGCCCATGCTGGCGGATGGCGACCAGACGGAAATCGGCGCGGCCAATGAATTCTGGTTCACGCCCCAGGCCGATGGCGGTGCCAAGCCGCCGCGCTGGAAGCAGGCGGTGGTCAGCCTGTTTGTGATCCTGCCGCAAACCCTGCTGCTGCCGTTTATCTGGGGGCCGATCCTGCGGTTGCACCCGTTTTTGTCCAACTACGTGGTCTCCACCTTCCTGGTCACCCTGACCATCGTGTTGCTGGTGGTGTACCTGCTGATGCCGGCGGCCACCCGCCTGTTCGCTCCCTGGCTTGAAGCCTCTGTAAAGGAAACCCTATGAACGCCGATCTGATTCTGTTCAATGGCCAGTTCCACACCGTGGACCGGGAAAACCCACGCGCCACCGCCGTGGCCATCCACCAAGGGCGCTTTGTCGCCGTCGGTACCGACGGCGAAGCCATGGCCCTGCGCGGCAGCGGCACCCAGGTCATCGACCTCAAGGGCCGCACCGTGATTCCCGGCCTCAACGACTCGCACTTGCACCTGATTCGTGGCGGGTTGAACTACAACCTTGAACTGCGCTGGGAAGGCGTGCCGTCCCTGGCCGATGCCTTGCGCATGCTCAAAGACCAGGCCGACCGCACGCCCACGCCGCAATGGGTACGCGTGGTGGGCGGTTGGAACGAATTCCAGTTCGCCGAAAAGCGCATGCCCACCCTGGAAGAACTCAACCAGGCCGCCCCGGACACCCCGGTGTTCGTGCTGCACTTGTACGACCGCGCCTTGCTCAACCGCGCAGCCCTGCGGGTGGCGGGCTACACCAAGGACACGCCGAACCCGCCGGGCGGTGAGATCGTGCGCGACAGCAACGGCAACCCCACCGGCATGCTGGTGGCGCGGCCCAACGCGATGATCTTGTACTCGACCTTGGCCAAAGGCCCGAAACTGCCTTTGGAATATCAGGTCAACTCCACCCGCCAGTTCATGCGGGAACTCAATCGCCTGGGCCTGACCAGCGCCATCGATGCCGGCGGCGGCTTCCAGAACTACCCCGATGACTATGCGGTGATCGAGCAACTGGCCAAGGATCAACAGTTGACGGTGCGCATCGCCTACAACCTGTTCACCCAGAAGCCCAAGGAAGAGCTCAGCGACTTCAAGCACTGGACCGGCAGCGTCACCCTGCACCAGGGCGATGACTACCTGCGCCATAACGGTGCCGGCGAGATGCTGGTGTTCTCGGCGGCGGATTTCGAAGACTTCCTCGAACCCCGCCCTGACCTGCCGCTGACCATGGAACAGGAGCTGGAACCGGTGGTACGCCACCTGGTGGAACAGCGCTGGCCGTTCCGTCTGCACGCCACTTACGACGAGTCCATCTCGCGCATGCTCGACGTGTTCGAGAAGGTCAACCGCGATATTCCGTTCAATGGCTTGCCGTGGTTCTTCGACCACGCCGAAACCATCACCCCGAAAAACATCGAACGCGTGCGTGCCCTCGGTGGCGGTATTGCGATTCAGGATCGCATGGCGTTCCAGGGCGAATACTTCGTCGAGCGCTACGGCGCCAAGGCCGCCGAAGCCACGCCGCCGATCAAGCGCATGCTGGCCGAAGGCGTGCCGGTAGGGGCGGGCACCGATGCCACCCGCGTGTCGAGCTACAACCCCTGGACCTCGCTGTACTGGATGGTCAGCGGCCGCACCGTCGGTGGCCTGGAGCTGCACGCCGAGGGCTTGCCGCGCCTTACCGCATTGGAGCTGTTCACCCACGGCAGCGCCTGGTTCTCGTCCGAGCAGGGCAAGAAAGGCCAGATCAAGGTCGGTCAATTGGCGGATGTCGCCGCGTTGTCGGCGGACTTTTTCAGTGTCGAGGAAGAGGCTATCAAGTGGATCGAGTCGGTGCTGACAGTGGTCGGCGGCAAGGTCGTGTACGGCGCTGGCGACTTCGAAGATTTCGCCCCGCCACGGGTACCGGTGCTGCCGGACTGGTCGCCGGTGGTCAAGGTGCCGGGGCACTGGCGCCCCACGTCGCCGATGCAGGCCCAGGTTCACCAGTGCAGCGGCCCCTGTGGCGTGCATGCCCATAGCCATGAAAAAGCGCGCCTTTCCAGCGTGCCGGTCAGCGACTTCCAGGGTTTCTGGGGTGCGTTCGGCTGCTCCTGCTTTGCCTTTTGAAGAACACCCCATCCCTAAAGGAGTTACCCATGACTTACAAGCGCTTGAACAAAGACGATGCTGTTGTTTTGTTGGTTGATCACCAGACCGGCCTGATCTCCCTGGTGCAGGATTTCTCCCCCAACGAGTTCAAGAACAACGTGCTGGCCCTGGCCGACGTGGCGAAGTTCTTCAACCTGCCGACCATCCTGACCACCAGCTTTGAAAGCGGCCCCAACGGCCCATTGGTGCCTGAGCTCAAAGAACTGTTCCCCGACGCGCCGTACATTCCGCGCCCTGGCCAGATCAACGCGTGGGACAACGAAGATTTCGTCAAGGCCGTCAAGGCCACCGGCCGCAAGCAAATCATCATTGCCGGTGTGGTGACCGACGTGTGCGTGGCGTTCCCGACCCTGTGTGCCCTTGACGAAGGCTTTGAGGTCTTCGTGGTCACCGACGCTTCCGGCACCTTCAACGAAACCGTGCAACAAGCCGCCTGGGCGCGTATGACCGCCGCCGGTGCACAACTGGTCAACTGGTTCTCGGTGGCTTGCGAGCTGCAAGTGGACTGGCGCAACGACATGGAAGGCCTGGCCAACCTGCTCTCGCCGCGCATTCCCAACTACCGCAACCTGATGAACAGCTACTCGGCGTTCGCTGCCAAGTAACCTGGTCGGTAAAACACCGCAAAACCCTGTGGGAGCTGGCTTGCCTGCGATAGCGGTGCATCAGTCAACAGCATTGCTGGCTGATACACCGCTATCGCAGGCAAGCCAGCTCCCACATTTGATTGTGTTCACATTTTGGTTTGTGGTGTGACCACTGACAGGCTATAAAACAGCCCATCGTCCCCTGAGAAGCGACAATGAACCCCTTCGAAGACATGCGCCTGTTCTGCCAGGTCATGGAATCCGGCAGTTTCACCGCCGCCGCCGAGCAATTGGGCTTGTCCAAGCAATTCGTCAGCCGCCGCCTGATCCAACTGGAAGACCGCCTGGGCGTGCGCTTGCTTAACCGCTCCACACGGCGCCTGGACGTCACGCCGCTGGGCCAGAGTTACTACGAGTCGGCCTTGCGCCTGCTCGGTGAGGTGGAACAAGTGGAGCAGGGCATCGCTGGCCAGAACAGCGAGCCCCGAGGCACCATTCGCCTCAGTGCACCCTTGTCGTTCGCCATGGCGCACCTGGGTTGCCTGTTGCCGTTGTTTCTGCGTCAGCATCCGCAGGTCTGCGTTGAAGTTGACCTGAGCGACCGCCCGGTGGACTTGATCGGCGAAGGCTACGACCTGGTGCTACGCATCGGCACGCTGGAAGATTCCACCCTGATCGCCCGACGGATCGCCGCTATCGAGCGGGTGTATTGCGCCAGCCCCGACTACCTGGCGTTGCGGGGTACGCCTTCGAAACCCGAGGACTTAACCACGCACGACTGCCTGCCCTACGGCCACGGCCGCCAGGTGCAATGGCGCTTCAAAGGCAAGGTGCAAGCCTTGAGCGTCAGTGGGCGCATGCGCGTCAATAACGGTGACCTGCTGCGCGATACCGCGATAGCCGGTCTGGGCGTTACCTATCTACCGACGTTCATCGTCAGCGACGCCTTGAAGGACGGTCGCTTGGTCAAGGTATTGGAAGACTTCGCCCCAGAGGCCTTGACCCTGTCGGCGGTGTACCCGCAGCACCGACAGAGTTCACGCCCGGTGCAAGCGCTGGTGGAGTTCCTGCGCGAACGCCTCGCTAGCGGCTGCTGAACAGTTGGCGGATCAGGTTGGGCGTGCTGCCCGTCCACCGCTTGAACGAACGCCGAAAATTCGCCGCATCGTTGAAGTTCAGGTACGCCGCGACTTCCTCGTTACTCAAGCCCTTGGCCAGGTACAGGTGCAACGCCACATGCTTGCGCACCCGGTCGACCTGTTGCTGAAAACCGGTGTCGTGCCGTTGCAACTTGCGCTTTAGCGTGGCCGGGCTCATGGCGAAAATGTGCGCGGCCTGTTCCAGGCTGGGTGGTTGGCGCACATGTTCGCGCAGGTAGGCATAGAGGCAGTCCAGAAAACTTGTGGCAAAGCCCAGTTGCTCGATTTGTTCAAGGGCTTGCTGGCGCGCGACCTGGCCCGCCGTGGCCGAAGCGCCCGGCCAGTTGTGGGTGAGGTATTCACGGGGGATGCACATCATATCCAGCGGGCGTTCGAAGCGCGTGTGCTCGCCCAGATGCACCCAGTATTGCTCGACATACCGAGGTTCGGCATGGTTGAAACTGCACACCCATGGCAAGCGCTCGCCGCTGAGCCATTGGCTCATGGCAACCAGCGAGGTCATGCTGGCTTCGAGCAGAAAGCGCCAGTGTTCGCCGGCGCCGCAACTGTCCAACCAATACAGGTAAGCGTGGTGCTCATCCAGTTCCAGTTGCAGCGTAGCCAGCGGGCTGAGCAGCACTTGTTGCTGGATCAGGATGTCCAGGGCCTGATGAAGGTTCTGTGCATGCCCCAGCGCATGGCTGGCGGCGCCGTAGTAGCCGGGCAGCAGGCGTTGGCCAAACAGGAAACTGCTGTCATCGGCGTCCAGTAGTTTGCGGCTGTTGCCGATCAAGCCCAGAAACTGTTGCGGGCTCAACCGCGCGTTGCCGGCCAGGATGTCTTCGTGGAACAGGCCGGTGCCCCGCAGCAGGCGATGGCTGTCGATGTCCCGGGACAAGCCCAGGTCGATCAACGTGGCGGGTTGATAGTGACCGGGGATGAAGCGGCTGTCGTTTTCATACCAGCTGGTTTTCACGGCCATTTCAGGCGCTTTTCGCAAGGGGTTGCTTGGCCCGGGCCAGGCTTATATTCAGCCGTTTGAGCAGCTCGTGGGGTGACTCTTGCAAGGCCATTACCACCGCCGTGGTCGCCGCCAGTTGCAGGCGTTCGCCCTGTTGCCGGGTCTTGTGGGCCAGGCTCTGCACCGCGTGTTGCAACTCCAGCGCCAGGCCCTGGGCCTGACGCTCGCCGGTATTGGGCAGCAGCACCACGAAACGATCGCCCGCCAGGCGGCACAACAGGTCTTGGCGGCGCAGGTTGAGCAGCAGCACGTGGCTGACCGCCTGTAGCACCGCATCGCCCTCGGCATGCCCGTAGACCTGGTTGATGGTGGCGAAGTTATCCAGGTCCAGGGCGAGCAACGACAGTGGTTGTTGCTGCGCTTGGCTGTCGCGCAGGCTGTCGATGAGTTGGCGCTTGAGGTAGTCGGCGCCGGCCAGGGGCGTGAGTTTGTCGAATAGCCGGTGCTCGCGAAACAACCGCTCGCGTTTTTCCATTTGCGCGCTGATCGCCAGTTGTTCGTGGTGCCAGTGATAAATGCCAATCGTCAGCAGGATCATGCCCACCGGCATTGGCCCTGACTCCAGCCAGTGATCCCAGGACACGCTATCAGGCAGGCGGATGAATTCGTCGAGGCTGTCGATCCACCAGGAAAAAAGATGCACGACAGCCCCAGGGCCAGGTATTGGGTGACCCGTCCGGCGGGGCGGCTTTTCAACACCAGGCCCAGCCAGATCAGCGCGAGCAGCGCCGAACCGCCTTCGCCGATGATATCCAGCCATACCCATTCGCTGACGCTCTTGAGCTCGCCGCAGGCCAGGTGCAGGAGCAGCCCGAGGTTGGCGGCGATCAGGAGCAACGCGAGTTTCCAGCGGTGGGGTTTGAGCACGGAAAACATGGCCACGGGTCCTTGGGCAAATGAGTAATGGGCGCCAGCACAGCAGATGGATGTGACGGTTGGATGACGGGCGGGGAGGGTCGAATCAGCTCATGCCCTTGGCCTATTTTTTAGCTGGACATAGAGCCCATGTGGGAGCTGGCTTGCCTGCGAAGACGGCCTGGCAGCCGGCCTCTATCTATCTGACGGTCAGCGTTCCAAATGTGGGAGCTGGCTTGCCTGCGATGGCGACCTGACAGGCGACACTGTTTATACCGAGTACATATCCATTCCTGCGGTAACGGCCACTTAGGGTTCCGCTTTTACAGCGGCTCACTTTTGAAAAGCGCAAAAGTAAGCAAAACGCTCTTGCCCCACCACTCGGCACCTCGCTTAGGCTCGGTGTGCCCGTAATCCGCCAGTGATTTGGGGGGCCGCCGCCACGCGCCATCCATGGCGCGGGGCGGCTAAACCGGCATCCCTGCCGGTTTACCCCCCAAATCCCTGTCGAATTCCGGCCAGCGTGGTTTACGGGGCGTCTGAGATCAAAAGCAGATCAAGAGCAAGATCAAGATCAAGAGCGGCTCGCTTCGCATCGTGGTTACTTGGGCGGCACATTTGACTTCTCTGTCGATTGAACCGCCGCCTTCGCAGGCAAGCCAGCTCCCACAGGTTGAGTGAGGTCATTTCAGCTCATTTGTACCCTCCAGAAGCCTGTAAACCCCGCTTTGACAGGCTCTGCCCGCAACCCTGTCACAGAACCGTCACGCCTCATCCCTAGCTTGCCCTCCCAGTTGCCAGGCCCTTTGCCTGGCGCCAACGGATTCTTGGGGAGGGTTTCATGTACAAGCGCACCGGGCTCGTCAGCTTTACGCTTACCGCCTTGGCTCTGGCGATAGCCTGCGAGCGGCTCAACGCCGCCGAAGCGGCCACCGAGCATGTCGATGTGGTCGGCCAAGCCGCTGCGATCGACAGCGCCCTCAAGGAGCAGCGCTCTTCCGACAGTATCAAGAGCGTGGTGCATGCCGACGGCGTCGCCCAGTTGCCGGATGAGAATGTTGCCGAGGCGGTGCAGCGCTTGCCGGGCATCAGCGTTGAACGTGACCAGGGCGAAGGCCGCTTTGTCAGCGTGCGCGGCCTGGGCCCGGACCTCAACAGCGTGACCATCAACGGCACCCTGGTGCCATCCCCCGAGAGCGAACGCCGCGCCGTGGCCCTCGATGTTCTGCCCTCGGAATTGGTGCAGTCGCTGTCGGTGATCAAGACGCTCACACCGGACATGGACGCCAACTCCCTCGGCGGCACTGTCGATGTGAAGAGCCTCTCGGCGTTCGACCACAAGGGCCTGTTCTACACCGGCAGCACCGAGGCCAGTTATGACAAGAACACGCACCAGACCAGCCCGAAATTCTCTGGCGCCGCCAGTAACCGGTTCAGCCTCGGCGACGGTATCGACAACTTTGGCGTGGCCGCGGCGCTCAGTTGGCAGAAGCGTGATTTCGGCTCGGACAACGTCGAAACTGGCGGCGCCTGGGACTTCACCAACGGCGCCCGGCTCAACGAATTCGAGCAGCGCGACTACGACATCAGCCGTGAACGCGCCGGTGGTGGCCTTAACTTCGATTACAAGCCCGATGACCTGAGCAGCTACTACCTGCGCACCCTCTACAGCCGCTACAAGGACACCGAAACCCGCAACGCCGCCAGCCTCGAGTTCGCTGACCCGCAAGCGCCCGGTGAATTGGGCGAAGCCGAGGGCAAACGCAAGCTCAAGAACCGCGAGGAAACCCAGCAAATCCAGTCCTACGTATTGGGCGGTGAACGCCTGCTCGGCCTGTGGACCTTGAGCGGCCAGGCCGGTTACAGCCGTTCCAGCGAAGACAGCCCGGGGCATATTGCCGGTGCGACCTTCGATGGCGGTGATTTTGCCCACAGCGGCTTTTACGACAAGGCCAAGCCGCGGCCCATCGTTGGTAGCGGTTTCTACGACCCTGCCAATTTCAGCCTCGACAAAGTCGACTGGGAAAAGCAGCACACCCAGGACACCGAGAAAAACCTGCGCCTGGACCTGGCGCGCGACTACGACCTGCGCGGTTACGCATCCCAGTTCAAGTTCGGCGGCAAGGTGAGCCGACGCCACAAGGACAATGACCTGGAGGCCTGGGTCTACAAGGACCTGGATGAACAGGGCTTGAGCGATGAACAACTCAACCTCACGCAGTTCCAGAAGGGCAGCGTCGACTACCGTCTCGGCCGCTTTGGCCCAGGCATCAGCGCGAGCAATATCCGCCAGTTGATCGGCGGCCTCAATCGCGATGACTTCTATGACCCCACCGAATCCACGGTCAACGACTTCACCATCCGCGAAGACATCAACGCCGGCTACCTGATGAACACCGTCGATATTGACGACTGGCGCTTCATTGCCGGCATGCGTTACGAGGGCACTGAATTCGAAGCCAAGGGCACCGGCGCCACGGACGGCCAGTTCAGCGCCACCGAGACCAAGCGCCGTTATCACCATTGGCTGCCGGGCTTGCATGCGCGCTACCAGATTGACAAGAACACCCAAGTGCGCGCCGCCTGGACCAAATCGGTGGTGCGTCCGACCTTTGGCCAACTGGCCCCAGGTTTTGTGATCGACGATGACGAAGCCACCTTCGGCAACCCGGACCTCAAGCCTCTGGAGTCGAGCAACCTGGACCTGGGCATCGAACATTTCATGGGCCGTGCCGGTACCGTGTCGGCATTCGTGTTCTACAAAGACATCCAGAACTTCGTCTACAACACCGATGTCGCCGGTACCGGGGCCTGGGCCAACTTCGCCGAGGCGCACACCTTTGCCAACGGCGACAGCGCCAAACTCTATGGCCTGGAGTTGGCCTACTCACAGAAGTTCGACTGGCTGCCTGCGCCGTGGAACGGCTTGATGATCGGCGCCAACAGCACCTTCAGCCGTTCCAGCGCGGACATCGAGGGCTTCGACAGTGCCAGCGGGCGCAATCGCAAGCGCAACATCAGCCTGCCCAACCAATCGGACACGGTCGGCAACCTGATGCTCGGTTGGGAAGACGACACCCTCAGCCTGCGTCTCTCGGCCAATTACAAATCGGCCTACCTGTACGAGTTGGCGTCGATCAACGACAAGGCCCATGACCTGCACGTCGACGCGCAAACCTTCGTTGATTTCAGCGCGCGCTACTCGCTGACCAAGAACCTGCAGGTCAGCTTCGAGGCACAGAACCTCACCGATGAGTCGTACTTCGTCTACACCGGCCACCGCAGCTACAACGGCCAGTACGAAGAGTACGGCCCCACCTACAAGCTGGGCCTGACATTCACCCATTTCTAACGATAACGCGTGCATCCTGAAGGATTTGTCTGTTCATGAGAATTTCCAAGCTGTGCCTGCTGGTCGTACTGGTTAGCAGCGCCAATGCGTTCGCCACTGACCTACCGTTGACCCCGTGGGCACCGAGCCTGAACGCCCAAGCCGTTGCCTTCCTGCCCGGCGGCACCCAGCGCGTAGCGGCCAGTGCCCGCGACGGCCTGCTGCTGCTCGACGATAACGGCGTCGAACTGGCCCGCTTCAAAGGCCGTTTCAGCAGCCTCGACATACGCACTGGCGGCACTCAATCGCTGATCGCCAGCCTCGACAACGACCGCCAGCAGGCCTTGCTGATCGGCCTCGATGGCGCCGGCAAAACCTGGGGTACGCCGCTGTACCTGCCGCCCCGCGACTTTGCGGTAAACAGCCTGTGCCTCTATCGCGATGCGGCGGCCAACCTGTTTGTGTTTCTGGTCGGTGAAGAGGGCAAGGGCGAACAGTGGCTGGTGGGCAATGGTGCGACCCTGTTGGCCCAGGCGCAGCGTGTTCGCAGCCTGCCACTGCCTCCATCGGCGCAATACTGCCAAGTGGACGATGCGACCGAGCGATTGGTGGTGAATGAGCAAAACGTCGGCTGGTGGGCCTACCCGGCGCACCCGGAAGCCGAGGTGAAGCGCACGCCCGTGGCGCTGTTCGACGATCCCCAGCGCGAAGCCGGCGTCATGGCGCTGGTGCCGGGCGGGATGCTCGCGCTGGACCCGAAAACCGCGCAATTGCACCTGTTCCAGCAAGTCGGGGAACGTTGGGTTGAGCAACCCAGCCTGGCCTTGCCGGGCCTCAAGGAACCGGAGCAGTTGGTAATACAGGGCCGGCAGGTGCTGGTGCGGGACGACAACAGCGGCCAGCTCTATCAGGGCCGTCTCGACTGGCAAGCCACGCCGGTGCCGGTTGCGCCGATACTTGCCCAAGTCGCTGCACTGCGCCAGACCGAACCCGTGGGTCGCCAGGGCGACGCGGCGGATGACCCGGCCATCTGGATTCACCCGGAAACACCGGCCAAAAGCCGTGTGCTGGGGACCAACAAGAAACAGGGCCTGCTGGCCTACGATCTCGACGGCAAGCTGCTGCAGGAACTGGCAGTGGGGCGCCTGAACAATGTCGACCTACGCCCAGGCTTCAAACTGGGTACGCACACCGTCGACCTGGCCGTGGCGAGTAACCGCGACCGCAACAGCCTGAGCCTGTTCAGCATCGACCGTCAGAGCGGCGAGCTGCGTGAAGCCGGTGAGGTCTCCACGCCACTCAAGGACATCTACGGCATCTGCCTGTACCAGCCCGCCAGCGGTGAACTCTACGCATTTGCCAATGACAAGGATGGCACCTTCCTGCAATACCGCCTGAGTGCACCGGCTGGCCGTGTGCAGGGCGAGTTGGTGCGTCAGTTCAAGGTCGACAGCCAACCCGAGGGCTGTGTGGCCGATGACCAGCGCCAACGCTTGTTTATCGGTGAGGAAGATGTCGGCGTGTGGGCGATGGATGCCCGTGCCGACCAACCGGCCATGCTCACTTCGGTGATCAATGTCGGCGCGCAACTGCACGCGGATGTCGAAGGCCTGGCGCTGTATCAAAGCCCCGCACGGGATTACCTGGTGATCTCCAGCCAAGGCAATGACAGCTACCTGGTGCTGGACGCCGAGCCGCCATTCGCTGTGCGCGGCGCCTTGCGCGTTGGCCTCAATGCGGCCGCCGGCATTGATGGCGCCTCGGAAACCGATGGCCTGGAGGTCACTGCCGTCAACCTCGGCGGGCCATGGAGCCAGGGCATGCTGGTGGTGCAGGACGGGCGCAAGCGCATGCCCGAGCAAGCCCAGAACTTCAAGTTCGTGCCCTGGGCCGAGGTGAGCCGTGCGTTGAAATTACCCTGAGCTGTCATCATGCAGTCATCCGTTTTTAATCGAATAGGAGCTTCACCATGCACGCGACGATGGAACATATGACGATCTGGAGCTTGATCAGCGACGCCAGCCTGTTGGTCAAGGCTGTGATGGTCACTTTGCTGCTGGCGTCCTTGCTCAGCTGGTACCTGATCATTCAGCGCAGCAGTGTGCTGCGTGGTCTGGAACGCCAGCTTGACGGCTTCCTGGCGCGCTTTCGCGTGGCGTCGGACCTGCAACCCTTGTATCGCGAAACCGTGCAGGCGGGCGAGGGCGGTGTGGCGCCGATCTTTATTGCCGGCATGCAGGAATACCAGCACTTGCACCACCACGATCCGGCAGTGCTCGAGGGTGTGGAGCGCGCCTTGCAGGTAGCGATCACCGAGCAGGAGCTGGAGCTGGAAAAGGGCTTGCAGTTTCTGGCCACGGTGGGGTCAGTCAGCCCCTACATCGGCCTGTTCGGGACCGTGTGGGGCATCATGAATTCGTTCCTCGGCTTGTCCCAGGTGCAACAGGCCACCCTATCGACCGTGGCACCGGGTATTGCAGAAGCCTTGATTGCCACGGCCATTGGCCTGTTTGCGGCGATTCCGGCAGTGGTCGCCTATAACCGCTTTGCGGCACGCAGCCAGACCTTGCTCACGCGCTACTACGCTTTTGGCAATGAGCTGCAAGTGCACCTGCACCGCACACTGCGCGGTACCTCGAACAACCTGGCCGTGGCCGCCTGAACAAGGAGCAAAGCGATGTTGATCAGGCCGCAACGCAAGCACGGGCCCAAGGCCGAGATGAATGTGGTGCCCTACATCGACGTGATGCTGGTGCTGCTGGTGATTTTCATGGTCACCGCGCCCATGCTCACCCAGGGCGTGAAGATCGAACTGCCCAAGGTCGCCGCCGAGGCACTGGCCACCGATACGCGCCAGCAGATCCTGACGTTATCGGTGAAGGCGGACGGTGGCTACTACTGGAACCTGGGGGGCGAACTGGAGACCCGCCAGCAGACCGACAGCGCGGTGACCCTGGAAGAAATGAGCGCCAAGGTCATGCAGGTGGTGGCGGCGCGCAGCGATACCCAGGTGTATATCCGCGCTGATGACAATGCCGGTTATGGCCGTGTGGTGGCGGCCATGGCGGTGCTGCAGAAGGGCGGCATCAGCAATCTTGGGCTGGTGACAGAGGCCCCACAATGACGGTGATGATCATGCACAGTCCGGCACTGGCCTTGGCGCCTGACAGCGATGGTTTCTGGCGTAAAAGCCTGGCAGCGAGCCTGGCCGTGGCGCTGCATGGTGCGGTGGCAGTGGCGTTGATGCTGGGCTGGTCAACGGAGCGACCGGGGGTGCCAGCGCCACGGGTGATGCACACGCAGTGGGTGGTTTTACCCGCGCCGGCGCCTGCTCCGACACCTGAACCCGTCGCTGCCGCACTGCCAGAACCTGTTGCCATCCCGGTACCAACCAAACCGACGGTCGATCCGCAGGCCCAGGCGCAAAAGCTCGAGAAAGCCGCGCTGGCGCGCAAGCGGGTGGAAGAAAAGAAACTCGAGCAACAACAGCAGCGCATGGCGACCGAGCAGCGCAATCAGGCGTTGGAACAGCAGCGTCTGAGTCAGGCGCGTGCCGCTTCGGAAAAAGCCCGAGCCGCCGTGCCTGTGCCTACCCCTGCATTCGACAGCCGCCAGTACCAACCCTTGAGCAAGGCCGCCCCCGACTACCCCGAACGCGCCTTAGACAAGAACATCGAAGGCGACTGTTCGGTGGAGTACACCGTCAACACCCAGGGCCACGTGGAAAACCCCAAGGTGCTGGACGGCTGTCACCCGTTGTTCATTCGGCCCTCATTGGCGGCGGCCAATACTTTTCGCTACCAGCCGAGAATCGTCGATGGCAAGGCTGTTGCCGTACCGGCAGTGCGCAACACCTTCCACTACCGCATCAAATGAGCTTCTCCAGCCACCTCCCCAAAACCTGTGGGAGCTGGCCTGCCTGCGATAGCGGTGGCTCAGTTGAATATTCAGTGACTGACACACCGCCTTCGCGGGCAAGCCCGCTTCCACAGGGGATCTGTGCCAGGCGCTGATTTTGTGGGCAATGCATGACTAGTGTGGGAGCTGGCTTGCCTGCGAAAGCGGTGGCTCAGTTGAATATTCAGTGACTGACACACCGCCTTCGCGGGCAAGCCCGCTCCCACAGGGGATCTGTGCCGGGCGCTGATTTTTTGTGGGCAATGCATGACTAGTGTGGGAGCTGGCTTGCCTGCGATAGCGGTGGCTCAGTTGAATATTCAGTGACTGACACACCGCCTTCGCGGGCAAGCCCGCTTCCACAGGGGATCTGTGCCGGGCGCTGATTTTTTGTGGGCAATGCATGACTAGTGTGGGAGCTGGCTTGCCTGCGATAGCGGTGGCTCAGTTGAATATTCAGTGACTGACACACCGCCTTCGCGGGCAAGCCCGCTCCCACAGGGGATCTGTGCCAGGCGCTGATTTTTTGTGGGCAATACATGACTAGTGTGGGAGCTGGCTTGCCTGCGAAAGCGGTGGCTCAGTTGAATATTCAGTGACTGACACACCGCCTTCGCGGGCAAGCCCGCTCCCACAGGGGATCTGTGCCGGGCGCTGATTTTGTGGGCAATACATGACCAATGTGGGAGCTGGCTTGCCTGCGATAGCGGTGGTCCAGTTGAAGATTCAGTGACTGACACACCGCTTTCGCGGGCAAGCCCGCTCTCACAGTGGAATGTGTTCAGGCCAGCGCTTTCTCGTGGGGTTCGATCACGCTGTAGCGGTTCGCTGGCACTTCCAGGCCGAGGTTGTCGCGCAATGTTCGGCCGCTGTACTCGGTACGAAACAACCCCCGCTGTTGAAGCACCGGCACCACCCACTCAGTGAAATACTGCAAGCCATCCGGCAGTACCGAATTGATAATGAAACCATCGCTGGCACCGCTCTCGAACCAGGTTTGGATCGCATCCGCGACCTGTTGCGGGGTGCCGACAAAGTCGCGCAGGGGCCGTGAGAAACGCAGGGCTACTTCGCGCAGGGTCAGGCCTTCGTCACGGGCCAGTTGCTTGATACGCTCGGAGCCACCTTTCTGGCTGTTGGCGCCCAGGTCGCCCAGTTCGGGAAAGGGCGCATCCAGCGGGTACTGGCTGAAATCATGGTCGTTGAACGGTCGGCCGAGGGCGACGATGGCGTCCTCCACAGTGACCAGCGCCACGGCTTGCTGGTAGCGGCTTTCCACTTCGGCGGCATCGCGCCCGACAATCGGGCGGATGCCCGGCAGGATCGACAGGCTGTCCGGGTCGCGGCCAAAGCCCTTGGCGCGGCGTTTCAAGTCGGCGCTGTAGGCCTTGGCCTCATCGATAGTTTCCACATGCACGAAAATCGCATCGGCGTTTTCAGCGGCAAAGTTACGCCCATCCTGCGAAGTGCCCGCCTGGAAAATCACCGGTTGGCCCTGGCGCGAACGCGCGATGTTCAGCGGGCCTTTGACCGAGAAGAACTCGCCCTTGTGGTTAAGCGCATGCAACTTGCCTGGGGTGAAGAATTCGCCGCTGTGTTTGTTATAGGCAAAGGCATCGTCCTCCCAGGAATCCCATAGGCCCTTGACCACATTCAAATGCTCCTTGGCGATGCGGTAACGCACGGCGTGGGGCGGGTGTTCGGCCTTGCCGAAATTATCGGCGGTGCCGCTCAGCCACGAGGTGACTACGTTCCAGCCAGCGCGGCCGCCGCTGATGTGGTCCAGGGAGGCGAACTGGCGTGCTACCTGGTAAGGCTCGGTGTAACTGACGGTCACGGTGGCGACCAGGCCGATGTGAGTGGTCAGCGCGGCCAAGGCCGAGAGGATCGTCAGCGGCTCGAAACGGTTGAGGTAATGGGGGCTGGACTTGGGGTGGATATGCAGGCTGTCGGCGATGAACACGAAGTCGAACCGGGCGGCTTCGGCCAGTGCGGTCTGCTGCTTGTAGAAGCCGAAATTGGTGCTGGCGTCGGGTTGTGCCTGCGGGTGGCGCCATTCGCCCCAACCGTGGCCGACACCGTGCACCATGGCACCGAGTTTCAATTGACGCGGCTTGCTCATGTTCTGCTCCTTAGCGCGAGGCTTGTTCGAGGGGGATACGCTTGGCGTTGAAGCTGGAATCGAAGCCCTGGGAGACGTCGATGTGTTTGCTCAGCAGGCCTTCTTTTACATAGGTGTCGGCGGTGGCTTGCAGGCCATGGATCACCGTATCGTCAATCGTGACCGGGGAAAGATGGGTGTCCTTGGCCACTTCGATATGCACGGCCAGTGGCAGGCCAGTGATCTTGGCTTGGGCAGCGGCGTATTGCTCGGGATGGGTATTGGCCCAGGCGTAGGCGCGATCAATGCGGGCGACAAAGTCGTCCAGTTGCACACGTTTGTCGGCAATGGCCTGGCCGGTAGCGGCGAAGTACAGATGATTGCTCAGCAGGTGCTTGCCGCTCACCAGCACGCGAGCATTGCTCTGTGAGGTGACCACGGTGGTGTAAGGGTCCCACGTCGCCCAGGCATCGGCGGTGCCGTTGTCGAGTACCAACCGGGACTCGGCGGGCAGCAGGAAGATGAACTGCACATCCTGGGTGGTCAGCCCCGCATCGTTCAGGGCCTTGATCGCCAGGTAGTGCCCGATGGAGCCGCGCCCGGTGACGATCTTCTTGCCCTTGAGGTCGGCCGCGGTCTTGATCGGTGAATCCTTGGGCACCAGCAGCGCCGTGGTGTTACGGCCTTCGGCATGGATGATGCTGATCACCTTGATCGAGGCACCGGCGCCGAGGGCGAACACATAAGGGGCATCGCCCAGGGCGCCGACATCCACAGCGCCGGCGTTCAGCGCTTCGCCCAGGGGCGAGGCCGAGGGGAATTCCGACCATTTGATCTCGTAGGGCACGTTCTGGCTTTCGCCCGAGGCTTCCAGCAGCGCCTTGATCGTGGATTTCTGGTTGGCCACGCGCAGCGGTTGCAGGTCGCCAGCCTGGACGGTGGAAAGCAGGCCGAGGGCGAGGGCAGCGCCCAGCAACAGGCGTTTGAATGGAATGGCGTACAGCATGGGAAAAACTCCAGGCGTTAGGTAAAGGAAAGTACCTCCGCCTGGAGAAGGGGTCGGTTGGGCGAAACGGTGCAGCGGTGAATCAGATCACGTAGAAGCCATGGGTGCCGTCGCGGGCCAGTTGTTCCACGAGGCCGAACTCCCAATCCAGGTAAGCCTGCATGGCTTCCCGAGGGTTGTCGGTGCCTTCGTAAGGGCGGCGGTAGCGGTCGATACGCGGGGACGCCAGGTGGCTTTCGCCTGACTCAAGGGGCAGTTGCGCTTGGATCCAGCCGGCCGTGCCGTCCTGCAGCAAAAAGACCGGCTTGCCGGTGAGGGCCTCGACTTCCGGCACGGCCAGGCGCGCCAGTTGGCTGCTGCCGCAGGTCAACACATAGCGCTGGGCGCTCGGTACCTTGCTCAGGGCCTCGGGCAGTTGCGCGCGCAGCACCCACCAGGCGCCGGGGATATGACGTTTCACGTAGTTGGCGCTGGCCGTGAAGTCCAGCACCTGCGTGTCGCCATGGCCGAGCCAGTCGGCAAGGGTATGGGGGCTGATCAGTTCGGCCTGGGGCGGCGGCGGTACTGGCGCGACCCATGCGCCGCGCTCGCTGAAGTGCTCCGCTTGCAGGTCATCCAATACGTACACCTGCCAGCCCAACTGGGCCAGCCACGACGCGGACATATTGGCGCGCACACCGTCGTCGTCCACCAGGACCAGGCGCGCACCGCGCACACTGGCAACGTGGTCGGTTTCCTGCACCAGTTGCCCGCCCGGGGTGGCACGGGCGCCCGGCAGGTGGCCGGCTTCGAATTCTTCTACGGTGCGCACATCGAACAGGTAGGTGGTGCGGGTCGCGTCCTGTTGCCAGCGGTGCAGGTCATTGAGCGTCGCACGCTTGACCCCGGCTTTATCGGCAACACCACGTGCCTTTTGGGCGGCGAGCTGGCGATGGTTTTCCGAGGTCGGCGCAAAGCGGCGCGCCTGGCCATGGGCGAGGGTCTGCCCGGCCAAGGTCCAGCCGATGGTGCCGTTGCGCAGGGCTGCCACCGGGTTGGGGAGGCCGGCGTTGATCAACGACTGGGTGCCGATAATGCTGCGGGTGCGCCCGGCGCAATTGACGATGATGCGCGTGGCTGGATCGGGCGCCAGCTCACGGGCGCGCAACACCAACTCGGCCCCCGGCACACTGATGCCGGTGGGGATGCTCATGGTCTGGTATTCGTCGAAACGGCGCGCATCGAGCACCACCACATCGGCCTGGCTGTCGAGCAGGGCCTGGACCTCTTCGGCGGCCAGGGACGGCGTGTGACGCTGGTTCTCCACCAGCTCGCCAAACGCCTTGCTGGGTACATTGACGTCGATAAACAGCTCGCCACCGGCCCGACGCCAACCGTCCAGCCCATCCTCCAGCAGGCTGACCTGGGTGTAGCCCAGTGCAACCAGGTGTTCGGCGGCGCGCTGGGCCAGCCCTTCGCCGTTGTCGTACAGGGTGACCTGGGTATCGCGGCGTGGAATGCGCGCGTACACCTCCAGTTCAAGCTTGGACAAAGGGATATTCGCGGCGAACAGAGGGTGGGCCTCGGCAAAGGGCGCTTCTTCGCGTACGTCGATCAGCGCGACTTCTTCGCGTGCCAACAGGGCCTGGCGAATCTGCGCAAAGCTGCGGGTCGATAGGGTGGTCATAGGGCAGGGCTCTTTTCTTTGGACAGGTCCCAGATGTTCGGGAGATAGGCGTTGGAATAACCGGAGATAAACAGTTTCTCGCTGCCGTCGGGTTGATACACCGCCCGGCGCACCGCGCCGATATTGGCGCCGTATACGTGGATGCTGATGGACACTTGGTCGCCGTGGGCATTGCTGACCTGATGGATATCGCCGACTTTGGGCGACACCGCCTCGACCTGGCCCGGCAGCAATTGCACGGGTTCGCCTTGCGCTACCAGGCTGCCGCCCGGTGCCCGGGCAAACCCCTGGGAAACCTCCGCGCCGCGCAACATACCGATCAGCCCCCACACCCGGTGGTCATGAATCGGCGTGCGTTGCCCTGGCCCCCACACAAAGCTGACCACGCTGAATCGCTGGCGCGAATCGGCATGTAGCAAGAATTGCTGGTAGCGCTCGGGGTCGGGCTGGGCGAATTCGTCGGGCAGCCAATCATCGTGGCTGACCAATTGCGCCAGCAACTTGCCGCCACGGTGCAGCAGGTCGCCTTCACGCGGGTTGCCGTCGATCAATTCCGCCAGGGCGCCTATGAAGGCTCTGAGTCTCTCGGGGTGTCGGGCCTGGGTCATGACCATTCCATCGGGCTGTTGGTGTATTTTTATCTAAGCATAATGTTTGTTTTTAATATGCTATTTTTTAATGATTAGCTTATAGCCGGAGGTAATTTAGAACCGGTTTGAATAGGGTTAGACGTTATTGATCACTGGCTGGGCTATCCAGACCTGTGTGCGGCCACTATGCTTCACGCACATCTTAATGACTGATCTGTATGTGCGGCCCAAATGAAAATTGACGATATCGATGCCTTTGTCGAAGTGATTCGTTGCCAGTCCATCAGCCATGCCGCCGCGTCGTTGCAGCTGACCCAGCCAGCCATCACCCGCCGCGTGCAGAACTTCGAGCAGGCTCTGGGAGTGGAACTGTTCGACCGCAACACCAAGCCCCTCAAGCCAACGCTGATCGGTACCCGTGTCTATGAGCAATGCCGGTTGATCCTGCGCGAGATGGATGCCCTGCGCGAACTGGTGGCCACCGATGCACCGCCCACCGGCGTGCTGCGCCTGGGCGTACCGCAGACCATCGGCGATGTGGTGCTGCTGGACGCACTCAAGCACCTGCGCAGCGAATACGCCGACTTGCGTGCCCAGGTTGCCACCGGCTGGGGCAGCCAATTGGTCGGCAAGATCGAACGCGGCGAACTGGATGCGGCGGTGGCGTTGTTCCCCGCGGGCAAGATCTTCCCGGACAACTTGATCGGTGAGTCCATCGGCAAGATGGAGTTGGTGGTGGTCTGTGCCAAGGCGCAATTGCCGAAGAAGCCTTGCAAGCTGGCGAACGTGTACCAGAGCGGTTGGATCCTCAACCCGGACGGCTGCGGGTTCCGTGCGGGGTTGCAGCGCACCTTGTCTGACCAGGGCCTGGCGCTGCGGGTAAACCTGGAAACCTTTGGCACTGAACTGCAACTGGGCCTGGTGGCCGACGGCCTCGGCCTTGGCCTGGTGCCACGTCCGTTGCTGGAACGCAGTGCTCATCGCGAGCAGTTGGCGGCGATGCCCCTCAAGGACTTCAAGCCGGTGATGGATTTGTGGCTGATCTATCCGCATTTTCTCGGCAACCTGCAAGGGCCGGTGGATGCTTTTGGTCAATGGGTGGCAGACGCTTTGCACAAGATCCGCAGCGCTGCCTGACGCTCTGCCAGCCGACGCTTATCCACCTGACCCCCCGGCGAACCCAATGTGGGAGCTGGCTTGCCTGCGATGACGGCCTGACAGCCGACATTTACCTACCAGACACCCCCGCAATCCAACTGTGGGAGCTGGCTTGCCTGCGATAGCGGCCTGACAGTCGATACAGTTATACCGAGTACATATCCATTCCTGCGGTAACGGCCACTTAGGGTTCCGCTTTTACAGCGGCTCACTTTTGAAAAGCGCAAAAGTAAGCATGGGCCTGTCCCCCGGCAGCGTACGCCATGAAGCTGGTTATCCAGTCTTCTGCCTCAAGCTCTTTGCATATTCGTTCGGAGAACGATACCCCAGAGCTGAGTGCAGTCGACTGCTGTTGTAAAACCCATGCACATAGCTGGCGATCGATAGCTGTGCCTGTTTTTTGGTGGGGTAGACCCCAAAAGCCTCCTCTCTTTTCAGCGTAGCGAAAAAACTCTCCGCCACTGCGTTATCCCAGCAATTTCCCTTTCGACTCATGCTCTGTTTGAAGTCCTTCTTAGCTAACGCTAGACGGAACTTACTGCTTGCGTACTGACGGGCCCTGATCGGAGTGAAATACTGCTCCGCTAGTGCCAGAACAGGCGCTCCAGGCATTCAGAAACGCACTTTCCACCAGGCCATCTGGCATGCGGTCTGACAAGCTGTAGCCCAAGATCTGGCGGGTCTGGATGCTCAACACTACGGCCAGATACAGCCAACCCTCTCTGGTTGGGAGATAGGTGATATCACTGACCCAAGTCGGAGTGGGGTTATCGATGGCAAACTGCCGCGCCACCACATTGTTCGCGACCGGCAAGTAATGGTTGCTGTCAGTGGTACAGGGCCTGAAACCGCGTTTGGACTTGCCGTGAATACCCTCCTCCTGCATCAACCGGCTGACTCGCTTGTGGCCCACTGCATACGATTTCTGGCGTAAGGCTGCGACCAACCGTGGCCGACCGTAGGTGTGTCGACTGGCCGCATAGACGCTGCGCAACTCAATGCGAATCTGAGCGTCAGGATCAGGGCGAGGCTGCCTGTGCGTGTAATCGTAGAAACCTGAAGTTGAGACTTCCATCACCCGGCACAACATACGTACCGGGTATTGAGTCCGTTCAGCAGCGACGAAGGCGTATCTCACCTGGACTCTCTGGCGAAGAATACCGCCGCCTTTTTTAGGATTTCACGCTCCATTTTTAGCTCGGCAACCTCGGCTCGCAGGCGGGCAAGCTCGCTGTCCTCCTTAGTGATGGGCTTGCGCTCGGGCGAGCTCAACGGTTGACCCTTGCGCGTGGCGTTCACCCAGTTATCGAGCGTTTTGACGGACATCTCTAGCTGGCGGGCAGCTTCGGTTCTGCCAACGCTTTCAGCTAACGCAACCGCTTGAGTCTTGAACTCATCGGTGTAGTTACGGCGAGTGGATGGATACATGGCAACCTCCAAGAGAACGATTTAAGTATCGCTTCTTGGCGTCCGTTGTCACGGGACAGGCCCAGCAAAACGCTCTTGCCCCACCACTCGGCACCTCGCTTGGGCTCGGTGTGCCCGTAATCCGCCAGTGATTTGGGGGGGCCGCCGCCACGCGCCATCCATGGCGCGGGGCGGCTAAACCGGCATCCCTGCCGGTTTACCCCCCAAATCCCTGTCGAATTCCGGCCAGCGTGGTTTAACGGGGCGCCTAAGATCAAGATCAAAAGCAGATCAAAAGCAGATCAAGATCAAGAGCGGCTCGCTTCGCATCGTGGTTTGTATCACTGCACGTCCACTCGCTGCACCTGCAACCCCAACTGTTCATATGCCTGCACATCCGGTGCATCCCACTCGGTAATCAGCGTATGAATACGGCTGCATGGCGCCACCACAAAGGGTTCCACCGCGCCGAGTTTGTCTGAGGTGGTCACGGCGATGACGTGGGACGCGCTGTCGAGCAAGGCTTGCTTGACGGCGACTTCACCAAAATGCAGCGAGGTGATGCCCACTTGCGGGTGCAATGCGCACACTCCGGTGAACAACAGGTCGGCCTTGACGCTCTGGATCAGGCGCACCGCTTCATGGCCGCCGGTGGAGAGCGTAGCGGGGTTGAGTTGGCCGCCGGCCAGGATCACTTTTATATGCGGATGGTCGGCCAGGGCGATGGCGATCATGGGGGATGGCGTGACCACAGTCAGGTGCAGTGCATGGGGCAAGCACTGCGCAATCTGCAAGGTGGTGGAGCCAGAATCGAACAGCACGATCTGGCCGTCTTCAACCCGCTCCGCCGCCACGCGGGCGAGGTGGCGCTTGACCTCGTTGGTCTCGCCGACACGGGTAAAGAAATCCTTGCCGGTGTCCTTGGGCCGGGGCAGGGCGCCGCCGTGTACGCGTTGCAACAGGCCGGCGGCAGCGAGTTCGCCAAGGTCGCGGCGGATGGTGTCCTGGGACACGGCGAAATGCTCGACCAACTCAGATGCGGTGACCTTGCCGTCGCGTTCCAGCAGCAACAAGATCTTTTGTTTGCGCAGGGAAGGCAGGTCGATGGCTTGATGAGTGTTATGCATGTTTGTGCGCTTTATTGCGGGTTTGTGCGAGATTAATCGTCAGTCCATCTAAACGCAACGGCTGGTTGCCCACGCTCCTGCCGGTTACTCTCTGTGTTCAGTTCAGGGAGAGGTAACCCGATGCCGTTGATCACAACCATCGAAGACTTACGCAAGCTGGCGCAAAAACGTGTCCCCCGCATGTTCTACGACTACGCCGATTCCGGCTCTTGGACTGAGAGCACCTACCGCGCCAACGAAACTGATTTTGCGCGTATCAAGTTCCGTCAACGGGTGGCGCGCAATATCGACGAGCGTTCGATCCGCGCCAGTATGATTGGCCAGGACATGGCCATGCCCGTGGCGCTGGCGCCGACTGGACTGGCGGGCATGCAGCATGCCGATGGCGAAATCCTCACTGCCCGTGCCGCTGCTGCGTTCGGGCTGCGCTACACCTTGTCGACCATGAGTATCTGTTCGCTGGAAGACATCGCCGAGCACGTCGGCCAGCCGTTCTGGTTCCAGCTGTATGTGATGCGCGATCGCGGTTTTATCGAGCAGTTGATCGAGCGCGCCAAGGCGGCCGGGGTGGATGCATTGGTGCTGACCCTGGATTTGCAGATTCTGGGGCAGCGCCACAAGGACTTGATCAATGGTTTGTCCGCGCCGCCCAAGCTGACCCTGCCGAACATTCTCAACATGATGACCAAGCCGCGCTGGGTGATGGGCATGCTGGTTACCCAGCGGCGTGGTTTCGGCAATATCGTCGGGCATGTGAAGGGGGTGGCCGACATGAGTTCGCTGTCGTCGTGGACCGCCCAGCAATTTGACCCGCGCCTGAGCTGGGACGATGTGGCGTGGATCAAGCGGTGCTGGGGCGGCAAGCTGATCATCAAGGGCATTCTCGATGTGGAGGATGCGCGCTTGGCGGCCGATTGCGGTGCCGATGCGTTGGTGGTGAGTAACCACGGTGGCCGGCAGCTTGATGGCGCGCCGTCGAGCATCAGCCAATTGCCGGCGATTGTCGAGGCCGTGGGCAACCGCATTGAAGTGTGGCTCGACGGGGGTATTCGTTCCGGTCAGGACGTGCTCAAGGCCATGGCGCTGGGCGCCAAGGGCACCATGATTGGCCGCCCGCACTTGTATGGGTTGGGGGCGATGGGCGAGGCGGGGGTGACCAAGGCGCTTGATATCATCGCCCGCGAACTGGATGTGTCGATGGCGCTCTGTGGCTATAAGGATATACGCGAAGTAAATCGCGAAATCCTGTTGCCCGGTACCTTTCCTGGAAGCACGGCTTGAGCAAAAAAAACGTAAAAATATAAAAAGAGTTGTCCACGAAAACCGTGGGTATCTCTGTGGATAACTTTGCGAAGGCCCGGCAGCGTTGGCGATTTCAGCGAAGATCATTATTTGATCAACTTGTATTTCGGACCAACATGGCCAGGGTTTGCGCTTGACAGCCAAGTGCGAACCCAGTGTCGAAAAGCGTATTTACGAGGCGTTATCGCGGCCTGTGGAGTGTGTCACCACCTGGGCAGGCATCTTCGTGCGCATCAGGTTTTCCAGCGCCTGGCCATAGCTGCGTCCGGCGAGGTTCATGCTGTTGTTATGGCTGGCACCGGGCACCAGCAACAGGTGTTTGGGTTGCTGGGCGGCTTCGAATAACTGCTGGCTGAAGCGCGGTGGTACGTAGCGGTCGTCGAGGCCGTGGACCACCAGCAGCGGCATGTGGATGTCGGCAATCTTGTCGATGGAGTCGAACTTCTGCGACAGCAACCAGCGCACCGGCAATGAGGTGTTGGCAACGGCCGTGGCGACATCCGCCAGGGAGGTGAACGTGGACTCGATCACCAGCCCGCGCACCGGCAATGGCACCTGCTTGCCCAACTCGGCAGCGAGGTCGATGGCGACCGCGCCACCCAGGGAGTGCCCGTAGATCAGGCGCTTGCCGGGGTCTGGTTGCAGGGTCTGGAAACGCTCCCAGGCAATGCGAGCGTCCTCGTACACCGTGGCTTCCGAGGGCAAGTCGCCCTGGCTTTGGCCAAAGCCGCGATAGTCGATGGCCAGGACCGAAAAGCCCAGGGCATGCAATTGCTCGATGCGAAACAATTGGCCCGTGAGGTTCCAGCGTACCCCGTGCAGGTAGAGGATGGCGGGCGCGTCTTTGTTGGCTGCCGGGTACCACCAGCCATGAATGTTCTGCCCTGCTTTGAAACTGGCGGGCTTGAGTTCGAATTCCTGCACCGCCTTGGGCAGGCCGGTGTACCAGCCGGCGGTTCCCGGCTCGATGCGAAACACAAGTTCGCGCTCCTTGTGTTGCAACACGGCGCAACCGACCGGCAGGCCGACAATCAACACGGCCATGCACAGCCAGACAAACCAGCGCAGGCCCCGGCGGGGCATAGAAACAGAAGACATGAAGGTTCCAGAACAAAGATGAAGCACGGGTTTTACCAGATGGCCTAGGCGGGTAGGCATTAATGCGACGGCCGTGACGGATGAAAGTGTTACAGCATTGAACAATCCTCGTGCGGGTTGTTAGGGTGAGGGGCTGAACAGGAGGAAAAACACATGGATTTCACTGGTAAAACCGCAATCGTCACCGGAGGTGCGCGTGGCTTGGGACTCAGTTATGCACGAGCACTGGCGCAGGCTGGGGCCCGTGTTGTCATCAGTGATATTGGCGCCGACAACGTGGGCACCGGCACCGATGCGTCGGTGGTGCAACAAGCCGCCGAGGCGTTGCGCGCCGAAGGGTTGATGGTAGCGGGCCATGGCGGTGACTTGTCCACGGACGAGGGGTGTCGGCAGTTGATCAGCTATACCCTCGAAACCTTCGGCCAACTCGATATTTTGATTCACAACGCCGGCTGGGTGGGCTACCAGCCCATCACAGAACTCGATGCTGCGTTCCTGCAGCGCGCCATGGACATCAACCTCTACGCACCGCTGTGGTTGTGCAAACATGCCTGGCCACATCTGCTGCGCTCTTGTGCGCCGCGCATCATCCTCACCACCTCCGACCGCGCCATGTATGCGCAATACGAACAGACCGGGCTGGTGGCCTACAGCGCTGGCAAGATGGCGCAAGTGGGGATCATGAATGCCTTGAGTCACGAAGGCGCTGAGGCCGGGGTGCTCGTCAACGCGATCTCGCCGGTGGCCAAGACGCGCATGTGGGGCGTGACCCAAGAGCCGGACGAACTCAAGCCGGATTGGGTGACGCCGGGCGTGTTGTTCCTGGCTTCCCGGCAGTGCACCGATACCGGCTATATCCTGCGCGCCAGCAATGGCCAATTCACCGCCACGCGTTTCAGTGAAAATCCTGGCGTGGATTACCCACGCAATCTTGCCCGGATCAAAGCAGGCAGTGCTGAAGAAGTGGCCGCCGCGTGGTCGCATATCAAACAGCCGCCCACCCAGGCCACCACCTGAATCTGTTTCCACCTACCAAGGCTCGACCATGAACGATAGCCCCGTGCGCATCACCGCCGAAGAAACCCTCTCGGACAACTGGTACCTGCTGAAGAAATACAGCTTCGACCTGCGCCGTCGCGACGGCAGTTGGCAAGCCCAGACCCGCGAGGTGTATGACCGGGGCAACGGTGCGACCATCCTGTTGTACAACCGTGAGCAACGCACAGTCTTGCTGATTCGCCAGTTCCGCATGCCCACGTTCGTCAACGATTACCCCGGCTACCTGATTGAAGCGGCGGCCGGTTTGCTCGATAACGCCAGCGCCGAAGAACGCATCCGCCTGGAGGCCGAGGAAGAGACCGGCTATCGCGTGGGGCATGTTGAGAAAATCTACGCGGCGTTCATGAGCCCGGGATCGGTGACCGAGCGGATTCACTTTTTTATCGGTGAATACCAGCCAGGCGACCGAGTGGGGGCGGGCGGTGGCCTGGAAGAAGAGGGCGAGGATATCGAGGTGCTGGAGCTGGGCTTTGAGCAGGCACTGGCGATGGTGCAGAGCGGGGAGATTGTGGATGGCAAGACGATCATGTTGTTGCAGCATCTGGAGCTGCGGATGTTGAAAGAGGGGTGGTGAGGTATGCCTTCATGTGCATAGGTATCTACACAACTTTGGCACGACGCTAAATCTGTGGCGAGGGAGCTTGCTCCCGTGACGGCCTGGCAGCCGACACAGATATAACTGATGCCCCGCGATCCAATGTGGGAGCTGGCTTGCCTGCGAAGACGGCCTGACAGTCAACACAGTTGGACCGTGTACATATCCATTCCTGCGGTAACGGCCACTTAGGGTTCCGCCTGACGGCGGGTCACTTTGGAAAAGAGCCCCAAAGTAACCAAAGGGCTCTTGCCCCACCACTCGGCACCTCGCTTAGGCTCGGTGTGCCCGTAATCCGCCAGTGATTTGGGGGGCCGCCGCCACGCGCCATCCATGGCGCGGGGCGGCTAAACCGGCATCCCTGCCGGTTTACCCCCCAAATCACTGTCGAATTCCGGCCAGCGTGGTTTAACGGGGCGCCTAAGATCAAAAGCAGATCAAGATCAAGAGCGGCTCGCTTCGCATCGTTGTAACCGTTGAGCTTACAGACTTAAGTAGATACCTATGCCTTCATGTGGTAGCTGGCAATTAGCAGACTGACGGTTATTGTCAGAAATTTCCCACAGGAGTACAAATGTACTCCATGACAAACCTGACTCCCCGCCGCACCGCCATCCTGACCTTCATTCGCGAGCGCATCGCGCAACAAGGCCAGCCTCCCAGCCTCGCCGAGATCGCCGAGGCGTTCGGCTTCGCCTCGCGCAGCGTCGCCCGCAAGCATGTGGTGGCGCTGACCGAAGCCGGCTTTATCGAGGTCAACCCCAACCAGGCCCGTGGCATTCGCTTGCTCAATCAACCTGCGCGTCCCGAGTGGCTGGATGTACCGGTGCTCGGCCGTGTAGCGGCCGGTCGGCCGATTGGCGCCGATGCCGAGGTGCACAGCCGCTTGCAACTGGACCCCGCCACCTTCGCCAAAACCCCCGACTACCTGCTGCGAGTGCAGGGCGATTCGATGATTGAAGATGGCATTCTCGATGGCGACCTGGTGGGCGTACGCCGCACTGCCGAAGCCTTGAACGGGCAGATTGTGGTGGCGCGCCTGGACGGCGACGTCACCATCAAGCGATTCGAGCGCCACGGCGACAGGGTTCGCCTGTTGCCGCGCAACCCGGCGTATCAACCCATCGTGGTCGGGCCCGAGCAGGACCTGGCCATCGAAGGCGTGTTCTGCGGCCTGGTGAGGCAAGGCTGATGGGCGCCGTGGTTGCCCTGGACTCGCTGTTCAATGGCGGGCGAGTCTGGAAGGGCCGGCCCGCCGCGCCCCCGGCCAGCGTACATCCCACGGGGCTGGCGGCGCTGGATGCGGTGCTGCCCAGTGGCGGCTGGCCGGAATCGGCCTTGAGTGAAATCCTGATGGCCCAGGACGGGGTGGGCGAGTTGCAACTGGTGCTGCCCACACTGGCGCGCTTGTCGGCCCTGGGCGAGCGCATTGTGCTGGTGGCGCCGCCCTATACCCCCTATCCCCATGCGTGGCAGAACGCCGGGGTGGATGTGCGCCAGTTGTCCATCATCCGGGCCGAGGAGCGTGACGCGCTGTGGGCGGTGGAGCAATGCCTGCGTTCGGGCAGTTGCGGGGCGGTGTTGTGTTGGCCGCGCAAGGCCGATGATCGTGCCTTGCGGCGTTTGCAGGTAGCGGCGGAAACCGGGCAGACCCTGGCGTTTGCGTGGCGCTCCTTGAGCGAGGCGATCAATGCCTCGCCCGCCGCCCTGCGCTTGGCGGTCGAGGCCAGGCCCGCGCAAGTGCGGGTGCTCAAGTGCCGTGGCGGGCTGGCCCATCCGGCGCCGATTGCCCTGGCGGGGCATTGAGGTTGCCATGCGTTGGGTGTGTATTGTCTTCCCGCAATTGGCGCTGGACGGGGCACAGCGTGTGCACCCCGAACCCGAGCAGCCGCTGGCGCTGCTGGCCGGCACGCCGCAGCGGCGTGTACTGCAAACCGTCAACGCCGCCGCCCGCGCCTTGGGCCTGCGTCCCGGGCAATCGTTGACGGCGGCCCATGCCCTGGTCAAGCACTTTGCCTGTGTCGAATATGACCCGTTGGAGATCGAGCGCCTGCAGCAGTTTCTGGCCGCCTGGGCCTATCGTTTCAGCTCCCAGGTCAGCCTGTATTACCCACGGGCTTTGCTGTTCGAGATCGAATCGAGCCTGGGCCTGTTCGGGCCCTGGCCGCACCTCGAGGCGCGTTTGCGCAAAGAGCTGACCGAACTTGGCTTTCGCCATCGCATCGTCGCTGCGCCCAACCCGGCGGCGGCGCGGATATTGGCAAACGGCTACGACGGCCTGGCCGTGGCCGATGACCGCGCCCTGATGCAGGCCCTGGCATCGTTGCCTATCGACCGCGCGGGCCTTGAACCCCAGGCCGCCACCGCCTTGTCGCGCATGGGCCTGCGTAGCCTGGCCCAGGTGCAGGCCTTGCCCCGGCACACCTTGGCGCGACGCTTTGATGCCAGCCTGCTCAAGCACCTCGACGCCCTGAGCGGGCAGCGGCCATTGGCCCTGGAGTTCTATCAACCGCCCGACCAGTTCGATGCACGCATCGAGTTGAATTTCGACGTGCAATCCCACCAGGCGCTGTTGTTCCCCTTGCGGCGCTTGACCGGCGATCTGTCCGCTTTCCTGTGCGGGCGTGACAGTGGCGTGCAGCGCTTTGACCTGCACCTGGAACACGCCCAGGCACACGACAGCGTGATCAAGGTGGGCCTGCTCAGTGCCGAGCGCGAGCCTTCGATGTTGTTCGAACTGGCCCGTGGGCGCCTGGAGCAGGTACAGGTCACCGCGCCGGTGCGGGGGGTGCGCCTGGTGGCCGAGGACTTGCCGGTGTTCGTGCCGCAACGCCAGGACCTGTTCGACGACCGCCCGCAACAAACCCTGCCGTGGGAACAGTTGCGCGAACGCCTGCGTGCACGTCTGGGGGATGAGGCGGTGCAGGGCCTGCGTTTTCAGGCCGACCATCGCCCCGAATGCGCCTGGCAGGCCACGACCGACCACCAGGCGTGCCCGAGCTTGAACAAGGTCCGCCGCCCAGGCTGGTTATTGCCGCAACCGACCTTGCTGGCCGAACACGGCGTACAGATCCTGATGGGCCCGGAGCGCATTGAATCCGGCTGGTGGGATGGCGCCGATGTGCGCCGCGACTATTACCTGGTCCAGACCCGCGCCGGCCAGCAGGGGTGGGCCTATCGCACGGTGGGGCAAGGCGATGGGCTGTGGTTGCAAGGGTGGTTTGCATGAAAACCCTTGGGCCGCCACCTACTGTAGGAGGGTGCATGAGTTACGCCGAGCTGCACTGCCTGTCCAATTTCAGTTTCCAGCGTGGCGCCTCCAGTGCGCTGGAGCTTTTCGAGCGCGCCAAGCGCCAAGGCTACAGCGCCCTGGCGATTACCGATGAATGCACGCTGTCGGGCATCGTGCGCGCTTGGCAAGCCGCCAAAGCCGTAGACTTGCCGTTGATTATCGGCAGCGAAATGCACATCGAAAACGGCCCGAAACTGGTGCTGCTGGTAGAGAGCCTGAGCGGTTACCAGCACCTGTGCCGGCTGATCACCCTGGCCCGGCGGCGGGCTGAAAAGGGCCGCTATCGCCTGCTACAGGAAGATTTCGAGCAACCGTTGCCCGGTCTTTTGGCGTTGTGGGTAGCGCAAGACAGCGACACCCAGGCCAGCCTCGACTGGCTGCGCCGCACCTTCGACCAGCGCCTGTGGCTGGCGGTGCATCTGCATTGCGGCCAGGACGATGCGCGCCATCTGCAACAGCGCTTGCAACTGGCCCACAGTCTGCAAATCCCTGCCGTGGCCTGCGGCGATGTGCATATGCATGCGCGGGGCCGCCGGGCCCTGCAAGACACCATGACCGCCATCCGCCACCACGTGCCGGTGGCCGAAGCCGGCACGCGCCTGCACCCCAATGGCGAACGCCACCTGCGTAGCCTGGATGCGCTGGCGGCGCTGTATCCCCAGGCCTTACTGGATGAAACCCTCGCCATCGCGCGGCGCTGCACCTTCGACCTCGGCCAGTTGCGCTATCACTATCCACGCGAGCTGGTACCCGCGGGGCATGACGCCCAATCCTGGCTGCGCACCCTCACCGAAGAAGGCATCGCCCAGCGCTGGCCCGAAGGCATCGACGACAAGACCTTGCAGCAAATCCATCGTGAACTGCAGCTGATCAGCGAGCTGGGTTACGAAAGCTATTTTCTTACGGTGCATGACATCGTGCGTTTCGCCCGCAGCCGTTCGATTTTGTGCCAAGGCCGTGGTTCGGCGGCTAACTCGGCGGTGTGTTTTGCCTTGGGCATCACCGAAATCAACCCGAGCCTGACCAACCTGCTGTTCGAGCGCTTCCTGTCCAAGGAGCGCAACGAGCCGCCGGACATCGACGTGGATTTTGAGCACGAACGCCGAGAAGAGGTGCTGCAATACGTGTTCCAGCGCTATGGCCGCACCCGTGCAGCCTTGACGGCGGTGGTCAGCAGTTACCACGCCACGGGCGCGGTACGTGATGTGGCCAAGGCCCTCGGGCTGCCGCCGGACCAGATCAACGCCTTGGCCGATTGCTGCGGGCGCTGGAGCGATGAGGCGCCGCCGTTGGAGCGCCTGCGTGAAAGCGGCTTCGACCCGGACAGCCCACTGCTGCGGCGTGTCTTGACGTTGACCCAGCAACTGATCGGTTTTCCGCGGCACCTGTCCCAGCACCCTGGCGGCTTTGTGATCAGCGAATACCCGCTGGACACCCTGGTGCCGGTGGAAAATGCGGCCATGGCCGAGCGCACCATTATCCAGTGGGACAAGGACGACCTCGACGCCGTCGGCTTGCTCAAGGTGGACATCCTCGCCCTGGGCATGCTCAGCGCGATCCGCCGCTGTTTCGATTTGCTGCGCCGGCATCGCCACCGGGACTTGAGCCTGGCCACGATTCCCAAAGAAGACCCGGCCACCTACGCCATGATCAGCAAGGCCGACACCATCGGTGTATTCCAGATCGAGTCGCGGGCACAGATGTCGATGTTACCCCGGCTCAAGCCGCAGACGTTTTATGACCTGGTGATCGAGGTCGCCATTGTGCGGCCTGGGCCGATCCAGGGCGGCATGGTGCATCCGTACTTGCGTCGACGGAATAACGAAGAGCCCACCACCTATCCGTCGCCGCAATTGAAAGCCGTGCTGGAACGCACCCTGGGCATCCCGCTGTTCCAGGAACAGGTGATGCAGATTGCCATGGTCGCCGCCGACTACAGCCCCGGCGAGGCCGACCAGTTGCGCCGCTCCATGGCCGCCTGGAAACGCCACGGTGGCCTGGAGCCGCATCAGCAGCGCTTGCGCACCGGCATGCTGAAGAACGGCTACACCGAAGCCTTTGCCGCGCAGATTTTCGAGCAGATCAAGGGCTTTGGCAGCTATGGTTTCCCTGAGTCCCACGCCGCCAGTTTCGCCTTGCTGACCTATGCCAGTTGCTGGCTCAAATGCCATGAGCCAGCGGCCTTCGCCTGCGCCCTGATCAACAGCTGGCCCATGGGCTTCTACAGCCCGGACCAGATCCTGCAGGACGCCCGGCGCCATCGCTTGCAGATCCGCCCGGTGGATGTGCAGGCCAGTGACTGGGAGTGCAGCCTGGAGCCCATCGACGGCCAGCAACCGGCGATTCGCTTGGGCTTGCGCATGATCTCGGGGTTTCGCGAGGACGACGGGCGGCGTATCGAAGCGGCGAGGCAGCAGCGGCGGTTCAACGACATCGCTGACCTGGACGCGCGCGCCGGCCTGGATACGCGTGCCCAGGCGCTGCTGGCGGATGCCGGGGCCTTGCGCGCCCTGGCCGGCAACCGCCATCAGGCGCGCTGGGACGTAGCCGGTGTGCATCAGCAACTGGGCTTGTTTGCCGGCCTGCCGAGCCCCGATGAGACGCGGGTGGCATTGCCCGAGCCCACGGTAGGCGAAGATTTGCACGCCGATTACGCCACCCTCGGTACCACCCTGGGGCCCCATCCCCTGGCGTTGTTGCGCGCCGAGTTACGCCGGCGCCGCTGCCGCAGTTCCCAGGAGTTGCTGGCGGTGGAACATGGGCGCAACGTGAGCATCGCCGGGCTGGTCACAGGGCGCCAACGCCCAGGCACGGCGAGCGGCGTAACCTTTGTCACCCTGGAAGATGAGTTCGGCAACCTCAATGTGGTGGTCTGGCGCGACCTGGCCGAGCGGCAGCGCCAGGCGCTGGTGGGCTCGCGTTTGCTCAAGGTGGACGGCCGTTGGGAGGCGGTGGGTGAGGTGCGGCATTTGATCGCGGGGCGCCTCACCGATTTGACGCCGCTGCTGGATGGAATGGTGGTGCGCAGCCGGGATTTTCATTGAGTTCCAGGGGTTTATGCATTCCTCTGTGTTCAGGATGAAACCATCCACCGCTGGCGCGCTCCAAAACTTGCGACTGTCTTGTCCCTGCACAGAGCCCAATCATGCAATTTTTATCCAACCCCCATGGCTGTGAAGGCTGGGCCGGCGAAATGGCCCAGCGGATTCGCACGTTTGACTGGTCAAGTACCGACCTTGGCCCCTTGGATCAGTGGTCCACGAGCCTGGCTTGCACCGTGCAAATGATGCTCGCCTCACCCGTGCCGATGGTGATGCTGTGGGGGCGGGCAGGGTACATGATCTACAACGACAGCTATTCGGCATTTGCCGGCGGGCGCCATCCCTACCTCTTGGGCACTCCGGTCGAACTGGGCTGGCCGGAGGTGGCCGAGTTCAATCGGCATGTGGTGGATACGTGCCTGGCGGGCGGCACCTTGTCGTTCAATAACAAGGAACTGGTGCTATCGCGTCACGGCCAACCGGAAAGCGTATGGCTCGACCTCTATTACAGCCCCGTGGCCGGGGACAACCAACAGCCGGCCGGGGTGCTGGCGATTGTGGTGGAAACCACCGAACTGGTGAAGTCCGAGCGGGTGCGCCAGGAGCTCACCCATAATCTGGAGCAACGCGTAGCCGCTGAAGTGCAGGCGCGGTCGGCCGCAGAAGACCAGTTGCGCCAGTCACAGAAGCTGGAAGCGATTGGCGGCCTGACCGGGGGCGTGGCCCATGACTTCAATAACTTGCTGCAAGTGATCGCCGGCAACCTGCATTTGCTCGCCAGGCATGAACCGGACAACCCCCAGGTGCAACGTCGCGTCACCGCGGCCATCGCCGCCGTGGAACGTGGGGCCAAGCTGTCGTCGCAACTGCTGGCCTTTGCGCGTCGCCAGCCCTTGTCTCCGGCGGTGTACAACCCGCAGCGCATCTACGCTGGCCTGGGCGAGTTGTTGCAACGGGCGTTGGGGGAAACCATTCATATCGACGTGCAACTGCCCCAGGACTCCTGGTGCATCAATGTCGACCGCAACCAGCTGGAAAACGCGCTGCTCAACCTGGCGATCAACGCCCGCGATGCCATGCAGGGCGAGGGTGTGATTCGTATCACCGGAGAAAACGTCATCCTCAACCCGGACGATTGCATCGGTAAAAGCATCAAGCCCGGCGAGTACGTGCGCCTGGCAGTGGCCGACACCGGCGTGGGCATGTCCGAGGCGACCCTCAAGCGCGCATTCGAACCCTTTTTTACCACCAAGCGCGAAGGCCACGGCACCGGCCTGGGCCTGAGCATGGTGTTCGGTTTTGTGCGCCAAAGTGGCGGGCACGTGGACATGTGGAGCGAGGAGGGCAAGGGCTCGGTGGTGCAGATGTATTTCCCCCACTGCCTGGAGCCTGAATGCTTCGACGACTACAGTGATGCGGACCTGCAAGGCGGAGGCCAGGAAACCATCCTGGTGGTCGAGGACAATGAAGGCGTACGCCTGACGGTGGTCGAGTTGCTGCAGCAGTCGGGCTATACCGTACTGATTGCCGAGGATGGCGACCGCGCGATGCAAGTGTTGCAGCGCGGCGTGTCGCCGGACCTGATCTTCACCGATGTGGTGATGCCCGGTCGGGTCAAGAGCACCGACCTGGCCACCTGGGCCCGCGCGCAGAACCCGCCGGTGCCGGTGCTGTTTACCTCAGGCCATACCCGCGACATTCTGTCTTCCAATCATCTGCTCAGCGCCGATATCCACCTGCTGAGCAAACCCTACAGCCCCGATGCCCTGACCCAACGCGTGCGCAGGGTGCTAAGCGCAAGACAAGGTTGCCCATGACTTCACAGCGCAACATCCCACCGCTCACCGCCCGGCAAGCGGGCTTTGTCAGGGTGCGTGGCGCCCGTGAACATAACTTGCGTAATGTCGATGTGGATATTCCCCGGGACGCCCTGGTGGTGTTTACCGGCGTGTCTGGCTCCGGCAAATCGTCCCTGGCGTTTTCCACAGTGTATGCCGAGGCCCAGCGCCGCTATTTCGAATCGGTGGCGCCCTATGCGCGGCGCTTGATCGACCAGGTCGGCGTGCCGGATGTAGACAGCATCGAAGGCTTGCCGCCTGCCGTGGCCCTGCAACAGCAACGCGGTACACCCAGTGCGCGCTCGTCGGTGGGCAGTGTCACCACCTTGTCGAGCTTGATCCGCATGCTCTATTCCCGCGCCGGCCGTTATCCGAAAGGGCAGGCCATGTTGTACGCCGAGGACTTCTCGCCGAACCTGCCCCAGGGCGCGTGCCCGCAATGCCATGGCCTGGGCCGTGTGTATGAAGTGACCGAGGCGCTGATGGTGCCCGATCCGTCATTGACCATCCGCCAACGTGCAGTGGCGTCCTGGCCGTTGGCGTGGCAGGGCCAGAACCTGCGCGACATCCTTGTGACCCTGGGCTATGACGTGGACATCCCATGGCGCGACTTGCCGAAAAAGCAGCGCGACTGGATTCTGTTCACCGAAGAAACCCCCACCGTACCGGTGTACGCCGGCTTCACCCCGCAGCAGACCCGCGAGGCGTTGAAACGCAAGCTCGAACCCAGCTACCAAGGCACCTTCAGCGGCGCTCGGCGCTATATCCTGCACACCTTCGCCCACACCCAAAGCGCGCTGATGAAAAAGCGTGTATCGCAGTTCATGCAAGGCAGCGCCTGCCTATTGTGCGAGGGCAAACGCCTGAACCAGGCGGCGCTGTCGGTGAAGTTTGCCGGGGTGGATATCGGTGAGCTGTCGCAGCTGTCTTTGGCGCAATTGGCCGAGCTGCTGCGGCCGGTGGCTGCGGGACAGGACAGGATGAAGCTGTCGGTGGAAAAACGCCTGGCGGCCCAACGCATCGCCCAGGACCTGCTCGAACGGGTCAACACCTTGATCGAACTGGGCCTGGGCTATCTGTCCCTGGAGCGCAGTACGCCGACCCTGTCGTCCGGGGAGCTGCAGCGTCTGCGCCTGGCTACCCAATTGGGCTCGCAGTTGTTCGGTGTTATTTATGTGCTCGATGAGCCTTCGGCGGGTCTGCACCCGGCGGATGGCGAAGCATTGTTCACGGCGCTTGATCGTTTAAAGGCCGCGGGCAATTCGCTGTTTGTGGTGGAACATGATCTGGAAACCATGCGCCGCGCCGACTGGCTGATCGACGTGGGCCCGGCTGCCGGCGAGCATGGCGGGCAAGTGTTGTACAGCGGGCCGCCCGCAGGGTTGGCGGACGTCGAGGCCTCGCAGACCCGTGAATACCTGTTTGCCCCACCTCGCCCGGCCAATGCGCCAAGCCGCGAGCCGGCCGGGTGGCTGAAGCTCACAGGCGTGACGCGAAATAACCTCAAAGATTTGAACGTGGATTTCCCGCTGGGCTGTTTCACCGCGGTGACCGGTATTTCTGGCTCGGGCAAGTCCAGCCTGGTCAGCCAGGCGCTGCTGGAGCTGGTGGGCACGGGCCTGGGGCGTGTGCTGGAAAGCGACGACGAACCGAGCCTGGAAGATGCTGCACCGCAAGCCAGTGGCGGGCGCATCAGCGCCGGGCTGGAGCACATCCAGCGCCTGGTGCAGGTGGACCAGAAGCCCATCGGCCGCACGCCGCGCTCCAACCTGGCGACCTACACCGGGCTGTTCGACAACGTGCGCAAACTGTTCGCCGCCACGCCAGCGGCCAAAAAGCGCAATTACGATGCCGGGCAGTTCTCCTTCAATGTCGCCAAGGGCCGTTGCCCGAACTGTGAGGGTGAAGGTTTTGTCAGCGTCGAGTTGCTGTTCATGCCCAGCGTGTACGCGCCATGCCCGACCTGCCACGGCGCGCGCTATAACCCCGACACCCTGGCGATCAAATGGCAGGGCTTGAATATCGCCCAGGTGCTGGGGCTGACGGTGGAGCAGGCGGTGCAGGTGTTCGCCGAGCAACCGGGCATCCTGCGCTCGTTAGTCGTGCTGCGCGATATCGGCCTGGGTTATCTGCGCCTGGGGCAGCCGGCTACCGAGCTGTCCGGCGGCGAAGCCCAACGCATCAAGCTCGCTACTGAACTGCAACGTAACGCCCGGGGCGCCACCTTGTATGTCTTGGACGAACCGACCACCGGCTTGCACCCCAAGGACGTCGATCGTTTGCTCAGCCAGTTGAATCACTTGGTGGAGGCGGGGCATACGGTGGTTGTGGTGGAGCATGAAATGCGCGTGGTGGCCCAGAGTGACTGGGTGATTGATATCGGCCCGGGGGCAGGGGACCTGGGCGGAACGGTAGTGGCGTGCGGCACGCCCCACAAGGTTGCCAAGAGCAAACACAGCCGCACCGCACCTTATCTAGCCCAATCACTGACCTAACGGGGGCTGATGCCCAACATGTGGGAGGGGCAAGCCCGCTCCCCCATTAAGCCCCGTGTTAGTCAGTGAGGTTGTGCTGGATCTGCTCTTTGGCCAGCTTCACCACATTCTCCACGGTAAACCCGAACTTCTCCTGCAACTTGGCCAGCGGTGCCGAGGCGCCGAAGCTGTTCATCACCACTTTGGCGCCGGTCTGCCCGACGTAGCGGTCCCACCCCAAGGGCCCTGCCTGCTCCACCACTACACGGGCTTTTACCGCAGGCGGCAGGACGCTGTCGCGGTAGGCTTGATCCTGGTCTTCAAACAGCTCCCAACTGGGCATCGACACCACGCGAGCGCCAATGCCTTGGTCTTTGAGCTGCTCATAGGCGGCCACCGCCAGGCCCACTTCGCTGCCGGTGGCGATCAAGATGACCTCCGGTTGATCCGCGTCGGCCAACACATACGCACCTTTGGCCGCGCCGGAAGCTGCGGCAAAGTGGTTGCGGTCGAGGGTCGGCAATGCCTGGCGCGATAACACCATACAGCTGGGCCGATGGGTTTGTGCCAGCGCCACCTTCCACAGCTCAAGGGTTTCATTCGCATCGCCCGGCCGTAGCGTCAACAGCCCCGGCGTGGCACGCAGTTGGGTCAGGTGTTCGATGGGCTGGTGGGTGGGCCCGTCTTCGCCTACGCCGATGGAGTCATGGGTAAACACGAAGATCACCGGCAATTCCATGATCGCCGCCAGGCGGATTGGCGGTTTCATGTAGTCGCTGAACACCAGGAAGGTCGAGGTGTACGGGCGCAGGTAGGAAAGCGCCATGCCGTTGGCAATTGCGCCCATGGCGTGTTCGCGGATACCGAAGTGCAGGTTGCGCCCGCCGTAGTCACCCGCGCTGAAACGCCCGGCACCGTCGAAGGTGAGGTTGGTCTTGGTCGAGGGCGACAGGTCTGCCGAACCGCCCAGCAGCCATGGAATTTGTTGGGCGAAGGCATTCAATACCTCGCCGCCCGAAGCACGGCTGGCGACGCCTTTGGCATCGGCGGCAAAGCTGGGCAGGTGTGCTTGCCATTGCTCGGGCATCTCCCCGGCGCGCATGCGTTGCAGCTCATCGGCCCGTTGCGGGTCGAGGGCGGCGAGGGTCTGGTTCCACTCGGCGTACAGCGGCTCGGCGCGTTCGTAAAGGGCATCGCGCAACAGTGTGCGGGCCTCTTCGGGCACGAGAAAACTTGAATCCTGCGGCCAGCCATAGGCGGCCTTGGTCAGGCGAATCTCGTCCTCTCCCAGTGGCTCGCCATGGGCCGCAGCGGTGTTGTGTTTGTGCGGTGAGCCGTAGCCGATCACGCTGTCCACCACGATCAAGGTGGGGGCGCCGGTGTTGGCCTTGAAGGTTTCCAGCGCCACGCTCAAGGCCGGCAAGTCATTGGCGTCGGTGACGTGCACGGTGTGCCAGCCATAAGCCTGGAAGCGTTGGATTACGTCTTCACTGAACGCCAGCTCAGTGTGGCCCTCGATGCTGATGGTGTTGTTGTCATAGATCCAGCACAGGTTATCGAGCTTTAAGTGCCCGGCCAGGGACGCGGCTTCGCTGCTGATGCCCTCCATCATGTCGCCATCACCGCACAGGGTGTAGACGTCGTAGTCAAACAGCACCTGGCCGTCGCGGTTGAAGCGCTGGCCCAGCCAACGCTCGGCCATGGCCATGCCCACGCTGTTGGCGCAGCCCTGGCCCAGCGGCCCGGTGGTAGTTTCCACGCCCGTGGTCATGCGGTACTCGGGATGGCCTGGGGTCTTGGAGCCGATCTGCCGGAACTGCTTGATGTCGTCCAGGCTGACGGCCGGCTCGCCCGAGCGCTGGCCATGGGCATCGATTTCCACCACGCCGGCCAGGTGCAACAGCGAATACAGCAGCATCGAGGCATGCCCTACCGACAGCACAAAACGGTCACGGTTGGGCCAGTCAGGATGCTCGGGGTGATAACGCAGGAAGCGACTCCACAACGTATAACCCACCGGCGCCAGGCCCATGGGCGTACCCGGGTGCCCCGAATTGGCCTTCTGCACGGCATCCATGGCCAGGGTGCGTAGGGTGTTGATGCATTGGGTGTCGGCAGCAGTGGCAACGTGATTCATAAAACCGTTCTCCCTGGGGTGGCGATCTACAGTGGAGGGCGGGGCGGGGCAAAGGTTTGATCCCATCGCTTGCGCCGCGACGAACGGGACGTTGTTGGCCTCAAACATGACAAGAGCTGTTGGAATGGGCTAGCTTCAAGGGCGTAGACCATCGATCAATCTGTGGAGGTACGCCATGCCAGTGAAACACGACCTGTATCAGGACTTGGGGTTGAGCAAGGAAGTTGTTCACGAACGCAGGGCGCAGGATAAACGGTTGGATGCGCTGCTCACTCAATACGACGACGCCGACGCTGAGGTGCTAAAAGCGGAAAAAGCCAGTGCCAGCGATGAGGATGTGGAAAAGCTGAAGAAGAAACGGCTATTGGTCAAAGACGAAATCGCGCAGCGGCTGGCGTAAGCAAACCCGCAACCTGTGGCGAGGGAGCTTGCTCCCGCTGGGGTGCGAAGCGCCCCCATTGGCGGCGGCTGCGCAGCCGAGCGGGAGCAAGCTCCCTCCACACACACGGAATGTGCACATTTGTTCAGAATTGTCTGGAGGACAAGTGCCGTTTCACTCCTTATGATGCGCCCCGTCCACTCGGCTCTGGGGCTTGTTGCGGCGCAAGGATTGCGTTGTTTGAGCCGGGTGGGCATCCTCAGAATTCATGCAACACAGGGCCGAATCGGTCGGCTGCAAATGCTGCCTGTGGGAGCGGGCTTGCCTGCGATGACGGCCTCCCAGCCGACGCCTATCCACCTGACACCCCACAATCCAATGTGGGAGTTGGCTTGCCTGCGAAGACGGCCTCCCAGCCGACGCCTATCCACCTGACACCCCACAATCAAACTGTGGGAGCTGGCTTGCCTGCGATGACGGCCTGACAGTCAACACAGTTGGACCGGGTGCATATCCATTCCTGCGGTAACGGCCACTTAGGGTTCCGCTTTTACAGCGGCTCACTTTTGAAAAGCCGGAATGCCGGCCCAGACAAAAGTTAGCAAAACGCTCTTGCCCCACCACTCGGCACCTCGCCTAGGCTCGGTGTGCCCGTAATCCGCCAGGGATTTGGGGGGCCGCCGCCACGCGCCATCCATGGCGCGGGGCGGCTAAACCGGCATCCCTGCCGGTTTACCCCCAAATCCCTGTCGAATTCCGGCCAGCGTGGTTTAACGGGGCGCCTAAGATCAAGATCAAAAGCAGATCAAGAGCGACTCGCTTCGCATCGTGGTTACCGTCAAGGCCGTGACGCTTGGCGTTCGGTCTTGCATCCAGTCATTTCAACAGCGTTTCAACACATATATCCATGGAACGCTGCTGCGTCTGCTCATACAACTGCAGCTCATCAATCGTGCTGCGCCCCAGCGCCTGCTCGAAGGCTGCCCGGTTGGAGTTGCCCGCGTAGTGACCCTGCGCCCCATCCCCCAGGTTTGACTGGAAGATTCCCGCCGCACTGACCGGCAGAAAATCCTCGTACACCAGCGGTTCCACCGCCACATGACCGGCGTTGACCAGCGTCTGCAACGTGCGTGGCTGGTCTACCTGGCCGCGTGCCGCCAAGCCCTTGTCGGTGACGAAGTAGCGAAAATACGCCAAGCCCTGCTCACGCATTTGCGGGTAGTTATCGGGGAAGGCATGGAAGTGCTGTTCCATCAATTGCACATAGCGTTCGGCGTTGGCTTCATTGGGGAATGTGCCGAGTTCGTCGCGGGCGGCGTTCAGCAGTTGGTCGTACAGGGCGCGACCTTTAGGCGTAAGCGCGACGCCGCGTTGTTCGATTTCGCCGAAGCGCGCGCTGTGGCTGCCGTGGGCATCGGTGAAGGCGATGGATTCGTCCAAGGCCTTGAAGCTGGTCTGGCGTAGCAGGATCGGGCACTGGCGCCGAGGTGGGCCTTCGATCACGGCTTTGGGGGTGATGCCTTTGCCAGGCATCGCCGCCTGCACCTGGTCGATGTCCAGGGTGCGTGGCGTCAGGTGGTTGATGTGCGGGCCTTTGAACGCGACGACGTCGGCGATCAGGCGGTGCTGGTCGCTCAGTTGCTGATATTGGGCGCCGGTGACCGTGGCAGTGTGGTGCCAGCGGAACGTCTCCAGGGCCTGGCGGATAAAGGCCTCGGCATCGCTGGCATTCAAGCCGCCTTGGGTCTCTGCCTGGTCGATCAATGCCAACGCCTCGGCGGTAAAGATCGAGCGTTTGGCCAGGGCGCTTTCGGCGAAGGCACGCAGGTCGGGGTTTTCGATCAGTTCCAGGCGCAGCAATGAGGTGAACACGCGAAACGGGCTGGTTTGCAGCGCATGTTCATGCACGGCGCGAAAGGCGGTGGAGTGAACAGGCACGCCAGCGGGGGTGAGGTCGTAGTAGCCCACCGGTTGCATGCCCATCACCGCGAATAAACGGCTGATGGTTGCCAGTTCCGCAGCGGTGCCCAGGCGGATGGCGCCGTGGCGTTCCATGTCCAGGCGCTGGATTTCGCCGGTACGTTGCAGTTGATGCGCCAGGCCCGGTTCGCTGTCGAGCACGCGGGCATTGGTCTGGGCCACCAGCTCAAGCAGCGCGCCGTACAAGGGCACTTCATCTCGATACATGTCGGACATGGCCTTGGAAAAGCCCTTGCGGATCTCGTCGGGGCTGACATGGGCGGTGGCGTGCATAGAAAAATTCCTGATGACTTGAGCGATGATCGTGGCCTTTGCCCGATTTTGTTGAGCGGCCGGCCGGCTTGCAAACGAAGATTCCTCTGGACTTCATTCTGCAAATGAATGAGTTGACCTTGCGTCCAAGTCTTCATGTGCATGCGGGCGTCATTGCGCTCTACACTGCGCCTCACTGTGTAGGTGAAGGAGGACCCGATGACGGCCAAACCCGCAACCAACCTGCTGGGCACCATTGAAGGCCAGCGCCTGGCAACGCAACACGCCGAACGTTGGCGCGAGTGGGGGCCGTACCTGAGTGAACGCCAGTGGGGCACGGTGCGCGAAGACTACAGCGCCGACGGTGACGCCTGGGCCTACTTCCCTCATGAACACGCTCGCAGCCGCGCCTATCGATGGGGCGAGGACGGGTTGGCCGGTTTCAGTGACAAGGCCCAACGCTGGTGCCTGGGCCTGGCGCTGTGGAACGAGCGCGATGCAATTCTCAAGGAGCGTCTGTTCGGCCTCGACAACGCCGAAGGCAACCACGGTGAAGACGTCAAGGAGCTGTACTTTTTCGTCGATGGCGTACCGAGCCATGCCTACATGCGCATGCTCTACAAATACCCCCATGCGGCGTTTCCCTACGCCGACCTGATCGCCGAAAACGCCCGTCGTGGGCTGGATGATGCCGAGTATGAAATCCTTGATACCGGTGTGTTTGCAGATAACCATTACTGCGATGTCAGTGTCGAATACGCCAAGCATCAACCCGACGATATTTTCATGCGCGTCACCGTGCATAACCGTTCGGACCAACCCACACGCCTGCAGGTGCTGCCCCAGCTCTGGGCGCGTAATGACTGGAGCTGGACCTTCGATGCACCCAAGCCCAGCTTGAGGCTGGACGGCGAGCGGATTCTGGCGCTTCATCATGAACTCGATGATCGCCACCTCAGTGCCTGGGGCCAGGACGGGTTGCAGTGGCTGTTCTGCGAAAACCAAACCAATCGGCCCAAACTGGACGGGCAACCGGCGCCGGGGCCATTCAAGGATGGCATTAACGATTACGTGGTGGGCGCGGTTGAGTCGGCCGTTCGCCGGGACGCCGGTACCAAGGTGGCCGCGCATTTCACCCTTGAGCTGGCAGGCCAGGAAAGCAAAACCCTTTACCTGCGTTTTGCGCCGGTGGGCGCGCCCGATGTCAATGCGCGCAAACTGTTCGAACAGCGCCGCCAGGAGGCCGATGACTTCTACTCGGTGTTGCAACAGGGCCTTGCCGATGACGATGCGCGCACTGTACAACGCCAGGCCCTGGCCGGCCTGCTGTGGTCCAAGCAGCTGTACTATTTCGACGTGAACCAGTGGCTTGACGGCGACCCGGCCCAGCCCGCGCCACCGCCCGAGCGCCTGCATATCCGCAATACGCATTGGCGGCACCTGTGCAACTTCGACATCCTGTCGATGCCAGACACCTGGGAATACCCGTGGTACGCCTCCTGGGATCAAGGCTTCCAGGCGGTGGCCATCGCGCTGATCGACCCTGGTTACGCCAAGCAACAGTTGTTGTTGCTGGTAAAGGACCGCTTCATGCACCCCAACGGCCAATTGCCGGCCTACGAATGGCGCTTTGACGACGCCAACCCGCCCGTGCATGCCTGGGCCAGCTGGCGCGTATATCAGCAGGACAAGGCGCTGACCGGCGTGGGCGATATGGATTTCCTGGAGCGGATCTTTCACAAGCTGCTGTTGAATTTTTCTTGGTGGGTCAACCGCAAGGACGCCGAGGGCCGCAACCTGTTCCAGGGCGGTTTTCTGGGCCTGGACAATATCGCCTTGTTCGACCGCTCGGCCCCGTTGCCGACGGGTTACCAGTTGGACCAGGCCGACGGCACCGCCTGGGTGGCGGCCTATGCCCTGGACCTGATGCGCATCGGCCTGGAGTTGGCCAAGCGTAATGGGGTGTACGTGGATATTGCCGTGAAGTTTTTCGAGCATTTCCTCTACATCGCCGGCGCTATTAACCGCGTCGATGACAGCGCCGAAGGCTTGTGGGATGAGCAGGACCAGTTTTTCTATGACGTGCTGCACCGCCCTGATGGCCAGAGCGAGCCGGTGCGCCTGCGCTCCATCGTCGGGTTAATGCCGCTGTTCGCGGTGCTGGTGCTGGAGCAGCGCGAGCATGAAGGCTTGGAGGGCTTGCGCGAGCGCCTGCTGGGCTTTATGCATCATCGGCCGGACCTGGCCAAGCTGGTTTCGCGCTGGACCGAACCGGGGCAGGGCAACCGCCTGTTGCTGGCGCTGCTGCGCGGTGAACGCACCAAGGATTTGCTGCGGCGCATGCTGGATGATCAGGAGTTCTTGTCGGCCTTTGGCGTGCGCGCCCTGTCCAAGGCGTTCGCCGAGCAGCCCCTGGCGTTGAAGATGAATGGCGACACCTTGTGTGCCAGTTACCAGCCCGGTGAGTCCGACTCACGCTTGTACGGTGGCAACTCCAATTGGCGCGGGCCACTGTGGATGCCGGTCAATTACATGCTGATTGAATCGTTGCGCGAGTTTCACCGCTACTACGCCGATAACTTTTCCGTGGAGTACCCGGCGGGCAGTGGGTATCTGGCGTCTCTGGAGGAGGTGGCTGACAGCCTCAGCGAGCGGCTGACGCGGTTGTTTCTAAGAGATGAAAACGGGGTGCGGCCGTCGATGGCGGGCTATGCACAGTTGCAGGAGGACCCGGCCAGTCGTGACCTGGTGTTGTTCCATGAGTATTTTCATGGAGAGACAGGGCGAGGGCTGGGGGCTTCACACCAGACCGGGTGGAGCGCGTTGGTGGCGTTACTGCTGCAACCCAAAAACTGAGCAACCTTGCGGATGTGCTTTTCTGTGGGAGCTGGCTTGCCTGCGATACAGGCACCGCGTTGCGTCCGGCAAATGGAGTAGATGCCATCGCAGGCAAGCCAGCTCCCACAAGGGGTCTTCATTCTCCGCGAGAATGCAGGCAAAAAAATCCCGCCGGGGAGGCGGGATCAGGATTCAGGGTTACCCGTGAATCAGGAAGGGAACAGCTCGCTCAGCTTCATCGCCAGCATCATGTCGCCTTCGGTGCGCAGCTTGCCGCCCATGAACGCCTGCATGCCGTCGGTGGAGCCGTCGACGATGCCTTCCAGGGTCTCGCTGTCCATCACCAGGGTGACCTGAGCGTCAGGGTTTTCGCCTTCTTTGAGTTCGCAGGTCTTGTCCTTGACCACCAGCGAGAAATTCTTGGTGTCGTCGATACGGAAACCGAACACCAGGTCCAAGCCTTCGGCAGCGCTTGGGTTGAATTTGGCTTTCATTGCTTCTACGGCTTTAGCTACGTCAGTCATGGTTTCGATCCTTAAGGGTAGAGTCCAGTGACCTTGGGGTCACGGTTGGCCACAGTTCATCGGAAAGTGATGAGCTGCGGCGCCTTCAACAGTTGCAAGTGGGCGTGACTGTTGAAGGAAGCCAGTGCCACCTCGCGACCACGGAACTTGAGTTGGTTGAGCGAGGTGTTAACAATTTGCCAGTTCATTTCGAAGGCCTGGGCGGCAGGCATTCGGGTAATCAGGTGGAGCAGGGCGGTGATGGTGCCGCCGGAGGTGAATACGGCGATTTTGTCGGTGTGGTTCGCGGCTTCCAGGATACGCTGCAAGCCACCCTGAACCCGCTCGACAAACCCCAGCCAGCTTTCAAGCCCCGGTGGATCATAGGTGCCGGCCAGCCAGCGTTCGATGATCAGGGCGAAAATGCGCTGGAACTCGCTGCGGTTCTGCGGGCCATTGCGCAGGATGTGCACGGCATCCGGTTCACTGCTGAGCAGGTCGGGCAACAGGCCGCGAATAATCGCTTCGCCGTCGAACTCGTTGAACGCGCTATCTGTTTCCAGCGCCGGAACCGGCAAGCCCAAGGCGCTGTACTGATCGAACGTGGCGCTGGCAGTGTGCTGCTGGCGACGCAGGTCGCCGGCGATGCAGCGGTCAAACGCAATGCCCAGGTCTGCCAGGTGGCGACCGAGCACTTGCGCTTGTTCCACGCCAACGGGCGAGAGGACGTCATAGTCGTCTGCACCGAAGGAGGCCTGGCCATGTCGAATCAGATAAATGCTGCCCACGTCCGTTTTCCCGGTACGTTGAAAGTCTGGCGAGGTTATGAGGATGCCTGCGAGCTGTCAATGAAAAAACATACGCTTGTTTTAAAAGCGCGTTGGAGCCCGCCTGCTGGCGGTTTGATCACTGGCTCCTTCGCGGTGGCGTCGGTATGCTGGGGCCATCCGCGCCTGGCGCAGTGCTTTTTTTAAGGAGACATATGGATTTTCTGGCCGAATACGCGAGCTTTCTGGCGAAGACCGTCACCCTGGTGGTCGCTATTCTGGTGGTACTGATCAGCTTTGCAGCACTGCGCAGCAAAGGTCGTCGTAAATCCGCCGGCCAATTGCAGGTCAGCAAGCTGAATGATTTTTACAAGGGCTTGCGCGAGCGCCTGGAGTCGAGCCTGCTCGACAAGGACCAGCTCAAGGCCCTGCGCAAGTCCGAAAGCAAAGCCGAAAAGAAGAAAGACAAGAAGAAGCCCGAGCCCAAGCCGAGGGTATTCGTGCTGGATTTCGACGGTGACATCAAGGCCTCGGCCACCGAAAGCCTGCGCCATGAAATCACCGCACTGCTGAGCCTGGCCACGCCCAAGGATGAAGTGGTGCTGCGCCTGGAAAGCGGCGGCGGCATGGTGCACAGCTATGGCCTGGCCTCTTCGCAACTGGCGCGTATCCGCCAGGCCGGCGTACCGTTGACCGTATGCATCGACAAAGTGGCGGCCAGCGGCGGCTACATGATGGCCTGCATCGGCGAGAAGATCATCAGTGCACCCTTCGCCATCCTCGGTTCCATTGGCGTGGTGGCGCAGTTGCCCAACGTCAATCGCCTGCTTAAAAAGCACGACATCGACTTTGAAGTGCTGACCGCCGGTGAATACAAGCGCACGCTCACAGTGTTCGGCGAAAACACCGAGAAGGGCCGGGAGAAGTTCCAGGAGGACCTGGACATCACCCACCAGCTGTTCAAGAACTTCGTCTCGCGTTACCGCCCACAGTTGGCGATTGACGAGGTGGCCACCGGTGAAGTGTGGTTGGGCGTCGCTGCCCTCGACAAGCAACTGGTCGATGAGCTGCAAACCAGCGACGAATACCTGGCTACCAAGGCCAAGACCGCCGAAGTGTTCCACTTGCACTATGCCGAGCGTAAGAGCCTGCAAGAGCGCGTGGGCCTGGCGGCCAGCGGTTCGGTGGACCGGGTGCTGTTGACCTGGTGGAGCCGCTTGACCCAGCAGCGGTTCTGGTAAGCCAGTACTGATAACCAGGTAATCCCTTGTGGGAGCGGGCTTGCTCGCGAATGCGGAGTGTCAGCCAGCAAATCTACTGACTGATATACCGCATTCGCGAGCAAGCCCGCTCCCACATTGGTTTTCGGTCATGTCAGGTTAAACGGGGTTTAATCGAGTCCGCCAACTGCGTAAGGATCAGGCAGCACGACACGGCCCCGGCATCCAGAACGCCGAGGGAGCGCTCACCCAAACGACTGGCCCGGCCAATCTTGGCCACCAGGTCCTTGGTCGAATCCCGCCCTTGGGAGGCGGCCGTTTTCATCGCATCGAGCGCATCGCTGAAAGAACGCCCCGACGCCTGCGCCCGTTCAAAGGCTTCTACCGCCGGAATCAACGTATCCATCAAGCACTTGTCGCCCACGCCCGCTTCGGTGATGTCCTGCAGCGAGGTCAAGCCGCCGCGCAGCAGGCGGGCGAAGGTGGCGGCGTCGATGTCTTCACTGCCGCGCACTTCGTCGGCCATGCCGATAAACAGGCTGCCATACAAGGGCCCCATGGAGCCGCCGATGCCTTCCATCAGGCTCAGGGTCAGTTCATCCAGAGCTTCGGCCAGGGTCAGTTGGCGGCCTTCGATCGTGCGGCCGCAATGGGCAAAGCCTTTGGCCATGTTGATGCCATGGTCGCCATCGCCTATAGCGCCGTCGACTTCGCTGAGGTACTCCCGGTTGGCCACGATCACGCTGACCAGGTCGGCGACGATGGCGCTGCCATCATGGGTGGAAAAATGCTGGCTCATGGTTCACTCCGCCTGGGTCATGCCGATGGAGCGGCAGGGTTGGTCGATCAGGGTTTTCAGCTCGGCGTCGAGGCCGAGCAGGGTCAAGGTCACGCCCATCATCTCCAGGGAAGTGAAGTAGTTGCCCACGTAGCAACGGTGAATCTTCAAACCTTTGGCCTTGAGCTGTTTTTCCACCTCGGCGTAGAAAATATACAACTCCATCACCGGGGTGGCGCCGAGGCCAGAGACCAGCACCACCACGCTGTCGTCCTGGCTGAAATCGCGGTCGGCGAGGATCGGCGCCAGCATGCGCTCGGCCATGGCGGCGGCCGGTTCAATCGGGATGACTTCGATGCCCGGCTCGCCATGATGGCCAATACCTAATTCCATCTGCCCGTCGGGAATCTGGAAGTTCGGCTTGCCCACCGCGGCGATGGTGCAGGGCGTAAGGCCGATACCAATCGAGCGGCAGTGGTCGACGGTTTTCTGCGCCACCCGAATCACGCCGTCCAGGTCGTAATGCTGGGCAGCGGCGGCACCGCCGATCTTCCACATGAAGATCTCCCCGGCTACACCGCGACGCTTGGCGATGTCGGCCTTGGGCGCGGACGCCACGTCGTCGTTGGCGACCACCGTGCGGATGCGCATGTCTTTGCTGGCGGCCATTTTCATCGCCAGCTTCACGTTCATGTTGTCGCCCGCGTAGTTGCCATACAGGCAGGCAACGCCAGCACCATGGTCGGCAGCGCGGAAGGCGTCGAAAAAGCTTTTGGCGGTGGGCGAGGAAAAAATCTCGCCAACGGCCACCGCATCCACCAGGCCTGGGCCAACATAACCGAGGAACGCCGGCTCATGCCCGGAGCCGCCGCCGGTGACAATGCCAACGCGGCCCTGGGCTGAGGGCTTGGCCTTGACGATGACCCGTGGGTTGCTTTCGTACTGGCGCAGCTCGGGGTGCGCGACCAGGATGCCGCGCAGCATGTCTTCGACCACTTGGTCGGGATCGTTGATGACTCGATTCATAACGCGGGTTCCTGTGTTCTTGTTCTTAGGGGCGGCACTATTCCACTGTGGGAGCTGGCTTGCCTGCGATGGCGGTGTGTCAGCTGGGGATTTTTTACTGATGCACCGTCATCGCAGGCAAGCCAGCTCCCACAGGGTTTTGTGTTGTTACTCAGATCAGGGTTCGAGCACAACCTTCAGCGACTTGTCGCCGCGCTCCATCACTGCAAACGCTTCCTTGAAATCCGCCAGCGCAAACTTGTGGGTCACCACGTCGCGCATGTCGATCTTGCGGTTGCCGATAAAGTCGATGGCCCTTGGGTACATATACGGTCCCAGGTGTGAGCCGAGGATATCCAGCTCCTTGCGGTCGCCAATGATCGACCAGTCCACCGTGGCCTCGTCATTGAACACGCTGAATTCGACAAAGCGTCCCAGCTTGCGCAGCATCGCCAGGCCCTGGTTCACCGCCTTGTGGTGCCCGGTGGCTTCGATATAAATGTCGCAGCCGTAGCCATCGGTGATTTCGCGGATTTTCGCCAGCACATCCACCTCGGCCGGGTTCCACACTTCATCGGCGCCCAGGCGCAGGGCGAGGGCGGCGCGTTCGGGTTTCATGTCCAGCACAATGAGTTTTTTCGGGTTGCGCAACCGCACCGCGCCGATGATGCCCAGGCCCAGGGTGCCAGCGCCGGCGACCACCACGATGTCGTCATGGTCGACATTGGCGCGTTCCGCCGCGTGCAGCGAGCAGGCCAGCGGCTCGATCAGGATCGCTTCATCGGGGGCGATGGATTCCGGTACTTTGTGGATGATGCCTTCCTTGGTGAAGATCATGTATTGGGCCATGGCGCCCTGCACATTGTTCTGGAAGCCATACAGGTCGTGCTTTTGGCACATCCAGTACTGGCCGTGGTTGCAAAAGCGGCAGCCCCAGCACGGCACGATCTGCTCGGAGATCACCCGGTCGCCCACGGCCACGCCGCGCTTCTCGGCGCCTGGGCCAAGGGCGACCACGCGGCACACGAACTCATGCCCGGGGATCATCGGTGGCTTCACGTAGCGCGGTTGTTCGGCATCGCCCCAGAACGACGGCGCGCCGCGATAGGTCTTGATATCGCCCATGCAAATGCCGCACAGCTCGACTTTGGTCAGGATCTCGTCGGGGCCGGGGGTGGGCACGTCGACGGTTTCCAGGCGGTAGTCTTCCGGGCCGTGGCAGACCACAGCCTGCATGGTTTTCGGGATGCTCGGGGCGAGTTGTTCAGGTGTGCGTTCGGTGACAGTGGACATGACAAAACCTCACGACATAACGATGAATTACTGAATGCTGTAACCGCCGTCGATCACCATGTTGGCGCCGGTGATCATCTGCGCGGCATCGCTGAGCAGGTACAGCGCCAGCCCGGCGATTTCTTCCGGCTGGGCAAAGCGACCTGCCGGGATCTGCAATTTGGCCCGCTCACCCACCTCGCCGGCCCAGGCTTTTTTACCCAGGGCGGTTTCGACGATGGTGGGGGAGATAGCATTGACGTTCACCTGCGGCGCCCACTCCATAGCCAATACTTTGGTCATGCCGACGATGGCGGCTTTGCTGGCGCAGTAGGCGACGTGACGGTCCAGGCCAATCACGGCGGCCTGGGACGCCAGGTTGACGATGCGCCCGCTGCCCTGGGCGATCATGTGCCTGGCGCAGGCCTGAGCCATGAAAAAGCTGGCCTTGAGGTTGATGTCCAGGGTGGTGTCCCAGGCGCTTTCGCTGACGTCGATGGCCTTGTCCAGCAGCACCACGCCTGCGCTGTTGATCAGGTAATCCAGGCGCTGGAAATGTGCGAACACCTTGTCGACGGTCGGTTGTATCTGGTCGATCTTCCCGAGGTCGACGGCAATGCCCAGGTGCCCGGCACCCAGGCTGGCGGCCACCTCAACCACGGCCGGATCGCGGTCCAGCAGCGCCACCCTTGCGCCGCGTTCCGCCAGCAAGGTGGCGCAGGCCAGGCCGATGCCGGCGGCGCCACCGGTGATCACCGCGCAACGGCCGCTGAGGTCGAAGGCTTGGTTCCAGAAACCAGACATGAATGACTCCCCATACAGATCAAAAGGTAGAACTTGGTCCAATGTGGGAGCTGGCTTGCCTGCGATTGCATCGACCCGGTCTACCTGATGCACCGAGGTGCCTGCATCGCAGGCAAGCCAGCTCCCACACTTGATCGAATTTCAACTCAACGACTACTTACCGCCGCTGACTTGCTTGTACAGCGCATCCGCATTGGCATTGGTCACCGGCACCCAGGGCAGGATGTAGTTCTTGGCTGTGCCGTCGGCCCATTTCACGTCCTTGGCGTAGCGCTCCCAGATCACCGATTGCGGCTTGTAGTCCTCGCCTGCCAGGGCGCGCAGGGCCACGTCCAGTGCGCCTTGGGATTGGGCCTGGGCATCCTGGAGGAAGGTGGTGACTTCGTCCTTTTTCGCCGCCTGGATCGCATCCGGCATGCCGTCGATAGAGGTAACGGGCACATCCTTGGCGGTGAGGCCATGGGACTTCAAGGCCTGCACGGCGCCCAGGGCCATGTCGTCGTTCTGGGCGATCACGCCATTGATGCCCTTGGGGTGGGCGTTGAGCCAGTCTTCGGTGAGGGTCATGGCCTGGGCGCGGTCCCAGTTGGCGGTTTTCTTTTCGATGATCTTGATGTCCGGGTGTTTGCCCAGCACTTCCAGCTCGCCTTTTTCCCGGTCGATCTGCGCCGACTGGCCAATCGGGCCCTGGATGATCACCACGTTGCCCTTGCCGTTGAGCTTGTCGACCATGGCCTGGGCCTGCAGGCGGCCGCCTTCCACGTCGTCGTTACCCACATACGGCACGCTGGCATCGGCTACTTTCGTATTGGAGGCGATGACCACCACGTCGTTGCTCATGGCGGCCTTGACGGTGCCGACGCCGGCCTTGGTATCAATCGGCACGAACAGAATCGCGTCGTAGCGTTGGGTCACCATATTTTCGATCTGGTTGTTCTGGGTCAGGGCGTCGTAGTTGCCGTCGAACACGGTCAACTGCACGGTGCCATCCTTGACGGCCGGATGCTCCTTGAGCTCACGAACCCAGTTCTGCATGAACTGCCCCTTGAGGCCATAGACGGCTGCGCCGATCTTGTAGGTCTTGCCGTCGGCGGCCAGGGCGATACTGCTGGCGAGCAGGGAGAGGGCCGCCGCGGCGGCCAGGGTGGTACCCAGTTTCATAAGTAGAACTCCGGTTATTGTTATGGGTCGTTCTTCAGCGTTTCTTCTTGCGCCACACGTCGATCAGTACTGCGAACACAATGATCAGGCCCTTGGCGACCTGCTGGTAATAGGAGGACACGCCGAGCAGGTTCAGGCCGTTGTTGATCACGCCGATCAACAGGGCCCCGAACAAGGTGCCGACGATGCTGCCGGTACCGCCCGACAGGCTGGTGCCGCCGATCACCACCGCGGCAATCGCGTCCAGCTCATAGGAAACCCCGGCCTGGGGCAGGGCAGAGGTAGTGCGTGCCGACAGCACCACGCCGGCCAACCCGGCGAGCAGGCCCGAGACCACGTACACCGAGAACATCACCTTGCGCACGCCAATGCCGGAGGTGCGTGCGCTTTTTTCATTGCCGCCCACCGCATACACATAACGGCCGTAGGTGGTGTAGCGCAGCACCATCCAGAAAATAAGCGCGACCACGGCGAAGATGATGATCGGCACGCCCACCGGGCCGACCTTGCCGATGCCCAGGGCCAGGTAGGCGTCGGGCAGGTCGGTGATCGGGCTGCCGTCGTTGAGAATAAAGGTCATGCCCCGCGCGATGCTGAGCATGCCGAGGGTGGCCACGAACGGCGGGATCGACAGGTTGGCGATCATGAAACCATTGACCACCCCGAGCATCGCGCCGGCAAACATCCCTGCGCTGACCGCCGCCAACAGGCCATAACCCTGGGTGGCGACCATGGCGCTGCACAACCCGGCGAACGCCAGGATCGACCCCACCGACAGGTCGATACCCTTGGTCAGGATCACATAGGTCATGCCCACGGCGAGAATGCCGTTGATGGAGGTCTGGCGCAGGATGTCCATCCAGTTGCGCCAGGTCATGAAGTACTCACTGGAAAACGCCATCACCACGCACAGCAGGATAAACACCAGCGGCAGGCCGAAGCGGTCGAGGGACAGGCGCAGGCGGTTGCGCGGCGCGGCGGTAACGGGGGCAACGATGGTTTTGGCATTCATGAGGCAAGACTCAACAAGGCTTCCTGGGAAAGGGCGGTGTCGGTGCTGATAGTGACCAGCCGGCCACCTTTGAAGACGGCGATGCGGTCGCTCAAGTGCAGCAGTTCCGGTGCTTCTGACGACACCACAATGGCTGCGCCACCGGCCCGCACAAACTGGTCGAGCAGGTGGTAGATCTCCTGTTTGGCGCCTTCGTCGATGCCGCGGGTGGGTTCATCGCAGAGCAGGCACACCGGTTCCGTGGACAGGCATTTGGCGAGCACCACCTTTTGCTGGTTGCCGCCGCTCATGGACGCCACCGGCAGCTCCAGGGAACTGGTCTTGATCTGCAGGCGCTTGACCATCTCCTCGGCCAGTTGCGCCTCTTTGCGTGCGTTGATCAGCGACCAACTCGACAAGCGCTTATAGGCCGACAGTGCAATGTTCGACAGGATGCTGCCGGTCAGCACCAGGCCGCTGTCCTTGCGGTCTTCGGTGACCAGCGACATGCCGGCGTCGATGGTCGCCTTGGGCTGCCCGATGGGCATGGGCTTGCCTTGCAAGGTAACGCTGCCGGCATCCGCCACGGTCAGGCCGTAGATGCAATTGAGGAATTCACTGCGCCCGGAGCCCATCAACCCATAAATGCCGAGGATCTCGCCACGGCGCAGTTGCAGGCTGATGTCGTGGAACTCACCGTTGCGGCTCAGGTGGTCGACCTGCAGGCAGGTGCTGGCCGCGCATTCGCGGCCCACCTTGTGGTCGATGCGCGTCAGTTCCTGGCCGACAATGCCGCGCACCAGGTGGTCGCGGTCGATATCGGCCATGCGCCCGCTTTCCACAAAGGCGCCATCACGGAAGATGCTGTAGTCATCGGCGATCTGCGCCAGTTCGCTCAGTCGATGGGACACGTACACGATGCCGGCACCGCGTGCGGTAAGGCGGCGAATCGCCTTGAACAGGGTTTCGGCCTCGCGCTCGCCGATGGCCGAGGTGGGCTCGTCCATGATCATCACCTGGCAGTCATGGCTGAACGCCTTGGCGATTTCCACCAGTTGCATCTGCGCCACGCTCAAGCGGTGCATGGGGCTGGTGGCGTCGACGTCGAACTCCAGGCTTTCGAGCAGTTCGCGGGTGCGGCGATTGAGGGCCTTGCTGTCGACGATGCAACCGGCGCGGCGCGGTTCGCGGCCCAGCCAGATGTTTTCGGCGACGGTCATGTAGGGGATGGGTTCGAGCTCCTGGGTGATCATTGCGATCCCCGCGGCCAAGGCTTCACTCGGGCGATTGAACTGCACCGGTGCGCCGTTGAGCACAATGCTGCCGGCGTCACGCTGGGTGATGCCCATCAGGATGCTCAGGAAGGTCGACTTGCCGGCACCGTTGCCGCCGCACAGGGCGTGGACGCTGCCGGCGCGCAGAGAAAGGCGCCCGTCGCGCAGGGCTGGCACCCCGGCGTAAGCCTTGGCGACATGTTCAGCCTGGAGCAGTAATGGCGTGGCCATCGGCGTGTCCTCGTGCTGTGAATTCTTATTAGGTCGCACAGTCATGTTTCGCTGTGATCATATGTGTATCAAATGAAATTCTGATCAGTCAATCTCTTTCACTTAAAAGGTGTGATTCTCATCTTTGACGCGGTTATTGCCTTGGTATAGGGCTTTGACTGGCAGGTCAGTTAAATCTCGCTTGACAGTAAGGGGTGAATGCTTGCGAAATGAGTGAGAGATATTTCACTAAGTGATCATTTGATCAGTGGAGTTTGGCGCCATGAACACACCTTTCCCGGTGGCTATCGGATGCGATGAAGCAGGTTTTGAGCTCAAAGAGTTGTTGAAGCGCCATATCGAGGCGTTGGGGTACCCGGTCACCGACTTCGGTACGCATTCAACGGCGCCGGTGCTGTACCCGGACATCGCTCTGGCCGTGGCCACCGCCATCAATGCCGGGCAACAGCGCCTCGGCGTGCTGGTATGCGGCACCGGCATAGGCATGGCCATCTCGGCCAACAAAGTTCTGGGCATCCGTGCGGCCCAGGCCCATGACACCTACTCGGCGGAGCGGGCGCGCAAGAGCAACGATGCGCAAATCCTCTCCATCGGTGCGCGGGTCATCGGTGCGGAGTTGGCCAAAAGCATCGTCAGTGCGTTTTTGGCCTCGGAGTTCGAAGCGGCGCGGTCCGGGGCCAAGGTCGAGCGCATCAATGCGATCGAGCGCGATGGGCATCAGTAGTGGACGGCGCAGGGCAAGAGTCGGGAGAATGCGCCTTTGACGCCGAAACGGAAGCCCGTCCCCATGAGTGACAGTACCCAGCGCATGGCCAGTGATATCGATCAGATGACCGAAGTGGCGATGCTCTATTACCTTGAGAACGTCACTCAGGAGGCCATTGCCAAGCGTTTTGACCTGTCGCGGGCAAAAGTCAGCCGCCTGCTCAAGCGCGCGCGCGATGAAGGGATTGTCGAGGTGCGCGTGCTGCAGCACCCGGCAATGAACAACGAGCTGGAACGGGCACTGGTGGAGCGCTTCAAGCTCGACCGCGCCTTGATTGCGGTCGACCACAGCGACCCCGACACCCAGCGCTCGGCGGTCGCCAGCCTTGTGGCCAACTACCTCAACAAGACCCTGGGCGACGGCATGATCGTTGCGGTGGGCATGGGGCGTAACGTCGGCGCGGTGGCCGATAACGTGTTTCTGCCGGTGACCCGCAACTGCACCTTCGTGTGTGCCATCGGCGGTTCGCTCAAGGCCGGTGAATACATGAACCCTGACCACATCTGCCGGCGCCTGGCCCTGCGCTTTGGGGGCGAAAGTGAAAGCCTCTACGCTCCAGCGCTGGTGGCCAACCCCGAGCTGCGCGGGGTGCTGATCAACAACGACACGGTGCGCTCCACCCTTGACCGCGCACGCCGCGCTGACATTGCCTTGATCGGCATCGGCGACATGAGCGAGAACAGCAACATGGTGCGCATGGGCTGGTTCTCGCCCCAGGAAATAGCCCAGGCGCGCCTGTCTGGCACTGTGGGCGACATGATGGGCTATGACTTTATCGACATTCACGGCCAGCCGGCGGTCAACGCCATCCAGGGGCGGGTGATCGGGTTGACGGTGCAGGAGCTGTTTCGCATCCCGGATGTGGTGGCGATTGCCAGTGAGAACACCAAGGCGGCGGCGACCTTGGGGGCGTTGCGCTCGGGAGTGATCAATACGCTGGCGACCACCGTCACCAACGCCCACACTATCCTGGCGCTGGACGATGCCACTCGTAAAACCTGATACAGATCGTTCCCACGCTCCAGCGTGGGAACGCATCCTGTGACGCTCCGCGTCACCCTTGCGCGGGTGGGACGCGGAGCGTCAAAGGCGGCATTCCCACGCGGAGCGTGGGAACGATCAACACCGAGGTGCCTGCATCGCAGGCAAGCCAGCTCCCACAAGTATTGGTGTGCTTCTGATAGGGGCTACAGGTTTTGTAATAGTTTTGCGCTGTAGGAAATTTGTATTTCAAATGTAGGATTCAAGTCCTTTTGTCATTTCAGGACTTGCATGAACACCCTCTCGGAGCCTCCCAGTCGTCTTTCCCCAAGACAACCGCTGTCGCTGTTCCCGCTGAAGCACCCCGTATTCCGTCAACTAACCTTGTCTCGGTCGTATGACCGCACTTTGCCGTGCCCGGCGTTCTGAACACTTTAAAGACAGAGAATTTATAAATGGAATGGTTAGCGGATCCTACGGCCTGGCTCGGCCTTGCGACCTTGATTGTGCTGGAACTGGTGCTGGGTATCGACAACCTGGTGTTTATCGCGATCCTGGCGGACAAGCTGCCACCGGAGCAGCGTGACCGTGCACGTTTGATCGGTTTATCCCTGGCGCTGCTGATGCGCCTGGGCCTGTTGGCGAGTATTTCCTGGTTGGTGACCCTGACCCAGCCGCTGTTCGAGGTGTTCGACAAGAGCTTCTCGGGCCGTGATCTGATCATGCTGTTCGGCGGTATATTCCTGCTGTTCAAGGCCACCATGGAATTGCATGAGCGCCTTGAAGGCCATGTGGCGCAGCACAAGGGCAATGTGGCTTACGCGATGTTCTGGCCGATCGTCGCGCAAATCGTGGTGCTGGATGCGGTGTTCTCCCTCGATGCGGTGATTACCGCCGTGGGCATGGTCGACGAGCTGGCGGTGATGATGATCGCGGTGATCGTGTCCATCGGCCTGATGATCGTGGCGAGCAAGCCGCTGACCCGTTTCGTCAATGCGCACCCCACCGTGATCATGCTGTGCCTGGGCTTCCTGATGATGATCGGTTTCGCCCTGACCGCCGAAGGCCTGGGTTTCCATATTCCCAAGGGCTACCTGTACGCGGCCATTGGCTTCTCGATTCTGATCGAGGTGTTCAACCAGATCGCCCGAGCCCGTCGCAAGAAATCGGCGCAGGGCGTGTTGCCGGTGCGTGAGCGTACCGCCCATGCGGTGATGCGCTTGTTGGGCGGCCGCAGCCTGGCGGTGGAAGAAGTGGGTGAAGACGTGGCTGACCTGCTGGGCGAGCCGGATGCTGCGCAGGGGCCGCTGTTTGATCGACGCGAACGGGTGATGATCAGCGGTGTGCTGCAACTGGCCGAGCGGCCGATTCGCACCCTGATGACCCCAAGGGCCAAGGTTGACTGTATCGACCTGGCGGACGAGCCCGAGACGACGCGTCTGAAACTGATGCACTCGTCCTACTCGCGTCTGCCGTTGATCCGTAACGGTGCAGTGGATGAGCCTTTGGGCTTTGTGCACAAGAAAGAGCTGCTCAAGGAATACCTGGCTGGCAACGAGCCGAACCTTGCGCACTTGGCGCGTCGGGCGATCAACCTGCTGGAAAGCTTTTCGATCCTCAACGCTCTGGAGCAGATGCGCCAGGAGTCTACCCACATCGCTTTCGTGATCAACGAATTCGGCGACTTCATGGGTGTATTGAGCATGACGGATATTCTGGAATCCATCGCCGGTGAATTGCCCGATGCCAGCGAAATCGAAGGGCCGGACATAGTCGAGGACGGCGATGGTTTCCGTGCCAATGGTGCCTTGAACCTCAACCTGCTGCGTCAGCGAACGGGCTTCAAGGCTGCGGCTACTGAGGACTATCAAACCTTGGCGGGGTTGGTGATGAGCCTGCTCGACCGCCTGCCGGCGGTGGGCGATAGCCTGGAGCATGAAGGCTGGCGTTTGACCGTGGCTGAAGTGGAAGAGCGCCGGGTGACGCAAGTGCACTTGCGCCCTTGCTCAGGTCATAACGGCTGAAGATGTCTTTTACGCACTGTTCTTGACTTTCCCAAGGGCCGAAGCCTTTGAATATGTCTGCCAGGACGCCGTCCACGTAGACTAAAAGCGTCGGGGTGCCTGTAACGTCAGGGTGCTTCGGCGTATTTGCACAATCCAGTACCAGGCTGACTATCCAGGGATGCTTCCAGGCGGCCTGCTCGAAGAAGTCGCAGGCCTGCGCGCAAGCGGGGCAGTGCTCTGAAAAAAAAAGAATAAACACCGGGCGCGGTGTGTTCAGTACCCGATTGAACCCTTGGGCGCTGGAAATTCTGCGCGTGGCGACTCCCATGTTGATCCTCCTGCCTGCCGTGTTGGTTTTTGCTCACGCTAAGCCGGAGGGTCGTCACCGTCTACTGTCAACCTTCACAGGTGCGCGTCACTTGCACTCGACCCGTCTAGGTGCGCTGTAACACCGTTGTGGGGCGTTGCGTAGCACTGCCATGCGACGACGGCGCAACGCTGTTTATCTCTGCAATCACTATCACGCTGATCCATAACGCATTTATTACCCCCATAGGTTTCCTCCAGCGTCTGTGGCACACTTTCTGCTGTCTATTCCGTTGTTACATACCAAGTTCCGGTATAGCGGAATACACAATCCCTGGAGTGCTTGTCATGCATCACCGACCTTCCGTATTCAAAGCGTGTGTTTTTCTCGTCGCTGCATCGGCTTCCTTCGCCAGCCTGGTGCAGGCGGCGGACAGCAAGCTCGATGATGTGCTCAAGCGTGGGCACTTGATCGTAGGTACAGGCAGTACCAATGCGCCGTGGCACTTCCAGGGAGCGGATGGCAAGTTGCAGGGATTTGATATCGACATCGGCCGCATCGTGGCCAAAGGCTTGTTCAATGACCCGAGCAAGGTGGAGTTTGTGGTGCAGTCGTCCGATGCACGTATTCCCAACCTGCTCACCGACAAGGTCGACATGAGCTGCCAGTTCATCACCGTCACCGCCAGCCGTGCGCAGCAGGTGGCCTTCACCCTGCCGTACTACCGGGAAGGCGTCGGCCTGCTGCTGCCCAACAACAGCAAGTACAAGGAAATCGAAGATCTCCAAGCCGCAGGTGATGACGTTACCGTGGCAGTGCTGCAAAACGTATACGCCGAAGAGTTGGTGCACCAGGCGCTGCCCAAGGCCAAGGTCGACCAGTACGACAGTGTCGACTTGATGTACCAGGCCGTGAACTCAGGTCGCGCCGATGCCGCCGCCACCGATCAGTCCTCGGTCAAATACCTGATGGTGCAGAACCCTGGCCGCTACCGCAGCCCCACCTACGCCTGGAGCCCGCAAACCTACGCCTGCGCGGTCAAGCGCGGCGACCAGGACTGGTTGAACTTCGTCAATACCGCGCTGCACGAAGCCATGACCGGTGTGGAGTTCCCCACCTACAAAGCTTCGTTCAAGCAGTGGTTCGGCGTGGACCTGCCAGAACCGGCGATTGGTTTTCCCGTGGAATTCAAGTGACCCGCAACAATAGGGGCGTGCCTGAACACGCCCCCTTCAGGTGCTGCTGACCATGAACTATCAGTTGAACTTTGCCGCCGTCTGGCGTGATTTCGACACCTTGCTGGCGGGGCTCGGCCTGGGGTTGCAGTTGGCGTTGCTGTCGATCGCCATCGGCTGCGTGATCGGCCTGTTGATGGCGTTTGCCATGCTCTCCAGGCACCGTGCGTTGCGTATTCTTGCCTCGGTGTATGTGACGGTGGTGCGCAACACCCCAATCTTGGTGTTGATCCTGTTGATCTACTTCGCCTTGCCCTCCCTGGGTATTCGCCTGGATAAGATTCCCTCGTTCATCATCACCCTGTCGCTGTATGCCGGCGCCTATCTCACCGAGGTATTCCGCGCAGGCCTGGTGAATATTCCCAAGGGCTTGCGGGAAGCCGGCCTGGCCATCGGCCTGGGCGAGTGGCGGATTCGCGCTTACATCACCGTGCCGGTGATGCTGCGCAACGTGCTGCCGGCGCTGTCGAACAACTTTATCTCGCTGTTCAAGGACACCTCCCTGGCCGCTGCGATCGCGGTGCCGGAGCTGACCTATTACGCCCGCAAGATCAACGTCGAAAGCTATCGGGTGATTGAAACCTGGCTGGTCACGACCGCGCTCTACGTGGCTGCCTGTTACCTGATTGCCATGCTGCTCCGTTACCTGGAACAGCGTTTGGCTATCCGTCGTTAAGGAAGGGTCCCATGTACGAATCCCCCAGTTGGCTGCATGAATTGTGGATCGCCCGCGAGACCCTTTGGGCTGGCTTTCAGGCAAGCGTGGCGGTCTCGGCGCTGGCGATTGTCTTTGGCACCCTGATCGGCATCGTCGCCGGGTTGATCCTCACCTACGGCAAATTCTGGATGCGCGCGCCGTTCCGTCTGTATGTCGATTTGATCCGTGGCACGCCGGTGTTTGTACTGGTGTTGGCGTGTTTCTACATGCTGCCGGCCCTTGGCTGGCAAATCAGTGCGTTCCAGGCCGGTGCGGTCGGGCTCACCTTGTTCTGTGGCTCCCATGTATCGGAAATCGTGCGCGGCGCGCTGCAAGCCATTCCCCGTGGGCAAATGGAAGCGGGTAAGGCGATTGGCCTGACGTTTTATCAGTCCCTGGGCTACGTGCTGTTGCCCCAGGCGCTGCGGCAGATTTTGCCGACCTGGGTCAATTCCTCCACGGAAATTGTCAAGGCTTCCACCTTGCTGTCGGTGATCGGCGTGGCCGAATTGCTGCTCAGTACTCAGCAGGTGATCGCGCGCACCTTCATGACCCTGGAGTTCTACCTGTTCGCCGGTTTTCTGTTCTTTGTCATCAACTACGCCATCGAATTATTCGGGCGCTACATTGAAAAACGGGTGGCCTTGCCATGAACCAAGCTCAAACCAACCCAGCGCTGCTGGACATTCGTGGCCTGCGTAAACAATACGGCCAGGTGGAAGTGCTCAAGGGCGTCGACCTGTCCATGCAGCGCGGCAATGTGGTGACGTTGATCGGCTCCAGCGGCTCGGGCAAGACCACCTTGCTGCGCTGCGTGAACCTGCTGGAGGAGTTCCAGGGCGGGCAGATCACCCTGGATGGCGAGTCCATTGGTTACAGCGATGTTGGCGGCAAGCGCGTACGCCACCCGGAGCGGGTGATCGCCCAGCACCGCGCAATGACCGGCATGGCGTTCCAGCAATTCAACCTGTTCCCGCACCTGACTGCGCTGCAGAACGTTACCCTCGGCTTGCTCAAGGTCAAGAAGATGGGCAAGGATGAAGCGGTAGCCCTGGCCGAAAAATGGTTGGACCGCGTCGGCCTGCTGGAACGCCGCAATCACTTTCCCGGCCAATTGTCCGGCGGCCAGCAACAACGTGTGGCCATTGCCCGGGCCATTGCCATGAACCCCAGCCTGATGCTGTTCGATGAAGTCACCTCGGCCCTCGACCCGGAGTTGGTGGGCGAAGTGCTCAGCGTGATCAAGGGGCTGGCGGAGGAGGGCATGACCATGTTGTTGGTCACCCACGAGATGCGCTTTGCCTATGAAGTTTCGGACCAGATCGTGTTCATGAACCAGGGCCGCATTGAAGAGCAGGGCAGCGCGAAAGATATATTCGAGCGGCCGCAGTCGCCGCGCCTGGCGGAATTTCTCAAGAACATTCGTTTTTAACAAGGAGCAACTATATGAGCATTACTCGTTACGGCACCGGCAGCACCGCAGGTGGCGGCCAGCCACGCCCGTTCGCCCGTGCTGTGGAAGCCGATGGCTGGCTGTACGTGTCGGGCCAGGTACCTGCGGTGGACGGTGAAATCATCAACGGCGGCATCATCGAGCAAACCCGCCAGACGATGCGCAACGTGGTGGCGATCCTCGAAGAGGCCGGCTACGAGCTCAAGGATGTGGTTCGGGTGGGCGTATGGTTGGAAGACCCACGGGACTTCTGGAGCTTCAACAAGGTGTTCGGCGAATACTTCACCCCGGAACACGCCCCGGCGCGTGCCTGTGTGCAGGCCAATATGATGGTCGATTGCAAGGTCGAGATTGATTGCGTGGCCTACAAGAAAAAGGCCTAACTGATCATTCCCACGCTCTGCGTGGGAATACCGCCTTGGACGCTCTGCGTCCGCGCTTGTGACGCAGAGCGTCACCGCATGCATGCCCACGCAGAGCGTGGGAACGATCATCTGGAACGGGACCGAGTACTGCCATGACCGAAGACACCATCAAACGCCGCGCCAAAGGCCTGGACCGTGCGTTCGATATCCTCGATTTTCTCAAGGAAATCGGCCAGCCCCTGCGCCCGAATGATATTGCCAGCGGCATCGGCAGCCCCAAATCCACGGTCTACGAACTGGTGGCGTCGTTGCTGGAGCGGCGCATCCTGGAGACCGTGGGCAAGGAAGGCCACGTGTACCTGGGGCGTCAGCTGTATTTCCTTGGCCAGGCACACTTGCGTCACTTTGACCTGACCCGCGAGGCCGACCACGCCTTGCAGGAGATCGTCAGCCAGACCCACGAAACCGCACAGATGTGCCTGCTCAACGGGCGCAAATACACGGTAGCGCTGATGCGCGAGGGCCAGCGGCATTTCCGTATTTCTTCGGATATCGGTGAAAACGCCCCCATTCCCTGGACCGCCTCGGGGCGCTTGTTGCTGGGGCATTTGAGCGATCAGCAGATCGTCGACCTGATCGATCCCGACGACTTCATCCTGCCGGACGGCCTGCGCCTGCCGCTGGACACTTTCCTGGCGCAGATCCGCCAGGCCAGCCTGGATGGGTTCTTCTCCTTCGACAGTGTGGCCGACACCTTCACCCATTGTTTTGCCGCCCCGGTGCGCGATGCCCAGGGCATCAGCATCGCGACTCTGTGCATCGTCGCCCCCCGGGCTGATGCGAGTAAAAACTACCACGACTATCGCCGGGTACTGATCGACAGTGCCAACAGCCTGGCCCGGCGCATCAACGAATAGGAGTTTTCCATGTCTGCCCTCAACGCCGTTGAAAAAGGTGCCGCTGCCGTCGGTGCCCATTTGGTTCGCGATGTCAGCCTGCCGGCCCTGGTGCTGCACCGTGACGCCCTGGAACATAACATCCGCTGGATGCAGGACTTTGTCCGCAGCAGCGGCGCCGAGCTGGCGCCCCACGGCAAGACCAGCATGATGCCCGCGCTGTTCCAGCGCCAGATCACCGCCGGTGCCTGGGGCATCACCCTGGCTACCGCCGTGCAGACCCGCGCCGCCTACGCCAGCGGCGTGCGTCGCGTGCTGATGGCCAACCAACTGGTGGGCGCAGCGAACATGGCCTTGATCGCGGACCTGCTGGCCGACAAGGATTTTGACTTTCATTGCATGGTCGATCACCCGGACAACGTTGCCGACCTGGGCCTGTTCTTCGCCGCCCGTGGTCAGCGCCTCAATGTGATGATCGAGTATGGCGTGGTCGGTGGCCGGTGCGGCTGTCGCAGCGAGCAGCAAGTGCGCGATCTGGCCAAGGCGGTCCAGGCCCAGCCGGCCTTGGCCCTCACCGGTATCGAGGGTTACGAAGGCGTGATCCACGGCGAGCACGCCATCAGTGGTATCCGCGCCTTCGCCGCCAGCCTGGTGAGCCTGGCGGTCGAGCTGCAAGACAGCGGCCTGTTCGACCTGCCCACGCCGATCATCACCGCATCGGGCTCGGCCTGGTACGACCTGATCGCCGAGTCGTTCGAAACGCAGAACGCCGCCGGTCGTTTCCTCAGCGTGTTGCGCCCAGGCAGTTACGTGGCCCACGACCATGGCATCTACAAAGAGGCGCAGTGCTGTGTACTCGAACGCCGCAGCGACCTCAACGAGGGCCTGCGCCCGGCAATGGAAGTCTGGGCGCATGTGCAGTCGTTGCCGGAGCCTGGTTTTGCGGTGGTTGCCCTGGGCAAGCGCGACGTGGCCTACGACGCCGGTTTGCCGGTGCCACTCAAGCGCTACAAGGCCGGGATCGTGCCGGCGCAAGGTGATGATGTGAGCGGGTGCAAGGTCACGGCGGTAATGGACCAGCATGCGTTCATGACCGTGGCGCCCGGGGTTGAATTGCGTATTGGCGACATCATTTCCTTTGGTACGTCCCACCCTTGCCTGACCTTTGATAAATGGCAGGTGGGGTGCCTGGTGGATGAGCAGTTGCAGGTGGTCGAGTCTCTGCGTACCTGCTTCTAGACCGAGTCGCGGCTATTGCAGGCAAGCCAGCTCCCACAGTGACCGCGTTTTAACTGAAGGAATGCAGTCGAATGCGGGAGTCGGGCTTGCCCGCGATGGGGCCCTCCAGCACACCTGAGAACTTTGCCATGAACACCCACCCCCGCATCGCCCTCATCGGCGAATGCATGATCGAACTGCAACACCGCGCCGACGGCAGCCTGCACCAGAGCTTCGGCGGCGACACCCTGAACACTGCGGTGTACCTGCGTCGCGAGCTGGGCGATGCCGGCAGCGTTGACTACGTCACCGCCCTGGGCGATGACAGCTTCAGCGATGCCATGTGTGAGCATTGGCACGCCGAAGGCCTTGGCCTGGGCAGGGTCCAGCGTCTGCCTGGGCGCCTGCCGGGCTTGTATTGCATCCAGACTGATGCCCAGGGCGAACGTAAATTCCTCTACTGGCGCAACGAAGCGGCCGTGCGCGACTGCTTCACCACGCCTGCCGCCGAGCCGGTCCTGGCGGCATTGCCGGGCTATGACGTGGTGTATTTCAGTGGCATTACCCTGGCGGTGCTGGGAGACATCGGGCGTGAGCGCTTACTGCAGGCGCTGATCGAAGCCCGCCAGCGTGGCGCCAAGGTGGTGTTCGATAACAACTACCGGCCCAGGCTGTGGGCCGATGTGCAAACGGCCCGTGAGGCGTATCGCAGGGTGTTGGCCGCAGTGGACATTGCCTTGTTCACCGAGGATGACGAACGCGCGTTGTTCGGCTATGAGGATAGCGAGCAGGTGTTTGCGGCGTATCCCTCGATTGCAGAAGTGGTGCTCAAGCGGGGAGCGGATGCGTGCTTGATTCGTTGCGCGGGCGAGCGCTTTGCGGTGCCGGCGTTGAAAGTGGAGAAGGTGGTGGACACCACGGCGGCGGGGGATTCGTTCAGTGCGGCGTATCTGGCCAGTCGGCTCAACGGTGGTTCGCCCCAAGACGCCGCACTGGCGGGGCATCGGTTGGCGAGCCGGGTGATTCAGGTGCCGGGGGCGCTGATACCGAGATGATCACTGATCGTTCCCACGCTCTGCGTGGGAGCGCAGCCCGGGACGCTCCGCGTCCCAGAAACGGACGCAGAGCGTCCAGTGAGGCATTCCCACGCAGAGCGTGGGAACGATCGGATGTGGGAGCTGGCTTGCCTGCGATAGCGGACTGAAGCCATCCACTCAATCGCGGTAAAACACCTGCACCAGGTGATAGCCAAACTTGCTCTTGATCGGCCCGTGCACCACCTTCACCGGTTTCTTGAAGATCACCGCATCAATCGCCCCCACCATCTGCCCGGGCCGCACTTCGCCCAGGTCACCACCGCGTTTGCCCGACGGGCAGGTGGAGTACTTCTTGGCCAGCACATCAAAGGCTTCGCCTTTGGCAATACGCTGCTTGAGTTGTTCGGCTTCTTCGCTGGTTTTCACCAGGATATGACGGGCTTGGGCTTTCATGGGGCTCTACCAGCTGTGCGACGGCGCGCGATTATGCCTGAACTCAGGCCTCGACGCCGATCATGCTACGGATTTTGTTGGCCAACAGGTCAATGGAAAAAGGCTTGGCGACCATGTCCATGCCGTCCTCCAGGAACCCCTGGCGTTCGGCGGCTTTCTCGGCATAACCGGTCATGAACAGCACGCGCAGGCCGGGGCGATGCTGGCGGGCGATTTCCGCCAGTTGCCGGCCGTTCATGCCGGGCAAGCCAACGTCGGTCACCAGCAAGTCCACGCGCAAATCCGATTCCAGCAACGGCAGCGCCGCACGCGCATCCGCCGCCTGGTGAGCGGTATAGCCCAGTTCGTCGAGTACATTGACCACCAGCATACGCACCGCCGGGTCGTCCTCGACCACCACCACCGCTTCACCGGCCAGGGCCACGGGGGCTTCGGTCAGGCTGGTAGGCAGGCTGCTTTCCAGTGCGGTGCCATACAAACGCGGCAGGTACAGGCGCACGCAGGTGCCCTGGCCAGGTTCGCTCTGGATGGTCACGTGGCCGCCGGATTGCTGGGCAAAACCGTAGATCATCGACAACCCAAGGCCAGTGCCTTGGCCGATGGGTTTGGTGGTGAAGAACGGGTCGAACGCCTTGGCGAGGATTTTCGGCGCCATGCCGCTGCCGTTGTCGCTCACGCCAAGCATCACATAGTCGCCGGCCTTGACCGGTTCCAGGGTGGTGATGTCGGTGCCGTCCAGGTAACTGTTGGCGGTTTCGATCAGCAGCTCGCCGCCGTCGGGCATGGCGTCGCGGGCGTTGATCACCAGGTTGAGCAGGGCGTTTTCCAATTGGCTGGCATCGGTGTTCACCGGCCAGGTGTCCTTGCCCAGTTTTACCTTGAGTTCGATATGCGCGCCCTTGGTGCGCCGGAACAGGTCTTCCAGGGACGCCACCAGTTGGTTGGGGTCGGTGGGGCGACGGTCCAGCGACTGGCGTCGCGAGAACGCCAGCAGCCGGTGGGTGAGGGCGGCGGCGCGGTGGGCGGAGGACACGGCGGCATCGGCAAAACGGCCGATATCGTCGCTGCGTCCGGCGGCAATGTAACGCTGCATCAGGTCGAGGCTGCCGATGATGCCGGTGAGCATGTTGTTGAAGTCATGGGCGATACCGCCGGTGAGCTGGCCGACCGCTTCCATCTTCTGCGCATGGCGCAGGGCATCTTCGGCACGCTCGCGCTCGAACATCTCGTTTTGCAGGCGCTGGTTGGCTTCGGCCAGCGCCTGGGTGCGCTGGGCCACGCGTTCTTCAAGGTTCTCGTTGAGGTGGCGCAGGGCTTCTTCGGTGAGCTTGCGTTCGGTCTCGTCGATCACAAAGATGTAGAAACCATTCACCGAACCGTCACTGCTAAAGCGCGGCAGGTACTTCATCAGTGCATGGCGCGGGCGGCCATCGCGATGAGGCGTCACCGTCATGAAGCTGCACGCCTTGCCCTTGAGCGCGGCGGCAATCTTGTCTGCGCGCCCGGCATACACCTCGTCGCCAAGTACTTCGCGGATGGTTTTGCCGTACAGCTCCTGGGGCGTCTTGCCGTACCAGTCCAGGTAAGCGCTGTTGTTGAGGCGAAAGCGCTGGTCGTGGTCAACGTAGCCGATCAACACCGGCATGGCGTTGATGATCAGTTGCAGCTCGGTCTGGCTCTGGCGCAGGGCTTGCTCGGTGTTTTTACGCTCGGTGAGGTCCAGCGCGGCGCCGAGGAAACGCGCAGGCCGGCCCTGTTGATCCTTGTAGCAGCGGCCACGGGCGAACACCCAGCGCACCTGGCCGTCGGCTTGCAGCAAGCGATACTCCTCGGCGTATTCGGTGCCATGGGTAATGCAATGCTTGATGCTGCGCGTCACCGTTCCCCGGTCCTCAGGGTGCACACCATGCAGGTAGGCGCTGATGGGCAGCAGGCTCGAATCGTTGGGGTCGACGCCATGCAGGTAGGCGAAATGGGCGTCGGCGATGAAACGGTCTTCGCCGATATCCCAGTCCCAGGTGCCTACCGCGTCGGTGGCCGCCAGTGCCAGTTGCAGGCGCTGCTCGGTGTTGTGCTGGGCCTTGAGGCTGGCTTCGGAGCGCTGTTGCAGTTCGAGGGTTTTGCTGCGCCGCTCATTGGTTTCAATGGCCGTGACCAGGATGCCGGCCACCCGGCAGCTTTCATCGCGCACCGGGCTGTAGGTCAGGTCGAGCCATATCTCGGTGTCGCGGCCCTCGCGTTGCAGCACAAAGCGTTGCTCGCTGAAGGTGCGCACCTGGCCGCCGAGCACGGCGTCGTAGACCGGCGCGGCGAAGCTTTCCAGTTCGGGCCAAGTGTGGTGCGCCGGCTGGCCCAGAGCGCCGGGGTGCTTGCCGCCTATCAGGTGGGCAAAGCCATCGTTATAGAGTTGTATGAGGTGTGGGCCCCACAGCAGCACCATTGGCATGGGTGAATGCACGACGATATCGACAGCAGTGCGCAGGCTTTGCGGCCACTCACTGGCCTCACCGAGGGGGCTTTGCGCCCAGTCCAGCCGCCTGATCAATGCAGCGGCTTCGCTACCGGTGGATGTTCCATTCATAAAAAGCCCTGAGCCTGACGCTTTGAAAAATGACAACACCCATTGTCCCAAGGAACGACAACGGGTGGCTACCCCGGAAAAATAGCATGCCTTGAGGGTTTTTCTTCAAAACGCTGTGTCAGCGCTGAAACCTTTCATCTAATCGGCCAGCTCAGCTCTGTGGCGAAATTGCTCCAGTGCCTGGGGGTTGGCCAGGGCATCGGTGTTTTTCACCGGCTCGCCATGCACCACATTGCGCACCGCCAATTCGACGATTTTGCCGCTGATGGTGCGGGGGATATCCGTGACAGCGAGGATCTTCGCCGGCACGTGCCGCGGTGTGGTGTTGGCGCGAATCACCTGGCGGATCTGCTGTTGCAGCGCCTCGTCCAGTTCAATTCCATCATCCAGGCGCACAAACAGCACCACGCGCACGTCGTCCTGCCAGCGTTGACCGATGGCGAGGCTTTCCAGCACCTGCGGGACCTTTTCCACCTGGCGATAAATCTCGGCGGTGCCAATGCGCACGCCGCCGGGGTTGAGCACCGCATCGGAACGCCCGTGGATCAACAGGCTGCCGTTGGCGCGTTGCTCGGCATAGTCACCCTGTGCCCACACGCCGGGGAACTGGCTGAAATACGAGGCGCGCAGTTTTTGCTGTTGCGGGTCATTCCACAGCCCGATGGGCATGGCAGGGAAGTGCCGGGTGCACACCAGTTCGCCTTTCTCCCCGATCAGGGGCCGGCCCTGGTCGTCCCACACTTCGATGGCCATGGCCAGGCTCTTGCACTGCATTTCACCGCGCCGTACCGGCAGCACCGGGTTGCCGATCACAAAGCAGGAGACAATGTCGGTGCCACCGGACATCGAGGACAGGCACAGCTCAGCCTTGATCTCGCGGTACACGTAGTCGTAACTCTGGGGCGACAACGGCGAGCCGGTCGAAATCAGACCCTTGAGGCTGCCCAGGTCGTGGCTCAGGCGCGGCTGCAACCCGGATTTTTCCAGGGTGGCGAGAAATTTGGGGCTGGTGCCGAACACGCTGATTTTTTCCGCATCGATCAGGTCGATCAAGCGTTCGGGGCCGGGATGGAACGGCGAGCCGTCGTACAGCACCGCGGTGGCGCCGATCGCCAGCACCGACACCAGCCAGTTCCACATCATCCAGCCGCAGGTGGTGTAGTAGAACAGGCAGTCCTCGCGGTTCAGGTCGGCATGCAGGCCGTGTTCCTTGAGGTGCGTCAGCAATACGCCGCCCGTGCCGTGGATGATGCACTTGGGGATGCCGGTGGTGCCGCTGGAATAAAGGATATACAGCGGGTGATCGAACGGCACCGCGACAAATTCGGGTTCGCCGCAGGCTTGGTAGAAGTCGTCCCACAGCGCGACATGGGCGTGGGTGGCGTAGTCCCCAGCCTGCGCCTCGGGCTCGGCGTAAGGCACGATGATCAGCTGTTGCAGGGAGGGCAGGCGTTCGAGGATTTCATTGAGCTTGGCGCTCTGGTCGATGCGCTTGCCGGCATAGCGGTAGCCTGCGCAGGTGATCAGCACCTTGGGCTCGATCTGGCCGAAGCGGTCGATGACGCCCTGGGTGCCGAAATCTGGCGAGGAGCACGACCAGATCGCACCGAGGCTGGTGGTGGCGAGCATGCCGACCAGGGTTTGCCAGGTGTTGGGCATACACGCGGCCACCCGGTCACCCAGGCCGACCCCTGCCGCCCGCAGGCTTTTTTGCAGGCCGGCCACGTGTTCCGCCAGCTGCGCATAGCTCAATTGTTCACGTTGGCCGTCTTCGCTGACAGCCACCACAGCAGGATGATCGTCGCGGCGGCGCAACAGGTGTTCGGCAAAGTTCAGGGTGGCGCCGGGAAACCATTGGGCGCTGGGCATCTCGATGTCTTCGATCAGGGTCACCGTGGGCGGGCTGCGAAACTGCACGTCAAAGAACGCGACAATCGCCTGCCAGAAGTCCGGGCGTTGGTCGATGCTCCATTGGTGCAGGGCGGGGTAGTCGTGGAGCTGCACGCCGTGGCGTTGATTGATGAAGCGGCGGAACTGATCCATGCGCGTGTTGGCGATGCGTTCCGGGGACGGTTGCCAGAGGATGTCGGACATAAGCTGCCTCTTCTCGTTCCCACGCTTCGCGTGGGAATGCCTGACTGGACGCTCTGCGTCCACTTTTGGGGCGCGGAGCGCCCCGGTCTGCGTGCCCACGCAGAGCGTGGGAACGATCATCACGGGTTTACTGGGCCAGCCAGCCACCATCGATGTTCCAGGCCGCGCCGCGCACCTGGGCACCGGCTTCACTGCACAAGAACAACACCAGCTCCCCGAGCTGCGACGGCGTCACAAACTCCAGCGACGGCTGTTTCTCCGCCAGGAGATCCTGCTGCGCTTGCAGTGGGTCGACCCCGGTAGCCACGCGATCATCAATCTGCTTCTGCACCAGCGGCGTCAGCACCCAGCCCGGGCAGATGGCGTTGCAGGTGACATTGCTGGTGGCGGTTTCCAGGCCCACCACCTTGGTGAGGCCGATCACCCCATGTTTGGCCGCCACATACGCCGCCTTGCCCACTGAGCCGACTCGCCCATGCACCGAGGCGATATTGACGATGCGCCCCCAGCCCTTGGCCTTCATGCCCGGCAAGCTCAGGCGTGTGCTGTGGAACACCGAGGACAGGTTGATGGCGATGATCGAATCCCAGCGCTCCACAGGGAAGTCTTCTACCGCTGCCACATGCTGGATACCGGCATTGTTGACCAAGATGTCCACGCCACCGAACTCGCGCTCGGCGTAGGCGAGCATGTCGGCGATTTGCGCGGGGGCGCTGACGTCTGCCGGGTGATGCCCGACCTTGCCGCCAAACGCCTGTACCTGGGCGATCACCGCGCTGGCGTCGCCGAAGCCGTTGAGAATCAGGTTGGCGCCGGCCTTGGCCAGGCTCAGGGCAATCCCTAAGCCGATGCCGCTGGTGGAGCCGGTGACCAGGGCGGTCTTGCCATTCAAAGTTGTCATGAAAACCTCACACAATGCCGGTGGCGTAGAAAGTGCCGATCACCACGAACACCGCAAGGGTCTTGATGATCGTGATGCCAAAAATGTCCTTGTAGGCTTCGCGGTGGGTCAGCCCGGTGACGGCCAGCAGGGTGATCACCGCGCCGTTGTGGGGCAGGGTATCCATGCCGCCGCTGGCCATGGCCGCGACCCGGTGCAGCACCTCAAGGGGGATATTGGCCGCGTGGGCGGCTGCAATAAAGCTCTCGGACATCGCGGCGAGGGCGATGCTCATGCCGCCGGAAGCGGAGCCGGTGATACCGGCCAGCAAGGTCACGGTGATCGCTTCGTTGACCAGCGGGTTGGGGATGCCCTTGAGCCAGTCCGCCAGTACCAGAAAGCCTGGCAGCGAGGCGATTACTGCGCCAAAGCCGTATTCCGAGGCGGTGTTCATTGCCGCTAGCAGCGCACCGCTGACCGCACTTTTACTGCCTTCGGCCAGCTTGCTCCTGATCGCCGAGAAGCCGAACACCAGCACCACGATAATCCCCACCAGCAACGCCGCCTGCACCGCCCAGATCGCGGTGAGCTTGGCGATTTCGGTGGTCACCGGCGCGCTCATGCCCGGCAGGCTGAGGCTGTGGGTCTTGCCGTACCACTGCGGGATCCAGTGGGTGAACAACAGGTTCATCACCCCCACCAGGATCAGCGGCGACAACGCGAGCCACGGGTTGGGCAGGCTCAGGTTGTCGGCGGTTTCGGGCTCATTGCGCAACTCGGTGCCATAACCTTCACCGGCGCGCTGGGCCTTGTTGCGCTGGCGTGCGAGGTAGAGCATACCGGCGCAAAACACGAAGATCGTGCCGATCAGCCCTAGCCACGGCGCCGCCCAGGCGGTGGTGTTGAAGAAGGTGCTGGGGATGATGTTCTGGATCTGCGGCGTACCGGGTAGGGCGTCCATGGTGAACGAGAACGCACCGAGGGCGATGGTCGCCGGGATCAGGCGCTTGGGGATATTGCTTTGGCGGAACATCTCGGCGGCAAACGGGTACACCGCAAACACCACCACGAACAGCGACACGCCACCGTAGGTGAGCAGGGCGCAGACCAGCACAATCACCAGCATCGCCTGGCGCGTGCCGAGCAAGCGGATCGCGGCGGCGACGATCGAGCGCGAAAACCCCGACAGCTCAATGAGCTTGCCGAACACCGCACCGAGCAGGAATACCGGGAAATACAGCTTGATAAAACCGACCATCTTTTCCATGAACACCCCGGTAAAGGCAGGGGCGACAGCGGACGGGTCAGTGAGCAGCACCGCGCCAAGGGCGGCGATGGGGGCAAACAGGATAACGCTATAGCCACGGTAGGCGGCCAGCATCAGCAGCGCGAGCGCGGCCAGGGCAATGATCACACTCATGGTGTGTCTCCATCGGATTGTTATTGTTGTGGGTGAGGCTGTGGGAGGAAGCTATAGCGAGATGTGTGCCAGATTTATAACTTGTTGATATATATGGATTTATTGTGGATTTAAAGTGATTTTCGCGACGGCAGTCTCAATCTGGAGACGAGGGGAGATCCTTGTGGGAGCTGGCTTGCCTGCGATAGCGGTGGTTCAGCTGGCTTGTAGGGCGCTGTTAGACCGCTATCGCAGGCGAGCCAGCTCCCACATAAGAAAGTCTTGATATTGGGAATTGCGTCTCTTGTTTGAGACTAAGTTAGTCCAAGCGCCAGCATTTTTTTATACAACGTCGACCGCCCAAGCCCCAACCGCTTGGCCGCCTCTACAACATTTCCGTCACTGGCCTTGAGCGCGCCCGCAATCACCTGGCGATCAAACCGCTGCCGCGCCGCCGCAAAAGTTTCACCCTCGACCGCGGCCACCGCGCCCCGTTGTACCGGGCTGAACGTGCCAATCGCTGCGCGAAGGTCGCTGGCATTGAGCATCAGGTCATCACTCAACAGCGCCGCACGCTCCAGCACATTGCGCAGCTCGCGGATATTGCCCGGCCAGGCATGTTGGGCCAACAGCGCCAGGGCATCGCGGTCCAGTTCGTGCTGGCTGCGCAGTTCCTCGAGGATCGCCTCGCTCAATGCCGGAATATCCTCCAGCCGCTCACGCAACGGCGGCACCTGGATCGGCAGCACATTGAGGCGGTAATACAGATCGGCACGAAACTCGCCACGCTTGATCGCTGCCTCCAGGTCCATGGACGTCGCGGCAATCACCCGCACATCACTGTGCAGCATCTCGTTGGAGCCCACCGGTTCGAATTCCTTTTCCTGCAACACCCGCAGCAATTTGCTTTGCAGTGGCAGCGGCATGTCGCCGATTTCATCGAGAAACAGCGTGCCGCCCTGGGCGATCTGGAATTTGCCGGGGCGACCCTTGCGGTCGGCACCGGTAAAGGCGCCGGGCGCAGTGCCGAAGAACTCGGCTTCAAGCAGGTCATGGGGAATCGCCGCGCTATTGATGCTCACAAAAGCTTTGTGCGCCCGGGGCGATGCGCCGTGGATGGCCTGGGCGAGCAACTCCTTGCCGGTGCCGGTTTCCCCGAGCAGCAATACCGGCGACTCGGCACTCGCACTGCGCCGCGCCCGGCGCTTGACCTCAAGGCTGGCGGCGCTGGTGCCGATAAAGTGCGCAAAGTTGTATTTGCTTTGCCGCGAACGCAGCAGCGAGCGCGTGGAGGCTAGCTCCTGCTGCATGCTCAGGTAGCGCTCGATCAGCGGCGACAGGTTGCGCAGTTCATCGAACAGCGCAAACCCAATCGCGCCGATCACCGCCCCGGCCTCGTCGTGGATCGGCAGGCGCATCACCACCAGTGGGCCTTTGGGAGTGTCCTGGATATCCAGCAGGATCGGCCGGTCGTTGCGCACCACCTGGCGCAGCAGGCTGTTGGAAATCACCTGCTCGCAAGGCTGGCCAATGGCTTGGTCGGCGCTCTTGAGGCCAAAGCGCTTGGCGTAACGCTCGTTCATCCACACGATATTTGCATCGCGGTCGACGATGACCGTGCCCTCGCTGGACTGCTCGATGATCTCGAACAGCGACTGGATGGCCAGGCCGCGAACCTGTTGGTAGTCCTTGAGGCTAGTGCTCATGGGTACAGAATCCTGTTAATGATCGTTCCCACGCTCTGCGTGGGAATGCCTACCGTGACGCTCTGCGTCACTTGGCGTAGGGCCAGGGCACGACGCGGAGCGTCTCGGGTTGTGTTCCCACGCAGAGCGTGGGAACAATCTCACCCCTACAAAGGGATGTGCGCTGCTGCCAGCAGTTCTTTGGTGTACGGGTGTTGGGGCGATTCGAACACCTCATGGCTCGCGCCACGCTCCACCACCTTGCCATCCTTGACCACGATCATGTCATGGGCCATGGCGCGCACCACCGCCAGGTCATGGCTGATAAACAGGTAGGTCAGGCCGTATTTGTCCTGCAGTTCGCGCAGCAGCGCCACCACTTGTTTCTGCACCGTACGGTCCAGGGCCGAGGTGGGTTCGTCGAGCAGCATCAGCGCTGGCTTGAGTACCAGGGCGCGGGCAATGGCGACGCGTTGGCGCTGGCCTCCGGAAAACTCATGGGGGTAGCGATGTCGGCTGGCAGGGTCGAGGCCCACGTCCTTGAGCACCTGGACCACTTGCGCATCGCGGTCGGCCAGGCTGCACGGGGCATGCACTTCCAGGCCCTCGCTGATGATCTGCTGCACCGACATGCGCGGGCTGAGGCTGCCATAGGGGTCCTGGAACACCACCTGCATCTGCTTGCGCCATGGGCGCATCTGCTGATGGTTGAGCGGGTCCAGAGCTTCACCCTGAAAGCGGATGCTGCCGCTGGAGTCGAGCAAGCGCAGGATCGCCTGGCCCAGGGTGGACTTGCCGGAGCCGGACTCGCCGACAATCCCCAGGGTCTTGCCGCGCTGCACGCTGAGGCTGATGCCGTCCACTGCGCGCAGGTAGGTCTTGGCCCGGAACAGTCCGCCACCGAGAGGGAATTGCACGCTCAGGTCATCCACTTCCAGTACCGTGTCACGCGGCTCGCTGCACAGCACGTCGCCCGAGGGCTCGGCATCCAGCAGCAGGCGGCTGTAGGGATGCTGGGGGGCGGTGAACAAGGCCTGGCAGTCGGCCTGCTCGACGATTTCCCCGGCACGCATCACGCAGACCCGCTGGGCGATACTGCGTACCAGGTTGAGGTCATGGCTGATCAGCAGCAGCGACATGCCCAGGCGTTGTTGCAAGGACTTGAGCAGCAGCAGGATCTTGCGCTGCACCGTCACGTCCAGCGCCGTGGTGGGCTCGTCGGCAATCAGCAGTTCGGGCTCGCAGGCCAGGGCCATGGCGATCATCACCCGCTGGCGCTGGCCGCCGGACAATTGATGGGGGTAGGCCTTGAGCCGTTCCTGGGGTTTCTGGATGCCCACCAGTTCCAGCAGTTCGAGGATGCGCGCCTGCGCCGCCTTGCCGCCCAGGCCCTTGTGCAGCAGCAGGGTTTCGCCGATCTGCTTTTCGATGCTGTGCAGGGGGTTCAGGGAGGTCATCGGCTCCTGGAAGATCATGGCAATGCGGTTGCCGCGCAATTTTTGCAAGGTACTCGGTGAGGCGCCGATCAGTTCCTGGCCGCGATACTTGATCGAACCCAGGGTTTGGGTGCCGGCTTGCGGCAGCAGTTGCAGGATAGAGTGGGCCGTCACCGACTTGCCCGAGCCCGACTCGCCCACCAGCGCCAGGCACTCGCCAGGGCGCACGTCCAGGCTCAGGTTGCGCACGACGGTCTGGCCGTTGAAGGCGACGCACAGGTCGCGGATTTCGATCAGGTTCATACGCGGTCACTCATGAGCGGGGGTCGAAGGCATCACGCAATGCCTCGCCGATAAACACCAGCAACGACAGAATCAGCGCCAGGGTGAAAAACGCCGTCAAGCCCAGCCACGGCGCTTGCAGGTTCTGCTTGCCCTGGCCGATCAGCTCGCCCAGGGACGCGCTGCCGGCGGGCATGCCGAAGCCAAGGAAATCCAGGGCGCTCAAGGTGGATATCGCCCCGGTCAAAATGAACGGCAAATAGCTGAGGGTCGCGGTCATGGCGTTGGGCAGGATGTGCCGACGAATGATCTTGCCGTCGCCCAGGCCCAGGGCGCGCGCGGCCTTGACGTATTCCAGGTTGCGCCCGCGCAGGAACTCGGCGCGCACCACGTCCACCAGGGCCAGCCAGGAAAACAGCGCCATGATCCCCAGCAACCACCAGAAATTCGGCTCCACAAACCCCGACAGGATAATCAGCAGGTACAGCACCGGCAGGCCAGACCACACCTCCAGGATGCGCTGGCCGAGCAAGTCTACCCAGCCACCGTAGTATCCCTGCAACGCCCCGGCGGCAATGCCAATGACGGCGCTGATGGCGGTCAGGGCCAGGGCAAACAGGATCGACACCCGTGCACCAAAGATCACCCGCGCCAACACATCGCGGGACTGGTCATCGGTGCCCAGCCAGTTCACCGCCGACGGCGGGCTCGGGGCAGGGCGGGTGAGTTCGTAGTTGGGCGTGTCATCGCTGAAAGGAATTGGCGGAAACAGCATCCAGCCGCCCTCCTGCTTGATCAGCTTTTGCACGTAGTCACTGCGGTAGTCCGCCTGGAACGGCAACTGCCCACCGAACTGCTGCTCGGTGTAGCGCTTGAACACCGGAAAATACAGCTCGTTCTTGAAACTGAGCACCAGCGGCTTGTCATTGGCGATCAACTCGCCGCCCAGGGTCAGGATAAACAGGCCGATAAACAGCCACAGCGACCACCAGCCACGGCGGTTTTTCTTGAAGCGCTCGAAGCGTCGGCGGGCCACGGGGGAGAGGTTGAGCATCAGGCGTTCCTCGCGGCGAAGTCGATACGCGGGTCCACCAGGGTGTAGCAGAGGTCACCGATGAGTTTTATCAAGAGGCCGAACAGGGTGAAGATAAACAGCGAGCCAAACACCACCGGGTAATCGCGGGACACGGCCGCCTCGTAGCTCATGCGGCCCAGGCCATCGAGGGAGAAGATCACCTCGATCAGCAGCGAACCGGCAAAGAACACGCTGATAAACGCTTGGGGAATCCCCGAGATCACCAGCAACATCGCATTGCGGAACACGTGACCGTACAGCACCCGGCGTTCGCTCAAACCCTTGGCGCGGGCGGTGACCACGTACTGGCGGGTAATTTCATTGAGGAACGAGTTCTTGGTGAGGATGGTCAAGGTGGCGAACCCGCCGATCACCAACGCGGTTACCGGCAATACCAGGTGCCAGAAGTAGTCGGCGATTTTGCCCACGGTGCTCAGTTCGGCGAAGTTTTCCGAGACCAGCCCGCGTACCGGGAACCAGTTCAGCGAGGTACCGCCAGCGAACACCACGATCAGGAACATCGCGAACAGGAATGCCGGCATCGCGTAACCGATGACGATGGCCGTGCTGCTCCACATATCAAAGCTGCTGCCATGGCGCACGGCCTTGCGTATGCCCAGCGGGATCGACACCAGGTAGGTGATCAGCGTGGCCCACAGGCCGAGGGAAATGGTGACGGGCATCTTTTCCAGGATCAGGTCAGTTACCGTCGCGCCGCGAAAGAAGCTGTTGCCGAAGTCCAGTTGGGCGTAATTCTTGAGCATCAACCACAGGCGTTCCGGCGCGGATTTGTCGAAGCCGTATTGTTTCTCGATGTCCTTGATCAGCTTTGGGTCCAGACCGCGGCTGGCTCGCGAGCCGCTGATGCCTTCGCCGGATGCGCCGGCTACACCACCGCCGCCAATGCCTTGCAAGTGGGCGATAGCTTGCTCCACCGGCCCGCCGGGCGCGGCCTGCACGATCACGAAGTTCACCAACAGGATGATCACCAGCGTCGGGATGATCAGCAGCAGGCGCCGTACGATATAGGCAAACATCAGTGGGCCTCTCCGCGTTTTTTCAACTCAGCCTGCATTTGTTCGTTCGTCAGCGGGGTGGGGCTGACTTCCCACCAGGTTTCCAGGGCTTCGTCGTTCTTCGCCTCGATGGCCGGGCGCCCGAAACGGTTCCACCATGCGGCGGAGGTGCCCGGTGGGTAATAGTTGGGGATCCACAGGTAATTCCATTGCAGCACGCGGTCCAGGGCGTGGGCATAGGTGAGCATCTTCGCCTGGGTGTCAGCCTTGACCAGGCCATGGATCAGGGTATCGACGGCCGGGTCCTTGAGCACGATGTAGTTGTTGGCGCCCGAATCGAACGCGGCGGCAGAGCCGAAATAGTTGTACAGCTCCATGCCGGGCGAGGTGGTGACCGGGAAACCCGTGACGATCATGTCGTAGTCGCGGGCCATCAGTCGGTTGACGTATTGCGAGGAGTCGATGCGGCGGATATTCAGGGTGATGCCGATCTGCGCCAGGTTACGTTTGTAGGGCAGCAACAGGCGCTCAAGGCCGTTCTGGACGTTGAGGAAGGTGAATTCCAGTGGCTCGCCCTGGGCATTGACGAGTTTGTCGCCCACAGGTTTCCAGCCGGCGTCTTCCAGCAGGGCCAAGGCTTGCAGCTGTTTGTCGCGGATCATGCCACTGCCATCGGTGACCGGGGCCTTGAACACCTGGGTAAACACCTCGTCGGGAACCTGACCGCGCAGGGGTTCGAGGATCGCCAGTTCTTCCGGGGTCGGTAACTGGCTGGCGGCCAGCGGGCTATTGGAGAAATAGCTCTGCTGGCGGATGTACAGGTTGCGCATCATTTGGCGGTTGGCCCATTCAAAGTCCCACAGCATCGCCAGGGCCTGGCGCACGCGGCGATCCTTGAACATCGGTTTTTGCACATTGAACACATAGCCCTGGGCCGGCTGCGGCATCTCCTTGGCCAGGTGCGCGCGCTGCAGACGGCCATCGTCCAGGGCCGGGCCGTTGTAGCCGATGGAGTAACCGGTGGCGGAGAATTCACGGTTGAAATCATAGGCGCCGCCGCGTAGCACTTGGCGCGCTACTTCGGTGTCGCCGAAGTACTCCAGGCTCAGGTGATCGAAGTTGTACAAGCCGCGGCTGACCGGCAAGTCCTTGCCCCACCAGTCGGGGTCGCGGGTGAAGGTGATGGTATTGCCGGAGTCGATCTTGCTGACCTTGTAAGGGCCGCTGCCCAGTGGCGCTTCGTAGCCGCCGCCGTTGGCAAAGTCGCGGGTCTTCCACCAGTGCTCGGGGAACACCGGCAAAGTGGCGAGATCCAGAGGGAGGGTGCGGTTTTCGTTGCTGGAAAAATCAAAGCGCACCTGTCGTTCGCCTTCGATTTCGACGTGTTTGACGTCTGCAAATAACGTGCGATAGCGCAGGCTGCCTTGGGTCATCAACACGTCAAAGCTGTAGCGCACGTCTTGCGCGGTAATGGGCGTGCCATCGGCAAAGCGCGCCTTGGGGTTCAGGTAGAAGCGCAGCGACAGGCCGTCGTCGGCCCGTTCCATCTTTTGCGCCACCAGGCCATAGACGGTGTAAGGCTCATCCAGCGAGCGCAACGCCAAGGGTGCATACACCCAGCCGTCGACCTGGGACACGCCGATGCCTTTGTCGATATAGGGCAGCACATGGTCAAACCGCCCCACCTCCAGCGCTGAGCGCCGCAGGCTGCCGCCCTTGGGGGCGTTGGGGTTGGCATAGTCGAAATGGCTGAAACCTTCGGCGTACTTGGCGGGCTCGCCGTACACCGTCAGGTAGGTTTGCGGGGCTGCGATCACCGCAGTGCTGGCCATTAGAAAGGCCAGGGTGGAGCAGAGCAGAGATGAAAAAGCCAATCGCATTATCAGCCTTGAGCGCCGGGTAAAGAATAATAAGGATTTGTACGCTAACGGCCTGGGCATCGCCAGTCATCAGATGCACAACGGCCCACCAAAGGGCGGGCCGTTGTTTATAGCATCAGCGCAGATTGAATCAATCCTGGCGGCTGGTGACTTCCAGCAGGTGATAGCCGAACTGGGTCTTCACCGGGCCTTGCACGGTGTTGACCGGGGCACTGAAGACCACGGTGTCGAATTCCTTGACCATCTGGCCTGGGCCGAACGAACCGAGGTCACCGCCCTGACGGCTGGATGGGCAGCTGGAGTTGGCTTTAGCGACTTCTGCGAAATCAGCGCCGCCTTCGATTTGGGCCTTGAGTTCGTTGCACTTGTCTTCAGAGGCAACGAGGATGTGACGGGCGGTGGCTTTGGCCATGGTGAGTAACTCCTAGAGTAAAAAACGGTGAGCGTACCGGATTCAGGCGGTTATTTCTCGGCAAAGTTCCACTGGGTTTTCAGTCGCCGCTGTTTAGGTCATGCCGGTTCAAGGCAGTACGAGATAGTCGTTGCGCTGCACGATCGCTCGGTGCGCTGCTTGCACCAGGTGGATATAGCGGCCGTCCACCAGGTCGATGGGCAGGCAATCGTCGATATCCAGCACCGTGTCGGTGTGGGCCTGGGACCAGTGGCTGAGCATCTGCTGCTTACCTTTGCGCATGGCCTCCTGTTTGTTACGGGCGACCACCAGCAGGTAGTGGTGGGCTTCGCCAAAGCTATTGGCCTCGTAGCCGCCGAGGTTGATGAAGTACAGGCGCGGCGCATCTCCGTGGGGCGCCAGGTGGCTCAGTTCAACCTTCCAGCCGTCGACGCCATCGACGGCCATCCATGAATCGATGTGTACGCCTTTGGGGCTGCCAAACCAGGCGTCGCGTAATTGTGGGTAGGTGGCTTGCAGGGTATCGGCCACTGCGAATACCACATCGTGTACTTCGATCCTGGCTCGCGGGTGCTTTCCCCCGAGCATGACGACAAACAGCATTACCGGGGTTTCCTGGGGAGTGGTTAGAGGGCAACCATACTGCGATTGAGCTGGTTTGTCCGGTTGTGATGGGGCCTGTGTGTCGCGACGCTGAACCTGTGGGAGCTGGCTTGCCTGCGATAACGCCCTGACAAGCAATACCTATCTACCTGACACCCCAGGATCCAACTGTGGGAGCTGGCTTGCCTGCGATAACGCCCTGACAAGCAATACCTATCTACCTGACACCCCAGGATCCAACTGTGGGAGCTGGCTTGCCTGCGATAACGCCCTGACAAGCAATACCTATCTATCTGACACCCCACAATCCAACTGTGGGAGCGGGCTTGCTAGCGAAGGCGGCCTGGCAGTCAACACAGTTGGATTGTGTACATATCCATTTCTGCGGTAACGGCCATCTAGGGTTCCGCCCAACGGCGGCTCACTTTCGAAAAGCGCGAAAGTAAGCAAAGCGCTCTTGCCCCACCACTCGGCACCTCGCTTGGGCTCGGTGTGCCCGAACGCAGGCTTGAATCCGTGGGCCGCCGCCACGCGCCATCCATGGCGCGGGGCGGCTAACCCGGCGTCCTGCCGGGTTAGCCACGAATTCAAGCTGCGTTCGTTCGGCCAGCGTGGTTTAACGGGGCGCCTGAGATCAAGATCAAAAGCAGATCAAGATCAACAGCGGCTCGCTTCGCATCGTGGTTACCGTCTTTACTGCTCGCGTTAACCCGTCACTGGGCTGCGCCAGTCATCCGAGCCGGACGTCCCGGCCACTTCGTGAGTCCAGATAATCTTGCGATAGGTGAAGTGCACATCCTCCAGGTGGGTAAAGTGGGCGTTGTCTGGGTCTTGGCAGTTGGGCATGCGAGATTGGATGTCAACGATGGTGGCGCCTTCCAGTTCAATCGTGAAGTAGTGCTCCTGGGTTCCGGCCGAGGAGGTGCGCAGCCACTCCAGGCGGCAGGACACTTCTTCGCCGGTGGTCAGGGCGCTGAACAGCAAGGGTGAGGATTTATCGAAAACCTTGCTGATCATCAGGGGTTTATGCACGCGCTGACCGGTCGGCTGGCCCGATTGCGGGTCGCGGGGAATGATCACCTGATGAGCAAACGCCTGCACCAGAATCTGGTCCTCATGGCCTTCCTGATAAATGTTGCCTACCGAGTCCTGGGTAAATGTGCCTGCCGTAATCAAACCTTGTTTGACACCAGTGATGGAGAGGTACGCGGGTGTGGGCATGACGGGTTTCCTTGCCTGATTGAGTAGGTATTGCCGGGCAGCGAGAGCGCTGAGCGGTCAAGTGCCTTTAACAAGAAGCGTGCCTGAAAGTGTGAGGCTCAATGAAATAAGGGCGAAGAAGACTCAGTGGCCGTTATTGAGAATTTGTTGTAGGGCTGTGGGTGAGTTTTTAGCGCTATTAGTTGCACGCCTATGCGCACTTAGTTGCTCATGTCATGTGTTTTTGTAAATGCAAGGCTGTGGGCGCTTGAGAGTGTTTTCTAGTTGGATAGACTGCGCAAATAACTGCGCATGTCTTTATTTTCAAGCTGCGTAGGATGTTTCTTAAGTTCCGTTCCGTTACTTGCTGATTGTTTTTTTCGTGGCTAAGGTTCGTTCACTTCGATGTGGTTTGAACGGAAGTTAAAAGGTTTTTAACAACGACGTTAATTTTGCCTATTTTGCCTTGGATGGTTGTGTGCAGCCCAAAATAGTTTATTCAGAACAGCTATATGCCTATTGCCAGGAACTTGCCCGGACAGCGTGTTCGCCAAGCAGTTTTGTTGGTAGCGACATGCGTTTTTCAAGCGAGTTTGAGGTGCTGGAAACCGAGTTGGGCAAGGCTCATTCCATTCATGGTGCGGGGCTGCCGGATTGGCAGAAGATCAGCGAGATCAGCGAGTGCATTTTGCGTGAGCATTCCAAGGATCTGCGCGTCGCCGCCTGGTTGACCTGGGCCCTGTATCAGCGTGATTCATTCGCTGGGTTGCTGGCTGGTCTCGGTGTGCTGCGCGAACTCTGCGAGCACCATTGGACGCAGGTCTATCCAGTTAAGCTGCGTACCCGCGTTGCGGCGTTTGGCTGGTTGGTGTTGCGCCTTGAGCAAGCGTGCGCGCACAACCTGCCGCTCAGTGATCAACGGCCTTTATTCCAGGCGCTGTTGGAACACCTCGAATGTCTCGATCAGATATGGGGTGAACAGCTTGGCAGCGAGGCGCCGCTGCTGTTGCCGGTTCGCCGGCAGCTGTCGGCGCGCTTGGCCCAGGCTGCTGCCGAACCTGGCGACGTCGCGGGCGTCATTGCCCGGGTCAAACCTGCGCCAAGCCCGCTGCCGGCCCCCGAGCAACCGCTCAATAACGAAAAAGACGCGCACAAACGGCTGCGCGCATTGCAGGAGCAGGCTCGGCCTTTATGTACCTGGTGGTTGCGTCAGGATGCGGCCGACCCGCGCGCCTTGCGCCTGGGCCGAACCTTGGCCTGGCTGATGCTCGTCAATTATCCCGACGCCAATAATGAGCGCGTCACGGCGCTGCGCCCATTGGCTACCGACAAGCGCAAGCGCTATCAAGACCGCTTCAGCCAAGGCCATTACGCCGATCTGTTGCTTGAACTCGAGGTCAGCCTGGCCGGTGCAATGTTCTGGTTCGATGGTTTGCGCATGGTCTGGGAGTGCCTGGAGGCCTTGCACGCAGACCTCGCCATGACCGAACTGGAAATGCAATTTGCTCTGCTGCTGCATCGCCTGCCGAACCTGCCTGAGTATCGGTTCGAGGACGGCACGCCCTTTGCCGACTCCGCGACAGGTGAGTGGATCGCATTTCACGTCATGCGTCACCTGCACAAGCCTGAGCCCTCCAATGTCGTCGTCGACAGCGCTGCTCAGCCCTGGGAAGCCGCGTTGCAGGCGGTGATGCCCTGCCTGCGCAAAGACGGGCTCAAGGCCGCGGTGAGTGTGCTCAAGCAAGGGCTGCGGGCGGCGTGTGGTGATCGAGCGCGTTTTCACTGGCACCTGGCGCTGGCCAGGTTGTGTGTGGCGGCCGGCAAGCATGACCTGGCCAGGATCCAGCTGGAACAACTCGACCTGCAATTACAGCGCACGGGCCTGGAAAGTTGGGAGCCGGAGCTGGCCATGCAAGTGGGCCAACTGCTGTATCGCTGCTACGACCTGTTGCCACAAAACCAAGCCGTACAAGACGGAAAAGACACCCTGCATCGCCGGTTATGCCATTTCGACCTGGAAGCAGTACTTGAATAGCGCCTCATCAAAAGGAGAAGCACCATGGCCAAAGACGGTTCGGTAGCCCCCAAGGAACGTATCAATATTACCTTCAAACCCGCGGTCGGTAGCGCTCAGGAAGATGTCGAACTGCCGTTGAAGCTGCTGGTGCTGGGGGATTTTTCCCAGCGCGCGGACCCACGCAAACTCGAAGATCGCAAGCCCATCGGTATCGACAAGCACACCTTTGACGAGGTGTTGGCCAAGCAAGCATTGAGCCTGACGCTGAGCGTTCCCAACCGCCTCCAGGATGCAGCCGACGTGGAAGAACTGCCGGTTCAGGTGCGAATTAACACCATGAAGGACTTCAACCCCGCGAACCTGGTGGAGCAGATCCCGCAATTGCAAAAGTTGATGGCATTGCGTGAGGCATTAGTGGCGCTCAAGGGACCGCTGGGCAATACGCCCAGCTTTCGCAACGCTATCGAGCGGGCGTTGGCCAATGGTGACTCTCGCGCACGAGTGCTCGCCGAACTGGGCCTGGATAGGCCTCAAGCCTGACGTTTTCAGTAAAAGGACACTGACACCATGACCACCATTCAACACGGCACGCAACCCGTACAGGTTATCGAAAGCGGTAGCATCCTCGATAACATCATTTCCCAGACATTGCTCAGCGCCGACGACGAGGCTTATGGCATCGCCAAGCGCGGCGTGTCGGCGTTTATCGCAGAGCTGGTCAAGCCACATAATTGTGACGAACCCGTAAAGAAACGCCTGGTCGACCGGATGATCGCCGAGATCGACACCAAGCTCAGCGAACAAATGGATGAGATCCTTCACCATCCGGACTTCCAGGCGTTGGAGGCTTCGTGGCGAGGCTTGCAGTTGCTGGTCGATCGCACCAATTTTCGCGAGAACATCAAGATCGAACTGCTGAATGTTTCGCGCGAGGACCTGTTGGATGATTTCGAAGATTCATCGGAAATTACCCAGTCCGGGTTATACAAGCACGTCTATAGCGCCGAATACGGTCAGTTCGGCGGTCAGCCAGTGGGCGCGATCATTGCCAATTACTTTCTTTCGCCCAGTGCGCCCGATGTGAAACTGATGCAATACGCATCCAGCGTCGCCGGCATGGCCCACGCGCCCTTTATCGCTGCAGCGGGGCCAAGTTTCTTCGGCTTGGAAAGCTTCACCGGGTTGCCCGACCTGAAGGATCTGCGGGACCATTTCGAAGGCCCGCAGTTTGCCAAATGGCAAAGTTTCCGGCAGAGCGAAGACGCACGATATATTGGCCTCACCGTGCCGCGCTTTTTGCTGCGCACCCCGTATGACCCCCTTGAGTGCCCGGTCAAGACCTTCGCCTACCAGGAGAACGTGGTTAACAGCCACGAGCATTACTTGTGGGGCAATACCGCCTATGCCTTTGCCACTCGCCTGACCGACAGCTTCGCGCGCTTTCGCTGGTGCCCCAACATTATTGGCCCGCAAAGCGGCGGGGCGGTCGAAGACCTGCCGCTGCATCACTTCCAGAGCATGGGCGAGATTGAAACCAAGATTCCTACGGAGGTGCTGATTTCGGACCGACGTGAGTACGAGCTGGCACAAGAAGGTTTCATCGCCTTGACCATGCGCAAGGGCAGCGATAACGCAGCGTTTTTTTCCGCCAGCTCCGTGCAGAAGCCCAAATCGTTCGGCATCAGTGAGGAGGGCAAGGCGGCAGAGCTGAATTACCGCTTGGGCACCCAATTGCCCTACATGATGGTGGTCAACCGCCTGGCTCATTACCTCAAAGTGCTGCAACGGGAGCAGTTGGGCGCGTGGAAAGAGCGGACGGACCTGGAGTTGGAGCTCAACAAATGGGTTCGCCAATACGTGGCGGACCAGGAAAATCCCAGTGCCGAGGTGCGCGGGCGGCGCCCCTTGCGCGCTGCGCGCATTGTCGTCAGCGATGTCGAGGGCGAGCCTGGCTGGTACCGGGTCAACGTTACGGTACGCCCGCATTTCAAATACATGGGGGCAGACTTCACGTTGTCCCTGGTCGGGAAGCTCGATAAAGAATGAGCAGAAGCCAGGGCATGCTTGAGCACAACAGCCTTTTCGAACGCCTCGAGCAGGGGGCGTCTAACCCGGGTGCCACCGTGGCGTCCATCGCCGCACATTTGGGGAAAATGCTCAGCACTCGTGCGGGCAGTGTCCAGACGCTGCCTGATTATGGCTTGCCTGACCTCAATGACATGCGGCTCAGCTTGCATGAGTCCTTGAGCCAGTCGCGGCTGCATATCGAACGTTTTATCCAGGCCTATGAGCCGCGGCTGACGAACGTACGTGTCAGGCTGTTGCCGGTTGTGCGTGACTCCTTGTCCCTGGCATTCGCCATTGAGGCTGAGCGGATGATTGAGGGCGTACTGCATCCTGTAGTGTTCCACGCGCGCCTCACGGATACCGGGCGGGTTGAGGTCTGTGCCAATGACGCTTAACCGTTATTTTCAAAGCGAACTCAGTGCGTTGCGCCAACTGGGGCGACGTTTTTCCGAACGTAATCCCGCCCTGGCGCCGTTTCTCGGCGAAGCGGGCCAGGACCCGGATGTCGAGCGCTTGCTGGAGGGCTTTGCATTCCTGACCGGGCGCTTGCGTCAGAAGCTGGATGACGAACTGCCGGAGTTGACGCACTCGTTGATGCACTTGCTCTGGCCCCATTACATGCGCCCGATACCGGCCTTCAGCATCTTGCAATTCGACCCGTTGAAACGCGCCGGCCCAAGCGTTCGGGTGGCTCGGGATACCGCCGTGCAAAGCGCTCCCATCCACGGTGAGCGTTGCCAGTTCCGTACATGCTATCCCACCGATGTCATGCCATTGCAACTCACTGACCTGGAATACAAATGCCAGGGTGAAGGGGCCTGGTTGGATTTGCGCCTGTGCATGAGTGTCGACGGCAGCTTCAGTGAGTTGGAATTCGATTCGCTGCGGCTGCACCTGGCCGGCGACCACTACATCAGTCAGGGCCTGTACCTGGGCCTATTGCGCCATCTGGCGGGAATCAGCCTGCAGCTCGTGGATCACGATGGCCTGCCGATCAGCGCCGGCGATGACCAACCCCTGACGCTGCGGCTCAATGCCAACCAGGTCCGGCCAGTGGGGTTTTCCCAGGAACAGGCGCTGATTCCTTATCCGCAGAACACGCTGGAGGGCTATCGGCACCTGCAGGAGTACTTCGCGTTTCCCGAGAAGTACCTGTTTGTCGATGTCGAAGGCTTGGAGGTGTTGCACACGTTGTCTCACGAGTTGCTCCGGCAGGCGCACGGCCTGGTGATGCGTTTCGAGCTCCGCAGTCAGGGCCGCGAGCCCCTGCGTCCTACCTTGGATAACGTAAAGCTGTATTGCACGCCCATCGTCAACCTGTTTACTCAGGATGCAATTCCCATTCGCCTGGACGGTAAACAGGACGAGTACCTTTTGGTACCTGGGGAATACACGCCGGGCAATGCCAGCGTGTATTCAGTGGACCGGGTCACCGGCTGGCGCCCCGGTGGCTTGGGCTATCAAACCTACGTGCCGTTCGAGTCGTTTGAACATGACTGCCACAGCGAGCCTGTGGCGGCACCGCCCAGCTACAGCATTCGCCAACGTTCGTCGGTTCAACATGGTGGACTCGACACCTGGATGGGGTTCGGCAATCGCCGCAAACAGGGCCAGGAAACCCTGTCGGTCGAACTGACCTGTACCAATTGCAACCTGCCACGGCAATTACGTGCAGGCGATATCAACCAGCCCGGCGAACACACACCGGAGTCGTTGACGTTTCGCAATATCACCGCGCCAACGGCGAGCTACGCACCGCCCCTGGACCAGGATTTCCTGTGGAATCTCATCAGCAATATGTCGCTCAACTACTTGTCGTTGACCGACATCAACGCCTTGAAGGCGATTCTCGCAACCTACGACCTGCCGCGTTATTACGACCGCCAGGCGCTGAAGGTCAGCCAGAAAAGACTGGCGGCTTTGCGCGCCATCCATCATGAGGCGACGGATCGCCTGCATCGTGGGTTGCCCGTGCGAGGGGTGCGGGTCGATCTGACGGTCGATTCCCAAGGCTTTGTCGGCCAGGGCGACTTATTTGTATTCGCTTCGGTCCTCAATCAGTTCTTTGCGCTTTATGCCAGCCTCAATTCCCATCACGAGTTGCGTGTCATCAGCACACAAGGAGACGTGTATTTATGGCCATCCCTGACGGGACAACAGCCCCTGCTCTGAATCAACTTTGCCGTGGTATCCGTGAATACACGTTGTTCCAGGCGGTTTTGCAGGTGATCGAGCGATTGCGTGAGGCTCATCCGCTGCTGGATGAAGACGCGTTGTACGACCAGTTGGAGTTCCAGGCCAACCCTGGCTTGGGCTTTGCCGCGCACGATATCGACCGAGTGGAGTTCTTTATGGAGCATGGACATTTACGCGCACGCCTGCGCCTCAATGTACTGGGGTTATTTGGCGCCGGGTCCCCACTGCCTGCGTTTTATGGTGAGCAGGCATTTGCCGAGCAGCCAGGCGGCAACCCGACTCGAGATTTCCTGGATATGTTCCATCATCGCTTGCACCGGCTGATGCTCCCGATCTGGCGCAAGTACCGCTATCGGGCGTGTTTCCGGGCAGGCGCCAATGATGGTTTTTCCGAGCAGATGTTTGCCTTGACGGGTCTGGGCGGCACCGCAATCCGTGGCGCTTCCCAGCTCGATTGCAAACGCCTGCTGCCCTACCTGGGCCTGCTGAGTGTGCGTGTGCACTCGGCGGCGTTGATCGAGTCGGTCCTGCGCTACTACTTCAAGCACGACGCGTTGTTTATCGAGCAGTGGGTTGAACGCCAGGTCGAGATCAGCCCGGTCCAGCGCAATGACCTGGGGCGGGCCAACAGTGTGCTTGGCGAGGACCTGGTGCTGGGGCGCCGCGTCGCTGACCGCAGTGGCAAGTTCAGGGTGCATGTCCGCGCGTTGGGGTGGCAGCGTTTTCACGACTTCCTGCCCACGGGAAAGGCCTATCAGCCGCTGCGTTCGCTGGTGCGCCTGACCCTGCGCGACCCATTGGAATACGACCTGCGTCTGGTACTGGCGCAGGGTCAGATCAGGGCTCTGCACATTGGCGAAAACACGGTTTGCCGCCTGGGTTGGACCACCTGGCTGGGGCACGAGCGGGCCGATGGCGTAGTCACGCTAACCCGTAATTTTCATTAGGGATGAATGGACATGATGAACAGGGATTTGCAACGCATGATCGGCGCACTGTCAGCACGGCTGGAAACAGCATCGGCCCTGGTGGATTTCTGCGGGTGCAACCAATGACCGATAACCTGCCCGGTGGCGGGGCCGACGCGCTGAGGTATGCCGACGCGTTGTCTGCCTGTTTCGCACGCTTGGGGTTCGAGCGTGATGAACACGCGTTACCTGACGAATGTGTCAGCACGGCGGCCCGGCTGAGCCAATCTGACGTCAGCCAATTGTATCTGCTCGATGAAGTGACCGGCCGGCTTGAACTGATCGCCCAACATCTAGCCCAAGTGTCGTCGCTCACCGTCATGCCTCCACGGCCTGGTCAGCATTCCCAACAGTTGCTGCACGACGCCTTGACCCAAGGCACTGGGTTGAGCCTGGAGGATGTGCAAGGCAGAGGCCATGACACAGGTTTTCTGCCCGCATTGGCGACACCATGGCGTGCGCTATTAATCGTGCCGCTGTTCAATCAATGTGAGCGGATAACTGGGGTGCTGGTGTGCGCCCGCCAACAGCCGGCCCAGCTGCAAGGCTACGCCCCCTCGTTGGGGCATTTGGGCAGCTACGCCGTGAACCGGTTACGCGTACTGCGCGGTAGGCAGCCCAACGTCGGCCCAAAGCCCGCAGGCCACAAACCCTTGGCTGGCGCATACGGCCTGATTGGCACCAGCGCGGCAATGGAGCAGGCCTGTCGTTTGATCAGTAAAGTCCTGCACACCCCTTACACCGTGCTGTTGCAGGGTGAGACCGGCACAGGCAAGGAAGTGGTGGCCCGGGCCATACACACGGCCGGGCCGCGCAAGGCCAAGGCCTTTGTCGTGCAGAACTGCGCGGCGTTCCCGGAAGGATTGCTTGAAAGTGAGCTGTTCGGCTACCGCAAAGGTGCGTTCACTGGTGCCGATCGCAATCACGGGGGGCTGTTCGACGCCGCACATGGCGGTACGTTGCTGTTGGATGAGATCGGCGATATGCCGCTGCCCTTGCAAGCCAAGTTGCTGCGGGTATTACAGGAGGGTGAGGTTCGCCCGCTGGGTGCCAGTGCGGCACATAAGGTCGACGTACGCATCATTGCCGCGACCCACCGCGACCTCGCGGCGATGGTCGCCGAAGGGCGCTTTCGCGAAGACCTCTATTACCGTCTGGCTCAGTTCCCCATCACCTTACCGGCCCTGCGCGAGCGGGACGGCGATGTGCTGCAACTGGCGCGCCATTTCACAGGCAAGGTGTGCGCGGCGCTGGGGAGGCCACCTGTCGAATGGGCGAATACCGCCCTCGATCAACTGTCCAGCCATGGTTTTCCCGGCAACGTACGCGAGCTCAAATGCCTGGTGGAACGCGCCGTGTTGTTGTGTGACGACAGCGTGATTCGGCCCGAGCACCTGGCACTGCCGCTGGCACCAGAGCCGGCCTCTCCCGATGACGTGACGCTGCGCCAGCGGATGGAGCGAGTGGAGCGTACGTTCCTGCTCGACTGCCTGCACAAGAACCATGGCAATCGCACCCGCACCGCGCGGGAGCTGGGGGTCGCCCGGCGCACCCTGCTTTACCGTCTTGCCCGTTTGAACATTCCCTTTGGCGATGCCCGGGAGGAACGGTGAATGGTGCACTTGATTTTTACTGTGGGAGAAACCTGATGCCTGATCGTCCATGGCACGTCGTCGTGCTGGTGATGTGTTTGCTGGGAGGCTGTAACGCTAACTATGTGTTCGATGATGCCGAGTACCACCCCATGGGTGACCCGCAGGCGATCATTCGTGGCCGCTGAAAGGAGGGGGCATGAAGCTGCAGCTTGTGTTTGAGGTCTGCGCGTGCGAAAGCGACCAGAGCCTACTTTTGGCCCGCAAAGTATTTGACGGTACAGGCGGCGTGATCGGGCGTGGTCCTGGATGTGACTGGGTGATCCCTGACGCCAGCCGCGTACTCTCCAGCCATCATGGATTGATCGGTTACCGTGAAGGACGTTATTTCCTCACGGATATCAGCCGCAACGGTATCGGGATGGCCAAGAGTCCTGAGCGCCTGCGCAAGGGGCAGGCACGATTGATCAGTGACGGCGACGTATTCGAGCTGGGGGTGTTGACGATACGTGCGCGATTGCTGGAATCGCCGCGACCTTCCGACGAGCTGCTGGCGCCAGCGGCGGTGCCGATCCCCGATGACGCTTTCCTGTCGCTGGACCCGTTGCATGGCTTGGATCTTGATCGGCAGATGCGGGCCACGTCGGATGATCTGGAGGCCTTGAACAAGAGCGCCGATGAGCAAGCGGTATGGGCAGATCACTATGGGGCCGATTGCGAGCACGTGGTATTGCCGCGGCGGCAAGACCCTTCGATGGAGGTTACCGCGGTACCCGCTGTCGCGTCGACGCTGTCGACCGACGAGGTGTTCTGGTCGCAATTTGCAGCGGTCCTGGGTATGGACCTGACGGCCCTCGACACACCGGCCCGGGAGGCATTGGCGATCAAGGTGGCACGCTTGTTTCGGGTGACGATCGAAGGGCTGCAACAAGGTTTGCGCACCCGTGAAGAACTGAATAACGAACTGGGTATGGCGCCGTTCGCCAGTCAGGGCTCCGGCCAGAATCCCTTGAAAGTGTATAGCGACACCGATGCTGCTTTATCCGCGATGCTCGATACCCGGGAGTTGGGTCAACTGCCCGCGGTGCGCGCCATTGCCCAGGTGCACCTGGAACTACAGGTGCATCAGGTTGCGTTGCTGGCCGCTTGTCGAAGCGCCATGCGTAATGCCCGCGCTGTCTTTGAACCCAGCCATCTGTTGGGGTGTTTTGCGTCCCAGGGCAAGCCTGCCGGGTTTTTCTCCGATGGCGGGCGGTGGCGTGCCTACCAGCGTTACTACCAGCGTGTGGTGGCGCAAGAACAGTTGAATGATCGCCCGTTGGCCGGCGACTTCGCCAAGGCTTATGAGGAGCAGGTGCGCCTGATCTCCAGCCTGCACATTGATTTTCCAGGATGATAATCATGTATCGAGCCACCTTTGTTTCGTTGTTGCTCTTGTGCGGGCTGTTGGCGGGTTGCAGCGCCGTCTCGCCATTTTCCACGCTGACCAAGCTGGACGTGGTGCTGACTGCCAGCGAGCACGTCAACCCGGACTTGCACGGTCGTCCTTCTCCCGTGGTGGTGCAGTTGATCGAACTGCGCCATGGCGTTGCCTTTGAACATGCCGACTTCTTCAGCCTGTATGGCAATGCGCAGCACACGCTGCCAAAGGACTGGGTCGGCAGCGAGGAGGTTGAGCTGCGCCCGGGTGACCGGCTGGCGCTCAAACTGCGCATCGCTCCCGATAGTCGTTTTGTGGGAGTACTGGCCGCTTTTCGAGACTTGCCCCATGTCCAGTGGCGGCTGCTGGTGCCCTTGACGGTACAGCAACGCAACCGTGTCGAGCTGGTGCTGGACCAGGGCGGTATACGTGTTGCTGACCCGCTCGCCGGTGTGGAGGCGCAATAACATGCAGGTTCATAAAGTTATCTGGCAGGAAGGCATGCTGTTGCGGCCACAGCACTTGCAGCACAACGACCGTTATTACCACCAGCAGCTCAATCAGACCCGCCTGCTGGGCAGTGACACCTGGGGTTTGCTCACGTTCGAACTCAATACGCAGTACCTCAAGTTGGGCAAGCTGGTGGTCAACCAGGCCAGCGGCGTGTTGCCGGACGGCAGCCTGTTTGACTTGAATGCTGCCATGGAGCCGCTGGTGGTGCAGGTGCCAGAGGGTTCGGGCGCGCAAGGGGTTTACCTGGCGCTGCCGCTGGTCAGCGGCAGTCACCTTGAAGCCCGCCGGCCTGAGCAAAGTGACGTGTTGGCGCGCTACCTCAGCTGTGAAGTGGAAGTGGGGGATTCCAACGTGGGGGCGGATACGCGTTGCCGAATCCACTGCGCGCGCCCGGACTTACGTCTTCTGTTGGGTGAACAGCCGGGTGACCAGCACTTCATCAAGCTCAAGGTGGCCCAGGTACTCGACGCCAGCGGTGAAGGCGGTGTGAACCTGGATACGGCGTTCATCCCGACGTTTATCTTCGTGCAGGAGCATGGGTACGTGGCGTCGTGTCTCAAGGAGGTGATTGGCCTGCTTGCCAGTCGGGGCGATGCCATCGCGGCGCGCATTCGTGGCGAGAGCACGACCCAAGGCACACAAATCGCCGATTTCCTGATGCTGCAAGTGATCAATCGTAGTGAGCTGGAGCTGCGCCACTGCCTGAGCCAGACGCGGGTGCGGCCTGAAGCGGTGTTCCGTGCGCTGGTGTCGCTGCTCGGGGAGCTATCAACCTTCACCACTGAAAGTAAGCGCGCGCAGTTGGATGTTCACTATCAACACGGCGATCAGGGCGCCAGTTTTCGCGGGCTGATGGCGCAGGTGCGTACGGCACTGTCGGTGGTGCTGGAGCAACAGGCGATCAAGTTGGCATTGCAGCCTCGCCAGTACGGGGTGCTGGTATGCCCGGTCAGCGAGTTGAAACTGCTTGGCACAGCCACCTTCATCCTGGCGGCCACCGCGCAGTGTGAGGCGCAGGAATTGCGCCAGCGCCTGCCAGCCCACCTGAAAGTCGCGCCGGTTGAGCGCATACGCGAGTTGGTCAACCTGCACTTGGCCGGTATCAAGGTCAAGCCTTTGCCAGTGGCGCCGCGACAGATTCCTTTCCATGCCGGCAAGACCTATTTCGTGCTCGATATGAGCCCCCGTGATATCGCACAGCTGGAACAGTCGGGTGGTTTCGCTTTCCACGTAGGGGGTGAGTTCACCGGGCTTGAACTCGACTTCTGGGCCATCAGGAACTGAATGCCATGGACAGTGAATACACCCAGGATGAAAAAACCGTCCTGCTCGACCGGGAGACTCATGAGCCTGCCCAGGGGCCGTTGACGGATTTCCCATCGCCGCCGCGCTACGAACAGTTGGAAGACCGCATGATCTACGCCGGCCACAGGCTCGATACGCATAGCTTTCAGACAGGGCTCAACCCGCTGGTAGCCGCAGCCTTGGCGGTATTGTTCGAGGTTATTGGGATCAGGGTCTGCTCCGGCCGTGAAAACCTGGGCACGCTCAACGACCGATTAGTGTTGGCGGTGACTCAGTTCGAAACCCGCGCCTTGCAGGGCGGCGTGGAGAACAGCCAGGTCATGTCGGCGCGCTATGTGTTGTGCAGCGTGATCGACGAGGCGGTGGTGACGACACCGTGGGGGGCGCAAAGCGAATGGTCGAAGATGAGCCTGTTGAGCCGCTTCCATAACGAAACCTTTGGCGGCGAAAAAGTATTCCAGTTGCTGGAGCGCCTCACGCGCGACCCGGTGAAGCACCTGGCGATGCTGGAGTTGCTGTATCTGTGCCTGTCCCTGGGGTTCGAAGGCAAATACCGGGTGATGGAGCGGGGCGTGACGCAACTTGAGGCTGTCCGCGATGCCTTGTATCGCCAGATCAGGCACGTACGTGGGGAGCCGGCGGCGCAAGCGCTACTGCCTGCCCAGCAGCGGACCGACCGGCGCAAGCAGGTGCGGGTCATCCCTGCCACTTGGTGGGTCGGCCTCACCTTGGTGTGTGTGTTGGCGATGTACACAGGGTTTGCCTGGGTGCTGAGCAACGAGCGTACAAACGCGCTGCACCCCCTTCAACTTTCGGCGTCGGATCTGGTCCGCACGCCCTTGTAAACGCTGGGAGCAATGAATGATCGCATTCTTCAAGGGGGTGGGCACCGTGCTGGGCAGGATTTGGGTGTGGAGCCTGTTGCTGGTGCTTTCCTGCGCGGCAATGGTGTGGTTCTTGGGGCCGCTGCTGGCAGTGGATGATCACCGTATCTGGGCCGGGGCGACTGCTCGGTTGGTCACCATCAGCGGTGTGTTCTTGCTATGGGGACTGGCGATGGCGTTTGTGGGCCCAGGTTTTGCCGCCTGGCGCCAAAGACCAGAACGCGAGGTGCGCCGACAGCCGATGACGCGGGTGGAGGACGAACGCCGGCACCTGCGCAGTCGGTTCAAGAAAGCCGTGCACCTGCTCAAGATATCCCGCCATTATGGAGAGCGTAACGCGCGTTGGCGTCATGAGTTGCCCTGGTACCTGTTGATCGGTGAGCCGGGCAGTGGCAAGACACAGCTGCTGGCGGCAGCGGGCTTGCCGCTGGCGCTGGACCACGCGCAAACGCGGCCGATCGGTAGCAGTGCCCATTGTGACTGGTATTTCGGCGACGAAGGCGTGCTGATCGACACCCCGGGACGCTACCTTACCCAGCCCGACTCTTCAGTGGACGCCGCAGGCTGGATCACCTTGCTGCATCTGCTCCGGTGGCGCCGTCGAGTGCGGCCGCTCAGCGGTGTGGTGGTGACGCTATCGGTCGACATGCTGTCGAGCACCAACGAATACGACTTGGATCATCACGCACGCCATGTACACTCGCGCCTGCAAGAGATCCAACAAACGTTGCATGTGGATGTGCCGATTTACCTGGTGTTGACCCACGCCGACCGATTGCCGGCATTCGCTGAATTCTTCGACTCACCCATTGGAGAAAGTGCCGACAGCGTGTTGGGTCAGCACCTGCAAGGTTGCGCCGACGGTACTGACACAACACAGGTTCGTCAGGCGGTCGAGCAATTATTGCAGCGCTTGAACAGTGAGCTGATTGGGCGACTGCATCAGGAGCGCAATGTCGAGCGACGTGGGCAGATGCTGGAGTTTCCCCAGCAGGCAGCACGAATGGGGGAGCGCGTCAGCCTGTTCGTTGACATGGCGTTTTGCGCACATCGCTACCAACCCATCAACGGTTTGCGAGGGTTCTTCTTGACCTGCGCCGATGGCAGGCACCCGCGCTTTGTGCAGGGCCTGTTCAGCCAGGTGATCTTCGCCGAGGCCGACCTTGCGGGTTTGCAGGCTCAGGAACAACAACGTCTGCGTTGGCGCCAGGGCGCGCAGGCGGTGGCTGCAGCGCTGGTTATTGGCGGTGTCGGCGGGCTATGGGGGCACAGTTACTCAGTCAACCACCAACGCTTGGCGCAATTGTCGGCGCTGACCTCACACCCGCCGCTCGCCCTTGCGGCCGACGATGAAAGCACGGCGCTGTTGGCGCTGTTGGACGCGCGACTGGCGGCGACGCAGGTTTTTCCTGGGCCGGCAGATGTACGCCTGGTGGAGCGCACCGGGCTGTATCAGGGCGAACTGAGCCGTCCCAGCGTCGATCAAGCCTATGATCACGCGCTGCAAAAGCCATTTCTGGCCTGGACAGCCGCCCAGTTGGAAGAACAGGTAATTGCCAGCCTCGGGGACCGGGAGCGGCTGCTCGACGACCTGCGTGCCTACCTGATGCTCAATCTGCGCGAACGCCGTGACACGACCTGGCTGGCAGAACATATTGCAAGCCTTTGGTCGGTGCGGTTTGCCGGGGATATGCCAACACAGAAGCGCCTCAATGTGCACCTTGCGCGGCTGCTGGAGCAACCTTTTGTGGTGTCACTCAACGCGGAGCGGGTGGCCCAGGCCCGTGAAGCGCTGAGGGGCGAATCGTTGGCCGATGGGGTCTATCGGGTATTGCGCGAACAAGCGCGCAGCCTGGAGCCGTTGCGGCTGGCCGAGGGTAAGGTGTTCGCCGCTATCGATCCGCCTGTGCCGGGGTTCTATACCAAACGCTATGTGCAGTACTTTGAGGCGCAGGGCCCGCGGTTGGTAAACGCCATCACCCAGGACAACTGGGTGCTCGGCGAGGGTACCGACCTGGGGACCGAGGACTTGCGGCGCCTGATGGCGGAACTGCAGCAACGTTATTTCAGCGAGTATGCCGATGCCTGGAGCGATGCGCTTGGCCGAGTCAGGCTGCAAGAGACTGACAACCTGCGCCAGGATGCCGAGCAACTGATGAACCTGACGTCGGCGCAATCGCCTTTGATTCGTCTCTTGCAACAGGTGCGTGAAAATACGCGTTTGTTGCCAAGCCATGGACTGCTGGACAAAGTGGCCCAGCAGTCGGCAGACCTGGGCGAGATGGCCAAGTCGAGGTTGACGGCGGGGCAGGCGGGTATTGTCGAGGCTCCGCGGCGCGCCTTGCAGCGCCGCTTTGAGCCTTTGCATCAATTGCTGGATGAGCAGCAGAACCCCGGCGTAGAGCTGACTCAGGCCTTGCGTCTGCTGGATGAAGTGCACCTGCATTTGACGGCCTTGAACCGGGACAGCGCACCCGAGCAGGCCGCCTTCCTGCGTGCCAGGCAGCGCATGGAGGGCCAGCAGGATGCATTGGGCCATCTGCGAGACGCCGCCGCTCGCCTGCCGCTGCCCGTTGCCGGCTGGCTCGAAAGTATGGCGGATGACAGTTGGCGGCATTTGCTGGAACAGGCCTATGTGCACGTCAACCAACGTTATCAGAGCGAGGTGCATAGCCTTTATGCCAAGGCCATTGGCCGACGTTACCCATTCAATGCGCACGCCAGCAGTGAGGTCGCCCTTCACGATTTTCAGGAGTTCTTCAAGCCACGCGGGGTGATGGCGCGCTTTTATGAGGGCTACCTGCGGCCTTTTATCAGTGCCGACGGCAGCCGCTACCGATTGCGTGGGCTGGATGGCCAGAGTTTGCCGGTTTCCCGTGCGCTGCTGGAGCAATTGATGAAGATCCAGGTCATCCGCCGCGGCTTTTTTACCGAAGACGCGGGGGAGTTGTCCGTGCGATTCACCTTGGCACCCTACAGCCTGGACCCATCGGTCAGCCGAGCGATCCTGCGGTTTGGCGACCAGCAATTGGAGTATCGCCACGGTCCGATCGTACCCATGACGTTCCATTGGCCCACCGACGCAGACAATGGGCGCAGCAGCCTCGTCTTGGAGAGAGGCGCGGAGCAGCGCCCCTTGGGCATCGAAAAAGACACTGGAGCGTGGTCGTTGTTCCGGTTTCTGGACCTGCTGCAGAAAGAGCCCGCCAGCGGCCGTAATATACAGATCCTCAAGGCAGACCTCGCCGGCCTGCGCGCCAATTACCGGCTCACCAGCCAGCGTACGCCCGGTCCGTTTGACATGGACACATGGCGCACCTTTCGCCTGCCGGAGCAGCTGTGACCCCGATGGAAGCCCCGTGGCGCAGCGCCGGGCGCACGCAGCGAGGCTTGGCGCGGTTGCGCAATGAGGATGCATTCCTGGACAACCCGAGCACGGGTTGCTGGGCGGTGGCGGACGGCATGGGCGGGTATCGGCACGGGGATGTCGCCAGCCAGTGGATAGTCAGCCACTTGGCTTCAGTGTCGGCTGACGGCAACCTTGACCAACGTATTCAGGCGGTTCGCAACAAATTGCAGGACGTCAACCAAGGAGTACGACGCGCATGGACAGAACCTGGCGCAACCGGTGAAGTGACGATGGGCAGCACCGTGGTCGCCCTGTTGTTGGAGAAGGGCCGGGCGGCCTGCCTATGGGCGGGAGACAGTCGCTGCTATTTATGGCGCGACCAGAGCCTCTACCAATTGTCGAAGGACCACTCGCTGCTGCAGCGCCTCATGGACGAGCGTCAGTTGAGTGTGGCGCAAGCCCAGGCTTACCCGGGTGCCAGGGCCTTGACCCGGGCCGTTGGCGCGCGTTCGCGGTTGCATCTGGAGGTACTGGAACTGCGTACCCGCCCTGGGGATGTATTTTTGTTGTGCAGTGATGGCTTGTATCAGGCCCTCAGCCACGTTGACCTGGGACGGGCGTTGAGCATGGGCACGCCTCAACGGGCAGTGGAACGGCTATTTGCAGCGGCGTTGCGCCGGCCGATACGCGATGACCTGACTGCGGTTGTGGTGCAGCCATGAACTCGGCAGCTCAAGCCTGCCGTTTACTGTCTGGGCGCTATCACCTTGAACGTGTCTTGGGCAGAGGTGGCATGGGCAGGGTGTACCGCGCGCGCGACCTGTTGCACGAGCAATTGGGCGAACCCTGTTCCAAGGTCGCGATCAAGCTACTCGACGAACCCATTTCCCAGTGCCCCGACGCGCATGTGTTGTTGTACAGCGAGTTTGCGTTGACCCGCAGCCTGAGGCACGCGCATGTGGTACGGGCGTTTTCGTTTGAGGTCGATACACACAGTCAAGTCGCGTTTTTCACCATGGAGTTGCTGCAAGGAGTGACGCTGGACCGCCTGCTGCTGGAGTGCCCCTATGGCTTGCCCTGGCGGGAGTTGCGACCCATCGCCGTGCAGTTGCTGGATGCGCTGGTCTACACCCACCAGCAAGACGTTCTGCACGGTGATGTCAAACCAGCCAATGTCATGGTGGGCGAGGAGGGCGTGCGCTTGTTCGATTTCGGCCTGGGCCAGGCTCAAGCAGGCGCCGCAATGGGTTTGCCGAGTGTCAGCCGCAGTCGTTTCAATGCCTGGACACCTGCCTACGCCGCCCCGGAACTGTTGGCCGGCGGTGCGCTGACCGCCGCTGCCGACCTGTACGGCGTGGCCTGCGTCCTGTACGAACTGGCCCACGGCAAGCGCGTTGGGGAGCGCGCCTCCACGGTCTGTCTGCCCCGGCCCGCGCAGTTGCCCAGGCATTGCTGGGTGGCGTTACAGGCAGCGTTGGCGATAGACCCGCAGCACCGAAGCATAACGGTCGCCGAGTTGCGTCACGTCATGGGGCGCAACCGAGCACGCTGGTGCTTGTAGGGCAAAGGTCAAACGGCCAAGCCGTGCAACTGGCAGTACTGCGCCCAGTCCATGCCTGCCATCTGTGCGACTTCTTTATGCACTTCGCGCCGCTGGGCCTCGAAGGCTTCGGTCGAATCGGCCGTCAGCTTGAGGGTCAATTCCCAGGCGAATAATTTTTGCTGTTCAGCGTGTGCTTCGAAAGCCTCATGCAGGCGTTCGGCGCGATACTGCGCCAGGGTTTCGCCCCTGGCCTGGGCTACCAGCGGGTTTAGGCTGTCCAGCTCGGCAGCGACCTGCGGTTGTTCGCGCAGGAATCTGTCCAGCGCAAGTTGGTGCGTATCGTTGGGTGCCGACACAGGTAGACACCTTAATGAGAAGGGTGAGAGTTGCTATCGGACGCGCGTGCGTTGAGGTGATGGCGGGCACGCTTGCGCGACCTGCGCTGCATCCAGTTTTGCAACGGCGCCAGCAAGAAAAACATCAGGTAAGCGACCAGCACCAGGGTCAGGTCTACCCAGGTTTCAGCCACAGGCCCAGTGAACAACTCAATGAGGTTCTTGATTACAAACAGCAACACCACGCTGCACAACCACAGCAGGATGGTGACAAACAGAGGACGCATGTGACTTGAGCGTTTGTCTTGCATAGTGAGGTTCTCTCCTTTGGCCTGTTGTCGTTCCAGGCAAGATTCCCTGAGTGCGTACCCATTATCAGACAGGTTGTAACATCCTTTAACACGCACAAACCGTGCGGATGATACCGACTCAGACAGCCTTAGGGGATGATTCAAGTCAGAAAGTTCGATAAATCTGTAGGGATTTAGTCTAGCAACCCGGCATTCACTGGTAAAAAAGCCGGGCAGGGACGGGGATAAAGGCTTTCGCTTCGGCTATCAGGCCGTGTAGCGTTAGCGGGTGTTTCCGGCCCTGATCTTCAGCGGCAGTCGGTGACAGGCAGAGGACGGCCCATGGCGCACACCCTGTTCAAACTTTTCCTGACACAGCGCCTGGCGGTCCTGGCCAGCACGGAGTCGCTGCGTGCGATTCGGGAGGGGCTGCTGTGGATACTGCCGTGCCTGTTGGTGTCCGCTGGTTTCCTTATCCTGTCCGAATGCGCCCTGGCGCTGGGGTTCGATGCGCAGGTGGTGAGTTTCCTGGCCGGGCTGCATAAACAGATCAGCTCGGTGATCCCGTTGCTGGTGGCGGCCTCCATCGGTTACATGTTGGCGATTCAACACCGTCTGCCACAACTGCCGGTCGCCTTCCTGTGCCTGGCCCATGTAGTGGTCGCAACCTTCGTGCTGCGTGAGTACCCGCGTGCTTCGGCCACGTTCCTACTCTTTATTGCCATTGCTTCGCCCTTGATCAATGTGCCGGCCATCGCCTGGCTGCACCGCTTTCGCTGGACGCGCCTGGTCAACCAGGACCTGGTCGGCCATAACCTCAAGGGCACCATCAACATGGTGATACCCGGCGCACTCACGGCCTTGTCGTTGGTGGCGGTGTTGTCGTTGCTGCTGTTGATCCCCCATGTGGCGCAAATCCAGGGGCCTCAGGTGCTTGATGCGTTGCAGACGCCTTACGGCAGCGGGTTGTTTGTCACCCTGATGAATTCGCTGCTGTGGTTCTTCGGGATTCACGGCGTGTATGCCATGCAGCCGTTATTCGATGCATTGGATCAGGCGGTGGCGCTCAATGGCGCAGCGTTGGCGGCGGGGGAGCCGGTGCTGTACCTGCTCAACAACGGCTTGCTGGGCAGTTTTGCGTTTATCGGTGGCTCGGGCGCAACCTTATGCCTGTTATTGGCGATCCTGCTATTTTCCAAGAGCCAGTCCATGCGCTTGCTGGCGGTGGCCAGTTTGCCGCTGTCATTATTCAATGTCAGCGAAGTGCTGTTGTTCGGTTTGCCGATCATCCTCAACCCGCGCCTGTTCATACCATTTCTATTGGTGCCGGCGTTCAACGCGATGGTGGCGTTGATGGTGGTGCAACTGGGCTGGGTCTCACCGGCGGTGGCCAGCGTGCCCTTTACCGCCCCGGTGCTGCTCAACGCGTACCTCAGCACCCATGGCGATGTGGCGGCGGTGGTGTTGCAGATCGTTCTGTTGGGCGCCGGTACCCTGGCGTATGCGCCCTACGTCAGGGCGATTCATCGCCAGTCCAGCGATGGCGGCACGGTGTACCTCAAATCCCTTGACATGACCTTTCGCGGTCTCGAGGAGAAAGGCCGTCTGCTGGAGTTCGATCCGGTGCTGGCCACTCACCAGACATTGGCCCGTCAGGCCGCTGAGTTGAACCGTATTCAACAGATCAGCGATTACGAGTTCTACCTTGAGTTTCAACCCCAAATCTCCACCCGCACCGGTTTGTGCACCGGGTGCGAGGCGCTGATGCGCGCCCGGGACAGCCAGGGCACGGTGCATTCGCCCTGGGAGTTCCTGCAATGGCTGGCGCACGCCAGGCTGATGCCGGACGTAGACGTGTGGGTGGCATCCCAGGCTGTGCGCCAGTATCAGAAATGGCAGAAGGTGGGTTTTGAACTGCCGATGACCATCAATATTTCCAGCACCACGCTCAAGGACGCCGCCTATGGCGACCGCCTGGTGGAAATTCTTCGCCAGGCCCGTGGGCAAGTTTCAGTGGAAATTACCGAAGACGCGCTGGTCAGCGACATCCCGGCCACCCGCCAGACCATCCAGAAGTTGCAGGCCATGGGCGCCAAGGTCTATCTGGATGATTTTGGCACTGGGTTTTCTGCGTTGAGCTATCTGCACCAGTTTCCTGTGGATTTCATCAAGATCGACCGCAGTTTTGTGGTTGCCCAGCATGACCCTAAAGGCGCCCAGGTGCTCACAGGTATGTTGCGGTTCTGCGAGGCCTTGGACCTGGGCGTGGTAGTGGAAGGGGTTGAGACGGCTGAGCAATTGGCCTTTTTGAGTAACGGGCCTGAGTTGTTTATCCAGGGCTGGTATTTCAGCAAGGCACTGCCTGGGGATCAGTTGCCGCGCTTTGTGCGTGAGCGCAGGGCGTTGGTCTGATGGCCGACGCTTATCTAACTGACGCCCTGCGGTCCAACTGTGGGAGCTGGCTTGCCTGCGATGACGGCCTGCCAGTCGACGCCTATCTACCTGACACCCCGCAGTCCAACTGTGGGAGCTGGCTTGCCTGCGATGACGCCCTGACAGCCGACGCTGTTATACCGTGTACATATCCATTCCTGCGGTCACGACCACTTAGGGTTCCGCTCTGACAGCGGGTCACTTTGGAAAAGAGCCGGAATGCCGGCCCAGCCCAAAGTAACCAAAGGGCGCTTGCCCCACCACTCGGCACCTCGCTTGGGCTCGGTGTGCCCGTAATCCGCCAGTGATTTGGGGGGGGGGGCGCTTCAGATCAAGAGCAAGATCAAGAGCGACTCGCTTCGCATCGTGGTTACCGCTGGCTGCTACGGAGTTGTGTAATACCTATTGTTTGGTGGCGCCAACCCCCCATCTCCAAGCCTTTGAAAGAATTTTCCTACAGGTGTTGACCTTGCCACTACGGGAACCTTTAGGCTTTTTTCCGAGTACGCCCAACCACAAAAACAAGATTCAGGGGTTATCAATGGATACTGCTGCCCTGCAACAACGCTCGGATTCCGATCTCTTCACCAACGCCTCGCGGCTGATGGTGAATGCCTTGGAACCCAGCGCCAACTACGCCCAAGTCACCCGCGCGCTGGAAGCGCTGCTCGCACTGACCCGGCAAGGCCTGGCGGGAGACGCCCAAGCTTATGCGCACTATCAGTCAGCCCTGCTGCAACTGCACCTCCCCGGTGACCCGCGCACCGAGCCGACCCGGCGCTGGATGGCCAGCGAGGTCTACCGCGTCGAAGATGAGTTCGCCGCCGACGTGCCGGGCTTTAAAGCGTTGCCGGCGGACGAGTTCCGTCAACAGGTCGACGCTGAAATCGCCGCACGCAGCCGGGTCAACCACCCGATGTCGGTGCACCTGTTCCAAGGTACGCCGCCGGTGCAGGATGTGCGCTTTTTCCTGGAGCATCACTGGACCCGTTCCTACAACTTCTACAGCCTGCTGGCCGAGTTGGCCTTCCGTTTCGAAGCCATCGAAGACGCCTCGGTGTTTTACCGCAACTTGTACGGCGAAGCAGGCGCTGAGACACCGGAGCGTTCGCACCCTGCGATGCTCGCCCATCTGATGGAGTATTTCGATATTCCGCTGGACATCGATTTCCCCGCGCTGCATCCGCTGGAAAAGGCCTACCTGAATAATCGCATTCGCTGTGTGCGCCACACCGATGTCGCCTGGGGCCTTGCGCTGCTCTATGCGGTGGAGTCTGTCAGCTGCGTCAACCATCGGCGCATCTACGAGTTGTTGCAGCGCCTGGATGTACCGGCGCAGCCCAGCGAATTCCACCGCTTGCATGGCACCCAGGATGAGATCGACACCGAAGAAATGTGGGCACTGATTGCCAAGTTCGCCAGCGAGGAAGGCTTTCAACGCACGTTCATGCGCGCACTCAAGCGCCACTTCGAGATCAACAAGGCCTACTTCGACAGCCTGTGGCAGCAGATGCAGGCCCAACGCCTGTCTGCCTGAACGACCTGCGATCCAAAAACAAAAATAATGGAGCACATGATGAGCCCACGTAATTTTTCCCTGTCGCAATTGCAGAATATTCACACGGCCGAAGCCCGTCTGCTGGCGGAAGCCTTGAAACCGGACGCGACGTTCAATCGCATCGAAATTGCCGCCAATATGCTGCGCGCCCTGTGCGAGACCGGCCAACGTGGCGACGCCGCGAATGCAGCGCAGTGCCAGCAATTGCTGTACATCCTCTCGTTGAGCGACGACGTGGCCACCGCCTCGACCCGGCGCTGGCTGGCCAATGCCGTCTATAGCGTGCAAGAGCGTTTCATGCCGTCAGCCGACTTGGCATCGCCCTTGTCCGAGGCCGGCTTCCAGCAGCGCCTGGAAGAGCAGATTGCCGCGCAGTCGCGGGAAAACCATCCGATGTCGCAGTATGTGTTTGAAGGCAAAGCCTCTCACGAGCAACTGCAGGTGTTTTTGCGCCACCAATGGTTCCGTACTTATCGCCTTTACCGGGACGCCGCCGACCTGCTGGTCAACCTGACTGACGTGGACGAGGCGGCTGCCCTGGCGCGTTATCTCTACGGCGAGTTGGGCGAAGAGGATGAGCAGCGTTCCCACCCGAAGCTGTTGGCCAAGCTGCTCGCCGCCGTGGGCCTGAATGCCGATTTCGAGGCCCTCTCGACGATGCCCGAGGAAATCGCCTACCTCAACAACCGCGCACGCTGTTTCCGCAACCCCGATGTCGGCTGGGGCCTGGCGGTGTTCTACATCACCGAACTGGTGGTGCCCGGTAACCACGGCAAGCTGTACAACGCCCTGCGCAACGCGGGCTTGAGCCAGGATGACGCGGAGTACTACGAAGTGCACATCAGCCTGGTGCCGCCGCGGGCCAAGCGTGAATGGGCACTGATCTCACGGCGTATTCCGGACCTGGGGTTCCAGAATGCGTTCCTGACGTCTCTGGCCGAGCACTTCCGGCTGGAGCGGGCTTATTACGATGCAGTCTGGGAAGAAGTACAACGCGTGAAGTAGCCCTCCCTGGACAACCCGAGTAACCCGACATGCCAAGTCATATCACTGAATCCCGTATCCACGGGGGCGCTTACTCGTCCCCGGAATTTGCTGCAATCTTCTCTGATGCCAATCAGGTGCAGAAGTGGCTCGATGTTGAAACAGCGCTGGCGGCGACCCAGGCGCAGATGGGCCTCATCCCCCACGAGGCCGCCCGGGAGATTGCCCGGGTAGCCAGCGTGGAACTGCTGGACCTCGATGCGTTGGGGCGCGAGGGCCTGGAAACCGGGCACATCCTGGTGCCGACCCTGCGCGCCTTGCAGGGGTTATGCGCCGATGGGCTGGGCGAATACGTGCATTACGGCGTGACCACCCAGGACATCCTCGACACCGGCCTCATCCTGCAAATCCGCGATGCCTGGGGCCTGGTAGTGCAGCGTTTGCGCGGGATCCGCGGGCATCTGCTCACGCTCGCCCTGCGCCATAAGCACACGGCGATGGTCGCCAGAACCCATGGCCAACACGCATTGCCCACCACGTTCGGCTATAAGGTGGCGGTGTGGGTCGATGAGATTGATCGACACCTTGAACGCTTTGACGAAGCCTACGCCCGGGTGATGGTCGGCAACCTGACCGGCGCCGTGGGCACCCTGGCCGGGCTTGGCCCGCAGGGTTTGGACGTGCAGCGCCGCACCCTGGAAAGCCTCGGCCTGGCGGCGCCGTTGAGCAGTTGGCACAGCGCCCGCGACCGCATCCTGGAAGCAGCGTGGTTGCTGGTGCAGGCGTCGGCGACGTTGGGGCGTGTCGCCAATGAGATCTACCACCTGCAGCGCACCGAGATCGACGAAGTGCGCGAGGGGCGGCGAGCCGGGCAAGTGGGGAGTAGCACCATGCCCCACAAGCAAAACCCGTCGACGGTGGACTTGATCAGCGCGCTGTCACGGCTGGTACGTGCGCAGATGGTTGCGCTGACCGATGCGGCTTTCCAGATGCACGAGCGTGACGGCACCACCTGGCGCATCGAATGGGCGGCCTTACCCGAGCTGTTCATTTACGCCGGTGCGTTGCTCGCTCGTATGGAAGGCTTGCTGCTGGCGGGGTTGGAGGTGCGTGAAGCGCGCATGCGCAGCAACCTGGACTTGTTGGGCGGGCTGATCCTGTCGGAGCGCGTGATGCTTGCGCTGGCGCCTCGGTGTGGCAAGCAGACGGCCCATCACCTGGTGCACGACATCGCCCTGCAGGCCCAAGACGCGGGCGTTTGCTTTCGCGACGCGCTGCTTGGCGACCCTCGGCTGCGCGGTTGTTTCAGCCCACAAATGCTCGATGACTTGCTTGACCCGACGGCCTACACAGGGCTGGCGGCCGAAATGGTCGATCTGGTGGCAACTAAAGCACGACCTCGCGCTTCAGGCGATGGCGCTGAAGCACTGATGGCAACCCAAGGCAATACCAATCAGTCCCTGTACGCTACGGAGGGTATGTGATGGATGCGCAAACTTTGGAAACGACAGCTCGTGCGTCTTGCACCGCACGTTCGGACCACCCAGGTTTTGATCATGACGGCGAGCAATGCCGCCACGAACACAGCCACATCCTCGATTCGAAAACCCACGGTTCGGGTTATGCCGGCCCGCAGAGCCGCAAGATTTTTTGCAGTCATTGTCGCCTGCAACGCTGGCTGGACGTGGAAGCCGCGCTGGCCATGGCGCAGGCCGATGTCAACATCATCCCGCGCGAGGCGGCCCTGGAGATCGAAAAGGCCGCGTTGCTATCGGGCATCAATGTGCGCCAACTGGCCGAGGGTGTGGTTGCCACTGGGCATTCGCTGATGCCATTGCTGAGCGCCCTGCAAAAAAATTGCAGCCCCAGTGCCCGTGAATACGTGCATTACGGCGCTACCACCCAAGACATACAGGACACCGCCCAGTCCCTGGAGATGCGCGATGTGCTTGATGCGATGGACCAGGCCCTGGAGACTTTGCTGGGTAAGTTGTCGACCCTGGCCGATGCGCACCGTGACTCGCTGATGGTCGCCAGGACCCACTCGATTCCCGCCTTGCCGACCACCTTCGGGCTGAAGGTCGCTGGCTGGATCGATGAGCTGTTGCGCCACCAGCAGCGCTTGGCCGAAGCCCGCCAGCGTGTACTGGTGGTGCAACTGTTCGGCGGGGTCGGCACCATGGCGGCGTTCGGCCCGGACGCCATGCCGATGCTGGAGCGTTTTGCCCAGCGGTTGTCGCTGCAAGTGCCCCTGACGGGCTGGCATGTGTCCCGTGACCGCGTTGCGGAGTTCGTCAGCACCCTGGCCATGGTCACCGCCTCGTTGGCCCGCGTAGCCGATGAAATCCGTACGCTCAATCGCTGGGAAATCGCTGAAGTGGAAGTGGGCTGGAGCGACCAGCAGATCGGCAGCAGCACCATGCCGCACAAACGCAACCCCGAAGGCTGCGAGCAGGTGGTGGTGTTGGCACGGCTGGCCAAGGCCCAGGTCATGCTCGCGCTGGACGCGATGATTCTTGAGCATGAGCGCGATTACCGCGGTACGCGGCTGGAGTGGTGCGCGGTCGCGGACGTTTCCCACTATGTATTGATGGCGCTCTCGATTCTGACCGAGACCATCGACGGGCTCACCGTGAATGTGCAGAAGATGGAAGGCACCGCCCAGGCGTATGGCGATGCCATCTGCACCGAAGCGGTGGTGTTCGAAATGGCGCGCAAGCTGGGCAAGAGCAGCGCCTACCAGATCATCTTCGAAGTATCCCAGGCCAGCCAGCGCAATCACGTGTCGATCCGCGAGGCAATCGAGGCCGATGCGCGGGTGCTTGCTGTCATGAGTGACGGCGCCCTGGCACGGCTGTTCGAGCCCAGGACCCACCTGGGCATGTCCGAGCGCATCGTTGACAACGTGCTGGCCAAACTCGCCGGCCATTGATCCCTTAACAGACTTGCAAATTCATCAAGGAGCGACAGATGTCCAACGTTATGGAAGTTGATAAAGCCAAGGTCCAACAGTTCTCGGCGCGGATCATGGAGGATTACGGCAACACGCTGCGCGGTGCCATGCTCTACATCGGCGACCAACTCGGCTTGTTCAAGGCATTGGCCGACGGCCAGGCGGTGACCCTGGAAGAGTTGGCGCACAAGACTGGCTACAACGCGCGTTACTTGCGCGAATGGCTGGGCAGCATGGCCACCGGCAATTATGTGACCTACGACGCGCAAACCCGCCGCTACCAGATGCCGGCTGAATTTGTGCCGGTGCTGGCCGATGAAGACTCGCCGTATTTCGCCGGCGGCATCATTCAGCTGAGCGTGCCGTTCGTGAGCATGGCGCCCAAGGTCATCGAAGCCTTCCGCCATGGTGGTGGCTGCGCTGAAGAGGCGTTCCCGCTGGAAACCTGGAAAGGCATGGAGCGCATGACCATGCCCTGGTACAAGCATTACTTGGTCCAGCACTGGATTCCATCCTTGGATGGCGTCGAAGAGAAGCTCAAGACCGGCGGCAGTGTCCTGGATTTTGGCTGCGGTGCGGGCCTGGCGGCGATCACCATGGCCAAGGCCTATCCTGAGGCGCGCATTGTCGGCTGCGATTTCCACCTGCCTTCCATCGAGTTGGCGCGGGCCAACGCCGAGGCGGCCGGCGTGGGTGACCGGGTGCAATTCGAGGTGAACGACTCCGATGCGTTGCGCGGCCAGCAATTCGACTTCGTGACCACCTTTGTGGTGATCCACGATGCTACCGACCCCCAGCAGATGCTCAAGGATTTGCGCGCCGCCACGGCCGAAGACGGTACCTACCTGATGGTGGAGCTCAACCTGTCCGAGGAACTGCACGAGAACATGAACCTGTTCGGGCGCGTCATGTACCCGCAGAGCACCCTCTATTGCATGACCTGTTCGCTGTCCCACGGTGGGGCAGGGCTGGGGGCGTTCATGGGCGAGAAGCGTGCCCGCCAGATGGCTGAGGCAGCCGGGTTCAGCCGCTTTCGTAAAGTGCCTTCGCAGTGGCCACCGATGCCGGCGCTGTTCGAACTCAAGCCTTGATAGGAAGCATCCGCGAGTCGCTTTGCGCAGTAAGGCAATTTAATGGCCCCTTTGTAACAAAATCCTCGCCAAAATCACTTTTATTTTCAGGTGGTTAGGTGAGGATGCAAATGCGCTCTGTGGGAATGATGCTGATTGCCTGCTCCCTGGCCGGCGGCGCGACTGTCGCGCAGGCCAGGGAATTGCGCGAGGGTGACAAGTACATGTGCAGTTGGGGCGCAGGCACGGCCGCCAGGGCCCAGGAGCTAAAGTTATCCGGCGTTTCGCTATACGCGGCCCGGCAGAAGATCCAGACCCTCAAGTTCAGCAAATCGTGGATGCGCATGATGGCCATGGGCATCACCGAGCAGACCTATGACAGCCGCTCAAGGCTCAAGCCCGAGGCGATTCGTCAGAGCTTTTATCAGGATTGCCTGCGCTACAAGGTGGCGCGCAAGTAATTCGTAGCCCCGCACCAGCCGTAGGGCCTTTACAAATCCACGACAAACCCCGTGTGAGTATTTGCATACAATTGCGCACTTCTTCATGGAGGCCGGTATGCAAGTACTGATTCGAACGGCAACACCTGATGACGTCGACACGCTGTGCGCGATTCGCACCTCGGTGGTGCAAAACCACCTGAGCCTTGAACAGATGGCTGGCCTGGGGATTACCCCGCAGGTATTGAGCGACACGTTGCGCGCAGCACCTTGTGGCTGGATCGCGGAAGTGGACGGCCAGGCGGCGGGGTTTTCCATGGTCGACCTGGATGAAGGTGAAGTGTTCGCGATGTTCGTGCTGCCATCCCACGAGAAGCTTGGCCTGGGCCGTCAACTGATGGCGGTGGCCGAGGCGGCCCTGTTTGAGCGCCACGACACGGCGTACCTGGTGACTGATGGGCGTGATGAGATCCGGGCCAATGGGTTCTATCAGCGCCTGGGCTGGTCTGTCGTGGGCCCGGTCGATGGAGATGATGTGCGTTATGAAAAGAGCAGGGCGCCATAAGGCCATGAATGCCCCAGCGCCTTCATCGTCCAACAGCTTGCGCTACTTCGCGGCGGGCGTGCTGGTTGTCGCCGTGTTACTGGGGTTCTATTTTGTTCAGCTCAACGCCAAGGTCGACCGCCAACGTGAAGAAGCCGCTGAACGTTTGGCGCTGTGTCGTCACCTGGAGGCTGTGGTGGGCGCCACCGCTTCGAGTCGTGAGGCCCTTCAAGAAACGTGCAAGCAATTAAGTGAACAATTACTTAAAAGTACGGCACCGGATTAATAACCCTTTTTTATACGTGGGTTTATAACCGTTACTTGCACCAAAAAGTAGCATGACTGCCGCCTTCCACCTTAAAAAACATGTGGTTATTGAATGACTTACGACGCTTTCAATCCGACGAAAGGATTAAAATAATCTTGTTACATCTTTTTACAATCGCTACTATAGCCGGGCGTTCACCTCCCACGGTTTATGCATTTTTAAATCCCAAGTTTCCATCAGCTACTTGGGATTTTTTTTGCCCGCGATTTAATCTCGGCCTGTCGTTCATGGCCGGTTACGCCCGACAAAGTGAGGGCTGGTTAACACTGTTGCATTAAATGTCCGGTGGCCGGCAAAACCTTATCTATGCTGCTTGCATCGCCTCAATCGGGTAGAACCCAGGGACGGGGGGCTGATCATGATTTCCATCACCGAATTCAACCGCATCATGGCTTCAGGCTTCCTGCCGCTTGCGTGTGAGTGCTGCCTCAACAGCGACGGCTCACTGCGCATCAGCGTGTTCGAGCCTGCGTCCGGTCGTGTCGACTTGCTGCTGACCCGCGTATCGCCCGAGGGCCTGGACAGCATCCGTGCCATCGCCAACCTGATTGGTGAGTTGCGTGCCGAGATAAAGGCCGGGCGCCGCGGGTTCGCGGCGGTGGGTTAGCGGCTGTCCAGGGCGTCAGAGGCGCCGCAGGAAGGATTTGACGATGTGGCGGGTGGCGTCTGTGGTGTCCAGCTCGTCCAGGGCGCTGTAGGCATACCACTGGCAATCGACAATCTCATTGCACGGCCGTGCCTCGTCGATATTGACCACCGAGGCCTCAAACACATGGTGGACGGTGTCGCGGGCCTTGAGCTCTTGCAGGTACAGCAAGCCGTCCACGTTTAACCCGGTTTCTTCTTCCAGCTCGCGTTCCGCCGCGCCGACAGGGCGCTCGTGCGCTTCGACTTTCCCGCCGGGCAATGCCCATTTTGATCTGGCCTTGCGCACGAAGAGGATATGCCCCTCATGTTCGCAAATGACGGTTGCCCTAATTTTCATCGAATGTGCCCCCGCGCCGAATGAGTGTCATAAAAGTGTAATGCAATTGTCATGCTAAGTGGTTATGGCGCGCCAGGGCCGGTATGTGGATACTGCCCGATTGACGAATACGACCGAGGACATTAGATGAAGACCATACGCTGGGGCATGATCGGCTGTGGCAGTGTCACTGAATTGAAGAGTGGACCGGCTTTCTATAAAGCGCCAGGTTCGGCCTTGGTCGCCGTGATGGGGCGGCGTGCCGAGGCGGTGCGCGATTACGCGGCGCGCCATGGTATTGCCCGTTGTTATACCGATGCCCAGGCCTTGATCGACGACCCCGAGGTGGATGCGGTCTACATCGCCACGCCACCCGACAGCCATCTTGAATACGCCTTGAGGGTGGCGGCGGCGGGCAAGCATTGCTGCGTCGAAAAGCCGATGTCGCTGAATGCTGAACAGAGCGCGTTGATGCAGCGCACATTCGAGCGCGCCGGGCTGCATCTGTTTGTCTCCTACTACCGGCGTTCATTGCCACGCTTTCAGCAAGTGCGCACCTGGCTGCAGGAAGGCCGTATCGGTGAGTTGCGTCACCTGACCTGGACCTTGTGCAAACCCGCTGCCGTTACAGACACCGACGCCAGCAATTGGCGCACCGACCCGGCCATTGCCGGTGGCGGCTACTTTGCCGACCTGGCCAGCCATGGGTTCGACCTGTTCCAGTACCTGGCCGGGGACATCGTCGAGGTCTCAGGCTTTTCCGCACGACAGGCAGGACGCTACGCGGCAGAAGACGCAGTGACGGCCTGCTGGACATTTGCCAGCGGTGCATTGGGCATGGGCTGCTGGAATTTTGTGGCGGACCGCCGCGAAGACCGGGTCGAACTGATCGGCAGTCGCGGCCGTATTCAATTTTCGGTGTTCGACGACCAGCCGCTGCGTCTTGAAGGCGAGACCACCGAGGTGTTAGAGGTGCCGTGTCACACCCATATTCAATGGCACCATGTCCTGAACATGAACGCGCATATTCGTGGCGAGGCCGAGCATCCGTCGCTGGCCATCGAAGCGCTGAAGACCGATATCATCCTGGACAAGGTGTTACACCGTTATTCCCAGCATCCCTAGTCGTGGCAATAGCGTAAGGCTTCACTCTTTTAAAGGAATACCGGGATGAAATACTGGATGGTGGTGTGGCTGCTGATCGCCACCGCGACAACGGCGGCGCCACGCAGCCAAGGGCAGTCGGGCGAGTTTGATTTCTATGTGCTGTCGTTATCGTGGTCACCCACGTTTTGCCTGACGCACCCAGGCAACGAGCAATGCTCGGGTAAGGGCTACGGCTTTGTGCTGCACGGTTTGTGGCCGCAATACGCGCGGGGAGGGTGGCCGGCGTCCTGTACGCCGCAGACGCGCTTGAGCGAGGCAGAAATGGACAAGGGCGCTGCGCTGTTTCCCACCCGCGCGCTGCTCAAGCATGAGTGGGCCACGCATGGCACCTGCAGTGGGCTCGAACCGTTGGAATATCTGGAGAAGACCGATGTAGCGCTCGGTGCGGTCGCCATCCCGCAGCAGTTGCAACCGTTTAATACGCCGCCGTCATTGCCGGCCAGTGAGATCGAGGCGCTGTTTCGCGCGAGCAACCCGCGTATGGGTAACCACGGGATGGCGGTGATCTGCAAGGGAAAGGTGTTGTCGGAGGTACGGGTGTGCCTGACCAAGGACCTGGCCTTTGCCGGTTGCCCGCGCAGTGTGAAAAGCCAATGCCGTGGGGGCGGTATTCGTATTCCCGCGCAGCGTTGAGCCGTGCAATCGCCTAGAACTCGCCGGAATACTTCACCGCAGCTGCAGCGCGCGAGGGGACATTCAGGCTGCGCAACAATGACGACACATGGATACGTACGGTAAACGGCGAGATATTCAGGGCCTTGGCAATTTCCTTGTTGGTCTTGCCCTGGGCAATCAGGCGCAGCACTTCCTGCTGGCGGGTGGTGAGGGTGTGGGTGTCGAGGGGCAGCAGGCCTGAAGGGGCGAATTTGACCAGCACTTCGCCTTCGCGGATCGCCAGCAGGGCCTGGCCGATCTCGTCCGGGGCGATGTTCTTGCCGATAAAACCGTCGGCGCCCAAGGCCATGACCTGTTCGATCAGCGCGGGGTCATCGACCATCGACACCAGGACCAAGGTGGTGCGCTTCAGTTGCTGGCGCAGTTCGGCCAGTTGGCTGATGCAGGTCAGGCCGGGAAAGCGCAAATCGAGGATCAAGGTATCGACCTCGCCCGCTTCGCACAGCAACGCATTCACCGTGGCCAGGTCGCCGGCCTCCTGCACCACCGCGCCCGGCAGCAGGCGCTGCACGGTGCGCGTCATGCCTTCGCGAAACATGGGGTGGTCGTCGGCGATGATGATTCGGCCGGTCATGGCGAGCTCCTTCCTGGGGCAAGGTTGTGTCCAGGCATGCTAATTTATTTACCGCCGATGTAGGAGCGAGCTTGCTCGTGAAGCACGCACAGGCACCGCGGACTCCCAGGTCAAACGCGTTATCGTTGACGTTTTTCGCGAGCAAGCTCGCTCCTTCAGATGATAGGTCAAGGATATGACGATGAGCCCCGAGACTAACTCCGAACTCGATCAGGCTAACCTGCGCATCGTGGTGGCCAGCATCGCTATCGTTTACATCGGCGTGCTGGGCTTTTTGCCTGGGCAGTCGCTGGACACCTATCTGCCGGTGATCCTGTATATCTTGCTGTTCCTGCTGGCGTCCATCGTGCTTCGCCAAGTGATCGCACGCTGGCCCGGGCATTATCCGGCGCGGCGGATCTTTGGCATGATCCACGACTACACGGGCACTTCGTTCGGCCTGGTGGTAGGCGGTGAGGCGGCATTGCCGCTGTATGCGGTGATGGTCTGGGTGAACCTGGGCAACGGCATGCGCTACGGTTCGCGCTACCTGGCAATTGCGACGGGGCTGGCGTTGCTGGCGCTGTTGATCGTGTACCAACTCACGCCGCTGTGGCAGGCACAACCATTCATGGTGCTGATGCTGATGATCACCAGCACGGTGATCCCGGTGTATGCCCATATCCTGTTGGAGCGCACGCGCAAGGCCTCCGAGCAGGCGATCGCTGCCAACCTGGAAAAATCCCGTTTTCTCGCCCAGGCCAGCCATGACCTGCGCCAGCCGATCCACTCCATTGGCCTGTTTACCGCCTGCCTGCGCGAAGCCCGTTTGGGCGAGGACGAACAGCGCTTGGTGGACAATATCGACCGCTCGCTGCTTAACGTCTCGCAATTGTTCCGCTCGATTCTCGACCTCTACACCCTCGACAACGGGCGCCTGTTGCCCAAATACCAAGTGATCCACCTGGGCGACTTCCTTGCCGACCTCGTGCGCCAGAACGCCGAGGCTGCTCGCTGGGCGGGCGTGGAGCTGCGCCTGCGCCCCTGTGCCCACTGGGTGCTGGTTGATCCGGCCATGCTGGCGACCATGGTGCAGAACCTGCTCTCCAATTGCTTCAAGTACGGGGCGCAACGACCGGTGCTGATTGGCGTGCGCATGCGTGATGACGGCGTGGTGGTGCAGGTGCACGACCAGGGGCGGGGGATTGCCAGGGAGCATCTGTCAAAGGTCTTCGAAGAGTTTTATCGCGTGCGCCAACTGCGTGACAAGGACGTCGAAGGTGTGGGCCTTGGGCTGTCCATCGTCAAGCGCCTGGGGCAATTGATGGGGTTGCAGGTGAGCCTGCGTTCGCGGGTCGGCCATGGCACCTCAGTAAGCCTGCATGGCCTAGCCTTGGCCACCGCGCCGCGTCAACCGGCCTTGCGCGACGATGCACGCCAAGCCGGGCTGCTCACCGGCCTTAAGGTGTGCCTGGTGGAAGATGACTACAACGTGCTGCTCGCCACCCAGGCCCTGCTGGAGCGCTGGGGGTGCCAAGTGCAGGCCGAGTCCACGGGGCAGGGTTTGGTCAGTGACTGCGACATCATCGTTGCCGACTATGACCTGGGCAACCACGCCACCGGCATCGAATGCATCGACCAGTTACGCCAGCAACGCGGCTGGGCGGTGCCAGCGCTGATCCTTACCGGGCACGACGTGGAGAAAATCCAGGCCGCGTTGCACGATCGTCAGATCGCTATTTTGTCCAAACCGGTACGCCCTGCGGAACTGCGCGGCACTCTGCGAGCGCTCAGCCAGGAAAATATTACTGCATGAACGGCGTCAACCCATTGCCTTTGGCGCCCTTGGGCATGCAGTAGGCCGCGGGCTTCATCAGGCCGAAGCTGGCAATCGCGAACGCGCCGCCGCTGGCACCACTGGGTACGGAGCAGTTGTACTCGCCGGAGGCTGTGTTAGCGACGTAGTAGGTGGTCATGGAGTCGCTGCGCACATTGGAGATACGTTTTACCGGCTCGCCCAGATTGGTTTCCGACAGCTTCTTGAGATGATCTTCGGTGGGCTTGATATTGCTGCAACCGGCGACGCCGATGATCAAGGCGCCCAGCAGGGCAAAGCGAGTGACAGGGGAGTAGAGTTTCATGGTGCTTCTTCCTTGGGGTTGTTTTGGTTTTTCCAACGCGCAACGAACCCGCGCGCACGGAATGCGCGGTGTGGGTGAGAACGTTGGAAGTGCCGCGGAATATAGCGCTGCCGTGAGGTAGGGTCGATTAGCACAAATGGGCTAATGGCAGTTTGAGGTCACGGAAGGAGCTTGCGATGCTGAAGATAAAACGTGCCACGCCGGACGACGCCGAGCGTGCGTTTGAGATTCGTCACGAGGCCATTCGCGGCCAATGCATTGGCGCCTATAGCGCTGAACAAATGGCGCTCTGGACCCGAGGTCGCGCCAGTGATGGCTACGGCGCGCTGATGGAAAAACAGTTCTACATGGGATGGTTCAATGGCAAACCAGTCGTCACTGGCATGCTGGATCTTGCCAGCCATGAAATCGGAGCCTTGTTTGTATTGCCCCTATTCAGCGGGCGAGGGTTTGGCAAAGTGATGCTTGCTCACTTGGAGCGTATGGCGCAGCAGCGGGCGATTGAACAGGTTGTGCTGGATGCGACACTGAACGCGGTGAGTTTTTATAGAGCGTGCGGGTATGTGGGCGATGAGCAGGCGGTGTACCGCTCGCCGTCCGGGTTGGTGCTGGCGTGTGTACCGATGGTGAAGCGGTTGCGGGTTATGAGTCCCGTTTGAATGCAGCGCGCAATTGCTCGATCACAGGCTCTATCCCTGGCCCTTGAATCGGCGGCGGGGTGAGGCTCTCGCCAAACTCGCGCCATACGAACAGGGTCAGTTCAGCGCCATCGGTCATGGGTTCGAGGGGGGGCGTCCCGAAAGCGTTCAGCGAGCGATAGCGTTCGTCCCGCCAGAACGCTTGCTCTACCCAGTCATAGACGGGGATGCAATGAAAATGCAGCGGTAAGCCCGGCACATGGCCGTAACGGCTGATATACAGCCATTTTGGCTGGAGCTGGGTTTGCATCACCCGCTGGATATTGGCGAGCAGGCCGCCCAGTTCGGCCAGAGCGGCTTCAGGCATGTCGGGGAGGGCGTCAATCGGCGCCCTGGCGCCCAGTATCAGGTAACCGGGCAGCTTTGAGGTCAGGTGGTGGTTGAGCTGCCAGTGCTCGGTCTGGTGAAGGATAAAGGCTGGGTTGATTTGCATGCGCACGGGTCCCTGTGGGTTGGAGTGGCAGGATACCAAGGGTGAGGCGGTGTCATCCCCTCCAAGTGGCCACGCGCTGTACCTGTGGCGAGGGCGCTTGCTCCCGCGACGCTCCACGGTCCAAATGTGGGAGCTGGCTTGCCTGCGAAAGCGGTGGTTCAGTTAAAGATGCAGTGGCTGACACGCCGCCTTCGCGGGCAAGCCCGCTCCCACTGGGGACCGGTGCCAGGCGTAGATCCTTTGGGCGATGCATGACCAATGTGGAAGCCAGCTCCCATAGTTTGATCGTGGGGGCATCCATCAGATCAGCGTTCGTTTCTGAAGCGCCCAGGGGCATTTTGTTCAATACGCTCATCGCCCGGCGCGTTACCGTGATCTCAGCATCGTTGGCATCACACAAGGAACTGTAATGAGCTTGATCCTCTCCATGGCCGCTTTTGCCCTGGCCACGTCCATCACGCCCGGCCCCGTCAATGTGGTTGCTTTAAGTGCCGGCGCGCGTTTCGGTTTTGTCGCCAGCCAGAAACATGTGTTGGGCGCCGCCGTAGGTTTCACCTTGTTATTGATACTGATCGGCCTGGGGCTGCATGAAGTGCTGGTGCGCTGGCCGATACTGATCCAATTGATCCGCTGGGGCGGAGTCGCGTTCCTGTTGTACATGGCGTGGAAACTCGCCGTGGACGATGGTCGGCTGGACGCTGACGGTGCCGACACCGCGCCGTCGATGCTGTATGGCGCGATCATGCAGTGGCTCAACCCGAAAGCCTGGCTGGCGTGTGTGGCAGGCATGGGGTTGTTTGTGGCTGATGGCGATGCGGCGCAGGTGTGGTTGTTTGCCGCGCTTTACCTGGTGATCTGCTACCTGTCGGTGGCGTGCTGGGTGTATGCGGGGACGTTTTTACGCCGCTACTTGAACAACCCCAAAGGTGTACGGCTGTTCAACCGCTCAATGGCCGCGTTGCTGGTGGCCAGTGTGGGTTATTTGCTGATGGCTTGAGGTTCTCGCGGTATTGCCCCGGCGTGGCCGCGAAGTGTTGTTTGAAGGTGCGCTGGAAGTGCGCCTGGTCGGCAAAGCCCGCGGCCAGGGCGACGTCGGCAATCAGTGCGCCATTGCGCAGTTGGCTGCGGGCAAACTGGATGCGTCGGTTGACCATGAAGGCGTGGGGCGTCAAGCCGTAATACTGCTTGAACGCGCGGATCAGGTAAGACGGCGACAGGTCGGCCGCCTGGCAGATGTCTTCGAGTTTCAAGGCCAGAGTGCAGTAAGCGCGGATGTAGTCGGCGGCGCGTTCGAGTTTGTGGTTGACCTCGCGTACCGGTGCCAACGAAGGGTTCAGACGCTGTTGCACCTCGGTGAAGTAACTCACCAGCGTGCTCTGTTTTTGCAGCAGTTCGGCCTGTTCATCCACTAGCGTGCGGTACAGGTCGAGCAAGCCGTGGTACAGCGTGGCGTCGCGGGTATGGGGCGTGTCGAATGGCCGGTAGCCCTGGTCGGTACTGAACCCCAGCTGGTATTGCAGGTCGGTCAGCCAGGGCGTGTCCAGGTACAGCATGTGGTAGGACCAGGGCTGGTCATGGATGGGGTTGCACGCATGCACATCGCCTGGGTTCATCAGCACCACGGTGCCGGCGCTGATTTCGAAGGTGCGCGCGCCATAGTGGTAATAGCTGCAGCCGGTGGTGATCGCACCGATGGAAAAATGCTCATGGGCGTGCCGGGTGTAGGTGACCTTGCGCCCGTCGGCGATGGTGCGCGCTTCGATGAACGGCAGGCGTTCGTCGCGCCAGAAGCGCGGCGTGTCTGCGGGACGGGCGATTGGGCTGAGCGACATGGCGTTATTTCTCCTGCATTTGCACCCGCGTGCCGTCAGGCCGGCACCAAAAAAGCCGCCTTGAGCAACTGCCGGGTATAGGCATGTTGCGGGTCAGCAAAAATAGCCTGGGCATCGCCTTGCTCCACCACCTGGCCTTGCTTGACCACCATCAACTGGTGACTCAGCGCCTTCACCACTGCCAGGTCATGGCTGATAAACAGGTAGGTCAGGTTGTACTTGGCCTGCAAACCGCGCAGCAACTCTACCACCTGGCGCTGTACCGTGCGGTCCAGGGCCGAGGTGGGTTCGTCCAGCAGGATCAGGCGCGGCTTGAGCACCAGCGCTCGGGCGATAGCGATGCGTTGGCGCTGGCCGCCGGAAAATTCATGGGGGTAGCGATGCCGGGATTCGGGGTCCAGGCCCACTTCCTTGAGCGCCGCGATAATCGCCGCTTCCTGTTCGGCGGGCGTGCCCATCTTGTGGATACGCAGGCCTTCGCCAACGATCTCGCTGACGCACATGCGCGGGCTCAGGCTGCCGAACGGGTCCTGGAACACCACCTGCATTTCCCGGCGCAACGGGCGCACCTGCTGTTGGCTGAGGCGGTCCAGTTGCTGGCCTTCGAAGCGAATCCCGCCCTGGCTGCCGATCAGGCGCAAAATTGCCAGGCCCAAGGTGGACTTGCCCGAGCCACTTTCGCCAACGATGCCCAGGGTTTGGCCCTGGGGCAGGCTGAAGTTGATGCCGTCCACAGCCTTGACGTAATCGACGGTATTGCGCAAAAAGCCTTTCTTGATCGGAAACCAGACTTTCAGGTCGTCCACTTCCAGCAGCGGAGGGCCGACATCATTGTTGGCTGGCCCACCACTGGGCTCCGCCGCGAGCAATTCCTGGGTGTAGGGATGCTGGGGCGACTGGAACAGTGTCTCGCAATCGGCCTGTTCAACGATGCAACCTTGCTGCATCACACACACACGATGGGCGATGCGCCGTACCAGATTGAGGTCGTGGCTGATCAGCAGCAGCGCCATGCCCAGCCGCGCCTGCAGCTCCTTGAGCAATTCCAGGATCTTCAACTGCACGGTGACATCCAGCGCCGTGGTCGGCTCGTCGGCAATCAACAACTCCGGCTCGTTGGCCAGAGCCATGGCGATCATCACCCGCTGGCGCTGGCCGCCGGACAGCTCATGGGGCAGGGCCTTGAGGCGTTTGTGCGGTTCGGGGATACCCACCAGCTCCAGCAATTCCAACGTGCGCTGGGTGGCGACCGTGCCGGTCAGGCCCTTGTGCAGGCCGAGCACCTCGTTGATCTGTTTTTCGATGGAGTGCAGCGGGTTCAACGAGGTCATCGGCTCCTGGAAGATCATCGCAATCCGATTGCCGCGTATATGCCGCAGGGTCTTCTCTTTAAGCGTCAGCAGGTCTTGCCCTGAATACTCGATAGTGCCCGACGGATGTCTGGCCAACGGGTAGGGCAGCAGGCGCAGGATCGAATGGGCGGTGACCGATTTGCCCGAACCGCTTTCACCCACCAGCGCCAGGGTTTCGCCGCGCTTAATGTCGAAGCTGACGTGGTTGACCACCCGGTGGTGGTGCTCGCCGGTGACGAATTCGACACTGAGGTCGCGGATTTCGATCAGATTGTCCGGATTCATCTCATTTCCTCGGGTCGAACGCATCGCGAGCGGACTCGCCGATAAACACCAGCAGGCTCAACATGATCGCCAGCACCGCAAAGGCACTCATGCCCAGCCACGGCGCTTGCAGGTTGGACTTGCCCTGGGCCACCAGCTCACCCAGCGACGGCGAACCTGCCGGCAGCCCGAAGCCGAGAAAGTCCAGGGCGGTGAGGGTGCCAATGGCGCCGGTGAGGATGAAGGGCAGGAAGGTCATGGTCGAGACCATCGCATTGGGCAGGATGTGACGAAACATGATCGCGCCGTTCTGCATGCCCAGCGCCCGCGCCGCGCGCACGTACTCCAGGTTGCGCCCGCGCAGGAACTCGGCGCGCACCACATCCACCAGGCTCATCCAGGAAAACAGCAGCATGATCCCCAGCAGCCACCAGAAGTTGGGTTGCACGAAGCTGGCCAGGATGATCAGCAGGTAGAGCACCGGCAAGCCGGACCAGATCTCCAGGAAACGTTGCCCGGCCAGGTCGACCCAGCCGCCATAAAAGCCCTGCAAGGCGCCGGCAATCACGCCGATGATCGAGCTGAGTATGGTCAGGGTCAGGGCGAAGAGCACCGATACACGAAAGCCGTAGATCACCCGCGCGAGCACATCGCGCCCCTGGTCATCGGTGCCCAGCAGGTTGACCGAGGACGGCGGCGCCGGGGCCGGGACTTTCAGGTCGTAATTGATGCTCTGGTAGCTGAACGGAATCGGCGCCCACAAGGTCCAGGCGTCCTTGGCCTTGAGCAGTTCCTGGATATACGGGCTCTTGTAGTTGGCTTCCAGCGGGAATTCACCGCCGAAGGTAGTCTCCGGGTAGCGCTTGAGCGCCGGGAAGTACCAGCCGCCGTCGAAGTGCACCGCCAGGGGCTTGTCGTTGGCGATCAACTCGGCGCCCAGGCTCAGCACGAACAGCACCAGAAACAGCCACAGCGACCACCAGCCACGCTTGTTGGCCTTGAACCGCTCGAACCGGCGGCGATTGAGGGGGGACAGGTTCATCTCAATGCTCCCGGCTGGCAAAGTCGATTCGCGGATCGACCAGGGTGTAGGTGAGGTCGCCGATCAGTTTCACGATCAGCCCCAGCAGGGTGAAGATAAACAGCGTGCCGAACACCACTGGGTAGTCACGGTTGATCGCCGCTTCAAAGCTCATCAGGCCCAGGCCGTCGAGGGAGAAGATCACCTCCACCAACAACGAGCCGGTAAAGAAGATGCCAATGAAGGCCGAAGGGAAACCGGCGATCACCAGCAGCATGGCGTTGCGGAACACGTGGCCATACAGCACGCGGCGGTTGGTCAGGCCCTTGGCCTTGGCGGTGACCACGTACTGCTTGTTGATCTCGTCGAGAAAGCTGTTCTTGGTCAGCAGGGTCATGGTCGCGAAGTTGCCGATCACCAGGGCGGTGACGGGCAGCGCCAGGTGCCAGAAGTAATCGAGGATCTTGGCGCCCCAGCTCAACTCCTCGAAGTTGTTGGAGGTGAGCCCGCGCAAGGGGAACCAGTCGAAATAACTGCCACCGGCAAACACCACGATCAGCAGAATCGCAAACAGGAATGCCGGTATCGCGTAGCCGACGATGATCGCCGAGCTGGTCCACACATCGAAATGGCTGCCGTGGCGCGTGGCCTTGGCGATCCCCAGGGGGATGGACACCAGGTACATGATCAGGGTGCTCCACAACCCGAGGGAAATGGACACCGGCATCTTCTCCTTGATCAGGTCGATGACCTTGGCGTCCCGGAAAAAGCTGTCACCGAAGTCCAGCTGGGCATAGTTCTTGACCATGATCCACAAGCGTTCCGGCGCCGACTTGTCGAAGCCGTACATCTTTTCGATTTCCTTGATCAGCGCCGGGTCCAGGCCCTGGGCGCCACGGTAGGTGGAACCGGCCACCGCAACTTCGGCGCCGCCGCCAGCAATGCGGCTGGTGGCGCCGTCGAAGCCTTCGAGTTTGGCGATCATTTGCTCCACCGGGCCGCCGGGAGCGGCCTGGATGATGACAAAGTTGATCAGCAAGATCCCGAACAGCGTGGGGATGATCAGCAACAGGCGGCGAACAATATAGGCCAGCATTCAATCGCCTCCGCTCGCCGCATCGGCGTTCTGCGTGGTGTCGAGGGATACCGCCGGTTTGACGTCGGGTTTAGCCCACCAGGTGGCGGTGCCGACGTCGTAGCGTGGCGAGACCTTGGGGTGGCCCAGGTGGTCCCAGTACGCCACGCGGAAGGTCTTGATGTGCCAGTTGGGAATCACGTAGTAGCCGAACTGCAGCACGCGATCCAGCGCCCTGGCGTGGGCGATCAGGCTTTGCCGCGAACCGGCGTCGATCAACTCTTCCACCAACTGGTCGACGGCGGGGTCCTTGAGGCCCATGTAGTTGCGGCTGCCGGGCTTGTCGGCGCTGGAGGATTTCCAGAACTCGCGCTGCTCGTTACCCGGCGAGGTGGATTGCGGGAAGCTGCCCACCAGCATGTCGAAGTCGCGGGAGCGCAGGCGGTTGACGAACTGCGAGACGTCCACCCGACGAATCACCAGGTCGATGCCCAGGTCCGCCAGGTTGCGCTTGAACGGCAGCAGGATGCGCTCGAACTCGGTCTGGGCCAGCAGGAACTCGATGGTCACCGGTTTGCCGGTATTGTCGACCATTTTGTCGTCAACGATCTTCCAGCCCGCTTCTTGCAGCAGTTGGTAGGCCTCGCGCTGTTGGGTGCGAATCATGCCGCTGCCGTCGGTGTGGGACGGTTCGAATGCCTGGGTGAAGACTTCGCCAGGGATCTTGTCGCGCAGCGGCTCGAGAATCGCCAGCTCGTCCGGACCGGGTAGGCCGGTGGCGGCCATTTCCGAGTTTTCGAAATAGCTGCGGGTACGGGTGTAGGCACCGTTGAACAGCTGTTTGTTGCTCCATTCGAAATCCAGCAACAGGCTGATGGCCTTGCGCACCCGCACGTCCTGGAACATCGGCTTGCGCATGTTGAACACGAAGCCCTGCATGCCGGTGGGGTTGCCGTTGGGGATTTCTTCCTTGATCAAACGGCCTTCTTTCACCGCTGGAATATTGTAGGCATTGGCCCAGTTCTTGGCGCTGAACTCCAACCAGTAGTCGAACTGCCCGGCCTTCAAGGCTTCCAGGGAGACGGTGCTGTCGCGGTAGTAATCGGTGATGCGGGTATCGAAGTTGTAGAAGCCCTTATTGACCGGCAGGTCCTTGGCCCAATAATCCTTGACCCGCTCGTAGCGAATCATACGGCCTGGCTTGACCTCCGCCACTTGGTAAGGCCCGCTGCCCAAGGGGACTTCTAGATTGCCCTTGGAAAAATCCCGGGTCGCCCACCAGTGTTTAGGCAGCACTGGCAACTGCCCCAGGATCAGCGGCAATTCGCGGTTGTTGGTGCGCTTGAACTTGAACAGCACGCGCAACGGGTCTTCAGCCACGACTTCATCGACGTCGGCGTAGTAGTTGCGGTACAGCGGGTTGCCTTCCTTGATCAGGGTCTGGAAGGTGAACACCACGTCTTCAGCGCGGATCGGGTGGCCATCATGGAAGCGCGCTTCGGGGCGCAGGTAGAAGCGCACCCAGCTGTTGTCCGGGGCTTTTTCGATTTTGCCAGCCACCAGGCCGTATTCGGTGATGGGTTCGTCCAGGCTTTGCATGGCCAAGGTGTCGTAGATCAGCGGCAGGTTGTCTGCCGGCACGCCCTTGCTGATATAGGGGTTGAGGCTGTCGAAGCCGCCCATGGCCGATTCGCGGAAGGTCCCGCCCTTGGGGGCGTCGGGGTTTACGTAGTCAAAATGCTTGAAGTCGGCGGGGTACTTGGGGGGCTCGTTGTAGAGGGTCAGCGCATGTTGCGGCGCGGCGTGCGCCGCGGTGCACAGCAACAGGCTGGCGAGCAGGGTAGTACGCAAGGACATCATTGGGCTTTCTCCGAAGCTTTCAGCCACCACGCGCTCAGGCCCAGGCTGTAGGGCGGCGTGGTGACGAAGGCGAACCGGTTGCGGTACGCCAGGCGATGATAGTTGAGGTACCAGTTGGGAATGCTGTAGTGCTGCCACAGCAGCACCCGGTCCAGGGCGCGGCCGGCAGCCAGTTGTTCGTCGCGGGTCTGCGCCGCCAGCAGTTGGTCCAGCAGGTGGTCGACCACCGGGTTGGCGATACCGGCGTAATTCTTGCTGCCCTTGATTGCGGCCTGGCTGGAGTGGAAGTACTGCCACTGCTCAAGACCGGGGCTCAAGGTCTGGTTGAGAGTCATCAGAATCATGTCGAAATCGAATTGATCGAGGCGCTGTTTGTACTGTGCGCGGTCAACGGTGCGCAAGCGGGCGTCGATGCCGATGCGGGTCAGATTTTCGACATAAGGTTGCAGGATGCGCTCAAGGTTCGGGTTGACCAACAGGATTTCCAGGCGCAGCGGTTGCCCGCCCTTGTCCAGCAGGCGCTGCCCCGACAGTTTCCAGCCGGCCTCGCTGAGCAGGGCCAGGGCCTGGCGCAGGGTTTCGCGGGGAATGCCACGGCCATCGGTGTGCGGCAGGCTGAACGGTTGGGTAAACAGCGCGGCCGGCAGTTGGTCGCGGTAGGGCGAGAGCATCAACCACTCATGGCCCACGGGCAGACCGGTGGCCGAGAATTCACTGTTGGGGTAATAGCTCACCGAACGCTTGTAGGCGCTGCTGAACAGCGTGCGGTTGGTCCATTCAAAATCGAACATCAACCCCAGGGCTTCACGCACCTTGGCCTGGCTGAACGCCGGTCGCCGGGTATTCATGAACAGGCCCTGGCTCTGGGTGGGGATCTGATGGGCGATCTGCGCCTTGATCACATCGCCGCGGTTGACCGCCGGGAAGTTGTAACCGGTGGCCCAGTTCTTGGCCTGATGCTCGATATAAATATCGAATTCACCGGCCTTGAAGGCTTCAAAGGCCACATCGCTGTCGCGATAGAATTCCACTTCAACCTTGTCGTAGTTATAGAAACCCTGGTTGACCGGCAGGTCTTTGCCCCAGTAATCCTTGACCCGTTCAAACACCAGTTGCCGCCCAGGCGCAACCTTGGTGATGCGATAAGGCCCACTGCCCAGGGGCGGCTCGAAGGTGGTGGCCTTGAAATCACGGTTTTTCCAATAGTGCTGGGGCAGCACCGGCAACTCGCCCAGGCGCAGGATCAGCAAGGGGTTGCCGGCGCGCTTGAACACAAAGCGGATACGGTGAGGGTTGAGGATATCGACCCGTGCCACTTCTTGCAGATTGGTGCGGTACTGCGGGTGGCCTTCGGTCAGTAGGGTGCGATAGGAGAACGCCACGTCATCGGCGGTGATCGGCTTGCCGTCGTGAAAGCGTGCTTCGGGGCGCAGGTTGAACACCACCCAACTGCGGTCCTCGCTGTATTCCACCGACTGGGCAATCAGGCCATAACTGGAGGTGGGTTCATCGCCCGACGGCGCGTATTGCCCGGTGCCCACCATCAAGGGTTCATTGAGCTCGTTGACGCCGTACTGCAGGAAGTTGGCGGTGGAAACCGGGCTTGAACCCTTGAAGGTGTAGGGGTTGAGCGTATCGAAGGTGCCAAATGCCATCACCCGCAGCGTCCCGCCTTTGGGCGCTGCAGGGTTTACCCAATCGTAATGGGTGAATTTGGCCGGGTACTTGAGTGTGCCGAACTGCGCATAACCGTGGCTCTCGGTGATCGTCGCGTTCGCCGCAAAGCTCAAGGCCAGGCTTATTAGTAGAAGGAGGGGACGCTTCAAGTCAGAGATCCGATCCAGGCGGCTTGGGCTTTATGATCGGTACAGTAACAGCTTGTTCCGGTTGGAAAAAGGCTGTCGGGAAGGCCATGTTGCGCACTGCGAGCTATTGGACGGTGTGAAGGTCAAATGTGGGAGCTGGCTTGCCTGCGATAGCATCACTGCGGTCTGACTGATAGACCGAGGTGCCTGCGTCGCAGGCAAGCCAGCTCCCACACAAGCCAGCTCTCCCCGAGGTATTAGCGCGGCCCGGAAACCACCAGCATCTGCCCTGGCTTCAATGCCTGGCCGGTGCGCGGGTTCCAACGCTTGAGGTGTTGCATCTCAACGTTGAAGCGCTTGGCCACCATGTACAGCGAGTCACCTTTCTTGACCTTGTACTGCACCGGTTTTTTCGCCGCGACTTTACGCGTGTCCTGCATCACCAGGGTCTGGCCGACCTTGAGCGCCTGGCCGTTGAGCTTGTTCCAGCGCTGCAGGTCATGCACGTCAACCTTGTTGGCCTTGGCGATCAGCGTGAGGTTATCGCCACTGCGTACCTTGTAGCTGCGGGTACGCCCGGCAACCGCCTTGGTCTCGACTTCGTCGAACACCGGCTTCTTGGGGCGCATGCTCAGCAATTCTTCCGGCTTCATCGTCGAAAGGGTGCTGGTCAGCAGTTGGGCCTTGGAGGTTGGTACCAGCAGATGCTGGGGGCCATCCAGAGTGGTGCGTTGTTTCAAGGCTGGGTTGAGCTGGAACAGTTCGTCTTCGTCGATCTCGGCCAGCGCGGCAACCCGTGACAGGTCCATGCTTTGCTTGACTTCAACTACTTCGAAGTACGGTGTGTTGGCAATCGGGTTCAGGTTGACGCCATAGGCCTTGGGCGCCAGTACCACCTGGGACAAGGCCAGGAATTTGGGCACATAGTCCTTGGTTTCCTGAGGCAGGGGCAGGTTCCAGTAGTCAGTGGGCAGGCCGAGCTTTTCGTTGCGCTCGATTGCCCGGCTGACCGTGCCTTCGCCGGCGTTATAGGCCGCCAGGGCCAGCAGCCAGTCGCCGTTGAACATGTCATGCAGACGCGTCAGATAGTCCAGGGCGGCGGTGGTGGAGGCGGTGATGTCGCGGCGGCCATCGTAGGCGCGGGTCTGGCGCAGATTGAAGTAGCGCCCGGTGGAGGGAATGAACTGCCACAAGCCGACCGCATCGCTGCGCGAATAGGCCATTGGGTTGTAGGCACTTTCAATCACTGGCAGCAGCGCCAGTTCCAGAGGCATGTTGCGTTCTTCAAGGCGTTCGACGATGTAATGAATGTAGAGGCTGCCGCGTTCGCCGGCATTCTCCAGAAAGGAGGGGTTACTGGCGAACCACAGGCGCTGTTGCTCGATGCGCGGGTTGACGCCGACACCGTCCTGCAATTGAAAGCCCCGACGCATGCGTTCCCAGACGTCCTGGGGTATTTCGGGGCTGGGCTTCTCTGATAGCCAAATAGGTTTTTGCTTGATCTTGGCAGCAAGATTCGGTTTGGGTTGCACGGTGGATTGTGCAGCGTAATTGGTCGATTGGCAGCCCGCCAGAGTCGCGGAAACGGCCACCGCCACGGCTTGAGCCAGGCGGGTCAATGCGTCTGAAGAAATGGATTTACGAATAGATGACGACATTGGCTGGAAGTAAGTTCCGGGCAAAAATGTCGGGCGATTCTAGAAAGCGCTTTGGTTCCGGTCAACCATTCAGAAATTACGTATCAGATTGCATCTGGTTAGAACTTATCTTTCCAAGCCCTCAAGCTAGCAAACACCTCGGCCCCAGAGCGGTTGTCGCGGCCGTTCCGTTCGTCCGCTTTTTGTTTAACGGATGTTTCAGCGGTGCGCAGAAAAGGGTTAGTACGTTTTTCCAGGGCCAGGTTGGATGGCAGCGTCATCTGGCCACGGGCGCGAAGTTGGGCGACATTTTCCACCCGTTCGGCGATGTCGGCGTTGTGCGGTTCCACGGCTTGGGCAAATTTCAAGTTACTTTGCGTGTATTCGTGAGTGCAGTACACCTGCGTATCGGCGGGCAGGGCGGCCAGGCGTTCCAGGGAACTGTACATCTGTTCCGGCGTGCCTTCGAAGAGGCGACCGCAACCCGCGGCGAACAAGGTATCGCCACACAGCAATACGCCCTGGTGGTAAAAGGCGATGTGGCCGAGGGTGTGGCCAGGCACGGCGTACACGTCGAAGTCCCAGCCCAGCACGCTGATACGGTCGTTATCCTGCAAGGCGACATCCCGCGCCGGGATCTTTTCGTTGGCCGGGCCGTAGACCGTGGCGCCGGTGACAGTTTTCAGTTGCTCCACACCGCCCACATGATCATGGTGATGATGGGTGACCAGAATGTCGCTGAGGCGCCACTCGGCATTCTGCTTGAGCCAGGCCAGTACTGGCGCGGCATCGCCGGGGTCGACCACGGCGCAGCGCCGGGTCGTGGGGTCTTGTAACAACCAGATGTAGTTGTCGGTGAAGGCGGGTAGGGCACTGATCTGTATCATTCTTCGATTCGCCAAGCTGAACACATTGGTGCATCTTAGAACGTCTAGGCGAGTTGGAGAATGCAATGACTGATAAAGCGTTCGCCCAGGCCGATCCTGAGTGGCTGGCCCTGATCAGCGCCGCCCGCGAATGGTTGTCCGGGCCGATTGGGCAGTTTTTGCTGGAAGAAGAGCGGCGCATGCTCGAAGACGAGCTGGGCCGGTTCTTTGGGGGCTACCTGGTGCATTACGGGCCGTCGGCCGACACGCCGCCCTCGGCACCGCAGGTGCAACGCAATGTACGCCTGGGCGCGCCATTGCCAGGTGTGGAAATCGTCTGCGAGGAACAGGCCTGGCCCTTGAGCGAACACGCCGCCGATGTGGTGGTGTTGCAGCATGGCCTGGATTTCTGCCTGTCGCCCCACGGTTTGTTGCGCGAAGCGGCGAGCAGCGTGCGCCCTGGTGGCCATTTACTGATTGTCGGCATCAACCCCTGGAGCAGTTGGGGCCTGCGCCGTGTGTTCGCCCATGACGGACTGCGTCAGGCGCGTTGCATCGCGCCATCACGGGTGGGCGACTGGCTCAACCTGCTGGGCTTCGCGCTGGAGAAACGCCGCTTCGGGTGCTATCGTCCGCCGCTTGCGACGGCCAAGTGGCAGGGCCGCCTGGCCGGTTGGGAACGCCGCGCAGGGGCCTGGCAGCTGTCGGGTGGTGGCTTCTATTTGCTGGTTGCACGCAAGATCGTGGTCGGGCTGCGACCGGTGCAACAAGTGCGCCGCGAGCCGATCGGCAAGCTCGTGCCGATGCCGTTGGCCAAGGTCAACCGCGAACAACGCGAACCGTAAAACCTCTTTTTGATTTCAGGCCGAATAACCGATGACCGATAGCGTAGAACTCTTCACCGATGGCGCCTGCAAGGGCAACCCCGGCCCGGGCGGCTGGGGCGCCTTGCTAGTGTGCAAGGGCGTGGAGAAGGAATTGTGGGGCGGCGAAGCCAATACCACCAATAACCGCATGGAACTGATGGGCGCGATTCGCGGCCTCGAAGAACTCAAACGGCGCTGCAACGTACTCCTGGTGACCGACTCGCAGTACGTGATGAAGGGCATCAACGAGTGGATGGTCAACTGGAAAAAACGTGGCTGGAAGACAGCGGCCAAGGAGCCGGTCAAGAACGCCGACCTGTGGCAATTGCTCGATGAACAGTGCAACCGTCACGACATCACCTGGAAATGGGTACGCGGGCACATTGGGCACCCTGGCAACGAGCGCGCCGACCAGTTGGCCAACCGTGGCGTGGATGAAGTGCGCGGCTACAAGCAGAGCTGAGTCAGCGACACCGCAGCGGCCGCTCGAGCCGCTGCTTCACCGCCGCCATCGCGTGTGGCGAATCTACCCGCACGGCATTGAGCTTCAGGCAGGCAGACGTTGGCCTGATCACAAAGATCCCGTGATTGTTGTCGCTTACAGAACCAGGATCGCACGGGCGAGTTGTTCGTCCGTGTATCGCAGGTCCACTCTCGTCTGGCGAATATGCCGCAAGGCTGACTCTAGTTGGGCACCGCGTATTGCACCTTCGCTTGCGACAAACGAGGCGGCATCGGCCTTGGCTGCCAGCACAATCTTGTCGTCCTTGAAGCTGCTGCTGGTGCCGCCCGTGGCACTCATCGACAGGCTCACCAAGGCGTCAGTGGTCATCACGAAACTGGTGGCTTGCGCACCGGCAGCGCTGAGCAGGCAGGGGATGAACAGCCATTTCAGGTTGAACATGAGTCAGGGAATTCCGTATCTGGAGGAGGCGCGCAGGTTAGCGATGAGGGGCGTAGCAATCCGCAGCAAGTTTGCGAAATCTTGTAAATAACTGTTGGGTGTCCACCGGTGGTTGGGTGCCATGGGCGCTTCGTTTACAGAGCGTGCTAATATCCCGCCCCTTGAACTGTACCGAACCGTTGAGAGCTGAACCCTGATGGCCATCCGATCTGTTGTACTCGATACCGAAACCACCGGCATGCCGGTGACCGATGGTCACCGGATCATCGAAATCGGCTGTGTCGAACTGATGGGGCGCCGCCTGACCGGCCGCCACTTCCACGTCTACCTGCAACCGGACCGCGACAGTGATGAGGGCGCGATTGGCGTCCACGGCATCACCGACGAATTCCTCAAGGGCAAGCCGCGCTTCGCCGAAGTGGCCGATGAGTTCTTCGAATTCATTAATGGCGCCCAGTTGATCATCCATAACGCGGCGTTCGACATCGGCTTCATCAATAACGAATTTGCCCTGATGGGGCAGACCGACCGTGCGGACATCTCCCAGCACTGTACGATCCTCGATACCTTGATGATGGCCCGCGAGCGTCACCCGGGCCAACGCAACAGCCTCGATGCCTTGTGCAAGCGCTATGGCGTCGACAACTCCGGCCGTGAACTCCACGGCGCCTTGCTCGACTCCGAGATCCTGGCCGACGTTTATCTGACCATGACCGGCGGGCAGACCAGCCTGTCCCTGGCCGGTAATGCGTCCGATGGCAGCGGTTCGGCGGAAGGCTCGGGCAACCGCCCTTCGGAAATCCGCCGCTTGCCAGCTGATCGCAAACCGACGCCGATCATCCGTGCCAGCGAGCAGGACCTGGCCGAGCATGCGGCACGCTTGGAAGCGATCGCCAAGGCAGCCGGTGCGCCGGCGTTGTGGACTCAACTCACTCAGCAATAACCGCTCATGTAGGAGCAGGCTTGCAGCCATGGGTACTTACACAGTTGCATCTGTGGCGAGGGAGCTTGCTCCCGTGGCGGCCTGCCAGCCAATACCTATCTACCTGACGCTGCGCGATCAAACTGTGGGAGCTGGCTTGCCTGCGATAGCGGCCTGCCAGCCAACGCCTATCGACCTGACGCCCCGCGATCAAATTGTGGGAGCGGGCTTGCTCGCGAATGCGGCCTGACAGTCAACACGGTTGGATTGGGTACATCTCCATTCCTGCGGTAATGGCCACTTAGCGTTGCGCTCTGACAGCGGGTCACTTTGGAAAAGCCGGAATGCCGGCCCAGCCCACCCACATTTGGATTGCGGAGCCTCAGGTAGATAAGTGTCGGCTGGCAGGCCGCATTCGCAGGCAAGCCAGCTCCCACAGTTTGATCGCGGGTGTGAGGCAGGTATGGCCCGGCAGGCGGGCCGTCACGGGAGCAAGCTCCCTCGCGACTTATGTAGATACCTCTCGACCACCTGTGAAATCTTCATTCGCCACATCTGCTTCCAGCTTCTACCCTTTGTGCAAAGCCTCCGGAGTAAGAGTGCTCATGTACAAGGACCTGAAGTTCCCCGTTCTGATCGTGCACCGTGACATCAAGGCCGACACCGTTGCCGGTGACCGGGTTCGAGGCATCGCCAGGGAGTTGGAACAGGAGGGCTTCAGTATTTTTTCTGCGGTGGACTACGCCGAGGGGCGGCTAGTGGCCGCTACCCATCACGGCCTGGCCTGCATGCTGATTGCCGCCGAAGGCGCCGGGGAAAACACCCATCTGTTGCAGAACATGGTGGAGTTGATTCGCTTGGCGCGCCTGCGCGCACCCAACCTGCCGATCTTTGCGCTGGGCGAGCAAGTCACGCTGGAAAACGCGCCCGCCGATGCCATGAGCGAGCTCAACCAACTGCGCGGCATCCTTTATCTGTTCGAAGACACCGTGCCGTTTCTGGCGCGCCAAGTCGCCCGCGCCGCACGCACGTACCTGGATGGCCTGTTGCCGCCGTTCTTCAAGGCGCTGGTGCAACACACCGCCGACTCCAATTATTCCTGGCACACCCCCGGTCATGGCGGTGGCGTGGCCTATCGCAAAAGCCCGGTGGGGCAGGCCTTTCATCAGTTCTTTGGGGAAAACACCCTGCGCTCTGACTTGTCGGTGTCGGTGCCCGAACTGGGCTCGCTGCTCGATCACACCGGGCCTTTGGCCGAAGCCGAGGCCCGCGCCGCGCGCAACTTTGGCGCCGACCATACGTTCTTCGTGATCAACGGCACGTCCACCGCCAACAAGATCGTCTGGCATTCCATGGTGGGGCGCGATGACTTGGTGCTAGTGGACCGCAATTGCCACAAGTCGGTGTTGCATTCGATCATCATGACCGGCGCGATCCCGCTGTACCTGTGCCCGGAGCGCAACGAGCTAGGGATCATCGGCCCTATCCCCCTGAGCGAATTCAGCCCTGAGTCGATCCGCGCCAAGATCGACGCCAGCCCCTTGACCCGTGGGCGACCACCGAAAGTGAAATTGGCGGTGGTGACCAACTCCACCTATGACGGCCTGTGTTACAACGCCGAACTGATCAAGCAGCAACTGGGCAACAGTGTCGAGGTGCTGCACTTTGATGAGGCCTGGTATGCCTATGCTGCCTTTCACGAGTTCTTCGCCGGGCGCTATGGCATGGGCACCTCGCGCACGCCGGACAGCCCCTTGGTGTTCACCACCCACAGTACGCATAAATTGCTGGCCGCATTCAGCCAGGCGTCGATGATCCACGTGCAGGACGGCGGCGCACGGCAACTGGACCGTGACCGCTTCAATGAAGCCTTCATGATGCATATCTCCACCTCGCCGCAATACAGCATCATCGCGTCGCTGGATGTGGCCTCGGCAATGATGGAGGGCCCGGCCGGACGCTCGCTGCTTCAGGAAATGTTCGACGAGGCCTTGAGTTTTCGCCGTGCCCTGGCCAACTTGCGCCAGCATATAGCGGCCCAAGACTGGTGGTTCTCCATCTGGCAGCCACCCTCGGTCGCGGGCATCGACCGGGTCGCCACGGCGGATTGGCTGTTGCACCCTGGGGATGAATGGCATGGCTTTGGCGACGTGGTCGAAGACTACGTATTGCTGGACCCGATCAAAGTCACGCTGGTGATGCCTGGCCTCAACGCCGGAGGGGCCTTGAGCGATTGCGGGATTCCCGCCGCAGTGGTCAGCAAGTTCCTCTGGGAGCGCGGTCTGGTAGTGGAGAAGACTGGGCTGTATTCGTTCCTCGTGCTGTTTTCCATGGGCATTACCAAAGGCAAATGGAGCACCTTGCTCACTGAGTTGCTGGAGTTCAAGCGTAGCTACGATGCCAATGTCAGCCTGGCCAGTTGCTTGCCGTCGGTGTATGCCCAAGGCCCGGCGCGTTATCAAGGCCTGGGGCTGCGCGACCTTTGCGACCAGTTGCACAGCTGTTACCGTAGCAATGCCACGGCCAGGCACCTCAAACGTATGTATACGGTATTACCGCAAATCGCGATGAAACCCGCCGATGCCTACGACCAACTGGTCAGGGGCGAGGTGGAGGCGGTCTGCATCGATGCCTTGGCCGGACGCATCGCCGCCGTGATGCTGGTGCCTTACCCGCCGGGCATACCTCTGATCATGCCCGGCGAACGCTTCACCGAGTCAACCCGTTCAATCATCGATTACCTGGCATTTGCCCGCACGTTCGATAGCAGTTTCCCCGGTTTTGTCGCGGATGTGCATGGGCTGCAACACGAAGATGACGGCAGTGGCCGTCGTTACACCGTCGATTGCATCAAGGGTTAAGGAAGTTTATGCAAGCTGTGATGAACCCGAAGTATCCAGGGCTCAGTGTGCGAGTCGCCGACGAAGGTTTTGACGCCTATGTGTGGGGCAACGATTTCAGCTTTGAAGTCAGCGCCTATGGGGTGCCGCAAATGGGCCAGCGCGTCGACCAATGGCCGGTGGAAAAAGTGCTGCCGTACCGCAAGTGCTATGGCATCGACCCGGAAGAATTCGCCAGTTTTCGTGATGCCGCCGACAGCTCGATCTTCATGGCGTACCTGGATGACCGCGCAGTGGGGCATATCGTGGTCAGCACCAACTGGAACGGTTTCGCCCATGTTGACGAGTTGGCTGTGGCGTTACCGGCGCGTCGACATGGCGTGGCCAAGTCGTTGTTGGACGTGGCGCAGTTCTGGGCTCGCAAGAAGAACCTGCCGGGCATGATGCTTGAGACCCAGAACAACAACCTCGGCGCCTGTCGCCTGTATGAGCGTTGTGGCTATGTAATGGGCGGCATCGATCAACTGCGTTATCGCGGGATTGACCCGCAAACCCGCGAGGTCGCGATTTTCTGGTATCGGTTGTTCAAGGCGCAAGTGGAGGCGGTCTGACCTCCTACAGGGGCTTGGTGTCGTTACCAAGCAGGCTTTCGGCTTTCTGGATGACGATCTCCAGCAGCGCATTCAATGCAGGGGAGGCCGCAGCGTCTTTCAAGGTCAGCGCATACAGGCTGACCACTATCGGTGGTGACACCGGGCACGCATCAAGCCCGGACTCGCGTGCACCCAAGGCGGTGAACGGGTCGACAATCGCCAGGCCCTCTCCGGCTTCCACCAGGCCGCGCATCATCGGGTAGGTTTGTACGCGCGTCTGCACCACGGGCACCGGCCGCAGGGCATGCAGCTTGGCGTCCAGCAAACGGCTGAGCGGATCATGGCCTTCAAGGCCGATCAACGATTGGCCGGCCAACTCCTGCAGCGCAATGTACTTTTGCTTGGGCTTGAGCCAGCCATGGGGGGCCAGCAACTGCAATTTGCCTTGGGCCAGCACCGTGCTCTGGATATGGGGGTGTTCTGGGTCATGCAGGCTCAGGCCCACATCGGCTTCATGCAACAGCAGGCTGTTGATGATCTGGCCAACTGGCCGGCTCGACAGGTTGCACGGCATGTCCTGGAAGCGTCGACGCAGCGCGGCAATGCTCTGCGGCAACAGTTGGTTGGCCAACGGCGGTGTGCAGAGGGCGCGCAGGGGCGGAGCATGATGGTGTTTCAAGCGGCTGGCAAGGCGTTGCAACGGCTCCAGGGCTTCATACAGAGTTGTGATTTGTGCCTGCAACTCCAGGGTTTCCCGCGTGGCCTGCAAGCGCCCGCGCACGCTGGCGAACAGCATGAAGCCCAGTTGCTGCTCGGCATCCTTGAGGGTGGCGTCTACATCGCCCACGGGGAGTTGCAACCACTCGGCGGCGGTGCCGAGGTGGCCGGTCTGCAAGATGGCCTGAATCACTTCGATATGACGTAAACGCATGGCCGGAGTCTATGTGCAGTGCGCAGGGGATTCAATGGCGCAGGCCTTCGTGCGCAAAAAAGACTGCCGGGGTCGTCCCGGCCTATGGCGCTCAGCCAGGACCCCATTAGAATGGCGGGTCTGATCAGCAACGACCCATGCCGGTTTGCCGGTACTTAAAATAAAAAACAGGTCTGGTCTCATATGCCTCTACCCTCGACTTTCTTCGGGGTAACGGCCAAGCAACTCGTGGTCCTGGTGACCGTGGGAGGCCTGGCGGCTTACTTCTTCAATCATCAGGATGAACCGACGCCGGACAATCTCGCACTGGAAGCCTTTATTCGCTCCCAGCAACAGGTGGGCGAGCAGGTGGGCGCAGTCGTGGGGATCACCCTGGTCAGGGAGGTGGAGGCTTACCCCGCGTACAATGCGGCAGGTTACAAGCGCTCGATGTTTACCGTGCAAGGGGAGCACGGCCAGGTGCTGGTGACGCTCAAGCAAGACGAGCAGGGCATAGAGGTGACGCAGATCCGCCGCCCATGAACGTCCCCAGCCCAGTCGCCAGGACTGAGCAGGTGAACAAGGCAAGCGCTTACGATGCCAGAGTGGTTTCGGACTCGCGCACGAGAATGGTGCCCGACTGGATCAGTTTGAATTCATCACCTTCCAGCTTTTCTACACGGTCGCCAATGGCCAGCTTGTAGGTCGTGGTGGGCGTCGATCCGGCCAGGTCGCCTTGCGCCGGGTTGGATTCCTGAAACTCATGCACCGAATACACGCGGCCTTCCGCGTCTCTGGCATGAAACTGTCCAACAAGTACTGCAGCCATCTGTTTAGAACCTCTGGAGATAAACACTCGATTTGCGGTTCTGTAGACCGTCAGGGAGCGGGGTAGTTTACCTATAAGAAAAAAATACTATTCGCTGATATTTTCAGACGCTTCCTACGCAAGTGCTTGCAAGGAAAACGTCGAGGGAATCCGCACAACCCTCTGGTGAACGCGTCGCGAAGCCTCTATAACTACAAGCTCCTTTATTCAGAAGTCGGGAAACCTCAATGAGCAAGGTCTACACGATTGCCGTCCTGGTGGGCAGCTTGAGAAAAGAGTCGATCAACCGCAAGGTCGCCCTGGCCCTGGCCGAACTGGCCCCCGCCAATCTCAAGTTGAACATTGTTGAAATCGGCGACTTGCCGCTCTACAACGAGGACATCGACGGTGCAACACCGCCCGCAGCCTACAGTACTTTTCGCAAACAAGTGAGTTCATCCGACGCGGTGCTGTTCGTCACCCCCGAATACAACCGCTCCGTGCCGGCGGCCTTGAAAAATGCCATTGACGTGGGCTCGCGCCCATACGGGCAAAGCGCCTGGAGTGGCAAGCCCGGGGCGATCATCAGCGTGTCGCCGGGTGCCATTGGCGGTTTTGGCGCCAACCACCATTTGCGCCAGTCCCTGGTGTTCCTGGATGTGTGGTGCATGCAACAGCCGGAAGCCTACCTGGGCGGGGCGGGCAGTGTGTTCGATGAGGCGGGGAAGGTGTCGGAAAAGACCAAGCCGTTCCTGCAGGCATTCATCGATGCCTACGGTAAGTGGGTAGAAAAACAGAAGGATTGATTTGGCAATGCGCTCAAATGTGGGAGCGGGCTTGCTCGCGAAGGCGGTGGTTCAGCAGAGACATCATCGACTGATACACCGCCTTCGCGAGCAAGCCCGCTTGTATGCTAGGACTTGAAGGGAGGAGAAGGGACAAAGCCCGATTCTGACTGTTGACGCAGTACAGACCGTGGGAGATTTCGCCCCTCCTCCTTTCACCCAAGCGCCGATAAAGAATGCATCTGGCTATGACCGACGATAGGAACAAGCCTGCGCCTCTGGGTGAGCCCTTCAAGTGCTCAAAACCTTAGCCCGGAGGAAGCCCCATGGCAATGCCAGTTTCTGTCTCAAAGCCAATCGTAGGCGTCGATGTCGCTAAGAATGAACTGGTGATTTATCACGCTGAAGTCGATCTGTTAGAAACAATCCCAAACACCAAAGCCGCTATCAAAAAATGGCTGAAGGCCTTGTCCTGCAAAGTGGCCATCGCAATTGAAGCCACCAATATCTACCACTTGGAGTTTGCTGATCTAGCTCATGAAGCTGGTTGCGTGGTTTACATGGTTGGAGGTTATGAGCTCAAGCATTACCGCGAAAGCGTGAAGATCCGGGCCAAGACCGATGCTTTGGATGCCAAGCTGCTCGTCCGCTATTTGAGAAAGGAGGCAGACGAACTGCGTCCCTGGACACCTCCATCACCGCTGTATCGCCATCTTCTAAGCCTGTTTCGTCGGCGCGCAGCCTTGGTTCAGGCGCGCGTCAGCCTGACGCAAAGCTGGGCGAACGAGCCGCTTCTTAAGGCCTCGTTTGCCGAGCAGGTGAAGTCGATGCAGAGACTGGAAGGGTTAATCGAAAAAATGATCAGTGACTGCCTGAAAGAAGCAGGTTTACTGGGTCAGTTGAAGCGTTGCTTAAAAGTCGAAGGTATCGGTTTTTTGACTGGCGCGCGTTTGATTGCCACCTTCCAACGGGGAGAGTTCAGGAATTCGGACGCGTTTATCGCCTTTCTTGGTATGGATTTGCGCGTCAACAAGTCAGGACAGAAGGATGGTCGTCGTAGTTTAAGTAAGCGCGGCGACTCAGAAGCTCGGCGCCTGCTGCATAACGCAGCGATGGCGGCTAGCCGAACAGAGACATGGAAAGCGTTTTATCAAGCACAGAGGGCGCGAGGCTATAGCACCACACAGGCGCTGGTAATACTGGCCCGCAAGCTTGCTAGGGTGGTGTTCGCTCTGCTGAAAGGGCAAAGCGAATATCAGCCAAAAGTTGGTTGAGGGTTGCCCCTCAACCATAGAATCTCCCACAATGGGGTTATCGCAACCAGTTGGTGCGTGCCAGTTCGATAACCTCATCGCCACGCCCGCTCATCACCGCCTTGAGCATGTACAGGCTGAACCCCTTGGCCTGTTCCAGCTTGATGCTCGGCGGCATCACCAGTTCCTGAGTCGCGGTCACCACATCCACCAACACCGGGCCATCGTGGGCCAGGGCACGGCGCAGTGCCGGCTCCAAGTCTTCGGATTGCTCCACACGTATGCCCAAAATGCCCATGGCATTGGACATGGCCGCAAAGTCCGGGTTTTTCAGCTCGGTGCCGGTGTCCAGGTAACCTGCAGCCTTCATCTCCATGGCGACAAAGCCCAGGGACGAATTGTTGAACACCACAAGTTTGACCGGCAATTGCAGTTGCGCCAGGGAAATGAAATCCCCCATCAACATGGTGAAACCACCGTCCCCAGACATCGAGATCACCTGCCGTCCAGGGAATGCCGCCTGGGCGCCGATAGCCTGAGGCATGGCGTTGGCCATCGAGCCATGGTTGAACGAGCCGATCAGCCGGCGCTTGCCGTTCATCTTCAGATAACGCGCCGCCCACACGGTGGGTGAGCCGACATCGGCGGTAAAGATCGCATCATCATCGGCCAGCTCGCTGAGCAAGCGCGCCACATACTGGGGATGGATCGGCCGGCCGGCCTTGGACGGTTGCGCCAGGTCATCCAGGCCTTGGCGGGCTTTTTCGTAGTGCTTCAGGGAGGTCTCGAGGAAGCTGCGATCGGTCTTGCGGGTCAGGCGCGGCAACAGCGCGGCGATGGTTTCACTGACGTCGGCGGCGATGCCCAGATCCAGGGTCGCACGGCGCCCCAGGGCTTGGGGGTTGCGGTCCACCTGGATGATCCTGGCGTCGGTCGGGTAGAACTGGCGATAAGGGAAGTCGGTGCCGAGCATGACCAAGGTGTCGCAATCGAGCATGGCGTGGTAGCCGGAGCTGAAACCGATCAGGCCGGTCATGCCGACGTCGAACGGGTTATCCCACTCCACATGCTCCTTGCCCCTCAGTGCGTGCACCACCGGCGCGCCGAGGGCGTCGGCCAGCGCCACCACTTGATCGTGGGCACCGGCACAGCCGCTGCCACACAGCAGAGTGACTTTCTCGCTGCTCTGGAGCATGTCGGTGAGGCGCTGCAAGTCCTGCTCAACCGGCAGGGTGCGCGGTGCGTGCAAGGCCGGCCACGGCTTGAGCTTATCTTCCACCTCCAGCAGCGATACATCTCCCGGAATCACCACCACCGCCACGCCTCGGTTGAGGATCGCCGAACGCATGGCACGGTGCAGCACCTGAGGCATCTGCTCGGGGTTGCTCACCAGCTCGATAAAGTGGCTGCACTCCTTGAACAGTTCCTGGGGATGGGTTTCCTGAAAGTAATTCAGGCCAACCTCCGATGACGGAATCTGCGCGGCAATCGCCAGCACCGGCACATGGTTGCGATGGCAATCGAATAAACCATTGATCAAATGCAGGTTGCCCGGCCCGCAACTGCCGGCGCACACCGTCAACTCGCCGGTGGCCGCCGCTTCGGCACCGGCAGCGAAGGCGGCGACCTCCTCGTGGCGAACATGCATCCACTCGATGCTGTCCATGCTGCGCAGGGCGTCGGTCAGGCCATTGAGGCTGTCGCCGGTGAGCCCCCAGATACGCTTGATACCCGCTTGTTCCAGGGTGGTCGCCAACTGCTGGGCCAGGTTGATTTTCGCCATGAGGAACTCCAATCGTCAGTGAGGTTGAAAAACTGCTGATCAGTAGGGGACAGTTCAATCACGGCGAATGCTCCGCCTTTAATGTGAAGATTGCGTCATGCTTGCGCGGTATTGCCGCGTACGCCGCGCGATAAACCACTGGTCACAGGCCAATGCCAGCCAGGGCGCAACGTTGGGGTTGGGCAGGCGGCCGCGGCTCAGACGGCGCATCTGGTCGCGCACCACGGCGAGGGTGGCGAGGGCGGCCAGGGGTTTGCGCTTCCATTCCATGGGCTTGAGTTGTGGGTTGAGGTCGCGACCTTCACGCCACTGTTTGATCAGTTGCGGCTCCAGGGTCAGGGCGGTGGCGATGCCGGCCATGGCGATGCCGCTGTCCAATACTTGCTGGACCACCGGCAAGCGGCGAATACCTCCGGTCACCATCAGTGGCATGGTGGCGATGCTCGCCATTTGTGTGGCGAAATCCAAAAAGTAGGCTTCACGGGCCAAGGTGCGGCCGTCCCGCGCCTCACCTTGCATGGCCGGCGCTTCATAGCTGCCGCCGGACAACTCAAGCAAATCGATCGGCAGTGTATTGAGCATCTCCACTACTGCGCGCGCATCGGTCTCATCGAAGCCGCCGCGCTGGAAGTCTGCGGAATTGAGCTTTACCGACACACAAAATGAAGGGCTGACGCTGGCACGTACGGCACGGACGACCTCCAGCAACAGGCGTGCGCGGTTTTCCAAGGGGCCGCCCCAGCGGTCGGTGCGATGGTTGCTCAAGGGCGAGAGAAATTGGCTCAACTAATAACCATGGGCGCCGTGGATCTGTACGCCGGTGAACCCGGCTTGCTCGGCCAGGCGGGCGCTGGTGGCGAAGCGCTTGATGACGTCCTGGATGTCGTCTTCGGTCATGGCCTTGGGTTTGGCGAACATCTTGGAAAAACTGCCCACATCCAGCGCAATAGCCGAGGGGGCCAACGCTTGTTGACCGAGGTTGGCCATGGTCTGGCGGCCCGGATGGCTGAGCTGTACCCAGAAGTGCACACCTTTGGCCCGGGCTACGTCGGCCCATTCACGAAAACTGGCCAGGTGTTGCTCGTTTTCTAGCGCGACACCGCCAGGGCCGGTCATGGCGCGGCGGTCGACCATCACGTTACCGGTCAGCAGCAGGCCGGGTTCGCCGTCGGCCCAGGTCTTGTACAGCTGCTTCAAGGCTTTGGACGGTGCCTGATGCAGGTCCGCCATGTTCTCTTCCATCGCGGCCTTGCCGATGCGGTTGGCGATGATTTGGCCGTTAGGCAGTTGCAGCGATTCGAACGGTGACATGGGTTAACTCCTGAGCAGGGAGGTCTCAGGCTAAGCTTAAAGTTAACTTTAATGTCAAGCGGGAGTCGATCACACAGGATTGACGGGCGATGGAACGGCAGGAGCGAGGCGTTCCCCTCGCTCCTGCAGAGTGTCAGCGGCGGCGGAACAGCGGCAAAGGTTCATCGGTGGCCGCTTGATAGGTCACCGAGAAATCCTTGAGGCTTTCCAGCGCTTCGTACGGGTCTTTGTCCGCGCGCAAGGCGAAGGCATCGAACCCGCAGCGGTGCAGGTAGAACAGTTGGTCACGCAGCACGTCGCCAATGGCCCGCAGTTCACCCTTGTAGCCATAACGGTCACGCAGCAGGCGGGCATTGGAGTAGTTGCGCCCGTCGGTGAAGGCCGGGAAGTTAAGGGCGATGACCTGAAAATGCTGCACGTCATCACCGATTTCTTCGGCTTCTTCATCGGCGTCCAGCCACACACCCAGGCCGCCATCGCGGGCCTTGAGGGCATGGCCGTGCTCGCGCCACAGTGCCAGCGGCACGATCAGGTCGTCGCAGTTGGAGATGCCGTCGAAGCTCGCGTCCTTGGGCAGCAGGTGCCAGGTTTCGTCGACGACTGCGTTGTTCTTAATGATTCGCTGCATAGACACGCTCCTTGAACAGGTCGATGCCGATGCGCTGGTAGGTGTCGATGAAGCGCTCATCTTCGGTACGCTGTTCGATATACACGTCGATCAGCTTGCCGATCACCTCTGGCATGGCTTCCTGGGCGAAGGATGGGCCGAGGATCTTGCCCAGGCTCGCATCGCGGCTGGCGCTGCCACCCAGGGACACTTGGTAGAATTCTTCGCCTTTCTTGTCCACGCCCAGGATGCCGATGTGGCCGACGTGGTGGTGACCACAGGCGTTCATGCAACCGGAGATGTTCAGGTCCAGCTCGCCGATGTCGAACAGGTAATCCAGGTCGTCGAAACGGCGTTGGATCGACTCGGCAATCGGGATCGACTTGGCGTTGGCCAGGGAGCAGAAGTCGCCGCCCGGGCAGCAGATGATATCGGTCAGCAGGCCTATGTTCGGCGTAGCAAAGCCGCCTTCGCGCAGTTCGCCCCACAGGGTGAACAATTGGCTTTGTTCAACGTCCGCAAGAATGATGTTCTGCTCGTGGGAGGTGCGCAGTTGGCCAAAGCTGTAGCGCTCGGCCAGGTCGGCGACGGCATCCAGCTGCTTGTCGGTGATATCGCCAGGGGCAACACCGGTGGGCTTGAGCGACAGGGTCACTGCCACGTAGCCGGGCTTCTTGTGCGCCAGGGTATTGCGCGTGCGCCAGCGGGCGAAACCTGGGTGTTGCTGGTCGAGTGCGGCCAGCTCGGCGTCCTGATTGCTCAGGGCCTTGTACTCAGGGTCGACGAAGTGCTTGGCGACGCGGTGCACTTCGGCTTCGGTCAGGGTGGTCTGGCCGCCGCGCAGGTGTTCCATTTCGGCATCGACTTTCTGGGCAAACACCTCAGGGGTCAACGCCTTGACCAGGATCTTGATCCGGGCCTTGTACTTGTTGTCGCGACGGCCATAGCGGTTGTAAACCCGCAGGATGGCGTCGAGGTAGCTCAGCAGGTCCTGCCACGGCAGGAACTCGTTGATAAAGGCGCCGACCACCGGGGTACGGCCCAGGCCACCGCCGACCAATACGCGAAAACCCAGCTCGCCGGCGGCGTTGTACACCGGCTCCAGGCCGATGTCGTGCACTTCGATGGCGGCACGGTCCGAGGTCGAGCCATTGATGGCGATCTTGAACTTGCGCGGCAGGTAGGCGAATTCGGGGTGGAAGGTGGTCCACTGACGCACGATTTCACACCACGGCCGCGGGTCGATCAACTCGTCGGCAGCGACGCCGGCAAATTGGTCGGTGGTCACGTTGCGCAGGCAGTTACCGCTGGTCTGAATGGCGTGCATCTGCACGGTAGCCAGTTCAGCCAGGATGTCCGGCACATCTTCCAGGGCCGGCCAGTTGAACTGCACATTCTGGCGGGTGCTGATGTGGGCATAGCCTTTGTCGAAGTCGCGGGCGATCTTGGCCATCATTCGCGTCTGGCGCGACGTCAGTTGGCCATAGGGCACGGCCACCCTCAGCATCGGCGCAAAGCGCTGCACATAAAGGCCATTTTGCAGGCGCAGAGGGCGGAACTCTTCTTCGCTCAGTTCACCTGCTAAGTAGCGTCGGGTCTGATCACGGAACTGCTTGACGCGGTCCTCGATGATGCGCTGATCGTATTCGTCGTATACGTACATATAGGTCCTGTTCTCGGCAAATCTGCGCGCACGGCCGCGCACTCCCAACGGAGCCGGCGCACGATACCAGTTTGCGTATATGCGCAAAAGTGATGTTTGGGTATATGTAAATAACCAAACTGACTAATGAGAACCGTTATCGCCATACCCACATTTGTCACAGGGACAACTCTGGTCTTTACTGTGATCGAGTCTTAGTGCAGTCACCTATAAAACCGACAAGAGGCGATGCGATGAGCAATTCCACCAAAGCCCGTAAACCCGACAGTACCGTGGATGCCTGGGCCATTTTATTTTTGATCATCCTGGTGGTGGGAACCGCCGTGTTCTGGGTTAGCCACCAGTAAAGCAGCGGGTTGATTGAACCTCGATTGAATATCTAATTGCCACTATCATGGCGCTCTATGTTCAAGGTTCAGACAACCATGTTGAAGGTTCTGATGGCGTGTGTGTGGTTGCTGGGGTCGGCGTACGGGGCAATCGCCCAGGCTGCGTCGGTGGTGTTTCTCAACCCTGGCCGGTCTTCGGAAACCTTCTGGGTCAGTTATGCGCAATTCATGCAGGCCGGCGCCAAGGACCTCGGCCTGGATTTGCGTGTGCGCTATTCCGAGCGTGACAACCAAGTCACCCTGGCCCATGCGCGAGAGGCATTGCTGGGCACTGAACGACCTGATTACCTGGTGCTGGTGAATGAGCAATACGTTGCCCCGCAAATCATGCGCATGGCCCAGGGCAGCGGGGTGAAATTACTGATCGTCAACAACGCCCTGACGCCCGACCAGACGCAGCTCTTGGACGCCTACCACGACACCCGGTTGATCGGCAGCATGGTCGCGGACGACGAGCAGGCCGGCTACCTGATGTTGACCGACTTGTTGCGCCAACACGGGCCGATAGCTTCTGGCGCAACGCTGGACCTGCTGGCATTTTCCGGTGCCAAGACCACACCGGCGGCGCAGTTGCGTGAACAGGGCCTGCGCCGCGCCCTGGCCGAACATCCGCAAGTGCGCCTGCGCCAGTTGGTCTACGGTGAATGGAACCGCCAGCGCGCCTACGAACAAGCCACGCAGATGCTCAAGCGCTATCCACAATCGGCCCTGGTGTGGTCGGCCAATGATGAGATGGCATTGGGCGCCATGCAGGCCCTGCAAGACAGCGGTCGGGTACCGGGCAAGGATGTGTTGTTCAGTGCGGTCAACAGTTCGCCGCAGATCCTTGCAGCACGCCTGGACGGGCGCCTGAGTACGCTGGTGGCGGGGCACTTCACCCTGGGCGGCTGGGCAATGGTGTTGATCCATGATGAGGCCAAGGGTGTCGATATCGGCGCCCGTGGCGGTCGCAACCGCCAGCAAGCGTTGTTCCAGTTGATCGACTCCGCCCAGGCACGCCGGCTATCGGGCCCCCTGCCATCGGTGGATTTTCGCGCATTGTCAGCGGTGGGCAAGCCCGCATCCTACCGTTACCCATTCAGCCTGCAACTGTTGCTGCGTTAAACCCCGGCCAGGTGCAGCACCAGCTTGACGATGCCAAACAGGGTCAAGGCAAACACCGCCGTGAACACAATACCCAGGATCACGAAATGGCTAGGCTTGCCGTGGGTAAAATCGCGGGCGCGGTTCTTGCCGCTTTGCACACCAAAAGCCGCCGCCATCACGCTGTGCAGCATCTGCCAGAAGGTCGGCGGCTTGTTATCGATTGGGTCGTCCATACAGCCCTCGTCAACGGGGTCATCGTACAGAGCATAGACAATCGGTTACGGCTTATCTTGGGCTGAGCACCTCCAGACCCAGGAATAGCTGTTGGTCCAGCGGCGGCTTGATCTCGGCTTTCTCCAGGTTGACCACGGCCCGGTTGTCGGCACGTGCCCGCTCAATCAGGTCCTTGCGGGTATACAGCCGTTCAGCTTTGGTTTTCAGATGCCCGAAGTCAGGGCTGGCAGGCGGCTTGTCGGCCGTCGCGTAGTGGAAGTGGGCGTACCACAGCACGGCGTCCTCACCTTGTTTGCCTTCCCTGATTTTGCTTTTATCGCGTATCGCATACTCGGTCAGGTAGTCCCCCGCTTTTAACGGGACACGGCTGCGGACTAGGTTGATGTCGACAAAACCGTGTCGCCATAAATAGGCCACATGGGCTGCCCTGGGGCGCTGCAACTTGTAACCGAGGCTGCATGCCTCGCGTGCTTGCCGGGTGGCGGCGGCGGCCTCTTCCTGGTAACGGTCGATCAGCTCGGTGGCACGGGCGTCTGTGGCATGGTCGCGCTTGAGTTCTTCAGCCAGGGTTGTGAATTTTTGCGCATGTTGCGTCAGCATGACATCCCATTCATGGGGGGCCAGGCTTTCCAGTCGGCTGGGGTCGTTGAGTTTGCGTTGTTGAAAATGAATACTGCGATCAATTCCCGCGCGCTCGTCTTTGACCGTTTGTGCCTGTGCCTCTATTGCCCTCAGTGGGCGCTTAAGCGCCACCTCAGCAGGCGGTGCGGCGCGGGCTGGCTCTACGACATTCCAGAACCCCTCACTGGCGTGTTCAAGGTAGGTGGCGAGCGTCTTGCCGGTCAGCGGGTCTTTGATATCGACGAAATTGCCTGGCGCATCCGGCTGGCCGGCACGCAAGTCTCCTACCAGGGTCCTCCTGTCGCGGGTGGTGATGACTCTGCGACTCGAGGCTTTGAGTCGCGTGGCGCTGTCGGGGGGCGTGACAGGGGCGAAACCCTCCTCGACCAGAATCGAATGGGCCAGTTGGGTTTCAAGGCTGGTGCGGGCTTGGGCCAGATGTTGCAGGAAGGGCTCGCGGTATTCTTCGCGAATAAACCCTGAACCCATTTCAGTCAATGAGTTGACGGCGTTTTCCAATTGCTCATAGCGCTCCAGGACACTCTTGAGTACATCGATCTGCTCTAGGGTCGAGTAGCCGCTGGTCGTCATCATTTCCGTATGCGCCGACAGGCTGGTTGCCGTGCGTGGGTCGGTCAGTTCACTGACGAAAGGATACTCCGCCAGCTCCCTTGAGCCGTGCGCACGGTTTAATACCAAGTCGATAAACACCAGCAGCGCATGTTGCTTGATGATCACTGAGTGGATGTTTTGATCGGTGGGTCTGTCTTGCAGTAAAAACTGACGTGTTGCCGGGGTAGCTTCCTTGAGCAGTGTCTCGATTTTTTCTGCGGGCTCGATCATGTGTTCGAGCGCCTGGACCTGGCGTTTCTGCAGGTTGATGTAGTCGTCGTAGGCGTCGGTGATGCCATCGGGCAATTCCTGTTTGGTGCGCGCATTCAGTTCGTCATAACTTTCGCCGCGCTCGGTTTCAAGGGTGTCTGACATTCGTTGGGAGAGAGACTCATAAAGCCCGCCCCAGAAGCTGTAAAGGGTTTTGATGGCCCTGTCCCGCGCGCGCTCGTGGGCCGGGTCAGTCCTGTCCAGGCTCATCAGCTCGTTGGCCTTGGCCTGGATTTTTTTCATCAGTTCGACAACGGGTAGCCCGTGTCGGCGCTGGTTGTCCAGGGCAATATCCCACTGGATCCTGGCCTGTGCGGTTGCAATGCGGCGTTGCTCATGACGCTTGACCACTTCGGCGTGCAGTTTCGGAATGCTCTTGGAACTGGCCAGCAGCAACCAATCCTTGCGCAGGTTCTTACTCTGTTCGACCAGATTGGTACGGGCGATCGTCAGGGCTCTTTCAGAGGTAAAAGAGGCACCCATCAAGGAAAACATCGTGGCGTTGAGCGCAGTGAGCTCTGAATTCAGAGTCCGCAGGCGTTCGGCACGTTCCTTTTGCCAGGTACTCAATCGGTCACGGGGCATGCCGCCGTTGAGCCTCGCGTGGCGGTCAAGGCGCCAATGTCCTTGGCCGTCGCTTATCAGCCTGAAGCCTGGATGTTGAGGATGTTTGGGGTGCACCAGGTAGACCTCGCCGAACCCCGGTGTCACGCTGACTTGGAACAGCAGCCCGCCAAGGCTGGCGTGCCAGACGCCGTCAATGCGGTAGAGGCCCTTGAGTGCACCGCTCGCTTGCGGGGCCGGCAGTGACGAGGGCCAGGGCACCTGAATATCGAGCATCGCTCTGAGCCGTTCACTGGCTTGAGGGCTGGCCAGGGACCGGCTGAAGTCCAGCACCGTATCACCCGTCGCCGGCGGCTCACCGGGCAGCGACACCACGCCCTCGCGTATCGCTGGCAGTTGTTCCGCTTCCGGCATGCCCGGGGCACGGCGCCAGGCTGCCAGTCGCAAACCACGGGCCTCTGTATCAGCTTCCAGTAACGGCCTGCCAGACGCGAATGCGCCATGCAGCAACACCATGGCGGTATTGAGCAGCAGATCGATCAATGCCGATTCACGCGTAATCGGGTCCGTGCTGTCCAACCCCGCCAGATCCTGCTCCAGGCTGGCGACCAGCACCAGGAACCAGCCCGCCAACATGGCTGGGCCGCGTACCAGCGGCAGCAACAAGGTGTTGAACAGCAACCACGCTCCTTCCATCAAGACGGCCCAGCGGCTTTCGGTGTTGGAGACTGATTCACGGTCCGCCAAATCGACCAGCGCCCGCGCTGTACTGCCGAACAGATGATTAAGCAGTTGGCCGTTGACCTGCGATTGCAGCCATTCACCGGCACCCTCATCAACCGCCAGGGTCGCCGGGGCGGGTTTCTCGGCCAGGCTGTATTCATCGCCGGGCAGGAAACGAATGATGTGCGGTTCCTTGATACCGCCGTGGGCATAGATGGGGCGGGCTTTCTCCGATAACCAGTCCAGCACGCTGTTTTGCAACTCGCCTGGCTGGGCAATGGCCTGCAACAGCGCCTGGCGGCTGGGGTATTGATGCAGGGCGTCGGCATACAACGGTCGATACAGCAAATGTGGACCCGCACTGATATCGCGTGGCTCGATGATGAACATGTTGTTTGCCGGATCCGGCGAAGCCCCGGCTTTGCGGCACAGAGCCAGCGGGCGCAAGACGATTTCCTGGCCATCAACCACTCTGTCGGCGGGCATTTGCGCCATCAGCGCCTTGACGTACCGATAACCGGTGACGGTCATGCCGTGTTGCTGGCGGATCTTGTATTCCAGTGCCTGCATCGGCAGATGAACCTTGAGTTCACGAGTAAACAGCGACTCCCTGCGGCGAGCATCGGCGGTGTCGGATAACAACAGCTCTTTGAGAGCGTCAGGGTAGGTAGTGCCAATATCAACGCGCTGGATCAGGCCGCTGCTGCCCAACAGGTAATCTTCGTTCAACCAGCCTGGCAACGGTGTTGTCGTGCTGGAGGATAGCTTCAGCGTGCCAGAGGGCTTGCCAGCGAGGTTCTTCAGAGCCAGGTCCGTCAGCGACATGCGCACATGCTCGACAATTCCGGCTCCCCCTGGATAACCGGCGGCCACAGTGAAATCCAACAGCACGGCATCGGGGTCGACGTCGCCGTGATCAGCCTGCATCTGCTTGCGTAGCGCGGCCCGGCTGAACGTGTGGATGTTTTCAATGCCTTCGTTGAACGCGCGGCCCTGGTTTTTTTGCAGCACCTGCGCCATGTCCTGCAGATGGCGATGGTAGGCAAATCGATCAGCGCTGCTGGCTTGTGCGAGCCATGCCGGCAGTCGCTGGCTCACGGCATCGAGCCGTTCGGCGGCGGCGATCGGGACGTCGATGAAATAGCGTGCCGGATCGGTGATTTTCTCCAGGTGCTGCTCAAGGGTTTTTTCGTCTTGACCCTGGAAAGACAGGGTCTCCAGGTCTTCCAGGTGCGTATTGAGGATCAGCCCCGCCTGTTGCTCAAACACATTGGCGACCGGCTCGTTGCGCCGCCAGGTCAGGCTGTCGAATCGGAACTGCTCCTGCATCTTCGCGCCCCAGGCCTGGCTGAACGCCGCCAGTGAGTCGAACGCGTCGATCTTGCCGGCCACGCTGTACAGCAGCAGCTGTTTTTCACGTACCAGCAGCAGATCTGGGGTGAGTACGCGCACGGTTTCGCCGGCGTCGGCGAGCGTGGTTTCTATGAAATACACATAGGTGGCAGGTGAAGAGCGGGGCAGGCGCTCACGTTGTGCCGGCCAGGCGGCGACCACCGCCAACATGTCACGCTGCGTGTCGGTCAGGGTTGAAGGACCCGCCGCCGCGGCGGTCATCCGACCGTTGAGGAACTCGCTGAGCCACTGCCAGCGACTGTTGCCATGCTCGTCAACCTGGCTCCAGTAGTCGGCCAGTTCATGCTGCATGTACAGATAAAGCGAGGCTGGCAGCTCGTCGATGATCTGTGCGATGACTTGCATGTCGAGACCCGGCAGGCCCTCGGGCTTGATCACTTCGGGTGGCGTCTGGGTGAGGAAGTAGGGACGCTCGCGCACGGAGTGCAGGTCAAGCGTCCGCGGGTTCAGCACATGGGCAATAGCCACTTCCATCAATGCAGGATAGGCGTAACCGCCGGATGGCTGAGGGCTTGCCAGTTTGACCGTCTGCCAGTCCAGCTTCAACGACGGGTAGCGTTCCAGAATACGCTCGCGCAGGGCGTTCAACAGCACTGAATACAAGGCTGGGCGGGTGGCGAAACGCGCATGTACGGCCTGGGCGGGTAATTGGCGAAAGGCCAGGGTTGACGCGGGGGTAATGGGTTCGGGCATGACGAAATCCGTTTCCTGTGTAAAACCGGTTGTTCTGAGCTGCCGGCCCAGCGGACCGGGAATCGGTCCGGCACAGGAAATCGCATTTGGTCATTGCGGGTGCGGTAGGTGATTACCGCGAGCCTATCAGTTGGGGTGCTAACGACCCTGCACCGTATATATTCACCACCGAGCAGCGTCTGGAGGGTGATGTTCTGTCATTCCCAATCACAGGAATGACCGAATGTCTGATCTACCCACCCAGCGCTTCGTTGACAAGCAACCGGCAGCGACTTCAGGTTATGTGCGGGAATGAGCCTGATGAAAATCAGGCTGACAGGCTGTGTGTATTTTGCCATTGGCGACAAGTACAGCGACCACCGCAGGACCTGGCCGTCCCCAGGCGGCAGTTATGGCAACAACTGGCCGATGAGCCGGGGCATGAGCGGTTTTTCCATCTGCTCGAACCACTGCACGATACCCAGGCGTACCGGTATGCGACGGCTGATCAAGGGCCAGCGTTTGCTGGGGCTGTCCCGACAATTGTTAAGGAGGTGCAGGCATTACAGGCAACTGTCACCGTAGCGCCACGACCCGGTCCGGCATCGCCGCAACCGGGGCCGTCGACACGGCGGTAACGAGCCGGGCAGGCCTTCAGTTGTCGTAACCCAGGTTCGGCGCCAGCCAGCGCTCTGTCACGCTCAGATCCTGGCCTTTGCGTGCGGTGTAGCTGGTCACCTGATCCTTGTCGACTTTGCCCACCGCAAAATACTGCGCCTGTGGGTGGGCAAAGTACCAGCCACTGACCGCCGCCGCCGGGAACATCGCGTAGTGCTCGGTCAGGAATACGCCGCTGCGCCCGGCGTGCATTTCACGCGCCTCTGGGTCCAGTAGTTGAAACAGCTGGGTCTTTTCTGTGTGGTCCGGGCACGCCGGGTAGCCGGGGGCAGGGCGTATGCCGCTGTACTGCTCCTTGATCAGTGCTTCGTTGTCCAGTTGCTCGTCCTTGGCATAACCCCAGTGCTCTTTACGCACTTGCTGGTGCAGCCATTCGGCGCAGGCTTCGGCGAGACGGTCGGCGAGGGCCTTGACCATGATCGAGTTATAGTCATCGCCGGCGTCCTGGTAAGCCTTGGCCACTTCTTCGGCACCGATGCCGGCGGTGGTGATGAAACCACCAATATAGTCGGTCACGCCGCTGTCCTTGGGCGCGACGAAGTCGGCCAGGGAAAAGTTCGGCTTGCCGTCGGTCTTGATGATTTGCTGGCGCAAGTGATGCAGTTTGGCGATGGGCTGGCCGTCGTCACCGTACACTTCCAGATCATCGTCCTGCACCTGGTTGGTCGGCCAGAAACCGAACACCGCACGGGCGCTGATGAGTTTTTCGTCGATCAGTTTCTTGAGCATTTCCCGGGCATCGGCATACAGCGCGGTTGCCGCTTCACCCACCACTTCATCGGTGAGGATGCGCGGGAACTTGCCGGCCAGGTCCCAGGAGATGAAGAACGGCGTCCAGTCGATGTATTCGGCGAGGACGTTGAGGTCGATATTGTCCAGCACCTTGGCGCCGGTAAAGGTCGGTTTGACCGGGGTGTAGCTGCTCCAGTCGAACTGCGGCTTCTTGGCGATGGCCGCCGGGTAGCTCAGGCGCTCGGTGCGTGCACTACGGTTGGAGGTGCGCTCACGTACGTCGATGTATTCCAGACGGGTCTTTTCGACGAAGCCGGCCTTCAACTCCTTGGACAGCAACTGGGTGGCCACGCCCACGGCGCGGGAGGCGTCGGTGACGTAGATCACCGCGTCGTTGCTGTACTTGGGCTCGATCTTCACCGCCGTGTGCGCCTTGGAGGTGGTGGCGCCCCCGATCATCAGCGGCAGGTGGAAATCCTGGCGCTGCATCTCGCGGGCCACATGCACCATTTCATCCAGAGACGGGGTGATCAGGCCGGATAGACCGATGATGTCGCACTTCTGCTCCTTGGCCACCTGCAGGATCTTCTCCGCCGGTACCATCACCCCCAGGTCGACGATGTCATAGCCGTTGCAACCCAGCACCACGCCGACAATGTTCTTGCCGATGTCATGCACGTCGCCCTTGACCGTGGCCATCAGGATCTTGCCCTTGGCTTCAGGCTTGTCGCCTTTTTCCAGCTCGATGAACGGGATCAAGTGGGCCACCGCCTGCTTCATCACCCGGGCGGATTTCACCACTTGGGGCAGGAACATCTTACCGGCGCCGAACAGGTCGCCGACGATGTTCATGCCGGACATCAGCGGACCTTCGATCACTTCGATCGGGCGCGCAAACGACAGGCGCGATTCTTCGGTGTCTTCAACAATGTGCGTGGTGATGCCCTTGACCAGCGCGTGTTCCAGACGTTTGTTGACCTCCCAGCCACGCCATTCCTCGGTCTCGGCTTCCTTGACGCTGCCGTCGCCCTTGTACTTGTCGGCAATCGCCAGCAGGGCGTCGGTGCCGTCCGGCGTACGGTTGAGTACCACGTCTTCGACGGCGTCACGCAGCTCGGCGGGGATCTGGTCGTAGATCTCCAACTGGCCGGCGTTGACGATACCCATGGTCAGGCCCGCACGGATCGCATGCAGCAGGAACACCGAGTGGATCGCTTCGCGAACCGGGTTGTTGCCCCGGAACGAGAACGACACGTTGGACACGCCACCGGAGGTCAGCGCGTAGGGCAACTCATCACGGATATAGGCACAGGCGTTGATGAAATCGACGGCATAGTTGTTGTGCTCTTCGATACCGGTGGCGACCGCGAAGATGTTCGGGTCGAAGATGATGTCTTCCGGCGGGAAACCGACATCATTGACCAGGATGTCGTAAGAGCGTTTGCAGATTTCTTTCTTGCGCGCTTCGGTGTCGGCCTGGCCGGCTTCGTCGAACGCCATCACCACCACCGCCGCGCCGTAGCGCTTGCACAGCTTGGCGTGGTGAATGAACTGCTCTACGCCTTCCTTCATGCTGATGGAGTTGACGATGCCCTTGCCCTGGATGCACTTGAGCCCGGCTTCGATCACTTCCCACTTGGAAGAGTCGATCATGATCGGTACGCGGGAGATGTCTGGCTCACCGGCGATCAGATTGAGGAAGGTCACCATGGCCTTCTTCGAATCCAGCATGCCCTCGTCCATGTTAATGTCGATCACCTGGGCGCCGGCTTCCACCTGCTGCAGGGCGACTTCCAGGGCTTCGGTGTAGTTGTCTTCGCGGATCAGGCGGGCGAACTTGGCTGAGCCTGTGATGTTGGTACGTTCGCCGACGTTGACGAACAGCGAACGGCGATCAATGGTGAACGGCTCCAGGCCTGATAGGCGGCAGGCCTTGGGAATGTCCGGGATCGGGCGCGGCGCGTAACCGGCCACGGCCTTGGCGATGGCTTCGATATGCCCCGGCGTGGTGCCGCAGCAACCGCCGACGATGTTCAGGAAGCCGCTTTGGGCGAATTCTTCGATGACCTTGGCGGTTTCTGACGGCAGTTCGTCGTACTCGCCGAATTCGTTGGGTAGGCCAGCATTAGGGTGCGCCGAAACGTGGGTGTTGGCCTTGTTCGACAACTCCTCCAGGTAGGGGCGCAGCTCGCTGGCGCCGAGGGCGCAGTTCAAACCGACCGAGATCGGCTTGGCGTGTGCCACGGAGTTCCAGAACGCTTCGGTGGTCTGGCCCGACAGGGTTCGGCCGGAGGCGTCGGTGATGGTGCCGGAGATCATGATCGGCAGTTCCACGCCCAGTTCCTCGAACACCCCTTGCACGGCGAAGATCGCGGCCTTGGCGTTAAGGGTGTCGAAGATGGTTTCGATCAGGATCAGGTCGGCGCCGCCTTCGATCAGGCCCTTGGTGGCTTCGGTGTAGTTTTCCACCAGCTCATCGAAGGTCACGTTGCGGTAGCCGGGGTTGTTGACGTCTGGCGACAGCGAGCAGGTGCGGCTGGTCGGGCCCAGTACACCGGCGACAAAACGCGGCTTGGCCGGGTTCTCGTGGGTTTTGGCGTCGGCCACCTTGCGCGCCAGGCGTGCGCCTTCCACGTTCAGTTCATAGGCCAGTTCTTCCATGCCGTAATCGGCCATGGAGATTCGCGTGGCGTTGAAGGTGTTGGTTTCAAGGATGTCGGCGCCGGCGTCCAGGTAGGCTTTTTCAATGCCGCCGATCACGTCCGGGCGGGTCAGCACCAGCAGGTCGTTGTTGCCCTTGACGTCGCTTGGCCAATCGGCGAAGCGTTTGCCACGGTAGTCCTGCTCCTCGAGTTTATAGCTCTGGATCATCGTGCCCATGCCACCATCAAGGATCAGGATGCGTTCCTTGAGGGCTTGGTGAAGGGCTTGCAGGCGAGCGCTACGATCGGGCATGGGACTACTCTGGTCAGGCATTACGGAGGGCGTGAATCATAGCAAACCTGTGCCGATTTGGAGCATGTCCGGGTTGTGCATGAATATCGCTCATGTTGCTGGCGGTCATGGCCCGGTAGAATCACCGCCATTTCACAGACCGCACGCCTTGAATCGGGACCCGATACATGTCACTTCGTTTGATCGTCAGCGCCGTCCTGGCCTTGATAGCCAGTACTGCGCAGGCAGAAGGTCCCGCTTCGGCGATCTCCTACACCCGCGATATCCAACCGATCTTCACCGAGAAATGCGTGGCCTGCCACGCCTGCTACGACTCCGCCTGCCAGCTCAACCTGGGCAGTGCCGAGGGCGCCGCACGCGGGGCAAGCAAAATGCCGGTGTATGACGGCGAGCGCGGCCAGGCCACGCCAACTACGCGGTTGTTTTATGACGCATTCGGGAAGCAGGCGTGGCAGCAAAAGGGCTTCTATTCGGTGCTGGACGCCCAGGGCAGCCAGGCTGCGCTGATGGCGCGCATGCTGGAGCTGGGGCACAACGCGCCGCTGGCGCCCAATGCCAAGCTGCCCGACAACATTGTGCTGGGGCTCAACCGCGAAAATATGTGCGCAACGCCCGGCGAGTTCAGTGCCTATGCCGGCGCTCACCCCAAGGAAGGTATGCCGCTGGCGGTCACCGGCCTGACCGATCAGCAATACCAGACTTTGCAACGCTGGCTGGCCTCCGGCGCGCCGATTGACGAGCAGGGCCTGGCGCCGAGTGCCAGGGAAGCGTTGCAAGTGCAACAGTGGGAAAACCTGTTCAACCAGCCGGGCGCCCGGGAAAGCCTGGTGGCGCGCTGGCTGTTCGAGCATTTGTTCCTGGCGCATATCTATTTCGAGAACGGCGAGCCGGGGCATTACTTCCAGTGGGTGCGTTCGCGTACGCCCAGTGGCCAGCCGATTGACCTGATCGCCACACGTCGCCCCAACGACGACCCAGGCACCCAGGTGTACTACCGCCTGTGGCCAGTGCAGGGCGTGATCGTGCATAAAACCCACATCACTTACCCCTTCAGCGCGGCGAAGATGGCGCGGATCAAGGCGTTGTTCTACGCCGGCGACTGGCAGGTCACGGCCTTGCCAGGCTATGGCCCCGGCAGCCGGGCCAATCCGTTCGCGACATTCGAAGCCATCCCGGCTAAAGCGCGCTACCAATTCATGCTCGATAACGCTGAGTACTTCGTGCGTACCTTCATTCGCGGGCCGGTGTGCCGTGGGCAGATCGCCACGGACGTGATCCGCGATAACTTCTGGACGCTGTTCCAGGACCCCGACCACGATCTGTACATCACCGATGCGCGTTATCGCGGCCAGGCCACGCCGTTGCTGGCCATGCCCGGGCAGAATGACGACGTGGGCAGTGTGCTGAGCCTGTGGCTGGCCTATCGTGACAAGCGCAACCAATACGAAGCCTTGCGCCGTGACAACTATGCAGACCTGCCGGCGCCGAGCTGGTCGACATTGTGGGCGGGCAATGACAACGCCTTGTTGAGCATTTTCCGCCATTTCGACAGCGCCTCGGTGACCAAGGGCCTGATTGGCGAGGTTCCGCAGACGATGTGGCTGTTCGACTACCCACTGCTGGAACGCACCTATTACCAGCTGGCGGTGAATTTCGATGTGTTTGGCAACGTCTCGCACCAGGCCCAGACCCGCCTGTATTTCGACCTGATCCGCAACGGCGCCGAGCAGAACTTCCTGCGCCTGATGCCCGCCGACACCCGTGAAGACTTCATGGACGATTGGTACCAGAACAGCGGCAAGCTCAAGCTGTGGCTGGACTACGAAGCGATTGACGATGACAAGGCCAGTGGTTTGCACCTGAGCGAGAAGGACCCCAAGCGTGACTTCGCCAACCAGTTGCTGACCCGCTACGGCCATTTGAACGCCAGCCCCGACCCGATCAACCGCTGCAGCGGCGCGTTCTGCTCCCGCGACGGCATTGACCCGGCCTTGCAGGATGCCGAGCAAGCCCTGAGCCGCCTGACCTCGCGGCCGGCGGCGGGGCTCAAGGTGATCGAGCAATTGCCCGAAGCCACCATGCTGCGCATCGAAACCGCCAGCGGCAAGCGCGAGGTCTACAGCCTGCTGCGCAACCGTGCCCACAGTAACGTGGCGTTCCTGCTGGGTGAGGCATATCGCTATCAGCCGGGGCTGGACACGGTGACGATCTACCCAGGCGTGCTCAGCAGCTACCCGAACTTCATGTTCAATATCCCGGCCCGGCAAGTGCCTGAGTTTGTCGCGCAGATGGAGCAGGCCAAGGACGCCAAGAGCTTCGAGAGAATCGTCGACCGCTGGGGTGTGCGCCGCAGTCACCCGCTGTTCTGGCAGTACTTCCATGACTTGTCGCGGTACATTCACGAAACCACGCCGGTGGAAGAGGGCGTATTGGACATGAACCGCTATGAGAACCTATAACTGCTCGCGTTGCGCTGGGCCATCGAGCACAGGGCAATGATAGCGGTGTGCATCGCCGTCATTGCGCTGGGCGTATTGGCCAGTTACCAGGTGTTGTATAAGGCTACGCATCGCAGGCTCAAACATTGGTTTGGCATTGATGATGCGTTACCCATCAGGCAAAAGCATTAGGACCGCCGTTTGGCGGCTCAGGGCCTCACGTACTTCCAGTAGGCTTTACCATAGTCCATCAGCAACTCGGTCCCGGCAGGGATATCCCGCCAAGCGACTATGAACACCATGTATTTGCCTACATACACGGCGCCGACATTTTCGATGCCAACGTCGGGCAGATTGGGCACCTTGACCGCATTGATCAGGCTTAGCGTGTTGCTGTTACCGTGGCCGCTGATAGTCGCGCCATGAGTGTGGGTCTGGAATAAATACGTGCCGACGGCCGCTTCACCTTTTTCCAGTATCTCGGTATTGATCGAGGCTTGATCCAAGTGCAGCTTGCCGGTATACGGCCCAAGGACATCGAAGCGTTTTATATCGGTTCTGGCTACGACCGACAGGCCACGCTCTGGGCCCTCCTGCAGTTTCTTGACCTCCAAAAGGCGATCAAGCCGGCGATGATGATTGCCTTCCTTGGCGATCCATTCACGGATACTCTTGGTTGCAGCCTCTTTGACTTCGACGTATTGCAGGCCGGTGAACTCGTCAAAAAACTGGTTGGCGTCGGTGATCTCTATTTTTTGCAACGGACCTTCAAGTTCAAGGGTCAAGCTGCGCCTGACGTCGTTGGGGTCTTGCAGAATTGGCGCATTATTGTTGATTTTATGATCAAAAGACGCCGTGATTGAAGTGGATCGGCGCCGCGTGGGTGTGGCGTCATCGTCCAGCCGCGGACGTTTTGAGCTACCTGCCGTGGGGGGCGCAGGCCGCTTCCTGGCCACGGGCTCGTCCACCGGGCTTCGTTGTCCGAACAGCCACCTTTCTCTACCGGCGCGGGTCATGCTGCCATTGTCATTGACGTAGTCACTCCAGATAAGCGGGTTGAGGTTGTTCTGCTCGACAAATGCGTGCATGGACACCCTTGAGTTGGTGGCGTTGTAGTGCTTGTTCCACTCTTGCAGGTGTTCGGGTTTCAGGTCGTCGAATTGTTCACCTCTGGCGTATTTGGCGAGTACTTTGCCTGCCGCTCGATAGGTGCCATCAATGTTTACATGCTCGGCAAAGGCCACCGGGTCCAGGTTATGGTCGGCGGCGAAGCCTTCAAGGGTGAGGCTGTTGCGCTCGCGCTGGGACGCCTTGCTCCAGTGCTCCATATGCTCGTAAGTGACGCAGGTGCGGGCGGTCCCTGCACGGTCCAGCATCTTTCGCCCTCGGGGTGTCAGGGTGTTGCGGCTGTTGACGAACTGCCGAAAGGCGCTGGGGTCCAGGTTGTAAGTGCTGACGAAGTTGTCCATGGTTTTTTTCAGGGCGTCTTCACTGGCCTCGGTCCATTTCAACAGCACTGAGGGCGTTACCACGCTTGGCGCATCCGGCGCGCCGCCCGCGAGCTTGATCGGGCCTGAATACCAATGACCAGGCTCCACCGACGACAGCGTGATCGACAAATCGCGATTGCTCCTCGGATTGACCAGTACGATAGAAAAGCTGGTGTCGGCGCCCGCGGCGGCCTCCTGAATGAACCCATAGGAATTGTCGCGGACCTGGTACACCGCGATTTTGCCCTTGTCATCAACATTACAGATGAACTTCTGGTTGTAGTCCGCTCGGGAGAAGATACCGCGTGCGTCGGGCTTGAGGCCTCTGATCAACTCCGGGTCAACCGCGTACTGACGAATCAACGGGCTGCTGTTGCTGATGACCGTGATCGGCTCTCTAAAGCGCGGCCCGAAGGCTTTATTGGAGGCGGTATCGATCAAGCGATAATCCGGCGCCTCGAGGCTGCCGACGTTGCGCATCGGGACATTGGCGAAGCCGTCCACGGTAAACAGTTGATCGCCCGCCTGCAGCGGCTTCCAGCTGTCAGGGTCAACCGAGCGTATGTGCCTTGCGGCGATCGTCCCATCGCGCAGCTGGGCAATACCCCGTTTTGCCTGGCGCATCAATTTATGTCCCAGCTTGAGCAAACCAAAGCGCGCGAGCCTGAGCAGGCTGGGCAGGGCGGCCAGGGGGTTGAGTTCGTGGAGCGTGGCAATTACCAGCTTCCCGGTCAGTTTCGCGAGCTTAGGCAGCGCCAGGCGCAGCCCGGTCTTGCCTGCGTGGATGAGCAGGCGGGTGGAGCCGGCCACATACCGCCCTACCGGCAACGCGAAAGCTACGATGTCAATGAACAGGCCGGCGACGCCTGACTTGATGCGCTGGGGATCACCGGAGGCGATGTCGTCGATACCGCCCCAAAACGGGATAAAAATCTTGCCCCAGAACGCCAAGTCTTCGAGTACCTCAGCGGGAATGTCTACCTCCCGCGTGTCTTTGCGGGTTTTTTCCAGGAGGGCTTGCTCATCGCAGAAAAACAGCTCGCGGGCAATCATGCTTGCCAGGGTTTCACTGCGCGGCGCATACAGCGTGTTGGGCGCGAACGATGGGATGCGCGGCCCTGCGTCGATGCCAGGCAGTGTCTCGCCGACTTGTTCAACGATCAACTCAGCTTTTTTGCCTGGTCTGGGCGCTTTGTTCTCGCGGTAAGCCTCTCGATCAAACGGTACTTCGGTGGCCAGCCTGTACTTGTCCCAGCTCATGGCGTCGCGTAGCTCTACCACTTTGCCGTTTAGCGGTAGGCTTTGCAGGTCTTTGCGTCGACGCAGCAGGCCGGCGAAGGGGAATACCTCGATGTAGATGGCATGGAGGGGCGAGCGGGGCTTGGCGATGCGTAGGATAAAACCTGTCCGGTAACGAACGGCATCGGTCTTGGCTTTGGTTTCATATTCGATGGGCACCTTGTCCAGGGCTTCTCTTAATGAATACACGGTGATCTCGTCCTGATCCACATCCAGGGTCGCATTGCCCAGGTGCGCAAGCAGTGACTGGATTAAGGTCATGTAGGCGTTTCTCGGCATCTCAAGGGCGTCGCGAAAGGCTTTGTCGTACTCCATGTCCGAGACAAAGCGCCAACGGCTGGGCAGTTTGAGTTTGAGGTTCTGAATTGCGTTGAACATCTCATATTCATGCTGCTCCAGGGCGGTGACGGCCTGGGTGAGCTCATCCCGTGAGTGGCCCGACGATCGGCTGGCGATCAGGCCGTTGGCCTGTGCCCATTGCACGGTGGGGCCCAACTTGGCCGCTGCGACCAGTGCCTGTTGTTTAATGTCATCGCCGCTGGCGCGAAAGTGTTCCGCCGCCAGGTTGAGCAATTGTTCGAAACTCATGTGGCGCGATGAACCCGGTGCAATCGTTTCGGCCAGCAGAAAGCCGCTTCTGAAATTGACCCAGGTACTGGTGGCAGCGTAGGGCAGGTCATCGGGAATATCGGCCACCCAGACTTCGCTGGCAACATTGGCCTTGAGGACGCACACCGCCAATTGTGCCGCGTCAGCGCTGATCGACAAGCTATGTTCATAGCGGCTGATCAAGGATTGGCGGACCGACGAATAAGACGCGCCAGGCGCGATGAATAGTTTCAATTCGTTGTCGATCAGCGAGTCGGTGCTGGGAATGATCGTCAGCCACAACGCGCGCCACAGTAATTTCACCCGTACCGGGTCTGGGCAGATTTCGTCCTTCTGGCTGCCATACCAGTCCAAGGCCTTGGCAATCCGTTCGCCCAGTGCCAGGTTATCGGGGCTATTGAGCAATTGCTCGAGCAGCACGGTGGGGGTGGTGGTGAGCATGTCCTGTTGTGAGGCGGTGAATGTTTCGGGCAATACATGACGGAACAGCGATTGACGGGTTTGTGTTTCGATCTGGCGGATAATCTCCTTGATTTTCTGGTCGGCAGGCGCATCCAGCAAGTGCTGCAAATCGCTGAGGTTGCCTTCGTGTCCGAGTTTTTTCAGGGTGTGATGTTCCTGCAAGACAGCGAGAACCGCTTTCCACTGCTCGCGGGTTTTGGGCTGTGCCGGGATGATCGAGTAATACTTGAGCACCAGATCAAACCGCACCGAACCGTCGCTTTTGAGGCCGTTAACCACACGCCGGTTGATATCCAGCAACACGTCGGCGTCGATGTACCAATAGGTGGGCATATGGCGCAGGATGACCGAATGGTCGGCAATGCTGAACGTTTCGGCAGAGTCGGGTATCGGTGAGCGCGTGCTGCTGAACAAGGTGGAGAGCAGGTCGTAAAGGAAGTCCCGGCCGATAATGGAATCATCCGGTTCGGGCTTTTCCCGCAGGAAGCGCTGAAAGTCTTCATCGGCTTCCAGCTTTGCCAAGACTCGAAAGGCTTCCTTGCACTCGCGATGCAGTTCGCTGTTGTGCGGGGGGCAGTAGTACACCTCGGCGGCGGATGCCGTCAGCGAGCCTTGTGTCGTCACGAAATCAATCAGATGGTCCAAATGCACTTGCTGCTCCGGCAAGCCCTTGAAATAGAAGCTCTGCAATGCGTTATTCATTCAATCCTCACAATCCGTAGTCGAAGAGGATTCACTCTATTGAGCCGGGGTTTGCGGGGGGGGCTATATAGGTAGGCACAGGTTTTCGCAGAAATGGCCAGGTGTCACGATGCGTCAGGCCAACAGGAACAGGTCTTTCCCGACAAAAATACTCGGACTTTGTACCTGCGTAATAATTTGGCGTAAACTGCGGGCAAGCCTGTGAGGAGTTTCCATGACTGCCATAACCATTACCGACGCCGCCCACGATTACCTGGCTGACCTGCTGTCCAAGCAGAACACCCCGGGTATCGGCATCCGCGTCTTTATCACCCAGCCCGGCACCCAGTATGCCGAGACTTGCATTGCCTACTGCAAGCCCGGCGAAGAGAAGCCTGAAGACACCGCCCTGGGGCTCAAAAGCTTCACCGCGTACATCGATGCCTTCAGCGAAGCCTTCCTGGACGACGCCGTGGTCGACTACGCCACCGACCGTATGGGCGGCCAGTTGACCATCAAGGCCCCCAACGCCAAGGTGCCGAACGTCAACGCCGACAGCCCGGTCAATGAGCGTATCAACTACTACCTGCAAACCGAGATCAACCCGGGGTTGGCCAGCCACGGCGGCCAGGTGAGTCTGATCGACGTGGTGGATGACGGTATCGCCGTGCTGAAATTCGGCGGCGGCTGCCAGGGCTGCGGCCAGGCGGACGTGACCTTGCGTGAGGGCATCGAGCGCACGCTGCTGGAACGTATTCCTGAACTCAAGGGTGTACGTGACGTGACTGACCACACGCAGAAAGAAAACGCCTACTACTGAGTAAGGTGTTCACTGCGAACAAAAAAACGGCGCCCGTGAGCGCCGTTTTTTATTATTTAAATTCATAGAGTTGCAAAATATATCTGATAAAGCAGATCAAGTGTGGGAGCTGGCTTCAGGGGCGATAGAGGTGCGCATGCCCTGCGCGGTACAGCGACGACTCGCTGAAGCTGTCACTGGCCAACACCTGCCCCACCACAATCAACGCTGTCCGCCGAAACCCCTTCGCCGCAACTTTCTCGGCAATGTCACTCAGCGTACCGACCACCCAATCCTGATCCGGCCAGGTGGCACGGTGTACCACGGCAATCGGGCAGTCCGAACCGTAATGCGGCAGCAGCTCGGCAACGATTTTCTCCAGATGATTGACCCCCAGATGAATCGCCATCGTGGTGCCATGTCGCGCCAGGCTGTCGAAGTCTTCACCGGGAGGCATGCTGGTTTTATCGGCGTAACGGGTCAGGATCACGCTTTGGGCGATGTCCGGCAGGGTCAGTTCGGTCTCCAGCAGGGCCGCGCACGCGGCGACCGCCGTGACCCCTGGAATGATCTGGAAAGGGATGCCCAGCTCACGCAAATGGCGTATTTGTTCACCAATCGCCCCATACAGGCTGGGATCACCGGAGTGCACCCGCGCCACGTCCTGGCCTTGGGCATGGGCCGTCTTGATCAGCTCGATGATCTGCTCCAGGTGCAGTTCGGCGCTGTTGACCACCTGGAGCGCCTGATGACCTTCCAGCACGGCGGCGGGCACCAGCGAGCCGGCGTAGATGATCACCGGGCAACTGCGGATCAGCCGCTGGCCCTTGACGGTGATCAATTCCGGGTCACCGGGGCCGGCGCCGATAAAGTAGACGGTCATGGAGAAATCCTGTTGAAAAACGGGCGAGCATGAACACGGCTCATGCTCAAGAGCGGAAATTATCGGGTTTTTAACCCGCGCAGGCTAACGCAAAGGTGGCCTGCGCGCTTTTTTGACGGGTGATCAGCAGGCGGGCAGGGCTGTCGGACAGCTGTTCGGCGAGGGCCAGGGCGGCGCTTTCGGCCACGCCGTAACAGCCGGTGTGGGCAAAAGCCAGCGCTGAGCGATGGCTCAGCCGATGTTCATAGCCCGCCAGGTGCTCGGCGCTGAAGCACTGCAAGGGCAGGTTCGATCGCTGAGCCAGTGCCAGCAGCCCAGGTTCCTCGCGTTTGTGGTCAATGCTTGCCAGCGCGGTCACGCGTGAGCGATCAATGCCGGCCTCGACCAGGGCGCTGTCGAGCAACGCCAGCAGGCTGTGAACCTCACAGCCCCGCTGGCAGCCCAAGCCGACAACCAGGATCATGCCGAGTATTGGTCGTCGCGGTTGCGGCGGAACAACCAGGCGCTGATCAGGCCCAAGGCCAGCCAGAAAGCGACGTTGGTCAATTGCGAGGCGATCTTGAACTGCGCTTCGAGCGCCTCCGGGGCCAGCATCGAATGTACCTCAGGTTGCGGCGCGCCGATGACGTGGGGCACGGCAAGAATCGCCAGCCCAAGGCCTTTCAACAGCCAGTTGCGGCCGAACACGATCAGCGCCAGGCCGGCGGCGGTGGAGGCTGCGGTGCCGATCCACCAGGTCTGGCGCAGTGTCAGGTCCGCCGCCGCAGTGCCCGGCAGTTCCGGTGGCAGGCCCAGGGTGGGGGCCAGTACAAAGGTCGCGTAGCCGGCCAGGCCCCAGAGCAGGCCTTGCGCGGTGCGGGTCGGCGCACGCAGCGTGTAGAGGCCGGCGAGCATCAGTGCAAAGCCTACGGCCACCACCAGGTTGCCTCCAGTGGTGGACAACACCCGCTGCCAGCCATCTTCCGGCTCCCAGGCTTGGGCATCGTGGCTGTGGGCTGCAGCGCCAGCGGCGTGCTCATGCACCATTTCGGCGGCTGGCGGGGCTTTTTCAAAGCTTTCCGCCTGCAGAATCAGCGGTGCCACCCAGAAACTTTGCAGCAGGGTCAGCAGCAAGGCAGCCAATAGCCCAGTGAAACCTGCGGTTTGCGCAATACGCTTGATCATGTCGGCAGCTCTCAATGGCACGGGAACGCGGCGCTGTGGCGGGTATCGTGGGCGGCGTTGTGCACTGCCTCGATATGCGAGAACCCGGCGAAATACACCAGGCACGCGCCAAGGATCGACGCACCGATGGCGGCGGTCAGGCGTTGGCTGAGGGTGGCGGTGCTAGTGGCGGTGTGCGAAGTGCTGCTGATGATCGACATGGCGCGTCCCTTTCAGGTGTCAGGGTGAAACGAGCGCATGAAAACCCCACGCGCCAGGCACGCAGGGTTCGAACAGCGCCCGCCCACCGCGGGTTTGTTATCTGAATTTTTCGGGCCGGTCTCCGGGCTTGCGAGGGGCGGCTCATCAAAGAGTCCTCCTGAAAGCATCGCCTTCCCATGCAAAAGCACAGTGGCCATGACGCTTCGCTCGCTTACCGTTGCGGGGGCAGCACCGGACTTGTCATTGGATTTGACGCACCGGTTTCCCGTTTCACCCTGTGAAGGGCACCCGAAACAAGGTGTGTAGGAGAGCATGGTGTGCAGGTCAGCGTCAATTGGATGAGGACACCTACGAAGTACACGGCGATGAAGTATTTGCAGACGCAATAGGCAGACACGCGATGTATGAAGTGTTTGGGAACGCCTGCGCTTTTTTCGATAACTCAGAAGGAAACCCGGTTTATCTCCCCGCGCAACATTGAAATTAACGGTGGGCTTTATGCGACTTTCCAATACGCTGCAAAGTTTTCATGCGCCGCTTGCTGGCGATCAGCAATCAGCGGTGGCCGATGCGACCCTCAGGCCCAACGACCCCTCTGAATCGAACGTTGATAAACCCTCTTTCACGGTTGATCAGGCCGCGCGTCAAATCACTCGAACCGGCCATCGTTGGTTTGACGCCAATCGCGACGGCATCACGCAGATCTCCTATTCATTCAACAAGCACGCAAGAGGGCACACGGCGTTCAATGCGACCCAGAAAGAGCAGGCCCGGCGCTCGATGCAATCGTGGGAGGATGTCGCGAATGTTTCATTCCAGGAAGGCAGTCGTCGCCCCGAGGGGCTTCTAGCGTTCTCCAATAGCACGGACTACGAGGTCGCCTTCGGCCAGTATCCGGGCCAGGAAGGTAAAGTGCTGATCAATCCCCGATTTGGCACCAATACTAATCCAGCCTTGCACAACCATGGGCGAATGACCCTGACCCATGAAATTGGGCACAACCTGGGCCTGTTACACCCAGGCACCTATAATTTTGGTAATCCCAATTACCGCGATCACGCCTTATATGCTCAGGATACGCGGGCTTACAGCGTGATGAGCTACTTCGATGCACCTGAAGCGGGTAAACACTTCAATGGAAAGTTACCGTCGGCGCCGATGATGGATGATATCGCCGCTGCGCAGCGGGTTTATGGTGCCAATAACACGACGCGCAATTCAGATACCACCTATGGCTTCAACTCCAATGCGGGACGAGACTATCTGGAGTTGAACTCGCGTCACGATACGGCCTTGTTTTGTGTATGGGACGGTGGTGGTGTCGATACGTTGGACTTTTCCAAGTATCACCAAAACCAGACTATCAATTTGCGGGCGGAGTCCTTTTCGGATGTTGGCGGCCTGGTGGGGAATGTTTCCATTGCCAAGGGGGTTACGCTGGAGAATGCAATCGGCGGCTCCGGGCATGACTCGATCATTGGTAACCAAGCAAACAACGTGCTTAAAGGTGGGGCGGGTGCGGATCGACTCCGAGGTGCGGGGGGCGCTGACACCTTCGCTTACGACAATGCCAGCGACTCCACGCCGGAATATCCCGATCAGATTATGGATTTTGTCACGGGTGTGGACAGAATCGATCTGTCGAACCTGCTGGGCAACGCGGGGGTTGATGCCCTGAGGTTCGTCAGGCGGCTGACGGGCAAACCAGGTGAAGCGATTCTGGATTACAACCGTACGACTAACCTGTCTAGGCTGGCCATCGACCTCACAGGGAATGGCCGATTTGATTTTTTCCTCAAGGCTTACGGCCCGATCAATGTGCCCGACATCATCACCGCCAATCCTGGCAGGCAGCGCTACGCCTAGTTGGCCGCTGCCTGGACCGACTTGCCGGCAGGTGCTTGAGCATTGACCGCCTGCCGTGCACTGCGTAGCCTTGCACCCTCGAGGTTCTTCGGCCCAGGCCGAAGCTAAGAAGGGAACGCGGTTCAAGCCGCGGCTGCCCCCGCAACTGTGAAGGGTTCAGTTGACTGCCACGCCACTGCCGATAGGGCGGGAAGGCGCAGTCAGCGTTGGTCGCAAGACCTGCACACCCCAAGCCAGGAGACCTGCCTCGCGACTGATTTTCCAATTCAACCGGGCGGGGTGATCCGGTGACGAAATCCGCTGCTGCGCGCCGCCGCAGGGCCTGTCGTCCCGTATGCCCGCCCCAAAGGGCATTCGATGAAAACACTGGCCAAACTTCCCGTCACCATCGTTACCGGCTTCCTTGGCTCGGGCAAAACCACGCTGTTGCGCCATATGCTCGACAACGCCCAGGGCCGTCGCATTGCGGTGATCGTCAACGAGTTCGGCGAGCTGGGCATCGACGGTGAAATCCTCAAGCAGTGTTCTATCGGTTGCACCGAAGAAGAAGCCAATGGCCGCGTCTACGAACTGGCCAACGGGTGCCTGTGCTGCACGGTGCAGGAAGAGTTCTTTCCGGTGATGCGCGAATTGGTCGCCCGTCGCGGTGACCTGGACCATATCCTCATCGAAACCTCGGGCCTGGCCCTGCCCAAGCCGTTGGTGCAAGCCTTCCAGTGGCCGGAAATCCGCAGCGCCTGCACCGTTGACGCGGTGATCACCGTGGTCGACAGCCCGGCCGTGGCCGCCGGTACCTTTGCCGCCTTCCCGGACCAGGTCGACGCCCAGCGCAAACTTGACCCGAACCTGGACCACGAGTCGCCGTTGCATGAGCTGTTCGCCGACCAACTGGCCAGCGCCGACCTGGTGATCCTCAACAAAAGCGACCTGATCAGCGCCGAAGACCTGGCCCGCGTGCGCCTGGAGGTCGCCGAAGAACTGCCGGCCGCGGTGAAGATCATCGAAGCCAGCAGCGGTCGCCTGCCTCTGGACGTGCTGATCGGCCTGGGCGCCGGTTCCGAGGAACATATCGACGGGCGTCACAGCCATCACGACCATCACCACGAAGGTGAAGACGACCACGATCACGATGCCTTTGACTCCATCTCCATCGACTTGCCCCAAGCCGATGAGGCGCTGCTGCTCGACGCCCTGACCCAATTGGTGGTGCAGCACGGCATCCTGCGGGTGAAAGGGTTTGCCGCGATCCCCAACAAACCGATGCGCCTGCTGATCCAGGGCGTGGGCACGCGCTTTGACAAGCACTTCGACCGTGCCTGGGGCGCTGACGAAGCACGCACCACGCGCCTGGTGCTGATCGGCCAGGAACTGGACGCCGCCGGCCTCGAAGCGCAATTGCGCGCTGCCCTCAGCGTTTAACCATGCACCTGCTCAGGACCCAACCCGGTGGTTTCGTCGCGGACGACAATATAGCCGACCTTGGCCAGACCCCCGCTGAACTGGTGATCCTGTGCAGCGGCGATTCCAGCCTGGCGCTGCTCGCCGAAGCCGCCCAGCAATTGCCCGAGGATTACCCCAGCCTGCGCCTGGCCAACCCGATGCAGGTGCAGAACCATGCCTCGGTCGACCTGTACGTCGACGAGGTATTGCGCCACGCCAAGGTCATCCTGCTGTCATTGCACGGCGGCATCGGGTATTGGCGCTACGGCATCGAGCGCCTGGTGGAGTTGGCCGAACGCGGCGTCACCCTGATTCTGGTGCCGGGTGACGACCGCCCGGACCCGGAACTCAGCAGCCTGAGCACCGTTGCGGCCGAACACCGCGAGCGCCTGTGGCACTTCCTGCGCCAAGGTGGCCTGGGCAATGCCCTGGATTTTTACCACTGCCTGGCCAGTGCCCACCTGGGACGCGACTATGCCTGGGCCGAGCCGCAAGCGCTGCCGCGCACGGCGATCTATCACCCGCACAACGCCAATGCCCGCCTCAATGACTGGCAGGCCGATTGGCACGCTGATTGGCCGGTGGCTGCGGTGCTGTTCTACCGCTCCCATTTACAGGCGGCCAATACCGGTTTTATTGATGTGTTCTGCCAGCGCTTACAGGCGGCGGGCCTCAACCCCTTGCCTGTCGCGGTGGCCAGTTTGAAAGAACCCGGCTGCCTCACGGTGGTCGAGGACCTGCTGGATGACGTGCAAGCCGCGGTAATTCTGAACACCACCGGCTTTGCCCAATCGAGCCCGGAAGCGCCGCATTTGCGCCCGTTTCGCCGCAATATCCCGGTGATCCAGGCGATCTGCGCCCAGGACAACCAGCCCGGCTGGCAGGCCAGCGAACAAGGCCTGGGGCCCCGCGACCTGGCGATGCACATTGCCTTGCCGGAGTTGGACGGGCGCATCATCAGCCGGCCGATCAGTTTCAAGGACCTGGCCTGGCGCAGCGAGCGCAGCCAGTCGGACGTGGTGTGCTACCGCGCAGCGCCCGAACGCATGGATTTTGTCGCTGAGCTGGCACGCCGTTGGGTCGAGTTGGCGCGGGTGCCCAATGCCGAGAAACGGATTGCGTTGATCCTCGCCAACTACCCGACCCGCGACGGTCGCATCGGCAACGGCGTAGGCCTGGACACCCCTGCGGCAGCGCTGAATATCCTGCGCGCCTTGCAAGCCGAGGGCTACCCGGTGGCGGAGCGGCTGCCCGACAGCGGCACCGCGCTGATCCACGAACTGCTCGGCGGCGTCACCAACGATCTCGACAGCCTCGACCTGCGCCCCTGCCATCAAAGCCTGAGCCTTGTGGAATACCAGGCGATGTTTGATCGTTTGCCGGCCTCCAATCGCCAGGCCGTGCTGGAGCGTTGGGGCGCGCCGCAAAACGATCCGATGTGCCGCGATGGCCGCTTGATGGTCGCCGGCCTGCGCCTGGGCCTGACCTTTGTCGGCATCCAGCCGGCCCGGGGTTACCAGGTAGATGCCAGCGCGGTGTACCACGACCCGGACCTGGTGCCGCCCCATGGCTACCTGGCGTTCTATTTCTGGCTACGCCATACCTACGGCGCCCACGGCGTGATCCATGTGGGCAAGCACGGCAACCTGGAGTGGCTGCCCGGCAAAGGCGTGGGCCTGTCGGAGCACTGCTGGCCGGATGCATTGCTGGGGCCGCTGCCGAATATCTACCCGTTTATCGTCAACGACCCGGGTGAGGGCGCCCAGGCCAAGCGGCGCACCCAGGCGGTGATCATCGACCACCTGATGCCACCGCTGACCCGCGCCGAAACCTACGGCCCGCTGCGTGACCTTGAGTTATTGGCCGACGAATATTACGAGGCGCAATTGCTCGACCCGCGCCGTGCGCTGGAGCTGCAAAAAGACATCCTCAAACTGGTGCGCGAAACCCGTATCGACCAGGAGCTTGAACTGGGCAGTGAGGCGGACGCGGCGGTGTGGCTGCCGCGCCTGGATACCTACCTGTGCGACTTGAAGGAATCGCAGATCCGCGATGGCCTGCATATCTTTGGCGAGTCGCCCGAGGGCCGCTTGCGTATCGACACCTTGCTGGCGCTGTTGCGCATTCCCCGTGGCGATGGCCGGGGCCCGCAGTCGAGCCTGCTGCGAGTGTTGGCCAAGGCATTCGACCTGGGGTTTGATCCGCTCGATTGCGCACTGGCCGAGCCCTGGACGGGGCGGCGCCCGTTGGTGTTGCAGAAGATTGACGATCAGCTGTGGCGTACGGCCGGGGATACCCGTGAACGTCTGGAGTTGTACGCGGCGCGCTTGATCGAGCAGGCACTGGAAGGCCCCATCGAACAGTTGGAAGAGCCCGGCTGGCAGGAGGTGAAGGCGGTGATCGAAGGCCTGCGCATCGTCGTCGCGCCACGCCTGGATGCCTGCGGCCCCGCAGAGATGCGTGGCTTGCTCGATGCCTTGAGTGGGCGTTTTGTCCCGGCGGGGCCCAGCGGTGCGCCGAGTCGCGGTCGGCTGGATGTGCTGCCTACGGGGCGTAACTTCTTTACCGTGGACGTACGCAACCTGCCAACCACCACGGCCTGGCGTCTCGGATTCCAGTCGGCCAACCTGATTCTTGAGCGGCACCTGCAAGACCACGGTGACCACCTGCGTCAGCTCGGCCTGTCGGTATGGGGCACTGCCACCATGCGCACTGGCGGGGACGATATCGCCCAAGCCATGGCGCTGATGGGCGTGCGCCCGGTATGGGCCACCGGCAGCCAGCGGGTGGACGATTTCGAGATCCTGCCGATCAGCTTATTGGACCGTCCGCGCGTGGACGTGACCCTGCGCGTGTCCGGGTTCTTCCGCGATGCGTTTGCCAACCTGATCCGCCTGTTCGATGCGGCGGTGCAGGCGGTGGCGGCCCTGGATGAACCCGACGACATGAACCCGCTGGCCGCCAAAGTGCGCAGTGAACGCCAAGCATTGCTTGAGGCGGGCCTGGATGAAGGTGCCGCGGCCAAGCAAGCCGGCTGGCGCATTTTCGGCGCCAAACCGGGTGCCTATGGCGCGGGCGTGCAGGGCGCGATTGACGGGCGCTTGTGGCAGAGCCGCGAGGACTTGGCCGAGGTCTACCTGAACTGGGGTGGCTACGCTTACGGGGGGGCTGACGAAGGCACTGCGGCCCGCGAGCAATTTGCCCAGCGGTTGAGCCAGGTGCAGGCGGTGTTGCAGAACCAGGACAATCGCGAGCACGACTTGCTCGACTCCAACGACTACTACCAATTCCAGGGCGGCATGCTGGCCGCCGTGGAAACCCTGAGCGGCGAAAAGGCCGCCAGCTACCATGGCGACCACAGCCAGCCGGACGTGCCGAAAATCCGCACCTTGAAAGAAGAGCTCAACCGGGTGATCCGTTCCCGTGCGGCCAACCCCAAGTGGATCGAAGGCGTGAAGCGCCATGGCTATAAAGGCGCGTTTGAAATGGCCGCGACCGTGGACAACCTGTTCGCCTTCGACGCTACCACCGCGCTGATTGACGATCACCAATACGCCTTGCTCGCCGATGCCTACCTGCTGGACCCTGATACCCGTGCCTTTGTGCAACAGCACAACCCAGATGCCCTGCGCGACATGACCGAGCGCATGCTCGAAGCCCAGCAACGTGGCTTGTGGCAGGCACCGGGAACGTACCGCGAAGCCTTGGAAAACCTGTTGCTGGACATAGAAGAAGACAGCTGAGTGATCGTTCCCACGCTCCGCGTGGGAATGCAGCCCGTGACGCTCTGCGTCACAAGAACGGACGCCGAGCGTCCAGCGAAGCGTTCCCACGCGGGAGCGTTGGAACGAGCTATTAAGAGTTGACTATGACTGATACTCCCCATTTCCCGCTGTCCGCCGTGGTCGGCGCCGATGACTTGAAGCTCGCGCTGTGCCTGGCGGCCATCGACCCGAAGATCGGCGGCGTGCTGATCGAAGGGCCACGGGGCATGGCCAAGTCGACCCTGGCCCGTGGGTTGGCGGACCTGCTGGCCAGCGGGCAGTTTGTCACTTTGCCCCTGGGCGCAACCGAAGAGCGCCTGGTCGGCACCCTGGACCTGGATGCCGCGCTGGGCGAAGGCCGCGCGCAATTCTCCCCCGGCGTGTTGGCCAAGGCCGACGGCGGGGTGTTGTACGTGGATGAAGTCAACCTGCTGGCCGACCACTTGGTGGACCTGCTGCTGGACGTAGCCGCCAGCGGCACCAACCTGATCGAACGCGACGGGATTTCCCATCGCCATGCGGCGCGCTTTGTACTGATTGGCACCATGAACCCGGAGGAGGGCGAGCTGCGCCCGCAGTTGCTCGACCGCTTCGGCTTCAACGTGGCCTTGAGCGGGCAAACCTTGCCCGCCGAGCGCGGGCAGATCATTCGGCGTCGCCTGGATTTCGACACTGACCCGGCGGCGTTCTGCGCGCAGTGGGCGCCAGCGCAAGCTGCCTTGCGCGAACGCTGCACCCTGGCGCGGGCACGGCTAGACAGTATCGCCCTGGATGACCAGGCGTTGGCCCACATCACCGAGCGCTGCTTTGCCGCAGGGGTCGACGGCCTGCGTGCCGACCTGGTCTGGTTGCGTGGCGCCCGTGCCCATGCGGCGTGGCGTGGCGCCGTAGCTATCGAGCAGGACGATATCGACGCGGTGGCGGAGTTCGCCTTGCGCCATCGCCGCCAGCAGCAAACCCCGGCAGGCGCGCCGCCCCAGCCGGATGACGGGCCGTCACCGTCACCCTCTGACCCCTCGCCCGGCCAAGGCCAGTGGGGCGATATGCCCGCACCCGCCTTGCCCACGGGCACCCGCCGCGATGTACCCACCTGGCCAAAAAAGCCCTAGGCATCCGCCCCCGAGCTGACACGGGGGCGGATGCCCGGCCCCAGGCGGGGCGATTGAACACTGGCCGGCAGGGCAAGGCCCGCAGCGCACAGCGCGGGGCGATCAATTGGCCGGGCACGTTGCTGGGTGGGCGGCCGCAATGCCGTGAGGACCTGCTGTTCCACCTGCGTAGCCGGTCGGCTCCTGAACTGTGGTTGGTGATTGTCGATGCCTCGGCGTCCACGCGGCGCCATCGGGCGTTGACCGATGCCAAGGGGTTGTTGGCTCAGCTGTTTGACGATGCTTATCGGCAACGGGCGCGCATGGCGTTATTGACGGCCAGCGGGCAATCGCCGAAGTGGCAGGTGCAAGGCTTGAAGGCGGCGAAAGGCTTGGCCGATTGGTTGGGGCAGTTGGGAGCAGGCGGCGGGACGCCGTTGCTGGCTGCGCTGACGGAGGCGGGGCATTGGTTGGCGGCACGGCGCAAGCGCTATCGGGCCGAGCAACAGAAGCTGCTGGTGGTGACCGATGGGCGGCTCAAGGCGACGGGCGCGCTGCCGCGGTTGGAGTGTCCAGGCATGCTGATTGACATCGAACGTGGGCCTATCAGGTTGGGGCGTGCTGAGGAATTGGCGGTCGGATTGCAGTTGGAGTATCAGCACATCGATAAGTTGTAGCGCCTGGGCTATCGCCATCGCAGGCAAGCCAGCTCCCACAGGGATAGGCGGCGCGTCAAACAGTGTGGCTTCAGTTGGAGTATCAGCACATCGATAAGCTATAGCGCCTGGGCTATCGCCATCGCAGGCAAGCCAGCTCCCACAGGGATAGGCGGCGCGTCAAACAGTGTGGCTTCAGTTGGATTATCAGCACATCGATAAGCTGTAGCGCCTGGGCTATCGCCATCGCAGGCAAGCCAGCTCCCACATTGTGGCGGCGCCGCCGGTTCCATGTGGGAGCTGGCTTGCCTGCGATGAGGCCCTCAATTACACCGCACACCTATCAGCCTGTCCCCGGTACATTCGGCCAAAGATCGGCCACCAGAAACAACCGCTCGGCTTCTTCCCACTCCTCACCGTTCGGCACCATGCGCACCAGCAACTGCGCCGGGGCCATCGGGTCCAGGTCTGCCAGCCAACCTTGCATCTGCACTTCACTCCACACTTTATCGGCCGGGTAATGCGCGGGCGCCAGCCAGGCATGGCGGGGCAGGGGTTGCCAACGGCCCTCTGGGCGGGTGCTGACAAAGTCTGTCCAGTCGCGCTGATGCAACCAGCGCCCACGCAGGTGCTGCGGGTGAGCGCCGAGGGGGGAGAGCGCCGCGCCGGGCCAGGGGTAGAGCAGATAGCCGCCGAGCCACAAATGCGCATCGAACGCTTGGATATCCAGCGCCGCCAAGGCCTCGCGGCTTTCTGCCCGCGCAGAGATTGGCAATTGATGCTCGGCCAGGTGTGCCAGCTTGCGGTCCAGCCGATCATGGCAGCCAGGCCCCAGCCATTGCGTAGCGTCCTGGCCGTTGCCGTCCTGCGGGCCCAGGTAGAGTTTGATCGCCAGTTCCAGGTGGTGCACCCCATCGCGGTCGCGCAGCAGCATGTCCAACTCGCCCAGCGTGTGCCCGGCACGGCGGATCGGCAGGTTGGCGGCCAGCAACTCCACACCCGGCGCCTGCTGCACCGCAAATTGCCACAAGCGCTCGTAGTACAGGCCCAGGCGCCGGGTACGTGCCAGGCTCAACCACTGCTGCAACGCGCTGCTGTCCTGGTCCAGCTGGCGCAGCCAGGCTTCGAGTTGGTGAGGGGCTTGCACCCAGTCACTGCCCGCCAGCGGATGGCGCTGCGGCCAAGGCGTCTGCGCCAGCATCGGTGGTGCGAGCATCACCCACGCCAGGTCGCGCACCTCGGGGTGGCGCAGTTGGCGTGGCAGGGTGTGCAAGTCGGGGAATGGCGTCATGGTCCGAGCATAGCCTTTTCAGCGCGCAGAAGGTGCCTGAGAACCATTGTCATCAAGGCGTGGCGGCGACAAAGGATTTTGCCTGAGACGGCCTTTCGCCCATAATCGCTCTTTTTGCCTCACCCCAGATCCCGCAGGAGCCCCATGGAGCAATTTCGCAATATCGGCATTATCGGTCGCCTGGGCAGTACCCAGGTGTTGGACACCGTCCGCCGGCTGAAGAAGTTTCTGCTCGAGCGCCACCTGCATGTGATCCTCGAAGACACCATCGCTGAAATCCTCCCTGGCCACGGCCTGCAAACCTCGTCGCGCAAGATGCTCGGCGAGGTGTGCGACATGGTCATCGTGGTCGGTGGCGATGGCAGCCTGCTCGGCGCTGCCCGGGCGCTGGCGCGGCATAACGTGCCGGTGCTGGGGATCAACCGCGGCAGCCTGGGGTTCCTCACCGACATCCGCCCCGATGAGCTGGAAGTCGAAGTGGCCAAGGTGCTCGACGGCCATTACCTGGTGGAGAACCGCTTCCTGCTGCAGGCCGAAGTGCGCCGCCATGGCGAGGCGATCGGCCAGGGCGATGCCCTTAACGACGTGGTGCTGCACCCCGGCAAATCCACGCGCATGATCGAGTTCGAGCTGTATATCGACGGCCAGTTCGTCTGCAGCCAGAAGGCCGACGGCCTGATCGTCGCCACACCCACCGGTTCTACCGCCTACGCGCTGTCGGCCGGCGGCCCGATCATGCACCCCAAGCTCGATGCCATTGTGATCGTGCCGATGTACCCCCATATGTTGTCCAGTCGGCCAATTGTGGTCGATGGCAACAGTGAGCTGAAAATCGTGGTGTCCAAAGACATGCAAATCTACCCGCAAGTCTCCTGCGACGGGCAGAACCATTTCACCTGCGCCCCCGGTGACACCATCACCGTGAGCAAGAAGGCACAGAAGTTGCGCTTGATCCACCCTCTGGATCACAACTACTACGAAGTGTGCCGCACCAAGTTGGGCTGGGGCAGCCGCTTGGGAGGTGGAGGCGACTGATGCTCGATCCCGCGCGTAGCTACGACCTGATTGGTGACGTGCACGGTTGCGCTCATACCCTTGAGCACTTGCTCGACCAATTGGGTTACCACAAGCAGGGCGGCACTTGGCGCCATCCGTCACGCATGGCGGTGTTCCTGGGCGATATCATCGACCGTGGCCCGCGCATCCGTGAGGCGCTGCATATCGTCCACGATATGACCGAGGCCGGCCAGGCGCTGTGCATCATGGGCAACCACGAGTTCAATGCGCTGGGCTGGACCACGCCGGCCCCGCCGGGCAGCGGCAAGCAGTTTGTGCGTGAGCACAACCCGCGCCACGCCCGCTTGATCCAAGAGACCCTGACCCAGTTCGAACACCACCCGGCCGACTGGCACGACTTCCTCGGCTGGTTCTACGACATGCCGCTGTTTGTCGACGCCGGGCGTTTTCGCGTAGTGCACGCGTGCTGGGATGACAGTTTTATCCAGCCGCTGCGCGCGACCTTCCCGGACGGCTGCATCGACCAACACTTCCTGCAAGCCGCCGCCGTACCGGGCAGTTTCGCCTGCAATGCATTCGATCGCCTGTTGCGCGGCACCGATATGCGCCTGCCCGATGGGCTCACCCTGACCGGTGGCGATGGCCTGACGCGTTCGTTCTTTCGCACCAAGTTCTGGGAAGACGACCCCAAGACCTACGGCGACATCGTGTTCCAGCCCGACGCCTTGCCGGAGCCGGTGGCACGCACGCCGTTGTCGTCCACACAAAAGAATTCTTTGCTGCGCTATGGCGTCGATGAACCGCTGTTGTTCGTCGGCCACTACTGGCGCAGCGGCAAACCCGCGCCGATCCGCCCGAACCTGGCCTGCCTGGACTACAGCGCGGTGCTGTACGGCAAGCTGGTGGCGTATCGACTGGACCAGGAAACCCAGCTGGATCCGCGTAAATTCGTATGGGTCGACGTTGAGCGACCAGAGGCCATTCCATGAGTACCGTAGCTGTATTGCGCTTGCCCCTGAGCGTCGACCTGGGGGGCTTCGTCAAGTTGCTGCACCGCATGCAGGTGCCGCACCGCGTCAGCGAGGAGGCCGGTGAACAGGTGCTGTGGGTGCCCGAGGCCATCAGCGACGACGTGCGCGTGCTGTATCAACGTTTCCCCGCTGGCGACCCCGACCAGCAACTGGACATTCCCGAGCAGGCGCCGGTTGCGCGGCCAGGTTTTGTCCAGCAGGTGCGCCACAGTCCAGTCACCGCGCTGGTGCTGTTGGCCAGCCTGATTGTGGGTGCGGTGACCCTGCTGGGTGAAAACCTGCAAACCATGGCCTGGCTGACCTTCCTGCCGTTCCGGGTGCTGGGCGAGTACATCCAGTTCACGCCGTTGGCTGACACCCTGGCCTCGGGGCAGTGGTGGCGCCTGGTCACGCCGATGCTGATCCACTTCGGCATCCTGCATCTGGCGATGAACGGCATGTGGTACTGGGAGCTGGGTCGGCGCATTGAAGCGCGCCAGGGCAGCATCAACCTGCTGGGCCTGACCCTGTTGTTCAGCCTGGTCTCCAACTACGTGCAATACGCCTACGGTGGCCCCGGCTTGTTTGGCGGCTTGTCTGGCGTGTTGTACGGCCTGCTCGGGCACTGCTGGATCTTTCAATTATTGTCGCCCAACCCGGCCTATCGCCTGCCCCGTGGGGTGCTGGTGATGATGCTGGTGTGGTTGTTGCTCTGCCTGTCGGGGCTGGTCTCGATGATCGGTTTCGGCGAAATCGCCAACGCGGCCCATGTGGGCGGGTTGGTCATCGGTTGCTTGACGGGTTTGCTCGGCGGTTTGTACAACCGTCGCAAAGCGTCTCTTTGATAAGGAAGAGCCTTATGTCCTCTTTTGCTGAAATGATCGAAAACATCACCCCGGACATCTACGAGAGCCTCAAGCTCGCGGTAGAGATCGGCAAATGGTCCGATGGCCGCAAGCTCACCGCCGAGCAGCGCGAATTGTCGTTGCAAGCGATGATCGCCTGGGAGATCCAGAACCTGCCCGAAGAGCAGCGCACCGGCTATATGGGCCCGCAGGAGTGCGCGTCCAAATCCGCGCCAGTACCGAATATCCTGTTCAAGTCGGATGCGATCCATTGATTGAAATTGGTCGCGGTGCAGTCAGCAAAATGTCGGCGCAGCTCGGTGAGCCGACCGTTCAATACGCCTTTCGCTTAGGAAGCACCGAGGTGCCGGTCAATCCGCTGATCGGTACCCATATCCGCCTGGAATACCTGGGCGCGATTCATTGCAGCCATTGCGGGCGCAAGACCAAGACCAGCTTCAGCCAGGGCTACTGCTACCCCTGCATGACCAAGCTGGCCCAGTGTGACCTGTGCATCATGAGCCCCGAGCGTTGCCATTACGACGCCGGTACCTGCCGCGATCCGGGCTGGGGCGAGACATTCTGCATGACCGACCACGTGGTGTACCTGGCCAACTCGTCGGGCATCAAGGTCGGCATTACGCGTGCTACGCAGTTGCCCACCCGTTGGCTGGACCAGGGCGCCAGCCAGGCGCTGCCGATCATGCGCGTGGCGACACGCCAGCAATCGGGCTTCGTCGAAGACCTGTTCCGCAGTCAGGTGGCCGACAAGACCAACTGGCGCGCCTTGCTCAAGGGCGACGCGCAAGCGGTGGACCTCAAGCAGGTGCGTGATGGGCTGTTCGCCTCTTGCGCCGAGGGCTTGCTGGGTTTGCAGGAACGCTTTGGCCTGCAAGCCATCCAAACCATTGCCGACATCGAGCCGATTGAAATCCGCTACCCGGTCGAGCAGTATCCGACCAAGATCGTCAGCTTCAACCTGGACAAGAACCCGATTGCCGAAGGCACGCTGCTGGGGATCAAGGGCCAATACCTGATCTTCGACACCGGCGTCATCAACATTCGTAAATACACGGCCTATCAGCTCGCCGTGCATCAGTAGAAGGATCCCCAGCATGCGCACCGAACAACCGAAGATGATTTACCTTAAGGACTATCAGGCGCCGGACTACCTGATCGACGAGACGCACCTGACCTTCGAGTTGTTCGAGGACCACAGCCTGGTCCACGCGCAGCTGGTGATGCGCCGCAACCCCGAGCGCGGCGCCGGTTTGCCGCCATTGGTGCTCGATGGCCAGCAACTTGAGCTGTTGAGTGTCAACCTGGCCGACCAGCCGTTGACGGACGCTGACTACCAGCTGACCGACAGCCACCTGACCGTGCAGCCCAAGAGTGAGACCTTCACCCTCGACACCACCGTCAAGATCCACCCAGAAACCAACACCGCCCTGGAAGGCTTGTACAAATCCAGCGGTATGTTCTGCACCCAGTGCGAGGCCGAAGGTTTCCGCAAGATCACCTATTACCTCGACCGCCCGGACGTGATGAGCGTGTTCACCACCACGGTGATCGCCGAGCAGCACAGCTACCCGGTGCTGTTGTCCAACGGCAACCCGATCGCCAGCGGCCCCGGTGAAGACGGCCGGCACTGGGCGACCTGGGAAGATCCGTTCAAGAAGCCGGCGTACCTGTTTGCGCTGGTGGCCGGTGACCTGTGGTGCGTTGAAGACAGCTTCACCACCATGACCAACCGCGAAGTCGCGCTACGCATCTACGTCGAGCCGGAAAATATCGACAAGTGCCAGCACGCCATGACCAGCCTGAAAAAATCCATGCGCTGGGACGAAGAGACCTACGGCCGCGAGTACGACCTGGACATCTTCATGATCGTCGCGGTCAACGACTTCAACATGGGCGCCATGGAGAACAAGGGCCTTAACATCTTCAACTCCAGCGCCGTGCTGGCCCGCGCCGAAACCGCTACAGACGCCGCTCACCAGCGCGTCGAAGCCATCGTCGCCCACGAATACTTCCATAACTGGTCGGGCAACCGCGTGACCTGCCGCGACTGGTTCCAACTGTCGCTCAAGGAAGGCTTCACCGTGTTCCGTGACTCGGGCTTCTCTGCCGACATGAACTCGGCCACGGTCAAACGCATCCAGGACGTGGCGTACCTGCGTACCCACCAGTTCGCTGAAGATGCCGGCCCCATGGCCCACGCCGTGCGCCCGGACAGCTTTATCGAGATCTCCAACTTCTACACCCTGACCGTGTATGAAAAGGGCTCGGAAGTGGTCGGCATGATCCACACCTTGCTCGGTGCCGAAGGCTTTCGCAAAGGCAGCGACCTGTATTTCGACCGCCATGACGGCCAGGCCGTGACCTGCGACGACTTCATCAAGGCCATGGAAGACGCCAACGGCGCCGACCTCAGCCAGTTCAAGCGCTGGTACAGCCAGGCCGGTACCCCGCGCCTGGCGGTGAGCGAAGCCTACGATGCGGCGGCCAAGACCTACAGCCTGACCTTCCGCCAGAGCTGCCCACCCACTCCGGATAAGGTCGAGAAGTTGCCCTTCGTGATCCCGGTGGCGCTGGGCTTGCTGGACGGGCAGGGCGCCGGCATTGCCTTGCGCCTGGCCGGTGAAGCGACGGCGGGCGACACTTCGCGGGTAATTTCGGTAACCGAAGCGGAACAGACCTTTACCTTCGTCGACATCGCTGAAAAACCCTTGCCTTCGTTGCTGCGTGGTTTCTCGGCGCCGGTGAAGCTCAGCTTCCCCTACAGCCGCGATCAACTGATGTTCCTGATGCAGCACGACAGCGACGGTTTCAACCGCTGGGATGCCGGCCAGCAGTTGGCCGTGCAGGTGTTGCAGGAGCTGATCGGCCAGCATCAGGCGGGCCAGCCGCTGAAGCTTGATCAACGCTTGATCGACGCGCTGCGCACGGTGTTGAGTGATGAAAGCCTGGACCAGGCCATGGTCGCCGAAATGCTCTCGTTGCCGAGCGAAGCCTACCTCACGGAAATCAGCGAGGTGGCGGATGTGGACGCTATCCACGCTGCCCGCGAGTTTGCCCGCAAGCAACTGGCCGACAACCTGTTCGAAGGCTTGTGGCTGCGCTACCAGGCCAACCGCGAGCTGTCCAAGCAAACGCCTTACGTGGCAGAAGCCGAGCACTTCGCCCGGCGTGCGCTGCAGAACATCGCGCTGTCGTACCTGATGCTCAGCGGCAAGCCAGAAGTGTTGGCGGCCACCCTGGATCAGTTCGACACCAGCGATAACATGACCGAACGCCTGACGGCGTTGGCGGTGTTGGTGAACTCGCCGTTCGAAGCAGAGAAAGCCCAGGCCTTGGCGGTGTTTGCCGAAAATTTCAAGGACAACCCGCTGGTCATGGACCAATGGTTCAGCGTACAGGCCGGCAGCACCTTGCCGGGCGGGCTGGCGCGGGTCAAGGCGTTGATGGAGCACCCGGCGTTCACCATCAAGAACCCCAACAAGGTGCGCGCACTGGTGGGCGCATTTGCCGGGCAGAACCTGATCAACTTCCATGCGGCGGATGGCTCGGGCTATCGCTTCCTGGCCGACCTGGTAATCCAGCTCAATACCTTGAACCCGCAGATCGCCTCGCGCCAACTGGCGCCGCTGACACGCTGGCGTAAATACGACAGCGCCCGGCAGGCGCTGATGAAGGCGGAGCTGGAGCGCATCCTGGGTGCGGGTGAACTGTCCAGCGATGTGTTTGAGGTGGTCAGCAAGAGCCTGGCGTAACCCTCACTGCCTTAACGCGATCCCCCTGGGGGAGCGGGCTTGCTCGCGAAGGCGGCGTGTCAGTCGACATCAATATGACTGACCCACCGCTTTCGCGAGCAAGCCCGCTCCCACATTTAGGTCAGGAGGCGTCAGTTTGATAAGCGTCGTAACTGCGGCGCGTGCGCTCTATCTCTTCGACCAACCGGTCAATGCCCGCCAACCGCGCCCGGTTGTCATGATCCCAGGGATGAAAGCCCGGCTTGAAGTAATGCAGCCACGGCCGGAACATCCGTGGAAACACACCCTTGGGCCCATACAAGAACTTCACCATGCGCCACAAGCCCTTCAGCGTGCCGCCCGAAGTGCGGTCGGCAATCAACAGGCGCACGTGAAAATCCAGCACCACCACCCAGAACAGCACGCTGGTGGTCAGCATGGTGCCGGTGCGCAGCAGGTAACGTGCAGGCCCTGGCTTGATCACCCTGTTCCACACATCGAACGCCACGGCTTTGTGTTCGGTTTCTTCCAGGGCGTGCCAGTACCACATCTGCTGGTAACCCTTGAGTGAGTCGCCAAAGCGCGAAGGGTCGCTCAGCAGGATTTCCGCGAGCATGGCGGTGTAGTGTTCCAGGGCGATGGTCACCGCCAGGTTGAACGACGCCGGCAGGTGTTTTTTCTGCAGGTCGAGGAAGAACTTCAGGCGTCGGTCGAGGGAGTGCGCCGGCAGACCGGCCGCTTGCAGCAAGTCGTTATACGCCACGTGTTCACGGCTGTGCATGGCCTCCTGGCCGATAAACCCCTGGATCTCTTTTTTCAGTTCGGCATCGTCGATCTGCCCACGGTAGTGGCGCACGCTGTCCATGAAGAACAGCTCGCCCTGGGGAAACAGCAGCGACAGGGCATTGAAGAAATGGCTGACCACAGGCCCTTGTTCGTGCCAGTTCTTGATGCGCTCGGCAGGCAAGGCAAAACGGATATCGCGACGGATCGGCAACATGGTGCGTGCTCCTGTTCAGAGTCGAGGCTCGTCGTTGGTTTCAAACACCGGCGTGCGCGGCTTGGGCGCCATGCGCTTGCTGGCAAACACCACCAGCGCCTGATAGGCCGCAGGCAGGCAACGGGCGAGCAGGTCGAGGAAATAGGCATCGCGGCCAATCAGCACGCGACGCTTGTTTTTGCGTACGCCTTGCAGGATCACTTTGGCGGCCTGGTCGGCGTCGGTGATGAAGAGTTTTTCGAAATCGGTGCGGGCTTGTTGCTCGCTGTGGATGAGAAAACCGGTCATGTTCGCGTCGATGCGGCTGCTGCGGCAGATATCGGTACGAATGCCACCGGGGTGTACACAGGTGGCCGAGACGCCGCAGCGTTGCAGGTCGAGTTCCTGGCGCAAGGCTTCGGTGAAGCCGCGTACCGCGAACTTTGTAGCGTTGTAGCCGCTCATGCCGGGCTGGGCGAACAGGCCGAACACGCTGGACGTATTGATGATATGCCCGTCGCCGCTGGCCTTGAGGTACGGCAGGAATGCCTTGGTGCCATGCACCACTCCCCAGAAGTTGATGCCGACGATCCATTCCAGGTCGGCGTAATCCACGCCTTCGACGGTGCTCGACAGCGCCACCCCGGCATTATTGAAGACCAGGTTGACCTTGCCGTGCTCGGCCACGCAGCGTGCTGCCCAATCGTGCATGGCCTGGCGGTCGGACACGTCCAGCACTTGGGTGGTGACAGTGACGGGCGACAAGGTCGAGGTGCGGATCAGCGCCAGGGTCTGTTCCAGGCCCTGGCTGTTTTTGTCTGCCAGCGCCAGATGACACCCTTCCCGCGCCAGGGCCAGGGCCAATGAGCGGCCCATGCCGGACGCCGCGCCGGTGATCGCCGCGACGCGGCCGTTGAATGACTTCATGACAGGCTGCCTTCTGTGGTGGAGTGGGGCGTTGCAACCGCTCGCGGCAGGGCGGGCGCCGGCGCCTGGCTGACGCTGTAGTCTTTGAGGGCAAAATGCCGGGTGACCTGCTTGAAGCGCCAGGTCGAGCCGGGCCACAGCGTGGTGTTCTTGCCGGTGCGCGGGTCGAGGTACCAGCTCTGGCAGCCGCCGGTGTTCCAGATGGTGCGCTTGAGCTTGTCCTGCAACTGCTGGTTGTAGGCGTGCTCCACGGCGTGTTTGACCTCTACCGTGGTAAGGCGCTGGCGCTGCATGTGTTTCAGGGCGTCGAGAATGTACGCGACCTGAGCCTCGATCATCAGGATCATCGAGTTATGCCCCAGGCCGGTGTTGGGGCCCACGATCAGAAACAGGTTCGGGTAGCCCGGCACGGTGGTGCCTTTGTAGGCATGGGCGCCATCGCGCCAGGCATCCATCAGGTCGATGCCGTCACGGCCGATGATGCAGCCACGGGGCAACGGGTCGCTGGCCTGGAAACCCGTGCCGAAGATCAGGCAATCGGCGGGGTGCTTGATACCGTCGGCGGTGATCACGCCGTCGGCTTCGATGCGCAGCACGTTGTCGGTGACCACCTCGACATTGCTGCGCGAGAGTGCCGGGTAGTAATCGTTGGAAATCAGCACGCGCTTGCAGCCGATGGTGTAGTCCGGCGTCAGTGTTTTGCGCAGGGAAGGGCGGGCCACTTGTTTGCGCAGGTGACGCAGGGCGATTTTCTGCACCATTTTCATCAGGCGTGGATGCAGGGCAAAGCCCACCACGCGGCCTTCCAGTGCCCAGTAAAGCGCAGCACGCACCAGCTTCTGGGTGAGCGGTACATGCTTGAACAACCAGCGCTCGGCAGCGGAAATCGGCCGATCAGGCTTGGGCATGATCCACGGCGGTGTGCGCTGGAACAGGTCCAGGTGCGCCACCTGCGGGGCGATCTGCGGCACGAACTGGATGGCGCTGGCACCGGTGCCGATTACCGCCACGCGCTTGCCCTTCAAGGAGTACTCGTGATCCCACTGCTGGGAGTGGAAGCGCTTGCCCTTGAAACTGTCCAGCCCTGGGATATCTGGCATTGCCGGGCGCGACAAGCCCCCCATTCCCGACACCAGCACCCGTGCGCTGACGTGGCGGCCGTTAGTGAAGGTCAGTTGCCAGCGCTGCTGTTGTTCATCAAACAGCGCCCGTTGCAGGCCCATGCCAAAGCGCAGGTAGGGCGCCAGCTCGAAGTGCCTGGCGCAGTCTTCCAGATAGGCACGGATCTCGGGTTGCGCCGCGAACTGTCGCGTCCAGTTCGGGTTGGGCGCAAAGGAAAACGAATACACATGGGACTGCACGTCGCAGGCGCAACCTGGGTAGTGGTTGTCGCGCCATGTACCGCCGAGGGTCTGGGCCTGTTCGGCGATAAAGAAGTCGGTGAGCCCGGCTTCCTTGAGTTTGATCGCCATGCACAGGCCCGCGAACCCGGAGCCAATGATGGCGATGTCGATTGAGTCACTGGGGGCATTCATAGGGCTGCCTCGTCAATAAAGCGCTTGGGCATCGGATGTGCTCCTGTTTTTGTTTTGTCTTTTAGATAGAACACCATTGCAAAGGAAAATTGAATTAATTATTTTAAAAAAGATTTTAAATAATCTACCTGAAAAATTCGCCTACGCTAGGGCCTTGTTGCGCATGAGCGATTTGTCCGACGGACGAACGTGGTATGCATGAAGTCTAGGTCCAGGGTGTGGACGATGGCTGGGGCCAGATCAATTCCGGTCGGGTCGCCAGCAGCAGGGAAGCAGAGGACCGAGCTATGGCTGTCGAGTGGGTTGTCGCTGCGGGTGTGCTGGCGGGCGCCAGTGCGGCGTTATGGGGCTTGAGTGCCTGGATGACGCGGCGCATTGAAGCGACCGTGCCGATCAACGGGCGTTTCGTCGAGGTGGATGGCGAGCGCTTTCATTATGTCGAAGAGGGCAAGGGCCCGCCGCTGGTGATGATTCACGGGCTGATGGGCAGCAGTCGCAACCTGACCTATGCCTTGTCCGGCCAGTTGCGTGAGCATTTTCGGGTCATCAGCCTCGACCGGCCGGGCTCAGGCTATTCCACCCGGCACAGCGGCACGCCGGCAGACTTGCCGGCCCAGGCGCGACAAATCGCGGCCTTCATCAAGGCGCTGGATCTGGGCAAACCGCTGATACTGGGGCACTCCCTGGGCGGCGCGATTGCCCTGGCGCTGGCCCTCGACCATCCTTATGCGGTGTCCGGGTTGGTGCTGGTTGCGCCCTTGACTCACCCCCAACGCATGCTGCCGCTGGTGTTTCTGTCTCTGGCCGTGCGCCCGGCCTGGCTGCGGCGCTGGGTGGCGCACACCTTGACCATGCCCATCGGGCTGCTGACCAAAGACTCGGTGGTGAAGGGCGTATTTGCCCCCGATCCTGCGCCGCCGGACTTTGCCACCCGTGGCGGCGCTTTGCTGGGCATGCGCCCCGACAATTTCTACGCCGCGTCCACCGAGATCAACCGGGTCAACGACCACCTGCCGGAGATGGTCAAGCGCTACTCCCGATTGACCCTGCCCATCGGCCTGATCTACGGCGCGCAGGACAAGGTGCTCGACTTCCAGAAACACGGCCAGGCCCTGGCCAGCAAGGTGCCAGGGCTAAAAATGCAAGTGATCGAAGGCCGTGGGCATATGTTGCCGATCACCGCCACCGAGCGCGTGGCGGCGCTGGTGGAGCAGGTGGCCAAGCGGGCTCGACCCGGCGAGAGCGTCCGGCCGTTAAACCCACCTGTCGCCCTGGCGAGCCAGTAACAGTGCCACCTGACTGCGGCGCCTGGCGTTGACGCCTGCCCCTGAACACCTGACCAAACGGCTGAAAAGAGACTGCTCGGTCACGGAAAAAAGGGCTGGAGAAACTAGTTGACGACCTAACGATTCCGCGCTATTTATTTAAAAAAATTATTTCAATGTGTAATTTGAAATTATTTTTGAAATGCCTAAGAGCGAATAAAATAATGAAAAAAACGCCTTTTATCGCATGCATGATTTCTCGCAGCAGTCAGCGCACCGCTGCCGCATTGCCTACCGAATGTGTGCGGAGGCTGCCATGAACCAGACTCTGGCAGCTGCGACCGTGTGGGCCGACGGCAAACGCCACCTGTGGTGGCTGGGCATTATGCCGCTGGCGACGCCCTTGCTCTCCGGCGCCCTTGCCATCACCACAGGCGTGCAACAACTGTGGTGGGTGGGCGTGCTGGTGATCTTCGGCTTGATCCCGCTGATTGACGGCCTGCTCGGCGAAGACGTCAGCAACCCGCCCGAATCTGCGGTCAGCCACCTTGAATCCCAACGCTACTACCGCTGGATCGTCTACACCGGCGTGCTGTTTGTGATTGCCTCGGTGGTGATCACCGGTTGGCTCGCTGCGGGCGGTATCGACTGGATCATCAACGGCGGCCTGTTACAGGCCACGGCCACCCTGGAGCCCTCGAACTGGCTGGCCAGGACCGCCGCGTTCATCACCGCACGCACTGAACTTCACGGTGCAGTCAGCTGGTTGACGTATGTGGGCATGGCCATGTCCACCGGGGCCGCCACCGGCATTGCCATCAACACCGCCCATGAGCTGGGGCACAAACCCAAGCCTCTGGAAGTGTTCCTGGCCAAGGTCACCCTGGCGCCGACCTTCTATGGCCACTTTTACACCGAACATAACCGTGGCCATCACGTACGGGTCGCCACGCCGGAAGACCCGGCCAGCTCGCGACTGGGTGAAAGTTTCTGGGCATTCCTGCCGCGTTCGGTGTGGTTCAGCGCTGTGTCGGCCTGGAACCTGGAGCGCGAACGCCTGCGCAAACTCGGCCTGCCGGCCTTGCACTGGAAGAACGCGGTGCTCAGCGCCTGGATGTACAGCGTGGTGTTGTGGGGCGCAATGATTGCCTGGCTGGGGGCGGCGGTAATTCCGTTCCTGATTATCCAGGGCATCTACGGGTTCTCGTTGCTGGAAGTGGTGAACTATGTCGAGCATTACGGCCTCAAGCGTCAGAAGTTGCCCAATGGCCGTTATGAACGCTGCTCGCCGCGTCACTCGTGGAACAGTAATCGAATTGTCACCAATATCTTTCTGTTCCAGTTGCAGCGGCACTCCGATCACCATGCCAACCCCACGCGCAGTTATCAGTCGCTGCGTCACTTTGATGAATCACCGCAACTTCCCTATGGCTACGCCAGCATGATTGTCTGGGCTTATGTGCCGTACTTGTGGCGGCGTCGCATGGACCATCGTGTACTGAATCACTATGCCGGCGATATCAACCTGACCAATCTTCAGCCGTCAAAGCGTTTGAAGTATCTGGAGAAGTACAGCGGTAGTGCCAAGCCGTTTTAGATGAAGTAAGCCTTCAGGGTGTACTCGGGATCCGTGTATCGCGCAGGTCCTTGTCGCCCGGCGTTTTGAGTGCAAGAACCTGGTTTGACCCTACAACAATAATTTCAAGGGAAGGACGTACACCATGCAAAGTTCTGCCAAGTTCACCGCCCACATCCTGTTGGCGGCCATGGGTTTGATTGCTTACCACCAGGCTCAGGCTGCGCGTATCGAACCTGCTGGCAGTGCCTTCACTGCCCAAGGACCTATCAGCTTTTCCAAAGGCAAGCTCATCAGTGCCGACTGCACCATCAAGGTAGCCGGCAAGGTTGCAGCCGATGGTTCATCGGTGAATGTCGACAAAGTCGAGTTCGACGGTGGCCTCAAGTGCAGCCGTGTCGAAGCCATCAACTTGCCTTGGGTGTTAATCGCCAAAGATACAAAAAGCGGCTCCATGTCGAAGATCAGCGTGGACGTGCATGCCTTTGGCCTGGGTGGCAAGTGTGGGCCGTCGACGGCCGACGGTACTTGGGATAACGCCACCGGCAAGTTGGAAGCCGCCGATGTTGCGATTGGCGAAGACTGCAAGATCAAGACGGTGTCGATCAAGATGCCGCCCAACTTCAAAGTTGTCGAATAACACGTTCCGACAGTTGTAGCGGTAAATGCATTGAAATTTGGCTGGAAAGGGAAGTTCTGCAGTTTCACCGTGACCTCTCGATCATGGCCATTACCCCTGGCGAAATGAATCGCCATAACATGTGAGGAAAAACAATGAAAAGCTTGAAAACCCTCGTTTGTGCAACTTCGTTTGCTCTGTGCTTTGGTGCCGCCTCCATGGCGAGCGCGGCGTCCGTTTCTCCAGACGGTCCGTTCTCGACTAATGCCGGTACCATCGTGGTGAAGTCGCCCTCATCCTTCGGTGCGGCAGTGACTTGCGGCATTACCTTTACCGGCAACGTTAGCGGTGGCGTGGCTTCTATCAACGGTGCGTCCTTGACCGGCGGCGGCCTGTGCGCACTGCCCACGCTGACTAACCTGCCTTGGGTTCTTACCGCAGCGACGGGCACCACCGGCACCGTGACCAACGTAGGCTACAAAATCTCCTCGATTCCGGCCACTAACTGCGGCCCTACCACCATTGCCGTGGCGTGGACTCCTGGTACCAAAACACTTTCGGCCACCAATCAGTCGCTGACCGGCAACTGCACCGTCGTATCGCTGAATGTTGTTGCCCCGACGCTGACGGTTAACCCGTAAGCATGTGACTCCAGAGGGCTGATCACCCGTGAAAGGCCGATGCCTCATGCGAGGCATCGGTTGGGCAGGGTACTTACGGTGTGCCTGCGGCCACACGACCCACCGGCAGGGGCCGGGCGAAATAATAATAAGGAGCAGCGCATGAATAATAAGAAACAACACGCTCACACGTTACTGGGGTTGGCGCTGTTGGGAGGTTTGATGACCACGGGACATGTGCAGGCGGGCGGCTTCTCCACGCCAACCTACGGTGCGCCTGGCTGGGGCCGCGCGTTTGGCGGCGGTTCATTGTTCAAGAACGACCCCAGTGCTGCGTACAACAACCCGGCGGCCATGGCGTTCATCGATTCAACTATCGCGCAGCAGACTGTCGATTATGCCCGGGTCAAGATCAAATATTCGGGTCAGGCTTTTGACCACAACGGTAATCCTGTGACCAATACGCCGGTATTGGATGATCAGGGCAGCATGGGCGATCCGACGCTCAATAACAATAACGGGGGGCAAGGTGGCTTTACCGCGTGGCTGCCAACCGGTTTCCTGGTGATCCCCATCGGCGACCGCTTTGCGTTTGGCTTGAGCCAGGTGGTCCCCCAGGGCATGAGAACAACTTGGAACGAAGACTCCAAGCTGCGGGATTTTGCAGTCGACACCAAAATTGAGACCGTTGGCCTGACAGGCTCACTGTCGTTCAAGGTCAATGACCAGTTTTCGGTCGGCGGTGGCGCCATCGTCCAACGCAGCCAGGGATTTGTCAGCCAGAACGTCGACTTGCTGGCAGCGGCGGACGTCTCTCCCGGACTCGGCGGGACCGGCTTTCCGACCGGTGTAGGGCATTCGTTGATGCGTGTGAAAGTCGATAATATCTCGGTCGGTTGGTTTGGCGGTGTGGTATGGAAGCCGACGGCGCAAGACACACTGGGCTTGAACTATCACGCCAAAATCAAAAACAAGATGACCGGCAAATACAATGTCTATACGGATGCTATCGGTCGCAACGCGATGACCAATCCTATTGGACCGAACGGCGAAACATTGGTTGAAATGGCGTATCCGGGGCTGAAGCTTTTCCCGGACGGGGCGCATGCCAGCACTCAGTTGGATATTCCGGCTACTGCGGCGATTGACTGGGTCCACCAGTTCAATGATCGCTGGACATTAGGTGTCAGCGCCCAGTGGACTGAATGGTCTTCGTTCAAAGACCTGACACTCAAGTCGCAAGGCTCGACTATTGTTGCCATCCCGTACAACTACAAGAACGCCTGGATGACCTCGATCGGTGGCGACTATAAAGCCACTGACGAACTTACCCTGCGTGCCGGTGTAGCTTACGACCAGACACCTACCCGTAACTCCACGCGTGACCCCCGGATCCCTGACGGCGACCGCTATTTCTTGGCGTTTGGTGCCGGTTATGACATCAAGGCTGTGCCTGGTCTGTCAGTGGATGCCGCGTATTCGCACCAATTCGTCCAGAAGGTCAATCTGAAGACCAAGAACGTTGATCGTCTCGGAGCCGCCCAACTGGACGGCAAAGCCGAATCATCAGGTGATGTGGTCAGTCTGTCGGCTACCTACAAGTTCTAAAGGGCACGTGGAGCAGTTGTCGAGCAGGGTTCCCAGTGCACCTGGAGACCCTGCCGGGGCTGTTTAGGCTGTTCTGGTTTCTTATTCCACAAGGCTGAGTCGTTCAGCCTGATTTTTTTCGTCAACATACTAAATAAAAATTTCAAAACATTATTTGAATTTATGATTTGAAGTTTGTAGTGTGGTTTTACGCCCTGAATCAAGTAGAGGTATCCCCATGCTTATCTGGTTATTGGTGGGTCTCGCCGCCGCGATTGCCCTGGCGTATCGACAAGCCGCCGCCACCCTCTGGCTGGGCGCTGGCCTGGTCTGGTTAGCGGCGGGTTATCTGTTCAACGCGGTGGCCGTGCCGGGCATTACCCTGGCGGCGGTATTGGTGGTGGTGCCCGCCTTGGTGCTGGCAATCAAACCCCTGCGCCGCAAGCTGCTGACTACCAAGGCCTTGGGCCTGTTTCGTACAATCATGCCGGCGATGTCCGATACCGAGCGTGCGGCCATCGAGTCCGGCACGGTGTGGTGGGATGCCGAGCTGTTCAGCGGCAAACCCGACTGGCAGCGCCTGCTGCAAGCCGCGCCGGCCAGCCTGAGCGCCGAGGAGCAAGCTTTCCTCGACAACGAAGTCGAAACCCTGTGCGACATCGCCAACGACTGGGAAACCACGCAAGTCTGGCAGGACATGTCCCCCGAGGGCTGGCAGTACACCAAGGAGGCCGGGTTCCTCGGCATGATCATTCCCAAGCAGTACGGCGGCAAAGGCTTCTCCCACTACGCCCATTCCCAGGTGGTGATGAAGCTGTCGACACGTTGCTCGGCGGCAGCCATTTCGGTGATGGTGCCCAACTCCCTGGGGCCGGCCGAGCTGCTGCTGCATTACGGCACCGACGCTCAGCGCAACTACTACCTGCCGCGCCTGGCACGCGGTGACGATATTCCGTGTTTCGCCCTGACCAGCCCGTATGCCGGCTCCGATGCCGGCGCGATCCCTGACCTGGGCATCGTCTGCAAAGGCATGCATGAGGGCGAGGAAGTACTGGGTTTCAACGTGACCTGGGACAAGCGCTACATCACCCTCGGCCCGATTGCCACGGTGCTGGGCCTGGCGTTCCGCGCCGAAGACCCGCAGGGCTTGCTTGGCGCGCCAGGTTCCCTGGGCATTACCTGTGCGTTGATCCCCACCTCCCATCCAGGGGTAAACAGCGGCCGGCGTCACTGGCCGTTGAATGCGGTTTTCCAGAACGGTCCTACTACCGGCAAGGATGTGTTCATTCCCTTGGAGTGGGTGATCGGTGGTCGCGAACAAATCGGCAACGGCTGGCGCATGTTGATGGAATGCCTGGCGGCAGGCCGGGCGATTTCCCTGCCACCGGCCAACGTCGGCCTGGGTAAAGTGGCGGTGCGCGGTACCACAGCCTATGCGGCGATGCGCAAGCAATTCGGCCTGCCCATCGGCAAGTTCGAAGGTGTACAGGCGCCGCTGGCGCGCATGGCCGGGCATCTGTATGCCTGTGATGCGGTGCGCAAGGTGTCGGTGGCATCCCTGGACGCCGGCGAGAAACCGTCGGTGATCTCGGCCATTGCCAAGTACCACGTCACCGAGCGGGCGCGCATCATCGTCAACGACGGCATGGACATCGTCGCCGGCAAAGGCATCTGCATGGGCCCCAATAACTTCCTCGCCCGTGCCTACCAGCAAAGCCCCATCGCCATTACGGTGGAAGGTGCGAACATCATGACCCGCTGCCTGATCATCTTTGGCCAGGGCTTGATTCGTTGCCATCCCTACGTGTTCCGCGAGATGGAAGCGGCGCGCAACCCCGACCGGCGCAAGGCCCTGGAAGACTTCGACAGCGCAATGTTTGGCCATGTGAGTTTTGTCGTGGCCAACACTGTACGCGCAGCGGTGCATGCCCTGACCGGCGGACGCCTGATTGCGGCCCCGGCCAAGACCGACTCGGCGCTGGCTGCCTACTACCGCCAGGCCAATCGGCTGTCGGTGGTGCTGGCGCTGATCTCGGATATTTCCATGGGCGTGCTGGGCGGTGCCCTCAAGCGCAAGGAAAGTATCACCGGGCGCCTGGGGGATATGCTGTCGCAGCTCTACATCCTGTCTTGCGTGCTCAAGCGCTTCGAGGATGACGGCAGGCCCCAGGCGGACTTGCCGCTGGTGCACTGGGCGGCCCAGGACGCCTTGTTGCGCGCCCATGAAGCCTTGGCCGAAGTGCTCGACAACTACCCTTCAAAACCCGCAGCAGCAGTAGTGCGCACGTTGAGTTTTCCGTTTGGCATCCCGCAGCGCAAACCGTCGGATCGCCTGTTGGCGCAGGTGGCGGAGGTGGTGCAGACCCCTGGCGAAACCCGCGACCGTTTGCTGGCCAACTCCTACATTCCCCGTCCGGAAGTCGACAAGCTGGCCTACGGCGAATTGGGTTTCCGTTTGCTGCCCCAAGTGGAGCTGATCGAGGCGCGGCTCAAGCCCGCCATCAAGCAAGGTCTGCTCGGTCCGCTGCCGATCTCTGCCACGGCCTTCACCGACTGGCGCGTGAAGGCGCGGGCGCTGGATTTGATCAGCGACGACGAAGACGCCTTGCTGGCGCGCTATGTGGAATACGCCGACCACGGTATCCAGGTGGACGACTTTCCCCAGGACTTTGGTTTGCTGGAGGCCCTGCAGCAGCGTAAGCAGGCGCTCGAGCCGGTGGCCAAACGGCGCAGCGCTCCGGTCAATTAAGAGAAAACCTGGTCCACCTGTGGGAGCTGGCTTGCCTGCGATGGCATCACCTCGGTTTGACTGATACACCGAGTCGTCGGCATCGCAGGCAAGCCAGCTCCCCCATTCGATCGGGATTACAAGACAGCCATTGTGTTGTGAGTGGAACCCTCTATGAGTGACAGCTACCTTTCGTTCGTCAATTCCCCCTGGGGCCGGCGTCTGGCCCAGGCGGTCGGCTTGCCGCAACCCTTGCCCCTGCAACGGCATCGCAGCGGCCAGGCCGGCCTGGCTAATCCTGTGATCATCGCCGGGGCAGGGCGGCTGGTGGCCTCGGTGCAGCGCGTGTTCAGCGCCACCGACACCGTCGCCGCGAGCCCGGCGACGCTCAAGGCACCGTCCACGGTCAAGGTGCAAGGCGCGGTGTTCGACGCCAGCGGCGTGACCGACCTGCAGCAGCTGGATGAGCTCTACCTGTTCTTTCACAGCAACGCCAAGCGCCTCGGCCAGCATGGCCGGGTGGTGGTACTCGGCACGGCACCCGAGCATTGCGACGACTTGCCCCAGGCCATCGCCCAACGCGCCCTTGAAGGCTTGGTGCGGTCGCTGGCCAAGGAACTGCGCCGGGCGATTACCGTGCAACTGCTGTACGTGGCGCCGGGCGCGGAAGACGCGCTGGACAGCAGCCTGGGGTTTTTCCTGTCGCGCCGCTCCGCCTATGTCTCGGGGCAAGTGGTGCGCCTGGAAAAACCGGTCGATGGCCACGCCGCCATCAACTGGGACAAACCCTTTGCCGGCAAACGTGCCCTGGTCACCGGCGCCTCCCGTGGCATCGGCCTGGCGATTGCCCAGGTGCTGGCGCGCGACGGTGCCCATGTGGTGTGTGTGGACGTGCCCCAGGCCCAGGAAGCCTTGCAGCAGGCGGCGACCAGCGTGAGCGGTTCGGCGTTGCCCCTGGATATCACCGCCGCCGACACCGCCTCACTGTTGCAAACCCACGTCAGCCAATACGGCGCCTTTGATGTGGTGGTGCACAACGCCGGCATCACCCGCGACAAGACCATCGCCAAAATGACCGAGGCCGCCTGGCGCAGTGTCCTGGCGGTCAATCTCGAAGCGCCGTGGCAGCTCAGTGAGGCTTTGCTCGACAGTCAGGGTTTGAACCCTGGTGGGCGCATTGTGTGCGTGTCGTCGATTTCCGGTATCGCCGGCAACCTGGGGCAGAGCAACTACGCCACGTCCAAGGCCGGGGTGATCGGCCTGGTACAGGGCCTGGCGCCGCGTGCGGCAGCCCGGCAGGTCACGGTGAACGCGGTGGCGCCCGGCTTTATCGAGACCCAGATGACCGCGAAGATCCCGCTGATGATCCGCGAAGCGGGGCGGCGCATGAATTCGTTGTCCCAGGGCGGGCAACCCATCGACGTGGCCGAGACCATCGCCTGGCTGGCGCATCCGGCGTCGGGCGGCGTCACTGGCCAGGTGGTGCGGGTGTGCGGCCAAAGCCTGTTGGGAGCCTGACCGATGGACTACGTGACACAGATCATCGACCCACCGCCGTCGCGCACGCAGTTGTTGCTCGACGGCCTGCGCGCCTTGCGCAAACCCAAGCCCGACGGTGCGCCGCCATTGCCCACCGCACGCCTGGTGCGCAGCGCGGTGGAGCTTTCGTCGGCCGGTATCGCCGCTTACTCACGGGCGTGTGGTTTTCGTCGCGAGCAGGGCGTGCCATTGTCCTATCCCCATGTGCTGGCGTTCCCACTGCACCTCATGCTGCTGACTCGGCCAAGCTTTCCCTACCCGGCCAGTGGCATGGTGCACCTGGCCAATCGTATTCGTCAGCACCAGCGCTTGCACGAGGGCCAGGCGTTGCGCCTGGAGGTGTATTGCGAGCGCTGGGTGGCCCATCTCAAAGGGCAGGCGTTGAGCATTGCTACCCGTGCCTACAGCCAGGAAACCCTGGTGTGGGAAAGCGATAGCCTGTATTTGCGCCGTGACGTCAGCAATCCGGTGGGTGAACCCTGGAATGACCCTCTGCCACTGCAGGAAGACGGTCTGTTACGCACCCAGCGCTGGGTACTGCCCGCCGACCTGGGGCGACGCTTTGCCAAGGTCTCGGGGGATTTCAATCCCATTCACACGTCGGTCATCGGTGCCAGGCTCTTCGGCTTTCGTCGCGCCATCGCCCATGGCATGTGGACCCTGGGCCGCGCATTGGCAGCGCAACAGCCGCCTGGTGGCCTGGACCAGGCCGAGGCACATTGCGACTTCAAATTGCCGATCTTCCTGCCCGGCCAGGTCGCCCTGTGGCGCCACCCGGCGAGCGGGCCACGGCGCGAGTTCGAAGTGCGCAATTTTGTCGGGGACAAGCCCCATATGCGCGGGCTATTCATTTGGAAAGAGAGCCAGCAATGAGTGACTACAGTTTTACCCCGGCCCCGACCCGCCGCGTGGCGATTATCGGCGGCAACCGTATTCCATTTGCGCGCTCCAACACGGTGTATGCCCACGACAGTAACCAGGACCTGCTGGTCGCCGCCCTGCAAGGGTTGGTGGAGCGCTACAACCTGCACGGCCAACGCCTGGGCGAGTTTGCCGCCGGGGCGGTGATCAAGCACTCGCGGGATTTCAACCTGGCGCGCGAGGCGCTGTTGTCCACCACGTTGTCTGCGCAAACCCCTGCCTATGATGTGCAACAAGCCTGTGGCACGGGCCTGGAAGCCGCGCTGCTGGTGGCGAATAAAATCGCCCTCGGCCAGATCGAGGTGGGCATTGCCGGTGGCGCCGATACCACTTCCGACGCGCCCATTGGCATCAACGAATCCTTGCGCCATACCTTGCTCGCGGCCAATCGCGCCAAAAGCCTGGGCGACAAGCTCAAGGCCTTGATGAAAGTGCGCCCATCGATGCTGTTCAAACCATTGCTGCCGCGCAATGGCGAGCCGCGCACCGGGCTGTCCATGGGCGAACACTGCGAAGAAATGGCCAAGCGCTGGCAGATCAAGCGCCTGGCCCAGGACGAGCTGACCCTCACCAGCCACCAGCGCCTGGATGCGGCCTATCAACGCGGCTTCTTCGACGACCTGATCAGCCCCCACCGCGGCTTGGCCCGTGACAACAACCTGCGTGCCGATATCAGCCTGGAAAAGCTCGCCGGCTTGTCGCCGGCCTTCGACCGCCAGAACGGCACGCTCACCGCCGGCAACTCCACGCCCCTGACCGATGGCGCCTCGGTGGTGCTGCTGGCCAGTGAAGAATGGGCCGCCGCCCATGGCTGGCCGGTGTTGGCCTACTTGCGCACGGGCGAAACCGCTGCGGTGAATTTTGTCGACGGCACCGAGGGCCTGCTGATGGCGCCGGCTTACGCCGTGCCACGCATGCTTGCGCGGGAAGGCTTGAGGTTTGCCGACTTCGATTTCTTCGAGATCCACGAAGCGTTCGCCGCCCAGGTGCTGTGCACGCTCAAGGCCTGGGAAGACCCGCAGTATTGCCGCGAGCGACTCGGCCTTGACGCCCCCCTGGGCGCCATCGACCGGGCCAAGATGAACGTCAACGGCGGCTCACTGGGTTGCGGCCATCCCTTTGCGGCCACCGGTGGCCGGCAGCTGGCGGCGCTGGCCAAGGCTATCCATGAACGCGGTGGCGGTCGCGGCCTGATCTCGATCTGCGCGGCGGGTGGGTTGGGCATCACCGCCATCGTCGAAAAGTAGCGCTATCAAAAACAACAATAAGGACACTGCGATGAACGCGATCAGCCTGGAACACACCGAACGCATCTGGTTGAACACATACCTGCCTGGCGTGCCGGCGGATATAGAGGCCGGGATCGAGGACTACCCGTCGTTGCGCGAAGTGTTCCTTGAGCACCTGGAAAAATTCCGTGAGCGGGTGGCCTACGTCAGCATCGGTACTGAAATGACCTATGCCGATTGGCGCACCCAGGGCATTGCCTTTGCCGCCTGGCTGCAGGACCAGGGCGTGAAGAAGGGCGATCGCGTGGCCCTGATGATGCCCAACTGCTTGCAGTACCCGATCTGCCTGCTGGGCACGATCCTGGCCGGGGCGGTGGTGGTCAACGTCAACCCGTTGTATACCGCCCACGAGCTCAAGCACCTGCTCAAGGACAGTGGCGCCGAAACCGTGGTGATCTTCGAAAATTTCGCACATACCCTGGAAAAAGCCATGGTCGGCAGCAGCGTCAAGCGTGTGGTGGTCGCGGCCATTGGCGACTTGCTGGGCACCTTCAAGGGCGCGGCAATGAACTTCATCCTGCGCAGCGTGCAGAAGCAGGTACCAGCCTTCAGGCTGCCCGGCTCGCTGCGTTTCAACCAAGTGCTCAAACAGGGCAGGGCCATGCACCATTTACCGGTCAGCCTGCACCGCGATGAACTGGCCTTCCTGCAATACACCGGCGGCACCACCGGTGATGCCAAGGGCGTGATGCTCAGCCACCGCAATATCATCGCCAACCTGCTGCAAGCCAAGGCCTGGGTCGGTGATCAGTTAAACCTGCACAAGCAGGAAACCAACGTGACCTTGCTGCCGCTGTACCACATCTTCTCCCTGACGGTGAACTGCCTGATGTTCATGTGCCTGGGCGGGCGCAATATCCTCATCGCCAACCCTCGGGACGTGAAGCGCGTGCAGATGATCCTGCGCAAGGAACGCTTCAATGGCATCGCCGGGGTGAACACGCTGTTCAATGGCTTGCTGGAAAACAAGGAGTTCTGTGCGCGGGACTTTTCCGATTTGCGCCTGGTGATTGCTGGCGGCATGGCCACCCACACCGCCGTGGCCAAGCGCTGGAAAGAGGTGACCGGGCTGCCGATCATCGAAGGCTACGGGCTGACCGAATGCTCGCCCGTGGTGAGCATCAGCCCTATTGATATTTCCCGCATGCGCGAGATGGAATTCACCGGCAGCATTGGCGTTCCATTGCCCTCGACCTGGGTGCGCTTCTTGCGCGAAGACGGCGAACTGGCGGATATCGGCGAGCAGGGCGAGTTGCAAGTACGTGGCCCGCAAGTGATGCAGGGCTACTGGCAACGGCCGAAGGAAACCGCCGAGGTGCTGGATGCCGAGGGCTGGCTGTCTACCGGGGACATCGGCGTGATGGACGCACGCGGGTATATCCGCCTGGTGGACCGCAAGAAGGACATGATTCTGGTCTCGGGCTTCAACGTGTACCCCAATGAAATCGAGGACGTGGTGGCCATGCACCCTGGGGTCGCCGAAGTGGCCGCCATTGGTGTGGAAGATGCGGTGACCGGGGAGAAAGTCAAGATCATCGTCGTGCGCAAGGACCCGAGCCTGACACAGGAGCAGATTCTTGCGCACTGCCGAGAGTACCTGACGGGGTACAAGCTGCCTAAATATGTGGAGTTCCGCACCATGGAATTGCCCAAGACCACGGTGGGCAAAGTGCTGCGCCGGGCCTTGCGCTGATTGAATGGTTCAGATGACCAAATGTGGGAGCAGGCTTGCTCGCGAAAGCGGCGGTTCAGGCACTGAATGTGCCGACTGACACAGCGTATTCGCGAGCAAGCCCGCTCCCACATTTTAAAACGTGCCCACTTTCACCCAGCGTTCCTCAAGGGCGGCCACTCGAATCGCCGTCGCCAGCCGCTCCACCTCCCAGGCCGCCTCAAAGTCCGTCCCCAGCGCCCCTTGGCCGGCCAGGGCCATGATCAACTCGTGCACTTCCAACGTTTTCAATTCGTTGTAACCCAACTGATGCCCCGCCGCCGGGCTGAATGCCGCATAGCCGGGCAGGGCAGGGCCAGCCAGCACGCGCTGGAAGCCGTCCTGGCCGATGCGGTACAGGCGCAGTTCATTCAAGCGTTCCTGGTCAAACGCCAGCGTGCCTTGGGTGCCGCTGATCTCGAAACTCAGATGGTTTTTGTAGCCGTGCTTGAGCCAACTGCTGCTCACCGTGCCACGGGCGCCGTTGGCGAAGCGCAACAGGGCATGCACCTGGTCATCCACGGCAATGGCTTTTGAGGTTGGGCTGCCGGCGGTGGCGGGGCGCTGGCCGTGCACGGTCTGGGTGTCGGCACAGACATGAGTGACCTCGCCCACCAGATAGCGGGCCATCGACAGCAAATGGCTGCCCAGGTCAGCCAGGGCGCCGCCAGCATGCTCCACTTCGCAGCGCCACGACCAAGGGGAGGCCGGGTCGGCCATGAAGTCTTCGCTGAACTCACCCTGGAAGCTGATGAGTTGGCCCAGTTCGCCTTGGGCGATCATCTGCCGCGCCAACACGATCATCGGGTTGTGCTGGTAGTTGTAACCCACCCGCGTTACCACTCCGGCGGTATGGGCGGCGCGGCGCATAGCGTCGGCTTGTTCAAGGCTGACGGCCAGGGGTTTCTCGCAATACACCGCTTTACCCGCCGCAATCGCGGCCATGGCCATGGGGTAATGCAAGTGGTTGGGGGTGGTGATAGCCACGACATCGACCTTGGGGTCAGTGATCAACGCTTGCCAGTCGCCATGAGCCTGGGCAAACCCCCAGGCGCTGGCGCAACGCTGGGCGCGTTCGGTGTCGGCATCGGCCAGGGCGGCCAGCTTGAGCTGCACGGGCAGTTCAAATACCGCCCGAGCGTTGTTGAACGCCAGCGCGTGGGCGCGGCCCATGAAGCCTGTGCCGATCAAGCCGATTCCGAGTTCACGCATCGTCGTGGTCCTTTGGATTATTGTTTTCAGGAACGCCATTAATGGAATAAAAATTCACTAAATTCAATAGATGGAATAAAAATTCATTTCTCCTGATCGTTCCTACGCTCCGCGTGGGAATGCCGCCCGGGGCGCTCTGCGCCCCGCTGTTTGCGCGGTGAGGACGCAGAGCGTCAGGGGATGCATTCCCACGCGGAGCGTGGGAACGATCACGTGGGGCCATCATTTCAGCTGATGTAGCTATATTCAGCACATGGCCAAACGCCGCCAGTTAACAAAAGATAACGTAGCGCCGATTGTCAGACGATTCCAAAGCCCGATAGGATGGCCCCTGCTTCCTCCAGGCGCTCTAGATTGCAGGTTTCAAGGTCCTGGAACAGAAGACGACCTAACAATAATAAATGGGAGAAAGGTCTATGAGTGAGCCTGTCATGGGTTGGGTTGTTTGCCGCCCACGCGCCGCACGCAGGGTTGCGTTGCTGGCCACAGCGCTCTCGCTGCTTGCTGGCAGCGCATTGTCGCTGCCGGTTCTGGCTGCCAGCGATACCCCCGCCGCCGCAGTCTTTGCAATTGAATCCCCCAAGGCCGCCAAAGGCTTGATGATCGACGTGGTTCACGCGGGCAAGCGCCTGGTGGCGGTCGGTGATCGGGGGCATATCCTTTATTCCGATGATCAGGGCAACACCTGGGCCCAAGCCAAAGTGCCCACCCGGCAACTGCTCACGGCGGTGTTTTTCGTTGATGATCAGCACGGTTGGGCCGTCGGCCACGATGCGCAGATTCTTGCCAGTACCGATGGCGGCGCCACGTGGACCCAGCAATATCAAGACCTCAAACGCGAAGCGCCGTTGCTCGATGTGTGGTTCAACGACGCCAACCACGGCCTGGCCGTGGGCGCCTACGGTGCGTTGATCGAGACCACCGACGCCGGCAAAACCTGGAACGATGTCAGCGAGCGCCTCGACAACGAAGACCAGTACCACCTCAACGCCATCGCCCAGGTCAAGGACGCCGGCCTGTTTATCGTCGGTGAGCAAGGCAGCATGTTTCGCTCCAGTGACGACGGCCAGACCTGGGAAAAACTCGAAGGCCCCTACGAGGGTTCGCTGTTTGGGGTGATCAGCACTGCGCAGCCGCAAACCCTGCTGGCGTATGGGTTGCGCGGCAATCTCTACCGCTCCAGCGATTTCGGCAGCACCTGGGAGCAGCTCCAATTGAACGCGGCGCGTGGTGCGCTGGAGTTTGGCCTGTCGGGTGCGACCTTGCTGGAGGACGGCTCCATCGTTGTGGTCGGCAACGGCGGCAGCGTGGTGGTCAGCCATGACGACGGCCAGACCTTCAGTGTGTTCAATCGCCCGGACCGTATTTCACTCTCGGCGGTCACGGCGGCAGGCAATGGCAATTTGATCCTCGCGGGGCAGGGTGGCGTGCGAATTGCCACTTCGGCCGGCGCAGAGCTCTCAAAATAATAAGAAGGCGGGGATTCAATGAGCAGTCATCACAACGATAAAGCGACCTTTCTTGAGCGTCTGATCTTCAATAATCGCCCGGCGGTGATCGTCATCTGCCTGCTGGTGAGCCTCTTCCTGTTCTGGCAGGCGACCTTGATTCGCCCGTCCACCAGCTTTGAAAAGATGATCCCCCTCAAGCACCCCTTCATCGAAAAGATGATGGAGCACCGCAACGACCTGGCCAACCTGGGCAACACCGTGCGGATTTCGGTGGAAGCCAAGGACGGGGACATCTTCACCCAGGAATACATGGAGACCCTGCGCCAGATCCACGACGAGGTGTTCTACATCTCCGGTGTGGACCGCTCGGGCCTCAAGTCGCTGTGGAGCCCCAGCGTGCGCTGGACCGAAGTGACTGAAGAAGGTTTTGCCGGCGGGGAGGTCATCCCGCAGAGCTACAACGGTTCGCCACAAAGCCTCGACCAGTTGCGCAATAACGTGCTCAAGTCCGGCCAGGTCGGGCGGCTGGTGGCCAATGACTTCAAGTCGAGCATCGTTGATATCCCGCTGTTGGAGTCCTACCCGGACCCGCAAGACCAGGGCAAATTGCTGGCCCTGGACTACCGCAAGTTCTCCCATGAACTCGAAGACAAGATCCGCGACAAGTTCGAAACCCAGAACCCCAACGTCAAGATTCATATTGTCGGCTTTGCCAAGAAGGTTGGCGACCTGATCGACGGCCTGGTGATGGTGGTGCTGTTCTTCGGCGTTGCGTTTGTCATCACCCTGGTTCTGCTGCTGTGGTTCACCAACTGCCTGCGCAGCACCATTGCGGTGTTGAGCACGACATTGGTGGCGGTGGTCTGGCAACTCGGGTTGATGCACTTCTTCGGTTTCGGACTGGACCCGTATTCAATGCTGGTGCCGTTCCTGATCTTCGCCATTGGCATTTCCCATGGCGTGCAAAAGATCAACGGCATTGCCCTGCAATCCAGCGAGGCAGACAACGCCCTGACCGCTGCGCGGCGCACCTTCCGGCAACTGTTCCTGCCGGGGATGATCGCCATTCTGGCGGATGCGGTGGGCTTCATCACGCTGCTGATCATCGACATCGGCGTGATCCGCGAACTGGCTATTGGCGCGTCCATCGGCGTGGCGGTGATCGTGTTCACCAACCTGATCCTGCTGCCGGTCGCGATTTCCTACGTGGGCATCAGCAAGCGTGCCATCGCCAAGAGCAAGAAAGACGCGAACCGCGAACACAGCTTCTGGCGCCTGCTGTCCAAATTCGCCAGCCCGAAAGTCGCGCCGGTGTCGGTGTTCCTCGCCTTGATCGCCTTTGGTGGTGGCCTCTGGTACAGCCAGAACCTGAAGATCGGCGACCTGGACCAAGGCGCACCGGAATTGCGCCCGGATTCGCGCTACAACAAGGACAACAACTTCATCATCAACAATTACTCCACCAGCTCCGACGTGCTGGTGGTGATGGTCAAGACCAAGGCCGAAGGCTGCTCACGCTATGAAGCCATGGCGCCCATCGACCAGTTGATGTGGAAGATGCAGAACACCGAGGGCGTGCAGTCGGCGATCTCGTTGGTGACCGTGTCCAAGCAAATGATCAAGGGCATGAACGAAGGCAACCTGAAATGGGAAACCCTGTCGCGCAACCCGGATGTGCTGAACAACTCCATCGCCCGTGCCGATGGCTTGTACAACAACAATTGCTCCCTGGCGCCAGTGTTGGTGTTCCTCAACGACCACAAGGCCGAAACCCTCGACCGTGCCGTGCATGCGGTGCAGGACTTCGCCAAGGAAAACAACAAGGACGGCCTGGAATTCATCCTCGCAGCGGGTAATGCCGGGATCGAAGCGGCCACCAACGAGGTGATCAAGGAGTCGGAGCTGATTATCCTGATCCTGGTGTACCTGTGCGTGGCGACCATGTGCATGATCACCTTCCGCTCTTGGGCGGCGACTCTGTGCATCGTGCTGCCGCTGGTGCTGACCTCGGTACTGGGCAACGCACTGATGGCGTTCATGGGCATTGGCGTCAAGGTCGCGACCTTGCCGGTGGTGGCCCTGGGTGTGGGGATTGGCGTGGACTACGGCATCTACATCTACAGCCGCCTGGAAAGCTTCCTGCGCGCCGGCCTGCCGCTACAAGAGGCGTACTACCAGACGCTGAAATCCACCGGCAAGGCCGTGCTGTTTACCGGCCTGTGCCTGGCCATCGGCGTGTGCACCTGGATCTTCTCGGCCATCAAGTTCCAGGCCGACATGGGTTTGATGTTGACCTTCATGTTGCTGTGGAACATGTTCGGCGCGCTGTGGCTGTTGCCAGCGCTGGCGCGATTCCTGATCAAACCTGAGAAGCTGGCAGGGCAGAAGGGCAACTCGTTGTTCGCGCACTGATCCTGCTCCCAAATGGCGAGATCGGGCTTGTGTGGGAGCGGGCTTGCCTGCGATAGCATCGCCGCGGTGTCACTGATACACCTCGGCATCTGCATCGCGGGCAAGCCCGGCTCCCACACATCGCTCCCACATGGGTGCGGTGTTCAACCTCTAGGCTACAGCCTGGGCTATCATTGCGGCTTTCCCCAAAATGATTGACTGCGATGACTGCCGACACCCTGACTCGCGTCCTTGCTACCAGCGATATGCTGATCATCAATGGGCTGCACGCCTTTGACTTCGAGCTTGATCAGCAACTGCAGATCCAAAGCATGGATGGCCGGGAACTCAAGCGCTGGACCTTCAGTCCAGAACAGTTGGAGGCGGCTACCTTTGACGAGAGCTTGCAAAGCTGGTTGCTGATCAACGACGACGGTGAACACCGTCTGGTCTGCTTGAGCGCCATCCAGGGCGACAACAATAACGACGAGGACGAAGCAGATGATGCGTAAATTCTGGCCCCTGCTGATGGCAGGCAGTGTCGGTGCGATGTCGGTGCAGGCCGCACCGGCCGATATCCATGAACTGTTGGTCGGCAGCTATACGGCCGGCACCAGTGAAGGGATCTACCGCCTGCAATTCGACAGTAGCACCGGGCAGTTCAGCGGCAAGCCGGTGCTGGCGGCGAAAACCGCCAACCCTTCCTGGCTGACGATTTCCAAAGACCAGAAGCAGTTGTTTGTGGTCAATGAAAACGGCCCCGGCCAGGAAGACCCGGTGGGGCGTGTCAGCAGCTATAGCATCGACCCCCAGAACCACCAGTTGACCCTGATCAACCAGGTGCAGAGCCTGGGCAATGAGCCGACCCATTCCAGTGTGGCCGCCGATGGGCGCTACCTGTTCGTCGCCAACTACTCGGTGGTGGAAGACCCGGGTGGCAGCCTCGCGATCCTGCCGGTGGATGCCAGCGGCAAGCTGTCGGCACCGGTGCAGTTGAGCGGGCACCCGGCCAGCCGTGTGAACCCGGAGCGCCAGGCGTCCAATCATGTGCATTCGGTGGTGTCGTCGCCGGACGGCAAGTATGTATTTGTGCAGGACCTGGGGGCGGACAAGGTGTTTGCCTACCGCTACGACCCCAAGGCCAATCATGAGCTGCCACTGACGGCGGCCGACCCGGCGTCGGTGCAGTTGCCACCGGGCAGCGGCCCGCGTCACTTGCTGTTCAGCGCGGACGGCAAGCACGCCTGGCTGACCACTGAGATGAGCGCCCAGGTAGCCGTGTTCGATTACAACGACGGCAAGCTGACGCAAACCCAGTTGCTCGACTATGCCGCCGGCCAACCGGTGTCCGACAAGGCCGGTGCGGCGTTGCATGCGTCAAACGACGGCAAATTCCTGTACGTGAGCAACCGTGGCACGGCCAATCAGATGCTGGTGTTCAGCATCGACCCGGCCACCGCGCACCTCAAGGAAATCCAGCGCCGTTCTGTCGAAGGCGACCATCCGCGTGAGTTCAGCCTCGACCCTAGCGGCAAATTCCTGCTGATCGCCAACCAGAAAAGCAATGAAATTGTCGTCGTCGAGCGCGACCCCAAGACCGGCCTGCTGGGTAAAACCGTGCAGAAATTGCCGATTGATGCCCCCAGTGACCTCAAGTTCCTGGTGCGTCAATAAGCCACAGGCCCCGCACTGCGGGGCCTGAGCCTTTGTATTAATCGCAGTGATAACGGCTACTGTTTCAAAGCATTTCTAAGGTTCAACCCTCGGGCGTAAGTTGGGTTCCAAGGCCTTCCCAGGCCACCCAACCAAACGCACACAAGGGTTACCGCCATGAATTTCAATCTCTTCTCGATCATTGCTGCTTCTGCTGTTTCCGCCACCGTGGCATTGCCTGCCGCCGCCAGCGTGGAAGTCACCGGCAAAAAATCCAATGTCACGGCCTATACCCAGAAATACCTGCAACAGAGCGCCAATTTCTATGCGGCGCTGGATCACAAGACCCAGCACTGAGCCACGGTCCAATGTGGGAGCTGGCTTGCCTGCGATGCGGACCACTCGGTATAGCTGATGTACCGAGTCGATGCCATCGCAGGCAAGCCAGCTCCCACATTGGATTGGATTGGTCTCAGGGTTTTGCCATCACTGCTCTAAACAACGGTGAATCCAGAAACCGCTGTAACCAGGCCTGCAAACGCCGATAGGGCGTGCCCGCAAACCACTCCCGATTCACATGGGCAAACTGGCGCACAAACGGCGCCAGCGCTGCATCTGCCAAGCTCAGGTGATCGGCGAGTAGATACTCACGGTCTGCCAGCAAATCTTCCAGCTTGCGCAAGAACACCTCGCCCTCGGCCCGATAGTGTTCCATCGGTTGCTCCGGGTAGCGCTCGGCGTACTTGTATCGATTCAAATGATGTTTGAACACCTGGTCATTTTCTTCAATCAGCGCATACACCGCCGGATCGCCCTGTAGCCGCCAGTTTTCGGGGTCGTGCTGGGCCAGCGCCCACTGCATGATCTCCAGGCTTTCCTCGATCACTCGCCCTTCGACGCTCAACACCGGCACCGTGCCCTTGGGCGACAGCGCGAGCATCTCGGCCGGCTTGGCTTTCAGGCTGACTTCGACGATGCTCACCGCAACGCCGGAATAACGCAGCGCCAGTCGCGCGCGCATTGCATAGGGGCAGCGCCGGAACGAATAAAGCAGCGCTTCGCTCACTTGACCTCCAACGTGCTCAGGCCATTGCCCTGGCGCTGTACCTGGATCTGCACCGGGATGCGTTCATGCATTTCCTGTACGTGGGAGATCACCGCCACCTTGCGACCCTGGGCCTGCAAACCATCCAGAGCGTCCATCGCCAATTGCAAGGACTCCGGATCAAGGCTGCCAAAACCTTCGTCGATAAACAGCGACTCGATCTTCAAGGTGCTCGACGCCATCGAGGCCAGCCCCAACGCCAGTGCCAACGACACCAGGAAGGTTTCGCCACCGGACAGGGAATGCACCGAGCGCAGTTCATCGCCCATCTCTGTGTCCATCACCAGCAGCCCCAGCATGCTGCCGCCGCGTTTAAGCCGGTAGCGGCGCACCAGTTGGCGCAGTTGCACGTTGGCATGGTGCACCAGCAAGTCGAGGTTGTAGGCCTGGGCGATCTTGCGGAAGGTGTCGCCGGTGGCCGAGCCGATCAGCGCATTCAGGCGTGCCCAGCGCTGCCACTGCTCGTAAGCCTTGGCAATCTGTTCGGCCAGGGCCTGGTTGGCATTCTGGCGGCGCTGGTCTTCGGACTGGCGTGCGCGCAGTTCGGCGCAGTGTTTCTCACCCTCGAGCAATTGTTGCTCAAGCGTTGCCAGGGTGGCGGCCAACTGCTCGGCCTCCAGGTTGCCATTGTGCAGGGCCTGGTGTTCGGCCAGGCGCTGTTCGCGCTCGTGCAACAGAACCTTGGCTTGCTCGACGGCCTTTTCGCTGCTGTGCAGGTGCTGGCGCAACTGCGCGACCTGGGCTTCATCAAGGGCCAACAGGCGTGCCAGGCCCTGATCATCCAGGTCTGGGTGCAGGGCGCGCCATTCGCCGATGCGTGTCGCAAGGGCTTGCTGCTCCGCCTCCAATGCCTGCTGGTGGTGCTGCTGGGCCTTGAGGTCGGCGGCCAGCTGTACCTGGGCCGTGTGCACGGCGTGCAGTTCCTGGTTGGCGTCGGTCTCGCTTTGGCGCGACTGTGTGACCGCTTGCTCCAGCTGCTGTTGCCAGTACTCGGCGCTGGGGTGGTCCCCTAGCAAGGCGCGGAGTTTTTCCTGGACGGCGTGTTGCTGGTCGGCCAGCTCGGCGACTTGCAGATTCAAGGCGTCGAATTGCTGCTGACGATGCTGTTGGTGGGTGTGTTGTTTCTCGATGGCCTGTTGGCGCTCCTGCTGCTCGGCCTGCTCATCGCGTTGATGGCCCAACTGCTCAAGGCGCTGGCTGACCTGCTGGTCGAGCTGCATGAAGGTCGCCGCAGGCGCGCTGCGCAAGCCTTCCAGCGTTTCGCTGGGCAACAGGCTGGCGAAGGCGCTGAGTTCCGCCTCCAGGCGTTCGCGGTCGCCGGCCAGTTGCCGTTGTTGGTCCACCAGCAATTGCCGGGCTTGCTGGCTGGCGTCCTGGGCCGCTTGCAATTGTTGCTGCAAGCGCCCGGCGTTCTGTTGCAGGTTGAGCAGGGCGCCTTGGCGTTGTTCGTCCTGGCTGATGCTTTGGGTCAATTGGGCCAATTGCTGGGCCAGCCAAGGGCTGCGCTTGGCGGCGTCCTGGGCGAGCAGCGAGGCCGACAGTGGGTGGGCTTGCAGGCTCGGTGCCAAACCCTGCTGCTGCATGGCCAACTGTTCCTGTTGTTGCAGGAACTCTTTTTGCTGAGCGATCAGGCCGCCCACTTCACCGCGCAGTTCGGTAAGTTTTTCCTTGAGGCTGTCGACGGCTTTCTGCGCAGCCGCCTCTTCACTTTCATCATGGCGACCCAGGCTCTGTAGCAGAGCCTCGGGCTGGTGATAGGGGTGTTCGTGGCTACCGCACACCGGGCAGGGTTGGTCATCCTGCAACTGCTCGCGTAATTCCTCGACGCTGGCACTGCGGGCCAGGCGTTGGCGCTCAAGCAGTTGCTTGGTCACCGTCAGGGTTTGTTCGGCAACGGTGAGTTCGGCCTTGGTTTGCAGGCCGGTCTGGTTCAGTTGTTCGCGTTTTTGCGCGGCCTCGGCGAGCCTTTGCGTGAGCGCAGAGGCCTGTTGATCCAACTGTTGCTGGCTGTCCCACAAGCGGGCCAGGTCTTCGAAGGCGCGCTGTTGCTTGCGATTGTCTTGCAGCAGGCTGGCCAGTAACTGGATTTGTTCGGCCACCGCGTGCGGTTCGGCACCGGCCTCGTGGTAGAGCAAATCCAGGGCTTCGCGCTGTTGGGTGAACTGTTCAATGGCGGCGCTGGCGCGCTGTTCGAGCTGCCCCAGCTCGGCCTGGCCTTGGTTGAGGCGATTGCCGATCAACACCAACTGTTGCAGGCGGTCACGGTAGGCGTTCCAGGCATCGCTCAGCGGCGCGAGGGCGGCGCTGTGCTCAAGCTCGGTGGCTAGGCGTTGCAGGCGCTCGGTGCCTTGGGCCTGCGTGTGTTGCAAACCGTCGAGCAGGGCCTGGCCTTCGGTGCAGGCGCTTTCGTGCTGGTGTTTTTCCTCGTTGCGCTTGGCCAGTTCGCGGCTCACGTGGGCGAGGGTGTTTTGCTCTTCGATGGCCTGGCGCAGCAGGGGCGCGGCGTCGGCCTGGTGTTTCAGGGCCTCGGCCAGTGCTGCCTGGGCGGCCACTTGCTGGTGTTGCGCCTGTTCCTGGCGGGTGTGCAGGGCGGTTTGTTGCTCGAGGTGCTGGGCAATCTGCGCCGCCAGGGGCGTCAGCAAGGTGGCGAGTTCTGCCTGGCGCAGGAAGTGATGGCGTTGCGGTGCCAACTGCTCCAGAAGGCTCAGGTCCTGGCGTTGCTGACCTTGGTCGGCCCAGGTCTGCTCGTCGCGTTGCAGTTGCTCCACAGCATGCTGATGGCGCTCCTGCCATTCACGCAGCTCCTTGAGCCAGGTGTGCTGCAACTCCAGCTGCTTGAGCTGGGCTTGCTGGCTCTTGAGCTGCTGCTGGGCTTGGGCCAACTGTTGATCCAGCTCGGCGCGGGCTTCGGGGGCCAGGGGCACCACGCCGGTGGCTTGGTCCTGTAGCTGTTTGTGGGCGTCCTTGGCCTCTTTGGCCTTGTCGAACGCACGGCGGCCGAGCTGGGTGTAGAGCGCGGTGTCGGTGAGCTTTTCCAGCAGTTCGCTGCGCTCATTGTCATTGGCCTTGAGGAAGGCGCTGAACTCGCTTTGCGCCAGCAGCACCGCACGGGTGAACTGTTCGAAGTTCAGGCCCAGGGCCAATTCCAGCTGGGTCTTGTATTCGGTTTTCTGGCTGGCCAGCAGTTGGTCGCTGTCCAGGTCGATCAGGCTTTGCCGGCTGTTCTGTAACTTGCCGCTGGCCTTGTCGCGGGCGCGGTTGGCTTCCCAGCGGGCGCGGTAGCGACGGCCACTGACACCGACAAAATCCACCTCGGCATAGCCGCCGCCAGTGCCGCGGCGAATCAGGGTGCGCGGGTCGCCGATGGAAATGTCCGTGTCGGCATCCGGCATTTTGGCCTGGCCTGTATCACCCAGGCGCGGTACCGCGCCAAACAGCGCCAGGCACAACGCATCGAGCAGGGTGCTTTTCCCCGCGCCAGTCGGCCCGGTGATGGCGAACAGGCCAGCACTGGCCAGGGGCTCGGCGGTAAAGTCGATTTCGAACGGGCCCGCCAGGGAGGCGAGGTTTTTCAGGCGGATGGCGAGGATCTTCATGGCTGTTCGCCCTCCTGTTGCACTTCCTGGAGCAGCACGGCGAAGTCCTTCAAGGTCTGTTCATCCACCTCACTGCCGTAGCTGTCCTGCCAGGCGCGGCTGAACAACTCCTGGGGCGTGAGCTGGTCGAGTTCGATCAGTTGCGCATCGTCTGCCTCTGCGCTGCCGCGTGTGCCGGCATAGTCGGCGGCGATCCGTACCAGGCGCACGGCCTTGCCTTGCAGGGCGGTTTCGATCTGCTGGCGCAGGTCCGGTTGCGGCTCGTCGAGGCGCACGCGCACTTCCAGCCAAGGGTGGCGCTGGGTTTCGGCGAGCAGGTCGATGTCGGGCAGTTCACCCAGTTGCTTGAGAATATCGGCCAGGGGCGCGGCTTCCAGGCGTTGCAGGTTGACGGAGCGGGGAATCAGGATCGGTTCACAGCCCACCAGCCGTTCGCCCTGGAACGTCACGTCGAGAATCTGGTGCTTGTAGCCGATTTCGGAGAACGACAGGGGGATTGGCGAGCCGCTGTAGCGAATGCGCTCCTCGCCATTGACCTTTTGCGGCTTGTGCAAATGGCCGAGGGCCACATATGCCACGCTTCGGTCGAACAGTGTGGCGGGCAGCGCCTCGGCATTGCCGATGATCAGGCTGCGTTCGGAGTCTTCGGATACCGACCCACCGGCCATGTGCGCATGGCTGATGGCTATCAACGCCTGGCCTTTGTTGCGCTTGGCATTGGCGGCCGCGATCAGCCATTCATGCACTTGGCCGATGCCGCGCAGGTAATCATCGCCCAGCTGTGCGCCGGTGACTTCCGCCGGGCGCAGGAAGGGCAGCGCCAGGCACCAGGCGGCGATCTTGCCTTTGGCATTGGGCAGCGGGATCAGCAGGCGGTCGGCATCCAGTTGCCCGTCATCCAGCCACAGCACTCGGCCCAGGGCATGGGTGCGCAAGCGGCGCATCAGAGGCGCAGGCAGCTCAATGCGCGAACCGGAGTCATGGTTGCCGGCAATCATCACAATGGTCAGTGTCGGCTGTTGTTCGTGGGCGCTGATGATGAAGTCATACAAGCGCTCCTGGGCCTTGAGCGGCGGGTTGACCGTGTCGAAGATATCGCCGGCGATCAACAGCACGTCCGGGCGCTGTGCCTTGAGTTGGCCCAGCAGCCACTCAAGGAAACAGGCGTGTTCGAAGTCGCGTTCCTGGCCGTGGAGGTTTTGGCCCAAGTGCCAGTCGGAGGTATGAAACAGACGCAAGGCGAACTCCGTGGAGAAGATGAAAAGGAGGGGAGTTTACCTGTTCTGCGTACCTGCTGCTCCAGGCGACGCAGGTCAAATGTGGGAGAGGACTTGCCCTCGATGGCGCTGGGTCAGCCAGCATCCCTGGCACTGAACCACCGCCATCGGGGGCAAGCCCCCTCCCACAGGGGTTATGGGGTGTTAGTGGGGTTGGGTTGCAGGCAATCCAGCGCACGGTCGGCGAGGGTGCGGGCCATGTCGATCAGGTGAGCGGTGGAACAGGCCATGTCGCGCCGGGTGCCTTTGAGGCCCTCGGCGGTTTCGGTGGCGGTGGTGGCGGCGCAACGGAGTAGCGAGGAGATGCTGGCGATAGCGTCTTCGAAACTCAGGTCTTCGTGGGCGACGAAAATCGGAAAGGGTGGGTCGGGGATAAGTTTGTTCATGGATAAAGCTCCTGCTTGGATTGGGAGCCATTCTTTTGCCGATCTCACACGTCAAAAGGTGGCAGCTATGTGCGGGGTGAGATACCGGAAAACAGGACCCGGCCAGACCGAAGTCTGCCCGCACACAGCCGCCATTGACGGTTGTAGCGCAGTGCGCCTGCTGATAACGGGATCTCACTCCCGATCGCTGATTTGCAGCGACGAAGCGAAGGCTAGCCAGCGAAATGAGCAGGCGCAAGGCCAAAGGATTGTCTAGGAAACGTCCTGCAAATTAAAGGGATATGGATTGCTGGCCTTTAACAATGCATGTCGAGCGGGCGTGACGAACGAAGTGGAACCACAGGGCGAGTGGCGACCACGCACAACGTGGATTTCTCAATCAACCCCTGAATGAATCAGAGGCCCACCATGTCTTTTTCAGTAAACCCACCTTCCACTAGCGCTTTCACCGCTCTACCAGAGCAACTGGATGCTGAAAGTCGCTCAACCCAAGCTAACCATCGTCAGGCACGAAGCACTCAAACCCAGGCCAGCGCCCCGGACCTGCGCCCGTACGCAAGCGTGAGTGACCGGCAACTAATAGGGTTGATCCGCGATCACTTCCGTGAATTCGCCGCAGGGGCGACAGACAGCTATGTGAACTTCAATGAATTGAAAGAGGCCGCCGGCCTGATCGCCACCGACAGGACGTTCTCACCCGAGGCCCACCACGCGGCCAAGGAGCTACTCTCACGCCCTAAACTGCTGCGCAAGCTGGATATCGGCATCAGCTTCTTCGGTGGCCCCGGCAAGGAGGATGGCCGGTTCGATATGGATAACCTGAACTATCTGTACAAGTTCCCCCATCGGGAATGGAAGGTGCCGCGTCGTAATCACTGAGTGCAAGCAGGCGTCCGAGCAGGCGATGCAGATCAACTGTGGGAGCTGGCTTGCCTGCGATGGCGGAGTATCAGCCAGCACATCTGCCGCCTGTTACAACGCCATCGCAGGCAAGCTAGCTCCCACAGGGGTTTTGTGGTGTTGGTTGAGGCTGGGTTACTTGGGGTAGAGCGGCAGCAAGCTGGTGGTGTCGGTGGCCAGGTCTTGCTCGCGTTCGGCCACGGGGATGGCCTTGATCGCTCGCCATTGATCGTTCCCACGCTCTGCGTGGTAATGCATCCCGTGACGCTCTGCGTCACCGTTGCACAGGGCGTAAAACCTGGACGCGGAGCGTCCGGGGCGGCATTCCCACGCAGAGCGTGGGAACGAGCAGGCTCGGGGGTTACTTGGGGTAGAGCGGCGGCAAGCTGGTGGTGTCGGTGGCCGGGTCTTGCTCGCGTTCGGCCACGGGGATGGCTTTGATCGCTCGCCATTGATCGTTCCCACGCTCTGCGTGGTAATGCATCCCGTGACGCTCTGCGTCACCGTTGCACAGGGCGTAAAACCTGGACGCGGAGCGTCCGGGGCGGCATTCCCACGCAGAGCGTGGGAACGAGCAGGCTCGGGGGTTACTTGGGGTAGAGCGGCGGCAAGCTGGTGGTGTCGGTGGCCGGGTCTTGCTCGCGTTCGGCCACGGGGATGGCTTTGATCGCTCGCCATTGATCGTTCCCACGCTCTGCGTGGTAATGCATCCCGTGACGCTCTGCGTCACCGTTGCACAGGGCGTAAAACCTGGACGCGGAGCGTCCGGGGCGGCATTCCCACGCAGAGCGTGGGAACGAGCAGGCTCGGGGGTTACTTGGGGTAGAGCGGCGGCAAGCTGGTGGTGTCGGTGGCCGGGTCTTGCTCGCGTTCGGCCACGGGGATGGCTTTGATCGCTCGCCATTGATCGTTCCCACGCTCTGCGTGGTAATGCATCCCGTGACGCTCTGCGTCACCGTTGCACAGGGCGTAAAACCTGGACGCGGAGCGTCCGGGGCGGCATTCCCACGCAGAGCGTGGGAACGAGCAGGCTCGGGGGTTACTTGGGGTAGAGCGGCGGCAAGCTGGTGGTGTCGGTGGCCGGGTCTTGCTCGCGTTCGGCCACGGGGATGGCTTTGATCGCTCGCCATTGATCGTTCCCACGCTCTGCGTGGTAATGCATCCCGTGACGCTCTGCGTCACCGTTGCACAGGGCGTAAAACCTGGACGCGGAGCGTCCGGGGCGGCATTCCCACGCAGAGCGTGGGAACGAGCAGGCTCGGGGGTTACTTGGGGTAGAGCGGCGGCAAGCTGGTGGTGTCGGTGGCCGGGTCTTGCTCGCGTTCGGCCACGGGGATGGCTTTGATCGCTCGCCATTGATCGTTCCCACGCTCTGCGTGGTAATGCATCCCGTGACGCTCTGCGTCACCGTTGCACAGGGCGTAAAACCTGGACGCGGAGCGTCCGGGGCGGCATTCCCACGCAGAGCGTGGGAACGAGCAGGCTCGGGGGTTACTTGGGGTAGAGCGGCGGCAAACTGGTGGTGTCGGTGGCCGGGTCTTGCTCGCGTTCGGCCACGGGGATGGCTTTGATCGCTCGCCACAGGTCATCACCCAACCAGTATTGACCGCTTTCGCTGTACAGCGCGCCATTCAGGCCATCCAGGGCATCTGACAGCGGCACAAACCGTGCGGCCATGTCGGCCAGGGTTTCGGGTTGTTGCCGCGCCCAGGCGTCGAGGGCCTGGCGGGTGGCGTGGGGGTCGTTGGCCTGGGTGGCGCGCTTGAGGTCGTCGAGCAGGGTGCGTGGGCTGGGGCCGGTTTGCGCGGCGCGTTGTACCGCCGGTTGCCGGCGTGCGCGCCACCAAAGGCCAAAGCCTAGCAGGGTGGTGCAGGCCAGTATCAGTGTGCTCAGTTGCCATAGCCACAGGCGGTCATCGTCGGGGGCGGTGATGATGGTCGGTGTCGCCGGGGTGTCCACCACCAGGCTGGGGTTCACCGCCACGTGCACGGTGCGCGCCGGCAGACTGGTGCGTTCCAGATGATCTTCGTGGGTGTTCCACCACACTACTTCCACGGCGGGCAGTTCCAGTTCGCCGGCGCGGGTCGGCACCAGCGCTTCGCGGTCTTCACGGCTGCCGGTCAGGCCGCGGTCGCTGGTACGGTTAGCCATCACTGGTTGGTCGGGGTAGCGGCGCAGGCCGTTGACCTCGGTGCCGGGCAGCGCCGGCAGTTGTGCGCTGGACAGGCCTTCGACCTCCACGGTAAGGCTGCGGGTCAGAGAGTCGCCGACTTGCACGTGGTCCGGCGTGGGGTTCCAGCCTTCGCTCAAGGTCAGGCTGCGCGCGGGCAACCAGGGGGTGTCGGCGGGGTAGGCGTCCGGTTTGGGTTTGACCGTCAAGGGCAGGGGCGCTGAGCTAACGTGAATCATCTTGCCCGGCTTGGTGCCCTGCAGGGTGTTTTCCTGGGGCGGTCGCGATTCCACCAGGGTAGCGCTGAAGGTCTGCGCCGGAATCACCACAGCGCCGCTGTGTTGCGGGTAGAGGGCGTAGCGGGTTTCGATCACGCCATGGCGAATGCTGTTGATGACCTTTTCATAGGTGCGTGATTCGCCCAGTTGTTCGACACGTGCATCCGGTATCTGCAAGGGCGTGAGGCTGCTGTCGTCATACAGCGACACCGAGTGGTAGACGCGCACGGTCAACAGGGCCTGGGCCTGCACGTACACGCTGGTCTGGTCGAGGCTGGCTTCGATGAACACCGGGGCCAGTTCGGCGCTGGTGTTCTGGCTGGCGCTTTCCACCACTTGCAGGGTGATCGGCTGGGTCTTGAGTGCGCCCACCTGCAGCGGCGGGATCACCACGTTGCCGTTTACCTTGAGCAACAGGGTGATGATCCAGCGGGTGGTGGCGTGGTTGTCGCCGTCCAGCGTGGTGAGTTGGTTGATCTGGCGGGTGCCGCTGACTTCGAACTGCGCGTCCAGGGGCGACAGGTCCGGTTTGCCAAACTGGGTTACATCACTGGATTGCACCGTCAGCTCCACCGTTTCCCCGGAGTTGAGGCGGCTGCGGTCTACGCTGGCGACCAGGTCCGCCGCCTGGGCGTGGCCTGCCGACAACGCGAGCAGGAGCAAAAGGGTAGTGCGGCGGCTCATCGAGTGGTGTCCTGATGTTGTTGCTGTTCGTACCAGAATTTGCGGCGCAACAGCTCGCCGGGGTTGTCCGGGATTTCCTGCAACCATTGCTCCAGCGCTTGGCGGCGCTCGCCTTCCAGGCGCGTGTCGGCAGGGCGCAGTGGCGGCGTGGTGGTTTGCTCGTCACCCAGTTCGCTGCCTGGCACTTCATTGCCACCGGCCTGTGGCGGGGCGTTGGCCTGGGTCTCACCCGTGCCGGCTTCGCCCTGGCCGTGGGACGATTGCTCGCCGCCCTGGGCCGTTTGCGCGCTGGTGCCCGGTTGCGCAGTTTGGCCGGGTTGGGCGGTTTCGTCATCTGCGTTTTTTGCGGGCGGGTCCGGCTCGGGCTGCGCTTGCTCCTGCATCAGCGCTTCAACCAGGGCTTTGTTTTTCAGCGCGGGCTGCAAATCGGGCTGGGCTTCCAGGGCTTGTTCATACGCATCAATGGCCGCTTCAAGTTCACCGGCCTTGGCCAGGGCATTGCCGCGGTTGTAGTGAGAATAGGCGTCGCTGCCTTGGGCAAACCGCTTGATGGCCTCGGCGTAATTGCCGGCTTCATACAGCGCCACGCCTTGCCATTGTGGGTCCTGGAAGTGTTCGGCGGCTTCGGCCGGGCGTTTGTGCTTGAGCAGGTACTGGCCTTGTTGGTCGGGGCGCAGCCACAGGTCCTGCAGCCCAAAGGCGTAGCTGGGTTGCGGCACGCCCATCAGCAGCAAGGGCAGGCAGAACAGCCAGCCGCGACGCCCGGCGCACGCGGCCAGCAGCAACAACGGCAAGAGCAGCCAGTAACCCTGGTCGGCCCAGCTGTCCAGGCGCAGCCGTTGGCCGTCGTCGCGCAGGGCCTGGGCGCTGTCGAGCATGCCGAGTTGGCGCAGGTCCTTGTCATCCAGGCGTGCCGCACGGTAGCGGCCGCCCATTTCGCTGGCGAACGCCTTGAGGGTCGGGCTGTCAAGACGCGGCACCAGGATCGCGCCCTGGTCGTCCTTGAGGAATTCGCCGCTCTCCTGCGTCACCGGCGTGCCTTCGCGACTGCCGATGCCGAGGATCGACAACGTTGGAGCCTGGGCACTTTGCAGTTGCAGGCGGATGCCTTGGCGCTCTTGTTTGGACAGTGAGGAACCGATCAGCAGCAGGCGCCCCTGGCCGAGACCGCCTTGCTTGAGCAGGCCCAGGGCTTTTTCCACGCCCAGATCGGCACGATGGCCGGGCTCGGGCATGATCGATGGGCGCAGGGCTTCCAACAGGTTGCGGCTGGTAGCCAGGTCATCGGACAGCGGCACCAAGGTATGGGCGCTGCCGGCATACACGATGATGGCTGTTTGAGCATCGGTGCGTGCTTGCAGCAAGTCATACAGCTTGCGCCGCGCCTGTTCCAGGCGGTTGGGCGGGCTGTCGGTGGCGAGCATTTCCGGGGTCAGTTCCAGCAGCACCACCAGGGGGTCGGAAGGTTTCTGGCTGGCCTGTTCAACCCGTTGCCAACTGGGGCCCAGCAACGCGAGCACGGCCAACAGCCAGGCGATGCCGAGCACCACCCATGGCGATCGACTCTCGCGGCCATTGCCACCACTGAGCAACTCGGCATGGAACGCCGGCGGCAGGATCATCTGCCAGCGCCCGGCGCGCTTTTGCCGATGCCATAGCTGCCACAGCAACCAGCCAAGCAGGGGCAGCAGCAATAGCCACCAGGGGCGCAACCAGTGCGGCCACAGCGCGATCATCGACGCCTCCGCAAGCGCAGGCGCTGTAGGCGCTGGCGCCATTCAGGGTGTTGCTGCAAAAAGATGCCCCTGCTCGATAGCCTATTGAAGGCTCGTTGCAAAGCGTTGTTCGGCCAGCGTTCCTGGATCACCAGCAGCAGGCTCAACACCAACGCCAAGGCCAACGGGCCGCTGTACAGCGCCTGGGCCGGGCGGGCCTGGGTGGGTTGTTGTTCCACGGGCTCGAGGGTGTCGAGGGTGTCCTTGATCTTCAGCAGTTCCTCGCCGTCCCGGGCGCGGAAATACTGGCCGCCGGTGGCCTCGGCCAGTGCCTTGAGCGCCGGTTCGTCGAGGTCCAGGCTCGGGTTTACGCCAAGGATGCCCAGGGAGCCGGTTTGCTCGGGGTCGGCACCGATGCCGATGGGGTAGATTTTTACGCCTTCCTCGGCCGCCAGGCGCGCGGCGGTCAACGGGTCGATCTGCCCGGCGTTGTTGGCGCCGTCGGTGACCAGGATCAGCACACGGCTTTGCGCCGGGCGTTGGCGCAGACGCTTGAGGGCCAGGCCGATGGCGTCGCCGATGGCGGTGTTCTTGCCGGCAATGCCGATGCGCGCTTCATCCAGCCAGGTGCGCACGGTGCGGCGGTCAAAGGTCAGGGGCGCTTGCAGGTAGGCTTGGCTGCCGAACAGGATCAGGCCCACGCGGTCACCTTCACGCTCCTCCAGAAAGTCTCCCAGCAGGTGCTTGACCAGGGCCAGGCGGCTGACGTCTTCGTCCTGCCAATGCATGTCGGGAAAATCCATGGAGCCGGAGACATCCACCGCCACCAGCAAATCCCGGCCGCTGGCAGCAATCGGCAAGGGTTCGCCCAGCCATTGCGGGCGGGCGGCGGCGGTCAACAGCAGCAGCCACAGCACCACGAATGGCGCTTGCTGGCGCCAGCCGGGCAGGTTGACCCGGGCACGACGGCGGGCCAAGCCTTCCAGGTCACTGAGGTAACTGACTTTGAGCGCCGGTTCGCCGCTGTCGGCCACGGGCAGCACCAGGCGCATGATCCAGGGCAATGGCAACAGGGCGAAGATCCACGGCCAGGCGAACTCAAACATGTTTGCGAATCCAGGTGTCGACGGCTTGGGTAAGACCGGCGATGGCTTTGTCGTCGAGCTTGCATTCGGGCTTGTAGGCGCCTTCCACCAACACCATCCAGCGCGTCAGGCCGGCGGCGGGGCAGCGGTTATCCAGGAAGGCCAGCCATTTGCGCCCGTTGAGGGTGTGGCTCTGGCTATAAGGGTAGTCGTTACGGCAAAGGCGCTTGAGCAGGCCGTTGAGTTGCTGCAACCAGGCGCCCGCTGGCGCTCCGTCGTAGGGCTTGGGCATCAACGCCAACTCGGCCAGGGCGGCGATACGCAACGGGTCCAGCGGTTGTTCGGCACGGGCCACGGGGCGGCGGGCCGGCAGGAAACGACGCAGCCACCACAAGCCCCAACCGAGCAGTGGGATCACCAGCAGCAACAGCCACCAGCCCGGCGCAGGTGGCCAGAAGCCAATGGCGGGTGGGGCCATCAGCGGTTGCAGTTGGTCCAGGCTGCTCATGGTTTTTTAACCGGGCGTTGCGGGTTGAGGTATTCGCGCAGTTGCTCGACCATTTCACTCTGGGTGCTCAAGGGCATCAACAACAGCCGCAGTTTCTGCGCGAGCAGTTCCCAGCGGGCGATACGCGCTTCGGCTTGGGCCTTGTAGGCCTGGCGCAGGTCGATGTTCAGTGTGTCCAGTTCCAGTTGCGCACCTCTTTGTGCGAAACGCAGCAGCCCGGCGGCGGGCAGGGCGTGGTCCAACGGGTCGGAGATTGGCAACAACAGCAGGTCGCAATGGCGCGCCAGCAGGCTCAGCTGTTGCTCGGCGCCTTCGGTGAGGGCGCGTTCATCACAGATCACCACCACCAGGCTGCCCGGGCGCAGTACCTCGCGGCCACGGCGCAAGGCCATGCCCAGGGCATCCGCTTCCGGCTGACGCTCGGTATCCAGGCTCTGGTTGACCCGCACCAGCCGGTTAAGCAGTTGCAATAGGCTTTGCTTGCTGCGCCGTGGCTTGATCTCGTAGTGCTCATTGTCGCCGAACACCAGCCCGCCCACCCGGTCGTTATGGCCCAGGGCGGCCCAGCCGATCAGGCTGGCGGCCTGGGCGGCGAGCACCGACTTGAACATTTGCCCCGAGCCGAAAAACAGCCGGCAACTTTGCTCGACCATGATGAAAATCGGCCGTTCGCGCTCTTCGTGGAACAGCTTGGTGTGCGGCTCCTGGGTACGCGCCGTCACGCGCCAGTCGATGGTGCGCACGTCGTCGCCGGCCTGGTACACGCGCACCTGGTCGAAATCGACGCCACGCCCGCGCAGCTTGGAGTGATGCAGGCCCACCAGCGGGCTACGCTGGCCAGGCGTGGAGAACAACTGCACTTCACGCACGCGGTGGCGCATCTCAATCAATTCACTGAGGGTTACGCGGATGCCATCGCTTGCGTTCATCGACTTCAAGCGACGGCAACGACGTCGAGAATGCGTTGCACCACGCGGTCCTGGTCGACACCGGCGGCTTCGGCCTCGAACGACAGGATGATGCGGTGACGCAGCACGTCGAACAGCACCGCCTGGATATCTTCCGGGCTGACAAAATCGCGACCGGCCAACCAGGCATGGGCTCGGGCACAACGGTCCAGGGCGATGGAACCACGGGGGCTGGCGCCATAGGCGATCCACTCAGCCATTTCCGGGTCGAACTTGGCAGGGGTGCGCGTGGCCATCACCAGTTGCACCAGGTATTCCTCCACGGCATCGGCCATGTACAGGCCGAGGATTTCCTTACGCGCAGCAAAGATGGCCTGCTGACTGACCCGGCGCTCGGGCTTGGTTTCGCCATTGAGTGCTTCGCCGCGGGCTTGCTGCAGGATGCGGCGCTCGACGGCGGCGTCCGGGAAGCCGATCTTGACGTGCATCAGGAACCGGTCGAGCTGCGCTTCGGGCAGCGGGTAGGTGCCTTCCTGTTCGATGGGGTTCTGCGTGGCCATCACCAAAAACAGCGGCGACAGCTCATAGGTGCTGCGGCCTACGCTGACCTGACGCTCGGCCATCGCCTCCAGCAAGGCCGACTGGACCTTGGCCGGGGCACGGTTGATTTCGTCGGCCAGTACCAGATTGTGGAAGATCGGCCCCTGCTGGAATACGAAACTGCCGGTTTCCGGGCGATAGATCTCAGTGCCGGTGATGTCGGCGGGCAGCAGGTCGGGGGTGAACTGAATACGATGGAACTGCGCTTCGATCCCTTCGGCCAACTCCTTGATCGCCTTGGTCTTGGCCAGCCCCGGTGCGCCTTCGACCAGCATATGGCCGTCGGCGAGCAGGGCGATCAGCAGGCGATCGATGAGTTTTTCCTGGCCGAGAATCTGCGTAGAAAGAAAGGTTCGCAGCGCAAGCAGCGCTTCACGATGTTCCATCGATGACGGTTCCTGGAAAGATGAGCCTGGGTGTTGTGACAGAACACCGGGCCTGGGGCGTTTACTTTAATGCATCGCGGGGTGCGGCGACTAACGGCTTGATGGGTATTTTTAGCAAAACCCATGGGATAGCAAGCGTCTGGGCTGGTAAAGCACGGTCACTGTGGGAGCTGGCTTGCCTGCGATGGCCTCAACTCGGTCTGGCTGAAAGACCCCACCGCCTGCATTGCAGGCAAGCCAGCTCCCACATGGGGTCTTCGGTGCATTCAGATCCGAATGAAAGTGCCGGTGCCTGTGAGGATGTTCTGCAGCGTTTCCTGCACTTCGGCCATGTCTGCCGCAGCGGTGCTGTGGGTGATCTCCAACTGGTCCTTGCCGCCCAAGGCATCTGCATCGCCGGCCGCCAGTTCGATCAATAAGGTGGTGTCGCCCAACGTCACTTTCAGCCCATCGAGGGTCGAAGGCTCGTAATCCCAGGTCAGCTCCACTTCATCTTCATCCGGGTAACGGGTGAGCATGAACATTTCGCCGTTCTTGCCGTGACAGCAAAGCATGGCCATGTTGTCTTCTTCGTCGTCGCACGGAGTGGCCATCAGGGCGTCGGTTTTCAGCTGCAGCATGGGGCAATCCTGTGTTGGGGAGGGCAATTGTGCCACTGCGGCGAATTTTGTGCTTCATCCTGTGTCGGAACTTGTGCATGACCTGACGGGCCGGATCGGTCATTTCTGGTACTGATGGTGTGCAAAGTAGCAAGATTTTCTACCGAAAATCCTAGGTTGCCCAAGTTGCAACCGACACCCTGCTTACCGATGACCGAATATGTCGCAGCGTCGCAAGCAGCGTTCTTCCTACACTCGTTAAGCTGCGCAACGGATGTGCCCTGTGCCAGGCGCCTGACCTGCCCGTCGTATCGTCATCTGGCCAATGGCATGCCGTATGGAAGTTGTATGTGACCTGACTGTCCTGTCCAGCTTCACCCACCTGTCACCCTGATTCGTTTAAGGTGCTTGTCAGCACACCAGCGAACAGAGCTGACGGTCTCCCCGCAAGGGGATAACACGCGACGCTTTCATCAATAACAAGCCCAAGCGGAGTACCACAGATGGCGTTCTTCACCGCAGCCAGCAAGGCCGACTTCCAGCACCAACTGCAAGCGGCACTGGCGCAGCACATCAGCGAACAGGCACTGCCACAAGTGGCGCTGTTCGCTGAGCAATTCTTCGGCATCATTTCTCTGGACGAACTGACCCAGCGTCGCCTTTCCGACCTGGCCGGTTGCACCCTGTCTGCCTGGCGCCTGCTTGAGCGCTTTGATCACACCCAACCGCAAGTGCGGGTCTACAACCCCGATTATGAGCGTCATGGCTGGCAATCGACGCATACTGCGGTCGAAGTGCTGCACCATGACCTGCCCTTTCTGGTCGACTCGGTACGCACCGAGCTGAATCGCCGTGGCTACAGCATCCATACCTTGCAAACCACCGTGCTCAGCGTGCGTCGCGGCAGCAAGGGCGAGCTGCTGGAAATCCTGCCCAAGGGCACCCAGGGCGACGGCATTCTGCAAGAATCGCTGATGTACCTGGAGATCGACCGCTGCGCCAATGCCGCCGAACTGAACGTGCTGAGCAAAGAGCTTGAGCAGGTACTGGGCGAAGTGCGCGTAGCCGTGGCCGATTTCGAACCGATGAAAGCCAAGGTTCAGGACCTGCTCGCCGGTATCGACGCCAGCGCGTTCGCCATCGACGGCGAAGAAAAAGCCGAGATCAAGAACTTCCTCGAATGGCTGGTGGGCAACCACTTCACCTTCCTGGGCTACGAAGAGTTCGTGGTACGTGACGAGGCGGACGGCGGTCATATCGAATATGACGCCAGCTCCTTCCTCGGTCTGACCAAGCTGCTGCGCGCCGGCCTCACCGCCGAAGACCTGCGCATCGAGGACTACGCGGTGGCCTACCTGCGCGAGCCGACCGTACTGTCGTTCGCCAAGGCCGCCCACCCAAGCCGCGTGCACCGTCCGGCCTACCCGGACTACGTGTCGATCCGTGAGATCAGCGCCGACGGCAAGGTCATCAAGGAACACCGTTTCATGGGCCTGTACACCTCCTCGGTGTACGGCGAAAGCGTCCGGGTGATCCCTTACATCCGCCGCAAGGTCGCGGAAATCGAACGTCGTTCGGGCTTCCAGGCCAAGGCGCACCTGGGTAAAGAGCTTGCCCAGGTGGTGGAAGTATTGCCCCGTGACGACCTGTTCCAGACTCCAGTCGACGAGCTGTTCAGCACCGTGATGTCAATCGTGCAGATCCAGGAACGCAACAAGATCCGCGTGTTCCTGCGCAAAGACCCCTACGGTCGTTTCTGCTACTGCCTGGCGTACGTGCCACGCGACATCTACTCCACCGAAGTGCGCCAGAAGATCCAGCAAGTGCTGATGGACCGTCTGAAGGCCTCGGACTGCGAGTTCTGGACCTTCTTCTCCGAGTCCGTCCTTGCCCGTGTGCAACTGATTCTGCGAGTTGACCCGAAGAACCGCCTGGACATCGACCCGCTGCAACTGGAAAAAGAAGTGGTGCAGGCCTGCCGCAGCTGGCAGGACGACTACGCCAGTCTGGTCGTGGAAAGCTTCGGCGAAGCCCAGGGCACCAACGTGCTGGCGGATTTCCCTAAGGGCTTCCCGGCCGGCTACCGCGAGCGTTTCGCTGCGCATTCGGCTGTGGTCGACATGCAGCACCTCAACAGTTTGACCGAAGCCAACCCGCTGGTGATGAGCTTCTATCAGCCGCTGGGCCAGGTCTCCGGTCAGCGTGAGCTGCATTGCAAGCTCTACCACGCTGACACCCCGCTGGCGCTGTCCGACGTACTGCCGATCCTGGAAAACCTCGGCCTGCGCGTGCTGGGCGAGTTTCCGTATCGCCTGCGCCATGCCAATGGCCGTGAGTTCTGGATTCATGATTTTGCGTTCATCGCCGCCGAAGGCGTGAACCTGGATATCCAGCAGCTCAACGACACCCTGCAGGATGCGTTCGTGCACATCGTGCATGGCGATGCCGAGAACGATGCGTTCAACCGCCTGGTCCTCACCGCCGGCCTGCCATGGCGCGACGTGGCGCTGCTGCGTGCCTATGCCCGTTACCTGAAGCAGATTCGCCTGGGCTTCGACCTGGGTTACATCGCCAGCACCCTGAACAACCACACCGACATCGCCCGCGAGTTGACCCGGCTGTTCAAGACCCGCTTCTACCTGGCGCGCAAGCTCACTGCCGACGACCTGGAAGACAAGCAGCAACGCCTGGAGCAAGCGATTCTCACGGCTCTGGACGACGTTCAGGTGCTCAACGAAGACCGCATCCTGCGTCGCTACCTGGACCTGATCAAGGCCACCCTGCGCACCAACTTCTACCAGACCGATGCCAACGGCCAGAACAAGTCGTACTTCAGCTTCAAGTTCGACCCGCGTGCCATCCCCGAGCTGCCCAAGCCAGTGCCGAAGTTTGAAATCTTCGTGTACTCGCCACGGGTCGAGGGCGTGCACCTGCGCTTCGGCAACGTCGCTCGTGGCGGCCTGCGCTGGTCTGACCGTGAAGAAGACTTCCGCACCGAAGTGCTTGGCCTGGTAAAAGCCCAGCAAGTGAAGAACTCGGTAATCGTGCCGGTGGGCGCCAAGGGCGGCTTCCTGCCGCGTCGCCTGCCATTGGGCGGCAGCCGGGACGAGATCGCGGCCGAAGGCATCGCCTGCTACCGCATCTTCATCTCCGGCCTGTTGGACATCACCGACAACCTGAAAGACGGCGCCCTGGTGCCGCCGGCCAACGTCGTGCGTCATGACGACGATGACCCGTACCTGGTGGTAGCGGCGGACAAGGGCACTGCAACCTTCTCCGACATCGCCAACGGCATTGCCATCGACTACGGCTTCTGGCTGGGCGATGCGTTCGCCTCCGGTGGTTCGGCTGGTTACGACCACAAGAAAATGGGCATCACCGCCAAGGGCGCATGGGTAGGTGTACAGCGTCACTTCCGTGAGCGCGGCATCAACGTGCAGGAAGACAGCATCACAGTGGTAGGCGTCGGCGATATGGCCGGTGACGTGTTCGGTAACGGCTTGTTGATGTCGGACAAACTGCAACTGGTCGCAGCCTTCAACCACCTGCATATCTTCGTCGACCCGAACCCGAACCCGGCCACCAGCTTCGTCGAGCGCAAGCGTTTGTTCGAACTGCCGCGTTCGGCCTGGACCGACTACGACACCAGCATCATGTCCGAAGGTGGCGGTATCTTCTCGCGCAGCGCGAAAAGCATTGCCATCTCGCCACAGATGAAAGAACGCTTCGACATCCAGGCCGATAAGCTGACCCCGACCGAACTGCTCAACGCCTTGCTCAAGGCGCCGGTGGACCTGTTGTGGAACGGCGGTATCGGTACCTACGTCAAGGCCAGCACCGAAAGCCATGCCGACGTGGGCGACAAGGCCAACGACGCGCTGCGCGTGAACGGCAACGAACTGCGCTGCAAGGTGGTGGGCGAGGGCGGCAACCTGGGCATGACCCAACTGGGCCGTGTGGAATTCGGCCTCAATGGCGGCGGTTCCAACACCGACTTCATCGACAACGCCGGTGGCGTGGATTGCTCCGACCACGAAGTGAACATCAAGATCCTGCTCAACGAAGTGGTGCAGGCCGGTGATATGACCGACAAGCAGCGCAACCAGTTGCTGGCGAGCATGACCGACGAAGTTGGCAACCTGGTGTTGGGCAACAACTACAAGCAGACCCAGGCCCTGTCCCTGGCTGCGCGCAAGGCTTACGAGCGTGCTGCCGAGTACAAGCGCCTGATGAGCGACCTGGAAGGCCGTGGCAAGCTGGACCGTGCCATCGAGTACCTGCCGACCGAGGAACAGCTTACTGAACGCGCCTCTGCCGGCAAGGGCCTGACCCGCCCGGAACTGTCGGTACTGATCTCGTACAGCAAGATCGACCTCAAGGAAGCACTGCTCAAGTCGCTGGTACCGGATGACGAGTACCTGACCCGTGACATGGAGACCGCGTTCCCACCGAGCCTGGTGGCCAAGTTCGGCGAAGCCATGCGTCGCCATCGTCTGAAGCGCGAGATCGTCAGCACCCAGATCGCCAACGACCTGGTCAACCACATGGGTATCACCTTCGTGCAGCGACTCAAAGAGTCGACCGGCATGAGCCCAGCGAACGTGGCGGGCGCTTATGTGATCGTGCGGGACATCTTCCATCTCCCGCACTGGTTCCGTCAGATTGAAGCCCTGGACCACCAGGTTTCCGCTGACGTGCAACTGGAGCTCATGGATGAACTGATGCGCCTGGGCCGTCGTGCTACGCGCTGGTTCTTGCGCAGCCGTCGCAACGAGCAAGACGCCGGGCGCGACACCGCGCACTTCGGTCCGCACCTGGCGGCGCTGGGCCTCAAGCTCGACGAACTGCTGGAAGGCCCGACCCGCGAAGGCTGGCAGAACCGCTACCAGGCCTACACCCAGGCCGGCGTACCAGAGTTGTTGGCGCGCATGGTTGCAGGCACTACCCACCTGTACACCTTGCTGCCGATCATCGAAGCCGCCGACGTGACCGGGCATGACGCCGCCGAAGTGGCCAAGGCCTACTTCGCCGTCGGCAGCGCCCTGGACCTGCCTTGGTACCTGCAGCAGATCAGCGATCTGCCAGTGGCCAACAACTGGCAAGCCCAGGCCCGCGAAGCCTTCCGCGACGACGTGGACTGGCAGCAACGGGCGATCACCATTTCGGTCCTGCAAATGGCCGATGCGCCACAAGACATGGAAGCCCGCGTGGCCCTGTGGCTTGAGCAGCATCAGGACATGGCGGATCGCTGGCGTGCCATGATGGTGGAAATTCGTGCCGCAGTGGGCACGGACTACGCCATGTACGCGGTGGCCAACCGTGAGTTGCTGGACCTGGCGTTGAGCGGTCAGTCGGTGGTGCAACCGGCTTGATGCCTCGCTAAACCAAAAGCCCCCGCATCCTGAGATGCGGGGGCTTTTTTATTTGATCTGGAATGCGATCAATGTGGGAGCTGGCTTGCCTGCGATAGCGGCGGGTCAGTTAATAATTTGGTCACTGATACACCGCTATCGCAGGCAAGCCAGCTCCCACAGTTTTAACTTTACTCACTTGGCGTCAGTGGTGTTTGAGTAGTCGGGTTTCCAGGTGATCCAGGTGCTGGGTCATCAGGGCGACGGCCGTGTGAGCGTCGCGCTGTTCCACGGCATCCACAATCGCCACATGCTCCTGCCACGCGCAATAGGTGCAGGCTTTTACTTCAAATTGCGCAATGATCAACGACGTCAACGGCACCAGGCTGTTGAGAAACTGCGCCAACGGCGCATTGCCTGCCATGTGCGCCAGTTGCAGATGAAACTCTCCCGAAAACCGGATCGCCGGCCCCCGTTGGTCACGCTCAATGGCGTCGCGCTCCTGTGCAATCAGCTCGCGCAGTTGGCGAATCTGCATCGCTGTGGCTTGGGCGCAGGCCAGTTGCACCACGGTCATTTCGGTGAGACGCCGTGCTTCCAGAATCTGCCGTGTGTGCTGGGCATCCGGCGCGGCGACCTGGGCGCGCTGGTTGGGGCGCAGGATGACCACTTGCTGATGGGACAGCTTGGCGAGCACTCGGCGAATCACGCTGCGGCTCACGCCAAAGAGTTCGCCCAGGCCTTCTTCGGTGAAGCGGCTGGCGGGCGCAATGCGTTGCTCAAGAATGGCGTCGAACAAGCGTGGGTAGATATCGTCCACCGAGGGCTTTTTTTCGGGCGTCCAGCGTAGGGACGTGAGGGTGGAGTCGCGTTGCAGGGCGTGAGCGTTCATGGCCGGTCTCCGAAAATCAACTGCCCAGATGGTCGTCCGGGATATTCAAGCGAATGCCCATGCGCAGGCCTTCCTGCAGGATGTGCCGACGCATTTCGGCACTGGCCAGGGCGCTGTTCTTGTTGCGGATGGCGCGTACCACGGCCTCGTTCTCTTGCAGGCGTTCGGCCAGGTGTTCAGGGGAGTTGCGCAGTACCTGGGCGCTTTGTTTGAGCGCGGTGCTGGTTTGCTGCACCACGTTCTGGAAGATCGGGTTGGAGGTCAGGGCGAACAATTCTTCATGGAAGTCGATATAGGCGTTCATGCCGGCTTCGGCATCGCCGGCATCGAGGGCCTCGCGCATGTCCATCAGGGTCAGGCGCAGTTGGCCGATTTCCTTGCTGCTGATGGACTGGGCCACCAGGCCGACGATGAAGGGTTCGAGGGTGTAGCGCAGTTGCAGGATGTCCTCGAGGCTGGCATCGGCCACGGCGTCGCTCGATTGCGGCTCGCTGACGCTGGTTTCCAGCACGACCACGCCTTTGCCGGGCATGGAGCGCACCAGGCCGAGGGTCTCCAGCACGATTACCGCTTCGCGCAGGCTCGGGCGGCTGATGCCTAGCTGTTCGGCCAGTTCGCGTTGACCGGGCAGCATTTCACCGCGGCGCCACTGGCCTCGCGCCAAGGCGGCGCGCAGTTTTTCTACCACTGAATTGACGACGGTTGAAGTGCTGATCACGTCGAAGGCTCCTTGATGTTGCTCATACAGTATTCAGTCTGGCGAAGGTCCAGTGTGGGAGCTGGCTGGCCTGCGATGACTGAGTGTCAGGCACTACAGTTGACGCTGACCCACCGCTATCGCAGGCAAGCCAGCTCCCACATTGGATGGGTGTTGTCCTAGAACTCCTGATGCGCCGGCAGTACCGGCTTCTTGGCCTGGAAGGCATAGCCTTGCTGGCCGTCGAGCACCTTGTTGGCGCGCTGGATATCAATGTCTTTTTCCCAGCGTGCAATCGCCACGGTGGCCACGCAGTTGCCGATCAGGTTGGTCAGCGCACGGCCGATGCCCATGAACCAGTCCACGGCCAGCACCAACACTAGGCCGACCACCGGAATCGCCGGAATCGCTGTGAGCGTTGCCGCCAGAATCACCAATGCCGAGCCTGGAATGCCGTGGGCGCCCTTGGAGGTGATCAACGATACCAGGAGGATGGTCAGCAAGTCGGTCATCGACAGCGGTGTGCCGGTGGCGTTGGCGATAAACACGATAGCCAGGGTCAGGTAGATGGAAAAACCGTCGAGGTTGAACGAATAGCCGGTGGGAATCACCAGGCCCACGGTGGAGCTGCCGATGCCCAGGTGTTCCAGTTTACGCATGATCTGCGGCAACACCGCGTCGGACGACGCGGTGCCCATCACGATCAGCAGTTCTTCGCGCAGGTACTTGAGCAGCGGCAACATGCGCAGGCCCGACAGGCGCATCACCAGCCCGAGGATCACCGCCACAAAGGCAAAACAGGTCAGGTAGAAAAGCCCCACCAGGCTGCCCAGGTGTTGCAGTGAATCGAGGCCATAGGTGCTGGTGGTGAACGCGATGGCACCGAATACGCCAATCGGCGCCAGGCGCACGATCATGCCCATGATGCGGAAGATCACATGGCTCAATTCGTTGATCAGTCGCGAAATCCCGCTGGCCGCTTCGCCCACCAGGTTCAGCGCGCTGCCGAACAACACCGAAAACAACAGCACTTGCAGCACGTTATTATCGGCAAAGGCGCCGACTACCGAGTTGGGGATCAACTCCATCAGAAACTGGCTGGTGCCGCGGATGTGCTGGCCCTTGTCCGCCAGTTCATTCAAACCGGCGGAAGAGAGTTGCTCCAGGTGAATATTGGCGCCGCTGCCGATGCCGGTGCTGAAGGCCATGATCAGGCCGAGCACCAGGGCGACGGTGGTCAGCATCTCAAAATAGATCACCGACTTGAGGCCGATGCGTCCGACCTTCTTCAAGTCGCCCGCGCCGGAAATACCGCTGACCACTACGCAGAACACGATCAGGCCGATCAGCATTTTGATCAGCTTGATAAAGCCGTCACCCAAAGGTTTGAGTTGCGAGGAGAATTCGGGAAGGGCCAGGCCGCAGACGATGCCGAGTATCAGGCCAATCACGACTTGCAGGAAAATCGAACGCGAGCACCATCTGAGCATGGGAGGGATCTCTATTCGGTGCCCTGGTGGTTCCAGGGCTTAATTGTTGTGGTCTTACCGGTAAGTCCAGTGCGGGGCCAGTCTACGCTCGGGTTTTTTCAAATCACAAGTAAATATTTGGCGGTTGGCAGGTCCCGGTCTGACCAGTTGGTCGGTAAGTACGATGCTTGAGCGGTTGGCGGGGATTAATTTTTTTTGCGTATCATCGCCTTGGGCATACGAGGTGATGGATGGATCAATCAGGGCTGACAACCGACGAAGCAGGGCGCATGTATTGCGCCTGGCGCACTGCAGCGCCTGCGTACCTGCATTACCACGACCACGAGTGGGGTGTGCCGGTGGCGGATGACATCGCGCTGTACGAGAAGATCTGCCTGGAGGGGTTTCAGGCGGGGATGGCGTGGATCACCATCCTGCGCAAGCGCGAAAACTTTCGGCAGGCGTTCGAGGGTTTTGATTTTCGCCGGGTGGCGCAGTACGGCGAGACGGACATCGAGCGGTTGATGAGCGAGCCGGGCATCGTGCGCAATCGGGCGAAAATCATCTCGGCCATCAACAACGCACGCCGGGCCTGTGAGCTGGTGGAGGAGACCGGTTCGCTGGCGCGCTGGCTGTGGGCGTTCGAACCCGGCGCGCAAGAGCGGCCGGCAGTGGTGGACATGGCTTACTGGACGGCCAATCCGACCTCAGCGGCTTCGGTGCGCTTGTCCAAGGCCCTGAAGAAACGCGGCTGGACCTTCGTCGGCCCGACCACGATGTATGCGTTGATGCAGGCGATGGGAATGGTCAATGATCATCTGGAGGGTTGTGAGTGCCGCCAGCGCATTGAACACCAGCGCAACCTGTTCAAACGTCCCTGACCAGATACGGTTAAAACTGTGGGAGCTGGCTTGCCTGCGATAACGGTGGGCCAGTAAAAGATGAGCTGGCGGGTCCACCGCTATCGCAGGCAAGCCAGCTCCCACATGGGTTTTGTGGTGTTGCTGATTATTTGGGAAGCGGGGTGAGTACCTCAGCTTTGTCATCCAGCACCATCACCACCAGCAGCTTGGCCGGTTGGGTCTGGCTGGCATTGCTTGACTCAAAATGCCGCGAGCCGGCCGGTTCGTAGAACGATTGCCCGGCTTTGTAGGTGATCGCCTTTTCATCATTGACCCGCGAGGTGATCTCGCCTTCGAGCACATAAGCCACGGCGGTGCCGGTGTGGCTGTGGGGCACGGTGGCCTGGCCGGGGGCGTAGTCCACGGTGAGCATGATGGTTTTCTTGCCCGGCACGTTGGTCAAGGCGTGCTCTTGCAGCACCTTGAGCGTTTCCTGGTTGTAGACCGGGTCGTGGGCAAATGCACTGAGGGAGGCGAGCATCAGGGTGGCAGCGAATAAGCGTTTCATGATGAGGGTTCCATCGGGTGAAAGACCGCTTCACCCTACGCCGCCGAGGGCTTGCCACCAATGACCAATGCGCCGGAAAACTGCCTAGCCAATCTGCAGGAGAATATCGCGGACCTTGTCCAGCGCCGGGTCGATGTCCAGGGTCTCGATGGCGCCGAACCCCAGAATCAGCCCCGAGCGCACCGGCTTGTCGTGAAAAAACACGTCCAAGGGATATAAACCCACCTCAACCTGGCGCGCCCGTTCCATCAGCAATGGAATATTCACCGGCACCTTGCACAGGGCCGCCAGGTGAAAGCCCGCCACCGTCGGTACTGCCTCGAACCACGGCGACAGATCGCCCGCCAGACGCTGCAGGATGCGTTCGCGACGCCCCGCATAGACCCCGTGACAGCGGCGAATATGCTTGAGCAGGTAGCCTTCGCTGATGAACTTGGCCAGTGCCCACTGCGGCAAGGTAGCGCTGTGCTGGTCGGTCAATTGCTTGGCCTTGAGCACCGCACCATAAATGGCCGGCGGCAGCACCGCGTAGCCCAGGCGCAACTCCGGCGACAGGGTTTTGGAAAAGGTGCCGACGTAGGTGACCACGCCTCGGGTATCCATGCTTTGCAGGGAGTCGGTGGGGCGGCCTTCGTAGCGGAATTCGCTGTCGTAATCGTCTTCGATGATGATCGCGCCGAGCGCAATGGCGCGGTCCAGCAGGGCCTCGCGCCGCGCCTGGCTCATGGGCATGCCGAGGGGGAACTGGTGGGACGGCGTCACATAGATCAGGCGCGTGCCATCCGGGATCTGGTCGACCTGCAGGCCCTGTTCGTCGACGGCAACACTGGCGACGCGGGCGCCCATCGCGACGAACAATTGGCGTGCGGGGCTGTAACCGGGGTCTTCCATCGCGACCAGGCTGCCGGGTTCAAGCACCACGCGGGCAAGCAGGTCCAGCGCCTGCTGTGCGCCGTTGGTGACCACGATATCGCGGGCGCCGCATTTGACCCCGCGGGAAAACGCGATATGCCCGGCGATGGCATCGCGCAGGGCGGGCACGCCTTCTGGCTGGCTGTAAAAACCACTGTTCTGGGCGATGCGACGCAACGCATCCTGGGTGCAACGCCGCCATTCATCCTGTGGGAATTGGTGGCGTGTCGTCGCGCCACCGATAAATTCGTAGCGCAGGATCTCCTCGCGGGCGGGGTGGCCCATGGGTGAGGGCAGTGCCGCCCATTTGCCCAGGTTGGCGGCACATGCCAGGTCGGTGGCGGTTTGCACGCGGTCGGGCTGTGGCGCCCAGGCATTGACGAAAGTACCGCGGCCGATCTTGCCAATCAGCAGGCCCTCGTAGGTCAAGGTGGCGTAGGTGTCCGACACGGTCTTGCGCGAGATGCCCAGTTGTTCGGCGAGCAGTCGGCTGGGGGGCAGCTGTGCGCCTGCCGACAGCCGCCCGGTGGCGATGGCTTCGCGCAACTGCTGGTAGAGCTGTTCGGCCAGGTCCTTGCGGCCATTGATTACCACGTGCAGTTCCATGTTTCATCCCAAGGCTTCACTCCGCGCCAAGATTACTCGCTTGCGCTATGGGCTCAAACTATCTGTGCGTCAATTGCCGGTACGCATAAGCATCTACCGTTGCCTGGGTCCTGTTGGCCGCCACTATCCCTGTTTACGTCGTGGCATAGGGAGGCGGACGCATGGCGACAATCGAAACACCTGCGAAAAAAAGGCAAGCAGCATTGCTTGCCCTGGATCAGAGCCTGGGGCCATTGGTTGTGGGCGAGCTGACTGTCCAGCGTAGAGACCTTGCCGCCATGGGGGCCTATATGGCGGGAAAACCGGTAAAGGCCCATCACCTGGCGGTACGCGAAGCAGACCAGACGCTGCTTGATGCGATCCGATTCTCGGCATCCAGACTGCATCGGTGTCTGCGCAGGAATGACTCGGTCAGTGACAACAGTGCCGCGCTGTTATTCGAGTTCGCGGCATTGCGTTCGCTACAGGCACCACCTCTGCTGTTGGCGAAGCCGGGAGACGAACATCCTGGTGCAGTCGGCAAGCTCGATAACCTGTTGCGTTCAGTACAGAAAACCAATCTCAACCAAGCGGCGCAGTTGGAGGGAATGCCTCGCTGGGTCGAGCCGAAGAAAAGCCGAAGCCTGGCGGTCATGGGCGCGGGGCTTGCAGCTTACGGGTATTACAGCGCAATCAGCGCCTTGGCCGAGGCGATCAAAACCGGCGACATCAATAGGTCGGTGGTCACCGGCGCTGAGTTATTGGCCAACCTCACAGGGGCTGCACTGGAGCTGGCGCTGGAAAAACTCGGCAGACGGCTGCTGGAAAACGGTCGCAAGGTATTTGCAGGTTTCAGCACCAGTTGCCTTGGCCAGGCCCTGCGACGGGGGGCCAGCCTGTTTGCGTTGGTGCTGACGTTGCCCTTTGATTATCTCAATGCCAAGGAGTCGTTCGCCAAGGCAGCCAAGAGTACCGGCAAGGAAGCCATGGACCATTACGTCAATGCCGGCTTCAGTATTGTGAGCGCCAGCGTGGCTGTGGCCCTGAGTGCCGCTGCGTTGGCCGGGTTCAGCGTGGCCGGCCCGCTGGGCATTGCCGCCGCTGCCGTACTGATCTTTGGCACGCAACTCTATGCTGCGGTTCGTCAGGTGGATGACATTGATGATTACATCGAACTGAGTATCTTCGAGCGCCTGCACGCGGGCTGGTTGGCCTTTCAAGGCAAGGAGCAGGAGAGGGCCATACGCGATCGGTACGTCGTGGCCCGGATGGAACAACAGTATGCGCAGCAACTGGAGGAGCAGGCCGATGCCTGGCTTAAAGGCGCGCTCAAAGGCACCGTGCAGGCGGTGGTCAATGGCGGGTTTGAGGTGCGGTTGAGGCCAGTCCGCCATTGGAAGCGCCGCTGGAACGAGGCCGAGGGTGAAGATCCGTACATCGATACCACAGAGCCCACGGTGATTGACCAAGATGATGAAGTCGATGCGTCCAATACCCCGGTTGACCGTCTGCCGGGTGCGGTGTTTGACAGTACTGCCGTGGATGCGGCTGTGCTCTGGCAACTGGGGGGAGGTAATGACAAGGTCAAAGGTTCGACTGGCAACCCGAACATTTTCCGCTTCGGTGAAGGCCACAAGCAGCTCACCGGGGGCGCCAAGAACGACCTGTTCAGGTATGACATGCCGACGGCCATACTGGACGAAACCGATGCGAATAGCCCGGCCAGCGAGCTGCGTGGCGAGGAGGGCAGCGATACGCTTTACCTGGCCAACTCGACAATTTATGAGGACGGGACGGCAGGTTATGCCATCGACCTGCAGGCGGGCACTGTGGTGCGGCGCAAGGATATCGACAAGTCGCCGCCTTATCCTTCGATCAGCCTGGACTCGATAGAAAATATCTACACCCCAACCGGGCTTGCCAGCCACGTCAAGGGTTCAGCACAGGCCAATACCCTGGTCGCCGCCGGTCACAACGATCGGATCGAAGCCGCAGAGGGCAACGATACAGTGATTGTGCTGGGCGCTGGCGCCTGGGTGGACGGTGGGGCGGGCAAGGACCGTTATGTGATTGCCAGCAACCCTGGCGCGGTGACATTGCATGAGCAGGACTGGGCCGAGGGCTCTGTGATTGAGATGCGCTGGCCGTTGGCGTCTATCAGCAGTTGGCGTATCCAGGGCTGTGCGCTGGTCATCGTGGCGTGGAGGGGCGTGGACGGCGAACTGCCGGAGCAAGTCATCAAGCTTGAGCGGCTCTATACGTCCAGTGATGAGCTGCGCCGCTTGAACACGCACAACCTGCTGTTTCTCACGGAGGACGGCTATATGCTTGAGCCGATCCTTGAACCGGTGTTGATGGGCAGCGAGGACGCTAACGTCACCGTTGCCGTGAGAGCGGGCGGCCAGGACGTCAGCCTGGACAAGGTGTTGGGCGCTGGCACGTTCGTGGTGCCCCATGGGCGTTCTACGCGTGGGTTCGTCGAACGCGGGCCAGGTGCAAAGGTGCTCGATGTTCGCCTCAAGGGCGACACCACCGCGTGCGTGCTGTACGTGGACTATTCGTCGCGGGAGATTCTCCAGGCCTTGGCCCATTACCGCGTGACCCTGCGCAGGACGGGGCATTTCGATTCGCTGACCTACAGCGACGTGAGATTGACCATCAGGTTCATCGACGGCAGCCAATTGGTCCTCGCCCACTATGCCAGCGATCGTTCTTCGGCGCGCACCAACGTGACCTCAAACATCATCGCGGTGGCTTTGACGCTGGACTGCCGATTCGTGCTGGTCATGAATGACGGCGTCTCATACCGCGTGCAGGCGGCCCAGCAATCCTATATCCAAGACCGTGCCTCGCCCGGGTTCAAGACCTTCGATGGCAGCTCTGCCTTGATAGAAAAGCCCGGCGTGCACGGGTTTTTTCGACCGCACAGCGCCAAGGGCATCTGGTTGCAATCGGTGCAACAGAAAGTCGTTATTCCTGTACCGCCCCATTACCAGAGGCCTTATGCGCTGATGGGGCGCTCATCGACCTACGAGGTCGTGCCCAGCGCAGGCTCAACGATTGCCCTGTCCACGCCGGGGGCGTTGGCCAAAACGGCGGACGCGTCGTTCTGGCGGATCAATACCGCCGGTCTTGGCGAGTTGATTGAGCGGGCGCATATCGCCCTGATCAACGACACGCTGACCGTTGGCAGCGTGACAGTGTTGCTGCCTCCCGTGACAGACCCTTCGATACCGCTGGAACAGGTCAGCGTACACACCCTGCAGGGCGAGCAGTACGACATTCGCCAGGACCTGGGCGCGATCTGCCTTGTGCAACTGGATGCTTGCCGTTATTCGAGCATCGATGAGGTGCTGGGTGCGCTGCGCCGTTCTCGCCAGTGGACGACCGTGATGGTGCGTCAGTTGCGTATCGTCGGCCTTGAGCTGGAGGACGGTACGGTGTCAGGTATTCATTACGATGCAGGTCGCGATTGCTGGGGAGCGGACGCTGATCCCCAGCGCACTGTGACGTCTGCGCAACTGCGGTTTATCGGTGCCGATTCAGTTTGATAGATCATTGAAAAGGGATTTTTTATGCAGCAAAAACCTCAATCACCCAGGACCGCGCATGTATCACCCTCACGTATCGGCTTGGGTGCCGACACCGTCATGGTCAGGGACTATGGCCGTCAGGTTCCTTCCCTTCAGCCTGTGAATCAAGGCGTGCAGCGCACCGGGCACGGCGACGCGCTTGGGGTCGCGCACATAAGTGCGCTGGATCTGCCTGGGCCGCTGCCGCCGCAGGCAGTGTGGGTAACGGGCGATGCGCTTGGGCCCGCAAATGCCGAGGGTATTCGTCAGGCTGCCGGCCGCAGTTACATTGATCTGGATACCGGGCAGACAGTGCAAGTGGACTATCACCCGGCCAGCGGCACTTATCACCCGCGTTTGGCTCATCAACTGGCGGCCAGCCCATCTGCTGTCAGCAGAGTGGGGGGCACTTGGACCTGGACCGGCGTGACGACGGCGGCTCATGCCAGTGCATCGGTGTCGATGCCGATGGCCGCCGCCGTGCCGCGGGATCCACGGTTGGATCTGCAGCTTTACGATGCACGAGGTGGGGGCGCAACGACGGGGCCGGCTATCCAGGGGAAAAGACAGTACGTCATGGGCGGGCAGAGCTACTACGGCGATGCCCGGTTCTCGTTGGCATCCTTCAAAGCGGGCGATAACAAACTTTACGTACCTGACGCGCGTGGGGTGTGGCAGCAAAGCGGGGCCATCACCGAAGACGGCATCATTCAGATCTCTGGTGACTCAATCGCCAGCTATCTGGAGGTGGGGGGCGTAGTGGTTCGCGTCGATCTTGATAGCACGAGAAATAAATACCAGATGATTCCCAATGCACACAGCCATGCGCCGGGTGTTTACCTGGATACCGGTGGCAGCCGTGCTTCGTGGGTGCCCGAGATGCGCTTGGGCAGCATCGGCGCCATCATTCGCGCGGCCCGCAAGGTTCTGGGCTACACCACTGTTACCAGTGATATGAGCCAGGGGGTGATGTCGACGCAGGACAGGCAAACGTACTGCTACATGCGCCAGTATGCGCGGCAGATGATTGCATTCGATAACCCGGCTATCCGCAATGCACCCGCGCACCTGCAAGATCGCAAGATTGATACGCATATCTGGACCCACGGTTATCCCTATGGTCGGCTGTTACAGGGGATACAGGCCAAGGCCGACGGCCTCGCTCTACCCATGGGCATTGTGCAGTTTGATCCGTTTCAAGGCATGGCCACCGTTGCGGTACGCCGTGAGGGCTCGTTCAATGTCGACGCAGTGGCCGCCAACGACCAGTTTCATTATCCCCATCGGCAAAGGCGCGCGGATGAAATAGCGTTGTTTGATCATTGGAAGACGCTGAGTATTCAGGATGCAAAGGGCCGTGGGCTTGCCAATGAGAAGATGTACCGCGCACTACTGGTCAATGATGGCTATCAAATCATCCCTGGTGGAACCTACGGTGGCGGTCAAAACGGTTTCGATCTGGTGTTCAAAGGGCCCGCGGGCGATGTCTACGTGCTTGAGGTCAAGCATGCCAAACCGCGCAATGTCAGCATGCAGAGGGTCTATGAGCATTTCCAGATGGAGGATGGTTGGGTTAGACGCGTGTTGAAGAAGTTGGACCGCAGTGATCCAGGGGCCAGGCAACAGGTAGCGGATGCGCTGGACCGTCAGCGGCTGTTCAAGGTGATTGGCGCGACCCTGCCAGACGGCAAACTGGTGCTATTCAAGATCGATATGAGCGGCGTGCGAGTCTGAGTCTGATGGCAGACGGCTCAGCCCCGTCTGCCACCGATGGCGCTTGGGGCGTCAGGACAAGAAACCACCGTCCACATTCAGCGAAACCCCAGTGGTATAGCTCGACGCATCACTGGCCAGGTACAGCACCGCGCCAGCCATTTCGCTGGGGTCGGCCACGCGCTTGAGCGGGATCTGGGCCAGGGCCATTTTCAGGATGGAATCATTCTTGACCAGCGCCGAGGCAAACTTGGTATCGGTCAGGCCCGGCAGCAGCGCGTTGCAACGGATTCCAAAGGCCGCACATTCCTTGGCAAACACCTTGGTCATGTTGATTACGGCGGCCTTGGTCACCGAGTAGATGCCCTGGAACACGCCCGGCGAGATGCCGTTGATCGAGGCCACGTTGATGATGCTGCCGCCGCCGTTCTCGCGCATCAGCTTGCCGGCTTCCACCGACATGAAGAAGTAACCACGGATATTCACGTCAACGGTCTTCTGGAATGCGCCCAGGTCGGTGTCCAGTACGTTGCAGAACTGCGGGTTGGTGGCAGCGTTGTTGACCAGGATATCCAGGCGGCCGAACTGTTCACGAATGCCGGCGAACACCTGGGTGATCTGCTCCATTTCACCAATATGGCAGGCAATGGCCGTGGCTTTGCCGCCCTCGGCGATGATCGCATCGGCCACGTGCTGGCAACCCGCCAGCTTGCGGCTGGAGACAATCACATGGGCGCCTTGCTGGGCCAGCAACTTGGCGATGGCTTCACCGATGCCACGGCTGGCGCCGGAAACAAACGCAATCTTGCCATCGAGGTCGAACAGGTTGGTCTTGGACATGAGGGTTCCTTGTAGTTGCACTCAGAGCGCTGATTTGCCGATGACATTCAGGCTCATCTGCTCCAGCAGTTTGTTCATGTGGATGAACTGCGCGAAGCGTTTGTCCTGGGTCTGGCCATGGAAGAAGCGGTAGTAGATCTGCTGCACAATCCCGGCCAGACGGAACAGGCCGTAGGTGTAATAGAAATCGAAATTGTCGATCTGGATGCCGGAGCGCTCGGCGTAGTAGTCGACAAACTGGCGGCGGGTGAGCATGCCGGGGGCGTTGCTCGGCTGGCGGCGCATCAGTTGCACCGGCGCCGGGTCCGCGGCCTCGATCCAGTAGGCGAGGGTGTTGCCCAGGTCCATCAACGGGTCGCCCAGGGTGGTCAGCTCCCAGTCCAGCACGCCGATGATCTGCATCGGGTTGTGCGGGTCGAGGATCACGTTGTCAAAGCGGTAGTCGTTGTGCACGATGCTGGAGGTGGAGTGATCGGCAGGCATCTTGTCGTTGAGCCAGGCGCGTACCGCCTCCCATTTTGGCGCATCGGGCGTCAGGGCTTTTTCATAGCGCTCGCCCCAGCCGCGAATCTGCCGCGCCACGTAGCCTTCGGGCTTGCCCAGGTCGGTCAGGCCGCAGGCGTGGTAGTCGACCTGGTGCAGTTCGACGAACTTGTCGATAAAGCTCTTGCACAAGGCTTCGGTGCGGGTAGCGTCCAGGCCCAGCTCAGCCGGCAGGTCGGAACGCAGGATGATGCCGTTGACGCGCTCCATCACATAGAACTCGGCGCCGATCACCGATTCATCGGTGCAGTGCACATAAGCCTTGGGGCAGTACGGGAAGCCATCTTTGAGCTGGTTGAGAATGCGGTATTCGCGGCCCATGTCGTGGGCAGACTTGGCCTTGTGACCAAACGGCGGGCGACGCAGCACAAATTCCTGGTCGGGGTATTCCAGCAGGTAAGTCAGGTTCGACGCGCCACCAGGGAACTGGCTGATTTTGACGGTACCGCTCAGGCCCGGAATATGAGCTTTGAGGTAGGGATCGATCAGGCTGGCATCAAGTTCTTCGCCTGGGCGAATCTGGGTCGATTGGTCGTTCAGCGCCATGCTTATCCCTTCTGCTTATTCTAAAGGCCTTGGACTATTTCCTAATCTAATGCGCATAGCCGCCCAGCGACAAGGTCGGGGCGGTTTAATAGGTTAGCGTGTTGAAGCGTGATCAGCGTGCCTGATTGGTCATTTTGCGGGCGCTGGCAAGGCCACCGGTGTAAGCACGGGGCGGCCGGCAAAGTATTCCACCAGGTTATCAGCGACGCGCTGCACCGTGTCATGGGCCGCTTCCGGGGACAGGCCGGCCACGTGGGACGTCAGCACGGTATTGCTCAGGCGCTTGAGGGCATCGGGCACTGCAGGCTCATCGTCAAACACGTCCAGCGCGGCGCCGCCGATGCGGCGCTGTTCCAACGCGGCGATCAGGTCGGCGGTCACCACTACGCTGCCGCGGCCGATGTTCACCAGATAGCCATTGGGCCCCAACGCATCCAGCGCATGTTTATCGATCAGATGGCGAGTGCCGGCCCCACCGGGCGTGGCCAGGATCAGGAAGTCCGAAGTGCGCGCCAGTTCGACGGCCGTTGAGCAGTAGGTGTAATCCACGTCATCGCGAGGTTGGCGGTTGTGATAGCTCACTTCCATGCCAAACCCGAGGGCGGCGCGCTTGGCGATTTCCATGCCCACGGCCCCCAGCCCGAGAATGCCCAGTTGTTTGCCGGCCAGGGAAGGGCGCATGACCTTCGGCCACTCGCTGCGGCGAACAGCGGCGTCGGTCTGAGGAATCCCGCGCACCAGTGACAACAGCAACGCCATGGCGTGATCAGCCACCGAGGGTGCGTTCACGCCGGCACCGTTAGTCACTACTATCCCGCGGTTGCTTGCCGCTTGCAGGTCCACATGTTCGTAGCCGGCGCCAATCACGCAGATGATCTCCAGTAATGGCAACGCGGCGATCTCTTCGGCATACAACCCAAGCGGCCCGCGGGTCAGCACGGCCTGAATCTGCCCCCCATGGGTCTTGATCGCTTGGGCGCGTTCAGTAGGCGTCGGCGCCAGGATCACATGAAAGTCGTTGCTCTCGATGATTTGCAGGTATTCGTTGATGGTTTCAACCAGGACCAGAACAGTGGTGGGCATCGCAAGGCTCTTCCTGAAGGGTTTGAGAGCATGAGTATGCGCCGAACCTACCCGTTATTGCGCTGACCTCCTGCAAGATTTCCGGATACGTCAAACCTGGCTGCGCAACCCAAACCCGCGCACCCAGGCTCCTTCGCTGTCGCGCCAGCTACTGAGTAGTCCCCGGTTGCCGTGCCTGGGCCCGCTCTCTTTGTGCAATCGGCATGAAATCGTAGGTCGGGAAGAATTCCGTCTTGTAGACACCCCACGCCGTGTTCTCGATGGCCAGGTTGACTTGAGCCAGGCGAGACGCCGGTAAACGCAGCACGATGACTTGCCCGATGCCCATGGTGATATTCCAACTGACGACTTCGACACCTTCCGGCGGGAAGACCTTGTGAAATTCCTGCTTGGCCAGTTGGGCTTTCAATTCGCCCAGCGGGCGTGATTGATCGTGTTTAAGAAACACGGTCAACATGACGGTGTTATCGGACGTGGCGGCGATGCTTTTGGTGGGCAGTGTCGTGTTGGCCTGTACCGTGGTTGCGCTGGGCAACAGTACGGCTACCAGCAGTGCAGGCATGAGTAGATATCTGAATGAAGCGTATGGATTCATCACAAGTGCCTCGTTTGTTATTGGTTTTTTATGGCTGGATATAAATGGGGTGTTTAACTAGTTTGACATCTGAGTCTTTATTGGTCCCGTGTAAGGCGCATGTACCACATAGATTCTAACGGGAGGGTTGGTCGCTACCATGTCGCGAGGGACTTCACGAGAATAGGTGAATTCGGTGTTGTCCAATTTTTCCAGCCTTCTGACGATGGTGCGATGCGGGCCAAGGTCGGGCACCAGGATGTGGGTCTGCTTGTCGCCAGTGACCAGGAAATAACCGCCCCCGCCATCAGGGCGTTTCGAGCGCCCTGTATCGGTGTAGAAAAATTCGTAACGATTGCGTTGCGGGTCCCACATTGAGATTCCGACCACGCCGGGGTATTTGGCCTTGACGTCGTTTTCTGGCTCGCCCTCTATATACACCTTGGTGGTCAACCATTGAGGCGAAGAGGCCAGGGCACGAACATCAGCCTCAACCGATTTCGCGTAACTTGACGGCGCGCCTAATAAACCCGCGAAAAACAGGCCGGTAAAAGCAAGGGTGAATCTTCGCATTATCAAACTCCTTACTGGTTGGTTAAGTGTTGTTATCGTCTTTGTCGGTCAGTGCTCGAAGATATTAGTGTGTGAATTTACGCGTGCTCAATAGCTATGTATGGTCCTGTAACAGTTGAGGGGTTGTATGACTAAGAATATGATTTTGAAGCGGGCTGCTTCTGAACTTGTTGTCGGACTCTTCTCGCAATAGGTGGCCTATTAAAACTTAGACGTAATGTTTGTACGACGTTTCAGCCATCCAAAACCTTCACGGGGGCGGCCACTTGACCAGCTGCTCCGCCTAACCATTCCTCAGCTAAGTCTTTGCTTCTCCAAGAGAATCCCGGACAATCCGGCCCTTGTTTCGGCCAGGGCGCTGCCTGTCAGGTTTTTCTGACTCGTGCTGGCCGTGTGAATGCGGAGATCCCACCGGATGAATGATCAGGCCAATAGCGTCGACGAACGCTATGCAACGACACCTGCAACGCTCACAAGCTGGAGCCGCCAGGACACTACCTGGATGCTCGGGCTATTCGGTACCGCCATTGGCGCCGGTACTTTGTTCCTGCCTATCAACGCGGGCCTGGGGGGCTTCTGGCCGCTGGTGATCCTGGCGTTGCTGGCCTTCCCGATGACGTTCTTTGCCCATCGTGGGCTGACCCGTTTCGTGCTGTCCGGGCGTGAAGGTTCCGACATTACCGACGTGGTTGAAGAGCATTTCGGTATCAAGGCCGGTGCACTGATCACCTTGTTGTACTTCTTTGCGATCTTCCCGATCCTGCTGATCTACAGCGTGGCGCTGACCAATACCGTCAGCAGCTTCATGGAGCACCAGCTGCATATCCTGCCGCCGCCCCGGGCCATCCTGGCGTTTGTGTTGATCTTGGGTCTGCTGGCCGTGGTGCGTTGCGGTGAGCAAGTGATCGTCAAGGCCATGAGCTTGATGGTGTACCCGTTTATTGTGGCCTTGCTGTTCCTGGCGGTGTACCTGGTACCGCACTGGAATGGCGGCATTCTCAGCACCGCCAGCGAAGTGCCGGCACCCTCGGCGCTGCTCAACACGTTGTGGCTGGCGATTCCGGTGATGGTGTTCTCGTTCAACCATTCACCGATCATCTCGGCCTTCGCGGTGGACCAGAAGCGCCAGTACGGCGCACACGCCGACGAGCGCAGCTCGCAGATCCTGTCCCGCGCGCACTTGCTGATGGTGGCGATGGTGCTGTTCTTCGTGTTCAGTTGCGTGCTGACCCTGTCGCCCGCGCAGTTGGCCGAAGCGAAAGCGCAGAACCTGTCGATCCTGTCGTACCTGGCCAACCACTTCGATAACCCGACGATTGCCTTTGCCGCACCGTTGATTGCGTTCGTGGCGATTGCCAAGTCGTTCCTGGGCCACTACATCGGCGCCAGCGAGGGCCTCAAGGGCCTGGTGGTCAAGACTGGCCGCCGCCCGGCACCCAAGACCCTGGACCGCATGACCGCCGCCTTCATGTTGGTGGTGTGCTGGATCGTCGCCACGCTTAACCCGAGCATCCTTGGCATGATCGAGACCCTGGGCGGGCCGATCATCGCGTCGATACTGTTCCTGATGCCGATGTACGCGATCCGCAAGGTCCCGGCCATGGCCAAGTACCGGGGGCAGGCCTCGAATGTGTTCGTGACGCTGGTCGGTCTGGTGGCCATTTCCTCACTGATTTACTCGCTGATTCCCTGAGGCGTTCGCAGCCGATGCCCCGGCTTTAAGCACAGGTGGGGATCACCCATCGCTAGGCAACGGCCGACTCTGCGTGTAACGCGATTTGGCCGTTTTTCTGCCAGGCCGGAAAACTCAGCGCTACCACATGGTCTTTATTCACGCGTTGCGGAGAACCGAGGCGGCTCAACTGCACGCCATGCCTGAGAAAATAACGTTCCAGCGCGGGTGTGGTCACCGCCACTACCCGATTGGCGCCCTGGCTCCAGGCATGGTTCAGGCTGTTCCACCAGACGCGCATCGGTAAGGTGCCTTCCTCCAGGGCGCGCGCGGCAAAACGCGACACCTCCCAGGTGTCGCTGCTTCGCGGGGTTGGCTGGTCGCACAGAAAACCGAACACTTGCGCCAGCAGATAAGGTTGCGTGGTCGGCAAGAGTCGCGCGCAACCGCAGACTTGGTGCTCGGCATCTAGGGCGAGGATATGACGAGCATCCGCGTGGTCGAACTGGTCGAATTCGCGTTGGGGCCGGGCGTGCGTGGAATCCAGTTGCCAGCCCAATTGCTGGATGAAAACTTCGTGTCGGTAGCGGCCCAGGTCGTCCTCAAGCGTTGCAGACAGTTCATGGTGACGACGGGTGATGATGCTGATCATTGGATGTCCTTATCGCAATTGTCGGGCCCTAGATAAGGCCCTGTGCAGCGGCGTAGGCTGCCGCCAGTGTTTTGTTGCCAGCGCCGAATTTCTTCTGAATGGCTTTGAGGTGAAAGTTTACGGTGTTGACGGAAATAGTGAGGATCAGCGCGATTTCTCCTGAACTCTTGCCGTCGGCGGTCCACTGCAGGATCTCCCGCTCACGCCGGCTCAGGCAGACCAATTGGTGGGCGCGTTCGCTATAAGCCAGGTCTGTCAGGCGCAGTGTCACCCGTTCAAGGATGCAGCGCAGGCGCACTTGAATTTCGTTGTTTTCAGCCTGCGAAATAATGTCTTGGCGCCGAGCCACGGACAGTACCCGCAGTGAACGGTCGTGGCTTCGAATCGGCAGTGTGGCGCCGATGCACAAGCCCCAGTCCCGAGCTTCCTGCCACAGCGTGCGGCTGTTATCAAACAGTGCGTCGTTCCATACCACCATCTCGGTAGAGCGCAAGCCACTAAGGATTGACGGATCGACAGCCGCGTAGTTTTGCTTCTCGTAATGTGCCAGCCAGCTTGCGGGGTAGGACCCGCATATCTCGGTTCTGGGGCGTGTAAAAGGGGTCAGGTGACGTACGCCATAGGCGTAGTACTCGAACCCCAGTTGCAACACTTCACGCTCCAGAAGCGCTAACACTTGAGTCTCATCCTGTTGCTTGCACATCTCGATGCGTAAGCAATCCCACCAACGAATGAGGTCGTTTTCCTTCTCCATGGACAGTCGCCTCGATTACTGCATTCTTGGCAATCTAGCCCACAAGCTATTTCTGTCAAACTTTGCCGAGGCTTCCCGACCGCTCTGGCACGGTGCTTACACTTGGACGTTCGTGGTTTATGAGGCCTGGCGCAGGCGAGGCATTGAATGCCGCGCGTGGCACTGCTCAATGGCGTTGACCGCTGTTTCACAAGAGGCAGCGTCGCAGGGCATCAGGCTGCTCGCTCGACGACAGGCCGTTTGCAGCCGGCTGTCGTGCAAGAGCGTTGTGATCGCATCGTCCAGGTCCTGTTTGTTTAACGGTAGGGCAAGGCGTATGCCGCATCCCATGCGCACCAGGCGTTCGGCGTTATCGAACTGGTCATGAGCGATAGGCAGCACAATCTGCGCAATGCCGGCCGCCAGCGCCTGGCTCATGGCGCCAATGCCGCCGGGGTGGACCAGACCGGCCGCGTGGGGCAACAGCGAACTCATCGGCAAAAACGGGCGCTGTATCACGGTGGGCGGCAGGTCCGTGAAGAGCGGTCGATCACCGGTCAGAAAAATGCCGCGGGCACCGACCCTGTGCAGCGCTGCCAGGGCGAAACGATAAAACTGCTGGTCAAAGTGCTCAGTGGAGCCTTGAGTGAAGACAATAGGGGGCGCTCCGGCAACCAGAAAGGCTCGTGTGGGCTCATCGAGCCCAGGGGCGCCACCGTCGAACAGAGGGAAACCGGCCATGTGCAAAGGCTGTGGCCAGTCTTTCTGTGCGGGGGCGAACCATTCGGGGAACAGGCATATCACCCCTTGGGGCGCATGCATCCATTGACTGAAGATGTTCTTCACCACGCCTGGTAGCCCATGTTTGTGGCGTAGTGCGTTGATTTGGGGAGCACAGGTACGGTCCAGGCTCAGGTATTCGATCCCGCGCCAGAGCAGCTTGCGCAGAGTCAATGGCAAGCGCCGCGACACATTGAAGGTGGGGTGCACGGGCGGCAAATGTGCAGAAAGCAACGTGGATGGCGACACTTGGACGGACAGATAAGGGATGCCGTATTTTTCATGGGCGATACGTGCACCCAAGGCCCATAGTGAGCCGACAACCACCGTATCGTCGGTATTGTGAGTGGTTACATAGTCGTAGACGGGTTCCAGCAGGCCGGCGATGGCTTGCCACAATACGGCGAATGAGGTCTTCGGGTCCCACAATAGGGGATCGCCCATGGCGGCGCTGTAGGTCGCCTCATCGCATAACGGCACGAAGTTCAGCCCCTGCGCCTCAATGGCGCGCTGAAACGTCGGCATGCTGCACAAGGTGACCTGATGACCGCGCACAGTCAGGGCAGCCCCCAGGCCGATAAAGGGAAAAACGTCACCGGCCGAGCCGATGGCAACCATGATTACTCGCATCATCTACGTCCTTGTTGAAAAGTATTTAGGCAAAGCTCAGCCGCGCTCGTTGAGCCGACTGCTCGCAAAACGCCCCTGGCTGGGCGTCGCATGCCCTCAGCAAATGCCCGAGCAACGCGCGGTGCACGCCGTTGGCCGCGGCCTTGGACTCCAGGTCCAGAAAATGTCCGCTGCTCTGGGCAATGGAGAAGCTGCAATCGCGGATGTACTGCTTGAAGGACTGCACGTCCATGGCGCTGGTGTATTCGTCCCAGGCGCCATTCAGGAAGTGCACATGACTGTCAATGTTCAAGAGTTGCGGCAAGTAGGCCCCTTCATTGAGCTTGAGTGCCTGTTCGATATGGAAGCGCGCTTGATGCTGCTCGGCGTTGATCAACTGCGCCATATGCTGTTGATTGGCGGTCTTGAGTCGAGCCGGGAGATGCTTGCCCAGCGTCTGGTTGAGCAAATGGCCGATCCCTGCGTTGTCATCCCGGGCCATGAGTGCCTGCGCCCCGCTGACGTAATCGAGCATCGGCGCGTTGAGGCCAGGCGCAAACGACATCACCACTGAGCTTTCAACGCTGTCTGGATTTTTGGCAAGTGCCAGCAGGGTGGACAGGCCACCCCAGGACACGGAAACCAAGTGGTGAATGTTGAAGCGCTCGATCAATGCCAGCAGGATCTGGACTTCGTCGTCCTTGGTCACCAGGCACCGGTCAGGGTTGTGAGCGCGGGAGTTTCCAGCGAACGGCAAGTCAAACAGCACCACGTTGAAGTGTTCGGCCAGGCATTTACTGGTACGGGCAAAGGCCGACGTCGTGGCCATGGCGCCGTTGACCAACAGGACGTTCTTTCTATCAGGCGCATCGCCGATGTGTTCCACCGACACCGAATAATGCTTGAAGATTTTCTTGATCACATATTGGCTACGCGACATAACACACCTCCAGTCAGCACAAAAAACAGGCGAGAGCGCCCCTGGCACCGGGCTTGGGTGTCGAGGGCAGGGTTTGTTTTTTTTATTAAGGGGTACGGCTTACAGCGCGAAGTACATCCAGAGCTGGTGGGTTCCGTGATACAGGCGTCAGGGTGTAGAGAGTTTTAGCCTTCAAGGCGTAGAGGGACAACTACCTGATCTGGTAGGTCGTCGTGCAAAGGTTGTCGGCGGCCAGTACTTTTCAGTCTGATACAACTCTTTAAGGGGGAGCGGGAGCCTGGATTGACATCCGTTACCCTTTTGGCTTACGCAAAAAAACGCCGCGTACCTTGCGATACGCGGCGCCTTTCACATCAACACACCGTTAGGCTTGAATCACCGGGATGTTGGCGCTTGCTGCGATCTTGCGGAACTCAGCGATCTGGTCGAAGTTCAGGTAGCGGTAGACGTCACTGGCCATGGTGTCCAGTTTCGCTGCGTAGCCCATGTACTCTTCGACGGTTGGCAGGCGACCCAGAGTGGAGGCGACTGCCGCCAGCTCAGCCGATGCCAGGTAGACGTTTGCACCATCACCCAGGCGGTTCGGGAAGTTACGGGTCGAGGTCGACACGACGGTGGAGTTCGGCTCAACGCGTGCCTGGTTGCCCATGCACAGCGAGCAGCCTGGCATTTCCATACGTGCGCCAGCCTTGCCGTAGATGCCGTAGTAGCCTTCTTCGGTCAGTTGGTGAGCGTCCATCTTGGTCGGCGGCGACAGCCACAGACGAGTCGGCAACTGGCCCTTGACCTGCTCCAGCAGCTTACCGGCAGCGCGGAAGTGGCCGATGTTGGTCATGCACGAACCGATGAACACTTCGTCGATCTTCTCGCCAGCGACGCTGGACAGCAGACGGGCGTCGTCCGGGTCGTTTGGCGCGCAGAGGATCGGCTCGTTGATTTCCGACAGATCGATTTCGATGATTTCGGCATATTCGGCGTCGGCATCGGCTTCCATCAACTCCGGGTTGGCAACCCAGGCTTCCATCGCTTGGGCGCGACGTTCCAGGGTGCGTGCATCGCCGTAGCCTTCGCCGATCATCCAGCGCAGCAGGGTGATGTTGGAGTTCAGGTACTCGGTGACGGACTCTTTGGACAGCTTGATGGTGCAACCGGCAGCCGAACGTTCAGCCGAGGCGTCGGACAGCTCGAAAGCCTGTTCCAGCGTCAGGTCGTTCAGGCCTTCGATTTCCAGGATGCGGCCAGAGAAGGCGTTCTTCTTGCCTTTCTTCTCTACGGTCAGCAGGCCAGCCTGGATCGCGTAGTAAGGAATGGCATGCACCAGGTCACGCAGGGTGATGCCAGGTTTCATCTTGCCTTTGAAGCGCACCAGAATCGATTCCGGCATGTCCAGCGGCATGACGCCGGTGGCGGCGGCAAACGCGACCAGGCCAGAACCGGCTGGGAACGAGATGCCCATCGGGAAACGGGTGTGGGAGTCACCACCGGTACCGACGGTGTCCGGCAGCAGCATGCGGTTCAGCCAACTGTGGATGATGCCGTCGCCTGGACGCAGCGATACACCGCCACGGGTCATGATGAAGTCAGGCAGGGTGTGGTGGGTGGTCACGTCGATCGGCTTGGGGTAAGCCGCGGTGTGGCAGAAGGACTGCATCACCAGGTCGGTCGAGAAGCCCAGGCACGCCAGGTCTTTGAGTTCATCACGGGTCATTGGGCCGGTGGTGTCCTGGGACCCCACGGTGGTCATCTTCGGCTCGCAGTAGGTGCCTGGACGAACGCCTTTGCCTTCTGGCAGGCCACAGGCCTTGCCGACCATTTTCTGCGCCAGGGTGAAGCCCTTGCCGGTGTCGACAGGCGCTTCAGGCAGCTTGAACAGGTCGGTAGGGCCCAGGCCCAGCTCAGCGCGTGCCTTGTCGGTCAGGCCACGGCCGATGATCAGCGGGATACGGCCGCCGGCGCGAACTTCGTCCAACAGCACCGGGGTCTTCATTTCGAAGGTGGTCAGGACTTCGTCGGTGCCGTGCTTGCAGACTTTGCCAGCATGCGGGTACAGGTCGATCACGTCGCCCATGTTCATGTTGGTAACGTCGAATTCGATTGGCAGTGCGCCAGCATCTTCCATGGTGTTGTAGAAGATCGGAGCGATCTTGCTGCCGAAGCAGAAACCGCCAGCACGCTTGTTCGGCACGTAAGGCACGTCGTCACCGAAGAACCACAATACCGAGTTGGTTGCCGATTTACGCGACGAACCGGTACCGACCACGTCACCGACGTAGGCGATCGGGAAGCCTTGGCCGCGCATCTCTTCGATCTGCTTCATCGGGCCGGTCTTGCCTTGCTCGTCCGGCACGATGCCTTCACGCGCCATTTTCAGCATGGCCAGGGCGTGCAGCGGGATGTCAGGACGGGACCAGGCATCAGGCGCAGGCGACAGGTCGTCGGTGTTGGTTTCGCCGGTGACCTTGAAGACGCGCAGGCTGATCTTGTCGGCCAGGGTAGGGCGGTTGCGGAACCACTCGCCGTCAGCCCAGGACTGGATCACGCCTTTGGCGTGCTCGTTGCCGTTGCGGGCTTTTTCGGCGACGTCGTGGAACGCATCGAACATCAGCAGGGTGTGCTTGAGTTGGGCGGCCGCGACGGGTGCCAGTTCGGCGTCGTCCAGCAGCTCGACCAACGTCACGATGTTGTAGCCGCCTTGCATGGTGCCGAGCAGTTCAACAGCGCGTTTCTTGTCAATCAGGGGGGAAGTGGCTTCGCCCTTGGCCAGGGCAGACAGGAAACCGGCCTTGACGTAAGCGGCTTCGTCAACGCCTGGTGGAATGCGGTTGGTGATCAGGTCAACGAGGAATTCTTCTTCGCCAGCCGGAGGATTTTTCAGCAGCTCGACCAGGCCTGCGGTTTGTTCGGCGTTAAGCGGCTGGGGAACGATACCCAGTGCGGCACGCTCTTCGATATGTTTGCGGTAGGCTTCAAGCACAGTTATTACCCTCATCAGTGGTCCCACGGGACGCTCATCCAGAAATGAACGGCACGCATGCGCTCGGGGGCTTTTTGGGCCGCAAAGCCAGCGCTGCCGCCATTTCTTACAGAAGCTGCTTTCAAAGTTTTACGCCTGCAGAACGGAGCTGATGAGGGTTGGCGCGGGCTCTGACCTACCGGGTCGAACCTGCGCCAACACCGTTCTGAAGGAACGACTGTGCTCGTGACGCTTTGAAAACAGCTTCCAGCGGATTATTGGCGCCTTACAAGGCCGGGTGATTCTACGGCAAAAAAAATCTAAAGGTAAGTTGCCTACTCAAGTTTGCTGGGTGATCAACCTTAGACAAAGGGCTAACATGGCGCACTGTTTCGCTGATTTGCGTGTTGCTGCCCATGCCCAACCAAACCATCAAGACCCCCTGCGTCGGCCTGTGCTCTACGGTCTACGGCGATCTCGTGTGCCGTGGATGCAAGCGCTTTCACCATGAAGTGATCCAGTGGAACGGCTATAACGAAGAAGAAAAGCGTGCGGTCTGGCTCAGGCTTGAGCAGCTGTTGGTGCAGGTCATGGCCGGCAAAGTGGAGGTTTTCGACCCCAAGACACTGCGCGGGCAGTTGGAGCAACGCAAGATTCGCTTTGTGCCACACCAGTCCGAGTATTGTTGGGCCTACCAGTTGATCGCCCGTGGGGCCCGGGTGATCAATAACCTGGAGGCGTACGGCATGGTGCTGTTGCCGGAGTTTCGCGACTGGGCGCTGCCTGAACTGCGCGATGCCATTGAACGCGAGTTCTTTATCCTGTCCGAGGCGCATTACCAGCGCTATATCGCGCCTGGGTTCTTGAAAGATGCGCTGGGTTAATTGACTGGCGAGGTCAATGTGGGAGCTGGCTTGCCTGCGATAGCGGTGTATCAGGAGCAAATGCGCCAGCTGACCCACCGCAATCGCAGGCAAGCCAGCTCCCACATTTGATCCACATTGCCTGAAGGTCGGTGTCAGGGCTTGGTCGCCAGCTCTTGCAGATGGTCCATGAGCGTCTGCGGTTTAAGCACCAGCACATCGCTTTGCACCGCATCCAGCACCACCTCCGCCGTATTGCCGATCAACGCGCCGGAAATCCCCGTGCGTGCCACCGTGCCGATAATGGTCACCGCCGCCTGCAAGCGATGGGCAATATGGGGGATCAGCACATCGGCGGGGCCTTCCTCTATATGCAGGTGCCTGTCGTCCACGTCGAACTCGGCCTGGAAGGCCTTGCATTGCTCGCGATAGCGCGCCTCGATGGTTTCCTTGAGCTGAAAGGTCGGGTCTGCCGCCGACAGCATGGGCGAGGGGTGAGCACTGATCACATGCAACTGCGCTTTGGCGAGGCTGGCGATATCAAAGCCATGGTCGATGATCGAATTATGCAGCGAGCGGTGTTCGCCGTCGGCGTTGCCCACATCGATGGCCGCCAGGATCACGCCGCCTGCCCAAGGGGTGGCGGTCTTGACCAGCAACACCGGCGTCGGGCAATAGCGCAGCAACTTCCAGTCCGCCGGGGTCAGCAGGGCTTTTTTCAGAGGGTTGTCGGGGAAGTGCTGTTTGATCACCAGGCCACAGCCTTCGGCTTGCTGCACATCGATGATGGTTTCATGCAGGCTGTCGTTCCAGGCCTGCTCGGTGGTGACGCTGTAGCCGTCTTCTTTCAAGCCTTCCTTGAGCAGGCTCAGCAGCGCCGAATGCTCGTGCTTCTTGTCACAGACCAGCAAGTGCAGGTGCGCGTCGGTCACTTTGGCAATCAGCTTGGCACGCTTGAGGGCCAGGCTTTCCGAATGCTCGGGTTCGATGACCACCAGGATGCTGCGGATGGCTTGCATGGTCGGGATCTCCAAAAGGGCGGGCGTTGGATAACTATAGTTGCTGGCCGGCAGCCGTCATGTTGATACACATCAAGGCCGGTGGCTGGTGGTCTGCGACGGGGTCGGTATAATCGGCGCCCTTTTGTGATCCTTTGCCCGTGAGCCCGATGAACCTGCCCGAAATCCATGAATTCCTCGGCTGCCGCACCCCCGATGCCTGGGTCCAGGCCGCGTTGGCCGATCAGGAAACCCTGCTGATCGACCACAAGAACTGCGAATTCAAAGCCGCCAGCACCGCCTTGAGCCTGATGGCCAAGTACTACGGCCACGTTGACCTGATCAACATGATGTCGCGCCTGGCCCGCGAAGAGTTGGTGCACCACGAGCAGGTCATGCGCCTGATGAAAAAGCGCAAGGTCGAACTGCGTCAACTGCACGCCGGCCGTTATGCCTCGGGTTTGCGCAAGGTGGTGCGCAGCCATGAGCCGGTCAAGCTGGTAGACACCCTGGTGGTGGGCGCCTTTATCGAAGCACGCAGTTGCGAGCGTTTCGAAGCGCTGGTGCCGCATTTGGACGAAGAACTCGGCAAGTTCTACTTCGGCTTGCTCAAAAGCGAGGCGCGGCACTTCCAGGGTTACTTGAAGCTGGCTTACCAGTACGGCGACGCCAAGGACATCGCCCAGGTGATCGACCGGGTGCGAGCCACCGAGCAAGACCTGATCGAATCACCCGACGTCGAGTTCCGCTTTCACAGTGGCGTGCCAGCCTGAGGCCACGGCCACACCGATCAACGCGGTGATCCCCGCCAGCAGCAGGATCACCGTTGGCGTGCCAAAGGGTGCTGCCAGCACGGCAATCATCAAGCCCGCCAAGGGCTGGGCCAGGTTGTTGAGCAAGGTCATCACACCGACTGTCTTGCCGAAGTCCTGCACCGGAATCACCCGTTGTCGGGTGCTGCGCAGGTACACGTTGAACATCTTGTCAAAGCCGGTCAGCAGCAGGAACCCCACCGCGTAGGCCCACACGCCGGGGCTGAGCGCTGTGATCAGCGCGCCGACGGTGATCATCGAGTACGACAACCCGCCCAGTACCTTCAGCTTCAGTGATGAATGCGCCAGGTAGAACAGAATCGCGATGGTCACCAGCGCCCCGGCGGCTTGCAGCAGGGCATAGGTGTCTTTGCCCGCTGCGTAGTGGCCGGTGACCATGGCAGCCGAGGTGGCCAGCGTCACGCCGACTATCAGGTTCACGCCGACCGCCAGGACGATGATGCGCTTCAACTCCACCCGGTTGAGGATGTGGCCAAAAGCGGTGCGCAGGGGTTGCAGCCAGTTACCCGGCTGTTGTTCATGGATGTGCAGGTCCACCGTGGTGTGGCGCTGCCAGATCAGCATCGCCAGGTCCGCCAGCACAAACAGCACGGCGACCCCCAGCACCACCCAAGGCCACGCCCAGACTTCCAGCATCAGCGCCGCCACCAATGGCCCGAGCACCAGCCCGCTCTGGTCGGCGATCTGCGAATAGGACAAGGTCTTGGCGTAGGTGTAATGCTCGAAGATATGCGGCATCACCACTTCCCGCGCCATGATGCCCTGGGTGGTCAACACGCCGCACAACGCGGACAGCATGACCAGCCACTCAATACCGTCGAACAGCCCATACAGCGCCATCGCCACCACGCAGGCCACGGCCCGATACACCTGGCTGATATGCAGGATACGCACCGGTGAAAACCTGTCGCACAATGCCCCGCACACCGGAAAAGCCAGGTAGCGCGGCAGTGACTCGACAAAAAACGCCAGCCCCGCCCACGACACGCTTTGAGTGGTCTGGAATACGATCAGGGGCACGATAAACAGCAAAACCTGGTCGGCCAGCCGTGAAAGGAACAGCGAAATGAAGAACGCCAGGTAATCCTTGCGCATAGAACTCCCTGTCAATGGCGTTAAAAAGTGCAGGCTATTTGTTAAAAACTCTTAAAAGCATGAAGCTTCGTCGCTGTGGACTGGTCAGCCACCTCTGTCGGCCAGCTTGCCACCTATAATGGCCCCATTTCAATCCGCGCATCCACACTGAGAACTTATGGAAAACCTGGGTCTGGGCAAGGTCTTGCTCGTTGAGGACGATGAAAAGCTGGCAGGGCTGGTCTCGCATTTTCTGTCGCAGCATGGTTTCGAGGTACGGGTGGTGTACCGGGGTGATGAAGCCTTGGCGGCGTTCCTGGATTTCAAGCCGAAGATCGTCGTACTCGATCTGATGCTGCCGGGTCAGAGCGGGCTGCATGTCTGCCGCGAGATTCGCAACGTGTCGGACACGCCCATCGTGATCCTCACCGCCAAGGAAGATGACCTGGACCATATCCTTGGCCTTGAGTCCGGTGCTGACGACTACGTGATCAAGCCGATCAAACCGCCGGTGTTGTTGGCGCGCCTGCGTGCGCTGCAGCGCCGTCAAGTGCCCGAGCCCACCGTGCGCGGTGCCCTGGAATTTGGCCGCTTGTCGATTGATCGCAGTTGCCGGGTGGTCCGCCTGGGCGGCGAGACCATTGACCTCACCACCATGGAATTCGAGTTGCTGTGGTTGCTGGCCAGCAGCGCGGGCAAGATTCTCTCTCGCGACGACATCCTCAACCGCATGCGCGGCATCGCTTTTGACGGCCTGAACCGCAGCGTAGACGTGTACATCAGCAAACTGCGCGGCAAGCTCAATGACAACCCCCGCGAGCCGGTGTGCATCAAGACCATCTGGGGCAAGGGCTACCTGTTCAATCCGTTCGCGTGGGAGGTGTAGATGCTGCGCTTGTATCTGCGCCTCTATCTGATTCTCGCGCTCGGTCTGGCCGGGTCGATCTGGTTGGTCAACTACGGCCTGGACGCCTACATGCCCGAGTCCAACGAAACCTATAACCGTGAAGCCCTGCGCGGCCCGGCCTGGGCCCTGGTGGAGCAACTGCGCCCCGTGCAGGCAGAGGCACGCCAGGCACGCCTGGACGAGCTGCAACCGCATTACGGCTTGCGGCTCAAATTGGTGCAGCGCGACACCCAGGATTTGAGCGAACGGGAACAGAAACTCCTGGCGGCTGACCAGGTGGTGGTGCGCGAAGACTTCATGAAATTTCTCGCGCCTATCGACGACGGCCCGCAACTGCTCGAAATCAGATTGCCGGAAGAACCCAAGTGGTTATACCTGTGGGCCTATGGCTTCCTGGGCGTGAGCCTGGCCATCGTCCTGTATTTCTGGGTGCGTCCACACTGGCGCGACCTGGAGCACATCCGCCTGGCAGCGCAACGTTTCGGTGACAATGACCTGGGCTCGCGCATCTTGCTGCCGAGTCGCTCCACCGTGCGCTCGCTGGCCGGGCACTTCAACCAGATGGCCGAGCGCATCGAAGGTTTGATCGCCAACCAGCGCGAACTCACCAACGCGGTCTCCCACGAATTGCGCACGCCGATTGCGCGGCTGTCATTCGAGCTGGACCAGCTCAGGCAGCAGAGTGACCCACGGCAAAGCCGAGCGTTGATCAACGACATGTACGCCGACCTCGGTGAACTGGAAGAAATGGTCTCCGAGCTGTTGACCTATGCCAGCCTTGAGCCAGGCGCTACCCAGGTCACCCGCGAGCAAATCGAGGCCCACAGTTGGCTCGACAGTGTGATCGGCAGCGTGGCCCTGGAGGCCGAAGCAGAAGGGGTGCAGTTGTCGTTGCGCACCTGCGAGGTGGACGTTATCCAGATCGAGCCACGCTTTATGGCGCGGGCCGTGATCAACCTGCTGCGCAACGCGATTCGTTATGCCGATCGTCGCGTGGAAGTGTCGCTGGTCAAGTTTGGCAGCGGTTACGAAGTGCGGGTCAACGACGATGGGCCGGGGGTACCGCTGGAGGGTCGCACCAAGATATTCGAACCCTTCCTGCGCCTTGACGCCAGCCGCGACCGCCGCACAGGCGGATTTGGCCTGGGCCTGGCGCTGGTCAAGCGTGTCAGCCAGTGGCATGGCGGGCAGGTGGAAGTGCAGGATTCGGAGTGGGGCGGGGCGTCGTTTCGAATGACGTGGGCCTATGCAGAGTAAGGCGGCTTGCCCCATGCCATCCTGTAGGAGCGAGCTTGCTCGCGAAGAACCTCAACGATAACGCGTGTTTTCTGGATAAACGCGGCGCCTGCGAGTTTTTCGCGAGCAAGCTCGCTCCTACAGAGGGCAAGTCAGATCAGAAGGTGTACTGCAGCTCCCCCAACACCGACGCCTGCAGCCGCTGCTCCACAATCGGGCTCTTGCCTGCTTCATTCGCCAGGTATTGCACATCGAGCAAGGTCGAGAACTGCGTGTGTTCGTTGATCGGCACGCTCCATGAGAGGTTCATGCCATTGCTGATATTGCCGGCACTTGCCTTGTATTCCTTGAAGCGGCTGCGGGTGGCCTGGTCGGCAGTCACGCCGTACCAGGTTTGCAGGTAGTTGCGGTCACCGAAGTGGCTGTTGATGGCGGCATCGACGGAGCCGTAGCGGCCTTCATAGAGATGGGTACCCAGGCTCAACTCCAGGTGGGTAAAAGCCTTGCCGGTTTCCTTGTGTTTATCTTCTTCAAGCGCATGTTCCAGGGTGGCGCCGATGATCACACCGCCGAGCTTGTAGGCGGTACTTACCCCCAATTGCGGACGTGACTTGATCTCGCCCATGCCTTTGAGGCGTTTGGAGCCGGCATGCATGCTTTCATTTTTATCCTTGCGCGAATCGCTTGCGCCAACGTATGCGCTGAAGCTCAGGGCATCACCTTCGTAACCCCAGCCCAAGCCCGTATCAGTGTCGAGAAAGACGCCCCAGGGGCTGATGATTTTGCCGCCGAGCACAGGCGCCGTCATACGTTCGTCGCTGCCACTGTAGCGGGGTGCGTTGGCCATGCCGGCCTTGAGGCTGTATTGCCAGTCTTCGGCAAGCGCCGTATCGGCGGCGGCGAGCAGGCACAGTGAGGTCAATGACAGGCACAGGTTTTTTGAGTGCATCAGGGTGTTTTCCTGGTTAGAGGTTCAAGGGTGTGTGGGGTGAATGGGTGCGTTTGAACGAGTAGCCCGAAGCACTCAGGCCGTTGACCTGGCGGCTGACGGTATCGCCCAGGCCGTAGCCGTTGCCGGCCAGCACCGCATGGGCGTTGTCGATGGGCAGCAGGATGTAGTCGGTCAGCGGCTCGCCGTTTAATTGGCCGCGAATCACCAGGAAACCGTCCTCCTGGCGCACGCTGATGCCACTCAATGGCGCGTCGGGTTCATGGCTGCTGAGCACCTGGTAGGTGCCGACCGTGTTGGCCCACGCGGCGGACAAGGGCGGCGGCTCGATGCGCTCGCCGATGGCAATGCGTTGGCCGTGGCTGCGGGCGGTGAGCATTTGGCGGCCTTGTACCGTGAGCACATCCAGCTGCACGCGGCCCAACTCGCCGAGGTCCTTGCGCCAGAACCCCAGTATCTTTTTCTGCGCCCGCAGCCAGCCTTGCTCATCACGCAATAGCTGGAAATCGTAGCCGGCCAGTTCACCGCTCAAACGGGCATGCTCATCCCTGATGCGGAACACGCCCCAGGCGGTCGCGTAGAAGCCGGCCAGGCGCTTGCGATCCACCGCCGCCGGTACATGGCGCAGCTTGAGGCCGTGGCTGGGGGCCTGGCAGTCGTCGGCGCATACGGGCTTGCCGGTCTGAGCCTGGAGCATCAGGCGCAGGCTGTCGGTGGTCAGCGACACCACCATGTCTTCGGCGTTGCTGTCGTTGGCCATGATGACCACGGCCAGTTGCTGATCCGGCAGCAGGGTCAACTGGGCCACGAAGTCGTCGCCGCCACCGCTGTGCTGGTAGGTGCGCACACCGGGGCCGATGGGCTCGTCACCACAGGGCGCCAAGAACCAGCCCAAGCCCATCTGGCAGTCGAAATCCAAGGCGTTGCCGGTGTTTTGCTGGGTAAACATGGCATCGATAGAAGCGCTGCCGAGGATCTGACGGCCCTTGTAGGTGCCCTTGGCAAACAGCATGCGCACGTAGCGGCTGAGGTCTTTGGGGCTGGTCCACAGGCCACCGGCGGCGAGGTCACGCACCTGGGGGTCGGTGCTGGCCTTGCCATCCTCGTAGCCGTGGGCGCGATAGCTCATTTGCGCACCGGTACCCAGGAAACTGGACTGGTTCATTCGCAAGGGTGTGAGCAGGCTGCTTTGTAACTGGGCTTCGAAGCTTTTGCCGCTGCTACGCTCAATGGCGGCGCCCACCAAGGCATAGCCAAGGTTGGAATACGCCACCTGGGAGCCCGGTAGGCTGCTCAGCCACACACCCGACACACGCATCGGCATTTGCCCCATGGCATAGGTGCTGCGCAGGTCGCGCAGGTGCTCGCTGGGCAAACCGGATTGATGGCTGAGCAAGCGCCGCAAGGTGATCGCTCGATCCGCCTCGGCCTGGTCGCTGTGAAAGCGGGAGCGTACGTAGAACTCACGCAGGGTCTGCTGGATCGGCGCATCCAGCGCCAGGTGTTGCTGCTCCACCAGTTGCAGCGCCGCCGTGGCGGTCAGCAGCTTGGAGATGCCACCGGCGCGAAACGCGGTATTGGGCGTGACCGGCACCCCCAGGTCTTTGTCAGCCAGGCCAAAGCCGCGGGCCCAGATCAGCTCCTGGCCATTGACCAGGGCAATCGACAATCCCGCCACATTGTCCCGCGCCATCTCCTGGGGAATGCGGGTTTGCAGGTAGCGGATGATTGCGCCGTAATCACCTTTTTGAATCGGCGGCGGGGCAGGCGGTTGCGAGTGGCAACCGATACTGCCCAACAGGCAACCCAATAGCGGAATACCGCGCAGTCTGCGAAACATCAAGAGCACCCGAATGATGATTTGGATGCTGGAATGCTAGGGCGGCGGGTGCTGAGAATCTTTGAGTGCTTTGTCGGGAAACTGTCAAAGACTGTTAACGGCCGCTTATAAAAACATCAGGATTTGCCCAGGGGGGCAGGCATCAACGTGGCGATCAGGGCGCGTATGGTCCCCGGCAGCGCTTCCAGCTCGCGTACCAGGATGCTGCGCTCGCGAATCGCCCAGGGCTCGTCCAGTTTCACCGTCACCAGCTGCATGGTGCGGCTGTGACGCAGGGCGGCGGACTCTGGAATGATGCCAATGCCAACGCCGGCCTCGACCATCCGGCAGATCGCCTCGAAGCTCGAGACCTGGATACGCAGCGACAATTGCTTGCCCAGACGCTCGACGTGTTCACGCAGGAAACTCAACAGCGTGCTGCCTTCATGCAGGCCGATATGCTGATACGCCAGGGTCTGCTCGAGGGTGACCGAAGGCAGTTCGGCCAAGGCATGCCCGACGGGCACCATCAGCACCAGTTCATCGGTGCTGAAATGCAACACTTGCAGGCCGGAGGCTTCCACGGGGCCGGCGATGATACCCATGTCACTGGTGCCATCGAGCACCCCGCGCACGATGTCTCGTGACAGGCGTTCCTGCAGGTCGACGGTGACGCCCGGGCGCTGTGACAGAAAGCCTGCCAGGACTTCCGGCAAAAACTCGGTGACCGCCGTGGTGTTGGCGAAGATACGGATATGCCCGGCCGAATCCACGCCGTATTGGGTGAACTCGCTTTTGAGGTAATCCACCTGGCGCATGATCAACCGCGCATGGTGTAACAGGCGCTCGCCTGCCGGAGTGATTTCCACGCCCCGGCTGTCGCGGTACAACAGGCGCGTGTCGAGCTGTCCTTCCAGGGCCTTGATCCGCGCACTGGCGGCAGCCGGCGACAGGAAGGCGCGCTTGGCACCCTGAGTGAGGCTGGGGGATTCGGCGATATGGATAAACAGGCGCAGGTCGGCGAGATCGAAGTGCATGCAAGGCTCCCGGACAACAGGTTTCCTGTGGGAGCGGGCTTGCTGTGGCGAGGGAGCTTGCTCCCGCTCGACAGCGCAGCTGGAGCCGGCTTTTTTGGGGGCGCTACGCACCCCAGCGCAAGCAAGCTTGCTCGCCACAGCAAGCCAGCTCCCACATTGGTTCACGGTGTGGCTGTAAGCGTTCAGCATAACCGAACGCTGGTTTATTGAAATGCAAATTCTCAGAACGGGCTGGCCCTTGCATGATCCTCGGCAGACACCCACTGCCTGAGGACCTGCACCCGATGAGCGCCACTGATTGGATCGGCCGAAGTGAGACCGCCTACGACCACCTGAGCCATAACCTGCTCAAGCGCATCGCCGCCACATTAGGTGAAGAGGTGCCTGCCGACGGCGACGCTGTGCCTGCGTTGTGGCAATGGTGCTTTTTCCAGGACCCGCTGCCGGAGGTGGCGTTGGGCAGCGACGGCCATCCGGCACGCGGCGGGTTCCTGCCGCCGGCCGATAACCGCAATCGCATGTGGGCCGGTGGGCGTCTTGAATTTCTGCACCCACTGCGGGCTGGCGAGGCGGCTACGCGCGTGTCGACCATCACCCAGGTCGAAGAAAAGACCGGGCGCACCGGCTCACTGCTATTTGTCACCGTGCGTCATGACTACTCCCAGGAAGGGCGCCTGGCCATCCGCGAGGAGCAGGACATCGTCTACCGCGAACCCACGCCACCCAAGCCTGGCAGCGGCGACGCGCTGGCCCGGGGCGAATGGACAGAGGCCGTCGAGCCGACGCCGACCCTGTTGTTCCGCTACAGCGCCGTCACGTTCAACGGCCACCGCATCCACTACGACTACCCCTATGTCACCGGCACCGAAGGCTATGCCGGCCTGGTGGTGCATGGCCCGCTGATCGCCACCTTGAACCTGCGTGCGTTCTGCCGAGCGCACCCTGAGGCGACCTTGCGCCGCTTTGCCTATCGCGGCGTGCGCCCACTGATTGCGCCACAGCCTTTTCAGGTCGGCGGGCGCATCACCGCCACCGGCGTCGCAGAACTGTGGGCTGGCAACACTGAAGGCCTGGCACAGACCGCCCAGGTGCATTTCGAATAACCCGATAACAACAGGCGGAGAGCCGTAGATGAATGCCCATGACAACGAAGAACTCAATGCGATCCGCGACGGCGTGCGCGCCTTGTGCGCCGAGTTCGATGCCGCTTACTGGCGCAAGATCGATGAAGAAAAAGGCTTCCCCGAAGCCTTCGTCAAGGCCCTGACCGACGCCGGTTGGCTGTCGGCAATGATCCCCGAGGAATACGGCGGTTCCGGCCTGGGCCTGGCCGAAGCCTCGGTGATCCTTGAGGAAGTCAACCGCTGCGGCGGCAACTCGGGCACCGTGCACGGCCAGATGTACAACATGTTCACCCTGCTGCGTCATGGCAGCGAGGCGCAAAAACGCTACTACCTGCCCAAGCTGGCCAGCGGTGAATTGCGCTTGCAGTCGATGGCCGTCACCGAACCCACTACCGGCACCGACACCACCAAGATCATGACCACGGCGATCAAGCGCGGCGACAAGTACGTGATCAACGGCCAGAAAGTCTGGATCTCACGGGTACAGCATTCCGACCTGATGATTCTGCTGGCACGCACCACGTCCTTGGCCGACGTAAAGAAAAAATCCGAAGGCATGTCGATCTTCCTGGTGGACCTGCGCCAGGCCATCGGCAACGGCCTGACCGTGCAGCCCATCGCCAATATGGTCAACCACGAGACCAACGAGCTGTTCTTCGACAACCTGGAGCTGCCCCTGGACAGCCTGATTGGCGAGGAGGGCAAGGGCTTCAAATACATCCTTGATGGCCTGAATGCCGAGCGCACGCTGATTGCCGCCGAGTGCATCGGTGACGGCCGCTGGTTCATCGAAAAGGCCAGCGCCTATGCCCGCGACCGTGTGGTGTTTGGCCGGCCCATCGGGCAAAACCAGGGCGTGCAGTTCCCGATTGCCGAGGCGCATATCGAGATCGAAGCGGCCGACCTGATGCGCTGGCGTGCCTGCGAGGAATACGACAGCGGCAAGAACGCCGGGGCCAGTGCCAACATGGCCAAGTACCTGGCGGCCAAGGCGTCCTGGGAAGCGGCCAATGCCTGCCTGCAAACCCACGGCGGCTTCGGCTTTGCCTGCGAGTACGACGTGGAGCGCAAATTCCGCGAGACCCGCCTGTACCAGGTGGCGCCGATCTCCACCAACCTGATCCTGTCCTACGTGGCCGAGCATTTGCTCGAACTGCCACGCAGCTTCTGAGGGCCTGAGCATGAGCCCTACCCAAGCCCTTTGCCGGTTCCTGGCCGAGCTGACGTACTCACAATTGCCCGAGCCCGTGCTGGCGCGCACCGAAGAACTGTACCTGGATTGGCTCGCATCCGCCTTGGCCAGCCAAGGCGCGCACCCGATCCCCCTGTTTGAACGCTACGCGCAGAAGATGGGCCCGAGCAGCGGCCCGGCCCAGGTGATCGTCAACGGCACCGGCACCAGCGCGTATTTTGCCGCACTGGTCAACGCCGCTTCCTCACATCTGGTAGAGCAGGATGACCTGCACAACAGCTCCGTGCTGCACCCGGCCACCGTGGTGTTTTCCGCTGCATTGGCGGCTGCCCAGGACCTCGGCAAGTCTGGCCGTGAGCTGTTGCTGGCTTCTGTAGCCGGCTATGAGGCGGGGATTCGCATCGGTGAGTTCATGGGCCGCTCCCACTACCGCATCTTCCACACCACGGCCACGGTCGGCACCCTGGCGGCGGCGGTCGCGGTGGGCAAGTTGCTCGACTTCAACGAAGAACAATTCATCAACCTGCTCGGCAGCGCCGGCACCCAGGCTGCCGGGCTGTGGGAGTTTCTGCGCGATGCCGCCGACTCCAAGCAACTGCACACGGCCAAGGCGGCGGCGGACGGCTTGCTGGCGGCTTACCTTACGGCCGATGGGCTGACCGGCGCGCGCAATATCCTTGAAGGTGAGCAAGGTTTGGCGGCCGGGATGTCCAGTGATGCCCAACCGGGCAAATTGTCTTCCGAGCTGGGCAGCCGTTGGGCGCTGGTGGAAACCTCGTTCAAATTCCACGCCTCCTGTCGCCACACCCATCCTGCTGCCGACGCGCTGCTGGCCGTGATGCAGCGTGAAGGCCTGAGCGCTGCGCAGATCTCCCAGGTGCAAACCCACGTGCACCAAGGCGCCATTGACGTACTCGGCCGAGTGACGGTGCCGACCACCGTGCACCAGGCCAAATTTTCCATGGGCACGGTGCTTGGGCTGATCGCTGTGCATGGCAAAGCCGGTTTGCCTGAATTCCATGAGCTGGCGTTGACCGATCCTGCGGTCGCGGCGTTTCGCGACAAGGTCTGCATGAGCCTGGACCCCGAAGTCGACAACGCCTACCCGCAACGCTGGCTGGGCCGCGTCACCGTCACCACCACCGATGGCCGCACGCTGCACGGTGCCATTGATGAACCCAAGGGCGACCCGGGCAACACCCTGAGCCGTGCCGAGCTGGCGGACAAGTTCCAGCGCCTGGCCGACTTCAGCGGCGCCCGCACCCCGGCCCAGGCCAACCGCCTGATCGAGCAGGTGTGGAACCTGCGAACTACCGCGTCCATGGCCCATTGGCTTTGAGGGATTTGTCATGACTGAACAACGACCGCTGGACGGCATCACCGTCGTCAGCCTGGAACACGCGATTGCCGCGCCGTTCTGTACGCGCCAACTGGCCGACCTCGGTGCCCGGGTCATCAAGGTAGAGCGCCCCGGCACCGGCGATTTCGCCCGTGGCTATGACGAGCGGGTGCGTGGCCTGGCGTCACATTTCGTCTGGACCAACCGCTCCAAGGAAAGCCTGACCCTGGACCTCAAGCAGGACGAGGCGGGCGCCATTCTGGATGCGCTGCTGGCCGATGCCGATGTGCTGGTGCAGAACCTTGCCCCCGGCGCGGCGGCGCGCATGGGCTTATCGTTCGAGGCGCTGCACGTACGTTTTCCACGCCTGATCGTCTGCGATATTTCCGGCTATGGCGAAGGTGGGCCCTATGAGAAAAAGAAAGCCTACGACCTGCTGATCCAGAGCGAGGGCGGCTTCCTCTCGGTGACCGGAGGCCCAGAAGAAGAACAGATGGCCAAGGCCGGTTGCTCCATCGCGGATATCTCCGCCGGCATGTACGCCTACAGCGGCATTCTGTCGGCGTTGCTGCTGCGCGGCAAAACCGGCCAGGGCAGTCGCATCGATGTAAGCATGCTCGAAAGCCTGGTGGAGTGGATGGGCTACCCGATGTATTACGCCTTCGACGGCGCGGCGCCGCCACCGCGTGCGGGTGCCGCGCATTCGACGATTTACCCCTACGGGCCGTTTCCCACCGGGGGCGGCGGCACCGTGATGCTTGGCTTGCAGAACGAGCGCGAATGGGCGGCGTTCTGCGACAAAGTGCTGCTCACCCCGGCGCTGGCCATGGACGAACGCTTCAGCGCCAATTTCAAGCGCTCGGCCAACCGCGAGGTGCTGCGCCAGATCATCGTGGAGCGCTTTGCCCAACTGGGCGTCGAGGCGGTGATCCAGCGCCTGGAAGACGCGCAAATTGCCAGCGCCCGGGTCAACGATATGCAAGGCGTGTGGGACCACCCGCAACTCAAGGCCCGCGACAGCTGGCGCGACGTCGACAGCCCGGCGGGGCCGTTGCCGTCGCTGCTGCCACCGGCCCGTAACGCCGCGTTTACCCCGCGCATGGACGGCGTGCCAGCGCTGGGGCAACACAGCCAAGGCATCCTCGATCAGCTGGGTTACTCCGTTGAGGCCATTAACAGCCTGCGCGAGCGCGGCGTTATCTAATCAGGAATCAAGTGATGCCAAAGCCTTTAGTACGTTCTGCGCTGTTTGTGCCGGGCAGCCGCCCGGAGCGGTTTGCCAAGGCCCTGGCCAGCGGCGCCGACGCAGTGATTGTGGATTTTGAAGACGCGGTGGAAGAACCGCTCAAACGTCAGGCCCGGGATAATCTGGGAGCATTCCTGTGCGCCCATCCCGAGGCCCAGGTGTGGGTGCGCATCAACGCGCCGCAACATGCCGAACATTTTGAGGACGTGGCCTTCTGCAAGGCCCATGCAAATGTCGCCGGGATATTGCTGCCCAAGGTCGAAAGCGCGGCCCAGGTGGCTGTGGTGGCCGCTACCGGCAAGGCTATCTGGCCGATTATCGAAAGCGCACGCGGTTTGCTGGCACTGGCGCAGATTGCCCAGGCGCCCCAGGTAGAGCGCCTGTCGTTCGGTGGCTTGGACCTGGCGCTGGACCTGAACCTGAGCAGTCACTCCCGTGCCGCCGAATTGGCCCTCGACCAGGCGCGCCTGGCGTTGATCGTGCATTCGCGCGCCGCGGGCCTGGCGGCGCCGCTGGACGGCGTGCACCCGGCCATCGACGACCCCGAAGGCCTGCACCGTTCGATCCGGCACGCCTATGAGATGGGTTTTGCCGGGGCGTTGTGCATTCATCCCAAGCAAGTCGCGGTGATCCATGCCGCGCTGGCGCCGAGCGCTGAAGAGCTGGCCTGGGCCAGGCGGGTGGTGGAGGCGGGTGCTGATGGGGCAGGGGCTTATCAGATTGATGGGCAGATGGTGGATGCGCCGGTACTGCTGCGCGCGCAACGGCTGCTGGCCGCGCAACTGTAACTGACAAAACCGGGAACGAAGTGTGGGAGCTGGCTTGCCTGCGATAGCGGCAGAACAGTCAATGTCTGTGTTGCCTGACACACCGCTATCGCAGGCAAGCCAGCTCCCACACTGGGCGCGTTCGGCCAGGCCGAACGCAGGTATCTAAAATTCGAAATTCACGACACGCGTTACATCAGGCACCTTGCCTTAAACACAACAATAAGAAGGTGATTCCCATGCTCAAGCTTTCCCGGGCGCTGCTGTGCGCCGCCACCTTGTTTACCGCTGGCCTGGCCCAGGCGGCAGACCCGATTGTGATCAAGTTCGCCCATGTGGTGGCCGAAAACACCCCCAAAGGCCAGGGCGCGCTGCTGTTCAAAAAACTTGCTGAAGAGCGCCTGCCCGGCAAGGTCAAGGTCGAGGTGTACCCGAACTCGTCGCTGTTTGGCGATGGCAAGGAAATGGAAGCATTGCTGTTGGGTGACGTGCAAATGCTGGCGCCGTCCCTGGCCAAATTCGAGCACTACACCAAGCAAGTGCAGATCTACGACCTGCCGTTCCTGTTCAACGACCTGGCCGCCGTCGACCGTTTCCAGGCCGCTCAGGGCAAGCAACTGCTGACCTCGATGCAGGATAAGAACATCCTCGGCCTGGCCTATTGGCACAACGGCCTCAAGCAACTCTCCGCCAACAAGGCCCTGCATGAACCCAAGGACGCCCGTGGCCTGAAGTTCCGCGTGCAGGCTTCCAGTGTGCTCGAAGAACAGTTCAAGGCGATCCGCGCCAACCCGCGCAAGATGAGCTTTGCCGAGGTTTACCAGGGCCTGCAGACCGGTACCGTGAATGGCACCGAGAACACCTGGTCGAACTATGAAAGCCAGAAGGTCAATGAAGTGCAGAAGTACTTCACCGAGTCCAACCATGGCCTGATCGACTACATGGTGATCACCAACGCGAAGTTCTGGAATGGCCTGGCGCCGGATGTGCGCAGCACCCTGGAGCAGATCATGGCCGAGGTCACCGTGGAGGTGAACAAGCAGGCCGAAGCGCTGAACCAGTCGGCCAAGCAGAAGATCGTCGACGCCAAGACCAGCGAAATCATCGAACTGACCCCCGAGCAACGTGCGCTGTGGCGCGAAGCCATGCGCCCGGTGTGGCAGAAGTTCGAGGGCGAGATTGGGGCTGACCTGATCAAGGCGGCGGACGCTTCCAACCAGTAAACCTCTGTGGGAGCGGGCTTGCCCGCGACTGATCGTTCCCACGCTCCGCGTGGTAATGCATCCCGTGACGCTCCGCGTCGCCTTACGCACGGCGTGATACAGGACGTGGAACGTCCGGGGCGGCATTACCACGCGGAGCGTGGGAACGATCTAGCAGGTTGACCTGGCTTTTTACCTATCTCTGCCACGCGAGGTTTTGCCATGCAAACGCTAAGGAGCGTCTGGGAGCACCTGGAGGAAGGCTTCATTGCTTTCCTGCTGGCCGCCATGACCCTGGTGACATTCGTCTACGTCATGCTCAACAACGTCTACACCCTGTTTTTTGCCCTGGCCGACAAATGGGCCTGGAGCAGCGCCTTCTTCAATGCCCTGGGCGACGGCACCATGGCCTGGGCCCAAGAGATGACCTGGAGTGTGGCGCTGACCAAGGCCATGTTCGGCTGGTTGATTTTCTTCGGCATTTCCTACGGCGTGCGCACCGCTGGCCACCTGGGCGTGGACGCGCTGGTGCGGCTGACCCGGCGCCCGGTGCAACGCCTGCTCGGCATGCTCGCCTGCCTGTGCTGCCTGGCCTATGCCGGGCTGTTCATGGTGGCCAGCTACAAGTGGGTGAGTGCGGTGATGACCGCGCATATCGGCGCCGAAGACCTCGACCAGTTCGGCATCGATGTCGGCGACATCGTGGTGATCGTGCCCATTGGCTTTGCCTTGGTCTTGATCCGCTACCTGGAAATTTTCTACCGCATCTTTACCCACCGCCAGGTCGGGTTGGGCCTGGCCGACGAGGCCGGCGAGGCCAGCAAGTTGGCCGGCAGCCATGAGGAGCGTCACTGATGGCCGTGCTCTGTCTGTTTCTCCTGTTGTTCGTGTTCATGTTTCTGGGCGTGCCAATTGCGATTGCCCTGGGGTTGTCCGGTGCGGTGTCGATCCTGATGTTCAGCCAGGACTCTGTGAGTTCCCTGGCGATCAAACTGTTTGAAACCAGCGACGCCTATACCTTTCTGGCGATTCCGTTTTTTCTGTTATCCGGCGCCTTCATGACCACCGGCGGCGTGGCCCAGCGGCTGATCGACTTTGCCAACGCCTGTGTCGGGCATATCCGCGGTGGCCTGGCGATTGCGGCGGTGCTGGCGTGCATGCTGTTTGCGGCGCTGTCCGGCTCATCACCGGCCACGGTGGCAGCGGTGGGCTCGATTGCCGTGGCGGGCATGGTGCGTTCCGGTTACCCCAAGGAGTTTGGGGCGGGCATCATCTGCAACGCCGGGACCTTGGGCATTCTGATTCCGCCGTCGATCGTGATGGTGGTGTATTCGGCGGCGACCGAAACCTCAGTAGGCAAATTGTTCATGGCCGGGGTGATTCCGGGCTTGCTGCTGGGCCTGATGTTGATGGTCGCGATCTACATCGTCGCCCGTATCAAGAAGCTGCCGGCGCAACCCCGGGCGACATTCCGTGAGTGGCTGAGTTGTGCACGCCGAGCGTTCTGGGGGCTGTTGCTGCTGGTGATCATCCTCGGCGGCATTTACAGCGGCATGTTCACCCCGACCGAAGCGGCGGCAGTGGCAGCCGTGTATTCAGCATTCGTCGCGCTGTTCGTCTACAAGGACATGAAGCTGCGCGACTGCCCCAAGGTGCTGCTGGAGTCGGGGCGCTTGTCGATCATGCTGATGTTCATCATCGCCAACGCCATGCTGTTTGCCCACGTGCTGACCACCGAACAGATCCCCCAGCAAATTACCGCGTGGGTAATCTCGGAAGGGCTGACGCCGATTGGCTTTTTGATCATGGTCAACGTGGTGCTGCTGATTGCCGGCAGCTTTATGGAGCCTTCGGCCATTGTGCTGATCCTGGCGCCGATCTTTTTCCCGATTGCGATGAAGCTCGGGATTGACCCGATTCATCTGGGGATTGTGATGGTGGTGAACATGGAAATCGGCCTGGTGCACCCGCCGGTGGGGCTGAACCTGTTCGTGACCTCGGCGGTGACGGGGCTGACTCTAGGGCAGACCATTCGCGCCGCGATGCCGTGGCTGATGATTCTGTTGGTGTTCCTGATCATGGTCACCTACCTGCCGTTCATTTCCCTCGCGCTGCCGCAGTGGCTGGGGATGTGAGGCCGCTAGACGGTGGGAGAGGGCAGCCCTCCCACCGCTGAGGGATGTCAAACCTTGAACTGACGCAAAAGCCCATCAAGCTGTTCACTCAAGCCACGCAACTGTGCACTCGCCACGCTCGATTGCTCCGCTGCCAGCGCGGTGCTGTGGGACAGCCCGGCCGCTTGGGTGACGTTCTGGTTGATGTCTTCCACCACATGGGCCTGCTGCAGGGTGGCGCTGGCAATCGAGGCGTTCAGGCCGTTGAGGTTGTGCAGCGCCTGGCCGATGGCGGTGAGGCTTGCGCCCGCCTGGCCGGCTTGTTCAATGGTCAGTTGCGAGGCGCTGTGGCTGTCGCTGATGACCTTGACCGCCGCTTCGGAGTGGCCTTGCAGGCGCTCGATCATCACCTGGATCTCGGCGGTGGATTTCTGCGTGCGCTGGGCCAGCAGGCGCACCTCATCGGCGACCACCGCAAACCCGCGGCCTTGCTCGCCCGCACGGGCGGCTTCGATGGCGGCGTTGAGGGCGAGCAGGTTGGTCTGGTCGGCGATGGAGCGGATCACCTCCAGTACCCCGCCGATCTGCGTGCTCTCGCTGGAGAGCGTGCGGATCACCTCCACGGCCTGGCTGATAGTGGTGGAGAGCTGGTCGATCTGCTGCAAGCTGCCGTCGATATTGACCTGGCCCTGCTGTGCCTGGGCCTGTGCATCGCGCATTTCGCTGGCGGCGTGCTCGGCATTCTTGGCCACGTCCTGCACGCCGTAGGTGACTTCGTTGATGGCGGTGGCCACCAGTTCCATCTGCTGGGACTGCTGCTGGCTGCGGTCGTGGGCCTGGCTGGCGTTGTGGCCCAGCTCGCTGGACGACTGGCCCAGGGCGTTCGCGCACACCTGTAACTGGCCGACCACCTGGCGCAGCTTGGCGGTGAAGCTATTGAAGTGCTGGGCCAGTTGCGTCAATTCGTCACGGCCGTGGGTATCGAGGCTGTGGGTCAGGTCACTTTCGCCACTGGCAATATTGCCCATGGCATTCACCGCGGCCTGCAACGGCTGCACGATGCTGCGGGCAATCAGCACCACCAGCACGGCCATCATCAGCGCAATGCCCAGGCCAATGGCCGAGGCTTTCCACACCTGGCCCCTGAATTCGGCCTGCACATCGTCCACGTAGACCCCGGAGCCGATAATCCAGCCCCAGGGTTCGAACAGTTGGATGTACGAGGTTTTCTCTACCGGCGCTTCGGCGCCGGGCTTCGGCCAGCGGTAGTTGACGATGCCGGCGCCCTTGGCCTTGGCCAGGTTCACGAATTCGTTGAACACGGCGAAACCGTCCGGGTCGCGAATCGCCGAAAGGTTCTGGCCGTCGAGCTTGGGGTTGGCCGCGTGCATGATCATCACGGGGGTGAGGTCGTTGATCCAGAAGTAGTCATCGTGGTCATAACGCAGCCCGCGCACCGCGCTCAGGGCCTGTTGTTGCGCGGCGTCGCGGGTCAGTACGCCGGTTTTTTCCAGGCTCTGGTAATAGCTGAGTACGCCACTGGCGGTCTGCACCACGTGCTGGGTTTGCTGGCGCTTGGCCTGGTAGAGGTCGCCGTGGATCTGGTTGAGCATTAACAGCCCCAAGGCCAGCAGCATCAACACGGCGACTATCAGGATCAGCCAAAGGCGGCGGCTGATCGACATGCTGCGCAAACTGTTCATCGTCCTGTCACTCCCTGCTCTTTATAATTGTGGTGCTGCTTCGAGATTTCCGGCGTGTCTGATAGGCTTTCGGCCCGGAATCGAAAAACCTGAGTACTGCCTGATTTTTCACGGAATTTTTGCAGACCGGCGTTGAGAATCAACTGCGGGCGCTTGTGTGCGCTCGTCGTCAGTGAACTTAAAAAAGACTAAGAGGCATGCCACGCGCATGACCTTTGGAGACAGCATGGATTTTTGGACCGCCATACAGGCATTGATTCTCGGCATCGTCGAGGGGCTTACGGAGTTCTTGCCGATCTCCAGCACTGGCCACCAGATCATCGTCGCCGACCTGATCAATTTTGGCGGCGAGCGTTTCGAAGCCTTCAACATCATCATCCAGCTGGGCGCGATCCTGGCGGTAGTCTGGGAGTTTCGGCGCAAGATCTTTGACGTGGTCATCGGCCTGCCGACCCAGCCCAAGGCCCGGCGCTTTACCGTCAACCTGATCATCGCCGTGTTGCCGGCGGTGGTATTGGGGGTGATTTTTGCCGACCTGATCAAGCACTACCTGTTTAACCCGATCACTGTAGCGACTGCCCTGGTAGTGGGTGGCGTGATCATGTTGTGGGCCGAGCGCCGCCAACATGCAGTGCGGGCTGAAACCGTCGACGACATCACCTGGAAAGACGCCCTCAAGGTCGGCCTGGCCCAGTGCCTGGCGATGATCCCGGGCACTTCGCGCTCCGGTGCAACGATCATCGGCGGCCTGTTGTTCGGCCTGTCGCGCAAGACGGCCACCGAATTTTCATTCTTCCTGGCCATGCCGACCATGGTTGGGGCGGCGGTGTACTCGGGTTACAAGTACCGCGATCTGTTCCAGCCGGCGGATTTTCCAGTGTTCGCCATTGGTTTTGTCACCTCGTTCATCTTCGCGATGATTGCGGTCAAGGGCTTGCTCAAATTCATCGCCAGCCACAGCTACGCGGTGTTTGCCTGGTACCGGATTGCCTTTGGCCTGGTCATCCTGGCGACCTGGCAGTTCGGCTGGATCGACTGGACTGCGGTCAAGCCATGACTATCCAGCACCCACGCCTGAAGGCGCTGATCTTTGTACTGCTGTGTGCCGCGCCGCTGCTGGGCTCGGCCTTGCTGTGGTATCGCGGCGAAACGGCGATTCCGTTGATGGCCTACGGCGTGGTCAGTGTGGTGGCGTTCTTTCTTTATTGGAGCGACAAGCGCAAGGCGCAGACCGAAGGCTGGCGCACCCCGGAAAACATCCTGCATGCGGTGGAGCTGGCGGGCGGTTGGCCGGGGGCGTTGATTGCCCAGCAGGTGTTCCGGCACAAGACGCGCAAGGTGTCTTACCAGGTGCTGTTCTGGGTGATTGTGCTGTTGCACCAGGTGTTCTGGCTGGACCAGCTGTTTCTTGGCGGCACCTTGCTGTCAATCCTCTAGCCACAAGCCAATCTGTGTGCGCTTGGGCAGCTTGCTCACCACCAACTGGTGGGAGCGCTGCAACAAGCCACGCAGTTCCTCTGCGCCCAAAGGGTAGGGCGTGTTCATGATGACCCACTGCGCCCTCGCCAGGTAAGGCGCCGGGTGAATGCCCGGGCGGTCGACGTGACCCAGGAACAGTTCTTTGTCGACCTTGAAGGCCAGCGACTCACCGCGCAGGTTCTGCAAGGCGAACATCTTGTTGCCAGCAACCGAGAACACCCGCACGCCGCCCCATTTATAGTCTTCCCGTGCGCCTGGCAGGCTCAGGCAAAAACGTGCGACTTGTTCTTCCGTCATGCTCATAACAGCCGATCTCCACAGCCTTTGAAGCCTTCTTCCAGGTAGTCGATCCAGGCCCGGATGGCCGGCAGCACGCCGCGCCGGTGCGGGTAGACCGCTTGCAGCCAGCCGCCTGGTAATGACCATTGCGGCAGCAGTTGCACCAGGCGGCCGCTGGCCAGTTCTTCTTCGCAGTACATCATTGGCAGCACCGTAAAGCCCACGCCCATCATTGCGCTGGCCTTGCGCACGATAAAGTCTTCGATGCCCAGGCGCGCCTCCATCACTAGCTCGTGCATGTTGCCCTGAGGGTCGATGATGCGTTGGTGCACCATTCGGTCCGCCTCGAGTGCGCCAAGGATTGGCAACTGCTTGAGGTCTTCCAGGGTTTCGACCCGCCGCTCACGCATGAAAACGGGGCTGGCCACCAGCACGGTATGCGCCTGGCGCAGGCGTTTGGTGACCAGTAACGGGTCTTCGTCGCCCAGTTCGCGTACGCGCAGCGCTACATCAATGCCTTCGGCTACCAGGTCGACGCGGCGATTCACCAGGGTCATGTCCAACTGCACCAACGGGTGCGCGGCCAGAAAACCGGCTACCAGCTCTGGCAGAATCTGCTGGGCCAGCCCCACCGGGCAACTGACCCGCAAGCGCCCCCGTGGCTCGCTGGACATGCTGGCCACGGCCTCGTCGGCCATTTCCGCCTCCAACAGCATGGCCTGGCAGTGGCGCAAATAGCGCTCGCCCACGGCGGTGAGGGTCAGTTGCCGGGTGGTGCGTTGCAGCAGGCGCGCACCCAGGCGGTCTTCCAGCTCGGCAATGCGCCGCGACAGCCTGGATTTGGGAATCCCGAGTAGCCGGCCAGCCGCAGCAAAACCGCCGGCTTCGACGACTTTGGCGAAATAGTAGAGGTCGTTGAGGTCTTGCATGGTGGGCCTATTGTCCTGTCAGTGGGACAAACTATCGCATTTCAGGTGGCTTATCGACCATTGGTTTCATGCGTAGCATCACTACCATCTGATCGCCACTGTCGATCCCACCTCGGAGATCCATCATGAAACTGTTGCACATCGATTCCAGCATCCTCGGCGACAACTCGGCCTCCCGTCAGCTCAGCGCCGGTGTGGTCAAGGCATGGCAAGCCGCCCAGCCGGGTGTGGAAGTGACCTACCGCGACCTCGCCAGCGAAGGCATCAACCATTTCTCCGGCGCTACCCTGGGCGCCTTGGGCACTGCCGCTGAACTGCGTGATGCGGCGCAAAAGCACGAGGCTGAACTGAGTGCATCGTCCCTGGCTGAGTTCCTCGCCGCCGATGCCGTGGTAGTCGGTGCGCCGATGTACAATTTCACCATCCCCACCCAGTTGAAAGCCTGGATCGACCGCATCGCGGTAGCCGGCCAGACCTTCCGCTACACCGAAGCCGGCCCTGAAGGCCTGTGCGGCAACAAGAAAGTCATTATTGTTTCCACCGCCGGTGGCCTGCATGCCGACCAGGCCTCGGGCGCTGCCCACGAAGGCTACTTGAAGCTGCTGTTCGGTTTCCTGGGCATCACCGACATCGAGATCGTGCGCGCTGAAGGCCTGGCCTACGGTGACGAAGTGCGCAGCAAAGCCATGAGCGACGCCAACGTGCGCATCAACGAGCAACTGTTCGCCGCTGCGTGAGGCTTATGTAAATGTGCCCTGTCCTCGGTTTCATTCTGAAACCGAGCGCCTAAACTCTGTATTCTGATCGCCTGAACGCGAGCGGAGTACGGAGTTTTTTCGTTGTGGCCCAGGTTATGCAGACATCCATTCGATACCCTGGACTTTTTCTTCGACAGGCCGGTTCTTTTGCAGCAAAGGTGGACATCCCCATGATGCGTCTTTGTGCTGTTTTGGTTCTTTCGCTGTTGGGCGGCGTGGTTTCAGTGCACGCCGCGCCGGCACCGCACCCCCATTGGAGTGTGGGGTTTCATCGCATGAGTTTTCTCGACCCGCTGGATGCGCAGCCGATGAAAGCCATCGCGTTCTATCCCTCTACCGATGCCGAGCGCACTACCGCGCTGGGCGCCTACCATGTGGCGGCCAGCGAAGATGCCAAGGTGGCGATCGGGCGTTTCCCGATGCTGATGTTGTCCCACGGCAATACCGGCACGCCGCTGGCCCTGCATGACCTGGCCACCGCCTTGGCGCGCAAGGGGTTTGTGGTGGTGGCGGTTCTGCATCCTGGCGACAACTATAAGGACCACAGCCGCCTGGGCACCGTGAGCAATCTGTATGGCCGGCCGATCCAGATCTCCCAGGCGATCACCGCCGCCTTGGCCGAGCCGATGCTGTCGCCCTTTGTGGATATCGATCAGATCGGCGTCATCGGTTATTCAGCCGGTGGCGAAACGGCATTGATCCTGGCGGGCGCCAAGCCGGATTTCGAACGCCTGCGCCGCTACTGCCAAGAGCGCCCCGAAGACCGCGACGCGTGCACCACCAAGGGCGAGTTGGTGGTCGATCGCGACGACTTGCAACCCCAGGCTGACCCGCGTATCCATGCTTTGATGCTGATGGCGCCGCTGAGCTTGATGTTCGGCCGCCACACTCTGGCGGATGTGCATGTGCCGGTGCTGCTCTACAGTGGCGATGGCGACCAGTTGGTGGCAGTGGACAAAAACGCCGCCGCCCTGGCGCGCAAACTGCCAGAGCCGCCGGACTTCAAGCTGTTGGCCGGGGCAGGGCACTTTGTATTCATGGCCCCGTGCGACAGTGATCAGCTGGCGACAATGCCAGGCATCTGCACCGATGCCGATGGTGTCGACCGTGAAGGGATTCACCGCGATATGGTCTCCGAGGCCGGGCGCTTTTTCAGTCGCACCCTCGGTGAGGCAACGCGTGCCGGCCTGCAGACGGCTGATCAGTAGGCGCGGCGCCTGAGCAGTACGGTCAGGCCGAGCGCGCTGACCGACAGCAACGCGGCGCAGAAGAATATCCAGCCGTAGCCAAGATTCAACGCCACGGCGCCCATCAACGGCCCGGCGATCGCCAGGGCCAGGTCGAAAAACACCGCATACGCACTCAGCCCCGCGCCGCGGCTGCTGTCCGGCACTTGCTTGATAGCTTCCACGCCGAGCGCCGGGTAAACCAGCGATAAACCAAAACCGGTCAACCCGGCGCCGATCAAGGCCACGCCGGTAGACGGTGCCAGCCACAACAGCGTCAGGCCCAGGGTTTCAATGAGCATGCAGGCGATGGCGGTGGTGAACCCGCCAAACCGGCTGATGGCTGAGATAAACACCAGGCGCGAGAGAATAAAGCACACACCAAATACCGTCAGGCAATACGCCGCACCGGCCCAGCCACGATTCAGGTAATACAGGGTGATAAAGGTCGTCAGCGTGCCGTAGCCAATCGAGGCCAGGCACAGGCTGGCGCCGAACGGCGCGATACGTCCAAACACAGCCCAGAACGGCAGCCGTTCGCCGCGTACCACCGGCACCGAGGGTTTATTGCGGATCAGCACCAGGCCCAACGCCGCCAGCACCGCCAGGGCAAGGCCGAGGCTGGCGTAGCCATAATCAGCCACCATCACCACGCCAAGTGGCGCACCAATGGCAATGGCGCCATAGGAGGCGATGCCATTCCAGGAAATCGAGCGTGCGGTGTGTTCGGCGCCCACTGCGCCCATGCACCAACTGATGGTCCCCACGCCAATCAGGCCCTGGGCCACCCCGAGCAACAGGCGACCGGCGATCAGAATACCCAGGCTCAAGCTCGGCAGGCTGTCCAGCAGCGTGGCGATAAAGGTCAGCACACCGCTGATCAGAATACCGGCCAGGCCCAGCACGATCGCGCGTTTGGTGCCGACGTTATCCGACATTCGCCCGGCCATCGGGCGGCTGAGCAGCGTGGCGAGGTACTGCGAACCGATGGTCACCCCGGCCACCACGGCGCTGAAGCCCAGTTGCTCGTGCACATAGCCTGGAATCACCGCTATCGGCAGGCCGATGCAGATAAAGGCTATGAAGGTGTAGAACACGATGGAAACGATCTGCAGGGTGATCGACAGGGAGGAGGGGGCGGCAGGCATGAATACTCAATCGCTGGCGGGCGGTGAAGCATCATGGCATATCCCGCACGACTGTAGGAGCGAGGGGACGCCTACAAAGGCCCCTGGGGGAGCGCGCTTGCCCGCGAAGGTGGTGTGTCAGTCACTGAATCTGTAGCTGAACTACCGCTATCGCAGGCAAGCCAGCTCCCACACGGGTTATGTATTGCCTATAAAATCAGCGCCTGGCACCGATTCCCTGTGGGAGCGGGCTTGCCCGCGAAGGCTGCCTGTCAGTCACTGCATCTTTAACTGAACCACCGCTATCGCAGGCAAGCCAGCTCCCACACTGGTTATGCATGGCCCATAAAATCAGCGCCCGGCACAGTGCGGATGCAAAAAGCCCTGTCACAGGGACAGGGCTTTTTTTGCAGCTTGTAGCTTGCAGCTCAGTGCTGCTCTTAGAACACCACACCCTGGCTACGCAGGTAGTCGTCATAGGTGCCGCTGAAGTCGATCACGCCGCTAGGGCTCAACTCAATGATGCGGGTGGCCAGGGACGATACGAACTCACGGTCGTGGCTGACGAAGATCAGCGTGCCCGGGTAGTTCTCCAGCGCCAGGTTCAGCGCTTCGATGGATTCCATGTCCAGGTGGTTGGTCGGTTCGTCCATGATCAACACGTTCGGCTTTTGCAGGATCAGCTTGCCGAACAGCATGCGACCTTGTTCACCACCGGAGATCACTTTGACCGACTTCTGGATTTCGTCGTTGGAGAACAACATGCGGCCCAGGGTGCCGCGAATCATTTGCTCGCCTTGGGTCCATTGGCCCATCCAGTCGAACAGGCTCACGTCGTCTTCGAAGTCGTGGGCGTGGTCCTGGGCGTAGTAGCCCAGTTCGGCGGCGTCGGTCCACTTGATGCTGCCGGCGTCCGGGGTCAGTTCGTTGACCAGGGTGCGCAGCAGGGTGGTCTTGCCGATACCGTTGGGGCCGATGATCGCCACGCGCTCGCCGGCTTCAACCTGGAAGCTGAAGTCCTTGAACAACGGCTTGCCGTCGAAACCTTTGGCCATTTTTTCGACCATGACCGCCTGGCGGTGCAGCTTTTTGTTCTGCTCGAAACGGATGAACGGGCTCACACGGCTCGACGGCTTGACTTCGGCCAGCTGGATCTTGTCGATCGCCTTGGCACGGGAGGTCGCCTGCTTGGCTTTCGAGGCGTTGGCCGAGAAGCGGCTGACGAAGGATTGCAGTTCGGAAATCTGCGCTTTCTTCTTGGCGTTGTCCGACAGCAATTGCTCGCGGGACTGGGTCGCCACGGTCATGTACTCGTCGTAGTTGCCCGGGAACAGGCGCAGCTCGCCGTAGTCCAGGTCAGCCATGTGGGTGCACACGCTGTTCAGGAAGTGACGGTCGTGAGAGATGATGATCATCAGGCTGGAGCGCTGGGTCAGGATGTTTTCCAGCCAGCGGATGGTGTTGATGTCCAAGTGGTTGGTCGGTTCGTCGAGCAACAGCACTTCTGGGTCGGAGAACAGCGCCTGGGCCAGCAGTACGCGCAGCTTCCAGCCGGGGGACACTTCACTCATCGGGCCGAAGTGCTGTTCCAGGGGAATACCCAGGCCCAGCAGCAGCTCGCCGGCGCGGGATTCGGCGGTGTAGCCGTCCATCTCGGCGAACTCGGTTTCCAGCTCGGCCACGGCCATGCCATCTTCTTCGCTCATTTCCGGCAGCGAGTAGATGCGGTCGCGCTCGGCCTTGACCTTCCACAGCTCCTCGTGGCCCATGATCACGGTGTCGAGCACGGTGAATTCTTCGTAGGCGAACTGGTCCTGGCGCAGTTTACCCAGGCGCACATTCGGCTCGAGCATGACCTGCCCGCCGGACGGGTCGAGGTCGCCACCGAGGATTTTCATGAAGGTCGACTTGCCGCAACCGTTGGCACCGATCAAACCATAGCGGTTGCCGGCGCCGAACTTGACCGAGACGTTCTCGAAGAGCGGCTTGGCGCCGAACTGCATGGTGATGTTAGCTGTGGAGATCAATTACTTTACCTATCAATGGGTTGCGAGCGTGACGGCAGGTGCCTTCAGGCATGCGTCAACAGCGACATCAAGGCGCGAAACCCGGTCGCTGAACACAAAATTTGGAATGTGTGTTGGAATTTGGCGCGCATTGTCGCATATGTCAGGCGACAGTTGTATGGCGAGCGAAGGATGGTTTTGCCAAGGTCTCCGGCATCGCCAGCCACAACAGCATCAAGGCAGCGGCTGCAACTGCCGCCAACGTCAGGAACGCCGCGTTGTAGCCAGCCTGCTGCACCACGAAACCGGCCAGGCTGCTACTGAGCGCCGCGCCGAGGCCAAATACGGTGGAGAGGGCGCCCAGGCTGACGTTGAAGCGCCCGGTGCCTTGGGTCAGGTCTTTGACGATCACCGGGAACAGGGCGCCGAAAATGCCGGCACCGATACCGTCGAGCATCTGCACGGCTACCAACCAATATGGGTCGCTGGATAGGGTATAGAGCACGCCACGCAACGGCAGTATCAGGAAACCGGCAAGCAGCAGTGGCTTGCGCCCCCAGATATCGGCCTTGAGCCCGACCAGCCAGGCCATCGGCACCATCACCAACTGTGCGGCGACAATGCAGGCTGAAGTCAGCGGGGTAGCCATCTGCAGATTGATCTGCGCCAGTTTCTGACTGACCAACGGCAGCATCGCGGCGTTGGCCAGGTGAAACAGTGCGCAGCAGATGGCGAACAGTAGCAGCGGTTGGTTGGTGAGCAGCGCGTTAAGCCCCGAGGGCTGTTCGTGGTCGGTGTGATGGGCCGGATCAAAACCACGGGCGACCTCATGGTCAATCGCCTTGGCCGGCACGCAACTGACCGCAATGACACTGGCGACGGCCATGAACGCCATCAGGTAGAACACCACCACCGGCCCGAACAGGTAGGCCAGCCCGCCGGCCAGCAATGCGGCCACGGCATTGCCGGCATGGTTGAAAGTCTCGTTGCGCCCGGTACGCCGGGTGAAGGCACGCGACCCGGTGATTCCCAGCGAAATGGCGGAAATTGCCGGGGCAAAGACAGAGGCAGCTACGGCGCTGGCAGCTTGGGTCAGCGCCACCCAGCCAAATGAACTGACGAAGGGCAGCATCAGGCAACTGCCCGTCACCAACAGCGCGGCCAGGGCGACCACCGCACGTTTGCTGCGAGTGCGGTCGATCAACGCACCCGCGGGGCCTTGGGTCAGCAAGGCAGCGATGCCTGCGAGGGTCATGACCACGCCAATGCTGGCCGGCTCCCATTGATGCACGGCCAGCAGGTAGATCGCCAGGTACGGTCCGAGACCGTCGCGCACATCGGCGAGAAAGAAGTTCAGGCTGTCCAGGGATAAAGCGATGCGCAGGTCTGAATGACGGGCCACGATGCGACCTTCAAGAGCGGCGTTCAGGGGCTGAACACGCGTTGGGTTAATGACCGGTGGGCTGGGTGATAAGTTTCGCGGTGAACGAGGGTTTCAGCACGCAAAAAAAAGCCCGCGAGGAGAGGGCGGGCCAAGGGATTCACTGGAGTAGGTAGGCTTCACCCTATAGATGGAAAAGTGAAGACCTTGTGAAAATGCCGTGATCAAATCGGATGGTCACGTCACCGCCTATCTCCCTGACGCCCCGCGTTCCAACATGTGGGAGCAGGCAAGCCAGCTCCCACATTTGATCAAGACCGCCGCACAAAGGTGCGCATGGTTTGCCCAGGGCCGGTGCTGAACACGGTGGGCCTGGGCATGCCTTCATCCGCTGCGATAAATACGAAATCATCGCCGTCGAGCCGGTAACTGGCGGGGAGTTGCTTGCCTGCATCATCGCCCATGTCGTCCGTCCAGGTAATGCTTTTGGGCGTGGTACTGGCGTCCAGTACGAAGCGTCCTGCCAATAATACTTCGCCACTGACCGTGGTCACTTCGAAGCGATCCCCCGCAATTGTCGTCGTTGCTCCCGGCGCGCTGTGGGCATCCACGGGGTTAAGCACGCCACTGTCTTCAAGGGCTGTTTGTTCCCAAGTGCCTTGCAGTGCGCGAAAGTCCGAAGCGGAAAGGGGTGACATGCAAACTCCTTATTGCTGTTCAAAAAAATGTTCAATTGTATTGAGGCTGACACTGTTCCGCCTGTAGGCGAAATTTTTTTCTTTATAAGACAGCTATTTGACAGCTTTTTCATGTTGTATTGACTACGCTTGCAACCAGATCAGTCTGACATGGCTGTGTCATTTGGCTTACTCACCGAAATGAAACCGAAATAATCCCTAAGTTTGTGGGATATTTCAGGGGACTGAGTGGTCACATCGCCATTGGTCTGCCGTATCCAGGGCGTTGTCCCTGATTTTTGAAGTCTTTTAGACTTCTGAGAATGATGGCCTTTTAGTATTATTTTAAGGTGTTCTTATTTTGAATCGTACTTCCCCGCTTCCGCCTTCCGCAGCGTCTGATGAAATTGATTTATTTGAATTGTTTCACGCCATCTGGCGACAAAAAAAGCTGGTGATCGGGTGTACGCTTCTGGCCGGGGTATTAGGCGCAGGTTATGCCTTCCTGGCACCCAAGACCTATGAAGTCAGCAGTGTGTTGCGGCCTGCTGCAATCAACGAGCTAGACGCCTTGAACCGTTCGGAAGTGTATAAGTTGCCGCCTGCCGATGCGCTGCTCAAAGTAGGTGCACAGCTGGACTCTTATGATGCACGCCTGGGGTTCTTCAAGGATCATGAGGAGTTGTTCAAGGCGTTCAAGAAACCGGGGCAAACCCTTGAGCAGAGCTTTGAGGCGTTCAACCGCAATTCGGTCAATCTGATTTTGCCTGACCCCAAGAAATCCGATTCGTTGAGCAGCTATATCCGTCTGGAACTGCAATACCCGACCGACGTCGATGGTGTTGCGATCCTCAACGGTTTTGTGGACTACGCCATTGCCGCCGAGCGTCAGCAAGTGGGTGCTGACCTCAAGGTGATCGTCAATAACCGCTTGAGCGAGCTCAAGGGCAAGATCGACGCCGCCCGCGCCAACTACGATACCGATAAAGAATCGAAAATCGCCAAGCTGCTGGAAGCGGACCGGCTCAAGCGTGCCCAACTGCAGGATGAACTCAGCGCCCTGCGCCTGCAGATGAAGATGGAACGCACCAACCGCCTCGCCGAGTTGGCCGAAGCCATCAGCATTGCCAAGTCCATGGGCATTCGTACACCGACAACGCCGTCCTCAATGGCCGACTCCACCCGCACGGGTTCGAGCCAGGTCATGCGGACCGAGGTGAACAACCAGAAGATCCCGCTGTATTTCATGGGGACCGAGGCGTTGGAAGCCGAACGCGCTGCATTGCAGCAGCGTACCAGCGACGATTTCACCAACCCGCGCATTGCCGAGATCGGCAAAGAGCTGCAACTGCTGGAAAGCAACCGCGAGGTTGAGGTGCTGCGCAAGCGTGGCAATGAAGACATCTTCTTGCAGGACGTCGAGCCGCTTCGCGCTGAAGTCGCCAGGTTGCGTGGTTTGAATATCGATATGAGCAACCTCAAGCTGGTCACCATTGACCGTCGAGCCCAGGAGCCTCTGTCGCCGATCAAGCCGAAAAAGCCGCTGGTTATCGCGTTGAGCCTTGTCGGAGGTCTGTTGCTGGGCCTGATGATTGCGCTGATCCGCTACTTCGTTCGCAGCCGCACTCAGGCCGTGCCCTATACGGCATTAGGGGATCGCCGCGAGGGTAACGACTCGCCGCTGTAACCCTTCCAGCGCCCTCAAACAGGCAGGCTCAAGGGCCTGCCTGCTCCTACCCCCAGCACACTCAGTAGACAGCTTTTCACAATTCTTAGTTAACCTTTGGTTACAAAGTGTGGCTAAATAACTGCCAATGGTCGCACGCAGGCGGTTATCCGCCGGCCGTGTCGCCTGTATGTGAATTGTGATTTCAGGTGCTGCTTATCCATCCTCGGCCGTTGTGGGCCCGCAGGAGCAGCCTGTTCTCTCCCTGACGTGTGACGAATCCCTTGAAACTCATCATTGTTGCTCTCTACGTTGCTTCCATTGCGTATGTACACCTGCGCGGTCGGGTGCGACACAAGCTGGGTCGCCAGCTTAGCGATCACTCGACGTTCCTGGCGCCGATCAACTGTTTCCTGTACCTGTTCTCCAAGCAGCCCAGCCGTCCCTACCTCTCGCCCAGCGACTTTCCAGACCTGAGCCCATTGCAGGAGCACTGGGAAGAGATCCGCGAAGAAGGCCAGAATCTGATGCGGGCGGGTGAGATCAAACGCTCGGAGCAATACAACGACGTAGGGTTCAACTCGTTTTTCAAGACCGGCTGGAAGCGGTTCTACCTCAAGTGGTACGGCGACAGTCACCCCTCGGCGATGAAGCTGTGCCCGCGTACCACCGAGCTGGTGCAGAGCATCGGCTCGATCAAGGCGGCGATGTTCGCCGAGCTGCCACCGGGCTCCAAGCTGGTACGTCACCGTGACCCGTATGCGGGCTCGTACCGCTATCACCTGGGGCTGGATACCCCTAACGATCCAGGTTGCTACATCAATGTGGATGGCGAAAGCTATTACTGGCGCGATGGCGAGCCGGTGATGTTCGACGAGACCTACATTCACTACGCGGAAAACACCACCCAACAGAACCGCATCATTCTGTTCTGTGATATCGAACGGCCGATGAAGTACCGCTGGGCAGCTGCGTTCAACCGCTGGTTCAGCCGCAATGTGATGGCGGCCGCAGGTTCGCCCAACGATGAGGGTGACAAGACCGGCGGCCTCAACCGTGCCTTTACCCGTCTGTACAAGATTCGCCTGCGTGGCAAAGAGCTCAAGAAGCGCAATCGCACGCGCTACTACCTGGAAAAGTGGGCGATCTTTGCCGGTCTGGCGCTGATCTTCATTCTTATCTGACCTGGCTCAAGGCGCGGATCACCCAGGGGGTTGCGCGCCCAGCTTGTCCCACATCTTTTTGCTGATCTTCTGTCGATTGGCATACCCCGCCCAGGGGTCATCCTTCAACGTTTGCAGCCGCTGATGCAGGTTCGCCACTGTCCACTGCTGGGCGCCACGCAATCCTTTCAACTCCTCTCGACCCACCGGCACCGACACTGGCAGGCCCGGGCGGGCCCGCACGGAATACGCCGCTACGGTACTGGCGCCACGGGCGTTGCGCAGGTAATCGATAAAAATCTTGCCGACGCGGTTCTTGGGGCCACTGGTGGCGGTAAAGCGTTCGGGCAGTTGCCGGGTCATGAATTGCGCAATGGCTTTGGCGAACGCCTTCACGGTGTCCCAGCCGTCGCGCCGGGCCAACGGCACGATCAAGTGCAGGCCCTTGCCGCCGCTGGTTTTGACGAAAGCTTGCAAGCCCAGCTCATCGAGTACCGACAGGGTCAGTTGGGCCGCTTCCAGCATGGCTTTCCAGGGCAGGGCCGGGTCCGGGTCGAGATCGAGAACAAACAGGTCAGGCGTTTCAATCTTGTCTGCAGTGGCGCCCCAGGTGTGAAATTCGACGGTACCCATTTGCACCGCGCCGACCAGGGCCTCCACGCTGTCTATTTCCATCAGGCGCGCATGGCCTGGGTCCAGCGCCTGGTCCAATTGCTTGATGTGGGGGATGGCCATACGCTCTGAGTGCTTCTGGAAGAACTGCTCACCTTCGATCCCTTCCGGCGCCCGCAGCAATGACACGGCACGTGCGCGCAGGAAGGGCAGGATCCATTCGCTGATATCGGTGTAGAACTGCGCCAGTTGCTGTTTTTGCGTGCCGCTGTGCTTGTCGATAATGCGCTCGGGGTGAGTGATTTTCACGCTCTTCACCGTTGCCTGCGCTTTACCGGCTTTCGACGTTTCGGGTGCCTTGACCGACTTGGCCGCGCGCGGCTGTTCATGAATGATCTGCGAGGCTGGCTTGTCGGTGCGCAGGCCCACAAACGCGGCTTGGCGCACCACGCCTTCGCGGGTCCATTCGGCAAATTGCACCTCGCCGACCAGGCTCGGCTCAACCCAATGCACGCCACGGGCCTGGGCACTGGTCAATGGTTTTTGCAGGGGCGAGTCCTTGCGCTCAAGCGGGGTGAGCTTGGCATAGATACTTTTCAGCGCCGCTTGATCAAAGCCCGTGCCCACCCGCCCGGCATATACCAGGCCGGTGTCATCGTTGACCGCCAACAGCAGCGCCCCAAAGCCGCTGCGCGAACCTTGGGGGCGGGTATAGCCGACAATCACGAACTCCTGGCGCAGGCGGCATTTGAGCTTGATCCAGTCGGCACTGCGCCGCGACACGTAGGGGCTGCCGGCGCGCTTGCCGATCACGCCTTCGAGCGCCAGGTCACAGGCGCTCTCGAAAATATCGCGCTGGCTGGCGGCAAAGGCTTCGGAGAAGCGCAGCAGTTTGCTTCGGCTGGCGGACAGCGCAGATTTAAGCGCAGCCCGACGCTCTTCGACCGGGTCTTCACGCTGGTCGCGGCCGTTCAAAAACGGTGCGTCGAACAGGTAATAGACAATGTCCAGGCTGCGGCCGATATCGAACGCGTTTTGCAGCGCCTGGAAATCCGGCAGCCCGTCGCCATTGAGGCTGACCACTTCGCCATCCAGCCAACTGTCCTTGAGCTTGAGGGCTTGCAAGGCTTTGCACTGACGTGGCAGGCGTTCGGTCCAGTCGTGGCCGTTACGGGTGAACAGGCGCACTTCGCCGTCGCGAATACGCGCCATGATGCGGTAGCCGTCGAACTTGATCTCGTAGCGCCAATCACCTTCGGGCGCCCGGTCCACCAAGGTTGCCAATTGGGGGGCAAACTCATCCGGCAGGGCAGCGATGCGCTTGGGCGTTTTGGCTTTTGGCGCGGCCTTGGGTTTGGCCTTGGCCTTTGGCTTACCCACCACCGCATCGCTGAGCACGCTGGCGGGCTTGGCCTGGACGATATCGAACTCAGCGGCCGGGCGCGCCTGCTGATCGTTTTCCTTGATCAACAGCCATTGCTCCTTGTCGCCGCTGCCCTTGAGCCGGGTGCGTACCAGCGCCCAGTCACCGGAGAGTTTTTCACCGACCAGGGTGAATTTGAGCTTGCCCGCCGCGTAGGCTTTGCGCGGGTCATCGTGGGGCTGCCAAATGCCTCGGTCCCATACGATCACATCCCCCGCACCGTATTGGCCGGCGGGAATGCTGCCCTCGAAACTGCCATAGCTCAGTGGGTGGTCTTCAACATGCACCGCCAGGCGTTTTTGGCTCGGGTCCAGGCTTGGGCCCTTGGGCACCGCCCAGCTCAGCAGCACGCCATCGAGTTCCAGGCGAAAGTCGTAGTGCAGGTTGCGCGCATCGTGCTTTTGAATCACGAAGCTGAGGGCCGAGACGTTGCGTTTGCTGGCGGGTGAGCTGCCGGCGGGTTCGGCGGTGATCTTGAAATCGCGCTTGCGATTGTACTCACTCAGGGGCTTTGCCATGTCATTCTCCCGTCAATGGCAGGCTCAAGAGGCCTTGTTATTGGACTTTTTCGCGGTGCTTTTTTTCGCCGCAGGTTTACCCGCCAGGCTGCGTTTGAGCAGTTCGGTCAGGTCGATGACATCCGCGGATTTTCGCTCTTCGCCGCCTTCGACCGTTTCCACATCTTCGATCTTGCCGGCCTTGGCCTTCTTCGCCACCAGCGCCCTGATCTTGTCCTGGAAGCTGTCACGGTATTCATCGGGCTGCCAATCGGCGCTCATGTCTTCCACCAGGCGCTTGGCCATGTCCAATTCACCTTTGGCCAGGGTCGGCTTTGTCACATCGCTGCCCAGTTCCAACTCATCCAGGCTGCGCACTTCAGCGGGCCAGCGCAGCATGACCAGCACCAGAGCCGATTCCAGCGGCATCAACGCGGCCAGGTGTTGCTTGGTGTGCAGTACCACATTGGCCAGGGCCACCTTGCCGGTTTTTTTCAGCGCTTCGCGCAGCAGTGCATAGACCTTGCCGCCGCGTTTATCCGGAGCGAGGAAGTAGGGCGTGTCGATGTTTTGCAGGGGGATCTGGTCGCTGGCGACGAAGGCGATGATTTCGATGGTCTGGGTGGACTTGGGGTGGGCCGAGCGAATTTCGTCTTCGCTGAGCACCACGTAGCGTCCTTTTTCAAAGGCCACGCCCTTGACGATATTTTCCTTGGTGACTTCCTTGCCGGTGGTTTTGTTGATGCGCTTATAGCCCACCGGGTCCATGCTGCGCTTGTCCAGCCAGTCAAAGTCGACGCCTTGTGAAGAGGTCGCCGAGACCAGCGATACCGGGATGTGAACCAAGCCGAAACTGATGGCGCCTTTCCAGATTGCCCGTGGCATAGGTGTGATTCCTCAACGAAGAGCCTGTGTGCTGGTGACTCACAGGGCAGGGCAAAAGTTTCGGCGGATAGATGCTCGGACAGATCGTGTTACACCTGATGAGAAACTATTTAGTGTCACAACGCGAACCCGCGGCGTAGCGTGTTATCGAAAGCACGTAGTACTTGGCATAGAGAGGTTTGGCCATGAACCGTTGTGTACGTCATCTCGCAGCACTGGCGCTGGGCCTGGCCCTTGCGCCATTGGCCCAGGCGCAAAACCTGCCGGGGCGTAGCGACCACGGCCCTATTCACCGGGCCAACCCCAATAGCATGCAGGGCACCCAGCCCAATGCACCGGCTGTTCGCAGTATCCAGCCCGTCCCGGCCAACCCGCGGCCAACGCTGGAAAACGGTGGCATCGGCAACCGCTACCCCAAGCAGGAGGCGGCCCCCAGCCGCCCGGCCACCGCACCCAAAGCGCCCACCTATGATGCCAACGGCAATCGCCGCTGAGGATTTCGCCTTATGTTTGTACGTAAAACCCTGCTAGCCGCCCTGTGCGCCACCGCGTTGCTGCCGTTGAGCGCGGCGTATGCCGTCGATAGCCAACAGTTCCCCACTGAGCAAGGCAGCATCACCGCCACGCCGGTCGCCAAGGGCCTGGACCATCCATGGGCGCTGGCGTTTTTGCCGGACCAGCAAGGTTTCCTGGTGACCGAGTTACCTGGGCACCTGCGGTTTGTCAGCCCGGACGGCAAGCTGTCTGCGCCCTTGAAGGGCGTGCCGCAGGTATGGGCCAAAGGGCAGGGCGGGTTGCTGGATGTGGTGCTGTCGCCAGACTTCAAGCAGGACCGCCTGGTGTACCTGTCGTACGCCGAAGGCGGTGGCGAGGGTGGCAAGGCCGGCACAGCTGTAGGGCGTGGTCGCTTGGCCGCTGACTTGAGCGGCTTGGAGGACTTCAAGGTGATCCTGCGCCAGGAGCCCAAGCTGTCTACCGGCAACCACTTCGGCTCGCGCCTGGCCTTCGACCGTGATGGCTACCTGTTCGTGACTCTTGGAGAGAACAACGACCGCCCCACGGCCCAGGATTTGGACAAGTTGCAAGGCAAAGTGGTGCGCATCTACCCGGATGGGCGCGTGCCGGATGACAACCCTTTCGTCGGTCAACCCGGCGTGCGTCCCGAGATCTGGTCCTATGGGCAGCGTAACCCGCAAGGGCTGGCCTTGAATCCCTGGAGCGGCACGATCTGGGAAAATGAACACGGGCCCCGTGGCGGTGATGAAGTCAATATCATCGAGCGCGGCAAGAACTACGGCTGGCCGTTGGCAACCCATGGCATCAACTATTCCCTGCTGCCGATTCCCGAAGCCAAGGGCAAAACGGCAGAGGGCACAGTGGCGCCCCACCATGTGTGGGAGAAGTCGCCGGGTGTCAGTGGCATGGCGTTCTATGACGGCGACCGGTTCAAGGCATGGCAGCACAACCTGTTTGTCGGTGCGCTGGTGAGTCAGGAGCTGATTCGGTTGCAGTTCGAGGGTGACAAAGTGGTCCACGAGGAACGCTTGTTGGGCGAATTGAAAGCGCGGATCCGCGATGTGCGACAGGGGCCGGATGGCTTTCTGTATGTGCTGACCGATGAGGATGACGGTGTGTTGTATCGCGTTGGGCTGAATCAGGACTAAACGTGTGGGAGGGGGCTGGCAGCAGACGCAGATCCAATTGATGCCCCGCGATCCAAGTGTGGGAGCTGGCTTGCCTGCGAAGGCGGTGTGTCAGGCGCTGAATCTGTTACTGCACGACCGCTTTCGCGGGCAAGCCAGCTCCCACATTGGATCTCATTCGGTCTGCAGAGTCGGGGTTATAGCCCCAGCTCTGACAGGCCGGGATGCGCATCCGGGCGCCGCCCCAGCGGCCAATGGAACTTGCGCTCGCTCTCCTTGATTGGCATATCGTTGATGCAGGCAAAGCGGTTGGCCATCAAGCCGTTCTCGTCGAACTCCCAGTTTTCGTTGCCGTACGAGCGAAACCAGTTACCCGAATCATCGTGCCATTCATAGGAATAGCGCACGGCGATGCGGTTATCAGTAAAGGCCCACAATTCCTTGATCAGACGATAATCCAGCTCCTTGGCCCATTTGCGGGTCAGGAACTGCTTGGCTTCTTCGCGGTTATGGGCAAATTCGGCGCGGTTACGCCAGTTCGTGTCCAGGGTGTAGGCCAGGGATACACGTTGCGGGTCGCGGGAGTTCCAGCCATCTTCGGCCAGGCGGACTTTTTCGATGGCAGAGGTGCGGGTAAACGGCGGCAGGGGCGGGCGGACTTCTTCTTGGGCTGACATGGGCGACTCCTCAATGCAATAAAGGTTGGGTCGAAAGTTGCCTGGGCTGTGGGTTCAAAGTTGCAGTAAGGTCCGCGCCATGCATTGCGCATTATCGGCAGCTGTTGAATCACCCATGACCAGGGCAACGGTAATGGCGCCATCGATCAGGATCAGCAGTTGCGCGGCCTGCTGCTCCGGGTCGGGGGTGCCATGTGCTTGGCACAGTTCAAGTGCGTACTCGAACAGTTTGCGTTTATGGGCCTTGGCCAGCAGGCGCACCGGGTTTTGGGCATCGCCGGTTTCACCGCTGGTGTTGATAAAGGCGCAACCGCGAAAGTCTGCCGAGCCGAACCAGCGCTTGAGCGCGCTGAACAGCCCCAGCAGGCGTTCGCCGCTGTCGTCGCTGCGTTCCACTTCGCTGCGCAGCCATTGCATCCAGCGCTCGTCGCGGCGTTGCAAGGCGGCCACCACCAACTCATCTTTGTTGGCGAAGTAGCGATAGATACTTTTTCTCGACACGCCAGCGGTTTTTACCAGTAAGTCCATACCGGTGGCAGCGATGCCGTGGCGATAGATCAACTTCTCGGTGACGTCGAGAATAATGTCGCGGGTTTCATTCTGGGTTATATCGTTCATGTCGAGTACAGTAGAACGACCGTTCTTCATGGTCAACAGTCTTTTTCGATTGCCCGTTGCGAGACCTGAGCAGCCTCATGGTGTAAGCTTTGAACCTCTTCGGATTCGACCATTGCGAGCCCTATGCCGTCGTTCTTCAAACGCTCCCTGTTGCCCAAGCTGCGCGGTTTTCCGTTGTCCAACGAGGCCCTTGAGGTGCTGCCAAGCGCCGACGCCTACCGTCGCTGCCTGCTGGAGAAAATCGCCCAGGCCACGCGGCGTATCTACATCGTTGCCTTGTACTTGCAGCAGGACGAGGCGGGGCAGGAAATCTACGACGCGCTACACGCCGCCAAGGCCGCACGGCCCGAACTGGACATCGTGGTGATGGTGGATTGGCTGCGCGCCCAGCGCGGGCTGATCGGCGCAGGCAAGCAACCGGGCAACAGCGCCTGGTACCAGGCCATGACCCAGCGCCACGCCACCGAAGTGCCGGTGTACGGCGTGCCGGTGCAAACCCGCGAGCTGTTCGGCGTGTTGCACCTCAAGGGTTTCGTGATCGATGACAGCGTGCTGTACAGCGGCGCCAGCCTGAACAATGTGTACCTGCACAAGTTCGACAAATACCGCTTCGACCGTTATCACCTGATCCATAGCCAACCCTTGGCCGATTCGATGCAGCACCTGGTGGAACACGGCCTGGTGGCGTCCAAGGCAGTGCATCGCCTGGACCTGCCAAACCCGCCCACCACTCGCAGCCTGCGCAACGACATCGGCGACCTGCGCAGCCGTCTCAAGCATGCGACCTACGACACCACAGCCGGGCAGTTGCCCAATGGCCATCTGTCGGTCAGCCCCTTGCTGGGCGTCGGCAAGAACAACCCGTTGAGCCGGGTGATCCTCGAACTCATCGCCAGCGCCCAGCAGCAACTGACCATCTGCACGCCGTATTTCAACCTGCCATTGCCGGTAACCCGCGAGATCAACCGTGCCCTGGCACGCGGTGTGAAGATCGACATCGTGGTGGGCGACAAGACCGCCAACGACTTCTATATTCCGCCCACTGAACCCTTCAAGGTGATTGCGGCGTTGCCGTACCTGTACGAGATCAGCCTGCGGCGCTTTGCCAAACGGCACCAGCCGATGATCAACAGCGGCCAGTTGAACCTGCACCTATGGCGCGACGGCGATAACACCTATCACCTCAAGGGCATGTGGGTGGATGAGCGCTACACCTTGCTCACCGGCAACAACCTCAACCCGCGGGCGTTTCGCCTCGACCTGGAAAACGGCTTGCTGATCGACGACCCTCAAGGCCAATGGCTAGGGCCGCGAGGCGCTGAGCTTGCGAATATTTTCCAGCACACCACGCGTATCCAGGGTTACCAGCAATTGCAGACGCTGGTGGATTACCCGCCCGCTGTCGGCAAGTTCCTGCGGCGTGTCAGCCGGGTGCGGATCGAGCGCTTGCTGTACCGCATTCTCTAACTGAGCAACGTGCCGGCAAAAAAACACCCAGGCCCCTCGACAGGGACTGGGTGTTTTTTTGTGCGCTGCAGTTAGTTCAAACCCAGCTTGCCGCGCAGGGTCGAGAGGTCTTCGGCCAGGGTGTTGACCGGGCCGACCAGGGCCTTGCGGTCGTTGTCCTTGACCTTGTCATAGGTCTCGAAGCCGCCATCCTTGGTTTTGTACTTGGCCAGGATCTTGTCGACGCTGGCAAAGTTCTTGTCGACTTTTGCCAGGAAGGCCTGGTCCTGCTGCCCGATCTGGCCACGGAACAGGTCAACGATTTTCTTCGCGCCGTCGATGTTGCCCTGGAAGTCGTACAGGTCGGTGTGGCTGTAGCGGTCTTCTTCACCGGAGATCTTGGTGGCCGCGACTTCTTCAAGCAACGCAGCGGCACCACCGACGACTTTTTCCGGCGGGAAGGTCAGGCCGTCGACGCGGGTCTTGAGGTCATTCACGTCCGCGTTGAGCTTGGCCGTCAGTGCTTGCAGGCCCTGGGTCGAGTTCTGCGAGAACAGCGCGTATTCGATCCGGTGAAAGCCCGTGAAGTCTTCGGCCGTCACGCCTTTTTCATGGTCGTCGACACGCGAATCGATGGACGCGTCGAGGTCGCTGAACAGCTCGGCGATCGGCTCAATGGACTCATAGTGCACGCGGGTTGGCGCATAGAGTTTCTTGGCCGTGGCCAGGTCGCCTTTATTGATAGCGTCGGTGAACGCCTGGGTCTGGGTGACCAGTTCGCCGATTTCTTCGGTGACGTAGATCTTGTAATCCGACACCGGGCCCACCAGGTCCAACGGCGCAGTAGCGGCGAAGCTTGCCAGTGGCGAAAGGCTGAGTAACAACAACGCAATAGACGACTTCTTCATGGGAGACATTCCGCTCTGGTGTGTTTTAGGTCTTGGCAGGAGTTTGAGAGTGCGTTGCCGCGAGCAGCGTGCGCCCGATGAAATCCTTGGGGCCGGTGACCCCTGGCAAGGTGAAGAAATACCCGCCACCCACGGGCTTGAGGTACTCCTCCAGCGGCTCGCCGTTGAGCCGGGTTTGCACGCTGATAAAGCCTTTCTCCAGGTCAGCCTGGTAGCAGATGAACAACAAGCCCATGTCCAGTTGACCATTTTTGTTGACGCCGTTGGAGTAGTTGAACGGCCGCCGCAGGATCAGGTTGGCCTGGGTCTGCGGGGTGCGCGGGTTGGCCAGGCGGATGTGGGCATCGAGCTTGGTCAACTTGCCTTCAGGGTCCTTGCTGTAGTCCGGGACCTGGGTTTCATGCTGGCCGTCCATGGGCGCGCCCGTGGGTTTGACGCGGCCGATGATGCTTTCCTGTTCTTGCAACGGGGTGCGATCCCAGCGCTCGACAAAGTTACGGATGATGCGCACGGCCTGGTAACTGCCATGGGCGGCCCAGGCCGGTTCGTCGCTGGTGGGCTGTACCCAGACGATCTGGTCCATGGCCTTGTCATCGTTGGAGTCGGGGTTGGCCGAGCCATCGCGAAAGCCCAGGAAATTGCGCGCACTCTGCGCCGGCTCACCGGGTTTGGTCGGTGCCTGGGGCGGCACGCTGCCTTCTTGCTTCCAGCGCACCAGCAGCAGGTCGGGCAGGTTTTTGACGATGTCGCGCAGCGCGTGGATATTGGTGTCTGGCGTGTTGGAGCTGAACTGCAGGCTCAGGTCGCCGTGGCACTGCGCCGGTTCCAGCGCATCGTTGGGAAAACCGACCATGCGGCTCAGGCGCTTGGGTTTGGCCGCCGCGAGGCCGAAGCGTTCGTCGAACAACGACTCGCCGACCGATACGGTAATGGTCAGGTTATCCGGCGTGACCACCGGGCCAAGGATGCCGGAATCGGTAGGCGGCAATTTCGGGTCGACCTGGGGCACGGTGCCGCCGGTCATCAGGAACGCGATGCGCTCGTTGAGGGTGCGGAACAGGCGTTCCAGGTCTTCGCGGTCGCTGGCCAGTACATCGAACGCCACGACCATGCCGCAGGCCGGGCGCGGGGTGACGATGCCGCTTTGGTGCTTGCCGAAAAACGCTTGGTGGTCCTGGGTCTTGTCGCTACGCGGGGCCGTGGTGACTTGCTCGGCCGCTGCCGCCATCGCCGGGCAGCTCAGGCTGCTGCCGGCAATCGCAGCGCCGGTGGCCGCCATGCCCAACAGGACGCGGCGACGTTGGAGGTCAAACTGTTCTGTATCACTCATGTATGCGGTCGTCTTCACTGCAGGCCGGAAAGGCCAAGGGCGGGGTCGATTCCATCGAGTGCAACGGCCAGTGCCTTGGCCTTATCGGCGATCTGCTTGCGCTGATCGGCTGTAACCTTGTCGTAGGTTGGGTAGCGGTCATTCACCTTGAGCCCCTCGAGTTCGGTGTCGAAGGCGTTGAGCGCGCTGTCGATAGTGGGCAACAGGTCGGCGGCGGACTTGCCCAGCAACGGGCGCATCAGGTCGACCACTTTGCGGGCCACCTCAAGATTGGCGGCAAAGCCGTTCAAGTCGATGTGGCTGTAGCGTTCCTCTTCACCGCTCGCCGCGCGAACGTCTGCCAGGCTGTCGAGGTTGCGTACCACAATGCTCACCAGTTGCTCTGGTGGCAGGGACTGGGCCAGTAACTGTTGCTTGAGCGTGGTGACGTCGGTAACCAGGCGTTGGGCGACCGGCGCCAGGCCATCAAGGCTGTGTTGCTGGAACAGGCTGTATTCCAGGCGATGGAAGCCGCTGAAGGCGGGGTCTTGCTCGCGCTTTTCAAAGTAGTCGGCGCGGGCGTTGATCGCGTTATCCAATTCGGCCAGGCGCTGGGACGCCGGCGCCAGGCGCTGATACGCCTCACGGGCCGGCACATACAGTGCCTGTGCCTGGGCCAGATCACCGGCGGCGATGGCCTGTTGCAGGGCCGTCACGGCCTTGACCAGCGCACCGCTCTGGCCGCTCAGGTACACGCGAAACTCCGACAACGGGCCAATAAAGGCCACCATCGACGGCTTGGCCTTGGCCTGGGCGTCAGACTCTGCCGTGGGCGTGACATGCAAGGTGCCGCGCGGGTTGCTCAACAGGCCACAGGTAATGGCGTAGTCACCGGGCAACAGGTTGGCATTGATCACCTGGCTCAGGCCCGGGGCAATATTCTCCCGTTCTTCGACCACCAGCACGCCGTCGAGGATTTCCCACTCCACCGCACGGTCGGAGCGGTTGATGATACGAAAGCTTGCGCGCCCGGCCGGCACGGTGAGAGCGTTAGGCTCGCAGGCGTGACTGTGAATCGTGACCGCGATTTCATTGTGGTTGGTCTGGCGCTTGGTCGCGGCCAATTGCGAGGCGTAGTAGAACAGGCCACCGGCGGCGATCATCACCACCACCGAGCCGGCCACGCTCCAGCGCAAGGCGCGGGATGGCGGGGCCGATTGAGGGGTTGGGTTGGACAAGAGACGGTCCTTACTGGCTGGAAACGGAAGAGGTATTGGCAACGGGCTGGGTAGGGGCCGAGGGCAGGAAGAACATCACCAGGGCCACCACCAGGTAAATCAGATAGGCGCCCAGGGTGCTGACGGTCGGCGCCTCCTGGTAACCGAACATGCCGGCCAGTACCGAGCCGAGCGGGCTGTCCATGGGTAATGCAGCGCTGAAATCGAACAGCACGGTCTGCCAGTGATTCCACACGCCGGCCTCGTGCAGGGCCTGCACCGAGTTGGCGAGAATGCCGGCCGCAACCACCAGGATGAACAGGCCAGTCCAGCGGAAAAATGCACCGAGGTTCAGGCGCATGCTGCCGGAATAAATCAGCAAGCCGACGACAATGGCCAGGACCAGGCCGAGCAGGGCGCCTACCGGAGCGCCGGGGCCTTCACTCTGCTGAAACACGGCAAGCAGGAAGAACACCGTCTCCAGTCCTTCGCGGGCCACGGCAAAAAACACCATGGCGATCAGGGCAAACACCTGGTGCCTGGAACCGGCCAACGCATGGTCGAGAGATTCATGCAGCGAGTGTTTAATCGAGCGCGCCACTTTGCGCATCCAGAACACCATGGAACTGAGAATACCCACGGCGACCAGGCCGACGACACCTTCAAACAATTCCTGCTGCTTTTGCGGGAACTCCGCACTGACCAATTCCAGGCCGCCGCCCACCAGCAGCGCCAGCGCGGCCGCCAGGAACACGCCGATCCACACCGCAGGCATCCACTGGCCACGCCCGGTCTGTTGCAGGTAACTGGCGATAATGCCAACGATCAATGCCGCTTCAATGCCTTCGCGCAGCATGATTAAAAAAGGAACGAGCATCGGGCACCCGGGCGCAACTAGTTAGGGAGCTAAGTTGTAACATAATGATACTCATTGCTAAACAAGAAATATTGACCTTTGCTGAACGTGGGCTGAACAGTGGTGGCGAAGCGCAACCGCCTTTATGATGCGGGGCAATCAGACCGCAGCCGGATAGCTCAACGCCCCATGTCGGAAAAAGACACCATCTCCATCCACCTCGTGCGCGAAGCGCTGTTGCAGAGTTGCGCGCCGGGAGCGGCCACCGTTGAGGCATTGAGCAAAGTCGGGATTGATCCGGCGTTGCTTGAGCAGCCCGACGCTCGCGTGGCGGCCACGGCCTATGCACGCCTGTGGCGCTTGCTGGCGCGGCGCAGGGACGATGAGTTCTTTGGCATGGACCCGCGCAAGCTCAAGTCCGGCAGCTTGGCGTTCCTGTGTCGCGCCGCCGTGGCGCAACCCAGCCTGGCAGCGGGCCTGGAAACCGGCCTGGGGTTTCTGTCGTTGATGCTGGAGCACATGCCAGCCCAGCTGGTGCGTCAACAGAGCCTGGCGGAAATCGTCCTGCTCGAACCTGAGCATGATCCCAAGCGTGCGTTTACCTACTTCACCTATTGGATGATCGTCCACGGCGTCGCCTGCTGGCTGGCAGGGCGGCGCATTCCGATCCTCGCCATCGAGTTGCGTTGCGCGCAGCCGGACTTCTGTGACGATTATCAGGTGATGTTTTCTGACAACCTGCGCTTTGATCGGCCACGCACCCGCATGATTTTTTCTGCCGACTGCCTGGACCTGCCGATCAAGCGCAGCCCGCAGGAGCTCCAACGTTTCCTGGCTCATGCACCGGCTAACATCCTGGTGAAATACCGCGACCCGGAAAGCCTCGCCACGCGCATCAAGCACGACTTGCGGCAGATGCCCCCCGACACCTGGCCGGAAACCGAGGGGCTTGCCGCCAGGTTGTGTATTTCTGCGTCCACACTACGCCGCCGCCTGGCGGAAGAGGGGCAGACCTATCAGGGCCTCAAGGACAGCGTGCGCAAGGAACTGGCGATTGTGTGGTTGGCCGAGCCGCAGATCAGTTTTGCCGAGATCGCCACGCGGCTGGGGTTTGCCGATGCGAGTTCGTTCTACAAGGCCTTTCGTAAGTGGGTGGGATCGAATCCGGGGCATTACCGTAGCCTGATTCTGGGTGAGGCCAGCTAATCCCACACGAAAAAAAGCCCCGCGACCGAATGGACCGCAGGGCTAAAAATTGGCTGGATGCGACCAACCAAAGGAGCTCTTACCTCACCGGTTGCTGGCGACCACCGTATCCGGCTGCCAGCCACCACCCAAGGCCTTGTAGATCGCCACGATGCCGCGATACAGATCCACTTCGGCCTGGGCCTGGGCGTCTTCGGCAGCCAGGCGTTCGCGCTGGGCGTCGAGCAGTACCAGGAAGTCCACGGTGCCTTCGCGATAGCGGATCGCCGCGAGGTCGGCGGCGGCGCGGCTGGATTCGCTTTGGCGGATCAGCGAGACCAGGCGTTGCTGGCGCTTGCCGTAATCGCTGAAGGCGTTCTCGGACTCTTCCAATGCCAGCAACACTTGCTGTTCATAGGTCGCCAACGCGCCATCGGCTTCGGCATTCGCGCCACGCAGACGCGCACGCACGCTGCCCAGGTCAAACGCGGCCCACGTGATGCTCGGGCCCAGGGACCAGGCATTCGCCGCGGCGGAGCCGATCTGCGAACCGCGCCCGGCGGTGAACCCGAGGAAACCGCTGAGGCTCACCCGTGGGAACAGGTCGGCCTTGGCCACGCCGATACGTGCGGTGGCGGCGGCCAGTTTGCGTTCGGCGCTGAGGATGTCCGGGCGTCGTTGCAGCAGTTGCCCCGGGTCGCCAATCGGCAACGCCTTGGCAATCGCTGGTAGGTCTTTCGGGCTCAGGTCCACGCTCAGTTTGTCGGGGCGCTGGCCGAGGAGGGTGGCGATGCGGTTGCGCTCGCGCACTTGTTCGGCCTGCAGTTGCGGCACGCTGGCTTCAACTGCTGCCAGGCGCGCGTCGGCACGTTCCACGTCGAGCTGATCACCGACGCCGGCATCACGCAGGCTGACGGTGATGGTGCGCGATTCCTGCTGGTTCTTCAGGTTGTCCAGGGCAATGCGTTCACGCAGTTGCGCTCCACGCAGTTGACCGTAGGCATCCACCAGTTCGGCAATCATGGTGACTTGCAGTTGGTACAGGTCGGCTTCGGCCACCTGTTGGTCGGCGTCGCTGGCTTCCAGGTTGCGGCGGATGCGCCCGAATAAATCCACTTCCCAGGCCATGTCCAGGCCCAGGTCGTAGCGCTCGCTGTTGACACGCTTGGTGGTCTGCCCGGGAATCTGGCCCTTGCCCACATCGCTGCTGGCGCGAGAGGTGACCACCGGCATGATGTCGTTGGCCGCGTCATCACGGATAGCCCGTGCCGCCCGCAGGCGGGCAAAGGCTACGCGCAAATCACGGTTGCCGCTCAGCGACTGGGTTACCAGCTGGTTGAGCGTGGGGTCTTCGAACTGCTGCCACCAGATGCCTTCGTACTTGGCATGGTCGTAGCTTTTGCTGTCGGCGGCGGCCGTGATATTGGCCGCCTCCAGTGGCTGGGTCTTGTAGTCCGGGCCTACGGCACAGGCGGCGAGCGCCAGCACCAACAGGCTCGGCAGGAATACTTTCACACTCATTGCTGTGTCTCCAGCTTCAAGGCCTTGGCCGCTTTGCGCGCTTCACTGCGCTCGACATAGCGACGGATCAGTACGTAGAACACTGGTGTCAGCAACAGACCGAAGAAGGTCACACCGATCATCCCGGAGAACACCGCCACGCCCATGGCATGGCGCATCTCGGCGCCGGCACCGCTGGAGAGCACCAACGGCACCACACCCATGATGAACGCGAACGAGGTCATCAGGATCGGCCGCAGACGCAGGCGGCAGGCTTCCAGTACTGCGGCGAGCGGGTCGAGGCCTTCCTGCTGTTTATCCTTGGCGAACTCGACGATCAGAATCGCGTTCTTGCACGCCAGGCCCACCAGTACGATCAGGCCGATCTGGGTGAAGATGTTGTTGTCGCCGCCCGAGATGATCACCCCGGTAATGGCCGACAGCAGTGTCATCGGTACGATCAGGATCACCGCCAGCGGCAGGCTCCAGCTTTCGTATTGGGCGGCGAGCACCAGGAACGCCAGCAGTACGCAGAGCGGGAATACGAACAGCGCGGTATTGCCCGAGAGGATTTGCTGATAGGTCAGGTCGGTCCACTCGTAGGTCATGCCGTTGGGCAGTTCATCTTTGAGCAGCTTTTCAATCGCGGCCTGGGCCTGGCCAGAGCTGTAGCCCGGCGCGGCGTTGCCGTTGATTTCTGCGGTGATGAAGCCGTTGTAGTGCATCACACGGTCCGGGCCCGAGGTGTCGCTGACCTTGATAAAGGTCGCCAGCGGGATCATCTCGCCTCTGTTATTGCGCACTTTCAATTGGCCGATCTGGTCGGAGTCCTGGCGGAACTGCTGCTCGGCCTGCACGTTGACCTGATAGGTACGCCCGAAACGGTTGAAGTCGTTGGCATACAACGAACCCAGGTAGACCTGCAGGGTGTCGAAGATGTCGCTGATCGCCACGCCGTGAGTCTTGGCCTTTTCGCGGTCGATGGCCGCGTCCACTTGCGGCACGTTCACCGTGTAGCTGGTGAACAGGCCGAACAGTTCAGGCACGCTGTGACTCTTGGCAATCACGTTCTGCACTTCTTTATACAGCTCGTCATAGCCGAGGTTGCCACGGTCTTCGATCTGCAGGCGGAAGCCCCCGATGGTGCCCAGGCCTTGTACCGGCGGCGGCGGGAAGATCGCCATGTAGGCCTCTTCGATATTGGCGTATTGGCCGTTCAGTGCACCAGCAATCGCACCGGCGGACATGCTCGGGTCTTTACGCTCATCGAACGGCTTCAAGGTCACGAACACGATGCCGCTGTTCGGGCTGTTGGTGAACCCGTTGATCGACAGGCCCGGGAAGGCAATCGCAGCTTCCACGCCGGGTTGTTTCAGGGCGATCTCCGACATGCGCTTCATCACGTTTTCGGTGCGGTCCAGGCTTGCGGCGTCGGGCAGTTGGGCGAAGGCCACCAGGTATTGCTTGTCCTGGGCCGGTACGAAACCGGTCGGCGTGTGGGCAAACCCGAAGAACGTCAGCACCATCAAACCTGCGTAGACGAACAAGGCGATACCGCTGCCGCGAATCACTCGGCGCACGGTGCCTACATAGCCATGGCTGGCCTTTTCGAAAAAGCGGTTGAAGGGACGGAACAGCCAGCCCCCGAAGACCTTGTCGAGGAACTTGGAGAAACGGTCCTTTGGCGCGTCGTGGCCGCGCAGCAGCACAGCGGCCAGGGCAGGGGACAGGGTCAGGGAGTTGAACGCCGAGATCACGGTTGAGATCGCGATGGTCAAGGCGAACTGCTTGTAGAACTGCCCGGTCAAGCCACTGATAAAGGCGGCCGGAATGAACACCGCACACAGCACCAGCGCCGTGGCGATGATGGGGCCGGTCACTTCACTCATGGCTTTTTCGGTCGCCGGGAACGGCTCAAGCCCCAACTCGATATTACGCTCGACGTTTTCCACCACCACGATGGCGTCGTCCACCACAATACCGATCGCCAGCACCAGGCCAAACAATGACAGGGCATTGAGTGAGAACCCGAACAGGTGCATCACCGCAAAGGTACCGATCAATGAAACCGGCACCGCCACCAACGGGATGATCGAGGCGCGCCAGGTCTGCAGGAACAGGATCACCACCAGCACCACAAGGATCAGTGCTTCAAACAGGGTATGCACCACCGCTTCGATGGAACCGCGTACAAAGATGGTCGGGTCATAGGCGATGCGGTAATCCATGCCCGCCGGAAAGCTCTTTTTCAGCTCGGCCATCTTGCTGCGCACATCGTTGGAGATGTCGATGGCATTGGAGCCGGGACGCTGGAAAATCGGAATCGCAACGGCCGGCTGGTTATCGATCAGCGAGCGCAGCGCGTATTGGCTGGAGCCCAGTTCGACCCTGGCGATGTCCTTGAGGCGCGTGATTTCACCGTTGGCGCCGGCGCGAATCACGATGTTCTCGAACTCTTCTTCAGTGACCAGGCGGCCCTGGGTATTGACCGACAACTGGAAGCTGGTGTCACTCGGCGCAGGCTGTGCGCCCAGGGCACCGGCTGCCACCTGGCGGTTCTGCTCGCGGATCGCCGTGACCACATCGGTGGCGGTCAGGTTGCGCGAAGCGGTTTTGTTCGGGTCCAGCCAGACGCGCAGGGAGTAGTCGCCCATGCCGAACAACTGCACGTCACCGACGCCGCCCAGGCGGGCCAGTTCATCCTTGATATTGAGGATCGCGTAGTTGGACAGGTACAGCATGTCATAACGCTGATCCGGGGAGGTCAAGTGCACCACCATGGTCAGGTCGGGGGAGGCCTTGTCCACGGTAATACCGATGCGTGTCACTTCCTCCGGCAGCTTGGGCTGGGTACGCGTCACACGGTTTTGCACCTGCACCTGCGCGTTGTCCAGGTCGGTGCCCAGGGCGAAGGTGATGGTCAGGGTCAGCTTGCCGTCGGCGGTAGATTGCGAGGACATGTACAGCATGTTCTCAACGCCAGTGATGGCTTGCTCCAACGGCGCGGCCACGGTTTCACCGATGACTTTGGGGTTGGCGCCCGGGAAGTTGGCGCGCACCACCACGGTCGGCGGTACCACTTCCGGGTATTCGCTGATCGGCAGTTGGAACAGCGAGATTGCACCGGCAATCAGGATCAACAGCGACAGCACCGCTGCGAAGATCGGCCGTGAAATGAAGAACTTGGAAAAATTCATCTTGAGTCGTATCCCTTAACCGCGTGGAGTCGCGACGCTTGCGAGCTTGGGCGCGGGTTTTTCCGGCGCCACTTGCTCCAGGTTGCTGGCTTCAAGCGCTTGTCGTTGTTGGGCCAAGGCGGCGAGGGTTTCCTTGCTGGCCATCGGAATGGTTTCCGGTGCGACCGGCGAGCCAGGGCGCACGCGTTGCAGGCCCTTGACGATCACGGTGTCATCCTTGGTCAGGCCGCTGCGCACGATGCGCAAGCCTTCGATTTTCGGCCCCAGTTCCACCGCGCGATAAGCCGGCTTGTCGCCGTCCATCACCAGCACGAATTTCTTGCCCAGGTCGGTGCCGACGGCTTCGTCATTGATCAACACCGCCGAATAGGTGCCGCTGCCGACCAGCTTCAAACGCGCATACAGGCCAGGGGTGTATTCGCCCTTGCTGTTGTCGAACACCGCGCGGCCACGGATGGTGCCGGTGGCCGGGTTGACCTGGTTGTCGACGAAGTTCATCTGGCCCAGGTGCGGGTTGCCGGTTTCGTTGGACAGGCCCAGATACACCGGGGTGGTGGCGCCACGCCGGCCTTCACGGGCCAGTTCGGTGTACTTGAGGAATACACGCTCATCGGCGTCGAAGTAGGCGTAAACCTTGTCGGTGGAGACCACGCTGGTCAGCGCGGTGGTATCGGCGGTCACCAGGTTGCCGGCGGTGATTTCGGCACGGCTGACGCGGCCACTGATGGGCGAGGTCACGCGCGTAAAACTCAGGTTCAGCTTGGCCAGGTCCAACTGCGCCTGGATCCCGGCCATCGCGGCGCGGGCTTCCTGGGCGGCGGTGGTGCGCGAGTCGGCCAGTTCGGCAGAGATCGCATTGCTCTGGCGCAGGCGCTCGCCACGTTGCGCTTCGTTTTCACTGCGAGTGGCGGCGGCTTTAGTCTGCGCAAGCTGGGCTTCGAGGCGGCGCACTTCGGCCTGGAATGGGCGAGGGTCGATCTGGAACAGCAGGTCGCCTTTCTTCACCAGCGCGCCTTCGGTGAACGCCACCTGGTCAATCTGGCCGGACACCCGCGGACGAATCTGCACGGTTTCCGGCGCTTCAAGGCGCCCGGTGAACTCGTCCCACTCGTTGACCGGTTGTTCCAGCACCTTGGCCACGCTGACCTTGGCTGGGGGCATGGCGGCCGCTTGTTCGGGAGACTTGCCGCACGCGCTGATCACCACCACGGCCAAGATCGCCAAGGGGAAGCGCAAAAGTTTGAGTGACTGTTCCATGAGGTGCATCCGCCAATGTATTTGAGATGGGCGGATCATGCGCGGGGAGGTGCTAGGTCACGAATCGAATGAAGCAAAGGTAACTATCATTCGGAATGATATAAGCGCGGAGTCAGCCCTCTAGCATGGGGCTTTTGTTAGGGAGCTATCAATGTGATTGATGACAAAAGACTGTTGCAGCGAATGCATGGATGCAGCCCGAGTAGGTATCGATGGGCAGTGGTGTCGCTGATTCGGCCAGAAGCTAATGCGCATCACATGGCACAGATGTCAACTGAGAAGTCTGACAGTAGTTTGATTAATGGCGTTTGCGTAGGCTGATATTCATGCCCGGAGGGCTCTCGAAATGCCGAGCGTAGATTAATCAATCAGTTCAAGGAATTGAGCCATGAATAACACTAAACCCAGCGAGTCTTCTGGCGCAGCGAAGAATTCAAAGGTCGGCGCTGATTATTTTAACTTCATGTTTGCTCCTCCCTTTCCTATGGTAGAGGAATTTTGGAGGGCATTAGAGTTCCGCTATTATGAGTCGGACGATGGCGTTCTTATTCTTCGTGGGAGCCTTAATGAAGAGGAGACGGGGCGATTTGAGCTGCTCACCTTCAAGATGCCGCCACCTATAAAAGATGGCGAGCATGACGTAAGCAGGGATGAGGCAGGTGTTAATGCTACTTTTGCTTTACCGTCGCTCATCAAGGCGGACAGTGGGAAATTGAATATAAAAAGATTCAAGGACGGTGACAAAGATACCATCCAGGCTCAATTTTACCTGGCATTTGAATATGACAGTGTGGTCTATGATGTAGCCGGCCTAGCTTTGGTTCATGCAACGGCGGCTAGTTAAGATCACGGCGCCTCGAACGCATCGCCCAGAAAGTCGATCAAGGACCGCACCGACGGCATCAGCCCGCGCCTAGAGGGGAACACGGCGGTGATCACGCCTTCAGCGGGTTGCCATTCAGGCAATACGGCAATCAGGCGGCCATCGGCCAACTCGTCTTTCACGACGACTTGGGGCAGGTTGGCGATGCCCACGCCCGCCAGTGCTGCATTTTTCAGGGTCGACATGTCATCACTGACCAGGCGCGGCGTGTGCGCGACCTGGGCCGTCGCGCCGTCCGGCCCGGTCAGGTCCCACAGGTATTGAAGCAACGGGTTGCCCCAATGGATAGTCGCCAGCCCGGCAAGGTCAGCCGGTAGCGAGGGCAGGGGAGCGTCCTGCAAAAAAGTCGCGCTCGCCACCAGTACCTGAGGACTTTTAGCCAGTACCTTCATGACCAGCTCACTGCTTTCCAGCGGTGGGAAACACAGGTTCAAGGCCATGTCATAGCCTTCGCTGATGATGTCGACCTTGCGGTTGAAGCTCTTCACGTTCAGTTCGACGCTGGCGCATTGCGCCATGAATTGGGCGAGCATCGGCGCCACCCAGTAGTTGAGCAATGCGGTGGTGCAGCTCAGGCGGATCACGCCCCGCGGCTCTGATTTGTTGAAGGCAATCACATCTTCTGCTGACTCGGCTTCGGCAATCATCGCCACGCAATGGCGGTAATAGGCATGGCCGATATCGGTCACCTGGAATTGGCGCGTCGAACGCTGTATCAGCCGTGCCCCCAGCCTGGCTTCAAGCTGGCTGACCCTGCGGCTCAAGGTCGATTTGGGCAGGTTCAACGCTCGACCCGCCGCCGCAAACCCGCCGTGTTCGACCACCTTGGCGTAGAGGAAGAGTTCGTTGAGGTCGAACATGGGCAGTGTTCCATTTTTGAGATGCCCAAGCTTAATCCAAATCAGCCCTCACGTTGAGCGAATGTCAGCGCACTACTGATCAGTGCGTCAGTTCAGCGTATGACTGATATCCCGCAGGCGCGCGTCGCTCAGGTTGCCGGTGGATGCCAACAGGTGCAACTGGGCCATCAGGATCGCATAACGTTGTTGGGCCAGGCGTTGCTGGGTATCGGTGACTTTTTGTTGGGCATCCAGCACGTCGGTGTTGATGCGGGAACCGGCTTCGAAGCCGTGGGTCACGGCGGCAAGGTTGATCTGGCTGGAGTTCAAGGCCTGCTTGAGTGCCTGGTATTGGCTCATGCCGTTGGTGACTTGCAGGTAAGCCTGGCGCGCCTTCAGCCCGGCGTTGCGACGTGCATCTTCGACTTCGTCCGCCGCCTTGCTTTGCAGTGCATGGGCTTCGCGCACGCGACTGCTGGTGCGGCCACCGCTGTAGAGAGGAACGCTCAGTTTGACCCCGACCACGGTCTGGTTATAGCGGTTTTCCGGCAACGTCACATCGTAGACATCACCGCCGACAGAGGCGAAGCGGCCATGGGCGGCGATCAGATCCAGGGTCGGCAAATGGCCGGCCCGTTCCTTGTCGATGTCCATTTCGGCCAGGCGCTGGGCAATCTGCGCCGCCTGTACGGCAAGGTTGCCTTGTTGCGCGGTCGTGGCCCAATCATCGATGGCAGCGGGCACCGGGGCACTGAACTGCGGCTCTTTGCCTGACCACGGGCCTGCCTGTGCGGCAGTTAATTGGGTGAGCGTTTCGTTGGCAATGTCCAGTGCGCCACGGGCCGCCACCTGTTCGGCGAATGCCTGGTCGTACTTGGCCTGCACCTGGGCGAGCGCATTAGCGGTGGTGGCGCCGTCGGCCAGCAGTCGCTGGCTGCGCGTCTGGCTCTCGCGCAAGGTTTGTAGCTGTTGCGTGCGGGTGTTCAACAGTTCCTGATTGAGCAGTACGTCGAAATAAGCGCGGGCGACGCGCAGCATCAGCGCTTGGCGCGCCTGTTCGGTGTGCAGTTCACTGGCGCTGATCAACAGTTTGCTTTGGTCGTGTGCGATCACATTCTGCCAACGCAGCAGCGGCTGTGTGAGGACCACGGCGTAGGCGTTGGTGTTATTGCGATTGCGATGATAGTCGGAGGAATCCTCGGCATCGACCCAGGCCGCGCCGCCGGTGACAGACAGGTCCGGTAGCAGGTTGGCACGGCTTTGCGGTTCCTTTTCTGCCGTGGCCAATTGCTGGGCCTGGGCGGCGGCGAACTGCATGTCGTGGGTCAACGCCTTCTGGTACAGCTGGTACAAGTCATCTGCCAACACCTGAGTGGGCGCGCAGGCGAGTGCCAGCCAATACAGCGGCATGAGCAGCGGGGTGGTGTTCAGATGCAGGCCTGGAATACGCAAGGGGTGTGCTCCACTGAAAGATTTATCGACTGATGTGGCTTCTGCGCATCATCAGCACCATGGGAATCCCGATGGCCATCACCGCTCCCAAGGTGCCGAACAGCATGCTGAACGCCAGCATTTGCCCTTGTTCGCGCGCTTGCAGGTAAGGCATCAGGGCCAGGGCTTGTTGATGGCTCGCCAAGCCCAGGGAAAGAAACAACGGGTCGGTTTCCACACCTCCCCAACCACTGGCCACCAGGCTCGATTCGGTGACATGCTCGGAGAGCAGGCGATAGCGTTCCCACGAGAACCGTGTGAGCAAGGTGGCTGCGATGGCGATGCCCACGCTGCCCCCCAACTGGCGCATCAGGTTGAGTACGCCTGAGGCGCCGGAGATCAATGTCAGCGGCAGGCGACGCATCGCCAGGTTGGTCAGCGGCACGAAGATCATGCCCAGCCCCAGGCCGCGGATCACCAAGGGCCAGTACAGCGAGTCGGGGTTACTGTCGAGAGTGAACTGGGTGTGCAGGAACATCGCATAGCAGTACATGACAATGCCCAGGGTGACGAACACACGCTCGTCGATCTTGTTTTCCTGGGACAGCTTGCCGATCACCAAGGTGCTGATGGCGCTGGCCACCGCCCCGGGGAAAATCACCAACCCGCTCTGGTAAGCGCTCTGCGCCAGCAGGGTCTGCAAGAACAGCGGCACCATGAACAACGTGCTGTACAGCCCGAAGCCCACGCAGAAGGCGCAGATGCACCCCATCAGGAACTCGCGGTTCTGGAACAGCGCGACGTTGACGATCGGGTTGGCCACACGCCGCTCCCACCAGAAGAAACCCACCAGGCTGAAGCTGCTGAGCAACAGGCAGGCCACGGTCCAGTTGGACGCCATCCAGTCCCAGTGCTCGCCGCGCTCCAGCAGGATCTGCAGGCTGCCCACGCCCAGCGCCAGCAAACAAAAGCCGCTGTAGTCGACACTGGAAGGTTTTTGTTCGTTGGGCGAGTCGTTGATGCACAGCCAGCACAACAACAAGGCCACGGCACCGATCGGCAAGTTGATCAGGAAGATCCAATGCCACGACAACGTGTCGATCAGGTAGCCGCCGACGGTCGGACCCAAGGTGGGCCCCATCATCACGCCCACGCCGTAAAGCGCCATGCCGCTGCTGACCTTTTCCTTGGGGAACACGTCGTAGATGATTGCCTGGGAAATCCCCAGCAACCCGCCGCCCGCCAGGCCTTGCAGCACCCGGAACGCGACCAGTTGCCAAAGTTCGGCAGACATCGCGCAACCCAACGATGCCAGCACGAACAGCGCGGTAGAGACCAGGTAATAAGTCCGCCGGCCGAACCACGCCGACAGCCAGCCACTGACCGGCAGAATCACCACGTTGGCCACCACATAACCGGTGGAGACCCAGGAGATTTCATCCACCGACGCCCCGTAGGTGCCCATCAGGCTGGGAATCGCTACGTTGACGATGGTGACATCGAGCAGCTCCATCATCGACACCAGCGTGACGGTCAGCGCAATCAGATAAGGCGACTTCATAGCGTGTGGCCGGCGTCGTCAGGTGCGGCCACTTCGACAAACGCGCTCATGCCCGGGCTCAACAGCGGCTTGTAGTCATCCGGCACATCGTGGAGCGCGATGCGCACCTGCACGCGCTGCACCACCTTGGTGAAGTTGCCCGTGGCATTCTCCTGGGGCAGCAATGAGAACTTGGCTCCGGTAGCCGGTGCCAGGCTTTCGACGACGCCGTCGAAGGCGTGCCCGGGGAAGGCGTCCACGGTGACGCGGGCAGTCTGGCCCACGCGCACGCGGCCCACCTGGGTCTCCTTGAAGTTGGCGGTAATCCACAGTGCGTCGGTGGCGATCAGGCTCATGAGCTTTTGGCCAGCGACCACAAACTGGCCGGGTTCCACCTCTTTTTTCGAGACAATGCTGCGCATCGGCGCGGTCTGGCGGGTGTCGTTGAGCTGGATCCTGGATTGTTCCAGCTCCGCTTGCGCGGCCGCGATCCGATAGTCCTGCACCTTGAGTTCGGCTTTGTTGGCCAAGGTACTTTGAGCGGCGGCCTGGGCGTTGCTGCGCGCCACTCCCTGGGCGTGGCTGAGGGCGTCGAAACGCGCCTTGGCCACTTCCAGGTCCTGGGTGCTCAGCACGCCTTGGGCGCCGAGGCGACGGGCACGCTGGTAGTCGTTGCGCGCTTGCTCAAGGTTGGCGCTTGCTTGAGCCAGGGCCGCCTGCGCGGCCTCGCGCATGGCCACCGCGCCGAGCACCTGACTGTCCAGCGCGCCCGGCACGCCTGCGCGCCCGGCGGCGGCGAGCAATGCTTGCCACTGTGCTTCGCGCTGCTGCAACTGATAGCGGTACTCGCTGTCGCGGATCTGAAACAGCAGGTCGCCGCTTTGTACCCTGACGTTGTCCACCACCGGCACACTGATCACCACGCCCGAAAGCTTGGCCCGTACCGGGATGATCACCCCGTCGAGTTCGGCGTTGTCGGTACTCACGTAAGTGCTGGAATACTGCCAGCGCTGCCAGCCCAGAATCAGCAACCCGCCGACCACGACGCCACACAGCGTCAGTTTTATCAACTTGCCTTTGGTCATGTGGTACTCCCTGTCGATGCGCGTTGAGGTCAAGCAGGCTCAGAAACGGTGTGGACCTCCCGCGCAGGACGGCTCACCGTCGGCTGAGCCTTGTCCAGCAGGAACTGATGCACGCCATTCCACAGGTCAATCCGTGAGTTGATTGCGGTTTTCGCACTCTCGACCATGTGCAGGTGTTGCGCGGGGCTGGTGACGATTTCGGCGATGATGCGTTTGGCCGCCGGGCCGTGATCGTCACCATCCATCTCGATGTGGCGCTTCAAGTAATACGTGAGCATCGGTACATCGCGTTCACTGACCGACCATTGCGACAGCAGGCGACCAAACATGTCGGGGATAATGTCTTCACGCCCGAAGAAGAAGTACGCCAGGACCGCTTCGGTGCTGCCGTGTTGTGCAACATCGAGGGTCTGGCACATGAACACTTTGGCGGCCGTCGGAATCTGCGCGTCGTTGAGCGCCTTAGCCAGAGGCACCTTGGCCTGGATGGCGGCCAGGAAGCAGCGGAATACGCTGCTGTCGGCGCCGATTTCATCCATGGCGGCGAGGTACAGGTCCAGGTGGCTGATAAAACCGCCCGCGGGGTGCTCGTCGGTCTCTTCACCCACCACGATTTCGTTGATCAGGCGCGCGGCGGTGATGTGGACCGGCGGTACCCAGGGCAACTCCACGCACGTGAGGTCGCGCTGGATACGCTTGAGCAAGGTCATGAAGTCCCAGACGGCGAACACGTGAAACTCCATCAGGGTGCGTACATCTTCTACGCTGCGGATACTGCCGAACAGTGGGTGACTGAACAGCTGTTCGCGCTCGGTTTCAATGTGGCTGTCGATATCAAAAGGCATGCGTGCTCCTGCGGCCTGAAGGGTCAGGCCCAAAATCCATCGGAAATTAAGGGTGTGTGTCGTTTACCGTGTTTGTACGATAAGGATGGCGACCGGTGGCGTACCGGAAGGAGCGCACAAAGTGCTTTTCCAGCAGGTATTGCCGGCTTTCGTACCATCCCGCTTCCAGCAGTTGACGGTGTACCTTGGGCAGTCGCCAGCAAGGCACCGCGGGGTAAAAATGATGTTCCAGGTGAAAGTTCGAGCCCGCGTGCAGCCAGGTGTTGAGGCGCGAAGTGCGTGAACGCGCTGGCGGCAACAGATGGCCTGTGTCGAAAGCATGTTCCTGATAAGCGTTGACCGCCGACAGCAGGAACGCCACCGCCAGGCTCAAGGAAAACCCCAACAACAGGCCGTCGACTAGCCAGATAGCCAGCCCATACAGGCTGAGCCATACAACCTGGCAGGCGATATTGCAGCGGGCCAGCCATTGCACTTGCGCCGAACTCAACGGCAGCGCCGAAGGATTGACCAATGGCCCGAACGCCAGGCGCCAGGTGGTCTGCAGATAACGCAGGGTGGCAATCAAGCGCGACAGGGTGATGCGGCTCGCCAGTGTGTGATAACGCGAAAAGAGCTGGTAGTCCGGGTCTTTCGCGCTGTTGCTGTACCGGTGGTGTTGCCAATGGTCGACGAAGTAACCGGTCACACAGAACCCCGGCAGCAGCGAACTGGTAGCAATGCCCAGGTAGCAACTGCGCATGGGGTTCGCGCTCAGGTTGAAGTGGAAGCCTTCATGCCCAAGGATCGCTTGCAGAAATAACCCATATCCCGCCAATACCACCAATGGCAAACACACCAGCGTCCACAGGGTGGAGGCTGTGTTGGCCACCCACACAAACAGCGCGAGTGGCAGCAGGTACAGGCTCAAGGCGTAGGCGATGATCAGCAAGGATTCCCCCGCCCGAGCCTTGAACAAGGCACGGGCGAGGCGGACCTGGGGCTTGGGGTGTAAATGGCTGGCCATTGGCGAGGGCTTACTCGATCAGTTCAGGGTTGAGCACCAGATGACCGCCACGCGTGAGCGTACGCAGGCGCATGGCGATAAAGGCATCGACCACGCTCGGCACGCTGCGCGCGGTGTACATGGCCAGCGTGCCCATGAACGTAAGCCCCCGGTTGCGCAGGCCATTTTTCTGGCAGGCGCGCACCAGGCCGTTCGCGGCGGCATCCAGTTTTTCTTCCAGGGACAGCAGGGTCTTGTCACCCCACTTGAAGGTCACCAGGCGTTTGACCGACAGGCCCACACGCTGCGCGGGCAAGTGGATCGCCGTGTCGATGAACCCCGGGTACACCGTGACCACGTCAAGCTCCCCGCGATACTGCATGCGCAGCACATCCGAATAAGCGCTCAGCGCCCGTTTGCTCGCAGCATAGGCGGCCACGTAGGGCGCATTCACCAGCGCGAACAATGAGGACACGTTGACCACTTTGCCGCGCTTTCGCAGTAGCCCCGGTAGGAACCCCGAAGTCAGTTGCCAAGGCGCGAACAGGTTGACGTCCACTGCGCGGGTCACCTCATCGGTGACCCCGGTTTCGCCGCGTTCCAGTGTCAGGGTGCCGGCGTTATTGACCAGAATGTCGATGTCGCCGAAATCGGTGCTGATAGCGCTGATCACGTTGGCCACGGCGTGGCGGTCACACAGGTCGACTTGATAAAACGCGTCCAGCAGGCCGCTGTCTTGCGGTGCGAGGATATCGAGGCCAATCACGGTGGCGCCCAGTCGCTTGAGCTTGCTGGCCGCGGCGAAACCCAGGCCGCGCGCGGTACCGGTGATAACAATGGTTTTTCCGAGCAGGTTCATGAGTGCGCTCCGGTCATGCTGAAGGTTGATGCTGACAGGTAGGTGTCAAGGTTGGTCGCCATCGAGATCCTGGCCGGTGGATGAAATTGCAAGCCGCGGCAGGCCATCAGTCCGTTGGAACTCAGGTTGCTGGTGATGAACGCCATCCCGCCCAACATGGCGTGGGCCTGGTCGGAGAGCTGGGCAAGCCGTTGCTCAATGCCGTAACGCACCAGCAGCAGACGGGCCAACACGTTAGGCAAGTCCTGTGGGTTACGCTCGATATCCAGGGCCGCGCCTTCCAGGGCACTGATCGCCAATTGCAGGTCGGCTGCCAGGTCCACGCGGTGATGCGCGGTCCAGCGAGCGGCGTCTGTGACCGACTCGATCAGGCTGGCGCAGGCACCCACATAAGATGCGCAGATCAACAGTTCGAACCAGATGAAACCCACGGTTTGCACGTCTCCCAGTTGGTGCGTGTAACCGGCGGAAAACACCATGCGCTCGGGCACCAGCACTTCGTTGAGGCGTACTTCGATGCTTTCTGCGCCGGCCAGGGCGCTGTTCTGCCAGAAAGGATTACGGCTGATGCCCGCTGCAGTGGCCGGAATCAATGCGACCATCAGCTCTTCGCCACCAGGGGTTTGGCGGATATAGCTGGCGGTGAGCAAGTCCATCGACTGCCCAAGGCAGCAGGGCTTCTTGCTGCCGCTGAGTAACACCCCGTCTGGGGTGTGCACTGCCTGCATGGCCGAGTCGAGAATGCCCGCTCCGGAGGTGCCCTCGGCAAACCCCGAAGACAGCAGCAAGCGGTTTTGCGCGACGGCGGCCAGCAACAGGCCTTCGGCGCCGCCGCCGTTTTGCGTGAGTGCCAATAGGCTCGCCACGGAAAACTGGTGCATGGTGCTGGCCACCGCCAGCGAGGGCGAGCGGGCGCCCAGGGCGATCTGCACATGCACCGCGTCAAGGATGTTCGCGCCCAGCCCGCCGGCTTCACGGTTGACCAGCAGACCTACCGGGCCATGTTGCTTGAACAGGGCGATGACCTCGCTCTGTGGCGCTTCGCGCTGGGCACTCGGAATGGCCGCCAAACGCTCGTCAAAACCCGGGGCGTAGCGTTCAAGCAAATCGCGTGAGCGATTGAGTAACGACAGTGACATGGTTCAGGCCTTCAAGTAGCTCGCCGGAAACAGGCCGGTGATGATCGAGTGGATGTTGTCCCGGATAGCTTGTTTAGCCACAGGGTCGAGCATGTCCGCGAGCATCGGCAGGCCCAGGTCGAAGCGTGATTTGAAGGTGATGATCGCGTCTTTGCCATCCGGCAAGACGTGCCAGGTGCCGGAGAAGTGATCGACGTCGCCGGCCATCTGCTCGAAATGAATCTCTCGGGTGTCGGCATTGAAGGTGTCACGCTCCTGCCACTTGAGAATGCCGCTGTGGAAGTTGACCTCCCAGGACGTGAACGACACCTGGTCGCTGACCTTGTTGATGCTGATATTGCGCACCGATTCGCAGAGCTCGACGTAGTTGCTGAAATCGCTGATCACCGCAAATACTTCATCAGCGCAGGCATGGGGGATATGGGCCTGCACGTTGACTTCTTGCATGGGGGGAAACTCCATTTAAAGGGATGGCATCGAAGTGGTCAGCGCCTGGGCGAAGCCTTCGATCAGCCAGTTGCAATCCTGGGCCGTCAGCAGTGGCGACGGCGTGAGCCTTAGCACCCGGTGGTCATTGAGCGAGTGGCACACAATGATGCGTTGCTCGATCAGCGCCATGACCATGTTGGCGGCGATTGAGGCCTCGGCGAATTCAAAGCCCAGCAGCAAGCCCGCGCTGCGCAGTTGCACGCGTTCGGCCAAGCCCTGTTGCTGCAACAGCGCGCTGAAGCGGGCGTGCAGGTCCTAGCCGAGCAGGCGGGCACGCGTGACCAGGTCTTCTTGCACCATCACTTGCAGCGTGGCCTGCACAGCCGCCATGGCCAGCGGGTTGGCGCCGAAGGTCGAGGTATGGACCGTAGGGTTGCGATTGAACGGCGCGTAGATCTCGGCGCGGGCCACCATGGCGCTCACCGGTACGCAGCCGCCGGACAGGCTTTTACCCACCAGCATGATGTCGGGCACCACCTGTTCCTGATCGCAGCCCCACCAATAGCCGGTGCGACCCAGGCCAGACTGGATTTCGTCGATAATCAGCACGGCGCCATATTGATCGCACAGTTGGCGCACGCGCCTGAGGTAGCCGGATGGCGGCAGGATCACCCCCGCTTCGGCCTGGATCGGTTCGAGGATCACACAAGCCTTGTCCGGCGATGCGCGCAGTTGCTGCTCCAGCGCGACGCTGTCGCCAAACGGCACGAACTCGCTGTTGCTGAGCAACCCGCTGAAAGGCTCTCGGTAGCTCTCGCGGCCAGTGACCGCGAGGGCGCCGAGGGTCTTGCCGTGGAAGCCTCCGAGCGTCGACAGCGTGCGGCGGCAACCGTTGAGGCGGGCGAGTTTCAAGCCGGCTTCGGTGGCCTCGGCGCCCGAGTTGCAAAAAAACACATAGTCCAGGTCACCCGGGCACAGTGCGGCCAGAGCGTGGGCAGCAAAGGCCTGTTGCGGGTTGAGCAACAACTTGCTGGCCAAAGGGTTTTGCTGCAGTTGCCGAGTAACCGCTTCCACGACGACCGGGTGGCCGTGCCCGAGGAAAAACACGCCATAGCCGCCTGCATCCAGGTATTGGCGGCCTTGCTCGTCGTAGATGTAGACGCCACGGCTGGACTGCTCGATTGGCAGGTTCATCAGCGACGCGAGGCGTGCGTAGCCTGAGTTGACGTGCTGGCGCAGGTATTGGTCGACCTGTGCGGCGTCGAGAGTAGGTTCGATAACAGTGTGGTTCATGCCACGCTCGCTTCTGTGGGCGTTGTCACCGGCTGCTTGAGCATGCGCGTCAGAGCCCCCAGCTTGGGCGCCAGGTGGTTGAGCGAGAGCAGCAACTCACGGCTGACGTCGCGTTGGCTGAATGCCGGCTCGCCGAGTAACTGCGGCAATGAAGTGGGCAGTGGCGTGCGCAGGCAGGCATAGCGGCACAACTGGGTGGCACGGGTCAGGGCGGCCTGGATATTGCCGCTCAGCGCCGGTAGAAATACCGGGCGGATCAACCGTTCATAAATGTCCGGCGCCATGCAGCGTGGCCGTGTGAAGGGTTGTTTCTGGGTGTCCATGGACTGGCACATCAGGTCCAGCAGACCCGTCAGATCCAGGGCCTGCGGGCCGCTTGTGAGAAAATAATCGTCGCCGATCAAACGCTGGTGCAGCGCGTTGGCGATCGCTCGCGCCGCGACGTCACGGGCGATCAGGTCGACATAGCCAGCAGGCGGGCAGGGCACGATGGGCAGCACGCCAGACATCATCAGCCCCATGGTCATATGGAAACCCTGGAAGTTGGGCATATGCCCGGTGCTGGCGTCGCCAATAATGATGGACGGACGAAAGATCGACACGTCGATGCCGGCCGAGCGCACCAGGGTTTCGGCCTGGCGCTTGGCGACTTCGTAAGGCGTTTCTGCTTGTACGCCTTCGTAATAGTCGCAGGGGTGAGTAAAGGCGGTGCTGATGTGATACAGCGGCACCTTGGCTTGCTGCACAAAGGCCACGACGTTTTCGGTGCCGAGGTAGTTCACCGAAAAAATCTGGTCGATATCACCGTCCAGTCGCGTCACCGCCGCGGCGTGGATCACCCAGTCGACACGCTCAACCAGCGCCGCATAAACGTCGCTGGCCAAGCCCAGGTCAGCGCTGCAAATATCACCCTTGAGCACTTCCACTCGGGGATCGCGGATACGGCTTTTGCGCGCCAGGCAGACCAAGTGAAAGTCCTCTGCCAGGCAGTCGATCAGTGACTCACCGAGCACCCCTGAGCCTCCAGTGAGAAGGACGGTTAATTTTTGCTGTGCTGACATGTAGGGCGCATCCTGCGGATTCATCGAAAGAATTCATGGTGCGTTTCGCCGAATCGCAGGCACAGGTGCCCCGGGCGAACACTCTTCTATTCACTTTCGGTGGCGCTGAGGTGCTCTGGGAGCCGGTGCTCAGCGCTTAACGTGGTCGCGAATAAGATGCGATTGATATTGGCGTTTTGATATCAGCGCGTCTTGAACGAAACGCTTGTCTTACGCAAAACCTCGGCGGCGGTGCGCGGCGTCATGCCAATCATGCGGCGCATCATGCGAGCCAGATGCGCCTGGTCGGAGAAGCCGCCGTCGGCAGCGGCGTCCGACAACGTCGACCCACCGGCGAGGGATTTGGAGGCGCGCTCCAATTTGTTCCAGATGATCCATTGGGAGAGGGAAACACCCATCTGGTGGGTGGCGACGCAGCGCAAGCGCGGGCTGGACAACCCCACCGCTTGGGCTGCGCGACTGACGCAACCAGGGCCGTCGCGGTCAAGGCGCAAAATATTCAGCGCTTTGTAGAGCCTGTGGTCGATCGGCGGGGTAATTGCCAGCAGCCGCGAGAGGGCGTCGACAAAGTGCGACAGGGACGTGCTCCGGCGAAAACACTCCAGCAGTTCGTCACTGGCCAGGGCGATGCCATCGTCTTGCAGCAACGCATTGAGCGCACGGCCCAACGCCGTGTCCGGGCTGACATACAAAAATGCCACCGGATGACTTTCGGCCACGGCACGGTGTTCGACGTTGGGACCGATGATCACGCCTGCCGCACGGATCACCTTTCCCGGCAGCTCCAGGGTGGCGGGTTGGCCTACGCCGATGCACAGTTGGATGGCGACATGGGAGTGAGCAGTGTTTTGATCGGCACGGCCAATGTAACCGGCCCATGAGTCGCCAAAAGTAACGCTGCCATCCCACATTTGAAGTCTTCCTTGACGTGTTGGGTGATTGTTCGACGCGTGCAGGGTAGGCCTGTGCAGGTCTGGATTCAAGCGTGGGTTACCGGCATAACGCCGCACGCATGCCGGACTTTCGACGCTTAGAGGCTATCGGGTCGCCAAAGGAGCCCCCTTTGCTCTGCAAAAACGCTTTGACCTGGGGGAGCTGCGAATTGGGCATGGGATCAATCGCCGGCATAATGCCTGTTTTTACCGCAAGGACGCACGGACGCCATGTTAAAACCAGGCCTGCCTTCTTTTGTTTTTCTTCACCCTCACGGGCTGTCAGAGCCTGCTTCGACCTGCTGATTACGATTCCCTCCACGTTGGCTTTCGCTGCATGGGGCTTGCCGGTATAGAGCCCTTCAACCGAGACAACTTGCCCGTGGTGATTGTGCCAATTGAACCGCTCCCTGAGGGCCCTCCTGAATGCGTACCTGCGGGTGCACAAGTGCGTAAGCGCACCCTGTTCTGGTGGCTGCTGGGAGTAGGCGCGGTCATTGCCCTGACGTGTGGGGGCTGGTGGTGGGTATAGCCGGTATCCACCGTTCTTCTTTTCGTGTTTGAACCCCGTAATAAACAAGTACACCGTCAAGAGCAATTGAGCCCGTGCGTACACTGCTCCGAGCGCAGCCGGCATTCGGTGGGATAAAGACAGTTCAAGCACGATAGGATCTATACCCAAATGCTCGTGTGCAATGGTCCTGTAGGGCACGAAAGCCATGGGCCGTCATGTTGTACTCCGGCCAGATGCGCTGAAAAGACTTGAGCATAGAGGTCGGGTTTATGGGACGTCCCGGATAGACCGGAGAGACGAACACCCAGCCTTTGCCTACTGACTGCGCAATCGTTGGATTTAGACAGACGACGATGGACTGAAATAACCAATAAATTATTGTTATAAAACGGGTTTATGGAATTTAGTGGAATTCTATTACAGGCTATCGGGGTCCCCAAAAAACATCTGAATCCGCGACCTCAACCACCGCTCCCCCGGGTCATTATCCTGCGAACCCCGCCACGCCATATGCAGCTCAAACGAGCGCACCGGTAACGGCGGGTCTTCGGCACGCAACCCACCCGCCGAGGTCAGCGCTTCCGCCGCGTAATCCGGCACGGTGGCCAGAATGTCCGTACCCGCCAGCAACGTACCCAGGCCGTTGAACTGCGGCACCGCGAGCACAACGTGGCGCTTGCGGCCGAGTTTTTCCAGCTCTTCATCGATAAACCCGCTCAAGTCGCCGGCAAAGGACACAAGGGCGTGGGGCCGTGAGCAGAAGTCATCCAGGCTCAGCGAGCCCGGTACGCTGTCGGCGCGTAGCAGTTTGGGCAGGCTGCGGCGCAGTACCTTGCGTTTGGCGTTGGCGGGCAGGTCGGCGGTGTAGCTGACGCCGATGGAGATTTCGCCGGAGGCGAGCAGGCTGGGCATCAGGATGTAGTTGACGCGGCGTACCACCAGCACGATGCCGGGGGCTTCGGAGCGCAGGCGTTTGAGCAGTTGCGGGAGCAGGGCGAATTCCACGTCGTCGGACAGGCCAATGCGAAACACGGCGGTGCTGGTGGCAGGGTCGAATTCGGCGGCGCGGCTGACGGCGGTGGAGATCGAGTCCAGGGCCGGGGAGAGCAGGGCGAAGATTTCCACGGCGCGGGCCGAGGGTTCCATGCTGCGCCCGGTGCGCACGAACAGGGGGTCATCGAACAACCCGCGCAGGCGTGACAACGCTGCGCTGATGGCCGGCTGGCCGAGGAACAATTTCTCGGCGGCGCGGGTCACACTGCGCTCATGCATCAAGGTTTCGAATACGATCAAGAGGTTAAGGTCGACACGACGCAGGTCGTTACGGTTCATCTTGTGTCCTGGAAGAGTCAGCAAACTTGATGTGAGCGGTCATGTAGCAACCCCTGAGGTTCGATTCAGAGGGATGACCGGCATGAATCTTACGGGGAAAGGCTGGTACTCTGCACCGGCTAATTGATTTTTCCTACGATAGTTGAGGGGTGTTCCTCCTTCGCGGAATCAATGACAGGCATGTCGACTATTAATGGTGACCGGTGGTCTTACCCCCAAAGCCCAGATAAAGTTCATGGCATTAGAGGTTACTTTGACGAGGTTTGCGATGTCCCGCACGATCCGTTTTCACAAGTTTGGTCCGGCCGAGGTGCTCAAATGCGAAGAGCATGCGGCCGCGCAGCCCGCACCGGGCGAAGTGCAGGTGCGTGTCGACGCGATCGGCATCAGTTGGTACGACATCCTGTGGCGCCAGAACCTGGCGTCTTCCCATGCACGCCTGCCTTCTGGCCTGGGCCATGAGATGGCCGGGGTTGTGGTTGCCCTCGGCGACGGCGTGGATGACTTGGCGGTGGGCGATAAAGTGGCCAGTTTTCCGGCCGAGAGCCCCAATGATTACCCGGTGTATGGCGAGCAGATCGTCCTGCCCCGTTCGGCCCTGACCCGTTATCCCGATGTCTTGAGTCCGATTGAAGCGAGCGTGCACTACACGCCACTGCTGATTGCGTACTTTGCCTACATGGACCTGGCGCGGGTCAAACCCGGCCAGTTCGCTTTGGTGACCGATGCCAGCCACTGTGCCGGCCCTTCGTTTGTGCAGTTGGGCAAGGCCCTGGGTGTGCGGGTGATTGCCGCCACCAAAGACAGTGCTGAACGTGAATACCTGCTGTCCCTCGGGGCAGAAAAAGTCATCGTGACCGAAGAACAAGACCTGCTGATGCAGATCAACAAGTTCACCGACAACCGGGGCGTCGACGTAGTGTTTGATGGCCTGGGTGGCCCGCAGATGTCGCTGCTCGGAGACGTCCTGGCGCCGCGCGGCAGCCTGGTGCTGTATGGCCTGCAAGGTGGCAACCAGACGCCATTCCCGGCCTGTGCGGCGTTCCAGAAGAACATTCAGTTCTTTGTGCACTGTATCGGCAACTTCACCGGCAAGCCGGAGTTGGGCATTATCCAGGATCACGTGGCGTTGCAGCGCGCGTTGCGCGATATCAACCAGCTGACAGCCGACCGGGTGCTTGTCCCACTGAAGACTACGGTATTTCCATTCAGTCAGTTCGTCGAAGCGCACCGATACATGGACGAATGCCCGTGCCGCGAACGGGTGGCGTTGCAGGTTGAAGCTGTTTGAGCTGTAGGAGTATTCGCAAATGAATACGCTGGCGCCTGAGCTGATGAGGCAAATGCGCCATTTGACAGGGCTTAACCCGCACCGGGGTTGAGCCGCCGCAGGGGCGTTCTGCCCCGTAAACAATACTGTTATTGCCTTGCGCCGCCCTGAAATCCAGTGCGGCGCTTGTGTGTGGGCGTCATTTAAGTTGGGCAGGCAGCTCATCTGAGCTGCTTTTTGACGCTGTTCTGTATCTGTTAATCATTATTTGAGTGCCGATAATTGAGTCTTCATTGTTATCTCAAGGATTGAGCCATGATTGATTACACGGCAGTTGCGTCACGCACCTTCAGAACTAACGAGGCTCGGATTGTTTTTCCCGGCAAGTGCAAAACGAATACCCTTTTGCTTTACGCGCACCCAAGGTGCGCAGGTGATTAATATTTGTCGGACAATTCTCTAATTGCTTAGTTAAAACAGTGTAGGACGTTGTCGGAACATTCCTAAGGCTAATAGCTATTTCGCTAGAGCCCGCGCAGGCGCTGGATTCTCCGGCGGGGCGGCCATAGGCCCCCTCAATGCTCTCACCTGCGCTTTTGTTGCAAGGTGCTAATGTTGACTCAAACTTGTGCTGCGCACTGGATGACAAGCCTACAGATGTAATAAGTCGAGCAACGCTGTTTGGTAGTTGCTTGAAACTGATATTTCAACTCGGGTAGTAGAACGATGAGCACTATTCATGAACAAGCCATGAGCTATGTTTACCAGCAAGTTCTGCAACGTTTAATCGGGCACTTTACGCGTGCCGAACGAACGTCACTTCAATTGCTCGTTCAGCGCATCGTGGTGGCCGCAGGCGGCATGGAACAAGTGGGCAATTACAAAGTACTGATCGCCCACGGTGGCGGCGAAGTGAGCAGCTACACCCTCGCGTTGCTGCGTGCGGCGCAACTGACCATTGCCGGCCGCTCGCCCAAGACTTTTCAGATACGGGTGGCAACATTGCGGCATGCGGGTATGACTCAAGCAACGCTCGACTGCCTGAATCAGGGCTACGCAGCGCTGTTCTTCCATGACGACCCACGGGTAGAGCTGTTGATGGTGGAAAACCATGAGGTGCTGCCGTTCAACCATCAGCGCCCGGCGTCCAGTGCCGCTCGGGAAATCAGCCAGCGTAACAAACTGATGATTGGGCACCTGACGTCCGGCGATATCCGCGCCGCCCTGTGCGATGACACGCTCCTGGCCCTGGGCGATTTCTACCAGCGGGTCGCTACCTGGAACGGCGGCGTGCATGCCCTGGTCAGCGGTGATTCAGTGCGCAAGCAAAGCCAATACATCGCGTGGCTGAAAAAAAATGCGCTGGCGACCGGCCTTGCATTTGCGCCCGGCAAGCCATCGTCGCTCAATGGGTGGTTTGCACGCATGGAGGAATGGAGCGTGGGGTGCTACCGCGATCTCTATGGCGAGCACTATGCCGGCAGCGAAAGTCCGGGCCGGGGCGGGCATCGTCATTTGGCCTATATCGGCATCGCTGATCTGCTCAAGGACGCCGATGTCGCCCATGCGCCACTGCTCACCGGGTTCCTCGCCTACAAACGGGACCCGTTCGAGTTCCATTTCAGCCATCCCGCCTATCCCAACCCATTGCTCATGGCGCATTTGCACGGCGTGCAGGCCCAGTGTCTGCGTGAGCTGTCCTACGAACATGGCGTCGCGGGGTTTGTTCGGCGTGCGGCAGACTTCCTGCACCGCAGGCAAGTACCGGTCGCGCTGATCAAAGAAGCGTCAGGGCCAGAGGGGCAGTTGCTGTCCACCGCCTACATTCAGGAGTTCTCCGGCCTGGACGACAGCCAGTTGACGTGCCTGTTGTTTGCGCCCTTCGTTCAACATGGCGAACGGTTGGAGAGCTTCTTGCGTCAATGCCATCCCGGCATGCTGGTGGCACTTCCTGAGCTGCACAAGGCACTACAGGGCAAACCCGCTGCGGACATCCTGCACCAGTGGCTAGTGGATACCAGTGGGCTGCCGCTGCCGCTGTTGCAGCACCTGTATCGTAAGGGCCCGCTGCTGGGAGGGCGCGGCATGCGGGTATGCAAACAAACGCTGGCGCGGCCCAAGGTGCGCATCGCCCAAGTGTCGGGGCGTTAGCAGCGTGTATTCGCCAATCAAAGCCGGTGATCAACAATGAACCTTCGGGGGGAGCGGCAAGTAGACTTTGCCTATCAGGCGGTGTACCGCTACATGATCAATCTGATCAACGAAGTCAGCCGGGAAACGCCAGTGAAACTGCCTTCCCTGCGGCAGTTATCGACGCGCATGAATGTGTCGATCTCGACGATTCAGTACGCCTATTCGTTGCTGGAAAAGGAAGGACGAGTGTACTCGGTGGCCAAGTCCGGCTACTTCGCCTGGCCCGTGGCTGCAAACGCGCCCCTTATGGCAGGTACAGACTTGCTCGAGCGTTTGTACACGGCCGCCCGGCGCCCGGCGATGGTGGTGCTCAGTGGCGATGAACCGGCGCTGTTGGGGTCGCTGGATGGCGCGTTGCTGGCGCTGGAGCGTCAACTGGTACGCCGGTATCCCCATCACCTGCAACCTTCGCAACCCTGTGGTGTGTGGGAGTTGCGCGCCGCCTTGGCCGCACGCTATACCTCGTCGCCCACCCGTTGTTGGCAAGCGGATGAGGTGTATGTGGGGGCCGACCTTCAAGGCGTATTGGACATCCTGATTGATGCCCTGGGCCTTAAAGGCACCGTGGTGGTGGTTGAATCTCCCTGCGATTACCTGGTGTTGCGCCTGCTACAGGCCGCAGGTGTGCGGGTCATTGAATGGCCTTGGCGCGCCGACGGCCGCCCCGATTTGGCCACTTTTGAGCACCTGCTGCGCCATGAGCCGGTGCACTTGGTGCTGCTCTCGTCCGTGGTCAGCATGCCCTCGGGGAACGCCATGACCGAGCCCGAGCGGCTGCACGTAGCGCGTCTGCTAGACCAGCACGGCTGCTGGTTGCTGGAGAACGATACCTTTGGTGACCTGAGCTTTGCGCCGCCCGGATCGGCCTTGCGCGGCCTGGTCAACCCAGAGCGGCTGATTGTGTTTTCTTCGTTCGAAAAGGTGTTGGGCCCGGAGGCGCCCTTTGGTTACCTGCTGGCGCAGCAGATGAGCAGTGAATTGCAGCGCCAATTCCTGCTGCGTTCGTTTCGACTGTCCGCTATCCGACAACGCGCCATTGCCCGGCTTTATGAAAGTGGGCGGTTTGACCTGCACCTGCAGACGCTGCGTCAGCGCCTCCACGAGCAGGCCCATGCCATGAGTCACCGCTTGGATGTGCGTCTGCAAGGGCGGGTGTATTACCGCATGCCCGTGGCCGGGGCGAGTTTCTGGTTGCAGTCGACGGCGCCGGTGGACATGCGCCTGGTGTTTCAGCGCATGCTCGCCCAGCAGGTGGTGATTGCCCCGGGCGAGTTGTTCAGCCTCAGTGGTTTGCACCACCAGCATATGCGCTTGAGCCATACCTTCAGTGGCCACCCCAACCTGGACATCGCCCTGGATACGCTGGCGCAGTCACTACGGCAGGCGCAGACTGAGTAGGAGCGAGCTTGCTCGCGAAAAACGACAACGATAACGCGCGCTGCCTGAATAGACGCGGCGCCTGTGCGTTTTTCGCGAGCAAGCTCGCTCCTACAACTATCCAATGTGGGAGCTGGCTTGAACTGCGATAGGCATAGGTATCTATACAATTTTGTAGGTTGTAGCAGCCAACGGTAACCACGATGCGAAGCGAGCCGCTCTTGATCTGCTTTTGATCTCAAGCGCCCCGTTAAACCACGCTGGCCGGAATTCGACAGGGATTTGGGGGGTAAACCGGCAGGGATGCCGGTTTAGCCGCCCCGCGCCATGGATGGCGCGTGGCGGCGGCCCCCCAAATCACTGGCGGATTACGGGCACACCGAGCCTAAGCGAGGTGCCGAGTGGTGGGGCAAGAGCGTTTTGCTTACTTTTGCGCTTTTCAAAAGTGAGCCGCCGTCAGGGCGGAACCCTAAGTAGCCTTAACCGCAGGAATGGATATGTACACGGTCCAACTGTGTTGACTGTCAGGCCGCCTTCGCAGGCAAGCCAGCTCCCACATTGAGATCTCGGCGCGTCAGTTAGATCAGCGCCGTCTGCAGGGCCGTCACGGGAGCAAGCTCCCTCGCCACAGGTCCAGCGTCGCACCAAAATTGTGTAGATACCGATGCAGCGATAGGGGGCTGACGGCCAATCAGGCTGTCAGGCCGAGTGCATATCCTCACCTCAATTATCCGAAATTTCTCTTCAGGCTGTCGGATCGATACCGTCGCGCAGTAGTCCAAGTCCCAGTAAACTGTCATTTTTTCCGAATCCTTCTTTTCGAGGTTTATGCATGACTATCAGTCCTTTTGCGGGCAAACCGGCGCCAGCCCAGTTGCTGGTGGATATCCCGCGACTGGTCACGGCCTACTACACCGGCCAGCCTGATGCAGCGATCTCCACTCAGCGTGTGGCTTTTGGTACTTCCGGGCACCGCGGTAGCTCGTTTGAACTGAGTTTCAACGAGTGGCATGTGCTGGCTATCAGCCAGGCCATCTGCCTGTACCGCGAAGCGCAGGGCATCACTGGCCCTTTGTTTGTCGGCCTGGATACCCATGCATTGTCGACGCCAGCCGGTGCCAGCGCCTTGGAAGTACTGGCGGCCAACGGCGTGCATGTGATGCTGGCCGAGGGCGACGAGTACACGCCGACGCCGGCGATTTCCCACGCCATCATCTGCTACAACCGCGGCCGTACCAGCGGCCTGGCGGACGGCATTGTGATTACACCGTCCCACAATCCGCCGCAAAGTGGCGGCTACAAGTACAACCCGCCTAACGGTGGCCCGGCTGATACCCATGTCACCAAGTGGATCGAAGCCAAGGCCAACGAACTGCTCGCCAACAAGCTGGCCGGGGTCAAGCGCATCACTCACGCCCAGGCGCTCAAGGCCGACACCACCCATCGCCATGACTACCTCAACAGCTATGTGGCCGACCTGATCAATGTGATCGACATGGACGCGATCCGCAGCGCCGACCTGCGCTTGGGCGTGGACCCACTGGGCGGAGCAGGGGTGCGCTACTGGTCGGCGATTGCCGAGCACTACCGCTTGAACCTGGAGGTGGTGAATACCGAGGTCGACGCAACCTTCCGCTTCATGAGCGTCGACTGGGACGGCCAGATTCGCATGGACCCGTCTTCCAGCTACGCCATGCAAAGTCTGATCGGGCTCAAGGAGCGTTTCGACGTTGCCTTCGCCTGCGACCCGGACCACGACCGCCACGGCATTGTCACGCCTTCCGGAGGTTTACTGGCGCCCAACAACTACCTGGCGGTGTCCATCGACTACCTGTTCCAGAACCGTCCGGACTGGCGCGCCGATGCAGCCGTAGGCAAGACCGTGGTGAGCAGCGGCCTGATCGACCGCGTCGCAGCGCGTATTGGTCGTCGCCTGTACGAAGTGCCAGTGGGCTTCAAATGGTTTGCCGATGGCTTGTTTGAAGGGTCGTTGGGGTTTGGCGGCGAAGAAAGCGCCGGTGCCTCGTTCCTGCGCAAGGACGGCAGCGTGTGGAGCACCGACAAGGACGGTCTGATCCCGGCCTTGCTGGCCGCCGAAATGACCTCGCGCAAAGGCCAGGACCCCAGCCAGATCTACCGCGGCCTGACCGATGCCCTCGGTGAGCCGTTCGCTATCCGTGTGGATGCCAAAGCCACTCCAGCGCAAAAAGCCCTACTGGGCAAACTGTCGCCGGAGCAGGTCACGTCCACGCAATTGGCCGGGGAGACCATTCAGCAGATCCTCAGCCATGCGCCGGGCAACAACCAGGCGATTGGCGGCTTGAAAGTCATGACCGAAAACGGCTGGTTTGCCGCACGGCCCTCGGGCACTGAGGACATCTACAAGATCTACGCCGAGAGTTTCGTTGGCGAAGAGCACCTCAAGCAACTGGTGGAGGAGGCGCAGGTGTTGGTTGATGGTGCAATCAGCCAATAACTGACACTCATGCGGTAGAAGTGTGGGAGGGAGCAAGCCGCCTCCCACATTAGATAGCAACGAGAGTTGAGATCAGGCCAGGTCCACCAGCACGATTTCGCTGTCCTCAATCGCCGTTACCCGCAATACCTGTTCATCCTCAACCGCCACACCATCTCGCGCCTTTGCCTGCACGCCATTGACGTCAATCACGCCCGTGGCGGGCACCAGGTACGCCCGGCGGCCACTGTCCAGCCGGTACTCCGCACTTTCTCCAGCTTTCAGGTTAGCTGCCACCAAGCGTGCATCCGCACGAATTCGCAAGCTTTCACTGTCGCCAGCCTTGCCGCTGGCCAGGGTTACAAAGCCCTCGCGGTTGCCCTGTGGAAACGGTTTGGCGCCCCAGGACGGCGGCAAGCCAGCCTCATTGGGAATGATCCAGATCTGAAAGATCTTGGTTGGCGTAGCCTCCAGGTTGTACTCGCTGTGGGCAATGCCGGTGCCTGCGCTCATTACTTGCACGTCGCCGGCTTCGGTGCGGCCTTTGTTACCCAGGTTGTCGGCATGGCTGATGGCCCCTTCGCGCACATAGGTGATGATTTCCATGTCGCGGTGCGGGTGCTGGGGAAAGCCGCTGCCGGGGGCGATGATGTCGTCGTTCCATACCCGCAAGTTGCCCCAGTGCATGCGCTGGGGGTCGTGGTATTCGGCAAAGGAAAAGTGGTGATGAGCGTCAAGCCAGCCATGGTGGGCGCCGCCCAGTGTGTTGAAAGGTCGAAGTTCAAGCATGATCGTCTCCTGTTGATGAACCTATCATCCAGCAGCGCATGATCGAGAAAAAGCGTAAAAAATGCCTGTTTATGATTCATTTATTCGATGTTTAACCCCGGTGTTCACTTTCACTTCATCGCCTAACTGCATGACAACAAAGCATTTGGCTGGAACTGAGCGGCGTTTCCGGCGACCATGACGGCTTGGTCAAAACAAGCTCACCGCAGGAGTCCGCGTGTCGCAACAACAGCCTGATCTACCCCCCGAACTGCGCCCCTTGGCTGAAATGCCGTTGTTGAAGCGGCTTGCCGCGCGCCTGTTCGGCCATGGCCTCACCCGTTTGCGTGCGCAGCACAGGTTTTCCTGGTTGCATGGCCAGGCCGACGGCTTTCGCAGTGGGCATGAGGCGGGCGTTGAGTACGGTTACCGTGAGGGTAGGGCTGATGGCATCGAGGAGGGCCGACAAGTCCTGCTGATTCGTGACTTTCGCCCCGATGAGCACCGTGCGCCAGGCATAGATGACAGCCTGTTCGACGATTGGCGATTGCCGCTCACCGCAGAGGTGAAGAAGCGCATGAAGGCCGATGTCGCGCGCCTGCTGCCAGCCCATGCGCAGCCAAGCGCGGCGCAATGGAAGATGATCTTCAGCGACACCCCCTCGACCTCGGTGATTGCGGGGGCCGGCGCTGGCAAGTCGACGTCCCTGGTGCTGCGCATCCTGCTGCTCAGTCATTACCTGGGCTTTGAACTGAGTTCAATGACTGTGGTGACGTTCACCCGCGAGTCGCGCAAGGACTTCATCAACAAACTCATGGAAATTCTCAACCTGTGGGGCCAACCCCTTGGCAGCAAGGAAGCCCAGGCGCTGGTGCGCACCTTTCATTCGCGCATCCTGCCGATGGTGCGCAGCCTGCCGGGTTTTGAGCGGCTGCAGGCCTTTGAGAACCTCAGCGGTGGTTTTGAAGACGCCGACAGCAACGCCTTCGACCTGCGTATCAGTGACGCCCAGCGCCAGCAGATGAACGCTTGTTATCACCGCTTGTATGGCCGCCATCAGCGTTTTCGCGAGTTGATTGCACCCTTGGCCCGCCATAGCCTTCAGCTCAAGGAGCTGGAGCGCGATCATCCTGACGTGCAAAAGCGTATGGCCGTGACTGAATTGGCCGCCAAGCGCGATGAAGAACTCTGTGATGTGATTGAGGACCTGTGGTTTCGCGCCGGTGCCTGGCCGATCAAAGGTATCGAACCCAGCCGTCAGACCTTTGAAATCAACGGCGCGCGATTTCATTGCCACGGCTACATCCCGGAGCTGGACGCCTGGGTGGTACTGGGGTTCGATGGGCGTGAAAACCCGCAGATCAGTCGGCCGAGTTCGAAACTCTCGGTGCGTGCAGAATGGGCAGTAAAGCGCACGTTGTTTCAAGCTTTCTGTAATAAGCCACTGATATGGCTGGATAATTACGAATCTTCAAAGCGCCTTTTGAGCAGTCTGGGCGGCGATGCCACGGCCGGGCCAGGCTTCGATTACAAGGTTAAAGGCGAACTCGCCTCGGCGCCCCTGTTGGACAGTTTTGTCATGGCAGCCGGGTTTATCGAGAACCTCGGCCTGGATGTCCCCACGGCGGTTGGCCAGATGAGTTTTGCCAAGGACGACCCGGATCGGCTGTTCTTCGAGGCCCTGAGCATTTTCTGGAAGGCGCTGGAAGATCACCTGCTGGAACAATCGCCGCCGATCATGACCTACAACCGGATGTTCTCGCTGTTTGGCGAAAACACCCCGGAGAACCTCAAGCTGCTGAGTGATCCCTTGTTGCGGCCGATGTCGCACTTGATGATCGATGAATTCCAGGACGTATCGCCGCAGATCGTGTCCTGGATCCGCGCCAGCCTGCGCGAAATCCGCAGCCGTGGGCCGGCCATGCACGTCGGGCGCGCAGCCCAACGCTCATCCTTGCTGTGCGTGGGGGATGACTGGCAATCCATCTATGGCTGGCGCGGCAGCTCGCCCAAGTACTTCATGGAGTTCAACAAGGAGTTTGTTTCGCCCAGCACCACCCGCGTGATGCTGGGCGAGAACTACCGCAGCCACCAGCACATCATCGACGCTGCCGAACATATCGTCCGTAGCGCGCCGGCCATCCCGGGCAAGAAGGCCAAGGCCAGTGGCGAGCCCAAGGTATTGGTGCCCGTCACGGTGTTGGAGCGTGACGACGCGGCACTGGGGCAGCGGTTGCTCGAGCACTATCAGCGGGGCGATTCGATCCTGATGCTTTATCGAAAAAGTAGCGATAAGTTATTGATTCAAGAGCATATTCAGTCTGTAGTTAATGTGGATTCTAGCTCGGCGCCTCAGGCGCGCAGGCTTAAACAGCTGACTTATCACAGTGCCAAGGGCTTGCAGGCGGATGCGGTGTTCTTGCTGGGCGATTGTCAGCATGTCACCAGCTCGCCGTACAAGAATCAGGTCTATCGCATGGCGGGCTTGGGTAAGGATGGCGACAGTGAGCCTTATGACAATGCCCAGAGAGACGAGGTGTTGCGCCTGGCCTATGTGGGGATCACCCGGGCGGTCAGCCATTGCTATTGGTATGTGGAGAAGCCGGAAGGCCAAGGCGTGAATGTGCCCAGGGCGTCTGAGCGGGTGGATGGCAGGAAGGTGTTTTTTGATGATCAGCGTGCGCCGAAGGGGGCTGGCTGACCTGCGATAAGAGCCCGACAGCCGACGCGTCTCTACCTGACAACACGGGATCGAACATGTGGGAGCTGGCTTGCCTGCGATGGCGGCCTGACAGCAGACGCCTATCTACCTGACACTCCACGATCCAACTGTGAGAGCGGGCTTGCTCGCGAAGGCGGCCTGACAGGCGACACAGTTGGAACGGGGCGCCTGAGATCAAAAGCAGATCAAGAGCGACTCGCTTCGCATCGTGGTTACCGTCAGAGTGGGGCGGTTAGCCCCGCCTCACGCCCGCAACGAAACCGGCGGCACGAAACTCTCCAATTCATCCTCCACGGCCTCGATGATGCGCTCCACATCAGCCGCGTTCATCACCGTAGCGCACGGAATCCCCGCGATAGCGATCAACGTCTCGCCGCTGGCCCGGTCGAACAGGCGGGCGATCATGCTGCCGGGGGCGTCCATGCTGCCCTCGAAGCCCATGGGGTGAAAATGCCAGCGCATCAGCTGGCAGGCGTTGGGAAATGTCACTTTGTTCATGTTGCCCACCTTGTTCATTGAGCGCTTCCTTTAGCTCGCGGCAGGGGCCAGGACCTTCGCTGGTCATGACATCTAGGGCTTAAAAATAGCATTCGTTCGCAACTGCAAGGTGACTTTTTTGCGCCCGTTCGGCGGTTCTTTCGCCTGGTTTTGATATAGGTCATGTCCTACAGAGGAATAGGCAAAAGGCCATTAGTCAGGCGCTCGATTTGACCATTGAAGGGGCGGGTAAACTTCGGCACTCTCAAACATTTTCTCCCGTCGTAGAGCCCAATATGCCCGACATCGCCCCAGACGATGAGTGCCAGAATTCCCACGCTACCGGCCAGTTGGTGCTGCGCCATCACCTGTGCTGGCGTCATCGCGATCTGGACGGGGTGATGGCTTACTACCATCCCGAGATCCAGTACCACGATTTTTTCCAGAACCGTGTGGTGGGCTATGCCGAGTTGCGCGAGTACTTGCAAGCCAGCATGCCCCGTGAGGCGGATGAGGCCATTGAACACACTGACCGCATCCGCGCCGATGGCGATACGGCGTTTATCCAGTACCGCATCACCTTGCGTGGCGGCCAGGGCCTGGTGTCGTTTCGTACCAGTGAGGCCATTACGGTGCGCGACGGGTTGATCTGGCGGGTGAATGAATATGCGTCCTTGGTGCACGAGCAACCCGCCCAGGCCTTGCGCCCTACGGTCAGCCGCCTGGGCCTGTCGCCCCAGCAGTTGGGTTATATGGCCAATGACCTGCAACAATATTTTGAGCGTCAGCAGCCGTATCTGGACCCGGAGCTGGATCTGCAGCGGGTCGCCAAGGCCTGTGGCTACAGTCGCAACCAGATGTCCTACCTGCTGAACCAAGTGCTGGGGCAGAGCTTCTATCGCTACGTCAACCAGGCGCGACTCCAGCATTTACTGGCCGCGCTGGATCACGCCACCGCGCCGGTCAAAGTTGATGAGTTGGCCTTTGCGGCCGGTTTCAATTCACTCTCGGCGTTTTACAGCGCTTTTCGCCAGCACACCGGGCAATCGCCCAAGGCGTACCTCAAACAAATTTCCCTGCGTGCACGCGCGCAAGACAGCCCCTGACACTGCACTCTAGGATCGGCCCTATCGAACCGAGGTAGGGGAAGCTGGCATGCCGGCATGGCGCAATATCAGTTTATGGATGGACCAGTTGGACGACCCGCTGTTAGCGCGTCCATCGCTGGAGCACGACCTGGACGTCAATGTGGCGATTATCGGCGCCGGCTACACCGGCCTGTGGACCGCCTATTACCTGAAGCGCCAGGCCCCCGAGCTGAAAATCGCGATCATCGAGGCACAGACTGCTGGGTTTGGCGCATCCGGTCGCAATGGTGGCTGGTTGATGGGCAACCTCTTGGGGGAAGACCGACTGCTGGCTGAGCTTGCCCCTCAGCACCGGCGCGCTTCGTTTGACCTGCTGCACGGTATCCCTGATGAAGTGGCCCAGGTGCTGGCCCGCGAAGGCATTGACTGCGACTACCGCAAAGGCGGCGCCTTGTATTGCGCCGCACGCTACCCCGAGCAGGAAGTCAGCCTGCGCCGCTATCTGGACAAGCTGTACGCCCAGGGCCTCACCGAAGACGACTACCGCTGGCTCAGCCCGCAGCAATTGGCCGAGCAGGTCCGCATTGCCAAGCCTTATGGCGGCATCTATGCCCCCCACGTCGCGACGATCAACCCGGCAAAGCTGGTGCGTGGCCTGGCGCGGGCGGTTGAGAACCTGGGCGTGACCATTTACGAAAACAGCCCCGTGACCCATTGGCAGTCCGGCGGCCTGCGCACCGCCAAGGCCAGCGTGCGCGCCGCCTGGGTGGTGCCTGCTGTCGAGGGTTACGCCAATACCTTGCCCCCATTGGGCCGCTACCAGTTACCGGTGCAGAGCTTGATCGTCGCCACCGAACCGCTGCCGGCCAGTACCTGGGCAGACATCGGGCTCAGTCAGGGTCAGGCCTTTGGCGAGAGCAGCCGACAGGTCACCTACGGCCAGCGTACGGCCGACAATCGTCTGGTCTTCGGCGCCCGTGGTGGCTATCAATTTGCCGGCAAGTTGCGGCACAACTTCGACCTGACCGACAGCGAAGTGGAGTTGCGTCGCTACCTGTTTGGCGAACTCTTCCCACAGCTGAAAAAGGCCAGGATTACCCATTCCTGGGGCGGCAACCTCGGCATGTCGCGCCGTTTTCGTCCGCACATGCTCTGTGACCACGCCACGGGCATCGCACTGTCCGGCGGTTATGGCGGGGAGGGCGTGGGCGCCACCCACCTCGGCGGCCGCACCCTGGCCGATTTGATCCTCGGCCGCGACACCTTGCTGACCCAACAACCCTGGGTGATTCGCGAAGGCGGCCTCAAAGCACTCAAGGCCTGGGAGCCGGAGCCGTGCCGCTGGCTGGGTTACAACGCGATCATCCGTAGTTTTGTTCATGAAGACCAGGTCTTGGCCAACCCCAACACTGCGCCCTGGCGCCGCAAGCTGGCGACCGGCATTGCCGGTTTCATGGAAGGTTTCATGCACTGACTCGTCACCCACAGGGAAAAACCATGAGCATTACCCAATTCAAAGACACGCTGAACACCCCTCTGCCAGATTCATCACCGGTGGCGGTGCCCCTGGGCGCGCCCATCGCCGTGGCCTCCACCTTGAGCGTGGAGCGCAACGATGGCGTCGAGACCGGCATCTGGGCCTGCACCCCGGGGCGCTGGCGTCGGCAGATCACGTCCCAGGAGTTTTGCCATTTCATCCAGGGGCGCTGCACCTTCACGCCTGACAATGGGGAAACCCTGCACATACAAGCCGGTGACGCACTGATGTTGCCAGCCAATAGCACCGGTATCTGGGATATCCAGGAAACCGTGCGCAAGACCTATGTCCTGATTCTGTAACGCTTTGATCCTTGATCGCCTGCCATAAAAACAGCCCTAAAACCGCCAGGAAATCGAACCATGAAAGCCATTGCCCTGTTGCCCTTGATGTTGGTGGCCTCTATCAGCCAGGCCGCCGAGACCGTGAAGATCTATAACTGGTCGGACTACATCGCGCCGGACACCACCAGGAATTTCCAGAAAGACACTGGCATCGGTTTCACCTATGACGTGTACGACAGCAACGAAACCCTCGACGGCAAGCTGATGACCGGTAAATCGGGCTATGACGTGGTGTTCCCCTCCAACCATTTCATGGCGCGACAGATCCAGGGCGGCGCCCTGAAAAAACTCGACAGGAGCCAGTTGCCCAACTGGAAAAATCTCAACCCCGTGCTGCTCAAGGCCCTGGAAGACAACGACCCCGGCAATGCCCACGGCTTCCCGTATCTGTGGGGCAGCACCGGTATCGGCTACAACATCGACAAGGTCAAGGCGGTACTCGGCGACAACGCCCCGGTGGATTCCTGGGACTTGATCTTCAAACCGGAAAACATGGCCAAGCTGCAAAAATGCGGCGTCGCCATTCTCGACAACGGCCCCGAACTGCTGCCAGCCGCGCTGAATTACCTGGGCTTGCCGCACCACAGCAAAAAAGCCGAAGACTACAAGAAGGCCGAGGCCTTGCTGATGAAAGTGCGACCTTACGTGGCGTATTTCCATTCCTCGAAATACACCGCCGATCTGGCCAATGGTGACATCTGTGTCGCCGTCGGTTTCTCCGGCGACATCCTGCAGGCCGAAAGCCGCGCCAAAGAAGCCAAAAACGGCGTGAATATCGGCTACAACATTCCCAAGGAAGGCGCGGCAATCTGGTTCGACATGGTCGCCATGCCTGTCGACGCACCGAATGACAAAGCCGGCTATGCGTTCATGAACTACCTGCTGCGCCCGGACGTGATGGCGAGTATCACCAACTACGTGCATTACGCTAACGGCAACGCGGCGGCCGACAGCGTGGTAGACCCGGCGATCAAGGCCGATACCAAGGTGTATCCAAGTGCGGAAATGATGGGCAAGTTATTTGCACTGCAAGCCATGCCGTTGAACATCGACCGGGTGCGTACTCGGGTTTGGAATACCATTCGTACGGGGCGTTAAATAACAGGAAAACAGCGCCACCAGGAAGGCCGATAAGTCATCGGTACTGGGTGGAATAAATAATCACGTCATAGTTAAGACATGTGATGTCAATTATTTGGAGTGGAAAGTGTTATTGCCTGCGTGAGAGATTTCAATCCGCAACGCGTAACACTTTCACATACACTCATGATCTGACAGGTGACTTATATGTCTTCCATACAAAGCCTTCCCACTGGCGGCACTTGGACCCAACCGGAAAACAGCCCGCCCACCTTACGCGGCACAGACCAGCGTGAGCGCCTCGAAGCCAGGCGTGGCGAGCCCTCGGTCCTCATCGGCGGTGGCGGTGGCGACCAGCTGGTGGGGCGCCAGGGTGAAAACACATTCAAATATGAAAAAAGTACCGACTCCCTTAGCGATGACCCTGACACCCTGTTGAATTTCAACCCCAAGGAGGATGAAATCGATGTGGCCGGGGTATTAAAAGACCACAACATCTCAGCTATTAATATTCAGCCAGGCCCGCCCGTGGAAGTGGGGGATGTGCAACTGACTCATGAGTTTGGCGTGAGCACTTTGACTATCAAGGTCAACCCTGAAGGGCCGAACTTTTCTATACGCGTTGATGGCGTAAATCTTTTGCCGCAGCATATTAATTTCTTTCATTCGGACTAAGCCTATGGATTCTCCAAGTCATGCCCCAACGACTGAATGAATAACGAAAACAACTCGGGTTGCGACGAAATGTCCAGCTTGGCGTACAAATGCCTGCGGTGCACCTTGACGGTGTCCGGCGAGATCTTCAGGCGTTCGGCCATGGCCTTGGAGGAGAACCCCCGCAACACCAGCCGGGCGATTTCCAGTTCGCGGTCCGACAGTACACCGCTGCCGAAATGACTCAGGGCATCGCGAATCTGGCTGTCCATGGCCGGTGCCCGCTCGGTGCTTTGCTGCCAATGCTGCTGCATGAGCGGCAACACCCAGGCCGACAGCGTGGTCAACAGCCCGGTTTCTTCAAAGCTGAAGCGCCGTTGCATGCCCAGTGACAACGACAGGGTGCCGGCGCCAGGCAATTGCAGGATCAATTGCACTTCGTCTTCCAGCACATTGTCATGGAAATAATTGAGGAAGTACTCACTCTGGCGAAAATGGTCCGGCGCCACTTCCTCCAGGCGGTATACGCCGCTGGCGTAGTTTTCGCGGCAGGCCTGGTAAAACGGGTCGAGCAGGTACAAGCCGTTGAGGTACACCAGCATCGACGCCGGCTTGCTGCTGGGCTGGGCGTCGTACTCTTCCAGGGCCTGGGGCGGGCCATCCAGCGGATAGAAAATCGCCAGGGCATTATCGAAGGGCAGGGATTGGTGCAATAACAGCACCAATTGCTTCCAGAACCGCTCCGTGCCGATCTGAGACAGGGTGCGGCCCAACCCCGCGTGCATACCGATTTCCCGGAACAGGTTCATCTCAACATCCCCACCCTCAAATGATCAGCCAAGGGTTAGGCTTCTGGGGGGCACCGTCAAGGGGAGTACGCCAATAGGGGAATTGGCCGACAGCCCCGCCAGCCGATAACGTCGTCACTGTCCAACGGGAAGCATATCCCGAGGAAAAATCATGTTTCGTTTCTGCCTCACACCAAAAACAACGACAGAGGATAACGATATGAGTGCTTCCCCCGCGCCCGATGGCGTGCTCAAGCCCACCCTGAGCGTCTTCGATGTAGTGGCCATTACCGTTTCAGCGGTAACGCCGGCCAGTTCCGTCTTCGTGATCGCCCCGTTTGCCATCCAGCAGGCGGGCAGTGGCGTGTTCCTGGCATTCGTGATGGCGGCGTTGCTCGCGTTGATGTTTGCCTTCTGTTACGCCGAGCTCGGCCGCGCCCATAACAGCGCCGGTGGCGAGTACGTGTATGCCAAGCGTGTGTTTGGTGGCATGGCCGGTTATGCCACCTTCCTGACAGTGCTGGTGATGTTGTTGTTTATCCCGCCGGTATTGGCGACCGGTGCGGCGACTTATCTGAATAACGCTCTGGGCACGACATTCGACGCGCAAACTGTCGCTCTGGTGATCGTGGTATGCAGCTACGCCCTGGGCATCCTCAATATCAAGCTCAACGCCTGGATCACCGGCACCTGCCTGCTGTTGGAAGTGGCGGCGTTACTGGTGATTGTGGTGATCGGCTTCGGTAATCCGGTGCAGCCGGCCAGTGTGTTGCTGCAGCCGCAGATCGTCGAAAACGGCGTGTTGCACCTGGCGCCCTGGGCGCTGGTGATCGGCGCCGTCGGCATCGGCCTGTTCTCGTTCAACGGCTACGGCCCGGCGGTGTTGCTGGCCGAAGACATGAAGTGCGGCGGCAAGGGCGTGCACAAGGCGGTGCTCTGGTCGTTGGGGTTGGTGGTGGTGATTGAGTTGGTGCCGATCACCGCGCTGTTGATCGGCGCGCCGTCCCTGAGCGAGATGATCAGCAGCCCCGACCCGATCGGCTACCTGTTGACCAGCCATGGCAATGAAACCCTGTCGCGGTTGGTGAGCGCCGGGATCTTCCTGTCGGTGTTCAACGCCATCGTTGCCATCGTGATCCAGATTGGCCGGGTGGTGTTCAGCAGCGGCCGCGATGCGTTGTGGACGCCTGGCATCAACAAGCTGTTCACGCGTATTCACCCGCGCTGGGACTCACCGTGGCTGGCGACGCTGTTCCTGGCGATACCCTCGGCGCTGTTGAGCTTCAGTTCTAACCTGGCCGACCTGACCTCATTCAGCGTGCTGCTGATCATGCTGGTGTACCTGGTGGTGGCGCTGAGCGCGCTGATGAGCCGGGTGCTGTTGCGTGATCGCGAGCATCCCTATCGCATGCCGTTATGGCCGCTGCCGGCATTGCTGGCGGTACTGGGTGCCGGTTACCTGCTGGTCACCTTGATCCTGGAGGCCTCGGTACGCGACATCATGATCATCATCGGCTTGCTGGCCCTGTCGGTGATTTTGTATTGCATCAGTGGCCGGTTGAGTCCGGCGTTTCAGAAATTGTAAGGAGTGGGTATGCGTGCACGTCAATTGGGCATCACGTTGGGGCTGGGCATGCCCGGCGAATTGAATGCCATCACCGATGTTCCCGGGGTTCGCGTCGGTCATGCCACGCTCAAGGCACAGGTCGACGGCAAGCAGGTGCGCACCGGCGTTACGCTGATCCAGCCGCGTGCCGGGGAAGCGCGACATCAACCGTGTTTTGCCGGCTGTCACGTGCTCAACGGCAATGGCGACGCCACGGGGCTTGAATGGATCAGCGAGGCGGGGCTGCTGACCACGCCGATGGCCATTACCAACACCCACAGTATCGGGGTGGTGCGCGACAGCCTGATCGCCCTGGAGCGCGAGCGTCTGGCGGACCCGGCGGTGTACTGGTGCATGCCGGTGGTCATGGAAACTTATGACGGCCTGCTCAACGACATCTGGGGCCAGCATGTTCGCCCTGAGCATGTGCGCCAGGCCCTGGACCAGGCTGAAAGCGGCCCGGTGCAGGAAGGCGCGGTAGGCGGTGGCACCGGCATGATTTGCCACGAGTTCAAGGGCGGCATCGGCACTGCGTCACGGCGCTTGCCAACGGAGCAGGGCGGCTGGACCGTGGGCGTACTGGTGCAGGCCAACCATGGCAAGCGCCAGGAGCTGCGGGTCGATGGTTACCCGGTGGGCCGTCATTTGACGGACATTGCTTCGCCCTTTGCCGAGCGTGGCACTCCCGGCATGGGCTCCATCGTGGTGATCATCGCCACGGACGCCCCCTTGCTGCCGCACCAATGCCAGCGCCTGGCACAGCGCGCGTCCATTGGCATTGCGCGCACCGGTGGCGGCACCGAGGATTCCAGCGGCGACCTGTTCCTGGCGTTTGCCACCGGTAACCGTGATTTGCCGCCGGCCGACTATGGGCGCAAGGACCTGCCGCTCAGCACCGGCTTGCAGATGGTCAACAACGACCATATTTCGCCGCTGTTCAGCGCGGCGGCAGAGGCGGTGGAGGAGGCGATCATCAATGCCATTCTGGCAGGTGAAGACATGACCACTCAAGACGGCGTCAAGGTGCCGGGCCTGGCTGGCGAAACCCTCTTGGCAGCCATGCAACAGTGTGGCTGGAGTATGTCCCGGTAATGGGGGACAGCGCACTTTAATAGTGCGAATAGTGGCTCTTTAATGTTGCTAATGACACCGTGACAATATATTGGATCCATTAATCAAGTGGGCCGCTCACTTAGAGTGGCTTTACTTGTATTTAATATTTAAATAGTGGTGTGCGCCGATTCGGCCACACAAACGCAACGGCCCCCAATAAACACTGCGTGCGACTTCTTCAACTTGAACCTGCGTCACAAGTGTGCGATGGAAATAGATGTAGACGAAAGATTTCAAGTTGTGTCAGTTTTCTTACGCCTTCAAAAGAGGTGAGTGATAGGACTATCCTCGCCCGCGAGGTTCCTATCGAACAAAGACTGATGCACTTGCAAACAAGGAAGTACGTTTATGTCAAAAGTAAAAGACAAAGCTATTGTATCTGCCGCGCAAGCCAGCACTGCTTACTCGCAAATCGATAGCTTCAGCCATTTGTATGACCGTGGCGGCAACCTCACGGTCAATGGCAAACCGTCCTACACCGTAGACCAGGCAGCGACCCAGCTGCTGCGGGATGGTGCTGCGTACCGGGACTTTGATGGCAACGGCAAGATCGATCTGACCTACACCTTCCTCACCTCGGCTACCCAGAGCACCATGAACAAACATGGCATCTCAGGGTTCAGCCAATTCAACACCCAGCAGAAAGCACAGGCCGCACTGGCCATGCAATCCTGGGCGGATGTCGCCAACGTGACCTTTACTGAAAAGGCTTCCGGCGGTGACGGCCATATGACCTTCGGCAACTACAGCAGCGGCCAGGACGGCGCCGCGGCCTTCGCTTACCTGCCCGGCACCGGTGCGGGCTACGATGGCACCTCGTGGTACCTGACCAACAACAGCTACACGCCGAACAAGACCCCGGACCTGAACAACTATGGCCGGCAGACCCTGACCCACGAAATCGGCCACACCCTGGGCCTGGCTCACCCTGGCGACTACAACGCCGGGAACGGCAACCCGACCTATAACGACGCCACCTATGGACAGGACACGCGTGGCTATAGCCTCATGAGTTACTGGAGCGAGAGCAACACCAACCAGAACTTCAGCAAAGGCGGTGTCGAGGCTTACGCTTCCGGCCCGCTGATCGACGACATCGCCGCGATCCAGAAGCTCTACGGTGCCAACCTCAGCACCCGCGCCACGGACACCACCTACGGGTTCAACTCCAACACCGGGCGTGATTTCCTCAGCGCCAGTTCCAATGCCGACAAGCTGGTGTTCTCGGTATGGGACGGTGGCGGCAACGACACCCTGGACTTCTCCGGTTTTACCCAGAACCAGAAGATCAACCTCACTGCCACCTCGTTCTCTGATGTGGGCGGCCTGGTGGGCAATGTATCCATCGCCAAGGGCGTCACCATCGAGAACGCGTTCGGCGGTTCGGGCAACGACCTGATCATTGGTAACCAAGTCGCCAACACCATCAAGGGCGGGGCCGGCAACGACCTCATCTACGGCGGCGGCGGTGCGGACCAGCTGTGGGGCGGCACTGGCAGCGACACTTTCGTGTACGGTGCCAGTTCCGACTCCAGGCCAGGGGCTGCGGACAAGATCTTCGACTTCACCTCCGGTTCGGACAAGATCGACCTGTCCGGTATCACCAAGGGTGCGGGCGTGACCTTCGTCAACGCATTTACCGGGCATGCCGGCGATGCTGTACTGACCTATGCCTCAGGTACCAACCTGGGCACCTTGGCGGTGGACTTCTCCGGGCACGGCGTGGCGGATTTCCTCGTCACCACCGTTGGCCAGGCGGCTGCCAGTGACATCGTAGCCTGATGTAAAGCGCGCGGTGCTTCGGCGCCGCGCTCCAGGCCGGAGTTGGATATGCCACGTTTTTCCCATTTGATCGCCTGTGTTGTGCAGGTGTTGTTCGTGTCGGCAGGAGCCCACGCAATGGCTAGCAGTCTTGTATTACCCACCTCCGCGCAGCTTGCCGGGCAGTGGGAGCTGAAGCAGCAGGATCAGGTGTGCGCGCTCAAGTTAGTGGAGCAAGCCAACGCCCTGGAGGGCGATATCGCCTGTGCCGAGCAATGGCTGGGCGACAAGCCGCTGACGTGGTCGCCCACCCCGGATGGTATTTGGCTGTTTAACGCTGAAGGCTCAGGGATCACCCATTTGAATCGCCAGAAAGAGGGCGACTATCAAGCCCGCACTAAAGCGGGCGAAGTTGTAAGGCTGCAACGAAAACTTTAATTAAAAGTTATAAGCATATAACTCGATTTGTTAGGCGGCCGTACCCTACTTGGTAGGGGTGACCCTTTTGCGTAATTCGCTGCAAGGAAAAACAATTAATATGGCGAAGTCCCATGGGGTGGCGCCCTTATTCAGGGCGTTGGGTGAATACAAGAGTATTTTGATCAGCGTTGGCTGTTTCACGGCATTGATTAACCTATTAATGCTGGTGCCCTCGATTTACATGCTGCAAGTGTATGACCGGGTGTTGTCCTCCCAGAATGAAACCACCCTGGTGATGTTGACGCTGATGGTCGTGGGCTTCTTTGCGTTTATCGGCCTGCTGGAAGTGGTGCGCAGCTTTATCGTGATCCGCATTGGCAGCCAGTTGGAGCGACGTTTCAACTTGCGCGTGTACAAAGCCGCGTTCGAACGCAACCTGCAGCGCGGCCAAGGGCACGCCGGGCAATCCTTGGGCGACCTGACCGCTCTGCGCCAATTCATCACGGGGCCAGCGCTGTTCGCGTTTTTCGATGCGCCCTGGTTCCCGATCTACCTGTTCGTGATTTTCCTGTTCAATGTGTGGCTCGGCGTGCTGGCCACGGCCGGCGCGGTGCTGTTGATTGGCCTGGCGTGCCTTAACGAATACCTGACCAAAAAGCCATTGGGCGAGGCCAGCGGTTATTCGCAGCAGTCCACCCAACTGGCCACCAGCCATTTGCACAACGCCGAAACCATCCAGGCCATGGGCATGCTCGGTGCGCTGCGCCAACGCTGGTTTGGCGTGCATTCGCAGTTCCTGGGCTTGCAGAACCAGGCCAGCGACACCGGTTCGATCATCACCTCCTTAAGCAAATCCTTGCGCCTGTGCCTGCAATCTTTGGTGCTGGGCCTGGGCGCCTACCTGGTGATCAAGGGCGACATGACCGCCGGCATGATGATCGCAGGCTCCATCTTGATGGGCCGCGTACTCAGCCCCATCGACCAACTGATTGCAGTGTGGAAGCAATGGAGTTCGGCCAAGCTGGCCTATCAGCGCCTCGACGAACTGCTGCGCGAATTCCCGCCAGAGGTCGAGCACATGGCCTTGCCTGCGCCCAACGGCCAAGTCAGTTTCGAACAGGTCAGCGCCGGCCCGCCGGGGCGGCGCATGGCGACCCTGCATCAGGTCAGCTTTAACCTGGCTGCCGGTGAAGTGCTGGGCGTGCTCGGCGCGTCCGGTTCCGGTAAGTCCACCCTGGCTCGCGTGCTGGTGGGCGTGTGGCCAACCCTGGCCGGTACCGTACGCCTGGACGGCGCGGATATTCACCGCTGGAACCGCGACGACCTCGGCCCGCATATCGGCTATTTGCCCCAGGACATCGAGCTGTTTAGTGGCAGCATCGCCGACAACATCGCGCGCTTTCGCGAGGCCGACCCGGAACTGGTGGTCAAGGCCGCGCAACAGGCCGGCGTGCATGAACTGATCCTGCGCCTGCCCCAAGGCTACGACACCGTGCTGGGCGACAACGGCGGTGGCTTGTCCGGCGGCCAGAAACAACGCGTGGCCCTGGCCCGCGCCCTGTACGGCGGGCCGCGCCTGATCGTGCTGGACGAACCCAACTCCAACCTCGACACCGTCGGCGAAGCCGCATTGGCCAGCGCCATCATGCAGATGAAAGCCCAGGGCAGCAGCGTGGTGCTGGTCACCCATCGTTCCTCGGCATTGGCCCAGGCCGATAAGTTGCTAGTGCTCGGCGAAGGCCAACTGCAAGCGTTCGGGCCCAGTCAGGAGGTGCTGCGGGCGTTGTCCGGGCAGCAGGAAGCGCCGAAAGAAAAAACCGGTGTCAGCTTCAGCCGTCACTACCAGGCCGGAAGGAATCCAGGCGCATGAGCAGCCTTACTGTTGAACCTCAAATCAAAGAACGCGATGCCGGCTTTTTCGTAAAAATGGGCTGGGTGATGACCATTGTCGGTGCCGGTGGGTTTTTCCTCTGGGCCAGCCTCGCACCGTTGGACCAAGGCATTCCGGTCCAAGGCACCGTGGTGGTGTCTGGCAAGCGCAAGGCGGTACAAACCTTCAGCCCCGGCGTGGTCAGCCGCATCCTGGTGAAAGAGGGCGAGTTGGTCAAGCAAGGCCAGCCGCTGTTTCGTCTCGACCAGACCCAGAACCAGGCCGATGTGCAATCGCTGCAAGCCCAGTACCGCATGGCCTGGGCCAGCGTGGCGCGCTGGCAGAGCGAGCGTGACAACCTCTCCAGCATCACCTTTCCTGCAGAACTGAGTGCCAACCCCGATCCGGCCTTGATGCTGGTGCTAGAAGGTCAGCGCCAACTGTTCAGCAGCCGTCGCGACGCGTTTGCCCGTGAACAAGCCGGGATCCGCGCCAGCATCGAGGGCGCCAACTCTCAGCTAAGTGGTATGCGCCGTGCCCGCAGTGACTTGACCGCCCAGGCCCAATCTCTGCGCGCGCAACTGAGCAACCTGCAACCCTTGGCCGACAACGGCTACATCCCGCGCAACCGCCTGATGGACTACCAGCGCCAGTTATCCCAGGTGCAGCAGGACCTGGCGCAAAACGCCGGTGAAAGCGGCCGGATAGAGCAGGGCATTGTTGAGTCGTGGCTCAAATTGCAGCAGCACAGCGAGGAATATCAAAAAGAGGTGCGCAGCCAATTGGCCGACGCGCAACTGCGCAGCCTGACTCTTGAACAGCAACTGACCTCCGCCGGCTTCAACCTGCAACACAGCGAGATCAACGCGCCGGCCGATGGCATCGCGGTCAACCTCAGCGTGCACACCGAAGGCGCCGTGGTGCGTGCCGGTGAAACCCTGTTGGAGATCGTGCCCCAGGGCACACGCCTGGAAGTGGAAGGGCACCTGCCGGTGCATTTGGTGGACAAGGTCGGCACACACTTGCCTGTCGACATCCTCTTCACCGCCTTCAACCAAAGCCGCACGCCACGGGTGCCGGGCGAAGTCAGCCTGATCTCCGCCGACCAGATGCTCGATGAAAAGACCGGTGCGCCGTACTACGTGCTGCGCACCAGCGTCAGCGAGGCGGCGATGGAAAAACTCAACGGCCTGGTGATCAAGCCCGGCATGCCCGCCGAGATGTTCGTGCGCACCGGCGAGCGTTCACTGCTCAACTATCTGTTCAAGCCGCTGCTGGACCGCGCCGGCTCTGCGTTGACTGAGGAATGAGCATGAAGCCAGTGTTCATTTCGCTGTTGCTGGTGTGTGGCAGTGCCCAGGCCGCGATGGGGCCCTTCGATGTGTACGAGCAGGCGCTGCGCAACGACCCGGTGTTCCTCGGCGCCATCAAGGAGCGCGACGCCGGCCTGGAAAACCGCACCATTGGCCGTGCCGGCTTGCTGCCGCGGCTGTCCTACAACTACAACAAGGGCCGCAACAATTCCGAAGCGCACCTGCCCGACGGGCGCGGCGGTAGTTACCGCGACGACCGTAACTACAACAGCTATGGCTCGACCTTCAGCCTGCAACAGCCGTTGTTCGACTACGAAGCCTATGCCAACTACCGCAAGGGCGTGGCCCAGGCGCTGTTCGCCGATGAAAGCTTTCGCGACAAGAGCCAGGCGTTGCTGGTGCGGGTGTTGAGCTATTACACCCAGGCGCTCTTTGCCCAGGACCAGATCGACATCGCCAGGGCCAAGAAGAAGGCGTTCGAACAACAGTTCCAGCAGAACCGGCATTTGTTCCAGCAAGGCGAGGGCACCCGCACCGATATCCTTGAAGCCGAGTCGCGCTACGAGTTGGCCACCGCCGAAGAGATCCAGGCCCTGGATGAGCAGGACGCCTCGCTCCGGGAGTTGGGCGCATTGATCGGTGTGCAAAGCGTCAACATCAACGACCTGGCACCGCTGAACCAGAGCTTTGCCGCGTTCACCCTGACCCCGGCCAACTACGACACCTGGCATGAGTTGGCGCTGACCAACAACCCTGTGCTGGCTTCGCAGCGCCAGTCCCTGGAAGTGGCGCGCTATGAAGTGGAACGCAACCGTGCCGGGCATTTGCCCAGAATCACCGCGTATGCCACCTCGCGCAAGCAGGAGTCCGACAGCGGCAACACCTATAACCAGCGCTACGACACCAACACCATCGGCGTCGAAGTGAGCATGCCGCTGTATGCCGGTGGCGGTATCTCGGCCTCCACCCGCCAGGCCAGCCGCGCGATGGAGCAGGCGGAGTACGAGTTGGAAGGCAAGACCCGGGAAACCCTGATCGAATTGCGTCGCCAGTTCAGTGCGTGCCTGTCGGGCGTGAGTAAGTTGCGCGCCTATCAGAAAGCGCTGGCATCCGCCGAGGCGCTGGTGGTGTCGACCAAGCAGAGCATTCTCGGCGGAGAGCGCGTCAACCTCGATGCCTTGAACGCCGAACAGCAGCTGTACAGCACCCGCCGCGACCTGGCCCAGGCGCGTTATGACTACTTGATGGCCTGGACCAAATTGCACTACTACGCGGGCAACTTGCGTGACACCGACTTGGCCAAAGTGGACGAAGCCTTCGGCCCGGATGGAAAACTGTAGGAGCGCGTATTTTGTGGCGAGGGAGCTTGCTCCCGCTCGACAGCGAAGCTGGAGCCGGCTTTTTTAGGGAGCGCTTCGCACTCCAGCGGGAGCAAGCTCCCTCGCCACAGGGCAGGGAATAACAATAATAGGGAGTGTGCACATGATCACCGATTCACCACGTTTCAAACCCTTCACCGCAGGTTCCTTGCTCTTGCTGTCCGTTGCGGCACAGGCGCAATACACCGAGACCGGCCAACCGGGTAACCCCGCCAGCTGGCGCTCCGCCGAGTACCAGAGCGACTGGGGCCTGGGCCGCATGAAGGCCGATGAAGCCTACGCCGCCGGGATCAGCGGCCAAGGCGTGAAAATCGGTGCGCTGGACTCAGGGTTCGATACCAATCACCCGGAAGCTTCCAAAGACCGTTTTCACCCGGTCACCGCCACGGGCACCTATGTCGATGGCAGCGCCTTCAGCACCACGGGCGCGCTCAACCCGAACAATGATTCCCACGGCACCCACGTCACCGGCACCATGGGCGCCGCCCGCGACGGCGTGGGTATGCATGGCGTTGCTTACAACGCGCAGGTCTATGTGGGCAACACCAACGCCAACGACAGCTTCCTGTTCGGCCCCACGCCAGACCCCAAATACTTCAAGACCGTGTACACCGCACTGGTGGATTCCGGCGTGCGCGCCATCAACAACAGCTGGGGCAGCCAGCCCAAGGACGTCAGCTACCAGACCTTGGACAATATGCACGCGGCGTACGCCCAGCATTACAACCGTGGCACCTGGCTGGACGCGGCCGCGGACGTGGCCAAGGCCGGTGTGATCAACGTGTTCAGCGCCGGCAACAGCGGCTATGCCAACGCCAGCGTGCGCTCGGCCTTGCCGTATTTCCAGCCGGAACTGGAAGGCCACTGGCTGGCCGTGTCCGGGTTGGATAAGGCCAATAACCAGAAATACAACAAATGCGGCGTCGCCAAGTACTGGTGTATTTCTACCCCCGGCGCGCTGATCAACAGCACCATTCCTGACGGGGGGTATGGGGTGAAGTCCGGCACCTCGATGTCAGCGCCCCATGCCACCGGCGCGTTGGCGCTGGTGATGGAACGTTATCCCTACATGACCAACGAGCAAGCCTTGCAGGTGCTGCTGACCACCGCCACGCAGCTCGACGGCTCGATCACCCAGGCGCCCAACGCCATTGTCGGCTGGGGCGTGCCTGACCTGGGCCGGGCGATGCACGGTCCTGGGCAACTGCTCGGGCCCATGGAGGTCAACCTGGCCGCCGGGCAGGGCGATGTGTGGAGCAACGGCATCTCCGACCAGGCGCTCATCCAGCGCCAGGCCGAGGACCGCGCCGAGCACACGGCCTGGCAGCAAACCCTGATCGACAAGGGTTGGCAAAACGGCGTGGGTGCCTCTGCCAGCCAGCAGGACCAGACTGATTACGCCATCGGCAGTGCCCGCGACCAAGCGGCGGCCCAGCGTGTGTACGAGGGCAGCCTGATCAAGGCCGGTGCCGGTAGCCTGGTGCTCAGCGGCGACAGCACCTATCGCGGTGCGACCCTGGTCAACGGCGGTCTGTTGGCGGTCAATGGCTCGCTGACTTCAGCAGTGACGGTGAATGACAGCGGCACCCTCGGCGGTTCCGGGCGTATCGCCGCGTTGTCGGTAAACAACGGCGGCCGTGTGGCGCCGGGCAATTCCGTGGGCACCTTGCAAGTGGCAGGGGACGTAAACCTCGGCGCCGGCTCGACCTATGCCGTGGAGCTGACGCCCACCAGCAGTGACCGCATTGTTGCCGGCGGCCAGGCGGTTCTGGGCGGCGGCACCGTCACGCTGGCGCTGGAAAACAGCCCCACCTTGCTCAGCCAGAGCGAGGCCCAAAGCCTGATCGGCCGGCAGTACTCGATTCTCGAGGCGGCGGGTGGCATTCAGGGCCAGTTCGGGCAAGTGCTGCCCAACTACCTGTTCCTCGGTGGCACCCTCGACTACGCCGCCAATGCCGTGCAACTGAACGTGGGGCGCAACGACGCCAGCTTCGCCAGCGTCGGCGCGACCCGCAACCAGCGCAACGTCGCGGTGGCCGCCGAGCAATTGGGCGCCGGCAACCCGGTGTATGAAAGCCTGCTGCAGTCGCAATCGGTTGCCGTGGCCCAGCAGGGCTTGCAGCAACTGTCCGGGGAAATCTACCCGGCTGTGGGTGCGATGCTGATCAACGACAGCCTGCAACTGCGTAACGCCGTGGGCGAGCGCCTGCGCCATGTGCCAGTGGCCGGTGAAAGCAACCTGTGGTTCAAAGCACTGGGCGCCTGGGGCAAGACTGATAGCCGCACTGAAACGGCGGGGTCCACCACCTCCATCGGCGGCCTGTTGGCGGGTGTGGACGGCGCGCTGGATGAGCAGACCCGCGTGGGTGTGGTTGCCGGCTACAGCGACAGCTCCTTGAACATGGGCAGCGGTACCCATTCATCGGCGTCCATCGACAGCTACCACTTTGGCGCGTACGCCGGGCGCGAGCTGGGTGACTGGCGCCTGAGCGTCGGCGGTGCCTACAGCTGGCATCGCGGCGACGTGAAGCGCGACCTGCAATGGGGGGATGTCAGCGGCAAGCAAAAAACCAAGCTGGACGCGACCACGGCGCAGGTCTTCACCGAAGCCGCGTACCGCATCCGCCTGCAAGCGGTGGCCCTGGAGCCGTTCGCCAACTTGGCCTATGTGCATCTGAACAGCGAGTCCTTCCACGAAAAAGGTGATGCCGCTGCCCTGGAACGCGGCAGCGACCGGCGTGATGCGGTGCTCAGCACCCTCGGTGTGCGCGCCCTGAAAACCCTGGCCCTCAATGACCACCAGCAACTGGACCTGTCCGGTTCGTTGGGCTGGCAACACAGCCTGACGGCGGTGGAGTCAGAGGAACACCTGGCGTTTGTCGCCGGCGGGCCTTCATTCGCGGTGCGCAGTGCGCCATTGCTGCGCGACGCTGCCCTGGTGGGCGTGCAGGCCAGCCTGGCGTTGAATGCGTCGACGCGGGTCAACCTGGATTACAACGGCCAGCTGGGTGGGCGCGCGAAAACCCAGGGCGTGGGCTTGAGCCTGAACTGGCAGTTCTGAAGACACCGCGAACCTGATCGTTCCCACGCTCCGCTGATCGTTCCCACGCTCCGCGTGGTAACGCCTCCTGTGACGCTCCGCGTCACGCTTTGGGACGCAGAGCGTCCGGGGCCGCATTTCCACGCGGAGCGTGGGAATGATCAGCGGCGGTGTTCTGGAGAAAGTGATTTACACACGTGCAATAAGAAAACTAAGGAAGGTCACCGTGAAAAAAAGCAAGTCAGGGTTAACTACCGCCATCCACACAGGCCCGGGCTATCCGCTCAAGGCGCTGAGCTGCGTGCCATACGGCGCGTTGCTGTGTTGCCTGGCAAGCCTGGGGACCGCCCAGGCTGCACCCTATGTGGAAACCGGCAAACTGGGCGACGCCGCCAGCTGGCGCAGCAATGAGTTCAAGGCCGACTGGGGCCTGGGCGCCGTGCACGCCGACACCGCCTATGCGGCTGGCTATACCGGCAAGGGCGTCAAGCTGGGGATCTTCGACCAGCCGGTGTACGCCCAGCACCCGGAGTTTGCCAGCCCCGACAAGGTGGTGACGATTGTCACCGAGGGCATTCGCCAATACACCGACCCGTATATCCCAGTGAAGGCCGGCGACGCGTTCCGCTACGACGGCACGCCGTCCAAGGACTCCAACGGCAAGCTGGGTAACCACGGCACCCATGTCGGCGGCATTGCGGCCGGTAACCGCGATGGCGGGCCGATGCACGGCGTGGCGTTCAACGCACAAATCCTCACCGCCGAAAACGGTGACCCGGGCCCGGAAGACGGGATCATCCTCGGCAACGACGGCGCCGTGTACAAGGCCGGCTGGGATGGGCTGGTCGCCAGTGGCGCGCGTATCATCAACAACAGCTGGGGCATCGGCATCGGTGATCAGTACGCCAAGGGCGGCCGCGATCCGGCGTTCCCCAATTTCACCGTCAACGAAGCCCAGGCGCAGTTCAATACCATCAGGCCGATCCTTGGCACCCTAGCAGGTGGCGCGTACCAAGGCGCCATCGACGCGGCCCGCAGCGGTGTGCTGACCATCTTTGCTGCAGGCAATGACTACAACCTCAACAACCCGGATGCGATTTCCGGCCTTGCGTATTTTGTGCCAGAGATCGCGCCTAACTGGCTGTCCGTCGCGGCCCTCCAGCAGAACCCGAATACGGCAAGCCCCGATCCGTATGTGATCAGTACTTTCTCCTCGCGTTGTGGCTATGCGGCGAGCTTTTGCGTGTCGGCACCCGGCACCAAGATCTACAGTTCGATCATCAACGGTACCGACCTGAGCAACCTCACCACCGACTGGGCCAACAAAAATGGCACCTCCATGGCCGCACCTCACGTGGCAGGCGCCGCAGCGGTGCTGATGGAGCGCTTCCAATACATGAGCGGCGACCAGATCTCCACCGTGCTCAAGACCACCGCCACCGACCTCGGCGCGCCGGGCATCGATTCGCTGTATGGCTGGGGCATGATCAACCTGGGCAAGGCGGTCAACGGCCCCGGGATGTTTATCACCGCTGAGGATATCCCGGCCGAGTTCCGTATCGACGGCGCCTACGGCAGCGGCCAGTTCGTCGCGGACCTGCCGGGTGTCGGCGCGGTGGTGGATGCCGGCAAACCCACCCAGCGTGTGTGCGATGACCTGCACTGCGGGCGGGATGTGTGGAGCAACGACATCTCGGGCCATGGCGGCCTGACCAAGCAAGGCATCGGTACCTTGGTGCTCACCGGCGCCAATACTTACAGCGGGCCGACGCTGGTCAACCAGGGCTTGCTGGCAATCAACGGTTCGGTCACCTCCGACGTTACCGTCAGCCAGAGCGGTGTGGTCGGTGGTTCGGGGCGTATCGGTTCGCTGAGCGCGAAAAGCGGCGGCACCGTGGCGCCGGGCAATTCCATCGGCACCTTGAACGTGGCGGGCAACGTCAACTTTGAACCGGGTTCGACCTACGCGGTAGAACTGTCGCCCACCAGCAGCGATCGCATCGTCGCCGGCGGCACGGCCACCCTCAACGGCGGCACCGTGACTCTTGCCCTGGAAAACAGCCCGACCTTGCTGAGCGCCACCCAGGCCCAAAGCCTGATCGGCCGTCAGTACAACATCCTGCAAGCGGCAGGCGGCGTCACCGGTAGCTTCGCGGCAGTGGTGCCCAATTACCTGTTTGTCGGCGGCACCTTGAACTACGCCGCCAACGGTGTGCAGCTGGATGTGGCACGCACTAACAGCTTCGCCAGCGTGGCGGCTACGCCGAACCAGCGCGCCGTGGCCGCCGCCGCCGAGCAATTGGGCGCAGGCAATGGCGTGTATGAAAGCTTGCTGCTGGCACCCACGGCCGCTTCGGCTCAAGGCGCGTTCCAGCAACTGAGCGGGGAGGTATACCCGGCGCTGGAAACCGCACTGGTCAATGACAGCCGCTACGTACGCGAAGCCGTGGGCGAACGCCTGCGCAATGGCGAGATGGGCGCTACCAGCCAAGCCATCGACAGCCGTGGCAACGTGTGGGTCAAGGCACTGGGTGCATGGGGCAAGACCGACAGCCGCAACGACACGGCGGGCTACACCACCTCTATCGGCGGCATGCTCGCCGGTGTGGACGGCGCCCTCGATGAGGCCACACGCATCGGCCTGGTGGCCGGCTACAGCGACACGTCGCTGAACATGGGCAGCGGCACCCACAGCCGCGCCTCGGTCGACAGCTATCATTTCGGCGCCTATGCCGGGCATGAAATCGGCGCCTGGCGCCTGAGTGGCGGCGCGACCTACAGCTGGCACCGCGCCGATGTCAAACGCGACCTGCAATACGGCGACGTCAGCGGCAAGCAAAAAGCCAAGGTCGATGCCCACAGCACCCAGGTATTCACGGAGGCGGCGTACCGTATCAACCTGCAACCGCTGGCCCTGGAGCCGTTCGCCAATCTGGCCTACGTGCACCTGGACACTGACAGCTTCAAAGAGAAGGGCGACGCCGCCGCGCTGAGAAGTGGCGACGACAGCCGTGACCTGGTGCTCAGCACCCTGGGTATGCGTGCCTTGAAGACCTTCAATATCAACGACCATCAGCAACTGGAAGTCTCCGGCACCCTGGGCTGGCAGCACAACCTGAGCAGCACCGATTCGGAGCAGCACCTGGCGTTTGCCTCGGGCGGCCCGTCGTTCACGGTGGAAAGTGCGCCAATGGTGCGCGATGCCGCGTTGGTCGGAGCACGGGTCAGCCTGGCATTGAGCAAGGATGCGCGGGTGAACCTCGATTACAACGGCCTGCTGGCCAGCAAGGAGAAGGTGCACGGCGTCGGCTTGAGCCTGGACTGGGCGTTCTAAAGGCCAAGTGCAGTTGGTTGTGGCGAGGGAGCTTGCTCCCGCTCGGGTGCGCAGCGCCCGCAAGTTTTTGGGGCCGCAGCGCAGCCCAGCGGGAGCAAGCTCCCTCGCCACACAAGCTCGCTCCTACAGGTGGTAACGGATAACAGGTGTTTTGGCTTTCTCTACAAATCCAACAACAGAGAGGCACTACCAATGGGTATCTTTGACTATAAAAACCTCGGTACCGAGGACTCCAAGGCGTTGTTCGCCGATGCCATGGCGATCACGCTGTATTCCTACCACAACCTGGATAACGGCTTTGCCGTCGGTTACCAGAACAACGGCCTCGGGCTGGGCTTGCCTGCCACCCTGGTCAGCGCGCTGATTGGCGGCAGCAATGCCCAAGGGGTCATCCCCGGGATCCCCTGGAACCCCGACTCGGAAAAAGCCGCCCTGGAGGCGGTGCAAGCAGCCGGCTGGAAGCCTATCAGCGCCAGTACCCTGGGCTACAGCGGCAAGGTCGATGCGCGCGGCACCTTCTTTGGCGAAAAATTCGGCTACGGCACGGCGCAGGCCGAGGTGCTGGGCAAGTACGATGATGCGGGCAAGCTGCAGGAAATCGGCATCAGTTTTCGCGGCACTTCGGGGCCTCGGGAAAGCGTGATCACCGACTCCATCGGCGATGTGATCAGCGACCTGCTCGCCGCCTTCGGGCCCAAGGATTATGCCAAGAACTACGCGGGGGAAGCCTTTGGCGGCTTGCTCAAAAACGTGGCGGACTACGCCAGTGCCCAGGGCTTGGGCGGCAACGACGTAGTGGTCAGCGGCCACAGCCTTGGGGGCCTAGCGGTCAACAGCATGGCCGACTTGAGCGACAACAGCTGGTCGGGGTTCTATAAGGACTCCAACTACGTGGCCTACGCGTCGCCGACCCAGAGCGCCGGCGACAAGGTGCTTAACGTCGGCTATGAAAACGACCCGGTGTTCCGCGCCCTGGATGGCTCGTCATTCAACCTGTCGTCCCTGGGCGTGCACGACAAGCCCCACGAGTCGAGCACCGACAACATCGTCAGCTTCAACGACCACTACGCTTCATCCCTGTGGAACCTGCTGCCATTTTCCATTCTCAACCTGCCCACCTGGGTCTCGCACTTGCCCACCGGTTACGGCGACGGCATGACCCGCATCCTCGACTCGGGCTTCTACGAACAGATGACCCGCGACTCGACGGTGATCGTCGCCAACCTGTCCGATCCGGCACGGGCCACCACCTGGGTGCAAGACCTCAACCGCAATGCCGAGGCGCACAAGGGCAATACCTTCATCATTGGCAGTGACGGCGACGACTTGATCAAAGGCGGCAGGGGCGCGGACTTTATCGAAGGTGGCAAGGGCAATGACACCATCCGTGACAGCAGCGGGCATAACACGTTTTTGTTTAGCGGGCAGTTTGGCAATGACCGGGTGATTGGCTACCAGACGACGGACAAGCTGGTGTTCAACGACGTGGCGGGCAGCACCGATTACCGCGACCACGTCAAGGTGGTGGGCGCGGATACCGTCATTAGCTTTGGTACGGATTCGGTGACGCTGGTGGGTGTGAGCAGTCTGTCGGGGGAGGGGATAGTCATCAGCTAACGTATTCGGTGTGGGAGCTTGCTTGCCTGCGATGGCGGCGGTCGAGACAGCCATGCGGTGACTGACAAATCGCTATCGCAGGCAAGCCAGCTCCCACATTTGATGGGGTGTTGCTAGAAGATCACTTTTCCTTACGCACCGTGGCCACATCATCGGCCTTGATACGAATACGCTTGCCGGCAATATCGGTGAACTCGTAGAAGCCGTCGGCGGTCTTGGCGTTGGGCGTGTCCTTGGTCAAATACTGCGTGCCGTTCTGCAAGGTCACCACGGTTTGCGTGGAGCAACCGGCCAATACCAGAAAAGTGAGTGCAACCAGTGGCAGACCCAAATTCTTCATGTTCATAACCCTTACCTTTAACCCTGAAAAGTCCCGCAGCGTCTGGCTGCGCGGCCATAAATATTACTTGATCAACCCCCTCATCAGATTGTTTTTTTGCAAAAAGTTGCAGGCGCCATTTATCTATTACTGATTGCAACAACCGCTTTGCCCCGGCACTCTGTATGCATAACCAGTATTTGATTGCTCTGCGCCATGGCCAACCCCCTCGAAGACCCCTTGTATTACCTGCATAACTTCCGCCAAGTGCTGGTTTGGTTGGGGCAGCGCTATGCCGATTTGCTCGATGCGCACGAACAGCATTTCATTCAGCAATTTGACAGGTTGCCTCTGGCGTCCCAGGCGTTGTTGGTGCGGATGGTGATGCGCAAGGGCGTGCATTTTCGCGCCACCAAGCTCCATTACCTGGAAATCGGTTGCCCTCATGCGGCGGCGGGGCCACTGCGGGAGTTGGGGTGGGTGGAGGATCAAAGCCCGCTGCCGTTTGCCACCCTGTTCGCCCTGCTGCAAAAAAGTGAATTGCTCGGCGCCTTCAGGCCCTGGATCGACCAACCCAAGGGCAACAAGGCCGACTGGCTTGAACCCTTGGCGGCGCAATTTACCGAACCGCGCAGCTTTACCCAGTGGTGTCCCGACGTGGGCGATGTGCTGTATAGCCTGACAGTGATGGAGTTGTGTGATCGCCTGCGCCTGATGTTCTTCGGCAACCTGCACCAGGACTGGTCGGAATTCGTGTTGGCAGATCTGGGCATCTATACCTATGAAAAAGTCGAGTTCTGCGCCGAGTCTCGTGGTTTACGCAGCCGTGACGACGTGCATGGGTTTTTATTCCTGCACCAGTGCCAGCAAGCCTTTGAAGCCGGTGAGGCACTGGATACGGTGTTGGCGCAGGTCGCCACGTTGTGTACCGACAACCCGTGGCTGGAAAAGCGTCGTGCCAAGCTGCTGTTCCAGATCGGCCAGTATTGCGAACGGTGCGCCGAGCTGGCACTGGCCGAACAGATCTACCGCAATTGCACTCATCCCGGCGCGCGGGCGCGGCTGATCCGCGTACTGGAACGTCAGGAGGATTACGCCCAAGCCATGGCCCTGGCGACCGAGGCGCAACAGGCCCCACACAGCGCAGCGGAACACCAACACCTGCTTCGCGTAGTGCCGCGCCTGCGGCGCAAACTCGGCGGGCCGGCGCTGCCCAGGGCCAAGCCCCAAGCGGTGGCACGCCTGGACCTTTCGCTGGTGCAGGAACCGCTGCTGTCGGTGGAATCCTGCGTGCTGGCGCACCTGAGCGAACCGGATGCACCGGTGTATTACGTCGAGAATGGCCTGATCAATTCGCTGTTTGGCTTGCTGTGCTGGGAGGCGATTTTTGCGCCGTTGCCGGGGGCGTTCTTCCACCCGTTCCAGCGCGGGCCGGCGGACCTGCACAGCGAGGACTTTTATCAACGCCGAGAAGCTTTGTTTGCCGCGTGCTTTGCGCAACTGAAGGACGGTCGCTACAAGGCAAGCATCCGCCAACGCTACGTGGATAAATGGGGCATCCAGTCGCCCTTTGTGTTCTGGAACCTGCTCAGTGAAGACCTGCTGGAGCAAGCCCTGGCCTGCCTGCCCGCCGAGCATTTGCGCCATTGGTTCACGCGCCTGTTGCAGGATATCCGTGCCAACCGGGCCGGGATGCCGGACCTCATCCAGTTCTGGCCGGCGCAAAACACCTATCGCATGATCGAGGTCAAGGGCCCCGGCGACCGCCTGCAAGACAACCAGTTGCGTTGGCTGGCGTTCTGCGGCGAGTACCAGATGCCGGTCACCGTCTGCTACGTGCGTTGGGCGGAGCAACCCGCTTGAGTTACAGCGTGGCCGTGCGGGCGCTGTGTGAGTTCACGGCCAAGGTCGGTGACCTCGACCTGCGCTTTACGCCGTCGCCCAGCGCCCAGGAAGGCATCGTCGGCCATCGCACGGTGGCATCCCGGCGCAGCGCGCACTATCAGCATGAGGTCACCCTGGAGGGCGATTACCAGCAGCTCAAGGTGCGGGGCAGGGCGGACGGCTACGACCCGGACGCCAACCGCCTGGAAGAAGTCAAAACCTACCGTGGCGACCTCGCTGCCCAGCCCGCCAACCATCGGCAACTGCACTGGGCCCAGGTCAAGGTGTATGGCTGGCTGATGTGCCAGAAACTCGGGCTCGATCATATCGACCTGGCGCTGGTGTACTTCGACATCGTCGGCGAAGGCGAAACCGTGCTGAACCAGCGGTTCGATGCACCCGACCTTGAGCAGTTCTTCAATCAGCAATGCGCGCTGTTCCTGGACTGGGCCCGGCAGGAGATGCAGCACCGTGCGGCACGCAACGCTGGCGCGCAGAGCCTGGCGTTTCCCCATGTCGACTTCCGTACCGGGCAGCGCGACTTGGCCGAGTCGGTCTACAAAGCGGTGACTACGGGCCGGTGCCTGATGGCCCAGGCGCCCACGGGTATTGGCAAGACCATCGGCACCATCTTCCCGCTGCTCAAGGCCCTGGCGCCGCAGCAACTGGACAAGCTGTTCTTCCTCACCGCCAAGACGCCCGGGCGCAAGCTGGCGCTGGATGCCGCCCAGGTGCTGTACGACAGCAGCCCCGAGCTGTCACTGCGTGTGCTTGAACTGGTGGCCCGGGACAAGGCGTGCGAACACTTGGACAAAGCCTGCCACGGCGATTCCTGCCCATTGGCCAAGGGCTTTTACGACCGCCTGCCTGCCGCCCGCCAGGCCGCGTCCAAGGTGCGCCTGCTCGATCAAAAAAGTCTGCGCCACGTGGCGCTGGCCCATCAGGTATGCCCGTACTACCTGAGCCAGGAAATGGCGCGCTGGAGCGACCTGATCGTCGCCGACTACAACTATTACTTCGACTTTGGCGCCATGCTGTTCGGCCTGGCCCAGCTCAACCAGTGGCGTGTCGCGGTGCTGGTGGACGAGGCGCACAACCTGGTCGAACGCGCGCGCTCGATGTACAGCGCCAGCCTGGACCAGTACAGCCTCAAGACCTTGCGCGATAACGCGCCCGAGCCCCTGAACAAACCCTTGCAGCGCTTGAACCGTGAGTGGAATGCCTTGCACAAGGACCAACTCGCACCGTATCAGGCGTACGCCGCCAAACCTGACAAACTGCTCCAGGCCCTGAGCCTGTGCACCAGCGCCATGGGCGACTACTTCAACGACCACCCCGAAGCCCTCAGCGGTGACCTGCAAGCCTTCTACTTCGACGCGCTGCAATGGGCCAAAGTGGCCGAGCTGTTCAATGAGCACTTTATCTTCGATATCACCAAGCGCTCGTTCAGCGGCAAGCGCAATAGCTCGACTCTGTGCCTGCGCAACGTGGTGCCGGCCGAGTTCATCCGGCCCAGGCTGACCGCCGCGCGCAGCAGTGTGCTGTTTTCCGCGACCTTGAGCCCGCGCCATTATTACGCGGACTTGCTGGGCCTGCCGGCGGATACCGCCTGGGTTGATGTGGCATCACCGTTCAAGGCCGAGCAATTGCAGGTCAGCATCGTTGACCGCATCTCTACGCGGTTTGTGCATCGCCAGGCGTCGCTGGAACCTATCGTGGAACTGCTCGCGCGGCAATTCGCTGCGCAACCGGGTAACTACCTGGCGTTTTTCTCAAGCTTCGATTACCTGCAACAGGTGGCCCAGTTAATGGCCGAACGGCACCCGCAGATTGCGTTGTGGTTGCAGGCGCGGGGCATGGCCGAGGCCGAGCGCCAAGCCTTTTTGGAGCAGTTCACCCACCACAGCCAGGGCATTGGCTTTGCGGTGCTGGGCGGTGCGTTTGGCGAAGGTATCGACCTGCCCGGAGCGCGCCTGATCGGTGCGTTTATCGCCACCCTGGGTTTACCGCAGCTCAACCCGGTGAATGAGCAGATCAAGGCACGTATGGGCGCTGTTTTCGGCGCGGGGTATGACTACACCTACCTGTATCCCGGTATTCAGAAAGTTGTGCAGGCAGCGGGGAGGGTGATCCGCAGCCAGCAGGATCGCGGGGTGGTGATGCTGATCGATGACCGTTTTAGCGAATCGCGGGTGCAGCAGTTGTTGCCGCGTTGGTGGGCGATCAAGCCCCTGTAGGAGCGAGCAAGCTCGCTCCTACAGGTTTGGGCTACACCACTTCCAGGTAGGAGCTCTGTATCTCCCGGGCCAACTCACGCACGGTGTCGATGAATTCTGTCAGCCGAGTGTGCAGCCCATCTTCCAGAATCTCATCAATCCCCGTGTACCGCAGCCGCGCCTCGAACTCCGCCGCCAGGCGTTGCGCCGTGCGCCCGTAACTGCCGGGCAGGTCGGCCAGGATATGGCTCAACTCCTCGATGCAGGCATGCAGCGAACGCGGCACATCGCTGCGCAACAGCAGCAACTCTGACACCGAGCGTGCATTCAAGGCATTCGGATACAGCTCGGTATAGGCCTCGAACGACGACAACGCGCGCAGCAGGGCGCTCCACTGGTAATAACCGCGTGCCGATACGTCGCTGACTTCTTCCGACTCCTCGCCGAACATCTCATAGCGCGCATCCAGCAGGCGCAAGGTGTTGTCAGCACGTTCGACAAAGGTGCCCAGGCGAATGAAGCGGTACGCGTCATTGCGCATGATGGTGCCCGAGGTTGCGCCCCGAAACAGGTGCGAGCGTTGCTTGACCCAATCACAGAAGTGGCTGATGCCATGCCGTGCCAGGCCACCGGCGGCGATGCTGCGCATTTCCAGCCAGGTGGCGTTGAGGTTTTCCCACATGTCGGCGGTGATGCGCCCGCGTACCGCATGGGCATTGCCTCGGGCGGCACGCAGGCAGTTGTAGATGCTCGCGGGGTTTTGCGCGTCGAGCGCAAAGAAGTGCAACATGCGTTCGGCATCCAGGGTCTGGTGCCGCTCCAGGTAGCTGTCCAGGGTGCCGCTGCTGAGCAACGACATCGCCAGTTCATCCAGGCCATCGCTGCGCCCGGCCTGGGGCATCAAGGACAACGAATAACTGACTTCCAGCATGCGTGCCAGGTTCTCGGCGCGCTCCAGGTAACGCGACATCCAATACAGATCTGCAGCTGTTCTACTCAGCATACTCAGCCCTCCACCACCCAGGTGTCCTTGGTTCCACCGCCTTGCGACGAGTTGACGACCAGCGAGCCTTCCTTCAGCGCCACGCGGGTCAAGCCACCGGGCACCAGGCGGGTTTCCTTGCCCGAGAGCACGAAGGGTCGCAAGTCGATGTGCCGGGGCGCGATGCCGTTTTCGACAAAGGTCGGGCAGGTGGACAGGCTCAAGGTGGGTTGAGCGATATAGGCATGGGGGCGGGCCTTGATGCGCTGGCGGAAGTCTTCGATCTCGGCGGCCGTCGACGCCGGGCCCACCAGCATGCCGTAGCCGCCGGAGCCCTGGGTTTCCTTGACCACCAACTGCTCCAGGTTGGCCAGCACATGGGACAGCTCATCGGGCTTGCGGCATTGGAAGGTCGGCACGTTCTGCAGGACCGGTTCCTCGTCCAGGTAGAAGCGGATCATCGCGGGTACGTAGGGGTAGATCGACTTGTCGTCAGCCACCCCGGTGCCGATGGCATTGGCCAGCACCACATTGCCGGCGCAGTAAGCCGCCACCAGCCCCGGCACGCCGAGCATCGACTCGGGATTGAACGCCTGGGGGTCGAGGAAAGCATCGTCGATGCGTCGGTAGATCACGTCCACGGCCTTGGGGCCGTCGGTGGTGCGCATGAACACCTTGAGGTCCTGCACGAACAGGTCGGCGCCTTCCACCAGTTCCACGCCCATTTCCCGGGCAAGGAAGGCGTGTTCGAAGAAAGCGCTGTTGAAGCGCCCAGGGGTCAACACCACCACATTCGGGTTATCGAGGCGGCTGGCGCTCTTGAGGGTCTTGAGCAAGAGGTTGGGGTAGTGGTCCACCGGGGCAATGCGCTGCTTGGCGAACACTTCCGGGAACAGGCGCATCATCATCTTGCGGTCTTCGAGCATGTAGCTCACGCCGCTGGGGGTGCGCAGGTTGTCTTCCAGCACGTAGTAGGTACCGTCGCCGTCGCGCACCAGGTCGACGCCCGAGATGTGCGAATAGATGCCGCGGTGCAGGTCGAGACCGACCATGGCTTTCTGATAGCCCTCATTGCCCAGGACCTGATCGGCGGGAATGATCCCGGCCTTGATAATGCGCTGGTCGTGGTAGATGTCGGCCAAAAACAGGTTCAGCGCGTTGACCCGTTGGATACAGCCGCGTTCGATCAGGCTCCACTCACTGGCGGGGATGCTGCGGGGAATGATGTCGAAGGGGATCAGGCGTTCGGTGTCTTGCTCGTCGCCATACAGGGTGAAGGTGATCCCGGCGCGATGGAACAGCAAATCCGCTTCACGGCGACGCTGGGCCAGCAGTTCCGGCGGCGTGTGGGCCAGCCAGCGAGAGAAGTCCTGATAATGCGCACGGCAAACGCCGTTTGCGTCATTCATTTCATCAAAGAAAGATCGAGCCATTCCAGTACCTTGTCAGTGCCCAGTGTGGCTTTGGGTGGCACTGCCGCTTAAAAAAACGCATGTTTTTATGAGCCCGTGGCTGAAGGTGCCAACAGACCTGGTCCTTACTTTCTTATGGGGGCGGCTCTGGGTCGGGGGGTAACGCATGCTCCTGTTTTCCGGGTGGTGAATGGATAAAGCAATGCCTGTGCCGGAATGCGAACTAGGCATCAATAACCTGTGGCGAGCGAGCTTGCTCGCGCCGGGCTGCGCAGCGGCCCCAATAAAAGCGGGAGCGCTGCGCACTCCAGCGCGAGCAAGCTCGCTCGCCACAGGAGGGGGCTCACCACAATGGGGCGCGGCGTGTTTCAGATTGGTGCGCCAACCCACTTGAACTTCATCGAGCCCCGATTCTTCTAAGGAGTTTCGTCACCTTGTGGAGCACCGTCGTGTCCAGAATCATCTCCCCCCACACTCCGGAAGCGGCCCTGAACGACCACAGCGAACACAACGCAAAGATATTCGGCTCGCCCAAGGACCGCCTCGACTTTTACCGGCGCGAGATCCAGTACGAAACCAGCATCCTGGCCAACCGCACCGACGCCTACCTGACCGCGCAATCCTTCCTGGTGATTGCCTTTGTCTCCGGCATGGGCAACCTCAACCCGGAATGGGGCAAGCTGTTCACGCTGGTGGTGCCGATCTTCCTGGTTTCGCTGGGTATTCTCAGTTCGCTGAATGCCTGGCCCGGTATCCGTGCGGCGTATGAAATCATCGACCACTGGCACTACAAGCAAAGCGAATTGCTGCGCAGCGAGCCAGTGATGGGCATGGCCTACGATGAGTCGCCCCTGTTTTCCGAAGTGGAGTCGAGCCACAAGGGCTATCGCAAGTCGTTGTTGTTTTCCATGCGTGCGCCGTGGTTGTTCATGGTGTTCTGGCTGGTGTTGGGCATCTATGCGTTCTATATCCAGGTGGACAATCCACTGCGCTGACCACGCGGACGGAACTTCAGCCGTGGCCGTGACGCCTTAGCTCTATGCGGTTCAGATTTTTCATCGGCCTGCAAAGAGGTGCCTCATGACCCAGCCTAAAGATCCCCAGACCCACAATCGCAACGACCCCGCCATCGACGGCGGCGAGCCTGCCCCTGGCACCGCCGCCGATGCGCCCAAGGATCCAACGCCTGCGAGCGACCCAAAGGCCAAGGAAAACGACTACAGTCCAGACTTCAAGCCCGAGCGCGAGCACAAGCCTGAAACCGATGCCGATATCGATACCCAAGGCGGTTAGAGGAGACGCACATGTCAAAAGAACTGGACGATGAACTCAACGACCCCGGCAATGAAGACCCGGGTTCGTTGATGGACGATGCCGAGGTGCCGCTGAACGACCTGGATGAAGCGGCGGACGTTGGCAACACTGAAAATCAGGACTGATCCGGCGGCGGGCCCGAGGGATTGCTGAGCTTGAAGTAGACGTCTTCCTCGGCCCCGCCGTCCAGCGACACCTCCTGGCCCACCACGCGGTTATCGATCAGCGTCTGCGCCTGATCGCGGCTGATATTGACCACCGTGCTGCGCTTGCCAGTGATCACATACACCACATCCACCCCATGCTCGGCCAGAGCTGCCAGGTAGTTGGCATGGGGCAGGTCTTCGCCCAGTTCATATTGACGTTGCTCGCGTGTGGTCACGCCGCCTGCCTGCGCCAGGTATTGCTGCGAATATCCCAGGCGTTGGCGTTCCTCAAGCAATCGTTGGGCGATCTTTTTCATTAGCTGACTCGCAGTGTGGGTCTTGGCTGTTTGAAACCCCGGCGTGGTGCAGGATTCAATTTTTTTGCGCAGCCTGACGCTCATACCATGCCAGCATGGGCTGGGTAGTCAGGCCATGGGCCAGGATGCTCAATGCGATGACCGACAACGTCAGGTTGACCGCCACCGCACTGCTGGTGCCCACCAGACCGTGGTTGAGCGCATAGAACAGGTAGTAAATGCTGCCGATCCCACGGATGCCGAACCAACTGACCAGGCTGCGTTGGCGATGGTCCAGCAGGCGGCCCCAAGGCATGGCGAATACACTGGCGGGGCGAATCACACAGAACAGTAACGGCGCCACCGCCAACGCGGCCCACTCCCAGTGGCTGACCAGCACGATGCCCAAGACGGTCACCAGGAACACCTCCATGGCCCGCTCCACCAGGCTGCCGAAGGCCAGCATGTCACCCATCATCACGCCTGCCGCGATCTGGGTGTCCTTCAACTGGCTGACGTCGCCGTGCAAGGCTTGCTCGGGCTCGATTTCGAGGTGGCCCACCACCGGTTGCGCCAGGTGCTCGGCGGGTGTCTGGGCGTTGCCGGTGGACTTCACCTCGGCCTGACGCAACCCCAGGCCCGCCGCGAATACCGACAGGAAGCCATAGCCGCCCACGGCTTCGGCGGTCACATAGGCAAGGGCGATCAATGCCAGTGTCAGGTAATCATTGGGCGAGAGGGTGCTGTCGGCATTGATCAGGCGCAGGCGCAACGTCACACGGCCGATACCTCGGCCCATCCAGTAGCCGATCAATAGCCCGACCGGCACCGCCCATACCAGGTTTTTCAGCACCCAACCGCCGACCCAGTCGCCATCGAAGCCGCCGTGTTGCATGAACAGCAAGCCGAAGATCACAAACGGAAAGGCGCTGCCATCGTTCAGCCCCGCTTCGCCGGACAGACCGAAGCGCAGCGCGTCGTAGTCCTGGGCATTGTTGACCTGAACCAGGCCCGCCAGCACCGGATCGGTCGGCGCCAGGATCGCGCCCACCAACAAAGACACCCCCCACGACAGATCAAGCAGGTAATGCAGCAACAGCCCGGTGCCGAGGATGGTCAACAGCATGACCGGGCCGGCCAGGCCGAAGGCGATGCGCCAGGTGCGATGCTTGAGCGGCAGGCGCAATTTAAGGCCGCTGACAAACAGCGAAAACAGCACTGCCACTTCGGTCAGGTGCTCCATCCAGCGCGCCGACCCCTTGATGTCCAGGTGCAGCAGGTCCACACCGAGGGGGCCGATGGCGATGCCGAGCAACAGGCACACCGCCGAAGTGGTGACCGGCATCCAGCGCAGGTAGGAGGACGTGAGGGCGAGGGTGAGCAGCACCGCGCCCAATACGGCCAACCATAGAATGAAAGTCATAGTGCGTGCACCCGGCCGTGGTTCATTCAGGTTGGAGGGCGGTGGCCAAGTGCGGGTTCAAACAATCACCGGGTTGAAGTGGCATTCTGTGGGAGCGGGCTTGCCCGCGAATGCGGTATACCCGTCAACAGAGTCGGTGTCTGACACCCTGTATTCGCGAGCAAGCCCGCTCCCACATTTGACTGTGTTTGGTCATGACACTCCCTTGGCATGACACCTCAGCGAGCCCCCAGCGGCGGCAAGCGCCGTTTCACCGGGGTTTTCTTCACAATCGCAGTATTGGTTTCGGCATACCCATTGATCCGGTCCAGCAGGCTGTCCAACTGATCCATGGTGCGCACATGCAGGCGTGCGATAAAGCAGTCCTCGCCGGTGACCTTGTCGCATTCGGTGAACTCAGGGATCGCCTGGATCTGGCGCTCCACTTCCTGCAGTTTGCCGGGCAGGGGGCGGATGCGCACGATGGCTTGCAGCAGGTAACCGAAGTGTTTGGGGTCGATGTCGACGGTGTAGTGGGTCAGCACGCCGCGTTCTTCCAGGCGCCGCAGACGTTCGCTGACGCTGGGTGACGACAGCCCGGTGATGCCTGCCAGGGCCTTGAGGGACAACCGCGAGTCGTCCATCAAAGCGGCGATCAATTGCTGGTCGATGGTGTCGATCATGGTCTGTGCCTAATAAGAAAAGGTGATTTCGGGCTTTTGCCTTTTTTAGTCGCTGTAGACGTCGCCGACAGATTGCCATACTGGAGCCTCACTTGAGGAGCCTCAATCATGGATTCATCCATCCGTCGCGGGTCGTGGGAAATGGTCGCCGCCATGCTGATCTCGGGCAGCATTGGCTGGTTTGTGCTGGTGTCTGGCGTGTCGGTGATCGAGGTGGTGTTCTGGCGCTGCGTGATCGGTGCGCTGACGCTGGTGCTGGTGTGCGCCTGGCTGGGTTACCTGCGCCTGGACCTGCTCAGTTGGGCAAAACTGGGGCTGGCCGTGCTCAGCGGTGTGGCCATTGTCGGCAACTGGTTGCTGCTGTTCGAATCCTACTCCCGTGCCTCCATCGCGATCAGCACCGCGGTGTACAACGTGCAGCCGTTTATTCTGGTAATGCTGGCGGCGGTGTTTCTCGGTGAAAAAATCACCGTGCAGAAACTGGCGTGGTTGAGCGTGGCGTTCCTGGGCATGTTGGCGATTGTTACCGCCCATGGCGAGCAAACGGGTGGAGGAGATTACCTGGTAGGCATCGCGCTGGCCCTGGGCGCGGCATTTTTGTATGCGGTCGCGGCGTTGATCATCAAGCGCCTCAAGGAAGTACCGCCGCATTTGATGGCATTGATCCAGGTGGCCACTGGCGCGCTATTGCTGGCGCCGCTGGTGCCCTGGAATGGCCTGCCGGCATCCACCACGACGTGGGCGGCCTTGGTCACCTTGGGGGTGGTGCACACGGGTTTGATGTATGTACTGCTGTATGGCGCGATCCAGAAACTGCCGACGGCCATTACCGGCGCACTGTCGTTCATCTACCCGATTGCGGCGATCTTTGTGGATTGGATTGCGTTCGGGCATCGCCTGGGGTGGCTGCAATGGCTGGGTGTGGCGGCGATTCTGCTGGCAGCGGCAGGGTTGCAGCGGGGCTGGTGGTGGCCCCGCAACCTCGGTAGGCGCGAGCTTGCTCGCGAAGAAGGCTAACGATGACGCAGCGCATCGGGTTGAAACGCGGCGTCCTCGAGCTTTTCGCGAGCAAGCTCGCTCCTACAGATGAGGGTTAGTGCGTGCCCTGATAGATGAGGTTTTCCGGGTTGAAATGCTCCACCGCGCTGCCAGGCTGCGGCAGGCCGAGGATATGCCCCTTGATCTTGCCCACCACATGCATCTCGCAGGGTTTGCAGTCGAACTTCAGGGTCAGCACTTCGTCACCGTGGATCAATTGCATCGGCGCCACCTTGGTCTTTACCCCGGTCACACCCTTGGCCTGTTTAGGGCACAGGTTGAACGAGAAACGCAGGCAGTGCTTGGTGATCATCACCGGCACTTCGCCGGTTTCTTCGTGGGCTTCGAAGGCGGCGTCGATCAGCTTCACGCCGTGACGATGGTAGAAGTCCCGGGCCTTCTGGTTGTAGACGTTGGCCAGGAACGACAGGTGCGCCTCAGGGTAAACCGGCGGCGGCGAGGTTTCAGCCTTGCGCCCGCCCCGCGGATGCGCGGCGACGCGTGCGGCGGTCAGTGCTTCGATCACTTCACGGCGCAAGGCCTTGAGCTGTGAATTGGGAATGAAGAACGCCTGTGGCGCATCCAGTTCGATGCGGGTGGCATGGTACTCGGTGGTGCCGAGTTGGCCGAGCAGGTCGCGCAGGGTATCCAGCGCCTGTTCCGGCTTGTTGGCCACGCCAAACGGGCCGGGCAGGGTGACGCTGGCGCTGATGCCTTCTTCGCTGGTCGCGGTGATTTGCAGCTGCTCTTCACGCAGGCACGCGACCCATGACAAGCCGATACGGCGCTCGGCCGAGGTCTTGAGCAGGGCCTGTTGCCAGTTGTGGTCCAGGTTGCGATTGAGCGGGTGATGGGGGCGCAGTTGATGCAGGCCGGCCGGCATTTCGTTGGGCTCGACGCGGTAGCGGTACCGCTTTTCACCGTCTTCCTCGAACTCACCCTTGGGCTCGGCGATGTTGGCGCGAAAACCCACCACTTCACGCTTGATCAGCACATTGAGGCCGTCGCCGTTGGACAGCGGCTCATGGGTGACCACCTGCAAGTCGCGCTTGCCAGCTTTTTCCACGGTGCCCACGGGCAGGCCGGTAAAGGTCGGGGTGTCAAACGCGCCGATGTCGATCTTGCGGTCGCTGACAAAGTAATCGGTGCTGCCCCGGTGGAAGGTTTTTTCCGGGTCGGGCAGGAAGAAGTGCGCGGTACGCCCGCTGGAAGCGCGGGCCAGGTCCGGGCGGTCTTCGAGGATCTCGTCGAGGCGCTGTCGGTAGTAGGCGGTGATGTTCTTCACATAGCCCATGTCCTTGTAGCGGCCTTCGATCTTGAACGAACGCACACCCGCTTCGACCAGGGCGCGCAGGTTGGCGCTCTGATTGTTGTCTTTCATCGACAGCAGGTGCTTTTCAAAGGCCACCACGCGGCCTTGGTCATCTTTCAGGGTGTAGGGCAGGCGGCAGGCCTGGGAGCAGTCGCCACGGTTGGCGCTGCGGCCATTTTGCGCGTGGGAGATATTGCACTGCCCGGAGAACGCTACGCACAGGGCGCCGTGGATAAAGAACTCGATGGCGGCATCGGTCTCGTCGGCAATGGCGCGGATCTCTTGCAGGTTCAACTCGCGGGCCAGTACCAACTGCGAGAAACCGGCCTGGTCGAGAAACCTGGCCCGGCCCAGGGTGCGGATGTCGGTTTGGGTGCTGGCGTGCAGCTCGATCGGCGGAATATCCAGCTCCATCACGCCCAGGTCTTGCACGATCAGCGCATCCACACCGGCATCGTAGAGCTGATGGATCAGCTTGCGCGCGGGCTCCAGCTCGTTGTCATGCAAAATGGTGTTGATGGTGGTGAAGACGCGGGCGTGGTAACGGCGGGCGAATTCCACCAGTTGGGCGATATCGCTCACCTCGTTACACGCATTATGGCGGGCGCCAAAGCTCGGCCCGCCGATGTAAACGGCGTCGGCGCCGTGCAGGATAGCCTCGCGCGCAATGGCGACATCGCGGGCAGGGCTGAGCAATTCCAGGTGATGCTTGGGCAAGGACATAGTTTTTTTAGTCAGGCTTGTCACGGTTGAGGCGCGCATTGTAGCTGTGAAATGCCTGGGCGGCATCTACCGCAGGGCTGTCGGGCCTAATGCAAGTCCGTTAAGCGAACGCATTACTCAACGCAACGAAGCCCCAATGTGGGAGCTGGCTTGCCTGCGATGGCGATTGAACATTCACCACCGCTATCGCAGGCAAGCCAGCTCCCACCTTTTTGACGGCGTTCGACATTCCGATCAGATCGGCGCTAACGGCGTCACAGATTCAAGCCTTGGCAGCCATCGCCGTCACTTCCACCCGCATACCTTCTACCGCCAAGGCGGCAACGCCCACTGCCGCCCGCACTGGCCAGGGCTTGGCGAAAAAGCGCTTGTAGACCTCGTTGAACGCCGCGCGGTCGGCCATGTCGGTGAGGTAGATGGTCAGGTGCATGACCCGGTCCATGGAGCTGCCGGCTTTTTCCAGCGCAACTTTCAGCGCTTGCAGGGTGCACTCGCTTTGCAGGGTGATATCGCCCAGCTCCAGGCTGCCATCGGCATGGGTGGGAATCTGGGTGGAGACCAGGATGCCGTTGAAGCCGATCACGTCGGAGGAGATGGAATCGGCGTCCGGGTCAGGGGTATAGGACAGGTCGTGGTTGGCCATGGGCACCTCGTGTTGGCAGGAACAGAAAGGCGCCATGGTCGGTGAAATTCGGCCCAGGGGCAAACCCCGGCTTATATCCAGCGCCGGAACAGTACGCTGGCGTTCACGCCGCCAAAGCCGAAGCCATTGGACAGCGCATATTCAATCGGCATGGGACGCGCCTCATCGCGCACCATGTCCAGGCCGTCGGCGAGGGCGTCCGGGTTTTCCAGGTTGAGTGTCATTGGCGCGATCTGGTCACGCAGGGCAAGCACGGTAAAGACGGCTTCGATGCCCCCCGCAGCACCGAGCAAGTGGCCGGTGGCGGATTTTGTCGAGCTGATCGCCGGGCTGCCGCCGGTACCGAATACCGTCCTGATCGCCGCCAGCTCGCCCTTGTCGCCCACAGGCGTGGAGGTCGCGTGGGCATTCAGGTACTGCACCTGCGATGCCTCGATGCCCGCCTGGCGCAACGCTTGAGTCATTGCCCGGCGCGCACCGTCACCGTCTTCAGGCCCTGCGGTCATGTGATAGGCGTCTGCACTGGTGCCATAGCCCACCAGTTCGGCAATCGGCTGCGCGCCCCGCGCCAGGGCATGCTCCAGTTCTTCAATTACCAGAATGCCGGCGCCTTCGCCCATCACAAAGCCGTCGCGCGCTTGATCGAAGGGGCGCGAAGCGCGCTGCGGGGTGGCATTGAAATCGCTGGACAACGCTCGCGCTGCGGCGAAACCGGCCAGGCTGACGCGATGAATCGCCGCTTCGGCACCGCCGCATACCGCGACGTCGACTTCCCCGGCGCGGATCATTCGCGCTGCGTCGCCGATAGCCTGAACCCCGGCTGCACACGCGGTTACTGGCGCACCCAGCGGGCCTTTCAAGCCATAGTTGATCGACACATGCCCGGCGGCCATGTTGCTCAGAAACGATGGAATGGTGAAGGGCGACAGACGACGCGGGCCCTTGCTGTCAGTGGTGCGCACCGCATCGGCAATGGCCGGGAAACCACCGACACCGGAGGCGATGATGGTCGCCGTGCGCGCCTGCTCCTCAGGTGTTTTGGGGGCCCAATTGGCCTGCTTCAGGGCTTCATCCGCCGCCGCCAGGGCGAACAGGATAAAGCGGTCCATCTTGCGCTGTTCCTTGGCCGCCAACAGTCGATCAGGATCAAAACCGGCTTCGGGGTCTTGCAACGCACTTTGCACCTGGCCGCCGATGCTGACCGCCAGATCACCGATCATCTCTTGCGGCAAACAGCGGATGCCCGACTGCCCGTCCAGCAAGCGCTGCCAAGTGGATTCCACGCTCGACCCCAGCGGCGTCAGCGCGCCCATGCCCGTCACGACGATACGTTTACTCATGCTCAATCGACTCCTGTTGCTTGAAGGATACACAGCGTATGGACGTCACTATCATCATGAAAGTAACATGGTGTCCTACAAGTTTGTACTCGCACACAGGAATACTTATGCAGCGCAAATCCCTCATCAGTGCCGAATGCCCCATCGCCCGTAGCCTTGAACGGGTAGGGGAGTGGTGGAGCATGCTGATCATGCGCGACGCCTTGCACGGCCTGCGCCGTTTTGACGAGTTCTCGCGCAGCCTGGGCATCGCGCCCAACATGCTGACGCGGCGCCTTAATGGCTTGGTAGAAGCGGGGATGCTGGAGCGCCGCGCCTACAGCGAGCGGCCGCCACGCTACGAATACGTGCCGACGGCCAGAGGCGAAGACTTTCGTATGGTGCTGATGGCGTTGGTGGCCTGGGGCAATCGGCATTACGCCGAGGAGGGCATCAGTGTCGAGGTGGTGGAACGCGAGACGGGCCGGCCGGTGCAGCCGATGATGGCGACGGAGGAAGGTGCGTGGGTGGCGATGGATCAGTGCGTGGTACAGCCCGGCCCGGCCGCCAGCGCAGGGATGCGCCAACGGCTGAGCCGTGAGTGATTGATTACTCTTTTACATCCATGAACTCTTCGGCCCACGCCACATAGCTCTCAGGCAAGGTGTAAGTGTGGGTCAACTCCGTCGCACTGAGGTTCGAGGTGCTGTGGGTCAGCTGGCGCTGGGCACGCAGGCTGTCGTAAGTGGCCTTGATCGCGGCGAAGTAGGCGCCATGCCCGGCCACCACGATGCGCACGCCCAGGCTGGCCAGGCGCTCGCTGTCGTGCAGTTGCGGGTTGCCGTAGGTCACCAGCATCAGCGGAACGCTGAGGTTCTCCGCGATTTGCTCCAGGTGGTCGAAGTCCTTGACGCCGACCATGCAGATGCCGTCAGCACCGGCCTTTTCGTAGGCCTTGGTCCGCGCAATCACGTCGCTGGTGGGCAGCACGCCGGCATTGGTGCGCGCAATGATCGACAGCGCCGGGTCGACACGTGCCTCCAGCGCGGCCTTGACCTTGCCGATGCCTTCTTCGACGGAAATCAGGTCCGTGGATTTACGCCCGAATTGCGCGGGCAAGAGGGTGTCTTCGATGGTCAGCGCCGCGACGCCGGCGCGTTCCAGTTCTTCGACGGTGCGCATTACGTTCAAGGCGTTGCCGTAGCCGTGGTCGGCGTCGGCGATGAATGGCAGTTGGGCCACACGACCGATGCGGGTGGCTTGCTCGACGAACTCACTCAGGGTAATCAACGCAAAATCGGGGGCCGCCAGCACCTGCAGGGAGGCGACTGAACCGCCCAGGATTCCCACTTCAAACCCCAGGTCGGCCGCGATGCGGGCAGACATGGGGTCGAATACGGAGGCGGTTTCAACGCACAGGGGCGTTGCCAGCAGGTCACGGAAGTTACGGCGTAGCGCTGAGTGAGAAATCTTGGGCATGGTCTTTCCTGGCTTTGGTCATCGTCAAGTGACGATCAATGTCTATTCGTGGTGCCGGGAGATTACCACGCAGATGCCCCTGTGATTATGACGTTTGAGCAGGCGTGCTAACGAGCGCCGGGGCTGTATGCCGGGCCGGCCTGAGGTCAGCGACGAGGGGCCGGGGATTCCCGAAGCGGACCTGGAGCGTGTATTCGACCCGTTCTTTCGCCTTCGGCGTGGTTCGGGCTTGATGGCCCGGATTGAATTTGCGCGCTAGCGTGATGCGATATACGCATTTTTATTGAATTAGGTTATGCGTAATCAGTATTTTACATCTTACCTTCAGCCCGCAAAAATAGCCCTCACACCCCATAGCTATAAACAATAACCTTTTAAACCGAGACCGTGCGTGCGGATCGACTTGCATGCCCCACAAGGCATCTGGAGACGAACGTGCGTTACCTCAAAATCCTGGCGGCCGGGTTCGCCGCCTCATTTCTGTGCCTGACGGCGCAAGCGCAAACCCTGGTGGTCGGCGACCAGAGCTACAACGCCCAGGCCGTGATGGAAGCGGCGGGGGTGCTGGATGACTTGCCCTACACGCTGGACTGGAAACAGTTCACGGCCGGCTCACCAGTGGCCGAAGCGCTCAACGTCGGCAGCCTGGACCTGGGCCTGCTCGGCGATGCCCCGGTGTTGTTCCTGGGCGCCTTGGGTGCACCGATCAAGGTGATTGCCGTCAGCCGGCAAAATCTCGACGGCGTAGCCATCCTGGTAAAAAAAGACTCGTCGATCCACAGCCTGGCCGATCTGGCAGGCAAGCGCGCTGCGATCTGGAAAGGTTCCTGGAGCCAGCAACTGTTGCTGACCGCACTGGACAAGGCCGGGGTTGCGCGGGATTCGCTGCAATGGCGCTACCTCAGCGCCCTGGATGCCTCCCACGCGCTGGAAGGCGGTGCCGTTGACGTGATCGCCACCTGGGAACCCTACGTCACGCAACAGGAACGCCAAGGTGCGCGGGTGCTGGCAACCGCTGAAGACTTGATCCCGGCCCAGAGTTTCATTGCCGCCAACGCCAGTGCTGTGGAGGCCAAGCGTGAACCCATCAGTGACTTTCTCCAGCGCCTGAAAAAAGCCCGCGATTGGGCGCGCCAGAGCCCGGCCAACGCCAACGCGTATGCCGATGCCTGGGCCAAGCGCACCCGCGCTGATGCCGACATCGCCCGCGTCTGGTTTGCCCGCGCACGCACCACCGTCGAGCCGCTGACGCCTCAGGCGCCCATCGAGGCGCAAAAGACCGTGGACTTTTTTGCCGGCCTGGGTCTGGTCAAGTCTTACTCGGCCGCCACGTTGTTCGACCCTTCATTCGCGGCCGCCTTGCAACCCGCCGTCGCCACCACCCAGCCCTGACCGCTTGAAGGACTACTGCGCAATGACTAAAAGACAGCTCAAACTGGGCGCTCTGACCATGGGCTGCGGTGGGCCGGGCCGCCATAACCTGTGGCTTGACCCGCAATTGCCGGCCGATGCCAGCGTCAACGTCGATTGGTACATCGAGATAGCGCGCCAGGCCGAGGCGGCGCTGTTCGACCTGCTGTTCATCGTCGACAGCCAGTTCATCACCGAAGGCTCGCCCTCCCATTACCTCAATCGCCTGGAGCCGCTGACGTTGCTGTCGGCACTGGCCGTGAGCACGCGGCATATCGGCCTGGTCGGTACGCTGACCACCTCGTATAACTCGCCGTATAACGTCGCCCGGCGCCTGGCCTCCCTGGACCTGATCAGCAAAGGCCGCGCCGGCTGGAACGTGGTGACCAGTGGCGATGCCGGTACCGCCGGCAATTACAGCCGCGACGAACACTACGACTACGCCACCCGCTACGGGCGTGCCGCCGAACATGTTCAGGTGGTGCAGGGGCTGTGGAACTCCTATGAAGATGATGCGTTTGTGCGCAACCGTGCCACTGGGCAGTTTCTCGACCCGAGCAAGCTGCACAGCCTGAACCACCAGGGCGAACACTTTTCGGTGGTGGGCCCGCTGAATATCCAGCGCTCCCCCCAGGGCCAACCGGTGATATTCCAGGCTGGCGACTCCGAACAAGGCCGTGACCTGGGCGCCGCCACCGCCGATGTGATCTTCACCCACGCAGCCAGTATCGAGCAGGGCCAGGCGTTTTACCGGGATATCAAGGGTAGGGCGGCACAACGGGGGCGCGATCCGGAACAGGTACTGATCATGCCCGGTGCGGAAATTTACGTGGGCGACACCGATGCCCATGCCCGGGAAATCGAGCAGCACTATCATCAGCTCGACCACAGTTTCGCGCTGGCGCTCAAGGAGTTCGGGCGCAATTTTGGTTGGCATGATTTCAGCCAATACGACCTGGACGCGCCGTTCCCGCAAGAGAGCCTGGAGGCCGCGCGCAGCAGTTTTTTCACCGCAGCCAAACGCATCGCAGATCAGGCCCGGGAAAAGGGCTTTACCCTGCGCCAGGCCGTCGAGTTTGGCCGGCAATTGCGCCCAGGCGCGTTCGTGGGCAGCGCCGCCACGGTGGCGCAGAAACTGGCGGATTGGTTCCAGGCGCGGGCGGTGGATGGGTTCAATATCTACATCGGGCACCCTGGGCAATTTGATCGTTTTACTCAGGAGGTGATCCCTTTGCTGCAGGAGCGCGGTGTTTATCGCACGGCCTACGAGGGCTCGACCTTGCGTGAAAGCCTGGGCTTGGCGATTCCGAGGTTTGCGCGCACCCCCTCACCCTAAGGGGTGATTTCGATGACTTTGCGGGTGTGGGACTATCACTTCAGTCCCCGGCGCCAGTGACCTGGTGTCGCACCCAACCGTTATGACGGCGAGTCTTCGAAGTGGATAATGATCGACTGTCTTCAGCCCAGTGGTTCGAACAGATAGCCAGGGTGACCGAGAGCATCGGGCACGCGGGGTTTGCCGCCACGTTGTTCGATGCCCTGGGGTGTATCCGCCCCATTCAGGCCACGACCTTGTACCTGTACCCCCACGACGGCATGCCCAGCGCAGTGTTCGAACTGGACGGGCCATGGCTGCCCCAGGGCAATGTGCGCCAGTACCTCTCCGGGTTTTACTTGCTCGACCCGTTCTACGGCGCCTGCGTGGAGGGGGCGGCTTCCGGCTGCTACGACCTCGCCGACGTAGCCCCCGATCACTTCGAGCACAGCGAGTACTACCAGTCCTTTTACCGGCATTCGCACCTGGAGGATGAGCTCAACTACATCCTGCAGGCGAGCAACGGCTTGAGCCTGGCGGTGTCGCTGGCCTTTACGCAAAAGCTCGACGCGGCCACCACCGAGCAATTCAAGCGCATAGCACCTTGGGTACTGGCGGTGCTGGGCAAGCACTTCGCCGGCCTGGAGACTCAGGGCGCGCGCTTCGAAAGCCTGTTGGAACAGCGTATTCACTCGGCACTCAACAACTTCGGCTCGTCGCTGCTCACCGAACGCGAATGCCGGATCACCCAGTTGATCCTGCGCGGCCACTCCACACGTTCGCTGGCCGAGCGCCTCGGAGTCTCCGAAGACACTATCAAGTCCCACCGTAAGCACATCTACAGCAAGCTCGACATCGGCACGCAATCGGAACTGTTTTCCCTGTTTATCGACTCGTTGGCCGAGGCCCAGGGCGGGCTGAGCAAAGACCCCCTCGAACGCTACATGAGCAAAAGCCGTTGACCGGCTGCATGACCACCCACAACAAGAGAAAAAGCCATGAACCTACCCTTTGAACCGCAACGCCAGACCCAGGACTACCAGGCCTCGGACGCGGCGCACCATATCCATGCCTTTGTGGATCAAAAGGCGCTGAATGCCGAAGGCCCACGCGTAATGGTCCGCGGTGAGGGCCTGTACCTGTGGGACAGCGAGGGTAAGCGTTACCTGGACGGGATGTCGGGCCTGTGGTGTACGCAGCTGGGTTATGGGCGCAAGGACCTGACCGCTGCGGCGGCTGCGCAGATGGATCAGTTGGCGTACTACAACATGTTCTTTCACACCACCCATCCGGCGGTGATCGAGCTGTCCGAGTTGCTGTTCAGCCTGTTGCCAAAGCACTACAGCCATGTGATCTACACCAACTCCGGTTCCGAAGCCAACGAGGTGCTGATCCGCACCGTACGCCGCTACTGGCAAGTGCTCGGCAAGCCGCAGAAGAAGATCATGATCGGTCGCTGGAATGGCTATCACGGCTCCACCCTGGCGGCGTCTGCCCTGGGCGGCATGAAATTCATGCATGAAATGGGCGGCTTGATCCCGGACGTCGCGCACATTGACGAGCCTTATTGGTACGCCCAGGGCGGTGAGTTGACCCCGGCCGAGTTCGGAAGGCGCTGCGCTCTACAACTGGAAGAAAAGATCCTGGAGTTGGGCGCGCAAAACGTCGCCGGTTTTATCGCTGAACCTTTCCAGGGCGCCGGCGGCATGATTTTCCCCCCAGAAAGCTACTGGCCAGAGATCCAGCGCATCTGTCGCCAATACGATGTGCTGCTGTGCGCTGATGAAGTGATTGGCGGTTTCGGCCGTACCGGTGAATGGTTTGCCCATCAGCATTTCGGCTTCGAACCCGACACGTTGTCGATCGCCAAGGGCCTGACCTCCGGTTACCTGCCCATGGGCGGTTTGGTATTGAGCAAGCGCATGGCCGAAGCCCTGGTGGAGCGAGGCGGGGTGTTTGCCCATGGACTGACGTATTCCGGGCACCCGGTTGCGGCGGCGGTGGCCCTGGCCAACCTCAAGGCGCTGCGTGACGAAGGGATCGTGCGCCAGGTGAAGGACGACACCGGGCCGTATTTGCACACGCTCCTGCATGAAGTCTTTGGGAACCACCCGCTGATCGGCGAGATCCAGGGTACCGGCCTGCTGGCAGCCTTGCAGTTTGTCGAGGACAAGGGCACGCGCAAACGCTTTGCCAATGAAAACGACCTGGCCTGGCAATGCCGCACGTTTGGCTTCGAAGAAGGCGTGATTATTCGCTCGACCCTGGGCCGTATGATCATGGCGCCGGCCCTGGTCGCCAGCCGCGCGGAGCTTGATGAGCTGGTCGACAAAACCCGCATCGCGGTGGACCGCACCGCACGGATCGCGGGAAAACTGTGAAGGGCTAAGCCCCTGCATGCCGCTCGGTTGAACAGGGTGGGCGCCCCATAGCGGCCTGCCCACCGCTCCCAATGGATGACTCATCAACGGTGTCGATTTGATCGAACACCGCGGTGCCCTGCATTCCACTTTCCAGGAGTCAGCAATGAATACAATAACAAACGTAGCCGATACTCCCGCCCATCAAACCTCAACCCAACTGACCTCATCGCGCCGCTTTCGACAACCCCTGGGCCTTGTCGGGCTTGTACTGTTCGGCCTGGCGTATATGGTGCCGCTGGCGGTGTTCACCACCTACGGCCTGGTCACCCAGATGACCAAAGGGCATCTGGCCACCGCCTACCTGTTGACCCTGGCTGCCATGCTGCTGACGGCCTACAGCTATGGGTGCATGGTCAAGGCGCACCCCTATTCGGGCTCGGTCTACACCTATACGCGCAAGGCGTTTGGCGCCTCCTTCGGCTTTATCGCCGGCTGGACCTTGCTGCTGGACTACATCTTCCTGCCGCTGCTCAGCTATTTGCTGATCGGCATCTACTTGTCCGAATACTTTCCTACCGTGCCCACCGCCGTATGCGTATTGGGCTCCATTGCCCTGGTGACGGCGCTCAATCTGGTGGGTATCGAGTCGATTACCCGGGTCAATTGGGTGCTGATCGTGGCCCAACTGGTGTTCATCGTGGTGTTCGTGGCGTTGTCGATCCACAACCTCAGCGGGCAAGCCGAGCCGGTGCCGCTGCTCAAGCCGTTTTACCATGAAGGTTTCAGTGTGCCGCTGATCATGACCGGCGCGGCGGTGCTGTGCCTGTCGTTCCTGGGGTTTGATGCGGTATCGACCATGGCCGAGGAGACGCCGGACCCGCGCCGTACCATTCCGCAGGCGATCATGGCGGTGTCGCTGATCGGTGGGCTGCTGTTTCTGGTGGTGTCGTATTGCGCCCAGATGGTCTTCCCGGAATGGAACAGTTTCGCCGATCCCGACGCGGCTTCGGTGGATGTGATGCGTCGGGTCGGCGGTGAGCTGCTGGTGAGTGCATTTACCGCCACCTACGTGGCGGGTTGTTTCGCTTCCGCGATGGTCTCCCAGGCCAGCGTGTCACGGGTGCTGTTCGCCATGGGCCGCGACGGCGCATTGCCCAGGGTATTCGGCAAGCTGGTGACGAAAAAACGCGTGCCGGCCAACGCGATCATGCTGGTCAGCCTGTTTTCGCTGATTGCGCTGTTTATCAGCCTGGACACCGTGGCCAACATGATCAGCTTTGGCGCGCTGTTCGCGTTTTCGGCGGTGAACCTGGCCGTGATCAAGCATTACCTGGGCGACCAGAAGCTGCGCGGTACACGCAACTATCTGCTGTACGCCGCCCTGCCAGGCCTGGGGTTTCTCAGCACGCTGTGGTTGTGGACGAGCCTGTCGGGCCTGTCGTTCACCATCGGCCTGTGCTGGATGGGCCTGGGGCTGCTGTGTTTGCTGTGCCTCACCCGAGGGTTCCGGGTGGGGATGCCGGAATTGCACATGGCCGAATAAGCGAAATAGCCACCCACTTATACAACTGACACACCTGGGCTCATGTGGGAGGGGGCTTGCCCCCGATGGCGCCCTCAGGGCCGGCCAGGATGTTGGATCCATACCCCGCTTCAGGAATACAACATGTTCAACCTAGACTATTGGCAGCAACGCGCTGCTCGCCAAACCTTCATCAGCACCGCCCTGATCGACGGCCATCCCGTAGGTGCACTCTGCGGGGCGACCTTCGACACCATCAACCCGGCGACTAACCGAGTCCTTGCGCAGGTCGCCGCCTGCGGTGCAGCGGAGGTCGACCTGGCAGTGCGCTCCGCACGCCGCGCCTTTGAGAACGGCCCGTGGCGGCGCATGCCTCCAGGCGAACGCAAAAAAGTCCTGATCAAACTCGCCGACCTGTTGATGACCCACCGCGAAGAACTCGCACTGCTGGACTCCCTGAACATGGGCAAGCCGGTAATGGACGCCTATAACGTTGACGTGCCCGGCGCGGCCCATGTGTTCGCCTGGTACGGCGAAGCCCTGGACAAGCTCTACGATCAGGTCGCGCCGACTGCCCACAACGCGTTGGCGACCATCACCCGCGAAGCCCTGGGTGTGATTGCCGCGGTGGTGCCGTGGAATTTTCCGCTGGACATGGCCGCCTGGAAACTGGCACCCGCCTTGGCGGCCGGCAATAGCGTGGTGCTCAAGCCCGCTGAGCAATCGCCGTTTTCCGCCCTGCGCCTGGCCCAACTGGCGCTGGAGGCAGGCATCCCCGAAGGCGTGCTAAACGTGGTGCCAGGTATGGGCGAGGGCGCCGGCAAGGCACTGGGGTTGCACCCGGACGTTGATTGCCTGGTGTTTACCGGCTCCACCCAGGTGGGCAAATACTTCATGCAGTACGCCGCCCAGTCCAACCTCAAACAGGTGTGGCTGGAGTGTGGTGGCAAGAGCCCGAACCTGGTGTTTGCAGACTGTCAGGACCTGGACCTGGCGGCGGAGAAGGCGGCCTTTGGGATTTTCTTCAACCAGGGCGAGGTGTGTTCGGCCAATTCGCGCCTCTACGTGCAACGCTGCATCCACGACGAGTTCATCGAGCGCCTGATCGATAAATCCCGCGCCTGGATGCCCGGCAACCCACTTAATCCCGCCAGCGCCGCCGGTGCAATTGTCGACAGCGGGCAAACCGCACGCATCATGCAAGCCATCGGCCGGGCGCACGCAGACGGTGCCACGCTGTTGACCGGTGGCCAACAGTTGAACATTGAGGGTTGTTCAAACTTCATCCAGCCGACGATATTCGCCAACGTCACCGCTGACATGCGCCTTTCCCAGGAGGAGGTGTTTGGGCCTGTGCTGGCGGTGAGCGCTTTCGATACCGAAGAACAGGCCATTCAGCAAGCCAACGACAGCCTTTATGGCCTGGCGGCCTCGGTGTGGAGTGATGACCTGAACCGTGCGCATCGCGTGGCCCGTGCCCTGAACGCCGGCACCGTGTCGGTCAACACCATTGATGCGCTGGATGTGACCGTGCCGTTTGGCGGCGGCAAGCAGTCGGGGTTCGGGCGCGATTTGTCGCTGCATTCGTTTGATAAGTACACGCAACTGAAAACCACCTGGTTCCAGTTGCGTTAACTGCCCCGTTTCGCATAACTGCTGTGCCGTCACAGGCATTCATCCGCCAGTGGGCAATGCCTATAGTCCACTCACCCCGTGCAGCGCTTCAACCGCGCTGCGCGATCCAGCCCAAGACTGAGGTGAGCCTGATGAACCGTGAATTGGACCCCGCACTGACGGATATCAACCAAGTGGACGCCGAGTACTTCGAGTACAGCAAGGCGGCGAACCCCATCAGTGCCAACCTGATTTCCCGCATTCCCTACCACAGCTTTCCCGCCTCGCTGTATGACAATGGCCCCTCCCGCGTGGTACCGCTGGACCTCAGCGAGGCTTTGGGCTGCGAAGGCCCCGCCACCGGCCCCGGGTTATGCGCAAACTTCATGCGCCTTAACCGTGGTGACACACTGACCCTGCAACCCAACGCCACTTCCCAGGTGTTCTACGTGATTGCCGGGCAAGGCAGCATGGTTCAGGGGGAGTATGAGATTCAATGGTCCAAGGGCTGCTTTATTGCCCTGCCGGGATTACAGCAGGCGCACTTCAGTGCCCGCGAGGATGCACGTCTTTACTATGTTCACGATGAGCCGTTGCTGCGTTACCTGGGGGTGACACCCCGCGCCGATCGCTTTGCGCCGACCCTGTACCCAGCAGCGCTGGCCAACGCGAAGTTGCGTGAAGCGGCCGATGATCCCAGGGCACAGGACCGCAGCCGCATCAGCATCCTGCTGGGCAACCGTCATTTCCCGCAGACGCGCACGGTGACTCACGTGCTGTGGGCCATGTACGGAATTCTGCCGGCGGGATCGGTGCAGAAACCCCATCGGCATCAGTCGATTGCACTGGACTTCATTATTGATTGCCCCAAGGGCTGTTATTCATTGGTGGGCACCGAGCTGGACGCGGATGGGCAAATCCGTAACCCGCAGCGGGTCGACTGGTCGCCCGGCCTGGCGTTTGTCACACCACCCGGTTACTGGCATGCGCACTTTAATGAATCGGATAGCGAGGCGTTCCTGATCCCGATTCAGGATGCGGGGCTGCAAACCTACCTGCGTGCGTTGGATATCCGCTTCAGTTGAGTCACTTCCAGTCCGGTGTTTCGCCCAGTCGATCAACGATAAAGTCGATAAAACACCGGACTTTCGATGACACGATGCGCTTGGGCGGGTACACAAACCACACCGCAAACGCCCGCTCCACGCCCTGGATGTGCCATTCGGGTAGCCACACTGCCAAGTCGCCGGCCTCGATACTTCGCGCCACCAGCCAGTCCGGCAACAGCCCAAAGCCCAAGCCTTGGCGCACGGCGATGAGTTGCGCGTCCAGGTCATTGATTCGAATGACGCCGTCATGCTGCAACGGGAGCGCGCGGCCGGCGGATACAAGACTGATATCGCCGATGGTAGCCGTGCCCAGCACCGCAGGCACACCGGCCAAGTCTGTGGGCGTGGACGGAGGAGGGTGCTGCGTGCCAAACGCCGGGCTGACCACCAAGCGGTAGTGGCCGTCGCTGAGCTTGCGTGCCTTGAGCGTCGAATCGGCCAGCTCGCCAATGCGGATGGCCAAGTCGACGCCGGCATGAATCAAATTGACCTTTTTGTTATCCAGCACCAGTTCCACGCTGATCTGCGGGTAGCGCGCCAGAAAGTCATTCAACGCCGGCAGGATGTGATGGCGAGCAAACGCCGGTGGCAGGTTGAGTTTCAACACGCCCCGGGGATGCTGGTTCAGCGCAGACGTGGCTGCCTTGGCGTTTTCCAGTTCATCCAATACTCTGCGTGCGTGTATCAGGAAGGTCTGGCCGCCTTCGGTCAGATGCAGCGTGCGTGTGGAGCGGTTGAACAGCGCGATGCCCAGGTCCTGCTCAAGGTCCTTCACATAGCGTGAAACCGTTGAGGCCTTGATCCCCAAACGTTCGGCGGCACGCGAGAAGTTGTTGCCTTCGGCGGCTTCGATGAAGGCGGTGAGCGCGGTGAAATAGTCCAAGGGCAGCCTCAGGGCAGGGCGGTGAGACGTGCAGGTTGTTGAGTTTTGCCGGGGGCTGTCAACTGCTAGACCCTAGAGCCACGATGCAACCCCCGTTTTCCTAGTGGGGCTGAATGATCAAGGCGATATGGGATCGCTTGCAGGAAAGGTTTCTTCGATCGCCTCGTCGAGCTGGCTATCGCTGACGGAGCGGTCTCGCACCTTCACATTCGACTCGCAATGGCAATCGGCACTGGGGCACGCTTGACCCTGTGGGTGCAAGTCGGCGCATGCCTGGCTGCAGTAGGCTTTGCCGTTGCGCTGGTGACGCGTGTCATGGGTCACCTGGCAGGTGCAGCCTGGGCAGGCGCAGGGCAAACCTTGAGTTGTCGGGTTCATAGGTCCTCCGAATATTCAGTGATTGGTGAACGGTCAGCGCTTTTGTGATACGCGATCACGGCTGCTGGTAATGCCCTGGGATGTCATGGCCTTCATCGGCGGGCTTGTTGCGCTTTTGCACCTGGACGTCGCTCAATTTCGCGTCCTTGAGCTCTGCAAAGCGCTGCCTGAGCAGGGACTCGGCCCATTGAGGGTCCAGCGTGTCGGCATCGTGCTCAAGCGTGCGGCTTTGTGGCTGGTTGTCGAGGATGAAACTGATGAGGTAATGCGGTTTCTCGAACATGAACGTGGCTCCGTTACGGTTAACAAGGCGTACCCGAGCAGGGCATGTTCATTTGATGAGTAGGTTGCGCGGTGATTCAGAAAAAATAAGCCGCTTTCATCTATTGATCTCGATCAGGTGGGGAGGCTGGCTCGCTCTATAACCTTGGGCGCTTATCGATGGCCAGGGACGGCTCAACGGGCTGCTCTGGTCGCATATTCTCAAGGAAGAGTCAGCCATGCGATCACTGAAGATCCTGTTGTTATCATCGGCATTCAACGGTTTAACCCAACGGGCCTGGCTGGATCTGCGCCAAGCGGGTCACGACCCCAGCGTTGTGGTGTTCACCGATCAAGCCACGGTATGCCAGCAGGTCGAGGCGTCTGGCGCCGACCTGGTGATCTGCCCATTTTTGAAGGACCGTGTGCCGCATCAACTGTGGAGCCATCCGCAACGCCCGGTGGTGATCATCCATCCGGGCATCGTCGGCGACCGTGGCGCCAGTGCGCTGGACTGGGCCATCACCCAGCAGGCCCGCCGTTGGGGCGTCACCGCCTTGCAAGCGGTGGAGGAAATGGACGCCGGGCCAATCTGGTCCACCTGTGAGTTCGACATGCCCGCCCAGGTGCGCAAATCCGAGCTGTACAACGGCCTGGTGAGCGACGCCGCGATGGTTTGCATCCGTGATGTAGTGGCGAAATTCGCCAAAGGCTTCGTCCCGACACCGCTCGATTACACCCAACCCAGCGTCATCGGACGCTTGCAGCCGAACATGACCCAGGCCGACCGCACCTTCAGTTGGTTCGATTGCGCAGGCTTTATCAAGCGCAGCATCGACGCTGCCGATGGCCAGCCCGGCGTGTTGGCCAGCCTGTTGGGCGGGCAATATTACCTCTACGACGCGCACTTGGACGCTCGCCAGGGCACCCCGGGAGAAATCCTCGCAGTGCAGGACGATGCCGTGCTGGTAGCGGCTGGAGATCACAGCCTGTGGATCGGCTCGCTCAAACCCAAAGGCCCAGAGACCTTCAAGCGACCGGCACGGCACGTTCTGGCTGAGCAGTTGGCCGGGGTGCCGGTGCTGGACAGTTCAATCGCCTGCCAGGCGTTCAACGAGCGGGTCTATCAACCCATTCGCTACCAAGAGTTCGGCCACATCGGCGAACTGACGTTCGAGTTCTACAACGGCGCCATGAGCACCGAACAATGCCAGCGGCTGGTCGCAGCGTTGCGCTGGGCCAAGGCGCGAGATACCCAAGTGTTGCTGATCAAGGGCGGGCGCGGCAGCTTTTCCAATGGGGTGCACCTAAACGTCATCCAGGCCGCCGACGTGCCGGGGCTGGAAGCCTGGGCCAACATTCAAGCCATCGACGATGTGTGCCTGGAGCTGCTCACTGCCAGGCAACTGGTGATCAGCGGCCTGACCGGCAGCGCAGGCGCAGGCGGTGTGATGCTGGCGCTGGCCGCCGACATTGTATTGGCCCGCGAAGGTGTGGTGCTCAACCCGCACTACAAGACCATGGGACTCTACGGCTCCGAATACTGGACCTACAGCCTGCCACGGGCCGTGGGCAGCGAAATCGCGCATAAGCTTACCGAAGAATGCCTGCCCATCAGCGCCATCCAGGCCCAGCAGTACGGCATGGTTCAGGCCATCGGCCCGCGTTGCCCACAAGCATTTGGCTTGTGGCTTTTGCAACAGGCCGACAGTGCGTTGACCGATGATAAGTACCTTCATGCACGCACACGTAAAGCCACGCTGGATACTCAGCAAGTTGAACGCTGTCGCGAGCAGGAACTGGCACAGATGCGATTCGACATGGTGGGAAATCGCCAGCAGTTTGCCGAGAAATGCCGCAACTTCGTGTTTAAACGCAAAACCTGCCAGACCCCGCAGCGGTTGATTGCGCCGTGGGCGTTGAGCTACGAGGCTGGCGTGCCGCAAAGCCGGATGCTGAATGACTGACCGTCGACGCGGGGAGGGCGCGGCGGCCAGCCCAGCCTCGCGTTGGGCGATAGGGTTCCCCATAATGAAGTCCGATTTGCCCAAACGCTCAAACTAGAGGCCCCATGGAACTGTACAACCTTAACGATGACGCAGCGCTCGTATGACTCGGGCGCTGTTTATTTCGTTGGATGGGCCCAAGGGTACCGGCAAAACCACGCTGTTGGAGGCCGTTACGACAGCGTTGAGGGCCGACAATAAAAAGGTCGTCCGACTGTGCGAGCGCAAGAGCGATCCCTATCGAGCGCAAACGATGGCGCTGGTTAACAAATTCGCCAGAGACCCCAGCCGGGATCTGGAACTTGAGGTGTGTGAGCGCTTTGCTGACAGCCGCAGCTGGATTACCCAGCACGTACTGGCCGTACAGCCACCTGACAGCATCATCCTGATGGATCGCTGGTACCCATCTGATGCTGCGTTTCGTCGATTGATACCCTTTGCAGACATTCTTGAGCTGAACATTGATCGACAGGTGCAAGTGCCGGATCTGCATGTGGGGGTTGTCACCGCGGCGCAAATATCCTGGGCTCGGGCGGCAGCACGACGGCGCGGGCTGAGCAGTACGGTGATGTTTAAGCTGGAGGAGCAAGTTGTGTGTACCGAGGCGTTTGAACGAGCGGCGGTGGGGCAGGGGTGGGTGATCTGTCGCAATGAAGGGACGATTGAGGAGGCGATGAGGCGGGTGGTTTCGCAGATATATAAAGTCCTTTGATCGAATTCAAGATGAAGAGCGCAAAGGCAACGAGAGTTAGCGGCGCTTGAGCAAAACATAGAAGCGTTGAAACGCCAGGGTGGTGCCGCCGCCATTATTGACTGCGAGGGACGCCCGTGCGTGCGCACGCGATGTGTCCCGGGCGAAAACCCCTATCACGATGCCGCTACAGGGAAGAAGACTTATCGGTTGATCTGGACTAAGTGAGGCTCATCAACTTTGAACTAATCAATAAGCCTGTCCACCTAACGCTTTGCACGTTGCCTCAAACCCAGGTTTTTCCTGGGTTACCCAATCACACACGAAGGTTTGGTTAATCATGAAGAGCGAACAGGTAGAAGGCGTTGTAGAAAAGGTTGCCGGCAAAGCGCAGAGCGCAGTCGGGAAGCTTTTTGGTGATTCGAAGTTGGAAGCTGAGGGCGCTGGACGCCAGGCTGCGGGTCAACTGACGCAAACCTATGGTGACGCACTGGACAGCGTTTCTACATTCGTCAAAGAAAAACCGGTTGCGGCACTGGCAATCGGGGCTGTTGCTCTACTGGTGCTGAAGAGATTGCTTGGTCGCTGAACAGCAGTAGCTTCAATAAGATTGCTAACGCGGTAGAAACGATGGTGAACGCTAACCAGAATCAGGGGCAAATTTCTGCAGTTTCTTGCAGGCGTGGAAGGGCGTGAAGTGGAGCGGGGGAACTGCCTGTTCCTTGGGTAGCCAAGTCATGCTGCCTGGCAATCGACGCGGTGCCCTTTGCCGAGCTTGATGGGCTGAAAAGCCCTTATGTTTTCCAGGTCCCAGAAAAGCCAATGCCCCGACAAGTCGGGGCATTGGCTTTTTTATGAGCGAGTGGTCGGTTTGTATCGTTTTGTATCTGCGCTTTGGATAGATACACAGCGATTCCTTTAAGTCGGTTGATGACACATACGGGATACCCGCGGGGCTTTAAATGAACCCATCGAGAAGGCGCAAACCTTTTCCAATGGATGACTCATTTAACTCGCGGTTATCTCTGCGCGTTTCGCGACGTTGTCGACCAATGACTTATAGGAAATTCAAAATGCCTGCAGCTACGTTCGGTTTCACCTGGCGCCATTGTCTGGCTTCTTCCGTGAGAATGGGCGCTTTGGGGTTGGCCCTGATAGCCGGCAGCGGTGCTGCCTGGGCTGCTGGCCCGGCCGTCGATGCGTCAGGTGCCAGCTCGGCCTCGACCCATCCCGAATCGATTAGACCTTATCGAATTCACGTCGATGAAGCGCAATTGGCCGATCTGAAAAAGCGCATTGCGGCGACCCGCTGGCCGGACAAAGAGACCGTCAACGACGTTTCCCAAGGCGTGCAGTTGGCCCAGGTCCAGGCGCTGGTGAAGTATTGGGGCAGCGGCTATGACTGGCGCAAGGCCGAAGCGAAGCTCAATGCGCTGCCTGAATTCATCACGACTATCGACGGCGTGGACATTCAATTCATCCATGTTCGCTCGCCAAACCCCAACGCGATGCCGCTGCTTCTGACACACGGATGGCCTGGCTCACAGTTTGAGTTCTTGAAGACTATCGGCCCGCTGACGGATCCCGTTGCTTACGGCGGTAGGGTTGAAGATTCGTTCGACGTGATCATTCCATCGATTCCGGGACACGGTTTTTCCGGTAAGCCAACTGAATTGGGCTGGGGGCCGGATCGAGTCGCGAAGGCTTGGGATGTGCTCATCAAGCGTCTGGGTTATACCCACTATGTTTCCCAGGGCGGAGATCACGGTTCGGTCATATCGGATGCATTGGGCCGCCTGAATCCGCCGGGGCTGTTGGGCATTCACTTGAACATGCCGGCCACCATCCCGCCCGAATTGGTCAAGCCGATCAATAGTGGTGACCCGGCCCCTGACGGGCTCACTGAGCCTGAACGCAAAGCGTTTGATTCCTTGAGCACCTTCTTCGGCCGCAATGCAGCATACGGCGCGATGATGGTTACGCGCCCGCAGACTATCGGTTACCTGCTGGCCGATTCGCCTACCGGAACTGCGGCGTGGATGTACGAAAAAATCGCCGCGTGGACGGACAGTGATGGCCAGCCTGAACGGGTATTGACCCGTGACGAGATGCTGGACGATATCAGCCTGTACTGGCTGACGAACGCAGGCGCATCGTCATCGCGTTTCTACTGGGAAAACAACAACAACAATTTCAGCGCTGCCGCGCAGCACACCGCAAGCATCAAGGTGCCGGTGGCGATCACGGTCTTCCCGCACGAGATCTATCAGGCGCCAAAAAGCTGGGCGCAACGCGCTTACCCATCACTTTCCTACTACAACCAGGTTAACAAGGGCGGCCACTTCGCTTCCTGGGAGCAACCTCAATTGTTCAGCGAAGAGTTGCGGGAGGCCTTCCGGCCGCTGCGCGCCAAGCTGAGCGCAACGAAGACAGGCCAGTAGCTCACACGCAATCGAGCCAACACACCGGGCCGCTATTCGGCGGCTCGCTACGGAGAAATACCATGGAGATGACCTTGCTGAACAATCAAAATAAATCCAGCCGCCTGCGGGGTCTTGCCCCATCGCTGTTGGCAGCAGCAGTGCTGCAATTCGCGGCGGTGGCTGTCGGTTTTTCCCAAGCCAACGCGGCTGATGTACCCGCGTCCACCATTGGGGCGATCAACCCGGGAGCTCACACCTCTCTCGGTGCACTTAAGCATGTGAAAGCGGGGTTGCTGAACGTTTCTTACGCGGAACTCGGCCCAGCCGATGGCCCTGTGGTCATTTTGTTGCACGGCTGGCCCTACGATATCAACGCATACGCTGATGTCGCTCCTGCTTTGGCGGACAAGGGATATCGAGTGTTGATCCCTTCTGCGCGTGGTTATGGCGATACGCATTTTCTCTCGGCCAAGACCATTCGCAATGGTCAACCTGCTGCGCTGGCGACCGACCTGATCGACTTCATGGACGCGCTGAAGATCAAGACCGCGGTGCTGGGTGGGTTTGACTGGGGCGCCCGCACTGCGGATATCGTTGCCGCACTGTGGCCGGAAAGAGTGAAAGCCCTGGTCGCTGTGAGCGGTTACCTGATAGGCAGCCAAGAGGCGGGCAAGGCGCCATTGCCGCCAGCCGCCGAGCTGCAGTGGTGGTACCAGTTCTACTTCGCGACCGAGCGCGGGCGCCTGGGCTACGAAAAAAACACCCATGACTTCGCCAAGCTCATCTGGAAGCTGGCGTCGCCACAGTGGAATTTCGACGACGCCACTTATGAGCGCAGCGCGGCGTCCTTGCAAAACCCTGATCACGTGGCCGTGTCGATTTTCAACTATCGCTGGCGCCTGGGGTTGGTCAAGGGCGAGGCCAGATACGACGCGCTGGAGAAGAAACTCGCGGCATTTCCATCCATCAGTGTGCCCACCATCACCCTGGAAGGTGATGCGAACGGCGCACCGCACCCACCTGCCGAAGCGTACGCCAAGCGCTTCACTGGCAAGTATGAGTACCGATTGATCACCGGTGGTGTAGGCCACAACTTGCCGCAGGAAGCGCCGAAAGCCTTCGCCCAGGCGGTGATCGACGCCGATCATCTTTGAAAACCGGCTGAGAGGATGGCGATGATGAAGCTGAAATTTCTGGCCGCGATGTCGGCTGCCATTGCAATCGCAGCGTTGAGCGCTACGGGTGTGGCCTCGGGCGACGCCAGTACTGGCGACGCCTCACCAATCTATGGCGTGAAATTGCCGGAAAACTACCGCCTATGGCCGCTGATTGCGCCGGCGCAGGAAGCGGCCCCCTTGAACGAACTGCGAGCCGTGCTGGGCAATGACTTGGCCATCAAGGCTTATCAGGATTCAACGCTGCCATTCCCTGATGGCACGGTGCTGGTAAAGCTGGCCTGGAAACATGTGCAGTCCCCGGAATTCGAGCCGGCGTCCATCCCGGGGCCGGCCACGACCGTGCAGGTGATGGTCAAGGACTCGAAAAAATATGCAGCAACCGGTGGTTGGGGATTCGGGCGGTTTATCAACGGTAAACCGGCCGATGAAGCCCAACACCAAACTTGCTTCGCCTGTCACCAGGCGCGAGTGCGTAATCACGATTTTGTCTTCACTCGCTTCGCTCCCTGATTTCCCGTCAAACCTGGAGTCAACAATGAAAAAAGTAGTAACCGCACTGGCCGTCGCCGTCAGCCTGAGCATGGCGACACACGCCTGGTCGCAAACTGAAAAACCCACGATTGTGCTCGTACATGGCGCCTTTGCCGATGCGTCGAGTTGGAATGGGGTCGTGAAGATTCTCGAGAAGGACGGTTATCCAGTGGTTGCCGCTGCCAACCCATTGCGCAGTGTAAAGAGCGATGGTTCGGCAATCTCGGCATTGTTGACGAGCATTCATTCGCCGGTGGTGTTGGTCGGCCACTCCTATGGCGGCAACGTTATCAGTGACGCGGCCAACGATCATGCAAACGTCAAAGCCCTGGTTTACGTCAGTGCGTTTGCACCTGAGGCCGGGGAAACCGTCGCCGGGCTGGCCGGCAAATTCCCGGGCAGCACGCTGGGTCCAACGCTGGCTGCGCCTGTACCGCTGGCCGATGGGGGCAAGGACTTGTACATCCAGCAGGACAAGTTTCACAACCAGTTCGCCGCTGACGTCCCCGCGAAAGAGGCGGCATTGATGGCCGCCACCCAACGCCCGGTAACGGAAGCGGCGCTCAACGAAGCGTCCGGCAGCCCTGCCTGGAAGCATATTCCGTCCTGGTACATCTACGGCGACAAGGACAAGAACATTCCCCCGCAAGCCATGGCATTCATGGCCAAGCGCGCCGCTGCCAAAGCCGTGGAAGTGGTCAAGGGCGCTTCCCATGTGGTGATGGTTTCGAACCCGGAACCGGTTGCCCGCCTCATCGAAAAAGCCGCCACGGCGAAATGACACGCCAGGGGCGAAGCGGCGTTTTCAGCGCTCTACGCCGAGGCGAGTTTTGCACGTCGCCCGGCGGGTTTCGTTTTGAAGTTGTGCAACGCTGAAACGCGGGAGAGGGGGATTCGACGCGGCCAACGCCTGGGCATACCGGGCGTTGTGCTTATCGCGGGCAACCGGACCGTGCCCAACACCTGGCGGCCCAGCTGCAGGCCGGCTCGGTGTTGATCAACAGAATTTCGCCAGAGCTGCTGGCGCCGTTCGGCGGGGTAAAGCAGTCCGGTGTCGGCCGGGAGTTTGGAGTCTTTGGGCTGCAAGCATTTCTTGAGGCCAAAAGCATCGTGTCGGATTAGCCTGGGGTTGGCGGGAGAGGGTGGTCGCGCAACCCAGGCCGCAGGAGAAAAAGCTAATGGCCCACAGCACGTTGCCTGTGGGCCATGGGTTTTCAAGGGTTACGCGGCTGGAGCTTTCGCCTCCTGCAGCAGTTGCTGAATCATCTTTTCCTGCGTCTCGTAGCGTCCTTCTCCGAAGTGGGTGAAACGCACTTGCCCTTTGGCGTCGATCAGGTAGTGCGCGGGCCAGTACTGGTTATCGAAGTTGCGCCAGATCGCGTAGTTGTTATCGATGGCTACCGGGTAAGTGATGCCGAGCTTTTTCACCTCATCCCTGACATTGCTGATGATGCGTTCAAAACCGTATTCCGGGGTGTGGACGCCGATTACCACCAAGCCATCCTTCTCGTACTTCTGCGCCCAGTCCTTCACGTACGGCAGGGTATGCTGGCAATTGATGCAGTCGTAAGTCCAGAAATCGACGAGCACCACCTTGCCTCTGAGCGATTCACTGGTCAGTGCGGGCGAATTGAGCCATTCCACCGCGCCAGACAGCGACGGCATCGGGCCTCGGGCGTTGTCGAGGGTGGGTTCGGCCTTGGCCTTGCTTACCAGGTATTCGACGACTTTGGGGACGCTTTGCAGCACGCCGTTTTCCAGCACGCTGACGCCTTCGGACGACGCCCCGGCCAACAGCGTCTTGTCGGCACCGGTAGAAATCATCAGCGCTGCGGCCAGGACCGCAAAACCGGTGGCGCGCCGCAGCCAACCAGTAACCGGAATCGAGGCCTTCAGGCGATTGACTAAACCACGTCCGGCGAAAATCAGCGTACCCAACGACAGTGCACTGCCCAAGCCGTAGGCCACCAGCAGCAGGCTGGTTTGCGCATTGGCGCCTTGCAGCATGGCGCCGGTAAGGATCACCCCGAGGATAGGCCCGGCGCATGGCGCCCAGAGCAGGCCGGTGGCGACGCCGATCATCAGCGAACCCAGCGGCCCGGACATTTTGCGCGTCTGGGGGTCGAGGCGATTGCCCAGTAACACGAACGGGCTGGCCAGCCAGCCACTGATTCGCGCCGAGATCAGCGACAAGGCAAACAGCGCCATCACCACCAGTGCCACAAGACGCCCGGTGTTGTTGGCCTGAATCACCCATTCACTGCTGACCACGGCCAGGCTGGAAACCAGCGCGAAGGTCAGGACCATGCCACCAAGGGTAAGCAGGATCGATGAGCGTGTGCGGTCGATACCGGCGAACAGAAACGGCACGACCGGCAGGATACAAGGGCTGAGGACGGTCAATAAGCCGCCCAGGAATGCGATGAGGAACATAAGGGTCTCCTGATGAAATGTGGGCCGGGCTCAGTTATCGCTGTGGCACTCGGCAAATTTGCGGTAGTTCAGGATCTCGGTCTTGCCCTGCGAATTCAGGTAGGTCAGTTGGGCATCGACAATGCCGCAGGCAGCCCCGGCATCCTCTGTCAATGCCACGACTTTCTGGATGTCCAGATGCGTGCCGTAGGTGTAGGTTTGCGGCGTGACGTCGGCTTCGGCGCGGGCCGAGAAGGTGCAGATATTCAGGGCGGCAAACAGGCAAGCGGCATAGAGGGTATTGGTGTTCATGGTCGTTTCCTCAAGGCTTCAAGGGTTGGGTCGTTCGATTGAGCCGAGGCGCTAGGGTTGGCCTCGATGTGGCTCATTAGAAGCCCGCGAGGTATCTCGTCTGTGTCAAAAACAGGCGCGGATAAATCGGTTCGTATCAGGACCCCGTCCCGATACACAGCCATACAAAACCTGGAAAATTGTTGTTTTTGCCTCTGCATGTATCCTTCGCCACAGCAGATACACTGCAATACAAACCGCCACGGGCGAACGGGCTCAGCCTCTATAGACTGAGCCGCAATTCCCATTGACAGAGGCTTGGCCCATGGAACACGTTGATCACATCCTCATCGTGGACGATGACCGTGAGATTCGAGAGATGGTAGGCAACTACCTGAAGAAGAACGGCCTGCGCACCACCGTGGTTGCCGATGGCCGCCAGATGCGCTCGTTTCTCGAGGCCACGCCGGTAGACCTGATCGTGCTTGACATCATGATGCCCGGCGACGATGGCCTGGTGCTCTGCCGCGACATTCGCGCCGGCAAACACAAGGCCACGCCGGTGCTGATGCTGACCGCCCGCAACGACGAAACCGACCGCATCATCGGTTTGGAAATGGGCGCCGACGATTACCTGGTCAAGCCGTTCGCCGCCCGTGAATTGCTGGCGCGCATCAACGCTGTGCTGCGCCGTACGCGCATGCTGCCGCCCAACCTGGTCGTTACCGAAACCGGAAGGTGGCTGGGGTTCGGGCGCTGGCGCCTGGACACCTCCGCCCGCCATCTGCTTGATGAAGACGGCACCATGGTCGCCCTCAGCGGCGCTGAATATCGCCTGCTGCGGGTGTTCCTCGACCATCCGCAACGGGTACTCAATCGCGACCAGTTGCTCAACCTGACCCAGGGCCGTGACGCCGACCTGTTCGACCGTTCCATTGATCTGCTGGTCAGCCGGCTGCGCCAACGCCTGCTTGACGATGCGCGCGAGCCGGCTTACATCAAAACCGTACGCAGCGAGGGGTATGTCTTCTCGCTGCCGGTGCAAGTGCTTGGAGCACCGGCATGAAGCCTTCGCTGCATTGGCCTCGTACCCTCATCTCGCGGCTGTCGCTGATCTTTCTGGTAGGGCTGACCCTGGCGCAGGCCTTGTCCTTCGGCGTGCAGTATTACGAGCGTTACGAAACCGCGAAAAACACCATGCTCGGTAACCTGGAAACCGATGTATCGACGTCCATTGCCATCCTTGACCGCTTGCCCGCCGAGGAACGCATGAGTTGGTTGAAACAACTGGATCGACGCAATTACCGCTATTTGCTCGACGAAGGCTCGCCAGGCGTCGCTCTGCGTGACACGCCGATTGCAGTGACCTCGATCAAGGAGGCCATCGGCAAGGATTACCCGATGACCGTGACAGACATTCCCGGGCCTATCAAACATTTCCAGGTCCATCTGAAACTGGCCGACGGCAGCCCGGTGACCATCGACGTGCGCCCCTCGATGGTGCCGTTGTCGCCGTGGCTGCCGGTGGTTTTGCTGGGCCAGTTGGCCTTGATGATTCTATGCACGTGGCTGGCCGTTCGCATTGCCATAAGCCCGCTGACCCGCCTGGCCCAGGCCGTGGAAAACCTCGATCCCAACACTCACCCGGTGCATCTGGATGAACAAGGCCCGACCGAAGTCGCACACGCTGCCATCGCCTTCAATGCCATGCAGGCGCGCATTGCGGCCTATCTGAAAGAACGCATGCAACTGCTGGCGGCGATTTCCCACGACCTGCAAACCCCAATCACGCGCATGAAGCTGCGTGCCGAATTGATGGACGACTGCGGCGACAAAGACAAATTGTGGAATGACCTCGGCGAGATGGAGCATCTGGTGCGTGAAGGCGTTGCCTATGCCCGCAGCGTGCATGGCGCCACCGAGGAAAGCCGCCGTACCGATCTTGATTCATTCCTCGACAGCCTCGTGTTCGACTACCAGGACATGGGCAAGGACGTGCAGCTCAGCGGCAAAAGCAACGCGGTGATTCACACTCGGCCCCACGCGCTGCGCCGAGTGCTGGTAAACCTCACGGATAACGCGCTCAAATTCGCCGGTGCCGCGCAGCTGCGGGTCGAGCCGGAGGAGGGCGACAGCCTGTCGGTGACCGTGATGGATCGTGGTCCCGGCATTGCCGAAGAGGAGCTGGCCCGTGTGATTGAGCCATTTTACCGCGTGGAAAATTCGCGCAACCGCAGCACCGGCGGCACGGGCCTGGGCCTGGCTATCGCCCAGCAGCTGGCACAAGCCCTCGGCGGCACCCTGACCTTGAGAAATCGCGAAGGCGGCGGATTGTGCGCTGAACTGAGATTACCGACGCGCTTATCGTAGGAGGCGCGAAGCGGCGCTAGTCAACTGTGCTTTGAATCTGGATGTGGAAGAGTTGATCAACGCGAGTTTCATCAAGCGCTTTCGCCAGCGCCCGCGTCAAACCGAGTCGACATCGAGGGCTTCAAGGTACTCGCCGCCAGGCATCATTGAAAGCGCGGTTCCTGAGTCTGAGTGGACGTATATGAACGGGACGAGCCTGGGCAACGGCGCCGCGTCACCAGTTTGCACGAACAGCGGTAGTCGTTGACCTGAAGAGAAACGGCATTATAGTACTCTGAAGGAAATCATAATCTAGATCCTCTATGATGTCCTACCTCCCAAATCAATAGCCTACATCTCATATCCCATAATCTGGGCTAGGTTTAGCACTGCAATCAGTTCAAAGGAATTTGAAGTAACTCTCATCTAAGGCATACATTTGAAGTGATGATGATCTAAGGCATGAGATCTAGGCGGACGCTAGCGCACCGTAATGGGGCAAAACTGCGAAAACTCCTAGTCATTGACACTTCATCGATGAAGCAACTCTGCGTGAGTTAGTAATCGAATCCACCGGCGGCTACGTAACTGATAGCCAGGTCAAAGGCGCTGGATCAAACGTACCATTGAGCACGCCTCAGTGGCAGTGATGACAACCTTGGTGAGAACGGGGAGCTAGGCTAAACCAAGCTCTTATCCCGCCCCCCAAAATTCAAGCCCGTCAACCTATCGCAACAATCAGCGGCCTGATGGCCACTCCGAGTTCCGGCACGATAGGTTGGAGTATGAAATGCTTCACTTTATCTGATTGGGATAGAAGAGAAGGCCTTTCATAGGGAACGCCAACCACCCCAGGCCTACAGTCCAGCACCCTACTTTGTTCCTTGGTAGCAGGCGCTCGAAGACACTGATCGCATATAGGATGTGGCGCCATCACTTAAGTAATGCCCATCTCGGCTTTCCCCAATTGATACTACCGCCCGTCTGATAATTACGCGCTGCCTTAACGACAAGCGCTCTTCCAGCATGGTCAGAGTGCCCGGTAGCATCCAATATTTCTAATAAACTGATGATCGAAATTGGCCGACGTCGAAGCGGATTTTTTTACGACAATTGACCTTTCGCTCAGGACTTCAAAAAAACATGATCCAAATTGTGAAGTTACGGCGACGAAACTTATGACTCGCTGAATCTACGTACGCTTTGTTATGAGGTATGCAGTACAAGAAACGGAGCGTATACCTAACAAAAAGTCGCCTGTATAAAACATCGAATCACAAGCATTATTATGCTTAGGAGGGGGCAGCCGATTTAAGTTACTTGTGATTGCGTGCATGATGTGCGATAGGTGGGAAAAGGATTTCACTTGGGTGCTTTCATGCCATCACTAAAAAGCAAAATGAGGGGTAAGTTAGCCGCAGCGCATGGCAAACGGACTAATACCAGAAATAATCTTTGGCTGTGCTATAGCGTTAAACTCAATCAGGATTTGTCGCTGACAAGTAATAATGAGGTCATCTATTGGCTTGCCGATCTGGAAGCCAACAGAAATATAAAGTCATTTAAATTTGGGTATAATCTGGAGATTAAACTAGATGATACCAAAGAAAGCTTCAAGCCCATTGAGGCGATAATGGTTATTCTTGAGGGCGGCGATGAGGAAATACATCATATAACCTCGAGAAGTGGACAGCTCGCTGCAATGCCTGCAATGGTTCGTCATATGGATGGCAGCGAGCGGCTTACAATATATCGAGCGATCACGGAAGACTATCTTGTACTTCGTGCAAAATATGCAGCAAGATTGCTACGACTGCTGCCTTTTGTAGCTCAAATGCGCTACAAAAAATGGCCTTTTGAGGAAGAGACTATTTTAAATACGCTTAAAATACTCGGAAGTGGAGATGTTCAAAAAATTATCGATCATGTTTGTGTAGCTGAGGAGATGATAGTAATAGGGGTCGTTGCAAAGTTTATATTCCAAGGCGTGATCAAACAAACTGATTTGGGAACAACCGACTTTGGGCGCTCGTCTTGGTGGTCTCTAAATGAAAGCTAGGCGTTCTCGACTAGAAATCACTTGTTCACTTGAAGCTACTCGACCGTGGGGGAACGTGCACACTAGCATGATGGACGAGTCTGACAAGGAGGTATTTGATGCGAGAAAAAAAGCCGTCGACATGTATGTTGAAGGCTCACCGATTGAGGAAATCTATAAGTCAACCAATGTTTCAGGGGCTGATCTGCGGCGTTACATTAAACGCTGCATGTCTATCCATCCGGATGGATTAGTGGCAGGTTATAGGGCTCTCATCCCTCATTTCAGGTTAGCCTCCTATAAGAGAGTGGCACCTTTACAAAGTGTTGAAAGCTCGAATCGTGGAGGCTACTCAGGTGCTCTAGGGATGCTATTTAAACAGTATCCGGATTTAAAGGAGTATTTGATTGATAAAATAATACCTAGAAAATCCAAGAAAAAGTTGAGCGAAACAAGCGTGAAGCCTAAGGCATTGTTTTCACATTTCATAAAATATCTGGAGGCGAATGACCATCCAGCGGATGAATGGCCCCTGAATATGGAGTATCAAGGCTATCGAACCGTGGCGGAATTTTTAAAACAGGTAAAGTTAAAATATTTCGATGCCTATACCTCTATATCCGGAAGTGCCGAGGCAGCCGCCCATCTATCAGTGGGCCGAGGCATTGAATCCATTTTTAAATTAGATGGCTTTTTAGATGTTTTTGAAATTGACGAGTATAAAGTTGATGCGCAATTTGTCGTGGGGATGAAAAACGATGAAGGCTTTACGACTTATGTACGGCTTAAGAGAATTAATCTGATCGCGGTGGTCGAAAGGGCCTCAAGTTCTACATGGTGGATGAAGGTAGTATTCAGTTCAGAGGTCACCTCTCAAGACATCGTCCAAGTTATCACCGAATGTTTGAGGGGGACATTGCCGAAGCCTCGAACTAATAATTTAAACCTAACGCTTCCAGAATGTGCAGGATACCCTACTGAAGTCTTCTCTACCTTAGTGGGCTCTTTGCCATGTGCCATTTTTTTTGATAATGCACTGGCCCATCAAGCAGCTGTTGTATCCTCGGAGCTTAGAAAGCTGCTCGGGGTCTCACTGTGCTATGGCGCGCCGGCGAAATTTGAACAAAGGCCTAACGTTGAGCGCGCATTCAGGGACGTGGCTCATGATATGAAGCGGTTGCCGAATCGTGCAGGTTCGAAAATGGGTCAGGGCGCTAAGGGGATTAAGGCGGCAATTGAGTATCGTATCGAAGCCGACGAGGTTGAGGAATTGTTGTATTATCATCTCGCGATGTCCAATAGTCTGCCTTCTGAAGGCAAGTGGGGGCTAAGCCCCCTGGAAATGATCAGTCAATATTTAGAACGCAACAACGGAAGTTACATCCCCCGAAGTCCTATCGCAGCTGTACTGCCATCGATCGCATACAAAAAAACAGTTGCAAAAGTGAAGGTCGTCGGCTACCCCACTAACGGAGTAAGGGGGTACATTCAGATCGATCGGGTTAGGTATAAAAGTGAAACTCTCTCATATTCAACCTGGCTCATCGGTAAAAGTTTGACCGTTGAGATCGATGAGTTGGATATGAGGTCTGTTGAAGCGTATCTACCAGACGGATCATCACTAGGTACATTGATGGCAACGGGTGGCTGGGAAAGACCAAGCATAGTCGGCGCACCAGAAAGGCCATTAACAAACTAGTGCGAGATAGAATGCTTATCATCGCGCACTCAGACGATCCTATCGTGGCGTTTCTCAGATATCAGGAGAAAAAAGCGCAGTCACTTCATCAATCCGATGAAAATGTTGTTCAGACACCTAGCGGCCGACAGAACGCTGGAGCTGCTTCCGCTTATAAAAAAGCATTTCATGAGTCAGGAATGGAGCTGCCTCCGCGCACCGAACAGGCAGCAACTAAACAGGTAAAGCCTCGCACGCAGCCACCCACAGATCCAACCAGATCTTACGATTCAGTAGTTCCAGATACGCCTCTAAACCTAAAGAATTTATTCAAGTAGATCGGAGGTCATACTGTGACGGAATTTGATCCCAAAATAGTATTTATGCGTGATCAGCTTTTAGAGAGTCATCCTCTCGTACTCCGGAATTATTTCGTCTTGACGCCAACCATTGAGTGGGCCTACAAACAGGTTCGTGAGCAAGTTTGGTTGAGCATGCCTAGCGTCTATTTTCAAGCGGTACCTCGGATGGGAAAAACTCAATGTGCGACTGCCACAGTGGCTATCCTGCGTAAAGACTTCCCCAATCGGTACGTCGAATTCGTCACTGCGGACATTGCGCGAGAGGACAGCATTATCCAGTCCATGGTCAAGGCTATTGGTTTAGTTATTAAGCCGAGGACGAAATTGAGCGGTATTCGAGATGCAGTGATTGACCACATAGTATGCGAACTCGCTAGTCTTGGAAGTACTCATTTCATACTGGTGCTTGATGAAATGCAGGCCCTAGACTACAAAGACTATCAGCATCTTCAAGTATTGCAAAATGTGCTCAGTACGCGGGGTTTAAAGCTCACCACCGTTGGCTTTGCGCAAAATGAAATTGAAGGGGTTCGAAACTCTTTGCATGCAGGGAAGCATATGGCGATATTGGCTAGATTCTTGGGTCGAAAGATTGACTTTGTCGGTTGTGGAAGTGTGGCGTGGCTCACTTCGATTTTAGTATATTTCGACGAAGGCTCCGCTTACCCGCATGGCAGCAACTGCAGTTTCACTGAGTTTTTTTTGCCCAACGCGTTTCAAGCTGGCTTCAGGCTGGTATCTATGTCAGAAGAAATTTACGAGCACGCAATGAACTGTGTGTTAGAGGCGGGAGCTAAAACGATACCCACCGAGCATATTTTTCTTGCTCTTTCATATCTATTAGTCGGCGGAAGGCTGAACGATTGTGAGGGTTTTTCGTTCTGTGAAAAAGATGTTAAAAGTGCAATCGCCAGATCTGAGATGAGTCAATTCGCAGCGCTGATGAGTGACGCACCGCCAAGAGATACAGCTAATGCATGACCGTCAAGTATTATCTTTTATAAGGCGTCTTGCACCTTTCGAGTCGATCTGGTTGATACTGGTCAAGGTGATGCTCATCAATCGGGTTAATGGACAGCAAGTTATCGATCTTATAAAAAAACCAGAGATGGGTAGCTCTTACACTTTTAGTTGGTGGGCAAAGGGAGCCATTGACCAAGGAAGATTAGAAACTACGCTTGGTTTCCAGTTTGGCGATCTGGATGGTACCTTTCTTAACATGATACCCAGAGACCATCTCCATTACACGGGCCCACAAATATGGCATTGCCCTAGCTGCATCAAAATTGGGTACCATTCATCTGTATTTTGTCTTAGAAAAATTCAGTCCTGCCCCTGGCACGGTGATAAGCTTGTTAGCTGCTCCGAGTGTTATGAGCTGTTGAATTGCCTTCATCTTCCGTCACGTTACAAGCGGAGTTTTCCATTAGAACCAAAACCCTCTTGTGAGCATATGTTAGCGCTTGGTAAACGGCTTACTAGCCCGGATCTTTCTGCGCCTATATATCAAGAAATAGGTTCTTGGCATCATGGATTTATTAGGTGGCTGTCTGACTCAGAGAGATTTGTTGGGGGTGATATATACCGTTGGGTTAGTTCTCGAGTATCGAGGGATTGCCTTGATGATGTGTTATTGCAATATCTTGATGCTAGAATTGACATTCCAAAGCCGTTCCAAGCTGATTTTGGATTTCCTGTTGCGAGGCTTAGTCTTGAGTATTCATATGAGCGAGAAGGAGGGGTTTCGACATGTCGGAGTTCAGATCGGAGTAGTGACAGATTATACGATATGCAGTGTTTGGGAGTCGTATCGATCTCAAAAATAGATCAGATCCGCTGCATAAAATCTCTCAGGAGGTATATCTGGAAGAAATATATATCTAAGCATAAAAAATGTTATCGCTCTTTCATCGATTTGACGCTCCATCAACGGATGAATTTGCAACCTGGTAGCAGTTGTTTTGCCTCCTTAGCGTATGTCTGCTGGTTTATGAATGCGTTAACAACCAGCAATCTGGCGGTGGTAACTGGTAAAGGGCAGTGTATTTATCGCGCTTATGGTGGCCGCGGTCATTGCCCGCTGGCCACCTTCAAGGGGATTCTTATTAACCGATTGGTCGGATTTTATAGCGTGTGGGGTGCTCTTTTTAGAGGCGCTATCGGCGGCGAAACGGTTGTAAAATTCCATAATATGGTGTTGGAGCAAACTCTTGGCTTAAATTTTTCTCATATTTATAAAGACATTCCAGAGGTTCCTTCGCCAGCAGATACGGGCGAGTATGGCGTTTATTTTGTATCCGCTGATCACTTGGAGAACTTGACGGCGTCGCGCTGCGGATGCAAATCTAACGTTTCACATTATGTTCCCCCAGATCTCGCGGTGGACAAGGTCGAAAGATTTTACCCTGATACTAGCCTGGTGCTGAAGTTCATTGACCCGAACAGTTCAAAGGCGAACAAAACCTATATTTATTTGTAGTTTAATAAAATGCCTCCAGTTTTCGACGTGCAGATATGTATGATTTTTCAATCTATAATTGTTCTCATTAATGCATGGGTGTGGGTACCTAGATAGAAAGTAGTTATGACGTAATATACTAAGGTGTTGTAAATGCCTAGCTCGTCTGGCTCAACTTCTGGTCGACGAGCTCCCTGAGCTTTGGGCGTAGTTCATCAGCCCCGGCGGTCACGGGATGGGACGTCATGGGTGCCAAGGAAGGAGTTCGCTGAGGCGCTGATCGATTACCTGTTGGACGAATACCGGGATTAAAATACCTCCAATGTGGAAGCCTGCATGGCGCTTGCACTTGCGAGCGAGGCTGTCTGGATATACCAAGACGCGCGCCTGGTCAGCCGTGTTCATTCCAGTATTTGCTAACCGTCGATTTTGCAAGCCCCAGAAGCTCCGCAGTCTCCTTCTGCGTCTTACCTTCAGCTTTGCACTGAAGCACCGCCGCTCGATTGGCAGCGCCTGATCGAATGCGACCGTGCACTGACTGAAGCTTGCCGTCGGTGAATTCGCCGTCGAGCTTGTCCAAGACACCGAGCTTCTCAAGCTTGGTGATCTCGCCGGCCAGGTGTTTCAAAAATTCCTTAGGGGTCTGGCTACGGTCATGAGCGCTGGCCACGGCCACGAGCGCTACAAGATCAACGCCCAATGCGATGGCGATGTCTTCGAGCGATGACAGGGTAGGGCTGCTTTTCGCGCGCTCGATATTGTTCATATGCCGAGCTTCGACCCGGCCATGAAAGTCTTCCTGAGACAGGTTTCGGGCGGTACGTGTCAGCCTCAAGACTGCGGCTAGCGGTTCTCTCAACGACATTTGGAATACCCAAAGCCGAGGATAAAGCCATATTGCGCGGTTCGACTCCATGCAATATAGTGCCGTGAGATGAACTGGCTGGCACGCTTGTGCCGTGCTCTGATCGAGGAAGCGAAGGTCGGGATGCTTCCGTTCCATTGTGCCGAGTCCCGGCACGCGTGCGCTCTGTAACCCAGTCGGCGTCAATTTATAGCTAAAGCCTCAAGGCCTGCGTTTTGCGAATCAGAATTTACTCAGACCTCCATGCCGAGTTCCACCGTTTCGACCCACCGCCCCTTGATGCTGGGGTTGACCTGGTAATCCTCGCTGGCGACATCAACAAAAAGGCCAGGGGCGTCCAATGGGCCAACGAGACGTTCGCCTGCCAGGTCGTGTACGTCACAGGGAACCACGAATATTACGACGGGCACCTTGATCGCACCTTGCAGAAGATGAAGGACGCCGCGGCCGGCCACGTGCATGTGCTGGAAAACGAATCGCTGATTCTGGGGGATGTCAGAATCCTCGGCAGCACAGCATGGACTGACTTCACGTCAACAGGGAACCAGATCGCGGCTAGCAATGCTGCCAGGCAAGGCATGAACGACTTCAAGTATATCAGGGCAGACTCGAACTACAGACGATTGAGACCGAATGACCTGGTTTCCCGGAACCACATCGCCAAGGACTGGCTCACCCAAGAGCTTGCTCGTCCGTTTGCCGGCAAGACAGTAGTCGTGACCCATCACTCACCATCCCCCATGTTGATTAGTGACAAACATGATGGGCATCTGACCGCCGCCTACACAAACGACTGGCCGGGTCTGATAGAGAAAGCCCATGCGTGGGTGTTCGGTCACACGCACGAGGCTACAGATGTTGAGTTGGCCGGCTGCCGGGTGATCTCGAACCCAGGAGGCTACCCTGGAGAGAACACCGGTTTTGACCCTTACTTCGAGATCCAAATCTAATGGCCACTTCGGCGATGAAGCACTTTTTTGACCACGCCGTCGAGCCGATAGAGCTTGAGCGGGATCTTCCCTCAGAAGTCATTCAGGCACAGGGTATTTCCTGGGGTGTGGTGGTCGACGCTTACCTTGTCAACGCAGCACGAGTAGGGCAGAGCTATGCGGCGCTCGCTTACAACGATCAGTCAAACGTAAGCTCGAATGGAATGACGGTTGCTACCCCTCCACTTCAGCTGGTTGAGACAAGGGCGGGGTTCAAGCTAATGCGCAGCCTAAGTGGCAAAGACTACTACGTTATCGCTAGCGAGCTCAGCGAGCCGCGGTGAGCATCCACTTGGGTTGGCTCACCCAGCATGAAGAACGCTTTTAAGCTGTAGCACTTGGCAGGGCGCGGCGAGCGCCTTGGATTTAAAGCTTTATGTATCCCGCTGACCAACTCGCTGGACGGCTTCGTATGCGTCCGTATTCACGTGGCCTTTTAAATGCACTAAGGAAAATGCATGCCTGATCTTAAAAAAATTGAGCTTACCGTCAAGAACTACAATGTTAAAAACTCTGCTGACATCGATACGCTCTATAGCCAAGTTCGGTGTGAAGACAGTTTAGGAAAAACCTTCTATTTCAAAGAAGTTTGCATGCTGGACTACCTGAAAAGGCACGGGGCGATTGTTACTGACAAGCCTCGTACGTGGTACTACAAGCATTTGAACAAGAAAACCATCGTTCTAGTGGCGTTCAAAAAAGCAGATGGAAAGGTTGAATATGACCTTGATCACCTGCGCCAGATTGCTAAATCCAGCATTCTCAAAGGGATTATTTTCGCGGTAGCGGCAATTCCTGCGGGCTTGATCATCGCAACAGCGACTTTTGGTATCGGGCTGCTGTTTACGCCTGTGTGCCTCTTCTATGCATACAGAAGTCTCTTTAAAATCCCCCGGATGCTGCGCCGGGACACGTTGGTAAACGAGCTCGCCGCGCATGGACTGATTGTACAGTAGCTGACAATCTGGACAGCTGCGAGACAGGGGTTGAGGTCGTGCGCCGATGAGGAGCAATGAATGACGGCAGTAATTTTTGATCTCTTCGGTACGCTTTTGGAGATTCGAAACAGGCAGAACCCCTATCGACGGCTCCTCCACCTGGGCTCACAGCAGGGGCGCGCCGCGTCCCCTGGTGACCTGCGCTGGATCATGACCAATACATGCGGGTTGCAGGAGGCTGCTGATTTTCTTGGAATCAAGCTGTCCTCCATTCAACTCACTGAGCTCCAGAGCTGCCTAGAGCTCGAACTTGAATCGATCACACTCTTTGAGGATGCGCTGCCGGCGCTCGCTCTGCTGCGACACCACCAAATAAAAATTGGCGTGTGCTCAAACTTGGGTGGCCCGTATTGCTTGGTAGCCCGGGATTTGCTGCCGGGGCTCGATGGCTATGCGCTCAGCGCCGAGGTTGGGCTGATGAAGCCTGATGTGGCCATGTACCAACACATCTGCACCCAGCTTGAGGTTGCACCCAGCCAACTCCCAGGATCGAACGCGCCTCACGTCTTGATGATCGGAGACTCCCGGCGATGTGATGCTGATGGCCCTCGAGCAGCTGGCATCGAAGGTTACCATCTGGATCGTAGTGGGGCGGGTCGCTTTCGTGATCTGCTTGGGTTTGTTGCAGGAATCAACATCGGCAGTGGTTGATGCCTACAGCCAGCTCTTCGCGTCTCTATCAAACGCGCGCTCGAAATGGCCAAATGTTCAGGGTTGTAACTTCTGGGAAGTTCCAATTAAGGCAAAGCCATAAATAAGTTTTCAGGAATTTTTTGTGGCGAGAAGAATTTCCTCCTCGCTCAGAAAGAAGTTAGTCCTTGCCCTTTTTTTTCTTTGATTTACAAGCCTTGATAATGTCGCTCAAGCTGGACGCTTTTCGAATAAAAATATGCTGAGTTATTATGTATAAGGCTGCAGCCATGTCTGCATCCTCGCGAGTGATAGTGTGCGTTTTTTGAGCGTGAGCAATCTTGTTTCTCAAGTTGGTGCTTGATTTTAGTAAGCCCATGAGAGAGCCCCAAATGGGCAGCTGCTTTAGGTCATCAACCTCAAAGATATATTTCCCAGCAATTTTAGCTTTCTCGGCGAGTGCATAATGCTCTAGTTTTTTCGCTTCTTCCTTGCTGGCATCTTTTTTTAATTCTTCAATTATGTTACGCAGTATCGACTCAACAGCAGAGAAATACATGAATAGCGCCAATTTATAGTTGGTTTCTTGCTCCAAAAGGTACCCTTCGATCGCCAGGGACTCATGAAGCTCAAGTTCGGCGTAATCGTCACTGTTTATGGCATGAATTTTTACTCGACAGACAATGTCGATATCCATTTCAGGGTAACTACCAGTCAAGACGCCTCGTAAGTTAATTTTTGAACGGCGCTGGTCAAGTGAGCTAAGGTCATATCTTATGCCGCGAAAGGCACTGAATTCTTTGAAAAGATTTTTTCCATTTGGATAACCATAGTCGTCTAGTCGTGCATTGAGGATGAATGGATATTCATCATTTAAGTCGAGGGTGTCTTCAACCACGTAGTCCTTGTCGACATGCTTATCGTGCTTGATTAGATCCGAGTCAGGGTGCAGATTGAGGGGCATTTTTACCGTATGCGACCCAAGTGCCTTGATGGTGCGGATGGGAAGGGTGCGGTCGTTTTCAAGCAGCTCCAGAAGTTTGTTCATGCTCAGTCCTAAGCGGTATTTTGATGTCTTTCTGAAAGGCGCATTATTGACGTCACCAGAGGTAGCGTCGGGTAGGCAGTTGACCGCAATCCCGGTTCCGGTGTCAAAGCCCTGTATCTGGATGAGCCACCGTGGATAAGTGGCTCATCCGTCATTATGAGGACGAGTTACTGGCCAGGCTCCAGCCAGTGAATAAAGTGGACGTCTGTATGAGCGGCCAAGGCTTCAATTTTCTTGATGCCCTCGTAGAAGTGCGGTTTTTGCTGGTGCTCACGCAGAGATTTTTTCTTCCGAGACGGCGCCTTCATCGCGGCGGGTGAGGTGGCTGCCGTGAGCGTTGATGACATTGTCCGTCTCATGGTTGGTCAGGATGTGGAGTTTGTCCGCAAACCACTCACCGGTGAGCCTGGGGAGGTGATGCTGAGCGTTCAAGGCGTCTCGAGAGGATCAGGCGAGGGTGGTCACAACCTCAATGAGACGGTGCTGCGAGACATGTCCATTGATGTTCGCGCTGGAGAGATTGTTGGCTTTGCCGGGCTCGTTGGCGCCGGGCGCACAGAACTGGCTCGAGTGATTTTCGGTGCAGATGGCTGTGACGAGGGAATCATCTACGTTAATGGGCGACAGGCCTCACCCTTCAAGTCACCACGAGATGGAATAGCAGCCGGGGTTGCTCTGGTTCCCGAGGACAGGAAGCAACAAGCGTGCTTTTTACGGCATTCGATCCGCTGGAACATGACCCTCCCCAGTCTTGGCAGGCTGCAGCGCTGGGGGATGTTCATTGATGACCGTGCTGAGACTCAACTGATCCAGGACTACCAGAAACGGTTACGGATCAAGATGGCCAATGACAGCGTGGCAATTGGGACACTGTCCGGTGGAAATCAGCAGAAGGTCATTTTGGCACGTTGCATGGCGCTCAAACCCAAGGTGCTCATCGTTGACGAGCCAACACGCGGCATTGATGTCGGGGCCGACACGACTGCGATTGGCAGTGATATCGCACCTCCTGAGATCAAGAAGAAGATCGGCAACTACAAGGTGCTGGGAAAAAGAGCTGAGCAGATGATCCCAAATGCAAGGCTCGTCGTGTTCCCTGGGAGAGGGCATGCTCCGCAGATGGAGGATGTCGCAGATTTCAACAGCACACTGGTGGCTGAGCTTCACAAGCCATAGTCATGAAGCGAGGCCGGCGTTTGGGGAGGCGAAGCCAGATTTCGAGGGCTCGCGTCTCCAACAACAATCGATCATGGCTGTTGGAGGGCGTTGTAGAACAAGACTGCGTAAGAAAATAGGGGCAGGGGCCGGAACTTAACAGGGTTCCGACCCCATAACCTCCTAATCAGTCCCGAATGTAGCCACTGACATAGTGCTCATAGCAGTCCTCACAGAGGAAGCCTAATTCCACCTCATAGCTGGCAGGCTCTCCACAGTCGCATTCTGAATGAGCTATTCGATTCGCACTCTGACAAGGAGGACACCGAGGATACTGACGATCCAGCTCATCATCGACTGACTCGAAATCGGCCTCTGACGTGGTGCACCCACAGTCAATGCACTCAAACATCTCCAGATCAGCGTCGTGGCCTTCATCGGCACTCATGAATACATCGCTCATAGCCGTACCCCCATGCGAACACCTGGATTGAGGTCGCTGAAGTGCTCCCTAAGGATGGTATCAAACCCGTTCTGACGAAGGATCTGTAAGAGAACGAAGCTGTAAGGCGTCATACCGAGGTTGGTCTGCATCACCTTGTCCGAGCATTCGCCGAGGACATCGCGGACGATGCCTTTTGAGTGGTCATCGCCACCATCGACCGACAGGAGCGCGCACTGAAGTGCGCCGTAATAGTCGCTACGATAATGAAGGTACTCGGCGAGTACGCGCATAGCTTCCGGCTGCTTGTTCTCGTACGCAATAAGCAGAAACTCTACACATTCAACCTTGTAGCCGCCTGCGCTGGAGGCAAGGAACAAACCGGCCAGATACTGCGAATAAACATGGCCTTTTTTGGCTAAAGACTTGTACTCCTTGATGGCGCTTTCAGAAGTCCAGGTAGGAGTGTGAGAGAAGATGTCCTTGTCCTTGTGATACTCATCGCTCATCGGGTGCTCATCAAGGTTCTCCGTGAATGCGGCCTTGAACCTGCTGATGACCTTCTCGCGAGCTGTGAGTACGAGATCTGAGTACGAAAGGTCATAGCGCGACCTGGCATGGGTATCGTAAGCAGCGTTGATACCCAGCGCTGGATACGCCTTCGAAGCTTCCGCACGGAAATCCTTCACTGACATTTTGAGCTTGTTCCCCGGAGCGGAGAGCGTGAGCTTTGAGGTGTCGATCGCCTTGGCGAGATGATGGAAGGGGTTCCGCTGGCGCATGAACTTGGTTGAGATCTCGATTTGCCTATCTGAGATAGGTGATCGAGCCCAAGCCTGCATTTTCTCTTGACGTGACTTAGGAGGGCGGCGATCGCTGCGAGGCCCTACGAGAGTTCCCGGGAGGATAAAATCTTTGTTGTCAAAGACTTTTTGGCGAAGTGGAGCGCGTTCTTTACCCAAGATAACCAGGGTAAATTCTTTCAAGCTTTCAGATTTGATTTTCATGAGCACTTTCTCAGTGCCAGGTGCAACGCGTCAGGCCACTAACGAAGTCACATATCCTGGCATGGAAAATGTGCTTTTTTGCTGGTTTACCAGCTGCTCGCTTTAACGACTGTTTGATTCCCATAGGTGGCCTATGGACATGGTGTCAGCCATTCGAGCTGCAAAAATATCCGCACCCCAGTCGGCTGTCAAGGCTCAAATCGGCATTAGATTGGCAGCTCGGACTGGCCAGGATCGCTTCTGCATTTGGGGGCGCTAGATCGTGCAGCTTCTACTACGCTGACTCGACGAAGAGGAATCAAGCTCACTGGCCCCGTTGTTAGCTCAGCTGCGAAAGGATGCCGAATGCCACATCTCATCAAGAATGCCCTATCAGCTTTGAGCTCAAACGGATGGGCGATCTTTCAATTGCCGGATGATGGCGCTGCCGTAATCCAGCAAACTGCGCTCGATATTGCCTGTCTCCTCGGGCAGCCCAAGGCAACGCGACGCCGGGGGCCTTTGGTCGATGTGCTGATTCCTACTGATAGGCAATCTGCGAACCGGCGCTCTCTCAGCGTCCGCTATGGGTTGAGCCCATTCCCATGGCATACCGACGGGGCCCACTGGAGTACGCCGCCACGGTACATCGTTATGGGTTGCTTGGAGACCGCCCCTTGCACTGCTCAAACGCTCTTCTGCGAGGGGAGCACATTCGATCCATTGAATGTAGATGGCGCTCGGTCATCGGTTTTCAGGATTACCAATGGCGGCAACAGCTTTTACGCTGCGGCTCGAGGAAGTTCTGACCGTTACTACAGGTTCGACCCTGGCTGCATGACGCCCGTGGATGCCGGCGCTCAGGAAATCGTGCGCGCGATCGATCACTTTGAGCCCTCAGACGAACAGGCAATCACTTGGCAGGCCGGGAAATTCTTGCTGCTTGATAACTGGCGTTTTCTACATCGCCGCGGATCCGCACAGGGAAGCACTGAGCGGAAACTCCTTAGGGTCACCGTAATGGAGAAAGGCAACCATGGCTAACACAGGAAGTGACGTAAAAAAGCCGCGCAAGGAAGTGCCATCAGCAATCTCGGCGGAGGCCCTGCTAGGGAAGTCTCGGCTTTACGCATTGCGAGCGTTGCAGGCTAAGGCCTCAAAAGATTCCGTGGTCTATCAGATCTGGGCAGCTCTGGCCCTGGAGCTCTTGGGTAAAGCTCAGCTTGCGGCGATTCATCCTTGCCTGGTCGTGGAAGCCGACAATCCAAATAGCCTTTTGGAGGCTTGCGGTGTCGAAACTGACACCAAGGTGAAGACCATTAGTGCTCACGTGGTTTTCGCACGACTGAAGCACACGGTGGCAAAATTCGGCACACCGCATGCTAAGTCATGCGAATTGATCTCCTCACGTAGAAATGCCGAACTCCATTCGGGCCAGGCAGCATACGCCGGCGTCGTGGATAGCGACTGGGAGGGGGAGTTCTGGACAACCTCAGAACTCATCCTCGCATCCATGGGGCAGGAGTTGGAGGATTGGGTGGGCAGTGCGTCAAAAATCCCTGCGGCCCTTGCCAAGGACTTCCACACGATCAAGGTGCAGGCAGCCAAACAAAGCATCGCAAACGCCCGAGCAACCTTCGAAAAACCTGATGAAGTGCCTGGGTCATCACAGCAGAAGCCGAAAAAGCGTTCTCCTAAAGAGATCAAGGAACTGCAAGAGCATTCCCAGGGCTTGGAGTGGTGGACGTATCGAGGGGTCTTCAGATACCACTTAGATAGCCACTGGGACATCCCGTGCCCTGCATGTGAAAGCAAAGGCTTCTTAGGGGGCGATCGTGTCCACGAAGAGGTCATCGAGCAGGATCATGAAAGTGGGTACGAAACGGTTGAGCGATACTCCACACCCGTCGAGTTCTACTGCCCAACGTGTGAATTGCACCTGGAGGATGCCGAGGCTATGAAGGCGGCAGGCTTCGATGAAGAGTACGTAGAGCAGGATGAGCGAGAGATCGAGTACGAACCAGACTACGGGAACGATTAGGCTCTGAGCAGACGGGCTTAAGACCAAACGCCAGTGATTATGGGCTTCTTCACTGGTATTGCTCGGTACACTCAAAGGAACGGAGTCTATAAAATCCTGCCCTCAAGATCAATTTTAGGGAACCTGCAGTCACATTCCGGCACTCCATAATCGGTAAACTCTGCTCCTTTATAGTTCTCGCTGAACCACAACTTTATTTGCTCCGCATTCATTTCGTGGCGTTTGTCATACATGAAATCCCTGTGGCGCGCAGCCCATACACGCGAGTTTTGTTGCAGTGTTGGATCCCACCAATAAATATTACCATCATTATCCTTGGCCTCGATCCAGGCATGCGGCTCTGGTGATGTGTCGTAACTTATCCCAAGTTTTTCATCGTGAGGCGGAGGCGTGAGTATTCCAAGGATGTATGTGATTTGCCATGAGTTGTTACTCAGCCACGTCGAAAATTTGTTTTCGAAGGCAGAGAGGATCACTAGTGATCCCGAGTTAAAATAACACTCCCCACGAGTATCGAGATCGTGCACTCTTAGCATCCAGGAAAGCTCCGAAGGTATTCTAGTGATTTTCATGCATGCCTCCAATCTGGTTATTAATTCTGTTGGCCTTTGATTTAAAGCTCGGACACGACCCAGTCATAACATGCGAAATTCAAGCTGTAAAAAAGACCTCCTTTATGGAGGCCTTTTCTTTATGCATTTCAATACACGCGGCGTTGAAGGCGAGTGACCTCTTCCATGAAACGACTGTAGAAGCGATCTTTTGGTGCCAAACGAAGGGCTCGCTCAACGCATCCCTGTGCAGCGATCAGATCTTGAGGCTCGGCATTGATGTACGCGTATGTTTTTTGCAGTTCACATAGGTGCTTGGACTTACCAAGCGCTTCAGCCTTGTCGAGATGCTCCACTGCGTTCGCTATATCACCAATCCGGCTTTCGATCATCCCCCGGGTGAAGTAGGTATCAGCCTCTTCGGGGAGGAGGCGGGTAGCCTTACGCGACTGCTCCAGCGCGGCATCCAGCTGGCGCGTGCGCATCAGGGTGTAGGCGTAACGGTCGAACAACCAGCCGTTTTCTGCATCTTCTAGTACTGCGCTCTCGTAGTAATTGCAGGCTTCGGGATAATTACCCTCGTTAAAGCTTTTCCAGGCGGCCCGGGCAGCCGGTGTGCGGAATGCCTGTAGGGCACGATCGTTGACCTTGGCTTCGGCGCTGGTCAGGAATTGCTGGTAGCGATGCTTGACCCAGTTCACGTCATCATCAGTGGGTTCACGCTTGCCGTCAGTGATCTCGTACCGCTCGACACAATAGTTGTAAAACTCTGGGCTCAGTGTGATCTGAGGTGCACCCTCAATGCGCGAGAAGCTGCCAATACCACGGCTTTCCTCAATTGCTTCACTTGCGGCCGCAACCGTTACCCCCACACGCTGGCAGCAGAGCTGGAAGAGGTACTGGTCATGGCTATCACCCAAGCGGCTCATCAGCAGGAGAACTCGACGCAGATCAGATGTCAGGCGCCCCCATGCGTCCTCGTAGAGAAACTGACCCAGGTCTTGGCGTTGCATCTTTTGCACGCGCTGGAACGCCGCCTCAAGGCCGTTGTTCTGACTGGCAGCGGCTTGGACGAAGACCTCTAGCGCGATCGGCTTGCTGATCAACTGCCTCGAGTAGCGCTTAAGGGTTGATACTCCAGCCTGTGCAATAGAATTACACCTGAGGGTAGCGCCTCGCTTGCGCAGGAACTCCGCGCCTTCGTCGTCGTCCCAGTTCTCGGTTTGGACGGGAAGGGCTTCGATCAGCTCACGTCGACGCGACGTCAATATGACACGCCCAATTCTCCTGGACAGCTCGTTGACCTGAGTCGCGAGCGCCCGGACGTCTGCGTCGTTGTTCGCCATCGTCTCTGTGTTGTCTAGGATGATCAGGTGGTTGTCGCGGGTGATTTCAAGCTCTGACTGGAGCGTGCCAAGTTTCTGCACAACTTCTTTGGGGTCTTTCTCGAACCACGATCGATCAAGCTTCGGGGTGGTTAGCATGCGAGCGATATCCAGTACCACGTCTGCAACACCGATCTCTTGGACGGAGATCTGCTCCAGGCCGCTCAATCCCCACCTTGTCTTTTTGGCCGTGTAGAAGGTAATAATTTCGGGGCGCCATTGGATATCGGTTTTACCTTCAAGCCAGCGGTGCAAAAACTCCACGACCATGGTGGTTTTACCAACGCCTCCGTCACCCCAAACCATGCATTTTCGAGAGTCAGCGTCATCAGCCCATTCACACAGGGCGGTGATCTCTGTGCTGCGGCCGGTAAACACTGTTTCGCTGGCAAGTCGCTCAGGAATATGGACGAACGGGCGCCACGTGTCCGACCAAGTGGGCTCGGAAATCTGGTACTCGGGGGTGCTTGGCTGCGGGATGCCCAACAGCACGTTTTCGACCTCGTAAGTGGTCTCGCCGCGGGAGAGCAGTGTTGTCTGCACTTGAGCGTCCACTTGCAGCCGGCCGGCTGATGCTCGGCGTAGATTTCGGTAGCAGATAGGATTGCCGTCACTCAGACGGAGCGTAGTGATCGGGGTCAGAGGGCGATCACCGAGGGCAGGGAAATATAGCGTGTCGTCCCCCTTGACGATGGTCGGGAGGAAGTTGGCGATACCCTTCAGCATCAATCTGGCAATAGCCACATCAGCCGCCGGCGTCCAGCCACCAGGTAGACCATGACCCTCACCGCCGTCGTTGCGGCTCTGTACGAACTTATGGAGCACATTTTCAAGGTTCGCACGTGCAGCGTCTACGAGCGGGCGAAGTTCTGGCGAAATCTCCGCCTTTTCCCAGTAATGCCGACCTACAGATTTCCAACCAATGTTCTCAGCTGCAACCACAAGTTGCGATAGCAAGCTGACCAAGGTTCCATCAGCAGGTTGCTTGAAAGCGCCAAGGTCTACCGGGGTCAGTAGGGACAGGCGAGAGCTGTCTTCCCTCAGCGCCTGCGCGACCCATTCACCAAGCGTGACACAGGCGTGCTGCATCGCAATGCGGAAAATTCCGAGTATCGCAAAGCGCACGTGTGCCGGATCCTTCAGCTGCTCGGCACTCTTGATCCGCGCTTCCATAAGCTTTTGCAAGTGATAACCATCCTGAGAGGGGGGGAGTGCGCCAATGATGCCACTGCGCCCCGTCCAGAAAAAGCACCGACGGTTGTCAGGAATGATCTTGGTCAGCCTGATTCCCCTGCAAGAAGTGATGATCCTGCAAGGGATGTAGCTCATCGGGCTCATTCCGTGACGGAAAGATGTCTCGATACCTAGATGCAGGCCCCTGCGGCACGAGCGGATTGAAGCACGCGGTCGCTCGTTGCCTTGATTCTCGAGGCCGTGGAGCGCTCAAATGGATCCTGCGGGTTAGGGTTAGCTACAACCGGCGAGCCCGAGGAGAACACGCGTACCGCTAGGTCTTGACTAGGGTCTTTGGGCCAGGTATTCATTCTGAAGACCTTCGGTTCTGAACACACTAGGCTTATCCGCGCCGGCGTGGATGGTATGCCGGGGGCAGTCATGAGCGTAGGGCGTTCATCCTCGTAGATGACCGCGGCAAACCATGCGCTATCGCCACGGATTGTTCGGGGTTGAGAGTTGAGGTTGAATCGCACTGGGACATCTATGTCCTTGGGCAAGCTTACTAGTATTGCAGGAGTTTGCTCCCCAAAAACAGACTCGGATGCTAGTGCCACCCATGCTCGAGGCGAAGCACGTTGCCCAGAGTTTCTCAGAACTACAGTGGTCGTAAACTCCGGCTGTTGCTCTTGACGAGTGTCCAATGTGACAGCAGAGATCTCCCCCGACAAGACTGAAATAGAGGGATGACCCATCGCGATCTGGTCGTTGTAGACCTTTTGGGCGAAAGCCTGCGACGCTGAAGACACACTATTGGCGGTAAGTGCCGCTTCCCATGTGAAAAATGCCGCCACCGTAGACCCTGCTGTCGCAACCAGCGTGAGGATGCTGAGAGCCCACTGGCTGGCCAGTTGCTGACCGACCCATTGGAACGCGTCCGCGAACCTGCCCCAAAAATCGTTAAGGCGATCCCCTGGGGTAAGTTTACTTGCCATATAATTTCTCTCCACGTGATGATTTTATGGGTTTATCGTCACGGGGGTACTACTTCTTTAAGTAGTTGATAAAAAAGGTTATTTCAGGAGCTAAAATGGTGAGATTCGAGACTCCGCATTAAGCAATCTAAATGCGTCGACAAAATAGCCGCCCCCTCAGAAATCAAGCCGCGCAGACTTAAGTTTTTGCCTGAACGGGTTGCAACAGCTCTTTCGCTGATCGTGATAAGTGCAGACGTTTCGCAGGTTAAGCCACAAACGACGGGTGCGGTTTGATCATCGCTGACCATTTCGCATGCCAGCATACGAACACTTGCTCATGCATCTGGATGAGTGTATTGAATGGTGATGCGCACATTTGCCCAATCCTTCCTCATCTCATTCAACACTTCGTGGCGCGCGTTGTTGAGGTGCCACCGGACATGGCTCCTGGGTTGGTGGGCGATTATCTTTTTGAGATTAGACTCGCCCACATCTATTGCTTTTCCACAGACTGGGATCTCAAGATCGTTCGCCAATATCTGAGCTTGAAGCGCTCTCAGTGCTTTGGCTCCAAGCTGCCGAATGCTTTGATTGGTAGTCGCGTACTCTGGATCATATTTCAGTAGTTCGGTCTCTCGAGCATACGAAACTAGAAACCACATCCGTTGATCGTAAGCTTTCAGAAACTCACGAAGCATTTTACGCTTTTCAGGCGCGAGCTTTACCATGCAACCTCCTAAGGCGAGCATTAGATCGAGATGGCGCTGCGCAATGGCATGAGGGCGATTGCGTAGCCTCTCTCTATCGGACTTCAAGCTTCCTAATTAGCCCGCCAAATTGCTGTGCAGGCTCAACATAGCGTAGTGCGGACTTCATATCGCTCCAGCCGACGTACTCCATTAGTGTCTTGATGTCCCAGCCTGAGCTTGCTGCCCAGGTGGCAAATCCGCGCCGGATCGAGTGGGCGCTGTAGATCTCGGACGGCAAGCCACACCGATCCAGGGTGTCGCGAAGCAGGGGAATCAGGCTATGGGCAGCAAGCGAGCGATCGCTGATGTTGCCCCAGCGATCGATTCCACGGAATACACCACCACGGGTGAGACCGGCGACTTCGATCCAGTTCAGATACGCCTCCACTGGGCAGAGCTTGCTCAGCGATGGTGTTTTGTACTCGCGGCCAATGTTCTGCCGATCCCCTTTACTGGAACCCAGATAGAACCTAATGCCCACATAGCGCTCAGCATGGGTGTTCTCGATCGTGAGCCTAGCCAGCTCATCTCCTCGAAATCCCCTCCAAAAGCCAATGGTAAGGAGGGCAATGTCCCGGGTTGCCTTGAGAAGGGCGGCCATGTTGCCGGCGGCTCTTGCCTGAGCAACCTCATCTTCCAGGTGCGCCACTGCTTTTTCGAGGTGCAGTAACGCCAGAGGAGCTGCTTGCTTCTGCTGCACGGGATGTACTGCCCTGATGCCTTTCAGCAGCTGCCTGACCTTGGGGGCTTTTGTGGGGTCGGGGAAGCCGTTGCTTTGATGCCAGTTTGCGAGCGCAGCTAGGCGTTGCTTCAGCGTGCTCAGCGCCAGCTGGTCGGCGTATTCAGCGATGTAGCGCACAACTGACTCCATAGTGGTGGGCAAGTATCCGCCCCAGGTCACCTCGAAATGGGAGAGGGCGGACGCATAGCTCTTCGACGTATTCTGCCGAACGCTCGCCTCTAGGTACCTGTCTGCCTTGCTCTCCACTTCTACCACCTACATTTCCCGTATCGAACCTTAAGTGGCTCGTCTTCGCCAGTTGTACCGCCTTTCAGGCCATTTTACCCCTGCTCAAAGGACTGCCAAGCCATAAATCTTGATTATATCTTGCCAGTTGTCGGCAACTTTCCAGCAAAGTTTGGCTTTTTTGTATTATGTAATTGCATGACATGTGGCATGACACGAAATCGTCTGGAGGGTGTATGGCGCGAGGCGGCGTTAACCTAGCGGTGGTACAAAAGGCGCGGAACAGCCTGCTAATGCGTGGTGTTTATCCCAGCATTGATGCAGTCCGGGTGGAGATTGGAAATACGGGTTCAAAGACTACGATCGCTCGGTATCTAAAGCAGCTGGAATCACCAGGATCAGAAGCGAACCCTCGTGAACGTATGAGCGGCGCGCTGCGCGGGGTCGTCGAAAGCTTGTTGGATCAAGTCCAAGAGGAGGGCAGCCAGGCCTTTCTTGAGGCACGAGCAGAGTTCGAGCACGAGCGTAAGCTATTGGTCTCCCGAGCCGAGGCACTTGAGAGCGAACTCGATGAACTCAAGCTCGGCTTCAGGGCGCAAGGGGATGTCTTGGCTGCTCAAACTGAAGGGTTCAAAACCACTCAGTCCACACTGCAGACTGAGATCACGCGCAACGCCAGGCTCAGCCAGAGCTGCAATGATTTAGAGGTGCGGATTTTAGAGAAGGATGGGCAGATCCAGTCCTTGGAGCAAAAGCATGCACACGCCCGGGAGGCCCTCGAACACTACCGGGCTTCAGTTAAGGAACAGCGAGACCAGGATCTGAGCCGCCATGAATCCCAAGTCTATCAAATGCAGCAAGAGGTGACCGTCCTCCAGCAGACGCTTATGATTAAGCAGGAGGAGATCTCCCGTCTAATCAGGGATAACGAGCGCTTCATTGCTGAAAATCGTCAGCATGTCAGGGAAGCCTCGCAACATCGTGAGGCTGTCGAAACCCTGCGGGCTGACCTGACCATTGCCAATGCTGCTACTGCACGGGCGGAAGGTGCCAAGGAACTGCTCGCTCATCAGCTTGAAGCCAAATCAAAAGAGGCCGTTGAAGTCCATTCGGTAGGAATAGCAACTCAGCAGAGGGCTGAGGAATTACGGGTGCAGCTCGAACAGTGCGAAGCAAAGTTAGAATTGTTACGTACATTGAACCCGACTGGTGAGTCGCCTGAAGACCATGAAGACTGACGCGAAACAATAGGTGGAGTGCAAATGTACTCTTTTCCCACAGAAGCGTACTCCCACTCGTCCGGGCTAAGGGGAGCTCACGATGTTGCGGATCTATGTCGGTTTATCCGGCGCCCCAAGTGCGATAACATCCTGCGGGCAATGATGGCAATGTGCGATCTTTTGCTTGACTCGTCGTCACCTGGGTTCGTAGGCAAGCGTATCGCGGCTTCGCCAGGCTCCACCTACGCACGCAGCGGGCAATCTAACAGCAGAGCAGGGATGAATGAATGTGATTGGCTCGGAATCAAACCCAATACCAACCCAGGCCCCTCAGCTTAAGTCGAGTCGGCCGGGCTCATTCCTGGGGTTCTCTCTGCAAGCTACGCGGATGTGTCTGCACCTCTGCGACGCCCCTAAGGATGCATTCGTCGCGTTGGAGGTATTTGATGATACAGATGTCCACCATGCTGACGGGTCTGTACTGCTAGAGCAGTCTAAGAGCCAGCCCTTTCAAGGTCTTTTCGTCTTGGCAGCCTTGATTATCCGGTCCGTTGAAACATGCGCATTCACCGCGGTGCCTTTAACCCATGTTTTGGGCTTGGGTACCTTGGGGCCACGGGGGCTTTTCGCAACTTGTTTAGGTTGGATATTTCTGGCAAGCGCCAATAAGTGCTGAGCCAGTTTTTCCAACGGAATGACAGGAAAATGTTCCGAGGGCAGCGCAATCTGCATTCCCTCATATCCACTCCTGACCTGAACCGCTAAATGGTAAATCGAGGCTTCCCATCCTTCAGGCTGGGTATCCCGATGAGCTTGTTCAACACTGCGTTTGAGAACAGCCAGGACGTTGTAAGCCAATACCGCCGTTGCAAACCCCAGTAAGGCAGCCTTTGGGCTGCCAAGGGTTTCGATCTCACTTTCCAGGATCGCTTCCAGTCGCTGGAACATACCTTCAATGCTCCAGCGGCGGCGATACAGTTCGGCGATCTGTTGCGCACTGACGCTCTCAGGCAGGTTGCTCCAGAACATCAAGCTGCTGTCGCCGGAGTCCGTTGGCGAATGAAGCGTCAGTTCGACACGCCGACATTGGTAACCGCCTTTGACCTGGATGATCTGCTCACGCACAGTGCCAGTTTCCACAGGTACTGGCTCTTGCCACTCACCCTCTTGAATCAAGCGTGGATGCTTGGCTTGCTGACGAATGACAAAGCAAGTTTGGACTTGCTCACAAGCCTCCATAACCGGGAGCGTGCAATAAAGCCGGTCAGCCAGCCACACTTGGCCTGGCTCGGCATTGGCCAATAAAGGCAGCACACAAACGCGCTCGCTTGCGTAGGCATCCTCACACGCCTGAAGGTCGACGACCTGATCCAGATCGGGATCGTATGCAACAACCGAAAAACCGGGACGAGCGGCGCCGCGCTCGTTGCGTAAAGCTCCCAGACGTTTTTCAGTGGATGCCAGGTGATTACCGTCCACTACCCGAACCTGCCAACCCGGCAGCATCGCCGTGCAGCCCAGCTCCCGGATGGTTGGAGCCAGGCGCTGTGCACAGCCCGTAATCAGGGCGCGCAACAGAGCAGGCTCGGTACGACTGATCTTGTCGTAGAGAGCCGCCAGGCTGACCGGAAGGTCCTCCAGTTGTCGCGCGGCGGCGTGCAGAGATGGCCTCAAGCCCAATGAAACAAGGGACATTAGCTTGATGATGGTCGAGAACAATAGCTCACGAGAATACTGCCGTTGCCGGTGTTCTTCGAAAACCTGATCAATCCACTCGGGGGCAATAGCCTGCTGCAGCGCCAGTTTGGCCATGACACTGGCAGGTGCTTTTTTTTCGAAACGCGCTAGAACTTCCGCCCACATCGTTTAGGTACCCCCTGAATGAATTTCAGGGGATTTTACAGAAGACCTTGAAAGGGCTGAGTCTAAGAGCGGCTTGGTGACAAACCCTATCAGCAACTTCTCCATCGACCTTTGGAAAACATTCGCGAACTGGATCGATGTCATTGAGGCAGGTCTAGTCGACTTGAGCAAAACCCGCTTCCGTTTATATGTCCTTCAAGATAAAGACGGCGAGTTTGCAAACTCGCTCCATTTTGCCCACACGAAGGTGTTGGTAGATCGCGTGGTGCAAGAGATCCGTGATGCCTATGCGGCGGAAAAGCCCGAGCAGTGCAAACCCTACATTGAAAGATTTCTTGACTACGACGAGACGAAGCGCGCCGACCTTGTCATGGCCTTTGAGCTCGAAACAGGAAATGACGATCTGATCGGCAGGATTTCGAATTTCTTCGCGCTTACCGTCCCAGATGACAGGCTCGAAGACGCCTGCAACGTTGCCATTGGTTGGGTCAAAAACAACTCCGACGCGCTGATCGCCGCAAGGCAATACCCTGCGCTGTCGCGCAACGCTTTCAAAGACTACATGTCGACGTTCGTTAGTCGAAGCGCGCTGAACCTCCTGAAGACCTATACCGTACCTGCGCCCTCCCAAGACGAAATCGAGGAGTGCCGACCCTTGGCTTTGACATTGCTTCGTCAGCTAGACCTCATTGACAAGGCAGGGGATGGGTTCGAAGCGGTGTCAGATTTCTTGCAGTCCAAAACGAACAAGGTTCGATGGGGCGAGAAAGGCTTGGTGTGCGACCAGGATTTTGAGGCGTTTCGCAAGACTCTATTCGACAAATGGGAGCTTCTGAATAAGAAGACAAACATGGCCTATCCCACCGCTTCAGAACAGGATAAAGGACAGATGTTGAAAATGGAGTGCATGCTTATATCCGAGCCTCTGGACGGTACCGAGCCGCCAAGATTCTTCGTACGCGGAACCTATCAGGAGTTCGCCAACGTGAAGAAGGTTGGCTGGCATCCTCGCTACCTGAATCTGCTCGAAGATTGATGGAAGCTTCTGAATCCCGTCAATAAATACTATAACCGCTGGCTGCCTGGCTCCATCTGGAGGCATGCGGCTTGGCTTTGAAACAGGTTGGCCTGGATGGAAACCCCTGAATTCAAAATGTCTCCTCGGCTCAACGACGAGATTTACTTGGTGCAAAATCCTGCCCTTGGGGCGGTTCTTATGTGGGAGTTCGTCAAAGGGTATAAACGGCAATGCACAGGCGCTGGCCCATCGCTGCCGTTTCTGTTTCTCGTATTGCCGATAATCTTCAGTGAGCCCCTACGGACGATCATAGGCAAGACCAATTCAACCTCAGGGTTACGGCTCTTCGCCGCCAAATTTTCCAAGGAGCAGGAGTTATTGTTATCCATCCAGCGCCGGATGCTGGCGCTGAGACAAACATCACTTAGCAGCGTGAGCATCGCACTGGACAGTGGCCTGTTAACCCTCGACTGCACCACTGCAGTCGTCAATTACAGCACCAAGCGATACCCGGCCAACATCCCTGACACGGTAAGAGAGTTAGGCAAACACGCAGACAAGCTTGGTGGTTGGTGTGGAGCGCTTTCCATCCAGGAAGTCCAGACCGCCCTACGGATAGGTTTTTGATGAAACTGCAAATTGAAAAACTGATTTTGTGGCCAAAAAATGGTCGCCATTACCGTGAAGTGAAGTTCACACCAGGTGCTGTGAACGTCATCAGCGGCTCCTCTAAGGCAGGCAAGTCCGCGGTCATTCCTATTATCGACTACTGCCTGGCCTCAGAGAAATGTGCGATTCCTGTAGGCACGATCAGGAATACTTGTGCATGGTTTGGACTGCTGGTGGACACGGATGAGGGCATGAAGCTGTTCGCGAGATCCGAGCCGGGTCGCCAGCGATCCACCGATGATATGTTCGTGCTAGAGGGGCAGAGCATTTCTATCCCAGCCAGGATCGAACGAAAAAACTCCAATCGCAACATCGTTAAAGAGATCCTGAATCGGCTGTCAGGCCTGCCCAACATCGGTTTCGGCGAAGACGTCAAATTCGGATTCAAGAACCGGCCCAGTTTCCGAGACCTGATGGCGTTCACCTTTCAGCCGCAGAACATTGTCGCCAATCCGGATGTCCTCTTCTATAAGGCAGACACGACTGGCCACCGGGAAAAACTGAAAGACATCTTTCCCTTCATCCTAGGTGCTGTCACGCCTCAGACATTGCTGGCGTCTTGGGAAATGAAGGATCTGGAGCGCAGACAAAAACAGCTTCGGTCAGAAATCAAGACACTGGCGGACGCGTCAGCTCGGCTGCGGGGAGAAGCCAATAGCTGGTACTTCCGAGCGCGTGAGTATGGTCTGGTTGGTATCGACTCGGTGCTTTCCGAGGAGTGGCCTGTTGCGGTCGAACAGCTTGCCGCGATTCTGATGAAAACCTCAAGGGATGCTCAACCGAAACTAGAGACAATCCAGGCCTCGATCACCACCATTGGTGAGCTCAAGATCAGGGAAGAAATTATTGCCGCGAATCTATTCGCAGGTCGCCAAAAACTAAATCAGCTAAGCGGACTGCAGAGAGATGCAGATGCCTACGTTTCTGCCCTAGAAACTATGAAGGATCGCCTGTCTCTCTCGACATGGCTCAAAGGCTTGGTGAAAAAAGAAAATGTGACACCTATCGGTGCACTCGTGTCCCCAACCCTGTCGCCATCGGGTGAGCTGGACGCGCTATGCGAGGCGCTCAGCAGCATCGAAGACAGCGCGCGCGTCGCGCCGATAGTTCCCGTATCGATCGAGAGCGAAACGCTACGGCTCCGAAACGCGATGAACGAGGACTCAGATGAACTTGATGCCATACGCAAAGAGATTAGAGCGATTGAGTTGGTCGACGCGCAAGCCAAAGGACAAGCGTTACGCGAAGCAGACATTGACCGATACCTGGGAAGACTTGAAGAGGCAGTCAAAAACTACAAAGAGGCTCAATTCGATAGCACCCTAGCCAGCGAGTTGGAGAAGGTGGACAAGCGGATGACGGAGCTTGCACCACTTGTGTCCGTGGATTTGATCAGAGCGAACACCCGTAAGATCCTAGATTCCTTGAGTGCCCATTGCGCGAAAATCACCCCGACTCTTGATGCTGAGTGGAAGGACGCGAGGATTGGGCTGTCGATCACGGACTTGGCCATCAAGGTGCGCCATGATGGCCGTGATGACTTCCTTTGGGAAATTGGTAGTGGTGCGAACTGGCTCGCCTACCATGTGGCCATGCTCCTCGCGCTGCAGAAGCTATTCATGGCCAAGAAAGCGGTCGAGCACCCAGTGCCACATTTCCTCGTATTCGATCAGCCCAGCCAAGTCTACTTCCCGGTAAAACGTGCCGCGCAGGTCGAGGAAGAGCATGAACTCAATGATGAAGACCGAGTTGCGGTGCGTAAGGTCTTCAAGGCATTCGCCGACGCGGTCAATTCGTCTGAAGGACGGCTGCAGATCATCGTGCTCGATCATGCTGACGATGGCGTTTGGGGAAAAATTCCAGGAGTTGTACTGACCGAAGAGTGGCGAGACACCAAGCTGGTGCCTGACTGGTTCAGCCTTCCGCCAGAATAAAACCTCAGGCACTATCCGCGGAGTCTTGCAGATGGGCTAACTTATGCCAAAAGGGCGAGTATACCGAGGATCTTTTTTCAACCTCACAGCCGCAAGCGTGTGAGAAGGTGATGGGCGTGTTGGATGCCCTCAAGGCCAGATGTTCGCCGCTGGTGGATCGGATCGCACTTCTGGACGTCGCTTGGCATGAGCACCTTTGTATGGCTCAGCCCAAGTCGGGTTTGATATGCGAATAAAAATGCCCTGCAAGTAAAAGCGTGCAGGGCATTTCTCGTTCCCAGGTACTCATTGTTTAAGAGTACAAATTCAAGTGTGCATGCCCAGATTAGGGTACTACTACGACCTATCCCAAAAGCCTTTCTTGATGGTCAGAGAGCACTCGCGATTGGCCGGGCCGCCATGAATGTAAGCCCTAGAAAGTCCTTGGTTGAAGGTTTCGCAGCCAATTTCAATCTGCACGCAGCCACTGCAGGAATTGCCGACATCCGTGCATATGGGGTCGAACGCGCAGTTGAATGCGAACATGCTGGCGTCATCAAACCAAGGCAGGAAATAGTGCTGGAACAACGTCAGCAACCCGCCAGCGGTATAATTCTGGACGGACGACACATACAGGATGACCGACAAATCCATGGGTATCAGGTATTCCTGAATACTCTTGGAGTCATACCCAGTATGGCGGCGCGCAGTGAGCATGAGCGCATGGCTGATCGAATGTAGCAGGTTGAAAGGGGCACCTTCTTCGGGGTTGCGCGCCGGGATTTCCCTCGCTGCTCTGCCAGGATGCATAGCCAGGACGTGGTAGTGGCTCAACAGGTACGCATGACTGCGGGCTTTGTCATTGAGTACCTCTTCATCAGGCGATTCGAGGTATGCCGAATCGATACACCAACGAAGCACCTTGCGAGGATCCAGTCGGATCCATAGAGCCTCTGTTTTCGCCGACATCGCGTAGATGGACGTTTTGCCTTTCATGCCCTCATCGACACGATCAGCAAAGGCGTTGAGCACTACAGGCGGAGCGTCAGGGTTGATTGAAGGGGCGCTTCTTTCCCGTGTGTACCCCAGCGTGGCCAAGACAACTCGAAGGTCAGGGATGTGCGTGATCGAATCGATCCCATAGCGTTCCTGTACACTCTGCCACTGACCGGCAAGCACGTCTTTTTGTGCGATATCTGTGGTTTCTTCGATCTCCTGCTCGATCGTCCTGCCCTGGACATCGTGGGGCAAGAAAACGGCTTCGAGCGTGCGCCGATTGCTGACCAGTTCGATTAGGGTGCTGGGTTCTGGAATCAAATTGCGTATGGCACTGAAACAGCCGGTTGATGTCGCGAGCTTTGCCTCAATCGTGGCTACCTCTTTTCGCGTTGAATCAAGCATCTGGGCTAAATCTTCGTCATCCTCGGCCATTACTTCATATTTCGCGATGCTGAGTCTTTTTCTCTCCAACTGCGTGCGCAGGGCGGCCTGATCGTTTGCATCGCTAATATTTGCTGAGAGCAACATGGAAAGTTTTTGTTCCAGCTCACGGCCAGACATCTTTTTCAGCAAAGCGAGCGCTATACCTTCGGCAACGTCTTGAGCCATGCCCTCGGCGCTTTCGTTTGATCCTTGCAAGCACTGCAAGAGGCTGGCAATGAGCTTGCCCCTGTCTTCGCTCAGCGCGATGTACTGGGTACTCTGGGCGTAGAAAGACTCACCGCTGGTGAGTGGTGTTCCACGCTTTTGAATTTCGGCACCAAACAAACCACTGCACGCGGGGCACTCGTCCTGATATGAGCCCGACAGCTTATCGCCGGTTTCCACATCAAAAAACGATGAGTGGAAAAACGAACCGGCATCTCGGTAGCCGATGCTGGTGGATCGACGAGCGGGGTGCGGAATGTGGACGGGGCTTGCATAACCGCACCGATGCACCGAAACGTAAGGAAGCTGGATCATTTCTCCCGAGCAACCTCTGCGCTTGCAAGGGATGAAGCTCCTGCCATTGTGCTCTTTGATCCGGGACTGCATTTTGGAAAGCGTCCGGTCATCTGGCTCGCGGGCGTCGTAAAAATCAAGCACTTTGCAACGCCTGCAGGTGAGAATCAGTGGTGCAGGGGAGACAAAAATTTCAGATGGAGATTGGATTTCCAGACGCTTCTTTTCTGCGGCGGTCAAAAAAGTTGGGTCGATCTCGCCACCGGCGCTTTCCCAGTCATGTACGAATGTCAGGACAGCTTCGCGCAACTGTTGCTTATCAACCCCTTCCAGCGCTGACCCACTATTGTTGAGAATACCCATGACGCGACCGTACGCTTGGTTGCGAAGGCGCATGTAGGCTCCAGGGAGGAAGGCTTCCCTGAAAAGGCGGCTGCGACTCACATATTCCTTGTCCATTTTTCCTTCCTCACCTGGCTATTGCCATGAATACTTGATCAGCCGCACTGTTGACTGGCTTGATCACAATCTGGTTTTCGATGTCGCGAAACGAGCGAAATGGGGCATACCCGAAGATGTCACCCAGTGCTTCGCTCAACGTCTGTTCGTTCTTGCTTCCCGGCCACCGCTCTAATTCAAAAAACGCGTTGTCGACACGGGTCATCAATGCGGTGTCAAACCCGGCTATCACTCGCGAGTCAAACGTATTGCTCAGCGCTGCCGGGATGCGCAGCGCATTGATCACGACAGTTTTGATTTCTGCTGCAGCGGCCTTTCCCATGTCGCTTCGCAGTAGCGTGACAAGGTCGGTCACCCTGTGGCCCAGGTCGCCTCCCCATCTTTGCTGCGGGGCCCAGTTGAGCAGTACTGCCGACATGACCCCGGGTAGCGTGCGGTCGATGATGTTAGGAGCGAATCTGTTGATCGGAACCGAGTCAACCAGGCGATCAAGGAACGTGTGGTAGTCGCCAAAGTTCATGAAAACACCAGACTCAAACAGCTGATGTGATGAAAGCACGCAGAGCACGATGCCCGGATGAACGCGGCCACTTCGAGCGGAGGCCTGGATGTATTCCGCCGTCGATTTTGGCCAGCCTGCGACGATCATGAAGTTTAATTCCGCGATGTCGACCCCGTGCGACACAACGCTGGTGGCAATGATGTGTCGGCAGGTGTCATCAGCATCCTTGGTTTCGACATGACGAATTGCGTCGAGGATCATGTCCAGGCGGGTTTCGCCATCCAGCAACCGAGCTTTACGCTCCAAATTGGTCTTGCTGTTGACCTCCTCCATGTACCGCATGATTTCGGTGATGCTGCGTTTGCTGTTGGCATACACCAGGTCGGTGTTCAGGTTTTTCTCGATGTAACGAAGGGCATCCTGACTCTGGCCATTGGTTATGCCGATTGCCTTGAGCAGTTGTGCATCACCGTTTGCAAGCTTGCCTCGCCAGTCATCTACCTGATCCAGGAAACGAGAACTGGCTTCCGCCACCGCTTTCATGGCAACACGGCCACGACCGATGGGGAGAATCCCTGCAAACCAGCGACGAATCAGGTGTGAGCCTGTCTCGTCATCCTTCGCTTTGCGAGCATAGAAGGACTCGCCCTGGTTGACGCCGGGGGCAGGGAAGCGAACGGCGTTGCGCAGGTACAGGTGATGGATGTGGTCTTCGAAATCCTTGATGGTGGCTGTTGCCGAGAGCACTTTGGGCGCACGCCCGCCGTGACTGATCTGCAGGGTGCTGAGCAAGGTCTCGTAATGAGCGTCAAAGTTGCCAAGGGATTCGCGAAGCAAGTGCAGCTCATCCTGAACCAGCAGCGAGAAACCTGGGTCTTTCATGGGGGAGGTGGGCACCACTCTGACCACGCTAGTGCGGGTATTGTTACCGCAGTCGAGGGCCTCCCATTTCTCGCTTCGTTGCTCGATGCGACGATGTTCACATTTGGATCTTTGAGAGAAACCGTGCTCAGGGCAGAAGTAACGCGCCCCGCCAAAGAAGTTCACAAAACGATGGTTATGGCCTATGACGGCGAGCTTATCCACTGTGCCCACAAGCACAGAAGGCAGATACCGGTAGCATTCTTCGTCTGAGACGTAGATACCAATCTCCCCCTGGATACCCTGTCCATGTTCTCCTGGATCGGCTTCGCAGTTCGACCAGCATTCGGGGTTGCTACAGACATGCTTGATCCGCGCGCGAGCCATATCGGTCTCAACGCTGATGGAGCCGGCTGTTCCGCAATAAGGGCAATCGGAGATGAACTGGTAGGACTTAAGGCGCTCGTCGCTGAAAGATGGCAGGAAGCCTTTCTGGACGTCTTCGCCATAAGTGCTGCTGACCCGGTTTGGCGTGCCTTCACCTGTGTAATAGCCAATCGTGAATGGCCATCCGCCAAGACACTCACGGTGACGCAGGATGTTGGTCTGGGCGAGCACGAAGGAAAGCCGCTGGAATTGCTGAACGGACAACATCCGCAATGGAAATCTGAGCCAGGCAGTCGTGCCGTAATCGCGTCCCTTAAGCCGACCATAGAGCAACGCCATGCTGATGATACCGAGGTACGCCTCGGTCTTGCCGCCGCCCGTGGCGAACCATAGTACGTCTGCTGTTTCCATGCTGCCTCGGAGTTCAGCCGAGGTGGCATGCCGTTCGTAGATCGAGCGTATCTGCGAGAGAATGAAACCGAGTTGGAACAAGTGCCATCCGGTAAACCTTTTCCCCTGAATCTTGATGGCGGCGCCCATTGCTTCGTTCATCCATTGGAAACATTGACGCAGGTCGTCATGTTTGCGCAGAAGCTCAACACCGTCGCGGATCCGGCTTGTTTCCTCCTGAAAGGCATTGCGGTCAGCAATAGCAACATCCTTATCTGCCATCAGCCCTGCTGATTCCAATGCACTGATACGACTTGCCCATTCGCCGAGGTAGCTCTCTTGCGTTTTCAGGAAGCTGTCGCAAACCAGGAGTGGATCGCGGGCAAGCATTTCATAGCTCGGGGCTGAGTCCATTCCGACTTCGGCAGGCGATGGAGCATCAACCCGGGGCTGAGCGTAGGTAGGCATTCCATCCGTCATGAACAGCTTATTTTCTACCTCAACGACCGCGCAGCTGATGCCGTAGCCAGGAAGGCCGTCATTATCGCGGTAGCGGTATTCTTCCGGCTGCAGACGATGGGGCACCTTATAGTTCTCGCCAGCAACGAGTTTGGTGGCCAAGCGGGCATCCAATAGGTATGGGGAGTCGACGCCAAAGACTCGGGCATGCTCGGTGGTCGTCTGGTTTTCCAGAAACACTTCTAGCAGGAGGCTACCTTGAGCGTTCGTACCGAATGCTGATGGGGTAGGGCGAAGACGTGCACGCAGGTTTATCGCATAGTTGAGGAGCGTATTTTGGTCACTGACGATCTGCTCATGAACGGTACGGTTGAGGCTCGTCTGATCGGCCAGAGCCGTGTCGCTCCAGTTGTAACCGAATTTCGCGTTGCCATTCGCATTCGTGTGACAGCGCCGCATGACCCGAGGATCGCTAACCCATCGTTGTTGTTCCGCCTTCAGCACAGCTTCGATTGCAGCTTTTCCTGAGACCCACTCGTTGGGCTTGTGGGAGTCAAGATCAAGCATGATAGATGAGAAACACACCGTGTAGCGCTTGTACGCTATGGGCAGAACTTGGCCTCTTTTTGGTGAACCGGCATCAAGCACCAGGTTTTCTTCCACGCTGCGTAAGTCAGGAATGTAGCGATGCACGACATCGAATTGACCGCTTAGCTCACATTTGATCCAACCTTCCTTATCGGGAGAGACCAAGAGCACGATGCCGATTGAGTTTGGAGGTTGCGGGCCTGTATAGGCGGGGTCGGGCGCTGCGCCCAGGCAGCCAACCAGGCTGATGCGGGTGGGTTCGATGCCGTCATACAGTTTGCCGTCTTGTGGCAGTACATCCACGTCCTTGTCACTCAGTCGCAGGCGCATCTCTTCAAGAAATGCAGCCGTCAGGCCCATTTCTTCTCGGTAGTTGAGAGCCATGGTTCGTCCTTAAGATTGTGTGGTTTCCAGATGTTTGCCGGCGTGATGGATGACGAGTACCTTATCATCTGCATCCCAGTCGAAGTGAATACGCAATGTGCGTGACGGATCGCGGGCGTTCCCCAGGCAGAAGTGCCTGTTCATGTTCGCGGGCTTACCCTTGTATTTGCGGTTGTCTGCGTACATACCCATTGTCACTGGGGACATTTTGGGTTCGAAGTCGATGCTCTCCAGCTTAAAATGCTCAAGCACGTCATGGAGTCGACCCACTTTCTCACTGTAGTGGTCGTATAACTTTGTGGCCATCAGTGACAGGCAAGCCCGGAATTTTCCATGGTCACGGTACACCGAGTCGCGCAGGGACTTGAGAGCCGGGGTGGTCATGTGGATACGCCCAGGATGTGTGTCCGCAACCCCATTGACGATGTCGATCAAGCCCTCCTCTTTTGACGAAATGACCTGCTTGGTGGCCGTCCGGATCGACTTCACCACCGATATTTCGATCATGTCGTCGAAGGCCCATCCGTCCATCGTCAACTGGCCTATCTCGACGGTGGTAGCACCTGCAGCTCTTTCCAGAATGGCTCGGCGAAGCTGGTTGCCAATCTGCTGATGAGCGATTCGTACCTGCTCGATGGCATTGGCTACGTAGAGTGCCGCTCTCTCGGGATTTTTGGCACCGGAAAGACGAGCAAACACGGTGACCGCCGCTCGGTCACGGGGGCCATATACCTTGTGACGATACCAGTTGCCCACCGTCGCATCGCACACACTCACCTTTTCCTTGCGCAACTGGGTTTGCACCTGGGCCACCGTCAGTTGTGCGGAGACGGTATCGACCATCGTTCTCCAGCGGTTGGCGGCTCTGAGGAACTGCTGCATGCCCTCTGAAAGAGCCACCATCTCGAAGAGCTTTTCTTGAGTGGCGATACGCTCGTCAGTGTGTCGGAGCAGGATGATCTGATCACCTTCAGTCAGTTCATCGGCAGGCGTTGGGTGAATTTCTTCCTCTCGAAGCACGAGCACTGGACGGGTCTTGCTCCAGGGCAGCTCTGCCTTCGCCTCTTCGAGGCAGATCCAGACAAGATCCTGAACCAAGGACTCGCCGCTCTGCACAGAGGCCATAGGTTCGACGGGCTGCTCCATCAGCAGATCGAGCCAATTATTGAACTCCATTGCCAGCGGAATAGAGACCGCACGTTCTTTTGCCGGATACAGACTGCAATCGGGGAGGGTGAACGTTTCCAGGGCCAAGGACGGCTGCAGCGTATCGATATCGTCGCATCGACGATCATTCCAGCCGAGCTGCCAGTGAGTCAGCTTGTCACCATCGATACGGCTTTGAACGCCATGCTTAGACCACCATAAATGAAGCATGCGCTCTACGAAGGGCCTCTCATATTCGTAGGCTGGGATAGTCAGACGGCGACATGGGGTAGCTAACCAGTGCTGCCGATTAGGCCATAGCATTCCTACGATGACGACTTCTTCGACTACCCCAGAGAACTGTCGATAGGCTTTCACGCCATCCATCGCGGTGATTTGAATGGTCTCGTTCCAGCCTTCGTCGAGTTCATTGTCGAACCAATGTTCTAAGGCTGCTACTTCATGGGGGCTGCCACACAGCACCAACGTATCAGTCTTGTTCGCGCATGAATCCTTAAGGTGTTTTAGCAGCCATCTAGCCTTGCCTGTGATGGACTGCATAAGCAATTGGTGCCAGTCCATTAACTGCTGAATCAGGTTGCGTGAAGCCACATCTGACTCCCCGAACAGGCAGCTTCCTTTGTCGGCAATTTGCAGCCATCGCTCCAAGCAACGAATAGGGAAAAGACCCGGGCGAGTCGCTGCCTGTAATGTAGTCTCCAAGTAGGGAAGGGGGAGGCACAACTCGTTGAGGCTGCGAAAAACCTTGCCGATGATGGCCAAGCGTTCCTTAAGCACGAAATCCTTTCGATCCAGCTCGCGTCGTAAATCGAAGAACCGATCAGCGATCAGTCCCAGCTCTGAGTTGGCCCTTCGATCCTGGATCACCGTCAGTTTGAACCGGGAGTCGGATCCTGCAGGTGAAGTCAACAAAGCTGTATCGCCAAGTCGCATCACCCATAGATGGCTACGAGTTCCGTTCGAGCGGATCCTGTCCAGAGATTCGCTGTCACCCAGCGAGAGCAACGTGATTCGAGGTACCTCAGGGAAACTCTCTGACAGTGCGCTATCCACGGCAGCGAAGTTTTCATTTCCTCCAAGCGTACCATCTATGACGAGAACGAAAGGCTTGCTTGCTTTGCTGATCGCTTCAACCAGCTCCATTACGTCCGTGGAGCCATCCACAACTAGCGTTTGGGAGGCGGATGCCTTGTTGCGCTTGAGGTCAGACGCTCGCAGTACGCGAGTACGCAAGGCCTTTACACGCGAGAGATCGTGGAAACCGTTACGGGGCCGGGAGATAAATACGATGTCCGGACACTGCTCCATGTTGCCCGGATTGAGCCAAGGCGAACGTATCCCCCCTTGCAGTGAATCCAGCCGGATCCGTTGCAGATATACCATCAGTCGGGTGATACCTTCCCCACCCATCAATGGCAGCGCAATCGCCACTGACTGACCGTATTTCAGAGCCCGTCCCGCCACCGCGAAACTTGTGCATTCGGCTACATCAGGAGCGGTCAAATTGATTGATGACCACGCTTCTGAGTTGGGGTGGAGTAGTTCACTAGCGGGAACTGCTCCCCACGCACCCTGCATCACCTGCACCCAGCCAGATTGACCTGTTGTTTGCTGGGTCATGATTAGGCCTTGGCCTCTTGAGGCGCCTTGCTGAGCAGGGCAGCCTTAATGCTTTCAGGAATGCGATAGAAATTTTTCTTAGCCACTCTGCAAGGAACGATGAGGCGCAAGCGAGTCAACCAACGAAGTGCCTGCTGTGGATCGACATCCCCATAGTCATCCATGAGCTGCAACTCAATATCTTCTTCATCGAAGCGCTCTTGCTCACACAGCGCGCTCAGCACTTGCCGCCCCCAGCTCACAGCGGTTACGCCGGTCTTTCCGAGGAACTCTTCCATGCTCTTGGGCTTGGCTTGAAGCACAGATGTGTAGGCCGCACCGAAGCCGCTCACCTTGACTACATCGGATTTCTTTTTCTTGGCAGCCAACAGCCTGTCCAAGGAGAAGTACCATCCCTGGCTATAGCTTTCCAAGGTGTTGGTCGATGTTGAAGTGTTCTCAAGGTTTAGCTTGTTCAGCAGGTGCGCCATTGCGGTCTTCTTCCAGACATCCAAGGCGATGAAGGGCTGCATGGTTTCTCGGCCTTGGGTGAGCTGAGGATTAGATTCCCACTGCCACAGGGCTCGCGGCGACATGAGGAAAATGACCCGAACGCGGTTGCGTTTGGCGTTGGTGTTCAGTCGTGCTTCGTGTGCAACGTCAAGCAGATCCAACGTCAGACTGATCGGTTGTTCACCTGTAATCTCAACGAAGAACATGATGTTCTTGCGAAGCGACTGAACACCAATGACACTCTCGACCAACAGCTTCTTGAACTCACTGGCTGAGCCGAGATCGGTGTCTCTTTTGTGAGCTGGAACGTAGCGGCCAGAGCTCTGGTTGGTGGTCAGAACAGGCTCCTCTTCCCCAATTGCCAGGAGAGACTCAAGCATCCACTGAGGATCCAGCCCCAAGGCCTCCGACCCTGTGATGATGCCGACGGAGTAGTTTGAAGAGCGCGCCTCAATGGCACCAAATGTAGGCTTTTCACGCACCTCTTCGCTGATGAGCAATTTCTCGTCTCGCAGCGTAAGCGGGGATGGGCGTGTAGCGTTAACCGGATATGCGTGCGCGGACAATGGGTCGTTCTCATTGATCGCATCTACTGCAGCCAGCAGTTTGTCTTCGATGCTCTGTTGGCCGCCCACCAAGTTCATGATGTTGGTATTGCGCAGAGCGTATTCCTTGCCGCCCTCGATGCGCCGCATGTACTGAAGTACGCCTAGGCCGCACAGCTCATCCAGAAACGCTTCAAACTGCGCATCGGTCATCGGCTCGAAGATATGCGGAGCCCACTCCTGGACAATGAGTTTCGCACGGCTGGGAGAGAAGCTGCTGGTGCTTTGCGAGATCAGGCTGTAGGCAATCAACTTGTAACGCAGGTCAAGGTTCAGCGTGATGTCAAAGCGGTCGCAGATGAGCTGTCGAATGTTCGGATCCTTTCGAATCTGCTCGATGTCTTCAGCGGTGATGGTGACCGATCCCACGCGACGGTTGTGACGTGCATTCAGGGTCTGGATCAGTTCATGGCAGACAATGTGAATCAGGCCGGGATGGCGGTTTGTTTCGACAAGAATCCTGTTCATGAGCAAGGGAGACTCGAACTCATAACCCAAATGCCCCAGTGGTTCGCGAATGAGCTGAAGCGCTTCTGCAGGGCTCATGATCGAGACCTGAATAGCACTGCCGAGCTGGTGCAGCGGGTAGTTCGGGGCGTCAGCGAACCGGCGTACGTTCTCCAGACCCGCAATTACGACCTTGAACCGGCCATTGCTGTTGTTCACCAAGCCACTGAGCTCACGGAAAATGCGGAAGCCGTTCGCAGCATCAAGTCCCAGAATCGGATCAATTTCGTCGAGACAAACCATAAGCGCATCTGGGTTGTCTTTGGAAAAATAATCCCGCAGCTCATCGACCATCCCATCAGCGTCTGAGGGGGACGAATTTTTGACCAAACCGCTCGTGACGGCAGCGTGGTGAATCATCTGCCAAACCCGATTCCGGTGTTTTTCGAGCTCATTGCCAGAAAGGTTGGCGCGATCCAGGTCTCCATCCATTTGGTACAAGAAGGCATGGTGACGAAGCTCAGGGTTGTGGAACAAACGCCGTGTTTCGTTGAGCAGCGTTGTTTTACCCAGTTGCCTGCCACCAAAGATCATGGCTGCACCGTTACGCATGGTGGTCAGCGATTTAATGTCTTTCTGGCGCCCATAGCGCATTTCCGGTGGCGCCGGCTGCATCTGGTTGCCGGTGTACGGGTTACTGAACGTCCATGGCAAGCTTAGTTGCAGGAAGGTCTTGAGCCGTTGGTGATCCGGTACGTTGAGACCAGCCAACATGGTCATCAGGACGGGATCGACATGGAGTAGCGCATGTTTCTGCTGTTTTGAAAACTTGGCCAACTCGTTGCGCTCATCGTTCGAAAGCTCTTTTGCCGATATCAACACCGTACGTTCGTGCAGGAACTGGGTCTGCTCGGTCAGCAGTGTGCGAAGCTCAGTGAGCGTCCACTCGCCGTTGGCAATCAATACGTTGAGGGCCTGCTCTTCAGATTTTTGGTTGAAGAACACGATCCCACGCCCCGTATCATGCCGTCTCACGTTCAAGGTGAGGTGGGCAATGTGGCTTCGCGAGGAGAAGGCGGTACGCTGCGAGGTCGCATTGCTAAAGAAGGGTGTCGCGGCCTCAAGACCTAAGGCATATAGAATGCGTACCAGCTCTTCGTAGGTTGCTTTGTCCAATGACTTGACGCGGCGGCGCAGGCTGATCAGATCCTCGATGGCCAGTTTGTAGTAGGCAGGCAAGGTGTCCAAAGACAAACCTTTCAAGCTTGCGCTGGAAACATGGCGGATCACTTCACGAGGATTGCGATTCTGACTCAGCATTGAATGGAGCTGTGGTTCAAGCAGGAGAAAGCGCTTGAGCAGCTCAGTACCAGATTCGGTCTCGCTTTGCAGCGCCTCGCCTTTGTCCAACGAGTGCTTGAGATGTTCAAGCATCTCCTCGGCGACGGTCGTGTCATGTGTATTGAGCGCCGAGCGGATCTGTTCCTGCCACACTGCGGGTACCCAATCCACCCCGCGATCAACCAAAGCTTGGTTAACGAGTGAATCCAGGGATGCCTCAAGCTCCTGCTTCTTGGTCGTGAACTTGGTTACGATGCTTGACTCAAGGGTGTCTAAGCTGTGGTGAATCTCGCCAATGTCATCCAGCGCCTTGAGGCTTTTGAGTTGATCCTGAAGGTGCTCAAGCTCGCCACGCAGTTGGTAATGTCGTTCATCGTCGATCAGCGAGGCGATGTTCGCGTTATCCAGCAACCCCCTTATCTGATCGCTTCGCAGGTTGCATTGGCGAACATCTTCCAAGAACGAGCGCTTGATCGCTTCGATGTTCTCCGCCATTGAGCCCTTGTGGACGTCTTCATGGTTGAGGGTCAGAAGCAGTGCATGACGGAAGTTCTTACGTTCCAGCGCTTGATCGGCAAGTTCCAGATCGCTGACGCCCTTTTCAAGCAGGCTCGTCAAAAGGGCCAATTGATGATGAGGATTGTCGTCTGGCGAGGTGGCCAGCCATTCCGAAGGCCACTGAAGCCAGCCATTGATTCGGGAGACCTCCCAAATCGTTTCTTCATGCCGCTCTGCCACTTTGTTGATGCGTTGGAGCACACTGATGGCAAGTAGCAAGCCGGCTTGCTGTTCTGGATCCTCAGTGTTCTGGAGGCGCTGCTCCAGGTGGGCGGAAGCCGCCGCAAGCATCGTGAGGAAGCGTGGGGCGAACTTACTGACTTCGCTGGTTCGTCGACCTAGTAGGCTATGGCCTTCGACCCACCGATCGGCGACGTCAACGATCTCGTCGATTGACCGTAGGAACCAGTTTTTAGCGTTGCCTTCGATCTGCGGAGCGGAGGTGCTTTCGTTCATCATCTTGTGAATTTCAGCCGTCATCAGCCGAGACTGCTCATCCTTGTCTCGATACAGATCGGCAAACGCACGCACGTCGTCTATCCGTGAAGCATCGTCTCTGGTGATACTCTTGTAGGTGAGATCAAAGTCTTCACGTGCCAAACATTCCTTCATGGCTTTGCGAGCCGGAGCCCATCCGGTCTGTTTGTTCAAAATACGGTCTTGCCACTCAACAAGACGGGCGGCGAGTTTGTCACGCGCCTCTTTGTCGTTGCTTGTGGGTTGCTCACGCAGGGTATCCACATCCAGACGAGTATTGTGGCTGGAGAAACTGACCACTTCTTCGATCAACCGGGACACCGGGCCATCGAAGTTGCCGAGGACAGAGCCGAGCAAGCGTGGCGCGTTGGTCATCATTCCGAAGAACAACGTGGGCTGAAGTGTAGCGGCGAACACCAGGTAGGGAACAACACGTCCACCTGGGCGTCGATAAATCCAGCTTTCAATGATCTCCGAGGACAGCTGATGCAGGTTCTGCTGAACCCGGGTTACGGTCGCAGAGTCACCACGCCAAACGTGCATGCCATGGTATGCCGCCTGAACCAGTGGCAGCGACAACAGATCACCCGCAAGGCCCATTCGACCTGCAATTTCCAGCGTCTTGCTGGCCAGTGGAAGCTGCCCGCGTTTCAACCAAAGCAATGCGATGTTTTCTACTGCAATCGCGGGAACGACATCCATCGTCTGCTGACAATGCTGCAGCCGCTCTAGGGTTTCCCTTGGCTTGTTGAAGAATCGAGAGACATTGACTTCATCTTCCGACGCTTCCTGCATAGTTGACTCATCAGCTACATCGTTCTCGATACTGGTGAGAGTCGGATCTGAAGCTGCGTCTTGTCTTTCAACCGGATCAACAAAATTGACGGCGGGCTCAAGCGCTATGTTGATTTCAGGCTCGGGAAGAGATGCTGGCTCTGAGGCAGCCTCGGGAGCAGCCATTTGTTGTGGCTCGTCAGCGGTCGGAGGCTCTTCATCGCCTGCGTCAGCTTCATCCGCGCCTAAACCAACCACAGAGGCCGGCGATATATCACCAACAGGGGTTTTACTTTGTGTACCAAGAGGATTGGGAAGGGGCGGAGTAGCCAGATCAGCAGATGACGTTCGTGACCAAGCCGTAAAGGCAGCCTTGGTGGAGGGGTGATAAGCGACCGGTGTCAGATCAATTTCTTGCCCGTCTGCCGAGAGTGAATCAAGCCGGTACCCGGGTGGCAGCAACAGGTCACATCCTTGCTGCTCCACCTCTTGGTGCAGCCTATTGCTCTTGACGCGAGACTCTTCTGCCTCGGTAATGCTGCTGCGCAATTCACCTTTTTCACGAAAATTGGCAACCTTGAGTTTCTCGTTGAAACCAGCCAAGTCGTTCTCGATTTGGACGCACTGCGCTTGAGCTTGCTCAAGACGGGTCTTGAGTTCTACCGATTCTACTTCACGCTCGTCGGTCAAATCAGCCAAGAAAGTTTCCGGTACCTCATCCTGCAAACGCTCGTTGAAGAACTCCAGCCAGGCCGTTTTAAAGGCCATTAGAAACTCTTCGTCATCGAAATTCTGCAGTGACAGCTCACGACCAATTTTGATCAGAACGTCGATGCACTCGCCAAGTATTTTGCGAACCGTATCATCGCTGAGTGAGTATTCCTCCTTCAGACGAGGAAGGTTTGAGGAGATCAGCGCCTCGATTTGCTCGGCATAGTGAAGGTTGCCTGAATCAGTTTTTGCCTGCTCGGCTAACTGAAACAGCTCAGCATAGAGGGCATACAGACTCAAGGGTGCGGCGGGGGGTATTGATGCAATCGGCGGCTCGACGGGTGTCGCTGTCTGACCTGGCTGCTCTACCGAGTCTATCACGCCAACCCGTCTGGCCTTCCTCTCGTCCTCCAGCATCGTGGAGTAGTACCCCATCAGCTCAGGTTGGCACGTCAAGAAAATACCCAGTAGCTCGTGGCCGAAAGGCGTGGCCATGGCATAGACGCCATCTGCCAGCGTTCGACGCTCTTCGTTGTCGAGCTCGTTCCAGCTCGCCAATCGATCGAACAGGATCCCCACCATTCCACCTAACTGATCGACGTACGTGCGACTCTTAATGAAGTCCTTTAGTCCGGTTTCCCAGTTCTTCCCGCTATCAACCCAATCAAGCCGTTTTTCGAGCATGGTGCTCAAAGTGTCTTGGTCTTCCTGAGTCAGCTCACCGAAACGCTGCACCACTGCGCCTTTGAGTTCGTGCCAGGTCGGGTCTATGTCGTTCATGACAACTCGTTCCCAGCTGCGGTATCCGTCAATTCTTTTCGACTTTTTGAGCAAGCGCTGCTGGAGGTTGAACAAGTCCTTGAGTAGGAGCTTCAGACGACCAATGGAGGTCTTTTGAAAGTCCATTACTCGAAATCCGGGTTTCACGTTCGCCTGCTCGATCCGGCGAAGAGATCTGGACATGCCGATCATCCGTTCCAACACGGAAGTATCGAGCACACCAGTTTCGGGACATAACATGGTGCGGTCTGGAAAACCGACCCCATCGGCAGAAAATTGCTCAATAAGGGATTGGTCGACTACATCGATGCAAATCAGATTTGGCATTTGATATCCATATCAGACTAGGTGGGGAAAGCTCGCCAGAGCAAACCTCTCTCCAAACGGGTAAAACATCCCATCGGAAGGAGGCATTCCACGCTGCCTGCGCGGCAGTTGAATGACGAAGCGTAGTAGCCCAAAGCTACTACACTAGGGATTTTCCGGCTAGCCAGACAGTGGGCCATTCGTCCGTGAAATTTCGAGAGCCGTGATTTATCCCTGAGTCGTTAGACACTAGAAGAGCGCCTTTCGCCGAGCTCAGCCGCCGTGACCGGCAGAGACCGGCCAAGCGGTTATTTTCAGCAGACATGAACAGCCAATGCTGGAGGGATGAACCTGAGAGCTAGAGACGATTTAATCGAGAGGTTGGCTAAACTCTCCGGTGATACGCCAAGTCGTGCTTTCGTGCTCCTCGAATGTCCCTCCCAATTCGAATGATCCTTTGGTCAGACTCGCGATGAGTTTGGCGTTCACGCCAAAATTATCCGAATAACTAATTGTCAGATCGAAGTCCTCAAGTCCGCAGTCGATTCGATCTCTGGCAATTTGCTGCCACACGGGCTCGTGAGGAAACCACACAAGATTATCGGGAATTTTTGGCGCGGCGTGCCCCTTCAACGTGGCCACAAAAAGAAGGCGTTCATCGGCCTTATTTGAGGATGAAAAGCCTGCCGAACCTTGCGCGTTTGCCTCGGGTACGCTCGCTGAAAAATCAACACCAAAGCCACGCCCCCATCCTTTTTCGTGCTCGACTCTTATTTTTTTGGCGCCTAAGGATGTAAGCAGGCGAATGGCCTCGGCGAATTTATGTTCGAAGGCTTTTCGATGAAAACTGGCGACTGGATAGTAAAGGGTCGAGGAGGAGGGGTGCCGGGCGTAAACCAGTTTTCGTCTTGGATGTCCTGGGGGGAAGGAGAATAAGGCCGATGCCTCTGTCGAAATTATGGCGATTTCGTCAGGTACAGATTGAATCCTGTTCGCTACGTTTTCCGCTGCCCGGAATGCTAAAGCGTTTGCCCAATTCCATGGATACTTCTCATTGAAGAGCATTTCTCGGGTTTCGCGTAGGCTGCGTGCTACCGAGCCTTCCCGGCCTTGCTCCCCGTCTTCAGAAACGACGATTAACTGGTGATTGAGATCCGTCTTCATACAGGAGAGCCATCCAAAAGGGGTATTGATCAACTGATGATGCATTAGCACGCTTGGCTTGCGCCAGCCATTGTGGTGCAAGTGGTGCAATGCAATCCTGGTTACCTTACTTTCTCCATCAGCATTAAGTGTCCACACCAGGCTGATTGTCTGCGAATCACGACTACTAAGCGTGCTAGTTTCTTCGATGTGAACGTTGCTCTGAACGAGTGCAAAAGGATGATCAAGAAGGCCTGCTGCGCTAACGACGCCTCACGCCCCGCCCGTAATCTAAACCCATGCAGAAACACGACTGCAACGGGTTTACCAGATCAAGGTTATCTGAACGACCCGGCCTCAAATTCCTGATTACGACCGGAGTAACTACCATGAAAACTATTAGCCAACTGATCGCCGTCGCCGTAATCGCCTGCGGTCATCATCGTTCATTTCCTTGGCTTGCCGCTCGATCTCGTACAGGCCGCCGATTGAGTGCAGAGCCTGTTCGGCCAGGTGGCTTTTGTTCGCCACATGCAGGTCGAAGAACTTGCGGCGGGCGTGGGCCATGCAGCCAATTTCGGTGATGCCCAGCTCGAAGCTGGCGTTGTAGCCCGCGGAGTCATCGCAGACCAGCTTGCCGTTCCATGTGCCAGGAAGTTACGTGCATGTTCGCCGGCACGGCTGGGACTGAAGTCGTAGACCACCGCCTTCAGCGTCGAGAATGGCGTGGTACAATAATCCCAGACATACGCTCGGTGCGTTTTCTTCTCACCGAGCGCCAGCATCTGCACTGGCGTTTCATCGGCATGCACAACCCGCCGCGCGAGTACGACCTCCCGCAGTGCATCCACCAGTGGCTGGAGCTGCACGCCGGTTTGGCCGACCCACTGAGCCAGCGTCGAACGCGGGATTGCGCTCGGAGAGATGATCACTCAGTGAAAATGCTGTATGGCCGCCAGCGTGAATGGAGACCATGCGCTTGGGTGATATTTGTACTGACTGCTTTTAAGCGCTCAAGGTACTAGCGAACCAGATGAGGCAATCCAGCTCCGCCAGATTTTCTGCAGGGTAATCATCTGCACGCTTGAGAGCCGCGCGCAGCAGGCGAGCTCTATTAACGTATCGCTCGCCCTTACTGAGCCCTCGCGGAAATGCAATATCCAAGCTGGCGAACCAGTCGAGAACTGGGCGATTAAGAACGTAATAGTAGTTTGGGAACAACTGGCAAAGCATCTCGGAAAACAGCGCACCCCTCGTCGGATTCCTCATGACCGTAAGACGATTTATCTCTTGGATCACCATCCTATCTCGGGCGGCAAAAGGAGCATCGATCACGCGGACAAGACTTTTTGAAAGCTCGCGAAAATCGCTGTTTCGCCCCTTGCGCTCCCAACCTTTACCTTGAAATCGGCTCCCATTTTCACCGAAGAACCATAGAGTAGACATCTTGTAATAGAAGTCATCAATGCGAGTCTGATTCCAGTTTCTGATTCTGCTAGTCGTCCGAAAAAGCTCCACTAATGTAGCCCTGTTCTTGCGGAACACCTTCATCTGATCACGTCGTTGGATAAGGTACGATTTATAGCCTTTGAGTCGTCGTATCGCTGGGAGTGGAAGCCGATAGGCTTCTATGCTCGCGTCAGGTTTCGCTCCCTTTTCGCCGTTCTTATCTGCAGGCTGGCGAGCTTCATGATACTTATCGAGCCAAGTTTCATTCAGCGTGACGCTGACTTCGAAGACCTTTTCGATCCATTCAGATGCCAGCTGAAACTGCTCGTCAGTGATGCAGGCAAAGCCGTTGGCCTCGAAATTGGTGGAGAACGCCGCCTGGGTCAGGTTGGATGAGCCTAGTAACGCATAACACCTTCCATCAAGTTCTTTCCAGAACATTGCCTTGGGATGAAACCCATTGATTGATTCCGCTACCATGAACTCCTGATGGCGATCGGCAGGGAGCCACTTCATGACTGCTCTGCAGGCGTCCTTTCGGGTAATACCAAAGTCTTTACCAACGATGAAAAGAAACGACTCACACTGGCTCCCGAGCTCCTCTGCGATACCCCATTCCGTGAGATATGCGCTGACAATGTAAAGCTCTTTCGATTTGCTCAATGCTCGTTGATAGATTTTTTCAAGGCAGAGGCCTTCAGATTTTTTTGGAAGCAGAATCAGTTCCATATGACGTCCGTATCAGGAGGGATAGAGAGTTCGGGTTTGCGTTAGGCCGACAACGTCGAGCTTGGTGCGAGTTCGAGTGTCCTATAGGAGCGGTGATCAGCATCTGGAAATTTATCGATTACTATCCGAGCACCACCGTCCCGCTTGTTGAAGGTGCCTGCCCGACACCCATGGGCGACTGCAAGTATCTGGGCTTTTTTGCCATCGTGAACAACCTTGTCCGATTTGTGCCGACTTGCGTGGTACGCGAGAACAGGCAACTCCAAGTGAATTCCCTGTCAAACCGGAGACCATACGATGATGGCGTGGGCCAATCAAGCGAGGCGCGTGAGAAAGGATGCTGGATTAATTTTGGAAGCTGAAGTGTTGGAGAACGGAAGGTGAAAGACGATAGCCGAGTCTGAGCTTTATCTGCCTCTTTTTGCCGAGCGATTGCAGCGAGCATGCGAATGACGAAACGATGGTGTTGTGGGCTTGGGTCAAAGCGTGCTGATACGCAGTGGGGGACGGGGAGGGAATCCGGGAGAGAAATGAAGATCTAGCTTGAAACCGCCCTCGACTCGGTGTGTAAACAAATTTTTTGATGTGTAAACCACCCCGCTTTACACGTCAAAAAACTGGTTTACACATTTCCTGAGACGCCAGCCTCAGGCCAACGTAACCACCTGCCGGGATCGTAGTAATAGGCACGCCTGAAAATGGCGCCAGGCTCGCCTATGAAGGGGAGACAGTGAGCGGATGGCGATGGTGTAGTCTAGGACTAGACCGCAGAAGGAGCGTACTGATGAGCACTTTGCCCCCCGATCAACAGGCCCGTTATTTGGAAGTGCTCGACGCCGCGAAGCGCTTGTATTGCGGCGATATTGACGCAGCCATGCACTGGATGTCACGTCCGGTAAAAGCATTTGGCGGCAAAGCTCCTGCCGCTATGGTCGCGACCAGGCTGGAAGCGGATGCGGCCATCGAGTTTATCAGGCGATTGGAGCATGGGTTTGTTGCCTGAGTGACCTCGAGCAGCGCTCTAGAAGCGTGTCAGATGTCGAGCCTAATTCGGCTCAGGGCCTCCAAGTCAGCCACACCCTAATGATGTAAACCAGTTTTCCATAATGTAAACCACGAAGGTTTACAGTATGGAAAACTGGTTTACACCCCACCCCCATATCAAAATGCCTGCTTCGCGAAGATCCAAGTGCAATGCCTTGGTGAAGCCTGGGTTTGCCAGCTTCGCCGCTTACACAAACGGCGGGAACAAAGGGTAGGGCACGAAGGGGTGAGGCATAATTAGTTTATTCAGGCCAAGGGAGCAGCGCGTGAAAGATGACAGTGATGAAAGCCCCCAAAAAAAGAAGGAGCGTCGCGGACGGACGAAAAGCCTGTCGGGGCCCAGGATTCGGAAAGGGGTTGAAAATCGAGCAATCTACGTCGACCTGGAAATATCGTCGCCTAAGGGCCTTGAAGCCCCTCCAACCGGCTCATCAGTCGTTCACACTCATGTGCTTGCGAGGATTTTCGCAGACCGAATTGAAACTTGGCCAACAGTTAACAATCCCGGCTCAATATTCGATCTCACGCAGCGGGAGAAGCCTTACCCTCGTATCGTCTATCGGCTGCCAAAGCCCTTTGCCGTGCCGCTGCCAAGTGATCTCAGCTCGGCGATCTCACACATCGAACGTGTCTTCGATTCCCGATTTTTCAATTCCTGTGCCCAGGGGCTTGGGTTCAAGTCATTCCTTAACGGCGTACTCCGAGCGCTCCAGCTCGACAAGGGTGTTGATACAATCGAAATCAATTTCAGAGGCGAGTTGTCGAGACGCGGAAGCGTGGTGTGTGTTTCTGAAGAGAGTCTTGAAAAATTCAGAAAGGCCTTCAACCTTGCAGATGTTTTTTGGAATCGCCAAAAAGAGGAGGCTCGCAGCTCATACATTTACGATGAAATTGTAAATAAACTAATACCCAAGCTAATTTACTCTGGTGATAGCGCGCGTGATTACTTAACTGCGCCTGATCACGCTGAGCGAGATTATCTAGCTAGTCTGCAAGAATACACTCTAGGCTCGCCTCTTGGACTGCCAGAAGATCTGAAGGCAATGCGGGAGTCGGTGGAGCGGGGCGAGCTGCACCGTCTGATCCAACACTACGGAACCATGCTGGCGCAAGATATCAGCGCATCCAAGTGGGAGTCTTTCCTCAGCGATAACATAAATCTCGTGATCAAATGTTTGCAGCATCCGGAGTGCGGCGTTCTCGATCCGCCTCTGGCTGCACAATCCACATGCAGTGTAGGAAGTCCAATCATTTACGGCCATGAAGCGTTGGTGCTGACGGTAAGGTCGCCTGATGCAGCACTAATGACCCGTGGCAGCTTAGACAGTGTCGGTAAACCTGACCTGGAAGGGTTGGTGAGCCCTCCGGATAGATGGATACCCCATCCTGAATTGGCTTCCGCCATTGAAAAGGGTCGGAAGCTGCGGCCAGATATTGAGGGGCAGATCCAAAAACCACGGTGTGTCGTCGTCGCGGGGCTCATGCCGATCGATGTAGATGAAGCGGCCGCCTACATGGGCTACAGAGAGGCGGTTAGGAAGTACTATGGGGTACATTTGGTAGATTTCGGCACGCTCCTGAATGGGTTTCATTTTCTTGCCTCAGCAAAAATAGCCTTGAGTTGACGCTGTCGCGACCCGATGAGGGTTGGACTTGCTCCAAAGCTGGTGCCTAGTAGCCACTAAAATGCAGACTTGCAGAAAATCTGATGGTGAGGCATGTGGGCTTGAAGTTAAGTTGATGCTTTGGCTCTCGATTGTGAAGCAAAACTCATCCTAAGGCGCGCGTTCCTGAAGTAAATGTCAGGCTTATGCCTACATGCAACTCAGATTCTCAGGCAGAGGCCACACTGATCAGCCACGGACTATACTTTTGACATTTACCACCGACGAAGTTGCCGTAGAAGACGCTCAGCCCATCCTGACTCCACGGTTTTCCGTCTGAATGAATAGATCTGTAGGGTTTGGAAGTAAATGCAGAATAAGGCGTACAGTGACGCAAGGGAGGCTGGATTTGAAGAAAACGACGTTTAAGGCGTACTTAGCTGCATTTTGGCGGTTAAGAGAGAATCTAGGGGGATTTTTACTTCAGAGCACTATTATGGACATGGCCCGTTGAGAGAGTAGGCGTAAAAACGAATTCGTCGAATCAGTGACTTACGTAGCTCATGAACCTATAAGGCATAACACTTAATTTAACATAATATACATTATGCGAACCGTCCTGTACGGAGCTGGGGGGTTCTGGAGGCTGCTTTTCACCAGGTGATCAGCGTTAAGGTGTTGCTACTAGCAACACACGTTCAGGACGATGACCCCTGACCTCGGCCATCTGCCTCGATACGCATCTTGGCGCGTGCAACAACGGCCATCGCTTCGGCAATGAAAGCCGCGTCACCGGTGTCGTGTGCATCAGCCAAAAATACAGCTACGGCCTCAGAACAAACCAGCGAGTCTGCTGGGTCATAAATTGCCTCTGTCATCTGACCACCTGGAGAAAATAATAAACCCGAAACCTAAGGCTAAAAATACGCTGGAAAGTAAAATGCCAGGATGCAGCTGATGGCACTGGCGATTTGATCATACCGCTGACTGACGATCTCCTGTCGGCCATCAAGTTGGCCTGCGGCGACACACTCGATCTGGAAGTAAAACCTAACGGCACGATAATCCTGACGGCAGTTCGTGCGTAGGATCAATTCAGCCATCCACACGCTTGATGGTTGCAGCCCATAAACGACGTGACTTGTTACCGACTACACGTGATTTCACTGGGTGCTAATTTCTAATCCTTGAGAGATAGCGTTCAAATTTGGAAGATAACGAGCAAGGATGAGCTACCCCGAGTTCATCTGCTGAGCTACCCTTCTCCTTTTTAATATCCCTTATGCATAACTAAACTAAATGACTATTTAGTTGAGTTATAAGCTGTTACCCCAGATCAAAGCCTAAACCGATCCACCGACTGCGAAAGCTTCCCCGCCAAACTCGACAATTCATCCGTCGTCGACGCCGTCTCGCCAATCACCCGACTGTTACTTTCCGACATCCCCGCAATTCTCTCCACCTGATGAGCGATCTCATTACTGGCCAGGCTCTGCTCACTAATCGTGCGTGAAATATCGTTGACCAATTCAGTGGTACTCAGCGTAGCCTGGAGGATCTCGCGAATGGCGCGCTCCACCTCGGCAGTCACCGCCATGCCCTTGTCCACTTGGGCAACGCCCTCCTCCATGCTGATCACCGCTTCACGGGTGTTCTGCTGGATACTCCCGACCATGCTGGCGATTTCCTGGGTGGAGGCGCTGGTGCGTCCGGCCAGGCTGCGCACTTCGTCGGCCACGACCGCAAAGCCGCGCCCTTGTTCACCGGCGCGGGCGGCTTCGATGGCGGCGTTCAGGGCCAGCAGGTTGGTCTGGTCGGCAATCCCCTTGATCACCTGGATAATGCTGTAGATCGCCTCGGACTCCTTGTCCAGCGTGCGGATCACTTGGGCTGACTGTTGGGCAGAACGGGCGATGCCATCCATGTCGCTGACCACCTGGTGGATAACCCGGCCGCCGTCCTTGGCCAGGGTTTCAGCCTGGCTGGCCATGTCCAGGGCACGTTGGGCGTGACGGGTGATTTCTTCGATGCTGGCTGTCATTTCGCTCGCGGCGGCGGCCATGGTGCTGGCGGCGACGCTTTGTTGCTGGCTGCTGCCTGCCACTTCATGGCAACCCTGGCTGAGGCGCTCGCTCATGCCATTGACGCCATGGGCGTTGCTGCGAACCACTTCGATCATGCCGCGCAAATCCCGCTGCATCGTCGCCAGGCTGCGAATCAGTGCACTGGCTTCGTCCTGGTTCTTGGGTTCGGCAATCGGCTCGCTCAGGTTGCCATGGGCAATGCTCTGGGCAATACGGCTGGCGGTGCGCAACGGCCCCATGATGCTCAGGGTCACCCAACGTCCTTGTGCCAGCAGCAACAGCAGGCTCGCCCCCAATACAATAATCACGGTCCAGTTAGCGTTACTGATGGTTTGCCGGGTACCGGTGCTGGTGAGTTGGGTATTGTTTTCGATCAGTTCGCTCAACGCCGCCATTTGTTCTTCCAACTGGCTGAACGCGGCATTGAAGGTCTGCAGTTCCCCTCGTGCGGCCTCTGGATTCTCCAGGGCCAGCGCGACGATGCGCTCGCCGGCACTGATGTAGGTGTCCAGGCTGGGTTTGATTTTTTCCAGGCTGGCCTTGATCGAGGCGTCCAACGGCAGCTTGAGATTGTCCGCCAGCACCTCGCGAAAGTGCTCGGCATGCTCCTTGATCGAGCTGTTGACCTCGGCCGCCGTACTGGTGCTTTTGCCCAGCCCGACCAACATCGCCGACAGTACATCCGCACGCAGGGCGTCGTGCATCATGTCGGCTTCCATGTGGTTGCGCAGTACCGTCATGCTGACGTCGTTGTCCTGTACCGCATCGGCCATCCGCGTATTGCCCAGGTAGCCAGCCAGGCTCATGATCAAAGCGGTGAGCAACCCGGTCGCAATCAACAGCACCAAGCGTAATTTGATCGTCATAGTGGTACCCCGTGCCAGGACCGCCGGTTGGGAACCCAACCGTTTCAATGTCGCTGCTAGCTGTATCGGCAGCTGTTGCTTGTTAGTGAAGCCTAAGTTTGCGGATCTGCGCGGTTCCCTTAAGCTGACCGTCCGTTGCTCTACCTGGATCTGCCAAATGCCTCAACGTATCGCCCGCCTCGCCCTGTTGCTGGGCTTGATCACCGCAGTCGGCCCGTTTGCCATCGACATCTACCTGCCGGCACTGCCGACCCTGGGCGCCAGCCTCCAGGCCTCGCCGGCGGCCGTGCAGATGAGTTTGACGGTGTTCTTCATGATTATCGGCGTGTGCCAGTTGTTCTACGGCCCCCTCAGCGACGTGTTCGGGCGTAAACCACCGATTTATGCGGGTTTGGTGATCTTTGCCATTGGCAGCGTCGGCTGCGCACTGGCCCCGACTATCGAAGTGCTGATCGGCTTTCGAGCCATACAAGCGTTCGGTGCTTGTGCGGGCATGGTGATCCCACGGGCGATTGTCCGTGACCTGTATACCGGCCATGAAGCGGCGCGTCTGATGGCTTTGTTGATGCTGGTGATGAGTGTTTCGCCGATCCTCGCGCCGCTGGCCGGTAGCCTGGTGATTTCGATCTGGAGCTGGCGCGAAGTGTTTGCCGTGTTGGCGGTGGTGGCCGTGCTGTGTCTGGTGATGACCGCCGTACAACTGCCAGAAACCCACCCGGCCGAGCGCCGCCTGGGCAAGACACTGGGCCAGGCGTTCGGCAGTTATGGCGCCCTCCTCCGCGACCCGGTCTTTACGGGTTTGTCGGTGGTGTGCGGGTTTGGCCTGGCCACCTTTTTCGTGTTCATCGGCAGCGCGCCCTTCGTGTACATCGAATTTTTTGGCCTGACACCGACCCAGTTCAGCCTGTGCTTTGCGCTCAACGCGGCTTCGTTTTTTGCCATGAGCCAATTGACCGCCCGCCTCAGCGCCCGCTTTGGCCTGGCGCCGTTGATTCGCTGGTCGGTGGTGGGCGTGGCGGCGGTCATGAGCTTGCTGGCGGCTACTACACTGTGGGGTGACAGCCTGGGCTTGATGATGGGGCTGTTGTTTATCGCTTTTGGCTTTCTTGGCCTGCTATTGCCGGCGGCCGGGGTACTGTCGCTGGAGGATCATGGTGCGGTGGCGGGTTCTGCGTCTGCACTGCTGGGTGCGATCCAGATGGTCACGGCGGCTGTGGCGATGACCTTGGTGGGGATCTTTGCCGACCATACACCGGCGCCGATGTTGATCGGCATTGCGCTGTGTGCGCTTGCCGCGATGCTGACCACCTTGTGGACGTTGCGGCGCTTGCCGGCTCACCTGGTTTCAAGCGTCCCGCCTTCCTCCTGAGCAGAGGAGCAGGCAGATTCAACATTCTGGTTGCCTGTGAGGCCCTCTTCGCAGGCAAGCCAGCTCCCACATTTGAATCGTGGTGTATCCACAAGCCTACAAATCAAATCGATCCACCGCCCGCCGCCGCTCATTGTCGTCACGCACGTCATAGCTGGCGGTGGTCTGGATATTGGTGTGATGCGCCAGTTTCTGCGCAATCGACAAATCATGCTCCTCGATCACCCGCGTGATAAACGAACGACGGAAATCATGGGGCATGATCTTGACCCCCACTTGATCGCCGCGCTGGCGCGCGATGTAGTAAATCGCATGCTTGGTGATGCGTTCCCGGGTGATATGGCTGCCTCGCCGGATACGGTTGAACAAGAAGCTGTCGTCCTGCTCGCCTTCCTTGAGGTGCTCGCGGCGGAACGCCAGCCAGGCCTGCAGCTTGGCAAACGCCCAGTCCGGCGCGTACTTGACCAGCTCTTTGTTGCCCTTGCCGATCACGCGCAAGCTGCGCTCGTCAAAGTTGATCTGTGCCAGGTCCAGGTTCACCGACTCCGACTTGCGCATGCCCGAGCCATATAACAGACCGATCACTGCGGCATCCCGCAGGCCCTGAGGCCGGGGGTCGGCGGCGCAGACGTCGAGCATCTCGCGGATCAAGGTGCGGCGCAGATTGCGGCCCTGGCTCAGGCGCGTGCCGGGTGTGGCCTTGACCGAGCGCATCTTCAACAGGTGGTCCTGGCTGATCAAGCTCATGCGCCACGCTTCATTCATGACCCCGCGCACCGCATTCACATACAGCGACGAAGTGTTCGGCGCTAAGCCGTCCTCGCGCAAGGCAGCCACCAGTGCGATGACGTGTTCGGGCTGCAGCAGGTGCCAGTCAATCTCTTCGAGGTTGAGATCTTCGAAACCCAGGCGGTCGGCGGCATCCTGCAGCACGTAGCGCATGGTCAACTGGCTGGAAGGCGCCAGACGGGTGAGGTAAAGGGTCAGCGGGTTGCGAATGGACTCGGTCAAGGTAGATCAGCCTTTGGATTAAATACATCGACCAACTATTTGATTAGTCGATGTATTTAGTGGGTTGGCGAAGGCCGAGTCTAACCCAGGAGCGGCCCTGGCACAAAATCACGGGGCTGTATCGTCGTCCTCACTGGCTGCCTGGGGTTGGGCCTGGGACTGGCTCCAGTCGGCGTCCTGTTGCTGCATCAGCGCGAACCACTGCTGGCGCATAAAAGCGAGGTAACTGTCCGGCGCCTTGGCAAAGTCCTTCTCGTCGCCATAGCAGCCTGGCAGGGGCAGTTCGGTGCCCTGCTCCTTGTATTGGCTGACCAACGCTTGCTGCGCCACGACGCTGCAGTCAGTGGGCAGTGGCATGCCGCGCAAGGCGCCCGCGTCCTCATCCCACCAACTTGCGCCCACGCGGTCGAGGCCGCGCAGACGATACTTCTCGGACTTTCCGGCATGCATGATCAGCTTGAATTCGTTGGGGCTGACATCACTGGTGCAGGCCCGCGAATAACCGACCGTGGCCTGGGTATTGCCGTCGCCCAGCAGGTCGGTGACCTTGGTGGCAGCCCGGTCAAAGCGCAGCCCGGCGTCGAATTCGCAGTGCTGTACATCGTCGTACAGCATCCACACGCGCTTGGGGCGCTCGCCTCCCAGCACGTATTGCGCCGCGTAGACAAAGGCCGACTGGGTACCATCGTCATCGCGCTCACCGACTTGCTCGGCGAGTACCAGCAGGTTTTTGCCTTGGCGGTCATCCCAGGTATAGGCGGCGACCTGCTTGCCGCGCACTTCCACCCCGTCCGGCACCTGGTCCAGTGGGGTCAGCGCGACGCCCTGATCAGCCCGCACGCTGGTGACACAGGCCACCGTCATCAACAATCCCATCAGCGCTGGCCGCAACTGGCCGCGTAAAAGCTGCACGCTATTCATCCGAGTACCCTGGCAAGAGAGGGCTTACTTTACCGGCACTTGAGCGCCAATGCAGAGAAGATTGTTGAAGGGCAAACATTGGGCTGATCGCCTCGCTCAGATTGAACCAAGCGTCTTGCACGAAGCTCCGATATCGCCCTGTGAGGCTTACATGTAACGCCTTGATTACTTAGCTGAACCCTAGCTGTCTGCCTGTCAAATAAACGAGTTTTTCATCCGCCTTTCATATTCGTTGCACATTTTTGCGCTTAACCTTGTAGGCAACACTTGAGAGCAATCCGTGGATTATCGACTAACCTATTGAAAACGCATCATCTTTAGCCCCGTTTTATATCCTGCGGGCTGTAGTTTTGCCCAATGAACGCTGCTGTTTTCACGCTTGAAGTCGCTTTAGCCCGAGGTCATGAATCTTTGAAACCCTACCCTATTCATTGCGTGTCGATCGTTATCCCGGTCTACAACGAACAAGAAAGCCTGCCTGAGTTGCTGCGCCGCACCACGGCAGCCTGCAAGCAATTGGCTTACGAATACGAAATCATCCTGGTGGATGACGGTAGCCGCGACAATTCGGCCCAACTGCTCGAAGACGCCGCCGCCGAAGACGGCAGCAATGTGGTGGCGGTAATCCTTAACCGCAACTACGGCCAGCACGCGGCGATCATGGCCGGCTTTGAACAGTGCCGTGGCGAAGTGGTGATCACCCTTGACGCCGACCTGCAGAACCCGCCGGAAGAAATCCCGCGCCTGGTCGAGCAAGCCGCCCTGGGCTACGACGTGGTCGCCACCGTGCGTAATAACCGCCAGGACTCGGCCTTCCGCCGCTGGCCCTCGCGCTTGATCAACCTTGCCGTGCAGCGCTCTACCGGCGTGGCCATGACCGACTACGGCTGCATGTTGCGCGCCTACCGCCGCACCATCGTCGACGCCATGCTCGCCTGCCGTGAGCGCAGCACGTTCATCCCGATCCTGGCCAACGGCTTTGCCCGCCACACCACGGAAATCCTGGTGCACCACGCCGAACGTGAGCACGGCGAATCCAAATACAGCGCCATGCGCCTGATCAGCCTGATGTTCGACCTGCTGACCTGCATGACCACCACGCCCTTGCGCCTGCTGTCCATCGTCGGTTTCAGCCTGGCGGCACTGGGCGTGCTGTTTGCCTTTGCCCTGATCGTCATGCGCCTGGCCTTCGGTGCCGACTGGGCCGGTGATGGCCTGTTCGTGCTGTTTGCGGTGTTGTTCGTGTTCACCGGTGGCCAGTTCATCGGCATGGGCCTTTTGGGCGAATACCTGGGCCGCATGTACAGCGATGTCCGCGCCCGCCCACGCTTCTTTATTGAAAAAGTGCTGCGCAACCAACCGGCAGCACCGGCTCCAGTCGTCGTGGTCGACGGCCTGGTGTCTTCCCATACGTCTACTTCTTCTTCGGATCAGGTCCAGTCATGAGTTCAAAAGCTGTTGTATTCGCCTACCACGATATTGGTTGCGCAGGCATTGAAGCGCTGCTCAGCGCCGGTTACGACATTGCCGCCGTATTCACCCATGCCGATGACCCCAAGGAAAACAACTTCTACGGTTCCGTCGCCCAACTCTGCGCCCGCAATGGCATCCCGGTGCATGCACCGGAAGACGCCAACCACCCGCTGTGGATCGAACGCATCGCCAAGCTGAACCCGGAGTACATCTTCTCGTTCTACTACCGCAACCTGCTGAGCGAGCCGCTGTTGGCCACCGCCCGCAAAGGCGCGTTCAACCTGCACGGCTCCTTGCTGCCTAAATACCGTGGCCGCGCCCCGGCCAACTGGGTGCTGGTCAACGGCGAAACCGAAACCGGCGTGACCCTGCATCGCATGGTCAAGCGTGCCGATGCCGGCGCGATCCTGGCCCAGCAGAAAGTCACCATCGAGCGCAGCGATACCGGCCTGAGCCTGCACGCCAAGCTGCGCGATGCGGCGACTGCCCTGCTGCGTGATGCCCTGCCACAGCTGGCCCAGGGCAAGCTGAGCGAAACCGCCCAGGACGAGAGCAAAGCCACCTACTTCGGTCGTCGCACCGCCGCCGATGGCAAGCTGGACTGGAAAAAGCCCGCCGAGCAACTGTTCAACCTGGTACGTGCAGTGACCCAGCCGTACCCGGGCGCCTTCTGCGCCGTGGGCGAGCACAAGTTGATCGTGTGGCAAGCCGACGTGGTCAAGGGCAACGAAGGTCTGGCGCCTGGCCGTGTAATCAGCGTCAACCCCCTGCGCATTGCCTGCGGTGAAGATTCCCTGGTGGTCAAGTTCGGCCAGCGCAACGAAAACGGCCTGTACCTGGCCGGCCCGTCCCTGGCCGATGAGTTGGGCCTGGTAGACGGTTCCGTGCTGCGCGGCGCCGAGTCGGGCCGCAAGCCGCGCCGTACCCGTGTGCTGATCCTGGGCGTGAACGGTTTTATCGGTAACCACCTGTCCGAGCGCCTGCTGCGTGACGACCGCTACGAAGTCTATGGCCTGGACATCGGCTCAGACGCCATCGAGCGCCTGCGCAGCCACCCCAACTTCCATTACGTGGAAGGCGACATCAGCATCCACACCGAATGGATCGAGTACCACATCAAGAAATGCGACGTGGTGCTGCCGCTGGTGGCCATCGCCACGCCGATCGAATACACCCGTAACCCGCTGCGCGTATTCGAACTGGACTTCGAAGAAAACCTCAAGCTGGTGCGCTACTGCGTCAAGTACAACAAGCGCGTGATTTTCCCGTCGACCTCCGAAGTCTATGGCATGTGCCAAGACCAGTATTTCGACGAAGACACCTCCAACCTGGTAGTGGGCCCGGTCAACAAGCAACGCTGGATCTACTCCGTCTCCAAGCAACTGCTGGACCGCGTGATCTGGGCCTACGGCGACAAGGGCCTGAAGTTCACCCTGTTCCGGCCATTCAACTGGATGGGCCCGCGCCTGGACCGCCTGGACTCGGCGCGTATCGGCAGCTCCCGCGCCATTACCCAGCTGATCCTGAACCTGGTGGAAGGCACGCCGATCCGTCTGTTCGACGGCGGTGAGCAGAAGCGTTGCTTCACCGACATTGCCGACGGCATCGAAGCCCTGGCGCGCATCATTGATAACGACAATGGCGTCTGCGACGGGCAGATCATCAACATCGGCAACCCCGAAAACGAAGCCAGCATTCGCCAGTTGGGCGAAGAACTGCTGCGTCAGTTCGAGGCTCACCCACTGCGCCACAACTTCCCGCCGTTCGCCGGTTTCCGCGACGTCGAGAGCAAGGCGTTCTACGGCACAGGCTACCAGGACGTGGCGCACCGCAAGCCGAGCATCGACAACGCCAAGCGCCTGCTGAACTGGGAGCCGAGCGTAGAGATGAGCGAAACCATCGGCAACACGCTCGATTTCTTCTTGCGTGAAGCCATGCTTGAAATTGCGGATAAAAAGTAATGCAGGCAGGTCTTCGCATCGACGTCGACACCTACCGCGGCACCCGTGAAGGTGTGCCGCGGTTGCTCGACTCCCTGGCCGAAGCCGGGGTCAAGGCGACGTTCTTCTTCAGTGTCGGGCCGGACAACATGGGGCGTCACTTGTGGCGCCTGATCCGCCCGCAGTTCCTGTGGAAGATGCTGCGCTCCAACGCGGCCGGCCTGTATGGCTGGGACATCTTGTTGGCCGGCACTGCCTGGCCAGGCAAGCCGATTGGCCGAGACCTGGGGCATTTGATGCGCCAGGCCAAGGCGGCCGGGCATGAAGTCGGCCTGCACGCCTGGGACCACCATGGCTGGCAGGCCAACACCGGGCGTTGGAGCGAGGCACAACTGGTCGAGCAGATTCGACGCGGCGTAGACACCTTGAGCGACATCCTCGGCGAGCGCATCGACTGTTCAGCGGCCGCCGGCTGGCGTGCCGATGAGCGTGTGGTGCAAGCCAAGCAAGGCTTCAACTTTCGCTACAACAGCGATTGCCGGGGCTCCAGTCTGTTTCGACCAACCCTGGCCGATGGCAGCGCGGGCACCCCACAAATTCCGGTAGACCTGCCGACCTTCGACGAAGTCGTCGGGCCGGTGGTGGCTGCCAACGATTTCAACCGCTTCATTCTTGATCGGTTCAACGCGTCAAAGCTGAACGTCTACACGATCCACGCGGAAGTAGAAGGGATTCTGATGGCCAATGATTTTCGCCAGTTGCTCGCCCAGGCCGGGCAGCGCGGCATCGAGTTCAAACCCTTGGGCGAGCTGTTGCCCGCGGATGTGTCCACCCTGCCCCAGCAACAGCTGGTGCGCGGCGCCTTGAGCGGCCGCGAGGGTTGGCTGGGAGTGCAGCAGGCATGATCCGCCGCTGGGCTTTGCCCCTGCTCCTGCTGGCATTCGCCGTGTTCTACCTGCTGCCGTTGGCCACCCATGGCCTGTGGATTCCCGATGAGACCCGCTATGCGCAAATCAGCCAGGAGATGCTGCTGACCGGCAAGTGGGCCGCGCCGCACTTCATGGGCATTCGCTACTTCGAAAAGCCCGCCGCAGGCTATTGGATGATCGCGCTGGGCCAGGCGATCTTCGGGCAGAACCTGTTCGGCGTGCGGTTTGCCTCGGCGTTGAGCACCGGTTTGAGCATTTTGCTGGTGTACCTGGTCTCTCGTCGGTTGTGGAATGATCCGCAAAAAAGCCTGGTCAGCACGTTGCTCTACATGAGCTTCGTCAGCGTGGCCGCGCTGGGCGGCTATGCCAACCTGGACCCGCAGTTCACCTTCTGGGTCAACCTGACGGGCGTGGCCTTGTGGTTCTGTTTCGACAGCACCACGCGGCGCGCGCGCTTGTGGTCCTGGGCCTTGCTAGGCCTGGCGTGCGGCATGGGCTTCATGACCAAGGGCTTCCTGGCCTGGTTGCTGCCGGTGCTGGTCGCCCTGCCCTACGCCGTCTGGCAAAAACGTTTTGTCGAGTTGTGCAAATTTGGCCCTGTTGCCGTAGTGGTGGCGATTGCTGTCAGCGTGCCGTGGGCGTTGGCTGTGCACCTGCAAGAGCCGGACTACTGGCATTTCTTTTTCTGGCACGAGCACATCCAACGCTTTGCCGGTGAAGACGCCCAGCACGCCGAACCCTTCTGGTATTACCTGCCGCTGCTGGTAGGGTTCGCACTGCCGTGGGTCGCGCTGTTGCCGTCCGCGCTCAAGCAGGCCTGGCTGCAGCGGCGCGTGCCGAAAACCGCGTTCCTGCTACTGTGGCTGTTGATGCCCCTGGCCTTTTTCAGCCTGGCCAAAGGCAAGCTGCCCTCCTACATCATGCCGTGCATGCTCCCCCTGGCCTTGCTGATGGGCTCGGCCCTGAGCGACAAACTGGCTCAAGGCCGCGGCCGTGTGCTGCGCATCAATGGCTGGTTGAACCTGGTGATGGGTGTGCTGGTGTTGCTGGCCCTCAGCTGGTTCCAGTTGAAGAAGCCGGTCTACGAACCGGGTGAGGAAACCGTCAGCCTGGTGCTGGTGTTCATCTTTTTGTTCGGCTGGATCGTGGTCAATCTGCTGCAAGCGGCACGCCCCTTGGCATTGTGGGCCGCGCCGCTGATCGGCAGTGGATTGCTGGTGCTGCTGGTGCCTGCGGCGTTGCCCCATTCGGTGGTTTACAACAAGACCCCGGATCAGTTCATCATTGATCACATCGACGAGTTGCAGCCCAGCGTTGCCCTGCTGAGCAACGACCTGGGCGCCGCGTCGGCGCTGTCCTGGCGCCTCAAACGCCCGGATATCACGCTGTACAACACCTCGGGTGAGGTCAAGTACGGCCTGGCTTACGAGGACACGGCCCCGCGTCTGGTCGACCGTAACCGCATCCAGACGTGGATGGCCGAAACCCGTCGTACCGGTGCGGTGGGCGTGGTGATGCGCGTCAATAGCACCGGCGAAAAGGAAGAACTCGCGCTGCTGCCCACTGACGGCAAGCGTTATGCGCAAGGCAAGATCGTGATCCTGATTTTCCCGCAGGTCGCGCCATGATCACCCTGCTGCTACTGCTCACGGCCTGCCTGCTCACCTGCATGGGCCAGGTCTCGCAAAAATTCGCCGTGGAGAGCTGGCGCGGCGTGCCGGACGGCTGGGCACCGAAACTGCGCTCGCCGTGGTTGTGGTCGGCGCTGGTGTGCCTAGGCCTGGGCTTGCTGGTGTGGCTGCTGGTGTTGCAGCGCCTGGAAGTCGGCATTGCCTACCCCATGCTCAGCCTGAATTTTGTGCTGGTCACGCTGATGGCGCGCTTTGTGTTTCACGAACCCATTGATGCCCGTCATTGGCTGGGTGTGGGGCTGGTGATTGCCGGCGTGGTCTTGCTGGGGCGCCAGGTATGAGCCGCATGCGGGGTTTCGCCCTGGCCCTGGGCAGTGTCGGCCTGGTGAGTGGCGCCCAATTGGGCATGCGCTGGAGCATGACGCGCCTGCCGCTGCCCACCCAATGGCTGGCTGCCTTCACGGACAACAGCATCGACCTCGGCGCCCTGGGCGTGGTGATCCTGGCGATCATCGCCTATGCGCTGTCGATGCTGTGCTGGCTCGGCGCACTGAAGCACTTACCCCTGGGCCGCGCCTATTCGCTGCTCAGCATCAGTTACGCGCTGGTGTATTTGCTGGCCGCCAGCCTACCGGTGTTCAACGAAGATTTTTCGCTTTCAAAAACCCTGGGGGTGGCCTTGGTCATCCTCGGCGTACTGGTTATCAACTCTCGTCGTGCTAGCACCTCAAGTCCCAGGAATACCCCATGAAAATCAGTGTATTTGGTAGTGGTTACGTTGGTCTGGTTCAGGCCACGGTATTAGCCGAAGTCGGTCACGATGTCATTTGCATGGACGTTGACAAGCACAAAGTCGAGTCGCTGCAGAAGGGGCATGTGACCATCTTCGAGCCGGGCCTGGCAGCCATGGTCAAGGACAACCTGGAAAGCGGACGCCTGCGCTTTACCCACGACGAAAAACTCGCCGTCGAGCACGGTGAAGTCTTGTTTATTGCTGTGGGCACGCCGTCGGATGAAGACGGTTCGGCCGACTTGAAATACGTGCTGTCGGTGGGTGATGCAGTTGCCCGCCATCGCGTGGCGCCGGTGATCCTGGTGGAGAAATCCACCGTACCGGTAGGCACCGGCGACACGTTGCGTGACCACATCCTCAATAACCTGCGTGCCGCCGGCCGTGAGCTGCAGTTCGATATCGTCTCCAACCCGGAATTCCTCAAGGAAGGCTCCGCCGTTGCCGACTGCCGCCGCCCGGACCGGATCATCATCGGCTGCGAGCGTGAAGAGGTGCGCGACGTGATGCGCGACCTGTACGCACCGTTCAACCGCAACCACGACCGCATCATCTTCATGGACCTGCGCAGCGCAGAACTGACCAAGTACGCCGCCAACTGCATGCTGGCCACCAAGATCAGCTTCATCAACCAGATCGCCGAGTTGGCTGAACACCTGGGTGCCGACATTGAGTCGGTGCGCCTGGGCATCGGTGCCGACTCACGCATCGGCTACCACTTTATCTACCCCGGCTGCGGTTATGGCGGCTCGTGCTTCCCCAAAGACATGCGCGCCCTGATCCACAGCGCCAAGCAGGCCAACTGCTCCAGCGACCTGCTCGAAGCCGTGGAAGCCATCAACCAGCGCCAGAAGAGCAAGTTGTTCGAGCGCATCAACGCGTTCTTCCAGGGCAACCTCAAGGGCAAGACGTTTGCCCTGTGGGGCCTGGCCTTCAAGCCCAACACCGATGACATGCGTGATGCCCCCAGCCGCGTGCTGATGGAAGCGCTGTGGGCTGCCGGCGCCAATGTGCGCGCCTTTGACCCTGAAGCCATGCAGGAAACCCAACGCATCTACGGCGATGACCCGCGCCTGATGCTGATGGGCACCCCGGAATCCACCTTGGGCGGCGCCGATGCGTTGATCGTGTGCACCGAATGGCAGCAATTCAAGGCGCCGGACTTTGACCTGATTCACCAGCGCCTGAAAACCCCGGTGATCTTCGACGGCCGTAACCTGTACGACGGCGAGCGCCTGGCGCGCAAAGGCTTCAAATACTTCCCCATCGGCCGCGGCGATTCCTGCGAGTTGCCGATCCCCCAGCAAAACTGGGTGGAACAGGTCAAGGACGCTTGCTAGGTGAACAACGCCTTACCGTCCGCGCAGCGCGCAACGATCCGCCACCAGTCGCTGGGGCTTGGGCTCTTGGCGCTGGTGCTGTTTATCGTCGGCAACTGGCACCAGGCGATCATCGGCTTTGATTCGCGCTTTGTGCTGTTTGCCCAGGAAATGCTGCGTCACGGGCCGAGTTTCTTTCCCACCACCTATGGTCAGCCGTATGCCGATTACCTGGCGACGTCGACCCTGTTGACGTGGCTGCTGTCGGTGCCCTTGGGCCAGGTCACCAGCCTGACGGCGTGGCTGCCCACTGCGGTCGCGTCGGCGCTGATTGTGGTGCTGGTCTATCGCCTCACTGCACCCTACTCGCCACGTTGGGGCCTGCTGAGTATTGCGATGCTGCTGCTCAGCAGTACGTTCATCAGCGAAACCCGTGCAGTCTCCCTCGACCAGATGCTCGCCGCCGTGGCGTTGGCGGTGTTCTACCTGGGCTACGCCCATGATCATTTCGCCGCAGCCAAGCGCCTGCATTGGGTGTTTTTGCTGGTGCTGCTGGGGTTTGCCATTCGCGGCCCGATCGGCCTGGTGATCCCTACGGGCGTGTTGTGCAGCTACTACCTGATCAACCGCCAGTGGCGCCAACTGTTCAGCTTCGGCCTGCTGGCACTGGCGCTGCTGGCGGCGTGCGTCGGCCTGTTGCTGCTGCTGGCCAAGCTCAGCGGCGGCGAAGATTTTATGCATGACGTGATTCGCATGCAGTTCCTGGGGCGCATGGATGGCAGCGAAGGCTCCGGCGGCGTGCTGTATTACTTCACCAGCTCCCTGGGCAACTACGCCCTGGCCTATCCAATCGCGTTGTTGGTGCTGCTGGCGGTGCTGATGGGCGGTCGACGTGCGCCGGACCCGGCATTGAAGCTGGTGCTCTACTGCGCGGCAGCCGGTGTGTTGGTGATGCTGGGGCTGTCGGTGCCCCAAGCCAAGAAAGCGCGCTATATCCTGCCGATGTTGCCGATGGCCGCGATCATTGCCGCGTATCCCTTCGCGGTCACACAAGGGCGACTGTTTGCGTGGCTGCGCGCCTTGATGCTGGGCATCTGGACGCTGTTGCCAACGCTGTTGGCCATTGGCTTGGTGGTGGCGCGGCGGCGCTACCCGGAACCGCTGGCCGACCTTGAGCTGATCTTCGTCGTGCTTGGCTTGCTACAGGTGCTGGCCCTGCTGGCATTGTTCCGCTCGCGGCTGCGCACCTACGGTCCCGCCTTGGCCGCCGTGCTCTCACTCTGGGCCACCTACATCATGGTGGTTGAACCCCTGGAACGTCAGGTGTACGACACCCGCACCTTCAGCCTCGCCGTCAAGGCGCAGGTTCAACAGCAACCGGCGCCGCTGGTGTTGCACGCACTGGGCAAAGACGCGAAAGCCATCAAATTCATGGTCAACTTCGATTGCGACAAGGTTCCGCTGTTTACCCAATTGCCTGCCGAATTGAAACCGGTCCACGCGCCGGCATGGTTGGTCATGAGCCAGGCTGATTTCCAGGCGCTGGACGATCCGCGCCTGCGTTCAATCACGCCAACGCTTACCGCAGCGTTCGACAAAACCCCCTATGTGTTGCTGCATTTGGCAAAAGCCTCGACGCCTTGAGTGCTTTTCCGGCTGCACTGTAAGAAGAACGCCCACTCCCTCCACGAGTGGGCGACTTTCATCATAGGTACCAAGAAAACACCTACATTTGTTTGCGTAATGGCTGGTGCACTTTCCCTTCCGGTGCTCGGAGCCCAACTGTAGACTCGCTGCCACGTGCACTTACTATCTACCACCCGATCGTCAGGACTGCCCTGAAACGCTTGGGTCAGGGCACTTCACAACAAGGACGTTGTAGGCTGCCCGCGCGCGATGGCTTACTTCATTGAGAGGACAATGCCGTGCGAGAAGACCTGTTAACCGTACCCTTACCCAGGCTGGATCGTTTGATGGCATTGCGTGACGCACTGGTGGCGTTAAAGGGGCCGTTGGCCGACGACCCCAGGCTGCGCGAAGACTTGCAAGCGCGCCTGTTCAACGAAGAAACCCATAGTCGCGTGCTGGGCAAGATCAACCCCGCTGCATCCGCGTCCACCGGGCAGATAACCTATGGCGAAGCCGGTTAACTGCATTTATTTTGCATTCAATGTTCATTAATATGCAGTGGCGCCACCAGATCAAGCGCGGCACACTGCGCAGGTTCCTTCCCCCAATGTTGGAACCTTCAAAGGGCTGTTCCGGGAAACCAGGCAGGCCTTTTTTTTCGCCCGCTGTTTATGGACCGTCTTTCAATGCTCGCTCGCTGGTTACCCGCTGCAATCAACACCCGTCCCGCCGAATGGAGCCGTGCAGCCATCGGCATGGCCCTGGGCACGCTGTTCAGTGTCTGGGCCTGTGCCCAGGTGTTCGGCATGGAGGTGGCCCTGCACCTGCTCGGCCCTCTTGGCGCATCGGCCGTATTGCTGTTTGCCGTGTCGTCGGGGGCGCTGGCCCAACCCTGGTCGATAATCGGCAGTTACCTGTGTGCAGGCGTCGTCGCGTTGCTGGTCGCCCGCGTCCTGGGGCGCACCTTGGGCAGCGCCTGCCTGGCGGCAGGCATGACGGTGATCCTCATCTGCTGGCTGCGCTGCCTGCACCCGCCGGCCGGCGGCCTGGCCATGACCCTGGTGCTGGCCGATCCGGCATCGGTCGGCCTCGGCTGGTACGAGCTTGCGCCGGTGATGCTAGGGGCCGGCGCCCTGCTCGCCTGCGCGCTGGCCTATAACAATGCCACGCGCACGCGTTATCCCAAGGGGCTTGCCGAGCCTGCCCCGGTTATCCTGGGCACTGCCACCGCCGTGAGCGAGCCGAGCATCACGGCAGCCGACCTCAAGCTAGCGTTGGCCGAGATGGAGCAGTTCTACGATGTCGAACCGACAGAGCTTGAACAACTGATCCACGCCGCCGAGGGCCATGCCCGGCGTCGCAGTATCGGTGAGGTTCTGGCCAGCCGGGTGGTTTGAGCGACACTGCATAAATGCAACAACGACCTGCATGATTCCAAGTTGTACGAGGCAAATTTGCACTGGTACGATCACGAGAGAGTTCGCCCGCGAACGTCTTGATAAAGAACAATAAAAGCAGGGAGTTAGAGATGACTGCTCAGGTTTCATCCCAAGCAAGCCACGCCGAGATCCAGCAGCATGCAGTTCTGGCACAGGTGCGTAACCATATCGGCCACCTCACCCTCAACCGCCCCGCAGGCCTTAACGCCATCACCCTGAACATGGTCCGCCAATTGGCCGCGCACTTGCAGGTCTGGGCCGACGACCCTGAGGTCTATGCCATCGTCCTGCGCGGCGCCGGTGAGAAGGCCTTTTGCGCCGGTGGCGACATCCGTTCGCTGTACGACAGCTTCAAGCAAGGCGACACCCTGCACCAGGATTTCTTCGTCGAGGAATATGCCCTCGACCTTGCCATCCACCATTACCGTAAACCCGTACTGGCATTGATGGACGGCTTCGTACTCGGCGGTGGCATGGGCCTGGTGCAAGGCGCGGACCTGCGGGTGGTCACCGAACGCAGCCGCCTGGCGATGCCGGAAGTGGCCATCGGGTACTTCCCGGATGTGGGCGGCAGTTATTTCCTCTCGCGTATTCCTGGCGAACTGGGCACCTACCTTGGGGTGACCGGCGTGCAAATCCGCGCGGCGGATGCCTTGTATTGCGGGCTGGCGGACTGGTACATCGACAGCGCCAAGCTGGTTGAACTGGATCAGAAGCTCGACCGTCTGCAATGGAGCGAGTCTCCCCTCAAGGACTTGCAAGGCGCACTTGCCAGGCTGGCCGTGCAGCAATTGCCCGACGCCCCGCTGGCGGCCTTGCGCCCGGCCATTGACCACTTTTTCGGGTTGCCGGACGTGCCCAGCATCGTCGAGCAACTGCAACAAGTCACCGTGGCCGATAGCCATGACTGGGCGCTGACCACCGCCAACCTCATGCAGACCCGCTCGCCCCTGGCCATGGCCGTGACCCTGGAGATGCTGCGCCGTGGCCGCCACCTGCCACTGGAACACTGCTTTGCCCTCGAACTGCACCTGGACCGCCAATGGTTCGAGCGCGGCGACCTGATCGAAGGGGTTCGCGCCCTGATCATCGACAAGGACAAGACGCCGAAGTGGAACCCGCCCACCCTCCATGCGCTGGATGCCAGCCATGTGGAGAGCTTCTTCCGCGACTTCGCGCAGATTGAGAAATAAGCCATGCAAGATCTTGAATACACTGAAGAACAAGTGATGATCCGCGACATGGCGCGGGATTTTGCCCGTGGCGAAATCGCCCCCTACGCCCAAGCCTGGGAAAAAGCCGGCTGGATCGACGACGCCCTGGTGGCGAAGATGGGGGAGCTGGGCCTGCTGGGCATGGTGGTCCCGGAAGAATGGGGTGGCACCTATGTCGATTACGTGGCCTACGCCCTGGCCGTGGAGGAAATATCCGCCGGTGACGGCGCCACTGGCGCCTTGATGAGCATCCATAATTCAGTCGGTTGCGGGCCGATCCTCAACTACGGCACAACCGAACAGAAACACACCTGGCTGGCCGAACTCGCCAGCGGCCAGGCCATCGGTTGCTTCTGCCTGACCGAGCCCCAGGCCGGCTCCGAAGCCCATAACCTGCGCACACGCGCCGAACTGCGTGATGGCCAATGGGTCATCAATGGCGCCAAACAGTTCGTCAGCAACGGCAAGCGCGCCAAATTGGCCATCGTGTTCGCCGTGACCGACCCGGAACTGGGCAAGAAAGGCATTTCGGCGTTCCTGGTGCCGACCGACACCCCAGGTTTCGTGGTCGACCGCACCGAGCACAAGATGGGCATTCGTGCGTCAGACACCTGCGCCGTCACCCTCAACCAATGCAAGGTTCCCGAAGCCAACCTGCTGGGTGAGCGCGGCAAGGGGCTGGCCATCGCCCTCTCCAACCTGGAAGGCGGCCGCATTGGTATCGCCGCCCAGGCCCTGGGCATCGCCCGCGCCGCGTTTGAAGCCGCGCTGGCCTACGCCCGTGATCGGGTGCAGTTCGACAAGGCAATCATCGAACACCAGAGCGTGGCCAACCTGCTGGCCGACATGCAAACCCAGCTCAACGCTGCGCGCCTGCTGATCCTCCACGCCGCGCGCCTGCGCACCGCCGGCAAACCGTGCTTGTCCGAAGCCTCCCAGGCCAAGCTGTTCGCCTCGGAAATGGCCGAGCGGGTCTGCTCCAAGGCAATGCAGATTCATGGAGGGTATGGGTATCTGGAGGATTACCCGGTGGAGCGTTACTACCGGGACGCACGGATCACGCAGATTTACGAAGGCACCAGCGAGATTCAGCGGATGGTGATTGCCAGGGAGTTGAAAAACTACCAGCTCTGATGGGCATGACCCAAAGCCCTGTGGGAGCTGGCTTGCCTGCGATGCAGACACCTCGGTACATCAGTTAAACCGAGGCGATGCCATCGCAGGCATGCCAGCTCCCACCTTTGCTCTGCGGCGTTTGGCAGGGGTTACTTATCCTTGAATTGCGGCGCCCGCTTGGCCACGAATGCGGCCATGCCTTCTTTCTGGTCCTGGGTCGCGAACGCCGCATGGAACACCCGGCGCTCAAAGCGCACGCCTTCGGACAGGCTGACTTCAAACGCACGGTTCACGCTTTCCTTGACCATCATGCTGATCGGTACGGATTTACCGGCGATCAGGGCGGCCACTTTCAGCGCTTCTTCGAGCAATTCATCGGCGGGCACGATGCGCGCCACGATCCCGCAGCGCTCGGCCTCTACCGCGTCGATAAAACGCCCGGTCAGGCACATCTCCATGGCCTTGGCCTTGCCCACTGCACGGGTCAGGCGCTGGGTGCCGCCCATGCCTGGCAGCACGCCCAGGTTGATTTCCGGCTGGCCGAACTTGGCGGTGTCGCCGGCAAGGATAAAGTCACACATCAGGGCCAGTTCGCAGCCGCCGCCCAGGGCGAAGCCATTCACGGCGGCGATGATCGGCTTGCGGCGGTTGGCCACGCGGTCGCTGTCGCTGAACAAGTCGTCCATGTAGATCTGCGGGTAGGTCAGCTCGGCCATTTCCTTGATGTCGGCACCGGCCGCGAAGGCTTTTTTCGAGCCAGTCAGCACGATGCAGCCAATTTCAGGGTTGGCTTCCAGGCTGTCCAGCGCCTGGTTCAGCTCACTGACCAGTTGTGCATTCAAAGCGTTCAGGGCGTTGGGGCGGTTAAGCGTGATCAGCCCCACACGGCCCTGGACGTCAAGCAGGATGGTTTCGTAACTCATGTATCGGCTCCTTAAAGATTGCGTGAGATGACCATGCGTTGAATATCGCTGGTGCCTTCGTAAATCTGGCAGACCCGCACATCGCGGTAGATCCGCTCCAGGGGAAAGTCGTTCAGGTAACCGTAACCGCCCAGGGTTTGCAAGGCGGCCGAGCAGACTTTCTCGGCCATTTCGGACGCAAACAGCTTGGCCATGGACGCTTCCACCAGCGCCGGCTTGCCACTGTCACGCAGGGCGGCGGCGTAATGCACCATCTGCCGGGCGACGGCGATCTGGGTGGCCATGTCGGCCAGGCGAAAGGCCACGGCCTGGTGTTCGACCAACGGCTTGCCAAAGCTTTCACGCTCACGGGCATAGTCGCGGGCCGCTTCGAAGGCGGCACGGGCCATGCCCACCGACTGGGAGGCGATGCCCACGCGGCCACCTTCCAGGTTGGCCAAGGCGATTTTGTAGCCCTCGCCCTCCTCGCCCAGACGGTTGGCCACCGGTACTTTCACGTCTTCAAACAGGATCTGGCAAGTGTCCGAGGCATGCTGCCCCAGCTTGTCTTCCACCCGTGCCACGGTATAACCGGGCGAATCGGTGGGCACGATAAACGCGCTGATCCCACGCTTGCCTGCGGCGGGGTCGGTGACCGCAAACACAATCACGATCCCGGCGTTTTGCCCGGAGGTGATGAACTGTTTGCAGCCGTTGAGTACATAGTGGTCGCCTTCAAGGCGCGCACGGGTTTTCAGGCTGCTGGCATCGGAGCCTGCCTGGGGTTCGGTCAGCGCGAAGGCACCGAGCATGGCGCCACTGGCCAGGGGCGTGAGGAACTGCTCTTTCTGCTGGTCATTGCCAAACTTGAGGATCGGCACACAACCCACCGAGTTGTGCACGCTCATGATCGTGGAGCAGGCACCGTCGCCGGCGGCGATTTCTTCCAGGGCCATGGCGTAGGCCAGGTAGCCAGTGTCGCAACCGCCCCACTGTTCCGGGACCAGCATGCCGAAAAAGCCCAGTTCGGCCATTTGCGCAATGGCCTCCTTGGGAAAACGATGCTCGCGGTCCCACGCGGCGGCGAAGGGTTTCAAACGTTCCTGGGCAAATTGCCGGGCGGCGTCGCTGATCTGCAGTTGTTCGTCATTGGGCAACATAGGTCATCCTCAATACAAGCATTCAACGGCCATGGCCGTGGCTTCACCGCCGCCAATGCAGATAGCGGCGACGCCACGCTTGAGGCCCTTCTGGCGCAGGGCCGCGAGCAACGTCACCAGGATGCGTGCGCCGGAGGCACCAATGGGGTGGCCCAATGCACAGGCACCACCATGCACGTTGACCTTGTCATGGGGAATCTCCAGCTTGCTCATGGTCACCAGGCTGACCACGGCGAAGGCCTCGTTGATTTCGAACAGGTCCACCTCGTCGAGGCTCCAGCCGGTCTTGCTCATCAGTTTGCGAATCGCCCCCACCGGCGCCACCGGAAACAGCCCAGGCTCATCGGCGAACGCGGCGTGCCCGTGGATCACTGCCAACGGCTTGAGGCCGCGCTTGAGCGCCTGGGACTCACGCATCAGCAACAACGCCGCGGCGCCATCGGAGATCGAGCTGGAGTTGGCTGCTGTCACTGTACCGCCGTCACGGAACGCCGGTTTCAGGCTGGCAATCTTGTCCAGCCTGGCTTTCGGCGGTTGCTCATCGTGCAGAATGGTTTTTTGTTCTTTGCCCACGGTGACCTGCACCGGGACGATTTCACTGGCAAAGCTGCCGTGGGTGATAGCCTCTTGTGCGCGGGTCAGGGAAGCGATGGCAAACGCGTCCTGAGCTTCACGGGTAAAACCATTGTGCTCGGCGCAGTCCTCGGCAAAGGTGCCCATCAGGCGCCCCTTGTCGTAGGCATCTTCAAGGCCGTCGAGGAACATATGGTCCAGCACCTTGCCGTGGCCCATGCGGTAGCCGCTGCGCGCACGGTCCAGCAGGTACGGGGCGTTGGACATGCTTTCCATGCCGCCCGCGATCACTACATCGACACTGCCAGCGCGCAGCGAATCGTGGGCCAGAATCGTCGCTTCCATGCCGGAACCGCACATTTTGTTGAGGGTGGTGCAGCGCGTGCCCTTGTCCAGCCCGGCGCCCAAGGCAGCCTGGCGAGCAGGCGCTTGCCCAAGCCCGGCGGGCAGTACACAGCCAAACAGCACTTCGTCGACGGCATCGGTGGCGATACCGGCACGCTCGACCGCCGCACGAATGGCGGCTGCGCCCAGTTGCGGCGCGGTCAGGCTTTTGAGGTCGCCCTGGAACCCGCCCATGGGCGTGCGCACGGCGCTGACAATAACAATTGGATCGTTCATAGCCATTGCTCCTTATTTGGCGGCCATGCGCAAGGCACCGTCGAGACGGATCACCTCACCATTAAGCATGCTGTTTTCAATGATGTGGCGTACCAGCGCGGCATATTCGGCGGGTTTGCCCAGGCGTGGCGGGAACGGCACGCCGGCAGCCAGGGAGTTGCGGACTTCGTCGGTCATGCCGGCCATCATCGGGGTTTCGAAAATGCCGGGTGCAATGGTCATCACCCGGATACCAAAGCGCGCCAGTTCCCGCGCGGCAGGCAAGGTGAGGCTGGCGATCGCGCCCTTGGACGCGGCATACGCAGCCTGGCCGATCTGCCCATCGAATGCCGCCACCGAGGCGGTATTAATGATGACGCCCCGCTCGCCGTCGGCATTCGCCTCGGTTTCAGCGATCGCCGCAGCGGCCAGGCGCAGCAGGTTGAAACTGCCGATCAAGTTGACGTTGATGACTTGGGCAAAGCTCGCCAGGCCGTGCGGGCCGTTCTTGCCGAGGATCTTCTCGCCACGCACGACACCCGCGCAGTTGACCAGGCCGTGCAAGCCCCCAAAGGCCTCGACCGCCGCCGTCACGGCCGCTTCTGCAGCGGCTTCCTGGCTGATGTCCGCCACGGCGCTGCGGGCATTGTCGCCCAGTTGCTTGGCCTTGGCAGTCACGGCGTCGGCGTTCAAGTCCACCAGCATCACCTTGGCACCCGCGGCGACCAGCATTTCGGCCGTGGCCGCGCCGAGGCCCGACGCGCCGCCGCTGACCAGGAATACCTTGTTTTCAATCTGCATCGTTGTTTCCTTTTAAAAGGGTCAAGCCACGGCCGCCTGGGCCTTGGCTATTTCCTGATTGCGCAAAATAAAGCGTTGCAGCTTGCCGCTCGGGGTCTTGGGCAAGTCGCTGACAAATTCGATTTCCCGCGGGTACGCATGGGCGGCCAGGCGCTGGCGCACATGCAGGCGCAGCTCTTCAGCCAGCTCCGGGGTGGCGCGGTATTGCTCGCTGATCACCACAAAGGCTTTGACCAGCTCAGTGCGCTCCGGGCAAGGCTTGCCGACCACGGCAGCCTCGACCACCGCCGGGTGTTCGACCAACGCGCTTTCCACGTCGAAGGGGCCCACGCGGTAGCCGGATGTAGTGATCACGTCGTCGCTGCGTCCGACAAAGCTGATGCTGCCGTCCGGGTTCAGCTCCACGGTATCGCCGCTGAGGTAGTACTTGCCGACGAACGCCTTGGTTTTCACGCCGTCGTACCCGGCAAACCAGCACATAGGCGATTGCTCGCGGTCGATGGCCAGGATGCCGGGTTGGCCGGCTGGCAGCTCCTGATGGTTGTCATCCAGCACCACGATGCGATGCCCTGGCGAGGCAAAACCCGCCGAGCCCACATGCACCGGATGCGCCAAACCATGGTGATTGCACAGCACCATGCCCAGCTCGGTCTGGCCGTAATGGTCGTGGATGGTCACGCCCAGGTGGTCGGCGAACCAGCGGATCACCTCCGGGTTCAAAGGCTCACCGGCGCTGCTGACGATGCGCAGCTTGCCCTTGATCGAACCGGCGAACTGTTCGCCACCGGCAATCAACAGCCGATACGCCGTGGGCGAACCGGTCAGGTTGGTGATCGCGTATTTATTGATGACCCGGCAGGTGCTTTCCAGGGTGAACGGGCCATCGTAGAAGGTGATCGGGTGCCCCATGGACAACGGCCCGGTCACGCCGAAATAGATGCCATAGGCCCAGCCAGGGTCGGCAACGTTCCAGAATGCGTCCTCGGGGCGCAAGTCCACGGCGTCGCGCATGTAGCCCTGGAACGCGACGATGGCCTTGAGCGGTACCGACAGCGCCTTGGACGGGCCGGTGGTGCCGGAGGTGAACATCAGCAGGAACGGCTCCTCTGCGCCCAGCAGCACCGGCTCGCAGTGAGAAGAGTAGCTGGGCAGTTCGGCCCAGAAGCTGTAGTCGCCCCGCACGATACCTTCGCCCTTGGCTCCGGCGACCGTGACGATGGTCGGGCAGTCGGCGACTTCCGCCAGCTTGGGACGGTTCACTGCATCGGTGACCACCAGCGCTGCGCCCGAGCTGTTCAAGCGATGTTCAATTGCCTTGGGTCCGAACGCGGTAAACAGCGGCTGATAGACCGCGCCGATGCGCCACGTCGCCAGCACGACCACCAACAATTCGGCAGTACGGGGCAACAGGCCCGCCACCTTGTCACCGCGCTTGACGCCCTGGGCCAAGAGGAAGTTGGCGAAACGCGCGGCCTGCTCTTGCAGTTCGGTAAAGGTTGACGTGGCGCTGCGTCCGTCCTTGCCCTCCCAGAACAACGCGATGCGCCCCGGCAACGCGTGACGGTCACAGCATTCCACGCAGGCATTGAGCGCTTGCAGGTTGCCGGCCAGTGCGGCGTCGACGGTGTGCTGGTAATCAAACTCGGTGGTGGCAGCCAAATACTCACGCATCGCTTCCTATCCTTCTGTGTTTTTATTTTCAGGACGTTTTCAACTCGAGAAAAGCGCTGAAATAGTCGCTCCAGAGCGGCGCAGCGGCAATGGTCAAAGCTTTCAACTTGGCTGACTGGTTTGGCCAGTCCGTAGCGAAACGCGGGGGGCTTTTTCGCTTTTCGGTGGGAGCGGGCTGGCCCGCGAAGGCGGTGGGTCAGTCACCACAGCTGTCACTGCACCACCGCTTTCGCAGGCAAGCCAGCTCCCACAGGGTTATGTACTGCCCGGCTCCCACGTTAGTCATTGAGTCGACTGATCAGGCGGTCGATCCAAGTGATTGGACGCGATGCATAGCAGCTTCTAATCTGACCGCCTGCACGCCACAGAAGCCCTCCATGATCGTTCGCCCTAAACCCAACGTCCTGGGTATCCTGTTCTCCCTCAAAGGCTCCATTGCCAAGCGCATTGCCTGGCGCAGCCTGCTGGTCACGCTGTTGGCCTCGGTCATCGTGCTGGTGGAAACCCTGCACCCCGCCTATTTTTCCAAGGTCAACGCTACGCCCTTCACCTTGTTGGGCCTGTCACTGTCGATCTTCATGAGTTTTCGCAACAACGCCTGCTACGACCGTTGGTGGGAGGGCCGCAAGCAACTGGGGCAAATGGTCATTGACGTGCGCTCGCTGATTCGCGAGACCCAGGTGCTGGGGGACACCGCCGAGCGTGCTGGCCTGCTGCGCGGCCTGTGCGGTTTTGCCCATGGCTTGGTCGCGCATTTGCGCCATGAAGATCAAGCCCGGGCGATACACCCTTGGATCAGCATGCCAGTGGGCCACCCCAACTTGCCGGACAGCGTGCTGCAAACGGTCGGTGCGCGCTTTTCGGTCCTGGCACAACAGGGCGTGATCAGCGAATGGCGCTACACCCAACTGGAAGCCCGGCTAGTCAGCCTGAGCCAGGTGCAGGCGGCATGCGAGCGCATCAAGACCACGCCACTGCCCTTTCCCTACACCCTGCTGTTGCACCGCACCATTTACCTGTTCTGCATCTTGCTGCCATTCGCCATGGCCGAGCCACTTGGCTGGTTGACGCCAGTGTTCACCGCGATTGTCAGCTACACCTTCTTTGGCCTGGATGCGATTGGCGACGAATTGGAAGACCCCTTCGGCTTCGACGAAAACGACTTGCCGTGTGACGCTATCCTGCGGACATTGGAGCGCGAGATCCTCGCCGCCCTTGGTGAAGTCAACCTGCCGCCAGCGTTGGAGCCAGCGGACTACGTGCTGACCTGACGCGGGTTTGACACTCGCCTCGCACTGACCGAAGCTTGGAACTTTGCTGCCCAAGCTTTCGGACGCCTGCATGTCAAAGTCACGCCGTTACTCCATCATCGGCCTGTGCGCCCTGTTGTTGATCGTACTGATCACCTGGTTTTTCTCCCGCACCCCTGCAGTGGCCGTACCCCCAGCCATCGCCCATGGCTATTCCAAGGCCTTGAAGCAGGCGCATAACGGCGAGCCCGGCGCCGCACGTGTGTTGTACCAACAGTTGGGCCGGCCGGACCTGTCGCCCGAGCGCCGCGCCGCCTTGCATGCTGAGCTGCCCAATTACCCCAGCCCCCAGGCGCTGAAGCTGGCCGATAAAGACCTCGCCAATGAGTCGGCGCTGGTGCGCGAAGCCGCTATTCACAGCATCGTCGGCCTGGTGCCCACTGGCCAGCGCACCTTACTGCTCGGCCCGGTGCTGGACGATCCGGAACAATCGGTGCGCTTTGCCGCCGCCAACGCCTTGCTGGGCCTGTCGCCCGATACACTGGGTTTGTACTTTGGCCCACTGCAGCAGGTGCTCGATGAATTCGTGACAACGCTCAAGGCCCAGCCCGAAACCGCTGAAGGCTGGATTCAATTGGCGCGTCTGTACATCCACAGCGCCCTGCTGCCGGAGGCGCAAAACGCCCTGGAGCAGGCAATGCGCTTGCAGCCGGACAACCTGCAAGCGGTGGTATCGCAAATCGAACTGCTGGACAAGCAAGGCAAGACCGACGAGTCGCGCCAACTGCTGGCCCGGCAACTGGCGGCGCATCCGGAGTCGGCCTACCTGCAACATGCCTTGGGCATGTGGCTGTTGCACCATGGCGAGCGCCCCTACGCCCTGCTCGGCCTGTCCAAGGCGGTGGAGCTTGCGCCGGACAACCCGGATTATCGCTATGACCTGGCCACCACCCTGCACGCCCAGGACGAAGTAGAGGCGGCCCAGCGCCAGTTGGAAGAAATCGTCCAGCGGCATCCCGCCAATCGCAAAGCCCGCGTGTTGCTGGTCAATTACTGGAAAGAGACCGGGCAGTTGCAGAACGTTCAGGTGCTGCTCGCCCAACTGGAGCAACAGAACCCGGATGATCCGGCGTTACAACAGGGCCTCTGATAGGCGATCAGCTCAGCACTGCAAAAAAACGTGTAAAGCGACCTCTCTTCGTACAATTCATCCAAAACGTTGAACCGCTAGTGGCCACTACGGTCAAGTGAATATGGCACGTCCCAGTCGGCGTGCCCCTCTACTTGTACGTGACCTGAGGGCACTTCTTGAGTACATCCAAACAGCTGTTGAGTGAAAAGGCGGCCACCGGCGTCGAAGGTCTTGATGACATTCTTGCCGGGGGGCTATCGCGAAGCCACGTGTTTTTGCTCGAAGGCGAACCCGGCACCGGTAAAACCACCGTGGCCCTGCATTTTCTGCGGGCCGGTGCGCAGAACGGTGAACGTTGCTTATATATCACCCTGTCCGAAACCGAGCACGAACTGCGCCAGGGTGCCAAATCCCACGGCTGGGACTTGGATGAGCATATTCATATCTTCGAGCTGACCCCACCGGAAAGCCTGCTCAACGCCGATCACCAGCAAAGCCTGCTGTACTCCTCCGACCTGGAGCTGGGTGAAGCCACCCGCCAGATCTTTGAAGTGGTAGAGCGGGTCAAGCCGACCCGCGTGGTGGTCGACAGCCTGTCTGAGATCCGCCTTCTGGCGCAAAGCTCGTTGCGCTATCGCCGGCAGATCCTGGCGATCAAGCACTACTTCGTGCGTTATGACGCCACCGTGTTACTGCTGGATGACTTGACCACCGAATCCCTGGATAAGACCGTGCACAGCGTTGCGCACGGGGTGATTCGCCTGGAGGAGCTGACGCCCAACTATGGCGCCGAGCGTCGGCGTATCCGTGTGGTCAAGTACCGGGGCCAGAAATACCGTGGCGGCTTCCACGACTTCACCATCATGGGCGACGGCATTCACGTATTCCCGCGCCTGGTGGCGGCCGAACATCGCGGCGGTTACAACCGTCAAACCTTGAGCAGCGGTATCGAGGAGTTGGATTCTCTGCTCGGCGGGGGGATCGAGACCGGCTCCAGCAGCCTGATTCTCGGCCCGGCCGGTACCGGCAAGTCTTTGATCTCGATGATCTTCGCTGCCGCCGCCGTGGCCCGTGGCGAAAAGGCTGCGCTGTTCATCTTCGATGAAGAGCTGGGCCTGCTGTTCGAGCGCATGAAGAACATGGGCATCGACCTCGCCGCCTTACGGGACACCGGAAACCTGCTGATCGAACAGGTCGACGCGGCCGAACTCTCCCCCGGCGAATTTTCCCACCGGGTTCGCCGCTGCGTGGATGAGCGCGGTATCAAGACCGTGGTCATCGACAGTATCAACGGCTACCAGGCGGCCATGCCCGAAGAAAACGCGCTGATCCTGCATATGCATGAACTGCTGCTGTACCTTAACCGCCGTGGTGCAGCCACCTTCATGACGGTGGCCCAGCACGGCCTGGTCGGCGACATGCAGACGCCGGTCGACATCACCTACCTGGCCGACACCGTGATCTTGCTGCGTTATTTCGAGGCCCTGGGTAAAGTTCGCCGGGCCATTTCGGTCATCAAAAAAAGAACGGGCTCCCACGAGTCGACCATTCGTGAATATCGCATCGGCAGCCGCGGTATGACGGTAGGTGTACCCCTGGATAACTTCCAGGGTGTGCTGCGGGGCATTCCAACCTATATGGGTGCCGGCTCCCCTCTGCTCAAGGATGAGGGCTAGTGCCGGCCCTGTCTCCCGTCTACGAGCGTGCCATCGTGCTGGCGCCCATGGGCCGCGATGGCTCATTGGCGCTGATGATGCTTAACGAAGCCGGCTACAGCGGGATTGTCGCCAACAGCCTGGCCGCTTTGTGCGAAGAGCTGACGCAAGGCGCCGGGCTGCTCATCATTGCGGCTGAGGCACTGCGTGGCGTCGACCTTGAGCCGTTACTCGAGCTGTTGCATCAGCAACCGGCCTGGTCCGACCTGCCTATCGTGCTGATGACCCAGCATGGCGGCAAAGAGCAGAACGGCTCGACGCGGCTGAGCGGCTTGCTGGGCAACGTCACGTTTCTGGAGCGGCCGTTCCATCCCATCACCTTGATCAGCCTGGTGAGCGCGGCCCTGCGCGGTCGACGGCGCCAGTACGAAGCGCGGGACCGGTTGATTGACTTGAGCGAGAGTGAGTTGCGTCTCCAGCGCACTTTGGAAACGCTTGAGCAGCAAGTGGAGGAACGCACCGCCCAACTGCGTCACAATGAAGAAGCCCTGCGTCAATCGCAGAAAATGGAAGCCGTTGGCCAGTTGACCGGTGGTATCGCCCATGACTTCAACAATATGCTTACCGGCATTATCGGTAGCCTGGAACTGCTACGCCGACGTGTGTCCCGGGGCAAACTGGATGACCTGGACAGCCTGATCGACCTGGGCGTGACCTCGGCCAACCGCGCGGCGAGCCTCACCCATCGACTGTTGGCGTTCTCCCGTCGACAATCACTGGACTCCAAGCCTGTGCAGATCAACCAGTTGGTCACGTCCATGGGCGAATTATTGCAACGCAGCATCAACGAAAGTATCAACCTGGACATGCGCCTGAGCGACGCCTTGTGGACGGCCGAGGCCGACCCGAACCAGCTCGAAAGCGCCCTGCTCAACCTGGTGATCAACGCGCGCGACGCCATGCCCACGGGTGGCACGCTGACCGTGGAGACCACCAATCGTCACCTCGACAGTGTCTTTACCGCCGCCTACGGCACCTTGACCCCGGGCGACTACGTAGAACTGAGTGTCAGCGACAACGGTTGCGGCATACCGCAACACCTGATGGATCGCGTGTTTGATCCGTTTTTTACCACCAAACCCATCGGCCAAGGCACCGGTCTTGGGCTGTCGATGATCTACGGCTTCGCTCGCCAGTCTCGTGGGCATGTGACCATCCACAGCGAAGTCGGCAAAGGTACGACGGTCAGTTTGTTCCTGCCGCGCTTTATCGGTGAGCCCCAAGCTCAGGAGCCGCTCAACCCCACATTGCTACCGTTTGCCAATGCAGGGGAAACGGTTTTGATCGTCGAGGATGATCCCGCAGTTCGGGTGTTGGTCAGCGCGGTGCTCAAAGAACTGGGTTACGGGTTTATCGAGGCTGGGGACGCGAATGCGGCGGTGCCGATCATTGAATCCGAACAGCGCATCGACCTGATGATCAGCGACGTCGGTTTGCCGGGGATGAACGGCCGACAACTAGCGGAAATCGGCCGGCAGATTCGTCCGGAACTCAAAGTATTGTTTATTACCGGATACGCCGAGCACGCCGCGGTGCGGGGTGGCTTCCTGGACCCGGGGATGCAACTGATCACCAAGCCTTTTACGTTTGATTTGTTGACGGCCAAGGTGCGGGAGATGATCCAGGCGTAGAGCGGCCACATGTGGCAATAAGTCGTCACGGTTTAGCAGGCAGCAGATGGAATCGATGTGAGTTTTTTTCCACATACGTTGGCGAACAACGTATTACCCACTTCGACCAGGAATATTTCTGATGACTGCTATTTCCAACTCCCACCTGCGCCAGCTGTACACGACCGATCAGGCAAAGGCCGCCCCACAACCGCAGCCTGCCCGTCTAGAGCTGGCAATAGAGCTAACGCCGGGGCCCCGCCACGAAGAGGCGGATCATGAGTTAGCCCGCTTGTACAACCAGGCTTTGAAACAATTTCCCGAGGGTGGTCAAAACGTTCGGGAGCACACCGTTGAAGATATCCCGCGCGATTCGTCCTTTATGCAGTCGCGTACGCTGTTGGCTAACCTCCTGAAAAGTCCAGCGTTCAAGGGCTGGGCCAAAGAGCATAACGTAGACCTCTCAAAAGAGATCAGCATCAATGTCGCCAGCGGTACCATCGGTTTCACCACCCTGCGCGCCGAACCCCGAAATGCCTTCGATTTTACGCCGTTCACGCCCATCGGCGAGCCAAAAGTCGAATCCTCCGATATTCAAAGCTTTATTGATTGGCCCCTGCTCGAGAGCGCTGCTAAAACGCTGGCGGGCTCCGGCAACGTTGTAAGCCTGGACCCCACGGCCACTGCGACCACTGCGAAGATCGCGGAAATCGCTCAGTTTCATGGTCATACCTTGCCTTTTGACAGCGATCCGTCGCCTTCAGAGCAGCGGGCATTCATCGTGCAGCACCTCAACGGGTGGCAGGATAAATATAACCTCTTCGCTGAAAATTTCGATATCCCCACCCAAGAACTCCTGAAGAGCCAAGCGTCTAAACTGGGTGATCTGAACAACCGAAGTACTGTGATTGCGGCAATACCAAAAATCGCAGAGATAGTAGATATTAATGTGAAGCAGTTTCTCCCTGGCCCAAATGCATCCGAGGAAGTTCACGCAAAGTACAAACAAGTTGTTGAGGAGCGGATGCAGGTTGCGCTGAATACTGCGATCCAAATCGATCCTGCCTCTTCATATTTTCAAGACAACAAACTGTGGCCGAACGTGGCTGTGACGCTGCGCGACTACCTCGTAGGGCATGGCATAGTACTTCCAACCAATGCATCGGAGTTAAAGGACATTGCGCAGTCTTTGACACGTCGGCCAATTGAAGCACCGGCGCATGGCAATCTCAGTGGAGCGCACTCATGGCCAACGCCGATGAGCAGTGAAGATCGGCGTGCACTTGCCGCCATGACCAGTAAGTTTTTGGAAGGCCAGCCAGAAAACAACTTGCTCGCCTATTTGACCCGTGGAATTGATTATCAGCAGGGTCTTTCCGAAGACTTTCGCGAAGATCGTAGTCGCGCTATTGACAGAATCCTCGGGTTTTCCAATGTTCAGAAATTCGCCCTCGCCGCTGAACGTGAACTTGGCGAAATTGCATCGCCTAACGTGATCGCCGATTGGATGTTGACAGCGCTCTACGACTCGTTGGACCCCCTCAGCATCAACGCAACTTCACCCGACTCGAACAGGACTAAAGTTGCAGGCTTCGACCTGGCCAACATTAACCTCTCCGGAATGAACGCCCGGCACATATACGCCACGCTGTCTGATCACTTGCGTGAAAACGGAGTGACGAACCATTACAACGGCGTGCTGGCCATGGAAGTTCTATTGGCCCGCAAGGCTCCGGAACTCCTGGTCAAAGACATACCCGAAACATTGACCAAGGGCACCCACTCTTGGGTCAGCTTCGCTACGGCAGTAGCCCGTATAGAGGCTGAGGCCCCTGGTTCAACCAGCAAAATGACGTTTTCACAGGTCATGATGCGACATGAGTTGGCACCTATAACGCTGGCAGACAAACTGGTTGAACAGCAGGCTCAAACGGATGCCCTAAAAGACTGGGGCGTTTACAATGGTGTGTTGGTCAGGAGCAGTACAGATCAATATTCAGAAGAAGACATGAAGGCTGTACGTTCTGCGTACAATGATCAGGTGCGTTTGTTGAGTGAGGCTTCCGATACGTTTGCGATGAAGATCCCTGATCTTCATGACAGGGCAGTGGCCAGCATACGATCGCAAAATCCACACTTATCGGAAGAGCAAATCAAACAAAAGGTGCTGACACCAAAGGAATCCGAATTTTTGTCATTTCCAGGCCCCTACTCACTGTTGGACATATTTCTCCATTCCGATAAAACTCTCGAGGATATTGATTTAACTCGCTACGACTCCAGCGATAAAGATTTCGTTCTCAGCAACATCAAATTTGAGAAGCAATCCAGCAGCGTCGTGGCGCACTGGTTTGAAAAAGATCTCAAAACACATTTCGATCGCTTTGAACAGGCTACGCAAACGCAGGTCAAGAATTTGATTTCCAGTCTGCCTGTCGAGGACCGGAAGATCATTGAGCATGGAAAGATTACAATTTCTAAAGAAGTAGATGTTTCGTACTCGGCTTATTCGCAGATACAAAAAATAAAAGATTCGTCACCGACCAGTATATTTTTACAAAGCGAATTTGTTGATGCGCAAGGCAATAAAGGCACCCATACCTATGAAATCGACAGCGCAAAGAATACCATTCGAAAACGTGTCGATTTGAACGGCAAAATCCCAGGTGCCATTCTGGACGATAAGATTAATTCCAAGCGCCTTGTCCCCCTCGCCCCTGATGGTAATTACAGGGATAACGTTCTTTCGGCCTGGTCCACCGACTCGGTCAATGATGCCCCTAACAGCTTCGCCAGCGAAAAAACGCAGTACATTGCTGATGCCATGGTAAAAAAAATCGGTATTCGCCAGTACGCAGAGTCACTGCGGGGTACTACTACATTCGACGGTGAAGTACCTTTCTATGAAAAAATTGTAGATTTTGTAGCCGGGCTTATTCCGGGTTTTAACGCTATCAAAAATTTTATCAACGGAAACTGGCGCGAGGGCCTCATCGATTTGGCGTTTGATGCTTTTGGCTTTATCCTCGCCGGTGCCGGTGGAGCAGCAAGGGCTGCTGGCGCCGGCGTCAGGACGGCCTCGTCTACGTTTGGGAGTACCGTAAAAAAACTGGTGCGCGGCACACTGAGCGCACTCAACCCTATCGATCCAAAGGGTATTGCGCAAGGCTTCGTGCAAGAAGGTATAACTTACTTGGCGAACAGTGGTCCCGGACGGAATAATCAACCTTCGTTTAAAATCAAGTATGACCCTGTAAAGATCTTCAGGAACGTTGAGAACGCCACAATAGGCAACGCCAACATGCAAGGGACAACAACAGCAATCGCTGCCACCCAGAAAAACGGCAAATGGTATGCCCTTGACCCTGTCAGTAAACAGCCGTTTGGTCTTCCCTTGAAGGATTTCGTGCCTTCGGCATAAAGGATGTCGTCAAGCGGGAAAAACGCGCAATACCTCAAAAAGGTTCTTCTCGGTGGTTCGAGAAGAACTTTTGCTATCGCACAAAACTTGCGCGTCTCGTTTGAATCATCACGCCAATAAACGCTGGATATGCTCCTGCAGCGTATCCAGATCAAACGGCTTGGCCAAAATCGGCGCGTTGCGCGTGATCGGGCTGTTGCAGTCGAGAATTTCCTGCGGATAGCCGCTGATAAAGATCACTTTCAGTTCCGGTCGCAGCTTGAGCGCCGGCTCAGCGATCTGCACCCCGGAAATTCCACCCGGCAGGCGGTAATCGGTGACCATCAAGTCCAGGTGCGGTTTGGTCGCAAGGATTTCGAAGGCCTGCTCCCCGTCGATCGCCTTCAAGACCCGGTAGCCCAAGCCTGCCAGGTACTCACCCAGCACAAACATAATGGATTCGTCGTCCTCGACGATCAGTACGACATCTTGTGCATCTTCACTCATGGGAAGCCTTTGTCCGGTCAATTGCTGCAGTTACGACCATGGGGTCACGCAGAGGTTGCGTCGAGCTGACGATTGATTTCACGCGGTCGCCTCAAGGGGCAAGCACACACGAAACAAGGCGCCCTCGCCTATCTGGCTCTCCACCTCGATGGTGCCGCCATGGGCCGCTACTATCTGCTCGGAAATAAACAATCCCAGGCCCAGGCCGGCGGCGGCATGATTGGCGGAAACCCGTTCGAACTGCTGGAAAATACGCTTCTGGTTGTCTTCACTGATACCAATGCCACGGTCGCGCACTTCCACGCGCGCCTCGCCATGCTCGGTATACACCCGTACATCCACCGGGCTTTTAGCCCCGTAGCGCAGGGCATTGGTCAGCAGGTTGGTGATCACCTGCTCGATACGGAATTCATCCCAGTGGCCCTCTACAGGCTCGTCTGCCACCAACTGCATCGACGATTCAGCCGCGGCGACCTGTGGCTCGAAGTTGTGCACGAGGTTGCGCACCAACTGCGCCAGGTCAAAACGCGCCGGGCGTATGGACAGCTTGCCGGTACGGATGCGTGACACGTCAAGCATGTCTTCGATCAGACGGATCAGGCTTTTGATCTGGCGCTCATCGCGGTCAACCATGGCGTGCATCTTGTCCAGAGTGAACGCGGCGGCGTTGTCCCGGGCCAGGTGCATCTTGCGCAACTGGGTCTCCAGAATCAGCCCGTTCAGGGGTGTACGCACTTCGTGGGCGACAATCGACATGAAGTCGTCACGCATGCGCACCGCTTGTTCCAGTTCGGCCTGAGTGGCCTGCAGGCGCGTGAGCAACAGTTCCTGCTCGCGGCGGCTACGCTCCAGCTCTTCGACTTGCAGCTTCATCGCCTTGCTCTGGCGATACAGGTCGACGAACACATTGACCTTGCTCTTGACCGCATGGATATCCAAGGGCTTATGCAGGAAGTCCACCGCGCCGCTCTCATAACCCTTGAAGGCGTAGTTGAGCTCGCGCCCGGCGGCGCTGACGAACACGATGGGGATGTTCTTGGTCTTTTCGGTGCCGCGCATCAGTTCGGCCAGCTCGAACCCGTTCATGCCAGGCATCTGCACGTCGAGGATCGCCATGGCGAATTCATGTTCCAGCAACAGGGACAACGCCTCATCGGCACTCAATGCCTTGAAGACCTGGCGATCCTCACGCTTGATCAGCGCCTCTAGGGCCAGCAGGTTTTCCGGCAGATCGTCGACGATCAGCAGTTTGGCCTGGACAGTACTTAACATGGGAAGGGTTCCAGGGAAGCCAGCAATGAGCCGATTCGGCTCAAGGAAAGAATATGGTCAGGTGTGTGCAAGGCCAGGGCCGCCAGGGGCATGACGGCAATGCGTGCCTCTTGTGGGTCCTGCACGATGGTAATGCCACCCGATTGCTTGACGTGGGCCAGCCCACTTGCGCCGTCCTGGTTGGCGCCAGTCAACAAAATGGCGAGCAGGCGAGGCCCATACACATCGGCCGCCGAGGAAAACAGGTAGTCGATGGCGGGTCTGGAATGGTGCACCCGGTCTTCCTGGCTCAGGGACAGGCTGCGGTCCTGCTCTACCGACAGGTGATAACCGGGCCCGGCAAAGTACAAGGTGCCCGCCTCCAGCGCTTCTTTGTCCCTCGCCTCCTTGACCGGGATGTTCAGGCGCCGCGCAAAGACTTCCGCCAATTGGCTGCGGCGCTCGTCCGGCAGGTGCAGCACGGCAATGATCGGCAGGCCGAAGGTACTGGGCAACTGGCCGAAAATACTCAGCAACGCCTCGACGCCGCCGGCGGACGCGCCGACGACGATGGCTTCGATCCCCGAAATCGGGGTGTCCGGCGCGTCGCTCATGATTTTCGGTAGATCCGTTCCTGCTTGACCAAGGGTTCGAATTGCTTGCTGTAGGCGGAAAAATCCAGGGTTTCCTTGCTGCCCAGCACCAAAAAGCCGCGATGACACAGCGACTCATGAAACAAGCCAAACGCTCGATCTTGCAATTTTTTATTGAAATAAATCAATACGTTACGGCATGAAATTAATTGCGTTTCTGAAAATACGCTGTCGGTCGCCAGGCTGTGATCGGCAAAGGTCACGTTCTCGCGCAATGTCTTGTCAAAGATCGCGTAATCGTAAGCTGCTGTGTAGTAGTCGGCAAATGAACGTTGCCCGCCGGCCTGCTGATAATTGGCGGTATAGGCGCGCACGTTCTCCAGGGAAAAGATGCCCTGCTTGGCTTTATCCAGCGACGCCGGGTTGATGTCCGTGGCGTAGATGATGGTGCGTTCCAGCAAGCCTTCTTCACGCAGCAGGATGGCCATGGAGTACACCTCCTCGCCTGTGCTGCAGCCGGCGATCCAGATCTTGATCGACGGGTAGGTCTTGAGCAGCGGCACGACTTCCTGGCGAATCGCGAGGAAGTGCGACGGGTCGCGAAACATCTCGCTCACCGGGATGGTCAAGAATTGCAGCAACTGCATGAACGCCGCAGGGTCGTGCAACACGCGCTCTTGCAGTGCGGAAATGGTCGCGCAGTCGAACTGACGCAAGGCATGGGCCACACGGCGTTTGACCGACGCGCCCGAATAGTCGCGAAAGTCGTAGCTGTACTTGAGGTAAATCGCCTCGATCAACAGGCGCAGCTCAATATCGCTACTCTTATCCAAGAAACACTGCTCCACTTAAATGCGTTCCATCTTCGGTAGCCATACGCGAATCAGTGAGAACAGGCGGTCCAGGTCAATCGGCTTGGCCAGGTAATCGTTTGAGCCTGCTGCCAGGCAACGCTCCTGATCGTCCTTCATGGCCTTGGCCGTCACGGCAATGATTGGCAGTTTTTTCCAGCGTGGGTCCTGGCGGATCAAGGCGGTGGCCTCGTAACCGTCCATCTCCGGCATCATCACGTCCATCAGCACCAGGTCGATATCTTCGACTTCATTGAGTTTATCGATAGCCTCCTGGCCGTTACGCCCGATCACCACCACAGCACCTTTGTGCTCCAGGGCGCTGGTCAGGGCGAAGATATTGCGCACGTCGTCGTCCACCAAGAGGATTTTGCGCCCCTCGAACACCTTGTCGCGGCTGCGGGCGGTCTTGAGCATCTTCTGGCGGTCATGGGACAACTGGGATTCGACTTTGTGCAGAAACAGCGTGACTTCATCCAGCAGACGCTCGGGCGAGCGCGCCCCCTTGATGATGATCGAGCGTGAATACTTGCGCAGTTCGGCCTCTTCGTCCCGGGTCAGGTTGCGCCCGGTGTAGACGATCACCGGCGGGAACGAGCAGATGTCCTCGGTGGCCATTCGCTTGAGCAGCTCGTTGCCGAGCATGTCCGGCAGCTTGAGGTCGATGATCATGCAGTCGTAGATGGTGGTGCGCAACAGGTCGAGGGCCTCTTGGGCGAAGCCTACGGCAGTGATCTCGATGTCATCGTCGCCGATCAGGCGGGCAATGCTGTCGCGCTGCAGGTCATCGTCTTCCACCAGCAGGATGCGCTTGACCTTCTGGGTCAACTTGGCTTCCAGGCGCGCGAACACGTCCTTGAGCTCTTCGCGGGTGGTGGGCTTGACCGCATAACCGATGGCACCCATGTGCATGGCGGCTTCGACACGGTCTTCCACAGAGATCACGTGCACCGGGATGTGGCGCGTGTTGGCGTGTTCCTTGAGGCGTTGCAGCACAGTCAGTCCTGAGTGGTCGGGCAAGCGCATGTCCAGCAGAATCGCGTCGGGGATGTATTGCTCGGCGAGGCTGTAGCCCTCGTCGGCACCGTGGGCGACCAGGCAGTGGTAACCCAGCTCGTGGGCAAGATCGAACAGAATGCGCGCAAAATTCGGCTCGTCTTCCACTACCAGGATGCAGCGAGTGCTGAACGGCGCTTTTTCGCGGTCATCGGCAAAGCGCGGGATCAACTCGGCGTCAGCCACCGGCAGCGGCGATACCTTGACGGGCGTTGGTGCCGGCGCGACCACCACTTGGCGCGGTGGCTCGATCGGCGCCGCGGCCTCGTCGCGTTCTACATACTGTTCAGGCAATACGAGCGTGAAAATACTGCCTTTGCCCGGTTCGCTGGTCACACTGATATAGCCGCCCAGCAAGGTGGCCAGGTCACGGGAAATCGACAAGCCCAGGCCTGTACCGCCGTAACGGCGATTGGTGGTGCCGTCGGCCTGGCGGAAAGCTTCGAAGATGCTTTCCTGTTGATCCGGGGCGATACCAATGCCGGAATCGCGCACGGTAAAGGCAATGCCCTCCCCCGGCGCGCGGGACACCGACAGGCTGACCTCGCCCTGTTCAGTGAACTTGATGGCGTTGGACAACAGGTTCTTTAGGATCTGCTCCAGGCGTTGGCGATCAGTAAACAGCAGGGTTGGCGAGCCTTGTTGCACGTCCACCTGGAAGCCCAGTTTGCGGTCCATTGCCAGCGGCTCGAACATGCCACGCAGGCCATCCACCAGGCGCTCGACGCTGGCGTTTTCCGGGCGCACTTCCAGCTTGCCGGCTTCGACCTTGGAAATATCCAGGATGTCGTTGATCAGGTTGAGCAAGTCATTGCCGGCCGAATAGATCGACTCGGCAAACTTGACCTGCTCGGCGCTGAGGTTTTCCTGCGGGTTATCCGCCAGCAGTTTGGCCAGGATCAGCGAACTGTTGAGCGGTGTGCGCAGCTCATGGGACATGTTGGCAAGAAATTCGGATTTGTACTTGCTGGAGCGCTGCAACTCATCGGCGCGGTCTTCCAGCTCAAGCTGGGCCTGGTTCAGCTCGATGTTCTTGCGGTCCATGGCGTCGCGCTGTTCGGCCAGGGTCTGGGTCTGTTCGGCGAGTTGCTCGTTGGTCTGTTCAAGCTCAGCCTGTTGGGTTTCCAGGTGAGCCTGGGACTCCTTGAGGATGCGCGATTGCTCTTCGAGCTCTTCGTTGGCGGTCTTGAGCTCTTCCTGCTGCACTTGCAGCTCTTCGTTGAGTTGCTGGGTCTCGGCCAGCACTTCCTGCAAGCGCTGGCGATAGCGCGCGGCTTCGATGGAGGTGCCGATATTGCCGGCGATCAGTTCCAGCAGTTCGATATCACGCTCATCCAGAGGGCGCAGGAAGCCCAGCTCGACTACGCCGTTGACACGGTCATCATCGCTGGTCGGCATCACCAGGATGCTGCGAGTGGCCCCTTCGCCAAGACCGGAACTGACCTTGAAGTAATCCACCGGCACATCGTCCAGGCGAATCAGACGATTGAGCTGAGCGGCCTGCCCGACGATGCCTTCGTCGCTGTAGATCGACTGTTCTTGCTGTTCCTGCTCGCGGGAGAAACCATACGTGGCCACGCGCTTGAGGCCGCCGTGTTCTTCACGCACGTACAGCGCGGCGACCGCAGAGCCCATGTACTGGGCGAAGAATTGCAGGATATTGCGTCCCAGCATGTTCAGGGTCAGTTGGCCGAGTACTTGCTCGGCCAGCTCGGTCTGGCCATTGCGCAGCCAGGCGGTTTGCTCGAGGCGCCGTGCAATCTTCTGTTGTGACGCGAGGTTTGCGCTGTAACTCTTTGAAAGTGAGATTAAATTCTTCCTGCCGATGTAGGCCAGAAAACCACTCAACCCCAGTACAAACACCAAGTACAGCGTGACACTGATCACCGTCGTGCGGGTGACCTCTGCGTTACGGGTGATACGGAACTGCTGCTCCATCGCCACCGCGTCTTCGTATTCCTTGCGAATTTCATCAGTGAGCCGCTTGCCCCGGCCCGCCTTGACCGCGCCACGGTAATCACCGCTGTTGCGCTGCAGCTCAATCATCGACTGCGCGTAGGTGTTCCATTCGGTCTGCAAGGTTTCCAAGCGCTTGAGCCGGTCAACCTGCTGCGGATTGTCGGCTACCAGGTCTTGCAGATTGCGCAGGTCGGCAATGATCCGCGGCTTGGCCACTTCGTACGGATCAAGGAAGTGCTCGTCACCGGTGATCAGGAACCCGCGCATCCCTGTTTCCAGGTCAACCGTCAGTTTGGACGTCTCATTGAGGTTGTTAATGACGCGGTCGGTGTGCTCCACCCACTGGATCACCGAGAGCAAATAGGTAATCAGGCAGACGAAAAACACCGCGCTGAGCACGCCCACGCCCAAGGGCAGGGCCACGTTCCGGCTCAGCAGGGTACGAAAGCTTTTTTCATCGACGGACGACGCGGGTGTCATGGGCATGCCTTGGCCAAATGCGGGAAAACCGCAAGTTTGCCCGAATAACATCGCTCAACGCTATGTTTGTGCGTTGATTGGCAGCGGATGCGGTCAAGCGCATGGCGCCGGTACCTTGGTGAGTCAGCACGCAAGCGGACGGGACTTTTTGCGCCGCTAAGGTCACAATGCCAGCAATTGCTTCGGAACTTGCTGGCATTGTTATTACTCACAATCTAGTTGCCTTTAAGCCCAGCGCTCTCACTGTTCAGGAAAGTTCACTATGTCCCACACCTCCACCATCCTTGTAGTCGAAGACGACGCCATCGTGCGCATGCTGATCGTCGATGTCCTCGAAGAGTTGGAGTTCACGGTGCTCGAAGCCGCGGATGCTGGGGAAGCACTGGCGCAGGTGCGAAATACCGACCAGATCATCGACCTGATGATGACCGACGTCGGCCTGCCCGACATGGACGGCAAACAACTGGCAACCAAAGTCCGCGAACTGCGCGCTACCCTGCCTATCCTGTTTGCCAGCGGCTATGCCGAAAACATTGATGTGCCCGCCGGTATGCAGGTGATTGGCAAGCCGTTCTCCATTGATCAATTGCGTGACAAAGTCAAATCCATGCTCTAACGCCCCTTCCTCATCGTCCTTTGCAGAGATTAACGTGACGACCGGCCAATAAAACAGGAAACTCAGCGCCTTCACGCCACGCTCTCAGATAGCACTCAGGAAGGACGCAACAACATGATTGGAAAACCGACGCGCCTGCTGTTGGCGAGCCTCTGGATACTCATGAGCTCCGGCGCCTGGGCTGACTTCACCGCAAGCCCCAGCGAAGCCAGGGCCATTGCCAAGGAAGCCTACTTGTACGGCTTCCCGGTGGTGCAGATGTACAAGACGCTCTACACCCAGGCCGTTGATAAAGGCGGTGCCCACTTCAAGGCGCCGTTTAACCGTATCGACAACGGCGCCCAGGTGCTCACCCCCAAGGACAACGCGGTTACCACCCCCAACGTCGACACGCCCTACTCGTTCGTGTGGATGGACCTGCGTAAAGAGCCGCTGGTGCTGACCCTGCCCAAGATTGATGACAAGCGCTATTACTCGGTGCAGTTGATCGACCTCTATACGCAGAATTTTGCCTACCTGGGCACCCGCAGCACTGGCAATAACGGCGGCCACTACATGATCGCCGGGCCAGACTGGAAAGGTCAGCAGCCGGTGGACATCGACCGTGTGGTCTACAGCGAAAGCAACATCGCCTACGCCCTTTACCGCACGCAGCTGTTTGATGACAAAGACCTGGGCAAGGTCAAGCAGATCCAGAGCGGCTACAAGGTGCAGGCGCTGAGCAGTTATGTGAAGCAACCCGCGCCTGCCACTGTGCCGAAGATCCAATGGCCCAAGCCGATGGCAACCATGACCGAAGGCCCGCAGCTGTTTCGCTACCTGAACTTCATGCTGGCCTTCGCCGCGCCCCAGGACAGCGAAAAAGATCTGCTGGCACGCTTTGCCAAGATCGGTATCGCCCCAGGCGCGCCGTTCAAGGTCAAGCAGTTGACTACCGAGCAGCGCAAGGCCCTGGAGGACGGCATCGCCGATGGCCGCGCCGAATTCGCCGCCTTCAAGAAGGCCAAGGTGGATACCCACCAAGTGACCGACGCAGACCTGTACGGCAGCCGCGACCACCTGCAAAACAACTACCTGTACCGCTACGCCGGTGCCGAGCTGGGGATGTTCGGCAACTCCAGTGATGAAGCCGCGCACTTGAGCTACGTCATCGACAGCGAGGGCAAGCCGGCTAATGGTGCACGCCACAGCTACACCGTGCATTTTGCCAAGGACCAGCTGCCGCCGGCCGATGCGTTCTGGTCACTGACGATGTATGACGCAAAGACCAAATTGCTGGTGCCGAATCACAAGAAGCGCTACCTGATCAATTCGCAGATGCTGCCGACCCTCAAGCTCGATGCCGATGGTGGCTTGACCCTGGCGCTGCAGCACCACGAACCTCCCAAGGCTGAGCAGAGCAACTGGTTGCCGGCCCCACCCGGCCCGTTTTACGCGGTCTTGCGCATTTACCTGCCCAAGCCTGAAGTTGGCAGCGGCCAGTGGAAGCTACCAGCGTTGACGCCGCTTAAATAAGCTCGGCGAATAAAAAAGCGCGACGGGCGATGACCCGCCGCGCTTTTTTTTGACTCAGTGTTTTTTCAGTTTCACGTAGGACTGGTGCAGGTCCGACGCCCAACCGTCGATGACGCTTTTCACATCGTCGGCCTTCATCACTTGGGAGTCATTAGCCAACGGCTTGCCAGTACCTTTGCGCACCACTTGGGCCAGCACTTTATGAGTGGCGCCATCGAGGAACTGCGCCTCGGTGCCCAGGGTGGTCTCCTGGTCGCGAATGCCGGTGCCGGTGCTCACTGCCGCAGCCACTAGGGCGACGGGGATAAACTCATAAGGCTTGAGGCTCTCGGTCTTGCTGCTCACGGCGGTAATCGCCGCCCTTACCACGATCACTCCAGGGCCAGGGGCATTGGCCACGGGCAATGACTGAGCCAGCTCGCGCTTGAGCGCCTGGTTGTAATAGTCGTTGATTCCCCGCAACGTGCTCTCTGGAATGCGGGAAGTGGCCTGGGGCTTGGGGTAAAACTGGGTGGGCTCGATGTACACCGCCGTGTAACGGTTCAAATCCAGTTGTGGATCAACCCAGCGCATCACCTCAGCCCCCGAGGGTGACTTGGCCTCCTTGAGCTGGCTGTAGTTGGAAAGAAACCCTGAATACTCATTCGGTTGCACCACCTTGCTGGCGCAACCGGCCATACCGAGCGAAGCGACGCACAGTGTGCCGATCATTAGCCTTAATTTCATTATTGAACTCCCTGGCGAGCATCATCGTAAGAACGAGTGGTAGGTATAGCCAATGTTGAGGCATCGCACCTTAATTTAGCGCCGGGTATTGATCAGAAGTGATCGTTGATCAAGGTTATTTGAACTGCTCCGGTGAATTGGCTGGCAACTGCGTATGACTCATCCGCCTTCAATGGGTAAGGTGAAGCCACACTTTTTGTCCGGAGCACCACATGCGCACCATCGGCCTTATCGGCGGCATGAGCTGGGAGTCCAGCGCCGAGTATTACCGCCTTATCAACCAGCGTGTGCGCGACCAGCTCGGCCCGCTGCGGTCGGCGCAAGTGTTGATGTACAGCGTGGATTTCGGCCCGGTGGAACAGGCTCAGCATGCCGGGCGTTGGGACGATACCGCGCTGATCCTGGAAGATGCCGCGCGACGCTTGCAGGCCGGGGGGGCTGATTGTGTGGTGCTGTGTACCAACACCATGCATTTAGTGGCACCGCGCATTGAGGCGGCAGTGTCGATTCCCTTCCTGCATATTGCCGATGCCACGGCGGCTGCGGCCCTGGAGGCCGGGACCTTGACGGTGGGCTTGTTGGGTACCGCGTTCACCATGGAGCAGGATTTCCTTAAATCGCGCCTTGCCGGCCAGGGGCTCACCGTGCTGGTGCCAGACGCGGATGAACGCAAGGCGGTGCACCGAATCATCTATGAAGAGTTGTGCGTGGGCGTCATCAGCGACGCCTCGCGCCAGGTGTATCAGCAGGCGATCCAGACACTCGCCGCACGCGGCGCTCAGGCGATTATTCTTGGCTGCACGGAAATCTGCCTGCTGATCCAGCCCGAACACAGCGCCCTGCCGCTGCTGGACACCACCGCGTTGCACGCGCAGGCCGCGGTGGGGTTTGCCTTGCAGGGCATCTGTACCGGGCGCTGACTCTGTGGGCAATGCATGAGCCGTGTGGGAGCTGGCTTGCCTGCGATAGCGGTGGTTCAGTTGAAGATTCAGTGACTGACACTCCGCCTTCGCGGGCAAGCCCGCTCCCACAGTTTTACAGGATCAAGCCGACGTGCGCAGGCGCGCCATGCTCAGGGTGTCGACAAACATACCGTCGCGCAGGGCGTAATCGCGCAGCCGCCCTTCCACTTCGAAGCCGAACTTGCGGTACAGGTTGTGCGCAGGCTCGTTGTCGGCGTAGACCGTCAGCTCCACACGGCGCAGGTTCATCCAGTTGTCGGCCACCTCCAGCGCGGCCGCCAACAGCCGCGAACCGACACCCTTGCCCTGCCAGGCGGGCGCCACGCCCATACCCAACGAACCAACGTGGCTCTGGCGTACGCGCAGGTACTGCTCAAGCCCTAATTGGCCAATCACCTCACTGCCATGCAACGCCACCAGTTGCAGGCGCCGCTCGTTATCCATCACCAGGCGCTTGCGCCACATCTCAACCGACTGAAAAGGCATTTGCAGCACCTGACGGCAAACAGCCGGTTCGTTGTATAGCGAGGCGACGCCCTCCAGGTGGGCCTCGGTAAAACGCTGGATCACGATAGACGGTTCAGGTGGGTGCATTGCATTTCATCCTTTGAAAGACAAGTGGCGGGCCAGTGTAGAGGCTAAGCGCCTGGCTGACGAGTCGGGCGTTTTCTTACCAGCCAACCAGCACCATCCTGCATCTGAACGATGGCGATCCCTATGCGCAGCGCCGATACTCAGCTCAGGCCCTGCCCCGTCAACCCGACACTTCGGCCTTCACCCTGTGACGAGAACAACAAAAAAAGTCCCACAGAGGAATACCCATGAGCCGTCTTGATTACTCGGGCCTGTTGCAGGCCTTCAGCACCCTGACCCTGGACCTGCAACGCTTGGCCCAACACAAGGACATCGAACACTTCCAGTGCCATGCCCTGGCACGCGTCAGCCAATTGCTGGCCTTCGACAGTGCCTGGTGGGGGCGCTCGGCTGTCATCAACGGTCTGCCGCAAGAGCACAACAGCTACCTCTACCAGTTGCCGCCCGACTACCTGGCGGACTGGCAGTCAATCCGCCATCTGGACGTGACCGTTGCACGGGTGCATGCCGCGCCTGGCGAGGCAGTAATTATCAATATGCGCGACCCCGCCAGCGGCAGCGCCTTGAACTGGCTAGCGCATCGCCACGGCCTAGGTGAATTGCTGTGTGTCATCCATATCGACCCGCAAACCCACCTCAGCCACCACCTGACGCTCTACCGCCAGCCCACTGCGCCCACGTTCAACGCGCAGGATTGCCAGTTGCTCAATAACCTGATGCTGCACCTGGTGGCGGCGGTCTCGGCAAACCAGATCCGCACCTTGGTGGCCATGCGTGAAACCCTGGCCAGCCCGCGCAATCTGGCCCTGGCGGTGTGCGACCCTCGGGGTGTGTTGCAATGCGCCGAGCGCGGTTTTGTCGACCTGCTGCTCAGCGAATGGCCGCAATGGTGTGGCCCCACCCTGCCGGTGCCGCTTGATGAGCGCGGGTATGACGGCAAGCGCATCCACATCCAGGCGTCCCCAGTGGGCGACCAATTGCTGTTGGCCGCGCGCCTCAACCGTGCCCTGCCCCAGCTCAGCCCACGGGAAAACGACGTGGCCCAAGGCTTCGGCGAGGGCAAGACCTACAAGGAAGTGGCCCGCGACCTTGGCCTTTCGCCCAATACCGTGCGCCACCATATTCGCGCCATCTACGCCAAGCTCGGCGTCAAGGACAAGGCGCGCATAGCGCACCTGGTGCACGCCCCGCCCGACTGACCCTGCCCGCTTCTCCCACGTTTTTGCCACGGTCGTTTTTTACGGTCACGGGCTGCTGTTGCCCATTTTCCGGCCTCCTCTAACACGAGACGCTTCGCCATGACTTCAACGCGCCTACGTAACCTGACAGTGCTGTGCGCCAGCCTGTTCAGCCTCGACAGCCAGGCTGCCGACCTCAACGCCCGCGATTTTTTCGCCGCCCCACCGGGCACCCGCCTGGGTGTGCTGTACCTGCCCGCCACCCGTGCCAGCGATTTCCATGGCCCCGCCGACAGCACCGGCAAGGCCGACCTCAGGGTCAACGCCGTGGCCTACCGTCAGGTGTATTTCACCGACGCCTGCGGCACGTTGTGCACGCCGCAATTCATCCTGCCCTTTGCCGACATCAGCGCACGCCTTCCCGGCGCCAACCAGCGCAGCCGCGAGCGCGGCCTGGGCGATCCACAGGTGGGCGGCACGCTGTTTTTCGTCAACGACCCGGTGACGCGCACTTACAGCGGCTTGTTGAGCCTGATCACTGTGCCGATAGGTGAGTACCACAGCCAAAACCCGGACGTGTCCCCCGGTGCCAATCGCTGGGGCGCCACCTTTGTCTACAACTACACCCACGGTATCGGTGAGAAATGGGTGCTGGAAGCCAACCTGGAAGCCCAGCTCTATGGCCGCAATGACGATTACTTCGGCAGCGAACTCAAGCAAGCCCCGCTGTATCGCCTGCAGGCTTTTGCCTCGTATGACTTCAGCTCCGCCACTTACGGCGCATTGCGCCTGATCCAGGCCGACGGTGGCGCCCTGCGCCTCAACAACCGTCGCCTCGACGATACCCACAAGCGCTACACCCAAGTCGGCTTCGAACTCGGGCACTGGCTCGACCGGCAGAACCAACTGATGGTCAGCCTTTCGCAACACGTTGCGGCTTCCAATGGTTATGCCGGCACCGAAGCGCTGTTGCGCCTCGTGCATGTGTTCTGACCCCTTTCCCTGGAGCTTGAAAATGCCCATTTCCAACCCTGCGATAACGGCACGGCTGGCGGCGATCGTACTGTTTGCCGCCATCACTCCGACCCTCCTGATGACTGCTCCCGCCGTGGCCGCGCAGTTGGCCAGCCAATGGCAACTGAGCCCGGCGCGGATTGGCGACTTGTTTTCCGTGGAACTGGGCGCCATGAGCCTGGCGACCTTGCCCGCCTGGTGGTGGCTCAAGCGGGTTGACTGGCGCACTGCCGCCCGGGTCGCCGCGCTGTTGTTCATTGCGGCCAACCTGCTGTCGATGCTCGCCGACACCTACGCCGTGCTGCTGGTGTTGCGCGGGGCCAGCGCCCTGGCCGGCGGTTCGTTGATGATCCTCTGCCTGGCCAGTGCCGCCACCACCGCCAATCCCAGCCGAGTCTATGGTTTGTGGGTGATGGGGCAGTTGATCGTCGGTGCCGTCGGCCTGGTGGTGCTGCCTGGTTTGTTCGAACGGTTTGGTTTGAATGCCTGCTACCTGATCCTGGCAGGGTTGATGGCTCTGCTGCTGCCATTGGCGCGGGCTTTTCCCGCCGGTAGCCGTGCGTTGCCCGCCAGCCACACCCCGGTCTTGCCCGGTTCACGCTGGAAAGCCGCCCTGGGGGTTGGCGCGGTCCTGGCCTTTTATATCAGCTTGGGAGGCGTCTGGACCTTTATCGGTGCCTTGGGCGCCAGTGCCGGGATTTCGGCGCAGCACAGCGGCGACATCCTCGCCATCGCCACCGTGATGGGCATTGCCGGGGCCGCGAGCGCTTCACTGATCGGGACCCGCTTGCCGCGTGGAGTGCTGTTGTTGCTGGGCTACCTGATGATGGCGGCAGCGGTGCTTCTGTTGTTCGGCCAGCCCGCATTGCTGCGATTTGCCTTGGCGGCGCTGCTGTTCAAATTCACCTGGACCTTCATTCTGCCGCTGATCCTGGCCTGCCTGGCCGACCTTGATCACAGCGGCAAGCTGATGAACGCCTCCAACCTGGTCATCGGCGGCGGCCTGGCCGTCGGCCCGGCGCTCGCTGGCCGCCTGATCGAGGCCAGCGGCGGTTTCAGCCTGTTGCTGCTTGGTGCAGCCGCTATCACCTTGCTGTCTCTGGTGATGATCGTCGCCAGCCGTCCCCATTCCCCCACTGAACTGGAACCGGTATGAACCCAACCACCGCATTTTTTTTCGACGAAATGAGCCTGTGGCACAGCGCCGGCGCCCATGCGCTGACCCTGCCCGTGGGCGGCTGGGTGCAGCCGCCGGCCGGCAGCGGGCATGCCGAGTCACCGGAGACCAAGCGCCGCCTGAAAAGCCTGTTGGATGTCTCCGGACTGAGCCGCCAACTACAACTGCATAGCGCGCCGCCCGCCAGTGAAGAGGATCTGCTGCGGGTCCACAGCCGCGCTTACCTGCAGCGTTTCAAGGCCTTGAGCGATGCGGGTGGCGGTGAGCTTGGCCCCCAGGCACCGATTGGGCCGGGCAGCTTCGAAATTGCGCAACTGTCCGCCGGACTGACCCTGGCCGCCGTGGACATGGTGCTCAAGGGCCAGGCGCACAACGCCTATTCGCTGTCGCGGCCACCGGGTCATCACTGCCTGGCAGACAGTGCTATGGGCTTTTGTTTTCTGGCCAACATTGCCATTGCCATCGAGGCCGCCAAGGCCCGCAGCGGACTGAACAAAGTTGCCGTGATCGACTGGGATGTGCACCACGGCAACGGCACGCAGTCGATCTTCGAAGAACGGGCCGATGTGTTGACGATTTCCCTGCATCAGGACGGCTGCTACCCGCCTGGCTACAGCGGCGAGCAGGATCGAGGCCGCGGGGCCGGCGTGGGGGCCAACATCAATATTCCGTTGCCGCCAGGCAGTGGCCACGCCACCTATCTACACGCCATGGAACGCATCGTAGTGCCCGCGCTGGAGCGCTTCGAGCCGGAGTTGATCATCGTCGCCTGTGGTTATGACGCCAACGCCGTCGACCCGTTGGCGCGCATGCTGTTGCACAGTGAATCGTTCCGGCTGCTGACCCGCGCCCTGCGCCTGGCCGCCGAGCGTCTGTGCCAGGGCCGCCTGGTGCTGGTACATGAAGGCGGCTACAGCGAAGCCTATGTGCCGTTCTGCGGCTTGGCGACCCTGGAGGAACTGAGCGGAGTGCGCACGGCGGTGCAAGACCCGATGCTTGAATTTGTGCAGTTGCAGCAACCCGGTGTGCAGCTACAGGGGTTTCAAGAGCAGTGGGTGGAGCGGCTGGCGCGCGGGGTCAGCGAGTAGCTGCCAGGCGCCATACCCGTGCAACGTCCGAGGCCCGCTCACGCAACAGGCGCGGCGCCTCGTGACAGGCTTGCTCCAGAGACATCGGCCCCGACGGCAAGGCGAACGCTGCATCCACACCGTGGGCGTACATCTGCTCGTAGCCGTCGCCCAAGGTGCCCGCGATCACGACCACCGGCACGCCGTGTCGCCGGGCAATGCGCGCCACGCCAAACGGAGTTTTTCCCCGCAGCGTCTGGGCGTCGAAGCGACCTTCACCGGTGATTACCAGGTCGGCGCCACGCACCGCTTCATCGAAGCCAACCAGTTCAGCGACTACCTCAACCCCTGGACGAAACTGGGCAGCGAGAAACGCCTTGGCAGCAAAGCCCAGGCCACCGGCGGCGCCGCTGCCAGGTTCGTCGCGCACATCCTTGGGCAGCACCTGAGCGCAATGGTCAGCGAAGTGCCCAAGGGCCGCGTCCAGGTGTGCCACTTGCTCGGAACTCGCGCCTTTTTGCGGGCCGAAAATCGACGAGGCACCGTGGGGGCCGCACAGGGGATTGTTGACGTCGGCGGCGATTTCAAAACGCACCTGCGCCAGGCGCGGGTCGAGTTGTTCAAGGCTGATATGGGCCAGGCGTGCCAATGCCAACCCACCCGCCGGCAGTGGCTGACGTTCGCTATCCAATAGCTGCACGCCAAGGGCCTGCATCGCTCCCGCCCCGCCATCGTTGGTGGCACTGCCGCCAATCGCCAGGATGATGCGCTGCGCCCCGGCATCCAGCGCGGCGCGGATCAACTCGCCGGTGCCATAGGTGGTACTGGAACAGGCGTCGCGCTGCCCCGGCGCGACGAGTTGCAGGCCGCTGGCCTCGGCCATCTCGATCATCGCGGTATGGCTGTCGGCCAACCAGCCCCAACGTGCTTCGACGCCGTCGCCCAGCGGGCCTCGGACTGTTTGCCGACGTAATTGCCCCTTACACGCGGCGAGCACCGCATCCACCGTGCCTTCACCGCCATCGGCCATCGGGCATTGAAGCACGTGCGCATCCGGCCAGACCTCGGCCCACCCCTCGGCAATCGCCTGGGCGACGCCTGCGGCACTCAGGCTGTCTTTGAACGAGTCAGGGGCGATCACGATTTTCATGGACGTTCTCCGGTTTTTATAACGCCCATGCTGCCAGTTGGCAGGGGCAATGACGCGGGGCCGATGCACAAGTGTGGGGCGGGTTTGTTGTTCATTTCTACAATGCCCGTTGTAGGAGCGAGCTTGCTCGCGCCTACAGGGGGTGGGGCAGCAGTTGTACGCCCAGGTACAAGGCAAGCATCCCATCTAGCGTCAGCGGGTCTACGCCGCTGAGTTCGGCTATGCGTTCCATGCGGTAGCGCAGGCTGTTGCGGTGAATGCCCAAGGCGTCGGCACACGCCTGGCTTTGCCCGTCGTGCTCGCACCAACTGCGCAACGTGGCGAGCAGTTGCCCGTTGCTGTCCTTGGCCAACACCTTGCGCAACGGGTTGAGCAATTCGTCCAGGGCGTCGTCGTTGCGATGACGCCAAAGCATGACCGGCAGGCGATAACGGTTGAGGGTCAACAGGCGTGATTGCGGCAGGATATCGCGGCCATAAGCCAGCAGATCTCCTACCCGGCGGTAACAGCGGCGCAGCCCCGCCAAGCCCTCCGCTTGCCCGCCGATGGCAATGCGCTGGATGTTCCAACCCAGGCCCTCGAGCTTTTCCAGCAAGCGGGGGTTATCGACCTGCACCGCAGCAGGTCGGCACCACAGCAAGGAAAACTGCGCGGAGCTGACGCACCAACTGTCCGGGTAGCGGCTGGCAAGCCAGGTGCTCAGGGCCTCCGCCGTTTGGCCCGGGCCCAGTTCAAACAGGTACGGCGTGCGCGCCAGTTGTGGCTTGAGCCCCAATTGCTGGGCTTCGTCCACCAGGCGCGGGGAGTCGCCGCTGTCGGCCAACAGCAGGGCCAGCAGATCATCGCAACGCTGGCGCCGCCATTGTTGCTCGGCTTGCTGGTGGCGTTGGCTGACCAGCATTTCGGCGGTCATACGCACCAGTTCGGCGTAGGTGCGTAACCCATCTGGTTCTCCGGTGATACCCAGCACGCCAATCAGGCGCTGATCATGCAACAGCGGGAGGTTGATGCCGGGTTGCACACCCTTGAGATGCTTGGCGGTCTGCCCGTCGATTTCCACCACACGCCCATTGGCCAACACCAATTGCGCACCTTCATGGCGTGTGTTGATACGCTCCGGCTCGCCGCTGCCCAGGATCAAGCCCTGGCTGTCCATGACATTGTGGTTATAGGGCAGGATTGCCATGGTGCGATCGACAATCTCCTGCGCCAGGGCATGATCCAGCTCGAACATGGGGCTAATTTCCTAAAAAAGGTTGTTCACCGGCACAGCGCAAAGGCAGCTTGACTGTGCGCCAGCACAAAGACAGCTGCCCGTCACGTCACCGAGACTGTCAGGGCGGTCAACGTTACCCTCGCACCGCGAAAAATCATAATAAAGAGAGAATCCCATGTCACAGAGCGCCACTGCCGCACTGGCCAGCGATGACGATAAGAACGCCATCTACAAGCGCATCACCCTGCGCCTGATCCCCTTCATCTTTATCTGCTATCTGTTCAATTACCTCGACCGGGTAAACGTTGGCTTTGCCAAACTGCAGATGCTCGATGCGTTGAAATTCAGTGAAACCGTGTACGGCCTGGGGGCCGGGATTTTCTTTATCGGCTACGTGCTGTGCGGCGTGCCGAGTAACCTGGCGCTGACCCGGTTTGGCCCGCGGCGCTGGATCGCATTGATGATGATCGTGTGGGGTACGCTCTCCACATGCCTGCTGTTTGTGACCACACCCACGCATTTCTACGCCCTGCGCCTGCTCACCGGTGCCGCTGAAGCCGGCTTCTTCCCCGGTGTGGTGTTGTACCTTTCGCAGTGGTTCCCGACCTTCCGCCGTGGGCGAATCATGGCACTGTTCATGTCGGCGATCCCGGTGTCCGGTTTGCTCGGCAGCCCGTTTTCCGGCTGGATTCTCAATCACTTTGCCGCAGGCCAAGGTGGCTTGGCGGGCTGGCAGTGGATGTTCCTGCTGCAAGGCATCCCGACCGTGATCCTCGGCGCCCTCGCCTATTTCCTGCTCAGTGACAGTTTCGCCAACGCCAAGTGGCTCAAGCCCCATGAGCGTGCGGTACTGGAAGCTGACCAGGCCACAGACCTGGCAAACAAGCCGAAAACCACCAGCGACTCCCTGGCCCAAGTGTTCAAGAACCCGGCGATCTGGGCATTCGGCCTGATCTACTTCTGCATCCAGAGTGGCGTGTATGCGATCAACTTCTGGCTGCCGTCGATCATCAAGAACATGGGTTTCAGCGATAACCTGGTGATTGGCTGGCTCAGCGCGATTCCGTATCTGTTGGCGGCAGTTTTCATGCTGCTGGTGGGCCGCTCTGCCGATTTGCGCAAGGAGCGCCGCTGGCATTTGGTGGTACCGATGTTGATGGGCGCCATTGGCCTGGTGATCGCCGTTAACTTCGCCACCACCCCCGCTATCGCCATTCTCGGCCTGACCATCGCCACCATGGGCGCCCTCACCGGCCTGCCGATGTTCTGGCCGGTGCCCACCGCGATGCTCAGCGCGGGTGCGGCGGCGGGTGGCTTGGCGTTGATCAACTCCATGGGGCAGATGGCGGGGTTTCTCAGCCCGTATATCGTGGGTTTTGTGAAGGATGCTACCGGCTCTACGGATGTGGCGTTGTACCTGCTGGCGGCGGTGATTGTGAGCGGCAGTGTTCTGGCATTGCGGATGACGCGCACGCTCAAGGCCTGACGCCTTCAACGTGGGAGGGATCTGCTCCCTCCCACTTGGGCCATGTATTTACAACAGGCCGCCACCGTCGATATCAACCACCGCACCGGTCATAAAGCCATTTTCCATGGCCAGTACATACCCCGCCGCCACTTCTTCAGCCTGCCCCACCCGCCCAACCGGCAACCCTTGGCCCGCCTTGGCAAACATTGCCAAACGTTGCTCTTGGCCAAGCCCTGCATAGGCCGGTGTGTCTATCACCCCTGGGCTGATCACATTGACTCGACGCGGCGCCAGTTCCTTGGCCAGTTGCTTGCCCAAGGCCTCGGTCGCAGCGTTAATGCCCGTCTTGATGAACTGCCCTGCCGCTAACTTGCGCCCCAACTGGCCCGAGGTCAGGGTGATGCTGCCCTGCTCGTGCAAAAACGGCAGCGCGTGTTGAATGGCGCGTAGTGCGCCCCAGAGCTTTACATCGAAGTTGTCCCGGGCTTCATCCAGGTCTGTTTCGATCAAAGGCTTGGCCCGCACCGAAGGCCCCGAGGTGTAGACCAGATGGTCAAAGCGCCCCACGGTTTCGAACAACTGCTTTAACGAGGCGCTGTCGGTGACGTCCACCGGCTCGTTGCGCAGCCCGCTGTCGGAACCTGGCGCCAAGCGGCGCCCGGCCACGATCACATGCGCGCCTCGCGCCAAGGCGGCCTGGGCAATTGCCGCGCCGATACCGCTGCTGCCACCGATGACGATGATGGTTTTACCGCTCAGGGAAGAGGTCATGAGAAAACTACCTGGGTCAGAAAGTGAACGTTCATCTTCCCAGCTTGGTAATCGATGAAAAATCCGGGTAAAACGACAAGATCTTTAAAGGATTTTTATCAATGAGCTCGATTCTCGACCTTGAAGTCTTCGTGCGCAGCGCCGACACCGGTAGCCTGACGGCCGCCGCCCGTGGCCTGGGCCTCACGCCAGCGGCCGCGAGTATCGCCCTCAAGCGCCTTGAAACCCGTCTCGGCATCCGCCTGCTTGCCCGCTCCACCCGCAGCATGCGCCTGACCGAAGAAGGCCGGCGTTATCTGGACAGCGTGCGGGTAGCGCTGGAAGCCCTGTCCGAAGGCGAACATGCCATCAAGCAACAAGGCCAAAGCCTCAGTGGTTTATTGCAATTGGCCGCTCCCTCGGACTTCGGTCGCAATGTGCTGTTGGGCTGGTTGGATGAGTTCAAGCTGGAGCACCCCACTATCCGTCTGCAACTGTTGCTCAACGACAGCAATGCCGATTTGTTTCGCGACACTGTCGACATCGCCTTGCGCTTTGGCGTGCCGAGAGACTCCAGCCTGGTGGCCCTGCCGGTGGTACCCGATCACCATCGCATTGCCTGCGCCAGCCCCGACTACTTGGCGCGCCACGGCACCCCGCATACGCCCGAAGACTTGGCCCACCACAGCACGCTGCGCTACATGCGCCGGGGCCAGGCCAATAGCACCTGGTATTTCCGCCAGGGGACCTTGCTCCAGGAGGTTGAAGTGAGCGGTGACTATCTCAGCGACGATGGCGAGATTGTCCGCCGCTGGGCGTTGGCGGGGCATGGCATTGCCTATAAAGCCAACCTGGACGTGGCCCGTGATATCCAGGCTGGGCGGCTGGTGCCCCTGCTACTCGACTGGCAAGGCGAACCCACGCCATTCAACCTGATGTGCCCTCACCGCCTGCAAGTGTCAGAACGCGTGAAAGTGCTGCATCGTTTTTTACAGGCCCGTTGCGAGACTTTGCTACGCGCATGAACAAATCCGCTCAGGGCTTGTTCCAGAGCGCTCGGGTCTGGTATTGCATGACTCACGTTTACCTGCCATGAGGAGCTTTGCATGATTTACCGTACATTGGGTCAGTCCGGGTTAAAGGTCAGCGCTCTGACCCTCGGCACCATGATGTTTGGCGAGCAGACCGGTACCGAAGACTCGCTGCGCATCATCGACAAGGCCTGGGACCAGGGCATCAACTTCATCGATACAGCTGACGTGTATACAGGCGGACGCTCCGAGGAAATCGTCGGCGAGGCGATTGCACGCAACCGCCAGGATTGGGTGGTGGCCTCCAAGGTCGGCTTCGGCCCTACCGACGGCGTGCCCAACCGCAGCGGTTTGAGCCGCAAGCGTCTGTTCAACGCGCTGGACGCCAGCCTGGCACGCCTGGATACCGACTACCTGGACATCTACTACCTGCACCGCGAAGACCACCACACGCCGTTGGAAGTGACCGTATCCGCCATCGGCGACCTGATCCGCCAGGGCAAAGTCCGCTACTGGGGCCTGTCCAACTACCGAGGCTGGCGCATCGCTGAAGTGATTCGCGTGGCTGAACGCCTGGGCGTGGATAAACCCATTATCAGCCAGCCGCTGTACAACATCGTCAACCGTCAGGCCGAGGTCGAACAGATCACCGCTGCAGCGGCCTACGGCCTGGGTGTGGTGCCTTACAGCCCGCTGGCCCGAGGGGTTCTTAGCGGCAAGTACGCCCCGGACGTCACGCCCGAGCCCGGCAGCCGTGCCGCGCGCCAGGACAAGCGCATCCTGGAAACCGAGTGGCGGGTTGAATCACTGCGCATTGCCCAGCAGATCCAGCAATACACTCAAGGGCGCGGCGTGGGGATCGTCGAGTTCGCAATCGCCTGGGTGCTGAACAATGCGGCGGTGAGCTCGGCGATTGTCGGGCCGCGAACCGAGGCGCAGTGGGACGCCTACACCGGAGCGCTGGCGGTGAAGATCAGCGCTGAGGACGAGGCGTTCATTGATTCGTTGGTTACGCCAGGGCATTCGTCCTCGCCGGGGTTCAACGATGTCGGGCATTTTGTATCCGGTCGATTGGCACGCCTGTAGACTACCCGCGCAATAATTGGCTTTCGCGAGGGCAGCGTGTCTAAAGGTGTTGTGTTATCGGTCTTGGCCTCGGTGTTGTTTGCCGTGATGTATTACTTCACATCACTGCTTACGCCCCTGAGTGGCCTGGAGATTTTCGGCTGGCGCATGCTGCTCACCGTGCCCTGCATGACGGTGTTCATGCTCGTCAGCGGCGAGTGGCGCAGGGTCTGGGAACTGCTGCGCATGCTGGCGGCCAAGCCACGGCTGGTCGGCGGCGTACTGGTGTCGTCGGCCTTGCTCGGCGTGCAGTTGTGGTTGTTCATGTGGGCGCCGCTCAATGGGCGCAGCCTGGACGTGTCCGTGGGGTATTTTCTGCTGCCGTTGACCATGGTGCTCACCGGGCGCCTGGTCTACGGCGAGCGCCTGTCGCGGCTGCAACAGATTGCTGTGGTGTTTGCCGCGCTGGGTGTGCTGAATGAGCTGTATCAGGCCGGTGGTTTTTCCTGGGCAACACTGGTAGTGATCATCGGCTACCCGGTGTACTTCGTGGTGCGTAAATACCTGACCACTGATCATCTGGGAGGGCTGTGGCTGGATATGGCGTTGATGCTGCCGGTGGCCTGGTGGTTTGTACAAAGCGGCGAACAAGGCTTTGCCGTACTGGATGGGCATCCAAAGCTCTATGCATTGATTCCCATGCTGGGCCTTATCAGTGCCTCGGCGCTGGTGAGTTACATCATTGCCAGTCGCTTGTTGGCGTTCAGCCTGTTCGGGCTGCTGAGCTATGTGGAGCCGGTATTGCTGCTCGCGGTGGCGTTGCTGTTGGGCGAAGGGATCGAGGGCGGACAGTGGCTGACCTATATTCCGATCTGGCTGGCGGTGATGGTGCTGGTGTATGAGGGATTCAAGCATTTGGTGCGTCAGCGCCGGGCTTGATGGGAGGCTGAGAGTGGATGTCGGCTGTGGGGGCGTCCGTACCCCTCTGTCAATTGAGTCAGGTCCTGACTTCGGTTGTCGGCACATCAGGTGTGCCGGCAACTTGTTCAATGACGTTGGCGGTATCTTCCAACCTCTCTCGCCACTTACCGTAATAGGGGATGTTGTGTTGAGCTTGGTTGCCTGCGCTTTCCAGCTTGGCATCCATCTCTTGCTGATCGACACCAAACAGCTTGCCGATACGGTTGTCGCGGTTCAATTCAAGCAACGTTCCTTTGACGGGGTCTTTCGCGATAGTTTCGATGGAGTGGGCTATGTCTTCAGGAACACCCAGCGCTTTCAACGCGGTGGCGAGGCCATGCCCAGGACTTCTGAGTTGCTTCAGGAATTCGTCGTAAAGACCGTTTAGATTATTGGCATCCACATTGTCCAAGGAAACACTGGCTATTTTTTTGCGGAACGCATTGAACGTCATGGGTTCAAGCGGTTTGTTTTCGTTCAACCCATTTTGAACGAAATAAAATCTGCGCTTCTTGGCGTCCTTTTTTTGTCCCTCGCCGTACAAGTTTCCATAAGCGTCGTAGCTATAGACGATGGCTTCTCCATCTGGCCGATATCCGACATAAAACGCCTTGCCATCAGGTTCCAGTTTATAGAGCTGTGTTCGCACCAGCCCGTAGACCTGAACCGGAGGGATCGAAGTGCCCTTGTTTAAACGCTCGAAGATATTCCCCTTCTCATAACCAAAACTTCCTACCACTGCATTGCTATCGCCATCAGCGAACATGCCAAATTTCTGGTTGACCCGCTCCTCCTGCTTGGGCGCTTGATCATTGGCAAAATGCTTCGTAAATCGCTTGCGCTCAATCGGATCATTGGCCACGTCTTTGAGCCAGTCTGTCATCTGCTGCGCATTATCGAACTCATGAAACGAGGTCACGTCGTCTTCCGGCATGTACAGGACGAAATTAGGCCCCTCTTCTGTAAGCAGCACCCGCTTGATCATTATCAGGTCGTTGGACTGAACACCATCAACGGCAAATGTCGAGACCTGCACCCCTGGACTTCCCGGTTTGTTGGGTGACAGCGCGGCCTCCGTCAGTTGATGCGCTTTGGCGGTGAGTGTGTTGCCCAAATACTCGGTTTCACTGTCATCGAGAAACTTTTTACGCGCCTGATCGACTGGGTCTGCATTACCGGCTGAGCGAACATTGCGCACAGGCCCTATCTGCTCGGTTGATGTAGATGGGCCAATCGGGCGTTGAAGGGGAGGAGAATTCACATTCATAAGAGGGCCTCTTGATATTGGACACGCAGAAATTGTCTGCGCCCTACCCTCTGAGTGATATTTCAAGAAACGTCTGTTCCCAATAAACCACAGGCCATTTGCAACACGCTGCATCAGGCACAAAACAGCCCGGTAAAAACCGGGCTGTTTTGCTTTAGCCTGTCGATCAATCGGCGGTCAGCACACCACGACGCACCTGGTCGCGCTCGATCGACTCGAACAGCGCCTTGAAGTTGCCCTCTCCAAACCCATCGTCGCCTTTACGCTGGATGAATTCGAAGAACACCGGGCCCATCAGGGTTTCCGAGAAGATCTGCAGCAGCAGGCGCTTGTCACCGGCAACCGACGAGCCGTCCAGCAGGATGCCGCGCGATTGCAATTGATCCACTGGCTCGCCATGGTTCGGCAGGCGACCTTCGAGCATTTCGTAGTAAGTGTCTGGCGGCGCGGTCATAAAGCGCATGCCGATCTTCTTCAGCGCGTCCCAGGTCTTGATCAGGTCGTCGGTGAGGAACGCTACGTGCTGGATCCCCTCGCCATTGAACTGCATCAGGAACTCTTCGATCTGCCCGGCGCCCTTGGACGACTCTTCGTTCAACGGGATCCGGATCTGGCCGTCCGGCGCGCTCATGGCCTTGGAGGTCAGGCCGGTGTACTCGCCCTTGATATCGAAATAACGCGCTTCACGGAAGTTGAACAGCTTCTCGTAGAAATTGGCCCAATAGATCATGCGCCCGCGATAGACGTTGTGGGTCAGGTGGTCGATGACCTTCAGGCCAGCGCCTACCGGATGGCGGTCAACGCCTTCAAGGTAGACGAAGTCGATGTCGTAGATCGAGTTGCCTTCGCCGAAACGGTCGATCAGGTACAACGGCGAACCGCCAATGCCTTTGATCGCCGGCAGGTTCAATTCCATCGGGCCGGTGTCGATGTGGATCGGCTGGGCGCCCAGTTCCAGGGCGCGCTTGTAAGCCTGCTGCGAGTCCTTGACCCGGAACGCCATGCCGCACACCGACGGGCCGTGCTCGGCCGCGAAGTAGGAAGCGAGGCTGTCGGGTTCGTTGTTGAGGATCAGGTTGATCTCGCCCTGGCGATACAGGTGCACGTTCTTGGAACGGTGGGTGGCCACTTTGGTGAAGCCCATGATCTCGAAGATCGGCTCCAGTGTGCCCGGGGTCGGCGAGGCGAATTCGATGAATTCAAAGCCCATCAGGCCCATTGGGTTTGCATGTTGGTCGGTCATGTTCGGTGCCTCATCATTCTTGTAGGTAGCAATTGTTTAGTTGCGAGCAAGGATGAGGCTGGAGGGTGGCGCACAAGAAAGGCCTCGCACGCTGCGGGCGAGAAAGTCACCAAAGATGAGGGGGGAGCCAAGTAGCTTCATGGTGTCATCAGTCTCTGACGGCCGAGGCTTGCGTGAGCGCAAGTCCATATTCTTGTATGCGTAAACTGATTCTACACAGCGTAACCGGGTTTGTCCGTAGTCTTATCAAATCCCCATTACCCTGCCCTGCGCAAGGGGTTTGTTACACAGGTAGATGCCCAGCAGGATGACCGCACCCCCCACCCACATCGCCATCGTCAGCGGTTCGTCCAGCAGCACCGCGCCGCAAATGACCGCCGTCAATGGGTTGAGCGCGATGAACACTCCGGACCGTGTGGCGCCTATGCGACGAATGCCATCGTAATAGCCGATATACGCCAGCGCCGAACCCATCACGCCCAGGTACATCAGGCTGAGCAGTTGCGGTAGATCAATAGCGTGCAGCCCTGCCATGGTCACGCTGGGTGAAACCAGCGCCGTAACGCTTAGCATCAGCGTGCCCAGCAGCACCGACCAGGTCACGGTCTGCAACGGCCCCAGGCTCTGATTGAGCCCACGGGAGAACAGCGTGTAAACGCCCCACCCCGCCACGCAACCGAGGATCAGCAGGTCACCGGCCCAGGCCATGGTCGCGCCCTGCAATGCCTGGGGATTGCGACTGATGATGACGGTCGCCGCGCCTGCCAGGCACAACGCGATACCGATACATTTGATGCGGCCCAGGCGCTCCTTGAACAACCACCAGGACGCCAGGCCGATCACCGCCGGGTTCAACGCGACAATCAACGAGGCGCGTGACGCATTGGTGTACTGCAGCCCATAAAAGAAGCACAGGTTGTAAAAGAAAATCCCAAAGAACCCCAACACCGCCAATTGGCCCCATTGGCGCGTGCTGGGGCGCACCAGGGCCGTGCGCGAAGCGGCCATGAACAGCAGCAATGCTGCGCTGGCCAAGGTGAAGCGCAGAGTGGCGGCCAGCAGCGGGTGGACCTGATCAGCCAGGTAGCGCCCTGCGACAAAGGTGCCGCCCCAGATCATGGTGACAGCGGCAAGCTTCAGATAAGTGAGGCCATCGGCGACGTGACGCATAAGGCGGTGCTCAGGTGAGGGACGAATGGGCGTATTCTTTGGCTAATCACTCCTCATCGTAAAATGAGCCTTTACTCATGACCCTGACCCAACTGGAAATCTTTTCTCTGGTGGCCGAACTGCAAGGTTTTACCAGTGCGGCGCATCGCCTGGGTATCAGCCAGTCGGCGGTGTCCCACGCGATCAAGGCCTTGGAGCAGGAACTGGGGGTGGAGTTGTTTCGGCGCCATCAGACGGCGGTGGAACTGAGCGAAATCGGCGCACAATTGCTGGGACGCGCCCGGGCCATGCTGGGGCTGGCCAACACCTTGCAGCAGGAAGCGGCGGATGCACGCGGCATGAAGCGTGGCACGCTGCGTATCGGCTCGTTCGGGCCGACGGCGTCGGTTCGGTTGTTGCCGCCTATCCTCAGGCGCTTTCGCCAGGTTTATCCGGGTATTGAAGTGCATGTGGATGAAGGGCCTGATCGCCAGGTCGTTCAGTGGCTGGATGAGCGCCGGGTGGATATCGGTTTTGTGGTGCTGGAGCAGGAACGCTTCGATACGGTCGCGTTGCTGGAAGATCAACTGGTGGCGCTGCTACCGGCCGGGCACCGGTTGGCCGCCCTTGAGGCCGTGCCCCTGCAAGCGCTCTGCGATGAACCCTTTATTCTGACTGAAGCCGGCTCGTCGGAGCTGGTGATGCGCTTGTTCAGTCAAGCCCGATTGCAGCCCAAAGTCCGGTACCGCTGTGCGCAGTTGCTCAGTACGTTGGAGGCGGTCAGTCGGGGCGATGGTTTGAGTGTGGTTGCGCAGGCCTCCTTGCCGGAACATAGCGACTGGCGTTATGTGGCGTTGCCATTGGCGCCGCAGGTCCCACGCCGGATCGGACTGGCGGTGCTGGATCGACGACAGTCCTCCCCGGCTACCCTGGCATTCATCGAGCTGGCGCAAGGGTTGTACCCCTCGCTCACTTAGTGACCTGGCTATGCGCAGCGTCCTCTCATGCGTCGCACCCTACATAGTCACCCAATGTAGTGAAACGCAGCGTCGGCGACACCCTCCACACTCTGTACTTCAACGGACTTTGCGGGTTCGGGCGGGGGCGGTGCCTGATCCCCGCCACCACTGACCGAACGGCGAGGTCAACCCGCTTGAAACAAGTGAGCAGGCCTGCGTAATGCCATCTATCATCGGCTTATCTCACTCTTTTTCTCGCGACTGACTGCCCCTATGTCCCTGACTGTCAAAGGCCCACGAAGCCGAGCCGCACGCTATTTCATCAGTGCAACCAGCGGCGTGTTGCCCATCTTGCTGGGGGTTGTGATTCTGTACTGGCAAGCCGAGCGCACCCTTGAGCAAAGCACGGCGCAAACCGCTCAAGAAGCGGTCCGCCAGTTCGACCTGATGCTCGACAATACCGCCATCGCTGCCCAGGCTTTGCTGCCGCTGGCCGGTAAACCTTGTGACAGCAGCGCCAAGTTGGCGCTACGTGAACAAGTCACGCGCCGGCCGTTTGTGCGGGCCACGACGCTGTCCTGGCAGAAAAACATCTATTGCAGCTCGTTGTTTGGCGGTCGCTACCAATCGCCCGTCAACCCGGACGACTATGTGGATGGGCGCCTGTGGTTGATGAAAGGTAACCCCGTTACACCCGATACCGCCCTGCTGGTGTACCGCCTGGTGGAAGGCGATCAAGGCGCGTTTGCCTCGGTTGACGGTTACCACCTCACCAACGCCTTGCGCTTGATCAGCCGTTACGCGTACTTGGTATTGCAAGTCGGCCCGAACTGGCTGGGGGCCGACGGCAAGGTGCATCAAGGCGCGTTGCCGGTATTTGCCGTGGCCCCACAACGCCTGGCTTCCGAGCGCTATCGCTACAGTGTCGAAGCCGGGATGCCCGAGGGTGAAGTCTGGCGCTACATGCAGGCGCGGTATCCGGCGCTGTTCAGCCTGGTGGTGTTTTTCGGCATATTGGCGGGGCTGCTCGCTCACTGGCTGCAAAAACGCTCGTCCGCGCCAACCCACGAGTTACAACGCGCCTTGGGCGCCAATGAGTTCATCCCGTATTTCCAACCGGTAGTACGGGGTGACACACGCCAATGGGCCGGCTGTGAGGTGCTGATGCGCTGGAGGCATCCCAAAGAAGGCCTGGTGCGCCCGGACCTGTTTATTCCCCTGGCCGAAGACTCTGGCCTGATCGTGCCGATGACCCGCGCCCTGCTGCGCCAGACCGCCGCGCAACTGGCGCCCCATGCCGCACGTTTCAGCCCCGGCTTTCATATCGGCGTGAACATCACTGCACGCCATTGCCAGGACATGGCGCTGGTGCAGGACTGCCAGGAATTTCTGGCCGCGTTCCCACCCGGCCAGGTCACCCTGGTGCTGGAGCTGACTGAGCGGGAGCTGATCGAACCCACCGAGACCACCCGCCGGCTGTTCGAGGCCCTGCATCAACTGGGCGTCATGATCGCCATTGATGACTTCGGCACCGGCCACTCCAGCTTGGGCTATTTGCGCAATTTCAATGTCGACTACTTGAAGATCGATCAAAGCTTTGTCGCCATGATCGGTGCAGATGCGCTGTCGCGGCATATTCTCGACAGCATCATAGAGTTGTCGGTCAAGCTGGATCTAGGCATTGTTGCCGAAGGTGTAGAAACAGCCCAACAGTGTGAATACCTCGTGGCCCAAGGCGTGGATTTCCTACAGGGTTACCTGTTTGGCCGACCATTACCCTGCGATGAATTCATTAAATCCTTGGGGATCGTTGAATAGCCTTGCGCGGTCTACGATGAAAGATTGGTCTTTCTTTAAAAGACATGATTTACTCGGAATGAATTAACTACTACAATTTTTTCTGCCTGTGCAGAACTCGCAGAAGGGTCTTTTTCGTTGACGTGGCTTAACGTTCTTGGCTTATAGCTTTGTCTGCAGTTGATATCCGCAACTACATTATTGGAGTACAGATTTTGTCCAGACTCGCCGAATTTCGCGCAGCAGAAAAAGCCCTTCAAGAGCAGCTTGCACAGCTGGAATCTTTGAAGAATGACGCTGGCTTGAAGAAAGAAATCGAATTCGAAGAAAAGCTCAAGACGCTGATGGGCAAATACGACAAAAGCCTGCGCGACGTGATCGCTATCCTCGACCCAGCGCCACGCAAAGGCGGCGCACCGGCCGCCGCCGCGCCAAAACAGCGCCGCGCACGGGTGGTCAAGGTTTACCACAACCCGCATACCGGCGAGCTGATCGAGACCAAAGGTGGCAACCACCGCGGCCTTAAAGCCTGGAAAGAACAGTACGGCGCTGCCACTGTAGATTCCTGGCTTCGCGGCTGAAACATGTACTAAAAAAAAGCCCCGCATACGCGGGGCTTTTTTTGCTCTAGCGGTTCGGAATCGAATTTAACTTAGCGTTCACATTGTTCACATTCGCTCAGCTTGAGCGGGTCAAAGTTTCAGACTGTTACGCACCGAACTGATTTCCTCCTTGCTCGCCTCGTACGCTTGCGCTTGGCCCGCGTATGAAAATACATAGGCCTTATCGACATCCAGCGCACCGACTAATGTTTGCGACAATACGTGTCGACCGTTCTCGGTAATCACACAGGTAGTTTCCAGCGCGTCAAGCCGACTCAATGTCGTGGGGTGCATTTTGCTGCACACGCTTTGATAACCGCCACGGGCAAAGTCTTTCTGGATCGACTTGCGCATCTCCAGCAACACGCCGGGAAGATTAACTTTATGGCCGGTTTCAATCGGCGTCCCGGTCAACTCCATCACCATCAACGTGGCGCCATTTTCATCATTCTTGATCGCTCGCTGCCGGGACACTGCTTGGGGTTTGGCAGGGAGTTCGTCGTCAGGCACGACTTCTTCGACCTGCCAACCGCTGGGCCAATGGACCTGCGGGTCAGCTGCCAGCACAAACGGGCTGCCCAACAACACGCACACAGCACTCAACAGCGGCCTACGAAACTCGATCATTGCAAAAACACCCAAGGTTCCAGCCGCAAAGTGTGCGGCCCGGCGCGCGCTGACCGCAAGGGTTTAGCGCGCTTTTTCATTTGGCGCAGCCGGTGCGCCTTGCGTATCATGGCCCGCCTGCATGGAGGCAGGCCGCAAGCCAATGGACCGCTCATCTCACATTTTTTCTGGAGGGCCCATGAGCCTGCACGAATTGAACACCTTCCCGGGCGTCACTGCCCAACCCGACAACGCTACGGCAAACTTCGTGTTCAACCACACCATGTTGCGGGTCAAGGACATCACCAAGTCGCTGGACTTCTACACGCGCATCCTGGGTTTCTCCCTGGTCGAGAAACGTGACTTCCCGGAAGCCGAATTCAGCCTGTACTTCCTGGCCCTGGTGGACAAGGCCCAGATCCCGGCCGACGCCGCCGAGCGTACCCAATGGATGAAATCGATTCCGGGCATCCTCGAACTGACCCACAACCACGGCACCGAAAACGATGCCGACTTTGCCTACCACAACGGCAACACCGACCCACGCGGCTTTGGCCATATCTGCATCTCGGTGCCGGACATTGTGGCGGCGTGCGAACGTTTCGAAGCCTTGGGCTGTGATTTCCAGAAACGCCTGACGGATGGCCGCATGAAGAGCCTCGCGTTCATCAAGGACCCGGATGCCTATTGGGTTGAGATCATCCAGCCGGCGCCGATGTAATAAGCACTGCGTGACGCGGAGCGTCACCGGATGCATTCCCCCGCGGAGCGTGGGAACGAGAATCCCGCGCCGGGCGTGGGAACGAGAAAAACCCCATGATCGCTCATGGGGTTTTTCATTTTCAGCCCAGGATTACGCCGGAGCAGAGGTGCGGATCAAGTGATCGAACGCGCTCAACGAAGCCTTGGCGCCCTCGCCTACTGCAATCACGATCTGCTTGTACGGCACGGTGGTTACGTCACCGGCGGCGAACACGCCAGGCAGTGAAGTCTCGCCACGGGCATCGACAATGATCTCGCCGCGCGGCGACAGCTCTACCGTGCCTTTGAGCCAGTCGGTGTTGGGCAGCAAGCCAATCTGCACGAAGATGCCTTCCAGGTCGATGGTCTTGAACTCACCGCTGTCGCGGTCCTTGTAGGCAAGGCCGGTGACTTTCTGGCCATCGCCTTTGACCTCACTGGTCAATGCACTGGTAATCACATCCACGTTCGGCAGGCTGTAGAGCTTGCGTTGCAACACGGCGTCGGCGCGCAGCTTGCTGTCGAACTCAAGCAAGGTGACATGGCTGACGATACCGGCCAGGTCAATGGCCGCTTCCACGCCGGAGTTACCGCCGCCGATCACCGCCACACGCTTGCCTTTGAACAGCGGGCCATCGCAGTGCGGGCAGAAGCACACGCCGCGGGCTTTGTATTCCTGCTCACCGGGCACACCCATCTCTCTCCAGCGGGCGCCTGTGGCCAGGATCACGGTCTTGGACTTGAGGGTCGCACCGCTTTCGAAGCGAATTTCGTGCAGCTCCCCGGCATTTTTCGCCGGTACCAGGCTGCTAGCGCGTTGCAGGTTCATGATGTCCACATCGTACTGACGCACATGGGCTTCCAGCGCACTAGCCAGTTTTGGCCCTTCGGTTTCCTGTACCGAGATAAAATTCTCGATGGACATGGTGTCCAGTACCTGGCCACCAAAGCGTTCAGCCGCCACACCGGTACGAATACCTTTACGTGCCGCGTAAATGGCAGCCGAGGACCCGGCGGGGCCACCGCCAACCACCAGGACGTCGAAGGCGTCCTTGGCGCTGATTTTTTCCGCGGCTTTCTCGATACCGCTGGTGTCGAGCTTGGCGAGGATTTCTTCGAGGCCCATGCGGCCCTGGCCAAAGTTGACTCCGTTCAAGTAGACACTCGGGACCGCCATGATCTGGCGCTCATCGACTTCAGCCTGGAACAGCGCGCCATCAATCGCAACGTGGCGGATGTTCGGGTTCAGCACGGCCATCAGATTCAGCGCCTGGACCACGTCCGGGCAGTTCTGGCACGACAGCGAGAAGTACGTCTCGAAGCTGAACTCGCCTTTGAGGGCGCGGATCTGTTCAATTACTTCGACACTGGCTTTCGACGGGTGGCCACCCACTTGCAACAGGGCCAGCACCAACGAAGTGAATTCATGGCCCATAGGGATGCCGGCGAAACGCAGGCTGATCTCAGCACCCGGGCGATTGATGGAGAACGATGGCTTGCGCGCATCATTGCCATCGGTGTTCAGGGTAATCAGCGTTGAGAGGCTGGTTACGTCCTGCAAAAGAGCAAGCATTTCCTGGGATTTCGCACCGTCGTCGAGGGAGGCGATGATCTCGATCGGCTGGGTGACCCGTTCCAGGTATGACTTCAACTGAGCTTTAAGATTGGCGTCCAACATACGGGCGATTTCCTGTTCATTCGGTTTATTGCAGACAAAAAAACGCCCGAGCGACTCTCGCCCGGGCGTTTTGAGGGCGGATGCAGCTTACTTAAGTGCGGATACCCGCCCTTGATACGCGTTCACAGACTTAGATCTTGCCGACCAGGTCCAGAGACGGCGCCAGAGTGGCCTCGCCTTCTTTCCATTTGGCTGGGCAGACTTCACCCGGGTGGGCAGCGACGTACTGAGCGGCCTTGATCTTGCGCAGCAGCTCGGAAGCGTCACGACCTACACCGCCGTCGTTCAGCTCAACGATCTTGATCTGACCTTCCGGGTTGATCACGAAGGTGCCGCGGTCTGCCAGGCCAGCCTCCTCGATCAGCACGTCGAAGTTACGGGAGATGGTCAGGGTTGGGTCGCCAATCATGGTGTACTGGATTTTGCCGATGGCTGGCGACGTGTTGTGCCAGGCAGCGTGGGCAAAGTGGGTGTCGGTAGAAACGCTGTAGATTTCGACGCCCAGCTTCTGGAATTCGGCATAGTTGTCAGCCAGGTCTTCCAGTTCGGTTGGGCAAACGAAGGTGAAGTCGGCTGGGTAGAAGAAGACAACCGACCACTTGCCTTTCAGGTCAGCGTCGGTCACATCGACGAAGCTGCCGTTTTTGAAAGCGGTGGCTTTAAACGGTTTTACTTGGCTGTTGATGATAGGCATCGTTGACTCTCCGTCAGGGGTTAAGAAGTTGATGAAGTGAATCCTACCGGCTCTTACGGTCGATGGCTCATTGGCAAACCTGATGCTGACGATTGGGTTTCTCTATCAGGTGACGCTATTAATAGAAAAAATCTCAAATCAACGGTTGGGTTGCCAGGGTCATGCCCAGAAACGGCGTCGCTTCAACATAGCGCATCGCAGATTTCATGTCGTTCCAGCCGACGTAACTCATCAGGGACTTCAAATCCCAACCACTGCGATGCGCCCAAGTGGCAAAGCCCCGACGCAGGGAGTGGCTGGTGTATTGATCGGCGGGGATGCCAGCGCGCTCAAGGGCCTGGCGCAATAACGGGATCACACTGTTGGGATGCAAGCCCTCCTCACCCAGGTTGCCCCAGCGGTCGATGCCGCGAAACACCGGGCCGCGCACCAAAGCCGAGGCGCTGAGCCACTCGCTATAAGCCTGTACCGGACACAGCCGGAGCAACGCTGGGGTCTGGTAGGTTTTGCCGAGGTTGTCACGGTCACTTTTGCTGCGTGGCAAGTACAGGCTAATGCCTGCGCCTGGCACGGCCTGCACGTGCTCAATGCTTAATCGGCACAGCTCATCACTGCGAAAGCCGCGCCAGAAGCCCAGCAGAATCAGCGCAGCGTCGCGCTTGGCCCGTAGCAAGCGCGGCGGGTCGTGATGCTCGCTGGCCTGTTTAGCTTCAATGTCCAGGGCGGCGATTACTTGCTCCAACTGCGTGAGCTGCAGAGGCTCGGCCTGCCGCTCCCGCGCCGGGTGCACGGCGCGGATGCCCTTGAGCACCTTGCGTACCACCGGCGCCTTCGTCGGGTCGGCAAACCCTTGGCTGGTATGCCATTGCGCCAAGGCCGAGAGCCGCAGTTTCAAGGTGTTGACTGCCAACACCCCGGCATGCGCCACGAGGTAGCGCGCCACGCTGTCGCTGGTGGCCGGCAGGAACCCTCCCCAACTGACTTCGAAATGCTCGATGGCCGCGCGGTAGCTGCGGCGCGTGTTGTCGCGGGTGGCAGCGTTGAGATATCGGTCCAGGTCGCTCATAGGCGTCTTTTCGTACCGCTGACGGGTGAATGGCTGATGAAAATGCTTATGACACGGGATAATACGTCAATATCCCATCTGTTAAATCATGAATTTCAACGAGTTTTTAATCATGTTATAGTATGTATATACATACCATGTACCACAGTACTTAATCGACGGAGACCCCATGGCTCGCGGTGGCATAAACAAAGCAGTAGTGCAAACGGCACGCCTGGCGATCCTCGCCCGTGGCGAAAACCCCAGCATCGATGCGGTGCGTATCGAAATGGGTAATACCGGCTCGAAAACCACCATTCATCGCTATTTGAAAGAGCTGGACGAAAGTGAGACGCGCCAGACCATCACCCAAGCGCCGATCGACGATGAGCTTGGTGAACTGGTCGCACGCCTGTCCCAACGCCTGAAAGAGAAGGCCCAAGAGCCGATCGACCTGGCCCTGGCGCAATTCGAGCAACAAAAAGCCGCCCTGCTCGCCCAGTTAGAAACCCTGGAAGAAGCGCACACCCAACTCAAACAGCAATTTGATATCCAGGCCGCTGCCCTCGCTGAAGAAAGCGCGGCGCTGCAAACCGCCAGCACCAGCCTGCAGACCGAGCAAACCCGTAACGCCGGGCTGAGCCAGGCGTGCAGCGACTACGAGCTAAGGCTCAACGACAAAGACGAGCAGATTCGCTCACTGGAAGAAAAACACCTGCACGCCCGCGATGCGCTTGAGCATTACCGCACTGCCATCAAGGAGCAGCGTGAACAGGAACAGCGTCGCCATGAGGGCCAGTTGCAACAGGTACAGGCCGAATTGCGTCAGGCCCAGCAAAGCGCTCTGGTGCGCCAGGACGAAATCACCCAACTGCATCGCGACAACGAGCGCCTGCTGAGTGAGCAGCGAGTGACAACCAAGGAATTGAATACGCTGCAGGAGCACGCTCGCCAGGACCAGGCGCTACAGTTGAAACTCAAGGAACAGCTCAGCAAGATCGACAGCGAGCGCACCCTGCTCCAGGAGCGCCTACGGGTTGCCGTGCTGGACAGCCAATCGCGCCAAGCGTCACTGCTTGAATATCAGCAGCACAACAAGGCGCTTGAGCTGGACCTGATCAAGGCCCAGGCAAGCATCGAAGCCCTGCGCCTGGCGACCGTCGTTGCAACGCTGCCAGAGGCAGCAGAGCCAAGCTGATCAGGGCGCCACAGGCGTGCGCATGGTGACGAATTCTTCCGCCGCCGTAGGATGCACGCCGATGGTTTCATCGAAATGCTGCTTGGTCGCGCCCGCCTTGAGCGCGATCGCCAGCCCTTGCACGATCTCACCCGCATCCGGGCCGACCATGTGGCAACCCAACACTTTGTCGGTGTCGGCGTCGACCACCAGCTTCATCAGGGTCTTTTCCTGGCAATCGGTCAGGGTCAGCTTCATCGGCCGGAACCGGCTTTCAAAGATCTGCACGTTGTGGCCATTTTTGCGTGCATCCTCTTCAGTCAGGCCGACTGTGCCGATATTCGGCAGGCTGAACACCGCCGTCGCGATATTGGCGTAATCCACCGGGCGGTATTGCTCGGGCTTGAACAACCGCCGCGCCACGGCCATGCCTTCAGCCAGGGCCACCGGCGTCAGCTGCACACGACCAATCACATCGCCAATCGCCAGGATCGACGGCTCGGCGGTCTGGTAGAGATCATCCACCGCGACGAAACCGCGCTCGTCCAGTTTGACCCCGGTATTTTCCAGGCCCAGGTTATCCAGCATTGGACGGCGGCCAGTGGCGTAGAACACGCAATCTGCTTCCAGCACGCGGCCATCCTTCAAAGTGGCCTTAAGGCTGCCGTCGGCCTGCTTGTCGATACGCTCGATGTCGGCATTGAACTGCAAGTCCAGGCCGCGCTTGGTCAGCTCTTCTTGCAGGTGTTTGCGCACCGAACCGTCAAAGCCGCGCAAGAACAGATCGCCGCGATACAGCAATGACGTTTGGGCGCCCAAGCCGTGGAAGATGCCGGCGAACTCAACGGCGATATAACCACCACCCACTACCAGCACGCGCTTGGGCAGCTCTTTAAGAAAGAATGCCTCATTGGAGCCAATGGCGTGTTCGCGCCCTGGAATCTCAGGGATCTGCGGCCAGCCGCCGGTGGCGATCAGGATGTGCTTGGCAGTGAAGCGCTCACCGTTGATCTCCACCTGATTGGCATCGACCAGGCGTGCATGCCCTTCATGCAGGGTCACGCCGCTGTTGACCAACAGGTTGCGATAGATACCGTTGAGGCGGTTGATCTCACGATCCTTGTTGGCGATCAGGGTCGCCCAATCAAAGTTCGCCTCACCCAGGGACCAGCCAAAGCCGCTGGCCTGTTCAAAGTCTTCGGCAAAATGCGCGCCGTACACCAACAGCTTCTTTGGCACGCAGCCGACGTTCACACAGGTGCCACCCAGGTAGCGGCTCTCGGCCACCGCCACCTTGGCGCCAAAGCCTGCGGCAAAGCGCGCCGCGCGAACACCGCCGGAACCGGCGCCAATTACATACAGGTCAAAATCGTAGGCCATTTCACTCTCCTCGGCAGGACACCAGCATACCGACTTACATGGGGCTAAAAAACGAAAAAGCCACCCGAAGGTGGCTTTCGCTTAAAACGTACCGGCAAGCGTGAATCAGTAAGCCTTGCCCGTCTTGTAGAAATGCTCGTAGCAGAAGTTGGTCGCTTCGATGTAGCCCTCAGCGCCGCCGCAGTCGAAACGCTGGCCCTTGAACTTGTAGGCAATCACGCAACCATCTTTGGCTTGCTTGAGCAGAGCGTCGGTGATCTGGATCTCGCCGCCCTTGCCTGGCTCGGTTTCTTCGATCAGCTTGAAGATGTCCGGCGTGAGGATGTAACGACCGATAATCGCCAGGTTCGATGGCGCGTCTTCCGGTGCTGGTTTCTCGACCATGTCGCGTACGCGGATCAGGCCATCGCCAATATCGTCGCCGGCGATAACACCGTACTTATTGGTTTCGGTCGGGTTGACTTCCATTACCGCAACGATGGTGCAACGGTATTTCTGGTAGAGCTTGACCATCTGGGTCAGCACACCGTCGCCTTCCAGGTTGACGCACAGGTCGTCCGCCAGGACCACGGCGAAGGGTTCATCACCGATCAGCGGGCGGCCGGTAAGGATGGCGTGGCCGAGGCCTTTCATCTGGGTCTGACGGGTGTAGGAGAACGAGCACTCGTCGAGCAGTTTACGGATACCGACCAGGTATTTTTCCTTGTCGGTGCCCTTGATCTGGTTTTCCAGCTCATAGCTGATGTCGAAGTGGTCTTCCAGCGCGCGCTTACCACGACCCGTGACGATGGAGATCTCGTTCAAACCGGCATCCAGTGCCTCTTCCACACCGTACTGAATCAGTGGCTTGTTCACCACTGGCAGCATTTCTTTGGGCATGGCTTTGGTCGCTGGCAAGAAGCGAGTGCCGTAACCGGCTGCTGGGAACAAGCATTTCTTGATCATATGAGTCCTTACAAAGGGCTGTGCGTACGGAATTCGGCGCAGTCTAATCAGGCCGCAGTCACCTTACAATGGGGTCCTGCTGGCGTTGCAATGTCATCATAGAGAAAAAATGTCGGCGTAAGTTCCGCTGATGCTGCATAGCGCATCACCAACGGTCGGCCAGAATCCGACTTGGCCCCTTGTTTAGAAGGGCTGCATTGGTTTTAGCACGCTTTGGCGCCCCTGGCACTGACCCGCAACAACTTGCGCCCCGCCCCGGCATTTGGCGCTATCATGGGCGCCTTGAACCAAGACCACGAGATTGCCAACAGATGTCAGAACCCAAAGGTGTAAACGGCTACCTGATCACGAAGCGAGCGGACGGCTGGCACTTGATCAATTTTCACGGTGACAGCGTTGCCGGCGTATTCGAGACCGAAAGCATGGCGATCGCCGTCGCCGAAGTGTTTGTAGATGAGGCAGGCCATGCATCGAGCAAGCGGCCGAAAACCAAGTAAGCCTCGTTGCACCGCTTTGAAAGCCCCGTTAAGCGGGGCTTTTTTGTTTGTCTGTACCTAGATGGCAGTTCGCTATAACCTTCAGCAACGCCACGACAGTGTCAGCGCGCCCTTCCAATACCCTCGATGACGAACCTCTATGAAAAAAATCCTGGCACTGACCGCGGTACTGGCACTCGCCGGCTGCACCACCGCTTCCGACACCGTGCTGAAAAATGGTGAACAAGGCTTGACCATCGACTGCTCGGGCGAGGCCAATTCATGGGCCAGTTGCTACGAGAAAGCGGACGCATCCTGCGCCGGCACCGGTTACCGCATCGTTGGCACCAATGGCACGCCGGCACTCAAGGAAAGCGACAAGACCCTGGGCCAGGACGTGGGCAACTTCAAAGGCCGTAGCGTGGTGGTGGTCTGCAAGTAACGCTGCTACAGGTGCACTTCAGCGAATTTGACCCCCAGGCCACGCAGGGTTTCGATCAGGTCATCCAGACGAGCAAATGACTCGACCTCATCCTGTTCGTCCACCAGGAAGTAGCTGCGCCCGCCGCTCTTCTTGAAAAACACGATCCACTCGCCCAGATCGGCGGGGTTCTGGATGACATGGGTGGCCGAGATCTGCCCTTCGGCATGGCGGGCTTTGACGTGTTCTCGTTTCATAACGGGCTTTCCAGAAAAACAAATGCCGCTCAAACCCAGGGTTTGAGCGGCATCTTTGTAGTGAATGCCCGACAGTTTAACGGATGCAGGCCGTCCCTGCAGGGTGATGGCTTTTTTTATCGGGTTTGAGGGGTGGGCCTGTGGCTCAACCGGAAATGCACTCTTCCCCTGCCTTCTTCACGTCGCCCGGGCGGATGGGCACATTGGACATGCTTTCATAAAGCTTGATGCTGCTACCGCTGGAGCGGTCTTCAATTTCAAAGATCGCCGACGGGTCTGCCGAGAACTTCTGCGGCACGATCACCTGAATGCCGTCTTTATGGGGCTCGATCTGCGGCGGCCGACGGGTCGCCTCCAATTTGCGCACCACGCACGCCGCATATTCCTGCGGCTTCTTCCCTGAGATGACCACCAATGTTGGCGGGGTCTGCTTGATATCTGCAACCGAAGCACACCCACCTATTGCCAAGGCCAGCACCAACACACTCCACTTCATACAAAAACCTCCGATAAAGACCCTACGACAGCGGGGATGGTAATTTTCTCCCACCAACGTAGGATTTATCTGTGATAACTCGGTAAATAACTGTTTTAAATTGTCGAAGTCGTCGACGACGGCCCGATAATAAACGCGCTGGGGCTGATAAACTCCATCTTAACCTACGTATCGTTCTGATTTTTCAGAAAAAGCCCTTCTGGAGACACCCCATGAAATTCATCCACCAGCGTGAGCACCTCAACGAGGGAGACATTGTCGTCATCGAATGCTCGCAGACCTGCAATATTCGCCTGATGAGCGATGCGAACTTTCGCAGCTTCAAAAATGGCGGCCGCCATACCTACCACGGCGGCGCATTTGATAAATTCCCGGCCAAGATCACCGCGCCCAGCACCGGCTTCTGGAACATCACCCTGGATGTGGTGACCCGTCGCGCCATCAGCGTGACCCGCAAGCCTGCGTTGTCCCACAAGATTCGTATCGTTCGTCGTACCAGCAGCAAGCTGAGCTGACCCGAACACCTGACAGGAAAAAAGCTGTGACCACCACAACCAAATACGTCATCAAGTACAAGCTCAACGGCGAACGCCGCTTTGAATTTGCCCAGTTGCAAAACAACAGCGTCGAAGAAGCCAAGCAAGCCTTGGCAAAAATTCATGATGCCAGCGACGAAATCACCGACATCAACGTGAGCAAGGCGCTGTAAGCCATGCCAGGCCCTACCGCCGATTTGTTTGCCGATGAGGCCCTGCAACAGCCTCCCGGGCGCGAGCAAATTGGCGAAGAGTCGTATGTACTGAGGGGCTATGCCTTGCCCTGGATCGAGCGGTTATTGCCTGAACTGCGGCGTGTCCTGGCTCAATCACCGTTTCGGCAGATGGTCACCCCCGGCGGCTTTACCATGTCGGCGGCGCTGAGCAGTTGCGGCGAGCTGGGCTGGACCACCGACGCCCGTGGCTATCGCTACAGCCCACTCGACCCGCGCAACCAGCAGCCCTGGCCCGCCATGCCCGAGACGTTGCGCCAACTGGCCGTGACAGCGGCAATCGAGGCCGGCTTCAGCGGTTTTCTACCCGATGCCTGCCTGATCAACCGTTACGTACCGGGGGCGAAAATGTCCCTGCACCAAGACAAGAACGAGCGCAACTACAGCGCGCCCGTGGTCTCGGTGTCCCTGGGGCTGCCGGCGATTTTCCTGTTCGGTGGGCATGCGCGCAGCGACAACACCCAAAAGGTCTCGCTGTTTCATGGTGATGTGGTCGTGTGGGGCGGCGTTGATCGCCTGCGCTTTCATGGCGTGATGCCTATCAAGGACGGCGTGCATCCGATCATGGGCCCGCAGCGCATCAACCTGACCTTTCGCACCGCGGGCTAATTTGACCGCAAGCTTCGGAGTGTCGATGACGAGCGGCAGGCTTAATCTGCTCCTGAACCGTCAAGAGTGCAGGCCATGAACAACGAACACGATCCGCGCTGGGCTGCCATTATTGCCCGTGATGCCAAGGCTGACGCCTTGTTTGTCTACGGCGTGAAAACCACCGGCGTGTATTGCCGCCCCAGCAGCGCTTCGCGTTTGCCGCGCCCGGAGAATGTCGAATTTTTCGACACGCCGGCGCAGGCCGAAGCCGCCGGTTATCGTCCCAGTAAACGCGCTGCCGGCGACCAGACGCAGTTGGCTGCACACCATGGGCAATTGGTGGCCGAAGCCTGCCGGCAAATCGAACAAGCCGAAACCCCGCCTAGCCTGGACGCGCTCGCCCGATCCGCCGGGCTGAGTCCGTTTCACTTTCACCGCGTATTCAAAGCCAACACCGGGTTGACCCCCAAGGGTTACGCCAGCGCCCTGCGTTCGCGCAGAGTGCGCGACGGCCTCAAGGGCCAGCATTCGGTGACAGACACCCTGTACGACGCGGGCTTTAATTCCAATAGCCGCTTTTATGAAGCCGCCGACCAGGTGCTCGGCATGAAACCGCGAGATTACAAAGGCGGCGGCGCCAATAACACCATCCGCTTTGCCGTTGGCCAGTGCTCGCTGGGGGCGATTCTGGTGGCGCAAAGCCAACGTGGCGTGTGTGCGATTTTATTGGGTGATGATCCGGACAAACTGGTGCGCGACCTGCAAGACCAGTTTCCCAAGGCTGAGTTGATCGGCGCGGATCAGGGGTTCGAACAACTGGTGGCCCAGGTCGTTGGCTTTGTCGAGGCCCCTGCCGTGGGCCTGGATTTGCCCTTGGACCTGCGCGGCACGGCCTTTCAGGAGCGGGTGTGGCAGGCGTTGCGCGAAATCCCTGCGGGCAGCACCGCCAGCTATGCGCAGATTGCCGAGCGTATCGGCGCACCCTCCTCCTTTCGCGCCGTGGCCCAGGCGTGTGGTGCCAACCACCTGGCGGTGGCGATTCCCTGTCATCGCGTGGTGCGCAGCAATGGCGAGCTGTCGGGCTACCGCTGGGGCGTAGAGCGCAAGCGCCAGTTACTTGAGCGCGAAACCCAGTCCCACAAAAGGCCGCTCCCGTCCAGTGAATAAAACAGACTGGCCGGGTGCTGATTGCCCTGCTAAAACAGCGAAAAGCCCTACTAACGCTGGAGAAGCAACCCATGAGCACCTGGCCAGACACCCGCATTCTTGACCTGTTGGGCATTGAGGTGCCGATCATCCAGGCGCCGATGGCTGGCGCGACGACCACCGCCATGGTCATCGCCGCTCAGCAAGCCGGTGCCCTGGGCTCCATGCCTGCGGCGGCGCTGAGCCTGGAGCAACTGCGCGAGGCCTTGGCCCTCATTCGCCAGGCCAATCATGCGCCGCTGAACGTCAACTTCTTCTGCCATCAACCGTCCGATGCCGATGAAGCGCGGGATCAGGCTTGGAAGGCCTTGCTGCAACCTTACTACCATGAGCTGGGCGCCGACTTTGATGCGCCAACCCCGGTGTCCAACCGTGCGCCGTTCAATGACGCAGCCTGCCAGGTGGTGGAAGCGTTTCGGCCAGAAGTGGTGAGCTTTCATTTTGGCCTGCCAGAGAAGTCTTTGCTGGACCGGGTAAAAGCCACCGGTGCCAAGGTGCTGTCATCGGCCACCACCGTCGAGGAAGCCGTGTGGCTGGAACAGCACGGCTGCGACGCGATCATCGCCATGGGCATCGAAGCGGGTGGGCACCGTGGCCTGTTTCTCAGCGATGACCTCAATAGCCAGATCGGCTTGATGGCGCTGCTGCCACAGATCGTCGACGCGGTCAGCGTGCCGGTGATTGCTGCGGGCGGAATCGCCGATGCACGCGGCATCGTTGCGGCCTTTGCCCTCGGCGCTTCGGCGGTGCAGATCGGCACGGCGTACCTGTTCACGCCCGAAGCCACTGTAAGCGCCGCCCATCACCATGCGCTGCGCCATGCCCAGGCCAGCGAAACCGCGCTGACCAACCTGTTCACCGGCCGCCCGGCGCGGGGCATCGTCAACCGGGTGATGCGTGAACTCGGCGCAATCAACCCAGCGGCGCCGGCGTTCCCCAAAGCGGGAGGCGCATTAATGCCACTCAAGGCCAAGGATGAAGCCGGTTTCAGCAACCTGTGGGCGGGCCAGGCTCTGAGGCTGGGCAAAAACCTGTCCACCTATGACCTGACCCGCGAATTGGCCGAGCACGCGATAGCCAGATTCACCCGCGACTGACCTGCGCAGCAACTTGGTGCTGTACCGGTAATAGCCTACCGCTATATATTCCCATACATAGCGGTAAGCCTTTTTACCTACAACCTGCCGTACACCTTCAAGGAGTTGCTTCATGATGACCCGCGTTTCGCGCCTGGCCCCCCTGCTTGCCGCCTTTGCCTTGGGTACGGCCCATGCCGACGAAGTGCAGGTGGCCGTGGCCGCCAACTTCACTGCCCCGATACAGGTGATTGCCGCCGACTTCGAGAAAGACACCGGCCATAAACTGGTCGCGGCCTACGGTGCCACCGGGCAGTTCTACACCCAGATCAAGAATGGCGCGCCGTTTGAAGTGTTCCTCAGCGCCGATGACACCACCGCGCAAAAACTCGAAAGCGAAGGCGCTACCGTCAAGGGTTCACGCTTCACCTACGCGGTCGGCACCCTGGCGCTGTGGTCGGCCAAAGAAGGCTATGTGGATGCCAACGGTGATGTGCTGAAGAAAAACCAATTCAAGCACTTGTCCATCGCCAACCCCAAAACAGCGCCCTACGGCCTGGCCGCCACCCAGGTACTGGCCAGGGAAGGCTTGACTGACAAGGTCAAGGACAAGCTCGTCGAGGGCCAGAACATCACCCAGGCTTATCAGTTTGTGGCTACCGGCAACGCCGAGCTGGGTTTTGTGGCCTTGTCGCAAATCTACAAAGACGGCAAAGTCACCGGCGGTTCGGCGTGGATTGTTCCGGCCTCCCTGCATGACCCGATCAAACAGGACGCCGTAATCCTCAACAAGGGCAAGGACAGCGCCGCCGCCAAGGCCCTGGTGGACTACCTCAAAGGCCCGAAAGCGGCTGCCGTTATCAAATCCTACGGTTACGAGCTGTAAATGCCCCTGACAAGTGCTGATGTTTCTGCGATCTGGTTGACCCTCAAACTGGCCTCGTTGACCACCCTGATCCTGTTGATCATCGGCACACCGATCGCCCTGTGGCTGTCGCGCACCCGTTCCAAGTGGCGCGGCCCCATCGGCGCAGTGGTCGCACTGCCGTTGGTGTTGCCGCCAACGGTCATCGGCTTTTACTTGCTGTTGGCCATGGGGCCCAATGGGTACGTCGGCCAATTCACGCAGTGGCTGGGCCTGGACACCCTCACCTTCAGTTTCGCCGGGCTGGTGATTGGCTCGGTGATCTACTCCATGCCCTTCGTGGTGCAGCCGTTGCAGAATGCGTTTTCTGCCATCGGCACGCGCCCGCTGGAAGTGGCCGCGACCTTGCGCGCCAACCCGTGGGACACGTTTTTCACGGTGATCCTGCCGCTGGCACGCCCTGGGTTTATCACCGCCTCGATTCTGGGCTTCGCCCATACCGTTGGTGAGTTCGGCGTGGTGCTGATGATCGGCGGCAATATCCCGGACAAGACCCGTGTCGTCTCGGTGCAAATCTACGACCACGTCGAAGCCATGGAATATGCCCAGGCCCATTGGCTGGCCGGGGCCATGGTGGTATTCGCCTTCCTCGTGTTGCTGGCGCTCTATTCCAGCCGTAAAACCAAGATGGGCTGGAGTTGATCGCGATGATGGATATACGCCTGCACCTGAAATATTCCGCCTTCGCACTGGATGTGGACCTGCAATTGCCCGGCCGTGGCGTGAGCGCGCTGTACGGACATTCCGGTTCAGGCAAGACCACCTGCCTGCGCTGCATCGCCGGTCTGGAACGCGCCGAACACGGTTTTGTGCACATCAACGACGAGGTGTGGCAAGACAGCCGCAAAGGGCTGTTTGTGCCGCCGCATAAACGCGCCCTGGGCTATGTGTTCCAAGAGGCGAGCCTGTTTCCTCACCTGTCGGTGCTCGCCAATCTGGAGTTCGGCCTCAAACGTATCCCACGCCCGCAACGGCGCGTGGACATGGCCCAGGCCACCGAACTGTTGGGTATCGGGCACTTGCTTGAGCGTCATCCGCAACACTTGTCCGGCGGCGAGCGCCAGCGCATCGGCATCGCCCGCGCCTTGCTCACCAGCCCCAAGTTGTTGTTGATGGATGAACCGCTGGCGGCCCTGGACAGCCAGCGCAAAAGCGAGATATTGCCTTACCTGGAACGCCTGCACGACGAGCTGGATATCCCGGTGCTCTACGTCAGCCATGCCCAGGACGAAGTGGCGCGACTGGCCGACCATATCGTTCTGCTCAGCGACGGCAAGGCCCTGGCCAGTGGCCCGATCGGCGAGACCCTGGCGCGCCTCGACCTGCCCTTGGCGCTGGGCGACGATGCCGGCGTGGTGATCGCCGGCAGCGTCGTTGCCTACGACGCGCACTATCAGTTGCTCACTCTGCAGTTGCCCGATTGCCCGTTGCAGATGCGCGTGGCCCATGTCCCGCTGGCGGTGGGCAACCCGCTGCGGGTCAAGGTCCAGGCGCGGGATGTAAGCCTGAGCCTGCAGGCCCAAGAACACAGCAGCATCCTCAACCGCTTGCCGGTGACCGTCACCCAGACTATCGGCGCGGACAACAGCGCCCATGTGCTGGTGCGCCTGGACGCCGGCGGCACGCCGTTACTGGCGCGCATCACGCGCTTCTCCCGCGACCAATTGCAACTGCATCCGGGCCAGACGTTGTGGGCGCAAATCAAGGCGGTGGCCGTACTGGCTTAAGCATTTGGCACGACCGCAGGGCGCTGCGGTCAATCAGACATACCGGCCTGATTTGTTGCCAAGGAACCCGCCCCATGCCTGACTCTTCGTTACCCGCCGACCTGCCTCGCGACCTGCATTATGTGGATGACACCCAGCCCGGCATCCGCCGTAAAAAAGTGCGAGGCAAATTCCAGTATCTGAACGCCAAAGGCGAGCGCATTACCGACGCGGACGAAATCAAACGCCTGAACGCCTTGGCGGTGCCACCCGCCTACACCGATGTGTGGATCTGCGCCGACCCTCGCGGCCACCTGCAAGCCACCGGCCGCGACACCCGTGGCCGTAAGCAGTACCGTTACCACCCACGCTGGCGCGAGGTGCGCGACAGCGACAAGTACTCGCGCTTACAGGCTTTTGGCGCCGCTTTGCCCAGATTGCGCAAACAGCTCGAAGCACAAATCGCCGAGCCGGGGTTTACCCGCGAAAAGGTGTTGGCCACGGTGGTGATGTTGCTGGACGCCACGCTGATCCGCGTCGGTAATACCCAATATGCCCGCGAAAACAAATCCTACGGCCTGACCACCCTGCGCAACCGCCATGTGGACATCAAGGGCAGCGAGATCCAGTTCCAGTTTCGTGGCAAGAGTGGCGTGGAGCACCAAGTCAGCGTCAAGGATCGGCGCCTGGCCCGGGTGGTCAAGCGTTGCATGGAATTGCCAGGGCAAAACCTGTTCCAGTACCTGGACGAAGACGGTGAGCGGCATACCGTCAGCTCCCAGGACGTCAACGACTACCTGCACCGCCTGACCGGCGAAGACTTTACCGCCAAGGACTACCGCACCTGGGCCGGCACAGCAATGGCGCTGGCGGTGTTGCGCGAGTTGGCGTGGCAGCCCGAATCCGACGCTAAGCGGCATGTGGTGGCGATGGTCAAGGATGTCGCCCGGCAGCTGGGCAACACGCCGGCGGTGTGCCGCAAGTGCTATATCCACCCGGCGGTGCTTGAGCATTTCAGCCTCGGTGAATTGTCGAAGCTGCCCAAGCCGCGAGTGCGCAAAGGCCTGAAAGCCGAAGAAGTCGCGCTGGCAATGTTCCTGGAAAAACTGGCCGAAGACTTGCCGCACAAAGTTAAGGTGGGTTAGGCTCTGCCTCCCTTCTGACTCACGGGATGACCGCCGACGTGAACAACTAAGCCTTCCAAAATGTATCTGCAACGAGCCGCCTGGCGCGCTTGTTGGCCTGTTCGACATTTTTTTGGAGGTGCTGATGACTGACGTCAAACGGCTGCCCGCACTTGTTTCCCTGCAACACCTGTCTTTCCAGTTCGCCAATGGCGAAACCTTGCTGGCCGACGTGAACCTGTCCATTGATCAAACGCCTACCGGTATCGTCGGGCGCAATGGACGGGGCAAAAGTATCCTGGCCAAGTTGATGGCCGGCGTGCTGCTGCCCTCCTCCGGCACGTTGAAAAAACCGGCCCACGTTGCCTATGTGCCCCAGGCCATCACGGCTCAACCAGGGCAAACCATCGCCGATATCACCGCAACTGCCGCGGCCTTGGCTGCCCTTGAGCGAATGGGCCAGGGCGATGCACGCCTCGGTGACCTGGAACTGATCGACGATCGCTGGGACCTCGCCGAACGCCTGCGTCAGGCACTGGATGCAGCGGGTTTGCAGACTCTCAGTGGCAGTACCCCGGCCGATCAACTCAGCGGCGGCCAACTTGCCAGGGTCGCGCTGATCGGGGCGTTGTTGGCGGCGCCGCAGTTGCTGATTCTGGATGAGCCCAGCAACCATCTTGATGCTGACGGGCGCGACTGGCTGTTGCGTGTGTTGCGCGATTGGCGCGGTGGCCTGGTGGTGGTCAGCCATGATCGACAGTTGCTCAATGCCATGGGCCGCATCATCGAGCTGTCGCCCCTGGGCATTCAAGTGTATGGCGGCAACTACGATGCCTATCGCCAGCAACGCGACACTCATCAGCAGGCCGCGATTGCTGCGTGGGAACAGGCGCGTCTGGCCCGCAGCCGCGAGCGTCGGCGCCTGCAAAAAGATCACGACGACCTGCAGCGCCACGCCGCACGCGCACGTAAACAGGCCGAGACCGCAAACGTCGACCGTTTTACCAAGGCCCGCTGGAAAAGCGCAGCCAAGGAGATTGTCAGCACGGTACGCAGTGCCCATCACGAACACAAAAACCAACTCGACGCCCAAGTGCGCCAAGCTTACGAGCGCGTGGCGGATGAGACGCCCACACTGCTCGCATTACCAGGCTCAACCGTCCCGAATGGCCGCCAGGTGCTGGTGCTGGAACAGGCGCAATTACCCTGGCTTGATCCCCAAGCACCCGCCAGCTACCTGACGCTCAACCTGACAGGCCCGGCTCGCGTTGCCGTACGTGGGCCGAACGGTTGCGGCAAATCGACCTTGCTCAAAGTGCTAGCCGGCCACTGGCAGGCGGTCAGTGGCGAGTGCAGCGTCGCGGTGCCCAGCGCCTATATCGATCAGCACCTGGCGCTGCTGGACGACCGTCGCAGCCTTGTCGAGCAACTCAACCTGCTCGACACGCCCCTGGCCGAAGCCGAACTGCGCACACGTCTGGCGTTGTTGCAGTTGGACGCGCTGCGGGTTACGCAGCCGGCAGGGCAACTCAGCGGCGGCGAGCGCTTGAAAGCTGCGATGGCCGTAGCCTTGTGGCGTGAGACACCGGCGCAATTACTGTTATTGGATGAACCCACCAATCACCTGGACCTGGAGTCGGTGCTGGCGTTTGAGCAGGCATTGAAGGGGTTTGCCGGCGCGCTGCTGGCCGTATCACACGACGAGGCATTCTTGCAGGCGATTGAGCCGACTCACCATCTGACGTGGCACGCCATCGGCTGGCAACTGGAGCGTGTCTGAGGTTATTGCGCAGACAGGCAAAGCGTCCTACGGTAGTGGCCGGATAATCTCACCGAGGAAACCGGCCCCATGCTGCCTTCGTCTCGCAAGCCTTACACCAATGCCACGCTCGCCCATCGACAGCGCTGGCGCGGGCGGGTGGGCTTGATGCTGGTGGCTTGTCTGTCGATGGTGGCGGGTATGACCGATGCCATCGGTTTTATGGCCAGCGGCGATTTCGTCTCGTTCATGAGCGGTAACACCACGCGCCTGGCGGTGGCCATCAGTGCGGGCGACCTGGGGCTCACCGGGCGGCTGGTGCTCCTGGTCGCCACCTTCGTGGTCGGTAATGCCTTGGGCGTGCTGGTCAGCCGTTTCAGCAAGCGCCATGCGTTGCCCTTATTGCTCTGCATCGGCGCCTTGCTCTGTGCTGCGGCGTTGTGGCCATCGACCGACACCTTGCCCGCGTTGCTCGCAGCGATCATTGCCATGGGCATGCTCAACGCGGCCGTCGAGGAGGTGAACGGGTTACCGGTGGGGCTGACCTACGTCACCGGAGCGCTGTCACGCTTTGGTCGCGGGCTGGGCCGTTGGTTATTGGGCGAGCGCCGCAATGGCTGGCGCGTGCAATTGATTCCGTGGGGCGGGATGTTCATTGGCGCTGTGATCGGTGCACTGCTGGAACAGCAGATGGGACTGCGCGCATTGTGGGTCAGTGGTGCGTTGGCTGGGGCCTTGGGGGTGGCGACACTGTTGATTCCGCGACGCTGGCACTTGGGTTTCATGCCCCGTTGAGGTGGGGTGGAGGAGCTCGTTCGACGTTTAAGCCTCGACATCCGTGTACCGGTAAAGAGCCATCACGTCGAACGAGCGAGTGAATCATAAGCCAATGCCCGGCGGCTGTCCCGCCAGGCGTTTCGGAATATGACTAAGGCAACCGACTTACAGACAAGTGGCCAGTGCTGCCAGGCGACGTTTGGCTGGCATCGTGTCCTGAGCGGCGTAGTAGTTGACCGTAGAACCCGCGCCGGTGCTGAGTACATCGACAAAGTAATCGCCACCGGTGGTGTACACCGTAAAACCACCCGCCTCGGTCGCTTCCTTGAAGCCGCCGGCATCGATGCCGAACACGCTTTCATCCTGCCAACCGAACTGGATGCATTGGGCAACCACCAGAGTGGCCTTGTCCGATGCCAGGGTCTTGTAGGGGCTGCCTGCGCGCGCCTCTTTCATCTTGGAACCTGCACAACCGGCCAGTGCCGCCAGTATCAATGCGCCTATTACCACTTTGTGCATGCCATTGCTTCCTTGGAAAAACCGTGACTCTACCACTGTGCGAAAGCCAACTGACGCGCCCATGAACTTTGTTTCACTGTGAAAGGCAAACACGCCGCCTATAGTGGCCAGGCTCATTTTTTGGAAGTCTCCCTTCTGCCCGCCACCCCGCGGGCTTTTTTTTGCCTGGGTATCAAAACCACCAACGGAACAGATAGAACAGCGCCATGCTCAATAGCACGGTGGTCAATACGCTGCGCGTCCAATACATCAACGCCACGGCGCAGATGCCGGCCAGCAGGTAAGGGTTGCTCGGGCTCAGGTTAAGCCGATGGTCAGCCAGAAAAATAATCGGCCCGCAGATCGCCGTGAGCATGCCCGGCACGGCGAAGCCCAAAAATTCACGCGCGCCGCGATTGAGCCGTACCGGCAAGCGTGGCTCGATAAACAGGTAACGGTTGAAGAACACCACCAGGCCCATGGCCACAATCATCAGGTAAATCATCGTTGCCCCACTCCCAGCCGTTTACAAGCAAACCCCGCGCTCATCCCCAACACACCCGAGACCACCACCGCCGACTCCCAATGCAGATAACTCAACCAGACCGAGCTCAGCAGTGCCACGGCAACGCATACCACCGTGGGCACGTCGCGCACCACGGGGGTGATCAAGGCGATAAAGGTGGCGGCAATCGAAAACTCCAGCCCCAATTGATCAAGGCCGGGAATGCTCTTGCCCAGCACAATGCCGGCAAGGGTGAAGAGGTTCCAGATCAGGTAAAACGTCAGGCCGACGCCCAGGGCGTACCAGCGATTGAAGGTCTGGCGGTCATAGTGGTTGACCAGGGCAAAGAATTCATCGGTCAACAAAAACCCCAGGCTCATGCGCCAGCGGGTGTTGAGCGAAGACAGTGTGGGACGCATATGCATGCCATAGAGCAGGTGCTGGGAGGTCAGCAGCAAGGTGGTCAGCACGATGGAAATCAGGCTGGCACCGCTCTTGACCATGCCGATGGCCACCAGTTGTGCGGCACCGGCAAACACAATGGCAGACAAGCCTTGGGCTTGCAGCGGGGTAAATTGCGCGTCGATGGCCATGGAGCCGGCCAGCAACCCCCAGGGCGCACACGCCAGGGATAAGGGAATGACGGCGATGGCGCCGCGGGTGAAGGCGTAATGAGGCAATGCAGTGGGCATGGAAAACGGCTCATCGACAGACAGTCGACAAGCATGCCAGCACGAACGAAGGCTTGTCTTGAACGATCTTGCTCAGGCGAGCTTGACTGATACCTGCTCCACCGAATCCCGGGCTTCGCGCAATTCATACGCATCCTGGTTCAGCCGGTGGATGGTATTGAGCAGGCGCTGGCGAAGCACTTCATCGCCGAGTTTTTCCACGGCGCGCATCAGGTCAAAGGCCGCGGTTTCGTTATTTTCCGCGACGGAATCCAGGGTCTTGCGCAGGTTGCGGGTGGCTCGGGTCACGCGGGGTCTTCCTTCATCAGCAATGGGCAGGCACGTTAGGACATTTGTGTTTCATTTTAATTTCAAACAGTTGTGGCGGTTTCAAAGGCCTTTGATCCATATCAATTGAAACAAGATTTGACCTATATATATGGAAATACGTATATTCGAATATATTCACTTGAAAAGTCCTTGATCATGTCAGACCTCCTCATCCCGACCGCCCTGTTCAAGTGCCTGGCCGATGCCACCCGTGCACGGGTGACCTTACTGATCCTGCGCGAAGGCGAACTTTGTGTGTGTGAGTTGATCCATGCCTTGGACGACAGCCAGCCAAAAATCTCCCGTCATCTCGCGCAATTGCGTAGTTGCGGGCTGCTGGTGGACCGACGTCAAGGGCAATGGATCTACTACCGCATCAATCCGGCACTGCCCGCCTGGGTTACTCAGGTGCTGGACACCACTCTGCAAGCCAACCAGCCATGGTTGCAGGATGACGCACTGCGTCTGAATGCAATGGGCGACAGACCACAACGGGCCAGCACCTGCTGCTGAGCCATCGGAGCTTTTATTCATGCTTGTCGCAATTGCGATTTTCCTCGTCACCATCGTGCTGGTCATCTGGCAACCCAAGGGTCTGGGCGTCGGCTGGAGTGCCACACTGGGGGCGATCCTGGCGCTGGCCTGTGGGGTGATCAGCCTGGCGGACATCCCAGTGGTGTGGCACATCATCTGGAACGCCACCGGTACCTTTGTCGCGCTGATCATCATCAGCCTGTTGCTGGACGAGGCCGGCTTTTTCGCCTGGACGGCCCTGCATGTGGCGCGCTGGGGCCGTGGCCGCGGCCGGCGGTTGTTTGCCTATATGGTGTTGCTGGGTGCGCTGGTATCGGCGCTGTTTGCCAACGACGGTGCGGCGTTGATCCTGACGCCTATCGTGATGTCGATGCTGTTGGCCTTGCGCTTTTCCCCGGCGGCGACCCTGGCCTTCGTCATGGGCGCCGGGTTTATCGCCGATACGGCGAGCCTGCCCTTGGTGGTGTCGAACCTGGTGAATATCGTTTCGGCGGACTATTTCAAGATCGGCTTCAACGAATATGCTGCCGTGATGGTGCCGGTGAACCTGGTCAGCGTGGCCGCGACCCTGGCAGTGCTGCTGTGGTTTTTTCGCCGGGACATTCCTCAAACCTACGACCCGGCTGACCTGGAAGACCCCAGCAGTGCCATCCATGACCCTGCGACGTTCCGCGCCGGTTGGTGGGTACTGGGTATTCTGCTCATCGGCTGTTTCGCCTTGGAACCTTTGGGTATTCCCATCAGTGCGATTTCCGCCGTCTGCGCCGTGCTGCTGCTGGTGATTGCCGCCAAGGGCCATAAGATTTCCACGCGCAAAGTCCTCAAGGAAGCGCCTTGGCAGATCGTGATTTTTTCCCTGGGCATGTACCTGGTGGTGTATGGCCTACGTAACGCCGGCCTGACCGACTACCTGGCCACCTGGCTCGACACCTTCGCCACCTATGGTGTGTGGGGCGCGGCCATGGGCACCGGGTTGCTGACGGCGCTGCTCTCATCGGCGATGAATAACCTGCCGACGGTACTGATTGGCGCATTGTCCATCGAGTCCAGCCATGCTGTGGGCGTGGTCAAGGACGCGATGATCTACGCCAACGTGATTGGCAGCGACCTGGGCCCGAAAATCACCCCCATAGGCAGTTTGGCCACTTTGCTGTGGCTGCATATCCTGGCGCGCAAAGGCATCACTATCACCTGGGGTTACTACTTCAAGGTCGGGATCGTGCTGACCTTGCCCGTGCTGCTGATCACCCTGGCCGCCCTCGCCTTGCGCTTGAGTTTCTAAAGGAACGCGCCATGAAAGTCCTGTTCATGTGTACCGCCAACAGTTGCCGCAGCATCTTGTCCGAAGCGATGTTCAATCACCTGGCGCCAGAGGGTTTCGAGGCGGTCAGCTCGGGCAGTTTTCCCAAGGGCCAGGTGTTGCCCCGTAGCCTGAGCACGCTGCAGGCGGCGGGCATCAGCATCGAAGGTTTGTACAGCAAGGGCAATGACGCCTTTCAAGGCTGCCCGCCGGATGTGGTCATCACCGTGTGCGATAAAGCAGCCGGTGAAGCGTGCCCGGTGTATTTTGGCCCGGCGGTGAAGACGCATTGGGGCTTGGAGGACCCCTCCGAGATGCAGGGTGATGAGGCGCAAGTAGACGCTGCATTCAAGGCCACCCTCGACATTATCACCGCACGCTGCGAAGCGTTTTTTGCGCTGCCCTTTGCGAGTTTATCGCCAGATGAATTGAAGGCTGCAGTCGACCGCATTGCCTCAACACCGCAGCCTTTTTAGGAGCGAGCTTGCTCACTCCTACAGGGTCCTGTGACAGGCGCTGACTCTGTGGGCAATGCATGACCAGTGTGGGAGCTGGCTTGCCTGCGAAAGCGTTGGTTCAGTAAAAGATTCAGTGGCTGACACACCGCCTTCGCGAGCAAGCCCGCTCCCACAGGAGATCTGCGCCGGGCGTTGATTCTGTGGGCAGTACATAACCAATGTGGGAGCTGGCTTGCCTGCGAAAGCGTTGGTTCAGTAAAAGATTCAGTGGCTGACACACCGCCATCGCGGGCAAGCCCGCTCCCACAGGGGATCTGCGCCGGGCGTTGATTCTGTGGGCAGTACATAACCAATGTGGGAGCTGGCTTGCCTGCGAAAGCGTTGGTTCAGTAAAAGATTCAGTGGCTGACACACCGCCATCGCGGGCAAGCCCGCTCCCACAGGGGATCTGCGCCGGGCGTTGATTCTGTGGGCAGTACATAACCAATGTGGGAGCTGGCTTGCCCGCGAAAGCGTTGGTTCAGTAAAAGATTCAGTGGCTGACACACCGCCTTCGCGGGCAAGCCCGCTCCCCCAGGGGATCTGCGCCGGGCGCTGATTCTGTGGGCAGTACATAACCAATGTGGGAGCTGGCTTGCCTGCGAAAGCGCTGGTTCAGTAAAAGATTCAGTGGCTGACACACCGCCATCGCGGGCAAGCCCGCTCCCACAGGGGATCTGCGCCGGGCGTTGATTCTGTGGGCAGTACATAACCAATGTGGGAGCTGGCTTGCCTGCGAAAGCGCTGGTTCAGTAAACGATTCAGTGGCTGACACACCGCCATCGCGGGCAAGCCCGCTCCCACAGGGGATCTGCGCCGGGCGTTGATTCTGTGGGCAGTACATAACCAATGTGGGAGCTGGCTTGCCTGCGAAAGCGTTGGTTCAGTAAAAGATTCAGTGGCTGACACACCGCCATCGCGGGCAAGCCCGCTCCCACAGGGGATCTGCGCCGGGCACTGATTCTGTGGGCAATGCATGACCAGTGTGGGAGCTGGCTTGCCTGCGATGGCGGTGGTTCAGTTGAAGATTGAGTGGCTGACATACCGCCATCGCGAACGTTCCTACAGAGGACGTGGTATCCCTCTCTCGGACTGACGTATGCTCTGGCACTTTCTCGAAAGGAACTGAGCATGCTGTCGATCTTTGTCTATGCGCTGGTATTCGGTTTTGTATTTTGCCTTTCTCCCGGCGCCGTGCTGGCAGAGACTCTGCGCCGCGGCTTGCTCCATGGCTTCACGCCGGCGTTGCTGGTGCAGTTCGGCTCACTGGTGGGCGACGCCGTCTGGGCCGTGATTGGCCTCACCGGTATCGCACTGCTGATTCAGCATGATGCAGTGCGGGTTCCACTTACAATCGTCTGTGCGCTCTACCTGGCCTGGCTGGGCATCCGCAGCCTGATTGATGCCTGGCAGTTACCCGCAACCGACAACGCCCCTGCCAGCTCAGGCAAAAATGCGTTGGCGGTGGGCGCGGCGATTTCCTTGGCTAATCCGAAAAACATCGTCTACTGGGGCGCCTTGGGCAGCGCACTGTCGGGGATTGTCGGCACCACCCCCAGTCACGGGCAGACCCTGATGTTTTTTGCCGGCTTCATGCTGGCGTCGGTACTCTCGTGTTTTCTTACCGCCGCCTTGGTGAACCTGCTACGCAAGAACGCATCACCTAGCTGGCAACGCGTGAGTTATGCGGCGTGCGGTTTAGTATTGATTTATCTGGCGATACTCGCCGCGCACGGTATATAAAGTTATCCAGCCAATAACTTGCATGCCTCTTGTCTGAACAAACTCTGAACACGGGCTAATTTAATTAATCATGCGTTGACATTCTGTGACGCCCTGAGTAGATTGCCCGTGCCCGCAACTGGGGCCTTTTTTAAACCTCACAAAAGAAGCCAATGGACACAGTATCTAGTCGCTGTCCGAGCGCCGCCTCTGCGGGCATCGGGCGCCAAACCCAGAATATGACAGGACTCGCGTTCCAGGTCCGGTAAGCTGCGCTAGAGCTTGATGCTCCATCGTAACTGCCTCACCGGTCGCCCGTCCGGTCCCGAGGTGTGTTATGACCTTCCAACTCCTTGTTTTGCCTGATACACGCACACTGGTCGCCGCCCTGCGCGCCAAGCTGTGCCGAGTGCCGGCGGGCTTTTCGCCAACCCGCTCGACCTTTGTCACACCCTCCCCTCAAGTGCGCCCGGCACCGCCGCTGGCGCACTGGCGCATCTGCCCTGAAAGCGGCCACCTGGTGCAGCATTGGGATCATGCTGACCCTCAAGACCCGCAGAGACCCAAGGTTTCCCGCCTGGCGCAAGCGCGCCTGATGCTCGGTCTTTACCTGAGCACTCGCGCCGCCTGAGCTAGCTGGAAACAGCAACTTTCTTATTGATGACCCTGGAGTTCTTTATGAACAAATCCAGTAGTAGCCCGCTGCACGCTCGTTAACTAACGCGCTGTTAGCGGGCCCTTCAGAAGTTATGTGAACACCTTATTTAAACCGATCGCAAAGTTTGCGGCTCGGCATGCTTTCGCTCGCCTGTATTCAGGTAAGTACCGGGTATGTTTTGTCGAGAATTGGCGACAGGAGTACAGACAATGAGCGCCGTAAAAAACACGCCTCTGCACAAAAAAAATGGCACCGCTGCCGACACCAAGCTGTCGATGCGTGCCGCCCGTGAAGCCCACAATGGCCTGGCGGCCACCCTCGCCAATGTACGGGCCACCCAGGACGGCCTGACCGAACTGGACGCTTCGGCGCGTCTGCAACGAGAAGGTTATAACGAAGTCGCCCACGACAAGCCGCCACACGCTATCGTCCAGTTCCTGCAGGCTCTGAACAACCCGTTCATCTACGTGCTGCTGACCCTGGGTGGCATCAGCTTTGTGACTGACTGCTGGCTGCCGATGCAGGAAGGCGAAGAAGCCGACCCGACCAAGGTCGTCATCATCATGACCATGGTGTTGCTCAGCAGCCTGCTGCGTTTCTGGCAGGAACACCGTTCGGCCAAATCCGCCGAGGCCCTCAAGGCCATGGTACGCACCACCGCCACCGTACTGCGCCGCGAGCAGGTTGGTGCTCAGCCCACCTTGCGCGAAGTGCCGATGCGTGACCTGGTGGCCGGCGATATCGTGCAATTGTCCGCCGGCGACATGATCCCCGCCGATATCCGCCTGATCGAGTCCCGCGACCTGTTTATCAGCCAGGCCGTGCTGACCGGCGAAGCCCTGCCGGTGGAGAAGTACGACACCCTGGGCGATGTCACGCAAAAATCCGCCTCTACCCTGGCCGCCGACCAGGGCAACTTGCTGGACTTGCCGAACATCTGCTTCATGGGCACCAACGTGGTCAGCGGCCGCGCTAAAGCAGTGGTGGTGGCAACGGGGCCGCGCACCTACTTTGGCTCCCTGGCCAAGGCGATTGTCGGCTCGCGGGTGCAAACCGCCTTCGACCGGGGCGTGAACAGTGTCAGTTGGCTGCTGATCCGCTTCATGCTGGTGATGGTGCCCATCGTGTTCTTCCTCAATGGCTTCTCCAAGGGCGATTGGGGTGATGCCTTCCTGTTTGCCCTGGCGGTCGCCGTCGGCCTTACCCCGGAAATGCTGCCGATGATCGTCAGCGCCAACCTGGCCAAGGGCGCCACGGCCATGGCCAAGCGCAAAGTAGTGGTCGAGCGCCTCAATGCGATCCAGAACTTCGGTTCGATGGACGTGCTGTGCACCGACAAGACCGGCACCCTCACCCAGGACAAGATCATCCTCGAACATCACGTCAATGCCTTCGGCCAGCGCGATGACGCCGTGCTGTCCCTGGCCTGGCTCAACAGCTTTCACCAGAGCGGCATGAAAAACCTGATGGACCAGGCAGTGGTGCAGTTCTCGGAACAAAACCCCAATTTCCAGGTGCCGTTTGCCTACAGCAAGGTCGATGAATTGCCGTTCGACTTTGTCCGTCGTCGCCTGTCGATCGTGGTCAAGGATGCCGCCGGTGACCAGTTGCTGGTGTGCAAGGGCGCGGTGGAAGAGATGCTGAGCATTTCTACCCATGTCATGGAGGCCGGCGAAGCCGTGCCCCTGGATGACCGCCGTCGTGAGGCACTGCTGGCACTCGCCAATGACTACAACGAAGACGGTTTCCGCGTGCTGGTGGTAGCGACCCGCAATATCCCTAAAGCGCTGGCCCGCCAGCAGTACACCACCAGCGACGAGCGCAACCTGGTGATCCAGGGCTTCTTGACCTTCCTCGACCCACCGAAAGAAACCGCAGGCCCGGCGATTGCGGCGCTGCAACAGATTGGCGTGGCGATCAAGGTGTTGACCGGTGACAACGCCGTGGTCACCAGCAAGATCTGCCGCCAAGTTGGCCTGGAACCCGGCCAGCCGCTGCTGGGCGTGGAAATCGAAGCCATGGACGACGCCACCTTGCTGCGTCGCGTGGAAGAACGCACGGTGTTCGCCAAGCTCACGCCGCTGCAAAAATCCCGCGTGCTCAAGGCGCTGCAAACCAACGGGCACACCGTCGGCTTCCTCGGCGACGGCATCAACGATGCACCGGCGCTGCGGGATGCCGATGTGGGTATTTCGGTGGACAGCGGCACCGACATCGCCAAGGAATCGGCCGACATCATCCTGCTGGAAAAGAGCCTGATGGTGCTGGAAGAAGGCGTGCTCAAGGGCCGCGAAACCTTCGGCAATATCATGAAGTACCTGAACATGACCGCCAGCTCCAACTTCGGCAACGTGTTCTCGGTGCTGGTGGCCAGTGCGTTCATCCCGTTCATGCCCATGCTGGCGATCCATCTGCTGCTGCAGAACCTGATGTATGACATCTCCCAACTGGCCCTGCCGTGGGACAAGATGGACAAGGAATACCTGGCCAAGCCACGCAAGTGGGATGCGAAAAACATCGGCCGCTTCATGATCTGGATTGGCCCTACCTCGTCGATCTTTGACATCACCACCTTTGCGCTGATGTGGTACGTGTTCTCGGCCAACAGTGTGGAAATGCAGACCCTGTTCCAGTCCGGCTGGTTTATCGAGGGGCTGCTTTCGCAAACCCTGGTGGTGCATATGCTGCGTACCCGCAAGATCCCGTTCTTCCAGAGCACGGCCGCCTGGCCGGTGTTGATGATGACCTGCATCGTGATCGCCCTGGGCATCTACGTACCGTTCTCACCACTGGGCACCCTGGTGGGCCTGCAACCGCTGCCGCTGGCGTACTTCCCATGGCTGGTGGGCACCTTGCTGGCTTACTGCTGCGTCGCCCAACTGATGAAGACGATCTACATCCGCCGCTTCAAACAGTGGTACTGACCCTCCCCGCCGTTCAAACGCAGGCGGCTGCCTGGTCGCCTGCGTGCAATACAAGGATTTGCTCATGCGCGTGTTGATCTGTGCAGGTCGTCATTACGCCGACACCAAAAAGTCCCGCCATGTGCTGGACGCTTACCACCGCCTGCGCCGGGTGCAGGTACTGATTCACGGCGGCAACCAGTTCCTGGGCAGTGAGATCGAGGAATGGGCGCGGGAAATCGGTATCGACGTGGTGCGTTATCCACCCAATTGGCAGCGCCATGGCAAACAGGCGGAACGCCAGCGCAACCACTTCATGCTGGCCGACAGCCGCCCCGACCTGATCATTGCCCTGCCGGGTGGTGACGATACCTCGGAGCTGGTTTGCCAGGCCAAAGCCAGCGGCATTTCGGTGCTGACCGTAGAAAGCTGAATTCAAGCGAGGTGCATCATGCACAAAAAATACACGCCGGCACGCCGCGACGGGTTTACCAAATATCGCGCACGCCACTCTCGTCACACCCTGCTGTTACTGCCGCCAGCAAAGCGCCGTGCATTGCAGCGCAACTTGATCTTTATCGGCATGACCCTGGGCCTGGTCTTTGTCGTCGCGTTGATTTCAAAAGCCCAAGCCGCAGGCGGCGCTTATGTGGTTGATGGCGGTGCGATCAACGCGCCGGGGGAATGCAACGTCGACGCCTGGTACAGCGCCCATCGGCACGCGGGCAGCACCCACAACAGCAGCTTGTCGCCCGCGTGCACGTTCAGCGCTATGCCTGCCGTGCAATGGGGCGCCGCGTTGTCACGGGCCGTGGATGCAGGCAAAGGCGAGACGCAGATCAACCCGCAAGCCAAGGTGCAGGTGCTGTCACGACAAGAGTTGGGCTTGGAACTGGCGATTGCGGTCGGGGCGCATGCCGCGCTGGATCGCCATCACGGGTTTGATGGCGCAGACCTGAACGTCCCATTGACATGGCAACCCCTGGCGCCCTTGCGGCTGAACCTGAACGCCGGTTGGGGCCACGCCTACAACGACGGTGATCAACAGCATCGCCTGACTTGGGGCACGGGGTTCGAATATCAGTTGGCAGAGAAGCTCACGCTGATTGGCGAGCGCTATGGCCAGGAAGGCGGCGAACAGGCCTGGCAGGCTGGGCCGCGCTTGCACATTGGCGAATTTGTCGACGTGGACCTGCTGGTCGGGCGCAGCCTGATTGGCGATCGCGCCCAGTGGCTGACCACTGGGGCGACGCTGAGGTTCTAGGCGTTGGCCTGCTGCTCCAGATGCACCTGCAATTGCGGATCGATGTGCAACTGACCAGCCAGGTCGTCAAGGTAATTGCGCTCGGCGTCCTGCTGATCATCGACCAGCATCACGCTCGCCAGGTAAATCTCCGCAGCAAGTGCCCGGTCATTGGCATACTCGGCAAAATCGGCGGCATCCAGGGGCTTGGCGACTTCGGCGTCGAGCCACTGCTGCAACTGAGGGTCGTCGGTGTGACGGCCAATCTCGGCAGAAATCATTTGCTGCTCTTGCGCATCGATTTTGCCATCGGCCTTGGCCGCCGCGATCAACGCACGCAGTACGCCGTGGCTATGGGCTTCGGCTTCAGGCCCTTCAAGCTGGTCAACGGTCTGGATAGCTTGCTGCGGGGCCGAAGCCTGTTGGCGTTGCCACGCTTGGTACGCTTGGAACGCCGCCATGCCCAGGGACGCCAGCGCCGCGTAGTTCATCCCACCGCCGCTACGCGTTTGGGTGGCCCCACCCGCCGGCGCGCCGCCCAACAAGCCACCCAGGCCACCTAATAAACCACCCAAACCGCCGCCCGCCGCAGACGCATTGCCGGTGCCGGCGCCCTTCAACAACCCTCCAAGCAACCCGCCCAGGCCGCCGCCCGCAGCTCCGCCGCCTTGCTGCCCTGCACGCAACAGTTGTTCCAGTAGATCGCTGGTATTCATGGTGTCGCCCTCCGGGGCGCAATAGTGGCGTTGATCAAACATAGTCCTCCCCTGATGGAACACCATGACCGTCGGGCGGGCAAGCTTTATGATGACGCCATCACGCCGAAAAGGGAGAACAGCGGTGAATCGCATCGAGCATATTGCGTTGATGGCCACTTACAACCAATGGATGAACCGCAAGGTCTACGACACCGCCGGCACCCTCACGCACGCACAATTGACCCTGGACCGCCAGGCGTTTTTCGGCTCGATCCTCGGCACTTTGAACCACCTGATGCTGGGCGACACCGTCTGGCTCAAACGCTTTGCCGAACACCCGGCCCACTTTGCGGCCTTGGCGCCACTCAACGGCATTGCTACGCCCGGTGACCTCAAGCAATTGGCCTTCGCCAGCCTTGCTGAATTATCGGCCCATCGCGCCTGGCTGGATCAACTGATCATCGATTGGGCCAACAGCCTGCACGAGTCCCACCTTGATCAACACCTGCGCTATCACAACATGCGCGGCGTGGCCGCCGAGAAACCCTTTTTCGGCCTGCTGGTGCACTTTTTCAACCACCAGACCCACCACCGCGGCCAAGTGACGACACTGCTGAGCCAGGCGGGTGTGGATGTGGGGATTACCGACTTGCTGGCACTGATTGACTAAATACAGACACGATCAATGTGAGAGCTGGCTTGCCTGCGATGGCGGTGTAACGGGTTCAATACCTGTGACTGACACATCGCTATCGCAGGCAAGCCAGCTCCCACAGTTGCGCTATATTGCCCACAGCATCAGTGCTGTCACTTCACCTTGCTGCTCAAGTTTTCCACACTGCGCTTCACATCATCCAGGCTTCGCTTGAGGCCGTCGATTTCGCTTTTCTGCCGCTCTATCGTGCTCTTCTGCTCATCCACCGTACGCTTGAGACTCGACAGCTGGCTGTCACTGCTACTGGCACTCGAGCCGTCCTTGCGCTTGAACTCATCAAACGCCCGCTCCTGGCCCTCCACTTTGCTTTTCAAGCTTTGCAATTCGCTTTGACTCTGTTTTTGCCCAGCCTGCAGCGCCTCGACATCACCCACGGAAACACCCGAGGGCTTCAACACATAGGCGCCGCCCACATCCATCGAGCCGGCCGCCAACTTGTCTGAAGACGACGCACTGAACTCCCCCCACTGCACCGCACTCCCCGCCTGCGCCAGACTGAATACGCCAGTGCCCAACAACCCCGCGACACCTGCGGCCATGATCCAAGCCTGCTTACGGATACTGAGCATCAAACGACTCCCTGCGAAAATGCCGAAATGGCCTATCGCTATGACTGTCATTTATGGGGCTTGTTCCTGGGTGGCTTGCGTTCATCTGGACTTGACACAAAGGCCCTGTAGATCACTGATCTGCCACGCTTTTTCCTGCGCATCTTTATGCGGGAAAACCGGCTTGGAGGTTGCGCTGAAGCGGCTGGATCTATATATTCCCAACCCTGTTACACCGCGCTACCGCCCGAATGGCGAAACTGGTAGACGCATGGGACTTAAAATCCCCCGCTCGTAAGGGCGTCCCGGTTCGATTCCGGGTTCGGGCACCATCTCCTGTTCCACTGACGGCCAGCACTGTTTGTGGAACCCTTGAAAACCCGCCGTTTGGCGGGTTTTTTCGTTTATGGCGTTTCGTCGGTTTCCGTATGTTTGCAGACTTTCGTGTTTCCGAACTCTGCCAGCGAGGAAGCGCTCAGCCTGTATGAACGCTGGCTTGGCATTCCTCGCCAGGGTCCAGTGCTTTTGGACTTGCAAACCCTCAGAAATCTACCGTACCCGAGAGCAATACCGTGCGCGGCGCGCCCAAGCCGCCAGAAAGGCCGCTGCCATCCCCGCCGTTCCACGAACCAAGCCAGTACGCCTTATTGGTGACGTTCTGCACGGTGGCGCGCAAGGTCACAGGCTTGGTCTCGACCTTGAAGGCATAGCGAGCCCCCACATCGTAGGTGGTGTACGAGTCCAGCGACACCCGATGATCGTTGGTCGCGTATTGTTTGCCCGTGTGGTTGATGTTGCCGGTCAGGGTCAACCCAGGGACGTCGAGGAGGTCATACTCCGTGCCTAGCTTGGCAATCACCTTGGGCACGCCTGTCACTTGCTTGTCTTTGACACCACCGGTGACCACCTTGGTCATTTCTGCCTGGGTATAGGTCGCACCGCCCATCAGGCGCAATCTTGGTTGCAACTCGCCAAAGAACGACCATTCCACGCCACGGTTTTGTTGCTCGCCGTAGACGCCGAAGACATTGGTGAGCGGATCGGTAAAGGCACTGGGCTTCTCAATCTGGAACAGGCTGACGGTATGGGCGAAAGAGCCCAGGTCTACCTTGGTCCCCAGTTCGTATTGCTTGGTCTGGTACGGCTGCATGACCGCACCTGCGTTCTCTGCCGAGTCAGGGGCCGACGTGCCTTGGCTGAGGCCCTCGATGTAGTTGGCATAGAGCGACACCTCATCCGTCACCTTGACCAGAAGTGCGGTGGCGGGCGAGACACGGCTTTCGTCATAGCTGGTTTTCGAAGCCCTGGGGCCGAAAGCGTCGGTGGTGTTTTGCACGCGCTGACGACGGGCGCCTACGGTCCATTGCACACGGCCTTCGGCGAAGGACAGCGTATCGGCAATCGCATAGCTGCCCAGGTTGGCCCTGGTTTGCGAGGTGGTTGCACCATAGCCCGGGAAGGTCGGCGCGTTGCCAAAGTCGAGGTTGTCGTAATTTGTGGTGCCGGGGATGGCGGCTCTCGCGTCCTTGAAACTGTTGTCGGAGGTAAAACGGGTCGCGGCGATGGTCCAGGCATGATCCACGGGGCCCGTCTGGAATTTGCCCTTCAACCCGACCTCACCCGATTGCTGGGTGCCACTGCGAATCGAACGAATGGCCGAAGAGCTGATGCCACCCACATTGTTCACCAGGGTGCTTGAGTTGATCATCGCGTTGTAACCACCATCGCGCTGCCCCCACGCCGCGTAGGCAGTAAGCGAATCCGTCAGGTCGTATTCGCCCCGCACCATCGTGGTAGTGGTGTTGTTGATGGTGTAGGCCCACTTGGGTGCCAACGCATAATCGCCCTTCTTGGGGCTTGGCAAGTGGGTGACGTTGGGGGCAATTGTGTTGATCCCGAAGTAGTTGAGACCATCAATGCGTTCACGCTGTTTGTAGAAATCGAGCGATATCCGAGCCCGCTCGCCACGCCAATCCAGCCCGAGGGAAGACAGTGCCATTTTGTGTTGCTGATTATCCACGGGGGTATCGCCGTCACGGTAAACGCCGTTGAAGCGCACACCAAACTGCTTCTGATCACCAAAACGTTGCCCCAGGTCCGCGTGCACACCCCCTAGGCCCCGGGACTCATAAGTGGTGGTCAAGCGTGCCAACGGTTCGTCGCCGGCGCGCTTGGGTACCAGATTGATGCTGCCACCTACACTGCCGCTTGGCGGCATGCCGTTGAGCAGCGCCGAAGGGCCCTTGAGCACTTCGATGCGCTCCGCCAATTCGGTAGAGCCGCGCATATTCGGCGCCATGCCGACCAGGCCGTTAAAGGTGATGTCATCGGCGTTGCTGTAGAAGCCGCGGATGAAAAAGGTTTCAAAGTTGCTTCGTTTGGTGGGCACGTACACCGAGGGGTCGGTCGCACCGATCACCGAGCCGATATCCTGCGCCTGACGGTTCTGTATGTATTCATCGGTATAGCTGATGGTATTGAAAGGCGTCTCCATGAAATCCTTGTTGCCCAACAGCCCAACGCGGCTGCCGGAGGCAACCTGCCCGCCAGCATAAGCCGGCGGCAGACCTGTAGCGGGGTCCATGACGCCCTCCACCACCGTTTCCGACAACTCCAGGCTGGCGCTGCTTGTGCCTGCTTGCGGGGCAGCGCTCGCGGCGGTGGGCGCCGCCGTCAGCCCCAGTACCAGCGCCATCTGCACAGCCGTGAACATATGACTCAAAGTAAAGCGTTGCGCAGCCTGCGGTGAATCAGGGGTAGCGCGATGTTGGCGACAGCGTTCCGACATGCTGAATTCCTTTTGATTCGGAGAATGTGTATGTGCTCACTAGGCTTTCCGAACCAGAAGGTAAAATCCTCAATAACAATCATTAGCATTTGTGTTTTTTTGAAAATAAAGGCGAGTGCCTGCACGGCACCCGCCCTTGCGACCCCAAGCGCAGCGGGTCAGCCCTTGTAGCCTTGAACCACCTCGTCGGCCATGCGACCCAGACACGTTGCACTGACGGTACACAGGTACCAGGTCTGGGCGTCGACAAAGATCACACGTCCGTTGGTCCAGGCCTTGGTTTTGCGCAGCAGCGGGTTATCCAGGCTCTTCATGTCCAGCGCCGGCCGCCGTTCCATCACTGCGGTACGGTCGATCACGTAGAGAATGTCGGGATCGGCCTGCTGGATGAATTCATTGGAGATGGGCTGGCCATGTAAGCCAGCCTCGATGTCGGTGCTGGCGGGTTTTACGCCCAGGGTGTCGAAGATGAAACCGTAGCGCGACTTCACGCCATAGGAGGTGAATGCGCCGTTGTTATGCAAAACGATCAGCGCTTTCTCCGGGCGCCCATCGGTGACGCGCCGAGTCTGTTCAACCTTGGCGTCCATTTGCGCAACCTTCTGACGAGCCAACGCGTCTTTGCCTAGAATGCGCCCCAGGGTCATGAGGTGATCCTTGGCGGTGGCGAAGAGATTGCCGTGTTGGTTGGTCAGGTCCACATCGTCATAGAGCGTCGGTGCGATCTGGCTCAGTTCTGCGTAACTTTGCGCCTGGAGCGGCGAGATCAGGATCAGGTCGGGCTTGAGGGCATGCAACCGTTCAAGGTTGGGTTGGATGGTCGACCCCACGTCCATGATGTTCGGATTGTCACGGTACTGGGTAAGGAAACTCGCGACATAGTCCTTGGCGATACCCACCACCGGCGCGTCCAGCTGGTCGAGTGTATCGAGTTCACTCATATCGAACGCCACCACACGTTGGGGGAGCTGGGTGATCATCGTGCTACCCAGTGGATGCTCGATCTTGATCGGCTCGTAGTGCGTATGCGCAGCGACTGGCGCGGACGCCTGTGCCGAGGGTTTGTCACAGCCCTGCAGGCCGGCCGCCACCGCGACCGCCAGCAGTGCCCCACGGATTGTTTTTGCCTTACCAATACTCATATCTGCTCCCTTGATAATGATGGGTTGAAGTAGTTGCAGACGAACCCCTGCTCGCTCTGCAGAATCTCGAAATCCAAATCAAAGAGATCGCGCAGGTGCGCCTCGGTGACAACCTCCGCTACCGGGCCACGCAAGTGCACCGCGCCGTTTTTCATGGCCACGATATGATCGGAGTAGTTGGCCGCAAAGTTGATGTCATGCACCACCAGAATCACGGTGCGACCTTGTTCGTCACATAAGCGGCGCAGCGCACGCATGATTTGTACGGCATGCTTCATGTCCAGGTTATTGAGCGGCTCGTCCAACAGCAGGTAATCGGTTTGCTGGGCAATGGTCATTGCCAGGAACGCCATTTGCCGCTGCCCGCCGCTCAGCTCGTCGATGTAAGAAAGGCGTAATGGTTGCAACGACAGAAACTCGATGGCTTCGTCAATGACCTGGCGATCCTGGACGGTGAGCGCCCCTCGGCTATAAGGGAAACGCCCGAAAGCCACCAATTCTTCAACGGTCAGCCGCAGGTTGAAATCGGGTGTCTGGCGTAAGGTGGCGACACGCCTGGCATATTCGCGGATGGGCACATCCGCAATGCTACGCCCGCCAATCAGCAGTTCGCCGCGGGTCGGCGCCAGCAGACGTGCGATCAACATCAGCAAGGTAGTCTTGCCTGCCCCGTTGGGCCCAATCAGCGAAGTCACCTGCCCTGGCGGGAACTGAACGCTGACGTCACTCAGGACGTGCTTGGTGCCGTAGGTCTTATAGACGTGACGAAGGGAAATCATGAAGCGCCTCGGGTTCGAATCATCAGCGCGAGGAAATACCCGCCGCACACCAGGTTGATGAGAATGCTGACGGAGGTGTTGTAGTTGAACATCTGCTCGACCATGTACTGGGCGACGATGAAAATGCCAATGGCAATGGCGCAACTCATGGGCAATGTAATCCGGTGCCGGGCGGTGCGGGCAAGCGCATAGGTGATGTTTGCCACAAACACGCCCATGAAAGCCGTCGGCCCGACAAGACTGGTTGAGACAGCCACCAGAATCGCGATCAGCGCAAGTTGCAGGCGCACGCTGCGTTGAAAATCGACACCCAGGGAAATCGCCTGGTCACGCCCCAGCGACAACACATCGAGCACCGGCAGGCTTCTTTGCGCGATAAAGCACGCCGCCGCCACCAGCAGCCCCGAATAGATCACTTGCGTGGGTTGCGCCTTATTAAAGGAGGCGTAGTTGAAACCCTGGAAGATCGAGAACTCACCAGGGCTGATCTTCAGTTGGATAAACTGGGTAAAGGTGCCCATCACCATGCTCAGTACCAGCCCAAGCAGGAGCAGCAGGTACACGTTGTTGCGTCCGTCATGGAACAGCCAACGGTGAATGAGCCCTGAATAAGCGAGCATCAACAGGATCGACAACAATACGTTACCGTTACGCCCCAACAGCACCAGGCTCTGGGTACCCAGCACCAGGATCAGCAAGGCCTGGAACAACAGGTAGATTGCCTCATACCCCATGATCGCCGGCGTCAGTATTCGGTTGCCGGCAAGGGTCTGGAAAATCACCGAAGAATAAGCAACGCATACTCCGGCAATAACCATCGCGGCCAAACGGGTCATTCGCTTGGGAATGACGTACTCGAAGTCAAAGCCTGAGCCCAACAACAGGAACGCTATCGCCAGGACCAGCACCAGTGCCCATAGACCATAGCGGGTAGCCACACGCCTCATGCGTATTTCCTGATCAGCAACACCAGGAACAACACACCGCCTACGCTTCCCGCGGTGAGACCGATGGGCACTTCGAAGGGATAGATCAACAAGCGGCCGAGAATGTCGCACGCCAGCAACAGCGACGCGCCGCACAACGCGACGATGGGCAATGTTCGCTCCAGGTTCTCGCCGTAGTGCAACGCCACCAGGTTGGGAATAACCAGCCCGACAAAGGGAATGGCCCCTACGGTAATGACCGTGGCGGAAACGGTGACCGCCACCAGCATCAACCCCAACGCCGCATTTGCCGTGTAGTTCAGGCCCAAGCTGCCGGCCATGCCCTCGCCCATGCCGAGTACAGTAAAGCGGTGCGCGAACAGATAAGTGAGCACGACTATCGGCAAGATCAGGTAGATGATCTCGTAATTGCCCTGGACGATCTTCGAGAAGTCTCCGAGCATCCAGCCCTGCATGCTCTGCAAGATATTGTGACGATAGGCGTAGAACTCGGCGATGGCGCTCAATACGCTGCCGTACATCAGGCCGATGACCGGAACCATCACGGTGTTCTTGAACTTGATGCGGCGGATGATCGCGACATAAAGCAGGCTCGCCGCAAAGCAAAACGCCAAGGCAAACAGCATACGGCCGGCCGCACCGGCAGCGGGGGCCACCGTCAATGAAATCAGAATGCCCAGCTTTGCTGCATCCAGCCCGCCGGAAGTTGCCGGTTCGACGAAGCGGTTGCGCACGATCTGCTGCAGAATCACGCCGCACACGGCCAGCCCCCCCCCCGTGAGAATCAGGGCGGCCAGGCGAGGAAGGCGGCTGGCAGTCAGTGTCAGCCAAGCGTCATCGGATAACGTGAACAGTGCCGTCCAGGAAACCTCTTTGACCCCCACCATCAACGAAAGGCAACAAAGCACGGCAAACACGCAGAGTAAGATTGCACGGCTCAAGAACCGCCCTCACCGTCTGATTCTCCAGCAATCCGCCAGCCTTTCGCGGCTTGGCGTTGGGCGAGAAAGTGCGCGTAGAGCCCTGGCTTGGCATTCAACTGCGCATGGGAGCCCTGCTCGCTGATCTGGCCGTGATCGAGCACTAGAATCTGGTCGGCCATGACCACTGTCGACAGCTGGTGCGCGATGACAATCAGCGTGCGCGTGCCGCGTAAACGCGCCAACGCTTGCGCGATCGCCGCTTGGTTCTCGGCGTCGAGAGCGGCGGTGGCCTCATCGACCAACAAAATCGGCGCCTCTTTGATCAGCGCACGGGCGATAGAGATTCGCTGTCGCTCTCCCCCGGACAGGCGTGCACCGCCCTCGCCTACTGGCGTGTCCAGGCCTTGGGGCAAGCGTTCGATGATCTCCAGGACGCCAGCCTGTGTTGCTGCTTGCATCACTTGGGCATCAGTGGCATCGGGTTTACCGATGCGAATGTTGTCGGCGATGCTGCCCTGAAACAGGTAAGCATCCTGAAAGATCTGGCTGATCTGACCGGCCAGCTGCCCACTGGACATCTGCCGAACATCTACACCGCCCACCAGCACACGGCCTTGCGTCACATCGAAAAAGCGCGCAATCAGCCGCACCAGGGTGGTCTTGCCCGAGCCAGAAGCACCGACCAGCGCCGTCATGCTGCCGGGCTCGATACGCAGGCTGACATCGCGCAACACATCGGCCTGATCCTTGGCATAGCAAAAGCTCACGTTTTCCAATACGACCGATCCATCGACCGGCGCTTGCGGGGCCTGCGGCTCCGGCAAAGGGTCGACCTCGAAGATTTCGCGCACGGCATCAAGCTGACCGCGCGCGCCACGTAGCACTTCGCTATAACCTGCGACCTCCAGAAGCGGGTCGATAAAGCGGCTGACCAACAGCAACGACACGATCACGGCTATGACCGAAGACGGTGCCAGGCTTGCGCTCAACTGATCACCCAGCCATAGCGTGGCAGCCACCAGCAAGACGGCGAAGCCGGCCTGCACCGCCCAGGCATTGAACACCACCGACATCGCCGAGACGTGGATCAGCCGCTTTGCAGACTGCTGCTGGCGCCCGATGGCCTGCTCGAGAAACTGGGTGCCGCCGTCCTCGCCATTAAAGGCGCGCAGCACCGATTGTGCCTGGGCAAACTCGACCATGCGCTGGCTGGTCTGCGCGGCGCTGTGCTGAAAGCGTTGGTCGGCGCGCTGCCCCAGATGAGCGGTCAGCGCAAAGATACCCAACAAGAGGGGTAAAGCCAGTAGCGCGATCAATCCCATTTGCCAATGTAAGTTGAACAACGCGGCAACGATTACAACCGGTGTGACCACCCCTGTGATCAACGGCGTGAAAACGTGGGCCGGAAGCTGAGCCAATTCCATCATGCCCTGGGAGGCCAAATGGCTCAGTCGTGCGGTATTTTGTGCGCTGAACCAACCGACCGGCAAACGCGCCACATGGTCGCCGAGCCGATGACGACCGCGCTGCAGAACAGCGATACCGACGCGGATACCCGCCTTCTCCACCGTCCGTCGCAAGGCCCAGCAAACCAGCACCCCGATCACGAGCGCAGTCAGCCATTGCCCTGCTGAGCGCACATCACCGTTCAGCAGACGAGTGAGCACCGGTACCAGAATGACAATCGTCAGCCCGCAGAGCAGGCCGTAGACGAGCGTCATCCAAAGGTAGCGGCGCAATACGCGGGCATCTTCGCCCAGCAGTTGATTAAAGGTTTTCAGCATGACGATACCGCCTGTTCCTTGGCCTGTTCGTAGCCGCCCAGCGCCCACATTCGAGCGTAGCGGCCGTTGCGGGCGAGCAGTTCGTGGTGGCGTCCCTGCTCGCAGATCGTGCCGTTGTCGATCAGGATGATGTGGTCAGCATGCATCACCGTATCGAGGCGGTGCGCGATCACCATCAAGGTTCGGCCCCGGGCGAAGCGCGACAGTGCTTGTTGAAGCTTCACCTCGTTCTCGGCATCGGCCGCCGCCGTGGCTTCGTCGAGCACCAGCAGTGGTGGGTCCAACAATATGGCGCGGGCAATACTCACGCGCTGCAACTCGCCGCCGGAAAGCTGTACATCCTCCCCGATCACCGAGTCGTAACCTCGCGGCAAGGCGCAGATGCGCTCATGGATATTGGCAGTGCGGGCTGCGTCTTCGATTTCCTGCTGACTGGCCGAGGGGCGGCCCAGGGCGATGTTGTCGCGCAGGCTGGCATGGATAAGGCGTACCTCCTGCAACACAAAACCGATGCGCCGGTACAACTGCGTGCTCTCGATGTGCCTGAGGTCGACGCCGCCCAAGGTGATGCGCCCTTCACTCGGGTCGAAGAAGCGCAGCAACAGACGGGCCAGGGTCGACTTGCCGGAGCCCGAAGCACCGACAATCGCGGTCACCGTGCCCGGCTTGAGGGTGAAGTTGACGTCCTTGAGCACTGGGGTCTGGCCGTCGTAGCTGTAGCCGAGCTGCTCGACACGTATTTCGGCATTTTCCGGCAACGCTGGCGCGGCAGTTGCCAAGGTCTCCAGCACGGGCGTTTGCAACAGCGTATGAACGCGCTGCGCTGCGCCCGTAGCATTGTTCAAGTCATGAGTAACGTAGCTCAGCAGCAACAGCGGCGCACAGATTCCCGGCGCCACCAAGGCAAAGGGCAACACGTCTACCGGTGTGATCCAGCCCAGGCTCACCCAAAGCGTTCCAAACGTCAGCACTACGCCGAGCACCGCCACCGGGGCAATCATGGCGTGAGCGTTGGCCATCGCGCTGACCAGCGGCCGGGTGAAGTCGGTAAAGGCCTCAGCGAAGCCATCAACCGCCTTGCGGTAGCTGCCATGGGCCTTGCCCTCGACCCCGAAAGCCTTGACCACAGGAATGCCATTGACGAACTCAACCACTGCATTATTGATGCGTGCCATGCCGGCGCCAAATGACTGCATGTTCGCCCCACTGGCCTTGGTGGCCCTGGAGAAAAACAGGAAGAACAGCGGGAACGGCAACAGCGAAACAATCGCCATGCGCCAGTCCATGACGAATAGGTAGAGAACCGAAACAAGAATTGCGCCGATGGTACGACCCAAGGTGGTAAAGAAGTGCGCGGTCAGGCTGTGCAACGTGCCAATGTCGTCTTGCATCGCTTGCTTGACCTCGCCAGAAGCCCGACTGGTAAACCATCCCAATGGCACCTTGGCCAGACGGCGGGTAATCGCCCGACGCAAATGGCCGGTGATGCGGTTGTCGGCCAGGTGCGCAGCCATTTCGCCCAGCGAAATCAAGGTCATCCCGAGAAACAGGCAGGCCAGACTGATGATGACAACCCGCCAGACTTGATCCTGCATCTGGCTCCAGGCTGTCGCCACCTCATCTTGGGCCATTGCAAGCTGTGCGATATGGGCGATACCGGCCAGGGGCACCAGCGTCAGCATGGTACCGATGGCGGCCAATACCGCCGCGACTATCAGTTGCCCACGTATGGGTCTGAGTATCTGAGATACCGTGCCGGCAACGCCGGGTTCATCTGTAGCACTCATGAGTTCTCCTGAATAACCACTGCAGGTAGCCTGAAGGCCACCTGGCTTCCTTTAGGTTTGAGTGGTATGCACTGCGTACTTTGTATTCCGAACGGCAACGCAAAATCCTCAATCGAGACGTTCATTAATCGATGAGGCGGTGCCAGGCACCAGCCCGGGCACGAATGGGTAGCAGGCTCGCAGGCCAGACGCGATGTACTTCTCGACGGAAGACACCGACACTTTCAACTCGCAGGCAATGTCGCGGTGGCCCATACCATGCAACTTGCACAGCAGCAGCGCTTGGCGGGTTTTGGCTGGCTTGCGGCGCAATGCGTCATCGATCTGAGCCAGCGCTTCACTCACGAGGGCACGTCGCTCCTCTGACGGGACCAACAGTTCGGCCTGCAACTTGAGCGCCTCCAGATGGCGGGCCTCAAGATGACGTCGGCGATAAAGATCGATCACCATGCCTTTGGCGATTTGGGTCAGGTGGGCGCGAGAATCCTCGGTGGAAGGAACCCGGCCTTTCTTGATGAGATTGAGATAGACATCGTGAGCGAGATCAGCGGCATCGACCGAGCTGCCCAACTTGCGGCGCAACAGGCTGCATAGCCAACCGTGATGGTCGACATAGAGCTTTTCAAATTGCTGCGTGGACGCGAACGCTCCGTTGTTCACAACACCTCTCCTGAGACGGTCAATTCGCGATCAGCTTTTGACTAATGCGAATAGGTATGATTATTATTTAACATCATACGGCGTTCATTGACCCCCTGCAAATGTGAGTTGCTTGCACCTTCTCTTGCGCCTGGATTTCTGAGCGTTGCAGCAGACCGAGGATCGGCCTGTCGGCACTGCGGTGCCCTCTCTACTTCTTACTGTTCAGTTTGATAAGGCGGGAAATTTCCATGATGGAACTCAATCCAGACTCGTTACCGAAACTGTCTGTCACTGATAACGAAGAGCATTTCTGGCTCTTGCAGCAGCAATATCCCGAACGCGTGCTCAAGCACTTCAGCGCCTGGCGATTCGACGCCGACATTGACCTTTCACGACTCACGTCAGCGATCAGGAGCGTTATCGAAACACTCCCCGATCTGAATGCGCGCTACCTGTTCAACGACGATGGCGAAGTGCACAAAGTGCACGCCGCTGACTGGCAGTCCTGCTTTGAACTCATGCATCTACACTCGGACGTAGAGGCCACCGAGCATTTGCGCGCGCAGCAAATGGCACCCTGGGACACGCAAAGCCAGCCGCCATTCAAGGCGTTGATTATCCAAACCGGGCAAGACACTATCCTTGGCTTCATACTCCATCAGGTCCTCGACCAGAGTTGCCAGGAAGACCATTTGTATCACCAGGTATTGAGCGCCTATATAGGCCACTCGGCCAGCAATACGCCTTGGTTGCACGGCTTGGCGAATGGTGAAGCGCTATCGTCACCCATCAGTGCGCCCACCGCCCAGCCTGCGGCCAACGACGACGTTGCGTCGATTATTCTTGATGAGTTTCGAGCGGCCCTGGTAGAGCCTGACATGCAACTCACTGATGATTTCTTTGATTTCGGCGGTCATTCGCTACTGGCCACACGCATCATTGGCAAGCTGCTGAGCGGCCATGGCATTGAAGTCCAGTTCAATGATTTTTTCAGCGCGCCGTCGGCCGCCGCCTTGGCTGCACACGCCCATATCATCGAGCAAAACGATGCAACTGCTGTTGCCATGGACCGCCAGCAAGACGTACAGAGGGCACCTTTCGCGCTGGCCCAAGCCTCCCTTGGGCGGGCTTACGCAGCCTTTGAGTTCGGGACAATTTTCAACCTGCCCTTTGCCCTGGACTTCCTCGACCAGGTGGATGAAGCACTGTTCGAGCAAGCTTTCCGTGACCTGCTCAAGCGTCACGCCAGCCTGCGTTCAACCTTCCACTTCGAGGGCTCTGAGGCGTACCAGCAGATCGTGCCGTTCGAGCAGCTGTCCGAATACAAGTGGTTCTGGCCAAGCCAGGAAAGCCGGGGTGCAACGCTCAAAAGCGAAGCCACCTATCAGTTCGACCTGACCCGCGAGCTACCCCTACGGGTTCGCTTCATTTACGACCCGCAACGCCAACGCCAAACCCTGTCATTGCTGATCCACCACATGGCCATTGATGAATGGTCACTCAACGTGATGATGGAGGAACTGGCTCAGGCCTACCTCGCCCGTGCAGCAGACAAAGCACCCACCTGGTCAGCGCCTGCACCGTCATTCCATGAGTTCGCCCTACGACAACAGGCCACTGGCATCAACCAACAACATCTCGACTACTGGACGAGCATGTTGCGCGGCGCAACCCAGGGCCTGGCACTGCCCTCCCCTGACTATCAGGCCAGCGTGCCGGCCAGCGAAGTGTCGACGAACGCGCAATGGTTCGAAATCAAACCCGACCAGGCGCTCACCGATAACCTGTATGCCTTCGCCAGACGGAATAACGCTTCGCTGTTCGGTGTGGTCTATACAGCGATTGCGTTATCCCTGCATAAGCTCGGTAATTTGAAAGACCTTGTGATCGGCACGTCCGCCTCCGGCCGCACCGACCCAGGGTTTTATGAAACGGTCGGTTACTTCACCACGATGGTGGCGCATCGGGTGCAGTTCGATCCCCAGCAGGCCGTTGGCGCACTGATTGAAAACACCACTCGCCTGATCAATGATTCCATGGCTTATGCCGATATTCCGATGGAGCAGATCCAACAGGCCCTCGGCATGACGCCCGCAGACGGCCTGCTGTTCGACGTGTACATTCAAATACACGCCAACAACGCCTTGAATGGCACCCTGAGCACACCGGACGCCGGGACGATCCGCTACCGGCAGATTGACCCGGACAAGAACCAATCGATGTTCGGTATTCAGTTCGAAATCATGGAGAACACGATCGACGGCAAACGCTCGCTGCGCCTGGTCATTACTTACCGTTCGGACCGCTACAGCGCAGCACAGATGGCGCGCCTGAGCACGACCATAGATCAGGTGTTCGCGCTGTTTACGACGCCCGACGCAGCCCGCACCGCCCTTAACCATATCCACCTATAACCTGATCAGGGCCTTGGTAATGCTACCAAGACCCTCAACCCTCGGCTCTACGCTTCATGCATCCCGTAGCGCTGGAACGATGACCGTTTGGGCAAGCGGTAGTAAGGCTGGCCAAGCAACTGGTTGATAATCGTTGCATTGCGAATCGCCGCAATCCCCAAGTCCGGCGAACCAACACCATGCTGGAAGATCTCCGCATTCTGCACGAAGACACGGCCCGTGCCTGCATCGCAGCGGCGTGCGGTGAAATCGTCCTGGACGATACAGTCACCATACTCATCGGTTTCAAGCACCACGCCCTTGAGCCTTTCAAACCACTGCGGCCATGTATGCCCGTAGCCTGTCGCCGCCACAATGGCATCAGCTTCAAGAGTGCCGGTCTGGTTCAATTCACGGTGCCGGTAAGCGATTTTCAGCATGCCATCAATCTCTTCCACGGCCTGCACCTCGCAATTGGATAGCAACGTCAGGCCCGGATCACTGCCGCCAATCGAGCGTTCATAGATCAGGTCGTAGATATCAGCGATGGTCGAGAAGCTAATGCCTTTGTACAGCAGCCCTTGCCCTGCAACGATGGCACGGCGTCGCTCCCTCGGAATGCTGTGGAAGTACTCCATGTAGGACGGCGTAAAACACTCCTGCCCCAGTTTCGAATACTCCATGGGATGAAAACCCGCTGAGCGTGTGATCCAGCGAATCGACGCCCCTGCTGCAATCCGCTCGGGTGTCAACTCGCTGAACAAGGCCAACACACATTCGGCCGCACTTTGGCCGGAGCCAATGACCGTGACCCGCTGGCATTTCGACAACTGTTGCTGACGCTTGCCGAACTCCGCCGAGTGCATCACCGGCGCGGTGCTCTTGACCTGTGCCCACTGGGGCAATACAGGCGCCGTACCGACACCAATCGCCAAGTCCCGACTGTGATAATAGCGCTTGAAGCCTGACACTGATTGGCTCTCTACCAGAAACTGGCCAGCGTTGGCGTCATACGTCACATCACAGATCTCCTCGCCGAAATGGCAGGCTGGCAGCTGCTGCGACGCCCAGCGGCAGTAGTGATCGTATTCACGGCGAGGCACCTGAAAGTTTTCGTAATAGTAGAACGGGTACAGGCGATCGTGCTGATGCAGGTAGTTCAGATAACTGAGCTGATGGGTGGGATCCGCCATCGTCACCAGGTCGGCCAGAAACGGAACCTGAAGCGTTGTGCCTGGTAACAAAAGCCCTTCATGCCAGCGAAATTCCGCTTTCCGGTCAAGGAAAACACCGGTCACGCCAGGATGCTTGGACAGTAACGCGGCCAAACCCAGATTAAAGGGGCCAATTCCAACGCCGGTAATATCAACACTTTGTACATCCATCATCCAATCCATCTCCCTAGGCCCAACTGTTTGGTTATTGCAGTTGACGTGCGCGCAGGCGCGCCACCGCGCTTATATCAACATCCGTTACACGCTCAGGAACCCTCAGCCATGAGCAGGCGTTCAACGTCTTGTGCATTGCGACAGCGCAGGAGCTGCCCTGGCGAAAGGCGCACCGAGAAATCCTCTTGGACCCGCGCCGAAATCGCCTTCAAATGCTGGGGCCGTAGCCCAAGGCTAATAAAGTCCACGCTGGCATTCGCCCCATCCGCCAGCGGTCGCCCCAGTACGCTCAAGTAGATATCCAATACCTTGTTGCGTGAGGTCGAGCGCCTCATCGCAGCGGGCTCACTTGCGTCATTTACCGAAGCCGTAAGCAGGCTGCGGGCCCGTTGACGATCAGGCTTGCCGTTCTGCGACAGCGGCAACGCGTCCACCCTGAGCAAACGCGTGGGCACATGGGAGTGCGGCAGGTGCTGACGGGCGAAGTTGCGGAGTTCGGTGATGGTCGGCTCTACGCCGCCCTGCTGACAGACATACAAAGCGCCAATGCAGACCTCGCCTTGGCGCTGCTCGCCGTAATCCACGACCAACACGTGCCTGAGCGACGGATGATTGATCAGCGCTATCTCGATATCCGGAAGCGATACCCGCACACCGCGAACTTTCACGTAGCCATTTACCCGACTGTCGAAGATCAAGGTACCGTCGCGGCGGTAACGCCCGCAGTCACCGGTCCGGAACGCCCGAACGGCTTGGCCATGTTCATCAGTGACGGTCACGAACTCGCTTTGAGCCAACTCGCCGTTTTCGAGGTACCCCAGCGCGAGATTGACGCCGGCGGTGTGAATTCGGCCAACTACGCCCGCCGGGCAATGCTCGCCTCGTGGGTCTAGGACGAAGTAGCTATTTCCGGGCAAGGGCTTTCCATAAGGAATCAGCGCACGGTCATCGTCCGTAATTTCATGCCAGATACTCCAGATGGTGGTCTCCGTCGGCCCCCCCAGGGAAATCAACCGAGATGACGGCAGCAGTTCACGCAACTCGGCGATCACGGCCGGCTTGATGTAATCACCGCCCTGAGCAATCAAACGCAGGCTCTTCAAATCATGGCTGGTGCGGCATGAAAGGAGCATTTCCAAAATAGCGGGCACAGAGCACCACAACGTCACCTGATGTTGGGCAATCAACTGGTTCCAGCGTACGGCGTCCTTTTCCTCGCCACCCCCGGTAAGCACCAATGTTGCCCCTGCCGTCAGGCATCCGAAAACGTCAAACACCGACATGTCGTGGTGAAGTGGAGTCACGGACATGAACACATCGCGCTCGGTGACAGCCCAACGTTCAAGGGTGCTGCCGACGACATTGGCGGTGGCTCGGTTGTTCAGAACCACGCATTTGGGTTTACCAGTGGTGCCCGAGGTATAAAGGTAATAGGCCGGGGCGTCGCTTAACGACAGGTCATCCAGCACGGGCATCGCCTGGGTCTGCACAGCCAAGAGTTCCGCCGGTGTAGCCGTGACTGAGCCGACAGACTCATGTTGGGCAATCACCACAAGATCGGGCTGACAGTTTTCCAGCAGGTAACGCAACCGCTCGGCCGGCGCTGAAACGTCGATGGGAACCCAGATTACGCCTGTCAGAGCACACGCCAACGTCACCATCGTATGTTCCGGGCTGCGAGGCAGGCAGATGGCGACGACTTGCCCACGTGATAATCCGCGCGCTTTCAATGCCCCGATGATGCAGCACACGCTGTGGCCGAGTTCGGCATAGCTAATTAGCCGATCACCACTGATAAGAGCAGTTTTGGTATTGCTCCGATCAAAGATGTTGGTCGCGATCCTGTCGAGAAACCCTTCGCGGCACGCTTCAGTGACCCGACTATTGAAACGGTAGTGGCCTTTTTCGATTATCGCCTTGGCATCAACGGCCAAAACCCCGCTTGTGGTGGCTTGGTCGACCGCTTTTTCGATTGCGTTCAAAACGGCGCTGACAAGCTCCGGCTCCAGCACTGCGCGTGCATAGTCGATATCGAACACCAATTCGCCGTCGGCATTGGCCGAGAAGCGAATATCCATCGCCACCTGTGGCGTCTGGGTCAGACCGCCGTGCAGGCTCATCGGGCTGCCCTGCGCCGAGACTGGCCAGGAAAACCCGTTGGTGATCACCACCGGAAGCACCGGGCCGGGACCATGGGACTCGAACAGCAAACGAGCAAGGTCCACCCCTGAAAAGCTCAGGTGCTGCAACCCTTCCAGCACATCTACTTGCAGCTTGGCAGCGCGTTCGGCAAAACCATCTGGCTCGGCGCTCCAATTGATCGCGATAAAGCTTGAGCGATTCGCAAAGGCACCGACCGTTTGCGGGGCAACAGGCACCGCAACACACAAACCACCCTCATCGAGCCAGTGCGAGAGCACTTCCAGCACCAGTGCCATTAGCGTGGTGTTTTTAAACAGCCGCTGCCGCGCGCCCAACTTGCAATAGGCGCCGAACGTAGGCTTGGGGATCAGCAGGCTCTGTCGCTCGTAGCGTGAAGCGCCCACCCGATCCAGCGCAGTGATCCACGGCAGCCGCGGTGCCCCGCTGACCGCAGCAAGCTTGGCTTTCCAATAAACGGAATCTGCCTTGCGCTTACTGTCCAAATCCTCTGGCTCGGATGCCGTCTGCGGGAACGACTCCTCGCCAGTTGTGCCGTCGAACAGCTCGACCATGAGGGTGGCGATTGAGCGCCCATCGAGAATCAAGGCGTCGAGGCGTACGAAGACGCTCAACTGGCCCTCCGGAAGCTTGAAGATCGTGACGTTCCAGGGCGAACGGTCCAGCTCGAACAACGCATGCGCATACGCCTCGCGGCGCGCCTCGACGTAGTTGAGCGCCTCTTCTGGCGATAAGGTCGTAAGGTCGACTTCGTCCAGGTTCAACTGCACCTCATCGCTGACGAACTGCACGAGTTTCTGCGCGTCGATGCGTACTCTCAGGCTTTCGTGGCGCTGGACCATCTCGACCAGCCGGCTCCGCAGCAGTGCCGGATCCATAGCGCCGCGGTACTCGCGAAACTCTTGCATGGCCACACCACCCAGCGGCATCTGCGCGCTGCGCCCAAGCAAATAAGCCTGCTGTAAAGCGGTCAGTGGTTTTGCGACAACCGCTGGCTGGGAGAGAGGCTGGTCCAGAACAGCGGAGCAAGCGGCCACCTCGCGCACCATCAGCACGAAACGGTCGAAAAACTCCGACACCCAGGCTGGTGGTAACGCATCCAGACGGATATCCCAATTGATCAAGATGCCGCCGTCGGCGCAGACAACCTGCGCGTCTAGCGCAACCTGAGGCCCTTGGGAAACCACCCAGTTCATGGGGCCCAACACTCGCCGCACCCGCTCAGAAAGAAGGTCTGCGCCAGACAGATCCAGCCCGGCGGTAAACACAACAGGGGCCAGTTGCGCAGCGCCATGATGACGCGACAGGTCGCGCATCAGGTTCACCCCGGGATAAGCGCAATGCTCGAGCAAATCCACCATATTGCCTGCCAGTTGCCTGCACAGCTCGGCCAGGCTCCGGGCCGCCTCCAGATCGATATCCAGAATCAGCATGTTGGCAAAATCGCCGACGATCCGCTCAACCTCGCCCACCAGCGCAGGTCGCCAGAACGTAGGGACATTGAGGCGAAATCGCTTGTCTCCCGTTTGGGCGCCGAGGGCCGCTGCAAACACCCCCATCATCAAGGTAGACAGCGTTATTCTGCGTTCGCGGGCGAGACGCTGTAACGCCTGGCGCTCTTCTGGACCCAGCCATGTGCTGAGTCGATCGCTGTGCGGCTGGTCAGGCGGGGTTTCAAGAAAAGGTAACGTCGGCGCCGGCGCGATATCAGGCAGACGCTCGCGCCACCAGCGACGGTCCCGGTCGCGGGCCGTTTTAAGTGCGCTATCGGTGCGCGCTTTGTCATACCAGTCGAAGAACGATGGCGTGTGTGGCAGAGCGGCCTCTGGATGTTCATAGAGCTCTGCCAGGTCTTCTATCAACGTGCGAAAACTGGATGGGTCAATGGCGATCATGTCCGTATCGACATGCAGCCGAAACGCATCATTGGCCAGCAGGCTCACACAAAACCGTGCTACGGGCCCTTGACACAGATCAAGCTGCTGATGAGTCCATTCCTCACGCTTGCAGAGCAGGCGCTGCGCAACCTCCTCTTCACTTATCGAACGTAAATCCTCCACCTCCAATAGCGGTGACTGGTCCATCGCAGCAATGGATTGAAGCCCTTCCGCATTCAGCCTGACTCGCAGCATGGGGTGCAGCCGACATACCTGCTCAAGTGCCTTGCGCAGCCGCTCCAGCTCAATGCAATGGCCATCGAATTCGGCATACAGATGAGCTGAAACTTTCCCTAAAAACGCATGAGCAGTCCGCCCGATCCAACAGGCGGCTTGCATTGAAGTTAACTCTCTCATGGCTCACTCATGTGATTGACAAATCGTAATGATTAGCATCACATATTAGAAACGATAATGATTCTATTTCAAGATTTCTTTTTATCCCTAGGCCACGGAGGCTTCCCCCAAATGAGAACGGGCACCCTAAGAACAACCGAGATGGAAGAGGTGCAACTCGCAGAGGTACAACGTAGTTTTTCGTTCACATCCGGCGATCGCGAGTTAGCGGTCACCGGGATGCTGCAGAGAATTGAAACACCTGCCATTGGCGGCGATGACGCCAATAGCCTGTTCCAGCAGACAATTGTGCAAGCGCTTGATCGGGCGCGCGAAGCTGGCCAGAGCAACCCAATCATCGTTGGCGCCATCCCTTTCGACCCTGCTGAACCTTCCTGCCTCTACATTCCCGAACACGCGCAATGGCGGACCCGAGACATCCACGCGAAAACGGGTATGTCGACGCTGCCTGAGTTGATCGAACAGAAAAACATTCCGGACGAACAGGCCTTCAAACGGGCGGTGGAACACGCCGTCGTCAACTTCCGCCACAGCGACGTACGCAAGGCTGTGCTCTCGGTTCAACGCGAGCTGATATTTGCAAACGATGTGGATGTGAGTGCCCTGCAGCACAACCTGAAAGCCCAGAACCCGAGCGGCTACCACTTCCGTGTGCCAATGCCTGATGGCACCACGCTGATCGGTGTCAGTCCCGAACTTCTGGTCCGCAAGGAAGGCCTGAGATTTCTGTCCAACCCGCTGGCAGGGTCAGCCAAGCGCATGGCCGATCCAGAAGCCGACCGGCGCAATGCAGACTGGTTGCTGACATCGGAAAAAGATCACTACGAACACGGGTTCGTGACCCAGGACATCGTCAGCCAACTGGGGAAACTATGCACGCAGCTGAATGTGCCGCAACGCCCCTCCCTCATCAGCACGCCCGCGCTCTGGCACCTCTCGACCCGCATCGAAGGTACGCTGGCAGACCCGGCTGTATCGGCCTTGCAGCTTGCCTGCCGCTTGCACCCCACACCGGCTGTGTGCGGCTTCCCCACCGAGCGCGCCCGGCGCCTGATTCGCTTCGTCGAACCCTTCGAGCGCGGCCTGTTCACCGGCATGGTGGGTTGGTGCGATGCCCAGGGCAATGGCGAATGGGTCGTAACGATTCGTTGCGGCACGGTCAGGCGAAACAAGGTCCGCCTGTTCGCCGGCGCAGGCATCGTTGAAGCCTCAAGCCCCGACTCCGAATGGGCAGAAGTCCAGACCAAGCTTGGCACCATGCTGCGCGCCTGCGGATTGGCCCACTAACTCGAATTTTTTTTCACACGTGAATACTATGACTATTGAATTTAACCACTGGCCTCTGGAAAGCGCACAGCGTTATCGGGACAAAGGCTATTGGCTCGACAAACCGCTCACCCACCTCCTTCAGGAACGCAGCCAGTCGCAACCCGACGCCCCCGCGATTATTTGCGGCGATCGCCACTTCAGCTATGCCGAGTTGGACCAATTGTCTTCCAACCTGGCCTCGCGACTGGCCGCCAGCGGGCTTGGCAACGGTGACACTGCACTGGTGCAGTTGCCCAATATCGCGGAGTTTTACATTGTCCTTTTTGCCCTGCTCAAGTCAGGAATCGCCCCCCTCAACGCGCTCTACAGCCATCGCAAACTTGAACTCAAGAGTTACGCCAAACAAATCGCGCCAACGTTGTTGATTGCTTCCCGCGAACATGAAGTCTTCCGTGACGACAGCTATATCCCCGTCTTCAAGGAGGTGGGTTCAAGTCCAGACATCATCTTGCTGTTGGGCGAGCAACGTCACGAAAACAACCTCGCCGACTGGATCAATACGCCGAGCGAGAGCAACGTGAACGTCTCCCCCTCGGGGCCCGGCGAGGTCGCATTGTTCCAACTGTCAGGCGGCAGCACGGGCACCCCCAAACTCATCCCCCGCACTCACAACGACTATTACTACAACGCAAGGGCAAGCGCGCAAGTATGCGAACTTACCCCACGCACGCGCTTTCTATGCGCGCTACCTGCCGCCCATAACTTCTTGCTCAGCTCCCCCGGCGCCCTCGGTGTTCTACATGCTGGCGGCTGCATCATCATGGCGCCCAGCCCGGAGCCCTTGACCTGTTTTTCGATCATCCAGCGCCAAGAAGTCAATACTGTGGCCTTGGTGCCAAGTGCAGTCGCCTTGTGGCTGCAGGCAGCGCCGGAGCATAAAGAACAACTGCAATCGCTTGAGTTCCTCCAGGTAGGTGGCGCCTGTTTTGCCGACTCGCTGGCACGCCAGGTGCCCGGCGTGCTCGGTTGTAAGCTGCAACAGGTATTCGGGATGGCCGAAGGTCTGATCAACTACACCCGGCTAAATGACTCCGACGAACAGATTTTTACTACCCAGGGCCGTCCGATCAGCCCCGACGATGAAATCAAAATCGTTGACGAACAAGGCCTCCCCGTCCCGGACGGAGAACCTGGCATGCTCGCCACACGTGGCCCTTACACTTTTTGCGGGTACTACCAAAGCCCCGAACAAAATGCCCAGGCGTTCGATAACGAGGGGTACTACTACTCCGGCGACCTCGTCCAACTCATGCCCAGCGGCGATTTGCGCGTGGTCGGCAGGGTCAAGGACCAGATCAACCGTGGCGGTGAAAAAGTCGCCTCGGAGGAAATCGAAAACCTCATCGTCCTCCATCCTGATGTGACTCACGCGGGCTTGGTGGCCATGCCCGATGACAGGCTGGGAGAAAAAAGCTGCGCGTTCGTCGTCTCACGCAACCCGAGCCTGAAGCCGCCCGCGCTCAGACGTCACCTGATGGAACTCGGCATCGCCGAATACAAACTGCCCGACCGCATCCGGTTAATCGAAACCATGCCGCTGACCCCCGTGGGCAAGATTGACAAGAAGCATCTGCGTCAGCTTCTGGCAGCGGAAACCACCCGCGCCTGGTTGCAGACTCGCGTGCGGCAACTCGTCGAGGACTGTGAAGACCTGGACCCCGAGGAAAACCTGATTTTCTATGGCCTCGACTCCTTGCAAGTGATGAGACTCGCTGCCGAACTCAAGGAGCGTGGCATTGCCGTCAGCTTCGAAGAACTGGCGGATTCGCCCACGCTCAGCAGCTGGTGGTCATTGGTAGACGCGAGGCAGATAGCCGCCTGACCGGGCGGCGTCACCCAGTCGTTTTAAAAGGAGTTAGACATGACTTTATCCCCTGCCGACCAAAGCAAGCTTGAAGGCTTCTGGCAGCACTGCGTGACACATCAGTATTTCAACATTGGGTATCCCGAATCAGCCGATTTTGATTACTCCCAGCTGCACCGTTTCTTGCAGTTTTCAATTAACAACTGCGGGGACTGGAACGAGTACAGCAACTACCTGTTGAACTCGTTCGACTTTGAAAAAGACGTCATGACGTATTTCGCCGAGCTGTTCAACATTGCCCTTGAAGACAGTTGGGGTTACGTCACCAATGGCGGGACGGAAGGCAATATGTTTGGCTGCTACCTGGGACGCGAACTGTTTCCGGACGGCACCCTGTACTACTCGAAAGACACCCACTACTCCGTGGCAAAGATCGTCAAATTATTGCGGATCAAATGCCGTGCGGTCGAATCGCTGCCCAATGGCGAAATCGACTACGACGACCTGATGGCAAAAATAACCGCCGACCAGGAGCGTCACCCCATCATCTTCGCCAACATCGGCACCACGATGCGTGGAGCCGTGGATAATATCGTGACCATCCAGCAACGCCTGCAACAGGCAGGCATTGCCCGCCACGACTACTACCTGCACGCTGATGCGGCCTTGAGCGGGATGATCCTGCCCTTCGTCGATCACCCACAACCCTTCTCGTTTGCCGACGGCATCGACTCGATCTGCGTCTCCGGCCACAAGATGATCGGCTCGCCCATTCCTTGCGGAATTGTCGTGGCCAAACGCAACAACGTCGCGCGCATTTCAGTGGAAGTGGACTATATCCGCGCCCATGACAAGACCATCAGCGGCTCGCGCAACGGCCACACACCCCTGATGATGTGGGCGGCACTGCGCAGCTACTCATGGGCTGAATGGCGCCATCGAATCAAACACAGCCTGGACACGGCACAGTACGCCGTCGACCGCTTCCAGGCCTCGGGCATTGATGCCTGGCGCAACGAAAACTCCATCACCGTCGTGTTCCCTTGCCCATCAGAAAGAATTGCGACGAAATACTGCCTGGCCACCTCCGGTAATTCGGCACACCTGATCACCACACCTCATCATCACGACTGCAGCATGATCGACGCCTTGATCGACGAAGTGGTTGCCGAAGCTCAACTGAATACCCTTCGATCCAAGCGAGCATTCACTGAACAAACGGTCGTCGAGCGATTGCCCGCGGCGTCATTCAACTTGCGTACCCATTATTGAAAGAGACCAGCCTCATGCTGCCGCTAAAACCGCCACAAGCCTGCGAGAACCTCAATGACATTCGAGCGGGCATCGACTTTTTTGACCGCCAGATCCTTGACTCGCTACAAAAACGCCTGCGTTACGTAAAGGCTGCGGCGCAGTTCAAAGCCAACGAACAGGACATTCCAGCACCTGAACGCGTCGCGGCCATGCTTGAGGAGCGGCGACTATGGGCGGTAGAAGCCGAACTTGATGTCGCTTTCGTCGAGAAGCTCTACGAGCAGATTATTCACTGGAATATTCAACAGCAAATCCTGCATTGGCGGGCCACCCGACAACCAACGTACTCGGCGCAGGCCAAGTCATGACGATGGCGGGTGGATGCCTGACGACTTGAGGTCTGCGATTCACGCGGGCTGTCCTTGTTCGAGTGGTGTGTGTTCACAACTATCACCGTAGACCAAGGGCGGCCTTTTCTTCATTTTTTTGTAATCAGATCAGCCTGTTAGCTGTTAATTAAGTGCCATTCAAATCTGTCCCCTTTTTGTTTCGCCATAATGCTGATATCGAATTCTTTGCATTTGACCTTGCCCGTAATTCGATTGGCCGCAGTGTCGGGTAGAGTCACCGTAGCCCCATCTATTCTGCTCTACGCCCCCCCCGGCACTACCATAGCCCGCGTTAAAAATCCGACTCGCAATTAAATAAAACACAGACACCATCTTCCTTCCCAACCAAGCTGATTGGCTTTTTACTTACGCCACCGTCAACTGAAATCTCAACCATAAGAGTTTGATCCTCAAATGAGCGTAATTCTTCAATTAATTCAGAAATGGTCTTCCCACGTGTAATCCAATCCGGCATCTCAGTTTTTTTCATTTCAATCACCAATACGTTTCATATTCACGTCAAAAGTACCCAGTCTCGTATCTTTCGAGCCAAGCGCTTTAACCGATTTAGCTGCTTTCCATGCTCCTCCGTTATGTCCGTCAAGGTCCCTAGTGATATACAAATTCCCCTGTTTGAAAACAGCCTGCCCATCATGAACTGTTTCGTTGATTTTTTTATACCCCAACGCTTCTGCAGCCTGCTTGTCCTCCTTATTTGTCCTATAGACAGGTTCGGCAAGAGGACGAGGAGAATTTGCCTCGGTGGGCCTGTCCCCCGGCAGCGTACGCCATGAAGCTGGTTATCCAGTCTTCTGCCTCAAGCTCTTTGCATATTCGTTCGGAGAACGATACCCCAGAGCTGAGTGCAGTCGACTGCTGTTGTAAAACCCATGCACATAGCTGGCGATCGATAGCTGTGCCTGTTTTTTGGTGGGGTAGACCCCAAAAGCCTCCTCTCTTTTCAGCGTAGCGAAAAAACTCTCCGCCACTGCGTTATCCCAGCAATTTCCCTTTCGACTCATGCTCTGTTTGAAGTCCTTCTTAGCTAACGCTAGACGGAACTTACTGCTTGCGTACTGACGGGCCCTGATCGGAGTGAAATACTGCTCCGCTAGTGCCAGAACAGGCGCTCCAGGCATTCAGAAACGCACTTTCCACCAGGCCATCTGGCATGCGGTCTGACAAGCTGTAGCCCAAGATCTGGCGGGTCTGGATGCTCAACACTACGGCCAGATACAGCCAACCCTCTCTGGTTGGGAGATAGGTGATATCACTGACCCAAGTCGGAGTGGGGTTATCGATGGCAAACTGCCGCGCCACCACATTGTTCGCGACCGGCAAGTAATGGTTGCTGTCAGTGGTACAGGGCCTGAAACCGCGTTTGGACTTGCCGTGAATACCCTCCTCCTGCATCAACCGGCTGACTCGCTTGTGGCCCACTGCATACGATTTCTGGCGTAAGGCTGCGACCAACCGTGGCCGACCGTAGGTGTGTCGACTGGCCGCATAGACGCTTCTGAGCGTCAGGATCAGGGCGAGGCTGCCTGTGCGTGTAATCGTAGAAACCTGAAGTTGAGACTTCCATCACCCGGCACAACATACGTACCGGGTATTGAGTCCGTTCAGCAGCGACGAAGGCGTATCTCACCTGGACTCTCTGGCGAAGAATACCGCCGCCTTTTTTAGGATTTCACGCTCCATTTTTAGCTCGGCAACCTCGGCTCGCAGGCGGGCAAGCTCGCTGTCCTCCTTAGTGATGGGCTTGCGCTCGGGCGAGCTCAACGGTTGACCCTTGCGCGTGGCGTTCACCCAGTTATCGAGCGTTTTGACGGACATCTCTAGCTGGCGGGCAGCTTCGGTTCTGCCAACGCTTTCAGCTAACGCAACCGCTTGAGTCTTGAACTCATCGGTGTAGTTACGGCGAGTGGATGGATACATGGCAACCTCCAAGAGAACGATTTAAGTATCGCTTCTTGGCGTCCGTTGTCACGGGACAGGCCCAAGATTTATTTTCCAGAGACTGTTAAGGGGCGAAAAATCATGCTCAAAAAGGGCGTATTGAGCAGCTAGACCGTAGGTCGTCAGGGTGGGTGCAAAAGGGATGCAACTTGACTGCAGAAAGGATGCAAGAAGGCGGCAAAAAGGGTGCAGATTGGGTGCAAAAACACCGGCGCTAAGCCGGCGTCAGATCACATCTAGGCCCCTACAATTAACAAAAGACATTCAAACCACAAGCAGAGATAAAATCACGTATCGGTATATCAAGAAAGCTACTCTCTCCAGCGGAAAGAACATCTTGCAATGTGACGATGCCTTTTTCAAAGTCCAAAGAAACGTCAAAGCAATTAAACTCGAACTCCCTGAACAGAACGCTCTTTGAGCAAATCCGCTCATCAAAGGCATCTTTCAAAATAGAGCGAACGCTGTCGTCCAACTCTTGGGCGACAAATCGTTCTATTATTGTGCCGCCACTGCTCATAACCACTCCTAACTAGTACGGGAATGCAGTCTGAATCACACCATCCCGAACATTTATTTTGATTGTCGATGTTGGAGCGCCTGAGACGTTAGGAAAAAAGGGGACAGATTTATTTTCCAGAGACTCATTCCTTATATCTGAAAGGACTCGTCAAACCTATAAATAAATCTGCCCCCTTTTTTTTCAAAGTTATTGGCAGTTCGCCTGTCGCCTTTGCACAAATTAACTATTAAGAAGGCGCTTTAACTCCTTTTTTGCCAAGTGCCGATTACTTTGTGAGACAGCCTTATCTGTTGACAATATTTTCAGATCATCCACAAAGGAAGAGGCCTCTTGGACCGAACTGTGCGCGATCCAAGAAATGGCGAGTTTTATCCAATAGTCAGAGTCGTGCTTCAGCCCTATCTCTGCCACACTCATGCAGGGAAAGTCGAGACCTAACGCTTGCCTAACACTTTCAATAGGCATCTCAAGCAATGAGATAATCCGCCTAAAGTCTGACGAACTAACTAGAGGAAGTACAATCTCATTACTTACAAGTTTCCAGCAACCAGACTCATCTCTGTAAATTATGAAATCGCTACCCAAGATAGTTTTTTCAGAATCAGTCATAAATCACATTCCAGGATGATGTTTGACATTGAGATCGTACTGCTTAAGAGTCTGCTCAAATTTAGCTCTGACCTCAGGCGTCCAGTTCTTCCAGTAGTGCCCACTAAATTCATTAGTGATTACCTCCCCGTTGGGCCCTCGCCGAAACATACCACCAACGAGAGTCGACCCATCGGACTTTATTGTCTCTGCCAACTGTTGATGAGGAGAGACTCCAAGGTTATTGGTTGGTTTACCGACAGCAAAAGTATTCGTTTTAGGATCAAAAACAAACTCAATGGAACCGTTTTTTGTGCTAGGAAAATAATTCTGTATAGCCTTAGATGATACCGAACCCGGCTCCAAGCCTAATACTCCAGGTGCAGGGCCTGAACCCTGCCAGCTTGTGGTTGCTTTTGCACCAACTAATCAGCGACTATTTTTTGCAGCAAGCTTGCGACTTCAACTCTAAGTCTTTCATCGTCAAATTCATACTCTTCCCTTGATTCTTTTGGTTCGTACATATCCGCAGCACAAAAGATACTGGACAAGCACTCGCTCAACGAAGGCTCATCAAGCTGAAGGACATTGCTATCCCGCTCAATTTTCCAAAGCTCAATATACGCTTCAGAAAAAATTTCGGCTTTCAGCCTTCCCGCTACATACGATCTTGCAAATTCCAAGATAGTAAGACTCATCGCAGAACTCCATTTTTAATAAAGTTTTCAAACTGCTGAGTTCCCGGTGAGAGCTTAAAGCCCGTCACAAAATTTCCTGACGCATCGAGCACAACAGCGTTGTTGGTAGTCGAATTAAAGAACACTTTGGAGTCTTTTACAAATCCGTATGTGCCTTGCTGAGTCGTAGAAGGGGACCCCATGTGAGTTTTGATTGCAGACTCATACTGAGCAAGAGTTTCAGGATTTTTCTTTGTAGTCACCACACCAAAATCAGAAGCATGCTTGAATTTTTTATCGAGCTGCTTCTGGGTAACGCTAGTTAATGACTCAGCAACGCTATTACCTTTTGCACCGTTCTCCTCACTGTACATGTTTCCCGGATCAAGTCGATGCTCCGGCGTCACATACTTGCCATCATCCTGTCGCCCGTCCAGCGGCGTCCCACCGGTATGAACCGTCGGAGCAACCACACTGCCATCACCAAATCCGCCACTGCTCGGATGCACGGCGATGTCAGTCAGGATCGGATTGACCAGACTGCGATTGCTAGGATCAAGCAGGTGGATCGGGAATGCCGTACCGACAATCACATCCCAGATCAGTATGCTGCTTTTCATGCTTTGCGCAGCATTCTCTCCAGTTTTGGCTGCTGCCTCAACCATGGAGTTTGCCGCAATACGCAAGTTTTCCTGAGTGGTTGGGTTAGCTGCAACTAACGCGCCTCCTATGGCTGTGATGCCCGCCATAGCGAGAGGTATCGCCGGTAAGAAGTTATTTTCTCCATGACCGCTTTTATTCAAGCTCGTTAGCAACGTCAACACTTGCTGAGCTTTTTGCGGGTCGTCTCCTGCTATCTGAGTGATCTTATCTGCCAGTGCTTGAGTTTCAGGAGAGTGGTCGTTATTTGTGATATTGCCAAGCACTCGGTTGACGATAGCGGACCGTTCGTCTACGTGGCGACTACCTAGCTGCCTAAAAGCAGCCTTGCCGTCCATCATGCGGCCAACCCAATCAGGGTTTGTGCCTTGCGCAATCTCCGAACCAGCGCCGAGCAGGTCCACCATCTGGAAAATCGTCTCTTCGGTTCTGTCACCTAACTTGGCGGCGTCGGTTTTCCATTGTTCTAATGTTGCCTTTGGGGATGTCACCGCTTTCAACGAAGAGTCAGTTACATACAGATCCGTACGTTTTTCCTGGTCCTTGGTAACTTCGTAAGCCTTATCAACATCGCGATTGAGCCCCGTCACTGCAGATGTAGCATCGCCCACATCCCGCACAACGATCTCACCCGCGCCCACTGTCGCGCGGACTGATTGCTCGCGGTCCTTATCGTACTTCCAGCCAGTAACACTCCACCCCGTCTGCCCCGTCTTGCCTTTACCGACCTGGCTCGGATCCTGGGTAGTGCTTTCACCGTTTTTATAGGTGCCACCGACGTTCAAGTAATACCCGTGCTCTTTATCTTCTCCAGAGATGTCTCTGAACCCCAGCGTGCCGGTGTCCAGTTTCAAGTTGCCATTGTCCGAAGCGATTAAAGCGCCATCGAGTTGTGTGTGCTTCTCCGTACGGATATCCAGCTTGTCGCTGGCGGTGATCCGCGTCTGGTCTTCGACCCAATTGGTTTTTCCAGAGGTCTGACCGTAACCAACCGAACCGCTGACACCGGCGCCCGGCCCGATGGTGACGGTGACACTTACATCAAATTCTTTGCCTTTGACTTTGCCGGTGTCTGGGACAGAAGAAACATTCAGGTCACCGCCGACCCGGCCAATGACTTTATCTCCCCGTAAGTCGGCACCTGCGACCTGGGTATCGCGGCCGCTCTCGAAGCCCAAACGATCTGCAGCATAGAGATAGGCATCCTGTTGACGCTGCCCTTCCCGGTCCAGGTTCCCTTTGCCCATGCTGACGCTGGCATAAACGCCGACCCCCTCATTACCAAAGGTAAACCCGACTTCGCCACCACCACTGTTTCTATTACTGTCGCTTGAACTGTCGTTCTGCGCAGCACGGATGCTCAAGTCGTTTCCTGCCTTGAGATCGATGTCGCGACCAGCCTTGGCTTGCGTACCTACCAGGCTCAGGTCATTGCTCGCGTTCAGGTTAATATCGCGCCCGGCCTGAGCTGTCGTGACGGTAGAAGTACCGTTACGACCCTTCTCACTAGCAACGCCATGGCTCCCACCTACGCCTAACTTTATGCCACCACTGGTACCGCCATGGATGCCACCCCAGCTCTGACTCTCACTGTCATTTTGGTTAATGCTGCCCTTCGCTACATCAAGCGAAACATCCCGACCTTTGATGTTGATATCACGGCTGGCATTCAACTGGCCGCCGCTGATGGCCACATCATTCCCGGCGACCAAGTTGAGATCTTTACCGGCCTTCAGGGTCGATGAGCGATTGGTCTCTTCAATCAGCTGCGTGCTGGTGCTGTGCTTGCTATTGCCGAATTTTACGTCCCCAGTAGGACCAGCAAGGAATTGGCCGACTGCATCAACACCTTTCAGCGTACTGGAGCCCTTGCTGATGTTGTCCTCTCCCTTCCCGGCCCCGCTCACCGCATCCTTGGTGTTGCCATAGTTGTGGTTGATAGCCACACTCAACCCGTTACGCTCCGTCTCCCGCTGCTGCTCCATCAGCAAACGCTCACGCGCCGCATCGATGTTGATATCCCGCCCGGCCGTCAGCTCAGCATCATTGGCAGCCGATATATCCGACCCACGCTGGTTGATATCGCGCTTGGCATTGATCGCCAAATCTTGCCCTGCATTGATCTGGCTGGCGGCTGCTGTTTGCTGCTCAAGTCTATTTTTCTCTGCACTTTTATCAGCGCCCACAAACAAGGTCACACCATTGGCGTCACTCGATACGCCAATACCGGTCTGTTTGCTTTTTTGCCAATCGCGCTCACTGGTACTGCTTTGGGCCGCAAGTACATTGACATCGCGCCCCGCATTGAGACTGACATCACGCCCGGCGCTGACCCCACTGCCCACCAAGTTAATATCTCGCTCGGCGTGCAAGTTCGCATCACGATCCGCGGACACCTGGCTCCCCACGCTGGTGCTGCTTTGGGCTTCCTGACCAGCTTTTTTGGCCGAGGAGATCGCAATAAACCCACCGGAGATCGTGCCGGTTTTCTTCTCGTATTTTTCACTACGGCTATAGGCGGTGTCGTTAGCAGAGACGAGGTTGATATCGCCCGTTTCCTTGACCAGTCCAGACCTCAACTCGACATCATTTTCTGCACTGATCTCACTGGCCCGCACCCGTACATCATTACCCGCCGCCACCACAACATCATTGCCCGCCTCCAACTCACTGCCCACTTGGCTGGCAGTGGTCTTCAACTGGCTCTTGCCGCTTTTGGACAGCCCCAGGAATCCAGACTTGGTCTTCTTGCTGTAGGAGCCATGTTCCTCGACACCCGACAACACCGCGACGTCCCCCGTGGACCCCAGCAACATGTCCCCACCAGCCTTCAACTGGCTGCCGATCACGGTGACGTCACGCCCGCCGTCGATGCTCATCCCGCCATCAGGCTTCTTGGTGGTATTGATGGTCAGGTCTTTACCGGCTTCAACGACCGAGGCCACGTTGGTGCTGTCGTAACTCTCCCGCTGTTGGCTTTTGCTACGACCGAATGAGCCCTTGCTCTTTTTCGAGTAGAACGAAGCGTCTTCGTCCAGTGCCGACAGGATGCTCACATCGCGCTGTGCATCGAGGGTCACGTTGCCGCCCCCGGCAATCCGGCTGGCGGTGAGTTCCAGGTCTTTACCGGCATTGAGCGACACATCGCCGCCGGCCGTCAGCACGCTGGAAACCTGGCTGATGTGGTCCTTGGACTGGGTGACCTTCTTGGACTTGCTGGAGGAATGCTGTTCGTCGGCGGCCGACGAAATGCTCAGGTTTTCGGTGGTCGTAATGCTCAAGTCACGCTTGGCGTCGATGCGGCTGGCAATGGCGCTGAAGTCACGCCCTGCCGATACCTTGAGGTCACGGCCTGCCTCCACGCTGGCACCGTTTTGCGTCACGGTTTCGGTGCGCAGGCGGCTGCCCAGATCCAAGCCATTGCGTTGCTCAACGGCATCGATGTGCACATCGCGGCCAGCGACCAATGTGGTGTCACGTCCGCTTTGCAGTACGCCACCGGTATTGGCGATGTCACGACCTGCATTCATCGTCAGGTCATTAGCTGCCTCGATGCGTGACGCACTGTCGAGATAGTCGCGGCGCTCAGCGGTACCGTTGCCGGTACGGGTTACTGCACGGTCGTTGATCACATCACCCTTGATCGCCGTCAGCGTGACATCGCGTCCGGCGATGATGCCGCCGGACTTGTTGACGATGTTGTTACCCGCCAGCAGGTCGAGGCGGTTGCCGGCTTCGATCAAGCCGCTGTTGATCAGGTCATTGCCCGCTTTGGCGGACAGGTTGTTGGTGGCACGCAGGGTCCCGGCGTTCTCCAGGTTTTCGCCGGCGATCAGGTTAAGGTCGTTGCCTGCGATCAATGCGCCATTGGGTGCAAGACGATTGTCGGCCTGGGCCATGTACAGCACCGGCACCAGCACCTTTTCACCGTTCACTTCGTGCTGTTCGAGCCAGACGATGTCATGGGTCAGCGCCGCGACCTGTTGCGAGGTCAAGGTAACGCCCACTGCCAGGTTCAGTTGCTGCTTGCTCTGGATCGCATTGTCCATCAGGTACTTGAACAGCTTTTCGTCGGTGTTCTGGCCGTCGATAAAACGCTGCCCTGTGCGTGCTTGCACGGCCTGCTGGATCAAGCGTTGTTCATAGAGCCCGTCGCCCAGGCGCTTGGCACTTTCGTCCGGGTTGTAACCCAGCCCTGCGAGCAAGTAGTCGGAGCTCATGAACTGCTTGAGGTCGGTGAGCACCGGGTTGGTTTCGATCAGGTATTTATGTGGTTGCGACTTTGGCGCGGTAGGCGTGAAGCCTTGCACGCGGTTGATGGTCTGGCTGGCGACCGGAGTGGTTTGCGCCAGCGCATTGACCGGCTGGGCAATCACCTCCGCGACCTGGGTTGGGCTGCTGCCCGCACCTTGTGCGACGGGTGTGTTCACCACCGGCTGCACGCCTGGCATAACCGGCGTCACGCCAGGGATGTTCAACGTCGGCCGAGCGGGCTCGCCCGGTGTGGCGACCTGAACGTGGGTGTCCCTTTGGGTCAGCGCCAGGTCTGGCTGATCCGCAGGCCCTGTGACCTTCGCCACTGGCGGCGTTGAACCGCTGGACGGATCTTGGGCGTTGATACCGTCGCCCCGGGCGATTTCACCTGGGGTGATCTGGCTGGGCGTCCAGCCACTGCCGTTGGCCACATCGCCGGCCCCGGCAACGTTAAGTGTTCTGGTGGTGGCGGTGACACCACTGACCTGACGTGCAGTGGAGTCCACCTGACGCGTAGCTGCGCCCTGTTGAGTGACGCTTTTGAAATCGAAGGTGCGCGTTTCAAGCGCCGGTTGTGCATCCTGGCGTTGAGCCAGGCCGAGGGTCGCACCGCCCATGGTCCAGCTTTGTGGGCCACTGGTGGCTTGGGTGGCCTGGGCATCCTCACCCGCCCGGCTACTGAGGCGGAACAGTCCGTGAGTGCCCGTGGGCAAGGTGAACCCGCGTAGCGTCAAGGGGTTGACTTGTTGTTGGGCCAAGTCCGGTGGCAGCTGCGCATTCAAGTCGATTGCAACAACAGCATTATTGACTGGACGAGTGGCATCAAACCCACGTCCGGAACCTGTCGATATCGGCTGGCCCTCTTGGATGACACTGTTGACCAGATTCTTGCTGGCATTGATTTGAACCGCACCGCCAGCCTGAACGATGGCTTGGGCAGTGCCTGCACTGCCGGGCTTGGAGATCATCCGCTGATCGTAGAAATTGACTCCACTCAGAGTGGCCGGTAATGCCGACCTGGTGCCCGCGTTGTAGGCTGGCGCAGGAAACAGGGCTTGGAAATTGACATTGAAGGTCGTGTACGTTTTCCAACCAAACGTCAGGTTGGTTTGTCGCTGAGCCGTCCCCCCCATTCTTGTGTAGGGCGTCACCATCGACTCGTTCCAGTTTTGATCCCAGAAATGCAGGGTTCCCGCGCGTCTCGAACCGGAGCCTTGAAGCGTATAGGACGGATCATTCGCAGCGTTGTAATCCATGATCGAACGCCAGAAACGGGAGATATTCTTGTCTTCCTTGAGGTTAGGAAGGTCGAAAGACTTGAGAACCGAATACTTTCCTAATGTGGCGCCAACGTTACTGAAGTTTTCCAGCGCAGCACTGATATTGCCGGTGGCCGAAATAACCGACGCAGAGTTCAACAGGCTACGTCCCTGAACATCCAGGTTCCTGCCGGACGAGATGCTTGCGGACACCGACTCCGCATCCACCTTGGACTCATATTCTTCCATCAGCACCATGTGCCCGGCCCGTGCCGACGTGCCTCTCATCCCGATAGCGCCGGAAACCAATGTCGATGAAACATTGAAGAATTCTTTTTTGTTTTCTATCGCGCCCACATGGAGCGTCATATCGCCCGCGCTTTCCAGGTTGGCCGAAATATTGTTCAGGGTGCCCGCCCAATTGCCCTGTATATCCCGGGCGACAAAGAGTTTGCCCAGGCTGTAAACATCCGCGTTTTTATTGGTAAAACTCTCGGCCAGCAGCGACATGTCACCACCGCTGATGATCGCGCCGCGCTCGTTGAGCAAGGTCTGCGTGTCAATCAGCATGCCCTCACTGCTGCCAAGAGTGCCCGCGTTAGTCAGCGCTCCAGCACTGATCGCCAAATTGCCCATGGCGCTGATACGGCCCGAGTTAGTCATTTGGCCTGCGACGCTGATGGTAGCCCCCCGGCCCCCCGTAATACTTGAAGCAGCATCAAGGTTTAACGAAGCGGCGCCGACGTTCAGGGTATCTACGCTGCTGATACGCCCACTGCCGCCGTAGGTCCCCGTTAGCCCCAGGCTGAGCGTGCCATCACTGGCAATCAACCCGTTATTCACCCAACTGCCACCCTTACCTTCCAGGTGCGTCGAAGCCAGCAACTGCCCGGTTTCCGTCTGGGTAAAGTGATTGACGTTGACGTTCAATCGCCCTGCCTGAATGACACTGGTGTTGGTCCAGGTATCCGCGTTCAGAGTCAGGCCACCACGAGTTACAACAGTGCCGCCCGCGCCGGTTACGTTGGGCAACGAGATGTCGAATGTGCCCTCACCCACATGCAGCAATTGGCCGCCGTTGTTCTGGAAGCTCGCAGCCGCCAGGGTCAGGTCCTGGTTGGCGGTTTCCACGGCGCCGTTACGGTTGTCGAACACGCTGCCGATCTGGAACTCTGTCTTGCCGGCGCGTCCCAGGGCGCGCAACTTGCCGCCCTGGTTATCGATGGCGTTGGCGGCCACGGTCAGGTTGTTGGTGCTTTCGATCAGGCCGTTGTGGTTGGTCAGTTGGCCATCGAGGCCAAGCGCGATCTGGTCACCGGCAATCTGGCCGGCGCTGTTTTCCAGGGCGCTGCCATTGATGCGCATCAGGCCCTTGGCATACAACGCGCCCTGCTGGTTATTGAGGGTGGCAACCGTCAGCCATGCATCGCTGGTTTGCGCGCCGAGATAGCCGCCCTGATTATCGAATTGACCGGCATTGAGTAGAAGGCGCTGGCCTTGAATCAAGCCGCCCTTGGGGCTGCCATTGAGGTCATGGCCATTGCGAAGCACTCCCACCACACCGGCTTCAATGGCGCCCTTGAGACTGGCGAGCACACCGCTACGGTTGTCGAGGTTCCCGGCCTTGAGGTGCACGTCACCGGTCTGGCTGATGATATTGCCGCCTTGGTTGTCGAGATCGCCATTGACCTCGACACGCAGGCCGTTCTGCCCCTGCAACTTGCCCTGCGCGTTCGTCAGGCCAAAGGCGTTGATGCGCAGGTCGCCGTCCTGGCTGTAGATCAAACCGTCAGCGTTGTTTTGAACGATGGCGCTGGCATCGATGGCCAGCGGACCTTTGGCCGCGACGGTGCCGCCTTGGCTGTTGTTCAGGCCGCCCATGGCCAATGACAGGCGTCCCTGGCTGGCCAGTTGGCCGCCTCGGTTATCCACCTCGATGGCGCGCTGGAGTACCAACGACCCAGTGCCTGCGATCTTGCCGTTGACGTTGCCAAGGTTGCCTTGCAGGTTGAGCACCAGATGGTCGTTACCCATCAGCGAGCCACCGGTGTTGAGCAAGTTGCCACCCAGGAAGTTCAGGTTGCGCAGGGCCGTGATATTACCGGCACTGTTGTCGAGGTCGGCCGCGCTCAGATCCAGCGTCGAGCCGCTGTCGATCAACCCACCTTGGGTGTTGTTCAATGCGCCAATCACGTTCAAGGTCTGCTGCGCGCCGCTGGAAATAACACCTTTGTTGCTGTTATCCAGGCTCGCGGCGCTGACACTCAACTGCCCTTGGCTGGCCAACGCCCCTTCGGCACTGTTGAGCAAGCTGCCACTGAGGCGCACGTCAAGGTCGCCGTTGCGACTGGACAGCGTGCCTTTGTCACGGTTATTCAAGTGAGTGCCGATCAGGTTGAGGCCCTGCCAACCCGATATCAGGCCGCCGCGGTTAACCACGTCGCCTGCATTGAGCGTGAGTAACTGTTGGCTGATAAGCGTGCCGGCGCTGTTGTCCAGGCTGCGCCCCGTCAAGCTAAGTGCATTTTGGCTGGACAGTTCGCCGCCCTGGTTTTGCAGGTCGCGTAGGCGTTTTAAGGTCAACGGGCCTTTGGCAAAGATCAGGCCCTTGCGGTTATCCAGATCACCGTTTGCCAAGTCGACGCTCAGGCGCTGCTCACCTATCAACCTGCCGCCACGCAAGGCCATGGACGTGAGCGTGAGGTCCATATCACCCTTGGCCGATACCTCGCCGGCGTCACTGGCGTCTAAACTCAGGGCATTGAGTTCCAGGCTGCCCTGGCTGTTGATCAGGCCTTTGGCGCTGTTGTCCACGGCCAACGCATTGAGCGTCAGCGCGCTGGTACCCAGCAGGCTGCCGCCCTGGTTATTGAAGTTGCCCGCGTTGACTGTCAATGCCTGCGCGGCGTTGATCAAACCTTGTTGCCCGTTGCTCAGCAGCCCAGTGCTGGTCAATTCAAGGCCACCACGGCTGGTGAGCGTACCGCCGCTGTTATCGACCACGGCCGCTTGCGCACTCAGGCTTGCACCTGCAACCAAACCCTTGATGTTAGTGAGTACCTGGTCGATACGCAGTGTCAGGCCCTGGTTGCTGAGCAGGCGACCACCGCTGTTATTCAGGTTGCGCGCCACGATATTGAAGGCCTGGCCACTGGAGATTTCACCGGCCTGGTTGTTCACACCATTGAGATGGTTGAGCACCAGCGGCCCGGTCGCGTTGATGAGGCCCTGCTGGTTGTTGAGCTGGCCATTGTTCAGGTCCAGGGTCAGGCCCGCGTTGCTGAACAGCTTGCCACCTTGTTGATCAAGCCCATCGACGCTAGCCGTCAGGGCCTGGGCACTGCCGATGTTGCCGGCGCTGTTGTTCAGTAGCCCAGCCTTCAGCTCCAAGGTGTCGCCACTGGTGAGACGGCCCCCAGTGTTATCCAGCGCGCCAGTGGTTACACTGACCGCCCCTTTGCCACTGAGCACGCCCTTCTGGTTCCCCAGGCTAGCGCTGCGCAGTTGCAGCGTGCTGTCAGTCACGAGCTCACCGCCCTCGTTGTCCAGAGCCCCCTGCGAACCCAGCACCAACGCGTCGGCGCTGGAAATCCGCCCCAGACGGTTGACTACGCTCGCCGCATCGACGCGCAGGCGCCCTTCACTGTTGAGCACGCCTTGAGTGTTATTCAGCTCCCCTTTCAGCTCAAGTTGCAGAAGCTGCTGGGCGAGCAGTTTGCCGTTGCTGTTGTCCAGGTCCTGAGCGCTCAGCATCAGCCGCTGAGTGTTGAGCTGGCCTTGGTTGCGATTAAGCAGCTGGGTGAGCGTAAGGTTTAAGGATTGCCCGGCCAGCACACGACCCGCATCGCTGTTATCCAAGGTGTGCCCTGTAACGGTCAGGTCGGCGTTGGTCGATAGTTCGCCACCACGGTTGTCGACCCGATCGACCAGCAGTTTCACCGCCTTATCGGCGCCAACCAGGCCTTTGCGGTTGTCCAGGACCGCACCACGCACATCCACGGCTGTGGTGCTGATGAGTTGACCGCCGCGGTTACCGACCTGATCGATATCAACCGTCACCAAGGCTTTGCCCGATACATCACCGTCACGGTTGTCGAGTCGAGCGGAAGACAGCCGCATGGCGCCGTCGGCAATCAGCGTTCCGCGCTGGTTATCCAGCGCCTGGGTGGCAGAGACGTCCATGACGCCACGACTGTTGAGCAAACCATCAGTGTTGTCCAAGCGAGCACTGTTGGCGTTGAGGGCGGCTGCGCTGATCGCACCTTTGGCGTTGCCCAAAGCGTCTTGAATCTGCAGGGTCAGGCCCTGGTTACTGATCAGCTTGCCACCGCCGTTATCCAGGTTGCGAGCCGCCAGCACGAAGGCTTGCTGGCTGGAAATTTCGCCGCGCTGGTTATTGATATCAGCCAGGTTTTTCAACATCAGCAGCGGACTATTGATCAGGCCACCCACGTTGCTCAGTTGGCCGTGGTTCAGGTCCAGGTCGAGCTGGGTGTTGCTGAACAGTTCACCGCCCTGTTGATTCAGGCCGTTGATCGCGGCGGTAAGATTTTTACTGCTGGCGATACGTCCGCTGTTGGCCACCTGGGTGGCTGCCAGGTCCAGGCGATCAGCGCTGGTGATACGGCCAGTGTTGTTCAGCGTGCCGGTGGCCAGGGTCAGCGCGCCACGGCTGTTGAGCAGGCCTTTGGGGCCGTTGTCCAGGCTCGCGCTGGTGAGCGTCAGGGCGGCATCGGTCTCCATGACGCCGCCCTGGTTGGTGATAGCACCGCTGGCAGCAAGTGTGAGCGCACCCGCCGAAGAGACGGCACCCGCGTCGTTGTTGAGCGTCGCGCTGCTCACCTGCAGGGTACCTTCGCTGCTGATTTTGCCCAGCTGGTTATCCAGCCGACCATCCAGTTCAGTGCCGGGAATGGCGACCAGCGACATGCTCAGCGATTGCTGGCCCGCGAAAGTGCCTTGGCCGTTATCCAGGCGCGCGCCGTTGAAGCGGTTGTCCCGGGCGAAAATCATCCCTTGGGCCTGGTTGATCACATGGGCCACGGCCAGTTCCAATGCGGTACCGGCGATCAGTTTGCCCGCGCTGTTATCCAGGTGCTGCGCCTTGAAGTCGATGCTGCTCTGGCTGGAAATCTCGCCCGCACGGTTATCAATGGCGTCGACCGTCAGTTTCAGCGCTTTTGTGGCGCCTACCAGGCCGCCATCGCGATTGTCCAGGGAGGCCCCGCTCAAGCTCAGCTCGTCCTGGGCAACCAGTTCACCGCCCTGTTGGGCCAGTACACCGATAGTTGCCTGTAGATCCGCCTGGCTGGCGATTCGGCCAGCCGCGTTTTGCACATTATCGGCAGTCAGTCGCAGGGGCCCTGCTGCACTCACCAGCCCCTTCTGATTACGCAATTGTTGTCCGGAGAAGCTCAGGGCCGCTTTGCTGCTGAGCGAACCTTGCTGATTGTCCAACTCACCCACATTGAGCTGAAGGTCCTTCTGGGCAAGGATCACACCACCACGGTTGTCGACGTTGGCGCTGTGCAGCGTCAACAGGTCCTGCCCGGTCAGCCGCCCTTCGCGGTTATCCAGACGACCGGCACGCAGTTCCATCGCGCCTTTGGCCAACACTTGCCCTTTGGCCTGATTGTCCAGTAACCCATCAATCGTGGCCTTGAGTTGGCCGTCGCTGCCAAGTTTCCCGGCCTGGCGGTTATCCAGACTGGCGGCCTGCACGTTCAACGAGGTGCCGGCCCCGAGCGTGCCGGCCTGATTATTCAGCGCGCCCTTGACCTTCACATCCAGGCTGACATCACCGAGCACCTGCCCGGCAGTGTTATCCAAACTGGCCGCCTTCAGCTGCGTGTGGCCTGCGCTGACGATTTCGCCCTGGTCGTTAAGCAGGTCCTCATTGACCGCTAGGCGCGCGTCCAGAGCGCTGCTGACCTTGCCTTCACGGTTGTCCAGGCGCGAGGCACCCAGCTCGACACCGGCGGCTGAAATCAGCCCTTTGACGTTAAGCAACGCCTGTTCGATTTTGAGGGTCAAGCCTTGGTCGCTGAGTAAGTTGCCGCCGCTGTTGTCCAGGGTGTCGGCACGCAAGGCAAAGGCCTTGGCGCTGGAAATTTCACCGTTACGGTTGTCGACGCTTTTGAGGTTTTTGAGCAACAACTGCCCTGGCGCGTTGATAAAGCCATCGGCGTTATTCAAGTGCCCCTGGTTCATGTCCAGGGTCAGTTCGCTGTTGCTGTAAAACTCACCGGCTCCGCGCTGGTCAAGGCTGCTGAGGCTGGCGTTGAGCGCCTGGCCACTGGCGATACGGCCCTCGAAGCGGTTGTCTACGTCGGTCGCTGTCAGGTTGAGGCGATCAGCGCTGGTGACACGGCCTTGATGTTGGTTAAGCAATACACCTGTGGTCAGTTGCAGCGCACCGTCAGCCACAATGCGCCCGTGGCTGTTGTCGACACTGCCTGCATTTACCGTCGCCGTATCAGCGCTGAGCACCTCGCCGTTCTGATTGGCAAGGGCATTGGCGGCGCTCAACAGTAACGCCCCGCCGCTGCTGATACGCCCGCCGTTGTTGCCAAAGCTGGCGCTGCGCAGTTGCAAGGCGGCGTCGCTGCGCATGACGCCTTGGCTGTTGTCAGCCTGCCCGGCCAGGGTCACGTCCAGGTTGCGTTTGGCGTAGACACTGCCTTGGGCGCTGTTATCCAGGCTGGTGGCCTTGAGGTTGACATCCTGCTGCGCAGAAATCAGGCCCTTGAGCTGGTTGTTCAGCCTGTCGAGCGTCAGCTGGAGCGTACTATTGGCCAGTACGCGACCGGCATTGCTGTTGTCCAGCTCACGGCCCATCATCGTCAGTTCGGTAACGCTGGAAACTTCACCCCCTCGGTTGTCCAGCTTGCCGATGGACAGGTTCATGGCTTTACCCGAATTGAGCAACCCGGCCTGACGGTTGTCCAGCTCGTCCCCCTTGACTTGCAACTGCCCGACCGACGTGATGCTGCCACCTCGGTTATCCACGCTACCCACCACAAGGTGCGCCTCACCCTTGCTGGTCAGACGGCCCTTGGACTGGTTGTCCAGGCTGGCAGCATTGACCGTCAGCATCTGACCGGCAGCTAGCGTGCCTTTGTCATTGTTGACCGCGCCGTGGCTGGTCAAGGTCAAGCGGTTATCGCCCTGGATGCGCCCTTGACTGTTGTTCAGCGCAGCCACTTCGACTGTCGAGTGCTGACCCAGCAATTCACCGTTGCGGTTGTCCAGCACACCTTCTACGCCGAGGTTCAGGTCGGAAACGGCACTCAGTTTGCCGCCCTGGTTGTCCAGGCTGGCGCTGCTGACCTGCAAGGCTGCCGCGGAAATCAGGCCACGGGTGTTATCCAGTGCCTGGGCGATTCGCAGGGTCAAGGCTTGTTGGCTGAGTAACTTGCCGTCCGATGTGTTCAAGGCGGTTGCCGCCAGCTCAAAGGCGTGGGCGCTGGAAATTTCACCGCCCTGGTTATCAACGCTGCCCAGTTGCTTGAGCAGCAATTGCCCCGGCGCGTTGATCAAACCACCGTTATTGTTTAGGTAACCACCTTGCATATCCAGGCTTACATCGGCTTGGCTTGCGACATGCCCGTTACGGCTGTTGTCCAGTGCAGTAACGGTCATCCCCAACTGAGTGGCACTGCGCAGTTCTCCGCCTTGGTTGCTCAGGTTGCCCGTTGCAATCTTCAGCTCGCCAGCACTCGATAGCGTTGCGTCATCGTTGGTTAAACCACCGGCATTGATGGTCAGGCGAGCATCGCTGCGCAGCGTGCCTTGGGCGTTGTTCAACTGACCGCCAACATCGACGCCCAGTTGGTGTTTGGCGTACAGGCTACCGCCCGCGCGGTTATCGATGCCTTGTGCACTGATCTGTACCTGCTCAGCGGCAATACGACCGTTGAGCGAGTTGTTCAAGTCAGCAACGTTCACCTGCAAGTCAGTGCCGGCGCTCACCAGCCCCGCTTGGTTGAGCATATTCGCGGCTATACGCGCCGTCAGCGACGCATCGCTGGTCAGGGTGCCCTGACGGTTATCCAGGCTGGCGCTGTTGACGGTCACGCTTTGCCCGGCGGCCAATGTGCCTGCCTGGTTGCTGATCGCGCCACCCGCTTGGAGCACCAGCGTTCCATCACCCTGCACCAGGCCCTGGTCGTTATTGAGCGTCCCAACCCCAAGCACCAGGTGCTTGCCTAGCACCTTCGCGCTGCGGTTATCCAGCTCGCCATCGACTTGCAGGTTGAGGCCCTCCACCGCAGCGAGTCGACCGGCCTGGTTAATCAGTGTGCCCGCACGTACCTCCAGGGCCTTGGCGGTTAACCCACCTTTGGTATTGTCCAGGGCGCGGGCAATGCGCACGCTCAAGGCTTGCTCGCTGAGCAACTTGCCGGCGCTGTTATTGAGTTGATCCGCATTCAGATCGAAGGCTTGGGTGCTGGAGATTTCGCCGCCCTGGTTATCGACGCTGTTCAGTTGAGTCAGCAACAACTGGCCTGGGGAGTTGATCAAGCCGCCTTGGTTGTTGAGGTGACCCCGATTGAGGTTCAGGCTCAAATCGCCTTGGCTGAAGAGTTGGCCGCCATTGCTGTTGTCCAGGTGACCTACGGTCAACTGTGCGCCTGAATCGGCACTGAAACTTCCGCTTTGATTGGCGAGCAAACCACCCACCCGGGCGTTAAGCCGATCACGGCTGTGAACTCGACCGCGTTGGTCGTTGAGCAAACTGGCAACGTCAATATCCAGGCCGCTGGCTGCAATCTGACCGGCACCATTGTTCAGTGCCTGGGCGATACGCAAGCCCAAGGCTTGATCACTGAGCAGCTTGCCAGCGCGGTTGTCGAGGCTGTTCGCCGCGACGCTAAACCCACGGGCACTGGAAATCTCGCCACTGCGGTTGTCGACGCTATTGAGATTATTCAGCGCCAGCTGGCCACTGGCATTGATCAAACCTGCATCGTGGTTGTCGAGGTGGCCGTTGCTCAGGTCCAGGGTTAGGTCGCTATTGCTGTAAATGCGCCCTTGGTCATGCTGGTCGAGGCTGGTGACACGGGCATTGAGAGCCTTGGCGCTGTAGATTGATCCACCTTGGCTGTTATTGACCGGGCCGGCCGCCAGTTCAAGGGCGCCACCACTGGCGAGCACGCCATGTTGTTGGTTATTGAAGTTCCCGGCATTGACCTGTGCAGCGGCCCCCGATTCGATGCGGCCCTGCTGCTGATTATCCAACGTGCCGGCGATATTCAGCCCCAGCTCGCCCTGGCTGGTGAGGATGCCTGACTGGCTATTGTCCAGTTGCCCCGCGTTGACCCGCACCATCTGCCCGGCCACCAGGCGACCGTTTTGATTGTTCACCGCCGCGCTGGCAGTCAAGCGCAGCGCCTGGCCCGCAGATATCAGGCCGGCGACGTTGTCCAGGCTGTCGACCTGCAAGGTGACGTCAGCAAGGCTTGAGAGCTCGCCCTTGCGATTGACCAACTGCCCGATGCGGCCACTGAGCCCTCGGTCGCCCACCACCAGGCCTGCGTCAGTATTGAGCAACTGCCCGGCATTCAGCTCAAGGCGCGCGGCGCTCAACACGCGGCCTTGCTGTTGGTTATCCAGTTCTTCGGTCGTCACCTTCAGCTGGTTTTGCGCGCTAAGGGTGCCGCCGCGGTTGTCGAGAGTGCCATCCACATTCACGGCTAGGTCACGACTGGCGATGACGGTCTTGCCGTTGTTATTCAACTGGGCGGCAGTGACGTGGATATCGCCCTGAGCATTGCGCGTCTGATCAGCGTTGACACCCGCTTCGATGACGCCGTTGTTGGTCAACACCCCACCGCTTTGCAGCGCCACGCGATCACGCGCAGCCAGGCTTTTTTGATTGAGCAAGTCGCCTTGCGTCTTCATCTCAAGCACACTGCCCGCCGCGACCACGCCCTGGGCTTCAACGCTGCGGGCCTTCACGTCAATGGCGCCGGCCGCCGTTGTCTGGCCCATGACCACATGGCCACCGGCATCAATCTGAATATCACCGCCAGCGACCATGTCCCCCGACAACTTCACGCCGACACCCGCCTCGGTCCCCACCAGCTTGACTGCGCCCACATACATGCCGCCCAGTGCCGACGAGTCAATCGCCAGATCCGGCGCCTGGCTGCCATCCGCTGCCCGCGCCGTGGCATTCAGGGTGCGAGCGTCGACGTCGTTACGACCGGCGACGATGGTGAGTTTTTTCGCTTGGATCTGCGCGTTGATGGTGGCGGCGCGGGTGATGATTTCGAACTGGTCGACGTTGCTGGCATTCAGGCCGGCGCCTTCGATAGCCACACTGCCCTGTTCCACTTGGTAACGATTGATCTGGCCGTTTTCAATCACGGCTTTACCGGTGGTGAGCGTCGCTTGCGGGGTGTTGATAAAGCCGCAACCGTTACAGCTGATGCCATACGGGTTGGCAACGATCACATGGGCCGACTGCCCGGCCACTTCGGTGTAGCCGCGCAGTTGGCTGGGGCTGCCGCCGTTGACTTCGTTGAGAATGATATTGGCCGCGGTGCCGTGGAGGTTGGGGTTGCCGACAATGATGCCGCCCAGTTGGGTGGACTGGGTACGGTCGGTGGCGTTATTGAGGATGACCCCGTTGGCGCCAACGTTGTAGTCATGAAATTGGTTGTGCGAGAGGCCGTTGGCGTTCGGCGTGGCGATGTTGACGATGGGCACGCCATTGCCCGCTTGTCCGAGCGAAGTACCTGGAGCATTCACCACAATGCCGTCTGCCTGGGCCAGCAACGGGTGCCAGAACATGGCGTTGGCCAGAATCAATGCCAACCCACGTTTAGGCAGCCCCAGGAAATGGGCGCGGCTTTTTACGGCAGCAGAAGGCTGGCGCGCGAGGAATGCGTACTGGCGAACGTCCATGTCATGTCTCGAAGCCCGAAGGCGGTCAAAAATTTAAAGGAAAAAGTCCAGACGGAAATAGATCGGCGCTTCACGGTCCGTGATCGCTTCCGGTCGTTCCAAAGAGTGTGCAAAGGTCACGCTGGCCGCGACGTTCTTGCCGCGCGCAAACAACTCCACCGAGTTGCTGCTCATGCGCCCATGCTGCTCGGCGTTGTAGCGGCCATGGCTGATGACGCCCTGGTCGTAGCCCAGGCTGGTGCCGTATTCAGTGAGCACCGGCTGCATCCAGGCCCAAGTCACCGGCCGACTCCAGCGCAGGTCGTTGCGCCAGTAGCCGCCGCTGTCGCCGGCAAGCATTTGGTCTTTGTAGCCACGAATCGACGACTGCCCGCCGAGGCTCATGCGCTGTGGGCTGAACAACACGTCTTCGCTGTGCTGACCGGTCATCACACTGCTGAAACTGAGGGACTCACCCCACAGTTTGAATGGATACAGATAGCTCACCGTGGCGGTGTACTTGCGGTAGCGCGCATCCGGCTGCCCAGGCTTTGGATCGTGATTGGCCTGGGCATCGAATGCGCCGATGCCGTTTTGCATGCCAAGGTCAATGTTGAGGAATGAACCGCCGATACGCCGACCATGGTTGATACCCACTTGCGCTTCGCTGAGGCGGTTGCTGCTCAAGGCAAGCTTGCTGTCTTCAATGAAATTATTGGTACGAAGGTAGGCGATGCCAGTGTTCAGAGATGTTTTGCTCAACGCATCACGATGGATAACCCGCTCCAGGCGCAACTGGTGATTCTGACTGTCGCCGGTCTGCTTGAACTTGAAGTGGTTGGCCTCGGCCTGGGAGCGGTACTCACTTTCGATGTAGCTGTACGAGAGGTTCCACCAACCGAACGGCAGGCTGTAACTGAGCATCGAATTGCGCGAGGTTTTCTGGTGATCGCTGACGGCATCGTGGCCGCCACGTAGCGAAAGCTGGTCGGCCAGGCCCAACGGATTGTCCCAATCCAGGCTGGCGCCCCACTGCTGCTCACCGGTGCTGCGCTGGCCGCCGTTGTGCCGCGACAGGCCAACACGCCAGGGCTTTTGCGAGGTGTTTTTGACCAGTACATCACTGCCCCCCACGGCCTTGCCCGGCGCCAATTCCATCTGCGCCTGGTTCGACGGCAAGCGGTTCAACTGATCGACCATCTGCTCGATTTCGCGCAGATTGAGCAGTTCGCCCTGCTTGCCGGGGAAGCTCATGGTCAATTGACGGTCAGTGATTCCGCTGCCTTCGGCAGCCTTGAGGCTCTCCAGCTTACCTTCGACCACTTGGATCTTGAGATTGCCGCTGGAAAGGTCTTGCTGCAGCAAATACGCGCGACTGGTGACCAGGCCTTTGGCCAGATAACGGTCGGTGATCACCTTGAGCACCGCGTTGAGTTGCGGCACACCAAGACATTGGCCGAGGTAGGGCTTGATCAGATGAGCTCGCTCACCTTCAGTCAGCGCATCCGCGCCGCCCAGCTCGATGGTTTTGATCGGGAAGCAGCGGGTATCGACAGGTGTTGCCGAGGTTGCCGGCGCGGCGGCTTTACCCGGCAAGTCTTTGAGCTCCTCAAGGCGCCGTTGCTGCTCTTCGAGCAGGCGGTCCTGGCGGTCACGGATCAGGTCGGTGATGCCGGGGGCGTTCTGCGGCGTGGCCGCTTGCGCCCATCCGGAGGTGCCCAGGCAAAAAAAAGCGGACAGCAGGCTTAACCTGGTCCGACGCGGTAAACGCCACACTGTATAGATCCCTCTATATGGCTTTATGCCATCCAATGTGGCGATGATAAGATGTCATTTTGATGGCGTCAATTAACAGTGCAAACTCGTTCAACCCTTCACGCAGAGCGGCTCAGGCGTGAAAATGAAGAGTTTTTGCCCGTTTGAGTCCGACCGCTAGGCACTGACGCTGCGTGTGGTACCGAGCCATTGCGTCAAACAGCAGGCCATAAAAAACCCCACAGCTTCGGGGAGCCTGTGAGGTTTTACCTTCCGTTTCGCAGGTGTCGCATCACACCACGCTGATCATCTCTGCACTCAACTGCGCCGCATTGAACCCCACCAAGGTGACACTGCTGTCCCCCGCCAGAATTACGCTGTCACTGCCATGCTGGGTAGTGGCACCGAGCACGGCATCGGCGCTGGCAAACAGCGACTTGGCGAACACCAGCAGGTCCTGCCCATTCTGGTGAATGTTGAAGTCGCTGATCACGTCGTGGCCAAACCCGCGTTGATCGAAAACAAACAGGTCGCTGCCCACGCCACCGCTGAGTTGGTCATTGCCCAACCCGCCGATCAGGACGTCATTGCCGCTGGCGCCATACAGCGCGTCGTTGCCCGTGCCGCCCAGCAGTGTGTCGTTGCCGTCGCCGCCGTGCAGCAGGTCGTTGCCGGCGCCACCGTCGAGCCGGTCATTGCCGTTCTGGCCGAATATCAGGTCACGCGCGGCGGTGCCTTTGAGGGTGTCGGCCAACTGGCTGCCTTCGATGGATCTGGCATACGCCTTATCGGCGCCAAACAGGCCTTCGAAGTCGAGTTTGCCACTGGTCACCGTATAGGCCGGCGTGAGGACCTCGCCAATGCCACCGAAGAGCCCGCCGAACACGGGCACCTGGCCGAGGCTATTGGCCAGGCCGGTTTCGAACTCCACATGCTCTACGCCGTGCAATTCCTTGAGGCCGTATTGGCCGCTGCTGTCGTTCAAAAACAACGTGCCATCGCTGAGTTTCACCGCTTCGTAGGAAGATGCAGTGCCTTTGAGGAAGACTTTGTCGTTGCCTTCACCGCCGGCGACAATATCGGTACCGGTACTCACGCGGAAACTGTCGTCACCCTTGAACCCGTCGAGGAAGTCATCGCTGCGCCCGTCCTGCAGCTTGTCCGAACTGTCGGTGCCCAGCAGGAAGGCCGGTGTGCCGTAATGGTTGGAGGTGGCGGTCTGTTTGTCGCTGACCCAGGTAAAGCTGCGGCTGATGGCGTCGAGATTGCTGATGATGATGGTGCTGTCGCGTTCGATGTAATCGTAGAAGGTCGATTGGGCGATACGCTGGATAGGGTTGATGAAAATGCCTTCCAGATGCGCGGCCCAGCCTGACAGGTTGGCAATTGAGAACGGACCATTGGGCCAGGTTGGCAGCGCGTAGATCGTGTCGAACAGCACGATGTTGTCAGTCGTCGAAGTGTAACTGGCGTCACTGCCTTGAAGCGCATCGATAATGGCGCTGCCCACGTTGGTCTCTTGCCCCGTGAGGCGGTGGACCACATCGTTTTCAAAACCGAAGTTGAAGATTCCGTCGCTGTTGCTGGACTTGGGCGACTCCATACCAAAGTAGTCCGAATCCTTGAAAAAACCGTCTGCCAAAGTGTCCTTGCCGATATACATGCTGTTGGTGACAGAACCACCCTGGCTGTAGCCGGTGACCAGAACATCTTTGCCGCTCAGGTTGTGGTCGGTGGCGTAATCCTTGATTGAATTGAGCAGGTAGTCGTAGCCGTTGATATAAGAGTTATCGATCATCGCCGGCCAACCCAGCAGATCAATTGGCGAGTTGGTGCCGGCAATGGAAAAACCCATTTTGACTAATTGGCCGCTGTCATCGTATTGACCAAACACCCTGGCCTGGGAGCCGAACACGCCGTCACCGGTAAAACTTCCAGTGATGTCGATGTGGCTGCTATCCACCTGCAGTTCGCTCGCGCCGATTTCACGCCAGCCCTTGGGCAGCGCGAAGGTGTTGCCCTCGCCCAGCACAAGTCCCGGAATGTTGTAGAGCGCGCCGACGGTCGCGACACCACTGGTGTAAGTGGCAAGGGTCCAGGCATCTGAAATCAGGACGCGGGCATCTTGCCCCTTGTAATCGAATATAGCCATGTCAGTACTCCTTGAGCCCAGCGATCAACACCGAAAGTCAACGGTAATACCTGATGCGTCGGGCTAAACAATATGCATTGAAGTTGTTGTTGTGCATTCTGTTCAGGCTGCTTCGTTGCTTAATATCGAGGTTGACCATTAAGGAAGCTCGTCAACACTAGCCTAGAAGTGCAGCGTTAAAGTGACCGACTATCGGATGACAAGGGTATGTACTTAGGGAGATAGACGACAAAAGCGCCATAAGCGCTGTTTGACGAACACGAGGTGAAGTTCTGTGTTGTTCGTGACTGGCGAGTCAAAGAAAATCAAACCCTTATAGCAAGTTGTGAACTGCAATAAGGGTTCGATAAGTTCAGGTTTCACTGGAACTCAGGAAGAATAAACCTCAGCACCTTGGCATACAGGCTGCTTGAACCTGGGTAATTGCTGCCGGGCCAGTTGCGCCTGCACGCCCGCGACCGCTTCAAGCACTCGTTGTGCCCAGTGCTCATCCTGCGGGTCGACCACCACCACGCGAAAGCCGTGGTCGTTGCCTTCAAGGCGCACGCCCTCGGAATCATCCACGTGCAAATCAATGTCGAAGGCCGGCGGAAATTTCGAGGGGGTGTTCGACAGCCCATGCACCGTGAGGGCGTGGTTATGCCGCTCGCTATTGACTACGCCGTCGACACGAATGCCGTACAGCATCAGCCAACGCCTGATGTAGGAAGGCGCCCTTCCCGATGAGGTATAGACCCAGATACTGCAACCCTGGCGCCGCAGCTGCCGCGTCAGCGAACGAGTGCCGATACGCAGCGGCTCTCCCCACCAACGATGAGCACAAGCCGGTAGCCAGCTGCTCTCGACGTCAGCGTGGTGGAGCTGGCAAGCCAATGTGTCGTCGATATCAAAGGAGATGCGTACGCGCGGGCGCTTGGCGGCACGCGTGAGAAGCGCCTGCTGGATGGCTTGCACGGCTCGGCTGGCGAGTGTTGGATACCGGCGCATTAATGGCCTCCCTGATAAATAGGCTGTGGTGCGTCGTTCAAGAAAAACGCCTTGGGATCCGGCGCCTGTTCCTCCAGGAAGGCGGCGTACTTTTTCTTGATCTTGGGCAATTCATACAACGCCTTGACCCCATGTTTGGCCGAGTTGCGGATTACCGAGGAAGGATTGAAGTAACCCTCGGCATTTTCCAGCGTCAGCACGAACGGTGGCAACCCGGCCCGCATCAGCAGATAACTGACGATCAGCGAACCACTGCGGTTGTTGCCTTCGATGAACAACTGCGGCTTGCTGAGGATGCGCACATACACACCGGCCGCACGCTTCCACACCGATTCACTGCGATACGCGCAGTACCAATTGAACAAGTCCTTGATACCGCCTTCAACGTTGTTGAAGAAGTGCTCCTCGGTGGCGGCCAGGTGCTGCGCGTATTCCACGCGGCGCGCCGGGTCGCTACCGCAGAGCACCGTGGCGTTGATCTCCAGCATCAGGTCCAGATGATGAAGGTCAAACAGGTCAACGCCCCGTGCGACATAGTCGTCAACCAGCGCATAGCCTTCAAGCACGTTGTGCAGCACTTCGTCGGTCAAGGGGTCGCGCGGCTCGGTAAATTGCGTGCTGAGCTCGGCAAAGCGGCTCTGCACTTTGCGGAGCGCGCGTTCAATCGCTGACAAATCAAGACGATGCGTTGCAGACATTGGCAATCCTGGGCTGACGGTGGCGCACCTGTGGTTTCTATCGAACATGGAGTTACTCAGCTGAACTTGCCACTGATGTAATCCTCGGTCATCTGTTCACGCGGGCTGCCAAAAATCTGCGCGGTCGGGCCCATTTCCACCAGGTAGCCGGTACGCGTGCCCTGGGAAATATCCACCGAGAAAAACGCCGTGGTGTCCGCCACGCGAATGGCCTGCTGCATGTTGTGGGTGACCAGGGCGATGGTGTAATCCTTCTTCAGTTCCACCATCAGCTCCTCTACCCGGCGAGTCGCAATCGGGTCGAGTGCCGAGCACGGCTCATCGAGCAACAGCACTTCCGGCTCGGTGGCGATAGCGCGGGCAATACACAGCCGTTGCTGCTGGCCGCCGGAGAGCGACAGGCCGCTGACCTTGAGCTTGTCCTTGACTTCATCCCACAGCGCAGCGCCTTGCAGGGCGTGCTTGACGCGATCGCCCAAGTCGCCTTTGTAGCGGTTCAGGCGCAGGCCGAAGGCGACGTTGTCGAAGATGCTCATGGAAAACGGGTTCGGCTGCTGGAACACCATGCCGATGTAACGGCGTACCACCACCGGGTCTACACCCTTGCCATACACATCCTGCCCCAGGAAATGCACGTGGCCTTCGAAACGAAAGCCCTTCACCAGGTCGTTCATGCGGTTGAGGCTGCGCAGTACCGTACTTTTGCCGCAGCCGGACGGGCCGATGAAACCGGTGATCTTGTTTTTCTCGATCGGCACATGGCTGTCACGCACTGCCATGAAGTTGCCGTAGAAAATCCTGTCCAGCTTGCAGTCCATGACCACAGGCGATTGGGTAACAAACGGAGCGGCTATTTGCGCAGTTGAGACGTTCAAGATTCAGATGCTCCCGTTCTTAATACTTAGGCTTGCCGAAGATACGGCTCACAATATTCACGACCAGCACGATCATCACCAACACCAACGAGGCCGCCCAGGCGAGCTCCAGCTGGTTGTCGAAGGGCATGCCGGAAAAGTTGTAGATCAGCACGGCAAGGGAGGCCGTGGGGTTCATCACCGCCAGGTCGCCGTCGTGGTAGATCCAGTAGTTGCTGAACAGCGCGGTGAACAACAACGGCGCGGTTTCGCCTGCGGCACGAGCCACAGCAAGCATTACGCCGGTGAGGATCGCCGGCAGGCCGGTCGGCAAGATGATCTTCCAGATCACCTGCGAGCGGGTGCAACCCATGCCGTAGGCAGCGTCCTTCATGATCTTGGGCACCATGCGCATCGACTCTTCAGCCGTCAGCACCACGATGGGCAGCATCAGTACCGCCAGGGCTACGCCGCCTGCCGGTGCCGAGTAGGTGCCGGTGGTCATCACCACCAAGGCATAGGCAAACACGCCGGCCAGGATCGAAGGCAAGCCGGTGAGCATCTTGGCGGCAAAGCGTGCAGCGTTGGCCAATTTGCTGTCCGGCCCCAGTTCGGCCAGGAAGATCGCGGCCATGATGCCGACCGGCACCGCAATCGCGGCAGCGATACCGACCATCACAAAGGTGCCTGCCATGGCGTTGCCGAAACCGCCGCCTGTTTCGAAGCCGGTGGGCGGCAGTTCGGTGAACACCTCCAGGCTCAGGCGTGCGCCGCCACGGGTGATCAGCATGTAGAGCACGGAAATCAGCGGCACACTGGCCAGCAGCGCGCCAAACCATACCAACGTGGTCAACACCAGGCTGCGCAAGGCGCGGCCTTCGAACTTGCGCTGCAGGCTCGGTACAGCGGTGATAGGGGATGTGAGATTCGTCATCATCGGTTACCCCGTTGGGCGTAGAGCATGATCATGGAACCGATGACATTCACCAGCAGCGTGATGAACATCAAGACGAGAGCGGCGTACATCAATACCTCCACCTCGTTGGGCCCGGCTTCGGGGAAGTTCAGCGCCAACAAGGCTGCCAACGTATTGGCCGGCGCGAACAGCGACAGGGAAATGTTGTTGGCGTTGCCCACCAGCATCGCCAGCGCCATGGTTTCGCCCAGCGCACGGCCGAGGCCAAGTACCAGGGAGCCAAAAATACCGGTGGCGGCGGATGGCACCATCACCTTGAGAATCGCCTCCCAATGGGTGGTGCCCATGCCGTAGGCGGCCTGCTTGGTCTTCATCGGCACGCTGGTGAGCGCGTCCTGGGACACGGCGGCAATCGTCGGCAGAATCATGATGGCCAACACCAGCGCCGCCGGCAGCAACCCCGGCCCGCTCAAGGACGTGCCGAAAAACGGGATCCAACCCAGTTCGCTGTTCAACCAGGTGGTCAGTGGCCGAATGGCCGGGATCACCACGTAGATGCCCCACAGGCCGTACACTACGCTGGGAATAGCAGCGAGCAGTTCAACGATGGTGCGAAACACAGCGGCCAGCTTGGCCGGCAGAAAATCCTGAGTCAGGAAAATCGCCATGCTGACACCGAAAAAGCCTGCAATCAGCAGCGCGATGAAAGCGCTGTAGAGCGTGCCCCAAATGGCCGGCAAGATCCCGTACTTGCCCTGATTAACGTCCCAGACGCTGCCAAAAAGCACATCGAACCCGTGCTTTTCCATGCCCGGCAAGGCCTTGCGTCCCACCTCGAATACCAAGGCTGCGACCAACGCCAGAATCAGTACCACCCCGATTCGCGCGAGCCCACGGAAGGTGCGATCGACCAGGAAGTCTTTGGCCGAGGGAGGTTGGCAAGCAGAATCCCGGTTAACCGGTACGACGAAAGGTTTGTTCATTGGCTAATTCCGGAACAGGGGGGAAACGCCCCCGGCGCGGCAAACAGCCCACACCGAGAGCGGCCTCACGGGTGTTACTGAATGTTGGCGGAGGCTTTGCGTACCTGCTCCACCACCGATGGCGGCAGCGGGATGTACCCCATCGAGTCGGCGATTTTCTGCCCCTCGGTCAGGCTGTACTCAACCATTTCGCGCATGGCCTTGGCCTTGGCAGGGTTGCCGTTGTCCTTGCGGAAAATCATCCAGGTGTACGAGGTGATCGGGTAAGACTTGGCACCGTCCGGGTCCGGCAACCAGGCCACCAGGCTTTCCGGCATCTTCACGGCGGCCAGGGCCTCGGCGCCGCTTTCGGCGTTCGGCACTACGTACTGGCCGGCCTTGTTCTGCAACTGGGCGAAGTCAACCTTGGCCAGTTTGGCGAAGCCGTATTCGATGTAGCCAATCGCGCCTGGGGTCTGGCGTACGGTGGCAGTCACACCATCGTTCTTGGGCGACTTGATGAATTTGTCGCTAGCCGGCCAGTTGACGGTGTTGCCCTCCCCCAGTGCCGTTTTGAATTCAGGGTTGATGGTCGCCAGGTGTTTGGTGAATACCGCCGTGGTGCCGCTGGAGTCTGCGCGCACCACCACGGTGATCGGCGTGTCGCCAAGCTTCAGGTCCGGGTTGGCGGCGACGATCTGTGGGTCGTTCCACTTGGTGATCTTGCCCAGGAAGATATTGGAGTAAACATCGCGTGGCAGCTTGAGGCCCTTGGGATTGCCCGGCAGGTTATAGGCCAGCACGATTTCACCGGCGGTCATTGGCAGCAGTTGCACGCCCTCGGCGACCTTGGCGATGTCTTCGTCTTTCATGGCCGAGTCACTGGCGGCGAAGTCGACGGTTTTATTCAGGAAGTCCTGCACACCTGCGCCGCTGCCCTTGGACTGGTAATCCACGGTGACGCCAGCGGTCTTCTTGCTGAAATCCTTGAACCAGGTGAGGTAGATCGGTGCAGGGAAGCTGGCGCCAGAGCCGGTGAGACGCACGTTTTCGGCGGCGAAGGTCATGGAGGAGGCACACAGGGATACCGTAACGGCGAGTGCTGCGGACTTCATCAAGCTTTTCATTAAAAGGAACTCGTTGTGGTGACGGGCTCCCGAACTGTGAAGCAGGGTTGTTACATTTTTATGAAAATTGAATGGCGAGGGGGTGTTTTGTCCCGCTTTGCCGCCACAGCGCTGTGTTTTTAGGGCATGGGTTAGTAACAAAATACGACTACAGTGCTGTCATCCCTCTAGCGGTACTGATCTTGCGCCCGTGACGGTCGAAGCTGATCCCATTGATGCTGCGCCATCCAACTGTGGGAGCTGGCTTGCCTGCGATGACGGTCTGACAGCCAACGCCTATTTACCTGACACCCCACCGTTGGATCGCGGGTGTGTCAGGTAAATAGGTGTCGGGCGCAATGCCGCCATCGCAGGCAAGCCAGCTCCCACAGTTGGACCTAGGGGTGTCAGGGGAAATAGGCGTTCTACCGCTCCCCCCACGGCTAGCGGCCGCCTTCCATCAGGCTTACTTGCCTTCAGTCAACGCGTTGTAGCTGGTGAACAGGTTGCGGTAGTCCGGAATGTGGTTGGAGAACAACGTCCCCAAGCCCTCGATGTCGTTGCGCCAGTCGCGGTGCAGCTCACAGGCCAGGCCAAACCAGGTCATCAGTTGCGCGCCGTTGGCGGACATGCGGGCCCAGGCGGACTGCTGGGTCAGTTCGTTGAAGGTGCCGGAGGCGTCGGTGACCACAAACACTTCAAAGCCTTCGGCCAGGGCCGACAGCGCCGGGAACGCCACGCACACTTCGGTCACGACGCCGGCAATGATCAATTGCTTCTTGCCGGTGGCCTTGATGGCCTTGACGAAATCTTCGTTGTCCCAGGCATTGATCTGGCCTGGGCGCGCAATGTACGGCGCATCCGGGAACAGGGCCTTGAGCTCGGGCACCAGCGGGCCGTTGGGGCCGGTTTCGAAACTGGTGGTGAGGATGGTCGGCAACTTGAAGTACTTGGCCAGGTCAGCCAGGGCCAGCACGTTGTTCTTGAATTTGTCCGGGTCGATGTCGCGGACCAATGACAGCAAGCCGGCCTGATGGTCGACCAACAGTACCGCGGCGTTGTCTTTGTCCAAACGAACGTAAGGTGTAGACATCTTCATACTCCTGATAAATAGGCAGCGCCCAACATGGGCTCGCCGCAAAAGGCCCCAGCGTATTTACTTGCGCTGTGAGTCTAGTACTTCGTGGTTGTTTGCCACTTCCTGAGCCTTGATGTAGCTCTCGATCAGAAGCTGGTAATGCGGCATGGCCTGGGTGTAGACGTTAGCCCACTCCTGGGCATCCGGGCGGTTCCAGGAGCCTTGCAGCTCCGACAGCGTGCCCATGATGTCGATCGGCACCACGCCGGCCTGGGCCAGGCGTGCAACGGTCAGGTCGGTGGCCAACCTGGAGTGGTTACCCGACGCATCGACCACCGCGAACACCTTGTAGCCTTCATGCACCGCCGCAATGGACGGGAATGCCAGGCACACACTGGTCAGGGTGCCGGCGATCACCAACGTCTTTTTGCCGGTGGCTTTGACGGCGGCATGGAACTGCGGGTTGTCCCACGCGTTGATTTCGCCACGGCGGGCTACGTACTGGGCGTGCGGCGCGGCTTCGTGGATTTGCGGAATCAACGGGCCGTTGGGACCTTGCGGCACCGAGGCGGTGGTGATGACCGGTATTTTCAGCAGGGTCGCGGCCTTGGCCAGCGCGATGGCATTGGCGCGCAATTGAGGAACATCAATGTCCTTGACGATCTGGAACAGACCACTCTGGTGGTCGATCAGCAACATGGCGGTGTCAGCGGGGTCAATCGTCGGCTTTTGACCATTGAAGTTTGCAGCGTTACCTGATGCAGTCATTTGCATGTCCTCTTGCTTGGCGATACCTCCCTGGCGTGTGCGCCGGAACTGCGCCCGGCCGTGCCTGTACTTCCTGTACAGATACGCTTGGGCAACGACCTGGACGTGTGTCAGCAGGCCCACCCAAAAAAACAGTGGGACCACCTTAAGCATCGCGCTCAGGGTTAGGTAGTGGCTGAAACGGGCCGCTCCATCTCAAAAATGGAACAATGCAGCCGCACGGTGGCAAGCTCATTTGGACGTGCCAGTCGTTACAATGCGATCATCGGCTCCATCCCGTGGATTTCAGGCACTTGCGCCAATCATGACCGTTCACTTATTTCCAGGCAGGTGCCTTCATGGATATCAAACAACTTAAATTCCTGATCGCGCTGGAGCAGACGCGCCATTTCGGCCAGGCCGCTGCCCGCTGCAACATCACCCAGCCCACCCTGTCGATGCGCCTGCGCAACCTGGAGGAAGAACTGGGGCTGGAGCTGGTGACCCGCGGTCAACGTTTCGAAGGCTTTACTCAGGCCGGCGAACGCGTGTTGGCCTGGGCCAGGACCCTGCTCGCCGCCCATGACGGCCTGTTCGCCGAAGCCGCTGCGTGTCGCGGCCAGTTGGTCGGTAACCTGCGCCTGGGCCTGGTGCCCCTGAGCGGCTTCAATCCGATCAGCTTCATCCAGGGCTTGTCCCACAGCTTCCCGGAACTCAAGTTCAGCCTCACCTCCATGAGTTCGGACAAAATCATCGAAGCGCTGGGCACCAATCAACTGGACTTGGGCGTGTGCTACCTGGACCACGTGAGCCCCAACTACCTGGAATTTTTCGAACTGGGCGAAACCCGTGTCGGCCTGCTGTACGACACTCGCCACTTCCACTTCGAAGGCACGCAGATGAGCTGGGAAGAAGCCGCCGAACTGCCCCTGGGGATGATCAGCAATGGCATGCACTACCGAAAATCCATCGACTTGAGTTTCCGCAGTCGCGGTCTCGATCCCCAGCCGATTCTGGAAAGCGACTCCACCTATCAACTGTTCCAGGCCATCCACGAAGGCTTCTGTTGCGCAATCATGCCGTTGGACAGCGGCCTGGAAAACCCCATCGAAAACCTGGCATTTATCCACCTGCCAGACGCCAGTGTCCTTGCGCCCCTGGGCATGGTGATGCGCAAGACCGAACCGCGCTCGGTCATCGCAGAGAAGTGTTTTGCCGAGGCCAGGCAGTTGTTTGCACCCAATACCCAGGCTTAGCCGGCCTGCGTTTGCAGCGCGCACAAAAAAGGCGCTCCGTAGAGCGCCTTTTTACCGCCGATTGTTTTACTGCAAGCTGACCTGACGCAGCTCGGGTTTGGTCTCACCACCAATCATGATGCGTTTTGGCTTGGCCTCTTCAGGCACTTCACGCAGCAGGTCGATGTTGAGCAAACCGTTGGTCAGGGATGCGCCACGTACTTCGATATGGTCCGCCAAGCGGAACGACAACCGGAACGCACGTTGGGCAATGCCCTGGTGCAGGTAAGCGACCTTATCGTCGGTTTCGCGTTTTCCGCCGGAAACCGTCAATACACCCCTCTCGACCTGGATATCCAGATCCTCCTCCGTCAGGCCAGCCACGGCGATCACGATGCGGTACGCGTCGTCACCGTGCTTTTCCACGTTGTGAGGTGGATAGGAATTCGGAGCCTCGCTGCGCAGCGCCGACTCGAACAGGTCATTGAAGCGATCAAAGCCCACCGATTGACGGAACAGTGGGGCCAACGACAGGGTAGTAGCCATTTTAAAATCTCCTGAGTTTCTCCAAGTGATTTAGTACGCAACCCGGATTCGGCATCGCGTGATCCAAAATTTATGGACGCGCAAAAGGAATTCAAGAGGGCTGGAAAAAATTTTTCTTGTGCAAGGGGCGATCACCGAAGCCCAAGTGTTATGACGTGTGCTCTAATCAAAATGCCAGGCGTGCTTTACCCCGTGAGCGCCTGAGACAGCCCTTGAGGTACAAAAAAATGAAAATGACATTCCCGGCCCTGGCATTGGGCATTCTGATCTCCCAAGGGGCCCTGGCCGCTGGAGATGGTACAGCCGCGCTGGGAGGCGGTGTCGGCGGTGTGTTGGGCAACGTGGTAGGCCAGCAGCTTGGTGGCTCGACCGGTGCGGCCATCGGCGCCGGCGTGGGGGGCGCCGCCGGGAGTGCGGTGGGGGCGCAAAAGGGCAACAAGACCGAAGCGGCGATTGGCGGCGGTTTGGGCTCGGCAGGCGGTTCGCTGATTGGCAATCGCCTGAGCGGCACCACCGGCTCGACCATCGGCGCCGGCGTGGGGGGCGCAGCCGGTGGTGCGCTGGGTAATAACCTGGCCGATGACGAGAGCGGCCATCGTTCAGGCGGTGCCAAGCACAAAGGCAACAAGCATAAGCACAAGAACAAGCACCACTGATCGCGTGGCACGGCGCTGTTAGCCACCAAACACTAACCTGTGGCGAGGGAGCTTGCTCCCGTTGGGGCGCGAAGCCGCCCCGCTCTTTTGTTCAAAGAGGCTGGGACTGCTACGCAGTCCAACGGGAGCAAGCTCCCTCGCCACAGTTACCGTTTCGTCGCCTTTACATCGGCGTGCTGCTCACCACCCGCAACGCCAACCCTTCATACGCGTCCAGCGTGATCGTGAACGCACCCTCCTCTGTCAAATCGCCTTCCACCCGCTCATTGATGATATCCACCACCGGCCCCGGTGCGATGTTGGGCAGGTGCAGGGTTTCGGTGATCGGCGTGGCGCCAAAGTTCAGCGCAGTGATTTGAGTGCCCTTACCCGCCGGCAGTTCGTGGACCATGATCAGCAAGCCGGGATGCTCGACGTCCGGCACCAGGATCTGGCGGCTGGCGGCGATGTCGTAGGCGCGGCGTACGGCGAGGATTTTTTGCAGTTGGGAGGCAAAGGAGTCCGGGTCCTGCAGCTGGCTGTTCAGACTGCCATACAGGCTTTTTGAGCGCGGCATTTGCCCCGCCGACAGTTCGGCGTCGGGGTTCAGGTCTACCAGATCATAAGCGCCACGATGGATCCAGCGGGTGTCGCCATCGGCCATCAAATGCGCCACCTCTTCGGCCGCCAACGGCAGCGCGCCCACCAGGTCCCAGCCGGACAAGGCAAACACCCCAGGTTGCATGGCGTTGTACATCACCAGTAGCAAGTGGATCTGGCGAACCTGCTGTATATCCGCCGAAGTGATCGCCTCCAGGTCACGGAGACCCAGGGCTGCGGTGATGATGCTGGCGGTGGTGCAGGACACGCCGTTGGTGACGAATTTGAGGTTATACGGCGCATGTTCGCCGGTGAGGCGTTCATACATCTGCTCGCGGATATGCTCGCGCAGGATGTTGCCGGGGAAGGTCTGGCCCTGGAACAGGAAGCTGTCATGGGCGTGCAGCGTCCAGAAATGCACCAGCTCCAGGGTCAGTTCATCATGGTTCTGCAGCGCGTGAATCAGCGAGCCGGGGTCGATGCCGAGGCTGTGCATCTGGCGCAGCATCAGGCGCAGGAATTCGGTATCGCCCATCAGCAATGCATGCTGGTAGGCCGGCCGGGTGATGAAGTCATAAGACAGGTCAGCGCCGCCGTGGGACATCGACGCGATGTCGTCCACGGTGAGGTTGAGTTCCTGAAAACTGAACCCGCCCGCCTTGCGAATGGCGCCGCCGAGTAACTGATTGCCGGTGATCGACAGCGGATGGCTTTCGGACCAGGCCGTGCCATCGAGCTTGCGCTCCACGCCGAGAAAGCCGTTGGCATCCAGGCGCAGGATTTTCGCGCCCATCACATCAATGGCGTGCAGCGCATCACCGATGATCATCTGCTGCGCAGCAAACGAAGGGTCGAGCCAGTTGAGCGACGGCTGGCCTTCCTTGAAGTAATGCAGGTACACCCAGCGCCGCGGCTTGCCATCCACGCCGAGCACCACCGGCGTGGCGCTCCAGTCGGTTTCTTTGACGCCGGGCTCGAAGAAAATCACCCGCTGCAATTGGCCGACGATGTAGTGCTTGTCACGCAGTGCGTCTACCTGGGAGGGGCTGAGGTTGTGTGCATCGCGCCCGGCGGCCACGTCGGGCAGCAACGGCCAGTCTTCCTCGCGGATTTCGACCATGTGGTACAGGCCGGGATAGTCCTCATAGGCCATTTCTGCCAGACGAAAGTCCGCGCCCTTGCCGGTGTGCGACGGGATCACATCGTCGATGATCACCGCATTGTGCGCGGCAGCCATGCGCGTCAAAGCCTGCAATTGTGCCTCGGTGCCCAGTTGCGGATCGATGTCGAAACTGATGCGGTCGAAATTGCCGTCGATGGTCGGGGTGTGCTCGGTGCCAGACAAGCCACCGGACTTCTTCAACGGGCCGTTGTGAATGCCCTGGATGCCGATCTTCGACAGGGTACGCCACAAGGTTTCGTCCCCCAGCGCCTCAAGCACGGTGCCGCCTTCGCGGGTGACAATCGAGGCGGGGTAGGCCGTGAACCACACCGACGACAAGGCCGAAGCGTCACGCGGCCGGGTCTGTGCATAGGGCTGCTGCCACAGGCGGCCTTGCCCCGAATACAGCTTGGCCCGCTGCCGCGCTACGTGGAGCATGGAATGTTGCACCAGCCAGTTCACATGGTCGTTGTTCGCCGCGGTCATAAGCTCGGTACCTGTCGTGGTGAAAAGGGTCGGTGTAAGCATATGAGGGGCGTGCGCGGCATTCGTTGCATCGACTTGGCTTCATCCAAATGTGGGAGGGGGCTTGCCCCCGATGGCGGTGGATCAGATAAAAATAGCCTGACTGACACACTGCTATCGGGGGCAAGCCCCCTCCCACATTAGATTTTCATCTGGCCTGCCGCCTTGCGTCGCTTGCCGGTACTGCCTAGGGGTGAACCCGGTTGAAGATTTGAACTGCCGGGTAAACGCGCTGTGATCGGTGTAGCCGCATTGCAGCGCCACCTCGGTAATTGGCAGCTCGGTATGCAACAACCGCCGGGCATGCTCAAGCCGGACTTTCTGGATCATTTGCCGAGGCGTGAGGTGAAACACGCGTTTGCAGTAGCGCTCCAGTTGCGCCACGGAAATCCCGGCGATGCGAGTCAATTCACCCAGGGTGACGCGGCGGTTGAAGTGGCTGCGGATGTGTTCGTCCACCGCCGCCAGGCGCTGATAGGCCGGGTGGGTTTCGCTGGCAGACTGCAAGTCCACCGAAATTCCGGCCAGGCCGATGATCGCGCCGAGTTGGTTGTACAGCGGCCACTTGTGGGTCAGGCACCAGCCGGGTTCGCGGGTGCCGTAGAGGTGCAATTCGAGTTGATCTTCCAGTACCAGCCCCTGCTTCAACACACGCCGATCTTGCTCGGTATAGCCGGGGCCCAATTGTGCGGGAAACACTTCGGCGCTGGTCTTGCCCAGCAGCGGTTGCAGCTGCTTGAGGCCGCAGCGTTGCACCAGGGTGCGGTTGGCGAGCACGTAGCGCGCGTCGATGTCCTTGATGAAAATCGCGGCGTTGGGCAGTACATCGAGCATCGGCAGCAACTGCTCTACCCCGCTCAATAGCTGCTCGATGTTGTGGGGTCGGCTGCCCTGGAAAAGGCTCGCGAACGCGCTCTGCAGCATGACTTTATCTGCCCTTTTATTCGTCGACAGCCAGCAGATTGCGCCATGGAACGAGCGCTGTCGAGCGCGGCAAATTGTGCTGAATTCGTCATCCATCGCCGCATAAAACATCAATCGTCAGCCGGGCATGTGGGTTCAGGATAGCGCCACTGCATGCCTATCCAATAACTCACAAGAAGGCGCCGCTATGTCAGGCCAAGGCAAGTTCAAGAAACAGCTGTCACTGATGGACCTCACCTTTATCGGGTTGGGGGCCATCTTCGGTTCGGGTTGGTTGTTCGCTGCCAGCCACGTGTCTGCCATCGCAGGCCCGGCAGGAATTTTTTCCTGGTTGCTCGGTGGTTTCGCCGTGCTGCTGCTGGGCATTGTCTACTGCGAACTCGGCGCCGCCCTGCCCCGCGCCGGTGGCGTGGTGCGCTACCCGGTGTATTCCCACGGTCCGCTGCTCGGGTACCTGATGGGTTTTATCACGCTGATCGCGTTTTCCAGCCTGGTAGCAATTGAAGTGGTCGCCTCGCGCCAATACGCCGCAGCCTGGTTTCCGCAGCTGACCAAGGCAGGTTCCAGCGACCCCACCACCCTGGGCTGGCTGGTGCAATTTGCCCTGCTGTGCCTGTTCTTTGTGCTCAACTACCGCAGCGTGAAGACCTTTGCGATCGCCAATAACCTGGTGAGCGTGTTCAAGTTCATCGTGCCGTTACTGGTGATCGGCGTGCTGTTCACCTTCTTCAAGCCGGCGAATTTCCAGGTGCATGGCTTCGCGCCGTTCGGCTTATCAGGTATCGAGATGGCCGTGTCGGCAGGCGGGGTGATCTTTGCCTACCTGGGCCTGACGCCGATCATTTCGGTGGCCAGCGAAGTGAAAAACCCACAGCGCACCATCCCCATCGCCCTGATCCTCTCGGTACTGTTGTCTACGGCCATCTATGTGCTGCTGCAAACCGCGTTCCTCGGCGGCGTGCCTACCGACATGCTCGCCAATGGCTGGGCCGGCATCAGCAAGGAACTGGCCCTGCCCTATCGCGATATCGCCCTGGCGCTGGGCGTGGGCTGGCTGGCCTACCTGGTGGTGGCCGATGCGGTGATCTCTCCCAGCGGCTGCGGCAATATCTACATGAACGCCACCCGCGCGTGGTGTATGGCTGGGCGCAGACTGGCACCTTCTTCAAGATATTCACGCGCATCGATGAAAAGTCCGGCATCCCGCGCCCGGCGCTGTGGCTGACCTTTGGCCTGTCGGTGTTCTGGACCTTGCCGTTCCCGTCCTGGGAAGCGCTGATTAACGTGGTGTCTGCCGCCCTGATCCTCAGTTATGCCGTGGCCCCGGTGACGGTCGCCGCCCTGCGCCGCAATGCACCCGACATGGCGCGCCCGTTTCGGGTCAAGGGCATGGCGGTGCTGGGCCCGCTGTCATTCATCATCGCTGCGTTGATCGTCTACTGGTCGGGCTGGAGCACGGTGTCTTGGCTGTTGGGCCTGCAAATCCTGATGTTTGTGGTGTACCTGCTGTGCGCGCGCTGGGTGCCGACCGCGCACCTGAACCTCAAGCAACAAGTACGCTCCTCGGCCTGGCTGATCGGCTTCTACGCCGTGACCATCCTGCTCTCCAAGCTCGGCAGCTTTGGCGGTATTGGTGTGATCAGCCACCCGTTTGACACCCTGGTGGTGGCGGCCTGCGCCCTGGGCATTTACTACTGGGGCGCCGCCACCGGCGTACCCGCCCACTTGGTACGCCTGGAGCAGGAAGAGGACGAAAGCGAAGCCGTCAGCGACGCGCACTACAGCGCCCCACTGTCCCCGACTACCCACTGATGGAGCGCCTTATGAAACGACTGCACGTGATTGACTCACACACCGGCGGTGAACCTACACGCCTGGTCATGAACGGCTTTCCCGAACTGGCGGGTGCCTCGATCGCCGATCAACTGGACCACCTGCGCACCCACCACGATCAATGGCGCCGCGCCTGCCTGCTGGAGCCCCGGGGCAACGATGTGCTGGTGGGCGCGCTGTACTGTGCGCCAGTCACGCCGGGGGCGACCTGCGGGGTGATCTTCTTCAACAACGCCGGCTACCTCGGCATGTGCGGCCACGGCACCATCGGCCTGATTGCCTCGCTGCACCACCTGGGGCTGATCCAACCGGGCGTGCACAGCCTCGACACGCCGGTCGGCCCGGTCGCGGCCACCTTGCACGAAGACGGCAGCGTGACCCTGCGCAATGTACCCGCTTACCGCTACCGCAAGCAGGTGCCGGTTGATGTGCCTGGGCATGGCGTGGTGCTGGGCGACATCGCCTGGGGCGGCAACTGGTTCTTCCTGGTGTCGGACCACGGCCTTGAGTTGCAGATGGATAACGTGGAGGCCCTGACCGACTACACCTGGGCCATGCTCAAGGCCCTCGAAGCCCAAGGCATCCGTGGCGCAGACGGTGCGCTGATCGACCATATCGAATTGTTCGCCGACGACGCCCACGCCGACAGCCGCAACTTCGTGATGTGCCCCGGCAAAGCCTATGACCGCTCCCCCTGCGGCACCGGCACCAGCGCCAAGCTCGCCTGCCTGGCCGCCGACGCAAAACTGGCCGCAGGAGAACCCTGGGTACAAGCCAGCATCACCGGCAGCCAGTTCCTGGGCCGCTATGAATGGGACGGCGAACGCGTACGCCCATTCATCACCGGCCGCGCCTACATGACCGCCGACAGCACCTTGCTGATCGACGAACAAGACCCGTTTGCCTGGGGCATCTGAGCCCATTATTCATTCAACTGAAACCGGAGTTAGCACCATGAGCGACAACATCTTCACCGGCTGCATGCCCGCCCTGATGACCCCTTGCACCGCCGAGCGCCAACCGGACTTCGACGCCCTGGTGGCCAAGGGCCGCGAGCTGATCGACATCGGCATGAGTGCCGTGGTGTATTGCGGCTCCATGGGCGACTGGCCGCTGCTCACCGAGGCCCAGCGCCAGGAAGGCGTGGCGCGCCTAGTGGCTGCGGGTGTGCCGACCATCGTCGGTACGGGGGCGGTGAACAGCCGTGAAGCCGTATCCCACGCAGCCCATGCCGCCAAAGTCGGCGCCGATGGTTTGATGGTGATTCCCCGCGTGCTGTCCCGAGGGGCTTCGGCCACTGCGCAAAAGGCCCACTTTGCAGCGATCCTCAACGCCGCTCCCAACCTGCCGGCGGTGATCTACAACAGCCCCTACTACGGTTTCGCCACCCGCGCTGAGTTGTTCTTCGAACTGCGCCGCGAGCACCCGAACCTGATCGGCTTCAAGGAGTTCGGCGGCGCCGCCGACCTGCGCTACGCCGCCGAAAACATCACCTCCCAGGATAACGATGTGACTCTGATGGTCGGCGTCGATACCCAAGTGGTGCACGGCTTCGTCAACTGCAACGCCACCGGCGCCATTACCGGCATCGGCAACGCACTGCCCCGCGAAGTGCTGCAACTGGTGGCGCTGAGCAAAAAAGCCGCCAAGGGCGATGCCAAGGCGCGTCGCCAGGCCCGCGAGTTGGAAGCTGCACTGGCGGTGTTGTCGTCGTTCGACGAGGGCTGCGACCTGGTGCTGTATTACAAGCATTTGATGGTGCTCAACGGCGACCAGGGTTACGCCCTGCATTTCAACGAAACCGACGGGCTCAGCGCTGCCCAGCGCCGGTATGCCGAGCAGCAGTACGCGCTGTTCCGCCAGTGGTATGCCAACTGGTCGGCCGAACAGAACGTCGCTTGATTTTCTGTAGGCGCGAGCTTGCTGTGGCGAGGGAGCTTGCTCCTGCTGACTGCGCAGCAGTCTCCGGCTTTTATTGGGGGCGCTTCGCACCCCAGCGCAAGCAAGCTTGCTCGCCACATAAGCTCGCGCCTACAACACCTCTTTTTGTTCCAGGATGTCCCCATGACTCTGACAGGCAAGATGCTGATCGGTCAGCAATCCGTTTGCGGCCATCGCGATGCGATCCGGGCCATCAACCCCGCCACCAACACCCCACTGGAACCCGCCTATGCCGGCGGGGATGAGCAGCACGTCGAACAGGCCTGCGCACTGGCTTGGCTCGCGTTCGACGCTTACCGCGAAACCACCTTGGCAGATCGCGCCGCGTTGCTTGAAACCATCGCCACCCACATCGAAGCCCTGGGTGATGAGTTGATCGAACGCGCCTGCGCCGAAACCGGCTTGCCTCGCGCACGCATTGAAGGTGAACGCGGCCGTACCTGCGGGCAACTGCGCGCTTTTGCCCGCACCGTGCGCCTGGGCGAATGGCTCGACGTGCGCGTCGATACCGCACAGCCCCAGCGCCAACCCCTGCCCCGCGCCGACCTGCGCCAGCGCCATATCGCCCTGGGCCCGGTAGCCGTGTTCGGAGCCAGCAACTTCCCTCTGGCCTTCTCAGTGGCGGGCGGCGATACCGCATCGGCCCTTGCCGCCGGTTGCCCGGTGATCGTCAAGGCGCATAACGCGCACCCCGGCACCAGCGAGCTGGTGGGCCGCGCCATCGCCCAGGCGGTTAAAGAGTGTGGCTTGCCGGAAGGTGTGTTTTCACTGCTCTACGGCGCGGGTAACGAGGTGGGTATCGCATTGGTGCGCGACCCGCGCATCAAGGCCGTAGGCTTCACGGGGTCGCGCAGTGGCGGTATCGCCCTGTGCCAAGCGGCGCAGGCACGCCCGGAGCCGATCCCGGTGTACGCGGAAATGAGCTCGATCAACCCGGTGTACCTGTTTCCTGCTGCGCTTGAAGCTCGGAGCGAAGCCTTGGCCGATGGGTTCGTCGCGTCGCTGACCCAAGGCGCCGGCCAGTTCTGTACCAACCCTGGCCTGGTGATCGCTCTGCAAGGCACCGCTCTGGACCGTTTTGTCCAGTCCGCCAGTGAGCGTCTCTCGCGTTGCCCGTCCCAGACCATGCTCACACCGGGTATTTTCAGCGCCTGCGAAACCGGCCTGAAGACCCTGGCCCAGCACGCCACCATAGCCGCCAAAGGCTTGCCAGCGACCGGGCCAAACCAGGGCCAGCCCCATCTGTTCGTGACCCAGGCCGAGGCGTTCCTGAACAATGAACACCTGCAAGCCGAAGTATTCGGCGCCGCCTCGCTGGTGGTGCAGTGCCGTGATGTCGAGCACATGCGCCAGGTGTCCGAACACCTGGAAGGCCAACTCACCGCCACCCTGCAGATGGATGACCACGACTTGCCACAGGCGCGGGCATTGCTGCCGGTGCTGGAGCGCAAGGCTGGGCGCCTGCTGGTGAACGGCTGGCCGACCGGCGTAGAAGTGTGCGACGCCATGGTGCATGGCGGGCCCTTTCCGGCGACTTCGGATGCGCGCAGTACCTCGGTGGGCACGGCGGCGATCCTGCGATTCCTGCGCCCGGTGTGTTACCAGGACGTCCCGGACGCCTTGCTGCCCACCGCGCTGCAGCACGACAACCCGCTGCGGTTGCGGCGCCTGCTCGACGGCCAGCGAGAAGCATGATCATGGCCGATCCCAAGCAAGCAGACATCGTAGTAGTCGGCGCCGGCATTATCGGCGTCGCCTGCGCCTTGCAGCTGGCACGCCAAGGCCGCCGAGTCGTCGTGCTCGACCCGCAGGCACCCGGCATGGGCGCCTCCTACGGCAACGCCGGCCACCTGGCAACGGAGCAGGTGTTCCCCATCGCCGACCTGTCGATCCTCAAGCGCTTGCCCGCCATGCTCCTGGACCCCATGGGCCCGCTGCGCCTGGACTGGACCTACCTGCCCCGCGCCCTGCCCTGGTTTATTCGCCTGCTGCTGAACCTGCGGCCAGTGCGTTATCAGCGCACCGTAGCCGGCCTTCGCGCGCTGAACGAAGGCAGCCTGGGCGCGTGGCAACGCTTGCTGCAATCGATTGGGCAAGCGCCATTGCTGCGTGAAGACGGTTCGCTGTTGGTGTATGAGCGCGCCGAATCCCGCGCTGCACTGGATGCAGTGCAGCAACGCTTGCGGCAACAAGGCGTCGCCGTGGACTTCTGGAGCGGCGATGCGGTGCGCAAGGCTGCGCCGCAACTGAGCGACGCCATACAAGGCGGGTTGTTCTTCCCCGCTACCGGACATTTTCTGGACCCGTACACGGTGGTTGGCGAACTGGTGAACGCGGCCAAGGCTGAGGGGGTGCAATTTCTTCAGCAGCGCGTTCTGGACGGACGCGTGGAGGGTAGCGGCGTTTCCCTGACGACCGACCAAGGCGTACTGACAGCGCAGCAAGTGCTGATCGCCTGCGGCGCCCACTCGGCCAAACTCACCGCAGCTCTCACCGGCAAACAGGTGCCGCTGGACACCGAACGCGGTTACCACCTGATGCTGCCCCACGAACAACAGCGCCTGCCATTCGCGGTCACTTCGTGGGAACGCAAATTCATCATGACGCCCATGACCGGTGGCCTACGCCTGGCCGGCACGGTCGAATTCGCCGGCCTCGACCGCCCGGCCAATATGCAACGGGCCTGGCAGTTGCACCGGTTGAGCAAAGGGCTGTTCCAACACGACTTGAGCGACAGCGAAGCCACGCCCTGGATGGGGTTTCGCCCTTCCCTGCCCGACTCGCTGCCGATCATTGACCGGGTGTGCGAAGGCAAAGTGCTGCTTGCATTTGGTCACCAGCATTTGGGACTGACACAAGCGGCGGTGACGGCCGAGCGGGTTGGGCAGCTTGCTGCGGGTGAGCGGGTGCCGCAATTGCACCTCTACCGCCTGGAGCGATTCTGAGAATACCGAGAACCCAATGTGGGAGCTGTCGAGCCCCAGCGAGGCTGCGAAGGGATCGCCGCGCAGCCCCTGAAGCACCGCAGAGTCTGTATCGCCCAGGGCTCGACCTGCTACTTGACCAACCGCTTCTCCTTGGAGGGGCGATAGCCGAAATACGCGCTGTAGCATTTGCTGAAATGGCTCGGCGAGACAAACCCGCACGCCACCAGCACATCCACCTGTGACAACTCGGTGTGCTGCAACAGGCGTCGCGCTTCAGTGACGCGCAATTCCATGTAGTAGCGTTGCGGCGTGGTACCCAGTTGTTCCTTGAACAGGCGCTCCAGCTGGCGGCGGGAACGGCCGGCGTAGACGGCGAGCTGATCGAGTTCCAGGGGCTCTTCGAGGTTGGCGTCCATCAGCTTCACCACCTCGCGCAGCGGCGCGCTGACACAGATGTTTTCGGTGGGTTTGATGCGGCGGTAGCGCGATTCTTCGAACGCCAGAATATCTTCGATGCCTTCGACCAAGGCTTTGCCATGCAGGCTCTTGATCCAGTCCAGGGCCATATGGAAAGCCCCCGAGGGGCTGGACGCGGTGAGGCGGTCGCGGTCGATGACGTAGGGTTCGCTGGTGACCTGCGCCGCCTTGGACACTTCGGCCAGTGCCGGCCGATGCTCGGGATGGATGGCACAGCGATAACCCTGCAGCAGCCCCGCACGCCCGAGGAACCACGAGCCGTTCCACAAACCGGCGAGGCGCACGCCCGCTTCACCCGCACTGCGCAGCCATTGGATAAATGGCTCGCTGGCCTTGAGTTCGGTACGAAAACCACCGCAGATCACCAATAGGTCCAAGTCCTGCAAGGTCGTCAGCATCAGGTTCGCATCCGGGCGAATGACCAGGCCCAGGTCGCTGATGACTTCGCCCTCACCCCAGCCGAAGGTGCGCGTAGCGAACAGATCAGGGCGCAACAGATTGGCAGTCACCAGCGTATCGAGGGTCTGGGTAAAGGCCGGCAAGGAGAAGTGTTCGAGCAGCAGGAAACCGACACGGGTGACCGAGGTTGATTGCTGGGGGTTATCACTGAGGTAGCGCAGGTTCTTGCCTTGCATGCCACCGCTGAACTGGCGTCTTTCCATCGAGGGTCGGCCCACGCTTATTGTTGTGCAGTGGGCGCTATCTTAGGGGCAAATGCAGTGGCTGTCTCAGGTGACGCTCAAGGCGGGTAGCGGCCATTGCACTGATCTTGATAAAAACTGTTCGCTTCAAAAGCCACGGCCCAGGCGCTGCGCGCTGATCTGATACGGTTTTTTCTTTTCAATCTGCGCCTGTATTGAAAACCGCTTGAGGCGGACAATAGCCCCATCCCGACATTCCTGTCGTCCCCTTCCCCTCGGAGGCCTTATGACCAAGATGGCAATTTTCCTGTTTGGCTTTTTGGTGTTGACCATTGGCATCGGCATGTTGGCGACCATCTCACCGGTCTAAGCCCGCATCAACGTGGCGAGGGAGCTTGCTCCCGTGACGGCCTCATACCCGACGCCCCACGATCCAACTGTGGGAGCTGGCTTGCCTGCGATGACGGCCTGACAGCCGACGCCTATCTACCTGACACCCCGCGATCAAACTGTGGGAGCGGGCTTGCTCGCGAAGGCGGCCTGACAGCCGACACAATTGGATTGTGTGCATATCCATCGCTGCGGTAACGGCCACTTAGGGTTCCGCCTGACGGCGGGTCACTTTGGAAAAGAGCCGGAATGCCGGCCCAGCCCAAAGTAACCAAAGGGCTCTTGCCCCACCCCTCGGCACCTCGCCTTGGCTCGGTGTGCCCGAACGCAGGCTTCGCATCGTGGTTACCTACGCCCGCCTCAGCCCACAAACAGCATCGGATACAGCGACAGCACCAACAGCCCGGCCATGGACCAGTTGAACATCCGTAACCAGCGCGGCTCGCGCAGCAAGTTACGCAAACCGCTGCCACACCCCACCCACACGCACACACTCGGCAGGTTGACCACTGCAAACACCAGGGCGATCACCAGCACATTGGTGACATAACCCTCGGCCGGCGTGTAGGTGGTAATCGCCCCCAACGCCATGATCCAGGCTTTGGGATTGACCCACTGGAAGGCCGCCGCACCGAGGAAGGTCATCGGCTTGCCGTGTTCATCCGGGTTGTCAGACATGCCGCCCGCATTGGCAATCTTCCACGCCAGGTACAACAAATACGCGGCGCCGACATAACGCAACAGCGTGTAAGCCCACGGGAACAGCTTGAACACCTCGCCCAAGCCCAGCCCCACACAGATCACCAACAGCATGAAGCCGATACTGATCCCCAGTGCATGGGGCATCGAACGGCGAAAGCCGAAATTCACGCCTGAGGCCAGCAACATGGTGTTGTTGGGCCCCGGGGTGATCGAAGAGACAAAAGCGAACAGCACGAAAGCTGATAACAGGCTGGTAGACATGATCATGGCGCGGCATCCAAGCGGTGGTGATGTGCCTGCGACAGTAGTGGGTTATGGCGCGCTGCGCCCCGTACAGCTAGGGGTGGATCGAGGCATACACTTGCACAGCCTAAGCGCTTACCGAGACGCGTCGGGAACCGGTGTGGGAACCTGCCATGCCGGTTTTTTGCCCTCCTGACTGTCGAACATACGCCGCGCCTTGCGAAAGTCCTCCACGTTTTCGACCACCCAGGTCCAGACAGGCGACATGCGAATCAAAAGCTCCCTGCCCAGGGGCGTCAGCTCGTACTCGACGCGTGGCGGAATCTCACCGAACTCGCGTCGAACCAAAAAACCATCGCGCTCCATGGCGCGTAGGGTCTTGGTCAACATGCGCTGAGTCACACCCGTCATCTGCCGTTTTATCTCGGCATGACGCATCGCACCGTACACACCCAAGGCATGCAGGATGCCCAATGACCAGCGGCTACCGGCGTGAGCCAGGACTTCACGCCTGACGCCATCGTCTTCTTCCCTGAGCGACTGGCAGATAATTTCTGCCTGGCTGAGCGTTTCATGATCGGTCATTTCTACCCCTGGTATCACACGTGTGCCTTCTTATGAGCGCTGCCGAATCGTGCCAGCATGGGCTCATCTTATCGCCAACAGGTCTGCGGAGAAATCATGCCTGAAATGCCCCCACTTCCCTCTCAATCGATCCTCGTTCTAGGCGCCGGCGAACTCGGCCTGCCGGTTTTGCGCAACCTGGCGCGTGAGGCCAAACGCGCGCCCGGTTCCACTATTAGCGTGCTGCTCAGGGAATCGACCATCAACACGCAAATGCCCGAAAAAAAGGCAGAGGTCGACGAGCTGCGCAGCCTGGGCATCCAGATGGTCGCCGCAGACTTGGTGAACGACTCAATCGATCAACTTGCCAAGGTCTTCGCACGCTTCGATACCGTGATCGGCTGCGCAGGCATGGTCGCGGGCCGAGAAACCCCGATGAAGCTGGCGACCGCCGCGCTCAAGTCCGGCGTGAATCGCTACTTCCCCTGGCAGTTTGGCGTGGATTTCGAAGTGATTGGCCGGGGCAGCCCCCAGGATCTGTTCGATGCCCAACTGGATGTGCGTGAGTTGCTGCGCGCCCAGGACAACACTGAATGGGTCATCATCTCGACAGGCATGTTCACCAGCTTCCTGTTCGAGCCGGTGTTCGAGGTCGTCGACTTCGACAACAACACAGTGAACGCCCTGGGCAGCCTCGAGAACAGCGTGACGCTCACGACACCGGACGACATCGGTACGCTGACAGCGCAAATCGTGTTCTTCGAACCGCGCATGCGCAATCAGATTGTCTATCTCGCCGGCGACACCGTCACGTATGGGCAGGTTGCGAGTATGCTGGAGCGCGTTCTGGATCGCCCGTTCAAACGCAACGTGTGGACGGTTGATTATCTCATGCAGGCACTGGAAAAAGACCCCACGCACCACATCAAGAAGTACCGTGCTGTATTCGCACAAGGCAAAGGTGTGGCCTGGCCTAAGGCGGCCACGTTCAACGAGCAACAATCGATTCCTGTCACCACTGCTGAGCAGTGGGCTCGGGAAAACCTTGCAGTCCATTGAAACCGGACGCTGAAGCCAGCCGTAAAGGCTGGCACGGGTGAAGGGACGGTTAGCGGCTCTGAGCTTCACGCTGCTGGCCAGAAACATGTTGTTTTTTTACATGCTTACGCGACTTTAGCTCGTATTGATGGTGAATAAACCAGGCGATCAACAATAACCCAGTGACGCCAAAAACCAAGACCAACAGCTCTAGTGCGGTACCTTCGTGTGAAAACATTTTTCGTTCCTCGTCCTGAAGCCGTGTGACCTAAAAAACAGACACACCGAAATTGTTTGTAATAATTCAAACATTTTCAGGGTAGTCGGCAAAAGCTCAGGTGACAACCCCCGTTCGAACCAGAACCCTTGATCTAGACATGTCACTCGTCGAAAAAACGCATAAATCACAGGCAATAAAAAACCCCGTAGACGCTGATCTACGGGGTTTGCGCAAGCTTACTTGCTGCCAGAAGCGTCCTGCTCGACCACCATATCCAACACGTAGACCGTCGAAGGCGCATCCGCTGGCGGATTCTTCCATTCGTACTGTTTGACCCGCAGCACAGTGCGCACGCCGTCATGATGCACAAAGCCTTCGATAGGCTGGTACAGCGGATGCCAGGTGTCTTGGGTCGCCAGTTGCAGGCCCGCGTCGTCATAACGACGCTCGCGCACTTGGAGGCACTGATAATCTGGAATCAAAGGATGGCTGCACTTGACCGTCTTGGCCGCCACTTCCAGAAACTTGACCTCACCCTCGCTACCGTAGCGGGTCTGCGGGGTGGCCTCGCCTTGCAGCTTGAGCACCGAGCCATCCGCTGTCGTCAGTTGCAGCATCGGCGCCACGTTATCGCCGGTGATCACAGCGCGCAGCTCACCCTTGAACAGCCGCCCTACCTGGGCATCAAGGTCCATCAGGCTCTTGTCACAGGCCATCAGCGTAGAGGCCAGTGGCTGAACCTTCAGAACCCCGTCCTGATAGTGAAAGCCGCCGAACTGACGATTGCAGCCACCGCTGATGCTCAGGTTCTTGTCACCGAAGGCAACGCGCAACTTGCGCTCGATGCCTTTGTTCATCGCCACAAGAGGCTTGCCCGACGCGTCCGTTGCCGAGACCAGGTTCCAGTCGTAAGCGGATAAGGTTGGCTGGGCTACAGCTGCTGAGGTAGTAGGCATTGAAGGTGATTCTTCATGGCTTTTGGAAGGGGCGGCACAGCCTTGGATGAGTGCAGCACACACGGCTACAAGAAGAATTTTTTGTTTCATGGGTCACTCTGTCAGCTTTGATGAGTGCGGGCGTTATCTTGCGCTGGCAGGATAAGCGCGCGGCTAAACCGGCATGAGGAGGTCGCTTGAGGCCTTACTGAGCGTAGACCCAATGCGCGCTTGGCGGACCTCGTCCTTGGCCGATAGCAATCGGACATCATTTGTTTGGTTCAGTTTCACGAGGCGTTGGAAGTGCAGGCAAATCCCAGACAATAAAAAACCCCGTAGACGCTAATCTACGGGGTTTCTAAGAGTGGAGGCCGAGGTCGGAATCGAACCGGCGTAGGCGGATTTGCAATCCGCTGCATAACCATTTTGCTACTCGGCCTCAAACGATCAATGCCCTTGTTGCTGACATTCACCGCATACAAACTTGAGTGGGCTACGTGATGCCTGCCTCTACTCTAAACCATTGAATACATTGAAGTTTTTAATGCTTCATTGCGTTCGATGGGCGCCATTATGTACTCATTTGCCTAGGCCTGCAACCCCTTGATTTCAAAAAATATTCTGCCTTGGCATCAAGGGGTTGCGCGTCTGCCCTACTCCTTCACTGTTTGGATTTGGTAGTGCGGGTCGGCCTTGATCTGGGCTTCGGTGAAGGGCAACGGGTGCAGTTTTTTCTCGGAGAAGGCTTGGGTCTGGTCCTTTGAATAAGCGGACGCCGGGTTGCTGGACTCGGAGAATGCCAGGACGCCGACTGCGTTGGGGCCTTTGTCGTCGAAGCTGACGATTTGCAGGTAGCTGGTGCCGCTGACGACTTCGCGTTTGCCGTCGGCGCGGGGCACGGTTTGCATGGCGTTGTAGATGCCCACTTCTTGCGGGCCGCCGTGGATGGGGGTTTGGCCGGAGACTTGGATATCGCCCCAGCGGGTCTGCCCCAGTTTGCTGACCTCAGCGCTGGAGGCCAGCATGGCTTCCAGCAGGGCCTTGGCGACAGGGGCGCGGTCAATGGCGAGGCCGCTTGGGGTGGTCAGTGGATGGGCCGGGTCGAAGGCCACGCGCCAGGCATCGGGGATTTGCTGCAGGTGTTGCATCAGGTTGATGAAGTGCACCAGGCCCACGCCGCTGTCGAGGTTGGCGCGCTGGTCCCAGTTTTTCAGGCTGGTGCACAGCGGTTGTAGCGCGTTGGCGTCGGTGCCGAGTTGGTTGGCGCAGAATGTCAGCAAGTCGGGCATGACCTGGCCCGCCAGGTACACCTCGTTGTCCATGACCATGTCTTGCAGGTCGGTGACGCTGATCGGCTGCTGCTCAAGGGCTTGCAGGCGCTGGAGCGCGAAGCGCGCACGCGGGCCGAGGCCGATGTTGTCCTGGCTGATCACCGGCGAAAAGCCCGTTAGCGGCGCCTTGGGGTTGGCCATCCAGGCGGAATCGTTGGAGTGTTGCACGTAGTCGGTGCGTTGCAGTTGGGGCAACTGGTCGGCCGGGAAGATACCGGGCTGGGCCGCGCGCGGGTCGATATCCCAGGCGCAGGCGCTGTGGGCGCCGTCAAGCATAATCATTTGCAGGCCGGCCCGTGGGTCGCTGCATGTTGCCAGTTTAGCGGCGCTGACGTTGGGCACCACCGACAGGTTCATGTACAGGCTCTGGCCCTGGTCATCGGCGGCCAGGGTGTTGACCCAGGGGATGCCTTGCAGGGTATGCACCGAGCTTTGCAGTTCCTTGAGGCTGCTGGCGCGGTTCATGGCGTACCACTGTTGCAGCACCCGGTCGTTGCCCAGGTTGGCGTCGCGCAGGCTGAAGGCGTAGTGGCTGTCCCAGTCGAGCTTGCCCGGCCATTGCACCACGGGGCCGAACTGCGAACTGTAGACGTTGTGGGACACGGCCTTGAGGCTGCCGTCAGCTTGCTTGACCTGGACTGTTACGGCCGTTTTTTCCAGTGGGATGGACTTGCCGTCCAGCAGATAACGGGTGGCGTCCTTGGGGTCGAGGGTCAAGCGGTACAGGGTGAAGTGTTTGGAGGTGTCGACGGTGTGGGTCCACGCCACATGCTGGTTGAAACCGATGTTCACCACGGGCAGCCCTGGCAATGCGGCGCCCATCACATCCAGCTGGCCAGGGATGGTCAGGTGCATCTGGTAAAAACGCATGCCGCCCAGCCAAGGAAAATGCGGGTTGGCCAGCAGCATGCCACGGCCATTGAATGAGCGGTCACGGCCCACGGCGACGGCATTGCTGCCTCGGTCCAGCGTGAAGCGTTGCTGGTTGGCCGCGGCCAGTGCAAAGCCTTTGGCGTCGGATTGGACATCGGCGGTGGCTTGGGGTGGTGTTGCCCCGACCAGGGCTTCGGCGAATTGGCCGACGCCCCCTTCCACCAATAGCCTGCGGGTCAACTTGACCAGGTCTTGGACTACCAAGGGCCGTACCCACGCGGCCTGGCAATGCGCGGGTGCGCCCTGCTCCTTGAGGTAACGGTTGTAGCCGGCCACGTACCCTTCGAGGCGCTGTTGCATCTGCGGGCTCTGGGCTTTCCAGAATGCCGCCACTGCCTCGGGGGTATTCAACCAATTGAAGAACACATCGCTGGCGAGGTTGTTGCGCTCTTGCAGGGTCGCTTGGTCCGGCCCGAAAAACTTGGCGCGCTCGCCATTGACCGTGACCACTTCATTGGCCAGCAAGCACAGGTTGTCCTGGGCATAGGCGTACCCCATACCCACCCCCAGGCCACGCTCGTCAAAGGCGCGAATATGCGGCACGCCATAACTGGTACGCCGGATATCCGCCGACGCCTGCGTAACTTGCTCCCGTGCCGATACGGCCAGGCTCAACCCCAGCAACAGCCCTGCCACGCCCACTCTGGACAACCCGTTGGAAATAATCACGCCGACTCCACAGTCAAATTGAACACCCTCACAAGGGATGGTTACCCCACCGTAAGAACGCAAATCGACCGGAATAATTTAGCCGCACAAGGCTGTATATCGTCAGCGCTTGAAAGGTGACAAATCTGATACCGACAAATTTTCTACATTCATCGTTTCATGATTTGCCTCACTCGTTCGTCTTATTACTCAAGAGCACCATCTTTTCCTGATCAGGCTCTGAAAAGAAAAGGAGTTTTTGCATGTATAACCCGCAAGTGCCCACGGATGGACATTCAAAGGCCACCGATACTCACTTTGGCAACGATACACAGGCGTTCGGCAACGCGCCCGAACAGCAAGGCAACCAGCGCATACGCCACTTACTCAAGTGTTTCGGTTTGCGCACCAGCCTGATTCGACTGAAGGTCATCGACGCCCTCCTCACCGCTGCCGCCAACCAGCGCACCCTCGGGGTACGCGGCGTGCACAGCCACCTGCTGGAGCTGGGCATTCCGTTGTCGTTTCTCAGCGTGCGCGAGGTACTCAAGCGTCTGTGCAGCGAGGGTGTGATCACCCTGAACGCCGACAAGAGCTACAGCCTCCATGAAGAGGCTGCCAAGGTACTCGAAGGTCGTGCCTGACTGACACGCGTCAGAAGTTAGGCTTGACCTTGCGGCGCATGATGCCGTTGATCACCACGACGACCACGGCAATCGCGATGGCCAGGTACTGGAAGGTTTTCTCGCTGATCACGCCAGTGTTCTGCAGATAAGACAGGCCGAACATCGCGCCCAGTACAGCCAGGGCAATCAGAAGCGAGTATTTCAAGCGTTGCTTTTGGGTCATGACGAATTCCTGGACCTGAAGGATGTATCCACTGTGTATCGCCGCGCATGCCAAGCACATACCCAACTACGGGGATGGCACGGCGTCGGCGGGGTCTTATGTTACAGGCGATGAACAGATTTGGCTTGTCCTACGCCTGACAGACCTTTGAAGCCCCTTGGAGAATTGTGAAATGCTTCGACGACTCATCCTGCTGGTTCCCTTGATGATCATGCTGAGCCTGGGCGGTTGTTTCTTCTTCCCGCGCGGCGGTGGCTGGCATGATCGCCACGATGATGGCGGCCGAGTTTACGAACGTCGCTGATCCCCTCGGGAGTACTCGCCCTAACGAGCTGCCCCTGCGTGCTCACTGTGTGCAGCAAGCCCACTTTCCCCGTGTTGCTGCACCGACGCGTTACATATTCGTTAATAACATTTCCCAGGGCGCCTTCGGAACCTCCCGACGCTCTCATCCCAATCATTCGAGGCCCAAACAAGGAAGAATCATCCCTCGGATTATCATCAGGACGCGTGGGCCAATGCCATTGGAATAACTCACTTGATTTCAGGTATCGCCCACCATCGCCTGCGCCGAAACGTCTCCAGCGATGAAATCGCCGCTCCTGCCCACACCCGTTCGATGCCAGGGACGGTCCAGACGATAGCCGTTCCGGACGTGGATGCGATCACGCCGGTCAGTGCGATTCGTTCTGACCTGATCAAGGGCCTTCAAATAACTGATCAACGCTTGTTGCTCAATCAATACCAACAACTCAACCAGGACATCCAGGCACTGCTGCTGCGCCAGCCGACGCTCAGCAGTGTTATCGAGCAGCAATTGAATCGCAGCTTCGGTACTACACCGCCTGTAGACGCCTCGTCACTGTATGTGCATCGCTATCACACTGATGAACACGGCCAACGCACATTAATCTCGGTGCAGAGCATCACCGAAGCCCTGTTCAACGCACTGCGCCAGCTCAAGGCACCTCCCGGCGCCCAGGCCTCGACCAGTACTGCCAGCACGGAAGTCGGCTTCTACACCAGCGCCTCGCCAAGCGAAAGCAGCCAGCAATTGCACGCTCGCGACACCCTCCTTTCGATTGCACAAACCATCGAAAAAGAACTGCCCCTGAGCCTTTCCCGATTCTGGACCGAGCCACGCACGGGCGAACCCAACCCCGAGTCACCCCAGAACGAATTGCTCAGTATCCACCGAGAGATGCTGTCCACCCTCGCCGCCTTGGGCGTGGAAGACGGTGCGTTAACGCCCGCCGCCAAATCATTGATCGACAAGGCGCTTGAGTATCCAACCCTGCAGGCTCGGGAAAGCGCGATGAAGGATGGCGAAAGGCCCGGTGTCTACCCGCTCAAATTGGATACCCCAAGCCCAGAGGGCAGCCTGCTGGCAGGGGGCTTCCTGATCACCAGCAGCGATGGATCGTCGGCGACACGCCCATTCAGTAGCGCACAGACAGACCGCACCTTACTTCCTGGCCAACAGCAAGGCCTGACGGTGCTCTACACACCTCGCGATGGCTACGAAACATTCGACAGCCCGGCCAAGGCACTTGCGACCTTGCGTCAACGCATTAATGACGACCCCGAAGCCGCAGCGCAGCTACTGCAGAGTTTGCCGGTGGAGGTTCAAAACGGCTTGAAGAATGACTGGAAAAATCACTTGAGCCAGGACCTCTCCCCAGTGACCGGCGACGTCATTGCCACAGGCGTGCCGCAGTTGCTGGAGCGCCAGCGGCATCAGGTGAGTAACGCACTGCAAGCGTTGTATGAGTCGAACAACGTTGAGCCGACGCTTGTCGACCCGTGGGGGCATCTTCTGACTGAGACGGGCCTGCCTGAGGCTGCCGACCTGGGACCGCATTTCGACGGCAACAGCGCCCTGTTGGCGCGTGCGCAATGGCTGGACGAGCGCGCGAACAGCATCGACGCGCGCCAGGCATTGGATCAACGCCTGGGTGATCAGAAAAACTGGCGATACCTTGCGCAAAAACTCAACGAGTCTGCCCAGGCCTTGCCGCAAAGCCCGACAGAACGTGAGGTGTCGGCCCTGCTGAAAAATACGCCGATGAATATCGCGCCAGACTCAGCCCATTACCAAGCCTACATACGGACACCTGGCATGTCCGTAAGCCTCGAAGCCTTCCTGCTTGAAAACGGCGTGCCATTGCCCAAGACCGTGGTCGACTTGCTGGCCTTGGCGCAAAGCGCAAAAGCACGCGCACAGCAACACCCCTTGGGCAACTTCGCAGGGGGCCTGTCCTGGCCGATCCCCTTGGATGTCAGCCAACAAGACACGCTGCGCACGGCCGCCGTCGAACATGCCAACAGCGATCCCGACTTACCGCAGGGGAATCCCAAGCGCGGCGTACTGGAACATCTGGGTAGAAACCTGAGTTTCTCCGAGCAGGCACTGGCGGACCCGGTCAAGGTGCTCGAAACCCTGATCAGCTCCAAGGATGGCCAGGCTCTCGGCCAAGCCATGCAAACCAAAATGAATGGTATCGCCACCGACACCAGCGCAAACGACTATGCCCTGGCGGCGATCCAATTGATGCTGGACCCCGAGTCGTTGACGGCGCCTGTGCGAAACCATGTGGCGGGTTTCGACCTGGCGCAGAAAAGTCATTGGGGCAAACCGCTTTCGACCATCACCAACAGCCTGCGCCAACACTTGATTGACACGGGGCGCGAATCCCCTGAGCTCGCTGGCGCGGCTGCACATCTGTTACTCAGACGCACTGCGCCGCAATTGCTGGTCAAGGACATTCCTGATTCGGTAGTTTACGGCAGCGCCGCGTGGGCGAACCTTTGCATTGCAGTAGCCGCCATTGAAGCCAAGACTCCAGGCCGCGTGGCCGCCCTGTCTTATGCCGAAGTGATGATCACCGCCGACACTGCTGGCGCCGTGCCCGCCTCTGCGCAAGCCGCAGTGATGTTGGATTGGGCCGTGGCCAATGACATTCTTCCAGCGAAAGACGATGCCCTGTATCAGCCAGCCGACCTGGAAAAAGCCCAGGCGCTGTTCAAAGCACAACTCGATACGCTGATAGAAGCCTCATCGCTCATCGGCGGGAGTTTTCCAAGCCGTAAACACATGGCGCTGGACCTCCTCGTGAAGACATTCGGCCCTGGCATGGACTTCGAGCTCAAGATGTTCTCCAAATACAATGGCGATACGCCCAGCGCGCCGCGCTCACTGGTGGAAATCGTCATGGAAGAACGGGTCATGGAGGGTCGCTGGGTACTCACGAAAGAAAATACCGGCGTGGACCTTGATGCGGTTATTGCCTTCACCCACAGCGCGCCATTCAATATTCAACGAGCGTTTGAGGATGCCTTTTCTACCGCCTTGGACAATCATAAGACCGTTAAAAAAACAGCTCTCCTCAACGCGCTCAGCAACCTGCCGCCCGAAGACAGAAAAAACTTGACCCAGGGCAAGCTCAATTATTTTCAAGAAAAAAGTTACAAGGTGGGCATGATCCCTTTCGAAGGTGACACCTTGTTTCACACCAGCCCTACGGTACTGGTCACCGCGCAAAACAATGGACAAACCACCACCTATGAGTTCGATACGGTAAACGGCGTTATCCGAAGCCGGGGCAACCGAAAAACACCGGCGGCCCCTGTCAAGTTCTCCAACGAGATAATCAGGGAAGAGCCATTTTATCCGGACAGAGACAACGTCAAGATCGTTGACAGCGGGCAATCGATTCTCGCAAGTATCCCGGCCAACCCTGTGCCGTTTTCATGGATCGACCTGGGTGATTTGAAGGAAAGCAAGCTGGATCGCGAACAGCCCTCCACGGCACCCCAGCCGTATATGTTCCTGAACCCACGCACTCACCATATCGCCGACTCCGTGCTCAAGGCGTTGGACCTGGACAATCCCGCCATCAAGAAAGCCGCTGCGGGGACCACGACCTTTGAGCGTAATCATGAAAAGCTGACGAACTTCAAAGAGTTTTTGCTCGACCTTATTCCCTTCCGTTCCGCAATCGTCAATTTCATGGACGGCAACTACGGCGAGGGGATCACTGACGTCACCCTGGATATTTTCGGTTTGGTCACCGCCGGCATCGGTTTGGCGGCCAAACTCGGAAAAGTACTGGGTACGGCTGGGTCAGCCGTGAGCAAGGCGCTCAAGGCAACGAAAATCATGGTGCCAGCCCTGCTCAAGGAGTTGAACCCGTTAAACGGCGTGGGTGATCTGCTAAAGGGCTCGGGTAAACTCATTTACGAAAGCGTTGAAGCGATAGCTGGTGCGGTGCCATCCCTGAAGGGAAGCGCAAGCCACGAAGCGCTGATCAGCGCCGCAAGCCGCTACGAGGCAGCGGCAACCGGGACCTTCAAGGTGGGCAACCAGCGGGTTCATGGCTCTGCCGTCAAACACAACGGTAAATGGTACCCCTACGATGTGCATAAGCAGGAGGCTTACGGTGCGCCTCAAGCTTTTGATCCTGCGCATACGCTGATGCCACCCTCACCCCATGCTGACTTTTCCCCTCGGGGGCACATGAACGCTCGGCAAAACACGCGATTTCAACCCTACAAAAGACCCACCCCAAAAGCGCCGAACATCAATGGACACACGCCGACGATCGTAAACAAAACCGATCATCTGGACGCCATCAAAGACGAATACGTAAAACATATTAAAGGCGCCCCCAACGAAGGCCACTTCACACCCAGCCGAAGGCAACCGACACAAGAGCGGTTCAACGCAGAAATGGATGCTTTCCATCAAAAACTGGACCCGTTGAACCCACAAAATCGCCCCATAATTCCAGAAACGAAACCTTACGAGACAGTGCCCGACCTGATCGAGAAAGCCTTGGACAATTCGGACGTGGTGGTATTCGGGGAGAGTCACCAGCATTTGGCCATGTTCCGCGAAATTGACGCAAGCATCGACCTGTTCAAGCGCAAAAATGTAAAGGTGGTCGGCATTGAAGGTGTCGTCTATGACAACAATGGACTACTCAAGGACGATGGCATGGGCCATACAGGCCACGGTTTGCGGCCCGCCCACCCTCAATTCAATCTGCAGACGTTGATCAGAAAATTCAAGGATGCCGGAATAGAAGTCGTGCCCCTTGACCACTTTTATCTGACACGCCACCGGCATGACCGTAAGGCCTACACGACGCTAAGCGAAACCGAACGAAACCTGAAAAGACTCAAAGAGTTCAACTACTACGCCGCACGCGTCATTGAACAACACAAGCATAAGGGTAAAGTGATCGCCTTGGTGGGCCGCCAACACATCAACTCCACTCAAGGCGTCACCGGCTTGGCTGAGGCGACCGGAGGCATTGGCATCGGTGTTTACGAACGAACAGGCATGAAGGTGGGCTACGGCACGAACTCCACGGATGCCAAACCGGGCCCGCTGGGTACCCTGAACGCTGACAACGATCTGGCGGGAGATCTGCAAATCTTTTCGCCAGCAACCTGATAACACGCTAAATAGTTGCCTGCGTAGCACGCAGGCAACGTTCGAGCCCATCAGCCGCCATGCACCCACCGTTGGTGCAACCAACGCGCTAACGCATCCAGCGCAAACCCCAGCACCCCAATCACCACCACCATCGCCATCAACTCCGAATACGCCAGGCGATCACGCGTATCGAGGATGTAATACCCCAGTCCCGCACTGACCCCAAGCATTTCGCAGGGCACCAGTACGATCCACAGGATGCCGATGGCCAGGCGCACGCCGGTCAGCACATGGCCGACGACGCCAGGAATGATCACCCGACGCAATGTCTCCCAACGCGTCGCGCTCAAGCTCTTGCTCAACTGCAACCAGCGCGGGTCGAGCTGACGCACGCCCGCTGCGGTGTTGAGCATGATCGGCCAGACAGCGGCAAAGGCCAGAAGGAAGTAGATAGGCTGATCGCCCACGCCCATCAGCATCACCACGATCGGCATCCAGGACAGTGGTGAAATCATCCGCAGAAACTGGAACGCCGGCGTGGTCGCCGCCTCTAGGTTACGCGAACTGCCCACCAGCAACCCGAGGGGTACGCCTACCAACAACGCGATAAACAGCCCGACGAAAATACGCTTCAGGCTTACGGCGATATGCAGGTACAACTCACCCCGCCCGAGCAATTCCCACAAGCTGCTGGCGGTGGCCTCCAGGGAAAAGCGCGCCGATAGGCCATCAGCCTCGCCGAACACGTTCACGCCCAGCCACCACAACACCAACAAACCCGCCAAGCCAATCAGCCCCAGCCACCAGCCGGGGATTCTGCTGTTGTTCAAACGCCGATCTCCTCGTGCCGCTCATAACCATCCGGCAAACCGAAGGTCTGCATGCCACCCACGGCTTCGATCGCGTTGCGCACGAAGCGGTCGTCCACCAGGTCCTTGGCCACGAAGGCAGGGTCCAGGCCTGCGAGAAACTTCTTGTCGCCTTCGATCAAGGTGTCCTTCAAGCGCCGCACCAGTTCTTCGGTGTAGCTGGGGAACGGGTACGGTTGGAAGTCGATGCGGTGCTCGTCCCAGTTGGCGTGCTGGATCGCGCCGTCGGCCACGTAGGAGGCGCGGTCGCTGGCCGCCGGCGCCAGGACTTTGCTCAACACCGGCTCGGCATGGGGCGTGTAACGGTTCGGGCCATCCTTGGACAGCAGCTTCACTGCCTCTTCACGGTTGTCGCGGGTCCACACCTGGGCCTTGACGATGGCGTTCACCACCTTCTGCGACCACTCCGGACGGTTGGCCAGGTCGTGCTCGTGCATGAACACCACGCAGCAGGCATGGTTTCGCCACACGTCACCCGTGAAGCGTTGCACGCGACCGACCTTGAGGTTTTCTGCCAAGGCATTGAACGGCTCGGCGACGATGTAGCCGTCGATGCGTTTGCTCGCCAAAGCCGGAGGCATGTCCGAGGGCGGCAACACGATCAGGTTGACCTCATTGGCAGCAATCGAACTGCCGGTGGCGCGGGTGACCGGCGTGAGGCCGTTATCGCGGAACAGTTGCTGCACCACCACGTTATGGATCGAGTACCAGAACGGAATCGCCACCGACTTACCGCCCAGTTGCTTCACGTCGGTAATGCCAGGGGATACGGTCAAGCCCGAACCGCCCACATGGTTCCATGCCACGACTTTGGCCGGGACCTTACTGGCGTAGCGCGCCCATACGGTCATTGGCGACAGCAGGTGTATCACGTTGACCTGGCCGGAGATAAACGCCTCGATCACCTGGGCCCAGCTACGCAACAACACCGGGCGCTCGGCCTTGATGCCTTCGGCTTCGAACAGGCCGTTGTTGTGGGCAACCAGCAGTGGCGTGGCGTCAGTGATGGGCAAGTAGCCGATGCGGACCGGCGCGTCGGGCTCATTGGCGGCGCGCGCCTGCAGGCTGCTCAACAGGGGCAAGGCGCCCGCGGCACTGAGCACGGCAGAGAGCTTGAGAAAGTCACGGCGCGAGTGGGTCAGGTCATCCAGACACATGGGTAAACTCCTGTTGTTCAAGGGGGTTGGGTTGAGGGCGGCTCGCCTGCCGTAAGGTTTTCAAAATCTCGATACGCAGCGCGCCAATGGCCTCGACCTGCTCTTCCCGAGGGTGCGGCAGGTCGATAGCCCACTCGCCCAACGTCCGCGCCGGGCGGTTACCCAGTAGCAGGATGCGGTCCGACAGCAACAGCGCTTCGTCGATGTCGTGGGTGATCAATACGGCCGCCGAGCCTTGCTCACGATTGACCTTGAGCAACAGGTGCTGCATATCGGCGCGAGTCACTTCATCGAGCGCGCCGAAGGGCTCGTCGAGCAGTAACACTTGTGGCTGACGCGCCAGGCAGCGGGCCAGTGCCGTGCGCTGTGCCATGCCACCGGACAATTGCGCCGGGAACTGCTGACGCGCAGGCTCCAGCCCCACCGCTGCAATGGCGTGGTCAACACGACGGCGGCGTTCTTCACCACTCAAGTGCGGTTGGCGAGCGAAATCCAGGCCGAAGGCAACGTTTTTTTCCAGGGTCAGCCAAGGCAACAGGCTCGGGTCTTGAAAAGCCACCACCACGCGCGGATGCGGGCCGCTCAACGGCTCGCCCAATACTTGCACGCGGCCAGCCTGAGGTGCCTGCAAGCCGGCTAGCACGCGCAGCAGGCTGGATTTGCCCACGCCGCTCGGGCCCAGAATCGACACCACTTCACCCGGTTGCAAGTGCAAGTCGAAGCCTTGCAACACCGGCCCGCTGCCATACCCCAGGCAAATGCCCTGGGCCGTCAATACCGCCTGGCTCATAGATTGGCCTGGCGGTGGAGCTCGGTACGCAGTTGCACCAGGCTGGGCGTTACGATCGGTACAAAGGCCGACTCGCGCCAGCGCCGGGCAAAGCCGCTGCCGTGGGCGGTCAGGTAGGCCTTGCCACCGCTGGCTTGCAGTTCAAGCTGCACAGCGCTGGCGGCGGTTTCGGCCAGCGCGATACGCAGCTTGAACAGCGGTATCGGCTCGGCGGTAAAGCGCCCGGCCAACAGCCCGCTTTTAAGCTCGTTGACCAGATGATCCAGGGTCACGCGCAGGGCTTCCAACTCGTCGCGCAACACGGTGCGACTGGCGCCCAAATGGTGGGCTACTTCAGCCAGGGAACGCCGCGCCAAACCAATCGACATGCCGCACTGCAAGCCTAGAAACGCCGGGCGTACCGCCGGTAAAAACTTGCGCGCATCCTCGTGCAGCAACCATTCGCGACTCAGCTCCACGCCTTCCAGGCCAAGCGCTGCGGTGTTGCTCGATTGCAGCCCGAGCAGCTCCAGGTCGCGGGAGCGCTGCAACCCGGCCACCGAATCCGGAATCGCCAGGATAAATGGCGCGCCGCCCCCTGCATGCTCGATGGCCGCCGCAGCGACAAAGCCATTCTTGCGCAAGTTGGTCACCCAGTGCAGGCGACCGTTGAGGGTCCAACCGTGGTCGTTGGGCTCGGCGCTGATCTGCAACGACTCGATACCCGACAGAAACTTCATCGCATTCGACAGCCCGGTGGCCCCAGCCAACTTGCCGCTGAGCAGGTCAGGCATCAGTTGCTCGCGCAGACGCTGATTGGGACTCTGCAGCAAGTACTCGATAAACGAGCGCTGGCCCCAGCACACAAACGCCGCCGCCAGGGAATGGCTAGCTACATTGGCGATGGCCTCGACCGCACCCGCCACGTCACCGCCCAGGCCGCCCAACTGGGTGGGTACACCGATTTTCAGAATATTGGCTTCTGCCAGCCGCGGCAGCACTTCCTGTGGATCGCAACTGCCCACGTCCAGGGCCTGCGCTTGAACATCGAGCCAACGGCTCAAGATTGGGTCAAGCATTCATGTTTCTCCTTTTACAGCGGGTGGGCCAACGCCAAATCAGTTGGCCGGTTTTTCCCAACGGTATTGCGCCAGCTCCGGGTTCAGCGGGGTACGGGCAAACACGTTGGCGAAGTTGCACAGGGTTGCCAGGCTGACCCCCAGGATGACTTCCAGCGCGTGGCCGTCGGTGTAGCCGGCGGCGCGGAACGCCTCAAAGCCCGCGTCACTCACATCCCCACGGGTGGCGATCACCTCACGCGTAAAGGCGGCGAGTGTCTCATAGCGTGCGTCAGGCAACTCACCCCGGCGGCGCAAGGCCTCGATCACCTCCTCGGGCAGCTTCGCTTTGTTGCGGGCAACCGCGGTGTGGCCAGCGACACAGAAATCACAACCGTGGCTGGTGGCGGCAATCAATTGCACCACTTCACGGTCGGCCAGGCTCAGTTCTGCCTTGGCATTCAAGCCGGAGACGGTGATGTAGGTTTCCAGCGCGGCCGGTGCGTTGGCCAGTACGCCCAGCAGGTTAGGAATAAAACCCGAGGCTTTGAGCGCGTTTTCCAGGAAGGGTTTGGCGGCTTCCGGTGCGGTTTCAGGCGTGAGCAACGGTACACGGGACATGAAGTGGACTCCTGTTGGGTTTCAATGCCCCAGTCTGTTGGTTCTAAAAAAAGCGCTCAATAGGCTAAAGTAGCGATTACTTGCTCTTGAGTCTTTCCATTAGATGAATTCGTCCGATGTACTTGTCGATTGGTTATTAGATAGCCTCGAACTCAACACCAGTTTGTTTCACGTCGGCCGTTATTGCGGTGACTGGCACGCGAGCACCCACGGCCTGGCACAGGCGAGCTTCCATTTGATTGTGCAAGGCGAATGCTGGCTGCATATCGACGGCGATCCAATGCCCCACCACCTGAATAATGGTGACGCGGTGTTTCTGCTGCGTGACTTTGCTTTTCGCCTGTCCGGCCAAGCCACGGCAGCCGGTGCCCAGGAGTGCCCACGCCGTGCGATGCTGCCCCTCGACAGCACGGCCACCGACGGGGTGGGATTAGTCTGCGGTTTCTTTCACTTTCAATCCGGCTTGTCGACACTGATCGTCGACACCCTGCCCAGCTGGATCATCCTGCGCGCCGGCGACCCGTCGCTGACGGCCGCACGCAGCCTGTTCGAGTTGATCCTGCACGAATGCGCACGCACGCCAGCGCCCTCTTCCGCGCTGCTGGAGCGCCTGTGCCACCTGCTGTTCCTGTATGTATTGCGCCAGCAAGTACTCGACAACACCGAGCTTGGCGGCTTGGCGGCGCTGGGCCGGGCACCGGCGTTTGCGCATTTGCTGGAACAATTGATCGCCCGCCCGGCCGAGCCCTGGAGCCTGGAAAGCATGGCGGCCTGTACCGGGTTGTCGCGCTCGGCGTTTTTCAAGCGCTTCAGCGAATTGTGCGGGCAGTCACCCGGGCAAGTACTGCTGATGATCCGCATGCGCCACGCCTGTGGGTTGCTCAAGGCGGACCGGACCGTGGCCGAGGTTTCGCTGGCAGCCGGGTATCAATCGGTGGCGGCGTTTACCCGAGCCTTTCATAAAGTTACCGGGCAACAGCCTGGCGCTTATCGCAGGGCGCAAGCCTAGCCTTGTAAACCGGTGCCGGGCCGGGCGCACAACTGCACCAGCCAATCGACGAACACCCGCACCCGCTGCGACAATTGCCGATGGGGCGGGTACAACGCAGTCAGCGCCATCTTCGGCACGGCCACATCAGGGAGCACCTGCACCAGGGTGCCCTCGGCCAGTTGGCGCAGGGCGTGATAACGAGGTGCCTGGATCAGCCCGTAGCCGGCTTCGCACGCAGCGAAGTAACCGGCAGAGCTGTTCACGGCAACCACTTTCGGCAGGTTGATCGGATGCAACTCGCTGCCCAGCAGAAATTCCAGGCCAAACCGTTTACCGCTGGCACGGGAAACATACTCGACCATTTGGTGACCCGCCAACTGCTCCAGGCAGGTGGGCGTGCCCATGCGTTCAAGGTACGCGGGGCTGGCCAGCGTCAGTTGTTCCATCATCGCCAAGGGCCGCGCCACCAGCGATTCGTCCAAGGCCGGACCGCCCCGCAACACACAATCGACGCCTTCGCGAATCAAATCCACTGGCCGATCATTGAGGCCGATCTCCAACTCGATCTGTGGGTACAACGCAGTAAACGTTGGCAAAGCCGGAATGACAATCAAGCTCCCAATGCCTGAGGGCATATCAATGCTCAAGATGCCCCGAGGGTTCTGGCGCCGCGTGGAGAACACCGCCTCGGTTTCCTCAAGATCGGTCAGCAACTGCACGCAACGTTGGTAGTACGCCGCGCCATCCAGGGTCGGGCTGACGTGGCGCGTGGTGCGCTGCAGCAGTTGCACGCCGAGATGGGCCTCCAGTTGCTTGATCAGAATTGTTACGGAGGCGCGTGGCAATTGCAGGCTGTCGGCGGCCTTGGCAAACCCGCCCAACTCGACAATCCGAGTGAACACGCGCATGGCGTTAAAACGATCCAAGAGAATGCTCCTGTGGGAGATTGTTTAGATATTACGAACAGTGATAGCACTTTTAACGGGTTTATCTGCATTTTTTCAAGGGTAACAATGGGCCCCTCATCACCAGGAGCTTCCCTATGCACACTCGACAACTCGGTAAAAACGGCCCGCATGTGTCTGCCATTGGCCTTGGCTGCATGGGCATGACCGATTTCTACACGCCCGGCAGCGATACCACCGAAGCCACCGCAACCTTGCACCGCGCCCTGGAGCTGGGCGTCAACTTTCTCGATACCGCTGACATGTACGGCCCGCACACCAATGAGCAACTGATCGGCAAGGCTATTGCCGGCAAGCGCGACCAGGTGTTCCTGGCCAGTAAATTCGGGATTGTGCGCGACCCTGCCAACCCCGTATTGCGCGGGGTGAATGGCCGGCCCGACTATATCCGCAACGCCATCGACGGCACCTTGCAACGCCTGGGGGTGGATACGCTGGACCTGTACTACCAGCACCGTATCGACCCCGACGTGGCCATCGAAGAAACCGTGGGTGCCATGGCCGACCTGATAAAACAGGGCAAGGTGCGCTACCTGGGCCTGAGCGAGGCGTCCGCCGCTACTCTGGAACGGGCGCATAAGGTCCATCCCATCAGCGCCCTGCAAAGTGAATATTCGCTATGGAGCCGCGACCAGCAAGACAATGGCTGCCTCGCGGCCTGCCAGCGCCTGGGCATCGCGTTTGTGCCGTACAGCCCACTGGGCCGAGGCTTTCTCACCGGCGCCTTGAAGAGCCCGGATGATTTCGGCGCCGATGATTACCGACGCTTCAGCCCGCGCTTTCAGGGTGAGAACTTTGCGAAAAACCTGCGGCTGGTAGAACAGGTCAAGACGCTGGCGGCAGACAAAGGTGTGACGGCCGGGCAACTGGCGCTGGCCTGGGTCTTGGCTCAAGGCGATTACATCATCCCGATTCCCGGCACCAAGCGGCGCACCTATCTGCAAGAGAATGTGGAGGCGCTGTCGATTTCTCTCAGCGCGGACGAACTGGCTGCGCTGGATGCGATCTTCCCTGCCGATGCAACCGCAGGCCTGCGTTACCCCAAGGACGTGCTGGCCATGCTGGATATCTAGTGCCTGCTGGGAGCCCTTGTCCGGGCCGTTCTCAGCGGGATTGACGAACGGCCTGCCGACGCCCGTGCAAAGCGCGGGCGTCAGACTATCCTCACAGCTCCTAGTGTAAAAACCGCCACACAGGAGGTGTGTCATGCACGCGACTGAGCATTCGGTCCGCTTGGAGCAGATCAGTCAGGAACGCTTCATCCACACGCCGATCGAGGCGGTTTATGACTATGTGACCCAGCCCGACCGCTGGCACGAGTGGCACCCCACTTCCCTTAGCGCCGACACCGGCAACACCGGCTCATTGCCGATCGGCACGCGCTTTACCGAAATCATCGACCTGCTGGGCATACGCGTCTCCATGAGTTACCGCGTACAAATCGCCCGCCGCCCCAGCGAGTTCAAAACCGTGTTCACCTCCCTGGCGGTTGATGGTTCCATTCATTACTACTTGCGCGCTCATCAGGGCGGCACGCTGTTCAAGCGGGTGCTGACTTATGAAACCGAACTGCAACTGGCGTCTTTGCACGAGCGCATGGTCGCGTTGTCGGCGATTGCGTTGGACCGCCTCAAGCAGCGACTGGAAAACCAGCGCTTCGTATAATTTAGAAACATTACAACGGCGTCACATTGCAAACATACCCGCAAAAGCAGGGAGAATGCCCGGCTTATCGCCACGCCTTCAGTGAGACCCACGATGAAAACCCCATTGCGACTGGCCCTGCTCAGTGCCTTGTTCACCACTACCTTGGCCCAGGCCGCCGAGTTGATCCCCATCGACGTCCACCGCGACGCCAACTGCGGCTGCTGCAAAAAGTGGATCAGCCACTTGGAGAGCAACGGTTTCAAGGTCAACGACCACGTTGAAGCCAACATGAGCGCGGTGAAGCAGCGCCTGGGCGTCGCGCCACGGCTTGGCTCCTGCCACACCGCGGTCATCGACGGCAAATTCGTCGAAGGCCACGTACCCGCCGAGCAGGTCCTGGCCTTGCGCAAGCGCAACGACCTGCTGGGCCTTGCCGCACCGGGTATGCCCTTAGGCTCACCAGGGATGGAAGTGGACGGACGCAGCGAGGCCTATCAAATCATTGGCCTGACCCGAGACGGTAAAGATGTAGTGGTAGCGGACTACCCGGCTCACTGACCGGTGTTGATGGGTTACCTGGGGCTGTTCGTCGCGGCATTTGGCGCCGCGACGTTATTGCCCCTGCAATCGGAAGCCGTGTTGGTGGGCCTGCTGCTCAGCGGGCATTACAACCTATGGCTGCTGCTGGGCATCGCGACTTTGGGTAACGTGCTGGGCTCGCTGGTCAATTGGCTGCTGGGGCGCTCGGTGGAACGCTTCAAGGAACGGCGCTGGTTCCCGGTCAGCACCAGGCAGCTGGACAAGGCTCGCAGCCATTACGCGCGCTGGGGGCATTGGACGTTGTTGCTCAGCTGGGTGCCGATCATTGGTGACCCGCTGACGTTGGTGGCTGGTGTGATGCGTGAGCCGTTGTGGCGTTTTTTGCTGTTGGTCAGCGTGGCCAAGAGTGCGCGGTATGCCGCGCTGACTGTACTCACCCTGCTCCACCTCTCTGCTCAATAATGACCACTTGTCGCCACTGTCAATCCTGACAGCTAGACATCCGCTGCTGCCCAGCGCCTCATCACTCTTGCCCATGCGCCCGCGATTACTAGGTGCGTCTCTTAGTGCAAGGAGTGTTGACCATGCCGACTGATCCCATTATCCCACCTGATAAAAGCCCTCAATCCCTTCCGACAGGGCAAAGGGTTCATGTTGACTTAGATGAGCCTTATTCAAGGTTTTCTAAAGTGGACATGACTCCTTTTCCTGACGAACCCTATGATTACGGACTAGGTATCCGCCAAGTAGTGCCTCATCTCACCATGCTGTTCGAGCGCTGGGCGACACTCAATCAGTTTGATGAATACCAGCTGTACACGGACAGGGATACGCTTCCGCTCGCCCGTGATTCAGTTATTTCGACCACAGAGGCTCGTTACCCGCTGCATGTACCTGAACACAATGTTCCTAGAGGCGAAGTCTTTATCAAAGGACGTGTCGTGCGTGTAGGCCCTGGCACCCCCAGCGATTCACCCGGGCAATTTATTTACGTCAAGACCACTCGCCCGGGCGGGGTCAGTAAAGACCCAGAACCGGGATTGCCCGGATGGCATGATGGGCTGACCATGGAGGTGGAGGGTTTTGCAGAAGGTGAGCCTATTAAGCCTGCTGATATCACCAATGGATTGTGGTGTGTCATACACCCGTATCTCCATATGCGCAGGAATGATCTTATCGATCTGCAGTGGGACGGTATCGAAGTTAAGCAGCGGTTGACCCAAGCCGACGTCGACGCCGGGGAAGTCAAAGTACATGTTCCGAAGGATATTATTACTCAGGGTAGCCTAAAAGGATCAATTACCATCAGGTACCGAGTGATCGACTTTGTGGAGAATATTTCTGGTGGTGAAAAATATCAGTTTTCCAAGCCGTACCAACTTATCAGTGAACTAGATCCCAACTTACGTAGCGCACCCGAGTTCCTCATAAATGGAACTGCGGCACCACAGGTAGATTTTGATAGAGATCACGCCTCGCAGTTCAGTGTGAAAGCACGCCCCGATGTGATCCCCCCTCCCATTCCGGCCCCCCGTCACCTCGTCACCGTTACCTTGAGGGCGACCCTGGCGGATGGCACGACGAAATCCTTCGTATTAGATAGCGTAGAAGACCAAAACATCGGCGAGACCATCACGTCGGTTCCCGCTGAAATCATCTTTGAAATTGTAGGAGGATCGTTCAACGCATCTTACGAATGGCGTGACAGCGCCGGCAATACACTCGGGCAATCAGCCAGCATCATGATCGTGGTGGTGGGCACGCCGGTAAGGATGCCGCCGCTCACCATCGAACCGATTGAGTTGGGGTTGATTGACCCTGATCATTACTGCGTAGCCCACATCCCCCACGACTACATTCCGTATGCGTTCGATTTATGGGAAACCTTAGTCATAGAGGAAGTCGTGGCCGGCGGTGGTGGCGCTTACTACGAGCAGGGCGAGTTGGCGGGCGAACCGGGTGGCACGCGATTGATCTCCCAAGCGGTACTACAAAGGTTCAGGGGGCGCAGCAATGTCGTTGCTTATTACCTGGTCGACGATGGCAAGGCAAAAAAACCGCCTGGCCTTGGCGTACTCACCGTTCGAAAATCCGTGGAGCTGGGCATCCAGGTCGGTGCACGCAACCCTACAATGCCGGTGGCACGGCTAGAGGGCAGCATTGGCAATAACATCAACCCAGAACATGTGATAGGGCCAACGGTACGGGTGATATTTACTTATACGGGCACCCAAGACAAAGACGTCCTTCACTACACCATACTGGGTTCCAAACCTGACGCCTCGCTCCATGGCACGATCAACATTAATACAGGCACAGAGGGCAAAGAACTGCCATTAGCGGTGCCGCGAGATATCGTTGACCGTAATAACGGCGGTACCCTGACTATCACCTACAGCCTGCTGCGCAAGGCCCCCCCCGAGCAAGTGCTACGCTCCGAGGTACTCAAGCTTACTGTGGGCGCTGGAATCAATTTGGGGCGTCCTGTTATTCGAGGCGCCTCTGTTTTCCCTGACCAACTGAACCCTCTGGCAGCGTTGGGCGGCACCCAGGTGATCATAAGATTCCCAATGCGCGACAACGAGGATATTTTTCTGGATTGGCTGACCGCTGACGGCACCGGCAGCACCACTGTAGCGGTCAAGGGTAACGCGACGACCCAGGAAGTTGAGGCGCCGATACCGGAGCGCATCATCGCCGAGGGAATCCGCGAGGCCAATCATCGAATAAGCGTGCAGTACCGTTTCTTGCGCGACGCAATTCCTTATGAGTCCGAGATCGTACCCCTGGATCTGCTGACGCTCACCGGGTTGCCCAATACCTATATCGAAGGTATCGGCGATGTGCCTGAACTCCAGCTCTCTCGGTTGACTGCCGGGGCGCGTACCATAACGCCCACTTGGCATTTTATTCATCCTGTTTGCATCGTCTGGCAAGACTTTTATGGCACCGACACGAATGGCCTTCCATTTCACACAAGCACCTATACCGGTGAACCTTTAGGTGAAGATGGCGCGTTAATCGGCTTGAACCGCCGCGCACCGGTAGAGCAATTACGTTTGCTGATGGACGGCTCGCCCCTCACGATTCAAGGTTGGGTGGCGTTGAGCGGTGTCCCCGACATCACCAGGGCCATACCGCTTCCCACTAAAACCTATACCGTACGAGCGACCTATTTCAGTGATTTGACGAATTTCTTCAATTACGACCGCAATGGCTGGGAAAACATTCTCAACGCAAGAGGTGAGCTTGCGGTGGAAGGGGCTGAAAACATTTGTTGGCGTACCAGCAAAACTGCAGGTGAAACCGTGCAACCAGGTCTACAAAAAACCTACCTTGATCTGAAGGTAAACACGCGCTATGAGGTTAGTTTCTATTGCAAGGTTTCCGGCACGACTTCTATGACTACTGCACGCCTTGAGTTGGGAGCGATGAGCGCGGCCAGGTCGGTGGAGCCGAATCGAAACTGGGCAAAGGTCAGCCATGTGTTCACTACACCCGCTGCTCCGCCCGTGCAAAATCTCACTGCCCGCCTTTCACTCTCAGTCGGGACCGCTGCTACGTTTATGGTGGATCAAATTGTCGTTCAGGAAACTTCCCTGGTGACATGAATACATGCGATGAGTAAATGAGAGGGGATGTTGAGAGGCAGTCGCACAGTGGCTGCCTCTTCTTTGGGTGTAAGCCGGTTGAACCCTTCCGGATGACTAATCGTTGCTTTCGGCTGATGGGTCGAAGTATTGGTTATCCACATTGCCACCCCATAACACATAGGTACCATCGGTGCGTCGCGCGGCAAATGAAGGGTCGTTATGAACGGGCCTTGGCGGTGGAGGGTTTCCAACATAAGGGAATCGTTTTATCGAGTACAATTCAACGACATTGCTGCGCACATAATCAGCCAACTCGGGAGGAATTTCACCCGCATCCTCCATCCGTAGAGTGGCGCCCCATACAGACACGGCCCCTTCCGTTCCCCCCTGGGTGGTAATCACCCCATAGGCCCCGTTGGTGCAGTAAACATCCCGTATGAGGCTGGCCATTAACGTTTGCCGCAGCGCAGCACTCATTTCGCCGCCAGACGTATGAAGGCCATGCAAAACAATCGCATTGGTCCTGCCGTCATCGTGGCGACTGAGTAAGAAAAAACTGTGATCATTGGCATATAAGCTGAGATGACCATCCACAATAATGGCTCTGGACGACACGTTTTTGTGTTGTCTCTGCGGCTCCTTGTTTGTGCCAGGCCGGGGCGGGTCACCTGGGACTGCATTAGCGCCGTTAAAGGCCGCCTCAAACTGCACTTTTACCTGAGGTGGTATCGGATCGCCCCCGAATCCGATGGCCCCCCACGCCTCGGCCTGACCCGATTGGTTAGCGATCACAAATGCCCAACGGTTGGCCGTGCAAAGAATGATATTGCCACGCAAGGCCAAGTTGGCCGCACCGTCAGACATGTTCCCGCCTTCACCCACTCTCCCCCAACTGACAGCAATGCGACGCCCTCGGGTGATGGCGCAGAAGGCTGTCGTTGCCGCGATCACCGATTCGATCCCGCCGTCATTGAGGATCTGACGCAATTGTTCAACGGGAATGGTGCCGCCGCCCGTCGTATGTCCCCATACAGCAAAATCGCCATCAGCGGTTATGGCACAGAAGGAAATAGCTGTCGCTACAATCCGGGTAATAAACATCGAGTTGAGCTGGTCCCGAACGGCGGGTGGTATCGTGCCGCCTTTGTTCGGATCACCCCACGCATACACACGGCCGTTCTGGGTTCGCACAGCAAAGGCGTCATCTGCCGCGTAAATAGCCAAGGGTGGGTCAAAGAGCAATGCTTGATGAATAGCATTGGGGATCGTGGCAATGGGATTATTTACTGGACCAATTGCGGCAATACGGTTGGCCCCGGCAGCGGGGTTACTATAAATAACAGCGAAGCCACTTCGGGTGCTGTAAACAGAGCGAATGCCCTGCAAGGGTGGCAACGTGGCGGGAACATCGCCCCCCCAACACAACAACTGGTTAGTACTTCCCAGCGGCACCAGCGCCGCGAAACTGCGTTCGGACGAGAACAACCGAACGGCCTTGTTATTTTTCAAAAAACTGATTATTTCGGGTGGAACCGGTAAGCCCCATCCATTTTGCCCTTTTAGATGAACATCGCCGCTGGAGGGGTCAAGCAATGCAAAAACGCCGCCCGTGGAAACAAACAACCTGTCAGTGGGTTCGGGCACGTGAAATGAAAAATTACCGCGCTGTTTTAGATAACATGCTTCGTTTTCTTCATCAGAAATATTTTGAAAATCCGAATTTATTGGATAAAGCGGGGATTTAGCCTCTTCACCCAGCGCGCCGTCAGACGATACGGGAACCACCGAAAACTGTAGAAATTTCCCACCGTCCGCTGCTCTCAACTTTATGTCCAATTGCCCTTCGTCCGTCAGGCGTTCACCATTGATATACCAATAGAATTTAGACAATCCTTCTGGGCTACCCCCATTGCTGTTGTAAAGATAAAAACCATGTACGGTTGCGCCGACAAAAACATCCCCCACCACTTGAACATGAGTGGCCTCCGGGATCACAAGTTTAGCCTTGATTTTTTTCATAGCGTTCTCCAAGCACTTCATAGGGCGTAGTTGGATGTAACAATGAGAGGGTGCTTCGAATGCAAATCTTCGTTACAAAGACCAAGGTCGCTTGCAAATAACCCGCGCAAGCGCGGGTTATAAGGTTCATCCAAGCGGCTGTTTTTACGTATCGTGCTCCCGAGGGTCGTAATGTTGGTTTTTACATTGCCGCCCCATAACACATAAGTGTCATCGGTGCGTCGCGCAGCAAACGAGGGATCGATGTGCACAGGTCTTGGTGGTGGCGGTGGAGGCGGTGGTGGAGGTGGCGGCCGAGGTGGAGGATCGGGCTGCTTCACATAGGGAAAACGCTTGATGGAATATAGCTCCACTACGTCACTGCGAACATGCTCGGCCAGTTCAGGCGGTATTTCTCCGGCATCCTCCATCGCCAGCGTAGCACCCCAGACTGAAACGGCCCCGACTGTGCCCCCCTGAGTGGTAATCACACCGTACGCCCCGTTGGTGCAGTACACGTCGCGGATCAAACTGGCCATCAATGTTTGCCGAAGTCCCTGGCTCATGACGGCCCCATGGCTAGGGTAGCCGTGCAGCACGATCGCATGAGTTCTTCCATCGTCGTGACGACTCAACAGAAAGAAACTGACATCGTTGGCATACACGCTGATATTGCCTTCCAGCACAATGGCGCGGGACGAAACGTTAGGGTGGTGCCTCGGCTTTTGCCCTTTGATAGGCGAGCGCTCTGGCTCCCCCGGCACGGCGAGAAGGTCCGTGGGCGATACGTTAGGATCCGCGCTGATCCTGAAGGCCTTCTCTATTTCCCGTTTCACGTTGTTGGGCAGTGGAGCACCACCATAAAGCGCTGCGCCCCACGACTCCGCCTGGCCTGAAGCATTGGCCATCAAGAAAGCCCAACGATTGGCCCTGCAAAGAATGATATTCCCACGAACAGCCAAGTCTGCCGCACCGGCCGACATGGTTCCGCCCTGGCCGGCTGCCCCCCAACTGTAGGCCCGACGAGGGTTTCGAGTGATGGCACAAAATGCGTTCTCGGCGGCAATCAGCGATTCAATGCCGCCCTCCTCAATAATTTTACCGTACTGGACAACTGGGATGACGCCACCACCACCGGGGTTCCCCCACGCTACGCAATCACCATTCTTGTCATCGATGGCGCAGAACGACATCGCCGTTGCCACAATCCGGGTGACAAACATTGCGTTCAGTCGTCTCCTGACGTCATCGGGGATGATGCCGCCGTTGTGAGGATGCCCCCAAGCGTAAACCTTACCGCCACTGGTTCGCACGGCAAATGCATCATCTGTCGCATAAATGGCCTCGGGTTGATCCCATACCAGCGCTGATTGAATCTCATCGGGCACAGTGGAAACGGGCCTGCCCACCGGACCGATGGCAGCGATTCGATTACTGGCACCCTGAGGGTTGCTATAAATGATCGCGAATGCACTTCTTGTACTGTAGACCGACCGTACGCCTTGCAGCGGCGGAAGGGTTGGTGGAATGGTGGGCCCCCACATCAACAACTGGTTGGTACCGCCCAATGGAATGAGCGCTGCGAAACTCACCTCTGAAGAAAACAACTTGATTGCCTTGTTGTTTTTCAGAAAGTTCACAATCTCCGGTGGCACCGGCAAACCCCAGCCTGTCTGACCTTCCAGATGAACGTCACCCGTAGTAGGCTCGAGCAGCGCAAACACCCCGCCCGTAGAAACGAACAGCCGATCCGCAGGCTCCGGAACGTGAAAGGAAAAGTTGCCGCGCTGCTTCAGGAAACACCACTCATTTTCATCGTCCGATATATTCTGAAAGCCTGAGATAACTTTATAGGTTTCAGAAAAACGCTCAATACCTCGCGTACCGTCAGACGCAACAGGAATGACCGAAAACTGCAAATACTTACCGCCATCCGCGGCTCTTAGTTTCAAGTCCACCTGGCCTTCTTTTTCAAGTCGTTCGCCGTTGAGATGCCAATAAAACTCAGACAATCCCTCTGGGCTGCCACCGGCGTTACTGTAGATATAAAACCCTCGCACGGTAGCGCTGACATGCACATCACCCAAAATCAGAACCTGGGTTGCTTCCGGCACAGTGTCGGTAGATTCAGTTATTTTCATAATACCCTCCAACTAGGCAGGTTAGGCACGTTGAGAGTCTTAAGGCCTGACCCCGTTTGCGCCTACCATTACAGACTCCAACCAGGAGTCTCTTTCAGTCCTTTTGGATTTACGGTTTTGTGGGATCAATATGTTCATTCGGAATAAGCAATGTGCCTCCCCAATTGACCCATGTGTCATTGCCAAGCCTTGCAGAGAAGGCGCCTTGCCGACCAATATTTGGGTTATAGGGGGGCATCTGTTGGATGGAATAGAGTTCTTTAATCTGCGCTCGCAAATGCGGTTGAAGCAGATCAGGTATCTGCCCTGCTTCCTGCTGAGCATTATTGGCGCCGAACGCGACGACGGCCCCGGTGACCCCTCCCTGATTGGTGATCATTGCGTAGGCACCGTTCGTGCAATACACATCGGTGATTTGACTGGCCATCAACACTTGACGGGTCGCCGAAGGCATCGCCCCGCCATACCCTGCATGGCCCCACGTAATCAAATCAATCGTTACACCACCATTGCCCTTGCTCGACAGGAAAAAACTCGAGTCATTCGAGCTCAACGTGACATCGCCCAACTGAGTCACAAGATGGGTCAGACTGACGCGCTGCTTGCCGATGCTATGGCAGACACAGGCGGTGTCAGACGTGTGCGACCGCTGTGGATTTACATTGGCCACCTGCAATTTTTCGAACACCGCCCGCACACGCTCCTTCGCACCGCTGGCTTCAAGCACTTCGCCCGCATCTACGACTGCGAACGACTCCTCTGAGTCCGCGGTGCCCTCAGCAGTGGGCGTGTTTCCGCCCATGCCATTGACGCCCCAGGCCGCAATACCGCCGCCATCGTTAACAATGCAAAACGCATATGCCGTACTTGCACACATCACGATATAGCCGCGGGCGGCCAGTATCCGGGCCTCTTCGCTCATTACCCCACCATAGGGGCCGCCCCAACTCAACGCGGTTGCGCGTCGCTTGGTAATCACGACAAAAGAGTCACGATTGGCAACCACATGTTGTGCCCCCTCACCATCCAGAATTTTTTCCAAGTCAGCCGCGGAGATTGCGCCACCGCTGTTGGCCGGCCCCCAAGTTACAACGGTGCTAACGGTAGGATCACCAATGCGTACCGCACCGATCGCGCAAAAAGCGCCTGCTGTGGAAACAATTCGGGTGACGTTTATCTGATCCAACTCTTTTCGCTTGTTCTGATCGAAGGTACCTCCCGCTGCTGGGCTCCCCCACGCGTAAACCCGCCCGCTTTCGGTGAGAACCGCGAAGGCCGCCGCAGTACTGTAGATAGCCTTGGGTTGATCAAAGAACAAAAACTTTTGTATATCGTCAGGTACGCCTCCGCCGTTGGCAACGCTTCCGAACGCACCAATCCTGTTTTTACCCGGCGGCGGATTATCATAAATCCAGGCAATTGCCGACTCATTGCAATACACGTATTTAATATTGCTCAAATCCAAATCATGGGGGATAGGCCCGATATTCTGTCCCCACAGGAGCAATTGGTTTGCAGTGCCGACCACCGGCACCAACGCAGCAAAGTCCTTTGCGGTTGAAAACATCCGAGTGGCAGGATTATTGTTCAGGTACTGAGCTATTTCTGCTGGCGGGATACCACCAGAATCGTTGCGTCCCTTCACGAAGATACTTTGCGTGGTACCACTCATCCACGCGAATGCGCCCGAAGTGGAGTTTACGATTCGATCATTGGGTTCGTTTCGATACAAGGAAAAGGCACCGTACTGCTTAATGAAACTACTATTGCTTTCCTCTTCCGAAATATTTTGATAGCCACTGACGATGGTTTTAACTTGCGAATACACTTCATTACCGCTAACCCCTGAAGCGGAGACAGGCGTGACTGCAAATCGGACTTGTTGCCCAATCATACCTTGCGTAATAGTGAGGTCGAGATTTTTCGTAAGAGGCCCCGGGGCTTCGCCCACATACCAGCGGTACAGTGACCGCCCTTCTTCCGCTTCGCCTCCTGTCGCATTGTATTTATAACTTCCGCGTACCGTGCCTCCGGGCATATTTTCGCCAATAATAGTGACATGGGTTGCGATGGGAACCGAAAAAGTAGTTTTGCTCATGATCTTCTCCTCCAACGTTGCTTGACCCCACTAGTTGGCGCGTGTTGACATAACCCGTCTACTGTCAGAAGTAACAGGTAAGTGAACCTTCCGTCCGATTTCGGTGACACACTGCCAAGCGCCGCGCACCGCTGATTAATCAAACGTTAATGCAGCAGACTCACCCTCTTCTTTTTATCTTTGGAGAAGCCCATCGTGAATTTGCACACAGTTTCTCTCACTGGCCTGCTACTCGTTGGCACAGCGCCGGCATTCGCCGAATCCCCCGCCTATGGTCCTGAACTCCAAGGCTTCCAATACCCCCACCCCCTCCAACACTTCGCCTTCCAATCCCAAGGCAAATCCCTGCAAATGGGCTACATGGACGTCCCCGCCACCGGTACTCCAAACGGTCGCAGCGTGGTGCTGATGCACGGCAAGAACTTCTGCGGCGCCACCTGGGAAGGTTCGATCAAGGCGCTGAGTGACGCCGGTTACCGCGTCATCGCCCCAGACCAGATCGGCTTTTGCACCTCCAGCAAGCCCGACCACTACCAGTACAGCTTCCAGCAACTGGCGACCAACACCCATCAACTGCTGGAAAAGCTCGGCATTCAAAAGGCCACCGTGATCGGCCATTCCACCGGCGGCATGCTCGCCACACGCTATGCGCTGATGTACCCCCAGCAAACCGAACAGTTGGGGCTGGTGAACCCCATTGGGCTGGAAGACTGGAAAGCCCTCGGCGTGCCTTACCAGAGCGTCGACCAGTGGTACCAGCGCGAGCTGAAACTGAGCGCCGACGGTGTACGCAACTATGAGCGAAACACCTATTACGTGGGGCGCTGGAAACCTGAATACGAGCGCTGGGTAGACATGCTCGCCGGCTTGAACAAAGGCCCGGGGCATCTTCAGGTTGCCTGGAACTCGGCGTTGATTTACGACATGATCTTCACCCAACCGGTGTACTACGAGTTCAAGGACTTGCAGGTGCCCACCCTGCTGCTGATCGGCACCAGCGACACCACCGCCATCGGCAAAGATGTGGCGCCGGCGGCGGTCAAGGCCAAAATTGGTCATTACGAGGTACTGGGCAAGCAGGTGGCCAAGCTGATTCCCCGCGCCACGTTGGTGGAGTTCCCCGGCCTGGGCCATGCGCCCCAGATGGAAGAGCCGGAACAGTTTCATAAAGCCCTGTTGCAGGGGTTGAACGCCCTCTAATTCAACCTTTTCGAGGCCCGCGTGTATGTCGATACAGATCGCAGTGTTGGATGACTGGCAAAACGTGGCCAGTGACGTGGTGGATTGGTCGACGCTGGGCAGCGTAGGCAAGGTGCATTTTCTCCACGACTACCCCGCCGATACCGCCACTATGATCGAGCGCTTGAAAGGGTTCGAGGTGATTTGCCTCATGCGCGAACGCTCAACCTTTGACAAAGCCCTGCTGCAAGGGCTGCCCAAGCTCAAATTGCTGGTGACCGGCGGCATGCGCAATGCCGCCATCGACCTTCCCGCAGCCAAGGCTCTGGGCATCCAAGTGTGCGGCACCGACAGCTATAAACACGCCGCACCGGAACTGACCTGGGCCTTGATCATGGCCTCTACACGCAACCTGCTCGCCGAAGCCAACTCACTGCGTGCGGGCGGATGGCAGGTCGGTCTGGGCGGCGATCTGCATGGCAAGACCTTGGGCATTCTGGGGCTGGGCAGCATTGGCCAGAAAGTCGCAAAGTTCGCCCAGGTCTTTGGTATGCGGGTGATTGCCTGGAGTGAAAACCTCACACCGGAGCGTGCGGCTGAATCGGGCGTGACCTGGGTCAGCAAGCGCGAGCTGTTTGAGCAGGCGGATATTCTGACCATCCACCTGGTGCTCAGCGAGCGCAGCCGTGGCCTGGTGGATGCGCAAGCCTTGGGCTGGATGAAACCCACCGCGCGGCTGGTGAACACCGCACGCGGGCCGATTGTGGATGAGCAGGCGCTGGTGCAAGCGTTACGCAGCGGTCGTCTGGCCGGGGCGGCGCTGGATGTATATGCCCAGGAACCGCTGCCGGCTGACCATCCGTTTCGCCACTTGCCCAATGTACTGGCGACGCCACACGTGGGGTATGTGAGCGAGCAGAATTACCGGCAGTTCTATCAGCAGATGATCGAAGATATCCAAGCCTGGGCCAAGGGTGTGCCCATTCGCGGGCTCACCTGACGCACCACTTTAGTGCGTTATTTCACCCTGTCTTTTGGTAGGAGCGAGCTTGCTCGCGAAAAACGCCAACGATAACGCGGTCATTCTGGTTTTACTCGGCGGCCTTTGGTTTTTCGCGAGCAAAGTCGCTCCTACAGAGGCAGGGCGGTATATCGATAAAAGTTTTTTGTCCTACAAAATCGGCTTGAAAACCCAGCAGGCGCTGGGATCTGTCCTAGACTCATGACCGATGGGTCCGTTCCAAAACAAAAACCCCGCAAAAAATCTAAACTTTCGAAACCTGCCGCTGGTCAAGTTTTAGGTAAGGGCGAGCACGCGCGCTTCAGGCCGAATGCCCGCTCATCCAATCTTTTTAAGCCGACGTTGCAACTGGCATACGCCTTGCCAGCTTGTATAGCGCTTGTGTGCCTGGCCGCAGGATGCGGTCACTCGGAGCCGATGGCAGCGGGCCATTAGCCAACCAACAGATGGGAGTGCATTATGATCAGTGCCGCAGTAGATACTCAGGGAGAGCGTTTTAGTCAGCCGGCAGGAGGGCCAAAGTCTTTGGCCGACCTGCCCAACACTGTGCGGCCGGTCGTGAGTCAGAATCCGAATCGAAAGAAAGTCTTGTTTGTCACCTCCGAGTTCGCGGACCTGGTGAAAACCGGTGGCCTGGGCGACGTCTCCGCTGCTCTGCCCCGCGCCATGGCTCACCTGCATGATGTGCGAGTACTCATTCCGGGTTACCCGCAAGTGATGGAAAGCGACAACCCGATTCATATCGTCGGTGAACTGGGCGGCCACGCTGCGTTGCCACCGTGCAAGATCGGGCGCATGGACCTCAAGGACGGCCTGGTCATCTACGTGCTGATCTGCCCCGAACTGTATGAGCGTGAAGGCACGCCCTACGGCGCCAACAATGGTCGCGACTGGCCAGACAACCATATCCGCTTCGCCCGTCTGGGCCTGGCCGCCGCCGACATGGCCGCCAACCTCGCGCAAATCCACTGGTGCCCGGACCTGGTGCATGCCCATGACTGGCCTGCGGGCCTGGCTCCGGCGTACATGCACTGGCGTGGGTCGCGCACGCCAACCCTGTTCACCATTCATAACCTGGCCTACCAGGGCGTGGTCAGCCTGGCCTCGACGCCAGAGCTGGGCATTCCGCCCCATGCCCTGCAACAAGAAGGCATGGAGTTCTACGGCAAGATGTCGTTTCTCAAGGCGGGCATGGCGTATTCCAGCCATATCACCACCGTGAGCGCCACCTACGCCCAGGAGATCACCACCCCGGAATTCGGTTGCGGCCTGGATGGATTCCTCGCCAGCAAGACCCAGCAAGGTCTGCTCAGCGGCATTCCCAACGGTATCGACGAAAGCTGGGAGACGTCCACCGACACGCATCTGATCCACAACTTCAATATCGGCGACTGGGAGGGCAAGGCTATCAACGCCGCCCATGTGCGCGAGTTGTTTGGGCTGCAGCCATCCAGTGGCCCGCTGTTCGCTGTGGTCTCGCGCCTGGTCTACCAGAAAGGCCTGGACCTGACCGAAGCCGTCGCCAGTTTCATCGTCGAAAACGGCGGCCAGATTGCGATCATCGGCCGTGGCGAGCCGGAAGAAGAACAGGCCATGCGCGAATTGGCACTGCGCTTCCCGGGCCAGGTGGGGGTACGTATCGGCTTCAACGAGACCGATGCGCGCCGCATGTTCGCCGGCAGCGATTTCCTGCTGATGCCGTCACGCTATGAACCCTGCGGCCTGAGCCAGATGTATGCGCAGCGCTTCGGCTCGTTGCCGGTGGCGCGTAACACCGGCGGGCTGGCGGACACCATTGAGGATGGCGTCACCGGCTTCCTGTTCAATGAATCCACCGTGCAAAGCTACGAAGAGGCGCTGCGCCGCGCCTTCAAGGTGTTCGCCTTCCCCGGTCTGCTCAACGCCATGCGCAGCCGTGCCATGACCCAGCCGTTCAACTGGTGCCAGGCCGTGGAACCCTACGCCGAGCTCTATGAACGACTGGTGGCCAAGGCATTGGGAAAATCGAACAAGTAACGACTGGAACAACTAAGGGAGGTCTTCATAGATGCCGTCAAGGACTCTGGAAACCTGGCCCCACGGCGCAATCATGCTGGACGCGCACCGCACGCGCTTTGCGTTATGGGCGCCAGACGCATTTTATGTCAGCGTTGAATTGGAACAGGGTAAAACCATCGTCATGCTTCCCCAGACCGGTGGTTGGTTCGAAGTCGAAGTCGCGTGCCCTGCCGGCACGCTTTACCGCTTTAATATCGATGGCGAAAATACGGTGCCCGACCCCGCTTCCAGGGCCCAGGCGCTGGATGTGCATGGGTGGAGCCGAGTAGTCGACCCCCTCGCCTATGAATGGCGCCACAGCCAGTGGCAGGGTCGCCCGTGGCACACGGCGGTGATCTACGAACTCCACGTCGGCGCCAGGGGCGGCTACGCTGCCGTCGAGAAACACCTGCCCCGCCTGGCTGAACTAGGCGTCACCGCAGTTGAATTGATGCCTTTGGCGCAATTCCCCGGCGAACGCAATTGGGGCTATGACGGCGTGCTGCCCTATGCGCCCCACGCCACCTACGGCACTCCCGAGCAACTCAAGCAACTGATCGACAGTGCCCACGGCCACGGTTTGGCCGTGATCCTCGATGTGGTCTACAACCACTTCGGCCCCGACGGCAATTACCTGGGCCAGTACGCCCAGGGGTTCTTCCAGGAGGACGTGCACACCCCCTGGGGCGCTGGTATTGATTTCGAGCGCCGTGAAGTGCGGGATTTCTTCCTCGATAACGCCCTGATGTGGCTGCTCGAATACCGCTTCGACGGCCTGCGCCTGGATGCCGTGCACGCCATTGACAACCCCGGGTTTCTACAGGAACTGGCACAACGGGTACGCCAGCAGGTGGACGGCGGACGCCACGTGTGGCTGATGCTGGAAAACGAACTGAACCAGGCCAGCCTGTTGCAGCACGATTTCGACGCCCAATGGAATGACGACTTTCATAATGTGCTGCACGTACTGCTCACCGGTGAAACCGACGCTTACTACAGCGATTTTGCCGAGCAGCCCACCGCCAAGCTGGCGCGCTGCCTGGCCGAGGGGTTCATCTACCAGGGCGAAACGACACGCCATGGTCATGCACGGGGCGAACCCAGTGCGGAACTGCCCCCCAGCGCCTTCGTCGCATTCCTGCAGAACCACGACCAGGTTGGCAACCGCGCTCTGGGCGAACGCCTGCACCAGTTGTGTTCGCCCCAGGCCCTGAAAGCCGCGACCGCCCTGCTGCTGCTGTGCCCCATGATCCCGATGCTGTTCATGGGCGACGAAGTAAATGCCGCCGAGCCCTTCCTGTTTTTTACCGACCATCATGGCGAACTGGCCGAGGCGGTGCGTGAGGGGCGGCGCAATGAATTTGCCGACTTCGCGGCGTTTCACGACCCCGAGCAACGCCAGCGCATCCCCGACCCCAACGCGCTGCAAACCTTTTTACAGTCGGTGCCCTCCTTCGTCGAGAACGACCACACCCAGCTCTACCGTCACCTGCTGAGCCTGCGTCACACACACGTGGTGCCGCACTTGCCCGGCACGGTGGCCCTGGGCGCGCAGGTGCTGGCTGACCATGCCGTCACCGCGCGCTGGCGTCTGGGCAACGGCCGTGTGCTGCAGATCGACCTGAACCTGAGTGAACAGCCCCTGGATCATCCGGCACCCCACCCGATTATTTTCCAAACGCCTGCCCAGCAAGGTGCGCACTTACCGCCCTTGAGCGCACGCGTTTGCTTATCCCCTGTTGGAGACATTCTTTGAGCGAAGCGAACCTGGAAATTCTCGCCAGCCGCGCAGGCCTGGCCGTCGATTGGATCGATGCCAACGGTCGCCCGCAGCATGTAAAGCCTGACGCCCTGCGCGCCGTGCTCAAAGGCCTTGGGCACCCGGCCGACAGCGATGCCGAGATCGACGCCAGCCTGCAGCAACTTGAGCAGGCGCAGCAAGACACCCACCTGCCGCCGTTGATGACCACCGACAGTGGCGCGGGCCTGGACCTGGCGCGTTATTTCGCCCCCGATACCCCATGTCGCGTCAGCCTGGAAGGCGGCGGAACCCTGGAACTGCGCCTGGACGGCGAGGCTGTGCTGCCCGGCGTGATCGCCCTGGGCTACCACCAGGTGCATATCGACGGGCAAACCTTCACCCTGGCCGTCGCTCCCAGCCACTGCTACAGCGTGGCCGACGCGGTCGACAGCCAACCCGCTCGTGCCTGGGGCCTCAGCGCCCAACTCTATGCCTTGCGCCGCCTCGGCGATGGCGGTTTTGGCGACACCCTGGCTCTGGAGCACCTGGTGCGTTCCGCCGCCGAGCGCGGCGCCGACGCTGTGGCGATCAGCCCGATGCACGCGATGTTCAGCGCCGACACCGAGCGTTTCAGCCCTTATTCACCCTCCAGCCGCCTGTTTCTCAACAGCCTGTATGCTTCGCCGGCGTGCATCCTCGGTGAACGTGAGGTGCGCAACGCCATCGAAGCTGCCGGGTTGGCTGACGAGTTGCATGCCCTGGAACAGCTCCCGCTGATCGACTGGCCGGCCGCCGCCAAGGCCAAGCAACGCCTGCTGCGCACACTGTATGAAGACTTCCGCCACGGCGCGCATCCCCAGCATGCCGACTTCCAAAGCTTCCGCCAGACCGGCGGCGAAGCCCTGGAAAACCACTGCCGCTTCGAAGCCATACAGGCCCAGCGTGCTGCCGCCGGTGAGGACCTGGACTGGCGCCAATGGCCCGAAGCCTGGCGCACGCCGCAAAGCCCGGCCCTGGCGCAGTTCGCCGAGGAAAACCGCGACGAAATCGGCTATTTCGCCTTCACCCAATGGCTGATCGCCCGTAGCCTTGAGCGCGCGCAACAAGCCGCCCGTGGCAGCGGCATGGGCATCGGCCTGATCGCCGACCTGGCGGTGGGTGCCGATGGCGGCGGTAGCCAGGCCTGGAGCCGTCAAGACGAACTGCTGGCCGACCTGACCGTGGGCGCGCCACCGGACATTCTCAACCGCGCAGGCCAAGGTTGGGGGATCTCTGCCTTTTCCCCAGAGGGCCTCAAGCGCAATGGCTTTCGCGCCTTTATCGAAATGCTGCGGGCCAACTTCGCCCATGCCGGCGGCTTGCGCATCGACCATGTGATGGGCCTGCAACGCCTGTGGGTGATCCCCCTGGGTGCATCACCCCGCGAAGGCGCCTATTTGTATTACCCGGTGGACGACCTGCTGCGTTTGCTCGCCTTGGAATCGCACCGCCACCAGGCCATCGTCCTCGGTGAAGACCTGGGCACCGTGCCTGAGGGCCTGCGCGAAAAGCTCAGCGCCCGCTCGATCCTGGGTATGCGTGTGCTGCTGTTCGAACAGAACCATGACGGCCAGTTCAAGCCCATCCTCGATTGGCCCGACAACGCCTTGGCCACCACCAGTACCCACGACTTGCCGACCCTCAATGGCTGGTGGCACAGCCGCGATATCGAATGGAATATCCAGCTGGGCCTGATCGATGCGCCCACCGTGGACCAATGGAGCGAACACCGCCTGCGCGAACGCCAGGCACTGCGCCAAGCCTTGAGCCAGGACCCGCAGAACTTCATCGATGAGATCCGCAACGACACCGACCATATGATCGACGCCAGCGTGCGCTACCTGGGCCATACCCGCGCGCCCCTGGTGTTGTTGCCCCTGGAAGATGCTTTGGGCATCGAGGAGCAAGCCAACCTGCCGGGCACCCTCGACACCCACCCCAATTGGCGCCGCCGCTTGCCCGGCGAAGCCGCCAGCCTGCTCGACAATGACAGCGCCGCGCGTCGCCTCGAACTGCTGGCCGTGGCGCGCAACCAAGCCTATGAGCGTGACCGATGAACGCACTGCCCCTGCGCGCCACCCAGCGCCTGCAATTTCATAAAGGTTTTACCCTCGATGACGCGGTGCCACTGGTGCCGTACTTTGCCCAACTGGGCATCAGCCACCTGTATGCTTCACCACTGTTAAGCGCCCGCGCAGGCTCCATGCACGGCTACGATGTGGTAGACCCGACCCGCGTCAACCCAGAGCTGGGTGGCGAAGCGGCGTTGCGTCGCCTGGTCAGCGCGCTGCGTGAGCACGACATGGGCTTGATCCTCGATATCGTCTCCAACCATATGGCCGTGGGCGGCGCGGATAACCCTTGGTGGCTGGACCTGCTGGAATGGGGCCGCCTGAGTCCCTACAGCGAGTTCTTCGACATCCAGTGGCACTCCCCCGACCCGCTGCTCAAGGGCCAGTTGCTGATGCCCTTCCTCGGCAGCGATTACGGCGAAGCCTTGCAAAACGGCACGCTCCCGCTCAAGTTCGATGCCGCCCAGGGGAGTTTCTACGTCGAGCATTACGAACACCGTTTTCCGATTTGCCCCAGGGACTACGGCCTGATCCTGGGCAACGATGAGTTACTCAAACCGCTGGCCGAACGTTTCGCCGCCCTCGCCTATCAGCACGACGCCTACGCCGAAGCCACCACGCTCAAACAAGCCTTGGCCGAACGCGCCAGCGAGCTGCTACCCGCTATTGAACAACGCCTGGCCGCATTCGACAGTCGCCAGCCCGAGGGCTTCGAGCGCCTGCATCACCTGCTGGAACAACAGACTTATCGCCTGGCCAGTTGGCGCACCGCCGCGGACGACATCAACTGGCGGCGCTTCTTCGACGTCAATGAATTGGGCGGCCTGCGGGTCGAACGCACGGCGGTGTTCGAAGCCACCCATGGCAAGATTTTCGAGCTGATCAGCGCTGGGCTGGTCGACGGGCTGCGCATCGACCATATCGACGGCCTGGCTGACCCGCGTGGCTATTGCCGCAAATTGCGTCGGCGTGTGGACGCGCTGTCACCCGAGCGCCACTTGCCGATCTTCGTCGAAAAGATCCTTGGCGAAGGCGAAACTTTGCGTGAAGACTGGCAGGTGGACGGCACTACCGGCTACGAGTTCATGAACCAGTTGTCCTTGCTGCAACACCATCCCGAAGGTTTTGCACCGCTGGCCGAGATGTGGACGCGTCACAGCGAACGGCCTTCAGCCTTCAGCGAAGAAGCGCGGCTGGCGCGCCAGCAGATCCTCAATGGTTCGTTGGGCGGCGACTTCGAAAGCGTGGCCCAGGCGCTGCTGCAAGTGGCCCGCGATGACGTGATGACCCGCGACCTGACCCTGGGCGCCATCCGCCGGGCCCTGCAGGAACTGATTGTGCATTTCCCGGTGTACCGCACCTACATCAGCGCCAAGGGCCGCAGTGCGGCCGACGACAAGGTGTTCCAGCAGGCCATGGAGGGTGCACGCAGTACCCTCAACGAAGGCGACTGGCCGGTGCTCGACCATCTGGAACAATGGTTGGGTGGTCAGCCCTGGCGCAATCGCCCGGTAGGCCGGGCGCGCAAGATGCTCAAGCATGCCTGCGTGCGCTTCCAGCAACTGACCTCGCCCGCCGCCGCCAAGGCTGTGGAAGACACCGCTTTCTATCGTTCGGCGGTGTTGTTGTCGCGCAACGATGTGGGTTTCAGTACCGAGCAATTCAGTGCGCCGTTGGCAGATTTCCATGCGGCCAATCAACAACGCCTGAAGACCTTCCCCGGCAACCTGCTGGCCACCGCCACCCACGACCACAAACGCGGCGAAGACACCCGTGCGCGCCTGGCGGTACTCAGCGAGTGCGCCCCCTGGTATGCCGAACAGGTCGAGCACTGGCGCCGCCTGGCCGAGCCTTTGCGCGAGAGCGCCGAGAGCCCCTCGGCGGGTGATGAGCTGATTCTCTATCAGGTGCTGCTGGGCAGTTGGCCGCTGGAGCCCAACCCCGATCTGGAGGCGTACCAGCAACGCCTGTGGCAGTGGCAGCAAAAAGCCCTGCGCGAGGCCAAGTTGCAGAGCAGTTGGAGCGCGCCCAACGAGGCTTACGAACAGGCGGTGGAAGCGTTCCTCAAGCGCCTGCTGCTCAGTGAGGCCGGTGCGCCGCTGCGCAGTGCGTTGGACAGCGCTGCGCAGGCCATCGCCCCCGCCGGCGCCCTGAATGGGCTGGCGCAAACCTTGCTTCATCTGACCGTGCCGGGTGTGCCGGATATTTACCAGGGCGATGAGTTCTGGGACTTCAGCCTGGTCGACCCGGACAACCGGCGCCCGGTGGACTTCGCTGCGCGGCAACGTGCATTGCAGGCACCACCGGACATCGGCGAACTGTTGTTCAACTGGCGCGACGGGCGTATCAAACAGGCAGTGATCGCCCAGGTACTGGGCCTGCGTAAAGCCTGCCCCGAGCTGCTGCGCCATGGCAGCTATACACCGCTGGAAGTGCTGGGCCAGCACGCGGAACGGGTGGTTGCGTTCTACCGTGAACATCAGGGCAGGCAGTTGCTGGTGGTGGTGCCGCGCTGGTCTTATCCGCTGCTTGAAAACGGGATGTTTCCCCAGATCAATGCCCAGGTTTGGGGCGATACGCGGGTGAAATTACCGTTCGCCGCCCCTGCACAAAACTGGAAGGGACTTTTTCAAACGGGCGTAGTCACACCCAACAAGGAGCTGTTGATCAGCGCTGCCCTGGGGGATCTCCCGGTCAATGTCTTTATCAATCCTGATAATCAAGAAAGCTGAAAATTTTCTGTGAGGAGTTTGTGATGAGTAAAGAAGACAAACGCATTCGCGAACTGGCGCATCAGATCTGGGAGTCTGAAGGCAAGCCCGATGGCGCCCATGATCGCCACTGGGAGATGGCGCGCAAGCTGGCGGAAGCCGAGGCGCTGACGCCGAGCAAGCCTAAACCGGCCGCCAAGCCGAAAACCGCGCCCAAGGCTGCGGCAAAGCCCAAACCTGCTGCGCCTGCCGCCGCCAAACCTGCGGCGAAGAAACCCGCCGCCCCGAAGAAGCCCAAACCGCCCGCCCCATGATTTCCCGGGCCTGCAGCACGCATTACGCGCTGCAGGCCCTTTTCCGTCCAAGCCATGCGCTGAAGCACCGTCAGTACGGCGGCGTTCGGCCCGAAAAAAGACCCCTTGCAGGAGCAACTCGATGAGCAAACCCGACAACACCACAGCGACGCCGGTTCATGAGCCGTCGCGGATCCGTGAAGGTTTGCCCTTCCCCCTCGGCGCCACCTGGGATGGCCTGGGTGTGAATTTTGCGCTGTTTTCCGCCAACGCCACCAAGGTGGAGCTGTGCCTGTTTGACGATACCGGCGAGGTTGAGCTGGAACGCATCGAACTGCCCGAATACACCGACGAAATCTTTCATGGCTACCTGCCCGATGCTCACCCCGGGCTGATTTACGGTTATCGCGTATACGGCCCCTATGACCCGGCCAATGGTCATCGCTTCAACCACAACAAGCTGTTGATCGACCCCTACGCCAAGCAACTGGTGGGCGAACTCAAATGGTCCGAAGCGCTGTTTGGCTACACCATCGGCCACCCGGACGACGACCTCAGTTTCGATGAACGCGACAGTGCGCCCTTCGTGCCCAAGTGCAAGGTCATCGACCCGGCGCACACCTGGGGCAACGACCAACCGGTACGAGTGCCGTGGGACCGCACGATCATCTACGAAACCCACCTGCGCGGCATCAGCATGCGTCATCCTTCGGTCGGCGAGTCGGTGCGGGGGACCTGCGCCGGTTTGATGGAAGATGACGTGCTCAAGCATATCCGTCAGTTGGGCATTTCCTCGGTCGAGCTGTTGCCCGTGCACGCCTTCGTCAACGACCAGCATCTGCTGGAAAAAGGCATGACCAACTATTGGGGCTATAACAGCATTGCGTTCTTCGCCCCTGACCCGCGCTACCTGGCCAGCGGCAAGATCGCCGAGTTCAAGGAGATGGTCGCGCACCTGCATGAGCAGAAGCTGGAAGTGATTCTGGACGTGGTTTACAACCACACCGCCGAAGGCAACGAGCGCGGCCCGACCCTGTCGATGCGCGGCATCGACAACGCCTCCTACTACCGGCTGATGCCCGACGACAAGCGTTTCTACATCAACGATTCCGGCACCGGCAATACCCTGGATCTGAGCCACCCCTGCGTGCTGCAAATGGTCACCGACTCCCTGCGCTACTGGGCCACCGAGATGCACGTGGACGGCTTCCGCTTCGACCTGGCGACCATCCTCGGTCGCTACCGCGACGGGTTCGATGAGCGCCACAGTTTCCTCGTGGCTTGCCGCCAGGACCCGGTGCTGCGCCAGTTGAAACTCATCGCCGAACCCTGGGACTGCGGCCCCGGTGGCTACCAGGTGGGCAACTTCCCACCAGGCTGGGTGGAATGGAACGACCGCTTCCGCGACACCGTGCGTGCGTTCTGGAAAGGCGACGATGGCCAACTCGCCGATTTCGCCGGGCGCATGACCGCCTCGGGCGAGATGTTCAACCACCGCGGGCGCAGGCCGTACAGCTCGGTGAACTTCATCACCGCCCACGACGGCTTCACCCTGCACGACCTGGTGTCGTACAACGACAAACACAACGAAGCCAACGACGAGAACAACCAGGACGGCAGCAATAACAACCTGTCCTGGAACCACGGTGTCGAAGGCCCTACCGACGACCCGGAGATCAACGCGCTGCGCCTGCGCCAGATGCGCAACTTCTTCGCCACTTTGCTGCTCGCCCAAGGCACGCCAATGATCGTCGCCGGGGACGAGTTCGCTCGCACTCAACACGGCAACAACAATGCCTATTGCCAGGACAGCGAGATCGGCTGGGTCAACTGGGACCTGGACGATGACGGCAAGGCCCTGCTCAAGTTCGTCAAGCGCCTGATCAAGCTGCGCCTGGCGTACCCGATCCTGCGGCGCGGGCGTTTCCTGGTGGGCGACTACAACGAAGACATCGGCGTGAAGGACGTCACCTGGCTCGCGCCGGATGGCAACGAAATGACCACCGAGCAATGGGAAGACAGCCAGGGCCGCTGCCTGGGCATGCTGATGGATGGCCGCGCCCAGGAAACCGGGATTCGTCGTGCCGGGGCAGACGCCACGCTGCTGCTGGTGGTCAACGCCCATCACGATCAGGTCAATTTCCGCCTGCCGCCGGTGCCGGAGGGCGAGTTCTGGACATGCCTGCTCGACACCAACGACCCGGCTGTGCGTGGCCAGGAACGCTTTGATTTCGAGCATGAGTACGCGGTCACCGCTCGCTCGCTGCTGCTGTTTGAACTGCAGCACGAAGGCGAGGTGTGAAATGGCGTTGCACGGTTTCCTTCAGGGCTACCGAGGCTATGCCGACACGCAAGCCCTGGGTAATGCCCTGAGGGCCCTTCAAGAAGAAGGCCTTGATCAACTGCCGTTGCCGGGCAGCGGCCAGACCCTGTCCCGCTTGAGCCAACTGGCCCAGGTGGCCGGGCATGACTTGCGCCTGTGCAAGTTGTTCGAAGGCCATACCGATGCCCTGGCGATCATTGCAGAACTCGACAGTCCCTTGCCGCCGCTGGGCAGCACCTGGGGCATGTGGGCGGCCGAGCCGCCGACCGCCAAGGTGCGCGTGCGTCGCGACGGGCAGCAATTGCTCGTCGAGGGGCGCAAAGCCTGGTGTTCCGGTGCGGCGGTGCTCAGCCATGGCTTGTTGACGGCCTGGGACGAAGAGGACCGCCAGCAACTGGTGGCCGTGGCGATGGATCAGCCCGGCATCACGGTGACGGATGAAGGTTGGAAGGCGGTGGGCATGGCGGCGACTGGTAGTGTCGACATCCTGTTCAGCGCCGCCAGGGGGATTGCCGTGGGTGGCCCGGGCGACTACCTGTCTCGCCCGGGCTTCTGGCACGGCGGCATCGGCATCGCCGCGTGCTGGTACGGCGCGGCGCAACGACTGGGTGAAGTGCTGCGCGCCCAGTGTGCCACGCGTTCGGAGCCCCATGCGCTGGCCCACCTCGGCGCGGTCGACAGCGCCCTGAACAGCGCCGCCTGCGTGTTACGTGCCAGCGCCGCGCAGATCGACCGCCAGCCACGCGCCGATGCGCGGCAACTGGCGCAACAGACGCGCGCGTGTATCGAAGATACGGTGGAGCAAGTGATCCAGCATGTGGGCCGTGCGGTCGGCGCCGGGCCGTATTGCAAGGACCCGCACTTTGCCCAGTTAATGGCGGATTTGCCGGTGTATGTGCGGCAAAGCCACGCCGAACGCGACTTGGCCGCCCTGGGCGAAAAAGTCGCTGGCGAGCCTACAGGGAGATGGGCGCTATGAAGCCCAATCCGATTGTTGGCCAGGGCACGCCGTTGAGCCACTGGCAAAACTCTGAACGGCTGGCCGAGTTGCCCCACATCAGCGTGGCGCAGTTAGTGCCCCCAGGGCATCGAGCGGTGATCGTCGCCCCGCACCCGGATGATGAAGTGCTGGGCAGCGGCGGCTTGCTGCAAGGGTTGGCTGCGCTGGATCGCCCCATCCAGTTGATCTCCGTCACCGACGGCAGCGCCAGCCACCCTGGCTCCCGGCGCTGGCCCGTGGAGCGCCTGAGCGTAGTGCGCCCGCAGGAATCAGCCCAGGCCCTGCATCGCCTTGGCTTGCCGCTGCACAGTTTGAAATGGCTGCGCGGCGGGTTCGCCGACAGCCATGTGGCCGAGCGCGAAGCCCAGCTTTGCGAGTTTATCCAGCGCCACCTCAAGCCCAACGACGTGGTGTTCGCCACATGGTGCGAGGACGGGCATTGCGACCATGAGGCCGTGGGCCGCGCCAGCGCCAAGGCAGCCAAGGCCGTCGGCGCAGTGTTGTGTGAACTGCCGGTATGGACCTGGCACTGGGCCACTGCCGAAGACCACAAGGTGCCCTGGCATCGGGCGCGCAAGATCCCGCTGACCGCCGAGCAAGTGGCGCGCAAACGCCATGCGATCCACGCCTTTGCCAGCCAATTGGAGGGCGACCCGCAAATCGGCCTGCCACCGGTGCTGGCGCCCTATGTGGTGGAGCGCTTGCTGCAACCTTTCGAGATGGTATTCGTATGAGTGTGGCAACCCCCTACTTCGACCAGTTGTTTGCGGGTAATGACGACCCTTGGGCTTTTCGTCAGCGCTGGTACGAACAACGCAAGCGCGCCCTGACCTTGGCCGTGCTGACGCGGCTGCGCTATGCGTCGATATTCGAGCCGGGTTGTGCCAACGGCGAACTGAGTGCCGAGCTCGCGCCGCGTTGCGACCGCCTGCTGTGTTGCGACACCGCCACCGCTGCGGTGCGTCTGGCACAGGCGCGGCTGGAGCATTTTCCTCATGCCCGCGTGGAGCAGCGTCGCCTGCCAGAACAATGGCCCGGCGGGCAATTCGAACTGATCGTATTGAGTGAGCTTTGTTATTACCTTGATGTCGATGATTTTAATCGTCTGATCGATTGCGCCCTCGCCGCCTTGACCGCTGACGGGCAAATTCTGGCCTGTCATTGGCGAGTGCCCATTGACGGTTGCCCGCAAACCGCCGAACAGGTGCACGCCGTGCTCCAACAGCGTCTGGGTGTAGCACCATTGGTGCAGTACCAGGACCCGGATTTCCTGCTCAACCTGTGGAGCCTCGATGGCACCTCGGTCGCTCGCCACGAGGGTTTACGATGATCGGTATTCTGATCCCGGCACATAACGAAGAAGCCCTATTGGATGATTGCCTGAGAGCTGCGCGGATCGCCGCCAACCACCCGGGCTTGCTGGGTGAAGCGGTACAGATTCTGGTAGTACTCGACAGTTGCAGCGATGCCAGCGCGGCCATTGCCCAGGCCCACGAGGTGCATTGCCTGCACGTGCAGGCCCGCAACGTCGGGCACGCCCGCGGCGTGGGTGCAGGGTACTTGCTGGAGCAAGGCGCGCGGTGGATTTCCTGCACCGACGCCGACAGCCGTGTCGCCCCTGACTGGTTGGTGGCCCAACTGGCCCAAGGTTGCGACGCGGTGTGCGGCACAGTCACCGTGGACGCCTGGAGCGAAGGCTTCGACCCGGCCGCGCAGATTCGCTATCAGCAGGCCTACCAGGCCCGCGACGGGCATCGGCATATCCACGGTGCCAACCTGGGCGTGAGTGCCCGCGCCTACGTAGAGGCCGGTGGGTTTGAACCGCTGGAATGCCACGAGGATGTACAACTGGTACGTGAATTGGAGCGTTGCGGTGCATCCATTGCCTGGAGCCATGCACCGCAAGTGGTGACCAGTGCGCGACTGGATTGCCGGGCTGAGGGTGGGTTTGGTGATTACTTGAAGAGCTTGATGCGGGCTGGGTAAAAACAAAATCGCAGGCAAGCCAGCTCCCACAGGGACCCATGCCAGGCGCAGATTTTGTGGGCAACATAGACCCTCTGTGGGAGCTGGCTTGCCTGCGATGACGTCAGCCCAGCAAACATCGCATCAAAGTTGTGCAGATACCCATGCCTGTCTATGCTCCTAACGCCTCGCACAGCATTCCAGTATTGGCATGCCACGCACTCACCTCAGCGGAGCCTGCGGTGAAGACAAGAGCGTCGTTCCGTCAACGGAGCACGACCCGGTATCAACCGACAAGGATGTGACACCCCATGAAGCCTGCCTCCTTAAGCGAAGGCCGTCGCGGCCCCGCGCAAATCTGGAACACTGCGCCGCAGTTGGCGCAAACCCCCATCATCTCCCTGAACACCCTGGTACCGCCCGGCGCTCGCGTCGTGGTAATCGCACCCCATCCTGGCGATGAAGTGCTGGCGTGCGGCGGTTTGCTGCAACTGCTCAGCACCCACGAGCATCCGCTGCAATTGATCTCCATCACCGACGGCAGCGCCAGCCATCCCGGCTCTCAAGTATGGCCGGCCAGCCGTTTGAGCGTGGTGCGCCCCCAGGAAAGCGCCGAGGCCCTGCGCCGACTGGGCATGCCCTTGCACAGCCTGAAATGGATTCGTGGCGGATTTTGTGACGACGCCCTGGCCGCCCGTGAATCGCCGATGAGCCAATTCATCGCGCGCTACCTGCAACCCGGCGACGTGGTGTTTACCACCTGGCGCAACGACGGCAATGACGACCACGATGCCGTCGGCCGCGCGAGTGCCAGGGCGTGCAGCCTAGTAGGTGCCCAACTATATGAACTGCCGATCTGGGCTTGGCATTGGCCGGCCCGGGAAAGCGCGGTAATGCCCTGGCAGCGTGCACGCAAGGTCCGCCTGGATACCTGGACCGTCGCGCGCAAGCTGCACGCCGCCCACGCCTACGCCAGCCAATTGGTGGGTGACCCGCAGATCGGCTTACCACCGATGCTCGCGCAGATATTGCTAGAGCGCATGCGCGAGCCCTACGAAATCCTGTTCACCTGACCACCACCCTGTAGGAGCGAGCTTGCTCGCGAAAAACCTCAACGATAACGCGGGCTTACTGAATTAACGCGGCGCTTGCGCGTCTTTCGCGAGCAATCGCGCTCCTACAAACGTTGGGCTTTTCCCTACAGACTCAATCTGCCAAACTGATGCGAATAATTATCAACAGATTTACTATTCGCCAAGGAAGGCACTTGGGGAGCCCTACTTTCATGTTTGTGCAACAACGCGGCGGCAACGTTTTTACACGCAGTCTGATGGCAATCACTATCGCTTTAGCAACCTCCAATGCGGCCATTGCCGCCGGGGCACCGGCCACCATCGAGCTGGGCGCTACCGAGGTTTCGGGCCAACAGCTTGGCGCAACCACCGAAGGCAGCGAGTCGTACACCACCGGCTCGATGAAGACCGCAACCAAACTGCCGCTGACCCTGCGCGAAACCCCGCAGGCCGTCACCGTGATCACGCGCCAGCGCATGGATGACCAGGCCATGACCAGCATCAACGACGTGGTCAACGCCACGCCGGGGCTGTTCCTCAATTACTCCAACGGCCCTGGGCGACAAGGCTTTACCGCACGCGGTTTCGATATCGACAACCTCATGTATGACGGTATCCCCAGCGGCTACAACGGTGCGTCGGTAGGCGCCCAGCCGAACCTGGCGATGTTCGACCGCGTCGAAGTGGTACGCGGCGCTACCGGCCTGGTGACCGGCGCAGGCAACCCTTCGGCCGCCATCAACCTGATCCGCAAGCGGCCACTGGATGAGCAGAAAGTCACGCTCACCGGCGCCGTCGGCAGCTGGGACGACTACCGTGGCGAGCTCGACGCCTCCAGCCCACTCAATGACAGTGGCACCTGGCGCGGCCGTGTCGTCACCTCTTACCGCGATGCCAACAGTTTTATCGACAAGGCCGAGCAGGATCATGGCCTTTTCTATGCCGTCACCGAAGCCGACCTGAGCGAAGACACCACCCTGACCCTCGGTTACTCGAACCAGAAGGACAAGACCAACTACTTCTGGGGCGCTTCGATGGTCGGCCTGGATGGACGCCACCTGGGCCTGTCGCGCTCTTACAACCCAGGCACCGACTGGGAAAACAAGGACCAGGAAATCAACACCGTGTTCGCAGAGCTGCGCCAGCGCCTGGCCAACGACTGGAGCCTGCAGGTCAACGCCAACTACGCCGAACAGAACGCCTTGTTCTCCGGCTCCTACCAATCGCGCTGGACCAACGACACCCTGGCCCGCACGGTGTACCAGGCCACCTACGATGAAAACCAGGCCGGGCTCGACGCCTTTGCCAGCGGCCCCTTCGAGGCGTTCGGCCGCACCCATGAACTGGTGGTGGGCGCCAGCAAGCGCATCTACGACATGACCACCCACAACTACAGCCCGTACGACCTCAACTGGCCGATCAATGCGGGCAAACCGAACTTCACCCGCACCAACAACGTTCGCGAAGTCACCACCCAGGACGGTTTCTACCTGACCAGCCGCCTGAGCCTGGCCGACCCGCTGAAGCTGATCCTCGGCGCTCGCCTGGACTGGTACGACTACGACAACCGTGATGCCGCTGGCGACTACAAGGTCACCCGCAACCTCACCCGCTACGCCGGCCTGATCTACGATCTGGACGACCAGCATTCGGTTTATGTGAGCTACAGCGACATCTTCACGCCGCAAAAAGACAAGAGCACAGCCGGCACTCCGCTCAAACCCATCTTCGGTAAAAATTATGAGGTGGGCGTCAAAGGCGAATACTTCGGTGGCACGTTGAATGCCAGCGTAGCGCTGTTCCGTGTCGACCAGGAAAACCGCGCCGTGGCCGTGGTGGTGCCCAACTGCCCGCAGGCGTCCTGTGCCGAGGCCTCGGGCGAAATCCGCAGCCAGGGTATCGACTTCGAACTGCAAGGCGCCTTGACCGAAAACTGGCAGGTCGGCGGCGGCTATACCTATGCGCGCACCCACACCATCAAGGACGACGCCAACCCGCAGAAGGTCAACAAGCAGTTCGATACCGACATCCCGGAACATCTGTTCAAAGTGACCACCCGCTATAACTTCCAGGGCCCGCTGGAAAAACTCCGCGTCGGCGGCAATATCTCCTGGCAGAGCCGCATGTACAACGACATCAAGCTAGCGGATGGCAGCAACTACCGGCTCCAGCAAGGCGGCTACGCCGTCACTGACTTGATGGCAGGCTACCGGGTCAATCAGCACCTGGATTTGCAACTCAACGCCAACAACATCTTTGATCGCCACTACTACCAGTCCATCTCCAACTCAGTGACTTATGGCGGCGACTCCTATGGCAGCCCCCGCAACATGATGTTGACTGCCAAGTACAGTTTCTGAGCCTCATGCCCACCTCGGCTGCCCGCTCGGGCAGCCGTTCTTAAAGTCCCGCGCCCGCGTGCCGATAACGCGTGGGTAACCGGCAACAATCCTGAACATCTGCTTCACTCCACAGCGGCGCGCCTGTATGGCACACCGCGTGCTTGCTTGACCTCGACGCCCCCTCTCATGGAGTAAGAGTGAATGCCCGTCCGTTTTCTCGAGCACTATCGCAAGGCCGACCGCATCATGCTGGCATTGATCTGGCTGATGTGCCTGTTCTCCCTCGGCCTGGCGTTCTGGCACGACACCCTCATGCAGGCCGTGATCGTCGGTGGCGGCACCGGCGTGGTGCTCACGGCGCTGTATCGCGTCATTGGCGGCACCCGGGTGATGCGCTGTGCACTGGGCGCCGGCTTGATGGTGATGGCGGCGTTGCACATCAACCAGGCACACGGGGTGATCGAATCCCACTTCGGTATTTTCGCGCTGTTGGCGGTGCTGACCTTCTACCGTGACTGGCTGCCGATCCTGGTGGCGGCACTGACCATCGCGGTGCATCACGTGGTGTTCCATGCCTTGCAACACCAGGGCTTGCCGGTGTTTGTGATGGAGCATCACGGCGGCTGGACGATGGTGTTCGTCCACGCCTTCTATGTGGTGATGGAGACCGTCGCCCTGCTCTACCTGGCCGTCCATAGCCAGGCCGAAGCGGTGGAGAGCCAGGAAATGCTTGAGAAAATGCTCGCCGTCACCTCGCAGTTCACGGTGGAAACCGCCCAAGGTGAAGGCAAGGCCCACGTATCCCTCGCCAAGCGGTTCGACCACTTCCTGCAGCAACTCACCCATCTGATCGACGGCGTCGCCCGCGACTCCCATGGCCTGGGCCAGCTCGGCCAGGAACTGGCCAGCGCGAGCGGCACCCTGGAAAAAGGCGCACGGCATCAACTGGCGCAGATCGGCGAAATGACCGGTTCGATGCAGCGCATGGAAGACGCCATGGGCCACATTACGGTGCAGGTCGAACAGGCAGTGGAACATGCAGGCCAGGCCAGCCAGCAGATTGTGCGCGGCCAGGAAAGCGTCGGCCGCGCCCAGCATGAAATCAGCCAACTGGCTTCGCGTATCAACGGCACGGAGTCGACCGTGGAATCCCTGGCGGTGCAGGCAGAGCAAATCGGCTCGGTGCTGGAAGTGATCAGCAGCATCGCCAACCAGACCAACCTGCTGGCCCTCAACGCCGCCATCGAGGCCGCCCGCGCCGGCGAGCAAGGCCGTGGCTTTGCCGTGGTAGCCGATGAAGTGCGCAGCCTGGCCCAGCGCACCGCCCTCTCCACCCAGGAAATCAAGAGCATCATCGAGGGCCTGCAACACGGCAGCCGCCAAGCCGTCGAAGCCATGCACGCCAGCCGCGAAGGCGTAGAGCGCTGCGTGGCAGACAGCCAAGAGGCGGTGGACATGCTACGGGCGGTGGGCGAGGACATCGCGCACATCGACCAACTCAACGGCCACATCGTCACCACCACCCGCGAGCAGACCTCGGCCAACCTGGAGATCGTCGAGCGCTTGCAGTCGGTGCAAAGCATCGCCCAGAACACCGCCGACGACGTCGAGACACTCGCCCGCAGCAGCGAACGCCTGCCACCGATCGCGGTGCGGCTGGATGCGTTGGGGCGCAGGTTTCATCCTTGAACCCAATCCGAAACACGGCGAGTCAAAGAGTATAGGTGGATATACCGCTGGAGTGCATCAAGGTTCCAGATGCGGAGCCATCAAAGCGGCAAACCAATCGATGAACGCGCCAAGGCGACGAGAGCGTTGGCGGCGAGTCGGGTACAGGGCTGAAACGCACATGGGGGCCGGCCGATAGGCCGTCATCACCTCAACCAATTCGCCGCTGTCCAATAAATGCTGAACATCGAACAACGGCACCTGAATCAAGCCAAGCCCTGCACAGCATCCTGCGATATAGCTTTCGGCATTGTTGACCACCACGCGGCTCGGCATCATGACAGCCTGCGCGGTGCCATCGACGCAATATTCCCACGCCGTTTCCTGACCGCCTGCGCTCGTGCTGTAGCCGATACAGACATGCCGATTTTGCAAATCGCCAGGCTGTGTGGGCACCCCGAATTCCGCCAAGTAGGCGGGGCTCGCGCAATTGACCAGCAACACCTTACCCAAAGGTTTCACCACCAGGCTGCTGTTCTGCGGGGTGCCAAAACGAATGACACAGTCAACGCCTTCCTGTACCAGATCAATGGCGCGATCGGTGGAGCCCAGGCCGAGTTGGAGCCCAGGGTAGCGGTGGAGAAACTCGGCCAACGCAGGCATCACCAGGCGCCGCGCTATGCGGCTGGGCACGTCCACTTCCAGACGGCCCATGACCTGTTCCTGATGGCGGTTAAACAGTTGGTCGATATCATCGATGTCCAGCAAGACCTGGCGCGCCTTCAGCAGTAACTGGGTGCCATCGGCGGTCAGGGAGACCTTGCGGGTTGTCCGGTGCAGCAGTCGAGTGCCAGCATTGGCCTCCAGCTGTTGAATGGCGGCCGACACGCTCGCGCGTGGCAGCCTCATCAGCCGTGCCGCTTGTATGAAACTGCCAAGCTCTGCGACCTGAACGAAGACGCGGTACTGTTCGATTCTATCCATGGGCTCTCAATGCTCGGGGGGCACGGATCGATCGGCGCTCACCACGTCTGCGCCTGCGCGTTGACCGTTTACTTGGTGGTGTAGCCGCCATTGATCAAAATTGTCTGGCCAGTCACCCACCAGCCGTCACTCACCAGGTTACAGATGAACGGGACCACATCCTCGATATCTGTCAGGCCCGTGCGCGAGAACGGCGACAGCGCGGCAGCCGTCTTGTGGTAACTGACCGCATCCTCACCTTCGGCCGGGTAGAAGAACGGCGTGTCCATCGGCCCCGGCCCTACTGCCGTGACCGAAATACCTCGAACGCCCAGCTCCTTCGCCGCCGCCCGCGTGAATTGCTCTACCGGAGCCTTGCTGCCGGCATACGCCGCGTAGAAGGGGGTGAAAGCGCCCAGCAATGAAGTGACGATAGTGCAGATCTTGCCATTGTCATTGAGGTGCTTGCCGGCTTCCTTGATAAAAAAGAACGCAGTCTTGGAATTGACGGCCATCATCTCGTCGTACTCCGCCTCCGTGATTTCAGCCATTGGCTTTTTCAGCACCTTGCCCACGGTATTGATCGCGATGTCCGGCCTGCCAACTGCCGCGACGGCATCATTGAAGAGTTTTTCCATCGCCCCCGCCGTGGTCAAGTCCGCTTGCAAAGCGACAGCCTTCGCGCCTAGCGCCTCGATTGCGGCAACGGTTGTGTTCGCGTCAGCCTGGCTGGAGGCGCTGTTGTAGTGCACGACCACAGCCTTGGCGCCATGCTTGGCCAGATCGCGGGCGATCAACCCTCCGAGGTTCTTCGCACCACCCGCGATCAGTGCAACCTTGCCGTTGATTGAATGATTAGGCATGACAACATTCCTTTAATTGGGAGAAGTACGCCGCCATTCTAGAGTGACCCTCGACAAAGATAAGCACACCTTGGCTGGATGCAGTGTCCAGAGATATTGCCTAATCACAAAGGCCCTATCGGTGAATGAAAAGTACGCAGATAACTTGGACAGTGTGCAGCAGCGGCTTCAACAGCTGGGTGCGGTGATAACCCGCCAGACGTTTTCGTTTCCCGGTGGCAGCCGGTTCCACTTCACCGATCCGGATGGGTATGAGTTAGCGGTGTGGAGTGTTGCATCGCTGACTTGAGCGTTCAGGCACCAAAATTGAAGGCAATGGAGATTCGCGGCCGTGTGCCTTCAAAGCGGCGTACCGAATGCATCAACCACGACGGAAACATCACGAATGTGCCCGTGGCGGCGGCGCAGGTGCTGCTGAACCCAGCAGTCAGGCAGTCTTCTACTCGCATGCGCAGGGCCGGGTTATAGGTCGAAGCCACCATGCCGCGCGGGTCCAGGAACTCCAGGTCGCCGCCCACCGCCGGGTCATCCTCGCGGCCACCGGCATCGACCCAATAAACACCGGACCAAAACGCCCCAGGGTGGCCGTGAAGTGCATTGCTGTGGCCCGCCTCATTCACGTTGACCCAGGCGTTGACCTTCCACTCGAAGCCGGGCTCGATGAACCCATATTGCTCGCTGTGCACGACGGTCATTTGGGTGGCGAACTGCGTGGCAAACCTCACCAGGGCTTCACAGGCCTCCCCGCCCCACTGCGCAAAATCACCGGCCGACTGCCAACCTCCGGCATTGCTGCGCTGCGTGCCGTAAACGTCGTCTGCCATGCGCTGGGCAATCTGGGCCTTGAGCTCAGTATTCAGCCTTTTCGCGTCGGGAAACTGAATGCTGGCCAATGGGCTTGGAAACAGCCGGCGGATGTTGATGAGCTGCGGGTCCAGTGGGTGTTCAAGGAACTGCATCGACGTTCTACCAAGTTGTGCAAGTCACTGAAAAACATACCGAATAGACGCAGTGACCGGTGTAAACCTTTGTTAAAAACTTGAGGGTTATTGATAGGTGTCGGCAAGTCGGCTAAAAAAGCTTTTGCAATCGCTCAAGTACGTGACTGCATGCATTCTTGAACCGCAAGGCCCCGAGGCTCGACAGGGTCTGTGTAATCCAAGCGGAGTACCCATTATGGAATACGACGAAAAACTGATTGAGGAAGTCGTACTTGCCCTGCTGACCACCTTCAGCTTTGATAACGGCAACTCATGGAAAGGCCACGACTTTCAAATAATGAACCGGCTTCACGAGCAAGGTTTTATCAGTAATCCGGTGAACAAAAACAAGTCCATTTGGCTGACGCAGGAAGGCTTGGAACGGGGCCGGCAAATCGCCGATCGGTTATTTGCCGCAACCCCTGAGGCCAAGCGTTCATCCAATCCGGACACCTGAAGCGCTCGCGGGGCCAGAAGCCCGGCCACGGAGTGTTAAACCGCGCTTCATCTGTTTATCCTCAAGACTCCCCGACCTGCCAACCCGGAGCCGCCATGGACCTCGCCACCCTCGCCCTCTTCCTCCCCGCCTGCTTCGCCCTGAATATGGCCCCCGGCCCCAATAACCTGCTATCCGTGAGCAACGCTACCCGCTATGGCTACCGCACCTCCTGCCTCGCCGGTCTCGGCCGCCTGCTGGCCTTCGCCGGCATGATCGCCCTCGCATCCGCTGGCTTGGCGGTGGTACTGCAAACCTCGGAGTTGTTGTTCTACGGGATCAAGATTCTCGGCGCGGCGTATCTGTTTTACCTGGCGTATCAGCTATGGCGCGCAGACCCGCAGCAGCCGGTGAACACCGCAACGAGGAAGGTGGGCCTGTGGGCCTTGGCGCGGCAGGAGTTTCTGGTGGCGGCGGGCAACCCCAAAGCGATCCTGATTTTCACCGCCTTCCTGCCACAATTCGTGGTGCCCGGCCAACCCATCACCGCGCAATTTGCCCTGCTGGGTGTGATGTTCCTGGCCCTGGAATGGGTCGCCATCAGTGCCTACGCCTATATGGGCCTGCATATGCGTCGCTGGTTTGCCGAGCCGAAGGGCAAGCGCCTGTTCAATCGCTGCTGCGCAGGTTTGTTGTCAGCGGCCGCGGCGGTATTGTTGACTGCGCGCAGGGCGTAACCGCGGTGGGAGCGCCCCTGGCAGCCGACGCCGATCGAGCTGTGCCCCGCGATCAAATGTGGGAGCTGGCTTGCCTGCGATGACGGTGGTTCAGTTGAAAATTCAGTGACTGACACATCGCCTTCGCGGGCAAGCCCGCTCCCACAGGGGATCTGTGCCAGGCACTGATTTTGACGGCAATGCATGACCAATGTGGGAGCGGGCTTGCTCGCGAAGGCGGCCGGGCAGCCGACGACGATTCAACTGATGCCCAAGTTGCGTAGATACCTATGCTATCTCAACGGCAAACCATACCTCACCTCCACCAGCGCCACACCGCCCCTCTCAAGATGGCGCTCTGTCCCGGCCTCCTCGACACACCCCGCCCGGCGATAAAATCGAATAGCCCGTTCATTACCGGCCAAGACCCACAGCGTTAAACGCTCATAGCCTTGCGCCAACAGGTCTTGCAGGCCGGCATTCCACAAGGCCAGCCCGACGCCGGAGTGCCAATGCTCGGCGAGCACGTAGATGGCCATGACCTCACCTGCATTGGCCTGCACGGCGTCTTCGTCACGGCTGGCGCCAACGGATATCCAGCCGACAATCTGCTGGCCCACCTCGGCGACCCATACCGTTGACTCACCCGAGGCAAGCGAGCGAGCCCAATGGGCTTCGCGCCGAGCAAGCGTTACTTGCAATCCGCTCAAGAACTGGGCGGGCATCAGGTCACGGTAGGCGTCTTGCCAACTGCTGATATGCACCTGGGCAATGGCCTTTGCGTCGGCGGGTAATGCTCTGCGAATCACGGATAGGCTCCTGAAACACGGTTATTTCAGTATGCATGCCCATCGATGACAGTTGCAGGGCGCGGGTTCCGGCGTCGATGAAGAACGCCGGGGCCCGCGCGAAGGCTCCAGCCCATGTCACTCCTTGGTCAGATCCACCAAAGGCGTCTGCCGCACCTCAGTCTCCCGCCCACCCTGAATCTCGCTGACCTGCTTCAAGGCCTTTTCAACAGCCGCCTTATCCGCCAACAAGCTGTAGCTGATACGGAACTGCTTATGTTCCTTCGCCCCGATCGTAGGCACCAGGTTCAGTGGCCGCTGATAACGACGGTTATAGGAAAAACTCGTCCCCGGCTCCAACCCCGTGACATAGCCCTGCCCTTGGGTATCAGTGTTCTTCCACAGCGAAAACACCGGCAGTGTCTGCGTATTGAAACCCACCGAAACCCCCAGGCTGCCGGCCTTGTTATGCAGCACGGTCAATGTATCGCCCTTGGCATCGGCATACGGCACCACGTTGTAAACCGTTTCGTCATAGTCCTTGGTCGGTGCGCGATAGGTTTGCCAGTCGGCCAGTTCGCCCTTGGCCTTGTCATTGAACGGCGACACCTGCTTCACCGGCGCAACGAAACGCGCGCCCTGCTCCAGGAACGGGGTGCTGAAGTTACTGTGATACAGCGCCTGATATTCCTTCGGATAATCGCCATTGTTGGTCAGCGTGTCGTTGAGAGCGAACACCACACTGCCGGGCTCGGTGACCAGTTCGGTCGCAACAGAAAAATCGACCTTCTTGAACGCCTGCTCTTTCAGCTCGCCGCGCAGGGTGATGGCGTACGGCGGCTTTTCATCGATATGCAGGGTGACTTTATTCGCAGGAATATTCGCGGCCCGACCGTGCAGGGTCAGCAGCTCACCGTTGTCGATACCAGGGTGCCCGACCCATTCGTAGCCGCAGCGAGTAACCAGCTCATTGAAACCTTCCAGCCAACCCAGACCACCACGGCCATTGAGTTCGATAAAGGACGGATTCACCACTTCCTTGACCGGCGAATCCCAGCCCATGCGCACATCGCCGACCGACGCCTGCAACACGTTCATGCCACGTGTCGGCACTACCGAGAGCTTCATCGTGCCGTTATCGATATCGACGATGCTCACGCCCTCCTGCCGACCACCGTGCAGGGTGCGCAGGGTAACGCTGAAGGGCTTATCGGTTTGGATGCCGAGTTGCTGGCTGGTGACCTGCCAGTTCTGGGCGGCTTTGTCGGTGTCCAGCAGCACGTAATCCCAGGCCATGGCGTGGGAGGCGGCAGAGAATGCGCTGAGGGCAACGAGGAGTTTTAGTGGGGTCATGGCGGTGGCCTTTATTGGAGTTGTTTGCGATTTATAAACTCGATGAAACGTTTCAGCAAGCTTAAAACACGCGACAGTGTGGGAAAAGGTCATGAACAAGGTGGAACAGGTAAGGAGGTCAAGGCAATGCGCTTGCGGGCAGGCTGGAACGAAAACGCGAGTGGGCGGTGTATGAGCTTTGGTCCATCCGTGCCAGTTACAACCTTGCGTTGACTCATTGGCTGCAAACGGCCAAAAGCGGTCCATCGTGGCCCCTAAAAAGCCTGCATGATTCGTGCTTGCTCAACGAGGGTATTCAAAGTCCCGTCGCGCTCAAACCACCCGCCGTATAGGGGTCACGAAGTGGCGCTACCTTCGGGAGGAAACTACGCTGAAGAAATACTTTTTTCTTTGTGATGGAGCTGGAAAATGAAAAGGGTTTTTCTGCCACTGTCGTGTTTACAGCGCTCGTCGAATTTTCAAATACAGTGTCTGCTGAAATACCCTCTCATAAGAATGTCCGCACTCGTTGCCCAGGCACAGGCTAGCATTAACCTCTCTGCCCTTGCGCTTTTGGCAGCGAAATGAACGAACACCTACGCGACGACCGAGAACATTGATAAGGCGGCCAAGGAGGGCGTATGCATAATCCATCAACATCGAAGCTTGTACGGGAAATTGCCCGAGATGCTTTTTACCAAAGGTGGATGGTTTGGGTTCCATTATTGTTCACGTCTGTAATAGTTTTTGGAGGATACAGTGGGGACGTTATGGGGGTTCAATGGGTGGCGGAGCTTGCCACGATCGCCGGAGCCACTATTTCGTCGATTAACGTTTGGTCCGAAAAATCGTCATTTCCTCAAGCCACACAATTAATATTTTTACTGGCATGGATGTTTAGCTTTTATTACGCCTTTCTTATCGCGCGATGGAAGCCCTACCAGGAAATGTATGTTGGTTCACTTACCGGGTGGAGGCGTCATCTGAAAGCATTACCAGGAGTGGTGATGATTTGCGTTGGACTATTTTTCTTTACCTTTACGCCTCCGACCGAGCCCAATTGCACGAGGATGTGCATCTATGAGTCAACGTTCATTCAAGTGATCTATTCCACTGGGATATCTATATTTTTGGGGTATGGGTTTGCGCTGACTTACTGGTATCTGGCTAATTTCTCAAGCGCTTATTTCGGTAGGAGAAAAAATGACTAGCCAAAAATTAGTTGTTCAAATTTTAAGACTCATGGAGTTTTCAAGGTCGTTTCGTTTTGGCCGATTGTGGCCCGTGGTGAGGGGCAGCGTTGGGCCGAAATCCGCCGGTCAGCCCCCTCCTCCCCAAAAATCCCGCCCCTCAACCCCCACACCTCTCAACCAAAAAATCCACAAACGCCCTAACCCGCGCCGGCATCGCCCCTCCCCCCACAAACACCGCATGAATCGGTTCCACATCCCCAGGATTAAATTCCTCCAGCAACACCACCAACTCCCCCCGCCTCACCTCCTCCACCACACTAAACGCCCCTATTCTCGCCACCCCCGCCCCCAGCTTCGCCAACTGCGCCAATGCCTCACCACTATTCCCCTCAATCGTCCCCGCCACCTTCAACGAAAACTCCCGCCCCTCCACCCGAAACGGCCAATCCGGCGCCGCCCTACGGAAGTTGAAGCGCAGGCAGTTGTGTTGCAGTAAATCCTGCGGCGTCACGGGGGTGCCATGCCGTGCCAGGTACTCCGGTGAAGCAACGATAACCTGCCCGGTAGAGCCGATAAGGCGAGCGGTCAGGGGGCTGTCGGCGAGGGGGCCGAAGCGGATGGCAACGTCGGCTTGGCCGCCGAGGATGTCCACGACTTCGTCGCCGAGCATCAGGTCGACGACGATGGCGGGATAGCGGGCGCTGAAGGCGGCGATCAGGGGGACGATGGTCATGCGGCCGTGGGCCAGTGCGGCGCTGACGCGCAGGCGTCCGCGTGGGGCGCCCTGGTCGGTGATGGCGTCTTCGACTTCGGCCATGTCGGCGAGGATGCGTCGGGCGCCGCGCAGGTAGGCTTCGCCTTCGGCGGTGAAGGTGATGGCGCGGGTGGTGCGCAGTAGCAGGCGGGTGCCGATGCGCTGTTCGGTGCGGGTGATGATGCGGCTGATGGCCGATGGGGTCAGCCCCAACGCCCTGGCCGCGCCCGACAGGCTGCCGTGCTCGGCGACCATGGTGAACACTTCCATCTCTCCCGAACGCCCGCCGATGTCCATTTGTGCCTCCTGCGCAAAGCTGTAGTTCCCAACCAAGGGCTACTGCTGCAAAAGGCAGGATTGTAGCATTTGACTCACAGATGAGGAGTCACCCATGCGTATCAATCCCCCCCTTGTAGCATTGTCCGTCGGTGCCTTTGGCATCGGGGTCACAGAGTTTGCCCCTATGGGCATGTTGCCCGGTATCGCCGCTGATCTTGATGTCTCCATTCCCGCTGCGGGGCTGTTGGTAAGCGCCTACGCCATGGGCGTGTTGATTGGCGCGCCGATCATGACCCTGGCGACGGCCAGGGTGCCCCGCCGTTATCTGCTGATCGGGCTGATGGCGATTTTTACCCTGGGTAATTTGCTGTCGGCGTTGGCCAGCAACTACCAGACGCTGATGATCGCCAGGCTGGTGACGTCGCTCAATCACGGAGCGTTCTTTGGGATTGGCTCAATTGTGGCCGCAAGCCTGGTGGCGCCCGAGAAGCGCGCGGGGGCTGTGGCGGCGATGTTCATGGGGCTGACCCTGGCAACTATTGGCGGCGTGCCCCTGGCGACCTGGTTTGGCGAAAATTTTGGTTGGCGTACTGCGTTCTGGGGCATCAGTGGGCTTGGCGCGGTGGTCATGGCGGCGCTGTGGCGGGCCCTGCCCAATACTCCCGCGCCCAAGGGTGGCGGCCTGATGGCGGAAATCCGTGTGCTGGGGCGCGGGCCGGTGCTGGCGGCGCTGGCCCTGACCGTGGTGGGCTCGAGTGCGATGTTTACGGTATTCACCTACATCGCGCCGATTCTGCGGGATGTCACCCATGCTTCGACCAACTTCGTCACCGGGATGCTGGTGCTGTTCGGAATCGGGCTCACCCTGGGCAATGTGTGGGGTGGCAAATCTGCGGACCGCTCAGTGGACCGCACTTTGATCATCTCGCTGGTGGTGTTGATTGCCGTGCTGTTGGCCTTTTCGGTGCTTATGCAATGGCCGCTGCCCGCCGCGTTGTCGATCCTGCTGTGGGGCGCTGCCAGCTTTGCCCTGGTGCCGCCGCTGCAGATGCGGGTGATGGAGGCCGCCAAAGACGCGCCTAACCTGGCTTCGGCGATGAACATCGGTGCGTTCAATTTTGGCAATGCGATTGGTGCGGCATTGGGTGGCGCGGTGATCAATGCCGGGCTGGGCTACCCGGCCATTTCCCTGGCAGGCGCACTGATGGCGGGCCTGGGCTTGCTGATGGTATTGGGGCTGAGCTGGCGTTCGCGGCGGGCCGACGCACGCGCTGGCCGGGAGGCGGTGCAAGCCTGAGTAGCGTTGCAGGTTGTTCGTCTAGACTTCATGCACCTTTCAACCCGAGGAGCCTTGCGATGAACAACAAGAATACGATTTGCCTCTGGTACAACGGCGATGCCCTGGAGGCAGCGACCTTCTACGCGCAGACCTTCCCCAACAGCGAAGTAAAGGCCGTACACCGTGCGCCTGGCGACTACCCATCCGGCAAGCAGGGTGATGAGTTGACTGTGGAATTCACCGTACTGGGTATCCCCTGCGTGGGCCTCAATGGCGGCCCCCTGTTCAAGCACAGTGAGGCGTTTTCCTTTCAGGTGTCTACCGAGGATCAGGAGGAAACCGACCGGTTGTGGCATGCCATCATCGACAACGGTGGGCAGGCGAGCGCTTGCGGTTGGTGCAAGGACAAGTGGGGGCTGTCGTGGCAGATCTCGCCGCGGGTGTTGGTCGATGCGGTTACCAGTAAAGATCCTGCCGTCGCCAAGCGTGCATTTGAAGCGATGATGACCATGACCAAGATCGACATCGCTGCCATCGAAGCCGCCATTGCCGGGAACTGAACGGTGGGAGCGCTCGAGCCCTAGCGAGGCCGCGATGGCGGTGGGTCAGGCAGCGCAAATGCCAACTGCACCACCGCCATCGCAGGCAAGCCAGCTCCCACATCTGGATTGCGCGCCCTCTCCCATGCGGCAAAAAAAGTCATACAACGGACGCCCGGTTGCGACACGGGCGATACCGGCCTATGTTCCAAGCCATGCTGTTTTTTTGCTGCCCCCCGCCCTACGTCCATCCCGTAACCAGGAGACGACATGCCCACGCCTTCACGCCCTGCCGTACTTGAACTGATCGGCAACACCCCGCTGGTCAAGGTCAGCCGCTTCGATACCGGCCCCTGCACGCTGTTTCTCAAGCTTGAATCGCAAAACCCCGGTGGTTCCATCAAGGACCGCATCGGCCTGGCGATGATCGACGCCGCTGAACGCGACGGTCGCTTGCGCCCGGGCGGTACCATCATTGAAGCCACCGCCGGCAATACCGGCCTGGGCCTGGCGCTGGTGGGCCGGGCCAAGGGTTACCGGGTGGTGTTGGTGGTGCCCGACAAGATGTCCACGGAAAAGGTGCTGCACCTCAAGGCCATGGGCGCCGAGGTGCATATCACCCGCTCCGATGTGGGCAAGGGCCATCCCGAGTATTACCAGGACGTGGCGGCACGCTTGGCCAAAGATATTCCAGGCTCGTTCTTCGCCGACCAGTTCAATAACCCGGCCAACCCCTTGGCCCACGAGACCAGCACCGCGCCGGAGATCTGGGCGCAGACCCAGCACGACGTGGACGCGATTGTGGTGGGCGTCGGCTCGGCCGGCACCCTCACCGGCCTCACGCGTTTCTTCAAGCGCGTGCAACCCGAACTGGCCATGGTGCTGGCCGACCCGGTCGGTTCGGTAATGGCCGAATACAGCCGCAGCCGCACCCTGGAAACTCCCGGTTCCTGGGCCGTGGAAGGGATAGGCGAGGACTTCATCCCCTCGATCGCCGACCTGTCCAGCGTGCGCCACGCCTACTCCATCAGCGATGCCGACAGCTTCGACCACGCCCGCCAACTGCTAAAGGCCGAAGGCATCCTCGGCGGCTCATCCACCGGCACCCTGCTCGCCGCGGCCTTGCGCTACTGCCGCGAGCAAACCGAGCCCAAGCGCGTGGTGACCTTTGTTTGCGACACCGGTACGCGCTATCTGTCCAAGGTTTACAACGACCAGTGGATGAACGACGCGGGCCTGTTGCAGTACAAACACTACGGCGACCTGCGCGATCTGATCGCGCGCCGCTTCGAAGACGGCCGCGTGATCAGCGTAAGCCCCGACGACACCCTGCTCACCGCCTTCCAGCGCATGCGCCTGGCGGACGTGTCGCAACTGCCGGTGCTGGTCGATGGCCAGACCCTGGTGGGCGTCATCGACGAGTCCGACATCCTGCTGGGCCTGCACCACGACGCCGCAGATTTTTCCATGACCGTCGCCAGCGCCATGACCAACACCCTGCACACCCTGGCCCCCAACGCCAGCCTGGCCGAACTGCAGGCTGAACTGGATCGCGGCCTGGTCGCCATCATTGCCGACGCCGCAGGCTTTCATGGCCTGATCACCCGCGTCGACCTGCTTAACCACCTACGGAGATCCCTTGCATGAGCCAGCCCGATAAAAGCGCGTTTGCCACCCGTGTGATCCACGCCGGGCAGTCACCCGACCCGACCACGGGCGCGCTGATGCCGCCGATCTACGCCAACTCCACCTACCTGCAAGACAGCCCCGGCGTGCACAAGGGGTTTGACTATGGCCGCTCCCATAACCCCACGCGTTTCGCCCTGGAACGCTGCGTGGCCGACCTTGAAGGCGGCAGCCAGGCATTTGCATTTGCCTCGGGGCTGGCGGCGATCTCCACCGTGCTCGAACTGCTGGATGCTGGCGCGCATATCGTCTCGGGCAATGACCTGTACGGCGGCACTTTCCGGCTGTTCGACAAAGTGCGCCAGCGCAGTGCCGGGCACCGTTTCAGCTATGTCGACCTCAGCGACTTGTCGGCGTTTGAAGCGTCATTGCAGGACGACACGCGCATGGTCTGGGTCGAAACCCCAAGCAACCCGCTGCTGAGCCTGACCGACCTGCGCGCCGTGGCCCGCATCTGCCGTGCCCGCGGGATTATCTGCGTGGCCGACAATACCTTTGCCAGCCCCTGGATCCAGCGCCCGCTGGAGTTGGGCTTCGACATCGTGGTGCACTCCACCACCAAATACCTCAATGGGCATTCTGATGTGATCGGTGGTATCGCTGTTGTCGGTGATAACGCTGAATTGGCCGAACGCCTGGGCTTCCTGCAAAACTCCATCGGCGCCATCGCCGGGCCGTTCGATGCCTTCCTGACCCTGCGCGGGGTAAAAACCCTGGCGCTGCGCATGGAGCGCCATTGCAGCAATGCCCTGGACCTGGCCACCTGGCTGGAACAACAGCCACAAGTGTCGCGGGTTCACTACCCGGGCTTGCAATCCCACCCACAGCACGACCTGGCCAAGCAGCAAATGCGCGGCTTTGGCGGGATGATTTCAGTGGACTTGAACAGCGACCTGGCCGGCGCGACGCGCTTTCTGGAAAACGTGAAGATCTTCGCCCTGGCCGAGAGCCTGGGGGGCGTGGAAAGCCTGATCGAGCACCCGGCGATCATGACCCATGCCAGCATCCCGGCGGCGACGCGAGCGCAATTGGGGATTGGCGATGGGCTGGTGCGGTTGTCGGTGGGGGTTGAGGATGTGGAGGATTTGCGCGCCGATCTGGCTCAGGCCTTGACCCACATTTAACCGCCATGATCGTTCCCACGCTCTGCGTGGGAACGCATTCGGTGACGCTCTGCGTCACGCTTGGGAACGCAGAGCGTCCCTGGCTGCATTCCCACGCAGAGCGTGGGAACGATCAGTGTGTATCAGGCTTGGGTAATGTTGGCCCGCGCCGCATGCAGCTTCTTGTAGCTATCGATCAAGCGTAAATGCCGGTCCAGGCCTTCCAGCTTCATGCTCGTCGGCGTGAGCCCATAAAAGCGCACACTGCCGTCGACCGAGCCGATCACCGCGTCCATGCGCTCGTTGCCAAACATGCGCCGGAAGTTGGCCTCGTAGTCAGCCAGTTCCAGGTCCTCATCCAGTTCCATCTCCAGCACCGCGTTCATCGCCTGGTAAAACAGGCCGCGCTCAACGGTGTTGTCGTTGTACTGCAGGAACATCTCTACGCATTCCTTGGCCTCTTCATACTGCTTCAGCGCCAGGAATATCAGCAGTTTCAGCTCCAGGATGGTCAACTGGCCCCACGCGGTGTTGTCATCGAACTCAATGCCAATCAGCGTAGTGATATCGGTGTAGTCGTCCAGTTCGCTTTCTATCAGACGCTCGACCAACGCCTGCAGCTCATCCTCGCTGAGGCGGTGCAGGTTGAGGATGTCTTCGCGGAAAAACAGCGCCTTGTTGGTGTTGTCCCAGATCAGGTCATCCACCGGGTAGATTTCCGAGTAGTCCGGCACCAGGATGCGGCAGGCGGTAGCGCCCAAGTGCTCATACACCGCCATGTACGACTCTTTGCCCATGCCTTCGAGGATGCCGAACAGCGTGGCGGCTTCCTGGGCGTTGGAGTCTTCGCCCTGGCCGGAGAAGTCCCACTCGACGAATTCATAATCCGACTGAGCACTGAAGAAGCGCCACGACACCACGCCGCTGGAATCGATAAAGTGCTCGACGAAGTTGTTAGGTTCGGTGACCGCCTGGCCTTCGAAGGTCGGCTGCGGGAGGTCGTTCAAGCCTTCGAAGCTACGGCCTTGCAGCAGCTCGGTGAGGCTGCGTTCCAGCGCCACTTCCAGGCTCGGGTGCGCGCCGAACGAGGCGAACACGCCGCCGGTGCGCGGGTTCATCAAAGTCACGCACATCACCGGGAATTCACCGCCCAGGGAGGCATCCTTGACCAGCACCGGAAAGCCCTGGGCTTCCAGGCCTTCGATACCCGCCAGGATGCCCGGGTACTTGGCCAGCACTTCGGCCGGTACGTCCGGCAGGGCAAATTCGCCTTCGATGATTTCGCGCTTCACCGCCCGCTCGAAAATCTCCGATAGGCACTGTACCTGGGCTTCGGCCAAGGTGTTACCCGCGCTCATGCCGTTGCTCAGGTAGAGGTTTTCGATCAGGTTGGACGGAAAATACACCACCTCGCCATCGGACTGACGCACGAACGGCAGGGAGACAATGCCACGGGCTTCGTTGCCGGAGTTGGTGTCGAACAGGTGTGAACCGCGCAGCTCGCCCTCGCGGTTGTAGACTTTCAGGCAGTAGGCATCGAGGATTTCACTCGGCAGCTCATCGTTGGGGCCCGGCTGGAACCAACGCTCGTCCGGGTAATGCACGAACGGCGCGTTGGCCAGATCCTCACCCCAGAACTGGTCGTTGTAAAAGAAGTTGCAGTTCAGGCGCTCGATGAACTCACCCAGCGCCGACGCCAACGCGCCCTCTTTTGTCGCGCCTTTGCCGTTGGTAAAGCACATCGGCGAATGGGCGTCGCGGATATGCAGCGACCACACGTTGGGCACGATATTGCGCCACGAGGCAATCTCGATCTTCATGCCCAGGCCCGCGAGAATCGCCGACATGTTGGCGATGGTCTGCTCCAGCGGCAGGTCCTTGCCGGCAATGTAGGTGCCCGCTGCGGACGTGGAGTTGGGCATCAACAACGCCTGGGCATCGGCGTCGAGGTTGTCGACTTCCTCAATCACGAATTCCGGCCCGGCCTGCACCACCTTCTTCACGGTGCAGCGGTCGATGGAACGCAGGATGCCTTGGCGGTCCTTGTCGGAGATGTCTGCGGGCAATTCGACCTGAATCTTGAAAATCTGGTTGTAGCGGTTTTCCGGGTCGACGATGTTGTTCTGCGACAGGCGAATATTCTCGGTGGGAATATTGCGCGTCTGGCAGTACAACTTCACAAAGTACGCCGCACACAACGCCGACGAAGCCAGGAAGTAGTCGAATGGCCCCGGTGCCGAACCATCGCCCTTGTAGCGGATGGGCTGGTCGGCAATGACCGTGAAGTCATCGAACTTGGCTTCAAGCCGAAGGTTGTCGAGAAAGTTGACCTTAATTTCCATGCGGGCACACCAGAATAACGAGCTAAACAAATTGGCCGCCATTATGAAGCGTTTCGCCGGGAAGTCTCAGGGATTTGCGTATGGGCTGCCGATCGGTGCTAACTTCCAACCAGTTAGATAATGTTCACCTCTGCCAGGACAGGCCATGGAACCGATAGCGACTAACGCCGCATTGTTGATCATCGATATGCAAAAAGGCATGGCCGATCCCACCCTTGGCCGCCGCAACAACCCAGACGCCGAGCTGCGCATACAGCAATTGCTCAATGCCTGGCGCCAGGCGCAACGCCCGATCATTCATGTGCGGCATATCTCCCGCTCTGCCGCTTCAGTGTTCCGGCCAGGCCAGCCCGGCTGTGAGTTCCAGGATGCGCTGCACCCCCTGGCCCAGGAGCATGTGGTTGAAAAAAACGTACCAGATGCGTTCAGCGCCACGGGCCTGGAGCGCTGGCTGCACCTGCGCTCGATCCAGCAGTTGGTAATCGTCGGGGTCATCACCAACAATTCAGTGGAATCCACCGCACGCTCGGGCGGCAACCTGGGGTTCGACGTGATCGTGGCGGCGGATGCGTGTTTTACCTTCGATCAAACCGACTTGTCGGGGCGGCTGTGGGCCGCAGAGGATGTGCATGCACTGTCGCTCAGTAACTTGGCGATGGACTATGCAAGGGTGTTCCAAACGAGTGAAATCCTGGCCAGTCATTAATGAGCAATGCAGACATGCATCAGGGCAAACGCACGATGGCGACCGCTTGCCGGCCTGGACGGTTAAAACACCCCGGCATCCTCCAGCATTTGCGGTAACGCCTGCGGCCATACCGTATCGCTCGTGGCGCGCAACGCTTCTGCCGACCACCAGCGATGATCCGCCATCACTTGGGTCTCCTGTAGCGTCCACTCGGCCCTGGATAACGCCTCGCTGGGCGCATGCACAACGAAGTACCGCTCAACCGCCAGCACCGTTTCGCCGCAGGGCAGCATCAAGGTCACGTCGCGCTCTGCTACACATTCCCCGACGCTGCTCACCGTGATCCCAGTCTCTTCGCGCAACTCACGAATCGCGGCGCTGTGGAAGCTCTCCCCGGCCTCCACGCCACCGCCCGGCGTGGCCCAGTAATCCTGGCCGGCCAGGGCGCCGTCTTTATGCACGAAGCGAAACAGCAACACTTGCTGCGCAGGGTTTATGACCAGTAATCGTGCGGCTTTGCGTTCACGCATCTGATTGATTCCTTTCTATAAAAGCCGAAACCATCCAGCTCAGAAACGCCCGTAGGCGTGTCGTAAATGCCTCGCACTCGGCGCTCGGGTTGCGTGCTTCAAACAGGAAGTAGGCGATTTGCACGCGCATGGTCGGGTAATGATGAACAAACAGCCCGACGTAGTCTTCCAGGGTTTGCGGCCAGGTTTGCGCATCTTCCGCTCGCAGGATGTGGGTGGCGCGGATCAAGGCCCGTGATGCTTCCCGCTGCAGGCCAAGCCGCGTGTGTTCAGGGCTGGCCTGTTCAATGCGCACCAGGTAAGTCGTGAGCGCCTGTTCAAAATCACCATTGACCGCCAGGGCGATGGCGCGGGACGGGCGAAACGGTTCGACGTGCAGTGACAGGTCTTCGCCCCAGAGACAGCGGCAATGATGTTTGAGCCAGAAGCCCCAACTGTTTCGGTTTTCGGGCGCCAACACCTGGGCGCGGTGGCCGATGTCGAAGTCGATCTTGGTGACGCTCGGATGCCGTTGCTCCAAAGCGAGTCGGGCCGACTCCAATTGTTCAAGCACCGGCGCATTCGGTGGTTCCACCAGTATCAGGGAAAGGTCAAGATCAGACATCCCGATCTCAGCTTCGCCCCGTGCGATGCTGCCATACAGGTAAATCCCGTGCAGCCCGAGCTCCGGCCGGGACAAGGTAGCGCAAATGTCCGTCAGCAGGCGCTGGAACTCGGGTTGTATAGGCCCATCGGCGACGTTGAGGATATAGCCGTCGGCATCGATACCAGCAGGTTTTTGGGTGGTCACGGGTGATGCACCTCAATCACCAACCCTTCCTCTTCACTCGGCACACTGAAATGGCGAGTGATCAGGTCAAACTCGGTATCGGTGGCGGCAAAATCATGCTCACCCCGGGCGTTACGCGCATGCAGGCGCGCACGACAGGTGGCATCGTCCAGCTTCAGGTAATGCAGGCAGTGCGGCACCTTGGCTGCCTGGGCCAGGCCGAGTAACCATTGACGATTGGCGAGGGTATTGGCCGGAAAATCCAGCACCACATTGACGCCGCACGCCAACAGATCGATCACCAGCGGCTCAAGTACCCCACGAACCCGCAGGGCACAGCGCAGGTAGTCGGCAATGCTCTGGATTTCGCCGGGATAGAGATTGGCCAGCCACTGGTCTTCGCTGAGCACGATGGCCCCCTGCTCGGCGGCCAGGGTTTTGGCGAGTGTGGACTTACCGGATGCGATCTTGCCGCAGAGCAGATGCAGGGTGGGCATAACGCTATTCCTCATGTCGGGCCAGGAAGGATGAGTCATATAGCCGCTGTGGTAAACATAAGCAGGCATAGGTATCTACGTAACTTTGTAGGCGGTAGCAGCAGACGGTAACCACGATGCGAAGCGAGCCGCTCTTGATCTGCTTGTGATCTTGATCTCAGGCGCCCCGTTAAACCACGCTGGCCGGAATTCGACAGGGATTTGGGGGGTAAACCGGCAGGGATGCCGGTTTAGCCGCCCCGCGCCATGGAGGGCGCGTGGCGGCGGCCCCCCAAATCACTGGCGGATTACGGGCACACCGAGCCTAGGCGAGGTGCCGAGTGGTGGGGCAAGAGCGTTTTGCTTACTTTTGCGCTTTTCAAAAGTGAGCCGCCGTCAGGGCGGAACCCTAGGTGGCCGTTACCTAAATAACGGATATGTACCCGGTCCAACTGTGTTGACTGTTAGGCCGCCTTCGCAGGCAAGCCAGCTCCCACAGTTGGATGGTGGGGTGTCAGGTAGATAGATGTCGGCTGTCAGGCCGTCACGGGAGCAAGCTCCCTCGCCACAGGTTCAGCGTCGCACCAAAATTGTGTAGATACCTATGCATATGCAGGGGAACGCCGGATCGAAACACACCTCGACACGCCCTCCCAGTGAACTTTCTTGCAAATGCCATGCTCCTTTCCTATGCGAAGTCAGCGCGCCCTGAGCCCAGGGTGCAGAACGATAAGGAGCCGCCACCAACATGACTACCCTCTCCACTTACCCCGTCGTCAGGCCTGGGCCGTTGCACGGGACTTTGCTTGCCGGCACCGTGCCGTTGTTTCTCGGGGCCTTGCTCAGTGATATCGCCTACGGCCAGACCTACCAGATCCAATGGGCCAATTTTGCCTCCTGGCTGATCGCCGGGGCGCTGGTGTTCTGTGGTTTTGCCCTGCTGTTTGCACTGGTCAACCTGGTGCGCGCCGAACACAAGGGCGGGCGCCCGGTGGCGTACTTCCTGCTGTTGCTGGGCACTTGGGTGCTGGGGCTGGTGAACGCCTTTCAACATGCCAAGGATGCCTACGCCATGATGCCTGCTGGCTTGGTGCTGTCGGCGATCGTCACCGTGCTGGCGATTGTCGCCACCTGGATCGGCTTGACCAACCTGCGCTCAGGAGCTGCCCGATGAAACCACTCAACACACTGACCCTGCTCAGCGCCGCCCTGTTGCTGAGTGCCTGTGGCGGCGAAGGTGACAAGACCCAGGCACGCGGCCCTGACCCCAAGCTGCCCGAACAACAAAGCAGCCTGTTGCCGAGCATGAAGATTGCCGAGCCCACGCCGTGGGGCGATCAAAAGCCCAAGGTGCCCGAAGGCTACAGCGTCACCGCCATCGCCACCGACCTTGCGATCCCGCGCCAGACCCTGGTGCTGCCCAACGGCGATATCCTGGTGGCCGAAGGCCGTGGCGGCAGTGCGGCCAAGCTCAAGCCCAAGGACGTGATCGCCAGTGTGATCAAGGCCCAGGGCAACACCAAGGTCAAGGGCGGCAACCGCATTACGCTGCTGCGTGACGCCGACGGTGACGGCACCTATGAACTCAAGACGGTATTCGCCGACAACCTCAACGCTCCCTACGGGCTGGCATTCGCCGACGGCAAACTGTATGTGGCCAACCAGGACGCACTGGTGCGCTTTGACTACGCCGACGGCCAGACCAAGGCCAGCGCCCCGCCCGTCAAAGTCACCGACCTGCCGGCGCAGATCAACCATCACTGGACCAAGTCATTGGCCGTGAGTGACGACGGGCGTCAGCTGTATGTGGGCATCGGTTCCAACAGCAACATCACCGAACGCGGCATGGAAGTGGAGATCGACCGCGCAATGGTCTGGCAGATCGATGCCGCCACCGGTGCGCATAAGCCCTACGCTACGGGCCTGCGCAATCCGACGGCGCTGACCATCCAACCGGGCTCAGGGCAACTGTGGACCGTGGTCAACGAGCGCGATGAACTCGGCCCCGACCTGGTGCCAGACTACCTGACGTCGGTGCGTGAAGGTGCCTTCTACGGCTGGCCCTACAGCTACTGGGGCCAGAACGTCGACCCCCGCGCACAACCGCAGAACCCGGCCAAGGTGGCTGCCGCGATCAAACCCGATTACAGCCTGGGCTCCCATGTGGCCGCGTTGGGCGTGGATTTTTCCATCCCCGCCATGGGTGAAAAATTCGCTGACGGCGCGTTTGTCGGCGAGCACGGCAGTTGGAACCGTGACAACCCAGTGGGCTACAAGGTGATCTTCGTGCCGTTCAGCAACGGCAAACCGGCGGGCGAGCCCATCGACTTTGCCACCGGCTTTCGCGGCGACGATGGCAAGACCCGTGGGCGTCCAGTGGGGGTGACGGTAGACCCGAAAGGCGCGCTGATCATTGCCGACGACCTGGCCAATACGATTTGGCGCGTCACGCGTAACCAATAACCGCAGATGACAGGGGCAGCGACGCCCCTGTCAGCCGTCACTTTGCAATTGTGCGTCAAGCCAGGCCAACAACGCCGTGACCTCCTCCCGACTGCCCGCCCCTTGCTGCCTGTAGACCGAAATAGCCTCGGGCAAAAACACGCTTTCTGCGCAGGGCCGCACCAGCGCCCCACTCTCTATCAGCCGGCTTGCGGTACGACGCCAACCCATGGCGATACCGTGCCCTTCCACGGCAGCTTGCAACATCAGCGGGTAACTGTCGAAGGTGGCACTGCGCGCATCCCTGGGCAACGTGTGGCCGAACATCTGCAGCCACTCATCCCATTCCATCAAGTGCGGCGGCTCGGAGCTGTGGTGCAGAAATGTACAGGGCTGTAATTCAGTCAGCGCTAACGGCTTTTCCGGGCAGAGGTAGCCGGGGCTGCACACCGGGAACACCTCGTCGGAGGCGGTGAACATCAACGTATGGCTGCCACTGGCGCGCCGGGTACTTTGCAGGGCCACATCGAAATGCCCGTCGAACTGGGTGATCGGCCGCGTACAGGTCACCACCTGGATCTCGATCTGCGGGTATTGCTGGTGGAAGGTCGCCAGACGCGGCATCAACCAATAGAACGCCTCGCATAGCTGGCATAGCAGTACCACGCGATTGCGCTGGGGCGATGTTCTCAGGCTGACCGCGCCCTCACTGATGCTCTGCAAGGCCTGGCTGACCACCCGCCCCAGCTCACGCCCTTCTTGCGTCAGGAACACCCCACGGTTGCGCCGACAAAACAGCTTGACCCCCAGGTTGTCTTCCAGCCCGCGAATCTGCCGACTGACAGCCGCCTGAGTAATGTGCAATTCATCGGCCGCCTTGGAGAAACTCTCCAGGCGCGCCGCCGCTTCAAAAGGCAACAAACTGGCCAGCGGCGGTAAGGTTTTGCCAAGTGCATTCATAATCTGTGGTTATGCATCCAAGGCTGAAAACTCGTTTGTAGCACACCCGCCGCGCTGGGCACCATGAATCCCTCACTTCATGGATCAGCCTGATGGCCACCGCCCGCGCCTCACTCTTTACCGGTGTGATATTGGCCGTTGTCGCCACCCTGGGCTGGGCGCTGAACTTCATTGCGCCCTACGTCACCGGCGTCTACAGCCTCTACGACTTGATGGCCGTACGGTTTCTGATGGCCGGTGGGCTGGGTCTCGTCTGGATCATGGTGTGCAGGGCGCAATTGAGTGTACTCAGCACCGGCCAGTGCGTACTGGCGGCAGCACTGGGCGCACTGGGTTGCCTCGGTTATGGCGTGTGCATTGCTGGCGGTGTGATGTTCGGCGGCCCGGTGCTGACGCCAGCGTTTGTCGGCATGGTCCCGGTGCTACTGGCGTTGATAGGCAACGCCAGTCACAAGACCCTGCAATGGCGCCAGTTGGTGATGCCGTTGTCCTGCCTCACTGTGGGGCTGTTGCTGGCGACAGTCAGCAGCCTCCACCTGCCCGCCTCCGGCACCGGTTCCTGGCTGGCGGGGTTATGTTTCTCCTTGGGCGCAGTGGCCTTGTGGCTGGGGTTCAGCGTCATCAATCAACAGCAACTGGCACGCCTGCCTGCCCGCGCAACCGGCCTGTGGACCGCCTTGATGCTGGTAGGCGCAGGGGGCGCGGCGCTGTGCCTGATGCCGTGGCTATACACGCTGGGCTTGTTCCGGCTGCCGACCCTTGGCGCGGGCTGGAACCAGGCATGGCCGCTGTATGCCTGGAGCCTGGGCATCGCGGTGATGTCCACGGTGGTCGGCGCCTGGGCCTGGAACGCGGCAACGCGGCGCCTGCCCATGGTACTGAGTGGCCAATTGATTGCCCTGGAATCACTCTTCGCCAGCCTGCTCGGTCTAGGCTTTCACCGGCGCTGGCCGACGCCAATGGAAGCCGTGGGCCTGGCTGCCGTGCTCGTCGGTGTGGTCATGGCGGTTCGTACCCTCCTGGCGCAGGCAAAACCCGCCACAACCCATCAGACCTTCGGGGAGATTCAACCATGACCCATTCAAACGACGCACTGGCACTGCCCCACACCTTTGACTTTCGCAATCAAACTGTGCGCTGGGGCCAGCTGGGTACCCAGGGGCCGGCGCTGGTGATGGTGCATGGCACGCCGTTCTCTTCCCATGTGTGGCGGCGTATCGCGCCCTTGTTTACCCAGCAGTACCGCGTGTTCTATTACGACCTGCTTGGCTATGGCCAGTCTGAACAGGCGCCGGGCCAGGACGTGTCTCTGGGCGTGCAAAACCTGTTGCTCGCCGCCCTGCTACACCATTGGGGCCTGGAACGCCCCCATGTGCTCGCCCATGATTTTGGCGGCGCCACGGCCCTGCGCACGCATCTGCTTGATGGCTGCGACTATGCCAGCCTGACCTTGATCGACCCCGTCGCCATGGCGCCCTGGGGTTCGCCGCTGGTGCAGCATGTGCGCCGCCATGAACAGGCCTTCAGCGACGCGCCGGCCTATATCCATGAGGCGATTGTGCGTGCCTATCTACAGGGCGCCGCCTTCACGCCGCTGCCTGCCGAGGTGCTGCACGCCTATGTCACGCCCTGGACAGGCGAGGTAGGCCAGCCCGCCTTCTATCGCCAGATTGCACAGATGGACCAGCGCTATACCGACCAGATTGAAGAGCGGCTCGCCGAGCTGCGTTGCCCGGTGCAACTGCTCTGGGGCGAAGAAGACCAATGGATCAACGTGGCACAGGGCGACGCGCTCGCAGGTAGATTAGGTGCACGCTACCTGCGCGTCCCGCGTGCGGGGCATCTGGTGCAAGAGGACGCGCCCGAGGTCATCGTCGCTGCCTTGATGACCTTTCTAGCTAGCGTCACAGATCAGTGATTTCCTTGTGGCGCGGCACCAGCGTCTTCATCACGCTCCAGGCCACCAGGTAAGCCAGGGCGCAGATGGCAAACATGATCATGTAGCCGGTATGGATGTCGTTGATGGACTTGTAATAGTCGAACACCCAGCCGCCGATCTTGGTCATGAGCACGCCGCCCAGGCCACCGGCCATGCCGCCAATGCCGACCACCGAGGCCACGGTTTTCTGCGGGAACATGTCGGACACGGTGGTAAAAATGTTGCATGACCACGCCTGGTGTGCCGAAGCGCCCACACCGATCAGCAGCACCGGCACCCAGAAGCTGAGGTAACCCAACGGCTGCGCCAGCAACACCACGAGCGGGAACAGCGCAATCACCAGCATGGCTTTCATGCGCCCGTCATAGGGGGCATCGCCGCGCGCCATGAAGTAGCTGGGGAACCAGCCGCCGCCAATACTGCCGACCATGGTCATGCTGTACAGCACCGCCAGCGGCATCACGATATCGGCGCCTTTCATGCCGTATTGGGCAGACAGGTAGGTCGGCAGCCAGAACAGGAAAAACCACCACACGCCGTCAGTCATGAACTTGCCAAAGGCAAACGCCCAGGTCTGGCGGTAGGTCAACAGTTTGAACCAGGAGACTTTCTTCCCTGCGGTGCCCGTCGGTGCCGGGGTAAACGGTTGTACGGTCTGGTCGCTGCGGATGTAGGCCAGCTCCTCAGGTGACAGGCGTTTTTGCTGTTCCGGTTTTTCGTAAACGGCGGCCCACACGGCTACCCAGACAAAACCCAGCATGCCGATGACCATAAACGCCGCCTCCCAACCCCACAGGCCGGCAATCAGAGGGACACAGATCGGCGCCAGGATCGCGCCGACGTTGGCGCCGGAATTGAAGATACCGGTGGCCAGGGAGCGTTCTTTCTTGGGGAAATATTCGGCAGTGGCCTTGATCGCGATCGGGAAGTTACCCGCTTCGCCAATCGCCAACACCGCCCGCGACAGCATGAAACCGGCAATGGACACCGGGATCACCGCCAGGCCAATGGCACCACTGACGGCTGCGATACCCTCGCCCATCGGCACCGCAAACGCATGCATGATCGCGCCGGTGGACCAGATACCAATGGCTACCACATAGGCGGCCTTGGTGCCGATCCTGTCGACGAAGCGCCCGGCAAACAGCATGGAAATGGCGTAGACGAACTGGAACACCGCCGCGATGTTGGCGTAGTCGGTGTTGCTCCAGCCAAACTGCGTCGACAGTTGTGGTGCCAACAGGCTGAGCACCTGGCGGTCGAGGTAATTGACCGTGGTCGCGAAAAACAACATCGCGCAGATCGTCCAGCGATAGCTGCCGACCGCCTGGCCGACACGAAGGGCACTGATGGGCTCGTTCAGATTCATGGCATCACTTTTTATTTTTGTTAGGTAGGACATATGTAACGTCATATGTCGTCGTACAACTACGAGTTTTATAACGAGACGCCCACGCAGTGTCAATCGCAAAGATTGCCGCTTATCGAGGATTTACGCGGAATAGGAAAATGTCAGGCTTGTGCAGTTGTAGGATGACAAACCCTGAGCACCAGGCTGGGCGCTTGGCCGGGTACATCATCCAGCAGGCCAAAACGTTGCATGCCGAGCTTCTCCAATACGCGGATCGACGCAGCATGATCGGGTCGCACTAACCCGAAGACTTCCGGTAGAGATAGCGTGTCAAACGCCAGCGCCAGGGCATCCCGCCCCAGTTCAGTGGCATACCCCTGCCCCCAGGCCTCGACGGCCAGGCGATAGCCAAGGTTGATGCGCTGCTGCGTCAGGTAGTTAAGTGGCGCAATGCCGCCAAACCCGATGATGTGCTCGGGGCTCTCTTTGCAGGCAATCGCCCACCAGCCGTAACCGTGGGACGCCCACTGTTGAATCCAGTGATCCAATAGCCGTTGTGCCGCATTTAGGTTGGGCAGCGGGCCGGCAGGATTGAACAAGTTGGTCTGTGGATCGCCGAAGATCGCGAACAATCGCTGAACGTCTGCGGCCCGTGGTTGGCGGTAGGTAAGGCGTGAATGACTGCTTGGCATTTACATGACTTCCCTGCTTTGCCTGACTAACAATGACAATTCCCCTGTGGGAGCGCTCGAGCTTTAGCGAGGCCGCGATGGCGACAGTTCAGGCAACACAACTGCCAACAGTACCGCCGCCTTCGTAGCCTCGCCGGGGCTCGACAACTCCCACATCGGTTATGCGCCTGGCACAAATCCCCTGTGGGAGCGGGCTTGCCCGCGAAGGCGGTGTGTCAGTCACTGAATCTTTGACTGAACCACCGCTTTCGCAGGCAAGCCAGCTCCCACATGGGTCATGTACTACCCACAAAATCTGCGCCTGGCCCAGATCCCCTGTGCGGGCTTGCCCGCGAAAGCGGAGTGCCAGTCACTGAATCTTCGACTGAACCACCGCTTTCGCAGGCAAGCCAGCTCCCACATGGGTCATGTACTACCCACAAAACCTGCGCCTGGCACAGATCCCCTGTGGGAGCGGGCTTGCCTGCGAAGGCGGTGTGTCAGTCACTGAATCTTCGACTGAACCACCGCTTTCGCAGGCAAGCCAGCTCCCACATGGGTCATGTACTACCCACAAAATCTGCGCCTGGCCCAGATCCCCTGTGCGGGCTTGCCCGCGAAAGCGGAGTGCCAGTCACTGAATCTTCGACTGAACCACCGCTTTCGCAGGCAAGCCAGCTCCCACATGGGTCATGTACTACCCACAAAATCTGCGCCTGGCCCAGATCCCCTGTGGGAGCGGGCTTGCTCGCGAAGGCGGTGTGTCAGTCACTGAATCTTCGACTGAACCACCGCTTTCGCAGGCAAGCCAGCTCCCACATGGGTCATGTACTACCCACAAAATCTGCGCCTGGCCCAGATCCCCTGTGGGAGCGGGCTTGCTCGCGAAGGCGGTGTGTCAGTCACTGAATCTTTGACTGAACCACCGCTTTCGCAGGCAAGCCAGCTCCCACATTTGATCTGTTTTGCCAATAGCCATGCTTCGGCCTCCAGAACCCGGCATTTTTACCCCCGTGAGAAAAAATACACAAAGCGGTGAATTATTTCGTGTCCACTTGTATCTGAACTGACAGAGCGGTGCCATCGTAGCGATGGCACCTCCCCTGTTCAGCTTTTGAGTGGCCCGCATGAAACTACGTAAAAAACGCGTCAAACCCATCGGATTGAAAGACATCACCATTGTCGACGACAACAAGATGCGCAAGGCGATCACCGCCGCCGCACTTGGCAATGCCATGGAATGGTTCGACTTTGGCGTCTATGGCTTTGTCGCCTATGTGCTGGGCAAGGTGTTCTTCCCTGACGCTTCCCCCAGCGTGCAGATGATCGCAGCGCTGGCCACCTTCTCAGTACCTTTCCTGATTCGCCCGTTGGGCGGCCTGTTCTTCGGCGCACTGGGCGATAAGTACGGGCGGCAAAAAGTCCTGGCCGCCACCATCGTGATCATGTCTCTGAGCACGTTCGCCATCGGCTTGATCCCCGGCTATGCCTCCATTGGCATCTGGGCCCCGATCCTGTTGCTGCTGTGCAAAATGGCCCAGGGTTTCTCGGTGGGCGGCGAGTACACCGGCGCGTCGATTTTCGTGGCTGAATATGCTCCGGACCGCAAGCGCGGTTTCCTTGGCAGTTGGCTGGACTTCGGCTCCATCGCCGGTTTCGTGCTCGGCGCGGGTGTGGTGGTGTTGATCTCCACCGTGCTCGGTGAAGCAGAATTCGAGGCCTGGGGCTGGCGCTTGCCGTTCTTCCTCGCCCTGCCCCTGGGCATCATCGGCCTGTACCTGCGCCACGCACTGGAAGAGACCCCAGCGTTTCAACAGCATGTCGACAAACTCGAACAGGGTGACCGCGAAGGCCTGAGCCACGGCCCTAAAGTCTCGTTCAAGGAAATCGCCACCAAGCACTGGCGCAGCCTGCTGACCTGCATCGGTATCGTCGCGGCCACCAACGTGACCTACTACATGCTACTCACCTACATGCCGAGCTACCTGTCCCACAACCTGCACTATGCCGAAAACAGCGGCGTGCTGATCATCATCGCGATCATGGTCGGCATGTTGTTCGTGCAACCGTTCATTGGTTTTGTCAGCGACAAGATCGGCCGCAAGCCCTTCATCATCGCCGGCAGCATTGGCCTGCTGTTCCTGTCGATCCCGGCCTTCATGCTGATCACCAGTGGCAAGACCGGCCTGATTTTCGGCGGTCTGTTGATTCTGGCGGTGGTGCTGAACTTCTTTATCGGTGTGATGGCGTCGACCTTGCCGGCAATGTTCCCCACCCACCTGCGCTACAGCGCCCTGGCTAGCGCCTTCAACGTCTCGGTACTGATCGCCGGTGTTACGCCGACCGCCGTGGCCTGGCTGGTGGAGAGCACCAACGACCTGTACATGCCCGCCTATTACCTGATGGTGTTTGCGGTGGTTGGCCTGATCACGGGCCTGACCATGAAGGAAACCGCCAACAAGCCCCTGCGTGGCGCGGCCCCGGCGGCTTCCGACATGGAAGAAGCCAAGGAGCTGCTGCAGGAGCATCACGACAATATCGAGCAGAAAATCGAAGACATCGATGCCGAGATTGCCGCGCTGCAAACCAAGCGGGAAAACCTGGTACAGCAACACCCGCGCATCAACTAATAACCTGACTGTGCGTGGTCGCGGCCTGCGACCACGCCATTGGAGCGTTCAGCATGGTTTCAAGCGTCACCGCCGCACACAGGTTACTCAGCGCAGACGAGCGCGCCGCCATTGCCGAAATTGAAGCAACCACCAATATCCTCAAGCTGGTCACTCGTCTGACCGGGATGAGATTCGCCGGCATCGCCAAGTTCACCGACCAGGAATGGGTGGTGTGTTCGGCCTACGACCCGCTACAAATGGGCATCAACGTCGACGACGTACTCGACCTGGAAACCACCCTGTGCAGTGAGTTCTGCATCAACCCACACACCCTGTTCGTCCCCCAGATCAGCCAGAACGGCCGTTTCGCGTCACGCCCGGTGGTCAAGCAATACGCCATCGAAAGCTACGCCGGTGCGCCGATCTTTCTGCCCGATGGCCGCCTGTTCGGGGCGCTGTGTGCGCTGGACTCACGGGCCATGCTGTTCGACGACCCGAACCTGCCGGAAACCCTGAGCCTGTTCGCACGGCTTATCGGCTGCATCTTCTACGCTAATCTGACCCCGGCGGATCACTGACACCCGCCCGGCCCCGCAGTGCTGCCATATCACGCTTGGGCGGCACCCCGAACAGCCGGCTGTACTCACGGCTGAATTGCGACGGGCTCTCATACCCGACTTTGAACGCGGCACTGGAGACATCCTGGTGCTCGTTCAACATCAATCGTCGTGCTTCATTCAGACGCAGCCATTTCTGGTATTGCAGCGGGCTCATCGCGGTCAGTTGCCGGAAGTGATGGTGAAAGGTCGCCGCGCTCATTTGCACCCGCGCTGCCAGCTCTTCCACACGCAGGGCCCCGTCGAAATTCAACTTCAGCCAGTCGATCGCCTTGGCAATTCGATAGCCCTGCCCGTCCACCGAGCAGATCTGGCGCAGTCGGCCGGCCTGGTCGCTTTTCAATAGCCGGTAATGAATCTCGCGCTGGATCAATGGCGCGAGTACCGGGATAGCCTCGGGTTCGTCCAGCAACGCCACCAGGCGCGCGAATGCGGCCAGCATGCCGTCGGTGACCGTGCCGATCCCCACGCCCTTCATGACTGCGCGCTCACGCACCGGCGGCAAGCCACCCTGGGCGATCAGCTCCGCGAGCATGCGCAGGTCCAGCTTGAACGTCAGCCCCAGGCACGGCTGCTCGGGGCTGGCGGCCAGCACCTCGGAATTGGCCGGAATGTCCAGCGACGTCACCAGGAACCGGGACGTGTCGTAGGGGTAGCCCTCGCCGCCGACCCACAACTGCTTCTCGCCCTGGGCCACCAGCACGATGCACGGCTCAACCATGCACACCACCGGCGCAGCGGGTTGCTCACGCCGATAAAAGCCCAGGCCGGGGATCGGCATCGCGTAGTCGCCGGGCGACGGGGTGCGCGAACCAATCGACTGGATCAGCGCGTTCAGGGGGGTGGGAGTGGACGTCATAACAGACCCTTTCAATGCTTCATTGCACTTTACCCGCGCAAGTCACGGGCGTCGTCATCTGGCGCTGAAACTCAGAGGATCAGGCAAGTAATCCACTCAAATGCACTACAGAAGCCCTGCCGTCACCCGGAAAATGTGCGGACACTTCACAAGGAACATCCCTATGAAACGCCTCTTGCTCGCCCTGGGTTTGCTGGTGACTTCTCTTTCTTCATTTGGAGCCGATATGTCTAACGGTGCGGATAACTTTTACAGCAGCGACACAGTGACGGCCGAACCTGTCACCTTCAACAATCAATACGGCATGCAGGTGGCAGGCACGCTGTTTGTGCCCAAACACCTGGCCCCAGGCTCAAAGCACGCAGCCCTGGTCGTCGGCCACCCGATGGGCGCCGTCAAAGAGCAAAGCGCCAACCTCTACGCCACCAAAATGGCTGAACAGGGTTTCGTGACCCTGTCCCTGGACCTGTCGTTCTGGGGCCAAAGCGCCGGTACGCCGCGCAACGCGGTGTTGCCCGACCTCTACGTGGAAGACTTCAGCGCCGCCGTGGACTTTCTCGGCACTCGCCCACAGGTCGACCGGGAACGCATCGGTGCCATCGGCATTTGTGGCAGCGGCAGTTTTGTGATCAGTGCTGCGAAGATCGATCCGCGTCTCAAGGCAATCGCCACCGTCAGCATGTACGACATGGGCGCGGCCAACCGCAATGGCCTCAAGCACGGCATGACCTTGCAACAGCGCCAGCAGATCCTGCGCCAGGCCGCCAACCAGCGCTATGTAGAGTTCCAGGGCGGCGAGACCCTCTACACCGGTGGCACGCCGCACAGCCTTACCGGCGACCCGGTCGGCGACGAGTTCTACGACTTCTACCGCACCCCGCGCGGCGAAGTCACCCCGGCAGGCGCCTCATCGCAGACCACCACCCGCCCGACGCTGACCAGCAACGTCAAGTTCATGAACTTCTACCCCTTCAACGATATCGAGACGATCTCGCCGCGCCCACTGCTGCTGATTACCGGGGCCGACGCGCACTCCCGTGAATTCAGTGAAGACGCCTACCAACGCGCCGCCGAGCCCAAGCAATTGCTGGTCATCCCCAACGCCGGCCATGTAGACCTGTACGACCGCGTCGAACTGATCCCGTTTGACACGCTCACCACCTTCTTCCAGAGCCACTTGCAGTGAGTTCCGTTATCCCTCAACCGCAACGCTGGGGCGCGGTGCTGGCGATGTCGCTCGCGGCGTTTGCCTTGGTCGCCTCCGAGTTCATGCCGGTCAGCCTGCTCACACCGCTGGCCGCTGACTTGCACATCACTGAAGGCCAGGCCGGCCAGGGCATTTCCGTGTCCGGGGTGTTTGCCTTGCTCACCAGCCTGGTGATCGCGGTGGTTGCCGCGAGGATGGATCGCAAGCGCCTGCTGATGGCCCTGACCCTGCTGATGATCGTCTCTGGCAGCGTGGTGGCGTTCGCACCGAATTACGCGGTGTTCATGTTCGGGCGCGCATTGATTGGGGTGGCGATTGGCGGTTTCTGGTCGCTGTCGGCGGCCACGGCAATGCGCCTGGTCGAGCCCGCCCAAGTGCCACGGGCCTTGGCCATCGTCAACGGTGGCAACGCCCTGGCGACGGTGATCGCGGCGCCGCTGGGCAGCTTTCTTGGCGGCCTGATTGGCTGGCGCGGCGCATTCTTTTGCGTGGTGCCGGTGGCCGTGATTGCGCTGGCCTGGCTGTGGCTGAGCTTGCCTGCGCTCAAGCACAGCGGCGCAGCGAACACCGGCAATGCGCTGCGCCTGCTGAAAAACTCCAAGGTGGCCGTGGGCATGTGCGCCGTCAGCCTGTTCTTCATGGGCCAGTTCATGCTGTTCACTTACCTGCGGCCGTTCCTGGAAGGCGTGACCCGGGTCGAGGTGTCCACCCTGTCGCTGATGCTGCTGGTGCTCGGCCTGGCCGGCCTGGCGGGTACGGTGTTGATTGAGCATTTGCTCAAGCGTCACCTGTACCCGACGCTGATTGCCATTCCGTTGATCATGGCCGGCATTGCCCTTGCGCTGGTGGGGTTCGGCGGTTCAGCGATTGTCACCACTCTGCTGTTGGGCTGCTGGGGCCTGGTAGCGACAGCTGCACCGGTTGGCTGGTGGACATGGCTGGCGCGCACCGTGCCCGACGACGCTGAGGCCGGCGGGGGGTTGATGGTCGCCATCATCCAGTTGGCGATTGCCGCCGGTGCCACCGTCGGTGGTGTGGCATTCGACTTGAGCGGTTATCAGGCCACCTTCGAGTTGAGCGCCGCCTTGCTGGTAGTCGCCACACTGCTGGCTTACCTGGCATCCCGGCGCCCTGCGAACGCGCGCATGGCGAGCGACGCTATTTGAAAAAATGACTCGGCGTTTTGCCAAACTGTTTCTTGAACATGCTGGTAAAAGCGCTGGGGCTTTCGTAGCCCAACTCAAACGCCACATCGATGATCTTCTCCCCCACCGCAATGCGCTCCAGCGCCAGCAGCAACCGCGCCTGCTGGCGCCATTGGCCGAAGGTCATGCCGGTTTCCTTACGGAACAGGCGCTGGATGGTGGTCTGGTCCAATCCCAACCGCGCACTCCAGTCGGCGACGGTGGAGGCATCACTCGGTTCATCCTGCAACGCCAGGCAGATCGGGCTCAGGCGCGGGTCCGCAGGCTGCGGCAAAGACAGCGGCAAAGCCGGCAGGATGGCCAGTTCATCAAGAATCAGGTGCATGATCCGCGCGTCCCGTGAGTCCTCGGCATACGGCGGTTTCAAGCTCACCGAGGCCTTGATCAGTTCGCTCAGCAGCGGCGAGACCGTCACCGTCTTGGGCTCGGCCGGCAAGTTGGGGAAGCTGTCCGGGCGCACGAACACGCTGCGCATCTTCAGCGTACCTACGCAGCGCAGTGAGTGAACTTGACCGCAAGGCATCCAGAAGCCACGATTGGGCGGCACCGTCCATTGCCTCAGGGCCGAGTACACCACCATCACACCGCCAATGGCGTACAGCAGTTGGTGCTTGTTGTGGCTGTGTTCGGGGATCACCCAGTTTTCGGGGTAATCAGTGGCCGAGCTGATGACGGCCCAATCGCCCTCATCGATTTCTCGCAGAAATTTATCCAGTGATTTGATCATTTCGCCCTTTTTGCGATGGTTTCTGCCCGAATTGCGCGAGACAGGCATTGGCGCCGAATCTAGCATAAACGCCGAGTCCAGATGGAGTGGCGGTTCACATCACCGCCGCCCGCCTCCACGCCTGTCAGTTGCCTTGTACGGAATGCCCGCATGTCCACAGTCACAGCGTCACCCGCCGCACCTTCGACCAGCTCGCAAGTAAGCCCCTTAGTCATGCGCGTCCTGGGCGCCTGTGCCCTGGCGCACCTGATCAATGACTTGATCCAGGCGGTACTGCCGTCGATCTACCCGATGCTCAAGGCCAACTACGGCCTGAGCTTTACCCAGGTCGGCCTGATCACCCTGACCTTCCAGTTGACCGCCTCCCTGCTGCAACCGTGGATCGGCTACCACACCGACCGCCACCCCAAACCCTGGCTATTGCCGGCGGGCATGGTGTGCACCTTGATCGGCATCTTGATGCTGGCCTTTGTCGGCAACTTCCCAGCGATATTGCTCGCGGCAGCGCTGGTAGGTGTGGGCTCATCGACCTTCCACCCGGAAACCTCCCGCGTCGCACGCCTGGCTTCCGGTGGGCGCTACGGCCTGGCGCAATCGACCTTCCAGGTCGGCGGCAACACCGGCAGCGCTTTCGGCCCGTTGCTGGCGGCGGCGATCATCATTCCCTACGGCCAAAGCCACATTGCCTGGTTCGGCCTGTTTGCGGTGTTCGCCATCCTGGTGCTGTACGGCTTGAGCCGCTGGTACCGCCACCACCTCAACCTGTTCAAGCTCAAGCAAGGCAGCCAGGCCACCCACGGTTTGTCCAAAGGCCGCGTGACCTTCGCCCTGGTGGTATTGGCTGTGCTGGTGTTTTCGAAATACTGGTACATGACCAGCCTGACCAGTTACTTCACGTTCTACCTGATCGAAAAATTCCAGCTGTCGGTAGCCAGCTCGCAGATGTACCTGTTCCTGTTCCTCGGCGCAGTGGCCGTGGGCACCTTTGCCGGTGGCCCGATCGGCGACAAGATCGGCCGCAAGAAAGTCATCTGGTTCTCGATCCTCGGCGCCGCACCGTTCACCCTGGCCCTGCCCTACGTCGACCTGTTCTGGACCGCCGTACTCAGCGTGGTCATCGGCTTTATCATCGCCTCGGCGTTCTCGGCCATCGTGGTGTTTGCCCAGGAACTGGTGCCGGGCAATGTGGGCATGATCGCCGGGATATTCTTCGGCCTGATGTTCGGCTTCAGCGGGATCGGCGCGGCGCTGCTCGGGATGCTCGCTGATCATCACGGCATCGAATACGTGTACAAGCTGTGCTCGTTCCTGCCGCTGGTGGGCATCCTCACGGTACTGTTGCCGTCGACCAAAGGCGTTTGATCGATCACGTCGCCCCATAGCCGTAGTTATCTACAACTTTGGGGCGACGCGGGACCTGTGGCGAGGGAGCTTGCTCCCGTGACGGCCTGCCAGCCGACGCATATTTATCTGACACCACTAGATCCAAATGTGGGAGCTGGCTTGCCTGCGATGGCGGCCTGCTAGCCGAAGCCTATCTACCTGACACCCCCACGATCCAGATGTGAGTGGCTTGCGTGCGATGACCATAGGTATCGACACAATTCCGTAGCGCTCAACGGTAACCACGATGCGAAGCGAGCCGCTCTTGATCTGCTATGGATATGTCCACAATCCAACTGTGTTGACTGCCAGGCCGCCTTCGCGAGCAAGCCCGCTCCCACAGTGGGATCGCGGTGCTTCAGGTATAGAAGCGTCAACTGTCAGGCCGCCATCGCAGGCAAGCCAGCTCACACTTTGGATCGTCGTGTGTCAGTCAGATCAGCGTCGCTGGCAGGTCGTCACGGGAGCAACAAGCCTCACTTCATGGCCCGGCGAGAAAACCCATTAACCACGATATAGAGCAGCGGCCCTACCGACACAAACACTGCCGTCAGTAAAAAATACGGCAGCACTGAGGCCATCGACCGCCCTCGCCCACGCGCATCCCGGTACATCCACACACACGCCAGCACCGCCATCAGATACAGGTCAATCACCACCTGTGCCGTATCGGGTCTGGACATCAGTTCCCATCCAAATGCCAGCAGTGATTGCTCGGCCGTGAGCATGGTCGCCACGGTATAGACGGTAAATCCCAGCAAGGCCGCCAGGGCGATATAAGGTTTTTGCATGGTCTCTTCCTTGAAGTGCAACGTTAATCAACGCGGCCACCTTAGCGACAAGAGACTGCCGCTCGCAATGTTGCTGACGTCTTTCTCGAGATGTCCTGCGCGCCGCCCACACGAAGTATGCCGCGCTGGTTTTGTGAAATATCTGTACGTAGACTGCCGCCATACCCCCACTTGAAGGCGGCGAAAAAAACGTGATGCAAGTTACTGAAGTCTCCATTGCCCAATTGCGCGCTGCGCTTGAAGCCGGCCAGACCACGGCAGTTGAACTGGTGCAGGCGTACCTGGCGCGGATCGATGCCTACGATGGCCCGCAGACGGCCACTGCACTGAACGCCGTGGTGGTACGCAACCCCGATGCGCTCAAAGAAGCCCAGGCGTCTGATGCACGCCGCGCCAAGGGGCAAACCCTGGGGCCACTGGATGGTATCCCCTACACGGCCAAGGACAGTTACCTGGTCAAGGGGTTGACGGCTGCATCCGGCAGCCCGGCGTTTGCCAAGCTGGTGGCCCAGCGCGATGCCTTCACCATTGAGCGTCTGCGTGCCGGTGGCGCTATCTGCCTGGGCAAGACCAACATGCCGCCGATGGCCAATGGCGGTATGCAGCGTGGCGTGTACGGTCGCGCCGAAAGCCCCTACAACGCCGACTACCTCACCGCGCCGTTTGCGTCGGGTTCCTCCAACGGTGCCGGCACCGCCACCGCCGCCAGCTTTGCCGCGTTCGGGCTGGCTGAAGAAACCTGGTCCAGCGGTCGCGGCCCGGCCTCCAACAATGGCCTGTGTGCCTACACGCCTTCACGCGGGGTGATTTCCGTGCGCGGCAACTGGCCGCTGACCCCGACCATGGACGTGGTAGTGCCCTACGCTCGCACCATGGCCGACCTGCTGGAAGTGCTCGACGTCGTGGTGGCCGAAGACCCGGACACACGAGGCGACCTGTGGCGCCTGCAACCCTGGGTGCCAATCCCCAGCGTCACCTCGGTGCGCCCGGAGTCCTACGCGGCGCTGGCAGTCAACAGCGAAAGCCTGGCCGGCAAGCGCTTTGGCGTGCCGCGCATGTACATCAACGCCGACCCGGAGGCTGGCACCAGCGAAAAACCCGGTATCGGCGGCCCGACCGGGCAAAAAATCCACACCCGCGCCACGGTGATTGAACTGTGGCAAGCCACGCGCCAGGCATTGGAAGCGGCGGGTGCCGAAGTGATCGAAGTGGATTTCCCGCTGGTGTCCAACTGCGAAGGCGACCGCCCCGGCGCACCGACGGTGTTTACCCGTGGCCTGGTCTCTAAAGAGTTCCTCCACGACGAACTGTGGGAACTGTCAGCCTGGGCCTTCGATGACTTCCTGCGCGCCAACGGCGACCCGCACCTGAACCGCCTGGCCGATGTGGACGGGCCGAACATCTTCCCCCACGACCCCGGCACCCTGCCCAACCGTGAAGACGACCTGGCCGCCGGCATGGACGAATACGTGCGCATGGCCCAACGCGGCATCACCTCATGGGACCAGATCAGCACCGTGCCCGATGGCCTGCGCGGCCTGGAGCAAACCCGGCGCCTGGACCTGGAAGACTGGATGGACACCCTGGGGCTTGACGCCGTGCTGTTCCCCACCGTGGCCGACGTAGGACCGGCCGATGCCGATGTGAACGAAGCGTCTGCCGATATCGCCTGGAGCAACGGCGTATGGGTCGCCAACGGCAACCTCGCCATCCGCCACCTGGGCGTACCCACCGTCACCGTGCCGATGGGCGTGATGGCGGACATTGGCATGCCGGTGGGGCTGACCTTCGCCGGGCGTGCCTATGACGATTCGGCGCTGTTGCGCTTTGCCTCGGCGTTCGAAGCCACCGGCAGCAAACGGATGATCCCGCCGCGTACGCCACCGCTGGCGGCTATCTAGCTGGGCTCCTCATTCAAATGCGGGCTTGCTGTGGCGAGCAAGCTTGCTTGCGCTGGGGTGCGTAGCGCCCCAAAAAAGCCGGCTCCAGCTGCGCTGTCGAGCGGGAGCAAGCTCCCTCGCCACAGCAAGCCCGCTCCCACACTTTTTGTTCATATTTCAGTTCAAACACCGTGGTGCGACGACCGAAGAACCTCGTTGCGACGCTGCCACTCCTCCACCACTTCCCCCAAGGTCTTGGGTGCGCCATTACGAATCCACGCCATGAATGGACGGTTGAACTTGAACGCCGGGCCGCACTGCTCAAGCATAAAGCGGCGCACGTTCTGGGTGTTTTTGTAGCTAGGGGTGACGGGTGTAGCACGGGTGATGACGTCGCTGTGCCAGTCAAAATCCATGATGTACCTCGGCTGCGCGGATGGTGATTAACACTCTAGCGCCTCCTCACCTCAAGCTCCTGCAAATTTCACTTTCCTTCCCCCTTGAGAATATTGCATGGTTGTACGACGACATACCTCGTCGTATTTCCCAACAACAATAAGGAAAACCCCCATGCCCAACTTCAAAGTGCTGATCGGATTTCTGTGCCTGTTCTGCGGCTACGTCGCCGCCGCGCCCGGCGCAGCCGAGAAGGATGTAGCCCAGGCAGTCGATCAATTGACCCAAGCCATGCTGCACCTGGACCTCAAGCAGCTTCATGCACTGACGTCCGACAAGCTCACCTACGGCCACTCCAGCGGCAAGGTGCAGAACAAGGCGCAATTCATTGCCGACCTGGAAACCCATACCAGCGCATTCAAAACCCTGGAGATGCAAAACCAGACCATCACCCTCAATGGCGATACCGCCCTGGTGCGCAACCACTTCCACGCCCTGGCAGTGAACAGCGGTGTGGACACACCAACCGATATCGATAACTTCCAGGTCTGGCAAAAACAGCATGGCAAATGGCTGCTGATTGGTCGCCAGGCTTACAAGTACTGAAGATCGCTCACCACGCCACCACCTTGCGCACCTTCACCAGCGCCTCACGCAACGCCGCCATCGGCACCGAACCCAGGGCCAGGCGCAGCGCGTGGGGCACCTGGGCCGAGACCGCGAACGGTTCGGCGGTTGAAACCGAGATGCCCGCCCGCTGCAAGGTCATGGCGACCTGATCGGCGCGGGCGTCTTCCGCCAACGGTAGCCACAGAAAGTAGGATGACGGGTGGCTGATGGTCTTCACACCCCTCAGCACCTGTGCTGCCAACGCCTGGCGGGCCTGGGCATCGGCGCGCTTTTGCGCCTCCAGTTGCGCCACCGTACCGTCGTCGAGCCAGCCCACCGCAATCGCGCTCATCACCCCCGGCACGTTCCAGGTAGTGGCCATGATCGTGCGTTCCAACCCGCTTACCCACGCCATAGGCGCAGCGATAAAGCCCACACGCAACCCGGTGGCAACACTTTTGGACAGCCCGCCGATATACACCGTGCGCTCGGGTGCGAGGGTCGCCAAGGGCGGCGGCGCTTCTTCGGCGAGAAACGCATAGGCGCCATCCTCGATGATCATCAGGTTGTGCTGCCGGGCGACTGCCACCAAACGCTCGCGCTGCGCCAGGCTCATCACCCAGCCCAGCGGGTTATGCAGGGTCGGCATGCTGTACACCGCTCGCACCGGGCGCTGGCGACACAAGCTGTGCAGGTGGTCCAGGTCCGGGCCGCTGGCGGTGACTGGGATGGCGACCAGTTCCAGGTGCAGGGTTTCGGCCAGTACCTTGAACCCCGAATAGGTCAATGCATCCACCGCCACCACATCCCCAGGCTTGAGCAAGGTCATCATGCTCACCGCCAGGCCATGCTGGGCGCCGCTGACGACAAGCACCTGCTCGGCTTGCACCGCCAACCCTCGGTTCAACAAGTGCCGGGCCACGGCGGCGCGCTCGTGCACACGCCCGGCATGGGGCTGGTAGCGCAGCAGCGCCTCCAGATCGCCAGACAGGGCGAGCTGGCGCAACGCCGTGCGCAACAGCTCGGCCTGGCCCGGCAAGGACGGGTAGTTGAAATTCAGATCGAGCACACCCGCCGTAACCGTCATCTGCCCGCTGCCCTGCCCTGGCGGCAACGCGATTTCACGCACGAAGGTGCCGCGCCCGGTTTCGCCGCTGACCAGGCCCATGGCTTCCAACTCGCTGTACACCCGGCTGGCGGTGACCAGTGCCAGGCCATGCTCGGCGGCCAATTGCCGATGGGTAGGCAAGCGCGTGCCGGGCTGCAATTGGCCGCTGCGGATGGCCTCGGCGAAGGTATCGACCAGCGTCTTGTAGCGAGCACGGGGCATAGGGTTGTATCCATGACAATTTTTTGATTGTCTTAATCTTCAATCCTAGGATGCCCAGCACGCAACTGCCATTTTCGGACAGGTCCCCCATGGAACGCACTTCTCCTCTCGGCACTCTGGACAGCAGCACCCAGGGTTGGATCAACGGTTTTATCGGCGTGGTGATTTTCAGCGGCTCGCTGCCAGCCACGCGCCTGGCGGTGATGGAATTCGATCCGGTGTTCCTGACCATGATCCGCGCCACCCTCGCGGCACTATTGGGGTTGTGCCTATTGGGGGTATTCAAGGAAAAACGCCCCACACGCCAGCAATGGGCACCGCTGGTTATCGTCGCGCTTGGCGTGGTGATCGGCTTTCCACTGCTGACGGCCCTGGCCCTGCAGTACGTGACCTCGGCCCACTCCATCGTCTTTATCGGCCTGCTGCCACTGGCTACGGCGGTGTTCGGTGTGCTGCGCGGCGGTGAACGGCCGAGGCCGGTGTTCTGGTTGTTTTCGGTCCTGGGCAGCCTGTTGGTGATGGGATATGCCATTGCTCAAGGCTTGAGCGCCGCACCCGCGGGCGATGTGTTGATGCTGTTGGCCGTGCTGGCATGCGGCCTGGGGTATGCCGAAGGCGCCAAGCTGTCGCGCAACCTGGGCGGCTGGCAGGTGATCTGCTGGGCGCTGGTGGTGTCGCTGCCGGTGGTGGCGCCCTTGAGCCTGTTGTTGGCGCCGTCCACCCTCAGCGGTATCAGCTTGCCGGCATGGCTGAGCCTGGGCTATGTGGCGTTGTTCAGCATGTTGATCGGCTTTGTGTTCTGGTACCGAGGCCTGGCCCAGGGCGGGATTGCCGCGGTCGGCCAGTTGCAGTTGCTGCAACCGTTCTTCGGCCTGGCGCTGGCAGCGGGTTTGCTGCATGAACAGGTCAGCCTGGGCATGGTGCTGGTGACGGTGGCGGTGATCGGCTGCGTGGCCGGGGCGAAGAAGTTTGCTCGCTGACCCCTGGCCTGCTAAATAGAGGCATCGCCCCAAAAATAACAAGGACTCTGCATGCACAGCGCTTCTCTCCAGGACACCACGGCGCCGGACGGCATCTGTTACGGCTGCGGCAGCAGCAACCCCCATGGCCTGCACATCAAGAGCCGCTGGGATGACGATGGCGTGCACGTCATTGCCGAGCACCAACCCGAGGCCAAATACAGCGGCTGGCCGGATCTGGTCTACGGTGGGCTGATCGCCATGCTGGTGGACTGCCATTCCAACTGGACCGCCATGGCCTACCACTACCGCGCCGAACAGCGTGAACCCGGCAGCCTGCCGCGCATCGACTGCGTCACCGGTAATCTGGGGATCAAATTCATCAAACCCACGCCCATGGGGGTGCCCCTGGTCCTGCGGGCTCGGGTCGAAGGCGAAATCGGCCGCAAAAGCCGTGTGGTCTGCGAAGTGTATGCAGGCAGCGTGCTCACCGCCGTCGGCGACTCGGTGTTCGTGCGCGTCGACACCGGGCAACTGGCCGCCGCTGCCCATGGCCGCGAGGTTTGATCCTGGTCTACAGTGACGGCAACCGCTAATCGAGGACTGCACCGATGACTCGTCTGACCGCGAAAGACTTTGCTCCCGAACTGCTGGAACTCTACGACGGCTATGCCCACGGCAAGATCAACCGCCGCGAATTTCTCGACCGCGCCGCGCTGTTCACCCTCGGTGGCCTCACCGCTTCGGCATTGCTCGCGGCCCTGAGCCCCAATTACGCCCTGGCCGAACAGGTGAAATTCACCGACCCGGATATCGTCGCCGACTACATCACCTACCCCTCGCCCAAAGGCAACGGCACCGTGCGCGGCTACTTGGTACGCCCAGCCAAGGCCGCAGGCAAACTGCCAGCCGTGGTGGTGGTGCATGAAAACCGGGGCCTGAACCCTTATATCGAAGACGTCGCCCGACGCCTGGCCAAGTCCGGCTTTATCGCCTTGGCCCCGGACGGCCTGACCTCGGTGGGCGGCTACCCTGGCAATGATGAAAAAGGCGTGGCACTGCAACAGACCGTCGACCCGACCAAACTGATGAACGACTTCTTCGCCGCCATCGAATGGCTGATGCACCACGACAGCAGCACGGGCAAAGTCGGCATCACCGGGTTCTGTTATGGCGGTGGCGTGACCAATGCAGCGGCGGTGGCCTACCCGGAACTGGGCGCGGCAGTGTCTTTCTACGGGCGCCAACCCGACGCCAAGGACGTACCGCGCATCAAGGCGCCGATCCTGTTGCATTTCGGTGAACTGGATACGCGCATCAATGAAGGCTGGCCGGCGTATGAACAGGCATTGAAGGCCGCGGGGACGAGGTATGAGGCGTTTATCTACAAGGGCGCCAACCACGGATTCCATAATGATTCGACACCGCGCTATGACGAAGCAGCGGCGAACCTTGCCTGGGAACGCACCCTGGGATGGTTCCGCCAATACCTCGCCTAGCCAAGCGCTGACGGTGGGAGCGGGCTTGCCCGCGAAGGCAGTGTGTCAGTCGCTGCACCTGTGACTGCACAACCGCTTTCGCAGGCAAGCCAGCTGCCACCTTTGATCTTCATTGCTTTGGGCATTGCGTTCGCTAGACTGATCGGCGTCAGCTCAGGCAACACTCGCCTGTAACCACCCTTTGAACGCCACCATCGCGGGTGTCTCAGCCCGCGACTGCAAGCGCGTCAACCAATAGCTGCCGGTGGTGATCCCCATCTCGAACGGCTGGCGGATCACATCGTTCTCCAATTGCCGCGAAAACATACGAGCTGGCGCCAGTGCCACGCCGGCACCTTGCAGCGCGGCCTCCATCATTGCCAGCGAGGAGTCGAACACCACGCTGCGCGGCACCCGGGTATCGCTGGGCAAACCGGCGGCCTGGAACCACAGGTTCCACTCATCGGCACGGTAGGAACGCAGCAAGGTATGCTTCAACACGTCAGCCGGGCTGCGCAGTTGTTCGGCAATCTGCGGCACGCACAACACCGTCAACGGTGCCTCAAGCAAAGGGCACGCATCGGTGCCGTGCCACGCGCCGGCGCCAAAGCGGATGGCATAATCCAGGCCCTCGGCGGCGACATCCACGCGGTTGTTGTGGGTGGACAAGCGCAAGTCGATCAACGGGTAGCGGCTATGAAAATCCGCCAGGCGTGGCAGCAACCAGCCCACCGCAAAGGTACCGACCGCCCCCACCGTCAGGACTTCACGGTAATGGCCGCCTTCAAACTGATCCAAGGTCAGGGCGATACGGTCGAAGGCGTCACGCAGCACGGGCAGCAGGGATTCGCCTTCGCTGGTGAGCATCAAGCCCCGAGGCAGGCGCTTGAACAGCGTGACGTTGAGTTGCGCTTCGAGACTTTTGACCTGATGACTGACTGCCGCTTGGGTCACGCACAGCTCAATGGCCGCACGGGTAAAGCTCAAATGACGCGCCGACGCTTCGAAGGCGCGCAAGGCATTGAGCGGCAGGTGGGAACGCAGCATGACATGACCCAAATTTTTCTAATGGCTGGTGCGAGATATCATCGTTTGCCCACGTCGGGAAATCCACCTACATTTGCCACGCCTGCGCAGGCCACCATCGCCACTGCCTTATTTACATGGAAGCGAACCATGAAACACACCCTGAAAAAATATGCGGTTTCAGCCCTGTTGCTGGGCGCCGGCAGCTGCATGGCCGCCACCGACATGCGCCAGGTCGTGGACAGCCACGTCACCCCTCTGATGAAACAGCAAGGCATCCCGGGCCTGACGGTCGCGGTCGTCCAGCACGGCAAAGTGCAATACTTTAACTACGGCGTCGCCGCCAAAGACACCCAGGCACCCGTCACTGAAAACACCCTGTTCGAAATCGGCTCAGTGAGCAAAACCTTCAACGCCACCCTCGGCGGGTATGCCCAGGCCATCGGCAAGCTCAAGCTGTCGGACATGACCAGCCAACATCTGCCCGTTTTGGCTGGCAGCGCGTTCGATCGCATCAGCCTGCTGCAACTGGCCACCTATACCGCCGGCGGCCTGACGCTGCAGTTTCCGGATGCCGCCGACAGTGCAACCACCATGATGGATTATTTCCGGCAGTGGAAACCCACTTACGCACCGGGGGAACAACGCCTGTATTCCAACCCCAGCATTGGCCTGTTCGGTTACGTGACCGCAAAAAGCCTGGGCCAGCCGTTCACCGTCGCCATGGAAAAAACCCTGCTGCCCAAGCTGGGCTTGACCAATACCTACACTCGCGTCCCCGCCGACAAGGCCGGCCAGTACGCCCAGGGCTATGACAGCCAGCAGAAGCCGGTACGTGTCAACCCCGGCGCCCTGGACTTCGAAGCCTATGGCCTCAAGAGCAGCAGCCAGGACCTGGCCCGCTACGTGATCGCGAACATGCACCCGCAAACCCTGGAGCAACCGGTGCAGCAGGCCCTTGCCACCACTCACGCCGGCTACTACACCGTCAACGGCATGACCCAGGGCCTGGGCTGGGAACGCTACCCCTACCCCATCGCCCTGCAAGCGTTGCTTGACGGCAACTCCACACCGATGGCGATGGAGCCGCACAAGGTTAACTGGCTCAAACCCGCCCAGCCGCAGCCCGCCAACGTGCTCTACAACAAAACCGGCTCCACCGGCGGCTTTGGCGCTTATGTGGCGTATGTACCCAGCAAGGACATGGGTGTGGTAATCCTCGCCAACAAGAACTACCCGAATGCCGAACGGGTGAAAGTGGCTTATGCGATCTTGAGTGCAATGGATAACTGAAGCCGGTATACCCCGATGGGCGGGGGCTTGCCTTAGTGTCGGTGGTGCACGTTTGAAGATCGCTGGGCTCTAGGTACAATCACCGCCCTCTCCCACTCCCCCAAGGATCCGCCATGTCCGGGCTTGAACTGTTTGCCGCCGCCCTGGGGGTGATCGCCGTTTGGCTGACGGTCAAACAAAACCCCTGGTGCTGGCCCATCGGCCTGGTGATGGTGTTGCTCTACACCTGGGTTTTCTTTGAGGTCAAGCTCTACTCCGACATGCTCCTGCAATTGGTCTATGCGGCCTTGCAGGTCTACGGCTGGTGGCAGTGGACCCGCGCCGGCGAGGTCAAGCAGGGCCGCCAGGTCACTAGCCTGGGCGTGCCGGCGATCATGGCCAGCCTGGCTGTTGGCGCCGTCGGCAGCCTGTTGCTGGGTGCCGCCATGGCCCACTGGACCGACGCCGCCCAGCCCTGGCTGGACGCCGCGCTCACCGGTTTCAGCCTGGTGGCGCAGATGTGGATGGCGCAAAAACGCGTGCAGTGCTGGGCATTATGGATCGTGGTCGATGTGATCTTCGTCGGCCTGTTCCTTTACAAAGACCTCTACCTCACCGCCGCGCTCTACGCGCTGTTTACCGTGATTGCCGTGCAAGGTTGGCGCGAGTGGCGCGCCGACCCGGCGTTGCGCACATGAAAGTGGTGGTATTGGCGGGCCCCGAATCCAGCGGCAAGAGCTGGCTGGCGGCGCAGTTGCACGCGCACTTCGGCGGGTTGATGGTGGGGGAATATGTGCGGTACTTCATCGATCAGCATCAGCGCGACACCACCCTGGCGGATATCCCGGCCATCGCCGAAGGCCAGTTGGCTTGGGAGGATGCCGCCCGCGCCAAATGCCCCGCGTTGCTGATCCTCGACACCCACCTGCTGACCAACAAACTCTGGAGCCAGACCCTGTTCGGCGATTACCCCGGCTGGCTTGATGACGAACTCCTGGCGCGGCATTACGACCTGCACCTGCTGCTCTCCCCCGAAGACGTGGAATGGAGTGCCGACGGCCAGCGCTGCCAGCCGGAACTGGCGGATCGCCGGGCGTTTTTTCAGGCCAGCCTGGAGTGGATGCAGGAGCATCGACAGCCACGGGTGGTGATTGGTGGAGACTGGGAACAACGGCGCCAGGCGGCATTTGCCGCAGTAACCCAGCTGCTCAAGCCCTGACACACTGCCCCCTGTGGGAGCGGGCTTGCTCGCGAATGCTCTGTATCAGCTAGCACATGCATAGACTGACCCACCGCTTTCGCGGGCAAGCCCGCTCCCACATTTTTTTACCGTACCAGGCTTCAGTAGCCCAACGACAACCCCGTATTGCGTCGCGGGTCATTGGCCCCATAGAAGCGGTTGTTACCCACCGGCTTGCCATCCAGAGAAGGCGCACCGACCAGGATCGCGGCCAAATGGTTGGCATCTTGGGGACCTGCAAACTTATGGCCCCAGCTCTCGAGAATCTTCTGGGTATCCGGGCTCACGGCAAACGTCTCAAGGTTGGTGGTCTCAGGCATCCACTGCTGGTGGAAACGCGGCGCGTCCACGGCTTCCTGGATATTCATCTTGTAGTCGATGACATTCAGGATGGTCAGCAAAGTCGCAGTGATGATGCGACTGCCCCCCGGTGTACCGACCACCATCACCGCCTTGCCGTCCTTGGTGACGATGGTCGGGCTCATCGACGACAGCGGCGCCTTGCCCGGTGCGATGGCGTTGGCTTCGCCCTGCACCAGCCCATACATATTCGGTACGCCGACCTTGACGGTGAAGTCGTCCATTTCATCGTTGAGGATCACCCCGGTCTTGCTCGCCATCACCCCGGCGCCAAACCAGTCGTTGAGGGTATAGGTCACCGAGACCGCGTTGCCCCATTGGTCGACGATGGAATAGTGGGTGGTGTTATTGCCTTCATGGGGCGATACACCTGGCTTGATCGCCTGGGAGTCACCGGCCTTCTGCGGTTCGATCGCCGCGCGCAGCTTGGCCGCGTAGTTTTTGTCCAGCAGGTGCTCAATGGGGTTCTTCACGAAGTCCGGGTCGCCGAGATAGCTGTTGCGGTCCACGTAGGCGTGGCGCATCGCTTCGATCTGGTAGTGCAGGCCCTGGGCCGAGTGATAGCCCAGATCGGCCATCGGGTAGCCTTCGAGGATATTCATGATCTGGCAGATCACCACACCGCCCGAGCTGGGTGGCGGCGCCGAGACCACATGGTAGCCACGGTAGTCGCACTCGATGGGGGCCAGTTCGCGGGTTTTGTAGGCGTCGAGGTCAGCCTGGGTGATGATGCCTTTGCCGGCCTGGCTGGAATCCACCACCGCCTTGGCGACCCAGCCTTTATAGAAACCGTCGGTGCCCTTGGCCGAGATTTCCTTGAGGGTCTTGGCCAGGTCCTTCTGCACCAGCTTCTGGCCTACCTGCATCGGCTCGCCGTTATGCAGGAAGATGCCACGCATATCCTGGTCTTTTTCGAACTCACCGGTGGCGGTGTGCAACAGGTCGATATCGCCCTGCTCCAGGTCAAAGCCGTTTTCCGCCAGCTTGATCGCCGGGGCAATCACTTGGGCGCGCTTGAGGGTGCCGTATTTGCTCAGGGCCAGTTCCATGCCGGACACCGTGCCCGGTACGCCGACCGCCAAATGGCCTTTGGCGCTGAGGCCTTCGACCACATTGCCGGCCTTGTCGAGGTACATGTCAGCCGTCGCCGCCAACGGGGCTTTTTCGCGGAAGTCGAGGAAGGTCTTGCGCCCGTCCGCCAGTTGCACGGTCATGAAGCCACCGCCGCCCAGATTGCCCGCCGCCGGGTACACCACCGCCAGCGCATAACCTACCGCCACCGCCGCATCGACCGCGTTGCCGCCGGCCTTGAGCACATCGACACCCACATGGGTTGCCAGGTGCTGGGCCGTGACCACCATGCCATTTTCACCCGCAACCGGGGCCTGGGAAGCTGCATGCACCCCGTTGATCGTTACTACCAGCGCGGTAGCAATCAAGGTGCGACTCAAGGGTTGGTATTTCATCCATGGCTACTCTGATTATTGAGATGCACCAAAATAGCCCTCGCCTGACTAAATCCCCAGCGCGATGGCGCTTTTGACACAGAACTTGTCGGTCATGGGACACACTCGCCCTATTGGCCGCTATTTCACAGGCATGCAGCTTGAACACGCCAACATACTGCAATACAGAGTCAGTTTTCATCTAGCCATTGAATTAGGTACTTTGCGTCTGCCACCCCTATGTAAACACTCCCACTATTAACATTACATTGAGAAACAATCATGTCAGCGATCCCGCGCGTTCGGCCTAACTTTCTTCGCGACCACTCTGAATATTCAGCGCCACCCGCGCAACTTCAGTCGACTGCAAACAACTCAGTTGCCTCTTCACTTTCAGATAAAGTCGCAAAAAACCTGACGCGAAATAATTACAAAATCAAAGACAAAAATAACGACGGCAAAATTGACGTTTCCTACAAATTCTTCAACTCGAATGACCCCGACACGAATTGGCTCAAGAATGGGGGGGCCCTCGAGCTCAGCGAGGCCAGAAAAAAAGCCTTCAGAAGTTCAATGCAGGCCTGGGAGGATGTGGTAAAAGTCAAGTTTACCGAGCATGCCAAGAATACGGATGCTTCCTTTGTGCTTCACGCCAACAGCGGTGTAGGGGGCTATGCGGTCTACCCAAATGATCAAGGGAGTCTTCAGAACATAGGCATTGGTACAGGAGATAGCAGATTCCCCTTGAACGCTTCAATGATTCACGAACTGGGCCATGGTTTGGGGCTTCAACATCCGGAAGGTAACTATCCGGAGAATAGCAAAACCCATACTGCCATGAGCTATAACACACCTTGGTACCGTCCGGCGACCAATGGCGTCAGCGTCTCTGACGCCACCTCAACGCCAATGATGCATGATATCGAAGCGATTCAGCGTCTCTACGAACCCAACTATGAAACTCGTAAAGGCGATACAACTTACGGATTCAACTCAAACTCAGAACGCGACTACTACAGTTTAAAGTCTTCCGATGACATGGTAGCTTTTTGTATCTGGGATGGCGGTGGCAATGACACACTGGATTTCTCCGAATATAAACAGAACCAGAGAATTAACCTTAATGCCCAGGCACTCTCGGACGTGGGCGGCCGGCGCGGTAATGTGTCCATTGCCAAAGGCGTCGTTATGGAAAATGCCATTGGCGGCTCAGGAAATGACGTACTGATCGGCAATCAGGCCAACAATCATATAACCGGGGGAGCCGGGGCCGACAACCTCACAGGAGGTGGTGGTGAAGATACATTTGTATACAGCAAAGCCAGCGACACCTCTGCCAGCAAACCGGACACCATCACTGACTTCACCAGCGGCGTCGATAAAATTGACCTAGTTAACGTCCTTAAAGAGGCCGGCATCCGCCAGCCAGACATAGTCAGCAAATTGACCGGCCGTAAAGGTGAACTGGTATTGGCGTACGATGACACTATCAAGATGTACACGTTAACGCTGGACGTGAGCGGAGGTACCACGTCTGCGTTTAAGATTTTGAGTAAACATCCCATAAAGTCCGAAGACCTTATTACGTCTGCCGATACAGCGCCAACGCCACAGCCCAAGCCTGACCCTACCCCAGCACCCGAGCCGCAGCCAACCCCGCGCCCGACACCTGAGCCAAAGCCCCAACCATGTCCCAAGCCTGCGCCTCAGCCTGAAAGCAGCCCTACCGATACCGTCTATGGATTCAACTCCAACAGCGGCAAAGCAGGTACGTCTCTTACGTCACCTTGCGATAAGCCGCACTTTACTGTCGCAGACAAAGCAGGCAACGACACGTTTGACTTCTCTGCCTTCTGCCAAAACCAGCGAATTGATCTCACGCCCGGCGCAAGCTCGGATATCGGGGGCCTGAAGGGCAATATCAGTATCGCAACTGACACCGTCATCGAGAATGCAATTGGCGGTAATGGCGCTGACCGTATTACCGGCAATAGCGCTGACAACGTACTGGTGGGTGCCGCCGGGGCCGACAAATTGATGGGCAACGGCGGTTTCAACACGTTCAAGTACCGCGCCGCCGCCGACTCGCTCCGTGATAGCGCCGACCTGCTAGTGGATTTCACTACAGGCAAAGACACAATCGACCTGAGCGAAATGAGCGCAAAAGAAGGTGTCACCCTTAACTATGTCAGCCAGTACAGCGGCCGGGCTGGCGACACTATCCTCGTGCGAAACCCTGCCACTAACAGGTACTTTCTGGGTATTGATCTGACCGGGGATCGCAACACCGACTTCTTGATCAAAAGCACCCGGCCAATCAGCAGTGAGGATGTGATCGGCCTTAATTTGCCGGTAGGCACCTATCTCTGAAGGCGTGAGCAACATCGTGCATTAAAGCAAATGACGCTAGAATCGGCGCCATTCTTTTACCGCCGCCCTGATACGAGCCTGTCCATGAGCTTTGATTTCGAAACCATCCACCCACGCTTCGATACCGGCAGTACCAAGTGGAGCCGTTACCCGAAAGATGTTCTGCCGATGTGGATCGCTGACATGGACATCGCCGCGCCGCCCGCCATCTTGCAAGCCCTGCACGCGCGGCTCGACCAGCAGATTCTCGGCTACAGCGTGGCCGGCCCGGACGTGCGCGACGCCATCGTCGCTGACCTGTGGGCCAAGTACGCCTGGCGCGTACAGCCCGAAGAACTGCTGTTCCTGCCTGGCGTCGAGCCTGGCTTCAATATGGCCCTGCACGCCTTCGTCCAGCCTGGCCAGGCGGTGGTGCTGCAAACCCCCAACTATCGGCCGATTCGCCTGGCGCCCGGCAACTGGAACCTGCCACGCATCGAGGTGCCGTTCGAGCAAGTCAACGGCGAGTTCTTCACGCCCCTGCCCGCGATGCGCCAAGCCCTAAACGGGGCCGGAGCCCTGTTGCTGAGCAACCCGCACAACCCCATCGGCAAAGTGTTTCCCCGTGGAGAGCTGATGGCAGTGGCCAATGCCTGCCTGGAAACCGGCGCATTGATCATCAGCGACGAAATCCACGCCGAGCTGTGCTTTGACGGCCGCCGCCACATCCCCACCGCCAGCCTCAGCCCAGAGATTGCCCAGCGCACCATCACGCTGATGTCGGCGAGCAAGGCGTATAACGTGGCCGGCCTGAAGACCTGCTTCGCCGTGATCCAGAACGCCGAGGTGCGCGAGCGTTTCAATCAGGCGCGCTGCGGCATGGTCGACAGCGTCAGCCCTCTGGGCCTGGAAGCCACCCGCGCCGCCTACAGCGAATGCACCGACTGGCTCAGCGCGCTGGTGCAGTACCTGCAAGCCAACCGCGACTACCTGCTTGACGCGGTAAAAACCCGCCTGCCCGGCGTGGTGATGCATGCACCACAGGGCACCTTCCTGGCGTGGCTCGATTGCAGCGCTCTTGGCCTGGATGACCCACAGCAGTTTTTCCTTGAGCAGGCCAAGGTCGGCCTGAGCGCGGGGATCGAATTTGGTGATGACAGCCAACAGTTCGTGCGCCTGAACTTCGGTTGCCCACGATTGATGCTGGAGGAAGGCGTCGAACGCATGGAGATCTGCTTGCAAAACCGCTGACTTCGGTCGCAGTTGCACGGGAAGAGAACGCGCCTCTTCCCGGGCTGTTTTGTCCACTCACAACTTGGCGATGGACACTTCCGTCGATTTCACAAAGGCAATCACTTCGCTGCCCACCTTCAATTCCAGGTCACGCACCGAGCGCGTGGTGATCACCGACGTCACAATGCCCGATGCGGTTTGCACATCGATTTCCGACACCACTTCCCCCAGCAGAATCTCCTTGATCACGCCTTTGAACTGGTTGCGCACGTTGATCGCTTTGATGGTCATGTCGGCTTTCCTTTTGGCTGTTGGGTCAATCCGCACGAATGCGCAGGCCCTCAAAATGCGCTGCCGGATAAAATATTAAAAGGAATAAATACCTATTTATTTATTCGATAATGATATATCGAAAAATTATGTGTCGTGCCCAGCAGCGACCTATGACCGCACATCTTGTGCGTTGACCAACTTTGTTACACCCCATATAGTGTGCCTACAAACAGATCAGACCACTACATAGTGTGCAGCGCCGGTATTTTACCGATCACACTACGCGCAGTATTTCAATGCCTTGTAGCCTGCAAAAACATTTATTTTTCGAGTACCAGGAAGGAGTATTTCCATGCTGAGTTGGGATGAAGTCGACAACGAAGACACCGGTGCAGCGGTGATCAAAGGCGCCAACGCCGGCCACGCCACCGAAGCCAACATGGACCGCCTCGACGGTGCCGGCGCCGCTGCCGCCGTGGAAGCCCGCGCCGTCACCGCCAACGACTCCGCCGCCATCGTGCGCGCCAAGGCCGCCCTGGACAAACTCGACGTCGCCAAAGGCCTCGCCGAGCTGGAAGGTGCCTCCGCCCGCGTCGCCGTTGATGAAAAGCGCATGATCAACTGCCGCGCCGACCTCAACCAACTCGTGCCATTCAAGTACGACTGGGCCTGGCAGAAGTACCTCGACGGCTGCGCCAACCACTGGATGCCGCAAGAGGTCAACATGACCGCCGACATCGCCCTGTGGAAAAACCCCGAAGGCCTGACCGACGACGAGCGCCGCATCGTCATGCGCAACCTGGGCTTCTTCTCCACCGCCGACTCCCTGGTAGCCAACAACCTGGTGCTGGCCGTGTACCGCCTGATCACCAACCCGGAGTGCCGCCAGTACATCCTGCGCCAGGCCTTCGAAGAAGCGATCCACACCCACGCCTACCAGTACTGCATCGAATCGCTGGCCATGGATGAAGGCGAGATCTTCAACATGTACCACGAGATTCCATCGGTGGCCAAAAAGGCCGCCTGGGGCCTGAAGTACACCCGCTCGATCTCCGATCCGAAGTTCGAAACCGGCACCGTCGACACCGACAAGGAACTGCTGCGCAACCTGGTCGCCTACTACTGCGTACTGGAAGGCATCTTCTTCTACTGCGGCTTCACCCAGATCCTGTCCATGGGCCGCCGCAACAAAATGACCGGCGTGGCCGAGCAGTTCCAGTACATCCTGCGCGATGAGTCGATGCACCTGAACTTCGGTATCGACGTGATCAACCAGATCAAAATCGAAAACCCACACCTGTGGGATACCGAGATGAAGGAAGAAGCGACCCAGATGATTCTGCAGGGTACGCAGCTGGAGATCGAATACGCTCGCGACACCATGCCGCGTGGGGTGCTGGGCATGAACGCGGCGATGATGGAGGATTACCTCAAGTTCATCGCGAACCGTCGCCTGTCGCAGATCGGCTTGAAGGAAGAGTACCCAGGCACCACCAACCCGTTCCCGTGGATGAGCGAGATCATGGACTTGAAGAAAGAGAAAAACTTCTTCGAGACCCGTGTGATTGAGTATCAGACTGGCGGCGCGTTGAGCTGGGACTAATCAACACGAACCAAAAAATGTGGGAGCGGGCTTGCCCGCGATAGCGGTGTATCAGTCACGGATGTACCCACTGACACACAGCTATCGCGGGCAAGCCAGCTCCCACATTGGCTATTGTGATCCATAGACTTTGCAAGTAAGCCTTTATGCCCAACCACACCATTAAAACCCCCTGCGTCGGGCTGTGTTCCACCGTCTACGGTGACCTGGTCTGTCGGGGCTGCAAGCGTTATCACCACGAGGTGATCCAGTGGAATGGCTATAACGCCGAGGAAAAACAGGCGGTGTGGCTGCGCCTGGAACAACTGCTGGTGCAGGTGATGGCCAGCAAGCTGGAAGTGTTCGACCCGCACTGCCTGCGACAGCAGCTGGAAGCGCGCAAGATTCGTTTTATGCCGCACCAGTCGCCGTATTGCTGGGCATACCAGTTGATTGCGCGCGGAGCGCGGGTGATTTCCAAGCTGGATGCCTATGGGTTGACGCTGTTACCGGAGTTTCGCGAACGCCACCTGGCGGATTTGCGCGATGCGATAGATCGAGAGTTTTTTCTGCTGTCCGAGGCACATTACGAGCGCTATATCGCCCCGGTTTTCTTGAAAGAGTCATTCGGCCCGGCGCTGATTGCCACGCGCTGACCCAAATCGCAAACACTGCGGGAACGCGGTAAAGCGCTGGACCTGTGGCGAGGGAGCTTGCTCCCGTAACGGCCCTGACAGCCGACGATGATCCAACTCACGCTCCGCGATCCAAAGTAGATAAGCGTCGACTATCAGGCCGTCATCGCAGGCAAGCCAGCTCCCACAGTTGGATGCCGGGGCTTCAGGTAGATAGGGGTCGGCTGTCAGGCCGCCTTCACAGGCAAGCCAGTTCCCACACAATTGTGTTTAAAATGCCGCCCGCCCGATGACTGACGCTTAACGATGAACCCAGACGCACTCTCTACCCTGCACGCCCACTTGCTCACTGCCCTGGCTGACGCGCCCGCGGAAACCCGGCGCCTGTTCCATGGCCGTGGCCGCTGCTGGCCGGGCCTGGAACAACTGACGGTGGACTGGCTGCAAGGGGTGGTGCTGGTGGCGTTGTTCAAGGAAACCGAGCACCTGCAGGCCCTGAAGCAGACGCTACTGCACATCGACTGGGCCGCTTTCGGCGCGCACACCGTGGCCCTGCAACACCGCTACCTGCCGCAAAGCACCACCGAATGGCTGGTGGGCGACGCCATCGACGAGTTGACCATCACCGAGGGCGGCCTGCGCTACCTGATCGACCTGGGTAAAAAACAGAACAGCGGGCTGTTTCTCGACATGCGTTACGGGCGCAACTGGGTACGTGAGCAAGCACAGGGCCAGCGCGTGCTGAATTTGTTTGCCTATACCTGCGGTTTTTCCGTGGCCGCCATCGAAGGCGGCGCCGACCATGTGGTGAACCTGGATATGGCCCGTGGTGCCCTCAGCCGTGGCCGCGACAACCATCGTTTGAATGGGCACGACCTGAGCCGGGTGAGCTTCCTGGGCCACGACCTGTTCAAGTCCTGGGCCAAGGTGACGAACAACGGTCCTTATGACCTGGTGATCATCGACCCGCCCTCCTTCCAGAAAGGCAGTTTCCTGCTGACCAAGGATTACCAGCGCGTGCTGCGCCGCCTGCCGGACTTGCTCAGTGCCCACGGCACCGTACTGGCATGCATGAACGATCCGGCCTTCGGCGAAGATTTCCTGATCGACGGCGTGACCCGCGAAGCACCGGGCCTGCGGTTTGTACAGCGGCTGGAAAACCCACCGGAATTTCCTGACATTGATCCGCAGAGTGGACTAAAGGCACTGGTGTTCCGTCAGGGCTGATGCCGAAACATCCTACGCTTGCTACGCTAACGGATACGCCGGGCGGTGAACCTTATCCTCCCCTTCCCGGTCGATACCTGCATTCCCTGGCCAGACTCGACGGCGCTACGTCGTCGGCTGCCCCGTTTGACCTTTTGGAGAACCGCCCGTGATATCGACCCTGCATGTAGCCAGACTCAAAGCCTGGGGCGCCCACGGCTTTACCGCCACCGGTGTGGTACTGGCCTTTTTGGCCACCCTGGCGCTGCTGGAAAACTCCCCCAAGGCGTGCCTGCTGTGGCTGGGCCTGGCACTGGTGGTGGATGGCGTCGACGGCTCGCTGGCGCGACGGGTGAATGTCAGCACGGTGCTGCCCAGCTTTGACGGCTCGGTGCTCGACCTGGTGATCGACTACCTCACCTACGTGTTCATTCCTGCCCTGTTTATCTACCGCTACATCGACCTGCCCGAGTTCACCCACCTGTTTGCGGTGTCGGTGATCCTGGTGTCGTCGCTGTTCTGCTTTTGCAATGTGAACATGAAGAGCAAGGACAACTACTTCGTCGGCTTCCCTGCCGCCTGGAACGTCGTTGCCCTGTGCGTCTATATCATCCAGCCGGATGCCTGGGTCACCTTGCTGACCGTGATCGGCCTGGCGCTGTTGACCGTGACGCCGATGAAGTTCCTGCACCCGTTCCGGGTCAAGCGTTTCATGCCGATCAACATCGCGGTGACCACTATCTGGCTGCTGTGCAGCTTCCTGATGGTGGTGGATTACCCGAATACCAACCCTTGGACATTTGGCTTGTGGTCGCTGATGTCGGCGTACTTCCTGGGTATCTGCATCTGGCGCACGGCCGTGGAATGGCTGGGCGCGCACAAATAACCAGGCGGGCCCGGTAAAAGATGTGGGAGAGGCTTGCCACCTCCCACATTTGAGTCACATCGCAGTAAGATGCTGGCCTTCTGCGGCCCTCCAACAATAAGCCCTGCCCATGCCCTTCGAACTCAGCGTAGACCTCACCACCCTGGCCATCCTGGCCGTTGTCGCTTTTATCGCCGGTTTTATCGACGCCATCGCCGGCGGTGGCGGTTTGTTGACCACCCCGGCCCTGCTCACCGCCGGTATGCCGCCGCATCTGGTGCTGGGCACCAACAAGCTCAGCTCCACCTTCGGCTCGGCCACCGCCAGTTTTACCTTCTACCGCCGCAAGCTGTTCCACCCACGCCAATGGGTGCACGCCATTGTCGGTACCTTGATCGGTGCACTGACCGGCGCGGTCGTCGCTCATTACTTGCCTGCCGAAACCCTGAACAAGATGCTCCCGGTGATCGTCTTCGCCTGCGGTGTGTACCTGCTGTTCGGGGGCACGCCCAAGGCGCCACTGGATGCCGAGGCACCGATCAAAAAGAAATGGCAAGCCACCCAGGGCTTTGGCCTGGGCTTTTACGATGGCGTGGCCGGGCCCGGCACGGGGGCGTTCTGGACGGTCAGCACGATGCTGCTGCACCCCATCGATCTGGTGAAGGCCAGCGGCGTGGCGCGCAGCATGAACTTCGTCAGCAACGCCGCGGCGCTGACGGTGTTCATCATCAATGGGTCGGTGGACTGGATCGTCGGCCTGGCGATGGGTGTGTCGGTGATGTGTGGCGCGTTCTTTGGCGCACGCAGCGCGATCAGCGGCGGCGCCAAATTCATCCGCCCAGTGTTTATCACCGTGGTGCTGGGCCTGACCGTGCGCCTAGCCTGGCAGCACTGGTTCAGCGTGGCCTAGGCGGCGGGCCACGTAGAGGTCGATCAGGTAACGCGCAATCGAGCGTGACGCCGGCAACGGCGGCAGCTCGTGGATATTGAACCACTGCGCGTCCTCGATCTCGTCGGCCTGGGGAACGATATCGCCACCGGCGTATTCGGCGTGAAAGCCCAGCATCATCGAGTGAGGGAACGGCCAACATTGGCTGCCCATGTACTGGATGTTCTTGACCTCCAACTGCACCTCTTCGCGCACTTCACGGATCAGGCAGTCTTCGGCGGACTCACCCGGCTCGGCAAAACCGGCCAGGGTGCTGTAGACCCCCGTGACGAAACGCGGCGAGCGCGCCAGCAGGATGTCATCGCCACGGGTCACCAGCACGATCATGCTTGGCGAGATGCGTGGATAGCTGCGCAGGTCGCAGGCCTGGCAATACATCGCCCGCTCCCGCGGCACCTGTACCATCGCCTGGCCGCAACTGCCACAAAAACGGTGCTCCCGCGCCCAGGTGCCGATCTGCGCGGCGTAGCCCAGCACCTTGTACAGGGTGTGATCACCTTGCAGCATAAAGCCGCGCAAGCCTTGCCAACTGCACCCTGGCACATCAGCCGGCGAGTCGAGTTCCAACAGGTACACCGGCTCGCCGTCGAGGTGGCCGATGCCGTGTTCGGCAAACACCGACAGGTCCTGGCGCTTGAGCCATTCGCGCGGGAACAGCGGGCCGTTGGTATCGTGTAAAAAGCCTTCGCGGCTGCGGGCGACGGCCCAGCCGCCGGGGGCGTCGTTGTCCAGCAGCGTTGTGGTAATCCAGCCTGGGGTCATGTCAGTCAATCCACGAATTCGGGTTTCTGCTTACTCATATGGGCCGCGATGGCCACGCGCAGGTCGTTGGATTGCAACATAGCCGAGTTCCAGGTGGCAACGTATTCCAGGCCGTCATTGACTGTGTGGTCACGCATGTAGCTGATCATGGCCTTGGTGCCAGTCACGGCAATCGGCGACTTGGCGGCGATTTGCTGGGCCAGGTCCATGACACCCGCCAGCAGGCTTTGCTGATCGGCAAACACGCGATTGACCAGGCCGATGCTGCGCGCTTCTTCAGCGCCGAATTGACGACCGGTATAGGCCAGTTCACGCAGCATGCCATCGCCGATAATGCGCGGCAGGCGTTGCAAGGTGCCGACGTCAGCGGCCATGCCGATGTCGATTTCCTTGATCGAGAATTGCGCGTCTTCGGCCGCGTAGCGTATGTCGCACGCGCTGATCAGGTCGATGGCACCGCCAATGCAGTAGCCCTGGATCGCCGCCAGCACGGGCTTGCGGCAAGTGTCCACGGCGTTGAACGAAGCTTGCAGCTCGAGAATCTTGCGGCGCAGCAGGCGCGCATTGCGACCCACGTCCTTGCCAAAATCATTGGCGATCGAGGCCAGCATCATCAGGTCGATGCCCGAGGAAAAGTGCTTGCCCGCCCCGCTGAGCACCACGGCACGCACGGCGTCGGTCTCGTCGACCCATTGGAAGATGTCGATGATTTCGGTCCAGAACGCCGCGTTCATGGCGTTGATCTTTTCCGGGCGATTGATCTGCACATGGGCAACGTTGCCACTGAGTTCGACAACGAAGGCTTGGTATTCGGACATGGCAGTGATCCCTGACTGGCGATTGAGAAAGGCCAGACTATATCAAGGGTGCGCCACGGCGCATCGGCCAAAAACGGGACTGGTCACGGTGAGGGAAAAGACGCTGGATAAAACCCGATGCACAGGCCATCCTTTGCGCTTTAAGCCGCGCTGTGCGCGGCGCTCGACGTTTTAAGGATATGCCATGCACGCCCAACCCCTCGCTCCCGCCGATTTCGAATTCATTGACGCCACCTTGCTCAAATACGGCGAAGACCACTCGGTGCTGAACATGGCCGAACTCGACGGTTATTTCACCGCCCTGGTTTCCAGCCCGGCCAAGGTGGATGTGTCCGAGTGGTTCCCGGCGATCTGGGGTGGGCAAAACCCTGAATGGGACAACATGGACGAGGCCCAGGCTTTTCTCGAGCTGTGTGTACGCCATATGAATACCCTGGCCGCGCAATTGGCCACTGACTCCCAGGCATTCAAAGCCCGTTTCGATGAAACCGAACATCAAGGCCAGGCGGTGACCCTTGCCGAGGAATGGTGCTTTGGTTATGTGCGCGGCGTGACAATCGCCAACTGGCCGCCATTGCCCGCTGTACAAGCCGGGCAACTGGAGCGGATTTCCTGGTGCGCCGAACAGGACAATTTCGAATTGCCGGCGGATCTGGATATAAACGCCCATCAACTGCAGGTCAGCGAAATCGAACCGGCTGCACAGGCGCTGCATGACTACTGGTTGAGCCAGCGTTAAGGCAGTAGGAGCGCATGCCAATAAATCACGCAGATCACCCACTCACTCGACAAGCATGGCGTGTTTGCCTGATGATTCGGGTCCGCACGTCGGCCACTCCACGCCACCTTGCCTTGACCAGGAGCCTTGTACCTTGAGTTCGCAGAAAACCGTGACCGTTACACCGCCCAACTTCCCCCTCACTGGCAAGGTCGCGCCCCCCGGCTCCAAATCCATTACCAATCGAGCGCTGTTGCTGGCGGCACTGGCCAAGGGCACCAGCCGTTTGAGCGGTGCGCTCAAAAGTGATGACACGCGCCACATGTCGGTCGCCCTGCGGCAGATGGGCGTCACCATCGACGAGCCGGACGACACCACCTTTGTCGTCACCAGCCAAGGCTCGCTGCAATTGCCGGCCCAGCCGTTGTTCCTCGGCAACGCCGGCACCGCCATGCGCTTTCTCACGGCTGCCGTCGCCACCGTGCAAGGCACCGTGGTACTGGACGGTGACGAGTACATGCAAAAACGCCCCATCGGCCCGCTGCTGGCCACCCTGGGCCAGAACGGCATCCAGGTCGACAGCCCCACCGGTTGCCCACCGGTAACCGTGCACGGCGCGGGCAAGGTCCAGGCCAGGCGTTTTGAGATTGACGCAGGTTTGTCCAGCCAGTACGTATCGGCCCTGCTGATGCTGGCGGCGTGCGGCGAAGCGCCGATTGAAGTGGCGCTGACCGGCAAGGACATTGGCGCCCGTGGCTACGTGGACCTGACCCTCGATTGCATGCGTGCGTTCGGGGCCCAGGTCGACGCCGTGGACGACACCACCTGGCGCGTGGCCCCCACCGGCTATACCGCCCATGACTACCTGATCGAACCCGACGCTTCCGCCGCCACTTACCTATGGGCCGCAGAAGTACTGACCGGTGGCCGTATCGATATTGGTGTAGCCCCACAGGACTTCACCCAGCCCGACGCCAAGGCCCAGGCCGTGATCGCGCAATTCCCGAACATGCAGGCCACGGTGGTGGGTTCACAAATGCAGGATGCGATCCCGACCCTGGCGGTGCTCGCCGCGTTCAACAACACCCCGGTGCGCTTCACTGAACTGGCGAACCTGCGCGTCAAGGAATGTGACCGCGTGCAGGCGCTGCACGATGGCCTCAACGAAATTCGCCCGGGCCTGGCGACCATCGAGGGTGATGACTTGCTGGTTGCCAGCGACCCCGCTTTGGCTGGCACCGCCTGCACCGCACTGATCGACACCCACGCCGACCATCGCATCGCCATGTGCTTTGCCCTGGCCGGGCTGAAAGTCTCGGGCATTCGCATTCAAGACCCGGACTGCGTGGCCAAGACCTACCCTGACTACTGGAAAGCGCTGGCCAGCCTGGGCGTCCACTTGAGCTACTGACACACAAACCTGTAGGGGCGAGCAAGCTCGCTCCTACAACTGAACCTTGCCGGGAGCGTCAATGACCCTTCGCCAACCCTGCCCACCCGGCGCCTGTGTCTGCAACCGTGAACAACTGCTGGAAGCTCCCGGCGCTGATCTGCGCATTCTGCAACTGACGCGACAGCAGGAAAAAATCCTGCTGGAGCGCCTGGAAAACCTCAAGAGCCTGCAAGACCTCGAACACTTGCAACAGCGGATGTACGACCAACTCGGCATCCGCGTCCACATCGCGCCCGGGCATACCGAGGTCAAAAGCATGCGCGGGATCCAGATCGTCATCGACGAACTGCCGGGCATGTGCCGCAAGACTCGCCAGTCGATCCCCGCCTCCATTCGCCGCGGCCTGGAGAAAAAACCAGAGATTGCCTACCGCTTGCTGGACGCCCACGACCTGTTTCGCGACGCTTGAATTATCCCGCGACGGCCTCACGCTCAAACAACCCCTGCCCCACCGCCCGGGCCTTGTGCAAATGCGCCTGGGCCGTGCCACTTTCCGAGTCCAACAACAACTCGGAAGTGAGTACCCGCGCCCCGCAATAATCAAAGATGCCGTAGTCGATCTGGGTATTCATGGCCTTGGCATAACCGTGTCGCTCAAAGGCACTGTCATCAGCCCCACCCAGGGCCAGCAGATGCACCTGCAAATGCCTTAGTTTCTTCTGCACCGGTGTATCGGGGCCGTAATCAATCGCCCAGCCATTGACGAATACGCGGTCGACCCAACCCTTGAGCAATGCCGGCATTGACCACCAGTAGATGGGGAATGCCAGCACCAGCGCGTCGGCGCGATCGATGCGGGCCTGCTCGGCCACCACGTCGGCTGGCGGCGTCGCCCGAGTACGGTGCACCCGATGGTCGGCCGCGCTGTAGCGTGGGTCGAACCCTTCAGCGGCAAGGTCGGCTATTTCAAAGGTGTGGCCAGAGGCGCTCAAGCCCGCGCCCACCTCGGCGGCCACGCTATGGGTGAGGGATTGCGGGTCGTGATGGGCAACAACGATCAGTGCGTGCATGACTTTGACTCCGTTTCGGCTTAATCTACTTTTAGTAAGTTACGTCGAATAAGTTACTTTTGGTATATAAGCATGTCAAGCAATGAATCCCCTGCCCCCCGTCGTCGTTTGTCCCGTGAAGATCGCCTGCGCCAGTTACTCGACGTCGCCTGGCAATTGGTGCGTGACGAAGGCACCGACGCCCTGACCCTGGGCCGCCTGGCCGAGCTGGCGGGCGTCACCAAACCAGTGGTGTACGACCACTTCGCTACACGCGCGGGGTTGCTGGCCGCGCTGTATGCAGACTTCGACGAGCGCCAGGACCAGGTGTTTGCCGATGCCATCGCCACCAGCAAGGCGACGCTTGAGGACCGCGCGTGGGTTATCGCGTCGTCGTATGTCGATTGTGTGTTGTTGCAAGGTCGGGAAATCCCCGGGGTGATTGCCGCCTTGAGCGGTTCACCAGAGTTGGAAGCGTCCAAGCGCGAATACGAGGCGATCTTCCTCGATAAGTGCAGAGACGCGCTGTCGCCCTTCACCCACGGCGGCAGTATTTCCCAGGCCGGGTTGCGCGCCATGCTCGGCGCGGCGGAAGCCCTGTCCCATGCGGCGGCCAATGGCGAGATCAGCCGCGAGGAAGCTCAGCAGGAACTGCTGGAGACTATCCTCGGGATGGTCAAGCGCGTCAGGCCGTAGGCAGACGGCCCTGGACGAACAGTTGCGCCTTGCGCGTCAACTGGTCCAGGTGCCGATCACGCTGTTTCTCCGCATCGACCATGGCGCGCTTGCCGTGTTTTTGCAGCAGGTAGGTGTGGATCTGCCGCACTTCCAGCGAGCTGTAGATTGAAGCCACATCCAACACGCCCATCAGCCCATCGGTGCCGTAGTTGCGGGTGTTCATCACGACCTGGGTGCCACGCGCACCGCGTACCTGGAAACCCATGGCTTCGAACACCGCAACCTTCTCTACCGCACAGGCCAGTTCGGCGTGGGGATAACGCGCCAACACCTCGTCCAGCATGCTGCGTGCCACACCCTGGCGACGAAAGCCGGCCTGCACCGCCATAAACGCGATGCCACACGCGTTCGGGTCATCCTTCACCGGCAGGTACAGGCAAAAGCCCACCACCGTCTCGTCTTCCATCGCCACGACCAACTCGACGGCGATGCCCTTTTCGCCATTCAACGCCTCAAGGTACAGGTGTACCTCAAACCCGATGGCGTACTGGTAGATGTTGTAGAGCAGGTTGCTCGGTGCCAGCGCTACGCTGCTGATATCGGTGAGGTTGTCCACCACCATCTGCAGGATCTGGCTGTTGACCGGTTCGGGGCACGGCGTGGTGTAGCGGGTAAGGCTGAACATGCAAATTCCTGGGGTTTCGCGTCAAGGCAGCGGCGATTGTACCTGTTGCGCGCCGCTCATGGCCCGCACACCTCGCGCAAACACGCGCGCAGCCAGCGATGGGCCAGGTCGGCGTCCTGTCGCGGGTGCCACAGCATCGCCACGGTAAATGGCGGCAATGTCACCGGTAGCTCAAAGCAATACAAGCCTCGAGGCGGCACTGTGATATAGCGCTCAGGCACGCTGGCGATCAGGTCGGTATCACGCGCCAGGGCGATGGCCGTGTTGAAACCGGCGACCACGATGCTGACCTGCCGAACCAGACCTTGCGCCTCAAGGGCCTCATCGATCTGGCCACGGTCCTGGCCGCGCCGCGACACGTAGACATGTTGTCCCTGGGCGAAACGCGCTGCGCTCAAGGGGCCGCGGCTCAGAGCATGGCCCTCGCGCACCACGCCCACCAGGCGATCACGGAACAGCGCCTGGGTCAGCACCTCCGGGCTGGCGCCGACATCGACCACACCGGTTTCCAGGTCGACGCCACCGTCGCGCAGCAGCGCACTGTGCTTGTCGCTCTTGTGCACGAAACGCAAGCGCACCCCTGGAGCCTCCTGGGCGATACGCGCGAGCAATGCAGGGCCGAAGCGTTCGACGAACTCCTCACTGGTGCGCAGGGTGAAGGTACGCACCACCTCACCCAAGTCCAGGGTGTGCGCCGGGCGCAATACCGCATGGGCGTCCTGCACCAGTTGGCTAACCTGTTCGCGCAATTGCAACGCCCGGGGCGTCGGCACCAGGCCGCGCCCGGCACGTACCAGCAGCGGATCGCCAGTGGCTGCACGCAAACGCGCCAGGGCCCGGCTCATGGCCGAAGGGCTCAGGCGCAGGCGCTGGGCGGCGCGAGCGACGCTGCCTTCGGCAAGCAACACGTCGAGGGTGATGAGTAAATTGAGGTCGGGCATGCGGGCTCCTGATCAGGCGTTGGGTGCAGCTATAACCTGCAAGCCATGCGTCTTCCGCCATGTTAGGCGACGCCGTAGATTTGTGACAGGTGCATTCACTCAAGGAAACGCGCATGCAAACCTCCACACGCGGCGGCCTGGTGGCCTTGTCGCTGTCCATGTTGCTGGCCGCCCTGGGCACCAGCATCGCCAATGTCGGCCTGCCCAGCCTGGCGCACGCCTTCGGTGCCTCGTTTCAGGCCGTGCAGTGGGTGGTGCTCGCCTACCTGCTGGCCATCACCGCCGTGATTGTCAGCGCCGGGCGCCTGGGCGACCGTCTGGGGCGCCGGCGCTTGCTGCTGGCCGGGTTGCTGGTGTTTGCCCTGGCCTGCGCCGGGTGTGCCGCCGCGCCAACCCTGCCCTGGCTGATCGGCGCACGGGCATTCCAGGGCCTGGGCGCGGCGATCATGATGGCGATGACCCTGGGCATGGTGGGTGACACTGTCACGAAAGAGAATACCGGCCGAGTCATGGGCCTGCTGGGCACCCTGTCGGCACTCGGCACGGCCATGGGGCCGAGTGTCGGCGGAGTATTGCTCAGCCTGTGGAGCTGGCGCGCGCTGTTTTTGATCGGCCTGCCCTTGGCGGGTGTGGCTGCCGCCTTCGCCTACCGTTATTTGCCGGTAGATGCTCACCGCCGCGACGCTTGGCCAGGCGATACAGTCTGGGCGCCCCTGCGCGATGCGCCGTTGCGCGCCGGCCTGGCCATGAGTGCCCTGGTGTCGGCGGTGATCATGGCCACGTTCGTGGTGGGGCCGTTCTACCTGTCACGTGGCCTGGGCCTCGATCCCGCCTGGATGGGCTTGGCCATGGCCGTCGGGCCAACGGTCGCGGCGGTGACCGGTGTACCGGCGGGTTACCTGACCGATCGCCTTGGCAGCCAACGCCTGACCCTCGTGGGGCTAAGCGTGATGCTGTGCGGGGCCCTGTTGCTATCGCAGGCGTCCGGGCTTGGCGTTTATCTCGCGGGCCTGATCGTGTTGACGGCCGGCTACAGCCTGTTCCAGGCGGCCAACAACACGGCGGTGATGAGCGATATACAGGCGACACGCCGAGGCACAGTGTCCGGCCTGCTGAATCTGTCACGGAACCTGGGCCTGATTTTCGGCGCCTCGGCCCTCGGCGCGGTGTTCGCCCGCGCCACCCCGGATGTCAGCCTCGCCGCGCCCCAGGCGGTGGCAGCCGGCCTGCACGCCACCTTCGCCATGGCGGTAGGTTTGCTGTTACTGGCGGTGCTGATCGCCTGGAGACGTGGGCATTCCCTGGCCAGCGCGAAGCAGACAAATATTGACAAGCTAAAATCGTAACGACTATTGTCTGACAACCTGATCACCAAGGTTTTCCCATGCTTGAGCTCCAGCGCCCCGATTCGCTTGTCGTACGGGTTGTCAGCGCCATTCGCGCAGAAATCGAATCCGGCCAACTGGCCCCGGAGTCGCGCCTGCCGACCGAACAGCAACTGGCCGAACAACTCAACGTCAGCCGTTCCGTGGTGCGTGAAGCCATTGCCCAGCTCAAGGCCGACGGTGTGCTCACCGCCCGCCGTGGCCTGGGCTCGTTTATTTCGCAGACCCCTGCGGGCACGGTGTTTCGGTTTCCGCAGCCCAACGGGCGACGACCTGACCTGGCGCAGATGTTCGAAGTGCGCCTGTGGATCGAAACCCAGGCCGCTTCGATTGCTGCCCAGCGCCGCGACAGCGCCGACCTGCAGCGCATGAAAAGCGCGTTGCAGGCCATGCAGGACAACCGCGACGACTTTGAAGCCGCAGCCCTGGCCGATGTGGAATTCCACCGTGCCATTGCCGACGCCAGCAAGAATGACTACTTCGTGGCCTTCCATGACTTCCTCAGGAGCCAGTTGGCCAGTGCGCGTAAAACCGCGTGGGAGAACTCGGCGTCGCGCTTTGCCACCGGTTCGGCCGATGCCACCCAGGAACATCAACAGCTCTACCAGGCCATTGCCGACGGCGACGCCCAACGCGCCGCCGCCAGTGCCGAGGCGCACCTGCGTGCCGCAGCGCGACGCCTGCAACTGGAATTACCGACCACGAACTGATCCACCTTGTTTGCAGCGTGTCCGCGGACACGCCATTTTTTTAACAAAAACATTAGTCTGACAACCTGATAAGCAGACTGAAATGTACAACCTAGGTACTTCTGCAATGATTCATGACTTTTGCATTATCGGCGGCGGCATCGTCGGCCTGGCCACCGCCATGGAGCTGCTCAAGCGCCAACCTGGCGCGTCGCTGGTGATCCTGGAAAAAGAGTCGGTGCTGGCCAAGCACCAGACCGGCCACAACAGCGGCGTGATCCATGCCGGCATCTACTATGCACCCGGCAGCCTCAAGGCCGACTTGTGCAAGCGCGGCGCCGAAGCCACCAAGCAGTTCTGCCGCGAACACGGGATCAAATTCGAGGTGTGCGGCAAGCTGCTGGTGGCCTCAAGCCCGCTTGAAATGCAACGCATGGAAGCGCTGTACGCCCGTGCCCAGCTCAATGGCATGCAGGTCGAGCGCTTGAATGCCGAACAACTGCGCCAGCGCGAACCGAACATCGTCGGCCTCGGCGGCTTGTTTCTCGATGCCACCGGGATTGTCGATTACCGCCAGGTGTGCGAGACCATGGCCCAGGTGATTCGTCGCAGCGGTGGGCAGATCTGCCTGGAGCGCACCGTCACCGCCATCCAAGAAAATACCGACACGGTCACCGTCAACACCGAGGGCGAGACCTGGCAGGCCCGCCACCTGGTGGTGTGTGCCGGCTTGCAGTCCGACCGCCTGGCCCGGCTAGCCGGCATCCGCATCGACCATCAGATCATCCCGTTTCGGGGCGAGTACTTCCGCCTGCCCGCCGCCAAGAACAACATCGTCAACCATCTGATCTACCCGATCCCTGACCCGGAGCTGCCCTTCCTCGGCGTGCACCTGACCCGCATGATCGACGGCAGCGTCACCGTCGGCCCGAATGCCGTGCTGGGCCTGGGCCGCGAGAACTACCGCAAGTTTTCGGTGAACTGGCGCGACGTGGCGCAGTACGCCAGCTTCCCGGGTTTCTGGAAAACCCTGTGGCAAAACCTCGGTTCCGGCACCACCGAGATGAAGAACTCGTTGTTCAAGTCCGGCTACCTGGAGCAGTGCCGCAAGTACTGCCCGTCCCTGACGCTCGATGACCTGCTGCCCTACGAGGCCGGCATCCGTGCCCAGGCGGTAATGCGCGACGGCAGCCTGGTGCACGACTTTCTGTTCGCCCAAACCTCACGAATGCTGCATGTGTGCAATGCGCCCTCACCGGCCGCCACCTCAGCCATGCCCATCGGCGCGATGATCGCCGACCGCCTGTTCCACCCCCAGTAAGACCGCACCGCCCGCTCACCCAACAATAACTACAAAGACCCAGAAGGAAGTCCAGCATGTCGGCATCCGCCTCCATTCCCGGTACCGAAACGCCCGAACAAACCCGCAAGCGCCTACGCAAAGTAGCCGCCGCCACCATCTTCGGCTCGATGCTGGAGTGGTATGACTTTTACCTGTACGCCACCATGGCGGCGATTGTGTTTTCGAAGATCTTCTTCGATAACAGCGACCCGAAGACCGCCACGCTGATGGCCTTTTCGACCTTTGCCATCGGCTTTATCGCCCGCCCCTTCGGCGGCATCCTGTTTGGCTACCTGGGCGACAAGTTCGGGCGCAAGCAAGTGCTGGTGCTGACCTTCTGCCTGATGGGCGTGTGCACCACCTTGATCGGCTTGATCCCCAGCTACGCCTCCATCGGCATCTGGGCCCCGATCCTGCTGGTGTTTATCCGCATCATCCAGGGCCTGGGCGCAGGTGCCGAGTTGTCGGGCGCGGCAGTCACCTCCTACGAGCATGCCTCCCAAGGCAAGCGTGGCAGCCAGGGCGCCTGGCCGGCACTGGGCCTGAACCTGGGCCTGTTGCTGTCCTCACTGACTATTTACCTGCTGACCATCAACGGCAACGAGTTCCTGCTGGCCGGCGGCTGGCGCATTCCGTTTATCTGCAGCATCGTGCTGGTGGGTGTCGGCCTGTGGGTGCGCAACAGCATTCCGGAGACCCCACAGTTCGAAGCGCTGAGCACGGAAAAAGCCAAGGCCAAGCCATCGCCTCTCAAAGCCTTGTTCAAGAATGACCTCAAGGGCCTCGCCGTGGTGTTTTTTGTCGCGATTGGCTACAACGCCCTGAGCTACATCTTCAAGACCTTCTCCCTGGCGTACCTGACCCAATTCAAAGGCGTGGACGTGCATGTCACCTCGCTGTCGGTGACCATCGCCAGCCTGGTGGCCATCGTCGCCGTGCCCTGCTTCGGCTGGCTGTGTGACAAGTGGAGCAGCAAGACCGTGTTGATGCTCGGCGGGCTGTGCTCGCTGTTGTTCGCCTACCCGTTCCTGGCCCTGCTCAACAGTGGTGAAAGCCTGATGATTTACCTCGCCATCGGGGTGGGCACCGGAATCCTCGCGCCGATGATGTTCGCCCCCCAGGGTTCGTTCCTGAGCCGGCAGTTCCCGACGCAAACGCGCTCATCGGGCTTTGGCACCGGGCGGGAGATCGGCACCGCCATTGCCGGTGGCCTGGCACCGCTGGGCGCGCTGTCGATGGTAGCGGCCTCGGCCACCCACTCCACCGATGGCGTGGTGGTGATCCTCGCGATTTCTGCCTTGTTGGTGGTGGTGTTTGCCCTCTGCGATCAGGGCGCGAAACACTCGACATTCAAGAACTGAGCAAAAAAAGTTCGGACCAACGGGTGCATGGATGCACCTGGATCGCGCATCATGGGCACTTTCAAGCTCAAGGGTAACGTCCATGCGCGTTCTGTCATTGATGATGGGTCTTACGACGCTGGCCGCCACTACGGTGTTCTGCGCCAGCGCGATGGCGAATGAAGAAAGTCAGTTAGTCCAACAGATCAACCAATACCGCAGCCAGGTGCAACGCTGCGGTGACCAGGGTTCCCAGGAGCTTCCGCCGCTGACCAGCGACACGCGGCTGGTGTTGCCGGCCTCCAATGTCGGCGATTTGCAGCAGTCGCTGGCGCGCGCTGCCTACCCGATGGTGAATGTGCAGGCCATCAGCCTGTCCGGGCCCAAGGATGCCGAGGCCGCGATGAAAGCGGTGCGCGAAAGCTTTTGCCGCGTAGTGCTCGACCCGCAATTTGTCGACATCGGCGTCAGCAACAGCGGCCAGGACTGGCGCATCGTGCTGGCCCGCCCGTTGGTGACCAGCGGCCTGGGCGATTGGCAGACCGAAGGCAGAAAACTGCTCGACCTGATCAACACCGCCCGTGCCGAGCCGCGCCAGTGTGGCACCCAGGCGTTCACCGCCACGGCGCCCCTGTCGTGGAACGACACCCTGGCCGGCGCAGCCAACAGCCATACCCGCAACATGGCCAACGGCAATTTCTTCGACCACCTGGACCCCGACGGCCGCACGCCGGGTGACCGCGCCGAGTTGGCGGGGTATATCGCGAAGAATATCGGCGAAAACATCGCCGCCGGCCTCGACACGCCGCGCAAGGTCGTCGACGGTTGGCTCGCCAGCCCCGGCCACTGCGCCAACCTGATGAACCCGCAGTTTCGCGAATTGGGTGCTGCCTACGCCATGGACCCCAAGAGTGACGCGGGCATCTATTGGACGGGCTTATTCGGCACGCAATAAGGTTGGGCGCCGGCCCAACCGGCCAATAATGAAGGCGTGCAAATAGACAGTGAAATCAAAGTGCTATCAGGGAGATAATCGCGCTGAACTGAATGGGGTCATTCCGGTCTGTTGCTAGTCGGTATGACTCTTCAAAGCTAAACAGTACGTAGCAAGCAAGGTGTGAACCCCATGATGAATTGGCTGCAAGGCAGCAGCGAAATGGCAGAGCGGGTTCGTCAGCACGATTGGGCCAGTACGCCCCTGGGGCCACTTGAACACTGGCCCGATGTGTTGAAGACAACCGTTGCGCTGTGCTTCGCGTCGAGTTTCCCCCAGGCCATCGTCTGGGGGCCTCAGTTGATTACCCTCTACAACGACGCGTTCACGCCGATCCTGGGTAGCAAACCCGACGCCTTGGGCCGCCCGTTCAACGAGATCTGGCACGAGGTGTGGGACGATATCAGCCCTATCGCCGACGCCGCGTTCGATGGGCACGCCACCTATATCGAAAACTTCCCGCTGTTGATCCAACGCAACGAAGCGCCGGAACAAGCCTATTTCACCTTCTGCTACAGCCCGATTCGCAATGCCCAAGGTGTAGTGGTCGGTTTGCTCGACACGGTGACCGAAACCACTGCCACGGTGTTCCTCACCCGTCGTCTTGAAGTGCTGGACGCCATTAGCAATAGCGTGACCAACGCTACCGACGCCGAAACCATCCTGACGTCTACGACTCGCCTGCTGGCCGAACATCTGCAGGTGTCCATCTGTGCCTACGCCGACATGGACGAGGATGAAGATGGCTTTACCATTCGAGGCGACTGGTCGGCGCAAGGCTCGCCGAGCATCATCGGCCATTACAGCCTGGCGGCGTTTGGCGAATGCGCGGTCAACTGCCTGCGTGCCGGCGAGCCACTGGTGATACGCAATAATCTGATCGAGCTGCCGCCCCATGACGCCGCGAGCTTCCAGGCACTCGGTGTGACGGCCACCATTTGCATGCCCTTGATCAAAGACGGGCGGCTCACCGCACTGATGGCCGTACACGACAAAGTGCCGCGTTTTTGGTCGTCCTACGACATCGCGCTGTTGGGCGAAGTCACCGAACGTTCATGGGCGCATATCGAGCGCGTGCGTGCCGACGCCGCCGTGCGTAAGGGCCTGGCCGCCTATGCGGAACTCAATGCCAGCCTGGAGCAGCGCGTGAATGAGCGTACCCGTGCGCTGGCCGAAGCCGAAGCTGCACTGCGCCAGTCACAAAAACTTGAGGCCATCGGCCAACTGACCGGTGGCGTCGCCCATGACTTCAATAACCTGCTGACCATTATCCGCTCATCCGTGGATTTCCTGCGCCAACCGGGCCTGTCCGAAGAGCGTCGGCAACGTTATATGTGCGCGGTATCCGACACGGTGGAGCGGGCCAGCAAGCTCACCAGCCAACTGCTCGCTTTTGCCCGTCGCCAACCATTGAACCCGCAGGTGTTCGATGTCGGCCAGCGCGTGCAGAACATCGGCGAGATGCTCGAAAGCGTCACCGGCGCACGCATTCATGTGCAGGTGCAATTGCCCGATCGGCCCTGCTATGCACGCATCGACCCAAGCCAGTTCGAAACCGCGCTGATTAACATCGCCCTCAACGCCCGCGATGCGATGGACGGCCAGGGTACCCTGACCCTCAAAGTCGCCAGCGAGCAAACGCTGCCACGTATTCGCGGGGATGCCGAGTCGTGCATGCCCTACATCGCCATTTCTCTGGCCGATACCGGCACCGGGATTCCCAGCGATACCTTCGAACGCATCTTCGAGCCGTTCTTCACCACCAAGGCCGTGGGCAAAGGCACGGGCCTTGGCCTGTCGCAGGTATTCGGCTTTGCCAAGCAGTCAGGCGGCAATATCGATGTGGCCAGCACCCTTGGCCAGGGTACGGTGTTTACCTTGTACCTGCCGCAGGTCGAAGGCGAAGCGGCGCCGGATCAAGACCCGCATACAGACTTGCCAGCGCCGCAAGAGGCTGCTCATCAGCACGTGCTGATCGTCGAGGACAACCTTGAGGTAGGACGCTTCGCCAGCCAGATCCTCAAGGACCTGGGTTACCAGACCACGTGGGCGACCAATGCCGAACAGGCGCTGAACCTCGCCGGCACAGACGTCCAGGGGTTCGATGCGATTTTCTCCGACGTGGTGATGCCCGGCATGACCGGCGTGGCCATGGCCAAGCTACTGCGCCAGCGCCGCCCGGACCTGCCCGTGGTACTCGTCTCCGGCTACAGCGAGGAACTGGCGGACAGCGGCTATGAAGGCTTTGAGTTCCTCGCCAAGCCCTACTCCGCCGACCAGGTTGCGCGAGTGCTGGCAGAGGCGATGAGCAAGGATCAGTCGACAACCGCCACCTGATTGCGGCCCGATGCCTTGGCCTGGTACAGGGCCTTGTCGGCGCTGTTCATCAAGCCGTTCAAATCCAGAGGCTGAGCGTGGGTCGATGCCACGCCCAAGCTTGCGCTCACCCCTTGTACCGGGTCGGCGGGCAAGTGATAAATCGTCTGGAGCAACTGCTCGGCAATGCTGCGTGCGGTCTCCAATGAGGTATTGGGCAGCAGCACTGCAAACTCCTCGCCCCCCAGGCGACCGTAGATATCGGTCTGGCGAAAGGACGCGCTGATCACCGCGCCAATCTGACGCAACACCTGGTCGCCGGCCTGGTGGCCGTAGGTGTCATTGATGGCTTTGAAGTGGTCCATGTCCATCATCAATGCACACAACGGCTGCTGCTCGCGAAGGCACTGGGCATACAGCAACTGAGCCTGTTCGTAGAACGCCCGACGGTTCATCAGCCCGGTCAGTTCATCGGTCTGAGCGGCGCGGGTGGAAATATGATGAGCGCGTTCCATTTGCCTCGTCAGGCGAAAGGCTTTTTCCAGGGCATCGGAGAGTTTGCGCGTGGCACCGGCCACAAACGAAGCAAACACCAGCACCGCCAACGCCACGCCGACCTGCATCGGCGAAGGCTGAAACAGCATCCATACCGTACAGGGAAGCAACACCAGCGCCATCGAGCCCAGCGTCATGTAGCGATAGGCTGAATAACAGGACACCGCGCTGACCGACATGCCCACGGTAAACAGCATCACCAGCACCTGGGATAAGCGGTCATCGACCGGCATCACCGCCAGCGCCCCGCCGCCCCAGATACCCGCCGACAGCATCAGCGTGACCCAGTAGCGGCGTTCCCAACGGGCGGGCGTGCGCGCCGCGTCAGGGCAGCGAAACCATTGCACGAACAGATGCAGGCGCACCAATGACGAGCCCGCCAACAGTACCAACCACACCAGGATGACCTGATGATCGAACCGATCCCAGCACAGCCAGCAGAGCATGACGGCGCCCAGGTAGCTGCCGAAGATCGCCGAGAATGATTGACGAAACAGCTGGTGCAAACGGTCGGTTCGCACCTGCTCTTCAATGGAGTGACCCTGGTCCTGCCCGAGGCTATTCATGGGGTTGGCCTGTTTGACCGGCGACGGCAAAGGCGCCATTGTGGCACCTTGCCAGCAAGCCGAACAGCGGCATACGCCGCGCTAGAGCGTTTCAGGCTCTTGAGGTCGCAAAATCAGCACGCCCAGGGGCGGCAGGTTCAAAGACAACGACACCGGTTGCCCATGGCGCGGCTCATCCTGGGTAAACACGGCTCCGCCATTCCCGTAATTGGAGCCGGCGTAGGTATCGGCATCACTGTTGATCACCTCACTCCAACGCCCACCAAACGGCACACCGACTGCGTAGCCTTCACGGGGCACCGGGGTGAAGTTGGCAACCACCAACACCGGCTTGCCACCCTTGCTCCAGCGCAGCCAGGCGTAGACGCTGTTGATCGCGTCATCACCGATCAGCCATTGGAAGCCCTGGGGCGCATCGTCCTGTTCGTGCAATGCCGGCTCTTCGCGGTACAGGCGGTTCAAATCGCCTACCAGCTTTTGCACGCCACGGTGCTCGGGATACTGCAGCAAATACCAATCCAGTTGCTGGTCGTGGTTCCACTCGCGCCATTGGCCAAATTCGCAGCCCATGAACAGCAGCTTCTTGCCGGGGTGCATCCACATGAAACTGAGGTAGGCGCGCAGGTTGGCAAATTTCTGCCAGCGGTCGCCGGGCATCTTGTCGATCAGCGAGTGCTTGCCGTGCACCACCTCATCATGGGAAATCGGCAGGATAAAGCGCTCCGACCAGGCGTACACCAGCCCGAAACTCAGCTCGTTGTGATGATGGGCGCGGTACACCGGGTCTTGCTGGATGTAATGCAGGGAGTCGTGCATCCAGCCCATGTTCCATTTGTAGTTGAAGCCCAGGCCTCCCTGTTGGGTCGGCTGGCTGACGCCGGGCCAGGCCGTGGACTCCTCGGCAATTACCAACGCGCCCGGCGCTTCAAGGGCAACCACGTCGTTCAGGTGCCGCAAGAAATCGATGGCTTCCAGGTTCTCGCGGCCGCCATGACGGTTGGGCACCCATTCACCGGCCTTGCGCGAATAATCGCGATACAGCATGGAGGCCACTGCGTCCACACGCAGGCCGTCCACGTGGAAATGCTTGAGCCAGTGCAAGGCCGACGCGAGCATGAAACCGTGGACCTCGGTGCGGCCCAGGTTGTAGATCAGCGTGTCCCAGTCCTGGTGAAAACCTTCCAGCGGGTTGGCGTATTCGTACAGCGCGGTACCGTCAAATTGCGCCAGGCCGTGGGTATCGGTGGGGAAATGCGCTGGCACCCAATCAAGGATCACGCCGATATCGGCCTGATGGCAGGCATTGACGAACCAGGCGAAGTCTTCCGGCGAGCCAAAGCGCGCGCTGGGGGCAAACTGGGATAACGCTTGATAACCCCACGAGCCACCAAAGGGGTGCTCCATGATCGGCATCAGTTCGATATGGGTGAAGCCCAATTGTTGAACGTAAGGAATCAGCCGCTCGGCCAATTCGCGCCAGCCATATTGCCGAGCCACTTCACCGGCCTCGTCCAGCTCGCACTGCCAGGACCCCACATGCAGCTCGTAGATCGACAACGGCGCGGTGGCTTTCTGCTTGTCTCCCCGCGATTGCATCCACTCATGGTCCTGCCAATCCACCTGCAAAGGTGCGGCGACCTTCGAGGCGGTGTCCGGCGGTAGTTGGGTGGCCAGCGCCACAGGGTCGGCCTTGAGCGGCAGAATGCCGTGGGCACCGAGAATTTCATACTTGTAGGCCGCGCCCGGTTGCAGGCGCGGGATAAAGATTTCCCACACCCCCGATGGATGACGCAGGCGCATCGGGTGGCGGCGCCCGTCCCAGATATTGAAGTCGCCCACCACCGAAACCCGCCGTGCGTTCGGCGCCCACACGGCAAAGCGCACGCCTTGCACGCCATCGACGCTGACCACCTGAGCCCCCAGGCAGTTGCCCAGGTCACGATGATTGCCTTCGGCAAACAGGTACAGGTCCATTTCCCCCAGCAGCAATTGGCTGAAGCTGTAGGGGTCTTCGGTGATCTGCTCACCGCCGGCCCACTGGATTTTCAGCAGGTAGGGCTGGCGAGTGCTGAAGTGCCCAATAAACAGGCCTGGCACCTGGGTGGCATCGAGGCTGCCAAACGGCTCACCTGTGTCACGCGCCAGTACCTGGACACTCAGGGCCTCGGGCAGGAACGCACGGATAAACTGGCCGCCCTGCTCGTCATCATGGGGCCCCAGGATCGAAAAGGGATCGGGGTGCTCGGCGCGCACCAGCGCATCGACGTCCTTGGACGCCGGCAATGCAGTCAACTTGGGCTGCAGCGGTTCTCTCTGTGTAAAACTCATGACGTCTCCCCACCGCGTCCAGGTTTAGATATAGGTGTCAGCCCGCTCAACAAGCCGTGCAGCCCTTGCAGGGGCACCGGCAGCCAAGTCGGGCGGTTTTCTGCTTCGTAGGCCACTTCGTACGCGGCCTTTTCCAAGCTGAACAAGGTCAGCGCTGCGTCTTGGCCGTTGGCATCCTGCCAGTCATGCGCCAGTGTAGACGCAGCGGCCTGGTAAGCCTGGGTAAATGCTACGCGGGCTTCATTCAGGTAGCGGTCGGTCACGCGTTTGCGCGCAGCGTTCGCTTCTGGCGTGTGATCCACCCCTTGTACATTCAGCGCCATGGCCGCGGCATAATCAAAGGAACGCAGCACACCGCTCACATCTTTATAAGGGCTGTGTTTGCCGCGCCGCTCATGCAGCGGTCGCGCCGGTTCGCCCTCGAAGTCGATCAAGTAGGCATCGCCCTTGACCACCAATACCTGGCCCAGGTGCAAGTCACCGTGGACGCGAATGCGCAATCCGCCCGCCGTGGCTTTGGCCAACGCCTGGACATGCGCCGCGATGGCTTTTTTCTGCGCCAGTAATTCACTGACCAACGCCTGGTCGGCGGGGTTCAACTGGCTTTGATTAAGCTTGAGCAACTGCAAGGCACGGTCGATCTGGGCGCCGACATCCTTGGCCCAGGCTTGGGTGTCTTTGATTGTGGTGGGTTCGGGTTTGAAGGCCTTGTCGGCCGTTGGCGCACCCAGCACCAGGTGCATTTCACCCAGGCGCTGACCGAGCAAACCGGCAAAATCTGCCAGTTCCCCGAGGGCGTTGTAATGCTGTTCCTGTTCAGAGATCGCGTCGGCCAGCTCATCGCGGATCGCCCGCTCCAGGTTGTTCTGGGTCCAGCTCCAGGCATCGCCCTGATTGCTCAAGTAACCCTGGGCAATCATCAGCAAGTTGTCCTGCCCCTGCCCGTCCTGGCGGCTCATAAAGCCCAGCAGCGGCGAGATGTTCGGGTAGCCAGCGGCGGTCAGGTACGCACTCATTTCCAGCTCCGGGTGCACGCCGGCGCTGACTTTGCGAATCAGCTTGAGCACCAGACTCTCACCGACCACCACCGAGCTGTTGGACTGCTCGGCGGACAAGTAACGCACCGGCGATTCACGGGTCAGTTGCAATGCGGCCAAGTGTTGAGTGGCCTCGAATCGCAGATCGCCGTCAGGGGTATTGAGCACGGTGCCGGCCTGCATGGCCTGGATCACCTCAAGGATAAAATGCTCAAGGCTGAAGGCATCGGTCACCAAACCTACCTGGCGGGTGCGTCGCACTCGGGCCAACGCCAATTGCTGGGGCAAGGCGCTGGTGAACTGGTCTTCGCCAAGGAAGCCCAAGGGCAGTTGGTAGCGGCTGACCTGGCCGGCACTGGTCACTTCGATCTCACTGAGCAACACCGGATGCTGCGGGTCGCCAAAACGCACGCCATATGCGATGTGCACCGTGTCGATTGCCGTATCTTTGCCGGCAAACCAGCGCCGCTTGGGCAGCCAGGCGGGCAGTGACGTATGTTCCAGGCTGGTGCGGCAAGGTTCTTCGAGTAGCTCTTCCATGCGTTTTTTCAGTACCAAAGTGGTGAAGTCGGGCATGCTTTGCGCCGGTTCCACATGCCAGCTGGGCATCTGGTTTTCCGCTGCCAGCACGAACCAATAGAAACCATAGGGCGCCAGGGTCAGCAGGAAATTCAGCTGGCCGATTGGCGGGAAGGCATTACCGCCAAGCATCTCCACCGGCACCATGCCGGCAAAGGCCGACAGGTCCAGCTCCGCCGCCTGGGCGCTGCGCGACACGTTGGCCACGCACAGGATGATCTCGGTGTGGCCGTCTTCACCGGTGTATTCACGGGTGTAAGCCAGGATGCGCCGGTTAGTCGGCGAGAGCATTTTCAAGCTGCCACGACCAAACGCCTTGGACTGCTTGCGCACTGCGAGCATGCGCCGGGTCCAGTTGAGCAATGAATGCGGGTCCTGGGCCTGGGTCTCGACGTTGACCGACTGGTAGCCGTATTGCGGGTCCATGATCGGCGGCAACACCAGACTGGCCGGGTCGGCACGGGAAAACCCGCCATTGCGGTCGATGGACCATTGCATGGGCGTGCGCACGCCGTCACGGTCGCCCAGGTAGATGTTGTCGCCCATGCCGATTTCATCGCCGTAGTACAGGGTCGGCGTGCCCGGCATCGACAGCAACAGGCTGTTGAGCAATTCCACCCGCCGACGATCGCGCTCCACCAGCGGCGCCAGGCGTCGCCGAATGCCCAGGTTGATGCGGGCGCGGCGGTCTGCGGCGTAGTAGTTCCACAGGTAGTCGCGCTCTTTGTCGGTGACCATTTCCAGGGTCAGCTCATCATGGTTGCGCAGGAAAATTGCCCACTGGCAGTTGGCGGGAATCTCCGGGGTCTGGCGCAGAATGTCGGTAATGGGGAAGCGATCTTCCTGGGCCAACGCCATGTACATGCGCGGCATCAGTGGAAAGTGAAAGGCCATGTGGCATTCATCGCCGTCATCACCCTTTCTATCCCCAAAGTACAGCTGCGTGTCTTCCGGCCACTGGTTGGCTTCGGCCAGCAGCATGCGGTCGGGATAATGGGCATCGATCTCAGCGCGGATCTGCTTGAGGACGTTGTGGGTTTCCGCCAGGTTTTCGTTGTTGGTGCCGTCCCGTTCGATCAGATAGGGAATGGCGTCCAGGCGCAGGCCGTCGATGCCCAGGTCGAGCCAATAGCGCATCACCGACAGCACCGCTTTCATGACCTGCGGGTTATCGAAGTTGAGGTCCGGTTGGTGCGAGTAAAAGCGGTGCCAGAAGTACTGGCCGGCCACCGGGTCCCAGGTCCAGTTGGACTTTTCGGTGTCCAGGAAAATAATGCGCGTGCCGTCGTATTTCTGGTCATCGTCCGACCACACATAAAAGTCCCGCGCCGCCGAGCCTGGCTTGGCCTTGCGCGCGCGCTGGAACCAGGGGTGCTGGTCGGAGGTGTGGTTGATCACAAGCTCGGTGATCACGCGCAGCCCGCGTTGGTGGGCTTGGGCAATAAAGCGCTTGGCGTCGGCCATCGTCCCGTAGTCGCTGTGCACGCCGCGGTATTCGGCAATGTCGTAGCCGTCATCACGGCGGGGAGACGGGTAGAACGGCAGCAGCCAGATGGTGTTCACGCCCAGGTCGGCAATGTAGTCGAGTTTGGCGATCAGCCCGGCAAAGTCACCAATGCCGTCGTTGTTGGAGTCGAAATAGGATTTGACGTGTACCTGGTAGATCACCGCGTCTTTGTACCAGAGCGGGTCTTTGATGAAGGTGGCTGCCTTGGGTTTCTTGGCCATTGCAAACTCCTGAAAATACAAAGTTCTCGAGGATCGTTCCCAGGCTCCGCGTGGGAATGCAGCCCCGGACGCTCCGCGTCCCAAGCGCGACGCAGAGCGTCCAGTGAGGCATTCCCACGCAGAGCGAAGTGAGGCGTTCCCACGCAGAGCGTGGGAACGAGCACTCAGGGGGTGCTGATGCGCCAGATCCCGAACGGCATCTGCGGCTCCAGCCGGGTCCATTGGGTCTTGCCGTACCAGGTCCAGCGATGGCCGTTCATCAAGTCTTCGCCCTGGGTCTGGGCATCGTCGGGCAACCCCATCTCCCACAGCGGCAATTCAAAGTGGGCTTCCTGGGCGTTGTGCGGGTCGAGGTTGACGGCGACCAGAATGAAATTGCTGCCGTCCTCGCTGCGCTTGCCGAAGTACAGGATGTTGTCGTTCCAGGCGTTGTAGAGCTTGAGCCCCAGGTGCGTGTGCAACGCCGGGTTCTGGCGGCGGATGCGGTTGAGCTGGGCGATCTCGGCGATGATGTTGCCGGGGGCGGTAAAGTCGCGGGGGCGGATCTCGTACTTCTCGGAGTCGAGGTATTCTTCTTTGCCTGGCACGGGCGCCGACTCACACAACTCAAAGCCTGAATACATCCCCCACAGGCCCGAGCCCATCGTGGCCAGCGCAGCGCGGATCAGGAAGCCTGCGCGGCCGGAGTCATGCAGGAAACCCGGGTTGATGTCCGGCGTATTGACGAAGAAGTTCGGGCGGTAGCACTCACGCCAGGGCGATTGGTTCAGTTGAGTGAGGTACTCGCTCAGTTCAGCCTTGGTGTTGCGCCACGTAAAGTAGGTATAGCTCTGGGAATAGCCGACCTTGCCCAGGCGCGCCATCATTGCCGGGGTGGTGAAAGCTTCGGCGAGGAAGATCACCTCCGGGTACTTGGCACGCACGTCGCTGATCAGCCATTGCCAGAACGGCAGCGGCTTGGTGTGCGGGTTGTCGACGCGAAAGGTCTTCACGCCCTCTTCCACCCAGCCCACCACAATGTCGCGCAGTTCTGTCCATAAGCCCGGAATCGCATCCGCCGCATAGAAATCGACGTTGACGATGTCCTGATACTTTTTCGGCGGGTTCTCGGCGTACTTAATCGTGCCGTCGGGGCGCCAGTTGAACCAGCCAGGGTGCTGTTCAAGCCATGGGTGGTCCTGGGAGCACTGGATGGCGAAGTCCAGGGCAATTTCCAGGCCGTGGTCGGCAGCGGCCTTGACCAGGCGACGGAAATCCTCACGGCTGCCCAGTTGCGGGTGAATCGCCTCATGCCCGCCCTCCGCGCTGCCGATGGCATACGGACTGCCCGGATCATCTGGGCCTGCGGTGAGTGAGTTGTTCTTGCCCTTGCGGTGGCTGCGGCCGATAGGATGGATCGGCGGGAAGTACAGCACGTCAAAACCCATGTCGTGGATCATCGACAAGCGCGAGTGCACGTCGTTGAATGTACCGTGGCGGGCCGGATCATCGGTGATCGAGCGGGGAAACAGCTCATACCAACTGGCGAACTGCGCCGCCTCACGCTCTACGTCAATTGGGTAGGCGGGGCTGACGCTCAGATACGCGCGATGATCGGCCTGGGTCATCAGGTGTGCACTGTCTTCGTGCAGGAACAACGCCACCTGCTCGGTTTCCAGCAGGCCCGACAGTTCGTGGTGCAACACCATCAAACGGTCGCGCAATTCGTTGTCACTGCGCTCGGCAGCCTGCAACACCAGGCTGCGGCCTTCCTGCAATTCAAGGCTGACCGGCACCCCGGCCTCATGTTTCTTGCGCAATTCATAGCAGAAGCTGGCGAAGGTATCGATCCATGCCTCGATGCAGTATTCATGCGGCCCGAGTTGGGCGACGGTGAACGCGCCTTCCCAGCCATCGTTGCCGACATCGGTCATGACCACGCTGTGCCAGCTTTCTTCCTCCAGCACGCGCCAGCGGATCAGCACCGCCAGCTTGTCGTGACCATCAGCGAACACTTTGCTGGTGACATTGACACGCTGGCCGACCACAGCCTTGACGGCGAACTCACCATTGTCGATCACCGGCATGGTGCTTTCGATAGCGATCCTGGGTAACAACAGCGCTTGCGACAGCGGCAGTATCGAGCCTTCTGGAGCCAGTGTTTCAGCAATCATCGAGCATCTTCCCCTTACGCCCTATGGACGCTCTTGGCTTGATCCGAATTCAAAGGCGGCGACGCTTTCCCTGAGCGTGGCCGTATAAGGTCCGAGCCTGGGCGCGCCGCAAAAGTTCAGGTGGATATGCCGCCGCTGGGCAGGGAATCAATTGCCCCAGGCAGCGGTCCACCGCTAGAGCAAAGCACAAAGGAGGCCACACCGATGAATATCCCGATACCACCTGAACCTGAAGATCCGAATATCGACACTCCGCCACTACCGACGCCACCCAGTGAACCGGCGCCCATTCCAGAGAGAGAGCCGCCGGAAAACGACCCACCGCCCGTGCAAGAGCCGCCGACGACCCTGCCTCCGGTGATCGTCTAAATCATCAGAGCAAGAACACGGCCTGCTCGAACACCTAGACGTCCTGGTGTTCGAGCACACAAAAAAACGAGGAGTCCTACGAAGTTCCACGTCAAGGCTGAATGTTCGTTTTACTGTTCCTTTTTATATTGATCTCGCGTGAATGCTCAGCCTTTTTTTCACCTGGCCTTTAGCCCATTTATCACGAGTAGCCCCATGTCGACTATCGCCTCCCCATCAACGCCCACTGCTCCAGTCACAACACCCACATCCTCCAATCCCGTCTCCAATCAACAGGCGCTGACGCCCGAGCGAATAAATACGTTGCTCAAGGCCGGCCCGAACTGGTCCTCCTCCCCTAAGGCGCCTGACCGCTCACCCCATACCCCCCTGTCGCCAACGACGAAGTCCAACACCTCACCTTCTATGTCGGAGGTAGAGGCGAAAAATAAGTTGGACGACCTGAATACGGCATTGACCCCAGGCACCATCAAGGAGATACAACGCAATCCAAGCTCGCCGAAATCTCGCGCAATCACTGAGCAGTTCAACACCACATTGACCCCAGAGAATGTCAAATTAATGTCGAGGGGCGCCAACGCGAAAAAAAACCGCGAAACACTTCGAGAGATCCGGGACAAGCTCGACAAAAAAAATATTGATTCAAACCTGGAGTCTGCCAAGCACCAGGTGATCAATGAAGCGGCCGATAAAATGAGGCTCAAACTTCTGGAAATCATTACCGCCGCGTTCGACGGCGACATCTGGAACACCGTTGACCATCACAAAAATTGGCTCGAAGAACTGGGTGCTCTGAGCAAAAATTTTTCTGCAATGGAGACCAAGTCCAAAGCCCTCACGGATGCAGCTTCGTCCCTGAGCGACGAAAAGCTCGACCAATCGGCGGCGCCTGAAACGCAGGACTCATCGCCTGCCGACACTCGCGCTGCAACCTACAGTTTCAACGCCACCAGTGAATCTACCCTGGAGGCCCCCAGCGAGATCCGCAATTTCAAATCGGGAGATAAACTGGACCTGTCCGGCATCCAGCGGCAGCTGAACACGTCGCTGCGGCCGGTCGATCGGTTTCCAGAAGTAATCGGTGAAATGCAGATCCATCACTCGCCCAGCGCCAACACCAGCGTAATTGTCATCGCCGATGCGCCGGGCAAAGACCCCTTTTTGCTCAAGGTGTTTGGTGAGGTACGCCAAAGCAACATCGTGACCTGATCCGCGGTATGACTCAGGATCACTTTTCCAACAATCTGACGATTCTCGGCATGATGCTGAACACCGCCAGGGCCAGCAGTGTACTGAGTACTGCCGTCGATTCACGCCCCATCCCCGCCGCCACACCAATGGCGGCGGTCATCCACAACCCGGCCGCCGTAGTCAGGCCCTTCACATGCTGGCCCTCTTCATCTTCCTTGCCCTTGAGGATGGTGCCGGCGCCAAGGAAGCCGATACCCGCAATCACCCCCTGAACCACCCGGCTCATGGCATCCGCCTGGTTGCCGGACATCTGCGGCACCAGCACGAACAGCGCCGCACCAAGCGCAACCAGCATATGGGTGCGCACGCCAGCCGCCTTGCCCTTGTGCTCACGCTCAAAACCCAGGATGCCGCCCAGGATCGCGGCGATCAGCAGGCGCACCGTCACTTGGGTGAGTTGCCGGGCATCGCCGATGTCCGCGAATTCGGCTTGCAGTGTTTGCCACACTTGATGCCACCAGGCGTCCATGGATGCGCTCCTTTTATTATGGATAGATAAAGGATGGACAGCGCAGACCGCCAGTCAGTTGCCTGGAACCCCTTGTCGTAGGGGTCGCCTAACGTGATAGAGCCCATAGAAAGGAGATCGCCATGCCCCTGCGCATCGAAAACCATTTGTGCTACTTCACGCTCGACGTGGACGGCCAGGAACAAAGCCTGCCAGCCACCCGCGTGAAGATCCTTACCGACCATGACAAAGCCATGTCCTATGTGGAGTTGGCGGGCGAGCGGATCTATATCACTGAAGCCGAAGCCGACGCGCTGACGGTTGAAGGGGCCACGGATGGCCGTAACCATGTAAAGGCGCAAAAGCCTGGTTCGGTGATTTGATTGATCTGTATCATCGAACCCTTTGAATCCCTGCACCCCTATAGACTCGGGGTGCAGCACATTGACGCACAAGAACGCATCAAGCCTATCTGATCCGCTTTTTATCCTTCCACCTGAGTCTGTTATGCAAACAGTCTGTCGCCCATAGTTCATCCGCCTGATGGAGGCTGATGAGCGAATGACCATGAGCGAACGAATCCCAACCGTGGAAACCTTTGAGCCCATTCACCCAAAGAAGGTGAAGGCCAAATCCAGCGACAACCTGATCCATACCCGCAGTTTTACCGGTGTGTTCCGCACCTTGCGCGTGGGCGGTGCCGGCCTGCTGTTTCTGGCTTTTTTTGGCACTGTGTGGCTGAACTGGGGTGGACGCCAAGCCGTACTGTGGGACTTGGCCGAGAGCAAGTTCCATATCTTTGGTGCGACATTCTGGCCCCAGGATTTCATCCTGCTCTCGGCGCTGTTGATCATCTGTGCCTTCGGCCTCTTCGCGATCACGGTGTTTGCCGGCCGCGTCTGGTGCGGCTACACCTGCCCGCAAAGCTCGTTTACCTGGCTGTTCATGTGGTGCGAGAAGGTGACCGAGGGTGAACGCAACCAACGTATCAAACTGCAGGCGGCACCCTGGAGCCTGAATAAGCTGGCACGGCGCTCGGCCAAACATACGTTGTGGCTGGGTATCAGTGTGTTGACCGGGCTGACGTTTGTGGGCTACTTCACCCCCATCCGCCCCTTGGCAGCCGAACTGCTGACGTGGCAGATGGGCGGTGTGAGCCTGTTTTGGGTATTGTTTTTCACGGGGGCCACTTACATCAATGCCGGCTGGCTACGCGAAGCCGTATGCATGCATATGTGCCCCTATGCACGCTTCCAGAGCGTGATGTTTGATAAAGACACCCTGACTATTTCCTACGACGCCGCCCGCGGCGAGCACCGTGGCCCGCGTAAACGTGACGTGCCGCCAGCGCAGGTTGGCCTCGGTGACTGCATCGATTGCCAGCTATGCGTGCAGGTATGCCCCACGGGCATCGATATCCGCGACGGCCTGCAGATGGAATGCATCGGCTGCGCAGCCTGCATCGACGCCTGCGATTCGATCATGGACAAAATGGGCTATGCCCGTGGCTTGGTCAGTTATACCAGTGAGCACCAATTGCAGGGTGGCAAGACTCATCTGCTGCGGCCACGCCTGATCGGCTACAGTGCCGTGCTGGTGGTGATGCTCGCGGCACTGGTGGTGGCCCTGATTGAACGGCCGATGGTGTCGCTGGATGTGACCAAAGACCGTGGCATGTTCCGCGAAAACAGCCTGGGTTTGATCGAAAACATCTACAGCCTCAAGGTGATCAACAAAACCCAGCAGCGCCAGGAATACCGCCTGGAACTGGTGGATGCCGAGGGGTTCCAGTTGCAAGGCAAGACCCAGGTCAGCCTGGCTGCCGGGGAAATTGTCGATATACCGGTGTCGGTAGCATTGCTGGCGGACACACCGGCCAGCAGCTCTCAAACCTTACGTTTTAAAGTCACTGATGTGGATGAACCTTGGATCTATACCGCTGCTGACAGCCGCTTCGTAGCGCCCTTGAATCGCTGATACTTCATCAACAACAGAGATCAAATGTGGGAGCTGGCTTGCCTGCGAAAGCGGTAGAGCAGTAACAGATGCAGTGACTGACACACCGCCTTCGCAGGCAAGCCAGCGCCTACAATTTGCCCTGCGTACACATTCAAAAAGCTAATTAGGCCGCCATGAAACGCTACGAAAAATTTGCCGACGACATCGCAGAACTGATCCGCTCCGGCGTCCTCGGCCCCGGCCAGCGCGTGCCATCGGTGCGCTATGCCAGCCAGGCCTACGGCGTCAGCCCGTCCACCGTGTTCCAGGCCTACTACCTGCTGGAGCGTCGTGGCCTGATTCGCGCACGCCCCCGCTCTGGCTACTTCGTCAACACCCATGCGCCCAGCCCGTTTTCCGAACCGGTGGTGAGTGAGCAGGTGCATGAGTCCACCGAGGTGGGCGTGAGTGAGCTGGTGTTCTCGGTACTGGACTCCATCAAAGACCCCAACACCGTGCCCTTCGGCTCGGCCTTCCCCTGCCCCATGCTGTTCCCGCTGCCGCGCCTGGCCCGTTCCCTGGCCAGCGCCAGCCGCGAAATGGACCCACGCTTGGTGGTCACCGACATGTCGCCGGGCAACCCGCAACTGCGCCGGCAGATTGCCCTGCGCTATATGGTCGGTGGCCTGATGCTGCCGATGGAGGAGCTGTTGATCACCAACGGTGCTCTCGAAGCGTTGAACCTGTGCCTGCAGGCCGTGACCGAACCGGGCGACCTGGTGGCCATCGAGGCGCCGGCGTTCTACGCGTGTTTGCAAGTGCTTGAACGCCTGAAGCTCAAGGCCGTGGAGATCCCGGTGCACCCGCGCGACGGTATTGACCTGAACGCCCTGGCCCAAAGCCTTGAGCGCTATCCGATCAAGGCCTGCTGGACCATGACCAGCTTCCAGAACCCCATGGGCGCTACGCTGCCTGAAGAGAAAAAACAGGCGCTGGTGGAACTGCTGCGCAGCCATCAAGTGCCGCTGATCGAAGATGACGTCTACGCCGAGCTGTACTACGGGCAACAAGCGCCTAAGCCGGCCAAGGCCTTCGATACCGAAGGGCTGGTGATGCATTGCGGCTCCTTTGCCAAGAGCCTGGCGCCGGGTTACCGAGTGGGCTGGGTCGCCGCCGGGCGCTTTGCACAGAAGGTCGAGCGGCTCAAGTTGATGACCTCGTTATGCCCGTCGATGCCGGCCCAGGCGGCAATTGCCGACTACCTGCAACACGGCGGCTATGACCGCCACCTGCGCAAACTGCGCTACGCCCTGGAAGAACAGCAAAGCGCCATGCTCGCGGCTATCGCTCGCTACTTCCCGGCCCAGACACGGGTCAGCCAGCCGGCGGGGGGCTATTTCCTGTGGTTGGAATTGCCGGAGCAGACCGACTCGCTGAAGTTGTTCCAGATGGCCTTGGCCCAGGGCATCAGCATTGCGCCGGGGCCGATCTTTTCCGCAACTCAGCGGTTCAGAAACTGCATACGCTTGAACTATGGCAGCCCGTGGAACGAGGCATCGGAAAAGGCCATGGAGACATTAGGGCGGATTGTGCGATCGTTTTAACGGCCGCCTCCCAAGTCGATAAACGTTCCGGTGGAATACGATGCCTTGTCCGACAGTAACCAGATAATCGCCTCCGCCACTTCATCCGGACGCCCGCCGCGCGCCATCGGGATGCCGGACTCCAGCTTGCTGACCCGGTCCGGGTCGCCGCTCAGGGCATGGAAATCGGTAAAGATATAGCCTGGGCGCACGGCGTTGACGCGAATGCCCTCGCCCGCCACCTCCTTCGACAACCCCAGGGTAAAGGTATCCAGCGCGCCCTTGGAGGCGGCGTAGTCGACATACTCACCCGGCGAGCCCAGCCGCGCCGCCACCGAGGACACGTTGACGATACTGCCGCCCTGCCCGCCATGCCGGGGCGACATGCGTAACACCGCGTGCTTGGCACACAGAATCGGGCCCAGCACATTGGTCTTGAGGATTTTGAGGATACGAAACTCGGACATCTCGTCGACCCGCGATTTTTGCCCCACGGTACCGGCATTATTGACCAGCGCAGTGACACGCCCCAATTCGGCATCCACACGATTGAACAGCGCAATCACCTCATCTTCGATGCTGACATCGGCGCGCACCGCGATGGCCTGTGCTCCGAGGCCGCGCACTTGTTCAAGCACAGCATGGGCAGCCTTCTCGTCCGACTGATAATTAATGCAGATGCGATAACCTTCGCGAGCGGCCAGCAAGGCCGTCTCGGCGCCAATCCCTCGGCTGCCCCCGGTGATGATGACGACTTTGTCCATGGCTGCGGTCTCCTGATTCAACCTGATGTTTAGGGTTGGATCCAAGAATACCCGTCACTCTGGGCGTTTGTCAGGCACTGCTGCCTGTTCGGCACTGCGGATATTGGTCATGAAGCTGTCGGCCGGCAATGGATGCCCCAACAGATAGCCTTGCAAGGAATCACACCCCAGGCGGGTAAGGAAATTTTGCTGCGCATCGGTTTCCACGCCTTCGGCGACAATCCGTAAGTCCAGAGCCTGGCCGAGGGCCACGATGGCCGAGACGATGGCGGCGTCGTCGCTGTCGTGTTCCAGGTCACGTACAAAGCCGCGGTCGATCTTCAACTCATTGGCCGGCAGGCGCTTGAGGTACATGAGGCTGGAGTACCCGGTGCCAAAGTCATCGATGGACAGGTCCACACCCATGTCCGACAGTTGCTGCAATACCTTCATGCTCGCGTCGGCATCGCTCATGGCGGTGGTCTCGGTGATCTCCAGCGTGAGGCTGTTGGCCGGTAATTGGTGACGCTCCAGCGCGGCCGCTACGCTGTTGACCAACCCGGCGTGGCAGAACTGCAACGCCGAGAGGTTTACGGCAATGCGCCAGTGCTCATAACCCTGTGCGTACCACTGACTCATCTGGCGACAAGCTTCATCGAGTACCCATTCGCCGATGGGGATGATCAGCCCGGTTTTCTCCGCCAGTGCAATAAACGTAGCGGGCATCAACAAGCCTTGTTGCGGATGCTCCCAGCGCAACAGCGCCTCGGCCCCCACGGCAAGACCGCTGACGGCGTCGAACTTGGGTTGGTAGTGCAAACGAAATTGCCCCTGCTCCAGGGCATTGCGCAGGTCCTGCAGCAATTGCAGTTGTTTGCGCGCATTGGTGTTCATCGACACATCGAAGAAGCTATAGCCGTTCTTGCCCATGCCCTTGGCGTGATACATCGCCGCGTCGGCGTTCATCAGCAGTTCCTGAGGACTATTACCGTTACCGGGGAACATGGCGATACCGACGCTGGCCGAGATCTGCAACTCATGCTCGGCCACCGTGAAGGTGCGGTTGATCAGGCTCACCTGGCGCTCGGCCAAGCCCATCGCATCGTCGGGCTGGGTGAGTTGCACCAGCAATACGAACTCATCGCCGCCGATACGGGCCAGGGTGTCCTGGCTGCGCAAGTCCTCACGCAAGCGCAAGCCGACCTCGCGCAGTAACTGGTCGCCCAGGTGATGACCAAAGGCATCGTTGACCGGCTTGAAGCCATCCAGGTCGATAAACATCAAGGCAAAGCAACCGCCCCGCTCGTTCACCGCCTGGATGCCTTGTTGAATGCGATCAGCCAACAACGTGCGATTGGGCAGGCCGGTGAGCATGTCATGCAGGGCCAGGTGAGTAAGTTCCTGATTGGCCAGGGTCAGGGAATCGGCGAGTACGGCGGTGCGCGCTTCCAGGCGCGCATCCAGCACCGAGGTCAAGAGCGCAATGACCAGCACCGCCAGCGAAGTGACCAAGACCAGGTTATCCAGGCCCTTGCCGCTCAAGCCGGTCAATGCGGCGCCGCAGAAGCTGCCATCGGCAAAGCGCGCCGCAGCCATCCCGGTGTAGTGCATCCCCACGATGGCCACGCCCATCACGACGGCGGCGCCACCCCGTGCCAGCCGCACATAAGGTGTGTTGCGCCGCAGGTTGAAGGCGATCCACAGGGCGGCGCCGGAAGCCACCACCGCGATCACCAACGAAGCGCCAAATAAGGTCGGGTCGTAATCAATGCCGGGTGTCATGCGCATCGCGGCCATGCCGGTGTAATGCATGCTGGCAATTCCAGCGCCCATTACCAACGCCCCGAATGCCAGTTGCCAGACCGGCAAGCGTGGCTGGCTGACCAGCCATAACGCGAAACCACTGGATAGCACGGCGATCAACAGCGAAAACAGGGTAATGCCTACCTCAAACCCGAGGGCAAACGGCAGGCGCAGGGCCAACATCCCGATAAAGTGCATGGACCAGATGCCCACGCCCATCGCCACTGCGCCGCCAGTGATCCATAGGTATACAGCCCGCCCCTTGGCGGTCGCGATACGCCCGGCCAGGTCCAAGGCCGTGTAGGACGCCAGGATGGCCACGCACAGGGAAATCACGACAAGGGAGGTTGAATAGCTACCGATCAACATAGGTTTTCTCGCTGGCGACGGGGCGAAAAAGCCCGTGCCGGGTGGCAAAGCGGGCGATTGTAGCGAGTATGAATCCGAGGCAGGTGATTAATTAATCAGTTGGCCATTAGTGAGTTTTTGGCGTCAATCGGATGGCTTCGCCAGGCTGTTTTCAACGACGTCATGGACATCAAAATGTCGCCTGCGCAGATCCCCTGTGGGAGCGGGCTTGCCCGCGAAGGCGGTGTGTCAGTCACCGCAACTACTACTGCACTAACGCTATCGCAGGCAAGCCAGCTCCCACAGGGTACTGTGCTTAACTGACTGGCATTGGGGCAAGCCCACACAGTTGATCTTGCTCCCCCAGGATGCGCGGCGCATCCGGTTACTCCTTTTCAGCCAGGGAGGTCTGGCCGTCCCAGCCTCCGCCCAACGCTGCAATCAATTGCACACTCGCCACCAGGCGCGATTGCAGCAAGGTCAACACGGTGCGCTCGTTGCTCAAGGCCGTTGCCTGCACCGTGACCACATCCAGATAGGCAATCAACCCGGCCTTGTATTGGTTTTCGGTCAAGCGCAAGGATTCACGCGCCGATTCCAGCGCTTCATTGCTGACCACCGCCTCATCGGCGAGCACCTTGAGCTGGACCATGTAGTTTTCCACCTCACGGAAACCGTCCAACACGGTCTGGCGGTACTTGGCCACGGTCTCGTCATAGCTGGCCACGCTGCGGTCGACTTCCGCCGAGCGCTGGCCGCCATCGAACAGGGTCATGGCCAGTTTCGGCCCCACCGACCAGAAGCGGTTCGGCAGGCTGATCCAATCTTCATAAGTGCTGCTGGAATAGCCGCCCTGCAGGCTCAGGCTGAGGTCCGGGTAATAGGCCGCCTTGGCCACGCCGATATTGGCGTTGGCGGCGATCACCGAGCGTTCGGCCGAGGCAATATCGGGGCGACGCTCCAGCAGTTGGGACGGCAGGCTCACCGGTATTTGCGGTAGCGCCGGAATATCTTTGCTCACCGCCAGATTGAAGTTGGCCGGGGCTTCGCCAATCAGCACGGCTATGGCGTTTTCCAGCTGGGCGCGTTGCCAGATCAAGTCGATCAGGCTGGCCTGGGTGGTCTTGAGCTGGGTTTGCGCCTGGGCAATGGCGTCCTTGCCAGCCACACCGGCGCGGTATTGGTTTTCGGTCATTTTCAATGAACGCTGGTAGGTGTCCAGCGTGGCTTGCAGCAGCCGCGTCTGTTCGTCCATGACCCGCAGTTGCAGGTAGCTTTGCACCAGTTCGGACTGCTGGCTCAGACGCATTGCGGCCAAGTCGGCCGAGCTTGCCTCGGCGCTGGCTTCGTTGGCCTCCAGACCACGGCGCAACTTGCCCCAGATATCGGCTTCCCAGCTCACACCCAACTGGGCATTGAGGGTGTCGCGGATACCACTGCTGGAGCTGCTGAGGCTGGCGCTGCTGCTGCCGGTGCCCTGGCTGGCGCGGGTTTTACCCACGCTCAGGTCAACGCTGGGGTAAAACGCCCCGCGTGAGCTGCGCACCAGCGCCTTTGCCTGACGAAAACGCGCTTCGGCCTGGGCGACGGTCTGGTTGGACGCGTTGAGGCGCACCACCAGGTCGTTGAGTTGACGGTCACCGTACAGCTCCCACCAGGCGCCGCGGGCCAGGGAGTCGCTGGGGTTGGCCTGGCGCCAGCCCTGGGCCTCCTTGAACTGCACCGGCTCGATGACGTCCGGGCGTTTGTAGTCAGGGCCGATGGCGCAGGCGCTGAGCAACATGGCCAAGCCCACTGTAGGAGCAAGCTTGCTCGCGAAGACTGTCAACGTTAACGCGTTCATTCTGGATGAGCGCGGCGTCTGGGCCTTTTTCGCGAGCAAGCTCGCTCCTACAGAGGTCGCAGGGGCGTTGGTTGGGTCGGTCATAGCGCAGTGTCCAGGGCAGCATCGGTACGCACGCCGCGCCAGGCGTTGAAGCGATGGCGCGCGCGGTCCAGGTAAAGGTAAACCACCGGGGTGGTGTAAAGGGTCAGGATCTGGCTGAACACCAGGCCGCCAATAATGGTCAGGCCCAACGGGTGGCGCATTTCCGCGCCATCACCACTGCCGAGCAGCAACGGCAAGGCACCGAGGATCGCGGCCAGGGTGGTCATCAGGATCGGCCGCAGGCGCAACAGGCAGGCGCTGCGGATCGACTCCAGCGGGCTCATGCCATCGTTGCGCTCCAGTTGCAGCGCCAGGTCGATCATCAGGATCGCGTTTTTCTTCACCACGCCGATCAACAGGAACAAGCCCAGCAAGGAGATCAGGCTGAACTCGCCGCCCAGCAGGTAAATCGCAAGCAACGCGCCGACACCGGCCGACGGCAGCGTCGACAGGATGGTCAGCGGGTGAATGTAGCTTTCATACAGAATACCCAGCACCAGGTACACCGCCACCAGCGCGCCGAGAATCATGAACGGCTGGCCTTTCTGGGTCGCGGCGAACGCATCGGCAGTACCGGCCATCTTGGCGATCACGTCCTCGGGCAACCCGACTTTGGCAATCGCACGCTCGATAGCCGCCGTGCCCTGCTCCACCGTGACCCCGGGCGCCATGTCGAAGGCGATATTCTCCGAAGCGAACTGGCCTTCATGGCTGACGCGATCATCGGCCAGGCTGTTCTCATAGTGGGCAATGGTCGACAACGGCACCCGTGCGCCGTCGGCGGTGATCACCTGCATCTGGTTGAGGGTGATCGGGTCCTGGGCGTATTTGGGGTTGACCTCCATCACCACCTGGTACTGGTTGAGGCTGTCGTAGATGGTGGAAATCTGCCGCTGACTGTAGGCGTTGTTGAGCACTGCCGTGACCATGTTCATGTCGATGCCCAGGCGCTTGGCCTGGTCGCGGTCGACAATCAGCGTGACCTGGGCCGCGCCCCGGCCTTCACGGGCGTCGATGGCGGTCAGCTCTGGCAATTCACGCATGGCCGCCACCACTTTCGGGTACCACAGGCGCAGCGCGGCCAAGTCACCGCTTTGCAGGATGTAGGAGTATTGCGCGCTGGTCTGGTCGCGGCCGCCCCCGAACTGCAGGTCCTGGTCGGCCATCAGGAACAAGCGCCCGCCCGGCACCAGCGGCACCTCCTTGCGCAGGCGCTCGATCACCGCCTGGGCGGAAATTTTGCGTTCGCCGATCGGCTTGAGGCGTACCAGCATCACCGCATTGTTAGTGCCTTGGTTGCCACCGATAAAGCCGGCCACGCTGAGCACCGCCGGGTCCTTGAGCACCGCCTGGCGAAAGATCTCCATCTTCGGCTGCATCACGCTGAACGACAGGCCATCGTCGCCGCGCACAAAACCGATCAACTGGCCGGTGTCCTGCTGGGGCATGAAGGTTTTGGGCACCACCACGTACAGCGCGATATTCACGCCCACGGTGATCAACAGGCTGAGCAAGGTCAGGCGCCGATGGCGCAGCACCCAGTCCAGGCTGGTGGCGTAGCCGGCGACCATGCGGTCGTTGACCTTCTGGCTCCAGCGCTGCAAACCGGTCTGCCGATCCTTGACGTGGGGCTTGAGCCAGCGGGCGCACAGCATGGGCGTCAAGGTCAGCGAGACAATCAGCGAAACGATGATCGCCGCCGACAAGGTGATCGAAAACTCACGGAACAGGTTAGTGACGATCCCGCCCATGAACAGGATGGACAGGAACACCGCCACCAGCGACACGTTCATCGAGAGCAAGGTAAAACCGACTTCCTGAGCGCCCAGGTACGCGGCTTTCATCGGTGGCACGCCGTCGTCGATGTGCCGGGAAATGTTCTCCAGCACCACGATGGCATCGTCCACCACCAGCCCGGTGGCGAGGATCAGCGCCATCAGCGAGAAGTTGTTCAGAGAAAACCCGTACAGGTACATCACCGCGAAGGTGCCCACCAGCGATACCGGCACCGCCAGGGTCGGGATCAACGAAGCGCGGAAGTTGCCCAGGAACAGGTACACCACCAGGATCACCAGCCCTACAGCGATCAGCAAGGTCATTTCCGCCTCATGCAGGGTGGCGGTAATCACGGGCGAGCGGTCCATGGCCAGGCTGAGCTTGACGCTGGACGGCAGCACCGCCTGCAACGCCGGTAACTGGGCCTTGATCTGCCGCACGGTTTCGATGATGTTGGCGCCGGACTGGCGGTTGATCACCAGCAACACCGCCGAATCATTGTTGAAGAAGCCGCTGTTGTAGCGGTCTTCCACACCATCAGTGATCTTCGCCACGTCCTTGAGGCGCAGGGCGGCGCCGTCCTGGTAGCGAATCAGCAGGGGCTCATAATCCTTGGCTTTTTCCAGCTGGTCGTTGGCCTGGATCTGCCAGTTGCGCTCGCTGTCTTCCAAGGAGCCCTTGGGCCGGCGCTGGTTGGCATTGGCGATGGTGTTGCGCACATCGTCCAGGGCCACGCCGTACTGATCGAGGGCCTTGGGCTCCAGCTCGATACGCACCGCCGGCAGCGAACTGCCGCCGATCTGCACTTCGCCCACGCCCGGCACCTGGGACAGGCTCTGGGACAGGATGGTCGAGGCCAGGTCGTACAACTGGCCCTTCTGCAACACGTCAGAGGTCAGCGACAGCACCATGATCGGCGCCTGGGACGGGTTGATCTTCTTGTAGGTGGGCATGCTGCGCATACCGCTGGGCAGCAGGTTGCGCGACGCGTTGATGGCCGCTTGGACTTCCCGGGCCGCCCCGTTGATGTCGCGGTCGGAATCGAACGCCAGAATCACCCGGGTTGAGCCCTGGCTCGACGAACTGCTCATGGTGGTGATACCGGCAATCGCGCCGAACGAGCGCTCCAGCGGCGTGGCCACCGTGGACGCCATCACCTCGGGGCTGGCACCCGGCAAGCTGGCCGACACCACGATCACCGGGAAGTCGATCTGCGGCAGCGGTGACACCGGCAGCAAGTTGAAGCTGACGCCACCGAGCAACATGATCGCCAGGCTCAGCAGCATGGTCGCTACCGGCCGGCGAATGAAAGGTCCGGACAGGTTCATGGCTCAACCGGCTCCAGGCGTTGCGGCTCTTTGCGCCAGCGACGGCCAAGACGATCGAAGTACAGGTAGATCACCGGCGTGGTGAACAGCGTCAACACCTGGCTCACCAGCAAGCCACCGACCATCACCAGGCCCAGGGGCTGGCGCAGTTCGGCGCCGGAACCGCTGGCGAGCATCAACGGCACCGCACCGAACAACGCGGCCAGGGTGGTCATCAAAATTGGCCGGAAGCGCAACAGCGCCGCCTGGTAGATCGCCGTCTGCGGGTCCAGGCCCTGGTTGCGTTCGGCGTCGAGGGCGAAGTCGATCATCATGATCGCGTTCTTTTTCACGATACCGATCAGCAGGATGATGCCGATGATCGCAATCATGCCCAGGTCATTGCCACTGAGCAGCAACGCCAGCAAGGCCCCCACCGCCGCCGATGGCAGGGTCGAGAGGATGGTGATCGGGTGGATATAGCTCTCATAGAGCACACCGAGCACGATGTACATGGTGACCACCGCCGCCAGGATCAACAGCAAGGTGCTCGACAACGAGGCTTCGAACGCCTGGGCCGCGCCCTGGAACTGGGTTTGCACGCCCACCGGCATGCCGATGTCCTTCTGGGTCTGGTTGATCAGTTCCACGCCTTTGCCCAGCGCTACGCCGGGCGCCAGGTTGAACGACATCATCACCGCCGGGAACTGGCCGATATGGGCAATCGCCAACTGCGCCTGGCGCTGCTCCACATGGGCCAGGCTCGACAGCCGCACCTGGCCACCGTCGGTGGTTTTCACATGGATCTGGTTGAGGGCCGCCGGGCCGAGGGTTTCGCCGGACTGTGCCTGCAACACCACCCGGTACTGGCTGGCCTGGGTGTAGATGGTGGAAATCTGGCGCTGGCCGAAGGCGTCATACAACGCGTCGGTAATGGTCGAGACACTCACGCCCAGGCGCGAGGCCGCGTCGCGGTCTATCACCAGGTACACCTGCAAGCCTTTGTCCTGGAGGTCGCTGGCGACGTCGGTGAGTTCCGGCAACTGGCTGAGGGCGTGTACCAGCTTGCCGCTCCACAACGCCAGCAACTCGGCGTCCGGGGAGGACATGCTGAACTGGTACTGGGTACGGCTGACGCGGTCTTCGATGGTGAGGTCCTGCACCGGCTGCATGAACAGGCGGATGCCCACCAGCTTGTCGATTTGCGGTTGCAGGCGGGTGATTACCTCGGCTGCGCTCAAATCGCGCTGGCCGTGGGCCTTGAGATTGATCAACAAGCGGCCGCTGTTGAGGGTGGCGTTATCGCCGTCCACGCCAATGTAGGACGACAGGCTCTCGACCGCCGGGTCGGCAAGGATGATCTTCGCCAACTCCTGCTGGCGTTGGCTCATCGCCGCAAAGGAAATCGACTGCGGCGCTTCGGAAATACCCTGGATCACGCCGGTGTCCTGCACCGGGAAAAAGCCCTTGGGCACCACCAGGTACAGCACTACCGTAAGCCCCAGGGTGGCGATCGCCACCAGCAACGTGAGCGGCTGGTGCTTGAGCACCCATTGCAGCTTGCGGCCGTAGGCTTCGATCAACCAGTCAATCCAGGCGCCGCTGGCTTTGTAGAAGCGGCCCTGTTCTTCTTCCTTGGGTTCGCGCTTGAGCAGGCGCGCGCACATCATGGGCGTGAGGGTCAGGGACACCACCAGGGAAATCAGGATCGCCACTGCCAGGGTGATGGCGAACTCACGGAACAACCGCCCGACCACGTCGGCCATGAACAGCAAAGGGATCAATACCGCGATCAACGACAGCGTCAGGGACACCAGGGTGAAACCGATCTGCTTGGCGCCCTTGAGCGCGGCCGCCATCGGCGTCTGGCCTTCCTCGATATAGCGCGAGATGTTCTCCAGCATCACGATCGCGTCGTCTACCACAAACCCGGTGGCGATGGTCAGGGCCATCAGCGTCAGGTTATTGATGGAAAATCCGGCCAGGTACATCACACCAAAGGTGCCCACCAGGGACAGCGGCACGGCGATGGACGGAATGATCGTAGCGCTGACCCGGCGCAGAAACAGGAACGTCACCATGACCACCAGGGCAATGGCGATCAGAAGCTCATGCTGTACGTCTTTGACCGAGGCGCGGATGGTCTGGGTGCGGTCGGTGAGCACCGTCACGTCCAGGCCGGCCGGCAGGTTGTCGGTGATGCTCGGCAGGAGGGCCTTGATGCGGTCCACCACCTCGATCACGTTGGCGCCCGGCTGGCGCTGGATATTGAGCAACACGGCCTGGTTCTCATTGGCCCAGGCGGCGAGGCGTTCGTTTTCGGCACCGTCGACAATCTGCGCCACATCCTTGAGCCGCAGCGGAGCGCCATTGTTGTAGGCCAGGATCAGTTCGGCATATTGCTCGGGCGAGACCAACTGGTCGTTGGCGTCGAGCATCGACACGCGGGTGGGGCCGTCGAAGTTGCCCTTGGGCTGGTTGACGTTGGAGGCGGCGATCAGGGCGCGCACGTCCGAGAGGTTCAAGCCATTGGCCGCCAGGGCCTCGGGGTTGACCTTGATGCGCACGGCCTGGCGCTGGCCACCGGCGATGCTGACCATGCCGACGCCGCTGATCTGCGCGATTTTCTGCGCCATGCGCGTGTCGACCAAATCATTGAGCTTGGGCAGCAACATGGTCTTGGAGGTAATTGCCAGGGTCAGCACCGGGGTGTCCGCCGGGTTGACCTTGTTGTATACCGGCGGCGCCGGCAAATCCTTGGGCAACAGGTTGGTGGCGGCGTTGATCGCGGCCTGCACCTGTTGCTCGGCGACATCCATATTGATGTCGAGGTTGAAACGCAGGGTCAGCACCGACGCACCGCCCGAGCTGGTGGACGCCATCTGGGTCAGCCCGGGCATCTGCCCGAACTGACGCTCCAGCGGTGCGGTGACCGCACTGGTCATCACGTCGGGGCTGGCGCCGGGGTACAGGGTCATCACCCGGATAGTCGGGTAATCCACCTGGGGCAACGCCGATACCGGCAGCAGGCGGTACGAAATGATGCCGGCCAGGACAATGGCCAGCATGCTCAGCGTGGTGGCGACCGGGCGAAGGATGAACAGGCGCGACAGGTTCATGAACCGACCTTTTGCGCCTTGCCGGCGTCTGCCCCGGTCTCCCCTTTAGCTGCGGGCTTGCCTTGCAGGTGTTCGGTCGGCGTGGTCGGCACCTCGCTGCTGGCGTTGACCACTTCGATCTCGCTACCGTCCTTGAGGCGGTCGGTGCCTTCCAGCACCACGCGGTCGCCAGCGACCAGGCCCTCTTTGATCACGGTATTTTCGCCATCGGTATCCCCCACCACCAGCGGCTGGACCTTGACCTTCTTGTCACCGTCGAGCTTATAGACAAAGGTGCCATTGTTGCCGAACTGGATCGCCGCAGAGGGTGCCAGCACCACGTTCTTCAAGGTATCGGCCAGCAGGTGCACATTGACGAACTGGTTGGGGAACAGCGCCTGGTCCTTGTTATCGAACCGCGCCTTGAACTTCAGGGTGCCGGTGGTGACATCGATCTGGTTGTCCAGGCTTTGCAGTACACCGACCGCCTGTTTTTTCACGTCGCTACGGTCCCAGGCTTCCACTGGCAATTTGTTGCCGGCGTGGTAACGGGCCAACACGGTTTCCAGGGTATTTTCCGGCAGGGTGAAGGCCACGCTGATTGGCTGGGTCTGGGTGATCACCGCGAGGGCGGTAGTGTCGTTGGCCGCAACCAGGTTGCCGACGTCAAGCTGGCGCAAACCGACGCGGCCGCTGATGGGCGCACGGATCTTGGTGAATTCCAGGTTGAGCTTGGCGTCGTCCACCGCGCCCTGGTTGGTCTTGACCGTGCCCTGGTACTGCAACACCAGCGCTTCGGCGGTGTCCAGGGTCTGCTTGGCGATACTGTCCTGGGCGTACAGGTCGCGATAACGCTGTACATCGACCTGGGCGTTCTTCAACTGGGCCTGGTTTTGCAGCAAGGTGCCCTGGGCCTGGAGCAAGGCGTTCTGGTAGCTGCGCGGGTCGATTTCTGCCAGCAGGTCACCGGCCTTGACCATCTGCCCTTCCTCGAAGGCGATCTTGACCAACTCGCCGCCCACCCGGCTGCGCACATTAATGGTGTTCAGTGCAGTGACCGTCCCCAGGGCCTTGTAGTACACCGGAAACTCCCCCAGCACCGCCGGCGCCACACGCACCGGTACCGGCCCGGTGGAACCACCGAAGCCTGGGCGCGCCATGCCGGTCTTGCCCGTGTGTCCCGCCGGAGCATCTTTATGGGCCGCGCCACTGGGCCAGAATTTCCAGCACAGGCCGGCGATAACCAGCAGCACGAGCAGGCCAAACAGCCAGCGGCGGGAGTTGCGGGAGGAGGATTGCATGGAGTGATCAACCATTGGGGGTGAGAGCTTCTTCTTCGGGAGGCTGAAAGATAAGCACTGGGGTGCGTTTAGAAAAGCACCTTTACCGGCTATTTACCTTAGGCTTACAACGTTTAACTTTTTGATCTTAGTCCACCGGCTATTTCGCTAAGCCGCTGACGCTCAAATAAAAACGGCCTGGACTAGGCCAGGCCGCAATCATGCATCATACGTGTTACTGCCAAACGACAGTCATACGTAGAAACAGTTACTTCAACACAGCCAGGGCGGCGTCGTAGTTTGGCTCTTCAGCGATTTCCTTGACCAACTCGCTGTGCAGCACGTTGTCGTTTTCATCCAGCACCACGACAGCGCGAGCGGTCAGGCCCTGCAGCGGGCCGTCAGCGATGGAAACACCATAGTCGACGGCGAAGTCGGCATTGCGGAAATCCGACAGGTTCTTAACGTTTTCCAGGCCTTCGGAACCACAGAAACGCGCTTGGGCGAATGGCAGGTCGGAGGAGATGCACAGCACCACGGTGTTGGCCACATCGTTGGCCTGGGCGTTGAACTTGCGCACCGAAGTGGCGCAGGTTGGGGTGTCAACGCTTGGGAAGATGTTCAGCACTTTGCGCTTGCCGGCAAAGGTAGCCAGGGTGGCGTTGGACAGATCGCCGGCGGTCAGGGTGAAGTCTGCAGCTTTGGCGCCGACTTTCGGCAATTGGCCTTCAACCTGGACCGGGTTGCCTTTAAGGGTGACTTGAGCCATGAACGGAATCCTTATGCTGGGTTTGGTTAAACGAATTCGAGAGGCGGAAGTTAACCACAAAGTGCCGAAGCTACCTACCGCCAGACACAAATTGTCATGTCCTGAGGTTGTGGTTTAATTGCGCGCTTTGCGCCTGCCCTTCAAGGAAACCTTCGTCGATGAATCAGCCCGCCACCAAAGTCCTGGTCATTGGCTACGTCTGGCCCGAGCCCCGCTCCTCGGCAGCGGGCGGGCATATGATGCAAATCCTTGAGAGCTTTCTTACGCAAGGTTGGGACATTACCTTCAGCAGCCCGGCCACCATTGGCGAGCACAAGGCCGACTTGCCGGCACTCGGGATCGCCGAACGCGCCATCGAACTGAATAACAGCAGTTTCGACGACTTTATTCGCGAACTGGCCCCGGATATCGTGCTGTTCGACCGTTTCATGATGGAGGAGCAATTCGGCTGGCGCGTAGAACAATGCTGCCCCGACGCCCTGCGCGTGCTGGAAACCTCCGACCTGCAAAGCCTGCGCGACGCCCGCCACCAGCGTTTCAAAGAACAAGTAAAAGCCAACCCCGACAGCGACGACTTCAGCGCCCTGTTCGCGCCGGCGCTGGAGGACGAATTCCAGCGCATGGCCGATACCGACCTGGCCAAGCGCGAAATCGCCGCGATTTACCGCTGCGACATCAGCCTGATGATCTCCGACGTGGAAATCCGCCTGCTCACCGAACAGTTCAAGGTGCCTGCCGCCCTGCTCCACTGGTGCCCCTTGATGCTGCAACCGCCCACTGCAGCCTTTGCGCCCTTTGAAGACCGTGCGCATTTCCTCAGCATCGGCAACTTCCGCCACGCGCCCAATTGGGACGCAGTGCTGTGGATGAAGCACAGCCTGTGGCCGCTGATCCGCCAACAGTTGCCGGGCGCGCAGTTGCACATCTACGGCGCCTACACCCCGCCCAAAGCCACCGCCCTGCACAACCCGGCACAGGGTTTTCATGTGATGAACTGGGCCGAAGATGCCTTGCAAGTCATGACGGCGGCGCGTATTTGCCTGGCGCCACTGCGCTTTGGCGCCGGCATCAAGGGCAAGTTGGTGGACGCCATGCTGTGCGGCACACCCAATGTCACCACCCCGATCGGCGCCGAAGCCATGGGCGATGACCAGCCCTGGCCCGGCGAGATCGCACAGGACGCCCCGGCCCTGGCCGCCGCTGCCGTTACCCTTTACCAAAACCGCGAGCGCTGGACTCAAGCCCAGGAGCATGGGCGCCAACTCCTGGCCCGACGCTATGACCAGGACGTGCACGGGCCCGCCTTGGTGGAATGCCTGGAACGTTGCCGCAGCAACCTCGCCGCCCATCGCCGGGACAACTTCACCGGCAGCATGCTGCGCCATCACGCGCATAAAAGTACCCAGTACATGTCCCAGTGGATCGAGGCCAAAAACCGCACCCTATAAACACTGCTGCTGGCGAGGTCGCGCGCGACGGGGCATTATCCTACGCAGCGACCACAATAAAGCGACGGCAGCATGACCCGAGCAACGCGCATCACCGACCCTTCCTACGAACTGATGGACGACCACAACGGCCTGTCCATCATCTATCGTCAGCATGGCTTCCCCTGCCCGTTGGTGCGCTGGCACTTCCACAAGGAATACGAACTGCACCTGATCGTCGCCAGCTCCGGCAAGGTGTTTATCGGCGACTACATCGGCAACTTCTACCCGGAAAGCCTGTTCCTCACCGGCCCCAACCTGCCCCATAACTGGATCAGCCAGGTGGAGGAAGATGAAGTGGTGCCCAAGCGTGACATGCTGGTGAACTTCACCGATGAGTTGTTCGAACACGGCAGCCACATCTTCACCGAACTCAAGAGCCTGGCGCCGCTGCTTGAACGTGCGCAATACGGCATCGAATTTCGCTGCAAAAAAACCATCGCCCACGCCATGACCCTGATGCAACGCATCGAAGACGCCCAAGGCATGGCACGCCTGGGGCACTTCTTTATCTTGCTGGAAGTGTTGAGCGCCTGTGAGGACTACCAGTTACTGTCCGGCGTCACCACGCCACAGCAAGCCGACGAACACAGCATCGACCGCACCAACCGCGCAGTGGACTACATCTTTGCCCACTACGCCCGAGAGCTGCCGTTGGAAGAAGTGGCGGAGTACCTGGGGATGAAGCCGACGTATTTTTCCAGGGTGTTCAAACAGGCGACCGGGCGGACTTTTATTGAATTCGTCAATCGGCTGCGCATCAGCAAATCCTGTGAATTACTGGCCGATGGGGACAAGGCGGTGACGGATGTGTGCTTTGAGTCGGGGTTTAATAATATTTCCAACTTTAATCGGCGGTTTCAGCAGCTCAAGGGGATGACGCCGTCTCACTATCGGCGGTTGGCGGTGCAGCGGTTGACGGAGCAGAATTTGGCTTGAGGTTGATCGTTCATCTAGGTGGTGGGAAACAGAAACGTCTTACAAGGCTTTGAGGTTGCCCCTAGGACACTCGATCTCTAGTCTCCGTACACCGCTGCACAGGCAGCGTCGGGCGTCGCGGCCCGGTTTAATCAGATGCAAAGTGCCATTTCCGCTTTTAGTCGGCGTTTTTTTATCGTCTACTGTGCGGCTTCATGGTGGCTGTGCGCGGGATACCTTCGGGTATGCCGGTTTCCTGATTCCGGTCCGCGAACCTGCGTACGGCTACCACCCCATAGCGTCGCGGCGAAAGGGTGGCAGCTCCACTTAAATCAGGAGTTTCACCATGATCAAACCCACCCCAAATCCCCCAATCGATCCAGCACCCAGCGTGCTATTCACCGTTAAAGACGGCATCGATCGTTCCCGCGCTCCGCGTGGGCATGCATTCCGTGACGCTCTGCATCACTCGGGGACGCAGAGCGTCCCAAGCGGCGTTACCACGCGGAGCGTGGGAACGATCAAGCGTTAAGCACTGCACTGAGGATCGTTCCCGCGCTTTGCGTGGGCATGCATTCCGTGACGCTCTGCGTCACCTGGGGACGCAGAGCGTCCCAAGCGGCGTTACCACGCGGAGCGTGGGAACGATCAAGCGTTAAGCACTGCACTGAGGATCGTTCCCGCGCTCTGCGTGGGAATGCATACCGTGACGCTCTGCGTCACCCCGGGACGCAGAGCGTCCCTAGCGACGTTGCCACGCGGAGCGTGGGAACGATCAGGTGGTCGATGAGTGCAAAAAAGTATCAGTGAGCGTGCGCCCAAGGATTTGTCACCGCCGCTTTTGAAGGCTGTAATCAACGCACACTCTTCCTGACTTCTCGTAGGAAGACACAACAACAATAACCGTCCTTCTGTAGCCCTCTGGGCGCGGAAATGGAGTGCGCGATGAAGTTCACAGCAAAAGCATTGCTTGCCTGCACCTGCATGACCCTCAGCGCCGTCAGCCTTGGCGCGCAAACCCTGACCATTGCCACCGTCAACAACAGCGACATGATCCGCATGCAGAAGCTCTCGAAAACCTTCGAGGCCGAGCATCCGGAGATCAAGTTGAACTGGGTGGTGCTCGAAGAAAACGTGCTGCGCCAACGCCTGACCACCGACATCGCCACCCAGGGCGGGCAGTTCGATGTGTTGACCATCGGCATGTACGAAGCCGCACTCTGGGGCGCCAAGGGGTGGCTGGAGCCGATGAAGGACTTGCCGGCTTCCTACGACCTCGACGATGTGTTCCCTTCAGTGCGCGACGGTTTGTCGGTCAAGGGCTCGTTGTACGCCCTGCCGTTCTATGCCGAAAGCTCGATCACCTATTACCGCACCGACCTGTTCAAGGACGCTGGGCTGAGCATGCCCGAGCACCCGACCTGGAGCCAGATCGGCGAATTCGCCGCCAAACTCACCGACAAATCCAAAGAGCAATACGGCCTGTGCCTGCGCGGCAAAGCCGGTTGGGGTGAGAACATGGCGCTGATCACCACCCTGGCCAACGGCTTCGGCGCGCGCTGGTTCGATGAGAAGTGGCAGCCAGAATTCAACGGCTCCGAGTGGAAGAACGCGCTGAACTTCTACGTCGACAACATGAAGAAATCCGGCCCGCCGGGCGCCTCCAGCAACGGTTTCAACGAAAACCTGGCGCTGTTCAACAGCGGCAAATGCGCGATTTGGGTAGATGCCAGCGTGGCCGGCTCGTTTGTTACCGACAAGAGCCAGAGCAAGGTCGCAGACCATGTCGGCTTTACCTTCGCGCCCCATGAGAAAACCGACAAGGGCACGTCGTGGCTGTACTCCTGGAGCCTGGCGATCCCCACCAGTTCCAAGGCCAAGGACGCCGCCAAGGTGTTCACCAGTTGGGCCACCTCCAAGGAATACGGCCAGCTCGTGGCCAAGACCGATGGCATCGCCAACGTGCCGCCGGGTACGCGCCAATCCACCTATAGCGACGAGTACATGAAGGCCGCGCCGTTCGCCAAGGTGACGCTGGAATCGCTGAAAGTGGCCGACCCGACCAAGCCGACCGAGAAGCCGGTGCCGTATATCGGTATCCAGTTGGTGACCATTCCTGAATTCCAGGCGATTGGTACCCAGGTGGGCAAGTTCTTCTCGGGTGCGCTGACCGGTCAGCAAACCGTCGATGCTGCGTTGACCTCCGCGCAGAACACCACCGAGCGGGAAATGAAGCGGGCTGGTTACCCCAAGTAAACCAGCCTCACCACCGCAAATACAGGAGCAGAGCTTTTGTGGGAGCTGGCTTGCCTGCGATGCAAACGACTCGGTCTATCCGTAACACCGAGGCGATACCATCGCAGGCAAGCCAGCTCCCACAGCGACCGCGCTCCGACGCAGATTCTGTAGGCATCTGACTGGTTCTGATCACCATGAATACACCCACCAAAAACCGCCTGGCCAACCCCGGCTGGTTTCTCGTCAGCCCCTCGGTGGCCTTGTTGCTGCTGTGGATGATCGTGCCGCTGGGCATGACCCTGTACTTTTCGCTGATCCGCTACAACCTGCTCTACCCCGGCGAAAACCAATTCGTGGGGCTGGAAAACTTCAGCTACTTCATCACCGATTCGGGGTTCCTGCCCGGCGCCACCAATACCCTGTTGCTGGTGGGCAGCGTCTTGCTGATCAGCGTGGTGTTCGGCGTGTTGATCAGTGCGCTGCTGGAGGCCAGTGAGTTTCTGGGGCGCGGCATCGTCAGGGTGATGCTGATTTCGCCGTTCTTCATCATGCCCACGGTGGGCGCGCTGATCTGGAAGAACCTGATTTTTCACCCGGTGTCGGGGATTCTCGCCGCCGTGTGGAAGTTCTTCGGCGCCGAGCCGGTGGACTGGCTGGCGCATTACCCGCTGCTGTCGATCATCATCATTGTGTCATGGCAATGGCTGCCCTTCGCGATCCTGCTGCTGATGACCGCCATGCAGTCCCTGGACCAGGAGCAGAAGGAAGCCGCACGCCTGGACGGTGCCGGCGCCATTGCGATCTTCTGGCACCTGACCTTGCCCCACCTGGCCCGCCCGATTGCCGTGGTGGTGATGATCGAAACCATCTTCCTGCTCTCGGTGTTCGCCGAAATCTTTACCACCACCAACGGTGGCCCCGGCTATGCGTCCACCAATCTCGCCTACCTGATCTACAACCAGGCGCTGGTGCAGTTCGACGTGGGCATGGCCTCGGCCGGCGGCTTGATTGCCGTGGTCATCGCCAATATCGCGGCGATCATCCTGGTGCGGATGATCGGCAAAAACCTGACTGACAAGCCTTGAGGGCCGCGCCATGACGCTTCAACAATCCCGTCGCCTGCAGAGCCTGTTGCTCGGCACATTGGCCTGGGCCATCGCGATCCTGATTTTCTTTCCGATCTTCTGGATGGTGCTGACCAGCTTCAAGACCGAAATCGACGCGTTCGCCACGCCGCCGCAGTTCATCTTCACGCCGACGCTGGAGAACTACCTGCACATCAACGAGCGCAGCAATTACTTCGCCTACGCCTGGAACTCGGTGGTGATTTCGTTCAGCGCCACCGCCCTGTGCCTGCTCATTTCGGTACCGGCCGCCTATTCCATGGCGTTCTACGAAACCCAGCGCACCAAGGGCACGCTGCTGTGGATGCTGTCGACCAAAATGCTGCCGCCGGTGGGCGTGCTGATGCCGATCTACCTGTTGGCCAAGAGCTTTGGCCTGTTGGACACGCGCATTGCGCTGATCATCATCTACACCCTGATCAACCTGCCGATTGTGGTGTGGATGGTGTACACCTACTTCAAGGACATCCCCAAGGACATCCTCGAAGCCGCCCGCCTGGACGGCGCCACCCTGTGGCAGGAAATGGTGCGCGTGCTGCTGCCCATCGCCAAGGGTGGCCTGGCCTCCACGGTACTGCTGTCGTTGATCCTGTGCTGGAACGAGGCCTTCTGGTCGCTGAACCTGACCTCCTCCAGCGCCGCGCCGTTGACCGCCTTGATCGCCTCTTACTCCAGCCCCGAAGGCTTGTTCTGGGCCAAGCTGTCCGCCGTCTCGACCCTCGCCTGCGCGCCGATCCTGATCTTTGGCTGGATCAGCCAGAAGCAGTTGGTACGCGGTTTGTCCTTTGGCGCCGTCAAATAATAATTCCCAGCGGAGGGCCCATCATGGCCAACCTGAAAATCAAGAATCTGCAAAAAGGCTTTGAAGGTTTTTCCATCATCAAGGGCATCGACCTGGAAGTGAACGACAAGGAATTCGTGGTGTTCGTCGGCCCGTCGGGCTGTGGCAAATCCACCCTGCTGCGCCTGATCGCCGGCCTGGAAGAAGTCAGCGACGGCACCATCGAACTCGATGGCCGCAACATTACCGAAGTCACCCCGGCCAAGCGCGACCTGGCCATGGTGTTCCAGACCTACGCGCTGTACCCGCACATGAGCGTGCGCAAGAACATGTCGTTTGCCCTGGACCTGGCGGGCGTCGACAAGAAGCTGGTCGAGAGCAAAGTCAGCGAAGCGGCGCGCATCCTTGAGCTGGGGCCTTTGCTGGAGCGCAAGCCCAAGCAACTTTCGGGTGGCCAGCGCCAGCGCGTGGCGATTGGCCGAGCGATTGTGCGCAACCCGAAGATCTTCCTGTTCGACGAACCGCTGTCCAACCTCGACGCCGCCCTGCGCGTGCAGATGCGCCTGGAGCTGGCGCGCCTGCATAAAGAACTGCAAGCGACCATGATCTACGTGACCCACGACCAGGTCGAAGCCATGACCCTGGCCGACAAGGTGGTGGTGCTCAACAGCGGGCGCATCGAACAGGTCGGTTCGCCGCTGGAGCTGTACCACCAGCCGGCCAACCTGTTTGTGGCAGGCTTTCTCGGCACGCCGAAGATGGGCTTCCTCAAGGGCCAGGTCACCCGCGTCGACAGCCAAGGCTGCGAGGTGCAACTGGACGCCGGCACTCTGATCAGCCTGCCGTTGAGCGGCGCCACCCTGAGCGTGGGCAGCGCGGTGACCCTGGGCATTCGTCCCGAGCACCTGGAAATGGCCACACCCGGGCAAACCACCCTGACCGTCACCGCCGACGTCGGCGAGCGCCTGGGCAGCGACACCTTCTGCCACGTCATCACCCGCAACGGCGAACCGCTGACCATGCGTATCCGTGGCGACATGGCCAGCCAGTACGGCGAGACGCTGCAACTGCACCTGGACCCGACGCACTGCCATTTGTTCGACACCGATGGCGTCGCCGTGGCCCGTCCACTGCGCGCTGCCGCCTGATTTCGCGAGTATTTCCAGATGAAATTGAATAAAGCCAACCTGACCCAACTGGCGCCCCAAGTGCAGTTGCCTGCGTATGCGATTGCCGACACCCGCCAGGGCATCGCGCACATTGGCGTCGGCGGTTTCCACCGTGCGCACCAGGCGTTTTACACCGATGCCCTGATGAACACTGGCGAAGGCCTGGACTGGGGCATCTGCGGCGTGGGCCTGCGCAGTGAAGACCGCAAGGCCCGCGACGACCTGGCCGGCCAGGATTACCTGTTCACCCTGTATGAACTGGGCGACACCGACGACACGCAAGTGCGCGTGATCGGCTCGATCAGCGACATGCTGCTGGCCGAAGACGGCGCCCAGGCGCTGATCGATAAGCTCGCCAGCCCACAGATCCGCATCGTCTCGCTGACCATCACCGAGGGCGGCTACTGCATCGACGACAGCAACGGCGAGTTCATGGCCCACCTGCCGCAGATCCAGCATGACCTGGCGCACCCGAGAGCGCCGAAAACCGTGTTCGGCTTTATCTGCGCCGCGCTGACCCAGCGCCGCGCCGCTGGCACCCCGGCCTTCACGGTGATGTCCTGCGATAACCTGCCTCACAACGGCGCCGTCACCCGCAAGGCCTTGCTGGCCTTCGCCGCCCTGCACGACGCGGGTCTGCATGACTGGATCAAGGCCAACGTGAGCTTCCCGAACGCCATGGTTGACCGCATCACGCCCATGACCAGCACCGCCCACCGCCTGCAACTGCATGACCAGCACGGGATCGACGATGCCTGGCCGGTGGTGTGCGAGCCGTTTGTGCAGTGGGTGCTGGAAGACAAATTTGTCAACGGCCGCCCGGCCTGGGAAAAGGTCGGCGTGCAGTTCACCGATGACGTCACGCCTTACGAAGAAATGAAGATCGGCCTGCTCAACGGCAGCCACCTGGCCCTCACGTACCTGGGGTTCCTCAAGGGCTACCGATTCGTTCACGAGACCATGAACGACCCTGTGTTCGTGGCGTATATGCGCGCCTACATGGACCTGGACGTCACGCCGAACCTGGCGCCGGTACCTGGTATCGACCTGACCGAATACAAACAGACCCTGGTGGATCGCTTTTCCAACCAGGCGATTGCCGACCAGTTGGAGCGCGTATGCTCCGATGGTTCATCGAAGTTTCCCAAGTTCACCGTGCCGACCATCAACCGCCTGATTGCCGACGGCCGCGAGACGGACCGTGCCGCCCTTGTGGTGGCGGCCTGGGCGCTGTACTTGAAAGGTGTGGATGAAAACGGCGCGCGCTACAGCATCCCGGATCCGCGGGCAGCGTTCTGCCAGGACCTGGTGAGCGATGACGCGCTGATCAGCCAGCGGTTGCTGGGGGTGGAAGAGATTTTTGGCACAGCTATTCCCAAGTCGGCGGCGTTTGTGGCAGCGTTCGAGCGGTGTTATGCAAGCCTGCGCGACAAAGGCGTCACCACCACACTACAAAACCTGCTGAACAAACCGGATTAAACAGGTGGGAGCTGGCTTGCCTGCGATAGCGGTGGTCCAGTCAACCCTGCGGTGACTGCCAGACCGCTATCGCAGGCAAGCCAGCTCCCACATCGACCGTATTTTCAACCCAATAATAATGCTGAGCACTCCATCATGACCCAGCAAAACCTGTTCCTCGGAATCGACTGCGGCACCCAAGGCACCAAGGCCATCGTCCTCGACGCCTCCAGCGGCAAGGTGCTGGGCCTGGGCGCCGCCGCGCACACCTTGATCAGCGGCGCCAACGGCCGGCGTGAACAACACACCCAGGAATGGCTGGACGCCTTCACCGAAGCCACCCACCGCGCCCTGCAACAAGCCGGGGTGGACGGCCAGGACATCCTTGGCATCGGCGTGTCCGGCCAGCAGCACGGCCTGGTGCTGCTGGACGAACAAGGTGAAGTGCTGCGCCCGGCCAAGTTGTGGTGCGACACCGAAACCGCGCCGGAGAACGACCGGCTGCTGCAGCATCTGGGTGGCGAACGCGGGTCCCTGGAGCGCCTGGGCGTGGCCATCGCTCCGGGCTACACCGTGTCCAAGCTGCTCTGGACCCGCGAACAGCACCCCGACGTCTTCGCACGCATTGCCCATATCCTGCTGCCCCACGACTACCTCAACTACTGGCTCACCGGCCGCGCCTGCGCCGAGTACGGCGATGCGTCGGGCACCGGTTACTTCAACGTGCGCCGCCGCGAATGGGATGTGGCGTTGCTCCAGCACATCGACCCCAGCGGCCGCCTGCAAGCCGCGTTGCCGACACTGATCGAAGCCGACCAAGCGGTGGGCACGATCCTGCCGGCCATTGCCGAGCGCCTGGGCATCAACCCCAACGCGGTGGTGTCCAGTGGTGGCGGCGACAATATGATGGGCGCCATTGGCACCGGCAATATCGCCCCCGGCGTGATCACCATGAGCCTGGGTTCATCGGGCACCGTGTATGCCTTTGCCGACCAGCCCAACGTCAGCCCCCAGGCCTCGGTGGCGACCTTCTGCTCCTCTAGCGGCGGCTGGCTGCCGCTGATCTGCACCATGAACCTGACCAACGCCACCGGGGTGATTCGCGAGCTGTTCGACCTGGACCTCGATGCCTTCAACGCGCTGGTCGAACAGGCATCCATCGGGGCCGATGGGGTGAGCATGCTGCCGTTCCTCAACGGCGAACGCGTGCCCGCCCTGCCCCACGCCACCGGCAGCCTGCAGGGCCTGACCATGACCAACCTGACCCGTGCCAACCTGTGCCGCGCGGTGGTCGAAGGCACCACCTTCGGCCTGCGTTATGGCCTGGACCTGCTGCGCCAGACCGGCCTGCAAAGCCAGAGCATCCGCCTGATCGGCGGCGGCTCGAAAAGCCCGCTGTGGCGGCAGATGGTCGCCGATATCATGCACACCGAAGTGGTGTGTACCGAACAGAGCGAGGCGGCCGCCCTGGGCGCGGCGATCCAGGCGGCGTGGTGCCAGAGCGGCGAACCGCTGGCCAGCCTTTGCGACAAATGCGTGAGCATTGACCCGGCCAGCCGCACCTTACCCGTGGCGGCCAATGTCAGTGCCTATCAACAAGCGTATCAGCGTTATCAACAGCACGTGGCAACCCTTTGAGAGCGAGCAACTATGTATCTGGTGTGTGGTGAAGCGCTGTTTGATTTCTTCAGCGAGGAGGATGCCAGCGGGCAGGCCGCCAAGCTCAATTACAAGGCGATTGCCGGTGGCTCGCCGTTCAACGTGGCGGTGGGTTTGCGCCGCCTGGGGATCGAGTCGGGGCTCTTCGCCGGCCTGTCCACCGATTACCTTGGACGGCGCTTGCAGCAGGTCCTGAATGACGAAGGTATCAGCGAACGCTTTCTGGTGGCGTTCGACGCGCCGACCACCCTGGCGATGGTGGCCGTGGGCGCCAATGGCTCGCCGCAGTACAGCTTTCGCGGCGAAGGCTGCGCCGACCGGCAATTGCAACTGACGCACCTGCCGCCCCTGGGCGATGAAATTCGCGGGCTGCATGTGGGCTCGTTTTCGCTGGTGGTGCAACCGATTGGAGACACCCTGCTCAACCTGGTCAAGCGTGAAAGCGGCAAGCGTCTGATCAGCCTCGACCCCAACGTGCGCCTTAACCCGCAGCCCGATATCCACCTGTGGCGCGCCCGCGTCGCAGAGCTGGTGCAACACGCCGACCTGATCAAGGTCAGCGACGAAGACCTGCACCTGCTCTACCCCGACCAGACACCGGAAAGCGTGCTGCAAGGCTGGCTGCAACACCGCTGCCAACTGGTGTTCCTCACCCGTGGTGGCGACGGTGCGTCGGTGTTCAGCCGCCAGCATGGCAGTTGGTCGCAACCTGCGGTCAAGGTGGTGATGGCCGATACGGTGGGTGCTGGTGATACCTTCCAGGCGGCGCTGATCGCGTGGCTGACGGAACAGCAGTTGGATTCGGTTGACGGGCTGCAACGACTGAGCCGCGAGCAGATCGACGCCATGCTGGGCTTCGCGATCCGGGCTGCCGCCCTGACCTGCGGCAAGACCGGCCCAGACCTGCCCTATCGTCAACAACTGGCTTGAGCTGAGCGGGCAAAAACTCAAAGTGCCATCACGCAGGCCACGTATTCCGTGGCCTGCGCGCCATGCATAAAAAATTGCGCTACTGGAAAACTGTGCTAAACCCAAAAACAGGAGCAGTTATTACAACAAACCCAGGACACACCCATGCAAAAGCCCAGTGGTTTCTCGACCCGGGCCGTTTTAGCTGTCGGCCTCATCTCATTGCAGTACATGAACCCTCAACCCTCCCACGCCGCCTGCGTTCTCACCCCGGGAACCGGCAACGATACCTATACGTGTAACAACGGCAGCAGTGCCGGCCTGACCGATCTTTCCGGGGATAACAGCCTGACGCTCTCCACAGGCGGCGCCATCAATGGCGATGTGACCTTTGGCCCTGGAATAGATACGGTGGAAATCCGCGACGGCCGGGTCACCGGGATCGTGCAGCAAGGCGACGGTGTTGATCGTGTCGTCATGATGGGTGGGCGAATAGGCGGCCTGTTCCAGGGCGACGGCCGCGACGTGCTTGAAATGTATGACGGCATAATCGACGAGGCTTTTGAAGACGGCGATGTGGCCTACCAGCGCGGTGGCAAAATTGGCCGGGTCAATATGAAGTTGGACAAGAACTTCTATGAAATGACCGGGGGGGAAATCCGGGAGAACCTGGTCACCGGTTTCGACACCGACACCATCATCATTTCCGGCGGCACCATCGGCGGCAATATCAGCACCAGCGGCGGCGATGACAGCATCACCGTCAGCGGCGGCGTGATTAATGGTGAGATCCGTGCCAGCGTCGGCAACGATACGTTCAAATGGCTGGGTGAAGGCAGGATCAACTCCCGGGTATTGATGGGTGATGGCGACGACACGGTCCTGCTGCAAGGCTTGAATGAAAGCAAACTGAACCACACGCCCTTTATCGATGGCGGCCTGGGCAACGATCAGCTGATCTTCGACGCGACAACATCCAGCACCGCGGCCCGCTACATCGGCTTGGAGCGCGTCAGCCTCACCAAAAACTCGCGCCTGGACCTGGCCGGGGATTTTTTCCTCGGTGACAGTGGCAGCAATACCGGCATGTTCAACATCGACGGCAGCAGTACCCTGGCCGTGGCGCAAGGCGGCATCCGCCCCTACACCGCCGGGCAACTGGCGACGCTCAATAACGCCGGCACTGTCGACATGACCACCGACAACAGCGCTACCAGCGTGTTGACGGTGCATGGTAACTATGTGGGCAACAACGGCCAGCTGCACCTGCAAACCGTACTCGGCGACGAAAACTCTGCCACCGACAAGCTGGTAGTGTCCGACGGCAACATCAGCGGTCACACCCAACTGAGTGTCAGCAACCTCGGCGGTATCGGCGGGCTGACCCAGAACAACGGCATCGAAGTGGTCCAGGCACTCAACGGCGCCGTCAGCAGCAACGATGCGTTTGCTTTGAAGGGCTCGGTCTCCGCCGGGGCGTATGAATACCTGCTGTTCAAGGGCGGCACCCTTGCCAATACGAAAAACAGCTGGTTCCTTCGCTCCTCAGTGGTGGCCGTGCAACCGCCGGCGGTCCCACCCGTACCGCCGACACCGGCCGTGGTGGTGCCGGTGCCGCCGATCCCCGCCACTCCCCCTGTAGTGGACTCGGATGAACCTTCCGTGGAACCGCCCACTGCGCAACCGCAACCCCCAATCGAGCCTGCCGCGCCACCGCCCAGCCAAGTCGCTGCAGCCACGTCGCCGCAATCGGCGGCGAGTAACCCTGTACTTCCCACCGCCGTGGCGGGTGCCGCGCCGATTCCACTGTATCGCCTGGAAGTTCCGGTCTACTCCGTAGACATCCCCGCTGCGCAACTGATGACGTTGCAGGCGCTGGGCACCTTCCATGAACGCCAGGGCGAGCAAAGCCTGCTGACCGAGACCGGTGCAGTGCCGGCAGGTTGGGGCCGCGCCTATGGCAGTGATTTCAACAAAAGCTGGTCGGGCACCGTGGCGCCGAGTTTTGACGGCACGGTCAAGGGCTATCAGGTTGGCCATGACCTTTACGCCGCCGAAACCAGCGGCGGGCAGACGCAACGCCTTGGCCTCTTTATCGGCCAGAGCCGCCTGCGCGGCGACGTGAAGGGCTTTGCAATGGGCTGGCAGAACCATCGCTCCGGGCGGGTCAAACTCGACGGCGACAACTTCGGCGCCTACTGGACACTCACCGATCCGACCGGCTGGTACGTCGACCTGGTGGCCATGGGTACCCGCCTGGATGGCGACAACAAGTCCGACCGAGGAGTGAAGATGGATACCAAGGGCCACGCCCTGGCGTTATCCGCCGAGGCCGGCTACCCGTTCAGGCTGTCCGAGCATTGGGAGATGGAACCTCAGGCCCAGGTCATCGGCCAGAAGATCGATCTGGATAACCAGCACGACGGCATTTCCAAGGTCTCATTCGACTCCCAGGAGTATTGGACCGGCCGCATCGGCGCACGGCTCAAGGGTCGCTATCTGGTCAGCAACACACCCGTGGAGCCGTACCTACGGGCGAATGTCTGGCACACCTTCGGCGGTAGCGACACGGTGACGTTCGACGGGGTGGACCGGATCAAGAGCGATCACAAGTCCTCCACGGCTGATATGGGCATCGGTGTTGTGGCTCAATTGTCATCCACGGTCAGTGTTTATATGGAGGGTAACTATGGCACCCAACTGGACGACAACAACTTTGAGGGTGTCAGTGGCAATTTCGGCGTAAGAGCGCGCTGGTAAACAGGAAGGACGTCAACATTGGGCCTGGCAACTACCAGGCCCACGGGGTCAACTTGCACTCAAGCATCCGCTAGTGATAACCGCGAGCACCGGCTCGTTGCAGTACCGGTGCGTGGCTTTGCTTGAGGTCTTCACGCAACCCGGTGATCAGGTTGCAAATCGCTCGGCTGCTGTCGAGCTTGTCAGGATGGATACCTTTGACTTCCAAATCCACCCGATCCCGGTCGCGATCGTCGTAGACCCTGATCGTCAACGAGGCATCTTCGGCTTTGGTGCATTCGCACCGTTTAGGCAGGAAACTTCCTTCAATAATGCTGCGAAGCTCTAGTTCTGAAAGCATGGCTAACCTCTCCTTTTTTGAGACTGCCAACGGTTATATGTATCCGACAGGCACTTGCCTGCCACGTCTTGCCAACCCTGGAAGACGCTTTCAATCAGTAAGCCTACTCGGCAAAAACCGGGGTGGTTGTAACCTTTCCTCATAAGCAAACCGCTTGCTCATATTAAAGAAAACGGCTTGTTTGGCATCCTCGTCGAACTACATCGATTAAACGTTTAACCCGCAGCGTGGGGACCGGCGTTTAGGTGGAAATCCTTTTTTCGGCAACCTATCGCAGCCCATCAACCCACCACCGTTCAGCCGAAGAAGGTTTGCGATCGACATACGAACCATATACGATTCGTATATCAATTAAACACAGTGAACCTTATGGGCATCGTCAAGATCACCGATCAGCTGCACGAACAACTGCGCCTGGCCAGCGCCGCCATGGACCGCTCCATCAACGCCCAAGCCGAGTTCTGGATCAAGATCGGCCTGCTCGCCGAACTCAACCCGCACCTGCCCTACAACGAGCTGATCAACAAGCTGTTGCTGGACAAACCCGACCTGATCCGGGGGCGCAGTTGATGATCAAGACTCCCGCACAGTTGGCCGTGATGCGTGAAGCCGGGCGTCTGTTGGCGCAAGTCTTCGACATGCTCGACGGCTTCGTCGCCGCCGGCCGCTCTACCCTGGAGCTGGACAGCGCCGTCGAAGCCTTCATCCGCAATGACCTCAAGGCCCGCCCTGCCAGCCTGGGGCAGTACGACTACCCGTTCTGCATCAACACCTCGATCAACGAAGTGGTGTGCCACGGCATGCCCAGCGCCAAGCAAATACTCAAGGACGGCGACATCATCAACATCGACATCACCCTGGAAAAAGGCGGCTTCATCGCCGACGCCAGCAAGATGTACATGATCGGCAACGTGACGCCCAAGGCCAGGCGCCTGGTGGACATGACCTTCGAGGCGATGTGGGCCGGCATCCGCCAGGTCAAGCCGGGCGCGCGCCTGGGCGATATCGGCCATGCCATCCAGAGCCACGCGCAAGCCAACGGCTACAGCGTGGTGCGCGAATACTGCGGCCACGGCATCGGCCGGCAAATGCACGAAGAACCGCAAATCCTGCACTTCGGCCGCCCCGGCACCGGCCTCGAACTGCGCGAAGGCATGGTGTTTACCATCGAACCGATGCTTAACCATGGCAGCGCTAAAACTCGCAGCCTGAAAGACGGCTGGACGGTGGTCACCAAGGACAACAGCCTCTCGGCGCAATGGGAACACACCGTGGCGGTGACGGCGGACGGGTTTGAGGTGTTGACCTTGCAAGCCACTCAAACCTTTTACACCCCGTAGGAGCGAGCTTGCTCGCGAAGAGCGCCTAGCCTGCGCGCTAAACCAGGCTAGCCACTTTTTCGTTAACGTTTTTCGCGAGCAAGCTCGCTCCTGCATCTGCCTTGGCCTCAAGCTCGCGCACCAGCGGCAATACACGTTTGCCGAAATACTGCACTTCTTCCTGGAAGTGCAGAAAGCCTGCCAGCACCAAGTCCACACCCACGGCCTTGAGTGCCACGATGCGCTCGGCGATCTGCTGCGGCGTGCCGATCAGGTTGGTCTTGAAGCCATCGTTGTATTGCACCAGGTCCTCAAAGCTGGACTTGGCCCAGTTCCCCTCGCCCTCCGGCGACGCCTTGCCCGCTTGCCTGGCTGCGTCACCAAAGGCGTTGACCGCCTCCGGGTCGGCTTGGTCGATGATCTGCGCCAGCACCGCCCGAGCCTCCTCTTCCGTGTCGCGGGCGATCACAAAGGCGTTCACGCCCACCTTCACCGAATGGTGGTTGGCAGCGGCCTTGGCACGAATATCATCGACCTGGGCCTTGACGCCTTCAGGCGTGTTGCCATTGGTGAAATACCAATCCGACACCCGCGCCGCCATGTCCCGAGCCGCCCGCGAACTGCCGCCCTGGAAGATCTCCGGCTGGCCCAGGGGCTTGGGCTTGAGGGTGTATTGGTTGAAACGATAGAAATCGCCCTTGAAGGTGAAATCGTCCTGGGTCCAGATGCCTTTGAGGGCGCGGATAAACTCTTCGGAACGCCGATAGCGCTCATCATGCTCCAACCAATGCTCGCCAATGGCCTGGAACTCGCCCTTGAACCAACCACTGACGATATTCACCGCGATACGGCCATTGGTCAGTTGGTCGATGGTCGCCAATTGCTTGGCCGCCAACGCCGGTTGCCACGGCCCGGGCAGGATCGCCGCGATGACCTTGAGGGTGGTAGTCGCCGCGAGTAACGCATGGCTGAACGCCACGGACTCATGCTGGTTCTCGGCACCGTAACCTGCGGTGAAGCGAATCTGGGTCAAGCCATACTCAAAACCCGCCGCCTCCGCCAGTTGCGCCAGCTTGCGGTTGTACTCGATGCCCCAGTGGGTGCGTTGTTCAATCTTGCTGACGACCAACCCACCGCTGACGTTGGGTACCCAATAGGCAAATTTCACGGCTTGCTGACTCATCGGACGGTACCTCGCACAGGGGATGTACCAGTGCTTAGGCAGCAAGCGTGCCAGGGGCAGGCAAATGCCCGTAGCCTGGGGGTTGCGGAAAAAAAGGGGGATTGAAGCGATGGCTTGCCAGTGTCTGGGATCGCAGCAGTTTGTGGATCTGCTGTTGCTGGAGCAACAGTTGCGACCAGCACCAAGCGTACCCACGATGCGAAGCGAGTAGCTCTTGATCTTGATCTGCTTTTGATCTTGATCTTAGGCGCCCCGTTAAACCACGCTGGCCGGAATCGACAGGGATGGATATGTACTCGGTATAACGGTGTCGACTGTGAGGCCGCCTTCGCAGGCAAGCCAGCTCCCACAATTTGATCGCGGGGCGTCAGGTAGGTAGTCGTCGGCTGTGAGGCCGCCTTCGCAGGCAAGCCAGCTCCCACATTTGGAACGTGGGGTGTCAGGCCACGTGCTCAGAACGCCAACTTGTACCCCACCGCCATCAACATCACCGCCAGGCACGGCCGCAGTACCCCGTCGGGAATCCTGCCGGTCATATGGCTGCCCATGTAGATCCCCGGCAGCGACCCCATCAGCAAAAAGCCCAGCAGATGCCAGTCCATGTTCCCCATGCTGGCATGGCCCAGGCCCGCCACCAATGTCAGGGGCACGGCATGGGCGATCTCGGTGCCAACCAGGCGCCGCGTGGCCAGGAACGGGTACAGGATAAACAGCGCCACCGTGCCCAGAGCGCCGGCGCCGATCGAGGTCAGGGCCACCATGGTGCCAAGGATCGCACCTGTCACAACAGTGAGCGCATTCAGATTGCGCGGGCGCAGATGGTAGGAATCACCAGCATGACGCTGGGCAAACGCCAACAGGCTTTTCTTGAACAGGATCGCCAGGGCCGTCAGCAGCAATACCACGCCAAGGGCCTGCTTGATCACCGCGTTCATCGCACTGGGGTCGGTGTGCAAGCTGGCCAGGAACCATAACGTCAGCAACACTGCCGGCACGCTGCCCAGGGTGAGCCAGCCAGTGATGGTCCAGTCGATGTTCTTGTTCTTGCTGTGCACCAGCACGCCACCGGACTTGGTAATGGCAGCGTACAGCAGGTCGGTGCCCACCGCGGTGGCCGGGTTGATGCCAAACCACAGCAGGATCGGGGTCATCAGCGAACCGCCGCCCACCCCCGTCATGCCCACGATAAAACCCACGATCAAGCCGGCAACCACGAAACCAATATTACCTACATCCATTCCAGCTACCCGCGGCCTTATAAATTTCTGGCCGCAGGATAGCGATTTTTCTTATAACCACTTATACCGATGCGATCTGAGTTTATGCCTTTTTGGAAACTCCATTTTTTTTGCACAAAACTGCATCCAATGGGCGGGCCTGGGCCGTAGTCATCAACGTAACCCTGCTGTTCTACCCAATGGAGAAACACCATGAACGCTAAAACACTGCTGTGCCTGTCCAGCTTGCTCCTCGCCGCACCGTCGGCGTTTGCCCAGGCGGGCCTGCCGGACAGCATCAAGGTGCCCGATGGCCACAAGGTAGCGATGCACACCACCGGGGTCGGCGAAATCACCTATGAATGCCGCGACAAGGCCAACGCTGCCGGCCAGACCGAGTGGACCTTCGTCGGCCCTAAAGCCGTGTTGAACGACCGTAATGGCCAGCAGGTCGGCACCTACTTCGGCCCACCCGCCACGTGGCAGGCCAAGGACGGCTCGACCATCACCGGCACGCAATTGGCCGTGGCGCCGTCGAGCCCCGGCAACCTGCCCTATCAACTGGTCAAGGCCAATCCAGCCGAGGGCAAAGGTGCAATGAGTGGCGTGGTGTATATCCAGCGGGTTGCGCTCAAAGGCGGGGTCGCTCCGGCTGCGCCCTGCACCACGGCGAACAAAGGCGCCAAGGAAATGGTGAAATACCAGGCGGACTACCTCTTCTGGGCCGCCAACTGAGCAAACTCAGCTACGCTGGCCAGGTAGGCGCGAGCAACCTCGCGCCTACCACGCGTAGACGTCTCCTCAGTGGCAGGAATTCTGGTTTGGCTGAACTCATCTTTGATTATCAAGTGTGCCTGTTAGCCTGCGCCCGCGGCGATCATCGCGCCCTGCACCAGCTCTATGAGCAGGACAGCAGCCGCTTGCTCGGTGTGGCGCTGCGCATTACCCGCAACAAGGCACTGGCCGAGGACATCGTGCATGACGCCTTTATCAAGATCTGGCACGGCGCACACAGTTTCGACCCCCTGCGAGGCTCCGCACGGGGTTGGGTGTTCAGCGTGACTCGCCACCTGGCCCTGGACGTGGTACGCAGCGCCGGGCGTGACGTGCCATTGGACGATCAGTACGAGCCGCTGGCAGAGCCGGCCCAGTCCATCGAGTTTGCCGCACGCTCCGGGCAGATCCACCAGTGCCTGGAACGGCTCGACCCGACGCGTCGCACCTGCATTCTGCACGCGTATGTGGACGGTTACTCCCACAGCGAAATCGCGCAAAAACTCAGTACCCCGCTGGGCACGGTCAAAGCCTGGATCAAACGCAGCCTCGCCGCCTTGCGCGAGTGCATGGCATGAACGACAGCCTGGATGAACTGGCCAGTGAATACGTGCTGGGGACCCTGCCCGCCGAACAGCGCGCTGAGGTACAACAACGCCTGGCCCATGATGCGGCACTGCGCGCAGCGGTGGATGCCTGGGAGCAGCGTCTGTTGCCTCTGGTGGCGCTGGCGCAACCGGTGCCGCCTTCGGCACAGCTGTGGCGGCGCATTGAACGCCGCATCAAAATCGCCGAAACGGGCGTGGCGTGGTGGAACCTGCTGGCGTTCTGGCGCGGGCTTTCTGCCGTCGGCCTGATGGCAAGCGTGGTGCTGGCGGCTTTATTACTGGCGCGCCCGCCCATGACCGCACCCAGCTTCGTGGTGGTGCTGATGACGCCACAAAGCCAGGCACCGGGCTGGGTGGTGCAGGCCAGTGATAATCGGCAGATCCAGTTGATCCCATTGGGGGTGATGGAGATTCCCGTTGACAAAGCCCTGGAGTTCTGGACCAAGGCCGATGGCTGGCAGGGTCCCGTATCCCTGGGCCTGGTCAAGCCTGGGCAGACCTTGTCGGTGCCCCTGGACAAGCTGCCGCCGCTGGCGCCGAACCAGTTGTTTGAACTGACGCTGGAAGGGCCCAATGGCTCGCCTACCGGCAAACCCACCGGGCCGATTCACGGGATCGGCCGAGCAGTCAAAGTACTTTGATCACGAAAGGTTAGGCAGCCACACACGAAACCGCGCCCCGCCCAGGGGCGACGCCAAGGCCGTCAAGGTGCCGCCCTGGGCCTCCAGGGCGCGCCGGCTGATCGCCAGGCCCAGGCCAAAGCCGCCGGTTGCGCGGTCGCGGCTGCGGTCGAGGCGGTAGAACGGCTCGAAGATGCGCTCGCGCTGGTCAGCCGGTATGCCGATGCCATCGTCGTCCACCCAGATTTCACAGCCTTTGGGGCATACGCGCACGCCCACCTGGATGCGCTTGTCGCAGTAGCGCGTCGCATTGCGCAGCAGGTTCTGCAAGGCTCGGGCAGTCAGACGCGGGTCGAGGCTGAAGCGCTCAACGGCACAATCAAGCGCCACATCGATGACGATCTCGGGGTTTTCCAACTCATCGTCGACGCTGCCCAACACACTGTCGATAAACTCGTCGAGCGCTACCTCTACCCGCTCGGGCAATTGCGCCGGGTTTTGCAGGCGGCTGTAAGACAGCAATTCCAGCACCAATTCATCCAACTCCCGAATATGCGCCACCAGGCTTTGCAGACGCTCGCGGCTGGCCGGGGGCAAGTCTTCGGAAAGCGCCAGGGCCAGCCCGAAATCCAGGCGGGTAAGCGGCGTGCGCAGTTCATGGGAGACCGCATTGAGCAAGTCGCGCTGCTGGTTCAAGAGATGCTCGATATCGTCGGCCATGGTGTCGAACACCGCCGCCAGGCCGCCGATGCTGGAGCTGGGTGCAAGCCCCGTACGGGCCTCCAAGTGGCCCTTACCCAATAGCGCGGCGGTACTTTTCAGACGTTCCAGGTCACGCCAGTGCGGACGCAGCCACACCAGCAGGCACGCCAACAAGGCGGCGCCGACCAGCACGTTCATCGACCAGTACAGCAGGTTCATGTCCAACGGGTCTGGCGGTACGGTCAGCTTGACCGCGAACTGCTGGTTGATCGGCGAACTGATTTCCTCCATCCAGCCCCACTCGCCCAGGCGGATCACCGGTTTGCCTTGCTCCAGTAACTGTTCTTCCTCAGGGGTGTAGCGGGCGTCCTGGCGCAGCAACAGTTGCACTTTCAACGGTGCAAAATCGCGGCTCAACTGGTCGGTCACCTGGGACCAGCGCTCCACCGGTGCGCGCTGGTACTGCTTGACCATGAGTTTTTGCAGGCCGCGGGACTGTTCGATGTTGTAGTTCATGTAGCGGTGTTCGAACAGCTGGATCACCAGCTTGGGAATCAGGTAAATCGCCGCACTGTAGGTGACGATGGTGATCAGGTAGAGGCGCAGCAGTACGCGAAACATGGTTCAGCATTCCCACTCGGAACGGCTGAACAGATACCCCTTGCCCCACACCGTCTTGATCTTGCGCGCCTCGCCCGCATGGTCGTCGAACTTGCGCCGCAGCTTGGAGATGGCCACGTCCACCGAACGGTCGGTACCGTTGAACTCGATACCGCGCAGGCGTTGCAGGATCTGATCGCGGCTGAGCACTTCGCCGGCATGCCGGGCCAGCACCACCAACAGGTTGTATTCTCCGCTGGACAGCTCCACCGCCTGTTCGCGCCAGGTCACGGTGCGCTCGGACAAGTCGATGCACAGGTTGCCCATGACGATCTGGTCGCTGGCCACCTGGGGTTCGGACAGGCTGCTGCGCCGCAGCAATGTGCGCACCCGGGCCAGCAATACGCGCGGCTCGCAGGGTTTGGTCACGTAGTCGTCGGCGCCCATCTCAAGGCCCAGAACCTGGTCGTGGCTGTCATCGCGGGCGGTCAGCATCAGGATCGGCAGGCCCGCAGAATCGGCGCGCAGCAAGCGGCACACCTGCAGGCCGTCGAGGCCCGGCAGCATCAGGTCGAGGATCACAAGGTCCGGCGGGTTCAGGCGTGCACGTTCGCGTACATGATCGCCACGGCTGAGCACGCTGACGTGGTAGCCATTGCGTTCCAGGTAGCTGGCAATCAGCTCGGAGAGTGCGGCGTCGTCTTCCACCAGGAGGATGTTGGGCATGGTGTTTCCAAATAATGCTGTTTGTTGGTGTGTTGCAGGATTGTGCAAGGATATACGCCCCCGACGCCACGTGCGCCGTACCTTACACTTCTTCACAGACCCGCTACACAGCTTCACAGCACCACGGCGCAGGTGCCTCTAGGATGCGCCAGTCAATATTGGGATAAGAGCATGTCGAAGAATCTATTTGCGCCGTTTTGCCTGTTGGCCCTCACACTGGCGCTGAGCGCGTGTGGTCAGTCGGCAGACGAGACGCCACAAATGCCCCTGGCCAAAGTGCGGATCGAAACCCTGCAGGCCAAGCCCCTTTCTATTACCAGCGAACTGAGCGGGCGCATCGCCGCACCGCGTATCGCCGAGGTACGCGCCCGGGTCGCCGGGGTGGTGATGCAGCGGGTGTTTAACGAAGGCCACGACGTCAAGCAAGGCGACGTATTGTTCCGTATTGACCCGGCGCCGTTCAAGGCCGACCTGGACAGTGCCCTGGCCAACCTGAGCAAGGCCGAGGCCAATGCGTTCCAGGCGCGCCTGCAAGAACAGCGCTACAGCCAATTGGTCGAAGGCAACGCCATCAGCGGCCAGGAGTACGACAACGCCCGCGCCGCCCTGCGCCAGACCAACGCCGAAGTGGCCGCCAACAAGGCTGCCGTCGAGCGTGCCAGGCTGAACCTGGGCTATGCCACCGTGACCGCACCGATTTCCGGGCGCATTGGTCGCGCCCTGGTGACCGAAGGCGCGCTGGTCGGCCAGAACGAAGCCACGCCGCTGGCGATCATCCAGCAACTGGACCCGATCCACGCCGACCTCACCCAGTCCACCCGTGAGCTGAACGACCTGCGCCGCGCCTTTCGTGCCGGCAGCTTGAAGCAGGTCGGCCAGGACCAGGCCAAGGCCACCTTGATCCAGGACGACGGTAGCCTGTACCCCTTGCCGGGTAAATTGCTCTTCGCCGATATCAGCGTCGATCCGGGCACCGGGCAGATCATCCTGCGCAGCGAGTTCCCCAACCCGGACCTCGACCTGTTGCCCGGCAGCTTTGTGCGGGTGCGCGTGGAACAGGCCGTCGACAAGCAAGGCCTCAGCGTGCCGCAACGCGCCATCACCCGTGACAGCGCCGGTATCCCGATGGTGTTGCTGCTGGACGCCGAGCAGACCGTCAGCCAGCAGCCGGTGGAGTTGGGTGCAGTGGTCGACAATCGCTGGATCGTCACCAGTGGCCTCAAACCCGGCGACCGCATCATCGTCGAGGGCGTGCAACACGCACGCCCCGGTGAAAAAGTTGAAGTGGACGACAGCCCGCTCGTAAAGGAATAACCCGTCATGCCGCAGTTCTTTATTGACCGCCCGATCTTCGCCTGGGTGGTGGCCCTGTTTATCCTGCTGGCGGGCTTCCTGGCGATCCCGCAATTGCCGGTGGCGCAGTACCCCAACGTCGCGCCACCCAAGGTGGAAATCTACGCGGTGTACCCCGGCGCCTCGGCCCAGACCCTGGATGAGAGCGTGGTCAGCCTGATCGAGCAAGAGCTCAACGGCGCCGACCACCTGCTGTATTTCGAATCCCAAAGCAGCCTGGGCTCGGCGACCATTACCGCCACGTTCCAGCCGGGCACCGACCCGGAAATGGCCCAGGTGGATGTGCAGAACCGCCTCAAGGTGGTCGAGCCGCGCCTGCCCCAGGCCGTGACTCAGCAAGGCTTGCAAGTGGAAAAAGTCTCCGCTGGCTTCCTGCTGCTGGTCACATTGACCTCCAATGACGGCAAGCTCGATGACGTCGCGCTCAGTGATTACCTGGCGCGCAACGTGATGAACGAGCTCAAGCGCCTGGACGGCGTCGGCAAGGCCCAGTTGTATGGCGCCGAACGCGCCATGCGTATCTGGATCGACCCGCAGAAGCTGATCGGTTTCAACCTCACGCCGGCCGACGTCAACGCCGCGATCAGCGCCCAGAACGCCCAGGTCTCAGCGGGCAGCATCGGTGACTTGCCGGGCACCCACACCCAGGAGATCACCGCGGCGGTGCTGGTCAAGGGGCAACTGTCCACCCCGGCGGAGTTTGCCGACATCGTACTCAAGGCCAACCCCGACGGCTCCACCGTGCGCATCGGCGATGTGGCACGGGTGGAGGTCGGCAGCCAGGAATACCAGTTTTCCACGCGCCTGAACGGCAAGCCGTCTACCGCCGTCAGCGTGCAACTGTCGCCCGGCGCTAATGCATTGAGTACCGCAACGCTGGTGCGGGCGAAAATGGACGAGTTGTCGCGCTACTTCCCTGCCAATGTGGAATACAAGATTCCCTACGACACCTCGCCCTTTGTCAAAGTCTCGATCACCAAGGTGGTCTACACCTTGCTGGAGGCGATGGCGCTGGTGTTCGCGGTGATGTTCCTGTTCCTGCAGAACGTGCGCTATACCTTGATTCCCACGCTGGTGGTGCCGATCGCGCTGATGGGCACCTTCGCCACCATGTTGCTGCTGGGCTTCTCGATCAACGTGCTGACCATGTTCGGCATGGTATTGGCTATCGGCATCCTGGTAGACGATGCCATCGTGGTGGTGGAAAACGTCGAGCGCATCATGGCCACCGAAGGCCTGTCGCCCAAAGAGGCGACGAAGAAAGCCATGGGCCAAATCACCGGAGCCATCATCGGTATCACCCTGGTGCTGGTGGCGGTGTTTCTGCCGATGGCCTTCATGCCGGGTTCGGTGGGGGTGATCTACCAGCAGTTCTCGCTGTCAATGGCCACCTCGATTCTGTTCTCGGCGTTCCTGGCCCTGACCTTGACCCCGGCGCTGTGCGCCACGCTGCTCAAGCCGATTGCCAAGGGCGAACACCATGCCAAGGTTGGTTTCTTCGGCTGGTTCAACCAGCGCTTTGAGCACCTCACCAACCGTTATGAAGGTTGGGTGGCCTATGCCCTCAAGCGCAGCGGCCGCTATTTGCTGATCTACCTGGTCTTGCTGGTGGGCATGGGGCTGTTGTTCAGCCGTTTGCCCTCATCGTTCCTGCCGGTGGAAGACCAGGGCTACACCATCACCGATATCCAGTTGCCACCGGGCGCCAGCAAGAACCGTACGGTGCAGGTGGCCGAACAGATCGAGGCGCATAACGCCGGCGAGCCTGGGGTGGGTGATACCACCATGATCATGGGCTTCAGTTTCTCCGGTTCCGGGCAGAACGCGGCGCTGGCGTTTACCACGCTCAAGGATTGGTCAGAGCGTGGCAGTGATGACTCCGCTTCCTCGATTGCCGATCGCGCCAACATGGCCTTCAGCGAACTCAAGGACGCGATTGCCTACGCGGTTCTGCCGCCGCCGGTAGACGGCCTGGGCACTTCCAGCGGTTTTGAGTTCCGTTTGCAGGACCGTGGTGGCGTTGGCCATGCGGGGTTGATGGCTGCGCGTACTGAACTGCTGGACGCTGCAGCGAAAAGCCCGATCCTGGCCAACGTGCGTGAAAGCGCCCTGGCCGAAGCACCGCAAGTGCAGCTGGAAGTGGACCGCAAGCAGGCCAACGCCCTGGGTGTGTCGTTTGCCGACGTAGGCAACGTGCTGTCGTCGGCGATCGGCTCGGCGTATATCAACGACTTCCCCAACCAGGGCCGTATGCAGCGCGTGGTGGTGCAGGCCGAAGGCGACCAGCGCAGCCAGGTGGCCGACCTGATGAAGATCCATGTGCGTAACAACGCGGGAAAAATGGTGCCGCTGTCAGCCTTTGTCGAAGCCAAGTGGACCCAGGGCCCAACGCAGTTGACCCGTTACAACGGCTACCCGGCCATCGCCATCAGCGGCGAAGCGGCGCCGGGGCACAGCACCGGCGAGGCCATGAACGAAATCCAGCGCCTGGTCAGCCAGTTGCCTGCCGGGCTGGGCCAGGAATGGACGGGCTTGTCGTTGCAGGAGCGCTTGTCCGGCTCCCAGGCACCGTTGCTGTTGGGCCTGTCGTTGCTGATCGTGTTCCTGTGCCTGGCCGCGCTGTATGAAAGCTGGTCGATCCCTACCTCAGTGTTGCTGGTGGTGCCGCTGGGCGTGCTCGGTGCGGTGTTGGCCGTGAGCTTGCGCGGGATGCCCAACGACGTGTTCTTCAAGGTCGGCTTGATCACCATCATCGGCCTGTCGGCGAAGAACGCGATCCTGATCATCGAGTTCGCCAAGGACCTGTATGACCAGGGCGAGGACTTGATCGACGCCATCTTGAAGGCGGCGCGGTTGCGCCTGCGACCGATCATCATGACCTCGATGGCGTTTATCCTCGGCGTGGTGCCATTGGCAATTGCCACCGGGGCCAGTTCGGCCAGCCAGCAGGCGATTGGTACCGGTGTGATTGGCGGGATGATCACAGCGACATTGGCGGTGGTGTTTGTGCCGGTGTTCTTCGTGGTGGTGATGAAGCTGGTGCGCAAGCGCCATAAAGCAAACTGATCAACGCCGCAGCCAAATGTGGGAGCTGGCTTGCCAACTCCCACAGGGTTATTGATTGCATTCATGATCAGGTACACCCGAATAAGCTATGGTGCTCACACATAGTTCTTTGTGAGCCACCATGCCCTTCCTCGCCCGCACCCACCCTCGCCTCTCATCCGCCGCCTTACTCGGCCTTGCCGTCGGCCTCCTGGTGCCGGCCGACACCCTCGCCAGTAAAATCCTGATCGGCTGGAACGCCGGGGTCTGGACCTACCTGATACTGATGCTGTGGCTGACCATTCGCGCCAAGGCCGAGGACGTCAAGCGCATCGCCGAAATCGAAGACGAGAACGCCGGCCTGGTGCTGTTCATGGTATGTATCGCCGCCATCGCTAGCTTGGCGACCATTACGTTCGAACTGGTCGGCAGCAAGGACCTGGCCACCTCCGAGCGCCTGCTGCACTACGGTTTCACCGGGCTGACGGTGATCGGCTCCTGGCTATTGATCGGGGTGATTTTCAGCGTGCACTACGCCAGGCTCTATTACACCTGGCCAGGCAAGGAGCCCGCCTTGCGTTTTGCCGAAGGCTTGCTCACGCCCAACTACTGGGATTTCCTGTACTTTTCCTTCACCATCGGCGTAGCGGTACAAACCTCGGATGTGGGCGTCGCCACCCGTGGCCTGCGCAAGGTGGTGCTGGGGCAATCGTTGATCGGGTTTGTATTCAATACCGCGATCCTAGGTTTCTCGATCAACATCGCCGCCGGCTTGTTTGGCTAGACTGCACAAATCTTCTAGACGCCCTCCCCGTTGTCGGCGCCAATTGCACATTATATTCAGCCTCGGTGTTGTATGCGCGCGCACAATTGGATCGACCTGAAGCAGGACGCCGACACCGGCATCGAGACCCTGCGCGCGCATTTCGAGGGCCATGCCTACGACCCCCATTGGCATGACAGCTATCTGGTGGGCGTCACCGAACAAGGCGTACAGCAATTCAACTGCCGGCGCACGCGGCATGACAGCGTGCCGGGCCAGGTGTTTCTGCTGGAGCCTGGTGAGATCCACGATGGCCATGCGCCTACTGTCGATGGCTTCACTTACCGCATGCTCTACCTCGACCCACATTGGCTGGAACGGGAAATCTGCAGCGTATTCGAGGAAGCGCCCGCTCACCATCAGTTGAGCTTCGCCCGCACCCTGGCCAACGACCCACGCCTGGCCCAGGCCACCAGCCAGGCATTTCACAGCTTGCACCACGGCGAACTGCGGATCGTACGGCAAAGTGCTCTGGACCAATTGCTGGAACGCCTGACCGGCCAGCTCTACTGGCGCATGCGCTACCGCGACGATCCCCGTTTACCGCGGGTGGCCCACAAGGCACGGGACTACCTGCACGCCCACCTGCATCAGGATATAGGCATGGACGAGTTGGCCCTGGCGTGCGGTGTCGATCGCTTTCGCCTCAGCCGCGCCTTCAAGAGCGCCTTCGGCCTGGCGCCCCACGCTTACCTGGTGCAACTTCGGCTCACACGTGCCCGGCGTTTATTGGCCAAGGGCGAGCAGCCGGCAGCGGTGGCGATGGCCCTGGGCTTCGCCGATCAAAGCCATCTGGGCCGCTGGTTTGTGCGCGCCTACGGCCTGACACCCGCCGCCTACCGAAAGCGCTGCTCAAATCTTCCAGACAGTTAACCGCCAGGCTTGTGAAGATCGACTCCATCGATTGGTCCATCGGAGTCACCCACCATGCTGTCCACGTTCGTGCCGTTCATGCTGTTCGCCTTCGTCGCGTGCATTACCCCTGGCCCGACCAATATCCTGGTTCTGAGCAACAGTGCCCGTTACGGTTTCAAGGCGACACTGCCAATTATTCTGGGTGCCTGCGCGGGAGCGGCGGGGATTGTGCTGCTGGTGGGCTGCGGGGTGGGTCAGTCTCTGGTGCAACTGCCCAGGGTGCAAACCGTGATGCAGTGGGTCGGTGTGGCTTGGCTGAGTTACCTGGCGTGGCGGATTTTCAGCGCACCGCCGCATGTCATGGAGGAGCAAACAACCCATAAGCGACTTGGCCTGCTTGGAGCCGCGAGCTTGCAACTGATCAATCCCAAGTCCTGGATGATGGCACTTGCAGTAGTTAGCGTGTTTGTCGGCGACGGTACGGAGCAACAAAAACAAGTGCTGTACTTGTCTCTGATATTTTTCCTGATTTCACTGCCGTGTTTGAGTACTTGGGCATTGTTGGGTGTGGCATCAGGCCGGGCGCTGGCTTCTGCCCGAGTGATAGTAGGTTTCAATAGATGCATGGGAATAGTGCTGCTGGGATCGACCTGGCTTGGCGCCCTCACCTGAACCCGTTCTTTTCTCCGAGTACACTTAGTAAAAAAAGAACTAAAAATAGCGTTTTATACAACCCAAAAATCAATTGCATGACAGTCAGGCCCTTTGATTCGCGCCACGTTGGCGCACCTACTAGAGCGCGGAAACAAACGGTGCTCATTCATGAATTGCGCGCTTCGTATACTGTCAGTTATGACAGTTTACAGCGCAGGTCTTCTGCGATCTCATAACTAAGCCATCGCTTGCGGAGCACCTAGTGCTTTCGCCTAACTGATCACTCATGGAGACACAATCATGTCAGCACACAGTGCAACGTTAACACCCCACCAACAACGGGCCTTGTTTCCAAAATCAAACAGCGCTGAAGGAAGTTTTACAGTTTCCGTAGACTCGAACGCCATCAACGTCCAGACGAAGGATATCGTGCACGATACCACAAAGCATATTTACGGCATTACTGGCCGGAACGCCGAAGCCGTTAACGATACCGTGAGAGAAATTTATATACAGTTCGCGGACACTACTGCGGCCGGGACGGTTTTTCATCTGGAGGATAGTGAGTTCACTAACACCAGAGTGTGGTTCAGCGTCGATACAGGTCTCAACAAATACGCCGTGCGCGTCATTACAGGCACCCTCGTCATTCAAGAGCTTTCATCTCAAGGAATTCATATTTCACTTGCTTGCACTGGCAGCACCGAAAGAACCCCTTCGGGAAAATCACACGCTATGGTCATCAATGCGGATCTTCACACCGGAACATGGTGAACAAAACGTCAAAAAAAAGCCCGTATCCTGCGATACGGGCTTTTGACAATACGTAAGTTACCAAGTGTAGCGAACCCCCACATTCGCCCCCCAAGGTTGCTCAACTCGACCACCACTGCTGTGCTCGAGGTCGGCATGCAGTTGCAGGTTCTGCGAGAGTTTTACCGCCATACCGGCCCCAAACTCAGCGCGAGAGCCGGACAAGTCGTTGTTGAATACATTGTTATTCACCGAGACTTTGTTGTTATTGGCAAACTCATGCACCATCGCCGCTCGCAGATAAGGTTGTACAACACTCCCTGTATCGAGCTGGATGTCACGCCCAACGGTTGCGCCAGCCTTGGCCATGATTGAGCGCGTACGTTCGCCCTTGGCTTCCAGGCCGTTATCCAGGTTGTAATTGGCGCCCTGGATCACCACGGTGGACATTTGTGCGTAAGGCTCGATAAAGAACCCGTCATCCAACTTGATGTTACGGCCGAACTCAGCAGATAAACCGCCACCGGTGTTGTTGTACTTGCCCTTGGACGAGGTACCGTCACTCAGGCCGACCTTGGACTCATTCTGGAACCGGTTGACCTTGGCCACCGCATCGAAATAAAGGCCACTTTCCTCGTCCAGCCAAGTCGCGTAAGCACCCAGATAGTAACTTTTCACGTTACCGGAGGTGCCGCGCTTGAGGTTCAGGTCAGAGGTGCTATGGCCGGCCATTACACCCACCAGCCACTGGCTGTCGGCCAAGGGTGTGTCTGCACCGAGCGTAAAGCCCCGCTGGTTCTGGCTGTAGCCAATCCCGGTGCTGTCGGACACTTCGTACTTGTTGCCATAACCGCGTATCCACACGCCAGCCTGTCCAGGCTCGAAACGCAGCTCGCCCATACGCGAACGCAGGGATGTCGCCTCGCCGTACCACACGGTCGGTGCGGTGTTGAACAGCGCCAATACCGAGCGGGTACCTGGGCTGATCACACGGTTGTTCGGGTCGAGGAACCAGTCGGTGCCTTCCTTTTTCAGGCCATAGGAATAAGCGCCGACATCAACTACATCACCCACCAGGGAGAAGTGTGCGTCACCGCCGCCAGTGTGTACGACGCGGATATCTTCCGGCTTGGTCGGCTCCGCACCACTGGCCGCGAGCAACAGCTTGTGATCGCCTTTGGCCTCGCCCTCGACGTTCAAGAAGTCCGTAACGCCACGAGCGAAATCGGTGCCCATGACGAAAGTGCCGTTGCCGTCAAGGCTGTCAACGTCCAACTGGTAGAACGCATCAGTCTCACCGAATTTCACCGTGCCGCCGGCCAGGCTCAGGGCGCCGACCTGGCTGTCGCCGGTCAACTCCCAATAAGACTGACCGCCTATGGCAAGGCTTGTGACATTCTGCATCTGACCCGTCAGCCCGGCACGATTTTGCAAGCTTAGATGCGCGGTGCTGCCGTCCTCGACAATAACGTCGCCACGCAAATCGCTGTTATCGACATTCATAGATGCCATGGCACCGCCGTTCACTTCCAGCAATGTGCCGTTACCGCCTGTCAGCGTCGAGCCGTTGCGCACGTCGATCTCAACGGTCGGAACCCTGCCTGGTCGCCCCTCGACGAGAATAGCGGAGCCTGTACGGCCTTCTACATGTGAGTTGTCCAGTACCAGCTTGCCAACCTCAGCGTTTTTCAACTGGTTGGTCACGACGACACCATTCTTGCCACCGATCAGTGTGCTTTGACTCGCAGTAACTAATGCGCCACTGTCCAATCGAACACCAAAACTGTCTGCACCGGTACCTTCCACCCAGGTGTTTTGCTTGAAATGCAGTTCGCTGTTGCCTTGGGCCGTGGCCCCCCCGGCAACGCCGACGATGTTGCTATTGAATACCTCGGCAATCCCTCCTTGAGGGGAGCCGACACTTTGAAATACTTGCAATCCGAAGTTGGTATGACTGATCAACGTGCTGTCGGTAATCGTCGCAGTGCTGTCATCCAGGCGCAGGGCTGCCCACGTTGGGTTCCGGGATTCCACATGGGCGCCAGTGAGGCTGACGGTTGAACCCTGGGTAGCGCGAATATCATCTACGCGGCTGCCTGGATTTATAATCAAAGCCGAATCATTGACGATGATACGTTGCGCTCTGGCACCGTTAAGCGTCAATTCGGCTTTCCAATCCAGCTGCCAATCATTGGCTGATTCACTCGAATCAATTGTCTTGCCTTCGCCGATTAAATGGCCAGCTTGAGCTGTGCCTGAAACAGCCACCAACATAAACAAGGTTATCGTTGGAACTTTCATCATCGCGCTCAAAGGCTTGAGCTCAAAGTTGGGCAATACGTGCATGGTTGATCACTCTCTGGGGTAGAGCCTTGGAAAACGGCTTGGCTCGTTCCCTCGGAATGGAGCCTTACCTGTACGGCGCAAAGAGTAAGGATCTCCCCCCCCAAACACTGTAGGATTTATCTTATATGGCGAGCAGAATCGGCATCGCTGAGACGCAGAAAACTAAAAGGCGCAATTAAGCGCTGCTGATTTTTCCTTACCTGATAGCAAAAAAAATCCGATGCCAATACAGGCATCGGATTGATTCTTGCGGCCCAAGGTCAAGCACGAGGGCTAACGCTTTGATTGAGTCACTTCACGTCCACTGCGGCTCAGTGTCAGGGGGTTGGCGGTACCGTGCCATCGCAGTAGGTGTGGGCATTCGACATGCCAACGCGCGTATCCGACGGTATTCCACGCCCGGTTACGCCATTACTCAAAACCGTAGAGTAAGTCGCGACGCAGTTGCCCGTTGGCGCCTGATCCAGATAACCCTTGTAGTCGATTTCGAATGTGATTCCGTTGTCTTTGTCGACCTGGGTAATGGCCGGATGTGTAAGCGTTAATGGAAACGGTCCTGGTGGCCGACCTGCGAGTGTATTGGTAAGGGTCAATTCCAACGTCAGCGGCACACCTAACGCCATCCTGGTATCTCCCGGTACGTAGACTTCACCATACAGAACAGGGGGTGGTCCTGGCGATCGGGTTTTCAGCGAGGCGCAGTTCCAACGATTCCCAGAGTTGCGGCCTACATACTCTGGCATCGCTAACATTGTCGTCACTGCATCCTGTACATCGACCTCAGTGGGCGGGGAAAGATTCTCATTGGTGGTGTCCGGGTCGATAACCAGATAGCTGATGGTCTTGAGGTCATTACCATGACGGGCAACCACGTCCCAGTCGATCTCGAAAGAAAAAGTATCACCACCTTCCTCCGTAGTGATAGGGAATGGCCCAACTCGCTCACCCTCCCACAGGAAGATGATCGACAACCCCGGATGAGGGGCCACTGCGACTGTCCATAACACAATATCCACGCGCACGGATTGGTCGGCATGCTCTGGCAGTAAAACATCCGGCGTTGTCGAACCGGCCCCAAATACGTGGGCTTCATTAAGGTTGATATTAGGTGTGCCAGGCTCTCCTGGGTTGATTGCACCACCGACTGACAAATCGAGCCGGATGGTGGTGTCCAAGGAAGGAAACAACGTGCCGTTTCGCGAAATCCGGTACCGGACAGGCACCAATTGCGGCCCGACCGTAAGCTGTGTGTAGGCAGCCTTGAACTGTGCCTGCATTCCATCGAATACTTGCGGAAACGTATCGAAAACTGGGCCCAGGCCGCTCCAGGGCTGCGTACCTATTTGCACTTCGAGTCGATCAAGCAATGGAGCATGATGGTTATAGGTTCTGACCCATATTTCAGGATCCAGCAGATAATCAGCGATGTTGATCAAGTCATCTGTGCTGCCGCCCTCGGGTGCGGGGGCCAGTGGCAAAAATGGCGCCCGTTGTTCGGGGTCATCGATTAGCCTTACTTCACGTTCTTCGATGAATGAGGGGCGACTGACGTTACCCGCCCTGTCGGTAATCGTGTAAAAGGCCCGATACCTCCCACTCAGATCAATCAGAGCACGAGGCAGGAAAAAAGTATTACCGGTCTGCAGCATCGGGATCCCGCCGGGCGGGCTCACGATGTCCTGGTCGCGGGGAAACATCACCGTGCTCCAGTAAACGGTAATGAAGTCACCCGCCTCCCACTGACCCGGCGGCTGAACAAATGTGTTGTCCGGAACACCGAACTGTACCCCGCCGTTCATCGTCAAATAGGCATCGTCAATAACCGCACCGTCAGGAAGGTTGGCGGGGAATAAGAGGGCAGTGGGTTGATCACGAAAGCCGATATCAGCGTAGGGGGGAATGGTATCGACCGTAAATCGGCCAGGATCGGAAATATCCCCCGCCCCGCCTGGGAAGCCGCCAAAGTCTCGGTACTGAATGCTTCTGAGTTGATAAAAGCCGTGGCGAAACCCGCCAATCGGTGCAGGAATCGAAATGTCAAATTTGACAGGTATTGGAATAGGGGTCGCGCTCAACTGAATCGGCCCTGCTATACGACTCCAAACAGGTGGAAGTGCCTGAAGGTCCTGTAGCTCAACTTCGAACCAGTCATCGAAATCAGACAAATCACCTGTCGTACATTCAGCCGTGATGCCGACGGTCGCAAGATTGGCCGGGATCGTACCGGTTGCATTGTCCAGTGCCTCCGCAATCGTGACGGCTGCCGGGTTAGCTAAAGATGCCGAGGGCATTTTCGGATTGCTGCTCATTTGAAGTTCTCCACTATCGCTTGATATAGGTTCCTTACACACATATTTGTCCGCCAGGTTCACTTCAGCTGCCGGGCGAATGACCACGACCCGATTTCCGGCAACAGCTTTTCCTGCCGCCTGAGCTGCGGCACAACCAAAACACTCAGCACTTGCATTCAAACCCGTTCGCAGCGGCCAACGTTGTTAATGTCAGCGCTCACGCCCCCTGACGAAACCGCCCGTCAGGGTTCCGGGACATTGCCGTCAATCCAGCAATAACGGGGTGGCGGTGCGGAGGGAACGACGCGATCAAATCGCGCGAACATGGAAAAAGACCGGCCAATGATGACCCCGCCTCTGGACACCATGTAGCTGGCTTCCCCCCCCGCAGTGACTCGGAGTGGCCGAATCAAACGCTCGACATCTCTGATCCAGAACGAGTGGCCGCTGGCATCAGCGACGCCGTCCCAGACATGGGTCTGGATTTCAACGATATCGGGAAGCGGGTCTACATCAGGAGCCTGGCGATACCCCTGAAACCGCATCGTGACGAGATCCCCATCTTGAATAGCTGGAAACGGTGGCGAACCCTGATTGATGCGGATTTCAACGCCCACCCAGATCGGCGGTATACAGGCACACGTCATCCATTTGTTCGGATTGTTTATTGGGTCCGATTCCGTCTGTGGAAACAGCGGCCTGAGGAAAGTCGGGGCGGGAATGGCAACACTCAGGCCGGCTCGCGCCACCTCTGAAAATTGCGGATTGAGGTTACCGGCCCGATCTCTCAGACGGTAAAAGCAAAAGATAAACAAGGCGCCCGGGAAACTTCGAAAAATCGTATCGGGGACGTCGACGAATATTTGGCCCGTAGCACTGACCTGCGGTGGTGAAATGAAGCTGGGCGCCCCCGTAGGCAGAGCGTCCATTGCCGAGAAGTACAAAAGGATTTCGTCACCCTCCTCTCGCCCTCGATAATTACCCGGTATTTCCATCGGAACCAATGGGTTGAGGTCCAGATAATCAAGGGTAATCGGATCGACAGGGAAAATAGCGGGCGCGAGTGTCCCACCGACACCTGGGGCGTCGCGATCGATTCGAAGCGCCGTGAGCTGCGAAGTATCAAAGCTTGGGTTAGACGGCGAATCGACATGTATGCGAAATGACAGGTCTACTCTTGCGCTGTTCAGCAGAAATGCCTGAGGAATCGACGCAGGATAGGGAAAGTCAGCAGCCGTAAGTGGACCATCCAATCTCAACGGCGGAAACACATCAACGGGTGCAGCGCTATGGTCATCCCATACAAATACGACGAAGTGGGTATCGCCGACACCCGGCAGAAACGACCAGGGCATGGGAAGCTCCACGTCCAGATCTCTGAAATAGTACTGCGCAGGCACCAGTCCATCGGCGAGGGCATGCACCACGGTAGGCCCGTCCAGAGCAAGAGTGCCGCCTGAACCAGAAACTGCGGTACTCCCTGGACTGTGCTTTTTTTGCCCACTCATGCTGCCACCCCTGGAATGACCGTTTAACTGTTTATGGCTTGTGCAGCGCCGTTCACTTGGGGCCAATTGAACACGCCATATATCGGTTTGGATACTGTCAGAATTAACAGGTAGGCTGACCACTCATCAGTTTTGCGGATGTGGCGCATGGTCATACCCCCTCAATAAAACTTGACGTAAGCAGCTCGCTGGTGTTTTCTGAAACCGGTTTCAATCCATTACCCATTCCAATAAGAAAGGCTTTACCGTGACTCCTTTTTCAGCCGCCCAGCGCAGCCGCGTGACCATGCTCGACGTCGCCGAGCGCGCTGGCGTGTCCAAGGCCAGCGTCTCGCGCTTTATCGGCGATGACCGCGCCCTGCTCTCCGATGCCATTGCCCTGCGCATCGAACAGGCCATCGACGAACTCGGTTATCGCCCCAACCAGATGGCCCGCGGCCTCAAACGTGGACGCACGCGCCTGATCGGTATGCTGGTGGCTGATATCCGCAACCCCTATTCCATCGCGGTGATGCACGGCGTCGAAACCGCCTGCCGCCAGCACGGTTACAGCCTGGTAGTGTGCAACACCGACCGCGATGACGAGCAGGAGCGCCAACATCTGGCCGCGTTGCGCTCGTACAACATCGAAGGGTTGATCGTGAATACCCTGGGCCATCACCTCGACCAACTGCTCGAACTGCAACGGGAAATGCCCCTGGTGCTGGTGGACCGCAAGGTCGAACCGCTGCACAGCGACCTGGTCGGCCTGGATAACCCGGCGGCGGTGCGCATGGCGGTGGAACACCTGGAGCAACAGGGTTACCGCGACGTGCTGCTGGTAAGCGAGACCACCGATGGCACCAGTTCACGTTTGGAGCGTCTGGAAAGTTTCAACACCGAAATTGCCAAGCGCCCGGCGTTGAAAGGTGCCGTGGTTGAACTGGACGGTGAACTGGAAAACCGTCTGCAAGCCTTTCTCGCCAAACCCGGCCCCAAGGCATTGTTTTGCGCCAACGGCGTGGCAGCACTGGCCTGCACCCGTGCACTCAAGGCCCTGGGTTGCGAGCTGTTCGGCGACGTGGGCTTGATCGCCCTGGATGACCTGGACTGGTACCCGCTGGTAGGTAGCGGCATCACCGCCCTCGCCCAACCGACGCAAGCAATTGGCGCCAGCGCCTTTGACTGTTTGCTCAAGCGCCTGCGCGGCGATACCGCCCCCACGCGCACCCTGGATTTTTTACCGGAGCTGATTATCCGTGGCTCGACACAATCCCCTGTGGGAGCGGGCTTGCTCGCGAACGCGATAGATCAGCCACTCTTGCGCTGACTGACACACCGCCTTCGCGAGCAAGCCCGCTCCCACATGTTGTTTTGCGCATAAAAATGAAACCGGTTTCAGAGGTAAACAACAATGCATAAATACCCCGTCTCCATCAGCCTTTCCAGCTACGGCGCCGACCTGGTTCGCCAGCAGGGCCAATTGAGTTTTGTCGCGCTGGTGAGCGCCGCTGGTGCCCAGCGCATTGAATGGCGTGAAGAATTGCTCACCACCGAGCAACCGGCCGAGCTGGCCCTGGCCGCTGCAGAACAAGGCCTGGAATCAGTATTTTCCTCGCCCTTGGAGCTGTGGGTCGCCGGCCGTGCCCAGCCCAATGCCGAGCTGGCCGCCACGCTGGACCGCGCCCAGGCCTTTGGCTCGGGCTGGCTGAAGGTCTCGCTCGGTTACTTCACCGACACAAACGACCTGGAAAGCCTGCACGCCCTGCTCAACCGCCACCCGGTCAAGCTGCTGGTGGAAAACGACCAGACCCTGCACGGTGGGCGCATTGAACCGATGCAACGGTTTTTCACTGAAGTCGAACGTCTCGGCCTGCCGGTGAAAATGACCTTCGACATCGGCAACTGGCAGTGGCAAGACCAATCCGCGCTCACCGCCGCGCGGTTGCTGGGTCGGCATGTGGATTACCTGCACTGCAAGGCCGTGGCCCGCCGCGCCGATGGCAGGCTCGTCGCCTTGCCGCCGGGCGCCACCGACGTGCATCTGTGGGAACAACTGCTCAAACACATGACTCAAGGTATTACCCGCGCGGTGGAATTTCCGTTGCAGGGCGATGACCTGATCGAGGTTACCGCACAACAGGTCGCGACCCTGGCCCGCCTTGGCCAACCCCATGTGGAGAACGCCCATGTCTGAGATCGATATCCTCTCGTTTGGCGAAACCATGGCGATGTTTGTCGCCGAACAGACCGGCGACCTGGCCCAGGTCGGGCAGTTTCACAAACGCATTGCCGGCGCCGACAGCAACGTCGCTATCGGCCTGTCGCGCCTGGGGTTCAACGTGGCCTGGCTGAGCCGCGTGGGCAACGATTCCCTCGGACGTTTTGTGGTCGATACTCTGACCAAAGAGGGGCTCGATTGCCGCCATGTGGCCGTCGACCCGCTGCACCCTACCGGCTTTCAACTCAAATCCCGGGAAGAGGCCGGCGCAGATCCTCAAGTGGAGTACTTTCGCAGAGGCTCGGCGGCCAGCCACTTGTCCATCGAGGCCATCCACCCAACGCTGCTGCAAGCCCGCCATCTACACGCCACCGGCATTCCACCAGCACTGTCCGATGCCACTCGCGCACTGTCGTTCGAGCTGATGGCGCAAATGCGCAAGGCCGGGCGCAGCGTGTCGTTCGACCCGAACCTGCGCCCGTCCCTGTGGGCCAGCCAGGCGCAGATGATCCGCGAAATCAATGCGCTTGCCGCTTTGGCCGACTGGGTCCTGCCGGGCCTGGGCGAAGGTCGCCTGCTCACTGGTTTCGACGACCCGCAAGACATCGCCGCGTTCTATCTCGACCAGGGCGCCGAAGCCGTGGCGATCAAACTCGGCTCGGAGGGCGCCTATTACCGCACTCATATGGACCAGGGTTTTGTCGCCGCCGTACCGGTAGCCAAGGTGGTGGATACCGTGGGTGCCGGCGATGGCTTTGCCGTGGGCATGATCAGCGCCCTGCTGGAAAACTCAAGCTTCCCCGAGGCGGTCCAGCGCGCTAACTGGATCGGCAGCCGCGCTGTACAGAGCCGTGGCGACATGGAGGGTTTGCCGACCCGCGCCGAATTACCCACTCGATCCGTTGCGTGACCCATTACCTGTTGCCACAACTACAACAAGCTCAGGAGCAACCCCATGGAAACCGTGAAACTCGCCACCCGTCGCTGGTGGTACATCATGCCTATCGTGTTTATCACCTACAGCCTGGCCTATCTGGACCGCGCCAACTACGGCTTCGCCGCCGCCTCCGGGATGGCCGAGGACCTGATGATCACGCCGGGCATGTCCTCCCTGCTCGGCGCGCTGTTTTTCCTCGGCTACTTTTTCTTCCAGGTGCCGGGGGCGATCTATGCGCAAAAGCGCAGCGTCAAGAAACTGATCTTCGTCAGCCTGATTCTGTGGGGCGGCTTGGCGACGCTGACCGGCGTGGTGTCCAACGCCTACATGCTGATCGTCATCCGCTTCATGCTCGGGGTGGTCGAGGCGGCCGTGATGCCGGCCATGCTGGTGTACCTGTGCCACTGGTTCACCCGTGCCGAACGCTCGCGGGCCAACACTTTCCTGATCCTTGGCAACCCGGTGACCATGCTGTGGATGTCGGTGGTGTCGGGCTACCTGGTGCAGCATTTCAGCTGGCGCTGGATGTTCATCATCGAGGGCCTGCCGGCGGTGTTGTGGGCGTTTATCTGGTGGAAGCTGGCCGATGAGCGTCCCAAGGATGCCAAGTGGCTGAGCGACGCCGAAAAGCACAGCCTGGAAACCGCCCTCGCCGCCGAGCAGGTGGGGATCAAGGCCGTGAAGAACTACGCCGAGGCGTTCCGTTCGCCCAAGGTGATCATTCTCGCCCTGCAGTTTTTTTGCTGGAGCATTGGCGTGTATGGCTTCGTGTTGTGGCTGCCATCGATCCTCAAGGCCGGTTTGCAGATGGACATGGTCGAAGCCGGCTGGCTCTCGGCCCTGCCCTATCTGGCGGCGGTGATTGGCATGCTCGTGGTGTCCTGGGGTTCGGACAAGCTGCAGAAACGTAAGCGTTTTGTCTGGCCGCCGCTATTGATTGCGTCGATTGCTTTCTACGCGTCCTACGTGCTGGGCGCCGAACACTTCTGGTGGTCCTACACCCTGCTGGTGATCGCCGGGGCCTGCATGTATGCACCCTACGGCCCGTTTTTCGCCATCGTCCCGGAAATCCTGCCGGCCAACGTCGCCGGTGGCGCCATGGCACTGATCAACAGCATGGGCGCCTTGGGCTCGTTCGGTGGCTCGTATCTGGTGGGTTACCTCAACAGCAGCACCGGCTCGCCCGGCGCTTCGTACCTGCTGATGAGCGGCGCGCTGCTGCTTTCGGTGGTGCTGACGATTTTCCTCAAGCCCGGCGCCAGTGATCGCGCGCCGGCGCCAACCCTGGAGTTGAAGGTAAAGACCTCATGAAAAAGTCCGTTGTGTTGTACAAGAAACTGTCCGCGCCGCTGATGGCCCGCCTGCATGAGCAGGCCGAGGTCACGCTGATTGATGCACTGGATGAGACCGGCCTGGCCAAACTGCGCGATGCACTGCCCACTGCCCATGGCCTGTTGGGTGCAAGCCTGCGCCTGGACGCCCGGTTGCTCGACCTGGCACCCAAGCTAGAAGCAGTAGCCAGCGTCTCGGTGGGTGTCGACAACTACGATATCGATTACCTGACCCAACGCGGCATCCTGCTCAGCAACACCCCGGATGTGCTCACCGAAACCACCGCCGACACCGGCTTTGCGCTGATCCTGGCGACCGCCAGGCGCGTGGTGGAACTGGCCGACATGGTACGCGCCGGGCAATGGAACAAAAACATCGGCCCGGCGCATTTTGGCAGTGATGTACATGGCAAGACCCTGGGCATCATCGGCATGGGCCGCATCGGCGAAGCCCTGGCCCAGCGCGGGCATTTTGGCTTCGGCATGCCGGTGATCTACCACAGCCATTCGCCCAAGCCGGCGGTTGAAGCGCGCTTTGGCGCGCAGTACCGAAGCCTCAAGGACTTGCTCAAAGAAGCGGATTTTGTCTGCCTGACGTTGCCGTTGACCGCTGAGACCGAGAAGTTGATTGGCGCCGAGGAGTTTGCGCTGATGGGGCCAGAGACGATCTTTATCAATATCTCCCGAGGCAAGGTGGTGGATGAGGCAGCACTGGTGCAAGCATTGCAGCAACGCACTATCCGCGCGGCGGGGTTGGATGTGTTTGAGAAGGAGCCGCTGGATCACGCGTCGCCGTTGTTGCGGTTGAACAATGTGGTAGCCACGCCGCATATCGGCTCGGCCACTCATGAGACGCGGGAGGCGATGGCCAAGTGTGCGGTGGAGAATCTGTTGGCGGCACTGGCTGGCGAAAAGCCGGTAAACCTGGTGAATCCAGGGGCATGGCGGCACTGACACAGCCCAAGATCAAAGGTGGGAGCTGGCTTGCCTGCGATAGCCATAGGTATCTACACAACTCTGAAGCGATCGACGGTAACCACGATGCTAAGCGAGCCGCTCTTGATCTTGATCTGGCTTTTGATCTGAAGCGCCCCGTCAAACCACGCTGGCCGAACGCAGGCTTGAAGTCGTGGGCAACCCGGCAGGACGCCGGGTTAGCCGCCCCGCGCCATGGATGGCGCGTGGCGGCGGCCCACGACTTCAAGCCTGCGTTCGGGCACACCGAGCCTAGGCGAGGTGCCGAGTGGTGGGGCGAAGGCCTTTTGGTTACTTTTGGGCCTTTCCAAAAGTGACCCGCTGTAAGAGCCAGCCCTTTCAAGGTCTTCTGTAAAATCCCCTGAAATTCATTCAGGGGGTACCTAAACGATGTGGGCGGAAGTTCTAGCGCGTTTCGAGAAAAAGCACCTGCCAGTGTCATGGCCAAACTGGCGCTGCAGCAGGCTATTGCCCCCGAGTGGATTGATCAGGTTTTCGAAGAACACCGGCAACGGCAGTATTCTCGTGAGCTATTGTTCTCGACCATCATCAAGCTAATGTCCCTTGTTTCATTGGGCTTGAAGCCATCTCTGCACGCCGCCGCGCGACAACTGGAGGACCTTCCGGTCAGCCTGGCGGCTCTCTACGACAAGATCAGTCGTACCGAGCCTGCTCTGTTGCGCGCCCTGATTACGGGCTGTGCACAGCGCCTGGCTCCAACCATCCGGGAGCTGGGCTGCACGGCGATGCTGCCGGGTTGGCAGGTTCGGGTAGTGGACGGTAATCACCTGGCATCCACTGAAAAACGTCTGGGAGCTTTACGCAACGAGCGCGGCGCCGCTCGTCCCGGTTTTTCGGTTGTTGCATACGATCCCGATCTGGATCAGGTCGTCGACCTTCAGGCGTGTGAGGATGCCTACGCAAGCGAGCGCGTTTGTGTGCTGCCTTTATTGGCCAATGCCGAGCCAGGCCAAGTGTGGCTGGCTGACCGGCTTTATTGCACGCTCCCGGTTATGGAGGCTTGTGAGCAAGTCCAAACTTGCTTTGTCATTCGTCAGCAAGCCAAGCATCCACGCTTGATTCAAGAGGGTGAGTGGCAAGAGCCAGTACCTGTGGAAACTGGCACTGTGCGTGAGCAGATCATCCAGGTCAAAGGCGGTTACCAATGTCGGCGTGTCGAACTGACGCTTCATTCGCCAACGGACTCCGGCGACAGCAGCTTGATGTTCTGGAGCAACCTGCCTGAGAGCGTCAGTGCGCAACAGATCGCCGAACTGTATCGCCGCCGCTGGAGCATTGAAGGTATGTTCCAGCGACTGGAAGCGATCCTGGAAAGTGAGATCGAAACCCTTGGCAGCCCAAAGGCTGCCTTACTGGGGTTTGCAACGGCGGTATTGGCTTACAACGTCCTGGCTGTTCTCAAACGCAGTGTTGAACAAGCTCATCGGGATACCCAGCCTGAAGGATGGGAAGCCTCGATTTACCATTTAGCGGTTCAGGTCAGGAGTGGATATGAGGGAATGCAGATTGCGCTGCCCTCGGAACATTTTCCTGTCATTCCGTTGGAAAAACTGGCTCAGCACTTATTGGCGCTTGCCAGAAATATCCAACCTAAACAAGTTGCGAAAAGCCCCCGTGGCCCCAAGGTACCCAAGCCCAAAACATGGGTTAAAGGCACCGCGGTGAATGCGCATGTTTCAACGGACCGGATAATCAAGGCTGCCAAGACGAAAAGACCTTGAAAGGGCTGGCTGTAAGAGCGGAACCATAGGTGGCCGTTACCGCAGGAACGGATATGTACGCGGTCAGATCCAACATCCTGGTCGGCTGTAAGGCCGCCATCGCAGGCAAGCCAGCTCCCACATTTGGATTGCGGCGCGTCAGTTAGATCAGCGTCGGCTGTCAGTCCGTCACGGGAGCAAGCGCCCTCGCCACAGGTCAGCACCGGCCCAAGTTGTGTAGATCCCTATGCTGCGATAGCGGTAAGCCAACCCATGATGTGCTGACTGTAAGATTGCTATCGCAGGCAAGCCAGCTCCCACAGGGTTTTGTGGCGGCTGTTAGACGACGAACCTGGCCACCATCCCATTCAAATCCACCGCCAACCTCGACAGCTCATGGCTGGCCGCGCTGGTCTGGTTGGCGCCCGCCGCCGACTGGGTGGCCAAGTCACGGATGTTGACCAGGTTGCGGTCCACCTCGCGGGAGACCTGGGCCTGTTCTTCCGACGCGCTGGCAATCACCAGGTTGCGTTCGTTGATCAGGCTGATAGACGCCGTGATCTGCTCCAGTGAGGCGCCGGCTGCGCGTGCCATTTCCAGGGTGGTCTGGCTGCGCTGGTTGCTCTGTTGCATGGACTGCACCGCCTCACCGGTACCGTTCTGGATGCCGGCGACCATTTTCTCGATTTCCTGGGTCGACTGCGCGGTGCGATGGGCCAGGGCGCGCACTTCATCGGCGACCACCGCAAAGCCACGTCCGGCCTCGCCGGCACGGGCGGCTTCAATCGCCGCGTTGAGCGCCAGCAGGTTGGTTTGCTCGGCAATCGCACGGATCACATCCAGCACCTTGCCGATATCCCGGCCCTGAGCGGCCAGGCCTTCAATCATCGCGGAGGTATTCTGTACGTCCTGGGTCATGGTCTGGATCGCGCCGACGGTTTCCATTACCCGATCACGGCCTTCCCGCGCGGCCTGGTTGGACTGCCCGGACGCCTCGGAGGTGGAAACCGCGTTACGCGCCACCTCCTCCACTGCCGCCGTCATCTCATTGACGGCCGTGGCGGCCTGGTCAATTTCATTGTTCTGCTGTTGCAGGCCACGGGAGGCTTCCTCGGTGACCGCGCTCAACTCTTCCGCCGCCGAAGCGAGCTGCGTGGCCGAACCGGCGATGTGCTGGATGGTCTGGCGCAGGCTGGCTTGCATGGTCGACAGCGCACTGAGCAACCGTGCCGGTTCGTCCTTGCCATCGTCCTCGATGGTTTTGCTCAGGTTGCCGGCGGCAATGGTTTCAGCCACTTCCACAGCCTTGCGCAACGGGGTCACGATACTGCGGGTCAGCAACCAGGCCAGCAGCACGGTGAGCAATGCCGCCACCACGGAGACTGCCACCACACCGGTGATCGCGCCTTCGTAGCTTTGCCCGGCATCCTCGTCGGCCTGCTTGGCGTCGGCCGCATTGATGGCAATCAGCTTGTTCAGTTGCTCGCCCATCTGGTCAGTGCCGTCCTTGATACGGCTGTTGATCAGGGCGCGCATCTCATCGACCTTGCCCTGTTTGGACAATGCCACCATCTCGGCCTGGGCCTTGAGGTAATTGTCCAGGGTCACGCCAAAGGTCTTGTACAGCGCTGCCTCCTCCGGGCCGGCAGGCAGCGTGGCGTATTTGGCCTGGGCGGTCTTGACCTTGTCAGCCAACACACCGATGCGGGTCTCGGCTTCCTGCAAGGCGGCAGGCTCGCGGTTGACCAGCACACGAAACGACAGAATGCGCATGCGCAGCACGTTTTCGGTGATGGTGCCCAGGTGGGTCATGCTGGGCAGTTGGTTGGCGCTCATGTCCTGGGAGGATTGGCGCATTTGCGTCATGCGGTTGACCGCAAACACGCCCAGCAGCACCACCAGAACCGCAATGAAGGCAAAACCGATAAACGCGCGAGGGGCAATATTCAGGTGACGGAGGGACATAGGGCTGCTCTCAGAAGTAGTGTTTGCGAGCGTCCTTGCCGCGAAACGATCCGTCAGCGTCAACGCGCTGCCCAGACCTTGGTCACCACTGTTGTCGTTGTAGTGTGGGCCTATGCTTGATATCGGCTGGGCCACGGCTTTAGCGCAGGGTTTTTATAAATATTTTTTTACACTTCAGGCGCCTGGCACTTTCTGGCATCCTGCGCCTCCATTTTCTGACCCGAGCCATCATTTTGTCTGACGCTCAAGCCCCCCGCCCGCGCTATAAATCCGACCTCATGTACGGCCTCGAAGACCGCCCGCACTTCACCGCCGCGATTTTTGCCGCGTTGCAGCATGTGTTGGCGAGTTTTGTCGGAATCATCACGCCCACCCTGATCGTCGGCGGCGTACTCGGGCTGGAAAGCGAAGTGCCGTACCTGGTGAGCATGGCGCTGTTTGTCTCGGGGCTCGGCACCTTTGTGCAGGCGCGCACCTTCGGGCCGGTGGGTTCGGGGCTGTTGTGCCTGCAAGGCACCAGTTTTTCTTTTATCAGTGTGATTTTGAGCGCCGGGTTTATGGTCAAGGCCCGGGGCGGCGGCACCGATGAGATCCTCTCGACGATCTTTGGCATCTGCTTTTTCGCGGCGTTTATCGAAGTGGTGCTCAGCCAATTCATCGGCAAACTGCGCAAACTGATCACCCCGGTGGTCACCGGCACCATCATTACCTTGATGGGCTTGTCGCTGATCAAGGTGGCGGTCACCGACATGGCCGGCGGCTATGGTGCCAGCGACCTCGGCGCCGCAGGCAACATGGGCCTGGCGGCGTTGGTGCTGCTGACCATCGTGGTACTCAACCGCTTCAACAACCCGTTCCTGCGCCTGGGTTCGATCGTGATCGGTTTGACCCTGGGCTTTGTAGTAGCGTGGCTGCTGGGCCGCGTCGACATGGCCGCCCTGCCCCAAGTACCGCTGATCAGCGTGCCCGTGCCGTTCAAATATGGTTTCTCGTTCGACTGGGTGGCGTTTATCCCGGTGGCGGTGATCTTCCTGATTTCGCCCCTGGAAGCCGCCGGTGACCTGACCGCCAACTCGATGATTTCCCAGCAACCGGTCAAGGGCCCGCTGTACATCAAGCGCATCAAGTCCGGCCTGCTGGCCGACGGTCTCAACTCGGCGATGGCCGCCACCTTCAACAGCCTGCCGATGGTGACCTTTGCCCAGAACAACGGCGTGATCCAATTGACCGGCGTAGCCAGCCGCTACGTGGCGTACTTCATTGCTGGCCTGCTGGTGCTGCTGGGGCTGTTTCCGATGATCGGCGCGGTACTGCAACTGATGCCCAAGCCCGTATTGGGTGGCGCGACTCTGATCATGTTCGGCACCGTGGCCGTGGCCGGCATCAAGATCCTCGCTGAAGCGGGCCTGCATCGACGTAATGTGCTGATCGTGGCGATTTCCCTAGGCATGGGCCTGGGCGTCGCCGCCGTGCCGGAAGTGCTGCGCGAGCTGCCCAAGGCGCTGCACAACATCTTCGAATCGCCGATCACCGTGGGCGCATTCTGTGCAATCCTGCTGAACATTTTCCTGCCCGAAGAGTTCATAGAGCTGGAAGAAGATGAATTCGAGCCGGAGTCCTCTACCCTCAAGGTCATGCAGGACCCGGACGTTACCCAAAAGTAGGAGCATTTCTTTATGCGCAAGCTCATGGTTGTATCGCTGTTGCTGCTGACCTTGAGCGCCTGCGCACTGTTCCCCAACCGCGACCCGGTGAACATCAATGTGGTGGGCATCGAGCCGCTGCAAAGCCAGGACCTGGAAGTGCGCTTTGCGGTGAAGCTGCGGGTGCAAAACCCCAATGAAGCGGCAATCGACTACAACGGCGTGGCGCTGGATCTGGAGGTCAATGGCCGGCCACTCGCTTCTGGCGTCAGCGATCAGGCTGGGAGCATCCCACGCTTTTCTGAAACCGTACTGATGGTGCCGGTCAGCGTTTCGGCGTTTTCGGTGTTGCGCCAGACCCTGGGCCTTAGCCAGACCCAAAGCCTGAACAACCTGCCCTACGTGCTGCGCGGCAAATTGGCGGGTGGCCTGTTTGGCACCATGCGTTTTGTGGAGCGTGGCACCCTGGACTTACCGAACACTGCCACCTGGTAAGTGGCTGAAAACCACATGTGGGAGCTGACTTGCCTGCTCCCACAGGTTGATTGCGTTCAGTCAGTGATATAGCGAACGCCTGGCTTGGCGCGCTCGTCGACCACCAATTCAAAAATATCCGGCCTGGCGTAATGCCCCACTACGTCGTAGTCGTAGCGGGCCCGCACCAACTGATCAGTATCGATCTGCGCCGTCAACAAACCCGCTTCGCCCACCAACGGCCCCGCCAGAATATCGCCCATGGGTCCAACGATCACGCTGCCGCCGGCAATCAACGGACGGTCCACCGGCCAGTTGGCAACCTCCACACCCAAGGCTTCAGGCGATGCCTGCACCTGGCAGGCGCTGACCACAAAGCAACGCCCTTCATGGGCAATATGGCGCATGCTCACCTGCCACATGTCGCGCTCGTCCACGGTGGGTGCACACCACACCTGGACGCCCTTGGCGTACATCGCGGTGCGCAGCAACGGCATCATGTTTTCCCAGCACACCGCGCCGCCGATACGCCCAACCGCGGTGTCAATCACCGGCAGGGTCGAGCCGTCGCCCTTGCCCCAGATCAGCCGCTCGGTGCCGGTCGGCATCAGCTTGCGATGCTTGGCCACCAGGCCGCCCGAGGGTTCGAAATACAACACGCTGCAATACAGCGTACTGCCACTGCGTTCAATCACGCCCAGCACCAGGCTGGCACCGGTACGCGCCGACATCCCGGCCAGCGCCTCGGTTTCTGGCCCCGGTACGTCGATGGCGTTGGCAAAATACCGCGCAAAGGCTTCCCGGCCCTCGGGCAGGCGATAGCCCAACTGCGTGCCAAAGCTTTCGCCCTTGGGATAGCCGCCCAGCAACGCCTCGGGCATGACCACCAAGTGCGCGCCACTGCGCTGGATTTGATCCTCATAGGCCAGGATCTGCGCCAGGGTGTCAGCCTTGCCGCCAGGCAAGGCGCCGATTTGCAGGGCTGCGACAGTCGATACGGGCATCAGGCTTACTCCGATAGATAGGGGTTGCCCATTCTCTGGCCAGACTCGATCATGAATAAAGCCCACCTCAGTGCTAAATGATATGAGCCAAATGAATATCGCCCAGGTTGACCTCAACCTGCTCAAAACCTTCGAAGCCCTGCACGACGAGTCCAGTGCCAGCCGTGCGGCGCTGCGACTGGGTGTGACGCAGTCGGCGATCAGCGCGGGCCTACGGCGCTTGCGTGAGCTGTACGGCGACCCTTTGTTCGTGCGCACCGGACGCGGCCTGGCGCCCACATTGCGAGCCAATCAGTTGAAACCGGTGATCAGTGAGGCATTGGATCGCTGCCGCCAGAGCCTGGCGATGATCAGCCCGCAAAACTCGCACTACGAGGGCCGCTCGGTGGTGCTGGGGCTGTCGGATGACTTCGAGATTGCTTATGGCCGAAGCCTGATGGAGGCCATCGCACTGCGCCTGCCCAAACTACGGGTGATCTTTCGCCAGACCTACAGCCAGATCGTCGCCGCCGCCCTGCTCGACCGCACGCTGGACCTGGCCATTACCGCCGGCGGTTTTACCGAGCGCAGGCTGAGCCGACAGGTGCTGGGGGAAGGTGACTATCGTTGCCTGGTAGACCCCCATAGCCTGGCGCCGGGCCAGGAGGCTATCGACCTGCAGGGGTTTGTCACACGGGAACATGTATTGGTGTCGTCAGGCGGGTTTATCGGCATTACCGATGAAGGTTTGGCCGCCCACGGGCTGCGCCGCCACGTGTGCGCGTCCACCAGCCACTTTGCCGCGCTGCCGTATCTGCTCCAAGGCAGCACCGCCGTGGCAACCATTCCCGGGCATGCAGCCCACGCCATTGCGCAAATGACCGGCCTGCGCGTGCTGCCCTGCCCGCTGGCGCTACCGCATTACCCGGTGGAGTTGGGCTGGCGCACCCAGGCTCAGTTGGACCCGCTGTTGCTCAAGGTACGCGAAGCGATTGTGGCGTGCTTTACTTCGCCGCCGCCATCAGCTTGTTGACTTCACTGCGCACCATGTTGGAAAACTCCGGCGGCGACATGCCGTCGAGTTCGGCACGCACCCATTCGGCCCACTTGCCCTTGCGCTTGGCGCGCTCACCGAACAAGCGCGCGGCTTCGCCCTTGGCCTTGCCCAGGTTGGTTTGCCACAGGTCGTAGAGGCGCGACTTTTCATCTTCCAGCTCGGCGCGTTCGGCGAGGGTCTTGTTGGCGAGATTGAAGCTCATGTTGAATTACCTGCTGCACAAATAGGTGACATCTTACACTGTAGGCCCAAAGTTCCCGATCCGGATTTTGCCTCGGATGAGCGCATGGGGAAAAAAACTGCAACTTTTGCCTCCCCCCGATACTCCATTGTTCACTGCCACATCCACCTGCAAGGAGTCACTCAATGGCCCGCAAAACCGCCGCCCAAGCTGTCGAAGATCAAATCAAGGACCAAGCGTTCAGCGAACTGAGCGCGTTGATCGAAGAGTCGGACAAACTGCTCAAAAGCAGCGCATCCCTGGTGGGCGAGGAAGGTGAAACCCTGCGCGAGCAGGTTGCCATCAAACTCAAGCAAGCCCTGGAATCGGTGTCCAATGTGCGTGAACGCAGCAAGCCGGTCGTGGATGCCACCGAGACTTACATCGGCGGGCACCCATGGCAGACCGTGGCCATTTCCGCAGGCTTTGGCCTGGTGGTCGGCCTGTTGCTGGGTCGCCGTAACTGATCCATTCAGGCTGCGCCCCCCGCGCAGCCTGTTTCACCCCGCCGCCAACGCCCTCAACTCGCGCAACGCCTGCGCGTCCAGTTCGATCCCGGTTTCCTGCGACTTCGCCCGCGTACGATGGCGTCGGTCCCCCGGCAATCGACGCAACCCCGCCGCATGCATCTGCCGCACCAGCTCCTGGCTGCGTTGGGCGAAGCTTTGCCCAGCAGTTTTACGCGGGTCGATCACGATCAGAAGCTGGCCTGTCCACGGCGTGCGCGCGCCTGGGTGGTCCGTCCAATCGAATTCAAAAGAGAAGTTGCCGCCCGTCAACGCTGCCGCCAGCAACTCCACCATCATCGACAGTGCCGAACCCTTGTGCCCGCCAAATGGCAACAGTGCGCCGCCTTCCAGAATGGCTTTAGGGTCCTGGGTCGGCTGCCCGAGGCTATCGACGCCCATGCCCGGTGGCAACCGCTCGCCTTTGCGCGCGGCGATTTGCACGTCGCCATGGGCGATGGCGCTGGTGGCCAGGTCAAACACAATCGGCGCACCGTCGGCCCGGGGCGCCGCAAACGCGATGGGGTTGGTGCCGAACAACGGACGATCCGCGCCGTGGGGCACCACGCAGGTCATGCTGTTGACCACGCTGAGTGCCACCAGCCCCTCCTCGGCAAACGGCTCGACGTCCGGCCACAGGGCAGCAAAGTGATGGGAGTTATGGATTGCCAGCAACGCGATGCCGGCGCTGCGTGCCTTCTCCACCAGCAACGGGCGCGCCGCCGCCAGGGCCGGCTGGGCAAAACCATTGCCCGCATCGACGCGCACAAAGCCTGAGGCCACATCGGTCACGCTGGGGACGGCGGTGCCGTTGACCCATCCACTGGCCAGCGTCGAAAGGTAACCGGGGATGCGAAAAATACCGTGACTGTGGGCACCGTCACGCTCGGCACTTGCGCAGTTGTGCGCAAGAATCGCAGCAACCTGCGCCGATGTGCCGTGCCGAACGAACACCTGATGAAGTAACTCCTCCAGTTCAGCGAAGCGGATCGAGGCACAAGCGGTGGCAACTGTCGGGGACTGCGCAGACATTTGAAGCTCCGTTTTTATGATTGGAAGGGGCAACGAATGGGACATCCAGACCCTCGATTAAACACCACGCATGCTCTGCGTTGTCAACGTGCGCAGCGCTGAATATTTACCGCCTTGCACCACGGACGCCTGCCTACCCTGTGCTTTTCCTGGCACGCCGGAGACAGGCTGTGGTTCGCTTAACGCCCCCGTATTTCTTCCCTGAGTTTCTCAAACCCCAAGGCAAAGCCTCGCCCACCGCTCGTGAACGTACGCTGGGGCTCACCGCCAAAGACCTTGATTGGCTGTACAACCTTTACCTGGCTACCGACGAGTCTCGGCAGGACACAAGCCGGCATGATCACCCCATGCGTGTTGAAAAGGTCCTGATCAACATTTCCGGCAAGCCCCCCATTCCCCTTGCCGGCGCGTTCGCGATCAGCCCGACACCCGACGCCGCCAAGGCATTGCTCTACACCCCGGATAACGGCATACAGGTCTATGACAGCCACACTGCCCTGCTGAGCGAATTGATCGAGCAATTGGAAGACCCACTGCAGAGCGCCCCTTTGCTGAGCTACCTGTCGATGGACCAACGCAATGCGCTGGGCGCTGACACGCCCATGGTGTTGACCACTCAGCTCATCGAAGGTGAAGTCATGCCGGAGCAGGCACGCATGCTCCAGGCCTGCCAGCTGGATAACGTCAAGGCCATGCTCGACCACCTGCAAAAAACCCCGACCTTGCCTGACATGCTCGACACGCTGCTGAGCGTCATGGCCCGCCCCCATTTCAAACACCTGGATCAACGGGACACACGGGTCAATGTCTTAACCCGCGAAGCTGAGCAAGCAACGCCACGCTGGGTCAACTCGCAGACCTTGAGCGAAGCGCTGCTGCAATTTTATGTGCGTCACAGGTGGCCCAAAGGGCAGATACGCGAATACTCGAACCCAAAACATGACACCACTGGTTTCACTGCCTCCGAACGGGAAGAAGATCACCGGCGTTGGGAGGCCTTGATCGAACAAAGCTCCAGTACTTTCTCGAAGCTGTTGGAAAGCCTGTTGCAGACCTACTGGAATGAAGATATCGACAGCGGCACCTCGCGCGTGGATTTTTTTGCTCAAGGCGTGGCGCAGAAGTTTCGCCTCGATGTGTTGCTCAAGCGCCAGGGCGAGATTATTACCGCCGAGGAAAGCCACGCACTTCAGGCCCTGTTCCTCAGCGACCAAAGCGCCCGCAGCGCCCATGCCGAAAACCTCAGCGTGGAAAAGGTGCGCCTTTATGCCCCTCATCAACATTACGTTGAACCAGCGAGCACCTTGATGATCACCGAGCACCACGCGTACCTCTACACCCAATCGCGCGGGTTACAGGTGCTGGAAAACCTCGACGACCTCAAAGACCGGTTACTGAGCATGCTCAAGGCCGAAGGCTACGAGGACGAATGGCTCAACTTCCTCTCATTGGACGAGCGCGACACGCTGCTCGGCCTGGACCCGATCACCATCGCGGCAAGGCCGATACCCGGCAATGTGTTCGTGACCTTGGTACAAGACATTGCGCGCAAGCAAACGGACAACCTTAACCACGCCCTGGAAATCTACCGGCGCAGCGATGGCCAAGTGGACCTCACAGCCCTGCTCGACAGTGCCCTGGACGTACGTGCCTTGCTGGACAATCAACTGGCCACACTAGAGACCAACGGGCGCTGGACCTTGCATCCGGTCACCCGTGGTAATGGCCGCCCTACGACCGTCAAGGCCGAGCGCGCCCGGCTGCAGCTTCAGAACCTGCGGGCGATTGAGCGTGCGCTGGCGATGGAGCGCGCGCACCACCCGACCTTACGTAGCATCGTCGCTGACACGCTCAACGCTGAACTGCAACTGCAGCAACAGTCAGTCAAAGCCGAAGAGGTGTTTATCAATACCTACGCCACGCGTGCCCAGGAGCGTGAAGAGCGTGCGCCAGTGCAGTCATTGAGCATGCTTGAGCACTTCATTGAACGCCTGGCCCAAGAGGCGCCTGCGGTGCCCTTCTCGTCCAGGACGAAGTTCTATACGCGGGGCGAAGGCAATGTCTTCGTGCAATTGCCAAGCATGACGCTCAAGACGTTCAACACCGTCATCGAGCGCGTCCTGCTGCTGTTTTCCAAGCACGCCATGCGCCAGCAACCCCATGAGTTTCTGGTCAAGACTCACGCCAAACACGCCCACTCGATGCTGGTGGGGTTACGCAGCGAAGCCGAGCTGAGGTCGCTGGATAAAACCCTGGCGCCCACAAGCCAGGCCATTCTCGACACGCTACTTCAGCCCGACAGTCTGTCGCGCTTGACACGCCATGGCCTTAACGGATTTTTGCCGGATGCCTATGGGTTGACGTTGGACTTGAACGCCGTCGATACGCCACAACCGCTGGCCAATACGTTCGTGATTACTGAGCGCGGCGGTATCGACCCGCAGCGCTCGGGCCAGGCGCTGCTCTGGACCCCGCGCCTGGGCTACGAAGTCTTTGCCTCGATCAACGCCCTGCGCGATGAAATCACCCAGCGCCTGGCGCACCCGATCAACAGCTTGAGCCTGCTGGAAAATCTGCCGTTCAGCTTGCGCGAGCCCCATCAGGCATTTCGCCAGGGCCCGCTGCAACGTATTGATCAGGACCTGTTGAATGACCGAGTAGACAGCTACAACGACGCGATCATGGAAGGCGTGGATCACCTGCAATCCATGGGCCTGCGCGCCCGTGCCTTGCAGGATCGGTTGGACGCCGTCATCGAACAGCCTCCGCCCACCAACCTTGGCAGGGCAATCACACTGGCCGATGCCATGGTCAACCAGCAGGCACTGCCGGTGTGGCTGGGTATGGCGCCGGCCCAGGACCAAATCCACCAGGCTGAGCTTCTGGAGCAGTACTGCAACAACGCCGACGAGGAACATGACTACCTGCATGACATCCAACCCCTGCGTGCTTATGCCTTCACCACGCTGATGACGCTGCTTGAGGCGCGCTTTCCCGGCCAGGCGCTCAACCCCGATCACATCCTGATCCCCACCGATGCAGTGCTCGATGTGAATGTCGACAACCTGACCGACTTTGCGTTGCGGCACTGGCCAAATCTGACGGTTCAACACATCCGCCCACGTTCACGCACGGCAAAGCCATTACCGCAAGCCCTGGACGCAAGTGCCGTAATACAAATGGTGCGACAGCTGGATCTCAAAAGCGCTTATCAGCAACAGGTGCGAAGCCACCTTGAGGCGCAAACCGATGATGCACGCCAACGCAGGCGTCTGTTTTGCCGTCAGTTGCCGTGGCAAGCGCTGCAACACGCCGACGAGCAACGGTTGCAGGAGCGGCTTTCCACCCGAGCCTTGAGCCTGGTCCAGCAGATTTTCGATATGCCGGACACCGTGGCCCGAGCGTCACTCAGCGGGACCACGGCGATGATTCGACCGCTGGAACTGATCGCCACCGAAGGCGCCAGTACCGCCAAGGTGCTGGGTGTGTACCTGATCGGCCCGCAGTTTCCTGGCGAGGGTCCATGGGTGCTCTACGCGCCGTACAGCGAACAGCATGTGTTCAAGGAATACGCGGATGAAACGGCCTTGCTGGATGAGATACAAAGGCCCGGCATCCTGCAGGACTGGGTGCTTATGCACCTGGAAGATCCGCACCAGGCCACTTACCGCCATTTGCTGAAAAACAACCAGCATAGCCCGTCCGATATCCGCCTGGCCGCTTCGGCAGTGACGGGCAATGTGCTGCATTACCTGTTCAGCGAGAACACATTGATGTTGCTCAAGGTACTGGGCAGCCAATTCGAAGAAGGCACCAAGACCTTGTGGGATCATGCGACCCGCTTGTTCGGCACGCAAATCCCGACGGCGGTGCAGTTCATGGCCGGCAAACTCGCCTACCCGCTGGTGGTATGGCGTAGCTACACCTTGTTCAAGCGCTCGGCCGAAGCCTTGCAGCTACACCAGTGGCAGGCTGCATTCAAGGATTTCGTCAGGGGCGTGGCGCAAATGGCCGCCCTGCGCAGTGCGCTGGACGACACCGCCCTTGCCCCACCCACTGAAAAGGAGCGCTCGCTGGCCGAGCTGACAGATGAGTCACTGCCCGCAGCCACCACCCTCGCCACCTGGCATGTCACCTGCCCTTCGCGCACCCGGCTGCAACCGTTCGAGGCACAGGACGTGGCGTTGCAAGACCTGAAAAAGAGCACGCTCAGCCAGGTGTATGAAGACCAGAAAAACGCGAAATACTACGTGCCGCTGGCCGGCAAGGTGTATAGCGTCAAGAAAGCCGCACAACATTGGCGCCTCGCCAACGACGAGCAGGTGGGGCCGTACATCGGCCGTAATGCGCAGGGCATATGGGTACTGAAGCTGGACGGCCAGGAGCCGCGCTTCGGCAGGGCCCAGTCGTACCTCAAGACGTGGCGCAATGAGGTACGGGACATCAACATTGAAGCGGTCGGTATCCGCGATATTGGCGCGTTGACCTATTGGAAAGCCCAGGCCATCACTGAAGCGTTGAACTTTGCGACTTATTACGCGCTGAACTGCCGCCGCAACGTTGCGCAATTTGCTGTACAACGCGACCCTGACAGCCGGGTTGGGCGATTTTTAGGGGAAATGTTTGGTGTCGTCACACTGACCCCGGACCAGGTCTTGAGAGTCACAAAAATAATCGACGAGATCATCGATGAACTCACCGACCCCAGCTTGACCGGTCCGAACTCCATGCGTTTTGTCGCGGGCACCAGCCGACAGGACCCGGCGTCGGATTATGCATTCATGATTCCCGCTGACACAGAACGCAAGCTGTATCTTCTGAGCCGATTCTTCGACCCTAATCTGGACGTCTACCAGAACCGTCTGCTGGAGAATGTAGCGTTCAACATATCGACGCACGCCAGGGCCAGCACGCTGATTCACGAATTATCGCACTTGAAGCTCGACACCGTGGACATTGCCTACCTGGACAGCATGCGACCCTTCCCAGACTTGATCAATATCGAAAGGCCCGGCGCCGAAGTGCTTAAAACCACCCTGGAGGATCTGCGCAGCACCGCGTTATCGACGATGACGCCTGCAACGATGCTGTTCAAGACTCAAGACACCCTCACCGAACTGTGGGAAGACTTCAAACCAGGTTCTGCAATTGAAAAGAAAATTTTCAAGGCCACCGGCGCCAAGACCTTGCAGGACGCGAGGATCATTTTCATGTCAGTCCCTGATAAACGGATTGACACCATTCTGGCCAACGCCGACTCGGTGACGTACCTGATCACCCATCTTGGCCGCCAGGTGGAGCCGGGCGCCTGAACGGCCCCCGGCGAGTGCATCAGTCTTTCTGGTCACGCAGCACGTTACCGGAAGCGCCATCGATGCGCGCCTCATACACGATGCCATCGGACTTGCGACCTTTGACTTCCCAATAGCCATTGTCATCCGCTTCAGCGGCGTAGACCTCAATGTAGCCGGCCTTGGTTTTCGCCACCTCGATGGCTTTCTCAATGGTGATCCAGCCTGCACCCGGCTTGTCGGCCATGGCGGCGCCAGCGCTCAACAGCGCGGAAGTAGCACACAGGGCGATCAAGGTTTTCTTCAACATTTTCGTACTCCATAGTGGACGACAGGTTAATTCCTGAATTTTTAGGCGCACACAAACAAGAATAAGTTCCAATTGATGTGCAATCGCCATGATGCAGTTCTCGCCGTCCACCTTGGGAGGTTAGAATGTGGGAAATCAGGATGAGTTAATGAGCGAAAAGCCCCTTTCAGAAACCGAATATGACGCCATCACCGACGCCGCCGCGCATTGGTGCATGCGCCTGCATGCTGCAGATTGCACGGCGGGCGAACGTCAGGCTTTTACCCAGTGGCACGATGCCCATCCGCTGCACGCCTTCGAATATGCAGCCATGCTCGAGATCTGGGACGTGGCCGACCACCTGCCCCGCGACAAGCCTGAGGCGGTGGTGGTCCCAATCAAGAAGCCAGCCAGCCGCTTGCGCACCTACGCGGTGGCCGCAGCGGTGTGCCTGGCGGCATTGCCGCTTGCCGCCTTCACCGGCTGGGAAGCGGGCTGGTTGCCCAGCTCCTATGAACGGTTCGAAGCAGCCAATGGCTTGAAAAAAGTCACCCTGGGCGATGGCAGCCAAGTGGAGTTGAACCTGGGCACCGAGTTGGTCTACAGCCATTACAAGGACCAGCGCCGTGTCACCCTGAAAAAGGGCGAAGCGTTCTTCAACGTCACGCACGACAGCCACCACCCGTTTATCGTGCGGGCCGGCGAAGGCCAGGTGCGAGTGACCGGCACGCAATTCAATGTCTGGGAATATGAAAATCAGGTGCGGGTGATGTTACTGGAGGGCTCGGTGCAGATCTCCAGCGACGGCGAGCATGCCAGTGTGCCGCTTAGCCCAGGCATGCAAGCCAGTTTCCATCAGGGTGACGCGACCCCGCAGGTCGCCGCTATCAATCCCGATGACACCGCGCTGGCATGGCGCCAGGGCAAGCTGGTGCTCGACAACCTGACCCTCACGGACGCCTTGCCCCTGATCAACCGCTACCTGAAAAAGCCGGTGATGCTCGCAGACGCCAGTACCGGCGCGATTCGCGTCGGCGGTATCTACAACATCAATGAGGTCAACAACCTCGTGCCCTCCCTGCCCAAGGTGTTGCCGGTGTACCTGACCCAAAACCAGGACGGCAACCCCGTGCTCAACTCCATTCCGCGTAAAGCCCCCAAGGGCTGAGCCCGCTCGCACGAAGCGGGACGTTTGGGCCGCAGGTGTCCATTTTTGAAACACCTCCCTCACCTGCATCGCCCGCCGTATGCGGATTCATGGTTCTGTCACAGGCAGTGTTACATGGCTGAGACAGCGTGAGATGAGCATGGGCCTATCTCACGCCTTTGAGACTGTTTCAACCCTGAAACAGGGTTGCCATCACTTTGCCTCGACTTTCTCCCAACCCCTTGAATAACCACATCTAATAAAAAGCGGCACGCCTTCTGCTCTTTCCCTGACAACGCTGTTTAGGGTCAGCGTTAAGAATAAGGACTGCCGCCGTGAACACACTCACACACGCCTCGTCGATAAACGTACTGCTGATCAGTTGCGTGCTCAGTGCAGGTGTCAGCCTGACGAGCCAGGCGGGTGACGGTGTGATCGTGACCGGGCGTACGGTGCAGGGCCACATGTACGGGCGCACCTCGCTGCCCGATCCCTACCCCAACACCGCCAATGCCAACCCCAGCAAAGAGATCAACAACGCTTTGACCGGCGAACTCAGCGACAGGGATATCGGCGGCATCAGCAGTGGCTCCAGCCTCGCCCGCTCCCTGCAGCCCAACGGCAGCCTGTCGGGCCTGGGCGCCACCCAAAACAGCATGTCGACACTCGGCGCTGGCGCAGCGGCAGGCCATGGTGCGGGCAGCGGCAGCAGCATGGGCGGGCAGATCAGCGACTCGATCCAGCGTGGCATGGCGCCGCTCAACAACCTCGGCAGCATGATGGGGGGCAAGTGATGAAGCGCGCCCTGTTGGTGCTTGCCCTGCTGGGCAGCGCCTCGGCCATGGCCGACAACACCGCCGTGATCAACCACAGCGGCCAGCAATACGACGGCGTGCTGTCGATCAACCAGGCCGCCGGCACGGGGCAACAAATGTCCAACAGCCGCGCCATCGCGCTCGGTGGCCAGGCCACCAACGTCGACATCCAGCGCGTCGACGGCAAGGTCGACCCGTCCCTGAACGCCAAGGCCGCGATCCAGGGCAACTCATTCAGCAGTGGCAACGGCGTACTGGGCATCAACCAGTCTGCCGGGGCTAATAACCAATCCATCAACGCTGTGCGGATCAGCCTCAACCCTGGCCCGCAGAGCATCGATGACAGCGTCCTGTTGCAACAGAACACGACGACGCTGGCAACCGACTCAGGGCTCACCCCCACCACTGGCAGCCGCCAGGTCGTGACCAGCGACCAGGCCTTCACCGGCAGCCGAGGAGTGACACAGGTGAACCAGAGTGCCGGGGTGGGGAACCGAGTGGCTAACACCCTGGGCATCACTATCAAGTAACCGCTTGGTAGACGTTCGTTAGACCGTACCAACACTTAACCAACTAATTAGAAGCAAGGAGAAACACCATGAAACCTCAAATGGCTCTGAAACCAATGGTTTTCGCTCTCGCCGCACTCATGGCTGCTGCTGCTCAAGCGGGTGGCTGGCATCCAACCCCACAACCCACCGGTACTGTGGCCGCTGTGGTCACTGACGTACAGAAAAGCGAACACAACAAATTCGACGACACCAACACCGAGAACAACGCATCAGCCGACAACTCGGTAAATAGCAACAGCGGTAATGTCGGGGTCAACGCACAATCAGGTTCCGGCAACCAGGCTGACAACGCCGGCGCCATTTCCAGCGCCAAAGGCGACTTCGCCACCGTGTTTGCCGTGATCGATGTCGACCAAGGCAGCTCGCATAACAACTTCGTCAACAAAGGCACGCAAAACAACGCCTCCCTGGACGGCTCCATCACCGGCAACTCCGGCAACGTGGGTTACAACGGCCAGGCCGGCCAGGGGAACCAGGGTAAAAACAACCTGGCCATCACCACCGCTGACGGCAAGAACATCGCAGCAGCGTCCAACACCGAGCAGAACTCGCTCAACAACAGCTACCTGAACACGGCCGCCAGCAGCCATGGTTATGGCAAGCCTCAATACGTGTCCAACAACGCAAGCCTCGACAACTCGGTTAACCGCAACTCCGGCAACGTAGGTGTCAACCTGCAATCGGGTGCGGGCAACCAAGGCAGCAACAGCCTGTCGATCGGCCAAGGTTGCAGCGTCTGCGCCAGCGGCGTGCGCTTCTGATCCAACGGGGCCTTGGCGACAAGGCCCTTTTTTATTCCAGTGTCCAACAGGTCATTCGATCATGCGTATCGCGACCCTCACCCTCCTGATGTTACTCACCGGCACGACCTGGGCAGGCACCATGGCGATTTCCGCCATGCCCGGCGGTGCGGTGATTTTCAAGAAGGTCGAGAGCATTCGCGAGCGCCGGTTCGCCAACCTGGTGGAACAGAAAACCGACTTCAGCTGCGGTGCCGCAGCACTCGCCACCATCCTGCGCCAGGCCTATTGGCTGGACGTCGACGAAGCACACATCATCAAAGGCATGCTGGTCACCGCCGACCAGGACCTGGTGCGAACCCAGGGCTTTTCCATGCTGGACATGAAGCGCTACCTCGAGAGCATCGGCATGCGTGCCCGGGGCTACAAGATCGCGCCTGAGACCCTGCTGACCGTGAAAATCCCCGTGGTGGTGCTGCTGGAAATTCGCGGCTACAAGCACTTCGTGGTGTTGCAACGGGCCGACAAGGACTGGGTGTACATCGGCGACCCCGTATTGGGCCACAAGCGCTATTCCCGTGACGATTTCGTCAAAGGCTGGAATGGCATTGTCTTCGCCGTACTGGGTGAGGGTTACGACAAGGCCAACGTCTTGCTCGACCCGCCCCTGCCGCTGACCGCCAAGAGCCAGATGAATGAGTTCAGGCCTGTGGGCGATGCCGAGCTGATGGATTTCGGTTTTATCCAGAGCGACTTCTTCTAGAAGCGCAATAAGGGGCAGGACGCCCCAGGAGCAGCAGATGAACACTTCCCGTTGGCTGACGGTCTTGTGTCTGGCCGCCTCAATGCCTGCTTATGCGTCCTCGGGGTTCAAGCCCATCGAACTCAAGGACGCCGAAATGGCCGAGCTGCGCGGCCGTTATGTGATGCCGGGACGCATCATCAGCTTTGGCATTGTCATGAGCAGCACCTGGACCAATGCCGAAGGTAGCAACATCACCGGCACGGCCAACATGCAGATCGACAAGACCACCATTACCCCACAGTTCTACGTGCAAACCACCGGCTCGACCGGTACCGGCACGCGCCCCAACACGGGCACCGGCAATGTGGTCGGTGGTGCCGGCCTCGGCAGCGGCCAGGGCGTGACCCAAAGTGTACGCACCGCCGGCGATGGCAACGCCGCCTACAACAATGTGGGCATCAACGTCGAAAATGGGGTCACCCCCGCCAATAACCTGCAGTCCGGCCAGGTGCTGGTGGCGGGCGGTACAGTGACCGGGGACAGCGCCGCGGGCCGTGTCAGCGTATCGGCCAACAGTGGCGGCGTGCAGATGGCCATCCAGGCCAATCACAACCAGGGCAACAGCCTGCAACAGATCGGCGCGGGGAACGTGCTGCAGGGCACGGTATTGACCGGCGATAGCAACCTTGTCAGAAACATCACCCAGATCAACGTGGTGATGAACAATAACGGGCTGAACAACGCCGCGTTGAACTGCAACCTGGATCAACTCAAAGGCCTACGCACGCTCGGTTATTGAACTACGCTGACCCTCGACACTTACGCATTAGAAAAGGACGGCTTATTTCATGCATCGATCGTTATCGCTACGTGCGGTGGTTTGTTTGAGTACGCTCTTGCCCGCATCCGTGCTGTATGCCGCGCCAGACGCTGACATCGAAACCCTGAAGAAGGAACTGCTGGAACTCAAGCAACGCTACGACGTGCAGCAAAAAGCCTTGGCCGTGCTGGAGCAACGTGTGCGCCAGGTCGAGGACCAACCGGCAACGCCCGCCCCCAGGCGCCTGGCCAAATCACCGGCCGACTTCAAGAACGGCGCTAACACTGTCGCGGCTAGCGGTACGGGCGCAGCCGCGGCATCCGGTGGCGCTGGCGGGGGTGGCAGCTCCTACGGCCAGGCCCTCAAGGACGACTCGGCCCCTGCGCAAAGTGTGAGCAACCTGTACAACGAGGCCAGCGGCTTTTTCGGCAATGGCAAGTTCAGCGTGGAAACCGGCATCACCTATGCCCGTTATGACGCGCGCCAGTTGACGCTCAATGGTTTCCTGGCGCTGGACTCTATTTTCCTGGGCAACATCAACCTGGACCGGATCAAGTCCGACAGCTGGACCCTGGACCTTACCGGGCGCTACAACGTCGACAACCGCTGGCAGTTCGACCTGAACGTGCCGGTGGTGTACCGCGAGTCCACCTACCAGTCGGGCGGCGCCGGCAACGACGCCACGGCCACCTCCGAAGGTTCCGTGACCCGTGACCCGACCATCGGCGATGTCAACTTTGGCGTGGCCTACAAGTTCCTCGACGAAACCCCGACCTTGCCCGATGCGGTGGTGTCGGTGCGCGTCAAGGCCCCGACGGGCAAAGAGCCCTTCGGCATCAAACTGGTCAAGCAACCTAACAACGATAACCTCTACGTGCCCGAAAGCCTGCCCACGGGTAACGGGGTCTGGTCGGTCACGCCGGGCATCTCCCTGGTCAAGACCTTCGACCCGGCCGTGCTGTTCGGTTCGTTGTCGTACACCCACAACTTTGAAGATTCTTTCGATGACATCAGCAGCGAAGTCAATCAGAAGGTAGGAGGCAAGGTACGCCTGGGCGACAGCTTCCAATTCGGGGTCGGCGTCGCCTTTGCCTTGAACGAGAAGATGAGCATGTCGTTCTCGGTTTCCGACCTGGTGCAGCGCAAGAGCAAGCTCAAGCCCGATGGCGGCGACTGGCAATCAGTGGTGTCCAGCGATGCCAACGCCGGCTATTTCAACGTGGGCATGACGATTGCCGCCTCGGATAACCTGACCATCGTGCCGAACCTGGCGATTGGGATGACCGATGATGCGCCGGACTTTACGTTCAGCCTGAAATTCCCGTATTACTTCTGATTGGTTTGCCTGCGGGCGGTGTGTCAGTTACTGCATCTGTGACTGCACTCCCGCTTTCGCAGGCAAGCCAGCTCCCACATGGGCCCTGTATTGCCCACAGAATCAGCGCCTGACACAAATCCCCTGTGGGAGCGGGCTTGCCCGCGAAGGGGGAGTGTCAGTCACTGCATCTGTGACTGCACTACCGCTTTCGCAGGCAAGCCAGCTCCCACATTGGCCCTGTATTGCCCACAGAATCAGCGCCTGGCACAGATCACCTGTGGGAGCGGGCTTGCCCGCGAAGGCGGAGTGTCAGTCACTGAATCTGTGACTGCACTACCGCTTTCGCAGGCAAGCCAGCTCCCACATTGGCCCTGTATTGCCCACAGAATCAGCGCCTGACACAAATCCCCTGTGGGAGCGGGCTTGCCCGCGATGGCGGTGTGTCAGTTGCTGCATCTGTGACTGCACTACCGCTTTCGCAGGCAAGCCAGCTCCCACATTGGCCATGCATTGCCCACAAAATCAGCGCCTGACACAAATCCCCTGTGGGAGCGAGCTTGCCCGCGAAGGCGGTGTGTCAGTTGCTGCATCTGTGACTGCACTACCGCTTTCGCAGGCAAGCCAGCTCCCACATTGGCCCTGTATTGCCCACAGAATCAGCGCCTGGCACAGATCACCTGTGGGAGCGGGCTTGCCCGTGAAGGCGGAGTGTCAGTCACTGAATCTCTAACTGAACCACCGCTATCGCAGGCAAGCCAGCTCCCACATTGGCCCTGTATTGCCCACAGAATCAGCGCCTGGCACAAATCCCCTGTGGGAGCGGGCTTGCCCGCGATGGCGGTGTGTCAGTTGCTGCATCTGTGACTGCACTACCGCTTTCGCAGGCAAGCCAGCTCCCACATTGGCCCTGTATTGCCCACAGAATCAGCGCCTGGCACAGATCACCTGTGGGAGCGGGCTTGCCCGCGATGGCGGTGTGTCAGTTGCTGCATCTGTGACTGCACTACCGCTTTCGCAGGCAAGCCAGCTCCCACATTGGCCCTGTATTGCCCACAGAATCAGCGCCTGACACAAATCCCCTGTGGGAGCGGGCTTGCCCGCGATGGCGGTGTGTCAGTTGCTGCATCTGTGACTGCACTACCGCTTTCGCAGGCAAGCCAGCTCCCACATTGGCCATGCATTGCCCACAAAATCAGCGCCTGACACAAATCCCCTGTGGGAGCGGGCTTGCCCGCGATGGCGGTGTATCAGTTGCTGCATCTGTGACTGCACTACCGCTTTCGCAGGCAAGCCAGCTCCCACATTGGGTTTACCCGCCCTAGCGGATCTGGTGTTTATGCAGCAACCGGTAGAACGTCGGCCGGGAAATCCCCAGTACACGGGCCGCGACACTGAGGTTGTCGCTGTGCCGGTTGAGCACATCGCACAACGCCTGACGTTCGGCGCGGTGTTTGTAGTCTTCCAATGTCGCCATCGGCGCCGACATGGCTTGCTGGCCTTGCAGCCCCAGGTCAGCCGCTTCGATCTGCCGCCCTTCGGCCAGTACCAGGCCACGCCGCACGCGGTTGGCCAGTTCACGCACATTGCCCGGCCACGGGTGTTGCCCCATCGCCACCAAGGCCTCTTCGCTGAAACTGCGCGGGCGCCGTCCGGTTTCCTGGCTGTAAAAACGTGAAAAGTGGTTGGCCAGCATCGCCACGTCACCATGGCGTTCGCGCAACGGCGCGGTGACCACTTGCAGCACATTCAGGCGGTAATACAAGTCTTCGCGAAAGGCGCCCTTCTCTACCGCAGCCTCAAGGTTGACGTGAGTGGCGGCCAACACCCGTACATCCACCGGGATCGGCTGGCTGCCGCCAACGCGTTCGATGTGTTTTTCCTGAAGAAAGCGCAACAAGTTGGCTTGCAGCTCCATCGGCAGATCGCCGATTTCATCGAGGAACAGGGTGCCGCCGTTGGCCGCTTCAATACGCCCGATCTTGCGCTGATGGGCGCCGGTAAACGCGCCTTTTTCGTGACCGAACAGCTCGGACTGGATCAGGTGTTCAGGAATAGCGCCACAATTGATCGCGACAAACGGCTTGGCATGCCGCTGGGATTGGCGGTGCAGGGTCTTGGCCACCAACTCTTTGCCCGTGCCACTGTCACCGCGGATCAACACCGGGGATTCAGTCGGCGCCAACTTGGACAACAATTTGCGCAGCTCACGAATGGGGCGGCTCTCGCCCAGCAATTCATGAGGCTCATCCACCGGCGCGTAGCCCTTGCCACGCAGGCGTGCCATGCCGAACGCGCGACCCAGGGTCACCTGTACCCGGGACACATCGAAGGGTAAGGTATGGAAGTCGAAAAACCATTCGCAGACAAAATCGCCTACGTTCTGCAAACGCAGTACATCCTGGCTGAGCACGGCGATCCACTCGGTGCCGCTGCGACCAATCAACTCCTTGACCGCTTCGGGGCGCTCCAGGTGATCCCGCTGCAAGCGCAGCAGGCCCACATCGCAGGAGCGCTCCCCCACCGCCTCCAAGGCACAGCTGTCTACTTCCCAGCCGGCGGTGCGTAAACCGGGTAATAACCCGTGGCAATCGTCACAGGGGTCGACCACCAATAAGCGGCGTTGGGCGGGTGTCGCAATCATGACTATTCCTTGGCGCCAAGATTGTTAAAGTTATTTAGAAACAACAGTTTGTGGCGACCGTTGGTAACCCTAGCAAGATCTTGACGCTTTCCTTGTACCCTTTCGCTATAAGTGCGGGCAAAAAGCCATGCTTGTTTCGTAGCACGCCGAAAGTTGCTCGTCAGTGAAACGCTTATGGCGCTTTCAAAACAGCCGCTTACATGACGTCAATCAGGAAAAGTTAAATTTTCTTGCCCTAGCATGTGACCCGCACGCCACCATCGTGCATCAGTACAAGTAACCCACCGCACGGTCAGCCCAACCGCCGGTACTCACTTGAATGGGCATACAGAGAGAAGACCCAAATGAACGCTCCGCTGCGCATCAACGAAGCTCTTTTGATTGCAGACCGTGCTTTCCAGCCCTTTCAGTGCGTGGCCTGGCACGATGGCGTCGGCGCCCTCAGCCTGAGCGTCATCGACCGTACCAACACCCGCATTGGCAGCAAACAGCTGTCCTGCACTGCGTATACCGACCCGGCTCAACTTGAAAACCTGTTGTTACAGGCCCGCGCCGAGCTCGATAAAGATGGCCACCAGTTGCAGTCCTGGGCAATGCCGAAGTAATGCAATGCGGCAACTTCCAGCCAACGCCAAACATCGGCTGGAAGTTGCGCACTAAAACGTCAGTTACTTAGCGTGCCGCGAGAATAAACCGTTCGAACGCCTCGGCAGCGCCGTCCTCGACATTGCTGCCGGTCACCACATTGGCCTGGCGCTTGACGGTTTCTTCGGCCTGGCCCATGGCAATCGACAATCCCGCCACATGAAACATCGCCGGGTCATTGCCACCGTCACCAATCGCAGCCGTTTGCGCAAGCGGCACGCCCAGGTGCTCGGCCAGGGTTTTCAAGGCTTCGCCTTTGTTGGCCAGCATCGCGGTCACGTCCAGATACACCGGCTGCGAGCGCGATACCTGGGCCAACCCCTGCACTTTCGGCTGCAATTGCGCCTCCAGCTCCACCAGCAACTGGGTGTTGTTGCTGGCGGCGACGATCTTGTCGACCCGGTCCAGGTAAGGCTCGAAACTCTCCACCACCACCGGCCCATAGCCCAAGCCGTCGGCTTCGCGCTGCACCATGGGCCCGGGCGGATCACGGCGCAGCCAGTCGCCATCGGCAAACACCCAGACTTCCACGTCCGGCTCGGCCGAAAACAGCGCCAGGGTGATCAGCGCCGCTTCCGCCGGCAGATGGTGAGCAACCAGGATGCTGCCATCCGGGTTGACCAACGTACCGCCATTAAAGCCAGCCACCGGCACATCGATGCCAAAGGTCTCGATCAAATGCCGCATGGCTTTGGGCGGACGCCCGCTGGCCAGGCTGAAAAGCACCCCGGCCTCGCGCATGGCGCGAATGGCATCGGCGGTGCGTTGGCTGAGGCTGTGGTCGGGATGCAATAGCGTCCCGTCCACATCACTGAGGACAAACCGGATGGGTTGAATCGTCGCGTCACTCATCCGAGGCTATGCCAAGCGCGGCCATCGCGGGCCAGCAAGGCATCGGCCGCTGCTGGGCCATCCTCACCAGCCTTGTAAGCCTGGATACCGTCATCTTCCTTCCATGCATCCAGGAACGGCTGCACCGCACGCCAACCGTTCTCGATGTTGTCGGCACGCTGGAACAAGGTCTGGTCGCCGGTCATGCAGTCGTAGATCAGGGTTTCGTAACCCGTCGACGGTTGCATCTCGAAGAAGTCCTTGTAGTCAAAGCCCAATTCGATATTGGCCATTTCCAGGGTCGGCCCAGGCTGCTTGGCCAGCAGGTCGAACCACATGCCTTCGTTCGGCTGGATCTGGATCTTAAGGTAAGTGGGCTTGAGCTCATCGACTTCGGTATCGCGAAATTGCGCATAAGGCGCCTGCTTGAAGCAGATCACGATCTCGGTGTCACGGATGCTCATGCGCTTGCCGGTACGCAGGTAAAACGGCACACCGACCCAACGCCAGTTATCAATCATCACTTTGAGCGCGACGAACGTCTCGGTGCTGCTGTCCGGCGCGACGTTGGCTTCTTCGCGATAGCCGGGTAATGGCTTGCCGGCGATTTCTCCGGCGGTGTATTGGCCGCGCACGGAGTTGGCCCGCGCATCTTCCAGCGACCAGGGGCGGATGGCACCGACCACTTTGGCCTTCTCACCCCGCACCGCATCGGCACCAAAGGCGGCCGGCGGTTCCATGGCGACCATCGCCAGCAGCTGGAATAGGTGGTTGGGCACCATGTCCCGCAGTGTGCCGGTCTTCTCGAAGAAGTTGCCCCGGGTTTCAACGCCGACGGTTTCAGCGGCAGTGATTTGCACGTGATCGATGTAGTGGTTGTTCCAGAACGCTTCGAACAGCACGTTGGAGAAACGGCTGACCAGGATGTTCTGCACCGTCTCCTTGCCCAGGTAATGGTCGATGCGGTAGATCTGCTTCTCGCTCATCACCTTGAGCAGGCAGGCGTTGAGCGCCTCGGCGGTGGCCAGGTCGGAGCCGAACGGCTTCTCGATCACCACGCGCCGAAAGCCATCGTCCGTTTCATTCAACAAGCCAGCGCTGCCCAGGCGCTGCACCACTTCACTGAAAAAGCGCGGAGCGGTGGCCAGGTAGAACACCGCATTGGCGGTGCCGCTGTCAGCGATCTTGCTGGCGATATCGGCATAGGTGCTGTCGTCGAGGAAATCGCCCTCGACGTAGCTGATGCCCTTGGCCAATTGTGCCCACAACGCGGGGTCGAGGGCGTTCTCGGCATTGCCCCTGACCTTGCTGGAGGCTTCGGTACGAATGAAGTCCTCAAGTTTCTTGGCAAAGTCCGCGTCGCTGATGGCGTTGTGATCAACGCCGACAATACGCAGGCCATCGCCCAGCAACCCATCGCGGCTCAGGTTGTACAGCGCCGGCATGAGCAGGCGCTTGACCAGGTCGCCATGGGCGCCAAACAGAAACAATGTGGTGGGTGGAGCAGGTTCGGCCTTGGGTTTCTTGCCGTTGACGGTCATTTTTTGGAAGTCTCCACATGGCCACCAAAGCCGAAGCGCATGGCAGACAGCATTTTGTCACCGTAGGTGCTCTGCTGGCGGGAACGGAAACGCGCGAACAGCGAGGTCGACAACACCGGAACCGGCACCGCCTGCTCCATGGCTGCTTCGATGGTCCAACGACCTTCACCGCTGTCGGCCACAGAGCCCGAGTAGCCGTCAAGTTTGGGGTCGGTGGCCAGGGCATCGGCGGTCAGGTCCAGCAACCAGGACGACACCACGCTGCCACGACGCCAGACTTCGGCGATGTCGCCGACGTTGAGGTCAAAGCGCTGGTCTTCCGGCAGGTTTTCCGAGTTCTTGGTCTTGAGGATGTCAAAACCTTCGGCAAACGCCTGCATCATCCCGTACTCGATGCCGTTGTGGATCATCTTGACGAAGTGCCCCGAACCCGCTGGGCCGGCGTGAATGTAGCCCTGCTCGGCACGTGGGTCGGCAGAGGCCGAACGGTCCTTGGTGCGCGGGATGTTACCCAGGCCCGGCGCCAGGCTTTTGAAGATCGGGTCGAGGCGATTCACGGTCTCGGTGTCACCACCGATCATCATGCAGTAGCCACGTTCCAGGCCCCAGACGCCGCCCGAGGTGCCCACGTCTACATAGTGCAGGCCCTTTTCAGCCAGGGCTTTGCCGCGACGCACGTCGTCCTTGTAGTTGGTGTTGCCGCCGTCGATGATCACATCGCCGTCTTCCAGCAGTTCGCTCAGTGCGTTGATGGTGTCTTCGGTGGGCGCGCCCGCCGGCAACATGACCCAGACAGCACGGGGCTTTTGCAGGCCGGCCACCAGCGCTTTCAAGTCGGCGACGCCGGTGGCGCCCTCCTCGCTCAAGGCTTTGACGAAGGCTTCGTTACGGTCGTATACAACGGTGGTATGCCCATTGAGCATCAGGCGCCGCGCAATGTTACCGCCCATGCGGCCTAGTCCGATAATCCCCAGTTGCATGTGCTGATGCTCCTAACTTCTAAAAAATGTGTGACATAGTTTATAGCGCAATGAGGCTAATGAGGGTTAGTCCAGAGCGGATCCGTGTAGTTTCATGACAAAAAAGTGGCCATCGTTTCACCATCACCCCGGCAAAAGTCACACGACCGCCAAAAATAAAAAAGTTCCCTTGCTGCGAAAAAGAATTCAAACTTGCTTCCGACTGTTGCCAAAAACCTGTTTTGGCACCGCGATCTACCGGCTATTTGCGAGGTAAGCAATGAGCACAGCACAGATGACCCGTCCGCCACAGACCCTCTACGTCACCCTCCGTCGCGATGAACTGCGCCAGTTGAAAGACGAGCGCGATCAGTTGCAACAGGAAGTCCTGCGCCTGCGCTTGCACCTTCAAGCCCAGCTCGATCAACCGTCGGATGCCAAGCCAGCCCTGTGCTGAAAGCCGGGCCGAACGCGTTGTAAGGCAATACCTACAGAAAACTCACAAAGTTTTCACATTCCCCTCTTGATACTCCCGTTCCGCGATGCCGCTCACTTCCTGGGCGGCCCGATGTTGCGCGCCTGTGCGCGACAATCTTTCTCTGATGGGGCGCTGGATGGCGATGTTCAAACGCAGCACGACGACTGCGAAAGGCTTTGATTGGGCCGGCCTTGGCTGGTTATTCCTGTTTTTCTGGTATTTCTCGGGTATTACCCAACTTCTTATCCAACTGACCGGCACCTCCGGCTTCAGTGGCTTCCGCCAGGCCTTCTTCATGAGTGCGCTGTGGCTGGCGCCGATGTTGCTGTTCCCGCGTCGTACACGCCTGCTCGCCGCCTTGATCGGCGTGGTGCTGTGGGCTTGCTCCATGGCGAGCCTGGGTTATTTCTTCATTTATCAGCAGGAATTTTCCCAGAGCGTCATCTTCATCATGTTCGAGTCGAACATCTCTGAAGCCGGCGAATACGCCACCCAATACTTTGCCTGGTGGATCGTGCTGGCGTTCATTGCCCACACCGCCTTCGCCATCTTCCTGTGGACGCGCTTGCGCCCGGTGTACCTGCCGCGCGGTCAGTCAATCGTGGCAGCCATTGCCATCGTCCTGGCGGTGGTGGGCTACCCACTGGTCAAGCAGATCGCCACCAGCGAAACCATGGAATTGGCCATCGACCGTTTCGAAACCCGCATCGAGCCTGCCGTGCCTTGGCAGATGATCGTCGCCTACCGTCGCTACACCGAGCAGCTGGATAACATGCAAGGCATGCTCACCAGTGCAAGCAAGATCCCGCCCTTGAACAACCTCAAGGACAGCATGGCCGGCCAGCCGTCCACACTTGTCTTGGTCATCGGCGAGTCGACCAACCGCCAGCGCATGAGCCTCTACGGCTACCCGCGCAACACCACGCCGGAACTGGACAAGCTGCGCGACCAACTGGCCGTGTTCGATAACGTCATCACCCCGCGCCCCTACACCATTGAAGCGCTGCAACAGGTGCTGACCTTCGCTGACGAAGAAAACCCAGACCTGTACCTCAAGACACCGTCGATTGTCAGCGTGATGAAACAGGCCGGCTACAAGACCTTCTGGATCACCAATCAGCAGACCATGACCAAACGCAACACCATGCTCACGACCTTTTCCGAACAGGCCGACGAGCAGGTGTACCTCAACAACAACCGCAACCAGAACGCCCGTCAGTACGACGGCGATGTACTGGCGCCGTTTTCCAAGGCCCTGGCCGATACCGCCGAACGCAAGTTCATCGTGGTGCACCTGCTGGGCACCCACATGAGCTACCAGTACCGCTACCCGCCGACCTTCGACAAGTTCACCGACCGCCAGGGCGTGCCAGCGGGTGTCAGCGATGCGCAGTTGCCGACCTACAACAGCTATGACAACGCGGTGCTGTACAACGATTTCGTGGTCTCCAGCCTGATCAAGGACTACGCCAAGACCGACCCCAACGGCTTTTTGCTGTACCTGTCGGATCACGGCGAAGACGTGTTCGACTCCGCCGGCCACGACACCTTGGGCCGTAACGAAGGCAAGCCGACCGCGCCGATGTACACCATCCCGTTCATGGCCTACGCCTCGCCAAAATGGCGCGAAAGCCACGACTGGAGCTTCGCCAGCGACTTGCAACGGCCTTACAGCAGTTCGCAGTTGATCCACACCTGGGCCGACATGGCAGGCTTGAGTTTCGATGAGCTGGACCACAGCAAGAGCCTGGTAAGCGACAGCTTCAAGCCACGCCCCCTGTTGATCGGCAACCCTTACGAGACCAAGCAGAAGGCGCTGATCGACTTCAGCCTGATCAAGCCCAAGAAGGCCGACGGCGCCGAAGTGGTGGCCAAATAAGCCAGGGGCTTGCAACAGAAAGATAATAATCATTCTCGTTTAACCCTAAAGTTCCGCAGCTCCTTTCGTCTTTGAACCAAGCCCTCCCTGCCTGGGGAGGTATCCAAGACGACAAGGAGTCTGCAGCGATGTTCGCGCCCTTCACCCGTTCCATGACCTTCACCCTCGGCCTGTTCAGCCTGGCGCTGAGCCCGGATTCGCTGGCCGACACCGACCCCGATACAGCCCCCGCCAAAGCCCTGGAACTGGGCGCGACCACCATCAGCGCCGACAGCCTGGGCGCCACCACCGAGCACACCGGCGCCTACACTACTGGCTCGATGAACACCGCCACGCGGCTGAACCTCTCCGTCAAGGAAACCCCGCAATCGATCTCGGTGGTCACACGCCAGCAGATGGACGACTTCAATCTCAACACCCTGACGGATGTGTTGCGCCAGACCACGGGCGTCAACGTTCAGCATTACGACTCCGATCGTGTCTACTACTCCGCCCGAGGCTATGGCATCAGCAACTTCCAGGTTGACGGGATGCTCAACACCTTCGGCTACATGAAGACCGACGCCGACACCATCATCTACGACCGCATCGAAGTAGTGCGCGGCGCGACGGGCCTGACCACGGGCGCAGGCGACCCTTCGGCCACCGTCAACATGGTACGCAAGCGCCCTACCGCCCACTGGCAGGCCAAGACCGGTATCAGTGGCGCCAGCCATGACAACTACTACAGCTACGTCGACGTCGGCGGCCCGCTGGCGTTCGACGGCAAACTGCGCGGGCGTAGCGTGCTGGCTTACCGTGACAGCCAGTCCTTTCGTGACAACTATGGGCTGCAGCGGGCAGTGGGCTACGGCATTCTCGAGGGCGATCTTTCCGACGATACCGTGCTGGCCGTCGGCTTTGATTACCAGGACAAACAGGTACAAGGCACCTCCTGGGGCACCGTGCCCTACTGGAACAGCCAGGGCGGCAAGGCCAGGCTGCCCCGCTCCACCAACATGGCGGCGCACTGGAGTTCCTGGCCGCTGACCGACAAGACCACCTTCGCCACCCTCGACCATCGGCTCGGCGGCGACTGGCACCTGAAGGCCGCCTATACCCATCGCCAGAGCGACACCGATGGCAAGGTGTATTACGGCGGCGCCGGTTTCCCCAACCCCGACCGCAGCGGCATGACGGCCTGGGCCAGCCATATGCGCGGCACCTCGCGCATGGAGGCCATCGACCTCAACCTGGCCGGCAGCTACACGCTGCTGGGCCGCGAACACGCGCTGATGATGGGCTATGGCGAAGCCGCCCAACGGGATGTCTCGCCCTTCATGCGCAGCGACCTGCCAGCCAGCTACTACCCCATCCAGGACTGGAAGCACATGGGCGGCATCGGCAAGTTCACCGACCAGGTGACCGACCTGAAGGGTGAGCACAGCAAGAAACAACAGAAAGCCGGTTACCTGGCCACAAGGCTGAGCCTCACAGACCGCTTGCACGCCGTACTGGGCAGCCGTTACGGCAGTTGGGAGCTGGAAAGCGCAGAGCCCAAATACGATGCCAACGACCAACTGACCGCTTCGGGCAAAACCAGTCAGACCCACAATGATATGTGGACGCCATACGCCGGCCTGCTCTACGACATCACGCCGCAGTACACCGTCTACGCCAGCTATACCGACATCTTCAAACCCCAGGACTACCGTGATGCCAACAAGAAGTACCTGGAGCCCGTGGTCGGCAGTAACTACGAAGTGGGCCTCAAGGGCAGCGTGCTGAACGAGCGCTTGAACCTGGCCGCCGCGTACTTCTGGAGTACCCAGGACAACGTCGCCGAGCGGGATGACTCAGTCCCGCCCAACCCGGTCACGGGCGAGGAGTACTACAGATCCGGCGGCAAAGGTAACAAGGTCAACGGCTTCGAGTTGGAAGCCGCCGGTGAAATCACGCCGGACTGGAACCTGACCGCCGGCTACACCTACACCCATTCAGTCAATGGCTCGGACAAACGCAATAACACCAGCCAACCCTTGAACCTGGTGAAGATCTCCAGCGCCTATCGCCTTCCGGGCGCCTGGCGCAACCTGACGGTGGGCGGCGCCGTGAACTGGCAGAGCGAAACCTACGACTTCAGCAACCGCCCGACCGGGCAGCGCAACGGCGAAGGCCGGCCGATAACCACCCGGGCGAAGATCACGCAACAGGGCTATACCGTGGTCAACCTGATGTCGCGCTACCAGTTCGACGAACAGGTTTCGGCGTCGGTCAATGTGAATAACCTCTTTGATAAGAAATACTACGAGCGCGTTGGTTTTTATAACGGCGTGTATTGGGGTGAGCCGCGTTCCGTCACGCTGGCATTGGATTGGAAGTTATAGCCCCGCCCGTTGAAGTTAACAAAACTGTTAACTTCAACGGCATCTCCCGTTAATTCCCACTTAATAAGATAGCGCCATAGTCGCTCCATGATCTGATCACGGAGCGACCGGACACCTATCACTTTTAATGGGAATACCGCGATGAAAATGTCGACCTTGATACTGGCCAGCCTGATGACCCTGACCTCCGCCGCCGCCTTTGCAGAGGGCGGCGCAGAGCGCTCCAAGGAGTTCTACAACAACTTCAGCTTCATTCAGGAAAAAACCCACGGCAAGGCTGAGCAACAAGTTGCCAGCGCCGATGGCAAATCGGTTAAGTCTGAGACTGTTGATCAGGCACAACCGAACAGCTGAGTTAATGCTTACTTAATCCGTAGCACCCTGCGCCATTCTGCTCCGTTGGCAAAGGTTTATTGGGCGCCCTTTAATGGCGCCCTTTTTTTGCCGGTTATTTATTACAACGGCTTATGCCAGAACAGCATTCGCCCATGGGCGGGATCAAACACTGAGTCGTCAAACCCGAACTTGCGGTATGCCGACTGCGCCAGGGCATTACCTTCCAGCACTTCGAGGGTGATCTTGCAGCAACCGCGCTGCCGGGCGATTTCCTCGACCTTTTGCAGCATCTTCTGACTCAACCCCAAACCCCGAAATTGCTCCTTCACCATCACGTCGTGGACGTTGACCAAGGGCCGGCAGGCGAAGGTCGAAAAGCCTTCGAAGCAATTGACCAACCCCGCTGGCTCCCCCCCGACGAACGCCAGCACACTGAACGCGTGTGGGCGCTTGGCCAGTTCGGCTGGCAGTTGCTGCAAGAGATCGGCTGGCAGGCTGTGGCCGCCGCCCATCGGGTCTTCAGCGTAAGAGTTGAGCAGCAGGCCAATGGCGTCGGCGTGCACGGCGTTGGTATAGCTGGCTTGCAGCACCAGGATGTCTGGGGTGTCCATGTCCTTCCTCGATAGCGACAACCAGGGAATCGGTTCCCTTTGAGAGGTGCGATTGTAAGCGTGGAGTCGGCAGTAGATGAAGGAGATAAGCGACAAATAGCTGACAGAAAGTGCGAAGGTTGCGCGCATCAAAGCGTGCAATGAGCTTTGGTACAGCGATTTTTCCTATGTGGCGAAGCGTTGCAGCTGCATCTCTTGCAGACGGCTCAGGGTGCGGCGGAAAGGAAACTCCAGGTAGCCTTCGGTGTACAGGCTGTGCAACGGCACCGCGGCGTCGATAAAGAGTGGCACTTTGCGGTCGTAGCATTCGTCCACTAACGCGATAAAACGTCGCACGCTGTCATCGTGCACCGACAACTGCGGCAACTCTCGATCCCCGGCCACCACGCGCTCGGCGCCATCTTCGGTGCCACGGGCAATTCGACCCGGGCGTATTTGTGCACTGAGGTTAGGGACGTCTCCCAGCAGAATGGCGTGGAAGCGATCACACACCAGCATGAAATCCATGGCGGCCAGGGGTTGCTCACACAGGTCGGCATAGCGACACCAAAGCACGGTATCACTGGCCTGCACCGTCATGATGGTGCGGTGCCCTACGCTTACCGCCACACTGTTCACGGCTTGGCCTTGGCTCAATTGTCGGAACACCGCCGCCAGTGCCTCGGGTTGATTCACCCAATAACGCTGCATGCCCACGCCGGGATGCAAGCGATGATCCTCGCCACCGTCCACGGCCACCACCTGCATATGCTGCTTGAGCGCATCGATGCCCGGCAGGAAACGCTCACGGTTGAAGCCATCGGCATACAGCTGGTCGGGCGGCTGGTTGGACGTGCACACCATCACCACACCCTCCTCGAACATCACCTGGAACAGGCGACCGAGAATGATCGCGTCCCCGATGTCATTCACAAACAGCTCATCGAAGCACAGCACACGCACCGCCTGGCTCAGCTCCCTGGCCAACGCCTGCAAGGGGTCCTGGGTGCCCGTGAGCTGGAATAAACGCTGGTGGACCCAGGCCATGAAGTGGTGAAAATGCTGACGCCGCGCAGGCACGTGCAGGCTTTGGTAGAACTGGTCCATCAACCAGGTCTTGCCACGCCCCACCGGCCCCCAGAGGTAAACGCCGGCAATCGACGAACGCCCTTGATGCAAGGCCTCGTGACAGGCTTGCAAGGCTTGTACCGCCCGGCGCTGGGCATCGTCGGCGACGAAACCTGGTTGGGCGATTGCATGTTGATAAGCGGCGAGAGGCGAGTCGAAAGTCATGCTTGCCAGTATGACGGACGCAGAGCTGTCGAGGCGCGAAATCTTGGCCTGTTTGCCTGAGGCGAGGATGAGTATTTGCACAACGCTGTAACGGTAGACGGTAACCACGATGCGAAGCGAGCCGCTCTTGATCTTGATCTTAGGCGCCCCGTTAAACCACGCTGGCCGTAATTCGACAGGGATTTGGGGGGTAAACCGGCAGGGATGCCGGTTTAGCCGCCCCGCGCCATGGATGGCGCGTGGCGGCGGCCCCCAAATCACTGGCGGATTACGGGCACACCGAGCCTGGGCGAGGTGCCGAGTGGTGGGGCAAGAGCGTTTTGCTTACTTTTGTCTGGGCCGGCATTCCGGCTTTTCAAAAGTGAGCCGCTGTAAAAGCGGAACCCTAAGTGGCCGTTACCGCAGGAATGGATATGTACTCGGTATAACTGTATCGACTGTCAGGCCGCTATCGCAGGCAAGCCAGCTCCCACAGTTGGATCGTTGGGGTGTCGGGTAGATAGGCGTCGGCTGGCGGGCCGCCTTCGCAGGCAAGCCAGCGCCCACAGGTCCACGTTAGCGCAACACCGTGGCCCCCTTGCACGCCTGCCCCGCCCTCTCACAGATCTCCCACCCACCACCCAGCGCCTTATAGATCCCCACCACCGCCAAGCGCTGTTCCGTGCGCGCCGCCGTCAATGCCCGGCGGCTGGTGAAGTCCGCGCGTTCGGCCTCAAGCACATCCAGGTACACCCCTTCACCTTGCGCAAACCGCTCACGCGCGAAGCTGGCTGCCTCACGATTGGCCGCCGCTTCCAGCAGCCGCAAGCCCAGGGCATTACCGGCTGTACGGTTGGCCTGGAACGCATCATCGGTTTCCTGCAGGGCTCGCAACACGGTCTGGTCATAAGCGATCAATGCCGCCTGGGTGCGTGCCTCGCTGGCGGCAATCCGCGCTCGTACGCGCCCGGTGTCCAGCAACGACCAGCGAATCACCGGCGCGATAAAGTTCGACTGCATGCCCGCATCGCCCAGGGCGCTGAGACTTCCGGCCAGTAAACCGATGGAACCCTGCACCTGGATGTCCGGATACAAGCCAGCGGTTTCCACACCAATCTGCGCGGTCGCAGCCGCCAGCGTGCGTTCGGCCGCGGCAATATCGGCGCGACGCGCCAGCAGGCCGGCCGGGTCTCCCACCTGCAACGTGCGCAGGTTCAAGGTTTCACGCCCAGGCCGGGCCAGCGGTGGCTTGAACCCCTGGGGCGCTTGCCCCAGCAGCACCGCCAGCGCGTTGGTTGACTTGGCGCGACGTCGCTCCAGGTCAGGCGCTACCGCCTCGACATTGCGCAACAAGGCCTCGGCCCGCAGCCGGTCGAATTCGGTGGCGGCGCCGACGCTGACCATCTGCCCCACCAGGCCCAGGCTGTCGCGCTGGCTCTGACTGATATCCGCGACCACCGCCTGTTCGGCTTCGATCCCTTGTAACTCGAACCAGGTTGCCGCGACCGTCGCCGCGACGCTCGCTTGCACGCTGCGCAGCAATGCCTGACGCGACCCCGCCTGGGCCTGGGCCGCCTCCACCGAGCGACGCACGCGCCCAAACAAGTCGATTTCCCAGGCTGCATCCACCGCCGCGCGGGTGGTTTCAATAGAGCGCTGCTCGCCGAAGGGAGTCTCGACCTCGCTACGCTGGCGGTGCTCGTAGCCCAGGGCAGCGCCGCCGCTGGGCAGGAAGCCTTGGCGGCTTTCGCGCAGCAACGCCTTGGCTTCGTCCAGGCGCGCGGCAGCGATGCCGATGTCGTGGTTGGCCGCCAGTGCCTGTTGGATCAATTGGCTCAGTGCCGGCTCGTCGAACACTTGCCACCACTGCACCTCTACCTCACCCGGACCAAGCCCGGCGATGGGCGCGCCGAAGCTCGTCGCCCGCTGCGCAGCAGGCAGCACCGGCGCGGAGTAATCAGGCCCAACCGAGCCGCAACCGGCCAGCAGGGTCAACGACAACAGAAAAGCTGGATACGCCTGTTTCATGATGCGCTCTCCTTTAGCTGCACCTTCGGACTCGCCCCCTGGCGCTGCACGCGCAGCGCCAGGCTGCGCATCACCACATAGAACACGGGCGTCAGGAACAGACCGAACAGCGTCACGCCCAACATCCCGGCAAACACCGCAACCCCCATGGCATGGCGCATCTCGGCGCCTGCCCCACTGGCAAATACCAGCGGGACTACGCCGGCGATAAACGCCAGGGACGTCATCAGGATCGGGCGCAGGCGCAATTGACAGGCGTGGATCACCGCTTCCAATGGGCTGGCGCCTTCGGCTTCGAGGCTGCGGGCAAACTCGACGATCAGGATGGCGTTCTTCGCCGCCAAGCCCACCAGCACCACCAACCCGATCTGCACGAACACGTTGTTGTCGCCCTCCACCAGCCACACGCCGAGGATTGCGCTGAGCAGGCACATGGGCACGATCAGCAACACCGCCAACGGCAGCAGCCAACTGTTGTACTGCGCGGCGAGGATCAGATACGCCAGCAACACACACAGCGGGAAAATAAACAGGGCCGATGACCCAGCGAGCTTTTGCTGGTAGGTCAGGTCCGTCCATTCATAGGTCACGCCCTCGGGCAGTACCTCCTGGGCCAGGCGTTCCATGAGCGCAACCGCCTGCCCTGAGCTGACCCCAGGCATCGCGCCGCCAGAGATATCCGCCGAGGGATAGCCGTTGTAGTGGATCACCCGGTCAGGCCCGGAGCTCGGCGTGACCGTGACAAACGCTGATAACGGCAGCATGTCCCCGACGGCATTGCGCACCTGCAGACGGCCGATGGCTTCGGCTTGCATGCGATGGTCCGCATCGGCCTGGGCCGTGACTTTGTAGGTGCGGCCAAACCGGTTGAAGTCATTGACGTACAGCGACCCCAGATAGACCTGCAGCGACTCGAACACATCCGCCAGGCGCACGCCCTGGCTCTTGACCTGGGTGCGGTCGATGTCGACATTCAGTTGCGGCGCGTTGACGTCCAGGCTGGTCATCAGCCCGGCCACTTGGCCTGACTCAGTGGCTTTGGTCATCAGGACCTGGGTCTGCTGCACCAGCGCCTCCAGCCCGACGCCGCCACGGTCCTCGACCTGCAGCTTGAAGCCCCCGGTCACCCCGAGCCCCGGCACCGGTGGCGGCGGGAACACGCCGAGGAAGCCGTCGGGGATGCTCGCAAACTTGGCTTGCAGACGCCCGGCGATGGCGACCGCCGCCATATCCGGCGAGGTGCGCTCTTTGAACGGATCAAGCATCACAAACATCACCGCCGCATTCGGGACGTTGACGAAGCCGTTGACCGACAGCCCCGGGAACGCCACGACGCTCTCGACCCCCGGCTCATCCAGGGCGATTTTCGACATTTGTCGCACCACCGCATCGGTACGCTCCAACGAGGCCGCGTTCGGCAGTTGGGCGATGCCGACCAGGTAGTATTTGTCTTGCATCGGCACGAAGCCGGCCGGTACCACGTTGAAGCCGAACCAGGTCAACGCGAGCAAACCGCCGTAGGCCAACAGCGCCACGCCGCGACGGCCGACGACCTTGCGCACGGTATTGCCATAGGCTTGTGGCGCTCGCTGAAACGGCCGGCCCAGCACCTCAAGCAGCCGCGTGGCGCGACCACGCAGGCTGCGCGGGTCATGCACCAAGGCCGCATGCCGTGGCCGCAGCAACAGGCCAGCCAGCGCCGGGCTGAGGGTCAACGAGTTGACCGCCGAGAGGATAGTGGAAATCGCGATGGTCAGCGCAAATTGCCGATAGAACTCGCCTTGCAGGCCACTGAGAAACGCGGTGGGAATGAACACGGCCGCCAGCACCGAGGTGATCGCAATGATAGGGCCGGTGACCTCGCCCATCGCCCGTCGCGCAGCCTGCATCGGCTCCTCGCCGTTCTCGATATGCCGCTCGACGTTCTCCACCACCACGATGGCATCGTCGACCACGATGCCAATCGACAGCACCAGGCCAAACAGCGACAAGGTATTGAGGGAAAAGCCCATCAGGTGCATGACCGCAAAGGTGCCAATGATCGACACCGGCACGGCCATCAAAGGAATCAGCGACGCACGCCAGTTGCGCAGGAACACCACCACCACGATCACCACCAGCAGGATCGCTTCCATCAGCGTGATGGCCACCGACTCCAGCGAAGCGCGCACAAACACGGTGGGGTCATAGGCAATCCGCGACACCAGCCCCTCGGGGAAGTTGGTTTGCAGACGCTGCATGGTCTCGCGCACCGACTGCGCCACATCGAGGGCATTGGCCCCTGGGCTCTGGATGATCTGCAAGGCCACCGCCGGCTCGCCGTCCAACAGGCTGCGCAGCGCGTAGGCATCGGCGCCCATCTCGATACGGGCCACATCACGCAGGCGCGTGACCTGGCCGTTATCGCCGGTGCGGATGATGATATCGCCGAACTGCTCTTCGTCCGTCAGGCGCCCGAGGGTATTGACCGTGACTTGGAACGCCGCAGTAGAGTCCGGCGCCTGGCCGACCGAGCCGGCGGCCACTTGCACGTTCTGCTCGCGCACGGCAGCAATCACATCACCGGCGGTCAAGCCTCGGGCGGCGATCAGGTCCGGGTCGAGCCACAGGCGCATGCTGTATTCACCCGCGCCCCACACCAGCACATCGTTGATCCCCGGCAGGCGCGACAACTCATCGCGCACCTGCAGGTAGGCATAGTTGGAGATATAGAGCGGATCATAACGTTGGTCGGGGGACAGCAGGTGGACCACCATGAGGATGTCCGGCGAGGTCTTCTGCGTGACCACGCCCAGGCGCTGCACCTCTTCGGGCAAGCGCGGCAAAGCTCGCGAAACACGGTTCTGCACCTGGATCTGCGCCATGTCCGCGTTGGTGCCCTGGGCGAAGGTCGCGGTCAGGATCATGCGGCCATCGGTGGCCGACTGCGAGGTCATGTAAAGCATGCCTTCCACCCCGGTGATCACCTGTTCCAGCGGCGCTGCCACCGTCTCTGCAATCACCTGCGGGTTGGCCCCCGGATACGACGCGGTCACTTGCACCGTGGGCGGCGTGACGGCCGGGTATTCGCTCAACGGCAAATGGAAGAAGGCCACGATGCCGCCGATCATCATCAACACCGAGAGGACAATGGCGAAGATCGGTCGGTCAATGAAAAAGCGTGGGAAGCTCATTGCACGCCCCCCACCGCCAGCGGCGCCTCAAGCGGCTTGCCCTCGATGCTGGCGGCCAGCGGTGTCACCTGCATGCCGGGGCGCACCAGCCCTTTGACGACAATGCGCTCGCCCGGTTGCAGCCCCTGTTCGATGACCCGCAGGCCGTCGACCACTGGGCCCAGTTCCACCGGGCGGTATTCGGTTTTATCACCTTCACCGACTACCAGCACATAGCGACGGCCCTGGTCGGTGCCGATGGAATGGTCGGCAATCAACACCCGGGGTTGCGCCGCGCCGGTATCCAGCTTGACCTTGGCGAACAGCCCCGGCGTCAAGCGCCCATCCGGGTTTTCCACCACCGCACGCACGCGCACCGTGCCGGTCTTGCGGTCAGCCGAGTTGGCCAGAAAATCCACGCGACCGGCCCGTGCATAGGTGGTGTCGTTGAGCATCGCCACCATGACCTTGGCGGCTTGTTCGCCCTTGGCCCCGGCGTGTTGCCGCGTCGCTGCCAACGAATGCAGGTAGGTGCGTTCATCCACATCGAAATACACATGCAAGGGGTCGATGGAAACAATCGTGGTCAGCGCTGTTTCCCCACGGGTGACATAGTTGCCTTCCGTCACCAGGGCGCGGTCGATACGCCCGCTGATAGGTGCGGTGACGCGGGTGTAACTCAGGTCCAGTTGGGCCGTATCCAGCGCAGCCCTGGCGGCCTCCACCTGCGCTCTGCCGGCGTTCAACGAAGCAACGGCGGTGTCGAGACGATCACGTGCCACCACCTTCTTGGCATATAACTGCTCGGCACGGCCATGCTCGGCCTGGGCCAGCAACGCATTGGCCTCGGCCTCGCGCAGACGTGCCTTGGCTGCGTTCACTGCCGCCTGGAACATACGCGGATCGATCACAAACAATGGACTGCCCTTGGCCACGAACTGCCCTTCAGGCACGCTGACACTTTGCAGATAGCCACTGACTCGCGGGCGCAATTGAACCTGGTCGATGGCGGTCAACGAACCGGTGTACTCCACAAACGGCGTCACCGCACGCGCCACCACCTGGGCTACCGGCACGCCAGGGGGCTTGGCGGCCGCGGCTGGCGGTGAATTGTCTGAGCATCCGCCCAGCGTCAACGCTACGGCCAACACCCCGGTGATCAGGCTGACTGGTTTGGTGTACATCGTTCACCCTCCTTGGAATTTTCAAGACAAACCGACACGTGGGTTTTTATCCGGCTTGCCATACTGGGAAGGTCAAGCGCTATAAAACCGGGGGTGTGTTTTGTCTGGGAAATACTTGGAGGTGAATCAAATGGCGGCCAGCGTGGCTTGGTGGCGCTCGGGGTTACCTGTCGAACGCGGCTGAAGGTGGGAGCTGGCTTGCCTGCGAAGGGATCGACCCGGTTTGGTTGATAGACCGAGGTGCCTGCATCGCAGGCAAGCCAGCTCCCACCTTTGGATTGCGCGGTGTCAGCCTGGTATCTGTGGGCTCAGGCTCAGGTCCAGGCGACTACCAGCAAGCCGGCGCCCAACACCAGGCACAACGGCGAATAGAAGTAGGTGTCCAGACGAGCGAACCGCGAACCGCCGACCTTCTTGAAGAACCCCACCAGCTCCGAATCCCCTATCGCTCGGGCAAACATCAGCACGGCAATCGCGCTGATGCCCCACTGCAACGCCCCATGGGACACCGGCGAGAAATACAGCCCGGCGCGCAGGCACACAAGCAAGGCAATCGCCACCAGCCCCATCGCCACCAGAAAAGTGCCCAGCGCCGACGGTTTGAACGCCGGCCTGGGCCCGCTGGCAAACTCTCCGGGCAGTTGCGGGATAGCGGCCAGGCTGCCGAGCTTGCCACCCGCAGCCCAATACAGATGCACCATGCTGATGAAGGTAAATACCCCGACGATCCACCGCGCAATCACAAAGCTCATGGTCGGCGCTCCACAAAAATGTGCGAATGAGGATAGCCGCCCTGAGTTTTTTTGCAGGCATTTCGTCGGTCGCTGATGATAAAGTGCCGCCCCATGAAACTTGCCCGTGCCGACCGTTCACTCATTGCCTGGATGCTCTACTGCTGCGTCCTGTTCAATGTGTTCGCCTGCAGTATTGGTCATGGGCAAAGGGTGGGGATGCAGCTCAACGGCATCAGCGGCCAGTTCTGTACGGTCGACCCACGTACCCAGGCGCCGCTGCCCAGCAACTCGACGGACGAGAACCTGCCAACGCTGTCGAAGGCGTTTGGTTGCCCGCTGTGTTCTACCGGCGGCATGGGCCCGGCGCTCAACTCCCACCTGAATGTGGCGGTCCTGCCGCAACCCCATGCACCGCCTGCTGCGGTGGTGCTTGCCGCTGACATCCCTGCCCGCTTCACCTGGCCTGCGGCTAATCCGCGCGCGCCACCTGCCCTTGCCTGATCCCTGCGCTTACTGATCTGCATCGCCCCGTTTCCGTCAGGAGTACGGGTAGCTGTGCGTTGTTTTCGAGCCAAGTTTTCAGGATTCCAACCATGAAACATTTACCCCTGCTGGCGGGCCTGTTCGGCTGCCTGCCTGTTTGCGCCTCGGCCCTTGAGTTGGCCCCGACCACCATTGACGGCGAGCAAAGTGCCGAGCCTGGGCTGGCCCTGGACCAATCCAGCGGCATGGCCTCGCGCCTGGGCCTGAGCGTGCGGGAAACCCCGGCGTCAGTGGCCATCGCCAACCGCAACGATATCGAGCGCCACGGCGCCAAGACCTTCCGCGATGCGGCCAATACCCTGCCCGGTGTCAACGCCAGCGCCCCGCCCGGTTTTGGCGGTTTTGTCTCGTACCGAGGGTTTACCAGTAGCCAGATCACCCAGATGTTCAACGGCATCAATGTCGCCACGGGCCTGGCGCGGCCGGTGGATGCGTGGATCTATGACCGCGTCGAACTGGTAGGCGGCCCCTCCTCCTTGATCAACGGCGCAGGCTCAGTGGGTGGCTCGCTGAACTACGTGACCAAGCTGGCAAACCGCGAGGAACAGGCCATCGAAGGCCAACTGAGCTATGGCAGCTACGACACCGCCGGTCTGGCGTTCGGCCTCAACCATGCGCTGACCGAACCCGGTGCCGAGGTGCAGCATTACGCCCGCCTGGATGTGAGCCGCAACACCAACCACAGCTACATCGACCGCGACCAGCGCGATGCCTGGAGCGTGGCGTTTTCCCTGCTCAGCGACCTCACCCCGAATCTGTCCCACACCCTGGCCCTGGAATATCAGGACGAACATGAAGACAGCCCGTATTGGGGTACGCCGGTGCTCAACCCCAAGGCCGGTGAACTGAAGATCGACAAGCACAACCGCTTCAATAACTACAACGTTGCCGACGGCCGTTATGAGCAACGCACGATCTGGGCACGTTCAATCATCGACTACCGGATCAACGACAGCACCACACTGAAAAACACCCTCTACCACCTCGACAGCCAGCGCGACTATCGCAACCTGGAGACCTACCAGTACAACGCCGACAACAGCGCGGTGAACCGCTCAACGGCCTATCAGGTGCGGCATCAGGGCGAGCAGAACGGCAACCAGTTCGAACTGCGCCATGACACGAGCGTGTTCGGCCTTGCCACCACCTGGTCGGGTGGTTTTGAGTACAAGGTCAACAGCACCACCAACAGCCCCTTGAACGTGCCGGGCAAAAGTACCGTGGACCCGAACCACTACGACCCAGGGCACTTCTATGATATTCCCGGTACCCAGCCAGGTTTCGTCAAGGACAAGACCAACCAAGTAACCACCAAGGCACTGTTCGTGGAAAACCGTCTGGGACTAACGGATAAGCTCTCGCTGCTGACCGGCCTGCGCTATGACGCCATCGACCTGGACGTGACCAACCACCGCACCATCACCGCCACCAACCCGCGGCACTTCAAGCGCAGTTGGGAGCCGGTAACGGGCCGGGTGGGCCTGACCTATCAGTTCATCCCGTCCGCCAACGTCTATGTGCAATACAGCACCGCCGTCGAACAGCCCAATACCACCACCCAGGTGTTCGACGTGTCCACGGGCAAGCAATGGGAAATCGGCAGCAAGTTCGATTACCTGGAAGGTCGGGGCTCCGCCACGGTCGCCGCCTACAAGATCGAACGCAAGGACTTTGCCGTCACCGACCCGCTGGACCCGACCAACAGCATCCCGGTGGGCGCGCAGTCGTCCAAGGGCATCGAACTGGCCAGCTCGTTGCGCATCACGCCGAAGCTATTGGCCGAAGGCAACTTCGCCTGGGTGGACGCGCAGTACGATGAGTTCAACGAGAAAATCGCCAGCGGCTCGGTGGTGTCACGTAAGGGCAATACGCCGACCAACGTGCCCAAGCGCGTGGGTAACCTATGGCTGACCTACGATTTTGCCGAGGATTGGCAAGGTGGGGTGGATGCGCGGTATGTCGCCCAGGTGTACGCGGACAATGCCAATACCCAGACCGTACCGGCCTATACGCTGTTCGGCACCTTCCTGCGCTATAAGCTGGATGCGAACACCTCGGTAACCGGGCGCGTGCGTAACCTGACTAACGAGGTGTACGCAGAGTTTGCTCATGTGTCGCCGGCGTACTATCTGGGATCACCGAGGACCTTTGAGCTGGCCGTACACACCAAGTTCTAACGCTGCAACGACCGTTGACTTGAAATGCAATTGAATGTGGGAGCTGGCTTGCCTGCGATAGCGGTGGGTCAGCATAAAAATATGTTGTCTGACACTCAGTCATCGCAGGCAAGCCAGCTCCCACATCTTGATCTTCGCTCGATACAAAGACCGCCGGTTACTGGAGGCTCGCCTCGATCTTCTGCGCCACATCTTCCGTCAACCAGGCCTTCCATACCTGCGGATGTTCCTTGAGAAACGCCTGGGCCACCTCCCGAGGCGGCGTGTGGTGCTCGCTCATCGTCGCCAAGGCTTTGTTAAGCGGCTCGATGGGAAACTCGACCTTCTCGAAGAACTGGGCAATCTGTGGATGTTCCTGCTGGAACGGCGTCGACACGCCAATGCTCAGCTTGGAAGCCAATGAGCGTGTCGGCTTCGGGTTCGGGTTGTCTGCGTCAGTCAGGGTCTTCCACGCATCTGCATCAAATGGCGGTTCTTCCAGCTGGATCAATTTATAGCGCCCCATCAACGGGGTCGGCGACCAGTAATAGAACAGCACGGGCTTGCCCCGGCGAATCGACGAGGCAATCTCCGCATCCAGCGCCGCCCCCGAACCGCTGCGAAAGTTCACGTAGCTGTCGTCCAGCCCATAAGCCTTGAGCTTCTGTTTGTTGACCACCTCGGAGGTCCAGCCGATGGGGCTGTTGAGAAAGCGCCCCTTGCCTGGGGACTCCGGGTCTTTGAACACGTCCTTGTAGCGCGCCAGGTCCTGTACGCTTTTCAAATCTGGTGCCAGGGGTTTGAGTCCTTTAGAGGGGTCACCCTTGACCACGTATTCCGGCACCCACCAGCCTTCGGTAGCGCCTTTGACGATATCGCCCAGGCCCGCCACCTTGCCTTCGGCTTGCGCCTTGACCCACACAGGGCTGCGGCCTGCCCACTCCTCGCCGATCACCTGGATATCATTCTTGGCCAGGGCGGTTTCCAGGGTGATGGTGGTGCCAGGCAACGTGTCGGTGGGCAGGTCATAGCCCTTCTCGACGATAAAACGCAGTACTTCTGTGATCAGGCTGCCGCTTTCCCAGTTCAGGTCGGCAAAATGCACCGGCGCCTGGGCGGCCGATACCGGCAATGACAGACTCAGGGTCGTCAGGCCCATCGCCAGCAGTGACTTCAATCCTTTCATGCCTTTGCACCTCGCGTTTTCGCAGTCATGGCGAACGGCTTTGCTGCAAATGCGCGAAGCCTCTGAATAGTTAAGTCAACTCAACTGTAGTAGAGGTTCCAAAAGACAAAGAGGCACAACATGTTCAGCGCCTACTCGCTGGCCTTGAAGGTCACCAGCTCACCCTTGCGCCATTTGGCGGCTTTGCCCGTCACGGCTTTCAGGGTTTTGGTCAACCCTTCTTGCAATTGATCGTGGGCAGCGAATACCAGCATCACGCTGTGGCCTTCCTTGAACACGATACCCTGGCCTTCGTTCGACGACACAAAGGCATAGTCGCCGATGCCGTACACAGTCAACTTGATATCGCGAAACCTCAATTCGAACTTTCCACCTTCACGGCTGGGCAACACCGCCGCGCGAAAATGGTCACCCACTTTGAGTTCCAGACGTGGCTTGTCATCCACGACCAGCGCCGTTTCGGTATCGATCTCGGCGATATAAATACCTTCCGGCGTCTGTTCAGTGACGTAGACAAACCGGGATTGAAACTGCTTGACCAACTTTGCGCGCAAATCACCCAGCACGAATAACGCGTGCATATCCAGATTACTGACTGCCAAGGAAACGCCCCCACATCAAAAAAGCACTGGCCGCCAAAGCGAACAGCACAAAAAAATGGCCGTTACGACACGATACAGAGTCATTAAAAAACTGAAGAGAACTCGTAAGGCTAGTACAAACCTCAACGGCGGACCTCATGCGAAGTCAACCGTGATACAGCAAATCACAGGTTCAACGACCCGAGAATACGGGTCTGCCGACTTCAGAGAATAACCCAATTAAAAATGCAGTTTTCCGACATCCCAACACAAAAAAACATCTGGGCATGGAACCAGTCACGAACTACCGACGACAATACTAGAACAGCAACCAGGGTGAAAACCACCCGAAACATCGCAGACAAGCTAACCGGATCGATCGACAGGAGCTGAGCATGCAACGACGTCAACACGACGCTACGTCTTTCCACACTCGTTCACCATGTCCCGACGAACAGCAATACTACTGCCTGCTGAACCTGAATGGGTACTCCAATTCAGTGCTTTACCAAGTTGTACCCGCAGGAAAGAACTTTTTTCATATTCTTGAAGTGCCCAGCGGCAAGATCAAGGGGTTTCGCAGCGATCACATCAAAGCCTGCGAACTGGCCAAGTCCCTTGAAGCCAAGCTATACGCCTCAGGCGGCGGAATCGTTTCGTCGCCTGGATGACTTTACCGCGCCACTGCCCCTCAACAACTGCCATACTGGCCTGTCCATGGAAGTTTGCCCCCCGCGGGTCAGGTTTCATCAACGCAGTTACCTTGAAGGGAAAGCCATACGTGACGGAATTTGATATTGGCGAATTTATTATCCACGGCGATGCGAGAGAAGTAGACGGTGAGTTTCAAGCGGTCATCATCATGCGAGCCAAACCACCGCTGAACAAGGTCACCGCGCACCAAGTGGAAAAAGACCGCTGGTTCAAAACCGCCGACGCAGCAGCCGTCGCTGGCAAAGAGGCGGCCAAGGCACTGAAAGCCGCCGTGGATTGCGGCGCGCTCAATTCCTGACAATCCGATAGAACTCTGGCGCCCCCCGAGCCCTCACATGCATGACGATAAACCCGCATGGAGAACGTTATGGACACCACGACCCCAACCCTTGAAACCCTGTTCGAACAACTGGGCCTGGATTCCAGCCAGGAAGCCATCGAACGTTTCACCGCCGAACATCGCCTGCCCGATGAGGTAAAACTCATCGACGCGCCATTCTGGAGCGAACAGCAGGCGAACTTCCTCAGGGAACAATTGCACGTCGACGCAGAGTGGGCGCCCGCAGTGGATGACCTCAATGCGCTGCTGCATGAACGTCCCCACGGTTGATTCAATGCAGGCTGTCTGACTCTTCACTGCGTAACAGCGCTTGCCAGGCAGCCTGGCATTCCTGCGCCTCGTCCCGGCTGGCGAACGCGGTGCCGCGTTGCTCACCGTTGAGCAACACCACCCAGCAGGCGCGCTGGCCCAGGGCACGAAGGGTTTCAGGCACGCCACTGCCGATCATCACGGCCACATCGACTTTGTTTTGCATGGAGCTTCTCCGCAGCATTAGTTAGCTGGCTAACAATGTCGGCCATGCTACGGTTTTATTCCAGTTGGAAAAAGCTATCTGCGGAATAGCTTCATTGCATAAACAGCAACAATGTAGAGACGGGGACGGCCAGCTCGAGTGCCGCCCCATTCATCAGATCAAGCTTGACGCTGGTGCTTGTCGATCTGCTCGTGGCGCTCTTGCGCTTCGATGCAGTACTTGGTGGTGGGGCTGATCAGCAGGCGCTTGAGGCCGATAGGCTCGCCGCTGTCGTCACACCAGCCAAAGGAATCTTCCTTGATGCGTTCCAGGGCACGCTCAAGTTGCGGCAGCATGCGCTGGTCGCGGTCAATGGCGTTCACCAGCCAGGTGCGCTCTTCTTCGACAGAAGCCGCGTCAGCCGGGTCGGCCGGGGTGTCCAGGCTTTCAATGGCGATACGGTTCTGCTCAATGCGCTCGTGGTGTTCCACCTTCATGTCTTGCAGCAACTTCTCGAAAAAAGCGTGCTGTTCGGCATTCATGTAGTCATCCGCCGGCATGGCCAGCAACTTTTCCTTTGTCATTGATTTCTCTATAAAAAATACGTGCATTAAGGCGAATAAGGGAGCGTTCCGCAAGGCCTGTGCAGGTCTCGGAAGGGCGCCGTCCATTTCAAGCGCCACCCGGCACTCAATTTACGAGGGGCGGCAGTCTAAGGCCGACTTGAGGGCGCAGCAACTGAAAAGACAGGCATTTTTTCCCGATTAACCCCCAAAGGCACCAGGACGGGCTTGGCGAATGGTCATCGGAGTGCGTTTATAGCAAGAAATTCAGTGTTGTGGAGCTATATAGAAGACAAACGGTTGAAAGTGCCTCATCCCCTGTAGGCGCGAGCTTGCTGTGGCGAGGGAGCTTGCTCCCGCCGACTGCGCAGCAGTCTCCGGTTTTATTGGGGGTGCTTCGCCCCACGCAAGCTCGCTCCTACAAGGGCAGTACTCAGCGCTTGAGCTTGCGCTTGTTACGGTATTGGTCGATCACCACCGCCACCACAATGATCAGGCCCTTGATGATGTCCTGGATATACGCATCCACCCCGACAAAGGTAAACCCGCTGGCCATCACCCCGAGGATCAACGCGCCGATCACCGTGCCGGTGATGCGCCCTACTCCACCGGCCAGGCTGGTACCGCCGATCACTGCGGCGGCAATCGCGTCCAGCTCGTAGGACATGCCCATGCCGGCTTGCCCCGTCGCTGCACGTGCCGAGGCAACCACACCGGCCAGGCCCGCCAGGAGACCGGCGATGCTATAGACGATGATCAAGTGACGCTTGACGTTGATCCCCGAAGTGCGCGCCGCTTGCATGTTGCCGCCGATGGCATAGGTGTACTTGCCGTACTTGGTGTAACGCAGGGCAATGTGGAAGATCACCGCCACCACCAGGAAGATAATCACCGGCATCGCGCCATGGCCGATCGCCGTGTAGGAGTCCGAGAGCATGCTCACCGGCTGACCTTCGGTGTAATAGCGCGCCAGGCCACGGGCCGAGACCATCATGCCCAGGGTTGCGATAAACGGCGGAATGCCGGTGACCGCAATAATGCTCCCGTTGATCGCGCCCGCTAAAAGCCCCACGCCCAAGCCCATCGCCACCGGGATCCACACCGGCAAATCGGTGAGGGACGGAAACACCGCCCGGGAAAAGTCGGAGGTCTGCGCCAGGCTGGCGGCGATCATCGCTGACAAGGCCAGCACCGAGCCGGACGACAAATCGATGCCCGTGGTAATGATCACCTGGGTCACACCGATGGCCAGCAGGCCGATGATCGACACCTGCAGGATCATCAGCACCAGACGCTGGGAGTTCATTAGAAAGCTCTGGTCGCGCACGATCCAGCCAAACAGTTCAAACACCAGGCCGATACCGATCAGCACCAGGAAGATACTCAGCTCGGTGGGCATGCGTCGACGGTTCTTGACCGGTGCGGTTGCCGGCTTGTTGTCTGTTATTGCGTTCATAACCCATCACCTTCTTATTTTGTAGATCAGTGGACTGCGGTCATCCCGGAAGCCAACTGCATGACTTTTTCCTGAGTCGCCTCGGCGCGATCCAGGGTGCCCATCAGTTCACCTTCGTGCATTACCATCACCCGGTCGCTCATGCCGAGCACTTCGGGCAGTTCGGAAGAAATCATGATCACCGCCATGCCCTCGCTGGCGAGGAAGGCGATCAAGCGATAGATCTCAGCCTTGGCGCCCACATCGATACCACGCGTCGGCTCATCGAGGATCAGCAAGCGTGGGTTGGTCATCAGCCAGCGCGCCAGCAAGGCCTTTTGCTGGTTGCCACCGGACAGGGTGTCGATGCATTGCTCCAGGGACGGGGTTTTCACCCGCAGCTTCTTGCACATGTCTTCACACAGGGCACGCAAGGCCTTCTGCTGGATAAAACCGTTACCCGAATAGTGCGGCAACACCGCCATCTCCATGTTCTCCAGCACCGACAGGCACGGGAACAGGCCGCTGAGCTTGCGGTCCTCGGTCAACAACGCAAAGCCTTTCTCAATGGCCATATGCGGGTCGGTAATGCGCACCGCCTTGCCGTCCAGGGTGATTTGCCCGCTGGAACTTGGAGTGATACCAAAAATGGTTTCCGCCACATTGGTGCGCCCGGAGCCCATCAGCCCGGCGATCCCGAGGATCTCCCCGGCGTGCAGGTCGAACGATACGTCCTTGAATACGCCGTCCAGGCTCAGGTCGCGCACCGACAGTAACAGCTCGCCAATAGGCGTTTCGCGCACCGGGAACAGCTGGCTCAGTTCACGCCCGACCATCATCGAGATGAGGCTGTCGCTGTTCATGCTGTCGGCCCGTTGCAAGCCGATGTATTGGCCGTCGCGGAACACCGCCACTTCATCGGCGATGGCGAACACTTCGTTCATCTTGTGGGTGATATAGACGATGCCTTTGCCCTGGGACTTGAGGTCGGCAATGATCGAAAACAGGTGGGCCACTTCCTTATCGGTAATGGCCGAGGTGGGTTCATCCATGATCAGGATGTCGGAGTCGTAGGACACTGCCTTGGCAATCTCGACCATCTGCCGTTCGGCAATGCTCAGGTTGCCGACCTGTTCTTCCGGGTCGAGGTTGATGCGCAGGCGCGCCAGCAACTCGGCGGTGCAACGGTGCATTTCGCGGTGGTTGACCATGTGCAGGCTGTTGAGCTGTTCGCGGCCGATCCAGATGTTCTCGGCGATGCTCATATGGGGCATCAGGTTGAGTTCCTGGTGGATCATCGCGATCCCGGCCTTTTGCGCGGCCAGCGGCGTTTCAAAGGTGATCGGCTTGCCACGCAGGCGAATCTCGCCGGCGTCGGGCTGGTAGATGCCGGCAATGATCTTCATCAGCGTCGACTTACCCGCGCCGTTCTCGCCCATCAACGCCAGCACCGTGCCGGGGCGCACCCGCAGTTGCACATCGTCCAGGGCCACGACACCGGGAAAGCCTTTGCTGATGTTGAGGATTTCCAGCAGGTAGGGTTCGTCCAGCGCCAGCGCCGGTTGAGCGGCGGGCTGCGACGTGGCGGCTTGAGCAAGCATAGGGAGGTACTCCATCTGCAGGACGGCCGTAACCGCCCTGCCGGCTTATTGTTGTGGTGTCAGGGCTACTTGAAGTCTTTGACGTTGTCCGGGGTGATCAACTGGAACGGGATCACCACGTTCTGCTCGACCGGCTCGTTCTTGGCCATCTTGCGCGCCGCCTCTACCGACCCCACCGCCTGGCCTTTGGCATCCTGGAACGCCGACACGGTCATGTCGCCCTTGGTGATCGCGTTCAAGCCATCGGGCGTGCCGTCGACACCGGCAATCAACACGCTGCCTTTTTCCTTGCCGGCCGATCTCAGGGCCATGGACGCACCGATCGCCATCTCATCGTTGTTGGCCAGCACCGCATTGAACTCCCGGCCCTGGGTCAGCCAGTCGTTGACCAGGGTCATGCCCCTGTCACGCAACCAAATGCCGGTTTGCTCCTGCTCGATCTTGATGTCCGGGTACTTGGCCAGCACTTCCTTCACGCCCTTGGTGCGGTTGGTGGTGGAGTTGTTCGCCAGGTCGCCCAAAAGAATCACGATCTTGCCCTTGCCGCCGAGCTTTTCGGCGATGTACTGCATTTGCAGGCGGCCGGCCTCGACGTCATCGGAGGTCACGGCCACCACGTCCTTGGGCAAGTCTTTCTGGTCAGGACGGCGGTTGACGAACACCAGCGGGATACCCGCCTTGGTGGCGGCACTGATGATGTTCTTGGTCGACGCGGTATCGACCGGGTTGACGATAATCGCGTCGACCTTCTGGCTGATGAAGTTCTCGACCTGGCTCAACTGCTTGACCACATCGGCGCGGGCATCTTCGAACTGCAGTTGCACGCCATCGCCTTTTGGATAGGACTTGGCTTGCTTGTCCATGTCCTCGCGCAGGTAAGTGAGGAAGGTGTCATCGAACGCGGACATCGTCACGCCCACCTTGAGGTCGGCGGCGCCGGCAACGCCACTGGCCAGCAGCATGGACAGGGCCAGGGCGGTAAAACGGATCGGGGTCTTCATGAACGGTCTGTCTCCACTTTCTTGTTGGTTTTTTTCGACGTTGCGTTGATCAGGACTCGGCTGTCAGTCTCACCACCGGCGCGCCAGGAATGCAGCACACCAGCGCGCCCTGGTTTTCGACGCACAGCACATTCAGGAAGGAGAAGTAGAACGGCCGGGCGCGGGGCAGTCCGCGTGGCGCTTGGAGGGGGCGTAAAACTCGCAGTACAGCGTTGAAGATTTTCATCTGACGGTACCTGGTTGTTTTTGATCTTGTTTTTGTTGAGTCGCCCGTAGGTTCCGGGACGTACTTTATGCAACCTGGAAAAGACTGTATTAGAAAATAATTTCCATATCAACTTGTTTTAGAATTTTATTCTATTTTTGTCGAGACCACCTGCTGGCGCTCAGCGCTCAAACGTGCGGCATCCAATATACGGGTGGTTTCCAGGGCGTCATAGGCGTTGACCGGCAGCGGCCCCTGCCCCACCACGGCCGCTTGCAACTGCCGATAGAATTGGGGCCAGCAGCCCTTCTCCGACGGCACCCGCTCACGCTCCGACCCTTGTTCGAACCAGCCCCAGCGTCGGTGCTCCTCAGCGCCCCAGTGGTCACCTTCGGTTTTCGGCGACTTGCCGGCCAGCAGCACTTCTTCTTGGCCGTCCAGGCCGTCGATGGTGTAGCAACCCAGGCTGCCACTGACGCGAAATCGCGGCGCCTGGCTGTTCTGCAACGCGTTGCCCCACAGGTGCGATATCACGCCGTTGGCATGAGTGAGGGAGACAAAGAAGCCGTGGTCCACGGTGGGATGTTCTGGTGTGTAGTGCAATTGGGCGAACACCCGCTCCACCGGTCCGAACAGTTGCAACGCCTGGTCCACCAGATGGCTGCCCAGGTCGCGCAGCCATCCTCCACCGCTGGCATTGCCCACAGCTTGCGGGCTGTAGCGCTCCACGCGGGATTCAAAGCGGGTGATGGTGCCCAAGGCGCCAGCGTCGATCAGTTTGCGCAGGGTCAGGTAATCCGAATCCCAGCGCCGATTCTGATAAACACTGAGCAACGAGCCCTGACGCTCGGCAGCGGTAATCAGGGCCTGGGCTTGTTCTGCGTTGGCGGCAAAGGGCTTGTCGCTGACCACCGCCACCCCGTGCTCGATGGCTTCCAGCACCAAGGCCGGGCGACCTTTGAGGGTGGTGGAAATCACCAGGGCATCGACGCAGGCTTCGACGATCTGGCCGATGGAGTCGAAGGCTTTGACACCTGGAAGATCAGTACTCAATTGCTGGCGACGTTCGGGTGAACGCGTCACCACGCCGACAAAGGTGGCGCCAGGCAGGGTGGCGATCAGCGGCGCATGAAAAAAGCGCCCACCGTGGCCGTAGCCCACTAGTCCGATTCGCATGCTCAACTCCAGAATTGATTTGGGAACCCAAGCAACTGTGGGAGCTGGCTTGCCTGCGATAGCAGTGTGTCAGGCACTGAATCTGCCACTGATAGACCGCTATCGCAGGCAAGCCAGCTCCCACAGTGTTAACCACATTTCTTCAGTGAGTTAGCCGTAGAAGTGTGGGCGATCTGGCAGGCTGACTTTCACAATCTGCCCACTGCCCTGGGCTTCAATACACGCATCTGCCGCCACCGCCGCCGCAAACCCATCCCAGGCCGACGGCCCGCCGACCTGCCCGGCCAGCACGCTGTCGATAAATGCCTGCAACTCCACGTCATAGGCACCGATAAACCTATCCTTCCAATCCATCAGGATCGCGTTGGACAGCTTCGCGTCGCTGCGCAGTTGCACCTGAGATGGCTCCGGCAACTTGGCGATACCGCTCTCCCCCACCACCTCACACTGGATGTCGTAGCCGTATTGGCAGTTCACAAACACTTCCACGTCGATACGCGTGCCTTTGGCAGTTTCCAGCAGCACGATCTGCGGGTCGCGCAGGTGCGCCAGCGCCTTGCTGGTCTTGCGCGGGAACACCACCTGCACGGACACGTAGTCGTCGTTGAGCAGCCAACGCAGCACGTCCAGCTCATGGATCAGGGTGTCGGTGATCGCCATGCCGGTGTTGTAGTTCTCGCCCACCGTGGGGTTACGGTGCGCGCAGTGCAGCATTAACGGCTCGCCAATCTGGCCGCTGTCGATCACCGCCTTGAGGGCGCGGTAGCCTTGATCATAAGGGCGCATGAAGCCCACCTGGACCAGACGCTTACCGTGTGCTACTTCGGCCTCGACAATGTTGCGGCAGCCCTCGGCCGTCACCGCCAGCGGTTTTTCACAGAACACCGGTTTGCCGGCGGCGATGGCGGCCAGTACGAACTCTTCGTGGCTGGGGCCCCACGAGGTCACGAGGATCGCTTCGACCTCCGGCGAATTGATCAACGCATGGCCGTCCGGGTACACCTCGGCGTCCAGCTTTAAATCCGCCACCACCTGGGCCGCCTGCTCAAGGTTGATGTCGGTGACGGCCACCACCTGGCTGTTGAGCAAGGCCTGGCTGCAACGACGAATATGGTCCCGGCCAATGGCGCCCGTACCAATCACTCCAAGTTTCAAAGACATGCAAACACTCCTCTTGTTGTTAGTACTGCCGGGCCTTGGCGGTGTTCATTGAGTTTTTTTGCCGCTGCATTCGTGCGTTCACTGGTGGACACTTGCGCCACACCCACCCGCCACCACGACAGGTAGCCGTGGATCATGGTCTTGGGCAGCACCTTGATATCGATCAGGGTCGAGACGGTTTGCGTGCGCGCATCGGCCAGGGCCGCTTCCAGCTGCTCTACCGTGCTGACCTTGTAGGTCTTGCAGCCATAGGCCGCCGCACTCATGGCGAAATCCACCGGCACTAGGCCGCCGTCGAGCTTGCCGCTCTCGGGGTTACGAAAGCGGAACTCGGTACCGAAGCTGTCCATGCCGCCGATCTGCAGGTTGTTGATGCATCCGAACGCCATGTTGTCCAACAGCACCACGTTGATCTTGCGGCGCTCCTGGATCGAGGTGGCCAGCTCCGAGTGCAGCATCATGTAGGAGCCATCGCCAACCAGGGCGTACACCTCCTTGCTTGGCTCGGCCAGCTTCACGCCCAGGGCAGCGTTGATCTCGTAGCCCATGCATGAATAGCCATACTCGACGTGGTAGGTGTTGACGCCCTTGCTGCGCCAGGCACGCTGCAAATCGCCGGGCAGGCTGCCGGCGGCAGCCACGATGATTGCGTCATCGGCCAGGCGTGCATTGAGCACGCCGAGCACCGCGCTTTGGGTCAGGCACGAACCGGTCAGCTCGATGAATTCCCGCAGGACGGCACGGTCCAGGTGGTCGTCGACTTCGGGGACAAACTCATCGCCCTGGTAGTGCACCTGATGCACGCGGTCCACTTCGGCGTCGAGTTGCGCCTTCGCGTCAGCGACCTGTCCGCCCCAGCCCGAACGGTAATCGCCCAGGGCATCGGCCAGTGCTTCAAGCGCAACTTTCGCATCGGCCAGCACTTGCACACCGTCCAGCTTCAACGCATCGCAGGGGCTGATATTGAGGTTGAGAAACTTCACCTCAGGGTGCTTGAACAGCGATTTTGACGAGGTGGTGAAGTCGGTATAACGAGTGCCGATGCCAATAATCAGGTCGGCCTCAGGCGCCAGCAGGTTAGCCGGCAGCAGCCGGTTTCGCCGATGCCGCCGACGTTCAACGGATGGCTGGAAACCACGACGCTCTTGCCCGCCTGAGTTTCCGCGAAAGGAATATCGAAACGCTCGGCAAAGGCTTGCAGTGCCTGGTTGGCGCCGGAGTACTTGACCCCGCCGCCGCAAATGATCAGCGGCTTGCGCTTGCCGCGAAACGCAGCCAGCGCGTCACCGATCATGGCGCTGGTGGCCGGGCGTCGGTCGATGCGGTGCACGCGTTTTTGCAGGAAATAGTCGGGGTAGTCCCAGGCTTCGGCTTGTACATCCTGGGGCAAGGCCAGGGTCACCGCGCCGGTTTCAGCCGGGTCGGTCAGCACGCGCATGGCATGGATCGCCGCGGTCATCAGTTGCTCCGGGCGGTTGATGCGGTCCCAGTATTTGCTTACGGAGCGGAAGGCGTCGTTGGTACTGATGCTCAGGTCGTGGAATTGCTCGATCTGCTGCAACACCGGGTCGGGCTGGCGGCTGGCATAGACATCACCGGGCAGCAACAGCAACGGGATGCGGTTAGCGGTGGCGGTGGCTGCGGCGGTGAGCATATTGGCCGCGCCCGGCCCGACCGAGGCCGTGCATGCATAGATCTTGCGGCGCAGGTGCTGCTTGGCAAACCCGATGGCGGCATGGGCCATGCCTTGTTCGTTGCGGCCCTGGTGCACCACCAAGTCGCCGCTGTCCTGCTCCAGGGCCTGGCCGAGGCCCAACACATTGCCATGCCCGAAAATAGTGAATACCCCGGCGACGAACTTACTCTGTACGCCATCGACCTCGATGTATTGATTATCCAGAAACTTCACCAGGGCCTGGGCCATGGTCAATCTTGTTGTGGTCATCACTTGCACCTTGTGTGACTGCAATTGAAGTGTTCAACACCGATCCACTGTGGGAGCTGGCTTGCCTGCGATAGCGGTCTATCAGTTGCACATGTATTGCCTGACACACCGCTATCGCAGGCAAGCCAGCTCCCACATTTTTGATCGCGTTATGGCAAGGGCTTTTGCAAATACGCCATGCTGCTGCCCAATGCCTGCCGGATATCCGCCAACCCATGCACGCTTTCGGCAAACGGCTCAAACGACAAATAGCCGCTGTAGCCAGTGCTGAGCAAGGTGTCGATCTGCGCCGCATTCCCGAGGATATCGTCCTCGCCCACCAGCACGCGGTGGCCGTCGCGGATCGAGTCGAGCGGCGCCTCGCGGTCTTCCACCCCGGAGATATGCACCAGCCCGGTCAGCTCCGGGAAGAACTCATGCTCGCCGGCCAGGTGATGGTGAAAGGTGTCGTGCACCACACGAAACACATCCAGGCCACCGATGGCCTTGATGGCATCCACTGCCACGCGCTTGCGGCGCAGGGCGGATACGGTGAAGCCCAGGGGCTCGATGAAACCCAGAATCCCGTACTCGCGCAGGATCAACGCCAGCTCGCTCAACGCCGTGCGCAAACCGGCGGCGCGCTGCGCGTCGTTGCGCGTATCACCAGGCTGATTGAACGGGCACATCACCAGGCCCTGGGCCCCGCACTCACGGGCGTAGGTGGCCAGTTCGATTGCCTGGGCACGGCGTTCGTCGTTCCACACATCAAAGGGGTACAGCGCGTTGATCGACAACACCTTGATGCCCTGCGCGGCGCACAACTCACGCACGCGGCTGGCGGACATGCCGTATTCGATCTCGCGGTTCTTGAGGTCGTTGCGGATCTCGATGGCATCGCACTGAAGGGCTTTGGCCAACTGGATAAAATCCGCCAGGGGCAAATCAGGCGCGACCATACGGTTAAGGGCAAAACGTAGCGGCGACTTCATTGTTGTTGTTCTCCGTCCAAAACCGTTTAAAGGTCCAGCAGCCAGCTGTGCTGCGGGTCGTTATGGAAATGCCAGGCGCGCTTGGGGCCGGCCATGACGTTGAGGTAATAAGACTCGTAGCCATACGGCACGCTGACCGGGTGATACCCCTTGGGCACCACCACCAGGTCGCTGTTTTCCACGGCCATGGCCTGGTCGATGCTGCGATCATCCGTGTACACACGCTGGAACACGAAGCCCTGGGGCGGGTTGACCTGGTGGTAGTAGGTCTCTTCCAGAAAGCTCTGGTGCGGCAGGTCGTCAGTGTCGTGCTTGTGCGGCGGGTAGCTGGAGGAATGCCCGGACGGCGTGCGCACTTCCACCACCAGCAGCGAATGGGCCGGCTCGCTGTCAGGCAGGATGTCGCACACGTAACGGGTATTGGCGCCTTTGCCGCGCACACTGCGCTTGCACTGCTCGGGGCGGATCAAGCGCGGGGCAAAACCCGTAGCACCCGGCGCTGCGCAGACGGCAATCTGCACATCGTTCAGGGCCGTGACTCGGGCGTCAGTGCCCGGCGGCAAATAGGCGGCGAACGGTGACTTGTCTTCGAACACCGACTGGCGATCCCCCAGGTTCTGCCAATTGAAGCCCTCGCCTTCAATATTCACCCGACCGCTGAGCAGCACCAGGCACAGTTCCTGATCGCCCGCACTGACCGGCAGGGTTTCGCCCAGGCCAAGGCGGTAGGCGGCAAAACCCACGTATTCCAGGCGCCCGGCTTCCAGCGCCACCATGGTTTGCCCGCGTTTGCTGCTTTTGACCAACAAGCTCATCACTCAAGTCCTCTGGTTGAGAAGCGCACGCAGGGTGTCGTAACCCTTCTTGGCGTAGATATAGCTGGGCGCCACGGCCGGGTCCTGCTCGGCTTCCACCACCAGCCAGCCCTTGTAGTTCGCCGCGAGCAACACATCCAGCAACGGTGCGAAGTCGATATCACCATCGCCGGGCACGGTAAAAGTGCCGTTGACGATGCAGTCCGGGAAGCTCCACATCTGGTTGCGCGCCAGTTGCACCACCGGCTTGCGCACGTCCTTGAAATGCACATGGCAAACGCGGTCGATGTGCTTGCGCAACACCTCGATGGGTTCGCCGCCGCCCATGTAGCAATGGCCCGAATCGAACAGCAGGCCGACTTCCGGGCCCGTGCGTTTCATCAACTGGTCGATGTCCTCGGGGGATTCGACGTACGCGCCCATATGGTGGTGATAGGCCAGGCGCACGCCCTGGGACAGGGTGAAACGCGCCAGCTCGGTAAGCTTGTCGGCGTAAGCCTGCCAGGCCTGTTCACTGTGAAAACGCGGGCGCTCGATCAGGCGGATGCGCGAGCCCTGGATCGAGTCAGCCACTTCGCCGTATACCAGTACCGAGGCGCCGTTGTGTTTGAGTAGTTCGACATGGGCGGCAATCGCCTCGATTTCTTCAGCCACCGAACGGTGGGCCAGACGGCTGGAGTACCAACCGGACACCAGCGCCAGGTCATAAGGACGCAGCACGTCAGCGACGCCCTTGGCATCCTTGGGGAATTTGCCGTTGAGTTCAAAACCTTCGTAGCCGATGTCCTTGCCTTCGCTCAGGGCCGTGCTCAGCGGGGTCTCACCGCCGAGGGCCGGGAGGTCGTCGTTGCTCCAGGAGATCGGGTTGATGCCAATTCGGATTGCGGGCATGGCTGCACCTTTTGTTTTTATCTTCAGAATTCACTGGGATCTGCTTTGTGTGGGAGCTGGCTTGCCTGCGATAGCAGTGTGTCAGGCAGTACATTTGCAACGGATAGATTGCTATCGCAGGCAAGCCAGCTCCCACATTTGATCGTATTTACTGTCGGGCGCTGAGCCAGGCATTGATGAGCTGTTCGAAGGTCGCCTGCACCTGCTGGATCAGCGTTTCATCATCAATCTCCCCCGCCATCCACGCCCGGCTCGGCTCGTGGAAGATCGTGCGGCCCACGGCAAACCCACGGCAGGTGCTGCTCTGGCTGGCTTGCTTGAAGCCATCGGCGAGAAACTCGGGGGAAGCATTCAGGCCCAGCAACACCACGCCACGGCAGTAGGGGTCGCGTTCCTGGATCAGTTCGTCGAGCTTTTTCCAGTCTTCGGCCGATTGGGTTTCGATCTTCCACCAGGCCGGGTAAATGCCAAGGTTGTACAGGCGTTTAAGGCTGCGGTAGAGCACGTCCGGGTAGGTGGACGGGTGATCCTTGGGTGGGATGACTTCCAGCAGCAGTTCGTGACCACTGACCAGCGACGCCTCGTACACCGCCTTGAGTTGCGCTTCCTGTTCCAGGCGCAGCATCGGCTCGTCATCGGGGTGAAACTGCACCAGGCACTTGATGATGTGTTCCTGGGGCCAGGCAATCAGGTTGCTGCCGATCGAACGCCCGTGCTCGAACGCCAGGGGCCGCGAGTTCTGCACTTCCACCGGGCGAGCGATCCACCAGCCGCGACCGCTGGCGGCGTTGAGGGCATCCTGGCCAAAGCGTTGGTCGGCTAGCAGGCCCACATCCGCCTCGACGCCCTGCTCGCTGAGTTTGCGCTGCACGCGTTCGATGGCCTGGATAAACAACTGCTTGATGTCGCTGATACGCTCAGGGGCCTGGCCGCCTTTTTGCGCCAACTCCACCAATTGCCAGCGGTGGTCGAAGGCAAAGACGAACAGTTGCTTCCAGACTTTGCGCGGCACCGTGACACGGTGCAGGCGTTGCAGGGTCACGTCCTGGTCCGGCCGGGTGATGGGCACGGGGCTGTTGAACAGGTAATCGAGTTCGGCGGGGGTCGGCATCGCTGGCGCACAGGCGTGGCGCGATACCACCAGGCCGCCACAGGCATTGGCCAACTGGCTGCAACGCTCATCGCTGGCGTCATTGATCCAGCCGCTGAGAAAGCCCGACATAAAAGCATCGCCTGCGCCCAGCACGTTGAGCACTTCAACCCGCACGCCAGGATAGATGGCCCCGTCTTCCAGGCGCGCCGGGATTGCGCCGTGGATCACCGTGCAGCCCTGGGGGCCGAGCTTGACCACCAGGGTGGCCGGGGTCAGTTCCCGCACGGTGCGCAGGGCCGAGAGCAGGTCTTCACTGCCGCCGGCAATCAGGAATTCCTCTTCGGTGCCGACGATCAGGTCGAAACGCGGCAGGATCTTCTGCACATGCTGGCTGACATTCTGGTCGGCGACGAAACGGGTTTCGCCATCGGCCTTGCCGGCCAGGCCCCACAACACGGGGCGGTAGTCGATGTCCAGCACGCGCTTGACGTTGTGCCTGGCCGCGTAATCCAGGGCCTGGAGGCTGGCCTTGTACACGCCGTCGGTGGAGAAATGCGTACCGGTGATCAACAACGCTTTGCTGGAGGCGATAAAGGCTTCGCTGATGTCTTCGGCGCGCAGGGCCATGTCGGCGCAGTTTTCGCGGTAGAACACCAGGGGGAAGGTTTCGCGGTCCTTGAGGCCCAGCAGGACCAGGGCGGTGAGGCGCTCAGGGTCGACCTTGATGCCACTGACATCACAGCCTTCGCGGGCCAGGGATTCCACCAGGAAACGGCCCATGTGGTCATCGCCGACCCGGCTCAGCATCGCCGACTTCAGCCCCAGCCTGGCGGTGCCGAAAGCGATGTTGGCGGAAGATCCGCCCAGATACTTGGCGAAGCTGGACACATCCTCCAGCCGCGCACCGACTTGCTGCGCATAGAGATCGACGCCCAGGCGCCCGAGGCAAATCAGATCCAATTGACGCCCACTGGCAAAACGAGTCTGGCCCATGCTGGCTCCTGTTATTTTTATCAGCCTGCGTTGTGCCGCCGTGGCGACGGCAAACGCTCTTGGTGGGAGCAGACTAGAACGTCCGGTGGCAGCAATCAATATTTATTCCATAATTATTTTTAGTGGAATATTTTTTCCAATACCTCAGGATAGCGGCACGCCAGCGCCCATGCATCGTTTCAGCAGGCCACGCGGGCCGTGATGCCGGGGTATTTTTTTGCGCCTACCCTGTAGACTTGCGCCACCTATCAGCGCATCAGACGAACACGCCAGAAGGATTGCCCATGTCCCGCACCGATCCCGAGACCACCCTGGAAGAAACTGTCGCCAGCCCTCCGATCAATGCCGAACGCCTGTTGCAGCTGATCACCGACGAATACGAGAGCCTGCCGCGCCAGCTCAAGCGTATCGCCAGCTACATGAGCCAGCAGAGCGACCGGATCATGGTCGACCGCATCAGCGACATCGCCCGGGAATGCGAAGTGCACCCCTCGGCCATCGTGCGGTTCTCCCAGCGTTTCGGCTTTAGTGGGTTCAGTGAGATGCAGGCGTTGTTTCGTGAGGCGTATACCCACAAGACCACGCCGGTACAGAACTACCAGCAGCGCATCCGCAGCATGATCGCCAACAAGTCCCAGAAGGCCAGCGGCGGCGACCTGGCGCGCGAGTGCGTCAACGCCACCCTCTCGGGCATCGAACGCTTGGGGCTGGAGTTGGACGATGCGGCCTTCGAGAAAGCCGTGGACCTGGTGGTCAATGCCGACAACATCTACGTGGTCGGCGTGCGCCGCTCCTTTGCGGTGGCCGACTACCTGGTCTACAACCTGCAGCACACAAACAAGCGCATCCACCTGATCTCGGGGCTAGGCGGCAGTTATCGCGAGCAGATGCGCAGCGTGCGCGCCAATGACCTGGTGATAGCCATCAGCTTCACGCCCTACGGCAAAGAGACCCAGCACTGCCTGCGCATCGCGCAGCATCACCAGGCCAAGACCCTGATCATCACCGACAGCAACCTGTCGCCCCTGGCCAAGCGCGCGAATGCGGTGCTGTTGGTCAATGAAGGCTCCTCGTTTGCTTTCCGCTCGCTGAGCGCCACGCTGTGCCTGTGCCAGGCGTTGTTCATTGCGGTGGCGTATCGGTTGGAATTGAAGGTGGATGAGATTCATGAGCAGGTTGGGTTCGACGACTGACCCGCCACCTGTAGGAGCGAGCTTGCTCGCGCAAAACGCAAGAACGCCGCGGCCATTTTGAATGAACGCGGCGCCCGGCAGTTCTTCGCGAGCAAGCTCGCTCATACAATTAGTGCATGAAAATCGCGATCAGAATGATCAGCGGAATCGGCACGCCGAGGAACCACAGCAGTAATGAGCGCATCATGTTCTCCTTGAATTAACGAACGTAGTTTTCGGTTTCGACGTACACCACGGCATCCCGGCGGCGACCGCCGAAGGTGGCGGCGAAGCTGGCGAAGAACGCCCCGATGAGCAGCGCTACAAAGGTCCACAGCGAGGTGTAAGCCGCCACTTTCGCTGCGGTTTCAGCAGCTTGCTTGGCTTTGAGCTTGGCGTCTTCGACGGCTTTGCGCGCATCGCCATAGACCTTGTCGATGCGGGCTTCGGCATCGGCCTGGCTCAGGTTGGTACGTTGGCTGATCAGTTGGGCCAGGTAGGCACGATCTTCCGCTGCCAGTTGGCCGTCGTTGCTCAACGTGCGCGTCAGGATGCGACCGACTACGGCGTGGGCTGCATCATCGCTGACCGCCGCGGGGCGATCATCGCGGAACAGGCTGTCGACGTAGTAACCGAAGTCACCACTGTCGGCACCCTTTGCCGCGCTGCCCGCAGCTTGGGTGAGGCCGCTGGCGGCACCCGATGCCACGCTGGCGCCAGCTTTCACGCCGCCGCTGACCACACTGCTGACCGAACCGACCACCAACATCGCCGTGATCAATGTGGCCACTGCCCACGCCAGGAAGCCATGGGCGGTGTCGCGAAAGTACACCTCGTCGCCGTGCATGTTGGCCCACTTCACCCGCAAACGACCGGCGATATAGCCGCCCAGGCCAGAAGCGACAATCTGGGTGAACGCCAGCCAGACAATTGTGGAAATGCCAAGGCCCTTGGCGCTGATACCGCTGTCAGCCCAAGGCGACACCGCCGAAAAGCCCAGGCCGAAGCCCAGCAATACCAGGATCAATGACAAGGCGGCCGCCGCAGCAGCACCGGCGAAAATCGCCCCCCAGGAAACCCCGGAGAGCGTGCTTGACTCTTGCAGCGTGGATGAGGATGTGATCATTGTTGTTTTGCTCCAGGCACGAAAAATGATGTTACAAGTCTCAAAACGGACAGTGCAGGCAGCGTGCCAGCTGCGATTAAAATTAAATTCCTTTAATTTCAAGGATTTATTTAAATTGAACTTAGCCAGATCATGCAGGTTGCAATAAACGGCGATATTAGGCGGGCGTAATGCACTCCCCTGTGGGAGCTGGCTTGCCTGCGATAGCGGCATGGCAGCCAACGAATATGCCAGCAGGTAAGCCGCCATCGCAGGCAAGCCAGCTCCCACAGTGCGATGTCGGCTTTAAGAAGATGAAGTTTTATTTAGGAAACATTCAGCAACTTCTTGGCAAAATGTCGCCACTTCTAGTGTGAACGCTCACCAGGTAATCCTATGACCCGCATTTTGACCATCGAGGATGACGCCGTAACGGCCCGCGAGATTGTCGCCGAGCTGAGTAGCCATGGACTGGACGTAGATTGGGTGGACAACGGCCGCGAGGGCCTGGTCCGTGCCGTGAGTGGTGATTACGACCTGATCACCCTTGACCGCATGCTGCCCGAACTGGATGGCCTGGCCATCGTCACCACGTTACGCACTATTGGGGTGTCTACGCCGATCCTGATGATCAGCGCCCTCTCCGATGTCGACGAGCGCGTGCGCGGCCTGCGTGCCGGCGGCGACGATTACCTGACCAAGCCGTTCGCCTCGGATGAAATGGCCGCCCGTGTCGAAGTGCTGCTGCGGCGTAAAAGTACGGTCCAGGAATTCGAAACCGCCCTGCGCGTGGCCGACCTGGAACTGAACCTGATCAGCCGCGAAGCCAGCCGCGCCGATCAACCGCTGACCCTGCTGCCCACTGAATACAAACTGCTTGAATTCCTGATGCGCAACACCGGGCAGATTCTGTCGCGGATGATGATTTTCGAGGAAGTCTGGGGCTATCACTTCGACCCCGGCACCAACCTGATCGACGTGCACATCGGCCGTCTGCGCAAGAAAATCGACCCACCGGGCCTCACGCCGCTGATCCGCACGGTACGAGGCTCGGGTTATGTCATTGCTGAACCCCTCTAAAGGCTGGCGCTCTTCCAGCAGCCGTTTGCTGGCGCTGTACAGTTCGTTATTCGTGGCGTGGAGTTGCATCCTCATGGGGGTGCTGTACTACGAGGTCTCAGGCTACCTCAGCGACTTGTCGCGCCATTCCCTGTTGCAGCGCCAGCATCTTTTCCAGCGTTTCGACGGCGAAGAACTGGTGGAAGCGCTGACCACCAGCATGACCTTCGACATGAAGGGCGTGGACGCCTACGGCCTGTTCGATGAGCAATTTCGTCCCTTGAGCGGGCCGATCCGTGCCGTGCCACCCGACCTGCCGCTGGATGGCAAGATCTACGCCCTGACCAATTGCGTGCAATCCGATGACCCCAAACTGCCCAAGGACAGCTGCGATGCCGTGGCCACCCACACCGAAGACGGCCGCTGGCTGGTGCTGGTACGCGCCAACGGCTCGTTGTTCGGGGTAACGCGGATTATCTGGCACGCCCTGCTGTGGGCGCTGTCCTTGACCATCATTCCTGGCGCTGCCGGCTGGCACCTGCTGCGCCGTCGCCCGTTGCGGCGTATTCGCGGGATCCAGGCCAGCGCCGAGGCCATCGTCGCCGGCGACCTCACGCACCGGTTGCCGCTGTCCAACCGGCGCGACGAGCTGGACATGCTTGCCGCCATCGTCAATGCCATGCTCGACCGCATCGAAAAACTGATGAACGAGGTCAAGGGCGTGTGCGACAACATCGCCCACGACCTGCGCACCCCGCTCACCCGCTTGCGCGCCCAGCTTTACCGCATCAAGCAACAAGCCGAGGAAGACTCGGCCCACGCGGTAAAGCTCGATGACGCCATCGCCGAAACCGACACGCTGATGGCGCGTTTTCGCGGGCTGCTGCGCATCTCGGAACTGGAAGACCACCAGCGTCGCTCTGGCTTCCTGGTGCTGGACCCGCTGCCGTTGCTGCGCGAACTGCATGATTTCTACCTGCCCCTGGCCGAAGAAGGCGAACTGGAGCTGGTGTTACAAGCGCCTGATTCACTGCCGTGGATTACCGGTGACCGTGCGCTGCTATTCGAAGCCCTGGCCAACCTGCTGAGTAACTCGATCAAGTTCACCCCGCCCAAGGGCAAGGTGATCCTGCGAGCAGTCAACGACCTGGGCAGTACGCGCATCGAAGTGCTCGACTCCGGGCCAGGCATTCCGGCTGCCGAGCGCGCGTCGGTGTTCCAGCGTTTCTATCGGGTCGATGAGAGTGATCAGCAAGGCGGCTTTGGGCTGGGCCTGTCGATTGTGGCGGCGATCATCAACTTGCATGGGTTCAAGCTGGAGGTGGGCACCAGTGAGTTGGGCGGCGCCCGCCTGGTGCTGGAATGCCGCCAGCAACTGATGCCGGAATAAGCGTGCCCTAGAGCACGCTGCCCATGGCCTTGATCAACACCGGGTCACGCGCATAAATATCCGGCGCGTACACCAACTCGCCCTGACGATCCACTTCTACCGTCCAATACCCCAACAGCACCGGTACCGGCGTGGCCAGCCTGAATTCATGGGTTTCGCCGGTCGCCAGCAGCTCATCGGTGCGAGTGCGTTCGGCCGGCGTTACCAGCAGGTCGCGCAATAACAACGGTTGCTCGACCCGCACGCATCCCGAACTGAACGCCCGTGGGCCCTTGGTGAACAAGGGCTGGCTGGGGGTGTCATGCAGGTACACCGAATACGGATTGGGAAAGCGCATCACAATCTTGCCCAGCGGGTTACGCGGACCGGCCTGCTGGCGCAGCAGGATATTGCCGGGGCGTGCCCAGTCGACCTGGTCGGGCGTCAAGGGGTGACCTTCGGCGTCGAGCACTTGCAGGTTTTGCTGGCGCAGGTATTCAGGGTTGAGACGGATGGCGGGCAGTTTGTCCTCGCGCATGATGGTCGGTGGGATGGTCCAGGTGGGGTTGAGGGTCAGCCGGGTAATACGCGACTTGAGCAACGGCGTCTGGCGTTCGGCCCGGCCTACTTGCAGGCGGGTTTGCCACACCGGGATGCCGCTCTGGTACACGCTCAGTTGCGCAGCGGCCACATTGACCACGACGCCTTCAGGCTCCAGGTCCTGGGCCAGCCAGCGGAAGCGCTCCAGGTTGATGCGCAGTTGTTCACGACGCATCGCCGGGCTGATATTGAGTTCAGCCACGGTGCCGGCGCCGACCACGCCGTCGGCCTGCAACGAGTGGCTGAGCTGGAAGGCTTTCACCGCCTTGACCAATTCGCCCTGGTATTGCTTGCCGTTGCCGCTGGGCAACTGGGCCAGGTAGCCACCGCTGTGCAGGCGCCGCGCCAACTCCGGCACCCGGGCGTCGTTCATGCCCGGGCGCAGCAACGCGCCCTCGGCGACCGGGTCCCAATGGGGCAGCGGCTGCTGGCGCACGCCGGCATAGGCATTGCGCAGGCTGCGGTACAAATCGGCGCTGGGCCGCGCATGATCGAAGGCTTGGGCCATGTCTTGCAGGCCGGTGGCGGCGAACGCCAGTACTTGGGTATTCGGATCGCCACTGGGTGGCTGGGAGTGCCAGAGGGGCTCAAAGCGCGATTGCTGCAGGCGCCCGTAATGCAAATCCTGCAGGGCTTGCAGGTACTGCTGGCTGTTGGCGATATCGCTGCACAGCACGTTGGCCGTGGCATCCGCCGCGGGCAAGCTATAGTGGGTGGGGTCCAGGCCATCGTCGGCAAGCATCAGCAACTGGCTGTGCAAGGCATGCCGGCGTTCGTCAGCCGACCATAGCGGGGCATCGCCCTGCTGCTGGTAAAAGGCTTGTAGGCGCGCCAGCGCGGCGGCATCGATACGCGGCGCAAGGTGCGGGCAGACACTGGTCAACTGCGCTAACGCCTGTTGCAACGGCGCCAGCGCGACCGGCGCAGGGGTGGTGACGGGCAATGGCTCCACCGGCAGCGTTTCGGCTGTAGCGACCAATGGTGCAACGAGCAGGCAAATGCTCAAGTAACATGCGTGTTTTTTGAACAATTGACTTAGCTCCACTCCACAGCGGGGACTCGACTGTAGATGCTGACTTTTATACGCCTGCTCAGGCTAACCAGCCTGGGCTTGATCACTGGGTGCCTGGCTTTATTGAGCAATGTTGCGCTCGCCGCCAATGGCACCTCTCCTTCCCTGTATAGCAGCCTGGCGCGCTCGGCTCCAGAACTCAATCCCACCGTGCTGAAAAGCGCCCTGAGCGCCGTGCAGTGCGCGGTCAATAACGGCGAGGAGCGTTCCGATCGCCTTGCGGTTATTGACTACTCCCAGCCCTCGACCGCCCGTCGCCTATGGATCTTCGACCTGCGCAAAAAGACCTTGGTTCTACGCGACCTGGTGGCTCACGGTGCCAAGTCCGGGGAAAACTTCGCTACCCAGTTCTCCAATCTCGAGGGCAGCCACCAGTCGAGCCTGGGCTTGTTCCGCACCCAGGAAAGCTACCTGGGCGCCCATGGCTACTCGCTACGCATGGACGGTCTGGAACCCGGCTTCAATGACCAGGCCCGCGACCGCGCCATCGTGATTCATGCTGCCGACTACGTCAGCCCATTGTGGAGCAAGCGCGAAGGCCGTATCGGCCGCAGCCAGGGTTGCCCGGCCGTGCGTCCGCAAGTCGCCCGCCAAGTGGTGGACAAGCTCAAGGACGGGCAGTTCATGTTTTCGTGGTACCCCGACCAGCGCTGGCTGAAGTCATCGACCTACCTCAATTGCAAACCCCAACAGGTGGCGAGTAGTCGTACAATCCGTGGCGGATAGCCTGTCCCCACTGATAAAAGAGAACGTCGCATGCTTCTACACACCTCCACCTGGATCGAAATCGGGCAGTTCCTGGAACGCAGCCGCACGGTGGTGATTCCCATCGGTTCCAACGAGCAACATGGCCCCACCGGCCTGCTGGGCACTGACTGGATGTGCCCGGAGATCATCGCCCACCACGCCCAGAAGCACGCCGACATCCTGGTCGGCCCGACCTTCAATATCGCCATGGCCCAACACCACCTGGGCTTTCCCGGCACCATCTCCCTGCGCCCTTCCACCTTTATCGCCGCGATTGGCGACTGGGTGCGCTCGCTGGCCGGGCATGGTTTCGAAAAGATCCTGTTCCTGAACGGTCACGGCGGCAACATCGCCACGATTGAAGCGGCGTTCTCCGAGCTGTACGCCGAAGCCAGCTTCGCCCGCCGCCCGGCCGGGTTTGCGCTGAAACTGGTGAACTGGTGGGACCTGGAAGGCGTCACTGACCTGGCCCAGCGTCAATTCCCGGTGGGGCATGGCAGCCACGCCACGCCATCGGAAATTGCCGTGACGCAGTGGGCGTATCCGGATGCGATCAAGTCTGCCGAGTACTCACCGCAAATCGCCAACACTGGTCCGATCCGTGAAGCCCTGGACTTCCGTGCGCGCTTCCCTGACGGCCGCATGGGCTCGGACCCGGCGTTGGCTACTGTGGAGAAAGGCGGTGAGTTGGTGGCGTTGGCGGCGCAGGGATTGGTCAAGACTGTCGACAGCTTCAGCAACGAAGCCAAACCCTGATCCAAATGGGCGCCAATACCCTGTAGGAGCGAGCTTGCTCGCGAAAGAAGTCAACGATTACGCGCGCTCCCGAATAAACGCGGCGCCTATGAGTTTTTCGCGAGCAAGCTCGCTCCTATGTATTGCCCACAGAATCAGCGCCTAGCGCAGATCCCCTGTGGGAGCGGGCTTGCCCGCGAAGGCGGCGTGTCAGTCACTGAATATTTAACTGAACCACCGCTTTCGCAGGCAAGCCAGCTCCCACATTGGTTACAGGGTGGGTTGCGTTATGTGTGTGCGGGTTTATTTGCAATCCTGCGCGGCCTGCTCCAGCCGCGATGGTTTGATCGCCGAAGCCAACGGCTTGCGCTCATACAGGAACACTTTGGTGCCGTCCTGGGACTTGTAGGCCTCCAGCACATCATCGGCGGCAATCTTGCTGGTCAACAGCACCTTGGCGTGGCGCGAGTTCTGGGTGACGGTCGAGGTGATGCCGTGCTTTTCCAGCTTGGGCAATACGCATTGCACATAGCCATCGGGGGTCTTGTTGGTTTGCAGGGTCAGCGATGGGGCGTTGGGCGCCGTGATACAACCGGTCAGCAGCAACGAAGCACAAGCCAGGGCCGAGGCGAAGAAAGAGCGCATAAACATTCCTGAAAATAACCAAATAGGGTTCACAACCATCGCGGATCAACCTGCGCGAACCAGGGCCTTGAGCGACGCATCGAACTGCTTCAGGGCATCTTGCTGTACATCGCGTTGTTGCTCGATCAGTGCAGCAATCTCCGGCGCCGCCTTGTCGTGCACCCACACTGACGGCACGTGCTTATCCACCGAGCCTTCGGCCTTGGCGATAAATTGCAGGTTCGCGTCGTAGAAGCGTGCGACAAAGCGTGCTTCGACCCGGTCATTACGCTGGGTGAGCAATTGGTTATGGGTATCGAGCACCACCACCACATCCGGGTGCGCCTGCACCAACTCATCCAGGCTGCTATAGACCGTCACCGAGAGAAAAGTGCCCTGCAACGAGTGCATCAACCAGTCGATCGCCAGTTCCGGGTCGGAGCTGTTGACGAACGCCTCGCGAATCCGCCCATCCAGGGCATCCTTGGCGCCGTTCTGCGCCATGGCGTGGTAGCGTTCAAGGTAGCTGAGGTTGTCGCGGGTGTTTTCACTGAACAATACCCCCACCGACTGGGCACGCTGCAGGGAGTCTACGCTACCCACCAGTGGCAGCAAATGGCCTGTACGCACTTCATCGGCCATCGCCGGGGTGGTCATGACCGCGGTGCCCAGCATCAGGGCCATCAAAGCCAACTGGATAATCGTCCTCATCGCGCATTTTTCCTTGGGCTGCGTCTCGATGTGCAGATTCTGCGCGTTTGGCGAAAAAACAGAACTTGTGATCCTTGATGGTGACTATCATTTGAACCGATAGTGTCAGGCCGCCCATAAAATCTATAAGGACCCCGCCATGAAGCCCTACCAGAAAATCTTCGATCGTATCCGCGAGGCGGTACTGCCAGAGTTTCGCGAGCGAGTCGCCGACTACCTGGTTGAGTACGAAACCGTGTTGCTGAACTCACACGCCGACGCCGCGAAAAGCAGCGCCAGCGCCGAGCAATTGCGCGGTTATTTGCGCGGTTTGAACACCATGCGCGTGCTGGGCATGGCCGACTGGGAAGACCTCGACCGGCGTGTTGCCCAGCAGGCACAACTAGAGCGCGGGCCGTCGCAGCTCGACCCACTCGCGCACTGACGGCCGCTGCCACTGGCGTTGCGCGTAGGCCACCAGCTGCGCTGGCATGGCGTCACCGTTGAGGATCAGGCGATTGAGCATCACCGCCAGGTCCACATCGGCAATCGACCACTGGCCGCACAGGTACTCGCGGTTATCCGCCAGCAAGGCTTGCGCCGCGCTGATCAACTTGGTCGCGGCGGCTTGAGCCTCTGCTGACAACGGCGGCCTCTTCTGCGAGCAGAACACCACCAGGGTCGAGCGCTCCTGGCGAATCGGCAGCAAGTCGCTGCGCAACCACGCTTGAACCTGTCGCGCCCTCGCCCGCTGTTGCACATCCGCCGGGTACACGCGGGTTTCGGGGTAGGCCTGGTCCAGGTACTCGGTGATGGCCGAAGACTCAGACAATGCAAAATCACCGTCTACCAAGGTCGGCACTCGCTGGGTCAGGGAGCGTTGGGCGTAATCTGCCGCCTGGGTTTGCCCGGCATCGAGGTCCAGGGTGAGGGTCTCGAACGCCAGGCCTTTTTCGCGCAAGGCGACAAACACCGACATGGCATAGGGGCTGGTAAACAGCGAATCAACGTAGAGGTGCAGCGGGCCTTGGCTCATGGGCAATCTCCTGGGGTGAGGCGTCACGCTACGAGATCCCGGCCGATAAAGACAATGCAGGGTTTTTATGGGGGCATTCCTGGCGGGAATAGCGCGGCTAGTGGCAATATTATGGCTACCGCTGATTTTCAAGGAAGGAACAGCACATGAAACAAGCAGTTGTGGTTATCCACGGCATCGGCGAGCAGCGCCCAATGGACACCTTGCGCGGCTTTGTCGAAGCGATGATCCCCACGGACACCCCCGATGGCAAACCTCTGTACTGGAGCAAGCCGGATCGGCTATCGCGCAACTTCGACCTGCGCGTACTGAAGGCCTCGGGCCGTACCTCGACGGATTTCTATGAGTACTACTGGGCCCACAAGATGCAGGGCACCAAGTTCGGCCATCTGCTGGGCTGGCTGTGGGACATCTTCAAGCGCCCGCGTCGCGACATTCCCGAGGCCATCGTGCCGATCTGGCGCAGCACGCGCTGGACGGTGCTGGTGTTATTGCTGCTGGTTGCCAGCGGTACATTGGCCACGGCCTGGGGCCAATTGCCCCCCAGCGACAACCCCTTCGCGCTGATCCCCCTGCTGCTCGTGGCCATGGGACTGGGGCTGCGCTATTCGGCGCTGGCGTACCTGGGAGACGCCGCACGCTACCTCAGCCCCAACCCGCAGAACGTGAGGGTGCGCGAGCAGATCCGTGCCGACGGTGTAGACCTGCTGCGTGCCCTGCACAACCAGGGCGACTACGAGCGCATCATCGTCGTGGGTCACAGCCTGGGCAGCGTGATTGCCTATGACATCGTCGGCTACCTCTGGCATGAATACCACGACCAACTGACCCAACTGACCCCCAGCAACCGTGAGCTGGCGGCCCGTTATGCCAACCGCGAACCGCTGCAACCGGTGGTCAAGGATGCCCTGCCCGCCGCCGGCGCCTTGCTGGACGGCAGCCTGAGCAGCCTGTTGAATTTTCGTCAGCAACAGACCGAAGCTTTTGCCGAACAGCGCGGCCTGGGCAACCCCTGGCGCATCACCGACCTGGTCACGGTCGGCAGCCCAATGGCCCACGCCAGCCTGTTGCTGGGCCGCAGCGTCAGTGACTTCCAGCAGCGTATGGAACGCCGCGAAGCCCCGGCCTGCCCGCCCACCGAAGACACCCAAGGCTACGGCTACAACGCCCGCCAACCGCTGATGCTCGGCCAAAAGCCCTTCACCCCGCACTACCTGCACCACGCCGCAGCCTTTGCCGTCACGCGCTGGACCAACCTGTACTTCCCTGCCCCCTTCGGCCTGTTCGGCGACATCGTCGGCGGCCCGGTCAAGCCCGTGATGGGCGGCGGCGTGCTGGACTTGCCGGTGACCGTGGGCAATGGCAAAGGCTGGCTGGCCAAATCCTGGTTGAGCCACACTCACTATTGGAGCGAACGCGGCGGTACGCAGGGTTACCTCAGCGCACTGGGCAAGGATGAACAGGCGATCAACGAGGGCCCGCGTCCTTCGGCCACTGAAGCGTTGCGATGGGCGATTGACCTCAAGGGTGTGCGGCGGTTTCGCCGTGTTGGCGCCCAGCGAAGCCTGGCGCCAGAGCACGTCTAACCGGCGAAGCCACCGGCCTTGAGGAAGGCGCGTTCTTCGTCGGTGCTCGTCCTGCCCAACACCCCATTACGATGGGGAAACCGCCCGAACCGCTCGATGATGTCGGCATGCTCCTTGGCCCAGTGGTAGGTGCTGGCATCCAACTGCTGGTTCAGGGCCAGGGAGCGTTGCTGGTCCTGGGGGTCTTCCGAATGTTCAAAAGGCAAATAGCAGAACGCACGCAACTGAGGTTCAACCTGTTGATCCAATCCTGCGTCCACCATCTTTCGCGCATACAACCGCGCCAGCGGGTCGGTGGCGAACATATGCGCCGTGCCGCGAAAGGCGTTGCGCGGGTACTGGTCCAGCAGGATCAGTAACGCCAGCGCGCCATCCGCCGTGGTCAACCAGTCTTCGAGTTCACGCCGCGCCGCCTGCATATGAGTGGCGTGGAAGCTGTCGCGAAAGGTCGCATCGAACTCGTCGTCCTTGGCGAACCAACGCTTGGGCCCCGCCTGTTTCCAGAACGCGATTACGGCTTCGGCCGAGTGTGGGGTCATGCTTGTCATCAGCGCCTCGCTTAATGTTATAGAATAACGTCAATATTTTGCCTGCGTGTGACCCTTAACTTATGACTGACGCTATGACTTTACGCAAACGCCTGCTGTCCATCGACGCCCTGCGCGGCCTGGTGATCCTGTTTATGTTGCTGGACCACGTGCGTGAAACCTTCTTGCTGCACCGCCAGGTCAGCGACCCCATGAGCATAGACAGCACCGAGCCTGCGTTGTTTTTCAGCCGCACCCTGGCCCACTTGTGCGCGCCGGTGTTTGTGCTGCTCACCGGATTGTCGGCTTGGCTGTACGGCCAGAAATATCAGGGCCGTCGCGACGTGTCGGCATTCTTGTTCAAGCGCGGGCTGTTCCTGGTGGTGCTGGAATTCACCCTGGTCAACTTCGCGTGGACCTTCCAACTGCCACCCAGCGTGATCTATATGCAAGTCATCTGGGCCATCGGCATCAGCATGATCGCCCTCGCCGCTTTGGTTTGGCTACCGCGTGCCTGGCTGATCGGCTTGGCGCTGGTGATTATCGCCGGGCACAACCTGCTCGATGGGTTGCACGTTGCAGCGGGCTCGATGTTGCATGTGCCGTGGACGATCTTGCATGAACGCAACTGGATTGAAGTCTCTGAAAACCTGCGCCTGCGCACCACCTACCCGGTGCTGCCATGGATCGGTGTGATTGCCCTGGGTTACGGCCTCGGGCCATGGTTTGCCGATGCCACGCTGCCGGCTGTGCGCCAGCGTTATTTACGGGTCGCGGGGGTGGGCGCGTTGGTGGGCTTTGGGTTGCTGCGCGCGCTCAACGGCTATGGCGAGCAGCCTTGGCAGGTGTATGACAGCAGCGTGCTGACGCTGATGAGCTTTTTCAACATCACCAAGTATCCGCCTTCGCTGTTGTTTCTGGCGTTGACCCTGGGGATTGGCTTGCTGTTGCTGCTGGCGTTTGAACGCGCGGGGCATAAGCGCTGGATCGGCGTGCTGGCGGTGTTCGGCGCGGCGCCGATGTTCTTTTATCTGTTGCACCTTTATGTACTGAAAATCCTCTATGTGGCCTGCGTTGCGCTGTTTGGCCTCAACCATGGCAATTACTTTGGCTTCGACGGTATCGGTGCGGTGTGGTTGGCAGCGCTGCTGTTGCCGATTGCCCTGTACTTGCCGGTACGTTGGTTCGCCGGCCTGAAAGCACGGCGGCGGGACCTGGCGTGGCTCAAATACCTCTGACCTGATGCAGGCTAATTGTGCGGGGCGGTGTGTCAGCTACTAAATATTCAACTGAACCACCGCTTTCGCAGGCAAGCCAGCTCCCACACTGGTTACGCATCGCCCACATAATCAGCGCCTGCCACAGATCCCCTGTGGGAGCGGGCTTGCTCGCGAATACGGTGTGCCAGCCACTGCTGCGGTGACTGGAAGACCGCATTCGCGAGCAAGCCCGCTCCCACAGTTTTTAACCGCGCCCGGGCTCAGGAATCAGGCCAGTTCAGCACGCAGTTGGCGAGCGGCGGTGACCATATGAATGAGCGCCGCCTCGGTCTCCGGCCAGCCCCGCGTCTTCAAGCCGCAATCGGGGTTCACCCATAAGCGCTCTGCCGGAATCCGCTTGGCGGCCTTGCGCAGCAAGTTGGTCATTTCCGAGGCATCCGGCACCCGCGGCGAGTGAATGTCGTAGACCCCCGGGCCGATCTCATTCGGGTAGGCGAAGGCTTCGAATGCGTCGAGCAGCTCCATGTCCGAGCGGGAGGTTTCGATGGTGATCACGTCGGCATCCATGGCGGCGATGGACTCGATCACATCGTTGAACTCGCTGTAGCACATGTGGGTGTGGATCTGGGTTTCATCGCTCACGCCACTCGCGCACAAACGAAACACTTCAGTCGCCCAGTCGAGGTAGGGTTGCCACTGCGCCTGGCGCAACGGCAAGCCCTCACGAAAAGCCGCTTCGTCGATCTGCACGATCTTGATGCCGGCGGCTTCCAGATCGACCACTTCGTCACGAATCGCCAGGGCCAGTTGCCGGGCTTGCACTTCTCGGCTCACGTCTTCCCGTGGGAACGACCACATCAACATGGTCACCGGGCCCGTCAGCATGCCCTTCATCACCTTGTCGGTAAGACCTTGGGCATAGCGAATCCACTCCACGGTCATGGCGTTCGGGCGGCTCAGGTCGCCGACAATCACTGCGGGTTTCACGCAACGCGAACCGTAACTCTGCACCCAACCGAACCGGGTAAACACGTAGCCATCCAGTTGTTCGGCGAAGTACTCGACCATGTCGTTACGCTCGGCTTCACCGTGCACCAACACGTCGAGGCCGAGGTTTTCCTGCACCTCGACAGCGTGCTTGATCTCACTGTGCATGGCATCGACGTATTCGGCGTGGCTCAACTTGCCGGCCTTGTACGATTGGCGCGCCAGGCGGATCGACGCGGTCTGTGGGAACGAGCCGATGGTGGTGGTCGGGAACAGCGGCAGGTTAAGGCCGGCCCGTTGCTTTTCGATGCGCTGGGCAAACGGCGACTGGCGCTGGCTGTCCTGCGCCGTGATGGCGGCCACACGAGCTTGAACGGCAGGTTTGTGAATGCGTGACGATGCGGCGCGAGCTGCCTGCACCGCGCGGCTCTCAGCCAGGGCGGTGAGTACGCCAGGGGCTTCGGGCTGATCAACGGCCTTGGCCAGTAGCGCCACTTCCGCACACTTCTGCACGGCGAAGGCCAGCCAGCTTTTCAATTCGGCATCCAACTGGTCTTCCCGTTCCAGGTCCACCGGGCTGTGCAGCAGCGAGCAGGACGGCGCGACCCACAGGCGATCGCCCAACTTCTCATGGGCATGCTGCAAGATGGCCAGGTTTTTTTCCAGGTCGCAACGCCACACGTTTCGGCCGTTGACCACGCCCAGGGACAGCACCTTGTACGCTGGCAGGCGGTCGAGGATGGTCGGGTACTGGTCCGGTGCACGCACCAGGTCGATATGCAGGCCATCCACCGGAAGATTGGCAGCCAGGCCAAGGTTTTCCTCCAGGCCGCCGAAGTAAGTGGCCACCAATTTTTTCAGCGGGTCGCGCTGGATCAGGTTATAGGCGCGCTCAAAAGCGTTCTTCCAGTCCTGGGGCAGATCGAGCGCCAGGATTGGCTCATCGATCTGCACCCATTCCACGCCCAATTCGGCCAGGCGCTGGAATATCTGGCCATACAGCGGCAGCAGTCGCTCGAGCAGGTCGAGCCTGTCGAAGTCAGCGCCCTTGGCCTTGCCCAGCCACAAATAGGTCAGCGGGCCGATCACCACGGGCTTGACGCTGTGCCCCAGGTCGAGGGCTTCCTGGACCTCTTCGAAAAGTTGATCCCACGCCAGGTGGAATTGCTGATCGACGCTGAACTCCGGCACCAGGTAGTGATAGTTGGTGTCGAACCACTTGGTCATCTCCTGGGCATGGGCACCGCCGCAGCAGCTGTCACTGACGCCACGGGCCATGGCGAACAAGGTATGCAACGTGGCCTGGCCATCGACCGGGCGGAACCGCTCAGGGACCACACCGAACATCAACGAATGGGTCAGCACCTGGTCGTACCAGGCGAAATCACCGACCGGCAACAGTTCGATACCGGCTTGCTGTTGCAGCGCCCAGTGGGTGCTGCGCAAGTCACGGCCAACGGCGCGCAGGCCGGCCTCGTCGAGTTCACCCTTCCAGAACGCTTCCTGCGCTTTTTTCAGTTCACGATCGCGTCCAATGCGTGGAAACCCGAGGGAATGAGCGACTGCCATGACTTACAACTCCGATGGTCTAATTGATGGCGATCATTGTCGGCAGAGGTATGTCTTGAGACAAACTCATTTTGCTATAGATCATCACAAGATTCACTCATGTTCAGGTGGGCATGATATTAGCGGCGCTACTGTGGGTGTTTGTGGTGCCAGAGCCGGCGTCATCGCGGCCTCGCTGAGGCTCGAGCGCTCCCACAGGGGGCGGGGTGATTCTTATGAACGGTCATACTTACGCCCTATGCTTAACGTGGCACGCAAAATCCGCCGGCTAACCTTTCGATCTGTTCCAAGTGCGGGCACAATGCGTGTCCTTTTTTGGCAGGCACCGCCGCAGGCTCTCAAAAATGATCAAAACGCCGTACTACCTCATCGATAAACAGAAGCTTCTGGTCAACATGCAGAAGATTGCCTACGTGCGCGAACAGTCCGGCGCCAAGGCTCTGCTGGCGCTCAAGTGCTTTGCCACCTGGTCGGTATTCGACTTGATGCAGCAATACATGGACGGCACCACCTCGTCGTCGCTGTATGAGCTCAAGCTCGGCCGCCAGAAGTTCGAAGGTGAAGCGCATGCCTACAGCGTGGCCTGGGCCGACGATGAAATCGAAGAGATGCTGGAGAACTGCGACAAAATCATCTTCAACTCCATCAGCCAACTGCAGCGTTTTGCCGAACGCAGCGAAGGCAAGATCCGCGGCCTGCGTGTGAACCCGCAGGTGAGCAGCTCTGACTACCTGCTGGCCGACCCGGCGCGCCCGTTCAGCCGCCTGGGCGAGTGGGACCCGGTGAAGATCGATGGCGTGATCGATCAGATCTCCGGCTTCATGTTCCACAACAACTGCGAGAACGGCGACTTCAGCCTGTTCGACAAGATGCTCGGCACCATCGAAGAACGCTTCGGTGCGCTGCTGCACAAGGTCAAGTGGGTCAGCCTCGGCGGCGGCATCCATTTCACCGGTGAAGGCTACGCACTGGATGCATTCTGCGCACGGCTCAAAGCGTTCTCCGAGAAGTACGGCGTGCAGGTCTACCTGGAACCCGGCGAAGCGGCGATCACCAACAGCGCCTCCCTGGAAGTCACCGTGCTCGACACCCTCTACAACGGCAAGAATCTCGCCGTGGTCGACAGCTCCATCGAAGCCCACCTGCTGGACCTGCTGATCTACCGCCTCAACGCCAAACTGGCGCCGAGCGAGGGTGAACACACCTACATGGTGTGCGGCAAATCCTGCCTGGCCGGGGACATCTTCGGCGAGTATCAATTTGATCGTCCGCTGGCCATCGGCGATCGGCTGTCGTTCATCGACACCGCAGGCTACACCATGGTCAAGAAAAACTGGTTCAACGGCCTGAAAATGCCGTCCATCGTAGTGAAACAACTCGACGGTACAGTCGAGGTGGTTCGTGAATTTGGTTACGACGACTACCTGTCCAGCCTGTCCTGAGCTGGCGGATAAAGGAGAGATAAAGCAATTGAAAAAGAACGTTCTTATCATTGGTGCAGGAGGTGTCGCCAAGGTGGTGGCCCACAAGTGCGCGCAGCACAACGACGAACTCGGTCGTATTGCTATCGCGTCGCGCAACATCTCCAAATGCCAGGCCATCATCGACAGCGTCAAGGCCAAGGGTAGCCTCAAGGTTCCCGCCGATATCCAGGCCTTCGCGCTGAACGCCCTGGACGTGGAAGCGACCAAGGCCCTGATCCGCGAGACCGATTCGCAGATCGTCATCAACGTCGGCTCCGCCTTCCTCAACATGTCGGTACTGCGTGCCTGCATCGACACGGGCGTGGCTTACCTCGATACCGCCATCCACGAAGAGCCGGGCAAGGTCTGCGAGACCCCGCCGTGGTACGGCAACTACGAGTGGAACCACCTGGAAGAATGCAAACAGAAGAACATCACCGCCATCCTTGGCGTGGGCTTCGACCCAGGTGTCGTCAACGCGTATGCCGCGCTGGCGCAGCAACAGCATTTCGACCGCATTGATTCGATCGACATTCTCGACGTCAATGCCGGCTCCCATGGCAAATACTTCGCCACCAATTTCGATCCGGAAATCAACTTCCGCGAATTTACCGGGCAGGTGTGGAGCTGGCAGAACAGCCAGTGGACCAGCAACACCATGTTCGAAGTCAAACGCACCGACGACCTGCCGGTAGTTGGCTCGCAGAACCTCTACCTCACCGGCCACGATGAAGTGCACTCGCTGTCGAAAAACCTCGACGTGCCCAACGTGCGTTTCTGGATGAGCTTCGGCGAACACTACATCAACGTGTTCACCGTGCTGAAAAACCTCGGCCTGCTCTCCGAACAGCCGGTCAAGACCGCCGAAGGCCTGGAAGTGGTGCCGTTGAAAGTGGTCAAGGCCGTGCTGCCCGACCCGTCTTCGCTCGCCCCGGGCTACACCGGCAAGACCTGCATCGGCGACCTGGTCAAAGGCACCAAGGATGGCCAACCGCGTGAGATGTTCATCTACAACGTGGCTGATCATGAAGAGGCCTATGCCGAGACTGACAGCCAGGGCATCTCCTACACCGCAGGCGTACCACCGGTAGCCGCTGCACTGCTGGTGGCGCGTGGCGAGTGGGATGTGAAGCACATGGCCAACGTCGAGGAACTGCCAGCTGAGCCGTTCCTCAAGGCGCTGGATGTGATGGGCTTGCCGACTCGGATCAAAGACGAGAACGGTGATCGGGCCTGGGATGCGACGGCCTGATAGGCCATAGCTGACCGAGCAAAAAATGCGCCCAAAGGGGCGCATTTTTTGTTTTGGCTCACCTACAATTCGAAGAACAATGAGGATCAAAATGTGGGAGCTGGCTTGCCTGCGATGGCGACCAGTCAGTCAATGATTCTTCAACTGAGCCACCGCTATCGCAGGCAAGCCAGCTCCCACACTGGTTGTGGGTTGCCCACAGAATTGGCGCCAGGCACAGATCCCTGTAGGAGCGGGCTTGCCCGCGATGGCGACCTGTCAGTCAATGATTCTTCAACTGAACCACCGCTTTCGCAGGCAAGCCAGCTCCCACACTGGTTGTGGGTTGCCCACAGAATTGGCGCCAGGCACAGATCCCTGTAGGAGCGGGCTTGCCCGCGATGGCGACCTGTCAGTCAATGATTCTTCAACTGAACCACCGCTTTCGCAGGCAAGTCAGCTCCCACACTGGTTGTGGGTTGCCCACAGAATTGGCGCCAGGCATAGATCCCTGTGGGAGCTGGCTTGCCCGCGATGGCGACCTGTCAGTCAATGATTCTTCAACTGAACCACCGCTATCGCAGGCAAGCCAGCTCCCACACTGGTTGTGGGTTGCCCACAGAATTGGCGCCAGGCATAGATCCCTGTGGGAGCGGGCTTGCCCACGATGGCGACCTGTCAGTCAATGATTCTTCAACTGAACCACCGCTTTCGCAGGCAAGCCAGCTCCCACACTGGTTGTGGGTTGCCCACAGAATTGGCGCCAGGCACAGATCCCTGTAGGAGCGGGCTTGCCCGCGATGGCGACCTGTCAGTCAATGATTCTTCAACTGAACCACCGCTTTCGCAGGCAAGCCAGCTCCCACACTGGTTGTGGGTTGCCCACAGAATTGGCGCCAGGCATAGATCCCTGTGGGAGCGGGCTTGCCCGCGATGGCGACCTGTCAGTCAATGATTCTTCAACTGAGCCACCGCTATCGCAGGCAAGCCAGCTCCCACACTGGTTGTGGGTTGCCCACAGAATTGGCGCCAGGCACAGATCCCTGTAGGAGCGGGCTTGCCTGCGATGGCGACCTGTCAGTCAATGATTCTTCAACTGAACCACCGCTTTCGCAGGCAAGCCAGCTCCCACACTGGTTGTGGGTTGCCCACAGAATTGGCGCCAGGCATAGATCCCTGTGGGAGCGGGCTTGCCCGCGATGGCGACCTGTCAGTCAATGATTCTTCAACTGAACCACCGCTTTCGCAGGCAAGCCAACTCCCACAGAGAGAACGATCTCAAAACACCGACCACCCAATCCGCTCACTCAACAATTCCAACGCCTTCATCCCCGCCAGCGAGTTGCCCGCTGCGTTCAACTCCGGCGACCATACGCACACCGTAAACTGCCCCGGCACCACCGCGACAATTCCGCCGCCGACCCCGCTCTTGCCCGGCAGGCCCACGCGGTAAGCAAAGTTGCCCGCCTCGTCGTACAAGCCGCTGGTGGCCATGATCGAGTTTACCTGCTTGGTCTGGCGCGCCGTCAGCACCTGCTCGCCACTGTGGGCACTCACGCCTTCATTGGCCAGAAAGCTGAATGCTCGGGCCAGGTCCAGGCAGCTCATCTGCAACGCGCAATAGTTGAAGTAGCTGTGCAGCACCGCGTCCACATCATTGTGGAAGTTGCCAAAAGACTTCATCAGGTAGGCCATGGCCGCATTGCGCGCACCGTGCTGGGCTTCCGACTCGGCCACAACGCTATTGACCAGGATCTGCGGGTTGCCCGACAGGCGCCGTACAAAGTCGCGCATCGACAGAATCGGCACGGCGAAGCGTGACTGGTTGATGTCGCAGATCACCAGCGCGCCAGCGTTGATAAAAGGGTTGCGCGGGCGGCCACGTTCGAATTCCAGCTGCACCATGGAGTTGAACGGCTGCCCCGAGGGCTCGTGGCCCAGGCGTTCCCAGATGGATTCGCCGCCATGGTCGATGGCCTGCACCAGGCTGAAGACCTTGGAAATGCTCTGCACCGAAAACAGCGTGTCTGCATCTCCAGCGCAGTAGGCCGTGCCGTCGTTGCCGTATACCGCGATGCCGAGTTGGTTGGCGGGCACGTCGGCCAGCGCGGGAATGTAATCGGCGACTTTGCCGAGGCCGATCAAGGGGCGCACTTCGTCGAGGATCGACTCCAGCAGCGCCTGCATAGCTTGTCCTGTCATCTTTGTTCGAATCAGTGGTAAACGAGGCGCGGAGGATACGTCAATGGGCGCGCAACACCCACACAATCTCTACCACCCGCTCGGCAATCACCACGTAGATCAGGATCAACAACAGTTGCAACGCCAAGTGATAACGCAATTTGGCCAGGCGGCGAATGCCGTCGCTGACGTTCAACAGCATCAGCACCGTCGACAGCACAATCAAGCCCCAGCCCGCGACGCTGGAGGCGAAGATACCGATCAGCAACTCGCGCGGTCCCACCAGCGCGTTGGTCCCCGCCGCAAACAACAATGCGCAGACCAACAGATTTTTAACATTGTCGAAAATCTGCGTGCTCAGGTCGTTTTCCAGCAACGCCAGGTACCGCGTCCATAAAGTGCGCATGCTTGAATACCGAGTGGGAAGGCTCGTCAATCAAGGTAGTTCAATTGTGGACGCTGTCGAGCTTTGGCCAGGCTCAGAAATGCGCCACATCCGACACTTCTGTATCCAGCACATCCTGGGCCAACGCCCAGGCGCGATCCTTGGACTCCACCACCAGCAGCGGGTAACCCCAGGCCTTGCCGAACGTCACGGCAAAGGGCTTGAGGGCCAGGCGCTTGGCAGCGCTGGGCTCCACTTGGATCATGCCTTTGACGTAGGCACGCAAGGCAGCCTTGTTTTTCTTCATCCAGATAGACGCGCGCTTGCGCTCTTCGTGGGCGTGTTCGTGATTGTTCTCATCCACGGCTTTTTCGTGCAGCAGCAAGAAGGGCTGCTCACGGGCCAGCAGACATTCGAAGGTCAGGAAGGCGTCTTCCGGCGCACCTTCGCTAGGCGCGTCGAAAAAGATTTTCACCACCGGGAAAGTTGAACTGTCGAGTCGCATGGCAAAGCTCCTTTGATGAGATTGATTCTCATAATAGGGCGCCTGGCGCTGGACAGCATTGCACAGAATAGCCAGAATGTTTCGCAATCCAGCCAAGGCAGTTATCACCATGGTTCATCACCGCCTCGACCAGTACGACCCCTGCCGGGTCCGCGACGCCGCCGCGATCCCTCGCTCGATTGTTGCAGTGGGCGCCTCGAATACGTCCGAACGCTGGGAACATACCCCTCACCACCATCAACACGGGCAATTGATCTACACCTTGCGCGGCGTGGTGCATTGTGTGATCGAGGCGGGTATCTGGATCGTGCCGCCGCAATGCGCGTTGTGGATTCCCGGCGGTGTGACACACGCGGCGCGCGGTGCCGGCGAAGCGGATGTGTACTGCCTGTTGATCAACCCGGACGCCGCCAACGCCCTGCCCCGGCAATGTTGCACGCTGTCGGTGTCTGCTTTGCTGCATGAGTTGATTGGCAGGGCGGTGAGCTTCCCGCAGCTCTACGACGAAGACGGCGCCCAGGGCCGCCTGGTGGCGACGTTACTCGACGAACTGGCCCAGGCCCCCATCGAAGCCCTGCATTTGCCGATGCCCCAAGACCCCCGCTTGCATCGGCTGGCCAACAGCTTATTGGCCAACCCCGGCGATAAATCCACCCTGGGCGAATGGGCCGTGCGCATCGGCATGAGCGAACGCAGCATGACCCGCCTGTTGTTGGAAGAGATCGGCCTGAGCTTCGGTCGCTGGCGCCGGCAGTTGCATGTAATCCTTTCACTGCAGCGCCTGGCCAACGGCGAAAGTGTGCAGAGCGTGGCGCTGGACCTGGGTTATGAAAATGCCAGCGGGTTTATCACCATGTTCCGCAAGGCCATGGGCCAACCGCCGGCGCGTTACCTGGCGGACCGTGCCAGTACCGTCGGGCCGCACAGCAACGCGTCAACTATCGCCTTGACGTGAGCTGTTTGGATCTAACTTGTCGAGATAACGCGCCAATACTTCGCCAGAGAACTGGGCCTCGCGAATACCACTACCCTCAAGAAACCGCACGGTGTTGCTGCGATCCCAGGAATAATTTTCTTGGTAAAGCTCAAGGATGGACTGATCTGCGTGCATCGGGTCTTTGAACATTCCAAGCAATGGGTAAAGTAATGCTTCGGGGTTGTGTTCCCACAATGCGAGCCAATTTTTATACGGGACAACCGAAAGCGTTCGGCCATAATGCTCGCCCACCCGCTCACAAAATGCTTTGAGGTCCAGATTGGTGGATTCTGGTTGGCACAGGTTAAACTTCAACCCCAGCGCTTGGGGGTCGCGGGAAATATGGGCCACCGCCTCAACCATGAAATCCACAGTGGTCAAGCCTTCCCGCATACGCTCCAGATCGGGTACCGCGCCATACGCCAGGCAGGTGCGGATAAAGCGCCCCCACCATTGGTAGTGAGCACACTCGCCAGTCACGCTATGACAGGTGGCATAACCCAACCGAAAGGTCATTAACGGCAGACCTCGGGACGCGGCCAGATCTGCGAGTTTTTCCATCACCCACTTACTCTGTACATAACCCAGGTCATCGCGAATAGCCGGTAAGTTTTCGTCGATATCATCCTGTTCGTACACATGGCTCTTATGGGTGAAACGATGGCCCCAGCTATAGATTGAGATGGTCGACATCAGCATCAATGCCTTTGTCTTTTGCGCACCGCAAAAATGGAGAATTTGCTTGAGACCCTCTACGTTATCTCGCCTCATATAGCTGTAAGGCATGATGAAATTCACTGCGCTTGCCGAGTGATAGACCACATCCACGCAGCGCGCCAAATGGGTGAACACTTCTTTCCCTAAACCTAATTGCTCATCCGCCAAGTCACTTACGTACACGTGAATGCGCTTCCAATCGCTTTCGCTGATGGGCACTTGGTAACGCTCGCTGACTTGCTGCAGCCTCACCAGCCCAGCCGGCGTATTGTCACAACGAATCGGGCAATGAATATGGGCGATTGAGGTGGCCAATAGTTGGTGCAAGAGATGAATACCGACAAACCCGGTCGCGCCAGTCAGTAAGGTATGCTCGGGACTCTTCAATTGCATCGACTCGAAGCCTGGCGCGAAACACATGTCCAGCGGGAGCGCCCCATCGGCTTCGAAAGCGTGCACACGCTCGGCCCCTTTTTCTCCATGTAAAGACTGAGTGCGTCGGTGTAATGTGGCCGCTAGATCCTCAAATACCAGATGTTCATATATGTCGCGCACCGCCACGTGAATATTGAACTGTACTGACAATTTCTCCGCCAATCCTGCCACGCCCAGGGAGTGCCCACCGACCTTCAGAAAGTTGTCTTGGGGGCCAAAATCAGCGTGACCCAACACCTCAAACCACGCCCTCGCCAACGTAACTTGTGGGCCCGGCGTAAAGCGTTGTATATCCAACGCTACGGTCGGCATCGCCTGCAATAGAGTCAACAGAGCTGGCCTGTCTATCTTGCCATTGGCATTGGCAGGTAGCCTGTCAAGGCGATGGAATAACTCGGGCACCATATAATCAGGCAAATCCATAGCAAGGCTGCGTCGCAGCTCTGCAACCAATCGCCCGCTATGCACCTGCCTGTTGCGCGGTACGACAAAAGCAACCAAGCGTTTTTGCGCTTGTGTACCGGTGTCTTGCACCACCACCGCCGCGCTGTTGATGCTCGGCTCTTTGAGCAGGCGCGTCTCTATTTCACCGGTTTCGATACGGTAGCCACGAATCTTTGTTTGCCCATCCATGCGGCCCAGAAACTGAATCCGTCCATCCGCCAACACTCGGGCCTGGTCTGCGCTGCGGTACAACCGGCATTTGAGCGTGGGTGAATAAATAAAGCGCTGCGCAGTCAATTCAGGCGCACCCAAATAACCCCGAGCAAGGCCCGGCCCGGCAATACAAAGTTCCCCCACTTCGCCAGCTACAAGCTCGTTGAGGTGTTCATCCAGAATATGAATGCGGCAGTGATCTATCGCATAACCAATCGATGCAGGCCTTTGTAAGCGTTTGCTCTGAACCTCATTACGAGTGACGTAAATAGTGGTTTCGGTGGGGCCATAGCAGTCAAAAACACGATAAGGCAGATGGTCGACTTCCACGGGATGGAGTTTTTCACCGCAGGTGTAAAGACAGCTCAAGGCTAATCCTTGCGGCTGCCTGGCGTTCAGCACGTCATAAATTCTCAACGTGGGTACAAAGCCATGGGTGATCTGTTTCGCGACACAGAATGACAAGTAGTCATCGCTATTGAGCAGCGCATCCTGACCCGGAACATACAGACAGGCCCCTGCCGTCAGCGCGGACCAGATCTCAAGTTGGCAAAGATCAAACCCCACTGCGGCCATGAAACTGCAACGACTGGAAGACGTCACACCCAAATCTCGATTGTGCTGCATCATCAATTGCGCGACGCTGTGATGTTCGATCACTACGCCTTTGGGCTCGCCCGTAGTGCCCGAGGTAAAAATCACATAAATCGCATCATGGCCTCGGACACCAACAGGCTGATAACTCAACACTTGACTGGAGTTCAGCAGCTCGCTGACGGTTATGACTTCGGTTGCCGGCAAGGGCTCGACATCATGGCGTTGAGTGGAAAGGATGATTGAGGCCGCGCATTGCCTGGCGATATAGGCTTTACGGTTATAGGGCAGTTGGCGGTCCATCGGAACAAACGCCGCACCGCGCTTGATGACGCCCAGGAATGCAACGATCAACTCAATGGAGCGCTCGCCCTGCACCAGCACGTAGTCACCCCGCCCGATAGTGCGGGACTGCAAAAAGGCCGCAACTTTAGAGCTTCTGTAATCCAGCTCTGCGTAAGTAAGACATTCTGTCTCGGTCACGACTGCCAGAGCAGTAGCGTCCTGAGCGAGACGATCTGCAAATAAATCCAGCACCGTGTCCGTCAGCATCTCAAGCACCTCTTTTACGGGGTACGCCAAAAAATGAGAGGCTATTTTTTCTTTATTGGCCGAGATGAATAACTGTAGGAAATGACAGTTTTTTATATATTTTTACTATATGAGATGCGCCTCTGATACCAAAGGTGGCCCATCACGACCTTACAGTGATTGCTCCCACGCTCCGGGTGGGAACAATCCACATCCGACTCAGTTCTTGTAGTCGGTATCGGTACGCTCAAGCTGGCGCACCAGCGCATTCCAATGCCGCGCCACGCCCGGGCCTTCGCCATTGCTGAACACCTTGGCCTGCTGCTCGACTTTGGCCACCACCTCTGCGGGTGGGAAGATCAACTCGGTATTCCCCGCTGCCTGTGCCGCAATCTGGATGTTGCAGGCCCGCTCCAGGCTTTGTAGTTGCTGGAAGGCATGCTCGACGCTGACGCCACCCGTCAACAAGCCGTGGTTGCGCAGGATCATCACACTCTTGTCGCCCAAATCCGCCACCAGCCGTTCACGCTCGTCCAGGTCCAGCGCCACCCCTTCGTAACCGTGGTAAGCCACACGCCCCGAGAATGCGATAGCGTGCTGGGAGATCGGCAACAACCCCTGCTTCTGCGCCGACACCGCAATACCGTCGCGGGTGTGGGTGTGCAGCACCGCTTGCAAATCATGGCGTGCGCCGTGGATGGCGCTGTGGATCACATAGCCGGTGTAGTTGATCCCCAGGCCCGTTGGGTCATCGACGATGGTGCCGTCCAGATCGACCTTGACCAGGTTGGAGGCGCTGATTTCGTCGAACAACAGCCCGAAAGCATTGATCAGGAAATGCGCCTCGGGCCCTGGCACCCGCGCTGAGAAATGCGTGTAGATATGATCGGTCCACTTGTACAACGCCGCCAGTCGGTAGGCCGCGGCCAACTTGACCCGCACCTCCCACTCTTGCGGTGTTACCCGCTGGCGCACATTGCTCAAGACACTGGAAATCGGCGTGACGCTACTCATGGCAAATCTTCCTGGATGGCCTAAGGGGACTTCCAGGCAAGACTAGGGGATGGTCATAAATAATAAAAAGCACATTTTAATCTAAGCTAATTATTATATTTATTTATAAAAAGCAGCAGTGGCAGCGTTCAGGCCACCACGGGAGCAAGCTCCCTCGCCGCCAATCAACTCCGCAGGTTCAACGCCCGTTGTTGAGCTTTTCGTTGATTGCATCCGTTTGCCGTTCAATGTCCTTGATCGAGGTCGGCGTCACCACTTTGTCGATGGTGTCAGTCTTGGGGTTCGCAGGTTCAAGCGTCTGCCCTTTGGTGGCCTGGGCATTACCTTTTTGCGCGTCTTCAGAGCTGACGGGGTCGGGGGTTTTATCGGCGGTTTTATGATCAGTCACAGTGCAATCCTCCTGGCAGTGGCAGGCCCCTGAGATGGCGGCCCTATGCAGCAGAACCCTGGGAATCCGAATTGGTTCAAGTCAATTGCCTCGCCTCACCGCTGGGCAAAAAAGCGCAAAAAATTTTAAACCTTTTACCCGCCTCTCGATTCAACAGTCAGGTAACGGCATCCCGCCATTTCCAAGGAGAGACACCATGAAAACTCGACTGATGAAACCGATGGGCCTTACCTTCATGCTGATTGCAGGCTCGATTTCCACCGCGATGGCGGCGACCTCCAACGACTTTGTCGACAACGCCGCCGAGGGCGGTATCACCGAGGTGGAAGCGGGCAAGCTGGCCCTGGAAAAAAGCAGCTCGGCGGACGTAAAGACCTTCGCCCAGCATATGGTCACAGACCACACCAAGGCCAATCAGGAACTGATGGCCCTGGCGAAAAAACTCGATATCGAAGTACCCGATGACGCCGCGCTCACCGACCAGGCGAAGAAAGCCATCCTGGAAATGCGCGATGAATCCTTCGACAAGGCCTATGCCAACAACCAGGTAGCGGCCCATGAAAAAACCGTCGAACTGTTCAAGAAAGAAGCGGCCTCCTCGGACAATCCCGAGCTGAAAGCCTTCGCCACCAAGACCCTGCCCACCCTTGAAGCCCACCTGAAAATGGCCAAGGAACTGCAAACCAAATACGCCCATTAATCAACCCATGACCTAAGGAGACCCTCGACCATGAGCGCGCAACTCAACGGCAAGCACATCCTCGTCATCACCTCCAACACCGGCATCGAGCGCGACGAGTTGCTCAAGCCTCTGGAAACGCTGCGTGGCTACGGCGCGACCGTGACGCACGCCTCCAGCAAAGGCGGCACTACCCAGACATTTGTCGGCGACACGGAAAAGGACCAGACCGTGGAATCAGACGTGCAACTGTCGGATGTTGTCAGCGCCGACTTCGATGCGCTGGTCATCCCGGGCGGCACAGTGAATGCCGATACGCTGCGCCAGGATACTGCCGCACTGCGCCTGATCAATGAATTTGTACAGGCCGGCAAGACCATCGCGGCGATCTGCCACGGGCCATGGACCCTGATCGACGCTGGCGTGGTCAAGGGCAAAACCCTGACCGCCTATAAAAGCGTGCGCATCGACCTTGAAAACGCCGGCGCGGCCAGCGTAGTGGATGCCGAGGTTAAAGAGTGCCAGGCCAATGGCTGGACCTTGATCACCTCGCGCACGCCGGACGACCTACCGGCGTTCAATCAGGCGATTGCCAAGGCCATCGGCGGCTGATCGGCTTAGCGCAATGAAAACAGGCGCCCCATGGGCGCCTGTTTTTTATCACTCACCGCTTCAGCTCTTACGCTGCTGCGCCATTTCACGCTTGGGTCCGAACATTGCCCACGCAATCAACCCCAGCAGCGGCACGAACACCAGCACCACGACCCACAACCCCTTGGTCTCCCATCCGCCAGTGCTGCGCAAAACGATATTGATCGCCCAAAGTTCCAAAAGCAGCAGAACCACCGCCAATACGATCCAGATATATTCAATTTGCATGATTCACCTCCTGAAGTCTAAGCGTTAGGTCAAGCAGATGCCCCAAGGGTTCCATTAGAATTTTCCTGGCCCCACTTTATGGCCCCCCGTTGCGCTGGAGTGTCAGCAACCGGCTGTGCGTTGTGCAACCTCAACGCGGCCCGACCATGCAAGCTGCACGACCGACAAGCGCACATGAAAATATAACCATCTGATTTTAAAGATGATTTATAACCATAAAAGTTGGTACGCCTGATGCAACCTTCCTCACCACGAGGCGTGCACTTCGACACGCCCGCACACCCCCGTGAGGTTACCTATGAATGCCATCGACCTGCTCAAAGCCGACCATGAACGCGTCAAGACCCTGCTGACCCAGTTGAGCGAATCCACTGAACGCGGGGTGAAAAAGCGCACCGAGTTGCTGGCCAAACTTGAAATGGAAGTCACCCTGCACACCCAACTTGAAGAAGAAATCCTCTACCCCGCGTTCAGGAAAGCGGGTGGCAAGGAACAGGACATCATGTACCACGAAGCCAAGGAAGAGCACCGCACCGTCGACTCGCTGGTACTGCCGGACTTGAAAAAGACCGACCCATCGTCCACCGAGTTTTCCGGTCGGGTCAAAGTGGTCAAGGAGCTGCTTGAGCACCATATCGAAGAAGAAGAAACCGAGATGTTCCCCCAGGCCAAGAAACTGCTGGGTAAAGCGCTGCTCGAAGAGCTGGGGGCCGAGATGGAAGCGATGAAGGCTGCGCACAAAAAAGCCATGGCGAAAAAACCGCTGGCCGCGTAACGGCTGCCTCCTCGTAGCAATGTTCGCGCGACAGTGACCCACAGGCCCTGTCGCGCTATCGATTTGCACCGATGATTTCTCCTCGCTCACTCAGCGATCCGGCCGACCGAGCCAGCCTGGCGCCCCATGCTAGCGTGCCATTGCCCTTGGCAGTGGCCGGGGGCTTTCAGGAGATTCATCACAATGGACACGCACTCCCCCACCTATACCCACCTGTTCAAAGAGGACTGGCACCTGCTGTGTTCGGCCTCTTCCATGGCGGCAATCGACTCCCCGATCGCCTACCTGAAGGCGTTATACCTGTTTGCCCAAGCGCTGGAAAAAAGCGGTAAAGGCAAACAGCCCAAGGTCACCCTCGACCAGCGACGCCCCGAACTCAAGACGCTGCCCCTGGACGAACGCAGCCTCAGCGCTGTGATTCCTCAACTCTCGATGATCAACGAAACCCTGTCCCGCCAGATTGACGCTCACCTCAAAAAAACCCCTCGTGAATACCGCGGTCGCTCACTTGATGAGGTGCTCGGCAAGCAACGTTTCCCCTTCGTGCTGCCGTTCGAACGTGCGCATCGGCAGTGTTGGCTCGGTTTGTCCGGCAACAAGCCACAATTGGGCGAACTCAGTTACCGCATCAGCCTCAAGCTGCCCACCGGCCAGCGTGCGCAAAACACTTACGGCGTGGTCAGGCACGAGGCCTATGAAGCGCAACGTTTGCTGTCCGGGCTGAGCCCTGCCCAGCAGGTGTTATTGACGGAGCCTTTTTTAAAAAGATCAGGAGACGTACAGGCAGAGGATTTTTTTACCCAGCACTATGGCACCCAGGCGCAGCCCCTTGAGGAGTTGCCCCACTGGTTGCAAAAAACCGGACTCACCGCCGATCAGACCGAAGCGCTACTGGCCTGCGGCAAGTATGTGCCGGTGCTGTCGAGCAATGTTCTGGCAAGCGCCCTGCCAACGCCGCCGGCCAAGCTGCGCCTGCACGACGGTGCCGCGTACGTGAACGGGCCGATCACCGAGGCTGGCGCGACCCAGTCGCCCCTGTCGATCACTACACAGGACAAGGGTGCTGCGCGCCTGCGCAATACCTCATGGGAACGTTACCAGCGCCTGCACCGAATGATCCGCCTGCAACGCTGGACGCAATTGCCCTTCGACGCACTCGACGCCCTGTCAACGAGCGTCGTGCGGCGTGAACACGAGGGCGACCCGGCGCGGCCCGCCAACGACAATACCCTGCGCGCACTGGGCGTCTATCGCTATCTGGAACGCCGCTACAGCCTGTCATTGCAAGCCTTTGCCGCCGTGCTGGATGAAATACCGGTGTGGGCACCCGGTACTCGCCTGTCGCTGTACGACCAGTTGTTCAACCCCGGCCCGTTGCCAGGCCAGGCATTGACGCTGGACAGGCCGACCCTGGCGTTGAGGGAGGAAATCCCGACAACCCTGCGCCACCAGCTCTGCACCGGCCTGCACCTGAGCGACACCCCGGCCTCGTTGCACTGGCTGATCAAGCAGGCCCGCCTGCATCTACCCGCTGCTTGCCCGACGCTGACGTTTTATAGCGCGCTGTATCGCCAAACCCGGATCGCGCGGATGTTCGGGCTGTCAGTGCTCGACAGCTACCATATGGCGGCGCTGCTGGGCGGTAAGGATTACACCACCCAACTGGTCAACCCGAGCCTGCGTCGCTCGGGCGTCAATGCCCCTGCCGACCTGCTCGATGTGCTGATGCAAATGGACTGGCTGGTCCGCTGGCTCAACGACACGGGTCAAACGGTTGATCAGCTTCGTCGTCAACTGCTATTGGATGCCCAATCCCCACCGCCCCACGTGCAGACGTACATCACCCAACTCGATGAGGTGGTCGAACTGACTCGGCATGGCCTGTTGGCGCAAGAAGACCTCGCTGACCTGTCATTGCCCCAGCCCGAGCCTGACACCAAAGCGGCGCCCATTGCCTGGCATGCCCTCATCGTACAAGGGCTGCTGCACAGCCAACCGCTGCTCAAGCCCGCGCCGCCCAAAGAACTGCCCAATGGGCTGGTGCAGCTTATCGAAGCCCAGACGCTGAGCCTCAACCCAGAACGCAACACGGCTCTGCACAGCGATGCCAAACAGGCAGTGACCAAGAAGCTCGGCGCGTTCTACCAACAAATGCAGCCGCTTAAAGCAAACATCGACACGCTGCTCAACGCCCCCTCACACCTTGCCGGTGACGCCTCCGCGTACCTGCAATGGCGCAAACTCGTGGTTCGACAAATTGCCCGAACCGCCACTGCCGAATCCACCACGGAGCTGCACAAAAATGTACTGCTGAGCCTGCCGGATGCCGAAGTGTCCTTGGGTCTGGCAGTGAGCCGTGAGGCCTTGCAGGCCTTTGTGCTCCATCCGCACTGGCTGAGCCCGGACCACACCGCGGCCTCGCTGCTCAAGCTGACGCTGAGCACGCTGTACCTGCTGCAACGCTTTGCCCATTGCCTCAGCACCTACGGACTGGCCCAGGACCGCGTGCTCGCTTATTTGCAGCGCGCCAATTCATCCTCCGTTGAAGGCTCCGCCGTATCTCACGATGGGGCTTGCACTTCGCAACTGGCCGCATTGCTCAAGTGGGATGTCGATGAAATCAACCTGCTCGTTGAATCCCTGCCTGCCAAACAGGTGAAGACCCTGGCCGACCTGGACTGGCTCCTGCGTTGCCATGAAGCCGTCAGGCTCACCGGCCTCTCCGCCAACGCCTTGCTCAAGGCTGCCGACCTGCATGCCACCTTGATGAATGAAGACTGGCAACACGTTGGCTCGGCATTGATCGCCACAGCCCCCTAACCCCGTTGTATTTCGCCTGGTTCAAGGAATGACCATGTCTGACACCCTCACCCACCACCTCAACGAACACCTGCGCGACGCGATGCTGGGGTTCTACCTCAACAGCGTGCTGCCTGAAGACACGGCAGTGGCCGATACCGTCAAGACCGTCGACGATGTCTATACCTATTGGCTGCTCGACCCCCAGGTCCGCCATACGGTGCCCACCACCCGTGTCGCCAGCGCCATTGCCAGCCTGCAGCAGTACATCACTGGCATTTACCTGGGCCTGGAGCCCGGCTACGACGAACAGGGCATGAGCGCTGTCGAGCAGATCGAGTGGCGAGACCAGTTGCTGTCCTATTCACTGTGGCGTGCCCACCAGCAACTTCAGCACTACCCGGCCACCTACCTGAGCCCTACATTGCGCCATGGCAAAAGCGACAACTTCAGGCAACTGGAGAACCAGCTCAACCAATTTCGTATCGAGCCTGCGCCGCTGCAGACAGCCGTCCACAGTTACCTCAGCCGCTTCGAAGCACTTGCCAACATCAAGACCCTCAATGGTTATATCGATGGTGATAAAGACAGCTTTGCCAGCAGCACTTATTACTTCACCGGCAAGTCCAGTCCGGAAAACACCTATTACTGGCGCACGCTGAAAATGGCCTCGGGCGACGCGACCACTCCGCCAGCCTGGTCCTCCTGGCAAAAGATCCCGCTGTCGATTGACGATAACGTCCCCGAACAGACGATTCGCCCGGTGGTGTTCAACGGGCGCCTCTTCGTGGTGTGGGCCCAATGCATCAACCCGACGTCGTCGTCGAGGGACATCACCCGGATCGGGCGCGGTGATGTTGAATCGGAGAAGGAATACCAGCAACGGCTGGAAACCCGGATAAAGATCACCTATCTACAGTTGCGCTTGTACTTTTCCTATAAAAAACTGGATGACAGTTGGAGCGTGCCGCAGGCCTGCATCCAGGAATACAGCCTGGCACAGGGCCTGGATGACTTGAGCTCGGAAGACCTGATGAGCGCCACTGCGTCCATCGCCGTACTCGATTCAAAAAGCCAACCGCCGTCACTGTTCCTGGGCCTGAGCGCACAGCCGAACCATCAAACGGCTTCCCCGCACAACGGCGTGCATCGGCATTTCTTTCAAGCCGTACGGCTGGATCAGCACTTCAACGTCCATTGGCTTGAAACCCAGGGCAGCACTCGGCGGATGTTCTCGTGGCATAAAGAGTCGGAACTGGCGGGGCGGTACCTGGCCCTGTTCGGGCACCACAACAGGGCCAGATTTCAATTCAGGGCGCCCGACACGGTCCAGGTCAAAGTCCACTCCCTGACCAACGACGCGCCCCATGGCACCACCCATGGCTGGAACTACGAAGACAATCAACAGCATATCCGCAGTCTTTCGGCTGAGAGCGATATTCGGTTCAACCGAACAACGTCAGTACTGGAGGTCACCACCCGCCTGGCGAAACGCTTCGAACCGCACCGCACTGTCAGGTTCAGCAAGGCAGACGCACTGGTCAATTTGACCATCACCCTCAGCAGCAGCGGTCCTGCCCAGAACGAGACGCTGGCGTTAGGCCCCACCGCCGAGATTTTCCTGGAGGGCGCCAAGCTGGCAACCTTCTCCAACGTGCGCATCGACTTGACCCTCAAGTGCAATGAGACCGGCGTCAGCTATGCCCAACTTATAAAAAATGCTGCGAATCAGCCGACGACCTTTACCCTGCCGCAGATTGAAAAAGATGAAGAAAACCCGAAAAGCACGACATTCAATCTGCGCGACCAACGCATTAGCCAAGAAGCCTTCGACTATTTTTTCAATACGCCAGACGCCACCTATACCGTCACCCTGTCGTTCTACAACAATCAGGCGCAGACCAGCAGCCATGCCTACGACTTAGTACTGGACAAGGTCCAGGTCCAGCAGAAACAACGCCTGTACAAACCCGTGTTGATGTATCCCAAACAAGGACACAGCGCTTTACCGGAAAGCCCTCACCGCAATAACACGGTACTCGTCGGCCTGGCAGACGCTTCTCGGCGCACCCTGCGCGACACGTTCACTGAACTCTCCGAAACGCACACGCTTGAGGCGCAGATCGAACTCTCCCCCACGACCTTGCACCCCTACGACGAGGACTCCACTGACACGACGGCTTCCACATTGACGCTGATTCACGGCGTGTTGCTGCTGGAAAGCGATGTGCATTACCCCGACCCCATCATCCTGGGCTACGCGCTGAAAACCGCGACCTTCACCCTGCCGCCCGATAACAGCACCCCCATCATTCCACTGGCTCCGTTTATCCGGCGACTCGCAACCCCGCCCTATGGCGCGGCAGAATTCATTGACTTCGACGGGTCCACGATCGAGTCGATCGATAAGCCTGAAAACAAACGAGCGCCCATACGCACCAACACCTGCGTGGCCGGGCTGCTGGCAAAAACCGCGGGCGCAGGTTTGCATGAGCTGTTTGCCTTGGCCCCGGATGCCTGGCGCGAGCCGCCATTGCCAGGCGAGGAAAAGCCCAGTCCACTGGACTTCCACGGCCCCCATGGCACCTATTACTGGGAGTTGTTTCTTTACCTGCCCTGGCTGTTGGCACAACGCCTGAACCAGGAGCAGCAATACGCCGAGGCCGAAACGTGGATACGCTACGTGTTCGATCCCGTCCACCCATCTGACGTTTGGCGCCTGCCCGCGCTGCTTGCCAGTGCGCCACAACGCCACAACGCCTCTGCCCTGCCCCACCCATTGGCGACAAGCAGCGCGGTACATTTTCGTCAGGCGCTGTACCTGTTGTACGTCGACATCCTGCTCAATCGCGGGGATGCGGCGTACCGGCAAATGACCCGTGACGGCCTGGCCGACGCCAAGTTGTGGTACATCCGCGCCAAGGGCTTGCTCGGGCCAAGACCGCCGCTCAACCCGGTCGATCCCTGGGCAGCCACGACCCTGGACAAACTGCAAAACCCTTCCGCGCTCGACAGCACGACAGTACCTGCGGGCACCTCGCGGCTGTGTCGGTCCCTGAGCCCTGATCTGCTGCTGCGCTGGGACAAAATCGAATCTCGCCTGCACAACCTGCGCCATCACCTGGATCTGACCGGCAAACCCTTGAGCCTGCCGCTGTACGCCGCGACCCTGACGCCTCAAACGCTGCTTGCCGCGTACCAGCAAGGTTCGGTCGGCGCCAGCCTGCGCCCGTCGCTGCGCACCGCCCAGGCCGCGCACTACCGCTTCCAGGTATTGCTGGGACACGCCTTGCAAGCGGTCGACAACCTGATCCAGTTGGGGGCGACCTTACTGTCGTTGTTCGAACGCAAAGAGCAGGCCCAGTACCTGGAAACCCAGCAGCAGCAAGCCTGGGACTTGGCGAGGCTGGCCGTCGAGCAACAGGCCCAGGCCGTACAGTTCGATGCGAGGAACCAGCAAGCGCTGCTGGCAGGACGCCGCATGGTCGAAGCGCGGGTGACGTTCTTCGAACAGCAGCTCAAGCGAGGCATCAGCCCGGCCGAGGCCCAGGCCACCCAGGAGTACCAGGACAGTGCGCGCTGGGACACCGCCGCCGCCGTGGCACAAGCCGGCGCGGGGCTGGCGATGCTGATACCGAATATTTTTGGCACCTCCAACGGCGGCGTGCGCTACGAGGGCGCTTTTCACGCCCTGCACGCGACGGCCCAAGGCATTGCCAATGACAAGCGCGCCAATGCTGCCCACCTGGACCGCACCGACCTGTTTGCCCGACGCGCCGCCGAGTGGGCCCATTCGTTGGAACAGGCACGCCTTGAGCTGGCCCAGGTCGACGCCCAGTTGCAGGCTTACACCGAACAGCAAGCCCATACCCGCTTGCAACTGGGCCTGGCCCAGACCAGCCTGGCCCAAGCACGAAGCCTGTACGACCAGCTCGGCAAACGCTTTACCAACGCCCAACTGTATCAATGGCTCAATGGCCAACTTTCCACTTTCTACTACCAAGCCTATGACTCGAGCCTGTCGCTGTGCCTGGCGGCCGAGGCCTGTTGGCAGGAAGAACGGGCTCAGTGGGACAAGCACTTCATTCAAACCCAGCATTGGACCCATCAATATCGCGGCTTCAGCGCCGGGGAAGCGCTCAAGCAAAACCTACTGAGCATGAGTAACGCCTACCTCACCCACAACGAACGTTTGCTGGAAATCACTAAAACCGTGTCGTTGCACCATCTGCACAGCCAAGACCCTGTGGCCACGCGCGACATGCCCTGGGCCGCGCTTAAAGCCGACCTGGTAAAAACCGGCGCCTTGACCTTTGAACTGACCCTCAAGCTATTTGACGACGACTACCCAGGCCATTACCTGCGGCGTATCAAGCACGTCAGTGTGTCCCTGCCCGCCACGCTGGGCCCCTATGAAGACATCAAGGCCATCCTGACCCAAACCGCCAATACCACGTACCTCACCCCCGCGGCCAGACACACCGACGCTGCGGTAAAAAAAGACCTGCGCGCCAAACAGCAAATCGCCCTGTCCAGCGGGCTCAACGACAGCGGCCTGTTTACCTTGAACTTCGACAGCGACGAGCGTTACCTGCCGTTCGAATACACAGGAGCGATCTCCACCTGGCAACTGACCTTTCCCAACCATGCCCGGCAAAACGCCCTGCTCGAATCCCTCACCGATATCATCGTGCACCTGCGCTACACCGCTAAAAACACCGGAGGTCAACGATGAGCGTGCAGCCGCCCGAACTCTTGGAACCGAAGATTCCTGCGCTGCCCAAGGGCGGTGGCGCCATCCAGGGCCCCGGCGCGCAATGGGGTGCCGTGGGCACACGGGGTGAGGCGTGCCTGGAGGTGCCCTTGCCCATTTCGCCGGGCCGTGGCTTCACGCCGGCCCTGAGCCTGGGTTATCGCAGCGCCCTAGGCAACGGGCCCTTCGGCCTCGGCTGGGCGATGTCGGCAGGCGCCATCACCCGTGATACCCGCAAAGGCGTACCGGCCTACGGTGATGACGACCGTTTCATCAGCCCCCAAGGCATCGACATGATCCCTGAGCGTGATGCCGACGGCGCAATTCAGGCCACCACCTGGGACCACTATAACGGCCTGGCCCTGGATGAACCCCACCGAGTGGTGCGCTATTTTCCGGTGATAGAAGCGCGCTTCGACCGTATCGAGCATTGGTCTTGTGACAGCGACAAGGCCGGGTTCTGGCTGGTTCAGGGGGCCGACGGCTGCGTGCACCTGTTCGGCAAGACTCTGATCGCGCGCTGTGCAGACCCAAACGACGGCCTACGTGTTGCCCAATGGCTGTTGCAGGAAAGCCTCAACCCTTTGGGTGAGCAGATCTATTACCACTACAAACCAGACGACCAGCCGCCAAGCGCCGCCAGGGACTATCGCGCCCAGCGTTATCTGGCGCGGGTGTGCTACGGCAACCTCAAGCCCCTTGAGCATCTGGCGCTGTGGCGTGCGGACACCCTCGCTGACAAGCAATGGCACTTCGAACTGCTGCTGGATTATGGCGAACGCCACACCGGCCTGAGCCAAGTGCCGACCTATGCCGAACAACATGCCTGGCCGATCCGCAACGACCCGATCAGCAGCTATGCCTATGGCTTTGAGCTCGGCACCCTGCGGCGGTGTCAGCAAGTGCTGATGTTTCATTACTTCCCCGACGAGCCGAGCCTGGGCGTCGAGCCGGTGCTGACGCGGCGTCTATTGCTGGAGTACACCCATCGCCACGCCATCGGCAGTTGCCTGAACGCTGTGCACAACCAGGCCTTTGACGCCCAAGGGGACGCCAGTGCCTGGCCGCCTCTGGAACTGGCCTACAGCGCCTTCGTGCCGACGCTGGACGCCGCGCGCTACCAAGCGTTCGACGCCATGGCGGGCATCAACGACGGGCAGCATTATCAACTGGTCGACCTGTACCGCGACGGTTTGCCGGGCATCCTGCACCGCACCGATAAAAGCTGGTACTACCGCGAGCCGCTCAGGGCCCCCGGCCGGGCCAGCAGCAATGCGCTGATCTATGGCCCATGGCAGACCCTGCCACGCATCCCCCTCGCCGATACCGCCCAAGCCACGCGCCAGGCACTGGCGGATCTTGACGGCGATGGGCATCTGGAATGGGTGGTGGCGCAACCAGGGCTGAGCGGTTTTTTCAGCCTCGACTCGCAGCGGCAATGGTCGGGTTTCGTGCCTTTTGCGGCGATGCCCCAGGAGTTTTTCCATCCCCACGGGCAACTGGCCGACCTGATGGGCAGCGGAAGGCTGGACCTGGTTCTGATCGGCAGCCGCAGCGTGCGCCTGTACGCTCAGCGCCAGGACGGCGGGTTTGATCCTGGCCAGCAGGTGCGCCATGCGCCCGACGATGAGGGACTGCCAACCCTCAGCCATTCGCCGGCCGAATTGATCGCCTTTTGCGACCCCCTGGGCAGCGGCCAACAACACCTGGTGCGCATCCGCCATAACGAAATCAAGTGCTGGCCCAACCTCGGCCGTGGACGCTTCGGCAAAGGGTTTGTCTTCGCCACGCTGGCGTTCGACCACGCCAGCTTCGATGCCGAGCATATTCGCCTCGCCGACCTGGACGGCTCAGGCGCGGTGGACCTGATTTACCTGGCGCCTGAACACATACAGATCTATATGAACCGCGCCGGCAGCGGGCTGGCATCGGAGCCACTGACACTGCGTTGGCCCGAGGGCGTGCGCCATGACGCGACATGCCAGGTCAGCTTTGCCGACCTTCAAGGCCTGGGCTGTTCCAGCCTGATCCTGAGCGTGCCGCACATGACACCCCAGCACTGGCGGTATGACTTCGTCAGTCTCAAACCGTATTTGTTAACCGCCACGCTCAACAACCGGGGGGCCTCCACCCAACTGAGCTACCGCAGCAGCGCCCAGGAATGGCTCGACGAAAAACAGCACGGGCAAACCCTGGGAGTGCCTCGAGGCAGTAGCCTTGCGTTCCCGGTACAGGTGGTCAAGCGGCAACAGCAAAAGGATCTGGTCAGCCGTAACCGCTCCACCCAGTATTTTCGTTACCGGCAAGCCTGCTACGACCGTGAGGAACGCCAGTTCATCGGCTTTGGCCTGGTGTTGCACACCGAACAACCTCCTACGGCCGGTGCGCCGCCTGGGGTGTTGACCAAACGCTGGTTCCACACCTTTGAGCCCTCGCAGGAGGCTTTTTACCCGGGCGACCCGCAGGCGCCCGCGCTGGGGCCAACCCTGCTGGGCCAGTTGGAGGCCGGGCGCACAGGAGATACGCTGATCGCTACGCCCGGCGCAACCACCCGCCGCGCGATGCAGCGTGCATTGGCGGGTAGCCTGCTGCGTGAAGAGGTATATGCAGCCGCCGACTCGCCACCACAAGCAGTGCCGTATTCGGTGCAGCAACAGCGCTATTTCATACGCCAACTAAGCCCGTCGGCCAAGGCCGGCGAACCGGCGGTGCTGCTGCCACTGTTGCTGGAGTCGCTGACCTGTCGCTACGAGCGCCAACCGGGCGACCCATGCTGTCGGCATATCCTCAATCTGCGCTGGGACTGCTACGCCGGCAATCTGCACAGCGTGGTGGTCGACTACGCTCGTCGCAAGACAGCCAGCGACGCCCCACCGCCGGGGCCGGCCCACGAGCAGCAGTGGTGGCGTGACGCGCATGATTCGGCGCAGCAGGCGTATTACCTCAACGAAACCCGCGCCCGCTTCATTCACCTTGACGCCGCGCAGCGCTGGCGCTTGCACTTGCCCTACCAGCAACGATGCAACGTGCTGGTCCTGAGCAAAGAGGCGTTAGCAATTGAAAAAATAAGCTATGAACACTTCATTGCGCAGGGCCCGTCCGCTCCACTGGGAACAGCGGCCGAACGCAGGCTGGGGGGGCTGTCGGTGCAGCACTACTGCGTGGCGGAGCACACCGCCCCCTTGCCGGCCGGCACCGCAAGTTTTCAGGCGCTGCCCGCCTATATCGAGACAGCCGAACTCGATCAGCAAGCGCTGGAGGTGTATGAGGGCCGCCCTGTCGCTGCCACGCTGAGTGCACAGCACTATCGGGCCATGGCCGCGTTCCTGTCACCGGCCCCCGGGCAGGACGAGGCTATCACCCTGTGGTCGCTCGGCCAGGGGTACACCCGTTACGGCCAGGCTGAAATGTTCTATCGGCCTCGTCGGCATCAGGCGAGCCTGAGCCATGGGTTCACGCAGTCCGAGTACGACCGCTATGGGCTGTACATCATCAAGGTGCAATTGGCGGACGGCTGCACGACCCAGGCGCAGTACGACTACCGTCTTGGCCTGCCGGTGACGGTGACTGACGCACAGCGTACGCAACGCTACGCGCACTACGACGCCCACGGGCAGCTGCTGGCGACCGGCCTCAAGGGAGAGGAGCAAGGAAAGCCCGTCGGCCATGACGCCCAAACGCCCTTCATCCGCACGCCCGATACGGGCCCGGCGCAGGCCCTGGCTGATCCGAAAGCGGCGTTGTTCAACGCTCAAAGCGCGTGTTTCTACGACGTGTTCAGTTGGATGGGGCACATTCCACCCGCCAGCATCCAGGCGCAATGGGTAAGCAACGGTTACCTGCTGCCCAGCGGGCACATTCGTGCCTCGGCGTTGGCACGCCTGAACAGCCTGAGCGCTGCGCTCCCCCATCATCAAACCCTCAAGCGCCTGATTCAGGCGGCCAGGCAAGTGCCGGTGCACGTCGTGGTACTGCACGCCGACCGTTGGCAAGGCACGTCGCCAACCCCGCAGATTCAGGTCGCTCTCGCCTTCAGCGACGGCTTTGGCCGCGTGCGGCAAACCCAGGAAAAGGCGCAACCAGGCCCGGCCTTTGCAGTCGATGACGCCGGTATGTTGAGCGCGGGTGCCGAGCCAATCGACGCCACTCGCCGTTGGCGGATCAGCGGCCGTGTGGAGTATGACAATCAAGGTTGCCTGGCGCGCACCTGGCGACCTTACTTTGCCGACCGTGCTGGCTATATCGACGATGCGGCCTTCAACACCTTGCGCCCCAGCGAGCAACATTTTCATGACGCGTTGGGACGCCCGGTGCGCGTGGTCAATGCCAACGGCGACACACGGCGCCAGACCTACTGCGCCTGGTACAGCATCGCTGAGGACGAAAACGACACGCACGCGCCGGACTGACAACAGAGCCGGGCCGTTACACGGCCCGTGCTCTTTGGCCTGACGTTAAGCGTATTAACGGCGGTGAGGGTTCATCACCCTGACCGCCCGATAGTTAAGCCCACTGACGTGCTGGATCATCACCCGATAGGCGCCACGACCGCGCTGCCCGCGATAGCCCGGCAAGTCAAAACTACGGACATTCTGCCCGCCCGCCATGGCATGCCCGGTATGAAAGTCCAGGGTGCGCGCTTCCAGGCGGTTGATCACATTCCTGATAATCCCTCCTCCTACGCCACGCAGCTCATTGAGAACAGGCTCAACGTCAATCACGAGTCGCTCAGGTTCCAGCCCGGAGGAAGGTCCTGAGCTTACCGGTGGCGCGGCGGGCTCTTCAGAAGCGGAGCCTCGGCGACCCACGCTCGTGACCCTGGTTTGCGGTTGTACTTCGGTGTGGGTCAGCCCAGCCGCAGGAAGCGGGCCGGCGCCCACCTTGCGTGCCGGGGCACGAAGTTCTATCCCGACAAACCCCAACCTCGCAAGCGTAAAACTAGGGTTACGCTCCGTTTGTGAGGCTATTTCAGCCTGCTCCCGGTGCTCGGTGGGCCCAATGTACCCATAGAGCCCGCCCCGCGCTGCCGGCGTCAGTCCGTAGGACAGGCGCTTAGTGTCTGCGGTGGCCAGTCGGTGTTCCAGGAAAAAGTCCGCCAACTCGCTGACTTCATGTTCGGTAGCGCCATGCCGATGGCCCAGCTCTTGCGCACCGGCCAATGCGGACTGCGCATAGAACGCTCTGCGCCGAACTTCAGTAGTGCTGAGCCGTTGATGCGCGTAAAAGGCGACACCCACCACTCCTGAAATCAGCCCAAAGTAAGCCAGCTCAACCCTGTATCCAACCTCTATACCAATCCCATGCCCGATCAACAACACCAGGAGCAGAACCGTCACCACCTCCAGCATCGAGCGGCGCTGCAAACCGTCTTCGTCTACATAACCCATGGGGTTGTTCCCCACCATCGTATACAGGTTCAACCCATCCACATCCCCCGCCGGGTCAGCGCTGATCCACCGCAACAACCACGGCGCGTAGTACCTGAAGCCGTAGTAATACAACCCGCTGGCGTCGCGCTCCTTGCCCGAATAACGTCGGGTTTTATAGTTCGCCTCCAAGGCGCTTTTTGCCGCCCACCAGGCGGTTGCGCCGAAAGGGTAATAACTTTCCTGGCTCAACAGGCCGGCTGCCTCGTCCAGCTCCAGGGTGCCGCTGCCCAAATGGTCGTCGAGACTGAAGCGCAGTTGCTCGTCCTGCATCTCCTCGGGGCGCTGCTGCTCCCACTGCAGCGCTCTGACCGAATGGCGCCCGCCCGGCGCGAGCATCACGTTCAACCACTCGCCATCCGGCCCGTGGCGATGCAGCTCCAGCCCTGGCAGATAAAGCACTTCATGGGTGTGAGCCTGCGTCTTGCCATGAGCCACGCGACGCTTGATGACTCGCTGGCCGGCGCCGTCGTACAGATACACCTCATCGTCATGTTCGCCATTGTCACGCAGCACCTGCGCGACGCGAACCAACTGGTTGCGCCCATTCCAGGTCAATGCCTGACCAGGCGCCAGAGCCTGAAGATTGCCACGTTGGTCAAAGCCGTTACCCAGGCCCGGCGCCTTTGCGCCCTCGCGGGCAATCACGCTGTGATTACTGTGTTCGCCCACCTGCATCCGTTGGGTATAACCGCTGCCGGTGCTGGGCACATGGCGCATCTGCGTCAGATTACCGGCCGAGTCGTAGGCATAGTGGCGGGTGTAGCTGCCCCAGAGACTGTCGTCTGTGGCGCCGAACGTGATTCGGCCCGGCAGTGCGGATGCGCCAGTATTGCGCGCGTTTTCACGGCCAGTGGCCTTGATCAATCGCGACAGGCTGTCGTATTCGAATGTGCTTACTGCCTCCACCTGCACGTTGCTGGCCCAGCGGGTCGGCTGCGCCGCATCGCGGATGCGCAACACATTGCCGACCCGGTCGTAGCTATAGAAGAGGTCTTGCAGGCGCTTGCCTGCCGAATCCTTGAGGTGGGCGCTCAAGCGTGTCAAACGTCCATCGGTGTCTGAATACTCGGCAACGCTGACCACGCCATTACCCAGGCGTTCGCTCAACACCTGGCCCGAGGCGTTGACGCTGCGTTGATCCACCAGGGTCTTGCGCGCTCCGCTTTTGAACAGAATCTCGCTTTTCGTCAATTGGCCGTCGACACCGTATTGAGATTGCTGGCGATTGCCGCGCGCGTCGACCTGCTCCAGACGTTGCCCCAGCGCATCGTGCTGCCAAGTGGTGGTGAAGGTCTGGGCTTGCAACTGTGCATCCCGCTCACTCATGGGCAGCGGCCAGTCGGGCGCGGTGTGCGACGTGCAAAGGCGCCGGGTTTGCTCGGTGATGTTGCCTTGCACGTCGTAGCGCTCAACGAGCAACGTGCCTGCCGGGTCATCGTGACGAATCATGCGCCCACAACGATTGCGCGCCGCCTCCGTAGACGTCATGCCCGCGTAGCTCATGCGCTCGACACAGCGTTCAACCGCCACCTCCTCCGTGCGCTCGAATACCGCCACGGGGCGCAGCAACGGGTCGTATTCGAACCGCTGGCGCGTGCCTCGACTGTCCCACTGTTGCACGACCTGGCCGCCACTGCCGAGCAAGCGCGTCTGACGGCCCGCATCCACGCTGTCGGTGCTCAGCACTTGCCCGCCCAAACTATAACGATGAGACAGATTGGGCGGCACGTCGGGGTCGGCAGCGTGCAACTCAAACAACCTGGGGTCCCACTGTTGCTGCAACAGGCCGCGAGCGTCGAACACCTGCCGCGTGACCTGCGCGCTGGGTGATTGCTGCGCGGTATTGCGAGGGTACGCCACGCTGCGCACGGTCAACCCTCGCGGGTCGACCACCGTCAGCGTGGGCGTGTTGTGATGCAAAGAAGACATAACCTGATGACCTGAAAACCAAAGAAGCCTAGAGCCTAGTCATCAAGTCGGTGCCAGCCTGCGGGCCCCGCACGCTGCGCCGTGTGCGGCGCTTCCGAGGGTGTCGTGAGGCTTACCGGACGCGGCGCTTCATGGCACCGGCAGCCAACCGCTGAAAGCGCCTTGGGCATCCAACGGGCACCAGGCAAAGTCCCAGGCGGGCGGCGGCAATGCCGGTCGCGGCGCGGCTATCGAAGGGTGATGCTTCCAGTCGAACAGCGTGCAATCGCGCCAGCTCAGGACAATGCCTGCCGACGGGCTGTCGTCCGTCAGCACCCAGCGCGCAGCAGCGGCGGCCATGAAGGCTTCGATCGGTTCCTCATCAATCTGTGTGCGGTACGCCGAACTCAGCAACCAGCGGCATACGTTCAGATGGTAGGTCCAGTCCAGCGGCGGCTGGTTGCGATAGGCCCAGGTCATGAAGGCGCGAAACAGGTTCAAGCCCTCCGGTGGGTCGAGCTTGAGCAACGCCGGACAGATGTCGAACAAGGTATGCCAGTGAGGCAGCAGGCGTGCATCCAGGTGCACGAAGCAGCGCGAATTACTCGGGTAATCAGGCAGCGCCGGTTGCGCACGCAGGCGCCGCGACGCCTTACTGACCAGGCGGCTGGCGCCGGCAGGCAATTGAGGGTTCATAGAGTGTTCTCACAATCGTGACGAGAGAATGCCTCCTGGTCACAGGAAGCCCAAGGCACACGTCAGGATGCGGGAGAAGCGCGGGGGTTGGCCGAGGGCCAGGAATAGCGCGGAGGCGCCTTGTTGCGCCGCTCATGGGCGACACGTGGGGTTTGCGTAAGACCGAGCAGCCAGGCCAGGCCGATCAGGAACACCAGGGCGACGGTAACCGCGTTGCACACCGGGCAGGCAAAGTAGTTCGAGATGTTGCTGGAAGACGGGTTTGCCAACCCTTTGTCGGAAATGGGCGACTGCCCGCCGTCCACAGAACAGAACAGCCCGCCGATGCCGTTGAGCTGCTGCCCCATCATCTGGCCATGCCCCAAACCGCAGGCGAACAGGTTCATCAGCACGCAGAAGTACAGGGCCCAGGCGATCAGTGAGCGGTCAGAGTGGCGCAATTTCATGGCGGCGACTCTACCACCGAAGCCATAAAAGGACGAAATGCGCCGCGCCCCTGTGGCAGAACGTCGCAGATTACGCGCGCCGGCCAGGGTTGCTAGACTCTGTCCCCTTCTCGTTACTCCTTTTCAAAGCCTGGCGGAGCAGCTCCACGGCCCTACAGGCGTTTCACAGGATGCACAGTTGATGAGTACGTTATTCACCCGCCGCAAAGTGCTGACCGGCATGGGCCTATTGGGCCTGGGCAGCCTGCTGGGCGGCTGTGACTACAGCCCCAAGCTGAACTTCAAGTACGGCAAGGACCTCAGTGACAAGATCATGGGCCGTACCTTCAAGCTCAAGAACACCGACGGCGAAACCGTCACCCTGAGCTCGTACCGCGGCCTCATGCCGGTGGTGTTCTTCGGCTTCACCCAGTGCCCGGCCGTCTGCCCGACCGCCCTGGCCCGCGCCGCCCAAGCCAAGAAACTGATGGGCCGCGATGGCAAGATCATGCAGGTGGTGTTTATCACCCTGGACCCCGAGCGCGACACCCCCGAGATTCTCAACAATTACGTCAAGGCCTTCGACCCCAGCTTCGAAGCGCTCTACGGCACCCCGGAAGAAATCGCCGTGGCCGCCAAGGAGTTCGGGATCTTTTATGAAAAGATCCCCGCCGGCGACACCTATACCCTCTCCCACACCGCCACCAGTTTCGTGTTCGACACCCGTGGCAACCTGCGCCTTGGCTTGCAGGCATCCCTTACCGCTCAAGAGTGCGCAGAAGATCTGCTCACCGTCATGGAGGTCTGCTAATGACTGCCGTTCAACACCTCAAGCGTCTCACCCTCGGCCTCACCCTGCTGGGCCTCGCCGCCCACGCCAGCGCCCAAGTACAAGTAACCGACGCCTGGGTACGCGCTTCCGTACCCGGCCAGCCTTCCAGCGGCGCCTTCATGACCCTCACCGCCGACAGCGACAGCAAACTGCTGAGCGTCGCCTCGCCGGTCGCCAAAGACGTACAGATTCATGAGATGAGCATGAAGGACGACGTGATGCGCATGGGCCCAGTGGACTCGGTGGCCCTGCCTGCCGGCAAAACCGTCAAGCTCGACCCGAACGGCTACCACGTGATGCTGATGGGCCTGACCGGCCAGATCAAGGAAGGCGACCAGGTACCGCTGACCCTGACGGTGCAAGATGCCAAGGGGGAAAAGCAGGCTGTCGAAGTGAAAGCGACAGCCCGTGGGTTGGATGGCATGGACCATAGCAAAATGGACCATAGCAAGATGCATTGAGTAGGCGATTAAACCTACGGCCTTTTCTCCCGCGTAAGCGAGCTGCTTTTGAGCTTGATCTCAGGCGCCCCGTTAAACCACGCTGGCCGAACGCAGGCGGGGTGCCGAGTGGTGGGGGCATGTACTCGGTATAACTGTGTCGACCATCAGGCCGCCTTCGCGGGCAAGCCCGCTCCCACAAGGACTTCGTCTGGCGCTGATTCTGCGGGCAGTACATAGCCCTGTGAGGTGTCAGGTGGAGAGGAGTCAGCTCCATCACACGTCCCGCGCCATATGCTCCGCAATCCTGCCCCTCAACCAACGCTCCGCCGGGTCGTTGTCATGCACCCCGCTCCACACCATCGACAGCTCCGCCGCATCAATCGCAAACGGCGGGTCCTCGGCGCGCAGGCGTGTGCCTTCGGTCAATGCGCACGCGGCGTAATCGGGCACGGTCGCGATAATCTGCGTCCCCGCCAGCAACGCCCGCAACCCACTGAACTGCGGCACCGCCAGCACCACCCGACGCGAGCGGCCGATGCGGGCCAGGTCCAGGTCGATATTGCCGCTCAGGTCGCCAGAGAACGACACCATCGCATGGGGCCTTGCGCAGTAATCATCCAGGGTCAGCGGCGCCTCGCCGTCATCCCCGCGCAGGACCTTGCAGGGGATATCGCGCAGCTTCTTGCGCTTGGCATTGGCCGGCAGGTCGGTGGTGTAGCTGACCCCCACGGAAATTTCTCCGCTGGCCAGCAGCGAAGGCATCAACAGGTAATTGGCCCGGCGCACCACCACAATGATGCCCGGCGCTTCTTCGCGCAGGCGGCTGAGTAACGACGGAAACAGCCCGAACTCCGCATCATCGGACAAACCGATGCGAAACACCGCGCAGCTGGTGGAGGGGTCGAAATCCTTGGCACGGCTGACGGCGCCCGAGATGGTGTCCATGGCCGGTTGCAGCTCCTTGAGTATCGCCAGTGCACGCGCCGTGGGTTCCATGGCACGGCCGTTGCGCAGCAGCAACGGGTCATCGAACAAATCGCGCAAGCGGCCCAATGCAGCGCTCACTGCCGGTTGGCCGATAAACAGTTTTTCGGCGACCCGGGTCAGGTTTTTCTCGAACATCAAGGCTTCGAAAATCACCAGCAGGTTCATATCGACGCGGCGCAGATCGTTGCGGTTCATGGGTGCTATCCAAACGTTTTCCAGAGGGCCAGGGAAGCATGCACTGCACGCCTGGGATTGCATAGCTGTGCTGTCTTTTCCAGCACCGCACCTGGCGAAATTAACAACGATTAACTCGTCAGCCAGGCACTCGGGCAACAAGATAAAGCGCGTCTACACTGCACCCATCCACCGGGAACGTTCCCATCGACTGCGGATATTTGTCATGGCCCGACTCGAGCAATATGCCCCCCGGTTATCTCCCACCGGCGGCCTGTGCCCCCGGCGTGAGCGTATCGCCAAGCAACTGATCCTCGCCAACCTCGGCGAAAGCCTGGCGATTGCCGACCTGGCCCAGGCCTGCGCCTTGTCGCGCAGCCATTTTTCCCGCGCCTTCAAGTGCACCACCGGGCTGTCGCCCCAGGAATGGATTCGCCAGCAACGCATCCAGCGCGCCAAGGAATTGATTACCGGCTCGTCCCTGAGCCTCACGCAGATCAGCCTGGAATGTGGCTTTTGCGACCAGGCGCACTTTTGCCATATGTTCACCCGCAGCGAAGGCGTCAACCCGATGACCTGGCGAAACCACCACTCGCGTAGCAAACCTGATGTGATCGCTGCCTAGTGGTCTGCACGTACCTGGAATATGCTGGCCGCTTCCTTCCTCCAGAACCTGGGCAGCCATGAATGACTTGAGCGACCAGGCCGTGCATTTCGGCCCCTACCGCATCCACCCGCGCCAGCGCCTGGTGCTTGAGGCCGGCCGGCCGCTGCGCCTGGGGCGGCGGGCGGTGGACATTCTGCTGATCCTGCTGGAACACGCCGGCAATGTGGTGAGCAAACAGGAGTTGATCGCGCGAGTCTGGCCCAAAAGCGTGGTGGAAGACGGCAACCTGCGGGTGCACATGGCGGCGTTGCGCAAGGCACTGGGGGACGGCCAGGCCGGGCAGCGTTATATCGTCACGGTCGCCCAGCGCGGCTACAGTTTTGTTGCGCCACTGAGCATCGAACCCATGACGCTGCCCACCGACGGCGCGCCCCAACGCCCCAGCCATAACCTGCCCCTGCGCCGCACACGCATGATCGGCCGCCAAGCGCTGATCGACGCCCTGGTACAACAACTGCCGCAGCAACGCTTCATCACGCTGACCGGCGCCGGTGGCATCGGCAAGACCACCGTCGCCCTGCGCGTCGCGGAATTGCTGATTGGGCATTACCGCGACGGTATTCACCTGCTGGACCTGGCGCCGCTCAGTGCAGCGTCCATGATCCTGCCCAACCTGGCCGCCCTGCTCGGCCTGACGCCGGGCGAGAATGCGTCCCTGGCCAGCCTCGCCCGCAACCTGCAGGCACGCCAGATGCTGCTGGTGATCGACAACTGCGAGCACCTGCTCGACGACATTGCCCTCATCAGTGAAACCCTGTTGCGCCATGCACCGCACCTGCACATCCTCACCACCAGCCGCGAAGCCCTGCGCGCCGAAGGTGAGCATGTGCAGCGCCTTGAACCGCTGGCCTGCCCGCCCGCCACCGGCAACCGCGCCCAGGCCCTGGGTTACCCGGCCATGCAATTGCTGATCGAGCGCGCCATGTCCCACCAGGAAAGCTTTGCCCTCAGCGACGCTGAACTGCCCCTGGCGATTGATATCTGCCAGCGCCTGGACGGCATTCCCCTGGCGATAGAACTGGTGGCGGCGCAAATCGAACGGTTTGGCTTGCCGGGCCTGCTGGTGCAGATGGAAGACAACTTTCGCCTGCTGACCCGTGGGCGACGCAGTGCCCTGCCTCGCCAGCAGACCCTGCGCGCCACGCTCGATTGGAGCTTTGACCTGCTCACCGCGTGCGAACAAATCTGCCTGCGCCGCCTGGCGGTCTTTCGTGGCGGCTTCAGCCTGGCCAGCGCAGCGGCGGTAATCGCCGGAGAGCAGGTGGCCCCCGCCGAAGTGCTGGGCTCGATTACGCAACTGGTGGCCAAGTCGTTGTTGAATGTGGAGGCCAGCGATGACGAGATGGTCTATCGCCTGCTGGACATCACCCGCACCTATGCCCTGGAAAAGCTCAGCCAAGCCTGCGAGCTGCATGCCACGCGAGAGCGCCACGCCGCCCGCTGCCTGGCACTGATGGAACAGGCCCAGGGCGATTGGGATTTGATCGCCACACAGCCGTGGATCGACCGTTACGCACCGCTGCGCGAAGACGTGCGTGCCGCCCTCGACTGGGGCTTTGCCGAGGGCGGTGCGCAGTTGCTGGCTATCCGCCTGACGGTCAGCGCGATGCCGCTGTGGCAAGAATTGTCGTTGCTGCGTGAGCACGGCGGCTATGTGGACCAGGCGCTGGCGCTGATCGGCCAGGTCAGCGCGCCCTGCACGCAATTGACCCTGCAACTGCAATTGGCGCTGGGCAGCCTCTCCTATCACGCCATGGGCGCTGCGCCTCGGACCATCGCGGCGTTTGAGGGGGCTGCGCGCCTGGCCGAGATGCACCAGGACCGTGCAGGCCAGTTGCGCGCGGTCTCCGGGCTGATGGCGGTGAACCTGTGCGCCGGGCGCTATGGCCCAGCGCAGGAGCTGAGCCTGCAGTTCGATCGCCTGGACCCACGCACCGAGCCGTTGCTGGACCTGAGCGCCCAGCGGCTGCGTGCGCTGGGCCAGCATTACACCGGGAACCAGGCTCTTGCCAGGCACCACGCCGAGCAGGTGCTGCAGCGTATGTCCCAAAGTGGTCACGTGAACCGCTTTGCCCTCGGGGTTGGCGTGCAATACGACCAGAGCGTCGCCTCCTTGACCGTGCTGGCGCGAATCCTGTGGTTACAGGGTTTTCCCGAGCGCGCCTGGCGCACCGCCAGCCAGGCGCTGGAGCTGGCGCTACAGATCAACCACGGCACCTCGATCTGCTACACCCTGGCCCTGGCTGGAGTGGTGATCGCCCGCTACAACGGCGCCGAAGACGACGCCCAAGCCCTGCAAAGGCTGCTGCTGGAGCAATCGCACAAGCATTCGGTGCAGTTGTTCCAGACCTGGGCCGGGCATTACGCCGGTATTCTTGGCCAACCGGATTGGCAGGGCCTGGGCCTGATCCAAGACACCTTGATCACCTTCGGCACCCATGCTGTGGATGTGCCAACCCTGGAACGCGCGCGCAGTGGAGCTGCGGGCTGGTGCGCCCCGGAGATTCTGCGGGTGTACGCCTTGCAGCTAGAGGATGAGCACGCCGCGCAAACCCTGCTGCTGGAGGCGCTGGGCCTGGCGCACCAGCAAGGCGCTCTGGCCTGGGAGCTACGCTGCGGCGCATCCCTGGCGCTACTGTGGCAACAGCAAGGGCGCATTCAGCTCGCCAGGGACTTGCTCAGTTCAATCCATGCACGCTTCAGCGAAGGCTTCGCCACCCGGGATCTACTGCGCGTGCGCTGCCTGCTCGACGAGTTGCAGGACAAGCGGCCGGCCTGAGAACGCGCCCAGGCAAGGCGCATAGCCTTGTTGCAAACGCTCGACCTGGCGCGGGTCCCGCAGTTGCCCCAAGGCGTAGCTGCGCACGCAGTTGAGAAGGCGATAGCGCGGCGGGCCCAGGCCGGGCTCGACATTCAGCAGCGAGACGTTGACCAGGCGCGCCAGCAGGTAAGACAGGTCGGCATGTTCGAGCTCGGTACCGGCCACCAGGTCACTCAGGGTGGGTAAGGTGACTGCCATCTTGAACAGACTCAATTGCAGAAACAGCCAGCACTGCGGCAGGCTCAAGCGCTCGTAGCTCCAATCCAGGGCCGCGGTCAGTGATCGATGGCGCGCCACCGCCGTGCGGCGCCCACGGGCCAGCACTTGCAAGCCCGTGCGTACTTGCATCTGCACACCGCCGATGCCCAACGCATCCACCTGGGCCGCCGCCAATTCCAGGGCCAACGGCAGGCCATCCAGGCGCCGACACAGGTCGCGCAGCGGCGCCACATCCTGAGGCCGCAAATCAAACCCCTGCTGATTGGCACGCGCGCGCGCCACGAACAGTTGCACCGCAGGACAGGCCATCGCCTGTTCGACATTGGCCGACGGCGCCGGCATCGCCAGCCGAGGCACGCGCACCACCCACTCGCCAGGGGCCAACAAGGCTTCACGACTGGTGATCAGCACGCTGATGCCAGGCGCCATCTCACGCAGCGCACGCAGTAGCTGTCGACACGCGCCCAGCAGCAGGTCGGCGCCATCGAGTATCAGCAGTAACTGACGCGATGCCAGACGCCGGCCCAGTTCGTTGAGGCTGGCGGGCGCCGAATGCAACAGCAAGACCCTGGCCAGGTTATCGAGCAGCTCGCTTGGCGCTTGCACAGCGGCCATATCGACCCACCATACGCCGTCGCGATAACGCGGCAATACCCGCTCGGCCAGGGCCAGGGCCAGCGTGCTCTTGCCAATGCCGGCCACACCGGTGAGGGTCAGCAACCGCTGCGCGGCCAACCGTCGCGCCAGCACGCCCACCAGTTCATCACGCCCCCACACCGGGCTGAGCCGTGCAGCCAGGTTGTGCTGAGGCAGCAGCGTCGGCAGCGCGTCCTGCGCAGGCGCAGCGAAGCAGTAACCGCGCTGGGGGTGATTGAGGATCCAGCGTTGGCCGTCCAGCGCACGACGCAGCGCGGCGATGTGCACGCGCAGGTTGCTGTCCTCGACGACGCTGTTGGGCCACACCCGTTCGATCAAGGTCGCCTTGCTGATGAAGTGCCCGGGCGCTTCAAGCAGTACCGCGAGAATATCCAAGGCTCGCCCGCCCAGCGGCACCGGCCAACCCGCCTTGCTGACCAGGCGCTGCTGCCGATGAAAGGTGTAGGGGCCAAAGCTCACCGCCGTACCATTTTGCATGTCCGTCACAGCGCTGAAACACCCGTGCTTGAGTGCCTGCGCATCCTTTTCCATGGGCTCGACGCTATCTTGCCAGTTGGCGATGACAGGACAATGCTGGCACGGGGAGCAATACGGACAATCGGGTGCCTGAGACGGACAGGGTGTCGTTAACTGAACTGTTGTCGGTATTGGGTAGGGTTCAGCCCGAGCTTTTCGCTGAACAGAAAGCGCATATGCCGCACGCTGCCAAAGCCGGCGTGGAAGGCCACGGTCTTGAGCGGCAGGTCGGTGGTTTCCAGCAGGTGCCGGGCCCGGTCGATACGCGCGCCCTGCAGGAACGCCATGGGCGTCATCTGCACGTCCTTGGCGAACAGCCGCGCAAAGTGGCGCGCGCTCATCCCGGCCAACTCAGCCATGGACTCGATGGTAAAGGGTTGATCCAGATGCGCCAGGACGTGGTTCTGCACACGGGTGATCGGGGTTTCCTGGGGCGCCACGGCGGCAGTCATCGGGCTGAACTGGGCCTGGCCGCCCTGGCGTTTCATCACCACCAGCAGCACCTTGGCTACGTCCACCGCCACTTGCTTGCCATGGTCCTGGGCAACGACCGACAGGGCCAGGTCGATACCCGCAGTGACGCCCCCAGAGGTGATCAGGCGCCCGTCCTGCAAATAGATGCGGTCGGTTTCGACGATGGCGTTGGGAAACGCCTTGATCAACCGCTCGGTGTAGTGCCAATGGGTGGTCACGCGGTGCCCGTCGAGCAAGCCTGCGTGGCCGAGCACAAAAGCGCCGGTGCAGATCGAGCCAATACGCCGAGCCCGTGGCGCCGCAGCTTTGAGCCACGGCAACAGCGCGGGGTGGCATTCGTTATAGGCGCCGGGGCCGCCCGGCACCAACAGCAAGTCATAAGCCGCCTGGGCCTGTTCCAACAGCAGGTCGGTCTGCACGCTCACGCCATTGGAGGCCTGCAACGGGCCGGGCTCAGTGCCGATGGTCAGGATCTGGTAGTGATCGGCCGCTGGCAGGTAGCGGTTGGCAATCGAAAACACTTCCAGCGGCCCGGCCATGTCGAGCAGCAGGAAGTCCGGGAACAGCGCCATGGCCACGGTTTTCATAAGCGGGAAATGTCCATCGAGAAGGAGTGCGGCGAGCATTATGGCACGACTTTAACTGTCAACCTGAAAGCGACAGTTATTCTATTTTCATCTTCTTAATCAATCATTCGTTAACCATTAACCTTCTTCTCAACGCAAGCGCCCTGCATCTCGCAGCCCGCGCTCACTTGAGGACTGGACCATGCTGACCCTTCGCAAAGCTTCCGAACGCGGCGCCGCCAATCACGGTTGGTTGAAGTCGTTTCATACCTTCTCATTCGCCAACTACTGGAACCCCAAGGAACAGGGTTTTTCCGACCTGCTGGTGATCAATGATGACCGCGTCGCCGCAGGCAAAGGCTTCGGCCAGCACCCGCACCGCGACATGGAGATCTTCTCCTACGTGCTCGAAGGTGCGCTGGAGCACAAAGACACCCTGGGCACCGGCTCGGTGATCCGCCCCGGCGATGTGCAACTGATGAGCGCGGGCAGCGGCGTGGCCCACAGCGAGTTCAACCACAGCCAGCGTCACGGCGTGCACTTCCTGCAAATCTGGATCGTGCCCAACGAAGCCGGCGCCAAACCGCGCTATCAGCAAGAGCATTTCACTGAAGCGCAAAAACGTGGGCGCTTGCAGTTGATCATCTCGCCAGAGGGTGCCAACGGTTCGCTGAAAGTGCGCCAGGACGCACGGGTGTATGCCGGCCTGTTCGACGCTGACGAAAGTGCCCGCCTGGAACTGGCACCGGATCGCTACGCCTACATCCATGTGGCGCGCGGCAGCATTGAGCTTAACGGCCAGCGCTTGCAGGAAGGCGACGGTGTACGCGTACGGGACGAACGCCAGATCCGCTTGAGCCATGGCGAAGACGCCGAAGTGCTGGTGTTTGACCTGCGCCCCAACGAACTGCCGCAAATGCCATGACGGTCGCAGTGATGGTCCCGCCAGCGGGACCATCGTTGGCATCGATAGTCACCATCAGCGCAATGAAGTTCTCTTAAAAAATGCAACGCGTAACATCAAACCCATGCCAAACGGCACCCAACTTAAATACTCGGAGCACACCATCATGAAACGCCAAATCCTGCTTAGCCTCGCTTTCTCGGTACTCGCTGCAAACGCTTTTGCCCACCCGGTTGTCGCTGAAGGCGGCGCGGATCGCCTGATAGAAACCCGTGTTGCCGAAGGTGGCGCGGATCGCCTGCAAGAACGTGGTCTGGCTGAAGGCGGCGCTGATCGCTTGCAGGAACGTGGCCTGGCTGAAGGCGGTGCTGATCGCTTGCAGGAACGTGGTCTGGCTGAAGGCGGTGCTGATCGCTTGCAAGAACGTGGTCTGGCTGAAGGCGGTGCTGATCGCTTGCAGGAACGTGGTCTGGCTGAAGGGGGTGCCGAGCGTCTGCTGAGCACCCACGTATAACCCCGCACTGTTGGCGGGACACCCCAAACCGGCCTGATCAGCCGGTTTTTTTTCGTCTTCGATTGGCAAGGTCTCTACATCACACGCTGTCAGGCCGCCATCGCAGGCAAGCCAACGCCCACATTGGGATCGTGGGTGTATCAGGTCGTCTTCACACCCTGGGCGATCAGGAACTTCTTGCGATACGCCGCCGGCAGCATCCCCACCCGCTGCTGAAACAACCGCCTAAACGAATTACTGTCTTCATAACCCACAGCATACGTGATGCTATCGAGCGTCATACGTGTCGACTCAAGCATCTGCTTGGCTCGCTCCAGACGCAGGCTCTGCAGATAACCAATCGGTGTAGAGCCCGTGGCGTCCTTGAAGCGCCGCTTGAAATTACGCACGCCAAAGCCAAAGCGCTGGGCAACCTCGTCGATCACCAACGACTGCGCAAAGTGCTGCTCCAACCAGTGTTGCACACGCAGGATCTGCGCATCACCGTGGCTCTTGGGCAACGACCACATCGCATAGGCCGACTGTTCGGTGCGCCCGGCATCGATCAGCAAGTACTTGCCGCAGGTATGAGCCAGCTCCGGCGAGCCGAAACGGCGGATCAGGTGCAGCATCAAATCCATCGCCGCAGTGGCGCCACCGCACGTGACCAGCCGATTCTCTTCGCAGAGGATCTGCCGCTCATCCAGGCTGACCTGGGCATATCGACGCCGGAAGAACCCGGCAAATGCCCAGTGGGTCGTCGCACGCAAGCCGTGTAATAACCCCGTCTCGGCCAGCATGAACGCCGCCGTGCACATCGAAGCCAACACAGCGCCTTGCCCATGCTGCTGACGCAACCAGGGGCCGTAGGTGGCGAACGTCGGCATGGCTTCTTTGAGGGTAAAGAGAAAACCGGGAATCAGCACCAGGTCGGTATGCGCGATCTGCGCCAGTGAACCCTGCACTTGCAGGCATTGCCCGCCCCACGCCGTCACCGGCAGGCCGTCCAGGGACGCCAGCGTCACCTCGAAGGGCGGGCTGTCGGCGAAGAGATTGGCCGCGCTGAGCATTTCCATGGCCAGGGTGGCACTGGCAGCGGAGCATTGGTCCGCCAGGAGCAAGGTGACGTGCATGTAAAAACTCCAGCTTGCACTTTTCGCATGTAATAAGTCATTTACGCATCTACCTTAGCCGATTCCGGCTCCGTACAGTGCAGCCATTGATCAACTGTCTGGCGTCTTTATGAATCTCTGGTTTCGATTACTGCATATGCTGTTGCGCCGCCCCTGGCGCAAACCGGTCCATGGCCTGGCCACCACAGTGGTGCGCATGCGGGTCTGGCCCCTGGATCTGGACCTGAACCGGCATGTCACCAATGGCCGATATTTCACCCTGGCCGACGTGGCGCGCATGGATTTTGTGCTGCGCACCGGCGCCTTTCGCGTGGCCCTGCGCCACAAGGCCATGCCGATAGTCGGCGATACCTGGGGCAAGTTTCGCCGGGAATTGAAGCTGTTCGAAGCATTCGAAGTGCACACTCGCATTCTCGGCTGGGACCACAAGTGGAACCTGATGGAGCACCGTTTCGTCAGCAATGGGCGAGTGGTCGGCGTGGTGGTGATGCGTGGGTTGTTTCGCTCCGCCAAGGGCACCCTGCCCCCTTCCGAGTTCGTCCGCGAGCTGGGGTTGGACGACACCTCGCCGCCGATGCCGCAATGGCTCAGCGACTGGTCATGCAGTTGCGATGAGATGAGTGCGCAATTACGGGAACAAGAGCGAGCCTGAAGGGTGTTCAGACCACCGAAACGCGACTAACCGCATGTCGCTATTGGTCACACTCCATCCTTTGCCCGAGCGGAACTCTCGCAGCTTTTTCCTTCACCCAACAATGCGTCTGAAATTCAGACGCACTCCTCAGGAAACTTGCCTATTGGATATTCGCCTTACAGGTCCCCGCCCATGCTCAGTACGACCAAGCAAGCCAACCCCCACTGGTATGACGTCCCTTTCCACTCTACCAAGCCCGATGGGCCACCTCGCCAGCCACCGCTGATCGAGCCGCTAACCACTCCCCCTGCCTTGGCTGGCGCGACGCACGCGCCTGCACCGAAAACCTACAAGGAAGGGTTCGGCGACAGACACGACCTGCAAACGCTGACCACGAAACTCGGAGACATCGCGAAGCAATTGGATGTGAACACCACGCCTCAAGCGATACTGGCTGCCTTGAGAGCCCCCCTGGATATTCATCCTGACTCATCGTTCCCTGTGCGCCCCAGTGAAGGCGCGACACTGGAGAGCTTTATCAGGGCCAAGGGCTGGCCGATACCTACCACCCAACTTTCGCTGACCGAGCTGATAAAGACGGTGAAACAGGAAGCCCTGACGCAGCCGATGGGTAATTTTGGTGGCGCGTTGTCGTGGTCAATACCCCTGAGCCAGGCTGAGCAGAGCCGACTACGCATTATCTCCATGAGGTCTGACTACCTGAACGCCCTGGATGCCTTGCTGGCCCAGCACCCGCTAACCCCCGAGGTACAAAGTGACCCCGCGCAAGCACTGGAGGCCCTGCTCAGTTCCTCCGCAGGCCAAACGCTGGGTAAACACCTGCAGGAGCAATCCGGCGGTATCGCCACTGCCAACAGCGCCACCGACTACCTGATGGCTGCCATTCAGTTGCAACTGGACCCCGAATCCATTACCGCCCCTCAACGTAATAACGTGGCGGGGTTTGACCTGGCGCACGCGCGCCACTGGGGCAAACCCGCGTCTACAGTGCTGGATACGTTGAGCAAGCATTTGGTCGACAGTGGCAGGATCAGCCCTGTGCTGTCCAAAGTGGCTGCGTATGTGTTGCTGGCCAGGAAGGCCCCTGTTTACCTGATCAAAGACATACCGCCCTCCGTGAGGCACGGCAGCCCAGCCTGGCTGAACCTGGTCATTACCGTGGCGAGCATTGAAGCGAGTACGCCGGGGAAAGTCCCGAACATGACGTTTGCCCAAGTGATGCAGGAAGGCGAACATGCAAGGGTGGCGCAACCCGAGGCGGCTGCGCAAGCTCGTACAGCAGCGCTGGTAGATTGGGGGGTTTGCCATAACGTAATTGCCCGCAAGGACGACACGCAATACACCGTGCAAGAGCTGGAAACCCTGAAAACCACCTTCACAGCCCGACAGCAGGACATGCTAGGCGCCTCTGCCGCCTTGGATCTGGAATTGCCCACCCGAGAAAAGATGGCCATGGCCGTACTGGTGGAACGGTATGGCGACCTGGGTGATCTGTTCAAACAAAAACTGATCAAGACCAGCAACATTCCGCGCAGAGGGCAGAACAAGGCACACACATGGCTACCCGGCCTGCATTCGATGCTCGACATCGCAATGATGGATCTGAGATTGCCCTATCTCTTTGAAGCCGCGAACAAACGTGTACCGATCAACGACTTGAACGCCCGCTACCGATTTGGTGTGAGCGATAACTTCGAAAAGCGCTTTGAGGAAACAATCAAGAAGAAAAAGATCGCCCTCGCCACGACGGTCAAACACCTGATCGCGCAGCTCCCCCTGGAAGACCGTAGAAACTTTGAGTACGGCAAAGTTACGTATTATCGAAACTCATCCACTGAGTTGGGTTTCTGGAGCAAGTCCGACCCGGTGTATGAAAAAAACCTGCTGGTGAAAATTGAACGCGACGGGCAATCCAGCGGCTACCGTATCGACCCGACCAAAGGCGAAATCGTGCCCATTGAAATGTGGGCGCTGAAAGAACGTGAATCCAGGGAGGCGAATGTAGCGTTCAACACCAGCGTGTTCGTCCCCAAAAGCGTCAGTGCCGACCACGCAAACGAACGCGCCGGCGCAACTGACGCAGCTATTGATAGTTTTGCTACCGCCCGCACGCAAGACATTGCTGATGCCTTCGTTGAGCATTTCAATCTCGATGACCCGGATATCAAGAAATACGCCAGAGGGCAGACGACCCAGGACCTGGCGAACGAGAAAATCAATCAGGTAAACGATTTCTTCATGAACTTGATTCCTTTCCGCTCGGCAATTGAAAACTTTAAAAAAGGCAACAACGTCGAGGGCGGGTTTGACTTGGCCCTGGATGTGTTTGGCTTTCTCACAGCGGGCGCGGCCAATATCGGCAAACTCACCAAGGTCGCCGGCAGTGCCGCATCCCTTGCCACCAAGGTTGCGCGAACGGGCAAAGTCATCGGCATGGTCACCTTGAGCAACTTCAACCCTCTGGACGGGTTGGCTGACCTGGCCATTGGCGGCGCAAACCTGCTGAGCAAAGGGTTGACCAAAAGCACCGCGTGGCTGGCCAACATACGAAACACGGATAAAGCCCATGATTGGTTGAAGGCTATCAGCCAGGAGCATGGCAATGCATTGCTCGGTTCGATCACCTCCGGCGGGCGCACAGTTGATAGTGTTGTGGTATTCAAAAACGATCAGTGGCACCACTACGACCCCATCACCCGTCAACCCTACGGCACGCCGGTGAATGGCTTCACGCCGAGAGTCCTGGCAACCCAGGGTGAAATCAACGGCACCCTCAGCGAGTGGGTCGCCAACTGGTTCAACCCGGCAAAACCCGGCATACCCATACCGGAGGCCTTCAACGACGCAGTTGACGCAGCAAAAGCAACCACCACAGGCCACGCGGCATTCAATCAGGGGTACAACACGCTCGCCCCGGCCAGCATTTCTGGCTATTCAGCAGAGCTGGGCATCACTCAGTTGAAAAAACTGGCCACGGACGCCACCGCGTCACCCGAGGTACTGGGTAGCCTGTCCAGGCGTATCGACGAGCTGGAGGCGCTGCCAGGCAAAGTCAAAACACTCTACGAAAAGCTCATTCCGCCCACAAAGCCATTGCCCGGCAAGCCCGCGACGCCAGAACAATTGCAGTTTGAAGAGGCGCTCGCAAGGGGGGCTCCGGACGGGATCAACGGCTTCTCACCGACAATGAAAATGCATCAATTGCGCGAACTGATACTGGACCCGAAGCTGACGTCTGCCGAAGTCGGGGCTCTGTTCAAGCATTTGCAAAAACGAGCAATGGAAACCAGCTTAGAGCTAAGCAGAAAATTCGCTGATGACATGACCGCCGCCCATGGCACTTTGATCGCCATGCCGCAAGGGTATTACCTGAGCCAGGTCAACGTTGCATCCGAGGGCGGCTGCGCCGCGTTGGCGAATACCATGGCTATGGCCATGCTCGATGGCTCGGAAAACACCTTGATCAGCAACTTCTTCCTCAGTCTGGCGCACCCCAAACACCCTAATACTGAAAGGTTCCGCGACAGCCTGGAGAGATTTCAAAACACCCTCAGAGATGATTTTCACTCTGGGCAGCTCACCCGCAGTGCGACCTGCGACAGGATCATCTCGGATTTGGCAACGGCCACCACCTCCAAAGCCTTTCTTATCAGCAATTCAAAGCACGGTGTTACCGCTGGCGTCAAAATCACGAAGGACCAAAAGATCTGGTTTTACTATGACCCCAACTTCGGGCTCGTCAAATTCTCCAAGGAGGCGGACATGCGCAGCGGTATGGAGCGTGCACTCAATAGTGGCCAGACCAGCCATTTGTTCCAGCCGCTCAAAAAGGCCGATGGGTACACGGTGTCTGAATTCAACGAGTTATACCTGATCAACAAGATAGGGGATCCTCGAAGTGTCAGCGGGCTGTATTCGGCAGCGATATCGGTGACCTAGAGCGCCTGCAACACGTTTTAAAGCGTGTGCGTGACCTTCAAATGTCGGGCATACCACGGCCGCCGCGGCACGCGCTTGAACAACCCCTTGAGCACGTCCTCATCGGCGCCGAAGGTAATGCGCAGGGCCAGCTTCATGACTTCCGGATCCATTTCCATCGAACGCCCTCGTTGCAGCCCCGGTGTGGTACTGCAGCCATGGGTGTCCGGTCCCAGCCAAGGGTCGCCTACTTCAACCCAGCGGCCCTGTGCAAACCAGGCTACGCCGTTGACTTCCAGGCGGCTCACCTCGCCTGGGTTGAAGCGTTCGTGGGCGCGAAACCAGTCTTCGATGCGGTCATCGATCCAGCCGTGGAAATGCCAGAACACCGGGTTTACATGGGATGAAAACGGGTCGCCCAGAAAGTCGTTCTCCGGCGCATACCAACGTGGGGCAAAGTCCGCGGGGTCACGGGCGAAGGGTACCGGGGCGCCGTTGGACGGGTCGCGGGGCACCGAGGCCCAACGCATATGCAGCCAGTCGTGCAGGCCCAGTTCCATTTCCGAGCCCAACTGGCCCAGGGTCAACTTGGCCAGGTAACGCGGGTCGCGGTATTGGGATTCCCACACCTGGAAATTGCTGTGGTAGGTCTGGGCGGCCTTGATATCGCTGACCCACTGGGTGTAGTCGGCATCATCCGGCGCTGACCAACAGGGCGGCAGCGCGAAACCGTCGTGGTTGTCGAAGTAGCGCACAAAGCCCAGGCGATCACGCTCCAACGGCGGTTGCGGCTCGGGAAATTGCGGCCAGGACGGCAAGTCCTGCATGGAGCGTGCGGTGCCAAGCATATGGCGGTGCATGAAGAAGAAGTCGATGCCCGACCCATTGCGGTCCTTGCGCTTGCCGCGGGCGTCGCGCTCCTGGCCACGGGGCCCGGGTTGCCAGCCGATGCCACGCAGGGCCTCGCGTTTTTCTTCGGAGAGCTTGTGCCACTGATCGCGGGTGGCGTGCCACAGTTGGTGAAACAGCCGATGCTCGGGGGAAACCAGCCAGGCCAGCAAGGTCGGGTTGAGACCGATGCGCTGGCGGGCTTCGGGGAACAGTTGTTTGTGGGCGATAAAACGGTTGTCGCGTTCGGTCAGCGCCAAGGGCCGCTCAAGATCGAGGATGTGCCCGCTGAGGGTGGCGCTGCCGGCATTGCTGAAATCGGCCCAGACTTCATCTAGGGTCATTTTGAATTCATAGGCCGGCACACCGCCGGCGGAATCGCGGTCGATCAAGCGCCAATAGAGCACGGCGCCCTCGCCCGTCAGCACATCACCCAAGACGCGGTAGCGCGGCTCGCCGTCCGCACGCAGCTGCTCGGCGGTGTCCAGGTAACCGCGCAGGCCACGCCCACGGGGAGCGATGTCCAGCAGCAGCTCCAAGCCTTGCAGCGGCAGGCCCGCAAGGCCCGCATCGCGGCCTTCCAGGCGCAGGCTCCAGACGCCCCGCAGGGTGTTCGCCAGGTGCTGGCCCTGGGTGTCAGCGAGGTCGACCGTAGCTTCGTCGGGGGTGATGGGAAACTCGTCTTCCCGCGTCAACTCGCGATGGGCATAAAAGGCCGCAGGCACCGCTGCACCGGTCAGCGCCAGGCCTGCGATGAACCCACGTCGAGAGATTGTCATTGGCTACCTTAGGAAACGGCTTGATCAGAGCTAGAACGTTTGCAACCCGATGAAATTTACCGCCCTGCCCCCGCCACCTAAATTTCCCCCGTCATCGCTCGTCCTTCCCTGATAGCAAAGGCCTCAACTGACTGAGATGGCAATGACAAAATCACGTTCGAAAAAGGCGCTGTATATCGGCCTGCCGCTGGCCCTGGCTATCGGCGCCGGGGCTGGCTTGCTGGTCTGGGATCAGTGGTTCAAGGGCAACGCCGGCTACCCGCTGGAGGTGATCAAGCAGGCCAATGAAATGCAGGATCGCCTGTTGTCATTTGACAGCCATATCACCCTGCCCCTGGATTTCGGCACGGCGGGCAATGAGGCCGACAAGGATGGCAGCGGCCAGTTCGACCTGGCCAAGGCCGCCCGCGGCCGATTGTCGGGCGCCGCGCTGACGATCTTCGGCTGGCCGGAAATCTAGAACGGCGATAACGCTCCGCACAAACCCACCGATGGTTTTGTCGAAGAGGCCCGCCACGAGCAGGAGGTGCGCTACAAGATCATCTCCGGCATGGTGCGCGACTTTCCCAACCAGGTGGGCATCGCCTACACCCCGGACGATATGCGCCGCTTGCACGGCGAAGGCAAGTTCGCGATTTTTATCAGCATGCTCAACGCCTACCCCCTGGGCAATGACCTGAACCAGCTGGACCTGTGGGCCGCACGCGGCATGCGCATGTTCGGGTTCAGCTACATCGGCAATAACGCCTGGTCCGACTCGTCGCGCCCGCTGCCGTTTTTCAATGACTCCCCCGACGCCCTTGAAGGCCTGTCGCCGATCGGCCAGCAAGCGGTGCATCGCCTCAATGACCTGGGGGTGATCATCGACGTGTCGCAGATGTCGACCAAGGCCCTGGAGCAGGTCGCGCAGTTGAGCCGCACGCCGATGGTGGCGTCCCATTCGGCGCCTCGGGCGTCAGTGGATATCCCGCGCAACCTCAGCGACAAGGAACTGCAACTGATCAAGAACAGTGGCGGCGTGGTGCAGGTGGTGGGCTTCCCCGCCTACCTGCGCCCCTTGAGCCAGCCGACCCAGGACAAGCTCAATACCTTGCGCGCACGGTTCGACCTGCCGCCACTGCCGAATCTGGCCATGGCCCTGATGCCCGGCGATGCAATCATTGCCGCCTGGCCCGAGCAACGCTTCGGCCAATACGCCAGCGCGCTGTACGGCATTCTCGAGGAAGAGCCCAAGGCCACCCTCAAGGACCTCGGCGACGCCATCGACTACACCGTGCGCAAGATCGGCATCGATCATGTCGGCATTGCCTCGGACTTCAACGACGGCGGCGGCCTCCAGGGCTGGGAGAACGTCGGCGAAGTGCGCAACGTCACCGCCGAACTGATCCAGCGCGGCTACTCCGAAGCCGATATCGCCAAGCTGTGGGGAGGCAACTTCCTGCGGGTGTGGGACCAGGTCCAAAAAGCCGCCAAACCCTTGGCCAACCGCTAACCACCACGAAGTAAGTCCATGACCGACCGCCGTACATTTCTCAAGCAGGCCGGCGTCTTTGCCGCGAGCCTGCCGCTGGGCACCGCGTTGCTGCCTCAGGCAGTCGCCGCCGCCACGAACGACCCATGGACGGGATTGAAACAACTGTTCAACCAGGACCCCAATTACCTGCATTTTTCCAACTTCCTGGTGGCCTCGCACCCCAGGCCCGTGCGCGAGGCCATCGAACGCTACCGCCAACAGATCGACCGCAACCCTGGCCTGGCCATGGACTGGGACCTGCAGGAAACCTGGAAGCGTGAGGGCCAGGTACGCGAGTGGGCCGGCCGCTACCTGAACGCCACGCCAGCGCAGATCGCCCTGACCGGCAGCACGTCCGAAGGGCTGGCGATGATCTATGGCGGGATCAAGGTGCGCGCCGACCAGGAAATCCTCACCACGGTGCATGAGCATTACGCTACCGAGTTCAGCCTGGACTTCCGGGTACGCAAGGAGCAGACCCAGGTTCGCAAGATACGCCTGTTCAAAAACCCCAATCAGGTCTCGGCCGATGAAGTGCTGGGCAATATCCAGCGCAACATTCGCCCCAACACCCGTGTACTGGGCATGACCTGGGTGCAATCCGGCAGCGGCGTAAAACTGCCCATCGGTGAGATCGGCAAGCTGGTGGACGAACACAACCGCAACCGCGACGAGCCGGACCGACTGCTTTATATCGTCGATGGTGTGCACGGCTTCGGCGTGGAAGACCTCGACTTCCCCGCTATGCACTGCGACTTCTTCATCGCTGGCACCCACAAGTGGATGTTCGGCCCGCGGGGCACCGGCCTGGTGTGCGCCCGCGAGACCGAAAACAAATACGTCACGCCGATGATTCCGACCTTCTCCGAAGACAAAAACTTCGCCACGACCATGACGCCAGGCGGCTACCACGCCTTCGAACATCGCTGGGCCGCCGACGAAGCCTTCAAGTTGCACCTGCAACTGGGCAAGGCAGCGGTGCAGGCACGCATCCATGCCCTCAACACCGAACTCAAGGACCAACTGCTGGCCCACCCGCAGATCGAACTGGTCACGCCGCGCAGCCCCGAGCTGTCAGCAGGTTTCACCTTCTTTCGGGTCAAGAACCAGGACAGCGATGCCGTCGCGGCCTACCTGATGAAAAACCGCGTGGTGGTGGACGCGGTGGACCGTGACGTTGGCCCGGTGATTCGCACCTCGCCGGGCCTGCTTAACAACTCCGATGAGATCCAGCGCTTCATGACCCTGCTGAGCCAGCGGTTATGACCCCTTTTCCCTTTGAACGAGACGCCTCCATGACGCCATCCCGACTCAAACCGCTCACCGCACTGGCACTCACCGCCCTGTGCGGCGCCCTGCTGCCCGGCCTGGCCCATGCCGCCGCCCCACAACCGGGCAAGGTCTTCAAAGACTGCAAGGACTGCCCGGAAATGGTGGTGCTGCCCGCCGGCACCTTCACCATGGGTACCCCGGAAGACGAAGTGGGCCGCGAGCCCGACGAAGGCCCCATGCATGCCGTGACCTTCGCCAAGCCGTTCGCCATGAGCCGCTTCCACATCACCGCCGGCGAATGGGACAGCTACGTGCGCCAGACCGGAGTCAAGATCGCCAATGGCGACGACCGCCCCGGCCGCGAATGCATCGCCAGCAAGCCGCGCTACCCCCAGGGGCCACGTCAGCCGGCGGTGTGCATGGACATGGACGACATCAAGCAGTACGTGAGCTGGCTGTCGAAGAAGACCGGGCACACGTACCAGATGGTCAGCGAAGCCCAACGCGAATACGCCGCCCGCGCCGGCACCACCGGCCCGTTCCCCTTCCCGTTCGACGAAGGCAAGGGCTACAGCATCGCCCAGCACGCCAACACCTACGGCCCGGCGGACGGCTACAGCTATTCGTCGCCCGTGGGCAGCTACCCACCGAATGCCTTTGGCATGTATGACATGCACGGCAATGTGTATGAGCGGGTGGCTGATTGCGAGCATCCGAACTACGTCGGCGCGCCAACTGATGGCAGTGCCTGGGTGGAGCCCAACTGCGAGGCCTACCAGATTCGCGGCAATGACTGGGGCGAGGCGCCGGTGTTTTCACGCTCGGGCAATCGCAACAACATCTACCCGCAAACACGGGGGGATTGGATTGGGTTCCGGGTAGTACGCGAACTCTAATACCTTGTAGGAGCGAGGGGGACGCCTAGTTCTTGCTCGCTCCTACAGGGTTCAGCCTTGTTTGGCCAACAGCTCCAAGCCTTCATGCAATGCCGGGAACAGGCTGTTGTTGAAGTTGTTCCAGCGCAACTCAAGGATGGTGTCCTCGGGCGAAATCTCGGTCTTGAGCACGTCGTGGAACACCTCTCCCGAGTCGATGCCGTTATCCACGTAGTGGAATGACGCACCGGTCCAATACAACGGCTCGCACGCCTGAGTCGCCTTGGTTGCCCAGTCGGTAATCGCCTGCCCACGTGCGCCGTACAGCGCATTCCAGGTGGCGTACGCCCCACGGCGTTCGTAAGGCGACTCGAGGCGGGTGATGCCCGGATGAATGTTCATGATGCGCCGTGCAAACGGCGCACCCGGGCGCACCAGTTCGTCGAGGATCACCAGCAAACCATCCAGCACCACGATGTCAGCCTTCAACTCCACCAGGGTGTCATGCAGCCGACGCTCGAAATCCTGCTTGCCGGCGACATGTTCGGCGCTGCCCCGTGGCAGGCGACGATAGGTCGACGGCACGCTGAGCAGCAGGTCATTGACCAACGTGCCTTGCACACGCAAATCCGCCGGGTACAACCACTGGCGACCCGGCTGGTAAGCAAAGCCATAGTCCGCCACCAACTGCTGGTCCCGCGGGTTGTGCTCATCGTCGTCATACACCACGCCTACGAGGTTGTAAGCCTCGCCCAGCGACGTGTCGTTGAGCGAGCCCACCAGAAACTCCAGCACCGATTTCATATAGCGCTCGTGGTCTTTATAGGCCACCGGTTGCCCCGCCTTGTCGGCGGCGGCGTTTCTCAGGGACCAGACATACACCAGGTTCTTTTTCGTCATGTGTTTCGCTCTCGCTCAAAGGGTCACGCACGGCATTGATACACGTGCGCCTACAGAACAAGAACGAACCAGGCCCCGGGCAATTTATCGCCCACTGCCACCGCCCGGCACGCCGCGCTAAATAGTCACGCCACAGCTTCGTTTGTCATGGGTAAGGGTCTGTGTGCCCAGCCCCCTCTTTTTCACTTTCCGGGAAGTATTTATGACCGACCCCAAGCGCGGCGCCTTCAAAGGTTTGCTCGCATTGCTCAGGCCCTTTCGCACCATCGTGACGGTGTCCGTCGCCCTTGGCATGGCGGGCGGCCTGGCCATTACCTTGCTGTTGGCGACGATTAACAATGCCCTGCATTCGGCGGGGGGCATGACCCAGGGTGTGGTGTTGACCTTCGCCGCATTGTGCGTGGTGGCGCTGGTCAGCTCGATCATTTCCGACATCGGCACCAACTACGTCGGGCAACGGATCATTGCCGCCCTGCGCAAGGACCTGGGTGAAAAAGTGCTGTCAGCGCCCATCGGGCAGATCGAGCAATATCGCTCTCACCGCCTGATCCCGGTGCTGACCCACGACGTGGACACCATCAGCGATTTTTCCTTTGCCTTCACGCCCCTGGCCATCGCCGCCACCGTTACCCTGGGATGCCTGGGTTACCTGGCTTACCTGTCCGTGCCGATGTTCCTGATGATGGTGGTCGCAATCATCATCGGCAGCGCCGTGCAATTCATCGCCGGTGGCAAAGGCATTCAGGGCTTCGATCTGGCCCGCAGCCACGAAGATGAATTGCAGCGTTACTACAATGCGATTGCTTCTGGCGCCAAGGAACTGCGCATGCACCGCCCGCGGCGGTTTCGCATGAACACCCACCGCATCCAGGAAACCGCAGACCGCATCAGCGATATCCAGGTGCGTTCGGTCAACATCTATATCCTGGCCAAGACCTTTGGCTCGATGCTGTTCTTCGTGGTCATCGGCCTGGCCCTGGCGATGCAGGCCTACAATCCCAACCCCGATCCCACCGTGATTACCGGCTTCGTGCTGGTACTGCTGTATATGAAAGGCCCGCTGGAACACCTGCTGGGCTATTTGCCCGTCGTTGGCAAGGCGAAGATTGCCTTTGGGCGCATCAGCGAACTGTCGGAACGTTTTTCTTCGCCCGAGCCCCACTTGTTGATGGACGACAGTGAAGCGCCGAAGCCTGTGGTCAACAGCCTCGAACTGCGCGGCGTCAGCTACAGCCCGCCAGCGGTTGAAGGCAGCCAACCGTTCCACCTGGGGCCGATCAACCTGAGCATCAAACAAGGCGATATCGTGTTTGTCGTCGGCGAGAACGGCAGCGGCAAGACCACCCTGATCAAATTGCTGCTGGGCCTGTATCCGCCTCAGGCGGGTGAGATCCTGCTCAACGGTACAGCGGTGACCGACCCAGAGCGCGATGATTATCGCCAGTTGTTCACCACGGTGTTTTCCGACTATTACCTGTTCGATGACCTGGTACAAGGCAGTGCCACCCAGTCCCTGGACAGCGCCACCCAATACCTTGAGCGCCTGGAAATCGCGCACAAGGTCAGCGTCAAGGACGGTGTGTTCAGCACCACTGACCTGTCCACCGGCCAACGCAAGCGCCTGGCCCTGGTCAATGCCTGGCTGGAGGAGCGCCCGGTACTGGTATTCGACGAATGGGCCGCCGACCAGGACCCGGCCTTCCGCCGCATCTTCTACACCGAGCTGCTGCCGGACCTCAAACGCCTGGGCAAGACCATCATCGTGATCAGCCACGACGACCGTTATTTCGACATCGCCGATCATTTGGTGCGCCTGCGCGCCGGTCAGGTGGTGCATGAGATGGAGCCTGCATGAAGTACCGGAATAATTTTTTCCGGTTTTGCGAAGTAGGAACGTCTCACTAGTGGTAATGAGAACTAAACTCAATAAACACTTAGAATTGCCCACTTAAAACATAGAAGAGAAAGCATCCATGCCAGCACGACTCGGTCTCAGCCCCCTGAGCAAAGCGCTATCCATGCGCCGGGCCCTGAACATCAACCTCTTGCCCAGTACCCTGGCGTTGGCTGTGTCGATGCCGATTGCAGGCTATGTGCAGGCCCAGGAGATCGAGTTGAATATTCCTGCACAGTCGCTGGGGAGCGCACTGCAGGAATTTGGCCGCCAGACCAATGTGCAAGTGCTCTACAGCCCGGGCGATGTGCAGGGCAAGAACAGCCCCGCCGTCAAGGGCAAGATGCAGCCACAGCAGGCCATCAATGCATTGCTGGCCGGTAGCCAGACCACCTATAACCTCAACGGCAACACCTTGACTGTCACTGCTGCTGGTAGTGGTGGTGGGCTGGAGCTGAGCCCGACGCAAGTCACTGGCAACATGCTGGGTAACGTCACCGAGAATACCGGCTCCTATACGCCAGGCTCGATTGCCACCGCAACGCGCCTGGTCCTGACGCCCAAGGAAACCCCGCAATCGGTGACCGTGGTCACGCGTCAGCACATGGACGACTTTGGCCTGAACAGTGTCGACGACGTGATGCGCCACACGCCGGGCATTACCGTTTCAGCCTTCGATACTGAGCGCAGCAACTACTACGCTCGTGGTTTCTCTATCAACAACTTCCAATATGACGGGATCCCTTCCACCGCACGCAACGTGGCTTACTCGGCGGGGAACACGCTGAGCGACATGGCGATCTACGACCGTGTTGAAGTACTCAAGGGCGCGACTGGCCTGCTGACCGGTGCTGGTTCACTGGGGGCCACCATCAACCTGGTACGCAAAAAGCCGACCTCTGAGTTCCAAGGTCATGCCACGCTGGGTGCCGGTTCGTGGGACAACTACCGCAGCGAGTTGGATGTGAGTGGCCCGCTGACCGAGACCGGCAATATCCGTGGCCGGGCCGTCGCCGCCTATCAGGACAAACACTCGTTCATGGACCGCTACGAGCGCAAAAGCCCGACTTACTACGGCATCATGGAGTTCGACCTGTCTCCCGATACCCTGCTGACAGTCGGCGGCGATTATCAGGACAGCCTGCCGAAAGGCTCATCCTGGTCGGGCAGTTTCCCATTGATCGACGCCCAGGGTAATCGCAACGACGTCAAGCGCTCGTTCAACAACGCGGCCGACTGGAGCAGTTGGGAGCAATACACCCGCACCGTCTTCGCCATGTTGGAGCACGACCTGGGGGATGGCTGGATAACCAAACTGCAACTGGATCACAAGATCAACGGCTACCACGCACTCATGGGTTCCATTCAGGGTGACACCCCGGGATTGGATGGTAAGTCACAGCTGACTTCGGGCAAATACACCGGTGAAACCGTCAGTGACTCCGCCGATCTGTATGTGAGCGGCCCCTTCAGCCTGGGAGGCAGGGAGCATGAACTGGTATTCGGCGGTTCCATCAGCGCTTCGGAATGGAATGGCAATGGTTACTGGAACCTCGCCCCCAACCTGGTGGACTTCAATAACTGGCACGGCAACGCACCGCAACCTGATTGGGGCAAACCACAATCGAAAATCGACGACACCGTCCGCCAGACCGGCATGTACATGACAACACGGCTGAACCTTGCTGACGACCTGAAGCTGCTGCTCGGTGGCCGGGTAGTCAACTACACGGTGACCGGCTACAACCCTACCTATCGCGAGTCAGGACGCTTTGTACCTTATGTCGGTGCGGTGTACGACCTGAATGACACCTACTCGGTTTACGCCAGCTACACCGATATTTTCATGCCCCAGGAAAGCTATAACCGCGACAGGGACAACAAGCTGCTTGAGCCGGACGAAGGCCAGAATTGGGAGTTGGGTGTAAAGGCCGACTTCCTGGATGGTCGTGTAAACGCCAGTGCGGCCTACTTCGAGATCCATGAAGACAACCGTTCCGTTTCGGACGATGACTACAACAACTTGAAACCTACCCCCTCGAACTACGCGTTCAAAGGCACCCAGGCCGTGACGAAGGGGTACGAGCTGGAGATGTCCGGCGAACTGGCTCCGGGCTGGCAGCTCCAGGCTGGCTATACGCACAAGATTGTGCGTGACGACAAAGACGTCAAGATTTCCACTTTCGAACCCGAAGACCAGGTCAGCCTGTACACCACTTACAAGCTCAAGGGTAATCTTGACAAGTTGACCGTTGGCGGTGGCGCTCGCTGGCAGAGCGTTGGCTGGCAGAATATCTATAACTCTCCCCGTGGTGGCTACGAGGAGTTCTCTCAAGAAGCGTACTGGTTGGTGGACCTGATGACCCGTTATCAATTCACTAAAAACGTGTCGGCGACGCTGAACATCAACAACGTTTTCGACAAGTCCTATTACACCAACATCGGCTTCTACAATTCTGCCGCTTATGGTGAACCCCGTAACTTCATGCTCAGCACTCGCTGGGACTTCTAAAGCAGGATCAGACGCCCCGAGGCAATGACTGCCCGGGGCGTTTTGTTTGTCCGAATAAATACTATAGATAGGGCCATAAAAAAGCCCCCAGTCGCTCAAGGTGACTGGGGGCTTTTCATATTGGCCTCTGGTCAGCTCATCGCGGCAGCGAAGCTATGGACGAACTCTGCGTTATCGATTAATCGGTCATGGCTGGTCTCGATCAACACTGAGCGCTCGATCGTTGATTGCACGGCAACTTCCAGCATGCTCGCCTCAATCAATTGATGATGTACCCCAGTACGACTCAAGGTCGCCCACCAGCAACTTATCGGTGCCTTGATCGCCTTGAAGTCGGCATCGTGCAGGCGCTGCCCGAGAATGCGGTCAACCTCCCAGGAAATCTGCGCTTCGTGGCCACTGAGCAACTCATCCTTGAGCTCGCCAAAACGCGAGCCCAGGGTTTCCTCGGCCCAGTGGCTGAATGCAGTCCATTGCTCGCCTTCTGCAGCCTCTAAGCATTGCAGCTCGGACCAGTGGGCATGAATCTGCTGGGAGAACTCAGGGAACATCACCTCCAACAGTTCCACACGCCGTTCATTGGCAGAAATATCTCTTTCGTCAACCATCACCGCCGTATCCCAAAACGGCTTGACCCACTGCGGCGGGGATGCGTCGATCCAGCCAACACACTCGACCTGTCGGCCCGCCTGCTCCAGGCCATAGGCGACTTCCATCGCCAGGTTGCCCCCCAGCGACCAACCGGCCAAACGGAACGGACCCTCGGGCTGAGCCTTCAACAATTGCGTCGTGTAGTCCTCGACCATTGCAGCCCAGGCTGGCACCTCGCTGCCCTCCTCGGCCAAGGCGCGACACATCACCCCCATCACCGGCCTGTGCTCACGCAACGCAAGGGCAATCGCCTTGTAACAATGCACCGAGCCATAGCTGGGATGGAACAGGTACAACGGTGTTCCACGGCTTTGACTGTTGAGCCTCACGATCAACGAACTGCCAGCGCTTCCCTCAAGGCAAGCCGCCTGCCCTGCGACGCTCGGATTGAGCATCAACTGACTCACCGACAGCTCCACGCCAACAGCTTTGCGGATGCGCTCCTTGAGCATCAAGACCAGCAACGAATGCCCGCCCAACTCGAAGAAGTTATCTTCGACACTCACCTGCTCAAGCTCCAGGACTTCGCGCCAAATGGCTACAAGTGTTTGCTCCAGCGTATTGCGCGCTGCGACGAAGTGCCGTTCGTGCAAGTTTGAATCCGGCGCAGGCAATGCCTTGCGATCCAGTTTGCCGTTGGGGCTCAGTGGCATATGGTCCAGCAGTACCCACTGCGCAGGCACCATGTAGTCCGGCACATGTGCCAATAAATGAGTGCTCAGTGCATCACGCCAGGCGAGTGTCGAATCCTGCAGCACCACATACCCAACGAGATACTTGCCTTCATGCACTTGCACCGAGGCGTCGCGCGCCAGTGGATGCTCCAGCAAGCGCGCCTCGATCTCACCCAGCTCTATGCGCAAACCGCGTAGTTTTACTTGATGATCCAGGCGCCCAATGTATTCGATCACGCCATCCCTGCGCTGTCGCACCCGGTCGCCGGTACGATACAACCGCGTGCCAGGCTGGAACGGGCACGGTACAAACCGCTCTGCGGTCAGGCTGGGACGTCGATGGTAACTGCGTGCCAGCCCGACGCCCCCCAGGTACAACTCGCCCGCAACGCCCACCGCGACCGGCTGCAACTGCGCATCCAGCACGTAAGTGCGCAGATTGGAAATGGGTCTGCCAATCGGCACGCTGTCACGATGCTCATCGACGCACGTCCAGTGAGTCACATCAATCGCAGCCTCAGTCGGTCCATACAGGTTGAACAAGCCCGTATTCGGCAGCTCGGCGAATACGTGTTGCTGCACCCCCACCGGCAAGGCTTCGCCACTACAGATGATACGGCGCAACCCCTGACAGCTGGCCACCTGTGAATCCTGCAGGAATGCGTGCAGCATGGAAGGCACGAAATGCAGGGTGGTCACTTGGTGCCGATTGATCAACTCCACCAACTTCGATGGATCTCGATGATCTCCAGGAGCCGCTACCACCAGCCGTGCACCGGTCATCAAGGGCCAGAAAAACTCCCATACCGATACGTCAAAACTGAACGGTGTCTTTTGCAACACCGTATCTTCGGCGCCGAGCGTATAAGCCTGTTGCATCCATAGCAACCGATTGGTCAACGCACAGTGGCGGTTACCCGCCCCTTTCGGCTGGCCGGTGGAACCGGAGGTGTAAATGACGTAAGCGAGATTTTCCGCGTCTACGGCCACATCAGGATCGGTATCGGCATACTCGCTCAGCCAGTGATCGTCGGGCTCGACCACCAGACAGTGCGAGGGCGTGCTGACCGGTAAGGCCTGTAACAAATGCGCCTGCGTCAGCAGCAGCGGTACGTTGCTGTCTTGCAGCATGTAGGCCAGGCGTTCGCGCGGGTAGTCCGGGTCCAGCGGCACATAGGCGCCACCTGCCTTAAGCACAGCCAGAAGTGCTACCACCATTTCAATGGAGCGTTCCATCGCCACACCTACCAACACATCAGGCGCGACACCGGCCTGGATCAAGCGGTGCGCCAATCGATTGGCTCGTGCATTCAACTGCGTATAACTCAGTGTCTGAGCGCCAAACACCAAAGCCTGGGCATTCGGTGTGCGCCGCACTTGCGCTTCGATCTGCCTCTGCACGCTGTCTTCCAACCGATAATCCTGCGCCGTGTCGTTCCACTGCTCGACTATCACCTGATGCTCAAGCGGTTCCAACAGCGGTAGCTGAGCGACACGTTGGTGAGGGTCATCCAACATGGCCTGCAACAGGTTCTGCCAATGGCGCGCCATGCGATTGGGCGTGGCGGCATCGAACAGGTCGGTCGCATAAGTCAGGGTTGCCCATAGCCCATCGACGGTTTCCTGTGTGTCCAGGCTCAAATCGAACTGAGCGGTTTGCGTGCCCCACTCCAAGCCTTCAATCCTCAGGTCGGGTAGTTGCTGGCTCGTACTGGCTAGACGCGCTTGACTCTGATGATTGAAAAGCACCTGAAACAACGGATTGCGGCTCAAGCTGCGTTCAGGTTGCAGGGCTTCGACCAATTGCTCGAACGGCAAGTCCTGATGGCTTTGGGCGTCCAACGCCCGGTGCTTGGCCTGCTGCAACAGCTGGGTGACCGTCAGCTGCGCATCGAAATCGCCCTTTAGCACTTGGGTGTTGACGAAAAAACCTACCAGGCGCTCGGTTTCGACCCGGTTACGATTGGCAATAGGCACACCCACGCGAATATCCTGCTGCCCGCTGTAGCGGTGCAGTAGAGCCTGGAACGACGCCAACAAAACAATGAACAGCGTGACATCCTCACGCTGCGCCAGGGCCTTGAGCCCCTCCACTAATGCCGGTGCAAGCTTGATCTCCAGGCTTGCACCACGAAAGCTCTGCACCGAAGGTCGCGGCCGATCAAGGGGTAGCTCCAACACTGACGGCTCACCGCCAAGCAGAGCCTGCCAGTAACCCATTTGCCGATCGCGTTCACCACCCGTCATCCAGTCACGCTGCCACTGGGCATAGTCAGCATATTGAATCGGCAATGCCGGCAGTTGCAGGTCCTGGCCCTGGCTGTAGGCGGCATAAAGTTGCACCAACTCATCCACCATCACCTGCATTGACCAGCCATCGGAAACGATATGGTGCTGCACGAGCACCAACACATGGTCGTCTTCGGCCAGGCGCAACAAGGTTACGCGCAGCAACGGCCCTTGCTGCAGATCGAAAGGTTGCGCGATCTCGGTCTCTACCCGACGCTGCAGGTCCGCCTCATTGACCTGCTCATGAAGGATGGCCACAGTGCCGTTTTCACGGATTATCTGGAAGGCCTGCCCTTCGTCCTGATGTACCTGCGTTCGCAGGCTTTCATGACGGGCTACCAGACTGTCGAAACTGCGTTGCAAAGCCGCATGATCCAGCCAGCCACGCAAGCGCAAGGTGCTGGGTACATGGTAGGCCGCACTGTGCGGATCCAATTGCCAGAGAAACCACTGGCGCTCCTGGGCATAAGACAGCGCCAACGGCTGTTGACGGCTGACCGGCAGGATCTGAAGCACACTTGCCTGTGATTCATGGGAGTTGCACAGGGTCTCGACAAACCCCTGCAGTCGCGGTTGCTCAAACATTGTTCTGAGGGGTACTTCCCGACCCAACAGTTGACGCAGGCGCGAAATTACCTGCATCGCCAATAATGAATGCCCCCCCGATTCAAAAAAGTGATCGGCCAGACCGACACGCTCCACGCCCAGGATCTGGGCCCAGATGGCCGCCACCTGTTGCTCCAACTCGCTCTCGGGCGCCACATACACCTGCTGCATCTGACTCACATCCGGCAGCGGCAAGCCCTTGCGGTCGAGCTTGCCGTTGGGGGTCAGCGGCATACGCTCAAGGAACATCAAATGCGTCGGCACCATGTAGTCCGGCAAGCGGGTTTTCAAGGCGCGCCGCAAGGTTTCGCGACCGGTGGATTGAGCGACAGCATCATCCAGGAGCGTCGGGTCCAGTGGTACGACATAGGCCACCAGTTGCTTACCGGTCGGCCCCTCTTGGGCGACAACCACGGTTTCACCGACACTGGCTTGCTCACGCAAGCGCGCTTCGATTTCCCCCAGTTCGATACGGAAACCGCGGATCTTCACCTGATGATCGACACGCCCCAGGTAATCCACCACGCCATCCGGACGCCCGCGGGTCAGGTCGCCGCTGCGATACACGCGACTGCCAGGCTTGCCGAACGGGTCCGGCACGAAGCGTTCGGCGGTTAACGCCGGACGCTCCAGATAACCGCGGGCCACGCCCTCGCCGCCCAGGTACAACTCGCCGGCCACGCCGATGGGTTGCAGGTTCAGTTGCGCATCCAACACGTAGCCACTGCGGTTACCCAACAAGGTGCCGATCGGCGCATAGACGGCGCCACAGGGGTCGCCCTTGCGTGCCTTCCACAGCAGCGGCGTGACCACGGTTTCGGTCGGGCCGTAGCCGTTGAACAGGTATTTGGGTTTCAGCGCGCGCCACGCCAGGTCGTAGCTGGCTTGAGCCACGGCATCACCGCCAAAGCAGTACACCCGCACCGCCGGCGGGTTGCCGTCGCGCTCGGCATGTTCGGCCAACTGTTGCAGGTACACCGGTGGGAACACCGCCATGGTCACGTTATGGCGATGCATCTGCTCGTAGGTGTATTCCGGCAGCCACAGGCTGTCGTCACGGATCAACACGCTGGCGCCGTTGATCAGCGGGTGCATCCAGCCTTCGTGGGAGCCGTCGAAAGCAAACGACATGAAGTGCAATTCGCAATCGGCCGGTGAGGTTTCATAACGCTCGCCGGTGGCGATGATATGCGCCACCAACGGCCCATGAGCCACCGCCACGCCCTTGGGCAAACCGGTGGAACCGGAGGTGTAGATCACGTAGGCAAGGTTGTCGCCGTCCAGCGCCACATCCGGGGCCGCATCGCTGTAATCCGACCAGGCTTGCACCTGATCCACCGCCAAGGCTTCGAGGCCGTCCGGGATCGGCAACCGGTGTTGCACGGCCGAATGGGTCAACAGCAATTTCGAGCGGCTGTCTTGCATCATGTACAGCAGGCGATCACGTGGGTATTCGATATCCAGCGGCACATACACACCGCCGGCTTTCATCACCGCCAGGAACGCCACCATGATCTCGGCACTGCGCGGCATGGCGATAGCCACCCGCACTTCCGGGCCGACGCCACGGGCGATCAAGGCATGGGCCAGGCGGTTGGCCTGGCGATCCAGTTCGCCGTAAGTCAGGGTTTGAGCATCGAATTTCACCGCCACTGCGTCCGGGGTTTGCCGGGCGCGATCGCCGACCAATTCGTGCACCAGGCGCTCGGCCGAAAAGCCAGACTCCGTGCGGTTCCACAGTTGCAGGATCTGTTGTTGTTCGGTCGCGTCCAGCAGGCTTAACTGGCTGAGCTGCTGTCGTGGGTTGGCGACCATACCTTGCAGCAGGTTCTGCCAGTGACGCGCCATGCGTTGCACGGTGCTGGCTTCGAACAGGTCCTGGGCATAACCCAAGGTGGCCCATATACCTTCGGTGGACTCCTGAATGTCCAGGTCCAGGTCGAAATGTGCGGTCTTGCTGTCCCAGTCCAGCCCTTCTACCCGCAGCCCTGGCAGTTGGTGCTGAACCTGAGCCTGGCCGACGTCAGTCTGATGATTGAACATGACCTGGAACAGCGGGTTGTGGCTCAGGCTACGCTCAGGTTGCAGGGCTTCGACCAGTTGTTCGAACGGTAAATCCTGGTGGGCCTGGGCTTGCAGGGCGCGTTGCCGAACGTGCTGCAGCAACTGCTCGACACTCATCTGCCCATGCACATCGGCCTTGAGCACCTGGGTGTTGACGAAGAAACCAATCAAGCGCTCGGTCTCGCTGCGATTGCGGTTGGCAATCGGCACGCCGACACGTATTTCTTCCTGGCCGCTGTAGCGGTGCAACAAGGTCTGGAACGATGCCAGCAACAACATGAACAGGGTCACGCCCTGCTGTTGGGCCAAAGCCTTGAGCCCCTGAGTGAGTTCCGGCGTCAGCTCGAATGCCAGGCGTGCGCCGCGGTGGCTCTGCACAGCCGGGCGCTGGTGATCGAACGGTAACTCCAGCACGCTCTGCTCACCGCCCAACAGCTCACGCCAGTAGGCCAGTTGACGTTGCTTCTCACCGGCGTCCATCCAGCTGCGCTGCCATACGGCATAGTCGGCATACTGGATCGGCAGCGCCGGCAACTGCACGTCCTGGCCCTGGCTGTAACCGGCATACAACTGCACCAGTTCCTCGACCACCAACTGCATCGACCAACCATCGGAGACGATGTGATGTTGCACCAACACCAACACATGCTCGTCGGCGGCCAGGCGCAACAGCGTGACACGCAGCAACGGGCCTTCTTGCAGGTCGAACGGCTGGGCGATCAGCGCTTGCACCCTGGCGTTGAGCTGGGCTTCATCGGCATCGGCCTGGGTGATCGGCAAGGACATTGGCGGCTCAATCACTTGCACCGCGCCGTCGTGATCCTGGCGGATATGGGTGCGCAGGCTTTCATGACGCGCCAGCAAGCTATCGAAACTGCGTTGCAACGCAGCCAGGTCCAATTGCCCTTTCAGGCGCAGCGCGCTGGGAATGTGATACGCCGCACTGTGGGGTTCCAGTTGCCAGAGAAACCATTGTCGCTCCTGGGCGTAAGACAGCGGCAACGGCTGCACGCGCCCGGCCGACAGCAGGGCCGGCGCCGTTGGCGATGGGCTCTCCTGGGCTTGCATGGCCGCGACAAACGCCTCCAGCCGCGGGTGTTCGAACACGGCTTTGAGCGGCACTTCCAGGCTCAGCGTCTGGCGGATGCGTGACACCACCTGCATCGCCAGCAAGGAATGCCCGCCCAGTTCGAAGAAGTGCTGGTTCAAGCCCACCCGTTCGGCCCCCAGAATAGCCGCCCAGATCGCCGCCACCTGTTGTTGCAACGGGGTGACCGGCACCCGCCAATCCTGTTGTTCCACGCTGGCATCTGGCTTGGGCAGGGCCTGGCGATCCAGCTTGCCGTTGGGGTTGAGCGGCATGCGCTCGAGGAAGATCAGGTGCGCCGGCACCATGTAGTCCGGCAGGTGGTCGCGCAAGGTGGCCATCAGCTGTTCGCCCACCTCGGCGCGCTCGGTTTCAGACAGCGTCTGCGCAGGTACCAGGTAGGCCAGCAGTTGGTTGTCGGCAGCCAGCAACAGCGCTTCACGCACGCTGTCCTGGGCCAGCAGCACAGTTTCGATCTCACCCAGTTCTATGCGAAAACCACGGACCTTGACCTGGTGATCGACCCGCCCGACATACTCCACCACACCATCGGCGCGATAGCGCGCCAGGTCGCCGGTGCGGTACAGGCGCTCGCCGGATGGGCTGAACGGGTCAGCGACAAAGCGCTCGGCGGTCAGGCCCGGCCGCTGCAAATACGCACGGGCCAAGCCATTGGCGCTGGCGATATAGAGTTCACCCACGGCGCCCAGCGGTAGCAGGTTCAGGTCACGGTCCAGCACATACAGGCCACGCCCTGGTAGCGCCCGGCCAATGGGGCTGGCACCGCCGGCGCTGACGGCGCTCGGGTCAGTGCAGTCCAGCACGCTGGAAACCACGGTGGCCTCGGTAGGCCCGTAGGTATTGAGCAAGCGCACATGGCCGAGCCCGGCGCGCTGCCACAACAGCGGGCCGTCCAACGGCATGGCTTCGCCGCCGATATGGATCTGGCGCAAGGCACCATAGGTCCTTGGGCCTGCTGCCAGGCAATCTTGCAGGAACAGCTTCCAGTAGGCCGTGGGCAAGTCGGCCAGGGTAATGCCCTGGGCAATGATCTGCCGATACAGCTCGGCACCGTCCCACAACTGCGGGCCACGCAGTACCACGGTGGCACCAAGGGTCAGCGCCGGGTACAGCTGCTCGACGAAACCGTCGAAGTTCAAGGTGGCAAACTGCAACACTCGGTCCTGGGCAACCAACTGCGAGTAATCCGCCGCGATGCCAGCGAACTCACTCAGTGCTGCATGGCTGATGGCAACCCCCTTGGGCTTGCCTGTGGAGCCGGAGGTATAGATCACATACGCCAGGCCCTGGGGCTCGACCTCAACCGGCAAATTATCGTCGGCACGCAACGCCAACTGCGCCTGGACCCGGTCGATGTCCACCGCCAGCACCTGGGCCGGCAACGGCAGGCGCCCATGCAGGTGGGATTGGGTCAACACCAGGCCCACACCACTGTCCTCAAGCATATGCGCCAGGCGTTCGCGGGGGTACTCAGGGTCCAGCGGCACATAGGCCGCTCCTGTCTTGAGCACCGCGAGCAAGCTGACCACCATGGCAAAGGAGCGCTCCACGGCGATCCCCACCAGCCCTTGAGGGCCGACGCCCTGAGCCAGCAGATAATGCGCCAGGCGGTTGGCCTGACGGTTCAGTTCCCCATAGCTGAGGGTCTGCTCATCCAGGGCCAGGGCTTGACGTTCCGGCTGCTGATCAGCCTGGGCTTCAAACAGCCGGTGTACAGCCTCAAAGGGGGTGACACCGGCCGGGGTGTTCCAGTCCTGGAGCATCCTGTGTTGCTCAGCGGCGCTCGCCATCGGCAGTTCGCAGAGGCGGCTGCGGGGTGCACTCACCACCGCCTGCAGCAGGTGCTGCCAATGTTGCGCCAAGCGCTCGATGGTGGCGGCATCGAACAGGTCGGTGGCGTAGGTCAGCGCGGCCCAAAGCCCGTCGGCGGATTCATGGGTGTCCAGGCTCAGGTCAAAATGGGTGGTCTGGCTGTCCCAGTCCAGTTCCACCACACGCAGGCCCGGTAACTGCTGGCCTTCGCGGCCGCCTTGGGCATCGGTCTGGTGGTTGAACATCACCTGGAACAATGGGTTGTGGCTCAAGCTGCGCTCGGGCTGCAACGCCACCACCAGTTGTTCGAACGGCAGGTCCTGATGGGCCTGGGCCTCCAGGGCGCGGCGTTTGGTTTGTTGCAGCAGCTCGGCAAAGCTCATCTGCCCGTCAAGGTCAGCCTTGAGTACTTGGGTGTTGACGAAGAAGCCGATCAGCCGCTCGGTTTCGACGCGGTTACGGTTGGCGTTCGGCACGCCAATGCGGATATCCGACTGCCCGCTGTAGCGATACAACAGGGCTTGGAACGACGCCAGCAGTAGCATGAACGCGGTCACGCCCTCTTGCTGCGCCAGGCGCTTGAGGCCCGCCACCAACGTCGGTTGCAGATGCACCTGCAGGCTTGCACCGCGATGGCTTTGCTGCGCCGGGCGCGGGCGGTCCAGCGGCAATTCCAGCACCGGTTGCTCGCCGCCCAGCAGGGCCTGCCAATATGCGAGTTGGCGCGCCTGTTCCCCGGCTTCCATCCAGCCGCGTTGCCACAGCGCGTAGTCGGCGTACTGGATCGGCAGTTCCGGGAGTTGCAGGTCATGGCCCTGGCTATGGGCGGCGTAGAGCTGCACCAGTTCCTCCACCATCACCTGCATCGACCAGCCATCGGAGACGATGTGGTGCTGCACCATCACCAGCACATGCTCATCCTCGGCCAGTTGCAACAACGTCACACGCAACAACGGCGCCTGGTGCAAATCGAACGGCCGCGCCACTTCCTCTTCCACCCGCGCCATCAACTGCGCTTGGTCGACGTGCGCCTGCTGGATCTGCACCCGCGCCTGCGGTAGCACTGCCTGCCACAGACGTTCATCGTCCTCGACCAATTGCGTACGCAAGCTTTCATGCCGGGCCAGCAGGCTGTCGAAACTGCGTTGCAACGCTGCCAGGTCCAAGTGCCCGTGCAAACGCAGGGCGCCTGGGATGTGATAGGCGGTGCTGTCCTTGTCCAGTTGCCAAAGGAACCACTGGCGTTCCTGGGCGTAAGACAACGTCGGTGTGTCGCTGTCGTGGCGGGTCGGAGCAATCGGCAGTTGAGCGAAACTCATGCCCCGGCTTTGCAGGCGCTGGTAAAACTGCTGGCGCTGCTCCAGAGGCAAGCGAAGAAAGCGCGACACCAGGTCGATATTAGGGTTGGAAAGCATGGTTCAAATCGCCTCTAGTTCGCTCAAAAAGTCACGAAGGTCATCAAAATCTTCCACGCTGCCGGCGCGGAAAGTGGCTGCGGCCTGCACGTAGGCGCGCAGCGATTCAGTCTGGAACAGTTCCATCAACGGTACGTCCAGGCCGAGTTCGGCCTGCACCCGCGAGGTAATCTGGATCGCCAGCAAGGAGTGGCCACCGACATCAAAGAAGTTGTCGTTCAGGCCCACTTGCGGCAGGTGCAGGATGTCGGCCCAGATCGTGGCGATCTGCTGCTCAAGCTCGGTTTGCGGGGCCAGGTACTGCTGCTGCATCTGGCTCGCATCCGGCAGCGGCAAGCCCTTGCGGTCGAGCTTGCCGTTGGGGGTCAGCGGCATCTGCGCCAGGAATACGAAGTGGCTGGGCACCATATAGTCCGGTAGGTCGGCTTTCAGGGCACGACGCAGGGTGTCACGGAACTCAACCTGGTCGGCCAGGCTGGCGTCGGCCGGTACCACATAGGCCACCAGTTGTTTGCCGGTCGGCCCCTCCTGGGCCACCACCACGGTTTCACCGACACTGGTTTGCTCACGCAAGCGCGCTTCGATTTCCCCCAGTTCGATACGGAAACCGCGGATCTTCACCTGATGGTCCACACGCCCCAGGTAATCCACCACGCCATCCGGACGCCCACGGGTCAGGTCGCCGCTGCGATACACGCGACTGCCAGGCTTGCCGAACGGGTCCGGCACGAAACGCTCGGCAGTCAGTGCCGGGCGCTCCAGATAACCCCGGGCCACGCCCTCGCCGCCCAGGTACAACTCGCCGGCTACGCCGATGGGCTGCAGGTTCAGTTGCGCATCCAACACGTAGCCACTTCGGTTGCCCAACAAGGTGCCGATGGGCGCGTAGACAGCTCCGCAGGGGTCGCCCTTGCGTGCCTTCCACAGCAGCGGCGTGACCACGGTTTCCGTCGGGCCATAGCCGTTGAACAGGTACTTGGGTTTCAGCGCGCGCCACGCCAGGTCATAGCTGGCTTGAGCCACGGCATCACCACCGAAGCAGTACACCCGCACTGCCGGCGGGTTGCCGTCGCGCTCGGCATGTTCGGCCAACTGTTGCAGGTACACCGGTGGGAACACCGCCATGGTCACGTTGTGGCGATGCATTTGCTCGTAGGTGTATTCCGGCAGCCACAGGCTGTCATCACGGATCAACACGCTGGCGCCGTTGATCAGCGGGTGCATCCAGCCTTCGTGGGAGCCGTCGAAAGCGAACGACATGAAGTGCAGCTCGCAATCGGCCGGCGAGGTTTCATAGCGCTCGCCGGTAGCGATGATATGCGCCACCAACGGCCCGTGGGACACCGCCACGCCTTTGGGCAAACCGGTTGAACCGGAGGTGTAGATCACGTAGGCGAGGTTGTCGCCGTCCAGCGCCACATCCGGGGCCGTATCGCTGTAACCGGCCCATTCTTCGGTGCGATCAATCGCCAGGGTAGCCAGGCCCTCGGGAACTGGCAGTTGCTGCAGCGCCCGGCTGTGAGTCAGCAGCAGTTGCGCACGGCTGTCTTGCATCATGTACAGCAGGCGATCACGGGGGTATTCGATATCCAGCGGCACATACACGCCACCAGCTTTCATCACCGCCAGGAACGCCACCATGATCTCGGCACTGCGCGGCATGGCGATGGCCACCCGCACTTCCGCGCCGACGCCACGGGCGATCAGGGCACGGGCCAGGCGATTGGCCTGGCGATCCAGTTCACCGTAAGTCAGGGTTTGAGTATCGAATTTAACCGCCACTGCGTCCGGGCTTTTCCGGGCGCGATCGCCGACCAATTCATGCACTAGGCGCTCGGCTGAAAAACCGGCGTCGGCCTGATTCCACAGCTCAAGAATCTGCTGTTGCTCATCCTCGCCCAGCAAGCTCAATTGGCTGATGGGTTGCTGTGGGTCGACCACCATTGCCCGCAAGAGGTTCTGCCAATGCCCGGCCATGCGCTCGATGGTCGCCACGGCGAACAGATCGGTGGCATAACTCAGAGAGGCACGCAGGGCCGTCTGGCTTTCTTCCACATCCAGCGCCAGGTCGAACTGGGCCACGCCTTCGTCCAGATCCAGGACTTCGACGTGCAGGTCGGCCAGGCGATGCAGATGGCTGTCGGCAACGCTCACACGGTGGTTGAACAACACTTGGAACAACGGGCTCAGGCTAAGGCTGCGCTCCGGTTGCAATGCCTGCACAAGCTGTTCGAACGGCAGGTCCTGGTGAGCCTGGGCCTCCAGGGAGCGCTGACGCACCTGGTGCAGCAGTTGCTCGGTGCTCATTTGCCCGTGGATATCGGCCTTGAGCACTTGGGTGTTGACGAAGAAGCCGATCAACCCCTCGGTTTCCAGGCGATTGCGGTTGGCAATCGGCACGCCCACGCGCACATCTTCCTGGCCGCTGTAGCGATGCAGCAACGCCTGGTAAGACGCCAGCAGCAGCATCGGCAGCGTGACACCAGCGTGCTGCGCCAGTGCGCGCAAACTGCCCAACAACTCCGGATGCAACTCGATACCCAAGCGTGCGCCACGATGGCTTGGCTGTGCCGGGCGCGGCTGGTCGAACGGCAACTCCAGCACCGGTTGCTCGCCGCTCAACTGCTCGCGCCAGTAGGCCAGTTGACGCGCCTGCTCCCCCGCCTCCATCCAACCGCGCTGCCACACGGCATAATCGGCGTACTGGATCGGCAGCGCCGGCAATTGCACGTCCTGGCCTTGGCTGTTAGCGGCATACGCCTGCACCAACTCTTCGACCATCAACTGCATCGACCAGCCGTCAGAGACGATGTGATGCTGCACCAGCACGAGCACGTGGTCGTCCTCGGCCAGGCGCAGCAAGGTAACCCGCAGCAGCGGCCCACGCAGCAGGTCGAAAGGCTGGGCGACCACCTGCGCGACCCGCGCCTTGAGGCCGGCATAGTCGCTGTCGACCTGCTCGATATCGACCCGGCCCTGGGCGTCAACGACTTGAACTGCGCCGGTGGCGTCCTGACGGAAATACGTGCGCAGGCTTTCATGGCGAGCCAGCAAGCTATCAAAGCTCTCTTGCAGCGCGGTCAGGTCCAACGGCCCCTGCAAACGCAAGGCGCTGGGGATGTGATACGCGGCGCCGGCCGGGTCCAGTTGCCAGAGGAACCACTGGCGCTCCTGGGCATAAGACAGCGGCAGAGGCTGCGTGCGGTCGGCCTTGATCAACGCCGGCGCGGTGACGCCCTCCTCGCCCAAGGCCCGCACGAAATCACCCAGTAGCGGCTGTTCGAACAAGGCCTTGAGTGGGACTTCCAGCGCCAGGGCCTGACGCACCCGTGACACCACCCGCGTGGCCAGCAATGAATGCCCGCCCAACTCGAAGAAATGATCGTCGAGGCCCACCCGGGGCAATTCCAGTACCTCGGCCCAGATCGCCGCTACCTGCTGCTCACGCGGGGTGACGGGCGCTACATGGCCCTTGAGCGACAGGCTGGCATCCGGTTTGGGCAATGCCTTGCGGTCGAGCTTGCCGTTGGGGGTCAGCGGCAGGCTGTCGAGGAACAGCCACTGCGCGGGCACCATGTAGTCCGGCAAGCGCTCGCGCAGCGCGGTTTTATAGACCTGCGACGCCTGCGGCGCGGCGCTGACCAGGTAAGCGATCAGCCGGTCGTTATCGGCCAGCACCACGGCTTCGCGTACGCCGTCGAACTCACGCAAGCAGGCTTCGATTTCACCCAGCTCGATACGGAAACCCCGGACCTTGACCTGATGGTCGACGCGGCCGATGTATTCCACCACGCCGTCGGCCCGATAGCGTGCCAGGTCGCCGGTACGGTACAGGCGTTCGCCCGGAGCCCCAAACGGGTTGGGCACGAAGCGTTCGGCGGTCAGCGCCGGCTGCCCGTGGTAACCCCGCGCCAGGCCGACACCGCCGATCAGCAGCTCACCGGACACACCTTGGGGGCATGGCGTGAGACCGGCATTGAGGATGAACAAGCCGGTATTGGCGATGGGCCGTCCAACGAACGGCAATGCCTGATGCAAACGATGAGCCGCCGACCAGATGGTGGTTTCCGTCGGGCCATAGAGGTTCCACAGCGGGCCTTGCAGGTCGAGCATGCGCTGGGCCAAATCGACGGGCAGCGCTTCGCCACCGCACAGGCAGGCGATGCCACGCAGTGAATGAGCCCGTGGGCTGTCGAGCAACATGCGCCAGGTCGAAGGCGTGGCTTGCAGCACATTCGCCGCCTGACGCTGGGCCAGATCGAGGATCGCCTCGGGGTCGAGGGCCGTTGCCTGGGCGCTCAGCAACACGGTACCGCCGACACTCAGCGGCACATACAGCTCCAGGGCGAAGATGTCGAACGAGAAGGTGGTCAGCGACAACAGCCGCGCATCCTGGCCGATACTCAACGTGCCGGCCATGCCGCTGGTGAAGCTGCACAGCGCCTTGTGACGAACCATCACCCCTTTGGGCTTGCCAGTGGAGCCAGAGGTGTAGATCACGTAGGCCAGATGCTCCGGTGTCACGGCAACCTGGGGATTGTGCTGCGCTGTGCCGGCCTCCTCCACCATCAGCACCTGCACGCCGTGCGGCTGAGCCAGGTGCCCCAGCAGGTGCGGTTGCGTCAGCAATACCCGGGCGCGGCTGTCTTCAAGCATGTAGGCCAGGCGCTCTGCCGGGAATTGTGGGTCGAGCGGCACATAGGCGCCACCGGCCTTGAGGGTCGCGAGCAAGCCAACCACCATGTCCAGGGAACGCTCCACGTGCACCGCCACCAGCACGTCCGGGCCGACGCCCATGTCGATCAGACGATGGGCCAGCCGATTGGCGCGATGGTTGAGTTCGCCGTAGCTCAGGTGCTCGTCATTGAAGTGCAGCGCGATGGCTTCGGGTTGCGCCGCGGCCTGGGCCTCAAACAACTGGTGTACGCAGCGTTCGCGTGGGTAGTCGGTGTCGCTCCGATTCCAGTCGTGCACCATGTGCTGCCATTGCGACGGGCTGAGCATCGCCAGGTCGTCCAAGGCCACCGAGGCATCCTGCAGGACCGCGCGCAGCAGGTTTTGCCAATGCTCGGCCAAGCGCTCCACGGTCGCCGCGTCAAACAGATCCGTGGCGTAAGTCAGCGAGGCCCAGAGACCGTCCACCGATTCCTCGGTTTCCAGGTTCAGGTCGAACTGCGTGCTGTGGCCGGCCCAATCCACCGGCTGCAAAGCCAGGCCGGACAATTGCACCGGGGCTGAACGCAGGCTGTCCTGATGGTTGAACATCACCTGGAACAGCGGGTTATGGCTCAGGCTGCGCTCGGGCTGCAACACTTGCACGAGCTGCTCGAACGGCAGGTCCTGATGGGCCTGCGCCTCCAGGGCACGCTGCTTGACCTGGGCCAGCAACTGGTCGAACGGCATCTGCCCGTGCACGTCAGCTTGCAGCACCTGGGTGTTGACGAAAAAGCCCAGCAGTCGCTCGGTTTCGAAGCGATTACGGTTGGCGACCGGTACGCCGACACGCACCTGTGCCTGGCCGCTGTAGCGGTGCAGCAAGGTCTGGAACGAGGCCAGCAACAGCATGAACAGCGTCACGTCCTGACGCTGGGCCAGGGTCTTGAGTTCAGTCAGCAGCGCACGCTCCAGATGAATCTGGCGGCGCGCGCCACGATGGCTCTGCACTGCGGGGCGTGGATGGTCCAGGGGCAGGTCCAGCAACGAATGCTCGCGCCCCAGACGAGCGCACCAGTAATCGAGCTGGCGTTGTTGTTCCCCAGCCGCCATCCAGTCGCGCTGCCACTGGGCGTAGTCGGCGTACTGGATCGGCAAGGCCGGCAACCCTGCGTCGCCTTGGTACAGCGCCACCCACTCGTCGATCATCACTTGCATCGACCAGCCGTCAGAGATGATGTGGTGCTGGGTGATGACCAGCACATGGTGATCAGGCGCGACGATCAGCAACTTGACGCGCATCAGCGGGCCGTTGCGCAGGTCGAACGGGCGCTGGATCTCTTCGGTGACAGCCTGCTCGATAGCGCCGGCGTCGACCTCTTGTTGTTCAACCGGCACTGCCAGGCCTGGGTGGATGACTTGCACGGTGTGCTCGCCCGCCTCCACAAAGGTGGTGCGCAGCGGTTCATGGCGCTGCACCAGGGCCTCGACGGCGCGCTCCAGCGCCGCGATGTCGAGTTCACCGCGCAGGTGCAAGGCGGTGGGCACATGATAGGCCGCGCTGGTGGGATCCAATTGCCAGAGAAACCACTGCCGCTCCTGGGCAAAGGACAACGCCAGCGGCTGCTCACGGCCAACCGCCTGCATCACAGGCGCGGTATCGGCCTGCACGCCTGCGCACGCCGCTGCGAAAGCGGCCAGCGTCGGCTGCTCGAACAGGGCCCGCAACGGCACTTCCAGCTTGAGATCGTGGCGCACCCGGGAGATCACTTGGGTGGCCAGCAAGGAATGGCCGCCGCGTTCGAAGAAGTGATCTTCCAGGCCAACCTGCTCGACCTGCAACACTGCTTGCCAGATCGCCGCCAACTGGATTTGCAATGGACTTTGCGGCGCCACGTAGGCGGCGCTGGCCTGGTTCAGGTCGGGTGTGGGCAGCGCACGGCGGTCGAGCTTGCCGTTGTGGTTCAACGGCAAGGCATCGAGGAACACCCAATGGCCCGGCACCATGTAGTCCGGCAACGTCTGGCGCAAGCGCGCCGCCAGTGCCTGTGCCTCCAGCGCTTGGCCTTCGGCGGGCACCACGTACGCCACCAACTGCACGCCGGTCGCGCTCGGCTGCGCAAGCACGGCGGCTTCCCGCACGTTGGGCAAGGCTTGCAGGCTGGCTTCGATTTCGCCCATTTCGATACGCAGGCCACGAATTTTCACTTGATGGTCGATACGCCCGACGTACTCCAGCGCACCCGCCGGGTTATACCGGGCCAGGTCGCCACTTCGATAAAGCCGCGCACCGGGCGTGGCGCAAAACGGGTCCGGCAAGAAGCGCTCGGCGGTCAGCGCCGGGCGGTCGAAATAGCGTTGCGCCAAGCCAACCTCGGCACCAATGCACAGCTCGCCCACGCCATCGGTGGCCAACAGTTCGAAACCGCTGTCGAGTACATACAGGCCGCGCCCGGCAATCGCCTGCCCGATTGGCACGCCGTAGGCGTCGTTGGCATCGGCCAATTGGCACTCATGCACGCTGGAGACCACCGTGGCTTCGGTCGGCCCGTAGGTGTTGACCAGGCGCACATTGCCCAAGCCCGCGGCGTACCACGCACGCACGCCCTCCACTGACATGGCTTCACCGCCCACATGCACCTGGCGCAGCTTGCCCAGGGAGCGACGGTGCTCGGCGCACTCTTGCGCCAACAGGTACCAGTAGGCGGCGGGCAAATCGGCCAGGGTCACGCCCTGCTCGACAATCTCTTGCGCCAGTTGCCCGGCATCCCAGAGTTCATCGCCACGCATGATCAACGCCGCGCCCGCACACAGGGGCGGGAAGCACTGTTCGACAAAACCATCGAAACTGAAGGTCGCAAACTGCAACACGCGGTCTTCGGCGCTCAGTCGGCTGTACAGCGTGGCGCTGTCACAAAACTGGCCGAGGGCGGCATGGTCGATGGCCACGCCCTTGGGCTGGCCGGTGGAGCCAGAGGTGTAGATCACATAGGCCAGGTCAGCCGCCGCCGCGTGATTGGGCGGATTGGTCGTCGGGTAGCCGGTCAGTTCGTCGCCACTGGTGCTGAAATCCACGCGGGTCAGGCCGCGGGGCAAAGGCAAGTCGGCGAGCAAGCCGGTTTCGCTGAGCAACACGTCCAGGCGGCTGTCGGCGAGCATATAGGCCAAACGTTCCGCTGGGTATTCAGGGTCCAGCGGTACGTAGGCCGCCCCGCTTTTGAGCACTGCCAGCAGGCTGACGATCAACTGCGGGCCACGCCGCGAAGCCAGGCCCACCCGTTGGCCGGGGCCGACGCCAAGCGCCAACAAGCGATGGGCCAGGCGGTTGGCACGCTGGTTCAACTGGGCGTAGCTCAAGCTGGCATCACCGGCCTGTACAGCCAGGGCGTCTGGCGTCGCCTCGGCCTGGGCTGCAATACGCTGGTGCACGCGTTCGTTGGTCTGGGGCGCTGCGGCTGAGCGGCTCAGAGCGAGCATCTGCCGTTGCGCAGGGGCGTCGAGAAGACGCAGGTTGCCCAGCGGCATGTGAGCGTCTGCGAGCAATTGCGCCAGCAGGTGTTGCAGGTTGGCGCTCAACTGCGCCACGTGCGCCTCGCTGAACTGGGCACGGTCATAACTGAATTCCAGGCGCAGGCTGGCGCCCAGTTCGATGCCCAGGGTTAATGGGTAGTGCGTGCGCTCATGGTTGTGCAGGCGACCGAAAGTCAGGCCGGCCGGCGCGCCTTGCTTGAGCGCCTCGGCGACCGGGAAGTTCTCGAACACCAGCAAGGTGTCGAACAGCGCGCCTTGCTGGCCGGCCCAGCCCTGGATGTCGTAGAGCGGCACATGTTCATGGTCGCGCAGGCTGAGGTTGAGCGCTTGCAGTTCGCTGAGCCACGTCGCGGCCGACTGGGCTGGCGAGGCTGCGCTGATGATCGGCAAGGTGTTGATGAACAGGCCTAGTTGCTGCTCGATCCCCGGCAGCGGTGCGGAACGCCCGGCCACGGTGGCACCGAAGGCGACGCAGTCCTGGCCGGTGTAGCGTTGCAGCAACAGGCTCCAAGCCCCTTGCAGCAGGGTATTGAGGGTGACTTTGTGCTGGCGTGCGAACTCGCCGAGGCGGCGGGTAAAGTCGCTCTCCAGTGCTACGTGATGGTCAGCCATGCCCACCCCGACTACCGGCGTGCGCAGCGCTTGCGCCAGCAGAGTCGGCGCCGGCAATGCCGCCAGGGCTGTTTTCCAGAACGCTTCGCCCGAGGACTGTTGTTGCAGCCAGGCGAGGTAATCGCGGAACTGCCCGAGCGGCGCCGGCACTGCCTGCCCCGCATAGTGAGCGATGACTTCACCGAGCAACTGCGCGTTACTCCAGCCGTCCATGAGGATGTGGTGGCTGGTGAAGATAAAGTGCCAGGCCGCACCGGCACCGCGCACCAGCGTCAGGCGAAACAGCGGCGCGGCATTCAGGGCAAAACCGCGTTCGCGTTCGGCCTGGGCCAGGGTGTCGAAATCGGCGTCGGGGTCTTCGATCACTTGCAGTTGCAGGTCGACCTGGCGCTGGATCAGCTGATGAGCACTGTCCAGGCCCAGCCAATGGAAGCTGCTGCGCAGGATGTCGTGACGATCCAGCGCAGCCTGCCAGGCACGCCCGAAGGCGAGCAAATCAAGGCCCTCGATGTCGAGGCGTAACTGGTTGATGTAGGCCTGGGCCTCGGGTTCCAACAGGGTGTGGAACAGCATGCCTTGCTGCATCGGCGACAGCGGACAAAGGTCGGCAATCGCCGGCCCGGCTACGGGCAAGGCATCCAGCTGCTGCTGGGTGACGCGTGCCAGCGGGAAATCCGACGGGCTCACCTGGCCTGCCGGCGTGGCACAGCAATGCTCGATCAACGCCTTGAGTTCGGCTGCGTACTCATCCGCCAACCGCTGCACAGTCGCCGCCTCGAACATCTCCCGACTGAACCCCCATTGCAACGACAACTCGCCGCCATACACCTGACCCTCCAGCGTCAACCAGTTGGCCAGCGGCGCCTCTGGATCCTGGGCCTGGCCACTGCCCTGACTGGCCGGCACGAACAGTGCCGACTCGTTGAACTGACGGTCGAACTGGCCCAGGTAGTTGAAGGTGATGCGCGGCGCGGTAAGGTTCGCCAGGCTTTCCTGCGCGTGTGGCGCGCCCAGGTAGCGCAACAGGCCGTAACCCAGGCCTTTGTCGGGCACGGCGCGCAGTTGTTCCTTGACCGCTTTGATCGCCTCGGGCAACTCGCCTTTGGCATGCAGGCGCACCGGGTACAGGCTGGTGAACCAGCCGACGGTGCGACTCAGGTCGATGTCGTCGAAGAGGTCTTCGCGACCATGGCCTTCCAATTGAATGAGCGCAGCAGGTTGCTCGCTCCAACGGCTGATCACCCGCGCCAGGGCGGTCAACAGCAGGTCGTTGACCTGGGTGCGATAGGCCGCTGGCGCGTCTTGCAGCAGTCGGCGGGTGTGCTCGACGTCGAGGCGTGTTTCCAGCTTGGCACCCAGGCGGTTTTGCAGGCCGCCTTCGGGGTGATCACACGGCAGTTCGGCGTCGATGGATTGGGCTTGCCAGTACGACAGTTGCTCCTCGACGGTCTGCGCGTGGCGGTGCAGCTGTTGCGCCCAGCGCTGGTAGGCACTGGTTTTTGCCGGCAGCACCTGTTCTCGGTAAGCCTGTTGCAAGTCTTCAAGCAGGATGCGCCAAGACACGCCATCCACCACCAAGTGATGGATCACCAGCAGCAGACGTTGGCTGCCATCGGCCCAATTCACCAACGCGGCGCGCAGCAGCGGGCCTTGGGCAAGGTCAAGGCTGCGCTGGGCTTCATCACACAACACCGCCAGTTCAGCGTCGGTGCTGGCCTGGCATTGCCACAACAGCGATTCGCTGACATCGGCGGCATGGCTCTGCTGCCAGCCGTCAGCCTGCTGCACAAAGCGCAGGCGCAGAGCGTCGTGATGCTGGATCAACCGCGCCAGCGCGGCCTCCAACCGTGCAGGCTCAAGCACCTCACCGGGCACCAGCAACAAAGATTGATTCCAGTGATGCCGCGCCGGGATCGGTTGGGCGAAAAAACTGTGTTGCACGGGCGTCAGCATCACCTCGCCACTGACCGGGCCCTGGTCGATCAGGCTGACCTGCTCGAAGCGCGCCACCAGGGCCAGGCTGCGGATGCTCTGGTACTGGAACAGGTCACGCGGGCTCAGGCGAATGCCGGCCTGACGGGCGCGGCTGACCACCTGGATGGAGATGATCGAATCGCCGCCCAGCTCGAAAAAGTTATCGTCCTGGCCGACCTGCTCAACGCCCAGCACGTCGCTCCAGATGGCAGCCAGGGCTGTTTGCAGGTCGCCTTGGGGGGCGACAAATGCCTGCGGCTGAGCCGCATCCGGCGCTGGCAACGCCTTGCGGTCGAGCTTGCCGTTGGCGGTCACCGGCAGCTTGGGCAGCGCAATGAAATGCGTCGGCACCATGTATTCCGGCAAGCTGCCGAGCAACCAGGCCTTGAGGTCCGTTGGCGCCTCGCCTGCGTGCACCAGATAGGCGATCAACTGCTTGCCGCCCTGTACCAGTACCACGGCTTCGCGCACGTGTGGATGCTGCATCAGGCGTGCTTCGATTTCGCCCAGCTCGATACGCAAGCCGCGCAATTTGACCTGATGATCGAGGCGGCCGAGGTATTCGATCACCCCATCGGCGCGTTGGCGCACGCGGTCACCGGTGCGATACAGGCGCTCGCCCGTCACGAACGGGCTGGGCACGAAACGTTCGGCGGTCAGCGCCGGGCGCCGATGGTAACTGCGCGCCAGGCCAACGCCGCCCAGGTAGAGTTCGCCACTGACACCGGCCGGCACCGGGTTGAGTTGTGCGTCCAGCACGTAGGTGCCGAGGTTGGCGATCGGGCGGCCGATGGGCACGCTGTCGGCGCCTTCGTCGATGCAGGTCCAGTGCGTGACGTCGATGGCCGCCTCGGTCGGGCCATAGAGGTTGTACAGCGCCGCAGCGGGCAACTTGGCGAACACTTGCTGTTGCGCATCCAGGGGCAAGGCTTCGCCGCTGCACACAATGCGCGCGAGGCTCGCGCACGCCTGTACGCCCGGCTCATGGATGAACGCCTGCAGCATCGACGGCACGAAGTGCAAGGTGGTGATGGCGTGCCGACCAATGGTGTCGATCAGGCGCGCCGGTTCACGGTGCTCCCCAGGCGCCGCGACCACCATGCGGGCGCCGGTCATCAGTGGCCAGAAGAACTCCCACACCGACACGTCGAAGCTGAACGGGGTTTTCTGCAACACCGCGTCGTTGGCACCCAGGCCATACGCCTGTTGCATCCAGCTCAAGCGGTTGACCAAGGCGCGATGGCTATTGCCGGCGCCTTTGGGCTTGCCGGTGGAGCCCGAGGTGTAGATCACGTAGGCCAGGTTAAGGGCATGCAAGGCCACGTTCGGCGATTCGCTGCTGTAGCCGTCGAGCCATAGCGCCGGCTGGTCCAGGGCAATCAACTGGATACCGGCGACGGGCAGCGACGCCAGCAGGCTCTGCTGGCTGAGCAGCAGTTGTATGCCGCTGTCTTCGATCATGTAGGCCAGGCGTTCCTGGGGATACTCAGGGTCGAGAGGCACGTAGGCGCCACCGGCCTTGAGAATCGCCAGCAGGCCAACCACCATTTCGATGGAGCGCTCGATGCAGATACCCACCAGCACGTCGGGCCCCACGCCCTGCTCGCCCAGGGCATGGGCCAACTGGTTGGCGCGCGCATCCAGTTGGGCGTAGGTCAAGGTGGTGGTACCGAACACCAGTGCCGGTGCATCGGGGCTGCGCCGCGCCTGGTCTTCGATCAGGTGATGAATCCCGCGCTCGGTCGGGTACGCCTCGGTGGTCTGGTTCCAGCTGTGGACCAGCCGTTGCTGTTCAGCCGCGTCAAGCATGGGCAATTCGCCAATGCGCTGTTCGCCATCGAGCACCATGGCTTGCAACAGGCTGATCCAATGCCGGGCCATGCGCTCGATGGTGGGCGTATCGAACAAGTCATTGGCGTAGGTCAGCGCGGCATGCAGGGTGCCGGACTTTTCATAGGTGTCCAGGGTCAGGTCGAACTGGGTGGTGCGGCCTTGCCATTCCACCAGGGCCAATTCCAGCCCCGATGCGGTGCTGACCGAGGCGATGTCGGCGACGACCGGCTGATGGTTATACATCACCTGGAACAGCGGCGTGTGGCTCAGGCTGCGCTCGATTTTCAGCGCTTCCACCAGCCGTTCGAAGGGCAACTCCTGATGGGCCTGGGCGCCCAGAGCATGCTCCTTGATACCTTGCAGCAACTCGGCAACCCGGGTTTGCCCGGTCAGTTCGGTGCGCAACACCTGGGTGTTGACGAAGAACCCGATCAGCCCCTCGACTTCGGTGCGATTGCGATTGGCAATCGGCACACCGACACGGATGTCGCCCTGGCCGGTATAGCGGTGCAACAGCACATTGAAGGCACCGAGCAGCAGCATGAACAGGGTAACGTTGTGTTTTTGCGCGCAACTGCGCAGTTGCGCGGCCAGTGCCGGCGCAATCGCGAAGTTATGCCGTGTGCCCTGGTAGCTGGGCATGGCCGGGCGCGGGTGGTCGGTGGGCAGCTCCAGGACCGGATGTTCATCGCCCAGGCGAGCCTGCCAATATTCCAATTGGCGCGCCTGCTCGCCCGCTTCCAGCCAGCGGCGCTGCCACAGGGCGTAATCACTGTACTGGATGGGCAGCGCTGGCAGTTGGGGCGCTTCGTTGCGCTCATGGGCGTCATAGCAACGGATGAATTCGTCGATCAGCACGTTCATCGACCAACCGTCGGAGACGATGTGGTGCAGGGTCAGCAGCAGCACGTGTTCCTGCTCGGCAAGCTTGAGCAGTTGCACGCGCAGCAATGGGCCGTGTTCCAGGTCGAACGGCAACAGCGATTGACGGGTGGCGGCGGCGTTGACGGCCTGCTCACGCGCATCAAAGGCCAAGGCGGTGAAGTCCAGGTGCTCGACGGTCACCGACGGCTCCACCGCCACCTGCGCCAGCCGCTCATCAGCCTGACGCTGGAACACCGTGCGCAGGGTTTCGTGACGCGCCACCAGGCTGGCGAACGCTTGCTCCAGCGCTGGCAGGCTCAGCGCCCCCCTCAAGCGCACTGCGCCAGGCAAATTGTAGGCGCCGCTGGCCGGGTCCAACTGCCATAGAAACCACATGCGCTGCTGCGCGTAGGACAGCGCCTGGCGGTCCTCCACCTCCACCCCTGCCGGAATCGGAAACCTTGAAAAATCCACGCCTTCTTTCTGCAAGGCTTGCAGGAACAGTTGGCGTTTTTCCAGAGGCAGCCCGATAAACCGGCGAGCAAGTTTCAAGGAGTCTTCAGCATTCATTTCTTGGAATCCGGGGCAATAGGCGGGAAGCACAAAGGCACGTCGTCCCTATAAAACGAACCGGGCGGGGAAAAATTAGCGGGGGAATGGGGGGCGCCGCACAGGCTGTCATCGGGGGTTACATCAATCCCCGCGAAGCCGCACGAAGCTGAGCTAGCATTGACGAACACCACTTTTTGCAACTACATTTAGTTACACGCAGGGAACGCCGTGTCCAAGAATGAAAAGCTGCTCGCCAAACTGCTCAATGAGCACATGGCATTTACCTGGTCTGAGCTCGTCACGTTATTACGCCGATTGGGATACACACAGATTGAAGGGGCCGGAAGCCGGGTCAAGTTCGACATGGGCGACCCCAGTGCAATGATCACCCTGCACAAGCCTCACCCCGGCAACGAACTGAAACACTACATTCGGCGCCAGATCATCGAACAATTGAAATCAGGAGAACTGATTCAGTGAACAACCAACTGAAACACAAAGGCTACATCGGCTCCATCGAAGCCAGCCTCGAGGACAACTGCCTGTTTGGTAAAATCCTGTTCATCAAGGCATTGGTGAGCTATGAAGGCAAAACTGTGGCTGAACTGGACGCAGCCTTCCGTGGCGCGGTGGATGATTATCTCGCTACCTGCCAAAGCCTGGGGCACACGCCGGAGAAACCGTGCAAAGGTTCATTCAACGTACGTGTCGGGCATGACTTGCATTTGGCCGCTGCCCTGGCGGCAAACCGTAAGAAAGTGACATTGAATGATCTCACGCGTCAGGCGCTGAACGAATTTCTGCAGCATCACTACCCAGAGCCATGCCCGACGATTGGCTGACTATCCCAACCGCCGGTAACCCACTACCGCCGAACCCGCAACCACCGCCCCCGCCGCCAGCGCCACCCAGAATCCGCTGGTGGCGCCAAAGTGGTCGATCATCCACCCCGAACTCGCGGCGCCAATGGCCACGCCGATGCTCAGGCCGGTGATCAGCCAGGTCATGCCTTCGGTCAGGCGGCTGGCCGGGACGATCTGCTCCACCATGGCCATCGACACAATCAAGGTGGGCGCAAAGAACAGCCCGGAGATAAAGATGGCAGCGGCCAAGCCGGGAATATTGCTCACCAGCAGCAAGGGCAAGGTGGTCAACGCCGTGGCTACGCCGCAGTACAGGAACTGGCGTGGCAACGGCGCCTTGAGTTTGAGGGCACCGAAGGCCAACCCGGCCAGGCACGAACCAATGGCATACACCGACAGCACGATACTCGCCGCCGCCGGTTGGCCCTGATGCTGGGCGAAGGCCACGCTGACCACATCCACCACGCCGACGATCACGCCCATGGCCAACAGCAAAATCATCAGGATCAATACCGACGGCGAAGCAATCAGCCAACGACCGGGCGCGCCCTGATGCGCGTGTACCGGTGGCTCGGTTTGCCGTTGCAGCACAAAGGTGGTGACGCCCACCCCCAGCAACAGCGCCGCCACCAGGGGCCCGGCTTCTGGGAACACCGCCACGCTCAACCCCACCGAAATGGGCGGGCCGATGATGAAGCACACCTCATCGAGTACCGACTCCAGGGCAAACGCGGTTTGCAGCCTGGGCTGGCCACGGTACAACTCGGTCCAGCGCGCCCGCACCATGGCCGACATATTGGGCATGCAGCCCGCCAGCGCGGCGAACAGAAACAGCGTCCAATTCGGCGCCTGCAACCGCGTACACAGCAGCAACATCAATAGCGCCCCGCCGCCGATCAGCGCGGCAATCGGCAGCACCCTGCCCTGGCCGTAGCGGTCCACCCAACGTGACACTTGCGGCGCGCAAATCGCCGTGGCCAGGGCAAACACCGCCGCCACCGAACCGGCCAGGCCATAGCCGCCATGTACCTGGGACAGCATGGTGATCAGGCCGATGCCGGTCATGGATATCGGCATGCGCGCCAGCATGCCCGCGAGCACAAAGGCCCGGGCACCGGGGACCTGGAATAATTCAGCGTAGGGGTTTGCCATCCTGCTTGACCTCTTGCTCGACGCCCTGGGCTTGCTATCTGAATCCATCAGGGCAAAATACATACGACGCGTATGTGGCAGATCATGCTTCGCATACGCAGCGTATGTCAATCACTTAGCCAAGAGACGCCCATGAGCCGAGCCCGAGCTGAAATGATCGAAGACACCCGCGCCCGCCTCATAGCGAGCGCGCGCCGGGCCTTCGCCACCCAAGGCTATGCCAATACCTCGATGGATGACTTTACTGCCCGTGCCGGCCTGACGCGCGGTGCGCTGTATCACCACTTTGGTGACAAGAAAGGGCTGCTGGCGGCGGTGGTCGCTCAACTCGACAGCGAGATGGACGCGCGCTTGCAACGCATCTCGGAGCAGGCCGTAGAGCCTTGGAGTGGTTTTTGCGAGCGCTGTCGCGCCTATCTGCGCATGGCCCAGGACCCGGAAATCCAGCGCATTGTATTGCAGGATGCCCCGGCGGTACTGGGCGACACCGGCTCCCAGCAACACTGCGTGGAGTCCTTGCGCCAATTGCTGGAGACCCTGATGCAAGCGGGCCTGATGCCTACGGCCCCCAGCCACGCACTGGCGCAGTTGATCAACGGCAGCCTGGTCAATACCGCATTGTGGATTGCCCGCGATGAGCACCCGAGTACACGGCTGGAGGAAGGCTTGCAAGGCCTGGAGCTGCTTTTGCGCGGGCTGAGCCTCACACCAACCGCTTGATCTGCTTATGCCGCCACACCAAGCGGTAATAGGCGATCTGCAACACCAGCATCGCCAGGTAGGTCACCGGAAATGCCATCCACACTCCTTCCAATCCGAAGTGGGCGTTGAACAGATAGGCCATTGGCAGTTCCACGCAGAGCACGCAGAAGATCGAGATCGCCACCGGCATCAGCACCACCCCGCTGGCGCGCATGATGCCGCCAATCACCGCCTGGAAGCCAAATACCAGAATGCTCCAGAGCATGATGTGCAGCAGGTGTTCGGCCCGTACCCGTGCGCTGTCGTCGGTGATGAACAGGCCCAGCAACCAGTGGGATAGCCCATAGCCGAGCACGATCAAGCCACCGGTGAGGCACAGGTTGATTACAAGCCCCGTGCGCAGGATCGGCCCGATGCGCTCCAGGCGCCCGGCGCCAATCGCCTGGGCGCCGAGGATCGAGGCGGTAATGGCGATCGACAGCGCCGGGAACTGCACATAGTTGACGATCTGCGTCACCGCGCCATAGGCCGCCGTGGCCTGGGAACCGTGGCCGTTGACCAAAGCCAGGATGACCAGCTCTGACAGCGATAGCACCACCATCTGCAAGCCCGTCGGCAGGCCGATGCGCAGGACTTTGCCGAGGATAACGCGGTCCAGGCGCAAGGCGGCAAGCAGCTCGCGGTCTGGCGCCATCACGTGTTTTTTGTGGCGCAGGCGCAGGATCAGAAACAGCATCGCCAAGGCGTTACCCACCAGCCCGGCATACACCGCACTCTGGATGCCCATGGGTGGCAGGCCGATCCAGCCGCGAATCAGCGCAGGCGTGAGCAGCAAGCCCACCAGGGTGGAGACCATCAATGCCAGCAACGGCGAAATCGTGTCGCTGACGCCACGCAGCAGTTGGGTATAGAGGATAAACACCAGCAGCAACGGCATGATCAACATCATCATCTGGGCGTAGCCCACCGCATCGTCGAGCACATCCACCGGCGTGCCCAACGCCTGCAATGCCGGGCGCGCAAACAGGCTGCCCAGCACGGCGGCCACCAGGCCCACCAACGCGCCCAGGGTCAGGGTGGCACCGGTAATCACCTTGACCATTCCGGTCTCCTGGGCGCCCCATGCCTGGCCGATCAACACCGAGGCGCCCGCCCCCAGGCCGATCACCAGGGCGATAAAGAAAAACACGATGGGAAACATCCCCGACACCGCGGCCAAGGCCTGGGTGCCCAGCATCTGGCCGACGTAAATGCCGTTGAGGGTGCCGGAAAAGCTCTGCAGGAAATTGGACAGCACCATCGGTGCCAGGAACAACAGATAGATTTGCCACAGCGGACGTTGCAAAGGGTTTTGCATGAAAAATGGGGCCTCGAATCACGAAAGCGTCTCAGAGTTATACCGTAACTGGATCCAATATGCTGTTGTGAAGGCCCGGGTTAACCCCCAAAGGTCTGCGACGGCCTGCGCAACGTCGGGTCAAACGGATTGAGCCGCGGCCCGATGGCCGCCGCCTCGCGCTTCAACAACTCCACCACCATCGGCAAGCGGCTCGGCCCCAGGCGGTCGCTGATGGTCGCCACGCTCAACGCCGCGACCGCGTACCCGTCGCGGTTGAGGATGGGCACCGCCAGCCCTGCCATACCTTCCAGCACACCGGTGTTGCGTGCTGCATAACCCAGCTTGCGCACGTTCTCCACTTCGGAGCGCAGCAGCACTTCGTCGTACAGGTGGAAGTCCTTGAGCCGTGGCAGGTTGTAGCGGATCACCGTCTCGCGCTCTTCTTCCGGCAGAAACGCCAGGATCGCCAGGCTGCCCTGCCCCACACCCAAGGCCACGCGCCCACCGATATCGCCGGTGAAGGTACGAATCGGGTACGGACCCTCGCTGCGGTCCAGGCAAATGGCGTCGAAGCCGCTGCGCGCCAGCAGGAACAGCGAGTCCCCCAGCGACGCGCTCAGGCGCAACAGGCTGGGGCGCACAAGGTCGCGCAGGTTGCCGGTCTTGCCCGCGTTGGCCGCCAACGCGAAGAACTCCAGACTCAAGCGATAGCGTTTGCTGCGTGCATCCTGCTCAACCATGCCTTCGTCCATCAGGCTGCGCAGCAGACGATGGGTGGTGGGTTGGGACAAGCCCACCTGTTGGGCGAGCTGGGTGACCCGCTCGCCGCCCTCGGGTACCTCCCCCAGGGCTCGCAGCACAGCAAACAACCGGGAGACGCTGCCCGCACCGACTTCTTTGCCGCCATCAATTCGCTCAGTGGAATCCATAACACCTAATCTCGTTAGTAATTCTGCTCAATGAATAAATCGCAAAATAGTAGTCCGTTGAGTGAAATTCTACCTTCCACCCATCCTAGTCTTCGTCCTAATCTGCGTCCACAGGGGCGAATTGAACAACAACCGGCAGCCGACTTGAGATCGAGCGCCAACGCACCGGCACCGCACTTTTCGCATCTGCCCAAAACAAGAAAGCGCGTTTAGACGCGACTGAATAAAGGTGGAACGCAAACATGGCATTTCTCCAACTCAAGGCCTTGAGCAAACGCTATGGCGCCGTCGATGCGGTGGTCGCCACTGACCTGGCGGTGGAACAAGGCGAGTTCGTTTCCCTGCTCGGCCCTTCAGGCTGTGGCAAGACCACCACCCTGCAAATGATCGCCGGTTTCGTCGACGTCAGCGGCGGCCAGATCCTGCTCGACGGTCGCGACATTACCCACGCCAAGCCCGCAAGCCGTGGCCTGGGCGTGGTGTTCCAGAGCTACGCGCTGTTCCCGCATATGAGCGTGCGCGACAACGTCGCCTTCGGCCTGAAGATGCGCAAGGTGCCTGCGGCCGACATCGCCACCCGCGTCAATACCGTGCTGGAGCTGGTGCGCCTGGCCCAGCATGCGCAGCGCTACCCTCGTGAGCTGTCCGGCGGCCAGCGCCAGCGCGTGGCCCTGGCCCGTGCGCTAGTGATCGAACCGCCGGTGTTGTTGCTCGATGAGCCGCTGTCCAACCTCGACGCCAACCTGCGCGAAGAGATGCAATTTGAAATCCGTCGTATCCAGTGCGCGGTGGGCATCACCACCCTGATGGTCACCCATGACCAGGCCGAAGCCCTGTCCATCAGCGACCGTGTGGTGGTGATGCAGGCCGGGCGTGTGACCCAGATCGACGCGCCGTACAAGCTCTATGAGCACCCGCGCACGCGGTTTATCTCGGACTTCGTCGGCAAGGCCAACCTGCTGGCCGGCGACTACGATGCGCTCGGCGCACCCCAAGTGCGTCACGACGGAGGCGCAGGCGAACTGACCCTGAGCCTGCGCCCGGAAAAAATCCAACTGGTGGAGCCGGGCACCGGGCGCATGCAAGGCAAAGTGCTAGACCGCTACTTTTTCGGCAGCCAATGGCTGTACCGCGTCCACACCGCCCTGGGCGAAATCACTGTGGTGCGCAGTAACGACGGCAGCGTGCCCTTGGCTAACGGCGCGGTGGTGGGCCTGCAATGGCAGGCCGATTTGCTGCGGGTACTGGCCGCCGATGAGGTGCACCCATGAGTCGCGGTTACCTGCTCTCGCTGCCAGCGCTGGTGCTGTTTGCCGGGCTGCTGATCGTGCCGCTGGGCTTGACCCTGGTGCTGTCGTTCAATGTGTTTGACTACCAAGTGGGCGTGAAGGTCGATGAGTGGACCTTGGCCCATTACTGGGCGCTGTTGAGCGACGCCTACTTCTACGAGATTTTCTGGCGCACGTTCTGGATCAGTGCCCTGGTAACGCTGCTGTGCGTGGTGATCGGCGTGCCGGAGGCTTACATCCTCAGCCGCATGGGCACGCCGTGGCGCTCGATTTTCCTGATAGTGATCCTCACACCGCTGCTGATTTCGGTGGTGGTACGCGCGTTTGGCTGGAGCCTGCTGCTGGGTGCCGACGGGCTGATTAACCAAATGATCCAGGCTCTCGGCGGCAGTCCGATGAAGCTGCTGTATACGCCCTTCGCCGTGATCATCGCGTTGGTGCACGTGATGCTGCCGTTCATGATCATCCCGGTGTGGACCTCCCTGCAAAAGCTCGATCCGTCAGCCGAACAGGCGGCGTTGTCCCTGGGCGCCAGCCAGGCCACGGTGATGCGCAAGATCGTATTGCCCCAAGTGATGCCCGGTGTGCTGTCCGGCACATTGATCGTGTTCGGCCTGGCCGCCAGCTCCTTTGCGATCCCCGGTCTGCTGGGCGGGCGACGCCTGAAGATGGTCGCCACCGTGGTGTACGACCAGTACCTCTCGGAACTCAACTGGCCCATGGGCGCGACCCTCGCGGTGGCGCTGCTGTTGGTCAATCTGCTGATCATGCTGAGCTGGAATCGCATGGTCGAAGGCCGCTACAAAAAGTCCCTGGGGGTTTAAGCGCATGTCCAGAAACGGTCCTTTGGCCCTCGGCTTTCATGCGGTGGTGGTGCTGTTCATGATGGCGCCGCTGGTGGTGGTGTGCCTGGTGGCATTCACGCCAGAGAACACCTTGAGCCTGCCCACGTCGGGCTTCTCCCTGCGCTGGTTTCGCGCAGTGTTCGAACGCGCTGACTTTATCCAGGCGTTCTACAACAGCCTTATCCTGGCCTTCACCGCCGCCACGCTGGCGACCCTGATTGCGGTGCCGGCGGCCCTGGCGATCAGTCGCTATGCGTTCCCGGGGCGCAATTTTTTCAGCGCGCTGTTCCTGTCGCCCATCATCATTCCGCACCTGGTGCTGGGGGTGGCCATGCTGCGCCTGTTTGCGCTGATGGGCGTAAACGGCAGCTTTACCTGGCTGATGCTCGCGCACGTGGTGATCATCACCCCCTACGTGCTGCGCCTGGTATTGGCGGCGGCCATCGGCATTGATCGCAGTGCCGAGCAGGCCGCCGAATCCCTCGGCGCCGGGCGCTTTACGCTGTTCCGGCAGATCACCTTGCCAATGATTTTGCCTGGCGTGGCCGGTGGGTGGTTGCTGGCGTTCATCAACAGTTTCGATGAAGTGACCCTGTCGATTTTCGTCAGCTCGCCGGCCACGCAAACCCTGCCGGTGCGCATGTATGTGTACGCCACCGAGTCTATCGACCCGATGATGGCCGCCGTTTCGGCGCTGGTCATCGCACTGACGGCAGCGACCATGATTGTGCTCGACCGGGTCTACGGCCTGGACCGCGTACTGGTGGGGAAACACTGATGGCCTTGTTCAAGCGACTGAGCGAAACCCAACGCCCTGCCCTGGCCTTTACCCTCGACGGCCAACCCGCCACGGGGTTGCTCGGCGACACCCTGCTGACCGCCATGCTGACCTGTGCCGAGCACCTGCGCGGCAGCGATTTCAGTGCCGAGCGCCGCGCCGGGTTTTGCCTGATGGGTGCGTGCCAGGATTGTTGGGTGCGGCTGGCCGATGGGCGGCGGGTGCGCGCCTGTTCGACCCTGCTTGAAGACGGCCAGGCGATCAGCCGTGACCCGGGGCGCCAGCCATGAAGCCGGTGGTGATTGTGGGTGCAGGCCCGGCGGGGATCAGCGCGGCGCGCACGTTGCTCGACCATGGCATCACACCGTGCCTGGTGGATGAGAGCCCGCGCGGTGGCGGGCAGATTTATCGGCGCCAACCCCTAGGGTTCCAACGCTCTGCCCGGCAGATCTACGGGTTTGAAGCGCGCAAGGCCCAAGCCGTGCACCAAACCATGGATGAACTGGCAGCGCTGATCGACTACCGGCCGGACACCTTGGTGTGGAATGCCGAGGACGGTCGCCTGGACATGCTCAATAACGGGCGCGCCGACAGCCTCGAATACGCGCAGGTGATAGTCGCCACCGGCGCCACCGACCGTATCCTGCCGGTGCCGGGCTGGACATTGCCCGGTGTCTACAGCCTGGGCGCGGCGCAAATTGCCTTGAAGTACCAAGGCTGCGCGATTGGCGAACGCGTGGTGTTTTGTGGTTCCGGGCCGTTGCTCTATTTGGTCGCTTACCAATACGCAAAGGCCGGCGCCAAGGTGCTCGCTGTACTCGACAGTGCGCCGCTGAGTGCCCAATGCCGGGCCTTGCCAGCGCTGCTCAGGCAACCGGCGACCCTGGCCAAAGGCATGTATTACCGCGCCTGGCTGACCGCCCACGGGATTGCCGTGCATCAGGGCGCAATGCTCAAGCAGATCGACGGTGACCAACGGGTGCGTGGCATTCGCTTCGGCGAACAGACCCTGCCATGCGATGCCGTGGCCTTCGCCCACGCCCTGCGCAGCGAAACGCAATTGGCCGATCTGCTCGGCTGTGAGTTTGCCTGGAACCCGCTCAATCGCGCCTGGCTGCCGCAACGTGACAGCGCCGGGCGCAGCAGTGTCGAAGGGGTGTATCTGGCGGGCGACGGCGCCGGGATCATGGGCGCCGATGCCGCGCAAATGGCCGGCGAATGTGCCGCGCTGGCGTTGCTGGAAGATACCGGCGTCGCGGTCGACCCGCACCGCCGGGCCACACTGGAGCGGCAGTTGGCGCGTATCCAGCGCTTTCGCCAGGGCCTGGAAACCGCGTTCCCCTTCCCCGAGCACTGGGCCGCGCAGGCGCCGGACGAACTGGTCCTGTGCCGCTGCGAAGAGGTCAGCGTCGGCGAGGTGCGCGCCGTGGTGGATGAAGGCCACTGGGAAATCAACCGGGTCAAAGCCCATTGCCGCGTCGGCATGGGCCGCTGCCAAGGGCGGATGTGCGGGTTGGCGGCGGCGGAAATCGTAGCAGAGCGCAGCGGCCGCGACCTCCCACAGATCGGGCGTCTGCGTGGCCAGGCGCCGATCAAGCCGCTGCCGTTTGGCGTGCAGGTGCAGCCATGATCGACGTCATCGTCTTGGGGGGTGGCATCGTCGGGGCTTCGGCGGCCTTGGTGCTCGCGCGAAAAGGCCAGCGGGTGGCACTGGTAGAACGGGATTTTTGTGGCTCGCACTCAAGCGGCGTCAATTACGGCGGCGTGCGGCGCCAGGGGCGGCCCTTGCATCAGTTACCGCTGTCCCAGCGCGCTCACCAACTGTGGGCCGACCTGCCTGGGTTGATTGGTATTGAGGGTGAATACGTGCGCTGCGGGCATTTGAAGCTGGCACGCAGCCCCGGGGATTTTGCCGCACTGCAAGCCTACGCCGATCAGACCCGTGGCTTTGGCCTGGGCTTGCAGCTGTTGGACCGCAGCGAGTTGCGCAAGCGTTTTCCCTGGGTGGGCGACGTGGCAGTGGGCGCCTCGTTGTGCCCGGATGATGGGCATGCCAACCCGCGGCTGGTGTCTCCAGCCTTTGCCCGTGCCGCCCAACGCCATGGCGCTGCGGTGTACGAGCAAGCCGAGGTGATCCGCATCGCGCACGACAGCCGACTGTTCCAGGTGCACTGCGCCAACGGCCTGCACTTGCAAGCGCCCTGGCTGCTCAACTGCGCCGGCGCCTGGGCTGGCAAGGTCGCCGCGCAATTGGGCGAGCCGGTGCCGATTATCTCGGCGCACCCGGCAATGCTGGTCACCGAGCCGCTGCGGGGAGTGATGACCGTCAGCACCGGCGTCGAGGGCGGCGGCATCTATGCCCGGCAAGTCGCCCGTGGCAATTGCATCCTCGGCGGCGGGCGCGGCTTTGCCCTCGGCCCACAGCAAGCCCGGCCGGGCCAGGCGGCGGTGCTGGAGATCCTGCGCAATGCCGGCGAACTCTACCCGTTTCTCCAGGGAGCCCAGGCCATTCGCACCTGGAGCGGCACCGAAGGTTACCTGCCGGACAACGAACCGGTGATCGGCCCCAGCAGTACCCAACCCGGCCTGCTCCACGGCTTCGGCTTTGCCGGCGCCGGGTTCCAGCTCGGCCCCGCGGTCGGTGAAGCCCTGGCAGAGATCGTCTGCGACGGCGCCAGCCGCCAACCCATCGAAGCGTTTTCCATCCGTCGTTTCCAAGCCTGAGAGGAAAAACCCCATGCAATCACGTCTCGCGTTGTCCTGCTTGTCCCTCGCCTTGCTCACCAGCACGGCCCATGCCGCCCCCACGCTGTACCTGGGCATGAACGGCGGCACCATGGAACGGGTGTACGCCGACAAGGTGCTGCCCGCCTTCGAAAAGGCCAATAACGCCAAGGTCGTGATCGTACCCGGCACCTCATCGGACATTCTTGCCAAGGTCCAGGCCAACCAGGCCAACCCGCAGATGCATGTGATGTTCCTCGACGACGGCATCATGTACCGCGCCATCTCCATGGGCCTGTGCGACAAGCTCGCGCCGAGCCCGCCACTGGAACAGATCCCGGCCAAGGCCCGAATCAAGGACGAAGCCGTGGCCGTGACCCTGGGCGTCACCGGCCTTGGCTACAACGCCAAGATGTTCAAAGACAAAGGCTGGGCCGCGCCCACCTCATGGATGGACCTGGCCGACCCGCGCTTCAAGGACAAAGTGGTGTTCCAATCCCTGGCCTCCTCCACCTTCGGCCTGCATGGTTTCCTGATGTTCAACCGCATCCAGGGTGGCGATGAAAGCAATGTGGAACCGGGTTTCAAGGCCTGGTCTACGACCGTGGGCCCCAACGTGCTGGAATACATCGCCAGCTCCGCAAAGATCTCCGAGATGGTGCAGACCGACGAAGCCGCGATCTTCCCCCTGACCCCGACCCAGGTCGCCACGCAAAAACTGCTCGGCATACCGATGGAGTACGCGCAGCCCAAAGAAGGTGCGGTGGTGCTCAACGTGGCCGAATGCGTGATCGCCCGCAATGACCAGCCGGAACTGGCGCAGAAGCTCGCAGCGTTCTTGCTGACTGCCGAGGCCCAGGCGCCGGCGTTGGAAGAAGGTGACCAGATCCCGTCGAACCCGACCACCCCCACCACCGACAAAACCCGCGCGCGGGTGGAGGCCATGCAGGGATATCTGCAGACCGCCATTTCGATTGATTGGGACCAGGTCAACCAGGCACGGCCGCAGTGGAATGCGCGGTGGAGTCGGTCGATTGAGCGTTGAGGCTCAGCCCTGCGCAATCAGGGCCAGTTCTTCGCGGGTGCGACTGATGTATGCACCGGCCTTGAGCAATTCGTCGACAGCCTGTACACCGCCCTCCTCGCTGATGCCTCGGCACGCCGGCAAATGCAGGATCACTTGCAAGCCGGCCTTGAGCAATTGCAACGCGGTAGTCTTGACGCAATAGTCCAGCGCCAGGCCGCCGACGATCACGCGGGCCACGCCGTGGGCCTTGAGGTACTCGATGACGCCGGTGGACAGTTTGTCGTGCAGGTCGTGGTAACAGGCGCCGTAGGGGTGCAGGTCGGGCTCGACCCCTTTCCAGATGAAGTAGTCGTAGTCATAGGGGGTGGGCAACTCATCGAGCAGGGTGAACCCTTCGGTGCCGGGCACGCAGTGGCTGACCCAGGTCACATCGGCATGGGCCAGGCCGGTGGGTTGCAGCATCTCGCTGTGCTGCCCGACCACCCAGGGTGCGTGGGGGGTGTGGGCGTCCTTGCTGCCGATGCGGTGGCCGGCGAGACTGGCCATGTAATTGAGTTCGGCACCAATGCCGTCGCCACCGGCCACTGGCAACTCGTTGGGACACAAAGGCGTGAAGCTCTTCTGGGCGTCGACGTCGAATGAAGCGATGGCAGCTTTCGAAAGGCTCATGGTCGTTCTCGGGTGGTCTGCACGTACGACCGCCTCCGGGCGAGCGTAGAAATCTTGAAGTATGGAACAGTTTACTGCGGGGATCGATGCGTTGCTGACTTACCCTATTCTCCAGAACGCTGAAGTTCAAAGGTGGGAGCTGGCTTGCCTGCGATGAGGCGAGTGAATCCACCAATGCTATCGCAGGCAAGCCAGCTCCCACAGTTGGATCAGCGTCAACCGCTAGTTCATCCAATTGCCGCCATCGACGTTATAGGTCTGGGCCACCACATAATCGGCGTCCGTCGACGCCAGGAAGATCGCCATGCCGGTCAGGTCTTCAGCCGTGCCCATCCGCCCAAACGGCACCTCATCCCCTACGCGCTTTTTCTTCTCGCCAGGCGCCAGCCCTTCATGCCTGGCGAACAACGCATCCACTGCGTCCCAATGCTCGCCGTCCACCACACCGGGGGCGATGGCATTGACATTGATGCCCTGCTTGATCAGGTTCAACCCCGCCGATTGCGTCAGGCTGATCACCGCCGCCTTGCTAGCACAATAAACCGCCACCAACGGCTCGCCTCGCCGCCCGGCCTGGCTGGCCATGTTGATGATCTTGCCGCCATGCCCTTGGCTGATCATCTGTCGGGCTGCGGCCTGCAGGGTGAACAGGGTGCCGGCGACGTTGATCGAGAACAGCCGTTCAAAGCTGTCGCGGGTGATGTCGACGATGGGGGCCAGGTCGAACAGGGCGGCGTTGTTGATCAGGATATCGAGCTTGCCAGCGTGGCTCACCACTGTGGCGATCGCCGCGTCGATGGAGGCCTGGTCGGTGACGTCCATCGCCACGGCGTAAGCCTGGGGCCCCAGTTCGGCGGCGGTGGCCTGGGCCTGTTGCAGGTTGATGTCGGCGATGGCCACGGTGGCGCCTTCAGCGACGTAGGCTTGGGCGAACGCACGGCCAATGCCTCGCGCCGATCCGGTGATCAGCGCGCTTTTACTTTCGAGTCGTTTCATGGGGGCTCCTGTGAAGGTTATTGCCGGTAGCCGGTGAACACCGCCGAGAACAGCTTGCCGACCTTTGTTGTTGAGCCTCGATTACAGCAGCTTGGCCTGCCGCCTCACAAACGGCTGGCGAATGCGCGGCTGATACTTTTTTAACCTGAGGCACAGGATCAAAAAAGTATCAGCCTCAGGCGAAACCGGGGCTAGCGCACCGATTGCCAGTGCGGGTATTTTGGGAAAATTGCACCACCACAAGAGGCAGCATCATGCCCGTCAGCCCCGCCACCCTGTTCGAGCATCGCCCTGCGGAGCTTGAGGTGATCCTGACCGAACCGGAACATGGTTTTCGCTGGTTCGAACATGACTATCCCTATGAACTGGCACGCTGGAACCACCACCCTGAATTCGAAATCCACCTGATCCGCCAAGGCAGCGGCAAGCTGGTGGCGGGCGACTATATCGGTGCGTTCAGCGCCGGGCATGTCGCACTGATCGGCCCTGACCTGCCTCACGACTGGATCGGCGACCTGGCCCCCGGCGAATACCTGCACGGGCGTGATGTGGTGCTCCAATTCGACGGCGCCGCCCTGCTCGCTCTGCGCACCACCCTGCCGGAACTGGGCGAGTTACAGGCGTTGTTTGAACAGGCGCGACGCGGCCTCGAATTCACCGGAGCAACCGCCACACACGCCGCCAGGCTGATGGAGGCCATCGGCAATGCTCATGGTCTGCAACGCCTGACCCTATTTCTGCAACTGCTCGATACGCTGAAGAACGCCCCGCCCTCACAGGCCAAGACCCTGGCCAGCCCGTGCTACGCACCGACCCTGGATGCGCGCAGTGCCGAACGTATCAACAAGGCGCTTGACTACCTGATGCGGGAACTGACCGGCGATGTACGCCTGTCGGACATCGCCCGGCAGTTGGACATGAGCGAACCTGGCTTTTCGCGGTTTTTCAAACGCAACACCGGCCACGGCTTTATCGACCTGATGCGCAAGTTCCGCGTGCAGCGTGCCTGCCGCTTGCTGTTGCACAGCCAGATGTCAGTGGCGGACATCTGTTTTGAGGTGGGTTACGCCAACCTGTCGAATTTCAATCGCCACTTTCGTATCGAAATGCACCAGACGCCGAGTGAGTACCGGCGACAGGCCGCACTTCAATTATTCACCCCGGTTGCCCATCACCCGCCGCCCTACTCGTCCGCCCCTTGAGCCAGTGCCTGCTGTGCCAGACGGGCAACCTGCAACTCAATCATGGCACGCTCGCGCTCCTGGTCTTCCAGAAACCAGGCGGCAGACAACCCGGCATGAGCCACCACCCATTGCAACAAACGCGGACGTGAGAGGCCGGCCGCCAGGGCGATAACCCCAACCTGGCGGCTGAAACGCAGTGGATCGCTACTGGTCGGCAAGTCCGGATTGCAGATCAAATTGGCGTAATCGTAACCGCGCTCGCCCATCACCCGCTTTGGATCAATCGCCAGCCAGCCACGAGGGCCAAAGTCGAGGATATTGTCGTGATGGCAATCACCGTGCAGTACCACAACCTCCTGTTGCGCAGCCAGCAATGTCCGGGCCGTCGCCGCGCAGTCGCGTAAGACACCGCCCTCCTGTTCGGCGGCGTGCCACAAGGATCGGAACCACTCATCCAGCCCGACCAACCCTTCGGGCGGCGACACACGAGGCGCATGCAGCCGGGCCAGAGTTGCGCAGGCGATCTGGCTGGCTTCGTCGTCCTGACCATTGAGGGCCATGCGCATCAAGGAACCTGAGCCCGTTGCGCGTTCCATTAACACTGCAGTGTGGTCATGGGCGAACACCCGTGCCGCGCCGTCACCTGCCCACCAGCTCAGCAGGCGGCCGCCGAGTTTTTCCTCAGGGGTATGAGCAATTTTCAACATCGCCGGCACGCCTTTCCAGCGGACCGGCAACAGGTCGCTGCCGGGTGTGACGATAGGCTGTCCATCAGCACACAGCTCCCAGGCACGCAGGTAGTGTTCGAACATCAAGGTTCCTCCACAGGGTGACGCATCAGGATGACAGAAATCCCAGTGTTTTCCTGACCAAAGCGTCGGCTAATTGTTCTTTTTTCTAAACAGTTCAAGCCATTGACCCAAGTTGGTACAACCTGTGCAAACGTTTGCGGAACGAACTTGACCGCCAAGTTCACTCCTCCCCGTCGAATCGGGTTTAAACCGCGTAAGAATAAGGACTTTCAATGCACCCCACCTCAAAGCCTCGTGCTGGTCTTGGCGTTTCGTTGCTACTGGCCGCCGTTACGGGAGTACTCAGTGCACCCATTTTGGCGCAGGAAAAGCCCGTGGATGACTCAGCACAGGGCGAAACCCTCAGCCCTGAAGCCAACCCCCCGGCGAAAAAAGGCGTGTATCTGTCCGAGTGGTTCAACCAGGACCTCACGCTGATCGGCAGCAAAGACATCAGTTTCGGCCCCAAGCCTCAAGATGACGTCTACCTGGAATACGAGTACTTCGGGCGCAAGGGCCCCTTTGAGTTGTACGGCTATATCGATGTACCGAAGATCCTCACCATCGGTAACAGTAATGACAAAGGTGTGTGGGACCATGGCTCGCCGGTGTTCATGGAGCATGAACCGCGGATCTCCATCGACTACCTCGCAGGACGCAGCCTGGCAATTGGCCCATTCAAGGAATGGTATGTGGCCTTTGACTGGATCTACGACCACGGCAGCCGCAAGGAAAACCGCGCCAACACCCTGTACAGCGGCCTGGGTACCGATATCGACACCCATTCGAGGGTCAACCTGTCGGCCAATTTCTACGGGCGCTACCAGTGGGAAAACTACGGCGCCAGCAATGAGTATTCCTGGGACGGCTACCGAGCGCAGATGAAGTACATCGTGCCCATCGGCAAGTTCGACAACGGCGCCTCGCTGACCTACATCGGTTTCACCAACTACGATTTCGGCTCGGACCTGCACAAGGACAACCCGGCGCGCACCGCCAATTCCCTGGTGGCCACCAACGTGTTGCTGTACTCGTTTACCCATCTGCGCTTTACCCTGGTCGGCCGTTACTTTCACAACGGCGGCAACTGGGAGGACGGCAGCGAGTTGAATTTCGGCGAAGGCAACTTCCGCGCACGCTCAGACGGCTGGGGTTACTACGCCGGCGTGGGCTATCAATTCTGATCAAGGAGCTGTAGATGAACGCATTGACCCGTGTCTCGCTGGCCGTCGGCCTGGCCCTATTGCCCCACATGGTGCTGGCGGATAGCCCAGCACCGATCAAACCCAAGGTGATGCTGATCACCATGTTTGCCCCCGAGGCGCAAACCTGGATCGACCGCCTCGAACTTAAACAAGAAGTACGCGTTCCAGGCTTGTCCGCCGAATATCCAGTGATTCGCTGCAACAACCAGGACGTGTGCCTGCTGGTGACCGGCATGGGCCAGACCAACGCTGCCGCATCTACCCTGGCCCTGGCCTTGTCGCGCAAGTTCGACCTGCGCCAGAGCTACTTCCTGATCGCCGGGATCGCCGGCATCAACCCCAAGCACGGCACCATCGGTACCGCCGCCTGGGCCCATTACCTGGTGGAGTTCGGCACGCAGTGGGAGCTGGATTCACGGGATGCGCCCAAGGACTGGCCGACGGGCTATATCGGGATCAACACCAAGGGGCCCAACGAAAAACCTCCGCTGGACTACAAGACCGAAGTGTTTGAGCTCAACCAAAAGCTGCAAGCCAAGGCGTTTGCCTTGTCGCACAAGGTGGAGCTGACAGAAAGCACAGAGTCCGCCGCCTGGCGCAAACACTACCCCGCCGCCCCGGCCAACCAGCCGCCGCAAGTCACCCGCTGCGACACCCTGGCGGGCAACACTTGGTTTTCCGGCACGCGGTTGAGCGAACGTGCCGAAGTCTGGACCCAGTTGCTCACCGACAACAAAGGCGAATACTGCACCACCCAACAGGAGGACAACTCCACCTACGAAGCGCTGCTGCGCGCCAGCCGCGAAGGCTTGGTGGATATCCAGCGTCTGGCCGTGGTGCGCGCAGGCTCTGACTTTGACCGGCCTTACCCTGGCTACAGCGAAGTGGACAACCTGCTCAAGTATGCCGATCAGGGTGGGTTTGTACCGGCGCTGGAAAACCTGTACCGCACGGGCAACCCGTTGGTCCAAGCGATTGTGAAGAACTGGTCGGCGTGGGAAAAAGGCGTTCCCGAAACCGAATAAAGGTCAACATTGTGGGAGCGGGCTTGCTGTGGCGAGCAAGCTTGCTTGCGCTGGGGTGCGTAGCGCCCCCAAAAAAGCCGGCTCCAGCTGCGCTGTCGAGCGGGAGCAAGCTCCCTCGCCACAGCAAGCCCGCTCCCACATTTCTATCCCATCAGGGCAGGAAAATGATTTTGTCTGGGCTGCCGTTGTTCACTTCTGCATAGCACTGAACACCCTCCACCAACGCCACTTCACGCAACCCCGTAGGCAGCGGCAACAGGCCTTCATCAAAGAAGCGCCCAAACGCCTCCAGCATCACCGCGCATTGTTCGCAGCTATAGAGCAAAGAGTTGATCCCCACCACCGACCCGCCCTTACGGTACAGCGCCAGGGCCGGTAACTGCACGTGGCCGTCAACCGGGGCGGCGATGATGGCGATGCGGCCGAACGGTGCCAGCCCCGCCACCGCGGCAGGCAGCCAGAAACCGGTAGTGTCAAAGATCACGTCGGCGCCGCCATTGAACACGGCCTGCACTTGCGCGCCCAGTTCCTCCGGCTTGCCCAAGGCAATCGCCTCCAGCCCTTGGGCCTGCAACAACTCGAGCTGATCGGCCTTGCGCACGGCCGCCAATACCTGCGCACCGCGTATCTTCGCCAGCGCCAACGCCGCACTGCCGACCGCGCCGTTGGCGCCGATCACCAGCAAGCGCGTGCCCTTGCCAACGCCGCTGCGCTCCAGGGCATCCCAGGCGGTGGTAAAGGGCACACCGAGGCTGGCCGCCTGGGCAAAGCTCAAGTGCGTGGGTTTGTGCGCTACGCCCTTGGCTGACACGCGCAGGTATTGGGCATGGGAACCGTCAGCGAAAAACCCCAGGTCACGACCGGTGCCCCAAACCTCCTGGCCGAGCAATGCCTGCGGGCCTTCCACCACCACGCCTGCGAAGTCACGCCCAGGGATGCGTGGCAGCGTGGTGTAGGGGAAACGGCCAAGCACGTTTTTGACGTCGCTGGGGTTCAGGCCCGCCGCGTTGACCTTGACCAACACTTCGTCGGCAGACGGTACCGGCATGGGCACCTCCACCAGGCGCAGGTGGGCGAGGTCGACGGTGTCGGTAAATTGCAGTGCGTTCATAGAGGGCATCCGTGGAAGGGAAAAGGGATCAGGACAACCAACCACTGACCAACTGCCGCGCCATGGGCCAGAGCTTTTCGCCGAGCAGCATGCCCATCAGGCCGACCAGTGCGATAGCGGGCGGTGCAGGCGAGCGGAAGTCCAGCGCGCCGTAGATCACGCCGACAAACAGGCCGATGGCCAAGGAAATCAAATAGCTCATGAAGGCTGCGCCCGGTGGATTGATGGGCTCAGTCTAGGGCGCACCTACCGTGGGTATCGGCCAAGTGCTTCAGGATTTCGGCCAACTCCGGTACTGCGACGGCGACACGCCCAATTCGCGTCGGAACATGTCGCTGAAGCTGCTGGGCGAGTAACCCAGGGTGCGCGCTATGCCGCTCACCGACTGGCCTTGGATCAACTCCGCAGCCGCCGTGGCCAACTGCACCTGACGGCGCCACTGGGCAAACCCCATGCCCAGGTGCTGCTGGAACAGCCGCGCCAGGGTGCGCACGCTGGCGCCCGCTGCCTCGGCGTGCTGTTCGAACGGGATGTCCAGGGAAGGCGCAGCCATGACCGCCTGGCACGCATTGATCAGCCGACGATCCGCCGCCACCGGCATGGCGATGCGAATAGGCGAGCGCCGTGCGCGTTGCAACTCCAACAGAGCCAGGCCCACCACAGCGTCATAGTAAACCGCATCACCGTGATCACCCTGCTCGACCAAGGTCACGATCAACTCCCGCAACAAGCGGCCCACTTCGATGACCTGCACCTGGCTGTCCAGCGTCGCCGCCAACGCCGGGCGCAGGTAGATATTGCGCATCTGCAAATCGGAGACCACACGGATCCCGTGCTCCACCCCCGGCGGCAACCACACTGCACGCTGGGGCGGCACTACCAGGGCTTCGCGGGGCGTCTCGACCCACATCACACCGCTCATGGCGTAGAGCAACTGGCCCCAATCGTGGCTGTGCGGTTCTACGTACAACCCACGCGGGTAGGTACGCGCCAACGGCTGCACGGGAACGGCGTGATCACTAAGGTCGGGGGGCGCGGCCAGGGCCATGGCGGTACACATCAAACAAGGACGGGCGACCATGGTAAAGACTGGTCGCCGGCAAGCGAACTGTTTTTACTCATCCTGCAGGCACCGGGTGCCCGGGCCTGCAGGTCAATCCTGTCAACCGTGGGCCGACTTGGCGCATTCGCATCCCGTCGCCGCCGCGCAGGGTTCACCGTGAGCATGGTGCTCGGCACAGCCCTGGCAGCAATAGCCCTTGCCGTCTTTCATTATTGCGTCAGCGCCCAGTACACATTTGCAGTGAGGGCAAGCACAGGTTTGATCTGGCATGGTCAGACTCCTTGTTCATGGTCGTCCGATGCGGCGAGCGCCGCACCTTAAGCAGTGACCCTGGGCAAGCAAGCATGGTTCAGCGCCGTCAGTCGGCCCGGCGGCTATTACTGCGGTACATGAACACCAACGCCAGGGCGAGCAACAGCATCGCGAGGATACGACTGCCCGACAGCTCGATCGCCGGGTTGCCCAGCCAGCCAAAGTTGTCGATCAACATGCCCATGCCCAGTTGCCCGACAATCACGGCCACCGTGGCGACGGCCGTACCGACCACCGGCACCGCGCCGACCATCACCATCATGTACACCACGCCAAACAGGGCACCGGTCAATTGCCACTTTGGCACCTCCAGCAGGCTGACGGCCTGGGCCGGCTCGAAGAAAAATATCAACAACGCCGTGGTCAGCGCGCCCACCGCAAAGGTCAACAGACTGCTGCGCAATACCCCCACAGTCTGGCCCAGACGCCCATTGATAGCGGCCTGCACACTCAGCACCGCCCCCGCCGCAATCACCATCACCAACAACATAAACAGATTCATCGCCTTAGCCTCGTGCAATCAGAACCAGTGCCGCCACAATCAACGCCAACGCGATCCAGCGCTCGCCATTGACCCGTTTGCGCGCGGTGCCGAACCAGCCGAAGTGGTCGATCAACACACTCTTGCCCACCTGGCCCGAGAGAATCGCGATCATGGTCATCGCGATGCCGATGTGCGGTGTAGCCAGGGTCAACACCACTACATACATCGGCCCCAGAAACCCGCCGATCAACTGCCAGCGCGGCAGCTGCGTGAATGCCGGGCCCTTTTGCGGGCCGCTGAACAGCAGCAGTAAAAACAGAATCGCCGTGCCAACGCCAAAGATGCTCAACGTCGCCCACAAATGCCCGACCTGCGCGCCCAATGGCCCGAGCAATCCGGCCTCCACCGACAGGCCCATGCCCGCCAGAATTACCAACGGCAACAGCAGCAGCCGTAGAAGGTTATTGCTCGGCCTGGCCTGCGCCAAGCCTTCGGTGGAACGTGCCTGCATACATCACCCGTGTATCAAAAAAGGAAAAACATGGCGCGCATTATCCGGTGGCCGTGCTGTGCGATAAATGGGAGTATGTGGACAACACCTTTGCGTAAAACGCACAGCCTGGAGAGATGATGCAGGGCTTGAATGAACTGAGTTTCAAGGCGCTACGCCTGTTTGTGGCCGTGCTGGACCAAGGCAGCTTTTCCGAAGTGGCCCGCCGCGAAAGCCTGGCGCCCTCCTCCATTTCGCGGCAGATTCAACTGATGGAACAGGCCGTCGGCCAGCAATTGCTCTACCGCCATACGCGTGCCGTCAGCCCCACCGAAGCCGGCCGCCTGCTGGGCCGCCACGCACGCTTGCTACTGGAGCAATTGGAGACGGCGAACCAGGCCCTGCAGGAGCAAGACAGCGAGCCCAGCGGCCTGGTGCGCATCAACGCGCCCATGGTGTTCGGCCAGCGCCACCTTGCACCCTGGCTGGGAGCGCTGTGCCGGCGCTACCCGAAGTTGCAGTTGGATATCCAGCAAACCGACACCTTCGTCGACCCACTGCAAGATGGCACCGACCTGCTGTTTCGTATTGGCGTGCTCAATGACTCGGGCATGCAGGCGCGCATCTTCGCGCCGCAACGCTTTCGCATCGCGGCCAGCCCTGCTTACCTGGCCCAACATGGCACGCCGCGCCACCCTGACGAACTGGCCCACCACCATTGCCTGGCCTACAAAGGCATCACCGGTCAGCAGCGCTGGTTCTTCCGCCGCGGCCAAGGCGACTGGACTGCCTACAGCGTCAGCGGCCCCATCACCGGCAACCACGCCGACACCCTCACCCACGCCGCCGAACAAGGCCTGGGCCTGGTGGTGTTTCCGTCCTGGCTGATTGGCGAAAGCCTGCGCGCCGGTACCTTGCAGGCGGTGCTGAGTGAGTACGAGGTCGCGACAACCCTGGAGCCCCAACAGATCGCTGCGTTGTGGCCGGGCAGCCGCAGGCTGTCGCTGAAGGTGCGCACGGTGATCGACTATTTCGTGGAGTGTTTTGGGACGGTGCCGTATTGGGATCGGTGAGTGTGACCGCCCCCTGACGGAGCGCAAACTGTTCGAAGGCCGGGTTGAGAAAAAGAGCACATGACTCAACCCTGGCTCAGAACAACCACTGCCCGATCAACCACGCATTCGCCCCACTGATCACCGCGAACAGAAACCACGCCAGCAGCCGCGTGGGCAACCGGTTGACGAACGGCCCCATCAATTGCTTGTCGCCGGTCATGCGGATCAACGGGTACAACGCAAAGGGCAATTGCAGGCTCAGTACCACCTGGCTGAGAATCAGCAGCTTGCCGATAGCATCGTCACCCATCAGCCATACCCCGAGAAACGCCGGGATCAGCGCCAGCCCACGGGTAATCAGGCGGCGCTGCCAGCAGGGTATGCGCAGGTTGAGGTAACCCTCCATAATCACTTGCCCGGCGATGGTGCCGGTAAAGGTCGAACTCTGGCCCGAAGCCAGCAAGGCGATACCGAACAGGATGCTGGCGAAAGCACCGCCGACCAAGGGGTCGAGCAGGTGATAGGCGTCCTGGATTTCCACCACATCGGTATGGCCGGTCTTGTAGAAGGCCGCTGCGGCTAGCACCAGGATCGCGGCGTTGACCAACAGCGCCAAGGCCAGGGAGCCGATGGTATCGATACGCGCCAGCTTGACTGCATCCTGCTTGCTCGCCAGGTCCTTGCCGATCAGGCGGGTCTGCACGATAGAGGTGTGCAGGTAGAGGTTATGGGGCATGACCGTGGCACCGAGGATGCCGATGGCCAGGTACAACGGCGCCGCATCGCTGATGGCCGACAGTGACGGAGTGAACCCGCTGAGCACGTCGGGCCAGTAGGGTTTGATCAGCACCAGTTCGATGAAAAAGCACACGCCGATGGTGGCGACCAGCGCTAGCATGATCGCTTCCAGGCGCCGAAAACCGCGATTTTGCAGGGCCAGGATCAACAGCGTGTCGAATGCAGTGATGACAATGCCGGTGGTCAGCGACACCCCCAGCAACAGGTGAAACGCCAGGGCGCAGCCGAGCACTTCGGCAAGGTCTGTGGCGATGATGGAGATTTCCGCCAACACCCACTGGGTACGAGCAGAGCGCTGGCTGTAGCGCTCACGGCACAGTTGCGCCAGGTCCTTGCCAGTGGCGATGCCCAGCCGCGAACACAGGCATTGCACCGCCATCCCCGCCAGGCTGGCCAGCAGCACCACAAACAACAGGCTATAGCCGTAGCGTGAACCGGCCTCAATGGCCGTTGCCCAGTTGCCGGGGTCCATGTAGCCGATGGAGATCAACAGGCCGGGGCCAGCGAACATCAGCACCCGTTTAAAAAACGAGGCCTTGGGATCAACAGCGACAGAGCCGGCCACTTCCGGCGGGCAGAACGGGGCGGTGGCGATTTTCGGCAGGCTGAATTTCACGCGGTATTCCAGGCAAATACACAAGACTTGGGCAGCAGCTTATCAGTCGGACGCGACCGTGCGCATCACCGTGTCTCGCGGCAGGTCAAACGCTTCCACCACTTGCACCACCAGCTCCAGTTCCTGGTTGAGCGCCTCGCGCTCCATGCGTTGACGAATCACGCCGATCACCAGTACCGCCAAGGTGGTGATCGAATACGCCGGGCCGGAAAACGCCCGAACGCCGCTGACCAGCAACATCGCCGCAGCCAGCGCCTGGCCCACTACCGGAATCGCCGTGGCCGCACCGCGCCGCAGGATAAACCCGGTCAGCCCGGCCAACGCCGTGCCGCTCAAGGCTGCGGTAGCCGAACGGCCCACATCCAAGCGGTTGAACAACCCCTGCTCTTTTTGTGCCGCCGCCTTGAGCTCGGCCTCGAACGCCTGACGATCAGCGCGGCTGAGTTTGTCCTTGTACTGCTCGATCAGTGTTTCTGCGACCTGCCCTTCGATCTCGGCAAGCGCCACATGCTCAAGTGGTTGGTCGAACTTGATGCCCAGGCGTTGCGCCACATCTTCGGCAATCTGGCGATAGCCCACGCCATGGCCACGGGCCAGGTTCATAAAGCTATCACCGCCCATGCGCTGCAATTCAATGGCCAGTTTCAACGGCTCACGCACACTGGCATCAATCGCGGCACTGCGCTTTTGCGCCATCAGTTCGGCAAGAAACTTCAGCTCCTCCGGCCGCGCTTGCACCAACGCCGGGTACAGGTCCACGTCTGCTTCGGCAAACCGCACGTCACTGCTGCGCGAGTCCACACGGATCATGCCGCGCCGTTCCTGCAGCAAATCGGTGTACTGCACCACCGTCTTCAACTGCGGCCAATAGGCGGCATGATCGAAGCTGGCCAGGTGCACATTGGTGACCTTGGCCTTGAGCGCGGGCGTCACGTCAATCGCATAGCGGCCGATGCAACGCTCGGTATCGGGCTTCATGGCCAGCGCCCAGTCCTTGCTGGAATGGCAGTTGATCAACCGCCCCTTCAGCGGCGCCGACACCTCGTCCCAGGGGCTCGAGGTACAGATCGCCCCACCCATCAACAACAGGTTATTCAACGGCAGTTCGCGAGCGATCTCGGGGCTGGCCAGCAGGCTCTTGACCAGAATGCGTGCGCCCAGGGAATGGCCGATCAGGTTGATGCGCCGCACCGGCAGCGCCTGGTTGTGCAGGTAGCCGGCCAGTTCGGGCAACAAGGTCTTGGCCACTTCATCCACCCGTGCCTCGACACTTTTGTAATGGTCGAGAAAATAGGCAATAGCCTTGCCCACGCCCACCGTCGCCGCGCCCAGGCCGCCACCGCCGAGCAGCGAGGCGAGCACGTCCTTGAACGGTGCAAACAGGTTTTCCAGAAAATGCCCCGCCGGCCAGAACAGCATCAAGTTGGTCGAACCTTCGATACCCGCCAACTGCTGCTTGAAGTTGCCCAGTTGCTGGCGGTTGAAGAACGCCGAGTAACCGTGAACATAGAGATTGAGCACATCCCCCTGGGGCTCGCCACACAGGACGAACGTGGGCTTGCGGGTGCGGTGCATTTCATCCCACTGTTGTTGCATAGGGCGGCGACTCCGGTTGACGGGATGGCGATAGTAACAAACAGAGGCGATCAGAACGGTGAATCCTGACCGACGTTTGCAGAAGGGCCTGGCCAAAACAGTATTCAACCAAGACCAAACGCTGCGCGACTGCTTAAACTGTCTGGGGGGCATGGTAAAACAGCGCCCTGCCCCTTTACCGGAGACCACTGTCATGACGTCCAAAGTTGAACAACTCAAGCCATTTACCAGGGGCATGGGTGCACACTTGCGCACCTTGAGCCAGATCGAGCAACTGGCCAGCGTATGACCCTACTCTCCCCATTGGCCCAACCGCGCACCTTGGTGTTCCTGACGTATCCGCAGATGGGTTTGCTCGACCTGACCGGCGCGCAAACGGTGTTCTGGGCCGCCACCAAGGCCATGGCCGAACGCGGTTTGCAAGGTTATGTGCTGCACAATGCCAGCCTGGCGGGCGGGCTGATGCCAACCGCCGAAGGCTTGAGCGTCGACACTGTGGCTTTAGCGCAGTTGGACCCAGCCACCATCGACACCCTGGTGGTACCCGGCGCGCCCGCCATTGAGCAAGCCATGCTGGACAATACTGCGCTGGTGGACTGGCTGCGCAACGCCTCCGGTCAGGCGCGACGTACCGCTTCGGTGTGCAGCGGCACGTTTTTGCTGGCGTTGGCGGGCTTGCTGGAGGGTCGCCGCGCGGCGACGCATTGGGCCATGTGCGAGCTGCTCAAGCAACGCTTCCCGAGCATCGAGGTGGACGTGGACGCGATCTTCGTGCAGCAGGGCCAGGTGTGGACCTCGGCGGGCGTCAGTGCCGGGATCGACCTGGCGCTCGCGCTGGTGGAGGCCGACTGCGGGCGCGAAGTGGCGCTGCAAGTGGCACGCGAACTGGTGGTGTTCCTCAAGCGCCCCGGTGGCCAGGCGCAGTTCAGCCAGGTGCTGCAAGCGCAAACCGCCGACAGCGCCGGCTTTGATGCGCTGCATGCCTGGATCAGCGACAACCTGCGCGACAGTGACCTCAGCGTCGAACGCTTGGCCGCGCAGAGCCATATGAGCCCACGCAATTTTGCCCGGGTGTATAAGCAAAAAACCGGTCGCACCCCGGCCAAGGCCATTGAACTGTTTCGCATGGAAGCGGCGCGCCGCATGCTTGAAGACTCACAGCGCAGCATCGAGCAGATCGCCGGGCTGTGCGGGTTTGGCGACGAAGAACGCATGCGCTGCACCTTCCACCGCCAGCTGGCCATCTCACCGCGCGACTACCGCGAGCGTTTTTCCCGCTAGGCCGAGTGACCTGGCAGTCATCCAGGGTTATCTGTCCTTTCGGCCATACCCTGCTGCTTATACAGTGATCCGGCAATGCCTTGCGGCTTATCTGGTCTCTGGAGCAACCCCATGAAACAACATATTCTGATCATCGGCGCTGGGTTTGGTGGCGTGTGGAGCGCCTTGAGCGCCGCTCGGCTATTGGATAAACACGACCGCAACGATGTGCGTATCAGCCTGCTCGCCCCCCAAGCAGAACTGCGTATCCGCCCGCGGTTCTACGAGCCCGATGTGCATACCATGCTGGCCCCGCTTGATGCGCTGTTCGACGCTGTGGGCGTGACCTTTGTGCCAGGCGCCGCCGACAGCATCGACGCCACTAATAAGCAAGTGACCTACCGCAACGCGGCCGGCATCCCGGCCACCCTCAGCTACGACCGCCTGGTAGTGGCTGCCGGCAGCCGCTTGAACCGCCCAGACATGGACGGCATTGCGCATGTGTTCGATGTGGATCAGATCGAAGACGCCGCGCGCCTTGAGGCCCATATCAAGGCCCTCAAAAATCTGCCCGACAGTCCGGCCCGCAATACCGTAGTGGTGGCCGGCGGCGGCTTTACCGGTATCGAGACCGCCACCGAAATGCCGGCGCGCCTGCGTGCGGCACTGGGTGAGACGGCCAACATCCGTGTGATCGTGGTCGACCGCGGGCCGCAGATTGCCGCGTCGATGGGCGACGGCATACGCCCCTCGATCATCGAAGCCAGCCGCGAGCTGGGGATTGAATGGGTACTGAACACCTCGGTCGCCTTGGTGGATGCCGGTGGCGTGACCCTGGCGGATGGGCAGCGGATTGAATCAAGCACCGTGATCTGGACCATCGGCTTTCGCGCCAACCCGCTGACCGAACAGGTTGAGGGCACCCGCGATCCACAGGGCCGCCTGCACGTGGACGCCCACCTCAAGGTCAAGGGCCAGGCTGCCATCTTCGCCGCTGGCGACGTGGCCTACGCCGCCACAGACGCGCTGGGCAACTTCGCTGCCATGTCCTGCCAGCACGCCATCGCCCTGGGCCGCTACGCCGGCAACAACGTCGCCGCCGATCTGATCGGCGTGGCCCCCATGGCCTACAGCCAACCCAAATACGTGACCTGCCTCGACCTCGGCGCTTGGGGCGCGGTGTACACCGAAGGCTGGGACCGTCAGCTCAAGCTGGTGGGCCAGGAAGCCAAGGAACTCAAACAGCAGATCAATAGCGTGTGGATCTACCCACCGGCGGCGGATAGAGCAGTGGCACTGGCGGCGGCGGATCCGTTGATTCCGGTGGCGTAGGACAGTCAGTTAAGCGAACGCATTGCTCAAGGCAGTGAAGATCAAATGTGGGAGCTGGCTTGCCTGCGAAAGCGGTCGCGCAGCAACAGATGCAGTGGCTGACACACCGCCATCGCAGGCAAGCCAGCTCCCACATTAAGTCTGCAGTTATCCGGTGGATACGGGGCGATCAGCTTGGCATCGGGGCACCACCCTGCCCAAACCGCCGAATCGCCAGGCAATACCCCACCAACGCCATCCCCGCCAGCAAACCGCCCGCCGCGCCGATCCAGGCGAAGCCGAAGTGGCTGCCGACCCAACTGCCCATCAACGCACCACCGCCGATGCCGATGTTGTAGATCCCGGAAAACATCGCCATGGCCACATCCGTGGCGTCCGGTGCCAGCACCAGCACCTTGGACTGCATGGCCAGGCCAAAGCCCATGATCGCCATGCCCCAGAAAATACTCAGCCCCACCAGGTAAGACTCGGCGCCGCTCAACGGCAGCATCAGCGCCAGGCACGCGGCGAGGATAGACACTGCGCCGATCACGAACAGGTGGGGGTTGAAGCGATGCACCAGGCTGAACAACAACGAGCCGATGATGCCAGCACCACCGAACACCAGCAGGATCAGGGTCACGGCACTGCCGCCCAGGCCGGCGACGCCTTCGACGAAGGGTTCGATGTAGCTGTAGGCGGTGAATTGCGCGGTAACGGTCATTGCGGTCAGCACATAGAGCGCCACCAGCGCAGGACGCTTGAACAGCAGCGGCAGACTGCGCAGGGAGCCGGAGTTCTGGCTGGGCAGCAGCGGCAAGGTGCGCCCCAGCCAGAACACCAGGGCGGCGGCGAACGCGGCGATCACCAGGAAGGTAGTGCGCCAGCCCATGGCCTCGCCCAACAGGCGGCCCAAGGGAATGCCCAACACCATCGCCAGGGATGTGCCGGTGGCCAGCAAGCCAAGGGCCTGCACCTGCTTGCCCTCTGGCGCCAGGCGTACAGCCAGCGAAGCCGTGATCGACCAGAACAACGCATGGGCCAGGGCGATGCCGACCCGACTGACCATCAGCAAGCCGAAGCTGGTGGCGACGCTGGAGAGGATATGGCTGGCGATAAACAGACCGAACAGCACAATCAACAATTTGCGCCGTTCGACGTTGCGGGTCAGTAGCATCACCGGCAGCGAGGTCAGCGACACGATCCACGCATAAATGGTGAGCATCAGGCCGACGCTGGCCACGGGCATGTCAAAGCTGGCGCCGATGGCGCTGAGCAGCCCGACGGGGACGAATTCGGTGGTATTGAACACAAACGCGGCCAGCGCAAGGGCGATGACCGGTTGCCAATTGGCTTGTGGGGTTGCGGCTGAAAGGCTCATTGACGGGCGCGGTACTCTGACGGTGATCAAGCGGCCACCCAGGACAAGCGCCGCCGCCGAGCATTCTATAGGTTTCTCGCACCGCTGTTGCTGCGGATCGTCGCCCGGCGGCCTACGGCGAAGTCATGGTAATGATGTAGTTGCCTGACTGGATGAGCTTGCCGGCGCTGTCTACCAACACATAACGCTGATCGTAATAGCGCCCCTTGCCGCTGTCCGCCACCAGCCGCACATGGGGTGCATCGACACTGACAACCGGCGCCACACTGCGCACCTCGATTCGGCTGCCACGACTGGATTGGGCACAGCCGCGCAGTTCCATCACCGAACCGCTGCGCGCATTTGTCGCACACCCTGACTCGACAATGGCGCCGCTGAACCTGATGGTGCCCTGCCCCACGGTTTGTGCGGCGCCGCAGGTACTTGCCCACAGCCCCAGAAGGCCAGTCATTACCGCTACACGACGAACGTTCATGCCGACACTCCTTCTTGGGTTAGTTAAGAAGTAAGTCGTCGTCACGCCGGTTAACTTGAGCTTATTTACCCGCGAATGAGAGGTGCATCACGGATCCACCTGCCCCATTAACTCGGGGATGCTCTCCGGCCGCTGGGCATAGCGTTGGGCCAACGCCGCGCAGACCATCAACTGGATCTGGTGAAACAGCATCAACGGCAAAATCAACACGCCCATGCTCGCCCCGGCAAACAGCACCTGCGCCATCGGCACGCCGGTCGCCAGGCTTTTCTTCGAGCCGCAGAACAGGATGGTGATGCGGTCTTCCTGGTTAAAACCAAACGCCTTGCCCAGCAGCGTAGACGCCGCCAACACCAGGGCCAGCAACACGCAGCAGGCCACCACTAACCCGCCCAATTCCCACAGCGGGATCTGGTGCCAGATGCCTTCGTTGACCGCCTCGCTGAAAGCCCCGTAGACCACCAACAGAATCGAGCCCTGGTCGACGAACTTGAGCCAGGCTTTGTTACGCCCGACCCAGCCCCCAATCCAGCGGCTGGCGACTTGCCCGGCAATGAACGGCAGCAACAACTGCACGCTGATTTTGACAATCGCATCGACTGTGGAGCCGCCATCCCCATGCACGTTGAGCAGCAGCGCTACCAGCAGCGGCGTCAGGAAGATGCCGAACAGGCTGGACGCCGCCGCGCTGCAGATGGCCGCCGGGATGTTGCCGCGGGCCAGGGAGGTAAAGGCAATCGCCGATTGCACAGTGGCCGGCAAGGCGCAGAGGTAGAGCATGCCCATGTACAGCTCGTTGCCGATCAACGGCGACAGCACTGGCTTGAGCGCCAGGCCCAACAACGGAAATAGTACGAAGGTCAGGCTGAACACCAGCAAATGCAAACGCCAGTGGCCGGCACCGGCGACGATAGCCTTGCGCGACAGCTTGGCGCCGTGGAGGAAAAACAGCAGCGCGATGGCCAGGTTGGTGACCCAGCCGAACGCCACGGCGGTCTGGCCGCTGGCGGGCAGCAGTGAAGCGAGGATCACCGTGGCGATCAGAGTGAGGGTGAAGTTGTCGGGGAGAAACCGGGGCCGGGTCATAAGCAATTCTTCCAGGGGTTGCCAAGAGCGTCGCGACGACTCTAACGTAACCACCTGTTACCGACTAACGCCAATGAGCCAGTAAATGCCGCCTAAAGGACATGAAAAAGCCGTTCGCCGCAGTGTCCCAGGGCTTTCCAGCCTGCCGAGGCCGGTGTACGGGCGTACTGAATCCTTGCCCAACCGTGCGCTGACGCGACGCCACAGCCACCCGTGGGTGCAGCTGTCCTACGCGATTTCCGGAGTGCTGGAGATCCAGACCAGCGTTGGCCGTTTCGTCGCACCACCGCAGCGCGCGGTGTGGATTCCGGCCGGCATGCCCCATCGGGTGTTCAGTTCACCCCATACGGAAATGCGCAGCTTATACCTCGATTGCAGCGTCACCGCCTGGGCCGCCGAGCGTTGCCAGGTGCTGGAGGTGAGCAGTTTGCTACGCGAGCTGATCCGCAACTTCAGCCAATTGCCGGTGGAATATACCGAGGACGGGCCGGACGGGCGCCTGGCTCAGGTACTGCTCGATCAACTCGCCGCCGCACCCCAGGTGGATTTGATGTTGCCACTGCCTCACGACCCACGGCTGCGACAGATCTACCGCAGCCTCAACCTGCATCCCGAGCAGCAGACGACGTTGGGCGAGTGGAGCCGCAAGCTGGAGGTGAGTGAAAAGACCCTGAGTCGGGTGTTCCTGAGTGACACCGGGCTGACGTTTCGCGCATGGCGCCAGCGCCTGCGCCTGTTGAGCGCTCTGCCCGCCCTGGAACAAGGCGAGCGGGTGACGGATGTGGCATTGGGGTGTGGCTATGAATCGACCTCAGCCTTTATCAATGCATTTCGTCAGCAGTTCGATTCCACCCCCGGTGAATTCTTCCGCTGACCCTCCCTCACGACGCAAATAATCCCCAAACCGACGCTCGGCTGGTATTGTGCCGCGCTTTGAAACACAGCAACCGACTGCGAGGAAATGGACGTTGAACACTGACGAAAAAATGACCGGGGACCTGTTCGAGGTTGATAAGCGCCTGTCACTCAAGCCCGTGGTGGACTTCAACGCCTACCTGCGCAGCGCCTTCGGCGACGGCCCTTGCACCTGCGTGCGCTGCGCTGCCAGCGGTGGTGATGAAAGTAGTTATGAGTTCCAACATACCTTCGCCTTCGAAGGTAAGCCCGTGCACCGCCGCTTCGCTTCGACGGCAGGCAGTGATGTGTTGATGGCGTTGAAGAAGGCATGGTTGTCGTACACCAAGGCCGAGCTGCCGCTCAGTGGTACGTTGGCGCTGGATACGGTCAAGGAGTTTGTCGAGCCACAGTTGCACAAACGCCTGGCGCCGCTGTTTGTCGCCAGTGGGTTGGTCAAGGATGTCGAAGGCCAATTGCGCATCCAGCCGCAAGCCGCAGCCTGACACCGGTTAATGTGGGAAACACCACTGTCAAAGCAAAGAAAATCCATGTGAGAGCTGGCTTGCCTGCGAAAGCGGTAGTGCAGTCACAGATGCAGTGACTGTCACACCGCCTTCGCAGGCAAGCCAGCTCCCACATTGGTCATGCATCGCCCACAAAATCAGCGTCCGGCACAGATCCCCGGCGGGAGCGGGCTTGCCCGCGAAGGCGGCGCGTCAGTCACTGAATATTCAACTGAACCACCGCTATAGCAGGCAAACCAGCTCCCACATTTTTCCGGTTATTGGCCTAGAACCCGGGAACACCTTGTACGCGCAACTCAGGGGTCAGTTCGTCCACTGGTTCGGTCAGCGGCCGGTCGCTCCCACCCGGTAGCAGGATCACCTTGCGGCATTCCTCTTCGGCTTTATCAAACAGCTCATACCCCCGCGCCGCCTGCTCCAGGGGCAGCCGGTGAGTGATGATCGCCTCCGGGTGCAGATGCCCCAGCTCGATGTGCTCCAACAACTCCGGTAAGAACCGCTGCACATGGGTCTGGCCCATCTTGAAGGTCAGCCCCTTGTCGAAGGCATCGCCGAACATGAAGCCATGGATAAACCCGGCATACACCCCGGCGACACTGACCACGCCACCGCGACGCACGGCGGCGATGCACTGGCGCAGCGCCTTGCCGCTGCTGCCCTCGATCTTGAGCGCGGTGAGCAGGGTTTCCGTGGTGCTGCCCTTGGCCTCGAAACCCACCGCGTCCACCACACCATCGACGCCGCGCATACCGGCGGTCTGGCGGATAATGGTGTCCGCCGGGTCTTCGTCTTCTTCGAAGTTGATCGGGATCACGCCGTACATTTTCTGCGCGTAGGCCAAACGATACGGATGGTCGTCGACCATGAAGATCTGCTCGGCGCCCAACATTTGTGCGCAAGCCGCACTGAGCAGGCCCACCGGCCCGGCGCCATAAATCGCCACACTAGAGCCTTTGCCAATGCCGGCATTGGTCACTGCCTGCCAGGCGGTGGGCAGGATATCGGAGAGGAACAGCACCTTCTCATCCGCCAGGGTGCCGGGCACCTTGAACGGCCCGGTGTTGGCCTTGGGCACCCGCACCCACTCCGCCTGGCCGCCGGGAATGCCGCCATACAAACGGCTGTAGCCGAACAGCGCGGCACCCGGCGGGATGGCTTTTTTATTCAGGATCGCACCGCGCCCATCGTTGGTGGTTTCGCAAGCGGCGAATTGCTGGAGCTGGCAGAAGAAACAATCGCCACAGGCAATCACAAACGGAATCACCACACGGTCGCCGGGTTGCACGGCAGTAACGGCCGGGCCGGTTTCTTCGACGATGCCCATGAACTCATGGCCGAAGATATCGCCGTGGTCCACGGTCGGGATCTTGCCCCGGTACAGGTGCAGGTCCGAGCCACAGATTGCGGTGGCGGTGACCCGCAAAATAATGTCGTCGGGTTGTTCAATGATCGGATCGGGCACGGTATCCACCTGCACCTTGTGTGCGCCCTGGTAAGTCATCGCTCGCATGCTCTGCGCTCCTGCCGTTGAGGGGTTACTAATTAAGGACAGAGCAGCCCCTCAGTGTTCCTTCGACGTAGAGCGACACCCGATCAATGGTCGCCGCGCGTCTGGGCCAACAGCAGGTCGACTACCTGGCGCACGCTGGCAATTGCATCGGCGCCGCTGGCCTGGGCCTGGGCGTGCCAGCGCAACTGCTCAGTCGCGCTGTTGCCGCGTTGCAGCAAGGCATCCAAGGTATTGAACAACAGCGGCTCGCCCATGGCCTCTGCGGTGGCGGCAAAGGTCTGTCGGGCGTATTGCAGCCATTGCTCAGCGCTGCCCAGGGTGCCGGTGTCGTCCAACGCAAAGGTACCAGCGGCCCCATAACGCTTGGCCTGCCAGCGATTCTCCTTGAGCAGCCAGCGCGCCTCGGCACTGAAACCAGCGCCAGGATGCTGCATCGCGCAGGCGTGGGTGACCATCACCCGAAACAGCGTGGCGAGGGCCAAGGCGTCCGCCAGCCGTGGGCACGCGTCGGTCATGCGCAGTTCCAGGGTGGGGTAACGCGCCGCCGGGCGAATGCCCCACCAGCCATTGCCATCGGCCTTGATCGCGCCGATGCGCTGCAAAAGGGCCAGGTAGCGCAGGTACTCGGCCCAGTCGCTAAAGTGCTCCGGCACGCCCATGCGGGGCCACTCGTCGCACGCGGCCTGGCGGTAGCTCATAAAGCCGCTGGGCGCGCCGTCCCAGAAAGGCGATGAGCAACTGAGCAGCAACAACAACGGCAGCCAAGGCGACACCTGGTTCATCACCGCGATACGGTCCAGCGTTTGAGGCACCTGCACATGCACATGCAGCCCGCACAACACACTGCGCCGCGCTACATATTGAATATCGTCGAACAGTTGCCGGAAATGCGCCTGATCGGTCGGCTGTTGACCACGCCAATCGGCCAGGGGGTGGCTGCCGGCGCACACCACACCGAGGCCGAACTCAGCCAGGGATTGCGCCAGGTTGCGGCGTACTGCTCGGAAGTAGTCCGCCGCTTCGGCGCTGGAGGTGAACACCGGAGAGGCCGCCTCGATCTGGCCCTGGAACATCTCAAACGAGAAGCCTGCGCCAATCGCTTCGCGGCAGGCTGCCAGCACCGCCGCCGAGGGCTCGCCGACCATCTGGCGGCTGTGCAGGTCGGTGATGAAGTATTCCTCTTCAATGCCAAAGGTGAGCATCGGGTATTCAGCGCAATCGGGTGACAGTCAGTGCGACCACGGCGATGCGCTCCACCTGCTCATAGCCGGGCTTTTCCAGTTCTTCACCGAAAACGTCCGGGTCCAGTTCGCGGTAGGTCCAGCCGTAGGCGTCGCTGCCTAGCAGTGGCTTGACCGCCTCCAGGAAAGGGTCGCTGCCGGCCACCATCGCCACCCCGGTATACAGCAGCAGGCTACCGCCCAGGGCCAGGCGCCCGATGGACTCACTGACGATGCGCAGCGACAACTGCTCCCCCAAGGCGCCGCCGCCATGGCGATAGGCGCGCTGGCGGTCATCTTTCATGTACGGCGGGTTGGCGACGATCAGGTCGAATTCGCCCTCCACACTGGCCAGCACGTCACTGTGGTACACGCTGACGTTATTCAGCGCGGCCAGCTCGGCATTCACCGCGGTCATGCGCAGGGCGCGGGGGTTGATGTCCACTGCCAGCACCTGGGCGTCATGCCGGGCTTGGGCAATCACCAGCGCGCCGACACCGGCGCCACAGCCGATGTCCACAGCGCGCTTGAGCGGCTCGAAACGTTGTTGCAGGTAAGCTTCGATTGCCTGGGCAAAGCGATAGCTGTCGGGGCCGAAAAACACCGCGTCCGCCTGGTCGGTGGGATAAGGCGAATGGGCGAACAGCAGCTCGTCGAGGCTCGACCATCGCACTGTGCTGCGCCATAGCGCGCCGTGCTTCTCGATCACATCCGCTTGCTGCAATTCTTCACGCAGGGCCTCGGGCAGCAGGCCTTGATCGAACGGCATCGACCAACCGAACACATCGCGCAGCGTCATTGCCAGGGGCGTCGCCAGCCGCCGATAGACACGCTCATGGGTCAAGGGCGTTGGCGTGATAAAGCGATAACCACCCTCCTTCAACCCCCGGCCCAGATTCAACAAGGCACGATCAGCCAGTTGTTGCGCAGACATAGGCACATTCCTTAGCGCAGGCGCGCACGCAGTTGGATAAAGCGGCGAGTGGCATACAGCCCGGCAGGCGTGCAGTGACGGCGGGCCGACAGCCACGGGATCAGCGCATTGAGCTGTTGCTCATCGGGCAAGTTGCACAATGACTCCGCCAGGGCCTGGGTATCCGGGTCCGCTGGACGATGCTGCTCGCGGGAAAACCGGCTGCCGCGTCCCGGCCGCACGGGCGGCACGCGTTCGCTGGCAACCCATTCACCCGCAATCCAGTCATGGATCAGTTGTTTTTCATAACCGCTGAACACTCCGAACATCGCGGCGCCAGCGCCCTCGATCAATTGCCAGAAGCGACTGTTGGTGGGGTCCTGGTTGTGCTTGATCCAGCCTTTGTCTTCGAGGGCCTTGAGGAAAGCGCCGATCTGCCCAGGCCGGGCCAGCCATTGGTTGACGGTCTGCCCTTCAAAGCGGCAATAGTCCGAATGCATGTGCTGGCCGAAGGCGCGCTTGCGCTCAAGCATCGCCACCACCTCGTCCTGCAAGTTGAAGTGTTTGATGATAGACGTGGTTCCCAGGCCCAAATCATTCAGACGGTAGCCTGCCGCCACACGGCGATAGAAGTCTGCCCTGCCCTCGCCCAGCGGCAACAGGTTCAGCACCGATTGTGCAGCTTTGCACGCGTGGCCACTGCTGGCGTTGTCGATGGTGACATGCAGCGTGAAGTAATAAGGGTCGATGCCCAGCTCACTGAGTTCATAGGCGGTGATCAACAGGTGCAGCGGCAGTTGCTCGTAACCCAGGTTGAAGCCAATGACCTCCGGCAGGAACTCGTCGGCGCACACGCCAAGCGCCAGTTGCAGCGCGCCTTGCAGGTAATGGTCATCCTCAAGGCCGGCGTCGCTGTCGGCATCGTGCTCGCTGAGCAACTTGCGGTAGATCACCACATGGTTCTGCGCAGCTTCACCGTCGCCCAACTCTTCCAGGTAAGTGGTGAGCAGGCCGTCAAAGCGCTGGTCTTGCCAATAGCGCAGCAAGCCATAGAGCCAGGCGCCGTCGACCTGTTTAGTGGGTGCCACGCGCTGCAGAAAGTACAACGCATGGGCCTTGTTCTGGAAATACCGCCGTGGCCCACCTTGCCGGCGCTGCTCAAGATAGTCGGCATAGGCCTGGGCCACCTCGGCGCAGCGTTGCTCGACCCAGGCCATCAGCTGTTCGGGCGCCTCTGGCAAGTCGCAGTCGGTGGCCTCTACCAGGGCCAATTGATCGTGCAGGTATTCACGCGCCAGTTCGGTGGCGTCTCGGGTTTCGCCATGCAGCTGTTGGTAGACCCGTTGATGGCGGCCCTGGGCCGAGTCGGTGAGAGAGGCCGGCTGGCCTGACAGCGCTGTGAGGAGTGTCATGATGGCAGTTTCCGCAAAGTCCGTTACAACGGGCCTCCCACAAGGTGGCCCTGCAATAGCGCTTGAAAACATGCGCTTCTACGATGCAGAACCTTGAGATGTGCGGAAAATTCAGATTGGATTGTTAACGTGGGGACAAGCGGTCGCGGTCGCTGATAGCCTCATCAAGCCAAACAACGCTTAACATCAGGCTTTGGCCCACTGCTTGCGTTCTGCTTCAAGGATAATCGCCTCGACCCTCGCCATGACTTCGTCATGGGGTACACCGGGTCCGGGGTTGGCCAAGCTTTTTTCGACTTTGGCGCGAAACCAAAGATCATGACTATTCGCCTGCTCCTCGGTTTCAAATTCGGAAACAATTGGGGAAAGTGGAACACCCATAAGGTGACCTCCTGTATGAATGCTCAGCAGTTTAGTCCCAAGCTAGCAAGCTGTCTCGGAGCACCAGATGAAATGCAGGTGGCTCACCCACAAAAAAAAACAACGGCACGCAAGCGTGCCGTTGTGTTCAGCTCATTCAGCGAAATTACTTACGTGCCGCCTCCCACTGCTTGAGCAGGTCGTTGTAGTTCACGGTTTCGCCCTTGGGCTTCTCGTTGGCCAGTTTCGGCTTCGGCGCGCCCGGCTGGTCAAACCAGTATTGCGCGTCACGCTCGGGGTTCATTTTCGGGCCGCACACCGGTTGCACCTTGGAGCGTTCCAGGCGCGTCATGATCGCATCCTGCTCCTTGGCCAGGTTGTCCAGCGCCTGTTGCGGGGTTTTCTCGCCGCTGGCCGCTGCGGCGATGTTGCTCCACCACAGTTGCGCCAGGCGCGGGTAGTCCGGCACGTTGGTGCCCGTCGGGGACCACTCGGTACGGGCCGGGCTGCGGTAGAACTCCACCAGGCCACCGAGTTTGGGCGCCATGTCGGTCATGGCCTGGGAGTTGATATCGGACTCACGAATCGGCGTCAGGCCAACGATGGTTTTCTTCAGCGACACGGTTTTTGAGGTCACGAATTGCGCGTAGAGCCAGGCCGCGAGTTTCTGCTTTTCGGGCGTGGACTTGAGGAAGGTCCAGGAACCTACGTCCTGATAGCCCTTCTTCATGCCCTTTTCCCAATACGGCCCGACTGGGGACGGTGCCATGCGCCATTTCGGCGTACCATCGGCATTCACCACCGGCAGGCCCGGCTTGACCATGTCGGCGGTAAACGCGGTGTACCAGAAGATCTGCTGGGCGATGTTGCCCTGGGACGGCACCGGGCCGGATTCGGAGAAGGTCATGCCCGCCGCTTCCGGTGGCGCGTAGGCTTTCATCCAGTCCACGTATTTCTGCGTGGCGAATACCGCCGCCGGGCCGTTGGTGTCGCCGCCGCGGGTGACGCTGGAGCCCACCGGGTGGCAATCCTCTACACGGATGCCCCACTCGTCCACCGGCAAGCCGTTGGGCAAGCCTTTGTCGCCGCCGCCGGCCATGGAGAACCAGGCATCGGTGAAACGCCATCCCAGGGACGGGTCTTTCTTGCCGTAGTCCATGTGCCCATAAATGCGCTTGCCGTCGATTTCCTTGACGTCTTCGCTGAAGAACTTGGCGATGTCTTCATAAGCCGACCAGTTCACCGGCACGCCCAGGTCGTAGCCGTATTTCTCCTTGAACTTGGCCTTCAGCTCCGGCCGCTCGAACCAGTCGGCGCGGAACCAGTAGAGGTTGGCGAACTGCTGGTCGGGCAACTGGTAGATCTTGCCGTCCGGCGCGGTGGTGAAAGACAGGCCGATAAAGTCCTTGAGGTCCAGGGTGGGCGAGGTGAAATCCTTACCTTCGTTGGCCATCAGGTCGGTGATGGACTCGGTCTTGCCGTAGCGAAAGTGCGTACCGATCAAGTCGGAATCGTTGACCCAGCCGTCATAGATATTCTTGTCGGATTGCATCTGGGTTTGCAGCTTCTCCACCACGTCGCCTTCCTGCAGCAGGTCGTGGGTCAGCTTGATGCCGGTGATTTCACTGAAGGCCTTGGCCAGCACCTTGGATTCGTACTCGTGGGTGGTGAGGGTTTCCGACACCACGTTGATCTTCATCCCACGGAACGGCTCCGACGCCTTGATAAACCACTTCAACTCCTCCAACTGCTGGGCTTCGGTAAGGGTCGAGGGTTTGAACTCGCTGCCGATCCATTTTTTCGCGGCATCTTCATACGCATCAGCCCAGGCCGAAGCGCTCAAACCACTGAGGGCCAGTACGGCGGCCAATGAAATGCTATGTCGCAGCTTATTGTTTTTATTCAACATAGAGACCTCCAGGTTAGTTTCAAACGGGGCTTGCAGGAGCGAGCTTGCTAGCCCCAACGCATCACACTCAACAGCCAAACAAGGGAGAGCGCGGACGCCACCCAGATACTCCAGTCGGTAACGCCAATGACCAGCAAATGCAGGTAGGCGCTACCGAGAAGACCGATAAACAAGCGATCCCCACGGGTGGTGCTGATCGGCAGCAAACCGCGCCGCGGGATACTCGGCGAACGTAATTCCCAAGTGGTCATGCCCGCCAGAATCAGGGCAATGCCGCCAAAGAACAGCGCAGTGGGGGTGGTCCAGGCCATCCATTCCATCATCGACTCCTCTAGACCCGGCCCAGGGCAAAGCCCTTGGCCACGTGGTTGCGTACAAACCAGATCACCAGCATGCCCGGCAGGATGGTCAACACCCCCGCCGCTGCCAGCACGCCCCAATCAATGCCGGACGCCGACACCGTGCGGGTCATCACCGCTGCGATGGGCTTGGCGTTGACCGAGGTGAGCGTGCGCGCCAGCAGCAGTTCGACCCAGGAAAACATGAAACAGAAAAACGCCGTGACGCCGATACCGGAGCCAATCAGCGGGATAAAAATCTTCACGAAGAACTTGGGAAAACTATAGCCATCGATGTAGGCGGTTTCGTCGATTTCCTTGGGTACGCCGGACATGAAGCCTTCCAGGATCCATACCGCCAACGGCACGTTGAACAGGCAATGGGCCAGGGCCACGGCGATGTGCGTGTCGAACAGGCCAATGGATGAATACAGCTGGAAGAACGGCAGCAGGAACACTGCCGGCGGCGCCATGCGGTTGGTCAGCAGCCAGAAGAACAGGTGCTTGTCACCCAGGAAGCGATAGCGCGAGAACGCATACGCCGCTGGTAACGCCACGCTCAGGGAGATCACGGTGTTCAGGCTCACGTAGTACAGCGAGTTGAGGTAGCCGGTGTACCAGCTCGGGTCGGTGAAGATCACCTTGTAGTTGGCCAGGGTGAAATCCTGCGGAAACAGGGTCAGGCCGCCGAGGATTTCGGTGTTGCTCTTGAAGGACATGTTCAGCAGCCAGTAGATCGGCACCAGCAGAAACAGGATGTAAACGAGTAGTGGAATCAGCTTGCGCTTGCTCATGTTGGCGGCCTCAGCGGTTGGCGTCGGAATGGGTCATGGCGGTGTAGAACAGCCAGGACACCAACAGGATGATCAGGAAGTACACCAGGGAAAACGCCGCCGCCGGGCCCAGGTCGAATTGGCCGACGGCCATCTGGGTAAGCGTCTGACTCAGGAAGGTGGTGGCGTTACCCGGCCCGCCGCCGGTGAGCACGAAGGGTTCGGTGTAGATCATGAAGCTGTCCATGAAGCGCAGCATCACCGCGATCAGCAGCACGCTTTTCATCTTCGGCAACTGGATATGTCGGAACACCGCCCAGGCCGATGCACGATCAATTCGCGCAGCTTGGTAGTACACGTCCGGAATCGCGCGCAAGCCGGAGTAGCACAGCAGCGCCACCAATGAGGTCCAGTGCCACACATCCATCACCAACACGGTGACCCAGGCGTCCATGGTGTTGGCAGCGTAGTTGTAGCTGATGCCCATGGCGTTGAGGGTCGAGCCCAGCAGGCCGATGTCGGCACGGCCAAAAATCTGCCAGATGGTGCCGACCACGTTCCACGGAATCAGCAACGGAATGGCGAGAATGATCAGCACCAGCGAGGACCAGCGGCCCTTGGTGGGCATGGTCAGGGCGATGGCGATGCCCAATGGGATCTCAATCAATAGCACGCAGGCCGAGTAGATGAACTGGCGCAGCAGCGAGTCGTGCAGGCGCGGGTCGAGCAGCACCTGCTTGTACCAGTCGGCCCCGACAAAATAGCGGCTGGACTGGTCGAAAATGTCCTGCACCGAATAGTTGACCACGGTCATCATCGGGATCACCGCACTGAACGCCACCAGCAGGAACACCGGCAACACCAGCCACCAGGCCTTGTTGTTCTGCACCTTGTTCATGGCGCCACCTCCAGCAGGTAATCGTCGGCGTAGAGCATCAGCCATTGCGCGGGGAAGCTGATGGAAGCCTTGCCTTCCGGCACCGGCTTGTCCTCGGCCAGCCGCACCTTGAGGGTGGCGCCGTCGAGGTTGAGGGTCATGATCTTGTAGGTGCCGAGGTCTTCCACATGGACGACGTCGGCTTGCAGGGCGTCAGGGTTGTACTCGTCCCACACGTGGATAAATTCCGGGCGGATACCAACCTGGAGCTTTTTGTAGTCGGTGGCGTTGAGACGTTGCTGCAACGCTTCGGACAGTGGCAACAGGGTAGTGGCGAACCCTACACCGCCAGCCTTGGCCTGCACCTCGATCAGATTCATCCCAGGGCTACCGATGAAATAACCGACAAAGGTGTGGCTGGGCCGCTCGAACAATTCACGCGGCGTACCGAACTGTACGATCTGCCCGCCATACATCACCGCGATCTTGTCGGCGAAGGTGGAGGCTTCCAGTTGATCGTGGGTGACGTAGACCATGGTGATATTGAACTGCTCGTGAATCTGCTTGAGCTTGCGCCGCAGTTTCCACTTCAGGTGCGGGTCGATCACCGTCAGCGGCTCGTCGAACAGGATCGCCGACACGTCATCGCGCACCAGGCCACGGCCCATGGAGACTTTCTGTTTTTCGTCGGCGGTGAGGTTGCGGGCTTTTTTGCTCAGCAGGTTTTGCAGGTCGAGGACTTCGGCGATTTCCTGCACCTTGCTGTGAATTTTCGCTTCGGCCATGCCCTGGTTGCGCAGCGGGAACGCCAGGTTGTCGAACACCGTCATGGTGTCGTACACCACCGGGAACTGGAACACCTGGGCGATATTGCGTTTCTCTGGGGTGAGATCGTTGACCACTTGGGTATCGAACAGCACCTGGCCTTCGGACGGGCTGAGCAGGCCGGAAATGATATTGAGCAGCGTGGACTTGCCGCAGCCTGACGGCCCGAGCAAGGCGTAGGCACCGCCCTGCTCCCACACATGGTTCATTTCCCGTATGGCGTAGTCCTCAGGCACTTTTGGCGTGGGGCTGTAGCTATGGGCCAGGTTACGCAAATGGATTTCGGCCATCAGGCAACCCTCGCGACACGGCGTCCGGGGGCCTGGACCAAGCGGCCCTGACCATCGAACACAAACAGTTTATGGGTGGGGATATACACACGGATCGGCGCGTCGACATCGTATTCATGCACCCCCGGCAGGTGCAGCACCAGCAGGAAGTGCTCACTGCGCACATGCAGGAAGGTTTCCGAGCCGCTGATCTCGGCGACTTCCACGGTCACCGCCAGCTCCAGGTCATCATCATTACTGGGTACCAGGCTGATATGGCTGGGGCGCACGCCAAAGCGGAATTCGCCTTCGCCGATAGGACGCAGGTCAACATTGAGTGGGAAATGCACGAAGTTGGCGAAACTCACTTCGTTGCCGCTGATGCGCCCTGGCATCAGGTTGATCGGCGGCTCGGAGAACAGCTCAGCGGCGAGGACAGTTTGCGGCTGGTGGTAGACCTCGGCGGCCTTGCCGCTTTGGATCACCCGCCCCTCATGAAGAATGGTGGTGGTGCCACCCAAGGCCAGGGCCTCGTTGGGCTCGGTGGTGGCATATATCGCGATGGTGTGGCGCGCCTTGAACAGTTCGCGCATTTCCTGACGCAGCTCTTCGCGCAGTTTGTAGTCCAGGTTGACCAGCGGCTCATCGAACAGAATCAGTTCAGCGTCTTTCACCAGGGCGCGGGCCATGGCGGTACGTTGCTGCTGGCCACCGGACAATTCCAGGGGGTGACGCTGCAGGAATTTCTCGATGCGCAGCATCTTGGCGGTTTCCAGCACCTTGCTCTGGATCACCTCCTGGGACACACCGGCCTGGCGCAACGGCGAGGCGATGTTCTCGAACACGGTCATGGTCGGGTAGTTGATGAACTGCTGGTAGACCATCGACACATTGCGCAGGCGCACCGGCTTTTGCGTGACATCCACGCCGTTCATCAGGATGCGGCCGCTGTCGGGCTTGTCCAGGCCGGCCATCAGGCGCATCAGGCTGGTCTTGCCGGACAGGGTGCGACCGAGCAGGACGTTGAAAGAACCGGCTTCGAACCGCAGGTTGGCGTCGTCGATCCAGGTTTGGCCGTCGACAACGCGGGAGACATGTTCCAGGGTCAATGACATGACACGACCTTTTTTATTATTGGAATGAATCTGGTCCGTTGTCAGAGCGAGTTTCGTGCCAAAACTGCAAGCGCTTGATGTGTAAGCAAATGGGTGAACCCTGATGTTCAGGAGTGAACAATCCGGCTGAACAACTGAACACTGCCGGGGTTGACAATGAACAGTTGTGAACAACACTTTATGCGCGACGAAGATCAAATGTGGGAGCGGGCTTGCCCGCGATGGCGGTGCATCAGTTTGTAGATGCTGTGCCTGACCCATTGCCATCGCGGGCAAGCCCGCTCCCACATTGTTCGATGTCTGACGTTAGATGGCGTAAGACCCGACAACAATAATAAAGAAGGTCGCACGATGGCCGAACCCTTGACCCACGACACCCTTATCCAGGAATCCTGGCGCCGTTGCCGCGCCTATGGCCTGGATCACCAGAGCGCCCCCAGCTTTGACCAACTGCCCGCCGAGGGCATTCGCCAACTGCTGGAAAGCCAGCATTCCCTGGTACAGACCACCCACCAGGAAGTGTTGCCCTACTACGAGAACATCCTCAGCAATTCCAATTGCCTGATCATGCTGGCCGACAATCAGGGCCAGGTGCTGACCTCGTGGGGGACCCAGCGGTTTATCGAACCCACGCTGGCCCGTGGCTTCAGCCCCGGCGCCAGTTGGATGGAACGCGCCAGCGGCACCAACGCCATCGGCACCGCGCTGGCCTGTGCCCAGGCCGTGCATATTGAGCACGATGAACACTTCCTCAAGGCCAACCGCTTCATGACCGGTTCCGCGGCGCCGATTTTTGACGCCCAGCGCGAAATCATCGCCGTGCTGGACGTGTCCAGCGACAGCTACCTGCCACCCTCCCACACCCTGGGCATGGTCAAGATGATGAGCCAGACCGTGGAAAACCGGCTGATCCTCAACCTGTTTCGCGGAGAACACTTCCAGCTGACCTTTAACACCGGCCTGAGCAACCTCGACAGCCAATGGGCCGGCCTGCTGATCTTTGATGAAAGCGGCCAGGTGCTGTCGGCCAACCGGCGTGCGGATAACCTGCTGGGCATCAGCCTCTCGCGGGTGATGATCGACAGCCTGTTCAAGGTCTCGCTGCTGGAGTTGCTCAACCAACCGGAAGGGCTGCCCTTTGCCTTGCAAGCGGCGGGACGCAATCGGTTCCAGTGCCTGTTGAAGCGGCCCAAACAGATGCCGGTGCAGGCCCGGCTGTTCAGCCAACCGCCGCCAGCACCGACGTCGATCAACCTTCAGACCCTACATTTTGGCGATGTGCGCGTGGAAAAAGCCGTGCGCCAGGCCGAGCGCCTGTTGGAGAAGGACATTCCGCTGTTGATCCATGGCGAGACCGGCGTAGGCAAAGAGGTGTTCGTCAAAGCCCTGCACCAGGCCAGTTCCCGCAGCCGACAGGCGTTGATCGCGGTGAACTGTGCAGCGATCCCCGCAGAGCTGGTGGAATCGGAACTGTTCGGCTACGAAAAAGGCGCCTTCACCGGCGCCAACCAGAAAGGCAGCATCGGCCTGATCCGCAAGGCGGACAAGGGCACGCTGTTTCTCGACGAGATCGGCGATATGCCGCTGCCGACCCAGGCCCGCCTGTTACGGGTGCTGCAAGAACGCTGCGTGCAGCCGGTGGGCAGCAGCGAGGTGTTCCCGGTGGATTTGCGCATCATCTCGGCGACCAACCACGCACTGCGCGAGCTGGTGCAGGCCGGACGCTTTCGCGAAGACTTGTACTACCGCATCGGCGGCCTGACCCTGGAACTGCCGCCACTGCGCGAACGTACCGACAAACAGGCGCTGTTCCAGCAACTGTGGCAGCAACACCGCGAGCCGACGCAATGGGCCGGGCTGAGTGCCGAGGTGCTGAGGCTATTTGAGCAACACCCGTGGCCGGGGAATTTACGCCAGGTGAGCAGCGTGTTGCAGGTGGCGTTGGCAATGGCCGAAGAGCAGCCGATCCGCGCAGAGCACCTGCCCGATGATTTTTTCGTGGATTTGCAGGCGACGCTGCCGCAGTCCAAATCCGAACACCTGGATGAACGCCTTGACCTGAACCAGCGCCTGGAAGCCGTGGGCGGGAACATCTCCCACCTGGCGCGGGAGTTAGGAGTGAGCCGCAACACACTGTACAAGCGCCTGCGCCAGCACGACGGCTGAGTTAACGCCAACTCCAGGAAACGCCGGTGTAGATACCCCGCCCATCCGCAGGGGTGGAGCGCGCCGCGTCCATGCCTTTGTCGTCGTAGCCCGGCGTGACGGTGTTGGCGTAGCGGCGGTTGGTGAGGTTGCGCAGGTCGACCCAGGCTTGCCAATCCTGCTTGGGCGCGTCGTAGCCGAAGGTGGCGCCGAGGGTGGTGTAGGCCGCCGCGTAGTAGGAGTTGGCGTAGTCCACCGCTACCCGTGAGGCGTGCTCGGTGTTGAGGCTGGTGTAGAAACCCGTCGGGTGGCTGTAGCGCAGTTGCGCCTGGTAATAGTGTTTGGGTATGCCGGGCAAGGTGTTGTCGCCGAAACGCTCGTCGTCGCGGTAGTGGAAATCGCTGAAGGTGTAGGCCTGGCGCAGGTCGAGCTTACCGCTGCGGCCGCCGTCCCACAGCGGGCTGAGCAGGCTCAACTCCACACCCTGGTGCACGGTGGGGCTGGCGTTGGATTCGGCGATGATCGCGTTGCTGGTGGCAGTCTGGGCCTGGGTCTCTACAGAAAGCAGCTCGTGGCGAACTTCCGAGCGATAGAGCGCCAGGTCCCATTGGCCGAGCCAGGCTTCACCGCGCCCGCCGATTTCCAGGGTGGTGGCGGTCTGATTACGCAGCTTCACGCCTTCGCGCTGCAACCCCGTGGCCGCCCCACTGCCCGGGCCAAAGTATTTGTTCGAGCCCCAGATCATCGACCACGCATGCGGGGGCTCTACCGAGCGGCTCAGGTTGCCGTAGACCTGCAACTGCGGGGTGAAGTCGTAACGCAGGCCAATGCGCGGCGCATAATCCCAATCATGCTGACTGATCGGCGCCTGGCCGTCGGGGTAAGTCACCTGGGTTTCACGGCGCGTGTAGATCGCGGCAAGGCCGGTGGTCAGCCACAGATCCTCCACCAGTTCCAGCTCGTTGCCGACATGCAGCACGGTGTCGGAGCCCAGGTAGCTGTAGTCGCGGGTCTTGGTGCCGGGGGCATAAATGGCGGTATTGCCCGTAGGGATGCGGACGTATTCCGACGCGCCATTGTTCGGCATCGCCTGGGTGGTACGCAGGCCGAGAGTGGTAGTGCTGGCGTGGCCGAACAGGCTGTCCTGGCGGATGTAATTCAGGGTGCCGCTGATATCGGTGTAGGCAACTTTGAGGCGGTTAGTGCCTTCGCGCAGGTCCATGGGGTAATCGTGATAGGCCAGCCCGACCTCGACCCGCGCGTTATCGTCCAACCGCAAGGTGGTCTTGTTGGCGATCCAGGTGGAGCCCGGTTGCAAGCGCTTCGAATCGCGGGCGGCATTGAGGCTGTTGGCGGCACGCGGATCATGGCTGATCTGGTCACGCGTGAGTCTGCCAGGGGAATCGTTGGTGGTTTCGCGATAACGCAAGTAGAAGCGCGTTTCCAGGTCCGGGTTAAAGCGATAGCCAAAGTTGGCGGCGATGCCCTTGCCGGTACCAGCGCTCTGGTGCTGATAACCGTCGGACTCCGAATCGGTGAGGCTGATGTAATAGTCGGCGTCCCCCAGCACCTGCCCGGAACTGACTTCGCGTTGGGCATAGCCGCGACTGCCGACCTCATAGCGCACTTGCAGCTTGGGCGCGTCCAAGCCGGTGCGGGTAACGTAGTTGACCGCACCGCCCAAGGCCAATGCACCCTGATCGAACCCGTTGGCGCCACGCAGCACCTCTACCCGGCTTTGCCACAGCGGGTCCTTGAGCTCATAAGGCGTGCCGCCTGGGCCGGTAAGCGGCAGGCCGTCGAACATTTCATACAGGCCGGAGGCATGGGCACCGGGGGCGCGGTTCAGGCCCGAGCCACGAATGGACACCTTCACCCCTTCGTTATTGGCCGCCTTGGCGTAAACACCAGCCTGGTACTTGAAGACATCCTCGTTGGTGCTGACCCGTCCCTGTTGCACGCTGTCCATATCGATGTAATTGGTGCCGCCGGGTACGCTTTTGAGTTGTGCCTGAGCGATTTCTGCGGCGCTGGCCTCAGCCGTGGTGACTTCAACCGGCTCCAATTGCAGGCCTTCGGCCTGTACCAGCGAACTGAGGGTCAAGGCGGCAAAAATAAACGGGGGGTGGCGCAGCAGCATTGGGAGCAGGTCCTTGGAATCCGGGAACGTGCCGGGCCGAGCCCACCACGCGAACAGTGATGGGAAGGCAGGTACGCCCCTCGAGTCACTCCTTAATGACGGACAGGGGCGTATCAAAAACAGGGGTGAATCAGTTTAACCATCGGCAGTTGCCAATGTCCGCATCAGATCATCTGCATCCGACCCCGGCGGAAAGCGAAAGCCATACATTTCGTCAGTGGCGAGAATCGCCCCCAAGGTGTCGCGCAACTGGTCTTCCGTGGGCGAGTCACGCAATAACTTATGCGCCGGCAGCAATAACTCGGCAGACACGCCCTGGGCAGTCGCGGCGTCAATTACCGCATAGAGGATAAACCGCAAGCGTATTTCGCGATCCGTGGGCCAAACCGTTTTTCGTTTACCCAAGGGAGGGCCTCGTGTTTAAGAAAAATCCGAGGCTATTGCCCGCAGACAAGCGTTTCAACCCGCGGGAGGCAAGATAGGCCGCTTCCTACAGCGGAAAGGGAAACACCGCACCGATTGGTCGATGCGACGGGCCTCACTGCACCGGCAGGAAATTCATCAGCAACAAGCTTTGTGCGTAATTGAGGCCAATGCGTCGGTAACGCTCATCGAGGATTTGGGTAAGCAGGTCCAAACGCGCGACGATCTTGCCGAACTCAACGGCAAAACTGAGGTTACTGCCCTCCTCCGATATTTCATTGGAAAACAACAGCAACACGCCATTGGCATCCTGACGCTGGCTGAGCAGCCAGGTGGCCTTTTCGATATTGCGCGCGGCATTGCTGACAAACTGCGGGTTGATCGAGTCGGTCACATAAAACTGCGTGCGCCCACCGTGAGCGGTCACGAGCATGCTGCCAATCGCATAGATGAACGCGCCGACGCGGTCGCCGCGAAAGTCGGGGCTCAAGGAATAGCTCAGGGCAGCCAGGTCACGCCGGTCACCCAGTGCGGGCAAGGGTTGGCGATTTTCGATGGCCTGGCGGATTTTCCGGGCGGCGGTCACCGCATCCGGATACCCCGATTGACGCCACTGGTTGGGGTTGCGCAGGTAGAGCTTGCTCATCAGCAGGTAGAGGCTTTGCAGGTTGTCACGCATGCCCAGGGTGGCCATGCGGTCGACGCTGGTCTGGAAGAACTCATCGGGCTTGCCGTCGCTGAACTGCCTGGCGATATCGCGGCCCTGTTGTTGGCTGCAACCCACTGCACACAGCGCGAACATCGCAGCCAGCAACAGCGGCCATCGGGTGGTAAAAATCGTAAACGTTCGATCCATCGGCACCGGGTCTGATTCTGTGGGCCGCACGCGGGAGTCGGGTGGCCGGGACAGAGGTAGATCAGCAAAATGGAAAAAAGTGCAGCGGTGCGGGTCGGATCAGCATCGGCTTACAGCCACAAGGAGGTGAACGAGACCAAGGGGGCCAGCAGACAATGCCCGGCACAGGGCCGGGCTCTTTGGCCTGAACGCCTTCAGGTCTTGGGATGCTCAGTAGCTACTGAATCGGCCGCATCTACATCCGACATATCTTCTTCAAGAGGCGCCTCGTCATCCGGCGGCAGCGGGATATTGTCCTCGTCACGCCGCGGGTCATGGCCGGTCTCGTTATCGGTGCCCCGGGTAACCGCTTGCTGGGAAATGTTGCCTGGGGCTTTCTCGTTGATTTCCATGCTGGCACTCCGTTTATAGGCTCGGGATATCCGCGCTTAGGATTGAGAGGCTGCATCGGGATTGAGAGTGCCGGGCGTTAGACGAATGGCGTTTAGTAGGCAGTCGGGGTGAAAGAAAAACTGCTGCCGTGCTGAGAAATTCTGCGGCGAACAAGGTCTCCCGGCTTCATATCAATTTCTGATTCGATGATTCTTGAGGTGCCGAAAAGCATGTATTTCGAGACACCAAGAATATGCTTGCCAGAGGCCAGCCCAAACCTGGCAACCTCCCCAGGGTGAAACTCGGCAGCCGGTTTTCCATCAATATGCAAAATAAAACGGACTTCAGCTCCGTAGATGCCCGAGTCTCTAGTCACCACCAACTGAGCCGCGTTCTTTTCCGTAAAGGCATACATTCTTGTGGATGGCACAGGGTCTGCGATGTCGGCAGATATAGGCGATGTGGAGCACCCACCAAGAGCAGCAAGCAGTAATGCTCCGATTAAGCCTCGCATATCGTTCCCTCAAAAAATTTGTGCGACTTTAACATCCACGATAACCATAACAAGCGGTCTGTTCGCTATGTCTTATCTGATGGTCGTTCTCCCCACCCACCGTTTGCCGCAGCAGAGCGACACCGGTCATCAATCTTCGGGATTGTTGTCAGCAAACGACTTATTCAGTAGGCCCTGAACGACACTGTCGGGATCACCCAGCAATTGCTTACTGAATGCCTCTCCCTCGGCTGGACGCGTCGCGAGTAGCCCCCAGGACTTTGTTCCATCTGCGTTAAAGACCACGATTAGCTGATTGTCTGCACAATCATGTGGCTTGCACATGTGGCCTACCGTAAAGCGCTTACCATCCGCCGAAACCGTCTCGACTGGCGACGCTGTGCCCTGAGCTTTACTGACCCAGTCCGGATAACTGAGCATCTCTGCGTAGGCTTTTTTGTAAGGCGCTTTGCTGGCAATCTCGGGCAGATATTGCTCAGCCCAAACGCCTTCAGAGACTAGCATCATGGAGGCACCCGCCAGCATCGAAAGGCTCAGTATTTTCATTCGAATGACTCCATCTCGCTGACTTTTCAGCCGCTTTCGCAGGTTGCACTTAAACATCGGTATGAAAGCTGGGACAGGGCACTGTTTTAGAAGTTTCGACGTTCACCTAACAAACAAGCTTGAAATCATGAGGCAGGCCATGGCTGCCGTGGAGAGAAGTAAATCAGTCAAGCTAAAAGCTCCGTACTGTGCTTAGTAATGAATACGCAGTGCGAGGGCACGTGCACGATGACAGCTCCATACGGATCCAGTAAGACAGCATAGTCTTGTAGAAAACGTGCTGTGATGACGGCGGTCATTTGCTTCGTGTACTTTCGACCCTCGACTTCACTTACGGATGAGTATCATGAATGACGATTTGAAGCAGTCAGGCTCTACGACTACATCACAAGCCACCATCTCTCTAGAGCAGGTCAAAACCGGCAGGGTCCTGGATTTTACCTGGGCGCCAAACGCCAACACCACGACCACCATCGTCTCGGCAGACTTTGTCGACTACAAGGTCGATACTGCCCAGGGCAGCCCCACTGGCGACAGCCATTCCATTGCACGATTTACCTATGTCCAGGGCAAAGGCGGTGGCCAGATCAGCCAGCTCTTTCTGGAAGAAATGCGTGCCGGTGTACGTGCCAATACCCAGATCGGGTTGATGGTAGGACGCAAATGGGTTCTGGACCCCAATGGGGAAGTTTCCGGCAGCATTGGTACATACGTGGTTGAGCAATTCGACGACATGCGCGCCAGTGTGAATTATGTCGGCTCCTTCGCCCGGGTCTTCGCGGATCCGAGAATGGTCAGTTACCACGCTGGCGGACATGTGCACACCAATGTTTCTATCACCGGCAGCAGGCCCTTGACCATGTCGGATTCAGGCAAGTCGATACTGGTCATCAGCGATACAGATGTCACGCTGACAATCGGTGATGATGTGATTGAAGGGTTCAAGGTGAATCTAATCCAGGCGGCCGCCGGCAAGATCAACATTGCCGTATCCAGCAGCCACGTGATCTACAGCAACGCTGGAAGCCGCACGCACACGCTCAATCCACTGGATGAGCTGGAAGTCAGTACCTTCCCATTCGGGCCGGTGTTCCTGGCCTTTCGAGTTAGACCAACTGCCTAAATAGCCCGGTATAACCAAACCCCAGAAACGCAAAAGCCCCGCTTTCGCGAGGCTTTCGTGTAAATCTTGGCGGGAAACCAGGGATTCGAACCCTGGAGACGCTATTAACGTCCGCCGGTTTTCAAGACCGGTGCATTCAACCACTCTGCCAATTTCCCTTGTGCATCACAGGATTATAGTAGCCCATCCTGTGTCAGCGGGCGCCATAATACCCGAATGAAACACACTGTCAAACTCTCTGCATCGCTTGTTACAAGGCGTCTGTTATGATCTTTGCGACTGAACGTTTCAAAACTGAAGGAGTGTCGCCATGCGCGAACAGAATTACGCAGTGAATGGCAACGCGCAGGCTGAGCAGCTTGAAGTCAGCCGCGTGTTGCGCAACACCTACGGCTTGCTCGCCCTTACCCTCGCATTCAGCGGCGTGATGGCTTACGTGGCCCAGCAGATGCGCGTCGGCTACCCGAATATCTTTGTCGTGTTGATCGGCTTCTACGGTCTCTTCTTCCTGACCAACAAGCTGCGTGACTCGGCCTGGGGCCTGGTGTCGGCGTTTGCCTTGACCGGTTTCATGGGCTTTATCCTCGGCCCGATCCTCAACCGCTACCTGGGCATGGCCGGCGGTGCGGAAGTGGTCAGTTCGGCGTTTGCCATGACGGCCCTGGTGTTTGGTGGTCTGTCGGCCTACGTGCTGATCAGCCGTAAGGACATGAGCTTCCTGGGTGGTTTCATCACCGCAGGTTTCTTCGTGCTGCTGGCGGCGGTGGTGGCCAGCATGTTCTTCCAGATCAGCGGCCTGCAATTGGCGATCAGCGCAGGTTTTGTGCTGTTTTCCTCGGTGTGCATCCTGTTCCAGACCAGCGCCATCATCCACGGCGGTGAGCGTAACTACATCATGGCGACCATCAGCCTGTATGTGTCGATCTACAACCTGTTCATCAGCCTGTTGCAGATCTTCGGCATCATGAGCCGCGACGACTGATCAGCCAACGCAATAAAAAATGCCCCGTATCGCGAGATACGGGGCATTTTCATTTTCAGGCCCGATAGCTCAGTACTGATTGGGTTCCATTTCCAGCTCGACCTTGAAGCGCTTGAAGATATCTTGCTGGATGCGTAGCGCCAGCTGGGCAATCTCCTGCCCGGTGGCGGTGCCGTAGTTGACCAGTACCAACGCTTGCAGCTTGTGCACGCCCGCATCGCCCTCCCGGAACCCCTTCCAACCGGCCTTGTCGATCAGCCAGCCGGCGGCGAGTTTCATTTGGCCGTCGGCCTGAGGGTAGGCCACCAGGTCCGGATACTGGCGTTGCAGCTCAACAGCCAAGGCTTGGGGTACCAGCGGATTCTTGAAGAAGCTGCCCGCATTGCCCAGCTCTGCCGGGTCTGGCAGTTTCTCGCGGCGAATGCTGCAGATCGCGCGGCTCACATCGCTTGGCGTGGCGTGGATGATGCCCTGCGCGGTCAGGCGCTGTTGCACCGGGCCGTAGTCGAGTGTCAGGTGACTGGCGCGGCTAAGGGCAAAGCGTACCCGCAGGATCAGCCAGCGCCCGACTTCGTGCTTGAACAGGCTGTCACGGTAGGCAAAGTTGCATTCGTCCAGGCTGAAGTCCCGCAGTTCGCCCGTCTGGCGATCCAGGGCGGTGAGGCCGGCAAACACATCCTTGATCTCTACGCCATAGGCACCGATGTTCTGCATCGGCGCGGCGCCGACAGTGCCCGGGATCAGGCTGAGGTTTTCCAGGCCGCAGAAGCCGTGCTCAAGCGTCCACAGCACAAACGGATGCCAGGCTTCGCCCGCTTCGGCTTCGACCACCACGTGCGTGCCATCGTCGCTCAGCACGCGAATGCCTTGTGTCGCCATACGCAACACCAGCGCCGGAACATCCTGGGTCAACAGCAAATTGCTGCCGCCTCCAATCACCAGCAACGGCACAGCCTGTGCGGCGGCATAGGCGATGGCCGCGCGCACGTCAGCATCACTGTGGGCCTCGGCAAATAATTGCGCGCTCACATCGATGCCAAAGCTGTTGAATGGCTTGAGCGATACCTGCGCACGCACTTGCAAGGTCATAACCGCCCCTTCAATTCGATCACCAATAAGTCACAGGCGCGTTCGATCAGGTCCAGGACCCGTTCGAAACCTTGCTCACCTTCATAGTAAGGGTCTGGCACCTCGTCCACTTCGCCATCAAAGCGACGCAGGAACAAATCCAGCTCCGCCTTGCCCTGCCCCGGCTGCATGGCCTTGAGGTTGCGCAGGTTGCTGCTGTCCATGGCCAGGATCAGGTCATAGCGGGCAAAGTCAGCGCGGGAAACCTGCTGGGCACGCTGGCTCGACAGGTCATAGCCGCGCGCCAGCGCCGCCCGTTGGCTGCGCTGGTCCGGCGGGTTGCCGACATGCCATTCCCCGGTGCCAGCAGACGCCACCTCAATCTGGCCAGCCAAGCCTGCTTCACGCAACTTATGGCGCAAGATGCCCTCAGCGGTTGGCGAGCGGCAGATATTGCCCAGGCATACAAACAGAACTTCCATCAGGCGCCCAGCAGGCGACGGACGCGTTCGAGGTCTTCCTGGGTGTCGACACCGGCTGGCGGTGCTTCCAACGCATCGCCCACGTGGATACGCACGCCGTGCCAGAGGGCACGCAGTTGCTCCAGGGACTCGGTATTTTCCAGCCAGCACGGGCCCCAGCTGACGAAGTCGTGCAAAAAACCGGCGCGGTAGGCATAGATGCCGATATGGCGGCGATATGGCACGCCCTCCGGCAACACGTCGCGATTCTTGGCAAAGGCATCCCGCGCCCACGGCAAGGTGGCGCGACTGAACGTCAGTGCCAGGCCGTTGATGTCGCTGACCACTTTCACCACATTCGGGTTGAACAGCGTCTCGATGTCTTCGATCGGTTCGGCCAGGGTCGCCATACGCGCCTCGCCATGGGCCGCGAGGTTGGCAGCGACCTGATCGATGACACTCGGCGGTATCAATGGCTCGTCACCCTGCACATTCACTACGATCGCATCGGGTGCCAGACCCAGCTGAGTGGCGACTTCGGCCAGGCGATCAGTACCGGAGTTATGGTCTTCGCGGGTCAGGACCGCTTCGGCACCAAAACCTTTGCACGCCTCGATGATGCGCGGGTCGTCGGTGGCCACCACCACCCGTTCGGCGCTGCTCTTGCACGCTTGTTCCCACACCAGCTGGATCATCGGCTTGGTGCCGATCATTTGCAGCGGCTTGCCCGGCAGGCGCGTCGAGGCATAGCGCGAGGGAATGACAACGGTAAAGGCGGTGGTCATTTATCCAGGCGCTCATCGGTAGTCAGAGTACGGGCTTCGCTTTCGAGCATGACCGGGATGCCGTCACGGATAGGGTAAGCCAGGCCGGCACCTTTGCTGATCAGCTCGGTTTTGTCGGCGCTGAGCTTGAGCGGGCCTTTGCAGATCGGGCAAGCGAGGATATCGAGCAGTTTGGTGTCCATGAGTGTTTCCTGGAAAGAAGCGTTTTAAGGCAAGAGACGGTTGGGCAGCAGACGCATCAACTGCATGTCGAACCAGGCGACGAACGCCGGCGACGGTACCGCATCCACCGCAAGGTACCACCAGTCGGGCTGGGCAAAGGCGCGGCACTTCACCGCGTCCTTTTCGGTCATGACCAGCGGCAATGACGGGGTAAAATTCAAGACCTCGGCGCTGTAGGGCGCGTGGTCGGCAAAAGCATGGGGTAGCGGCTGCCAGTGTAGCGTTTCAAGGGTATTGAAGAAACGTTGCGGGTTACCTATGCCGGCCACCGCATGCACCTGCTGGCCCTGCGCAAAGTAGGTGACCGGCTGGCGCTCGCCGCTGTGCAGGTTGACCAGCGCTGTGGGCAGCAGGCGAAAGGCAAAGCCATCTTCACGGTCCGAAACGGCACCGTTATAAAGTACCCCGTCCACACTCTTCAGGCGATCCACCGGTTCACGCAACGGCCCGGCTGGTAGGCACCGGCGGTTGCCGAGGCCGCGAGCGGCATCGATCAGCACCAGTTCAAGATCGCGAGCCAGGCGGTAATGCTGCAGGCCGTCATCGGAGAGGATCAGGTCCAGGGGCTCACTGGCCAGCAGTGCCTTTACCGCACGACTGCGATCAGGATCGATCATCAGCGGTACACCGCTGCGCTGCACGATCAGCAAGGGTTCATCACCGGCCACCTCGGCACTGTGGCCGGCCTCCACACGCCACGGCAGCTGCGGCGGCTTGGCACCGTAGCCTCGACTGACCACTCCTACGCGCAAACCGCTGCGGCGGCAGTGCTCGATCAACCACAAGATCAACGGCGTCTTGCCGGTGCCCCCCACCGTAATATTGCCCACCACGATCACTGGCACAGACGACTGATAAATCTCGCCCTCGCCCGCCACGAAGCGCGCACGCTTACGTTGAACCACACGGCGATACAACGATTCCAGCGGTCGCAGCAACATTAGTGCTGGATGACCTTCGTACCATGCCTTGAGTAAACGGTCGGAGATGGCCATCAGGGCGGGCTCGCCGCCTCGACAGTGGTCATGCGCAAATGGCTGAAACCGAGCTTGCCGGCAGCGTCCATGGCGGTGATCACGGCCTGGTGTGGGGTTTTGCCATCGGCGCTGATGGACAGCGGCAACTGGGTGTCGCCACCAGACTCCTTCTGCAACGCCTCCATCAGGCTGGCAAGGTCATTTTTCTCCAGCAACTGGTTATTCACCGAAAACACCCCTTCGGCGCTGATAGCGATGTCCAGCTGCTTGACTTGCTGGTCTTCGGCAGGCGAGCCACTCACCGCTTCAGGCAGGTCGACACGCAACTGGGTTTCCCGGGTGAAGGTGGTGGTCACGACAAAGAACAGCAGCAGGATAAACACCACGTCGATCAACGACGCGAGATTGATATCAACATTTTCCCGTTGCTTACGGCGAAATTTCACGCTTTGCCCTCGACCAGGTCTACATCACGGTCGCCCTGCACCACTTCTACCAGCTTGATGGCTTCCTGTTCCATACCGACCACCAGCTCATCAATGCGCCGCTGCAGGAAACGGTGGAAAAACACCGAAGGGATACCCACCATCAAGCCCGCAGCAGTGGTGATCAGGGCCTTGGAAATGCCCCCGGCCAATACCGACGCGTTGGTGGTCATGCCCGAGCCCGTGAACGCGCTGAAGATATCGATCATGCCCAGGACCGTGCCGAGCAAACCGAGCAACGGCGCCATGGCGGCGATAGTGCCGAGGGCGTTGATGTAGCGCTCCAGTTCATGAATAACCCGGGCGGCCGCCTCTTCGATGCACTCCTTCATGATCTCGCGACCATGCTTGGAATTGGCCAGGCCGGCGGCGAGGATTTCACCCAGTGGCGAATTGGCACGCAGCTCTTTGAGCTTTTGCTTGTCGAGCTGCTTGTTCTTGATCCAGCCCCAGACCTGCCCCAGCAAGTGCTCGGGGGTGACGCGACTGGCGCGCAGGGTCCACAGGCGTTCGGCGACGATGCCGAGTGCGACGATGGAGCTCAGAATGATCGGCAACATCATCCAGCCGCCGGATTTGACCAATTCCCACACAGTGAATGTCCCCTCGAAAAAGTGCGCCACTTTACCATATAGGGTCAACAGAAGGGTTCACCGGCTACAGGTCCGTCTGTCGCGGTTCGAGACCTTGGCAACGCCTGATTACGGTAACGGTTCGCGCCAGAAACGACGTTCGCTGCGCGCAACCGTCGCAGGCACAAACGCCCCCAGGCGCAGGCGCACAGCGCCCTGTTCGGCGCTGTCATACACCCGGCTGCCCAGTGCTTGGTAGCGGTCGAGGACCTGCGGATGAGGATGGCCAAACGTATTGCTGCGACCGCGGGAAATCAGCACAGAGGTGGGCGCCAACCGTTGTACGAAAGGCCAGGACGAAGAACTTCGGCTGCCATGGTGCGGGGCCTGCAGCCAGTCGGTCGGAACCGCCAGCGGGGATGCCAGAAACGCCTGTTCGGCAGCGCGATCAATGTCGCCGGTGAGCAGCAGGCGTTCGCCATTGGCCTGGACGTGCAGCACGCACGACCTCGGATTGCCCTCAAGCCCACCCGCCCACTGCCACAGTTCAAACGACACACCATCCCATTCCCATCGTTCGCCGCTGGTACAGGGCTGGGTGGCGAGAAAGGCTGGCAAGCCCTCGATTTCGCCGCCCACCACGCGTTTGACGGGCAGCCCCCGAGCCACTGCTGCCGCACCACCGGCGTGATCGGCGTCGGCATGGCTGAGCAGCATCATGTCCAACTGCCCTACCCCGAGTTTTTTCAACGACGGCAACACGACGCGCGCGCCGAGGTCGACAGGCCCCGAGCGCGGCCCGGCATCGTAGAGCAAGGTGTGATGGCGGGTGCGCAGGATCAGTGCCTGCCCCTGGCCGACATCCAGTTGCAACACATCGACCTGTCCGTGGGGCACCCACTGCCGGGGCGGGAAAACGGCCATCAACAACATGGGCCAGCCCAACACCCGGAACGGCACCCCTTTGGGCAGCAGTAACACCACTGCGCCCATCAGGCTGACCAGCCAATACGCCAGCGGCACCTCGGGCGGCACCCAGGCCGGCAATTGCCCGGCAAGCAGCGCCAGGCCCTTGAACAATCCGTCCAGCGCGCCGCCGGCCAGCCACAGCACAGCTTCCCCCGCCAGCGGCACCCACAACAACGCCGTGCCCAGCAGCGCCAGGGGCAGCACCACCAGGCTGATCCACGGCACGGCAAACAGATTGGCCACCGGTGCGCTGAGGCTGATGGGCAAACCCAACACCAGCAACACCGGAAACAAGCCAATGGCAATCAACCACTGAGGCCGGGTCCACGCCTGCCAGACGCTCCACGGCCCCAAGCGCCCGCCGAACGCCAGCAACAATACCGCGACCGCCGCAAACGATAACCAGAACCCTACCTGCAGGCTGGCCAAGGGCTCCAGCACCAGCACGCCGTTCAGCGCCAGCAGCAACGGCCACCACAGCCCCAAATGGCGGAAACGCAGACGCCACAGCAACACCAGGCCGACCATCATACAAGCCCGCTGCACCGGCACGCCAAACCCCGCCAGCAGGCCATAACCCAACGCTGCGCCAAAAGCCAGGCCGCACGCCCACGGCAGCCACGGCCAGGTTTGTGGCCAGCAACCATAGCGCGCCAATACCGCGACAAAGCCGTAGATCAAGCCCGCCAACAAGCCGATATGCTGCCCGGAAATCACCAGCAGATGCACCGTGCCCGTGTCCTGCAACACCTGCCAATCCTCAGGCGCCAAGCCGGAACCGTCGCCCAATACCAACGCCGCCAAGCCCGCCTCGCGGCCTTGGGCATCCACCGCCATCACGCGCTGGCGAACAGCATCGCGCCAGGCATTGCGGGCCGGTGCGAGGCGTTCACCATCTTTTACCGTTGCAGTGGCACCGATACGCTGGGCCAGCAGCCAGGCTTCGTGGTCAACTCCATGAAAATTGAGCAGGCCCGCAGGCCGCTTGAGTGTCAGCGCCAGGCGCCAGCGTTCGCCGCTGTTCACCACTGGCCCGCCGTGCCAGGACACGCGGATACGTTTGGGCAGCCGCCCCTTGCGCAACCGGCCGTCGGCCAGTTCAAAGCGCACGCCCGTAACCGTCTGCTGGGGCAAGCCGACCACACGCCCCTCCACCCAACGAGTCTGCCCATCCAGGGCCGGCTGCAGTCGATCATCCAACGCCCGCTGCGCGCTAAAGCAAGCCCAGCTCAACCCCACCAGAAAAAAGGCCAAGGGATAGGACCGAAAAGGCAACAGCATCAAGGCCAACACCAGCATGCCCAATAACGCGCCGCCGGGCGGCAGGGCCGGCAACCAACGCAACATCAGCAACCCCAGCGCCAACGCCAACATCCCTGTCTTCATGGATCATCCTTTTCCAGTGATCCACTCAGTCTTAGTCGGCTGAACGACAGCGCCTATGATGTTTTGTCACAAAGTCTGAATTTTCTGTTTATAGAATCCGGGCATACTTGCCCCTCGAATTGACCTGGACCCCTTATGCCCCGGCGCTTATTCAAACGGTACATGCCAGACCCCAGCAGTATCAGGGAACACAAGTCATTACAGTTTCTTGGCACGCTGCTGCATGACCCCAACCTATGGCACCTGAACCGGCACTCCGTGGCGCGCGCCATGGCGGTGGGTTTATTTGCGGCGTTTATCCCGATTCCGTTGCAGATGTTGCTCGCCGCAGTGCTCGCGATCTCGGTGCGCGGCAATATGCCCATCGCCATCAGCCTGGTGTGGTTGACCAACCCCATCACCATGCCGGTGGTGTTCATCTGCACCTATATGACCGGCGCCTGGCTGATGAATGTGCCGCCACGCAGCTTGCCCGACAACCTGACGTGGGAATGGATCAGCGGCCAGTTGAGCACACTCTGGCAGCCGTTCCTGCTGGGTTCGGTGGTATTGGGGGTAGTATTGGGCGCCCTGGCCTATTGCCTGACCATGGCGTACTGGCGCTGGTGGGTGGCGCACCAGTGGAAAAAACGCAAACTGCGTAGGCGCTGAGCGCTAACGGGCCAGCAAGTGCAAATGCACCCGCAGGCCCTGCCCGGTATTTTCCGCCCATAAGCGACCGCCCTGGCGCTGCACGGCGTTGCGGGCAATGCTCAGGCCCAGGCCGAAACCACCATCGCCGGGCCGCGAGCCGTCCAGGCGGGTAAAGGGCGCGAAGATGCGCTCCAGATCATCCTCAGCAATCCCAGCGCCCTGATCCTGCAGCCAGATATGCCAATAGTCCCCCTCCCGACAGCCGTCGAGTTGCACCCAGCCGCCCTGGGGCGAGTGGCGTACGGCGTTGCGCAGGATATTTTCCAAGGCCTGGGCCAGTGCATTGAGGTTGCCACGCACCCAACTGTCCGCGGGTAACAGGCACGGCAAGCGCGATGCGGGCCAACCGCTTTCAAAACACGCGTTCTCGCGCAATATGTCCCATAACGCCTGGAGCTGAATGTCTTCCTGTGGCAGCGGCGTTGTTTCGCTGTCGAGCCACGCCAGTTGCAGGCTGTCTTCCACCAGGCGCTGCATGGCGTCGATTTCCCGGCCCAGGCGCTCGCGCAGCTTGGCCGGGTCTTGCTCGCTGTCGCAGGCTACCCGCAGGCGGCTCAAGGGTGTGCGCAGTTCATGGGACATATCGCGCAGCAACTGCTGCTGCAAACGCACGGTGCCCTGCAAGCGTTCGGACATATGGTCAAAGGCGCGGCCCAGCTCGCCCAGTTCATCCTGGCGGCTGGTGGCATCACGGGACATTCGCGTATTGAGTTGGTCGGCACGCCAGGCATTGGCCTGCTCGCGCAATTGATTGAGGGGCATGATCAGCAGCCGATAGAGGCCGATGCACAGCAACAGGGTAAATAGACCGGGAATCACACCATTGGTGACCACTCGCCAAAACAGTTGATAGCGCCCTGGCATAAAGCGCTGCGGCAGCTCGATCACCAGCGACCCCGCGCCAGGGTCGACCGGAAACGGCACCTTCATCCAGGGCAAACCGATGACATGCCGGCTGACCGGCCAATCCAATCCACGCAAGAACGTCAGGCGCTGGCTTTCCTTGTCACTCAAGGGCGTGCTGCTAAGGGACTGCAAGTCGTTACCGATCACGCCAACCCAGGTGCTTTCACGCTCGGCCATTCGCTGCAGCCAGGCATCCACGCCAGCACTGCCCTGTGTGCTCCACGCCAGTTCGGCACCGGCGGCATAGCCAGTGAGAATCTCCCGCGACTTCTCGGACAGGTACGCGCTCTGCTGCTCCATGTAGCGGCCCCACGACCAACTGAGCCAAATCATCAGCAAACAGAAGGCGATCAACAGGCAGGCCAGCTTCCAGAACAACGAGTGTTTGCCGGGCAGTCGCTCAAAGCCCTTCATCGTGACCGCTCAGCACGTAGCCCTTGCCCCACACGGTGCGCACTTCACGCTCGATGTAACCGATGGCCTTGAGCTTGCGGCGGATCTGGCTGACGTGCATGTCGAGACTGCGGTCATGGGGCGCATAACCGCGCTGCAACACCTGCTGATACAGGAAGGCTTTGCTGAGGACTTCTTCGGCATTGCGGTGCAGGGTTTCCAGCAGGCGGTATTCGCTGCGCGTGAGCCCGGCCCACTGGTCCTGGCAGGACACATCGCAGCGTTCATCATCAAAGTGCAGCACCCGGGCATGTTCAGGTACCGAGGCGCGCGGCGGCTCGGGCCGGCGATCCAGGGCAACGCGGCGCAGGATCGCTTCAATTCGCACGCACAGTTCAACCATGCTGAACGGCTTGGGCAAATAGTCGTCCGCGCCCAGGCGAAAACCGCTGATACGGTCGGCTTCAGCGCCCAGGGCCGACATCAGGATCACGGGCATGGCGTGGCTCTGGCGCAAATGGGTGAGGATCGACAAACCGTCCAGCCCCGGCAGCAGAATGTCCATCAGCACCAGGTCGAAGGCCTGGGCGCGGGCCAGTTGCAGGCCCTGCTGGCCGTTCTGGCACCAGGTCACCTGGAAGCCGCTGCGGCCAAGCTGCTCGTGCACGTAGGCGCCCAACACCGGGTCGTCTTCGATGGTCAGGATACTGGGTAGGCCAACTGCTGCGGGAGTCATTAGCGTCTGCAAGTCATTCTCAATCACTGATTATTCAAGATTAAACGTTCACAGGCAATCGCCACCCGGCGCCGAATGGCCCGAAGATTGCCGCATGTCATTAATTTGCAAGATTCCAGACCGTGCAAATGGCTACACTGCGCAGGTGGCGCGGGCCGGATGCCGGCGTGGATCATTGATAACAACGTGGTAGCAGGAGAGTGGCGTGCTTAGAAGAATGGGGATAAAAGGCCGCGTACTGTTGCTGACCTTATTACCGACCAGCCTGATGGCGCTGTTGTTGGGCGGCTATTTCACCTGGATGCAACTCTCGGAGTTGCAGACCCAACTGCTGCAACGCGGCGAAATGATCGCCGAGCAATTGGCACCCTTGGTGGCACCCGCGCTGGGCCATAAGAACACCGACCTGCTGGAGCGCATCGCGACCCAGTCCCTGGAGCAGCCGGATGTGCGCGCCGTGTCGTTCCTGGCGCCCGACCGTTCGTCCCTGGCCCATGCCGGTCCGACCATGCTCAACCAGCCGCCCACCGGCAACAGTTCGCACCTGTTGCAGCGCACCGGCAATGACGCCACTCGCTATCTACTGCCGGTGTTTGGCCGCCATCGCAACCTGGCGGGCGAGTTGATTCCCGATGAGGCCGACCGTCTACTGGGTTGGGTCGAAGTGGAGCTGTCCCACAATGGCATGTTGCTGCGCGGCTATCGCAGCCTGTTCGCCAGCCTGCTGCTGATCGCCATCGGCCTGATGTGCACCGCCGCCCTCGCCCTGCGTATCAGCCGCACCATCAATTCGCCGATTGGCCAGATCAAGCAAGCCGTGACCCAGCTCAAGGACGGCAACCTGGAGACACGCCTGCCACCCTTGGGCAGCCAGGAACTGGACCAACTCGCGTCGGGCATCAACCGCATGGCCGAAACCCTGCAAAATGCCCAGGAAGAGCTGCAACACAGCATCGACCAGGCCACCGAAGACGTGCGCCAGAACCTGGAAACCATCGAGATCCAGAACATCGAGCTGGACCTGGCGCGCAAGGAAGCCCTGGAGGCCAGCCGTATCAAGTCGGAGTTCCTGGCCAACATGAGCCATGAAATCCGCACGCCGCTCAACGGCATCCTCGGCTTTACTCACCTGTTGCAAAAAAGCGAGCTGTCGCCGCGCCAGTTGGACTACCTGGGCACTATCGAAAAGTCTGCGGATAACTTGCTGGGCATCATTAACGAGATCCTCGATTTCTCGAAGATTGAAGCCGGCAAGCTGGTGCTCGACAGCGTGCCTTTCAACCTGCGCGACTTGCTGCAAGACACCTTGACCATCCTCGCTCCCGCCGCCCATGCCAAGCAGCTCGAATTGGTGAGCCTGGTTTACCGCGACACGCCCCTGGCGTTGGTGGGCGACCCGCTGCGGCTCAAGCAGATCCTGACCAACCTGATCAGTAATGCGATCAAGTTCACCCGCGAAGGCACCATTGTGGCCCGGGCCATGATCGAGGACGAGCAGGAAGACAGCGTGCAATTGCGCATCAGTGTGCAAGACACCGGCATTGGCCTGTCGAACCAGGATGTGCGCGCCCTGTTCCAGGCATTCAGCCAGGCCGACAACTCGCTGTCGCGCCAGCCCGGCGGCACCGGTTTGGGCCTGGTGATTTCCAAGCGGTTGATCGAGCAGATGGGCGGCGAAATCGGCGTCGACAGCACGCCGGGTGAAGGTTCGGAATTCTGGATCAGCCTGAACCTGCCCAAGACCCGTGACGACGTCGAAGACCTGCCCGCCGCGCCGCTATTAGGGCGTCGTGTGGCCGTGCTGGAAAACCACGAACTGGCGCGCCAGGCCCTGCAACATCAGTTGGAAGACTGCGGCCTGGAAGTCACGCCGTTCAATACCCTGGAAAGCCTGACCAACGGCATCACCAGTGCGCACCAGACCGAACAGGCCATCAGCCTGGCGGTGCTCGGCGTCACGGCCAACGACATTCCGCCCGAGCGCCTCAACCAACACCTGTGGGACCTTGAACACCTGGGCTGCAAGGTGCTGGTGCTGTGCCCGACCACCGAGCAGATGCTGTTCAACCAATCGGTGCCCAACCCCAACAGCCAATTGCAGGCCAAGCCCGCCTGTACGCGCAAGTTGCGCCGTTCCCTGGCCGACCTGATCAGCCCGCGCCCTTCGCGCAGCGAACCCGGTGAGCCGTTGTCCAGCCGTGCGCCACGGGTGCTGTGCGTGGACGACAACCCGGCCAACCTGTTGCTGGTGCAAACCCTGTTGGAAGACATGGGCGCCAAGGTGCAGGCGGTGGAAAGCGGTTACGCGGCGGTCGACGCCGTGAAGCAGGAAACGTTCGATTTGGTGCTGATGGACGTGCAAATGCCCGGCATGGATGGCCGCCAGAGCACCGAGGCGATCCGCCAGTGGGAAAGCGAGCGCCACGGCACGCCGCTGCCGGTGGTGGCCCTCACGGCCCACGCCATGGCCAACGAAAAACGCGCCCTGCTGCAAAGCGGTATGGACGACTACCTGACCAAACCCATCAGCGAGCGGCAATTGGCCCAGGTGGTATTGAAATGGACCGGCCTGGCGCTGCGTAACCAAGGCCCGGAGCGCACCCATGAAGGTGCGGCCCAGGGCGTGCAGCTCTTGGTACTCGACCACGAAGAAGGCCTGCGCCTGGCCGCCAACAAGGCCGACCTGGCCGCCGATATGCTCGCCATGCTGCTGGCCTCCCTGGAGGCTGATCGCCTGGCAATTACCCACGCCCGCGAAGCCAATGACAACCATGCCTTGATCGAGCGCGTGCACCGTTTGCACGGCGCCACCCGCTACTGTGGCGTGCCGCAATTACGAGCAGCCTGCCAACGCGCCGAAACCCTGCTCAAGCAGGATGACGCCAAGGCCATGGCCGCGCTGGACGAACTGGACATGGCGATTGCGCGGCTGGCCAGTGAAGCCAGAGTCAGCGCCTGACCCTGTTTTCATGGGCAACGAATCAACAATGTGTAAATTGCAGGGAGCCTTCTCAATGCGCGTCATTCTCTTCAGCAGCCAAACCTACGACCGCGAGAGTTTCCTCGGCGAACCGCTGCCGGCTGGCCTGGAACTGCAATTCCAACCCGCCCGGCTCAACCTCGATACCGTGGCCCTGGCCGAACACCACGAGGTGGTCTGTGCCTTTATCAACGACGACCTCAGCGCCCCGGTGCTGGAGCACTTGGCCAAGGGCGGCACACGCCTGATTGCCCTGCGCTCGGCGGGCTACAACCACGTCGACCTACCCGCCGCCCAGCGCCTGGGCTTGACCATCGTGCGCGTGCCCGCCTATTCGCCCCACGCAGTGGCCGAGCATGCCGTCGCCCTGATCCTGGCCCTCAACCGTCGCCTGCACCGTGCCTACAACCGTACCCGCGACGGTGATTTCAGCCTGCACGGGCTGACCGGTTTTGATCTGGTCGGCAAAACGGTCGGCGTGGTCGGCACCGGTCAGATCGGCGCGACCTTCGCCAAGATCATGGCCGGCTTCGGCTGCCAGTTGCTGGCCTACGATCCCTTCCCCAACCCACAGGTGCAGGACCTCGGGGCCCGCTACGTGAGCCTGCCTGAACTGTTGGCGAAGGCGCAAATCATCAGCCTGCACTGCCCGCTGACCGCCGACAGCAAACACCTGATCAATGCCCGTTCACTCGCGCAGATGCAAACCGGTGCGATGCTGATCAACACCGGGCGCGGTGGCCTGGTCGACACGCCAGCACTGATCGAAGCGCTCAAGCTTGGCCGGTTGGGCTACCTGGGGCTGGACGTCTACGAAGAAGAAGCCCAATTGTTTTTCGAGGACCGCTCGGACCTGCCCCTGCAGGATGACGTGCTTGCCCGCCTGCTGACCTTCCCCAACGTCATCATCACCGCGCACCAGGCCTTCCTCACCCGTGAGGCCCTGGCGGCGATTGCCGGTACCACATTGGCCAACATTGCCGCGTGGGCCGATGGCCGGGCGCAGAACCTGGTCAAGGGATGATCAGCGGTCACATACCAGGCTCATGATAGGCCGGCACCCGTGATAGGATGCCGCGCCTATTTGGAGGATCCATGGCCGAACACGATTTCCGCTTCAGCTTGCTGAGCCCGCAACATACCCTGATCGAATGCCGTGCCCTGGTGCCGGGCCGTTACCAAGTCACCGGCAACGGTGGTTCGATCAAACATGGCGACGTCCTGATCGTCAGCCTGCGCGGCAGTAAAACCCTGTCGATGCGACTGACCGTCGAAGGTGACGCACGCTACTCCATCCGCCCGGCGGGCCAGTGGGTCGCCATGGCCCAAGGGCCGAAGTTCGGCGAACTGGAGATTCACACCTGGAAGGTCAATTGCGACAGCTGCGACGCCGTGCTGGAGTTTGAATTCGCGGTAGAAACCAAGCTGACCAAGGCACCGCTGCAACCGGCCGCCAACGCGCGTATCAAAGAACTGGGCTGGGCCAGCGAAGGCGATAAGCACCGCTGCCCGAAATGCCAGCAGGCCGCGCAATGAAAGGCCCGCTGCTGCTCGCCGCCATCGGCATGGGCCTGGCAGGCTGCGCTGCCGATGGCGCCAAGCTCGAGCGCGACCACAGCTACGTAGTGGAATGGATCGGTGAGCGGCCGTTGATGGACTACGCGCACCTCACCGTCACCCTGGGCGCCGATGGCCGCGCCTATGGCAATGGCGGCTGTAACCACTGGTTTGCGCCGTACACGGTCGAAGGCGACAAGCTCAGCTTCGGCCCAGTCGGCAGCACCCGAAAAATGTGCGCCGAGGCCCTGATGGAGCAAGAACATCGCTTCTTCCAGGCCCTGCAAGGCGTGCAGCGTTGGGACATCTCGCCGATCGAGCAGACGCGGTTCTGGCCGGCCGAAGGCAAGCCGATCCGCTTGTGGCTCGAAGAAGGCTGATCTAGGCGCACTCTCCTGTATTAACGCGGTGTCCTCTGGTTCTGTGGGAGCTGGCTTGCCTGCGATGCGGACGACGCGGTGTATCAGGTACACCGCAGCGATGCCATCGCAGGCAAGCCAGCCCCCACAGCTTTAACCCTTCAGGGCCTTGAGCTTGGCCAACACCCCTTCCGCTGTCTGCTCACCCATCAACTGCTCACGCACCTTGCCCTTGTCGTCGATGATGTAGGTCACCGGCAATGCCTCGCTGCGCGGAATCTCGAAGATCCCCTCCGGGTTCTGGGCCAGTACCGTGAACTTGATCCCCAGCTTGTCGCTGGCGGCCTTCAGTTCCTCACCCTGCACATTGTCGAAGTTGACGCCGAACACCCCGACATTCTGGCCTTTCAACTGTTCTGCCAGGGCATTGAGCTCGGGGATTTCCGTGCGGCACGGGCCACACCATTCGGCCCAGTAGTTGACCACCAGCCACTGTTTGTCCAGGCGTTCGGCCGCCACTTTCTGGCCATATTGGTCAACGCCGTAATCGTTACCGCAACCGCTGAGCAGCAGGGTTGTGATGATCGCCAATGCACCGATCAGTCGCCTTGTCATGGGGTATTCCTTCGCAAAAATGAACGTTGGCTGCGGCCTATCGCCTCTTACGGTTTAAGGACAGGCGCCAGCGCAGGTAGAATACCCGCCACCTTACGCAAGATGCGACCCGCACATGACCGATCTGACGCTTTATCACAACCCGCGCTGCTCGAAATCCCGCGGTGCGCTGGAACTGCTGGAAGCCCGCGGCCTCACCCCGACCGTCGTGCGCTACCTGGACACCCCGCTGGATGCCGCGCAAATCGAGGCCCTGCTGAAAAAACTGGGGATCAGCGCACGCCAACTGCTGCGCACCGGCGAAGACGAATACAAAACCCTGAACCTGGCAGACGCCAGCCTCAGCGACACCCAACTGATCGCCGCCATCGCAGCCCATCCCAAGCTGATGGAACGCCCGATCCTGGCAACCGCCGACAAAGCCATCATTGGCCGCCCACCCGAGAACGTGCTGGAGATCCTGCCGTGACTACGCCCTATGTGCTGGTGTTGTATTACAGCCGTAACGGCTCGGTGAGCGAGATGGCCCGGCAGATTGCCCGCGGTATCGAGCAAGGCGGCATGGAAGCGCGGTTGCGCACCGTGCCGGCGATTTCCACCGAGTGCGAAGCGGTGGCGCCGAGCATTCCCGACGAAGGCGCGCTGTATGCCAGCCTGGACGACCTGAAGCACTGCTCGGGCCTGGCCCTGGGCAGCCCGACCCGGTTCGGCAACATGGCCGCGCCGCTCAAGTACTTCCTCGATGGCACCAGCAACCTGTGGCTTACCGGCGCTTTGGTCGGCAAGCCGGCCGGCGTGTTCACCTCCACCGCCAGCCTGCATGGCGGCCAGGAGACCACGCTGATGTCGATGCTGCTACCGCTGCTGCACCATGGCATGTTGATCACCGGCCTGCCCTACAGCGAGCAGGCACTGCTCGACACCCAGGGCGGCGGCACGCCGTATGGCGCCAGCCACCATTCCGGGCCAGACGGTAAGCGCATGCTCGATCAACATGAAATCACCCTGTGCCGGGCCTTGGGCCTGCGCCTGGCCAAGACCGCCACGCTGTTGGAGAACGGCCGTGGCCAGGAAGCCTAAGGTCCTGCCAACGCGGGAATGGCTGGCGCCGCGGGTCAAGGTGGCACGCGCGCTGAGCCTGCTGGCGTTTTTAGGCCTGGTGGGCTTGTTGTGCGCGTACTACCTGTTGGTCGCCGACCTGCATGGGGCGCGCCCGTGGGTCATCCTGCTGATCGAGTTGGTGCCGCTGCTGATACTTGCGCCAGGCATGCTGATGGGCAGCGCACGCGGGCATTCGTGGATGTGCTTTGTGGTGAACCTGTATTTCATCAAGGGCGCGCTGGCGGCGTATGACCCGAACCGCCAGTGGTTCGGTGTGCTGGAAATGCTGGCGAGCCTGGCGGTGTTTTGCACGGCGTTGCTGTATGTGCGTTGGCGGCATCAGCTGAACCGTCGACTGGCCGATTGACTGATCGTTCCCACGCTCCGCGTGGGAATGCTGCCCAGGACGCTCTGCGTCCCGGGCCTAGTGCAAGGGTGACGCGGAGCGTCACAGGATGCATTCCCACGCGGAGCGTGGGGACGATCAGGTGATCAATGATTCACCGTGTAAGCCAACATCATCGACAACTGACACATCGGCCGCCCACTCTCGGCATGCCACTGGTTGAAGGCGCCCTGCACCGTCGCCAGGTCGCGCAGGCTGGTCGGGGCCTTGTCGACAATCTTCTGCGCATTCAGCGCCGCCACCACGTCATCGCTTGGCACAAAGGTGTCCTTGCCGACCATGCGCAAAAAGCGCGGCGCCGACAGCCCGCCCAGTTGATGGCCATGCTTGCTCAGGTACTTCCAGAGCCCAACGATGTCAGTCACCGGCCAATCGGCGATAAACGCACCGAAGCTGCCTTTTTCCTGCTCGATATCCAGGATCATCTGCGCATTGCGCGGCACACTCTTGAGCTTGCCCAGGTGGCGGATGATGCGGGCGTCCTGCATCAACCGTTCCAGGTGCTCGGCGCCCATCAACACGACTTTTTCCGGGTCGAAGCCGAAGAACACCTGCTCGAACGCCGGCCATTTGGCATCAACCACGCTGTGCTTCAAACCGGCGCGGAACACCCGCAACGCCAAGGTCGACAGGTAACGGTCATCGGTGATCTTGCGCAATTGCGCCGGGGTCTTGGGCACCGGCAGATGGGCTTCCAACTTGGCCGCCGAACCGAAGCGGTTCAGACAATATTCGTGCAGCCACTTGTAATCGCGCATGCCCTCTCCTGTCAGTCGAATTGAAAACGGCGCCCGCAAGCGCCGTGTACTAGAGCCTCGGGAAGACTCAGAGGTTCACTACATTGACGAAACGCGATGCGGCGGTCTCATCGATTTTCAAGCTGGTGAAGTCAAACAGGTTGCGGTCGGCCAATTGCGACGGGATCACGTTTTGCAGGCTGCGGAAGATACTTTCGGTACGCCCCGGGGTCTTGCGCTCCCAGTCCACCAGCATCTCCTTGACCACCTGGCGCTGCAGGTTTTCCTGGGAGCCGCACAGGTTGCACGGGATGATCGGGAATTGCTTGAAGTCGGAATAAGCCTGGATGTCCTTCTCGTTGCAATACGCCAGCGGGCGGATCACCACGTTGCGCCCATCATCGGCACGCAGCTTGGGCGGCATGGCCTTGAGCGAGCCGTTGAAGAACATATTGAGGAAGAAGGTTTCGACGATGTCATCGCGGTGATGACCCAAGGCCATCTTGGTCGCGCCGATCTCATCGGCAAAGGTATAGAGCGTGCCACGGCGCAGGCGCGAGCACAGCGAGCAGGTGGTCTTGCCTTCCGGGATCAATTCCTTGACCACCGAGTAGGTGTCTTTCTCGACAATGTGGTACTCCACGCCCAGTTCTTTCAAATAGGCCGGCAGCACATGCTCAGGGAAACCGGGTTGTTTCTGGTCCATGTTGACCGCCACGATCTCGAACTTGATCGGCGCGACCTTTTGCAGGTGCAGCAACACGTCGAGCATGGTGTAGCTGTCTTTGCCGCCGGAGAGGCAGACCATGACCTTGTCGCCGTCCTCGATCATGTTGAAATCGGCGACCGCTTCACCGGCCAGGCGACGCAGGCGTTTTTGCAGTTTGTTCTGGTTGACTGTAAGAGTGCCCATGGCGCTTGGATCCGCAAAGGTGTGTGACGAAAAGCGCAGCATTTTACCGGTAAGACTCGCCGAGTTCCAATGTGGGAGCTGGCTTGCCTGCGATAGCGGTGTGCCAGTCAACATCTCTGGTCCGGACAGGCCGCCATCGCAGGCAAGCCAGCTCCCACACTGGATCCCATGAATCCTGACAGACCGCACCGCGATTAGCGTGAGTGTTTACAGCGCAATTTGCTCTAAAGGCCCTACAGTTATTCCAGTCATCCCTTTCTATACTGCGACTTGAGGTCGCACATCTATCCAGACCTTTCAGGCCATTTGGCCCGTGGGCGCTCCGATGGGGGGCGATGGTAATAACGACAGGAGTGACTGGCATGATCCATCACGTCGTGGGGCTGTTTACCCATCCCGACCAGGAATGGCGGGAAATCCGTGGCGATAAAGAAGAAAGCATCAGCCACATGTACCTCACTCATACCCTGATTCTCGCGGCGATCCCCGCCATTTCCGCCTTTATTGGCACCACTCAGGTCGGCTGGGTCATCGGCAACCGCGCCCCGGTGATGCTGACCCAGGAAAGCGCGCTGTGGATGACCCTCATGTCCTACGCGGCCATGCTGTGCGGCGTGGCGGTGATGGGTGCATTCATTCACTGGATGGCCCGCACCTACGACGCCAGCCCAAGCATGGCCCGCTGCGTGGCGTTTGCCACTTATACCGCCACACCCTTGTTTATCGGCGGGCTGGCGGCGCTCTACCCGCATATGTGGCTGGGAATGGTCGTGGGCACGGCGGCGATCTGCTACACGGTGTACCTGCTGTATGTGGGGCTGCCGACCTTCATGAGTATCGACCCGGATGAAGGCTTCCTGTTTTCCAGCTCGGTATTGGCCGTCGGCCTGGTGGTGCTGGTGGCGATCATGGCCTTTACCGTGATCGTCTGGGGCCTGGGCGTCGGGCCGATCTACACCAGTTGAACGAAAAAACTCGCAGGCACGGCCACCGCAAGGTGGCTTTGTGCGTTCTGCATGACCATTCGGCGCCTGACAGATTCGGAAACACCCAGCTTTGCGGCATACTGGGCGTCTCTGGAGATATGTACAGCATGCCCGAGCAACTCAATACCCGCGTCGAAGATTGTTTCCTGCAAGCCGAATCCTTTTTCAAACGAAGCTTCAAACGCCCCCAGGTCAGCCTCAAGCTGCGGGGCCAGAAGGCCGGTGTCGCGCATTTGCACGAGAACCTGCTGCGCTTCAACCCTCAGTTGTACCGTGAAAACAGCCAACACTTTCTCAAGCAAACCGTGGCCCATGAAGTGGCGCACCTGATTGCCCACCAATTGTTTGGCGAGCGTATCCAGCCCCATGGCGAGGAATGGCAGTTGATCATGCGCGGGGTTTATGAGCTGCCGCCCGACCGTTGCCACACCTACGAGGTCAAGCGTCGGCAAGTGACTCGCTATATTTACCGCTGCCCGTGTGCGGACAGTGATTTTCCGTTTTCACCGCAGCGCCATGGGCTGGTGAACCAGGGGCGGCGGTATTTGTGTCGGCGGTGTCGGCAGACTCTGGTGTTCACTGGAGAAACTCGGGTGGAATGAGGGCCTCTTCGCAGGCAAGCCAGCTCCCACATTTTGATTGCGTTCACAGATCCAGATGTGGGAGCTGGCTTGCCTGCGAAAGCGCCCGCTCAGTCAACCTACAACCTTGGCCTGCCGCAATTGCTCTATCCGCTCAATACCGAACCCCAACTCCGCCAGCACCTCATCACTGTGCGCCCCCACCGCCACCCCAATATGCCTAGGCGCCGGCAACCCCTCGGAGAATTTCAGCGGGCAGGCCAATTGCGCTTGTGTCGAGCCGTCACCCCGGGGCACCTGGCTGACTAGCTCCCGCGCCTTCAACTGGGGATGCTCCGCCGCTTCGCTCAAACTCAACACTGGCTCAACACAGGCATCCACCCCGGCAAACAACTCACACAACTGGTCAAAACTGCGCTTCTCGAACTCCACCTGCAACGCCTGTTTGAGCACGGCCTGGCGTTCGGGCGTCACGCTGTGTGCCGCCAGTTCCGGGCGCCCCAAGGCCGCGCACAGCTGCTGCATAAACCCCGGTTCCAAACTGCCCACCGACATCCAGCGCCCATCGCGTGTACGGTAGTAGTCATAGAAACTCCCGCCATTGAGCACATGGTTCTCCCACCCAGGCTCGACCCCACAAGCCAGGTAGCCGGCCCCCGCCATGGCATTCAGACTGAACGAGCAATCGGTCATGCTCACATCCAGGTATTGCCCCACCCCGCTTTGCTGCCTGGCAATCACCGCCGCCAGCAAGCCCACCACGGCATGCAGCGAGCCGCCCGCCACATCCGCCAACTGTACGCCCAGGGGCAACGGGCCGGTGTCCTGGCGCCCGGTATGGCTGGCCACGCCGGCCAACGCCAGGTAGTTGATATCGTGCCCGGCGCGGTCCTTATAGGGGCCGGTCTGGCCGTAACCGGTGATCGACACATAGATCAGCCGCGGGTTGATCGCCTTCAGCGCCTCATAGCCCAGGCCCAGGCGCTCCATGACACCGGGGCGGAACTGCTCGAGCAGGATGTCATGGCCCTTGACCAACTCATGCACAATCTCCAGCGCCTCGGCCTGCTTGAGGTCCAGGGCCAGGCTGCGCTTGTTGCGATTGAGGTAGGCGTGGCTGGCCGAGGTACCACGATCATGGGGCGGCAATACACGCAACAGGTCCATCCGTGTGGGCGATTCGATACGCAGCACCTCGGCGCCCATGTCCGCCAGCATCAGGGAGGCAAACGGGCCGGGCAGCAAGGTGGAAAAATCCAACACTTTAAGGGACGCCAAGGGACCTGACATGGGGACTCCAGTTGGGTTGCGAATACTCACAGACTAGGCAGCCGGGCAGCTGCCGGCAATCGTCAGAACGATCAACCACAGTGACCGTTTTGATCACGGCGGGCTTTTTCGCGGCGGCGGCTTTATCATTGGCCGACGTTTGTTGGCAGAGTCTTCCATGAAGTTCGCGATTGCACTGTATAGCGCCGCCCACGCGCCCTCCTCGCGCCGCGCCCTGTTGTTCGCCCAGGCGGCGCTGGCCGGCGGGCATGAGATCGTGCGGCTGTTTTTCTACCAGGACGGCGTGTACAGCGCGTCCAATAACATCGTCGCGCCCCAGGATGAGCAAGACATTGCGCGCCAATGGCGCGAGTTTGTCAGCCAGCACCAACTCGACGGCGTGGTGTGCATCGCCGCAGCCCTGCGCCGGGGTGTGCTTAATGCCGAGGAAGCTGCGCGTTACCAACGCAGCGCGGTCAACCTGGAAGCACCCTGGGCGTTGTCGGGCCTGGGGCAATTGCATGACGCGATCCAGGACGCCGACCGCCTGATCTGTTTTGGAGGGCCGTGACATGTCCAGATCCTTATTGGTGATCAGCCGCCAGGCCCCATGGTCCGGGCCGAGTGCGCGGGAAGCACTGGATATCGTGCTGGCCGGCGGCGCGTTCGATCTGCCCATTGGCCTGCTGTTCCTGGATGACGGTGTGTTCCAACTGGCGCCGAACCAAGCGGCCAAGGCCGTGCAACAGAAAGACCTGAGTGCCAACCTGCAGGCCCTGGGCCTGTTCGGCATTGATGACGTGTTCGCGTGCAGCCATAGCCTGACCGCACGCGGGTTGGCGCCGCCTGCCCACGCGCAGGCGCTCGACAGCCAAGCCATTTTCCAGCTGATTGACCGTTACGACCAGGTGATTACCCTCTGATGTCGACTCTACATGTGGTGTCTCATTCCCCGTTTACCGACAGCCGCCTCGACAGCTGCCTGCGCATCTGTGGCACCGAGGACGCTATCCTCCTATGTGGTGACGGAGCCTACGGCCTGCACACGCCCGCCCTGCATACCAAAGGCGTAAAGGTGTTTGTGCTGGCCGAAGACATGCAGGCGCGCAACCTGCCGCTGCCCGACTGGGCTGACAGCGTCGATTACCCAGGCTTCGTGCAACTGTCGATCGACTACGACAAGGTCAACACCTGGCTATGAACACCCTGACCGTCGGCGCACGCACCCTGGAACTGGATAAGGACGGCTACCTCCTCGACCTCAACGACTGGTCCGATGAAGTGGCGAATGCCCTGGCCGCTGCCGAAGCCTTGGAGCTGACGCCGGCACACTGGGAAATCCTCACCCTGCTGCGCCAGTTCTACACCGAATTCCAGCTATCCCCCGCCACGCGCCCGCTGATCAAGTACACCGCCTTGAAGCTGGGCCCGGAAAAGGGCAACAGCCTGCACCTCAACAAACTGTTCAACGGCACTCCCGCCAAACTCGCCGCCAAGCTGGCGGGCCTGCCCAGGCCGACGAATTGCTTATGACCGACTTTGCCCCCCTGACTCTCGTAACGCCCCAAGAGCATCCCTTTGCGCAGTTCGTGCGCATCCTCGGCAAAGGCAAGCGTGGCGCGCGCAACCTCACCCGCGAGGAAGCGCGGGAAGCCATGGGCATGCTGCTCGACGAAAAGGTCGAGGACACCCAGCTCGGCGCCTTCCTGATGCTGCTGCGCCACAAGGAAGAAAGCCCGGAAGAACTCGCCGGTTTCACCGAAGCCGTACGTGAGCGCCTGCACGCGCCAGCGCTGAACGTCGATATCGACTGGCCGACCTACGCCGGTAAAAAGCGCCACCTGCCGTGGTTCCTGCTGGCAGCCAAATGCCTGGCGCAGAACGGCGTGCGCATCCTGATGCACGGCGGCGGCGCCCACACTGCGGGGCGCTTGTACACCGAGCAATTGCTGGACGGCTTGCAGATCCCGCTGTGCCGCGACTGGCAACAGGTCCAGAGCACCTTCGCCCACGGCAACCTGGCATTTATCCCGCTGGGTGATTGGGCCCCACAGCTGCAACGCATGATCGACCTGCGCAACACCCTGGGCCTGCGCTCGCCTATCCACTCTCTGGCGCGCCTGCTCAACCCGCTGAATGCGCGTTGTGGCCTGCAAAGCATTTTCCACCCCGGTTACCAGGGCGTGCATCGCGATGCCAGTGGCTTGCTGGGTGACAACGTGATTGTGGTCAAGGGCGACGGCGGCGAGATCGAGATCAACCCCGACACCCTCAGCCACCTGTACGGCACCACCGGCGGCCAGAGCTGGGACGAAGAGTGGCCCGCCCTCTCAGACCAGCGCCACGTCAAGCCAGCAACGCTTGAGCCCGAGCACCTCAAAGCGCTGTGGCGCGGCGATGTTGAAGACAGCTACCCGCAACTGGCGTTGATCGCCACCATGGCGTTGGCCCTGCGCGGCCTTGGCCACCCACGGCAACAGGCGTTCGAGTTGGCCCAGCAGTACTGGGACGCACGGGATAAATCGATTTAATCGATCATTCACGCCGGTTCTTTGCGCTTTTAGTTCGAACTCATCCCTTTAGACTGGGCTCCAACGCTTATCAGCCAAGGAGCCAGTCATGGGTTTATTGATCGACGGACAGTGGAAAGACCAGTGGTACGAAAGTAGCGCCGATGGCGCTTTCCAACGGGAGCAGGCACAACGCCGCAACTGGGTGACCGCCGATGGCGCGCCAGGCCCGAGTGGTGAAGGCGGCTTCAAGGCCGAGGCCGGTCGCTATCACCTCTATGTATCCCTCGCCTGCCCATGGGCGCACCGCACCTTGATTCTGCGCAAGCTCAAGGGCCTGGAAAGCCTGATCGACGTCTCGGTGGTCAGTTGGCTGATGCTGGAAAACGGCTGGACCTTCGACAAGGCCCACGGCTCCAGCGGCGACAACCTCGACGGTTTCAACTTCATGCACCAACGCTACACCGCCGATACCGCCGACTATACCGGGCGCGTGACCGTGCCGGTGCTGTGGGACAAAAAGCTCAAGCGCATCGTCAGCAATGAATCGGCGGAGATCATCCGCATGTTCAACAGTGCGTTCAATGCGCTGACCGGCAATACCCGGGATTTCTACCCCCAAGCCCTGCATTCGACCATCGACAGCCTCAACGAACGCATCTACCCCGCCGTGAACAACGGCGTGTACCGCGCAGGTTTCGCCACCTCACAACAGGCGTATGAAAGTGCGTTTGATGATGTGTTTGCCGAGCTGGATCATTTGGAACAGCACCTGGGCAGCCATCGTTATCTGGCCGGCGAGTACCTGACCGAAGCCGATGTACGGCTGTTCACTACGCTGATTCGTTTTGATGCGGTGTACTACAGCCACTTCAAATGCAACCTGCGGCGAATTGCCGACTATGGGAATTTGTCGAACTGGCTGCGGGAGATGTATCAGTGGCCGGGGGTGGCCGAGACGGTGGATTTCGAGCATATCAAGGGGCATTACTATGCCAGCCATCGCACGATCAACCCGACGGGGATTGTGCCGAAGGGGCCGTTGCAGGGGTTTGATACGGAGCATGATCGGGTGCGGCTGCCGGGTAAAGGTGTCTTTGGCTGATCCGGATCATCGGTTGTAATGAGATGGCCTCATCGGGGGCAAGCCCCCTCCCACACTTGGAATGCATTCCAATGTGGGAGGGGGCTTGCCCCCGATGCTTTTGAGGTCAGACTTGGGACTGGGCGCCCTCGAACCACTTGAGCTTTTCACGCAGTACCACCACCTCACCCACGATCACCAGTGTCGGCGCATGCACTTCATGCTCCGCCACCATGCGCGGCAGGTCGGCCAGGGTGCCGGTGAACACGCGCTGGTTGGACGTGGTGCCCTGCTGGATCAGCGCCGCTGGGGTATCTGCGGAGCGCCCGTGCTTGATCAACTGCTCGCAAATGATCGGCAAGCCAATCAAGCCCATGTAGAACACCAGGGTCTGTGAGGGGCCGACCAGGTCTTGCCAAGGCAAGTCCGAGGTACCGTTCTTCAAGTGCCCGGTAATAAACCGTACCGACTGGGCATAATCGCGGTGAGTCAGCGGAATCCCGGCATAAGCCGCACAACCACTGGCTGCCGTGATACCCGGCACCACCTGGAAGGGGATGCCATGGGCCGCCAATTCCTCGATCTCTTCGCCACCACGACCAAAGATGAACGGGTCACCCCCTTTAAGGCGCAGCACGCGCTTGCCTTGCTTGGCCAGGTCGACCAGTTGCTGGTTGATCTGGTCCTGAGGCACCGCGTGATCGGCACGACGCTTGCCGACGTACACGCGCTCGGCATCACGACGGCACAGTTCCAAAATCGCCGGCGCAACCAAACGGTCGTACAGCACCACGTCGGCTTGCTGCATCAGGCGCAATGCGCGGAAGGTCAGCAAATCCGGGTCACCTGGGCCTGCACCCACCAGGTACACCTCACCGGGCGCGTAAGGCGGCGCGCCATTGACCTTTTCGATCAACAGGCGCTCGGCCTCCTCGCCCTGCCCGGCCAACTGTCGGTCGGCAATCGGGCCCTGGAACACTTCTTCCCAGAACGCCCGGCGCTGCTGCACATCCGGGTACAAACCTTTGACCTGAGCCCGAAAACGCGCGGCCAGCCCAGCCAGTTGCCCGTAGGTGGAGGGAATCCAGGTTTCCAGCTTGGCGCGAATCAGCCGTGCCAGTACCGGAGCGTCACCGCCGCTGGAGACGGCAATCACCAAGGGTGAACGGTCGACAATCGCCGGGAAGATCACGCTGCACAACGCTGGCGCGTCCACCACATTGACCGGCACGCAGCGACGCTTGGCATCACTGGACACTTGCGCATTCAGTGGCTCATCGTCGGTAGCCGCGATAATCAGGGTGCAACCGTCCAGGTCGGCCTCCTGATAACCGCGCAACATCAGTTCCCCGCCACTGCCCAGCACCAGCTCACGCAGCTGGCTTTCGATCTGGGGAGCAACCACCCGCAACACCGCGCCGGCATCGGCCAGCAGCCGGGATTTGCGCAAGGCAATCTCCCCACCACCGACGACCAACACACGACTGCCGCGCAGGTTATGAAACAGCGGCAGAAATTCCATTTAGCGGATGACCTCAACGCCCGCCATGTAAGGCTTGAGCACCTCAGGTACACGGATCGAACCGTCCGCCTGCTGGTAGTTTTCCAGCACGGCCACCAGGGTACGGCCTACGGCCAGGCCCGAACCGTTGAGGGTATGCACCAGTTCCGGCTTGCCGGTTTCCGGGTTGCGGAAACGCGCCTGCATGCGACGGGCCTGGAAGTCACCGCAGTTGGAGCACGACGAAATCTCGCGGTATTTGTCCTGGCTCGGCACCCACACTTCCAGGTCGTAGGTTTTCACGGCGCTGAAGCCCATGTCGCCCGTGCACAGGGCCAGTACGCGGTACGGCAGCTCCAGCAGCTGCAACACGCGCTCGGCGTTGGCAGTCAGGCCTTCCAGGGCTTGCATGGAGGTCGACGGTTCTACTACCTGGACCATTTCAACCTTGTCGAACTGATGCTGGCGGATCATGCCGCGGGTATCGCGACCCGATGCGCCGGCTTCGCTACGGAAGCACGGGCTGTGGGCAACCAGCTTCAACGGCAGTTGCTTGGCGTCGAGGATTTCGCCGGCGACGATATTGGTCAGCGACACTTCGGCCGTCGGGATCAGGTACAGGTCGGCTTCGCCGTCGCGGCTGATCTTGAACAGGTCTTCTTCGAATTTCGGCAGTTGGCTGGTGCCCATCAACGCCGGCGCCTGAACCAGGTACGGGGTGTAGGCCTCTTCGTAACCGTGTTCGCCGGTGTGCAGGTTGATCATGAACTGCGCCAGTGCACGGTGCATGCGCGCAATCGGGCCGCGCAGCAAGGCAAAGCGTGCGCCGGACATTTTTGCCGCGGTTTCAAAATCCAGGCCACCGGTCAATTCGCCCAGGGCGACGTGGTCCTTGATCTCGAAATCGAAGGCTTTCGGCGTGCCCCAGCGGCGCACTTCGACGTTGCCGTCTTCATCTTCGCCGACCGGTACGGATTCGTGGGGCAGGTTCGGAATGCCCAGCAGGATCGAATCCAACTGGGTCTGAATGCCTTCCAGCTCGATTTTGCCGTCGGACAGCTCAGTGCCCATGCGCTCGACATCCGCCATCAACGGCGCGATATCTTCGCCGCGCTGCTTGGCCTGGCCGATGGACTTGGAGCGCGCATTACGTTCAGCCTGCAGTGCTTCGGTGCGGGTCTGGACGGTCTTGCGCTGTTCTTCCAGCGCTTCGATGCGCGCAACATCCAAGGCAAAGCCACGGGATGCCAGGCGGTCCGCTACGTCCTGAAGGTTGCTACGTAACAGTTTGGAATCGAGCATGTCGGTCTCTCGTTATCAAAGTTTGGTCAAGGACAGGCCAGCCCAGGTGGCGAGCAGCCCGCCGAATACGCTGATGGCCGCATAGCCAATCGCCAGCGGCACTTGCCCGCTTTCCAGCAGGCGCACGGTATCCAGTGAAAAGGATGAAAAAGTCGTCAGGCCGCCAAGAAAGCCAACCATCAGGCCGGCACGTACCTCGACAGGCACTTCCGGGCGTAACAAAAACAGGCCGTATAACACGCCGATCAACAGGCAGCCCACGATATTAACGGCGAGCGTCGCCGTATAGAAGTGTTTCGGCCAATTGGCGTTGATCCAATTGCCGGTGGCGAAGCGCAACAGCGTCCCGGCAATCCCCCCCACCGAGACGGCGACCACCAAAGGAATCATGATTTTCTCCGCTGCCGGGGGCTCAGACGGTCGAGGGTGGCCAGGTGATTGAGCTTCTCACCGATCTTCAGCTCCAGGCCACGGGGCACGGGCTGGTAGAACGGCTGCGGCTCCAGCTCATCGGGGAAGTAGTCTTCGCCGGCCGCATAGGCGTCCGGCTCATCGTGGGCATAACGGTATTCGTCGCCATACCCCAGTTGCTTCATCAGCTTGGTCGGTGCGTTGCGCAGGTGCAGCGGCACTTCGAGGGAGCCGTGCTCGGCGGCCGCACGCAGGGCCGACTTGAAGCCCATATACACCGCGTTGCTTTTCGGCGCGCAGGCCAGGTAGGTGATGGCCTGGGCCACCGCCAGCTCGCCTTCCGGGCTGCCGAGGCGCTCCTGCACCTCCCAGGCGGCCAGGCACAGGCTCAGGGCCCGCGGGTCGGCGTTGCCGATGTCTTCGCTGGCCATGCGCACTACGCGGCGCGCCAGGTACAGCGGGTCGCAACCGCCATCGATCATGCGCGCAAACCAATACAGCGCGCCATCAGGGTTGGAGCCGCGTACGGATTTGTGCAGCGCGGAAATCTGGTCGTAGAAGGCTTCGCCGCCCTTGTCGAAACGTCGGCGCGTGTCACCCAGCAGGCTTTGCAACAGATCAACGCCAATCTCGCCGCCGTCTTCGGCCAGGTCGGAAGCATTCTCCAGCAGGTTGAGAAAGCGACGCCCGTCACCATCGGCGGCGGTCAGCAAAATCTTGAAGCCTTCATCGCTGAGGCTCAGCTGACGCTTGCCCAGGCCCTTGTCTTCGCTCAAGGCACGGTGCAGCAGCTTTTGCATCGCCGCTTCATCCAGGCTCTTGAGCACATAGACCCGCGCCCGTGACAACAAGGCGTTGTTCAATTCAAAGGAAGGGTTTTCGGTGGTGGCGCCGATAAAGATCAGCGTACCGTCCTCGACATAAGGCAGGAACGCATCCTGCTGCGACTTGTTGAAGCGATGCACTTCGTCGACGAACAGGATAGTGCGCTTGCCGTATTGCCCGGCCTGCTGCTTGGCCACTTCCACCGCCTGGCGGATCTCCTTCACCCCGGCGAGCACCGCCGAGACCGTTTCAAAGTGCGCGTCCGAGACTTTCGCCAGCAGCCGCGCCAGGGTGGTCTTGCCCACGCCCGGCGGCCCCCAGAAAATCATCGAATGCAGCGCACCCTGCTCCAAGGCTTCGCGCAAGGGTTTGCCGCGAGCGAGCAGGTGTTCCTGACCGACGTACTCATCCAGGTTGGTCGAACGCAAGCGCGCGGCCAGTGGCTGGGCAATCGGGTCACTTCGAAACAGATCCATGGGCAGCGTTTGAAACCTCTAGATTATTCCTGGATCACGTCGGCACCCTTGGGGATGTCGAACTTGAACTTGGACGCGGGCACCGGCTGGTTGGCCTTGACTCCGGAGAACAGGATATCGGTGCGCTGGCCGACGCTGTCGACCAGGCGCATGTTGTTGATCACGCCGTTGCCGAACGACAAGGACAGCGTGTCAAACAGCGTGTCCTTGGATTTTGGCTTGAGGGTGAATTCGATGACGTTGCTGGTCTGCTTGGAGGTGATGTCGAAGCTGTCGTTGATTTTCGACACATCACCCGACAGCAGCAGTGCCGGGGTCTGGTTCAGGCGTGGATCGAGCTTCTTGATGGTGGCTTGTTCCAGGTCCGGGTCCCACAGCGTGACTTTCTGGCCGTCGGAAACGATGGTCTGCTCCGCCTTGCCTTCGGTATGCCAGTAGAACAGCCCTGGGCGCTGCACGGCCATTTCACCGGCTGTTTCCTGCAACTGGGTGCCGCCGGCATCCAGGGTGAGCTGGGAGAAGCGCGCGGTGAGGGTCTGGGATTTGTCCAACAGGTTCTTCAGGCTGGCGACGGAAGCCGGGTCAGCGTGAGCCGAAACAGCGGTCAAGGCCAGGGCCGGCAACAACAGCATGCGGATAAAGCGCATGGGAGTCCTCATTGAGTAGTCAGGGCACGCCGCGTGTTGCCACGCGGCGCGGAATCAGTCGCGCATCTGCCCAGGGGCGATGACTTCACGCGAGCCATTGGTGTTCATTGCGGTCACGACGCCGGCCATTTCCATGGCTTCGATCATGCGGGCGGCGCGGTTGTAGCCGATTTTAAGCTTGCGCTGCACCGCCGAAATCGAGGCACGGCGGCTTTCCAGTACGAAGGCCACGGCCTCGTCGTAGAGCGCGTCGGTTTCAGCATCATCGTCGCCACCGCTGCTGCCACCGTCGAAGCCGCTGCCGGCCTCTTCCACGCCAGCGAGAATGTCGTCGTTATATTCCGGCGCGCCGCGCAGTTTCCAGGCTTCGACCACACGGTGGACTTCGTCATCGGAAACAAAGGCGCCGTGAACGCGAATCGGCAGGCTGGTCCCGGGCGGCATGTACAGCATGTCACCGTGGCCCAGCAGTTGCTCGGCGCCACCCTGGTCGATGATGGTACGCGAGTCGATCTTGCTGGAGACCTGGAACGCCATGCGCGTCGGAATGTTGGCCTTGATCAGGCCGGTGATCACGTCCACCGACGGCCGCTGGGTCGCGAGAATCAAGTGGATGCCCGCCGCCCGCGCCTTCTGGGCGATACGGGCGATCAGCTCTTCAACCTTCTTGCCGACGATCATCATCATGTCGGCAAATTCATCGACCACCACCACGATGGTCGGCAGCTTGGTCAGCAGTGGTGCTTCATCGTGAATGCTTTCGCGCTTGTACAGCGGGTCGGTCAGCGGTGTGCCGGCGTCCTGGGCTTCCTTGACCTTGGCATTGAAGCCCGACAGGTTACGCACGCCCATCTTCGCCATCAGCTTGTAGCGGCGCTCCATCTCGGCAACGCTCCAACGCAGGGCGTTGGCGGCGTCCTTCATGTCGGTAACCACCGGGCACAGCAGGTGCGGGATGCCTTCGTAGATCGACAGTTCCAGCATCTTCGGGTCGATCATGATCAGCTTGGCGTCATCCGGCCCGGACTTGAACAGGATCGACAGGATCATGGCGTTCACACCCACCGACTTACCGGAACCGGTGGTACCGGCTACCAGCAGGTGCGGCATTTTCGCCAGGTCGGTAATCACCGGCTTACCGCCGATGTCATGGCCGAGCGCCAGGGTGACCGGCGATTTGAAGTTGTCATATTCCGGGGTCGACAGCACTTCGGAGAAGCGCACGATCTGCCGGTCTTCGTTGGGGATCTCGATACCCACGGTGGTCTTGCCCGGGATCACTTCCACCACGCGCACGCTGGTGACGGCCAGGGAACGTGCCAAATCTTTGGCCAGGTTGGAAATACGGCTGACTTTTACCCCGGCGGCCGGTTGGATTTCGTAACGGGTGATCACCGGGCCCGGATGGATCGAGTCCACCGACACTTCGACGCCGAACTCCTTGAGCTTGATTTCCAGCAGGTGACCGACAGCCGCCAGGGATTCGGGGGAATAGTTGAGTTGTTTCTTTTCGGCCGGGTCCAGAATCGAGATCGGCGGCAAGGTGCCTTCGACAGCGCTGTCGATAAACAACGGTGCCTGCTTCTCTTTTTGCACGCGATGGCTGGGCTCCGGCGCCTTGGGCGGTGCCGGGGCGATCACGGGCGGCACCTGCTTTTCACGGTCCGACATGTGCTTGCTCAGGGCCTGCTCGCGCTCGATCAAGCGCTCCTTGACCTTGGCTTGCTCGCGTCGATCCGGCGTGCTTGGAGCCACCACCTCGTTGACACGGGTGTCAACCTCACGCAACTGCGCCACCATTTGCTTGCGCTCGACACGGGCGGCCCACCAGCGGTTGGCGGCGCCCTGGAACAATTCGAACAGGTCGAGGGTAATTTTGCCGGTCACGTCCATCACCTTGAACCATGACAGGTCGGTGAATACCGTGAGGCCGAACAGGAACAGCGCGATGAACATCAGGGTGCTGCCCTGGATATTCAGGGTACGGCGTGCCAGGTCGCCGAGGCTTTCGCCCAGAGCCCCGCCCGCGCCCGCCGGCAAGCCGGTCGGTGCATGGAAGTGGATATGCGCCAGCGCAGCGCCCGACAGCACCAGGAACACCAGGCCGATCAGGCGCCAGGAGAACAGCCAGCCGCTCCACTGCCACGGTTCGTGACGCTGGCGGAAGATCTGCCAGGTCTTGATCGCCAGCAACAGCGGGAAAATGTAGGCGAAGTAACCCAGGATCATGAAGAGGATATCGGCGCTGTAAGAACCTACAGGGCCGCCGAAATTCTGCACGTCATCGATCTTGCTGTTATGACTCCAGCCCGGATCGTCCTTGCCATAGGTGAGCAAGGCCATCATCAGGAACAGACACAGCGCACCGATGGCAATCAGTGCGCCTTCCTTGAGTCGGTAATGCAGGTGCTGGCGCCAGGCCGGTACGACTGCTGCTTTAGGTGCTGCGGCGGATTTCTTCAAAACGGGTCTATTCCTGCGCCTTTAGCGCGTCCATCTGTTAAATGACTACACGACTGCTCTATCCGGAGCAGCTGAAAAATGAACGAATGTTGCTGAATCTACTTTTAACATCCGGTGACGGATAGGTGAAATGGCGATAACGCCACAATGGCCGCATTGTACGGGTTTGCGTGCGCGATGCCACGCACTTGCCCTTCACCTGACTGCACGGACAATTTGAGCATGCATTGCCTTTGCTGACAAAGGCTTATGAGCTGTATTTAGCAATCCAGGCAAGCTTGGCAAATGGCCGGCATGCGCCAGACCCGATTACGACCACACCCTGTGTGCAGAGTTGCAGAAACACCCGCTCATGCTAATCCTCGTTAATAGCCTATTCGGGCTGGCCCCGTGGCGCCGGGTCGTCAATAATCAACACTTGCGGTGCAGGTGCATGACCTGCCACTCCCCTCCCCTTCCGTAAGCCTGGATGCCATGCTGACCTGGTTACAACGCGACACCCTGACGTTCCCACCTTTGGCCAAGGCCATGCGCGAACCCAACGGCCTGCTCGCCGCCGGTGGCGACCTGTCGGCCGAACGACTGATCCAGGCCTACCGTCATGGCTGTTTTCCCTGGTTCTCCGAAGGCCAGCCTATCCTCTGGTGGTCACCCGACCCTCGCACAGTGATATTCCCCGACGAGCTGCATGTTTCCCGCAGCCTGGGCAAATTATTGCGCCAGCAGCGCTATACCGTGACCTTCGACCAGGATTTCGCCGCCGTCATACACGCCTGCGCCGCGCCCCGTGCCTATGCCGATGGCACTTGGATCACCGAAAGCATCCAGCAGGCCTATCTGGAGCTGCACCAGCGTGGCTACGCGCATTCCGTCGAGGTCTGGGACCAGGGCGAACTGGTGGGCGGCCTGTACGGTCTGGCGATGGGCCAGTTGTTTTTTGGCGAGTCCATGTTCAGCCGCGCCGACAACGCCTCCAAATTCGGTTTCGCCACATTGACCCGGCAACTGCAAGCCTGGGGATTTGTGCTGATCGATTGCCAGATGCCCAATGATCACCTGCACAGCCTGGGTGCCCGCGGCATACCGCGCAGCGTCTTCGCTGACTTCCTGGACAAACATCTGGACCAACCCAACGCCGGGCCGTGGGTTTCCTAGGCGACTTTCGCGCACGTGGCTTACACTTATTTCAAAGCTTATCCCGAGGGTTGATCATGACCGAGCTGGCGCGCTTGAAGTTCTATGCCACTCAAGCCCACTCATGCAGCTATCTGCCCGACGAGCAGGCCACCACGCTGTTCCTCGATCCCAGCCAGCCCATGGACGTGCATGTGTATGCCGACCTGTCCGAGATGGGCTTCCGGCGCAGCGGCGATCACCTGTATCGCCCCCATTGCCAGAACTGTAATGCCTGCGTGCCCGCACGCATCCCGGTTGCGCAGTTTTCGCCCGACCGTAACCAGAAACGCATTCTCAAGCGCAACGCCGACCTGACCGTACACGCCACCAAACCCCAATACAGCGAAGAATATTTCGATCTCTACCAACGCTATATCGAGCAGCGTCATGCCGACGGCGATATGTATCCGCCCAGCCGCGACCAGTTTTCCACATTCCTGGTGCGTGACCTGCCCTTTTCGCGGTTCTACGAATTCCGCCTCGACGGCCGCCTGTTGGCCGTGGCGGTCACCGACCTACTGCCCAACGGCCTCTCGGCGGTGTACACCTTCTATGAACCGACCGAAGAACGCCGCAGCCTCGGGCGCTTCGCCATCCTGTGGCAGATAGGCGAAGCGCTGCGCCTGGAACTGGAGGCGGTGTACCTCGGATACTGGATCAAGAACTGCAAAAAGATGAACTACAAGACCCAATATCGGCCCATTGAGCTGCTGATTAATCAAAGATGGGTCACGCTTAACTAGAACCCCTTGGCTTGAACACCCTTTTTCGGGCACAATGCACGCCGCTTTTGCCTGGCGCAGTTGCACCGGGCCATTCACTGGATACCGAGGGCTTTACTGCATGTCGAAAGAAGACAGCTTCGAAATGGAAGGCACTGTCGTCGACACCCTGCCCAACACCATGTTTCGTGTGGAGTTGGAAAATGGGCACGTCGTAACCGCGCATATCTCCGGCAAGATGCGCAAGAACTACATTCGTATTCTTACCGGTGACAAAGTGCGCGTCGAGCTGACGCCCTATGACTTGAGCAAAGGGCGCATCACTTACCGCGCTCGCTAAGCAAGTCAATACAAAACGCCCGGTTATGCCGGGCGTTTTTGTGTGCGCAGGATTTAACAGTCGCCACTCGACCCTGTGGGAGCTGGCTTGCCTGCGATAGCGGTGGGCCAGTTAACGATGTGCGACCGAAGGACCGCCATCGCAGGCAACCCAGCTCCCACAGTTGATGGTCACAGTCTCGTAAATCGTATTTCAGGCAGCAAAAAGGCGCCTTTCGGCGCCTTTTGCAATGTTGCAGCTAACGATCAGGCCATTTCCGCCGTGGTCTCGAACTCGAAGGTCAGCTCGCCGTCCTTCAGGTCGATGTGCACCACGCCACCATGGTCGGAGAGTTCGCCGAACAGGATCTCTTCGGCCAGTGGCCGCTTGATCTTGTCCTGGATCAGACGCGCCATCGGGCGTGCGCCCATTGCCGCATCGTAGCCGCCCTCTGCGATCCAACTGCGGGCCGCTTCCGTCACATCCAGCTGCACGCGCTTGTCTTCCAACTGCGCTTGAAGCTCGGTGAGGAACTTGTCCACCACGCTTTTGATGACCTCATGGCTGAGGCGACCAAACTGGATAATGGTGTCCAGGCGGTTGCGGAACTCCGGCGTGAAGCTCTTCTTGATCACTTCCATGGCATCGGAGGAGTGATCCTGATGCGTAAAGCCGATCGAAGCCCGCGCCGCGGTTTCGGCACCGGCGTTGGTGGTCATGATCACGATCACATTGCGGAAGTCCGCCTTGCGCCCGTTGTTATCGGTCAGGGTCCCGTGGTCCATGACCTGCAACAACAGGTTGAAGACTTCCGGGTGAGCCTTTTCGATTTCATCGAGCAGCAATACGCAATGTGGCTGCTTGGTGATCGCCTCGGTCAACAGGCCGCCCTGGTCGAAGCCGACATAGCCCGGAGGCGCACCGATCAAGCGCGACACAGTGTGGCGCTCCATGTACTCGGACATGTCGAAACGGACCAGCTCGATGCCCATGGCCTTGGCCAACTGGCGAGCCGCCTCGGTCTTGCCGACACCGGTCGGGCCTGCGAACAGGAACGAACCGACTGGCTTGTCCGGCGACTTGAGGCCCGCACGGGACAACTTGATCGCCGTGGACAGCGAGTCGATGGCCGCATCCTGGCCAAACACGGTGAGCTTGAGGTCGCGCTCCAGGTTACGCAGCAGCTCCTTGTCGGAACTGGTGACGTGTTTTGGCGGAATCCGCGCGATCTTGGCCACGATGTCCTCGACCTGAGGCACGTCGATGCGCTTCACGCGCTTCTCGACCGGCTGCAGGCGCTGGTAGGCACCCGCTTCGTCGATCACATCGATGGCCTTGTCAGGCATATGCCGGTCATTGATGTAGCGCGACGCCAGCTCAGCCGCCGCACGCAAGGCCTCATCGGTGTACTCGATGCCATGGTGCGCTTCAAAACGCCCCTTGAGCCCACGCAGGATGCCGATGGTATCTTCAACCGACGGCTCGGACACGTCGACTTTCTGGAAGCGACGCGCCAGGGCACGGTCTTTTTCGAAGATGCCGCGAAATTCCTGGAACGTGGTCGAACCAATGCAGCGGATATCACCGGAGGACAGCAGCGGCTTGAGCAGGTTGGAAGCGTCCATCACCCCACCGGAAGCCGCACCGGCGCCAATGATGGTATGGATCTCGTCGATGAACAGGATGGCCTGCGGGCGTTTTTTCAGCTCGCCGAGCAACGCCTTGAAGCGTTTCTCGAAATCGCCACGGTACTTGGTCCCGGCGAGCAACGCGCCCAGGTCAAGGGAATAGACGACACTGCTGGCCAGCAGGTCTGGCACCTGGTTATCGACAATGCGCTTGGCCAGGCCTTCGGCAATCGCGGTTTTACCCACGCCCGCCTCGCCCACCAGCAACGGGTTGTTCTTGCGACGACGCGCAAGTATCTGCGCTACACGCTCTACCTCGTGCTCACGCCCCACCAGCGGATCGATCCGCCCCTGGCGCGCCATTTCATTGAGGTTGCTGGCATAGGCATCCAGCGGGTTGCTGGAAGAAGAAGACTCACCGCCCTCCTCGTCCTGCATATCCTGCTCGCCCTCGGAATGATCGCCGTGCCCAGGCACCTTGGAGATACCGTGGGCGATGTAATTGACTACATCAATACGGGCAACGCTCTGCTGCTTGAGCAGGAACACGGCCTGGCTTTCCTGTTCGCTGAAAATTGCCACCAGCACATTCGCGCCCGTGACTTCACGCTTACCGGAGCTCTGTACGTGGAACACAGCACGCTGCAATACCCGCTGGAACCCCAGGGTTGGCTGGGTTTCGCGGTCCTCGTCATGCACGGGGATCAGTGGCGTGGTGGAGTCGATAAACTCCTGCAGGTCATGCTTGAGCTTGTCGAGGTTGGCGCCGCACGCACGTAGAACGGTGGCGGCAGCTTCGTTATCCAAAAGTGCCAGCAAAAGGTGTTCGACGGTCATGAATTCATGACGCTTCGAACGAGCCTCTTTGAAGGCAAGATTGAGGGTGACTTCGAGCTCGCGGTTTAACATAGCTTCACCTCATACCCAAGTGGTCGGCGTTAACCGTCCTTCTCGATTTCACAGAGTAGCGGATGCTGGCTTTCCCTGGCGTACTGGTTGACCTGCATGGCCTTTGTCTCGGCGATGTCGCGGGTAAACACTCCACATACTGCCCGTCCTTCTGTGTGAACGGCCAGCATTACCTTGGTCGCCAACTCGCGGTTCAGGTTGAAAAACACCTCGAGCACTTCGACGACGAAATCCATCGGTGTGTAGTCATCATTAAACAAAACCACCTTGTACATCGGCGGCGCCTGTAAAGCAGGCTTGGCCTCCTGAACAGCAATGCCTGCAGAACCGTCGTCGTCATGTTCCTGATCCGGGCGATCCTGATTGAATGTTAGTCGAATCTGGCTGTTTGCATGCATGGGAAAGAAAGGTTCGTCAGTGGTTCAATTACAGTGGTGGGGGCGGCCTGTCAGAATTTCAACTCTGACCCTTTGGTCACCTTGACTATCGGCGAAACGGTGTTACAACGAATAGAGCCCACAGTGGGTAAAAAAGGTCCGCGCAGTCAACCTTATTTATTCGGGTTAGGACGGATAGACAGGATGATACTCCAGTGATGGAGTCTGGTGCAGAGGGATAAGGGAATGGCTAGTGGTGAGGTCAAGTGGTTCAACAATGTCAAGGGTTACGGCTTCGTCATTGAAGACGGCAAGACCGAGGACCTTTTTGCGCATTTCTCAGCGATCCAGATGGAAGGTTACAAAACGCTGAAAGCGGGTCAGCGTGTCAACTTTGAAATCATTCAAGGGCCAAAAGGCATGCATGCCGTAAATATTGTTGATGCGCCTGCCACTGCAGGCGTGAAAGAAACAAAGGTAGAAAAATCAGAGAAGCAACGGGCCTGACCAGCCACTGAAATCAAGCACTCAAAGCAAACCGGCCGCCCCGACTCATCAGGGCGGCCGGTTTTCTCTGCCTGTTTACATATGCTTGATCAACGCATCACCAAACCCCGACGACGACACCAACGTAGCGCCATCCATCAGACGCTCGAAGTCATAAGTCACGGTCTTGGCCGAAATCGCGCCGTTGGTGCCCTTGATGATCAGATCCGCCGCCTCGACCCAGCCCATATGCCGCAGCATCATTTCCGCCGACAGGATCAATGAACCAGGGTTGACCTGATCCTTGCCCGCATATTTAGGCGCAGTACCGTGGGTGGCTTCAAACATTGCCACGGTGTCCGACAGGTTGGCCCCCGGCGCAATACCAATGCCGCCCACTTCCGCCGCCAGGGCGTCGGACAGGTAATCACCATTGAGGTTGAGGGTCGCGATCACGTCATATTCGGCCGGACGCAGCAGGATCTGCTGGAGCATGGCGTCGGCAATGGCATCCTTGACCACTACATTCTTACCGGTCTTGGGATTCTTGAACTGCATCCACGGCCCGCCGTCGAGCAGAGTCGCGCCGAACTCTTCAGCCGCCACCTCGTAGGCCCACTCCTTGAAGGCCCCTTCGGTGAACTTCATGATGTTGCCTTTGTGCACGATGGTCAGCGAGTCGCGGTCGTTATCCACCACATACTGCAAGGCCTTGCGCGCCAGGCGCTTGGTACCCTCTTTGGAGACCGGCTTGACGCCAATCCCGCAATCCTGGTCGAAACGGATCTTGGTAACACCCATTTCTTCCTTGAGGAACTTGATCACTTTGATCGCTTCCGGCGAACCAGCCTTCCACTCGATGCCCGCGTAAATATCCTCGGAGTTCTCACGGAAAATAGTCATGTCCACGTCGCCAGGCTTTTTCACCGGACTGGGCACGCCTTCGAACCAGCGCACCGGGCGCAGGCACACATACAGGTCGAGCTGCTGGCGCAGGGCCACGTTCAGCGAACGGATACCGCCACCGACTGGCGTTGTCAGCGGGCCCTTGATGGACACCACGTAATCCTTGACCGCATCCAGGGTTTCCTGGGGCAGCCAGGTGTCCTGGTCGTAGACTTGAGTGGCCTTTTCACCAGCGTACACCTCCATCCAGGAGATTTTGCGCTTGCCGCCGTAAGCCTTTTCAACAGCGGCATCGACCACCTTGATCATCACCGGGCTGATGTCGACGCCAATACCGTCACCTTCGATGTAGGGGATGATCGGTTGGTCAGGAACATTGAGAGAATGGTCTGCATTGACGGTGATTTTGTCGCCGACTGCCGGAACCTGAATCTTCTTGTATCCCATGCTGAACTCCATCTATGGATTGAACATCTGGCTGCGTTCGAGCCTACTCCAGATAAATGGCGACTGAAACCTCACGCCATGCTCATTTGCACCGAAAACAGCACATTTGGTGGCCTACAAGCCTGAAAGCAAAGGGAAAAGCGCCAATCTTGAGCACATCCCACCACCCCACGCACCTGCGACCTTTAGACCAATGGACGAGCCCCCTTTTGTATGAAGGCTCAGCGTAAGCATAGCGACCTATGTATAATGCCGCCGCTGACCAAAGAGTCACGACGGCGGACCGCTCTAGAACGTAGCCTTTCGCCAGAAAGCCGGACTATTACCATAGCCCACCCGCTTGACGCTCGACTGATGCAAACCAACATCACCGCGAAGAAACCTCGACATTTCGCTCATGGATGACTTTGAACGAACGCGCTCTACCCGGCGCATCTCGAGTTTCTGCGCACGCTTTCAGCAAAGAAGAGAGTTAATCCGAATATGCCCACCCGCTCGAAGATCATCTACACCTTCACCGACGAAGCCCCAGCCCTCGCCACCTATTCACTGCTGCCTATCGTAGAGGCCTTCACCGCTTCCGCTGATATTGCCGTGGAAACCCGCGACATTTCCCTCGCCGGGCGCATCCTCGCAAGCTTCCCCGAGCAACTGGGCACCAAGGCCATCCCGGACCACCTCGCCGAACTGGGCGACCTGGCCGTTACGCCTGAAGCCAACATCATCAAGCTTCCCAACATCAGCGCCTCGACCCCGCAGTTGCAAGCCGCGATCAAGGAACTGCAGGCCCAGGGCTACGCCCTGCCGGACTACCCTGAAACCGTAACCACCGACGCGGAAAAAGAAACCCGTGCACGTTACGACAAGGTCAAGGGCAGTGCCGTGAACCCGGTACTGCGCGAAGGCAACTCCGACCGTCGCGCACCGCTGTCGGTCAAGAACTACGCACGCAAGCACCCGCACAAGATGGGCGCCTGGGCTGCCGACTCCAAGTCGCACATTGCCCACATGAACAACGGCGACTTCTACGGCAGCGAAAAAGCCGTGCAGATCGAAACCGCTGACGCGGTCAAAATTGCGCTGGTTGCGAAGGACGGCACCACCACCGTCCTGAAGGAAAAGACCAGCGTTCAGGCCGGCGAAATCATCGACACCGCCGTGCTGAGCAAGAAAGCCCTGCGCAGCTTCATCGCCGCTGAAATCGAAGACGCCAAGAAGCAAGGCGTGCTGCTGTCGGTTCACTTGAAAGCCACCATGATGAAGGTCTCCGACCCGATCATGTTCGGCCAGATCGTTGCCGAGTTCTATAAAGACGCCCTGGCCAAGCACGCGACCGTGCTGGAACAGATCGGCTTCAACCTGAACAACGGCATCGGCGACCTGTACGCCCGCATCAAAGCCCTGCCGGCCGACCAGCAGGCGCAGATCGAAGCCGATATCCAGGCGGTCTACGCCGTTCGCCCTGCCCTGGCGATGGTCAACTCCGACAAAGGCATCACCAACCTGCACGTGCCGAGCGACGTCATCGTCGACGCCTCGATGCCAGCGATGATCCGTGACTCCGGCAAGATGTGGGGCACCGACGGCCAACTGCACGACACCAAGGCTGTGATCCCGGATCGCTGCTACGCCACCATCTACCAGGCGGTCATCGAAGACTGCAAGGCCAATGGCGCCTTCGACCCCACCACCATGGGCAGCGTGCCAAACGTTGGCCTGATGGCGAAGAAAGCCGAAGAGTACGGCTCCCACGACAAGACCTTCCAGATCAAGGCTGACGGCGTTGTCCGCGTCACCGACAGCCAGGGCAACCTGCTGATGGAACAGAACGTCGAAGCTGGCGACATCTTCCGCATGTGCCAGACCAAAGACGCGCCGATCCAGGACTGGGTCAAGCTCGCCGTCAACCGTGCCCGCGCCAGCAACACCCCGGCCATTTTCTGGCTGGACCCTAAGCGCGCGCACGATGGCGTGGTGGTCGAGAAAGTTCAGACCTACCTGAAAGATCACAACACCGAAGGCCTGGACATCCGCATCATGGCCCCGGTCGATGCGATGAAGTTCACCCTGGAGCGCACCCGCAAGGGCCTGGACACCATCTCGGTGACCGGCAACGTACTGCGCGACTACCTGACCGACCTGTTCCCGATCATGGAACTGGGCACCAGCGCCAAGATGCTGTCGATCGTGCCGCTGATGAATGGCGGTGGCCTGTTCGAAACCGGTGCTGGCGGTTCGGCTCCAAAGCACGTGCAGCAACTGCTGGAAGAAAACTTCCTGCGCTGGGATTCCCTGGGCGAGTTCCTGGCCCTGGCCGCGTCCCTCGAGCATTTGGGTGTGACGTACAACAACCCCAAAGCCCTGGTACTGTCCAAGACCCTGGACCAGGCCACCGGCCAGTTCCTGGACAACAACAAGTCGCCATCGCGCAAGGTCGGCAACATCGACAACCGCGGCAGCCACTTCTACCTGGCGCTGTACTGGGCACAAGCCCTGGCGGCCCAGACCGAAGACACTGCACTGCAAGCGCAGTTTGGCGAATTGGCCAAAACCCTGGCCGAGAACGAAGCAACCATCGTTGCCGAACTCAACGCCGTACAGGGCAAGCCAGTGGGCATCGGCGGCTACTACGCGCCGAACCCAGAGCTGACCAGCAAGGCCATGCGCCCAAGCAACACCCTCAATGCGGCGATTGCCAAGTTGAAGTAAGGTTGTAAGGATGCGAAGAAGCCCCGGCCCAGTGCCGGGGTTTCTGCTTGTAGGGACTTCATTGAAGAAACCCAATCCAATGTGGGAGCTGGCTTGCCTGCGATTGCAGTCTGTCAGTTCATACAGGCGTAGCTGACCCACCGCCATCGCAGGCAAGCCAGCTCCCACATTGAGCATGCCACCTTCCAGATACCGAGGTTCGCAATGACCTGGCTCCCCCACATCACCGTCGCCACCATCGTCGAAGACAACGGCCGCTTCCTGATGGTCGAAGAACTCAAGGGCGGCCGCGCCGTGCTCAACCAGCCCGCCGGCCATCTGGACCCGAACGAAACCCTGACCGAAGCTGCCGTGCGCGAAACGCTGGAAGAAACCGGCTGGGACGTGGAAGCTACCGGCATCGTCGGCATCTACCTGTACACCGCACCCAGCAATGGCGTCACCTATCAACGGGTCTGCTTTATCGCCAAGGCCCTGAGACACCGCCCGGACTATCAACTCGACGAAGGCATCCTGCGCGCCCGCTGGCTGACCCGTGACGAACTGATGGCCGTGCGCGACGACTGGCGCAGCGAGCTGATTATCCGCTGCATCGATGATTATCTGGCCGGCCAATGCCACAGTCTCGAATTGATCCGCCCTTCTCTTTAGCCTTGCGGGCCCAGGCCTGCTAGAATCGCGTCCTTTTTCAAGACACCCGTTGAAACCCTATGCGTGATTCAGCCCCTTCTGACACACAAAAGAAGCGCGTCATCGTCGGCATGTCCGGCGGCGTGGACTCTTCCGTTTCCGCCGTTCTGCTCATGGAGCAGGGTTATGAGGTGGAAGGCCTGTTCATGAAGAACTGGGAAGAAGACGATGGAACCGAATACTGCACCGCCATGGACGACCTCGCGGACGCCCAGGCCGTGTGCGACAAGATCGGCATCAAGCTGCACACCGCCAACTTCGCCGCCGAGTACTGGGACAACGTGTTCGAGCACTTCCTGGCCGAATACAAGGCCGGCCGCACGCCGAACCCGGACATCCTGTGTAACCGCGAAATCAAGTTCAAGGCCTTCCTCGACTACGCCATGATGCTCGGCGCCGACCTGATAGCTACCGGCCACTACGTGCGCCGTCGCGATATCGATGGCCGCACCGAATTGCTCAAGGGCCTGGACCCGAACAAGGACCAGAGCTACTTCCTGCACGCCGTCGGTGGTGAGCAGATCGCCAAGACCCTGTTTCCGGTCGGCGAGCTGGAAAAGCCCGAAGTGCGCAAAATTGCCGAGAAACACGGCCTGGCCACCGCCAAGAAGAAAGATTCCACCGGTATCTGCTTTATCGGCGAGCGGCGCTTCAGTGATTTCCTCAAGCAATACCTGCCGGCGCAACCGGGCGAGATCAAGACCACCGAGGGTGAAGTGATCGGCCGCCACCACGGCCTGATGTACCACACCATCGGCCAGCGCCAGGGCCTGGGTATTGGCGGTTTGAAGGACGCCGGTGAAGAGCCGTGGTACGTGCTGGTCAAAGACCTGGAAAACAACGTGCTGGTGGTCGGCCAAGGCAACGAGCACCCGCTGCTGTTCTCCGGCGCCCTGCTCGCTTCCGAGATCTATTGGGTCAACCCTATCGACTTGAGCACCCCGCGCCGCCTGACCGCCAAAGTGCGTTATCGCCAGAGCGACCAGCCCTGCACCCTGGAAAAGACCGCCACCGGCTACCGTGCCACCTTCGATGACCCGCAGCGCGCGGTCACCCCTGGCCAGTCCGTGGTGTTCTATGACGGCGAAATCTGCCTGGGCGGCGGCGTGATTGAAGTCGCGCAAGCCTGGAGCAACCCGGCATGAGCCCGACCCAGGAGCAATTGACGGCCCTTGGCGGTGTCTTTCTCGCTGCGGTACTGGTGGACAAGATCGCCAAGACCGGCCAGGTCACTGAAGCCGGCCTGACCTGCATGCTCGGCAGCCTGCTGATCCGCGATCCCAAGGACACCCTTGAGGTTTACGGCGGTGACGACCTGGCCCTGCGTGAAGGCTATCGCGCCCTGATCGGCGCCCTGGAGCGCGACCCCAGCACTCTGCAGCGCGAACCGTTGCGCTATGCCCTGTCGATGCTCGGCCTTGAGCGCCAACTGGCCAAGCGTGACGACCTGCTGGACACCATCGGCAAGCGCCTGCCGCAGATCCAGTCCCAGGTAGAACACTTCGGCCCGGCCCACGAAAACGTGATCGCAGCCTGTGGTGCGCTGTACCAGGACACCTTGAGCACCCTGCGCCAGCGCATCCAGGTGCACGGCGACATGCGCAACCTGCAGCAACCCAACAACGCGTCGAAAATCCGCGCCCTGCTCCTGGCCGGTATTCGTTCGGCACGCTTGTGGCGCCAACTGGGCGGTCATCGCTGGCAGTTGGTGATCAGCCGACGCAAATTGCTCAAAGAGCTTTACCCGTTGATGCGCAACGAATAAGTCGCACCAGCAGGCTGTTTTCAAGCCATTACGCGTAATACGCCGGTCAGTTGGCGACGGACCGGCGGATTTTTTCATGTATGATACGCGCCCCATTTCGTTGCCCGACTGTCCGAGAACACCCCATGCAGCTCTCTTCGCTCACTGCGGTTTCCCCTGTTGACGGCCGCTACGCCGGCAAAACCCAGGCCCTGCGCCCTATTTTCAGCGAGTACGGCCTGATCCGTGCCCGTGTCCTGGTTGAAGTGCGCTGGCTCCAGCGCCTGGCCGCTCACCCCGCCATCAGCGAAGTGCCGGCGTTTTCCGCCGAAGCCAACGCTGTATTGAACACCCTGGCGGAAAACTTCTCCTTGGAGCACGCCGAGCGTGTCAAAGAGATCGAGCGCACCACCAACCACGACGTCAAAGCCATCGAATACCTGCTCAAAGAGCAAGCGGCCCAACTGCCGGAACTGGCCCAGGTCAGCGAGTTCATCCACTTTGCCTGCACCAGCGAGGACATCAACAACCTGTCCCACGCCCTGATGCTGCGCGAAGGCCGTGATGACGTGATGCTGCCGCTGATGCGCCAGACCGCCGAAGCCATCCGCGAGCTGGCGATCCGTTTCGCTGCCGTGCCGATGCTGTCGCGCACCCACGGCCAGCCGGCCTCGCCGACCACCCTGGGCAAAGAACTGGCCAACGTGGTGTACCGCCTGGAGCGCCAGATCGCCCTAGTCGCCGCCGTGCCATTGCTGGGCAAGATCAATGGCGCCGTAGGCAACTACAACGCCCACCTGTCGGCCTATCCTGAGATCGACTGGGAAGCCAACGCCCGCGCCTTCATCGAAGACGAATTGGGCCTGGGCTTCAACCCCTACACCACGCAGATCGAGCCCCACGACTACATCGCCGAGCTGTTCGACGCGATTGCACGCTTCAACACCATCCTGATCGATTTCGATCGCGATATCTGGGGCTACATCTCCCTGGGCTACTTCAAGCAGCGCACTATTGCAGGCGAAATCGGTTCGTCGACCATGCCGCACAAGGTCAACCCGATCGACTTCGAAAACTCCGAAGGCAACCTGGGTATCGCCAACGCCCTGTTCCAGCACCTGGCCAGCAAGTTGCCGATCTCTCGCTGGCAGCGCGACCTGACCGACTCCACCGTATTGCGCAACCTCGGTGTCGGCTTTGCCCACAGCGTGATCGCGTACGAAGCCAGCCTCAAAGGCATCAGCAAGCTGGAGCTCAACGAGCAGAAGATTGCCGCTGACCTGGACGCGTGCTGGGAAGTATTGGCCGAGCCGATCCAGACCGTGATGCGCCGCTACAACATCGAAAACCCCTACGAGAAGCTGAAAGAATTGACGCGCGGCAAGGGCATCAGCCCCGAAGCACTGCAAACTTTCATCGACGGCCTGGACATGCCAGCCGCGGCCAAGGCCGAGCTGAAGCTGCTCACCCCGGCCAACTACATCGGCAACGCTGTAGAGCAAGCCAAGCGCATCTGATCCAAGCAAGCTCCTTTGAGACGCCCGGCCGCGCCGGGCGTTTTTATTCCTGTCTTAAAGTGCTTTTTTTCAATAGGTTACACATGAATCCTGATATCCCTCTTCAACTTCTGGGCGGCATCACGGCACGGGAATTCCTGCGCGACTACTGGCAGAAAAAACCGCTGCTGATCCGCCAGGCCATCCCTGACTTCGAAAGCCCGATCGACGCCGACGAACTGGCAGGCCTGGCCCTGGAAGAAGAAGTCGAGTCGCGCCTGGTGATCGAACACGGCGAGCGCCCGTGGGAACTGCGTCGCGGCCCGTTCGCCGAAGACGCTTTCAGCACCCTGCCCGAGCGCGAGTGGACCCTGCTGGTGCAGGCGGTCGACCAGTTCGTGCCGGAAGTGGCTGAGCTGCTGGAGCACTTCCGCTTCCTGCCGAGCTGGCGTATCGATGATGTGATGATCAGCTTCGCCGCGCCGGGTGGCAGCGTCGGTCCGCATTTCGATAACTACGATGTGTTCCTGCTGCAAGCCCAGGGCAAGCGCAACTGGAAGATCGGCCAGATGTGCAATTCCGAAAGCCCGTTGCTGCAACACGCCGACCTGCGCATCCTCGCCGAATTCGAAGAAAGCGCCGAATGGGTGCTGGAACCGGGCGACATGCTCTACCTGCCGCCGCGCCTGGCCCATTTCGGCATTGCTGAAGACGACTGCATGACCTATTCCGTGGGTTTCCGTGCACCGAGCGCCGCTGAAGTGCTGACCCACTTCACCGACTTCCTCAGCCAGTACCTGACCGACGAAGAGCGCTACACCGACGCAGACGCCCAGCCGGTCAGCGACCCGCACCAGATCCAGGGCGACGCACTGGACCGCCTCAAGGGCTTGCTCGCCGAGCACATGAGCGATGAGCGCATGCTGCTGACCTGGTTCGGCCAGTTCATGACCGAGCCACGCTACCCGGAACTGGTGGCCGGCGAAGAGTTGGGCGAAGAAGATTTCATCAACAGCCTGCAAGACGGCGCGATCCTGGTACGCAACCCGAGCGCACGCCTGGCCTGGTCCGAAGTGGACGACGACGTATTGCTGTTCGCCAGCGGCCAGAGCCGTTACCTGCCGGGCAAACTGCGTGAACTGTTGAAGCTGGTGTGCTCGGCCGATGCACTGCACAGCGAAAACCTGGGCGAGTGGCTGGCCGACGAAGACGGTCGCGACCTGCTGTGCGAACTGGTCAAGCAAGGCAGCCTGGGGTTCGCGGATGAATAGAATTCACGTAAGTGTCGCGGACTGGCGAAAGGATATCGACGAGATTCGGCGCATTCGTGAAGCGGTATTCATCGCTGAACAATCGGTCCCGCCTGAATTGGAGTGGGACGCGGACGATGCCGGCGCCATGCATTTTCTTGCATACGAAGGTGATTTCCCGATTGGCACCGCTCGATTGCTGCCCAGCGGCGAGATCGGTCGGGTATCAGTGCTCAAGGACTGGCGTGGGCTGAAAGTCGGCGACAAGCTGATGGAAGCGGTGATCGGCGAGGCGGTGAAACGCGGCCAGACCCGGCAATTCCTGAGTGCGCAGGTGTATGCGGCGCCGTTTTATGAGCGGCTGGGTTTCAAGATCGTCAGCGATGAGTTTCTTGAGGTCGGGATTCCGCATGTGGATATGGTGCGCGGGGACTGACCCGAGTCCGCGTCGCCTGCATCGCAGGCAAGCCAGCTCCCACATTTGACTGCATTCCAAGTGTGGGAGCTGGCTTGCCTGCGATAGCTATTTCAGCAACATCCTGAATGCCCTGCCTGCCAGGGCATTTTGCCGTCTACGATTCAACTTGCGCCCTGCCAGGCCGACAAACTGGCACTATCAAGCAAATGACTCGCAGAGATAACGGACATGTCCCTACGCACCCTGCTCACCGCCCTCGTGATGACCGTCAGCGCTTGCGCCATGGCCGCCACTGAAGTCGTCAACCTGAACAACCGCACCAGCGCCGACCTGCTGCCCGTGGCGCAGAACTTCATTGGCAAGGACGGCACCGTCAGCGCCTACGGCAACCAGCTTATCGTTAACGCTGAGCCCGCCAGGATCGAGGGCTTGCGCGCACTGCTCGGCCAATTGGATACACCGGCCAAACGTCTGCTGATCACCGTCGATACCAACGAGAACAACCAACAGAACAGTGGTGACAGCCAGACCCGCATCATCAGCTACGGCACTGCCAGCCGCGACGGTGGCGTGCAGCAGATCCAGGCCAGCGAAGGCGTGCCTGCGCTGATCCAGGTCGGCCAGAGCGTACCGCTGACCACCACGCAACAGGACAGCTACGGCCGTCTGCAAAACCAGACCCAGTATCGCAACGTCACCCAGGGCTTTTACGTGACCGCCAGCGTCACCGGCGAGACCGTACACCTGGCCATCAGTACCAACCGTGACCGCATGAGCCAGGAACGTCCCGATGTAGTGAACGTGCAAAGCACCGACACAACTGTCAGCGGCCGCCTGGGCGAATGGATTCCCCTGGCCGGCATCAATCGTGAAACCCAGGCGGACAAGTCCTCTACAACCCGCAGCTACTCTACTCAGGGCCGCGATGACCTGACTTTACGGGTCAAGGTCGACACCTTGAACTGAAGCACCGAAAACTGACTGGCAAGTCGCATTAGACTAAAGATGTAGTGCCAGAAAAAAAGCACTACAAAACATTTGACGAGCCAAAAAAGCATGGGCATGATGGCCTCGCTCCCGCTAATCAGGGGCCCTGGCAAGGGCCTTCGGATCGCCGCTCTAAGCTACCCACCTGAGCCGATTCGTGTCTGTACCGCCCACAAGGTGTGTTTGACGTTGGTTGCGACTGGAACGAAGTTGTCCCGAGGGACGGAAGCTAACCAGGTAACCCGGCTACACACTGATGGATCGTACAAAGGCCCACGACGCCCGAAGACCGTTCGCAGTTTGCCCTTACCTGCTCAACTCCCCCTTGAGCCCCATCGTTCATCCCGTCGCCTACCTCCGTCAGATTTGACTTGAACCCCAAAGCTTCTGGTCAGCGAGCAATCCTACCCAGGCAACGAATGCCGGGCTGGCAAACGGATACTTCAAACAAGACGCGACGAGGTTTTTCCCCATGGCACTGACACGCGAACAGCAAATTGCAGCCCTTGAAAAAGACTGGGCTGAAAACCCACGCTGGAAAGGCGTAACCCGCGCTTATTCCGCTGCTGACGTCGTCCGCCTGCGTGGCTCGGTCCAACCTGAGCACACCTTTGCAAAACTCGGCGCCGAGAAGCTGTGGAACCTGGTCACTCAGGGTGCCAAGCCTTCTTTCCGTCCCGACAAAGATTTCGTCAACTGCATGGGCGCCCTCACTGGCGGCCAGGCAGTCCAGCAGGTAAAAGCCGGTATCCAGGCGATCTACCTGTCCGGTTGGCAAGTGGCAGCGGACAACAACTCCGCTGAATCCATGTACCCCGACCAATCGCTGTACCCGGTGGACTCGGTGCCAACCGTGGTCAAGCGCATCAACAACTCGTTCCGTCGTGCCGACCAGATCCAGTGGAAAGCCGGCAAGAACCCAGGCGATGAAGGCTACATCGACTACTTCGCGCCAATCGTGGCAGACGCCGAAGCCGGTTTCGGTGGCGTACTCAACGCCTACGAGCTGATGAAGAGCATGATCGAGGCAGGCGCTGCCGGCGTGCACTTCGAAGACCAGCTGGCTTCGGTGAAAAAATGCGGCCACATGGGTGGCAAGGTACTGGTACCGACCCAGGAAGCTGTACAGAAGCTGACCGCCGCTCGCCTGGCCGCTGACGTTGCCGGTACACCGACCATCATCCTGGCCCGTACCGACGCCAACGCGGCAGACTTGCTGACCTCGGACTGCGACCCGTACGACCAACCATTCGTTACCGGCGAGCGCACCCAGGAAGGCTTCTATAAAGTGCGCGCCGGCCTCGACCAGGCAATCGCCCGTGGCCTGGCCTACGCGCCGTACGCCGATCTGATCTGGTGCGAAACCGCCAAGCCAGACCTGGACGAAGCACGCCGCTTTGCCGAAGCGATCAAGAAGGAGTACCCGGACCAACTGCTGTCCTACAACTGCTCGCCTTCCTTCAACTGGAAGAAGAACCTGGACGACGCGACCATCGCCAAGTTCCAGCGTGAGCTGTCGGCCATGGGCTACAAGCACCAGTTCATCACCCTGGCCGGTATCCACAACATGTGGCACAGCATGTTCAACCTGGCGCACGACTACGCCCGCAACGACATGACCGCCTACGTGAAGCTGCAGGAGCAGGAATTCGCTGACGCCGCCAAAGGCTACACCTTCGTGGCGCACCAGCAGGAAGTGGGCACCGGCTACTTCGACGACATGACCACCGTGATCCAGGGCGGCACCTCGTCCGTGACCGCGCTGACCGGTTCGACCGAAGAAGAGCAGTTCCACTAAGTACCGCGTACACGGCCACTGCGGCCCCACGGAAGACCTAACCGCAGTACCGCGCAACAATCACGCCCCGACTGGTTCGGGGCGTTTTTTTTGCCTAGGAATCACCGAAAATCAAGGGTGGGAGCTGGCTTGCCTGCGATGGCGGTGGGTCAGAGGCAGGTGTTTCAGCTGATCCGCCGCCACCGCAGGCAAGCCAGCTCCTACATTGACCGCCCCCTATCCATAGTTTTTTGCTAAAAACATTGATCCAGAGCGGTATCCGCGCACATCCGATCGGTTAAAAGAACCGTTGCGACAACTAAGCGACACTCAAGCAAGTAACGGTAACTTCCCGCGCCACATGAGAAACACTCGCTTACACCCCACGCAAACAATATTCATTATCATTTAGCGCCTGAAAACTTCGTTACCGCTTAAACAAAACATAATTGATGAAAAGCCCGCTAATGCCCACGCCACAAGGGCTACAGCCCCAAGAAGGTGCACTATGTGCTTATTCCACCGAATAATTTCGCCCTAGGAATTTTACTTGCCCGGTGTTTAGCCATAAAATCACCGCGATTGATTGCAGTGCGACATATCGTCACTGCATCGTTACTTTTTCGAGCTCAGAGACCTTTGCTCTCTGTTAAGGATTTCCAGCATGACCGACGCGACAGGACTCATGGCCCACAACTGGGGCTTTGCCATTTTCCTTCTCGGTGTTGTAGGCCTCTGCGCCTTCATGCTTGGCGTCTCCAGCCTCCTCGGGTCAAAAGCCTGGGGCCGCAGCAAAAACGAACCGTTCGAATCCGGCATGCTACCTACAGGTGGCGCCCGCTTGCGGCTCTCAGCCAAATTCTATCTGGTCGCGATGCTCTTCGTGATCTTCGATATCGAAGCCCTCTTTCTCTTTGCATGGTCTGTGTCCGTCCGCGAAAGCGGCTGGACCGGATTCGTCGAAGCTCTCGTTTTCATAGCAATTCTGTTGGCAGGTCTTGTCTACCTGTTCCGAGTGGGCGCCCTTGACTGGGCTCCGGAAGCTCGTCGCAAGCGGCAAGCGAAGCTGAAACAATGAGGCTTTGGCAATGCAATACAATCTCACCAGGATCGACCCGGATGCTCCTAACGAGCAGTACCCCATCGGCGAACGGGAAACCGTCTCCGACCCGTTAGAAGACCAAGTCCACAAAAACATCTACATGGGCAAGCTGGAAGACGTGCTGAGTGGCGCGGTCAACTGGGGGCGTAAAAACTCCCTGTGGCCGTACAACTTCGGTCTTTCGTGCTGCTACGTGGAAATGACCACCGCCTTCACGGCGCCCCACGACATCGCGCGCTTTGGCGCCGAAGTGATCCGGGCCTCGCCGCGCCAGGCGGATTTCATGGTTATCGCCGGTACCTGCTTCATCAAGATGGCGCCGATCATCCAGCGCCTCTATGAGCAAATGCTCGAACCAAAGTGGGTTATCTCCATGGGTTCGTGCGCCAACTCCGGTGGCATGTACGACATCTACTCGGTCGTTCAAGGGGTGGACAAGTTCCTGCCCGTGGACGTCTACGTGCCTGGCTGCCCGCCCCGTCCCGAAGCGTTCCTGCAAGGCTTGATGCTGTTGCAGGAATCGATTGGCAAGGAGCGTCGCCCACTGTCCTGGGTGGTCGGTGATCAAGGCGTTTATCGCGCCGAGATGCCGTCTCAAAAGGAACAGCGCCGCGAACAGCGAATCGCAGTCACCAACCTGCGCAGCCCCGACGAAGTCTGATCCAGCCCGCTTCTTTTATAGAACGAAAACCTGGCTTCATTCTTTACGTTGACCGAAAGCGATAAAAAACCATGACTACAGGCAGTGCTCTGTACATCCCGCCTTATAAGGCAGACGACCAGGATGTGGTTGTCGAACTCAATAACCGTTTCGGCCCTGACGCCTTCACCGCCCAGGCCACACGCACCGGTATGCCGGTGCTGTGGGTGGCGCGTGCCAGGCTCGTCGAAGTCCTGACCTTCCTGCGCAACCTGCCCAAGCCGTACGTCATGCTCTATGACCTGCATGGCGTGGACGAGCGTCTGCGCACCAAGCGCCAGGGCATGCCGAGCGGTGCCGATTTCACCGTGTTCTACCACCTGATGTCGCTGGAACGTAACAGCGACGTGATGATCAAGGTCGCCCTGAGCGAGAGCGACCTGAGCATCCCGACCGTGACCGGTATCTGGCCGAACGCCAGCTGGTACGAGCGTGAAGTCTGGGACATGTTCGGCATCGACTTCCCTGGCCACCCGCACCTGACGCGCATCATGATGCCGCCGACCTGGGAAGGTCACCCGCTGCGCAAGGACTTCCCTGCCCGCGCCACCGAATTCGACCCGTACAGCCTCAACCTCGCCAAGCAACAGCTTGAAGAAGAGGCGGCGCGCTTCCGCCCCGAAGACTGGGGCATGAAGCGCTCCGGCACCAACGAGGACTACATGTTCCTCAACCTGGGCCCGAACCACCCTTCGGCCCACGGTGCCTTCCGTATCATCCTGCAACTGGACGGCGAAGAAATCGTCGACTGCGTCCCGGACATCGGCTACCACCACCGTGGCGCCGAGAAGATGGCCGAGCGTCAGTCCTGGCACAGCTTCATCCCGTACACCGACCGTATCGACTACCTCGGCGGCGTGATGAACAACCTGCCGTACGTGCTCTCGGTCGAGAAGCTGGCCGGTATCAAGGTACCGGACCGCGTCGACACCATCCGCATCATGATGGCCGAGTTCTTCCGCATCACCAGCCACCTGCTGTTCCTGGGTACCTATATCCAGGACGTCGGCGCCATGACGCCGGTGTTCTTCACCTTCACCGACCGTCAGCGTGCCTACAAGGTCATCGAAGCCATCACCGGTTTCCGTCTGCACCCGGCCTGGTACCGCATCGGCGGAGTGGCCCACGACCTGCCGAACGGCTGGGAACGCCTGGTCAAGGAATTCATCGACTGGATGCCCAAGCGCCTGGACGAGTACCAGAAAGCCGCGCTGGACAACAGCATCCTCAAGGGCCGCACCATCGGCGTCGCGCAGTACAACACCAAAGAGGCCCTGGAATGGGGCGTCACCGGTGCCGGCCTGCGTTCCACCGGTTGCGACTTCGACCTGCGTAAAGCACGCCCGTACTCCGGCTACGAGAACTTCGAGTTCGAAGTACCGCTGGCGGCCAATGGCGATGCCTACGACCGTTGCATCGTGCGCGTCGAAGAAATGCGCCAGAGCCTGAAGATCATCGAGCAGTGCATGCGCAACATGCCGGCCGGCCCGTACAAGGCGGATCACCCGCTGACCACGCCGCCGCCCAAAGAGCGCACGCTGCAGCACATCGAAACCCTGATCACGCACTTCCTGCAGGTTTCGTGGGGCCCGGTGATGCCGGCCAACGAATCCTTCCAGATGATCGAAGCGACCAAGGGTATCAACAGTTATTACCTGACGAGCGATGGCGGCACCATGAGCTACCGCACCCGGATTCGTACCCCAAGTTTTGCCCACTTGCAGCAGATCCCTTCGGTGATCAAAGGCGAGATGGTCGCGGACTTGATTGCGTACCTGGGTAGTATCGATTTCGTTATGGCCGACGTGGACCGCTAAGCATGAACAGCACGCTTATCCAGACAGACCGTTTCACCTTGAGTGAAACCGAGCGCTCGGCCATCGAGCACGAGCTGCATCACTACGAAGACCCGCGCGCGGCGTCGATCGAAGCCCTGAAGATCGTCCAGAAGGAACGTGGCTGGGTGCCCGACGGCGCCCTCTACGCCATCGGCGAGATCCTCGGCATCCCCGCCAGCGACGTTGAAGGCGTGGCGACGTTCTACAGCCAGATCTTCCGCCAACCGGTGGGCCGCCACATCATTCGTGTGTGCGACAGCATGGTCTGCTACATCGGTGGCCATGAGTCCGTGGTCAGCGAAATCCAGGCCAAGCTGGGCATCGGCCTCGGCCAGACCACCGCCGACGGCCGCTTCACGCTGCTGCCGGTGTGCTGCCTGGGCAACTGCGACAAGGCGCCGGCGTTGATGATCGACGACGACACATTCGGTGACGTACAGCCTGCTGGCGTGACCCAATTGCTCGAGGGCTACCCATGACCCTGACCTCTTTCGGCCCGGCCAACCTGATCAAGCGTTCGGCCGAGACCCACCCGCTGACCTGGCGCTTGCGTGACGACGGCGAGCCGGTATGGCTCGACGAATACCAGGCCAAGAACGGCTACGCCGCTGCGCGCAAAGCTTTCGCCGACATGGCCCAGGACGATATCGTCCAGACCGTGAAAGACGCCGGTCTCAAGGGCCGCGGCGGCGCAGGCTTCCCCACTGGCGTGAAGTGGGGCCTGATGCCCAAGGACGAATCCATCAACATCCGCTACCTGCTGTGCAACGCGGATGAAATGGAGCCCAACACCTGGAAAGACCGCATGCTGATGGAGCAACTGCCCCATCTGCTGATCGAAGGCATGTTGATCAGTGCCCGTGCGCTCAAGACCTACCGTGGCTATATCTTCCTGCGTGGCGAGTACACCACCGCCGCCAAGCACCTCAACCGTGCAGTGGCAGAAGCCAAGGCCGCTGGCCTGTTGGGCAAGAATATCCTCGGTTCCGGTTTTGACTTCGAACTGTTCGTGCACACCGGCGCCGGGCGTTATATCTGCGGTGAAGAGACCGCACTGATCAACTCCCTCGAAGGCCGCCGCGCCAACCCGCGTTCCAAGCCGCCCTTCCCCGCCGCCGTGGGCGTGTGGGGCAAGCCGACGTGTGTGAACAACGTCGAGACCCTGTGCAACGTGCCGGCGATCATCGCCGACGGCGTGGACTGGTACAAATCCCTGGCCCGCGAAGGCAGCGAAGACATGGGCACCAAGCTCATGGGCTTCTCCGGCAAGGTCAAGAACCCTGGCCTGTGGGAACTGCCATTCGGCGTGACCGCACGCGAGCTGTTCGAGGACTACGCCGGCGGTATGCGCGACGGCTACACCTTGAAAGCCTGGCAGCCAGGCGGCGCCGGCACCGGTTTCCTGCTGCCCGAGCACCTCGATGCACAAATGTATGCCGGCGGTATCGGCAAGGTGGGCACCCGGATGGGTACCGGCCTGGCGATGGCGGTCGACAACACCGTGAACATGGTCTCGTTGCTGCGCAACATGGAGCAGTTTTTTGCCCGCGAATCCTGCGGCTTCTGCACCCCATGCCGCGACGGCCTGCCTTGGAGCGTCAAGCTGCTGATGGCCCTGGAAAATGGCGAAGGCCGCGAGGGCGACATCGAAACCCTGCTGGGTCTGGTCGGTTTCCTCGGCCCAGGCAAGACTTTCTGTGCTCACGCACCAGGCGCCGTGGAGCCATTGGGCAGCGCAATCAAATACTTCCGCTCGGAGTTCGAAGCCGGCATCGCGCCCACCAGCGCCGCCGTCCCGCCTCTGGCGAAGCCGATCGTAGTCGGCGCGTAACGCTTAAACAGGCGAAGGGTCCGTGCCCTTCGCCTGCTCATGTGCTGACGCCGTAAAGGCTGTGTAGATGCACATGAATAACAAGATTCCATTAGCCACGCCCGCTGACAACGGGCCAACGAAGAACTTTGAACCATGGCCACTATCCACGTAGACGGCAAAGCGCTCGAAGTCGATGGGGCGGACAACCTGTTACAGGCGTGTCTGTCACTCGGCCTCGACATCCCGTATTTCTGCTGGCACCCCGCGCTTGGTAGCGTCGGTGCCTGTCGCCAGTGTGCGGTCAAGCAATACACCGACGAGAACGACACCCGTGGTCGTATCGTCATGTCCTGCATGACCCCAGCCACCGACAACACCTGGATCTCCATCGACGATGAAGAATCCAAGGCGTTTCGCGCCAGCGTTGTCGAATGGCTGATGACCAACCACCCCCACGACTGCCCGGTCTGTGAGGAAGGCGGTCACTGCCACCTGCAAGACATGACGGTGATGACCGGCCACAACGAGCGCCGTTATCGCTTCACCAAGCGTACCCACCAGAACCAGGACCTCGGCCCGTTCATTTCCCACGAAATGAACCGCTGCATCGCCTGCTACCGCTGCGTGCGCTTCTATAAAGACTACGCCGGCGGCACCGACCTCGGCGTGTTCGGCGCCCACGACAACGTGTACTTCGGTCGCGTTGAAGACGGCGTGCTGGAGAGCGAGTTCTCCGGCAACCTCACCGAGGTCTGCCCGACCGGTGTGTTCACCGACAAGACCCACTCCGAGCGCTACAACCGTAAGTGGGACATGCAATTTGCGCCGAGCATCTGCCATGGCTGCTCCAGCGGTTGCAACATCTCCCCGGGCGAGCGCTACGGTGAACTGCGTCGTATCGAAAACCGCTTCAACGGTTCGGTCAACCAGTACTTCCTGTGCGACCGTGGCCGTTTCGGCTATGGCTACGTCAACCGCGAAGACCGCCCACGCCAGCCCCTGCTGGCCGATGGCGCCAAGCTGAGCCTGGACGCAGCGCTGGATAAGGCTGCCGACCTGTTGCGCGGGCGCAATATCGTGGGTATCGGTTCGCCACGCGCCAGCCTCGAAAGCAACTTCGCGTTGCGCGAGCTGGTAGGTGCCGAACACTTCTACTGCGGTATCGAAGCCGGCGAGCTGGAGCGCATCCGCCTGGTTCTGCAAGTGCTGAACGACAGCCCGCTGCCGGTTCCGAACATGCGCGACATCGAAGACCACGATGCGATCTTCGTACTCGGTGAAGACCTGACCCAGACCGCTGCACGCATCGCGCTGTCGCTGCGTCAGTCGGTCAAAGGCAAGGCCGAAGAAATGGCCGACGCCATGCGCGTACAGCCTTGGCTCGACGCCGCCGTGAAGAACATCGGCCAGCACGCGCTGAACCCGCTGTTTATCGCCTCCCTGGCTGAAACCAAGCTCGACGACATCGCCGAAGAGTGCGTGCACGCCGCGCCGGACGACCTGGCCCGCCTCGGTTTCGCCGTGGCCCACGCCCTCGACGCCAGCGCACCCGCCGTTGAAGGCCTGGACGCTGAAGCTGCCGAGTTGGCCCAGCGCATTGCCGACGCCCTGCTGGCGGCCAAGCGTCCGCTGATCATTGCCGGTACCTCGTTGGGTTCCAAAGCGCTGATCGAAGCCGCCGCCAACATCGCCAAGGCCCTGAAGCTGCGCGACAAAAATGGCTCCATCAGCCTGGTGGTGCCGGAAGCCAACAGCCTGGGCCTGGCCATGCTCGGTGGCGAGTCCGTGGACACAGCGCTGCAAGCCGTGACCGACGGCCGTGCCGACGCCATCGTGGTGCTGGAAAACGACCTGTACACCCGCACCGCTGCGGCCAAGGTTGACGCGGCACTGGATGCGGCCAAGGTGCTGATCGTCGCCGACCACCAGAAGACCGCCACCAGCGACCGCGCCGATCTGGTGCTGCCAGCCGCCACCTTCGCCGAAGGCGACGGTACCCTGGTCAGCCAGGAAGGCCGCGCCCAGCGCTTCTTCCAGGTGTTCGATCCGAAGTACATGGACGCCAGCATCCTGGTGCACGAAGGCTGGCGCTGGCTGCATGCCCTGCGCGCCACCCTGCTGAACCAGCCGATCGACTGGACTCAGCTCGACCACGTGACCGCTGCCACCGCCGCCAGCGCGCCGCAGCTTGCTCGTATCGTCGATGCCGCGCCGTCCGCCGCGTTCCGCATCAAGGGCCTGAAACTGGCACGTGAGCCGCTGCGCTACTCCGGCCGCACCGCCATGCGTGCTGACATCAGCGTGCACGAGCCGCGTACCCCGCAAGACAACGACACCGCGTTTGCCTTCTCCATGGAAGGTTACTCGGGTTCGGCCGAACCGCGTCAGCAGGTGCCATTTGCCTGGTCGCCGGGCTGGAACTCGCCGCAGGCCTGGAACAAGTTCCAGGACGAAGTCGGTGGTCATATCCGCGCTGGCGACCCAGGCACTCGCCTGATCGAAAGCAGCGGTGACTCGCTGAACTGGTTCGCTGCCGTACCGCGTCCGTTCAACCCGGCGCCGGGTACCTGGCAGGTCGTGCCGTTCTTCCACCTGTTCGGCAGCGAAGAGACCTCTTCCAAGGCCGCGCCGGTTCAAGAGCGCATTCCTGCCGCCTATGTGTCCGTGGCCAAGTCCGAAGCCGACCGCCTGGGTGTCAACGACGGCGCGCTACTCAGCCTCAACGTCGCCGGCCAGACCTTGCGTCTGCCGCTGCGTATCAATGACGAGCTGGGTGCCGGCCTGGTTGCACTGCCTAAAGGCATCGCCGGTATTCCGCCTGCCATTTTCGGCAAAACCGTTGACGGTCTGCAGGAGGCAGCGCAATGACTTGGTTCACGCCGGAAGTAATTGACGTGATCATCTCGGTGGTCAAGGCCATCGTGATCCTGTTGGCCGTGGTCGTCGCGGGCGCCCTGCTCAGCTTCGTCGAACGTCGCCTGCTGGGCTGGTGGCAGGACCGTTACGGTCCGAACCGCGTTGGCCCGTTCGGCATGTTCCAGATCGCTGCCGACATGCTGAAAATGTTCTTCAAGGAAGACTGGACCCCGCCGTTTGCCGACAAGGTGATCTTCACCCTGGCACCGGTGGTCGCCATGAGCGCCTTGCTGATTGCGTTTGCGATCATCCCGATCACCCCGACCTGGGGCGTGGCGGACCTGAACATCGGCTTGCTGTTCTTCTTCGCCATGGCCGGTTTGTCGGTATACGCGGTGCTGTTCGCCGGTTGGTCGAGCAACAACAAGTTCGCCCTGCTGGGCAGCTTGCGTGCCTCGGCGCAAACCGTATCCTATGAAGTGTTCATGGGGTTGGCACTGATGGGCATCGTGGTGCAGGTTGGCTCGTTCAACATGCGCGACATCGTCGAGTACCAGGCACAGAACCTGTGGTTCATCATTCCGCAGTTCTTCGGCTTCTGCACCTTCTTCATCGCTGGCGTGGCCGTGACTCACCGTCACCCGTTCGACCAGCCGGAAGCGGAACAGGAACTGGCCGACGGTTACCACATTGAATATGCCGGCATGAAGTGGGGCATGTTCTTCGTCGGTGAGTACATCGGCATCATCTTGATCTCGGCCCTGCTGGTCACGCTGTTCTTCGGCGGCTGGCACGGTCCGTTTGGCATCCTGCCGCAGTTGGCCTTCTTCTGGTTCTTCCTGAAGACCGCGTTCTTCATCATGCTGTTCATCCTGCTGCGCGCCTCGATTCCGCGCCCGCGTTATGACCAGGTGATGGATTTCAGCTGGAGATTCTGCCTGCCGCTGACCCTGATCAATTTGCTGGTGACGGCTGCCGTCGTGTTGTTGAACACGCCCGCTGCCGCGGTTCAGTGAGGATTTGACCCATGTTCAAATATATTGGCGACATCGTTAAGGGTACCGGTACCCAGTTGCGAAGCCTGGTGATGGTGTTCGGTCACGGCTTTCGCAAACGCGACACCCTGCAATACCCCGAAGAAGCGGTGTACCTGCCGCCGCGCTATCGCGGCCGCATCGTACTGACCCGCGACCCCGACGGCGAAGAGCGTTGCGTAGCCTGCAACCTGTGCGCCGTGGCGTGCCCGGTGGGTTGCATCTCCCTGCAGAAAGCTGAAACCGAAGACGGTCGCTGGTACCCGGACTTCTTCCGCATCAACTTCTCGCGCTGCATTTTCTGCGGCCTCTGCGAGGAAGCTTGCCCGACCACCGCGATCCAGCTCACACCGGATTTCGAGATGGCCGAGTTCAAACGTCAGGACCTGGTGTACGAGAAAGAAGATCTTTTGATCGCAGGTACCGGTAAAAACCCTGATTACAACTTCTATCGTGTTGCAGGTATGGCCGTTGCCGGTAAGCCAAAAGGCGCCGCACAAAACGAAGCCGAGCCGATCAACGTGAAGAGCTTGCTGCCTTAAGGAAGAAAGATGGAATTCGCTTTCTATTTCGCATCGGGTATTGCAGTGGTGTCCACGCTTCGCGTGATCACCAACACTAACCCCGTGCACGCCCTGCTCTACCTGATCATTTCACTGATCGCCGTGGCCATGACCTTTTTCAGCCTCGGCGCACCGTTCGCCGGTGTGCTGGAAGTGATCGCCTACGCCGGCGCCATCATGGTGCTGTTCGTGTTTGTGGTGATGATGCTCAACCTGGGGCCGGCTTCGGTCGCCCAGGAGCGCGTCTGGCTCAAGCCCGGCATCTGGCTCGGCCCGGTTGTCCTCGCCGCCTTGCTGCTGGGTGAACTGCTGTATGTGCTGTTCGCTCACCAGAGCGGCCAGGCCATCGGCCACACCACCGTAGACGCGAAAGCCGTGGGCATCAGCCTGTTCGGCCCGTACCTGCTGGTGGTCGAACTGGCTTCGATGCTGCTGCTCGCCGCAGCCATCACTGCCTTCCACTTGGGCCGCAACGAAGCCAAGGAGCAATGACGATGCCTGCTATCCCTTTGGAGCATGGTCTGGCGGTCGCCGGCATCCTGTTCTGCCTTGGCCTGGTCGGCCTGATGGTTCGCCGTAACATTCTGTTCGTGTTGATGAGCCTGGAAATCATGATGAACGCCGCGGCACTGGCGTTCATTGTGGCAGGCGCACGTTGGGGCCAGCCGGATGGGCAAGTGATGTTCGTCCTGGTGATCAGCCTGGCAGCCGCCGAAGCCAGTATTGGCCTGGCGATCCTGCTGCAGCTGTATCGTCGCTTCCACACGCTTGATATCGACGCTGCCAGTGAGATGCGCGGATGAACATGATCTTTCTGACTTTCGTATTCCCCCTGATCGGTTTCCTGCTGCTGTCGTTCTCTCGCGGGCGCTGGTCGGAAAACCTCTCGGCCCTGATCGGCGTGGGCTCCATCGGCCTGTCGGCCATCGTGGCCGCCTACGTCATCTGGCAATTCAACGTGGCACCGCCTGAAGGCGGTCACTACACCCTGGTGCTGTGGCAGTGGATGGCGGTCGAGGGCTTCAAGCCCAACTTCGCCCTCTACATCGACGGCCTGTCGATCACCATGCTCGGCGTGGTGGTGGGTGTGGGCTTCCTGATCCACCTGTTCGCATCCTGGTACATGCGCGGTGAAGCGGGTTACTCACGCTTCTTCTCGTACACCAACCTGTTTATCGCCAGCATGCTGTTCCTGGTGCTGGGCGATAACCTGTTGTTCCTGTATTTCGGCTGGGAAGGCGTGGGCCTGTGCTCGTACCTGTTGATCGGTTTCTACTACAGCAACCGCAACAACGGTAACGCGGCACTCAAGGCATTTATCGTCACCCGCATCGGCGACGTGTTCATGGCCATAGGCCTGTTCATCCTGTTCCAACAGGTGGGCACGCTGAACATCCAGGAACTGCTGGTGCTGGCACCGCAGAAATTCCAGGTCGGCGACTTCTGGATCACCCTGGCCACCCTGATGCTGCTGGGCGGCGCCGTGGGTAAATCTGCGCAACTGCCACTGCAAACCTGGCTGGCGGATGCGATGGCCGGCCCTACCCCGGTGTCGGCACTGATCCACGCCGCCACCATGGTGACCGCCGGTGTCTACCTGATCGCCCGTACCCACGGCCTGTTCACCCTGGCGCCGGACATCCTGCACCTTGTAGGCATCGTGGGCGGCGTGACCCTGGTACTGGCCGGCTTCGCCGCGCTGGTGCAGACCGACATCAAACGTATCCTCGCCTACTCGACCATGAGCCAGATCGGCTACATGTTCCTGGCCCTGGGCGTTGGCGCCTGGGACGCGGCGATCTTCCACCTGATGACCCACGCGTTCTTCAAGGCGTTGCTGTTCCTCGCCTCCGGTGCGGTGATCGTCGCCTGCCACCACGAGCAGAACATCTTCAAGATGGGCGGCCTGTGGAAGAAACTGCCACTGGCGTACGCCAGCTTCATCGTCGGTGGTGCCGCCCTGGCAGCCCTGCCGTTGGTGACCGCCGGTTTCTACTCCAAGGACGAGATCCTCTGGGAAGCCTTTGCCAGCGGTAACCAGAACCTGCTGTACGCAGGCCTGGTGGGTGCGTTCATGACCTCGCTGTACACCTTCCGCCTGATCTTCATCACCTTCCACGGTGAAGCCAAGACCGAAGCGCACGCAGGCCACGGCATCTCCCATTGGTTGCCACTGTCGGTGCTGATCATCCTGTCGACCTTCGTCGGTGCGATGATCACCCCGCCACTGCACGGTGTATTGCCACAAAGCGTGGGCCATGCCGGCGGCGAAGCCCAGCACAGCCTGGAAATCGCCTCGGGCGCCATCGCCATCGCCGGTATCCTGCTGGCGGCCCTGCTGTTCCTCGGCAAGCGTCGCTTCGTGACTGCCGTGGCCAACAGTGGCATTGGTCGCTTCCTGTCGGCCTGGTGGTTCGCCGCCTGGGGCTTCGACTGGATCTACGACAAACTGTTCGTCAAACCTTACCTTGCGATCAGCCACGTGCTGCGCAAAGACCCGCTCGACCAGACCATCGGTTTGATCCCGCGTGCCGCTAAGGCCGGTCACACCGCCCTGAGCCGCAGCGAGACCGGCCAATTGCGTTGGTATGCAGCGTCCATGGCGGCCGGTGCCGTGCTGGTGATCGGCGCCATCGTCGTGGTAGCGGTCTGACTATGTTTAAGTGCACTGCGTACTTTGCAAACTTGCGAAAGGAAACGAGCCCGTCATGATTCTGCCCTGGCTAATCCTGATCCCCTTTATCGGCGGCCTGCTCTGCTGGATGGGTGAACGCTTCGGCGCCACCCTCCCCCGCTGGATTGCGTTGCTGACCATGTCCCTGGAACTCGCGCTCGGCCTCTGGCTGTGGGCCCACGGTGACTATTCATTCGCTCCGGCACCGGGTGTCGATCCCACCTTCGCGCTTGAATTCAAGCACGTGTGGATCCAGCGCTTCGGCATCAACGTGCACCTGGCCCTCGACGGCCTGTCGCTGTTGATGATCCTGCTGACCGGCCTGCTGGGTATCCTCTCGGTACTCTGCTCCTGGAAAGAGATCCAGCGTCACGTGGGCTTCTTCCACCTGAACCTGATGTGGATCCTGGGCGGCGTTGTCGGCGTGTTCCTCGCCCTCGACCTGTTCATGTTCTTCTTCTTCTGGGAAATGATGCTGGTGCCGATGTACTTCCTCATCGCGCTCTGGGGTCACAGTTCTTCGGACGGCAAGAAAACCCGGATCTACGCAGCGACCAAGTTCTTCATCTTTACCCAGGCTTCCGGCCTGATCATGTTGGTGGCGATCCTGGGTCTGGTCCTGGTCAACTTCAACAACACCGGCGTGATTACCTTCAACTACGCCGACCTGTTGAAAACCAAGATGTCGCTGACCACCGAGTACGTGCTGATGCTGGGCTTCTTCATCGCCTTCGCGGTGAAGCTGCCGGTGGTGCCGTTCCACTCCTGGTTGCCTGACGCCCACGCCCAGGCGCCGACTGCCGGCTCTGTGGACCTCGCCGGTATCCTGTTGAAGACCGCTGCCTACGGCCTGCTGCGTTTCGCCCTGCCGCTGTTCCCGAATGCCTCGGCCGAGTTCGCGCCGATTGCCATGACCCTGGGTCTGATCGGGATCTTCTACGGTGCGTTCCTGGCCTTCGCCCAAACCGACATCAAGCGCCTGATTGCCTTCTCGTCCGTTTCCCACATGGGTTTCGTACTGATCGGCATCTACTCCGGCAGCCAGCTGGCGTTGCAAGGCGCAGTGATCCAGATGTTGGCCCACGGTGTTTCGGCCGCTGCCCTCTTTATCCTCAGTGGCCAGCTGTACGAACGCCTGCACACCCGTGACATGCGTGAGATGGGTGGCGTGTGGTCGCGCATCGCATACCTGCCGGCGATCAGCCTGTTCTTCGCCGCCGCATCCCTCGGCTTGCCGGGTACCGGTAACTTCATCGGCGAGTTCCTGATCCTGATGGGTGCCTTTGTGCAGACGCCGTGGATCAGTGCCATTGCTACCTCCGGCCTGGTGTTCGGTTCGGTCTACTCGCTGATCATGATCCACCGCGCCTACTTCGGCCCGGCCAAGTCCGACACCGTCCTGCAAGGCATGGACGCGCGCGAACTGATCATGGTGCTCGGCCTTGCGGTACTGCTGATCTTCATCGGCGTGTACCCGCAACCGTTCCTGGACACTTCTGCCGCAACGATGCATGGCGTGCAGCAGTGGTTCGGCACCGCCTTCTCCCAACTCGCTTCGGCCCGGTAAGAGCGCTATGGAATTCACGATCCAACACTTTATCGCGCTTGCGCCGCTGCTGATTACCAGCCTCACCATCGTGGTGGTGATGCTGGCAATCGCCTGGCGCCGCAATCACTCGCAAACGTTCCTGCTGTCCTGCGCCGGGTTGAACCTGGCCCTGCTGTCGATCATCCCGGCCCTCAAGGTCGCGCCACTGGCAGTCACGCCATTGATGATGGTCGATGACTTCGCGCTGCTGTACATCGCCCTGATCCTGGTGGCGACCCTGGCCTGCGTCACCCTCGCCCACGCCTACCTCGGCGAAGGCGGCACCGGCTACCCGGGCAACCGCGAAGAGCTGTACCTGCTGATCCTGCTGGCTGCGGCCGGCGGTATCGTGCTGGTCAGCGCGCAGCACCTGGCTGGCTTGTTCATCGGCCTGGAACTGCTGTCGATCCCGACCTACGGCCTGGTGGCCTATGCCTTCTTCAATAAACGCTCCCTGGAAGCCGGCATCAAGTACATGGTGCTGTCGGCAGCCGGTTCCGCGTTCCTGTTGTTCGGTATGGCCCTGCTCTACGCCGAAGCCGGCAGCCTGAGCTTCACCGGTATCGGCCACGCGCTGGCCGCCACCAACAGCCCGGCGCCGATTGCCCAGTTGGGCCTGGCGATGATGCTGATCGGCCTGGCGTTCAAGCTGTCGCTGGTGCCGTTCCACCTGTGGACCCCGGACGTGTACGAAGGCGCCCCGGCGCCGGTGGCGGCGTTCCTGGCCACCGCGTCGAAAGTGGCGGTGTTTGCGGTGATGGTGCGTCTGTTCCAGATCTCCCCCGCCGCCAACACCGGCGTGCTGAGCAACGTGCTGACGGTGATCGCCATCGCGTCGATCCTGTTCGGTAACCTGCTGGCCCTGACCCAGAACAACCTCAAGCGTCTGCTGGGTTATTCGTCCATCGCCCACTTCGGCTACCTGCTGATCGCCTTGGTGGCGAGCAAAGGCCTGGCTGTAGAAGCCATTGGCGTGTACCTGGTCACCTACGTGATCACCAGCCTGGGTGCGTTCGGCGTCATCACCTTGATGTCGTCGCCGTACAAAGGCCGTGACGCCGACGCGCTGTACGAATACCGCGGCCTGTTCTGGCGCCGTCCGTACCTGACCGCCGTGCTCACCGTGATGATGCTGTCGTTGGCCGGTATTCCGCTGACGGCGGGCTTTATCGGCAAGTTCTACATTGTCGCGACCGGTGTCGAAGCCCACGAATGGTGGCTGGTTGCCTCGCTGGTACTGGGCAGCGCCATCGGCGTGTTCTACTACCTGCGCGTGATGGTCACCCTGTACCTGATCGAGCCAAACCTGCGCCGTGTAGATGCCGAGCTGCATTGGGAACAGAAGGCAGGCGGCGTCATGCTGCTGGCTATCGCCCTGCTCGCGTTCTTCCTGGGCGTGTACCCACAACCGTTGCTCACCCTGGTGCAGCACGCGGTGCTGGGCGTTTGATCGCTTAGGTTGATGCAGTAAACAGAACGGCGCCTTTGGGCGCCGTTTTGCGTTTCAGGGGCGAGGTATTAGAGAGGCGGTGCATTCACCGTCGCCTTCGCGGGCAAGCCCGCTCCCACAGGGGAACACGTTCCCATTGTGGGAGCGGGCTTGCCCGCGAAGGCGCCAGACCAAACACCCCAGAACTGTCTGGCCCAATACAGGGTAGACAAAAAAACGCCCCGACTTATAGCGGGGCGTTTTTTATTCAAACCTGGGATTGGTCAAGGCCGCAACCTTAGAACGCAATACCCACCTTGAAACCATACTCATCACGCTTGAGCTTGGTGTTATCGGCCACATAGGAGTCGTCGTCGAGCTTGTACTCGGTACGCGTGTAGTACAAGCCCGCCATCACTGGCAGGTCGCCCTTCTGGTTCATCAGCAGGCTGACTTCGGCATAAGGGTTGGTGCGGTCCTTGAGGTCCACGCTGTCGCTGCCAACGCCGTCCACCTTGAGCTTGGCGCGACCGTCGATGGTGCGACGGGCGCCGGCTTCAACGCGCAGGGTCATGTCATCGAACTGGTGGTTGTAGCCCAGGGCTGCCTTGGCAAACGGCGACTTATTGGTGAGCTTCATGTCGTAGCCATTGGTGTCCGGCTCGTAGCGAGTCCAGGTGTAGCCACCGCCCACGATCACATCGACGAAGTTGCGCGCATCCAGCGCGGCACGCCAGCCGAGGTCGAGGTCGGCCTGGCCTTCCTTGAGCTTGTTATCGCTCTTCTCGCCGTACTTGGCTTCGATACCGGCCTGGTAAATGAAGCCGGATTCGGCGGTGAGCTTGTTGCCGAAGTTGTAGAACAGGCCGGCTTCGGGCATGTGGTCCTTGTCGCTTTCGCTACCGCCTTCAAGTTTGAAGTCGTTGTAGCTGCCCATGATCCCGAACGTGGAAATCGGGTCGGTGGAAGGTGCTGCGAACACCACGCCAGGCGCAGCCACCAGGGCCAGCAACGAGGTGTTCTTGAGAAATTTTCCGAATAGTTTGGACATCGTTTTACATCTCCATTTTAAGGTGGGCAAAGTATTCAGGAATCGGTTCGAACCTTGGCGTTTGCAAAAAGTTCGAACTGATTTGCACCAAAATGGAGAAAAAACGGTTCAGCGAAGGCTCTATCTCAATATTCTTCAGGATTCATGCGAATAAGGCGTTCGACGGCTTCGCGCAGTTGAGGCTGATCCGGCAGCCGAATGCCGAAGGTGTCGCGCAAGAGCCCCAGCAGTTCATCGGCACTCTCAAGCGTGCGCTTTTCACTGGGTCGATCCAGGTAATGAAGCGCATAGCGGGCGTTGGCCAAAGTATGACGTTGGCCGGGAGCCAGTAGCGCCGCTTTCAACTGCCCCACGAACGGTGACCCCGGGTGCGTTGAGACATACCAGTTGCCGATTTCGTAGTCGATATCGGCCTGCACTTGCAGGTCGAACACATACAAGCCACGCCACTCCTCACCGACCTGGGCCCACAACGTGTAGCTGCCCTGATGGTGTGTCAGGCGAAAAGGCTCATGGGCCGTGGTCTGGGGCGCTTCGTTGTCCAGTTGCAACGGGCTGCTGGGGACCATGCCACCGAAGCCCACATCGGTGATATAGCGCACGCCATCAACGGTCACCAGGCTCAGACGGTGAGTACGCCCGGTGTGGGCGTCCGGTGGCCCGCCAATCACCACACGACCGGTGATGCCACGGGCGTCAAAACCGAGCGCCTGCAACAGCGCCAGGAACAGCTGGTTCAACTCATAGCAATAGCCGCCGCGTCCCTGGTGCAACACCTTCTGCGCGACGCTTGGCAGGTCAATCGGCACCGGCACCTGCATCAGGGTCGACAGGCTTTCAAAGGCGAAGGTGCACACATGGCGCAGTTGCAAGTCCCGCAGGGTCTGCAAGGTCGGCGCCGGTGGCGAGGCATAGCCCAGGCGTTGCAGGTACAGGCGGCTATCCGTGGGTGTGAGCATGGCGCGATCCTCGGGCGCAGGGCAAGAGCGTCACTATGCCGCGCCTCTGCGTACGTTGTCATTTTGAATGAACCTTTTGGAGCGCCGGCCTATCCATCTATAACAAGATTGGGAGGCAGCATGAGTACCGCAAAAATCTACACCGTCCACTATCAGCTACACGGTAAACCCAAGTCTTTCGTGGTGCGCGCCGAAGTGATGAACAACGCCGAGGCCTGGCATTGGGCGGCCGTCGATGCCGACATTGCCCATGTCAGCCGCATCGGCCGCGTAGGTCACGAACAGGTGAAAAAGACCACCCGGCCCTGGGCGGAAAAATACGGTATCAGCGACGTCAGCTGGTCGCCGCCCAGGTAAACAAAGCCCCGCACAACGGCGGGGCTCGGTTCATTGCTTCAAGTCGCCCAACGGATCGTAGGGCGGCTTTTTTTTCGCTGTCTCGTCGTCCTTTTTGTCCAACGGCGCAATAGCCGGGCCGATGGGATCGACCTGTGGGTCGGCTACATCCGGCGAGTCCGGGTCGAAGCCCAGTTCATCCTTGCCACTGGCGTGTTCGTTGGAAGAGGGACCATCGGTAGGTTTGTTCATCATATTCTCCTGCTAAAGCGGGCGGGCTCTGTCGTGGAGGTTTTCCAGGTCTTCTTCTACGCGCTCGACATCGTTGTCCGGACCGCGCTCTTTGGGATCGTTGGGGCGCAACGCATCGTTATCACGCTCCTCCTCGCCCGGCGTACGGTTCGGATCCGGTGTACCTGGCGGTGGCTGCTTGTGTTCAGACATGATGACTGACCTCATGAGGGGTTCATCATTTTAGAGAAACCGCCCCGCGCCATCGTTCAACTTCATTGCGCCAGGCGTGAGAAGATGACCGCCCTTTTTGGAGAACTGCCCCGGATGTTCGAACTCAAACCCTGCGACCCCACTGCCTATCGCCAACAGACCCGCCGTAGCACGTTGATCGTGGCCGTGCTATTCCTGGCCCTGGCCATGCTGCTGTCGAGCCTGGCGGTGATGCTATTCGGCGAACCTGGCGGTGACAACTTTCGCTTCAATGTCGGCGGTGTATTTGCCGCTGTGTTGATCGTCTTGGCGCTGGTGCGTGGTCCGTTCTGGAGCCAGGCCTGGTTGGCGCCAGCGGTGTATGGCTGGCAGCTCAAGCGCAGCCTGATGAGCGTGACCAACGTGATGCACAAGGTCACCGAGCGGGTACAAGCTAACGACCCCACCGCCATCAAGCTGTTGCGTTTCTATCACTTGGGGCTGACGCAGATGCATGAGCTGGACGCCAACTCCAGCGCCGAGGCGCAACTGGTCGGCGAGATTGACGCACACAAGGCGAAGATGCACGCGATGGGGATCGATACCGAACAAACCCGGCTCGATCCCGCGTGGCTGGAAACGCTCAAAAGCGCTTGAGGCGTACCTCAGGACGCAGGCAAAAAGCAGTTAAAAAACCAGACTCAGGTCCAGGCGCCCTTCCCTCACCGGCGGGCACCAGTAATAGCCACCGGTCAGCGGTTTGCTGATGCGATACAGGCCATCGACGATCCCGTCCTCCAACCCGCTCATACGCCGAAGCTGGGCCTCAAACGCATCGAAGGAATGCCCGAAGGCGAGAAACATCAACCCCGCTTGGCCATTCTCGGCCCAGGGCATCGAACGACGTACCACGAAGGCTTCCGGGGTAAAGCTCTCCTGGGCCGTGCGTTTGGTATGGGCCGATTCCGGGGCGTCGTCGAGTTCTTCGTTGTCGCCATGGCGACGGCCGATAATGTGATCACGCTCCTGGGCAGGCAATGCGGCGAAACCGTCGAGATCGTGCTGCCATTGCTGGATCGCGGCAAAGCTGGCGCCGCTGTCGGTCAACGCCGCTTCCACGGCGGCATCGTCGTGAGGGTTCTCTGTGCCGTCTTCGTAGTCGGTCAGGTCAAAACCGGTCTTGTAGCGGAAGCCTTCAATCGATTGCACCAGGGCAAACGCCGGGGCCAGGGCTTTTTCGACGGCCCGGCTGCGCAGCAGCAACTCACCGCGATCCACCCCATGCAGCCATACCCACAACGCCTGCTGGGTGGACGGGTTGTGCGCGCCAGGGGCGCTTACTGAGGGAAATGCGCGCAGCCCTTCAATCTCGGCGCCCAGTGCCTTTACCAGCGGCTCACCGAAACCGACCACCGCCTGCGCATCCGTCAGTTGCACCAGCGCGTCCAATGCTGCGGGCACGGCTTGCAGGGAATCGAGGGCGAAAAACAGATGGCGGGCCTGCAAAGGCACCGGTGCGGCAAGAATGCCCGGCTGGTACTGACTCATGTGAACTCCTTCTGAAAAGCCGCGCAGTTTACCCGGCGCGCACCGCGCTGCGAACAACAATGCGCGTAAGCCTTGCCTTAGAGCCGTCAGTTGGGTGACTCTCTAGTCATGTTTTGCAACTATTCCAGGGGTAGCGACATGACCACCAGCAACCTGCTCGCCCAGCTGTTTCCCACTTCCGGCTCCCAGATTCCCGAGCAATTTCGCCTGGCGGCGCCCATTGAACAGCGCGACTACCTGGTCGATGGCCAGCTGCGGGTGTGGAACGGCCCGCTTGCGCGCGTGCAAAGCCCGGTGCAGTTGGGCGATGAACGCGTGCATATCGGCAGCACGCCGCTGCTGGACGCGGAGACCGCCCTAACCGCGCTGGATGCGGCGGTGCGTGCTTATGACCGTGGCCAGGGTGAGTGGCCGACGATGCGCGTTGTTGAGCGCATCCAGCACGTCGAAGCGTTTTTGCGGCGCATGCGCGAACAGCGCGATGCGGTGGTCAAACTGCTGATGTGGGAGATCGGCAAGAACCTCAAAGACTCGCAGAAAGAATTCGACCGCACCTGCGACTACATCACCGACACCATCAATGCCCTCAAGGAGCTTGACCGCCGCAGTAGCCGCTTCGAACTGGAGCAGGACACCCTCGGGCAAATCCGTCGCGTGCCCCTGGGCGTGGCGCTGTGCATGGGGCCTTACAACTACCCCTTGAACGAGACCTTCACCACGCTGATCCCAGCCTTGATCATGGGCAATACCGTGGTGTTCAAGCCGGCCAAGCTCGGTGTGCTGTTGATCCGCCCGTTGCTGGAGGCGTTCCGCGACAGCTTCCCGGCCGGGGTGATCAACGTGATCTACGGCAGCGGCCGCGAGACCGTGAGCGCGCTGATGGCCAGCGGCAAGATCGATATCTTTGCATTTATCGGCACCAACAAGGCCGCCAGTGATTTGAAAAAACTGCACCCCAAGCCACACCGTTTGCGTGCTGCGCTGGGCCTGGATGCCAAAAACCCGGGGATCGTGCTGCCCGAAGTGGACTTGGACAACGCGGTGAACGAAGCCGTCACCGGCTCGCTGTCGTTCAACGGCCAGCGTTGCACCGCGTTGAAGATCCTGTTCGTGCATGAAGACGTGGTCGAGCGCTTTATCGAGAAATTCAACGCCAAGCTGGCGACGCTCAAGCCCGGCATGCCGTGGGAGGATGGCGTGGCGCTGACGCCACTGCCGGAAGTGGGCAAGGTCGATTACCTCAGCGAACTGGTGGCCGATGCGGCGCGCCATGGCGCCAAGGTCATGAACCCCGAGGGCGGCAGCAGCCGTGGTTCGTTCTTCTACCCGGCAGTGCTGTACCCGGTGAACCCGCAGATGCGCGTCTACCACGAAGAGCAATTCGGCCCCGTGGTGCCGATCGTGCCCTATCGCGACCTGGAGACCGTGATCGACTACGTGCTGGACTCGGACTTCGGCCAGCAGTTGAGCCTCTTCGGCACCGACCCCGTGGCAGTCGGACGCCTGGTGGACACCTTCGCCAACCAGGTGGGCCGTATCAATATCAACGCCCAATGCCAGCGCGGTCCGGACACATTCCCCTTCAACGGGCGCAAGAACTCGGCCGAGGGCACGTTGTCGGTGCATGACGCCTTGCGCGTGTTCTCGATCCGAACTTTGGTGGCGACCAAGTTCCAGGAGAGTAACAAGGCGTTGGTCAGCGATATTTTGCGCAACCGCGATTCGAGTTTCCTGACTACCGATTACATCTTCTAAAATCAACCCCGCTCCAATATGCAGGCAGGTCAGTGTGGGAACTGGCTTGCCTGCGATGCGGGTACCGCGGTCTTTCAGTCAGGTCGCGGTGATGCTATCGCAGGCAAGCCAGCTCCCACATTTGATCGCGCGCACTCAGATAATCGAGGCCACTTTACTGCTGATGAACCTGCCCTTCTTTGCCCGGCGCCTGCTGCGCCCCTTGCTCGACCCCTACCGCCGCTTTCGCCATGCCAAGCTGATCCACGCCGCGCGCGTGTCGGTGGGGTTGCTGGCAACCATCCTGCTGACCACCGGCCTCAACCTGCCCCACGGTGAATGGGCGTCGGTGACCATGCTGATCGTGATCGGCGGGTTGCAGCACCACGGCAATATCGGCAAAAAAGCCGTCGAGCGCGCCTACGGCACCTTGATCGGCGCCAGCGTCGGCTTGCTGCTGGTGGTGCAGCAGGCTTACTTCGGCCTGCCGTTGCTCACCTACCTGTTGATGTCGGTGGTGTGCGGGTTCTTTTCCTATCACGCCATCGGCAAAGGCGGCTATATCGCACTGCTGTCGGCGATCACGGTGTTTATCGTCGCCGGCCACGGCGATAACCCTATCTCCGATGGATTGTGGCGCACCGTCGATATCCTGATCGGCATTGTGCTGGCCCTGGCGTTTTCCTTTGCCTTGCCGTTGTACGCCGTGTATTCGTGGCGCTACAACCTGGCCAGCGCCCTGCGTGACTGCGCGCAGATTTATAGCCGGATCATCAATGGCCAATCGGTAACTGACGATGAACACCTCAAGCTGCTCAACCGCTTGAACGGGGCGATGGTGCAACTGCGCTCGTTGATGCCGTCGGTGTCCAAGGAAGTGCGGATTTCCATGACTGAACTGGATGCGATCCAGCGGCACCTGCGCCTGTGCATCAGCACCCTGGAGATTCTGGGCAATACCCGGCCGGACCCGCGCGACGAGCAGGCCACGGCTCGGATGCGGGTGATGCTGAAGGCCGAGCATCGGCAGATTCGGGTGCAGTTGGTGGGGATGGCGCGGGCATTGAAGTCGGGGGTGACGGAGCGGTTGGAGCGCAGCGGCTACGCAACCGGCAGTGAGTCTGCGCTGGATGCGCCGGTTTACAGTGCGCTGGATGGGTATCGGTTGTTGACGTTGCAGTTGGCGGCGAATGTGGATGCGATGCGCGGGCGGCTGTCCAAGCATTCGTCGCACTGGAAGATTTGAATTCATGAGCAATTGGGACGGATCAATAGATGACATCGATCCGTCCCTTTTTATTCACCTTTTCAATAAACTCCGTTTCAACTAAAAAATACCATACCCATAGGCGTTTCCAGACCACTGATCACGGTTGAATCCGAGACCATTCGATACCTGGACACTGTAATGAGCGTTGGGGGACTCAGGTGGAATACCTTCATCAACCCAAGCAACATCATGGTTAGGGAACGCGCGTCCAAATGCGCTGTAGAGACTTCGAGCAGTATCATATTTAAGCATGATCGCACCCGAGCTTCTGATTTGGTTGTAGACCGTTTGCCACGGCGCTAACCCGCCGTAGTAGCGACATATCCTACCGCCTCCTGACGTCTGGACGATGTAGCTTTTCGTCTGGCTCGCGGTGTCTGAGACGGTAATTGTTGCACTACCTACCCCTGTGAATGTAAGTCGTCCGCTGTACAAGTCGACGGTAACTACCGATGCATTACTTGAACGGTATGTCAGGGTTCCCGACCCGCCAGTGGCGGTACGGCCAACTGCGCCTGTATATGCCACATCAGTGAACCCGAAGTTCTGTAACACCCATCCACGCAAATTAACGTACAGAGTACTTTCATTCATGGTTATCCCACGCAGGGTCTTGACGGTGTAAATCGTTGGAAGGAACTGGACGGCATTTGCCTTGCTCTCTTTCCCGTTAAACTCCACCTCGATAATTGACGTTAATTCCGAGTTATGAGCCAGCCTTGTCAGCCAGCTACGCAGCACAGCTTTGTCCACGAGCCCATTGGCGGCTTCTGTTTGGGTAATCAAAGCTCCATCGACGGTGAGTACATGCAGAGGTTCCACACCCGAACTGCTGCAGGTGATCCATGCACGTTGCAGGCCCGCACTCAGGGCCCACTTAATGACTGACAGCAACCCATCGCCGGTAAAGGTAGTCAGGTCCAGCGTGCCCCTATTAATAACACCGTTGATGAGTGGCTGCGGTAAGTCCGTGGCCGCAATCGTATCGACTTTCACCGTCTGCACCTGCGACGGGATTGGGTCGGCTACGCCCGTGCGCACCACCGAATACTTCAAGCACACGGTACTGTTCACACTGCGGTGCAAGACCTTGACCGAGGTCAGGTTGAACACCACCGTGCCCCCATCCAACCCATTCTCGACCGCCGTATGGTGGGTACCATCGGCAAAAATCCATTCAAACGTTATGCGATCCCGATTGCTCATACCGGTGTAGCGAACAGTGACCGTCGTATTGTGCTCAATCGGCAGCGGGTCCACCGTCACGTTCGGCCCGGTGTCGGTGGTGCCATTGATAAACGGGTGGGGCAATACGCCCGGCAGGGACTGGATGGTGTAGTGGCGCTCGCGGAACAACACCGCATTGGCCTTGTTGAAACTGCGGTCAAAGCAGACCCAGAAACGGATGGTTAATAGCGTTCCATCCTTGAGCTTGCGCAGTTCGTCCACGGGGGTCGGTGGCAGGATTCCAGTGCGTTCGCCTTCTTCGGTCACGAGGTTGTTGGTGTAGGTGGCCTCGAAGTACGGCGTCTCTGGAACGGTGTCATAGATGCCGCTGTACTCCATCCAGATGCGCTGAGCCCGATGAATGAAGTGCCAGATATTGATCATCGTGCGCTCGGTTCCATTCAACTTGGAGGTCTCGAGCACCGGGGCGTCTCCAATCCCTTCGATGGTCGGGATCGGCAAGGTGGTCAGGTTGAGCAGCAGCAGGTCGAGGATTGGAGAAGGTGTTTCTCGTCCGTTACGTATGAGGAAGTATTGCACGTTGATCCGTTGGCCAAATGGCGCAATATTGGCGCCCACGACTTCAGGCGGGACGGTGAAGTCCACGGTTTTACGGGTGTTGCCGTCTTGGGTTTCACAGTGGCTGCCGATGTCGGGAATGCCGGTCCAGCACGCTCGGATACGGTCGGTCGGTAGCATCTGCGCGAAGGTGACCCGAATGGTCGCACCGGCGGTAACCGCTTCCGGTGCCAATTGGTCGGGGGCTTTGGATGCTTCGAGGACTTCCGGGCAAGGCAGGTCACCCAGCGCCTTACCGACAGTCACTTCGAGTATTTCAGAGCGCAGGGTGCGCCCACCATTCGCGGGGATCATTGAATAGCTCAAGCGAATCACGCCGCCCAGGTTGGTGTCGGCGTAGTGCCGGTCCAGCGAAAAGGAGACGGGGGCTCCCGCGGTGGCGCGATTCAGGCGGATGTCACCCTGGGTGCTGCCGTCCACAGCCGTCCCTGTCAGGCGCCATGTAAAGACATCGCCATCGTAAGTTTCAGCGTAGGGCAGCGTGATGTCGAGCTGGCCAAACAAGTCATCTGGGTCTAGGTTGTCGTCCTCATCGACCCGGTCGATTTCCGGCCTTGGCATTTCGGCAATACGCTCGCCGAACCGCACATACGTCGACTCCGACTCGCGGATGGCCTGCGTCCCTGTACCCAATGCCCGCATGAGGCCGTCGTCTACCGTGTAGAAAACCCGCACATCGCCCAGCCCGATAAATCGAGCGAAGTTGGCTTGGGTTACGGTACGAAAACGGGTGGGCGGTGGTGGAGCGCCTGCGTTATGGCGTTGTTCGTATTCAACGAGCCCGCCACCCGGTAGAACAGCCTCCAGCCGCAGCCTGACCAGATTATCCGGATCGTAGGGCGTATAGGCCGGGTTCGGATAATTAATGGTGATGTAAGGCTCTTCGGGGTCAATCAAGCCGGCATCGGCCTGCACCACCGTGACTGCCGGCATGTCCGCAATCGTGCCAGAGATCAGGATCGTCAGGGATTGGGATGTGGCCAGTAAGGTGCCCAGCGGGAACTCAAGCCGCCAGGTGATCTTCATCGAGCCTTGGATCAATTGTTTGATGGTGTCGTCATCGACAGGAAACGAAGTCGGCCAACCCGGGTCCGCGCGCTGATCGGTCAGATCGAGTTCAAACGTTGACTCATCGGCGTGAGTACCACTCAAGGTTGCAATGACGCGAGTATTCGCCGGGACAAAACGGCCATCCGGAAGCTGAAAAGGCGTGACTACCTGAACAGCAAAGAATTTCCCTGCATCCTGATCATAATTGACCGAGGTGACCGAGGTGGAGCCGACGAGGAAGCGCGCCCGCCTGAGCAGGCTGGGGTCAAGCTCGGCCTGTACATGCACGGCCTGAGAAAAGTGCTCGACATGCCCGGAGCGGTTTTCCACTTCATCGAGCACCTGATAACGTATCGGTAGGAGGCCGCTGCCGGTGCCGATGACGCTTGCCGGAACTTCCACTTCAATCGGCTTTGCCCCGCTGGCGTGGTCGTCATCGAGTTGGAAAACCACCACCTGCGCGATCGTGTCCCAATACAAAAGAATCTTGTCTCGCACACGTTTACCGGGGTAATCGAGCGTGAACACTACGCCTTGGGCGGCGCGCTCCGGAGTCAAGATTGCGCCGGGCGCTGCGAGGTCGTCCGGCAAGCTGAGCAGCAATTTGTCGTGGTACCCCAGCCCGGGCTGTTCATCCAGGCCAGGTCGCGTGTCCTTGACGAAGACAGTCAGCTCACCTGAGGTACTTGGCGTGCCAGAGCCATTACGGACAACGCGTACAAACACAGGAAAGGATAGCCCCCGCGGTATACTTTCCTCGTTGATGGCCAGTTGAAAAAAGTTTTTGCCTGTTTCCTCTGGTTTGACGGTGTGAAAGCCCAGGCGCAACGTACGGCTGCCGTGGAAGTACTCGCAGGTATCACCCGCTTGCAAATTAATCCAGCGCAAAATGGTTACATATAGGTAAGTATCGAGATGCCGCGCGCCTAGGCCCCTGTCAGCCCCAACCACGTTGAGCACCGGGTTCGAGTAGGCCGGCGGGTCGAGATCATTGCGGGGAGTGGATGAGCTTCGCGCTACCGGAAAGCGCTCTTCGGGGGCATGTAATTTGGACATGGCTGAACTCCTTGGCTGGGGCCTTGACGGCTATGGGACAAGGAAATCAGACGCTTGAAAGGGATAGGCGTCTAGCTGTCAAAGATGACAGTGGCGACGAGAGGTAATACAGCGAGCAAAAGCGCCGTTAATACAATGTCCGCACATTCACATTTCTTCTTACATATTTTTCACGTTTTATTCACAAGCCGAGACGTAGTGTGAAGCCTCATCCGTTACAAACGTTGCATATCAAGCCCGCCGCCCCAGCGGGCTTTTTTTTGCCTGCCTTTTGGTGCTGGAAAACGCCCCGCTTTTGTAGGAGCGAGCTTGCTCGCGAAGAACGTAATGACGGCGCGGTTAACCAGAATGCCCGCGTTATCGTTGACGTTATCCGCGAGCAAGCTCGTTCCTACAGGGGTTTGAGGATTGGCTTCAGCGTGTGGCTTGTTCGCGAATGGCGCGCTGGGTATCCAGCACCTTCGCCAACGCCGTTTCAGCCTCTGCACTCTGCTGCGGCACTCGGATCGCTGCCGACACCAAGGTAATCAGCTTGGCCATCACCTCGGCATCCGTGGCGGGGCGGCCCAGGCTCATGGAGTTCATCAGCAAGCGCAGTTCGGTGCCGGCCATGACCCCGGAGATGGCCTTGAGTGCAAATTGCAGGCGCACCCCCAGTTCATTACGTGGCAAATCCGGCAAGGCCAGGGCGAAGGCTTCGAAGAACCGCTGGAACACCGGCTGGTAATGGACCTTGAGGTATTCCTGAATGAACGGCGACGTGTCGCTGTAGACCCGGCCCAGGAAGCGGATGAACGAACGCCCTTCCCCGCTGGCTGGGTCGCTGCGCTCCAGGCCCATGGCCGGGGCAAACAGCACGCCCAGTAGCGTGTCGCAGTCCAGTGGGCCATCGGATTCGGCTTCACAGCGCGCAAGCAATTCCAGGCGCTGCTCGTTGAGCGGCTCCAGGCGCTGCATCAGCAGGGTTTTCATCAGGGAGTCCTTGTCCCCGAAGTGGTAGTTCACCGCCGCCAGGTTGACCTGGGCGCGTTCGGTTATCTGCCGTAGCAACACGGCGTCATAGCCGTACTTGATAAAAAGAGCCTCTGTCGCATCCAGCAGTCGAGTCTTGGTAACGTTTGGAGCGCTGAGTTTCTTCGCGACCATATGGATTCCACGGCGGAAATATTGTTTTAAAAAATAATTTGATTTTTTATACCGGGGCGGCCCGTCGAAAGCAAGTAGTGACACTCCGCCATATCTTCCAAAGCCTGTATAACCGGGCTTTTGAGACCAGGTATGGGATTTTTGTGAGCCACACACAGGTGACGGCGAAATCGCTTCGAGAGAGAAAACCGCTCTACCTCCGTGGCTGGCGAAGCGTCAGGAAGGCAGTTACTATTCAAACAATATTTTAAAAACAAGAAATAAAACCAGTCCGTGACGCGTACAGGCAGCTTCCGAACTTGTTACAAGGGTTTTCGGGGAGCAAGTCGGCACCGTCGAGACTGCAGGCGTAGTCATGATGACACAGACCCCCGCGCAACCCGGCTTGATTTCCCTGCAAGGCATCGGCAAGCGCTATCAGCTCGCCGGGCAAGAGTTGAACATTCTCAATGACGTGTGCCTGTCCATCGCCAGCGGTGACAGCTGCGGTATCCTCGGTGCCTCCGGCTCCGGCAAAAGCACCCTGCTCAACATCCTCGGCCTGCTGGACCTGCCCAACTGCGGCCAATACCACTTTGCCGGCCACGATATTTTCAACGCCACCCCCGATGAGCTGGCGGCGATCCGCAACCAGCAGATCGGCTTCGTGTTCCAGAGCTTCAACCTGCTGCCCCGCCTAAGTGCCCTGGACAACGTCGCACTGCCCTTGAGTTATCGCGGCGTGTCGCGGCATGAATCGGTGGAACACGCCCAGCGCATGCTCGCACAAGTCGGCCTCGCCGAACGCGCCCACCACCGCCCCGCCGACCTCTCCGGCGGCCAGCGCCAGCGCGTGGCCATTGCTCGCGCCCTGGTAGGCAACCCCTCGGTGATTTTGGCCGACGAACCCACCGGCAACCTCGACAGCACCACCGCCCAAGAGATCATGGACCTGCTGTTGAACCTCAATCGTGAACAACAGGTGACGCTGATCATCGTCACCCACGACCCCCACATTGCCGACCGCCTGGAGCGCAAGATCCTGGTGCGCAATGGCGTGGTGCGTGAGGCCGGGCGCCCATGAGCCTGCGGGTCGAGCAGAGCCTCAGCCAACTGCTGCATGAAGCGTTTATCAGCCTGCGTACCTTGGGCAAGCGCTCGATCCTAGCGCTCCTGGGGATCGTCATCGGCAGTTCCTCGGTGGTGGCGCTGATCAATATCGGCCACAACGCGGCGGTGGATGCGGCGATGATTTTCAAGGACATGGGTACCGACACCCTCATCGCCCAGTTCCCGCCCAAGGGCAGCAGCAACGTGCCGATGCGCACCCAGCTCGACCTCGACGCGGTGCGCCAGGCAGTGCCGGGCATTGCCCATATCGGCGCGCTCAGCCTGTTCAGCGGGCCCATTGTGTTTCATGGGCGGACCGCCAATGCCAACTTTGTCGGCAGTACTGCGGGCATCCAGGACGCCATGCGCCTGGCGCTGCGTGAGGGGCGCTTCCTGTCACCCTTCGATGCCAACGAAACCTACGGAGTGATCGGCGACCAACTCGCCCAGGCCCTTGGCGCGCCAGGTGACCCGCTGCAACTGGGCGACCGTGTGCGTATCAACGATTACCTGTTTCTGGTGGTGGGCATCCTGCGCAACCAGCCCAGGGCCATGCTGATGCCGGTGCAAGCCAACGAATCGTTGTTTATTCCCGCCGAGGGCATGCGCCGCATCTACGCCAACCCGCAGATCAACAACCTGATCATTCGCGCAGCGCCGGGACAGGACATGGAACGTATCGCCAAGGATGCCGCCGCCGCGCTGCAACCCCAGCTCACCGACCATAGCGTCGACATCACAGTGCCCCAGCAAATGATCGATGGCATGACCCGCCAAAGCCGCACCTTCGCCTATCTGCTGCTGGCTCTCGGCGCAATCTCCCTGGTAGGCGGCGGTGTCGGAGTGATGAACGTGATGCTGATGAACGTCTCGGAACGCCGCCGTGAGATCGGCATCCGCATGGCCTTGGGCGCACGCCAGCGGGACATCCGTAATCTGTTTTTGCTCGAAGCGGTCACCCTCACCGCCGTGGGGGCCCTGTGCGGCGCAGTTCTGGGCATGACTGCCGCCTGGGTGTATGCGTGGCTGTCGGGCTGGGCGTTTTCCCTGGCGGTGGCCGCGCTGCCCCTGGGCGTGGGCAGCACGTTGCTGGTGGGGTTGTTCTTTGGCATTTATCCGGCGGTGTCGGCCTCACGCTTGCAGCCGGTTGAGGCCCTGCGCGATGAATAAGTACCTGGCACTGCTCATGCTGATCAGCCTGCCGGGCATGGCCGCCGATGTGGTGATCACCCCTCAGGCCCCCAGCACTACCCGCAGCGGCTACGAGCGTAGCGTCTCGCTGAACGCCCAAGCTACTACCATGACCCTGGGGGACGCGGTGTACCTGGGCCTGCGTAATAACCCGGCGATCCGCAGCGCCTACTTGCAACGGGTGGCGCAGAAGTTCGACCTGCGCGTGGCCGAAGACGTGTTCAACCCCAAACTCACCCTCAACAGCTACTACCGCAGCACCCGCGGCTCCCAAGACAATGCGCGCAACGCCAACGTCGCGCCCACCAGCAGCCTGCTCGGCGAATACGGCACGCGCTTGAGCATGGCCTGGACCCAGCAGTTGAACAACGCCAACCGCGCCGGCCGCTACCGCAGCGACGGCCTGGACCTGGCGATCATCCAACCGCTGATGCGCGGGGCCGGTTGGGATGCCACCACCGCACCGCTGCGCCTGTCGCGCCTGGCCGAGCAGGCCAACCGCCTGAACCTCAAAGCCACCGTGGCGCAGACCATCAGCCAGATCATCGCCACCTACCGCGAATTGTTGCGCGCTCAGGAACAGTTGGTGATCGTCCAGGAAGCGCTCAAACGCTCCACTACTTTACTGGAGGTGAACAAAGCGCTGATCAGCGCCGGGCGCATGGCCGAGTTCGAGATCGTCCAGACCGAAGCCGATATCGCCACCCAGCAATTAGGCGTGGAAGAAGCGCGCAACCAACTCGACACCAGCCGCCTGGCGTTGCTGCGCCTGCTGGCCCTGGACCTGTCGACACCGGTGCGTGCCACCGAGGCGCTGGAAGCCACCCCCCTGGAGATCGACAAACGCCAGGCCTTCAACCTCGCGCAAAACCAGCAACCGGAATACCTCGCCGCCCTGCTCGGCAGTCAGCAGGCCGACCTCAACCTGGTGATCGCCAAGGATTCCGGGCGCTGGCAGGTGGACCTGGTCGCCGGCGCCAACCAGATACGCGCCGCCACCGACAACGACGACGGCCATAACAATAACCGCACCTGGGACAGTTACGCCGGGGTGCAGGTGCAGATCCCCATCGGCGATATCAGCACGCGCCAGGCCGAAGTGCGTGCGCGGGTGAATGTGGAGGATCAGGAAATCCGCATTACCGACGCTCGTCAGGAACTGGAGCGCAACGTCAACAATGTGGTGCGTGACCTCGGCACCCGCTGGCGCCAATATGAAATCTCCAAGCGCGCCGTGGAGTTGTCCAGACGCAAGATCGAGATCGAGCGGGAAAAGCTCAGCGCCGGGCGCTCCACCAACTTTCAGGTGCTGAGCTTCGAGACCGACCTGCGCAACGCCGAAAATGCCCAGCTCAATGCGCTGATCGCTTATTTGAACGCCCAGACCCAGCTCGATCTGACCCTGGGCATGACGCTGGAAAGTTGGGAAATTGCCCTCAATGACTACTAACAGAAAATCCCTGCTGGCCGTTGCCTTGATCCTGCTGTTGGCCGGCGCGGCCGCCGGCCTGCTCATTCAACGCAGCGGGGCTGAGCAAGCGGCTACAGGCGAACAGTGGCTGGCCGTAAAGCCCGACCCATTGGTGCACCAGATCGGCCTGGTGGGCAAGATCGAGCCTGACACCACCGTCGTCCTGACAGCACCGTTCGACGGCAATGTGCTGGCCAACCTGGTCGAACAAGGCCAGCGCGTCGAGGCCGGCCAGGTCCTGTTGCGCATGGACCCGGCGACGCTTGAAATACAGCTGCGCGACGCCCTCTCCGCGCAACTCAAGGCCCGGCGTACCGTGCAGGAAATGCAGGACTGGGGCAGCAGCCCCACCGTCAGCCGCGCCCGTCGCAGTTTACGCACCGCTGAAATGACCGCAGGCAACACCCAACGCAAACTCACCGAGAGCGAAAACCTGTTCAAGCGCGGCATCATCCCGCGCAACGAACTGGATGACCTCAAACAGCAAACCCAGCAACAGCAATTGGACTTGGTGGCGGCGCGCAGTGAGCTGCAACAAGCCCTGGACCAAGGCCAGGGCGAATACCGGCAGATCGCCGAGATGGAGCTGACCAATGCCACGGTGAAGTACCAAGCCTTGCAAACACTGCTCGAAGGCAAGGAGGTCAAGGCGCCCTTCTCCGGCATCGTAGTACCGGCGCCCGGCAACACCAATACCGCTCAAGGTGGCGGCAATAACAACGCGCCGGTGCAGGCCGGCAGCAAGGTCAGCCAGGGCCAGGTGCTGTTCGGCCTGGCCAATATCGAACGCTTGAAAATCGTCGCCAAAGTCTCAGAGCTGGATATCAACCAGTTGCGTCAGGGTCAGGCCGTTGAAGTCATGGGCGATGGCTTTGATGGCGAGCGGCTGTCGGGTTCAGTCAGTGTGGTCAGCGGCCTGGCCATCGCCAGCGACAGCCAGGGCAGCGCGCAGTTTCCGGTGACCTTGTCGATCCCCACCCTGACGCCCCAGCAGTTGCAGCGGGTGCGTCTGGGCATGAGTGCGCGGTTGACGATTGTCACTTATAACAATGACCAGGCGATCGTGATTCCCAGCCAGGCGATCCAGGCGGACATGACGGTGGAGTATCGGGCGGCGATGGATAAACCGGTGCAGCGGGTGAAAGTGACCCCTGGGCAATCGACGCCCCAGGGGGTTGAGGTGTTTGGGCTGACATCCGGGTTTGTGAAAATCTCAAGATAAAAGGAGAACACAATGTGGGAGATTCTATGGTTGAGGGGCAACCCTCAACCAACTTTTGGCTGATATTCGCTTTGCCCTTTCAGCAGAGCGAACACCACCCGAGCAAGCTTGCGGGCCAGTATTACCAACGCCTGTGTGGTGCTATAGCCTCGCGCCCTCTGTGCTTGATAAAACGCTTTCCATGTCTCTGTTCGGCTAGCCGCCATCGCTGCGTTATGCAGCAGGCGCCGAGCTTCTGAGTCGCCGCGCTTACTTAAACTACGACGACCATCCTTCTGTCCTGACTTGTTGACGCGCAAATCCATACCAAGAAAGGCGATAAACGCGTCCGAATTCCTGAACTCTCCCCGTTGGAAGGTGGCAATCAAACGCGCGCCAGTCAAAAAACCGATGCCTTCGACTTTCAAGCAACGCTTCAACTGACCCAGTAAACCTGCTTCTTTCAGGCAGTCACTGATCATTTTTTCGATTAACCCTTCCAGTCTCTGCATCGACTTCACCTGCTCGGCAAACGAGGCCTTAAGAAGCGGCTCGTTCGCCCAGCTTTGCGTCAGGCTGACGCGCGCCTGAACCAAGGCTGCGCGCCGACGAAACAGGCTTAGAAGATGGCGATACAGCGGTGATGGAGGTGTCCAGGGACGCAGTTCGTCTGCCTCCTTTCTCAAATAGCGGACGAGCAGCTTGGCATCCAAAGCATCGGTCTTGGCCCGGATCTTCACGCTTTCGCGGTAATGCTTGAGCTCATAACCTCCAACCATGTAAACCACGCAACCAGCTTCATGAGCTAGATCAGCAAACTCCAAGTGGTAGATATTGGTGGCTTCAATTGCGATGGCCACTTTGCAGGACAAGGCCTTCAGCCATTTTTTGATAGCGGCTTTGGTGTTTGGGATTGTTTCTAACAGATCGACTTCAGCGTGATAAATCACCAGTTCATTCTTAGCGACATCGACGCCTACGATTGGCTTTGAGACAGAAACTGGCATTGCCATGGGGCTTCCTCCGGGCTAAGGTTTTGAGCACTTGAAGGGCTCACCCAGAGGCGCAGGCTTGTTCCTATCGTCGGTCATAGCCAGATGCATTCTTTATCGGCGCTTGGGTGAAAGGAGGAGGGGCGAAATCTCCCACGGTCTGTACTGCGTCAACAGTCAGAATCGGGCTTTGTCCCTTCTCCTCCCTTCAAGTCCTAGCATACAAGCGGGCTTGCCCGCGAAAGCGGTGTGTCAGTCACTGCATCTGTTACTGCACTAGCGCTTTCGCAGGCAAGCCAGCTCCCACATTCAGCGCTGTACCAGCCTGGCGGCCAGCGCCTTGGCCTGCAGGGCCACATCGGTCACCGCCGTGCTCTCCCACCACATGCCCCGCAACGGCGGCCCCATGGCGAACAGTCGCTGGCTGACCTGGCCGCGAGCATCCAGCACCGCCCCCGTTGCATCCGCCGCAATCCCCAGCGCCAGCGGCCCAGGCTGGACCAACCCACGCTTGAGCAGTTGCTGCGGTAAAGGCCGGGCCACCCGGCGCCAGTCGTATTCGATGCCGCTGGAATTGATCAGCGCAGCGCCCAACACCGGGGTGATCACATCCTCGCCACGGTAACGCACCGCAATGGCAACTCCCTCTTGCGACGGCACCAAGCCCTTGAACGACGCCGCCTGAATCCGCAATCGCCCTTGCTCCTGCAACCGCGCCACCAACTGCGCGCTCAAGGGCGGCGAACGGTGGTGATGGCTTTCCCACCAAGGCCGTACATGCCGCACGAACTGGCGCTTGTGAGCCTCACTGGCCTGGCTCCACAGGCGTGCTATGTGCGCGCGCACCGTGTCCAGCGGTGCCTGCCAGTCAATGCCTTGCCTCAGCGCGAGCTGGCATTGGCGTCGCACCTCACGCAGCAATTGTCGGGGGCTGCTCAGGCTGTGGTCAGCGGCGAGGAAGTCGTCCCAGCTCGGCGGTTGCCGGCGTACATGGGGCAACAAGCCGTGGCGCGAAAAAACCTCGATAGGTCCGCGATGCCCGGCTTGTTCCAGGGAGACTACTGCATCGACCATGGTCAGGCCGGAGCCGATGATCAGTACGGTCGATTGTGGGTCGAGACGAGCCACCGCGGGGACATCCCAAGGGTCCAACGCGGCGGCATTCAATCCTGTGGACTCGGTCTGCGGAGTGCGCGCCGCCGCAAACATGCCGGTGGCCACTACCGCACAGGCGCCGCGCAGTTGCTCGCCAGTATCGAGGGTCAACAACGCCGAGGTGGGGTCGACTTGCAGGTCTACCCCTTCGGCGCGGATGTGCTCGACGATCGAGGTGGACACTGCCTTGGCTTGCGCCAGACGCTGCTGGGCGTACAGGCCGAAAAGCCCCCGCGGCGGGAACAGTTCGCTGATGGGCACATGCTGTTGGTACGACTCGGGCCATCCGCCGGCGCTGATGTAGTCGGTGAGCCATTGGGTCAGGTCGTCGGCGTTGTCCGGGTCAACGCTCATGCGCGCCGCATTGCCGTTTAGCGTATGGCCCAATTCGACCGCGCTGTAGGCTTCGCCGCGCCCCAGTTCCGCACGGGGTTCGACTATCAGGATGCGCCGCGTGCCCGGCAGGCGCAGCAGTTGCACGGCCAGCATCGTGCCGCTCAGGCCACCACCGATGATCAGTACGTCTGCAACGCGGGTGGATTCACTCATGCCAGTTCGCCCTTATTGTTGCTCAAATCACCACATTTCGAACAAACCGTACCGCCGCGCTCCCATCATTGCGATAAGCATGGGGCTGGTGGCTGGCGAACATAAAGAACTCTCCAGCCTCGATGACAGTTTCCTGATCACCTATCACCAGCGTCAGGCTGCCCTCGAACACAAACAGTTGCTCGCTCCACCCTTCCAAATCAGGGTCCGGGCAATAACGATCACCAGGCTCAAGCCGCCACTCCCACAATTCGACTTCACGCCGTGCCGTGGCCTTGGCCAGCAACACTGCCTTACTGCCGACAATCTCGCCCGCCCAGGCCAGCTCGTTGATACGGCTGTGGTCCCGCACATCCGGCGCCTGGATCAGGTCACTGAACGCCACGCCCAACGCTTCGGCGACACGGTCCAGGGTCGACAGGCTGACGTTCTTCTCCCCGCCTCAATCGCCACCAGCATACGCCGGCTGACTCCGGACTTTTCCGAGAGCGCGGTCTGGCTCAAGTCGGCGGCATGGCGCAGGCGACGAACGTTCTGGCTGACGTGCTGCAGGACCGAAGCCCGTTGCGGATTTTCTTTGTGCACTATATTGCTCAATAGGTGGGTGTGCGCAGTATACTGCCCAGCGTGCGGCGCATTGTGCGGTCCGTGCTTTCCCCTTGCAAGACCGAGCCGCCATGACCGCCCCGAACTCCCCTTCGCGTTTCAACCGTTTCAGTAAAGCCGAATGCATCCTGGTGGTGATCACCATGATCTGGGGCGGCACCTTTTTACTGGTGCAGCACGCCATGACCGTCAGCGGGCCGATGTTCTTTGTCGGCCTGCGCTTCGCAGCCGCGACGATTGTGGTGGGGTTCTTTTCCTTGCGCACCCTGCGCGACCTGACCCTGTTCGAATTGAAGGCCGGAGTGTTTATCGGGGTGGCGATCATGTTCGGCTACGGTTTGCAGACCATTGGCCTGCAAACCATCTTGAGCAGCCAATCGGCGTTTATCACCGCCTTGTATGTGCCGTTCGTACCGCTGTTGCAGTGGCTGGTGCTGGGCCGTCGCCCCGGCTTGATGCCCAGCATCGGCATCATGTTGGCGTTTGCCGGGTTGATGCTGTTGACCGGCCCGGCGGGGGCCTCGCTGAATTTCAGCGCGGGTGAAATCGCCACCTTGATCGGTGCAGTGGCCATAGCGGCCGAGATCATTTTGATCAGCGCATTTGCCGGCCAAGTGGATATTCGTCGGGTGACCGTTGTGCAATTGGCCACGGCTTCAGTGCTGTCGTTCATGATGGTGGTGCCGATGGGCGAGGCGTTACCCGGCTTTTCGTGGTTGCTGCTGTTCAGCGCCGTAGGCCTGGGTTTGACCAGTGCGGTGATCCAGGTGGCAATGAACTGGGCCCAGCAAAGTGTTTCGCCAACGCGGGCGACGTTGATTTATGCCGGTGAGCCGGTGTGGGCAGGCGTTGTGGGGCGGATCGCCGGGGAACGGTTCCCGCCAATCGCGATGCTGGGTGCGGTGTTGATTGTGCTGGCGGTGATTGTGAGTGAGTTGAAGACCAAGGGGCAAAAGGCCGTTGAGCTCAGATGCCTTGGAACAGGAGCGTCAGGGCTAACCTGGGAACGCTGGAGTGCCAGGTCTATGGTCATCGCGGGCAAGCCCGGCTCCCAGAGGGTCGGCATTTCAGTTCAGAGGGAGGTTGAAACAGTGCCAAATGGGAGGTTTCAGCCTACCTTGTAGGATCCTGCCACATCTTGGCGTTTGGTGATCATGAAAGCGGCACGTATGATGCATCCCAAACTCCCGCAGATTAGAAGCCTATGTCCCTGATAGTTCTACTGCTTCTGCCTTTTATCGGCAGCTGTCTGGCGGCCTTGCTGCCGCATAACGCACGTAACACCGAATCCCTGTTGGCCGGCCTTGTGGCGCTGGTCGGTACTATTCAAGTCGCCCTGCTCTACCCCCAGATCGCCCACGGTGGCGTGATCCGCGAAGAATTCATGTGGTTGCCCAGCCTGGGGCTGAACTTCGTGTTGCGCATGGATGGGTTTGCCTGGCTGTTCTCGATGCTGGTGCTGGGCATCGGCACGCTGGTGTCGCTGTATGCGCGCTACTACATGTCGCCGGACGACCCGGTGCCGCGTTTCTTTGCGTTTTTCCTGGCGTTCATGGGCGCCATGCTGGGTTTGGTGATCTCCGGCAACCTGATCCAGATCGTATTCTTCTGGGAACTGACCAGCCTGTTCTCGTTCCTGCTGATCGGCTATTGGCACCACCGTGCCGATGCGCGACGCGGGGCGTATATGGCGCTGATGGTCACCGGCGCCGGCGGGCTGTGCCTGTTGGCGGGGGTGATGCTGCTGGGGCATATCGTCGGCAGCTATGATCTGGACCAGGTGCTGGCGGCGGGCGATCAGATTCGCGCGCATTCGCTGTACCCGGTCATGCTCGCCCTGGTGCTGATCGGCGCCTTGAGCAAAAGCGCGCAGTTCCCCTTCCATTTCTGGCTGCCCCACGCCATGGCGGCGCCAACGCCGGTTTCGGCCTACCTGCACTCGGCGACGATGGTGAAGGCCGGCGTGTTCCTGCTGGCCCGCCTGTGGCCATCGCTGTCCGGCAGCGAAGAATGGTTCTGGATCGTCGGCGGTGCCGGCGCCCTCACGCTCCTCCTCGGCGCTTACTGCGCCATGTTTCAAAACGATCTCAAGGGCCTGCTGGCCTATTCCACCATCAGCCATCTCGGGCTGATCACCCTGCTGCTGGGCCTTAACAGCCCGCTGGCCGCTGTTGCCGCGGTATTCCATATTCTCAACCACGCCACCTTCAAGGCTTCGCTGTTCATGGCCGCGGGCATCATCGACCACGAAAGCGGCACGCGGGATATCCGCAAGCTCAGCGGGCTGGTGCGCCTGATCCCGTTTACCGCGACCCTGGCGATGGTCGCCAGCGCGTCCATGGCCGGGGTGCCGTTGCTCAATGGCTTCCTGTCCAAAGAGATGTTCTTTGCCGAAACCGTGTTTATCTCGTCGACTCAGTGGGTGGAAATCGCCCTGCCGCTGATCGCGACCATTGCCGGTACATTCAGCGTGGCCTATGCCCTGCGTTTTACCGTGGATGTGTTCTTCGGCCCGCCCGCCACCGACTTGCCACACACGCCCCACGAGCCGCCGCGCTGGATGCGTGCACCGGTCGAGTTGTTGGTGTTCACCTGCCTGCTGGTGGGGATTTTCCCGGCCCAGATGGTCGGCTCGATCCTCGCCGCTGCCGCCCTGCCGGTGGTGGGCGGTACGTTGCCGGAATATAGCCTGGCGATCTGGCACGGCTGGAACGCGCCGATGATCATGAGCCTGGTGGCGATGACCGGCGGCGTGGTGCTGTACCTGATGCTGCGCAAACAACTCAAGCGTGGCCGCTTCGAATACCCGCCGCTGATCGGCTACTTCAACGGCAAGCGCGGTTTCGAACGCTGCCTGGTGGTGATGATGCGCGGTGTGCGCCGGATCGAGAAACGCATCAGCACCAAGCGCCTGCAAACCCAGTTGTTCCTGTTGGTGCTGCTGGCAGTGATCGGCGCGATGATCCCGATGCTCAACAGTGGCCTCAGCTGGGGTGACCGCCCCAAAATCCCGGGGTCCATCGTCTTCGTCACCTGTGGTTGCTGGCGATTGCCTGCGCCCTCGGCGCCGCCTGGCAAGCCAAGTACCACCGGCTGGCGGCCCTGACCATGGTCAGCGTGTGCGGCCTGATGACCTGCGTCACCTTCGTGTGGTTCTCGGCGCCGGACCTGGCCCTCACCCAATTGGTGGTGGAAGTAGTCACTACCGTGTTGATCCTGCTTGGCCTGCGCTGGCTGCCACGGCGTATCGAGGAGGTTTGGCCATTGCCCAATACCCTGCGCAAGGCGCGTATTCGCCGGGTACGCGACTTGTTGCTGTCCACCGCGGTGGGCGGCGGCATGGCGCTGTTGTCCTACGCGATGCTGACCCGCCAGACGCCCAACGATATTTCCTCGTTCTACTTAAGCCGTGCCCTGCCCGAAGGCGGCGGCAGCAATGTGGTGAACGTGATGCTGGTGGACTTCCGTGGCTTCGACACCCTGGGCGAAATCACCGTACTGGGCGCTGTAGCCTTGACCGTGTACGCCTTGCTGCGCCGCTTCCGCCCATCCAAGGAAAGCATGGAGTTGCCGCCCCAACAGCGCCAACTGGCGCCGGACGTGGCGACCGACCTGGTCAACCCGCGCCAGGCCAGCGACACCGCCCTGGGCTTTATGATGGTACCGGCGGTGCTGGTGCGCCTGCTGCTGCCGATTGCGCTGGTGGTGTCGTTCTACCTGTTCATGCGTGGCCACAACCAACCGGGTGGTGGTTTCGTCGCCGGGCTGGTGATGTCGGTGGCGTTTATCCTGCAATACATGGTTGCCGGCACCCAGTGGGTCGAGGCGCAGATGAGCCTGCGGCCCATGCGTTGGATGGGCTTCGGCCTGCTGTCGGCCACCTTGACCGGGCTGGGTGCGCTGTTCGCCGGGTACCCGTTCCTCACTACGCATACCTGGCATTTCAGCCTGCCGTTACTGGGCGATATTCATATCGCCAGTGCGCTGTTCTTTGACGTCGGCGTGTACGCCATGGTCGTGGGCTCGACCCTGTTGATGCTCACCGCCCTCGGCCACCAGTCGGTGCGCGCGCATAAACCGAGCAACCAGCCCAAAGTGGTTGTTGCAACCGAAGGAGCCGCCTGATGGAAGAAGTCATCGCAATAGCCATTGGGGTCCTGGCGGCCTCCGGCGTCTGGTTGATCCTGCGGCCACGGACGTTCCAGGTGGTCATGGGTTTGTGCCTGCTGTCCTACGGCGTCAACCTGTTCATCTTCAGCATGGGCAGCCTGTTTATCGGCAAGGAGCCGATCATCAAGGACGGCGTGCCCCAAGACCTGCTCAACTACACCGACCCACTGCCCCAGGCCCTGGTGCTCACGGCCATCGTGATCAGCTTCGCCATGACCGCGTTGTTCCTGGTGGTGCTGCTGGCCTCCCGGGGCCTCACCGGCACTGACCATGTAGACGGCCGGGAGCCCAAGGAATGACGTGGATGAATCAACTGATCGTCGCGCCGATCCTGCTGCCGCTGCTCACCGCCGGGCTGATGCTGATGCTGGGCGAGAAACGCCGCCCGCTCAAAGCCCAGATCAATCTGTGCTCCAGCATCGTCGGCCTGGGCGTGGCCATCCTGCTCTTGTACTGGACGCAACAAGGCGGCCCCGGCTCCATTGGCGTGTACCTGCCGGGCAACTGGCAGGTGCCGTTCGGCATCGTGTTGGTGGTGGACCAACTGTCGGCGATGATGCTGGTGCTGACCGGAGTTATCGGCGTCAGCGCGCTGCTGTTCGCCATGGCCCGCTGGGACCGTGCGGGCACCAGCTTCCATGCCCTGTTCCAGATCCAACTGATGGGGCTGTATGGCGCCTTCCTCACCGCCGACCTGTTCAACCTGTTCGTGTTCTTCGAAGTGCTGCTGGCCGCCTCCTACGGCCTGATGCTGCACGGTTCCGGCCGCGCGCGGGTATCGTCGGGGCTGCATTACATTGCGATCAACCTGCTGGCGTCGTCGCTGTTCCTGATTGGCGCGGCGATGATCTACGGCGTCACCGGCACGCTGAACTTTGCCGACCTGGCGTTGAAGATCCCGCTGGTGCCGGAGGCGGATCGCGGCCTGTTGCATGCCGGTGCGGCGATCCTGGCTACGGCGTTCCTGGCCAAGGCCGGCATGTGGCCGCTGAACTTCTGGCTGGCGCCCGCCTATTCCTCGGCCAGCGCGCCGGTGGCGGCAATGTTCGCGATCATGACCAAGGTCGGCGTGTACACCGTGCTGCGCCTGTGGACCCTGCTGTTCTCCGGCCAGGCCGGCGCCTCGGCGCTGTTTGGCGGGGATTGGCTGGTGTATGGCGGCATGGCGACCATCATTTGCGCGGCACTGGCGATGGTGGCGGCGCAGCGCCTGGAGCGCATGGCCAGCCTGAGTATCCTGGTGTCGGCCGGGATCCTGCTGTCAGCGGTAGGGTTTGCCCAGCCGAGCCTGACCGCGGGGGCGCTGTTCTATCTGGTCAGCTCAACCCTGGCACTGAGTGCATTGTTTTTGCTGGCGGAGTTGATCGGCGTTCGCGTTCGGCCAACGACCTGCCGCTGGATGAGGAGATTGATGCGCTGCCCAAAGCCATGGAATCGCTGCATCCGCGCCCGGGTGTGAACCTGGACGATGAGCAAAAAGCGGTGATCGGCCAGGTCATCCCTTGGACCATGGCCTTCCTGGGCCTGAGCTTTATCGCCTGCGCGCTGTTGATTATCGGCATGCCGCCGCTGTCCGGGTTTATCGGCAAGCTCAGCCTGTTGAGTGCGCTGATCAATCCACTGGGCCTGGGCAACGCCGTGGACGAGTCCATCCGCCCGGCGGCCTGGGGCCTGGTCGCGCTGCTGATTCTCTCCGGCCTGGCCTCGCTCATCGCTTTCGCCCGCCTCGGCATCCAGCGCTTCTGGACCCCGGAAGAACGCCCATCACCGCTGCTGCGCCGCTACGAGTGTGTGCCGATCTTCCTGCTGCTGGGGTTGAGCATCGCGCTGACCTTCAAGGCCGAGGCGCTGATGCGCTACACCCAGGCCACCGCGCAAAGCCTGAACAACCCGGAACACTACGTGATGGCAGTGCTCGCGACCCGCCCAGTGCCCAGCCCTGAAGCCAAGGCCGCCGCCCTGGAGGTGCAGCCATGAAACGTCTGTTCCCGGCTCCCTGGCTGTCGTTGGCGTTGTGGGTATTGTGGCTGGTGCTGAACTTGTCGATCAGCCCCGGCAACCTGCTGCTGGGCGCACTGTTGGGCTTTCTTGCGCCGCTGATGATGGCGCCGCTGCGCCCGCTGCCGATCCGCATCCGTCGCCCTGGGGTGATCATCCGCCTGTTTTTCCGGGTCGGCCTTGACGTAATCATCTCCAACCTGCACGTCGCCTGGGGCGTACTCACTTGCGGCTCACGCCCACCGCGCTCGCGCTTTATCAAGATCCCCCTGGACCTGCGCGACGCCAACGGCCTGGCGATGCTGGCGATGATCACCAGCGTGACCCCCGGCACCGTCTGGTCGGAACTGGCCCTGGACCGCAGCATCCTGCTGCTGCACGTTTTCGACCTGGATGACGAAGCCTCGTTTATCCAGCAATTCAAGCACGCCTACGAACGGCCCCTGATGGAGATCTTCGAATGAGCGCCCTGCTCGCCAATGCGATCCTGTTCAGCCTGTTCCTGTTCTCCCTGGCCATGGTGCTGACCCTGGTGCGCCTGTTCAAAGGCCCCTCGGCCCAAGACCGGGTACTGGCGCTGGACTACCTGTACATCCTGGCGATGCTGATGATGCTGACCCTGGGTATTCGCTATGCCAGCGACACTTACTTTGAAGCAGCGCTATTGATCGCACTGTTCGGCTTCGTCGGCTCGTTCGCCCTGGCCAAATTCCTGCTGCGTGGGGAGGTGATTGAATGATGCCGTTATGGGTTGAGATTATCGTGGCGGCGTTGCTGTTGCTCAGCAGCCTGTTTGCCTTGATTGGCGCGATTGGCTTGCTGCGGATGAAAGAATTTTTCCAACGCATGCACCCGCCGGCACTGGCCTCGACGCTGGGGGCGTGGAGCGTGGCGCTGGCGTCGATCATTTATTTTTCAACGCTCAAATCCGGGCCGGTGTTGCACGGCTGGTTGATTCCGATTTTGCTCGCGATCACCGTGCCGGTCACCACACTGCTGCTGGCGCGAACGGCGCTGTTCCGCAAACGCATGGCCGGTGATGACGTCCCCGCCGAAGTCAGCAGCCGCCGCTGATTCTTCAGGCGAATTCAGTAAAAATGTGGGAGCTGGCTTGCCTGCGATAGCGGAATTTCAGTCAATGATGCTGTGACTGATAAACCGCTATCGCAGGCAAGCCAGCTCCCACATTTGGTTTGGTGTCAGGCAAAAGATCGGATACGCGCCACCAATTGCGCCAACTTAGCATCATCCCGCTACGCGCCACACCGGGAAGCGCCCGGTCGATCAGTAAAGCGGTTTGGGAACGATCCAACTAACCTGTTCCGCAAACGCATGGCCGGTGATGACGTCCCCGCCGAAGTCAGCAGCCCGCAGATCGTTCCCACGCTCTGCGTGGTAACGCCGCTCAGGACGCTCCGCGTCCGCCCCACTCGGGCGAGCGGGCGACGCGGAGCGTCTCGGTATGCATTCCCACGCAGAGCGTGGGAACGAGAGTGCAAAAAAACGCCCCGAACCAGTCGGGGCGTTTTTTTATTCAGCGTGCAGCTTTCAACGGTCAGTCAGCCAACCGCCACGTCGTCCCACCCTTGCCGTCTTCCAACACCACACCCATCGCGGTCAGTTGGTCGCGGATACGGTCGGATTCCGCCCAGTCTTTATTGGTGCGAGCCGCCAGACGCGCCTGGATCAGTGCATCTACCTCAGCGGCATCCACACGCCCTTCGGCACCCGCTTGCAGGAAGTCATCGGCTTCCATCTGCAACACGCCCAGCACGCTGGCCAGTTCTTTCAGGCGCGCCGCCAGGCCCGCCGCTGCGTCGATATCGGTCTCGCGCAAGCGGTTGATCTCGCGCACCATCTCGAACAGCACGGCGCAGGCTTCCGGGGTGCCGAAGTCGTCGTTCATCACTTCGGTGAAACGTGCCACGAAGGCTTCGCCGCCTGCAGGTGCCACCGCGGGCAGGCCTTTCAACGCGTGATAGAAACGCTCCAAAGCGCCCTTGGCGTCCTTGAGGTTGTCTTCGGAGTAGTTGATGGCGCTGCGGTAGTGGCTCGACACCAGCAGGTAACGCACCACTTCCGGGTGGTACTTTTCCAGCACGTCGCGGATGGTGAAGAAGTTGTTCAAGGACTTGGACATCTTCTCGCCATTGATGCGGATCATGCCGCAGTGCATCCAGGCATTGGCGTAGGTCTTGCCGGTGGCGGCTTCGCTCTGGGCGATTTCGTTTTCGTGGTGCGGGAACTCAAGGTCGCTGCCGCCGCCATGAATGTCGAAGGTCTCGCCCAGGCAGCAGGTGGACATCACCGAGCATTCGATGTGCCAGCCCGGACGCCCGGCGCCCCACGGCGACTCCCAGCTCGGCTCGCCCGGCTTGGTACCTTTCCACAGTACGAAGTCGAGCGGGTCCTGCTTGGCTTCGTCGACTTCGATCCGCGCGCCGATGCGCAGGTCTTCGATCTTCTTGCGCGACAGCTTGCCGTAGCCCATGAACTTGGCGACGCGGTAGTACACGTCGCCGTTGCCTGGGGCGTAGGCGTAGCCCTTGTCGATCAAGGTCTGGATCATCGCGTGCATGCCAGGGATGTGGTCCGTGGCACGCGGTTCCATGTCCGGCTTGAGGATGTTGAGGCGCGCCTCGTCCTCGTGCATGGCGGCGATCATGCGCTCGGTCAGCGCATCGAACGACTCGCCGTTTTCGTTGGCACGGTTGATGATCTTGTCGTCGATGTCGGTTATGTTGCGCACATACGTCAAGTCATAGCCACTGAAACGCAACCAGCGGGTCACCAGGTCGAAGGCAACCATGCTGCGGCCGTGGCCGATGTGGCAGTAGTCGTACACGGTCATGCCGCACACGTACATGCGCACCTTGTTGCCGTCCAGCGGCTTGAAGACTTCTTTGGTCTTGCTGAGCGTGTTGTAGATCGTTAGCACGATGTTTCCCTTAAATCACTGGCCCCACGAATCTCGCAAGGTCACGGTACGGTTGAATACCGGAGCACCAGGTTTCGAGTCCTTGATATCCGCGCAGAAGTAGCCTTCGCGCTCGAACTGGAAACGGTCTTCCGGCTGTGCGTCGCCAAGCGATGGCTCGGCACGACAACCAGTGAGTACTTGCAGGGAGTCAGGGTTGATGTTGTCGAGGAAACTCGCGCTGTCTTCCGCCTTCTCAGGGTTCGGCGAGCGGAACAGACGATCGTACAGGCGCACTTCGCACTCGATGCTGGCAGCGGCCGGTACCCAGTGGACCACACCCTTGACCTTGCGGCCTTCAGGGTTCTTGCCCAGGGTGTCCGGATCGTACGAGCAACGCAGTTCAACGATGTTGCCATCGGCGTCCTTGATCGCTTCGTCCGCACGGATCACGTAGCTGCCGCGCAGGCGCACTTCGCCATTCGGCTCCAGGCGCTTGTAGCCCTTGGGCGGCTCTTCCATGAAGTCGTCACGGTCGATGTAGATTTCGCGGGCGAATGGCAATTTGCGCACGCCCAGCTCTTCTTTCTGCGGGTGGCGCGGCAGTTCGAGGTTCTCGACCTGGCCTTCCGGGTAGTTGGTGATCACGACTTTCAACGGACGCAGCACGCACATGGCGCGCGGTGCATTGGCATCCAGGTCCTGACGGATGCTGAATTCGAGCATGCCGAAATCGACCACGCCGTCGGAGCGGTTGGTGCCGACCATGTCGCAGAAGTTGCGGATCGACGCCGGGGTGTAGCCACGGCGACGGAAGCCCGACAGTGTGGACATGCGCGGGTCGTCCCAGCCATGCACGTGTTTTTCATCCACCAGTTGCTTGAGCTTGCGCTTGCTGGTGATGGTGTAGTTCAGGTTCAGGCGGCTGAACTCGTACTGACGCGGGTGCGCCGGAACCGGCAGACTGTCCAGGAACCATTCGTACAGCGGGCGATGGCTTTCGAACTCCAGGGTGCAGATGGAGTGGGTGATGCCTTCGATGGCGTCCGACTGACCGTGGGTGAAGTCGTAGTTGGGGTAGATGCACCACTTGTCACCGGTCTGGTGGTGATGGGCATGGCGGATGCGGTACATGATCGGGTCACGCAGGTTCATGTTCGGCGAGGCCATGTCGATCTTGGCGCGCAGCACGCGGGCGCCGTCCGGGAATTCGCCGGCGCGCATACGGTTGAACCAGTCCAGGTTCTCTTCTACCGAACGGTCGCGGAACGGGCTGTTCTTACCCGGCTCGGTCAGCGTGCCACGGTATTCCTTGGCCTGCTCCGGGGTCAGGTCGTCCACATAAGCCTTGCCGGCCTTGATCAGCTCGACGGCCCAGTCGAACAACTGGTCGAAATACTTGGAGGCATAGCGCACTTCACCGGACCATTCGAAGCCCAGCCACTTGATGTCGCTTTCGATGGCGTCGATGTATTCCTGGTCTTCCTTGGCCGGGTTGGTGTCGTCGAAACGTAGGTGCGTGACGCCACCGAACTCCTGGGCCAGGCCGAAGTTCACACAGATCGACTTGGCGTGGCCGATGTGCAGGTAGCCGTTGGGCTCTGGCGGGAAACGGGTGACGATCTGCGTGTGCTTGCCCGAATCCAGGTCCGCCTGGATGATCGGGCGCAGGAAATTGACCGGGACGGCAGGTCCGGCCTTGGTATTCGAGGTAGGGTCGACAGTGGGCTTGCTCATAGGATCCTTGAACAGACAGGTGCATGGCCAGGTGGGGCCAGATAAAACAAAGGGCTCATAATAGCCGAAGCAGTCAAGACACATACAGAGCGCGGCCAATTAATTGCCCGGGCGGTAAAAAACCACCTCGAAATTCCCGCAGGGCACGCTAAACTGCGCGCCTTGGCCGTCGTTTAGCCAGACAGGTAAGGTGCCCAGGCGCCCACACCCACGAATTCCCTGAAAAGAGTAGTGAACATGACTCAAGTCAAACTGACCACCAACCACGGTGACATCGTCATCGAGCTGAACGCCGAGAAAGCGCCGATCACCGTCGCCAACTTCATTGAATACGTGAAAGCCGGCCACTACGAAAACACCGTTTTCCACCGTGTCATCGGTAACTTCATGATCCAGGGCGGCGGTTTCGAGCCGGGCATGAAAGAGAAGAAAGACAAGCGTCCAAGCATCCAGAACGAAGCGGACAACGGCCTTTCCAACGACAAGTACACCGTCGCCATGGCCCGTACCATGGAGCCGCATTCGGCCTCCGCGCAGTTCTTCATCAACGTCGCCGACAACGCCTTCCTGAACCACAGCGGCAAGAACGTGCAGGGTTGGGGCTACGCGGTGTTCGGTAAAGTCACCCAAGGCACTGACGTTGTCGACAAGATCAAAGGCGTATCCACCACCTCCAAGGCCGGTCACCAGGACGTTCCAGCCGAAGACGTGATCGTCGAGAAAGCCGAGATCATCGAAGCGTGATATTGCTGATTTCAGACTTGCATCTGGAAGAGGAACGCCCGGACATTACCCGGGCGTTTCTGGATCTGCTCCACGGCCGCGCCCGTGGTGCCCAGGCGTTGTACATTCTGGGGGACTTCTTTGAAGCCTGGATTGGCGACGATGGCATGACCCCCTTCCAGCGCTCCATCTGCGAGGCTTTGCGTGAGCTGAGCGACAGCGGCACCCCGATTTTCATCATGCACGGCAACCGCGATTTCCTGATCGGCAAGGCGTTCTGCAAAGCGGCAGGCGCTACCTTGCTCAAGGACCCGACGGTCGTGCAGTTGTATGGCGAGCCTGTGCTGTTGATGCACGGCGACAGCCTCTGCACCCGCGACCTCGGCTATATGAAGCTGCGGCGCATCCTGCGTAACCCGATTGTGCTGTTTATCCTGCGCCACCTGCCCTTGGGCACCCGCCATAAACTGGCGCGCAAGCTGCGCAGTGAGAGCAGCGCCCAGGTGCGCATGAAGGCCAATGACATCGTCGATGTCACCCCTGAAGAAGTGCCACGGGTGATGCAGCAGTTTGGCGTGCGCACCCTGGTCCACGGCCATACCCACCGCCCCGCCATCCATAAGTTGCAGATCGGCGACCAGGCGGCCAAGCGCATTGTGCTGGGGGACTGGGACAAGCAAGGCTGGGCGTTGCAGGTGGATGAGCAAGGCTTTCAGCTGGCGGCGTTTGATTTCGTCAACCCGCAGCTCGCGCTGCCTGGCGCCTGAATCTCTGCCACAACACCGATCAACCTGTGGGAGCTGGCTTGCCTGCGATAGCATCACCTCGGTGCATCTGATACACCGAGGTGTCTGCATCGCAGGCAAGCCAGCTCCCACACAAGCCAGCTCCCACAGGAACCGCGCTGACCTTATGATCAGTGCCCCGAAGCCGCCGGCCCGGCCTTTGCGGTAAACGGCGGTTTGGCCAGCCACACCAGCAACATCAAGCCCATGAACATCCACCCTAGCAACGTGAAGTAATCCACGGTGGACATCATGTACGCCTGGCTGGTGAGAATCTGGTCCAGTTGGGTATAGGCCTTCTGCCCTGCCCCACCCAGCGCCTGCAACGCATCGCGGGTGGTCGAGTCGTAGACGGTCATGTTCTCGCTCATGTAGGCATGGTGCTGGTCGGCCCGGCGGATCCAGATCCAGGTGGTCAGCGACGCCGCGAAACTGCCGCCCAAGGTACGCAGGAAGGTCGCCAGCCCCGCGCCGTCGGCAATCTGGTGCGGCGGCAGGTCGGACATCAGAATGCTCAAGGTCGGCATGAAGAACAGCGCCACGCCGATGCCCATGAACAGCTGCACCATGGCGATATGGGTGAAGTCCACTTCGTTGGTGAAACCGGCGCGCATGAAGCAGCTCAAGCCAATCGCCAGGAACGCCAGGCCCGCCAGCAGGCGCAGGTCGAACTTGTGCGCGTACTTGCCCACGAACGGCGACATCAGCACCGGTAGAATGCCGATCGGCGCCACCGCCAGCCCGGCCCAGGTGGCGGTGTAGCCCATCTGGGTTTGCAGCCACTGCGGCAGGATCAGGTTGATGCCGAAAAAGCCCGCATAACCGAGGATCAGCACAATGGTGCCGATCCGGAAGTTACGGTGCGCGAACAGCCGCAGGTTGACCACCGGGTGCTTGTCGGTCATCTCCCAGATCACGAACACCGCCAGGGCGATCACCGAAATGGCCGCACCGATGATGATGAAGTTGGACTCGAACCAGTCCAGGTCATTGCCCTTGTCGAGGATGATCTGCAAGGCCCCCACCCCGACGATCAGACTCAACAACCCGACGTAATCCATCGGCTGGTAGCTGGTGACCACCGGGCGTTTCTTCAACTGCGAGCGCACCACCATCACCGCGAAGATACCGATGGGCACGTTGATGAAAAAGATCCACGGCCAACTGTAGCTGTCGGTGATCCAGCCGCCGAGGATGGGCCCGGCAATCGGCGCGACCACCGTGACCATCGCCAATAACGCCAGAGCCATGCCGCGCTTGGCCGGTGGATAGACCGCAATCAACAAGGTCTGGGTCATCGGGTACAACGGCCCGGCGACCAAGCCTTGCAGCACCCGAAAGCCGATCAGCTCGGGCATCGAGGTGGAGATACCGCACAGGAACGACGCCAGCACAAACAGCAGGGTCGCCCACAAAAACAGCTTCACCTCGCCAAAGCGCCGGCTCAACCAACCGGTGAGCGGCAAGGCGATGGCGTTGCTCACCGCAAACGAGGTGATCACCCAGGTGCCCTGCTCCGAACTCACCCCCAGGTTGCCGGAGATGGTCGGCAACGCCACGTTGGCGATGGTGGTGTCGAGCACCTGCATAAAGGTCGCCAGCGACAGGCCAATAGTGGCCATCAACAGGCTGGGTGGCGTGAACGAGGCGTTATTGCTCATCAGCGTTGCGCAGCCTTGGGAGCGGCGACGCTGTTGTCATGGATCAACTGGTTGATCATGGCATCGGCTTCGGCCAATTGGCGGTCATACACGTTGGTGGTGAACGAGGCTTTTTGCGGCGCCTGTTGCGCCAGCACCGGGCCGCTCTGGTCGTGCAGGTCTACATTCACCACGGTGCTCAAGCCCACGCGCAGCGGATGCTTGGCCAGCTCTTCAGCATTGATGTGGATGCGCACCGGTACCCGCTGCACGATCTTGATCCAGTTGCCGGTGGCGTTCTGTGCAGGCAACAAGGCGAACGCGCTGCCGGTGCCGGCGCCGAGGCTGTCGACGGTGCCGCTGTACTTGACGTCGCTGCCGTAGATGTCCGACTCGATATCCACCGGCTGGCCGATGCGCATATCCCGCAGTTGGGTTTCCTTGAAGTTGGCGTCGATCCACAGCTGGTCCAGCGGGATCACCGCCATCAGCGCCGTGCCCGGCTGGACGCGCTGGCCCAGTTGCACGGTGCGCTTGGCCACATAGCCGGTGACCGGCGCGATCAAGGTGCTGCGGGCATTGGTCAGGTACGCCTGGCGCAGTTGCGCGGCGGCCGCTTGCACATCGGGATGGGACGAAATCACCGTGTCATCCACCAGGGCATTGGTGGTTTTGAGTTGTTGCTCAAGGTTGGTCAAGGCGTTCTTGGCGGCGGTCAGGCTGTCGCGGGCGTGGGAGAGTTCTTCCTGGGAAATCGCGCCGCCCTGGGCCAGGGTCTTACGGCGGTTGTAGTTGTCCTGGGCGGTTTGCACATCGGCTTTCTGCGCATTGACTTGGGCTTTCATGCCATCGACGTTGCTGTACAAACCGCGCACCTGGCGTACGGTGCGGGCCAGGTTGGCCTGGGCACTTTGCAGGCCGACTGCGGCGTCGTTGGGGTCGAAATTGATCAGCACCTGGCCTTCATGCACCAGGTCACCATCGTCGGCGCCGATGCTGACCACGGTGCCGGTGACCAGCGGGGTGATTTCCACCACGTTGCCGTTCACATAGGCGTCATCGGTGCTTTCATTGAAGCGCCCGTAGAACTCATACCAGGCCCACACGCCCACCACACTGAGGATGACGATCAGCGCCAGGCCGATCAGCATCACTTTGCGTTTGCGCGGGTTGGTGTCTTTGGGTTGTTCGGTTGCGTTGTTGCTGTCGGCAGTGGCCATGACAAATACCTCAAATTATTCCGTGCGTGTTGCGGGGGTGGTCGCGGCCACGCTGTTGGCGTGATACCCGCCACCCAGGGCCTGCATCAGTTGAATCGACAGGTCGATCTGCGCCGCATTCAGGGTGGCCAACTGACGCTGGGCCTGTAGCAATTGCTGTTCGATGCTGAGCACATCCAGGTAGTTACCGATGCCTGAGCTGTAGCGTTGCACCCCGGTGTCGTAGGACTGCTGGGCGATGTCAGCGGCATGTTGCTGGGCCTGGATCTGCCGCCCGGTGTCGCGCAGTTGGGACAGGCTGCTGCCGATATCACCCAAGGCTTGCACCAGGGTTTTGTTGTACTGGGCCACGGCCAGGTCGTAGTCGGCGTCGCGGGCATCGAGGTCGGCGCGCAGGCGGCCGCCGTCAAAAATCGGCAGCGAAATCGTCGGTGCGATATTGAAGAAGCGGCTGGCCGAACCGAACATCGCATCGCCCAGCAACGACTCGGCACCGGCGCTCGCGCTCAGGTTGAGGTTGGGGTAGAAGCGGGTCTTGCTGGCATCGATGTTCTTGCTCGCGGCCTCTACGCGCCAGCGTGCGGCGACCAGGTCCGGACGACGGCCGAGCAGCTCGGCAGGCAACACCGCCGGCACGGCCACGGCGCTGGGTTTGAGCACCGCTGGGCGCGCCAACTCGTCACCGCGGTCCGGGCCTTTGCCGAGCAACACAGCCAACGCGATCTTGGCGCTTTGCAGTTGTTTTTCCGCATCAATCAGTTGCGACTGAGAACTGGCTTCCAGGCTCTCGGTCTGCTGGAACTGGTACTCGCTGTCGATACCGGAACTCAGGCGGCGCTTGCTCAGGTCGAGCATCTGGCGGGTACGCTTGAGGTCATCGACGGCCAGGTCACGCACGATATGCGCCTGGCCCAGGTCGCTGTAGGCCTTGGCCACGTTCGCGGCCAGTGTCAGGCGCGCGGCCTGCTGGTCGACTTCGGCAGCACGGGCCTCGCCCAACGCCGCTTCCCAGGCGGCGCGCTGGCCGCCCCAGAGGTCGAAGTTGTAATTGAAGCTGGCGCCGATGTTACGCACCGTCGAATAGGCATCGCCCTGCCCGCGTGGGTCCTGGTCCTTGGCCAGGCGCGAACGGCTCACGCCAGCGCTGGCATCCACGGTCGGCATACGCGCGGCGTTGGCGGCATAGGCGGCGGCTTCGGCCTGATGCGCACGGGCGTCGGCGACTTGCATGTCGGGGCTGTTTTGCAGGGCTTCCTGGATCAGGCCGTCAAGCTGAGGGTCGCCCAGGCTTTTCCACCAGTCAGCGGCCGGCCAGGCGGCGCTCGACAGCGTCACCCCGCTCAGGGACTTGCCGGTGTGCAGGGTGTTGGCGTCGAGGCGCTGGCCCTGGGTGTCGAGGCCGCTGTAATTGGCGCAACCGGCCAACGTCATCGCCGCCAGCACCAGGCTGAATGCGCGTGTGTTCATGATCTACCTACCCGCTGGATCGTGATGGGGTCACCCGCAGCGATCAGCATTTTCTTCAGGATCCGCTCCAGGGTTTCCAGCTCGCCCGGCTCAAGCACGCCGGCCAACTGGTTGAGCGCCTTGGCGCCAATGTGCGGCAGCATGTCCGCCAGGCGCTGGCCCTCGGCGGTCAGCACCAACTGCACCTGGCGCCGGTCCAGCTCGGAACGCTTGCGGCTGAGCAGGTCTTTTTGCTCCAGCCGGTCGAGCATCCGCGTCATCGAACCGCTATCGAGGGACAGGTTGCGGCACAGCTCGGCCGGGGTATCGACGCCGAACTGGGCCATGATGATCAACACCTTGAACTGCGCGGCGGTAATGCCGTGGGGTTCCATATGGGTGTCGATGATGCGGTCCTTGAGAATCGCGGCGCGGCCCAGCAACAGGCCGAGGTGGCAGTTGTGGAAGTTGTCAGGGGTGAAGTGAGGCATCGAAAGTCACCTTATTACTGCCTAGGCAGTGAATGTGTGACGAAATGTTACTGCTTAGGCAGCGAATGTCAAATGGAATAATTAGGTTGCTTGGTAGTTGGCGGATAAGCGGAGGGCTTTAAGGATTGCCTGATGGGCTAGCGCGCCGGGTCTGCTTAACGTAAGCCAATTCTTGACTAACTGGTACATCGCTGCTCATGAAGTGTTTGAAATCACGTTTTGCCGTGCGTTGTTTTATCACCATGTTGACGCTGACGTGCTCGACGCTCGCCCTGGCGGGGAATTGCACCGCCATCAACTCCAAAACAGAGAACCTCAACTTTGGCGCTAGCCTGGCAAACAGCGGTCTGAGCATTCCCGCCGATACGCCTGACGGAACAGTGGTCTATCAAGAAACCGTGCAAGTGACCGGTCATATCTGGAAGTGCACAACGACTTCGATGTATGGCATTAAGCTGAATCCCACGCTGGGCACTGTGGCAAGCGGGGCAACGATCTTCCCTGTTGGCAAATCAGGTTTCTCGTTTCGCATCTGGCTCGATGCCATGGATATGTACTTGTTCAGTTTAGCCCCCACCCCGAGCACCGGCTACGGCGTCAGCCCGGGGAAAATAAGGCTGGAAATCGTCAAGACCGGCCCATTGGTAAACACCAAGATAGCTTCAGGCCACTTGGCCAACTACCAAATCGGTGACGTGATCCTGAAAACCTTCAACCTGACCAACCCAATCGTACTGAACACCGCCTCCTGCCAGACACCCGCCGTCCCGGTTGCCATGGGCGACGACTATCAGCTCCAGGATTTTGACAAAGCCGGCGCGACACCCCGCAAGGTGCGCTTCAGTATCGGCTTGAACCAATGCCAGGCCGGCATCAAGAAGATCACCTATTCACTCAAGGCAACCACGTCCGTCATTGATGCAGCCAACGGTATAGTCGCACTTAATAGCAGTTCCACCGCCGCCGGTATCGGCTTGCAATTGCTCAATGACGCGGGGCAACCCATCGCACTGGACACCACCTACCCATTCGACGCCTTCACCACCACCGACACCCACTTCCAGATACCCCTGTCGGCAGCGTATTACCGCTTGCCCACGGGCGACCTGAAAGCGGGCAGCGCCAACACCGACGTGACCTTCATCGTGAACTACCTGTAAAAACTAAGGATCGTCTGATTCTCTCCACGCGCTGTCCCACCTAAAGTGCCGACATGCGATTGAAGACCTACCTCCATCAGATCAGCCCGATCCTGTCTACCCCGAACGCCGCCCGCCGCTTGTTGCGCATTTTTGCGCTGGTGCTGCTGGTGGGCATCATCGGTGGGGCTTACAGCTTTCTGCTGTTCACTTTCAACACCGAGATCTCCCAGCGACGCAGCTACATGAGCAGCGCCATTGCCGAAGCCCACACCTTTTTCACCACCCGCGAAGCGCTGCTGGAAAGCCTCAGCCTGTCGGCTACACGGCGCTACAAAAGCGCCGATGGCGCCGTGTCTGCAGAGGAAGTGTATTTGCTATTAGGCACACGCCCCGGCAAGCAGTGGAGTATCTGGCTGACCCAGCGCATGCGCGACTATTTGAAGGCCAGGCAACTCAACCTGATTTACGTGGCCAGCGATGCAGAAGCCAAAGTGGTACGCCTTTACAACGCCACGCCAACGATCCACGCGTTCCCAACGGATATGCTAGAACAGTTGAAGCGGCTTCAGCGCGACACTCGTCCGGCCTTGCAGGAGCTGTGGTTAACCCAGAACACCGAAGGCCATTCGCAGCTGTACATTTTCATTCGCCTGGATGAGCGCGATATGAATTCGGGTTGGCTAGGCTTGGAAATTGACGACCGAGAAGTCGCCAACACCCTGAACGATCACAGCGCCGGGGAGTTCACCATGTTCAATTCCCAGGGCATGCCCTTGTTCAGCAATAGCACCAAGCCGCAGTTCAGCCACAACCTGCCAGGCCTGCAGCAGCACGATTTCTTTGGTTTTGTCGGCGCGGGATGGCTGCCCGAACAACTCGTGTTGCGCAAACAATTGAAGTCTTCGGACTGGCAACTGGCTTACTCCATCGACCTGCGCGCGGTTCTCCTATCCCTGTGGCCGCAATTGGCCGGGACGCTGGTGTTCTGCGTGTTCGGTATCAGTCTGGTGTGGTTGCTGATACACCGCATTGAACACCGTTTCATTACACCCGCGGTGCAGCGTATCCAGGCCTTGGTGGAAAGCGAGCTGTTCAGCCGTGACGTGATCCAGACAGCGCCCGTGGCCCTGTGTGTATTACGTCGTACCGACGGCCAGGTGGTACTGGAAAACACCTTGTCCCAGCAATGGCTCGGCCAGAGTGGCGAACGCGAACAGCTGTGCCCAGGCTGGATCCACCAAGCCTTCGATGCCCACGAACCGACTTTTACCGATTACTTTGAAACCGCCGATGGCCGCCACCTTTACTTGAGCTGCGCGCCCACCCGTTACAAAGGTGAGGACGTATTGTTATGTGCCTTCAGCGACATCAGTACCCGCACCCAGATCGAAGCAGCGCTGGAACAGGCGCGCCGGCTGGCCGACAGCGCAAATGAAGCAAAAACCCTGTTTCTGGCCACCATGAGCCATGAAATCCGCACGCCGCTCTATGGCGTACTGGGCACTCTGGAACTGCTGGGCCGCACCCGTCTGGATGCACAGCAGAAAAACTATCTGAAGGCGATAGAGGGCTCGTCGTCCACTTTGTTGCAATTGATCTGTGACGTGCTGGACGTATCCAAGATTGAGGCCGGGCAACTGGCCCTGGAGCTGGGTGAGTTCTCCACCTTCGCCCTGGTGCAGGAAGTGGTCCACGGCTATGCAGCGGCGGCCCAGAGCAAAGGGTTGCTGCTCTACGCCTGCATCGACCCGCAGATGCCGGACCGGATGATTGGCGACATCAGCCGAATCCGCCAGGTGCTCAATAACCTGTTGAGCAATGCCATCAAGTTCACCGACTCCGGGCGGGTCGTGGTACGAGCCACGCTGTTAAGCCGTGATGGCGAGCGCGCCAGCGTGCAATGGCAAGTCTCGGATACCGGCAAAGGCATCGCGCGCGAAGAGCAGCCGTGCATTTTCGAGCCCTTTTACCAGACTCAGGGCAACCCCAACGTAGTGGCGGGAACCGGCCTTGGCCTGCCGATTTGCCTGCGCTTGACCCAATTGATGAATGGCAGCCTGCGTATGGTGAGTGAGCCGGGCCTGGGTAGCAGTTTTACCCTCGCCCTACCGCTGGTCGAGTGCGTCAAAGACGCGCTGCCCCCGACCATGACAAGCTTGCTCCCGGAAGTCGTTCTGGTGCTTTCACCGGTTCGCGAGTTGGCCGAAGTCATCAGCGGTTGGCTACGACGCTGGGGCGCCCACCCCTTGATCGGTCACCCATCCTCTCTGGACCTGCCCTCGGCCAGTGTACTGCTTGAGCTGCATCCGGGCCCGCTTGAACAGCGCCTGATCCCCGATTGGACCGGGCCGTTGGTGCTTGCCACCAGCGACGGGTGCAATGTACCGCAGATCATGCTCGGAGGCTGGAAGGTCAACCTCAATGACCTGCATGCCATCCATCAAGCGGTAAGCCAGGCCCAAGGTGTATGGGTTTCACTGCCACAAGCGGTGAATGAGCCACATGATCTGCGCAAGTTGAAGCTGCACATACTGGTGGCCGAAGACAACGCTATCAACCAGTTGATCCTGCGTGATCAATTGGAGGAGCTGGGCTGCACCGTGGAACTGACGTCGGATGGCGAAGAGGCGTTGTCTCGCTGGCACGAGGGAACGTTCGATATCGTCCTCAGCGACGTCAATATGCCTAAGCTCAACGGCTATGTCCTGGCCCGGGAGCTGCGGCGCCTGGGCTGCACCGTACCGATCATCGGCGCCACCGCCAATGCCATGCGTGGCGAAGCCGCCTTGTGCGTGGCGGCAGGCATGAACCATTGCCTCGTCAAACCCTTTACCCTGCGAGCCTTGTTCAATGAACTGGCTCCCTATGAACGAGCCCCCCATGAATCGCTGTAGCATTTTGATCGTCGAAGACCACCCCTTTCAACATCAGTACCTGCAGCATCTGTTCGGCGAACTGGGGGACTTCGACCTGGAGTCGGCGCGCGATGGCGAGCAAGCGCTGAGCTGTTTGCGCAGGCGCAATTTCGACTTGGTGCTCACCGACCTGCTGATGCCCGGCATGGACGGCGTGCAGTTTATCCAAGGCCTTGCCACACTGCGTGCCAAACCGGCCCTGGCGATCATGAGTGCTGCGTCCAGGCGCATGCTGATGAGCGCGAGTCTGGTAGCGAGCAACCTGCAGGTGAATGTCATCGGGTTGATTTCCAAGCCGGTGAACCTTGCGGCCCTGCGTAGCCTGACCGAGCAACTGCTGGATCTGCGTCAGGTGGTGTTGCCCGAGACTGCCCCAGGTATTGAACGCCAGGCCCTGCTCGAAGCCCTGGACAACGGCCAATTACAGGCCTGGTTTCAACCCAAGAAAGCCCTGGTCAACGCACGCATCGTCGCCGCCGAAGCCTTGATACGCTGGATCCACCCGGAGCATGGCGTATTGCTGCCGGGCTCGTTCCTGCCCGCGCTGAGAGCCTACCACCTGGAGGAGCGCTTGTTATGGCGTGTACTGGAACAGGCCATCGCTGCCCAGGCACGCTGGCGACTACAGGGTTATGACATCCCGGTGTCAATCAATTTGCCCACCCATTTGCTCAACAGTTACGACCTGGCCGATCGCATCCTCGCCTTCGTCTTGCAACATCACGGCATTCCCGGACGAATTTGCTTTGAGTTGATGGAGTGTTCGGTGCCCAAGGACATCAGCAACTTCTACGCTGGCGCATGCCGTTTGCGCATCAAGGGTTTCGGCCTGTCCCAGGATGACTTTGGCAAAGGCTACAGCTCGTACATGAACCTGGTCTCGACGCCCTTCACCGAGCTCAAGATCGACCGGGCGCTGGTGCAAGGCTGCAATGAGAACGAAGAGCTGGCGCAGGCGTTGACGAGCATTGTGGCCCTGGGGCGGCAACTGGGTTTGACCGTGGTAGCCGAAGGTGTGGAAACCGCGCAAGAACTTGCACTGTTGCGTAAGATCAACTGCACTCAGGTCCAGGGCTTCCTGATTTCCCATGCGGTGTCCTCAGACCAGTTCCAGCAACTGCTGAACCAGGACGGCCCGGCAAGCACCTATTGAGTCTTTGTTCAGAGGCCATTGTGTCCGACCATACCCCCCTTCCCGCCCGCCGGTTCGCTTAATGAACCATCCCAATGCTTTCCTGGAGAAACTGACCAGCAGTTCTCTGCGCCTGCACAAAAGCTTGATAGCGCTCGGCGCCCTGGTGCTGATGTTGCTGGTGGTCAGTTACCTGGGCGTGCAGCGCATGGTCGGCGAACAAAGTGATACCACCCGCTTTCATTTTGCCCGGCTGATGGAAAACATTGGCGAGCAGCAAGCGTTTCTTGTCAGCCTCTCACAGCAAAGTACTCAGGGCGATCTCCTGCCTGCGTCAGTCTCTGTTCCACCCGCCCTCAAAGCGTTGCCCGAGCAAGGACCAGATATCTATGAGGGGCGCGAATTCAGCTTTTCTCTGCCTTATAGCGTAAAACTCAACCCCAAACGCCTGGCTGCCAGCCAAAAGGCGAAGGTTTTTGATCTGGCAGCTCACCTGGCCGCCTATTACAGCGCCTTCTGGTCTGCCTCGCACTACCAGTCACCCCAGGTTTTACTGTTCAACGGGCCGGACAACTTCGATATTTCGGTGCCAGCCGCCGGCCATCTGCGTGGCGATGGGCAGGTGCAGGGCGGTTTTTTTGCCGACGTGGTACGCCAGGTAGAAGCGCGGCTGCATGCCGACCCTCAGCAACCGCCAGACGGCCAGGTGCACTGGAAAGCCTACAGCGACCCCACGCAAACGGCGAGCCCCCCGACATTGCTGGCTTATATCCACATCGAACTGGCTCCGGCACGCCGGCATATCCAGGGCGCAAGCCCGCACGTGCTGGTAGCGTCGCTGCTCAATCCTTCGCAGATCAATAACATTGAGCGCTTGATGCAATGGTCGATCTACGACCACTTCACACTGATCGCTCCATCCGGCGAGGTGCTGGCTGGCGTCCTGAAACCTGAACAACGGTTGCAAGAGGGCATGAACCTCACCCGTGACGGCCTGGTATTCAAATTGACCAGCCCTGGTGAACAGCACTGGACGGCGATCTACGTCATAGGGCTCAAGAGTTTCCTGGACTCAGCCTTTTGGCCACTGCTGTGCCTGCTCGCACTGGTACTCGCAGGGCTTGGGGGTGGTCGCGCCTTCAACCGCTGGTACAAAAAGCAGGTAGTGCTGCCCGCCCAACTGGCCCACGCCAGCATCGCCGAAAGCGAGGCATTCAGCCGTGCGGTGATTGATACCGCGCCTACTGGCCTTTGTGTAATACGCCGTAGCGACCATCAAGTGTTACTGGAGAACCGACGCGCGCTGGAGTGGAAAGGTACCAACCGGCTGGTCAGCACCCTGCGCCACCACTACGACCTCTGCGAAGCAGGCCAGGCCGAGCTGGATATTGATGGCCGCCATCTGCATATCACGTTTATCAACACCCGCTATCAAAGCCAGGACGCCTGGCTCTGCGCCTTCCATGACGTCACCCGGCACATCGAAGACGCCGCGGCCCTGGAAGAGGCCCGCCAGGCCGCCGACTCGGCAAACCGGGCCAAGTCGCGCTTCCTCGCCACCATGAGCCATGAAATCCGTACGCCGCTGTACGGTGTGCTGGGCACCCTCGAACTGCTTGGCCTGACCAGCCTCGCCCCACGTCAACAGGATTACCTGCAAACCGTTCAACGCTCATCCGCCACCTTGTTCCAGCTGATCAGCGATGTGCTGGACGTGTCCAAGATCGAAGCCGGGCAAATGACGCTGGAACTCCAGGACTTCTGTCCGCTGGAACTGAGCGAAGATGTGGTGCGCACCTACAGTGCGTTTGCCCGAGCCAAGGGTTTGCACCTGTATGCCAGCATCGATGTAACACTGCCGGATCGGCTGCGCGGTGATCCGCTGCGGATTCGCCAGATCCTCAACAACCTGGTGAGCAACGCGATCAAATTCACCGATAACGGCCGTGTACTGCTGCGAGTGCGGGTGTTGGAAAACGCTGATGTGCAGTGGCAGGTCAGCGATTCAGGTGTGGGAATTTCCTCGGCGCAGCAACAGCAACTGTTCGATCCGTTTTATCAGGTCAACGATGCGACCAGCCAGGCCGGTGCAGGCCTGGGCCTGGCGATCTGCAAATGGCTGTGCGAGTTAATGCATGGCCAACTGAGCGTGGTTAGCGAGCCCGGCCTGGGCAGCAGTTTCAGTCTGCAACTGGCGCTGGCGACCGTACCAGGCAACCTCGCCGATTGCCCGGTGTTCACGCCTGATGCACCGGCTGTGTATGTGCATGCGCCCGTCCACGAACAGGCGCAGCATCTTATCGACTGGCTCAACCGCCTGGGCCTCGACTGCCGGGCCTTGCGGGCTGAGCCAACTGCCGCGCTGCTGGTGGACCTGTCGCCCGCAGCCCAAAGCCTACCCTGGCCCAACCAGCGAGTCATTGCCACACCGGGCGGGCCCAACCCTGCGCAGTTATCCAAGGCCGGCTGGCTCGTCGACGTCGATGACGTGCGCGCGATTGCCTGGGCGGTTTACCTGGCGCATCACGGTAGCCGCGCTGAAGGCCCGCCCGAAGTACCGGAAAAAAACCGTCGTTTGAACCTCAAGGTGCTGGTCGCCGAAGACAATGCGATCAATTTGGCAATCATCAAGGAGCAACTGCAAGCCCTGGGCTGCTCGGTGGTAGCCGCCACCAACGGCGAAGAAGCGCTGGTGCAATGGCAACCGGGCCGGTTCGACTTGGTACTCACCGACGTGAATATGCCGCTGATGAACGGCTATCAATTGGCTCAAGGCCTGCGCCAGCAGGATAAAACCCTGCCGATCATCGGCATCACCGCCAACGCCCTGCGCGAAGAAGGCGAACGCTGCGCTGCTGTGGGCATGAATGCGTGGCTGGTCAAGCCGATGAACCTGGCGACCTTGCGCGCGCAACTGGAGAAACATTGCAGGATCGCCCTGCCGGCAGTGGCCGAACCGTCCATGTTGTCGCCCGAAATGCGCGAGCTGTTTGTCACTACTGTGCGCCAGAATGTTCATGCCACACTGGCAGCGCTGGAACGTGCCAATGCCAATGAGGTGGCGCAGCAGCTGCACAGCATCGCCGGAGCCTTGGGCTCAGTGCAGCTCAAAGCGATGGCCATCGCGTTTGTCGAACTCGAATGTCGCCTGACCGGCATGGCCGTCACGCCCGCCCTCGCCCTGGAAGTGCGTCAGCACCTCGCTCGATTGAATGCCCTGCTCGACTCCCTTGAATAAATTCACTTTGGAGAATCATCCCATGGATACCCTCAATGTTGTCATTGCCGATGATCACCCCATCGTACTGGTGGGGGTGCGTGAGCTGATCGAGCGTGATACACGCTTTAAGGTGGTGGGCGATGCCGTATGTTCGAATGAACTGGTCGCGTTGCTGGTATCCAAACCGGTGGACCTGGTGATCACCGACTTCAACATGCCCGGCGATTCGCCCTATGGCGATGGCCTCAAGTTGGTTGAATACCTGACACGGCACTTTCCCAAGGTGGGGATAGTGGTGCTGACGATGATCTCCAACCCTTTGATACTGACGCGCCTGCAAGAACTCGGGGTGCTGGCGGTGATCCAGAAGCACCAATTACACGATGAAATCCAGGCCGCGCTCAAGGCTATCGCCCGGGGCAAGCCCATTCACCACAACGGGCCACAACCGACATCGGTGATGGACCATGGCGCTGACCTGGACCAACGATTCACCCGGTTGTCGCCCAAGGAGCACGAGATTCTACGTTTATTTGTCTCGGGGCAAAGTGTTAACGAGATTGCGCGCGGGCTGAACAGAAGTGCCAAGACCATCAGCACGCAAAAGGTCTCTGCAATGCGAAAACTGGAAGTAAGCAGTGATCAGGATTTACTGACTTATTGCATAGAGCGCAACGTGTTCAACTAACAAACTTACCCGCAACTACTTGAACCCTGCTATTTCTAAGGATCGTCTGATTCTCCACTAAGTGCTGACGCTTTATTGTGTTGCTTCAACCCCAATTATGGATAAGCAACATGAAAACGTTCTCTCGAGTACTTCTGGCCCTGTCGATTTTCGCCGCAGCAGGCAATGTCCTGGCAGCCGACCCTGTTCCGACCAAGGCCGGCAGCGGCACCATCAACTTCACTGGCACCATCAACAACGATGCCTGCTCCGTTGAAGGCGCCGGCGCCAACAAGACCATTTCGGTGAACATGGGTGAAGTGTCTATCAAGGACATGGGCACCGCCACCGCGCCAAAAGGTAGCGGCACGCTGAGCGCCGAGAACTTCGAGATGAAGGTCAACTGCAACGCCGGTACCAAGGTGGCCATGCTCTTCCAACCGACTTCTGGCAAAGGCAGCGGCCTAGTGACTGGCACTGGCGTGTTGAAAGTCATCGACGGCCTGGGCGCCGCCAAGAATATCGGTATTGCCTTGCTGGATGGCAATGGCGCCCTGATCGATCTGAAATCCCCAGCCACCGCGAAGATCGAAAGCAACCTGCAGGACAGCAACGCCTCGCTGAAATTCTCGGCCGCGTATGTCACCACCGCCGATCCGAAACTGGCCGTGGCCGGTCGTGGCGACGCGACCCTGCCGTTCACCCTGCAATACGAATAACCCGCACGAGCATTACGGGTCGTGCAGGGTCTGACCGGCCCCTGCACCTTCATTCATTTTGCGCGGTAGTCATCATGTTTTATCGTCAGTCATTGTCCTTCTGCGCAGGCCTGTTGGGCCTGCTGGTGGCCAGCCAGGCCACGGCCGGTATCTCGTTGAGCAGCACGCGCCTGGTGTTCGACGGCAAGCACAAGGAAGCCGGCATCACCGTGCGTAACAGCGGTGAAGACGTGCTGATCCAGTCGTGGATCGACGCCGACAGCAGCGATGCCACCTCGGTACCCTTTGCCGTCACCCCGCCCTTGGTGCGGGTGAGCAACGACGAACAGCAACTGTTGCGGGTGATCTATGAGGGCACGGGCATGCCCACCGACCGCGAGTCGGTGATGTGGCTCAACGTGCAGGAAATCCCCAAGGCGTCGAAAACCCAGAACACCTTGCAGCTCGCCGTACGCCAGCGCATCAAGGTGTTCTTCCGCCCTGCCGGGCTCAAGGCCGAGGCTTACTTGGCACCCGCCACATTGAAATGGCGTCTGGTTGAGCGTGGCGGCAAAAGTCTGCTGATGGTAAACAACCCTGGTTTGTATCACGTGTCCATTGCCGAAATCAGCCTGACCTCGGGTGCACTGCGCGAGCAACCATTTGATTCATTAATGATTGCGCCCGGCGAACAAAAAGAGTTCGCCCTGAAACACTTCACGCCGGGGCAGACCCCTAACTTGTTATTTCGCAGCATTAACGATTACGGCGCGCAAGACCGTTATAGCGCGCAACTTTCAAACTCGGCCGATGTGCAGGCCAGTGCAATTAAAGACACCCCTTAATACGCCCGGTTATTCAGCGGCCGCACTTTCACTGTATTTATCTTCGCTCCGCTAGTTCGTATCGGAGGTGATATAGGGTTTCTGCATGTTTGTATTCAACTACCAAGGATTGGCACCGCTGTCGGTGGCCCTGATCTTCAGCAACGCCTGCCTGGCCGACGGCGAAGAACAATTCAATACCTCGTTTCTGCAGGGCGCAGCCTCTGCCGTCGACGTACAAGCACTGCTCGCCAGCAGCACTGTGCTGCCCGGCAACTACCGGGTCGACCTGTACGGCAACGACACCCTGGTGGGCCGTCGCGATATCCACTTTCTTCACAACCCGGCCACGGGCAAAACCGATGCCTGCCTGACACTTGAGATGGTGCAGCAATTGGGGGTCGACATCGCCAGGCTGCAAGCGGCCGGCAAACTGGCCGGCGATGACCCCAACGCCTGCATCAACCTGCCCGCCCTGATCGACCAGGCCAGCGTGCGCTACGACGTGCCGCGCCTGCGCTTGCTGGTCAGTGTGCCCCAAAGCGCCATGGAGCGCGGCCGGCGCGGCTATGTAGACCCGGCCTTATGGGACGATGGTGTGCCCGCCGCGTTCATCAACTACCAGTTGAGCAGCAGCCGCAACAGCAACCAAGGTGAAACCACGCTCTCCAACAACATTGGCCTGCGCAATGGTATAAACCTGGGCGGCTGGCGGCTGCGTAACGAATCGAACTTCAACAGCAGCACCGGTCGCCCCAGTACGTTCAAAAGCAACCGCAGCTACCTGCAGCATGACGTCACGGTGTTGAAGGGCCAGTTCAGTGCCGGGGACATTTTCTCCGACGCCGACCTGTTCGACAGCGTGCGCTATCGCGGCTTGAAACTGGCCTCCGACGACGGCATGCGCGCCGACAGCGAGCGCGGCTATGCGCCGATCATTCGCGGGGTTGCCCAGTCCAGCGCGACCGTGGAGATTCGCCAAAATAACTACATCCTTTACACGGCGAACGTACCGCCCGGCCCGTTCGAGATCAGCGACATTTACCCCAGTGGCTCCAACGGCGACCTGGAAGTAACGATCATCGAAGCCGATGGCCGACGCCGGGTCACGGTGCAGGCGTTTTCCAGCTTGCCGATCATGGTGCGCCAGGGTCAGCTCAAGTACAGCGTGTCTGCCGGGCAGTACAACAGCAACAGTGATGACCAGAAGTCGCCGCAGTTCGTCAGCAGCACCCTGGCCTACGGCATCAGCAGCAACTTGTCCGGGATCATCGGTGCCCAGGCCACGGAGAATTTCCAGGCGATGTCCATAGGCGCCGGGCGCAATACCGCGATTGGTGCGGTGTCCCTGGACGTGACCCATTCGGTCAGTCGCACCTTTGGCCAGGCGGTCACGGGCAACAGCGTGCGGGCCTTGTATGCCAAGACGTTTACCGGCACCGACACCAGCTTCACCCTCGCCGCTTATCGCTATTCCACCGAGGGTTACCGCACCCTCAGCGATCACGTCGAGGAACTGGGCCATGAAGGCGAGAAGCGCACCGGCAACTCGAAAACCCGTACCGATCTCACCATCAACCAGAGCCTTGGCCTCAACCAGCAATATGGCACCATTTACGTGAACGCCAGTGACCAGCGTTACTGGGGGCGTGGGGGTTCGCAAAGTCTGTCGGCGGGCTACAGCAACTACTGGGGCGAGGTGAGTTACAACCTGGGCGCAACCTACACCAAGGATGTCGGCAACTATGGGCCGGCGAACAACGACACCTTGGTCAACCTGTCGCTGTCCTTCCCCCTGGGCTCAAAACCCCGTGCACCGCGGGCGTTTGTCTCCGCCAGCACGCAGAAGGCCAGTAACACCACCCAAGTGGGCATCAACGGCTACCTGTCCGAAGACAGCGACACCTATTACTCGGTGCAAGGCGGTAACAGCAGCACCGGCGGCAGCACCGGCTCGGCCAACCTCAGCACCCGCACTTCGGTGATGGATATCAGTGCCGGTTACAGCCAGGGCCGCGGCTATAACTCGCAGAACCTTAACCTCGCCGGTTCCGTGGTGGGCCACGCAGGCGGGATCAACCTGGGGCAAACCGTGGGCGAGACCTTTGCGCTGGCGCAGGTGGAAGGCGTGGAAGGGGCGAAAATCGGCAGTTTTTCCGGCGCCAAGACCGGCAGCAACGGCTTTGCCGTGGTGCCTAACGCGCAGCCTTATCGCGTTAACTGGATCAGCCTGGACACCCGTGACCTGGGCACCGATATCGAGATCGATAACGCCACCCAGCAAGTGGTGCCGCGACGTGGTGCAGTGGTGCTGGCGCGCTATGCCAGCAAGACTGGCCGACGTGTGCAGTTTGCCTTGTTCGATGCCCAGCACCAGCCGATTCCGTTTGGCGCGGCGCTGGAAGACAGCGCGGGCAAGCAGATCGAAATTGCCGACCCTGGCGGCAAGGCCCTGGCGTTGGTTGAGGCCGACACGGGCACCCTGGTGATCAGTTGGCAAGGGCAGCGGTGCGAGGCGGCTTATGCATTGCCGCAGCGTAATAAGGCGTTGAACTACGAACGGGTTGAGCTGACTTGCCGTCCTTAGTTCGCCGACCTTGTAGGAGCGAGCTTGCTCGCGAAAAACTCAAGGGCGCCGCGTGCATTCAGGATGCACGGGTTATCGTTGACGTCTTTCGCGAGCAAGCTCGCTCCTACATTTTTTGACCGGGCAAGGCTTAGAAATCGCGCTTGTAGAAGATATCCAGAGAACTGGCCACACCCGTCGCCACCTCCAGGTACACCTTCTTGCTCAGCAGGTAGCGCAAGGCAATGGTGTTAGCCGGCTCGAACACCCCTACCCCATAACGCAGGCTGAGCTTCTCGTTGATCTTGCCGCTGGCCACCACCGCCGTACTGTTGCCAGTGCCTTGGGTGTCCAGATCAAAGTCCTGAATCCCCAGCTTGTTGGCAATGTCCGAGGTCACCCCCGCGCTGCCCATCAAGCCCAGGCCCAAGGCGGCTTCGGCGAGCATGTTGTTGTCTTCGCCGGTGTTGGTGCGCGAACGGCCCAGCACCAGGTATGACAACGCATCTTCTTGGGCCATGGCCGGCTCGGAAAAGATCTGCGTGGTGGGTTGTTCGGCGCTGCCGCTCAGGCGAATCCCAGCGGTCACGGTGCGCGACGATTCGACCACCACGCGCACAGCTTCGATATCCAGGAACGGTTGGTCCAGCGGCCCGGCAAACAACAGGCGTGCACGGCGCACGTTGAGGCGTTGGCCGTAGGCGCGGTAGCGGCCGTCGTTGAGCCACAGCTCGCCGCGGGTGTCCATGTTGTCGCCGATATGCACATGGCCCTGGACCTTGGCGGTGAGGCCGAAGCCGGCGAAGTTGAGCTGGTCTTCGCCTACCTCCACGTCGATATCCATGGCCATGGCCATCGGCGCTTTGCCCTCTTCGGTCTGGCTGCCGATGATCACGGTGTCGTCGGACACCTTGACCGTCGAAGGCGGCAGTTCGCGCACGGTGATATCGCCACGGGGGATGTGGACTTTGCCGGCAATCGCCAGTTTGTCGTTCTTTAGGCTGATCTTCAGGTCGGGTGCTACCTCCAGCTTGGCGTAGGGTTCCACGGTGACCGGCAGTTGCGAGCCTTTGAGGCTAAGGTCGACCACCAGGGCGCGGCCCCAGTCGATCTGGCCCTTGAGGCTGCCCTGCCCGGCTTTGCCGCTGTGCCAGCCGCCGTTGAGCTGCACGCTTTCGCCGGCGATTTGCGCCTGCAGGTTCAGGCCCTCGAGGCTGATGGGCAGTTCCGGCCCGGAGACTTCGCCGTCCACAAGGTTCAGGTTGCCGTTGACCAGGGGCGCGAGCAAGCCGCCGGAGATACGGCCATTGCCGTTGAGTTTGCCGTTGAGCGTTTCCACCATCGGCACAAAGGGCCGCGCGACGGCGAGGTCCAGGCCGGTGAGGCTGAACGTGCCAGTGATCGGCTTGTTGTTCGGCAACGGGTTGATCTGCGCCTGCAACAACAGCTCGCCGAGCTTGCCGCCACGGAAATTCAGCTGGGTGTCGATGCGCTTGGGGTTGAGAGTGGTTTCCAGTTTCAGGGTGTCGTAGGGGAAATCCAGCCACTGGCCCTTGTCGCGCACGCGCAGGGTGCCGCCACTGGCGTCCACCGCGACCACACCTTTTGGGCCGCTCTGGGGCAGGTCCAGTTGCACATCGGCGTTGAGCCTGCCCTGCCAGGCGAAGTCTTTGGGCAAGAACCCCGCGAGGCTGTCGAGGGGGAATTGCTTGAGGTGGTAACGCAACTTCGGCTCGGGCATCAGGCGCTGGTCTTCGCCACACAGGCTGGCGCCGCCGGAGACCCAGCAGTGCGCGCCAAAGGTCAGCTTGCCATCGGCCAGCCGCTCGATTTTTGCCGGGGCTTGCAGCCGCCAGTCCTGGCCACCGGCTTGCACGTCGCCGCTGGCCAGGCGCCCGCGCCAGTTGTCTTTGTCGAGGTTGCCATCCAATGCCAGGGCCAGCTTGACCAGCGGGCCAGTCAGGGCCAGTTGGACCTTCTGGCTCTTGATATCGCCCTGGGCGCTGGCGGTGAGGTTGCCAACTTGCGTCTCGCCGCTTTGAATGCCGCTGGCCTTGAGATCGAGCTTGGCGCGTTGGGCGCTATCGAGGTTGGCGTCCAGGTTGAGGCTTTGCAGGCGGTTGTCGGCAAAGGCCAGTTGCTGGCCCTTGAGGTCGAGCTTGCCTTGAGGGGCTTTCAAGGTGCCGGCCACCTCGACACGCCCGTTGACTTGCCCGCGCAGTTGCGGCCACAGCTGGGCCAGGCGCGCCAGCTTGATGTCGATCTGCCCGGCCAGGCGTTGTTGCAGGCTGCCGCTGCCGTTGATGCGGTTGTCGCCCAGGCGGATGTCCAGGTTGGCGAGGGTCCATTGTTCGCCGGCGCCTTCGGCCTTGGCGGCGAGCACGGCGGTTTGCCCGCGCAGGCGGCCCTTGAGGTCCAGGTCTGCGTTGAGCTTGAGCTGTTCGTTCTTGAACTCGCCTTTGCTGCGCAGCGGTCCGGCCAGGGTGCCGGGCAGCTCTGCGACCCAGTAGGCGGGGTTCAGCGCTGACAGATCCAAGGCGGTGTCCCAGGCAATGCCGTCGGCAAATTGCAGGTTCAGGTGGCCTTCGGCCTTGCCTTGGCCGGCACTCAGTTTCAGCTCAGGCAGGAAGACCTGCTTGAGGTCGCCACTGAAGGGCGTGACCACATTGAACTTGCCCGCCGGGCCGTCGAGGTCAGCCTTGAGATTGCCCAGGTAGTTGCCGTCTTTATAGGAGATTTCACCGTTGAAGGTGCGCAAGGCCACTTGCGGTTCGTCGATGAGCGGATAGAGGCGGTGCCAGGGAAAATCCAGCCAGTCGATCTTGGCGTCCGCGCTGAAGCCTTGCTGCCAGTCCAGGTTGGCACTGAGCTTGAGGCTTTGCTTGTCGCCGGCCGTCAGGTCCAGACCGGCGATCTGCGCGCCCTTGGCGTCAACCTTGCCCTTGAGCAGTAAATCCACCGGGCCTTTTTCGGCCGGTAGCACGGCTTTACCCAGCAATTGGTAACCATTGCTCAGGTCACCTTTGGCGCTCAGGTCCAGTTGGTTGAGTTGCAGGGTATCGGGCAGGTCTGCGCTGGGTTTGAACGATTCGGAGGTGATGTGCACCTGCGCTGGCAGGTTTTCCACCAGGGGTTGCAGCTCGCCAGTGAGCTTGGCGGGCAGGTAGCCGCTGCTGTCGGCGTCGAGCTTGAGGGTCTTGAGCAGGTCGCCATCGATCTTGAGCGCAACGCTCCAGGGAACACCGCCTGGGGCGTAGGGCAGGCTGAGGTTGCCGGTGGCGTTCAGCGGCCAGTCGCCGGTGGGTTGCAGCATGCCGGCGAGGTCCAGCACCAGGTCGTCGCGTTGTAAATGTACCGAGTCGATCTGCATACCGGCGCCAGTCCAATGCGCCGCCAGTTGCAGGCCCTTGAGTTCTTCGCTGCCGTTGAACAGCAGGCGACCGATGCGCACATCGCCCAACTGGATTGCAACCGGCAGCTTGAGCTCAGGCAACTGGATCGGCCCGCTGCTGCTTTCGTCGGTACTGGGCGCAAATTCCAGGCTGACCTGTTCCACATCCAATTGGTCGATGCAAAGGGTCATGCGAAGCAGGCAGCCGGGCGACCAGTCAAACTTTGGCGCATTCAACTCGACGCGGCTGCCATCCTGCTGCCACAGCAGATGGTCGGCGCTCCACTGCCCGCCCAGGCGCCCCTGGAAATTTTCCACGCTCAAACCTGGCACCTGGCCCAAGGCCCAGCGACTGCCCGCCTGGGTGCCAAGCACTGACCACAGCGCCAACAACAGCAAGACGAGGATGGCGAACAGCGCCAGCCCCGCTATTTTCAAACCACGCATCACAGCTCAGGCCCCATGGAAAAGTGCAAGCGAACGCCGCCCGGATCTTCGAGGGCATGGGCCAGGTCGAGGCGAATCGGCCCCACCGGGGAGACCCAGCGCACGCCGACGCCCACGCCGGTTTTCAGGCTCGGCAGGTCGAGGTTGTTAAACGAGTTGCCCTGGTCGATAAAAGTCGCGATACGCCATTTGTCGGTGATGGAATATTGATACTCGGCGCTCAAGGCCACCATGTAGCGGCCACCGATGCGGTCGCCCCTATCGTTCTCGGGCGACAGCGTCTGATACTCGTAACCGCGCACGCTCTGGTCACCACCGGCGAAGAAGCGCAGCGACGGCGGCACGGATTTGTAGCCATTGGTGGCACTGCCGCCAAATTGCGCACGGCCCAGGAAGCGGTGGTTGTCCCACAAGGTGGTCAGGCCTTTGACGGTGGCCGTGCCGTAAAGCAGGTTGGTGTCGGACCCCAGGCCCTCTTTGGCGACCTTGGTGTCGAACATCAGGCGGTAACCATGGTGCGGGTCGATGCGGTTGTCACTGCGCAGGTAGGAATAACTCACGCCGGGCATCAGCAGGTTACTCAGGCCCGAGTCATTGCCCAGGCGGTATTCCTCGCGTTGGTACTTGAGGGAGATCACACGCGTCCAGCCACTGGGCAACTTGCTGTGCCATTCGGGGCCGATGGTGAGCAGCTTGCTCAAGGTGTCGGTGTTGGCGATCTCTTCGTTCTGATAGCCGCCGGCAAAGCGCAGTTTGTCGGTGAGCGGCGGGTCGAGCGGGATGTCGTACCACAGCCCGACGTTCTGCCGCGGCGCCGACAGTTCGGCTTCCCAGCCATAACTGTGGCCCTGGGGGTTGACCCAATGGCGCGTCCAGTTGGCTTTGCCCCGTGGGCCGACGTCGGTGGAGTAACCCAGGCCCAGGCCCATGGTGCGCGGCTTGCGGGTGTCCAGTTGCACCGCCACCGGGATCACGTCATCGGTGGCGGCGGTGGGGCTGGCGTCGACGCGCACGCCTTCAAAGAAGCCGCTGGCTTGCAGGTTCTGATTGAGTTCGGCGACCAGTTCGGAGTCATAGGGCGTGCCGGGTTTGAACGGCACCATGCGCTGCAACAGCTCTTCATCAAAGGGCGTGTCGCCCGTAAAGCTGACCTTGCCCATGCTGTAGCGCGGGCCGCTGTCGTAAATGAGTTCGATGTCGGCCACGCCCGCTTGAGGGTCTACGGCAAGTTTCTGGCTGGTGAAGCGCCCGCTGAAAAAACCGTAGCGCGAGGCCTGGTTCTGGATCAGGCGCTTGGCGTCTTCGTAATGGCCGTGGTTGAGCACGGCGCCGGATTTGAGGTCGTCGCTGGCGGGCACGCGAAAGGCCTTGAGGCTCGCAGCCGGGCCATCGACCCGCAGAGTCACGTCGCGCAAATGCACCGGTTCGCCGGGGTCGATGGTGAGGGTCAGACGCGGGCTCTTGCCGCCCTTCACCTCGCTGGCAATCTGTGGCTGATAGTAGCCCAAGGCCTGCGCGGCTTTGCGCGCCTGCTCCTCGGCGCCACGGCTGAACCGCATCAAGGCTTCTTCATCACGATCGCCCACACCGCCGATATAGCCTTCGATGTTGGCTTTCAGCGCGTCGTTTGAGGGTTTGATCCGCACGTCCAGTTCGCTTTGCGCCAATGCGCCGCAGCTTGTGAACAGCAGAATCAAGCCGCTGGTAAATCTTCCTGGAAACTTCATAGGCGCGGATGCTACACGAGCGAGGGAGGAACTTTGAACCAGGATTAGTCTGAATAATTCTGTTCTAAGCCGTTGCAGGATGTAACGCCTGGGGATTGGGATGGTAAAACACATGCTCGCGCACCGGCCCTACGGCGACTTCGCCGATTTCCTCATAGCCCTGGCGCTTGTAGAAATCCAGATAACGGGAGTTGCCGGTGTCGAGCACCACGCCGGATGAATGCGGGTCGTCGGCACACCAATTGTGTACCGCTTCCAGCAACTGCTCACCATGGTGCTTGCCCTGAAACTGCGGGTGAATGCCCAGCAACGGCAGCACATGCACAGACTCGTTGGGCAGGCACGCCATGACGGCATGATGGTATTCCAGGTAACGCCGCGTACCGCGCACGCCCGTGCTCAGCCACATGCGGATCTGCCAGGCCCAGCTTTCGGTGATGCCCAGGCGCCGTTGCGGCGGTGCAATCAGGGCGATGCCGATCAGCCGGTCGTTGACGAACAGGCCGATGGCCGGAAGTTTCTGGAAGAAATGCTGCTTGACCAGTTCGCGCACGGTGGCACGTACTCGCTGCTCATAGCCCGGCCGCTCGGCTTCGAAGATGTAGGCGAAGGTCGGCTCATGGCGATACGCCTGGTACAGCAGGGATCGCGCTTCACGGGAGTAGCCGCTATTGAGCAGGCGGATTTCGGCAGTGGCCGTCGAAGTGTCTGGCATAACAATCAATCTCCCTGGGCGCCACTCAAACATGGCGTTCTTATGGGTACGAACCTGCACAGCTCCAGTCGTTCCCACCTTAGCAGCGCATTCACCCTACCGCCACGCTGGCCCCCGTCCGACTTGTCGGCTAGCATCGCCCTTTTGCCAGACTGGACTGCCGACCATGAAAATCGTCTCCTTCAATATCAACGGGCTGCGTGCTCGCCCTCATCAGTTGGCGGCGCTGATTGAAAAGCATCAACCGGACGTGATCGGTTTGCAGGAAACCAAGGTCCACGATGATCAGTTCCCGTTGGCCGAAGTGCAGGCCCTGGGTTATCACGTGTACTACCACGGGCAGAAAGGCCACTACGGCGTGGCCCTGCTCTCGCGCAAAGAAGCGTTGAGCGTGCACAAAGGCTTTGCCAGCGATGAAGAAGACGCCCAGCGTCGGTTTATCTGGGGCACCTTCGCCGACGAAAACGGCCACCCAGTGACCATCATGAACGGCTACTTCCCCCAGGGCGAAAGCCGCGACCACCCAACCAAGTTCCCGGCCAAACAGCGCTTCTATGCAGACTTGCAGCACTTGCTGGAAACCCAGTTCAGCAATGACCAGGCACTGGTGGTGATGGGCGACGTAAACATTTCCCCAGAGGACTGCGACATCGGCATTGGCGCCGACAACGCCAAGCGCTGGCTGAAAACCGGCAAGTGCAGCTTCCTGCCGGAAGAACGCGAGTGGATGGCACGCTTGAAGAACTGGGGCCTGGTCGACAGCTTCCGCCACCTCAACCCGGACGTGACCGACCGTTTCAGTTGGTTCGATTACCGCAGCCGTGGCTTTGAGGACGAGCCCAAGCGCGGGCTGCGCATCGACGTGATCTTGGCGTCCACCGGGTTGGTGCCACGGGTCAAGGACGCCGGGGTGGATTATGATTTGCGTGGGCTGGAGAAACCGTCGGACCATGCGCCGATCTGGTTGGAACTGAGCTGACAGTTGGCTTGGTGAAGATCTGAATGTGGGAGCGGGCTTGCCCGCGAAGGCGGTGTGTCAGTCACCGCACCTGCTGCTGCACTAACGCTTTCGCAGGCAAGCCAGCTCCCACAGTTGATTTGTGTTGTGTCGGTCATATGACTGCAATCCAACTGACTTAATCTCCCGGCACTCCCTCGGTTTGAGAAGGTGCCGGCATGATGCTGCGCGTTCTGTTCCTGTGTTTTGCAATCGCACTCCCCGCCGTGGCGGCCCCTCTGTCCATTCCCGACCAAGGCCCGGCCCTGCGCATCCAGGGCTCCAACACCATCGGCGCGGCACTCGGCCCGGCGCTGGTCAAAGGCTTGATGGAGTATCAGGGCTTGCAGGATGTGCGTGCTGAACCGGGTGCCGGGGTGAATGAGCAGCGCGTGGTCGGCAAGACACGCCAAGGCCAGACGGTCACGATCGAAGTCGCGGCCCACGGTTCCAGCACCGGCTTTGCGGCGCTGAAAAACAACCGCGCCGACCTCGCCGCCGCGTCCCGCCCGATCAAAGACAGCGAGCTGGTGGACCTCGACCCCCTGGGGGATTTGAAAAGCCCAGGCGCCGAGCATGTGATCGCCATCGATGGCCTGGCAATCATCGTCAACCCGCGCAACCCGCTCAATAGCCTCAACACCGAGCAATTGGCGCAGATCTTCAACGGCGAGGTCAGCACCTGGGAGGCGCTGGGAGGTACAGGCGGGCCCATTCATTTATATGCCCGGGATGATCAATCCGGCACCTTCGACACCTTCCGCGAACTGGTGCTGAGCCGACGCGGCCAACCGCTTGCACCCTCGGCCAAGCGCTTTGAATCCAGCGAACAGCTGTCCGATGCGGTGAGCCAGGACCCCCAGGGCATCGGTTTTATCGGCCTGCCCTCTGTGCGCCAGGCCAAGGCGGTGGCGATTGTCGACGGCGACTCGCAACCGATGTTGCCGCTGACCAGCCTGATCGCCACCGAGGATTACCCGCTGTCACGTCGGCTGTTCTTCTACTTGCCGCCCTCTTCCCGCAACCCATGGGCCAAGGCGTTGGTGGAGTTTTCCCAAGGCAGCAAGGGCCAGGCGATTGTGGCTGCCAATGGCTTCATCGCCCAGCAGGTGCAAGCGATCGGTGTCGCGCCGCGCCCGTCGATGCCCGACGACTACCAGGCCATCGCCCGAGACGCTCAGCGCCTGACGGTGAATTTTCGCTTCGACGAGGGCAGCGCCAGCCTCGACAATAAGGCGCGCCAGGATGTGCAGCGGGTGGTCGCCTATATCAGAAGCCACGGCAAGCTGAATAAACAGGTGACGCTGGTGGGGTTTGGCGACACCAAGAATGATCCGCAACGTGCGGCATTGTTGTCGAAGTTGCGGGCGATGGCAGTACGCCGGGAGCTGGTCAAGAGCGGCGTGGTGCTCAAGGATATTCGCGGGTTTGGCGCACAGATGCCGGTGGCGGCCAATACTGCGGATGAGGGGCGGATCAAAAATCGGCGGGTGGAGGTTTGGGTGTACTGAGGATCGTTCCCACGCTCCGCGTGGGAATGCCGCTCTGGACGCTCCGCGTCCGCTCTTGAAAGGGTGACGCAGAGCGTCACGGGAGGCGTTCCCACGCAGAGCGTGGGAACGATCATCGGTGTTACTGCCCGCCGCGCATCAATTCCCGCGGCACATATTTGCCAATCTCGAACTTGCCAATCGCCGCACGGTGCACTTCGTCCGGGCCGTCGGCCAGGCGCAGGGTGCGTTGCATGGCGTACATATAGGCCAGCGGAAAATCATTGGACACCCCGGCGCCGCCGTGCATCTGGATCGCGCGGTCGATGACCTTCAAGGCCACATTCGGCGCCACCACCTTGATCTGGGCGATTTCGCTTTTCGCCACTTTGTTACCCACGGTGTCCATCATGTACGCCGCTTTCAAGGTCAACAGGCGCGCCATGTCAATTTCCATGCGTGAGTCGGCGATCTTGTCGATATTGCCGCCCAATCGCGCCAAAGGCTTGCCGAAGGCAGTGCGACTGACCGAGCGCTTGCACATCAATTCCAATGCGCGTTCGGCCATGCCGACCGAACGCATGCAGTGGTGAATGCGGCCTGGGCCAAGGCGGCCCTGGGCGATCTCGAAGCCACGGCCTTCGCCCAGCAACACGTTTTCATAAGGCACGCGCACATTGTCGAACAGCACTTCGGCATGGCCGTGGGGCGCATCGTCGTAACCGAATACCGGCAGCGGCCGCAGGATTTTCACACCTGGGGTATCGACCGGCACCAGGATCATCGAGTGCTGCTGGTGACGCGGTGCATCGGGGTTGCTCAGGCCCATGAAGATCAGGATCTTGCAGCGCGGGTCGCAGGCGCCGGAGGTCCACCACTTCTTGCCGTTGATCACCCACTCGTCGCCCTGGCGTTCGGCGCGGGCGGCCATGTTGGTGGCGTCCGAGGACGCCACGTCCGGTTCGGTCATGGCAAAAGCCGAGCGAATCTCGCCGCGCAGCAAGGGTTCGAGCCAACGCTGCTTCTGTTCTTCGTTGGCGTAGCGCACCAGCACTTCCATATTGCCGGTGTCGGGAGCGGAGCAGTTGAATGGCTCCGGGCCCAGCAACGAGCGGCCCATGATTTCCGCCAAGGGTGCGTATTCCAGGTTGCTCAGGCCGGCGCCCAGTTCGGATTCCGGCAGGAACAGGTTCCACAAGCCCTCGGCCTTCGCCTTGGCCTTGAGCTCTTCCATGATTGCCGTGGGCTGCCAGCGATCCCCTTCGCTGACTTGGCGTTCGAACACCGGTTCGGCTGGGTAGACATAAGCGTCCATGAACGCAGTGACGCGTTCACGCAGTTCCTGAACCTTGGGCGAATAGGCGAAATCCATGAGCAGCTCCCTTCTCTGAGAGGTTGTTTAGGTCATGCATTCGATGCTAGAACAGCGCTCATAATTTACCTAGCCTATTCTCGCCGTGTATTAACATTCATCACCGATATATGATCGGCGTATGAGCACCTCACAATAAGAGCGCAACGAAATGAATCTGAGCAAGGTCGATCTCAACCTCTTCATCGTCTTTGATGCGATCTACACCGAAGCCAACCTGACCCGCGCCGGGCAGATCGTCGGTATCACCCAGCCGGCGGTGTCCAACGCCCTGGCACGGTTGCGCGAGACCTTCAACGACCCGCTGTTCGTGCGCACCGCCCAAGGCATGGTGCCCACGCCCATGGCGCAGAATATTATCGGCCCGGTGCGCAATGCGTTGTCGTTGTTGCGCGTGTCGGTGCAGGAAAGCCGCATCTTCAACCCGCAGCAGGCGGCCAAGACCTACCGCATCAGCATGACCGACCTGACCGAGGCCGTGATCCTGCCGCTGCTGTTCCAGCGCCTGCGTCGCCTGGCGCCGACCGTGGTGATCGAGAGTTTCCTGTCCAAACGCCGCGAAACCACCAAGGAACTGGCCGCCGGGCGCCTGGATTTTGCCGTGGATGCGCCGCTCAATACCGACCCGCAGGTGCGTCACGTCAAGCTGATGGAAGACCGCTACGTGTGTGCCATGCGCAAGGGCCACCCGATGGCGGGCAAGGATAAATTCACGCTGGATGATTACCTGTCGCTGACCCATATCCATATTTCCAGCCGCCGCAACGGTTTGGGCTATGTGGACCTGGCCTTGGGCAAGATGGGCATTCAGCGCAAGATCGCCCTGCGTTCCCAGCATTACCTGATGGCCTCCCAGGTGCTGCAACAGACCGACATGGTGATGACCGTGCCCGAGCGTTTCGCTCGCCGTCATGAACTGCACTGGTTCCATTTGCCGGTCAACAACGTGCCGCCGGTGGAAACCCATTTGTACTGGCACGAAAGCACCGACCAGGACCCGGCGAACCGCTGGATGCGTGAACAGATGATCGAGTTGTGCCAGCAGGTGACGGCCCAGGAAAAGAAAGCCCAGCAGCCTTGACGTTTACGTCAACCTGCAATTAGCTTAGCGCCAAGACTTCCTTGAGCACCGCCATGAGCACCACCTACAGCATCTCCGACCTCGCCCGCGAGCTTGACATCACCACCCGCGCCATTCGTTTCTATGAAGAACAAGGCCTGCTGGCCCCCGAACGTCGGGGTCAGGAGCGCATTTACTCGGCGCGGGACAAGGTCAGCCTCAAGCTGATCCTGCGTGGCAAGCGCATCGGCTTCTCCCTGGCCGAATGCCGCGAACTGATCGAACTCTACGACCCCACCGGCGGCAACCAGATCCAACTCAACAGCATGCTGGCCAAGATCGCCGAACGCCGTGAACAGCTGGAACAACAACTGCTGGATATCGAACAGATGAAGCTGGAACTGGACACCGCTGAAGAGCGTTGCACCCAGGCCCTGGCGCAGACCATCAGCCAAGCCGGCCATTGACCAGAAGGTAACTGCCATGTCCCTCCCCTCCCACGTACGCCTGGTTGAAGTCGGCCCGCGCGACGGTTTGCAGAACGAAGCCCAGCCCATCAGCGTGGCGGATAAAGTCAGATTGGTAGACGCGTTGAGCGCCGCTGGCTTGAGCTATATCGAAGTCGGTAGTTTTGTCTCGCCCAAATGGGTGCCGCAAATGGCAGGTTCAGCCGAAGTGTTTGCGCAGATCCAGCGCAAGCCCGGCGTGACCTATGGCGCACTGGCACCGAACCTGCGCGGGTTCGAGGATGCGCTGGCGGCCGGGGTCAAGGAAGTCGCGGTGTTTGCGGCGGCGTCCGAGGCGTTCTCCCAGCGCAATATCAATTGTTCCATCAGCGAAAGCCTGGAGCGCTTCGCACCGATCATGGCCGCCGCCAAGCAGCACGGCGTCAGCGTGCGCGGTTATGTGTCCTGTGTGCTGGGTTGCCCCTATGAAGGCGAGATCGCCCCGGAGCAAGTGGCGGCCGTCGCCCGCGAGCTGTATGCCATGGGCTGCTATGAAGTGTCCCTGGGCGACACCATCGGTACCGGCACGGCGGGCGCTACCCGGCGCCTGTTCGAAGTGGTCGGCGCCAAAGTGCCACGGGACAAGCTGGCCGGGCATTTCCATGACACCTACGGGCAGGCCATCGCTAACATCTACGCCAGCCTGCTGGAAGGCATCACGGTGTTCGACAGCTCAATCGCAGGCCTGGGCGGCTGCCCTTACGCCAAAGGCGCCAGCGGTAACGTCGCCACCGAGGACGTGCTGTACCTGCTCAACGGCCTGGGCATCGACACGGGCATCGACCTGGAACGCTTGATTGGCGCCGGCCAGCAGATCAGCCAGGTGCTGGGACGGCCTACGGGTTCCCGCGTGGCGAAGGTGCGTAACGCAGGTGAGTAGCACAGCTGTGAGAATGTGTTACCGCTTCCCGGCATAACGGGTAACGCGGGAACAAAATCCGCCGTGCAAACTGAAAGAAAATACTGACAAAAAACCAACTCGTTGATTTTAAAGGCTTTTAAAAAGTTGGCACGCCTTCTGCTATCTCTATGGCATAACAAGAATAAAAAGCGCCAAACCTAATAAAAATAAGACGAAACGACTCTGACATAACAAAAACAACACGGCAGAGACGCAGCTAACAGATTTTTTTGGAGAAGATGTGCTTCCCAGGGTACGGCATGCCGCAACCCGCAACCGGATAGAGAAAAATAAAACTACCTCAGGTAGCTACCCACTGGTTGGATCGTTTACGAAGAAGCAGGTCAGCGTTCAAAAAAATACGTTTGCTCTTGACCCCGGATGGGGGTCGCCAAAAAAAGCGGTACGGGCCACGGCTACCAAAAACAACAACAGGCCGCCCCTCAATAATAAGAAAAGAGCACGCAACGACAAATTAAAGGGGACCTTCGGGTCCCCTTTGTGCTTTCTGGGTTTCACTATTTGGGTGGCACAGCAGGTTCGCGGGGTATCAGGTAGATGTGGGCCGGCAGTCAGGCCGCCATCGCAGGCAAGCCAGCTCCCAGGGCTTGACGTTGTCAGCGCGCTTGCAGCTCCTGGATGGAAATCTCGCGCATCCGAAATTTCTGAATCTTGCCCGTCACCGTCATCGGAAACTCATCCACGATCTTGAAATACCTGGGCGTCTTGAAATGGGCGATGCGGTCCTTGCACCAGCTCAACAACTCCAACTCATTGGCCACCTGACCGGGATGGAACTTGATCCAGGCAACAATCTCTTCGCCATAACGCTCATCCGGGATGCCAACGATCTGCACGTCCGCCACCGCCGGGTGAGTAAAGAAAAACTCTTCCAGCTCCCGCGGGTAAACGTTCTCCCCCCCACGAATGATCATGTCCTTGTTACGCCCGGCAATGCACACGTAACCCTCCTCATCCATGGTCGCCAGGTCACCGGTATGCATCCAGCCGGCATCGTCGATGGCCTCACGGGTGCCTTCAGGGTTGTTCCAGTAACCCAGCATCACGCTGTAGCCCCGGGTGCACAGTTCACCGATCACGCCACGGGCCACGGTGTTACCGGCCTCGTCGACAATCTTGGTTTCCAGTTGCGGTTGGGTGCGGCCCACCGTGGTGACACGCCGTTCGATATCGTCATCTGCGCCGGTCTGCAGCGACACCGGGCTGGTTTCAGTCATGCCATAGGCAATCTGCACCTCTGCCATGTGCAGCTCATGAATGACCCGACGCATCACCTCGATCGGGCATGTCGCCCCGGCCATGATCCCGGTGCGCAGGCTGGACACCTCGAACTCGGCCCGGCGTGGGTGATCGAGCAGCGCAATAAACATGGTCGGCACGCCATATAAGCCGGTGGCTTGTTCTTCGGCGACGGCGCTCAGCGTCAGCAACGGGTCGAAGCCGTCATTGGGGTAGATCATGGTGGTGCCGTGAGTGATACAACCGAGGTTGCCCATGACCATGCCGAAGCAGTGGTACAGCGGCACTGGGATCACCAGGCGGTCCCCTGCCGTCAGGCCCAGGCTTTCACCGACCATGTAACCGTTATTGAGGATGTTGTGGTGACTGAGGGTGGCGCCCTTGGGGAAGCCGGTGGTGCCGGAGGTGTACTGGATATTCACGGGTTGATCGAAATGCAGGCTGGCCTGACGGCTTTGCAGTTGCTCGGGCGGCACGCCTGCGCCAAGGGCCGCCAACTGCGACCAGGGCATGAATTCAGGCGGCGGGCTGGGGTCCAGGCTGAGAAGGCCGCGCAGCTCGGGCTTCAGCGCCTGGAGCATGGCGTGGTAATCGGAGCTTTTGAACGAGCCGGCGCACACCAGCCATTGACAGCCGGATTGTTTGAGCACGTAGTCCAATTCGCTGCTGCGATAGGCCGGGTTGATATTGACCAGGATCACCCCGAGCTTGGCGCTTGCCACTTGGCAGATCAGCCACTCGGCACAGTTAGGCGCCCAGATACCCAGGCGGTCACCGGTTTGCATACCCAGGGCGAGGAACGCGCGGGCGTGCAGCTCGACCGTCTCGGCCAACTGCCGCCAGGTGTAGCGCCGCTGCTGGTGGCGCACCACCAAGGCTTCGCCATCTGGATACTGCGCAACGGTGTGATCGAATGCCTGGCCAATGGTCATGGCCAGCAAGGTCTTGTCCTGGGAGCCACGGCTGTAGCTCGGGTGCAGTTGATCCATAACGACCCCTGTTATCTTTTTTGTAGGTTGACGTATACGTAAACTACGATTGACAGCGCCGTAACGCAAGCTTACGTTAACGTAAAGGTGAGCGCCCTCCTCCCGCGCCCCGCCCACACAACAACAAAGCTCACATTAAGGTGCCTGTCCATGAGTTACCCGTCCCTGAACTTCGCCCTCGGCGAGACCATCGACATGCTGCGCGACCAGGTGCAGTCCTTCGTGGCCAAGGAGATCGCACCGCGCGCGGCCCAGATCGACATCGACAACCTGTTCCCCGCCGACCTGTGGCGCAAGTTCGGCGACATGGGCCTGCTGGGCATCACCGTGCCCGAGGAATACGGCGGTGCCGGCCTGGGTTACCTGGCCCATGTGGTGAGCATGGAAGAAATCAGCCGTGGCTCGGCCTCGGTGGCGTTGTCCTACGGGGCGCACTCCAACCTGTGCGTCAACCAGATCAACCGCAACGGCAACCACGCACAAAAACTCAAGTACCTGCCCAAGCTGATCAGCGGCGAGCACATCGGCGCCCTGGCCATGAGCGAGCCGAATGCCGGTTCCGACGTGGTGTCGATGAAACTGCGCGCCGACAAGCGCGGCGACCATTACGTACTCAATGGCAGCAAGACCTGGATCACCAACGGCCCGGACGCCCATACCTATGTGATCTACGCCAAGACCGACCTGGAAAAAGGCCCCCACGGTATCACCGCCTTCATCGTCGAGCGCGACTGGAAAGGCTTCAGCCGCAGCAATAAATTCGACAAGCTGGGCATGCGCGGCTCCAACACCTGCGAGCTGTTTTTCGACGACGTCGAGGTACCCGAAGAAAACATCCTCGGCGTGCTCAATGGCGGCGTGAAAGTGTTGATGAGCGGCCTGGACTACGAGCGCGTGGTGCTCTCCGGAGGGCCTACCGGGATCATGCAGGCATGCATGGACTTGATCGTGCCCTACATCCACGACCGCAAGCAGTTCGGCCAGAGCATCGGCGAATTCCAGTTGATCCAGGGCAAGGTCGCCGACATGTACACCCAACTCAACGCCAGCCGCGCCTACCTCTACGCGGTGGCCCAGGCGTGCGAGCGTGGCGAGACCACGCGCAAGGACGCCGCGGGCGTGATCCTCTACAGCGCCGAGCGCGCCACGCAAATGGCCCTGGATGCGATCCAGATTCTGGGCGGCAATGGCTATATCAACGAATTCCCCGCCGGGCGCCTGTTGCGTGACGCCAAGCTCTACGAAATTGGTGCGGGCACCAGTGAGATTCGGCGGATGTTGATCGGTCGCGAACTGTTCAACGAAACCCGCTGAAGGAGCACGCCCATGGCCACCCTGCACACCCAGCTCAACCCGCGTTCTGCGGAATTTTCCGCCAACCGCGCGGCGATGCTTGAACAGGTCGACGCCCTGCACAGCCTGCTCGCCCATGTCCATCAAGGTGGCGGCGCCAAGGCCCAGGAACGCCACACCTCACGCGGCAAACTGTTACCCCGCGAGCGTATCAACCGTCTGCTCGACCCGGGCTCACCGTTTCTCGAGCTGAGCCAACTGGCCGCCCACCAGGTGTATGGCGAAGACGTCCCGGCTGCCGGGGTGATTGCCGGCATCGGCCGGGTGGAAGGTGTCGAATGCATGATCGTGGCCAACGATGCCACGGTCAAAGGCGGCTCCTATTACCCGCTGACCGTCAAAAAGCACCTGCGCGCCCAGACCATCGCCGAGCAGAACCGCCTGCCGTGCATCTACCTGGTGGACTCCGGCGGCGCCAACCTGCCGCGCCAGGACGAGGTGTTCCCCGACCGCGAGCACTTCGGGCGGATCTTCTTCAACCAGGCCAATATGAGCGCCCAGGGCATTCCCCAGATTGCCGTGGTGATGGGCTCGTGCACCGCCGGCGGCGCCTACGTGCCGGCCATGGCCGACGAAACGATCATGGTGCGCCAGCAAGCCACCATCTTCCTCGCCGGCCCGCCGCTGGTGAAGGCCGCCACCGGTGAAGTGGTGAGCGCCGAAGACCTGGGCGGTGCCGATGTGCACTGCAAGGTCTCGGGCGTAGCCGACCACTATGCCGACAGCGATGAACACGCCCTGGCACTGGCACGGCGCAGCGTGGCCAACCTCAATTGGCGCAAGCAGGGTGAGCTGCTGCAACGCCCGCCGGTGGCGCCGCTGTACAGCAGCGAAGAGTTGTACGGCGTGATCCCGGCGGATGCCAAGCAACCCTTTGATGTGCGCGAAGTCATCGCACGGCTGGTGGACGGCTCGGTGTTCGATGAGTTCAAGGCCCTGTTCGGCACGACCCTGGTGTGCGGCTTTGCGCACTTGCATGGCTACCCGATAGCGATCCTGGCCAACAACGGCATCCTCTTCGCCGAAGCCGCGCAAAAAGGCGCGCACTTTATCGAACTGGCCTGCCAGCGCGGGATTCCGCTGCTGTTCCTGCAAAACATCACCGGCTTCATGGTCGGCCAGAAGTACGAAGCCGGCGGCATTGCCAAGCACGGCGCCAAGCTGGTCACCGCCGTGGCGTGCGCCAAGGTGCCGAAATTCACCGTGATCATCGGCGGCAGCTTTGGTGCGGGTAACTATGGGATGTGTGGCCGCGCCTATGACCCGCGCTTTTTGTGGATGTGGCCCAACGCACGCATTGGCGTGATGGGGGCCGAGCAGGCCGCCGGGGTGTTGGTGCAGGTCAAGCGCGAACAGGCTGAGCGCGCCGGCAACGGTTTCAGTGCCGAGGAGGAAGACGCGATCAAGCAGCCGATCCTCGACCAGTATGAAACCCAGGGCCACCCCTACTACTCCAGCGCGCGCTTGTGGGATGACGGCGTGATCGACCCGCTGCAGACCCGTGACGTGCTGGCCCTGGCCTTGTCCGCCGCACTGAACGCCCCCATCGAGCCGAGCCGCTTCGGCGTGTTCCGCATGTAGCCTGTAGGAGCGCGCCTGTTGTGGCGAGGGAGCTTGCTCCCGCTGACTGCGCAGCAGTCCCGGCTTTTTTGGGGGCGCTGTGCACCCCAGCGCAAGCAAGCTTGCTCGCCACAACAAGCTCGCTCCTACAGGAGGCCTCTCATTATTTCGGAGCTCCTTGCATGAGCGACTTCAACACCCTCGAACTGATCACTGACCGCCGTGGCTTTGCCACGCTGTGGCTCAGCCGCGAAGCCAAGAACAACGCGTTCAACGCGCAGATGATCCGCGAGCTGATCCTGGCCCTTGACCGCGTACAAGGCGACCCGTCCCTGCGCTTCCTGGTACTGCGCGGGCGTGGCAAGCACTTCAGCGCCGGTGCCGACCTGGCCTGGATGCAGCAATCGGCCGAGTTGGACTACCACACCAACCTGGACGACGCCCGGGAACTGGCAGAGCTGATGTACAACCTGTCCAAGCTGAAAATCCCCACGTTGGCGGTGGTGCAAGGCGCGGCCTACGGGGGCGCGCTGGGCCTGATCAGCTGCTGTGACATGGCCATCGGTGCCGACGACGCCCAGTTCTGCCTGTCGGAAGTGCGTATCGGCCTGGCGCCGGCGGTGATCAGCCCGTTCGTGGTGCAGGCCATCGGCGAACGCGCTGCCCGTCGTTATGCACTGACAGCCGAGCGGTTCGGCGGCCAGCGCGCACGGGAGATCGGCTTGCTGGCGGACAGTTATCCGGCCGAGAGCCTGGATCAACAGGTGGACCTGTGGGTCACCAACCTGCTGCAAAACAGCCCGGCGGCCATGCGTGCCAGTAAGGATTTGCTGCGCGAAGTGGGCAACGGTGCCCTCACCCCCGCATTGCGACGCTATTGCGAAAATGCCATTGCGCGTATTCGGGTGAGCGCCGAGGGCCAGGAAGGTTTGCGCGCGTTTCTGCAAAAGCGTGCGCCAAGTTGGCAAAATCAGGAGCCACGCTCATGAGCACACTCACCACCGTTCTGGTGGCCAACCGTGGCGAGATCGCCTGCCGGGTCATGCGCACCGCCAAGGCCATGGGGTTGACCACCGTGGCTGTGCACAGCGCCATCGACCGCGATGCCCGCCATAGCCGTGAAGCCGATATCCGCGTCGACCTGGGCGGCAGCAAAGCCACCGACAGTTACCTGCAAATCGACAAGCTGATTGCCGCCGCCCACGCCAGCGGCGCCCAGGCGATTCACCCCGGCTACGGCTTCCTTTCAGAAAACGCCGGCTTCGCCCGAGCCATCGAGGCGGCAGGCTTGATCTTCCTCGGCCCGCCCGCCTCGGCCATCGACGCCATGGGCAGCAAATCCGCGGCCAAGGCCTTGATGGAAACGGCTGGCGTACCCCTTGTGCCGGGTTATCACGGCGAGGCCCAGGACCTGGAGACCTTCCGCGCCGCCTGTGAGCGTATCGGCTACCCGGTGCTGCTCAAGGCCACGGCGGGCGGCGGTGGCAAGGGTATGAAGGTGGTCGAGGACGTCAGCCAACTGGCCGAAGCCCTGGCCTCCGCCCAGCGTGAGGCGCTGTCGTCGTTCGGCAACGGGCAGATGCTGGTGGAGAAATACCTGCTCAAGCCGCGGCATGTCGAGATCCAAGTGTTTGCCGACCAGCAAGGTCATTGCCTGTACCTCAATGAGCGCGACTGCTCGATCCAGCGGCGCCATCAGAAAGTCGTGGAAGAAGCCCCGGCACCCGGCTTGAGTGTCGAGCAGCGCCGGGCCATGGGCGAAGCGGCCGTGCGCGCTGCCCAGGCCATCGGGTATGTCGGCGCAGGTACGGTGGAGTTTTTGCTGGATGCCCGTGGCGAGTTTTTCTTCATGGAGATGAACACGCGGCTGCAAGTCGAGCATCCGGTGACCGAAGCGATTACCGGCCTCGACCTGGTGGCCTGGCAGATCCGGGTGGCCCAAGGTGAGGCGCTACCGATCACGCAAGAACAGGTCGCGTTGAACGGTCATGCAATTGAAGTGCGGCTGTATGCCGAAGACCCGGCCAATGACTTTCTGCCCGCCACCGGGCACCTGGCGCTGTACCGCGAGTCCAGCCAGGGCCCTGGACGCCGCGTGGACAGTGGCGTCGAGCAAGGCGACAGCGTGTCGCCCTTCTACGACCCGATGCTCGGCAAGTTGATTGCCTGGGGTGAAGACCGCGAACAGGCGCGCCTGCGCTTATTGAGCATGCTGGATGAGTTTGCGGTCGGCGGGCTCAAGACCAACCTGGGCTTTTTGCGGCGCATCATCGGGCACCCTGCGTTTGCCGCCGCCGAATTGGACACCGGGTTTATCCCGCGCTATCAGGATGAGCTGTTGCCGACGCCAGGGGCCTTGAGCGATGAGTTCTGGCAGGCGGCGGGCTCGGCGTTTATGCAGAGCTTGCCGGCGGGTGACGGGCCTTGGGCCAATCGCCAGGGCTTTCGTGCGGGCCTGCCTGCCGAGGTGTCGCTGCACCTGAGCTGCAATGGGCAGGATCGGTTGGTGACACTGACCGGGCAACCGTCTCAGTTATGCGGCGAACAGTTGCTGACTGAACATCAGGGCGTGCGCCGTGCTCATCTGGCGGTGCGCAGTGAAGGCAGCCTGTACCTGCGTTGGGACGGCGAGATGCATGCCGTCAGCCTGTTCGACCCGATTGCGGCGGTCGAAGCCAGTCAATCTCATCAGGGCGGCCTCACCGCACCGATGAACGGCAGCATCGTGCGAGTACTCGTGGAGGTGGGCCAAACTGTTGAAGCCGGCGCTCAACTGGTGGTGCTCGAAGCCATGAAGATGGAGCACAGCATCCGGGCGCCCCACGCCGGGGTGGTCAAGGCGCTGTTCTGCCAGGAAGGTGAAATGGTGGCAGAAGGCAGCGCGCTGGTGGAGCTTGAAACGGCCGGCTAGAACTTCGCCGTGGCTTGCACCACCACACCCAGGAGGCGGCAGCCGTCGGTGAGCAGCACCTTGGGGTAAGTGGGGTTGAGCGGCACCAGGTAGTGCTGGCCGCTTTCTTCCTGCAATCGGCGAAAGGTGGCCTGGGGGGTGCCAGCCCATTGGGCCACCACCAGCCTGCCGGGCTCGGGCGCGATGGCCGGGTCAACCAGGATCATCATGCCAGCCGCAATGCTCATGCCCGTGGGGGCGGTCATGGCGTCTCCCGTCACCGGCAGCCAGAATGCCTCGCCTCGGGCGTGGTAATCGGTCAATTCGTAGCGCTCGGTGCTATAAGGCGCACGCTCTTCACGCAGCTCGCAGGCCTGCTTCCAGTCGCTGACCGGGTAGCGGAAATACGGGTTGTAGTGCGCTTCCCGTTCAGGCACTTGCGCGGCCCGTTCACGAATCTCCAGCGCCACCTCCAAATACCCCAGCCCCAGTTCGGCCAGCACGCGGTTCATGTCCGCCAGGCTCGGCACGCGGCGTTTATTGAGCCAATGGCCGATGCCGCCCTGGGACATCCCCAGGCGCTGCGCCAGTTCATCCTGCGTGACCTTGCGGTCTTTCATGTTGGCTTTGACCAACGCTATCCAGTTATCCATGGCGCATCACAATACGGCGCCCATTTTTGCGGGCAATAAACAGTTTGTAGTAATCCATAAAACGACAGGAATACGATACGTACTATCATCAAGCCCAAGGATTTCGACACCCACCGGAGTACTGCCGCTTATGACGACCCGCACACACCCAACGCCCGACACATCCGAACTGACTGAAGTAAACGACATGTGCAACAGTGGCGCAGCCCAGCGCGCACTGGACTACTACTTGAAAGAAAATCGGTCGACGCCGGATTCGGACGGGGCCATGTTCGCGATCAAATCCGATGTCAGCCAGGAGGAAGCCCTGATACACGCCTCGGACCTGTTGCGCAGTGCAGCGGCAACCGCCTACGAGTCGGCGTGCAGCCATCAGGGCAACCAACGCGACCTGGCGTTTTCAGTGGTGTATTTGATCGATATGGCGAAGGCGATGGTGGAGCGGTCGTTGCAAGCGCCCAGAGCGGCGGCAAACGCGTAGCAGGCATGAAAGAAAAATATTTCTATCCCACGGATAAAAACATTTGACTTGCAAATGATAATGATTATTATTGGGCTCAGCTGATCGCAAGATCAGTCGATAGACCAAGAGACCTTAGGTCGGACTCTTGGAATATCTCCTCATCAGGCTAATCACGGTTTTTGACCCGGCTCTTTGGCCGGGTCTTTTTTTTGCCAGTTTTCCTGGCGTGGCTTCAGGCTAATGAAGACTGTGTGTTGCTTGATGCCGCGCATGGTAGCAAAAGACTATCGCCCAACGAAAGTCGTCCGAGTGCTCTAGCGCGTATCTCTGCGAATTAGCGCTTGAGAATCAATCTCATAGACTCTAAGCTGCGGCGGCGTCAGGGATGACGCCCCCTCCCCCTGCAACAATTTTTGCATCCAGGTTTTACCGAACGCCTGTGTAAGATAGCCGCCACATCACTCATATTCAGGCAACCAGACTATGACCGTGGCCTTGACCTCCATCAAGATCAGCACCGACTTCGACAGCGGCAACATCCAGGTCCTGGATGCCAGCGACGCTTATCAGTTGTTGCTGGCAATCAATCCCGACACCCGCAGCGATCACTACCAATGGTTCCACTTCAAGGCCGAAGGCATGCACGTGGGGCACACCCACACCTTTCGCTTGAGCAACGCAGGGCGCTCGTCCTACAAGCATGCCTGGAGCGGTTACAACGCCGTGGCGTCCTATGACCATATCAACTGGTTCCGGGTACCGACGCGCTTTGATGGCGAGATCCTGCACATCACCCTCCAGACCCGGCAAAAGTACGCCTGGTTTGCCTACTTCGAGCCCTACAGCCGTGAACGTCATGACTGGTTGATCGAGCAAGCCCTGAAGTACGCCGGGGTCACCCTGCTAGCCACCGGCAAGAGCGCTGAAGGCCGCGATATCCAACTGCTGCGCCGTGGCAAAGGGATCGAAGGCCGGCGCAAGGTGTGGATCATCGCCCAGCAGCACCCCGGCGAGCACATGGCCGAGTGGTTTATGGAGGGCGTGATTGAGCGCCTGCAAAAGGACGGCGACGACGAACTGAAAAAACTGCTGGCCGTCGCAGACCTGTACCTGGTACCGAACATGAACCCGGATGGCGCCTTCCATGGCCACCTGCGCACCAACGCCATGGGCCAGGACCTTAACCGCGCATGGCAAAGCGCCAGCCAGGAACTCAGCCCGGAAGTCCTGTTCGTCCAGCAACAGATGGAAAAATACGGCGTGGATATGTTCCTCGACATCCACGGCGATGAAGAAATCCCCTACGTGTTCACCGCCGCCTGCGAAGGCAACCCCGGCTACACGCCGCGCATCGAAGCCCTGGAAAAACATTTCCGCAGCCATTTGAGCCACCTGACCCGAGACTTCCAGACCACCCACGGCTACACCCGCGACCTGCCTGGCCAAGCCAACATGACCCTGGCCTGCAACGCGGTGGGGGAAAAGTACGACTGCCTGTCCCTGACCCTGGAAATGCCTTTCAAGGACAACGACGACGCACCCAACCTGCGAACTGGCTGGTCAGGCGATCGTTCGAAACAGTTGGGCAAGGACGTCTTGAGCAGCGTCGCTGATATCGTCGGGCGTTTGCGCTAACCCCCTGTGACAAGCTTTTTGTGGCGAGCGAGCTTGCTCGCGCTGGGCCGCATAGCGGCCCCATGAAAATCACTGCCGGATCACCTGACACACCGAGCAGGCTGTTTTGGGGCTGCTTCGCAGCCCAGCGCGAGCAAGCTCGCTCGCCACAAGAGCGGTCAATCCTTGCTGCCGGTCATGCTTTGCAAGACACCATCGCGGCGGATCAAACCGTGGAATAACGCGGCTGCCAGATGCACCAGCACGGTGAGAAACAGCAGATAGGCCAAATAACCGTGAGCCTTGCGCAACAACGCAAACAACGGCGCATTCGCCCCCAGCAGCGCGGGCAGTTGCAGGTTACTACTGAGCATCACCGGGTCACCGGCCGCTGAAATCATCGCCCAACCCAGCAGCGGCAACACCAGCATCAACGCGTACAACAGCACATGAGAGGCCTTGGCTGCCAGCCTCTGCCACACCGGCAAATCCGCTGGTAACGGCGGCTGGCGGGTGGAAAAACGTACCGCCAGGCGCACGATCACCAGTGCCAGAATCGCAATGCCCAGCGGCTTGTGCAGGTGGATCAGCCACTCATGGCGCTCCGACACCGACGCCGCCAGACCCGCGCCGATAAACAGCATGGCGATGATCATCAACGCCATCAGCCAGTGCAACACGCGCGCCAAGGGCGCAAAGAACCGTGGTTGAGCATTCATGGCTTCGACTCCTGTGGGGCGCTGTGCAACGGGCTGACTTCACCGGCGCGGCGCAGGTACGAACTGGCATACGCGGCCGAACGTGCGGCCAGCAAGGGGTCGTTGGAGGCTTGGATACCACTGGGCAGAATCAACGGGTCAAAGTTGATATCGCGGCAATCACCGTCTGCCTGGGGCTGGCTGCTTTGCAGCACCAACGTGCCGGCGTTGAGTACCTTGTGCGCACCGGTCCAAGTCTTGCTTGCGTCGTCCAGCGGGTCGCCGGGGTTGGCCAGGGTCATGTTCAACTGCCAACGCAACGGCCCGGCGGCCAGGCGTCGCACCAAGTCCTGCTCGAGGAAGTCACTGCCAGCAGGTGCGGTATCACCCGCCGCGTCCTGGCTCTGGGGCACCACCTCCCAACGCACGGCCTGGCGCGTACCATCGGCAGCCACCAGGTAAAACGCGTTGATGCCGTTATAGGTTTCAGTCGCATAACTGGCCGATGGCTTGGCGGTCTTGACCCAGGCCAGGAATGGCGCGGTCTCCGGGTGTGCGGCAAAAAAAGCCGGCATGCTCGACGGGTTCGGCTTGCCAGTGGCCGGGTCTGGCGCGCCGGCCTTGAGCAACTGGTAGAACGCCTCGGGCGTGCCCACCGGGAACACCGGCATGCTGTTCATCCCTGTACGCCATTGCTGGCCGTTGGCCTGGCTGAACTGCACGGCGAAACTGCGAATCGGCACACTGCTGTCCGGCGCGTAGGGGTTGCCGCTGGGCAAGGCAAACCGGCCGATGATCGGGGTCTTGGCCTCGCTGAACACCTGGGCGCTGGAATAGGCACGGGCCTCGGTACTGCTCTGGAAATAACCCGCCACGCATACGCCCTTGGCATGGTTACGGCGAAAACCCGGATGCACGCCGTTATTGGTTTCCAGGGCATTGACCAAGGTTTTTGGCCGCAGGCGTTGTGGGTCGAGCGTGCCATTGACGTAGGCAAATGCGCCGGCAACAACCGCAACCACGGCACCGATGCCGGCGAGTCGTGCGATCAGGCTCGCAGTGCTCAAGGGAGGACGGGGTGGTGATGAGTGATCTACCATGCAGGAACTCCAGGGCCAGAGGCCTCAGGCTGAAACATAAGGTCGGAGCATTAAGACGAACGCCGATGGGCTCTATTCCCAGGCCCTGGATTTATTTTGCGGGACGGGGAATAACCTTCAACGCCGGACGTCTCTCTAGTCCCAGCGTAGTGATCAGCCAGACACCCATGCATGAACTCGACGAACAGTTACGCGAACTCATCCCCAGGTTGCGGCGTTTTGCCGTGTCCCTGACGCGCAACAGCAGCAGCGCCGATGACCTGGTGCAATCGACCCTGGAGCGCGCGATCGTCGCCTGGGCCGATAAACGTATCGAGGGCGACCTGCGCGCCTGGCTGTTTTCGATCCTCTACCGGCAGTTCCTCGACGCCCACCGCCGCAACCGCCGCTATGCGCGCATGCTCGAATTCTTCACCGGCCGCGATGACGTGCAACCTTCGGTAGAACGCACGGTGCTGGCCCAATCCACCCTGCAAGCCTTCGACCAACTGAACACCGAACAGCGCGCCCTGTTGCTGTGGGTGTCCGTCGAGGGCTTGAGCTACAAGGAAGTGGCCGAGATCCTCAAGGTGCCCATCGGCACCGTAATGTCACGCCTGTCCCGCGCACGCCAAGCGTTGCGTCAGCTCAGCGATGGCGAAATGGCCGGCCCTGCCCTGCGGAGACTCAAATGATCAGCCTGCCCCCCAGCGAACGCGATTTACATGCCTACGTCGATCACCAATTGCCGGGCACTGATCGCTGTGTGCTTGAAACCTGGCTGGCCAGCCACCCCGAAGTGGCGGCCCGGGTACAGGCCTGGCAACAAGATGCGCAGTTGCTGCGCGCGTCGTTGAGCGGCGCCCTGCAACAGCCGCACAACCCGGCATTGGACCCGGCGCTGATTCGCCAGCGCATCAAGAAACAGTCCCGTCGGCACTTGGCCACGGCGGCGTTGTTGCTGATCGCCGTGAGCCTCGGCGGGGTTGGCGGTTGGCACGCCCGTGAAGCCACCCAGCCGCCGCTGTTGCCGATGACCGACGCCATGCAGGCCTACCGCCTGTTTGCCCAGGACGGCATCATGCCTGCCGACTACAACGCTCAGGACCCTGGCACCATGCAGGCCTGGCTCGACCGTTATTTCAACCAGGCCCATCGCCTGCCCGACCTGAGCCAAGCCGGTTTCAAGCCGGTCAGCGGGCGTCTGCTCACCACCGACCAAGGCGCGGCAGCCATGGTGCTGTACCAGGACGCGCAAGGCCGGCGCATCAGCTTCTATATCCGCCCGCCGGGCCCGAACAACGGTTTCCTGCCTCGCGGCAGCCGCAGTGCCGATGGCTTGCAGGCCGACTACTGGTCGGGCGGCGGCTACAACTACGCGATGGTCAGCCCGGTGGATCAGGCCGCCGCGTTGCAGACGCCATTCTAGAAACCGACGTCCAGCACCACGTTATCCAGATAGGTGCCAGCCGGCGGCGTGGGCTGGTCGGTGTAGACCTTGGCGTTGTAGTTGTACACCTGGCTGCCATTACCCAAGCCGTTGCCGGGATTGACCTCGGCCGTGGAGCTGGCCCGCCGCGCCGCGCCGACACTGCCCCAACGCGTGGTGCCGGCACTTTTGAAAATGTCATAGGCCAGGTAATTGCCGCCGGAAACCATGCGCCGCCGGCCGCCGACACTCACCGGGTTCTGGCCATCGCTCAAGCCCACGGTATAGGCGCTGCCCTTGGTGCAGGCGATGTTGATGGTCTGCCCGCTCACCGCACTAAACCCACTGACCACCGGCGCGCTGCCGAAGCTGATATTCGGGGCGGTGATCTGGCAATCGTTGGTCACGGTCATGCTGACGGTCAGGGACGCCGTGCCGCTGCCAATGTCACGTCCCAGGCAAATGCCGCCAAGGCCGATCCCCGAGCAATAATTCCACACCCAGGCGATGCTCAATGTCTCGGTGTACACCCCGGCGGCGACGTTGCTGCCAGTGATGCTGCTCAGGTACAACGGCACAGTTTTCGCGCCGGGCCCGGCGATCAGGCCGATGCTCTGGGCGATGCCGCCAGCGCCGCCGAAATCGAATTGGCTGCCACGGGTGATGGGATAGCTGGTGCTGTTGTTGCCATAAATCGTGTAGCTGATCACATCACCGGTCGGCCCGACCAAACCCGTCTGGGGCGAGGTAATCGTGGCGTAAAAATGGTCGGTGGACACCAGCAGCGATATCAGCGCCGAGGTGCAACTCAACCCTGAGTTGGCCGTAGAGCTGGTTTGCGCGGCGGTGCGCACCGTCATCGAACTGATCGAACCAAAACTGGCCGGCACGGTGGACACCACCGAACACGCCGCCATGGCCTGCCCGCAAAACAACAAACCCACGCCATACAACCCTACGCTGCCCCTCACCTGAACACTCCCTGTTCAATCCCTCATTGGCACACTAATGGCCCGATCAAGGGCACGTCCTGTTGCTGCTCGTCCATATCGAAGGTTGCCTGGCAGGTGCGGCCCTGTCCCAAAGTGACCTGCAAGGTGTTGTGGGCGCTGAGGTTTTCCAGGTACACCAGGCCATCCCAGCCGACCACCGCCTGGGTGTTGCTTTGCTCGTGCACCACCAGGCTGCCCAGCGGCAACTCCTGATGCTGGCGGTCCACCAGGGTGATGCTTGCGGCGAGCACCCGGCGCAGGGGGAATTCCAGCAGGTAGCCACTGCCTCGGCGCACCGACACGCGCTGTTCCACATTGGGGCTTTGCACATTCGCCGGCAGGTTCAACGGGTCGATCTCGTATTTGCCGCGGTAATAGGCACTGCTCCACGGCACCAGCAAATGGCCGTTGCGGTCGGTCTGGCCCACCAGCTGGTTTTCGTAGCGCACCGGAATCCCGGCAAAGCCCTGGGTGCTCACGACCACAAAGGCGTCATTGATGCGGTTGGCGGCAAAGGTTTCGCCGCCCATCCACACCAGTGAGCCGCTGGCATCGGCCCAGCGCGTCATGGCCTCGCTGCTGCCGTACACGCCGGCCTGCAACTGCACCGACTGCAAGCGCCAGGTCAGGTCGGCCTGTCGATAGCTGGGGGCATCGCCCTGGGCATAGCCGAGGTTGTAGCCCACCCCGCCTTCGCTGGGCACCGCGCGGCTGTAGTTGATGCGCTGGCGACTGGCGCCGTCCTTGCTGCGCTCGGTACTCAAGGCCAGGCTGCCGTTGAGGTCGAACGGGATGACCAGTTGCGCCTGCATGGCCCAGTTGCTGTCACCGATTTCGCGGTTGGCTGACAGATAAAAGCTGGTGTTGCGCCACAACGGTTTGCTCCAGCTCAGGTTGAGCAGGCGCGTGCGCGAGTCGTCCGCCGCCTGCACGTCGAAATAACCCAGGCCCAGGCTGCCGAAACGTTGGAGGTTGAGACTCAGGGTCACCTGCTCGCTGCGCTTGCTGAGGCTGGCGTAAGGGGTATCGACCAGAGTCAGGTCGGCGTAGTCGTCGCGGCGCTCCACCCGTTGGTACATAAAGCTGTAGCGCGTGCTGTTGTACTGGTAACCGAGGCTCAGTTGCTGGCCCGTGCGGCTGTCGAACTGGCTCTGGCTGAGGGCGGTATTGAGCACGCCGAAGTTGCCCAGGCGCAGGTTGCCGCCGAGCCCGCCGAGGGTCAGGTCGCTGGAGGCTTCGGCGTGGCTTTCCAGGGTCAGGTTATCGGAATAGCCGTAGCGGAACGTGCCACTGGCCACGCCCGGCCCGTAGCCGAAGTCCCGCAGGGTGTAGTCACGGCGCAAGGTACCGGCGGCCAGCGAAAAATCCGTCAAGCCTTGTTGCAGCAAGGTGCTGGTGACGTAGAACGGCACCGTGGTCGACACTTGGCGTCCCAGGGCGTCGGTAGTGACCACCACGGCCTCGCCGGCACCGTTGATAAACGGGATGTTGGTCAGGGTGTAGGGGCCGGGTTGCAACTGTGCGCTGTCGGATTTATAGCCGTTGATAAACAGATCCACCGACGACGGCACCGCCGCCTCACCGGCAAACTGCGGCAAGGGGTACGTGACCAGGTCGGGGCGCACGGCAAAGTCCCGGGACAGTTGCACCCCGCCCAGGCGCACCGAACTGCTCCAGGGCAGCGCACCGCTGATCACGTCGCCAGCCTCGTAGGTCAGCAGGCGCTCATCGTCGGAGAAACGCCAGGTGGTGTCGTAACGTCGGTAACCATTGTTGAGGGTACCGCCGCTGACTCCGTCGGACAGGGTCTGGCGCAGTTGCCCGGTGTTGGACAAGGTGCCCCAGGTGTCGAACAGCCGCACTTCGTTCCACGCCGCGAGGTAACTGCCGCCGTCGTCGGTGTCATTGAAATACACGTCATAGTTGAGCAAGGCGCCGAAGCTGCTCATGGCCTGGGTACGCGGATAGGTATTGCGGTTGCCGATGAACTGTTCCTGCAGCCAGGAAGGCGGCACATCCAGCAGCAGGCGCTGGCCGTTGCTGTCGTAGTCGCTGTGCAGGCCCGGCACCTGGTCCAGGGCCACACTGCCGACGGGCTCACCGGGCAGTTTCATGCCCACGTCCTGCAACGCGCTGGCCGGCACAAACAGCTGGCCGGCGCGCTGCTCGACCGCGATAACGCGGCCGGTGTCCATCTGGTTGACCACCAGTTCCAGAAACAGCTGTGCATCGGCAACTGCCTCCATGCTGCCGGGCGGCGGCGGCAAGTCGCCCGCCATCGCTGCGCCCCACAGCCCGCTTGCCACTGCCACCGACGGCCATAAAACCCGAGCCCAACCGCGACTCACCATGGCGTTGTGTCCTTCAATGGACATCTCCATCCTGTGAAAACCCGGGCGTGTGCCCGTTGCGCTACATAACGGTTAGCGCTTGGGCGCCAGGCTCTCCAGTTGCGGCGCGCCGTTGACCCTGACCTGCAACGGCTGGTCGGCCGATACGGCATCCGGCACCGGCCAGCGCATGCTCGCGCCCGGCAGCACATAGCCGAGCAAGCCTTCTACCAACGGCCGGGTCTGCCCGCCCTGTTTGAATGACGCATCGGTAAGCCGCGCATGCACGGCGCCCTGGTTGCGCACCTCGATGTAGTTGCGCCCTGCCACGTTGACCTTTTGCCAGCTCAACTGCGGCTTGCCCGCGCCCTTGGGATCGCGCTGCCGGGTAGCGTCATCTTTGCTCCACAAGCCGGCGCCGTAGGCAAACAGCGGCACCGAATAACGCATCTGAAAGCGAATCGCCGCCGCCGTGTTCTTGCCCTCCGGCGGCGCCGGCACCTGCAACGCCGAGGGGATTTCATCAATGATGATGCGATAGGCCAACTCCTGCCCCGGCGGCACTTCCCGGGTGCGGGTCAGGCGCACCAGTTGCTTCTGGCCCGGCTCGATCTTGGCCACCGGCGGGCTGCCGATCACATCGCGCTGGTTCTGGTACTGCTCGTCAAAGCCATTCTGGCTCCAGGCAAACACGCGGATCTGCAGGTTGGCGGTCTCGGTGCCACGGTTCTCCAGCCACAGCGCGCTGGCCTGTTGGTCAGCCTCCAGCACCGGGTCGATGGGCCAGATCAGCACCGAACTGGCCGCCTGTACAAACCCTGCCGAGCACAACGCCCCCAAGGCGAAACCCGCGGTCCATAACCGTCGCAAAGCACAACCCATGACACCCCTCCTTAAACCGTTAGCCCTACCACGTCAGCTGCACCTGCAGCGTGTCGCTGTACGTCCCCCCAGGCTGATTGCCCGGTAAAACCACCCGCCCGTAAATCGGCAGGCTGATGTTGCTCGCATCGCTGTAGGTCACGCTGACGCTCTGGTTGATCCCCAGGCTCTGGCTGAACGCCGCATCGCGAAACAATTGGTAAGCCACCCGCGCGCTGCCACTGTTGAGCTGCAAATTGCGTCCGGTGCTGCTGTACAGGCCGCCATCCACGCTCATGCTCAGGGCCACGCCCGGCGTGCATTGCAGGGTTACGCCGCCAGTGAGAGCCGCTGTGACCGTGCTGGTGGCCAGGGCCGAATAGCTGCCGTAGGCCAAGGTGCCGTAGTTGGCGCCGCCGCCCACAATCAGACAGCCCGGCGTGATGGTCGCACTCACCTGGAAGCTCTGGTTGACCACCGCCGACAGCGGCAACGGTATCGCCAGGCCGATGGCGAGCAACACCCTGGGCCACATCGTTAGAACGTCAGTTCCACGGCCACGGTGTCGGTGTAGGTGCCCGCCGGCAGTCCCGCCTTGCCCACCGCCCGGCCGTAAAGGTTGACGGTCTGCGCCACGCCGGTACTGGTGGCGAGGGTCACCACGCCGTCAATCGCCAACAGCGCTGAACGCCCGCTGTCAGTGTAGAAATCGTAGGGCACGAAGTTACCCACGCCATCGGCCAGCGCACGGGTGCCACCGGGGGAAGCACCGTCGTGGGCGCCGGCACGCACCTTGATCGTTGGCGCGGTGCCAGCCGAACACAGGATCGACAACGCCCCGCCGGTACCGGTGCCGCCGAGCAGCTGGGCGTCGGCATTGGTAAACAGGCTGTTGGTGGTGCCGAAGTTCAAGCTACCGAAATTCAACCCGGTGGCCGCCCCGGAGCCGTTGACCTGGCAACTGGCGATCAAGGTCAGGCTGGAACTGATCTGCCCGGTCACCGTGGTCGCCGCGTTCAGGCTGGACGCCAGCCCCAGGCCCAGGGCACAGAGGCCGATTCGCGATACAAGTACATGCATGATATCCATCCTCATGGTTTACCAATCCAGAGTCACCGTCAGGGTGTCTGTGTAGAGGCCGGCCGGTAGGGCCCTGGTATTCGCCACCACGGAACCGAATACCGGGATCGGTACCTGGGTGCCCTGGGTCACGACGAAATTGCGTTGCTGGCCGATCCTGTAGGCACTGCGCCCCTGGGGGTCAGCCGACAGTCGATAGGGAATGGTCTGGCGGCCATTGCTCAGGCGTCGCGTGGTCCCGTCGCCGTTAGCACCCCCGTCGATGGTCACCGTGAAACTGCTGACCACCGAAGGATTGCACGACACCGACAGCGGCGCCTTGTCGCCATCGGAGATCGCCGCGTCCAAGGTCTCGTTCCAGGTCGGCCCCTGGCTGCCAAAGTCCAACAGCGCGGTGCCGCCTTCGGGTGTGACCGGCGCGGTTTCCACGCCCTTGCTCACTTCGCAACTGGCGGTGATTACCAACCGCGCATGGACCTGGCCGTTGACCACCGCCGCCTGCGCGTCATCCGCCAGCAACAGCAGGCCACCCAGGGCCGTCACGGCCAGGTAGCGGCTTACCATGTGACCGTGACCTTGAGCAGGTCGGAATAACGGCCGACGGCGGGGATGTCCTTGAGCGGTTCGATGCGCCCATACAGCGGCAGGTCGACAGAGCCAGTGTCCGGCACGCGGCCACTGATCGGCACGTCCACCGGCAAGGGGATCAGCCGCGCGGCGTCAGCATAGATTCGATAGGGAATGGGCCGGCTGGAGGGCGCCGGATTGGCGAGATAACGCACTTCGCCGGCGCCGCCATGCAGGCCGCCGTCAACGCGCATTTGGTAAGGCGTGTCGGGGTTACATTCCAGGCGCGGCTGGCGCTGGCTGATCAGGGCCGCACTCAGGGGGCCGGCCGGGTCATCCAGACGCGGGCCGCTGCCGAAATCCAATACGCCAAGTTGCTCGATGCCCGCATTGCGGGTGGTGCCCACCAACTGGCAACCCCGCTGCACGTCGATGCGCACCTGCACCTGGAGTTGCGCAGCAAACACCGTGTTGCAGAGCATCGTGCCCATGACAGCCAATACCGCCGGTCCCTTCACAGCCCCAATTCCTTATACAGGGGTGACAACTGTGTATGAGGTTAGCCAGTTAACGCGAAAGTGCCAGTTTGCAAGGCTTGGGGCCCTTCACTATTGGTCAAATGGCATCGGGCGTCCTACAGTGAGCGACCACCGTAATACAGAGTGTTTATTCTTGGCCGTGCTTGCCCTGCTCCAGCGCCTGCTGGGTAAAAAAACCGACGACTCGGACGCCTCGCCTATCCCGGCGTATTTTCAAAAAAAGGCCGAACAACAGGGCTATACCCTCAGTGATGGGCAAATCCGGGCGATTACCGCCCTGAATCGCGAAGCTCAACACCTGCTCAACGGCCAGACCACGCGCAGCCTGTACCTGCATGGCCCGGTGGGGCGTGGCAAAAGCTGGCTGCTGGATGGATTTTTCCAGGCACTGCCCATCGCCGAGAAGCAACGTGTGCATTTCCACACTTTCTTCGCCCGGCTGCACCAAGGCATGTTCCTGCACCGCGGACATGATGATGCTCTGGGCGTCACGCTGGACGAGCTGCTGGCCGGCTGCCGAGTGCTGTGTTTCGACGAATTCCATGTGCACGATATCGGCGATGCGATGCTCATCAGCCGTTTGTTCAAGGCCCTGTTCCAGCGCGGTGTGCTGGTGTTGGTGACCTCCAACTACCCACCCGAAGGCTTGCTGCCCAATCCGCTGTATCACGAGCGTTTCAAACCGGTGATCGAGCTGATCGCCGCGCGCATGGAGGTGCTGGAAGTCAGTGCGCCTCAGGACTTTCGCAGCCTGGCCCAGGCCCACGCGCAACAGCGCTTCACGGGCGGCCAGTACGTCTGGCCAGGTACCGCTGGACAGCGTGAAAGCCTGGGCCTGCCTGCCACAGATTGCCCGGCGCAAACCCTGAAGGTCGGCACTCGGCAGTTAACGTGCCGAGGCCATCAGGCACGAACCATCGCGTTCACCTTCAATGACCTGTGCGAACAACTCACGGCGGTCATGGATTACCTGTTGTTGTGCCAGGACTTCGACCACTGGATCATCGACGGCCTGCCGCAGTTGGCCGAATGCCCCATCGCCGTGCAACAGCGCTTTATCAATCTGGTAGACGTGCTCTACGACCAGGACAAGCAAGTGACGCTGATCGGCCATCAGCCCTTGGATAAATGCCTGGAAGGCCAAGCCATCGACCTCGCCCGCACCGCCAGTCGCCTGCGCCAATTGCAGACGCTGTGCCCGCAAACCGCGTCCGAGCCGCTATCATGAGCGCCTTTTACGCCCTCTTCCGAGCACCGCGCCCTGCATGAATACCCTCGCCCAACTCAAGGCTGGCCAATTGGCTGGCGTTACGCGCCTGGACCTGGCCTGCGGGCTGACCGAGTTTCCCCGGGAAATCTTCGAACTGGCCGACTCGCTGGAAATCCTCAACCTCACCGGCAACGCCCTGAGCAGCTTGCCCGACGACCTGCACCGCCTGACGAACCTGCGCGTGCTGTTCTGTTCGGACAACGCCTTTACCGAACTGCCGCAATGCCTGGGCCAGTGCGCCAAGCTGAGCATGATCGGCTTCAAGGCCAACCAGATCAGCCAGGTAGCCGCCGCTGCCCTGCCGCCACAATTGCGCTGGCTAATCCTCACCGACAACTGCATCCGCCAATTGCCCGATGAACTGGGTCAGCGCCCGTTACTGCAAAAGTTGATGTTGGCCGGTAACCAGTTGACCGACCTGCCGCCAAGCCTGGCCCAGTGCCAAAACCTGGAGTTGATCCGCATCGCCTCCAACCGCCTCACCCAACTACCGCAGTGGCTGCTGACCCTGCCGAGCCTGACCTGGCTGGCCTACGCCGGCAACCCGGTGGAAATGGCCGTGCAGGTGAGCAGTGATGAGGCGACGCCGAACATCGCCTGGCAGGAACTGGACATGGGCGAAGTCCTTGGCGAAGGCGCTTCGGGGATTATTCGCAAGGCGCTGTGGAAACCCCGGGCGTTGCCGGTCGCGGTCAAGCTGTACAAGGGCACCATCACCAGCGACGGTTCACCGCTGCATGAAATGCAAGCCTGCATCGCTGCCGGCCTGCATCCCAGCCTGATCAAGGTTGAAGGACGCGTCGTCGGCCATCCCGATAACCAGGCCGCCCTGGTGATGGAGCTGATCGACCCCAGTTACCGCAACCTCGCAGCCCTGCCGAGCCTGGCGTCGTGCACGCGGGATGTCTACGCACCCACCACCCGTTTCAGCCTGGACGTGGCACTGCGCATGGCGCGGGGCATTGCTTCGGTGGCGGCGCACCTGCATCGGCACGGCATTACCCATGGTGACCTGTATGGTCACAATATTTTGTGGAACACAGAAGGTGATTGCTTGCTGGGAGACTTTGGCGCGGCCTCCTTCCATGCCACGGCGGACACGTTGGAAACCCGTGCGCTGCAGCGTATTGAAGTGCGCGCGTTCGGAGTGTTGCTGGGGGAATTGTTGGAGCGGGTTGAGGCCAGTGACGAAGGCTTGCAGGCACTGCAACAACGCTGCTGCCAGCCGGATGTGCTGGCGCGGCCGGGCTTTGAAGAAATTGAGGTCTTGCTCGAATCTATGCAACACCACTAAACCAATGTGGGAGCGGGCTTGCTCGCGAATGCGGTGGAACAGCCAATACATCTGTTGACTGTCACACCGCATTCGCGAGCAAGCCCGCTCCCACAGGTTGACCGCGTGTACTCAGGTAGAAATCAGCCCGCCAGGCCGACAAACATATCCTGCACATCATCATGGTTGTCCAGGCCTTCCAGGAACGCCTCGACTTCTGCCATCTGCTCATCGGTCAAACCGCTGACCGGGTTCTTGGAGATATAACCCAGCTTGGCCGACAGCACGGTGAAGCCCTGCTCCGGCAAGGCCTTCTGCACAGCATCCAGGTCGGTGGTTTCGGTGATGAACAAGGTGGCGCCTTCTTCACCCTCTTCAAAGTCCTGGGCGCCCGCTTCGATAGCGGCCATTTCCGGATCAGCGTCCGGCGTGTCCGGCGATGCTTCGATCAGGCCCACATGGTTGAAATCCCAGGCCACCGAACCGGAAGCGCCCAGTTGGCCTTTGCGGAAGGCCACGCGGATTTCCGCCACGGTGCGGTTGATGTTGTCGGTCACGCACTCGACGATCAAAGGCACCTGGTGCGGCGCGAAACCTTCGTAGGTCACGCGGTGGTATTGCACGGTCTCACCGAGCAGACCGGCGCCCTTTTTGATTGCGCGGTCCAGGGTTTCCTTGGGCATCGAGGCTTTTTTGGCCTGTTCCACCACCAGGCGCAGGTGCGCGTTGGTCGCGGTATCGGCGCCGTTGCGGGCGGCGATGGTGATTTCTTTCACCAGCTTGCCGAAAATCTTGCCCTTGGCATTGGCTGCCGCTTCTTTATGTTTGACTTTCCACTGTGCGCCCATGACTCACTCTCTTATTTCCATCGCGCCGAAACGTCTACTGGCCGGCGCTTTGGGGGCAGAGTTTATAGCGCGAGAACGCTTCGTTCCACCAAAAAACCGGCCAGGGTACTCAGGTGCGCAAGGGTTTGATCACCGCATTGCGGTCCGGCACAAAATCCCCCGCCTGGGCCAGTACGGCGGGCCTGGCATTCCAGTAGGGCATCAGCACCAACGAAGAAAACAGCGCCGCACCGGCAAACACGATAAATACCGTCACGGTATCGAAATAGCCTGGCAGCAAACCACCCAGAATCGCCCCCACCGAACCGCAGCCGTTCACAAAACCCGCGGCGGTAGCGCCGGCCTTGGCGGTGCCGAAGTCGATGGCCGCCGTGCTGCTGATCATTGAGTCGGGCCCATACAGCGTCAGCCCCATGACAAACAGCAACGTCATCACCAGCACCACACTGCCGGTGTGCAGCGCGCCCATGAAAAGCGCCAGGGCAACCGTCAGCGCCAACAGGCTCAGCACACAGGCGGGCATGCGCCGGGCGCCGAACAGTTTGTCGGAGGCCAGGCCGATCAACACTGGCCCCAGTAAACCAGCCAACTCAAACGCGGTGGGCACGATGGCGGCGCCGACCTTGCCCACCGACGGCATCTGCTCGTAGACGATCACCGGCCCCCACAACAGAATCGCGTAGCGCGCCGGCTTGAGCAGGAAGTACGCCAGCCCCAGGGTCAACACTGTGCGGTTACGCAGGATCGCGCGCAGGGGTTCGAGTACGCTGACGCGCTGCTGGGCGGCCAACTGCTCGGCGCTCAGCACCGGCTCAGGCTCGACTGCCGGCAAGCCCACATCCTGCGGGGTATTGCGCTGGAACATAAAGAACAGCACGGCCACCACCGCTACCACTGCGGCACTGGAAATAAACGCCGCATGCCAACTACCGATCAGCGTATAGGCCCACCAACCGGCAAACGGTGACGCGACCAATCCGCCGAACGCGTAACACGAACTCCATAACCCCAGCACCCGCCCACGCTGCTGGGCCGGGAAGAAACTGCCGAGGTTCTTGCACAGCCCCGACCAGCCAGTGGACTGGGCCAAGCCCTGTACCAACATGCAGGTAACAAAGATCGGCAAGGTGGCAAAGGTGCCCATCACCAGCGCTGCGCCTGCGGAAATCATCAAGCCACCGAGCACCACCACCCGTGGTCCAAAGCGGTCGGCAAGCATGCCCCAAGTGAACTGGCCTACGGCATACGCGGCGAGGTAGAGGCCATCCAGGTTGGCCATCATCATTTTGTCGAGGGGGAAACTCGGGTCGTCGCCGATCCCCAGCTTCGCCACTGAAAACGCTTTGCGGGTGAAATAGAGCGCGGCATACGCCAGCCAGGTGATGGCAAAAATCTGCACGCGCCAACGCTTGATGCTACCCATAGGGATATTCATGGTGGTTCTGACCTCAGGTGTGAGTGTGCCGGCAGAATCGAAAGAAAACGCCTGTTGTTTTTATGGTTGAGCACTGCAATGCCGGGCCTTGGAGAGCGCGGTATTGGTCAGATGGGTGCGGTGTGCCTGCCCCCATGGCAGCCGTGGTTGTAGGACTCAACCTACGGCGACTGAGGCGCATGAAAGCAATGGCTGACTCATAGGTAAAATCGATTTATCGTATTTCAAATATAAGCCCAGCTTGTAAGAGGACGCGCTATGTCGGTTTCCCATGCCCAGCTCAAAGCCTTCCATGCGGTGGCCATTCACGGCAGTTTTACCGGGGCGGCCGAACGCCTGTTCCTGACCCAGCCTGCGATTTCCGACCAGGTGCGCAAACTGGAAGAGCGCTTCGGCGTGTTGCTGTTCCACCGCAACAAGCGCTCGGTGCGCCTGACCGATCTGGGTGAGCGCCTGCTGGGCATCACCCAGCGCCTGTTTGTGATCGAAGCCGAAGCCGAAGAATTGCTGCAGGATTCGCGCGCCCTGCTCACCGGCACCCTTACCCTGGCGGTGGATGCACCCGTGCACGTACTGCCGCAGATTGCGCGCTTCTGCCAGCGCTACCCTGGGATCAGCGTGAAAATCGAAACCGGCAACACCGATGAGTCGCTGTCGCGCCTTTACAACTACCAGGCCGACCTGGCGCTGTTGGGGCGCGATGTCGATGATCCGCGCCTGTTGTCACTGCCGCTGCCCGACGATCAACTACTGGCTTTTGTCGCACGTGACCATGCCTGGGCCGGGCGCGAATCGATCTGCCTGGCCGACCTCGATAACACTCCGCTGGTGCTGCGGGAAACCGGCTCGGTCACCCGTCAAACCCTGGAGCAGGAAATGCGCCAGGCCGGCCTGCGCATTCGCCCGGCCATCCAGGTGGAAGGCCGCGAAGCCGCCCGGGAAGCCGTGGTGGTGGGAATTGGCGTGGGCGTGGTGTCGGCGGCAGAGTTCGGCGCCGACGCGCGGGTATACGCCATGCCGATCCGCGATTGCACACAACGCATGAAAGAAACCCTGGTGTGCCTGAAAGAGCAGAGTTCACGCCGCGTGGTCGCGACCTTCCTGGAGATCGTGCGTGAGAGCCTTCACGCCAACTCGAAAAACGCCTGAATCAAGCGCAGCGAGCGGCGCCGCTCCATGCAGCCGAGCATGTGCCGGTTCAGCAGGCCATCGCCCAGGATCGGTACCGCCTGTACACGCGGGTCCGGGCTGACCTCCATCGACGACACCACGCCCACCCCTAACTCTGCCGCCACCGCTTCGGTCACAGCTTCACGACTGTCCAGTTCCAGCAGCACTTTGGGTTGCACATTCGCCGCAAGGCACGCGTCATCAAAGGTGCGCCGGGTGATAGAACTGGGCTCGCGCAGCACCATGATCACCTCATGCAGCTGCGCCAGTTCAATACCGCTGGCCTGCCTGGCCCATGGATGCGCAGCCGGCACCAAGGCGCAAATCCGTGACTCGTCCAGGGGTTGCAAGTGCAGGCCATTGCGCGGCTCCACCTCGGTGAGCACCGCCACATCGGCATGTTCGGACAGCAGCGCCGCCAGGGTTTCCTGAGCATTGCCCAAACGCAGGTTCACGGTAATGCCAGGGTAGCGCGCGCGCAGGCTGGCGATCATCGGCATGACCAAATGCGGGCCGTCCGCCGCCACTTCCAGGCGCCCGGTGAGCAACTGGCGGTTGGCCTCCAGCATGGTTTGCGCCTCGTCGACCAAACCGAAGATCGCCCGCGTGATGGCCGCCAGGCGTGCGCCCTCCTCGGTCAACTCCACCCGGCGGGCGGTGCGGCGCAACAGCGGGATCTGGTAGTGCTCCTCAAGCGCCTTGATATGCCCGGTCACCGCCGGCTGGCTGATAAACAGCCGAGCCGCCGCACGGGTAAAACTGCCCTCGCGGGCCACGGCATCGAATGCACGCAGTTGAAAAAGGTTCATCGTTATCGGCCTCACTGATAGCTCGCATAACAACAAACAATTTGATTGATGACAAGCCAAACTGCAATTTAGGCGCCGTAGCTTGAACCCCAACACCTTGCGAGGATTTGACATGCCCACTGCCGCGCCGATCCTGTTGACCCCCGGCCCCCTGACCACCTCGACCCGCACCCGCCAGGCGATGATGGTGGATTGGGGGTCGTGGGACGACCGCTTCAACCAGCTCACAGCCAGTGTGTGCACGCAGCTGCTGGCGATCCTCAACGGTTCGGACAGCCACCACTGCGTGCCGCTGCAAGGCAGCGGCACCTTCGCCGTCGAAGCGGCGATCGGCACCTTGGTTCCCCGCAATGGCAAGGTGCTGGTGTTGATCAACGGCGCCTACGGCAAGCGCCTGGCGAAAATCTGCGAGGTGCTTGGCCGCGAATTCAGCACCTTTGAAACCGCCGAAGACGAGCCCACCACTGCCGCCGATGTGGATCGCCTGTTGAGCTCCGACAGCGCCATCACCCACGTCGCGCTGATCCATTGCGAAACCAGCACCGGCATTCTCAATCCGTTGCCGCAGATCGCCGAGGTGGTCAAACGCCACGGCAAGCGCCTGATCATCGACGCCATGAGTTCCTTCGGCGCGCTACCGATTGATGCCCGTGAAATCCCCTTCGACGCGCTGATTGCCGCCTCGGGCAAATGCCTGGAAGGCGTGCCGGGGATGGGCTTTGTCTTTGCCGAAAAAGCGGCGCTGGCTGCGTCCCAGGGCAACTGCCATTCCCTGGCGATGGACCTGTTCGACCAGCACACCTATATGGCCAAGACCGGACAATGGCGCTTCACCCCGCCGACCCACGTGGTTGCCGCCCTGCATGAGGCGCTGCTGCAATACGCAGAAGAAGGCGGCCTGCCCGCGCGTCACCAGCGCTATGCGAATAACTGCCAGGCATTGCTGGACGGCATGGCCGAACTGGGCCTGCGCAGTTTTCTGCCAGCGGCGATCCAAGCACCGATCATCGCCACCTTCCACGCTCCCGACCACCCGCGCTACCGGTTCAAAGACTTCTACGAACGGGTCAAGGCCAAGGGGTTCATCCTGTACCCCGGCAAATTGACCCAGGTGGAAACCTTCCGCGTGGGCTGCATCGGCCATGTCGACGCAGCCGGCATGCGCGCAGCGGTCAAGGCAATCGGCGATGTGCTGCAAGAAATGTGTAGGAGCGAGCTTGCTCGCGAAGAGCGTTAACGATAACGCGGGCATCCTGAGTCAACGCGGTGCCTGGATGTTTTTTGCGAGCAAGCTCGCTCCTACATAGATGAATGTCATTACCCACAGGATCTGAACCATGAACTATCAAAACCCCAACACCCTCCAGGCCGTTATCCTCGACTGGGCCGGCACCGTAGTCGATTTCGGCTCCTTCGCCCCCACGCAGATTTTTGTCGAGGCCTTCGCCGAGTTCGACGTGCAGGTGTCTATCGAGGAAGCCCGTGGCCCGATGGGCATGGGCAAGTGGGACCATATCCGTACCCTCTGCGACCAGCCGCAGGTTGCCGAACGCTACCGCAAGGCGTTCGGCCGCTCGCCGACCGACGACGACGTGACCGCCATCTACCAGCGCTTCATGCCGCTGCAGATCGAGAAGATCGCTGAACACTCGGCCCTGATCCCCGGCGCCCTCGACACCATCGCCGCCCTGCGCGGCCAAGGCATCAAGATCGGCTCCTGCTCTGGCTACCCCAAGCAGGTGATGGACAAGGTCGTGGCCCTGGCCGCCACCAACGGCTATGTCGCCGACCACGTCGTGGCTACCGACGAAGTCCCCAACGGTCGCCCTTGGCCGGCCCAGGCACTGGCCAACGTGATCGCCCTGGGCATTGATGATGTGGCCGCCTGCGTGAAGGTCGACGACACCGTGCCGGGCATTCTCGAAGGCCGACGTGCCGGCATGTGGACCGTGGCCCTGACCTGCTCGGGCAACGCGCTGGGCCTCACCTACGAGCAATTCCGCGCCCTGGACAGCGACACACTGGCCAGCGAGCGCCAGCGCATCGAGGCGATGTTCGAAGCTTCACGTCCACACTACCTGATTGACACCATCACCGATCTGCCACGGGTCATCAGTGACATCAACCAGCGCCTGGCCCGCGGGGAAATGCCGCAGGCCTACTGACCGAAGTCAAGACAAGGGCATTGGCAACAAGCGCAGCGCTCAAAACAGGCATACAGTTAATGCACTCCATCGCTAAAGAATGGAGGTATGCCCTGATGAGTGAGGAACACAGCGATGCCGTGGAAAAATTCCGATACGCGCTACAGCACTATGTCCATTGCGTTGCACTGGTTGATGGTGGTGCTGCTGGCGGTGGTCTACGCCTGCATTGAACTGCGCGGGCAATTCCCCAAAGGCAGCGGCGCACGCACGCTGATTGTGGAAATGCACTTTATGCTCGGCCTTACCGTGTTTGTGCTGGTATGGCTGCGCCTGTTCGCACGCAGCCTGGGGGTGGCGCCGAAGATCGTGCCGGCACCGCCGCAATGGCAGAATCTGCTGGCGAAGCTGATGCACTGGGCGCTGTATGCGTTGATGATCGGGTTGCCGATTGCCGGTTGGTTGATCGTCAGTGCCAAAGGGCATTCGGTGATGTTCTATGGAATGGAATTGCCGCCGCTGATCGCGGAAAACAAGGCGCTGGCCGAGGAGATTGAAGGCTGGCATGTGCTGTTCGCCCAGGTCGGTTATTGGTTGATCGGGCTGCATGCACTGGCGGGGATCTTTCATCACTATGTGGTGCGCGATAACACGGCGCTGCGCATGATGCCGGGTGGGAGGAGGCTTTAAGCCAACCCATTCATCGACTGAACTCAGGCCATCAGTTAAGCGCAACTCCCTTGTGGGAGCGGGCTTGCCCGCGAAGGCGGTGTGTCAGCCACAGTATCTCCTACTGCACTACCGCTTTCGCAGGCAAGCCCGCTCCCACAAGGGGTTTGCGTCAGTCGCTGAAGCCTCGGCGGCCTTGCAGGCCGCCGGTGTGGATGAAGATCAGGCGCGTGCCGGGGGCAAAGCGTCCGGCCTCGACCTGCTGTTTCAATGCCAGCAGCGCCTTGCCGGTGTAGACCGGTTCCAACGGTAGACCGCATGCTTGCTCGGTGCACTGGATGAAGTCCAGCAACAGCGGATCGACCTTGGCAAAGCCACCGCGACTGGCGTCCAGCAATGTATAGCCGTCCTGCACGATGGCACTCACGTTCTGCGCTACACCGTGATCATCCGGCACCGCCAGAGCACCATACACCCGATGCGCACCCGCCTCCGCCAGTGCCAGCCCCGCCACTGTCGTGCCGGTACCTGCCGCCAGCCACCAGGCGTCGTAATCGGTCCAACCGACGCTGCCCAACTGCGCCCGCGCCTGCTCGACCAACACGCCACAGCCCTGCGCACCGGCCAGCCCACCGCCGCCTTCAGGTATCGGATGGAGGTGGGGATATTGTTCGCGCCAAGGCAGCCAAAAGCCCGGCTCGTGGCGTGCGCGATAGCCGCCATAACCGAGCCAATGCAGTTGCATGCCGAAGGCCTTGAGGTCGAGCACCGTGGGTGTGTCTTGAGGATGGCCGCGCAACAGGCCGACGGTGGGGAAATCAAAGCGCTTGCCCGCGGCCGCCAATGCGTGCAGATGATTGGAGTAGGCTCCGCCGAGGCTGATAATACCTGACGCTCCGGCATCGCGAGCCTGGGCCAAGTGCTCGGTGAGCTTGAACCACTTGTTGCCGCTGATCAGCGGATCGATACGGTCCAGGCGCAGCACGGCCAGCTCGACGCCGTTCAGCCAATCCAGCTGCAAAGATTCAAGGGGCGCGTGGGGCAGCCAGTCGAAAGGACCCATGTGGGCGCATCTGCATGAAAAAAGGGGCGGTAGTCTAACACCGCCCCTATTGTCGCCTTACAACTCGGCCGCCAGGCGCGAGCCCTGGTTGATGGCGCGCTTGGCGTCCAGTTCGGCCGCCACATCGGCGCCGCCGATCAGGTGCACGTTCTGGTTGGCCGCGACCAGGCCGTCGTGCAATTCGCGCAGCGGGTCCTGGCCGGCGCAGATGACGATATTGTCCACCGCCAGGACTTGCGGCTCGCCCTCAGCGCCGATGCGGATATGCAAGCCTTCATCGTCGATCTTCAGGTACTCAACGCTGTTGAGCATCTGCACCTGCTTGTTCTTCAAGCCGGTGCGGTGGATCCAGCCCGTGGTCTTGCCCAGGCCGTCGCCCACCTTGGAAGCCTTGCGTTGCAGCAGGAACACTTCACGGGCCGGTGCATGGCGCTCGGGTTTGATCCCGGCCACGCCGCCACGGGCTTGCAGTTGGGTGTCGATGCCCCATTCTTTCCAGAACGCCTCTCGATCCAGGCTGGTGGAGACGCCTTGGTGCACGAGGAATTCAGACACGTCAAAACCGATGCCACCGGCGCCGATCACCGCCACGCGCTTGCCCACCGGCTTGCGCTCAAGGATCACGTCCAGGTAACTCAGGACCTTGGCGTTGTCGACACCGGGAATCGCCGGGGTACGCGGTGCGATGCCGGTGGCCAGGATCACCTCGTCATAACCACCCGCTACCAGTTGCGCAACGTCCACACGGGTGTTGAGGCACAGCTCGACGTGGGTGGTCTGCAATTTGCGCTTGAAATAACGCAGGGTCTCGAAGAACTCTTCCTTGCCCGGCACGCGCTTGGCGATATTGAACTGGCCGCCGATCTCGCTGGCCGAGTCGAACAAGGTCACTTGATGTCCGCGCTCGGCGGCCACGGTGGCAGCGGCCAGACCCGCGGGGCCTGCGCCGACGACCGCGACCTTTTTGATCTGCTTGACCGGCAGGTAATTGAGTTCGGTTTCGTAGCACGCCCGCGGGTTGACCAGGCAGGTGGTGAGCTTGCCGCCAAAGGTGTGGTCCAGGCAGGCCTGGTTGCAGCCGATGCAGGTATTGATCTCATCAGCGCGCCCGGCAGCGGCCTTGTTGACGAACTCGGGGTCGGCGAGAAACGGCCGCGCCATCGAGACCATATCGGCGTCGCCTTCGGCCAGGATCTGCTCAGCAATTTCCGGAGTGTTGATGCGGTTGGTGGTGATCAGCGGGATCTGTACCGAACCGCGCAATTTGGCCGTGACTTTACTGAACGCACCACGAGGTACCTTGGTGGCGATGGTCGGGATGCGGGCTTCGTGCCAGCCGATACCGGTGTTGATGAGCGTCGCGCCGGCCTGTTCGATGGCTTTGGCCAACTGCACGATTTCTTCCCAGACGCTGCCGCCTTCCACCAGGTCGAGCATCGACAGGCGGAAGATGATAATGAAGTTCGGGCCTACGGCTTCGCGTACCCGGCGCACGATTTCCACCGCCAGGCGCATGCGATTTTCAAAGCTGCCGCCCCAACGGTCGGTGCGATGGTTGGTGTGGGCGGCAAGGAACTGGTTAATGAAATAGCCTTCGGAACCCATGATTTCGACGCCGTCATACCCGGCGACCTGGGCCAGCAGCGAGCAGGTGACAAAATCCTGGATCTGCTTTTCGATGCCCTCTTCATCCAATTCCTTGGGCTTGAACGGGTTGATGGGCGCCTGGATAGCGCTCGGTGCCACCTGCTTGGGGCTGTAGGCGTAACGCCCGGCGTGGAGGATCTGCATGCAGATCTTGCCACCCGCGTCGTGCACGGCCTGGGTGACGATCTTGTGCTTGCGCGCCTCTTCTTCGGTGGTCAGCTTGGCTGCACCGGCGTACACGCCGCCCTCGTCATTGGGGCCGATACCGCCGGTGACCATCAGGCCCACGCCGCCACGGGCACGCTCGGCAAAGTAAGCGGCCATACGCTCGAAACCGCCGGGCTTTTCTTCCAGGCCAGTGTGCATCGAGCCCATCAGGGTACGGTTGCGCAAGGTGGTAAAACCCAGGTCTAACGGGGCCAGCAGGTGCGGGTAGGCAGCAGCGGTCATGGTACAGCTCCACAACGGATCATCACGGGACGTGGCGCGCTCGAACGGCGTGCCATCGGTTTATGTCCCACAGACTAAGAGGCGGTGGACCACGGCTCAATGACTGAAACTGACAAGTTATTGATCCAAATGCACAGCGCCCCTTGGCAAGCCACGCCATGGGCCCTACCCTAGTCGCGAACCCTGCACCTGGTCTGTTGTCTGTTGCCCCATGCGTAAACTTCTAGCGTTCACCGTCATCATGGCCCTGGTTGCCTCCCTCGCCGCGTACTTGGTCTGGACCCAGGAGCGCCCCGTGGCGCATTACCTGTCCGACCTGCGCATCACCCTCGCCGTCAACGAGGGCGAACCCGCCGACCGGGGCAACCTGCTGGGCATCCAGCCGGAACTGTTCCCTGCTGATTACCAAAGCCTGGAACGCCTGCACCTGAAGCTGTCGGCCTACCTGCAAAATGCCCGGGACCTTGGGCTGATCAATGCCAAGACCGTGGTGGTGCTGCCGGAACATATCGGCACCTGGCTGATGCTCGGCGCAGAGAAGAATGAGCTGTACCAGGCCGCTCACCTCAAGGACGCCATGAACTGGCTGTCGATCAGCAACCCGCTGCAATTTGCCAAAGCCTGGATCAGCGCCACCGGCGACAACCGCATGGACGATGCATACCTGCGCATGAAAGCCCCGGCCATGGCCCGCGACTATCAAGTGTTGTTTGGCGGCCTCGCCAAAGAATTTGGTGTGACCCTGGTGGCCGGCTCCATCGCCCTGCCCAACCCAAGCGTGATCCAGGGACAACTGGAGATCGGCCACGGCGCGCTGTACAACGTCAGCGTGGTGTTTGCCGCCGACGGCTTGCCGCTGGGCCAGCCGCAGCGCCAGCTTTACCCGATCTACGATGAGCGTGGCTTTATCGAGCCGGGCGATGAGCATGTCGTCAACGTTGTCGACACCCCCGCCGGGCGCCTGGGCATCCTGGTCGGCAGCGACAGCTGGTACCCGGACAACTACCGCAAGCTCAACGAGCAAGGCGCGCAATTGATCGCGGTACCCGCTTTTGTCACCGGCCGCGATACCTGGGAGCGTCCGTGGCGCGGTTTCAAGAGCGTATCTACGCCCTCAGAAGTGAGCCTCAAGCCCGAAGAAACCAGTGAGGGCGCGGCCTGGCGTCGTCTTACCCTGATCAGCCAGCCACCTGTCAGCGAAGCCACCGCGGGCATGAGCGTCTTTCTGCGCGGGCAATTCTGGGACCTGGGCAGCGCCGGCCAGAGTTTTCTCAGCCGCAATGGGCAAGTCTTCGCCGATGGCGACGCCCGTGGTGCGCGCTTGCTGAATATCTGGCTGTAGCGCCTTGAAGCCGGTGCGCCTGGGGGATCTGTCGGTGGGCTTCGTGCACACCCTGGCCGACGCCATCCACAGCCACGGCCTGGACCCACAGCCCCTGCTGCTGCAATACGGCCTTGATCCAGCTCGCCTGGCTGAGGCCGGCGCACGCTTGTCGATCCCGCGCTACATGCGCCTGGGCCACGCGGCCATCCAACTGACCGGCAACCCCGGCCTGGGCCTGCGTATGGGCCAGCTCAGCCGCTTGAGCCAGGCTGGTCTTGCCGGCGTCACTGCCGCTCAAGCGCCTACAGTGCGCGAAGCGGCGCGCACGCTCACACGCTTTGAAGCGCTGTACGGCTCCAACTATCGCGGGCAATCAAGCTTTCATGAAGACGCTGAAGGCGCGTGGCTGCGGTTTTATTCCATCAGCCCCTATAACGCCTACAACCGCTTTGTGGTGGATTCGATCATCGCCGGCTGGCTGCAGCAATTGTCTGGCCTGGCCCAACAGCCGGTGCAGGCCCAGCGGATTGAAATCGAATTCGACGCGCCGGACTACCACGAACACTACAGGGTGTTGGGAGAGGGCGTGGTCCACTTCGGCGCCGAGGTCAATCAACTGCGCCTCAGCCAACCCACCCTGGCGCTGCGCAACCCGCAGCATTGCCCAAGCACCTGGCACCTGTTGCTACAGCTGTGTGAAAGGGAATTAGAGCAATTGACCCGCACCCGCAGCCTGCGCGAGCGCATTACCCGTTTGCTCGGGCCGATGCTCAATGGCGGCCGGGAACCCGACCTGGAGGAAGTGGCGGCACGCTTGAAGCTGCCAACCTGGACATTGCGGCGCAAACTGGCCGAGGAAGGCACGCAGTTTCGCGCGATCCTCAATGACACCCGTCGCGACCTGGCCATGACCTACATTCGCGATACGGAACTGGCGTTCGGCGAGATCGCCTACTTGCTCGGTTTTGCTTCGGCCCAAGCCTTCCAAAGGGCCTTCAGACGCTGGAACAACCAGACCCCAGGGGAATTTCGCCGCAGTCAGCGGCATTCCGCCTGAAGTCAGCGTTACAGCTCGGTGGCATCGTCGACCGGATCCAGCGGGTCCAATTCGAATGCCTGGTACTCCAGCAGCTCTTCCTGGTAATCGTCCATGGTGGACTCCTTTTCGTGTTGAAAGCGTTTGCAGATTAATGACCTGCGAACCCAGCCTAAAGTGCCGTCATGACGAAAAAATGTCGACGTCGTGACATTCCTGCTCTTCAGGATTAAACGTAGCGGCGATCACTGGATTTAACTTAACCGCAACCTCGGTCAAAATGTGGGAGCGGGCTTGCTCGCGAAAGCGGTGTGTCATTCAACACACCTGGCGACTGTTACGCCGTATTCGCGAGCAAGCCCGCTCCAACAGTAGAAGAGCATTGCGTTATTGCGCAGGCATCGGAAGCGGTGGAATCGCTTCTGTCGGGGCCGGCAAGGCAGGATCAGTCGGCGCCGGCGCAACCGGAGCGGGCTCTGTCACCGGTGCAATCGGTGCAGCCTCAGGTGGCGGCGCAAGCGGCTCTGCAGCGGCAGGCGCTACAGGCACCTCCTTCGGCGCTTCGACCTTCTCGGGTGCCGGAGCGGCCTTGGGTTCAGGCACGCCCAGGTCAGCCTTGGGCTGCTCGGGTATATGCTCGGCCTGCTTGACCTCCTGCGGCAGGAACACGTCCACCAACGCAAAGTAACGCTCGTAGAACTTCGGTGCCGAGACGGTCTCGCTTGCCACCTTCACCATCGAGTCGTCGGTGGAGCCAATCGGCATCGACACCGAGCCCAGCACGCCCACACCGAGGCTCGCGGAGTTGTTGACCTTCTTCAGCGCATAGCGGTCCTGCAAGGCGTTGGCAAACATCGTCGAGTGATTGCTGCCCTTGCCATCAGCAGCGCACACCACATTGAAACTGATCTGCAGGTGGGTCTCGCCGGTCTGCTGGAAACTCTTGTTGCCGGCCACCAGTTTCGGATCGCTGCTGGTGATAATGTAGCCCTGGCTCAGCAGGGCACGGCGCGCAGCTTCACAGGCCGCCACATCGCTGACCGGGTAATCGCGGGAAAACGTACCGGAATCGTCGAAATTCTCATGTTCATAGATAGCGGTCTTGGGTGACGAGCAGCCCGCGGCGCCCGCCAGCACCAGCGCCAACCCGAGATTGCGCAAGTGAAATGATGTCGACATTGAAAATCCTGAAGAAAACGGTCCGGACGGTATTGTGCAACAGAACGCGACATTGAAGCGCGATTCCTGTCGGTAAAACATCTCAAGCTCAGACAGCGGCGTCAGTAGGAAAAAGCCCGGCGCACATATGATCGATAAAGGCCCGCAGCTTGGCCGAAGCATGGCGACTGGCCGGCCACAGCAACCAGAAACTGCCGCGATGTTCGAGGTGCTCATCCAGCACCCGTCGCAAACGCCCATGTTGTACGGCCTGGTTGACCATGTAGTCCGGCAGGCACGCAATGCCCAGTCCTTCTTGCACCACATGATTGAGGGACTCGATGGTGGTGCTGACCAGCGGTGCGCGCAGGTTCAGTTCCGCAGCCCCCGGGACAGGACGCAGTGGCCAGGGCTCCAGCTTGCCGGTGGCGCAGAATTTGTGCCGCAGGCAGGCGTGATGATTCAGGTCCTGTGGCCGATGGGGCGTACCATGCTGGTCGAAATAGCCGGGCGTACCGACGAGAACCAACTGGTAATGCCCTAGATGGCGCACCATCAAGCGCGAATCTTCTGGCTTGCCGGTGCGAATCACCGCGTCGAAGCCCTCCTCTATCACGTCCACCATGCGGTCGGAAAAATCCACATCCAACTCAATGTCCGGGTAGGCGCGCATAAAATCGCTGATCACCGGCATCAACAAGCCGCGCACTTGGGGCACACTGATCCGCAGCTTGCCGCGAGGGCTGGCAGTGACCTCAGTCAACTCCTGTTCGGCCGCCTCCAGTTCCGCCAGGATGCGCCGCGAACGCTCCAGGAACAGCGCGCCCTCGCTGGTCAGGGTGATACTGCGGGTGCTGCGATGAAACAACCTGACGCCCAGGCGCTCCTCCATCCGCGCAATGCTTTTACCCACCGCCGACGATGACACGCCCAGTACGCGGCCCGCAGCGGTAAAGCTGAGGGTTTGCGCGACCTGCACAAAAACCGAGAGGCTGCCCAGATTGTCCATGGTGATGCCTTTACCGATTGCGGACATCAACGTCCGATAAGTTCGGAACCTTAGCCTGTTTTTCCGCGCCTCGCAGCCCCCTACCCTGGCTCCTTGCCCTTTCAAGGAGAGCGCCCATGAACGACAGTCCCCTATTGGTCGATACAGCGCCCCACGCTGAACGCCTGCCCCTGGCCGGTCTGCTGGCGTTGGCCTGCGCCGGCTTTATCACCATCCTGACCGAGGCGATGCCCGCCGGCTTATTACCGCAAATCGGTGCTGGGCTTGGGGTCTCCCAGGCCCTGGTCGGGCAACTGGTGACCCTCTATGCGCTCGGCTCGTTGCTTGCTGCTATCCCCCTGACATTGCTGACCCGGGGTTGGCGCCGGCGGCCGCTACTGTTGATCGCCATCGGCGGTTTTGCATTGGTTAACAGCGTCACCGCGTTCTCCAGCCACTATGGCTTGACCTTGGCTGCACGATTTTTCGCCGGTGTGTTCGCTGGCTTGCTGTGGGCCTTGTTGGCGGGTTACGCCAGTCGTATGGTCGCACCTCATCTGCAGGGCCGGGCGATTGCCGTGGCCATGCTGGGTGCGCCGCTGGCCTTGTCCCTCGGCGTGCCCGCCGGCACCCTGCTGGGCACGCTTGTCGGATGGCGCGCCAGTTTTGCCATCATGACTGGCCTGACCCTGTTACTGCTGGTATGGGCGCGTTGGCAACTGCCGGATTTTGCCGGTGAACCGCCAAGCAAACGCCTCGGCTTACGTCAGGTACTGGCGTTGCCAGGCATCCGGCCGGTGCTCTGGGTGACCTTTACCTACGTGCTCGCGCATAACATTCTCTATACCTACATCGCCCCTTTGCTAGTGCCCGCCGGTATCGGCCGCGAGATTGATCGCGTGCTGCTGGTGTTCGGCCTGATGGCCCTGCTGAGCATTTGGCTGGTAGGCATCTGGATTGATCAGCACCTGAGGCTGCTGACCCTCATCAGTTGCGCGATGTTCGCCGTTGCGGCCCTGCTGCTCGGACTATGGTTCAACTGCGTAGTCGCCATTTACGTCAGCGTGGCGTTGTGGGGGCTCGCCTTCGGTGGCCTCCCAGCGCTATTGCAAACCGCGCTGGCCAAGTCGGCTGGCAACTCGGCCGATGCCGCCCAATCGATGTTGGTTACGGTATGGAACCTGGGCATCGCGGGAGGTGGATTAGTGGGCGGGCTCTTGCTCGAACGTTGGGGCGTCGTGGCATTTCCATGGGCAGTTCTAGGATTGATCGTGTTGGCGCTGGGTGCAATCCGGGGTAAAGCGCTGCCCGCGCGATGACAAGTTTGTTTACAACTTATTCCTCACCTTCCTATCATCGCCCCTGGGTGTGTTGTTGCATAAAGCACGGCGCAGGTTAAAAGCCAAGCATTGGTCGGGCCGCCAATGGAGATTTGTCGTGCCTGATAAACACCCCGCCATTCCCCGCCCCCAACGTTTGACTGAGGGCGCGCTGTCCGCCCTTGAGCGCTTTTCACACATCGAAGCCGTCAGCGGTATCGTGCTGCTGCTCGCCGCCATCGTCGCGCTGGTGTGGGCCAACAGCCCCGCCGCCGCGACCTACGAGCATTTCTGGAACACGCCCATCACCCTCGGGCTGGGCGATTACAGCGTGTCGCGCTCCCTGCATTTTCTGGTGAATGACGGGCTGATGACCATTTTCTTTCTGGTAGTCGGTGCCGAGATCCGCCAGGAAATCAAAGACGGCGCCCTCGCTAACCTGAAGCTGGCCACGCTGCCGTTGGGCGCGGCGTTGGGCGGTGTGCTGATGCCCGCCCTCATCTACACCCTGCTCAACCACGGCACCCCCGCCGCGAGTGGCTGGGCGGTCCCCACCGCGACCGACATCGCCTTTGCCGTGGGCGTGCTCGCGCTGCTGGGCAAATCGATTCCCAGTGGCGTGCGCATCCTGCTGCTGGCCTTGGCGATCATCGATGACATCGTGGCGATTCTGATCATCGCGATCTTTTTCACCGCCAGCCTCGACTACATGGGCTTGGTGATTGCTGTCGGCGGGCTGGCCCTGGTGTTGGTGTTCCAACGCATGGGCATCAGCAAGGCGGCGATCTACCTGCTGCCAGGCGCTATCGTGTGGTTTGGCCTGCTCAAGACCGGCGTGCACCCAACACTCGCCGGGGTGATCCTTGGCTTGATGACCCCCGTCAATTCCAAGCCCACCCGGGAACGCCCGCTGGAAACCATCGAACGCACCTTCAACGAGCTGATGGACCGGTTCTCGCAGCCAGCCGAAGGGGCCCAGCAAGTCGCCACGCCCCTCAAACAATTGCGCGAAGCTCAACGGGAAATACTGCCGCCAGTGCAGCGTGTTCAATCGGCGCTGCACCCCTGGGTCGCGTTCGGCGTAATGCCGCTGTTTGCATTGGCCAACGCCGGTGTGAGCCTGGACGGTTTCAATCTGGATGACCCGCTGGCCCATGGCGTATTTATGGGTGTCGTCTTCGCCCTTGTGCTCGGCAAGCCTCTGGGCGTGATGCTGGCGAGCCTGGCGCTGGTCAAGCTCAACATCTGCAAGCTGCCGGACGGTGTGAACTGGACGGGCGTTGGCCTGGTAGGGCTGTTGGCGGGGATCGGTTTCACCATGTCGATCTTTATCTCGTCCCTGGCATTTTCCGACCCGGCCCTGCTGTCGGCTGCGAAGCTGAGCGTATTGGCGGCTTCAACCCTGGCGGCGGTGATCGGGTTGACGTGGGGCAAGCTCAAGTTTGCTGCCAAGCCTATCTGAGGCAGAGCACTAACCTGTGGCGAGGGAGCTTGCTCCCGCTGGGTCGCGAAGCGGCCCTAAAAAGCTGGGACTGCTGCGCAGTCAACGGGAGCAAGCTCCCTCGCCACAGTGACAGTCCCATTTAACTGAGTAGCCGCTTTATCAAGGGCAAAAAAAGACCCCGGCCTTTTCAGGTCGGGGTCTTTTTATTCAGGCCGGCATCAGTACTTCTTGATGTCTGCCTGGGTTTCCAGCTGCTTGCGGTAGGCCGCGAAGTCCTGCTGGCCAATACGGGAAGCGAGGAAGCGGCGGTATTGCGCCTTTTCTTCGTCCGTAGGGGCCGCCGCTTCGTTCACGCCGTTCAAGCGCACGATCATCAGGCTGCCATCGCGCAGGGTCACGGTGGTAAAGGTAGGCTTGTCCTTGGCCGCCGGCTTAGGCATGCGGAACAAGGCTTGCAGCACGGCCGGGTCGATAGACTCCTGACCACGGGTAGCCGCCTCAGTCACCTTCCAAGCCTGACCGTCAACCGGCTGGTCCAGCGCGGTCTTGCCATCACGCAGGCTGGCGATCAACTCGTCGGCACGGGCTTTGGCAGCAGCGCTTGCGCGCTCCTTGGTCATCTGGGTGCGAATGGCCGCCTCGACCTTCTCGAGCGGCAGTTGGGCCGGCTTGAGATGCTCCTTGGCACGCAGCACGATGATGGTTTCCGGGTCCAGTTCGATGGCGCTGCTGTTGGCACCTTCATCCAGCACTTCCGGGCTGAATGCGGCAGTGACCACGGCACGGTTGGCCGCTACACCTTCGCCACCTTCGCGGCCAAACGGCGCGGAGGTATGGACGGTCAGCTTCAGGTCAGACGCCGGCTGAGCCAGGTCAGAGGCTTCGAATGCCGCATCTTCCAATTGCTTGGTCGCTTCGACAAAACGCTGTTCAACCTGCTGTGCCTTGAGTTCGCGGGTCAGCTTGTCTTTCAGGCTGGCGAACGATGGCACTTCAGGCGCTTCAACGCCCAGCAACTTGATCAGGTGCCAACCGAAGGTGGTGCGCACCGGCGCCGACACCTGGTCTTGCTTCAAGCCGTACAAGGCGGTTTCGAAGTCCGGGTCGTAAACACCAGGGCCAGCAAAACCGAGGTCGCCGCCATTGTTGGCCGAACCTGGATCCTGGGAGAACTCCTTGGCCAGAGCTTCGAACTTCTCACCCTTGGCCAGGCGCGCCTGGATGTCTTCGATCTTGGCCTTGGCTTGCGCCTCGGTGACCTTGTCGTTGACTTCAATCAGGATATGCGCGGCACGACGCTGTTCAGCGAGGTTGGCGGTTTCCTTCTCGTAGGCAGCCTGCAGCTCATCGTCCTTGACAGTCACCTGGTCGAAGAAGGAAGACTTCTTCAATTCCAGATAGTCGATGACCACTTGGTCCGGGGTCATGAACTCTTTGGCGTGCTGGTCGTAGTAGGCTTTGACCTCATCGTCGGTGAGTTTCACCGCCGCGGGATCAGCCTTGATGTTGACGGTGGCGAAATCGCGGGTCTGTTTTTCCAGACGGGCAAATGCCAGCACCTCGGCGTCGGTCACAAACCCGCTGCCGGCGATGCCTGCGCGAACCTGGCCGATCAGCATTTCCTGGGTCAGCATCTGACGGAATTGCATGCGGCTATAGCCCAGCTGGCGGATCACCTGGTCAAAGCGTTCGGCGTTGAACTTGCCGTCCACCTGGAATTCCGGCGTCTGCAGGATCACCTGATCCAGCGCAGCTTCCGAGAAGCCGAACTTGGAATCGGCAGCGCCTTGCAGCAGCAGCTTGCGATCGATCAGGCCCTTGAGGGCAGCATCGCGCAGCAGTTTTTCGTCGAGCAGGGAAGCATCGAAATCCTTACCCAACTGTTGCATCAGCTGGCGCCGTTGCATATCGACAGCCTGGCTCAGCTCGGTCTGGGTGATTTGTTCACCGTTGACCTTGGCCACGTCCTGCTTGTTATTACCCGAAGCCTGGAAAATGGCTTCGATACCGGTGAACGCCATCAAAGCGACGATGATCCCGATAATGGTCTTGGCAATCCAGCCTTGTGAATTGTCCCTGATATTTTGCAGCATGCGTCCCCCAGAAACGGTTGAACTTCAAAAATTAGGCAACCGTGGAGCGTGGGTAGAGTCCGGATAGAAGAAAGGCGCATCCGAGGATGCGCCTTCTCGTAACTGGCGGAGCGGACGGGGGTTCGAATCTGCACCCCCGGCGTGGCGACCCGATACGTGGGTCAGCTACCGCTCCGCTGCCAGGCCAGACCTGCGTCCGACCCGGGTAAGCAAAGGCTTGAACGAAGCTTAGTTAACGGCTTCTTTCAGGGCTTTACCGGCTTTGAAACCTGGTTTCTTGGCAGCAGCGATTTGCAGTGCTTTGCCGGTCTGTGGGTTACGGCCAGTGCGAGCTGGGCGGTCAGTCACAGAGAAAGTACCGAAGCCTACCAGTACCACGGAGTCGCCGGCCTTCAGAGCGCCAGTGACGGATTCGATTACTGCGTCCAGCGCACGGCCAGCAGCAGCTTTCGGGATATCAGCGGATGCAGCGATAGCATCAATCAGTTCCGACTTGTTCACTCTAAGTCCCCTTATATATCTATTGAGTATGATTCTAAGTTTTTTGGTAAAAAGCAAAACCAGTGCTGAATGGCCTACAGACACTTAAGAGCCGCTTTATAACAAGGGCTCTAAAAAGCTGTCAAGGAAGCCCCCCAGGCTCCAACACATTAATGCGTGCTAATTCTTTCCTTGGAATCGGACTCGCGTTTTTCGTCCTTCGCGACGATCTCCGGGGCCACATCCGGCAAGGGCTCCGGCGCGTATTGCAGCGCAATTTGCAGGACCTCGTCAATCCATTTAACCGGTTTAATCTGAAGATCCTGCTTGATATTGTCAGGAATTTCCTTCAAGTCGCGAACATTCTCTTCAGGAATGATCACGGTCTTGATTCCACCTCGGTGCGCAGCGAGTAATTTCTCTTTCAGACCACCGATCGCCAATACCTGGCCACGCAGGGTAATTTCTCCGGTCATCGCGACATCAGCGCGCACAGGAATGCCGGTCAACGCTGATACCAGCGCCGTGCACATGCCTACGCCAGCGCTAGGGCCGTCTTTGGGGGTCGCCCCTTCCGGCATGTGGATATGGGTGTCGTGCTTCTCGTGGAAGTCCAGCGGGATGCCCAGGCTGCGGGCGCGGCTGCGTACCACGGTCTGCGCGGCCGTAATGGATTCGACCATCACATCACCCAGGGAGCCGGTCTTGATCAACTGGCCTTTGCCCGGAATCACCGCCGCTTCGATGGTGAGCAATTCGCCACCAACCTGGGTCCACGCCAAGCCAGTCACCTGGCCGACCTGATCCTGCTGCTCGGCCAGGCCGTAGCGGAATTTCTTCACGCCCAGGAAGTGTTCCAGGGAATCGGCGACCACCTTCACAGAGAAGCGTTTTTCCAACGCGTGCTCCTTCACCGCCTTGCGGCAGATCTTCGCGATCTGGCGCTCAAGGCCCCGTACACCGGCCTCGCGGGTGTAGTAGCGCACGATGTCACGGATCGCCTCGACCTCGAATTCGATCTCGCCCTTCTTCAGGCCGTTGGCCGAAATCTGCTTGGGCGCCAGGTACTTGACCGCGATGTTGATCTTCTCGTCTTCGGTGTAGCCCGGCAGACGAATCACCTCCATCCGATCCAGCAAGGCTGGCGGAATGTTCATGGAGTTGGAGGTGCACAAGAACATTACGTCAGACAAGTCGTAGTCGACTTCCAGGTAATGGTCGTTGAAATTATGGTTCTGCTCGGGATCAAGCACTTCGAGCAAGGCCGACGCCGGGTCGCCACGCATGTCGCTGCCCATTTTGTCGATTTCATCGAGCAGGAACAGCGGGTTGCGTACACCCACTTTTGTCATCTTTTGAATCAATCTTCCTGGCATCGAACCGATGTAGGTACGGCGATGACCACGGATCTCAGCTTCGTCACGCACGCCACCCAAGGCCATGCGCACGAACTTGCGGTTAGTCGCGCTGGCAATCGATTCCGCCAGGGAAGTTTTACCCACACCTGGAGGCCCGACCAGGCACAGCACCGGACCGCGGATTTTTTTCACACGTTTTTGCACGGCGAGGTACTCAAGGATGCGCTCCTTGACCTCTTCCAAACCGTAATGGTCAGCGTCGAGAATCTCTTCAGCACGGGCCAGGTCCAGGCGCACCTTGGTCTGGGCCTTCCACGGCACTTGCACCAACCAGTCGATATACGAGCGCACCACAGTGGCTTCGGCCGACATTGGCGACATCTGCTTAAGCTTGTTCAGCTCGGCGGTGGCCTTGGTCAGGGCGTCTTTGGGCAGGCCAGCGGCATCGATACGCTTTTTCAGCTCTTCGATTTCGTTGTGGCCTTCCTCGCCGTCGCCGAGCTCCTTCTGAATGGCCTTCATCTGCTCATTCAGGTAGTACTCGCGCTGGCTACGTTCCATCTGCTTCTTCACGCGGCCACGGATACGCTTCTCAACCTGCAACAGGTCGATTTCGCCATCCAGCATCGCCAATACGTGTTCGACACGGGCCGACAGGTCGATGATTTCGAGGATGTCTTGCTTCTGCTCGATCTTCAGCGCCATGTGTGCAGCCATGGTGTCGACCAGGCGGCTCGGTTCATCAATGCTGTTGAGCGAAGACAGGACTTCAGCCGGGACTTTCTTGCCCAACTGCACATATTGCTCGAACTGCGACAGCAGGCTGCGCACGAACACCTCGGATTCACGCTCCGGGGCTTCGACTTCTTCGATCAGCGCCACTTCCGCGCGCAGGTGGCCGTCCACCTCCATAAAGCGCTCTACGGCACCGCGCTGCTCACCTTCGACCAACACCTTGACGGTGCCATCGGGCAGCTTGAGCAATTGCAGGACAGTGGCAATGGTGCCGACGCGATACAGGGCATCTTCACCCGGATCATCATCAGCGGGATTCTTCTGGGCCAACAGCAGGATTTGCTTGTCGCCCGTCATCGCGGCCTCGAGGGCTTCGATAGACTTCTCGCGCCCCACGAACAGCGGGATAACCATGTGCGGATAGACGACGACATCGCGCAACGGCAGGAGAGGCAATTCGATGGTTGTCTTCATGATTTCGCCTCTATGACAGTTCAAAAATAAGCTTGAAACCAAGATGGGGGTTACATGCAAAAAAAACAAGCTCAATGCCAGTAGTTAAACGCATGAATACACGCGAATTTAACCACCGCCCTAAGAAACGCCCCCAAAGACAAGGGGCCCCTAGAGGCCCCTTGCTTGTACCGCAACTGCTGAACGCTTATGCGTCGGGTGCAGCCTTGGCAGCCGGCTCACTGTTTTCGTAGATATACAGTGGCTTGGACTTGCCTTCGATCACGCTTTCATCGATCACCACTTTACTCACCTCAGACTGCGAGGGGATTTCGTACATGGTGTCGAGCAACACGCCTTCGAGGATAGAACGCAGGCCACGTGCACCGGTCTTACGCTCCAGTGCTCGCTTGGCCACCGATTTCAGCGCGTCGGTCCGGAACTCGAGGTCTACACCTTCCATCTCGAACAATTTGCCGTATTGCTTGGTCAGGGCGTTTTTCGGCTCGGTGAGGATCTGGATCAAAGCCGCCTCATCCAACTCGTCCAACGTGGCCAGGACTGGCAGACGGCCAACGAATTCCGGGATCAGACCGAACTTGACCAGATCGTCAGGCTCGACTTCACGCAGGGACTCGCCCACCTTCTTGCCCTCTTCCTTGCTGCGCACTTCCGCACTGAAACCAATGCCGCCACGGGTGGAACGCTGCTGAATCACCTTCTCCAGACCGGAGAACGCACCGCCACAAATGAACAGGATGTTACGCGTATCAACCTGAAGGAATTCCTGCTGCGGATGCTTGCGACCACCTTGCGGCGGTACGGACGCAACCGTGCCTTCGATCAGTTTCAACAGGGCCTGCTGCACGCCTTCACCGGAAACGTCCCGGGTGATCGACGGGTTATCAGACTTGCGCGAGATCTTGTCGATCTCGTCGATGTAGACAATACCCATCTGGGCTTTCTCTACGTCGTAGTCGCACTTCTGCAGCAGTTTCTGAATGATGTTCTCGACATCTTCACCCACGTAGCCAGCCTCGGTGAGGGTGGTGGCGTCGGCGATGGTGAACGGAACGTTCAGCAGGCGAGCGAGGGTTTCTGCAAGCAGGGTTTTACCCGAGCCTGTAGGACCGATCAGCAAGATGTTGCTCTTGCCGAGTTCAACCTCATCACCTTTCTTGTCACGCTGGTTCAAGCGCTTGTAGTGGTTGTACACCGCTACGGCCAGAACCTTCTTTGCACGTTCTTGACCAATGACGTACTGGTCAAGGATGCCGCTGATTTCTTTAGGCGAAGGTAATTTATGCGCACTGCTCTCGGCCTGGGCTTCCTGCACCTCCTCACGGATGATGTCATTGCACAGGTCGACGCATTCGTCGCAGATAAACACCGAGGGGCCGGCAATCAATTTGCGTACTTCATGCTGGCTTTTGCCACAGAAGGAGCAATAGAGCAGCTTGCCGTTGTCCTCGCCGTTGCGGGTGTCAGTCATTCGTTCGATCCAAATCCGATAGGCTTGCAACACAAGATGAAGGCTTATGCGGGCTTTTTCAAGCCCGCCAGTGGTCGGACATGCCGACCAGCCCTATTTTGAGCGGCTTATATTAAGCGGGGCGCTTGTCGATCACTGCGTCGATCAACCCGTATTCCTTGGCGGCTTCAGCGCTCATGAAATTGTCACGGTTGGTATCGCGCTCGATTTCTTCCAGGGTGCGCCCGCTGTGCTTGGCCATCAGCGTGTTGAGACGCTCACGAATGAAGAGGATTTCCTTGGCGTGGATTTCGATGTCCGACGCCTGGCCCTGGAAACCGCCCAGCGGCTGGTGAATCATCACGCGCGAGTTCGGCAGGCAGAAACGCTTGCCTTCGGCACCCGCAGTCAGCAGGAAGGCGCCCATGCTGCACGCCTGGCCAATACAGGTGGTCGACACGTTTGGCTTGATGAACTGCATGGTGTCGTAGATCGACATGCCCGCAGTCACCGAACCGCCCGGTGAGTTGATGTAGAGATGGATGTCCTTGTCCGGGTTTTCCGCTTCAAGGAACAGCAATTGCGCACAGATCAGGTTGGCCATGTAGTCCTCTACCGGGCCAACCAGAAAGATCACTCGCTCCTTGAGCAGGCGCGAGTAGATGTCGTAGGCGCGTTCGCCACGAGCGGACTGCTCGACAACCATCGGGACCAGGCCGCCTGCGGCCTGGATATCAGAGTTCTGCTGAATATAGGAATTACGGAACATGCTCTGCAGTTACTCCCAAATAGTCATGTCTTGAAAACGCATAAGCCAGCGCGAGGCTGGCTTATGGTTGAATTTCCAACGAGTTGGACAATCAGTCGGCTTGTGCTGCTTCCGCCGGTTTGACTGCTTCTTCGTAAGAGACCGCTTTATCGGTCACCTTAGCCTTCTGCAGAACAGTATCCACAACTTGTTCTTCCAGCACAACCGAACGTACTTCGTTCATCTGCTGCTCATTCTTGTAGTACCAAGCCACGACCTGCTCAGGCTCCTGGTAGGCCGAAGCCATTTCCTGGATCATTTCACGAACGCGGTCTTCGTCTGGCTTGAGGTCGAACTGCTTGACCACTTCAGCCACGATCAGGCCCAGCACAACGCGGCGCTTGGCTTGCTCTTCGAACAGCTCGGCCGGCAGTTGGTCAGGCTTGATGTTGCCACCAAACTGCTGAACCGCTTGAACGCGCAGACGATCCACTTCGTTGGACAGCAGGGCCTTAGGCACTTCGATCGGGTTGGCGGCCAGCAGACCGTCCATGACCTGGTTCTTGACCTTGGACTTGATAGCCTGGCGCAGCTCACGCTCCATGTTCTTGCGAACTTCGGTGCGGAAGCCTTCGATGCCGGTTTCCTTGATGCCGAACTGGGCGAAGAACTCTTCGTTCAGCTCTGGCAGCTTAGGCTCGGAAACGCTGTTGACGGTAACGGTGAACTCGGCGGCTTTGCCAGCCAGGTCCAGGTTCTGGTAGTCAGCAGGGAAAGTCAGGTTCAGAACGCGCTCTTCGCCGGCTTTGGCGCCAACCAGGCCGTCCTCGAAACCAGGGATCATGCGGTTGGAACCCAGCACCAGTTGAGTGCCCTTTGCGGAGCCGCCAGCGAAGACTTCGCCGTCAACCTTGCCAACGAAATCGATGTTCAGTTGGTCTTCGTTCTGGGCGGCACGGTCGGCCACTTCAAAACGAGTGTTCTGCTTGCGCAGGATTTCCAGCATGTTGTCCAGGTCCGAATCGGCCACTTCGGCGCTCAGACGCTCGATTTCGATACCGTCGAAACCGGCCACTTCAAATTCCGGGAACACTTCGAATACGGCAACGTATTCCAGGTCCTTGCCCGCTTCCAGGGACTTGGGCTCGATCGAAGGCGAGCCTGCCGGGTTCAGCTTTTGCTCGACAACGGCTTCGTAGAAAGAAGCCTGGATCACGTCACCTACAGCTTCCTGGCGCGCATCGGCACCAAAACGACGCTTGATTTCGCTCATCGGCACTTTGCCTGGACGGAAACCAGCGATCTTGGCCTTTTGGGCAGTCTGCTGCAGACGCTTGTTGACCGCAGTCTCGATACGCTCTGCCGGCACGGTGATGCTCAGGCGGCGCTCGAGAGCAGTAGTATTTTCAACAGAAACTTGCATGGATATTCCTCGTTGCACAGACATTAGCCGGCCATTTCCGACCCCAATCAAGGGCATGCATTCTAGTGGGTCAAACTCAAGAAGTCACCCTACTGAAAACACAGCGGAAAACAGCCGGCAATTTATCGGTACGAAAGCACTGAAGTACCTCGCCCCGGTGACAAATACAGCCAAATTGCGCCAGGGCTCTGCGCCGCCCCTCTCTATATATAGAAGGAACACGCATCCATCTCCCTGACGGCTCGCCCTGCGAACAGAGCGAGCAAGCAACGCGGCATCATCGAGATACACAAATACGACGACACGCCCTGCCGGGGCAGCCCAGCACCTGCGACCACCCAATCTCAAACCGCCAAAACCAAAAAAGGCGCCAGACTGTTAAATCTGGCGCCTTTCGAATATGGGGTGGACGAAGGGGATCGAACCCTCGACAACGGGAGTCACAATCCCGTGCTCTACCAACTGAGCTACGCCCACCATATTGCGTTAACAAAGAAACCAAACCACTTCTTTGTTGAGCCCTGCCCCGCCTGACGACCGGGAAAAGCTTTAATTGGTGCGGATGAAGAGACTCGAACTCTTACGCCTCGCGGCGCTGGAACCTAAATCCAGTGTGTCTACCAATTCCACCACATCCGCGCTTGAAGCTCTTAAAGCAAAGGCGCCAGACTGTTAAATCTGGCGCCTTTTCAGAATATGGGGTGGACGAAGGGGATCGAACCCTCGACAACGGGAGTCACAATCCCGTGCTCTACCAACTGAGCTACGCCCACCATATAGCGCTACTTGTGCCAAAGCTGCCTAATGGCGCACCCGGCAGGACTCGAACCTGCGACCATCCGCTTAGAAGGCGGATGCTCTATCCAGCTGAGCTACGGGCGCCTTATTAATCTGTACTCTTGGAGGATTACAAACTAAGTGCTTCCAGCCTTGCAGTACAACTATTCTGCTTGACCTTCTTAACCAGTGCTAGGCTGTGCCCGACAAGTGCGACGAATAGTATAGATGCCCCGGAAACCCGTCAAATCTTTTTTGAAAAAAACTGATTTTATTTAAGGGGTTAGGGCAATTTGCAGACCAAGCGCCTTTGCCCTCGCGCCTTGGCATGCGAGAATGCGCGCACTTTTCTTCCCCCTCTCGATGGTTAATCACGCGTAATGACTGCACAACTTATCGACGGCAAATCAATCGCCGCCAGCCTGCGCCAGCAGATCGCCAAACGAGTCACCGAGCGCAGCCAGCAAGGCCTGCGCACGCCTGGCCTCGCGGTGATCCTGGTCGGCAGCGATCCTGCCTCTCAGGTTTATGTCTCGCACAAGCGTAAAGACTGTGAAGAGGTCGGCTTTATTTCCAAGGCCTATGACTTGCCTTCGGACACCACTCAACAGGCCCTGACCGACCTGATTGACAGCCTCAACGATGACCCGAACATGGACGGCATCCTGCTGCAACTTCCACTGCCCGAGCACCTGGACGCCTCCAAGCTGCTGGAGCGCATCCGCCCGGACAAAGACGTCGACGGTTTCCACCCTTATAACGTCGGCCGCCTGGCACAACGCATTCCCCTGCTGCGCCCATGCACCCCCAAAGGCATCATGACGCTGCTGGAAAGCACCGGTGTCGACCTGTATGGCCTTGACGCTGTGGTGGTGGGCGCATCGAACATCGTCGGTCGCCCGATGGCCATGGAGTTGCTGCTGGCCGGCTGCACCGTGACCGTCACCCACCGCTTCACCAAGGACCTGGCCGGCCACGTCGGCCGCGCTGACCTGGTGGTAGTCGCCGCCGGCAAGCCAGGCCTGGTCAAGGGTGAGTGGATCAAGGAAGGCGCCATCGTCATCGACGTGGGCATCAACCGCCAGGAAGACGGCAAGTTGGTGGGCGACGTGGTGTATGAAACCGCCCTGCCCCGCGCTGGCTGGATCACGCCAGTGCCAGGCGGCGTCGGGCCCATGACCCGGGCCTGCCTGCTGGAAAACACCTTGTACGCAGCGGAAACCCTGCACGGTTAATAACCAGGCGTAATGAAAAAGCCCTGCCTTAGCGCAGGGCTTTTTATTGCACGTAAAAAAACCGTTTTTTCTTAGTTTTTAAGCACTTTCGTCTGGTTCTAGAAGAACATTCGACAGTTCTTCATCCATACTCCTAAAATGTAACGTCATTTGTCACAAGATCCGTTCTACAACGGCATTTCCTTACTTTTTTAGCGAGTTCATCCGCGTGAAAATTCGTCTTTCTATTGTCAGCCTGTTTTTTGCTTTGGCAGGTACCTTCGCCCACGCCGCCGAAACCACCCTGGCCCCGCGTGACGCCTCCAAGCTGCAGATCGCCTCCGGCAGCGCCATGCTGGTCGATTTGCAGACCAATAAAGTCATATATTCCAGCAACCCCGACGTGGTTGTACCCATCGCCTCGGTGAGCAAGCTGATGACCGGCCTGATCGTCCTCGAAGCCAAGCAGAATATGGACGAGTACATCGACATCAACATCACCGACACGCCCGAGATGAAAGGCGTGTTCTCCCGGGTGAAGATCGGTAGCCAGATGCCGCGCAAGGAAATGCTGCTGATCGCGCTGATGTCTTCGGAAAACCGCGCCGCCGCCAGCCTGGCCCACCACTATCCAGGCGGTTATTCGGCCTTCATCGCCGCGATGAACGCCAAGGCCAAGTCCCTGGGCATGACCAGCACCCACTACGTGGAGCCCACTGGCCTGTCGATTCATAACGTCTCGACCGCCCGCGACCTGAGCAAGCTGCTGGCCTATGCGCGCAAGTTTCCGATGGTCAGCCAGTTGAGCACCACCAAGGAAAAGACTGTGTCGTTCCGCAAGCCCAACTACACCTTGGGCTTCTCCAACACCGACCACCTGATCAACCGCGCCAATTGGGATATCAAGCTGACCAAGACCGGCTTCACCAACCAGGCCGGCCATTGCCTGGTGCTGGTGACGAGCATGGGCAATCGCCCGGTGTCGCTGGTAATCCTGGATGCCTTTGGCAAGTTCACCCACTTTGCCGATGCCAGCCGTATTCGTAGCTGGGTCGAGACCGGCAAAGGCGGCGCCGTGCCGGATGTGGCGCTGCGTTACAAGGCCGATAAGAACCTCAAGAATCGAGCGACTGCTACGGAAGTACGTCGATAAACAGCGATTTTAGTGTGGGAGCGGGCTTGCTCGCGAATGCGGTGGGTCAGCCTAAGCATTCAGCGACTGACACTGCGCCTTCGCGAGCAAGCCCGCTCCCACATTTGAGTTTCACTTCTTCTCTGCCAACACCTTGAGCGCTTGGGCCGCCGCTTGCTCCTGCCCCGCCTGCGCCGTGGCGTTGGCCGCATCGCGCCAGCGCTGCGCATCCACGTTGGCCGGCAACTGGCTCGGGCGCTGGGTGAGGATGGCCCAATGGCCCGCGCCCTTCCACGCCGAATCGAAGTCGCTGAAGCTCATGCTCAATCGACGCTCCTTGCCTGAGCGCAACAGCACGGTACTTTTCTGCTGGTTGAACCCCACCACCACGACATAACGCTCCCCGGACCAATAGCTGGCGTTGATCCGCGCCATCACCGGGTAACCCGCCGCTACCTGGGCAAACACGGCGGTCAGCTTGGCGTCCAATGGGTACACCATCAGCCCATACTCACGCGCCAGCACCTGCATGTTGCGTTCAAGGTCCGCCTCGGCGCCGGGCAGGCGCAGTGGTTTATCAAGCAAACCCGGTGTCATGACAATGCCTTGTTGCGACAGCATGCTGGCAAGTGCCGCAGGACCACTCTGATAAGCCTCGCTGCGAAAGGTTGGCACGCCATTGAGTTCAACGCGCTCCGGCAAGCCTGGCAGTTTCGACGGGGTACTGGAACAGGCCGCCAGCCCAAGGGCAACGGCCAGCAGCAAGGAAGTTTTAAGGTTCGACCGTAAGCGCAATTTTTTCACTCTCTTGATCAACTGCCGGTAAAGGCCCCGATCATAGGGCGCCCCGCCCCGCCGGTATAGCCCACTGGCCCAGTAAAGCGGCGCTGATAGAGCAAACAAGTTGGACAGACTCGACCATTGGTCAATAGCAGGCAACCGCCGGCTGGCTAGACTGTCCATTGAGAAGACTGTGTGTGCCCCAAGTGGGCGAAAGGAGGCCCGAATGAGCCTTGCGACAACGATTTTCCTGTTGATCTGTGGTTGGCTGGCCGTCGCCGCCGCCATGCTGTGGGGGGTCATGCGCGTGACGCGCCGGCATCATCATCCCCACGTCAAACCTGCTGAACCCGCCGAGCCACGCAAGACGACGGCGCATCACGCCTAGCCAGGCATGCAATTGAAGTCCTGGGTCGCGGCAATTTCCTTGCCGTGGCCGTCCTCAAGGGACGCACGCACCGTGGTGCCCAGGCTCGATTCCACCAGGGTGTAGTGCTCACCTGCCTTGAAGTGCTTGTACTCGATGCGGCCCTGGCAGTCCTGCTGGTTGTCATCACCCGGCTCGTCTTCAAATAAAGTCACGTCCAGGCGATGGTCCCCCGGGGTCACTTCAAAATAGCGCCCATCGTCCACGCGCTTGCCATCGACACGCTCGGCCATCAGGTCATTCGGCGCTTCTTCCTGCAAGCCGATCCAGGCTTGGCTGGGGTCCGCCTTGGGGATCGGGCCGGCGCACGCCGACAACAAACAGACAAAGCCAAGGACGGGAACTAACAACAGCGGTTTGAGTGACATGACAGCGCTCCAAAGGGCAGATGTAAAAAGGGCGTATCCGATGGCTGACAAGCTTGATGAGCCGCCCTTCCTGGAACAAATGAATCCCTATGAAAGTATCTTCAGCCCTTGACTAAAACTTCCTTCACCTGGCTGAAAGGTGCGTGTTAGGTGGGTCGGTCAAGACTGCCGGGGTTTGCAATCCTGCTCTTCTCGGAGACTCACGCATGCTCGGGCTGGTAAAGACCGCACTGCACAAGCCGTACACCTTCATCGTGCTGGCTATATTCATCTGCATCATCGGGCCGATGGCGGCCCTGCGCACGCCCACGGATGTTTTTCCCGATATCGGCATTCCCGTGGTCGCCGTGGTCTGGCAGTACAGCGGCCTGTCCCCGGACGCCATGGCCGGTCGGGTGATCTACACCTACGAACGCTCCCTGAGCACCACCGTCAACGACATCGAACATATCGAGTCGCAATCGCTGCCCGGCATGGGCATCGTCAAGATCTTCTTCCAGCCTGGCGTCGATATCCGTACCGCCAACGCCCAGGTCACGGCGGTGTCACAGACTGTGCTCAAGCAAATGCCACCGGGCATCACCCCGCCGCTGATCCTCAACTACAGCGCCTCCACGGTGCCGATCCTGCAAATGGCGTTTTCCAGCCCCAGCCTGTCGGAAGCCAAAATTCGCGACCTGGTGCAGAACAATATCCGCCTGCCCTTGAGCGCCCTGCCTGGCCTGGCCATGCCTACACCGATGGGCGGCAAGCAACGGCAGATCACCCTCGACCTCGACCCTCAGGCGCTGGCCGCCAAAGGCTTGTCGGCCCAGGATGTGGGCAATGCCCTGGCGCTGCAGAACCAGATCATCCCGGTGGGCACCGCCAAGCTGGGCCTCAACGAATACACGATCCTGCTCAATAACAGCCCCAAGTCCATCGATGAACTCAACGACCTGCCGATCAAGACGGTTGACGGGGCGCTGATCACCATCGGCCAAGTGGCCCACGTGCGCGACGGTTCACCGCCGCAAACCAATATCGTGCGGGTCGACGGCCATCGCGCCGTGCTGATGCCGGCGCTGAAAAACGGCAGCATCTCCACCCTGTCGATCATCGACGGTATCCGGCAGATGCTGCCGCGCATCGACGAAACCCTGCCGCCGTCGCTGAAAACCTCGCTGCTGGGCGATGCCTCGGCGTTCGTCAAGCAGTCGGTGGGCAGCGTGGCCCAGGAAGGCATCATTGCTGCACTGCTCACCAGTGCGATGATCCTGCTGTTTCTCGGCAGTTGGCGCTCGACCTTGATCATCGCCGCGTCGATTCCCCTGGCAGTACTGTCGGCCATCGCGCTATTGGCTGTCAGTGGGCAAACCCTCAACGTCATGACGTTGGGCGGGCTGGCGTTGGCGGTGGGCATCCTGGTGGACGACGCCACGGTGACCATCGAAAACATCAACTGGCACCTGGAGCAAGGCAAGGCGGTGAAGGCCGCGATTCTCGACGGCGCCGCGCAAATCGTCGGCCCGGCGTTCGTCTCGCTGTTGTGCATCTGCATCGTGTTCGTGCCGATGTTTTTGCTGCAAGGCATCGCCGGTTACCTGTTCCGGCCAATGGCGCTGGCGGTGATCTTTGCCATGGCCAGTTCGTTCATTCTCTCGCGCACCCTGGTGCCGACACTGGCGATGTTTTTGCTCAAACCGCATAGGCCGGAGCCAGGCGCGGGGCATCATCCGGAAGATGCATTCATCAATCACCACGAGGGTGAACAACACCCGAAACCACGCAATGCGTTGCTGCAATCGGTGCTGAATTTTCAACAGGGATTCGAGCGGCACTTTTCCAATGTCCGCGACACCTACCATGGCCTGCTGACGCTGGCACTGGGCGCACGCAAGCGCTTCATTGTCGGGTTCCTGGCCTGCGTACTCGCGTCGTTCCTGTTGTTGCCGAGCCTGGGCCAGGACTTTTTTCCGGCCACCGATGCGGGTGCCTTGGCCCTGCATGTGCGCTTGCCACTGGGCACGCGCATCGAGGAAAGCGCCGCGGCGTTCGACCGCATCGAAGCGCGGATCCGCGAGGTCATCCCCGCCGAAGAGCTGGACACCATCGTCGATAATATTGGCATTCCGCTCAGCGGCATCGACATGGCCTACAGCAGCAGCGGCACCATCGGCCCGCAGGATGGCGATATTCAAGTCAGCTTGAAAACGCACCACGCGCCCACCGTCGACTATGTGAAAAAACTGCGCGAAGCCCTGCCGCAAAGTTTCCCCGGCAGCCACTTTGCGTTCCTGCCCGCCGACATCAGCAGCCAGATCCTCAACTTCGGCGCCCCCGCCCCGCTGGACGTCAAAATCTCCGGGCGCAATGACGCCGAAAACCGCGCCTATGCCGTCGAGCTTGAACGGCGCTTGCAACATGTACCGGGGATTGCCGACCTGCGCATCCAGCAGTCCACCGGCTACCCCTCGCTGCAAGTAAACGTGGACCGCATGCGCGCCAATGGCCTGGGCATTACCGAGCGTGATGTTACCAACAGCATGGTCGCCTCCCTCGCCGGCAGCTCGCAAACCGCGCCGACCTTCTGGCTCAACCCGGCCAATGGCGTGTCTTACTCCATCGTCGCCGCTACCCCGCAATACCGTCTCGACAGCCTGCCGTCCCTGGAAGCGCTGCCGGTGACCGGTGCCAATGGCCAGGCGCAAATCCTCGGCGGCGTGGCGACTATTTCCCGGGTACAAAGCCCGGCCGTGGTGACCCACTACAACATCGAACCGACCCTGGACCTGTACGCCAACGTGCAAGGTCGCGACCTCGGCGGTGTGGCCCGCGATGTGCAAAAGGTGCTGGATGACACGGCGTCCATGCGCCCCAAAGGCGCGACCATCAGCCTGCACGGGCAGATCGATGCGCTGCATGAGGCGTTCAGTGGTTTGAGCTTCGGACTGCTCGGCGCGGTGGTGCTGATCTACTTGCTGATCGTGGTCAACTTCCAATCATGGGCCGACCCTTTTGTGATCATCACGGCGTTGCCGGCAGCATTGGCGGGCATCGTGTGGATGCTGTTCCTCAGTGGCACCTCGTTGTCGGTACCAGCACTCACCGGTGCCATCTTGTGCATGGGTGTGGCGACCGCCAACTCGATCCTGGTGGTGAGCTTCTGCCGTGAGCGCCTGGCCGAACATGGCGATGCGTTGAAAGCCGCGCTGGAAGCCGGCTACACACGCTTTCGCCCGGTGTGCATGACCGCCCTGGCAATGATCATTGGCATGTTGCCCCTGGCGATTTCCGAGGAGCAGAACGCCCCGCTCGGCCGAGCGGTCATCGGTGGCCTGGTCTTCGCCACCGTCGCCACTTTGTTGTTTGTTCCCGTGGTCTTCAGCCTTGTCCACGGTCGTCATCCTACTCGCGCAACTGCTGGAGAAACGCCCCATGTCGCCTGATCAAAAACCCTCGCGCAAGCGCCTGATGCTCCTGGGTGTCGGTGGCCTGACGTTGGCTGCCTTGCTGGTCGCCAGCGGCCTGCACGCGCGTACGCTGCACGAGCAATCGGTCACTGCCTGGACCGAAGCCGCCGCCGTCCCCCAGGTGATGGTGTTCCAACCCAAGCCAAACGCCGGCGGTGACACCCTGCGCCTGCCCGCCCACCTGGAGGCGTGGAGCAAGGCGGCTATCCATGCGCGGGTGAGCGGCTACTTGAAGGACTGGAAAGTCGACATCGGGACCCAGGTCAAGACCGGGCAAATCCTCGCCGAAATCGACAGCCCCGACCTTGACCAACAACTGGCCCAGGCCCATGCGCGCCTGATCCAGCAACAAGCCAATGCACGCCTGGCAGCCACCACGGCGACCCGCTGGCAAAACCTGCTGGCCAGCCATTCGGTATCGCGCCAGGACGCCGATGAGAAAACCTCCAACGCCGCAGCCGCCAAGGCCAACACCGAAGCCGCTGCAGCAGACTATGCGCGACTGTGCGCCCTGGAAAGCTACAAGACCCTGCGCGCGCCGTTCGCCGGCACCATCACCGCCCGCAACACGGACATCGGCCAGTTGATCAAAGCCGATAACGCCAGCGATCCAGAACTGTTCAACATTGCCGACACCCACCAATTGCGCTTGTACGTGCCGGTGCCGCAGAACTATGCAGCGGTCATTCATGCGGGCCTTGAGGTCGAACTGACCGTCCCCGAGCACCCCGGCGAGCATTTCAAGGCACGCCTGATCGGTGACTCCACCGCCATCGACCGCCGCTCCGGCACCCTGCTGGCCCAGTTCGTCGCCGACAACCCCAACGGCGAACTGCTGCCGGGCGACTACGCCGAAGTCACCCTACCGATTCCGGCTGACACCCATGGCGTAAGCATCCCGGCCAGCGCCTTGATCTTCCGCGCCCAGGGCACCCAGGTTGCGGTGCTGGACGGGCGCAATCATGTGCACCTGCAAGACATTCATATTGGCCTGGACCTCGGCGAGCGCCTGGTGATCGACCAAGGCCTGAAGCCTGCTGACCGCATCATCGACAACCCGCCCGACGCACTGCGCGAAGGCGACCCAGTGCAACTGGCCGCCGCCTCGGGAGGTGCGCATGCGCCCAAGGCTTAAGTCGCTGGCGGCACTGATGGTGCTGGCGTTACAGGGTTGCTCGATGGCGCCCACCTATACGGTGCCGTCGATTGACCTGCCCGCCCACTACCGCGAACAAACCAGCGATGGCCCCTGGCACAGCGCGCAACCGTTAGATCAACTGGCGCCCCAGTGGTGGCAGCTCTACAACGATTCGCGCCTGAACGCGCTGCAGCAGCAACTGCTCAAGGCCAACCCGGACCTGGCCGCGGCGCTGGCGCACTTCGATGCGTCCCAGGCCTATGCCAGTCAACTGCACGCGGGCCTTTTCCCGCAAATCACCGCCAGCGCGCAACCGCTGCGCCAGCGTCAATCGAACTCACGACCGTTACGCGGTACTACACAGCCGTCGGTGTACAACAGCAATACCGCTGGGTTCTCCCTGGGATACGACCTCGACCTGTGGGGCAGAATCCGCAACCAGGTCGCCGCGGGCGATGCCCAGGCACAAGCGTCCTTTGATGATTTGGCGGTGGTGCGCTTGAGCCTCCAACAGCAGTTGGCGAGCCTGTATGTGCAGCTCAATGGGCTGGATGCGCAGCGCCGAATCCTGAGCACTTCGTTGCAAGACTTCAGCCAGGCGCTGCAACTGACCCGCAGCCGTTATGAAGGCCAGATTGCCTCGGAATTGGACCTGACCCGCGCGCAGAACCAACTGGCCGAAGCCAAGGCGCAGCTGGACGAAGTGCGTGGCCAGCGCAACCTCGCCGAACATGCCATCGGCGAATTGGTGGGCGTGACGGCCAGTGAGTTTTCACTGCCGCCCAGCTCGCAGTTAATGGCGTTGCCAGGCATTCCGGCGCAGTTGCCCAGCCACCTGCTGCAGCGTCGTCCGGACATTGCCGCAGCTGAACGTCGCGTGTTTGCGGCCAACGCAACGATCGGCGTGGCCAAGGCAGCGTGGTTTCCGGATTTCAGTTTGACCGGTGTGCTGGGCGGGCAGACCCAAGGTGTTGGCAACCTGCTGTCCGCCGGCAACCGGTATTGGGCACTGGGGCCGCTGATGAACCTGCCGATCTTCGACGGCGGGCGCTTGAGCGCCAACGAGCGCCAGGCCAAGGCCGAGTTCGAGGAGGCCGCGGCACAGTACCGTAGCCACGTATTGAAAGCCGTGCGCGAGGTGGAAGATAACCTCGCGCAACTGCGGGATCTGCAGCAGCAAGCCGAGGACGAGCAAGCGGCGGCAGAGGCGGCGCAACATACCCAGGCCTTGGCGATGAACAGCTATCAGGCCGGGGCAGTGAGCTATCTGGATGTGGTCACCGCCCAAACCGCCGCGTTGCAGGCACAGAGAACGTTGCAGGCGGTACAGACCCGGCAGTTGCAGGCGAGCGTAGGGCTGTTGACCGCACTGGGCGGCGGCTGGCAGCCGGGTTAATACCCACTGATCGTTCCCACGCTCTGCGTGGGAACGCCGCTCAGGACGCTCTGCGTCTGCCTCTAAAATCGTGACGCGGAGCGACACAGGGTGCATTCCCACGCGGAGCGTGGGAACGATCAGGCCGCGAGCTGGCCGCTGGCGATGGCCGCTGAAGCGGCCACCATCGCCCGCAACAACACCGCACACCCCGCCGCCAGGTCATCCGGCGCGGCATTTTCGATTTCGTTATGGCTGATGCCGCCTTCACACGGCACAAAGATCATCCCCGCCGGGCCCAGCTCAGCGACGAAGATCGCGTCGTGCCCTGCCCCGCTGACGATGTCCAGGTTCGACAAGCCCAAGCCATTGGCGGCATTGCGCACCGCCTCCACGCAGCTTTTGTCGAAGTACAGCGGCGGGAAGTCCGCCGTAGGCTGCATGTCGAAACTCAAGCCATGTTTGGCGCAGGTGTCTTCGATCACCTGACGCACCTGGGCAATCATCGAATCCAGCCGCGCCGGTTCAAGATGACGAAAATCCAGAGTCATGCGCACTTCACCGGGAATCACGTTGCGCGATCCCGGATACGCTTGCAGGCACCCCACCGTGCCGCATGCATGGGGCTGGTGCGCCAACGCCGCCGCGTTCACGGCGGCCACCACCGCTGCCGCGCCGACCAGGGCGTCCTTGCGCAAGTGCATGGGTGTAGGGCCGGCATGGGCCTCAACACCGCGCAGCTTCAGGTCGAACCACTTTTGCCCGAGGGCGCCGAGCACCACGCCGATGGTTTTGTGTTCATCCTCCAGAATCGGCCCTTGTTCGATATGGGCCTCGAAATACGCGCCGACCTTATGCCCGCTGACCGGCCGCGTTCCCGCATAGCCAATCGCGTTCAACGCCTCCTCCACGCTGACGCCGTCCGCATCGACCTTGGCCAGGGTATCGGCCAGGGTGAACTTCTCGGCAAACACCCCTGAGCCCATCATGCACGGCGGGAAGCGCGAGCCTTCTTCGTTGGTCCACACCACCACTTCCAGCGGTGCCTCGGTTTCCACCTGGAGGTCGTTGAGGGTGCGCAGCACTTCCACACCGGCCAGCACGCCGAAGCAACCGTCGAACTTGCCGCCGGTGGGCTGGGTGTCGATATGGCTGCCGGTCATTACCGGTGGCAGGTCGGGATTGCGACCGGGGCGGCGCGCAAAGATATTGCCGATGCCGTCGATGGTCACGGTGCAACCCGCCGCTTCACACCACTGCACGAAGAGGTCGCGAGCCTTGCGGTCGAGGTCGGTGAGGGCCAGGCGACACACACCGCCCTTGGGCGTGGCGCCGAGTTCGGCCAGGTCCATCAGCGACTGCCACAGACGGTCGCGGTTGATGTGCTGATGGGGCGATTGCAGAACGTCGAGGGCAGCGTTCATGGGGAGGTCTCCTCAGGCTACAGGTTCTTATGAATTGACGCGGTCAACTGTGGGAGCTGGCTTGCCTGCGATGGCGGTGTGTCAGGCGACACGGCTTTAACTGATAGTCCGCTATCGCAGGCAAGCCAGCTCCCACCTCGACCGTGGTTTACAACGGCGCCTTGGCGGTGATCGGGCTCGCCCCGCGCTTGGCGTTCAAGCCGTAATACAACACCCCGCCCAACGCCGAGCCGGTGAACCAGCCGTAGCTGTAGAACCAGCTGAACGCATCGCTGCCCAGCGACAGCAGCGTCAGCACCACCGGTACGCCAAAGGCGATAAAGCCGCTCCAGTTCCAGGCCGGGTACACGTCGTCGCGGTACAGGCCGGCCAGGTCCAACTGCTGTCTGCGGGTGATGAAATAGTCCACCACCATGATCCCGGCAATCGGCCCCAGCAGGCTTGAATAGCCCAGCAGCCAATTGGAATACACGGTTTCAAGACTCACGTCCGAGACGATCAGCCCGAGTTTTTTCAGCAGTTCATGGGCCATCAGCGCCAGCCCTACCAGGCCGGTGAGGATCACCGCCGTGGTGCGGTTGATCAGCTTGGGCGCAATGTTCTGGAAGTCGTTGGTGGGCGAGACGATGTTCGCCGCGGTGTTGGTGGACAAGGTTGCGACGATGATCAGCGCCATGGCGATGGCCACCCACACCGGGCTCTGTATATGCCCGATCAGACTCACCGGGTCGGAGACGCTGACCCCCACCAGTTTCACCGAGGCGGCGGTCATGACCACGCCGAGGGCGGCGAACAGGAACATGGTCAGCGGCAAGCCGAAAATCTGCCCCAGAATCTGGTCTTTCTGGCTCTTGGCGTAGCGGCTGAAATCCGGAATGTTCAATGACAATGTGGCCCAGAAACCCACCATCGCCGTGAGCCCCGCCATGAAGTAACCGGTGAGGCTGGCGCCTTCGGGGCGCTTGGGTGGGATCGCCATCAACTCGCTGAGGGACACGTTGGGCATCGCCCATACCAGCAGCCCAACCCCCACCGCCACCAACAACGGCGCCGACAAGGTTTCCAGGCGCTTGATCGACTCGGCGCCACGCAGCACCACCCACAGGTTCAAGCACCAGAACAGCATGAAACCGATCACCTCTCCGGTACCGCCGAGGGCTTTCCAGCCGTCGAAAATCGAGCCCAGGAACAGGTGGATCGCCAGCCCGCCGAACATCGTCTGGATACCAAACCAGCCGCAGGCCACCAGCGCGCGGATCAGGCACGGTACGTTGGAGCCGAGGATGCCAAAGGACGAACGCAACAGCACCGGAAACGGAATGCCGTACTTGGTGCCGGGAAACGCGTTGAGGGTCAGCGGGATCAACACCACGATATTGGCCAGCAGGATCGCTACCAGCGCCTCCCCCACCGACAGCCCGAAATACGCCGTGAGCACCCCGCCCAGGGTGTAGGTGGGCACGCAGATCGACATGCCGACCCATAGCGCCGTGATGTGCCATTTGTTCCAGGTGCGCTCGTGCACTTTGGTGGGTGCCATGTCGTGGTTGTAGCGAGGGCTGTCGAGGACGTCGGGGCCGGCGTCGAGTTCGTACAGGCCGTTGCGCTCGATGACTTGCGATCTGTTCTGTTGCATGGCCGCTCCACGGTTTTTTTTAAATTATTGTTGCTCACCTGCACGCCAGGTTCAGGTGGCCGGAGTACCGCATCGACAACATGACATCCAGGGTTCCGGCCAACTGCCCGTGCACTCAATAACCGTGCCGACAACCGCCTCTGAACCCGCACCGCTTATATAACGTGCTGATGTTTATCAGCTTTTCAATTGAACCTGCGGTACTTGCCGCATGCGTCAGGCTAAACAATACGCAAGTTGCCAGAACCTTCAGGTCTCAATCTGGTGCATCACAATTATTTTTATTTCTCGACGGCGTCAAGCGGCATATCTCAAGCGCCTGATTTGCAATAAGAAATATTGATCAGATCAAGAACCTGTCAAGTGCGTCAAAACAGGGTGGGCATGCTTCATTTTGGTGAAAATAGGATTTTTCTTATAAATATCAACAAGATGAAACACACAAAAGTTTGCGAAAAATCTGCTTGCTCATTCGAAAAACTCGGGCTAGTTTCTATTCCTGTCACCGATGACAGGAATTAACCGACCCTCGGTGCGCAGTATTACAACACTTAGAACTGGCACAAGCCGGTCAAGCCTGTGAGGAACTCGACATGTCGCTGTTGATCCGTGGCGCCACCGTTATTACCCATGATGAAAGTTACCGCGCCGATGTGTTATGTGCAGAGGGTCTAATTCGCGCCATTGGCACGAATCTGGATATTCCCGCAGGCACTGAAATACTCGATGGCAGCGGCCAATACTTGATGCCGGGCGGCATCGACCCCCATACCCATATGCAACTGCCCTTCATGGGCACGGTGGCCAGTGAAGACTTTTTCAGTGGCACGGCGGCAGGCTTGGCCGGTGGTACCACGTCGATCATCGACTTCGTGATTCCCAACCCGCAGCAATCGCTGATGGAAGCTTTCCACCAGTGGCGCGGCTGGGCCGAAAAGTCCGCCGCCGACTACGGGTTTCACGTAGCGATCACTTGGTGGAGTGAGCAGGTACGTGAGGAAATGGCCGAGTTGGTCAGCCATCACGGCATCAACAGCTTCAAGCATTTCATGGCTTACAAGAACGCGATCATGGCGGCCGATGACACCTTGGTCGCCAGTTTCGAACGCTGCCTGGAACTCGGCGCCGTGCCCACCGTGCATGCCGAAAATGGCGAGCTGGTGTATCACCTGCAACGCAAACTGATGGCCCAGGGCATCACCGGGCCGGAAGCCCATCCGCTGTCGCGCCCGTCCCAGGTGGAAGGCGAAGCGGCCAGCCGTGCCATCCGGATTGCCGAGACCATCGGCACGCCGCTGTACCTGGTGCATGTGTCGACGAAAGAAGCCCTGGATGAAATCACCTATGCCCGAGGCAAAGGCCAGGCGGTGTACGGTGAAGTGCTCGCCGGCCACCTGTTGCTCGATGACAGTGTGTACCAGCACCCCGACTGGCAGACCGCCGCCGGCTATGTAATGAGCCCGCCATTCCGCCCACGCGGGCATCAAGAGGCGCTGTGGCACGGCCTGCAAGCGGGCAACCTGCACACCACCGCCACCGACCACTGCTGTTTCTGCGCCGAGCAAAAAGCCGCCGGGCGTGACGACTTCAGCAAGATCCCCAACGGTACCGCCGGCATTGAAGACCGCATGGCGCTGCTGTGGCACGAAGGCGTCAATACCGGGCGTTTGTCGATGCAGGAATTTGTCGCGCTGACCTCCACCAACACCGCAAAGATCTTCAACCTCTACCCACGCAAAGGCGCGATACGCGTAGGCGCCGATGCCGACCTGGTGCTATGGGACCCCGAGGGCACGCGGACCATTTCCGCCAAGACCCACCATCAGCAGGTGGACTTCAACATCTTCGAAGGCAAGACCGTGCGCGGCGTGCCCAGCCATACCATCAGCCAGGGCAAGCTGGTGTGGGCCGATGGTGACCTGCGCGCCGAGCGAGGGGCCGGACGGTATGTGGAGCGGCCGGCGTATCCGTCGGTGTTCGAGCAGTTGAGCAAGCGGGCAGCGCTTTGCAAGCCAGTGGCCGTGAACCGCTGAGTCCAAAAAAAGCGGACGCGGAGCGTCCAGTGAGGCATTCCCACGCAGAGCGTGGGAACGATCGCCCATCAGAGGCAGCACCTCAATAACCGTGAGGCCAACACCGTGATCCAGACCCTGACCCACCTCCCCCACCCCCGCGAAGACGGGGCCACCCTCGCCAGCCACTTCACCGACCTGGCACCGCCCCTCAACGCACGCCAGGCCCAACTGGAAGCCTCGCGCTGCCTGTACTGCTACGACGCGCCTTGTGTGAATGCGTGCCCCAGCGAGATCGATATCCCCTCGTTCATCCGCAATATCCACACCGAAAACGTGCAGGGGGCCGCGCAAAAAATCCTCTCGGCCAACATCCTCGGTGGCAGTTGCGCACGGGTGTGCCCGACGGAAATCCTTTGCCAGCAAGCCTGCGTACGCAATAACGCCGAAGAATGCGCCCCCGTGCTGATCGGCCTGCTGCAACGCTACGCCATCGACAACGCGCACTTCAGCGAACACCCGTTCCAACGCGCCGCGTCCACCGGCAAGCGTATCGCCGTGGTCGGCGCCGGGCCTGCCGGTTTGGCCTGCGCTCACCGCGCCGCCTTGCACGGTCATGACGTGGTGATATTCGAGGCGCGGGAAAAAGCCGGCGGCCTGAATGAATACGGAATCGCCAAATACAAACTGGTGGACGACTTCGCCCAGAAGGAACTGGATTTCCTCCTGCAGATTGGCGGCATCGAGGTTCGCCACGGCCAGCGCCTGGGTGACAACCTGACCTTGAGCGAACTGCACCAGCAGTTCGATTCGGTGTTCCTCGGCCTGGGGCTCGCTGCCAGCAAACAGCTGGGCCTGCCCTTTGAGGACGCCCCCGGCCTGCTCGCCGCCACCGACTATATCCGCGAACTGCGCCAGGCCGACGACCTCACCCAACTGCCCCTGGCCGACCGCTGCATCGTGCTCGGCGCCGGCAACACCGCCATCGACATGGCCGTGCAGATGGCCCGCCTCGGTGCCCGCGATGTCAACCTGGTGTACCGCCGTGGTCTGGCCGACATGGGCGCAACCCACCACGAACAGGACATCGCCAAGGCCAATCAAGTCCGGCTGTTGACCTGGGCCCAACCCGACGAGGTGTTACTCGACGACCAAGGCCGCGTACGCGGCATGCGCTTTGCCCGCACCCGCCTGGAGAACGGTCGCCTGCTGCCTACCGGGGAAACCTTCGAACTGGCCGCCGATGCGATCTTCAAGGCGATCGGGCAAGGCTTCGACAACGACGCCCTGCACGACCCGCTGGCCCAGCAGCTGCACCGCGTCGGCGAGCGCATCTTCGTCGATGAGCAACTGCGCACCAGCATCCCAGGGGTGTATGCCGGCGGCGACTGCGTCAGCCTCGGCCAGGACCTAACCGTTCAGGCGGTACAACATGGCAAGCGGGCCGCCGAAGCCATGCATGCCCAACTCATGCTGACTGTGGAGGCTGCGTAATGGCCGATCTCTCGATTGTATTCGCCGGTATCAAAGCGCCCAATCCGTTCTGGCTGGCCTCCGCGCCGCCCACCGACAAAGCCTACAACGTGGTGCGCGCCTTCGAGGCCGGCTGGGGTGGCGTCGTGTGGAAAACCCTGGGGGAAGATCCGGCGGCGGTGAACGTGTCGTCGCGTTACTCCGCGCACTATGGCGCCAACCGCGAAGTGCTGGGCATCAACAATATCGAACTGATCACCGACCGCTCCCTGGAGATCAACTTGCGGGAAATCACCCAGGTGAAAAAGGACTGGCCGGACCGCGCGCTGATCGTCTCGCTGATGGTGCCTTGTGTCGAAGCGTCCTGGAAAAACATCCTGCCCTTGGTGGAGGCGACCGGCTGCGACGGCATCGAGCTGAACTTCGGCTGCCCTCACGGCATGCCCGAACGGGGCATGGGCGCCGCCGTCGGCCAGGTGCCGGAGTACGTGGAGCAAGTGACGCGCTGGTGCAAGACCTATTGCTCGCTGCCGGTGATCGTCAAACTCACGCCGAACATCACCGACATCCGCGTGGCGGCGCGAGCGGCCTATCGCGGTGGCGCCGATGCGGTGTCGCTGATCAACACCATCAACTCCATCACCAGCGTGGACCTGGAACGCATGGTCGCGCTGCCGGTGGTCGGCACCCAGAGTACCCATGGCGGTTACTGCGGCTCGGCGGTCAAGCCGATTGCGTTGAACATGGTCGCCGAAATCGCCCGTGACCCACAGACCAACGGCCTGCCGATCTGCGGCATCGGCGGCATCGGTACCTGGCGCGACGCCGCGGAATTCGTCGCCCTGGGCTGCGGCGCGGTGCAGGTGTGCACGGCGGCGATGCTGCATGGGTTTCGCATCGTTGAAGAGATGAAGGACGGCTTGTCGCGCTGGATGGACAGCCAGGGCCATGCCAACCTGCAGGCGTTTTCCGGGCGGGCGGTGGGCAATACCACAGACTGGAAGTACCTGGACATCAACTACCAGGTCATCGCCAAGATTGATCAAGCGGCGTGCATTGGCTGTGGGCGTTGCCATATTGCCTGCGAGGACACCTCGCACCAGGCCATTGCCAGCTTGAAGCAGGCTGATGGCACGCATCTGTATGAGGTGATCGACGATGAGTGCGTGGGCTGCAACCTGTGCCAGATCACCTGCCCGGTGGCCGGCTGCATCGAGATGGTGCCGATCGATAACGGCAAGCCGTTTTTGAACTGGACGCAGGACCCGCGCAATCCTTACCGCGAAGCGGTGTAACCCTTGCCCCTCGTTCCCACGCTCCACGTGGGGACGCATCCTGTGACACTCCGCGTCACCCTGGCAAGAGCGTCCAGGGCTGCATTCCCACGCGGAGCGTGGGAACGATCAGCTCAGGGTTCCAAGCCAATCCCGCGCAAAATCACACCGGTCACTGTCTGAATGGCCTTCTCGAACTGCCTGTCCGACAACGGCTGGTGATCATTCAAAATCTTCACTTGGTGGTCAAAGTCGGCATAGTGCTGGGTCGAGGCCCAGATCATGTACAGCAGGCTCGAGGGCTCCACCGGCAGGATGCGTTTGTCTTGCACCCATTGGCGAATCTTCGCTTCCTTCATCTTGGCCCAGTCGTACAGGCTTTCATCCAAGGCCTCGCCGAGTGTGGGCGCGCCGTGGATGATTTCATTGGCCCAGACCTTGGAGCCATACGGACGCGTGCGCGAGCGCTGCATCTTGGCGCGGATGTAGCTGCTGAGCACCACACGGGGGTCATCAAAGGTTTCAAAGCTCAGGGCGTCCTGCTTCCACAATTCCAGCAGGTCGAACAGCACCGCGCTGTACAGCTCGCTCTTGGTGGTGAAGTAGTAATGCAGGTTGGAGCGCGGCAGTTGCGCTTCTTCGGCGATGTCGGCCATGGCGGTGCTGCCATAGCCTTTGTTGGCGAAGACCTTCTCCGCCGCCAGCAGGATTTTCTCGACGTTGACCCGACGAATTCCGATCTTGTGATTGCCCATAAGGGCTCCCTGACAACAACACGGCCTAAAGACTACCACCGGCTCTAGATCGGGGCGACAGGCCAAGCCGAAACTTCGTACACTGCCGGCTCCTATCCTCTGATCGGTGTTGAACAATGTTGCTCAAGAAGTCCCTGACCGCTGCTGTCCTGTTCACTGCCCTGCTGGGCGCTTCTGCCGCGTTTGCCCACGCCCACCTCAAGAGCGCGCAACCTGCGGCTGACAGCCGCGTCGCCGCCCCCACAGACCTGCGCCTGACCTTCAGCGAAGGCGTCGAAGCCACCTTTACCAAGGTCTCCCTGAGCAAGGACGGCACCGAAATTGCCATCAAGGGCCTGGAAACCCCGGACGCCGACAAGAAAACCCTGGTGGTCACGCCTGCCGCTCCGCTGGCAAGCGGCACGTATAAGGTCGAATGGCATGCGGTGTCCGTCGACACTCACAAAAGCGAAGGCACTTACAGCTTCAAGGTCGGCCAATAACCCATGGCGACCCTGCTGGTGCTGTGCCGCTTCCTGCACTTTTGCGTCGTGTTGCTGATGTTCGGGGCCTGGGTGTTCAGGCCCTGGCTGCTCGGCGCTCACGTCGTGCAGCCGACACTGGACCGGCAATTGCTGCGCATCACCCGTGGCCTGGCCAGCCTGGGGCTGCTCACCGGGGTTGCGTGGCTGCTGTTGATCACCGCCAGCATGGCTGGCAGTTGGGACTCGGCGCTGCAACCGGCCACGGTGCAGTTGGTGCTGGGCAAGACCTTTTTTGGCCAGGTATGGACCTGGCATCTGCTGCTTAACCTGCTGCTGGTGATCGTGCTGATCAAGCCCTGGCCGGCCTTGCGCTTGCCGCTGCTCGCCCTGCTGCTGGCGACCCTGGCCCCCGTAGGCCACGGCGCCATGCTCGACGGGCTGAGTGGGCGGTTGCTGATCCTTAACCAGGTGGTGCACCTGCTGTGCGTGGGGGCCTGGCTCGGAGGGTTGCTGGTGTTGGTGCTGATCCTCAGGCATGCGCAAGACCATCGCCTAAAGCCGATTTTGCGCCGCTTCAGTGGTGTGGGATATGGCCTGGTCGCCGGCCTGTTGGTGACTGGCTTGATCAACGTGCGGGTGCTCACTGGGCAACTGTGGCCCACGCCGCTGTTCCAAGGGTTTGCCTTGATTTTGCTGATCAAGGTGGGGCTGGTGCTGGGCATGCTCGGGTTGGCGCTGTTGAACCGGTTGCGTATCAAGCGCTGCGAACAGCGCCTGGGCAGATTGAGAGCCAGTGTGATGATGGAGTGGCTGCTGGGCCTTGCAGCCGTGGCGGCGGTTTCCCTGCTTGGCACCCTGCCGCCGATGGTCATGGCTGGCTGAAAAGTCTTGTGCAATGCAATCAACGTGGGAGCTGGCTTGCCTGCGATGGCGGTGGATCAGTGACTGCATACTGTCTGATTCGCCGCCATCGCAGGCAAGCCAGCTCCCACACTGACCGTGCCCCCATCAGTTGAATCGTTTCACCCAGGTCATCGTATAACTTCTGCTTGACACGCCCTCAAAACCTCGCAAATATCGCGCTCAATGTTGTACGACAACGTATAACAAATAATAAAAACAACAAAACAAAGGGAGCCTCACTGTGAGTCAATCCGCCCGTCATTCTTGCACGCGCCTGGGCCTTCTCGGTCTCGGCAGCCTGGCCGTCACCCTGCCGCTGGGCGTCAACGCCGAAGGTTTTATCGACGACGCCAAGGCCACGCTCAACCTGCGTAATGCCTACTTCAATCGCAACTTCACCAACCCGACCAACCCCCAGGGCAAGGCCGAAGAGTGGACGCAGAATTTTATCCTTGATGCCAAGTCCGGCTTTACCCAGGGCACGGTCGGTTTCGGGATTGACGTGCTGGGCCTGTATTCGCAAAAGCTTGATGGCGGCAAAGGCACCGCCGGCACCCAACTGTTGCCGGTGCATGACGATGGCCGCCCCGCCGACAATTTCGGGCGTCTGGGTGTCGCGCTGAAAACCAGGCTGTCGAAGACCGAGTTGAAGGTTGGCGAATGGATGCCGGTGCTGCCGATCCTGCGTTCCGATGATGGCCGCTCCCTGCCCCAGACCTTTCGTGGCGGCCAGGTCACCTCCAATGAAATCGCCGGCCTGACGCTCTACGGTGGCCAGTTTCGCGGCAACAGCCCGCGCAACGACGCGAGCATGGAAGACATGTTCATGAACGGCAAAGCCGCGTTCACTTCGGACCGTTTCAACTTCGGCGGCGGCGAATACACCTTCAACGACAAACGTACCCAGGTCGGCCTGTGGTACGCCGAACTGACTGATATCTACCAACAGCAGTACCTCAACCTCACCCACAGCCAGCCGCTGGGCGACTGGACTCTGGGCGCCAACCTCGGGTTCTTCAACGGCAAGGAAGACGGCAGCGCCCTGGCCGGCGACCTCGATAACAAGACCCTGTTCGCTCTGCTCTCGGCCAAATACAACGGCCACACCTTCTACGTTGGCCTGCAAAAACTCAGCGGCGACAGCGCCTGGATGCGCATCAACGGCACCAGTGGCGGCACCCTGGCCAACGACAGCTACAACGCCAGCTACGACAACGCCAAGGAAAAGTCCTGGCAGGTGCGCCACGACTTCAACTTTGTGGTGCTCGGCGTTCCAGGGCTCACCCTGATGAACCGCTATATCAGCGGCAGCAATGTACACACCGGAGCGATCACCGACGGCAAGGAGTGGGGACGTGAGTCGGAGTTGGCCTACACGGTGCAGAGCGGTGCGCTGAAGAACCTCAATGTGAAGTGGCGCAACTCGACCATGCGCCGGGATTTCAGCAATAACGAGTTCGACGAGAACCGGATTTTTATCAGCTATCCGATTTCGTTGTTGTAGCTCCAAAGGCAAATCCGATCTCTAAGGTGCGACATATCCATGTGGGAGCTGGCTTGCCTGCGATAGCGGTGGGTCAGTTACCACATCCTTTTCATACTCACCGCTATCGCAGGCAAGCCAGCTCCCACCTTTGATCTCATGTGCCTGGAAGGACGTTGACAACACCAGGAATCCCTAACACTATTTCCCCATAGTCATACGACAACCTACAACAAAAATCTGGAAGGCCCATGACCACCACCACCCCCGCTCCCTTCAATCGTCTGTTGCTCACTGGTGCCGCCGGCGGCCTGGGCAAAGTTCTGCGTGAACGCATGCGTCCTTATGCCCAGGTGCTGCGCCTTTCGGATATCGCTGAAATGGCCCCCGCCACCGATGCTCGCGAAGAGGTACACATCTGCGACCTGGCCGACAAACACGCCGTGCATCGGTTGGTAGAGGGCGTCGACGCCATCCTGCACTTTGGCGGCGTGTCAGTGGAGCGCTCGTTCGAAGAAGTACTGGGCGCGAATATCAGTGGCGTGTTCCATATCTACGAAGCCGCCCGCCGCCACGGGGTCAAGCGGGTGATCTTCGCCAGTTCCAATCACGTGATCGGTTTCTACAAACAGGGCGAGCAACTTGACGCCCACTCCCCGCGCCGCCCGGACAGTTACTACGGCCTGTCCAAGTCCTACGGCGAAGACATGGCCAGTTTCTACTTCGACCGGTACGGAATCGAGACCGTGAGCATCCGTATCGGCTCCTCGTTCCCGCAACCGCAGAACCGCCGGATGATGCACACCTGGCTGAGTTTCGACGACCTGACCCAACTGCTCGAACGCGCGCTGTACACGCCCAACGTCGGCCATACCGTGGTGTACGGCATGTCGGCCAACCTCGATACCTGGTGGGACAACCGCTACGCCGCGCATCTGGGCTTTGCCCCCAAGGACAGCTCCGAGGTGTTCCGCGCCCAGGTCGAAGCCCAGCCGCCCGTGGCCGCCGATGACCCGGCCAAGGTCTATCAGGGTGGTGCGTTCTGCGCGGCGGGGCCGTTCGGTGACTGAGTGCCCAGCAACCCAAGGGAATGACTATGCCTGCTGAATTGATTGTCGATGCCCGCAATGCCGTGGGCGAATGCCCGGTGTGGGTGCCTGAAGAAAACGCGCTGTATTGGGTGGATATCCCCAACGGTGGCTTGCAACGCTGGAACGCCGCCACCGGCCATCTGGCAGCGTGGAAAGCCCCAGAGATGCTCGCCTGTATTGCGCGCACTCAAGCAGGCAATTGGGTCGCCGGCATGCAAACCGGCTTCTTCCAACTCACGCCCCACAACGACGGCAGCCTCGACACCGTGCCGCTGGCCAGCCTCGAGCATTCGCGCAAGGACATGCGTTTGAACGATGGCCGCTGCGATCGCCAGGGCCGTTTCTGGGCCGGCAGCATGGTGCTGGACATGGGCTTGAACGCCGCCGATGGTGTCCTTTATCGCTATGGGTCCGGGGCTGCGCCCCACGCGCAACTGGACGGGTTCATCACCCTCAACGGCCTGGCCTTCAGCCCCGATGGCCGCACGATGTACGCTTCCGATTCGCACCCTAAGGTGCAAAAGGTCTGGGCGTTCGACTACGACATCGAGACCGGCACACCGTCCAATCGCCGCCTGTTCGTTGATATGAACGACTTCCCCGGGCGGCCCGACGGTGCAGCCGTGGACGCCGAGGGCGGCTACTGGATCTGCGCCAACGACGCCGGACTGATTCACCGTTTCAGCCCCGACGGCCGACTGGACCGCTCCCTGAGCGTGCCCGTGAAAAAACCCACCATGTGCGCCTTCGGTGGCAGCCGCCTGGACACCTTGTACGTCACTTCCATCCGTGACGACCCGAGTGAGCAGTCGCTGTCTGGTGGCGTGTTCGCCCTCAACCCCGGCGTCCAAGGGCTGCCCGAACCCCGCTTCATCGTTTAATCGCTGTGCCTTGAATACAACAATAACAAGACAGGAGTGACTTCCATGGACTTCAAACGCACCTTGCTCGCCGCTGCAATCTTCACCCTCAGCAGCGCCGCCCACGCGCTGGAAATCAAGTTCGCCGACATTCACCCCGCTGGCTACCCCACCGTGGTCGCCGAAGAGAACATGGGCAAGGCCCTGACCAAGGCGAGCAACGGCGAGCTGACCTTCAAGTACTTCCCCGGCGGTGTGCTGGGCTCCGAGAAGGAAGTGGTCGAACAGGCCCAGGTCGGCGCCGTGCAAATGACCCGCGTCAGCCTCGGCATCGTCGGCCCGGTGGTGCCGGACGTGAACGTGTTCAACCTGCCGTTCGTATTCCGCGACCAGGCGCATATGCGCAAGGTCATCGATGGCGAGATTGGCGACGAGATCCTCGCCAAGATCACCAACTCCGAGTTCGGCCTGGTGGCCCTGGCCTGGATGGATGGCGGCACGCGCAATCTCTATACCAAGAAACCGGTGCGCAAGATCGAAGACCTCAAGGGCATGAAGATCCGCGTGCAAGGCAACCCGATTTTCATCGAAGCCTTCAACGCCATGGGCGCCAACGGCATTGCCATGGACACCGGCGAGATCTTCAGCGCCCTGCAGACCGGGGTCATCGACGGCGCGGAAAACAACCCGCCGACCTTGCTGGAACACAACCACTTTCAGAACGCCAAGTACTACACCCTCACCGAACACCTGATCCTGCCTGAACCCATCGTGATGTCGAAAATCACCTGGAACAAGCTCGACCCCGCCCAGCAGGACATGGTCAAGGCCGCTGCCAAGGCCGCCCAGGCCGATGAGCGCGTGCTCTGGGACGCCAAGTCCGCCAGCAGTGAAGAGAAACTCAAGAAGGCCGGCGTGGAGTTCATCACCGTCGATAAAAAGCCCTTCTATGAGGCCACCGCTCAGGTGCGTGCCAAGTACGGTGCGCCGTATGCGGACATGATCAAGCGCATCGACGCGGTTCAATAACCTCCCCTGCCCCTGCATAAGGCCCGGCGCGGTCGGCATCGACGCGCCCGGTCACGGTGAACGCCATGAAGACTTTACTGCTGCGCTTCAATGACCGCCTTTACATGACCTGTATCTGGGTCGCCGGCCTTTCGGTCCTGGGGGTGGCCTTGATCATTCCCTGGGGTATCTTCACCCGCTACGCCCTCGGTACCGGTTCCAGCTGGCCGGAGCCCACCGCCATCCTGCTGATGCTGGTGTTCACCTTTATCGGCGCCGCTGCCAGTTACCGTGCCGGCGCGCACATGTCGGTGGCGATGATCACTGACCGCTTGCCGCCCGTCCAACGCCGCCTCGTCGGCATCCTCTCGCAACTGCTGATGGGCACCATCTGCGTGTTCATGACGATTTGGGGCACCAAGCTGTGCCTGTCCACCTGGAACCAATTCATGAGCGCCATCCCCACCCTGCGCGTAGGCATCACCTACATGCCGATCCCGATTGGCGGCGTGCTGACCCTGGTGTTCGTGGTCGAAAAGCTGCTGCTCGGTGACCAGAGCAACCGCAAGGTGGTGCGCTTCGACTTGGTTGAAGAAAACGAAGGGGCCGCCTGATATGGACGCATTGATTCTGTTGGGCAGCTTTGTTGTATTGATTCTGATCGGCATGCCGGTGGCCTACGCGTTGGGGCTGTCGGCGCTGATTGGCGCGTGGTGGATCGACATCCCGTTCCAGGCCCTGATGATTCAGATTGCCGGTGGGGTGAACAAGTTTTCGCTGATGGCGATTCCGTTCTTCGTGCTGGCCGGGGCGATCATGGCCGAGGGCGGCATGTCGCGGCGCCTGGTGGCCTTTGCCGGGGTGCTGGTGGGCTTTGTGCGTGGCGGGTTGTCTCTGGTCAACATCATGGCTTCGACGTTTTTTGGCGCGATTTCCGGCTCATCCGTGGCCGATACCGCCTCGGTCGGCTCGGTGCTGATCCCGGAAATGGAACGGCGGGGTTATCCGCGCGAATTCGCCACCGCCGTGACCGTCAGCGGTTCGGTGCAGGCGCTGCTGACGCCGCCCAGCCATAACTCGGTGTTGTACTCACTGGCGGCAGGCGGCACCGTCTCCATCGCCTCGCTGTTCATGGCCGGTGTGGTGCCGGGCTTGTTGATGAGCGCGTGCCTGATGGTGCTCTGCCTGATCTTCGCGAAAAAGCGCGACTACCCCAAAGGCGAAGTCATCCCCTTGAAGCAGGCGCTGAAGATCGCCGCCGATGCGCTCTGGGGCCTGATGGCCATGGTGATCATCCTCGGCGGCATCCTCTCGGGCATCTTCACCGCCACCGAGTCGGCTGCGATTGCGGTGTTGTGGGCATTCTTCGTGACCATGTTCATCTACCGCGACTACAAATGGCGCGAGCTGCCCAAGCTGATGCACCGCACGGTGCGCACCATTTCCATCGTGATGATCCTGATCGCCTTCGCCGCCAGCTTCGGCTACATCATGACCCTGATGCAGATCCCGGCGAAGATCACCACGCTGTTCCTGACCCTGTCGGACAACCGCTACGTGATCCTGATGTGCATCAACGTCATGCTGTTGTTGCTGGGCACGGTGATGGACATGGCGCCGCTGATTCTGATCCTCACGCCGATCCTGATGCCGGTGATCCTGGGCATCGGCGTCGACCCGGTACACTTCGGCATGATCATGCTGGTGAACCTGGGCATCGGCCTGATTACCCCGCCGGTGGGCGCGGTGCTGTTCGTTGGTGCGGCGGTGGGCAAGACCAGTATCGAGAAAACCGTGAAGGCACTGCTGCCGTTTTATGCGGTGTTGTTCTTGGTGCTGATTGCGGTGACCTACATCCCGGCGTTGTCGCTGTGGTTGCCCCATTTGGTGCTGTAAACCTTCTTTCAGAAACAAAAGTGAGCAACTGTGGGAGCTGGCTTGCCTGCGATAGCGGTGTATCAGTCACGGATGCATTGACTGACAGGTCGCTATCGCAGGCAAGCCAGCTCCCACACTTGCATCCTCAGTGTTTGTTTTGACTTCATCAGGCAGGTCAATCGTGATTGAGCTTTCGGATCAATTCACCCATCTGGTGCTCGCCCCCGCCATCGGCGGCAGCCTCGTCAACTGGACGGTGCGCGCCACCGGGCAGCCGCTGTTACGGCACAGCGATGCACAGGCGATCAATACCGGGCTGCCGGGCAAGCTGGGTTGCTATCCCTTGGCACCCTGGTCCAACCGAATCGCCCAAGGCGGGTTCGACAACCCCGGTGGTTGGCTGGCACTGGCAGCTAATAGCCTCACTGATCCTTTACCGATTCACGGCTCGGCCTGGCAGCAGGCATGGCAGGTGGTGAGCCATACCACGCGTGAAGTGGTGCTGGAATTGGAATGCGCCACACCCTTCGCCTATCACGCCCGCCAGCGGTTGCGCTTGAACAACGGTGAGTTGAATATCCAATTGTGTGTAACTCACTTGGCCGAGCAACCCGCGTGGCATGGGCTGGGCTTGCATCCGTACTTACCGCGCCGGCCGGGTACGCGGCTACAGGCCAGGGCTGGGCACGTGTGGATGAGTGATGCAGCCAAGCTGCCCACCGAGTTGGCACCGGTTCCCGAGGCCTGGGATTTCCGGCAACTCAAAGGTTTGCCAGAGGGGCTGGTGGACAACGGCTTTTGCGGCTGGGATGGGCACTGCCTGATCGAACAACCGGAGCTTGGCTACCGTCTCGAATGCCAGGCCAGCGGCGCCGATTATTTCCTGTTGTACTGCCCGCCGGGGTTGGAGTTTTTCTGCATCGAGCCGGTGAGCCATCCAGTGAATGCCCATCACCTGGCGGGCAAGCCTGGCCTGAAGCTGTTGGAGCAAGGCCAGTCAACCCGCCTCAATTTCAACCTGAAATACACGCCAAGCGTGCCAGTGTCAGGGCGGTGAATTTTTGAGACGCCCTGCCGTGTCGATACTCACCACCACCGACAACCCCGGCCGCAAGCGCTCACTCTCGGCTTGATCCGGATCCACGGTGATGCGCACGGGCACCCGCTGGGCGATCTTGACGAAGTTGCCGGTGGCGTTGTCCGCCTGCAACAGGCTGAACTCGGAACCGGTGGCCGGGGAAATATGCTGCACCGTGCCATGGAATTTGCGGTGGTTCAGCGCATCCACGGTGAACGTCACCGGCTGGCCGACCTGCACATTGTCCATCTGGGTTTCTTTCATATTGGCAATCACCCACAACTGCTTGGGCACCAGGGCCATCAGTTGCGCGCCGGAATTGACATAAGCGCCCAGGCGCACGCCAATCTGCCCCAGCTGACCATCCCGTGGCGCCGTGATGCGGGTATTGGACAGGTCGATGCGCGCCAGTTCCACTGCCGCCTCGGCACTCGCGACAGCTGCCTCCAGGGAGCCGCGGTTGACGATCACCGTCTGCAAATCCTGGCGCGCAATTTCCAGGCTGGCCTGGGCCTGGGCCACGGCAGCGATGGTCTGCGCGTTGGCGGCACGGGTCACGTCCAGTTCGCGTTTGGACACCGAACCATCGCTGATCAGTTCTTCATTGCGGCGCAAATCCGCAGTGCTCTTGCGTGCCTGAGCCTGACTGTCGACCAACGCGGCCTGGCGCAGCTTGATGGTCGCTTCGGCGCTGTTGCGTTGCTGCACCACGTTGGCCAACGAGGCCTTCTGCACCGCCAGTTGTGCCAGGGCCTGGTCGAGGCGTTGCTTGTAGATACGGTCATCCAGGCGCACCAGCAGGTCGCCGGTCTTGACGTACTGGAAGTCCTGCACCGGCACTTCGAACACATAGCCACTGAGTTGCGGGCCGATAATCGTCACCTGCCCACGCACCAGGGCGTTTTCGGTGGTTTCCACCGCGCTGCTGAACGGCGGCAGTTGCCAGGCGTACAACACGATCAGCACACCGATGATGGCGATGGCGGCAAAGCCCAGGGACGAGATGATCCGCACGCGCAAGGACCGCAGTTGGGTGGGCACCGCGCCCGGTGGCGTGCTGCCTTCCGGCGTGGCGGCAATGGCAGTCGTGGTGGTGGTTGAAGGTTCAGTCATGAAGTCGCGCCGCTGGGTTGAACAGGAGGAGTTGCCTTGGTAGTGCTCATCAGCCACAGGCTGCGGGTGAAGATCCACAGCATGGTCAGGATCGCGATAATCGCGATCAGCATGAAGACATCGTTGTAAGCCATGACGTTCGCCTCACGGGTGGCCGCCGTGGCCAGGCTGCGGATGCCCATGAGGTTGCGCAGTTCCGGGTCAGCGACGATCTTGCCATAGGCCGCCCCACCGCTCTGCACCCGCGCCGCCACAAGCGGATCGATCAGGGTCAGGTGCTCGACGATCATGCTCGAATGGTACTTCTCGCGCACAATCTGGAAGGTGCCCAGCAACGCCGCGCCGATCAGGCCGCCAAGGTTCTGGCAGATCCCGAACATCACCGAGAAGCTCACCAGGTTGCGCGGGTTGGTCAGTACGTTTTTGGTGCCCAGCACCATGGTCGGCCCCAGGAAGAATGTACCGCCGAAGCCTAGCAGGAACTGGCTGATATAGAGGTTCTGCGGACGGGTCAGGTTGCTGGAAAAACTGTCCATCACCGAACCGGTAGCCATCAGCGCCAGGGAGATGATCAGCGGCATCAGCAAATGCGCCGGGTTGATCGTCAACGCGCTGACCACCAGCCCGGCAATCGCCCCGGCCAGCATCACCACGTACAGGGTGTGCATCTGCTGGTAGCTCATGTTCAACATCTGCATGAACCCCACCGCACCGGTGGATTGCTCGGACAGCACCATGCGAATCAGCACCACCGCCAACGCCAGGCGGATCATCACGCCGCTGCCGAGCCAGCGCGTCATCAGCATCGGGTTGCTGCGGTTATGCTCGATGGCGAGCCCCGCCATGATCAGCACCAGGGAACAGGCGGAGGCCACGCCGATCCACGGCGCTTCCAGCCACCAGTCAATACGCCCCAGGGACAGCACAGCGCAGAGCAAGGCTACGCCGCTGGCGAGGATGGCAAAGGTTAGAAAATCGAGTTTTTCAAAGGTCTTGAAGCGATCACCCGGCGGCAGCTTGAGCAGGAACACGCAGCCCAGGCAGATCAGCGCCAGGCCCAGTTCGAACAAATACAGCCCGCGCCATTCAGCGATTTGCAGCAAGTCTTCGGAAAACAGCCGCGCCAGCGGTAACGCCAACTGCGCGGTGCCCAGCCCCAGTACCAGCGCTTTCAGCCGCCACTTGGCCGGGAATGCCTGGATCATGTAGTACAAGCCCAACGAACTGAGCGCCGCACCCACCATGCCATGGGCGGCCCGTACCGCAATTGCCGAACTGAGGTCATTGACGAACAAGTGGCCGAAGGTCACCAGCGCGTAGAGCACCAGGAACACCTCGGTAAACGCACGCAGGCCGAACTGCTGGCGAAACTTCACCAGCAGCAGGTTCATGCACACGTTGGTCATCACATAGGCGGCGGGCAGCCAGGCCATTTCCGCGGTGGTCGCGCCCAGGGCGCCTTGCAGGTATTGCAGGTTGGCGATGACCAGGGCGTTACCCAAGCCGCCGGTGATTGCCACCAGCACGCCGACCAGCGCGAAGAGCCAGCGCTTATGCGTAGGGTGCAGCGGCGTCGACGGCGAGCCAGGCAGACTCGGCCGCTCGTGGGGTTGCCAGGTGTGGGGGGTGTATTTATCCATTCGGTGACCTTGGTAAGCCGGGGTGCAAGGCCGGTGAATCCGTTACACAGAGGAACAGTAACCTGAGAGGCGTTCATCTTGCCATCTCGTGGACGCATTTGATCCTCAGGTGGACACAGTCAAAAGTAGAAGCTTTTAACCTTATAGGGCGGCCTTGAGTAACATGCCAACAGCCACTACGACGCACAAACTGGCAAACCCCACTTGCAAGGCCCGCGCGGGAATCACCGAACACAACCGCCGTCCTGCCAACATGCCGACGATACTCGCGCCGATAAACACCCAGCCCACCGGCTCGATACTCACGCCCGCATGAAACGCACCGGCCACGCCGATCAGCGACAGCAGGCTGACCACCATCAACGACGTGGCGACGATGCCACGCATCTGCACATCGGTGAGCTGCTTGAACGCCGGTACGATCAGAAAGCCGCCGCCCACGCCCAACAACCCCGACACGGCGCCGGTCACCGCACCCAATGCGGCCAGGGTGGCGCTGCACTTGGCGGTCCAGGCCAGGCGCCCGGTCTGCTGGTTGAGCATGCAGTTCTTCTGGCCCCACGACGCCGAACCATGGTCACTCGGCCCGGCCTCGCGCTTTTCCCGTTGCAGCATGCGCCAGGCCACCAGCACCATCAGCGCGCTGAACAGTCCCATCAGCACCGGCTCCGACAGTTGATGGGCGAGGAACACACCCAACGGCGAAAACAACGCGCCAAGCAAGGCGATCAGCAACGCCGCGCGATACCGCACCAGGCCATGGCGCAAGCCATCAATGGCCCCCACCGCTGCCGCTGCGCCCACCGCGAGCAATGACACGGGCGCGGCCTGGGTCATGGTCAAGCCCAGCCCCAGCACCAGCGCCGGCACCCCGAGGATGCCGCCGCCCGCGCCGGTCAGGCCCATGACCAGGCCCATCAATACACCCAACACACTGGCCAGCAGCATTCAGTCCACCTTGCTCAGACGGGTCAGCCATTCGCGGCCCTTGAGCATACCGTTCCAGTAGAACCACGGCAGCAGCGTGGCCTTGAGGAACCACATCGAACGGCGCGCCTGCGTGGGATCGAGGGGAAAGGTCGGCAGCAATTTGCCGCCGTAACCAAACTCGGCCAGCACCACCTTGCCCTTCTCCACCGTCAGTGGGCAGGAACCGTAGCCGTCGTATTTGAGCGGCAATGGCGCCTGTTTGCGCAGGGCCAGCAGGTTTTCCGCCACCACCACGATTTGCTTGCGCACCGCCGCAGCAGTCTTGGCGTTGGTGGTGCCGCACACATCGCCAAGGCCGAAGATATGTGGGTAGCGCAGGTGTTGCAGGCTGTGGGGGTTCACTTCGCACCAGCCGGCGGCATCGGCCAGCGGGCTCTGGCGGATAAAGTCCGGGGACAACTGCGGCGGTACGACGTGGAGCATATCGAAGGTTTTCTCTTCGACCGTCGCGTTGCCTTCGGCGTCTTTGACTTCAAACCAGGCTTTGCGCGCCGGGCCATCGACTTTCACCAGGTTGGAATTGAACGCCAGGCGCGCGTTGTATTTCTCCACGTACTTCATCAATGGCGGCACAAAGGTTGGCACACCGAACAACGCGGCACCGGCCAGGTTGAATTCGACGTCGATGTGTTTGAGGTCGCCCTGCTTGAGCCAGTGGTCGCAGGACAGGTACATGGCTTTTTGCGGCGCGCCGGCACATTTGATCGGCATCGCCGGCTGGGTGAACAACGCTTTGCCGCCCTTGAGCTGCTGCACCAGCTGCCAAGTGTAGGCGGCGTGCTCGTAGCTGTAGTTGGAGGTGACGCCGTGTTGGCCCAGGGTGTCTTGCAGGCCTTCGATTTTTTCCCAGGCCAGGCGCAGGCCGGGGCAGACGATGAGGTTCTTCCAGGTGACGCGCTGGCCGCTGTCGAGCACCAGGGTGTTTTCATCGGGCAGCACTTCGCTGACGGCGGCCTGCACCCAGCTGACGCCATTGGGTAGCACATCGGCCAGGGGCCGGCGGGTCTTTTGCAGGTCGTAGGCGCCGCCGCCGACCAGGGTCCAGGCGGGCTGGTAGCAGTGGTAGTCGTTAGGTTCGATCAGGGTGATGTTCAGCTGCGGGTCGCGCTTGAGCAGGCTGGCCAGCAGGCCGATGCCTGCCGAGCCGCCGCCGATGACTACGATATCGCCACTGATGGTGGGTCCCCAGTGTTGTTCGGTCATTGTCTACTGCCTTTTTGAGTCAATGCACACAAGGGTCGCTGCCGGATGGCGTCACGCCCAGCTTTTTATGACCGCGCCGCAATACAGCCCGGACAGGGTCTTCATCACTTGAATCACTTCATGGCTGGCCAGCCCGTAGAAAATGTATTTGCCTTCCCGACGGGTGGCGACCAACCCTTCATCGCGCAAGATGCCCAACTGTTGTGACAGGGTGGGCTGGCGTACCCCGGTCAGGGCTTCCAGCTCGCCGACGTTGCGCTCGCCCTGGGTCAACTGGCACAGGATCAACAAGCGGTCTTCATTGGCCAGGGCCTTGAGCAAGGCACAGGCCTTGGACGCCGATGCACGCAGCTGGGCGACCTCGCCCTCACTCAACGTAGATTCCATTTGCCTCGGGTCCTTTAAGTCACTTAAGCTCAAAACATTATGTGTAAACGTAAACTGATTGTAACCACTTTTTTCTTCAGCAGAGACAGCCGCCATGCCAGCGTTGATTCAAGCCTTTCTGGATGACGCATCGTCGACCTACACCTATATCGTCTATGAAGCCGATGGCGGCCCCTGCGCCATCGTCGACTCGGTGCTCAATTACGACCCGGCTTCGGGGCGCACCGATACGGCACAAGCCGACAAGGTGATCGCCTTTGTGCGCGAGCATGGCCTGCACGTGCAGTGGCTGCTGGAAACCCACGCCCATGCCGACCACCTGTCCGCCGCGCCCTACCTGCGTCGCACCTTGGGCGGGAAGATCGCGATAGGCGAGTCGATCAGCAAGGTGCAGGGCGTGTTCAAAAACCTGTTCAACCTCGAGCCGGAATTTCGCGTGGACGGCTCGCAGTTCGATCACCTGTTTGCGCCGGATGAAGTCTTTCATATCGGCAACTTGAAGGCCCAGGCGTTGCATGTGCCCGGACACACCCCCGCCGACATGGCCTATTTGATCGATGGCCGCTTGATCCTGGTGGGCGACACCCTGTTTATGCCCGACGTCGGCACCGCCCGCTGCGACTTCCCCGGCGGCGATGCGCGGCAGTTGTACGCATCGATGCGCAAGCTGTTGGCGTTCCCTTCGGACACCAAGTTGTACGTGTGTCATGACTACCCGCCCGAGGGTCGAGAAGCCAAATGCCAGACCACCGTGGCGGAACAGCGGGCGGGCAATATCCATGTGCATGACGGCGTGGATGAAGCGGCGTTTGTTGAGATGCGCACCCAACGCGATGCTGGATTGGGCATGCCGACGTTGTTGCTGCCGGCGATCCAGGTGAATGTGCGAGCGGGGAATATGCCGCCGGCGGAAGAGAACGGCGTGACGTACCTGAAAATCCCCCTCAACCAACTCTAGAAACACCGATCCCCTGTGGGAGCTGGCTTGAACTGCGATAGCCACAGGTATCTACACAACTTTTTAGGCTGTCGCAGCAAACGGTAACCACGATGCGAAGCGAGCCGCTCTTGATCTTGATCTTGATCTGCTGTTGATCTTAGGCGCCCCGTTAAACCACGATGGCCGGAATTCG